>CAVRUQ010000001.1:0-53536 GCA_963724405.1 uncultured Solirubrobacterales bacterium
CGCCCGAGGTCGCGGCGACCGCCGCAACGCAGCGGCGAATCCTGAGCAAATTGCGCAGCTCGGCCGACGGCTAAGCGAAGGAGCTACGCGGCGTCCGAGTACCAGGATCGTCCTCGGCGCGGCCCGCTCGTCGCGGCGCTGCAGCTCGTCCATGTGCCACTGCGCCCGCCGCGGCCGAGTTGGCCGTCCGCAGCCGGCTGTGACCGCCGTGGCCGGCGGACACGCGCGGCCGGAGGCCATGAGGCACGATGTCACCCGTGATGCACGGCGACCTGCTTCCTGTCAAGGCCGGGCCCGTTCCGGACCGCCTGACGATCTGGCCGATCGAGGACGGCCGCTACGGTCTCGACGCGACCTTCCAGGGCGCGACGGGAATGCAGCGCGCGCAGTGGCACATGGACGAGCTGGAGCGCCGCGGGGTCGTGCACTCTCTGCGCCAGGAGCTCGGCGGCGGGTGGACGGTGCGGCTGGGGCCGCTGCGGGCGGTGGATGTGGGGGCGGCGCTTAGCGCTTTCGTGCGGTAGCGGTGCCGCGGTGTGATCGTCGTCCCTCTGGCCGCGTCCGACCATCTGCGCCTTTCGGTCGCGTTCAGCAGAGCCGATAGGACGAACACGAGATCCCTTGGCCGGCGACCCGCACTCTTGTCCAGCGTTGGCCTCTTGGCGGCGGGTGTCGCGGGCTGCGGACCCGCAGCTCCACGCGGGTACATCGCCTGTGTCGTGAACGCGCGGCTTGACAGCGATGATCTCACCATCGTCGCTTCCTCACTCGTCCGCGTCGGGCCGACGCGGGATATCGGGACGACACAGGCAATCCCCGGCCTGCCGAGTGGGACGCAGATCGAGATAACGGACGAGGGAAGAGGAGTACAGCACCTGCCGGGTAGCCGCGCCCGCGGCGCCCCATCGCTCACGCCGGCCAGGCTGAGCCACGCAGTGTGCGTTCGTCTGCGGCCCTCCAGCACCGGTTCCACGACGGAGGAGCGCCTCGTCGCCGAAGCGGTCGCTTGCTACATGGAACCTGCGCGACGAATGCGATCGTGCGCAGAGTGCCGCCCGCGGCTGTCGGGCGCGGGCGGACGAGGGATGTGCGCCTGGCGGGCCGACGTGGTCGGGTGCTGACCGATTCGACGTCTCGTCCTCAAGGAAGATGGGTTGGCGGCGATAAGACAGAGTGGCCAAGCCACAGCGTTTCCTGCGTCGGGATCGCGAGCAAGTATGTCTGCCCACTCTTCGCACACCGCTCCGTCCGCACCCCGGCGGGGCGACGGCGCTGCGCTTGCATCGAACCTCGCGGAGCCGAGCCCGCTCGCCGGGCCGGGTCTGAAGCTCGTCTATGGCGTGCTGGCCGTCGTGCTGGTGGGCTACGCGGTCTCGCTTGTCGTCCGCGGACCGAACGGTCCGTCGTGGGATTGGCTTGATGGATGGGGGCCATGCGTGTTCGAGACAGCGGCCGGCCTGCTCGTCGTCGCGCGGGGTCTGCGGGTGCGCCATGACCGTGCGTACGCGTTGCTGCTGGGTGGCGCGAGCCTTTTCTGGGCCGCCGGGGACTACGTGGCCAACTACCTCGGCGACAGTGCCCCCACCCTCGCGCTGAACAACTTCCTGTGGGCGGGGTTCTTCCCGCTCGCCTACGTCGGCGTCATGGTGCTGATCCAGCGCGACGTCAAGCACCTCACCGCGGCCAACTACCTCGACGGCGTCGTGGCGACGCTCGTCACCGCTGCGGCCCTCGTCGCCTTCGCCTTCCACCCGATCGCAGTCGCCTCGGGCGGCGGCACCGAGTTCGCGGCAGTCAACATCGTCTATCCGGTCGGCGACCTGCTCCTCCTCGCCCTGACGGTGCTCGGCATCGCGCTGCTGCCTGCGGGTCACCGCACGCGCTGGTATCTGTTTGCGCTGGCCGGGGCCGTCAACGCGGCCGGCGACATCGCGGCGCTCTTCGACGGGCTCGCCGCCACCGACCCGGGCTGGTTCGTGAACGTCATAGCCTGGCCGGTCTCGCTGCTGCTCATCTCGGCCGGCGTTTGCCTGGCCCCCGACCCGAACGTCCCAGTCAAGGACAATACGGCGTCGGGCTTCGCCGTGCCGGCCATCGCATCGGCGGTTGCGCTGGCGATCCTGTTCGTCGGCTCGCTCGAGCATGCCAGCCAGGTGGCGATCGGCTTCGCGACGGCGACGCTCATCGCGTCCGCGGCGCGGTTCGGCCTGGCCCTGAAGCGGCTGAACGAGCTCAACGAGGAGCGCCACCGGCAGCTCGAGGTGGCCGCCGAAGCCGAGCGGGAGTCCAAGCATGCGTTGCAGCTCGCCGTACGCAACTATGCGGAGTTCGCCGCGCGCGTTGCCGAGGGCGACCTGACCGCAACCGTGGCGGCCGACGACCAGGACCTGCGCGAGCTCGGCGAGAGCCTCAACACGATGGTTGGCGGCCTCGCCGAGATCTCGACCGAGATCCAGTCCGGCGTGCAGGCGATCGGGGCCTCGACGAACGAGATCCTCGACTCGGTTAGCCACCACACCCAGAGCGCCGGCCGCCAGTCCTCGGCAATCACCCAGACGTCGGCGACGGTCAACGGGCTGCGCCAGGCGGCCGACGAGACGGCTCAGCGCGCCCGTCAGGTGGCCGAGCAGGCCGCTGCTTCGGTGCGCATCAGCGACGAGGGCACAAACGCCGTCGCCGCCATCGCCGAGGCGATGAGCGAGATCCGCTCCCGCGTCGAGGGCCTGGCGGAGCAGATCGTGACGCTCTCTGACCGCGCGCAACAGATCGGGTCGATCACCGACACGGTCAACGCGCTGTCGGATCGCTCGAACCTCCTTGCCCTCAACGCGACGATCGAGGCCGCGCGGGCCGGCGAGCACGGGAAGGGCTTCGCCGTCGTGGCTGAGCACGTGCGACAGCTGGCGGAGCAGTCGCGGGCGGCAACCGGCCAAGTCGAGGGAATCCTCGAGGAGGTACGGCAGGCCACCAAGGCCGCCGTGGCTGCGAGCGAGGACGGCGCCCGGGTGGTCGAGCGTGGCCTGGGGCTGACGACCCACGCCGACGACGGCATCCGCAGCTTGACAGACACGATCCGTTCCGCCGCGCAAGCGGCTGGGCAGATCGCCGACTCGGCCGCCGAGCAGAGCATCGGGATGGATGAGATCGCCGCCTCGATGAACAGCATCGAGGGCGACACGGCGCAATTCCTCAACGGGGCTCAGCAGTCGGAGGTCGCGGCCGAGAGTCTGCGCGAGCTATCGCTGAAGCTGGCCGCGCTCACCGAGCGCTATCGGGTCTCGGCGGGCTGACCAGCCCGGGCCCGGCGATCGCCACCGCGACCGCCTCGAAGCGCGGGTTCTGGATGACGCCGAAGATGGCACCGGTCTCGGCAGGCGCACGGCCGCCGACCAGCGCGACGTCTCCGTCGGCTGACACCGCGACCGCCGAGCCCTGGCGAGAGAAGCCCACGGCTCCGCGGCCGGCGAGCTTGCCCCCCTGTTGCGTCCACGTGGCGCCCGACCGCGTGAAGACCCACGCCGCACCGACCCCGCAGGCGTCGAATTCGGCACCGACGAGCGCGTCGTCGCCATCCCGCGAGAGCGCGACCGATGTCCCGAACGCACCGCCGGAGCCTGCGCACGACGTCTCGCCGCTCGCTGTGAGCGGCGGCCCCTGCGACACCCAGCTCGACCCCTCGCGCACGAACACGTACGCCGCCCCGGCGCCCCGGTCCGCCAGCGGCGCGCCGATTAGCACGGTGTTGCCGTCGCCGGACAGCGCGGTGCTCGTCCCGAAGTGCTCCGCGCAGCCGCACTGCACTCCGCCGGGGTCCGCGAACGTCGTCTGCGCCACCCAACTGCCGCCGACCAGCCCGTAGAGCGGCAGACCGACGAGCGCGGTGTGCCCGTCGGCGGACAGATGGATCGCGTCGGTCTGCCAGAGCGAGGCCGAGCCTCCAATATGTAGTTATGGCGAGCGTCGCCGAGTCCCCGTCTGAACGCCTGCTGGGCCGGCGCCGGGATGTCGGGGCCGGTGTGGACGTAACGCGGACCGGCGTGCGCCGCCCGCGTCGCACCGGCCGGGATCGCCGTCGCAGCTATCGCCGCCGCGACGGCCGACGCCATCCCGAGCCTTTTGAAGACGATGCCCACCTCAGGGAAGCAACGGCCGGCGCTGCCGGCAGCGCCTCACGCCTCCGCGAGTGGCAGTCGGACCTCGCGGCCGCTATCGCTGCCGAACCGTTGCGCCGAGCGTCACGAGCAGGTCAACGATCGGCCTCGTGGCGACGCCGGTGATCGTGGCCGTGTGCCCGTCGACGTCGGTGAGAACGACGCGACCGGCCTTCCAGGCCGCCCAGAATGGCCGGGCGAGCGTCCGCTGTCCCGCCGCGGCGAACAGCTCGACGGAGCGCACGTCCTCGAAGAAGCAGCTGAGGCTCGGCCGGTGGCCGTCCGGCGTGACCAGCCCGATGCCGTCGCGGGTGAGCACGAGGTGCCCGGCCACCCATCCCCCTCGGCGAGTCGCCGGCGTCCCGAAGTCACTTGACCCCGTCAGGCCCGCCCGCTCGTCGAACGGACCGAGGAATACGCCGGCCTTGGACGTCCAGGCTCCGCGAGACGGGTCGTACTCGGCGAGCCGCTCCGTCACCGTCGTCCTCGCTCGGTGAGCGCGCGACCAGTACCGGCCCGCGGCGATCGCGACGGCCACAGCCACGGTGGGGAGCAGTAGGCGACCGATCAGGTGAACTGAAGTGAGCGCCGTGAGCACCAACAGCGCGCACAGCACCGCTGCGCAACGCATTAGGGTCGGCAACCGCGAGCGAAGGAACTGGTTCCGCCGAGCCAGCACATCGCCCGGCGGCTGCGCCGACGCGTGGTAGGTGAGCTCGATCTGCGCGGCGGGTGGCTTCGATGGTGCCGGACGTGGCCCCGACTGGGCAGCAGCGGTGACGTCGCCGGACAGCCGCTCATCGGCGGGTGTCATGGCCCGAGTCATCGGTAGCGGCGTTTGCCGTCTTGAGGGCTAGTACGCGCTGGCGCCGAGCGGCCGGGGCGGCAGGCTCACCGACGCGGTCAACGGCAGCTCGCGTGAGCTGTCGCCAGCGAGGATCTGGTAGGTGCCACCGGCGACGATCCACCGGCCGCTCGCGTCGTCGAAATTCGCGAAGGCGCTCGGGGTGAGCGGGATCGACACGGTCTGCGACTGCCCGGGCGCGAGCGAGACGCGGGCGAAGCCCTTGAGCTGATGCGGCGGCTCACCCGTCGCGGCGGGCATGCCGACGTACACCTGGGCCGTGTCGGCGCCGGCGCGCGTGCCCGTGTTCGCGACCGTGACGCTCACCGTCACGCGTGGGCCGGTCGACGTGACGACCAGCTTCGAGAAGCGAAACGAGGTGTAGGACAGGCCGAACCCGAACGGGAAAAGAGGAGCGAGGCCCCGTGCGTCGTACCAGCGGTATCCGACGAGCAGCCCCTCGCTGTAGATCGAATGTGGGCCGACCGGGTCGCCCGGCTCCATCACGCCCGGGTACTGGGCGGGAGACTGGAGGGGATCCTGGGACAGCGAGGTCGGGAAGGTCACCGGCAGCTTGCCCGAAGGATCCACGTCGCCGAACAGGATCGGGGCGATCGCGCTGCCGTCCACCTGGCCCGGATACCAGTTCTCGATCACCGCCTGGACCTGGTCGAGCCACGGCATCTCGATCGGGTCGCCGCTCTGGACGACGACGATCGTGTGCGGGTTGGCCGCGGCCACGGCCGACACGAGCGCGTTCTCGTCCACCGGGAGATAGAGGCACGACGTGGGGCTGAGCAGGGCGAAGAGGGGCGAGCACGTCCCGGCGCGGGCGTCGAGGTCCGGGCGATCCGCGCCCTCGGTCTCCACGTCGTTGACGAATACGACGGCGGTGCTCGCGGCCCGCGCGGCCGCCGCGGCCACGGCGACGTTCCAGCCGAACGTGTACGTCGCCGTGTCGCCCGCCGCGACGGCCCGGGCGGCGATGGCGCTGAACGGGGCCACGATCCCCGGCGGGGAGGAGAACGTCGGCACGTGCCCGCTTCCATACCCCTGCTCGGCGAGCGTCGCCCCGAGGCCGCCCGCCGCGGGTCCGATCACGGCGATGCGCCGGCCCGACCCGGTGAGCGGCAGCACGTCGTCGGCGTCCTTGAGGAGCACGGTGCCCTCCTCGGCGATCCGGTCGGCCATCGCGATGCTCCCGGCGGTACTCGCGTCGGCGTTCGCCGCCGTGTCGCCCTCGGACGGCACGTGGTCGAAGAGTCCGACGCGGAACATCGTGTAGACGATCCGGTAGACCATCTCGTCGAGCGTGGCCACCGGGACCTCCCCGTCCTGCACCGCGTTCTCGAGATTCGAGCCGTAGAAGATGCCGTAGGGCATCTCCATGTCGAGGCCCGCGTCGGCCGACGCCGCCGTTGACGGCGTGGCCAGCCAATCGGACACGACGAACCCGGTGAAGCCGAACTGGTCCTCCAGCACATCGTGCAGCGTGTACGGGTCCTGGCATGCGGCAACGCCGTTGATGCGGTTGTAGGAGCACATCACCGCACCCGCGCCGGCGTGCACCGCCATGTCGAAGGCCGGGAGATCGATCTCCTGCATCGTGCGCTCGCTCGCATCCGAGGAGTCGGTCGAGCGATTCGTCTCCTGGTCGTTGAGGGCGTAGTGCTTGATCGTCGCGATCACGTGGTCGGATTGGATGCCGGTCACCATCGCCGCACCGATCTTCCCGGCGAGGAGCGGATCCTCGCCGAGGTACTCGAAGTTGCGCCCGGCGAGCGGATTGCGGGCGATGTCGAGTCCGGGACCGAGGAGCACGTTGACGCCCTTGGCGAACGCCTCGCCGCCCAGGGCCCGGCCGTACTGCCGCGCGAGCTCGGGGTCCCAGCTCGCGGCGAGCGCGATGGCGTCGGGGAAGGCGGTCGTGCCCTGCTGCCCGTCGCCGACGCCGTTCCCGGCGTCGTTGAGCACGAGCGGCGGGATGCACAGTGTCGGGTTGCCCACGATGTAACCGGCGGAGGGCGGGTTCGGATCCGGCTCGCCATCGTAGGCACCGGTGACCATCTGGATCTTGTCGCTCAGCGACATGGCGGCGAGCAGCTCGCCGGCCCGAGTGGAAGGCGTCTGCGCCGCGTCCATCCACGGACACGGAGCCGCCCGCGCGCTGCTGGCGCCGATGCCCGGTATCAGGGCAACGGCGGCTACCGCTGCCAGGGCACTCCGTTGACCCACCCCGACTCTCCTTGTCTTCCCCGCCTGCGGGCGCAGCATATACGTCGCGGAATCCGCCGACGCGGCCCGACGGGCGAGCCGGCGGGCGCCCGCAAGGACCCCGCCGGCCTGCCGATTGCGCTCGCTAGAAGATGCGCTCCGCCACCGCGGCGGGCGCGTCGAACAGGTCGTTGAGCTCGTCGTCGTGAGGCGCGAGCGGGTGATCGCGCGGGGGGCGGCTCGGCTCCGTCGCCGGACTCAGCCGAGGATCGGGAGCGTCGCGGTCACCGAGTGACCGTCAACATGGCCGCTGAGGCGCGTGCGGGCGAGGGTGAGCGTGCCGGTGGCCGCGCCGCTCACCGTCACGGTGCCCGTCAGATCGGAGCGGATCGTGCCACTCACCGCCACGCCGGGCACGTCCACAACGCGCCGGAAGGCGATCGAGTCTCCCGTGGAGCTCACGCTCCAGTCGCCGCCGACCACGCCGCCGCCGTCATTCGCCGGCTGCGCGAGGACGTCCTCGATCGTCGCGGCCACGGCGCCCCCGGCGCGCGCGGCGCTGCCGTCGGAGGAGTGTCCGGGGGTCGCCTGGGCCAGCGATGCCGGGAGCCGCGGGAGGACCTGCGTATCGCCGGCCGGCGACGGACACGTGGACGGCGCCGCGGCGCCGCCGAGGAAGGCGATCGCCGCGCGATCGGCGCAGCCCGTCCTGTCCGTGGTGAGCGTCGAGTGTCCCGTGCCGGGGATGCGCAGGATCTGGGCGTTCGAGAAACCGGCGGCCACGGTGGCGTCCTGCTCGATGGGCTCGCGCAGATCGTCGTCCCCGGCGAGGATGAGCGTCGGCGTGCTCGACGTCCCGCCCGGGTCGGGCGGCGCGGGCGGCGTGGGCGGCCATTCGAGGCACAGGCCGATCCGTGTGTCAGGCAGGACCGCGCTGAGCGGGAACGGCGCCGTGATCTCCTTGGGCAGGGTCGCGAGGTAGCTCTCGAGGGCTGCCTCGCGGGACGCGAGCGCGGACTGAGGCGACCACGGGAGCTGGCTCTCGACGCACGACGTCGCGAACAGGACGGCCGATGTCTCCGTCGTCGCGGCGCTCGCCTGGGCCGCCCGGGCCACGGGCACGGGAAGGCTCAGGCGGGCGCTCGTGGCCGAAGGCTGCGCGCCGAATGGCACACGGGCCGGCGTGGCCGAGTCCGTTCCGATGCCCGAGCCGACCTCCGACGTGAGACGGCCGAGCTGGCGCGGATCCCCGTGCGCCGCGGCCGAGACGGCCGCGGGCAGAAGCGCCCGCACGCCGGGAAGGAGGTCGCTCACGGCGATCACCGTGTACACGCCGCCCGCGGTGATCGTCGTCTCCGTCGGGCGGCCATGTGCGCTCACGATCTTCGCGCGCAGGGACTTCGCGCCGACGCGCTCCATGACGTGCACCAGCGAGCCGTACAGATCGCTCGAAATGCCCCGGCACGCCGTCCCATCCACGCAGATGCCGTCGTTGAGCACTCGCTCGAGCGCGCGTTCGCGCTGGCTGTCCAGCGGGTCCGAGCCGCCCGGCGGCACGGGCGAGTCGAGCACCATGCGCGCCACCTCGGCCGGGAACTCCCGCGCGAAGGCGCCCGCAACGCGTCCGCCGTAGGACACGGCGACGATCGAGATCGGCGAGCCGCCGAGGGCCTGGACGAGCGCTTGGAGATCGCTCACCGAATCCTGGCTCGTGTAGTCGCCGCGCGTGGTGCCGAGGGCGTTGCCGCAGCTCGTGATGAACGCCGCTCCGCTCGCCGAGTCGCCCGGACAGGTGAGCGCGCCTGACTGGCCGGTCCCGCGCTGATCGAAGGCGACGAGCTGGAAGCCGGCGAGCGACGGGACGTCGAGCAGGGGGGCGATCGCCGATTCGAAGGCCGGGAGAGCCGGCTGGCCCGGGCCCCCGGCGAGGAACACGATCGTCCCGGTCTGGGCCGCGCGCGCCGGGATGCGCTGGACGGCGAGCGAGAGCGAGCCGAGCGTGGGCGCCGACGGGTCGAGCGGGACGGCCAGCGTCGCGCACTGGAGGCCGGCCGTCGGCGTCGTCATCTGCGACGCGCCGCAGGTCGTGAACGGAAGTGACGCCGCCGGCGCTTGGGCGGCCGCCAACGAAGGGGCGGCGGCGACGACGCACGCGGCGAGCAACGCGGAAGCCGCGAGCGATGGGATTCGCCTGAGCATTGGGCGCGGGAACGATACCGGGTGTCGCGGGGGACGCCGGGATGCAATGGCCGGATCAACGAGAGCCCGGTGAATGGTGCCGGCCCAGCGTGTCGGCGCGGTGCAGGAATTCCCACGCCCGAGCGGAAATCACGCAGCGCGGTGGTGGTCGGAGGCTGCGAGAGGAGGGCTGCGGCGCTGGTCGTCGTGCTCATCGCCGCCTCGCTCGTCACGGCCTGGGCGGCGGGCACGACCGCCGCGAGCGCCGCGGCGCTCCCGGACGGGCGCGTCTATGAGCAGGTCACGCCGTCGGCCAAGGCCGGCGCCGAGGTCCTCACCGGCGGTCCCGTCTCGCTCGACGGGCAGAGCCTCGAGGTGGAGACGTTCGGCACCGCGCTGCCCGGCTCGCTGTCGCTCGGGCTCGACGGCTACTACGTGTTCACCCGCGGCGCGGGCGGATGGTCGTACGTGCCCGTCCAGCCGCTGGACCCGACCGTCGTGTTCTTCGACGCCGACGCGCTCGTCGGCACGTCGGCCGATCTCTCGCGGGCCGTGTTCTCGACCGAGAACCAGCCGCTCACCCCGGGGGCTCCGGCGGGCACGAACCTGTTCGTCGTCGGGACGCAGGACGCCGCAGACGATGTGCGGCTGATGACGCCCGCCCCGCTCGCCGGCAGCGGCACGCCGGCGTTCATCGCCGGCGACGACGACTACGACCACGCTCTGTTCAGCGACACGGCGGCGCTGCCGGTGGTCAACGGCGCGGCGAGCGCGCAGACCATGGGATCGACGGGGAACCTGTACGACTACGACGGCGGACAGCTGTACCTGGCGAGCGTCGAGCCAAACGGCTCTCCGTTCCCCGACGGGATCGCCAGCTCGTCCTCGACCGGCGTGTCCGCCGACGGCAGCGACGTGTTCTTCATCGCCTCGCTCGACGGGCGGGTCAACGACGCCCGCCTGTACGACCGCCGCGACGACACGACGACGATCGACGTCTCGGCGCCGGACGACGTGGCCGACCCCGTCGGCGATCCGACCTGCGTGACCAGCGGCGCGAGCGCGAACGACCAGGCGACGCTGCAGGGAGTGTCCTCCGATGGCTCGACCGTGCTGTTCACGAGCCGCTGCGCTCTCACCAGTGCCGCGCTCGCCGTGTCCGGCCGCACCGACGCCACGCCCGACCTCTACGCGTACGACCTCGGGACCGGCTCGCTCACCGACCTGTCGCTCGCCGGAGCGAACGCCGCCGACCACGGCACCGCCGACGCGCAGGGCGTCGTGGGCATGTCGAGCGACGGCTCGATCGTGTACTTCGTCGCCGACGCCCAGCTCGTGAGCGCGGAGGGCACGGACGGCGATCCGAACCTGTACGTGGACGACCACGGCGCCGTCACGTTCCTGAGCACGCTGTCAACCTCGGATGCGGGCGACTGGAGTCCGTTCGAGCTCGACGCGGACGTCACGCCCGACGGTCAGACGCTGCTCTTCGAGTCCGTGCAGCCGCTGACGGCGTACGACAACAACGGCGTCGCCGAGGCGTACGAGCTGTCGCTCACCAGTCCGATGCCGACGTGCGTCTCGTGCGACCCGAGCGGGGATGCGCCGGTCGGGCCGGTGACGCTCGCCCAGGGGAGCCTGGCCCAGCGCAGCGACGGCACGACCCTGGTCTTCTTCCAGACGCCCGATCCACTCGTCTCGGCCGACACCAACGCCGCCAGCGACGTGTACGAGTACGAGGACGGCAGCGACTCCCTCATCTCCTCGGGCACCGACCCGCTCGGCGCGGACCTCATCGGCGCGAGCCCGTCGGGTGACGACGTCTACTTCCAGACGACGACCTCCCTCGTGCCGGCGGACGACGACGACTACGTCAACGTCTACGACGCCCGCGTTAACGGCGGACAGACGACCGGATCGCCGCCCTCGACGTGCAGCGGCGACGCGTGCCAGGGCCCGCTCGCGACGCCGCCGTCGCTGCCCACGCCGGCCGCCCCGCTCGCGCCGAGCAGCGTGTCCACGGTGACCGTCCAGCCGCCGCCGGCCGGAACGCGGCTGGCGCTCACCGTCTTGGCCGTGAGCGCGGCCACCCGGCGCGACCTCGTCCGGGACGGTGCGGCGAGCCTCAGCGTCCGCATATCGGCGGCCGGCCGCGTGGCCGCCGTGGCCGGGGCGACCATCGGCGGCCGGCGCCGGGTCATCGCGAGCGCGAGCGCCACGGGCCGCAGGGCGGGCACGCTCACGCTGCGCCTTCGCCTGTCCGTGACCGCGCGCCGGGCCCTCGCGCGCGGCGCCACGCTGCACGTGCAGGTGACGTTCAGCGCCGCCGGGGCCGCCGCGCGCAGCGTCACCTTCGTGCTGGAGCGATCGTCGTGAGCACGTCCCGGGCCCGCCCCGTGCTCTGTACGCTCGCCGCCGTCGCGGCGGCGACGGCGCTTGCCGCGCCGCGGGCGAACGCGCAGACGGCGCCGACCGTGACCACGGTCACCCCGCCGTGCGGGCTGGCCGGCGGCGGTGACACGATCGGCATCGCCGGCACCGGCTTCGTCGCGCCGGCGACGGTGACCTTCGGCGCCACCCCGTCCACGTCGGTCACCGTCAACTCGGCCACCAGCATCACCGCCACCGCCCCGGCCGGAGCGGGCACCGTCGATGTCGCGGTGAGCGACGCGAACGGCACCTCGGCGACGAGCTCGTCCGACGAGTTCACGTACAACCCGGACGCGTTCGGGGTGTGCCGCTTCTCGCAGACCTTCACGGACGGCTCGGGCAATCCCTTCACCCAGGCCGGCGGGCATCCGGCGAGCGTCACGACGACGATCGACTTCAACGAGACCCGGGGCTTCCCGGTCCAGAACGTCAAGGACATCTACGTGCAGCTGCCGGCCGGGTTCGTCGGCAATCCGAGCGTCGTCGGACAATGCACCGAGGCTGAGCTGGGCAACGAATCCAACGGCGATACGCCGGCCTGCCCGCCGGACAGCCAGATCGGCACGCTCCAGGTCCGCTTCACGAGCTCGGCCCCCACGTTCAACGTCTACAACATGGTCCCGCCGGCGGATACGCCGGCCGAGTTCGGCGCTCCGTTGCTCGTCGGCACCGTGGCCCACGTGTTCGCGACCGTGCGCAACGGTGGCGACTACGGACTCACGGCCTCGGTCTATGGCCTCCCCGAGCTGCTGCCGATCCGGGCCGAGACGCTCACGCTGTGGGGCGTGCCGGCCGATCACGCCACGGGCGCCCAGCCGGCCGACGCGTTCCTCAGCTATCCGCAGGACTGTGACGCGGGTCCGCTCACGACAACGTTGCAGACCGATTCGTGGAACGCCCCGGGCCAGCTCGTGAGCGCGAGCTCGCCCGCCCCGGCGCCGACCGGCTGCGACGAGAGCCACTTCCCGCCCGGCGTGTTTGCCCCGAGCCTCACGGTCACGCCGAGCACGACGCAGGCCGACGCGCCCTCCGGGTACACGATCGACGTCCGCGTGCCCCTCGACGAGAGCGGCGCCGACCTGTCAACGCCGCTCGTCCGCTCCGCATCGGTGACGCTGCCCGCGGGCGTGAGCATCAACCCGCCCGTCGCCGACGGGCTGTCGGCGTGCACCCCGTCGCAGTTCGCCACCCGGCCCACGACGTGCCCGACGAGCTCGATCATCGGCACGGCCACGATCGAGACCCCGCTCCTCTCCGCCCCCCTCACCGGCTCGATCTACATGGCCGCGCAGGGCGCCGGGGCGCCGGCCAACCCGTTCGGCGTGGACGTCGAGGCGCTCGGGTCGGGCGTCGATCTGCACCTGCAGGGGGCGATCAGCGCGGATCCGTCGAGCGGGCGGCTCACGGCGACCTTTTCCAACAATCCCCAGCTGCCCTTCAGCGACCTCATGCTGTCGTTCAAGAGCGGGGCCCGGGCCCCGCTGGCCAACCCGCTCGGCTGTGGCGCGGCGATCACTACGAGCGACATCGGCGCGTGGCCGCCGGGAGTGAGCGACGCGACGCCGTCGGCCTCCTTCGCCGTCGACGCCGATGGCGCCGGCGGGGCCTGCCCGGCCGCGTGGCCGTTCGCTCCCGGCTTCGCGGCCGGCGTGCTCGATCCGACGGCCGGCGCCTTCACGACGTTCACGACGACGCTCTCGCGCGCCGACCGCACGCCGCCGCTCGCGAGCCTCTCGCTCACGACGCCGCCCGGCCTGCTCGCGACGATCGGGTCGGTGCCGCCGTGCGGCGAGCCGGCGGCCTCCCAGGGCACATGCCCGGCTGCGAGCGCGGTCGGGACGACGACGGTCGCCGCCGGGGCGGGCAGCGACCCGATCTACCTGACCGGTACCGCGTACCTCACCGGCCCCTACGGCGGCGCGCCGTTCGGCCTGTCGATCGTCGTGCCGGGCCAGGTGGGCCCGTTCGCGCTCGGCAGCATCGTCGTGCGCGCTCCGATCTCGGTTAACCCGCACACGGCCAGGCTCACGATCGGTCCGGCGACGCTGCCCTCGATCGTCGAGGGCGTGGCGCTACGCCTGCGTGAGGTGAACGTCACCATCGACCGGCCCGGCTTCATGTTCAACCCGACGAGCTGTTCGGCCCTGGCGACCGGCGCGACGGTCGGCGGCGCCGACGGGGCGTCGTCGAGCTTCGCGACGCCCTTCGACGTGGGCGGCTGCGCGGCGCTGCCGTTCGCGCCCACGGTGCAGGCGACGAGCGCCGGCGCGACCTCGAGTGCCGATGGCGCCTCGCTCGACGTGGGGGTGAAGGTTCCGACGGGCTCGAGCAATCTGCGCTCGGTCGCCGTCACGCTCCCGTCCCAGCTCTCGGTGCGACTCGACACGGTCCAGCTCTCGTGCCCGCGCGCGACGTTCGACGCCGACCCGGCCGGATGCCCGGCGGGGGCGATCGTCGGGAACAGCAGCGCCGCGACGCCGGTGCTTCCCGTCGGGCTCAGCGGCACCGTGTACCTCGTGGCCCAGGCGGGCGGGTTGCCCACGCTCGAGGACGTCCTCGAGGGCGACGGGGTCACGGTCAACCTGACCGGCTCGGTGGCCATCGCGGCCGGCGGGGCGACGAGCACGACGTTCGCAGCCATCCCCGACGTCCCGATCTCGAGCTTCCAGCTCGACCTGCCCGAGGGCCCGCATTCGGCCCTCGCGAGCGTCGTGGGGAACCTGTGCGGGCAGAGTCCCGCCCTCCCGGCCGTGGTCGCGGCCCAGGACGGGGCCGAGTTGCGCGACCGCGTGAGGGTCTCCATCACCGGCTGCGTGTCCGCCGCGCTGCTGCGTTCCTACGCCGCCGCCGTGCACGGCGGGCGGCTCACGCTCGTCGTCACCGCCACCGGGACCGGCGTCCTGCGCGTGGGCGCCCCGTACGTCAAGACGGTGCGCCGCACCCTCGCGGCCGGCACGCACCGGCTCACGATCGCGCTCGAGCCGTCGGCGGCCAGCGCGCGCCGACGTCACGAGCGCATTGCCGTGAAGGTGAGCTTCACCGCCGCGCAGCCCGGGGCCCGGACGGTGGCCCGCACGCTCTCGGTCCGGCTGTAGCCCGCGGCCTGGCGACGACGCCCCGAGTGCCCGCTCGACAACTGGTTGGACCAGCTGCTAAGCTGTCCAACTGTGCTCCGCGCCGTCGAGAACAGCACCCTCGCCGACCAGGTCTTCGAGCAGCTCACGGCCGAGATCGTCAACGGCCGCTACGCCCCGGGCGCGGGCCTCCCGTCCGAGCGGGCGCTGAGCGAGCTGTTCGCCGTCAACCGCCACGTCGTGCGCGAGGCGGTCAAGCGCCTCGAGCAGGTCGGACTCGTGCGGGTCGCTCAGGGCGGCGCGACGAGGGTCCTCGACTTCCGCCACAGCGCCGGGCTGGATCTGCTCGCCGTCGTGGCCGAGCACGCCGATGCCGTCGAGCCGCTGGTCGGGCTGCTCGCTGCGGCGCTCGAGATGCGTTCCGGCATCGGGGTCGACCTCGTCCGGCTGTGCGCGCAGCGCGCGGACGCCGATGTGCGGGCCGAGCTTCCCGAGCTCGCCGATGCGCTCGCCGAGGCCGGGCGCGGCCCCGAGATCTTCGCCCTCGACCAGCGCTTCTGGCAGCGCATCCTCGACGGGTCCGGCAACCTCGCCTACCAGCTCGCCTTCAACAGCCTCATCCGCGCCGTCCATGCGACGCCGGACCGGAGCCTGCCCTGGCTCGAGGACGAGCTCGCGCGCAGTGACTACCGGCGGCCGATCGCCGCCGCGATCGCCGCCGGCGACGAGGAGGCGGCGGCCGCGGCGACGCGCGTCGCCCTCACCCCGGCGCCGGAGGCCTTCGCCCTCTTCACCACATCCGCCCACGCCGCGACAGGAACCCGAGCATGAGCACCAACGACGTCCCCGCCGCCTACCACCACGAGATCACCTCCAAGCGCGCCGACCTCGCGAGCCTCGGGGCGTGCTCGCGCGAGTTCATGACCCACTTCTCACCGCGCGCCGTGCTCCTCGGGCTCGCCGTCGCGCTCGCCGTGCGCGCCTACGTCGGGGGCTGGTCGTGGCGCGACGCCATCCCCCTCGCCGTCCTCATCGCGGCCCAGCCGTTCGTGGAGTGGGTGATCCACAAGTACCTCCTGCACCTCCCGCCGTTGCGTGTGCTCGGTCGGCGGATCGAGCTGTACGGCTCGATCCAACATCGCGAGCATCACCGAGCGCCCTCGGATCTCGAGCGCGTGCTGCTCAAGCCGATCGAGGTCGTGAGCTTCCTCGTCCAGATCGCGATCCTCGTGCCGCTCGTCACGCTCGCCGTCGCGATCCCCTCGGCGGTCCGGCGCTGTCGCTGTCACTCACCGCGATCGTCGTCGCCTACCTCGGTCTGTTTCGCTACGAGTGGTCGCACTTCCTCATTCACACTCCCTACGTGCCGCAGACCCGCTGGTATCGGAACATCTGGCGCAACCATCGCCTTCATCACTTCAAGCACGAGGGCTACTGGATGGGCGTGAGCTCGAATCTCGGTGACCGCGTGCTCGGCACCAACCCCGATCAGCGCACCGTGCCGAGATCGCCCACAGCGCGGACGCTCGGAGTCGAGACCGAGTAGTACACTCGCCGCCATGGCGTCACGTGTGAACGCCGCGGGGCTCGTCGCCCTCATCTGTGCCGTGGCGTTCGTCGGCGCCCCGGCGCAGGCGGCAGCGGCTCGAACGACGACGATCACCAAGACGCCGAAGGTCCAGCGCACGAAGGGCTTCAACGGCTACGCCACGTACGTCTTCACGGCCGCTTCGGGCCGGCGGATCGTGAGCGCCTCCTCGCGCATCGTCGGCGGCACGGCGCGGGCCGTGCGGATCAGCGGCCACTCCCTCACGCGCAACGCGACGCGGTACACGGTGAACCTCGTGTTCCCCGGTGAGCAGGGAACCCCCGGGCGACTCGTCGTGACGTTGCGGACCGTGGCGGCGCAGGGCTAGGCGCGCGAGCCTCTCGTTTCTCGGGGCGCGCGGAATCGGGATGCCGTAACGCGAGCGGTCGGCGGGGCCGAATCCTCGGGGGTGTGGTCGATAACTCGCGCCATGCGCGGCCACTCACCAGACCTCTCCCCCGCCGGGCCGAAAAGCCCGCGACCAGTGCCGGCGCGAGTCCGTCTCGTCGGAGGACGATGAGGGGGGGTGTGGTCGATAACTCGCGCTATGCGCGCACAACTCACCACACCCTCCGAGCCGGCCCGCCGATGGGCGCCCACGCCGGGAGGTACACCAGGCCGCGCCGCGCCGCGCCGCTCCGCCCCAGCCCCCCCGAAACCCTACCCGTCCCCGCCCAGCGCGCCCGAACCGTCGCGCAGCTCCTCGCTGGAGTTGAGCGTGCGCACGAGGGCCGAGAGCGCGACGCCGAGCAGCGGCGGCGCGACGGCGCTCTCGTCGGCGAGGGTGAGCATGGCCAGACCGATGCTGAGCCCGAGGGGGATGTTGGCGAACTGCTCGATGGCGGCGGGATCGATGTTCAGGCCGGAGTCGATGGCGCTGTCGGTGCCGAAGCGGACGAACATCGCCCGGAGCGCGCCGACGCTCGCGGCGAGCCGCTCGCGCAGCCGCTCGTCGCGTTGGGCGTGGATCCACAGCTCGACGAACAGTCGGAACGGGTCGGGGTTCTCGCGCAGCTGGGCCATCCACAGGTCGCTCCCGGCGATCGGCCGCTCCCACGGGCGATCGGCGCGGTCGATGAGCGCGAGCTGCTCGGCGATCTGTGCCGTGAGGTGCTCGTCCACGAGGGCGACGAGAAGGTTCTCCTTGCTCCCGAAGTGCCCGTACACCGCGCCCTTGGTGAAGCCGGCCTCCGCGGCGACGTCGTCGAGCGTGGCCCCGTTGAACCCGGCCCGGGCGTAGACCATCGCCGCCGCGGCGAGCAGCCGCTGGCGCGTCTCGCCGCTGCGCCGGCTCCGATCGAACTCAGCCGCGCGGCATTGCGCCCGGGCCTTGCCCATTTTCGTACTTGTCGGTATATATACTCAATAGTACATCCAGTCCTGCGGAGGTCACCCGATGCCCGATCAGCTTCCCCCGGTCCGCGCGCCCTTCCCCTGTGGCAGACGATCGGCTTCTGGGCGCGCCCGACCGCCTACCTCGAGCGCCTGCGGGCCCGCTACGGCCCCCGCTTCACGCTGCGTACGTTCGGCTCGGTGCCCTGGGTGATGGTCTCGACGCCCGAGGAGATCAAGCAGGTCCTCACCGCGCCGCCGGACGTTCTGCATCCGGGCGAGGGAGCGAGCCTGCTCGAGCCGCTTCTGGGCCGCCACTCGGTGATCCTCCTCGACGAGGGTGCCCACCTCGAGCAGCGGCGCCTCCTCCTGCCCGCATTTCACGGCGAGAGTATGCAGCGCCTCGACCGGCGTCATGACCGAGATCGTCCGGCGCGAGGTGGACGGCTGGCCGGGCGACGAGCCGATCGCCCTGCACTCGCGCCTGCAGCACCTGACCCTCGAGATCGTTCTTCCACGCGGTGTTCGGCGTCCAGGACGGCCCCGTGCGCGGACCGCCTGCGCGAGGCGCTGACCGAGATCCTCGCCTTCGGGGACCCGGAGCCGCCGTGTCCCTCGTGCCGCGAGCCGGCGGCGCTGGCGACCGCGGCCATGGCTGCGCCTCGAGTCGCGCCGTGGCCGCCGCCGACGAGCTGATCCATGCCCTCATCGACGAGCGCCGCGGCGAGGAGGGCGAGCGCGACGACGTGCTCGCGCTGCTGTTGAGCGCGCGGCACGAGGACGGGTCGCCGATGAGCCGCGCCGGAGATCCGCGACGAGCTCGTCACGAGCCTCGTCGCCGGGCACGAGACGACGGCCTCGCAGCTCGCGTGGGCGTTCGACCTGCCGCCTGGCCCCAGCGGCGCCGTCACGGCGCGGCTGCAGGCCGAGCTCGACGAGGGCGACGAGTTCCTCACGGCGACCATCCACGAGATCATGCGCTGCCGCCCGGTGCTGCCGAACGCGGCGCCGCGCCTCGTCGTCAAGCCGATCAGGATCGGCGAGGTGCCCTACCAGCCGGGAGTCGCCCTGTTCGCGAGCGCTACCTCGTGCACCACGACCCCGTGATCTACCCCGAACCCGTACGCGCTTCGACCCCGAGCGCTTCGTCGGCCGGACCCCGGGCACGTACACGTGGATCCCGTTCGGCGGCGGCCGGCGCCGCTGCCTCGGCGCGAGCTTCGCCCAGCAGGAGATGCACCTCGTCCTGCGCGAGGTGCTCACGCGCTACGACCTCGCGCCGGCGGCGCCGACGGCCCGAGCGGACGCGGCGGCGGAGCATCACGATCAGCCCGGCCGCGGCGGGCGTGTCGTGCTGCGGGCGCGCGCGTCGAGGGCGCAGGCCGCCGACGCGCTGGCGCAAGCGGCCTGACGCGTCGGCCCCGCGTGGGCGAGCCTACGCGTCGGCGCGTGCTGCCCACTGGGTGAGCGCCGTCCATAGCCGCCCGGTGACGCCCGGGTGCTCGGACTCCGCGACGGCGAGGCGCTCGGCGCACAGCACGGCCACGGTGGCCGGAGTCTCGGCCCGCAGGTCCTCGCGCCCGGCCGGCCCGTTCGCGAGGCGCACCCGGCTGATCGCCGTCCCCGGCCCGAGCGAGCCCGTCCGCGCTCCGGTCGTCTCGGCGTCAGAACCCCGAGCCGGCCCGACAGGACGAGGGCGATCGAGCTCCGCCGCGTCGGCCGAGCGCGCGGTCGCCGCGCGTCGAGCCGGCGCGGCTCGACGGCGCTCGCGAGCGCCGAACGGGCCGCCGGCTCGATCGAGGCGATGATGTCGTGCTCGAGGAGCGGCACGACGGCGTCGGGGCCGAGCTCGGGCGCGAGCTCGCCGAGCAGGCGATCCTCGCACCACTCCAGCGCCGCGTCGAGCGACGCGAACCGCTCGACGGCGAGCGCGCCGTCGAGATCGCCGCCCGGGTCGGCCACCGCCACGGCGACGCCGCGACCGAGGACGTCGGCGACGAGCGCAGTCGAGGATGGCAGGCGGCCAGGGTGGACCCGCGTCACGCGATGCAGATCGAGCACGATCCAGCGGATCCCGTGATCGGCGGGTGTCTCGGCGAGCCAGCGCAGGAGGATCTCGGCCGCGGCGAACTCGCAGGTCGCCGCCGATGCCCCGGATGGCGATCGCCGTCGCCGACTCGGTGAGCGCGGCCGACTCCGCGTGACGGCGCTTGCGCGTCGAGTGCTTCTCGTCGCCCAGGGCCATCAGGTAGACCGGTCGAGCCGGCCGGCTCGGGACGCGCATGAGGTGGAGCCCGAGACGGTCGGAGATGATCTCGCTCGCCGCGACCGCGCGCACGCTGTTGCCGAGCTCGTCGATCGGCGGGCTGAACACGCCGATGCCGAACTGGCCCGGGCTCGCGGCGACGAGGCCGCCGGACACGCCGCTCTTCGCCGGGAGGCCGACGCGCAGCATCCACTCGCCCGCGTAGTCGTACATCCCGCAGGTCGCCATGATCGTGAGCACGTGCGCGGTGACGTCGCGCGTCGTCACGCGTCTCGCCGGTGATCGGGTTGACGCCGCCGTTGGCGAGCGTCGCCGCCATCGTGGCGAGATCGCCCGTCGTGACGAGCAGCGAGCACTGGGCGAAGTACACGTCGAGGATCTCGTCCACGTCGCCCGGGAGCGATCCGGCATTGCGCATCAGGTAGGCGAGGGCGCGGTTGCGATCGCCCGTCTCGCGCTCGGACTCGAGCACGGCGTCGTCGACGTCGAGCACGCGCCCGGCGAAGGCCGACAGACAGCGGCGGATGCGCTCGAAGCGCTCGTCCGCCGTCGCCCCGCGGACGAGCGACGACGTCATGATCGCCCCCGCGTTGACCATCGAGTTGGCCGGGCGCCCCGTGCCCGGCTCGAGGCTGATCGCGTTGAACGCCTCGCCGCTCGGCTCGGCCCGCACGTGTCGCGCGAGCGCGTCGGCGCCGATGTCGGCGACGGCGAGGGCGAGCACGAACGGCTTGGAGACCGACTGGATGGTGAACGCGGTCTCGGCGTCGCCGGCGCGGTAGACGTACCCCTCGAGACTCGCGAGCGCGAGGCCGAACGAGGACGGATCGGCGCCGGACAGCTGCGGGATGTAGGTGGCCACCTCGCCGCCGCCCACGTCCTGGAGCTCCTCGCGGATGCCCTCGAGCGCGCGCATGATCGGATCGCGCCAGGTAAGCGAGGGTGAGTCCGGGGTCCCGGTCCGCGCCACGCGGGTAGCCTACCCACCGGTACGCGTCAATCGATCCGGAGGGCGGCATGACCTACTGCCTCGCCATGCGACTCGACGAAGGCCTCGTGTTCCTCTCCGACACGCGGACGAGCGCGGGGGTTGACAACGTCGGCACCTATCGCAAGCAGCACGTGTTCGCCCCGGCGCCCGATCGGCTGTTCGTCATCGAGTCGGCGGGAAACCTCGCCACGACCCAGCAGGTCCTCGATCAGCTCAAGCGCGACCTGGCGAGCCCGGGCGACCACGAGAGCCTGCTCTCCGTGCAACACCTGTTCGAAGCGGCGCTGTACCTCGGGCGGATCGAGCAACTCCGTCGCGCTGCAGCACCAGCCCGCACTCATGGGCGTCGACGGCACGGCGACGTTCATCCTCGGCGGCCAGATCGGCCAGGGCGCGCCGGACATCCTGCTCGTGTACCCCGAGGGCAACTACATCCGGGCCTCCGACGAGCTGCCCTTCCTGCAGATCGGCGAGGCCAAGTACGGGAAGTTCCTCCTCGAGATGGCGGTCACCTCGGATGTGGACGCGGCCACGGCGACGAAGATCGCGCTCGGCTCGATGATGAGCACGGCCCGCGCGAACGTCTCGGTCGGCCCGCCGTACGACCTCGGGATCTACCGCGGCGGCTCCTTCGAGCTCGAGGAGGTCCGCATCCACGCGGACTCGCCGGCGCTGACCAAGCTACGTCACACGTGGGAGCGCCAGCTGCACGCCAGCTTCGCGCAGCTGCCCAATCTCAGCCCCGAGGATCTCGAGCCGCCCGAGGACCGCGACGGGCCGGGGGAGCGCGAGCTCGCCGCCGCTCACGAGCCGGCGCCCTGACCGAGCGCCGCGTCGGCGAGCGCCGACAGCCGCCCGGCGAGATCGAGCAGCGCCGCCGCGCGGGAGTGGTCGCCCTCGAGGTGGCCGAGCATGTCGACGCCGAAGTACAGCGCGACGAGCGCGAACGCGACGTCGCGCGATGAGGCGAGCGCCGCGAGGGGCGAGTCGCCGAGCAGCTCGTCGATCTTGGCCTGCACGATGGCCATCCACGGCTCTATGCGGGCGGCCACGGCGGCGCCGAGCTCGGCGTCGGTCATGCCGGCGGCGACCATCTCGGCGAGCACGGTGACGTAGCCCTCGCGCAGGTCCTCGGCGTAGATCGCGCGCACGACCGCGGCCACCTCGGTCGCCGTCGTCGCCCCCTGGAAGGCCGCCGCGTGGGCGCTTGTGCGCCGCTCGCTCACGAGGTCGAGCGCGGCGAGGAGCAGATTCCGGACGCTGCCGAAGTGGTAGAAGATCAACGCCTGGTTGAAGCCGCCCTCGCGCGCGATCGCGCGAGCGCTCGCGCCGGCGTAGCCGTGGGAGCGGAGCGTCGCCAGCGCCGCCTCGACGATCTGAAGCTTCGTTCCGCTCGGGGGCGCCGTGGCCATGCCGGCCCGAGCCTAGCCGGTGAGCGCCGGGCGCTCTCGAACATCCGTCCAACTCGCGGCAATGTCATCGAACCACGGCCGGACGCGCACGAAGGAGGCCACGTGCCCCCCCGGCTCTCACCGGACCTCGCCCTCCCCGGCGCCGAGGGCGACGTGGACGATCTCGTCCAGGCACGCTTCTTCCCCGAGCAGCGCGCCGGTGTCCTGGTCGAGGTCGGAGCCGCGCACCCCGTGTACCTGTCGGTGAGCGCGTCGTTTCGCGAGCTCGGCTGGTCGGTGCTCGCCGTCGAGCCCAACCCCGAGTTCTGCGCGCTGCACCGTGCCCGGGGCCACGAGGTCCTCCAGTACGCCTGCAGCGACCACGACGAGGATGCCGTCAACTTCTCGGTCGTCAACTCCCACGGCGCCGCGTATCGTGGCGGGCAGGTGTCCTACGAGTCCTTCTCGTCGCTCGGGATCAAGGACTCCTACGCCGACCTGATCGACTCCGAGCTGAGCCTGCGCAAGATCAAGGTCAACGTGCGGCGACTCGACACGCTGCTGCACGAGCACGCGCCCGGCGTCAACCGGATCGACGTCGTCGCCGTCGATGTGGAGGGGTGGGAGCTCGAGGTCCTCGATGGCCTGAACGTGGCCCGCTTCCGGCCCCGGGTGCTCATCGTGGAGAACCTGTTCGCCGAGCAGCGCTACCGAACCTACATGCGGCGGCGGGGCTACGAGCTGTGGCGGCACGTCGAGCCCAACGACGTCTACGTCGTCCCGGCGGAGCTCACCTGGCGCGATTTGATGAGCCGGCGCGCGTCCGACGTGCGCGCCCACGGGCGGCGCGTACGCACGTCGATCGCCCAGGCTCAGGCCGCGCGCCGCGCGGCCTGAGCACCACCGAGTGGGCCTGTCCCACGCGGTGATCAGCGCAGCAGCTTGAGCGTGTTGTCGCCGTCGTCCACGAAGTAGATCCCGTTGTGGCCTGCGCTCACCACGAGGCCGAACAGCGATCCGGCCCCGGTCTTCGTGTCGGCGGTGCGGACGCCCACCTGCTTGCCAGCGGGCGTCGTCTCGACGATGTTCCCGTCGCCCGCGTTCGCCGTGAGGATGTCCCCGTTCGGGGCGATGGTCAGCCCGAGGGGCTGGTTGAGATGCCCGCCCTGGGACACGGTCGAGCCGGCGTCGCTCGCCGCGGTCGTGCGCGTGAGGGCCTGCGGAATGGCGGCGATGCGGTTGTCGAGGGTGTCGGCGACGTACAGCGTGCCGTTCGAGGCCAGCGCCACGCCGGTCGGACCGATGACGAGCGCGTTGGGATCGTCGCGCCACGGGATCTTGTTCGCGATGACCTGCTCGCTGAGCACCTTCGGCTTCTCACTCGCGCTCGAGCTGAGCTTGAAACGCACGACGGTCGAGTTGTCGATCGTGTGCTCGCCCTCCTTGGCCCCGCCGTTGAGGGCCATGCTCACGAACAGATTCGTGGTCGAGCCCTGGGTCACCGCGGTCATGTCCCACGGGCCCTGGACCTGGCCGCCGGAGATCGTGCCCACCGGCGTGCCGTTGCTGTTGAGCTCGATCAGGCAGCCGTACTGCGCGGTGGCCGACTTGCCGTTCGTCGTCGGCAGGCTCCCGACGACCACGTAGCCGCCGGGGAGCACGCTCAGTGCGGTCGTCAGGCCCACGCCGCCCGGGCACGCGCCGGGCAGGCCGTGCGCGCTGATCTTCGCGAACAGCGACGGCTTGCCGCTCGTCGAGATCTCGTCAACCGTCGTGCCCGTGCCCTGGTTGTTGGCCTTGTCGTTGAAGTTGCTCACGAGCAGCTCGCCCGCCTTGAGCTTGCCGACGCTGCTGGTGACCCAGGCGATCCCGTAGGGGTTCACGTCCCCGTTGGCGGGCACCGTCGAGGTGACCGTCAACACCTTCGTCAGGGGGGAAAGGAAATCGCTCGCCGCCGTCCTCGCGGACACGGACTTGGCGGTCGAGCTGCTGCTGAGAACGCCGAAGCCGGCCGCCGCGACGGCGGCGGCCCCGAAGGTGGCAAGGGCGAGACGGGACACGAACCTGGGCACGAGATGAGACCTCCGAATAGCGGCAATCGCAAATGAATGGCGAGTTCGATGCCTTGACCCCGGTGGTCGGTCATTCCTTCCCGAACGGGGCGCATCCGGGCTTGCTCAGTGGTGTCGCGGCTTCGGCGCCGCGACGGTGAACGCCGGCGACCCCGAGCCGGCCGTGACCCCGCTTCCCGGGTACGAGGCGACAACGGCGCCGCCGGCGCCCGCCGGGACGTCCACCGTGAACGCGCCGCCGGCGCTCACGCTCGCGCCGAGGGTGTGCCAGGCGAGCGTGTGCGCCGCGCGCCACGCGACGTTGACGACCGCGTTCGCCGCGCCGCCGCTCAGCCGCCCGCTCACCACGACCGTCCGGTGTCCAGGTGTCGCGCGCGGCGGGCGCAGCGCGAGCGACGTCGCCGCGCCGGCCGCACCGTCGCCCGTGGTCGCGAACACCTCGGCGCCGTCACCGAAGGCGTAGCCGCCGTTGCCCGCCGCCCCGGGGGCCACGAGGACGAGCGGCTGCGGCCCGAGCAGCTCGGGCTGCCATGTGGTCCCGCCGTCGGACGTGTGCAGGACCCAGCCGTCGCCCGAGCCGACGTAGCCGGACAGGCTGGCGAAGCCGTCGCGCATCGAGTCGAAGGCGACCGACTGGACCGCGCTCGTCCCGACGGCCACGACCTCGCGCCACGCGCGGCCGGCGCTCGTCGTCACCCACAGGCGGTGCTGCGCGTCGAGCAGGTAGCCGGCGCTCGCGCTGAGCAGGTCGAACCCCGAGGACGTCGGTGTGCGACTCGGGAAGGCGCAGCGACGTCCAGCTCGATCCGCCGTTCGCCGAGCGCAGCAGGACGTGTGGGCCCCAGGCCGCGATCGCGCCCGCGCCCGCCGCGGCGAATGCGGTCACGCGGGCCCGGGCCGCCGCCCCGCCGAGCGCGCTGAACGTCTGCCCGCCGTCGAGCGACAGGCGCAGCCCGATCGACCCGGCGAGGACGAGCCGCGTCGGGCTCGGGGCGTACAGGGCCACAGGAGCCGGCGAGCCGGCCGCGAGGGCGATCCAACCGGCCCCGCCGTTGGGCGACTTGAACAGGTTGCCCGCCTCGTCGAGGGCGTACCCGGTCTGCCCCGTCGGGAACGAGACGGCGAGGACGGGCTGCGTCGTCGGGACGTCGATCGGGGTCCAGGTCGCGCCGCCGTCGGTGCTGCGCGACAGGACGCCGCCGCCACCGCCGTCCGCGTACACGCCCGTCGGCGAGCTCCACAGGTCGATGACCGAGCCCGCGAGCGAGCTGCCCTCGGTGGTGAACGTGACGCCGCCGTCGTTGGAGGCGACGATGTGACCGAGGCCGCCGACGGCCACGGCGCGGCCGGTCGAGGCGAAGTCCACCGCGTCGATCGTCTGACCCCCGCCGACGTCCTGCGCGGTGAACGTCAGTCCGCCGTCCGGGGTGCGCACGATCGCCGTGTGCCCGCCGTTGTCGCTCACGAGCAGGCACAGGGCCACCGTCGCGCAGCGGATCGTGGTGAACAACGTGTCACCGCCGAGCCCGGCCAGGCCGCGCGAGGTCCACGTCTTGCCACCGTCGTTCGTCGCGTAGAAGGCGCCGGGCCCGACGGCGTACCCGACCTGCGCGCTGGGGAAGTCAACGTCGCTCACCGCGACGTTGATGACCTGCTTGAAGCTCGCGCCGTCGTCAACCGTCTCGTACAGGCCCTGCACCCCGCCAACGAAGCCCGTGTCGGGCGTGGTGAAGAACGCCGCGTCGGGACCCGCGACCGCGCCGGCCCGGGTGAACGTCTGTCCCCCGTCGCCCGTGCGCAGCAGCGTGCCGTCGGCGAGCACGACGTAGCCGACGGTCGGGCTCGGAAAGGCCACCGCGGCGACCGGGGACCCGCAGCCGCTGTCGCCGGCGTCGAACGGCAGGCGGTAGAAGGTCGCCCCGCCGTCGTCCGAGCGGCGCAGGTCACAGCCGCCGCCGACGACGACCGAGCTCGAGCCGATGACCCGCACGATGCGCAGCGAGTCGGCCGTGCCGGCGTGCAGGCCGGTCCACGTCGTGCCGCCGTCGCCGCTCACGAGCACCGTGCCGAGCGGCCCCACCGCGTATCCGCGCCCGCCCGAGAAGGCGATCCCATCGAGGTTCTCGCCCTGGGGCTGGGGACTGATCCACGTCCAGCCCGAGAACGGCGTTCCGACGAGCGCAGCGGAGGCGACTGTGACAGTGAACGCCACCGCGGCCGACAACAGCACCATCACACAGACCACCGGCATCCGAGCCTTACCCATGACGGCCTCCATTCACCACATGTCGTTCACCTGCTGGCGGTGGTGAAACGGTGAAGGCGCGGACAAGTTGCGCACTTGCCGCCCGGGCCGCCACGCGCGGGCGTCGCGACCCTGGCAGGATGTCGGCTCAACGGACTGGATCGGAGGCAGACGTGGGCGCAATCGAGCAGGTGCAGGCGAGGCAGATCCTCGACAGCCGCGGCAACCCGACCGTCGAGGTCAACGTGCGACTGGCCTCCGGCGCATTTGGACGCGGTGCGGTGCCGTCGGGCGCCTCGACCGGCACGCGCGAGGCGCTCGAGCTGCGCGACAAGGAGGCCGCGTTCGGCGGCAAGGGCGTCACGAACGCCGTCGCCCACGTCAACGGCGAGATCGCCGCGACCGTGCGCGGACGCGACGCCGACGACCAGCGTGGGCTCGACGAGACGCTCATCGCCCTCGACGGGACGGCGGACAAGTCGCGCCTCGGGGCGAACGCGATCCTCGGCGTGTCGATGGCCAGCGCCCGGGCGGCGGCGGCCGACGCCGACGAGCCGCTGTGGCGCCATCTCGGCGGTCCCGACGCGAACCTGCTCCCGGTCCCGATGATGAACGTGCTCAACGGCGGCGCCCACGCGGACAACCCGGTCGACTTCCAGGAGTTCATGGTCGCGCCGATCGGGGCGCGCTCCTTCGCCGACGCCGTGCGGATCGGGGCCGAGGTCTACCACGAGCTGCATCGCACGCTCAAGGCCCAGGGCCTGGCGAGCGGGGTCGGCGACGAAGGCGGCTTCGCGCCCGCGCTGACCTCCAACGAGGCGCCGCTCGAGCTGCTCGTGAGCGCGATCACCGCGGCCGGCTACGAGCCCGGCACCGACCTCGTCGTGTGCCTCGATCCCGCCGCGAGCGAGTTCTACGAGGGCGGCCGCTACGAGCTCGCCGGCGAGGGCCGCTCGCTGTCCTCCGACGACATGGTCGAGCTGTGGGCGTCGCTCGCGGATCGCTACCCGTTGATGTCGATCGAGGACGGGATGGCCGAGGGCGACTGGGACGGCTGGGCCGCCCTCACCGCGCGGCTCGGCGGCGCGCTGCAGCTCGTGGGCGACGACATATTCGTCACCAACCCGGCCATCCTGCGCGAGGGCATCGAGCGGGGCATCGCCAACTCGATCCTCATCAAGCTCAACCAGATCGGGACGCTCACCGAGACGCTCGACACGATCGCCATCGCGCGCGACGCGGGCTACACGGCGGTCATCTCGCACCGCTCGGGCGAGACCGAGGACACGTTCATCGCCGACCTGGCCGTGGCCACCGGCGCGGGACAGATCAAGACGGGGGCTCCGGCCCGGTCCGAGCGTGTGGCCAAGTACAACCAGCTCCTGCGCATCGAGGAGGAGCTCGGCCGCAGCGCCCGCTACGCCGGCCTGGAGGCCCTCTCGCGCGGCTGATCCGCTCGGGCATTCACGCGACGCCGATGCGCTAGCGTCATTGCGTCAACGAGCGAGGGAGTTGAGGGAGATGGCCACCGTACCCACCACGGCCGGCGAGGTCAACGTCAACCAGTTGGGCGTCGTGCTCATGCACGAGCACGTGTTCATCCGGACGGAGTCGATGCAATGGGGCTGGCCGGGCTTCGGCGGCTGGGACGAGGAGACCGAGGTCGCGAAGGCCCGCGAGCGGCTCGCCGCGCTCAAGCAGGGCGGCGTGGACACGATCCTCGACATGACCGTGCCGGGCATCGGGCGCGATCCCGCCCTCGTCGCGCGGACGGTCCAGGGCACCGGGCTGAAGGTGATGTTCGCCACCGGCTACTACACCTACGACAACCTGCCCTTCCCGTTCCACTTCCGCGGGCCGAACAAGCCGCTCGACGGCGACGACCGGGTGCTCGAGGCGCTGTTCGAGCACGACGTGACGGTCGGGATCGGCGACAGCGCCATCAAGGCCGCGGTGCTCAAGGTGGCCACCGATAAGCAGGGGATGACCGAAGACGTCGAGCGCCTCACGCGGGCCATCGCGAACGTGCACGTCAGGACGGGCGTCGTCATCTGCACGCACACGCACGCGATGACCGAGCGCGGCCTCGATCAGCAGCGGATCTTCCGCGAGCACGGCGTCAACCTCGGCCGGGTGATGATCGGCCACTCCAACGAGACGACGAACCTCGACTACCTGCAGAAGCTGATCGAGAACGGCTCCTACGTCGGCTGGGACCGGTGCGGCCTCGACGTCGTCGTCCCCCTCGAGGACCAGCTCGACACGCTGGCCGCCCTGTGCCAGCGCGGCTACGCCGACCGGCTGATGCTGTCCCACGACAAGGCGTCGTTCATGGACTGGTTCAGCACCCCGGAGATCGACGCGCTGTGCCCGAACTGGCAGTACACGTACATCCACAACGGCGTCCTACCCGGGCTGCGGGCCCGCGGCGTGACCGACGATCAGATCGAGCAGATCCTCATGCGCAACCCGCGCGACTTCTTCGCCCAGCAGGGCGCGCCGGTAGCCGCTGACGAGGGGCAGGCGAGCGACGAGGAGGCGAGCCATGGCGACCGTAGTGCCGTCTAGGGGGGCGAATCCGCACGACTCGACCGGGGTGCAGGCGGACGCCGACGGGATCCGCCGCTACGCCGACCTGCACGACTCGCTCCTGGCCATGCTGCGCGAGAGCGTCGAGCGCGACCCGCACGGGGAGGCGCTCGTCGAGGTCGGCGGGGCGCGGATGACCTACCAGCAGATGTGGGACGGCGCGACCCGCGTCGCCGGCGGGCTGCGCGACGCCGGCGTGCGCCCCGGAGACCGCGTGGCCATCCGGCTGCCGAACTCGATCGACTGGGCCCTCGCGCTCGTCGGGTCACTCATGGCCGGCGCGATCGCCGTGCCGGTCAACACCCGCTTCAGCGACAGCGAGGTGGCCTACGTCGTCGAGGACTCCGGGTCCTCCTACGTGTTCGAGCCCGGCCGCCCGCTCCCGGACGCCGACCCGCACGTCCACGACGGCGCGAGCCGATCCGAGGTGGCGGCGATCTTCTACACGAGCGGGACGACCGGCTTCCCCAAGGGCGCGCTGCACACGCACGAGAACATCCTGGGCAACGTCGAGACGGCGATCCGCGTCGCGCGCGTCGCGCGCGACATCGGGCCCGAGTACCGGACGCTCGTCGTCGTCCCGCTGTTCCACGTCACCGGCTGCCACAGCCAGATGCTGCCCGCGCTGCGCCTCGGCGGGGCGACGGTCATCGACGCGGGCTTCGACGCCCCGCGCATGATCGAGACGATCGAGCGCGAGCGCGTCACGTCGTGCGTCGCGGTCCCGGCGATCTACTACTACCTGCTGCGCCGGCCCGAGTTCGCCGCGGCCGACATGACGGCGGTGCGCTGGGCCTCCTACGGCGGGGCGCCGATCGCGCCGGCCCTCGTGCACGAGATCCAGGCGCGCTTCCCGGGCGCCCGTGTCGGCAACGGCTATGGCCTCACCGAATCGACGTCGGTCGCCACCTCGCTGCCTCACGAGTGGGCGCCCGACTACGCCGACTCCGTCGGCTTCGCCGCGCCGCACACCGAGGTGATCATCGAGGACGGCGCCAGTCTGGGCGAGATCCTCATCCGCGGCCAGAGCGTGTGCGCCGGGTACTGGAACAAGCCCGAGGCGACCGCGGAGACGATCGTCGATCACTGGCTGCACACCGGCGACGTCGGCCGGGTGGACGAGAACGGGCTCGTCTTCCTCCTCGACCGCAAGAAGGACATGATCAACCGCGGCGGCGAGAACGTGTACTGCGTCGAGGTCGAGAACTGCCTCATCGGCGCGCCGGGCGTCGGCGAGGTCGCGGTCGTCGGCGTGCCCGACACCATGATGGGCGAGAAGGTCGGCGCGGTCATCGTGCCCCTTCCCGGGGCGACGGTCAACCCGCGCGAGGTCGTCGCCTACGCACGTGAGGCGATCGCCGACTTCAAGGCGCCGCAGTACATCGTCGTGCAGGCGCAGCCGCTGCCGCGCAACCCGAACGGCAAGCTGCTGAAGGGGCTCCTGCGCGAGCTCGACTTCGGCGCGCCGGTCTCATAGGCCGGGCAGCAGCGCCGACAGCCACTCGCTCACCGCGGCCCCGACGGCCGCGGTGCTGCGCAGCGCGTGATCGCCGGGGACACGGACGACCTGCCGGTGGCGCCCGGGCGGCGGCATCCCGAACGGATCGCGCTCGCCCTGGACGACGAGGACCGGCACGGTCACGGCGTCGAGCTCGGGCAGCCGGCTCTTGGCCGGGTCGTCGCCGCGTCCGGGCGGGTGCACCGGGAAGGCGAGGCAGAGCACGGCCGCCGCTCCGGCCGGCGCCGCCGTGCGGCAGGCCACGCGCGCCCCGGACGAGCGCCCGCCGACGATGAGCGACAGGTCGCGCAGGTCCTCGCCGCGCAGCTGCCCGATCACCGACAGCCAGGCCGCGTCGAGCTGCCCGGCCGGGGCCGCCGAGCGCCGTCCGGCCACGCGGTAGGGCTGCTCGACGAGGGCGACGCTCACCCCGAGGGCGAGCGCGGCGTTCGTCGCGGCGACGAGGTCCCCGGCCTGGACGCCGCCGCCGGCGCCGTGCCCGAGCACGAGCGCCGCGGCGGGCCGCCGGGCCGCGCGCAGATGCACGCGCGCCGCGCCGTGCGGCGTGTCGAGCTCGCGCGTGTCGTCGCCGGTCGGTGACAATGTGCCGACACGTCTAGCACGACAGCGATGAGCGAGACCTACGTCCACGGCTACGACCCACGCGAGACCGAGCGCCTCGCCGACCAGGCCGGCGCGCTCGTGGAGCTGCTGCACCACGACACGCGCTACCCGCCCGGCAGCCGGGTGCTCGAGGCGGGGTGCGGCGTCGGCGCGCAGACGATCAGCCTCGCCGCCAACAGCCCCGGCGCCCGCTTCACCGCCGTCAACGTCTCGGCCGACTCGCTCGGCCAGGCCCGGCGGCGGATCGAGCGGGCGGGCCTGGACAACGTGGACTTCGACGAGGGCGACGTCTTCGCCCTGCCGTACGCGCGGGCGAGCTTCGACCACGCCTTCGTCTGCTTCGTGCTCGAGCATCTCGCCCGCCCGCGCGAGGCACTCGCGCTGATCGCCACCCTCGTCGCGCCGGGCGGGACGGTCACGGTGATCGAGGGCGACCACGGGTCGGCCTACTTCCACCCCGACAGCGACGCCGCCCGCGCGGCGATCGCCTGCCAGATCGAGCTCCAGCGCCGGGCCGGCGGCGACTCGAACATCGGCCGGCGGGTATATCCGCTCATGGCCGCGGCCGGCCTGCGCGACGTGCGCGTCTCGCCCCGCATGGTCTACGTCGATGCCACGCGGCCCGAGCTCGTCGAGGGCTTCACCCGGCGCACGTTCACGGCGATGATCGAGGGCGTGCGCGAGCCGGCGATCGCCGCCGGGCTCACCGCCCCGGAGGCGTTCGACGCCGGGGTCCGCGACCTGCGCCGCACGGCCGACGACGCCAGCGGCGTCTTCTGTTACACGTTCTTCAAGGGCGTGGGCCGGACGGCGTCCAGCGGATAGCGGCCAAGCGGAGGGCGCGATTTGAGCAATCCGCGGCTCACGCCGATGTTCTCGCGACGCATCATCGACGACTCACTCACCACATAGGAGGAACCGGCAAGATGGCCACCACGACGGTGCCGGGGGATGCCGTCGCGCCCGCGGGCGCGACCGGCGCGCCGCCGGCGAACGCGAACGATCCCCTTCGTCATTACGACCACTACAAGGAGGGCGCGGACTCCCCGTACGCCGGGGGCAGCAGCTTCATGGAGCGCGTCTCCGAGTCCGTGGCGAGCGGGATGGGCACGGTGGGCTTTCTCCTCGTCAGCCTGGGCATCATCCTCGCCTGGGTGTTCGCCAACCACGTCGTGCGCTTCCTCAGCGACTCGTGGCACGGCCTGCTCAACGGACAGGGCTTCGACCCGGCGCCGTTCATCCTCCTCAACCTCGTCTTCTCGGCCGTCGCCTTCTTCACCGGCGCGCTCGTGATCATCGCCCAGAAGGCGCAGACCCGGACCGACAAGGCCAACGAGGAGGCCTCGGCCAAGCACCGCGAGGAGCTCTCGCAACTGCACACGCAGCTGCTCACGCAGGATCGCGATCTGACCATCCAGGTGCACGAGCTCACCCAGCAGGTCCATGGCCTGCTCGAGCAGGTCCACGCCGTGACGTGCACGGGCGCGCATCCGGCGACGGCCGGCACGATCCCCGCGCCCGGAGGCGACGCGGCGCCGGCGTCCTGAGGCTCAATCGGTGGTGCGCCGCCGGTACAGGCGGGTGGCGAGCGGGGCGAACACGGCGACCAGGACGACCGACCAGAGCAGCGACGCGGTGACCGGGTGCTGCATCGGCCAGGCCTGGACGCTCGCCGACGGGTTCGGGTTGCCGAACAGGGTCCGCGCCGCCGCGGTGACGGCGCTCACCGGGTTCCAGTTCGCGATCGCCCGCAGCACGGCCGGCATGTGCGTCGTCGGGACGAGCGCGTTGGAGACGAAGGCGAGGGGGAACAGGATGACCAGGCCGAGCCCCTGGGCCGACTCCGGGTCCTTGCTGACCAGGCCGAGGCAGGCACAGACCCACGACAGGCCGTAGCTGAACAGGAGGAAGACGGCGAACCCGCCGAGCACCCCGGCGACGCCCGCGTCCGGACGCCAGCCGACGATCAGCCCCGTCCCGGCGACGAACACGGTGCACAGTGCGGCGGTGAGCAGGTCGGTGATCGAGCGCCCGACGAGCACCGACGGGCGCCAGATGGGCAGCGTGCGAAAGCGGTCGATAACTCCGCTGCCCAGGTCGGCGCTCAGGCCGACGGCGGTGCCGATGGCCGACGTGGTGAGGTTGAGCGCGAGCAGGCCGGCGATGGCGAAGTCGGCGTAGCTGCCTCCGGGCACGGCGATGCCGGCGCCGAAGACGTACACGAACAGCAGCGTGAACAGGATCGGCTGGATGGTCACGTCGGACAGGCGCAGCGGCTCGCGGGCGATGTGGACGAAGTTGCGCCCGGTGAGGACCGCGACGTCGACGAGTCGCCGTGTCATGCCGCCACCTCCTCGAGGTCCTCGCTCTCCTGCGCCGGCCGACCGGTGAGGGCGAAGAAGACGTCGTCGAGCGACGGGCGGCGGACCTCGACGTCGTCCACGGTGATGCGCGACTCGTCGAGCGCGCGGACGACCGTCGTGGCCAGCCCGCTCACGCCGTCCACGGCCGCGTCGAGGCGCAGCCCGTCCTCGCTCACGCGGATGGGCCCGGACACGAAGGGGGCCAGGGCGGCGCGCGCGGCCGGATCGGCCTGGCTGAGCGTCACCTCGAGGCGCGCTCCGCCGATCTGGGCCTTGAGCTCCGGCGACGTCCCCTCGGCGATCACCCGGCCGTGGTCGATGACGACGATCCGGTCCGCGAGCTGGTCGGCCTCGTCGAGGTACTGGGTCGTGAGCAGGACGGTGACCCCGTCGCGCAGCAGGTCGCGGATCACGCTCCACATCCGCACGCGACTCGTCGGGTCCAGGCCGGTCGTCGGCTCGTCGAGAAAGAGCACTGGGGGCCGGGTGACGAGCCCGGCGGCGAGGTCCAGGCGCCGGCGCATGCCGCCCGAGTAGTCGCCGACGACCCGGTCGGCGGCGTCGGTGAGCTCGAAGTCGTCGAGCAGCTCGACCGCCCGGGCCCGCGCCGCGGTGCGGCGCAGGCCGCTCAGCCGCCCGATCATGACGAGGTTCTGGCGTCCGCTGAGCACCTCGTCCACGGTCGCCGCCTGGGCCGTGACGCCGATGCTGCGCTGGACCGAGACCGGGTCGCGCACGACGTCGTGCCCGGCGACGCGGGCCCAGCCGCGGTCGGGGATGGTGAGCGTGGTGAGGATGCGCACGGTCGTCGTCTTGCCCGCGCCGTTGGGGCCCAATACGCCGAGCACGGTGCCCGCCGGCACCTCGAGCGCGATCCCGTCCACGGCCACGGTCGAGCCGAAGCGCTTGGCCAGATCGGCGGCCTCGATCATCGGTGGGGTCATCCAGATCTCCTTACTTGTCGGCCGGCTAGTTGGCCGGCCGGCGGCCAAGTTAGCCAATATCTAGCCGGCCGTCAAGTAAGATGGGTGGACGATGTCCGATTCGGTCGAGTCCAAGCGCTCAGCCCGGCGTCCGCGCGGCGTGATGCGCGAGCGTATCCTCGACGTCGCCCTGGAGCTGTTCATGGAGGACGGCTACGAGAAGACCTCCCTGCGCGACATCGCCGAGCGGCTCGGCGTGACCAAGGCGGCGATCTACTACCACTTCGAGCGCAAGGAGGACATCCTCCTCGAGCTGCACCTGCGCCTGCACGCGATCGGGCGCACGGCGCTGGACAAGCTCGAGGCGCTCGACGATCCCGTGGCCCAGGCCGAGGCCTGGCCCGCGCTCATGGACGAGTTCATCGAACAGGTCCTCGCCAACCGGGACCTGTTCATGCTCCACGAGCGCAACCGCGTCGCGGTGCAGGTGCTCGCCAACAACGAGCGCCACCTGGCCGAGCAGGACGACATCGAGCAGCAGGCCGCGCGCCTGCTCGCGAGCCCGGCCATCCCCCTCGCCGACCGCGTGCGCATGGCCTGCTCGATGGGCGCGGTCATGGGCGCCCTCGTCGCCACGAGCACCGTCTTCGACGACGTGCCCGAGGGCGAGCTCGCCGCCCTCGTGCGCGACGCCGTGCGCAGCCTCACCGCCCCTCTGGTCGGTCGCTGAGCGCCCGACCGGCGAGCGCGACGAGCGGACCGGTGCGCGGCGGCACCTGCCGCGAGAGGACGATGTAGCTCGTGCAGCGCCGGATGGCCGGCGTGCGCAGGAGGAGGTTGACGACCTCCTGGAGGTGCTCGGTGTCGCGGGCCACGATGCGGCAGATGAGGTCCTGGGGCCCGCTGATCGCGTCGGCCTCGAGCACCTCGGGCACGGCCTCCATGGCCGCGACGGCCTCCGCGAGCTGGCCCTGGGCGAGCTCGATGAACACGAACGCCCCGACCGGGTAGCCGAGGGCCGTCGTATCGAGCTCGGGGCCATAGGCCGTGATGACGCCGCGCTGCTCGAGCTTGGACAGCCGCGCCTGGACCGTGCCGCGGGCGACGCCCAGGCGCCGGGCGATCTCGAGCAGGCCGACGCGGGGGCTCTCGCGCAACGCGGCGATGAGGCGGGCGTCGAGCCGATCGATGGTCATATTGCTCAATATACGCGCCCGCAGCACGGCAATTTTGCTCATTCTGTCCCCTTGGGCTGGTCAGACTTGCAAGTGGGTCGCCCGGCTGCTCAGCTTCCTCGGACGGAGAGCGTCAGGAGGCCGCATGTTCGAAGAGGGTCAGCTGTATTCGCCGGTTGACACGGGTGAGGACGGCAGCGTCACCGTCCACCTCGCCCATGACCACCCGGGGGCCAACGATCCCGAGTACCGGCGCCGCCGCGCGGAGATCGCCGCCGCCGCCCTCGCCTGGCGCCCGGGCGACCCGGCCCCGGTCATCGACTACACGGCGCAGGAGCGAGCCGTGTGGTGCCGCGTGCTCGACGAGCTCGAGCCCAAGTACGAGCGCTACGCCGTGTCGGAGTTCCGCGACGCGGTCGCGCGGGTCAACCTGCCCCGCGACCGGGTCCCCGGACTCGACGAGGTGAGCGACCGCCTCCAGGGGCTCAGCGGGTGGCGCTTCGTGCCCGCCGCCGGGCTCGTGCCACTCGACGTCTTCTACCGTGCGCTCGGCGAGCGGCGCTTCCACTGCACCCAGTACCTGCGCCACCCGGACGTGCCCCTGTACACGCCGGAGCCGGACATCATCCACGAGGTCGTCGGCCATGGGCACCTGCTCGCGACGCCGACGTTCGGCGAGCTGCACCGCCTCGCCGGGCTCGCGGCGAAGCGGCTGCGCGACGCGGACAGCCTGGACTTCCTCGCCCGCGTGTTCTGGTTCTCGCTCGAATTCGGTGTCGTCGTCGAGGGCGGAGAGCTGCGCGCCTACGGCGCCGGGATCCTCTCCAGCTACGGCGAGATCGAGGAGTTCCGGAGCATGGAGCACCGCCCGCTCGACCTGCGCGCCATGGGCATGGCCGAGTACGACATCACCGCCTACCAGCCCGTGCTCTACCGGGCCGAGTCGGTGGCCGAGATCGTCGAGGTCGTCGGCGCCTTCTTCACCGACTGCACAGACCAATCGATCGCCGAGCTGCGCCGTTCGACGGCCGCCGCGGCGCGCTGAACAAGGAGACCGACATGGCCACGACACCGCAGACGAGGCCGCTCGTACCACCGCGCGCCGAGAACGACTTCATGCCGTTGCACGGGATCGACCACGTCGAGCTGTGGGTCGGCAACGCCGCCCAGGCCGCGTTCTTCTTCCGCCACGCGTTCGGCTTCCAGCCCGTGGCGTACCGCGGACTGGAGACGGGCGAGCGGTCGAGCACCTCGCACGTCCTCGCCCAGGGCCGCGTGCGCCTCGTGCTCACCGGGACGCTGCGCTCGGACACCGACGTCGCCCGCGAGCACGCCCGCCACGGCGACGGGGTGAAGGTCATCGCGCTCTCGGTCCCCGACGTGGACCGCGCCTACGCCGAGGCGACCGCCCGGGGCGCCACCGGCGTCACCCCGCCCCACACGGCCAGCGACGATCACGGCGAGGCCCGGCTCGCCGACATCGCCACCTACGGCGACACGCTGCATCGCTTCGTTGACCGCTCGGCCTACGAGGGCGCGTTCCTGCCCGGGTACGCCCCGGCGCCGGCCCGCGACGCCGGGGAGCCCGAGCCCGAGCCGATGCTCCTGACCATCGACCACATCGTCGGCAACGTCGAGCTCGGGGCGATGGACGGCTGGGTGCGCTTCTACGAGCAGGTCTTCGGCATGACCGAGATGATCCACTTCTCCGACGAGGCCATCTCGACCGAGTACTCGGCGCTCATGTCCAAGGTCGTGACGAGCGGCGACGGCCGGGTCAAGTTCCCCATCAACGAGCCGGCCGAGGGCAAGCGCCGCTCGCAGATCGACGAGTACCTCGAGTTCTACGAGGGCCCCGGGGCCCAGCACATCGCTCTCACGACGCGCGACATCGTGGGCACGGTGGACGAGCTGCAGCGCCGCGGCATCCGCTTCCTGCGGACCCCGGACAGCTACTACGAGGAGGTCCCGGAGCGAGTCGGCGAGATCGCCGAGCCGCTCGCCGAGCTGCAGCGCCTGGGCATCCTCGTCGACCGCGACGACGAAGGGTACCTGCTCCAGGTCTTCACGGCGCCGCTCGGCGACCGCCCGACGATCTTCCTCGAGATCATCGAGCGCCACGGCGCACGCGGCTTCGGCGAGGGCAACTTCAAGGCCCTGTTCGAGGCCATCGAGCGCGAGCAGGCCCAGAGGGGGAACCTCTGATGCGCTACGAGACGCTCGGCGCCATCCCGCCCAAGCGCCACACGCAGACGCGCAACGGCAACGGCCGCCTGCTCGTCGAGGAGGTGATGGGCTACGAGGGCTTCTCGGGCAACGAGTCGATCCTCTACCACCACCATTCACCGTGCCGCCTCGCCGAGGTCGGCGCGTTCACGCCGATCGTCCGCGAGGAGTGGACGCCCGACGCCCACGTCCACCGCCTCGCCGACGTGAACGGCCTCGCGCCGGGCGGCGACCCGCTCGGCGGGCGGCGGCTGCTCATGTTCAACGCCGACCTCGAGGTGTCGATCGCCAAGCCGGTCGCCGAGCGCGACGGCTTCTACCGCAACGGCGAGGGCGACGAGGTCGTGTACGTGCACCGCGGGGCGGGCACGCTGCGAACCGTCTTCGGCCGCCTCCCGTTCCGCGAGCGCGACTACGTCGTGATCCCGCGCGGGACGATCCACACGTGGGAGCTCGACGACGACGCCGAGCAGTTCTGGGTCTGCTTCCACACGCCGGGCGAGATCGAGACGCCGAACCGCGACCGCAACCGCTACGGCCAGCTGCTCGAGCACGCCCCGTTCTCGCAGCGCGACTTCCGTTCGCCGCTGGCGCTGGAGACGTCACGAGGCGGCCGGCGACTTCGCCGCTCACCATCCGCGTGCGCGACGGCTACCAGGAGGTGCGCCTGGACCGCCACCCGTTCGACGTCACCGGGTGGGACGGCTACGTCTTCCCCTACACGTTCAACGCCGACGACTTCGAGCCCCGGACCGGGCGCCTGCACCTGCCGCCGCCGACCCACCAGACGTTCCAGGGGCCGAACTTCGTCATCTGCACGTTCGCCCCGCGCCTGCTCGACTGGGACCCCGAGGCGGTCCCGCTGCCCTACCACCACTCGAACATCCAGTCCGAGGAGATCATGTTCTACGCCGCCGGCGACTACGCCGCGCGCAAGGGGGTGAGCGTCGGCTGCCTCACCCTGCATCCGAGCGGGCTGCCCCACGGGCCCCAGCCCGGGGCGGTCGAGCGCGCGCTCGGCGCGCAGCGCACGGACGAGCTCGCGGTGATGTGGGACACGTTCAAGCCCCTGCGCCTGACCACGCTGTGGCAGGCGCACGACGACCCGTCCTACGCCTACTCCTGGAACGAGGACCGCGTCGCGTTCGCCTCGCCGGCCCGGTAGCGCAGCCCGTCCATGAGCAGGTCGAGCAGGCGCGCGGCCTGCGGAATCAATGCTCAGCTCGCCGCGGCCAGGAGCAGCACCCCGGTGCACGCGACGGCGGCCCCGGCGAGCTGGAAGGGGCGCGGGCGCTCGCGCAGGATGGCGACGCCGAGCGCGACCGTCACGAGCGGGTACAGCGAGGAGAGCACCGACACGACGCTCAGCGCGCCGGCGCTCGAGGCGGTCGCGTAGGCGAGGTCCCCGGCCACGTCGGTCACGCCGATCGCGCCCAGGGCGAGGAGCTGGCCGCGGGACGGCAGCCGGGGCCGGGGCGCGTCGGTCCGGGCGATGGCGAGCGGAAGCACGAGCGCCGACGTGGCCAGGCAGCCCAGGCGCAGGGCGGCCGTGGCCCAGATCGGATCGCCGCGGCTCGCGTCGTGGAAGAGCCACAGGGCCGCCGCTGCGCCGAGCGCGGCGCCCAGCGCGGTGGCCAGGTCGCCGCGGCGACGCCCCGGGGGCCGGTGAGCGCCTTCCTCGGTGTCCTCGAGGCCGACGGCGCACGCGCCGGCGCCGAGCACGGCGCACACCAGGCCGACGCCGATCGTCGCGTCGAGCGGGTCGCCGGCGGCGAGGCCGGCCAGGGCCGAGAGGGCGGCCCCGACGGCGCCGATCGGCGCGATGATGAGCGCCGGTCCGCGGCTGAGCGCGCGGTACAGGAGGGCGAGCTCGAGCGCGACGACGACGCCGCCGGCGAGCCCGATGAGCAGCCGCCCATCGTGCAGCGGCGGCATCGCGCGAACGGCGAGGAAGACGCCGATCGCGGCGAGGGCGACGACCTGCGAGACGGCGAGCGTGAGGCCCAGGCCGATCGTGCGCGCACAGCGGCCGCCGACGAGTTCGGCCGCGCCCCAGCCGAGGCTGGCCAGAAGGGAGAGCGGGAGGACGGTGAGCATTCTCTCTCGGGTCTGCACCGGTATTACGCCGTTCAGCGGTGCAGGGAGCATCGTACCAGCAAAACGCGTTTTAGAGGTACACTTGATTCGTCATGGAGCCGATCGCCGAGCTGCCCCTCGTCGGCGGAGACCTCGCCATCGATCTCGTCAATACCGTCGAGGACCGTTCGGGGACCCGCGTCGAGGACGCGCTGCGCTCGCCGGCCGATCTGGCCGCGTGGGGGGCGCGGGCCGGCGTCTACGGCGGATCGCGGCGCCCGGCCGGCGTCGCGGCCGAGAAGGAGCTCGAGGCCGTCGTCGCCCTGCGCGAGCACATCTTCGAACTGCTCGACGCCCGTCTCGTCGGACGCCCGCCCCGACGCGCTGCCCTGCGCGGCCTCGCCGCCGAGGTCGTCGCCGCCTACGACGCCGCGACGCTCGCGCCGGGCGCGGACGGCGCGCTGGCCTGGCAATGGGATCCGCGCGACCTGGCGACGGTCCGCCACCGCGTCGCCGTGGCCGCCGCCGCGCTCCTCGGCGGGCCGGCTCTCGACCGCCTCGGGCGCTGCGAGGGCGACCACTGCGGTTGGCTGTTCCTCGACACGAGCAAGCGCGGCAACCGCCGCTGGTGCTCGATGAGCAGTTGCGGGCAGGAGGCCAAGAGCGCCGGGCGGCGCCGGCGCGGCGCCGCGGCCCGCGCGCGGGCATGACAGCCGCCGAGCCTGTCGACGCCCCGGCGCCGGCCGCGGCTCCGGCGCGCGTTGACGCCGACGACGAGGTGCAGGACGGCGCCGAGCGGCGCACGGCGCCGGTCGAGCTGCTCTGGGACCTGGTCTTCGTCTTCGCCGTCACACAGGTCGCCACGCTGCTCGGGCGCAACCTCACGTGGGGCGGGTTCGGCAAGGGGATGCTCGCGCTCGCGCTCATGTGGTGGGCGTGGTCGGCCTTCGTGTGGGCGACGAACGCCCAGGATCCCGACGCGCCGGCGTTCCGGGTCGCGATGCTCCTCGCGACGGCGTTGATCTTCCTCGCCGGCGTCGCTCTGCCCGGCGCGTTCGGCCCCGACGCGATGCTGTTCGCGGTCACGTACGCGCTCGTGCGGCTCATCCATCTCGCCATCTACGTGGACGCGTCGCGCCGGGGCAACGCGTCGCTGCGGGCGATCAGCGGGTTCGCCGTCACCGTCCTGATCGGCATGGCGCTGCTCCTCGCCGGGGCGTTCGCGTCGGGCGGGGCCCGCGTGGCGCTGTGGGCCCTCGCCGCGGCGATCGACTACGCCGGGCCGGCCTGGCTCACGCGCGAACGCCTGCGTGGCCTGCAGCAGGTGGCCGTCGCTCACTTCGCCGAGCGCTACGGCCTGTTCGTGATCATCTGCCTCGGCGAGTCCGTCGTCAACATCGGCCTCGGAGCCGAGGGCCGACGCCTCGACGCCGCGACCGTCACCGCCGTCCTGCTCGCCCTGCTCATCACCATCGGGCTGTGGTGGACCTACTTCGACCGGGTCGCCGACGCGGCCCAGGACCGTCTCGCCCGCCACGACGATCCGGTGCTCGCCGCGGCCGACGGTTACAGCTACCTGCACCTGCTCATCGTCGCCGGGATCATCGTCTTCGCCGTCGGGGCGAAGATCGCCGTGGCCCACGCGGCGAGACCGCTGTCGACGGGCGCCGCGCTGACCATGTGCGGCGGCGTCGCACTGTTCCTCGTCGGGCATGCCGCCTTCCGCGCCCGCATGCTCGGGACGGTCGCGTGGGGCGAGATCGTCGCCGCCGTCGCCTGCGTCGTGCCCTTCGCGTTGGCCTCCAGCGTCGCCGCGGCCGTGACCGCCGGGGTGCTCACCGCGGTGCTCGTGGCGTTCGTCGGATGGGAGACGGTCGGACCGACCCGGCCGCGCGTCGCCGCGTGAGCGGTTGGGCCCGGCGGCGGCGTGTCTGACGGGGGGTGTGGTCGACTAGCATCGCATAGCGGTGCCAATCGACCACACCCCCACCGTCGCCGGCCTACGTCGCGCTGATCTCGGGCGCCTGGCCGCCGGGGCGCAGGCCCCGCGATGACCGTCCGCCCGATCGGCATCAACCACGTCGCGTTCGAGGTTCGCGACCTCGACGAGGCGCTCGACTGGTACGCGCGGCACTTCGAGGTCACCCTGCGCGGCCGCCGCCCGACGATGGCCTGGATCGATCTCGGCGACCAGTTCATCGCGCTCGCCGAGGACCCGAGCGTCGAGCCGGATCGCGCGCGCCACGTCGGGATCGTCGTGGACGACAAGGAGGCCCTGCGCGCGGCCCTCATCGCGGCCGGCGAGGACGTCGCGCCCTCGGGCTCGCTGCGCCTGCGCGACCCGTCCGGCAACCAGCTGGAGATCGTCGACTACCGCGACGTGCAGTTCACGAAGTCGCCGGAGATCCTGCGCGGCATGGGCCTCGAGCTGCCGAAGTCGCAGGGCGCGCTCCAAGAGCTGCGGGCCAAGGGCCTCGCCGGCGAGTGAAGGCGGCCGAGCTGGGCATCCATGCCCGCTTCAGCTGCCCTGGGGGCTTCCGTGTCCATATGTGTCCCGCAACCTTCCGTGGTCCGCTCAGATGACTTGCCGCGGGCCGAGTGGGCTTCGTGCCCCGTTCGGCGGCGGCTGCTTGTCCGTTGCGCCTGCCATCCGTGATGAGATGAAGGTACGCCGCCTAGGGGATCGCGTGTGTGACGTCGCGCACGCTGCGCGACCGCGCCGCGAACGCGTCACGGCAGCCCTCTGAACAGAAGACGAAAGTGGATCCGCCGAACCGCTCGACGACGCCCACGTCCCGACCCACCGTCATGCCGCACACGGGGTCCTTCGCTCCGCGCCGGGCGGAGAGCGCGAACAGCGCGACGAGGACACCGGCCGCGATGACGTTGAGGACGAACGTGTAGTTGAGGGAGATGGGCGCGAAGATGTCGGCGCTCGTCGGCCGCACGTCCGGCACGAGGCCGACGGCGGCGAACACGCCGGCCACGATGAGCGCGGCGAGGACCATCGTCACGAACATCAGCCCCGTGATCCGCAGCGCAAACGACGTTCCGTAGTACTTGCGGTAGATGACGATGATGGGCAGGACGATGAGGTCGGCGAACAGGAAGGAGAGCACGCCGGCGAAGCTGATCCCCTGCGACCACAGCACGGCGGCGAGCGGGACGTTGCCGACCGAGCAGACGAACGAGAGCATGGCGATGATCGGCCCGATGATCGCGTTCTCGAGCGCCGGCAGCGGCGCCGGCGCGTTGTGCAGGAACAGGCTGTGGAAGAAGCTGCTCGGCAACTGGGCCACGAACCCGCTCAGCAGCAGCCCGATGCCGATCTCGCGGTAGAGCATCTGCCCGTCGCCGCGGAAGTTCAGCGCGACGTCCGACCACGCCCGCAGCGAGGTGACGCGCTCGCGCCAGGGCTCGGACGAGGCCGCGGTGGGGTGGACGTGTCCCGGGTCCGACGCGCGGGCGTGCGCGCGCGCCCGGCGCTCGAGCGATCGGCTCACCAGCGCCCGCAGCGCGACGGCCATGAGGACGATCATCACGATCCCGCCGACGTACTCGGCGAGCGCGAAGCGCCAGCCGAGGAGGACCCAGAGCACGAGGCCGAGCTCCCAGACGATGTTCGTCGAGGCGAACTGGAAGGCCAGCGCGCTCGCCGCCGACGCGCCCTTGGCGAACAGGCTCTTGGCGATCGCCACGGCGGCGTAGGAGCACGACGAGGACGCGGCGCCGAACGCGGTGGCCCAGATGACGGCCCGCCCCGCCCGGGCGCCGCTCCCGCTCAGCCGCGCCTGCACCCGGTCGTGCGGGACCCACGCCTGGACGATCGCGCTGATGGCGAAGCCGAACACCAGCGCCCAGGCGACCTGCCAGGCCATGAGCAGCGAGTCCCGCGTGCCGTGCCAGAGGAAGTTCAAGATACCCATACGGGGTATGAGTGTATACTGTCGACCATGAGCACCCCCGCAGCCGAACGCGGCTACAGCGCAACCAAGGACCAGCTCCTCGCCCGTCTCGCTCGCATCGAGGGCCAGATCCGCGGCGTGCAGGGGATGGTCCAGGACGACCGCTACTGCATCGACGTCCTGACCCAGATCTGCGCCGCCCAGGCCGCGCTCGACAAGGTCGCCCTCGGCCTCCTCGACGACCACGCCCACCACTGCGTGATCGGCGCCGACGAACCGGCCGAGCGCGAGGAGCGCACGGCCGAGCTGATGGCCGCCGTCGGGCGCATCATGCGCCGCCGCTAGGAGCAGGAGCCGAGCGGGGCATCCCTGCCCTCACTCGGCGGGCCGGGCCTCATGCCCGATGTGCCTGCCTCCGTGTCGAGACTGAACCTATGGCCGGTCCCGCGGCGCATGTGTGACGTGGCGCACTCGCGCGCCCCCGGGCGGGGATCACGCGGGTCCTCGGGGGGCGGTCGAGGTTTCTTCGAATATTCGAAGAAAGGTCGACCACGTCCGCCCTCCGCGGCCGACCGGCGGCGCCCTCGGCTCAGCGGGCCGCGCGCTGGGCCCGTTCGACCGCCCGCCGCACCGGGCAGGTGGCGATGTGGTCGTTGACCAGGCCGCACGCCTGCATGAGCGCGTAGGCCGTCGTCGGCCCGACGAAGGCGAATTCGTGGGCCTTGAGCTCGCGCGACATCGCGCGTGACTCGGGCGTGAGCGGGGGCACCTCGGCGAGGCTCGCCGGCGCCGGACGGGGCGACGGGGCGTGTGACCAGACGAGCTCGGACAGGCCGCCGTCGGCCCGCAGCGCGACCGTCGCCCGGGCGTTCGTGATCGCGGCGGCGATCTTGGCCCGGTTGCGGACGATTCCCGCGTCGTCGAGCAGCCGGGCGACGTCGCGCTCGCCGAAGCGGGCGACCGCGTCGGGGTCGAAGCCGGCGAACGCGGCACGGAACCCCTCGCGCTTGCGCAGGATGGTCAGCCACGACAGCCCGGACTGGAAGGCCTCGAGGCACAGCTTCTCGTACAGGCCGCGCTCGTCGCGGACGGGTCGGCCCCATTCGTCGTCGTGGTAGGCGCTGTAGAGCGGATCGCCGTCTCCGAAGCAGCGCCGGCGCGGCGGCATCGCCGGGACGCTATCGCGCCGCCGCGCGATAGCGCTGCAGGGCCACGACGGCCCAGATGCCCTCGACCACCCCGAAGGGCCACGTCCCGGCGAGGAAGCCGTACGTGCTCGACAGGGCGCAGCCGCAGGCGAAGCCGAGGACGTAGCGCCGGCCGCGACGCTCGAGCGCGTACATGACCATCATGAACGTCACGGCGCAGGCGCCGAAGACGGTCAGCATCGCCCGCGCAGCCGCGCGAGCTTGAGCGCGAGCTCGAGCGAGAGCAGGTCCTCGGCCTGGAGGTCGAGGCCCGTGAGGGACTCGATCCGGTCGAGGCGCTGGCGCAGCGTGTTCGGGTGCACGATGAGCTCGCGCGCCGTCACGGCGACGTTGCGGCCCGTGGCCAGGTAGCGCTCGAGGGTGAGCGCGAGCTGGGCCCCGCGCCGGGCGTCGTAGTCGAGGAGCATGCCGACGGCGCCGTCGTGGCGGTCGTCCGGCGTCTCGTCGAGCGGGACGTGGGCGAGGTAGCGATACGCGCCGAGCTCCTCGTAGGCCAGGCTGCCGCCGTCGGGGCGCAGGGCGCGGGCGATGCGCTGCGCGTCCTGCGCGTCGCGCACGGCGCGCGAGGCACCGGCCGCGCCGCTGCCCAGCCCGCTGAGCCCGATGGCCACGTGGGCCTCGAGGGCGAGCGACTCCAGGCGCCCGGCGAGGGCCTCCAGGCCGCCGGCTGACGCGTTGTCCACCGGGCACAGGGCGCGCAGGCGCTTGGACGCGCGGTGGCAGACGGAGGCCGGGGCGATCCGGCGCAGCGCGGCCTCGAGGCTCTCGATGCGCTCGACGAGCGGCGCCGCCTCGCCGGCCGGCGTGAGCGGCTCGGCGCACACGGCGACGAAGCGGCGCGCGAGGTCGAAGCGGGCCTCACGGGCCCGGATCTCCGACAGGGCGACGTCGCGGGCGTCGAGCGCGGCGAAGAGGTCGTGGACGATGTTCGCTCCGGTGAGCCGCTCGATCAGGGCCGCCTTCTCGAGCGCGACCGCGACCTGGCCGGCGACGGCGCGCAGGATCTCGTCCGCGTCCTGGGGCCAGGGCGAGTCGCGGCGCGCGAACAGGGCGCCGAGCTGCTCGCGCCCGGCCGTGATCGGGGCGGCGAGGTGGTGCTCGGCGGTCGCGGTCGCGTCGCTCACGGCGACCTCGTCGCGGCGGCCGAGCAGATCGAGGAGCACGGCGAGGCCGCCGGCGGCGTCGCCGTTGACCGGGTCGCGCCCGTCCAGGCCGAGCTCCCGGGCCGCGACGGGCGGATCGGCGGCGGCCATCACGAGCCCGCCCCGGGTTCGCTCGAGCTCGTAGACGCGGCACTCGTCGGCGCCGAGCAGGTCGCGCACGCCGGCCGTGGCCACGGCGTACAGGGCCTCGCGATCCTCGACCGCGGCGATGCGCTGGCTGAGGTTCGACAGCCGGCGCAGGTGGGTGACGCGACGGCGCGCCTCCTCATAGAGCTTGGCGTTCTCGATCGCGCCGGCGAGCAGCGAGGCCGTGTGGACGAGGAAGTTGAGCGTCGACTCGTCGAACTCGCGCGGGGCGACGGTGTGCAGGACGATGACGCCGATCGCCTCACCCGAGCGGGCGAAGACGGGCACGGTGACCATCGACTGGAACCGCTCCTCCTGGAGCTCGGCGACGTAGTTCGTGCGCGGGTCGTCCATCGCGTTGTCGCGGATGACGGCCGCCTCGCGGTGGCGGACGCTCCAGCCGGCGAGCCCCTCCTCCACGCCGAACTCGATCTTGCCCACGACGTGCGAGAACACGCGCGAGGCGGCGCGCATGCGCAGCAGGTCGCCGTGGCGCAGGTAGATGAAGCAGGCGTGGCAGTCGGTGGCCTCGGTGAGCAGGTTGACGACCTTGTCGAGGATCCGGTCGAGGTCGGGCGCCGACGCGATGACGCCGATGACCGCGTACAGCGTGTCGCTCTCGAGCGCCGCGCGGTCGAGCTGAGCTTCGAGGTCGCCTCCGGACACCGGCCGCTCTAATACAGCTGCAGGTAGCGCTCGAGCTCCCACGGCGTGATCTGCTCGTGCGCCTCCTGCCATTCACGGCGCTTGACGTCGATGTAGTAGTCCACGTAGTCCTCGCTGCCGCAGTCGCCGAGCGCGGCGCGCAGCACGTCGTCGCGCTCGAGCTCGTGCGTCGCCTCGAGCAGGTTGGCCGGAAGCCGCCGGATGCCGAGCTCGCCGATCGCCTCGTCGCTCAGGTCGTGCAGGTTGAGCTCGGTCGTCGGATCTCCCGGTTCCAGCCCGCGCTCGACCCCGTCCAGGCCCGCCGCGAGCACGGCCGTGGCGGCGAGGTAGGGGTTGCACGAGCCGTCCACCGAGCGGTCCTCGACGCGGCCCGGGCCGGGCACCCGCAGCATCTGGGTGCGGTTGTTGTAGCCGTAGCTCACGTGGATCGGGGCCCAGGCCGAGCCGCTGCGCGATCCGACGACGAGGCGCTTGTACGAGGTGACGGTCGGCGCCGTGAGCGCGACCGAGGCCCGGGCGTGCGCCTTCAGCCCGGCGATGAAGTTGTAGGCCAGCGGCGACAGGCCCATCCCGCGCGGGTCGTCCTCGACGTCGCAGTCGAACAGGTTGACGCCGTCGTGCCACAGGCTCATGTGCAGGTGGCAGCCGCTCCCGGTGAGATGCGAGAACGGCTTGGGCATGAACGTGGCGAGGAGGCCGCGCTCCTGGGCGATGGACTCGACCATGTAGCGGAAGAACACGACCCGATCGCACGTCGTGAGCGCGTCGGCGAAGGCGAAGTTCTGCTCGAACTGGCCGTTGGCGTCCTCGTGATCGGTCGCGTAGTTGTCCCACCCGAGGACCTCGAGATGGTCGGCGACCGTCGTGACGAAGTCGAGGCCGCGCGTGAGGGCGCGCATGTCGTAGCAGGGTTGGCTGAGGGTGTCGTGCGCGTCGGCCACGGCGATGTTCCCGTTCTCGTCGCGGCGGAGCAGGAAGTACTCGCACTCGGCGCCGAGCTTGAGCTCGAACCCGAGCGCGAGCGCGCGCTCGAGCTGGCGGCGCAGGATCGTCCGGGGGCAGTACGGCCACGGCTCGCCGTTGACGTGCAGGTCGCAGGCGAAGCGCGCGAGCCCGGGCCGCCACGGCAGCGGCGTGTAGGAGCGCGCGTCGGGAATGGCGATCAGGTCGGGGTCGTGGGGCTGCTGCCCGACCGCTCCGGCGGCGAAGCCCGCGAACCCGGCCCCGTCCTCGAGCATGTCGTTGAGATGCGCGACGGGCACGAGCTTCGCGTTGGGCTTGGCGTGCAGGTCGACGAACTGCGCGAACAGGAAGCGGATGCCATCGCGTTCGACGCGCGCGCGGACGTCGGACGTGCGCTCGTCGGGCGTGGCGGTGGTGCGGTCTGTGAGCGACACGGTGCCTGTCTCCTCGGCGGATCGGGTCGCCGACGCTCCCGAGCCGGCGTTTGACGAACGGGGCGACAGGATCAGACACCACCGTACGGCGCGTCGCAATGTGCACACGAGCCATACATCGGGTCTCGCGGATGGACCCAAGGTCCAGCGCCCGTGGCGCAACAGCGGCTCCGGTGTGGGCAGCGCACACACTCGTGCGCCCAAGAGTGCCCACTGCGGCTATGGGAGGGGCCCGAGCGCCGACCTAGCCTTGCCCGGGCATGTGCGGCATCGCCGGTTTGTACAGCAAGCGAGAGAGCGTCGCCGAGCAGCTCGGCGCGCTCGTGGCCGGCATGCTCACCGAGCTCGGCGAGCGCGGACCGGACAGCGTCGGCGTCGCCGTGTACCGCGATCCGGCGCCGGCCGGGGCGCGCAAGCTCACCCTGCACACCGAGGATCCGCTCGCCTGGGAGGCGCTCGTCGATCTGTGGCCGGCGAGCGAGCTGCGCACCCACGGGCGTCACGCCGTGCTCGTCACCGACGCCGCGGCGCCCGAGGTCGCGGCCGTGCTCGCCGCGGCCGGGGCGCCGGTGCGCGTGATGAGCGCCGGCGAGGCGATCGAGATCTACAAGGAGAAGGGCAACCCCGCCGAGTTCGTGGCCGGCTTCGCGCTCGACGAGCGTCTCCGGCACGCACGCCCTCGGGCACACGCGCATGGCGACCGAGAGCCGCGTCACCACCGAGCACTCGCATCCGTTCTCGACCGGGCTCGACCTCTGCCTCGTGCACAACGGCTCGCTCTCCAACCACAACCGCCTGCGCGGCCGAGCTGCGCCGCGAGGGCATCGAGTTCGGCACCGACAACGACACCGAGGTCGCGGCCGGCTACCTCACCTGGCGGCTGCGCGAGGGCGCCACGATCGAGCAGGCGCTCGAGGGCTGCCTGCGCGGCGCTCGACGGCTTCTACACCTTCGCGGTCGGGACGCGCGACGGCTTCGCCGTGCTGCGCGACCCGTTCGCCTGCAAGCCGGCCGTGCTGGCCGAGACCGACGACTGGGTCGCGATGGCGTCGGAGTTCCGCGCGATCGCGATCCTGCCGGACGCCGCCGACGCGAACGTGTGGGAGCCCGCGCCCGGCGAGGTCTACAGCTGGCGGCGCGAAGCCGTGCTCGCCCTGTGAGCGACCGTCGCCGCGCCGGCATCGAGGAGGTCGACCTCGCGCGGGTCGGGCTGCGCGAGCTGAACCTGCGCCTGCACGCGCTCGCCGCACGCGCGCGGGCGCGCGGCTGGCGCATCCGCAACCCCGGCGGCGAGCACGCGCTCGCGGCGGGCTCGACGCCGACATCGAGGTCGACATCGACGGTCACGTCGGCTACTACTGCGCCGGCATGAACAAGCGCGCGACGGTGCGCGTGCACGGCATGTGCGGCGTCGGCGTGGCCGAGAACATGATGTCGGGCACGGTCGATCGTCGAGGGCAACGCGAGCGCCGCCGCGGGCGCCACCGGCCGCGGCGGCCTGCTCGTGATCCGCGGCGACGCCGCGGGGCGCTGCGGCGATCTCGATGAAGGGGATCGACATCGTGGTCGGCGGGTCGGTCGGCCACATGAGCGCGTTCATGGCGCAGAAGGGCCGGCTGGTGGTCTGCGGCGACGCCGGCGACGGCCTCGGCGACTCGCTCTACGAGGCGCGCATCTACGTCCGCGGCCAGGTCGCAGGGGCTGGGCGCCGACTGCATCGAGAAGGAGCTGCGTGCCGAGCACGAAGCCGAGCTGCGCGAGCTGCTCGGCGCGCGCCGGGATCGACGCGACGGCTCGGACGGCTTCCGCCGCTACGGCTCCGCCCGCAAGCTCTACAACTTCCATCGCGACAACGCCGGGGCCTACTGATGGCGACCTGGCAGCCGGGGCTGCGCGAGTCGGCGACCTTCGACCGCAACGCGATCGCGGAGATCCAGCGCGCGGCGCGCGAGGGCATCTACGACATCCGCGGCTGGGGGGCCAAGCGGCGCGTGCCGCACTTCGACGACCTGCTGTTCCTCGGCGCGAGCATGTCGCGCTACCCGCTCGAGGGCTACCGCGAGCGCTGCGCGACCGACGTCGTGCTCGGCACGCGCTACGCGAGCAAGCCGATCGAGCTGGAGATCCCGATCACGATCGCCGGCATGAGCTTCGGCGCGCTCTCCGCCCAGGCCAAGGAGGCGCTCGGGCGCGGCGCGACCGAGGTCGGGACCAGCACGACCACCGGCGACGGAGGCATGACGCCCGAGGAGCGGACTGCACTCGAAGACGCTCGTCTACCAGGTGCTGCCGTCGCGCTACGGCATGAACCCCGACGATCTGCGTCGCGCCGACGCGATCGAGGTCGTCGTCGGCCAGGGGGCGAAGCCCGGCGGCGGAGGCATGCTCCTCGGCCAGAAGATCTCCGACCGCGTCGCCGAGATGCGCGACCTGCCGACCGGGATCGACCAGCGCAGCGCCTGCCGGCACCCCGACTGGACCGGTCCAGATGACCTCGAGATCAAGATCAAGGAGCTGCGCGAGATCACCGACTGGGAGAAGCCGATCTACGTCAAGGTCGGCGCGACGCGCGCCTATTTCGACACGGCGCTGGCGGTCAAGGCGGGCGCCGACGTGATCGTGATGGACGGCATGCAGGGCGGCACCGCCGCGACCCAGGACGTCTTCATCGAGCACGTCGGCATCCCGATCCTCGCCGCGATCCCGCCGGCCGTGAGCGCGCTGCAGGAGCTGGGCATGCACCGCAAGGTCGGGCTGATCGTCTCCGGCGGCATCCGCTCCGGCGCCGACGCGGCCAAGGCGCTCGCGCTCGGCGCCGACGCCGTCTCGATCGGCGTCGCCGCGCTGATCGCGCTCGGCGACAACGCCCCCGAGCTCGAGGCCGAGTACGAGGCGATCGGCAGCGCCCCCGGCTACTACGACGACTGGCACGAGGGGCGCGACCCGGCCGGCATCTCCACGCAGGATCCCGAGCTCGCGGCGCGGCTCGACCCGGAGCTCGGCGGCCGCCGCCTCGCCAACTACCTGCGCACGATGACGCTCGAGCTGCAGACGCTCGCGCGCGCCTGCGGCAAGTCGCACGTGCACAACCTCGAGCCGCGAGGACCTCGTCGCGCTCACCGTCGAGGCGGCGGCGATGGCGCGCGTGCCGCTCGCCGGCACCAACTGGATCCCGGGCGCGGGCAGCGGCTACTGATGTCGTTCGTGCTCAGCTGCCCCAACTGCGGGCCGCGCGAGGTCACCGACTTCGGCTTCGGCGGCGAGCTCGAGCAGCGCGCCCGCGCTCGCGCCCGACGCTGCGCGAGCTCAGCGCCTACAACTACTTCCGCCGCAACGTCGCGGGCGTGCAGCGCGAGTGGTGGTACCACCGCTCCGGCTGCCGCGCGTGGTTCTACGCCGAGCGCGACACGCGCACGAACGACGTGCTGTGGACGGCGCTGCCGGGCAGCGAGCCTCCCGAGGCCGCCACGTGACGCGCCTGCCGGCGCAGCGCCGCCGAGCGGATCGACCGCGTCACGCACCATCAGCTTCAGCTTCGACGGGCGCAGCGTGACCGCGTTCGAGGGCGACACGATCGGCTCGGCGCTGCACGCCGCCGGGCAGCTCACGCTCTCGCGCAGCTTCAAGTACCACCGCCGCCGCGGCCTGCTCTGCTGCTCCGGGCAGTGCCCCAACTGCCTCGTCGCCGTCGACGGCGCGCCCGGCGTGCGCGCCTGCATCGAGCCGGTGCGCGAGGGCATGCGCGTCGAGCACCTCAACGCCTGGCCCTCGCCTCGACTTCGACGTGATGCGCGCGACCGACATCTTCGGCGGCCCGTTCACGCCGCCCGGCTTCTACTACAAGACGTTCATCAGGCCGCGGCGCCTGTGGCCGCTCTACGAGAAGGTGCTGCGGCACGCCGCCGGCCTCGGCGTGCTCCCGCGCTCCCAGGACGAGCGCCACTGGCGCACCGAGTACCGCCGCCGCCACGCCGACCTGCTCGTCGTGGGCGGCGGCGCGGCCGGGCTGCACGCCGCGAGCGGCGCCGCACGCGCTCGGCGCCGACGTCGTGCTCGTCGACGAGGGACCGGAGCCGGGCGGTCGCCTGCTCGCCGAGGGGGCGCTCGACGAGGCCCGCGCACTCGCCGCGCAGGCGCTCGCGGCGGGCGTCGAGATCCTCCCGCGGGCCTCGGCGCTCGGCCACTACGACGGCATGGTCCGCGTCTGGCAGCAGGACACCCTCCACCAGATCCGCGCCCGCCGCCAGCTGTATCGCGACCGGCACGATCGAGCAGCCGCTCGTGTTCGCCGGCAACGACCTCCCCGGCGTGATGCTCGCCGACGGCGCCCGCCGCTGGCCGCCCTCTACGGCGTCGCCCCGGGGCGGCGCGCGGCGGTCGCCACGACCTCCGACCGCGGCCTCGAGGGGTCGGCCGCGGCGCTGGCGCGAAATGGGTGTCGAGATCGTGGCGGTCGCCGACCTGCGGGAGGGGGTCGAGGGGCGCGCGGCCCGCGGCCGCGACGGCGTGCGCGAGGCAGACGCTCGCCCGGCTCGACGGCGGCGCGCCGCGCGAGGTGGCCGCCGACCTGCTCGTGGTGAGCGGGCCCGACGCGCACGCCGCGCTGTCGCTGCTCAGCCAGGCCGGGGCGCGGACGGCGTTCGACGCGGGACACGGGACGTTCGCGATCGAGGCGCTGCCCGCCGGTGTGTGGGCCGCGGCAGCGTCGACAGCGACGAGGACGCGCCGGCGAGCGGGCGAGCGGCCGGCCTCGCCGCCGCCGACGCGCTGGCTCGCGACCGGGTGAGCCGCGCCGACGGCGGCGCTGGCGCCGCCGCGCCA
>CAVRUQ010000002.1:0-16293 GCA_963724405.1 uncultured Solirubrobacterales bacterium
CTGGAAGGTCCGCTCCTCGGTGGGCAGGAGCGATACCTTCGAGTCGATCCCCACGTCGGTCAGCTCCTCCTTCCGGCGCCGGGCCACGGAGCCGAGCGCGCTCTCGAAGCAGGACGCGTACCCGACCGCGAACAGCTGCTCAGGGTTTGTACCACCGCCCGGGCCGCCGAGCTCGACGGGGATGCGCAGGTCGACCTCGAGCGCGCCGTCGGTCGTGGCGCCGTGACCGTGGATCCGACCCCCCTCGACGTGGGCCTGGGCGGTGTAGATCGGCTGGGCATGGGACGTTCCTTCCTTGCTCGCGACAGTGGACGGATCAGGCGCGTCGCCCCCTGCCGCGGAGTCTAGGACGAGCGGGCGCGCCCGGAGCCGGGCGAGCGACCGCTAGGGTGGTCCGAGGTTTCCCGTGCCAAGCCGAGGAGGAAGTCGTGTTTGAGGTTCGTGTTCGCCGCACCGTCTGCACGGGCGCGGCGTTGGCGGCCGCCATGTCCTGCGCGCTTCCCGCCGCCGGGCAGGCTGCGCTGATCAACTTCGGCAGCGCGCTGGGCGCGCCCGCCACGGTGGCGATCGCGCACCCGGTCGACACCGCCTTCTGGTCGACCGCGCTCAGCGGCGGCGCCGGCGCGCGCGCCCCGCACCGGGGCCGGGTGGTGACGGTGCGGATCGCCGGCTGCGCGAAGCGCGGCTCGGGCGGCCAGCTCCCGCTCACCCAGGTCCAATTCCAGGACCTCGGGCCGACGGGCGGCTCGTCGGCGCGGATCAAGGTGACGAGCGGCCCCTTCAACCTGCCGGTCTGCGGCGGTTCGGTGAGCGGCGCGACGGTGAGCACGTTCCATCCCATCAACATGTGCGTCGCGAGCGGCGACTACGTCGCCTTCAACGACGAGGGCGGCTCCGCGCCGGCGGGCTTCCCGGGCGGCGTCGGCTACGAGGTGTTCGCGCAGCAGCCGGGCGCCGCGACGAGCTCGTTCACGAGCGGCGGCGGGACGACCAACGGAGCGACAGTCCACGCCAGCGCGCACCCCGGGCTCGAGCTGCTGATGGCCATCCAGCTCGGTACCGGCCGAAGCGCCGGGGTGTGCCCGGGTAGGACGCGCTTCGAGGCCACCGGATCGGCGAGGATATGACCATGAGCGCGGCGGCCGACTACGTGATCGTCGGGGCGGGATCGGCGGGCTGCGTGCTCGCCGCACGGCTGTCCGAGGACCCCGCGACGCGCGTCCTGCTGGTCGAGGCCGGCGGGCGCGGCCGGCATCCGAACATCGCGATTCCGGCCGCCTTCGCGAAGCAGTTCCACACCTCGCTGGACTGGGACTACCAGACCGAGCCCGAGCCCGCCTGCGATGGTCGCTCGCTGTACATACCGCGCGGAAGGGGTCTCGGAGGGAGCAGCTCGATGAACGCGATGCTGTACGTGCGCGGCCGGCCGCTCGACTATGACCTGTGGGAGGCCCAGGGCGCCCAGGGCTGGGGCTGGGATGACGTGCGGCCGTACTTCCTGCGCGCGGAGGACAACGCGCGCGGCGCCTCCGAGCATCACGCCGTCGGCGGCCCGCTGCGCGTCGAGGACGAGCGTTCCCCGCGGCGGTGACCGCACGCTTCCTCGCTGCCGCCGAGGCTGCCGGGATTCCGCACATCGACGACTACAACGGCCCCGAGCAGGACGGCGCCGCGCTCGTCCAGGTGACGCAGCGCAACGGGCGGCGCTGGAGCACCGCCGACGCGTACCTGCGCCCGGCGATGTCGCGCCCGAACCTCGAGGTCGTCACCGGTGCGCAGGTCAGCCGCGTGCACGTTCGCGACGGGCGCGCGAGTGCGGTGCTGCTCGCCGACGGGCGCACGCTCCGCGCCGAGCGTGAGGTGATCCTGTCCGCCGGGACGATCGGCTCGGCGCAGCTGCTGCTGTGCTCGGGGATCGGGCCGGGCGCGCAGCTGCGCGACGTCGGCGTCGCCGTCGAGGCCGACCTGCCTGGGGTGGGGGAGAACCTCCAGGACCACCCGTTCCTGACCGCCGTGTGGGAGTCGACGCGCCCGGAGTCGCTCGCCGACGCCACGAAGCCGAAGGCGCTCGCCGAATGGGTGCTCCGCCGGAGCGGCCCGCTCACCTCCTCGGTCGCCGAGGCGTTCGCGTTCGTGCGCAGCCGCCCGGGCCTGCCCGCGCCCGACCTGCAGTTCCACTTCGCGCCGGCGTACTTCGTCGATCACGGGGCCGCCGAGTACGACGGGCACGCCTTCACGTGTGGGCCGGTGCTCATCTCCCCCCGCAGCCGCGGAACGATTCGCCTGCGGTCGGCCGACGCGCGGGACAAGCCGCGGATCCTCACGAACACCCTGGCCGAGCCCGAGGACGTGGCCGCGCTCGTCGCCGGCGTGCGCATCGCCCGCCAGATCGCCGCGAGTGAGCCGCTCGTCGCGGCGCGCGGGCTGGAGCTGTTCCCCGGCGCCGGCGCGCAGGACGATGCCGAGCTCGAGGCGGACGCCCGCCGGCGGGTCGATCTGCTCTACCACCCGGTCGGGACGTGTCGCATCGGCACCGACGAGCTCGCCGTCGTTGACCCGGCGTTGCGCGTCCACGGGATCGACGGACTTCGCGTCGCCGACGCGTCCGTCATGCCGCTCATCCCGGGCGGTAACACGAACGCGCCGACGATCATGATCGCCGAGCGCGCCGCGGACCTGATCCGCGGGCGCGTCGCGGTGCCGGCCTGAGCGCCGCCGGCGGCGGCGACCGCCAGCGCCTACCCTGAGGGCGCCATGTACCACATCGAGCTGCGCCACTTCCCACACAACACGCACGTTTTCAACCTCAGCGAGGCCCAGCTGCAGGGCACGATCCTCGCGCCGTGGAGTCGCAACCAGACGATCGAGGTCGCCGACCGCAAGTGGATGCCCGATCTCACGACGCTGACGATCCTCGAGGGCCCCGAGCTGACGACGGGCGACCTGGCCATGGGTCGTGGTTGGAACGCGGCTCGGCGCACGGGCCGGGACGTGACCAGGGAGATGCTCGCTCCCGCGCCGCCGGCCGCGCCGGGGCTCGACGACCTCGCGCGCGAGCTGCTGTCGATGACGGTGGCCGATCTCGTCAGCCTGCACGAGGCCTGGCTGCTCGCGAGCACCTGGCATCCCGGCTGGCGCGCCAGCGATCGACTCGTCGCCGCCGAGGGCGCGGTGCGCGCGCTGTTGCTCGCGGGCCACGCGGAGCTCTGCCGCGGGACGCGGATAACGGCGACCGACAATGTCGTGCCCGGCCCGGACATCGAGGCGCTCCTGCTCGCGGTGCCGAGCTGGGCGAGCGACGACGGGTCGAGCGTGTTCCTGAGGGCCACCGATCTCGGCCGGCGAGAGCTCGAGGCTCACCCGGCCGCGAGCGGCGCCTGATTCCAACGGCCGAGCACGGCGATCGCGTGTTGGAGTCCCTGGGCGCGACCGCGGTCGACGCCGTCGAAGCGGTCCTCATCCTCTCGCGCAACGCCTTCGACTTCCTCCTGCGCCCCGGCGCGCTCGCCGACACGACGCCCCTCGCCGGGCAGGTCATCCACCGCCGGCCCCAGAACACGCTGGTGCGCTACGAGCACAACCCCGACGTGGCCGTCGCCCGTCCGCCCGTGCTGCTCATCCCGCCGCTCGCGGCACCCGCGCGCTGCTTCGACCTGCGCCGCGGCTGCAGCCTCGTCGAGCACCTGACCGTGCGCGGGCACGACACGTACGTCGTCGACTACGGCCCGATGGGGTTCGACGACCGTCAGCTCGGCCTCGAGCACTGGATCGACGACGTCCTCCCGCGCGCGATCCGCGCCGCCAGTCGCGACGCCGGCGAGACGGTGCACCTCGTCGGCTGGTCGCTCGGCGGGATCATGACGCTGCTCACGGTCGCGCTGCGGCGCCGCCTGCCGGTGCGCAGCGTCGCGATGATCGGCAGCCCGTTCGACCTGCACCAGGTGGCGGTCGGCACGCCCGTGCGGCTCGTCGCCGCGCTCACCCGAGGCCGGATCACGACCTCGCTGTACCGCGTGCTCGGCACGCCGCCCGCCGGCCTCACCAGTCTCGCCTTCAAGGCGGTGTCGTTCCGCCGCTACCTGTTCCGCCCGCTCGCCGTCGCCACCCACCTCGACGATCGCGAGTGGCTCGGGCACGTGCGCGCGACCGATGAGTACATGGACCGCATGCTCGCCTATCCCGGGCGCAGCTTCGGCCAGATCTTCCACCGCTTCTTCCTCGTCAACGACCTCGTCGACGGGCACCTCGTGCTCAACGACCGCACGATCGAGCTGGCCGACGTCCGGGTTCCGGTGCTCGCGATCGCCGGAACCGATGACCTGCTCGCGCCGCGCGGCGCGGTGTTCGCCGTCGGCCCGCTGCTGAGCGCGGCCTCGGAGGTGCGGCTCGCCGCGGCACCTGGCGGGCACCTCGGGGTGCTCACGGGCCGCTCGGCGGCGGGCACGACCTGGCGCGAGCTCGATGGGTTCCACGACGCCCACGCGCAACGGGCATCACCTCGCGCGCGGGTCGCGCGCGAGGGCTGAGCCCCGGGCCGGTCGCGCGGGTGCGGCGCCCGTATGTCCTTGTCCCAAAGGCGACCACCCACCGGCTCCGGATGCGATTTGAGGCCGTCGTGCGGCGGGCTTAACATGTGGGAGTGGCGCCCCGCACGGATGCACAGGCCTCCCGCGCGAGCCGCAGGCGGACACCCGCCGCGGTGAGCGAGTCACCGGTGCGGGTCGGCTCGTTTCGCACGCGGGCGCTGGAGCTGCCGGGCGCCGGGCCGCTGTTCATCCTGCTGCACGGCTTCGCCGATAGCGCCGACACCTGGCGCGGGGTGCTGTCGCTGCTCGCGGACGAGGGCCGGGCCGCCGTGGCCCTCGATCTCCCGGGCTTCGCGGCGGCCGCGCCGCTGGCGGAGGACGAGCCGGTGCTCGAGCAACTCGCGGCCTTCGCCGCCGCCGCGGTGCGCCACTACGGCGAGGCGCGCGAGTGCGTGCTCGTGGGCAACTCGCTCGGCGCGAGCGCGGCGCTGCTGACGGCGGCCGACGGGGAGCCCGTGCAGCGCGTCGTGGCGGTCGCGCCGGCCGGCTTCGACATGGCCGGATGGATCTTCCGCCTGGAGACCTTCCTGCTGCTGCGCGCGCTCGTGCGCCTGCCCCCGCTCGCGCCGGGTGCGCTCATGCAGCGCCTCGTCGGGCGCGTCTACCGTCAGCTGGCGATCCACGACCCGGCCCGCGTCAGCGCGGAGGTCGTCGACACGTTCGGGCGCCACCTACGCGACCGCGCGACCGTCGTGCGCTATCTGCAGGTCGCGGACCGGCTCGCGCCCGAGCTGTCCGAGCCGTTCGAGCTGCACACGATCGGGGTGCCGGTCGATCTCGTATGGGGCCGCGAGGACGCGATGCTGCCGTACGCCAACGCCGAGCTCGCGCTGCGCGCGGTGCCTGGGGCGCGCCTGACCACGGTCGACGGGTGCGGGCACTGCCCGCAGGTCGAGCGTCCCGAGGTCGTGGCCGAGGTGCTGCTCGAGTCGCGGCGGCCGGCGGCCACGGGCTGACCGCCGGGCCCGGACGCGACGCTAGACTCCGTTCTCGCTTGGTGGGCGTAGCTCAGCTGGTAGAGCTCCGGGTTGTGGTCTCGGCGGTCGCGGGTTCGAATCCCGTCGCTCACCCTTCGGAAGTGGCTGGAAATCGGGTGATTTCGGTTTCCGGGCCGCATCCTTTGGACCAGGGGCGGGGTGCAAGCGGGGTGCAATCTTTAGAAGTTCTGTCGTCGACCGGTACGGGCAGTTCGCCCAGGCTCTCTCCTAGAAGGGTTGAGTTCGACCTCCAAGCGGTCGAATCGCGCTGGCTCCGTCGAGCGACCTAGAGTGCGCCTCGGGTGACTGCACCGTCGCCGAAGCACTTGTCGGCCGCACGGAGGTGCGACGACGAAAGCGATCGCCGGGTCGCTCCGGCGGGTACGCCATAGCGACGCGGCGTAGCGGTTAGCCGCGGCCGCCAAGACCCGAGGCAGTCGATAGCAGCTGGCGTCGTCGACAGGCCCGAGTTGCACGTTCGCCTGGCCGTTGTCCGCGTGGAGGTACAGCGTCTTGCCGGCGGGCAGCGCTGGCGCCGCCGTGGCGGCAAGCGCGTCGGCCTCACCGGCGGTGACACCCGCTGCTCTGATGACGGCGCGCTACTCGTTCTCAAGCGGCGTTGGAGGCCAGCCGATGGGAACCTCGTGCAAGCCGGTCACCCTTACGATGCGCCCACTGCGCCCTCGAGTGAAACGATCCCCCTGGCCCGGCGACGAGGGGCCCGCTCGGGCGCGGCGCTCACGAGCGTCCTGCTCGTTCTCAGCGGGGCTGGCTGGCTTGCCTTCTGCCTGACCGCGACGCCAGGTCCGGGAGCGGCGAGCGGCGCGAAGACCGCCCTACGGCTCATGGCGCTCGTCTCGCTGCCGCTGTTCGCTTTCGCCGTCCGGCTGGCCCGTGACGCTCGCTCGAGCGGGAGGATCGTCCTCGGCGATGACGCGCTCTCGATCGTCCTGCCGGGCACGCTGCGCCGACCGATCGAGATCGCTCGCATGCATGTGCGCAAGGCCATCGTGGATCCGGCCGGTCACGCGAACGGCGAGGAGCGGCTGCACTTTGCCGTGGCGCCGGGGCGATTCCTCTATTCCTCCGTCGGCGGATCCGACGCGCCCTTTCTCGGCGCGGACCCGGCGTTTCCGAACCTCGCGATCGTATTCGACAAGCCGATGGCCTTCGACGAGCCGCGGCGGCGTTTGACTGTCAGGGTCGAGTCCGCGTCGACGCCCAGTGGCGCCGCCGTGTCCGCCATCGCCAACGAATTCGCGCCGATGCACCCGCTCAGCGCCGGATGTGCCGTTCCCGGTCTGCTGCTGCGGGTCGACAATCCCGGGCCGGCCAGCGTCGTGTTCAGCCACTGGCTCGGCACGTCGGACGACTCCTCGGAGCCCACTCAAGCACCCGCCATCAGGCCCGCCCTGACGGCGCAGGCCCTGGCCCAAAGACGGCTCCGGACCTGGGGCGGCGCCCTGTTCGTCGGGCTGTTCGCCGCCTTTGGGGCGGTTCGCGGCGGCGGCCATGGCTTCGTCGGCGCGGTTGGCCGCGCCGCTCACCAGGGCGAGGCGCTTGGGCTAGGGATCGCAGGCCTACTCCTGTCCGCTGGGATGGTGTTTGACATGCGGCTGAGAGCCGAAGAGCGCCGAGGACTGGCACGGCTGCCGTCGTTCGCTCTCGTTGCGACCGGGATGATGGTGATCGCGGTGACGATGGCGGCCGGCTCGGGCTACTCCTGACCCCGGGGTCTCGCTGGTCGCGTCGGGCCCGGAGAGCGCGGCGCCGCCGCGTGAGTGAGCCGTGAGCGTCGAGTCCGGAGGTCGAACTTGCGGGCTACGGGCGACCCCAGGACGTTATCTCTTTTCGATCGCCCCGGCCCAGTGGGCATGGGCTCGCGGATAGCGGGCGATATGCGCGACCCCAACTCGGCGCGGCGCTGGCGAGGGGCATGCGTCGGCCGCTGCAGCGACCCGGCGATCGCTTTCGTCGTCGCACCTCCGTGCGGCCGACAAGTGCTTCGGCGACGTCTGGATCGCCCCAAGGCGCTGGCGCTGGACGACTGCTCCGCCACCCTTGCGATCGCCTGGTCGTCGAGACCTCCTCTGATGTTCGGACGTGCCTGCCCGCACGCGGGCGCGTGGTTCCCATTTGCGCGGAGCCAGGTCCGCAGATCAGCTGGCGCGCCGCCGCTTCCGATGGTCACGAGGTGACGCTCGGAGCGCGCCGGCTGCGTTCCGACGGTCAGCCATGGGGACGGGGCCGAGGAGGCGGGGTGCAAAGCGGGGTGCAATTTGAGCGAATCTGAGCGAATCTGCGATCACGAGATCGGCTCTGGAATGCGGGATCGCAGCTGACGAGACCCCTATTGGGAGGGTTGTGGTCTCGGCGGTCGCGGGTTCGAATCCCGTCGCTCACCCTTTGATTTGGAACGGGCTGGAAATCGGCGGGTTTGGGTTTCCAGGATGCATCGCCCGCAGCCGGGGCGGGGTGCAAGCGGGGTGCAATCTCTAGAAATTCTGTGGCTCGATGGCCGATCTTCGGTCGGCCCTGGCCTCCGGGGGCGGCTGTCGGCTCGGTTCACGGGCGGCAGTATCGGCTGCGGCGCCGAGGCGGCTCGCATCCGCACGGACTCCCAGGGGGAGCACTGAGGGGGAGCGCGTGCGGCGATCAGCTCCGGCGCCGCTGGGTCGGGCCGATGACAGCGCCTTGGGTGCGGCCCTCCGGACGACGGACGAAAGTCAAGTGCTTGCTGGTCGGCCTGGGGTGCCTTTCCGCGGATCGGATCGGTCGCGGGTGGTTCGTGGAGGCAAGATGACGACGGTGCCCGAGGGCACGCGCGTCGGCATCCTCGTTTGCGGGCACGACGGCTACTGGCACCTCGGCTGGCTCATCGACGGCTGAGCACCGGCCGACCCCAGCCGGAGGCAGCACACCCGGCCGGCCCGCGCCCTATCGCGCGGGCCGGCATCGTCGTATCCGCTCAGCTACGGCCCGCTCGACAGCGTCCACACGAGGTTGACCTCGTACACCTCGTTGGTCTGCAGGGTTCGGATGGTCGTCGGAGTGGCCAGCGAGAGGCTGGACGCGCCGAACGACTGCGTCTCCCAGCCCCCGATCCCGGCCACGGCTGCCGCCGTGGCGATCGTGGTCGGCGTCGCGGAGTCCAGCGCGCAGCCGCTCGCGCAGCTGAACGTGGGTGCGCCGCCGGCGCCGCTGTGGCCAACCCAGCTGGCACCGGTGCTGCTGAGCGTGAGTGAGCCGGCCGGTAGCGTGCGGCCGCCCGCCACGTAGCCGGGACCGGCGTCGGTGCCACAGGTCGCATTGGGGCAGTACTGCGCGAACACCGGGCTCAGTCCGCCCCCGGTCGCGCCCTGCACGGTGACGTTCCAGCCGCTCCACGATCCGGTGGTGTCGTCGACGTCGAAGTTCGTCATGGCCGTGGTCAGCGTCTGAGCCTGGCCGTTCAACGTCAGCGACGGCAGCGAGGCCGGGAGGGCCGGCACGCTGCCGAACTGCAACGCGCCGCTTGCCGCCGGCTGTATCGCGATGTTCGAGGTTCGCCAGTTCGAGCTGGGCGCGATCGTCGACGATGTGGTGCCGGTGGACGCGGCGCCGGACTTGTTGTAGTAGGACTCGTCGGTGGCCAGCCAGGTTGACGCGGTGTCGTCGTCGGTGAGCAGATCGTGCGTGCCGGACAGCGGCGTGATGCTCGGCAGCGAGGCGGCCAACGAAGCCGCTGTGCCGGTGATGACGAGCGAGTTCGCCACCGTGGTGGTGATCGCCGTGAAGCTGGCCGTGGTGCTCGTGCCGGTCCCGAAGGCGCTCGCCTCGATCGGGCTGGCCGTGTTCACACCGAGGAAGGCGACGATCCGCGCCGCCGCCTGGCGGGGCGTGGCTCCCAGGCCGAGCGCGTACGTGGTGCCGAGGTCGCCGGCGACGGCGATCTTGTACGCCACCTGGTAGTAGCCGATGTTCGAGGTCGTCGCACCGAGGCTGGTCCAGCCCGTCGGCGTGGCGATGGCCGTGGCGCCGGTCGCGTCGATCTCGAGCACCATCAGGTCCCCGACCATCAGGGTCGCCGGCGCGGCCAGATTGAGCGATGTGGCGGTGGTGGCGCCCGTGTTGACCGAGCTCACTCCCCGCTCGTACGAGGTCGCGGTGGCGTGGGCCGGGGCCGGCAGGCCGAGGGTGCCGCAGGCGAGCACGGCGGCGATGCCGGCCGCCAACCGGGTCCGCGACCGGCCCGAGGCCACGGCCGGCCGCAGCTCGCCAGAGCGTCCCCGCCACATGCTGCGCGGGTCGTCGCCGATGCACGGCACCGGCGCGGCGGTGGTGCCCGACGCAACCAGTGATGCGGCGGACGGCGCCGCAGACGGAGAGAGGATTCGCATCGAGCGTTGGGAGTTCGGGCGAGCAATACCCGCTGCTACGCCTTATCGACTGGGCGCCGGCCGAGGTTGAGCGCGGCAGGCGTCGTGATCGCTCAGCGGCCTGCCATTCCTACCGGCGTTCCACCTTGCATGTCGCGCGGCGGCGCGCCGCTGGCACTGCTCGCTACGGCCCGCTGGTGAGCGACCATACGAGGTCGACGCGGTAGACCTCGTTGGTCTGCAGTACCTTCAGGGTGGAGGGAGTCGACAGCGCAAGTGACGTCCCCGACCAGCTCTGGCTGTTCCACGTTCCCATGCCCGCGCTGGTCGCCGCCGAGGCGACCTTCACCGGCGCGGCGGTGTCGACGGCGCAGCCGCTGCCGCACTGCAGCGTCGGTGCGGTACCCGAGCTTCCGCTGCCGGGGGCGAAGCTCGCGCCGGTCGAGGTGAGGGTGAGTGAATTCGCTGGTAGCGTCGCGCCACTGGCCACGTAGCCGGGACCGGGATCCGTGCCGCACGTTGCGTTGGGGCAGTACTGGGCGAACACGGGGCTCAAGCCGCCGCCGGTGTGGCCCTGAACCGTGACGTTCCAGCCGGAACCGCTGCCCGTCCCGTCATCCACGCCGAAGTTCGTCATGGTCGCGTTCGTCGTCTGCGCCGCGCCGTTCAGTGTTATCGCGCCGAGCGCGGGCATCGCGGGCACCGTCGCGAACGACAATGAGCCCGCGATCACGCTGAAATCCGTGGTGTCGTTCTGCGTCTGCGCTATCGCGTTCGCCGCGAGCGCGAGCGAGCATGTCGCCGCGAGCGCGAAGCTCGCCATTACCGAAAGCCCTCTGATACGTATCATCCGTGAAACCTCATGAGCCGTCGCCTCGTCCGTGAGGCGTTGTTTGTGCGTTTTCGCGCTCCGTGTGCGCTTCGCTGTGGCTCTTGGCCGGCGCTGACGCAGCATTAACGTCGGTCGCCAGCAGGCAGTACTTGAGGTGCGCGCGGCGAGCTCGACGGGCGGCGCGGTGGTTCGACTACGCGAGGACCGCGGGCAGAGGTGCCACACGCGCGGCGAGCATCTCGGCGATGCCCGACGGCGTCGTCGCCGTGGCGACGGGCGGCACGCCGCGCGCGAGCACGAGGCCCTCACGCGCGAGGTGCGAGCTGAGGTCCAGGGCCAGGCCCGCGGCGGTCGCGGCGGCCGTGGCCGGGAGGACGAGCACGACACCGTCCGTACGAAGGTCACACAGCCGGTCGGAGGCGCGCATGCGCTGCGCAACGACGCGGTAGACGCGCCGGCGTCCGCCGGGTCCGGCCGGATCGGCCTCGATCCACATGAGGCTCACGGGCTGGGCATCGCTGGCCGCCGCGAGCAGCCGCTCCACATGCGCGCGGGCCGTGCGCCCGTGCAACGGGCGCCGGCGGCGGAACGCGAAAAAGAGCACGATGCCCGCGAGCAGCAGCAACGCGGCCCCCGCGGCGAGGATCGCCCAGGCGAGCGTACCGACGCCGCCGCCGCCCGCCGGCGCCGGCGCCGGCGCACCGGCGTAGCGCTGCTGCACGCCGGCCGCGGCGCGACCGAACGTGACCCAAGTGTCGAGACGCGCGATGCCGCCGTGGTAGCGCAGCACCGCCTGCACGCGATAGCGCGTGCCTTCGGCCGGCTCCTGTCCCGGAGCGCCGACCGGGTAGGCGATCGCCGTCCCGGTTACGAACGTCCCGGGGCCGAGCGGAATCTCGGCGACGACGCGCCCCGCCTGACTGACCTGGGCACGGCCTTGGACGTCCTTGAGGATCACGTTGCCGGTGTTTCGAGCGAGCAGTTGGAACGTCAGCTCGGAGGGGTAGCGCACGACGCGCGCGCCCGTGAATCGGATTGCGGGACGGCGCGGGCCGGGAAGCGTCAGCTCGACCCCGATGGCGTAGCGGTCGATCTCCTCGATGGACATCCCGCCCTGCGGACGCGTCGTGCTGGCGGCGCCGATCGCCTCCACGGCCACGCCGCTGAGGTAGTCGCCCGCTCGGGCCGAGCGCGGCACGGCGACGAGGAGGGCGACGTCGCGCGTCGCTCGCGGCGGGATCGTCACGCGCCGGTGGCTGAGCCGGATCCAGGGCGTCGAGCCGGTGGCCGAGGCGGTGAGCGCGTACGCCGAGCCAAGCGTGTCGGTGGTCAGCGAAGCGACGGGATCGAGACGGATGTCGATCGCGTGGGCGCTCGGGTTCACGAGCACCATCGAGCCTGGATGCACCAGCGTCCCCGGGCGGGCACTCACATCGAAATAGGACGACGTCGAGCCCGAGGCCTGATGCAGCTGCACGATCACGACCGGACCGCCGCCGGCGCTCGCGGCCGCGGCGGCGGGCCCGAGAGCGGCGCACAGGCCGGCGGTGAGGGCCAGCGCGAAGCGGCCGGTGCGGCGCGGGCGGCGCGCGGGCGCACGCCCGGGAAGACGACCGCGCAGATGACACCGAGGAGCGCTCTGCGCGCCGTCAATCGCCTGCTCGTCGTCGATCCTGTCATGCGGTCCTCTCCCGCGCGGCCGGTGCGGCCTACAGCCAGTCGATGCAGCGGTTGCTTCGGCAATCCGCGGTGATCGCTTGAGCGCCGGGCTCAAGCGTCGGCGGCGCACACCCGATGTCGAACACACTGTGTTCGGTCCCCGACATCACCGAGCCTGCCGCCGATGAGCCGCGCGCTGCGACCCACGGACGCCTCGGGCGACTTCGTCCCACTGAGCGAGCGCATGGCGATGCTGCGGATCTTCCGCCTGCTCGCGGCCGCCGCCGTGCTCGCGGGCTGGGTGGCACTGCCGCAGACGCGCGGCGCTCCGGGCTCACTCGTGTTCGAGGTGAGCGGCGCCTACGTGGGCGCGATGCTCGTCGTGGAGTTCGCCTGGCGAGCGTCGCGCCGGCGCGCGAGCTGGATCTTCGGGCTCGTCGTGATGTGCGACGCGGTGTATCTCGCGTGGGCCTCGTTCGGCACGGCCGGACTGGGCAGTCCGCTGCAGGCGCTCCTGCTGTTGCAGCTGGTGACCGTCTCCCTGCTGGCTTCGTTCCGGACTGGCCTCAAGCTCGCCTTCTTCAGCTCGCTCCTGCTGCTGTGCGCGTTCTACGCCCAGGAGGACGGAGTGCTGCACGTCCTCGGCGGGCGAAGGCTGAGCTTCGGAGACAGCGACTACCGGCTCATCTGCGCCCAGATCGCGGTGTTCTGGCTGGCGGCCCTCGTGACGGCCAGTTTCGCGGCGGTCAACGAACGCGAGCTCCGACGTCGCCGCTACGACCTCGGCGCGCTGGCGCAGCTGGCGCGTCACCTCGAGGCGCTGCACGAGCCGCGCCAGATCGCACAGCGGCTGCTCGTTGACGTCCACGAGGCCTTCGGCTGCGACCGATCGATGCTCATCGATCTGGACGCGAGCGGCGCGACGTGCCTCGCCGCTCACGGCGTCGACGCCTGCGTCGATGTCGCCTGGCCGCTGCCGGAAGCCGAGCTCGCCGAGCGGGCGCCGCGGCTATCGTGCGCGCTCGCCGAAGGCGAGACAGCGCTCGTACGCAGCGGCGAGCGCGACGCCGACGTTGTCCTCGCGGCGTTCGGCGCCCGCCGCCAGCTGATCCTCGTCCCGCTGACCGCCGACGGGCGTCCGGTCGCGATACTCGTCGCCGAGCACTCGCTGCGCGACGGCTCGCGCGTGGAGCGCCGTGTCGTGTCGATGCTCGAGACGTTCGCCTCGCACACCGCGCTGGCGCTCGAGAAGGCCCGCCTGCTGCAGGAGATGGCCGCGCTCGCCACGCTCGACGCGCTCACCGGGCTGCCCAACCGCCGTCTCCTGGACGACGCGCTCGCACGCGCCTGCGCCGAGGCGCTGCGCACGGGAGCGCCGCTCAGCGTCCTGATGATCGACATCGACCACTTCAAGTCGCACAACGACGGCTACGGCCACCAGTCCGGCGACGTCCTCCTGCGTCGGGTCGGCGAGACGTTGCGCGACAGCTGCCGCTCGATGGACATCGCGGCGCGCTTCGGGGGCGAGGAATTCTGCGTCGTGATGCCCGCGACCGACCTCCCCACCGCCGCGGCCGCGGCCGAGCGGATGCGCGTGGCGATCTCCCGCATCCCAGCCGAGCATCCGGTGACGGCGAGCGTCGGCGTCACCTGCGCTCCGGAGCACGGGCAGACCGCGACCGACCTCACGCGAGCGGCGGACCTTGCCCTCTACGAAGCCAAGCGCGGTGGCCGCAACCGCGTGGTGGTGGCCGGCGCGACCGCCGACTCGCCGCCGCCCGCCCTCGGCCGGCGCGACACCGGCTGAGCGTCATCGTCGCCCGGCGCGACGAACGTCCTTCGTCAACTGAAGTCGAGGCGGGGATCGGCGTAGACGGGCGCGAGCGCGAGCTTGGGGTCGCGACGGTCGATCCTGTCTTGCAAGAGGAAGAACAGCGCCATCACCACGATCAGCAGCGCGGGAAACACCGATCGCTTGGCGACCGCAGCGACCGCGCGGGCGAGCGAGCGGGGCCACGCGCCAGGGCTCGCGGCGCGGCGCGCCGCGTCGATGGGCGCGTGCGCGTGAGCCCGCGCCGTCGCCGGCGTACGACGTGCGCTCGGGTGCTCGCGGCGTCGCGTGGCCGGCGCGGGCGCGGCGGGCCTCGACACGCGCGGCAGCGTCGTCCGCGACGGTTGCGGCGCGACGATTCGCGGCGCGGATGTGCCGCCGCCGGGCGCGCGCGTGACCGGGCGAGTGGCCGCACCGCCGCCGTGGCGCGCGGGGCTCGGCCGGGGGGCGGCGTGGCCGAACGTCACAAGGGTGTCGAGATAGGCCACGCCGCCGGCGTAGTGCAGCTCGGCCCGCACCCGGTAGACGGTTCCGGGAGCCGGGTTCTCCCCCGGCGCGCGCACCGGCATGGCGATATCGGTGCCCGAGACGAAGGTGCCGGGCGCAATCGTCTGCGAGGCGACGGCGCGCCCGCCTTGCGTGACCGTGGCCTGGCCCGTCACGTCGGTGAGAATCACATTGCCGTCGTTGTGGGCGCTCAGCGAGAACGCGATGCCAAAGGGCTGCCGCGTGACCTGAGCACCACTGAAGCCGAGGTGTCCCCGGCGCGCTCCGGGTAGCCGGATCTCCACCCCCACGGCGTAGCGGTACTGCTGCTCGACCACTGCGCCGCCGCCCGTCGTCGCCCTGGCCGACTGGTCGGTGCCCAGCACCGAGATCCCGCTGAGGTAGTCCCCGGGCGCCGCCGACGCGGGCACGTCGACGCTGACGGCGACGCTGCTTCGCGCGTGCGGGGCGAGACTCAACGTGCTCGCGCTGAGCGCAAGCCAGTGCGTGGCGCCGTGGACGTCGCTGCCGGCGGCCTGGTAGGCCGATCCCAATGTGCTCGTCGTCAGAGCGTCAACGGCCCTCAGCTGCACGGATACGCTCTGATCGGTGAGGTTCTCGATCGTGAGGACGCCGGCGGCAGTCATCGTGCCGGGCTGGCCCTGGATCACGAAGTAGTCCGACGGGGTACCGCTCGCCGGCCGGACCCCGACGGCGAGATCGGGCGTGGCCGCGACGCGCACACCGCCGTCAGCGCGAGGACGACGAGCGTCCCGGCGAAGACAGCGCCGCCTGCGGCTCGACGACGGCGTGCCATGGACACCACATCGGCTGCGGGCGGGCGGTCCGATATGCCAGCCGCTCCGATTCGGCGGATTGCCGCGCGGGCGAGGCGCGGGGAGAACACGAGCTTCGCCGAAGTGTCCCCGGCGGCCGCCGAACAGCTCCCAACCCGCCAGCTCACGAGCTCCCGAGCACCGGGCGGTGTGGGAAGTATCGGTTTCGTCGTTTGGTCGTGGTCATCGTGATCACGATGGCTCGGCGTCGACCGCGGCGTCGGCGCGCTCGCGCAGGGCCGGTGAGGTGACGTACCGGGTGCTGCGCGCGCGGCCGCACGCGACGACGAGTCAGGCGTCGGCCAGGCGGCGCAGGTCGCCGGTGGCCGTGGGGAACGAAGCGTCGGCCTCCGCGGCGTAGGTGGCAGGCCCGCACCCCCGAATAGGCTCTGCTCGAGAGCGATGACCAGCCGGTCGGGCCAGCCGCGCGCTCCGACTTCTTGCTCGAGCAGCGCCCAGCGGCGGGTCGCGGCCTCGACTTGGATGAGTCGCCCGCGGGCCTGCTGCAGGTGCGCATCGATGCAGCAGCGAAGCCAGGGCCTGGCGTCGCTGGTCGGCGGTAAGAGCCGCCTTGCACCGCGCGCAGCACGCGGTAGTAATCGGTCGTGTGGTAGCCGGGGTATTCCTCGATCGAGCTGAACTCGCGGGCGAGCAGGCCCTCGCGTGCGAGGACGAGCGACTGCACGATGCCCGAGATGCGTCCCTTGCCGTCTCGGAAGGGATGGGCG
>CAVRUQ010000003.1:0-2217572 GCA_963724405.1 uncultured Solirubrobacterales bacterium
AACGACGCAGACCAGACGCACCCGAGGGTGCCGGTGACTCGTGAAGCTGATGGTGAAGTGTTAAGACGTCTGCGCTGAGCTTCTCTCAGCTGCGCTGAGTTACCGATTGGCGCCTGGCCTATTGCGGGTATCGGTGGCGGCTCGTACGTTCGAGGTGTGGTCTCGACTCACAAGGTTTCGGGTGACTCGGCGGCGGGGTTTGCGAACTACCTGACGTCGGGCCAGTCGCGTGGCGACTACTACGCCGGCGGCGAGGAGGAGGCTGAGGCCGGCTTCTGGCACGGCTCGCCGGCGGCGCTTGGGCGTCTTGGCCTGGATGGGGGTCGGCCGGTGACGCGCGATGAGTTGGTGGCGGTCATGCGCGGTGTGTCGCCGCGGGATGGCTCGGTGATCAGGCCGGTGGGTGGTGATGGTTCGCGGGTGGCGGGGATCGATGTGACGTTCAGCGCGCCGAAGTCGGTGTCGGCGTTGTGGGCGCTGTCCGGCTCGTATCACCGGGCGCAGATCGAGGCGGCTCATCGGGCCGCGGTCGCGAGCGCGCGTGAGCGGATCGAGCGCGAGGAGAGGCTGGTCCGCCGCAAGGAGGGCGGGGTGCTCCGCTCGGAGCCGGCACGCAGTGTGGTGGCGGCGGAGTTCATGCACACGTCCTCGCGGTTGACGGCTGAGCAGGAGAGCGGGCGCGGGGTGCCCGATCCGCAGCTGCATTCCCATCTGGTCGTGCTCGCGGCGGAGCGCGCGGATGGGCGGTTTGCGGCGATCGATTCGCGGGAGCTGTTTCGCTCGGGCCGGGTGAGCGGCGCGTGGTATCGCGCCGAGTTGGCCGCGCGGCTTCAGAGCCTGGGTCTTGATGTGCGGGGGCAGACGGGGAAGGACGGGCGGTACTTCGAGCTGGCGGGGGTGCCGGTGGCGTTGTCGGAGCGGTGGTCGGCGCGTTCCGAGGCGATCGCTCGGGAGGCGGTCCGGTTTCGCGAGCGCTACGGGCGGGAGCCGCGGGCGGGCGAGCTGGGGGCGATCACGGTGCGCACGCGGGGATCGAAGTCGACGCTTGAGCGCACCGATGTGGATGCGGCGTGGCGGGCGGTGGGAGAGGAGTACGGGTTTTCGGCGGAGGTCGCGCGGAGCCTGTTCGCCGCTCGGGCGCGCGAGGCGTCTCAGCGCGATGTGGCGCGCGAGCTGCTGCATCGGCTGGGTCGCGAGCAGTCGATGGTCTCGCGTCGCGAGGTCGACGCGCGCGCGTATGAGCTGGCCGCAGGGGCGATGGCGCCGCGTGCGGCCGCGGGGGTGGTCGAGGGGCTGATCGCGTCGGGTGAGCTGGTCGAGCTTGAGGGGGGCGTGTTCACGACGCGGGAGCTGCGTGAGCTTGAGCAGCGAGCGGTGGCGATCGCCGCCGGCCGGTCGCAGGAGAGGGTCGCCGCTGTGTCTGAGCGGGCGTTGGCCGACGTGCGGCGTGAGGCGTTGCGCGCGTTGGGGTCGCGGTTGAGTGCTGAGCAGCGCCAGGCGCTTGAGACGCTGACCGGGCCGGGCGGGGTCAGCGTGCTGGTGGGACAGGCGGGGACCGGTAAGGGTGTGGTGCTCGGTAGCGCGGCGTCGGCGTGGCGAAGTGAGGGTTATGAGGTCCTGGGCACGGCGATCGCCGGGGCGACGGCGCAACGGCTGGCGGCGGACGCCAAGCTTGAGCAGTCGCTGACCACCGACGCGCTGCTTCACCGTCTGGACAGCGGCGCGGTCCGGCTCGGCGACCGCTCGGTCGTGGTGATGGATGAGGCGGGGATGGCCGACACTCAGCGGTTGGCCGGGCTGGTCGAGCGGACCGATCGGTCGGGTGCGAAGCTGGTTCTGGTCGGTGATGAGGCGCAGCTGGGGGCGATCGGGGCGGGTGGCCTGTTCGGTGCGATCGAGAAGCAGGTTCCGTCGGCCGAGCTGAGCGAGGTTCGTCGCGCGCGGGAGCAGTGGGAGCGCCAGGCGTGGGCGCAGGTGCGCGTCGGCGCCGCCGATCGTGCGCTGGCCGCGTACCGCGAACACGAGCGGCTGCACGTGTCGGGTTCTCGGGAGGACGCGGCGGCGCGGGTGGTCGGCGACTGGGACCGGGCGCGCCAGGATGCGGGTGCGGGGCGCAGCGTGATGCTCACCGACGCGTCCAATCGCGAGATCGATGAGATCAACCGCCAGGCCCAGCAGGTACGGGCCGATCGCGGCGAGCTGGGCAACGAGCCGTTCGCGTTGCCGGGCCGGCCCTATTCGTTGTTCGCGGGTGACCAGGTGATGTTCAGCTCGGCGGTACCCCAGCCGGGAGCGCCACGCGTCGAGAACGGGACGCTCGGCACCGTCAGCCGCGTCGCGCCCGAGGAGGGACTGTGGGTGCGCACCGGCGAGCCCGAGCCGCGGGAGGTCGCGCTGGGCGAGCACGAGGCTCAGCAACTACGGCTCGCTTACGGCCAGCATGTCTACAAGGCCCAGGGTCTGACCGTGGATCGCGCGCACGTGTTGCTCGGTGGCTGGCAGACCGATCGCGAGCGCGCGTATGTCGCGCTGACCCGGGCGCGTGATCGCACCGACGTCTACGTCAGCCGTGACGACCTCGGCGAGGAGGGGCTGGATGAGGGCGCGATCGAGCGCCTGGCCGAGCGGATGGCCCAGAGTCACGCCCAGCAGGCGAGCGTCACGCGAGAGCAGCGTCCCGTTTCCGAGCGCGTGTCGGAAAGAGAGACGATGCGAACCCAAACGCGCGCATCTACTGACGACGGCAGGGAACAGGTCGAGTCACGAGACCCCCAGCTCGACCGTGGCGCCAGCGACCCGCGGGCACAAGCTCCGCGCAGCGAGGCGGGCAGGCTGCTGGCGGCCCAACGCGAGCGCGAGCGCCTGGAGCGCAACCAGGGCCGACCCGTGGATCGCTCGGCGCCCGTGCGGCTGGACGTCGAAGGACGTGATCAGTTCGAGAGCCGCCAGTCCGACCTAGGGTTGCGAGCTGGCGAGCCTTCGTCCGAAGCCCAGGTCGATCACGATCGCGCTGTCCGCACCGAGCCGGGTTCCGTGGGCCCGGACGGCGCGGTCCTCGATGCGATTGAGCGGACCGATCGCGCCGACGATGAGCGGCGGGTTGAGGATCGATCGGTCGAGGGTCCGCGCAGCGAGGCGGGACGAGCGCTGGTCGAGCAGCGCGACCGTGAGGAGCTGGATCGTGGTTGGGGGATCGAGTGAGCGATCCGTGGGGCCCGTCGCATCGCTACGCCCCGCCGCCGCGGTTGCAGCGGCCCTGGCCGCTGCGAATGCTGGGGCGGCTGGTTGGCCTGTACTTCGGACTGGCATTCGCCAAGGTCCTGCTCGGCCTTCCGGGCGTCACACCGCTGGTGTGGGCGTGGCACTGGCTGGGGCCAGCGGCTGGCGTGTGGCTGTGCCTGCCCGTCGCGCGACGGGTTGCCCCGTGGGTTTGGATGTGGGCGCGGCGTTGGCGCCGGCAGCGGGTGCGTACGCCGAAGGCGGTGGTGCGTGCGGGCGATCCGCTGGTGGGTGTGCGCGAGCACACGGCGGCGCTGGGCGGCGGTGCGTTTCTCGGGCTTCGTGAGCGCGGTGGCTGGGCGACCGCGGATGGTGAGCAGGCGGTGATGATTTTGGGCCCGCCGCGCTCGGGCAAGTCAAGCGCTGTTGTGATCCCCGCGCTGCTGGCCGCACCCGGGCCGGCGGTGTCGACGTCGACCAAGCCCGAGATCTTCGAGATCACCGCCCGTGCCCGCGGTCGGCTCGGGACGGTGTGGGTGTTTGACCCGGCCGCCACGATGCCGCGATTGCCGCGCGGCGTGCGGCGCTTGTCGTGGTCACCGGTCGGGGCGGCCACTTCGTGGGACGCGGCGTTGGTGATGGCCAGGGCGATGACCGCCAGCGCCCCGGTGCACCGCGGCAGCCAGCACGAGGGGCACTGGACCGAACGGGCCGGTGCGCTGCTGGCGCCGTTGCTGTTGGCCGCGAATCGCGCCGGGCGCGACATCGGTGATGTGGCGCGCTGGGTGCTGCGCCAGGACATCGACGACCCCGCAGGCACGCTGGAGGAACACGAGCAGCGAATGGCGTGTGACGTGCTGGTCGGGATCGCACAGACCGAGGGACGCGAGCGATCCTCGATCTACTCCGCCACCGCCGGCGTGCTGGCGGCCTACCGCTCGGATGCTGCGCGCGCGTCGGCCGCGGAGCCGAACTTCGACGCGGCGCGGTTCGTCGAGTCCCAGGACACGGTGTACGTGTGCGCGCCCGCGCACAAACAGGCGCTATGCGCGCCTCTGGTCGTCGGGCTACTGGAAGAGATCCGGCACGCCACCTACGCCCGCCATGCCGCCGGACGCGCCGACCGCCGCCGGCCGGTGTTCTTCTGCCTGGACGAAGTCGCGAACATCGCGCCGATTCACGACCTCCCCGCGCTGGTGTCCGAGGCCGGGGGGCAGGGCCTGCACGTGCTGGTCTGCCTGCAGGACCTCAGCCAGGTGCGCTCTCGCTGGGGCGATCACCTCGCCGAGGGCTTCCTGTCGCTGTTTCAGACCAAGCTCATCCTGCGCGGGATCGGCGACAGCCGCACGCTCGAGGCGATCTCGCTGACCCTGGGCGAATACGACCGCCACCTGGTCTCCCACAACGAGAGCGTCTCGGTGAAGGCCGGCTGGCTCGGCGGGCCGGGCAACGAGTCAAGCTCCACCAGCTACCAGACCGTCCGCCAGCGCACGCTGTCACCCGGCGAGATCTCACAGCTACCCCAAGGGCATGGGCTGCTGCTGACGGCCCACGGCTGGGGATTGCTGCGCCTGGCGCCCTGGTACGCCACCGCGCCCTGGCGAGACATCGCATTCGCCGACGACCCCCGCCCCCCCGCAGTTGACGCTTGGGCGCCGGCGACGAGCCCGCGCGCCGACTCACGGCCTTCGATCGATTCCCCAACCAGGAGGAACACACGATGAGCACCACCGATCACCCCGACGACGTGCTGCCCCATCGGCCGCCGGCCCGGTCGGGTATCCCGACCTCCGGCGCCGCCGCCTACACCAGCGCCCTGATCGCAAACGTCCTCGCGGCGGCCGCGCGGAGCGTGTTGCTTCTCATCCCGCTGGGCGTTCTCGGCGTGATCTTCGCGTGGCATTCGGGCGCTGCGCACACCCTTGCGCTGGTGATCGCGTTCCTGCCGCTCGGCTGGTCGCTGTGCGGGCTGGTCGTCCCCGCTGAGGGATGGCTCATCGAGCAGGACTACGGTGGCCGCTCACCGTCGGCTCGGGAGAGCGAGCGCTACGAGCAGGCCCTCGGCGAGATCCTCGCCCGCGACAGCCACGCCCGCTTGCCGAAGTCATGGTTCGTCGTCGATCAGGCCGACTTCGCCGCCGCGGTCGTCGGAGACACGCTGATGATCGCCCGCGTCACGCTGCACGAGCTGCCGCTCGAACCGATCCTCGCCCACGAGCTCGGCCACCTCCAACACCACGACGGACGCATCACCGTGGCGCTGCTGCGCCTCGCCCCGTTCGCCTCAAAGCTCGAGGGCCGCCCCCACGGCCCCGGACTGTTCGCCGCGCTGGCGCGGCTGGTCGTGTACGTCGCCAGTGGCGGACTGTCGATGCGTCTGACCACGCCGATCTGGGCCGGCTACTTCCGCCGCTGCGAGTACCGGGCCGACCAGTACGCCGCCCGGGTCGGCTACGCCGCCGAGCTGATCGAGTACTTCGAGGGCGTCGCTCCCTATGACCAGCCCGTCCCGTTCGCCTGGATGAAGCCCCACACCGAGCCGCCGGCGGAGCTGCGCATCGACCGCCTGCAGGCCTACCTGCAACGCGCCGGTGCCGGTGGCGATTCGGTCGAGGGTCGGGATGCGGGTGGTGGTGGCGCAGGGAGGGGAACCCGTCAAGCTCGCCCCTTCGGGGTCGCCTTCGGCGAGGGCTTCGCCCCGAGCTTGACTGAACCCCCTCCCCCCGCAAATCAGCACTTAGGAATTGTGCCCGCGGCGCGGGCATGCGCGGGCGGTTGAAATGGGTGAGACTCGTGGGGTCGTCTGTTGACGCCGCCGACCTATGGTGCTTGTGAGCCCGTACTTAGGATGGTGCTGGGGTCTGCCCGGTATGCCGGACTGTTGCCGTAGAGCACGCCCATCAGACTCGTTGTTCTTTTCAGGCCCCGCGGGCGACGCCCTGTTTTTGTCGGCGCGGAGGTTCTCATGAAGACGATCGTGGCGCGCGCGGGCGCGCTTGATGTGCATAAGGCGCAGGTCACGGCGTGCGTGCGGGTTGAAGGGCGCGGCCGCGAACGCGCTCAACAGGTCGCGGAGTTCTCCACGACGGTGCGGGGGCTGCTCGCGTTGCGCGATTGGCTGAAGGCGCATCGGGTCAGCCAGGTCGCGATGGAGGCGACCGGCGTGTATTGGAAGCCGGTGTGGGCGATCTTGGAGGAGGATTTTGATTGCCTGCTGGTCAACGCTCGCCACGTCAAGCAGGTCCCGGGCCGCAAGACCGATGTGTCCGATGCGGCGTGGCTGTGCCAGCTGTTGGAGTCCGGGCTGCTGGCGCGCAGCTTCATCCCGCCGAAGCCGATCCGCGCGTTGCGCAACCTGACGCGGTATCGCAAGACGCAGATCGCTGAGCGCCAGCGCGAGGCCAACCGGCTGCACAAGCTGATCGAGGACACCGGGATCAAACTCGATTGCGTCGCCAGCGACATACTCGGCGTCTCCGGTCGCGCGATGCTCGACGCGCTGGTCAAGGGAACGACCGATCCCGAGATCCTGGCCGAGCTGGCCAAGGGACGATTGCGCGCGAAGATCCCCGCGCTCAAAGAGGCGCTGGAAGGGCGCTTTGACCCCCAGCACGCGCTGATCGTCGGCGCGATGCTCGCCCACCTGGATTTCCTTGACGAGCAGATAGATCTACTCTCCGACGCGATCGAGGAGCAACTGGCCCCTTTCGCGCTGGCCGCTGAGCTGCTCTGCTCGATCCCCGGCGTTCAGCGGCGCACGGCCCAAGTCATCGTCGCGGAGATCGGGACCGACATGACCCGCTTCCCCTCCGAGCGTCACCTCGCGTCCTGGGCCGGGCAGTGCCCCGGTAACGACCGCTCGGCCGGCAAACGCCGCTCGGGCAAGACCCGCGATGGCTCGAAGTGGCTGGACACCGCGCTCACCGAAGCCGCGATGGCCGCCGCCCGCACCAAGAACACCTACCTCGCCGCACAATACGCACGCCTACGGCCACGCCGCGGTCACGGCCGCGCGCTCGGCGCCGTCAAACACTCCATCCTGACCAGCGCCTGGCACATGCTCAGCACAGGAGAGCTCTACAAAGACCTCGGCCCCGACCACTTCACCCGCCGCGACCCCGAACGAGCCACCCGACGCCTCATCAAACAGCTCGAACGCCTCGGACACCACGTCACCCTCCAACCAGCCCCCGCCTGACCAAACCTTCATTTCCCATCAGGTCGGCCCGGCGGGCCGACCATCCACATCATGGACGGCTTAGGACCGCAGGCGGGGTCGACGGGCGCTAACGGGTCGGACGGCACTTCGGGGGAGGCAGCATGAGCCTGCCGCCGCCGGGCGGAGGGCGCATGAGCCACGGGCTTCGGCGTGTGACCAGTCGCCTGGGCCTGGGGCCAAGGCCGATCAGCCAGACCAGCCCGCTGCTCGACGCCGAGCAGGCAGCCAAGCTCCTGGGGGTGCCGCCGAGCTGGCTGCTGGCCCAGGCGCGCAAGCACCGCGTGCCCCACCACCGCCTGGGGCACTACGTGCGCTTTGACCCCGACGAGCTCATCCAGTGGGTCCGCGACAGCGAGATCCCACCGGACGGGCGCCGCGGATGAGCCGCGAGGCTTCTGTGTCGGATGCTCGCCCAGCCGGGCGGTCAGGCGCGCGCCGTCGGGCCGCGCGGCGGCAGTGGGTTGGTGCTGGTCGCCATCCACCGCGGGGGTCGAGGGCTTTCTCGGGCTTTCTCTGGAAATTCAGAGAAAGCCCGAGACTTGCGGTGCTACGTGCCGTCGAGGGCCTGGGTGGTGCGCAGGTAGTGGGCAAAGCGCGGGACGGTGAAGTCGATCAGCCCTCGCCGTGGGCTCCACAGCAACTCCTTCTCGATCAGGCCGTCGCGCACCGTGGAGGCGGACTTCTGCCGGTCATACCCCGCGGCCGCGGCGGCGTCGGCGCTTCGGTAGGGACCGTCGCCGAGGTGCGCAACGGCGATCAGGTAGCGCTGTTCGGAGTCGCCGGCCAGCTCGAACGGCGGCCCGAAGAATGAGCGGTCCAGGCTATCCTGAACCAGATCCTCTACCGCCCGCACGTCGGCGGCGGCGATCGGGCTGTCGGGGACCTCGTCCCAGAGCACGCGTCCGTACTCCTGCAGGAAGTAGGGGTAGCCGCCGGACTGCTCGATGATCAGCCGCACGGCCTCGGGGTCGAACTGGACCTGCTCGGTTTTCGCCGGCCCCAGCAGCGCGGAGCGGCTCGCGGCGTCGGACAGACGGGCGAGGTCGTGGTAGGCGAACAGGCGCGGGGCATAGGGCTTGGCGGCACGCAGCATGACGGGCAGCGTCGGCAGGCCGGCGCCGACCAGAGCGACCGGGAGGTCCTGCTGGGAGATGCGGTGAAAGGCCAGGCATATGGCGGCCAGTGAGTCGCGGTCGAGGTTCTGCATCTCGTCGATCAGGAACAGCGCGCCGACGCCGCCGGCGCGGGCGACCTCGCCGATCTCGGTCAGCAGGTCGGCGAGATCCTGCTCGACGTCGCCGCTGTCGGCGGTGCCGCTGGCCGGGGCGACGTCCAGCTGGACCCGGATGCCGGCGGGACCCGAGATCGAGAAGGACTTCACGACTGACAGCGCGCGCTTGGCGCGCTGGGACATGCGCTCCTTGACCGACATGCCACGCAGCAGTCGCAGCGCCATGCGGGCCATGCTGCCGCGGAAGTCCCCGCGGGCGCCGACCTCGCGCACCTCGGTGGACGACCAGCCGGCCTCGGTGGCCATCACATGCAGCTCGAGCAGCAGCACCGTCTTGCCGACGCCGCGCAAGCCGGAGAAGATCATGCTGCGCTCATAGCGGCCCTCGGTCAGGCGCGTAAGCATCATCTGGAAGTTCTCCAGGTCATCGTCACGCCCCGCGAGTTTGGCCGGGCGGCGTCCGGCGCCCGGGGTGTAGGGGTTCAGGCGCCGCTGCATCGCCTTTCTCGGTCTTTCTCTGAGAATCCAGAGAAAACCCTGCCGGACCGTCGGCGAGGCGCCGGCGACTCGATCGGGGGTGCCGCCATGAGTGTCTGCCGGTGGCTGGCCAACCATCCGAGTGTGACGCGTGACGGCGACGGAACTCCGCTGCTGAGACCGGCCGCGATCGCGCGGGCGGACGGCGGAGGGCCGAGGAGAACGATCGCCGTCAATCAGGAAGAGCGAGAACGTGTCGAGGTGTCCATCGCGGCTGGCAGCGGCCGGGTTCTGCTCCTCAACACCTGGTGGCCGAAGTCGGATGGCTGCAGCTCACCGCTCCGGTCACGCGGCAACAATGTCGCCTGCGCTGCCGGCTGCTCCGCTCCGCGGCACGGACATCCGCGCCGCGCGCTTGGTGGTCGCGGCAGCGGCGGATGTCAGCGCGGCGGTTAGGAGCGGCTCGCCGTGGCCTTCTGCGGGTGGCGGTGGAGCTTCGCCTTCAGCGCCTCGACCCGCGCGTGTGCGTGGTCTTTGTGCTTCTTGTGCCGCGCGTCGCGCAGCTCGTGGCGGGCCTTGCGCCTGGCCTTGGCCTGTGCGTCCTCGGCGGACGCGATCTCGGCCTCGACGTCGATGATCGGTCGGCGCAGGATCGTGCCTCCGAGTCGCGCCATGACGGCGTCGATGACCAGCGGGTCCGGCTCGGAGACGTCGGCCAGGACGGCGAGGTGCCCGATCGGGACCGATTTTGAGATCTCGCTCAGCACCGACTCGGTGTCGTCCTCGTCGTCGAGGTCGAACAGCGAGCCAACCAGTACGCCGGTCGTGCCGCCGATCAGGACGCCCAGGGGCCCGCCGAGGATCCCGACGAGCAGACCGATGATCCCGCCGCTCGCCGTGCCGATGAGCTCGGCGTCGCCCGCTTCGTCCTTCTCCACGATTCGGCCGTCGTCGTCGCGCGCGACCACGGCGGCGCCATGGAGGTCGATCCGGTGGTGTGCGTCGAGTTCCTTCAGGCGGGCGAGCGCCTCGTAGGCGTTGGCGTGCTCGTCGAAGTTGACGGCCAGCACGTTCTCCGCGTCGTATGCATCGTCATGCATGGTGTTTCCCTTTCTCGAGGTGCGGCGGGCCGGTTCAATCGCGGTTGCGACCGAAGAGCTGCAGGAAGAACAGGAAGACGTTCGTGATGTCCAGGAAGATTCCGGCGGCTATGGACGCGGCGTCATCGGTGCCGGCGGCGCGCAGGCGGTTGAAGTCGAGCACGACGTAGCCGCCGAAGATGCCGAGGCCGAGCAGTGCGTAGACGACGTTGCCGCCGGGCATGGCAACGAACAGGCTGATGAATCCGTACAGGATCAGACCCAGCAGCAGCACGAACAGGACGCGGTAGCCGCCGGACAGGTCCGCCCGGATGGCGTAGCCGAGGCTCCCCAGCGCGGCGACGAACAGGCCGGTAGCGGCCGCCGCCTGCCAGACCACGCCCGGCGCCGCGGCGGCGTAGGCGTACACCGCGCCACTCAGGCCGAGGCCGAGGAACAGGCCGGAGGCGATCAGCAGGCCGACCGCCGCGCCCGGGGCGCCGCGCACGAGGTTGAGCCCGACGATGCCGAGAAAGCCGACGATGAAGCAGGCGATCGACGCTCCTCCGGTGAGACCGTCGCCCCAATATGCGCCGAGGGTGAAGGTACCGAGCGTGACGGCGACGATGCCCATCACCTGACCGAAGGCGCCCGCGTCCTCGGTGCCGGCTGTTGATGAGGCTGCGAATGACATTGCGGTGCCTTTCACTGATCACGGTTGACGGATTCGGCGGCCCTGTGCGTCGCGACTGAGCGGCCAGGCTTGTCGGGTGGGGCCCATAACCGTGTTCGTGGTCCGGCCCGCTGGCGAGAGCTAGACGATCGGTGTATGGCGGCGATACGTGTCGCTGACGCCGACCGCAGCGATGTGAAGCATGGCCGCGGGCCCGCATCGTCGCCGTCATGCTCGATCGACAGGCTGCGGCGCGCCGGTATGGCCGTGCAGCCACATCCGCCGGGGACATCACCGGCCTTGATCGTCGCGCCGCGGCCAGCGACGGACCGCCGCGTGCGGCGCGTTGACGCAGGCTCGGCGAAGAACGCGTGCTGGTAGTCATCGCCGAGTGCGACCACCCTGCCGTGCGCGACCCGGGGCGCTGCCCGGAGGGTCAGTCGCCGGCTGCTGCCGTCCGCTGCCTCAGCGACGCCAGATCCGGAGGTAGTTCTGGCGGTAGCCGCTGAGCGGATCGAACACGGCGCCGCTTGGCACGTCGGATTGGGTGATCAGGCGCGGGGGAGCGACGTAACCGGACGGCGGCTGCCGCGCGCGGGCGCGGTTCAGCTCGTCGATCAGCTGCCAGCCCTGCAGGTTCAGCGGCTCGGCGACCGCGGCCGCCTGGTAGTCGTTTTCGCGAATCCGCGCGAACTCAGACTCATCGCCCTCGCCGGCCGCGACCGAGAACGGCGCCTGATCGCCGCTCAGTCCCGCACCGGTGAGGGCGACGCTCGCCCCGTCGATGTACGCGCCGTTAACCGCCAGCAGATAGCTCCAGCGTTTCCCGAAGCGCTGGAGCAGGAACTCGATGGCGGCTTCCACCCCTGTCGAGGCAGTCGCGATCGGGAACGCGGTCGCCTCCTGCAGCACCGAGCAGTCGCGGCAGCTCCTGATCTCCGACGCCATCGCGTTCGCCGTCCGGGTGTCGATCGCGTACTCCGGGTCGGTGAAGATCACCACGCCCGCCGTGCCGTTGGACGCCTCGATCGCATAATCAGCCGCTAGGCGCCCGACCAGCGCGGGATCGCTGGTCACGTTGGTGAACAGCCCCAGCTTTGGAGCGGGGCCCGGCGTCGCAGTGGAATGCCAGCCGACCACCGGAACGCCCTGCGCCTGCGCCTCTTGCAGCAGCGGGCGCTGATCGGCGGCGTTGACCCCGCCCAGGATGATGCCGCCGGGCCTGAGGCGTAGCGCCGTGACCAGCGCCTGGCGCTCCCCGTCGACGTTTGCTTGGCCGTCGATGATCTGCAGCGGCCAGCCGATCGCATGGGCCGCCTCCTGGACCCCGCGCGCCACGCCGCCGATCCCACCGTCGGTTAGATCAGCGGCCACGAAGACCACCGGGGCGGGGGGCTGCGCCGGCGGCCCGTTCGCCGGACCGCGATATGCGCTCAGCGGCGGTGGCGCGCTGTTCACTTCCGCCTGCGCCCGGCGAACCGAGGGATCAGCGGATGTCGCTGCGTCATTGTGCGTGCCGCCGCTGCACCCGGCCGTGAGCACACCGGCCAGCAGAACACCGACCGCGACGTGTGTCCGGCGTCGACCCCCCGGGCGCCACGCCCGCGAGGATTCACAGTCCGCGAGCATCCGCGCATTCTCCCCTATGGCGGGGCCAGCGGGGCTTGACACGGTTGGACTGCGCGACGACGATGCGGCTAATCCTGGGCATGAGAGCGGCATGGCATCGCTGGCTTCGTTCCGCATCGTCGGGTCGCCTGGCGGTGCTGCTGGTCGTTGTGCTGTTGAGCGTCATCGGCTTCGTCGTCACGACACATGCGGTTGACGCCGATCGTCACGCCGCCGCGGCCCGGCAGGCCGCGACCGACGCGGAGCAGATCCGCGGGCTGCTCGAGCGTGCCGGGACGTTCGCCGTTGGTCTCGCGAACGCGCTGCAGGGGGAGCGCGCGCCGGATGGCCGCCGCTTCCAGGCATTGGTGGGGGGCGCGACGACGAGCGTCGGGCTCGCAGACGCAATGTGGGTGGAGAACGTAACGGCGCACGGGCGCCCCGGCTATGAGCGGCGCATTGGGGCGCCGATCACGACGCTGCTCGGCGCGCGTGTCGCGGGCCCGCACGCGAACTACCTGCCGGCAACGTTCGTCACCGGCCTGCCCTTTCGCCCCGGTGCCGACATGTCGGGCCTGCCTGTGCTGGCCGCAACACTCCGTAACCCGGCGTCCGTCTTCGCTGGGACCGCGTCGTCCGAACAAGGGGTCGCCGGGCAGTCCGGCTTCTTCCTGGTGCAGGGTGCGAGCTTTGGTCAAGGCCCGGGAAGCCAAGGCTTCCTCGTCGTTTTCGTGCCCGCCGGTTGGCTCGGCCTGTCGCTGAACGAGGATCCGGCCGATCTCGCCATCAGCTTGAACGGTCGCCGTCTCGCAGGCATGCTCGGTGGGAGGCCTGCCGCCAGTCAGAGCTTCGAGGCCCTCACACAGCAGTGGGCGGTCGGCGTGGCACCCCAGCAGGACACCGCGCTGCAGGCGCTGCTGCCGTGGCTCGCGCTCGCCTGGGCACCGGCGACGGCCCTGATCGTCTACCTGATTGGTCGCGGCATGCTGCGACGCCGCCGCGCCGAGCGCGAGGTGGACGACATCTTCGACCTCTCGCTCGACCTGCTGTGCATTGTCGGCGTCCATGGCTACCTGAAGCGCGTGAACCCGGCTTTCGAGCGTACGCTCGGCTACGAAGCGGGCGAACTGCTGATGCGTCCGCTGCTGGACTTCGTCCATCCGGACGATCGCTACGCAGCGACGAACTGGATCGCCAGGCTGCGGGAGGCGCACGAGGCGGAGCCCTTCGAGTGCCGCTACGTCCGGGCCGACGGCGCGATTCGCTGGCTGCACTGGAACACGCGACTCGAGCGTGGGCTGATATACGCAACCGCGCACGACGTCACGGACATCCGAATGCTCGCGGACGAACAGGCCGCGCTGCGGCGAGTCGCAACACTCGTCGCCCAGGGCCCTGAAGCCAGTGACCTCTTCACGGCGGTGACGGTCGAAGTCGGACAGCTACTGGGCGCCGATGCCACGCGTCTGCTGCGCTACGAGGCGGACGGTACCGCCTCCGTGGTCGCCGCGCACGGCGTCTCAGACGCGGATCTCGGCGTCGGAGCCCCAGTCGTCGCCAACGGCAGCGACCTCTGGGGGCGCGTGGCGCAGAGCGCCGGTGCCGCGCGCACTGATCGCTCGGTCAACGGGTCAGGCCCTCCCGTCGAGAGCGGGCTGGCGCCGGGTGTCGGAGCGGCGTTCGCAGCGCCGATCGTCGTGTCCGGCCGCTCTTGGGGCGTGATGGTGGCCGCCTGGCAGCGCCCCGATCTGGCCCGCACCGACACAGAGGCCCGCATGGGGAAGTTCACCGAGCTCGTGGCGACCGCGGTCGCGAATGCCGAGAGCCGTGCGGAGCTGGCGGCGTCGCGCCGGCGGCTCGTAGCCACGGCTGATGAGACACGCCGACGGATCGAACGGGACCTGCACGACGGCGCCCAGCAGCGGCTCGTGCAGACGATCCTCACGCTCAAGCACGCCCGGCAGGAGCTTGACGACGGTTCTGAAACCGGCGCAGAGCTCGTGCGGCAGGCGGTCGAGCAGACCGAGGCTGCGTACGACGCGCTGCGCGAGCTGGCCCGCGGCATCCATCCGGCGGTCCTGACCGAGGGCGGTCTGGTGCCAGCGCTCAAGACCGTCGCTCGCCGCTCCGCGATCCCCGTCGCACTCGACCTTCGAGTCGACGACCGGCTGCCCGAGCCCATAGAGGTCACCGCCTACTTCGTCATCTCCGAGGCGCTGACGAACGCGGCTAAGCACTCAAACGCCTCGGGCGTGAACATCACCGTCGACACGTTCGACGGCCAGGCGCGGTTGTCGATCAGCGACGATGGCGTCGGAGGTGCAGACCCGGCGCGCGGCTCTGGCCTCGTCGGGCTCAGAGACCGCGTCGAGGCCGCCGGCGGAACGCTGACCGTCGAGAGCCCCCCCGGCCAGGGCACCCGGCTCACCGTCCAGCTTCCACTCCCCACGCGCAAGGGCGCACCGGCTCCGCGTTAGGCCTTCGCCGACCGGGCGGCGATGCGGCTAGCAGTGCGCGAAGGATGCCGGGCCCGGGCGGCTACAGGGCAAACCGCACGACCTGGCCGCTCACGAGGAGCGTGGCGTAGAGGTCGCCGTCCGGCCCGATCGCGACGCCGACCAGGTCGTGCGGAGCCGGTGAGCGCCAGAAGACGGTCTGTTGACCGGTTTGTAGGTCGACCCGCACGATCTCGCTCGCGGCCGGGCTGTGCACGACCGAGGAGCCGTTGTCGGCGACGTAGGCGACGTCGCCCTTGACGGCAATCCCTTCGGGCGAAGCGTGCGAGGGGAAGGTGCTGAGCGGCGCCGGGTAGCCCGCGCACGCCGCGCCGCCCTGGCCATAGCACCCGGGGAAGCCGAAGTTGACCACCGAGCCCCCGGGCTCGAAGGCGAACAGCCGATCGGGGGAGCTGACGGCCTGGTCAGGCCCGTTGACGGTCACGAGTAGGGACCGGCCCCAGAACGCGAGTCCGAAGGCGGTCCGCAGGCCGGTCGCCTCCAGCACCGGCGCGCTGCCGCTCAGCGTGAACGACAGGACACGGCCCGGTGGGCCGGTGTGGTCCGCCAGGGCTCCGTATCCGGTGTAGAGCCGGCCATCCGGACCCTGCACGATCGAGCCGATGGCGTGGGTACCGATGGGCAAGCCGTGGAGCAGCACGCGGCGGCTCCCGAAGCCATGTCCATTGAAGTCGTCGAGGGCCGTAACTTGGCCGTTGCCCGGCGGTGCGGTGACGTTCGCTACCAGGAGGCTATTCCCGACCCACGCCAGCGCGGTCGGTGCGGCCAGCCCCGTAGTCACCTGCTGCGGACGCCCGCCGGGCGGCACGTACCAGACGCCTCCTGGGGCGCCGGGGCCGAGGGCGGCCGATATGACCCACAGTCCGCCGTGCGCGTCGAAGGCAAGGTTCGCCGCATAGGGGACCCCGGAGGCCACCACGGCCGGGGCGACGGCAGCGTGCGTCGGAGTCCCAGTGGGCGTACCGGTCTGCGCCGGTGTGCTCGCTGTCTGGGATTGCGCCCCGCTGCCTCCGCAGCCGGCGAGGGCCACGCCGGCCGCGACCGTGCCCACGCGGGCCGCGCGCTTCAGCTGCCGGTACCGGTCCCATGGCACGGCGGCAACGATCACACATGCTGCCAGTCTCGTCATTGCCGCTAGCACCCATTTTCGCGTTGGTTCACTCAGTCACGAGCCGTGGCGAGTCGGCGTTACGGGGGTACGTCTCGAGGGTGGCTCGCAGTTCGCCGGGCAGGTCGGCGCGCGTTGCGGCTGCGCGCAGCGAACGACGGCGGGCCGCCACGGCCGCCTCGCAAAAGGCGGTTGCATCGAGTCCCGGGACACGCCCGTACACATCGAGTCCAAGCGCACATAGGTCACGGTCTGGAAGCGCCCCGGAGAACGCGCAGGCCGCTTCGACCACGATCTCGTTGGCAGGCGATCCCGCCTGTACGAGATCCTCCGAGAGTGCGGCGGCCATGAACATGGCGTGCGCGACGGCGAGCAGCTCACCTGGTGTCGCCTCTTGGGGGAGAGGGGGCCCATCGGGGAGGCTCACGTCGACAGCCGCGAGCGCGCCGCTTTCGACGTCGACGCGCGCGGTACCTCCTGGTGGGTGGGTCAGCCAGGCGACGCGGCCACGACGGACAACTTGCTCGCCGGCGTGACCGGAGAGTGAGCCGGCGGAATTCCCTGTCGTTGCCATCTCAGCCTTTCCAGTCGGTTGGTTCGGGTACGCCGCGTAATTCCCGACGCTCAGTAGGGGGGTGTCGTCGCGTCGCGACCACTGACCCGCAGGGCCAAGCCGATCAGCAACGCGAGGCTCCCGACGATCAGCAAGATGAGGCCCACAGTCGGGACGCTGACACCCGCGACGTCGGCGCTGACCGCGAAACGCAAGATCGCGCCGATCGCAAGTAGGACCAGTCCGCCGGCGATCATCGCTGAGACGGCAGGTTGAAAGAAGTGGCCATGAGGAGCTCTACTGGACTTCGACGATCAGCTCGGGACGCACGATCTCCAGCAGGAGATCGGGCTCGTCCGCCAAGTTCACAGCTGGATCGTGGTGGCAGATGGCGCACGTATATCCGCGCGTGCATGCACAGACCGCGAACACGGCGCCGCCGGTGCAGTCACATTCCTCGTGGCCCTGACAATTTGAACACATCGAGATGGCTCCTCTTGGTGTATGTGAAGAAGCTGACAGGGGTGAAGGTGAGGCCCCCGTCATCACGGTTCAATATCGCCTGATGGTGGAAGCCAGAGCCGGGGCGTATGGGCCATGGCCGCGCGCCGCCCGCGCCGCCGCGGCCATGACGGGCCGAGCGCAGGGTCGCACCAGGACCGCCATGCGTGACGGATCGTGACTCCGCCGAATGCGCTGACTCGCAGGAATGAGATCGTCTAGATCGCGCGCGTGAGCACTAGCACGATGGCGGTACCGATGAGCGTCACGGCCAGTGAGCCGAGACATCCGAGCCTGTTCGAGAAGAAGACAAACATCGTGCTGGGCTGTGTATGCGGGTTCGGGCCAGTCGGTCATCACTCCTTCGTATCCGTCACGACCGCACGGCTCTTGGTGGCAAGGCTGAATCCAGGCGGCGGCGCGTGCTGGTCACGCTCGGGCTCCGGATGGCGCGGCCGGGAGCCAACAAGGGCGGCCAGTCGACGGCAGACATAGCGCCGCGGTATCGCCCTGGACCACGGCGCGTATGAGGGTTGACGGTGTCGGCCGGGACAATCGCGGCCCATGACCTCCTCCCACGCAGCCGCCGCGGTATCGGCCGGCGTCCAATCTCCCACGATCGCAAACCAGGCCAAGCCTGTCTCCAAGGCACGCAAGTACGTCACCTGGGGCGCACTGGCCATGATGACCACGGGCTCCGTCGCGAGCCTGCGCTCCGCACCGACGATGGCGGTGTTCGGCCTGGCATCGGTGTTCCTGTACGTCCTTCCGGCGATTGTCTTCTTCGTGCCGACGTCGCTGGTGTCCGCGGAGCTGGCCTCGGGTTGGAAGGGCGGCGTGTACAACTGGGTGAGCGAGGGGATGTCGGCGCCGATGGGATTCCTGGCGATCTGGTGCCAGTTCGCCATGACGATCTTCTACTACCCCGCGCTGCTCGCCTACGTGGCCAGCACGATCGCTTACGTGATCGATCCGAACTTGGCCAACAGCGGCGTGTTCACCGCGGCAATCATCGTGGTGCTGTATTGGGGCAGCGTGCTCGTGTCATCGCGCGGTGTGTCACTGATCGCGAAGCTCGCATCGAGCGGCACGGTGATCGGCACGCTAATTCCGGGCGCGATCCTCGTCGTCATGGGGATCGTGTATCTCGCGCAGGGCAACCACTCGGCGGCGCCGATGGACGTCCACCACCTCCTGCCCGCCTGGTCTGGCCTGGCCGGCCTGGTGCTGATCGTCAACAACTTCCTGGCCTACTCGGGCATGGAGATGAACGCCGTGCACGTCGACGATATGGAGAAGCCGGCGACCGACTTCCCGAAGGCGATCTTCCTCGCGATGATCCTCGTGTTGGCGATCTTCATTCTGCCGGCGCTGGTCATCTCCTGGGTCGTGCCTTCTGCGCAGATCAGCCTCACCGCCGGGGTCATGCAGGCGTTCAGTGCCTTCTTCGCCCACTTCGGCCTGAACTGGCTCGTCCCGGTGACGGCGATCGCGATGATCGTCGCGATGCTCAGCGGCATGATGGCCTGGCTGGCGGGACCGTCGAAGGGGCTCCTGCAGATCGGCCGGCAGTACGGCTACCTGCCGCCGTATCTCCAGAAGGTGAACCCCGAGGGCATCCAGATGCACATCCTGGTGATCCAGGGCATCGTGATCTCGCTCATCGGACTGCTGTACGCGTTCATTCCCAGCGTGTCCAGCGCGTACTGGATCTTCTCGGTGATGACCACCCAGGTCTACCTGATCATGTACGTGCTGATGTTCATCGCGGCGGTCAGGCTGCGTCGCAACCAACCCGATCACCCGCGGGGATACAAGGCTCCCGCGCTCGTGTTGCAGTGCTGGGTCGGGGGGCTGGCCTCGGTGCTCGCCTTCCTGATCGGGTTCGTGCCGCCGTCGCAGTTTGGACAGTCGAGCCCGCTTGTGTACGGGCTGCTGATCCTTGCCGGCATCCTCGTGCTCGGCGTACTGCCGCCGGTGCTGTTCTACCGCCTGCGCAAGCCGTCTTGGCAGACGCAGCCGGGCGCCGCTGATTCCGGCCAGGCGAGCACGGGCGCGGCAGCGGCCGCAGCAGCGAACGGCAATGGACACGGGCCGTCCGTCTCCCCGGCCGCTGTGGGCACGAACGCCTCGGCGACAAGTGACAACAACGGGACGTCCGCAGTCCACGCCGTCGCCTCGCCGGCGCCGACGGAATCCGCGGGCCAGCCTGCGACCGCCGAGCCCGGCGCGCCGACGAGCGCGCACTCATCCCACGCTAATCGAGGGGTGCTGTGGGGCTTCGCGCTGCTCGTCGTCGCGCTCATCGTGGCGGGGCTCCTTATCTTCAAGCCGGGCCCCGATGACCGAGTCGCCCAGACGAAGGCCGATGAGGTTGTCGCCCTGTTCCGGCTTCATCACCTCGCGGTGCCGGTCGACGAGAAGACGCTCATCAGGGTGCTCGGCAACGACGGCGGGCCGGTATGCGCCGATCCGAGCGGCGCGCTCACCAAGGCCCTGCAGGATGGTGCCGAGTCCAACGGTGCCGCGACGGTGGGGGCGCGTCCGATCCGGGCGGATCGCCGCGTCGTCAGCGGCGAGCAGCTGGTGATCGCGGTGTATTGCCCCAAGCAACTCCCGGCATTCCTGAAGTACATCGACGCCAAGAGCTACTACGGGGTAATCCGCGGCTGAGCCGGGGGGAATGCGATGTCGCTGCATTCATCTCCTCCCCCGGAGCGGGCTGCCGATGAGGTGAGCATCCGTCCCGAGTTCGCCCAGCCGGGCGAGGCCCAGGCGGTGCCCCGCTTCCGTCTGGCCGACGACGGCGTGCCACCGCAGACCGCCTATCAGCTGGTTCACGACGAGCTGCTGCTGGACGCCCACTCGCGACTCAACCTCGCCAGCTTCGTGACCACCTGGATGGAGCCGCAGGCGCGAGTGCTCATGGGGGAGTGCCTGGACAAGAACATCGTCGACCGCGACGAGTCTCCCCAGACCACCGAGATCGAGAAGCGCTGTGTCAGCATCCTCGCCGATCTCTGGAACGCCGCGGAAGCCGAGCGGGCCACCGGCTGCTCGACGACCGGATCCAGTGAGGCGTGCATGTTGGGCGGGCTGGCGCTGAAGTGGCGCTGGCGGCAGCGCCGCCGCGCCGCCGGCCATCCGAGTGATCGGCCCAACCTCGTCATGGGCGCCAACGTGCAGGTGTGCTGGGAGAAGTTCTGCCGCTACTGGGACGTCGAGCCGCGCCGCGTGCCGCTCGCTCCCGGCCGGACGTGCCTCGACGCCGCCGGGGCGGCCGCATCCTGTGACGAGAACACGATCGGCGTCGTCGCGATCCTCGGCTCGACGTTCGACGGCGCGTATGAGCCGGTGGGAGAGATCGCACGGGCGCTCGATGAGCTGCAAGCGCGGACGGGCACTGACATCCCCATCCATGTCGACGCGGCCTCCGGCGGCTTTGTTGCCCCGTTTCTGGATCCGGATCTCGAGTGGGACTTCCGGGTGGCGCGGGTCCAGTCGATCAACGCCTCTGGCCACAAGTACGGCCTCGTCTACCCCAATCTGGGTTGGGTCGTGTGGCGCGACACGGACGCCCTTCCGGACGACCTGGTGTTCGAGGTTGACTACCTCGGCGGCTCCATGCCGACGTTCGCGCTGAACTTCTCGCGGTCGGCCGCCCCGGTGGTCGCGCAGTACTTCACGATCGTCCGCCTGGGGCGCGAAGGGTTCCGCCGCGTGCAGCAGGCAGGTCGCGACACGGCTCGGTGGCTCGCCGGCGCGGTCGCGGACATGGGTCCGTTCGAGCTCATCTCCGACGGCAGCACCATTCCCGTGTTCGCCTTCCGTCTCGCCGATCACATCGAGGGCTACAGCGTGTTCGACGTCTCCGAGGCGCTGCGCCTGCATGGCTGGCAGATCCCCGCCTACACCCTCCCGCCGAACCTCGAGAACACGGCCGTGCTGCGGGTGGTCGTGCGCAACGGCTTCGGCCGAGACCTCGCGCAGATGCTGGCGCGCGACCTGCGAGCAGCGACTACGCGGCTGGCCGAGATCGCGCCGCTGCCCCCGCACGAGCAACGCGCGGCATTTCACCACTAGACGGACCACCTCGACCCCCACACCGGAGCACGTATGACTACCACCGCCACCACCACTGATCTGCGAGCGCGCGTCAGCTCGCTCATGCCCCAGGCCCACGACGACCTTGCAGCGCTCGTCGCCTGCCAATCGGTCGCCGACCCGAGGCAGTTCCCGGCATCGGAGTGCCTCAAGGCCGCGCAACTGGTTATCGACCGGTTCACCGAGGTCGGGCTCCAGGACGTGCGCCTCGAGCCGACGCCCGACGGCCACCCGTCCGTCTTCGGGCACATCCCGGCCCCTGACGGTGCGCCCACCGTGCTGCTCTACTGCCACTACGACGTGCAGCCGCCGCTTGACCCGACGGGAACGGCGTGGAAGTCCCCGGTGTTCGAGCTCACCGAGCGCGACGGGCGTTGGTACGGTCGCGGCGCCGCGGACTGCAAGGGGAACATCGTCGTGCATCTCACGGCCCTGCGTGCCCTCAAGGGCGATCTTCCCGTCGGGATCAAGCTGATCGCGGAGGGCTCCGAGGAGCAGGGCACCGGCGGCCTCGAGGCCTTCGTCCCCCCGCATGCGGACCTGTTGCAGGCCGACACGATCATCGTCGCCGACACGGGCAACTTTGCGTCCGGGGTCCCCACGTTCACCTCCGTCCTGCGCGGACTGGCAAACGTCGTCGTGACCGTGAGCACGCTCGAGAACGCCATGCACTCGGGCATGTTCGGCGGTCCGGCGCCCGACGCGCTGCTGGCGCTGATCCAGATGCTGGCCACACTGCGCGACGGGCGAGGCAACACGACGATCCAGGGTCTCGACAGCGATGCGGGCTGGCGGGGCGTCGCGTATCCCGAGAAGCAGTTCCGGGCTGACGCTCACGTGCTCGACGGCGTCGAGCTGCTCGGCGATGGGAGCGTCGCGGACATGCTGTGGTCTCGACCGGCCGTCACCGTGCTCGGCATCGATTGCCCGCCGGTGGTGGGATCGGCCGCCGCGGTGCCGGCGCAGGCCCGGGCGCGAGTCAGCCTTCGGGTGCCGCCCGGCGTGGACGCCGAGCACGCGCGGGACGCGCTGATCGCTCACCTGCACGCGGTTGCCCCCTGGCACGCGAAGGTCGACGTGCAGCAAGAGGCTGTCGGCCAGCCGTTCACCGCCAGCACCGACGGCCCGGCCTATTCGGCCATGGGCGAGGCGTTCGCCGAGGCCTACGGGCGCCCGGCGACCACCGAGGGACAAGGTGGCTCGATCCCCCTTTGCAACGTCCTGCACAAGACCTTCCCCGACGCCGAGATCATGCTCATCGGTGTCGAGGAGCCGAAGTGCCTGATCCACGCACCCAATGAGAGTGTGGACCCCACAGAGATCGAGCGCATGGCCCTGGCCGAGGCGCTCTTCCTCTCCAGCTACGCGACCACGCGCTGACCCCAGCCGCCTCGCGCAGCGGCAGCGCTGCGCGAGGCATCGCTGAAAGGCATTAGATGTCTTCGCAGCCGACGCGGCCCGCGAGGCCCGGCGAGACCGCGCCGACCAGGATCGATCGCCAGTCCCGGCTGCGCGACCGCGCCGCGTTGGTCCATCCGCTCGACGACGTCCTGCCGGGCGAGGCCCACGTGCTCGAGGCCGCGGAGGAATCGCTCGCCGGAAGCCGTCGCGGGCTCCGTGGCGTGTGGCCGTTTCTAGGGCCGGGGTTCATCGCTTCCGTCGCCTACATCGACCCCGGCAACTTCGCCACGAACATGGCTTCTGGAGCGAGCTACGGCTACCTGCTCCTGTGGGTGGTCGTGATGGCGAGCCTCATGGCGGCGCACACTCAGGCTTCAGCTGGACGCCACACGCCACCCCGGCATTGCCACCATCGGTCAGATCAGGCGGTGTCGCACGCCCGACCCCGCTTGTTAGACCGTCCCCGCTCGCAGCAGCACCCGGCGAAGGGAGCTTACGCCGTGCCGGACGCGTCTAGCCGTCAGAAGCCATGCTCCGCGGACGTCGCGCCAGTTTGGTGACCACGTGAGACACGACGCCAGCGTGAGACGCGCTGCCGCCGCGACGGGGGGGCGTCGCGGCGGCTCGCGTGGCGGTGGGGTCCGCCGACGCGGCGGCGTCTGATGGTCCGGCGGGGGATGAAGCCTGACCGTGACCGCAGTGGCGCGTCGGCATCCATCGTCGGCCGACACCGTCAGGGCGTAAGACGTATTGACATTGACGGCAATAGCACACGGTTACCGATCGTCGCGCCTTCGTGATGTTCGTGGCGCTCACGCGGGCGCCGCACCGTCCGCTGTGTCCTGCCGCCGCCCACGCGGACTGGTTCCGTCACGTGGTGGTGACCCGGATCTCGTCCCATGCCAACGACACCGAAGGGGCTTATCTTCGGCCTGTCACGCTCCTGATAACACGGCCCTATCGGGGTCACCGCGCAGTCGCATATGGTCGCGCATGAATTGGCGATAGGGACGTGGCGATGACGAGCTGGCGGAACTCAGCACCCAGGCGATGACGCCACCTTTCTCCACGCGTGGACGGCTGACGGCTGGCATCAGCTCGCCAGGCCTACGCAACGCTGGGATGGAGAACGGTGTCACACCCCTGAGGACGTTGGGGCGCACCATCGCGAACTACCTCCGGGAATAGCCGCATATGCCCGGGACCTATCTGGCGCACCTGCAAGTCGCCGCCTTCGCGGCGCACGGCGCGAGGGCCAGCGCGGGCTCAGTGACTCGAGCCTCAGCCATCGGGGCGGCCCTTATTGCGGTTGCGACCTTGGTCGTGCCGTTCGGGGGGATCGTGCTATTCGTCGCCTGCCTCACGCCGCGGCACGAGCCGAGGGACGACGGGGACGACGACTCGGGCTCCGGCGGCGGCCCGGGTGGCCCGCGTGGGCCAGGCGGTGGGCCACCCAAGCCGGAAGGCGGCCCCGCGTGGTGGCCGGAATTCGAGCGGCAGTTCGCGGCATACGTCGCGCATGATCGACGCGTCGAGCCAGTCGTCGCCACCGCTCAGGCGGACGAGCCGAACCCGCCGTCTACCGGCAAACGGAGCGCGTGCGACCTCGCGTCGCCACACCGATGACGAAGCCACCGGAGCTTCAAGCACACGGACGACTGAGCGCCACGAAGCGACAGGCCGCCCCCGCGGCGGGCGATCACGCGGTGCAGTTCGTGGCGGAGCTGGCCGCAGCGTTGACTCGCGCCGGCGAACCTGAGGGGCTCGTCCAGCCGCGGGCCGCCCGCATAGCAACGGTCTACGGCGTTCCAGCCGTCCGCCTCGTCGTGTTGCCGAACCTGACGCTGGCTGCGGCAGGGCGGGGTGCTCCGGTCGAGCTCGACTCCGTTCCGCCGAGTGAGGCCGATCTGCGGCTCGATCAGATGGCGGCGGTCGCGGGTGTGGCGCGTCGCGCGGACGGGGGCGACGTGCAGCCGGAGCAGGGCTTGCGCGACCTAGACGCGGCGAAGACCATGCGGCACCGTTTCGGGGCGGTCGGGATCGTCGCCGGTCACGTGGCGATCACGCTGGGGCTATGCCTGATCCTGCAGCCGACCCCGACCGTGCTGCTCGCCTCGGCGATGTTCGGCGCATTGGTGGGTGTGATGAAGCTGCGCGCCCGGAGCGATCCGACATTGCGGGTGCTGCTGCCGATCACCGCCGCGACGCTCGTCAGCGTGATCGCGTTCGCCGTCGCCCCCGACGAGACGACGCAGGAATCGCTGCGCGCGCTGATCCCGCCGCTCGTCACGTTCTTGCCGGGCGGGCTGATCACGAGCGCCACCCTGGACCTGGTGACCGGTCACCTCATCAGCGGCTCGAGTCGGCTGGTTGCCGGGACGATGCAGCTGCTTTTGCTGACGCTGGGCATCGCCATCGGCGCGGCCATGGCGGGGGTGAGCCTCGACGCCGCGACGACCAACACGCCGATCAACACCCTCGGAGCTTGGGCACCTTGGCTCGGCGCGATCGTGTTCGGCCTCGGCTGCTACGTGCACTTCTCGGGACCGCCACGCAGCCTCGGCTGGCTGCTCCTGGTGCTGCTGACGGCGTGGACCGGAGAGCAGCTCGGAGCGAGGCTCCTTCCCGACGAGTTGGGCGCGTTCGTCGGCGGATTCGTGATGACGCCGGTCGCGGCGTGGGTCGAGAGCCGCCCGTCGGGTCCGCCCTCGCTCGCCACCATGATGCCTGCCTTCTGGCTGCTGGTGCCGGGGGCCGTGAGCCTGATCGGCGTCGCGCAGTTTGTCGGCTCAAAGGACCCCGCTGGGCTCGGCCACATGCTCGACGCGCTGATCACCTTCATTCTGATCGGCTTAGGCGTGTTCGTCGGCAACGCCCTAGTGGTGCACATCCGCTCGCGCGGGGCGCCCACCTCCGCCTCGCCAGCTTGACGCGCCGGCAACGCGGCGCTTGTCGAAGCCCGCGCCCATACGGCCCAGCTGTGGCGCCGGTGCGGAATCGGTATCCGCCGGGATGACGGCGGGACCCAGCCTTGAGCTGATGCCCTGGACCGTAGAAGAAGTCGACAGACACCACACGCGTTTGAACGGTGGCGAGAAGCAGCAATGGGTCGCGGTCGCCAACCAACAGCTGGCCCAGCATGGCGATGAAGGCAGAGCCATCCGAGAGGCCAACGCGGTGGTGGATAGACGACGCGATCACCGTGCCGGGCGGCGAACGAGTGGTGTCGCAACGGAGGGCTAGCGATGGAAGCGCATCTCAGCAGCCGTCATCGCGACACGATCGACAAGATCTTCAGTCACCCGCCGAGCCGCGGCATCGAGTGGCGCGAGGCCGTATCGCTGCTTGAGGCGATTGGCACCGTGACTCACGAGCACAACGGCAAGCTCAGAGTCTCGCTTGGCCCTGAGACCGAGGTGCTCCGCGCTCCTCATGGCAAGGATGTCGAGGTTCAGACCGTGGTTGACCTGCGACGAATGCTCAGGCAGGCCGGTTTCGCGCCAGACGGCCGCCCCGCGCTCTCCGACCGGCGCGCCCGAGACCACGGTGATGGTCAGTGGGGCGATCCGACCGAGGCGTACGATCCGAGAGCGGGTGGTTCACAGCGACGGGCTGAAGTGATGAGCGGCTCGCTGCGGAGTCAAGGCAAGCGCGGGGAAGATGCATGACGGCGCCCGTTCTCACGATCTCGCACGCTCAGTTTCGCCGCGTGCTCCGGCGAGCCGGGTACCCGGTGGATGTGATCGACGCAATCACGGTACAGCTGCCAGATCCCATCGACGCCGAACGCGATGGGCCTGTTCTTGATCGCTGCGGCGTGACGCTCGATGGCCTGGTCGACGCGGTGGGCGGCAGTCCATGAGCGATGGTCCTTCGTCATCGCCACCGCCGCCACAGCCGGAGTGGAGCTTGGCCGCGGCCATCCAGCCTTGGCTGGCCCGCCCGAGGAACGCGAGACATCACGAGGTCCACGCCGAGCCGGAGGAGGTCGAGCGCCGGGTCTGCAGCTACCTGTACCCGCGCGAGCGCGCAGCCGCCGCGCGGTCCGGCACGTGAGAATGGAGGTCGAAGGGCCGTCGTTCGTCTCGAACCGCCCCCAGGCCATGTCCGGGATCCGTGGACATGCAGCCGTTACCGCGCCGACAACAGTGCCGAGGGCGAGACGCCGGGATGGTGGCGTGAGATCCGGATGCGCAACGCGCCGGGATGAGTTGTGAGCCGGAGCGGCGGTAGCAGCGTGACGGCCTCGCCGTCGACCCCAGCAGGCAGCGGCGCGCTGGCCGTGATGTCGAGTGAAGGCGCGCGCCAGGCAGAGATCGGGGAGCGACCCGCGTCGGGCTCGTCCAGGACGACGACGCCCAGTTGGCCGGTGTCGAGACGCGGCCGCGAACCACGGACCAGCGGCTCGTCCAAGGCGTACGCGTTGTTCGATACGAGCACCACCAAGGGGCAGGTGTGGCGGCGAGCCCGAACATCGGTGAGGAACAGGTCCGGAGTCGGGGCGGATCCGCGTAGAACCTCGTCTACGGTCTCCAGCATCGTCCGGGTCTTGGCGTCGCGGTAGCCCGGTCGCTGGACGGCGTCGCCGTAGACGCCCAGCGAGACGTTGTTGAGGAACACGCGACCGTTGACGTCGGTCAGGTCGATCCGGCGCTCGAGTCCTGCCGTGAAAGCGTCGAGCCCACCGATGAGGTCATGCCGCGCGATTCCCACGTCCATCGCGAAGTGGTTTCGGGTCCCTGCGGGAAGGCAGATGAACGGCAGATCGCGCTCCGCCGCGGCAGCGGCAACCGGCGCCAGTGAGCCGTCACCACCGGCCATGCCGAGCGCGTCGGCTCCGCCGTCCACGGCGTGGCCGATGTGCGCCACCAGGTCTTCTCCCGGTCCGAGCACGACAGGCTCGATGCCCCGTTCGCGCGCTCGTTCAGCGAGCGCCGCCCGGGCCGCCTTTCCCTCGCCGGATCGCGGGTTGATGAGCAACACGGGTTTCCGTGGCCGATCCACCGGCACCCACTGTTGTCGTAGCGCTCTCAACGCGGGTAACACACGATCACCACCGAGCGCGACGATTAGCGGCGCCGACCGATGGTGCGGCGGCCGCCGCCATCACGCGCGCACCGGCATGGCTGGCCGCCGTCACGAGCCCTGGCTGTCGCGCGGGATGGCTTGTGGCATCGGTCCGAGCGACTCGCAAGCCAGGGCGTGGTGCGGCCCATCCACGGAACATGTCATGCCAGGCCAGGCTCACCTGGACACGGCCGTAGTCGGGTGTGGCTCACCCGGAGGCGGAGCCGTTGGCCCGTCAGGGGCCGGAGAGGCGGCATGCCAATGCGCCACCGTGTGCCGTAGACGGACGTAGCCGATGCCGCCGGGTACCGTGGGAAGCCAGTAGGAGATGGTTCGGTAGGCCAGCACCGCCAATACCGCCAGGCTGCCGTCCACGCCGAACGCGAGGAACGCGCCGATCATGCCGCCTTCTACGCCGCCGATGCCGCCGGGCAGCGGCAGCGTGTTGCCCAACGTGCCGACGTAGTACCCCATGATGAGCACGGCAGCCGGAGGAGCGGCCCCAAACGCGCGGAACGATGCCCACAGCACCGCGATGTCAAAGCCCCAGGCTGGAATCGCGCCAAGGCAGGATCGATCGCGGCCGCGGAGCACCTCAAGTGCGCTTCGTAGCCCATCGCGCAGGGCCCGCGGGTAGCTTGCGGCCCGGCCCCACCAGCGCGCGGCTCGCTTACCGGCCTTAGCCTGGCGCGCCGCGAGGAAGCGCTCGGCCGGGTCGGCCAGCCACAGCATCGAGATCGCCACGAGGATGACCACGGCGCCGAACAGCGCGGGTGCGAGCGTGAGCCCGGCGGGCGCGCTGCCGGCGAAGAGCCCGGTCCACAGTCCCAGGCCGGCGATCACGAGTGCACCCATGTAGACGGCGTAGTTGAGGACCTCGAAGCAGACCATGCGTTGCCCGGTGCTCGCGGGCGAAAGTCCGGCGGCGCGCAGCGCCCAGACGGTCAGCGCCAGGCCTCCGGCACCGGCGGTGGCGAATATCTTCGTGGCCGCATCGCCGGCCATCGTGATCTGCGTACTCGCCCTCCACCCGATCGTGTCGGTGGCCTCGGAGAACACGCAGTGAAAGAGCGCGACGTACCCGACGAAGGACAGCGTCTCAAGCGGGACGCCGAGGGCGAGCCACCAGGGATTGCCACCGCGCAGCCGCTTCAGTGTGGGGCCAAGACCGGCGATCTGCGGGACCACGTAGTACGCGAAGCCGACCGCGGCAGCGCCCAACAGGAGGCTGACCGCGGCTCGACGGTGCCGCGCCAGGAAGCCCTTGCCGGCGTCTGCGCCGGTGGGGGCCGACGCGCTCCCGCCGATGGCGCCGCGCCGCGGCCCCGGGGCGGACTCGCCGGGTGCGCTGGTGTCGGTTTGCGGCGGAGGATCGCTCGGCACTCGGTGAGGCTGTGCACCCACAGGCATCGGACCGAGACCGTCCCGTGCGTCGCCAAGAACGAGACGGTATGGCGAGCTCGGGGACGGACCCGCGCGGGCGCGGTGAGCGCCTGCGCGGGCCCTATCGGGTCACGGGATGTCGACCCGGATCTCGTTCGTGACGCCGACGACGCCGAAGAGGCCGGCCACATCCTCGACCGCGCAATCGCTCTGGTACTGGTAGGGCACGTCACCCTTCAGCGTGATCCACCCGTCGCTGACCTTGACGTCGATCGACTCGGACGGCAGCTCCGCGTCCCACATGAGGATCTGCAGGGCGATGCCGCGAATCTCGTCATCCTCGCGGTGGCTGCCCTCGATCAGGCGAACCTTGATCTCGTCGGTGACGTCGTCGGCGCCGCTGAACTTGCGGGCATCGTTGACCGCCGCCCGGCGCTGGCCGAAGCTGCCGACCGTACCGCGCAACGTCACTCCGTAGTCGTCCGCCGACACGGCGATCTCGGAGGGGTCGGGGATCCGCGGGTCGAGGTCCAGCTCCGCGCGAACTTCATCTTCGATGGTGGCGTTCGTGGTCACGAAGCGCTCCTTTCAGGGTCGGTTACGACATCACGGTGTATTGGCCCGGCGCGGGATCCGAGAACCGTCGAGCCGTCGCGCCATACGTGGTGGTGACAGAGCGATATGCGTCGACGAGCCCGAGACGCGCGTGGCCGTCACTCCGCTTCGCGCCAAGCACGAACCTCGGTCGGTGCGAGCTCGATCCATCGGCGATGGTTGACCGCTCATTGCGCCTGATCGTCGGCGCGAGCCGAGCGTCGCCAACACCCAAAGCGCGAGCCCCATAACTGCTGCGACTGACGGTGCCAGCGGTCGGCCGGTACGAAGGATCGTTGCCCATCGAGTGCTGTGCCCCCGCGGCCGGGAGCCTCGCCCAACCACGGCCGGCTGGCGTGTCCATTCGTGCTGTTCCGACAGAGGAGATTCAGATGGCCAACTCAACGCTTGCCGACCAGTTGATCGAAGTCTTGCGCGAGACCGGCGTGCACCGTATCTACGGCGTCGTGGGCGACAGCCTGAATCCGCTCGTCGATGCGCTCCGCCGCTCCGGGGGGATCGATTGGATTCATGTTCGCAACGAGGAGGCCGGCGCTTTCGCCGCCGCCGCCGAGGCGCAGCTCACCGGGCGGCTGGCCGTCTGCGCGGGCAGTTGCGGGCCGGGCAACACGCACCTCATCCAAGGGCTGTATGACGCTCACCGCACCGGCGCTCCGGTGCTGGCGATCGCTTCACAGATCGCCAGCTCGCAGGTGGGTCTGGATTTCTTCCAGGAGACGCACCCCGAGCGCCTGTTTGTCGAGTGCAGCGACTACTGCGAGCTGATCAGCCAGGCCGAGCAGATGCCCCGCGTCGCGCGAAGCGCCGTTCGCCACGCCTTGGGGGGCAGGGGCGTGTCGGTGCTGGCCATCTCTGGCGATGTGCTGCACCGTTCATCGGCGAGCCCAACCGGCAGGACCGACGTCCTCATTGCCGAGGCGACCCCAACTCCCGCGCCTGATCAGGTAGGGGCGCTGGCCCAGCGGCTCAATGAGGCCGAGACGGTCACCTTGTTCTGCGGCGCAGGCGTGCAGGGCGCACACTCGCAGGTGTTGGAGCTGGCGAGCAGGCTGAACAGCCCCATCGGGCACTCGCTGCGCGGCAAGGAGTGGATTCAGTACGACAATCCCTACGACGTGGGGATGACCGGGCTGCTGGGCTATGGCGGCTGCTACGAGGCCAGTCATGAAGCCGACCTGCTCGTCCTGCTCGGGACCGACTTCCCCTACCAGGACTTCCTGCCCGGCGCGCGCACCGTCCAGGTCGATCACGACGCCACCAGGCTCGGGCGGCGCACCCCGCTGGAGCTGGCCGTGCACGGCGATGTCGGCGCGACGCTGCGCGCGCTGGTTCCGCTGGTGGAACAGAAGAGCGACCGTTCGTTTCTGGATCGCATGCTGCGCCGGCACTCCGAGGCGCTCGAGCATGTCGTCTCGGCCTATACCCACGATGTCGAGGAGCACCTGCCGATCCATCCCGAGTACGCGACGAGGATCCTTGATGAGGTCGCCTCCGAGGACGCCATCTTCACCGTCGACACAGGCATGAACAACGTGTGGGCGGCGCGCTACATCACCCCGAACGGCCGGCGGCGCGTGATCGGCTCCTTCCGCCACGGCTCGATGGCCAACGCGCTTCCGCACGCGATCGGGGCGCAACTCGCCTATCCCGGGCGGCAGGTGATCGCCATGTCCGGCGACGGCGGCCTCGGCATGCTGCTGGGTGAGCTGTTGACCGTCGCGATGCACGAGCTGCCGGTCAAGATCATCACCTTCAACAACTCAGCGCTGGGGATGGTGAAGCTCGAGATGCTCGTCGACGGCCTCCCCGACTACCAGACCGACAATTCCAGTTTCGACTACGCCGCCATCGCCCAGGCGGTCGGGCTGCACTCGGTCCGCGTCGAGCAGCCGGCAGATATCCGGGCTGGGTTGGCCGAAGCGCTCGCGCATCCTGGCCCCGCCCTCGTCGACCTCGTCACCGATCCCGACGCGCTCTCGATCCCGCCGCACATCACCGCCGCGCAGATGAAGGGCTTCGCGCTCGGCGCCGGCAAGGTCGTGCTCGACGGCGGCGTCGGAAGGATGGTCGAGCTGGCGCGCGCAAACGTGCGCAACATCCCGCGGCCGACGGTCGCGCAGTAAGCGTGAATGACGCACACAGCCACGCAACGGAACCCGCCGCACTGCGAGAGGCAGAGCGGGTGCTGGCGATCGCTTCGAGAGGCGCGATGGACTGATCGACCCGCAGCCCGACTTACGCCCGACCCTCCACATCCAGGGCACCGAGCAGCATCGAGCGCTTGCTGATGTCGAGCTTGCGAAAGACCTTGCGCAGGTGATAAGCCACGGTCGCGGCGCTGATGAACAACTGGGCCGCGATTTCTTGGTTTGAGGCGCCTGCGCCGGCCAGCCGCGCGATCCGGGCCTCCTGTGGCGTGAGCACGTCGCGGGTCTCCACTGTTCGCTTGCGCACGCTCTCTCCGGTGGCCAGCAACTCGATCCGGGCGCGCTCGGCGAACGCCTGAGCGCCCATCGCATCGAACATCGCGTGCGCGGTGCGCAGCTGGGAGCGGGCATCTCGCCGGCGCCGCTGGCGGCGTAGCCACTCACCGTAGAGCAGATGTGCGCGCGCGAGCTGCGGTGCGATCCGGCAGCGCTCGAGCAACTCGATCGCCCGCGCGTACTCTGGCTCGCCGTGCTCATCGTCGGCAAGCAGCGCGCGGCAGCGGGCCAGCAGGCCGAGCGCCCAGTCGCTGCCACTCGCCAGCGCCCGCGGGGAGAACGCCTCGAGTGCCGCCGTGGCGGCCCGCCGGTCGTCGCATCGCACTGCCGCCTCGACCACGTCCGGCATCGACTGAACCCGCAGGAACCGGGCGACACCCGCGTCGGCTTCGTCCGCGCGGCGCAGCGCAGTGTCGTAGTTGCCGAGGCCGAGCTCGAGCACGGTGAGCGCGGGCTGGACGATCCGCAGACCGACGCTCTGTCCGCGGCTGCCCATGTCGTCGATGAGCGCCGCCGCGGCGAGGCGCGCTTCGGTCTCACGCCCGCGCCACGCGAGCAATGTGACCTCGACGCATGAACAGCGCCTGAGAAACGCCGGATTCCGTGCTGCGGCCGCTATCTCCCGCGCCTCGGCGATGGCGACATCGGCCGCCGCAAAGTCGCCTGCCAGCGTATTGAAGTGGGCCAAGGCGGTGAGCGCTCCGGGTAGCGCGGCAAGGGCGCCCTGGCTACGCGCGTCCGCCACCGCGCGCGTTGTGATTGCCTGCCATGCCGCGTCGTCAAGCAGCAGGCCGGCCGTCAACGGACAGAGCAAACGCAGAACCTCACCCGGAGCCGGCGTGTCACCCGACATGATTTGGAGCGCACGGTGAAGCGGCCGGGCGCCGGCCTCGTCTCGACCCGCCTCCAGCGCCGCGATACCGTCAAGGAGGAGGTCACCCACGGTCGGCTCCTCCTCGCCGGGCGGAACGGCTCGAGCCGCTCTCAAGACGTCTGCCAGGCCGCCGTTCGGCGCCGGCTTGTCCGCCGACCACGCCGCGTCGAACGCGTCGAGAAGCGTGTCGCGGGCGAGTCGTCGGTCTGGCAGCATCAACTCGTGCGCCGCCTCCAGCAGGATCGGTGTGGCGGTGGCGGCATCGCCCAGCGCCCTGCGGATCAGGCCCTCGAGGCGTCTGGCCCGTCCGTGGGAGAGCGGATCCGCCAACGCCGTGCCGGCACGGTCGAGCAGCACTTGAGCGGCCCGCGGCTCGCCTGCGAGCACGCGTGCGTTCGCGGCGGCAATCGTGCGCTGCGCTCGGCGTGCGGGGTCGGGCGTGAGCCTCGCCGCGCGCTCGAGGACGGTTGCGCCGCTGGCCCATCCGCCGCGGCGGCGGGCGCGACCGGCCGAACGCTCGAGCTCGGCCGCGATGCTCTCGTCTTCGCCGATCGCTGCCGCCGCCAGGTGCCAGGCCCGGCGATCCTCATCGAGCCGTGGATCACTGGCGGCGGCCAAGGCCTCGTGCGCGCGCCGACGCGCCGCTACCGTCGCGCCGTGATACACCGCCGAGCGCATCAGGGGGTGACGGAACTGCACGTGGGGAGAGAGGGTGAGCAGCCGCTCGATCTCGGGGACCGCGGTGGCCCCGACATCGATCCCGAGCCACCCGGCGGCCCGCCACACTGTCGCCATGTCGGCCGCTTGATCGGCGGCCGCGAGCAGCAGCAGCGTCTGCGAGTCTTCGGTCTGCGCGCAGATGCGGCCGCGGAACAGCTCCTCGGTCCGGCGTCCGCACCGTAGCGGCTCCTCCAGCGGCGCCGCCCCCGACAGCTCATCCGCGCTCAAGACGTCGCCGAGCTCGACCAATGCCAACGGGTTGCCTCCGGTCTCGGACGCGATACGGCGTGCCACGCCGCGATCCACCGGGCCTCCGGCGGAGGCCGCAAGCAGCTCCTCCGCGGCGTGGTCGGGAAGGCCGGCCAGCCTCAGCTCGGCGAGGCCGTCGAACACATCCGCGCCCGTTTCGCCCTCGCCGACGGCGAACAGCATCGCGACTCGATCGGCGCACAGACGCCGGGCCACGAACCCGAGCACGTCGACTGACATCTGATCGAGCCATTGGGCGTCGTCGACGACGCACAGGACGGGCCGTTCCTCGGCCGCCTCGGTGATCAACGTGAGTGCTGCCATCCCCACGAGGAAACGATCCGGTTGAGTGTCCGGTGCCAAACCGAACACTGCCCCAAGCGCCGTCCGCTGGGGCACCGGCAACCGCTGCACCCCGCCCAGGAAGGGAACCAGCAGTTGGTGCAAGCCCGCAAACCTCAACTCCATTTCCGACGGCGCCCCTACGACGCGCGCGAACTGCATGTCGCGCCCCAGCCCAATCGCGGACTGCAACAGCACCGTCTTTCCGATCCCGGCCTCCCCTCTCAGGACGAGTGTCCGGCTCGCGCCGCCTCGAACCGATTGGAGCAATTCAGCCAGCGACTCGGTCTCGACGGTCCGGCCCACCAGGCCGTCGCTCGGCCGGCTAACGGTCGGCGCGACGCGCCTGGTCAGGGGGACGACGGTCGCGCCGGGGGCGCCCGGCCGGTCAGCGAACGCTCGGCCAGTCGGGTCGGTCGCTCGCGCTCGCTCAGAGGACCGCTCATGCGCCGCGTCGTCGCGGTGTGGCAATCTGCTCGCGGTGCGACTCGAGCCAGCGATGAGCGCGTCTGACCTCATCGTCCCCTTTCGGACCCGCCAGGGTCTTTCTTGCGTGTCAGTACTTTCCCGGCTGCGCCCGCCCGTGTCATCGCCGCCAGCCGCAATGATTCCTACCGGCTAGCTGCAGTAATTCCGACGCGCGTACATCCCGGCAAAACGCGCCCGACCCTGATACGACAGCGGCGCGCAGCCGAGTCGTCTCAGGGGTGGGCAGCCGACGAGGACGCCCGGTCGGCGGACCTGGCGATTGCCAGCCAGTCATCGGCCGTGCTGCTCCACGCTGCGGCTCTGATCGCCGGCACCTCGACGTGTCTTGCCAGCCCCGTGGGCATGAACTAGGCTCCGAGCCGGGGGTATTCGATGACGCCGTCCCGTTGGTTTGCTGTCGGCACCGCCACCGGGTCTGGTCCGGAGGCCGGCGCGCGGGCGGCGGAGCAGGCACTGTTGCACGACGACGCGAAGCTGCTGGTCGTGTTCTGTCCTCCTTCGGATGAGCTGGCGCTGGTTCTGGAGTGCATCCGCGCTCGTTGCGGCGAGGCGTCGGTGGTGGGATGCACGACCGCGGGTGAGATCGCCACGAGCGGCAGCGGTGACGCCGGTGTGGTCGTGGCCGCTCTCGGCGGAGACGGCTTCGCGATCCGGACGGCCGTGGGCACCGACGCCTCACGCGATCTGCGCGCCGCGGGTGCACGCGCGGCCCGATGCTTCGACCCCGATGAGGCGCGCCCGTACCGTGCGCTGCTGCTGCTGACCGATGGTCTGGCGGGCGATCAGCAGGAGATCTTGCGCGGCGCCTACGGTGTCCTGGGGGCGGGCGTGCCGCTCGTCGGGGGCTGCGCCGGCGATGACCTGAAGATGACCAGAACCTTCCAGTTCCACGACGACGGCGTCCTGAGCGACTCCGTTGTCGGCGCGGGAATCGCCTCGGATGCGCCCCTTGGCATCGGTGTTCGCCACGGCTGGCGCGCGGTCGGTGAGCCGATGTTGGTCACGCAGAGCGGCGGCAATCGGGTCTACACGCTCGACGACCGGCCGGCGCTCGACGTGTACCTCGAGCGCCTCGGAGTCACGCGGGATGGCCTCGATGAGGAGGGGCTCACTCGCCTTGCGCTCACGCACCCACTGGGGTTGGCTCGTCCGTCCGGGGAGGCGCAGGCCCGCTTCATCGGTGGTGGCGACCTCGGAGAGCGCTCGCTGGCGTGCATCGCCGAGGTGCCGCAGAGTGCGCTGGTGTGGATCATGGAAGGCGACGCGGGGTCGGTGCTCGAGGCCACGGACGCGGCCTGCCGGGACTCGCTGAGCGCCCTCGCGGGAGATGCGCCAATCGGGATGCTCGCCTTCGACTGCATCGCGAGACGCAGCGTGCTGGGAGAGCATGGGGTCAAGGCGGAGATCGACCGGCTCGCCGCGAGCGCGGGCGGAGCGCCGGTCGCGGGCTTCTACACGTACGGCGAGATCGCGCGGACCCGCGGGATGCGGGGCTTCCACAACCAGACGCTCGTCGTGCTCTCCGTCGGCTGAGATGCCGTCGCCGACCTGGTCAACGGAGCAGCTCGCGGAGTTCGTCGCAGCGATCTCCGGCGTTGACAGCGAGACGTCCGTCGCGATGGCGGCAGTCGAGCGAGCGGCGGAGGCGTTCGATGCCGACGTGGCCGCGATCGTCTGCGGCCACGAGCTCGTCGCCGCCATCGGGTATCCCGCCGGGACGGCGCCGGTCGATGAGCTCACGGCGGTAAAGCCTGGGCGCGAAGGGTGCTCCTTGGCGGTTCCCGGCGTCGGCGCCTGCGCGGCGGCGGCGGCACCGCTCGAGTATCCGCCGGACGCAACGCTCGTCGTCGCGCGGGCGGCACCGCACGGTCTGACGCGCGAGGAGACAGCCCTCCTGCGCGGGATGGCTCGGGTGGCGTCCATGCGGATGCGCACGGTGCGGGTACTCGACGACGAGCGCTCCGCGCGCGAGGAGCTCGCCCGGCTCGCGGGCGACCAGGCCGCATTGCGCCGCGTGGCCACGCTCGTCGCCGAAGCGGCGCCGCCCGAGGACATCTACGCGGCAGTCGCTGCGGAGATCGCCGACGGGCTCGGCGCCGACGTCGTGCTGGTGCTCCGGCACGAGGCGGACGGCATGGCGGCGGTCGTCGGTGGCTGGGGCGTCCCCGGTCTGCAGGTCCCGGTCGGTGCCCGTCTGGCGGCTGCGCCCAAAGGTGTGACCGCCTCGGTGCTCCGCACGCGTCGACCCACCCATACCGAGCGCTTTCCCGGGCCACCGGGCACGATCGCAGCCTACCTACGCGACCTCGGCGCCGAGTCAGGGGTCGGGAGCCCGATCGTAATCGAGGACGATCTCTGGGGAGTCGCCGTCGCCGCCTCGAGGCGGCCGGCGGCGCTTTCCGCGGGGAGCGAGTCGCGCATTGCGCAGTTCACCGAGCTCGTCGCGACGGCGATCGCGAATGCCGAAGCCCGGGCCGAGCTTCGGCGTGTCGCGGACGAGCAGGCCGCATTGCGCCGCGTGGCCACGCTCGTCGCTCGTGGCGCGCCGCCGAACGCCGTCTTCGCGGCGGTCGCCGAGGAGGCCGGGCGCGTCGTCCCCGGTGCCGACGTGACCCTGGTCGGCCGGTATGCCCCCGAGCCCGCTGTCGAGCTGCTGGCCGGATGGAGTAGAGACGCCGAAGCCAGTTTCGTGGGGCAGCGCGTGAGCCTCGGAGGCCGCAACGTGTCCACGCTCGTCTTCGAGAGCAATGAGCCTGCTCGCGTCGACCATCTGCCACCCGACGCCGCGCCAGCGACTGCCCTGGCGCGCAGCTGGGCAGAATCCTCGGCCGGCGCGCCGATCATCGTGGAGGGTGAGCTGTGGGGAGTGATGATCGCGGGGTCGCTTCAACCAGAGGGGCTCGCACCGGGGGTCGAGTACCAGCTCGCTGGCTTCACCGGGCTGGTGGCGACCGCGATCGCCAACGCCGAGGCCCGCGAGGCGCTTCGCCGCGTGGCCGACGAGCAGGCCGCGCTGCGGCGTGTGGCCACGCTCGTGGCCCGCGCGGCGGCGCCACGGGAGGTCTTCGCGGTGGTGGCCGAGGAGGTCGGCCGTCTGCTCCCGGTGGATCGAGTCTACGTGGGCCGGTATTCCGCGGATGGCGCGGTGTCCGCCGTCGGCGGGTGGAGCGCGACGGGCGAGAACCTGCCACTCCCGCTTCGGCCCCTCGGACGCACGCGCATGGGCGCGCTCGTGCGCACCACTGGGGGGCCGGCTCGGATCGACCGTTACGCCGACGACGACGAGGCGGCGCGGGAGCTGGGTATTCGTTCCGCCGTCGCCGCGCCGATCACCGTCGGTAGCCGTCTGTGGGGCTTCATCTCCGGCGTATCGACAAGCGCGGAGCTGCCGCCGCCCGGCACGGAAGACCGGCTCGCCGCCTTCACCGAGCTCGTCGCGACCGCGATCGCGAACGCCAACTCACAGGCCGAGCTGACCGCGTCGCGCGCCCGGATCGTCGCCAGCGCCGACCAGACGCGGCGCAAGATCGAGCGCGACCTGCACGACGGCGCGCAGCAGCGGCTGGTCGCGCTTGCGCTGCAACTCCGGGCGGCGCAGGCGTCGGTGCCCCGCGAGCTTGACGAGCTCGCGGCACAGCTCGACGGTGTCGCGGCCGGGTTGAACGGCGCCCTCGACGAGCTGCGCGAGGTCGCGCGCGGCGCGCATCCCGCGATCCTTTCTGCCGGAGGCATCGGGCCGGCGATCAAGGCGCTCGCCAGGCGCTCACCGGTTCCCGTGGAGGTCGACGTCCGCACGATGGGCCGCCTTCCGCGGCCGATCGAGATCGCCGCCTACCTCGTTGCGTCGGAGGCCCTGGCCAACGCGACCAGGCACGCCGCTGCGTCAGTTGTCAAGGTCCGCCTCGAGCTGCGCGACGGCACGTTGCGCCTCGGGGTCAACGACGACGGCCGCGGCGGAGCCGACCCGAGCGACGGCTCCGGACTGGTGGGACTCACCGACCGCGCCGAGGTGCTGGGCGGCTCGCTGACCGTTGACAGCCCGCGAGGCCGGGGGACCACCGTCGTCCTCGAGCTCCCCGTCGAGCAGAAGCCACAGAGCGACCAAGGAGCGCGGGAGTCGCTCCGCTCCGGCTGACCGGTGATGCGCAGATGACGGTCCAAGAGAACCCGCTGGACGGATCACCTCACTCGCGCGAAGGGTTCAGCGTCGTCCTCGCCGAGGACGATGTCCTGCTTCGCGAGGGCCTGGCCAGCCTGCTCGAGCGCCACGGTTTCGAGGTCGTAGGCCAGGCCGGCGATGCCACCGAGCTGCTGCAGATCGTGCGCGGGCGACAGCCCGAGCTCGTGCTGGTCGACATCCGGATGCCACCGACCCACACCACCGAGGGCCTCGACGCGGCACAGGCGATTCGCAGCGAGTTCCCCAACGTCGGCATCGTGGTGCTCTCGGCCCACGTCGAGGTCGAGCAGGCGATGAGGCTCCTTGAGAGCGGCGAACGCGTCGGCTACCTGCTCAAGACTCGCGTCACCGACGTCGAAGGGCTCGTTGAGACGCTCGAGCTCATCGCCAAGGGCGGCTCGGTCATCGATCCGGCGCTCGTGCACGAGCTGGTGGCTGCGCGGCGGCAGCACGATCCGCTCGCCGAGCTCACCGCTCGCGAGCGCGACGTCCTGGCGCTGATGGCGGAGGGTCGCTCCAACGCAGGCATCGCCCGCCGCCTGTGGGTCACCGAGGGCACGGTCGAGAAGCACGTGCGCAGCATCCTCGCGAAGCTGCCTCTGCCGGGCACCGAAGACGACCACCGCCGAGTCCTCGCGGTGATCGCCTACCTTGACTCGCTCTGAGCCCTGCCTTCGCGGCCGTCGTCGTCATCATCCACCAACGCGAGGATCGCGGCCACGCTGAGCTCGGACTTGGCGACAAACCCGACCGCGGGGCTCTCCGCGATGAGGTCGGCAAAGTCGTCCTCCGGGTGCGATGAGATGAGAACGATCTTCGGAGCGACCCCACCGGCCCGCTCGATCAGCTCCCGCGCCACCGCGAGTCCGCTCTCCTCGCCGAGGTCGATGTCGACGAGAACGACATCCGGCGACAGCTCAGCGGTGCGCCCAACGGCCTCGGCGGCGTTCGCCGCCGTTCCCACCACCGTCAACGCGGATCCGTCCAGGATCCCCCGCGCCGCTGTTTGGAACAGCGCGTTGTCGTCGACGATCAGGCAGCGCAACGCCACCCACCGAGCATGGCAGGCGGCGCGCTCTCGCACATTGCAGCTAGCGGGAATACGGTGCCTCCGTCAGGGATCGGGGCTCCGCCGGGCTATCAGCGCCGGACTATCCGATGCGACCCACGAGGACTGTCAGCTCGGGTGATGCGACCATCGCGGTGGGGCCGTAGGTTGCTTGCATCTAATCGAGTGACCGGGAGGCCTCATGTTCACCACTTCACCTCAGACGCGCTGGTCAGGCGTCCAACGACGGGCGGATCTGTTCGACACGTGGCGGGATGCCGCACAACTGGTCGGGGACCAGTGGCACGCATTTCTGGAGGCGCCGAAGGTCGGTCGTAGCGTCGCCTTCGCGGCATACGTCGCCGCGCTGGACGCCGAGGCCGCGGCGGCCCGAGACCTCGCCGGCGAGCTCGTCGCACGCGCGGCGTGAAAGGGGGAGACCGATGGAGATTCGTCACCTGCGCTACTTCGTGGCCATCGCCGAGGAGCGGAGCTTTACGCGCGCCGCGGAGCGTCTCTGGGTCGCCCAGCCCGGGCTGTCGACCCAGATTCGCCGCCTTGAGACCGAGCTCGGCATCTGTCTGTTCGAACGCCACACTCGGGGCGTCGACCTCACCGACGCCGGAAGGCTGTTCCTCGAGCGCGCGCGCACGGCGCTCGAGGCCGCCGATCTGGCGGCCGCGACCGGGCGGGATCTACAAAACGGCACCGAGGGATCGATCCGTCTCGGTCTCGCGACGGACGCTCAATGGCCTCAAGCGTCCGAGCTGCTCGAGACCTACCATCAGCACCGCCCCGCGGTCGAGATGACGGTCTCGACATCGCACGGAGGGACGCTCGTGCGCGATCTGCGGGATGGTCGCCTCGACGCCGTACTGGCGCCGTCGATGTTCCGGTCGGCCGACCTCTGCTCGATCGACATCGGCCACGCACCGTGGCTGGTGCTCGTCGCCCGAAGCCATCGGCTGGCCGGCCCCGGCCCGCTGACGGCATGTGAGCTGCGTGGGGAGGCCATCGTCGTCAGCGGTCACCGGGACAGCGCCGGATATGACCGGGCGGTCGCCGACCTGCTCGATGAGCTGGGAGTGGAACCGACCTTGCGGCCCGGTAGTCCGGGGCCGGCGATGCTCGCGGCCGTCGCCGACGGCCGAGCGCTGGCTCTGACAACGGCAGCGGACGCGCCGCGAGCCGGCCTGCTGCTCCGAGCGCTGGCGCCGCAACGCACCCTGGCCTTCGACCTGCTGTGGCGTGGCGAGACACCGTCGCCGGCCTTGCGCGCGCTCATCGACACGACGCAGCGCCTCTCCTGTCCCGCAGCGCCTCGCCCGGCGCCGTCGCTCGTCGCCGCATGATCAGGGTCACCGGAACCGTTTCAGAGCCTGGGGCCGGTACGCCGCGCGGGCCGGGCATTGGGCCGAGCGTCGGTCCGCGTGCCACCAGCGGCGACGTGGGCGTCAAGCGCCGCGGTCGCGGCTGGAACCAGGCCTGCCGGCCAACGCGCCGGCGAGAATCGCGGCGACTGAACTTGGAGCGCCTCGTCACACGCCGGGCAGCACTCATGGCAACGCAGATAGGAGTAGACCACGTAGGTACGTCCGCCGCAGCGGGGACAGTCAACGTAAGGCATTGCCGCCACGCTGTCGCGGTGCCACCCAGCAGCCAAGACCGCACGTGTGCAATTGACATTTCGCGCGGTGATAGCCGCCATGCGAACTTGATGTTCGACGAGGCGGCGGCGTGAGCGCGGCGAATGGATCGCCGGGCGGCACGGACGGGCTGGGCGTGCTCGAGCGCTACCTGGTACGCCAACCGCTGCTGTCGAGGGCGGACGAGATCCGTTTGGCGAAGCGCATCGAGCGGGGGGACGTCGATGCCAAGCGACAGATGGTCGAGTCCAACGTGCGGCTTGTCCTGGCCGTCGCGCGACCCTATCGCGGACGCGGCGTCCCGTTCCCGGATCTTGTGCAGGAGGGTACCGTTGGGCTGGTGCGGGCGGTTGAGAGATTCGACTACCGTCGCGGCCTCAAGTTCTCGACTTACGCGGTCTGGTGGATCCGCCGCTCCGTGCTCGACGCGCTGCACGCCGAGCGAACGATTCGCATCCCGGCGCAGGCCAGGCAGCAGCTCGCGGCGCTGCGGAGCGCCCAGTCCGAGCTTCGCCGCGAGGGATCACCGGTGTCGGAGGAGGCGATCTCCGAGCGGACAGGGCTGACCGCGTCAACCATCCGGGCCCTGCAGGACGTCGCCCGCGTGACGGCCTCGCTCGATTCGCCGCTCGAAGATCAGAACGCCTGCCTGGGCGAGCTGATCGCCGACCCCGACGCTTTCGACCCCTCCGATCGGGTTGCTGCCGAAGAGGACCGTACCCGAGTCTGGGCGATGCTTCGCCATCTGCCCGAGCGCCACCGGCACGTGCTGGTCGGTCGCTACGGACTCGGCGGAACGGCGCCCCAGAGCCACCAGCAGATCGGCGCGTCGCTCGGCCTCGGCGAGGAGCGCAGCCGTCAGCTCGAGCGCGAGGCGCTTCAGCGACTGCGGCAGCTCGCGCGCCTACCAGCCGCCGCCTAGGTTGAGCCGCCGCCGATCGGCCTTAGACGCGTTCGTTCTTCCCGCGGCGGCGAGCGCTATTGGCCGGTCGACCCCCGTGCCCTAGGTCGAACCGACCGGTACACGAGGGAAAGGAAGAACCATGCGAAATGTGATCGGCGTTCGCTTCCACGACGACGCCAACGCGTACAAAGCATTGACAAGGCTCGCGGAGCTCGACCGCAAGGGTGAAGCGAAGTTGACAGGCGCAGCCGTCGTGTTACGCGAGCGGGACGGCCGAGTCGTCACGAAGGACGCCGTCGGTGACACGGGGTTAGTGGAAAAGAGCGCGCTCGGAGGCGTCCTCGGCTTGCTCATCGGGAGCATCGGAGGGCCACTGGGAGCGCTGCTCGTGGGGACGGCTGGAGTGGTGACCGGGGCGCTCATCGACCAGGATGACAGCGCGGAGACGACGTCCGCGCTCGATGCGATGTCTCGCTGTGCGCGCGTGGGCCACACCGCCCTGCTGGCAGAAGTCGGCGAGTCCAACCCGGAGGTGATCGACGCCGCGATGGCTGGCCTGGGGGGGACCGTCGAGCGCAAGCGCCTCGACGACGTCAAGGCCGAGATCGCGGGTGCCGCGGCGGCAGAGCGCGCGGCCCGAGACGGGGCGCGACGGCAGCTCCGCGAGCAACGCTAGGCTCAGAGTTGAGCGGCCGGCGTTTCAGCGCCGGCCCCGCGATTCGAACACGAAAGCGGCCGACTGACGTGGCTGCGCTCACACGGCCCGAGGCTGGCGAGCCGATTCGCCTGCGCAGCCGCAGGATCGTCCGGTCCGCCCGGGAGGCCGCCCGACGGCTGAATCAGCGTGGCCGTCACCAGGAGCGCGGTGACGCTCGGCTCACGCCATCAATCCAGGACTCTCGCGGCTCTTCTCACAGCCCGGCGCGCAGAATGGCGGTTCGCGCCGCGCGCGTGGGCGCCGACACCCGGTCGAGCGGATCGTGGCTGCCGCCAGCGGAGTCGCGCTCCTGGTTAGGCCGCGGAACGCAGCGCCCCTCGGGAGGCAGCGCCATGCGGTCGCTGTGCCCTGCGGTGACCGACCGCTCGCGGCGACGGGTCGAGCGCGACAACTGCTAGCCGCTCGATCGTGCGCAGTGCGTCCCTCTCAGGTCGCCGGCGGTTGCAGTCGTCGATGGGCCCGCGTGCCTCGCCGCGCCCCGCGAGCAGTCAGGGGCCGCAGCCCGATCTCGGAGTCGGCGGCCGCAGCGCGCGCCGGGCCCGAGTCGGTCCGGCGCGCGTGGCGGCGTCTCAGATCACCCCGGGGAGCTGCGCGGCTACGCGACCGCGTCGACGGTCTCGCCGGAGGGCGTGGCCGCCGCGAGAACGAGCAGCGTGATGCCGTACGCGAGCAGGTAGATCCCCAACACGAGCGCGAGCGAGAACGCGCCGATGCCGGGCCACGCGATCAGCAGGATGCCGGCCAGGACCGACAAGACCCCGCCGACAGCGAACCAGCCGCCCCCGGCGCCGCCCCAGGCGGCGGTGATCTGGATCGCCCCGCCGATGATCGCCCAGATGCCGATCACGATGACGAGCACGCCGGCCGTGATCCCCGGATAGGAGACCGCGACGATGCCGGCCGCCACATCGATGAGCGCAAGCACGACCATCAGTACACGCTGACCCGCCGTGTCCGCTGAGCTGAACAGGCTCGCGACCTGGATGATCGCGTCGACGAAGCAGTAGACGGCGAACAGCGCGACGACCACCCCGATCGTTACACCCGGCCATACGATGCAGGCGGCGCCGAGTACCGCCGCCAACACGCCCTGAAACGCGGCGCGTCCTCTCGAGATTGATGTGTCGAAGGCAAACATGCTGCTCCTCACTGATGGAATGGGTCTGAGACGCTCGGTTGCGAGCGTGTAGCGAAGCTGGTCTCGAAGGCGGTTCGGCGCGAGAACTGCGGAGCGCCCGCGTCAGACGGTTTCGTGATGTCGGGGTGGACTACCCGGCGACCTGGGCCGGCGCGCTGCTCGTGCGGTTCGCCCACCAGTCGCGAAAGATGATCTGCAGCGCCGCCGCGATCGGGATACCGAGCAGCGCGCCGAGGATCCCCAGCAGGGAGGCGCCCATAAGGACCGCCAGGATCGTCACGATCGGATTGACCTTCAGCGCGCGACCGTAGACAAGCGGCTGGACCACGTAGTCCTCGACACGTTGGTAGACGATGATGAAGGCCACCCACACGATCGTGGCGACCGGGAAGTCGACGGTGGCCGTGGCCAGTGCCACCACGATCGCGCCGATCGTCGCTCCGACGAGGGGGATGAGGTCGAAGAAGCCGACGACGACCCCGAGGGACAGCGCATAGGGAACGCCGAGGATCGACAACACGATCCAGGTGGCGAGCGTCGCCATGACACTGATCGCCACGTTGCCGAGCATGTAGTTGGCCACGGCCCGATTGACGTCGATCAGGGTGCTGCGGTAGCGCGCCTCGCGCGCACCGGTGAGTCGCAGCGCCATTCCGACGTACTCGCGTCCGTGTAACAACAGGAGGAACGTCAGCGCGAGCACGGTGACCAGTTGGCCCACGACGCCGGCCGCCTGGACGGTGACGTCTTCGAGCGGCCCGGCCGCGCGGCCGAGGAGCTGCGGAAGGCGTTGCAGGTCGCCTTCGAGCTTTGCAGTGATGTGGTAGCGATCGTCGTAGTGGCGAAACGTCGTGTTCGCGCGGAGCTCGCTTGCGTAGCGCGGCGCGTTGCGCGAGATCTCCTGCACCTGCTTGGCCATGCTCGGCACCACGACGGAGCCGAGGACGGCCACTGAGCCCGCCAGCAGGACGTACAGGGCGAGGATGACGGCAGCGCGCGGCGCGCGGATGTGTCGATCGAGCGCGTCGACGATCGGGATGAGGGCCAGGGCCAGGAATAGGGAGATCGCGCAGAGCCGGAGCACGCCGCGCACACGCCAGGCCAGGTACAACCCAATCGCCCACAGGGTGACGAGTGCCACCATCCGGAAGACGCCCCTCGCCGTGGGCGCGACGAGTCGCACTGACCGCACCGCGGTGTTGGACGGCTCGCCGCCGACTTGTGTGGTCGCACGGTCGGCGGAGGCGATCGGTGGCGGGTCGGTTGCCGCTCGGCGCGCCGCGTCCCGTGCTCGTGCGCTGTGGTCGTCGGCGGCGGCCGAATTGTGTGCGGTCACAGCCACCCGAGCACCGTCTGGACCAAGACGACGGCCGACAGGGCGCCGACGACGGCGACGCACAGCGTGGCGACGGCGCGGAACCACCGACCGTTGGCGGCGTCGCCGAGCACCGAGCGCCGATTGGCCAGGATGAGGATGTAGGTGAGCAGCACGGGCGTGATGAACCCGTTGAGGACCTGCGCGTTCACGACGAGCTGCACGAGGTTTCCGGGTAGCAGTGCGAACAGCGCCCCGATCACGACCTGCGCGGTGAATAGCCCGTAGAAGACCGGCGCCTCACGCAGCTTGCGAGAGAGCGAACGCTCGACCCCCGCCGTCTCGGCGATGGCGTAGGCGGTCGACAGGGGCACGACCGAGGCGGCCAGCAGCGACGCCCCGAGCAGCCCGATGGCGAACAGTTGCGAGGCGAAGGCGCCGGCCACTGGGCGCAGCGCCTCGGCCGCCTGGGCGGCCGAAGTGAGCGGGCCGCTGCCGCCGATCGCCGCGGCCGTGGCGATGATGATGAAGACCGAGATGAGGTCCGAGAGGATCGCGCCGTTGATGGTGTCGAAGCGCTCCCCGCGATACGTGCGCGGAGTGATGCCCTTGTCAACGACGGCCGAGGCCACATAGAACTGCATGTACGGAGTGATCGTCGTGCCGATGAGGGCGACCGACAGCAGCAGGAAGGCGTTCGATCTGAGGAAGTGCGGCCACACCAGGTTGCTCAGCACGACGCCCGTGTGTGGGTGGCCGAGGAACGCGGCGATCGGATAGGCCAGGAAGACCAGGCCCATGACGAGGAACACGCGCTCGGCGCGCGAATAGTCGCCGAGCACGGTGAGCGCCCAGATCCCGACGAGCGCGATCGGCACGGCGATGTAGCGAGACAAACCGAACAGCTCGGCCGCCGCGCCGACACCGGCGAACTCGCTCACCGTCAGGCCGGCGTTGGCGACGAACAGGAGCACCATGGCCGCTGCGCCACTGCGAAGTGGGAACTCTTCGCGGATGAGCGCCCCCAGACCCTCGCCGGTGTACGCGCCCAGACGCGAGCACATCTCCTGAACGACGACCAGGGCGACCGTGATGAGGACCATCAGGAAGAGCGTGCGGTAGCCGAATTGAGCCCCGGCGCTGGCGTAGGTCAGGATGCCGCCGGCGTCGTTGCCGGCGTTGGCGGCGATGAGCCCGGGCCCGAGGACGGCCGCGAACGCCAGGACTCGCTTCAGCCAGCGCGGGAGCGTCCGCGCGCGCCCAGCAGCCGGAGCGTCGATCGCGCTCACGGCGATCCTTGTCCCTTCTCCGGCAGTGACGACTGCAACGCCGCCTGCACGTCGATGGCGTGGTCCTCGCGAACCTCTCCGGCGGCCACGCCGAGCTCGAGTCGCGTGCCGGCCACGCCCGCGAGGTCGGCCCGCCGACCACGCGGCCTGATGCCGTCATCGCGTGCCGGAGAGAAGGCGCGAAGTGACGCCCAGTCGATGACGCGCCGCGGACGGAGGCGCCGCCGCAGCCGCTTCGGTCCGAGCCGCCTGAACAACGCGCCCACTCCCACCTCGATGCCGGCGAGCACGACGCTTTCGTCCACGACGGTCAGGTACACGTCCGCCGGACGCACGAGCTCGACCCCGCTCGTGTCGATGACCTGGCGGTCGAGCACGTCATGCGCAAGCGCAACCTCCGCGGCCTGCCGCTCGGCCGTCTTGGCGTAGGCCTTCGTGGAGCGCAGGCGGACCGACGCCGGCGCTGTGGCCTGCATCCAGTGTGCCGCCACCCGCACGTCGGTTCGGCCGATCCTCACGACGAACGCCGTCACGGCCGGATGCGAGGCTCCCCGTGTCCAACGTACGACAACGTCACGCAGCTGGCCGGCGGTGTGGCCGGCGGGGTCCTTGACGTCGCTTCCGAGAAGGGCGGCGAGGGAGATGAGCGATCCCTCGAGCGCGCGTGCGGCCGCCCGCTCCATGCGGCGGCGATCGCGGTATTCGGCGACTTCCGCCTCTCGGCTCATCCGGCGGGCTCCCGCCGGGCGCTCGTGACCGGGCAGCCAGATTGGCTTGATCTTCATGCCGCGACGCTACGGAGGGGTCTCGCGCGGACCCAGAACGTCGGTGCACCGGCGCCATACGCAGTGCTGCTAGGTCTCGCATGCCGGCCGCCGTACGTTGGGGTGCATGAGCGCCGAGCCGATCAGCCGAGCGCAGAGCCCCGACTCTTCGGGTATCGCGGCGGCTTCGCGCCCGCACGCGACTCGGGACCGCGTCCACCTGTCGGCCAGCGATCGCAACACGGCCATCTTCGGCTCGTTCGACGGCATGACGTCGACGCTCGGCGTGGTGGCGGGGCTGCTCGCGACGCACGCCTCGGCGCCGAAGATCCTCGCCGCGGCGATCGGGATTGCCGTCGCCGCCACGATCGGGATGGGCGCCGGCCAGTACCTGTCGGATTGCAACCGCGATCTGCGCAAGTCCATCGTGATGGCCGGCGCGACGCTCATCGGCTCGGTGCTGCCTGCCGTCCCGTTCGTCTTCGGCTCCTCGACGGCATGCGTGCTGGCGTCACTCGGGATCACGGTCGTCGCCGCGGCGTTCATCGGACGCTACCGCGGATACGTGGTGACCTATTCGATCCTCCTCGTGGTGTCGGTCATCACCGTCGGCCTGTCGGTCGCCGTCGCGTGAGGTCGACCCGCGGGTTTTCGCCCGCTCTCACCTGTGCGCCGCCGCCATAGCTGGCACGTCTCGCGGCGATGTCGTCACGCCTTGCCCGGGCTGCGACCAGCCACCACGCTCAGACCATGACCGTTGCCTTCGTCCTCTCCGGCGGTGCCAGCCTCGGGGCCTCACAGGCCGGCATGCTGCACGCGCTGTATGAGCACGGTGTCCGGCCGGATCTGCTGGTGGGCACCTCGGTCGGCGCCGTCAACGCCGGGTTCGTCGCCTCCCGTGAGCCGAGCGAGGCGACCGCCGGCGAGCTTGAGAGCCTGTGGCGCGGGTTGAGCCGCGCGCAGGTGTTTCCGGCCAACCCGCTGACGGCGGGCCTCGGATTGCTCGGCCTGCGTGACCACTCCGTGCCCGCCGGTCCGCTCCGGCGGCTGCTCCGACGTCACCTCGAGTTCGACCGCCTCGAGGAGGCGGCCATACCGATCCACGTCGTCGCAACGGACATGCTCAGCGGCCAGGAGATGCGGCTCTCGAGCGGGCCGGCCGTCGACGCGGTTCTGGCCAGCGCGGCCATCCCCGGGGTCTTCCCCGCCGTCGCGTGGGAGTCCGGGCTGCTCGTCGACGGTGCCGTCACCAACAACACCCCGATCTCCCACGCCGTCGAGCTGGGCGCCGACCGAATCGTCGTGCTACAGGCCATGGGGACCGACCGGCTGCCGCGTGTACCGCGCGGCGTCCTCGGAGCGGGTGTCGCCGCGATCGCTCGCGCCGTCGGCCGGCGATTTGACGAAGACATCCTCCGCTACGCCGATCTGATCGATCTGCTCATCGTGCCCCCGGCCGCGGTGACCGGCATCCTGCCGACGGATTTCGGCCACGCGGACGACCTCATCGCCGCCGGCCGCGCTGCCGCCTGCGCGACGCTACGACGCAGAGTCCGGCGCCCGCGGATGGCCCCGGGCATCGCCCGCGCCGCGTAAGCCGCGCGACGTGGTCCCGCCGGCCGTCAGGTCGACGCCCGTGGCGCAGCCTTGTCCGTATTGGCCTGAGCGCGTGGGCCTGCAGCCGGGCCAGCGACGGCGTCTGGCCGAGCGGGTCACGCAAGTGGTAGACATGCGCGCGAGAACGACTCGGTATGGCGGGAGCGACGGACGCGATCGGGAGCCGTGTCGTCCGCGGCCATCGTCATCGATGTGCCTCGCGACCGCGTGAACGAGCTCTGACGGGCCGTGGGCGTGACTCGCCCCCATGACCCGCCTCGACCCGGGCTGGCGCAGACGCGCCGCCAGCGGCGCATGCTGAGCGCGGCGCGAGGCCACCTCAAGAAGTCTGCCGTCAAGGTGCTCGGGTACGCGCTGCTCGCCTACCTCGTTCTCCGGCTGGTGCCCGGTCTTGCGGCGGCCCTGCGCGACCTCGAGCGCGTGCGGTGGGAGTGGGTCGCCGGCGCTCTGCTGCTCGAGGCGCTGTCCGAGGTGGGGTTCGTCCGGTCCTGGCGTGAGATCATCGACCCCGAGAACCTGCTTGCCCGTGACGGCCGCGGCAACCGCACGGGGACCCGCGCGGCCTGGGCGCAGCTCGGCGGGGGAACGCTCGTCCCCGGCGGATCTCTGTCGGGCGTGGGTGTCGGCGCGTGGATACTGCATCGACTCGGCATGCCGTCACAGCGCATCGCGGAGCGGCAATTCAATCTGAGCTTCCTGAACACCGCGGTCGACGCACTCGCGCTCGTGGTGTTGGGCCTGGGGCTCTGGACCGGGATCCTCGCCGGAACGTCCAGTCCCGCCCTGACCCTGCTGCCGGCTTCGGCGGCGGCGATCGGCATCAGCGCTGCCCTGTTCGTCGCTCGGCGCGCGGAGACGTACGCGCTGCGCACAAAGGCCACGCATCCGAAGCTGTCCCACTCGATCACGACGCTCGCGGCCGCCGTCGATGACACCCGACGACTGTTGTTCCATCGCGCCGGCGTCAAGAGCGTGCTCGGAGCCGTCGCCTACTTCGCGTTCGACGCGCTCGTGCTCTGGAGCGCGTTCCTCGCAATCCACGCGCCCACCCCGCCGAGTTTCGCCGTCGTCGCCATGGCGTACATCATCGGTGCGCTCGGGGGCTCGATTCCGTTCATACCGGCCGGGCTCGGCACGGTCGGTGGCATCGGTGCGATGCTGGTGGTATACGGGGCCGGGCGCAATGCCGCGTTCGCGGCGGTGATCCTGTACGAAGCGGTCGGCCTGCTGGTGCCGCTCGTGGGCGGCTCGATCGCCTACGCGATCCTTCGCCGCCAACTCGCCCGGCTGCGGGGAGAACCGGCCGACGATTCGGCGGCGCTCGGCGCGGGCGCGGCCCAGCGATAGGTCCGGTTGCGGCCGAAGCGCCCTTCCCGCCCAGGGAGCCCCGCGCACCGCGGAGTCGTCCCACCGGAGTCGTCCCACGAGGGCGGATCGTCGCGCGCGGCCGGCAGGACGGGACGGTCACCGTGCGCCCGATTGGGGTGCTCGTCGACCGTCCCGCCGAACCGACCGCGCTGCCAGTGAGGCTGCGCTCTACTGATGATGCGCGCCTCGCGCACCGTGGCGGTGCCGAAGCCACCTCAGCGCCAACAACCCGGTGACGAATCGCTTCAGGGACTCGCGCTTCATGATTCGCCCTTTCGATCGTGGACAACGTCATAGGAAGAGGCGGGCGCGGGACACGCGCCTCGCCAGGGACGGGTGCCCGTAGGTCCGGCCACGGGACACACCGAGAGCGATCCTTGCCATGACCGGCGTCCCGCGTGGGCGGTGGACCGCCCACGCGGCGCTTCGCCGTCAGGGGGTGGTGACCCGGATCTCGTTCGTGACGCCGACGACGCCGAAGAGGCCGGCTACGTCCTCGAACGCGAGGTCGCTCTGGTACTGATAGGGCACGTCGCCCTTCAGCGTGATCCACCCATCGTGGACCTTCACGTCGATCGACTCGGACGGGAGCTCCGCGTCCCACATCAGGATCTGCAGGGCGATGCCGCGGATCTCGGCGTCCTCTCGGCGGCTGTCGTTGAGCAGGCGAACCTGGATGTTGTCATAGACGTCGTAGACGCCGGCGATCTTGCGAGCGTCGTTGACGGCCGCCCGGCGCTGGCCGAAGCTGCCGACCGTGCCGCGCAGCGTCAGCCCGCCGTCGTCGGACGACACGGCGATCTCGGACGGATCGGGGACGCGCGGGTCGAGGTCCAGCTCCGCGCGGACTTCGTCTTCGATGGTGGCGTTCGTGGTCACGAAGCGCTCCTTTCGGTTGGTTACGCAATGACCCTGGGTTGCGCCGGCGGTCGTTCCGAGAACCGTCGAGCCGACCGCCATACACGCCGGTTACGTTTGCGCTGGAATTTGATGGCCGCGCCGCGGTGTGGAGCCGCTCGCCTTCAGCGCTCCGGTCGGTCGAGCAGCGTCAACACGGTGAGATGGGTCTCCTGCAAGCCGGTGTAGAGCAGCCGGTCGACCACGTCGGCGCGAGCGACGAGCCGTGCCCACTCCCCGGCCGGACCCGGCATCTCGGCAATGAGACGCAGACGCCCGACGCCGAGATCGTCCGCGTGCGGAGCGTCCACGTGAGCGAGTAGCTCGACCGTCCGGCGGTCGGCCGCCCGCAGGCCCGCCGCGGACAGGTCCTCCGGCGCGACGTTGCGTTCGCCAGCGTGATGAAGCCAGGCCAGCGGACGACACGGCTGCGGTACCGCGGACGCCACGCGCCGTAGGTGACCCATCAGGTCGTGCTGATCGCGGTGCAGTCGCTCTGCCAGCGCGCGGGCCGGATCGAGTCGCGGGCGGCGGCGTCCGGTTCGCTGACGGATCCGGGCCAGTTCTGCGAGGACGGAGCGTTGGAAGCATGGATCGATGCTCATGCCGACCGACGCTGGAACGCTCTCACGCATCACCAAAGACCGAGATGGCCAGTCGCCATAACCGATCTGACTGACGTCGGGCGCCGGTGAGGTAGATGCGTCGCGTCTTCGTCGGTACGCATCGCCTATAGGACCAGCGACCGCCCGGCGCGAGTCTCGCTGCATGGCCCACACGCCGCCGCCGCTCCCGTCTTACGAAATCGACGTCCCCGACCTCCAGCCCGGCGTCGTCGATCAGCACGCGATATCGCTCGTGGCGGAGAGGGACGAGTCGTGAGCGCGCAGCAGCTGCTGGCTGGGCTGGTCGACGACCTGCCTGCGCCTGAGCGCGTCGAGCCCTTCGCCTTCCTCGAAGACGAGCTGCTCCCGTTCGCCCTTGCCCCAGTTGAGCCCTTTGCTTTCGCGCTCGCTTGCGTGCAGGCCTTCTGGGGCCCGTACGGCCCGCTCAACTGAGAAGAGCACGAACGCACCGAGATCGGCGCATCCCGTCTACATTTCAACCGGCCTGACACACCCCGTTGACCCGCACCGCAATGACTGCTGCAATCACTTCCGGCTTGCCGCGCGCTCTCCGCCGCGCTCGGAAGCCGCCGGCTGGCGTGACGATGAACTTGGTCTCCGGGGAGACGTAACCGTGGGCACGGAGTCGCGGCCGTTTGTCCTGCCGCAGTTCGGCATCTTTGCCCAGGGCACGCACGCCCATCGTTTCTTGGAGTTCGATCTGAAGCCTGGTGTCGATGCCGCCGAGGCGGTGTCGGCGTTTCGCCGTCTTCGGACACCAGAGGTGTCGGCGGGTGGCGTAAACCTTGTCGCAGGGTTCGGAGCTGAGCTGTGGCGATCGGTGTTGCCCTCTGGCGCTCCCGCCGACCTCGCGCCGTTTGAGTCGATCACCGGACGCGACGGCCATACCGCGCCTGCTCATCAGCACGACGCGTGGCTCTGGTTGAGCGGCGCCGAGCCGGACGTGACCTGGCAGAGCGCTCGGGCGGCGTTGCTGGCACTGCGCGACCACGCCAGCCTTGCCGCCGAGCAGCCCGGCTTCACCTATCAGGGGGGCCGGGATATCACCGGCTTCATCGACGGTACGGCCAACCCGCCGATACACCGGGCCCCCGAAGTTGCGCTCGTCCCGCCCGGCCACGCTGGAGAAGGCGGCAGCCACGTGCTGGCGATGCGCTGGGTGCACGATCTTGTGGCGTTCAACCAGCTATCCGTGGAGGACCAACAGCGGGTTATCGGGCGTACCAAGGCCGAAAGCATCGAACTTCAGGACTCAGAGAAGCCTTCGACGGCCCACATCGCGCGAGTCGAGACGACGGTCGACGATCAGGAGCTTGAGATCTTTCGCCGCAGCGTTCCCTACGGCAACGCCGACGAACACGGTCTGTACTTTGTGGCCTTCAGCGCCGCCCGCTCGCGATACGACGTGATGCTGGAGCGAATGTTCGGCAACGCGCCCGACGGACTTCGCGACCGGCTGACCGACTTCTCCAAACCCGTCCGCTGCGCCTACTACTTCTCGCCCTCGCTCAATGCATTGGCAGAAGCGTCTGGAACGCAGTAAGCAAGAGCCGAGCCGGGCCCTTCTTCACAAGGTAGACGTCAGACTCGCGGGTGGGCAGGCGCAGCTTTGCAACGAGCACGACGCCTCCTCTGGCGCTCTGGAACGTCAGGGCGGGCACACCGTGACCCGCGAGGCGACCACCGGAGCGCGCCGCATTCATCGCACACCAAACTGCTCCCAGCGAACCTGGTCATCGGGCAGACCAACGCGACGTAGGTCCTTGGCCAAGCCTTCCATCATCGGCGGCGGGCCGCACATGAACACCCACGGACTCGCGCCCGAGGGCGAGGCGCCGAGAATGCTGTCTCCCGTCAGTCGCCCGTCCTTGTCAGTGGATACGAGGTGCGCGCGAAACGACCGGTTCCGTGTGCTCGCGGCCTGAATCTCGTCGAGATAGACGGCCTGGTCCTTGTGCGCTACGGAGTAGTAGAGGTCGACGTCGCGATCGAGCCTCCCATCGAATGTGCGGATCCAGCTGATGAAGGGCGTGATCCCGATCCCACCGGCGATCCAGACCTGCTCGTTGCCTCCGCTGCGATAGTCGAAGCCGCCGAATGGCCCGGCGACCTTTGCGGGAACGCCGGGATGTAGCTTGTCGAGGAGCTCCTCGGTGTAGTCCCCGAGAGCCTTGATCGTGACCGCCATCCTTGGGTCGCCCGGGCGGCTCGAGACCGTGAAGGGATGACGCTGCCAGCCACCGGAGCCACCAAAGGCAAGGAACACGAACTGGCCGGCGACGAAGGACAGCGACTGGCGGAGCGGATCGAGGCCGACCTCGAGGGTGCTGTCATTCAGCCGCTGTACATCGGCGACCGTGTAATCGTAGATCGGAACCACGTAGCGGGCGAACAGCTCGCGGTAGAGGTAGGCGACGACACCTGTCCCGCCGATGATGAGAAACACGATACGCAGCAGGCTCGAGTGATGCAGAACGGGATCGACGATGGCTCCGTGTGCGACGGCCGCGGCGACGAACAGTCCGGTGAGGCGGTGTGCGGTCAGCCAATGCTCGTAGCTGGAGCGCGCCATGCGGCGAATCGGACCCGGCCATCGCGCTGCCCGCAGACGGGGGGCGAGGGCCCAGAAACCGAGGATCGCGAGCCCGGCAAGCGCGACGTCTCCGAGCCCACGCCCAAGGGAGGTCGCGAAGGGGTCCGCGGGTGAGGAGACGAGCGCGACGTGCGGCAGGAGCAGGAGGAGACCGCCAATCGCCGCCCGGCGGTGCCACAGGGCTACCCGGTCCAGGCCCCCGAATGCCGCTTCGACGATCGGGAGCAGCGTCGCGAGGACCAAGGAGCAGGAGAACAGCAGCACGGCCTCGACACCGAAGAGCTCGCCGAGAAACCGGGTCCCAGGTTCACCTCCAGGACGGGCAGCCAGCCAGAGCACGGGGGTTCCCAGCGTAAGCGTCGCCAAGGCAAGTACGCCCGGGCTGACATGTGAGAATCTGCGAGTCAAGGAGGCCCTGTCGGCCCGTCGACCGGGTCGGGCGGCGTCCATCGGTCAGGCCGGGGCGCCGATCGGGACGACGTTGACGAGCTTCTTGTTGATGAACTCCTCGATGCCCAACGCGGAGAGCTCGCGACCGTAGCCCGAGTTCTTCACCCCGCCGAACGGCAGGTCGGCCTTGGTCCAAGTGGGGTGGTTTACGAACACCATCCCGGTCTCGATGCGTGCGGCGACCGCCCTGCCGTGATCGGTATCTCTTGTGAACACAGACCCGCCGAGCCCGTACTGGGAGTCGTTGGCGATCGCGACCGCCTCATCCTCGTCCTTGGCGCGGAAGAACATCGCCACGGGGCCGAACAGCTCCTGGTGGAAGACCGGGTTCTCGGGCGTCACGCCGGTGAGGATCGTCGGCTGGACAAACGCGCCGATCTGCGGCACGGGTTCCCCGGCCGGGATCGCCTGGGCGCCGTGCGCGACCGCCTCGGCGGTTTGCCCGCGGAGCTTGTCAGCGGCTTCCTGAGAGGACATCGGGGGGAGCGTCGTGGCCTCGTCCATCGGGTTCCCGGCGGATAGCCGCCCCAGAGCTGCCTGGAACTTCTCCAGGAACTCGTCGGCGATCTCCTCGGCGACGATGATCCGCTTGGACGCCACACAGCACTGCCCGCCGTTGTTCATGCGCCCCCAGAGCGCCCACTCGACCGTCTTGTCGAGGTCGGCGTCCGCCAGCGCTATCAACGCATCGCTGCCGCCGAGCTCCATCGTGGACTTCTTGAGCATCTTGCCCGCCTGAGCAGCCACGACGGCGCCCGCTCCCTCGCTACCCGTCAGCGCCACGCCCTTGACTCGCGGATCGTCGATCAGCTTCGTGATCTGCTCCTTGCTGACGAACAGGTTGGTGTAGACGCCCTGCGGCGCTCCCGCCTCACGCCACAGGCGCTCGAAAGCCAGGGCGGACTGGGGGACGATCGACGCGTGCTTTACGAGCACCACGTTGCCGGCCATCAGATTCGGGCCCGCAAACCGGGCAAGTTGGTAGTAGGGGAAGTTCCACGGCTGCACCCCGAGCAGGACCCCCAACGGGCTGCTGATCACGGTCGCATCGCCCTCCTGGGGGTCCGTGCTGAGCTTCTGCGGCGCGAGGAACTCCTCGGCGTTGTCGGCGTAGTACTCGATGATGTCCGCCGTCAGCGCGACCTCCCCACGACTCTCGCCTATCAGCTTGCCCATCTCGAGCGTCAGCAGCTGAGCGAACTCGTTGGGTCGCTCACGGAGGATCCCCGCGGCGCGCCTGGCGATCGTCCGGCGCTCGCCAAAGGTCTTTTCGCGCCAGACTCCAAAGGTCGATTGGGCGCGCGACACAGCGACCTCGAGCTCGGAGTCGTCCAGTTCGCGGAACGATTCTCCCGCCTCGCCGCTGTAGGGGTTCACAGTCTGATAGGCCATGAAGCACCGCCTTCACTAGTGGGGATCCGACGTCAGGCCCAGGTTCCTGACACCCGTCTCGCGGCTATGGAAGACGGCATGCCAACGGGCGCCATAGACGCCACGAATACCGTGGCCGTCGGCGACGCCAACGCCGCTGCCCCGTAACCCGAGGCGCGTTCGGCCCCGCTCGCGAGGCTATCCGTGGTGATGCCGCGCTGCGTCGATGCGGGCCATCGCATCGGCAAAGCCAGCAGGGCGCTGCGGTCTCAGGGTGGTGGCCTCACAAATCACCGGCGAGGACGAGAGGCGGTGCCGCCGTCGGTATCGGTGAGCGGGAGTTCCGCGCATAGGCTGGTGCCCGCGCCGCGCGGGCTGTCGAGGACGATGCGGCCGCCCAGGGCCTCCACGCGGTCCTTGAGGCCGAGCAGCCCCGTTCCCCCGGTCACGTCGGCGCCGCCGGCGCCGTCGTCACGGACGGTCACGCGCAAGACCGCCTCTGCGGCGTCCACTTGGGCCGTCACCGCGACCGCCGAGGCACTCGCGTGCTTGATGGCGTTGGTCAGCGCCTCGGCGACGACGTAGTACGCGCTGACCCCGACATGCTCGGGCAGCCGTCCCAGCGCGCCCACGTCGAGATCGATCGGGAGCGGCGAGCGGCGAGCGAGCGCCTTGAGGGCCGGGTCGAGGCCACCCTTGCTCAGTACCGCCGGGTGGATGCCGCGCGCGATGTCCTGTAGCTCCTCCAGCGCGCCGCTCGCGTCGGCGACAGCGCCGTCGAGCTCCGCGCCGAGCTCGCGCAGTTCCGGCGGCACGGCCGCTCGAGCCCCGCGCAGCCGGAGCCCCAGGGCGGCCAGCCGCTGCTGGGCGCCGTCATGCAGGTCCCGCTCGATACGCCGGCGCGCCCCATCGGCGGCGGCGACGATCCGCGCTCGCGACGCCACGAGCTGTTCCCCGCTCTCTGCGTTGGCGATCGCAGTCGCGACCAACTCGGTGAAGCCGGCAAGGCGCGCCTCGGTCTCCGGCGGAGCCGGCTTGTCGCCGCGCAGCGCCACGCCGACCACGCCCCAGATCTGACCCTCGACCGTGATCGGAGCGGCGACGGCGGATTCGACTCCCAGCTCCGCGTAGTAGCCCGTCCGCGAATCGATGCGCGCCGGTTGGCCCGTTTCGCGGACGAGCGGAGTGAGACCATCGCCCGGTTCGACGTGCCGGCGATGGCCGACCGGGAGCGGCTCGCCCGTGGCGGTCCACGAGGCGACGATCGTGACGCTGTCGTCGGGCTCGAACCTGACCACCAGGGCATCGTCGGTGCTGAGCAGCTGGCCGACCTGCTCGGCAACCGCGGCGAACACCACCGCCGGCGCTCCGCCCTGCGCGACGAGCGTGGCCACACGTCCCAGGGCGGCCTGCTCATCAGCGATCGTGCGCAGCTGCTCGCGAGCGTGAGCATTTGCGATCGCGGTGGCCACGAGTGCGGTGAACCCCGCGAGACGTTCCTCGGTTTCGCGTGGTGGTGGCTCCTCGCTCGTCGATACGACGGCGATGAGACCCCAAAGCTCGCCCTCAACGGTGATCGGCACGCCCACCGCGGAGCGGATGCCGATCTCACGCGCAGTCCCGCCGCTGTCTTCGGTGTAATGGTCCACCCGAGCCGGTCGCCTGGTTTCGCGGACGGTTGCGGTCACGGTGCCCCTGACGGGCTGAGCTCGGAGCGCGACCGGTATGACTTCGCCCGTCTGGCTCCATTGGGCGAGGATTTCGCCGGTGCCGTCCGCGAGATACCGCCGCACCGCGGCGGCGTCGACGGCGAGCAGGCGACCGACCTCTTCCGCCACCGCGGCGAACACGTCCGCCGCTGGGGCCGCCTCCGCGACGAGCGTGGCCACGCGTCGGAGCGCCGCCTGCTCGTCGGCGACCGTGCGCAGCTCCTCACGCGCCTGCGAGTTCGCGATCGCTGTCGCCGCGATTTCGGTGAAAGCGGCAAGGCGCGCTTCCGTGCCCGGCGGCGGCTCCTCGCGCGTCGATGTGACGCCGATGTAGCCCCACAGGCCACCCTGCACGGTGATCGGCGCCGCCGCGGAGGATCTGATGCCGTATTGCAGCGCGACCGGGTGGTCGGCGTAGTGGTCGATGCGAGCTGGGCGCCCGGTCTCGCGCACCATCGAGCCCAGGCTCGGCTCGGTGACCGGGGTTCGCAGACCAACCGGCAGTGGCCGGTCGGATGTGGTCCTTCCGGCGAGGATCGTTACGGTGGCGTCCGACTCGTACCGGACCACGAACGCGCCCTCGACCGAGAGCAGGCGGCCTACCTCATCCGCCACGGCTGCGAAGACGTCCGGCGGCGGCGCCCCCGTCGCGACCAGCGTCGCCACTCGACGCAGGGCGGCCTGCTCATCCGCGATCGTGCCCAGTTCCTCGCGAGCCTCTGCGTTAGCCAGCGCGGTCGCGATCAGCGCGCTGAACTGCAGCAAGCGGTTCTCGCTGCCCAACGACACCGAGCGCTCCTTCGACCAGGCCGCGCGGACGACCCCCCACAGGCGGCCCTCCACGAGAATCGGCGCTGCTGCAGCACCGCCGTAGCCGAGCGCGTTCAGCTGATCGCCGGCCGAGCCCGGTTCCCCGGCAAAGCCGTCAGTGCGCGCCGGACGGCCGGTGCGCAGGACGCGGTCGACGGCGCCCTCGGCGAGGGTCGGCCTCCGGTCACCCACGGCGGTAAGGAGCGGCAGGGTGCCGACCGACGCGACCACCGTTACGGTGCCGTCCGGTTCCAGACGCAGCAGCGTGGCGGTGTCGAATTCGAGGATCCGCTTGGTCTCGCTCGCCACCGCGTCAAAGACCTCGCGCGCGGATACCCCGCGCGCCACCAGCGTCGCCACCCGACGCAAAGCGGCCTGCTCGTCCGCGACCTGCCGGTAGCCCGCTTCGCTCAGGCGCAGACTCCTCTCGGTGCGCTCGCGCGCCCCGATCTCGTGGCGCAGTTCGCTGAACCCCCGCACCACGACCAAGAGAAGCGTGACCGCCGCGAGCGCGGTCGCCGTGTGGTTGACCGGCGTCAGTGTCGCTGCGAAGAGCACCGCGATCGCCGCGCCACAGGCGAGCGCGGGCGTCCACACGGCGACCCCCCTGTGCGCCGCCAGGGGGTCCGGCGCGCCTGGGTCGGCCCACATCGCTGCCGCGATGAGCAGCGTCGCCGCCGGCCACTGGATCGTGGTCAAGATGCGAACCGCGAGCGTCATGCCCAGCGCAGCGCCCAGCCACGAACCCAAGGCGAGCAACGCGAATGCCGCCGTCAGCGCCACCCACGCTACTCGGGATTGCCCGGCGGCGATGGTGGCGGCACCGACCACGAGCAGCACGAGGACGACAAAGCCGATCGCATCAGCGAGCTGAAATGCCGAACCGACCCTCGACTCTCCCGGCAATTGCGGGATGCGGGCAAGGACGAACGCCGCACACACCGCGCTGGCGCCGAGCGCCGCGATGCCACCGTCGAGCAATTCGCGCGGGCTCAGTCGCTGACGATCCTCGCGCGCCATCAGCCCGATCCCCGCGAAGCAGAGCGCGATGAAGCCGAGGCCGAAGAAGTCGGCAGGCGTCGGCGGTGGCGGCGGTGGGCCGTGCAGCGAATCGACGGTCAGGATCGTGTTGCCGATCGCCGTGAAGATCAGTGCCACGCCGAACACGAGCGGGACATACGACCCTCGACGCTGACGCACCCCAAAGATCAGGCACACGACACCGGCCGCCAGGCGGAACCCGGTGCCCACCCAGCCGTTGGTCACCCCCAACTGCAGAGCCTGGGGCCCGCGCACGACCAGCCACAGCAGATAGGTGGCCAGCAGGCCGCCGATGGCGCCGAATGCGATCGCGCCGCCCCGACTCCGTGATTCTCTAAGTACCGACGACCCCGGTTCGAGTGCTGCAGTGGCGCTCGGCAGCCTCAGCGCAGTTCCCGCGCCTGTCTCGCTCCAGCCCTGCTGGGAATCAGTCTTCTGGCCCTTCCCAGTGACGCCGGACATTGACCCTCAAGTATTCCACCAGAAACCCAGTCGGTCCCAAGCAAATCCCGGAATGGTTCCGGTCCGGCGATGCCCACCCCCTGTTCATGCGCGTGCCTTCGGCCACACTTCCCGCAGGGGGATGAGCATCGCCGGACCGGCCATAATGAGCTTGCCAACAGGCGTGGTCGCCTGCCTACGCGCGGCTGGCCGTCCGCGTCCTCGCCTGCAGGCGCCTCGACGTGACGGGCCAGGTCGGTGGGCCGTACCTAGAAAGCTGCCGAAACGCCTCGCGCGTGGCGGCGTGGCGACCGGTCGTGTCGTGCAGTGTGGCCGCGCGCGGGGATGCAACGACGGACCCGCTGGTTTGGGCTGCAAGTCAGGGACCGACGCCGCCAATGACGCGTGCGCCGCCTCAAGCAACGGTGGGTCTCGGAGTCCATACTGTGACCAAATCCTGTGACCTAATCCCCCACCGTCCCGACCCCGACAAAGCGAAATCCCCCGCCTGAGCGGGGATTTCGTGAGAGCGGATGAAGGGACTCGAACCCTCGACCTTCTGCATGGCAAGCAGACGCTCTAGCCAACTGAGCTACATCCGCGCACGAGCGGGCGATTATAGAGCGCCCCCGAACCGACCGCGGGCGGGGGTCGGGCAAGGCTGGACGAACGGCCCCGCCTACCGCAACCCGCTCGGCCGTTTCGCCCGGCGCCTGAGCTGCTTGGGCGAGACGTTGGCCGGGACCGAGACCGGAGGCGGCGGCGTGACCGTGCAGCCGCCGTCGCTCACGTCGGCCGGGCTCAGCGTGACCGTCGGCAACGCGGGCACGCGCGGCGCCGCGGCCGCGGCGAAGTTGAACGCGCCCGTCAGGTCACCCGTGGTCTTGCGGCGCCAGGCGCTCAGGTTCGGGACCTCGGCCCCGAAGCGGGTCTCCAGGAAGCGCAGCATCGAGGTGTGATCGAAGCGATCCGAGGAGATGAACCCCCCGCGACTGAAGGGCGAGACAACGATCATCGGCACGCGAAAGCCCAGACCGATCGGTCCCGCCACGCCGGAGGCGTCGGACGGGAGCGGCGAGACCGTGACGTACTCGCCCGGCGTTCCCGCCGGCGGCGTCGGCGGCGTGACGTGGTCGAAGAAGCCGCCGTTCTCATCCCAGGTGATGAAGATCGCCGTCTTGGCCCACAGCTTCGGCTTGGACCAGATCGCCTCGAGGATCTGGCGGGTGGCGTATTCGCCCACCTTGGCCGAGGAGTAGCCCGGGTGCTCGGTCTGGTTGATGCCGGTGAGCAGCCAGGAGACCTGCGGCAGCGTCCCGCCGTCGAGGTCGGACATGAAGTCCGCCGGGAACGTCGGCTTGATGCCGAGTGCGTTCAGCTGCGGGTTGCTCTGGAACTGCTTGAAGAAGACGAGCATGTTGTCGAGGACGCCGCCGCCGGTGCCGTTGTAGACCTTCCAGCTGATGCCGCGCGACTGCAGCTGCTCGAACATCGTCGTCCAGCCGAAGCGCCCGACGTAGCTCGCGTAGTCGCTGCCGAGCGTGTGCAGCAGCGGCCCGCCGGCCTTGCCGTCCGGATCGAGCGTGCCCGACACCGACAGCAGCCGGTTCGGGTAGGTGGGGCCGATGACCGAGCAGTGGTAGGCGTCGCACAGGGTGTAGGCCTGTGCCAGCGCCCAGTAGAACGGGATGTCCTGCTGCTCGTAGTAGCCCATCGTCGCCGGTCCGGCCGCCGGCCCGTCGACGGCGAGATGGGCGCGCACGAAGCCGTTCATCGCGCCGCCGTTCCAACTCTGGTGCTGCGGGCCCCAGTCGTGCGTGATGTCGGGAAAGCACTGCGGCTGCCCGCCCGTGTTCAGGTGGAACGGCAGGAGCTGGCCGCCGAAGCCCGCCGCCGGGTAGCCGGGCTGGGCGAGGACCGCCTTCGACGCGTTGCCGAACCCGTTCGCGCCGGGGTAGGTGCCGAAGTAGTGGTCGAAGGAGCGGTTCTCCTGGATGAGGACGACGACGTGCTCGATGTCCTGCAGCTTGCCGCGACGCGCGCCGGCGGCGAGCACGGGCGACAGCAGCGGGTCGGCGGCCAGGCCGGCCAGGCCCGCTCCGGCGCCGGTGATCGCTGCGGCCCGCAGCATCTCGCGCCTGGTGAGACCTCGCTCCATACGTCGCTCCTCGCTCGTCGTGGGGGGCACCAACGTACCACCGGCACTGGCGGGTGAGCGGGGGAGGGCGGCCAACCGTACATCCGTGCGATGCCGCCGCGCAGCTCAGGCGGTCGCCGCGACGATCTCGGCCATCAGCTCCTGCAGGTCGTGGTTGGCCTCGAACACGAGCGCCTGCCGCTTGGCGCCGTTGCCCTTCTCGAGCAGCTCGCCGATGACCCGCAGCTCGGACGCGCACCCGAGCTCCGCCGCGTGGTCGGCGAGCCGGTCAAGGAGCTCGGCGGCGATCTGCCGCACCGGCGCGCGCTCGCCCTCGGGCAGCACCACGAGCTCGGTGTCAAGCCCGTGCCGAGCGGCGATCCACTTGTTTTCGTCGAGGATCTCCCAGCGGTAGTCGGCCGACGGCCGGCCCGCGTGGAACTCCTCGACGAGCTCCCGGACGAGGCATTGGATGAGGGCCGCGATCGCGATCGTGTGCTCGACGCGCGTCTGGGCGTCCATCGCGCGGATCTCAACCGTCCCGAGCCGTGGGTGGGGACGGACGTCGTACCAGAGGTAGGTGTAGTCGGCGATCAGGCCGCTGCGGACCATGAACTCGATCCGCCGCTCGTAGTCGGCCCAGTCGGCGAAGTAGGGCGGGATGCCCACGCGGGGGAACGAGCGGAAGATCGGCACGCGCGTCGAGGCCAGGCCGGTCAGGTCGCCGCGCCAGAAGGGCGAGTTGGCCGACAGGGCGACGAGCAACGGTACGTGAGCGCGCATCCCGTTGGCGACCGAGATCGCCTCGTCGGGGCCGCCAACGCCGACGTGGACGTGCAGCCCGAACACGAGCTCCTGGCGCGCGACGTACCCGAGCGACGTGACGATCTCGCGGTAGCGGTCGTCGCGCACGATCCGCTGGTCCTCCCAGCGGGCGAACGGATGCGTGCCGGCCGAGCCGATGAGCAGCTCGTGCTTGGCGGCGTGGTCACGCACGCTCTCGCGCATCCCCCGGAGCTCGACGGCGGCCTCGGACACGGTCGAGCACACGGGCGTCGCGACCTCGAGCACCGACTGCAGCAGCTCCGGGTGGATCTGGCCGGGGGGCGGGTCGGCGAGCATCGCGTGGATCGCGTTGACGAGGTCGAGCGATGACCGGTCGACGATCATCAGCTCCTCCTCGATGCCGACCGTGTAGCGCGGACCGCCGAACTCGTGCTCCATGTGGGGCGGACCCTAATCGGTTCCGCGGCGGGTGGAGCCGTCCGTCCTCTCCGCGCGGCGTCCCACGGGCGAACTTTGGTCGATCTTGTCTCACTGTGGAAGAAGATCGACCAAAGTTCCGCTCGGGTGGCCTCCGGCGGGCGTTTGCGGCCGGTCTCGAACCGGTTGAACGGGGCCGGCGCGACGCCGGCCCGCCGCGGGCCTCAGCCCGACAGCAAGGCGGAGCCCACCCCCGCGATCGACTCCTCGCCGTAGGCCATCGACGGGTCGCCGTCGGTCAGGACGCACACCCCGAGGCGCACGCCCGGGCGCTCCACCAGCGCCCCCTCGGTGAACAGGCCCTGCGACGGCAGTCCCCCCGTCTTGAAGAACACCTCGTAGCGGGGCCGCGCGACCGGCGGCACGCCCCAGCTCTGCGACGGCTCGATCCCTGAGAGCAGTCCGCGCGCGTAGCTGTCGAACTGCGCCGGGATGAGCCCGTCGAGCTCGAAGAAGAAGCGCGCCTGGTCGGCGGCCGAGGTCTGGGTGTACGCCCACCAGCCGACGCCCGGCACGAAGTCGGTCATCTGCGATTGCGCCGCGATCCGCTCGAGCGCCGGGTAGCCGCCGACCGCGGCGAACACGGCCGAGGCCGCGTTGTTGTCGGAGATGTGGATCATCGGGTACAGGATCGCGTTGCTCGATGCGTCGACTCCGCGATGCTCGGCGGCGAGCATCTGCAGGTAGGCGACGAGCATCATCACCTTGACCATGCTCGCCGTCTCGAAGTGCTCATGGATGCGCACGCCGCTCAGCGCGCCGGTGTCGTCGACGACGGCGTACGCCGTGCTCCCGGCCCGCCCGTCGATGAAGCGCGCGGCGGCGGCGACGCCCGCGCCGGTCGGAAACGCGGCGGCCGGCCGGCCGCTGCCTTGCCCCTGCAGGGCCAGGCCGGTGTGGGCGACGCAGCGCCGGTAGGACGCGCTCGTCCCCATCGCGTGACGCCAGGCCGGCGCGAAGCACACCCGGTAGGTGAAGTCGGCGGCCGGCGGGTTGACGGTCGCCGACGCCGTGGTCACGTGACCGGACTCGCTCGTCTGGGTCACCGCCTCGATGCGGAACGCGTTGCTGTCGCGCGGCGCGAGCGACCAGTAGGCGCTGACGGGCGCCGCCTCGCCGAGCCCGGTGTGCGCCACCGCAAGCGCCAGCGTCACCCGGCCGGCGCCGAGGCTGCGCTCGCTCACGCGCCCGGCGGGATCGACGATCAGGTGCCGCGCCGGGCTGAGCGCGGTGCCGGCCGCGTCGATCACGCGCAGCTCGGTGTTGCGATTCGGGCGTACGCCGGTGAACGCGTACGCGCCGTCGGCCGCCGTGATGCCCGTCGCGATCGTCGCGTAGCCGCGGAACGGATAGGAGTTCGCCTGGAGCTGCACGTGCGCTCCGGCCAGGCCTTGTCCCGCATCGGTGAGCGCCCCGGTGATCGACACGGCCGCGCCATAGCCGATCGTCGCGGCCGACACGGTCGCCGTCAGCGCGCTCGCGCCCGCCGGTGGAACGGCGGCCCGGGCGGCCGGTGCGATTCCGGCAAGCGCCAACAGGGACAGCGGCCACGCGGCGCCGCGCGCCGCGAATGAGCCGAGGATGCGCACGCGCGGCATCGTAGACGCCCGGGTCGACCGCCCCGGCGGCGCTTTGCCACGCGGGCCGCGCGCGCGTATGCTCCAAGCGCCGATGGACGACGCCAACGTGCAGAATCACATCGAGGATCTCGTGGCCGAGGAGCACCGCCTGCTCGCGGCCGGCGAGGCGGGGCTGAGCGAGGCCCAGCGCGAGCGGCTCGAGCGCGTCCGGGTCGAGCTCGACCGCTATTGGGACCTGCTGCGCCAGCGCCGGGCGCGCGAGGAGTTCGGGATGGACCCCGACTTCGTCGAGCTGCGCGACGAGAAGACCGTCGAGGGCTTCGAGCAGTAGCACCGCGCGGGCGCTCGATCCGCGCTCGCCGCGGCCGCCGACTACGCTCAAGCCATGTCTCGCCTGCTCGGCTACGTCATCGCCGCGGAGCCGCCGCCCCGGCGCACCGGGGTGGTCGTGTCGCTCGTCCTCATCGCCGTCTGCACGCTGATCATCTATCCGCTCAAGCGCGTCGCCCCCGTCGTCTCGCTCGGGGTGGTGTACCTGCTGGCGGTCCTCATCGTCTCGACCACGTGGGGACTGTGGCTCGGCGTGTTCACCGCCTTCGTGAGCGCCGGTGCGTTCAACTTCTTCCACCTGCCGCCGACCGGCCAGTTCACGATCGCCGACGGCAGCAACTGGGTCGCGCTGAGCGCGTTCCTGGTCACCGCGCTGCTCGCCAGCTCGGTCGCCGACGTGACCCGCACGCGCGCGCGAGAGGCGGTCGAGCGTCGCCGCGAGGCCGATCTCGCGGCGGAGATGGCGCGCATCCTGCTGCGCGGCAACGACCTCGGCGCCGCGTTGCCGACCGCCTCCGCGCGCCTCTCGGCCGCGCTCGAGCTCCCGTCGGCGGTGATCGAGCTCGATGCGGTGGATTCCAACGATCGTCGCGTCGCGTTCCCGTTGCGGGAGGGGACAAGGAGGCTCGGCACGCTCGTGGTCCCCAGCGACACCTCCGACGCCGGTCTCACGCGCCTGCAGGAGCGCGTCGTGCCCGCGCTGGAGGCGCTCCTGAGCGCCGCGCTCGAGCGCGAGTCGCTGCAGGGCGAGGTCGTCGAGACGGCCGCGCTGCGCCGGGCCGACGTCGTCAAGACGGCGCTGCTGCGCGCGGTCTCCCACGATCTGCGCTCGCCGCTGACGGCGATCGCCGCCGCCGGAGAGGCGGTCGCCTCGCCGACGCTCGGAGCCGACGAGCGCGAGGAGCTGGCGGCGGTCATCCAGGAGGAGACGCGTCGCCTGTCGCGCCTCGTGGACAACCTGCTCGACCTGTCGCGCCTGGAGGCCGGCTCGGCCACGCCGCGGCGCGACTGGGTCTCGGTCGACGACCTGCTGCGCACGGCGATGGACGAGCTCGCCGCGCGCGACGGCGAGTTCACGCTGTCCGTCGATCGCGAGCTCCCGCTCGTGATCGCCGATCCGGCCCAGCTCGAGCGGGCCTTCGTCAACGTGCTCGAGAACGCGCGGCGGCACAGCGGCGGGCACTCGGTCTCCGTGCGCGCGCGGGCGGTGCGTGAGCGCGTGATCGTGCGGATCGTCGACCGTGGCCCGGGCATCCCGCCGGCGCAGCTCGAGCGCGTGTTCGAGCCCTTCTACCGGGCCGGCACGGCGAAGGGCGGGCAACGCGGGTCGGGCCTCGGTCTCGCGATCGCGCGGGGCTTCGTGCAGGCCAACGGGGGGCGCCTGCACGTCGAGTCGCTCCCCGGGCAGGGCGCGACGTTCATCTTCGAGCTGCCGATCGAGGCGGCGGCCGGCGGCGGCGCCGCCGATCTGACGCCCGCGCGAGACCACGTCGCGTGAGCGGCTCGACTGCGACCACCAACGGCCACGCGCCGCGCGTGCTCGTCTGCGACGACGAGCCGCAGATCCTGCGCGCGCTGAAGGTCATCCTGCGCGAGGCCGGCTTCGAGGTCGTGCCGGCCGAGACGGGCGGCGAGGCGCTCGATCGGGCCGCGGTGCGCCCCCCGGAGGCGGCGATCGTGGACCTCGTGCTGCCCGACATCGACGGCATCGAGGTGACCCGCCGCCTGCGGGAGTGGAGCCAGATGCCGATCCTCGTGCTCTCCGCGATGGGCGACGAGGACGCCAAGGTGCGAGCCCTGGAGGCCGGCGCCGACGACTACGTCACGAAGCCGTTCGGCTCGCGCGAGCTCGTCGCCCGCCTGCAGGCGGCGTTGCGGCGCGCCGTGCCCGAGGGCGACGAACCCGTCGTCCGCGCCGACGGCCTCGAGGTCGACCTCGCGGCGCACGCGATACGCCGTTACGGCGAAGGCGTCCATCTCACCCCGATCGAGTTCGACCTCCTGCGCGCTCTCGTGCGCAACCGCGGGCGGCTGATGACCCACCGCCAGCTGCTGATCGAGGTCTGGGGCCCCGAGTACGTCGACGATATCCAGACGCTGCGCACGCATATCGCGCGGCTGCGCTCGAAGATCGAGCCCGAGGGGGAGGGGGGGACGCTGCGCCGCCGCCTGATCGTCACCGACCCGGGAGTCGGGTACCGCTTCGCGGTGTAGGGCGCGGGCGGCTCAGCCGCTCGCCGGCCAGCCGATCAGTTCGCCGGCGTGCTCGGCGAACACCGCCGCCATCGCGGTCTCGCCGTGGTCGGACATCGCGTGGGGCATGGCCCTTGCACCGTAGCCGCTCGCCGGCTCGCCGTCACCCCGCTGGTCCTACATCGGCGTGCCGAGCTCGACGAGCGTCCCGAACGGGTCGCGGACGAACGCGACGCGCTGGCCGTGCGGCTTGTCCTCGGGCGCGGCAAGCGACTCGCAGCCGGCCTCGAGCGCCCGCGCGTATGCGGCGTCGACGTCGGTGTGCACGAGCGTGATCTCCACGTTCGGCGGCGGGCCGTCGGGGCCGGCGCGCCGCACACCGCCCGCGAAGCTCGACTCGCCGAGCGCGTAGGAGGCGAAGGCGAGCTTCGTCGGGCCGGTGTCGAGCTGGGCGTACGAGCCGTCCGGCGCCGCGAACTCGCTGCGCAATCCGAACGTCCGCTCGTAGAACGCGCTGGCCGCCGGCGGATCCTCGACGTAGGCGATCACCCAGCCGAGCGTGAGCTCCATGTCAGGCATGTGTGTCCTCCGTTTCGTTCACGGAGCCATGATCGCGCCTGCTCGACCGCGCGTCTTGCAGGAAACGGCCGTCTACCCGGTGAGCAGCCGCGACGGCGGCACCCCCGCGAGCGCGCGGCAGTCGTTCGCGAAGTGCGCCTGATCGGCGTAGCCGGCGTCGATCGCGACCTCGGCGAGCTCGCCACCGGCGTGGGCCGCCTCCAGTGCGGCGCCGAGACGAAGCACGCGCGCGAGGCGCTTGGGGCCGTAGCCGACGGCCGCCGACACGCGCCGGCGCAGCTGGCGCTCGCTGACGTGCAGTTCGGCGGCGAGCCGCACGACCGGGGCGCGCGGACTCGCGAGCCGGATGACGGCCTCGCGGACAAGGGGGTCCGGCCGCTCGGCCCGCGTCCCGCGCGCCAGCAGCACCGTCCGCAGGCGTTCGACGGGTTGCGGGTCGCGCTCGAGCGCGCTCGCCAGGCGCGCTCCCTCCGCTCCCCACAGCTCCTGCACCGGGATCGACGCGTCGCGGAGCGCCTCGCCGCGGATGCCGAGCAGCGACGGCGCAGCGCCCGGGCGCAGCCGCGCGCCGACGACGCGCGTGCCCGGTGGCAGCGCGACGAGGAAGGCCGTCGTGTTCGGGCCGACCACCGTGGTGCCGGTCCCTTCGATCCAGACGATGTCGATGCAGCCGTCGGGCAGCACCCGCACCGGCGGCCCGTCGGCCGCGCGCCGCTCCCAGATGCACTGCAGCCACGGGGCGAGCGCCGAAGGCGGTTGATGCTCGCGGTAGCTCACGCCTGGCCGCCGTTCGGGGCCGCGATTGCGGGCATCCCGCAAGCGTAGGGCACGAGCCCCGCCGCCGTCACGCAATCGTTACGCCCGCCTCGGCGATCGTTATGAGGGCGTCACGGTCGGTGTCCCATGATGCCGTGCATGGCCCACGACCTGCTCGCCGTAGCCCTCGGGATCCTCATGTTCGCGATCCTCTGGGCCCTCGTGGAGGGAATCGATCGGATATGAGCCTTTCGATCCCCCTTGCGTACTTCGTCGCGCACATGAGCGGCGCCGACTTCTTCGGCCTCGTCGTGTCGGTGCTCGTGTGCGCCTACCTGCTCTACGCGCTGCTCCGCGGGGAGAAGTTCTAGTCGCATGACGGTCCAGGGCTGGGCGCAGATCATCTTCTTCATGCTCGCGCTGGTGGCCATCGGCTACCCGCTGGGCATGTACATGGCCCGCGTCTACACCGGTGAGCGCGTCCTGCTCAGCCGCGTGCTCGGACCGGTCGAGAACCTCGCGCTGAAGGCGTTCGGCCACGGTGAGCGCAAGGGCCAGGACTGGAAGCAGTGGGCGCGCAGCATCATCCTGTTCTCGCTCGCCGGCTGGCTGCTGCTGTACCTCATCCTGCGCACGGCCTCGATCCAGCCCTGGAACGACTACGCGGGAGTCAAGTTCCACGCCGCGCCCTGGAATGTCACGTTCAACACCGTCTCGTCGTTCCTGACCAACACCAACTGGCAGTTCTACGGCGGTGAGACGACGCTGACGTACTTCAGCCAGATGATCGGCCTGACGGTGCAGAACTTCGTCTCCGCGGGCGTCGGCATCGTCGTGGCGGTTGCGCTCATCCGCGGCATCGTGCAGCGCAGCGGCAAGAGCCTGGGCAACTTCTACGAGGATCTCGTGCGCACGGTCCTGTACGTCCTGCTGCCGATCGCTTTCATCGCGGCGCTCGTGCTCGCCTCCCAGGGCGTGCTGGCGAACATCTCTCACTACCTGAACGTGACCGGCCCGACCGGGGTGAGCCAGACGATCGCCCAGGGACCGGTGGCCGGCCAGGAGGCGATCAAGGAGCTCGGCACCAACGGCGGCGGGTTCTTCAACGTCAACTCCGCGCACCCGTTCGAGAATCCGAACGGCTTCACGAACTTCTTCGAGCTGCTGCTCGTGCTCATCATCCCCGTCGGCCTCGTCTTCACCTACGGCAAGATGGTCGGCAGCAAGCGCCAGGGCTGGGCGATCTTCGCCACGATGGGCATCCTGTTCTTCGCCGGCGTGTGCGTCGCGTATGCCGCCGAGGCGCACGGCTCGCCCGCCCAGCACGCCGCCGGCCTGCACACGCACGTGATCGCCGGCTCGACCGGGGGCAACCTCGAGGGCAAGGAGCAGCGCTTCGGCATCGCCAGCTCGGCCCTGTTCGACGTCGTCACCACGGTGACGTCGTGCGGCGCGGTCAACAGCGCGGTCGAGTCCTACACCGGTCTCGGCGGCGCGATCCCGATGGCCAACCTGTCGGCGAGCGAGGTGATCTTCGGCGGCGTCGGCACCGGCCTGTACTCGATGCTCCTGTACGTCCTGCTCGCCGTGTTCATCGGTGGCCTGATGGTCGGACGCACGCCCGAGCTGCTCGGCAAGAAGGTCGAGGCCAGGGAGATCAAGCTCGTCTCGCTCGGGATCCTCATCACGCCGCTCGCAGCGCTGCTGGCCACGGCACTGGCGGTGGCCAGCAGGGCCGGGCGGGCGTCGATCTCGGCGGCCGCGACCGGACCGCAGGGCTTCTCCGAGAGCTTCTACGCCTATCTGTCGCAGGCCAACAACAACGGCTCGGCCTTCGCCGGGTACACCGGCTTCGTCCAGCCGAACCCCGGCAACCTCGGCTCGCACGGCGTGACGCTGGCCGATCTGCTCGGCGGTGTCACGATGCTGTTCGCCCGCTACGCGCCGATCCTGTTCGCGCTGGCGGTGGCCGGCAGCCTCGCCGGCAAGCGTGTCAGCCCGGCCGGCCTGGGCACGATGCGCACCGACAACCCGACGTTCGTCGTGCTCCTGCTCGGGATCATCGTCCTCGTCGGCGCGCTCACGTTCTTCCCCGCCCTGCTCCTCGGCCCGATCGTGCAGGCCCTGACCCCGCACCTGTACTGACATGGGCCTTTCGCGTGACATCCGCGCCGCCGTCGTGTCGATGATCGTCTTCACGATCGTGCTCGGGCTGGGGTATCCGCTGCTCGTCGTCGGCGTCAGCCAGGTGCTGTTCCCCGGCGCGGCCAACGGCTCCCAGATCAAGGTGAACGGCAAGGTCGTCGGCTCATCGCTCATCGGGCAGAACTTCGGCGACGTGGTCTACAGGAACGGAAAGCCGGTGCTGATGAACGGCAACCCGGTGACCACCCCGGATCCGCGCTACTTCCAGAGCCGCCCGTCGGCCACGGTGCCGCCGTACAACGCCGCCGCCTCGACGTTCTCCAACCTCGGGCCGAACAACACCGCCACGCTGACGGAGATCCAGGGGAACGTCCAGACCTACCTCGGGCTGAACAAGGCCCCGAACGGCCGGCTCTATGACCCGGCGGTCAGGGCTGCCGGGCAGGTGCCGGTCGACGCCGCCAACAGCTCGGCGTCCGGACTGGATCCCGACATCTCGGTGGCCAACGCGAAGATCCAGGCCTACCGCATCGCCGCGGTGCGCGGTCTGTCGCTCGCCAGGGTCAACTCGCTCATCTCGACCTATACGACCGGCCGAAGCCTCGGGTTCTTCGGCGAGCCGGGCGTCAACGTCCTGCAACTCAACCTCGCGCTCAACCGCCTCACCGGAGGGCACTGATGTCCGTCGCACCCACCTCACCGCCGCCGCCGACGGTCACCACGCGCGAGCGCAAGTCGGTCTCGCTCTTCCAACGCGAGATCGTCTCGCGCGCGATCGTCGACAGCTTCGTGAAGCTCGACCCGCGCGTGCAGCTGCGCAACCCGGTGATGTTCGTGGTCGAGATCGGCGCCGTCATCACAACGATCGGCTGGCTGATCCAGGCGTTCGGCGGCAGCCCGCTCGGCGGCGGGCACGAGCCGGCGTGGTACACGTTCACCATCTCGATCTGGCTGTGGCTGACGGTTGTGTTTGCGAACACCGCCGAGGCGTTCGCCGAAGGTCGCGGTCGCGCCCAGGCCGACACGCTGCGCGCCATGCGCCAGGAGACCGTGGCGATCATGCAGGACGGCGGCACCAAGCCGGCCTCCGAGCTGGTCCGCGGCGACGTCGTCGTCGTCGAGGCCGGCGAGGTGATCCCCGGCGACGGCACGGTCATCGAGGGCATCGCCACGGTGGACGAGTCGGCGATCACCGGCGAGTCGGCTCCGGTCATCCGCGAGTCCGGCGGCGACCGCAGCGCGGTCACCGGCGGCACGCGCGTCACCTCCGACCGGATCGTGGTCGAGATCACCCAGGAGCCGGGGCAGTCCTTCATCGAGCGCATGATCGCGCTCGTCGAGGGCGCCGCGCGGCGCAAGACGCCGAACGAGATCGCCCTGAACATCCTCCTGGCCGGGCTCACCCTCATCTTCATGATCGTCGTCGTCACGCTGCGGCCGTTCGGCCTGTTCTCGGGCACGAACATCTCCGAGACGACGCTCATCGCCCTGCTCGTCGCGCTCATCCCGACGACGATCGGCGCCCTGCTGTCGGCGATCGGCATCGCCGGCATGGACCGCCTCGTGCGCCGCAACGTGCTCGCGCTGTCCGGGCGCGCGGTGGAGGCATCCGGCGACGTCGACGTGCTGCTGCTCGACAAGACGGGCACGATCACGCTCGGCAACCGCCAGGCCTCGGAGTTCATCCCGATGCCCGGCGTCAGCGAGGCCGAGCTCGCCGAGGCCGCCCAGCTCTCCTCGCTGGCCGACGAGACCCCCGAGGGCCGCTCGATCGTCGTGCTGGCCAAGAAGTACGGCATCCGCGAGCACGACATGGCCTCCAGCCACGCCGAGTTCGTGCCCTTCACCGCGCAGACGCGCATGAGCGGCGTCGACATGGACGGGCACCAGCTGCGCAAGGGCGCCGGCGACGCGATCATCGCCTTTGCCGCCGCCGAGGGCGGTCAGGCCCCGCCCGAGCTGCAGGTCCAGCTCGACCGCATCGGCCGCGAGGGCGGCACGCCGCTCGCCGTCTCCCGCGACAGCCAGATCCTCGGCGTGATCTACCTCAAGGACACGATCAAGGAGGGCATGCGCGAGCGCTTCGACCAGCTGCGGGCGATGGGCATCCGCACCGTCATGGTCACCGGCGACAACCGCCTGACCGCGGCCAAGATCGCCGAGGAGTCCGGCGTGGACGACTTCCTGGCCGAGGCGACGCCGGAGAACAAGCTCGCGCTCATCAAGGACCAGCAGGCCGGCGGGCGCCTCGTGGCGATGACCGGCGACGGCACCAACGACGCACCGGCGCTCGCCCAGGCCGACGTCGGCGTGGCGATGAACACCGGCACCCAGGCCGCCCGCGAGGCCGGCAACATGGTCGACCTCGACTCCAACCCGACCAAGCTCATCGAGATCGTCGAGGTGGGCAAGCAGTTGCTCATCACCCGCGGCGCGCTGACCACGTTCTCGATCGCCAACGACGTCGCCAAGTACTTCGCCATCCTGCCGGCGATCTTCGTCACCACCTGGGCGTTCGCCGGGAGTCCGAAGGGGCCCCTGCACGTGCTGAACATCATGAACCTCGGCACCCCGCAGTCGGCCATCCTGTCGGCGATCATCTTCAACGCGCTCGTCATCCCGGCGCTCATTCCGATCGCGCTGCGCGGCGTCAGCTACCGCCCGATCGGCGCCAGCGCTCTGCTGCGGCGCAACCTGCTCATCTACGGGCTCGGCGGCATCATCGCCCCGTTCATCGGCATCAAGCTGATCGACCTCGTCATACACAACATCCTCGGCGCCTGAGCACCGTGCCCGCCGGAGCACGACAATGCCCGAGATGGCGCCCGACCGCGGACATCTGAAGGTCTTCATCGGAATGGCCGCCGGCGTGGGGAAGACGTATCGCATGCTCCAGGAGGGGCAGGCCGAGGCCGAGGCCGGGCGCGACGTGGTGATCGGGCTGCTGGAGACCCACGGGCGGATCGACACCGCCGCGCTGTCCGAGAACCTCGAGGTCATTCCGCGCCGGCGGCTCGAGTACCGCGGCACGATGGTCGAGGAGATGGACCTGCCCGGCATCATCGCGCGCCGGCCCGAGCTCGCCCTGATCGACGAGCTCGCCCACACCAACGCCCCCGGGGTCGAGCACGAGAAGCGCTATGAGGACGTGCGCGACGTGCTGGACGCGGGCATTGACGTGTTCTCCACCGTCAACGTCCAGCACCTCGAGAGCCTCAACGACCAGGTGACCCAGCTCACCGGCACACGCGTGCGCGAGACGATCCCCGACGCCATCCTGTCCGAGGCCGACGAGGTCGTGCTCGTCGACCTCACCCCCGAAGCGCTCATCAACCGGCTGCAGGCCGGCAAGGTCTATCCGCGCGATCGCGTCCCCGCCGCGCTGAACAACTTCTTCAAGATCGAGAACCTCTCGGCCCTGCGCGAGACGGCGCTGCGCCAGGTGGCCGAGGGCGTCGAGGTCAAGCGCCTCGTGCGCGAGCCGCCGGTGACCCGCCGTGACGATCGCCTCGTGACCACGGCGGCACCGCAGGCGATCGGCGAGCGCCTGCTCGCGCTCGTCACGCCGACGCCGCGCTCGCAGCGCGTCGTGCGGCGGGCCTGGCGCTCCGCCCAGCGCCTCGGCGCCGAGCTCGACCTGCTCGTCGTGCGCCGCTCGAGCGACGCCCCGTCGGCCCAGGAGCGCGAGCAGCTGGAGGCGCTGCGCCGCCTGGCCTCGGTGCTCGGCGCGCACCTGCTCGTCGAGGAGGGCGACGACGTCGCCGACACGGCGATCCGCGTCGCCCGGGACCGGGGGACGACCTACGTGCTGATGGGCACGCCGGGCCCGCGCCGCGGCCTGCGCCGGCTGAGCGAGTCGCTGCCCACCCGCCTGCTGCATGGGCTTCCCGGGGTCGACGTGCGCATCGTGGCCGATCGCACCCTGCGCGAGGACGCGCTCGCCGAGGAGCCCTCGGCGTGATCGCCGCCCTCGCGTTCGTCCTCGGCGCGGCGCTCGCCGGCGGCGGCGTGTTCGCCTGGCTGCACCACCGATCGCGGGCGGCGCTCGCCCGCAGCTCGCCGCTGAAGCGCATCGCCTTCCCGTTCACGGGCGCGACGCTGTCCGACCCGGCCCTGGGCGCGGCGCTGCGGGTGGCCCACGCCGAGCACGCGACGCTCGTGCCGGTGTATCTCGCCCTCGTCCCGCTCGACCTTCCCCTCGACGTGCCCCTGCGCGCCGAATGCGAGGCCGCGTTGCCGCTGCTGGAGGCGATCGAGCAGCGAGCCGCCCGAGCCTCGGTCGCCGTGGACACGCGCATCGAGCGCGGACGCAGCGTGCGGCACGCGCTCGGCATGCTCATGCAGCACGAGCGCTTCGAGCGGATGGTCGTGGCCGCGTCGGCCGATCGCAGCGGGGACGGCCTGGCCGCCGAGGACGTCGCCTGGCTGCTCACCAACGCCCCGTTCGAGGTCTTCGTGCTGCGCCCCGCGCGCGACGTCCCCTTCCGGCATCCGCTGTGGCTCGGGCCCGATCCGATGTCCGCGAACGGCGCCCGCGGGGGCACACCGGCCGATCTGCTCTGAACCGGCGCGTGGGGTGGGCGGCGCACCCCGATTCGAGTCGTCCGATGGTCGCTGCACTATGTGGCGCATGCAGAAGTTCGTCGTCACCGTCACGACCGGCAGCGTGCGCACGTCGCTCAACGACTCGGACCTCGCGGCGCTCGAGGCCCGTCTCGTCCACGCGCGGCTGTATCACCATGACTACGGCGCGCGGATCCTCCTGTACGCGCACAACGATCAGCACGCCGGCGAGATCATCGACGCCGCCCTGCGGGCGCTCCCGAGCTCGGTGCCCGAGCTCGGCGTCACGCAGGTGCACGCGGTCGGGCGCCGCGCCCGCCGGGCCGCCTGACCGGCGGTCGCCGGCTCCCTCAGACGCGGCGGCGGCGCCCCTGGGCGAGCTCGCGCGCCTGGAGCCGGTGATCGGCGGGCCCCGGGGGTCTCGGGGCCGGACGACTGCGCTGGTGGTACCGGGTTCGCTCCCGGCGGGCTGACGCGGCGCCGCCTCGCGGCCGGTCACGGGTGACGGCGCCCGGCGGCCCCGGACCGTGTCCGAACGGAAGGTTGGTCGATCTTGTTCGCTGGTGGAAGAAGATCGACCAAACTTCGAACGCGCGGTGCCCCCGATCCCCAGTGCCCGATCCACGGTGGGCCCCGCCTCGCGCCACGGCACCGACCACGGTCACACGCCGACCCGACCGCCCGCGAGGCCGATGGAGCCGACAGGGCACGAACGGCACCGCGGCGCGGGCCTGGCGCCGGCGTGGGAGAGCGGCCTCCCGGCCGCGGTAAAGCCGCCAGAACCTACCCCGAATCCACCGCGGCGCGGGTCCATGCGTCCACGCTCCCGCGCGCGGACGCACGCGAACCGCCCGGCCCTCCAATACAGAGGGGATGAGCTCCCCGCCGTTCGCCGCACGCGCTCTAGCCGTGCGCATCGCCGTCGCGCTGGTGCTCCTGTGCGCGCTGACCGTGACGCTTCCCGCGCGCGCACACGCGCGTGGCGCCGGGACGTCGACCGTGAACCTCGGCCAGGCCTTCGCGCCGGGCCCGGTCGCGGGTTACGGCCAGCCAGGAGTGCCCGCACCGGCTCCGACCGCTCAGGCCGTGTCGGGGACGCTGCGTCAGGCCACCGGCGACACGCCCTCACAGGTGCGGCTGCAGAACGTGTGCGCCGCGCCGCGGCCGGGCAGTGCCGCCTGCGCGGCGCAGGCGCTCGTGCTGCGCTCCACCGGCGCCCGCGTGCGGCCCCGCGCGACCCGCTTCACGACGCCGCGGGTGCAGAGCGGCGCGTCCCGCGCCACGGTCGCCAACCCGGCGAGCGCGCCCGCGTCGTCGCCGCCCACCGCCGGCACGCCGGCGTACCTGCAACAGGCGTACGACCTGACCTACCTGTCCCAGAACGCCGGCCACGGCGACACGCTCGCGATCGTCGACGCCTACAACGACGCGAACGCGGAGTCCGACCTGGCCACGTATCGCAGCAGCTTCGGGCTGCCCGCCTGCACGACGACGAACGGTTGCTTCGCGAAGGTCAACGAGAACGGAGGCTCGTCGCCGATGCCGGCCGGCAACGCCGGCTGGGGGGAGGAGGAGTCGCTCGACCTCGACGCCGTGTCGGCGCTGTGCCCCAACTGCCACATCCTGCTCGTCGAGGCCAACACGTCCAGTTGGACCGACCTCACCACGGCCGAGGCCACGGCGGCCGCGCTCGGCGCCCGGCAGATCTCCAACAGCTTCACCGGGTCGTCCTCGGGTGCGATGCCGGCCGGTTACTTCTCGTTCCCGGGCGTCGCCGTCATCGCCGCCACCGGTGACAGCGGCTACGCGGGCACCGCGTATGACAACTACCCGGCCGCGCTCGCCGGCGTGACCGCCGCGGGCGGCACGACGCTGACGGCGGCCAGCGGCGGGCAGGGTCCGCGCGGGTTCGGCGAGGCGGCGTGGTCGTTGAGCGGCGGCGAGGGCGGCGGCTCCGGGTGCGACCTGCAGGTGGCGAAGCCGTCCTACCAGACCGACACCGGTTGCACCGGCCGCTCCTACGCCGACGTGTCCGCCGACGCCAACCCGTACACCGGGTTGGCGGTCTACGACAGCGCCAACGGCGGCTGGCTGCAGGCCGGCGGCACGAGCCTGGCCACGCCGCTCGTCTCCGCGTACTACGCGCTCACCGGCGTGACGACGAGCACCGCGCAGTGGGCGTACGGCGAGAGCGCCCTGCTCAACGATCCCGCCTCGGGGTCGACCGGCACGTGCGCCGCGGCCATCTCCTACATCTGCAACGCCGGCGTGGGCTATGACGGCCCGACCGGCGTCGGCTCGATCTCGGGCGACGTCGCCGTCGGCGGCCCCGGCGTCGGCGGCCCGGCCGACGGGACGGGTGCCAACAACACGTACACCGCGAGCGTCAACAGCACCGCGGCAACGCTGACCGGGGGCGTGTACCCCAACGGCCTCGATACGACCTGGTGGGTCGAGTACGGGACGACCAACGCCTACGGTCAGCTGACCGTTCCGAGCGACATCGGCTCCGGCTCGACGCCGGTCTCGGTGACCGGCCAGCTGACGAGTCTCGCGCCGAGCACGACCTATCACTACCGGCTCGTGGCCCAGAACGCCTCGGGAACCACGTACGGGTACGACTACACCCTCACCACGGCCGCGCCCGGTGCCTCGCCGCCTGCGAACACGGCCGCGCCGACGGTGAGCGGCACCGCCGACCAGGGCCAGACGCTCACCGCGAATCCGGGCACGTGGAGCCCGGCCGCGACGGCGTACGCCTACCAGTGGCAGCGCTCGACCGACGGCGGCACGACCTGGGCGAACATCGGCGGCGCCACGGCCGCGACGTACTCGCCCGGCGCCGGCGACGGCAACGCCTACGTGCGAGTCGTCGTCGTGGCCAGCAACACCAGCGGGCAGGGCTCGGCGACGTCGGGGTCGGTCGGTCCGGTGACGCTCGAGGTCCCCGTCAACGTGACCGCCCCGAGCGTGACCGGCACGACGATGCAGGGTCAGTCGCTGGCCACCGACTCGGGAACCTGGAGCCCGGCGGCGACCGCCTACACCTACCAGTGGCAGCGCTCGACCGACGGCACGACGTGGGCGCCGATCTCCGGCGCCACGGGCGCGAACTACCTGCTCGGCACCGCCGACGTCGGCGCACAGGTGCGCGTGCTCGTCAGCGCGAGCAACCAGTTCGGCCCGAGCGCGACGGCGACCGCGTCCTCGGCGGTCGGCCCGATCACATCCGGCGCGCCGTCCAACGCCACCGCTCCGACCGTCACCGGCACCGCCGAGCAGGGCCTGACGCTCACCGCGAGCCAGGGCACCTGGAGCCCGGCCGGCACGTCCTACGCGTACCGGTGGCAGCGCTCGTCCGACGGCGGGAGCACGTGGTCGAACATCTCCGGCGCGACGCTGTCGACCTACGCGCTCACGCCCGCCGACGCGGGCGCCGACGTGCGCACGGTCGTCACCGCCACGAACGCCTACGGCGTCGCGTCGGCCGCCAGCCCGCCCGCCGGCCCGGTGCTCACCGTGCCGCCCGTCAACTCCACCGCGCCGGCGATCACCGGCACGCCGCAACGCAGCGACACGCTCACCGCCGGACCGGGCACGTGGTCGGGGACCGGGGATGCCTACACCTACCAGTGGCAGCGCTCGAGTGACGGCGGCACCACGTGGGCGAGCATCACCGGCGCGACGAGCGCGACCTACCCGGTCGCCGTGGCCGACGAGGGAGCCGTCCTGCGCGTGGTCGTCACCGCCACGGACACCCAGGGCACCGCCAGCCAGGCCAGCGTGGCGACATCGCTCGTCGCGCCGTTCCCGCCGGCGAACACCGTCGTGCCCGCGGTCTCCGGCACCGTGCAACGGGCGACGACGCTCACCGCGACCCCGGGCACCTGGACCGGGGCGGGGAACACCTACACCTACCAGTGGCAGGAGGACGCCGGCGAGGGCTACGCCGACATCGCGGGCGCGACCGGCCTGCAATACACGCTCGGCGTCGCCGACGAGGGCGCCACCGTGCGTCTGCTCGTCATCGCCACCAACGCGGACGGCGTGGTCATGCAGGCGAGCACGCCGACGGTCGCTGTGCCGAGCTCCCCGCCGGTCGACACCACGCCGCCGACGATCAGCGGCGCCGTACAGCGCACCGGCACGCTCACGGCCACACAGGGCGCCTGGAGCGGCGTCGGCAACACCTACGCGTACCAGTGGCAGCACTCGACCGACGGCACCACCTGGACGGACATCGACGGCGCGACCGGCGCCACGTACCCATTGACCGGCGCCGACGAGGGCTCCTCGCTGCGGGTGGTCGTGACCGCGAGCAACCCCGACGCCACCGTGAGCGCCGCGAGCGCCGCGACCGTGACCGTGCCGAGCTCGCCGCCGGTCGACACCGTGGCGCCGACGGTGACGGGCACCGCGCAGCGGACCAGCGTTCTCACCACCACGCAGGGCACGTGGGGCGGCATCGGCAACACGTACGCGTACCAGTGGCAGCGCTCGAGCGACGGGACGACCTGGACGAGCATCGGCGGTGCGACCGCCACGACGTACACGCTCGGACTGGCCGACGAGGGCGCCGCCGTCCGCGTGCTCGTCACCGCCCAGAATCCCGACGGGACGGCCGCCGCGCCCAGCGCGGCCACCGCCACCGTCGTCGGCTCGCTCCCGGGGAACACCGTCGCCCCGACGATCTCCGGATCCGCCGTACGCGGGATGACGCTGTCGTCGACGCCGGGGACGTGGAGCGGTCTCGGCAACTCCTACGCCTATCAGTGGCAGCGCTCCGCCGACGCGGGGACCACCTGGACGGCGATCGCCGGCGCGACGGGCGCCAGCTACACCCTCGCGGTGCCCGACGAGACCGCGGTCGTGCGGCTGCTGGTGACCGCCACGAACGCCGACGGAAGCGTCGGCGCTGCGAGCGCGCCGACGGCCGTCGTCCAGAGCTCGGCCCCGGTCGACACCACGGCGCCCACAGTGTCCGGCACCGCGGTGCGCAGCGATGTCCTCACCGCCACCCTCGGCAACTGGAGTGGAACCGGCAACGCGTACGCCATCCAGTGGCAGCGCTCCACGGACGGCGGGAACACGTGGACGGCCGTCGCCGGCGCGACGTCGGAGAGCTACACGGTCGGCGTGTCCGACGAGGGCGCGACGCTCCGCGTGGTGGTCACCGCCACGAACGCCGACGCGGCCGTGACCGCGACGAGCGCCGCGACGGCGACGGCGACCGGCGCGCCGCCGGTCAACACCGTGGCGCCGGTGGTGAGCGGCACCGCGCAGCGGACCGGTGTCCTCACGGCCGTGCCCGGCACGTGGAGCGGGATCGGCAACGTCTACGCCGACCAATGGCAGCGCTCCTCCGACGAGTCCACCTGGACGAACATCGGCGGCGCGACCGCCGCGACCTACACGCTCGGTGTGGCCGACGAAGGCGATGTGGTTCGCGTCGTCGTCACGGCCACCAATCCCGACGCGACCGTCAGCGCCGCCAGCGCCGCCACCGCGACCGTGCCGGCGTCACCACCGACCAACACCGCCCTGCCGGTCATCACCGGCACCGCGCAGCGGGCGAGCATCCTGACCGCGACCTCTGGCGCCTGGGGTGGCCTCGGTAACACCTACGCCATCCAGTGGCAGCACAGCACCGGCTCGGGCTACACGAACATCGCCGGCGCCACCACGGCGACGTACGCCCTCGGATCGGCCGACGAGGGCAGCACGCTGCGGGTCGTCGCGACCGCCACGAATGCCGACGGTACGCTCAGCGCCACGAGCGCTGCCACCGCCGCCGTGAGCGCGGCGCCACCGGTCGACACGACCGCACCGAGCGTGACCGGCACCGCGCAGCGCACCGGCCTGCTCTCCGCGTCGCCCGGCGTGTGGAGCGGCATCGGCAACGCGTACGCCTATCAATGGCAGCGCTCCAGCAACGGCAGCACGTGGACGAGCATCGCCGGCGCGACCGCCAGCACGTACACCGTCGGAGCGACCGACGAGGGCGACGTGATCCGTGTGCTCGTGACCGTCACCAACCCCGACGGCGCCGTGGCCGTCGCCAGCGCCGCGACCACGACCGTGCCGCCGTCGCCGCCGGTCAACAGCACCGCGCCGACCGTCACCGGCACCGCGCAACGCGCGAGCACGCTCACGGCGACGCTGGGGACCTGGACCGGCCTGGCCAACACGTACTCCTACCAGTGGCAGCACTCGCTCAACGGGGGCACGACGTGGACGGCGATCAGCGCTGCGATCACCGCGGTGTACACGCTCGGTCCGAGCGACGAGGGCACGATCCTGCGCGTGGCCGTCACCGCGACGAACGCCGACGGCGCCGTGACGGCGACGAGCGCCCCGACCGCCACGGTGGCCGCGACACCCCCGGTCAACACCACCCCGCCGAGCCTCACCGGCACGGCGCAGCGGACCGACACGCTGGCCGCCGTCGCCGGCGTCTGGAGCGGCGTCGGGAACGCGTATGCGTATCAGTGGCAGCGTTCGACCGACGGCGGCTCCACCTGGACGGCCATCGGCGGGGCGACCACCCCGGACTACACGCTCGGCGTCGCCGACGAGGGCACCCGGCTGCGCATCGTCGTCACCGCCACCAACCCGGACGGTGCCGTCAGCGTCGCCAGCGCCGCGAGCGCCACGGTGATCGCCGCCCCGCCGGTGAACACGAGCGCGCCGACGGTGAGCGGCGTCGCGCGGCGCACGGCCACGCTGACCGCGACGCTCGGCGCCTGGAACGGATTCGGGAACGCCTACACCTACCAGTGGCAGCGGTCCGGCGACGGGGGCAACACGTGGACGCCGGTGACGGGCGCGACCGGGACGAGCTACACGCTCGGACAGGGCGACGAGGGGCTGAACCTTCGCGTCGTCGTCGCGGCGACGAACCCCGACGGCACCGCCATCGCGGCGAGCGCGGCCACGAGTTCGGTGCAGGCCGCCCCGCCGCTGAACACGAGCGCGCCGGCCGTCAACGGCGCCGCCCGTCTCGGGGCGACGTTGACGGCGCTGACCGGCGCGTGGACCCCTGCGACGCCGACCTTCGCCTACCAGTGGCAGAGCTCCACCGACGGCGGGACGACGTGGACCGGGATCATCGGCGCGACCGCGTCCACGTACACCGTGGCGCAGTCCGACGTCGGGACGGTCATCCGGGTCGTGGTCACCGCGGCCGACATCGACGGGACGACCAGCGCGGCCAGCCAGGCGACCGCCACCGTGGCGCAGCCGCCGGAGAACACGGCGGCCCCCGCGGCGCCGTCGGGCACGCTCATGGACAGCTACACGCTGACCGCAGACCCCGGAAGCTGGAACACCCCGGGGGTCACCTTCGCGTACGCGTGGCAGCGCTGCGCGGCGTCCGCGACCGCGATCAGCGCGAGCTGCACGCAGATCGCGTCCGGCCCGACCTACATCCTCACCACCGCCGACGTGGGCTCCACCGTCGGTGTGATCGTCACCGCCACCTCGGCCGGCGGCTCGACGATGGCGAGCAGCGCGCTGACCGCGACCGTTGCCGGGCGCCCGCTGACGAACGTCTCGCTGCCGAGCATCAGCGGGACCCCGCAGGTGACCCAGACGCTCAGCGCCGGCCCGGGCACGTGGAGCGTCCCGATCACGAGCGTCGCGTACACGTGGGAGCGCTGCGACGCCGACGGCACATCCAACTGCGCGCCGGTGGCGTCCGGTTCGCAATACGTAGCGGCCGCCGCCGATCTCGGCCACACGATCGTCCTCTCGGCGAGCGTGACCTCCCCGGGACGCAGCGCGAGCGCGCAGAGCCCGGCGCTCACCATCCAGGCACTGCCGGTGCCGCAGAACACGTCGGCCCCGACGATCGGCGGCGTCGCGCAGCGAACGGCCACGCTGACGGCGTCGCCGGGCAGCTGGACCAACAGCCCGTCGCTGTCCTACCAGTGGCAGCGCTGCGACTCCGCGGGACACAACTGCCAGAGCGTCGCCGGGGCCACCGGCACGACGTACCTGCTGGCGAAGGCCGACGAGGGCTTCACCATGACGGTGCGCGTGACGGCGACGAACGGCAACGGCTCGAGCGCGGCGAGCGCCCAGCCGACCGCGGTGGTGGCCGGCATCCCCCCGGTGAACACGCACCTGCCGGTCGTCAAGGGTCAGGGATCGATCATCCAGCAGGGCACACCGGTGTCGATCGCCAGCGTGGCCTTCAACGCGAACTCCGAGACGACCTACACCTCGGTCATCGAGCGCTGTGACGCGACCGGCGCCAACTGCCAGGCGCTGTCGGGCACCGCGACCGGGCGCTACACACCGGTCGCGGCCGACGTCGGTCACACGCTCGTGGCGGTCGTCACCGCCACCAACCCCGACGGGTCCGTGCCGGCGTCGTCGGCGCCGTCGCCGGTCGTGCTCCCGGCCGCCCCGCGCTGGAGGACGCTGCCGATCATGTCGAGCGATCCCGGCAGCGTCGGCGACACCATCACCGTCACGCCGGGCTCCTGGAGCGGGCCGGTCGTGACCGCCGACGTCGTGCAGATGATGCGCTGTACCAACGCGTGCGTCGCGGTCGGGACGGCCAACGCCGCCAACTACACGATCACCAACGCCGACCTCGGCGCCATCCTGCGCGTGCAGGAGACGGCGTCCAACAGCGGCGGCTCGACCGTCCTCTGGACGGCGAGCTACGTCGGCCCGGTGACGTCCGCCGCCGCCGGCTTCGCGCTCGTCGGGCACCGGCAGGCGGCCGTGCTGAACGCCAACGGCGTCGCGCTGGCGACTGCTCAGGTGAAGGCGATGAGCGTCGCCGCCGACGCGCACATCGCCTCGGTGGGCGGGCGCGTCCTGAAGCTGCATCGCGCACCCGGCGTCAAGGGCCCACTCCACGCCTGGGCCTGCCCCGCCGTCGTGCCGGCCAGCGGGCCGCCACCGCCATGCACCGCCGCGGTGAAGATCCGCCGGAACGGGACGCTGAGGCTGCCCGCGACCATGATCGGGAAGGTGCAGGTCATCGTCGTGCGCGGACGCCGCCCGCGCTGAGGGGCCGGCCGCCCGCGCGAACTGCGGCCTGGCCTGCGCGGGCCGTGAGAGTCGTCTCATGATCGCTGCGGGCGCACCGGGCGGGGGCCGATGACCGAGGTACCAACCCGCGGGCGGCAGGACGCCACCCGAGGAAGGACAGGCACGATGAGCATCGCTCCAGTCGGAGGCGCGAGCCTCCCACCGGCGCTCACCCACGTGAGCGCACCCCGGACGCCGGACCACGACGTACCGGGCGTGCAGGACAACGACGGCGACAGCGACGGGGGCAAGGCGCCCGTCGCCGGCGGCGGCGGGTCCATCGACGTGCGCGCCTGACCCACGCGGCCGTGGTCACCGCTCCGCGGTGGGGCGGTGGCCACGCGCCGGGCGGGCAGCGATGTCCCGTCGACGCGAACCTGCGCGTGCCGGCAAGGAGAACAAGCCGCAAGGCGACGACCCGTGACGATCCGCCTGCGGCGTTGCGCGGACGAGAACCGCTGTCGGTCAGCGATGCGAACATGCGCGGGTGACGGCATGGCAGGACGTCGAACAGGCAGAGCCGGAGTTCGCGCAGCGCGTGCGGGCGCTGTTCGACGCTCACAGACACAAGACAATTGCCACCTTGCGAGTCGACGGTTCGCCGCGGATCTCGGGGATCGAGGCGGCCTTCGAGGACGGCGAACTGTGTTTCGGCTCGATGCCGAACGCTCGCAAGGGGGCGGATCTCCGCCGGGATCCCCGGTTCGCCCTGCACAGCGCCACGGTCGACCCGGTCGAGGGCTCGGAGGCCCAATGGCCGGGCGAGGCGAAGATCTCCGGTCGGGCGATCGCTGCCGCGCCGACCACCGACGGATCGGGCGGCGAACGCTTCCGCGCCGACATCGCCGAGGTCGTGCACACCCACCTCGACGAGGCGGCCACGATGCTCGTCATCGAGTGGTGGACGCCGGCGCACGGGCTGCGAAGGATCGAGCGAGAGTGACCCCGCTCGCGTGCCGGATCGTCACCCTCCTGGCCGCGACGACGGGCGAGCTCGGCCCGTTCAGGCCATGGGAACGCGTCGCTGCCGGCGTCATCAATATCAGTGGCCTCGCGCTCCGTGAGGCTGCGGCGATCTTGCGTCCGGCGTGGTCAAGGCTCGACCGTCGGGGTGACGCCGGGGGCCCAAAGACCCACGAGGGCGTCAATGGCTGCATGGTGGCGCGTGCGTTCCGCCTCCATGTGTTTGTCGAGCAGATCCTGGCTGGCCCAGCGCTCCAGTAGCACAACCTTGTCGGGTTCGTCCAGGCTTTGGAAAAGCTCATACTGCTCGCAGCCCTCGTCCTGCTGCGCAAGCGTCTGTACCGCCTTGAAGGCGCCGGCGAAGTCATCTGCTCTGCCCGGGGCAACCTGGATCGTGACGACGTGCCGAATGGCCATGGCTCCTCCTTCGGGATGGTCTCGCCACACTGTGGCGAGATCATGGCGATCCGAAGCAGCGAGCGGCGTTGGACGCGGGGAGCTGGGGGAACTCGGGGTCCGCAGCTCCGCGGATCATCCGCGCTGGGGCGTCCAGGCTTCGAAAGCTCGTATTGCTCGCGGCCCTCTCTTGAGCTACCGCCGGACGCGGGAGGGCGGCCGAGGCGCCTCGGCGGCGCCTCCCGGCTCGCCACACCGGATCGAGCCCCGTGTCCGTCGCTTCCTGCTGCTGGGATTGCCCGGCAGCAGTCGCTCGGCCGCCGGAGGGCCCGTAGTCTGGAACGGATGAAACCCGGGGGCCCAGCCACGGCTCAGCGGGTCATCGGCGTTGGGCCGGCGCGACCGCGGACGAGCCGGGACGCTAGATTCGGTGACGTGGTCGAGTTCTTTGAGCCGCCGCCAAGGTCGGATGAGCCGCCGCGGCCGACGCGCTATCGGCTGCCGCCGTGGTTCGCGCCACCCCAGGGCACGCTCCCCGGTGTGGTGGCCCTCGAACTCGTCGTCGCTCGCACGGAGACGGTCGCCGTCTGCGTCCGGCGCCTGTCCGCGTATCCGACGGGCTTCGAGCTCGAGCTGGTCACGATGAGCAGCCCTGACAGCGACGCATTGGATCCCGGGCTGTTCGGTCCGGGCGCCATGCGCCCTCGCTTCGGGCGAGACGACCAGGGGATCCCCGAGGGGATGCTTCGATTCGGCGTGCAGTTCGCCGACGGCTCGAAGGCGACGAACACGGCCATGTCCGCGGGCCCGCCGGACTTCGAGGGCGAGCCGGCCTGCCCGGTGCTGCGGACCCACGGCGGCGGAGGCGGCGGCGGCGGTTGGAGGCAGACGATGTGGGTGTGGCCGTTACCGTCGGCCGGGCCGCTGACCATCGTCGTGGAGTGGCCCGCCGCGGCGATCCCGCTCACCCGACACGAGCTGGACGCACAGCTGATCCTTGATGCGGCCAAGCGCGCGCAGGTGATCTTCTCCGAGGACGAGCTCCCCACGCCGCCCGCGCCTGCTGCCGGACCGGGCTGGCGGCCTCCGCCGCAGGCGGGAAGCGGCTGAGGCGTCCGCACCCGCAGCGGAGCAGAAGCGTCGTGGCGACGCGGGCGAGCCATGACACGACTCAGGGTTCGTGGATGGAGCAACTGCGTGTGTTCCGTGGCGGTGCTCGTCTCGGCCGTCGCAGGTCCTCCATCTGCGACGTCTACAGTCCGGGCGGATGCGATGATGCGCTTCGGGGCCGACCGGCCTGACTTGGCGCGACCGGAACCTCGGCTCCGCCGGGTGTGACCGTCAGCGACTACGCATCCACGCCGGCTTTGTCGCTCACTTGCGGTCGTGGCGATGCAGGAGATGCTCGAGGCGCTGGCCGAGCGACGCGTGTTCGCCCTCTTGAGGTGTATCTCCCATCGTAGGCCCGCCCATTCTCGGGTCGCCCATCGTCGGGTTCTCGCTCATTGTCGGGTTCTGGCCCATCGTCGGGTCGCTCATCGTCGGGTTCTGGCCCATCGTCGGGTTCTCCTCCATCCGGGGCACCGAGCCCTCGTTATCTGTCCGCTCCTCCATTGGAGGCCTCCTGTCGCTGGTGCTGAGTGCAGCTGCGGAAGCACCCAGCAGTTGGTTGTGGTGTGGTGTTAGTGCCGCCCTCCTGTCACGTCTTACGTTCGTCGACCTCATAAGACGCGGCGGCGAGCTACCAATGAGCTGCACCGACAGCCGGGTGTCGTGGGCGCGGATCACACCGCCGAGCGTGAGACGGCGTGCAGCACACGAGTATTCGCGCGTGTGCGAACACTGCCTCGAGCGGAGATCGTCCGAGCGCACTGGCGCCTTACCCGTGGTGATGCACGATCAGCACGGACCGTCGCGAGTGCGCGGCGACCGCTTCCGCGACGCTGCCGATCAGCACGCTCGCGAGGCCTGTGCGCCCGTGCGAGCCGAGCACGATGACCGTCGCGTCGCGATGGTCGGCCGCCTCGACGATCCCACTCCAGGTCGGCGCAGCCTCAACCGCCATGCTTCGGGCTCGGAAGCCTGCCGCCTCGGCCAGCGTGGCTCCCTGCGCGGCGGTTTGCTCGGCCGCGGCCCTCACCTCGTCGGCCGCCGCGGCGTCGATCCGCAGCTCATGGGGTGGCAGGAACCCGACGTTGAACGGCTGCCACACGGTGACGACGAGTGCCTCGCGTCCGTGGTTCAGCTCGCCCGCGGCGTCTGCGATCGCGCTCTTCGCCAGCTCGGAGCCGTCGTAGGCGAACATGATCGGTCCGGTCGCTGCACCAGTCATGTCCACTCCGTTTGTCGGGCCAATGGATCGGGTCGGAAGCACGAGCTCAGGCGATCGGCTGCCGCGGCGCCGTCATCAACATCATCGTTCCCCAAGGCGACCGCAGGCGCCGCCTGCGGTGCCGCGTCGGTCTGGCGCCGGATGCGGGCAAGCAGCGGTGGCGAGTACCAGCCGGGCTCCCTTCCGCCAAACCATCGCTCCAGCGAGGGCGCCGGTGGGCGGACGCCGCCCAGCGCGTACAGGCAGACGGCGGCGATCGCGCCGCCGGTGGAGATCCCGAAGCAGGTCCACAGCGCGATGGTCGTCCCGGTGCTCAGGCTGTGCCCGACCGTGAAGGCGAGGTGGAGCATGAGCGGTGCGATCATGAACGCCGCCACCGCCCGCAGCAACTCGATGATCGCGAACACGCGCTGTAGGTTGGAGTTGGGCAGAGAGAAGCCAGCGATGAACAGCGCCGGCACGACGGACGATCCGACGCCGAGGCCGATCAGTCCCGAGCCGGTGAGCGCGAGCGCGTCGGTCGGTGGCAGAACGCGGCCGATCACGACGATGCCGACGCTGAGGAAGATCATCCCGGCCAGGACTTGGTAGTGCAGCCCGCGCGTGCGGAATACGAAGCCGAACACGATCGCGCTCAGCGCCGCGCCGGCGAACTCGGGCAGGTAGAGCAGCCCCGCGTGAAGGGGCGCGAAGCGGTGCGCGAGCAACACACCACTCAGTGTGATCGCGGACACCGAGGCCGCGGCCGCGCAGATCGCGACGAGGATCCCCGTCGCCGGGAGCGTGCTGACCAGCGGACGCACGTTCAACAGCGAACACCTGCCGCGATACTCGGCGATCAGGAGGGTGATGATCAGCGCCAGCCCGCCGATCAGCGGGACGAACGTGATGGCGTCCAAGAACGCGTGCGTGAGCAGCTCCGAGGCGCCAAAGAAGGCGGCCGCGCACCCGGTGGCAGCCAGCCCGAGAGCCAGTGGATCCCACCGACGGCGGGGATCGACGGGCGGTGCGTCCTGGAAGGTCAGGACCGAGAGCATCAGCGCGGCCAGCGCGATTCCGGCGATGATCCAGAACAGCGGCCGCCAGGCGTGGGCCGAGGCCTGGATGCCGCCGATCGCTGGGCCCAGCGCCACCGCGCCGAACACGCAAAAGTTGACGACGATCGCCGTCCAGCGCAGCTTCGCCGGCGGATAGCCGACGATCAGCGGCGGGAAAGCCGCGATCAGCAACAGGCTCGTGCAAAGACCCTGCAGAACGTGGCCGACGATGAACACACCTGACGCGGTGGCCGATGCTGCGAGCACCGAGCCGACCACTAGCAACACGCCATAGACGAGGAGCATCCGCCGCTGCGGCAAGCGCAGCGCGAACTGCACGGCGAACACCGTGCCCATCGCATAGCCAGCGTTCGCCAGACCATTGGTCAGGTTCACCGCCTGCAGGCTCATGTGCAGGTCCTTGGCGATGATCGGCGCCAGTGGCGCCAGCGCGGCCGACAGGATCAGGTATGGCACCAGGGCGAAGATGACCATCGCGGCCACGGCCGGATAGCGGCCGGCGAGCGGACCCTGTCGCGTGAGCAGCGACCCGGCTTGCCGGCCCGCGAAGAGAGCGGCCCTCGTCGGCGCCCGGACGCTCATATGATCGTCTCCATCTCCAGCTCGATCTGGGCCAGATCGCCGTCCATCAGCCCCGCGCCGGCCCATATGCCAGCGTTGCCTACCTTCTCGACCTTCTCGTCGCCGTACGGGTCGATGTCGGTGCGGTTGACCTCGGCGGTGAGGACGGTCTCGTTCGTCACGCCGTCGAGGGTGACGTTGGCGCTGATTCGCGACGTCTCTTCGTCGGTGATCCCGAGCGCTGTGGACTCGAATGCCAGTTCCGGGTAGGTCTCGGCGTCGAAGAAGTCGGGCGAGCGCAGGTGCGCTTCGCGCTGGGGCTCGTTGGTGCCCATGTGGCTGACGGCAAGCCCGGCCTTGGAGTGGGCCTGGTCGACGACCGGGGTGCCGGTGGGGACGATGGTGTGGGTGGTGGGGGTACTCATGGCGTACAGCGATCCCTTGGTTCGGCGGGCTGAGCTGACTGCGGTCCGCTCACTGCGTTCCTCTGCGGACTTGCTCGGGCTCGTTGGGGGTTTAGTGGGGATCCCGCTCCGGCTCTTACCGGTGGTCGAACGCACCCAGGACAGACGCACACCTCGCTCACGCCGCCTGGACGGTTGCGCTTGATCGCGAAGACGCTGCTGCGCGCGTGTATTCGCGCCTCAGTAAGCGATGTAGCCCGCTCGTGTCTTCCTACTGGGCGTCCGCCGGTAAGTTCGTGACGCATAGCGCCACGAATCCTCGTGGCGATCTTTCGCTCAGAAAGACAGGAGCTATATGCAGGCATGACATGGCAGCAACGGCCCGTCGGCCGTGTTCCCTGCAGGCCGCCCGCGCTGCTTGAGTGGGGGCGCAACGACGCGTTCGTCCAGTCCGAGGGTGCGAGGGCGTACCTCAACGGCTTGCCTGACGCAGTGTTCCGCCTGCTCGGTACGGGCCACTCCGTCACCGCGACGCACAGCGCCGAGATCGCCGCTCTGATCAGGGCCTTCCTCAGCCGCGTAGTCGCTCCGGCCGCGGCGCGAGGAGCCGGAGCCAACCAGCGGAGGGCACGAAGTGACCAGCCGTGTCGAGCGGGCGGACAAGCCTCGAGCGTCAGCTACGCGAGCATCCCGACGAGCATGCGCTCGTCAAGCTGATCGGCCCGGTGACCCGTGCCGTCCAGGATGTCGTCGAGTCCCGGATCGATCAGTTCGGCTCGACGGGCAGAGCACGGCCGCGACGCCGAGGCACGAGACTCGGCCGAGTGTGCCTGCAACCCGATCCAAACGAACCCGTTCGTCGCCAGGCGTAAGCTGCTAGCGAGGATGGGAGCGATGGAACACAGATTGCTCAAGGAAGATAGAGCCCGATGACCGACCTTCGTCACTTGGACGCGCTGCTCCGCGCCGAGGATGGAGACACGGGCTGCACCGCGGGCGCCGAGATCCTCGACGCGTACGTCGAATTGGAGCTCTCCGGCGAGGACCCGGCGCGCGTTTACCCAGGCACGGCGATCCACCTTCAAAGCTGCCCTGGCTGCCGCGCCGATCACGACGGGCTGCTCGAAGCCGCGCGCCGCTTCGGCGGCATCCGGCCCGAGTAGCAAGGCCCCCTGACTCTGCAGGAGACGATGATCCCCCTGAGGGGATACCGGTCCGCGGACGTATACCAGCTGGGGGGAATACGCAAATGGGCCTTGAGGGTGCAGACGCGACGGCTCCGTCGCGGGACCATTTCGCCAATGGCACAAGTCCGACGCGACGCCGGAGTGGCTTAGCCGTGATGGGCAAACGACCCTCGCGCAGCGACGGCCCGCGCCCCGGCCCGCACGCCGCTCTCGACTCGGACTCGCGACAGTGGGTCGAGCAACTCCGCGTCGGGCACCCGCGCCACCACCAGACCGTCGCCAGGCTTCATGATGTGCTGAAGCGAGTCGCGGTCTACGAGCTGTCGCGCCGCCGCCATCAGCTGCGGTCGATCCGCGGTCCTGAGTTTGACGACCTGGCTCAGCAGGCCACCGACGACGCCCTCATCAACGTCCTTGACAGGCTTGATGAGTTTCGCGGGCTCAGCCGCTTCACCACCTGGGCGTACACGTTCGTCATGTTCGAGGTCTCTGCCAAGGTCGCGCGCCACGCCTGGCAGCGGCAGCCGCCGGACATCGAGCAGCTCGCATGGGACCGGCTGCCCGATCCGATGGCACGCTCACCCGAGGAACGGCTCGAGCAGCGGGCGCAACTCGAGGCGCTGTCGCGGGCGATCGCCGAGCTGACCGAGCGCCAGCGCGACGTGTTCGTCGCCGTCGCTCTCAATGACGTGCCGATCGACGTCCTGGCGGTGAAGCTCGAAACCAACCGCAACGCGATCTATAAGAACCTGTTCGACGCCAGGCGTCGCCTGCGCGCAAGAATGGCCGTGTCCGGACACCCCGTGAGCGCTGGCAGCGTCCGTGAGCTCGCAGCTGGCGGTAGTGCGCGACCGGGCCCTTCTGCCGCAGCGTGGTCGCGATGAGGCTGCGATGCGTGATCGTGGATGACAGCCCGGCGGTGCTGCGAGCCGCAAGCGAGCTCCTCGAGCGCCAGGGCATCTTGGTCGTGGGCGTCGCCGCGACCGGCGTGCAGGCCGTACGCCTCATAGATGAGCTGGAGCCAGACGTGGTACTGGTCGATATCGATCTAGGGCCCGAGTCCGGCTTCGACCTTGCCCGCCGCCTCGTGGAAACCCCAGACCGGGCCGGGACGCGCAGCATCCTGATCTCCACGCACGACGGAGCGGACTTCGCAAATCTGATCTCGGCCAGCCCCGCCATCGGCTTCCTGCCGAAATCAGATTTGTCCTCTTCGGCGATCCACCGGCTCTTGGCCGGCGCTCACGACGAGGGGAATGATTGAGCCTGGAGGAACGTGATAACGGCGAGCACGCGGCGATGATCGTCCGCCGTCTCCGAGAGCGGCAGCTTGCTCAGGATGCTCCGCACATGCTTATGGACTGTGCCTTCGCTCACCCAGAGCTGGCGGGCAATACCGGCGTTCGACCGGCCCTCGGCCATGAGCTGGAGAACTTCGCGCTCGCGCGGCGTGAGGTCGCAAAGCGGATCTTGGACTCGCCGAGCGGCGACGAGCTCCTGCACCAGCCCGGGGTCGATGACCGAACCGCCGTCGGCGATCCGCTCAAGCGTCTCGAGAAAGTCGTCCACCTGGGTGACCCGGCTCTTCAACAGATAGCCGACCCCGCGCCCTTCGGAGAGCAGGCCCACTGCGCGGTGGACCTCGACATGCGCGGAGAGCACGAGGATGCAGATCGCCGGAAACTCTGCGCGGATCGCCTGCGCGGCATCGAGACCCTCGGTCGTGTGGGAAGGGGGCATGCGAATGTCCAGCACGACCAGCTCCGGAAGGTGCTCGCGAACCAGCGCCATCAGCTTGGTGACATCGCCTGCCAGGCCCACAACCTCAAATCGCGACGATTCGAGGAGGCGGGCAATGCCCTCGCGCAGCAGCACATCGTCATCTGCGACGATCACTCGAGTACCACGCTGGGCCTCCCCCACCGGGAGAGTATCCCGCAGCGAGGTCGACTGGCCAGGCGCGGTGACCAGGCGCCCGCGTGCGCCGATGAGTGCCCGATCGCCAGGACAACGAGACCGGAGCGAACCGTACGGTCGGGCCGGCTGAGAGGACTATGATCGAGCCATGCCGTCGCCGTGGCTGGCTGTCGGGCTTGAGACGGATCCGCGGAGCCGCGCTCGACAGCTCCAACGGAGCTGGGAGCGATTGCTCGCCGAGGGCGCGCTCGACACGGAGCTTCCACCGGACGCGATGGCAGGCTTGCGCCCGACGATCCTCGAGTCGTGGCGGCGTTCGCTTGGGACGGGTCTTGATCCAAGCGAACTGATGGTTCCCATCGAGGCGGACCCGTCGGCGATCCATCAGCGCTGGCTCGAGCATCCGCTCGGCTCGCTCGGACCTGTGCTCGCCACGCAACTCGGGGAGATAGCCGAGGAATCGCAGAGCCTGGTCGTGGTGAGCGATGCCTCCGGGCTTCTCCTGCACATCGACGGGGCCGAGTCGCTGAAGGCGCGTGCGGCCGAGATGAATTTCGTGGAGGGCGCACTCCTCAGCGAGGCGGTCGATGGCACTAACGGCATCGGGACGCCGCTCGCCGCGGATCACCCGCTTCAGGTGTTCGCTTCCGAGCACTTCAACAAGAGCCACCACCAGTGGTTCTGCTCTGGCGCGCCGGTGCACGACCCGGTGTCCGGCCAAACAGTGGGACTCATCGATCTCTCAAGCCACTGGAAGATCGCCCACCCCCGGAGCCTGGAGTTGGTGAGCGCCGCCGCCCGGACCATGGAGCGGTGCCTCTTGGACAACCGGCGCGACCGAGACGCGCGGCTGAGGCGTCGCTACTCCGATCTGATGACCAGAAGCACCGATCTGCTCGTAGATCGCGAGGGCTACACGCTCGTCGGCGAGGAACCGAGGCAGCGTGCCCCGATTGAGGTTCCGGAGGGCGGTGGCGAGCTCGTCCTCCAGGACGGGTCCGTCGCCGTGGCGGAGGCGCTGGGTCAGGGCGAGGCGTATCTCGTGCGCCGACCCCGCCCCGGTGGCGCCAGGGCGGCGCCTGCCGGCGCCCTCGAGCGCGCGGAGCAGCGCGCTCGCGAGCTCGCCAGCGAGCAGGCCGCGCTGCGGCAGGTCGCAACCCTCGTCGCGCGCGAATCCACTCCTGATCAGCTCGTGACCGTCCTCGCAAATCAGGCCGGCCGGATCTTCGACGTCCCGCTCGTCAAGCTGGTCCGCTACGAGCAGGACAGCTGGGTCGTACTCGGGGGGTTCAGCGAGGCTATTGAGGACCCCTTCCCTATCGCATCCCGCTGGCGTCTCGACAGCCGGGATGTGATCGCCTCGGTCCATCGGAGCGGACGCCCCGCCCGCGTCCAGGACTACGCGCATATGCCTGGGAAGGTCGCTGCCGTCGCTCGACGGTCAGGAATGCGCTCCTCAGTCGCGAGCCCAATCGTGGTCGAGGCTCACTTGTGGGGCGCGATGATGATTGCCTCGCCGCGACCGGAGCCTCTTGCGGAGGACACCGAGGCTCGGCTCACGGACTTCACCGAGCTCGTAGCGACGGCGATCGCGAATATCGAGTCACGCGCCGCGCTCGCGCGGATCGCAGAAGAGCAGGCCGCGCTGCGGCGGGTAGCGACTCTGGTCGCACGCGGAGTCAGCCCCGACGAACTGTTCTCGGCCGTCACCAACGAGATCGGCCTGCTCTTCGGCGCCGAGTCGGGGATCGCCCGGTTCGAACCCGACGGATCGGACACGGTCGTCGTCGGGCTGACCCAGGGTATCCCGGGCTTGACCGTCGGATCGCGCCGGCCGTTCCCGGACTTCTTGGCGGCTACCGAGGTCTACCGTACCGGCCGAACCGCGAGGAAGGAGCGGGGCGACTACGAAAACCCCGTCGGCCCGGCCGGCGACATGCTCCGGAAGATGAACCTTTTCTCTACCGTTGCCGCGCCGATCGTGGTCGAGGGCAATCGGTGGGGTGTCGTCACCGTCGCGGATCCGCACAAGCACCTCCCCCCCGATGCGGAGGAGCGCCTCGAGAAGTTCACCGAGCTGCTGGTGACGGCGATCGCGAACGCGGAGAGCCGCGCTGAGCTCGCGGCGTCGGAAGCTCGCGCTCGGGGGCTCGCGAGAGAGCAAGCCGCGCTGCGCCGCGTCGCGACCCTCGTGGCCGGCGAGCACACTCCCGGTGACCTCTTCACAACGCTGGCCGAGGAGGTCGGGGTGCTCTTCGAAGTCGATGGATCGGCGATCCTCCGCTACGAGCAGGACGGGGCCGCGACCGTCGTCGCGGGCTGGAGCCACGGTGCGATCACTATCCCGTTGGGTGAGCGCTTCCCGCTCGAGGGGGAGAACCTAGCCGCCGAGGTGCACCGCACAGGATGGGCCCGGCGCAGGGAAGGCTACGAGGCTGCGGCAGGGCGTATCGCCGCCACTGTCCGCGAGCTCGGGATTCGTGCCGCGGTGGCCAGCCCAATTGTCGTCGAGGGCGCGGTCTGGGGGATGATCGCCGTGTTCTCCCGCAACCCCGAGCCGCTTCCGCTCGACACCGAGGCACGCCTCGCCGAGTTCAGCCGTCATGCGGGCATCGCGGTAGCCAATGACAAGAGCAGCTCCGATCTGGCGGAGTCGCGGGCGCGGATCGTGCGGGCGGGAGACGAGGCTCGGCGGCGGTTCGAACGCGACCTGCACGACGGTGCTCAGCAGCGGCTCGTTTCGTTGGCACTCGATCTGCGGTCGGCCGAGGCGACCTTGCCGCCCGGACTGGATGACCTCGGGCGCCGACTCTCCCGGCTCGGAACGGGGCTGAACGAGGTGCTCGCGGACCTGCGCGAGCTGTCGAGGGGCCTTCATCCTGCGGTGCTTTCGGAGGATGGCCTGACCCCGGCGCTGAGCTCGCTTGCGCTGCGGTCGGCAGTTCCGCTCGACCTGCGGCTCGACCTCGGCACCGAACGGTTTGAGGAGCCCGTCGAGGTGGCCGCCTACTACGTCGCCTCGGAGGCGCTGACCAACACCGCCAAGCACGCCCAGGCATCGCGGGCGGAGGTCAGCGCCAGGCGACGCGAGGGCTGGCTCGAGCTGAGCGTCAGCGACGACGGACGGGGTGGCGCAGTGGCGTCGAGCGGTTCTGGGCTCACCGGCCTGGTCGACCGAGTCGAGGCGGTCGGCGGCACGATTCACATCGACAGCCCTCCGGGACTCGGGACAGCTGTCCAGGTCAAGCTACCTGTCAAGTCGACCCAGGGCTGAGGCCAGGCCGGCGCCTCCTCGCCCGGCTCACGCCGGCGGCGACGCTTCGAAAGTGTGCGTGCCGTGAAGGGGGCGGACCCCGGACCGGCGGGGCGACCCACGGTCGCCCCGCCGGTTTGCCGAATCAGCGGGGCGGGAACTGCGAGCCCGGAGCGGGCGTCGCAAGGTTGGCCGTGGGCGGCTTGCTGCCCGACCAGCCGATGACCGCGCAATTGATGTCGACGCCGACCGAGCCGTACGGCACTGGCTGCAGGGTGGCCGGGTCGCCGCCGGTCAGCAGGTCGGGCCGGGTGGCGGCGAGATTGAACACCTGGACCTCGTCGATCTGGCGAGTGTCGAGGCCTTCCTTGACCGCCTTTGGTGTCCACAGGCCGAGCTGCGCGTCCCACAGTGGGCTGTAGGCGTCGGCGTGCCGGGGGTCCGTCAGCGTCGGGAAGTCCCCGAACACGTTGAGCAGATCGCCGCCGTGGCGCAGCGCGTCGATCATCGCCGTATTGCCCGCGGATGCGTCGTCGCCGACATACCCGTCGAGAGCGAGGTGCTGGAATCCCTGGGCGTTGGGGTTGTTCGCGCCGGTCTGGCCGTTGAGAAAGCCGAACAGGCGCTCCCGCGCCGAGCCGAGGAAGTCGTCGCCGCCATTGAAGGACGCGTCGTTGAGCGCCGGAACATACGTCGAGCGCTCCAGGACGGCCGTCAGCGGCTGCCCGGCGTCGGTGCTGAGGTAGACGATCGGCTCACCGGCGTCAAAGCCCTTGACGAACAGCAGGTCGGCCCACGACTCCGAGAACTGGCCCGGCGCTGACGGGCCTCCGATCTGGATGCCCAGAACCCGGTCGCCGGTATTGGTGTGGTGCACGACATCGTACGGACCATCGCCAGTGGCGATGATCGGCGCGTTGTAGACGGTCGGCGAGCCGTCGATCCGGATGAACGGGCTGTAGCCCGGCCCGGCCACCGCACCTGGCTGGAACTGTTGCAGCGGGAGTCCGGTGGGTCCCGGAACCGCGATCCGCGTCGGGCTGAAGTCCGGCGCGCCCTGGAAGTGGATCACACCCGGCCCGAACGGATTCTCCGCCGGCGACGGGTTGTCCTCCGTGACCGTCTGCACGCAGGTTGGGCAGCCGATCCCGATGTTCGCCAGCTTGGGCGCGTAGTTGACCCCAAGGTCCTTGGCGGCGCCCTCGTCCGAGGCGTCCTCCAGGATGTACCAGACGCGCTCTGTCTGACTCGGATTGCCGGGCACGGGAGCGGTTCCCGGGTAGATGGGAAGCCGAACGGTCTCGTTGCTGAGGTTCACCTGGATGGCGCTTTCCAGAGTCAGCTGGCTCGCTGGCAGCAGACCGCTCACCTGGCCCAGCCCGGTCGCCGCGTCGGTGTTGCCGGTGCCATCTGGGGGCACGTGGCGAACGTCGCGTTGGTGTTGGTGGGTGCGGTGCCGTTGGCTTTGATTCGCCGCCGACGCCTGTCCGCCGAGCGCGGTCGCGGCGGCCACGGTGGCGACCACGACGATCGGCACCCGCCAGCGCAGGCTCATGGTCAAACGATAGAACATGTTTGTAACTCCTTCTCGGGACGGGGATGAGGTCCGGTACGAAGGGTTAGTGGTGGGCGCCGTCCCGCTCTTACAGCCCAATCACCTTCCGGCGCTGGAATCTGCCCACCGCTTCGCCCGACCTCCCGCCCGACTAACCGGCGGTAACTACCGATCGGTGTGGCGGGGTGAGAAACAGCGTGCGCTGCTCACGTTAACCGCGAACGCAAATCCGGTAAATAGGCGGTTGGTCTGGCTTGGACTCTGGGGTAACAAGCTCCGTCGGTCCACGAGCGCGAACCTGCCTTCACCGATCGGACTGACGACATGACCGACACGATGGACAGCGCACCTGCTGCTGCGCGTAGGCGACACAGGGCCGGGCCACCGCCGGCCTACTCCGGCAATGACGTTTCGCTTGCGTTCGCGCTCACTTGACTCGCCGCTGTGAATCGGGCTCGGAGTGATTTGCCCGTTCGGCGAGATGAGAGTCTCGACGCTGACGGTTCTTACCGCGCCCCGCTGAGTCGGGAAGCGCATCCACCAGCAGGGAGGAGGAGGTGGGGTCCGTCGCCAAATTTCTTCGTGAGCGGCGGTAAGAGCCGCAGCCGGATCGCCACTGATCCAGCTGAGAATCGACCCGATCAACAAAGGATCTCAAGCTCATGGACTTGCAAGATTCAGTGGCAGTGGTCACCGGCGCCAACCGTGGGCTCGGCCGCGAATTCGCCGCGCAACTGCTCGAGCGCGGCGCCAAGAAGGTGTACGCCACCGCGCGCAATCCCGAGGGCGTTCAGGTTGCGGGCGTCACTCCGCTCGGCCTCGACATCACCGACCCGGACTCGGTTGCCCGGGCAGCCGCGATTGCCGGCGACGCGACGCTGATCATCAACAACGCCGGCATATCGACCGGCACGAGTCTGATGGACGGCGACCTGGTGAAGATCGAGCTGGAGATGCAGACGAACTTCTACGGCCCGCTCAGCGTCACGCGCGCGTTCGCGCCGGTCCTGGCGTCAAACGGAGGGGGGGCGATCCTCAACGTCCTATCGGTCATATCGTGGCTGCACGTCCCCGCAGGCGGTGCCTATAGCGCCGCGAAGGCCGCCGCGTGGGCGATGACGGACGTCGCGCGCCAGGAGCTCGCGCCCCGCGGTATCCACGTCGCCGCGCTCCATGTCGCTTACATGGACACGGACATGGCGGCCCACATCGATGCTCCCAAGGCCAACCCGGCCGACGTCGCGGCGCTGGCGCTGGAGGGCATAGAAACCGACCTCACCGAGATCCTCGCCGACGACATCACCCGCGGCGTCAAGCAGGGCCTCTCGGCCCCGCCCGCCCGGCCGCCCGTCGTCGTCGGCTGAAGGGGCGGCGGTCGTCGCGGTGACAGATCGCGCCCAAGCCGGTCCTCGAGGGCGAGGACTACCCGTATCTCTTCTTTCCCAAGACAGAGGCTGCCCGGGCGGCGGGGCTGGTCTCCTCGCGGCGCCTCCCCTCACATCCGGAAGTGTTGCCCAACCAGATCAAGGCACGGATCACGGCAACGTAGGGGAACAGGGCCTGCGGGACCCGCCCGCGTGCCGGAACTCGAGCATCCGGTCCTGGTGGCCAACGGCGCTCATGACGTACTCATCCACGCACAGGCCAGCTACGCGATGTCGCAGCGTCTGCGCAACGGCATTCTTTACGGCGACGCCGGCCATGGTTTTCTGTTCCAGCACTACAGGGACTTGGCGCGCGAGGTCGCCGAGTCCCTGCGCCATGAGCAGTACGCGGCCGCGGAGCGACGCCATGATCGAGGAGCACGCCTCGCTGATGGCCGGCTGGGTCGCGACGGCGTTCCTCGGTCAGCGTAAGCTCCGAGCAGCGTCAGAGTTCGGGAACGCATAAGGAGCGTGGGAACCGTGAGCGAGCACACGCCATACATCGACTTGGCGAACCTGCCGGCGCCGCGCGAGGGTTTCCTCGTCACCCAGTTCATCACCGTACGAAGCGTGGCTCGGTCCCGCGCGTTCTACTCAGAGGTCCTCGGCGGCCAGGTGGTGCTGGAGGAGAACCCGTGCATCGTCAAGCTCGCCAACTCGTGGGTGCTGATGAACCCGGGCGGGCCCCCGACCCCCGACAAGCCCGACATCTCGGTTGTGAACTACGAGCCCGGGGACACGGTCTCGAGCTTCATGAACCTGCGCGTAGCCGACATCCAGGCGTGTTATGAGCAGTGGACCGCAAAGGGGGCCGAGTTCGTCACGCCGCCGATCGACCGCGGCGCCGAGATCCGCTGCTACATGCGAGATCCGGACGGCTACATGATCGAAGTCGGCCAGGCCACCGGAGCGCTCGAAGGAAAACTCGCCGAGAAGCGGCCTGAAGATCTACCCGGTTAAGGCGACCGCGCACGTCTGGGCGAGCGTGACCCCGCAACCGTCGATCGGTCCGGGCGGTCCGGGGTGAGATCCACCGCGAGCGCCATGCGCCCACTCCCCGGCGTAGGACGGAGCGGGTCCCGTGATGATCGCTCCTGGGTTCTGCTGGAGGGACTCCGAGAGGCGGGTTCTGCTGGAGGGACTCCGAGAGGAGGGCTCCAAGTACCGCGAGAGGAGGGCTCCAAGTACCGCGGCACACGCAACGGCAGGCCTACCGGCAAGCCCGCGAGTTCGACGATCGGACTTCAGGGTGCGCCGGGCGCCTCCTCCATTCGGAACGCGCTCGAGTCGACGAGCAGCTCGCCTCGGATCGGGACGAGGACCATCACCACGTTCCCGCAGTGGCGGCAGCGAACCACAGTCCCGGGAGCGCGCATGTACACGACGAGCTCGGCGACCTGGGCGCGTGTCCCGCAGTGGGCGCACGCGCCGATGGTGGTGGTCATCTCAGTGCCGAAGTGCTCGAACAGCGTGCCCGCGATCGCGTTCCCGTCGAGTGCCTCCATGGTGCGGTCCTCCTCGTGTCAGGTTCCCGTGGGTCCGAAGCGCTCGGTCTTGATCCGGCCCGGCTCGTGTCCGGCCTCAACCAGTGCCTCGGCCACGGCCTCGACGAACGCGGTCGGCCCGCACACGTAGACGAGCGGCCGCTCATGCGGTGGCCAGGCCACCTCGGCCAGGAGGTCGCGGTCGACACGCCCGCGGTGACCCTGCCAGTCGGCGGGCCACTGGCGTGTGAGGGTGAGGTGCACCTCGGCGCCCTCCTTGGCGACGCGCTCGAGCTCTTGGCGGTAGATCACGTCGTCTAGCGCGCGCGAGGAGTACAGCAACCGCGCCGGGACCTCCCGCTCGCCCGCGGCCCAGTCGCGGAGCATCGCCCGGAAGGGAACCACGCCGGAGCCGCCGGCGACCATCAGTAGCGGCCCACCCTGTGAGGACTCCCATACGAAGTAGCCCCCGATCGGGCCGCGCAGCTCGAGCTCATCGCCGGGTCTGAGCTGGTCGGTCAGGTACGGGGAGACCTCGCCGTCCTCGAGCCGCTCCACCGTCAACACGAGCTGCATGTCCTCGGGGGCCGAGGCGATCGAGTAACTGCGCTCGGCCTGGTAGCCGTCCTCGGCGGTCAGCCTGACGTCGACGTGCTGGCCGGCGCGGTGACCTCGCCAATCAGGCAGCTCGATCACGAGACTCTTGCACCGGGGCGTCTCGTCGACGAGTTCGACGACGCGGCCCAGCCGCCAGGTCAGTCGCCCTGGTATCGCTGCTCGAGCCATGGGTCGCCGTGGTTGTGGTAGCCGTGGGTCTCCCAGAACCCCGGCTCGTCGTCTGGTGTGAGCGTCAGCCCGCGCACCCACTTGGCGCTCTTCCAGAAGTAGAGATGGGGGACGAGCAGCCGTGCCGGCCCGCCGTGCTCGGGCTGCAACGGCCCGCCGTCATGCTCGTACGCCACCCACGCCTTGCCGCCGCTGACGTCGGTCCGCGCCAGGTTGGTCGTGTAGTCGCCGTCCGACCACGCGGTCAGGTACTCGGCCTCGGTCTGAACTGCGTCGAGGAGCGTGTCGACGGAAACGCCCTTCCATGTCGTGCCGAGTTTCGACCATTTGGTCACGCAGTGGATGTCGACCGTGACCGTCTCCGCCGGCAGCGCGGTGAACTCCTCCCACGTCCAGGATACCGGCTCATCGACGGCGCCGCCGAGCGTGAAGCTCCAGGCTTGCACAGCCGTGTGGGGCGTCGGCCCGGCCGACAGCACCGGGAAATCGGGGGTGATGTACTGGCCCGGCGGCACTCGCCCTGCCTCTACATGTTCGCTGCGGCGGCCGCGGAACCCACGCGATACCGGCGGCATCACGCGACCAGGTTCGCTGAGCACGCCTGAACAGCCTCGCGAATGACGCCTGCGACGACGCCTGGCTGTGACAGCATCACGAAGTGGGAGGCGCCTTCGACCTCGGTCACCTTCGAGCCGGCGCGCTCGTACGAGAAACGGTGAAGCTGGGGCGCGATTGGCTGGTCTCCCGTGCCGAACACGCCCCAGGACGGCTTTACGTGCCAGGCAGCCGCGGCGGCCGGCTCCTCGAACGCCGTGGCCAGGAGCGGACGCTGTGCGTGCGCCATGAACCTTGCCTCGGCGTCGGGCACGTCGGCGCAGAAGATGTCGTGGAAGCGCTGTGGGTCGACCGACAGCTCGACGCCACCATCGGGCAACGGCCGTGGCTGGAGGAAGTCGCCCATCGCGAGCGACGGATAGCGCGCCTGCAGGTCGGTGATCGACTCGCCCTCGTCGGGCACGAATCCGGCTACATACACCAGCCCGGCGACCTTGTCCGACGCGCCGGCGACGGTGATTACGCAACCGCTGTATGAATGGCCCGCGAGCACGACGGGCCCGTCGAGCTGTTCGATGACCGCTCCGAGATATGACACGTCGCTCGCGACCCCGCGAAGGGGAATCGCCGCAGCGAGAACATTGTACTCGTCGCTGTCGAGCTGCTCGAACACCGAGCGCCAGTTCGACGCGTCTCCGAAAGCGCCGTGAACGAGAATGAGTGTCGGCTTGGACATCAGGCTTCCTTTCGCCTAGGGGGCTCTGGACGAGCGACCGTTGAGAAGACGACCTCGAACGCGTTGCCGATCGGTTCGATGACCGTCCCATCGCACAACTCGAGCGGGCACGTGAACGTCGCGGTGAATGGTCCGACGAAGGCCGTGCATTCCCGGTCTCCGAACAGAATGTCGTAGGGATGCTTGCCCTTGTGGCCTGGGAACGCGGCGCGGAGCCGCTGGGACTCGGCGCGGTGAGCGTGTCGCCACGATGCCACCATGCCCGGCAAGACACCGGCGCCTCGCATCGCGTGATGGTCAGCAGGTGCTTGGCGGCGGGACGGCAGCCCACGTCCTTCCTCTTGGTCTCGTTTTCTGCCGCTCACGGCGTTTCTCTCTGGACTTGTTCGGGCTTGTTAGCGGATTAGTGGGGATCCCGCTGGGGCTCTTACTGGCGCGCACCAAGAGATTTGCACGGTGACTCAGGAGGCCTGTCGCCGCAGCGAACGCACTGCCGCCCGCGCGATGCCTCGGTTCACCGGAGTGGCGGTGGCCTTGAGTCAATGGGCCGGACTCGCCACACATCCTGAGCAAGGCTCTCCGACGGTCTGGACTCGGTACGCCCGCCACTTCGCGCCCGCCAGGAGATCGACTCGATCCGTGGCGCTCGCTGCTCGACGCCCGCGGCCGACATCACGAGCCCTCCGCGGCGGCGGCGACGGTTGCGGGCTCGAGCCTGGCGGCCTGCGGGCCGGGGCCTGGCGGCAAGCAGCACCAGCCCGACGATTCCGCCGGCCAGCGAGATCGCGGCGATCACCCATGACGCGCGCTGGTAGGCGGTCAGCGTTTGTTCCGGCGAGTGGGGAGTGCCGAGCAGGGCGATCAGCACGGCCACGCCGATCGCGAGCCCGACCTGGCGCAGCATGTTGATGACCGCCGAGCCGGTCGCGAACGCGCGCGGTGGAAGCTGCGATGTGCCGGTCGCCATCAGCGTCGGCAGGGTGAGGCCGACGCCGATCCCGGTCAGCAGCATCCCGCCGAGCATCTCCCCGGCGTAGTCGGGGCGCAGACTCATGGCGAGCGCCCACCAGGCGATGCCGGCGGCGAAAGCCGTCGAGCCGATCGCGGCGACCCGCCCCGCTCCCAGGCGGGCGGTCAGCCGCCCGGCGACCAGGAACGAGAACAGCGGCACCATCAGCGGCCCTGGCGCGATCGACAGGCCGGTGGCCAGTGGCGACCAGTGCCAGACCTCCTGCGCCCACAGCACGCGCGAGAGCAGCATCGCCCCGAACGAGGCCGAGAACAGGATCGCCACGGCCGACGCGCCCGTGAACGGCCGCAGCTTGAACAGCGCCCGGTCGATCAGCGGGTTTCGGTGCCACGCGGTGTGCGCCGCGAACGCCGCGATCGCGAGGACGGCCACCGCGAGCGTGGCGATCGTCCTGGCGTCGCCCCAGCCCCAAGTGTCGCCTTTGACCAGGCCGAGTGACAGCAGGCCCACTCCGACGGTGACCAGCAGCGCCGCGACAGCGTTCGGCCGGGATACCTGCTGGCCGGGCACGTGCGGGAGCCGTCGCCAGCCCACCACGAGCGCCAACAGACCGATCGGGACGTTGACGAAGAACACCCAGCGCCAGCTCGCCTCGACCAGCAGCCCGCCGACCACCGGGCCAAGCGCCGCGGCCAGCCCACCCACCGCGGTCCACGTGCGCACGGCGCCATGCCGGCGCTCCGGCGGAAAGCTCGCCAGGATCAGTCCCAGCGAGGTCGGTGTCAGCAGCGCCGCTCCGGCGGCCTGCACGACACGAAAGCCGACCAGCATGGGCAGGCTGCTCGCGGCTGCGCAGGCCGCGGAGGCGGCGACGAACAGCGCCACCCCGAGCAGGAAGCCCCGCTCGCGGCGATAGCGCTCGGCGAGTCGCCCGAACAAGACGAGCAGCGCCGCGTACACGATCGCGTAGGCGTTCAAGACCCATGAGAGGTCACCGAGACCGCCGCCCCGCAGATGGAAGTCCCTGCCCATCTGGGGCAACGCGACGTTGACGATGAACAGATCGAGGCTTGCGAGCACCACGCCCGCGCACACGATCAACAGCACCAGCCCGGGAGAAGCCTGCTGGCGCGAGACGGCGGCATCACCGCCCACCGCGTGGGAAACCCGACCGATGGTCTGGCGTACCGTCGCTTGCGAGGCCATCGTTTCTCCTTTCAGGCCGATAGTTCTATAACGGAACCAACCCTACCACCTTGCGTTCCATGACGCAACTAACTATCCTGATGTCATGGATCGCAAGAGCTTTTCCGACATGCACTGCTCCGTCGCCCAGTGCTTAGAGGTCGTGGGCGAGTGGTGGTCGCTACTGATCGTCCGTGACGCATTCCTCGGGGTCAGGCGCTTTGACGAGTTCCAGTCGCGCCTAGGCATCTCCCGCAACATCCTCAATCAGCGACTCGCCCGTCTCGTCGAGACAGGCGTGCTGACCAAGGTGCCCTACAGCGAGCACCCACCGAGATTCGAATATCGACTGACCGACAAGGGCCGCGACCTGTGGCCAGTGATCACGGCGATGCGCCAATGGGGCGACAAGTACGCCGCGCCGCACGGCCCGCCCCTCCAAGTGATCCATCAGGAGTGCGGTCAGATATCGCAGGCCGAGCTGGTGTGCTCAGCCTGCGGCGAGCCGATCGGGCACCGGGACGTCGAGGCCGTCCCCGGCCCCGGAGCGGTGGAACCGCTGCTTCGCACGGGCTAGATGCGTGATTCCACGGCGGGGGCCGTGGTTGTCGAGGATTTCTGAGCAGCAGGGTCGAAGTCGGCGGTGCTCAATACCGTTCGCCGACCCTGGGGGCCTCGATGGACGCCGACCTCGACCTGCTGCTCACGACCGCGTATGTCACGGCCGACGATCTTCTGCCCGAGCGGCAGAACAACGCCGCGCGTCGAGTCACAGACGCCGAGGTCGTCACGCTGTGCGTGGCCCAGGCGATCATGGGCATCCCGTCTGACCGGCGATTCCTGGCGGTCGCCGCCAAGCGCCTGGGGCATCTGTTCCCCGAGTTGCCCAAACAGCCGCGGGTACTTCAAACGCCGCCGGCGGCTGGCCGACACCCTGGAGTGGCGCATGGGGATCTTCGCCAGCCAAAGCCCGGGCTTCCAGGACGACCTGCTGCTCATCGACAGCACCCCGATCGAATGCGCACGCTCGCGCGAGACGGTCAAACGCTCCGCGCTGCGCCGCCACCGATGGGTCGCTACTGGCGGCCAGTGTGGCTCACGCGATCGCTGGATGCGCGCTAGGGTGCCGGTCATGCTTGGCCGCCATGTGTCGTGCCGCTTGGTCCCGCGCTGTGTGTTGGTTCTGGCTGCGCTGGTGGCGCTCGCCGCGGTGATGCGTGTGGGCTCTCTCGCTGAGGGCGTGTTGTATCTCGCTCCGGCGCTGCTCGTAGCCGTGGTCCTCGTCGCTCGTCGATATCCCGGCGAGCGTCTGCTTGCGCGTTGGGCGCGTCGCGGTCCGCGGCGACGGCCGACAGCCGTGCCGCGCTGCTTGACGCCGGGCCGAGTGGGCCTGGCGGCGCTTCCACGCGGCGGCCTGTTGATGGCGTTTGCGTTGGCGGTGCGTCCTCCGCCAGCAGTCGCGCTGAGCTAGCCGCCCTCCGTCAGGCGGGCGTGGCTGGCTCGTGTCGAGCTGCCCTGTTCCCGCCTGTTGGGAGGCGTCATGCATCAACACTCGCCCCTTGTTGGGCGCCACGTGGCGCACGCTGCGACGTTGCGCCGCACCAGTCGTCCATCGACGGCCAGCGCCGTCGCGCGTCCGCGCGCCCGCAGGCGATTGCGATTGCCGGTGGCGGCGATCTCGGTGGTGATTGCCTGGGGGCTGTGCGCGGCGCCGTCGGCCTCGGCGCATGCGCAGTTGCTCGGCACCGTGCCGGTTCGCGGCGCCGCGGTCGCGACACAGCCCGCGGAGGTGATCTTCGAGTTCAATCAAGCGGTTGGCGGGACGCTCGGCGCGGTCCGCGTCTACGACGCGACAGGCAGCGAGGTCGACAACGGCGACGTGACGCATCCGAGTGGCCGTGAGTCCTGGATGGGCGTCGGGTTGAAGCCCGGGTTGGCAAGAGGCACCTACATCGCGACCTATCGCGTGATCTCGGCCGACACGCACGTGGTCTACGGCGGCAACGTGTTCAGCATCGGTGCGCCGAGCTCGAGCTCGGCGGTGACGGTCGGAGCGCTGCTGAGCAAGGAGAAGGTCGGCAGCGTCACGGAGGTCGCGTTCGGCGCGGTGAAGGGCCTGGACTACGTGTCGATCGCGCTGCTGATCGGCGTCCTCAGCTTCCTGGGATTCGTGTGGCTTCCGGGGCTGCGCGAGCAGGCAGGTAGCGAGGCGCGCTGGTCACAGGCATCGGAAGCGTTTGCGCGGCGCTGCATGTGGCTGCTGGCGTTCGCGGCGGCGCTGGGGGTGCTCGTCGGCGTGCTTGGGATTGCGCTTCAGGGCGCCACCGAGGCCGGGGAGTCGCTGTGGTCATCGCTAAGCGGCCACGTCATCGGCACGGTTCTGGACAGTCGCTTTGGCTGGGTGTGGGGCACGCGGGCGATCGTGTGGCTCGTGTTCGGCGGGCTGCTGGCCGGCCTGGCGCTGATGCGCCGGCCGGCCGTCCCTGCGCTGCGGACCGTGGCGCTCGGCGCCGATGGTGTGGCGGTCGTCCCGGCTCCCGCGTCGTGGGTGGTCGTCTTGGCGGTGCTGGCGGCTGCGTATGTGGGAATCACGCCGGCCTTGAGCGGCCATGCGAGCGTGTCGAGCCCGACCGGCCTGCTGTTCCCGCTGGATGTGGTGCACGTGGTGGCGATGAGCGTCTGGCTGGGCGGGTTGGTCTGTCTGGTGGGGGTCATGCCGGCAGCGACGCGGCGCCTGGAGCCCGCGGAGCGGACGCGGCTGCTGGCGGGCACGCTCGTGCGGTTCTCGCCGATCGCGCTGGCCTGCGTGATCGCGCTGCTGGTTAGCGGCGTGGTGCAGGCCTACGTGCACATCCGCACCTGGGACGGGCTGTTTCACAGCGCCTACGGCGTCGCGGTGCTCGTCAAGTTCGCGCTGCTGATGGTCCTGATCGGCCTCGGCGCGATCAACCGCCAGCGCACGATCCCCGCGCTGCGCCGCGCCGTCAGCGAGTCGCGCTCGCCCGGGGAGATCGGGGTGCTGCTGCGGCGCACGCTGCGCGCGGAGGTGCTGCTGCTGATCGTGGTGCTCGGCGTCACTTCGGCGCTTGTCGCCTACACCCCGCCGGTCGACGCCACCGCAGGTCCGTTCTCCACCAACACGACGCTTGGCCCAGCGGAGCTGGAGCTGACCGTGGACCCGTCGCGCGCGGGCTCCAACACGATCCATCTGTATCTGATCAATCCCAAGGACGGCAGCCAGTTCACCGCCACCCAGCAACTGCTGGTCACGGCCGGCCTGCCGGCCAAGGGAATCGGTCCGCTGAGCCTCACCGCCACGCCCGCCGGGCCCGGGCACTACATCGTCGACGCGCAGCTGATCCCGGGTGGCACGTGGACGCTTCAGTTCACCGATCGCGTGTCTGCGTTTGACGAGTTCCTGCAGAGCGTCAAGGTGCCAATCCGATGACCGCCCGCCCGCTCCGGATCGGCGGACTGATGATGGGTGCGCTCGCGCTCGTGCTGCTGGGGCACCTTCTCTTGCCGCTGCTGCTCGCGATGGCCCCCGCCTGGGTGCTGCTCGCCTTGGCATGGTGCGGGCGCTACCCGGGCGGGCGGCTCGTCGAAGCACTGGCGACACGAGCCGTAAGACGACGCGCCCGGCCGACGCCCGGTTGCGGACGCCACGAGGCACCGCGGTTGCTCGCGCGTGGCGGCGCCCTGCTCGCGGCGGCGCTCGCCGGACGCGGACCGCCCCTCGCGCTAGCGCCTGGCCGCTCCGACCGGCGCTGACTGCTTGTCCGCTCGCGGCACCCGCCGCCTGAAAATCTGACGACGAAAAGAGCGAACCGTGAAGAAGCACACCATTGGCCTGCTGGTCGCCCTCGGCGCGCTGCTCGCGCCCGCCATGGCCCAGGCCCACGTCAGCCTGCATCCGAACACGATCCCGGCCGGGGCGTTCGTGACGCTGAACCTACGCGTTCCCGGCGAGGTGGCAAACGCTCACGTCACCAAGGTCGACACGCTGTTCCCGCCCGGATTCACCGACGTCAATGTGCAAAACGTGCCCGGATGGGCGATCAGCACCGTCATCCAGAACGTCAACCCGCCGATCCAGACTGACAGTGGGCCGGTCAACCAGGAGATCTCCCAGGTCGTTTGGACCTGGACCGGGCCGCTCGGTCGCGTGGGTAACAACCAGTTCATCCAGTTCCCGCTCGACATCGCGATGCCCAGCAACGGCGTCGGCCAGTCGCTGGCGTTCAAGACGCTCGAGAGCTATAGCGATGGCAGCGTGGCGCACTGGATCGGACCCCCCAGCGCCGACATGCCCGCCCCGACGATCAATATCACCCCCAAGGGCGGCCTAATCCAGGACATCGCCGGGGGCGAAGCCGGCCCGACCCCCGGCGAAGTGCCGACGGGGCAGACCGCCGGCGCGACCAACGCGTCGGTCACCGTCACCAAGTCGACCGGGGCGAGCAAGGGCCTGGGCATCGCCGCGCTGATCATCGGCGCGCTCGGGCTGATCGCCGGCCTCGGTGCGCTGGCCAGCACCCGACGCACGCGAGCCGCCGCCTGACGTTCCGTGGGTGGGGCGGCACGCGCTCAGCCACCCCACCCACGGTGCTAACCGGAGCCGTCCCAACGGAAGGAGCTCACGACGTGGACTGGCAGGGTCCCGCACACGCGCGATGCCCACAGCCACGCATCGCCAGCGTCCGCATCGTGGCGTTCGTCACGACCGCCGTACTGGTGGCAAGCCTTCTGGTGCCGCAGGTCGCGCTGGCGCATGGGCTCGCCGGCAAGCTGGACCTCCCGATCCCCAAGTGGCTGTTCGCCTGGGCGGCCGCGATCGTGCTGATCGTCTCCTTCGTGACGCTGGCCACCCTCTGGCCGACACCACGGTTGCAGCGCGCGTCGCGCCCCCGCACCCTCACGCGCCTGCCGAGAATCCTCGATCCGCTCTGTGGGGCGATCGGAGTCGCGCTATTCGGAGTGGTCGTGTACGCCGGCCTTGCCGGCGAGCAATTCGACGAGTACTCAAACCTCACCCCGACGTTCGTCTTCGTGCTCTTCTGGGTCGGGATCCCGTTCCTGAGCGTCACGCTCGGCGACGTCTTTCGCGCATTCAATCCGTGGCGTGCGATCGCGCGCGCGACCGCCTGGATCGCCACACACTCCATCATCGGCGAGCTACCGCAACCGATCGCGTACCCGGCCCGCGTCGGCCGGTGGCCGGCCGCCGCCGGCATCATCGGCTTCGCCTGGCTGGAACTCGTCTACGTCAACCGCACCAGCCCCAGCGCCCTGGCTTACCTCTCACTCGCCTACGCCGCCCTGCAGCTGACCGGGATGAGCATCTACGGCATTCAAGCCTGGACGAGCAACGCCGACGCGTTCTCGGTGACCTTCGGGCTCTACGCCCACATCTCCCCGCTCGTCTGGAAGCGCGACCGCCTCCAGGTCCGCCCGCCGCTGACCGGGCTGACCAATATCGACCTGCGACCCGGGACCGTCGCGCTGCTCACCGCGATGATCGGCTCCACCACCTTCGACGGCTTCGAGAACGGCGCGCTGTGGCTGCGCGGCATCGAGCCCCACCTGCAAAGCCTGTTCTCCGCGATCGGCGCCGGCCCCGACGGGGCCATCGAACTCGCCGGCACCGTCGGGCTGCTCGGCGCGTGGCTGTTCATCGCTGTCATCTACCGCCTCGCAGTCCGCGGCATCCACACCATCGATCCCCATACCCCGACCCCGATGCTCGCGCTGCGCTTCGTGCACTCGCTGGTGCCGATCTCCTTCGCCTACGTCGCGGCGCACTATTACTCCCTGCTGCTCTACGGCACCCAGAGCGCGATCTACCTCGCGTCTGACCCGCTCGGCAACGGCGCGAACCTGTTCGGCACCGCCAGCCTGCAGGTCAACTACAACATCGTCTCGCCCGACTCGATCTGGTACGTCCAGATCGCCGCCGTCCTGCTCGGCCACTGCGCCGGACTCGCGCTCGCGCACGACCGCTCCCTTGTCCTCTACCGACGCCCCCAGGACGCCGTGCGCTCCCAGTACTGGATGCTCGCCGCCATGGTCACCTTCACCAGCCTCGCCCTCTGGCTGCTCTCCGCCGCCGACTGACCTACCGGCCGGTGGCCTGGCGCAGCGCGCGCGCGCGCCAGCCCTCGAGTTCATCGACCTGCCACTGCTGGAAGCTATGGGTCTGTCAGGGTTCTTATTGGCTGGGAACCGTGCGCAGCGGTACGGCTTTCGCAACCGGCCAGCAACGGCCGGCAGCGCTTGTGCGTGACCGTCGGCCGCTGTCTCGGTGAAAGGCTCGCGGGCGGGCGGGTCGGCCCGTGCTCGCGGCTCAGTCGTGCAGCACGTCGGGTGGTCCGCTGCGTACTGGGTGCAGGTAGAGACGGTTCGAGGCGATCTGTCCGTGCGCGACCGCGAAGACGACGACCCCGCGTACGAGGTGGGGGCGCCCGTCGGTTTGGGTGCCGCGCTGCTCCCATTCGGCCCAGACGGTGTCGCCGCCGGTCGGGGAGCGCACGATCTCGGCGATCATGTCGGGCACCGCTGCGAGCAGCACCTCCCAGTTGCGCCGGACGTTCTCGCTGCCGATAAACGAGGCATCTACGCGGTCTGCACGTCGACGCCCAAGCCCGGCAGCTCGAGCCCGACGCGCGAGCCTGACTCGATATCGGAGGCGGGGCTCGCCGACGCCTGCAACGCAGCCTCGAGCGATGCCTCGATGTCGATGAGCGTGCCCGGCACGCGCCGGTTGAGCACGTACAACCAGCCTCCGCCGGCCAGCATGTAGCCGGCAAAGATCGCCGGGAAGATGTCGACCGGGAAGGCCGGCAGTGGGTAGAACAACCCGACCAACGGCACGAGCAGGAGCAGAAAGCCGGCCACCGCGACGACTACGTGGCTCTGCTTCAGCTCACCGAGCTTCCTCAGATAGACGGGAGCGGCCACGACGATCATGAAGTAAGCGAGCAGGAACCCGGTCGCGGCCAACGTGCCCGCCTGGCCGAACATCGTCAGGACGCTGGTGCCCAGCCCGTGCCAGAGGAACACCTCCGCGATGAGCACGCCGTAGTACAGGGCAATGCAGCTGTGCGGGGTCAGGTTGGTCGAGTGCGTGCCGTGCAGCTTCTTGTGCACGAAGCCGTGCTTTGCCAGCGGCATCAGGATGCGGCTCCCGGAGTTCACGCAGGACAGCGTCAGCGCAAAGAAGCTGATCATGCCGCCCAGCGATACCGGTACCTTGAAGAAGCTCACGTTGTAGGCGTCCGCCAGGGTCTGCAGTGGTGCGCCCAGCGTGCCCAGGTTCAGGTTGGAGTGCTTGGCGCCGAGGGTCTCGACGTAACACATCACGACCATGAACAGGCCGGTGAGGATCAGGCTCCAGATCACGGCCTTGGGCACGTTCTTGAGCGGGTTGCGGGCCTCGCCGCCCATCGTCGACGCGGCCTCGAAGCCGACGAGCGAGAAGATGCAGACCACCACCGCGAAGTCCAGACCCTTGAGGGAGAAGCCGCTCAGTCTGAGCTGGCTGGAGTCGATCGGCGAGCCGTGCTTGAACAGGATGAAGCAGGACAGCGCCAGGATGCAGGCCACCGACAGGCCCTCCAGTACGAGCACCAGAACCGCCGACAGGCGCACGTCCTTGTAGGCGATCGTGAAGCCGATCGCGGCACTGATGGCGAACAGGAGGAACGGCGAGACGGTGCCGTGCAGGCCCAAGCCTTGGAGGAACTGCTCGCTCATCAAGGCGAAGCCGCACAGGCCGGCGGTGCCGATGAAGAAGTAGCACCAGATCAGGGCCCAGCCGGTCATCACGCCCGACGCCGCACCAAGGCCCTTGGCCACATAGGCGTACATCGAGCCGGTGGTCGTGGAGCGCTTGGCGAACTGGTTGAGCGCGAACACCGTGAACAACAGCATGACGGTCGCGAACGCGTAGGCGAACCAGGTCGAGTCCCCCGCGATGGAGAACGCCAGCGGGATGATCAGTACCGCGGTCATGGTCGGTGAGATCAGCGCCACCGACTGTGCCAGTAGCTGTGGAAAGCCGAGGGCGTTGACGCGTAGCGGTGGGTCCGCTGCTGTCACGCCTGGCTCGGTCGTCATCGTCATCGGTGTTGGTCGCCTTTCACGGAGTGGAGTTCCTGATACGACCGACCAGCAGAGCGGGACGACATTCCCCCGCTACCTCCGGCGGTAGCCGGGACGATGGCGCAGGGCTCGTTGGAGATCACTGGCCCGAGGGCCAAGATTTGGAAAACCGACTAGGCCCAAGTGGCAAATTGTGGTTATCCGCACATAACGGCGGCGACCAACCGCCGTCGTGAGGAGTTGCAGACGCCCTCGCTTCGACGCCTCCGGCCGCCGGCAGAGTCCGAGGTGCAACGCCATCCCCAACGAGGTCAGGCCGCGGCGAGAATGGACTCCAGCTGGGTGCGATCCGCTGGATCGAGTGGGAGCAGCGGCAGCCGCGGAACGCCGGCCGGTTCACCGAGGATGTCGAGGCCGGACTTCACAGCCGTGGGCAGTCCCTTGGCCACGATGAAGCTCAGCAGCGGCAGAAGCTCTTCATAGATCTCCTGCGCGCGATCAGTGTCACCCGCCGCGGCGGCGTCGTACAGGGCGATGACCGGGCCCGGCCGCAGACACGGAGCGGCCGTGCACCAACCACTGGCTCCAGCCAAGAGCGCCTCGAGCACCAGCGGGTTGCTGCCGTTGTAGAACGGCAGCGCGCCCGCCGAGAGCTCCTTCAGATCCAGCATGCGCTGGATGTCGCCGGTGGATTCCTTGACCATCTGGACGTTTGCGATCGTCTCGAACATGTGGTTCAGCAGCGTCGGCGACATGTCGATCCCGGAGGTCGCCGGGTTGTTGTAGGCCATGATCGGAATCGAGATCGCATCACTGACCGAGGTGTAGTACTGGACGATCTCACGCTCGTTGAGAGCCCAGTAGGAGACCGGGATCACCATCGCCGCCGTCGCGCCGGCCTGCTGCGCATACTCGGACCGGGCTACCGTTCCGGCGGTTGTGAGGTCCGAGACCCCGACCACCACGGGTACCCGACCCGCGACCGCCGCGATGGTCGTGTCCACAACACTCTTCCACTCGTCGAAGCTGAGGTAGGCCGACTCCCCGGTGCTTCCCAACGGAGCGATCCCGTGCACCCCGGCGTTGACCATGGTGTCGACGAGGCGGGCGAGACGATCGGTGTCGATGCCGGCCTCGTCGAAGGGCGTGATCGGGTACGCGATGATGCCGTGGATCGGCGGCGCTTGAGTCATTGGCGGTTCCTCTCAGTTGCCAGAGACATCCGGGTGGCGGGCCGTGCTCAGCGCGCGTGCGGAGTGAGGAGATGGGCGCAGCCCGCCCGCTGCGCCAGCGCAGCGGCGCGCGGTGCCTCGCCGAGGACATCAAGCTCCTTGGCGTACTCGGCCAGGCACTCGGCGTGGAGGGTGGCCAGATCCGCGTCGATCATCTGAACTGCGAGGTCGACGTCACCGATCCCGTCGTTGCGCCACTCGACCGCATTCAGCGCCAGCGCGCTTCCAGGCAGGCCCTCGGCCGCATACCAGCGGGCCGAGCCGTCGTTCAGCCCGATGCGACCCGTCCTCAGCGTGTACATGAACCGCACCGGGAACAGGATCGCCTTCGTCACGGCACGCGGTCCGCCCTCGACGAACGCTTCGGTATCTCGCAGTTGCTCGAAATAGCCTTCGGTGAACTTGGTGAGGATGAGATCCGCGCTCATCAGAACAAGGTCCTCCTGCGAAGGGCGGACGCTCGCTCCACGCAGGTCGGATCCGAGGAGCAGGCGTCCGAAATCGAGGAGATCCAGCCGATCGACCGGCCCGAGTCGGAAGTGGTCACCCTCCCCTGTCCGGACCGCATGCCAGTCGGCCCAGAACACCGAGAGGCGCTCCGAGAGCGGGTTCGTGGCCTTCTCGAGGACCAAGCGCTGGAGGCTGACGATCCGATTGGCCGTGTCCGGTCCCGTCGAACCAAGGACGATCGCGACATCCACGTCGCTGACCAGGGGCGCGAAGCCGCCGTGGGCCAAGCTCCCCAGGGTGTAAAGGGCCTCGATTTCCGCACCGAAGACGGTCTCGGCCGCCTCTACCGTGTCGGCGACGACCTGCTGGGCGGTTCCGGTGCTCATATCGGGCTGGCCGATCCTCCCGGAGGGCTTCTCGTTTTGACAACCGATGTTGCCGATCGGCAAAGTACCATTCGGGGCATACATTGTCGAGACCATGGATCCCGAAATGAGCGCCACAGAAATCAGCGAGCCGGCACCCGAGCTACTTGACGACTACCAGCGGATCGCCGCATGGATTCGCACGTTCCGACTCCGTCGGAATCTGACCCTGGCGCAGCTGTCGGAGCTGTCCGGAGTCTCGATTGGGCACCTTTCACGTCTCGAAAACGGCACCCGCACGCCAACCGTGCGCCTGCTGCTCCAGCTCGCGCGGGCCCTCGGTGTGTCCGTTGGCGCGCTTGTGGGTGAGACAGCGCACCAGAACATCGTGTACGTCTCACGCCGCGTGGACCGGCGCACGATCGAGACCGGCGACACGTCACTGCAATCGCTGTCGGACCCTGCGCTGCGCTGGCTCCAGGCCGTCGAGCTGTGCCTCCTGCCGGGCCGTGTGGGCGAGCCTGCGTCCCACCCCGGCGAGGAGTGGATCTACGTCCTGGCCGGCGCGATCGAGGTGGACGTCAACGGGAGCACCTCCTCGCTGGCCCTAGGCGACGCGGTCCACTTTCGCGCCGACGTCCCCCATGCCCTCCGCAACCCCCACGAAGAAGGCGCGACCGTGCTCGTCGTCAACTCGATGGAATCGCCGACCACGCACCTCGGCTACTGACCCCGACCGATGAGGCGCTCCTCATGACGCGCGTTGCCGTCGTTCAAGCAGCGTCGGTCCCCTTCGACTCCGCTGCGACCGTCGCGAAGGCCGAAGGCCTGATCGCGGAATGTGCGACGGGCGGCGCCGAGCTGGCTGTGTTCCCGGAAGCCTTGATCGGCTGCTACCCGAAGGGCACCGCCTTCGGTGCCGTCGTGGGGCGCCGGAACGGCCCGGGTCGGAACCTGTACCAACGGTACTTCAACTCGGCCGTCCAGCTGGACGGCCCCGAGGTGGCGCGCCTGATCAGCGCCTCCGCCGCTCACGACATCTTCGTGGTCATGGGCATGATCGAGCGGCTCGGGTCGACGCTCTACTGCACGGCGCTGATGATCGATCCCGTCGCCGGGCTCGCCGAGATCCACCGCAAGCTCATGCCGACCGGAACTGAACGTCTGATCTGGGGCTTCGGAGACGGCTCCACGATCGGAACCGCACAGAGCCGCGCCGGCCGCGTCGGCACCGTGATCTGCTGGGAGAACTACATGCCGGCGCTGCGACAGGCGATGTACGCCCAAGGCGTCGAAATCTACTGCGCCCCGACGGCCGACGACCGCCCGACCTGGATCTCGACGATGACGCACATCGCACTGGAGGGCCGAGTCTTCGTCCTGACCGCCTGTCAGGCGATTCGGGCAAGCGCCTACCCGGAGTGGTACCAGGAGGAGATCAACGAGGATCCTGCCTCCTACCTGATGCGAGGCGGGAGCGCAATCATCGCGCCCGACGGCGCCATCCTCGCCGGACCCGTGTTCGAGGAGGAGACGATCCTGTACGCCGAGATCGACCTCGCTGACATCGCCCGCGGTCACCTCGACATGGATGCGGTGGGGCATTACAGCCGTCCCGATGTCTTCGAGCTGCGCATCGACACGCGCCGCCGCTCGCCTGTCGTGTTCTCCGACAGCACCTCCACACCGAACCCGACGGCCGGCATCGCCGACGCCCACGAGCGATGATGCGCACGGCCGTCGCAACTCATTCGCCCGTGCTCGGACGCTCCGCGGATCTCGTCCTCAGCAAGGCGCAGCGATCGCGATGACAGATCGCCCGAGAATCACTTCGCTGGTTACCTACCCGGTCAAGTCATGCGCGGGGATCGCGTTGAGCGAGGCGCTGGTGACGGTCCGCGGACTCGAGCTCGACCGAGACTTCATGGTGATCGACGACGCCGCCGATTTCGTCTCGCAGCGGAAGGTCCCGGAGCTCGCGCTGGTCGTGCCGACGATCGGCGAGCGCGCGATCACGCTCGCGGCGCCAGGGATGGAGCCAATCGAGCTTCCGCTCGCGAGCGAGCCTGACGACCGAAGGATCGTCGACGCGACGGTCCATGGCCGCCCGGTGGCGGGACAGCTGGTCGGCGAGGAGCTGGATGAGTGGTTCACCACGTTCCTTCCGCGCTATCGGGAAAACCGCCGCTTCCGCGTACTGCGCGTCCGCGAAGACGCGCCGCGGTACATCAAGGAGCGCTACCGCCTGGCCGGCGCATCGAATCAGGTCGGCTTCGCCGACGGGAACTCAATGCTGCTCGCCAGCGAGCCATCGCTCGCGCAGCTGAACCGCGAGCTGGCCGAACCGGTCCCGATGAATCGGTTCCGTCCCAACATCGTCATCGACGGCCCGGGGCTGGCGCCCTACGCGGAGGACTCGTGGACGCGTCTGCAGATCGGCGCGATGACGGCGTTCGTCGTCAAGCCTTGTGACCGCTGCTCGATCCCGGACACCGATCAGCGCACCGCGGGCGTCGGCAAGGCGGTGCGGCGGGCGCTGCGGACGCGGAAGGGGGCAAACGCCCACGACCAGTCGAACACCGGGGTGTTCTTCGCCCAGAACCTCAATCACCTCCACACGCCAGGGCTGACGATCAGGCTCGGCGACGAGGTGCACGCGCTCGCACGCAGCCTGCGGCCCAACGTGGTGCTCGACGCCGACCCCGGTTCGCGGGTGGCGGCGCGGGCACGCCACAGCGCGTGAGATTGCCCTCCGCGCCGCGTATACGATCGTGCGCGAGCCCTGCTCTGACTCCGCTACGAGCGTGTCGGGCGTGCAGCCGACTGCCCTGCGAAGCGCGGTGGCTGTCGCACGACCGCATTCCTCGAGAGCGATCGCCCCGACGGGCTCGCGTCGGCGATCCCTTCGGCGACGATCCGACCGTCGCGGGTCCCTGCGGTGGCCGCCGCCGCGGACGTCCGCTTTGCGGCGGGTGGCCGCGACCCCGGTGACGGCTGGGTTCAGCTCTCGGCGAGTGTCGGTCAGTCCCACTGGTACGGAAGGAATTTGCCGTCGAAGGTGATGCGCACGCGGTCGCCAGCGGGGTCGGGAACGCGCTCGATCTCGGCTTTGAAGTTGATCGCGCTCATGATTCCGTCACCGAACTCTTCATGCAGCAGCGCCTTCAGGGCCGGGCCGTACACCTGGATGACTTCATAGAGGCGATAGATCGTCGGGTCGACAGGGACGGGCGCGTCCAGCCCGCCGCGAGTCGGGATCTGCTGCAGCGCGCCCACCGCGTCGTCAGGCAGCGCAAGGATCTCGACCAGCTGCTCGGCCGCGTCGCGCGGAAACGGATGCTGGCCCAGGACGGCGGCTGCAAGCCAGACGCGAGGACGGCCCAACTCAGCGGCCAGATCCGCAAACGACAGCCCCTTCGCCTGCATCGCCGCCTGGATCGCCTCGCTGGCTTCGCGTTTGGTCACCGACCAGCAGTATCTCGAAAGTCGCTGGGCATCGCAGCGCTACGCGTCCCCGGCGTGTGCCACGCGCTCCTGCCCGACGCAGACACGTCCCGCCGCCGACCCACTCGGCTAACACCCCGGTGCCAGCTGCCGACGGCCGGGGGGCGATCCGGGTGCGGGACCGCTCGCCTGACTACAGCCGCGGGACCTGGTCGTTGACCTGGGGCCCGTGGTAGAGGTGGTCGTGGTCGCGGCAGGCCGCGGGGAAGGAGGATTGGACGCTGTCGCTGCGCACCAGTGACCGATATTGCTAGAGGGGCGCCGCGGCGCACCCTTCGGGCGGCGCGTGGCGCGCGAGCGCTCCGGCGACAAGACAGCAGCGGCGCCGCGTCCTCGCCGGGTCGAGTTAGGGGATGGTCCGTTCGTATAGACGCATACCCTGAAGCTGGTCTCCGAGGCGGATGTCCCGCGACAGCTGTGGCGCCATCCTCACGACGAGCGCTTCGACTTCCCTTGGCACGCCACAGGGCGCGGAGTGGATTGACCACCTGGCGCGCGCCGCGAACGAGCAGCTCGACGGGCTCGCCACAGGCGAGGTCGTGGTCGGCCACACCGACTACCGCGTCGAGCACCTGCGCTTCACCGAGGGCCGCGTCAGCGCCGTGTATGACTGGGACTGCCTCGCAGTCGGACCCGAGCCCGTCGCCTCGGCCGCGTACGCGTTTACCGCCGACTGGGGCCGTGATGACTGCGAGTGCGTCCCAACGCTGGAAGAGTCACTCGCGTTCATCGCGGACTACGAAACGGCTCGAGGAGCACCGTTCACGGCCACCGAGCGCCAGGCGACGTCCGTGGCGGTGGTCGCGGCGCTGACCTACGGCGCACGCTGCGAGCACTCAGACCGTCTCACCGACTTTCGGCGACCAACCGCCGGGTCCAGTGCCCGCAACGGTGCCGCCGGGCGGGCACCTCGCCCTGCTGGCCACACACGGAGCCCGCCTGCTCGGCATCAGCGCTGACGCCCCAGTCGTCGCCGCCGAGTAGGACGAGGGGCCGGCCTTAAGTGGGCTGTGGCTGATGACGGGGGAGGCCTCGGGCGCGACGGCGAGCGTGACACGCTTCTCTCATGGACGTGCTGAGAATCGTCGTGCAGGAAGGCTGCAAGCGCGGGTGCCCGTCCGTGGAAGCGGTCGTCTACATCAACGATCGGAGCCTCATCGACCTGGCCTGCGAGGTCGAGCTTCCGTTCGCTGAGCGTGACGGGAAGCCGTCGCTCGCCGGCGCATACGCCGGCCTGCCACCCCGAATCGTGAAGGCGCCCGCCAGCCCGCTTCTCGGGCAAACCGAGCCGGGCTACTTCAAAGACGGCCGCGTGACGTTGCTCGAATGCACCTGCGGAACGCCCGGCTGCTGGCCGCTAGTCGCCTGGCTCGCGCTTGACGCGAGCACCGTGACTCGGAGCGACTTCGCTCAGCCCCACCGACGCGAGTGGGACCTCAGCGCCCTTGGACCGTTCGTGTTCGACCGTGCCCAATACGAAAGCGCTCTCGCGGCGGTGGAGAGCCCGTGATCAGATACCCCCCTTCGCTGAAGTCTGGCAGCGGACCAAAGCCCGAATCGCCGCGCACACTGGCGGTACACTCCGACCATGTCCACACGTGAGCACTGGGGCGATGTCGCCCCCGAGGCGCAGTGGGCGACGAACCTCAGGGACGAGTTGCTCGAGGCGACGACCCAGACGCCCGACGAGCTGCTGGCCCGCGCACAGGAACTTCGCAGCCAAGCCGCAATAACCGACATCGATGGGTATCGCACGGGCTGCCTGAAGCTCGCCGATCGCTACGAGCAGACCGCGGCGCTGCGACGTAGCGTCGCCTGAGCATCACGACGTCTGCGCCGCGATCGCGCAAAGCTCGGCCACGATCTCGCGCTGGCGGCTGAGCAGCCGCCGCAGCTCTCCCTCGACGCGTGCGAACTCGGCGTCGATCGCCAAGGCGGTCTGCGCCGCGGAGGCGGGGTCCAGCACGGACTCCTCGTGCGAACGGCCGATGAGCGGACGCACGGTCGCCGTCACGACAGCGGCGTCACGGAGCGTGATGCGACTGGACTCGGCCAGGAGGTCAGCCGATCTCGGCGTGTCGCGGCCGGCGGTTACAAGCGTGCGTTGAAGCACGTACACCGTCTCGTGAGCGATCGTCATTACGGGGACTTCTTAGAGGCGACGACCGGAATCGAACCGGTGTACACGGCTTTGCAGGCCGCTGCGTAACCACTCCGCCACGTCGCCGGAAAGGCTGCAAGCGTAGCGAGCGCTGCCGGCGCTCGGCGGTCCGGGTTCGACCCCAGGGTCCCCGTGCCGTCGGCCGCGGGACGACGACCTGTGTCAGGTCGTCCGTTGGTACCCTTCTGCGGTCCCAGGGCGATTAGCTCAGCTGGGAGAGCGCCGCCTCGACAAGGCGGAGGTCACTGGTTCGAGCCCAGTATCGCCCACTCCCGTAGTTGCAGGGGATTCGCCTTACTTCCGGTCATCGAGGATTTGGGGGGTGCGTCCTGAGTGCGTCCCGCAGAGTTCCTCGCGGGCCTGCCGGATGGCCTCGGCGGCGGGGACGCGGGGCCGGGTTTCCAGCTCTCGCATCGTCCCGGCGTAGTGGCGCGCGAGGGTCGCGACGGAGTGCAGGCCTGCTCGGCGACGTAGGTCAGGCTTCGCCCCTCTCAGAGGAGCAGCGAAACGAACGAGCCGCGCAAGCGGTACGGCCGCAGGTCGCCGGTGACGCCGGCCGCGACCGCGGCGGGGCGCCCGATGCGCCGGCGCCAGTTGGCCCAGTCCTCTCGCGTCCACGGGCCGTCAGAGGTGCGCGGAATGATCAGCTCGTTGTCAGGCGGACGACCACAGACCATCCGCCACTCGGCGAGGTCCTGCGCCAGGGGCGCGATCAGGTCGACGTCGCGCGCCCGCCCGGTCTTCGTCGCGAAGACGTGGAGCGTGCGGTCCCGCAGATCGCCCCAGGTGCAGCCGCGGTCCTCAATCGGGCGCAAACCGGCGTAGGCGAGCATCGAGACGATCAACGCGTCTCGCTGACGGTCTCGCGGAGATCGGACTGAGGCCTGGTAAGCGCGGCGCGGCCGCTTGCCGGGCCCCGCCGCCGGGACGATCCTGGTCTGCGGCAGGAGCATGTTCGCGCGGATTCGCTCCACCGTCACTGGCGGGAGCGGCTGGGGAAGCTGCGTTGGGCGCTGCTTCGGCTTGTCGACCAGCTGAGCCGGATTCACAGGAATGAGCCCGCGCACGACGGCGCGCCTGAGGATGCCCTGGAGCAGGATGAGGGCTTTTCGCTGGGTCGGGGCGCCCCCCTTCGCTCGACTCATCTGTTCGCGGAAGTCCTCGACGGCTATCGGCGTGATCTCACGCAGCTCGTAGTCGCCGAGGCGCGGGAGCAAGTGCGTGCTCCACACCTCGAGGTAGCGTCGCCGAGTGTCGGGCGCGAGGCTGGGGATCGCGTACCGCGGCCACCATTCCTCCTCCACGAACTCGGCGAGTGTCTTCCGCGACTGTATGACGCCTGGGGCCAGTGCGCCGAGCTGTTTGCGCCGCTTGATGTCGATATCGAAGGCTCGGGCATCCTCCGCGCGCAGGAAGCTTCGTGAGAGCTTTCGGCCGCCCTCGGTCCACCGGACCTCGAACTGCTTGCCGCGCTTGCGGACGCTCACCCGCCCCTCCCTTCCATCGCCTGGAGTCGTTCGACGCTGGCGGTGCGGTCGGGCCTCCTCGAACCGGCACGCGGCGCGCGGGGCCGCGAGGCCTGCGAGAACAGGTTCGGCGCCGCGCAGCGAGACCGGAACCAGGCGTCGACGGCCTCCTCCCGGACGAGCCACCTGCCACCGATGAACGCCGCTTCGAGCTCGCCTGACCGGATCGCACGGCGCACTGTGCGGTGCTCGCAGCGCATGCGCTCCGCGACCTCCAGGACCGTCAGGATCGTGGCCATCGCTCGCTCCTCAAAGCGTCACGGCGATCGGCGGCGGTGGCGGTGGCGGCACAACGTGTCTGTTCCAATGCTTCGAGGAATCTGGGATGCAGCAGCGAACTCAAGATAACGCAATTGCGTTGATTACGCTACGGTCCATCATCGAAAGGACGACCAGTGAGCGAGAACGACCTAGAGCCGGCTGACGACCCATGGCTCACCCTCGCCGAGATCGCCGGAGAGCTACGGGTGAACCCCGCGACGGTCCGGCTGTGGGTCTCGCGCGGCCGGCTCAAGGCGCTGCGTGCCGGGCAGCGCAAGCTCCTGGTACGGCGCTCGGAACTCGATCGGATGCTCGCCTTGGCCGACCCCGGGCGGGCCGAGCCACAGCAGTCACGGACGCCGGAACCGCTGCGCCCGGTGTTCTACCGCCCGCTTGCCGGCCAGGTCGCCAGGGCCCGCGCGAACATGGATCCGGCCGTGATCCGGGAAGCGCTCAAGGGGATGCAGGAAGCCGAAGGCGCCTTCGACAGCGCAGTCGGAGCGAGCGACAACGCCCCGCCCGATCCCGGCTTCCCGCAGCGGCTCAGGGCCGTCGCAGAGGCGAGCCTCCAACGGGCCGAGGCGCTGGACAAGGCAGATTCGATCCCCGGCTTCATGTGGACACCGGTGTCTGATCCGCACCCGGTGATCCCCTCTCACGAGCTACGACCGGGCGGGAACCGCCCCGGTCCGTCGCGTAAGTGGCGGAGCTACGACATGGCCGTCGAGCGGCTCGCCATCGCCACCCAGGGCAACGTCACCAGCTTCGTGGCCGACGAGTTTCGAGAGATCGGATGGGTGCTCAATGAGATCGCGGACGATCTAGATCCCGACCGGCGGGGACGGCGCTGATGAGCGTCCTGACGCGGTCCGTAAGCCGGTCCGCATTTCGTGGAGCTGAGCGGACTGACTTGCGGACCACAGGCGACCGCCGTCCGCCCCGCCGGTACTGGGATCGATCAGGCCCCCGGCCCTCTTGGTGGCAGCTGACCACCCGCCCTCCACGTGGTCGTTCGGGTGGTCAGCTGCCAGTCGAGAGCCGGGGGGTCATGTTCATGTGGGCGGGGCGGACGGCGGTGAGGCTGGGGACATCTCGGACAGGAGTTCTGTGGTGAGTCAGAGAGTTGTTCCGGGACCTGGGACCGTGCGGGTAGGACGGTTCATCGGAAGGATGGGAGTCGTCTCGCTTCCGGCGGTGGGGGTCGGGCTGGATCTCGATCAGCGGGTGGTTCGACGGCATGTTGCGAAGCTCGAGGCGGCGGGTTGGCTGGTTCGTGAGCCGTGGATCTGGGGCGAGGGATCCGTCGTGTGGCTCACGGGCGCCGGCATCGAAGGCGCTGGCCTCGGCGGCGTTCGCCCGGTAAAGGCGCGGCCTGGGCCGACCACGATCGCGCACGGCGTGCTTGTCGGCTGGTCGGCGGCGCGGGTCGAGCATCGCGGCCGCGTGTGGAAGTCGGCGCGCGAGCTTGCGGTCGAGCGCGAGCGGTGGGCTGTCCGGGCGCGCTGTGAGCGCGGCTACAGCGAGCTCCTGCCCGACCTGGCGGTCTGGCTCAAACGCTCCGAGCCACCCGTCGCGGTGATCGCCGAGGCCGGCGGCCGGCGCGAGGACCGCCAGAAGATGATCCTCGAAGGCTGGCGCGATGGCATCGTGGACGGCCGCTACTCGGCCGTCCACTACCACTGCGCCAATGAGGCCGTCGAGCACTGGATCACGCGTCTGGCTCGGAAGGTCGGGCTGACCGGTTGGGGGTTCGCCGCAGCCGTGCAGCTGAGCGCCGAGGAGATCGTCGCCCTCTCCGCCGACGCCGAAGACGTCGACGAGGTGCCGATGAACGAGCCCCAGCCCTCCATTGGAGTCACGCCGCCATGCGACGAGCAGGTACCGGTGGCTTCTGTCCACGCTCCGCTCACTCCAGCGCGGGTGCAGCCGGAGCGGGTCGCGCCACCGGCGACGCAGTCCGAGACGCCCGAGGCCGCCGCCGAGCGGGAGCGGCGATACCGGGAGATCTTCGGAATCCCCGAGCCAGGAACCCGCCGACGGTGGCGACGCTGAGGCGAGAGTCTCGAGTTTGGCGAATCTCGGGACTACGTGCGCCGACCCGGTTGCGTCCTGCTTTGGTGGTTTCGCGGGTATCGCGGCGGTCGACCTCCGCTCGCGCAGGTCGAGTGCAAACCTGGCATAGCGATAGCGAGCTCGGCGCGCTCCTGAGAGGGAATGGCGAATCATTGCGTGAACGGCAAGCCGGGCAGCCGCGAGCGGACCCCACCCTTGTTTGCTCAAAGCATGTTATTTTCTAGGCGAGCGAATATGGCCAGATCAACGAACAACGAGATTCAGCTGGCGCTTGATCGCGCGCTGGACGGGCTGGCGGTCGTCGAGGCTGTTGAGACCGAGGACGACGTGGCGCGAGTGCTGATCCGCGGCCGCACGCGTAACTATCGCCTGCGCGCGCTCTGGGCTGGCGCCGGGTGGCCGGCGGACGTCGATCGGGCGATCCGCCATCTCGGCGAAGAGTGGCCTCCGGATCTTGTCGTGGTGGCACGGAGCCTTTCTGCCGGCTCGCGGGAAATGCTCGAGCGCAGGGGCGCGAGCTGGGCCGACGGCAGCGGTGACGCACACGTCGTCGCAGGCGATCTGTTGGTCATGCGCGAGGTTAAGCAGCAACCTGGCGCTGACAAACGAGCCTTCTCTTGGTCGCCGTCCGCCGTCTCGATCGCTGAGGCGCTCCTGAACCGCAAGTCGCCGTACGGCGTCCGGGCGACCGAGCTGGCGATGCTCACGGGCTGGTCGACACCGCAGATCTCACAGGTGCTGGGCGCGTTCGATGCCGAGGGCTGGACGACAAAGTGGGGGCCGCAACGAGGCCCGGGCGCGAGTCGCGAGGTCGCCGACGGCGCAAGGATGCTGGACGCCTGGGCCGAGGAGGTGTCAGCTGTCAAGCCCGAGCGTCGCTTCGCCGAGCGCATCTTCAACGACCCGATGCAGTTCCTCGTGGACGAGCTTGGTCCGGTTCTGGACAACCATGGCATCGGCTGGGCGGTTACCGGCTGGGCCGCCGCCGAGCGGCTCGCGCCCTTCGCGACCGCCGTCCCAGCCTTGCAGGTCTATATCGAGGAGCGCGCCCTGCGGGGGCCGTTGAGCCTGGCGATGCAGGACATCCCGGTTCGCGAGGTGGAGTCCGGCGGGCGCATCGAGTTTCGCAGCGCCGATTCGCATCTGCTGAAGCTCACGTCGCGGCGCAATGGCATTCCTCTAGCGACTGCGCCCCGCGTCTTCGCCGACCTCCAGGCGCTCGGCGGACGTGGCGAGGATGCAGCCATGCATCTGCGCGAGGAGGTCATCCTCAACAACCTGCGGCCGCGCCGGAGAAGAACCACCTCTGCGGATATGAGCGCCTGGGATAAGCGCTGCCGCAAACGACTGAAGAAGCGCATCGTCGACGAGCTCGGCGACGTCGAGACCGTGTACGACAGCGGGACTTGGTCGGTTTCCTACTGGATCCCCGAGGTCACTCTGCCGTTGGGGGAGCTGCGGGACGCCTTGGTGGCGGTCGAGGGTCGCGAGACCGGATGGCCCCCGTGGTGGGTACCAACGCGAGAGGGCATCCAGCCCGAGATCCGAGACAGCGCGATCGAGTGCTGGTTCCGCGACGATGCGGCGCGCAACGGGAGGCACTCGGACTTCTGGCGTGCGGAGCCCGAGGTCAAGCTGTTCCTGCTGCGCGATTACCAAGAGGACGGCATCACCGGGGCTCCCGGCTCGGCGCTTGACCCGGTGCTCCCGGTATGGCGCATCGCCGAGTCCTTGCTGCACTCTTCCCGGATGGCCCGGTACGTGAACGCCGATGACATCGAGTTCTTCGCGCGATGGGACGGCCTCGAGAACCGGGAGCTGAGAGCCGTCACGAGTGACCAGTGGGATTTCAGGCCCGGGCACGTTGCGCACGACAACAGCATCGCGACGTTCGTGACCACGAGCCCCGAGGAGATCGACCAGCATCTCCCGAGCGTGGTCCGTGCGCTGGTCTCCTCGCTCTTTGAGGTCTTCGGGCTATTTGACCCGCCGGGATCGCTGTACGCGACGGAGATCGCCACCATGCTCGAGCGAAGCCCGGGTCAGACCGGTGGCTGACCCGTCGATCGACGACGAACGTTCGCCGGCGGCGAGAGCACGCGCGGAGCGGGCACTGTGCACGCTCGCGGCACACATCGCGGACGACGACGTCCCCTTGATCGTCCTCGGCGGACTGATGCCGGAGATCCTCACCGAGGGCCGGGAGATCGGCCCGTCGCACCTCGGCACAAGCGACGTGGACATGCTGCTCGTGGTCCATCTCGAACAAACCGACGGTTTGACGCGTATCGAGGCCGCGCTCGAAGTCGCTGGCTTCAGCACACAGCCGGGCGAGAACGGTTGGCGGTGGCGCGGCATCGTCGACGGCTTCGCGGTCAAGCTCGAGTTCCTCTGTGACCTTGACACCGAGCCTGAAGGCATCGTCGCGATCCCCGGTTGTCGGGTCCTGCGTGCCAACAACCTTCGCGGCACCGGCTACGTCGCGGCGGACTGGACAGTGCGGGAGCTGACCGCCGATCTCGCCGGCCTGGGTCCAACGACCGTGCGTGTGCGGTTCGCCGGTCTCCAGGGCTATCTGCTGACGAAGTGCGTCGCTGTCCGCCACCGCGGCAAGGACAAGGACCACTACGACCTGGTGTTCGTGCTCATTCACAACCGTGCCGGCGGCCCTAGCGCTGCGGCACGGCAACTGCTCGACGGCAAGCTAGCCGACAGGCTCCCGGCCTTGCGCTCAACGTTCCTGGAGGTGCGCGAACGCTTCTATTCGGTCACCAGTCCGGGCCCCAAGGGTTTCGCAGCCGAATCGGCGCGCGCCGATCCGTCGGCCCTGCAGGACGAGAACCGCGCGCTGGCTGTAGCCGCCGTGAACGAGTTCATCGAAGATCTGCTGGCAGGTGGATAGCCATGCGCCCTGGAGACGCGGTCTTCCAAGGACAGGAGGGTCTGCCAACGTGGGCGGTCACCCTGATTCGGGAGCTGGGCAGAGGAGGGAAGGAAGCTTCACCGCATCTTTTGACGCCGCTTGCAGCTTTGGATGAGGTGATGGCGACGGCTAGATCCGTGGCCGACGGTCGCAGCCAGATACGCGAGGCGGATCGCCTGTCGTTGGGGAAGGACGTCTCGGCGAGCCTGAAGAGTCTCGGCCCAGCTGTTCAGAAGGTCAGTGGCGCGGTCCTGCGCGCGTTTCAGTCTGATGATTTGCGACGGCTCCCTCAGCTCTTGGCCGATGTAGATGGCGCTCGGCGCGCGCGGAGCTCGGCGAAGGCCCTGATCGTCGAGCTCCTGCTCCCACGCACGTCGCGCGCGGCGTGGGACGACGTGGTGCAGGCGTTTGAGACCCCTACGCCGTTTGAGACGTGCACTGTTCGCATCGCCCAGCTTCGCGAGATCTCGGCTCGGCGTGGGCAGAGCTGGGATGCGGTCGAGGGCCGGCTCGTGGGCCTGTTGAGCGACCGGCTTCTCTACGTCGCACAGGCGGGTGCGGTCGATGTCGAGGTCACCAACGAGAACCTCAACGATCCGGCCGGTCTCTCGCTGGAGCGAAGGATCGAACTGTGTCGAGCGGTGGTCAGCGACGCTCCGATCGAAGAGCATGCAATCGTCTGGATGGTCTTTGGCCACGCGGCTCTGCGCGCGGCGTTTCTCCGCACGGGACCGGTGCAGTTCTTCAACGGTGACCTACAACTGGCCGCGATCCGCGATGGCTGTCCGGCGTTGAACACGCCCGACTTCGAACGCCCGGCGGAGCTGGAGCATCCGATGGCCGAGACGTTCTTCGACGAGCTTCCGGAACAGCCGTTCGTGTTCGCGCGTGTTGATGTCGCCTCGCGGCACGTCGCGGACGTCAGAAGCTTCGCTCGGGATCTGGTCTCCGGTCTCGTGGAGGTCGCCCACCGAGATACAGCGTGGCTCTTGTTCGAGGGCGAGGCCGTCTTCACCGCAGGCCAGTGGTGGGGTACGATGGGCTTCGGCGATCCCGGACAGATTCTCGATCGGGACGATCCGAGGTACGACCGCACGGGCGAGTTCCTCAAAGAGCTCAAGCCTGGCATTGTCGAGCGGCTGGTGGCCGGTGATGAGCGGACTGCGGCTGCACTGACGCAGCGCCGATGGGAGCGGGCCGTCGCGGCGGCAGAGGACCCCGCCCAGCGCCTTACGCTCGCGATGCGGACGCTCGAGGAGGCGCTGCCCATCGGGCGAGCCGCGGGCGGATCGGTGCGTGAATCGTGCGAGCGCTACCTGATGGAGACGTGGAGCATGGGCACGCTCCACGGACAGCTACGCGACGCCGCCTATTACGGCACGAGTTCGGCGCTTCGGCCGGGCGCCTCGCACGACCGCACGGAGCTCCGCAACGCGATCTTGCCGTCGACCGGCGACCTGTCGTTCGCGTTCAAGCCGGGGACCTTCATGGAGCGCATTGCCGAGGTACTCAGCGGGCTCGATGAGTTGACGATGCAGCACCGGATGGTCGCCGAGGCGGCGGATTGGGTGTCTAGCGCGAGCGCGATGCACGCCCACATAGAGGAACTCGATGGACGCTTCAGGCGTCTGCTGGCGCGCACGATCCGCCAGCGCAACGCCGTCGTGCACGGAGCCCAGACCGTCTCTCAGGTGATTGCGAGCTGTGAGCCTTTCATCCGAGAGCTCTGCGGGCAGGTGGTCGCTCAGGCTCTCGCCGCAGTCGCCGACGGAGAGGACCCCGTCGACCGACTCGAGAGCGCGCGTGCGGCCTGGCTACGACAGCGGGCTGCGCTGAGAGATGGGAAGCAGCCGGCTTCAGTTGTGTTCGCTGGCCCGCTGACCGAGGACTGAGAGGCCGGGGCGGAGCTCGGACACCACCCCTCCGTCGATGCCGACGACCGAAATACCACGCGAGCGATCGTCCGCGTACCGACCCGCTTTGATGTCCGGACGCGCCTGGCCCCGCAGACGCCGGCGGTCCCGCTTCGCGCGGATGCCGCGTGTGGAGATGGTTGGCGCGGCGGTTGGTTTAGCCGGTTGGGGAGAGGTCGCGTTGGTAGGTCTGGCCGATCAGATCGACGCCGAAGCTGTGGTGTGGCGCTTCGTTGATCAGGCTGAACCCGTGCTGGAGGTAGATGTGGCGAGCAGCGATGAGAGGGTGGTTGGTCCACAGCTGCATGCTGCGGTAGCCGGCGGCAGTCGCGAAGTCGAGGGCAGTGGCGACCAGACGCGAGCCGATCGCGCGACCACGCGCTCGTGAGTCCACCAACAGGATGCGCAGCTTTGCGACGTCTGGATCCTCCGTGCTAACGCAGAACACGCACCCCACGCGTTGGTCCTGGAGCTCGGCAATCCAGGCGGCGTTGCGTGCGCGATCGGTCTGCTGGGCGTAGTCGGCGACGATGCGCGCGACGAGCGTCTCGAAGCTGGTGTCCCAGCCAAACTCGGCGGCGTAGAGCTCGCCGTGGGCCATCACAACCCAGCCGAGATCACCGGGTGCACCGAGGGGACGGATCTTCACGTCGTGTGGCTCATCGCAGCCCATAAGAACGCTCCATCATCGACTGAAACGGTCGTGTCAGTATCCTACAGGTCGTGGTCGAGCCCGTTCCCGTCGTCTCGGCGCGGCGCGATGAGCTTTTAGAGCGCGCCTACGCCTACGTGGTCGAGCGTGGACTGACCGGCATGTCGCTGCGCCCTCTCGCAGTCGCGATCGGAACGAGCCCCCGCGTCCTCCTGTTCCTGTTCGGAAGCAAGGACGGAATCGTGCGTGCGCTGCTCTCACGAGCACGTACCGAGGAGGTCGAGCTGATCAAGGAGATACACGCCTCCGGTCCCGGCGGACTCGCGAACGTCGGACTACAGCTATGGCAGTGGCTGTCGGCCGAGGAGCATCGCGGCCTGCTCAAGCTCTGGGTCGAAAGCTACGCGCGAGCGCTGGTGCACCCACAAGGTCCGTGGGCGGGATTTGCCGCCGCGACCGTCGAGGACTGGTTGGGGCTGCTCGCCCAGGCACAACCCCCGACCGAGCGCAGAACAGCCAGCGGCAGAGCGCAGCGGACGCTCGTCCTGGCCGTTCTGCGTGGAGCGGTCCTCGACCTCCTCGCCACCGAGGATCTCAACAGAACCACCCACGCCGTCACGCAAGCGCTCCAGCGCGTGAGCTGACAACCGCCTCAGAGCTGACCTACCTACCTCAGCGCGACTCCAGCCCCGACCCGGCCCGACCGGTGGCTCGCGAGCACCTTGCCGCTCAGACGGCGACCTCGAGCGCCAACCGCGACCCCCACAGCCCGAGCCGATGGTCCGCTGCTGCGTCTGTCGCCCTGCGGGTATCACGCCGCCCTCGGCGTCCGTCCTGCTCAGCGCGGCAAGCGGGCTCCGCGCCCACCAGACGCGATCTCGGCGAGCGGCGCGGTGCCGCTCACGTTCAGCAGGGTGCGTGACGGGGTTCCCCAGGCGGCAATAAGCACCGTCACGTGGAGCGTGAGGGGCAACGTCGGCGTGGCTGCCTAAGCTCGTTTACGTGGCTGAGTCGACCGTTCCCGATTCCGAGGCGTTCGAGCAGCTTCTGGCGAGCATGGATTCTCAGGGGCGCAACTTCGAGCGTCTCTGCGCTTGGTTTTTGGAGTCCGATCCCGAGTACGCGATCGAATTCGAGCAGGTCTGGCAGTGGAACGACTGGCCGGGTAACACATCTCCCACTGGGAACGCGAGCCAATCCAACACGGCTACATTGACCGTCTCGACGACGACCCCCAGCTCCTGGCGCACTGGTGGGCCGGCTCGGCGCCCGAGTCTTACATGGCCGGCTACCGGGCCGCGGACGGGGTGTTGCCCCTGGTTCGGAGGATGTCGCTGTATCGCTTCGACGGCGATGAGGTGGCGGTCGAAGCGATACGAGCTGAAGACAGAATGCGCTCACCTAACGACCGACTCGATGCGCTCGCCTTCGACGTCTACCTGCTCGCCCGGCATCGGGGATCTGACGACCTCCAGGCGCTCCAGCTCGCCCGACCTGATAGGCACAACACGCTTGCTGACCGGATCGCCATGCGTGACCATCTCATCGAACGTCAACTGCCCGCCGAACCCGTTGGGTCGGCGGACCTAGGCCGTGCGATCGCTCGCCCGCGCTGACCTTGTGTGAACCTGCTTCCCGGTCGCGGGGAGCATTTGGACGGACCGGGTGCCCGGCCTTATGCTTCCCGGTCGCGGGGAGCATTTGGACGGACCGGGTGCCCGGCCTTGCTTCGCGCGGCAAGCACAACTCGCTCGCGTCCCCGCAACTCCGCCGCGCCGGCGGTCGAACCGACCCGCGCTGTACGCTCTGTCTCGCCATGACCGCGAAGGAAAAGCTCCTGCAACGCGCTCCTCATTGGAGCGAGGAGCAGGCCGAGCGCGCTCTCCGTGCGGCTGAGAGCGACGAGGCGATCGACGACTGGGGCGACCTCTCCAAGCTGCATGAGGCGAGCAGCGCGGAGACGATGCGGCGACTGGCCAGCGAGGAGCAGGCGGCCGGGCACGAGCCCTGGTGAAGCGCGGCGAGGTCCGCTGGGCGGCCCATCCGGATTGGCCGAGGCGACCCGCCCTCGTGCTGACCTGCAACGAGGCGATCGACCATCTGAACGAAGTGTTCGTCGTGCTCGCGACCAAGAATGTCCGAGGACTGCCGACAGAGGTCGAGCTCGGACCCGCGGACGGCATGCCTCGGCCCTGCGTCCTGAACTCCGATCACGTCGCCTCGCTCCAGAAGGGCTACCTCGGCGACCTCATCACGACGCTCAGCGCCGAGGCGTTGGCCGAGGTCTGTCGCGCACTGGATCACGCGACTGGCTGCTGACGCCCCGACACCGACGGGCTGCGTCCTCAGTGCGTCCCTCAGGATCGAAAACAGCCGTATCGCCCGGCAATCCCAGGTCAGGCCGAACGCTGGAATCGCCTGCATCTATCGGCTTTTCCTAACCTTGTCTGTCACGGCTTGACCACACGAATCCGCCTCGACAAGGCGGAGGTCACTGGTTCGAGCCCAGTATCGCCCACCACTATGCGCTCGCTCACGGGCCGGTGACGGCGCCGAGCGGGAACCTCGCCACCCCGCGGCCCGCACGGTCGCTGCACGTGACCGTGGCGCCATGCGTCAGGCACGTGAGTGTGTGCGGTCGGCTCGTCACCGGGCTCGTCGCGGTGACCGTGACGTTCGGCTGGAGGCCGTGCTGGTGATAACCCTGGCGGTACGCGCCGAGCACTGTCCGTGCGAACACGCATGAGGCGCCCGTGACCGAGACGTAGGGGCCGCAGCGAACGAAGCCCGGCGGCGGTGTCGACGCGGGCGGGGTGGTCGTTGAGGGCCTGCGCGTGCTTGTGCCGTCGGCGGGAACGGAGGGGCTGCCGGCGCCCGTCAGGCTCCACTGCCCGACGATGTCGCCGGTGCCATTGACGATCTGAAGGACGCTGCCCCGTCCGGGCGGCACGTCGAACACGACCCGGCCGCTTGCGCTCTGACCGTGGAACAGTGTCGTCGCGTCGAGCGGCGGACCGAAACCGGCCCAAGACGCGTTCCCGTTGCCGCTGGCATACGTCAGCCCGCCAGCGGTCTGATACCTGAAATACAAGGGGTCGACGGGCACCGGGCCGTAAAGGGAGGTGACGGTGACGTCCGCCACGGCGTACTCGCCGTTGACGGGCGCCTCTCCGAATCCGGAACCCTGAGCCGGGGCGCTGGAGTAGCTGATCCCGTCGAACGTCGCGGTGTAGGCGAGCCGCGGCATGGCCTGAGTGATCCGCACCCCCTGACCGGCCGTGGCCACGCCCACGGTCACGCTGGTCGACGTTGCCGACTCGCCGGCCAGTGCGGCCGGCAACGTGCTCGTGCTCTCCGTCCCGCTCGTCGTTCCGGTCGTCACGGCGCCGCAACCGCTCACCGCGACCGCGGCGAGCGAGAGGGCGAGTGACAGCGAGCCGGCGTTCGGCCGCGAAGGCATCGGCGCACGGTACCCAACTCCGCGCCGGCGGCGCGCAGGTGTCGACCGCGACGACGAACCGACGGCCGCCAGGACTCGACTCAGTTCGAAGCGGGCCGGCGGGCGTCCAGGTTCAAGCGGACATAGTCGAGCAGGAGCGGCTCTCCCGCAGCGGTCATGACGTCGGCGATGAACGGGTCCTGCAGCTCGGCCGGGAGGCGCTCGACGTGAGGGTGCAGGCACACGGTGCGGAGGAACTGCTCGGGCTCGGGCGGCGTGACGTCCCATGGCTGCAGCCAGGTGCTCACCTCGGTGAAGCCGGCGCGCTCGAGCCGCATGGCGGTGTGCTCGGGCGATGCGTAGTGCCACGGTCCCTGCCAGCCGGCGAAGTACTCGGCGTAGGGCTCCCGCACCGCAACCGCGTCGGAGTGCGATCGGAACGTGTGGATGTTGCCCTGTCCGCCGCACTGGGCAACGATCCGTGCACCGGGCTTCATCACGGCGAACAGACGGGCGAACAGCGCGTCGTGATCGGGGATCCAGTGAAACACGGCGCTCGAGAACACGGCGTCGACGGGATCGTCGAGCGCCAGGGCGACGAGATCCGACTGGATCACCGTGGCGCGCTGCCCGATCAGCATACGGGTCTGCTCGACCATCGACGGCGCGCCGTCGACCGCGACCACGCGCCCGCGCGGGAGGCGATCGAGCAGCTTCAGCGTCACTCGGCCCGAGCCGCAGCCGGCATCGAGCACCGTCTCATCGCCGCGCAGCTCGAGCCGGTCGAGCAGTTGCTCGGCCCAGTCCTGATGTGGGGCGGAGACCCGGTGGTAGGTCCGGGCATCCCAATCCGGAGTGGAGGAGTTCATCGCCGGTCCTTTCGTCGCGCGAATACGGCTATGGCTGTACGTTATCACGTACGCGTGTATGTCCAGACGGCAAGGCCGTCGAGCTGCGCCGGCGCCGCGCCGGCGGCTGACCGTCAGCGGTTGGAGGCCGCGTCCCCAGCCGGCGCTCGCCGCAGCGTGGCCATCTCAAACCCCATCTCGGGGTTGCGCTCCACGTCGAGCAGCTCGAACCGCGCGCCGTTCGCTTCCAGGACCTCCATGAGCGACTCCGTCGATACGCCCTCGGAGGCGTGGGTCTCGACGATCATGTACTCGACCCGGCCGATCCAGGGTCGGCAGTCCGCGAAGAGCTCGGCCTCGGCGCCCTCGATGTCGCACTTGAGGATGCTCACCTGCTCCATGCCGGACTGCGCGAGCAGCTGGTCCATCGTGACGACGTCGGTATCGGCCTCGGCCTCGTCCTCGATGTCGCTGAGGTGAAAGCCCCACTCGCCGTCGCCGGTGGCGAGCTTCACGCGCCGGGCGTGGCCGCCGACGCAGGCGGCCACGATCTCGCACGGCCCGTCGACGGCTCGCACGTTGGCGCGCAGGATCTCGACGTTCCCGGGATCGGGCTCCACGCAGACGAAGCGGGCCCCGGGGTAGCGGCGCTGGAACCAGCGATAGGCCAGCCCGATGTTCGCGCCCAGGTCGATGATCGTGTCCGCCTGGAGGTCCGCGGGGAGGCGGCCGATGCTGTTGCCGAGCGCGATCTCGCCCAGGACGGAGATGTCTGTCGTGTGGCTGCGCAGTCGCACGCCGGGACCGAGGCTCCGCAGGTCGACGTCGACGACGATCGGCTCGGGCGTGACCCACCGGCCGACCTTGCTCTGACTGAGCCGGACGCGCATCACGCGCACGAAATCGCGCGGACGGCGACTGTCGCGCCAGTAGCTGCGGAGCTCCATCCACCAGTGACCGAGGCGCCGCGCGGCAGGTGTCGCCGCGGCCGGCCCCCGATCGCCCGCGCCGCCTGCTGGTGTGACTGGCACGCGGGCCAGGCTAGCAAGGCGAGAGGCTCGCGAGGTGCGCGCCCGAGCGGCTCCGACAACCGAAGCACCTTGATCGCACCGTCGCCTGCGGGTACGTTAGGCGCGACCGGATCGGACGCCGGCGGAGGGCGTAACAGAGGGAGGTACACAGGGCCACGCGCTGAGTGAGCCCGCGCGAGGAGGCCGGCGGCTGCGGGCTCATTGACCCGTGCTGTGCGGCGCCCGCGTGAGGCGACGTGATCGCGACGGCACCGAGCCGTGCGGTGCCGGCGCTCGTGGGCGCCGGCCGTCGCCGCCGGGCTTGGCGGCGTTCGCGTCACACGACGGGCGCCTGGGGTCGGCGATGTGCGCTGTACACACGCCAATCGAGGGGAGGCCCAGATGCTGAAGGTCAGAGCCCTGACGGTCGCGGTGGTCGCCACGGCCGCCGTTGCCATACCGGCGAGCGCAGGCGCGAGCGCGGGTGCGGAGTTGCCGGTGCCGTACGGCGGAGCGGCGCTCGTCGACGGGATCGCCGGCGCGCTGCTTCATCCGACAAAGGTGGCCGGAGCGAACGTCGGCTGCAAGCCGCGCGCCCAGCACCGGTACCCCGTCGTGCTCGTGCACGCCACTCTCGCCGACGAGGCCGACAACTGGGTCACGCTGTCGCCGCTGCTCGCGAACGCAGGCTTCTGCGTGTACGCGTTCGACTACGGTCAGACGCGGCTGTCGCTCGACAACCGCTTCGACGCCCTCGGCGACATCACCACCTCGGCCGGCCAGCTCGCGGCCTTCGTCGACGAGGTGCTCGCCGAGACCGGCGCTCGGCAAGTCGATCTCGTCGGTCACTCCCAGGGCGGCATGATGCCCAACTACTACATCAAGCGTCTCGGTGGGGCGGCGAAGGTCCACACCTTCGTGGCCCTCGCGCCGAGTAATCACGGAACGACCGAAGACGGGATCGTCACCCTCCTGAACAAGCTTCCGTTAGCGACGGCGTTTGGGAACTTCATCAACGACATCGGTGCCGCGTCTCTCGTGCAGCAGGAGGTCGGCTCGCCGTTCGAGACGAGCCTGTTCGCCGACGGGGACACCGTTCCCGGGCCGCGCTACGTCGTGATCGAGACGTCGCACGACGAGGTCGTGACGCCGTTCACGAACGCGTTCCTCAGCGGGCCGAACGTGACGAACATCCTTGTTCAGAGCCAGTGCCCGGACGACCCGGTCGGGCACGTCGGCATGTTCGAGGACTCGCCGGCGCTGCAGAACGTCGTCAACGAGCTCGGTGACGACGATCCGTCGTTCAAGGCGACATGCACCGACTTCGGCGCGGCGCTCTGACGCAAGGCCCTCCTTGCGCGCGACGGGGACGCCGGGCGGTTTTGTCCGGCGCCCCGGCGCGTCATCGGCCGGGCGTGGGCGTGACGAGTTACGCCCACGCGCGACCGGGGATATCTACCGCATCGGCCAGAACCGACTCCGCGCGGCGCGCGTCGCCCGACCGGTCTGGCGAGTAGCGTCGCCGCGTGATGGCGGCCCGCGCGCGCAGCGACTCGGCCTTTGACGTCGCCCTGTGCGGCCTGCTCGCCGCCGACCTCGGCCTTGCCCTCGCCGGCCGCTCGCGCGCGCGTCGCATCACCAAGACGGGCCTCATGCCGCTTCTCGCCGCGCGCGTGCTGGCCGGTGCGGGGTCGCGGAGGCCCGGGCTTCGAGGGCACGTGCTCGCGGCGCTCCTGCTCTCGAGCGCCGGCGACGCGAGCGTGCTCGATGAGTCCTCCGCCGCGCTCACCCGCGGCGCCGTCTGCTTCGGCGCCGCACAGCTGTGCTACGTCCGCGGCTTCCGGCGGGCGGGCAGCCGGCCCCGCCTCGGCGCCGGAACGGCGGTCGTGCTCGCCGCCGCGGTGGGCGTGGGGGGCTACTGGCCGCGCGCCGGCGCGTTGCGTCCGGTCCTCATCGGATATCCGCCGCTGCTGACGGCCATGGCCGTCGGCGCCTCCGGGCTCGGCGCGGCGCTGCCCGCGGACGCCGCGCGACGCATCGCCGCCGGCGCGCGGCTGTTCCTCGTCTCGGACACGTTCGTCGGTGCCCAGCGGTTCCTCGAGCTCTCCGGACCGCAGCGCGTCGCGTTCGAGGTGCCGACGATGCTCACCTACGTCGGGGCTCAATGGCTCATCGCCGACGGGGCGGTGAGGGCCACCCGCGGGTAGGCGTCCGCGCCGATCGGGCGCCCGACGCGCTATCGCGCCCAGTCAAGGGTGCGCGTGACCGCCTTCCTCCACTGCGCGTACTCGCGCTCTCGCCGCTCCTCGTCCATCTGCGGCTCCCAGCGCGCGTCCTCGGCCCAGCGCTCGCGCAGCTCGTCCAGGCCGGACCAGAAGCCGGCCGCGAGCCCGGCGGCGTACGCGGCGCCGAGCGCGGTCGTCTCGGTCACGACCGGCCGGATCACGGGCACGCCGAGCACGTCGGCCTGGAACTGCATCAGCAGGTCGTTGGCCGTCATGCCGCCGTCCACCCGCAGCTCGGTGAACGGCGCGTCGACGACCGCGTTGGCGGCGTCGACCACCTCGCGGCTCTGCCACGCCGTCGCCTCGAGCGCCGCTCGCGCGATGTGCCCGCGGTTCGCGTAGGCGGTCAGCCCGACGATCGCCCCGCGCGCATCGTCGCGCCAGTGCGGCGCGAACAGACCCGAGAAGGCGGGCACGAAGTACACGCCGCCGTTGTCCGGCACCGTGCGGGCGAGATCCTCCACCTCGGGCGCGGAGGAGATGATCTGCAGACGGTCGCGCAGCCACTGCACGAGCGCCCCGGTCACGGCGATCGAGCCCTCCAGGACATACGCGGGGTCGCCGTCGCCGAGGCGGTAGCCGACGCTCGTCAGCAGCGCTTCGGTGTGAACGATCTCCGCGCCCGTGTTCACCAACAGGAACGATCCGGTGCCGTACGTGTTCTTCGCGTCCCCGGGCGCGAAGCAGGTCTGCCCGAACAGCGCCGCCTGCTGGTCGCCGAGGATCCCGGTCACCGGCCGTCCGCCCGCGGCCGTGCCAGCGACCTCTCCGTACGTCTCGCTCGAGGAGCGGATCTCGGGCAGCAGCGCCCGGGGGATGCCCATCAGGTCGAGGCTCGGCTCGTGCCAGTCGAGCGTGTGCAGGTCCATGAGCATCGTGCGGCTCGCGTTCGTGACGTCGGTGGCGTGGACGCCGCCGGCGGGGCCGCCGGTGAGGTTCCACAGGACCCACGTGTCCATCGTGCCGAACGCCAGCTCCCCGTTCTCGGCCCGCTCACGGGCCCCCGCGACATGATCGAGCAGCCAGGTGATCTTCGGGCCGGAGAAATAGGTGGACAAGGGGAGCCCGACGCGCTCGCGCAACCGGTCGACGCCGGCGTCGCCCGCGAGCTCGCGCACGAGGTCGTCGGTGCGCGTGTCCTGCCACACGAGCGCGTTGTGGATCGGGGCTCCCGTCTCGCGGTCCCACACAACGGTGGTCTCGCGCTGGTTGGTGATGCCGAGCGCGGCGACGTCCCCGGCCTCCACCCCCGATGTCGCGAGGGCGCCGCCGATGACCTCGCGCACGCGACGCCAGATCTCGCCCGCGTCGTGCTCGACCCACCCGGCCCGCGGCGTCAGCTGCTCGTGCTCGCGCTGATCCGCCGCGACGATGCGACCGTCGCGGTCGAACAGGATGAAGCGCGTGCTCGTCGTTCCCTGATCGATCGCCCCGACGTAGCCGGCCATGTCGCTCCTCTCGTGTGCGCTCCGGCCCGACCGTGCCCGTCGGAGGAGCCCCGCGGCGCCTACTTCTTGCGCTTGAGCCGGATCGTCACCGTGCGGGTCGTCGTCTGCGTCTGACCGGCCGCGTTCTTGGCCACGATCGTCTCGGTGGCCTTCAGCGAGTGGTTCTTGCGCAGTGCCTTGCGTGCGGCGCTCGTCAGGGTGAGCGTCAGCGAGACCGTCTGGCCCGCGGGCACCGTCGTCGTACCGGTGGCGATGACCACGGGCGCGTGCTTCTTGCGCTTCTTCGAAGCGATACCGGCGGCGGTGAACGGAGCGGTGAGCGTCTGCGTGGTCGACGCCGTGGGAGGATTCCTCGCCTGGCCGAGGGTGAGCGGCGCGCCGATGGTCGGGATTGTCACCGGTCCGGCGCCGAGCGTCAGCCCACCGTCGGGCGGGGCCGGAGCGGCCGGGGTGGGCGTTGGCGTGGGGGTCGGCGTCGGCGTGGGGGTGGGAGTGGGAGTGGGAGCCGGGCTCGCGCCGCCCGTGCTCAGATGGAAGGAGGCCAGCATCTCGTAGCCGGCCGGATCGGTCGGCGTCACGTACTCCGAGTCGGTCATCGCCGGCGCCGGGAAGTAGGCCTTGTTGCCCCAGCCGGTCCCGTTGCCGATGATGGTGTGGGTGGAGTCGTAGAGCAGCGGCAGCGAGGCGGTCGGACTGAGCACCGAGATGGCCATGCCGTCGAACGAGCCCTGCTCGCCCGGATCGGAGAAGTTCGGCGTCGGCGCCGAGGACACCGGGAGGTTGAGCGGCACCGTCGTCATCTGGTTGGCCGGCACGGTGAACGTCGGGCTGATCGCCGCGATCTTGCAGCAGTAGTAGTTCGGCTCGGACGGAATGTTCGAGGCCTGCAGCGTCCCGGTGAGCACGACGGCCTGCATCGGTCCGGGATCCGGCATGGCCGGTAGCGTGACGCTCGTGACCGTGCCGGTGCCGCCCGTCGTCTCGGGGAACGGGATGCCGTCGGTGCCGTTGGACGCACTGCTCCAGTTCCACATGCACGAGGACGCGCCGTAGAACGACGGTGGCGCGCCGCTCTGGCACGAGAGCCCCGGCGTGATCGCCTGGGTCGGATCGCCGCCGAACGTCGCGTCGGCGCGGGCGATCGCCGTGGCGCCGCCCAGCCCGATCAGCGTGGACAGCGCGATGGCTCGCGCGCGCGACGCCGCGTCGCCCGATCGTCCGCCGCCACACCATGCCCCGGCCGCCCTGCGTCGTCCGCCGTGCGCGCATACACTTCCGCCCCCTTGTGCGGCCCCGAACCGGGGCCGTCTCGATCCGTGGAGTGTCGATTATGCACCCACGGCCGCGCGCGTGCGCGACGCATGGGACGGCGGCGGCTCAGGGCATCACGAACACGTCCGGATCGGGACCGGTCCGCTCACCGGCGTCGAGCGCGTCGATCGCCAGCACCTCGTCGACGCTCAGCTCGAAGTCGAACACGTCGAAGTTCTCCCGGATGCGCGCGGGGGTGACCGACTTCGGGATGACGATGTTCCCGATCTGCAGATGCCAGCGGATGACGACCTGCGCCGGCGTCTTGCCCTGCGCCGCGGCGATCTCGGTGATCGTCGGCTCGTCGAGGACGGCGCCCTGGGCGAGCGGGCTCCAGGCCTCCGTGGCGATGCCGAGCTCGGCGTGCAGCGTACGCAACTCGCGCTGCTGCAGGCGCGGGTGGAGCTCGATCTGGTTGACGGCCGGCGCGACGCCGGTCTCGTCGATGACGCGCCGCAGGTGCGTCGGCTGGAAGTTCGAGACGCCGATCGATCGCGCCAGGCCCGCCGCGTGCAGGTCGATGAAGGCCTGCCACGTCTCGACGTAGCGGTGCCGTGACGGGACCGGCCAGTGGATGAGGTACAGGTCGACCTGGTCCACGCCGAGTCGGTACAGGCTCGCGTGCAGGGCGCGCGTCGCCTCGTCGTAGCCGTGGGCGTCGTTGGGGCACTTCGTCGTGATGAAGACCTCGTCGCGGGGGAGGCCCGACTGGCGGATCGCCTCGCCGACACCCTCCTCGTTGCCGTACGCCGCGGCGGTGTCGATGTGGCGATAGCCGACGCGCAGCGCCTCGGCGACGGCCGTCTCGGTGTCGCCCGGCGGCACCTGGAAGACGCCGAAGCCCAGCTGGGGGATGTCGACCTCGCCGCGCACGCGCAGAAACGGGACCTGGCCGGATGATGAGATGGTCATGCTCAGTCACCTTCCCGATCGGTCGATGCCAAAACGCCCCCGCCGGGCCAATCGGCCGGGGCGGGCGCGTGTCAACTGCGGTCGCTCCCGCGATCACTCGGCGAGCAGGTGCGCGCCGGGTCCCGGCCGCACGTCCTGCGCCTCGTGCGGCGGGACGGCGCCCGGCGGGAACAGGCCGAGCACGTGTCCGCCGAAGCCCCCGCCGATCATCCGCGCTCCGACGGCTCCGGCGTCGCGCAGCGTCGCCGCGGCCGCGTCGAGGGCCGGAGTGGACACCTCGTACAGGTCGCGCAGGCTCGCGTGCGACGCGTCGATCAACCTGCCGACCTCGTACAGGTCGTCGCGCCCGAGCGCCGCCACCGTCCCCGCCACGCGCGCGTTCTCCCCGAGGACGTGCGCCACGCGCGCGGCGAGCGGCTCGGGCAGGCGCTCGAGCCGCTCCGGGGTGGCGTCGCGCAGGCTGTCGAGTGCGAGCAGCCGGCACACCCGCGCGCATTCGGCCCGTCGCTCGTTGTAGCCGGACGCTCCGAGGGAGCGTCGCTCGCCCGAGTCCAGGGTGACCATGCGCCAGTCGCCGAGCGCCAGCCGCACCGGCTCGATCCCGAGCGTGCGGAAGTCGATGCGCAGCGCGGCGCCGTCGCGGCCGTGCAGGCAGGCGAGCTGATCGAGCAGGCCGGTGTGCGCCCCGACCCAGTTGTTCTCCGCGCGCGAGCACAGGCGAGCCAGCTCGAGCCGGTCGACGGGCGGCGAGTCGGCGAGGGTCAGAAGCGTGAGCGACAGGGCGACCTCGAGCGCCGCCGAGGAGGACAGGCCCGACCCGCGGGCCACCGTGCCCGTGATCTGCAGATGCGCCCCGACGAGGGGGAGGCCGGCGCGCTGCACCTCGGCGGCGACGCCGCGCACGTACGCGCGCCAGCCCGTTGCGGGTTCGATCGGTGTCTGGAGCGCGAACGTGTCGACCTCGCCGAGATCGAGTGCGTGCGCCTCGATCTCGGCGCTGTGGGCGCGTCGCGCGCGCACGACGACGCCCTGGGTGATGGCGAACGGCAGCGCGAGGCCGTCGTTGTAGTCGGTGTGCTCGCCGATCAGGTTCACGCGACCCGGCGCGAACGCCGCCGCCCGCTCAGGCGCCACCGGCGATCGCCTCTCGCAGGCACCGCGCCGTGTCCTCCGGGAGCACGTCGACGATGTACGTGCCCGCGCCCTGCTCGGAGCCGGCGAGGTACTTCAGCTTGTGCGCCGTGCGTAGCGGCGGATAGAACTCGACATGCAGGTGCCCGTCGGCGCGACCGTCGGTCGGCGCCTGATGCACGACCATCACGTACGGGAACGCCGCGTCGAAGAGCCGGTCGTAGCCCTGTGCCACCGCCTGCAGCGCCCGTGCGAGCCCGGCGAGCTCGCCGGCGCCGGCGCGGGCGAGGCTCTCGACATGGGTGCGCATGACCGCATGTACCTCGTACGGCCACCGGGCGGCGTACGGGACGTACGCCACGACTTGCTCGCCCCTGTACACCACGCGCTCGGCCGCCTCCAGCTCGCGGTGCAGCAGCGCGCAGACCGCGCAGCCGCCGAGCCGCTCGTCGGCCGCACGCTCCGACGCCGGCACCGGCGGGAGGAACGGGTAGGCGTAGATCTGGCCGTGGGGGTGCTGGAGCGTCGCGCCCACCTCGATGCCGCGGTTCTCGAAGATGAAGACGTAGTCGACGTCCGGGCGCGCGCCGAGCTCCTCGTAGCGGTGGCGCCACACCCACATGAGCGCCTCCGCGCGTTCGGGCGGCAGTCCGCCGAAGGACCCGTTGTGATCGTCCGTATATACGACGACCTCGGCCGCCCCGACCGGCGCCTCGAACGCCGCGAAGCGGTTGTCGAACACGGCGAGCTCATACGCCGGGAACGGGATCTCGGTCGGTGCTTGGCCGGGGCGGGTGGGGCAGAGGGGGCAGTGACCCGCCGCCGGCAGGAAGGTTCGGTCCTGGCGGTGCACCGCGTAGACGACCTGCTCGCCGCGCAGCTCGTCGAAGCGCAGCGTCGTCACTGCGGGTCGCCCTCTGGCGGCGGGCGCTCGTACAGGAGGAGGGCCCGGCCGTCCGACTTGACGAAGCGACGAAGGGTCAATGGCCCGAACCGCTGCGCCGCGGCGATCGCGCCTGCCTCGGCCGACGGCTCGTCGCCCGAGTCGCCGCCGTCGCCCGACACGGCCGGCCGTGGGTCGTGCGACGCCTCACCCATTCGCGAGAGGTATACCGCTCGGAGGCCGCCGGCGCCGCAAGTCGCGCTACGGTCAGCCCGATCGGGACATGAGGCTGTCCGGCTCCAACCGCATCGAGATCGCCGCCGCTCGCGAGCGCTGCCGGGCCGTGCTGCTCGACTTCGAGGGGTACGCGGACTGGTTCCCCGGTGTGCGCGAATCGACCGCCGTGGTCACGGCGGAGGCTGCGCCGGCCGGCCGGCTCGTGTTCAGCGCGGGCATCGACCTCGTGCCCGACATACCGTGCACGCTGCGCTACGACCTCTCGGTGACGAATCGGCTCACGCCGGTCGTCACCGACGGCGCGCTGCGCATCGGCGGGCCGGGCTGGCAGCTCGAGGCGCTCGCGGAGCAGCGGACGCTCATCCGGTACGAGGTCGAGCTCGAGCTCGAGCTGTCGGTGCCCGGCGGTCGCCTGGCCGAGCGTGTGCTGAGCGGGCCGGCGCGCCGATATCTGATCGAGCAGCCGGCCGAGCAGCTGCGCCGCCACGTCGAGCGGGCGGTGGACAAAGGAATGCGGTGACCACGCGAGCACGGCCTCGGCCGCGAAGCCGTGCCTTTCGCCACTCAAGTGCGTGGCCACCGCACCCCATCTATTACGGGCCCGGCGTATGAACGACGTAAGGAAATGCCGGCTTGGCGGCGCGCCCCGCCGCCCGCCGTCCGCGGCTCGCGTCTAGCCGTCGGCGTTGATGCGCTCGATCAGCTCGCCGAGGACCCGCTCGGCGTCCTCGTTGTCGACCTGGCACGTGCCCGCGGCCTCGTGCCCGCCGCCGCCGTAGCTGAGCATGAGCGTCCCGACGTCCGTCCTGCTCGAGCGATCGACGATCGACTTGCCCACCGCGAACACGGTGTTCTGCTGCTTGAGGCCCCAGAGCACGTGGATCGAGATGTTGCACTGCGGATGCAGCGCGTAGATCATGAAGCGGTTCGTGGGGTGGATGACCTCGTCCTCGCGCAAATCGAGCACGACGAGGTTGTCGTGCACGGTCGACCGCGCGAGCAGCTGCTCCTCGGCCGCCGCCGCGTGCTCGCGGTAGAGCGTCACGCGCTCGGCGACGTCGGGCAGCTCGAGGATCTCGTCGACGGTCAGCTCCAGGCAGGCGTCGATCAGCGCCATCATCAGCTGGTAGTTGGAGATGCGGAAGTCCCGGAACCGGCCGAGGCCCGTGCGGGGATCCATGAGGAAGCTGAGCAGGATCCAGCCGGTCGGATCCTTGATCTCGTCGAGCAGGAAGAGGGCGCTGTCGGCCTTGTCGACCGCCTCCATCAGCTCCTCGCCGACGAGCGCGAAGCGCTCGGCGCCACCGAAGTGCTCGTACACGACACGCGCGGCCGAGAGCGCGCCGGGGATGATGATGTGGTTCTCGGCCGTCTCGTCGAGGCGCAGCGTCTCGCTCTCGTGGTGATCGAAGGCGAGGCGGACGCCCGGGACGTAGGGCAGGTTGGTGGTGATGTCCCGGTCGGTGATCTCGATCAGACCGTCCTGCATGTCCTTCGGGTGGACGAACTTGATCTCATCCAGGATCCCGAGCTCCTTCAGCAGGGCGGCGCACACCAACCCGTCGAAGTCGCTGCGGGTGACGAGCCGACACTTCTCGGTCGTGTCTGTGGCCATCGGCGCTCCGCTCCTCTCGCGTGGTCGTTCTAACAACACGTCGGCAGGTCGGCGCCATTCCTGAACGCACACCTGACCTCGCACGGACGAGACGCGGCCTACGGAGAAGGCCCACCCCGGCCTGTCGAGCGGGGTGAGCCGATGGTGATGCGCCGCGCGAGCGCGATCGGATCACTGCGCGGCCTTTAGCCCTTTTTCCCAAATTGGACGGATTGGCCATGGACAGGCGCCGGCGCGTCCGTCACGCTGCCGGTCGTGATCGCTGCCGCCCGCGTGCTCCCGCTCCTCGCCGCCGCCTGTCTGCTTCCGTGCGCGAGTGCGGCCGCCACTCCGGCCAAGGCGAAGCATCCCAAGCCGGCGCCGTCGTCGGGGCACATCGGCATCGGCAGCGCCTGGGGCCCGGTCGTCGTTCACCCACCGCACCCCAGCCACAAGTGAGACGCGCCAACCGAGGTTCTCGTCGGCGCCCGGAGCCGCGTCCCGACGGTTAACGACCGTCCACACCGGCGCCGAGGAGGAGGGGTGGCGCCGATGTGGACAGATCGGGTTGCTGCTCGAAGCGGCCAGCGGGCGGGTGGGTGCGTGCTCTTGAACTGGCCGCACTATCTGTCATCGGCCGCTCCGTGCGACGATTGAGCGCGACCCAACGAATGTCCACCGGCGATCGGGTGGACACGCTCTGGACACAGCCGTGTCTGCGGGTAGCCAAACGGATCATGGACAGGGACCGCTCGGAGGGCCACCCTTCTCGCTGTGACCACCTCACAGTCAGCTCTCATCGCCACGGTCATCGCGGTCGGCCTGCTGCCCGCAAGCACGGCCGTGGCGGCACAGAGCCAGTACTCGCGGCCCTACGCTCGCAATGCCCACTCCAGCCAGGGACGCGCTGGATTGGGTCACGCGTATGGGCCCGTCGAGGTGGGTCCGCAGCACCTCTCCGCCGATCGGGGTCCTTCGGCGAGATGAGGCATCGCGGTCCCGCGCGCGCTGGGGAGCGCGCGCCCACGGCGGGCGTGCTCGTACAGGCGCCCGCCGAAGGGCGCGTCCACCCGGCCGGCAGCGGGGCGACGCGGCGTCGCGCAGATTACGTGGGCCTAACCGGAGCCGGCGGCGGCGACCGGTATCGTTCGCGGCAGGGTTGTTCGGAGGGATGCCCGCACGGGTAGTCCTCGGCCAGCCTGATCGGTGATGAGCCCGCGCGAGTACACAACCCCCGGCCGTCGTAAGCGCCTTGCCGCGCGGACGCGGCACCACACGCGCCGCGCGCTGCCCGAGCTGCGCACGCTCGTGAAGTTCGCGATCGTCGGCGGGTCGGGCTACGTCGTCAACCTGATCGCCTTCGACATCGCGTCGCATCTCGGGGCGCACTACCTCATCGCCGCGACGGTCGCCTTCCTCGCCGCGGTCGGCAACAACTTCCACTGGAATCGCCGCTGGACGTTCGCGGCCGTCGGGACCGAGGCGGTTCACCGCCAGGCGCGCCGCTTCCTGATCGTCAGCACGGTCAGCTTCTTCGTCTCGCTCGGCATCCTCGACCTGCTCGTCCAGGCCGGCTTCAACACGCTGCTCGCGCAGGCCATCTCGATCGCCTGCGCGATGCCGTTCGCATTCGTCGCCAACCGGGTCTGGACCTTTGCCGAGCCGGGTGCGCTGCGCCGCCACGCCGCGGCGCGTCGTGAGCGCCGGGCCACGCAGCGCGCCGAAGCGCTCGACACGCAGATCTGACCCTCCGCGCCCAGGCTGCGGCCGCCGGTCTGCGGTGAACTGCCGCGCCGAGCCATTGCGAGTGCAACAATCGGCTTGATGACGGTCAACATCACGTGGTTCAGCGACCCCGCGTGTCCGTGGGCGTACAGCGCGAACCCCGCGCTGTCGGTGCTTCGCTGGCGCTTCGATGAGCAGCTGCGCTGGCGCCTGGTGACGATCGGCCTGTCCGAGAGCACCGAGCGCTACGCAAGCCACGGGTACACCCCCGCGCGCGCGGCTCGCACCGCGCTGCGCTTCCGCCGCTACGGGATGCCGTTCGCCACCGAGCCGCGCGCCCGCCTCATGGCGTCCGCGCGCGCGTGCCGCACGATCGTCGCCACCCGCCTGCTCGACCCGGAGCGCGAGCTTGCCGTGCATCGGGCGCTGCAGCTGGCCTGGTTCAACACCACGCTGCTGCTCGACGACGACGAGGACATCGCGCGGGCGCTCGACGGCGTCGCCGGCCTCGACGTCGATGCGATCGTCGCGGCGCTCGACGACGAACGGGTGAGCGCGGCCTACGAGGCCGACCGTGTCGAGACGCGCAGCGCGGCGGGTGGCGCGACCGAGGCTCAGGGGCGCGCCGCCAACAGCGACGGCCGCGTGCGCTTCACGGCTCCATCGCTCGTCTTCGAGCTCGACGCTGCGTCGATCGGCGTGGCGGGGGACGCGCGGTGCCTGGAGGCCGGCGGCTTCCAGCCCATCGAGGCCTACGACCTGTGCCTGGCGAACCTCGACCCCGGCCTGGACCGCGAGCCCCCGCCCGACGATCCGCTCCCGGCGCTCAGGCGCTTCCCGCACGGCCTCGTGACGCAGGAGGTAGCCGCGATCATGGCGCCCCGGAACGCGGCGCCCGACCGCGAGGCGGCCGAATCGGCGCTCATCGAGCTCACCGCGACGGGCGCGGTCCGTCGCGTCGCGCTCGGCAACGACGCGCTGTGGCAGGCCGTTCCGGTGGGCGCCGTGACCGACGGGGCCGCGGCGGCCGCGAGCGCCGTTCCCGCCGGCTGACCGGGGCGGCGGTCGCCGCATCCTCGCGAGGGGCTGACGTCCGTCGAGCCGGTAGCCTCCGCGGGCCATGTCGATCACGGTCCACCTTCCCGATGGCAACGACCTCGAGCTCGATGACGGCGCCACCGGCGCCGACGCGGCGGCCGCGATCGGGCCGGGGCTGGCCCGCGCGGCGCTCGCCATCAAGGTGAGCCACCCCGAGGCGGGCGAGAGCGGCGAGGTGCGCGACCTGGCGCGCCCCCTGCCCGACGGGGCCCACATCTCGATCCTGACCGAGAAGAGCGGCGACGAGGCCCTGGCGCTCATCCGCCACGACGCGGCGCACGTGCTGGCCGCCGCGGTCATGGAGCTGTACCCGGGCGTGAAGATCTCGATCGGGCCGGCGATCGAGAACGGCTTCTACTACGACTTCGAGTTCCCCGACGGGGTCTCGATCTCGGAGGCCGACTTCCCGACCATCGAGGCGCGCATGCGCGAGCACGTGCAGGCGGCCGAGACGTTCGAGCGCGAGGACGTGCCGGTCGCGGTCGCGCGCGAGCGGTTCGTCGACGAGCGCCAGGACTACAAGGTCGAGCTCATCGACGACCTCATCGCCGACACGGGCGTGACGACGGTCTCGCTGTACACCAACGGCCCGTTCACCGACCTCTGTCGCGGGCCGCACGCGCCGTCGACGAAGACCGTAAAGGCCTTCCGCCTGCAGTCGGTGGCCGGCGCGTACTGGCGCGGGGACGCCGAGCGCACGATGCTGACGCGCCTGTACGGAACCGCGTTCTTCTCCGAGAAGGAGCTCGCGGCCTACGAGGAACAGCTCGAGCAGGCCCGCGCGCGCGACCATCGCCGGCTCGGGCGTGAGCTCGACCTGTTCTTCTTCTCCGACCTGTCGCCGGGCAGCCCGTTCTGGAAGCCCGCGGGCATCGCGATCTGGAACGCGCTCACCGACCTGTGGCGGACCGAGAACCGCGCCCGTGGCTACCGCGAGGTGAAGACGCCGATCCTCTACGACGTCGACCTGTTCAAGCAGTCCGGCCACTGGGACACCTACCGGGACCACATGTACTTCACCGACGTCGAAGACCGCCCGATGGCGCTGAAGCCGATGAACTGCCCGGCGCACATCCAGATCTACAAGGACGAGCGACGGTCCTACCGCGACCTGCCGATCCGCTACTCCGAGGCCGGACTGGTGCATCGCCACGAGCCGAGCGGCACGCTGCACGGGCTTATGCGGGTGCGCCACATCACCCAGGACGACGCCCACATCTTCTGCACCGAGGAGCAGATCGAACAGGAGGTCGTCCAGTGCCTGCGCTTCGGCTTCTTCCTGTACGACCTGTTCGGCTTCGAGCCGCGGCTGGAGCTCTCGACCCGGCCCGCGAAGCGCATCGGCAGCGACGAGATGTGGGATCGGGCCGAGGGGGCGCTGATGGCGGCGCTCGACTCCGAAGGCCTCGCCTACGACATCAACCCCGGTGACGGCGCCTTCTACGGCCCGAAGATCGACCTGCACATGACCGATTCGATCGGCCGCTCCTGGCAGCTCGGCACGGTGCAGCTCGACTACAGCATGCCCGAGCGCTTCGGACTGGAGTACGCCGGCGCGGACAACGCCGACCATCGGCCGGTGATGATCCATCGCGCGCTGATGGGCTCCTTCGAGCGCTTCATCGGCATCCTCATCGAGCACTACGCGGGCGAGTTCCCGGTCTGGCTCGCGCCGGTGCAGGCGATCGTCCTGCCCATCGCCGATCGCCATCTCGAGCACGCCGAGGCGGTCGCCGCCCGACTGGCCGAGGCCGGGGCCCGGGCCGAGGTCGACGATCGCGTCGAGTCGATCGGGCGCAAGATCCGCGACGCCGAGCTGCGCAAGATCCGCTACATGCTCGTCGTCGGCGACCGCGAGGCCGAGGAGGGCACCGTCGCCGTGCGCACGCACCACGGCGGCGACGAGGGCGCGGTGCCCGTCGCGGCGTTCGTCGAGCGCCTGCAGGCCGAGATCGCGTTGCGGAGCTCCTCAGAGGCCGGGGTCGCCGGCCCCGGGTGAGGCCGCGGCGCGGTCGCGGCTGGCGGCCGCGGGGCCGCGGGGGCGCGGGGACGCGGGGGCGCGGGGCCGCGGGCGGATCGCATCGGCGGCCATCGGGGTCGCCGACGGCCGCGCGGCGCGGGGCTCGCCGTAGGCGCGTCGCGGGCACCGGCCCTGAGGCGCGGGGCTCGCCGTAGGCGCGTCGCGGGCGCCGGCCCTGGCGCGCGCGAGGGCTCGCCGGAGGCGCGCCGGCGCCGAACTTTGGTCGATCTTCTCTGCTGGTGGAAGAAGATCGACCAAACTTCGCCCCGGGGAGTCGGTTCGGCGGCTTCCCGCGTCGTCGCTGGCGCACTGCGGCGGCTCGCGGGCCGCGACCGCGCGCGAGGGCTCGCCGGAGGCGCGCCGGCGCGAACTTTGGTCGATCTTCTCTGCTGGTGGAAGAAGATCGACCAAACTTCGCCCCGGGGGGACGACGGTTGGGCTGCCCGGCCGCGGTCGCGCCGGCCCCACGGGCCGCGGTCGCGCCACTCCGCGGCCCGGATCCTCGCCGCAACCGCCCTCGCGGCAACCGCCCGCCGCTGGAACCGCCCTCGCCGGCCCGACCCGACCGCCACGAACCGCCCAATGTGGCAATTCGGTCAAACGCTTGTCAGGGCACCGACCGCCGCTATACTCGGCGTGTTGACTGTCTCGTTGACCCTCACATGCGGCGCGTAATCACCGCTTGACGCGTCGCCACCACAGCTAGTGCCGGTACCCCGTAGGTTCGACCGGCGCCCGCCCGAGCGGGACCTGACAAGGATCAACGAGCGGATCCGGGTCCCCGAGGTGCGTCTCATCGGCGAGGATGGCCAGCAGGTGGGCGTGCTCAAGACCGAGGATGCCCTGCGCTACGCGCAGGAGCGCGATCTCGACCTCGTCGAGGTGGCGCCCGAGGCGCGCCCGCCCGTGTGCCGCGTCCTCGACTACTCGAAGTACAAATACGAGCAGGCGCAGAAGCAGAAGGCGGCACGCAAGCACCAGCAGCAGATCACGGTGCGCGAGATGAAGTTCCGCCCGAAGATCGCCCAGCACGACTACGACGTCAAGAAGGGCCGCGTCGAGCGCTTCCTGAAGGCAAAGAACAAGGTCAAGATCACGATCATGTTCCGCGGCCGGGAGGTGACCCATCCCGAGCGCGGGCGGGCGATTCTCGAGCGCCTGGCCGAGGAGCTCGCCGAGGTGGCCGTCATCGAGCAGCACCCCGCACAGGACGGGCGCAACATGACGATGATGCTCGGACCGTCCAAGGCGGCGCTCGCCGGCCGCGCCGACCACCACGACGAGGCCGACGCCCCCGCCGACGGAGCCGCCGTCGTCGAGGCGTCGCCCGATGGCGCCGCCGCCGAGGCGCCCGCCGGGCCCGCCGCCGAGGCGCCCGCCGAGCCCGCCGCCGCAACGCCCGACGCATCCGAAGCCGACGCTCCCGAGGCGGACGCGCCCGCCGACGCCGACGCGTCCGCCGTCGAAGCGTCACCCGATGGCGCGGCATCCGCCGACGAGTCGGCGACTCCCGCCGCCGCCGAGGCCTGAGCCGACCGCCCCTGGCGGCGGACGCCCAGGCCTGATGCCTAGGCCGCGACGTCGCGGTCGTTGAGGCGCTCGAGCGCCGCGTGACGCAGGAGCGCCTCCGCCGTGCGGCCGTCGCGCGGGAAGACGCTCACGATCAGCCGGGACTCCACCGGGATGGTGGAGCGGCCGAGGTCGACCGGCTCGGCCAGGCGCTCGCGCACCCGCTCGAGAAACGCGGTGACCGCGCGCTCGCTGTCGCCGAGCGTGCCGAGCACCGTCGCAAACTCGTCGTCACTGACACGGGCAACCATCTCGCCGTCGCGGGCGGTCTGGACGAGGCGCTCGCCGAGGGCGCGGAGGATCTCCTCGGCGCCGTGCGCCCCGACCCGGGCGCGCAGCGCCTCGTAGTCGCGCAGCACAACGTGCACAAGGGCGCTTCCGAGCCCCTGCCGGCGCGAGCGGTCGATGGTGTCGTCGAGCTCGAGATGGAGCAGGCGGCGGTTCGGCAGCCCGGTCGCCTGGTCGTGCAGGGTGGCGTGGTCGAGCTGCTCGCGCAGGCCGCGCCGCTCGGTGCAGTCGCTCAGCACCACGACGACTCCGTTGGGGGCGCCGTGCGCGTCGGGCAGGACGCGTGAGCTGACGGACACCCAGCGCGGCACGCCCTGGGGGCGATGGACGCCCATGATCACGTCGCGGAAGCTCGCGCCGGTGGCGAGCGTCATCGCCGGCGGCTGCTCCTCGCCGGGCCAGTTGCTGCCGTCCTCGCGGACGAGCGTGCGCAGCGCGTCGCGCACGTGGCGCCCGGCGATCTGCTCGAGGTTGAGCCCGAGCAGGCGGGCGGCCGCGTTGTTGGCGCGGCGGAAGCGGCCGTCGCGGCCGAACACGATCACGCCCTCGGTCATCATCTCGGCGGTGATCTGGGTCTCGTTGATCTGACCCTCCATCTCGTCGAGCGCGTGGTCGCGCTCGAGCAGCCAGGCGGCCGTCTGCAGGTGGGGTCCGAGCGCGACGGCGATCGTGCGCAGCGCCTCGGCGATCTCGCGCGAGCGCTCGGACGTCGGCGTCGTGAAGGCGGCCACCTCGGCGGCGCTCACGCTCAGCGTGCCGACGACGACCTCCCCATAGGTGAGCGGGAGCACGAGCCAGGAGCGGGCATCGAGCCAGCGGCTCGTCTCGGGATCGGCTCGCCCGTCGGAGTGGGCGTCGTCGCAGAGGACGAGCTGGCGCTCGCGCACGGCGAGGCCCTCCATCGATGTGGCGATCGGCATCCGCTCGACCTGCCGGATCGTGGTGGTGGTCGCCCACTCGCGCAGCTGGGGGCCCTCCATGAGGCGGATCGTGGCCCGGGGGGCCTGGGCCGCCGCGGCGGCGGCCTGGCAGGCGAGCGCCAGGGCGGCAACGAAGTCGCCGCCGGCTTCCGCGAGGCGCGCCCGCATGGCGCCGACGGCCTCGCGCTCGGGCTCGGGTGCGTCCGCCTCCTCGTGGTTCACCTCGAAGTCAGGGTGCAACGCCGACGCATGGGGATCCCGCCGGCGAAGCGGTCTGGGCACGGACGTCCTCTTCATGGCGACATCATCATCGACCGCCGCGGTCGGTTTCATGACCTCGTGCCGGTCGCGCTGGACGCGTCCGGGCCCCGGTGAGACGCGGCCAGGCGTGGCCGGCGGGCCCTGTGCGGCCGGCCGGCCGGGACGCTCGCGGCCGGTCTGCCATAATCCTCGGCCGGCCATGCCCAAGATGAAGACCCATTCCGGCGCGAAGAAGCGCTTCAAGCTGACCGCCACCGGCAAGGTACGCGCGCGTCACCCGTTCACGAGCCACATCCTCGAGAAGAAGTCGCCCAAGCGCAAGCGAACCCTCGGAGCGCCGAAGATCCTCTCCGACCACGACGCTCCGCGCGTGAAGCGGCTGCTCGGCGCTCCCACCGCCGCTTCGAAGTCCAAGCCACCGCGTTCGAACACCGGGAGCGAGTCATGACCCGCGTCAAGCGTTCGGTGCACGCGAAGAAGAAGCGCCGGGCGACCCTCGAGCTGACGAAGGGCTTCCGCGGCGAGGCCCATTCGAACTACAAGCGGGCCAAGGAAGCGCTGATGAAGGCGGACGCCTACGCGTACCGCGATCGGCGCAATCGCAAGCGCGACTTCCGCCGCCTGTGGATCACCCGCATCAACGCCGCGGCCCGACTCAACGGCCTCAGCTACTCGCAGTTCATCCACGGAGTGCAGTCGGCCGGCATCGAGCTCGACCGCAAGGTGCTCGCCGACATGGCCGTACGGGACGCGGAGGCCTTCGCGCAGGTCGCCGAGGCCGCCAAGGCCGCCCTCGCGTCGGCCTGACGCCGCGCACCGATCGCCCGGCCGCCGGGCGTTTCCCGCGCGCGCGTGAGGTCCGCCCTTTACGACACCGCCGTGCGTCTGATTTACTTCGGCGCTCGATGACCGCTCCGTCGACCCAGCCGATCGCCCCGAGCGCCGCGCCGCGTCGCGCCCGACGCCGATTTCGCGCTGCCGTCCGCGAGGCATCGGCTGCCTGACGCTGCACGCCGATAGACCGTTTCTCGCGGGCGCCGCTCCACAAGGACGGCGCCCTTTTTGTTGCCCGACCCCGATCTCGACACCATTGACCTCCACCGCCATCACCTCCCCCCACAACCCGCAGCTGAAGGAGCTGCGCCGACTGCAGCGCCGGCGCGAGCGCGAGCGCACGCGGCACTTCCTGGCCGAGGGCGAGGACCTCGTCGCCGCCGCGCGGGCCGCCGGCCGCGTGCCGCTCGCGGGCTACCGGCTGGCCGGCAGCGCGCTCGGCGCCCCCGATTTCATCGACGTCGCGCCGGACGCGCTCGCCGCCGTCTCGACGCTCGGCTCGGGCACGCGCGTGATGGGCGTCTACGAGCAGCGCTGGGCCGTGCCGCAGGGCCCGCTGTGCGTGTACCTGCACGGCGTGCACGATCCCGGCAACGTCGGGACGGTGCTGCGGGGCGCGGTCGCGCTCGGCGCATCGAGCGTCGCCCTCGGGCCCGGCTGCGCGGATCCGCACGGGCCGAAGGCGGTGCGCGCCAGCATGGGCGCGCTGTTCGCCGCGACGCTCGCCCGTGTGACCGGCCCCGAGGAGCTTCCCGGCGAGCGGATCGCGCTCGTCGCGCACGCCGGGGAGCCGCTGCGCGGACCGGCGGACGGCCCGGTGACGCTCTGCATCGGCGCCGAGCGCGAGGGACTGCCCGACGATTTCGTGGCCGCCTGCGACCGCGTCGCGCACATCCCGATCGCCGGCGAGTCGCTGAACGCCGCGATGGCGGCGACCGTGGCGCTGTATGAAATGACTAGGGTGCCTTCGCCATGAGCGTTCTGCCCCGCATCGCCGAGCTGCGCTCCGAAGCCGAACAGGCGATCGCCGCGGCGGCCGGGACCGAGGCGCTCGAGGACGTGCGCGTGCGCTACCTCGGCCGGCGCGCCGAGCTGCCCCAGCTGCTGCGCGGCGTGGCCGAGCTTCCCCCGGAGGAGCGCGGCGCCGTGGGCCGGGCCGCCAACGAGGCGCGCCAGGCGCTCGAGTCGATGCTCACCCGGCGCGCCTCCGAGCTCGATGCCCGGGAGCTCGACGCCCGTCTCGCGGCCGACCGGGTCGACGTCACGCTGCCCGGCACGCCGCCCGAGCCGGTCGGTCGTCTGCATCTGCTCACCGCCACCCAGCGCGAGCTGGAGGACATCTTCCTCGGGCTCGGCTTCACCGTGCTCGAGGGTCGCGAGGTCGAGCTCGTGCACTACAACTTCGACGCGCTCAACCACGATCCCAACCACCCGGCCCGCGCGCTGACCGACACGTTCTACGTGCGCCCGCCGGGCGGTGGCTCGGTGCACGACCCCGCGCACACGGCGGACATGCTGCGCGGTTACGCCTCCGACGTGGTGCTGCGCACGCACACCTCGCCGATGCAGGTGCGGGCGATGGAGGCCCACCCGCCGCCGCTGTACGTCGTCATCCCCGGCCGCGTGTACCGTCCCGACAGCGACGCCACGCACACGCCGCAGTTCCATCAGATCGAGGGCCTCGCCGTCGACGAGGACATAACGCTCGCCGACCTGAAGGGGACGCTGCTCGCCTTCGCCCGCACGGTGTTCGGCGACGAGCGCGAGGTGCGCCTGCGGCCGCACTTCTTCCCGTTCACCGAGCCGAGCGTCGAGGTCGACGTGTCCTGCTTCAACTGCTCGGGGACCGGGTTCCTGCGCGACGGCTCGCGCTGCCCGCTGTGCAAGGGCGAGGGCTGGCTGGAGATTCTCGGCGCCGGCGAGGTCGACCCGAACGTCTACTCCTACGTCGACGACCCGGCGTACGACCCCGAGAAGGTGCAGGGCTTCGCCTGGGGCATGGGCGTCGAGCGGATCGCGATGCTCAAGCACGGCGTCCCCGACCTGCGCCTGTACTACGACAACGACCTGCGCTTCCTGGAGCAGTTCGGATGAGCGGCGCAGCCGCGGTCAAGCGAGCCTGGAGGGCGAGCAATCGGGTCAACAGTGCCTCCTGGAAGGAGGCACGGGGATGAGAGTCCCCCTCGACTGGCTGCGCGAATACTGCGACCCCGATCTCGACGCCCACGCGATCGAGGAGCGCCTGACGATGACCGGCACGAAGGTCGAGGCGATCCACCACCACGGCGTCGCCGCGGTCGGGCGCTTCGTCGTCGGACGCGTTCTGAGCGCCGGGCGCCACCCCGACGCCGACCGCCTGTCGGTGTGCGAGGTCGACGTGGGCGAGGCCGCGCCGGCCACGATCGTGTGCGGCGCGCCGAACGTCGCCGGCGGGCAGACGGTGGCCGTCGCGCGGCCCGGAGCGGTGATGCCCGACGGCACCGAGCTGAAGGCGGCCAAGCTGCGCGGCATCTCCTCCGACGGGATGATCCTGGCCGAGGACGAGCTCGCGATCGGCGGCGATCACGCCGGGATCATCGTGCTCGACGAGATCCTGCTCGACGCCGAGCTGGCCCCGGGCACGCCGCTGGCCGACGTGCTCCCGATCGCCACCGAGGTGCTCGAGCTCGAGATCACGCCGAACCGGCCCGACTGCCTCGCCGTGTACGGGGTGGCGCGCGAGCTGCACGCGGCGACCGGCGCGCCGCTGTCGCCGCCGCCCTGGAAGGAGGACCCGGGCACGCCGGGCGAGATCGAGGGCGTGCGGATCGAGGTCACCGCCGGCGACCTCTGCCCGCGCTTCACGGCGAGGCTGTTCGAGGACGTCACGATCGGCCCGTCGCCGCTGTGGCTGAAGGCGCGCCTGAGCGCCGCCGGTCAGCGCCCGATCAACAACGTGGTCGACATCACCAACTACGTGATGCTCCTCACCGGTCAGCCGATGCACGCCTTCGACTTCGATCGCGTCGCCGGCGGGCGCCTCGTCGTGCGCCGCGCCGGCGACGGCGAGCAGATCGAGACGCTCGACGGCCAGACGCGCACGCTCGACTCCGAGATGCTGCTCATCGAGGACGGCGAGGGGCCGACGTCGATCGCCGGCGTCATGGGCGGCGCCCGCTCGGAGGTCGTTCCCGAGACGACGCGCGTGCTGATGGAGGCCGCCACCTGGGACGGCCCGAACATCCACCGCACCTCGTGGACGCTCGCCCTGCGCAGCGAGGCGAGCTCCCGCTTCGAGAAGGGCCTGCAGCCCGAGCAGGCGATGCAGGCCCAGGCGATCGCGACGCGGCTGATGCTCGAGCTGACCGGCGCGCGGCTCGCGCCCGGGACGGTCGACCTCGGGGGACCGGGACCCGCGCCGCAGCGGATCCGCCTGCGCGAGCATCGGGTGGAAGGGCTGCTCGGCGCGCCCATCGCCCGCGAGCGCCAGGCCGAGATCCTCGCGTCGCTCGAGTTCGCCACCGAGCCGGCCGAGGACGGACTCGAGGTGACGGTGCCCGCCGTGCGCCGGGCGGACGTCACGCGCGAGGTCGACCTCATCGAGGAGGTGAGTCGCATCGACGGGCTCGATCGCCTGCCGGCGACGCTGCCCAAGCGCCGCAACGCGTACGGACGCCTGACGCGTGAGCAGCAGTTGCGTCGTCGTGCCGCGGATGCGCTCGTCGGACGCGGGTTGCACGAGATCGTCGGCTGGACGTTCACCGCGCCCGCGCTGCTCGACCGTCTGCGCCTGCCCGAGGGCGACGCGCGTCGCCGCGCCGTCGAGCTGCAGAATCCGATGTCCGGCGACCAGGCGCTGCTGCGCACGACGCTGCTCGGCTCGCTGCTCGACGCCGTCCGGCACAACGTCGCGCACGGCACGGCGGACCTGGCCGCGTTCGAGATGGGCACCGTCTTCACGGCCGGCGACGCGGCGCTGCCCGACGAGCGCCGCGCGCTGGGCGTGCTCGCCACCGGCCGCCTCGCACCGCCGACCTGGGGCGCGCCGGACCCGCCGCCGGCGGACTTCTTCGCCGTCAAGGGCATTCTCGAGGCGCTCGCCGACGCCCTGCGCGTGCGCCTCGACGTCGCGCCCGCCGCCGAGCCGTTCCTGCACCCCGGGCGCAGCGCGACGGTGCTCGCCGCCGAGCGCCCGATCGGCTGGCTCGGCGAGCTGCACCCGCTCGTCGCGCGCGAGTGGGACATCGACGGCGCCACCGGGTTCGAGCTCGACCTGGACGGGCTCATCGCCGCGGCGCCCGGCGAGCATCGCTACGACGACCTGATCGGCTTCCCGGCGCTGCGCGAGGATCTCTCGATCGTGCTCGACGCCGAGGTGCCGGCGGCGCGCGTGCTCGAGGTCGCGCGCGAGGCGGGCGGCATGCTGCTCGACGACGCGCGCGTGTTCGACGTCTACAGCGGCCCGCAGGTGGGGGAGGGGCGGCGCTCGCTCGCCCTCGCGCTCTCGTTCCGCTCGCCCGAGCGCACGCTCACCGACGCGGACGTCGTGCCCCTGCGCGAGGCGATCGTGGCGGCGATCGCGAGCGAGCTCGGTGGTGAGCTGCGTGCCTAGGGTGCTCGTGGCCGGGGCCAGCGGCTTCGCCGGGGCGCTCGCCGCGCATCTGCTCTGGCGCCACCCCGAGTTCGAGCTGACGGCCGTGACGGCCCGCACCGAGGCCGGGCAGCCGCTGTCGGACCTGTATCCGCGCTACCGCGTGCCGCTGATGCTCGAGGAGCTCGACCTCGACCGCCACGCCGAGGGCGCCGACGCGGCGATCGTCGCCTACCCGCACGCGGCGGCCGCCCCGGTCGTGCACGACCTGCTCGAGCGCGGCGTGCGGGTCATCGACCTGAGCGCCGATTACCGGCTGTCGGACCTGCAGAGCTACGAGGACTGGTACGGACCCCACCCGCACCCCGAGCACATGCAGCACTCCGCCTACGGGCTGACCGAGCTGCACCGCGAGGCGATCGCCGGAGCGAGCCTCGTCGCCAACCCCGGCTGCTATCCGACCGCGACGATCCTGTCGCTCGCTCCGCTGGCCCGCGCCGAGCTGATCGACGACGTCGTCGTCGACGCCAAGCAGGGCGTGGCCGGTGTCGGTCGCGCACCCAACTACGACACGCACCTGTCGTTCATCGGGGAGAACCTGTACCCGTACAAGGTGGCCGGCCACCGCCACACGCCCGAGATGGAGGAGCAGCTTGCGCTGCTCGGCGCCGAGGTCCGGCTGCAGTTCCAGCCTCATCTCGCCCCGTTCGACCAGGGGCAGCTGACGAGCGCGTACGTCACGCCGACCCGGCCGATCGAGGACGACGAGCTCGCCGGGCTGTTCGCCGCCGCCTATGCGAATGAGCCGTTCATCGAGCTCGCGACCCGTCCGCCGGGCGTGCGCGACGTGCGTGACACCAACTTCTGCCGCATCCACGCCGTTCGTGACCACCACACCGGCAAGCTGCTCGTGTTCGCGGCGATCGACAACCTCTGGAAGGGCACCTCCTCGCAGGCGGTGCAGAACCTCAATCTCATGTTCGCGCTGCCCGAGACGACAGGTCTCGCGTGACTGGCGCGTTCTTCGACTCCCGCTGGGTCGAGCGGCCCGAGCACGTGTCGGAGCTTCCGCTCGCGGGCGGGCTCCCCGACGGTTTCCGCGCCGCCGGCGTCGCCTGCGGCATCAAGGCCGACGGCGCGCTCGATCTCGGCCTGCTCGTCTGCGACGGCGAGGACGCGACGAGCGCCGCGCGCTTCTGCGACAGCGGCGTGCTCGCCGCCCCGGTCATCCTCTGCCAGGAGCGCTGCCGCCTCGACGCCGTGCGCGCGGTCGTGGCCAACTCGGGCAACGCCAACGCCGCCACGGGGCGGCGCGGCGTCGACGACGCCGCGAAGTCGCAGGGCGCCGCCGCGCTCGTCGCCCGTGTCAACCCCGACCAGGTCGCCGTTGCCTCCACCGGTGTCATCGGCGTCGCCCTCCCGACCGACCGCATCGTCTCCGGTCTGCGGGCCGCGTCGGAGGCGCTGCGGGCCGACGGCGACGGCGACTTCGCCGAGGCGATCAAGACGACCGACGCGCTCGACAAGCGCGCCTCGCTGCAGGTCACGCTGCCGAGCGGCACGGTGCGGCTGACCGCCCAGTGCAAGGGCGCCGGGATGATCTCGCCGCGCTTCGCGACGATGCTCTGCTTCGTGCAGACCGACGCCGCACTGTCGCCCGAGACGGCCGACCTGCTGCTCAGCGTGTGCGTCAAGCGCTCCTTCGACCGCGTGTCGGTCGACGGCCAGCTGTCGACGAACGACACGGCGATGCTCATGGCCAGCGGCACGAGCGGCGTGCGGATCGAGCCCGAGACCGAGGACGAGGGGCTGTTCGGCGAGGCGCTCGACGCGCTTCTGCGCCAGCTCGCGCTGCTGATGGTGCGCGACGGCGAGGGCGCCCGTCGCGTCGGACGCGTCGTCGTCCGTGGGGGCGACCCGCGGGGGGTGGAGGCCGCGGCTCGGGCGGTCGCCAACTCTCCCCTTGTCAAGACCGCATTGAACGGTGCCGACCCGAACTGGGGCCGGATCGTGCAGGCGGTCGGGGGCGCGCTGCCCGGCACCGCGCCGCTGGCGCTCGACGTGCACGTCGAGGGCATGCAGGTGTGCGCGGCCGGCGCCGCGATCCCGTTTGACGCCGCTGCGCTCGCCGAGGCCGTCGCCGGCAGCGAGGTCGAGTACGAGATCGGGCTGCCGGGCGAGGGGGCCGAGACCGAGGTCTTCTTCTCCGACCTCGGGCACGGGTACGTGACCATCAACGCGGAGTACACGACCTGATGCGCGACGTCGGCACGCTGCTCGAGGCCCTGCCCTACATCCGCGAGTTCCACGGCAAGACGGTCGTCATCAAGTACGGCGGCGCCGCGATGGAGGACGACGCGCTGCGCGAGGACTTCGCGCGCGACGTCGTGCTCCTGAAGTACGTCGGGCTGAACCCGATCGTCGTGCATGGCGGCGGCCCGGAGATCACCGCCTACATGGAGCGCCTCGGCCTGCCGGTGCAGTTCGTCTCCGGTCTGCGCGTCTCGGACGCCGACACCGTCGAGGTGGCCAAGATGGTGCTCGTCGGGAAGGTCAACAAGGAGATCGTGCTGCGCCTGAACCGTCACGGCCAGCCGGCGGTGGGGCTGTGTGGCGACGACGGCTCGCTGTTCCGCGTCTCGCGGCGCGCCGCGCCCGGCGGCGAGGACATCGGCTTCGTCGGGCGCATCGACCGCGTCGACGCCGACGTGCTGCGGCACTTCGCCAGCGACTACATCCCCGTCGTCGCCTCGGTCGGCGCCGACCGCGACGGCAACTCCTACAACATCAACGCGGACGAGGCGGCGGGCGCGATCGCGCGCACGCTCGGCGCCTACAAGGTCGTCTTCCTGACCGACGTGCCCGGATGGCTGGCCGATCCCGACGACCCGGCGAGCCTCATCACGCGGGCCGACGACGAGCAGGTGCGCGTCGCGCTCGACGGCCTGCAGGGGGGAATGCGGCCGAAGCTCGCGGCGGCCCTTGACGCGATCCAGGGCGGCGTCAACTCCGCCGTGATCGTCGACGGTCGCGTACCGCATTCGGTGCTCATCGAGCTGTTCACCGACGCCGGCCTCGGCACGATGATCACCGCGGCCTCGGAGCGCAAATGACCCTCACCGAGCTGCAGGAGGTCGAGCGCTCGAGCGTGGTGGCGTCCTACGCGCGCCAGCCGGTGGAGTTCGTCCGCGGCGAGGGCACGTGCCTGTGGGACGACGAGGGCAACGAGTACCTCGACTTCCTGTGCGGAATCAGCGTCACGAACGTCGGACACTGCCACCCGGCGGTGGTGGCGGCCGTGCGCGACCAGGTCGGCCGCCTGATGCACGTCTCCAACCTCTTCTACAACGAGCCCGCCATGCGCCTGGCCAAGCGCCTGTCGGACCGTTCGCTCGGCGGGAAGGTGTATTTCTGCAACTCGGGCGCCGAGGCGATCGAGGCTGCCCTGAAGCTGGCGCGCAAGGCGCGCACGGGCGGCGACATCGTTGTCGTGCACGACGCCTTCCACGGGCGCACCTACGGCGCGCTGTCGGCCACGCCGCAGGAGGCCAAGCAGGCGCCGTTCGCGCCGCTCGTGCCCGGCTTCCGGGCGGTCGACGCGGCCCCCGAGGCGATCACCGCGGCGGTCGACGAGCGCACTGCGGCGGTGCTGCTCGAGCCGATCCAGGGGGAGAGCGGCGTGAACGTCCTGTCCGACGAGACGCTCGCCGCCGCGCGCGCCGCCTGCGACGCGTGCGGCGCGGCGCTCATCTTCGACGAGATCCAGTGCGGGCTCGGGCGCACGGGGACGCTGTGGGCGTACGAGCAGACCGGCGTCGTGCCCGACGCGATCACGAGCGCCAAGGCGCTCGGCGGCGGCCTGCCGATGGGCGCCCTCATCACCGGTCCGCGGCTGGCCGACGTGTTCGCGCCTGGCGATCACGGCTCGACGTTCGCCGGGGGGCCCGTGATCGCGGCCGCCGCGCATGCCGCGCTCGACGTCATCGACGACGAGGCGCTCCTGGGCCGCGTGCATGACCTCGGCGCGCGGCTTGCCGCCGGCCTGGAGGGGCTCGCGCGCGTGTCGAGCGTACGCGGTCGCGGGCTGATGCTCGCCGCGGAGGTTGACGTGTCCGCCCCGGAGGTGGCGCGGCGCGCGCTGCTGGGAGAGCGGCTGATCGTCAACGCGACGGGTCCGACCACGATCCGGCTCCTGCCGCCGCTCACCGTCTCGGAGGCCGAGATCGACGAGGGGCTCGCGCGCCTGGAGCGGGCGCTCGGGTGATGGTCGTGCAGCTCCACGGCGGCTACGAGCTCGATGACGACCGCGACCGGATCGACATCGACACGGTGCACGCGTTCCTCGCGCACGAGTCCTACTGGGCGCCCGGGCGCGCGCGCGAACTCGTCGCGCGCTCGTGGGCCCGCTCGACGCGCGTCCTCGGGTGCTACCTCGGCGATGAGCAGGTGGGCGGCGTGCGAGTCATCTCCGACCGCGCGACGTTTGCGTACCTCGCCGACGTGTTCGTGGTCGCGATGCACCGCGGGCGCGGCCTCGGCGTCGCGCTCGTGCGCGAGGCGGTCGAGCATCCGGAGTACGTCGCGCTGCGTTGGAACCTGCACACCCAGGACGCGCAGTCGCTGTACGCACGGTTCGGGTTCGCCGCGATGCCCGACAGCGGCATGGATCGCCCGCGCGACGAGGCCATGGCCGCCGGCGGGCGGGCCGCGGGCGATCCGAGATAGGCTGCCGCGCCGATGACCGAGGAACACACGCGCGCGCACCTGCTCAAGACCGCCTCCTACGAGGCGGCGCCGGAGGACGTCCACCGGGTCCTGCTGCTCTACTCGGGCGGCCTGGACACGAGCGTGATGCTCAAGTGGATTCAGGACGAGTACGAGGCCGAGGTGGTGACGCTCACCGTCAACCTCGGTCAGCCTGGCGAGGACTACGCCGTCATCGAGGACAAGGCGCGGCGCCTCGGCGCCGTCGACTCCTTCATCGTCGACGCGCGCGAGGAGTTCGCCCGCGACTACGTCGTGCCGGCGATCAAGGCGAACGGCACGTACGGGCTTGGGTATCCCTTGTTCACCGCCCTCGGGCGTCCGCTGATCGCGAAGCTCGCCGTCGAGCACGCGCGGCGCAGCGGCTGCGACACGATCGCCCACGGATGCACGGGCAAGGGCAACGACCAGGTCCGCATCGAGGCGACCGTCGCGACGCTCGCGCCCGAGCTGAAGATCATCGCGCCGGTCCGCGGCTGGCAGATGGGCCGCGACGAGGAGGTCGCCTACGCGCGCGAGCACGGGATCCCGGTCAAGGGTGGGTCGGAGGTCGCTCCGTACTCGATCGACGACAACCTCTGGGGCCGCTCCTCGGAGGGCCGCTGGATCGAGGACCTCGACCACGCTCCCGAGGACGACGTGTTCGGACTCGTCACGCGACCCGAGGAGGCGCCCGACGAGGCCGAGACGATCCGCATCGGCTTCGAGCGCGGCGTGCCGATCGCGGTCGACGGCGAGCGCATGGAGATCGTGCCCCTGCTCGAGCATGTCGCCGCGATCGGCGCCCGGCACGGCGTCGGCATCGTCGACCACATCGAGGACCGGATCGTCGGACTGAAGGTACGCGACATCTACGAGGTCCCGGCCGCGGCGATCATCCTGCCCGCCCACCAGGAGCTCGAGAAGCTCGTCGGGACGATCCACCAGAACCAGTTCAAGCCCCAGCTCGATCGGCAGTGGGCGTACCTCGTCTACGCCGGTCTGTGGTGGGAGCCGCTGCGCACCGACCTCGACGCGTACATGGACGCGGTCAACGAGCGCGTCACCGGGACGATCGGGATCAAGCTCTACAAGGGCCACGCCCGCGTCGTCGAGCGCCAGTCGCCGAATGCGGTGTACGACCAGGCGCTCGCGTCGTTCGGGGCGTCGGGAGGGTTGTTCAGCCAGCAGGCCTCGCCCGGGTTCATCGAGCTGTGGTCGCTGCAGTCGCGGATGGCCTGGCGGCTGCGCGAGGGTGACGAGCCGCACGCGTCCGGCGATTGACGCGGCCCGTTTCGTGGAGCGCACCTGGCGGCGCGCCCGACGAGTAGCATCGAGCGCGTGAACGCAACCGGTTACAAGGTTCTCGGGTTCGTGGTCTGGAAGGTGCGGGCCGTCGTGTGGGACGGGGCGAAGGTGTACCTGCGGCACCGGTACGGGGTGCGCGTTCCATCGCGGCGCGTCGTGGGCCTGGCGACGCTGACCGTCGGAGCGGGCGTCGTGGCGGCGATCGTGCTCGTCGGGCGACGCGCGCCGGACTGAGCCGCTCCGCGCCGTAAGGGCGTCGGTGCCGTGAGCGTTGTTGGGACATGAGCCTCAGCCCCGCCTCCGCGGTCGCGTCGACCGCGGGTCCCGTGCATGCGCTCGTGGCGGCGGATGCGCGGCGGCTGCCGGCGGCGGTCGCGCGGCTTGCGGGCGATGGACGCGTCGTCGCGACGCGCGCTTCGGATGACGGCCAGATCGACGCCGTCGCGGTGCCCGAGTCCCTCATCGTGCTGCTGCTCTGCGGCCCGGTGGGCGACCGGGTGCGAACCGTCCGTGCGTGGGCCGACGCGAACCCCGACGCCCGCCTCGTCGCGACGATCGAGGCCGACGCCCCCGCGTACGCGATGCGCCGCATGCTCCGTGCCGGCGCCCACGGCATCGTCCTCGACGGCGAGCTCGATCGGGCGCTGCTCCCGGCGGTCGTCGCCGTCACCGCGGGACTGATGGCGGCGCCGGGCGCGCTGCGGCGTCACGTCGCGCCGCGCCCGCTCTCCCACCGCGAGAGGCAGGCGCTCGAGCTCGTCGTCCGCGGCTACACGAACCGTCAGATCGCCCAGACGCTGTGGGTCGCGGAGAGCACGGTCAAGACCCACCTTTCGTCGGCGTTCGCGAAGCTCGAGGCGCATTCCCGCGCCGAGGCCGTCGCGCGCATCCTCGACGGCGAGGAGGGCTACGGGCTCGGGGTCCTCGCACCGGGGGACGGCGTGGAGACCGGCGCCGGTTCGGCGCCGACGGCGGCGGCGTAGCACGCCCGCCGCCCTGGGCCGGCGACCCCACGACGCCCGTCCCGGTCTCGGGGTGCCGGCGTCGCGAAGGTGGGTCTCAGCCGTCGTCTGAGGTGAGCTCGACCGCGGCCAGATCCCACTGGTCGCCGGTCGGCGCGGTGTCGCTCATCGTCACCGGCGTCAGCGAGCCCGGAATTACGGCCGTCGTGTACTGCGACCACGTCGTGTCGCCGACGCCGTTGTCCAGGAACTGGTACAGAAGCGTTTGGTTGGGGGCGAGGGTGCGCGAGATCGCGTTGTCCCAGTCGTGACCGACGGCGAACACAAGCGATCCGGGCCCGGTGGTGTCGAGCGTCACCGTCGGCGCTCCGCTCTTCGCGGCCGCGATCGCGCTGGCGCCCACCCCGTCGGACATCTGGTAGGAGACGACGGAGAGCGATTGGTCGAATCCGCTCTTGCCCAGCGTCGAGGTCACCGTGACGTTCGCGAGCTGCGTCGGGGCCGTCGCCGTCCAGATCTCGGCGTCGCCGGAGCTGGCGTTCTCGCGGGCGACGAGCTTCCACGTGAGCCCGGCGCCGGAGACGGTCGCGGTCTGTCCGCCGGCGGTCGCCGGCCCGTCCGCGGACACGAAGGCGAGCAGCACATCACCGGCCAACGCGTTGGTGAACGACGGCGTCGTCACGCTGTTTTGCCCGTTCACGGTGACGTCCGCGTCCTGCACGAAGCAAGGCGCCGGTGGCGCCGGGTTCGAGACGGTCACCGTGATCGGCGCCGAGGTGGTGCTGCGTCCGCCGAGGTTCGTGGCGACCGCGGTGAGGGTGTGGGTGCCGTTTGTCACGGTCGTTGTATCCCACTGAATGGCGTAGGGGCTGGTCGTTAGCGACGAGCCGAGCGGCTTGTTGTCGAGGTAGAACTGCACGGAGGCGATGCCGACGTTGTCGACGGCGAGCGCGCTCACCGGGATCGTCCCCGAGACGGTGTCGCCGGACACCGGGGCGAGGATCGAGACGCTGGGCGGCGTGACCGTGCTCGTCGTGCTGCTCGTCGTGGTCGAGGAGCTCGTGCTCGTCGTGGAGCTGGTCGTCGTCGTGGGCGTGGTCGTCGTGGTCGTCTTGGTGGTGGTCGTGGTGGTCGTCGTCGGTGTGGTGGTGGTCGTCGTCTTGGTGGTGGTGGTGGTCGTCGGTGTGGTGGTGGTCGTTGTGGTGGGCGTCGTTGTGGTGGTTGTCGTCGTGGTGGACGGCGTCCCGCTGACGTACGCGCTCACGGGGTTGGATGACCACTGGCCGGTGGTCGAGTAGGGGCTGGCGAGTCCGGTGCCGGAGAAGTCGAGGTTGCTTCCGCTGCTCCCCGAGTCGTGGTAGGTGATCGGCCCGGTGCCCGGTCCCTGCAAGGCGATCCAGTAGCGGGTGCCGGAAGCGATCTGGACGGCCGGGCTCAGCGACACGGTGGCCCAGGTGTGGGCGGTGCTCGCCCCCACGGTGCCCGTGCTCAACAGGGTGCCCGGCCGGCCGGCGGAGTCGGCGTAGAGGCCGACGCTCACGCCGGCCGTCGAGTCCAGGTAGACGCTCGCGCTGGTCGCGGTGCCCGAGGCGGTCGCGGTGAACCCGAACGCCTCGCTCAGGCCACCGCTGTTCGAATCAGGCGTCGACGCGACGGCCTGGTCGCCCAGGAGCACCGTCGGTCCGCTGGCCGTGGTCGTCGTACTGGCACTCGTGGTCGTGGTGCTCGTCGTCTTGGTGGTGGTCGTGGTGGTCGTCGTCGGTGTGGTGGTGGTCGTCGTCTGTGGTGGTGGTGGTCGTCGGTGTGGTGGTGGTCGTCGTCTTTGGTGGTGGTCGTCGGTGTGGTGGTGGTCGTTGTGGTGGGCGTCGTTGTGGTGGTTGTCGTCGTGGTGGACGGCGTCCCGCTGACGTACGCGCTCACGGGGTTGGATGACCACTGGCCGGTGGTCGAGTAGGGGCTGGCGAGTCCGGTGCCGGAGAAGTCGAGGTTGCTTCCGCTGCTCCCCGAGTCGTGGTAGGTGATCGGCCCGGTGCCCGGTCCCTGCAAGGCGATCCAGTAGCGGGTGCCGGAAGCGATCTGGACGGCCGGGCTCAGCGACACGGTGGCCCAGGTGTGGGCGGTGCTCGCCCCCACGGTGCCCGTGCTCAACAGGGTGCCCGGCCGGCCGGCGGAGTCGGCGTAGAGGCCGACGCTCACGCCGGCCGTCGAGTCCAGGTAGACGCTCGCGCTGGTCGCGGTGCCCGAGGCGGTCGCGGTGAACCCGAACGCCTCGCTCAGGCCACCGCTGTTCGAATCAGGCGTCGACGCCACGGCCTGGTCGCCCAGGAGCACCGTCGGTCCGCTGGCCGTGCTCGTCGTACTGGTACTCGTGGCGCTCGTGGTGGTGGCGCTCGTGCTTGCCGTGGTCGTGCTGGTCGAGGTGCTGGTACTGGTGCTGCTGCTCGTCGTGGTGGTGGTCGTCGTCGTGGTCGGCACGGTGACGCTGACGTCCGGCGCCGTGCCGTAGAAGCCGTTCGAGTCAAGGGCCTGGGCGCTGAGGAAGTGCGGGCCGGGCGCGGTGCTGCCGACGGTCCAGGTCATCGTGTACGGCGCCGTCGTCACCGGCGGCCCGAGCGGCTGACCGTCGAGCAGGAACTGCACCGAGGCGATCGTGTTCGGACCGCTCGCCGTGGCGGTGAGCGGAACGCTCCCACTCGTCGTACTGCCGGCGGCGGGGCTCGTGAGCGCCACCGTCGGGGGCGGCGAGCTGGGCTCTGTCTGCTGGAGCACTGTCACGGTGCTCCCCGAGATCTGGAGCTCGGTGTCGACGACGTTGTTCGCGTTGTTCGACTCGAGGAAGTAGTGGTACGGATCGACGATCCCCTGCAGCCAGTAGTCGCCGCTGGGGAGGCTGGAGATGTCGATGTCCTCGCCGCCGTCGGTCTGGTCGTACTCGTCGCCCCAGCCGACGGTCAGCCCGAGGACGCCGTTCGGCTGGTTGCAGTCGAACTGGTTGTACGTCGGCGAGGTCGGTGCGTTCGGCACGCCACCGACGAAGGTGTCGTTCGTCATGCAGAAATCGACCTTCGGGCTCGTCGCGACGAGCGCGCCGAGCCCGCCACCGGAGGCCACGGTGTACAGCTTGAACGAGTCGAGGGGGAAGCGATAGTCGCTCGGCGGCTCCCAGACCATCGGCCCCACCACCGGCACCGACTCGACGGGCGTCCACTGGCCGGGGCTCGGGCTGGTGTAGAGCTCCTGGTAGCCCTGCGCGATGCCGGTGAGCGCGTTGTAGCTGGGGTCGAGCTCCCACGGGCCCGCTCCGGCGTCCCACGTGACGTGCGTGAACTCGAGCTCGCGGGTACTGCCGGACGTCGCGATCGCCACGTCATTCGTCGGCATCAGCAGCTGCAGATCGGGGTAGGCGATCGTGGCCGCACCGGCCGATGACACGACGGCGAACAGCAGAGCCATCGTGGCGACGAGGACGGCCGCCCCACAAGCACCGTACGCGCGACGTCCCCTCGGCATGGCTGCCTCCCTGGTCGGCATGTGTCTACTCGGCATCGTTGAGCCTACCTGCGCGCCGCGCGTTCCGTCTTGAGCGTTACTGCGCGCGCCCACGCACGCGAGAGCCGCGGCGACCCTCACTGAGGGCATGCAACGCTGGCGCACGCGCTGCGCTTCTGCGACACCGCATAAGAATGACCAGAGCGACGGCGCCGGTCGGTCGCCTGCTCCTGCTGCCTTTCTGGTCTCGCGCCGTATGCGTCTGCGGTCAAATACGCAATCCGGGCTGGCGCGCCACACGTAGCGCAACCGTGTGATTCGGACGGCGGCTGCGCGCCACCACGCTGACTTGGTGAGCGCAATTCGCCTCATTCCGGCGGAGTGACGGTCGCCGCGGCCGCCCGACGTCCCCCAACCATCCGATTCGTTCGGTCGCGCGGTCACGGCGTGTTCTCGCTGGGTACCTACCCCCGCATGCCGCCGCCGTGACAGCCCGCCCGCGGACGCCCAGCCGGCGCCGCTGGACATCCCTACGAGCCTCGCCGGACGTCTCGTCTGGACGCACGGCGCCAAACCGCGGCCCCGCTCTGGACGCCCGTTGTAGGGGCGCACGTGGCCATCTGGACGCATGACCGACGGGTGAAGCCGCAACGGCGGATTTGGCTCTAGCAAGCCGGACTCCGGGTCGATCACCGACAAGCGATCCCACAACGGGCCCGCTCGCCGCCGGCGACTCCCGAGCCACCCGAAGCCCCTCACCCCCCCTCACTCCCCACGTCGCACCTAAGCCAGGAGACCCCATGCACCGACTGCTGTACGCCACGCTCGTGGCCCCGATCTTGCTCCTCAGCAACCTCACGCCCCCGAGCCTGGCGGCGACAGCCAAGTCGACACCCCGCAAGCAGCAGTGTCACGGCACGCGCACCGCGCAGCACCGCGGTGCGCGCTGTAACGCGAAGGCCGTATCGCGTCGGGCGGCAAAGATCTCGCCGACGATCTCGCCGGCGAGCGCCTCGGCGGCGAACGTCCTCCTGGGCGACAAGAACGTCGAGCTGGACCCCGACTACAACGTCGGCGGTCAGGCGGAAGCGTTTCCCTTCACCGCCGCGGCGTCCGGGACGACCGCGACGGCGTCGGTGTTCCTCGATGCCGGCAACGCCGCCAGAGTGGTGCGCCTCGCCGTGTATTCCGACGCAAACGGCAGGCCGGGCTCGCTCGTCACGTCGGGCGCCACTTCCTCGCCGACCGCGTCCGCCTGGAACACGGTCAAGACCGGCGCGGCCTCGATCACCCAGGGCAAGCGCTACTGGCTGGCCGTGCTCGGCACCGGAGGCATCATCCGGCTTCGTGACGCCGCGTCGAGCTCGTGCGCCAGCCAGACGAGCGCGCAGAGCAACCTGACGAGCTTCCCCTCGTCGTGGAGCGCCGGGTCGAACTGGCCGACGTGCCCGGTCTCGGCCTACGTCAGCCCGAGCGCGTCAGGGAACGGTTCGTCGGGCGGCGGTTCGACCGGCGGCGGCACCTCCGGCAGCGGCTCGTCGGGCGGCGGCTCCACCGGTGGCGGCGCGACTCAGGCGCCGGCCAACACCGTCGCCCCCGCGGTGACCGGTCAGGCCACGCAGGGCCAGGCCCTGTCGGTGAACACCGGCGCCTGGAGCGGTGGCCCGACCTCCTACACATACCAGTGGCAGGTGTGCAGCTCCGCAGGCAGCGGTTGCGCGAACGTCGCCGGGGCCACCGGCTCGCAGTTGACGCTGACGGCGTCCCACGTCGGAAGCACGCTCCGTGCGGTGGTGACCGCGAGCAACGGCACCGGCACGGCCTCGGCCGCGTCGGCCGTCACCGCCGTCGTGACCCCGCTGGCCCCGGTCGCCGCCGCCTCGCCGACGATCGCCGGCTCGGCCGTCGAGAACCAGACGCTCACCGCGAGTCCGGGAACGTGGAGCAACTCGCCGACCGGCTATTCGTACCAGTGGCAGGACTGCAGCGCCTCGAGCGCCGGCTGCGTGAACATCGCGGGGGCCACGGGCTCGACGTATGCCCTGTCCGCGTCCGACGTCGAGGACACCGTCCGCGTCGTCGTCTCGGCGAGCAATGCCGGCGGCACGACCGCCGCGGCGTCCGTCGCCACCGGCATCGTGATGCCGCCGCCTCCGGCGGCCATGTCGCCGCCGACGATCAGCGGCTCGGCGGTCGAGGGTCAGCCCCTGTCCGACGGACCGGGCACTTGGACGAACGCGCCGACCAGCTTCGCCTACCAGTGGCAGGACTGCAACGCCTCGGGGTCCAACTGCGTGAACGCGCCGGGCGCGACACAGGACATGTATGTGCTTGGCGCCGCGGACGTCGGCCACACCGTGCGCGTCGTCGTTACGGCCAGCAATGCCGGCGGGAGCGGCGAGTCATCGTCCGCGGCCAGCTCCGCTGTGGCAGTCGAACCGCCGACGGCGAGCTTCACATTCGCGCCGGCATCGCCCACCGCAGGCCAGACGATCGACTTCGACGGCACGGGCTCGACCTGCGCGAACCTTCCGTGTACGTATGCGTGGGAGAGTGATGCCTCGGCATCGTCCGCGCCCGGGACCGGGACACCGATCGGAAGTGGCGCGACGCTCTCGTACGCGTTCGCCCAGGCGGGCACCAAGTATGTGCGTCTGACGGTAACCGACGCGCTCGGCGCTGCGGCCACGACGGAGCGCACGGTCGTGGTCGCGAACGCGGTCACGACCACCACGACGACCACCAGCTCGTCGCCGACGACGACCACGACGACCAGCACGCCGACGACGACCACGACGACGAGCACGCCGACGACGACCACGACGACGAGCACGCCGACGACGACCACGACGAGCTCGGCCACGACACCGACGACCACGACGACGTCGAGCACCACCTCGAGCACCCCGACGACGAGCACCACCTCGACGACCCCGACGACGACCACCACCAGCACGACGCCCACGTCCACAACGACGTCGAACACGTCGACGACCGCGTCGAGCACGTCCACCACGACCGCAACGTCCACGACGACGTCCACCGCTCCGGCCTCGATCCTGCTGTTCGGAAACCAGACCGTCGAGTCGTCGACGGACTCGAACAGCGGTGGCCTCAGTGAGGCGTTCGGATTTACCGCGACGGCCTCCGGCACCGCCGGCACAGCGAGCGTGTACCTGGACTCGACGTCGGGCGTCAGCGTCGGGCTGTACGCCGACTCGAGCGGACAGCCCGGGACGCTGCTCGCGACCGGCACCGTGACGTCGAGCGCTGCCGGGACGTGGACCACCGTGTCGCTCAGCGCCCCGGTGCAGATCACTGCCGGCACCCGCTACTGGATCGCCCTGCAGGGCCCCGGCACCGGACCGATCACGTACCACGACTCGGGTAACGGTGGCAGCAACCTCGACTACTCAGGCACCGGGCTGGCGAGCCCGTACTCCACCACGGGACAGTGGACGTCCAACCCGGTCAGCGCGTACGTGAGTGGCACAGGTTCGTCGACCTCGACCACCGCCACAAGCACGTCGTCGACGCCGAGCACGACCTCGACGACCACTACGTCCAGCTCGACCACGACCTCGAGCCCGAGTACCACGACCAGCACGAGCACGAGCTCCTCGACGAGCACCAGTACAACCACGAGCACCACGAGCACCAGCACGACCGCCCCTGCCTGCACGACGACGATCTCGGTATCGCAGATCGCCGGCGGCTCGTACCCGGGTGGCGGTCTGAACACGATGCTCCAGGGCGCGAAGGGCGGGACGGTGATGTGCCTCGCCTCGGGCGACTACAACTACTCCAACGGCAATGGGATCGACCTGTACGGCGTGGGCCCTTCGAGCACGGTCACGCTCGAGCCCGCGCCCGGCGCGACGGTCGAGCTCGGGACCCTGGACTACAACGGCGTCAGCAACATCACCGTGACCGGGTTCACCGGCTCGAGCGTGTCCGCCGGGGTGCAGATGGTCCCGGCCGGCGACGGCAACAATACGCACGACTCGGTCACCTACGACGCGATGCCGAACAACGGCGTGTTCGTCCAGAACGCGCCGGCCAACTCGAACACGCTGATCGCGCACGACACGTTCGACGGCTACGCGAGCTCGGGCGAGTCGAGCCGGCTGAACATCGAGGCGACCTCGCCCGACTGCCCCGACGGCGTCACCGTCGAGAACAACCAGATCAGCGGCGGCGAGTCCGACGGAATCGACACGTCGGGAGAGAGCTGCGGCACGCAGATCCTCCACAACGACATCTCAAACATCGTCGAGAGCAACTGCAACGGCATCCACTGTGACGCCTACCAGGACAACGGCGGTGGAGAGCAGAACGTGTTCGAGGGCAACTACATGCACAACGTCTCCGACTGTGGCCTGTTCGACGACGGAACGACAGGGCTCACCTATTCGGACAACGTGTGCACCGGCCTGAGCGACTCGCTCTACGCGATCCAGTTCGGCGGCGGCGTCGACATGACGATGACGCACAACACATTCGCCACGACCGAGCCGATCGAGTACGGCAATGACCACAACGGCAACCCGTCGAGCAACTTCACGTTCACGGGCAACGCCACCATGGACGGTGTCCCGTCGCTCAACCCGGGCCAGCCCGCGCCCGGGCTCACCGAGGACTACAACCTCCTCTCCGGCGGCTCGGGGGCGGGCGCGCACGACATCTCGGGGAGCCCGACGTTCAGCGGTGGCTCCAGTCCGAGTTCGTTTGCGGGCTTTGCGCTCGCGTCGGGTTCGCTCGGCTACGGGATGGACGCCGGCACGAGCATGGGCGTTGACGACATGTCGGTCACGCCCGGACCGTAGCGGCCCTTCCGCGTCATCGCCCCGGTTCGGTCACGTGCCGATCGGGGCGGTGAGTCGGCCGGTGTCGCCAGCGGGACGCTGCGGCGCCGGCGGTGCGGCCTGTCCGGTCGCCTGCTCGTAGGCGGCGAGCAGGCGCCTACCTGCGGCCGCCCAGGTGAACGTGGGGGCGATGCGGAGCCCGGCGCTTCGCATCGCCGCGAGTCGAGCAGGGTCGTCGTTGAGATCGGTGATCTGAGCGGCCAGCGTGTCAACGTCGCCGACGCGATGCACGAGGGCGTTGCCGTCGACGCAGACGCCCGCACACGCATCGGAGACGAGCGGGACGCAGCCGCTGCCGACCGCCTCCATGCACACGAGCGGTGAGCCCTCTTCCAGGCTGGGGAGCAGGAGCACGTCGCTGCGGCGCATCAGCTCGGGCACGTCGTCGCGATGACCGAGCACCCGCACGCTCGGATGAGAGAGTGCGTCGGCGAGCTTGTCACGATAGGCGGGCAGGAAGTCCCCGGCGATGGTGAACGTGCCCGTCTCGCTGGCCGGAGAGCGCAGCCACGCGTCGAGCGCGAAGTGCAGTCCCTTGCGCACCGCGCACACACCGACGAACAAGGCGGCAAGGCCTTCCCGGGCGCCGCGCGGCTGCTGCGCGGGGCGGTAGCGCGCATCGTCATATCCGTAGGAATGGCGGAGGAGCTTGCCCGCCGCGAATCCCTCGTTCAGGAACGTCTGGGCGACGAACTCGGACGGGCACAGCAGGTACCTCGCAAGCTCGTACTCCTCCTCTTCGAGGCGCAGCTTCTCGGCGTTGAACGCATGCTCTTGATCGGGAGGCAGGGCGACACCGAGGCGCTCGCACTCGGCCGCGACGACTGAGTAGGCGAAGCGTGTGTGCGCGTTGGGACGCTCGAGCACCGTAGGGATCCCGAGGCGCCGCGCAACGCGCAGCGTGCGCACGGCCGCGAGCGGCCAGACGTGAACGACGTCAATGCGCCCGGCGAGCCCGGGGAGTGCCCGCGCGACGATGCGGTCGTGCAGCTCCAGCGCCCGCAGCTGCCCGAGCACGCCGTACGGGATCCGCCAACGTCCGCGGGACAGCGTCGTGCGCACACGGACCTCGGGTGGCAACGGCCGGTGCACGACCCCCGTGTACAGCTCCACGCGACCGCCGGCGCCCGCCACCTCGGCCGCCTCATGCCAGGCGGTCGTGCAGATTCGGGCTGCCCCGATCTTGTGGGGGAAGCTCTGCAACACCCGGACGCTCACGTGACCTCTCAACGATCAGGACGGCTGGCTTCTTGCATCGAAGCGCGCTTTCGCCGGTGCCCCGGCGTGCGTGTCAGCGGTGCACGTACCCAGCGGGGAACGGGAGGCCGGCGGGCTGGTACCAGACCGTGTCTCGCCAGCGCGCGTGCCAATGGCCCACGGAATGATGCTGACGGTCCACGGCGCGTGCCGAGCCGTCGCTGGTGACGTTATACGCGACCGTGCAGCGCCCCGAACACTCGCCGTAGCTGAGGTCCGGCGTGCCGCCGCTCGTCCCGACGATGATGTTGTGCGTGATCGTGGCGTCGCTCGACGACTGCGCACAGGCCGGGTCGCCTCCGTCGTTGAAGAGTTGGACGCCCCACAGCGAGTCGACGACCGTGTTGTGGGCGAACGTCAACCCGTCGACCGGGCACATGCCGACTGCGTAGGCGCTCGTCTCGTGGTCGAAGAGGTTGTTCGTGAACGTGACGTTGGCGAAGTGGCCCGATTGGATGAGGACCGTCTGACCCTGAGCGCCCGAATCGCGGATGACGTTGTTCGAGAAGTCGATGTTGCTCGAGCTGCCGAAGACCTGCAGCACGTTGTTGTGGACGCCCGCGTGGACGATCCGCGGGCCCGTGAACGTGTTGGCGTCCACGGTGAGGCCCGTGATGCCGCCGGTCTGGGTGTAGTGGTTGGCGATGCCGGGGCCGCACACGTCGTGGGCGATGGTGAAGTCCGAGACGTTGCCGAGCATCGTCACGCACTGTCCGTCGCCCGGACCTGATAGGTCCGCTGTATCGATGTTGTTCATGTCGTCATGGAGGATCTGCACGTCGGAGATCCTGCCGCCGTTCGAATAGAAGTAGTAGCCGGTGGACGCGTGACTGGTCGTGTCATGGGCGAACACGAGATGCGAGCCTCCGCCGGTCATGTGCATGCCGCCCGTGAGGCTGAAGCCGTCGACGGCGAGGTTGTGCACGTCGTTGCCGAGGTTCAGCGGGCCGAGCGCGACGGCTGCGCCCGGCGCAGGCCGGAGCTCCACCGTGCTCGGTGCGTTGACGTCGCTGATCGTCACGCCGCCTGCCATCCCGTAGGCGCCGGCGGTGAGGCAGATCACCGCTCCGCCCCGAGCCGCGCTCGTCGCCGCGGTGATGTCGCCACCGGGACGAAGCGTGCGTGTGCACGGGCGGTCGGCCGTCGGCGCCCGCCGGGAGGACGGAGCGTGCGGGCCGGGCGTGGCCCGGGCCGTCGAGGTGGTGCCGAGGACGAACGTGTCCGTCGCTCGGGCGACGTGTGCGAGCGTCACGCTCAGCACGGAGATCGCGGCGACGACGAGGAGCGCCGATCGGCCGGCGTGAGAGACGCGGTCGCTCGGCGCGCCGCCGGCACGGGGGGATGTTGATCTGCTCGTCAAGACTGGCGTCGAGCCGCGTCCCCGCGCCCGGGGCACCCGGTTCCCGGTCGCGTTGGCATCGCGGCGGAGGTGCCGTCACGATACATCAGCCCGAGCGCCCGCTTGCCGGCATCGGAGACTGCGGTGCGAGAAGCGCGGGTCGGCGCCCGTTGATCGACCGAGTCATGTGCGGCATCGTCGGACAAGTCAGTTCGCCGGGCGGGGAGCCCGCGAACGGCGTCGTGCTCGAGCGGATGTGCGCGGCGCTCGAGCACCGAGGGCCCGATTCCCGCGGTCTGTTCGTCGACGGCGAAGTCGGCCTGGGAATCCAGCGCCTGAGAGTCGTCGACCTCGTCACCGGGGATCAGCCGATACGCAACGAGGACGGTTCGGTGGTCGTGGTGCTCAACGGCGAGATCTACAACTTCCGCGAGTTGCGAGAAGACCTCGTGCGCCGCGGGCACATCTTCGCGACGCAGGGAGACACCGAGGTGATCGTCCACCTCTATGAGGAGTACGGGCCGGGGTGCGTTCGACGGCTCCATGGAATGTTCGCGTTCGCGCTCTGGGATGAGCGCCGCCGCCAACTGCTGGTGGCGCGTGACCGAGTGGGCAAGAAGCCCCTCTTCTACGCGTTCCGTGACGGCGCATTGAGCTTTGCGTCCGAGTTGCGAGCGCTCATGGAGGATCGTGAGATTCCACGCGACCTCGACTTCGCGGCGCTGGACTGCTACCTCGCGTACGGCTACGTCCCCGCCCCGCTCAGCGTGTTCCGCGCCGTGCGCAAGCTGCCCCCGGCCCACACGCTGGTGCTGCGCGAGGGAAGGGTCGAGCTCGATCGGTACTGGCGCCTCGACTACGCCCGCAAGCTGTCCGTCAGCGATCCGCGAGAGTTGCACGAGCCCATCCGGGATGCCATCTGCGCCGCGACCCGTCGACGGCTGGTTGCCGACGTGCCGCTCGGGGCGTTCCTGTCCGGTGGGATCGACTCGTCCGCCGTTGTCGCCGCGATGTCCGAGGTGGGGGAGGGCCGGGTCAGAACGTTCTCGATCGGCTTCGAGCACGCCGGCTTCGACGAGCTGCCTCACGCGCGTCGGGTGGCGCAGCAGTTTGGGACCGACCACCACGAGTTCGTCGTGCGGCCCGATGCGATCTCGCTTGCGCCGAAGATCGTTCGCCACTACGGAGAGCCGTTTGCGGACGCATCGGCCATCCCGAGCTTCTGTCTGGCCGAGGTGACCCGCCGCCATGTCACCGTCGCGCTCAACGGCGACGGCGGCGACGAGTCATTCGGCGGCTACACACGCTATGTCGCCAACCGGGTCGCCGGTCGCCTCGACGCGTTGCCGATGCCGCTCAAGCGCGCGGCCGCGAGCGCCACCGGCCGGCTCGGCGGTGGAGAGGTGACGAGTCTGGCCAACAAGGTCCGCCGGCTCGGGCAGGCACTGCCGCTCACACCCGAGGCTCGTTACGCGGGCTATGTCTCGTGGTTCGACGAGTCCCAGCGCGGGCTCCTGTACACGCCGGAGTTCCAAGCGCTCGTCGGCGAGTCGGTGGCACCGGGGGTCATCGCCCAACCCTGGATGGGCGCATCCGGCGCCGACGTCGTCGACGTCATGCTCGAGGTCGACGCGGGCACGTACCTACCTGACGACCTCATCGCGAAGATCGACATCGCCACGATGGCGCACGCGCTCGAGGCCCGCTCACCGCTGCTGGATCAGGACCTGATGCAGTTTGCGGCCTCGATACCCGCAGATCTGAAGGTGCGAGGGCGGGAGAAGAAATGGATCCTGCGGGAAGCGCTGCGCGAATGGCTGCCGGACGAGATCCTCGATCGACCGAAGCAGGGCTTCTCGGTTCCCGTTGACCACTGGTTTCGTAACGAGTTGCGCGAGCATGTTCGAGACGTCCTGCTCGATCGTGATGCGCTCGGTCGCGGCTACTTCCGCCCGGAGGCGGTGCGCTTGATTCTGGAGCGACAGGAGGGCGGCGCCGAAGCGGAGTCCAAGCGTGTGTGGGCGCTGTTCATGTTGGAGATGTGGCATCGCGAATTCGTCGATCAGGCCGCCGCGCCGGCGCAGCTCGCCGCGGTCGGGTAGGCGAGGAGGTGGCGATCGTGTCAACCGATCGAGATGATCGCGAGCGGACGCCGCCGGCTGAGCCGCGCATCCTGATCGTGTCGCCGGTGCGCAACGAGGCCGCGCACATTGAACGCGTCGTGCGCGCCGTCGCCGCACAGGAGGTGCTGCCCGCGCGGTGGGTGGTCATCGACGACGCGTCCTCGGATGGGACGCTCGAGCTCCTGAGCCAGCTCTCGCAGGATGTTCCGTTCATGCGCGTGGTATCGGCAGGACCGCAGGTCGAACACACCGGGGCCCGCGATCGCCTGGCGAGGGCCGCGGCGCCCCGGAACTTCAACGCCGGGCTGGCCGTCGCCGAGTGGCGCGACTACACGCACATCATGAAGCTCGACGGCGACATCGAACTGCCGCGTGACTATCTGCGTGTCCTCATGGGGCGGTTCGCCGTCGATCCGAGCCTCGGGCTCGCCGGCGGTGTGCTCGTCGAACCCATTGCCGGCGGCGGCGTGCGGCGGGTCGGCATTCCCCGCAACCACGTGCACGGCGCGCTGAAGTGCTATTCACGCGAGTGTTACGAGGCGATCGGTGGGGTCCAGGAGCGACTCGGTTGGGACACGATCGACCAGACCTATGCTCGCATGCACGGGTTCTCGACGGTCAGCTACACCGACCTGGTGTCCGTCCACCACCGACCGCTGGCCACGGCGGACGGAGTGTTGCGCGGACGCGCGCGTCACGGCGAATGCGCGTATATCGCGCATTTCTCGCCGCTGTGGGTGACGCTGCGCTCGTTCAAGGTGGCCCTCAAGCCTCCGTTCGGGCTGTCGGGGCTGGCGTTCCTGTTCGGCTACATCCGTGCGGCGCTGCGCCGAACCGAGCGTGTGCCCGACGACGAGTACCGCCGCTTCGCGCGGCGAGAGCTGCGCGGGCGCATGGCGCAGGCGGTCACCGGCCGACTTCGGCTCGCTCGGCGGCGGGCCGGCGGGCAGCGTCTCGCATGACTGCACCGACCGTCGACCGGGCATCCGACGGGCGCGCCCCGAGCGGCGCGGCGGGCGCCGATCGCGCTACGCCGGGGACCGCGCGGGAGCCCGTGCGACCGTGGCCCGGCCGAGTGCACGGGTTGGATACCTGGAGGCGCCGCAAGGTCGGGCGCGCCAAGCGGGCCGTGCGGCGTTTCGCGATCGCCGAGGAGCGACGCCACGCGGGCGTTCGCCGTCGTCTGGCGGATCAGTACCTCGCCGGCAGCGGCCTGGAGATCGGGGCGCTGCACATGCCGCTGCGGGTGCCCCGCGGGGCGTCGGTTCGCTACGTGGACCGCTGCGGCATCGTCGAGTTGCGTCGCCATTACCCCGAGCTGGACGACGTCGACCTCGTGAGCCCCGACGTCATCGACGATGGCGAGACGCTCGCCACCGTCGCGGACGCCTCGGTGGACTTCGTGATCGCGAACCACATGATCGAGCACTGTGAGGACCCAATCGGCACGCTCTCCAGCCACCTGCGAGTGCTCCGGCCCGGCGGGGTGCTGTACATGGCCGTGCCGGATTGTCGCCGCACGTTCGACCGCGACCGTCCGATCACACCGTTGGCGCATCTCGAGCGGGACCACGAGGCGGGCCCGGCCGTGTCACGGCGCACGCATTACGAGGAATGGGCGCGATTCGTCGATCGGGTTTCCGACGACGACGTCTCGCGGCGAGCCGAGGAGCTCGATCGGCGCAACTACTCGATTCATTTCCACGTGTGGACCCCAGCCGCGTTTCTGGAACTGCTCTGCCGTTGCCGGAGCGCATTCGCTCTGCCGCTCGAGGTCGAGGCGGTTGAACGCAACGACCACGAGTTCATCGTCGTCGCCAGTCGCGCACGGGCGGCGTAGCGGAAGCACGCCAGCGGCGCGTCGTGCCCGATCCGGCGATCAGCGACCGACCGACGCCCGCGCGAGCCTGATCGCCTGACGGGCTCGATCGTGCGAGGGCGACAGCCGGTCGCGGACCTCGGTGACCCGCCGGCGCAGGCGGGGGGCAATCCGCCGTCGTGGGTTGGGGACCGCGCGCAGATCCGTCTCCCAGAGCGAATGCAGGCGCACGACCGTTTCGCGCTCCGCGAGGGCCACCGACGCGCCGAACCCCAGCCGCTCGGTGTGTGCCGTCGACCACGCTCCGATGCCCGAGTCGCCGCTGCCGCCGAGCGGCTCGTTGACCGTCAGCTCAAAGACGCCCGGCGGAGGCACGACCCGCAGCCGATTGGCCCAGGGCTGCAGCGACACCGTGGCACCCTCGACGGTCATCTGCAGGTTGCTTGCCGCGATGTCGCCCACCGAGCACCAACGAACGTCCCCGAGGCGGTTCACGTTCGCCGCTGCCTCGGCCAGGGGCTCGAGGCCGGCCGCCAGGTCATCGTGGTGGCCGTAGAGAATCAGCGGCTGGTCGAGGAACGCGCGCAGCGCGACCTCGGTGGCGGAGTTCGACAGCGGGAAACGGGGAAGGACGGCGCAACCTTCGACGAACTCGGCGGGTCCCCAGCCGGCAAGCAGGCGCTCGGGCGGAGGATGCTCCGTCCATGGGCAGGAATGGATGGCACACAGCGCGTCATAGCCCAACGCGCCGAGGGACCGCGCGACCTCGCGCGAGCACACGCCGTGCGGCGGCACCATCACGCGGTCGACCCGCAGTCCCGTGCCGGTTTCGAAGCGTGCGATGCGCCGGAGTGCCTGGGCGCCGAGTGCGAGGGCGCCGGCGGGGTCGGGCGGGCGCATGAGCTCGCGCTGAGAGTGGTTGTTGCCGTGGATGACGATCGACAGGCGGTCCGGCCGGGCCGCGAACAGCTCGACGGCCGAGCGCGTCCAGGCGCCGGCGTCCAACGGCACCATCGCCATGACGGCGTGATACCCGTGCTCGTCGGCGTGGCGCACGAGACCCGGATAGTCGATGTGGCCGTAGCTCGAGCGTCGGAGGTTGGGGTCATCGAATATCACCGCCGCGCGCAGCGGCATCGGCCCGGCGCTTCCCGGCGCGAGCGCGCGCAAGAAGTGGACGAGCGCGACGAGCCCAAGCCGACGGTGCGCCGGGGCGTGGCCGAACGCCGCCCGCAGAACCTCGCCCTCCGCGATCGACGGAAGCGCGGCCCGCACGCGGTCGACCGGGGTAGAACCCGTCCGGCGCGTCCACCACGGCCCGTCACGCCCGGCCGCGAGGATCTCCTCGTCGGGAGCGATTTCCATGCGCAGGCCGCCGAGCTGGTCGCCGAGGGGAATCCCGTGCAATCGTCGATCGACCGCCGGATGGTCGCTGAAGACGATCTCCTCGGTCCGCGACGACTGTACCGTCGCGTCGGCGAGGGCCAGCGCGGGCAGACCGTCGGCGGCGACCTCCTCGGCGGACGGGACCGTCCCCTGACCGGCGACGATGACCGCATTCGCGCGCGGCTCCTTCGCTGCCCAGGCCACGAAGCGTACCGGGAAGGCTTCCTCGAGCGCCGTGAACAGCCGCGCGTGGTCGGCCATCGCGGATGCGGGACGGACGGCGACCAGCGCTCGGCGCGTCCTGGGTGCGGCGCTGTTCATGAAAGGCACGGCGTCATTCGGCGCCGCTCGCGGCGGCTGGACCGGGACCGCCGAGGGCGCCGCGCCGGCGCCCGCCGAACGGCGGATCGGCACGGCCAAGCACGACCAGGAGCGCTTGACGCTCGGCCTGCTGCCGCTCGCGCCACGATCCGGCGCGGGGGCCGAACGCGCCAAGGACGGCCGCGCGCAGCGCGTGCCGCAGCAGCAGCGCTGCGCGTATCAGCTCGGCCCGGGTCCGACCGTAGTGCTTGCGAGCGAAGAGCAGCTTCGCGTAACTCAGCTGGGCCGAGAGATCGGGGCGGTAGCCGTCACCGGTGTGGTGGACGACGGTTACGCATGGGACGTGGTACACGCCCCATCCACCCCTGCGGAAGCGATAGCACCAGTCGATCTCCTCGGAGTACAGGAAGAAGCGCTCGTCGAGCGGACCGACCTCGCGCGCCGCGTCGGCGCGCGCGATGAGGAACGCGCCGACGAGCCAGTCGACCGAGCGCAGGTCGCCATAGCGCTCGGCCCGCGCTTCCTCCTCGCGCCAGCGGCCGGTCGGCGCGAAGCGGGCGGCGCCAACCGCCTCGCCGAGCGCCAGCCACGGAGACGGGTAGCGGCGAATCGAGTACTGCGCCGAGCCGTTCGGCGCCCGCTGGATCACGCTCGCGATGCCGATCTCCGGGTGTGCATCGAGGGTCGACACCAGCTCTGAGAGGGTGCCCTCGACGATCTCCACGTCGGGGTTGAGCAGGAGCACGTAGCGGCCGCGGGCGATCTCCAGGGCGCAGTTGTTCGCGGCAGCGAACCCGACGTTGGCGTGACGTAGGACGCGCACGTGATCGCACTCGCGTTCGATCGCATCAGGTGTCCCGTCGCTCGAGCCACTGTCCGCCACCAGCCACTCGACGGCCATGTCTCCGGCGGCCGCACGCGCGGAGCGGAGCGTGTCGAGGGCGAGATCGGTGCGATTGTGCGTGACGACGATGACCGTCAGGTCCGGGCGGTCGGCGGTCGGCGGGGAGATCGGCTGCTCGTCGTGGCGGGACACCAACGAACCAACGGTGGACGGCGCCGAAAATCCTCGCGTGGCCCAACGTAAAAACGGTATGCGGGCACGGAAGGCCCGGAGCCTCCCGGTCGTTCAGTCATCGACGCGTGTTCGGCGCCCGCCCACGACCGCGAATGTGATCGACAAGAACGAACCGGCCCGATGCTCGAAGAGCGGCAGCGGCGGACGCGCTCGACGACCGGCAAGACCTCGACGACCGGCGAGACCGGACGACCGTAGAGAGGACCGTAGAACGTGGAATTTGCGCTGACACTGAGGGAGCTCACGCGTCGCAGGCTCCTGCTCGCCGCCGGGGTCGTCGTCGCCGTGCTGGCCGCCGTGCTCTCCGTCTATCACGTGAACGGCACGAAGCTGACACCGAGGTCGCTCCAGTATGCAAGCGCCTCGACCCAGTTGCTCATCGACACGCCGCAATCCTCGCTGGGCGACGTCGCCCAGGATCTCCAGCCGTTGATCACGCGAGCGACGATCGTCGCCAACGTGATGGCCAGTCCGGCCGCGGCCGCGCTCATCGGACGCTACTCGGGGATCCCCGGCGATCAGATCTACGCGGCCGGTCCCGTGGATCCGCTCGAGCCACGGACCGTGACCGAACCGACCGCGTTGAAGCGCAACACCGAGGTCACCGGCGAGACCGAGCCGTACCGCCTGCAGTTCTTCGCCGACCCGACCCTTCCGACGATCGGGGTCACGACGCAGGCGCCGACGACCGCCCAGGCGCTCGCGCTGGCGAACGGCTCCGCCAGCGCGATCAGCTCCTATCTGCAGACGCTCCAGACCCAGGAGCGCATCCCGACGCAGTCGTGGGTGACCGTCCGGCAGCTCGGAACGCCGATCGGCGGCATCGTCGACGGCGGCATCAGCAAGAAGCTGGCCGGGATCGTGTTCGTGGCCGTCCTCGCGTTCTGGTGTGTTCTGATCCTCCTCGTCGCGCGCTTCCGCGAGAACTGGCGCGCGAGCCGCGAGTTTGAGCGCGAGTGGCAGGCGCTCGGTCACGCGCCTGACGAGGTGGAGCACTGGCACGAGGCTGACGCGCACCAGACCCAGGACACGCTGGCCCGCGCCAGCGTCGCCGGGGGCGGGGAGAAGGTGGCCGGCGCGACGATCGGCAGCGGCCAGCCGGCCGGTCGGTACAACGGCAACCCGAACGGCAACGGTAGGACCAACGGTAACGGCCTCATCGCCGTCGATCAGCAGCTCGCCGCGTCTGGCGATGCGGGCGCCTCGTCCCGTGACCGGAACGAGGTGGCGGTGGGCTCGTCCGGGCCCAATCTCCGCCCGCGCCGGTCACTCCGACGCGACCGCTGAGGTGACCCGCCGGTGAGGCTGTGCTGACGTCCGAGGCCGCGCGGTCGGCCGCCACGGCGGCGCCTGCCCGTCGCGAATCCGGGCAGGCGCGGCGTCCTCGTCGCGCCGGGGCACGCACCGCCGCGCCGGCGGCCCGTGACGCGTTTCCGCACACGCGCCGCCGGCTGCCCTGGATCCTGGCCGCGTTCCTGTGCATGGTGTTCTTCGTACCGATCGATCAGACCACCCTGAAGGTCAACCTTCCGTTCGACTCCTACATCGATCGGATCGTCGTCATCCTGATGATCCTCGCGTGGGCACTGCTCGGCGGCGATCAGCGGACTTTCGCACGATCGCGGCGGTCGAAGCTCTATGTGTCGGCCGCCGGCTTCTTCCTCGTCGTTGCGATCGCGAGCCTGCTGCTCGACTCGGCGCGCGTCATCAACCTGAACGAGTGGACGATTGCGCAGAAGCAGTTCGCGTTGATCGCGTCCTTCTTCGCGCTCGGATGGTTCGCCCTGACGGCCCTGCGGTTTGAGGATCTACCGGGGATGGCGTCGCTCCTCATCGGCCTCGCCACGATCATGGCCATCGGGATCATGGTCGAGCGACGAACCGGTTACAACGTGTTCTACTCCCTCAGCGGCACGATCCTGTCCCCGATCGCGCACGTCAACCCGCCCTCGACGAACGTCAACCTCGCGTTGAGCACTGACGATCGGCTGACGATCGACGGTCCGACGTCCACAGGACTCGCCGCGACGGCGATGCTCGCGATGGTCCTTCCGTTCGCGCTCGTGCGTCTCTTCAACGCGCCGACGCGCGCATCATGGCGTCGAAACGCGCTCGCGAGCCTGCTCATCATGTCCGCCGCGATGGCCACCGACAAGAAGTCGTCGTTGCTGGTGCCGCTCATCGTCGTCATCTATCTCGGTTTCCACTATCCCCGGAAGATGGCTCGGCTGGCACCGCTCGCGATCGTCCTGCTCGGGTTCGTTCACATCGCCTCTCCGGGTGCGCTCGGCACCCTGCTCAATCCGGCGCAGTGGTTCGGCAGTAACTCGACTGTGCACCGCCAGGGTGACCTGTCGGCGATCATGCCCGACGTCCTCGCGCATCCGGTGTTCGGACGCGGCCTGGGCAGCATCGACGTGACACAGCCAAGCCAGTTCCGCATCCTCGACGACCAGCTCCTCGGGGTGCTTTGGCAGGTCGGTGTCGTCGGCCTCGCCGCCTACGTCTGGATGATCATCTCGCCGATCGTCGCCGCCCGTCGCGCGCGACGCTCCCCCGAGGAGACCTACGCTCTGCTCGCCGTTGCCGCGTCGGCCGGATGCATCGCGTATCTGGTCGTCAACGGACTGTTCGACGCCCTGGCCTTCGACCAGGTGCCCTACCTGTTCTTCGTGATCGCCGCATTCTGCACCGTGCTGTCTGGGGGACCCGTCTCCGATCCCGTGCCGCGGGCGTACACGGCTTTCCCGCGCGCAAGAGCGGTCCCCGCGTGAACGACGGACGTCTGCAACGCATCCTCGTGTGCGCGACCGGGCCGTTGGGCGAGCGTCTCGCCGGGCCCGAGATCCGGGCGCTGGAGTTCGCGCGAGCGCTGAGCGCCGAGTACTCGGTCACCCTGGCCGCTGAGCGCCCCGACGCGTCCGAGCGCGACGGGTTCCCCGTCGTGCCGGCACAGCGTCGGCGGCTGTTGCGAGAGGCGATACGCCACGACGCGGTTCTCTCCCCGTGCCTGCCGCCGTATCTGCTCGCGCTCAAGGCGCCGCTCGGCATCGTCGCGATCGCCGACCAGTACGATCCGTACGAGGTCGAGCTGGTCGCCCTCGAGTCGGAGGAGCACGGCCGCGAGTTGCGCGTCCGCTCGATGATGCAGGCGATTCAGCTGCGCCACGCCGATCTGGTGCTGTGCGCGGCCGAGCGTCAGCGCCAGCAGCTCCTGTCCGCCGCGGCCGGCCGGCTCGACCCGACCCCGGGCCCGGTCGTCGTCCCGTTCGGCATCACGCGCCCGGAACCCGCGCCGATGCCGGCACCCCGGCCGCTGCGCGCCCGGTTTCCGCAGATCGGCGCGCGCGACACGATCGTGCTGTGGTGGGGCACGGTGTGGCGCTGGCTCGACGCCGAGACGGCGGTGCGGGCGGTGGCGCAGATCGCCCAGACCCGACGGGACGTGAAGCTCGTGATCACCGCCGGCCGTCCACCGAACAAGAACAACCAGCGGTTCGAGGCGACCGACGAGGTCCGGGCGCTTGCCGCGGAGCTGGGTGTGCTCGACACGTCGGTGCTGTTCCTCGACGAGTGGATCCCCTACGAACGGCGTTACGACTACCTGCGCGAGGCCGACATCGGGCTCACCCTGCACCGGTCCTCCGAGGAGGCGGAGCTTGCCGCTCGCGCTCGCTACATGGACTACCTGGCCGCCACCCTGCCCTGCGTCCTCGGTCGCGGCGATGAAACCTCGGCGGACCTGCAGGCGGCCGGTTTCGCCACGCTGCTCGATCGCCCCGAGCCCGGTGCGCTCGCGGCCACACTGCTCGGTCTCATCGACGACCCCGGCGCGCTCGCCGCAGCTCGGGTGGCGGGGGAGCGGCTCGCGGCGCAGCGCGACTGGGCCCGGGTCGGCGAGACGCTGCGTGGGGCGCTGCGGTCGCTCTCGCCGCGAGCGCCGGCGTCGTCCGGCACGTCGCTGTCGGTGCTCGGCGACACGGGCGCTTACTACGGCCGCAAGCTCGCCGACCGAGTCAGCGCCTCGGGCTAGCCGGGAACCGGTCGGGCACGGCGGGCGGGACGGACGGCAGGAGGGACGACGGTGATGAAGAGCGGCGTCAGGCTGTCGGCGCGTGCACGTCGCGCCGCGATCGCGGGGGCCGGCATCGCGCTCGCGGTGCTCGCGCTGGCGCTCGTGCTTCCGTCCGGTGGCGTGCACGTTGCGGTGCCCACGATCAACGGTCCGGAGGTCTCGGGTCAGACGCTCTCGGTGCACGTGCGCTCCGTCGCGGGCCACTATCGCTGGCAGCGCTGTGATGGAGCGGGTGCATCCTGCGCACCGATACCGGGCGCCACGGGCGAGCGGTATGCCATCACCGGCGCGGACGTCGGGCACCGGCTGCGAGTCGTGGCGACGGTCACGGCCTCGGGCTCAACCGCGACGGTCGCATCACTCGCCAGTGCGCCGGTGTCGGCGTCGCCGTGCACGCGCACGCTCGGCCCGGCTGACCTTCCCGGCGGGTCCTACCCGGGCGGGGGGCTGAACAGTGCACTGCAGGCAGCCGCCGCCGGCGGCGTCGTCTGCCTGAGCACGGGCGACTACAACGCCGGCGCGGTCGCCGGGATCGACCTGTACGACATCGACCCGGCCAGCACCGTCACGCTTCGCCCAGCCCCCGGGGCGATCGCTGCCCTCGGCACGATCAACGTCGGAGTGGGCGTTCACAACCTCACCGTGACGGGCATGGATCTCGCTGGCGGAGTGGTGATCGCCGGCGGCGCCGACGGGAACCTCGCCTTCGTCCACGACGCCTTCGGCGCCTCCAGCGTCCTGCGCAACACGCCCAGCAACGCTCACATCGCCTTCAGCTACGACACGTTCCTGGGTATTTCGCCGTGTTCGTCGTGTTATGAGGGGCGTCTCGAGTTGGTGTCTCAGTCGGACAACTATCCCGATGGTGTGACGATCAGTCACAACGTGTTTGGTGGTGGGGGTCTGTCGGACGGGATCAACATCGCGGGCGAGGAGGGCGGGACGCAGATCCTGGACAACGAGATCAGCGGGATCGTGCAGTCGTCCGCCGCGGGCGCTCCGCATTCCGACGCGATCCAGATCGTCGGTCAGGACTCGGGGGATGGCGCCCAGGTCAATCACACGGTGATTTCGGGCAACTACATCCACGACAACACCGATTGCTTCCTGTTCGACGACGGCAGCTATGACGTGAGCGTGACCAACAACGTGTGCACCACCGACGATTCCGACTCCTCCTACGCCGCGCAGGTCGGCGGTGGCGTCGGCATCGGCTTCAACCACAACACGTTCGCGAGCACCGAACCGTTCGGCGTCGGCAACGATCACTCCGGCAACCCCACCTCGGGCATGACGCTGACCAACAACGTCCTCGAGGGCGGCTTCTCGCCCAACCCCGGCCAGACCGTCACCTACGCCGCCGAGGGCGGCAACCTCGTGCCGCGCACGAGCAGGCCAAACGACGCGGTGGGGCTCCCGGGGTTCACGGGCGGCGCGAATCCCTCGTCGTTCGCCGGATTCGCGCTCGTGACGGGATCGCCCGGGAAGGCCGCCGCGCGGGACGGCTCGGACATCGGTATCGACGCGTCGTCGATCGCGCCGGGGCCCTGACGGTGGCCGCGGCTGCCTGCTTCAGCTCCCGGACGGGCTGCCGTCCAGGACCGGCTGGCGCAGCCGCTGCCGCGGGCGGCGCCGGGGAAGCACGTAGCTCGCGAACCTCACCATGCTGCGCCAGGAGTCCTGGTACCAGACGCGCAGCACGAGCACATAGACGGCCACCGAGAGCAGGCCCATCGTCCCGAGGTACACGACCGCCGGCGTCTGGACGGCGGTCAGCCCGAGGCTCGCCGGGACCGTGACCGCGGCCAGCACCGCGCACGCCCCGGTCGCCGGTCCGATATCGCGCCACAGCTGGCCCATCGGTGACTCTTCCGTCCCGTGCAGGAGCATCATGTAGGCGACGATCATGAAGGCTGAGTGGACGATCGCTGCCGAGGCGGCGACCGCCGCCAGTCCGAGCGGGGCGACGGCGTACACCGCCAGCCCGTACGCGGCGAAGTGCGCCCATCCGTACCCGAGCAGCGCCCGCGGGCGCCCGGAGGCCATGAACGCCGCGCCGACGGCGTCGACCACGAGCGTGGCCGCGCCCCCCACGGCGAGGATCTGCGTCGGCACGACCGCCGGCGTCCAGACCGGCCCGAACAACCAGGGGATGAGCACCGGCGCCACGATCGAGAGCAGCACGAGCAGCGGGAAGAGCAGCAGCGTCAGCAGCCGGATCATCTGCGTGCGCAGGGCGTGCATCTGCTGGCCTCCCTGGGTGCGCGACAGCACGGGGAAGCCGACGGTCGTCATCACCTGGCTGACCTTCTTCTGGTACTCCACACCGAGCGTGTAGGCGCGGAAGTAGTAGCCGGACTGCAGCGCGCTGACGCGGGCACCGATGATCGCGTAGTCGACGTTCTGAAACCCGACCCAGCTGAGGGCCGCCAGCGACGACGGGACGCTGTAGTCCAGCAGCTCCCGAACGGCCTCGCGATGGATCCACGGTGGGGGCTGGGGGGCCCACGCCCACATCAGCAGCATCGCGACGAGCGCGCCGGCGAGCGCGCCGAACACCATCGCCTCCCCTTGAAGCCCGGCGATCGCGAGCGCGATCGACACGATGGCCCGCGTCAGGGTCCCCACGACGTCGTTGATGCTCAGCTGCCGGAATCCGAGTCGGCGCTGGACCAACGCCGATGGCACCGTCCCCGCGGCCGCGATCAGGCACCCGGGCGAGGACAGCCGGACGAGCTCGGCCGTGCGCGCGCCGAACACGGGCGCGATGATGAGGCCCGCGCCGAGGAGCATCAGCCCGAACAGGGCGGTGGAACTGAGGAGCGCGAGCGCGAAGCCGGTCTGGAGGTGCGCCCGCGTCACGGTGGCGCGATGCACGAGCGCGGTGCCGATGCCGGCCGCGGGGATCAGCCCGATCCCGCCGACGAGGATGGCCACCGCATATCGGCCGAACTCCGCGGGCGAAACGAGCCGGGCGAGGACGACCATCGAGCCGAGCAGGATGAGCTCGGTGACCGGCCGCGAGATCACCGTCCAGCGCATGCCGCGCAGCGTCTTGGTCCGCAGTTCCTCTGGGGAGAGCGAGTCGTCGGTCACGAGGCGCGCCCCGCGGGCGGTGCCGCGGTGGCCGGCCATCCCGCCCGCTCTCGTCGCCGGCCGGTCACGGGGTCACCGGGTCAAACGCGCGCTTGATCGACACGAGGACGTCCGCGAGCGCGCGATGGCACGTCTCGGGCACTGATAGGACGGCCGTCCACGCCGCGGTGCGGGGCGACGGCCACTGGCGCATCGAGGCCGCGAACGCGGCCCGCGCGTCCCGCGGGCGACGCTGATCGTAGAGCAGCCGCCCGATCATGAACAGGTCGTGCGCGAGCGCCTGCCGCACGAGCGCGCGGCTGTCGACCAGGTCGGCATGCTGGCGATGCACGAGGTGGGCGGCCCGGTACATGGCCACGAGGTTGTTCGTCACGTTCGCGCCGTGGCGCCGATAGCGGACGAGCACTGTCGGGTCGTAGTAGAACACCGCCCCGGCCTTCAGCGCTCGCAGCCAGTACTCGTAGTCCTCGTTGGGGAGCGGCACCTGAAACGGGCCGAGCCGTTGCTGCAGGCTGCGCCGGATGATCGCCGAGGAGGCGCACAGCATGTTCGCCCGGTACAGCCGTTGGGCGAATGCCCGCGGCTCGAGCACCCCGCTGCTCGGCGGGGGCGCGGCGCCAGTGTGATCGAGGAACAGGCAGTCCGCCGCGCCGAACACCCACGCACCGGTCATCGCGATGTCGACCTCGGGGTACGCCACGAGACTCTCCACCTGGCGCTCCAGCTTCGTCGGCTCCCACAGATCGTCAGCGTCGCAGCGCGCGACGTAGTCGCCGCGCGCCTCGCCGAACCCCGTGTTATGTGCGGCGGCGGCGCCCCCGTTCACACGCATGATCACGCGCACCTCGCCGCGAAAGCGCCGCAGTTCGGACAGGGTCCCGTCGGTGGAGCCGTCATCCACCACGATCACCTCGTCGGGGGGATGCGTCTGGCCCAGGATCGACTCGAGGGTCTGCCCGATGTAGCGCTCGGCGTTGTACGCGGGAACGACCACGCTGAGGCTCGGCGCCGTCATGGCGACGCGGGTCCGTCCGCCGCGCGGCGCGCCACGAGTGTCCGGTTCAGGCTGGCGAGGGCGCGACCGCTGCGCTGACGGGCGCCCGCCGGAAGGCTGAGCACGAGCAGCCAGGCGAGAGCCTTAGTGCTGTCGGACAGGCGCGCGCGCGGCGCATACCGCAACGTCCGGCGGAAGGCATCGCGGGCCTCGCGGTGGCGGCCGTCGTCCACGAGCAGGCGCCCGATCCGGAAGAAGTCCGCGGCGAGCACCTCGCCGACGAGCCGCCGGTCGTCGGCGAGACCGGCGTACTTGTAGCGCACGAGGTTCATCGCCCGGTGCAGGGCCACACGATCATTGGTGACGTTGTTGGCGTGTTTGCGGTAGCGCCCGAGCAGGCGCGGGTCGTAGTAGAAGCTCGTCCCCGCCTGCAGACATCGGAACCACCAGTCGTAGTCGTCGCCGGGGAAGTCCTCCACGAAAGGTCCGAGGCGATCGAACAGGGCGCGCCGCACGACGACGAACGGCGTGCAGATGAAGTTGTGGCGAAAGAGGACATCACGCATCACGGCTCGATCGACGATGCCGTCCTCGTCGAGGCGCAGCCACTCATCACTTGTGCGGCCGAACGTGACGGCGTGCCCGAACAGGACGTCGACCTCCGGATGCGTACGGATCGCCTGGTCCTGCCACTCCAGCTTCTGCGGCTCCCAGATGTCGTCGGCGCCGCAGAGCGCCACGAAGTCGCCGCGCGCCTCGCCGATGGCGCGGTTCATCGCCGCCTGATATCCGCGGTTGGTCTGGCGGAGGACGCGAATGCGGTCGCCGAAGCGCCGGAGTTCGTCCGCGGTGCCGTCGGTGGAGCCGTCGTCGACCACGATCACCTCATCGGGAGGGCGCGTCTGGTTCAGGATCGAGTCGATCGCGTCGCCGATGAAGTCCTCGGCCTGGTAGGCGGCGACGACAGCCGAGATGGACGTCGCGTCAGCGTCGGTCATATCGCCCAAGCAACGCGCGAGCGACAAGGGTTCTCGCGCCGCGCGGTGCCGGATCGGGCGTCGGCCGCGCGTGGACCGGATTAGAGTCCGGGCGTCGACGACAGGTCGTCGACGCCGGCCTGCGTGCCGTCAAGAGCCGCCGTCAGCCCGGGCGATCCCGCCGCGAGTGCGAATCCGGCGAACGACGACGGGTTCGCACCGCCGACGAGCGTCGGGAGCCCCACGATGTCCGACAAGCTCGCGCTGTTGGTCACGAGGTTGCCGCCCTCGGCGGCGTAGGTGACGGTCTGGCCGGGGTTGGGCGAGAAGCCGCCCTCGAGGACGTTGTTGGTCAGCGTCATGCCCGAGGTGGGGTTGCCGGAGTGATCGTTGCCGACGCCGAACGGTTCGGTGCTCGCGAACGTGTTGTGGTTGAAGCCGATGCCGACGCCACCGCCGACCTGCGCGGCGTAGGAGGAGTCGGAATCGTCGGTGGTGCACACGTTGTTGGTCACGCTCACGTCATAGCTGCCGTCGTCGAACAGGAAGCAATCGGTGTTGTCGTGGATGTAGTTGCCCGAAATCACCGTGTGATTGACCTGGGCGCCATCCCCCGAGTCCTGACCGACGATCTGGATCGCGTCGGAATGCGGAGCGCCCGCGGCGGACGACTGCACGATCCCGCTGATCTCGTTGTCCAGGATCTGCGTCCCGCCCTCCTCGCCCGCGATGTTGATCCCGTCCGACAGACCCCCACCACCAAACACGTTGTGACTGATCGTCACACCATCGGGATAGTTGTCCGACTGAGACACCAACTCGAGACGCCCCTCATAACACGACGAACACGGCGAAATACCCAGGAACGTGCTCTCGGTGACGAGGATGTTCGCATTCGCTTGGTTGTCCCAGATCACACTGCTCCCCTGTACCGCGTCGTGCGCAAACGTCAGGTTGGAGTCGCTGCCACCGTTGACGCTGAAGCCGTGGGTGAGCGCTGAGGAGCCGGCGAAGCCCGCGATCGACAGGTTCGACACGCCCGCACCGATGGAGATGTTGCCCAACTGCACGGCCGCTCCCGGCGCCGGCGTGATGGTGATCGGGCTCGACGGGCTGATCTGGTAGAGGTCGATCTCCGAGGAGGAGTTGTAGTCGCCGGAAGCGAGGCAGATGACCGAGCCGCCGGCGGTCGACTGGAGCAGACTGTTCAAACCGCCACCCGGGTAGGTGCCGCCGGCGATGTCTGCCGGGCTCAGCGTCCGGGTGCATGGCCCGACAGTGGAGGTGGCGCTCGACACGCTGCTCGTCGTTGCGGTCGTCCGCGTGCTCGTCGTTGTCGTCGATGTGCTGCTCGTCGTCGTAGTCACGCTCGTGCTCGTGGCCGTCGTCGTCGTGCTGGAGGATGTGGTCGTCGGACTGCTGGTCGCCGTCGTGGGCGTGCTCGTCGGCGACGTCGTGGTCGCGGTCGAGGTCGGCGTGCTGGATGTGGTTGTCGTGGTCGCGGCCCCGGCGGAGACGAAGAGCGGGTGCATGACGCTCGAGCTCTGTCCGAGCGCGTCGGTGACGGTGAGGCGCACGTACTTCGTGCCGACCTGGTGGAACGTGAAGAACAGCCACCGGCCCCCGCCGAGCGGCCAGGTCGCATCGGTCGGAGTGGGTGAACCGTCGTCGTCCCACACATAGCTGCAGGGCAGGTTCGAGCACGTCGAGGCGCTCGAGAACAGCACCGCCTGACCCGTTACCGGAGCCGCAGGATATTCCGTGAAGCCGGCGATCGGCGGCGGCCCGTCACCGGTCGCCGCCGAGTCCGATGTTGTCGTGATGACCGCGGATGTCGCCGTACTCGTCGATGTGGTACTCCTCGTCGATGTCGCACTCCTCGTCGATGTCGTACTCCTCGTCGAGGGCGTGCTCGTCGCGGTCGACGTCGACGTCGACGTCGACGTCGAGCTCGTCGCGCCGAGGACCGCGGAGCCGGCCGTCGTCGGCGTGCTCGTCGCTGTGGCTGGCGGCACGCTCGCCACCGTGGCCGCCGTGGGGTTCGCGGACACCACGTGGACGACGGGCGGCTTCGGCGCCGGCGACGCAACAATGTGCGGACGTGTGCCGGGGCATGGCTGCGGCCGCGGGCGGGGCGCCGCGCGCCGACGAGCAGTGCCACGTGACGCATGGCGTTGGCCGCCGGGGTCGGAGTGACGGGCGACACGAGCGTCAGGCTTCGGTTGAGCATTACGGTGGGCCCCGGACGACCCACGCGAGGCTCGTCCGCCGCTCGTCGCCTGGGTCCGGGTCCGGGTCCGCACCGGCGTAGGGGCCGCCTTTCGCTTCGCGCCGGTGACGCATACGCGGGTGGGCAGAGCGGCGCCCGACCGCCGCCTTGCGGCGAGGGAGGGCGTTGAGCTGCGCTGAGGCGGGGTGTGGACCACGGGCAGCGCGAGCATCGCGGTGGCGTCCGGCAGTCCGCCGAGCATCCCTGGTGCGGCGAGCGCCGCGAGGGGGGCGCAGATGACGATGACGAGCGCAATCGCGATCGTCGCCGTGATGCGAACGCGGAGATGCTTCAGCACGCTCCGGCGCGACCGCGTCGGCACGTGTTCGGACCTTCGATCGCTCGACCGTCCCGTCATGTGGCGCATCCTTGATCGTTATGTCGCCTACGGGGTTAGCTGTCGGGCTCGCGCAGCGCGCTACACCGCGCTCTCGGCGGTGATTCGCCCCGGACCGGCTTGACTCGGGTCCCCCGCTCACGGCTCACGTGGAGCCGGGATTCGGCAGCAGACGGCGCAACCCTAGCACGGGTTTCGGCGCTCGGTCCCGCGTCTATCGGAATGTTCACCGCGGCCGGTCGAAGTCCTGCCGCGCGCCGCGGCGGGTGCACGGTCTGCGCCGTGGCTGGTGTCGCGCCACGGCCAACCGCGGCGCGACGCACGGGGTTCAGACGGCTCGGGCGTCGAGGCGGCACCGCAGGCCGGGCGCCGTCGGCCGCGACGCTGATGTCCGCGCGACGGTGCTCCCGCTGCGAACTCCATCGTTTTTCATGCGAGAGTTGCGCTCCGGCGAAGCCGTTGTTTGTTCGGCATGAGCGTGAGCACCATGGGGGGGCAGGGCCGCCCATCGTCGTCCGTAGAGCCGGACAGCCACCGAGCCAGACTCGGTAGCGGGGCGTGCCGTGCGCTCGATCTGCTGCTGTCCACCGTGCTTCTCGTCCTTCTCGTTCCGCTGTTCGTCCTTGTGGCGGCTGCGATCCGGCTCGACTCGCCGGGGCCGGTTCTCTTTCGCCAGCGACGCCTCGGGCGCCATCTGACCCCGTTCACGGTGTGCAAGTTCCGGACGATGCACCACGGCGTCGGTCAGGACGCACATCGCGCGTTCGTGTTGCAGCTGATCGCCGGCGAGCAGCCCGAGCAGACCGAGCACGCCGGCGACCGGCCGCGGTACAAGATGGCCGCGGACAAGCGCGTCACACGCCTGGGCCGCGTCCTGCGGCGCCTCAGTGTGGACGAGTTGCCGCAGCTCTGGAACGTCCTGCGCGGCGATATGTCGCTCGTCGGTCCTCGCCCGCCGATTCCCTACGAGGTCGAGCACTATCCGCCCCACTGGTTCGCCCGGTTCGCGGTGAAGCCAGGGGTGACCGGACTGTGGCAGGTCAGCGGGCGCTCCGAGCTGACGCTCGAGGAGATGATCCAGCTCGACGTCGAATACGTTCGGCGGCGTTCGCTGTGGCTCAACCTTCGTATCCTCGCGCGCACGCTACCGGCGGTTCTGAGCATGCGCGGCGCGTCCTAGCGGCTCGACCGGGTGCCCCCGGCGGCCGCGCGCCCGGCTCAGACGCCCTTCGGCGCCTGTGCGCGAGATCTCGATCGCGCCCGCTGGCGATCGACCGTGAGATCGTCCACCAGGTCGAGATAGCGCGCGCGCTGCTGGTCCCAGGCGATCGTGGAGAGGCGCTCGGCGGCACGGGTGGCGCGGGCATCGGCGGCTGCGGGATCGGCGCAGACCGCCTCGATGGCGGAGGCCAGGCCCTCGGCATCGCCCGGCTCGAACGCAAGCAGCTCCCGGTCGGAGAAGTAGCCCTCGATTCCGGGTAGGCGCGAGGCGACGACGGGCAGCCCCATGTGCACGTACTCGAGCAGCTTGACCGGTAGCAACAGCTCGGTGAACGGGTCGTGCAACGTGGGTACCACGCCGATGTGCGCCGCGGCCAGCTCCGCCGGGATCCGCTCGAAGGGGACCGGATCGCGAGTGATGTCGATGCAGCCGGGCGCAACGTCGCGCGCGAGTGCAACGAGCCGGTCTCGGTCTTCGCCGGTGCCGCAGACGCGGAGCTCGATGGGCGGCCGTCGATCGCGTAGACGGGCGAACGCGCGGATGAGGGTTTCGACGCCGTAGCGCGGAGCGAGGCCGCCGTGGTAGAGCACGCGCAGCGGAGCCTGTCCATCGGTCGGCAGCGCGCGCGGCGGCCGCGGTGGTCCGAACACGCGCTCGTCCGGCGAGTTCATGACGACCGCGGTGCGCCCGACGCCGACCCCGCGCGCCGCCAGCCGGTGCCGGGCCTCGTCGGTCACGGTGACGAGCCGATCGGCGAGCGCTGCGCCGATCCGCTCCTCGAGCTCGAGGACGCGCATGATCGGATGGTCGAGCGGCCGGTTGAACTTCGTCGCGAACAGCTCGGGAAACGTGTCGTGCACGTTGAGGATCACCGGCGTGCCGCGCAGTCGCGGCGCCAGTGCCGCCGCGGTCAGGATGTCGGGCATGTTGTGGGCCTCGATCACGTCGAAGCGCCGGCGTCGGTGGTGGGCCGTGAGCCGTCCGGCCGCGGCGACGAGGAAGCGCGTGTAGCCGAGCAGGTAGGCGCGGGCGCCGCCGCTCGGCTTGGGGCACCGGATCGGGTGCACGCTGATGAGGCCGCTGCCGACCCGGATCTCGTCGGCCTCGCCCAGACAGAACAGATGGACCTCGTCGCCACGCTCGGCGAGTGCTCCCGCGAGCCGCTGGATGCGGGAGTCGATGCGGAAGTCGGACATGTGCACCATGGCCACGTGCAGGGCCGTGCGGTCTCCACCCCGCGCGTCGGTGCCGGGACGAGCGGCGGGATCGCCGTCCGCCGCTGCACCGTGGCCGTTCTCGACCGCGAACGGGTGCTGCTCGGTCACGCTCATGTCTGAGAAACGCGCGGCCGGCCCCGGTCTTCGCGCAGCGCGCGGAGTGTCACGCCGCGATCAGCTTCACCCGTGGCAGCGCGAGCGCGACCATGGGGGCGGCGACCTGGCAGGGCGCGCTGACGGTCAGTACCTGTCCGTCGGAGAGGAGCGTGTACAGGGTGGGCGTGCCGAGGATGCCGCAGTACGTGGCGCGACCTTGGATCGTGAGGCGGAACGCGTGACGCAGATGCGACCTCAGGACGGCGAAACGCGCCGTCTGCACCGACAGCGTCAGATACGCGCCGTGCAACCGCGCGGGCTCGTAGATGCAGGTCGGGCCCTGGGGCGCCTCGACGGCCCGGGCGATCGGTGCGTGGATGATCGCGTGCAGCTCCTCGGTCGTGACGAGCGTGCACGGGTTCTGAATGTGCGCCCCGGTCGGGCTGAGCTCGTCGTGGCCGAGATCGGGTTGGGACGCGTGCGCTACGCCCCCGCTGCGCGCGATTCGATCGCTGTGATCGTGGGCGGCCAGCGCGCGGTCCCGGCTGAGGCTCGCCGAGGCCTGGGCCGAGGTGGCCGAACCCTGGCTCGGCGAGGACCCGCCGCACGCGGCGGTCAGGAGCGAGGCGGTCACGACGACCGCAGCGAGCAGAGCGCTCCGCGCGCGTCGCACGCTCATGGCTGGAAGTCGACGTCGACGTAGTAGTTGGTGGCGTTGAACGTGTTCGTCGGGAACGTGCTCGTGCCGCTGTACGCGTACAGGCCATCCGAGGCGGCGGTGTTCGCCAGGGCAGTGAGCGGCCCGTTGGTGACGCCCGCCGACGCGAACGCCGCGCCGGCCGCCGCATAGTGGCCGTTGGGCGCCAGGTAGCCGGCGACGTAGGTCGTGTTGGCGCTGATGGAGACGGGGGAGGAGAAGGTGACGTTCTGCCAGCCCGACGCGGTCTCGCCGATGAAGGTGGCGGAGGCGAGGAGGGTGCCGCCGGCGGTCCACAGGCTGCCGATGTGCGTGCCGGTGTTGGTGGCCGCCTTGTAGAAGCGGACGCCGGTGATCGTGCCGGCGACCGAGGACTGGAACTGGACGCCGAGCTCGACCGAGCTGGTGTCGCCGGAGTCGATCGTGGTCGGGGTGGTGAAGTCGAAGATCGTGTCCTGGGGCGTGACCGCGTTGCTGGCGGACGAGGCCGGGCCGGTCCCGCCGGCGTCGCTGGCCGCCACGGCGAACGTGTAGGCGGTGCCGTTGGTCAGCCCGGTGACGGTGGTGGACGTGGCCGAGGCGCCGACCTGTACCGGTGTCTGTGCGGTGGATCCGATGTAGGGCGTGACCGTGTACCCGGTGATGGTGTTGCCGTTGCTCGAGGATGGCGTCCAGCTGACGAGTGCCTGTGCCGTGGCGGCGGTCGCCGACACGGCGGACGGCGGCAGCGGCGGCTGCGGCGTCACCGGCGCGGACGCCGCCGAGGCGGGTCCGGCGCCGCCCGCATTGACGGCCTGGACGGTGAAGGTGTAGGCGGTGCCGGAGGTCAGGCCGCTGACGGTGGCCGAGGTGGCGGGCGGGTTGCCGGTGACCGTCGTGGTGCTCTGGGCGGTCGATCCGATGTACGGCGTGATCACGTATGAGGTCGGCGCGCTGCCGCTCGTGGGCGCGGACCATGACAGCGACACGGAGCCGGGCCCGGGGGTACCGCTGACGCCGGTGACCTGACCGGCGCCCGCGGCCGGCTGGAAGTCGACGTCGACGTAGTAGTTCGTCGAGTTGAACGTGCTCGTCGGGAACGTGCTGGATGCGCTGTACGCATACACGCCGTCGGAGCTCGTGCCGTTGGCCAGTGCCGTGAGCGGCCCGTTGGTGACGCCCGCGGACGCGAACGCGGCGTTCGTGTTCGAGTAGTGGCCGTTGGGGGCGAGGTATCCGGCGACGTACGTGGTGTTCGCGCTGATCGAGACGGGGGAGGAGAAGGTGAGGTTCTGCCAGCCGGAGGCGGTCTCCCCGCTGAAGGTGCCGGAGGCGAGCAGGGTGCCCCCGGCGGTCCACAGGCTGCCGATGTGCGTGCCCGTGTTCGTGCTCGCCTTGTAGAACCGGATCCCGGTGATCGTGCCGACGGCCGACGACTGGAACTTCACGCCGATCTCGACCGGGCTGGTGTCGCCCGAGTCGGTCGTGGCCGGCGTGCCGAAGTCGAAGATCGTGTCCTCGGGCGTGACGGCATTGCTGGCCGTCGAGGCCGAGCCCGTCCCGCCGGCGTTGGTCGCGGACACCTTGAAGGTGTAGCCCGTGCCGTTGGTGAGGCCGGTGAGGCTGGTCGAGGTGATCGAGCCGCCAACCTGCTTGGGCGTCTGAGCCGTGGATCCGATGTAAGGCGTCACGGTGTAACCGGTCACCGAGCCGGACGGCGCCGTCCAGCTCACGAGCGCCTGCGAGCTGGCCGCCGCCGCCGACACGCCCGTCGGCGCGGCGGGAGGCGCCGGCGGATTCGGCGTCACCGGGCTCGACGGCGCCGACGCCGGCCCCGAGCCGGCGGCGTTGACGGCCTGCACCGTGAAGGTGTAGGCGGTGCCGGCGGTCAGGCCGCTGACGGTGGCCGAGGTGCCGGGTGGGCTGCCGGTGACCGTCGTCGTGCTCTGGGCGGTCGATCCGATGTACGGCGTGATGACGTAGGAGGTCGGCGCGCCGCCGCTCGATGGTGCGGACCACGACAGCGACACCGAGCCGGCCCCGGGGGTGCCGCTCACGCCGGTCACCTGGCCGGGCGGTACGGCGGGCTGGAAGTCGACGTCGACGTAGTAGTTGGTGGCGTTCCACGTGCTCGACGGGAATGTGCTCGATCCGCTGTAGGCGTACACGCCGTCGGAGGCGGCCGTGTTCGCGAGCGCCGTGAGTGGCCCGTTGGTGACGCCGGCGGACGCGAACGCCGCGTTGGTGGCTGAATAGTGGCCGTTGGGCGCCAGGTAGCCGGCGACGTATGTCGTGTTGGCGCTGATCGAGACCGGGGAGGAGAAGGTGACGTTCTGCCAGCCGGAGGCGGTCTCGCCGGAGAAGGTGGCGGAGGCGAGCAGGGTGCCGCCGGCGGTCCACAGGCTGCCGATGTGCGTGCCGGTGTTCGTGGCCGCCTTGTAGAAGCGAATCCCGTTGATCGTTCCCGCGGTCGCGGAGCGGAACTGAACGCCGAGCTCGACCGAACTGGTGTCGCCGGAGTCGATCGTGGTCGGGGTGGCGAAGTCGAAGATGGTGTCCTGGGGCGTGACCGCGTTGCTGGCGGACGAGGCCGAGCCGGTCCCGCCGGCGTTGGTGGCGGCGACCTTGAAGGTGTAGCTCGTGCCGTTGGTCAGCCCGGTGACGGTGGCCGAGGTGGCCGAGCCACCGGCCTGCACCGGGGTCTGTGCCGCGGACCCGATGTACGGCGTCACGGTGTAGCCGGTGATGGGGCTGCCGTTACTCGCGGGCGCCGTCCAGCTGACGAGGGCCTGCGCGGTCGCCGGCACGGCGGTGACGGCCGTGGGAGCGGCGGGCGGCAGCGGTGGTTGCGGGGTCACCGGGCTCGACGGGGCGGACACGGGCCCGGAGCCCGCGCCGTTGACGGCTTGCACGGTGAAGGTGTAGGCGGTGCCGGAGGTCAGGCCGCTCACGGTCGCCGAGGTGGCCGGCGGGGTGCCGGTGACCGTGGTCGTGCTCTGAGCGGTGGATCCGATGTACGGCGTGATCACGTACGACGTCGGCGCGCTGCCGCTCGACGGTGCGGACCACGACAGTGACACCGAGCCCGGCCCGGCCGTGCCGCTGACGCCGGTCACCTGGCCCGGGATGCCGGGCTGGAAGTCGACGTCGACCGAGTAGCTGGTGGCGTTGAAGTTGTTCGTCGGGAAGGAGCTCGAGCTGCCGTAGGCGTACACGCCGTTTGCGCTCGTGCCGTTGGCCAGGCCCGTGAGCGGCCCGTTCGCGACCGCGGAGCTGAACGCGCCGCTCGAGGCCGAGTAGTGCCCGTTCGGCGCGAAGTAGCCGGCGACGTAGGTGGTGTTGGCGCTGATCGAGACGGGGGAGGAGAAGGTGACGTTCTGCCAACCCGATGCGGACTCGCCGCTGAAGGTCGCCGAGGCGAGCAGGCTGCCGCCGGCGGTCCACAGGCTGCCGATGTGGGTGCCGGTGTTCGTGGCCGCCTTGTAGAAGCGGATACCGGTGACGGTCCCCCCGACCGAGGTTTGAAACTTGACGCCGAGCTCGACCGAGCTGCCGTCGCCCGAGTCGGTCGTCCCGGGCGTGGCGAAGTCGAAGATCGTGTCCTCGGGCGTGACCGCGCCGCTGGCCGCGGAGGCCGAGCCCGTCCCGGCCGAGTTGGTGGCGGACACGGTGAACGTGTACGACGTACCGTTCGTCAGCCCGGTCACCGTGGTCGAGGTCGAGGAGGCACCGACCTGCACCGGCGTCTGCGCGGTGGACCCGACGTACGGCGTGATGGTGTAGCCGCTGATCGGGGCGCCGTTGTTCGAGGCCGGCGCCGTCCAGCTGAGGAGCGCCTGTGAGCTCGCCGCGCTGGCCGTCACCCCGGTCGGGGCGCTCGGCGGCTGCGGCGGTTGCGGCGTGACCGGGCTCGACGGCGCCGAGGCCGGCCCGGTCCCTGCGCCGTTGACGCCCGCAACGGTGAACGTGTACGCGGTCCCTGCCGTCAGGCCGCTCACCGTCGCCGTGGTGGCCGGCGGGTTGCCGGTGACCGTTGTCGTGGGCTGGGCCGTCGATCCGATGTATGGCGTGATGACGTAGGACGCCGGCGCGCCGCCGGTGGAGGGCGCCGACCAGGACAGCGACACCGACCCCGGCCCGGCCGTCCCGCTGACACCGGTCACCTGGCCCGGAAGCACGGCGGGCTGGAAGTTGACGTCGACGTAGTAGTTCGCGCCGCTGCCGCTGGTGCTCGGGAAGGTGGCTCGAGCCGTTGTACGGGAACAGCCCGTTCGTGCTTCCTTGATCGTTCATCGGGCAGCGCGCTCAGCGGCGGCGCGTTCAGCGCGTTGCCTCCACCCGGAGGCGGCGTGTAGAAGTAGTCCGGGTAGTCCGAGTAGTGCCCGTTCGGGGCGAAGTAGCCCGCCACGTAGGTCGTGTTCGCGGTGATGGCGACGGCGCTGGAGAAGTTGACCGTCTGCCAGCCGGACGCCGACTCGTTCGTGAAGGTGGCCGAGGCGAGCAGCGTGCCGCTCGCGGTCCACAGGCTGCCGATGTGCGTCCCGGTGTTGGTGCTCGCCTTGTAGAAGCGGATGCCGGTGACGTTCCCGGCCACCGAGGAGCGGAACTGCACGCCGAGCTCCGTCGAGTTGCCGTCTCCGGAGTCGACCTGCATCGGCGTCACGCCGGACCCCCAGATCGAGCACGAGCAGTTGACGCTCACGGTCTCGCCGTCCGAGGGCGTCTCCGTGTTCACGCTGTCGTCCGTCGCGCGGGACTCGATCTTCGTCGTCGGGTAGCCGTGCGCGACCCAGGCGTACGACCAGGTGACGTGGGCGCCGGCCGCGGAGATGAGGGTCGCGGGGTGCCACGTGCTGCCGCCGTCGGTGGACACCTCGACCCCCGCGACGACGCCGCCACCGGTGTCCGTCGCGGCGCCGCTGATGGTCACCGGGCTGCCGTCCTGGAGCTGTGCGCCGGGCGCGGGGGAGGTGATCGTCGACGTCGGCGGCGTCGTGTCGGTCGAGGCGGTGGCGGCGACGAGCCCGGACTGGAGCGTCGCCGGCTGGGAGCTCATGTCGGCGAGCAGGTTCACCGTCGCCTGCTGCATCGCCGGGTCGGGCGCGTTGCCACTCGGCTCGGTGGTCGAGGAATTCCAGGGGTTGACGTTCGCGAGCCCCCACGACCACTGCACGGTGCCGGCCCCGAAGACGAGCGCCCCGCTCGGCGCGCGATACTCGGTCAGGTGGTGCGTCCCGCTTCCGTTGCACGGGCAGCCGCCGGGATCGTTCAGGTTGCTGCCGTAGTCGGTGAACGTCTGCAGGTCGTTGGCCGTCGTCGAGGAGAGATCGATCTCCCCGGGCGGTCGGAAGCCGTTATCGACGTCCTCGTCCCATTCGTAGCCGAGCGTTCCGTCGCCCTGACCGAGTGTGTAGGTTTTGCCCGCCGACAGCCCCGCGGCTGCCGTGTTGCGCCACAGGCGCAGGGCGCTGTACTGCGACGGAACCTGGATGTCGGTCGTGCCGGAGTTCACCTGGAAGAGCTGGCCGGTGAGCGCGTTCGGCGCTTGCCCGCCGTCGGCCGGCGGGCTGAAGCGCGGATCGAGCCACGATCCCGTCCAGGTCCAGGTCGGCGATGCATCCTGCGGGTCGGTCGGCGCGTTGAAGTGCGTCTCCTTGTAGGTGATCAGCGTCCGGTACGGCGTGTTCGAGCCGTCCTCGCTGCTGGCCCAACGCGTCTTCCAGAAGACCTCGTTGCCGCTGAGGAAGATCGCGTTGACCCCCGCGTTGATCGCCGCCTGCACGTTCGCGCGCTGTCCGGCCGACCAGTACTCGTCGTGCCCGCTGGAGATGAAGACCTTGTGGTTCTTCAGGAGTGGCCCGTTGCTGTCGACGTTCGCCTCGCTCGTGTAGCTGACGTCGTAGCCGTTCTCCTCCAGCCAGTAGATGAGCTGGTACTCCGCGTAATAGAGATACGACGCGCCGCCGTCCTCGGTGAAGGAGCCGTCGAACGGGCGGTTGAAGGAAACCGCATACGCGGCCTTGTAGGCCTCGGGATTCCCGGGCGGGCACGCGACGGAGCAGCTGTACAGGCTGTTGCCGCCGTAGTCGTTGTACGCCTCCCACGTCGCATCGGAGGTCTGCAGCAGGATGTTCGAGTGACTCGCGTCGTCGCGCACGACGAACGGGATCTGGCTGTCGTCGTTGTTCTGGGCCACGAGATGGGCGATGTAGACGCCCGACACGGCGGTGCTCGGCACCGACCAGGAGGCCGACACGCTCCAGTTGCCGCAGTCGATCAGGCCGTTGGTGGAGTCCTCGTTGCAGCTGGGCTGGGTCTGGATCGCCGACGGCTGGATCGTCGTGATCAGGCGCGCGCCGTCGCCTCCGTAGTAGCCGAGGCGCAGGATGTCGATGTGGTACGAGGTGACCGGGGACGTCGCCTTGATCTTGAACGACTCGGTCTGGCCGACGTCGACGCTCATGGACGTCGCGAAGCCCTGGATGGCCGAGTCGCCGGCCGCGGTGGTCTGCCACTGGCTGGGCGGGGTGCCGGGCAGGCTGTTCTCGCACGCGACCGGGTTGACCACCGGCGGCCCGCAGGGTCCGGACGCCGTGGCCGAGCTGACCGCGCCCGGAGCGACGCCGAGCAGAAGCGCGATTGAGGCAAGCAGCGCGCCGGCGAGCCCGGACATCCGGCGGCGGGCGAAGACGCCCCGCCCACGCGGCGCGCTGGGGCGCCCGCCATTCGCGGCCATGTCGCGTCCCGGGTCCAGACTGCGCTTCATGCCGTTTAAACAACGTGTGAAAGCGCCGCGGACTTTCGGCGCGGTGGCGGTGACGCGGCGATTGCGCCGGCTAGGCCGCGCGCGCCATCACGTGCTCGGCCAGGCGGCCGATGACGTGGTCCTGCTGCTCGTCGGACAGGTCCGGGAACAGCGGCAGCATCAGGACGTCGCGCGCCGCCGCCTCGGTGTGCGGGAGCGGTCCGTGCGGAGCGGCGTATGCCGCCTCCTCGTGGATCGCCATCACGCCGCGGCGCGTGGGGATCCCGTCGCGAAGCAGTCGGCGCATGAGGTCGGTGCGGGCGATCGGCGAGCCCGGGAGCACGCGAACGCAGTAGGACTGCCACGTGCGCACCGCGTACGACGGGTCGTACGGCGCCTCGAGGTGGGGCATCGTCGCGAGCGCGGCCGTGTAGCGCTCGGCGAGCACGCGCCGGCGATCGAGGATCCCGTCGAGCGCTCGCAGCTGGCACAGGCCGAGCGCCCCCTGCATGTCCGTCATGCGCGAGTTCCACCCGCGCTCGGGATACGCCTCGATCACGATGTCGTTCGCGCTGTGGCGCTCGAGATCCGAGACCGACATCCCGTGCGCGCGCAGGCGGCGCAGCCGGGCGGCGACCTCCGGGTCCTGGAGCGTGATCATCCCGCCCTCGCCCGTCGTGATCACCTTGCGCGGGTGCAGCGAGAAGCAGGTCAGCGGGCCGAGCGAGCCGATCGGCCGTCCCTTGTACGTGGCGCCGATCGCGCAGGCGGCGTCCTCGACGATCGCCACGCCGTGGCGCCGGCCGAGCTCGAGGAAGCGGTCCATGTCCGCCGGGAGGCCCACCTGGTGCACGGGCATGATCGCCTTCGTCGCCGGGGTGATCGCGCGCTCGGCGGCGCCCGGGTCCAGGTTGTACGTGCGCGGGTCGATGTCGGCGAACACCGGCGTCGCTCCGCACTGCCACACGGCGTTGGCGGTGGCGATGAACGACAGGGACGGCACGATCACCTCGTCCCCGGTGCCGACGCCCGAGACGTGCAGCGCGAGCTGCAGCGCCGTCGTGCAGCTCGTCGTCGCGACCGCCTCGGCGGCGCCGACCCGCTCGGCGAACGCGGTCTCGAACTCGGCCACTCGCGGTCCCTGCGACACCCAGCCGGAGGCGATCGCCGCCGCCACCGCGGCGCCCTCGTCACCCGTGAAGCACGGGCGTGCGAACGGGATCTGCATCACGACGCGGCGGCCATGGTCGCCAACGCCGTGTCCTCCCGCTCGGCGCGCCACCAGTCGACGAGGCGGCGCAGCCCCTCCTCGATGTCGACCTCCGCCTCGAACCCGAGCGCCTCGCGGGCGAGGCGGGTGTCGGCCAGGCGCCGGGGCACCTTGTTCACAGCGCGCTCGGGTCCGAACTCCACGTCGAGGTCCGAAGCCATCACCTTCAGCAGGAGCCGGGCGAGCTCCAGCAGGCTCGTCTCGACGCCGCTGGCCACGTTGAAGACGCCCTCGTCCACGTCCGCGAGGGCCGCGACGAGATTCGCGCGCGCGACGTCGCGGGTGAACACGAAGTCCATCGTCTGCGACCCGTCGCCGAGGATGAGCGGCGGCGTGCCCGCCTCGATCCGCTCCATCCAGCGCACGAGAACCTCGGTGTAGAGGCCGTGGATGTCCATGCGTGGGCCGTACACGTTGAAGTAGCGCAGCGCGACGTAATCGAGGTCGCTCATGGCGTGGAAGCTGCGCAGGAGCCCTTCGTTGAACGTCTTCGCCGCCCCGTAGAGCGTGTCGTTGGCATAGGGGTGGTGCTGCTCGTCGGTCGGGAAGCTCTCGGCCAGCCCGTACACCGAAGCGGACGAGGCGGCGACGACCTTGCGCACGCCGTGTGTCACCGCTGCCTCGAGCACGTTGTAGGTGCCGTCGACCATCACCTCGAGCGCGAGGCGCGGCTCCTCGGCGCACTGCGTGATGCGTATCGCCGCCTGGTGGAACACCACGTCGATGTCTCGCGTCAGACGGTCGACGAGATCGCGGTCGCGGATGTCTCCCTCGACGACGCGGACGGGCCCGTTGGCGACCGCCCAGGCCAGGTTCGCACGGCGACCGCGCACGAAGTTATCCAGGACGATGATCTCGGCGGCCTGCGCCTGGACGAGCAGGTCGGTCAGGTTCGAGCCGATGGCGCCGGCGCCGCCGGTGACGAGCACGCGCTGACCGCTGATGGAGTCGACGGACATCCCCAACTCAACGGGCGCCGGCCCGCAGCTCTTCCGTGGCCGGATCGGGGAGCTCGCGCAGCACGCGAGCCGGATTGCCGGCGGCGATCACGCCCGCGGGAATCGCCGACGCGACGACGCTGCCGGCGCCGATGACGGAGTGGGCCCCGATCGTCACGCCCTTGAGGATCTTCGCGCCCTCACCGATGAACACGTCCTCGCCGAGCTCGACCGGTGCCATGCGGGCCTGGCCGCCGCGGCGACGGTTGGGACGCAGGTCGTGGAAGTCGCTGTCGAAGATGACGACGTCCGAGCCGAGCAGCGCGCGCGGACCGATCGTGATGCCGGGTCCCTCGCTCTTGATGAAGGCGTTGTTGTTCACCTCGACGCCGTCGCCGAACTCGATGCGCGAGGCCGGTGTCGAGGCCTCGACGTGGCAGTAGCCCGAGTAGAAGCCGGCCGAGTCGCGCCACCCGAACTCGACGCCCTCGCCGAGCACGATCGTGCCCCGGCCCGCGAAGCGGACGGGCTGGCGCACGAGCGCAGCGCCGGTGACGTTCGGGCAGGTCGACAGCACGCGGTACTTGAGCACGCGCGAGCGCTGCACGGCGTCCGCGAAGCGCTCGGCTCCCCTCACGTCGGCCGCCCCGTGCGCACCGGCAGTCGGCGATCTGTGTCGGCGTCTTGCATCGCTCAAAGAGAACGCGCGCGCCCACGTGGGCCTTGCGCCGCACGGCGTGGGCGGCCGGCCGGCGCACGGCCGCGCCGCTCTCAGGACAGCGCGACCTCGACGTTGTCCCCGACGGCCAGGCGCATCGCTCGCGGCAGCGAGAAGTCCCGGAAGATGCGGGCGTTGGCGCCGACGACGCTCGCGACCACCCGACCCCCGAGGTGCGTGATGCTCGCCCCCGGCGAGATGATCGAGCGCTCGACCTCCACGCCCTCGATGCGGGCGCCCGCCCCGATCGACGTATACGGCCCCACGTAGGCGTCCGTCACCTTCGCGTTGGCGCCGATGATGACGGGGCCGACGATCGCGCTGGCCCGGATGTGCGCGGTGGGGTGGATGGCCACGCGTCCCTCGATGCGGTTGTCATCGAGCTCGACCAACTCGAAGTCGGGTGCGAGCAGGTCGAGCATGACCCGGTTGAGCTCGAGCAGGTCGCCCGCATCGCCGGCATAGCGGCGCCAGCCGCGGACGACCTGCACCTCCAGGCACGTGCTCGCGCCGGCGAGACCCTCGGTGACCGCGTGGAGGTCGAACCGCGCCGCGGGGGATCTCGTGGCGCCCGCCCGCTGCAGGACGCCCGCGCCGGCGAGGCAGACCCCGGCGCAGCCGAGCGCCGTGTTGGCGGGATCGAAGTCCGCGATCCGCAGCAGGCGCCGGGCCGCGAGGCCGAGGGGCTCAGCCTTCTGATCGCCCGGCTGCATGAGGAGCAGCAGGTCCGTTCTGTTCTCCTCGAGCGCCTGCACGAACGGCGTCAGGGGCTGACCGAGCAGCCCGTCGGCCAGGTGCACGATGCACGGATCGTCGCCTACGGCCTCGGCGGTCCGGCTGAGCGCGCAGGATGCGCTCTGCCCGTCCTCGTGGATGACATATCGGACCGAGGCGTCGAGCGGACTCGTTGCCGTGATGCACTCCTGGACGCTCGCCGACAGCTCCGCCGGCACGACCACGACGGTCTCCTCGACCCCGGCCTCGTGCAGCGCGCCGAAGACGTGCGCGACGATCGGGCGATTCGCGACCTGCTGGAGCGCCGGCGCGCGTGTGCTGACACAGCACGGGCCATCGGCCGGTGCTTCGGTAACGAGGATGACACCCTTGCGTGTCACGCACACCTAACGCGCGGGATCGGTTGTCGCTCGCGGAGAACGTGACGATCTCCACCAAATTCCATCCTTCGCCGGAGCGCGCATCGGCGCGCGCGTGTTGCCATCGGCGGAGGGACGGCTGTCGGCCGAGCGGCTGCGCGAGCGCCGGATCAGGCGACGAGCTCGCCGCGCGAGACGAGCTGACGCGGCGCGCCGCGTTCGAGGAGAGACCGCCCGGCGGCCTCGAGCACGGCGACGATCTCCACGCCAAGGCCCACGTGTGAGTCCGGCTCGTCACCCGTGCGAATCGCGCGAGCGAAGTCCGCGAGCTCCAGGCCGAGCGGCTCGGCAGCGTCGATCCGCGGGATGATGACGTCCCCCGTCCGGTAGACGAGCTGGTGCTCGCCGAAGCTGACGGGCGCGCGCACCTCCATGCCGCGGTCGTACACGCGCACGGCCTCGTCCGAGGCGGTGTCGTCGTACTGCACCATGCGCTTGCTGCCCACGACCACCATCTGGCGCACCTTGCGCGGAGCGAGCCAGGAGATCTGCACGTTCGCCGTGACGCCGCTGGCGAAGTTTACGGTCAGGAACGCCGTCTCGGGTACGCCCTGCTCGAAGACGCTGTGTCCCGACGCCGTCACCTCGACGACCGAGTCGCCGAGCCAGTACAGCAGGATCGACAGGTCGTGGGGGAGGAGGTCGCAGAGCACCCCGTCGCGTTGATACTTGCCGAGATTCAATCGGGCCGAGGTGACGAAGTGCACGTCCCCGACCACGCCCGAACGGATCAGGTCGCGCACGGTGTTGACGGCGGGGCTGTAGATGAAGGTGTGCCCGGGCATCAGGGTCAGGCCCTCGGACTCGGCGGTCTCGGCGAGGTCCTTCGCGTCCTCGAGCGTCGTCGCCAACGGCTTCTCGACGAGCACATGCTTGCCGGCCAGCAACGCCTGCTTGGCCAGCATGTGGTGGGTGCGCGGCGGCGTGGCGACGATCACCGCCTCGATGCTGTCGTCCTCGAGGATGTGAGTGAACTCGCTCGTGGTGGGGATGTCCGGGTGGCGCCGGGAGAACGCCCGGGTCTGTCCCTGATCGCGGTCGCAGAGCACCTCCAGCGAGAGCTCGGGCCGCTCCACGGCGTTGCGCGCGAGATTGGGGCCCCAGTAGCCATACCCGACGAGCGCGGTCCGGAGGGGAGCCGGCGTCGCGCGCTGAAAGCGCCCCGTCTCCTCCGACCGCAGCCTCGAAGTGCCCAACTGATCGGCCCCGATCAGCCGTTCCGTGCGCGTCTCGGTGCTAGCCATCGGCCCCCCGCTTCCCGCTTGGTCGGTACGCCGGGCCGGTGAGGATTTCTGCTCCGGCCCGCATTCTGCCCCATCAACGCTCGCCGGAGCCGATGCCTTGCGCGAACTCCCGCACGGATTCGATCACGTGCTCGAGCTCGGCCGCGCTCATCGTCGGGAACAGCGGCAACGAGCACATCCGGGCGGCGAGCCGCTCGCAGGTCGGCAGGCTTCCCGCGCCCAGACCGAGGTGTGCATAGGCGTCGGTGCGGTGGATCGGCGTCGGGTAGTGAACGGCGCTCGCGACGCCGCGCTGACTGAGGTGCTCACGCAGCGCGTCACGGTGCTCGCTCTCGACCACGAACAGGTGATGCACGTGGTCGCCGTCGGCGGAGGGCTCGTGCGGCAGGACCAGTCCGACGTCGGCGAGGCCCTCGCGCAGCTCGCGACCGAGCCGGCGCCGGTCCTCGTTCCAGTCCTCCAGGCGTTCGAGCTTGCGCCGGAGCACGGCCGCCTGGAGCGCATCGAGCCGAGCCGTGTAGCCGACGACGCGATGGTGGTATCGCGGGCGCTCGCCGTGTGAGCGCAGCAGCCGCACGCGGTCGGCGACGTCGGCGCGCTCGGTTACGACCGCACCGCCGTCGCCCCAGGCGCCGAGGTTCTTCGTGGGGTAGAAGCTGAAGCAGCCGGCATCGCCCAGCGAGCCGACCGGCCGGCCGCGGTAGCGCGCTCCGTGCGCCTGGCAGGCGTCCTCGATCACGCCGATGCCGGCTCGGTGGGCGAGGCCGAGGATCGGGTCGAGGTCGACCGTCGCGCCGAACAGGTGCACGGGGATCACGCAGCGGACCCGAGGTCCGAGGTGACGCTCGACGATCTCGGCCGTCAACAGTCGGGTGGCCGGGTCGACGTCCACGAGCACCGGCTGCGCTCCGGTGGCGCTTACGGCCTCCGCCGTGGCGATGAACGAATTCGACGGCACGAGCACCTCGTCGCCTGCGCCGATTCCAAGCGCCCGCAGCGCGAGCGTGAGCGCCTCCGTGCCCGAGGAGACACCGATCGCGTGCGTGGTCCCGCAGTAGGCCGCGAAATCCTGCTCGAATCCCTCGACGTGCTCGCCGAGCGTGAACGCACCCGCGCCCGCCACCTCGCCGACGGTGTCGAGCAACTCGGCCAGCAGGGCCGGGTCGGCGTTGTCCAGCCGCAGCAGCGGCACCGACCGGGAGCTCTGGACTCCGGGCGCCGTCAGCATGCAGCGCGTGCGGTGTGTGCGTCGGTCACTGTCGACGGCGCGGCGTCGAGCTCGATCAGGGCGGCCCGCAGGCTGCGTCGGCCGCGGTGGTGGAGCCCGTGGATCGAGCTCTCGGTGCGCCCCATGTGCGCCGCGATCTCGACCGGAGTCAGGCCGACGATGTGGCGCAGGATCACGACGCTCCGCTGTTCCTCCGGGAGCGACGCGAGCGCGGTGTGCAGGCACCGCGCTCGCTCGCTGCCTTCGTCGTGGCTCGGCGTGTTGCGGGCCACGACCTCTTCGCTTGGCGCCACCCGCTGGCTGCGCAGATGGTCGATCGCGGCGTTCCGCGCGAGCCGCAGCAGCCAAGCGAAGAACGGCACTCCCCGGTCGTCGTACTTGACGAGCACGGTCATGAGCTTGGCGAACACGTGCTGCGTGACGTCCTCGGCCTCGTGGTCGTCGCGCACGATGCTGCGGATGTACCCGTAGACGTTGTCGGAGTACTTGACGTAGAGAAAGCGCAGTGCGTCACGGTCGCCCGTCTTGGCGCGGGCGATCGCCTGTCTGACCTGAGTCAGTGTTTCGGGCGAGTCGTCGAGGGTAGTACGTGAACGGAAGCCCGCATGCGCGCGATCCGCGTGCTCGTGCTCCCAGTCAGGCGATGTCATCCGGACGCTCATGTGGTCTTCTCCTGGGCGCAGTTGCCGTGATCGGCTACCGATGATCACTCGTCCGGTCTGGGCCACTGAGTGAAATTCGTCCGGGTCAGACGGTCAAAGGCGCACCTGACGGAGGAGGGCCGGAGTCACCTCGCGGTGCGCGATCGTGACCAGCACGAGTGACCGTCCTCTCACCCCCGCCGACGCGGGTGAGTCGTATTTGTGCCTCATGGGCAGACGGCTCTCACCCGCCTCGTGTGCCCGCCGTGCTCGCGCGTCCCGCCCGGGGGACGACGCCCCGACGACGCCGAGCGCTCAGCGCTCCGGGGGCGCGTACGGCAGCTCGACCACGAACAGCGCGCCCCCCTCGGGGGCCCGTTCCGCGCGCACCGTGCCGCCGTGAAGCGTCACGATCTCCTTCACGGTCGCGAGCCCGATCCCGCTCACGCCGCGAGGCTGATCGCCGCGGCGCTGCGACTTGGCGCCGAGGTAGGAGCGATCGAAGATGCGCTCCCGCTCGGACTCGGGGATCCCCGGGCCGTTGTCGGCCACCTCGAGGCGCACCGTCCCGTCATGCCCGGCGATCCCCGCGCGCACCGTCCCGGCGAACGGAGCGAACCGCAGGGCGTTGGCCACCAGGTTGGCGACGACCCGCTCCAGGCGCGGCGCGTCGGCCACCATGAACAGCTGCGGCGGGCCGTCGAACCGCAGCTCGATGGCCCGTCCGGCGGCGATCGGCTCGAACCCCGCGACGACCTCGCGCACGACCCCGGCGAGGTCGCACTCGTCCTCGTCGAGCTCGATGCCGCGCACGAGCGCGCGCTCGGGGTCGAGCAACTCGGCGAGCAGCGCCGTCATCGTCCCGAGCTGCCGGCGGGCCGCGTCGGCGTCGGCGCGCACGGCCGCCGGCAGCCCGTCGCTCACGCGCATGCGATCGAGCAGCGCGGCGACGATGCTCAGCGGCGTCTTCAGGTCGTGGGCGATGTCGGTGACGTGCGTACGGCGACGGTCCTCGACCGCCCTGCGCCGCTCGCTCGTCGACTCCGGCGTGGCTCCGGTTACGCCGGGCGTACCGTGCGAAGCGTCCGACGTCCTGTCGGTGGACCGGCCGGGCTCGCCAGGTCCGCCGGCTGGGTCGCGGGCTGGCATCATTACGGATTATCGATCACGAGCGTGGGTCAAGAGGCTGCCCCCGTGGGTGAAATACGTCACCCGCTGCGGTGGTCCGAAACCGACCCTAGGACCCCAGGTGGACCCTAAGAATCAGAGGTTTGCCTTGACATGCGTAGGGTCTGCACCAATACTTTTCATCGAAGATTCTTCCCCAAATTGGGGGATCTTAGAATGATGCGGCGGCTTTTCCGGGGGGCGAAGCTCGAAAGGAGTCGGACAGGGGCGGCGAATTCGTCGGCAACCAGCCAAGGACAGGTACGGGACTGAACAGCCGGCGTGCGCGGTGATTCATCGGCACGCCGGGTGACGTATCCCTGCGGTATCCAGTTCTTCACTGGCGCCACGAATGGAGCAAGGAATGCTCACGAGCGAGCCCGCCGCGGCTCGCCGGCGAATCAACGGGCAGCGGCCAAGGTCTAAAGGGCAGCGGCAATAGGAAAGTGGTTTCCGTGGGACGGATGCGAGCGCAGGCACAGCAGACCCCATTGCGGGCGGTCATCGCCGATGACGACCCGATCGCGCGCCGGGCGGTCCGGGACGCGTTGCAGGAGGCCGGGCTCGTGACAATTGCTGAAGCCGGGAACGGCGAAGACGCGGTTCGCCTCAGTCTGCACTACGCGCCGGACGTCGTCCTGATGGACGTGGTGATGCCCGTGATGGACGGCATCGCCGCCACGCGCGCCCTGGCCGAGCGGGCGTCCACCATCGCCGTCGTGATGCTCTCGGCGAACGCCGACGACGACGTCGCGCTCGTTTGCCTGCGGGCCGGGGCGAGCGGGTTCCTCGCGAAGACGATCGACCTCGCCGGGCTGCCGCGCGCGCTGCAGGCGGCCGTGGACGGTGAGGCGGTCATCAGTCGCCGGCTGGCCACGCGCCTCGTACGCGGCGTGCGCGGGACGCGGCCCGACGGGGTCGGCGTTCGACCGGTGCGCAGCGCGCTGACGCCGCGCCAGTGGGAGGTGCTCGATCTGCTCTGCCTCGATCTCTCCACCGCCGAGATCGCCGACCGCCTGGTGCTCGCCAACGAGACGGTGCGCTCGCACGTCAAGAGCATCCTGCGCAAGCTCGGGGTCCACAACCGCTCCGAGGCGGTCACCGCGGCGCGGCAGCTGCGCGCGGAGATCGTCCCCCTCGACCAGGCCGCGGCGTGAGCGCTCAGGATTCAGGCGCCGAGCCCGGTCACGTGCTCGAGGAGTCCGAGGGCCGCCTCGCCGGCGTGCTCGCGCACCAGCTTGGCGCCGGCGTGGCGGTGATCGACGCGTGCACCTCGATGCTCCGGGACCCGGACGGGTCGCACGCGGACGTCGTCACGGCGCTCGAAGCCGTCGGGCGCCGCCTGCGGCGCGTCGACGAGGACCTGCACGATCTCGTCCGCATTGCGCGCCGGCGAGCGACGCCGAAGCTCGTGCGGGCCTCGGACGCGCTCACGACGGCGCGCCTGGAGTTCGCATCCGACGGAACGCGCGATCCGATCGAGGTGCGCTCGACCCGGCTGCCACGCGTGTACGCGGACGGCACGCACCTCGAGCGCCTGTTCGTCCACCTCCTGCATCTGGTTGCCAACGCCGGAGCGGCGGCGATCGCCGTCAGCGCGCGCTCCGACGCCGGCGGCGCGCTGTTCCTCGTGGCCGACGAGGATTCGCGGCTCGATCGCGGGGACGCCGAGTCGCTGCTCGAATCGCCGCGTCCGGGGCAGCGCCTGCGGCTCGCCGGGACGAGCGTGAGCCTCGAGGTCTGTCGCGCCATCCTCGACTGGCACGGCGGACGGATCGGCGTCCACTCGGACGCCGCCGGGCGCCTCGCCGTGGCGTTCAACCTGCCGACCGCGCCGCAGGACGCGAGCGGCGCATGACGGCGCCGGCGTCGCCGCTCGTCGCCGTGCCCGTTCGGGTGCTCGTCGCCGACGACGCGGCCGAGCTGCGCCGTCTCGTATGCGACGCGTTCGGCCGCCGGCCGGAGCTCGTGGTGGTCGGGGAGGCGACGCACGCCCAGGAGATCTTCGACAAGGCCGAGTCGCTGCAGCCGGACGTGGTGCTGCTCGACTACTTCCTCCCCGGCGCGGACGCCGACGCGCTCGTCTGCGGCGTTCAGGCGCGCGCGGCGGACGCGGCCATCGTCGGGTTCTCCGGATACGACCCCGAGATCCTGCAGCCACACGCGCGCCGGCTCCTCGCCCGCCACGTCGACAAGATGTGCGCGCTCGCCGACCTGGCCACCGCGGTCGCCGCGGCGGGGGCCGAGCACTCCGGCTCGGCGCGACTGCGCAACGGCTCGGTGTCGCGCCGCTCCGCGGTGCGCACCTCGTCCGCCCTGCGCCCGTCGGCCGAGGCGCCCTGACCGCATTCGGAGGGGGCAGGGCGCTCGGCGACGCGTGTGTCCGGCGGGCGGCTTAGGCTGCGCGCCATGAGGTACGAGAATGCGGCACCGCTGGGCGGTCGAGCGCGGCGGTGGGTAGATGTTCCGGGCGCGCGGTAGCCGACGGTCGATGGAGCCCGCGCCCGAGATCGACCGGGTCGAATGGCTGTCCTCGTCGCCCGAGGCCGTGCTCGTGCGCGTCCACGCGCACCGCGCGCAGCCGCGCAGCGAGGACGACGTGAAGCTCATCATCGACGACGCTGGTCGCCGGCGCGCGTTTCCGCCCGATCGCGGTCTGCACGTCGACTACCACACGGGCGCCTGGGCGGCCTCGTTCACGATCCCGATCGAGTTGCGCCCCCGCCTGGAGGAGAACCTCGCGCTCGAGGTCGCCGGGCTCGTGCTCGCCCTCCCGGGGGCCCTCGCCGGCCCGGGCGAGGGCGGCGGACCGAGCGTCGACGCGCAGGTGATCGACCGGGGCGTGCTCGCCGAGCGCCGAGCACGGCGGGCCGAGCTCGCCGAACAGACGCTCCTGCGCCGGGCCACCGAGGCCGAGGCGACCGTCGACACGCTCCAGCGCCAGCTGACCAACCTCGAGCAGCGCTTCGCCCAGACGAACCAGGAGCTCGACCGGCTCCGGCGCCTCGTCAGCGACGGCGACGCGGAGCGCCGCCGGCTGCGCCAGCGCGAGTACGCCGAGCAACAGCAACGCCTGGAGACCGAGGCGCGCGTCAATGAGCTCCAGTCGCAGATCGCCGGTGAGAGCGGGGGGTTGCGTGCGAACCTCCGGGAGGCCGAGTCCAAGAGCGAGCGCCTCACGGCCGAGCTCGAGCGCATGCAGCGTGCGCTCGCCGAGGCGCAGCACGCCGCGGCGGCCGAGGAGGCGAGTCTGCGGCGCGCGCGCGAGGAGCTCGCGGCGCGCGAGGCGGAACTGCTCGAGCGCGAGCAGGCGGCGCCCACCCCCGCTGAGGGTGGCGACCCGCGTCAGCGGGTGTTCGTGCGCGTCGACTCGACCGAGGAACGCGTCGAGGCGCTCGGCGCGCAGCTGCGCTCGATCTCCGATCACCTCGCGCGCCGCGAGGTCGCGCTCGAGGAGGCGATCGCCGCCGAGCGCGAGGCCCGCGAGACGCTCGGCCTCGAGCGTGCGCGACACGACGACGAGCTTGCCGCGCTGCAGCGCCGCGTCGAGGAGCTGCGCGGTGACCTGGCGACCGCGATCGCATTCGTCCGCACCGAACTGGAGGCCGAGCGCGCCGCGCGGGCGCGCGCCGAGGCCGAGCTGCAGGACGAGCGCAGCGCGGCGCGGCGGTTGACCGAGGAGCTCGAGCGCGCTCGAGCCGACGCGGCCGGCACCGCGCTCGCACTCGGTGACCTCCCGCTCGAGCGTTCGGCCGACGCCACCGACGCCGAGCTGCGCCGCCAGCGCGAGGAGATGGCCGAGGCGCTCGCGGCCGCTGTCGCCCGCCTGCGCGCCCGCGTGGCCGAGTTCGAGCAGGTCGAGCCCGCGCCCGGCCCCGTGAGCGACGCCGGCGCCGTCGCGCCGGCCGTCCCCGACTCGCCGGCGGAGCCGTCCGCGACGCTGCCGTGGACGGCCGAGGACACCGGCGGCGCCGTGCCGTCCGCGCCCGGGTCGAGCCGGCCGGCGGCCCCGGAGTCGATGGCGCCGGACACGGCGTCGCTCGTGCCCGCTCCGCCCGCCGAGGTCACCTCGATCGTTCCGGTCGCGGGAGATCCGTCGGCCGAGCCTCCGGAGGACGCGGTCGAGCTGCCGCGCCGGCTGCAGGGCGTGCGCCCCCGGGCGACCGAGTGGCTGGCCGGCGCGCTCCGGCGGGCGGCCGTCCACCGGGACGCGCAGCTCGTCGGCGAGCTCATCGCCGAGTTGCTTCCCGCCCAGGGACTCGTCGTCCGCCGCGCGAGCACCTACGGGATCACGATCGACGAGGTCGGCTGCTACCGCGTGGCGACGACCGGTCGTGGGCCGGCGTCGATCACCCGCGTCGACCCCGGGGCTCTCCGTACCTTGGACTTCGAGGTGCGCGGCTCGGTGGCCCAGATCGGCACGCTCGTGGCCGGGCGCGGCAGTTGGCGCCTGCGCGGCCTGCGCGTGACCCCGGGGCGGGCCCGGCGCGCGCGGCGGGTCGCCCACGCACGGCGTAGTCCACTGACGCTTCCGGAGCTCGCCGGCGCGAACGTGCGCGTCTGGCCGGGACTGCTCCTGCCTGTGCTCGCCGAGGCCGTCGACCCGCAATGGACCGCCGGCGAGCGCTTCCTCATCGCCTTCTCGATCACCGGCACGACGCCGACGGTGCTCTACGTCGGCGTCAACGACGGCGCCCCGATCACCGTCAGCCCGCGCCGCCTCGACGCCGTCCCGGCGGCGACCCTGTACCTGAGCGAGCGCGCCTGCCTCAACCTGCTGGCGCGGACGCCGCTCCCGGCCGGCGAGAGCGTCCTGTGCGCCGGCGAGCAGGGGAAGGCCGAGCGGCTGCTCGACTGGATGGATCGCGCGCAGGGACACGCCGCGCCCGCGTCCTCGTAGCGGTGGCCGTCGCGGTCATCGTCGGACGCCGGCCCGTCCGCAACGTGCGGGATCGGGCGCCCGGCACGTCTGGCTGGACGCCTACCATCTCTGCTCCGTGAGTTCCCCCTCCTGCGCCCACCTGCACGTGCACTCCGAGTACTCGTTGCTCGACGGGGCGTGCCAGATCGAGGCCCTCGCCGCGCGCGCCGCCTCCTTCGACCAGCCGGCGCTCGGCCTCACCGACCACGGCGTGATGAACGGCGCGGTGGAGCTGCAGAAGGCCTGCCGCAAGCATTCGATCAAGCCGATCATCGGCTGCGAGATCTACCTCGTCGACGACCACGCGGCGCAGGCGGGCGGTCGCGTGGAGCGCAACCACCTCACCCTGCTCGCCGCCGACGACACCGGCTACCGCAACCTCGTGCGGCTCTCCTCCGCCGGGTTCCTCGAGGGTCTTCAGCGGGGCAAGCCGTGCGTTGACCTCGGCCAGCTCGAGCGCCACGCCGAGGGCATCATCGCGCTCACGGGCTGTCTCGCCTCGCGCTTCTGCCAGCGGCTGCTGCACGACCGCCCGCAGGAGGCGCGCGCCCACGCCGATGATCTGCTGCGCGTCTTCGGCCCCGACAACGTCTACTTCGAGGTGCAGAAGAACGGCCTCGAGGCCCAGGAGAAGTGCAACGAGGGGATCGTGCGGATAGCGCGCGAGGTCGGCGGGCGCCTCGTCGGGACGGGCGACGTGCACTATCTACGCCGCGAGGATTACGACCACCACACGGCGCTGCTGTGCGTGCAGACGAAGAGCACCCTCGCGGCGCCGAAGATGACCTTCGAGACGAACGAGTTCTACCTGCGCGACAGCGAGGAGATGGCGCGGGCGTTCGCTGAGTGGCCCGAGGCGATCGCCTCCACCCTCGAGATCGCCGAGCGCTGCAGCGTCGAGATCGAGCTCGGCAACCAGCTCATTCCGAGCTACCCGACGCCCGACGGCGCGCCCGAGCGCGAATACCTGCGCGCGCGCGTGGCCGAGGGCCTGCGGTTGCGCTACGGCGATCCGCCGCCGGCCGAGGCCGTCGCGCGCATGGAGATGGAGCTCGACGTGATCGATCGCATGGGCTTCAACGCGTACTTCCTGATCGTGTGGGACTTCGTGCGCTTCGCGAAGGAGAACGGCGTCGCGGTGGGCCCCGGCCGCGGCTCCGCGGCCGGCTCGATCGTCGCCTACTGCCTGTCGATCACCGACGTCGACCCGCTCAAGTACGACCTCCTGTTCGAGCGCTTCCTCAACCCGGAGCGGGTGTCGATGCCGGATATCGACATCGACTTCTCGGTCCGCGGACGCGAGCGTGTGATGCGCTACGTGGTCGAGAAGTACGGCCGCGAGTCGGTGGCCCAGATCGTGACCTTCGGCAAGATGTTCCCGCGCGCGGCGACCCGCGACGCGGCCCGGGTGCTCGGCTTCGACTACGGCGCCGGGGACCGTCTGGCCAAGCTGATCCCGGACCCGCAGCAGGGCCGACCGCCGTCGTTCGAGGACTGCCTGGCGCCGGGGGAGGCGCTGCGCAAGGCCTACGACGAGGACGGCGAGGCCCGCCAGATCATCGATGTGGCCAAGGGCCTCGAGGGCATCGTACGCAACTCCTCGATCCACGCCGCCGCGGTCGTGATCGCCGATCGGCCGCTGACCGACATCGTGCCGCTGCAGCTCGCCGATGCGGGGACCGACGAGAACGGGGATCGCGCGTACCGCACGGTCACGCAGTTCTCGATGAAGCCGATCGAGGAGATCGGCCTGCTGAAGATGGACTTCCTCGGGCTGCGCAACCTCGACGTGATCGAGGACGCGCTCGACATCATCGAACGCTCGACGGGCACGCGCCCGGACATGACGACGCTGCCCCTCGACGACCCACCGACCTACGACATGCTCGCGCGGGGCGACTCGATCGGCGTGTTCCAGTTCGAGTCCGAGGGCATGCGCGAGGCGCTGCGCAAGGTGCGCCCGACCGAGTTCAACGACCTCGTGGCCCTCAACGCGCTGTACCGCCCGGGCGCCATGGATCAGATCCCGGTGTACGCCAAGGGCAAGCGCAACCCGGACGGGATCGGCTACCCCGATGAGCGGCTGCGCCACATCCTCGAATCCTCGATGGGGGTGATCCTCTACCAGGAGCAGGCGATGCAGATCTCCAAGGAGCTCGCCGGCTTCAGCGGGGCCAAGGCCGACGACCTGCGCAAGGCCATCGGGAAGAAGAACCGCGAGGCGATGGCCGCGCTGAAGCCCGAGTTCGTCGAGGGCTGCCGCGCCTCGGGCACGAGCGAGGCGGTGATCGAGTTCCTGTGGACGACGAACGAGCGCAGCGCCGATTACAGCTTCAACCGGAGTCACGCCGCCTGCTACGCGCTCATCGCCTACCGCACGGCCTGGCTGAAGGCAAACTACACGGCCGAGTACATGGCCGCGCTGATCTCCTCGGTCATGTCGACCAAGGACAAGGTCCCGTTCTTCGTCGCCCGCTGCGAGGAGATGGGGATCGAGATCCTCCCCCCCGACGTCAACCTCTCCGACCACGAGTTCACCGTCGTGGAGGGCAACATCCGCTTCGGCCTGGACGCGGTCAAGGGCGTGGGCTACCAGGCCGTCGAGGCGATCAAGGCGGCCCGCCACGAGGGCGGCAACTTCGAGTCGCTGTGGGACTTCTGCGAGCGCGTGGACAACCGCTCGGTGAACAAGAAGGCGATCGAGGCGCTCGTCAAGTGCGGCGCCTTCGGTTCCACCGGGGCGACGCGCATGGGCATGCTCGCCGTGCTCGAGCAGGCCCAGGGCGCGGGGCAGAAGGCCCAGCAGGACGCGGAGATCGGCCAGGGATCGATCTTCGACATGCTGAGTGAGCCGGGCAACGGCGGCACCCCCAGCGCCGGCGCCGGGCTGCTCAAGCCAAGCCACCCGCCGATCCCCGGCGAGGAGTTCGACCAGGCCGAGATGCTCGCCGCCGAGAAGGAATCGATCGGCCTCTTCATCTCGGCGCATCCGCTCAAGCCGCTCAGAGAGGCCCTGCACGCGGCGGTCGACTGCTCGCTGTCGGACCTGGCCGAGCGCAAGGACAAGGACTGGGTCACCGTCGGCGGGATCATCACCGAGGCGAAGAAGATCCGCACCCGCAACGGCGACCCGATGATGTTCGCCACGCTCGACGACCTCGAGGGCGCCGTCGAGATCCTCGTCTTCGGCAAGGCGCTGGCGGAGTACGAGGGGGCGCTCGGCGTCGATCAGGTCGTGCTCGTCCGCGGCCGCGTCGACCACAAGGAGGCCGGCAAGACGTGCGTGGTCGTGCAGACCGTCGACCCTTTCGCGCCCACCGAGGAGGAGATCGACAACGCCCGTGAGGCGGCCGAGCAGGCGGCCGCCGAGGCCGTCCCGGCGCTCATGCGGCTGCGCCTCGACGCCGCCCGCCTGCCGTCGACCGTCATCGAGGACCTCAAGGATGCGCTCGAGAAGTTCCCCGGGCCCGCCGAGGTCGTGCTCGAGATGGCCACGAGCGCCGGCGCGCGATGCCTGCGCCTCGGCCCGGCCTACCGGGTCGCGCCGACGTCCACGCTGCGCGCCGAGCTCGAGCAGATCCTCGGTCCCTCGGTGCACGCCGTCGGCTGACCGCGCGTCAGGCCGCTGATCCTCGGGTCTTGGCGGCGCGCCGGCGGGTGGACCTGGCCTTCGCGCGCGCGGAGCCGCGGCCCCGCTCCTTCAGACCCCGCTCGCGCAGCGCCACGGCGTGAGCGACCTCCTCGCGCGACGGCCCGCTGCGGTTCTCGCCCGGCGTCTCCAGCACGCACGGCAGATCGTCGAAGCGCGACTCGGAGAGGAACACCGCGCAGCCCTCGTCGCCGATCTCGCCGGTGCCGATGTTCGCGTGGCGGTCGCGGTTGGAGCCGAGCGGGGTCTGGGAGTCGTTGAGGTGCAGGGAGCCGATCCGGCCCTTTCCGACCGCCGCGACACATGCGTCGATCGTCTGCGTGAGCGCGTCGGCGGTGCGGATCTCGTGCCCGGAGGCGAGCAGGTGGCAGGAGTCCAGACACACCCCGAGGCGCTTCGAGCCTCCAGCGGCCTCCAGCAGCGCCGCCAGCTCGTCGAACGACCGCCCGAGCGTCCCGCCGGCCCCGGCCGTGTTCTCGAGATGAAGCGGGCAGCCCTCGGTCTCGGCCAGGGCCTCGGCCATCACCTTCCCGGCCCGCGCGATCGCCGGCCCGACGGCGCCGGTCTTGGCCGAGCCGGGATGGAGGACGACGGCGTCGGCGCCGATCCCGGCGCCGACGCGCAGTGACTGGATGAGCGAGGCGAGCGTGCGCTGCGCCACCTCCGGGTCGTCGCTCGCGCAGTTGAGCAGGTAGACGGCGTGGATGAGCACGCCGTCGATGTCGCTGGCCGCGCGCGCCTCGCGGAACGCCGCGAAGTCCTCCTCGCCGTATGCCGTCGGGCGCCACATGCGCGGCGACTGGTTGAAGATCTGGATCGCCCGGCAGTCCAGCTCGGTCCCGCGGGCGACCGCGTTGCGCAGGCCGCCCTTGACGTGCGCGCCGATTAGCATGCCGCTGACCCCGTGGCTGCACCTGAGAAATCCGACATGCGCGTTCGCTTCGCTCCCTCACCGACGGGGGCGTTGCACATCGGCGGCGCCCGCACGGCCCTGTTCAACTGGCTGCTCGCGCGCCACCACGGCGGCACGCTCGTGCTGCGCATCGAAGATACCGACCGCGAGCGCTCGACGCCCGAGAACGTCGAGCAGATCCTCGACGCGCTGCGCTGGCTGGAGCTCGACTATGACGAGGGGCCGATCTTCCAGAGCGAGCGCGCCGAGCGCCACCGCGAGGCGCTGCAGCAGCTGCTCGAAGAGGGCAAGGCCTACTTCTCCAATGCCACCGCCGACGACGTCAAGGCGTACAAGGCGCAGCACGGCGCCGGCCGCGGCTTCCGGGGCGAGCCGGAGGACTCGGGCGCCGTGCGTCTGCGCGTCCCCGAGGGGGAGACGCTCGTCGACGACGCGATCCTCGGCGAGGTCCTGTTCGAGAACGCCGTCTACGACGACCCGGTGATCGGCCGGGCCGACGGCTCGGTCCTCTACAACTTCGCGGTTGCCATCGACGACCTCGACGCCGGCATCACGCACGTCGTGCGCGGCAACGATCACCTCTCGAACACGCCCAAGCAGCTGTGGGTCCTGGAGGCGCTCGGTGCGTCGCCGCCGGTCTACGGCCACATGCCGCTCATCCACGGCCCGGACGGCAAGAAGCTCTCGAAGCGCCACGGCGCGGCGTCGGTGCAGGAGCTGCGTGCGGCCGGGTATCTACCGGAGGCGCTGCGGAACTACCTCGCACTGCTCGGTTGGGGCAGCGACGATGACGAGACGAAGCTCTCGACCGACGAGCTCGTCGAGCGCTTCACGCTCGAGCGCGTCAGCCGAAACCCGGCGCGCTTCGACGAGACGAAGCTGCGCTGGCTCAACGGCCTGTATCTGCGCGACCTCGACGACGCCGAGCTGGCACGGCGGCTCGAGCAGTTCACCGGACGCGACGGGCTGCTCGGCGCGGCGCGGATCAGCCACGAGAAGATCCAGACGCTCGCCGACTTCTGGCCGCTCGCGGGGTTCATCTTCGACGGTCCGGCCGACGATCCCGCCGCGCGCGAGCGCTGGCTCGGCGACGAGGGCGCGGCGATCCTGGCCGCCGCCCGCGACGCGCTCACGACGGTCGAGCCCTTCGACGAGGAGCGCATCCAGGCCGCCCTGACCGCGCTCGTGCAGGAGCGCGCGGTCAAGCCTCGCGACGTCTACCAGCCGCTGCGCGTCGCGCTCGCCGGCACCACGGTTTCGCCGGGCATCTTCGAGACCGTCGCGCTACTTGGCCGCGAGGAGACGCTGCGCCGCGTCGACGCAGCACTCGTTGCACCCGCATAGGGCCACTTTTCGAGCGCGTCGGTCGACGAAGTGGCGCACGTCGTGCAAATCTAACCTTGCGGACGGGTACCAGGGGGTTTGCATAGCCGAATTGTCCTCAACCATCCGTCCACCGTTGCCGATAGGCGGGCTAGAGATCGCCGCTGCGGCCGATCTGTGTTGCATCCATGTCCACCGCAGCGTCACCTTCGAGCCGAGTGTCCATCCCTGAACAACAGACTCCCGCCCCCTCCCAGCCGACGGGGCGCCACCAGAACGAAGGCCACGGCCGTCGACTGACCGCGGCGTTCGAGGCGCTCGAGGCCTTCCCGGCGCTCGCCGAGTCGCGCAACCGCGTCCTGTCGCTCGTCGCCCAGGAGCACGTCTCGGCCGGCGAGATCGTCGCCGCGGTCGAGTCCGACGTCGCGCTCATCATCGCCGTGCTGCGCGTGGCCAACCGGGTGAGCGGCAAGTACCGCGGCCGCGTGGAGACCGTCGTGCAGGCCGTCGAGCTGCTGTCGCCGCAGGCCGTGCATGCGCTCGCGGCGCGGGCCAGGACCTTTGACTTCTTCGAACGCTCGAGCGTGTGGGACGCGGCGCCGGAGCGTTTCCGCCTGCACGGCCTCGCGACGCAGCACGCCGCCGACCGGGTGGCGACCGAGGTCGGTTACGAGCACCGCGACCGCCTGATGGTCACGAGCCTGTTGCACGACGTCGGCAAGCTCGTGCTCATGCACGCTTACCCGGGCTACCCCGGTCAGGTGCACCAGGGGGCGCGCACGCCCGAGGATCGCCTCCACCGCGAGCGCCGCGAGCTCGGCGTCGACCACGCACTCGTGGGCGGCGTCCTCGCCCGTCGCTGGGGCCTGCCGGACGCCGTCGCGTCGGTGATCGAGCGCCATCACGCCGACGACGTCAGCGGAGAGGCCGCGTTCGTGCGCCTGGCCGACATGCTCGCCCACTACGAGCAGGGCTCGTCGGTCGCTCCGAGCGAGCTCCTGAAGGTCGCGCGCAGCATCGGGATCGGCCCGGGCGAGCTGCGCCGCGTCATGTACGAGCTGCCGAACCCGACGAACGTGCGCCAGCGCCACGTCGACCCTTGCCCGCTGTCCTCCCGTGAGCTCGGCGTGCTGCAGCGCCTGGCCGAGGGCAAGGTGTACAAGCAGATCGCGCACGAGCTCACGCTCTCGACGAGCACCGTGCGCACGCACCTGCACAACATCTACGGCAAGCTCGGCGCCGTCGACCGCGCCCAGGCCGTGCTCATCGCCACCGAGCGCGGCTGGCTGTAGCCATCGGGGGCGGTCCCGCCCGTCGCCGTGAGCGACGCAGCGGTCGCGTAGGATCGTCGGGCACCGTCCGATGATCTCGATCACCACCAAGTCTCCCTACGCGATCCTCGCGCTCGCCGAGCTCGGACGGTCGGCGGGCGCCGCGCCGGTGCCGATCGGCGAGCTCGCCCGCCGCCGCGACGTCCCGGTGCAGTTCCTCGAGCAGCTGTTCGCGGTGCTCCGGCGCGGGGGCATCCTCACCTCCCAGCGCGGCGTCAAGGGCGGTTACCGCTTCGCCCGCGACCCCTCGGCCGTGACCGTGCTCGAGGTGGTCGAGATGCTCGACGGGCCGCTCGGCCGCGACTCGCAGGGCGTGTTCGCCGACGCCGCCGACGCGGCGCGCCAGGTGCTCGAGCGCACGACGATCGCCGACGTGATCGAGCGCGAGGCGCGTGAGGCCGGCTCGGCGATGTACTACATCTGACCCCGCGATGCGGATCGCCTGGGCCATCCCCTGCAAGTACCTCGAGGTGCACGAGGGCCTCGGCACGATGGTGGGCGCCGGCGCCAACCACTACGCCGTGGCCGAGTTTCCGACGACGCTGAGCGTCTGGATCGCCGTGCAGGTGCACGGCCACAGCAGCGAGGTCGACGCCGACCACTCGCTTGTGCTGCAGCCGCTCGGACCCGACATGGAGCCGTGCGCGCCCCCGTTGGACATGCTGTTCCGCTTCCCCGAGGACCGCGCTCCGAACGAGCCCGCCGGCTGGGAGGTCGGGGCGCTCATTCCGACGCTCATCCAGTTCGTGGCCGAGGAGGAGGGCACGTACACGATGCAGCTGACCGTCGACGACAAGACGACGACGGTCCCGCTCTACGTTCGCGGCGGCGACCCGCGCCCATGAGCGACCATTGCGCCTCCGCGTCGGGGTGCGTAGGTCAGCCGCCGCGATAGATCGACGTCAGGAAGCCCCCCTTCAGCTCGGCGTCGGACGGCCGCCCGTAGGCGGCCGCAACCGGTCCGAGGTCGTGCGCATAGACCTCCCACTCGTGGCCGCGCAGCCAGTCGGCGGCGTCGTAACCGAGCCCGCCCTTCCACAGCGCGCTGAAGTGGTCCATCCCGAGGAGCGCGTTGGCCTGCTCGAGGAGCACGGGATCGGCGAAGTTTGCGCGCTCGCAGACGAGCTGGCTGCCCGGCGCGGAGAGCGCGGCGATGTTGTCGAGCAACCGCGTCGCCTCCTCCGCCGTCAGGTAGATGAGCAGCCCCTCGACCAGCCACGCCGTCGGCTGCCGGCGGTCGAAGCCGGCGTCGGCGAGCGCGCCGGGCCAGTCGCCGCGCAGGTCGATCGGGAGCGACATGCGCGCGCATCGGGCCACCGCGCCGCGCTCGGCCAGCACGGCGTCCTTGAAGGACACGACGTCGGGCAGGTCGAGTTCGAAGAGCCGCACGCCGGTGGGCCAGGGCAGCCGGAACGCCCGTGTATCCAGTCCGGCCGCCAGCAGCACGACCTGGCGGCAGCCGATCGAGCATGCATCGATGAGCTGGTCATCGAAGAAGCGGGTGCGGATCGCGATCTGCAGGGCCAACGCGGCACGCGCGGCCTCGGGCGTCTGGGCATCGGCCGCCGCCTCGTCGGCGGGTGTCGCCCCGAGCGCGGCGACGAACGCGGCGGCGTACGGGTCATCGAACAGACGGTCAGGGCGCTCGCTCTCGCGAGCCCGCACCATCGCGACCTCGACCGCGGTCTGGCCAAGGCTTGAGAGCGGGGCTTGCGATGGCATGGGTTCCTCCTGTGCGGGGTCATCCGCCTCACGTCTCGTCGAGGGCGGACCCGAGGCGGCCTTGGGGAGCGACGCCGCCCCCACGGCAGCGCCGGCGTCGGGTCCGATGCCGTGACGGCGGCGGACCCACGCGGAGCGCGATGGCGCTCGGCTCGCACGCACGTTACCGTCCGCACGGCATGGACGACGAGCGCTCGCCGTATCTCGACGCCGCCGTGACCGACGCGCTGCGGTCGATCTCGCACACCCTGGCGCGGCGCCTCGAGATCGAGCTCGGCGAGAAGGACTCGGTGGCGGTGGCCGCGGCACTCCGCGGCGCGGCCGCCGCGGGGGTGCGCCTCGGCGTCGCCGAGATGACCGCGTCGCTCATCGAGCGGGGGCACGACGTGCACGTCGAGCTGACGCTCGATGAGGTCGACGCCTGGGAGGATCGTTACGGCGCCGAGGGCGAGCCGGGCTCGCCCTGACGGCGCAACTCGATCGCCCGGGCGGGAACGTTGGTGATGATCCCGGCCACGCGCGGGTCGCCGAGGAGCTCGCGGATGAGCTCGGTGCGATTGACGGTCCACACGAGCGCGGGCAGTCCGGCGGCGGCAGCACGCGCGAGCGTGCCGAGGCGCGCGAGCGCGTGGTGGGGCGCGACGTAGTCGGCTCGGCAGGCCTGCGCGCGGGCCACGGGCCGCAGCTCCGACAGCCGCGTGCGCAGGCGATGAGCCGGCCGGTCGACCCCGAGGAGCAGGCCGGTACGGATCGCCGGCTCGACGTCCTTGACACGGGTCACGACCGGGTCCAGGAACGAGGTCACGATCACCTCGGGCGCGGCAAAGCGCTCGGCGACGAGCGCGAGGACGCGTTCGACGTAGCCATCCTCCTTGAGCTCGACGTCGATCCGTACCCGCCCGCCCGCGAGCTCGAGCACCTCCTCCAGCAGCGGCGGGACTCGGCGCCGGCGGCGGGCGATCTCCTCCCGGGTGAGCTGCGCGACGGGCACGCCGCCCACGCGCGCGTCATGGAACACGATGAGCTCGTCGGTGCTCGTGCGCCGCACATCGAACTCGATCAGATCGGCGCCCTGCTCGATCGCCGCGTCGAAGGCGTCCAGGCTGTTGCCCGCGGCGTGCGCCGAGGCGCCGCGATGAGCGATGATCAAGGGGGCTGCACCCGTGCAAGCCGGTCGGGCCTCGGACACGATGCCCGGACGATACGGCCCACGACCGACGGGCCGGATTCGGGCGCCGAGGGGGCTCAGGGCGTGCGGGCGATCGGCATCGGCGTGGCGATGCGCGCCCGCGCCATGCACTGCGGGCAGTAGCGGACGGCAAGCGCGGCCGAGCGCACGTGCACGGTCACGCCACAGCGCGGGCAGGTCTGATCGATGCCGCCCTGGCGCACGCCACGGTGCCTCGCTGGCGCGGGCGCGGCGCTCGAGGCGGATCCGGTGTGAGGTGCCATGTCTCCCATCTACCCGCGGGTGTAGTCCCTGCGTGTTGAGCCACTGTTACGCCGCTGACAACCCCTTGTAAAGCCCGCTCGACGATCGTCCCAGCGGCCGCCGGGTGTTGGGGTGGGCCGCGGTGCACGACGTGTCGCGGCGTCGTTCGGCGACGCTCACTATTGTCGGGGGGCCTATGGGGCGAATTCCGATCAACATTGCCGAGCTCGTCGGCGACACGCCGTTGCTGGCCCTGACGGGGCTGCTCGACGCGGCGGCGATCGACCGGGACGTGCAGCTGTTCGGCAAGCTCGAGGCCCGCAATCCGGGCGGCAGCGTCAAGGACCGCATCGGGGTGGCGATGATCGAGGCCGCCGAGGCCGAGGGGCGCATCGAGCCGGGGCGCACGACGATCGTGGAGGCGACGAGCGGCAACACCGGCATCGCGCTCGCGTTCGTGTGCGCGGCCAAGGGCTATGAGCTCGTGCTCACGCTCCCGCAGGGGATGAGCCGCGAGCGGGAGGGACTGCTGCGGCTGTACGGAGCCCGAGTCGAGATCACCGAGTCGATGGGGGGCATGGCGGAGGCGGTGTCGGCGGCGCGCGAGCTCGCGCGCCAGCCCGACGTGTTCCTCCCCGACCAGTTCTCCAACCCGGCCAACCCCGAGGCGCACCGGCGCACGACCGGTCCCGAGATCCTGGCCACGCTCGACGGCGCGGTCGACGTGCTCGTCGCCGGCGTCGGCACCGGTGGGACGATCACCGGGGCCGGGGAGTTCCTGCGCGAGCACAACGCGAGCCTGCAGGTCGTCGCTGTGGAGCCGGCCACGTCGGCGGTGCTGTCGGGCGGGCCGCCCGGGCCGCATCGGATCCAGGGCATCGGCGCGGGCTTCGTGCCGCCCGTTCTCAACCGCGAGCTGATCGACGAGGTGATCCCGGTCTCCGACGACGACGCGATCGCCACCGCCTGGCGGTGCGCCCGGGAGCTCGGCGTGCTGGTCGGGATCTCCGGCGGTGCGGCGCTCTGGGGCGCGCTGCGGGTGGCCGACCGGCCCGAGTCCGCCGGTCGGCGGATCGTGGTGATCCTGCCGGACTCCGGCGAGCGATACGTGTCACAGCCGTTCTTCGCCCCCTAGGAACGGCGCCTCCCCCGGCGCCGAGGCCGCTACGCTTGGTGCATGTTCGGCCTCGCCACCCTCGGTCGGGTTGCCAAGGAGGTACGCCGGGACATCGCCGCCGCGCGCGATCGCGACCCCGCCGCCCGTGGCGTCGGGCCCACCGAGATCCTGCTCAACTGGCCGGGGATCCACGCCGTGCTCGCTCATCGCGTGGCACACGCCCTGCACGACGCGGGGCTGCCGGTGCTGCCACGCTCGATCGCGATGGCGTCGCGGACGCTGACCGGCATCGAGATCCACCCGGCCGCGGAGATCGGCGAGGGGCTGTTCATCGACCACGGCTCCGGCGTGGTCGTCGGCGAGACGGCCGAGATCGGCAACGACGTGACGCTGTACCAGGGCGTCACGCTCGGCGGCACCGGGTTCGCGAGTGGCAAGCGCCATCCGACGGTGCAGGACAACGTCACGATCGGCTCGGGCGCGAAGCTGCTCGGCCCGATCACGATCGGCCACGGCGCGAAGATCGGCGCCAACAGTGTCGTCATCACCGACGTGCCCCCGAATTCGACGGTCGTCGGCAACCCGGGCCACCCGGTGCGGATCGACGGACGCCGTCCCGAGGGCCCGGACGCGGACTGGATTCACCTACCCGACCCGATCGCCGAGGCGATCCAGGGGCTGGCGAGTCGGATCGGCGCCCTCGAGCGCCTGGTCGCCGAGCTCTCCGGCGGAGAGCCGGCCGAGGGCGCGGAGGTGCGGCCGCTGCGCCCGGTCCGGGGTCGCAACCCGGCCGGCGGTTGAGGGCGGCCGCTGCAGCGAGCGCGCCGGCCGGCGATCAGTAGAAGACGGTCGTCGTGCGGTGGCGAGGCCGCGCCTTGTACTCGGGCGCCTGGCCGCGGTGCCACAGCCACGCGTCGAGCTCGCGCGGGGGGACACCGGTGCGGCGGGCGATGAGCTCACAGGCGTGCACCGCGCAGGCCCGGATCTCGTGCTCGGCCTCGCCCATGCGCACGCGCCGACCGGCGTCGATGTGGGCGGCGAGCCGCTCGTCGTAGACGAGCACGCCGTCGCAGCGCAGCACGTGCGGCACGAGGTTGTCGGCGAAGATCGGCAACGTGTCGAGGTCGTCGAAGTCGGCCACGCCGGCGAGCGCGAGGTCGTGACCCGTGATGAGCGCCCGCTTGTAGAAGCCGACGTCGTTGAACATCGCCATCCCGGTGGCGAGCACATGCGCCAGCCGCGCGGCGGATCCGCGCGCCGAATCGACGACTTCGAGCGCCGGTCGCTCGCCGAGGAAGCGCCCGAGCGCACGCAGCCCCTGGGCGTAGAGCGACATCAGCTCGAGGTCGGGACGCTGACCGAGGACGTCGGCGATCGTTCCGGTGTCCAGCGCGCGCAGCTCGGCCGGCGTCCAGGGCCCGGCGGCACGGAAATGGTCGGTCAGCGCCGAGGCGACCGTGAAGTAGCCCGACAGCGCCCGCCCGTCGACCTCGCGCTTGCGCAGCAGCGGGAACCAGCCGGATCCGAAGTTGATCGCGTCGAGCGTGAAGAGGTACATCGCCACGTCCTCCTCGGTGCCCTCGAGGTAGTGGCGCTGCGGGTCGAGACTCGGCGCGGGGGTCGGCTCGACGGCCGCGGCCGCATCGAGGTCGATGCCGACCCAGCGGGCTGAGCCCGCGACCTCGGCGCAGTGCTCACGCACCTCGTCGCAGATGGACATGACGCCAGTATCGCGGCTGCGCCCGCGGCGCCCCCGCCGTAGCCGGGTCTATCCTCAGTGCACCGTGAGTGAGGTGAGCCAAGAGTCCGAATACGCCCTCGAGATCCCGGCCCCGCCGGGCCAGGATCCGCCCGAGCTGCAGGAGCGACTGGACCGCCTGCTCGACGGGCTCAACGAGCCGCAACGCGAGGCGGTCACGCATGGCGAGGGGCCGCTTCTCATCCTCGCCGGTGCCGGCAGCGGGAAGACCCGCGTACTCACGCACCGGATCGCATATCTCATCTTCACCGGCGTCGCCCAGCCCGGGGAGATCCTCGCGATCACCTTCACGAACAAGGCGGCCCAGGAGATGCGCGATCGCGTCGAGCTGCTGCTCGGGCGACGCACACGCGGGATGTGGCTGCTCACCTTCCATGCCGCGTGCGCGCGCATGCTGCGGGCCGACGGCGCGCGGCTCGGCTACACGCGCCAGTTCACCATCTACGACCAGGCCGATGCGCGACGGCTGACCAAGCGCTCCCTCGACGAGCTCGGGATCGATCCGAAGCGCTTCACCCCGACGGCCGTCCACAACCAGATCTCTGACGCCAAGAACCGCCTGCGCGACGCCGAGGCCTACCGCCAACTCGTCGGCTCCTACTTCGAGCAGACGGTCGCCGACGTGTACGAGTGCTACGAACGCGAGCTGCACCGCGCCAACGCGATGGACTTCGACGACCTGCTCTTCCGGGCGGTCAACCTGCTCGAGCTGTTCCCCGAGGTGCGCGAACGCTACGCGGCGGCGTTCCGCCACGTGCTCGTCGACGAGTACCAGGACACCAACTACGCCCAGTACCGCTGGCTTCAGCTGCTCGTCGGCGGCGGGCGCGAGGCGCCCGAGCGCGGCGAGCGCGTGCACATCCCGGGGCATCGCAACCTCGCCGTCGTCGGTGACGACTCCCAGTCGATCTACGGCTGGCGCGGCGCCGACATCCACAACATCCTCGACTTCCAGGACGACTTCCCGGACGCGCGGGTCGTCAAGCTCGAGCAGAACTACCGCTCGACGCAGACGATCCTTTCGGCGGCCAATGCCGTGATCGCGAACAACCGTGGGGGCATCGCCAAGACGCTCTGGAGCGAGCTGGGGGAGGGCGACCCGATCCGTATCCGGGAGCTCGAGGACGAGCACGCGGAGGCGCGCTTCGTCGTCGGGGAGATCGAGCGCCTGGTCGAGGAGGGCTGCTCGCGCTCGGAGATCGCCGTCTTCTACCGGACGAACGCCATGTCGCGGGTCGTCGAGGACACGCTCGTGCGCCGCGAGATCGCCTACCAGGTCATCGGCGGCACGAAGTTCTACGAGCGCGCCGAGGTCAAGGACGCGATCGCGTACCTGACGCTGCTCGCCAATCCCCGCGACGTCGTCAGCTTCACGCGTGTCGCCAACTCGCCGCGCCGCGGCATCGGTCAGACGTCGCTGTCGCGCGTGATCGCCCACGCCACGAGCATCGACGCGCCGGTGTGGGACGTGGCCGCGGAGCCCGACACGGTCCCGGGCCTCGGCGCGGCCGCGGTGAAGGCGCTGCACCGCTTCATGGACACGATGGTGTCGCTCCGCGCCCGGGCCGAGGAGCACGTCCCGGTCGGCGATCTGCTCGAGGCCCTCCTGTCCCAGACGGGATACGTCGAGGCGCTCGAGGCCGAGCGCACGATCGAGGCCCAGGGGCGGATCGAGAACCTCGAGGAGCTCGTCGGCGTCGCCCGCGAGTTCGACGCCGCCTCCGAGCCGGGCGAGGACACGCTCGACGTCTTCCTGCAGCAGATCGCGCTCGTCGCCGACGCCGACACGCGACGCGACGAGGAGCACATGGTCACGCTCATGACGCTGCACAACGCCAAGGGCCTCGAGTACCCGATCGTGTTCATCATCGGCTGCGAGGACGGCGTCTTCCCGCACTCGCGGGCGCTCGAGGAGGGCGGACTCGAGGAGGAGCGGCGGCTGTTCTACGTCGGCGTCACCCGCGCGATGCGCGACCTCTGCCTCAGCTACGCGCGACGGCGCGCCGTGTTCGGGTCACAGACGTACGGGCTGCGCAGCCGGTTCCTCGACGAGATCCCGGCGAATCTCACCGACCGCGAGGACGAGCCGGTGCTGCGCCACGGCGTCGGTGGGGTGGCCATCGGCGGCGCCTCCGGGCAGTCGTCGGCGGGCGGCCGGCCGGGCGGCTGGGCGGCGGCCCGCACCGATCAGCCCACGCTCACCTTCCGGCTCGGCGAGGACGTCGTGCACGCCGCCTTCGGCGAGGGCGTCGTGACCGGCGTGGAGCCCGGCGGGATCATCGTGGTGCGGTTCTCGGGGGACGGCTCCGAGCGCAAGCTGATGGCCGACTTCGCGCCCGTCACGCGCCGGTAGGCGGCCGCGAGCCGCGACGCCGGGGCCCGCGGCCTGCGCGGCTCCGTGGGCGGCGCAGGCCGGGAGGGATCCGGCACACGGTTGCGCCCGAGCGGGGCTCGCGGGAGGTTTGGTCGAGGTGCGTATCCGGTTAGCTCGGGTCAGCCCTCGAAGCGGCCCCGATGGGACTCGGCTCGCAATCGCGTCCTGCGCGATGCCCTGGAAACACGGCGGTCGCGACCGGGATCCGCCGGCGCTCGGACGCCAGGACACGGTCGTCGGGGTTCGACCTGACCCAAGCGGATACGCACCTTGGTGGCCGCCGGCCCGGGGGCAGATCGACGGCGAGCCGCGAAGATTGGTCGATCTTCTCTCATGGCGGAAGAAGATCGACCAAAGTTCCCACCCGCCCCCCCCGCGGCGCCCGAAACCGGTTCCGCGACACCCCGGCACCGCTCGCCGGCGGAGCGCGTTTCGCCGAGTCGGGCCCGCGCGCGCCGCGGTGATACGGCCGCCGGCCCGGGGGCCAGATCGACGGCGAGCCGCGAAGATTGGTCGATCTTCTCTCATGGCGGAAGAAGATCGACCAAACTTCCCCCCGCGGCGCTCGAAATGGTTCCGCGACACCCCGGCACCGCTCGCCGGCGGAGCGCGTTTCGCCGACTCGGGCCCGCGCGCGCGCCGCGTTGATACGGCCGCCGGCCCGGGGGCCAGATCGACCGCGAGCCGCGAAGATTGGTCGAGGTGCGTATCCGGTTAGCTCAGGTATGCCCTCGAAGCGGCCCCGACGGGACTCCGGCTCGCAATCGCGTCCTGCGCGATGCCCTGGAAACACGGCGGTCGCGACCAGGATCCGCCGGCGCTCGGACGCCAGGACACGGTCGACGGGGTTCGACCTGACCCAAACGGATACGCACCTTGGTCGATCTTGTTCGCGTATGAGCGAAGATCGACCGAACATCTGCTGGCCGGGGCCCGCCTCCGCCCCCCGGAGACCATGCCGGCCTGCGGCCGGCTGGGGGCCCGTCTCCGGCGGCCACATGGCCGCCTCCGCCACCCGGAGACCATGCCGGCCTGCGGCCGGCTGGGGGCCCGCCTCCGCCACCCCTAAGATCAAGGCCGTGATGACGGCCACGATCATCGATGGCAAGGCGGTCGCGGCGACGGTCCGTGCCGACGTCGCCGCGGGCGTCACCGCGTTCACGGCCGAGCACGGCTATCCGCCGGGGCTGGCCACGATCCTCGTCGGCGACGATCCCGGCTCGGCCGTGTACGTCGCCGGCAAGCAGCGGACGTCGGCCGAGATCGGCATGGCGGCGGTCAGCGAGACGCTGGCGGCCACGGCCACGAGCGACGAGGTGGCGGCGGTCATCGAGCGCCTCAACGCCGACGACCGCGTGCACGGCATCCTGCTCCAGCTGCCGCTCCCGGGCGGCCTCGGCGAGACGGAGCTCACGGGCCTCATCGATCCGGCCAAGGACGTCGACGGGCTCACCCCGGTGAGCGCCGGGCTGCTCGCGCTCGGCCGTCCTGGCCTGCGCCCGTGCACGCCGAACGGAGTGATGGAGCTGCTCGCCAGCATCGACGCGACGCTGGAGGGTGCCGAGGCCGTCGTGATCGGCCGCTCGAACCTGTTCGGCAAGCCGATGGCCCAGCTGCTCCTCGCCGCCAACGCGACGGTCACGATGTGTCACTCGCGCACGATCGACCTCCCGGGGGTCTGCGCCCGGGCGGACGTGCTCATCGCGGCGGTCGGTCGCCCGCGCCTCGTGACCCGTGAGTTCGTCAAGCCGGGCGCGGTGGTCATCGACGTCGGCATCAACCGGCTCGAGTCCGGGCTCGTCGGGGACGTCGATTTCGACGACGTGGCCGAGGTCGCGAGCGCGATCACGCCGGTGCCCGGCGGGGTGGGGCCGATGACGATCGCGATGCTGATGCGCAACACGCTTGACGCGGCCCGCGCCCAGGTCGCCCGCTGACCGCGCGCCGGAGCTGCGTGGCGGCCGAGACCGATCGCTGACCGTCTAGGCTTCACGCCGGCCATGAAGCTGACCCGTCTTCGCTCGGGCGAGCTGATCGCGACCGTCGGTGCGATCGCGCTCGCCGTCCTCACCTTCCGGCCCTGGTTTCAGGGGCCCGGCGGCAACATGACCGCGTGGGACGAGTTCGGGGTCGTCGACGTGCTCATCGTCGCGGTCGTGCTCGCCGCGCTCGCGCTCGCGGTCGCGACGGTCACGGAGCGCACGCCGGCGCTGCCGGTGGCGAGCGCCGTGTGGACGACGCTGCTCGCGTTCGTCACCACGATCGCGATCCTCGTGTGGGTACTCGTGCTCCCCGGTGACGCCACCGGCCGCTGCCCCGCGAGCTGGCTGGGGCTCGCGGCGTCGGCGGTCATCCTCGTCGGCGCCTGGCTGTCGATGCGCGACGAGCGCACCGACCGGTATTCGCCCGACGACTCGACGCCGCTGTCGGCGCCGCCCGCGTGAGCGCCGCGGCTCCCGCGTAGAATCGCCGCCGTGATCGACCGCGAAGAGGTCCTCCATGTCGCGCGCCTCGCCCGCCTCGAGCTGAGCGAGGACGAGGTGCAGCGCATGACCGCCGACCTCGCGCGTGTGCTCGATCACATCGAGAAGATCGGCGAGCTCGACCTCGAGGGGGTGCCGCCGACCTCGCACGTCGTCGAGGTCGAGAACGCGCTGCGCGAGGACGTGCCGATCCCGTGCCTTCCGCGCGACGTGGTCCTGGCCGCCGCCCCGGAGGTCGTCGACGACGGCTTCGCGGTGCCGAGCCCCCAGGCCGGCGGCGAGCCGTGAGCAACCCCATCGAGCTGTCGGCCCATGAGGCCGCCCGACGCGTCGGCGCCGGCGAGCTGTCGGCCCGGGAGCTCTTCGACGCCTACCGCGAGCGGGCCGCGGCCGACGAGCTGAATGCGTTCGTGTGGGTCGCCGATGCGCCTCCCGCGGCGGCGGCGGCCGGCGCGCCGCTCGGCGGGGTGCCGCTGGCCGTCAAGGACCTGTTCTGCACCGAGGGCGTCCCCAGCCAGGCGGGTTCGCGGATCCTCGAGGACTATCGCCCGCCCTACACGGCGTCGGTGGTGCAGCGCCTCGCCGCGGCCGGTGCGCCGCTCCTCGGCAAGACCAACCAGGACGAGTTCGCGATGGGCTCGTCGAACGAGAACTCCGCCTACGGGCCGGTGCTCAACCCCTGGGAGCGCTCGCGCGTCCCGGGTGGCTCGTCGGGCGGCAGCGCGGCGGCCGTCGCGGCCGGGCTGGCCCCCTGGGCGCTCGGCACCGACACGGGCGGCTCGATCCGTCAGCCGGCCGCGCTGTGCGGCATCGTCGGGCTCAAGCCGACCTACGGCGCCGTCTCGCGCTACGGCATGATCGCGTTCGCGTCCTCGCTCGACCAGGCCGGGCCGTTCGCGCGGGACGTCACCGACGCGGCGCTGTTGCTGCGTCACATGGTCGGCGAGCGCGATCCGCTTGATTCGACGTCGCTCTCGTACCCCGAGCCGATCGAGCTGCCGAGCGCCACGCGGCTGGACGGCGTACGCCTCGGCGTCCCGGAGGAGCTGTCTGGCGAGGGGATCGAGTCGCGCGTGCTGGAGGCCTTCCAGGAGACGCTGCAGCTGGCCGAGCGTCTCGGCGCGAGCGTGTCCACCTGCCGGCTGCCGCACGCTCCGCACGCCCTCTCGGCGTATTACGTGCTCGCCCCGGCGGAGGCCTCCTCGAACCTCGCGCGCTACGACGGCGTTCGCTACGGGCTGCGCCGCGGCGGCGACGCGGGGCTCATCGACATGTACACGCGCACGCGTCACGACGGCTTCGGGCCGGAGGTCAAGCGGCGCGTGATGCTCGGCACCTACGCGCTCTCGAGCGGCTACTACGACGCGTTCTACGGACGCGCGCAGCGGGTGCGCACGAAGATCGCGCAGGACTTCGAGCGCGCGTTCGCGGAGTTCGACTTCATCGCGACGCCGACGAGCCCGACCGTGGCCTTCGAGCTCGGGTCCAAGACGAGCGATCCGCTCGCGATGTACCTCAACGACTTCTGCACGGTGCCGATGTCGCTCGCCGGGATTCCCGCGATCTCGATTCCGAACGGACTCGGACGCCCGGACGGCGCGCCGGACGGTCCGGGGCTGCCGACCGGCTTCCAGATCGCCGGCCCGGCGTTCAGCGAGGGTCGCATCCTCGACTGCGCCCACGCGCTCGAGCTCGAGATCGGCTTCGACGGGAGCGCGGCGCGCACATGACCGACTACGAGCCCGTCATCGGACTGGAGATCCACGTCCAGCTCTCGACGCGGACGAAGATGTTCTGTGGCTGCCAGCTGTCGTTCGGCGAACCGCCGAACACGCGCACGTGCCCGGTGTGCCTCGGACTGCCCGGGAGCCTGCCCGTCGTCAACGCGCGCGCGATCCACTTCGGCCTCATGATCGGCATGGCGCTCGAGTGCGAGCTCGCCCCGCGCTCGATCTTCCATCGCAAGAACTACTTCTATCCCGACCTGCCGAAGGGCTATCAGATCTCCCAGTACGACGAGCCGCTCTGCGGCCCCGGGCGCCTCGGAGAGGTGCGCATCCACCGCGTGCACCTCGAGGAGGACGCGGCGAAGCTCGTGCACGCCGGCGGCAGCGGGCGGATCCACGGGTCGGACCGCAGCGTGGTCGACTTCAACCGCGGCGGCACCCCACTCGTGGAGATCGTCACCGAGCCGGACGTCCGCTCGCCCGAGCAGGCGCGCGAGTGGCTGACCCTGCTGCGCACGACGCTGCGCGAGCTCGGCGTCTCGGACGTCGACATGTCGCAGGGCTCGCTGCGCTGCGACGCGAACGTCTCGATCCGCCCGGTCGGGAGCACCGAGCTGGGCACCAAGACCGAGCTGAAGAACATGAACTCGTTCCGCTTCCTGGAGCAGGGCATCCGGGCCGAGATCGAGCGCCAGACCCGCTCGCTGTCGGCCGGCGAGCCGGTCGAACAGGAGACGCTCCACTTCGATCCCTCCAGCGGTCGGATCACCTCGCTGCGCTCCAAGGAGGAGGCGCACGATTACCGGTACTTCCCCGAGCCGGACCTCGTGCCGATCGCGATCAGCGAAGCGATGCTCGGCGCGGCCCGCGACGCGATGCCCGAACTGCCGGCGGCGCGCGCCCAGCGCTACGAGTCCGAGCTCGGCCTGACGACTGACAGCGCCCAGGCGCTCGCCTTCCGGGGCGAGCTCGCTGCCTACTTCGACGCGGTGCTCGAGGCGGCGCCCACCGCCGACGGGGAACCGGCGCCGGCGCAGGCGCTGGCGCAGTGGGTGAGCGCCGAGCTCGCCCCGCGCCTGACGGACACCTCGCCGCGCGACAGCCGGGTGACCCCGGCGGCCCTCGCGGCCCTCGTGGCGATGGTGTCGCGCCGCGAGGTCACGGTCGGCAGCGCCCGCACGGTGCTCGAGCGCCTGCTGGCCGACGGCGGCGACCCGGGCGCGATCGTCGCCGCGGAGGGCCTGTCCGCGGTCGGCGCCGCCGACGAGCTCTCGCCGATCGTGTCGGCCGCGATCGAGGCCAACGCCGACGCGGCCGAGAAGATCCGCGCCGGCAAGCTCGAGGCCATCGGGCCGATCGTCGGATACGTGATGCGCGAGACGCGCGGACGCGCCGACGGCGGCGAGGTGCGCCGGCTCGTGCTCGAGCAGCTCGGCGCCTGACGAGCCGGCCGGTCTGCGGCTCGGGCGGCACGGACTACGACCGTCGCGTAACGCCTCGTCGACGGTGTCTCGCAGGCGTACCATTGGGCCACGGGCGACGCCCGCCGCGGCGCCGCAGAGTCATCGTCACGAGGAGGGAGCCTTGTCCCGTCTCATCCGGATGGACCAGACCGGTCACACGACGCTCGCCGAGTGGAGCACCGCCGAGCCGGACACCGTCGAGGACGCCGTGCGCGCGTTCCGCGAGGAGCTCGATCGAGGCTACTTCGCGATCGTCAGCGACGGAGAGGGACACGCCGAGCAGGTGCGTGAGCTGCCGCTCGACGCCGACCTCGTCATCATGCGCCTGCCGATCGCCGGCGGCTGAGGAATGATCCGAGGCGGCGCCCACGCGGTGCCGGGACGGCCGGCACCGAGGAGTGATCGGACCCGCCGATGAGCTCGGTCGGTCATGCCGCCAGGACGCCGCTCGGCGCGGCCGAGCCGCTCCCGGAGCTCTCGGCGGTGCACTGGCGCGCGCGGGTGGACGAGCGCGCGCTCGTCCGCTCGGGCACGCTGTGGACGGCGACGACCGTGGCGTATGCGGTTCCGTTCGTCGTCGCCGCCGTGGTGCTGATGCTCCTGCAGCCACTTGCCTTCGCGGTCGCCTTCGTCGCGCTCGCGCACGCGTGGGTGATCCCGGTGCTGTACGCCCAGCGCGGCGCGAACGTCGTGCGTCCCAAGCCGCGGGCGATGACGTCGTCCGGCGATCCGTCGGCCGAGGCCGAGCGCGTCGCGGTCGGCCTGCTCGGGGACCTCGTCGGTCACCGCGCGCGCGAGCTGTACGCCGAGACCGGGCTCGTGCTCGAACGCGGTCGTCTCGGCGTGTGGCTCGTCGGGCCGGCCGGCGCGCTCCTCGTGCGCGGCCGGCGGGTGTTCTGCTACTGCGTGAAGGTCGACCCGCGCGGCGCCGGCGAGGAGGACCGGGTCGTCAGGCTGCCGCAGGCCGACCGCATCGCGCACCTGCTGCTCGCGCTGCGAACGGATGAGTCGGGGTTCGCCACGGTGGCCAACCTCGCGTTCTGTGGCGCGTCGTGGCGGCTGCGGCGGCGCCTGCCGCCGTCGATGCGCGAGGCGCTCGACGCCGCCGGCGACGCCCGCTGATGCGTCCGCGCCCGAGGCACGGACGCGTCCGGACCGCCGGGGCTGCCAGGCGGTACACCTCGCCGCGGCGGATTTTGGACCGCGGGCCATACGGCGCAGGCGGGGCACGGTCGATCATTGCCATCATGAGCGACACGACCTCCTCCGCCCGCGACCGCTCCGAATGCGCGCGCTTCATGCTCCTGCCCGAGGATCCCGCCGCGGCCGCGACCGCCACCGATCAGCGCCGGCCCCGTATCCGGCGCTACCGCCTCGCCCGCCTCGACGGCGACGCGCCGCGCGGGGCGACGGAGCGGCGCTCGTCGGCCGACTTCAGCTACCTGCGCCGCCCCCACGACTGATTTGGGCGAGCTCTTGCCCCGACGGGGTCGGCGACCGACTACCCTAGGGGCATGAACACGCCGCCTCAATCCAACTCGTCGTCGTCGTCATGGGGCCAGAAGGCGATCGCCATCCTGGTCCTGCTGGTGGCGGCCTGGGTGCTGCTGCACTTTCTCTTCCACATCGTGGCTGCCGTCGCGAGCGTGGTCGTGATCGTCGTGGCGATCGTCGCGCTCGTGTGGGCGCTGCGCGTCGTCCTGTAGCAGTCCCAACCAGCCCATGGGCTACGTCGTCATCGCGCTCTGCTTCGGCCTGGCCGGCGGAATCGTCGGCCGCGTCAAGGGGAGCTCGTTCGTGCTCTGGTTCCTCATCTCGGCGATCGTGCCGTTCATCGGCCTGCTCGCCGCGATCTTCTACCGCTACGACTCCGACGAGTTGCGCCGGCAGTGCCCGCGCTGCGGGACCGTGACGAAGATCTACGACGCGGTCTGCACGCGCTGCGGGGAGGAGCTCGAGTTCCCCGAGGTGGCGATCGCGCCGGAGGCGTGGTCGCGCGAGGCCGCCGGGCGGCCCTGAGCGGCAGGCCGCCGCGCGCCGCGGCCGCGGATGCCTCAGGCGCAGTCGGCGCAGCGACCCCAGACCACGAGCTGCGCGTGGTCGGGGGAGAAGCCGGCGCGACGGGCCGACTCGAGCGCGCCGGGCGCCGGCGCACCCTCGTCGAGGTCGGACACCGCGCCGCACACCCGGCAGATCGCATGCCCGTGCGGGGCGGTGCGGGAGTCGTAGAGCACCGGCCCGCTCCCCGTGCCGACGCGCTGGGCGAGGCCGAGCTGCTCGAACAGCTCGAGCGTCGCATAGACCGTCGGCAAGGAGGTTCCCGGGAGCTGCTCGCTCACCGCCCGGTGCATCTCCTCGGCGCTCACGTGCTGGTCGCGCGCCGCGAGAGCGCGATGGATGACCAGGCGCTGGGGAGTGACCCGCTGGCCGCGCTCGCGCAGCTTGGCGATCAGTCGTTCGTCCGGACCGGCCATATTCATCGCTCGATTGTAGCGAAAGTTAGGGCATCCTTATTGCAAATCGCTTGCTACAGTGCCCTCCGTGGTCACCACCGAGGCGAAGGAGAAGGCCCCCGAGGGGCCCAACACGTCCGACGGGGACTCGATCGTCGCCTGGTTCGTTCATCGAGCCGGCTTCGACGACGAGCGGGACTTCATCCTGCGCGTGGTCCAGCCGGCGCTCGTCGGGCTGATCGACGGGACCGTGTCGTCGCTGGCGCCGATCTTCGCCGCGGCGCTCGCGTCGGATTCGCACACCGCGCTGCTCGTCGGACTGGCGACCGCTCTCGGCGCCGGGGTGAGCATGGGGTGGTCGGAGGCGCTGTCGGACACGGGCCAGCAGACCGGCCGCGGCTCCGCGGTGGTGCGCGGCTCGATCACCGGTGGAATGACGGCGCTTGGGGGGCTCTTCCACACGCTCCCGTTCCTCATCTCGAACGTGCACACCGCGCTCATCGTCGCCGGTTGCGTCGTTGCCGTCGAGCTGTTCGTGATCGCCTGGATCCGCAACCGCTTCCTCGACGTCTCGATGCGTTCGTCGCTGCTCGTCGTGACCGTCGGCGGCGTGATCGTGCTCGCCATCGGCGTCGGCATCGGCAGTTCCTGAGCACCTTCGGGACGCTGACCGCCTGACCGTCGAGAACCCCCGCTTGCCGGGGGAAAACCCGCTGGTACACTGGCGATTCTGTCGCCGCTCGGGCCCCCGTAGCGCCCGGAGCGGCCTTGCTGTCCCTACGTACGAGTGACGGAAAGGAGGTCGGTGCGATGCGCGCGGTCGATGCCGTGATGGAATGCCTGAAGGCGGAGGGAGTCGACGTCGTATTCGGCCTGCCCGGCGGCGCCAACCTCCCGACCTACGACGCGTTCGTGGACGCGGGAATCCGCCACATCCTCGTGCGCCACGAGGCCGGCGGCGGACACGCCGCGGAGGGCTACGCCAAGGCGACCGGCAAGGTCGGCGTGTCGCTCGCGACGAGCGGTCCGGGCGCGACGAACCTCGTCACGCCGATCACCGACGCGATGATGGACTCCGTGCCGGTCGTGTTCATCACCGGGCAGGTGCGGACGGAGCTGCTCGGGACCGACGGCTTCCAGGAGGCCGACACGATCGGCATCACGATGCCGGTCGTCAAGCACTCGTTCATGATCCAGCACCCGCTCGAGATCCCGCGCGCGATCCACGAGGCGTTCCACATCGCTCGCTCCGGGAGACCCGGCCCGGTGATCGTGGACATCCCGCAGGACCTCTCGCGCGCCGAGATCGACTACGAGCCGGTGACGGACCTGCGCCTGCCCGGCTATCAGCCGACCACCGAGGGCAATCAGAAGCAGATCCGCCAGGCCGCGAAGGCCCTGGCCAGCGCCCGGCGCCCGGTCATCTACGCGGGCGGGGGCGTCGTCAACGCCAACGCCTCGGCGGAGCTGACCGAGTTCGCCCGTTCGGATCGCTTCCCGGTCACCTGCACACTGATGGGCCTCGGCGCCTTCCCGGCGCCGGATCCGCAGTGGCTCGGGATGCTCGGGATGCACGGGACGCGCGCCGCCAACTACGCGATGGACGAGGCGGATCTCATCTGCGCCGTCGGTGCCCGCTTCGACGATCGCATCACCGGCAAGCTGTCGGAGTTCGCCCCGCGCGCGAAGTTCATCCACATCGACGTCGATCCGGCCGAGATCTCCAAGAACGTGCCCGCGCACATCCCGATCGTCGGGGACGCCCGCAACGTGCTGGCGAAGCTGCTCATCGAGTACCGGGCGCTGGGCGCCGATCCCGCTCGCCTGGAGGACTGGTGGACGCGGATCTCGGCCTGGCAGGAGAAGTATCCGCTCGCCTACGAGGACTCGGCCGATAACGAGATCAAGCCGCAGTACATGATTCAGGCCATCTACGAGGCGACCGGCGGTGACGCGATCATCGCCAGCGACGTGGGCCAGCATCAGATGTGGACCGCGCAGTACTTCCACTTCAACAAGCCGCGGCGCTGGATCAACTCCGGCGGCCTCGGCACGATGGGCTTCGGCCTGCCCGCTGCGATGGGGGCCGCCGTCGGCTGCCCCGATGACCTGGTCATCTGCGTCGCCGGCGACGGCTCGGTGCAGATGAACGCGCAGGAGCTCGCGACCTGCGCGCAGGAGAAGATCCCGATCAAGGTCCTGATCATGAACAACGGCTACCTCGGCATGGTCCGTCAGTGGCAGGAGCTGTTCTGGGACAAGCGCTACAGCCACGTCGAGATGGGCGAGTTCCCCGACTTCGTCAAGCTGGCCGACGCGTACGGGGCGACCGGGCTGCGCCTGCACGACAAGCGCACGCTCGTGAGCGATCTGCGCGAGGCGCTCGCGATCGAGGGACCCGTGGTCGTCGACGTGCGCGTCACGCGCGAGGAGAACACGTACCCGATGATTCCGGCCGGGCAGGCGGCGAGGGAGATGGTGGGCTGATGGGCGAGCCGGGAACCAAGGAACCACTGAGCCTCGAGGACCTCGAGGCCGTCACCGGGCTGCGCACGGGACGCAAGCACGTCCTGTCGATCCTGGTGGAGAACAAGCCCGGTGTCCTGACGCGCATCGCCGGGCTGTTCGCGCGGCGCGGCTTCAACATCGACACGCTCACGGTCGGGCCGACGAACGACGAGGAGATCTCGCGGGTCACGCTCACCGTCGACGGCGCGCTGCACCCGATCGATCAGGTCACCAAGCAGCTGCACAAGCTCATCAACGTGCTGAAGATCCGCGATCTGGAGCCGACCGACACCGTCGCGCGCGAGCTCGCCCTCTTCAAGGTCGCCGTCGACGGCGGGCAGCGCGGGGAGCTGATGCAGATCGCCGAGATCTTCCGCGGGAAGGTCGTCGACGTCACCAAGCGCGCCGTGATCGTCGAGGTCACCGGGACGACCGAGAAGATCGAGGCGTTCGAGGCGATGGTGCGGCCGTTCGGGCTCATCGAGATGATGCGCACCGGCGAGATCGCGATCTCGCGCGGTCGCGGGGAGACCTGACCGGCGGCGGGAGGTGGCGCGCCCCGCTCGGTCCGCTCGCCCCGGGCCGTTCTCTAGACTCGGGGGCCGTGGCGATCCGCACCGTCTCCGAGCCGCCGCTGCGCCTCAGCGAAGCCGAGCGGGAACGGCTGCACGGGCATCTCGTCGCCGGGGTCGCCCGCGCGCGCCGACGCGGCGAGGGGGTCCTGGCGTCGGTGACGGTGGCGCTCGCGCCGACGACCGACCCGAGCGCCGTCGCCTGCGCATCGCGCCGGCCTGGAGAGGACTGGTTCGTCCTGGAGCACCCCGACCACGACGGCGCGGCGCTCGCCGCCCTCGGCGCCGCCACGACGCTGCAGGCGAGCGGCCCCGAGCGCTTCACCGAGCTCGCCGCGCGCTGGCGAGCGCTCTCCGGTGACGCGGTGGGCGACGATGACGTCGCCCCCGGCGCGACGGGTCCGGTGGCGGTCGGCGGCTTCAGCTTCGCCGCCGACGGCGGCCAGAGCCCGGCCTGGGAGGGGTTCGCACCGGCGTCGCTGATCGTGCCCGAGCTGTCGATCGCCCGCGGCCAACGCGGCGGAGCCCCCGAGGTGCACCTGACGCTGACCGCGCTCGCCGCGCCCGACGACGTCCCGGACGACCTGCTCGCGCGGCTGCTCGCGCGCGTGGCCGAGCTGCGCGAGGCGCCGCTGCCGCTGCTCGACCCCTCGCCGGCGGGACGCTTCACGGTGTCGAGCGTGATGCCACCGGAGCACTACGAGGAGGCCGTGGCCCGCGCCGTCGGCGCTATCCGCGACGGGGAGCTCGAGAAGGTGGTGCTCGCCCGCGAGGTGCTCGTGCGCGCGCCCGAGCCGCACGACGCGGCCGCGGTGTTCGGGGTCCTGCGCGAGGCGTTCCCGGCCTGCTTCTCGTTCTGTGTCGGGCGGGGGGACGCAACGCTCGTGGCCGCGAGCCCCGAGCTGCTGCTGCGCCGCGAGGGCCTGCGCGCGAGCACGCTCGCGCTCGCCGGATCGACCCGCCGCAGCGCCGACCCGGCGGTCGACGACCATCTCGGCGAGCAGCTCCTGCGCTCGCACAAGGACCGCTCGGAGCAGGCGATCGTGACCCGACGCATCGAGCGCACGCTGCGGCCCCACTCGCTGTGGGTCACCGCGGCGCCCGAGCCGACGCTCGTGCGTGTGGCCAACATCCAGCATCTCGCGACACCGATCCGCGCGCAGCTCGCGCGCCCGGTCGACGCCATCGAGCTCGTCGGGCTGATGCACCCGACCCCGGCCGTGGGCGGCGAGCCGCTCGCGGTCGCGGCGCCGCTCATCCCGGCGCTCGAGGGCCTCGACCGCGGCTGGTACGCCGGGCCCGTCGGCTGGAGCGACCGCCACGGCGACGGCGAGTTCTGCGTCGCGCTGCGCTGCGCGCTGCTGCGCGGCCGTGACGCGCACTGCTACGCCGGCGTCGGCGTCGTGAGCGAGTCCGACCCGGCGAGCGAGCTCGCCGAGACCGAGATCAAGCTGTCGGCGCTCCTGCCGGTGCTGGCCGGCTGAGCCCGACCGGCTCGTCGTCCTGCTCGTGGACGATCGACGCGAGCGCGGACACCGGCGCGGCCAGGAACTGACGGCCGGTGAGTGTCTCGCACTCGGCCAGCGCCTCCGCCGGCGTCCGCGGCTCGCCGTACGGGCGCGCCGTGGTCATCGCGTCGAATGCGTCGGCCACGGTGATGATCGCCGCACCGTCCGGGAGGGACTCGGCGTCCAACCCGTCGGGGTAGCCGCCGCCGTCCGGCCGCTCATGATGCGAGCGCACCCAACTCACCTGCTCGAGCGTCAGCACGGACTCGACGATCTGCGCGCCGAGCGCCGCGTGCGCCTTGATCTGCTCGAACTCGTCGACGCCGAGCCGGTCGGGCTTGAACAGCACCGCGTCGGGCACCCCGATCTTGCCGACGTCGTGGACGAGCCCGGCCTCGTGGACGAGCGCGACGCGCTCGGGGGACCAGCCGAGACGCTCGGCCAGCTGCGCGGACAGGCGCGCGACCCGCTCGGCGTGCTGCTGCGTCGAGGCATCCTTCGCGTCGATGGCGGCGGCGAGCGCGCGCAACCCGGCGAGCGCCTGCGAGCGCGCGAGCGCGCGAGCGCGATCGTCGGCCGACGGGTCCTCCATCACCTCCGGCTCGAACACCGAGCCGAGGTCGCGGCCGTTCGCCTTGCTCCAGTACAGCGCGCAGTCGGCCCGTCGCAGCAGGCCGTCCACGTCGCCCGCGTGCTCGACGCCGCACACCCCGACCGAGATGGTCTGCCCGGTGTCGGCGGCGATGCGCCGCCGCACGCGCTCCAGCGCCCGCAGGGCGTCGCGTTCGTCGGTCTCGGGCATCAGCACGGCGAACTCGTCGCCCCCGATCCGGCCGATCGCATCCTCCGTGCGAGACATGTCCCGCAACACGTGCGCGACCGTGCGCAGCAGCGAGTCGCCGTGCACGTGGCCCATCGTGTCGTTGACCTGCTTGAAGTGGTCGATGTCGAGCACGGCCACCGACAGGGCGCGCCCGTGGCGCCGGGCCCAGGCCACCTCCTCGACGATCCGGTCGTGCAGGACGCGGTGGTTGAGCAGCTCGGTGAGCGCGTCGGTCGTCGCCTGCTGGCGCAGGATCTCGCTGTGCTCGGCGTTGCCGATCGCGACGCCGACGAGCTCGGCGCAGGCCTTCAGCGAGAACTGCAGCTCGTCGGGCTGCTCGCGCTCGGGTCGCAGCGACGCGGTGAGCGCACCCCAGACACGGCCGTGCACGAGGATGGGAGCGAGCGAGGTGGTCTCGTAGCCGAGCATCGCCATGCGGCTGTTCGCCGGCGCGAACGCGACCATCTCGCCGGTGGACAGCACGCGCGCCACCGGCGATCCCGGGGCGATCGCGAAGTCGCATCCCGCGTGCAGGTCGCCGTTCACCGAGGCACAGGCCATCGCGTGCGCGCGCCCCGAGCGCGCGGCGAGCACGACGGCACAGTCGGCGACGCCCACGTCGGTGATCATGCCGGCCGCAAACGACATGACCTCATCGATCGGCCGATCGGTGGCCACGAGCGTGGCGAGCTCGCGCAGCGCGGCGTCACGGGCGTACAGCGCCGCGGAGGTCTGGGCGATCCGCCCCACGCTGACGCGGGCGGCGATCACGAGCACACCCGCCGCGGCGGCGATGAGGGTGCCGGCCAGGAGGCTCGAGAGGGCCTCCGCGGCGGTCAGCCCGCCGTACGCGAGGGGGAGCAGGCGGCTGAGCGTGCACACCACGGCGAAGGCGAGCATCGGGCCGACGGTGAGCTCCGACGCGGCCGCCACGATGACGAGCACGACGTAGGCCTGGGCCATGCTTCCCACGGGGGTGTGCGGGCCGCCGCTGGCCCACACGGTGAAGATGCACAGGGCCGCGCTGAGGGCGAGCATCGCCGCATCGACGGCGTGACTGCGGTCCCGCCGGACGACGAGCACCTCGGCGGCGGCGCTGGCCAGCCAGCACACCTGGGCCGCGACCACGAGCCCGAGGTGCGACACGTCCCCCGGGGCGGTGACCGCGATCGCGAGCAGGCTCGCGCCGCCGAAGGCCGCGAAGGCCGCGTTCACGCGGGCGACGACGGCGGCCGGGTGCTCCCAAAGTGCTACCGACCTGGGCACGAGCGAAAGGGTACGACGTACGACAAGCACCGCGAACAGCATCGGCAATGCGCATCCGTCACTAAAGCTGCGCGACGCGGCGCAAACCGGCGCGAACGTCGCCGTGCCGGCAGGCCGGAGCTACCCGCCGCGCCGGCGCGCCTTGCGCCACACGCCGACCACCTCACGGACGGTCGCGTGGTGGTAGGACACGCGCGAGTCCAGCGGACGCACGCGCAGCTCGAAGCGCCCGCTATCGCCCTGCTCGAGCTCGTCCACGAGGGCATGGAAGCGCCGGCCCTTCTTGTCCACCTCGACGATGTCGCCCGGTCCGATCGTCTTCGAGGAGGAACGCCGCGGGGTTGCGGGCGGCGCCGGCGCGGTGCCGTCGGCGGACACATCCATCAGTCGCGGCTGGCGGTCGGGTGCGCTCATCGGCGCCGGAGGCTAGCCCTCGGCACGGACGGCGCTGCGCACGGCCGACCAGGCGTGCGCGTGCAGCGCAACGTTGCGCTCCCGGTCGGTGCGTATCTCGATGAGGGTCGCCGCGGGGGCGGAGAGCGCGTCGCGCAGCGCCCGGCGCACGCCCGGGCGGTCGTCGGGCCGGACGTATCCGGCGCCGGCGAGCGCCGCGGCGCACGCGAAGTCCAATCCGGGGGGCGTGCTCACGTGCCCGGCGTAGACGTCCGGCTCGACGGTCGGGGTGCGTGCGATAGGCAGGAAGTCGAAGATCCCGCCGCCGTCGTTGTTGATCAGGACGATCGTCAACGGCCGCGGGCGGCGCGCGAGCGACGCGAGCGCACCGATGTCGTGTGCGAGCGCGACGTCGCCGATGAGCAGGGCGACCGGGCCCTCGGCGACCGCCGCCGCCCCCAGTGCGCTGGCCACCGTGCCGTCGATGCCGTTCGCGCCCCGGTTGCTGAGCACGCGCGGCGGCCCGTCGAGGCGGGGCCAGAAGGACTCCAGGTCGCGCACCGGCATCGAGGAGGCGACGAACAGCGTGGCGTCGCGGCCGAGTGTGCGGGCGAGCTCGCCGGCGACCCACGGCTCCGAGAGCTCGTCGTCGCCGAGGGCCTCGGCGAGCGCGGCGCTCGCCCGATCGTCGGCCTCGCGCCAGCCGGCCAACCAGGACCCGTTGGCGGTGGCCGGGACGCTCGCGGTGGCGAGCGCGGCGAGCGCGGACGCGGGCTCGAGGGCGATCGACTCGCACAGGACGCCGTCCGGATCCTGCCACGCCGACTCGGGATCGAGCGCGACCTGGCTCGCGTCGCCGCAGGCCGCCAGCCAGGTGCGCAGCGGCTTCGACGGCGGGAGGTCGCCCACCCGCACGACCACGTCGGGGCGTCGTTCGGCGGCGAACGCCTCGTCGCGCAGAAGCGCGTCGTAATGGGCGATCGCGGCCCGGCCGCGGCGGGCGCCGGAGAGCGGGTCGGCGAGCAGCGGCCATCCCGCGGCGGTGGCGAAGCTCGCCGCTGCGGCGCCGAGCGGGCTGTCGCGCTCGTGGCGCCCGGCGACGATCACGCCCCGGCGCGCGCCGCCGGTGAGCTCGTGCAGCCGAGCGAACGCCGGGTCGCCGGTGTCGAACGCCGCCGCCGCCCGGCGGGCGAGGAACGGGGCGCCGCCGGGGCGGCCGCCTCGGTCCTCCGGCAGCGGCTCGTCGGTCACGAGCGGCTCGCGCAGGGCGATGTTGAGGTGCACGACCCCCGGGCGGCCCTCGAGCGCCGTGGCATAGGCCCGGCAGGCGATCGTGCGCCACCAGCGCAGCGCCGCCGCGCTCGCGTCATGCGTGCCCACCTCGCAGAACCACTTCACGGCGTCGCCGTAGAGCTTGACCTGGTCGATCGCCTGGCCCGCGCCGACGTCGCGCAACTCGGGCGGCCGGTCGGCCGTCAGCACGATCAGGGGAACCCGAGCCTCCCGGGCCTCGATCACGGCGGGCAGGAGCTCGGCGGCGGCGGTGCCCGACGTGCAGGTGACCGCCACCGGCCGACCGCTCGCCTTGGCGGCGCCGAGCGCGAAGAACCCGGCCACGCGCTCGTCGACGTGCGAATGGCAGCGCAGGCGGCGATCGCGGGCCAGCGACAGCACGATCGGGGCACAGCGGGAGCCCGGTGAGGTGCATGCGTCGCGCAGCCCGCAGCGGGCCAGCTCGTCGACGAACGCGCGCAATTGCAGGTATTGGTCTGCGGCGGAGGTCAAGATGTCGGCGTGGATGAGCGAGAGCCGATCGTGCTGTTGCACGGATTCGGGGGGACGAGGTGGGCCTGGGACGCGGTCGTCGCCCGGCTGGACGCCGAACGCTATCGCCCCGTCAGGAACGACCTCCCGGGCCACGGGGAGGCCGGAGCGTTGCGACCGGTGACCCTCGCCGCCTGCGTCGAGTGGGTGCACGCGCTCAGTCCCGCGCGCTTCGCGCTCGCCGGATACTCGATGGGCGGCCGCGTCGCGCTCCACATCGCGCTCGCCGATCCCGAACGGGTCAGCCGCCTCGTGCTCATCTCGACGACGGCCGGCATCGAGGACGAGGAGGAGCGGGCACGCCGTCGCGCCGCCGATCGCGTGCTCGCCCGGCGGCTGGAGGAGGAGCCGTTCGAGCGGTTCATCGAGGACTGGCGTGAGCAGCCGCTGTTCGCCGACGACCCGCCGGAGGTCAACGAGGCGGCTCGCGCCGACCACAGGCGCAATGAGCCGTACGGCCTCGCCGCCGCGCTGCGCGGGATCGGCGCCGGCTCGCTGGCGCCGGTCTGGGATCGCCTCGGGGAGCTGACCATGCCGGCGCTCGTGCTCGCCGGCGAGCGCGACATGCGCTATCGCGAGATCGGGCGCCGACTCGCCGACGCGCTCCCGCGCGGCGAGCTGCGCGTCGTGCCGGGCGGCCACACGCTCCTGCTCGAGAATCCCGGTGCCGTCGCCGACGCGCTCGGAGGGGGCGTGAACCTCGGTGGCGGCGGCCGAGTCGAGGCGGCCGATCGCCGCTGGTACGAGTAGCGGCGCCGCCGCTCAGGAATGGTCCGGGACGCCGAGGCCCGGCTCGTCGGGCACCTCGATGGCCCCGTCGACGACCGGGAGCGCGTCGAGACGCTCGGCGAACAGCTCGAGCGTGGCCAGGCCGCACGCGGGCAACGGCCCGTGCCCGGCGAGCGCGGCGGCCGCGTGCACGGCCGCCGCGATGCCGATCGGCCCATCGAACGTCGAGGCGAGATACGGCTCGGCGCCGGACGCGCGCACGAGCGTCGCCGCGGCCACGAGCGCGCCGATGCCGCCGCAACGCGAGATCTTCAGGCACACGGCGTCCGCCACACCGGCGCCGAGCGCGCCGGGCTCGGCCGCCGTCTCGTCGATCGCCACCCGGACGGCGACGCGCTCGCGCACCGCGCGGACCGCGCGCAGGCCGTGGGTAGGCTCCTCGACGAGCTCCAGGCCGGCCGGGGCGAGCGCGTCGATCGTCCGCACCGCCTGCTCGACGCCCCAGGCGCCGTTGGCGTCCAGGCGCAGCGCGACGTGCGGTCCCGCGGCGGCGCGGACGGCGGCGACGCGCCCGGCGTCATCCCCGACGCCGACCTTCAGCTTCAGGCAGGTGAAGCCCCGGGCCACCGCCTCGGCCGCCGCGAACGCCGACGAGGCGCGATCGCCGCCGCCGAGCGTCGCGTTGACCTCGACGTGGGTCGCCGGCCGGTCGCTCAGCAGGGCGGCGACCGGTTGTCCCTCGCGCCGGCCGGCGAGGTCCCACAGCGCGATGTCGACCGCGGCGAGCGCCTGGGGGAGGTCGTCTATCTGTCGGCAGGCGTCCAGCAGCTGCGGGCCACGCCGCGAGCCCGGCTCCTCGAGGATTCCGCGGTAGGCCTGGAGCGCGCGCTCGACGTGCGCCACGCTGACGCCGTCGTACGCGGGCAGCGGTGCCGCCTCGCCCCGGCCGGTGATGCCCTCCTTGTCCGTCAGCTCCAGGATGAGCAGTTCGCGGGCGTGCACCGGGCCGTAGGACGTCTGCAGGGGCGTGGACAGGCGCAGCGTGCGCCGCCGCAGGACGACCCTCAATGCGGAATGCCTCCGCTCGCGAGGATGCCCGCCGACAGGAGCACGCAGAACGCGAGCTGCAGTTGTCCGGTGGCGGCGAGCGCTCCGTTGAGCGACGGGCCGTCGACGCGCGTGCGCACCGTGCGGACGACCGGGACCGCGAGCGGGATCGCCAGCCAGCACAGGAGCAGCCACGCGCTCATGGAGCCGAGCACCCAGGGCAGCGGGGCGACGAGGAACGCGAGCGCGACCATCGCCGGGTAGAGCACGCGGGTGCGCTCGCGTCCGAGTCGCACGGCGAGCGTGCGCTTGCCGGCGCGCCGGTCGGTGTCGAGGTCGCGAATGTTGTTGACGACGAGGATCGCGCTCGCGAGCAGCCCGACCGGCACCGCCTCGACGAACGCCTCCCAGGGCAGCTGCTGGACCTGTACGTAGTAGGAGCCGGTGACGGCGACGACGCCGAAGAAGAGGAACACGAACAGCTCGCCGAGGCCCTCGTACCCGTACGGCCGCGGCCCGCCGGTGTAGAGGACGCCGGCGAGGATCGAGGCGGCCCCGACGGCGAGCAGGACCCAGCCGGCGACGATGATGAGGTACACGCCGCACAGCACGGCCAGTCCGAACGTGATGTAGGTCGCGTACAGCACTTGGCGCGGCGGTACGAGCCCGCCCGCCGTGACCCGCACGGGGCCGAGACGGTCCTCCGTGTCGGCCCCGCGGCGCGCGTCGGAGTAGTCGTTGGACAGGTTCGTGCCGACCTGGATGAACAGCGCGCCGAGCAGCGCGGCGAGGAACGCGAACGGGTTGAACGTCCCCGCCCCGAGCGCGAGCGACGTGCCGACGAGCACCGGCGCGACCGCCGCCGGCAGCGTGCGCGGGCGGGCCGCCATGAGCCAGATGCGCGCGGTGGCGGACGCCTCGGCGCGGGCGGACGCGGCCATCGGCTAGGCGCGGCGCGGGAAGCGCGCGAAGTCGGGCCGGCGCTTCTCGCGGTAGGCGTTGCGTCCCTCCTGGGCCTCCGCACTGCCGTAGAAGAGCAGGTTGGCGTCGTGCGCGAGCTGCTGGATGCCGGCCAGACCGTCCTCGTCGGCGTGGAAGCTCGCCTTGAGCAGTCGCAGCGCGAACGGGGAGAGGGTGAGCATCTCCGAGGACCACTGGACCGTCTCGTCCTCGAGACGGTCCAGCGGCACGACCGCGTTGACGAGCCCCATCTGCAGCGCCTGCTGCGCGTCGTACTGGCGGCACAGCATCCAGATCTCCTTCGCGCGCTTCTGCCCGACCTGGCGGGCGAGCACGCTCGCCCCGAAGCCGCCGTCGAACGAGCCGACACGCGGCCCGGTCTGTCCGAAGCGGGCGTTCTCGGCGGCGATGGTGAGGTCGCACACGACGTGCAGCACGTGTCCACCGCCGATCGCGTACCCGGCCACCATCGCGACGACCGGCTTGGGCAGCCGGCGGATCTGCACGTGCAGGTCGGTGACGTGGAAGCGTCCGACGCCGCCGTGCTGCGCCGCGTCGTCGCTCACGTAGCCGGCGTCGCCGCGCACCCGCTGATCGCCGCCCGAGCAGAACGCGTCGGGTCCCTCGCCGGTGAGGATTATGACGCCGACCTCGAGGTCCTCGCGAGCGCGCTCGAAGGCATCGGACAGCTCGATCACCGTCTCGGGGCGAAACGCGTTGCGCACCTCGGGGCGGTCGATCGTGATCTTCGCGATGCCGGGCGTGTCGGCGCCGGACTTCTCATAGCGGATGTCGGTGTATTCGGCGGCGGTGATCCAGGTGGTGGGCAAGGGCGCAGGAGCTCCTGTTCGCGGATGTCGGGGGCAAGGCTAGCCTGTGCGCCATGTTGGTCGACGCATGGCTGCCGCGGGCCGCGGCCGCGACGCCGGAGCGCGTCGCGGTGCAGACGCCCACGGGGAGCTGGACGTACGGCGAGCTGCTCGAGGCCGCGCGCGACGGCTCCGCGCGGCTCGCGCAGCGCGGCGTGCGCGCGGGCGACGCGGTCGCGATCAGCCTTCCGGCGGGCCTGGGCTTCGTGCAGGCGCTGCATGCCTCGCTGCTGCTCGGGGCGATCGTCGTGCCGGTCGATCCGCGCTTCGGCGCGGATGAGCGCCGAGTCGTCACCGCGGGCGCCGCCGTGGTGCTCGACGAGCCGCTGTGGACGGGACCGGTGCCGCCCAATCGGCCCGTGGCGCCGGGTCGCCCCACCGACGAGCGCCACGACCTCGACGCCGTCGCCGTGATCGTCCACACCTCGGGCACGACCTCGACGCCCAAGCCCGTCGAGCTGACGTACGGCAACCTCCTCTGGAGCGCGCTGGGCTCGGCCGTCGCGCTCGGCCTCGATCGCGACGAGCGCTGGCTGTGCGCGATGCCGGTGTCCCACATCGGGGGTCTGTCGATCCTGCTGCGCAGCGCGATCTACGCGACGACGGCCGTCGTCCACGAGCGCTTCGAGACGGACCGCGTCCTGCACGCGCTGCGCGAGCAGGAGATCACGCTCGTGTCGGTGGTGGCGACGACCCTGGCCCGGCTGCTCGACGCGCGGCTCGAGCGCCCGCCGCACCTGAGACTCGCGCTCGCCGGGGGCGGCCCGGTCGGAGCGGCGCTGCTCGGGCGCGCCCGGGGCGCCGGCGTCGCCGTGAGCGAGACCTACGGCCTGACCGAATCGTGCTCGCAGGCGACGACCGTCCCGGCCGCGCTCGCCGGCGAGGGCGGCGACCACGGCGCCGGGCCGCCGCTGTTCTGCACCCGCCTGCGCATCGAGCCGGACGGCGAGATCCTCCTGCGCGGGGCGACGATCGCGCGCGGCGCCGCCGGCACGGACGGGTGGCTGCGGACCGGCGACCTCGGTCGCGTCGACCCGACGGGCGCCCTGCACGTGACCGGCCGCAAGGCCGACACGATCATCAGCGGCGGCGAGAACGTCGCGCCGGCGGAGGTGGAGGCGGTGCTCGAGGCGCACCCTTCCGTCCTGGAGGCGGCGGTCGTGGCGCGGCCGGATCCGGAGTGGGGGGAGGCGGTCACCGCGCTCGTGGTGGCCCGCGCCGGCGAGACGGTCGATCCCGAGGCGCTGCGCGCCCACTGCGCCGCCGCGCTCGCCCCGTACAAGGTGCCGCGCCGCGTGCTGCTCGCGGATGGGCCCCTCCCGCGGACGAGATCAGGCAAGCTGTTGCGCCGGGAACTGCACTGATGGACGCCGAGGAACACCGCCGCGCGAGCGCCGAGCACTGGGACGAGGCCGCGGCCGGCTGGGCGCGGCGCCAGGAGGCGATGCGCGCCTTCGGGGCGCCGGTATCGAGCTGGATGGTCGAGGCGATCCACCCGCAGCCCGGCCACCGCGTGCTCGACCTCGCCGCCGGCATCGGCGAGACGGGCTTCCTGGCCGCCGAGCTCGTCGCCCCGGGCGGGAGCGTGATCACCTCCGACCAGTCCGAGGGGATGCTCGACGGCGCCCGGGCGCGCGCCGAGGAGCTCGGCCTGCGCAACATCGAGTTCAAGCTCATCAACGCCGAGTGGATCGACCTCCCGGTGGCGAGCGTCGACGCCGTCCTGTGCCGCTGGGGGTTCATGCTGATGGCCGACCCCGGCGCCGCGCTGTCGGAGACGCGCCGCGTCCTTCGCCCCGGCGGGCGCCTCGCGCTCGCGGTGTGGGACGAGGCCGAGCGCAATCCGTGGATGGCCATTCCGGGGCGGCTGCTCGTCGAGCGGGGACTCGTACCCCCACCGGTGACCGGCGCCCCCGGTCCGCTCTCGCTCGGCGATCGCGCGCGCCTGCACGAGCTCCTCGACGGGGCCGGCTTCGAGGACATCGAGATCGACGCGCTCGCCCTCGAGCAGCGCCACCCGAGCTTCGAGGCCTTCTGGGACTCGCAGCTCGATCTGTCGCGCAACTTCCACGATGCCGTCATGAGCCTCCCCGAGGCCGAGATGCTCGCGCTGCGCGACGCGCTGCAGGAGCGCCTGGGGCCGTACGTCGACGCCGACGGGGTGCTCGCGCTGCCGGCGAGCTCGCTCGTGGCGGCGGCCGGCGCCTAGGCGACGCGCTGATAGCCTGCCCTCCCCATGATCTATGACGACGACGCAGACCTCTCACTCCTCGACGGCAAGACCGTCGCCATCATCGGCTATGGCTCTCAGGGCCACGCCCACGCGCTCAACCTGAAGGACTCGGGGGTCGACGTCATCGTCGGCCTGCGCCCGGACTCGCGCTCCGTGCCCGCGGCGAGCGAGCACTTCGAGGTGCTTCCCGTGGTCGAGGCGGCGAGCCGCGGCGACATCGTGATGATCCTCGTCCCCGACGAGCTGCATCACGAGGTCTGGGAGAACGAGATCCGGGACGGCATCGCCGAGGGGAACACGTTGTTGTTCGGTCATGGCTTCTCGATCCACTACGGCGAGATCGAGCCGCCGCCCGGCGTCAACGTCGCGCTCGTCGCCCCGAAGGGACCGGGCCACCTCGTCCGCCGCCAGTACACCGAGGGCAGCGGCGTGCCGGGGCTCGTGGCCGTCGAGCAGGACGCGACAGGCGATGCGCGCGAGCTCGCGCTCGCCTACGCCAAGGGCATCGGCTGCACGCGCGGCGGGGTCATCGAGACGACGTTCAAGGACGAGACCGAGACCGACCTGTTCGGCGAGCAGGCCGTGCTCTGCGGTGGCGCCTCGGCGCTCGTCCAGGCCGGCTTCGAGACGCTCGTCGAGGCCGGGTACGACCCCGAGATGGCCTACTTCGAGTGCCTGCACGAGCTGAAGCTGATCGTCGACCTCATGTACGAGAAGGGGCTCGCCGGGATGCGCTTCTCGATCTCGAACACGGCCGAGTACGGCGACTACACACGCGGCAAGCGCGTCGTCACCGACGAGACCCGCGCCGCGATGCGCGCGATCCTCGGCGAGATCCAGTCCGGTGCGTTCGCGCGTGAATGGATCGCCGAGAACCGGGCCGGGCAGGAGAACTTCAAGCGCATGCGCGAGGAGCAGACCCACACCCAGGTCGAAGAGGTCGGCCGCGACCTGCGCGCGCACATGGACTGGATCGCGCCCTCGTTCTGAGCTTCGCGGCGGCTGTGAGCGATGCTCGCCTACGTCTTCTGGCATCGCCCGGCGCCCGGCACCTCGCCTGAGAGCTACGAGCGCGACCAGGACCGCCTGCAGCGCTCACTCGCCGCGCGCCCGCCGGAGGGACTGCGCGGCTCGGCCTGCTTCCGGGCGCCGGATCTGGCCTGGCTGGCGGACGGAGGCGACGGCTACGAGGACTGGTATCTCGTCGACGACTGGGCCGCGCTCGGCGTCCTGCGCCAGGCCGCGATCGCCGTCGGGCACCGCAGCGCCCACGACGCCGCCGCCCGCCACGCCGGCGCCGCGACCGGTGGCGTGTACCGCCTGAGCGAGGGCGGCGTCAGCTTCGCGCACGTGCGACTCGCCGTGTGGGTGACCGTGACGCGCGAGCACGGGGAGGGCGGCGTCGCCTCGCTGCTGCTCGGCGACGGCCTCGACCGGGAACGCTCCGGACTGTGGCGCCGGGAGCTCGCGCTCGGCCCGGCGCCCGAGTACTGCGTCCTCGGCGACGGCGTTCCGCCGGGCGTGCAGGCGGGACGCCTCCCCGCCGGCTGGAGCGCTGCGCCGGTCACACGCGAGGCGATCGACACCCCGGCCGAGAGAAGCACGCCATGACCCCGTCTCCGTCTCCCGTCCTCGTCACCGGCGCGTCCAGCGGCATCGGCCGCGCGACCGCGGAGCGCCTGGCCGGGCACGGGCACACCGTGTACGCGGGCGCGCGGCGCGCGGAGGACCTCGCGGAGCTGGAGCGCCTCGGCTGCCGTGCGGTGCAGCTCGACGTCACCGACGCGGACTCGCGCCGGCGCGCAGTGGCCGAGATCGTCGACGCCGAGGGCGCCGTCGGCGCCCTGGTCAATAACGCCGGGTACTCGCAGTCGGGTGCGGTCGAGACGCTCGAGCTCGACGCCCTGCGCCGTCAGTTCGAGACGAACGTGTTCGGCGTCGTGGCGATGTGCCAGCTCGTGCTTCCGTCGATGCGTGAACGGCGGGCCGGGCGGATCGTGAACATCAGCTCCATGGGCGCCAACTTCACCTTCCCCGGGGGTGGCGCCTACCACGCCAGCAAGTACGCGCTCGAGGCGATCTCGGACGCGCTGCGCTTCGAGGTCAAGGGCTTCGGCATCGACGTCGTGATCATCCAGCCGGGCGCGATCCGCACGAAGTTCGACCAGGCCGCCATCGCCTCGTTGCCCGGACACGGGGCCGGCGGGCCCTACGACGAGTTCAACACGCGCGTCGGCACACTGACCAAGGAGGCCTACGAGCGCGGCGTGATGCGCCTCCTCGGCGGCGGGCCCGAGCGCGTCGCCGCCACCGTCGAGCGTGCGCTCACCGCCGGCAGGCCGCGATTGCGCTATCGCGTCACGCCCTCGGCGCACCTGCTCGTCGCCCAGCGGCGTCTCATGAGCGCCCGGATGTGGGACGCGTTCGTCGGCACGCAGTTCCCGCATCCGGGCTGAGCCCGGCCGCCGACCGCCGCCCGGTGCGCATTCCGCCGAAGATCGACTGGCGTCGCGGCGCCGCCGGAGTATCTTCAAGAGCAACAGGATCGGATACCCGGCAACGGGACACACCGCGGCGAGGAGGTCATGATGCAGACCGTCGACACCGACTACCGACTGAGCGCCGGCCGCCACAGCAGTCCCGAGGACGGGCGCTGCGCGATGGAGTGGGTCAGCTACCTCGCCGGCGAGCCGCACAGCGACGAGCCGTCGTGCGTCAGCCCGGTCCTGCGCGCGTTCTGCATCTCGTTCAACGACGACCTCGACGACACGACCCGACAGCGCCTGCGCCCGTACCTGGCGCGCACGATCGGCACCTCCCGCGACGGAAACGACGAGGAGCGCGCGTGGATGGCGATGGACTGGCTCGTCCGCATGCACACGCCGGTGTGGCTGCAGCTGGCCGGGCTCACCGAGGCAGCCCGGCGCCTGCGCACGCTCCCTGCGGTGGTCGGGCACGACGAGCTTGTCGCGGCCCACGGCGAATTGCTCATGGCCCGCGCCGAGGCGCGCACCGCATGGACGGCCGGGCGCTCGGTCGCCTGGACGATCGCGTGGAGCGCCGGGCGGCTGGCCGCGCGCGAGATCGGCTGGGCCTCCGCGGCGGCAGCGGCCTGGGCCGCGGCCCGGATCGGCACCGGCGACATCCTCGGCGTGCGCGTCCGCGCCGCCGCCCGCGCGACGGCCGGTGATGCGGCCGGCGCGTACGTGCGCGGGGTATGCGGGAGGGTGACGCGCAGCGCCGCGCGCGAGGCGTCGCGGACCGCGCTCGGGCCGACGGTGCAGGAGCTGCAGCGGTCGGGGTTCGAGCTGCTCGAACGGATGCTGCCGAGTGTCGCGCTCGTCGTCCCGGTGGCGCCCGACGCCGCGGCGGTGTGCGCGCCGGCCTAGGGTCGCTCACCACGCGCGGCGCGCCGCCGCAGTCGACTGACCGCACGCGGCATCGTTCGCTACACTCGCCCGACCGTCGCGACTGGCGTTCGGGTGGGCTCAACCACCGGGAAGCGACGGGGACGTTTCGACCGCCGCGCGCCTGGGCACCTCCCATCGACCCGCCTGTCCCGCCCCGCCACGGGCCCGCCAGGCATGACCGCGAGGACGCTCCCATGACGCCAAACTCCTCGATCGCCACCGAGCTGGTGATCCCCGACGATCTGAAGCCGCTCGACGGCCGCTTCGGCTGCGGCCCGTCCAAGGTGCGTCCCGAGGCGCTTGCGCGGCTTGCCACCGAGGGCGGCGCGGTGCTCGGCACCTCGCACCGCCAGGCGCCGGTGAAGGAGCTCGTCGCGCGCGTGCGCGAGGGGCTGCGCGAGCTGTTCTCGCTCCCGGACGGCTATGAGGTGGCGCTCGGCAACGGCGGCTCGACCGCGTTCTGGGATGCGGCCACGTTCGGCCTCGTGCGCGAGCGCGCCCTGCACCTCACGTACGGGGAGTTCTCCGCGAAGTTCGCTCAGGCGACGACCGAGGCGCCGTTCCTGGCCGACTCGATCGTCGTGTCGGCGGAGCCCGGCGACGCGCCCGCGCCGACCGCCGATCCGGGGGCCGACGTCATCGCCTGGGCCCATAACGAGACGTCGACCGGTGTGATGGTCCCGGTCGGCCGCCCGGCCGCGTCCGACCATGCCCTCGTCCTCATCGACGCGACCTCCGGGGCCGGCGGACTGCCGCTCGACGCGCGCAGCGCCGATGCGTACTACTTCGCGCCCCAGAAGAGCTTCGGGGCCGACGGCGGCCTGTGGCTCGCGCTGCTGAGCCCCGCGGCCCAGGAGCGGATCGCCGAGCTCGCCGCCGGCGACCGCTGGATCCCGGCCTTCCTGTCGCTCGCGACCGCGCTCGACAACTCCACCAAGGAGCAGACCTACAACACTCCGGCGCTGGCGACGCTGTTCCTGCTCGCGGATCAGATCGAGTGGATGCTCCACAACGGCGGGCTCGACTGGTGCGTCGGGCGCACGCGCGGCTCGTCGGACTACCTGTATCGCTGGGCGGAGGCCTCCGAGTACGCCACCCCGTTCGTCGAGGACCGTGCGAAGCGCTCGCTCGTCGTCGGCACGATCGACTTCGCCGAGGGCGTCGACGCCGCGCTCGTCGCGAAGGTGCTGCGCGCGAACGGGATCGTCGACACGGAGCCGTACCGCAAGCTCGGTCGCAACCAGCTGCGGATCGGCATGTTCCCGGCGGTCGAGCCCACCGACGTGCAGGCGCTCACCGCCTGCATCGATCATGTCGTCGAGCGGGTGGGCGCATGAGCACGCTCAGTCCGACCAACACCGGCACGGCCGCCGAGGCCGACGGCGCCCGCCTGCGGGTGCTCGTCAAGGAGAAGATCGGCGACTCCGGGGTGGAGCTCCTGCGCGAGCACTTCGACGTCGACCTCGGAGTCGACTGGAGCGACGAGGAGCTCGCCGAGCGCATCGGCGAGTACCACGGGATCCTCATCCGCTCGGCGACGAAGCTGACCGCCGACCTGATCAACCGGGGCACGAACCTGCGCGCCATCGGGCGCGCCGGCGTCGGCGTCGACAACGTCGACGTGCCCGCGGCGACCAAGCGCGGGATCATCGTGGCCAACGCGCCGCAGTCGAACGTCGTCACCGCCGCCGAGCACACGATGGCGCTGCTGCTCGCTCTGGCCCGCAACGTGCCGCAGGCGCACATGTCGCTGACCTCCGGCAAGTGGGAGCGCTCGAAGTTCTCCGGCGTCGAGCTGTACGAGAAGACGCTCGGCATCCTCGGCTTCGGCCGGATCGGCCAGCTCGTGGCGCACCGCGCGAAGAGCTTCGGCATGCGCGTGGTCGCGTTCGACCCGTTCGTGAGCGCCGAGCGCTACCGCGAGCTCGGGGTGGACAAGGCCGCGAGCAGCGACGACGTGTACGCCGAGGCCGACTTCGTCACCGTGCACCTGCCGAAGACGCCGGACACCGAGGGCTGGCTCAACGCCGAGGCCTTCGCGAAGATGAAGGACGGCGTGCGCATCCTCAACGTCGCGCGCGGCCCGCTCGTGGACGACGCCGCCCTCCAGGCGGCGCTCGACTCGGGCAAGGTGGGCGGTGCCGCGCTCGACGTCTTCCCGAGCGAGCCGATCACCGACTACCCGCTGTTCAGCGGCTACCCGAACGTCGTCGTGACGCCGCACCTCGGCGCCTCCACTGCCGAGGCGACCGACCGGGCCGGGTACCAGAGCGCCGAGCAGGTCGTCGCGGCGCTCACCGGAGGCCTCGTGTCGACCGCGGTGAACATCCCGGCCATCGGCGAGGAAGACATGGAGGTGCTCAACCCCTTCATTCCCCTCGCCACGCAGCTCGGTCGCCTGGCCATGGAGCTGGCCGAGGGGAGCTCGGTCGAGCGCATCGAGGCGGCCTTCATGGGCCGCATCGCCGACTTCGACACGAGCCTGCTGAAGATCGCCGTCCTCAACGGCGCCCTGCAGGGCCGCACCGAGGAGGCGGTCAACTTCGTCAACGCGCCGTCGCTCGCCGCCGAGCGCGGGATCGTGCTCGAGGAGAAGGCCGTGTCCGAGGCGCAGGACTTCAACGAGCTCATCCGCGTGACGGTCGTTGCCGGCGACGAGCGCGTCGCCGTGGCCGGCACCGGCATCGGTCCCCAGCGCGTGCCGCACCTCGTCGAGGTGTACGGCCAGCGCTTCACGGTCGAGCTCGCGCCCTACGTCACCGTCCTGCGCTATGCCGACGTCCCGGGGATGATCGGCCGCGTCGGCACCGTGTTCGGCGGCCACGGCGTGAACATCTCCTCGGCGGCGGTCGGGCACGACGCCGACGGGAGCCAGTCGTCGGGGTCGGCGGTGATGGTCGTGACGACCGACGCGGCCGTGCCCCAGGAGGTCGTCGACGAGATCGTCGCCTCCGACGGGTTCACGGCCGGGCGCACCGCGCAGCTCGTGTGACGGCGGCGGGGCGGCCTCGCCCAGTCGATCGGCCGCCCGGGCGACGGCATCGTCGGTGAAGCCTGGGGCCGCCGTGCGGCTCGACCCGCCGCCCGGCCACCGATAGAGTCCCAGCTCGATGCGAGCCGTCGTCACCACGCGTCACGGCGGGCCGGACGTGCTGCAGGTAGAGGAGCGCCCCGATCCGGGGCCGCTCGGGCCCCGTGACGTGCGCATCGACGTCGCCGCCGCGGGGGTGAACTTCGCCGACGTGATGGCCCGCATCGGCGTGTACCCGGACGCGCCGTCGCCGCCGTGCGTCGTCGGCTACGAGGTGGCCGGCACGCTCCTCGAGCTCGGTGGCGAGGTGAGCGGGCTGCAGGCCGGCGAGCGCGTCGTCGCCGGAACGAAGTTCGGCGGATACGCGAGCCAGGTCGTCGTCCCGGCGGCGGACGTCGTGCCGTTGCCGGATCGGCTCAGCTTCGAGCAAGGCGCCGCGATCCCGGTCAACTACTCGACGGCGTGGGCCGCGCTCATCGGGTACGGCAATCTCCAGCCCGCCGAGCGGGTGCTCATCCACTCGGCGGCCGGGGGCGTCGGCATCGCGGCGACGCAGATCGCCCGCCGCGCGGGCGCCGAGGTGTGGGGCGCCGCCTCGCCGGCGAAGCACGCGCGCATCGCCGAGCTTGGCGTGCAGCATCCGGTCGACTACACGAAGGCGGGCTGGGAGAAGGGTCTCCCACCGTTCGACGTGATCCTCGACGCGATCGGCGGCCGGAGCTTCCGCGTCAGCTACGACCACCTTGCGGCCGGCGGGCGGCTCGTCGCCTTCGGGGCCGCCGGCGTCGTGTCGGGCGAGCGGCGCAATCCGGTGTCCGCGCTGCGCACCGTCCTGCGCATGCCGCGCTTCAATCTGCTCAAGCAGATGTCTGAGTCCAAGGCCGTCATCGGGCTGAACATGCTGACGCTGTGGAAGAGCCGCGGGTCGCTCGCTCCGTGGATCGAGCCGCTGCGCGAGCTGCTCGACGACGGCACGATCGAGCCGGTCGTGGCCGCCGCATTCCCGTTCGAGCGGGCCGGCGAGGGGCACCGGATGCTCACGGAACGGCGTAACGTCGGCAAGGTCGTGCTCGTCCCTTGACGCCGCTCGGACAGCCGCTTGCAGGGCGCACATTTCGTCCGCGCCGCTGCTACGCTGCGAAATGCATGTCGTCCCTGCTCGCCCGTCGACTTCTTCTCCTCCCCCTTCGGGGGGAATAGCGCGTGGCGGCCGCGAAGCCGCATACCCATCTGAGAAGAAGCGACGTACGAGACCAAGAGAGGACTCAGAAAACGACATGAGCCAGCCCGAGCAGGAGCCCCGTCGGCCGGACGCGGAACGCGTCCTGATCTTCGACACGACGCTGCGAGACGGCGAGCAGTCGCCGGGCATCGCGCTGAACACCGCGGAGAAACTCGAGATCGCCCAGCAGCTCGCCCGGCTCGGCGTCGACATCATCGAGGCCGGTTTCCCGATCAGCTCGCCCGGCGACTTCGAGGCGGTGCAGGCCATCGCGCGCGAGGTCCAGGGCCCGGTCGTCACCGGGCTCGCGCGGGCGCAGGCGCCGGACATCGACGCGGCCTGGGAGGCGGTAAGGGATTCCGAGCGTCCTCGCATCCACACGTTCATCTCCACCTCGGACATCCACATCCAGTACCAGCTGCAGAGCACGCGCGAGGACGTCAAGGGGCAGGCGCGCGCCGCGGTCGCGCAGGCCAAGCAGTACGTCGACGACGTCGAGTTCTCCCCGATGGACGCCACCCGCGCCGACGTCGACTTCACCGCCGAGGTGGTGCAGATCGCGCTCGACGAGGGCGCCACGACGATCAACATCCCCGACACCGTCGGCTACGCGATGCCGCAGGAGTACGCCGCGTTCCTCGGTCGCCTGTACGAGCTCGTCCCGGGCCTGCGCGACGCCGTGCTGTCGGTGCACTGCCACGACGACCTCGGCCTCGCGGTCGCCAACTCGTTCGCCGGCGTGCTCGCCGGCGCGCGCCAGGTCGAGTGCGCGATCAACGGCATCGGCGAGCGGGCGGGCAACGCGTCACTCGAGGAGATCGTGATGCTGCTGCGCACGCGCACGGCCGACATCGGCCTCGACACCGGCGTGGTCGCCACCGAGCTCGCGCGCACGAGCCGCCTCGTGTCGCGGCTCACGGGCTATGCGGTGCAGCCGAACAAGGCGATCGTCGGGCGCAACGCCTTCGCGCACGAGTCGGGCATCCATCAGGACGGCGTGCTGAAGGAACGCTCGACCTACGAGATCATGGAGGCGACCTCGGTGGGCGTGGACGCGAACTCGATCGTGCTCGGCAAGCACTCGGGTCGTCACGCCCTGCGCCAGGCGCTCGAGGAGCTCGGCTTCCGTGTCGACGGCCAGGCGCTCAATACGGCGTTCAAGCGCTTCAAGGAGATCGCGGACAAGAAGAAGCAGGTGACCGCGATGGACCTCGAGGCGCTCGTGACCGACGAGCTGCGCGACGAGATCGCCGGCTACGCGCTCGACTGGTTCGAGGTCGAGGCGTCGTCGCGCCGACCCCCGCACGCTCGCGTGTCGGTCACGCTGCCCGACGGCAACGCGGCTCAGGGCACGTTCACGGGCGACGGCCCGATCGATGCCGTGTTCCACGCCATCAACGCGGCGACCGGCGTCGATGCGCGTCTGCGCGAGTTCAACATCAGCGCGGTGACCGAAGGCCAGGACGCGCTCGGCGAGGTGTCCGTCGTCCTCGAGGTCGACGGGCAGACGGGCTCGGGCCAGGGCGTCTCCACCGACATCATCGAGGCGGCGGCGCGCGCGTACGTGCGCGCGCTCAGCATCGCGCGTGAGCGGGCGATTCACGTCGCCGAGCACGGCTCCGACAGCGGCCAGCCGCAGCTCGCTTCGGCCCCCTGAGTCGGCCTCGGGTCTGCGGCCGTCACGCGGCGGCCGCACGTCCGATCGACAGGCCCTGCGCGTAGGCGACGGGAGCGACGGCGTGGCCGATGTTCGGCGACATGAAGTCGGCCCCCATCGCCGCCCGGCAGGCGGCGTCGGGCACGATCGTCTGCACCGATGCGCCGCGGCGGCGCAGCACGGTCGCCTCGACGGTCTCGGAGACCCGTATCGCGCCGCCGACGAGCGATCGCGCCGACAGCGAGTCGGTGCCGATCGCTCCAAGGGGGTTCAGGCACAGCACTCGGGTGCCGCGGGCCACAACGGCCACGTCCAGGTTCGTCGGACTCCACGCGCCGCCGTCAACGTACTCCCGCTTGCCGATCCGCACCGGCGCGTACATCCCGGGGATGGAGCAGGACGCGGCGACGGCCTCGGTCACGCTCGCGTCGGGCGCCCCCGGTGCGCCGAACACGACGCGCCGGCCGCTGGACGTATCGACACAGCACACGCGCAGGCGACCGTCGAAGCGGGGCTGGAGGCGGTCGATCTCCCGGATGACGTCGTGGTGCGTGCGCCTGCCGCGCGGCGCGATGGCGAGAAGCAGTCGGCGGGCGAGAGCCGAGACCGGTGCTGCGGCGGCCAGCGCGGAGGGCAAGATCGGGCCGACGAGCGGGGCCACCGCCGACCCGAGGATGCCTTGGCCGGCCAGGCCGCGGCCCACCGCCGGCGGTTCCGCATCGGTGACGGGCGGCGCATCGTATCCAGCGCCCCCGGTGGAGGACGGCGATCCCGGTGGCCGCGGGCGCCGGCCCGCGCACAGGCGAGCGGCGACGATCGAACCGGCCGAGGTCCCGACGAAGCACTCCGCCCGGCGGACGTCGATGCCGGTCGTCTGCTCGATCCCGGCGAGCACGCAGTTCAGCCACACGGCGCCGGCGATGCCGCCGGCGCCGAGCACGAGCACATCGGGTGGGTTGAGTGAGGCGCGGGACAGGGGGAGCAGCGTAGCGGGCGACGGCCACGGGCCGGTCGACCGCAGCGGGCGCTGTACGTGATAGCGTACGGATGTATGGCAGCAGCCCACCGCAAGCCGGCGACCGAGTCCTCCCCGAGCGACCCGCTTGCCCCCGCCGTCATCGGCGCGCGGGTGCGCGCCCTGCGCGAGTCGATGTCGCTGTCGCTGCGCGACCTCGCGCTGCGCAGCGGGGTGAGCGCCCCGATGCTCTCGCAGGTCGAGCGCGGGGAGACGAGTCCGACGCTCGCGGTCGCGGCGCGGATCGCCGCGGGCCTGGACCTGCGCCTCTCGCAGCTGCTGCGCCTCGACGAGGACGGAGCCGTGACGGTCGTGCGTGCCGACGAACGCGGGCAGGGGGGAAGCCCCCGCCGCGGGCACCGCTTCGAGGTGCTGACCGCGGCCCGGCCGGGTCAGCGTGTCGAGCTCTCCCAGCACACGCTCGCTCCGCGCGCCGCGACCGGCGGCCCCGACGACCCGCCGATGCACGAGCCCGGCAGCCGCGAGGTCGCGCTCGTGCAGAGCGGCTCGCTCGTGCTCGTGTGCGACGGCGGGCACCACGAGTTGAGCGAGGGCGACTGCGTCACCTTCGATGCCGACCTGCCGCACCACTTCGAGAATCCCGGACCGGCCGAGGCGGCCTTTCTCGCCGTCGTCAGCGCCGGGCTGCGCCGTAGTTGACCCCGAACGAAAGACCAACGCCGATGCCCACCACGCTGTTCGACAAGATCTGGGCGGCCCACGAGGTCGCCCCCGGACTGCTGTACATCGACCTGCACCTCGTGCACGAGGTGACGAGCCCGCAGGCCTTCGACGGACTGCGCCTCGCCGGCCGGCGCGTCCGCCGCCCCGACCGGACGCTCGCCACCGCCGACCACAACGTGCCCACCGACGGCACGCCGGTCGCCGCGCGCATCCGCGACGAGCTGTCGCGCGTGCAGGTGGAGACGCTCGAGCGCAACTGCGCCGAGTTCGGCATTCCGGTCTTCTCACTCGGCTCGGAGCATCAGGGGATCGTGCACGTGATCGGTCCCGAGCTCGGCGTCACCCAGCCGGGCATGACGATCGTCTGCGGCGACTCCCATACGGCGACCCACGGCGCCTTCGGCGCGCTCGCCTTCGGGATCGGCACGAGCGAGGTCGAGCACGTGCTCGCGACCCAGTGCCTCGTGCAGCACAAGCCGAAATCGATGCGCATCAACTACGTCGGCACCCCCGGATTCGGGGTGACGGCCAAGGACCTCATCCTCGGCACGATCGGCCAGATGGGCGTCGCTGGCGCCGTCGGGCACGTCGTCGAGTTCGCCGGGCCGGCGATCGAGGCGCTGACGATGGAGGAGCGCATGACGATCTGCAACATGACGATCGAGGGCGGCGGGCGCGCGGGGATGATTGCGCCCGACGACACGACGTTCGCCTGGATGAAGGGCCGTCCGGGCGCGCCGCAGGATGCCGAGCTGGAGCGCGCGATCGAGGCGTGGCGCGAGCTGCGCACCGACGAGGGCGCGACGTTCGACCGCGAGATCGCCGTCCACTGCGACTCGCTGTCGCCGCTTGTGACCTGGGGGACGAATCCGGGCCAGGTCGTGTCGGTGACCGACGCCGTGCCCGCCCCGGACGCCTTCGGGGCCCCGGCCGACCGCGAGGCCGCCGAGCGGGCGCTGCAGTACATGGACCTCGCGCCGGGCACGCCGGTGCAGGAGATCGAGCTCGACCGCGTGTTCATCGGGTCCTGCACGAACTCGCGCATCAGCGACCTGCGCGCGGCGGCCGAGGTGGTGCGCGGCCGGCGCGTGGCCGACCGGGTGGCCGCGATGGTCGTTCCGGGTTCGGTCCAGGTCAAGGAGCAGGCCGAGGCCGAGGGCCTGCACGAGGTGTTCCGCGCCGCCGGCTTCGACTGGCGCGGCGCCGGCTGCTCGATGTGCCTGGGCATGAACCCCGACACCCTCGCGCCGGGCGAGCGCTGCGCCTCGACCTCGAATCGCAACTTCGAGGGCCGCCAGGGCCGGGGCGGCCGCACGCACCTCGTGTCCCCGCAGATGGCGGCCGCGGCCGCCATCGAGGGCCGTTTCGTCGATATCCGCGACTGGAACTAGAACAACTGGAACGAGGAGCGGCGGCCGGAGGCCGCCGCGGTCAAGGCCGGCAGGAGGCCGGCCGCAATGTCAAGACGCGGGGCCGGAGGCCCCGCGGAGGAGACCCAATGAGAGCGATCGACAAGATCACCGGCCCGGTCAGTGTCTTGGACCGAGCGAACGTCGACACCGACCAGATCATCCCCAAGCAGTTCCTCAAGCGAGTCGAGCGCACCGGCTTCGGCGAGTTCCTCTTCTACGACTGGGCGAAGGAGCCGGGCTGGGAGCTCCCCCGCAACCCGATCCTCGTCGCGGGCGAGAACTTCGGCTGCGGCTCCTCGCGCGAGCACGCGCCGTGGGCGCTCGAGGACTACGGCTTTCAGGCGATCATCGCGCCGAGCTTCGGCGACATCTTCTACTCCAACTCGACGAAGATCGGGCTGCTGCCGGTCGTGCTCGACAAGGCCGACGTGGACGCGATCGCGCAGGCCGGAGAGGCGGAGATCGACCTCGAGGCCCAAGAGGTGCGCTTCGACGGACGCAGCGCGTCGTTCGAGATCGATCCCGACATCAAGCACCGTCTGCGCAACGGGCTCGACGACATCGCGCTGACGTTGCACATGGACGAGGCCATCGGGCTGTACGAACACGAGAGAGAGCGGGTGGGGCCCGTGACGACGGCGCTCGCCGTCTAGCTGCGGAGTCGCAGCGTCGGTGGCGCCCCGACGCGTTCACATCCCACAAACAAGGGGATGCGAACGCGTCGTGCGCCCCTACCGCAGCTCCGCGATGATCTCGATCAGGTCGTCCGGCTTGTAGCCCTGGGTACGGGCGAAGCCGACCAGCTCTCGGGCGCCGCCGAGCTCGCCTTCCTCGAGGCGCTGCGCCTGTCGCTGCGAGGCGCGAGCGCCGGCGGCGGCAGAGCGGCCTCGGCGCACGACCCCCCCGTCGCACGTGCCGCCGGGGGAGACGGGCCGCGCGCGTGATCTGCCATCCTCTCGCACCCAATGGCCACGCGCATCGTCACGCTTCCCGGCGACGGGATCGGCCCCGAGATCATGGCTCCGGCCGTCGAGCTGCTCACGAGGCTGCTCGGCGGGGACCTTGAGATCGAGGAGCACGACTTCGGCGGCGTGAGCATCGACGCGCACGGCGTCGCACTGACCGACGAGACCCTCGCCGCCTGCCGCGCGGCCGACGCGGTCCTGCTCGCCGCCGTCGGCGGGCCGAAGTGGGACACCACCGACCCGAACGCGCCGCGCCCCGAGCAGGGCCTGCTCGGGCTGCGCAAGGGCCTCGGCCTGTTCGCCAACCTGCGCCCGGTGCGCCCCGTACCAGCGCTCTATGACGCTTCGCCGCTGCGGCGCGAGCGCATCGAGGGTACGGACCTGCTCGTCGTGCGCGAGCTCACCGGTGGCATCTACTTCGGCGAGAAGACGCGCACCGAGACGGAGGCCTCGGATCTGTGTGCCTACAGCGCGGCGGAGATCGAGCGCATCGCCCGGGTGGCCTTCGAGGCCGCCCGGGCGAAGGTGTCGAGCGTCGACAAGGCGAACGTCCTCGAGACCTCGCGGCTGTGGCGCGAGGTGGTCTCGCGCCTGCACTCGCGCGAATACCCCCACATCCAGCTCGAGCACGTGCTCGTCGACAACGCCGCGATGCAGCTCGTCGCCGCTCCGCGTCACTTCGACGTGATCGTCACCGAGAACATGTTCGGCGACATCCTCAGCGACGAGGCGGCCATGATCACCGGCTCGATCGGGATGCTGCCGAGCGCGTCGCTCGGCGGCGTGGGCGCCGACGGCGAGGCGGCCGGGCCCGGCCTGTTCGAGCCCGTCCACGGCTCGGCGCCCGACATCGCCGGCCAGGGGATCGCCAATCCGCTCGCCATGTTCCTGTCGGTCGCGCTGCTGCTGCGCCACGGATTGGGCTTGGCAGGCGAGGCGGCGGCGGTAGAATCGGCTGTCGACCGTGCACTCGCTGAGGGCCTGCGGACGCCCGACCTCGGAGGTCGGGCCGACACCGCAGAGGCGACCCGCGCGGTCCTTGCATATCTCTAGCAATTACAGGAGCGGGGCGTGAACGAAGCGGACCTCATCTGGATGAACGGGGAATTCGTCGCGTGGGAGGACGCGAAGGTTCACGTGCTGACCCATGGCCTGCACTACGGCACCGGCGTGTTCGAGGGTGAACGGTGCTACGACACCGAGCTCGGCCCGGCGGTGTTTCGCCACCGCGAGCATCTCGAGCGGCTCATGCGCTCGGCCGACCTGTACTACATGCCGGTTCCCTACACCGTCGATCAGCTGCGCGCGGCGACGCACGAGCTGATTGCCCGCAACGGACTGCGCTCGTGCTACATCCGTCCGCTCGTCTACCGCGGCTACGGCCAGATGGGCCTCAATCCGCTCGACGCCCCGGTCGACGTCATGATCGCGATCTGGGAGTGGGGCGCGTACCTCGGCGAGGAGGGCAAGCGCAAGGGCATCCGCGCGAAGGTGTCCTCGTGGCGGCGCATCAGCCCGGACTCGCTGATCCCCCAGGCCAAGGCGTCGGGTCAGTACCTCAACAGCGTGCTCGCCAAGATCGAGTCGGCCAAGGCCGGCTACGAGGAGTCGATCCTGCTCGACGAGCACGGCCACGTCTGCGAGGGGACCGGCGAGAACGTGTACCTCGTGCGCGAGGGCGAGATCACGACGCCCGGGCACCACAACTCCATCCTCGACGGCATCACGCGGCGCTCGATCATCCAGATCGCCCGGGACCTCGGCTACACCGTCACGGAGCGCAACATCTCGCGAGCCGAGCTGTATCTCGCCGACGAGGTGTTCCTCTCGGGCACGGCGGCCGAGCTCGTGCCTGTCCGCGAGATCGACGATCACGCGATCGGCGACGGGACGCCCGGCGAGATCACGCGCGTGTTGCAGGGCGTCTTCGAGGACGCGATCCACGGGAAGGCCGAGCGCTACCGTGAGTGGCTCGACGTCGTCCAGATGGCGGCGTCGTCGACCGAGGCGAGCGCCGCCTGATGCACCGGTGCCGGCGGGACGGAGAGCGAATTATCGGGGCGGGCGTCTAGCGGCCGACGAGCCGCGGCGTCCGCACCCCCGCCGCCGCTTCGTCCTCCACGCCGAAAGGACCACCCCGTCATGACACCCCCCGATCGACTCGAGCTCTACGACGCCACCTTGCGCGACGGCATGCAGGGTGAGGGAATGTCGCTCTCCGCCGCCGAGAAGGTGCGCGTCGCACACAAGCTGGACGAGCTCGGCATCGACGTCATCGAGGCCGGCTTCCCGGCCTCCAACCCGAAGGAGCGCGAGCTGTTCGAGCTGCTCGCCGGCGAGCGTTTCGCCCGCGCCCAGGTCGCCGCATTCGGGATGACCCGCCGGCGCGACTCGAGCGCCGCGGACGACCCGGCGCTGCGCGTCCTCGCCGAGTGCTTCGCACCGGTCTGCACGCTCGTCGGCAAGACGTGGGGCCTGCACCTCGAGAAGGTCGTGCGTGTCGACCGCGACGAGAACCTGCGCATGATCGCCGAGTCGATCGCCTTCCTCGTCGGCGAGGGCAAGCGGGTCGTCTACGACGCCGAGCATTTCTTCGACGCCTACCGGGACGACCGCGAGTACGCGCTGCGGTGCGTACTCACCGCCGCCGGGGCGGGCGCCGAGACGGTGACGCTGTGCGATACGAACGGATCCTCCTTGCCCCATCAGGTGACCGAGGCGACGACCGACGCGCGCGCGGCACTCCCCGGAGAGGTGCGTCTGGGCATCCATTGCCACAACGACGCCGAGTGCGGCGTAGCCAACTCGCTCGCCGGCGTGCTCGCCGGGGCGATGCAGGTCCAGGCGACGATGAACGGCTGCGGCGAGCGCTGCGGCAACGCGAACATCGTCTCGATCATCGCCGATCTGCAGCTGAAGCTCGGCTACGACCTGCTCTCCGAACGCCAGCTGGCGCTGCTGACGCCGACCGCGCACTACATCGACGAGCTGCTCAACTTCACCCCGGACCCCAATCAGCCCTACGTCGGGCGCAACGCGTTCGCCCACAAGGGAGGCATGCACGTGGCCGGCGTGCGCGCCGACGCGAGCACGTTCGAGCACGTCGACCCGGCGCTCGTCGGCAACCGGCGCGAGCTGCTCGTCTCCGAGCTCGCCGGTCGCGGCACGGTGGTCGAGAAGGCGCAGGAGGCGAACATCGCGCTCCCCGAGGACGCCGCCGCGCGCGTCATCGATCGTGTCAAGGATCTCGAGCACCGCGGCTTCCAGTTCGAGGCCGCGGACGGATCGTTCGAGCTGCTCATGCGCAAGGAGGCGGGCGAGTACGAGCCGCTGTTCCGCCTGGAGTCCTGGCGGGTGCTGGTCGAGAAGCGCGCCGACGGGCGGGTCGAGACCGAGGCGACGATCAAGATCTGGGTGGGCGGCGAGCGCTTCGTGCGCACGGCCGAGGGCAACGGCCCGGTGCACGCGCTCGACCGCGCCCTGCGCGACGCGATCGGCGAGATCCATCCCCATCTGCGCGACATCGACCTGGTCAACTTCAAGGTGCGCATCCTCGACGAGACGAAGGGCACCGGCGCGGTGACGCGGGTGCTCATCGACGCGTCGGACGGGGATGGTGTGTGGGGGGCGATCGGGGTGTCGGAGAATGTCATCGAGGCGTCTTGGGAGGCGCTCGTGGACTCCTTGGAGTACGGGATGCAGCCGGGGCGGGCTGCTGCGCCGCCGCCCGGGGGCGACCCCGCTCGTTCTGCCCCCCAGTGACGCTGCGCCGGGCTCCGACGCTGCGCCGGGCTCGAACAAGGGGGGCCGAACGAGCGTGGTCGCCCCCGAACGCCACCTCGCTCCTTCCGGCTCCGACGCCGGGGCACGAGCGCCCCCGGCTTTGGTCATAGCTGGATGGTCGGGAGGCTTGCACGTTGCCGGGCTCGCTGGTGGCGTGGCTAGGATGCGGCGATGAGCGTTCCTCGCGAGGTGTTGGATGAGATACCGCTCGCCCGGCCGGTGCTGGGGGAGGAGGAGGCGGCGGCGGTGGTGGAGGTGCTGCGGTCGGGGCAGCTGTCGCTCGGGCCCCGGGTGCCGGCGTTCGAGGAGGCGTTCGCCGCGCGTGTCGGGGCGCCGTATGCGTGCGCCGTGTCGTCGGGGACGGCGGGGTTGCATCTGGCGCTGCGGGCGGTCGGGGTGAGCGACGGGGACGAGGTGATCACGAGCCCGTTCTCGTTCGTGGCGTCGGCGAACGTCGCGCTCTACGAGCGGGCGCGTCCGGTGTTCGCGGACATCGATCCGGTTACGCTCAACCTCGATCCGCAGGCGGCCGCCGCGGCGGTGACCGAGCGCACGAGGGCGCTGCTGCCGGTGCACATCTTCGGGTATCCGGCGGACCTGCCCGCGTTCGAGGCGTTGGCCGATCGGCATGGCCTGGCGATCGTCGAGGACGCCTGTGAGGCGCTCGGCGCCCGACATCGCGACGGGACCCCCGTCGGGGGGCGCGGGCATCCGGCGGCGTTCGGCTTCTACGCGAACAAGCAGCTGACCACCGGCGAGGGCGGGATGGTGACGCTCGCGGACGGGGCGCTGAAGGCCCGCATCGACTCCGAGCGCAACCAGGGGCGCGCGCCGGACATGGGCTGGCTCGATCACGATCGCCTCGGATTCAACTACCGCCTGTCGGACATCGCGAGCGCGATCGGCCTGGCGCAGCTGGCGCGGCTCGACGCGATGCTCGCATCGCGGGCCGAGGTCGCGGCGAGCTACCGTCAGGCGCTCTCAGGCCTCGAGGGTCTCGGGCTCCCGTGCGAGGATCGGGACGGCGATGTCCGGGGCTGGTTCGTGTTCGTCGTGCAGTTGCCGCGCGGACGCGACCGCGACGCGACGATCCTCGCGCTGCGCGCGCACGGCGTGCAGAGCAAGCCCTACCTTCCGGCCATCCACCTCATGAGCTTCTACCGCGAGCGCTTCGGTCACCGCGCGGGCGAGTTTCCGGTGTGCGAGGACGTGGCGGCGCGTTCGCTCGCGCTCCCGTTCTATCCGGGCATGGCCGAGGCCGACGTGCAGCGCGTCGCCGAGGCCCTGGCCGCGGTGCTGGCCAGCTGAGCGACGGCGCGATCAGTGCGCCGTCGCGCGGCGCGCCCGCTTGTTGCCGTTGCGCCCCTCGCTACCGAGCCACGCGAGCGCGAGCTGGGTGCGGCTGTCGACATCGAGCTTGGTCAGCGCCGCCGACACGTGCTTCTTGACCGTGCTCTCGGTGACGTTGAGCCGGCGCGCGATCGTGCGGTTGCTGCAGCCCGCGGCCACGAGGTCGACCGTCTCGGCCTCGCGCGGCGTCAGCACCGCCGTGCTTCGTACGGCGCCGTCGCGCGGTGTCTGCAGCGCCAGCAGGTTCGCGAGGTGCGGCGCGAGCTCGGAGAGCCGCTCGCGGTCGCTGGACGTGAACCCCGGCGAGCCGGCGAGCAGCACCAGCAGGCCCTTCGTCGAGCCCGGCGCATCGAGCCACGCGCCGAGCAGGAAGCCGAAGTCGTGGGCGGCGAGGAACTCGTCGCCCACGGCGCGCCCGCTCTCGGTGAGCAGGGCCCACAGGTCGTCGCGCGTCAACACGGCGGTGAGGTCGAGCTCCGAGGCGGAGCGCAGCCGGCGCATGGCCTGCTCGCGCGACAGACGCGAGAGAAGGGCGTCGAGTCGCCGCTGGGGGAGCCCCAAGGCGACGCCTTCGATCTTCGGGGCGTCGCTGGCGCCGGTCAGGAACGCTGCGTGCTCCCAACCGAGGTGCGCCAGCAGCGCGTCGAGCGTCGCGCGGCGCAGGCCGCTCACGGACGTCGCCTGCTCCACGTCTTCCAGGACGGCCAGCAGGCGGCGGTAATCATCGGTCTTCAACATGTGCTGTCCCCTCGCACACCCGCGTTGCCCGCCTCATCCTGGAGGGCGTCGCGTCGGTCGTAACTCAGGTGGACCCGCCCCCCTTTGGACGCGACACCCCGGTCGCGGTGGCCGGCCGCTTGGGCCGGATCCGCATGGCGATAAGTATGACGGTTGGCTCATGCAACTCGCAAGCCGGCGTTCGGAGCCGATCGCGGCGCCGAATGGGCCCGCGTCGGCGCCGTGCCGTTCGCTGCCCGCGTTCGCAGCCTCGTACACTCACGGCGCCGATGTCGCGCTTCGCCGAGCCCCAGCATCCCGACTTCCAGCGCCTGAACGCGTCGATCGCCTTCGACCGGCGGCTGTGGCCGCAGGACGTCGCCCAGTCGCGGGCGCACGCCCGCATGCTCGCCGCGCGCGACGTCATCTCCCAGGCCGACGCCGAGGCGATCCTGCGCGGGCTCGACGCCGTCGAGCGGGAGCTGCGGGACGGCGAGTTCGAGTTCCGGCCCGACGACGAAGACGTCCACATGGCCGTCGAGCGGCGGCTCACCGAGGTCGTCGGACCGGTCGGCGGGCGGCTGCACACCGCGCGCTCGCGCAACGACCAGGTCGCCACCGACCTCGCGATGTACACCCGGGCGCGCGCCGCAGCGGCCCGGCAGCGGCTGGGCGCGCTCATGGCGACGCTGCTCGCGCGCGCCGAGGAGCATCGCGACTGGCCGATGCCCGGCTACACGCACCTGCAACGCGCCCAGCCGGTGTACCTCAGCCACCACCTGCTCGCCTACCTGTGGATGCTCGACCGCGATCGGGCACGCTTCGCGTTCGCCGAGGGGCAGGCGGGCGTGCTTCCGCTCGGCGCCGGCGCCCTCGCCGGGGTGAACTTCGACACCGACCGCGGCCAGGTCGCCCGCGACCTCGGCTTCGAGCGCGTCGCTCCCAACTCGATCGACGCCGTGTCCAACCGCGACTTCGTGCTCGACTACCTCGGCGCCGCCGCCGTCTGCACGACGCACCTCTCGCGCCTCGGCGCCGAGCTCGTCCTCTGGTCGAGTGAGGAGTTCGGCTTCTGTGAGCTGCCCGACGCCTGGACGTCGGGCTCTTCGATCATGCCCCAGAAGAAGAACCCCGACGCGGCCGAGCTCCTTCGGGCCAAGGCGCCCCGCACGGCGGGCCATCTGGTCGCGTTCCACGGTGTCATGCACGCCCTGCCGCTGACCTACAACAAGGATCTCCAGGAGGACAAGGAGCATCTCTTCGACGCGGTCGACACGCTCGAGCTGGTGCTTGCGGCCGCGCAGGGGATGCTCGAGGGGGTCCGCTTCCGTCGCGACCGTCTCGCGCAGGCCGCGTCGGACGAGATGATCGCGGCGACCGACGTGGCCGACCTGCTCGTCCGCCGCGGCGTTCCGTTCCGCACGGCGCACGGCATCGTCGCCGGCCTCGTGCGGACCGCCGTCGACAGCGGGCGGCCGCTGTCGGCGCTCACCCGCGAGGAGCTCGAGGCGCACAGCGACGCGCTCGACGACGAGTACTACACGGTGCTCGCCCAGCGCTCGTGGCTGGAGTCCAAGGTGTCAGAGGGCGGGACGTCGCTTGCCCGCATCGACGAGCAGTTGGCGCTCGCCCGTGCGGCGGTGGAGGAGGCCACGTGAGCGTGCGCTCGGCGCGTCCGCTGCCCCGTGCGTTCTTCGAGCGTTCGGTGCTCGACGTGGCGCCCGACCTGCTTGGCTGCGTTGTCGAGCGCGACGGCGTCAGCGGCATCATCGTCGAGACCGAGGCGTACCACGAGACCGAGCCGGCCTGCCACGCCTACGTCGGTCGCACCGCTCGGACGGCGACGCTCTTCGGGGCGCCGGGCACCGCCTACATGTACCGCTCCTACGGCATCCACGCGATGCTCAACGTGGTCTGCGAGGCGGAGGGCACCGCGGCCGCGGTGCTCATCCGGGCGCTGGAGCCGCTGAGCGGCCTGGAGCGCATGCGCGAGCGGCGCGGTGGCGCCGAGGAGCGCGAGCTGTGCTCGGGACCCGGCAAGCTCGCTCAGGCGCTGGCCATCCCGCTCTCGGACGACGGGGTGGACCTCGCGGTCGGCCCCGTGCGGCTGCACGCCCGCCCGCGCGGATGGGAGGCGCAGGACGTGTGGGTCGGGGCGCGGGTCGGGATCACCAAGGCGGCCGATCTGCCCTGGCGGTTCGCCCTCGCCGGGCACCCGGACGTCTCACGCCCGCGCCCGTCCGGGCCGCGGGCGGCCGTCGCAGGCACGCTGCGCGCATAGAGCCCCGCGTCTGAGCTCAGCCCGCCGGGGCAGCCGCGCCGCCGGCCGAGCCGGGTGCGGCGCTCCCGCCGCCACTTCCGCCGCCGGCACCGCCACCGCCGCCGGACGGGGCACTCGGCGCGGGGGCCGGGGCCGGCGCGCTCGGTGCGGGTGTCGCCGGCGCGGCGGTCCCCTGGCCGGCGCCGGCGCTCGGGGCCGGGGCGTTGGCCGGCGCGGGGGTCGCGCTGTTGCGGCTGCCGCCGCCGCCGTTGCCCTGGCTCTTGGGCGACGTGGTCGGTGCCGTCGACGTCTGCGAGGAGGAGCCCGAGGATCCGCCGCCGGCGCTTCCGCCTCCGGTCGCCGGGCCGACCGACGCCGCGGCCGGCGTCGAGCTGGAGGAGCCCTGCTGGCCCTGCCCGATGGCCAGCGCCGAGAGCATGAAGTTGCGCCAGATGAGCGCGGGGAACGTGCCGCCGAGCACGGGGCTCCCGCCGTAGTCGCTCGTCATCGGGACGAGCTTGTTCGGGTAGCCGACCCACACGGCGACGGTGTACTTGGTGTTCCAGCCGACGAACCAGGCGTCGGCATAGTTGGAGGTCGTGCCGGTCTTGCCGGCGGCGAAGCTGCCGATGGCCGCGTTCGTGCCGGTGCCCGACGTGATGACCGCCTCGAGCATCGATGTCTCGGTGGCGGCGACGTCGGGCGACAGCACGCGGCGTGAGACCGGCTCGTCCACCTGGATGTGGCCGTCGGGGAACTTGACCTTCTGGATGCCGACCGGGGCGTAGGAGCTCAGGGGCCCGGCGGCGACGAGCGAGCCGCTCACGCGGCGGCCGCCCTCGGCGATCGTCTCGTACGCGTGCGCCATGTCGAGCACCGTGACGCCGGTGCTCAGGCCGCCGATCGTCATCGCGTAGTTCGTGGAGACGGGCGTTGTGATGCCCATGCGCCGGGCCAGGCCGGCGATCCGATGCGTGCCGACGTGCACGCCGACCTGTGCGAAGACGGTGTTGTCGGACAGCGCCGTCGCCGTCGCCAGCGTGTTGCTGCCGGCGTACGAGGACTCGTCGTTGCGCACGACGAACACTCCCCCGTGCGGGTCGTGCAGCGTGAGCGGATGCGATGGCCACACCGAGCCGGGCGATATGCCGTCGCCGAGGGCCGCGGCGAGGTCGAAGGCCTTGAAGGCCGATCCCGGCTGGCGCTCGCCCGCGGTGGCGAGGTTGAACGGGCTCGTGTCGTAGTCGCGCCCGCCGACCATCGCCTTGACCTGGCCGGTCTGGTTGTCGATGGCGACGAGCGCCGCCGTCGGCCCGTCCGGGCTCGCCAGGTACGCGTTGATCGAGTCCTCGGCCGCCTTCTGGAGCTGCAGGTCGAGCGACGTCGTGACGCGCAGTCCGCCCTCGAACGCGCGCTGGGCGCCGTAGCGGTCGATGATCTGCTCCTGCACCCAGTCGTCGAAGTAGCCGGTGTTGTAGCCCCCCTCGGTCGTCAGCTCGGGCGCCTGGACCTCGGCGGCGGTCGGCAGCGGCGCGGCGATGGCCGTGTCGTACTGGGCCTGGGTGATGTACCCCTGCGAGAGCATGTCGTTGAGCACCTCGGCGCGGCGCTCGCGCGCGTGGACCGGATGGGCGATCGGGTCGAAGCCGCTCGGTGAGGCGATCAGCCCGGCGAGCAGCGCCTCGTCGGCCGGGTGGTACTGCAACTGGGTGACGCACAGGTCATCGAGCGCGCCGCACCCGAGGTAGCCGGCGGTGTGGCCGAAGTACGTCTGCGCCGCCGCCTCGATGCCGTACGCGCCGTTGCCGAAGTAGATCGTGTTCAGGTACTCGGTGATGATCTTCTCCTTCGGCCAGCGGTGCGAGAGATGGAAGGCGAGCGCGGCCTCGCGGAGCTTCTCGAAGATCGTGCGGTGGGACTGCGCCTGCAGCACGTTCTTGACGAACTGCTGCTCGATCGTGGAGGCGCCCTGCACGGCGCCGCCGTGGAGCACGTCCTGCAGGAGCGCGCGTCCGATGCCGCGGATGTCGATGCCGGGGCTGTGGTAGAAGCGCTTGTCCTCGATCGAGATGACGGCGTTGATGACCGGCCGCGGGACCTGCCCGGGCTTGAGCAGCACCCGATGCTGCTGGTTGAGGATCGCGATCTGGTTGCCGTGGTCGTCGAGGAGCACCGAGTTGGACGCGGCGCTGTTGAACTCGGTGCTGTTCTCGAGCTTCGGCAGGTCCGACGCGACGGCCATGAACATCCCGAACGCGAACGACACGAGCCCGAGCAGCAGCAGCGTGACGAAGATCGCGAACAGGCGCAGCTTCTTCAGTCGTGTGCGCCTGCGCGGCTCGAGCGGCTCGATCGGCGGCTCGCGCGTGTAGCCCGGCGGGGGCGGCGTCGGTCGCGCCTTCGCCGGGCCGGCGAGCGGCTCGTCGGCGGCGGCCTGCGCACGGCGTCCGTTGGCGGCCACGGCGCGCTTCACGCCGTTACCGGAAGGCGCCACGAGCATCGCGGCGGGGTCGCCCGAGAACGCCGTGGCGTCGTAGGACGTGGGGTTGTCGGGGCGTTCGTCCTCGCTCATCAGGAAGGTGGCGGCGCGGAGCCAGACGGCCGGCGAACCGGCCGGGGCGGGCGCTGCTCGCCGGGCTCGCGGGCCTGGCGGCACGGGCCCCGCGAGCGTCGAGAGTCTAGCATTGGCCCCTCATGCCGAACCCCACCGGGCCGCCCGACGACGTCGCCGAGCAGCTGGCGCGAAACGCCGTCGAGAGCCTCCCGCGAGGCGCTCTCGCGGCGAAGCTTGCCGCCGCGCAGCAGGCCGGCCGGCCCCTGCGCGTGAAGCTCGGAATCGACCCCACGGCGCCGGACATCCATCTCGGGCACGCGGTCGTGCTCGGCAAGCTGCGCGAGTTCCAGGACCTCGGGCACCGCGTCGTGCTCATCATCGGCGACTACACCGCTCGCGTGGGGGACCCCTCGGGACGGTCGACGACACGCCCGATCCTCAGCGACGAGCAGATCGAGGCGAACGCCCGCACCTATCAGGAGCAGGCGTTCGCGATCCTCGCCCCCGACCCGGAGCGCCTGGAGGTGCGGCGCAACAGCGAGTGGCTGGACATGTCGATGCTCGAGCTGCTGCGGCTCGCCCGCACCACGACCGTCGCGCAACTGCTCGAGCGCGACGACTTCAGCAAGCGCATCGCCGCCGCGCAGCCGATCTCGATGCTCGAGATGCTCTACCCGCTGCTGCAGGGCTACGACTCGGTGATGGTCGACGCGGACGTCGAGCTCGGCGGCACCGACCAGACGTTCAACCTGCTCCTCGCGCGCGAGATCCAGCGCGCCTACGGGCAGGGCGAGCAGGCGATCCTCACCATGCCGCTGCTCGTGGGGACCGACGGCCATCAGAAGATGTCCAAGTCGCTCGGCAACCAGATCGGCGTCACGGATCCGCCCGAGGAGGTCTACGGCAAGACGATGTCGATCCCCGACGAGGCGATGGGCGACTACTACCGTCTGCTGCTCGGCAGCGAGCCCCCCGGGCCCCAGGTGCCCGCCCGCGATGCGAAGCGAGCGCTGGCCCGCGCGCTCGTGGCCCGGCTGCGCTCCGAGGAGGACGCCGCCGCGGCGGAGCGGCACTTCGACCGCGTGATCGTGGCCGGGGGGCTGCCCGACGAGGTCCCCGAGACCGCGTTCGCATGCGAGAACGGCAGTGTGCACCTGCCCGCCGTGATCGCCGACGCGTTCGGGATGTCCCGGTCGGAGGCGCGGCGGCTCATCGACCAGGGCGGGGTGACGCTCGGCGAGCAGACGCTCGGCGCGGGCGAGCACGACATCGCGTGCGAGCGGGCCGACGGCGAGGTCCTGCGCGTGGGCAAGCGCCGTTTCCGGCGACTCGCCCGGGCGACCTGAGCCGGAGCCGGACGTGCCCGTCCACAGCGGACTGCTGCGCATGCACACCACCGGCGACGGCGAGGTCGTCGACCTGACCGCCGGCGTACGCTCCGTCCTGGGGACCTCCGGGGTGCAACTCGGCGTCGCCACGGTGTTCGCGCCCGGGGCGACGGTCGCCGTGACGACGATCGAGTACGAGCCGGGGGCGGTGGCGGACCTCGCGGACCTGCTCGAGCGCCTCGTCCCCGCCGCCGGCGAGTACGAGCACAACCGCCTCAACGGCGACACCAACGCCCACGCGCACCTGCGCGCCGCGCTCATCGGACCCTCCGAGTCGATCCCCATCGTCGGCGGCGAGCTCGCCCTCGGCACCTGGCAGCAGATCGTGCTGCTCGACTTTGACGATCGCCCCCGCGAGCGGATCGTCAGCGTCCACATCACCTCCTGAGCGGCATCCTCCCGGCGCGGAGCCGCCGCCCGGGAGCGCCCGGTGCGCGCGGCGGCCATCCGCGCGACGGCGCCCGGGGTGCCGACATCCGTCGGGCGCCTTCCCTACACTGCCCGCAGCGCCGCACCCTCCGGGTAGGCGGCCGGCGCTTGTCGTCGGCGATTTGCCCCGGTTGGCCGGCAGGCGCTATACTGGCGGGCCCGGCCCAACAGGCGCCCTCGGGCGCTGGGCTGTCCCGGCCTCCTCGAAAGAGTCCCTTTCGGCGTGGCGACACGGTCTTTGAAAACTCAACAGCATGCGCACTTGCGGTCGAACCTCGACCGCGGTGTGCGTCCAGGTTCGACCTGCCGCCCGGCGACGCTTGCGTCTGCCCGGCGGCGGTACAAAGAGTCAAGTAGGAAGTAGTACCCCGTCATGGCTTGGGGCCACTGTGTATAGGCCCCAACAACCGCTATGACACTCTCAGTGAACGCAGTTCTTCACGGAGAGTTTGATCCTGGCTCAGGACGAACGCTGGCGGCGTGCTTAACACATGCAAGTGGAGCGACGAACCAGGGCTTGCCCTGGGGCAGAGCCGCGAACGGGTGAGTAACACGTGGGTCACCTGCCTCGATGACCGGGACAACCCGAGGAAACTCGGGCTAATACCGGATGTGCCCGCAAGGGGAAAGGTAGCTTCGGCTTCCGCATCGAGATGGGCCCGCGGCCCATTAGCTTGTTGGTGAGGTAACGGCTCACCAAGGCTCCGATGGGTAGCTGGTCTGAGAGGACGATCAGCCACACTGGGACTGAGACACGGCCCAGACTCCTACGGGAGGCAGCAGTGGGGAATCTTGCGCAATGCGCGAAAGCGTGACGCAGCAACGCCGCGTGGGGGAAGAAGGCTTTCGGGTTGTAAACCCCTTTCAGTTGGGACGAAGCCTCGACGGTGAATAGCCGCTCGGGGTGACGGTACCTTCACAAGAAGCACCGGCTAACTACGTGCCAGCAGCCGCGGTAATACGTAGGGTGCAAGCGTTGTCCGGAATCATTGGGCGTAAAGAGCGTGTAGGCGGCCCGATAAGTCCGCTGTGAAAGTCCAAGGCTCAACCTTGGAAAGCCGGTGGATACTGTCGGGCTAGAGTCCGGAAGGGGCGAGTGGAACTCCTGGTGTAGCGGTGAAATGCGCAGATATCAGGAAGAACACCAATGGCGAAGGCAGCTCGCTGGGACGGTACTGACGCTGAGACGCGAAAGCGTGGGGAGCAAACAGGATTAGATACCCTGGTAGTCCACGCTGTAAACGATGGCAACTAGGTGTGGGGGGTGTCGACTCCCTCCGTGCCGAAGCTAACGCATTAAGTTGCCCGCCTGGGGAGTACGGCCGCAAGGCTAAAACTCAAAGGAATTGACGGGGGCCCGCACAAGCAGCGGAGCATGTGGTTTAATTCGACGCAACGCGAAGAACCTTACCTGGGCTTGACATGTGGGTGACAGGCGTGGAAACACGTCCTCCCTTCGGGGCACCTTCACAGGTGGTGCATGGCTGTCGTCAGCTCGTGTCGTGAGATGTTGGGTTAAGTCCCGCAACGAGCGCAACCCCCGTCGCATGTTGCCAGCATTTAGTTGGGGACTCATGCGAGACTGCCGGTGACAAACCGGAGGAAGGTGGGGATGACGTCAAGTCCTCATGCCCCTTATGTTCAGGGCTACACACGTGCTACATTGGCGCGTACAGAGGGCTGCGATACCGCGAGGTGGAGCGAATCCCTTAAAGCGCGTCTCGGTTCGGATTGCAGGCTGAAACTCGCCTGCATGAAGGCGGAGTTGCTAGTAATCGCGGATCAGCATTGCCGCGGTGAATACGTTCCCGGGCCTTGTACACACCGCCCGTCACACCACGGGAGTGAGCAACACCCGAAGCCGGTGGCCTAACCCGCAAGGGAGGGAGCCGTCGAAGGTGGGGCTCGTGACTGGGGTGAAGTCGTAACAAGGTAGCCGTAGCGGAAGCTGCGGCTGGATCACCTCCTTTCTAGGGAGCACCTACGGGTGCCCCGGTCGCGCCACTTCGCCTCCTCGAGAGGCGGAGATCCGGCGACGATCGGGCCTAGCACGTCGACCGAACCTGGCTGGACGGCCGCTGGAGCGCCTCCTTCCCACCTACTGGGAGCGAAACGCGACGGGGGCCACAAACGACCCCAGCATGCTGTTGAGTTTTGAGAGACCGGCGTCCGCCGTCGGCACCGTGGCGTCCATACGACAAGGGACGCTCACACGTGGTGCCGGTGCGGCCGGCGTTTCGCCTCTCCACGGTCCTTGAAAACTGCACAGTAGCCACAAGCCGGTCGCATCGATAAGCGCGACCGGCAACGGGTATCACCGGGCCGCTCGCCGAACGTAAGTGACGCGAACGGCCAGATCACCGTCAAGATAGTAAGGGCGCATGGTGGATGCCTTGGCACCAAGAGTCGATGAAGGACGTGAACGGCTGCGATAAGCCGCGGGTAGGCGCTGAATAGCCTGTGATCCGCGGATCTCCGAATGGGGAAACCCAGCGCTGGTAATGCGGCGTTATCCCCGGCTGAACACATAGGCCGGGAGAAGACAAGCGGGGGAAGTGAAACATCTCAGTACCCCGAGGAAAGTAAATCAACCGAGACTCCCTGAGTAGTGGCGAGCGAAAAGGGATCAGCCCAAACCTGGCAAGTGCAAGCGGCCACGCGTTGCTTGTCGGGGGTTGTAGGGCGCCGTGCCCGGACCGTGGCCGGTCCGGCGGAAGTTACAAAGACATGTGGTAGTCGAAGCGCGTGGAACCGCGCACCATAGAGGGCAACCGTCCCGTAGACGAAACCGCATGACCTTCCGATCGGCGTTCCTGAGTAAGTCCGCACCCGTGAAACGCGGACTGAAACTGGGGGGACCACCCTCCAAGGCTAAGTACTCCTTGGTGACCGATAGCGGACTAGTACCGTGAGGGAAAGGTGAAAAGTACCCCGGAAGGGGAGTGAAATAGTACCTGAAACCGCGCGCCTACAAGCGGTGGGAGCAGCTTCGTGCTGTGACCGCGTGCTTTTTGCATAACGAGCCGGCGAGTTACTCGTCTGCGGCAAGGTTAAGCGATGAGCGGAGCCGTAGCGAAAGCGAGTCCTAATAGGGCGACATAGTCGTAGGCGGTATACCCGAAACTGAGCGAGCTACCCATGGGCAGGCTGAAGCGGGGGTAAGACCTCGTGGAGGGCCGAACCGACCTAGGTTGAAAACTGGGCGGATGACCTGTGGGTCGGAGTGAAAGGCTAATCAAGCTCAGTGATATCTGGTTCTCTCCGAAATATATTTAGGTATAGCCTCGGATAAATTACGTTTTGGCCGTAGAGCACTGTTTGGACTAGGGGCCCTACCAGGTTACCGAATTCAGGCAAACTCCGAAGACCACTACGTCTACTCCGGGAGTCAGTTGCTGGGGGATAAACTTCAGCGTCGAAAGGGAAACAGCCCAGACCGCCAGCTAAGGTCCCTAAGTACTAGCTAAGTGGGAAACGATGTTCGAGTGCATAGACAACCAGGAGGTTGGCTTAGAGGCAGCCACCCTTGAAAGAGTGCGTAACAGCTCACTGGTCAAGTGTTCGAGCGCGGATAATGTAACGGGGCTCAAGCTAGTCACCGAAGCTGCGGGTGCGTGAGGTCTTCGGACCGATCGCGCGGTAGGAGAGCGTTCCCATCCCTGTAAAGCGGCGGCGGAAGCCAGCCGTGGAGGGTTGGGAAGTGAGAATGCCGGCATAAGTAACGAAAGAGGGGTGAGAATCCCCTCCACCGATTGCCCAAGGATTCCTGAGTAAAGTTCGTCTGCTCAGGGTTAGTCGGGACCTAAGGCGAGGCCGAAAGGCGTAGTCGATGGCCAACAGGTTGATATTCCTGTACCACGTCGCATCCGTTTGACCGACGGGGAGACGAGGAAGGCTAAGGGAACCCAGGCGATGGTCGTCCTGGGACAAGCGTGTAGGGGTGGCCCTAGTGAAATGCGGGGCCGCATAACCTGAGGCGCGATGTCAGCTGGCTCTAAGCCGGCGAGTCCCCGACGCCATACCTCCGAGAAAATCCTCTAGGGAGGAAGCGCGTGCCCGTACCAAAACCGACACAGGTGGGCAAGTAGAGAATACTAAGGTGATCGAGATAACCCTCGTTAAGGAACTCGGCAAAATTGCCCCGTAACTTCGGGAGAAGGGGCGCCCCAGTAAGGTGAAGCCGCTTGCCGGTGGAGCCTGAGGGGGCCGCAGTGAATAGGCTGAAGCGACTGTTTACCAAAAACACAGGTCTCTGCTAAGTCGAAAGACGACGTATAGGGGCTGACGCCTGCCCGGTGCCGGAAGGTTACGTGGAGGTGTTAGGGCTTGACCCGAAGCACCGAAGCTAAGCCCCGGTAAACGGCGGCCGTAACTATCAGCTGACCGAGGTAGTTATAAAACTCGGCTATATGCTGGAACATCCGAGTATCCCGCACTACGAGTACCGTCCCAAGCGGCCGGTACCGTGACAATGTGCCGGGTGCGGACAATCAGCAGGAAAGGCTCGAGGTCGAGCTCGCGATGGACCGTCCTCCGCTTGCGGAGTTCGTCGCGGACGTTGATGGCCTTGAGAATCCTCAGAGACTATACGCCGAGCCCCACCGCTGGACGCCGTGGGGATGAGATAGTCCGATCTCACGGGCGACCGTGAGAGCCGGCCAGAGATGTGCCGGCCGCCCCGATGTGTGTCGGGGTAGTAACAACAATGAACGGTCCTAAGGTAGAACGCTGCCCCCCGCACGGGTAACCGTGCGGTGTGCATCCGGCCAAATGCTGGGAATCCTGAGTATCCGGCGCTACCGTGCCGTCCCAGGTGGGCGATACGGTGACAATGTGTCCGGTGCAGGAAATCAGCAGGAAAGACTGGTCCAGATTGGATGGATTGGTGGCTTTGTAGACGGAGAAGGATGCTTCTCAATCGGCTTTGCCCGCCAAGCGGGCGGGAAGGGCCGGAAGGGCTACAGAGTTGGGTGCCAGGTCTCGCACCGGTTTGCTGTCACGCAGGGCGTGAGCAGCCTTCGGGCGTTGGAGGATCTACACGGATTCTTCGGTGTCGGAAGGGTGTATCGCAACCTCCGTCACGACAACCACCGCGAGGATCTGGCTCAGTTCATCGTGAATCGGCGGGACGAGCTGCTGGAGACGGTTATTCCGTTCTTCGAGGCTCATCCGTTACGCACGGCGAAGCAAGCGGACTTCGAGAAGTTCGTCCGATGCATGCGGATGGTCGCCCACGGTGATCATTTGTCTGCTGACGGGCTCGTCCGCGTTGCAGAGGTCGCGCAGACGATGAATCGTCGGACGTCCAGACTCGATCTGATCAGAATCCTCAGAGGCCATACGCCGGAGGTCCAGGACACTGGATCATGAGATGGTCCCATCTGCATGGCGACATGCAGGAAGAGCACGCGTGCATAGGACGTGCTTTTCGCTCAGACAGGTGTCTGAGTAAGGTCCAGAGCGAAATTCCTTGTCGGGTAAGTTCCGACCTGCACGAATGGCGTAACGACTTCAGCACTGTCTCAACGAGGGGCTCGGTGAAATTGCAGTCTCGGTGAAGATGCCGAGTACCCGCGGCTAGACGGAAAGACCCCGTGAACCTTTACTACAACTTGGTATTGGGGTTCGATGCATCTCGCTCAGGATAGGTGGGAGGCTTTGAAGCGCCGGCTGCGGCTGGCGTGGAGCCAACCTTGAGATACCACCCTTGGTGTATTGGACTTCTAACAGCACGCCGTGAATCCGGGTGCTGGACAGTTCCAGGCGGGTAGTTTGACTGGGGCGGTCGCCTCCCAAAATGTAACGGAGGCGCACAAAGGTTCCCTCAGCACGGTTGGAAATCGTGCGTAGAGCGCAAAGGTAGCAAGGGAGCTTGACTGCGAGACTGACAAGTCGAGCAGGTGCGAAAGCAGGTCTTAGTGATCCGGCGGTAGCAAGTGGAAGTGCCGTCGCTCAACGGATAAAAGGTACTCCGGGGATAACAGGCTTATCGGGCCCAAGAGTCCACATCGACGGCCCGGTTTGGCACCTCGATGTCGGCTCGTCGCATCCTGGGGCTGGAGTAGGTCCCAAGGGTTGGGCTGTTCGCCCATTAAAGCGGTACGCGAGCTGGGTTCAGAACGTCGTGAGACAGTTCGGTCCCTATCTGCCGTGGGCGTTGGAGAATTGAGAGGATTTGTCCCTAGTACGAGAGGACCGGGATGAACGCACCTCTGGTGTATCTGTTGTCCTGCCAAGGGCACCGCAGGTTAGCTACGTGTGGATCGGATAACCGCTGAAAGCATCTAAGCGGGAAGCCGGCCTCAAGATGAGTTCTCCCATCCCCTAGAGGGAGTAAGAGCCCTGGTAGACCACCAGGTTGATAGGCCGGATCTGGAAGCGCGGTGACGCGTGAAGGAGACCGGTACTAATGGCTCGAGGGCTTGACGGATTTTTTTAGTGGTACCCGTGTGGCGCTGTGTAGTTTTGAAGGACCGGGGAGGTTGGTCTCTCGACCTTTTCCGGTGGCTTTGGCGAGGGGGAAACACCTCTTCCCATTCCGAACAGAGCAGTTAAGCCCCTCAGCGCCGATGGTACTTGGCTCGCAAGGGCCTGGGAGAGTAGGACGCCGCCGGTTTCTTCGAGCACGAGCCGCCCCACCGAGCGGCTCGTGGTCGTTGTGTGGCCGCCCCGCACGCGCTGCCGCCGTGGGTCGGGGGCTACGCTGGCGGAAGGGCGGCGGCATCCCGACCGGGAGGCGCCTGCGGCGGCCGCGTGTGGGCCGACGGGCCGTCGGCCTCGAGGATCGCGCCGAACACGCCGTAGGGCCCGTAGGACGCGGCGGCGAGGAGAAGGCCGAGATCGCGGAGGGCCTGCTTCATGGAGACACCTCCAGAGTGCCTTGGATCATGCGTACATGGTGGCGCGAGCCAGTGAGGAACGCATAAGCCGATACGAAGAGATCGGTAAGCGCGCCGGCCGGCGCCGACCGTGCCTGATGCTGGAGAGCGCGCGCGCTGCGGGCGGGCGTCAGTGCCGAGGCGCGGACGCCGGCGCGGGCACGTCGTGGCGTGTCGAGCGGTGCGGGCGCAGCGGCAGAGGGGAGAGGCACGGCGTGACCGCCGGTGCGAGCGCGCCCGCGCGCCGTGTCGCGCGCCGGGACGCGCGCGCGGGCCGCCGGTGCGGATGCGGGTGCGAGTCCGTGAGCGGCGCCCACGCGCCGGGCACGCCCGGTGCACCTCCAGGGAACTCCCAGTCGACGTCGTATTCATCCTCGAGCGTCAGGAAGGCGCCGAGCAGGCGCACGGCCGCGCCGGCGCGATCACGAAGCAGGCCCATCGGCTCCTCCCCGCGGTCGAGCTCGGAATGCGAAGAACAGAACATGTGTTCGCAGGCTAGGCTCGCCGTCGGACGGACCCGACCGGAACGCGCGTTCGGGGTGGCGCGGGGGACGGCAACGGCTCTGCAGAGCCAAAGAGGCACCCCCCGGATGCAACGGGAATTGCAGCGCGCCTGGCGAGCGTGCGCCGCGCGGCACCCTCACAAGGTGGCCCCGAGCGTGTCCCACACCTCGAGCTTGCCGCGAATCCGCGCTATGACCTCGTCGGTGACCTCGGTCGTCGAGCTGTGTCCGCCCAGGTCGGGCGTGCGGACCCCGGCCGCCGTCGCCTCGAGCATCGCCTCGTAGATCGCCCGCGACGCCGGCGAGGCCTCGCGCACGCCGCGCTGCGCCGCCTGCGCGAGGATGGCGCCGCAGGAGAGGATCATCGCCATCGGATTGGCAATGTCCTTGCCCTGCAGGGCCGGCGCGGTGCCGTGGGGCGCCTCGGCCATCGCCACCGTCGTCTCGTACTTGTCATCGAACGCCAGGAGCACCGACTCCGCCCCGGCGATCGACCCGAACATCGGCATCACGAGATCCGACAGGCAGTCGCCGTCGCGGTTGAGCGCCGGGATCGCCAGCGGCGCGTCCGTCGCCCCCGAGATGAGGCCCGCGTACGTGGCGTCGATCAGCACCGGCCGGTAGTCGACGTCGGGGTGGCGCGCGGCGGCGGCGTCCATCTCCTCTTTGAGCATGCCCTCATATACGGGCGAGACGGTCCACTTCGGACCGCCGTACACGCGCCCGCGGCTCGCCTGGGCGGTGCGAAAGGCGTATTCGGCCACGCCGCGGCAGGTGGCGCGCGTGATCCGCTCGGTGCGGAGCGCCACCTCGTCGTCGCTGCCCGGGTCGCCCTCGCGCCATTGCGTGGCGCCGTAGGCGTCGCCGACCGCCATGCGCACGATCGAGATCGGGAAGTGCACGCCGGCGATCGGGCTGACGCCGGGGATCCGGCGGCCAGTGCGGATGATCACGGTGCCGTCGACGTCCTCACGCAGGATCCGGTTCGGCGATCCGACATCATCCTTGCCCTCGGGCGTGATCGTGGCCGCCTTCAGCCCGTAGCCCGCCTCGCGCATCGCCCGCGCCGCGTCGTGCACGACGGCGTTCTGCGTCGCGCGGCGATGCTCGAGCGACAGGTCGAAGAGGGGCAGGGCCAGCTCGACGCCGATCACCTCGGGCTCGAGGACGCGCAGCGCCTGCTCGAGCAGCTCCTGACCGGTCTCATCGCCCTCGAGAACGACGATCGTCAGGGGCTCGGGCATGCCGGCACGATATCGCGCGGGCCGAGGCCGGTCTCCACGCGCGCCCGGGGCCGCGTCGGACGTCCGTCCAGGGTGAAGAGGGGTTGCGCCCCGGCGCTCGAACTGATGTGGCGACCATGGCTGTTACGCTTCCGAGGCGCCGCGCCGCTGTCGCCCGACATTCGCGCCGCGCCCGACTACCGCTCATGCAAAAGTTCGTGATCGAGGGTGGTGTCCCGCTCTCCGGCACCCTCGTCCCTGCCGGGAACAAGAACGGCGCGCTGCCCATCCTGGCCGCGAGCGTCCTCACCGAGGACGAGGTCGTCGTGCGTAACGTGCCTCGCATCCGCGACGTCGAGGCGATGCTCTGGATCCTCGAGGCGATCGGCGTGTCGGTCCAGTGGCGCGGCACCAACGAGGTCGCGCTGTGCGCCGCCGGCGTGCGCGAGGATGCGGTCATCGACCGCGAGCTGGCCGAGCGCATCCGCGCCTCGTTCCTGCTCGCCGGGCCACTGCTCGCCCGCTTCGGGCGCGCCGTGATGCCGCCGCCCGGCGGCGACGTGATCGGCCGGCGCCGCCTCGACCCGCATGTCGACGCGTTCCGCAACATGGGCGCGGTGGTCGACTGCGAGCGCGACATCCTCCTGTCCGCCCCGCACGGGCTGCGTCCGGGCAGCGACGTGTTCATGGACGAGCCGTCGGTGATGGGCACCGAGAACGCGCTCATGGCCGCGGCGCTCATCCCGGGGACGACCGTCCTCGGCAACGCGGCTTCCGAGCCGCACGTCCAGGACCTCGCTCGGCTGCTCGTCAAGATGGGCGCCGACATCCAGGGGATCGGCTCGAACCTGCTGACGGTCAACGGCGCCACGCGCCTGCACGGGTGCGAGCACGAGGTCGGCCCCGACCACATCGAGATCGGCAGCTTCATGGCGCTCGCCGGCATCACCGGCGGCGAGCTGCGCATCAAGGACACCGTTCCCGACGACCTGCGCATGATCCGGCTCGCCTTCGAGCGGCTCGGCCTGCGCAGCGAGATCCAGGGCGACGACGTGTTCGTGCCCGGCGCCCAGAAGCTCGTCATGGAGTCCGACGTGGGCGAGTACACCGGCAAGATCCAGGACGGTCCCTGGCCCGCGTTCCCGGCGGACCTCACGTCGATCGCGGTCGCCCTCGCCACACAGGCCGAGGGCTCGATCCTCGTGCACGAGTGGATGTTCGAGAACCGCCTCGTGTTCATCGACAAGCTCAACTCGATGGGCGCGAACATCCTGCAGTGCGATCCGCACCGCGTGATCGTCAACGGGCCGCGCCGCCTGCGCGGCGAGCGCCTGGAGTCGCCCGACATCCGCGCCGGCATGGCGATGCTGCTCGCCGCCCTCGGTGCCGAGGGCCGCAGCGAGATCGGCAACATCCGCCAGATCGACCGGGGCTACGAACGGATCGACGAGCGCCTGCGCGAGCTCGGCGCTCACATCGAGCGCGTCGCCACCGAGCCGGTTCACGCATAGCGCAGCAGACGTCGCGCCGCCGGCCGGCCCGGCACGCGATCATGTGGCCATGATCCACCCGATCCCCAGCGGCACGCGCGACGTGCTGCCCGACGAGACAAGGGAGCTGCGGCGCATCACCGATGCCCTGCGCACCGTCTTCGAGCGCCACGGCTACGGCGAGGTGGTCACGCCGGCGCTCGAGTACGAGTCCGAGTTCGCCCGGGGGGACATGCGCGATGCCCGCCCGGCGTATCGCGTCACCGACGAGAACGGCGCCGTGCTCGTCCTGCGCTCGGACATGACCGTCCCGATCGCGCGCGTCGTGGCCACGCGCTACCCGCACGTCGAGCCGCCGATGCGCTTCTGCTACTTCGCGCACTGCTACCGCGCCGTGCGCCCCCAGCGCGGACAGCAGCGCGAGATGCTGCAGGCCGGGATCGAGCTCGTCGGCGCCGCGGCGCCGGAGGGGACGGTCGAGGCGCTGACCGTGCTCGTCGACGCGCTCGACGCCACCGGCCTGGCCGACTACCGCATCGGGGTGGGCGACGCGTCGCTGTACCCGGCCCTGATGACGAGCCTCGGCGTCCCGCCCGCGGAGGCCGAGGAGCTCCTGCAGGCGCTCGACCGCCGCGATCTGGTCGCGCTCGAGGAGCAGGTGCAGCGCCTCGGACTGGACCCGGCCGCCGCCGAGCTGCTCGTGCGCCTCCCGCAGACCCGGGGGGGACCGGAGATCCTGGACGACCTCGAGGGTCCGGCGGAGGAGGCGATCCTCGGCCTGCGCCGGGTCGCCGAGCAGGTCCCCGCGCCCGTCGCGCGGCGGCTCATCTTCGACCTCGGTCTCGTGCGCGACATCGGCTACTACACCGGGGCGATCTTCGAGGTCTACGACCCCGCGCTCGGCAAGCCGATCGGCGGCGGCGGCCGCTACGACGAGCTGCTCGGCCGCTTCGGCCGCGGCCTGCCCGCCGTCGGCTTCGCGCTCGGCATCGACGCCCTGCACGTCGCGCTCGCCGGTGAGGAGCGCGGCCTTCCGCGCGCGGCCGCCGATACCCCCGATGGGGGCCCAGGCGACCGTCCGGTCGCGCCTGCGGGGGTCGGCGAGTGAGCTCGACGAACGGACTGACGATCGCCGTCCCGCGCGGCGCCCTGTTCTCCGACACGGTCGAGCTGCTCGAGCACCTCGGGCTCGACACCGCCGAGCTGCGCGTCAACGACCGCAAGCTCCTGTTCGAGGACATCGGCGTGATCACGATGCGCCCGTCCGACGTTCCCACCTACGTCGAGGCCGGCGCCGCCGATCTCGGCGTCACCGGCAAGGACGTGCTGCTCGAGCAATCGGGGTACGCCCGCGACGAGGGCGCCCGGCAGGTGTACGAGCTGCTCGATCTCGGTTACGGTCGGTGCGTGATGGTGCTGGCGACGGTCGACGAGCAGCCCGACCCGGCCGCCGAGGCGCTCCGCCGGCTCGGCGTCATGCGCGTGGCCACGAAGTACCCGCGCATCGCGGCGCGCCACCTTGAGGAGACCGGGCGCCAGGCCGAGATCGTCGAGGTGAAGGGCTCGGTCGAGCTCGCGCCGCTCGCCGGCCTGGCCGAGGCGATCGTCGACCTGACCGCGACGGGCACCACGCTGCGCGAGAACAACCTTGTCATCCGCGAGGAGATCGAGGTGTGCACGGCGCGCCTGATCGCCAATCCGGTCTCGCACAAGCTGAAGGCCGAGGCCATCGACGAACTGCTCGCGCGGCTGCGAGCGCGCGAGGCCGCCGGAGCCGCCTGACATGGTGCGCATCGAGCGACTGCAGCGCGCTGACTACGACGCGCTCGGGCCGGCAGGTGTCGCCGCCCGCCTGCGCTCGCTCGTCCGCGGCGCGGAGTCCGTGGCCCCGGCCGTCGCCGAGATCGTGGCGCACGTGCGCGACTACGGCGACGAGGCGCTGCTCGACTACTCGCAGCGCTTCGACACCGGCGGCGACGAGCCGCTCCCGCTCCGCGTCGCGCCCGAGGCGCTCGACGCCGCCATCCAGACCCTCCCGCTCGACGTCGTCGCCGGGCTGCAGGTGGCGATCGGCAACGTCGCCGAGGTCGCGCAGGCGAGCATCGGCGAGGACGGTCAGGTGATCCTCCCGCAGGGCCAGCGCGTCGTCCTGCGCGAGCTGCCGGTCGCCTCGGCCGCGGTCTACGTGCCGGGCGGGCGGGCCCCGTACCCGAGCAGCGTCGTGATGGGCGTCGTCACCGCCCGCGCGGCGGGCGTGATCGACGTCGCCGTGTGTGCGCCGCCCGGGCCGGGCGGCGACATCCACCCGGCCATCCTCGGCACCTGCCGGCTGTGCGGCGTCGCCACCGTGTACCGCATGGGCGGCGCGCAGGCCATCGCCGCGCTCGCCCACGGCACCGAGACGGTCGCACGGGTGGACGTGATCGTCGGCCCGGGCAACCTCTACGTCCAGGAGGCCAAGCGTCAGGTCTCCCATCTCGTCGGGATCGACGGCTTCGCCGGGCCGAGCGACCTGCTCATCGTGCTCGCCTCCGACGCCGATCTGCACCTGGCCGCGCTCGATCTGCTCGCGCAGGCCGAGCACGGTGAGGACAGCCTCGTCGGTGCGCTGAGCGCCTCGCTCGATCAGCTCGAGGCGCTCGAGGCGGAGCTGCAGCGCATCGGCGAGCGCCACCCCGGCGTGCCGCCCGCCCCCTGCGCGCTCGTGCCCGTGCCCGACGCGCGCGGGGCGATCGCGGTGGCCAACGCGTTCGCGCCCGAGCACCTGCAGCTCGTCGGCGCCGAGGTCGAGGCGCTGGCGCCGCTCGTCTCCTGCGCCGGCTGCGTGTTCGTCGGCGCGGCGAGCGCGACGGCGTTCGGCGACTACGTCGCCGGCTCCAACCACGTGCTCCCGACCGGCGGGGCGGCCCGCTTCGCCTCCGGGCTCTCGCCGCGGCACTTCCGCCGGCGCATGGCCGAGGTGCACATCGGGCCGGGCGCGGCCAAGCTCGCCGCCGCCGGCGCCCCGATCGCCCTCGCCGAGGGCTTCCTCCTGCACGCCGAGTCGATGCGGGCGCGGGCGCTGCGCGACAATGAGGCCCCATGACCGTCACCCAGACCCGCACCGCCACGATCGAGCGCGACACCCGCGAGACGCAGGTGCGCCTGACGCTCGCCCTCGACGGCACCGGCGCCGGGACTCGCGAGACCGGTGTGGGCTTCCTTGATCACATGCTCGACCTCCTCGCCCGGCACGCCCGCATCGATCTCGACGTCGCCGTCACCGGTGACCTGCAGACCGGCGCCCACCACACGGTGGAGGACACCGCCATCGTCCTCGGCCGCGCGCTGGACGAGGCGCTCGCCGACCGCGCTCGGATCACGCGCTATGGCTCGGCCACGATCCCGATGGACGAGGCGCGCGCGAGCTGCGCGATCGACATCTCCGGCCGGCCGTTCACGCTGTTCGAGGCGGCGCTGCCGCCCGGCGGGACCGGCGGGTTCGACCATGAGCTCGCCGAGGAGTTCTTCCGGGCCTTCGCGACGTCGGCGAAGCTGACCCTGCACCTTCGCGTGGAGACCGGCAGCAACGCCCACCACATGATCGAGGCCGCCTTCAAGGCGTTCGCCCGCGCGCTGCGCGGCGCGATCGCGCTCGACCCGACCGAGACCGGCGTGCCGAGCACGAAGGGCACGCTCACATGAGCGCTCCGGGCCCGGCCATCGCGATCATCGACTACGGGATGGGCAACCGCCGCTCGGTCGAGAAGGCGCTGGCCCATGTCGGCGTCGGCGCGCGCCTGACGAGCGATCACGACGCGCTGCGCGCCGCCGACGGTCTCATCCTGCCGGGGGTCGGCGCGTTCGCCCGCGGCATGGAGCAGCTGCGCTGGCTCGGCCTCGACGAGCTCGTGCGCGAGCGCGTGGCCGGCGGCGTACCGGTGCTCGGGCTGTGCCTCGGGATGCAGCTCGCCTTCGAGTCCTCGACCGAGCTCGGCGGCGCCGAGGGTCTCGGCATCGTTCCCGGCGATGTGCGCCTGCTCGACGCCGGCGGTCGGAACCTGCCCCACATCGGCTGGAACCTCGTCACCTTCACGCGCGACGCGCCGCTGCGCGCCGGCCTGCCCGACCGCTGCGCGTTCTATCACGTGCACTCGTTCGTCGCGCACGCGCGCAACGAGGAGGACGTGCTCGGGCGGGCCGAGTACGGCACCCCGTTCGTCACGGCCGTCGAGCGAGGCTCGTTCCTCGGGGTCCAGTTCCACCCCGAGAAGTCCTCGACGCACGGGCTGCGCCTGCTCGCCAACTTCGTGGCCATCTGCGCCGGCTCGCCGACGGCGAGCGCGTCCCTCGACGCCCGGGTGCTCTAGGCGCATGAGCCGATGGGAGAAGGGCCGCCGGCCCCGGCGACGTCTCGGCGACCGGCGCCTGGGCCGCGCGGCGCGTTGCGTCGCACCCCGTTCGGGGCGGGGGCCGCTCGGAGCGGCGGAATGATCCTCTACCCGGCGATCGACATCCTCGAGGGCAACGCGGTTCGTCTCGAGAGGGGCGACTTCGCGGCCACGAAGGTCTATGACCAGGACCCGCTTGCGGCGGCACGCCAATGGGTCGACGACGGCGCGCGCTGGCTGCACATCGTCGACCTCGACGGGGCGAAGGCCGGGCATCCGGTCAACCTCGAGCAGCTGGGGCGGATCGCGAGCGAGCTCGACGTGCCGGTCCAGTACGGCGGTGGGCTGCGATCGCTCCCGGCGGTGCGGGACGCGCTGCGCGCGGGCGCCCAGCGCGTGATCCTTGGCACCGCCGCGTTCACCGACGTCGAGTTCCTCGACGAGGTCCTGCGCGGCTGGCCCGAGCACGTGCTCGTGTCCGTCGACGTACGCGGCGGCAACATCACCACCGGCGGCTGGCAGGAGACGACCCAGATGACGACCGAGTCGGTCATCCGACGCCTGCAGGAGCGCGGCGTGCGCAACCTCGTGTACACGAACGTCGATCGCGACGGGATGCTCGAGGGCCCCGACCTCGACGAGGTCCGCCGGGTGGCGGAGACGGTCCGGGGTCGGTTCCTGTACTCCGCCGGCATCGGCAGCCTCGAGGACCTGGCCGCGCTCGTGGCGCTGCGCCAGGTCAACCTCGCCGGGGTGATCGTCGGCAAGGCGCTCTACGAGCGCCGCTTCACCGTCGCCGAGGCGCAGGCGGTGCTCGACGGGCCGCGGCTGCGGGCCGACGCCGTCCACTGGTCCTGACGCCGGCCGGTCAGTCCTCGTCCGGCGGCGCATCCGCCGGTTCGACCACGGCGGCGAGGATGCGCCAGCCGGCGACGAACCCGGCCCGCACATCGGGGTCCATCCGCTCGAGCCCGCGCCGCAGCGGGCCGATGCGCTCGCGCACGAGCGGCACGAGCCGCTCGCGGTACTGCTCGCTGACGCTCACGAGCGTGCGGCGCCGGTCGCTCTCGTCCTCGCGTCGCTCGACGAGCCCGGCCCGTGCCAGCTCGCCGGTCATGAGGCTGATCGTGGCGACGCTCAGGCCGAGGCGCTGAGCGAGTTCGCTCACCGCCATCTCGTCCTCGAGCATGAGCACGACCATCACTGGTATGTGGCGTGGCCCGAGGCCGCCGCCCTTGAAGAGCTCCTTCAGCTCGACGGCGTGCTCGCCGACCGCCTCCCCGCCGCCGGCGCGCAGGCCGCGGAACACCCGCGGCATGACCCGCAGCAGCTCGGCGAGGTCGGCGTCCACGCCCAGTCCGGGCGCGGAGAGGGCCCCGTCCTCGCCCTCCGGCGGCCCGGCTGAGGCATCGGCCTTGACAATCATTGTTTGAACTTTAGAGTGTTTGGAGATCAACACGAGTGCGAATGCGTATGTTGCCGCGTGGTTGGTACGCTCGTGTCGCTGCCCCCTGACTCCCCTCTCAAGGAGGCCGCCGGATGCTGAAACTCGCTCGCTGGTGCGTCCACCACCGCCGCTACGTCGTGATCGCGTGGCTGGTGATCGCCATCGGCACGACCGTGCTCGCCTCCGCGGCCGGGCGCAACTACTCCACCAACTTCCAGCTGCCGGGCACCGAGGCGCAGCGAGCCTCGAACCTGCTCGTGAGCAAGTTCCCCGCCCAGAGCGGCGACCTCGACCAGGTCGTCTGGCACACGTCCACGGGCACGGTCGACTCGCCGGCGGTGCGGGCGGCGATCGTGCCGCTGCTCGCGCGCGCCGCGCAACTGCCGCACGTCGCGGGGGTCATCAGCCCCTACACGCCGCGGGGCGCCCTCCAGGTCTCCAAGGACCGTCGCACCGCGTTCGCGACCGTCGAGTACGACAAGCGGGCGAACCTCCTCCCGGACACGACCGGCAAGGCGCTCATCGCGCAGGTCGACGCCGTGCACGTGCCCGGGCTGAAGGTCGCGGCCGGCGGCGCCGTCATCCAGCAGGCCGAAGGGTTCAGCGTCGGTCCGGCGACGACCGTGGGCGTGATCGCCGCGCTCATCATCCTGCTCTTCACGTTCGGGTCGCTCACCGCCGCCGGCATGCCGCTCATCACCGCCGGCTTCGGGCTGGTCAGCGGCGTCGCGCTCATCGGGCTGACGACGCACGTCCTCAGCATGCCGAACACGGCGACGGAGCTCGCGCTCATGATCGGGCTCGGCGTCGGCGTCGACTACGCGCTCTTCATCGTCACCCGCTTCCGGGAGGCGTACGGGCTCACGGGCGACGTGGACGCCGCGGTCGCTGCGTCGATGGACACGTCCGGGCGTGCGGTCCTGCTCGCCGGCACGACGGTGATGATCGCGCTGTTCGGCATGTTCGCCACCGGCGTCGCGTTCCTGTACGGGCTGGCGATCGCTTCGGTGCTGGCGGTGCTGATGGTGATGCTCGCGTCGCTCACGCTGCTGCCGGCATTGCTCTCACGCTTCGGGCCGAGGGTCGTGCGCCCGGCGCGGCGCGCGCGGGCGCGCGCCGCGCGCGGCGAGGATGGCGGCGAGACGGCCTGGCGGCGCTGGAGCCGCACCGTGCAGGCCCGGCCGTGGCCGCTCGCGCTCGTCTCGCTCGCGGTGATGATCCTGTTCCTCGCGCCGGCGCTCGCGCTGCGCCTGGACAACACCGACGCGGGGAACGACGCCACGAGCCTCAACTCGCGCCAGTCCTTCGATCTGCTCGCGCAGGGCTTCGGAGCCGGCTTCAACGGCCCGCTTCTGATCGTCTCCGAGCTCCCGCATCCGGGTGACGTCTCCGGGCTGCCCACGCTGCGGGCGGCGGTCGCCGCCTCGCCCGACGTCGGCGCCGTCAGCCCGCCTCGCGTAAGCCCGAGCGGTGATGTCGCGGTCATCCAGGCGTTCCCGGATTCCGCGCCGCAGGACCTCGCCACCACCAACCTCGTCAATCACCTGCGATCGACGGTGATCCCGCGGATCGAGGCGAGCACCGGGCAGAAGGTGCTTGTGGGCGGCTTCACCGCCGGCTCGATCGACTTCGCGAGCGTGCTGTCGAAGAAGCTGCCGCTGTTCATCGGGCTCGTCGTGGTGCTCTCGGCGCTCCTGCTGTTCGTCATCTTCCGCTCGATCGTGATCCCGATCCAGGCCGCGGCCATGAACCTGCTCAGCATCGGCGGCGCGATCGGCGCGACGGTGGCGATCTTCCAGTGGGGCTGGCTCGGCGGCCTGGTCGGCGTGCAGAAGGGCCCGATCGAGCCCTGGATACCGGTGCTCATGTTCGCCGTCGTGTTCGGCCTGTCGATGGACTACGAGGTGTTCCTCATCTCACGCGTGCGCGAGGAGTGGGTCCGCCAGCACAACGCATCGAACGCCGTCGGGGACGGGATCGCGCTCACCGGCCGCGTCATCAGCGCAGCCGCGGCGATCATGATCTGCGTGTTCCTGTCCTTCATGCTCGGCAACGAACGGGTCCTGAAGGAGTTCGGCTTCGGGCTCGCCGCCGCAGTGTTCCTCGACGCGGTCGTGGTGCGCTGTGTGATGTTGCCGGCGGTGCTCGAGCTGCTCGACGAGCGGACCTGGCGGCTGCCCGCGTGGCTGGACGCGCGGCTGCCGCACTTCAACATCGAGGGATCGCTCGCGCGTGAGGCGCGGGACGCCGAGCCGACGTCGGCCGCCGACGAGCCCGAGCGCGTGGGCACCCCGGCGTAGCCGTCCGCACCCGCCGCCCGTGCGCGCCGCGCGCGGCGGGGCGGCGGAACGCGCCGGCCGGCCGTGTGGCGCGCTACCGTGGCCGGCATGCACTACAAGCGGATCATCCCGTGCCTGGACGTCGATGCCGGACGCGTCGTCAAGGGGACGAGGTTCATCGACATCCGCGACGCCGGCGATCCGGTCGAGCTCGCCGTGCACTACGACCGTGCGGGGGCCGATGAGATCGTCTTCCTCGACATCACCGCCACCCACGAGAAGCGCGACACGATCGTCGAGCTCGCGCGGCGGACGGCCGACGACGTGTTCGTGCCGTTCACGATCGGCGGCGGCATCCGCTCGGTCGCCGATGCGCAGGCCGTCCTCGACGCCGGGGCGGACAAGGTCTCGGTCAACTCGGCCGCCGTCGCGCGCCCGGAGCTGATCGCCGAGCTCGCCGAGGTGTTCGGCGCCCAGTGCGTCGTGCTCGCAATCGACGCGCGCGCCCGGCCCGGCGGTGGCTGGGAGGTCGTCGTCACCGGCGGCCGGACGCCGACCGAGCGCGACGTCGTGGACTGGGCGGCGCGCGCCGTCAGCCTCGGTGCCGGCGAGATCCTGCTGACGAGCATGGACCGCGACGGAACGAGCGACGGCTACGACCTGGCACTCACGGCGGCGGTGGCGGACGCGGTCAACGTGCCGGTGATCGCCTCGGGCGGAGCCGGCACGCTCGAGCACCTCGCCGAGGCGCTCCGCGCCGGGGCCGACGCCGTGCTGTGCGCGTCGATCTTCCACTACGGGCAGCACACCGTCGGCGAGGCCCGGGAGTACCTCGCCGCCGCCGGGATCCCGGTCCGCGAATACGCGCCGATCGAGGACGTCGATGCCTAGGCGGGTGCACCGGCGACGATGGCCAGCGGTCTCGTGAGCGCAACCGGCGGGCCGCCCGCCCGCGGCGCGATGGCGCCGCCGGCGCCCCACGACCCGCTCGTCGCGCTCGACGAGCTCCCGCGCAGCGAGCCCGGGCGCGCGCTCCTGGCGCTGGCCGAGCGCACCCCCGGGCTGTGGATCGTCGGAGGGATGGTGCGCGATGTGTTGCTCAGCCGCCGCCCGCGCGAGCTCGACGTGATTGTCGAGGGCGATGCCGCGACCGTCGCCCGGGAGCTCGCCGCGGCGCTCGGCGCCACCGTCGTCGAGCATGCCGCGTTCCTGACCGCGAGCGTCGTCGATTCCGGCGGACGGGTGCTCGTCGATCTCGCCACGGCGCGGCGCGAGATCTACCCGGTGCATGGGGCGCTCCCGGAGGTCGAGGCGTCCACGCTCGCGGACGACCTGCTGCGCCGCGACTTCACCATCAACACGATCGCCGTCGCGCTGCGCGCCGACGTTCCCGATCGGGTGCACAGCGCGCCGCACGCGATCGACGACCTCGCGGACGGACGGCTGCGGGTGCTGCACGACGACAGCTTCCTCGAGGACCCCACGCGGCTGCTGCGGCTCGCGCGCTACTGCGCGCGGCTGTCCTTCGATCCCGAGGAGCACACGCGACTGCTCGCCGGCCGCGCGGTGTCCTGCGGCGCGCTCGGCACACTGACCGGGGCGCGCCTCGGCGCCGAGCTGCGCCTGTTGCTACGCGAGGGCGAGGCCGTGGGCGCGCTCGGCGAGCTCGATCGGATCGGCGCCCTCAACGAGCTGCACCCCCGGCTGTGCTTCGACCGGGCGCTCTCGGCCAGCGCGCTCGCGCTCCTGCCCCGGGACGCCCGCCGGGACCTGCTCCTCGTCGCCGCGCTCGCGCTGCCGCTGTCGCTGTCGGCGGCGGACGATCCCCGGGCCGAGCTGCGCGCCTGGCTGACCCGGCTCGAGTTCACCGCGGCCGACCGCGATCGCGCGCTCGACGCCGCCGCGGCGGTGCCGCGGCTCGTCGAGGAGCTCGAGGCCGCGTCGCGCCCGTCGCAGGTGCGCGCCGCCGTCGGTGGCGCCCCGCCCGAGGGCGTGGCGATCGCGGGCGCGCTCGGCCCGCGCGGCGCGGCGTACGAATGGTTGTGGCGCTGGCGCCACGTGCGGCTGCGGATCACCGGCGACGACCTCCTCGCCGCCGGGGTGCCCCAGGGCCCCGAGATCGGCCGGCGCCTGGAGCGCGCGCTCGACCGGCGCCTGGACGACGATATCCCCGACGAGCGCGAGGCCGAGCTGGCCGCCGCGTTGGACGCGTGAAGGACGCGATGACGGTCGAGTCCCGGCCGGGCGCGGCGGCGGGCGTCACGGCCGTCGATGTGCGGCTGCCCGACCCGTTCGTGGTCGAAGGCGAGCACGTCGCCATCGACCTCGACGGCGGCCGGGCGCTGTTCACAACGCGCCGGGGCGGCGTGTCGGACGGGCCGTTTCGTTCGCTCAACCTCGGCCTGACCGTTCCGGGCGCCGACGGGCGTCCGGCGCCCGGCGACGACCCCGAGGCGGTGGCCGCCAACCGGCGCGCGCTCGCGGCGCTCGTCGGCCTGCCCGCCGAGCGCTTCGCGCACGGGCACCAGGTGCACGGGAGCGACGTCGTGCGGGTGCGCAGCGCCCCCGACGGGGCGTGGAGCGCCGCGCGGCTCGGCGGCGTGCCGCGAGCCGACGGGCAGGCCACGGCGCTCTCCGGCGTCGCGGGCCTCGTGCTCGTCGCCGACTGCCTGCCGATCGCCCTCGTCGCGCCCGGCGCCGTCGCGATGCTGCACGCCGGCTGGCGCGGGCTCGCGGGTGGCGTGATCGCGGTCGGTGTCGCCGCCCTGCGCGAGCTCGGCGGCGACGCGCCGATCGCCGCTGCCATCGGTCCCGGGGCCGGCGGCTGCTGCTACGAGGTGGGCGACGAGGTGCTGGCGGCCTTCGGCCGGTACGGGCCGCGCGTGCGCAAGGGCCGGCGGCTGGACCTCAAGCGGATCGCCGAGCGCGACCTGCGCGACGCCGGCGTGAGCGAGGTGCACGACGCGCAGCTGTGCACCCTCTGCTGCGACCCGTCGTTGTTCTTCTCGCATCGGCGCGACGGTGGCGTCACCGGCCGCCAGGCGGGCGTGGTATGGCGCAACTGATCCACGGCCTGCGCGCCGAGCACGTGCGGGCGAATCTGGACGAGGTGCACCACGAGATCGCCGCCGCCTGCCGGCGGGTCGGGCGCGACCCGACCGGCGTGCAGGTCCTGGCGGCCACGAAGTACGTTCCGCTCGAGGAGATGGCGACGCTCGCCGAGGCGGGGATCGAGCTCGTCGGCGAGAACCGCGCCCAGGACCTCGAGGCGAAGGTCACGGCGTACGGGCCGCGCTTCACCTGGGACTTCATCGGCCAGCTCCAGAGCCGCAAGGTGCGAGCGATCGTTCCGCACGTGCGCCTCATCCACTCGGTGGCCAGCGAGAGCGCACTGCGCGAGCTCGCCCGTCACGCCGCGCGCGCGCGGCCCGGGCTGCGCATCCTCGTCGAGGTCAACGTCGCCGCGGAGCCGGGCAAGGCCGGCGTCGCGCCCTCCGGGCTCGACCGGTTCATCGCCGGCTCGCCCGTCCCGGTGGCCGGCCTGATGACGATGCCGCCGCTCTCCGAGGACCCGCAGGACAGCCGACGCTGGTTCGCCGCGCTGCGAGCGCTTGCCGAGGACCGCGATCTCGAGCAGCTCTCGATGGGCACGACGCAGGATTACGTGGTCGCCGTCGAGGAGGGCGCGACGATCGTGCGCATCGGCTCGCGGCTGTACGTCTGAGCGCTCCGGGGCACCGTCGGGGGCGCCGCACGGGCGTGGCCGCGCGGTGCGAGTAAAGTGTCTGGCGAGCAGGGAAATCCGCCTGCCGAGCGAAAACGCCTGGAGAACAATGGCCTTCCGCGATTCCTGGCACCGTGCCCTCGTCTACTTCGGATTGGCCGAGGAGCATCATGACGACGTCTATGAAGACGAGCCTCCGGCGGAGATCGAGCTCGAGGATCGCTACCGCGAGCGCCCGAACGTGCGGCGCATGCCGTCACGCCGTCGCGGCGGCAGCGACTTCGACGACATCTTCGCCGACGACGAACCTCCCGGCCGGCCCACGACCGTGCTGCGACCCGTGAACGGCGGGCGTGGGAACGGACACGGCGGCGCCGCGCGCGTGCATCTGGTGGTGCCGAAGTCGTTCAACGATGCGCAGGAGGTGGCCGACAAGTTCAAGGACTCGATCCCGGTCGTGCTGAACCTGCAGGGCATCGACACGGACCTGTCCAAGCGCCTCATCGACTTCGCCAGCGGGCTCACGTACGCGCTCGACGGCGGCATGCAGCGGATCGCCGACAAGGTGTTCATGCTCACGCCGCGCAACGTCGAGATCTCCGCTGAGCAGCGCGAGCAGCTCATCGAGAAGGGCTTCTTCAACCAGAGCTGACCCCGTCGCGTGCTGTGTGCGACCGAGCGGCTAGCCTGTCGCCCATGAACATCGGGATCGTCGGCGCAGGGAACATGGCCGCGGCGCTTGCGCGCGGGTGGGGCGATCCCGTGCTCGTCAGCGACCACGGATCGGGCCGCGCCGCGGCCCTCGCCGCCGAGCTCGGCGGCGAGGGCTTCTCGAGCAACGTCGAGCTCGCCCGCCGCGCCGACGTGCTCGTGCTCGCGCACAAGCCGGCGCAGCTGCATGCCGTGGCGGCCGAGATCGCGCCCCACGCCCGCGCCGTCGTGTCGGTGCTCGGCGGCGTGAAGGTCTCCGACCTGCAGGCCGCCTACCCGCACGTCCTCGTCGCGCGCACGATGCCCAACACCCCGGTCGAGGTGCGCCAGGGGGTCACGTGCCTGGCCGAGCGCCCCGGCGCCGACCAGGCGTTCCAGGCGCAGGTGCGCGAGCTGTTCGCGCGCGTGGGCGTGGTGGTGGAGCTTCCCGAGGGCCTGATGGACGTCGCCACCGGGCTGTCCGGCTGCTTTCCGGCCTACGTGGCGCTCGTCGCCGAGGCGCAGGTCGACGCGGGCGTGCGGCGCGGGTTGACCGCCGCTCAGGCGACGGAGATCGTCTGCGGCACGCTGGCCGGTTCGGCCGGCCTGCTCGTGGCGAGAGACGGGGACACGCTGCGCATGCGCCGCGAGGTCGCGTCGCCCGGGGGCCTGACAGCGAGGGGCCTCGACGCGCTCGAGCAGGCCGGACTGCGCAGCGCGTTCAGCTCCGCCCTCGACGCGGTGCTCGCCGGATGACGGTCCTCCTCGGGAGCGTTCGCACGGACATCGCTGGGTACCTGTCGACCCTGCTGTACGTGTACACGCTCATCATCCTCGTGTACATCCTGACGCAGTGGATGCTGACGCTCGGCGTGCGTCCCGGCTACTCGCGTACGTTCGACGCGGTCCTCGGGTTCCTGCGCGACGTGTGTGAGCCGTACCTGCGGATCTTCCGCCGCATCGTCCCGATGATCGGGCCCATCGACATCAGCCCCATCCTCGCGATCATCGTGTTGCAACTCGTCAACAGCCTGATCGTGATCGACATCCTCGGCGGCTGAGCACTCATGCGTTCGCGGATCGCCTGGACCCGGGCGGTGCTCGTCCTCGTCGCCGTCATCGTCGCCGACCAGCTCACCAAGCGCCTGATCGCCAACTCGATCATGCCCGGGCAGAGCCGGCATGTCCTCCCGGGGCTGCAGTTCGTGCACACGTTCAACGAGGGGGTGGCGTTCGGCCTCGCGCCGGGTGGCCACACGGTCGTGATCGCGTTCATCGGGCTCGCGCTGCTCGGGGTGCTGCTGTACTTCGCGCGCCACTCGACCCGGCGCCTGATCTGGCTGCCCACCGGACTGCTCATCGGCGGGGCGCTCAGCAACATCCTCGACCGGCTGCGCGACGGCTCGGTCACCGACTTCATCAAGCTGCCGCTCGGGTGGCCGCCGTTCAACCTGGCCGACGCGGCGATCACGATCGGGGTCGTGATCCTCGCGCTCATCGTCGAGTCGGGTGCGCGCGGCGACCGGGCGACGTCGCCGCCCGACGGCGAGGGCGCGCCGCGCGGCGGCTGGCGGCGTCCGCGCCTGCGCTCCTCGGAGTGAGACGGGCGTGAGCGCCGCGCGCGGGTTCGTCGTCCCGGACGACGCCGACGGCGAGCGCCTCGACCGCTTCCTCGCCGGTCCGCTCGGCTCGCGCGCCCAGGCGCAGCGGCTCATCGACTCCGGCGCGGTCGAGGTCGACGGCCGGCCGCGCGGCAAGGGCGACCCGGTGCACCCCGGCGAGCGGGTGACGGTCGGCGCCGCACCGGCGCCGACCGCGGCGCCGGCCGGGGGTTCCGCGCCCCACACGATCGTCTACGAGGACGAGCACCTGCTCGTCGTCGACAAACCCGCCGGGGTGGTCGTCCATCCGGCGCGCGGGCACCGCGAGGGCACGCTCTCGCAGGCGCTCGCCGCCCGTGCGGGCGGGGGGGAGGACCCGGGGCGACCCGGGATCGTGCACCGGCTCGATCGCGACACCTCGGGGTTGCTCGTGGTCGCCCGCTCCGAAGAGGTGCACCGGCGGCTGAAGGCGGCGCTCGCCGCCCGCCGGATCCAGCGCGAGTACACGACCCTCGTCCAGGGGCGACCGCCTGCACGCACGGGCACGATCGACGCTCCGATCGGCCGTGATCGCCACGTGCGCACACGGATGTCGATCGACACCGACGATCCGCGCGAGGCGCGCACGCACTTCACGCTCGTCGAGGCGCTCGCCACGAGCAGCCTCCTGCACCTGCGCCTGGAGACGGGGCGCACGCACCAGATTCGCGTCCATCTGCAGGCGATCGGGCATCCGGTGTGCGGCGACCCCGAGTACGGCGGGGCCGAACGGTTCGGTCTCGCGCGCCAGTTCCTGCACGCGAGCCGGCTCGCCTTCGCCCATCCGATCACCGGCGAGCCGCTCGACCTGCGGTCGCCGCTGCCGGCGGACCTGCAGGCGGCGCTGGAGCGCGCCCGCGCCGAGCGCTGAGCGCGCGCGATCCGGCGCGTTGACCACGTGTTACATAACAACGAATTGTTCGCCGCGGCCTAAATTCCGACGGCCGTGTCGCCGATGAGAGGAACGTGCTCGACCTCGATGGCAGCGGCTCCCTGCTCGATCGACCCGCCGCGGCGCTCGCGATGCTCGAGCGCATGCCCCGAGCGTGCGTTCTCGTGCTCGATCGGGACCTCCGATATGTGCTTGCGGCCGGCGAGGCGCTCGCCGACAACGGCTATGACCCTGCGGTCATGGAGGGACGCCACGCGACCGACGTCATCTCGCGGGAGCGCTGGATCATCTACGAGCCGCTTGTCCGCGGGGCGCTCGCCGGGGTGCCCTCCTCGAGCGTGCAGTTCTCCGAGGATCGATCGCGCTCCTACCAGGTGGACGTGCACCCGCTCGGCGACGACGGCGGTGAGGTGGCGGCGGCGGCGATCTTCGTCACCGAGACGACCGACGTGCGGCGCTCCGAGCGGGAGTCGCTGTCGGCCGAGCGCGAGTCGCGGATCGGCTTCACCAACGCCGCCATCGGCGCGATGCGGGTCGGGCTCGACGGGCTGATCGTCGAGGTCAACGACGCGTTCGCCGACCTCGTCGGACGCCCGGCAGCCTCGCTGGCCGGCATGACCGTGTCCGAGTTGCTGCACCCCGGAGACGTCGCCGGCGCGCTCGCCGCCTTCGGACGGCTGCTGAGCGGGGGCGCGAAGTCGTGGAACGCAGAGCGGCGCTACGTCCGTCCGGACGGGACCGTCGTGTACGTGCTGCTCTCGGCCGTGCTCGTCGACGATCCCAACGGTCGTCCGCTGCACGTCCTCGCGCAGTTCGTCGACATCACCGAGCGCAAGCACGCCGAGCACGAGCTCATGCGGGCCGAGGCCGACCTCAAGCGCGCCTTCGAGCACGCTCCGATCGGCATGGCCCTCGTCGACCTGGGCGGGCAGATCATGCGTGTCAACCGCGCGCTGTCCGAGATCACCGGGTACGGCGAGGAGGACCTGCTGTCGCGCCGCCTGAGCGACCTCGTCCACCCCGACGACGCGGGCGGCGATCGCGAGCACGCCCGCCAACTGATCGCGGGCGAGATCCGCGACTACGAGATCGATCAGCGGCTGCGCAACGCCCACGGGCACACGATCTGGGTGTCGCTGTCGGCCTCGCTGGTCGTTGACGCCGACGGGCGCCCGCTGCACCTCGTCATCCAGGCGATCGACATCTCCGCCCGCAAGCTGGCCGAGGAGCGTCTGCGCCGCCTCGCGGACTTCGACCCGCTCACCCAGGTTCACAACCGGCGCCGTTTCGCTCAGGACCTCGAGTTCCAGATCCGCCGCTGCCGCCGCTACGGCGAGCAGGCGGCGCTCGTCGTCCTCGACGTGAACGACCTCAAGCGGGTCAACGACACCTACGGGCATCGGGTCGGCGACTCGCTCCTGCGGACGGTCGCCGGCGTGCTGCGCACACGCGCGCGTCAGGCCGACAGCGTGGCGAGGCTCGGCGGCGATGAGTTCGGCATGCTGCTCATCCACGTCGGTCCGACGCAGGCCGCGGCGGTGGCCGAGGAGCTCAAGCGCCTCGTCTGCGAGGCGTCGATCGCATTGCCCGACGGCGCCACGCTCGCCTGCTCGGTGAGCGTCGGGCTCGCGCTGCTCGACGATCGGGTGTCGAGCGACGACGAGGTCCTGGCCGAGGCCGATCGCGCGATGTACGCGGACAAGCGTGCGATGCGCCCTCGCTGAAACCCGACCTGACACCACCTTGGCACTGCAAGCCGGCGCCTAGGGTCGTAGGGTCCGCTCTCAGAGCAGAAGCGCCGCCGCGTTCGTAGCTGGCGCTCGGGGCCGGAAAGGAGAGAACGTGGACCCGTTGCGAAAGTCGCAGAAGCCCGGGGACGGGGCCGACCCCGAACCGCCGCGCGACGCGTTGCTCGGCCGCGGCCAGATCATCGACCTGCAGCCGACGAGCATCACAGGTGGCGCTGAGCCCCTGGCGGCCCCGGTCTGCGTGCTCACGGTCCGTGTCTTCCTCGATGACGCCGAGCCGTTCGAGGCGCGCTGCCGTCAACCGGTGCCGTCCGCGCTCGTGCCGCAGCTCGCCTCCGGTCAGCTGCCGGTCGCCGTGCGCGTCGACCCGCGCGATCACAGCGAGATCGCGCTCGACCTGGAGGCCGAGCCGCCCACGGTGCGGTTGCCGGCGAGCGCTCCGTCGGGTTCGGCCAGCGAGATCATCGCCACCGGACGCGCCGCGCGCGTGACGATCGTGCAGTCGGCGCCCACCGGCCTTCGCAGCGCCGCCGGCGTCGACGTGCACAGCTTCGTCCTCACGGTCACGCTCGAGGGCCAGGCGCCGTATCAGTGCCAGACCGCTCAGCCGGTGCCACCCGAGGCGCTCGCGTTGATCCGGCCCGGATCGACGCTGCCCGCCTTCGTCGCGACGCACAACGACAGCGCCGTGGCGATCCACTGGGACGCGGGACTCATCCCCGCGACGGGCCCGGCGAGCTCCTGAGCAGGGCGAGGCGGTGGGCCGTAGTCGTCTCGGGCCCCCGGGGCGTGCACGGACTCGCCCTCGTCGCGCTGCGGGCGGTCAGGTCGTCGCTCTCGCGACGCGGAGCAGCTGTCCGGGCCGCAGCGCCTGCGGATCGATCGACGGGTTGAGCTGCTCGAGGACCGCCACTGTCGAGTGGTAGCGGGCGGCGATGGTGGCGAGCGAGTCACCCGGACGCACGTGGTGGAGGGTGACCGTCGTCGCCGCCCCGGCGGCCGACGTCGAGGTCGTCGCGGAGTCGCCGTGTCGCAACGTCGAGGTGGTGAGGAGGACGACCGCGGCGCACACGGCGGCCAGCGCCAGGACGGCCTCGATGCGCGCGAAGGCGCGCCGGCCCGATCGGCGCGGGGGCCGATGCGAGGGCGAATGCGGCCGGGCTTCAGGGGCGCCGGCGTCCCCGGACCCGGCCTCGGTGGGGTCCGGGGAGACGCCTGCCTGCTCCTGCGCGATTACTGATGGAACTTCGCTCGGCACTGTTCCAGTGCGGTGGCGTTCGTCCCGGCCGCGGCGATGCACGCCGTGAGGCTCTGCACGTTCGCGGGCGCGCCGCTCTGGCGCACCTGCTGGTTGAGCTGCCTCTCGCTCTGCTGAATCTGCTGCTGCCCCTGCTGAAGCGCCTGGTTCGCCGTGTTCTGGCCCGGCCGGATGACGGTGAAGTACACGATGACGAACAAGATAATCGGAATGAGCGCCAGCACGATGCGGGCCCGGGTATTGCGCACGACGATATACATGGATCACGACTCCTTGACTTCTTGACGGGTTGTGTCGTGACGGTACGCGCGGTCCGGCGGCGCGTCAGTGTCATCGTCGTGTCATCTCGGTCCCGCGTGTGTCGCCGAGGGGGACGGAGCCAGCCTTTATGGTTCGCGGGCGATGTCCACGCTGGCGGCCACTGTCGATCGGGAGGATCAGCGGCGCTTCGTCGGACGGACGCGTGAGCTGGCGATCGTCGAACGGGCGATGCAGCCCGATTCGCCCGTGCGCATCGTGCTCATCCACGGTCCCGGCGGCATCGGCAAGTCGACGCTCATGCGCGAGCTCCGCCGGCGCGCGGTGGGCGCGGGCTGGGACGTGCGCTTCCTCGACGGCCGCGACGGGGTGCCGACGTCGCTCGAGGTGCGCGAGCAGCTCGCGGCGGACCTGCCCGAGGGCGGCGAGCGCCTCGTGCTGCTCGACACCTACGAGCGGCTCGCGCCGCTCGGCGCGTTCCTGCGCCGCGAGCTGATCCCCGCGCTGCCCGGGCGCTGCCGCGTGCTCATCGCCCAGCGCGGCGCGCCCGACCCGGAGTGGCTGCGGGATGGCTGGGATCGCGTCACGACGGCGGTCGAGCTTCGCCCGGTCTCCAGCGAGGAGGCCCGGGAGCTGCTCAGCCGGGCCGGCGTGGGGGACGATCCGGCCGCCGACGCGCTGCTCAGCTGGGCCGCCGGCTCGCCGCTCGCTCTCGCGCTCGGCGCCGACGCGCTGCGCGACGGCGGCACCTGGAACGCGCAGCGCCTCGAGGACAGCCCGGCCCTCGCGGACCTGCTCGTGCGCCGGCTGACCGAGTCCGAGCTCGATCCGAGCCACCTCGACATCGCCGCCGTCGCGGCGATCGCCTGGCGGACGGATGCGACGATGCTCGCGGAGGTGCTGCCCGGGGTCGACGGCGCCCAGGCCGAGCGCTGGCTGCGAACGCGGACCTTCGCCGAGTCGCTGGGCGAGAGCGTCACCCTGCATGACCTGGTGCGCACGGCACTGCGGGCCTGGCTGCGCCGCCAGCAGCCCGAGCGCGAGCGCGAGCTGCGCCGCCGCATCGGAGAGCACCTGTACGCGCGCGCGTGCGGCGGCCGGCCGGCGCTCATGCCCGACCTCGCCGAGCTGATCGAGAACGAGACGATCCGCTGGGGCCTCGGCGGCCTCGGCGACGGCAGCCTGCGCGTCGACACGCTCCGTCCCGTCGAGCTCGAGGAGCTCGCCGCGAACGCGGGCCGGCGCCAGGCGAGGGAGTGGTGGGCCGCCACCGCCGAACTCGTCCGCGGGGCGCCCGAGTGCGTGATCGCCGCGCGCGATCGCAGCGACGTCGTCGCCGGGCTGTGCATCTTCACCACGCCCGACCGGGCGCCGGCGGTGTGCGACCGCGACCCGATCCTGTCGGGCTGGCTGGCCCACGCCCGCGCGAACCTGGCCGGCGAGGCGGTGATCGTATGGCGCGATTCGCTCGACTTCACCGACGAGCACGGCAAGGAGAGCTCCCGCGTCCTGTCGGTGCTCAACACGACGGCCGTCCTGCGCTCCGGCGTCGCCAACCCGCGCTGGTCCTATCTGCCGATCGACCCCGAGAACGAGCAGGCGGTCCGCTTCGCCCGGGCGATGGGCGCCACCCGGCTCGAGGGGCTCGACGTCGTCCTCGACGGCCGCACGCACGAGTGCCACCTGCTCGACCATGGCGAGGGCGGACTGCTCGCGGCGCATCGCGCCGCGATCTACGCCGAGAGCGGGCTGCGCCCGCCCCGGCCGGGCGCACCGGGCGACGCCCAGTCGGCTCCGATCACCTCCGAGACGGTCAAGGAGGCGCTGCGATCGCTCGACCGGCCGCTCGAGCTGGCGCGCAGCCCGCTCGCCACCGGTGGCACGCCGGGGGAGCGCGCCGACTCGGTGCGCCAGCTGCTGACGGTGGCCACGGCCGACGCCTTCGGCGCCGGTCCGCAGGAGGCGATCCTGCGCGAGCTCATCACGCGCGCCTACTTCAGCGGTCCGGCGACGCACGAGATGGTCGCCGACGACCTGCACGTCAGCCGTTCGACGTACTTCCGCTACCTGCGCACGGCGACCGATCGCCTGGCCACCTACGTGCTCGCGCTGCGCGGCGGCACGATCCTCGGCGACTGACGGGGCAGGGAGCGCCGACCGAGCGGGCGGAAAGGTGGTCGCAGGTCGAAGCGTGGTCGATCTTCTCTCATGGTGGAAGAAGATCGACCAAACTTCCCGATCGAGCCCGGCCTGCGGCGCTCGCGGCCCCGGCGCCGCCGCGCGCACGTCGCGGCGCTCGGCCTGGGCTATCCTTGTCCGTTCACATGTCCCACGAACCGCGCGGGTTCAAGGACTGGGCCCTGCCCGGCGGCGACCGTGTCGTCCCGGGTCCCCGGCCTCCGCGCGCGACCGCATCATCGACGATTCACAAAAGGGAGCAACCGTGGCTCAGGTAGGCATTCGCGAGCTGCTGGAGGCCGGCGTCCACTTCGGCCACCAGACACGCCGCTGGAACCCCAAGATGCGCCGCTTCATCTACGGCGAGCGGGACGGCATCTACATCATCGACCTGCTCAAGACGTCGGCGCTGCTCGACACGGCGCAGGAGTTCTCCGCCCAGCTCGCCCATCGCGGCGGCACGGTGCTGTTCGTCGGCACCAAGAAGCAGGCCCGCGACACGATCGCCGAGGTGGCGACCGCAGCCGGGATGCCGTTCGTGAACCACCGCTGGCTCGGTGGGCTGCTGACCAACTTCCAGACGATCAGCCAGCGCATCCGGCGCCTGCACGATCTCGAGCGCTACGAGGGCGAGGGTCAGCTTGCCCTGCTGCCGACGCGCGAGCGCATGGCGGCCGAGGCCGACCTGGCCAAGCTGCGCGCGAACCTCGGCGGCGTGAAGAACATGCAGCGCGTGCCCGACGCGATGTTCGTGATCGACCTGAAGACCGAGGTGATCGCCGTGCGCGAGGCGCAACGCCTGCGCATCCCGATCATCGGGCTGGTCGACACCAACTGCGACCCCGACGGGATCGACTACGTGATCCCCGGCAACGACGACGCGATCCGCTCGTGCGCCCTCATCACGAAGGCCATCGGCGACGTCGTCGCCGACGGCCACTCGGTCTTCCGGGCCGAGGAGGAGCGCGCCCGCAAGGAGGCCGAGGAGAAGGCGCGCCGCGAGGCCGAGGAGCGCGCCCGCCGCGAGGCCGAGGAGCAGGCGCGCCGCGAGGCCGCGGAGCAGGCGGCCCGCGAGGCCGCCGAGCGCGAGGCCGCCGCTGCCCAGGCCGCAGCCGCGGCTGCGGCCGCCGCGGCCACGCCCGAGCCGCCGGTCGCCGAGGCACCCCCGGCGGCGCCCGAGCCGGCTGCGGCGGCGCCCGAGCCGCCCGCGGCGACGCCCGAGCCGGCTGCGGCGGCGCCCGAGCCGGCTGCGGCGGCGCCCGAGCCGGCTGCGGCGGCGCCCGAGCCGGCTGCGGCGGCGCCCGAGCCGCCCGCGGCGACGCCCGAGCCGCCCGCGGCGACGCCCGAGCCGCCCGCGGCGACGCCCGAGCCGCCCGCGGCGACGCCCGGCGCCGGCGCGGCCGCGCCTGAGCCGCCGGCCGCCGCGGCGACCGAGCCCGAGCCGGCCGCCGAGGCCGCGCCCGAAGCGCCCGCTCCCGAGGCCGCGGCGCCTGCCGCCCCCGAGGCGAGCGAGGCTCCCGCGGACGCGACGGCCGAATCTCCCGCCGCCGGCGAGCCGGCCCCTGGGGGCGATGAGCCCGAGGCGACCCCGGTCGCCGCCGGCGACGCACCGACCACCACCGATGACGCCGACGCGGCCGCCGAGCCGGCGACCGCAGCAACGGAGGAAGCCAAGTCATGAGCACCGTCGAGATCAGCGCCAAGGACGTGAAGGCCCTGCGCGACCGCACCGGCGCGGGATTCATGGACTGCAAGAAGGCCCTCACCGAGGCTGACAACAACGTCGAGAAGGCGATCGAGCTGCTGCGCCTCAAGCAGGGCAAGCGTCTCGAGGACCGCGGCGAGCGCGTCGCCACCGAGGGCACGATCCAGACCTACATCCATTCCAACGCGAAGGTGGGGGTGCTCGTCGAGGTCGACTGCGAGACCGACTTCGTCGCCCGCAACGAGGACTTCGTCACGTTCGCGCGCGACGTCGCCCTCCACATCGCGGCGGCCGCTCCGCGTTACGTCACGCGCGAGGAGGTCCCCGAGGCGGAGGTCCAGGCCGAGCTGAACATCTACGAGCAGGAGGCCGCGGACAAGCCCGAGAACGTCCGGGCCAAGATCGCCGAGGGCAAGCTGAACAAGTGGTACGAGAGCGTCGTGCTGCTCGACCAGCCCCACGTCAACGGGGACAAGTACGACGGCAAGACGATCAAGCAGCTGCGCGACGAGCTCGCCGCGACGACCGGTGAGAACGTCGTCATCCGCCGTTTCGTCCGCTTCTCCGTCGGGCAGTAGCGGTCCGTGACAGCCCCTCGGTCCCACGGCGCCGGAGCCGGCACCACCCGCGCGGCCTGCCCGCCGAGGCGAGTAGTCTCTCGCGCGCGGTGAGCGATCCGGCGTTCAGGCGCATCCTGCTGAAGCTGTCGGGCGAGGCCCTCATGGGCTCGCTCGACTACGGCACCGATCCCGCACGTCTCGCCGCGGTGGCCGAGCAGATCCGCGTCGTGCGCGACCGTGGCGTGGAGGTGGCGATCGTGCTCGGCGCGGGGAACATCTACCGCGGCATCGCCGGGGCGGCCGCCGGCATGGACCGGGCGACGGCCGACTACATGGGGATGCTCGCGATCGTGCTCAACGCGCTGCAGCTCCAGGACGCGCTCGAGAAGCAGGACGTGAACACGCGGGTGCAGTCGGCGATCGCCATCTCCGAGGTGGCCGAGCCGTACATCCGGCGACGCGCGATGCGCCACCTCGAGAAGGGCCGCGTCGTCATCTTCGCGGCCGGGACCGGCAACCCGTTCTTCACCTCCGACACGGCCGCTGCGCTGCGGGCCGTCGAGATGCACGCGGAGATCATCCTGATGGCCAAGAACGGGGTCGAGGGTGTCTACACCGCCGACCCGGCGCTCGAGCCCGACGCGCGGTTCATCCCCGAGATCACGCACATGGAGGCGCTCGAACGCCGGCTGCGCGTGATGGACTCGACCGCGCTGGCGCTGTGCATGGAGAACGGGATGCCGCTCAACGTCTTCAACATGGACGACGCGTCGAACATCACGCGGATAATCTCCGGTGAACGCGTAGGGACGCTGGTCCGGACATGAGAGGGAGCTAGCCGTGGCAACCGAGATAATCGATGTGCTGCTCGCTGACGCGCGGGAACGGATGGGCAAGTCGCTCGAGTCCGCGCAGCACGAGTTCGCCACCGTCCGCACCGGGCGCGCCAGCCCGTCTCTGCTCGACCGCATCACGGTCGACTACTACGGCGCCCCCACGCCGCTGAAGCAGCTGGCGACGATCTCGGCGCCCGAGGCGCGCCTGTTGACCGTCCAGCCCTACGACAAGTCCTCCATCAAGGCGATCGAGAAGGCCATCAACGAGTCCGACGTCGGCCTGAACCCGTCCAACGACGGGAACGTCGTGCGGCTCGTCGTCCCCGAGTTGACCGAGGAGCGCCGCAAGGAGCTCGTGAAGGTGGTGCGTCATCTCGCCGAGGAGGGCCGCGTCGCGATCCGCAACGTCCGTCGCGACGTCATGCACGACCTGCGTGAGATGAAGTCCGAGGGCGAGGCGAGCTCCGACGACGAGCATCGCGCCGAGGTCGAGCTGCAGAAGCTCACCGACGCGAAGATCGCCGAGCTCGACCACGTCCTCAAGGCCAAGGAAGAGGAGATCCTCGAGGTCTGATGTCGGGCACCGCGCCTCCGCCACCGCCTTCCGCGGGTGCGCGCCCCACGACCGCACGCTACGTGGCGATCATCACCGACGGCAACGGTCGCTGGGCGCAGGCGCGTGGGCTGCCCGTCGAGGACGGCCACCGCGCCGGGGCGGACACGGTCAAGGCGCGCCTGCGCGACGCTGTCGACCTGGGGATCGAGGAGCTGACGGTGTACTCGTTCTCGACCGAGAACTGGTCGCGTCCGGAGGAGGAGGTGCAGGGTCTGATGCGCATGCACTCCGAGCGCATCGCGCGCGAGACGCCCGAGCTGCACGAGGAGGGCGTTCGGATGCGCTTCATCGGCCGGCGCGAGGGCATCGAGGAGGCGCTCGTGCAGCAGATGGCCTGGGCCGAGGAGCTCACGCGCGCCAACGATCGCATCACCCTGTACGTCGCCTTCAACTACGGCGGGCGGGCCGAGATCATCGATGCCGCGCGGCGTTTCACCGGAACGACCGAGGAGGAGTTCCGCGCCGGGCTGTACGCGCCCGAGATGCACGACCCCGAGCTCATCATCCGCACGAGCGGCGAGCGCCGCCTGTCGAATTACCTGCTGTGGCAGGGCGCTTACGCCGAGCTCGTGTTCCGCGACGAGCTGTGGCCGGACTTCTCGCGCGCCGACCTCGAAGCCTGCCTGGACGAGTTCAGCGAGCGCCGGCGACGCTTTGGCGGGCGCTGAGGCGTTCGATGGCCACGCGCTCGCGCTCCGGTTCGCGTCAGCGGCGGCCTCCCGCTCGCGAGGATGCCGGCCGCGAGCAGCGCCCGCGCAGCGATCTGTGGGCGCGCATCCTCGTCGCGATCCCGGCGATCGCACTCGCCATCTTCCTCGTGGTCAGCGGCGGCCTCATCTTCACGATCGGGCTGATCGTCCTCGGCGGGCTGTGCCTGCACGAGCTGTTCGAGATGTACGAGCGTGCGCACCCGATTCGCCTGGCCGGCCTGCTCGGGCTCGCCGGGCTGCTGCTCGCGGCCGAGTACGGCGGGCAGTACCAGATCCTGCTCGTCGCGATGGCCTTCATCCCGGTGATGTTCGGGCTGACGCTGGCGCAGCGGCATCCGAGCGTCGGCGGGATGGCGATCACGACGCTCGGCCTGTACTGGATCGGCTTCGCGCTCGCGCACGCGGTCCTGCTGCGCAAGCTCCCGCACGGCGGCGGCGTCGTCGTCGACGTGCTCGTCGGCACGTTCCTCGGCGATACCGGGGCCTACCTCGGCGGGCGCATGTTCGGCACCCGCCCGCTCGCCCCGCGGATCTCCCCGAACAAGACGGTCGAGGGCCTGCTGATCGGGATGCTCGTCGCGGTGATCGGCGTCTGGCTGGCCAGTCGCTACCAGGACTGGTTCCCGGGCACGCACGCGCTGCTCCTCGGGCTGGGCGTCGCGATCGCCGGGCCGGTCGGCGACCTGTTCGAATCGTTCATCAAGCGCGAGGCCGGCACCAAGGACACCGGTCGCGTGTTCGGGGCGCACGGAGGCGCTCTCGACCGCCTCGACGCGGTCCTGTTCACGGCCGTCGTCGGCTACTACATCTGGTCCGCCTGGGCCTGAGCCGTGAGCCGCGCGGCCGCGGCTCGCGGACCGCTACCCTCGTCGTCGTGTCCCGCCGACTGCTCATCCTCGGGTCGACCGGCTCGGTCGGCACCCAGGCGCTCGAGATCCTCGAGGGCTCCGAGGACCTCGAGCTCGTCGGGCTGTCGGCCGAGCGCTCGTGGGAGGTGCTCGTGGCGCAGGCGCGCGAGCACCGGGTCGATCGCATCGCCCTGGCCGATCCGGATGCCGCGGCGCGGGCGGCGGAGGTGTGGACCGACGGCGAGGTGCTCGCCGGGCCCGAGGGCCTCGTGCGACTCGTCGTCGAATCGGCCGCCGACCTCGTCCTCAACGCCCTCGTCGGCTCGGCCGGCCTCGGGCCGACGGTCGCGACGCTCGGCGAGGGGATCGATCTCGCGCTCGCCAACAAGGAGTCGCTCGTCGTCGGCGGCGAGCTCGTCGTGGCGCTCGCCGAGGCGACGGGCGCCCAGATCCTGCCGGTGGACTCCGAGCACTCGGCGCTGCACCAGCTGATCGCCGGCGAGCGCGCCGGCACCGTCGACCGGCTCGTGCTGACCGCGTCGGGTGGGCCGTTTCGGGGGCGTACGCGCGAGCAGCTCGAGGAGGTGACGATCGAGGAGGCGCTCGCCCACCCGACCTGGCAGATGGGGGGCAAGATCACGATCGACTCCGCGACGCTCATGAACAAGGGGCTCGAGCTCATCGAGGCCCATCACCTCTTCGGCGTGGGCTACGCGCAGCTGGACGTCGTCGTGCACCCGCAATCGATCGTGCACAGCCTCGTGCAGCTGTGCGACGGCGCCTCGCTGGGGCACCTCGGCTATCCCGACATGCGGGTCCCGATCTCCTACGCGCTGCACTACCCCGAGCGGGTCGACGTGCCGGTGCCCGCGCTCGATCTCGCGGCGCTCGGGGCGCTGACGTTCGAGCCGGTCGACGAGCGCGCGTTCCCGTGCCTGCGCCTGGCCCGCGAGGCCGCGGCGGCCGGTGGCACGGCGCCGTGCGTGCTCAACGCGGCCAACGAGGTCGCCGTGCACGCCTTCCTGCGCGGCGCGCTGCCGTTCACCGGGATCGACGCCGTCATCGCCGAGACGCTCGCGAGCGTCGACGCGGCGCCCGTGCGCGCGTTCGAGTCGCTCTACGAGGCCGACCGGGCCGCGCGCGAGACGGCCGGCGAGCTCGTCGCGGCCTTCGCACGCTGAGCCCGGGAGCGCCGAGGGCTTTAGGAGCCGCTCAGTCGGCGTGCCACACTGACAGGCGATGACCTACGTCCTCGCCTTCGCCGGCTTCGCGGCGCTGATCATCCTGCACGAGTTCGGCCACTTCGCCGCGGCGAAGGCGGTCGGGATGCGCGTCGAGCGCTTCTCGCTCTTCTTCGGGCCGCTGCTCGTGAAGGTCCGCCGCGGCGAGACCGAGTACGGGATCGGCCCGATCCCGCTCGGCGGCTACGTGAAGATCAGCGGCATGAACCCCCGCGAGGAGGTTCCGGAGCACGTCGCGCCGCGCTCGTACTGGGCGCAGCCGGTGTGGAAGCGCGTCGTGGTCATCGCCGCCGGGCCGGCGATGAACGTGCTCGTCGCGTTCCTGATCCTCTGGGCGCTGTTGTTGGCCAACGGTGCGGCGACCGATAACGCGAGCAACACGGTCGGCCAGGTGACCAAGGGCGCGCCCGCCGCCGCCCTGCTCCGTCCCGGCGACCAGCTGCTGTCCGTCGACGGCGTGCGCAACCCCAACGATTTCCCGCAGGCGATCGCGGCCCACGCCTGCGCCGCGTCCCCGCCGGTCAACGACTGCGTCGCGGCGACCCCGGCGCACCTCGTCGTCAAGCGCGGCGGTCGCGTCGCGGTGCTCGCGGTCTACCCCCGCTACGACGCCTCCGCGCGCCGGCCGCGCATCGGCGTCGCGTTCAATGCCGCGGTCGACTCCGTCGGGCCGGTCTCGGCGGCCTCGACGAGCGTCAGCGACATGTGGCACGTCACCACCCTGACCCTGTCGACGTTCGGCAAGCTGTTCGTCAGCTCCCAGGCGCGCAAGCAGATCAACGGCACCGTGGGCGCGTACACCGTCACCAGCCAGGCGTTCGGGCTCAGTGTCTCGAGGGCGCTGGAGATCCTCGCCCTCATCTCGCTCTCGCTGGCGATCATCAACCTGTTCCCGTTCCTGCCGCTCGACGGCGGGCACATCTTCTGGGCCCTGGCCGAGAAGGCGCGGGGCGGCCGACCCGTGCCGGTGTCCGTCATGGAGCAGGCGAGCATCGTCGGGATCTGCCTCGTCGGGTTCGTGTTCGTCATCGGCCTCAACAACGACATCCACACGCTCACCCACGGCGGCTTCCACATCCACTGAGAGCGTTGTAGCGTTCGGGGTCCAGCCCGCGCCGCGGGCGAACAAAGGAGAAGAGGCCGATGGAGAGCAGCACCGCCACCGAGCCCCGCCGCGGGGCGCAGGCGTCGACGGTCGCCGAGGCCTTTCGCCTGACGGTCGCCGCGCGGCCCGATGAGGTGGCGGTCCGCACCCGCAACGACGAGGTGTCGATCACCTGGGCGCAGCTGCGCGAGCGCGTCGACGCGGTGGCCGGCGGCCTGGCCTCGCTCGGCGTGCGGCGCGGCGACACCGTGGCGCTGCTGATGTCCAACCGCCCCGAGTTTCACATCGTCGACCTCGGCGCCATGGTGCTGGGCGCGGTCTCGTTCTCGATCTACTCGACGTACGCGCCCAACCAGATCCAGTTCGTCGTCGGCGACGCGGGGGCGCGCGTCGCCGTCGTCGAGCGCGCGCTGCTCGACGGGGTCCTGGCGGCGCGCGCCGAGCTGCCCGATCTCGAGCACGTGATCGTCGTCGACCCCGACGAGACGACCCCGCTCGGGGACGGCATCGTCTCGCTCGAGGAGGTGGCCGCCCGCGGTGAGGGCTTCGACGTCGAGGCGGCGATCGCCGAGATCGAGCCCGACGACGTGCTGACGCTCATCTACACGTCCGGGACGACCGGGCCGCCGAAGGGAGTCGAGCTGACGCACGCGAACGCCATGGCCGGCGTCGCCGCCCTCGACGTGCTGCTCGACTTCCCCGAGGGCGCGCGGGTGCTGTCGTGGCTGCCCGCGGCGCACATCGCCGAGCGCGGCGCCCACCACTACCTGCCGGTCATCTACGGGTTCACCGTGACCGACTGCGACGATCCGCGCCAGGTCCTCAGCTACCTCCCCGACGTCCGCCCGCACTGGTTCTTCGCCGTGCCCCGCATCTGGGAGAAGCTGAAGGCCGGGCTGGAGACGATGGTCGCCTCGATGCCCGACGAGCAGCGCGCCCGGGTCGAGCACGCGCTGCAGAGCGCGATCGCCAAGGTGCGCCTCGAGCAGGCCGGTGAGCCGGTGCCCGAGGAGCTCGCCGCGGAGGTCGCGCGCGCCGACGAGGACCTCTTCTCCGGGCTGCGACGCCAGTTCGGGTTCGATCAGATCGCCGCCGTGCACGCCGGCGCCGCCCCGATCTCGCTCGACGTGCTCGAGTTCTTCCACGCGATCGGGATCCCGGTGGCCGAGCTGTGGGGCATGTCGGAGACGACCGGGGGCGGCACGGTCAACCCGCCGGGCCGGATCAAGCTCGGCACGGTGGGACCCGCGGTCCCGGGCGCCGAGATCACGCTCGCCGACGACGGCGAGGTCCTCATCCGGGGCAAGATGGTCATGCGCGGCTATCGCAACCTCCCCGAGGCGACCGCGGAGGCGATCGACCCCGACGGGTGGATGCACACCGGCGACATCGGAACGCTCGACGAGGACGGCTACCTGAAGATCGTCGACCGCAAGAAGGAGATCATCATCAACGCGGCCGGCAAGAACATGTCGCCGGCGAACATCGAGGGCACGGTCAAGAGCGCCAGCCCGCTCATCGGGCAGGTGTGCGTGATCGGCGACCGGCGCCCGTACAACACGGCGCTGATCGTGCTCGACGCGGACTTCGCGCCGGCCTGGGCGGCCCAGAACGGGATCGCGGCGACCGACCTCGCCGGGCTCGCCGCCGACCCCGCCGTGGTGGCCGAGGTCCAGCGGGCCGTGGACACCGCCAACGAGCGCCTGGCCCGGGTCGAGCAGATCAAGCGCTTCCATCTCGTCCCCGGCGACTGGCTGCCCGGCGGCGACGAGCTCACCCCGACGATGAAGCTCAAGCGCCGACCGATCGGCGAGAAGTACGCCGACGCGATCGAGGCGATGTACGGCTAGGACCCGGTGCCGAGCGGCGGCGGGTGGACGCACACCCAGCTCTTGACGATCGGCCCGAAACGCTCGGCCTGGGCCGGGCCGAAGAGCGCCTCGAGCTCTCCCCGGCGCAGCAGCCGGACGTCCTCCCACTCGCCGGCCGCGCCGAGCCGCCAGTACGCGCGCCGGACGCGCGGCGGGAGCCAGTGCGCCGCCGGCAGCAGGGCGTGGGGCTCGATCGGAAACGAATACGCCGGCGTCTGCACGAACCAGCCGCGGGCCACCCGCCGCAGCTCCGCCGCGAACGCGGCGCGCGCGGGCGGCGCGATGTGCTCGACCACGCTGCTGCTGTATGCGAGGTCGAACTCGCCGTCCTCGAAGGGCAGCCCGAGTGTGGCGTCGGCCTGCACGAACGGGCCCGGGTAGGTCGGACGCGGCGCGAGATCGACGCCGGTGATGTCGAGGTCGGGCTCGAGGCCGCGCAGGCCGAGCGTTCCGCAGCCGACGTCGAGCACCCGAGCCCCGCGGGCGAGCGCGAGCTGCGAGAAGAAGCGGGTGTGGCGGCGCGCACGCGCACGGGCGGCGAGCGGCGCGGCCAGGCGCGCGAGCGGACCCCGAGCGGTGGCGTAGACGTCGGCGCGGCGAGTGGACATCGGCCCTGGCAGGCTACGGGCTCGCGGGTGCACGAGCGAGCCAGACCCGGGCGCCGCGGTGAGTCGGCGGCGTGCGTCATTCGGGCCTGCGGCGGCGCTCACGTACAATGACAAGGTGGCCTCGCAGCGGCAGATACGCGTCGGCGACGTCCCGATCGGGGGCGGCGCGCCGGTCGCCGTGCAGACGATGACCAAGACGGAGACCGCGAACCTCGCTGCGACGATGGATCAGATCCGCAAGGTGGCCGACGCCGGGGCCGACATCGTCCGGGTCGCCGTGCCGCGCGAGCGCGACGTGGAGGCGCTCGCCACGATCGTGCGCGAGTCGCCGATCCCGGTGATCGCCGACATCCACTTCAACCACACGCTGGCGCTCAAGGCGATCGACGTCGGTGCGCACTGCGTGCGCCTGAACCCCGGCAACATCGGCGGCCCGGCGAAGGTCGCCGAGGTGGTCGAGCGGGCGAAGGCGAAGGGGACGCCGATGCGCATCGGCGTCAACTCCGGCTCGCTGCCCAAGCATCTGCACGAGCTCGAGCGCGAGAACCCGGTCGAGGCGCTCGTGACGGCGGCCACCGAGTTCGTCGAGCTGATGGAGCGCCTCGACTTCGAGGACTTCAAGGTCTCGATCAAGTCGACGAACGTCCCGAACACGATCGCGTCCAACCGCCTGCTGTCCGAGCGCATCCCGTACCCGTTGCACCTCGGGATCACCGAGGCCGGCACGAAGTGGTCGGGCTCCCTGAAGTCGGCCGTCGGACTCGGCACGCTGCTGGCCGACGGGATCGGCGACACGATCCGCATCTCCTTGTCGACGTTCCACGCGGAGGAGGAGGTGAAGGTCGCCTGGGAGATCCTCAAGTCGCTCCAGCTGCGCGAGCGCGGGCCGGTGCTGATCGCCTGCCCGACCTGCGGGCGGCTGCAGTTCGACATGGACACCGTCGTCGCGGAGATCGAGCGGCGCCTGGAGGCCTACACCGACCCGGTCGAGGTCGCCGTGCTCGGCTGCGCCGTGAACGGGATCGGCGAGGCGTCCCACGCCGACTTCGGCATCACCGGGGCCAAGAACGAGGGCCTCATCTTCTCCCGGGGCAAGCCGCTGCGCAAGGTGCCCCAGGAGCAGCTCGTCGACACCCTGTTCGCCGAGATCGACAAGTACGTCGCCTCGCGCCGGGTCGACGTCGACGCCGGCGAGGCGGCGCAGGGCGCCGAGTGGCTCGCGCGCATCGAGGCCGAGAACGCCGGTCAGCTCACCCCGGAGCGCCTCGCGGCCATGGAGGCGGCCAACGCCGACAGCGAGGAGTCCGACTCCGAGCTGCTGTCGGTGATCGCCCCGACCCGCCTCGACGAGGCCGTCTCGCCCGTCGAGGGCCGCCGCTTCTCGCGCAGCTGACGCGGCCCGTCCGTCGAGCGGACCGGCGAGACCGTCTGCCCGGGTGTACCTTCGTTCCGCCGCACCGGCAGGAAGGATGTCGGTGCGGCGCGGCGTACTCGGAGAGCACGCCGACGCCTACGACCTGATTCGCTTGAACGGAGGGACCCATGACCCACGAAGACGATTCCACCCACCACGACCCGCGCCGTCCGTCGCCTCGACGCAGGCGGGGTTGGGCCCTGAAGGTGATCCTGCCCAGCGCGCTCGCGCTCGCGGTCGGGGCCGCCGTCGCGGTCGGCTTTCCGGCCGGCAGCAGCGGCGTGATCACCGCCTGCGTGAATACGAACACAACGGACAACGACTTCGCGTTCGGCGCGTTGCGCGTCATCGACACCACCGCCACGACGACGGCGAGCGAGGGCTTCTCGTCGACGCCCCCGAACGCCTGCTCCAGCGACGAGACGACGCTGACCTGGAACCAGACCGGCCCGGCCGGTCCGCAGGGATCGACCGGTCCGCAGGGCTCGACCGGCGCGCAGGGCTCCCAGGGCAACCAGGGTCCCGCCGGACCGCAGGGCGGACAGGGCCCGGCCGGACCGCAGGGCGACCAGGGCCCCGCGGGCAGCGGCGGTGGCACCACGACGACCGGCCTGCCCAACGGTGAGCGCGCCTTCCTCCAGTTCACGTCCGGCAAGGGCGGGGCGCCCGCCATCCAGGGCGAGTCGCAGGTGAACATCGGCGGCGAGACGGGCGCCGCGCAGGGCGCCAAGCCGATCGAGATCAACGACTTCTCGTTCGACATCGAGCAGACGCTGAACATCGGCAGCCAGTCGAGCGGGGCCGGGGCCGGGAAGGTCACGTTCAATCCGTTCACCGTGACCCGCAGGGTCGACAAGAACACGCCGTCGCTGTTCGTCGGGGCCTCGGCCGGTCAGTCCTGGCCGCTGGTGATCCTGACGGTCGGGCGCGACGGTGCCAACGGCAAGCTCGTGCCCGCGGTGCAGTTCGCGTTCAAGCTCGTCGCGGTGAAGAACATCGCCTTCGCCCCGGGGACCGAGACCGACACGTTCGAGTACGGCGGGCTCCAGATCCGGACGGTCGCGCAGAGCCCCGACGGCACCGTCTCGACGACGGGGCTCGGCGGATGGAACCGGGTGACCAACCAGAACGACAACTCGCCGATTCCGGGCCTGACCCTCGGGGTCCGGCGGCGGTAACGCGTCGCTCTGCCGGCCGGATCCGTCGCGATCCGGCCGGCAGATGAGCGCCAGTCGAGTCGGCTCAGCCGCCGACGGCGGCGAACCGCTCGGCCACCTTGGCCCAGTTGACCGTGTTCCACCACGCGTCGATGTAGTCGGGCCGGCGGTTCTGGTACTTCAGGTAGTAGGCGTGCTCCCACACGTCGACGCCGAGCAGCGGCGTCGGGCCGTCGGTGAGCGGGTTGTCCTGGTTGGGAGTGCTGACCACCGCCAGACCGGACCCGTCGTGCACGAGCCAGGACCAGCCCGAGCCGAAGCGGCCGAGGCCGGCCTTCTTGATCTCGCCCTGGAAGCTCGCGAAGTCACCGAACGTCGAGGAGATCGCCTGGGCGAGCGCTCCGTCGGGCTCGCCGCCACCGTCCGGGCCCATGCTCTCCCAGAAGAGCGAGTGGTTGTAGTGCCCGCCTCCGTTGTTGCGCACCGCGGCGCGAATGCTCTCGGGGACCGACGCGAGGTTCTCGATGAGCTCCTCGATTGGCCGGTTGTCCCACTCCGTGCCCGCGATCGCGGCGTTGACGTTCGTCACGTACGTCCCGTGGTGCTTGTCGTGGTGGATGGTCATCGTCTGCTCGTCGATGTGCGGCTCGAGCGCATTGGCCGGATATGGCAGCGGTGGAAGCTCGTAAGGCATGCGGTCTCCTGTGGTGGTTGGCGATGACGGGTGGCACTCTAGCCGCCCACCGTCGATCTAAACCGGTGGCGGGCGGCGTCACTTGTAGGCTGTTCGGCCACGTGACGCGACTGTCCACCTATCTGCTGCCGACCGAGAAGGAGGCGCCGTCGGACGCGGAGGCGCTCTCCCACAAGCTGATGGTGCGGGCGGGGCTCGTCCGACAGGTCGGCGCCGGCCTGTGGTCGTGGCTGCCGGCGGGCTGGCGGGTGCACCAGCGCGTCGTCTCGATCATCCGCGAGGAGATGAACGCGATCGGCGGCCAGGAGATGCTCATGCCCGTCCTGCAGCCGATCGAGTTGTGGCGGCGCAGCGGGCGGGCCGAGATCGACGAGCTGTTCAAGCTGCAGGACCGCAAGGGCGCCGACATGGTCCTCGCCATGACCCACGAGGAGGTCGTCACCACGCACATCGCCCAGCTCGTGCGCTCCTACCGCGACCTGCCCAAGATCCTCTACCACTTCCAGATCAAGGAGCGCGACGAGCCGCGCCCGCGCGCCGGCGTGCTGCGCACGCGCGAGTTCATCATGAAGGACTCCTACACCTTCGATCGCGACGCCGACGGCCTGGAGGAGCGCTACCAGCTGCACGTCCAGGCCTACGACCGCATCTTCGAGCGCAGTGGCCTGCGCTGGTACCGCGTGGAGAGCGACGTGGGGATGATGGGCGGGCTCGGGGCGCACGAGTACATGGCGCCGTGCCCGGCCGGCGAGAACGAGGTGGCGCTCGCGCCGGGATACGCCGCCAACGTCGAGGTGGCGAGCGCGCAGGCCCAGCCGGTCGCGCTCCCGCCGCCGCTCGCGGCGCCCGAGGAGGTCTCCACGCCGGGGCGCACGACCGTCGTCGAGGTCGCCGAGCTGCTCGGCGTGCCCGCCGGGGCGCTGTTGAAGGCCTATCCGGTCATCGTCGAGGGTCGCGACGAGCCCGTGCTCGTCGTCGTGCGCGGCGATCACCAGGTCAACGAGATCAAGCTCACGAACGCGCTCGGCGCCCGCTTCCGCCCCGCGACGCCGCCCGAGATCGAGAACGCGATCGGCCCGCCGGGCTTCATCGGGCCGGTCGGACTCGACGGGCGCGCGGAGATCCTGCTCGACTCCGCGGTCGCCGTGGGCGACGGCTCCTACGTCGCGGGCGCGAACCGCCCGGACGCCCACCTGCGCGGCGTGCAGCCGGGGCGCGACTTCCCCTTCACGGCCGTCGACGTGCGCCGCGTCGAGCCGGGCGACACGGTGGACGGCAGGGTGATCGCGATCGAGCCGGCGATCGAGGTCGGCAACATCTTCAAGCTCGGCACGCGCTACTCCGAGCCGCTCGGGGCGCGGTACCTCGACGAGCGGGGGCGCGAGCAGCTCGTGTGGATGGGCTCCTACGGCATCGGCCCGGCCCGGATCGCGGCGGCGGCCGTCGAGCAGTTCGCCGACGAGCACGGCATCTCCTGGCCGCGCGCGATCGCGCCCTTCGACGTCCACCTCGTCAGCGTCGGCAAGCCCGGCAGCCCCGAGCGCGAGGCCGCGGAGCGCCTGTACGTCGCCCTGTCCGCGTCCGCGCTCGACGTGCTCTACGACGATCGCGACGCCGGCCCCGGGGAGAAGTTCGCCGACGCCGAGCTCCTCGGCGTACCGCTGCGACTGACCGTGGGCCGGCGCGCCCTGCAGTCGGGAGTGGTCGAGGCGCAGATTCGCCGGGGGCGCGAGTCCGTCGACGGCCCGCCGCTCGACGACACCGAGGCCGCGGTGCGCGCGGTGTCGGAGCTGTGGGAACGCCTCCCGTAGAGCCGCCGCGCCTGAGCACGCGCCGCCTGCTCGGGCTCGATCGTTCGGGACCGCCGGCCCCGCAGACCCTGGCCGGAGAGCCGTTGCGGCCGTGGACGATCCCGAACGCGATCGGGTTCGTGCGGGCCGCCCTGATCCCTGTCTTCCTCGTGCTCGCCTACACCGGCGACTCGCACGGCGGCGTCGGCGTCGGCGCCGGCGTGGCCTTCTTCCTCGCCGGCGGTCTCGACTACGCCGACGGCATGGCCGCCCGCGTGACGGGGCAGTACAGCCGGCTCGGCACGCTGCTCGACCCGGTCGTCGACCGCGCGCTCGTGATCTCCGGCGTTGCCGTGTGCTGGTCGTATGAGCTCCTGCCCCGCTGGGCGCTCGCCGTGCTCCTGGCCCGGGAGCTGGTGATGCTCATCGCCGGGCGCCTGTGGCTGCGCCGCGGGCTGGAGCTGCGGATCAACTGGCCCGGGCGGATCGCCGTCGGGCCGACGATGTTCGGCCTGTTCCTCGGCCTGCTCGGCCTGCGCACGCCGGGCGAGATCTTCCTGTACGCCGGGATCGCGCTCGCCCTGGTGGCGAGCGGGCTCTACTACCGGGACGGTGTCAGGCAGCTGCGCGCGCTCGGGAGCGAGGGGGCGGCAGCCCGGTAGGGGGCGCGGCTCGCTCGGTGCGAGCCCCGGGGACGAAGGTTGGTCGATCTTCTCTCGTGGTGGAAGAAGATCGACCACGCTTCGGCGCGAGCCCGCGAAGTGCGCCCGTGCGCGCACAACCTCAAGCTCAGCCTGACAGTGCGGGCCCCGGTGTCTATACTGCCGGGGCCCTCCAGGTGCGCCGGGCATGCCGATGCCCGTCTTGCCTGGCCTTCTTCGGTCGCTAGGAGACTGCCCCGATGGACACCTTTCCTGACCTCGGCTCGCTTTCGGATGTGGAGCTCAAGGATCTCATCCAGCAGCTCACCGACGAGGAGGTCGACATCTCCTACAAGCGGCGGATCCTGCACGGGAAGATCGACATCCTCCGTGCCGAGCTCGTGAACCGCCTGCGCAAGAAGCACGAGGGTGGCGAGGACATCATCACCGGCGATGACGTCCAGCGCCTGACCGACATCCTCTCCGGGCGAGAGATCGACGGGGACGGCGAGGGCGACAGCGCCGGCGAAGGTCTCTCGGGGCTCGGCGGCGGCCTCCCCGAGGATGAGCCCCCCGCGGGCGCGGTGTAAGAAGCCGCGGGGCGTCGGATGGCGCAGATCTGCCCGGAGTGCGGCTCGGCCAACGAGGATTCCGCCAACTTCTGCTCGACGTGCGGAGCGTCGCTGGCGCGCGCCGACCCGGCTCCCACGGGCGAGCCGCCGACCGCGACATACCGCGTCGGCGAGACCGGCGAGCTCATTCCGGTCGAGCTCGATGAGATCGTCTCCAAGGGCCCGACCCTCGTCATCCGCGCCGGCGGCGGTCGCGTGGGGGAGAGCTTTCCGCTGGGCAAGGACCGCATGACCGTCGGACGCCGACCCGATTCGGACGTGTTCCTGGACGACGTCACGGTCTCGCGCGATCACGCGCTGCTCGTGCGCCGGGGCGACGACTGGTACCTGGACGACTGCGGGTCGCTCAACGGCACCTACGTCAACCGATCGCGCATCGAGTCCCACCGACTGCAGGACGGCGACGAGCTGCAGGTCGGAAAGTACAAGCTGAGCTTCCTGTCGCGCTGATGGCCGGACGCGGCACCGACCACGGCGTGCCGGAGACCGACGCCACCGGGCCTGCGCCCGACGCGGTCGATCCCGCGGCTCCGACGACGGAGGCCCTGCGCAGCAAGGCGATCACCATCGGAGCCGTGTGCAAGGCGCTCGCCCAGGAGTTCCCGGACATCTCGATCTCCAAGATCCGCTACCTCGAGGATCAGAAGCTGTTGACGCCGCGGCGCACGCCCGGCGGCTACCGGCTGTATTCGCAGGGCGACGTGGCCCGTCTGCGCACGATCCTGCGCATGCAGCGGGACGAGTTCCTGCCCCTGCGGGTCATCCGCCAGGAGCTCGCCTCGGGCCGCGCGAGCGACACCGACGTCGTCAGCGCCCCCCCGCCGCGCGACGGCGCGCGTGCGATCCGGGCCAGCGTCAGCGTGCGCGACGCCTCGGGGGCGCTGTACTCGATGGACGACGTGCTCGAGGAGACCCAGGCCGAAGCGCGGCTCGTCCACGAGCTCGAGGAGTACGGCATCGTCAAGGGCGAGCAGCGCGGCGGGGTGCGCTACTTCGACGAGACCGAGCGCGAGATCATCCGCGCCGTCACCGAGCTCGCCCGCTACGGCGTCGGCGGGCGCAACCTGCGCGTGTTCCGCTCCTCCGCCGACCGCGAGGCGAGCCTGCTGCAGCAGATCCTCGCCCCGTCGCTGCGCTCGCGCAATCCCGAGCGCCGCAAGGAGGCGCTCGACGCGCTCGAGAACCTCGCCGCCGTCGCGAACCACCTCAAGCACCTGCTCCTCATCCGCGACCTGCGCAAGCTCGCGGGCGGATGAGCGGCCCCGACCGCGCCCCGGTTCCCCTCGACGCGCTGCGGGCCCGCATCCGCGACATCCCGGACTTTCCCGAGCCCGGCATCCTCTTCCGCGACATCACGCCGCTGATGGCCGACCCGCGGGCCCTGGCCGCGGCGGTGGCGGCGCTCGCCGACGAGGCCCGCGAGCTGCGCCCCGACCTCGTCGTCGCCGCGGAGGCCCGCGGCTTCCTGCTCGGACCGCCGCTCGCCCTCGCGCTCGACGCCGGCTTCGTGCTCGCCCGCAAGCCCGGCAAGCTCCCGTATGAGACCGTCAGCGCGGCGTACGCGCTCGAGTACGGCACCGACCATCTGGAGCTGCACACCGACGCGATCGCGCCCGGGGCGCGCGTCCTCGTGCACGACGACCTGCTGGCCACCGGCGGCACGGCGCGCGCGTTGTGCGAGCTCGTCGAGCGTCTCGGCGGCGAGGTCGCCGGCTGCGGGTTTCTCATCGAGCTGGCCTTCCTCGGCGGGCGTGCGGCGCTCGCGCCGCACGAGGTGCACGCCGTACTGCGCTACGAGCAGCCCTGATGCCGACGACCGAGGTGAGCCGCACGATCGACGCGGCCCAGCAGGACGTCTGGGAGGTGATCGCCGACCCGCACCACCTCGCGCGCTGGTGGCCGCGCGTGACGCGCGTGGAGGCGGTCGACGCGACGACGTTCACCGAGGTGCTCGTGACGGCCAAGGGCAAGCCGGTGCGCGCCGACTTCACGATCGTCGAGGCGGTCGCGCCCCGCCTGGCGCGCTGGCGTCAGGAGCTCGAGGGAACGCCCTTCGCCCGCTTCCTGACCGCCGCCGAGACCGAGCTGCGCCTCGCACCGGCGAGCAATGGCGCGGGCACCGAGGTGACGCTCGCGGTGCGCGAGACGCCCCACGGCATGCTGACCCGGCTCGGGACGTTCATGATGCGCCGCGCCGCCCGACGGCGCCTCGACGACGCGCTCGACGGCCTCGCGCGGATCGTTGCCTGACCGGCCCGACATGCGCTTCTGGGGCTGGGGCGCCGAGGGCCATGAGCGCGTGCTGCCCGACCACGCGCTCGGCTTCCTCGCCGAGCACGTCGGCGTGTCCGAGCGACGCTGCGCGCCGGTCGGCCTGTCGGCCGTGCACCTCCCCGACAGCCGCCTGTCGGCGGCGGCGGACACCGCTCTGCGCGCCGCCGTCGGCGCGGACGCCGTCGCGAGCGACCATCGCGCCCGGGTGCTGCACTGCGCGGGTAAGGGCTATCCCGATCTCGTGCGCCTGCGCGCCGGTCGTCCGGACCTGGCGCCGGATGCGGTCGTCACTCCCCGCGATGTCGCGTCCCTGCGTGCGGCACTGAGCGTGAGCGCCGAGCGGGACGTCGCGGTCGTGCCGTTCGGCGGCGGCACGAGCGTCGTGGGTGGACTGCGCCCCGAGCGGGGCTCCCACCACGCCGTGGTGTCACTCGACCTGCGCGCGCTCGACGGCGTCGGCCCGATCGATCGCGAGTCATCGCTCGTACCCGCCGCCGCCGGCGTGCGCGTCGCGGCGCTCGAGTCGCGGCTCGCCGAGGCCGGATTGACGCTCGGCCACTTCCCGCAGAGCTTCGAGTACGTCACGGTCGGCGGCTGCGCGGCGACGCGGTCGGCCGGGCAGGCCTCGACCGGCTACGGGCGCTTCGACGAGCTCGTGGCCGGGGTGCGGTTCCTGTCCCCCGGCGGCGAGCTCGATCTCGCCGCCGTGCCCGCGAGCGCGGCCGGCCCGGATCTGCGCGAGCTCGTACTCGGCTCCGAGGGCGCGCTCGGGGTCATCACCGAGGCGACGCTCGTCGTGCGCCCCGCCCCCGACGTGCGGCGCTACGAGGGCGTCTTCTTCGAGACCTTCGCCGGCGGCTGCGAGGCGCTGCGCGCGCTCGCGGTCACCGACGGCGGTCCGGACGTGGTACGTCTGTCCGATGCACCGGAGACGCGGGTGTCGATCGCCCTCAGCGGCGCGCACGGGCCCGTGCCGACGCTCGGGCGCGGGTATCTGCGGCTGCGCGGCGTGGACCAGGGCTGCCTGGCCATCATCGGCTTCGAGGGCGGTGAGGAGGATGTGCGGCGCCGCCGGGCCCGGGTCGCGGCGCTGCTGCGCCGCCGCGGCGCCGTGCCGGTCGGCGCCGCGCCGGGGCGAGCCTGGGTGCGCGGCCGCTTCAACGGACCGTACCTTCGCGACGACCTGCTCGACCACGGCGTGATGGCGGAGACGCTGGAGACCGCGGCCCCGTGGCGGGAGCTCCCGTCGCTGCGGCGCGCGATCGCCGACGCGATCGCGGCGGCGCTGGCCGAGCTGGGCACGCCCGGCCTGGTGATGTGCCACGTCTCGCACGTCTACCGCACCGGCGCCTCCCTGTACTTCACGTTCCTGGCCCGCCAGCTCCCGGGACGCGAGCTCGAGCAATGGCGGGTGGCGAAGGAGGCGGCGAGCGCGGTGATCGTGGCGCGGCGGGCGACGATCACCCACCACCACGGGGTCGGCCGCGATCACCGGCCGTATCTCGCTGCGGAGATCGGCGGCACCGGCGTCGCCGCGCTGCAGGCGCTCAAGCGCGAGCTCGATCCTCGCGCGCTGATGAACCCCGGTGCGCTCGTGCCGGCGGGCGACGGGGATCAGCCGACCGAGCCGAGCTGACCGACGAGCACGATCGGGCCGGGCTGGCTCGGCTTGGGCGCCGTCTCGCGCGTGATCACCATCTCGCGGTAGCGCGAGGCGTCCGGCGGCAGCGCGGCGATCGCCTTGGCCTGCCCGGCCGTCGACCCGCTCGCCGTGACCTGCTGGGGGATGAACCCGAGCAGCTTGGCGTCCGACTGACTGTTGTACAGCCAGACCGCGTAGGCGAAGCCGGTCGTCGGCGGAAGGCCCTGCGCGGACAGCGCGAAGGCCTTCAGCGTGCCCTGGGCGATGATGTTCGCCACCGCGAGCGCGTGGCTGCCGGCGACGGCCGGGCTGAAGTTGATCTGCGCCTCGATCCGCGGCGCCGCGGTGCTCGTGGAGTGCGAGGTGGCCTGCGTCGTCCGCGTGGCGGTGATCGCCCCGTTGTCGCTGCTCGAGCCGCTGCTGAAGCCGCCGTCGACGACGACGACGATCACGGCGGCCACGATCACGGCGACCGCGGCGAGGACGAGATAGCCCCCGCGCCGCGAGGTGCGCTCGGCCGACTCGGTGTCGGCGTCCTCAGGTGGTGGGGGCGGTTGTGGCGCCGCGCGTGTCGGGGGAGCGGCGGCGCCCGGTGCCCGACCGGTGGGTGCGGCCGCACGCGCGGGCCCGGACGCGGAGGGGCGACGGTCGGCGGCAGCCGGCGGCCCCGATGCGGCCGGAGGCGACGCGGGCGTCTTCGGCGGCTCGGGCCCGAGCGTGGCCGGGCGCGGCGGCAGACCGCCCGGCGGCGGCGCCGGGGGCGCCGGCGGCTCGGTCGTCGGCGGCGGGACGGCGGTGAACGGGCGCCCGCGCGGGATCTCCGGCAGCGGCTCGGCCGCGAGGTCGCCGACCTTCTCGGACACCGCCGCGCCCCACGTGCGCGCGCCGCCGGAGGACTTGAACAGCGCGCGCGTCGCCTCGCTCTCGGACGCCGTCTGCTGGCCGAGGAGGTAGTCGCCCACCTCCTGGCGGATCTCGGGGGCGAGGTCGGAGAGCTCGGGCGGGCCGAGCGCCGTCAGGGCGGCGAGGGCCCGCGCCCGGACGGCGTCGGGCTCGATGCGCAGGAGCGAGGCCACGTCCTCGTAGCCCTTGCGCTGGCGCAGGAGCAGCGAGAGAACGGCCCGCTGTTCGGGCGGGAGCTGGTCGAGGTCAGTCATCGGTTCGGGGCACAGACTCGCGGCCGCTGCGGACGACTTCGCGGACGAGGCCTGCGCGAACGTAGGCTATCGTGGCCGCGCATGGACGTGCCCTCCGCGCAGGAACTGAACGCTCGGCTCGGCGGCTTCGAGCGCCTGTACGGCCTCGAGATCCTGGAGTTGACCGAGGATCTGGTCACCGGCCAGGTGCCGCTCACCGACGACCTCAAGCAGGCCGCCGGTCTCGCCCACGGCGGCCTGTTCGCGTCGCTCGCCGAGTCGCTCGCCTCGCTGGGCACCGCGGTGCACGTGTGGGCCGAGGGCAACTCCGCCGTCGGCCTTTCCAACGCGACGAGCTTCGTGCGCCCGATCACCGAGGGCACCGTCCACGGCGTCGCCCGCCGGCGCCATCGGGGCCGCACGACGTGGATCTGGGACGTCGAGATTCTCGACGACGCCGGGCGCACCTGCGCGCTGACCCGCATGACGATCGCCGTGCGCCCGCAGTCGTAGCGCGGCATCGCGGCGCGGGGCGGCGGCGGGCTAGGACGACGACTGCGCAAATCCGTTGGGGGGAAGCGGCGGCGGCAGGGGCGAGCCGGGGCCTCCGAGCTGACCGAGGCGGGCGTTCAGCGCGGTCATCGAACGCGCGGCGGTGTACGCGAGCGCGGGCGTGCTCGCCGCGATGTCGACGACCACCTCCCCGGTGGGGATCTCGAGCGTGCGCCCGCCCATGGCGACGACGGCGACGCGCCCCCGGATGATCGAGCGCGCTGTCGTGTGCGTCGCGCCCGGCACGAAGCTGTTGTCATGCGAGGTGACGATCGTCAGCGCGCGCACGCACGTGTTCTGTCCGCCGATCAGGCAGTTGCCGTACGTGACGAGCACCGAGCCGCCCGGCTGCCGGCCGGCGAAGCTGACGGGCATCCCATGGAAGTCGCGCCCGACCCAATACGCCGGAAAGGGCACGCCGCTCGCGTCGGTCAGGTCCTTGTCGCGCAGCGGCTCGAGCTGCAGCGTGTCCCCGCAGGCGGCCAGGAGCCCGACGGCGGCGAGGATCACGGTGGCAAGGAGCAGACGGCGCGAGAGCAAGGGCATGAGGCGGCGCGGTGAGCGAACGGACGCGTGGGGCCTGGCCGGCGGGTCAGGCGGGCGCGGCCGCGGCCGCAACGCCCGGTTCCGGGGGCCGTGCGGGCTCTGGCACGCGGAGCGCGGCCAGGGCCCGCAGCAGCGCGGCGTTGAACCGCTCGGTGGCCTGGCTGACGGCGAAATGGTCGGCGGGCACCTCGAAGACCGGCGCGTGCCGGGCGGCGGCGGCGAGGTCGCGCTGCAGGCGCGGCGGAACCGAGCGGTCGCGGCTGGTCAGCACGACGGCGGTCGGCGCACCGAGCGATCCGATCCACGGCCGGCTGTCGAAGCGACCGAGCTCGCGACCCGCCTCGGCCAGGTCGCGCGCGCTTCCACGGGACAGCTCGGCCGCGATCCAGTCGGTGAGCTCGGAGTCCGGCAGCCCCCAGCGGATCAGCGCGCGACGCCAGAGCTCGATGGGGGAGAGCGCGAGCACGATCCGCAGGAGGCCCATCGAGCGCCAGAAGCGGCGCATCCGCGGCTCCTGCCAGTTCGTCGCCGTCGCGCAGAACACCGTCCCGCTCACGAGCTCGGGGTGGTTGCGCGCGAGCAGCGCGGCGATCGGACCGCCCATCGAGTAGCCGACCGCGACCACCGGCCCGCAGCCGAGCTCGCGCACGACCGCCGCGGCGTCGTCGGCGCAGTCGCTCAGGCGAAACGGCTCGATCGTGCGCAGACCGCGTCCGTGGCCGCGGTGGTCGATCGCGACGACGCGATGGCCCGCTGCGACGAGCGCGCCGTAGGTGAGCCCCCAGTTGAGGTCGGCCGAGAACATCCAGCCGTGCAGGAGCATCAGTGCGGGACCATCACCGCCGGAGTCGCGCACGAAGAACTCGCCCCGGCCGCGGACGGGCAGCAGGAAACCGGGCGGAAGGCTCCTGAGCAGCGAGAACTCGGGCACGGCCATCACCGTAACTGTACGGGCTGCGCCGTCGCACGCGGGGCGGGGCTCAGCCGCGGTAGCGGCTCGTGATCGGCATGCGCCGATCACGGCCGAACGCGCGCGGGGTCACCTTGATCCCGGGCGGGGCCTGGCGGCGCTTGTACTCGGCGAGGTCGACGAGGCGAATCGTCCGATCGACGTCCTGCGCCGGGAGCCCGAGCGCGATGAGCTCTTCGCGCCCCTGGTCGAGCTCGACGTAGCCCTGCAGGATGCGATCGAGCACGGGGTACGGCGGCAGCGAGTCCTCGTCGCGTTGCTCGGGGCGCAGCTCGGCCGAAGGCGCACGCTCGATGATCGACACGGGTATCGGCGCGGCCGTGCGACCGGCCGACCCCTCGGGCGAGTTGCGCCAGCGGGCGAGGGCGTACACGAGCGTCTTGGGGACGTCCTTGATCACGGCGAACCCACCCGCGAGGTCGCCGTACAGCGTCGTGTAGCCGACCGACATCTCGGACTTGTTCCCGGTGGTCAGCACGAGCCAGCCGAACTTGTTCGACAGCGCCATCAGCAGGTTGCCGCGAATGCGCGCCTGCACGTTCTCCTCGGTGAGGTCGGGCGGACGCCCGTCGAACGCGCCGTGCAGGGCCGCGTCGTAGGCCTCCATCACGGCCTCGATGGGCAGCTCGTAGGTCTGCGTGCCGAGCGCGGCGGCGAGCGCCCGCGCGTCCCCCTGCGTCTCGTCCGACGAATGGGGAGAGGGCATGATCGTCAGCGTCACCCGCTCGGGCCCGAGCGCGTCGACCGCGAGGCAGGCGACGAGTGCGGAGTCGATCCCGCCGGAGAGGCCGAGCACGACACGCGCGAAGCCGTTCTTCTCGACGTAGTCGCGCAGGCCGAGCGTCAGCGCCGCGTACACCTCGGCCTCGTCCGGACGCAGCAGCTCGGCCACCCGCGGCGCGGGGGCGGCAGCGCCGCCGGGGCCGGCGGGGCGCTCCAGGCGTGCGATGACCGGAACCTCGGGCCGCGTGCGCCGCGCCACCGGGCGGTAGCCGGCGTCGCGCAGACGGGCGGCGCCCGCCGCACGCAGGTCGACGTCGCACACGAGCAGTTCCTCCTCGAACTGGGCGGCCCGCGCGATCACGGCGCCGGTGTGATCGAGCACGCACGAGTGCCCGTCGAAGATCAGCTCGTCCTGTCCGCCGACGAGCGCGCAGAAGGCGATGGCCGCGCCGTTGTCGCGGGCACGCTGCGCGAACATCCGCTCGCGCTCGACGCCCTTGCCGAAGTGGTACGGCGAAGCCGAGATGTTCACGAGCAGCGTCGCGCCGGCGAGAGCCTCGTCCGACGCCGGCGGGCCGGGCTCCCACATGTCCTCGCAGACGGTCAGCCCGATGCGGTGCCCACCGAGCTCGATGAGCGCGCCGCCGTGGCCGCTCTGGAAGTAGCGCTGCTCGTCGAAGACGCCGTAGTTGGGGAGGTACACCTTGCGGTAGAAGCCGGCGACCCGCCCCTCGGCGAGCACGGCGGCCGCGTTGAACACGTCCTCCGCGCGCTCGGGAGTGCCGACGATCACGACGATCCCCTCGGCCTCGCGGGCGAGCTCCTCGAGCGCCTCGCGAGCGTCGCGCAGGAAGTGCTCCTTGAGCAGCAGGTCCTCCGGCGGGTAGCCCGTGAGGGCGAGCTCGGGGAAGAGGACGAGGTCGGCCCCGGCCGCGCGCGCGCCGGCGATCCGGTCGCGGATGCGCTGCGCATTGCCGGCGATGTCGCCGACCGTGGCGTTGATCTGGGCGAGCGCGATCCGCAGGGTGTCGCCGCGGTCAGGCTCGGAGGAGGAGCTCATCTGCGGCCATTATGGAGCGTGCCGGCGCGTGATCCGCGCCCGCGCCGTCGGTGATCAGGTGCGGGCGGGCCGCGGCGAGGAGGCGCTCGGGCGGGAGGCGAAGCGCCGGGCGCGCCCGACGCCCGCGGCCCGCGCGAGCGCGGCGATCGCGTCCTCGAGCCCGGCCGCGATCAGGTCGAGCTCCGGGAGCGCGTCGAAGTCCCCGATCAGTCCGAACCCGAGCCGGCCGTTGTAGCTCATGATCGCGATGCCGAGCGCCTGGCGCTTGGCCAGGGGGACGACCGGGTAGAGCCCGATCATCTCGCGGCCGAGCAGGTAGAGCGGCAGTTGGGGCCCGGGGATGTTCGTGACCACGAGGTTGAAGTAGCGCTGGCGGGCCTGCAGGCGGGCCGCCTGGCTGGCGATCGTCGGCGGGGCCAGGCCGGCGAGCTCGGTGAGCGCCTGGGCGCCCACCGCCTGGCCCGACCGCTTGATCTCGTCCATCGCGATGTGGACCTCCTCGAAGACGCCCACCGGGTCGGTCTGCCCGACCGGCAGCGGCGCCCACATCGCGGTCACGCGATTGCCGAGCGCCCCCTGCTCATGCTCGGGCCGGATGGAGACCGGGACCATCGCCTTGAGCACGAGGTCCGTCGTGTCGTGGCCGCTCGCGCGCAGGAAGTCGCCGAGGGCGAGCGTGACCGCCGTCAGCACGGCATCGTTGAGCGTGCCGCCGAGGGCGTCCTTGATCCCCTTGAACTGGGCGAGATCGGCATCGACCCACGTGTAGCGGCGGTGCGAGCCGATCTCGACGTTGAACGGCGTCGGCGGCGCCGGCTCGCTGATGCCGGCGAGCGCGGTCGCCCCGATGCCGGCGAGCTCCTCGCGGGCCTGCGCGATGATCCGGCGCGGGGCGCGCAGCACCGCCCGCACGCCACGCATCATCTCGCCGGGAATCGTCGAGCGTTCGAGCAGCGCCTCGCCGAGCAGCTTCGCCGGGCCGGGAAGCGGCTGGGGCGCCCACGGCTCGTGCGGCGCGGAGACGCGCGGGGGCGTGGGGGAGATGTCGAACAGCACCGAGGTGATGTCGACGCCGGACACGCCGTCGACGAGCGCGTGGTGGGTCTTGGCGATGATCGCGAAGCGGTTGCCGGCCAGCCGGTCGACGAGCCACATCTCCCACAGCGGCTTGGACCGATCCAGGCGCTGGGAGAACAGCCGCCCGGCGAGGCGCTGCAGCGTGGCGTCGTCGCCCGGGCGCGGCAACGCGGTGTGGCGGATGTGGTAGCGGGGGTTGAAGTGCGGGTCGTCGGTCCAGACCGGTCGCCCCTGGTCGAACGGGACCTGCGCGAGCCGCTGGCGGTAGCGCGGGACGAGATGCAGGCGCCCGACGAGGTGGTCGATGAGCTCGTCCGCGGTGGGCGCGGCACCCTCGAACACCATCACCGACGCGACGTGCATGTGGGCGCTGCCGTGGTCCTCGAGGTGCAGGAACGTCGTGTCGAGCGCTGACAGGCGGTCGGGGTTGGCCATCGAGCGATTCTCCACGGTCCCCCGGTCGCCGTCAACGCGGTTCGACGCACGGGGTCTGAGCGTCCCACGACCCGGGCGACCGCCGCGCCGCGCCCGCGCTTGGCCGAGCCCGTTGACAGACGTCAGCGTTTCTGGCAGGTTTGCGCGCTCAGGGGCCGCACCGCCCCGAGTATCGCGGCGGGCGGCCCGGAGGGTCGCGACGCGGAGGGGATCGTCATGGGCGGATGGCTGTGGCGCAGGGCGGGCGGAATCGGCGCATCGGCGGTGGTGGCGGTCATCCTGGTCGCGGCGGCGTGCGGCCTCTCGGCGCCGCCCGCGGCGGCGGCGGGCTCGTGCTCGTTCGTCATCGCCGACCCCGTGAGCGAGTCGGTGTTCGCCGGGCAGTCGGCGACGTTCGGCTTCCTCGAGCCGATCACGAGCCCGGCGCCGTCGTTCCAGTGGCAGGTCTCCAACGACGGCGGGGCGACCTTCAGCGCCGACACGACGGACGCGAGCACGTTGACGAGCGACAGCTGCGACTTCACGGGCGGGTTGACGGTGGCGAACACGACACTCTCCGAGAGCGGGAACGAGTACGAGGTCGACGGATTCCCCGCCGCCACGCTGACCGTGTTGACGGTGCCTCAGCCGAGTGACGCCATGGTCAGTGCCGGCGGCACCGCGACGTTCGCGGCGCAGCCCGACGGCGGACCGCTTCCGGTCAACTGGAGCGTGCAATGGCAGGTCTCGAGCGACGGGGGCGCGACCTGGGCCGACGACACCACGGACACGGGCGCGACGACCGAGACGTTGACGGTCGCGAACGCCACGTCGGCTCAGAACGGCAACGAGTACCGCGCGATATTCACCGACGCCGCGGGCCCGACGGCGACGCCGCCCGGGACGCTGACCGTGCTGTCGCCGTCATCGCCACCGGCCATCACGACGCAGCCGGTCAGCGAATTCGTCGGGGTCGGCGGCACGGCGACGTTCACGGCGGCGGCATCCGGCAGCCCGGCCCCGACGGTGCAGTGGCAGGTCTCGACCGACGGCGGGACGACGTTCACGAACATCGCCGGCGCGACGTCGACGACGCTGACGATAACTGCCGTCACCGCCACGATGACCGGCAACGAGTACCGCGCCGTGTTCACGAACTCCTCCGGCTCGGTCACGACGATCGCCGCCACGCTCTCGTCGGAATGCCCCGGTTTCATCACGGAGAACCCGGCCAGCGCGACCGTCATCGCCGGGACATCGGTGTCGTTCACGGCCGCGGCCACCACTTGCCCGCCGTCGACCGTGCAGTGGCAGGTCGCGCCGTACGCCAGTTCGTCGTTCACGAACATCGCCGGCGCGACGTCGACGACGCTCACGATCCCCGCCGTGACCGAGGCGATGAGCGGCAACCAGTACCGCGCCGTGTTCACGAACTCCTCCGGCTCGGCGACGACGACCGCCGCCACGCTCACCGTCGACACGCCGCCGGTCGTCACCCAGAACCCGGCGAACGTGTCCGGCTGCTCCGGCCCGACCGCGACGTTCACCGCGGCCGCGTCGGGCAGCCCCACCCCGACCGTCCAGTGGCAGGTGTCCTCCGACGGCGGTGCGACCTGGAGCAACGACACGACCGACGCCGGCGCGACGACGGACACGCTCAGCGTCGCCTTGGGCACATCGAACAACGGCGACGAGTACCGCGCCGTGTTCACGAACGCCGCCGGGACGGCGACGACGACCGCCGCGACGGTGACCGTCGTGGCACCGCCGGTGTTCGTGTCGATGCCGTCCAGCGACACGGTGCTCGCCGGTCAGACCGCGACCTTCTCCGCCGCGCTCGGCTCGTGCCCCGGGACGACCCAGACCGTCCAGTGGCAGGTGTCGACCGACGGCGGCGCCACCTTCACCAACCTCGCCGGCGCGACGTCGGGCACGCTGACCATCCCCTCCACGACGGTGGCCGAGAGCGGCAACGGGTACCGGGCCGTGTTCACGAGCGCCGCCGGCACCGCCACGACGAGCGCCGCCACATTGACCGTGCTGGCCGTCCCCGTTCCGGCGAGCCAGGCGGTGCTCGCCGGTCAGACCGCGAGCTTCTCGGCCCAACCGGGCGGAGCGGCGCTGCCGCCGGGCTGGACGGTCCAGTGGCAGGTCTCGACCGACGGCGGCTCCACGTGGAGCAGCGACACAGCCGACGGCGGCGCGGCGACCGAGACGCTGACCGTCGCGAGCGCCACGACGGCCGAGAGCGGCCACGAGTACCGCGCCGTGTTCACCGACCCGGCGGGCGCGGTGCCCACGCCGGCGGCGACGCTCACCGTGACGCCGCTCAACGCGCCCGTCGTGACGCGGGTGCTTCCCAACCGCGGCGCCTCGTTCTCGCTCGTGCTCATCGGCGGCAGGAACCTCGGCGGCGCGAAGAGCGTCGACTTCGGTGCCGGGCATCCGGCCTTCTTCCTGCCGCTGTCGAGTACGTTCATCGTCGCCCTGGCGCCGCCTCAGCGGCAGGTCACGGTCGACGTGACGGTCACGACGGCCAACGGCACGAGCGCCACCTCGAGCGCCGATCGCTTCACGTATCGCTGAGGCCCGCTTCGGCTGGAGCGCGCCTGCGCCTGCACGCGAAACGCCTGCAATGGGCCCGAAACGGTGCCTTTGCACAAGAGTGCTTGTGTCCACTGTCGATTTGAGTGGACACGGCCTTCCGCGCCTCGCGCGCGGGTCGAGACCGACATTCCTTCAGTCCATTTGAAGAAATGTCGGTCCCGACGGTCGCCGCGAGGCTCTCCGGCCGGGCGGGCCGGCCGGTCGCTCGTATCCACTCAAGTGCACAAGAACGCTTGTGTGACGACCATCACAGGACTGCGGTCCCACACCGCTAGCCTGGGGGGTCGTCTAACTGCCGAGTCGCCTCCGTGAGCCGGAGGCGAGCGGGGGACCCACTGCCGGGCTGACGTCGAGCCCGGATGGGGCGAATCGGTCGCTGATGCGGCCGTAGCGCCCGGTCAGTCGCGTTCTGTCACGCGCGAGCGCCCGGTTGCGAGCCCGACAGCTAACCCCGTAGGCGGGCAACCCAAAGGAGACACCTCGTCATGAGGACGCAGATGGATCTGCGCGCTCGCCGCGTGCGCGCGGCGGCGGTCGTCGCGGGCCTGGCCTACGTCGTCCCCGCCGCACTCCCCGCCAGCGCCCAGGTAACCCCCGCCGTCGCGCCGAACGAGGCGCCCACCCCGGGCGCCTCCCCGACCGTGCTGCCGGCCCGCGTCGTCGGCCCGGGAGTCGTGGACTACCGCGGCCGGGTGACGGTCGCGGGACGGCTCGGCCCCGGCGCTGCCGGACTCGGGCTCGCCCTCCAGTACCGCGCGACCGGCTCGTCGACCTGGCAGTCGCTTGGCAGCACCCACGCCGGACGGACCGGTGCGTACCGGCTGAGCACCGTGCTCGGTCACTCCGGAGCCCTGCGGGTCTCGGCGCTGCCGTCAGCCGGCGCCGCCGTGGTCGTCGGCTCGGGCCCGATCCCGGGCTGGGTCGGTCTCGGCGCGGATCCGGTGCCGACGAGCCCGCCGATGCCGGTCGCCGTGCGCGCGGGTGTCGCGCTGTCCTCGACGCGCCTGAACGTGTTCGGCGACGGCCGGGTCAGCGTCGCCGGGACGGTCTACCCGTCGCTCGGCGGCGTCCCGGTCGCGCTCGAGGTGCGAGTGGGCCACACGTGGCGGACGGTCGCCCGCACCCGCAGCGGCGCCCGCGGCCGGTACCGGCTCGCGTTCACGCCACGGGGACCCGGCCGCGAGCTCGCGCGCATCGCCGTGGCGGCCGACGGCGCGGACCTCGCCGGCGTGCGCCCGATCGGCTCGGTCGACACGTTCCGCCTCGCCGAGGCCTCGTGGTACGGCCCGGGCGGCACGACCGCGTGCGGCCAGCAGCTGACCGGCGCGACGCTCGGCGTCGCGAACAAGACGCTGCCGTGCGGCACGCTCGTGACGCTCCACTACGGCTCGCGCACCGTCCGCGTGCCCGTCATCGACCGCGGGCCGTACGTCGCCGGTCGCGAGTTCGACCTCACGGCCGCCACCAAGCAGGCGCTCGGATTCGGCGATCTCGGCGCCGTCTGGACGACGGCGCCGTGACGCCCGCCGACCCGCACGGCGCGTAGGATGCGCGCCGTGCGCGTCGGCATCATCACCGGGTCGGGGACCTACGCCGTCCCGGGCCTGGCCGTCTCGGGCGTGACCGAGCGCGCGACGCCGTTCGGCACGGTGACCGTCACCGACGGGCACCTCGGCGGCGTCGGGGTGGTGCATGCGTCGCGCCACGAGCCGGGGCACCGGCGCCTGTCCAATCACGTCAACCACCGGGCGAACGTGCTCGCGCTGCGCGACGCGGGCGCCGAGGCGGTGCTCGGCGTCACCGTGTGCGGCGCCGTCGATCCCGCGCTCGCGCTCGGATCGCTCGTCGTCTTCGATGACCTGTACTTCCTCGCCAACCGCCTCGGCGACGGCTCGCTGTGCACCCTGCACGCCGAGCCCGGCGCCCCCGGGCGGGGCCACTGGGTGTTCGAGCGGCCGTTCAGCGACGCGCTGCGCGCCGCCCTGCTGCACGGCGCGCGCGCCGCGGGCCACGACGTGCGGGACGGCGGCTGCTATGGCCACGTCGACGGACCGCGCTTCAACACGCGCCCGGAGATCGGCATGCTCGCCCGGTGCGGCGTCACGGCGGTGAGCCAGACCGCCGGCGCCGAGACGGTCCTCTGTGGCGAGGCCGAGCTGCCCTACGCGCTGCTCGGCTACGTCACCGACTACGCGAACGGCGTGAGCGCCGAGCCAACGCCGGTCAGCGAGCTCGCGCGGCTCGTGGCGGCCAGCAGCGAGGCCTTCGCGACCAGCCTCGAGGGGGCTCTCGGGCAGCTCGCCGGCCCCGCGCCGCCCGCGGTCGGGGTGCACCTGCGCTTCGGCTGAGCGGCGCCGAGCGATCCGCCGGTCGCGCGAAACTGTGGTCATGCGGCGCGTGATCGCCCACCTCGACCTCGATGCCTTCTACGCCAGCGTCGAGCTGCTGCGCCATCCCGAGCTGCGCGGCAAGCCGGTCATCGTGTGCGGGACCGGCCCGCGGGCCGTCGTGACGACGGCGACGTACGAGGCGCGGGCGTTCGGCGTGCACTCGGCGATGCCGGCCACGCGAGCGCTGCGCCTCTGCCCGCAGGCCGTGCGCCTCGTCCCGGACTTCGCCGCCTACCGATCGGCCTCGGAGGCGGTGTGGGAGATCGTGCGCGCGCACATCGAGACCGTCGAGCAGGTGGGCATCGACGAGGGGTATCTCGATCTGTCGGACCTCGTCGCCCCGAAGGCGGCGATGCGGCGGCTCGTGCGCGAGATCCGGGCGCGCACCGGCCTGTCGGCGTCGGTCGGGATCGGGCCGAACAAGCTCGTGGCCAAGGTGGCGAGCGACTGCGAGAAGCCGGCCGGGCTCGTCGCGCTCAGTCGCGAGATGGCCTGCGAGCGCTTCGCCGACGCCTCGCCGGGTCTGCTCCCGGGGATCGGGCCCAAGACGGCCGAGCGCCTGCAGCGGCTCGGCTACGGCACGCTCGCGGCCGTGGCCGGCGCTGACCGGGCCGACCTCGTGGCGGCGTTCGGCGAGAACCTCGGCGTGCATCTGCACCGCCGGGCGCGTTTCGAGGACGAGCGGGTCCTCGAGCCGGTGCGCGAGATGAAGTCGCAGTCGAGCGAGATGACCTTCGACGAGGACCTCGACGATCGGGTCGCGCAACGCCGCTTCATCGACGAGCTCGGCGCACAGGTCTGCCGGCGCCTCCAGGACGGTGGCCTGCAGGGCCGCACGATCGGCATCAAGGTGCGCCTGGACGACTGGACGACGATCACGCGGGCGCGCACGATCGACCGCCCGACGTGCGACGTGGACGTCGTGCGGGAGGTCGCCCAGCAGCTGCTGGCCGCCTACGACCCGCCGCGACCGGTGCGCCTGCTCGGCGTGCGGGTCGCCGCGCTCGCCCCGGCCGGCGCGGCGCCGCCGGTTGCGGACGAGCCCGGCGCGGCGCAGCTGCGGCTGCACGTCTGACCGCGCTTACGCGATCTTCAGGCGCGGCACAGCCGCGCTTCAGCTTCGCGCCGCACGCTGGAGCATGTCCATCCCGCCCTCAGGCCCCGGCGACGGGCCCGTGCCCCGTACGGGCTACGCCGAGCCGGCCGCGCTCACGCCCGCGCCGTGGCATCGGGCCCCGATGATCGCGGCGATCGTCTACAGCGCGGCGATGGTCGCGATCGCCGTGGCGATCCTCGTGTGGACGCCCGGATAGGCGCCGGGCAGCCCCTAGAACAGCGCGCTGGCCAGGCGCCGGCGCGCGTCGCGCGCGAGCGGGTCCTCGGCGCCGAGCGCGTCGAGCTCGCCCACGATGACCTGGCGGATCTCGTCGCGGCGGCCGTCCGCGCCGGAGAGCGCGGAGATGAGCAGGTCGATCGCGCGCTCGGTCTGGCCCTCGTCGAGCGCGGCGAACGCCTCGCGCAGCGCCGGCGCGATCTCGCCGGCGGCCTCGAGGTCGTCCTCGAGGCGCAGCCGGGCCTGCAGCCCGTCGGCCTGGAAGCTGCCGACGACCGGCTCGAGGACCGCGCGGGCGCCGTCGCGGTCGCCGTCGTCGAGCAGCATGCGGGCCAGCGGCACGGCGGCGTCGGCCCGACCGGGCTCGAGCTCGAGCGCCCGCTCCAGGGAGTCGCGGTCGCCCTGCTCGGCCAGCGTCTCCGCCTCGGAGGGGATGAGCTGCTCGAAGAACCGTTCGACCGCAGCGGGCGGTTGCACGCCGACGAACTCGTCGACGACCTCGCCATCGCGGATCGCCTTGACCGCGGGGATTCCGCGGATGTCGAACGCGCGGGCGAGCTCGGGGTTCTCGTCGGTGTCGATCTTGGCCAGGACGACCTCGCCCTCGTGCCGGGATGCCACCGACTCGAGGATCGGGCTCAGCGCGCGGCAGGGCCCGCACCAGCTCGCCCAGAAGTCGATGACGACCGGGGTGCTGCGCGAGCGCTCGATCACCTCGGTGGGGAAGGTCTGCTCGGTGACGTCGATGACGGCCATGGTCCTCAGAATAGATCACGTGCGCGGCCGATCGAGTCGGTGATACACCTCACGCCGTGAGCGAGGCACCGATCGAGCGCCGCGTGCCGGCCGAAGGGGTCGTGTTGTCGGGCGAGGAGAGTGGCGCCGGACGCCCGATCGTGCTCCTGCACGGGCTCACGGCGACGCGACGCTACGTCGTCATGGGGGCGCAGTCGCTCCAGCGCTCCGGGCATCGCGTCATCGCCTACGACGCCCGCGGCCACGGCCGCTCGGGCGCCGCTCCCGAGCCGACGGCGTACGGATACGAGCAGCTCGCCGACGACCTCGAGGCCGTGCTCGATGCCTTCGACCTGCCGCGGGCGGTGCTGGCCGGCGCCTCGATGGGCGCCCACACGGCGGTGCGATTCGCCCTCGCACGCCCCGAGCGCGTCGCCGGCCTCGCGCTCATCACCCCCGCGTTCGACCCCGCCGCCTTGCCGACCGCCGACCAGCTCGCAGCGTGGGATGCCCTCTCCGACGGGCTGCGCGCCGGCGGGGTCGAGGGGTTCGTGGCCGCGTACGAGGCGCACCGCGGGGTGCCGGAGCGCTACCGCGACACGCTCGTGACCGTGCTTCGCCAGCGGCTGTCCGCGCACGAGCACCCCGACGCCGTCGCCGACGCCCTGCGCTGCGTGCCCCGTTCGCGCCCGTTCGGGGCGCTCGCCGAGCTCGAGCGGATCGACGTGCCGACGATCGTGGTCGCCAGCCGCGACGAGCCCGACCCGGAGCACCCGCTGGCGGTCGGCCGGCGTTACGCCGACGCGATCCCCGGAGCGCGGCTGCTCGTCGAGGAGCCCGGCCGCTCCCCGCTGGCCTGGCAGGGCGGGCAGCTGTCGCGCCTGGTGGCCGAGCTCGCCGACGCCGCGTTTGCGGCGGAGGGCCGGCCCGGACCGGTCAGGTGAGCAGGCCGCCGGCGTCGGCCGGCAGCTCGGCGTCCAGCAGCGCGCCGCTGGCCAGGGCCGCGTACTTGCCGCCGAGCTCGAGCAGCTCCTCGTGCGTGCCGCGCTCGACGATGCGCCCGTGGTCGAGGACGAGGATCTGGTCGGCGTCGCGGACGGTGGACAGGCGGTGGGCGATCGCGATCGTCGTGCGCCCTCGGGCAAGGTCGTCCAACGCGGCCTGCACCTGCCGCTCGGTCTCGGTGTCCAGGGCGCTCGTGGCCTCGTCGAGGACGAGCACCGGCGGGTTGCGCAGGACCGTGCGGGCGATCGCGATGCGCTGCTTCTCGCCCCCGGAGAACCGATACCCGCGCTCGCCCACGATCGTGTCGTACCCCTCGGGCAGCGAGGCGATGAGATCGTGGATCTGCGCCGCCTTGGCCGCCTCGACGATCTCCTCCTCGGTCGCGTCCGGCCGGGCGAAGCGGAGGTTCTCGCGGATGCTCGAGTGGAACAGGTACGTCTCCTGGGAGACGAGCCCGACCGTGGCGGCGAGCGACTCGAGCGTGACGTCGCGGATGTCGGTCCCGTCGATGGTCACGCGGCCCCGCTGGGGCTCGTACAGGCGCGCCACGAGATAGGCCAGCGTCGTCTTGCCCGAGCCGGTCTCCCCCACGATCGCCGTCGTGCTGCCGGCCGGGATGCTCGCGCTGACGTCCTGGAGGGTCCACACCCCGTTGGGCTCATAGCGGAACCAGACGTCCTCGATCGCGACGTCGCCGCGCAGGCATTCGAACGGCTCCGCGTCCGGGTGCTCCTCGATGTCGACCGGGAGGTCCAGGTATTCGAAGATGCGCCCGAACAGGGCGAGCGAGGTCTGCACGTCGAGGCCGGTCGACAGCAGCGACTGCGAGGGGAACAGGAGCCGCGTCTGCAGCTGCGTGAAGGCGACGACGGTGCCGATCGTGATCACCTTCCAGCCGTGGGCGAAGCTCTCGCCGGCGAACAGGTAGATGAGCGCGGGCATGATCGCGAAGGTCATCTGCACCGACGCCATCCGCCAGCGGCCGGCCATGCGGCTGTGCACCTCGATGTCGGCGAGCTCGGAGGACTCGCGCCGGAAGCGCCCGACGAGCTCCGAGCTGCGGCCCATCGTCTTGCCGAGCAGGATCCCCGAGACCGAGAGGGACTCCGCGACGAGCGTGGACATGTCCGCCAGCCGGCTCTGGCGCACGGCGGTGATCCGCCGGCGCTGCTCACCGACGCGGCGCGTCAGCCAGACGAAGAACGGCAGCAGGCACAGCGAGAACGCGGCCAGCAGCGGGCTGAGAAGGAACATCGCGACCACGGTGGCCACCACCGTGGTGACGTTCTGGGCGATCGAGGTGGCCGTGCTCGTGACGACGTCGTCGATGCCGCCGATGTCGTTGGCGATCCGCGATTGCACCTCGCCGGTGCGGGTGCGGGTGAAGAAGGCGAGCGACATCCGCTGCAGGTGCGCGTACACGGAGGCGCGCAGGTCGTGCATCACCTGCTGACCGACGACGTTCGACGCCCAGGTCTGGGCGACGCCGATGATCCCGCTGAGGATCGAGATGGCGATCATTCCCGCGACGAGCTCGATGAGCAGTGTGGTGTTGCGCTCGGGATAGGCCTTGTCGATGATGTCGCGCAGCAGGAACGGGCTGATCACCCCGAGCACCGCCGAGAAGACGATCAGGCTCAGCAGCCAGGCCAGCCGCATGCGGTAGGGCGTGAACAGCCGCCCGACGCGGCGCAGCGAGACGGGCGTGCTCGGGATGTCCTCGGGGCGCAGCTCGCGGGTGCGACGCGCGCCCGAGCCGCGGCCCGTGGCCCCGTCACCGTGGGGCATGCTCATGGGTTCTCAGTCGAGCCGAGGGCCATCAACGCACTGTAGTCAACGCCCGTCGGCGATCCGGCATCCCGGGCGGCCGGGTTCTACCCTGTGGCGCGATGGACCTGCGACCGACCGAGATCCGCGTCCTTGGATGCCTCATGGAGAAGCAGCGCACGACGCCCGACGCGTACCCGCTGTCGCTCAACGCGCTGCGGCTGGCCTGCAACCAGTCGACCAACCGCGATCCGGTCGTCAACTACGACGACGACGTCATCCGCGACGCGACCACCCGCCTGCAGCGCCGCGGACTCGCGCGCCTGGCCAGCGGCGCCGGGAGCCGCAGCGCCAAGTTCCGCCACCTGCTCGCCGAGCGCCTGCCGATGGACGACGGCGAGCACGCGGTGATGTGCGTGCTCATGCTCCGCGGGCCACAGACGCCCGGCGAGCTCAAGCAACGCACCGAGCGGATGCACGTGTTCGCCGACCTCGCCGCCGTGGACGACACGCTGCGGCGGTTGATCGAACGTGAGCTCGTGCAGCGCCTGGGGCGCCGTCCCGGCCAGAAGGAGGAGCGCTACGAGCACCTGCTCGGGGAGGACTCCGAGGCGGCCGCGGACGCCCCCGCGGCGGGCGCGCTCACGGAGGCGGCGCCGGCGACCGCAGCCGCCGAGCGCCCGTTCGTGCAGGCCTCGACGATCGGCGCTCCGCCCGCCGCGCCACCGGAGCCGGCGGTGGCGCCGGCTCCCGATGGCGCCCTCGCCGCGCTGCAGGCGCGCGTGGACCGCCTCGAGCGCGAGGTGTCCCAGTTGCGCGAGGCCCTCGGTGGCTGACGTGGCGCTCTGCGATCCTACGGGGTGCCGATGCACACCGCGCACCTGATCGTCGCCACCAGCAGCGCCGCGGACCCGGCCACCGGCGTGGGCATCTTCGCCGCGGTCGCCGCCGGTCTGGTGTCCTTCCTGTCGCCGTGCGTGCTCCCGCTCGTGCCGGGCTACCTGTCGACCGTCGTCGGGGTCGCCCCGGCCGATCTCCAGGGTGCCGGCGTGCGCCGCATCCTCGTGCCGAGCCTCATCTTCACCGCCAGCTTCTCGGCCATCTTCATCCTCCTCGGACTCGGGGCGACGGCGATCGGCTCGACGCTGAGCGATCATCGCGTCGCGCTGGAGCGCATCGGGGCGATCATCATCATCGCGCTCGGCGTGGTGTTCCTGCTCAGCCCGTTCATCGGGCGCCTCAACCGCGAGTGGCACATCGAGGGGCTGCTGCGGAGCGCCGGCAAGGGTGGTCCGCTCGTCGTCGGCGCCGCCTTCGCGCTCGCCTGGACCCCGTGCGTCGGGCCGACCCTCACGTCGATCCTCAGCGCGGCGGCGATCTCGAGCTCCGCGGCGCACGGTGCGCTGCTGCTCGCGTTCTACTCGGCCGGGCTGGCGATTCCGTTCCTGGCCACCGCGCTCGCCTTCGAGCGCATGACCAACGCGTTCACACACGTCAAGCGCCACTTCCCGCTCATCATCGCCGCCGGCGGCGCCGTGCTCGTCGCGATGGGTGTGCTCATCCTCACGGGCGAGTTCACGATTCTCAACGCCAAGGCGAACGCCCTGCTGCAGGGCACCGGCCTGGCGAACCTGACGAGCATCTAGCCCCGCCGGCGCCGACGCCGCGCGCCTCGCCGGCCGTCCCCACGGCGGATACCCTCGCTCCAGCGATGCAACGCCTTGCCCCCGCTCAGCGCACCGCGCTCGTCTCGGTCATCGCCGCGCTCGGGCTCGTGGCGACGAAGGTGATCGTCGGGCTGTTCGCCCACAGCCTCGGACTGGTCGCGGAGGGCATCCACTCGGGGACCGACGTCATCGCCGCGCTGCTGACCTTCTTCGCCGTCGGCGTCGCCGGTCGCCCGGCGGACGAGAGCCATCCGTTCGGCCACGGCAAGGCCGAGCACCTGTCGGCGCTCGCCGAAGGCGCCGTGCTCGTGCTCGCGAGCTTCGCGATCGCCTACGAGTCGATCGTGCGGCTCGTCAACGGTGAGCACCGGGTGAACGCGAGCTGGTTCGTGATCGCCGTCGTCGGCGCCGTGATCGTCGTCGACGCGCTGCGCACCGTCGCCTCGCGGCGGGGCGCCCGGCGACACGGCAGCGCCGCGCTCGGCGCCAACGCCGTTCACTTCGCGCTCGACATGGTCGGCTCGACGGCGGTGCTCGTCGGCCTGCTGCTCGTCCGCGCCGGCTATCCGAACGCCGATTCGATCGCTGCGCTGTTCGTCGCCGCGCTCGTGCTCGTGTCCGCGGGGCGGCTGATGCGTAACAACGTCGCCGTGCTGATGGACACGGCGCCGGGCGATGCCGAGGGCCGCGCGCGCGGCGCGATCGAGTCGCTCGACGTCGGTGCGTCGCTGCACCGGCTGCGCATCCGCGAGGCGGGCGGGCGCCACTTCGCCGACGTCGTCGTCGGTGTGCCCGCCGACGCGGGGGTCGCGCACGGGCACGCGGTCGCGAGCGCGATCGAGGAGGCGATCGAGGAGGAGCTGCCCGGCAGCGACGTCGTCGTGCACGTCGAGCCGGAGGGCGACCTCCTGGGCCCGTTGCGCCAGCGCGCGACGGCGGCCGCGCTCAGCGTGCCCGAGGTGCGCGAGATCCACAACGTGACCGCGCTGCGGGTGGGGGAGGGCACCGAGTTCAGCCTCCACCTGAAGGTCCCCGGGGGGCTGACGCTCGACGCCGCCCACGCGATCGCCGACGACGTCGAGGAGGCGATCCGCGAGGCCGTTCCGAGTGCGGTCCGGGTGCTGAGCCATATCGAGCCGCTCAGCGAGGAGGCCGCCGGTCTGCCGGTCGTCGACGGGCGCGTGCACGACGAGGACCAGCGGGTGCGCGAGGTCGTGCGCGAGCTGACCGGCTCGGAGCCCCGCGAGCTGCGCTTCCGCAACACCGACCAGGGGTTGCTGGCCTATCTCACGCTCGCGCTGCCGCCCGAGACCACGCTGGTCGAGGCGCACAACCGGGCCTCGCTCGTCGAGCGCCGCGTCCGCAGCGAGCACCCGACGATCTTCGAGGTGATCGTCCACACCGAGCCGGCCTGAGCCGGGCGCCTACGGCGAGGCGACCGAGTGCGCGTCGCTTGCGCCGTTCTGCTGGAAGCGGCCGGTCGGCGTGGTCGCCTCGTGCGTGCGCTGGTACTCGCGGTAGCTGCGCTCCCAGGCCTCCTGGTTGTGCTTGGCGTCCTGCACGAACGGCGACCAGCCGATCGCCTTGAGGATCCCCCGGTTGATGAGCGACTCGGGGAACGGCAGCGGCCGGATGACGTCGACGAACAGCACGACGCGCAGGTCGTCGGTGTCGTTCCACACCTCGTGGTCGTAGGTGTCGTCGAACACGAGGCTCGAGCCCTCCTCCCAGTGGCGGATGTCGCCGCCCACCCGGATCCGGCACTGCTCCTTCTCCCGCGGGACGATCAGGCCGAGGTGGTAGCGCAGCACGCCCTTGTACGGGCCGCGGTGCGCCTCGATGTGCTTGCGCGGCGAGAGGATCGAGAACATCGCCGTCGTCATGCCCGGGATGCGCTCCATCAGTTCGGTCGTGCGCGGGCACAGCTCGGTGGTCAGGTCCGAGCGGAAGCCGTAGCCGAACAGGAAGACCGTCTTCCACCGGTCGTCCTGCGTGATGTAGATCTGATCGCGGGAGATGTCCTGGAAGTTGGGGAGCGCGTCGCGATCGGCGAGCAGCGACGTGAGCTCGTCGCGGATGACGGTCCAGTCGCGCTCGACGTCCTCGATCCACGCGAAGCGCTCGGCCGGCAGGAAAGCGGCGTCGCCCACGAGCGAGCGCCGGCCGATCCAGCGCTCGATCGGGGCGAGTAGCCGCTCACCGACGTAGATGGTCGCGGTGACGATCCGATCCCACAGCTTGCTGCTCACGTCGACTCCCTTCGGTCGGCCGGCCCCTCGACCGAGGGGAACCCGCCGCGCAAGCTAGCGAAGCTAGGCCGCTTCGCGCAAGGCGGCGAGGTCCGCCGACTCGGCGAGCTTCTTCAGCGCGCGCTGCTCGAGCTGCGAGGCGCGCTCGGCCGAGAAGCCGAGTCGCTTGCCGATCGCGGTGAGCGTCTGGGGCTCCTCGCGGCCGGTCCCGAAGCGCAGCGTGATGACCGTGCGCTCGGTGTCGGGCAGCTGCGCGATCGCCTCCTGGACGATCCGCTCGCGCTCGTTCACCCACGCGGTGTCGTCGGGCGCCTCGTCGTCGGAGGGCAGCAGGTCGCCAAGCGCCGTGTCGGCGTCCTCGCCGACATGCTGATCGAGGCTGACGAGAGCGGCCCGCTGATCGCGGACCTCCTCGACCTGCTCCACCGGCAACTGCGCCTCGGCCGCGACCTCCTCGATCGTGGGCTCGCGCCCGAGCCGGACGGTGAGCTCACGCTCGATGCGGCCGACCTTGCGGGAGCGCTGCGCGACGTGGACGGGGAGGCGGATGGTGCGCCCGGAGTTCTCGAGGCCGCGCTGGATCGCCTGGCGGATCCACAGGGTCGCGTAGGTCGAGAAGCGGAAGCCCTTGCGCCAGTCGAACTTCTCGCTCGCGCGGATGAGGCCGAGCATGCCCTCCTGGACGAGGTCGGACAGGGGCAGTCCCTGGTTCTGGTAGCGCCGGGCGTTGGAGGCCACGAGGCGCAGGTTGGAGTTGATCATCAGCTCCTTCGCGCCGAGGTCTCCGCGCTCGATCCGCTTGGCGAGCTCGATCTCCTGGGCGGGGGTGAGCAGCGGGTAGCGGCGCGAGTGCGCGAGCAGCTGGTCCACCGACTCGGGGATGAAGCTGTCCACGACGGCCTCGTGGATGGTGCGCGGCGCGACGACGGTGTCCGTCGTCTCCTCGTCCGCGGCGTGGTCGTCGGCCTCGTCGGGCGCGTCGAACGCCGCCGCCGGCACGGCAGGCGTCTCGTCGACGAGCTCGTCGCGGTCGAAGTCTGGGGGAGTGAGGGTGATCACGTCTGACATATCGTCCTTCGAATCCGATTCTTGTAGTCGGAATTATAGGCCTAAATAGTTGCGTTGTCAACCATTTAGGGGAGCGCTGCTAAGGTTGACGGCGGTCCGACCAACCACCGACGCTCGGATAGCGATGTTCAGCGCGGACGCCCGATGCCCTTCCCGTTCGCCAACGTCAATAAGCGGCGATCGGGCCAGATCAAGTGCGGCACGCTGCGAGATCGGCGCGCCTCGCGGCCCGTTCGTGCCATCCCATTCCGTGGGAAAGCGCTCGGGTCGCAGGCCCGCCTGCACGATCACATACAACCGCGCACGGGAATTGTAACGCCTCGCGACAGCCTATGTTGCGGGATTAGAACGTTCTCGGAGGCCGGATGTTGCGGTTGGCCGGGAGAAATCGGGGCCACGGGACGTCCGCGGCCGATGCGTAACCTCGAGGATCGATGATCGCCCATGCCACCGACAGCCCCGGAATCAGCCGTCGTCTGACCCTGCTGCTCGCCGCCGCCTGCGGCCTCGTCGTCGCGAACCTCTACTACGCGCAACCGCTGTTGCACACGATGGCCGGGACGCTGCACGTCTCGACCGCGGACGTCGGGCTGCTCGTGACCGCGACGCAGATCGGCTACGCGATCGGGCTCGTGCTGCTCGTGCCGCTCGGCGACCTGCGCGAGCGCCGGCGGCTGCTGGTGGTCATGCTCGGCGTGACGACGCTCGGTCTCATCGGGGCCGGTCTCGCCCCATCGCTCGGTGCGCTTGCGCTTGCGCTCGCGTGCGTGGGCCTCACGTCGGTGGTCGCGCAGATCCTCGTCCCGTTCGCGGCCACGCTCGCGGCCGAGCGCGAGCGTGGCCGGGTGGTCGGGACGGTGATGAGCGGGCTGCTCATCGGGATCCTGCTCGCCCGCACCGCGAGCGGGCTGCTCGCGGCCGCGGCGGGCTGGCGATCGGTCTACCTCGTCGCCGCCGCGCTGATGGTCGCGCTCGCCGCCGTGCTGTGGCGCGAGCTGCCGCACGTGCCGCCGCGCGTCGACCTCAGCTACCGCGGGCTGCTCGCATCCGTTGCGCGTATCGCACGCGAGGAGCCGCTCGTGCTGCGGCGTGGCGCCCTCGGGGCGCTCGGGTTCGCCTGCTTCAGCGTGTTCTGGACCTCGGCCGCGTTCGTGCTCGCGGGAGCCCCGTACCACTACGGCGAGGGCGTGATCGGCCTGTTCGGGCTGCTCGGCGTCGCCGGGGCCCTGATGGCCACCTACGCCGGGCGGCTGGCCGACGCCGGACACACGCAGGTCTCGCGCGGCGCGCTGCTCGTGCTGATGGCCGGCTCGTTCGCCCTGCTCGCCTGGGGCGGGCGCCACCTGGCGCCGTTCGTGCTCGGGGTCGTCGCGCTCGATCTCGCCGTGCAGGGCACGCACATCCTGAACCAGAGCGACATCTACGAGCTGCGCCCGGAGTCGCGCAGCCGCATCACGACGATCTACATGACCTGCTACTTCGCCGGCGGAGCCGCCGGGTCGGCCCTCGCGGCGGTCGTCTACGGAAGCGGGGGCTGGACGGCGGTCTGCGCGCTCGGCGGCGCGCTCGGTCTCGCCGCCCTCGGACTGTGGCTCGTCGAGGTCCGCCGGCCGGTGCGGGCGGCGGTGTCGGCCTCGGTGTCGCGCTCCCGAGGCGGTGTTCGCCGGCGGTCGGGGCGCCGCGATCCCGCTTGACGCCTGACCCCATCCCGCGCCCTCGGTCCGCGCCCCCTGACAACATCGAACGCCATGGGCCGCCTCGACGAGGTCGATCTCACGCTCGCCTACGACCTCGCCGAGGGCGAGGAGCGCCTGGCGGCGGCGCAGCGGCGCCTGCTCGCGCTGCGCCTGCAGCTCGCCGGCCTGCTCGGCGACGGCACGCTCGGGCCGCCGATCGCGGTGCTGTTCGAGGGCTGGGACGCGTCGGGCAAGGGCGGCGCGATCAAGCGCCTCGTCGCCCCGCTCGACCCGCGCCACGTCCGGGTGGTCGAGTTCGCCGCGCCCGACGCCGCCGCGAGGCGCCACCACTTCCTGTGGCGGTTCTGGTCCTCGCTGCCGGGGTGGGGCGGGATGGCCGTGTTCGATCGGACGTGGTACGGGCGCGTGCTCGTCGAGCGGGTCGAGTCGCTGGCGACGAAGCGGGAGTGGATGCGCGCCTACGCCGAGATCGTCGACTTCGAGCGCATGCTCGCCGTGGAGGGGCTGTGCCTGGTGAAGGTCTTCCTGCATCTGAGCGCCAAGGAGCAGTTGCGCCGCTTCCGGTCCCGTGAGCGCGACCCGCTCAAACGCTGGAAGCTGACCGACGACGACTGGCGCAATCGCGAGCGGCGGGCGCGCTACACGCGGGCGATCGAGGACATGCTCGCCCGCACCGATCACGCTGACGGTCGCTGGCACGTCGTGGCCGCCGAATCGAAGCGCTACGCGCGCGTCGCCGTTGTCGAGCTCGTCAGCCGCGAGATCGAGGCTGCGATGCGCGCGAGCGGGATGGAGCCGGTGCCAGACGGCTGACGCGACTCGATGGACCTGTATCAGTTAGGCTGATGACTTCGTCGGGGTGTCGCGGGAGGTCGAGGAGGAGGGTGCAGCGGTGCAGGGCTTGATGGGAGACGTGCCCCTGACGATCGATCTGATGCTCCGCCGGGCCGCACAGGTCGGCCGGGACGTCGAGGTCGTCTCGATCGAACCGGCGGGCGAGCGCCGCAGCACATGGGGGGAGGTGGCGCGCCGCGCGCTGCGGCTGACGCGCGTGCTCGACCGGCTCGGCGTGCCCGCCGGCGCCTGCGTGGGCACGTTCGCGTGGAACGGCCAGCGCCACCTCGAGCTGTACCTCGCGGTGCCCTGCAGCGGCCGCGTGCTGCACACGGTCAACCTGCGGCTGTTCGCCGACGACATCGCGTACGTCGTCGCCCACGCGCAGGACGACGTGCTGTTCGTCGACGCCTCGCTGACCGAGCTGCTCGCGCCGCTGCGCGAGCGGCTCGACGTGCGCACGTTCGTCGTGATGGAGGACGGCGGGGACATCGACCCCGCCTTCGCGGACTGCCCGCGCTACGAGGATCTGCTCCGCGACGCCGGCGAGCGCGAGGCGCAGGAGCTGCCGTCCCCGGCCGAGGACGACGCCGCGTCGATCTGCTTCACGAGCGGGACGACCGGCCGGCCGAAGGCGGTCGTCTACTCGCACCGCTCGATCGTGCTGCACTCGCTCGGCGCGCTCGGCGCCGACTCGCACGGGATCTCGCGCCGCGACGTCGTCCTGCCGCTGACGCCGATGTTCCACGTCAACTGCTGGGGCCTGCCGTTCACGAGCGCGCTCGCCGGGGCCGCGCTCGTGCTGCCGGGACGCGACACGAGCCCCGAGCACACCGCCCGGCTCGTCGAGCGCGAGCGCGTGACCGTCGCGGCCGGCATCCCGACGCTCTGGATCCGCATGCTCGACGAGCTGGGCGCCGGCACGCACGACCTCTCGTCGCTGCGGCGCATCCTCGTCGGCGGCGCCGAGATCTCCGCGCCGACCGTCGCCCGCTACCACGCCGCGGGGATCGACGTCTTCCACGGCTGGGGCGCGACCGAGATGTCGCCGTCGGGCTCGGGGACCGTCCTGCGCGCCGGCCACGACGACCCGCGCTGGGGACCGGCGGTCGCCGGCGTCGAGCTGCGGCTCGCCGCGCCGGCGGGCGGCTACGCCCCCTGGGACGGTGTCGCGGTCGGTGAGCTGCAGGCCCGCGGGCCGTGGGTCGCGCGCGCCTACCTGCGCCCCGAGGACGACGCGAACGCGACGCGCTTCACCGCCGACGGCTGGTTTCGCACCGGGGACATCGCCCGGATCCATCCCGACGGCGCGGTCGAGATCGTCGATCGCGAGAAGGACCTCGTGAAGTCCGGCGGTGAATGGATCAGCTCGGCCGAGCTCGAACGCGCGCTCGTCGCGCACCCGGGCGTCGCCGAGGCCGTCGTGATCGCGATCCCCGACGCCGAGTGGGGCGAGCGCCCGGCGGCGCTGATCGTGCCCGCGCCGTCCGCGCAGCCGAGCGCCCGCGCGCTCGGCCAGTTCCTGGCCGAGCGCGTAGCCCGGTGGTGGGTGCCGGACGTCTATGAGTTCGTGGACGAGCTGCCCAAGACGACCGTCGGCAAGTACGACAAGCGACGGCTGCGCGACGAGTACGCCGCGCGGCTCGGCGCTGCCGCCGAGGGCTAGCCGTGGCGATCGGTTTCGAGCACCCGCGTGCAGACGAGCAGCGCCTCCATGAACGCCCGGCGCTGCGCCGGCGACAGGGCGGCGAGCAGCTCGTCCTCGAACTCGCCGATCGACGCCTCGCAGGCCGCGAGCACCCGCTGACCCTCGGCGGTCAGCTCCGCGCGCAGGATGCGCCCGTGGTCCTCCGACGGCGTCCGTTCGATGAGCCCCCGTGCCTCCAGCGCGGAGATGACCGCGTTCATCGACTGCGGCGTCACGTGCGTGCGGCGGGCCAGCTGCGCGTTGGAGAGGCCGCTGCGGCGGAGCAGGATCGACAGCGCCGTGTACTGCGGCACGGTCAGGCCGTACGGGCGGATGCGTCGCGCGATCTCGCGGCGCAGGCCGCGGTCGACCCGGGCGATCGTGTAGCTCGGGCGAGCTGCGGGCCGCTCCGCGGCGTCCACCTTCGGCATCGACGGAACGTACCAATCGCGGCGTCCGGGTATTCGGTCGCCTGACATCCAGGAGGCCCAACCATGGCAGATCGCACCGCGCCGCCGTACCGCGCCGACCACGTCGGCAGCCTGCTGCGCCCGCCCGCACTGCTCCGCGCGCGCGAGGAGCGCGCCGCCGGGCGCCTGACGCCGGCCGAGCTGCGCGCGGTCGAGGACGACGCCATCCGAGACGTCGTGCGCATGCAGCAGGAGGTCGGGCTGCGCTCGGCCACCGACGGCGAGTTCCGCCGCGCCTCGTGGCACATGGACTTCATCTTCAGGCTCGACGGCGTCACGAAGGCGCCCGGCCAGACGAAAGTGCGCTTTCACAACCCACAGGGCGACATCGAGTTCGCCGCCCCGGCGTCGCTGCACATCGACGGGCGCCTCGGCCTGTCCGAGACGATCTTCGGCGACGACTTCGCCTTCCTGCAGCAGACGGTCGACCGGGCGACCCCGAAGCTGACGATCCCCTCGCCGAGCATGGTCCACTACCGCGGCGGGCGCGCCGCGATCGATCCGGACCTCTACCCGGAGATGGACGCCTTCTGGGCCGACCTGACCGCGGCCTACGCCGAGGAGGTTCGCCGCCTCGGCGCGCAGGGATGCCGCTACCTGCAGTTCGACGACACGAGTCTCGCCTACCTGAACGATCCCGAGCAGCGCGAGCACGTGCGCGAGATCGGCGGCGACGCCGAGCACCAGCACGAGGCCTATATCCGGCACATCAACGAGGCGCTCGCGGCCCGTCCCGAGGGGATGGCGATCACGACGCACATGTGCCGCGGCAACTTCCGTTCCTCGTGGGTGGCCGAGGGCGGCTACGACTTCGTCGCCGAGGCCCTCTTCAACGAGCTCGAGGTCGACGGCTTCTTCATGGAATGGGACGACGCGCGCTCGGGCGGCTTCGAGCCGCTGCGCTTCGTGCCGAAGGGCAAGGTCGTCGTCCTCGGCCTGGTCACGACCAAGCGCGGTGATCTCGAGGACAAGGAGGATCTCAAGCGCCGGATCGACGAGGCGTCGCGCTTCGTCGACATCGACCAGCTGTGCCTCTCGCCCCAATGCGGATTCTCCTCGACCGTCGAGGGCAACGCGCTCAGCTACGACGACGAGGTGGCCAAGCTCGCGCTCGTGGTCGAGACCGCCGCCGAGGTGTGGGGGACGGGTGCATGATCGACGTCGACGCGGTGAGCGCGATCGACGTGCACGTGCACGCGGAGGTCGCCATCGACGGGCACGACCCGCTGCCGCCCGAGTTGCGCGAGGCGGCGTCGCAGTACTTCCGCGGTGAGCGCCCGCCGGACGTGACGACGGTCGCGGAGTACTACCGCGAGCGCGGGATGGCGTGCGTCGTGTTCACGGTGGACGCCGAGTCGCAGACCGGCCGCGCGCCGGTGCCCAACGAGGAGATCGCCGAGGTGGCCGCGGCCAACGCCGACGTGCTCATTCCGTTCGCGTCGATCGACCCGGCGCGGGGGCGGGCCGGGGTTGAGCAGGCCCGGCGCCTGATCGCCGATCACGGGGTGCGCGGGTTCAAGTTCCATCCCAACATGCAGGCCTTCTTCCCGAACGACCGCGCCGTCTACCCGCTGTACGAGGTGATCGCCGAGGCCGGACTGCCGGCCCTCTTCCACACGGGCCACAGCGGCATCGGCTCGCGGCTGCCCGGCGGGGGAGGGATCCGGCTGAAGTACTCCAACCCGATGCACGTCGACGACGTCGCCGTGGACTTCCCCGAGATGCCGATCGTGCTCGCGCACCCGTCGTTCCCCTGGCAGGACGAGGCGATCTCGATCGCTCTGCACAAGCCGCAGGTGCACATCGACCTATCGGGCTGGTCGCCGAAGTACTTCCCGCCGCAGCTCGTGCGCTACGCCAACACGCTCCTGCGCGAGCAGGTGCTGTTCGGCTCGGACTACCCGATGATCACGCCCGACCGCTGGCTGGCCGACTTCGCCAAGCTCGACATCGCCGAGGAGGTGCGCCCGCTCATCCTCAAGCAGAACGCCGTGCGCCTGCTCGGCCTCGCCGAGGGGTGACGTTGGCGGCCGCGTGGCCGCCACAGCCGGGCCCCCAGGCTGTCTCGGCGCCTACGCCTCGACCCTGCGCTCGCCGGCGGCATCGATCGCCGCGGCGCTCGGACGCTCGCGCAGGGCGGCCAGCCACGCGGCGCAGCGCGGGTACTCGTGCGGGTCGGGCGCGAGCTGCGGCCCCCACTCGGGCAGGCGCACGGCCAGCGGCAGCGCTGAGAGGTCGGCGTACGTGAACTGCTCGCCCATCAGCCACGGCCCGTCGTGCGCCGCGAGCGCCGTCTCGAGGCGACCCCACTGGCGCGGCACGCGCGCGTGCAGACGCTCGACGATGTCCTCGGGGTCGTCGTCGTCGCGGCCGAAGGCGAGCTTGCGCAGGCCGAGGAAGAAGTTGGTCAGCAGGGCGTCGTCGATGAACCGTGCCCAGGCACGCGCCTCGGCCCGCTCGGTCGGGTCGGCCGGCCACAGGGGCGGCTCCGGATAGGTCTCCTCGATCCATTCGAGGATGACCGAGGACTCGCGCATCGCCGCGCCGTCGACCTCGAGCACCGGCACGCGGTTGAGCGGGTTCAGCTCGCGCAGGCGCGCCGGGCGCCGGGCGGGATGGATCTCGAGCAGCTCCACCGGAACGCCCTTCTCGTCGAGGGCGGCCCGCACCTTCCCGGCGAACGGCGAGGTGCGAAACGTCCACAGGCGCAGCGGCTCGGTACTCGACACGGGAGCGACCCTACCGATCAGCCGGCGCGCACGCGCTCCGAGCGCGGGTCGTACAGCGGCTCGCGGGTCACGGTCCCGGGCACCCAGGTCCCGAACACGTCGACCGCGACCCGCGTCTCGAGCTCGACGTCCGGCGGCAGGTACGCGTACGCGATCGAGCGCTCCACCGTGTAGCCGTAGCCGCCGCTCGTCACCCGCCCGCGCACGTCCTCGCCGACGCGCACCGGCTCGTTGCCCAGCGCCACCGCCCGCGGGTCGTCCAGGACGAGGCACCGCAGCCGGGCCCGGGGGGCGGCCTCGAGCGCCCCACGGCCGAGGAAGTCCTTCTCCCGGGACACGCAGAAGCCGAGTCCCGCCTCGAACGGGGTCTCGGCGGGCGTGATGTCCGCCGCCCACACGCGGTAGCCCTTCTCCAGGCGCAGCGAGTCGATCGCCCGGTAGCCCCCGGCCACGAGGCCGTGTCCCTCGCCCGCCTGCCAGAGCGTGCGCCACAGACCCGCGCCGTACTCGGCCGGGCAGTACAGCTCCCAGCCGTGCTCGCCGACGAACGTCACGCGCAGCGCGCGCACGGGGACGTCGCCGACGGCGATCTCGCGCATCGTCATGTACGGGAAGTCGAGCGGGTCGGGCGTGAGCGGCGCGAGAATGTCCTTGGCCCGCGGGCCCCACAGCCCGAAGCACGACCAGCTCGAGGTCACGTCGGTGAGGCGCACGGACCCGTCGCCGGGCAGGTGGCGGGCGATCCAGCTCGCGTCGTGGCGCCCGAACGCGGTGCCGGTGACGATCGCGAACACGTCCTCGGCCACACGGGTCACGGTGAAGTCGCACTCGATCCCGCCGCGGCGGTTGCACATCTGGGTGTAGGTGATCGCGCCGACGTCCCGGGCCACGGTGTTGTCGCACAGGTACTCGAGCAGGTCGGCCGCGCCCGGACCGGACACCTCGAGCTTGGAGAACGAGGATTCATCGAACAGCCCCGCCGCCTCGCGCGTGGCGCGGTGCTCGGCGCCGATCGCCGGCGACCAGTGACGGCCCGCCCAGCCGTCGGGGCGCAGCGACTCGTCGCCGGCGGGCGCGTTGGACACGTACCAGTTGACGCGCTCCCAGCCGGACTTCTCGCCGAAGGCGGCGCCGTTCTCGCCGTGCCAGCCGTACGCGCTGGAGACGCGCAGCGGGCGGCCCGCCCGGCGCTCGTGGCCCGGGTAGCGGATGTCGTAGTAGGTCTCGTAGACCTCGCGGGCGCGCTCGAGCGTGTACGACGGCGAGCGGTAGTGGGGCCCGAAGCGGCGGATGTCCATCTCCCAGGCGTCGAGCGTCGTCTCGCCCTCGGTGATCCACTCGGCCATCAGCCTGCCGATCCCGCCCGCGCCGGCGAGGCCGTGCGCGCAGAAGCCGGCGGCGACGAAGAAGCCGGCGACCTCGCTCTCGCCGAGGCAGAACTCGTTGTCGGGCGTGAACGCCTCGGGACCGTTGATCAGGCGCGTCACCTTCACGTCCTCCATGAGCGGCACGCGCCGGCGCGAGTTGACGGCGATCTCCTCGAAGCGGGGCCAGTCCTCCTCGAGCAGCCGACCATTGAAATCGGGCGGAATCCGGTCGACCGCGTGATCGTCGAGCGCCCACGGCGCGCTGTGGCGCTCATACCCGCCCATCACGAGGCCGCCGCCCTCCTCGCGGAAGTAGATCAGCAGGTCGGGATCGCGCAGCGTCGGCAGATGACCGGGTTCGCCCGGCCCGCCGCGGTCGCGGAACGGCTGCGTGACGAGGTACTCGTGCGCGAACGGGACGATCGGCACGCGCACGCCCGCGAGGCGACCGATCTCGGCCGCGTACATCCCGCCGGCGTTGACGACGACCTCGGCCTCGATCGGGCCCCACTCGGTCTGGACGCCGCGCACCCGTCCCCCGGCGACGTCGATCCCGGTGACGCGGGTGTGGGTGAAGATCCGCGCGCCGCCCTCGCGGGCGCCCTCGGCCAGGGCGTACGTCAGCTGGGAGGGGTCGAGGTAGCCGTCGGTGGCCAGGTAGGAACCGCAGCGCACGCCGTCGGTGACCATCAGCGGGAACAGCTCGCGCGCCTCGCCGGGCCCGATGAGCTGCAGCGGCAGGCCGAACGTCTTGGCCCAGGCCACCTGGCGCAGCACCTCCTGCTCGCGCTCCGGGGTGCAGGCGAGGCGGATCCCGCCGCACTCCACCCACCCGCAGTCGAGCGTGCGGTACAGCTCGACGGAGTCCATCATCATCCGGGTCAGGGTCACGGAGCCGCGGAGTTGCCCGACGAGGCCGGCGGAGTGGAAGGTCGAGCCGCTCGTCAGCTCGTTGCGGTCGATCAGCACGACGTCGCGCTCGCCGAGGCGCGCCAGGTGGTACGCGATCGCCGTCCCGCCGACGCCGCCGCCGATGATCACGATGCGGGCCCGTGACGGGAGCTCTCGGGGGCGCGGCATGGACGGGGGCTCCTTCCTCGGGCGGCGGGGTCGCGTGGGACGCGCGTCGGCAAAGCTAGCGTTTATGGCGCGATGCGTATACCTTCAGGCGCGTGACATTGGAGGAACTTGCCGCAGCGGTTGACGACGGCTCGGTCGACACGGTCCTGCTGGCTCTGACCGACATGCAGGGGCGCCTGCAGGGCAAGCGCCTGACGGCCACCCACTTCCTCGACGTCGTCGCCCACCACGGCGCCGAGAGCTGCAACTACCTGCTTGCCGTCGACGTCGACATGGCCACCGTGGAGGGCTATGAGATGTCCTCCTGGGAGCGCGGCTACGGCGACATGCTGCTCCTGCCCGACCTGGCGACGCTGCGCCCGGTGCCGTGGCAGGAGGGCACGGTGATCGTGCTCGCCGACGTGGCCTGGCTCGATCGCCGCGATGTCGTCGCCTCCCCGCGCCAGGTGCTCCGCCGCCAGCTCGCGCGCCTGGCCGAGCGGGGCTGGAGCGCGAACGCAGGCACCGAGCTCGAGTTCCTCGTCGTGCAGGACACCTACGAGGAGGCGTGGCACAAGAACTACCGCGGCCTGCGCCCGGCCAACCTGTACAACGTCGACTACTCGCTGCTCGGGACCGCCCGCGTGGAGCCGCTCATCCGCCGGATCCGCAACAGCATGGCCGGCGCCGGGATGACCGTCGAGGACTCGAAGGGCGAGTGCAACTTCGGCCAGCACGAGATCAACTTCCACTACGCCGACGCGCTGCGCACGGCCGACGAGCACGCGATCTACAAGAACGGGGCCAAGGAGATCGCCGCCCTGGAGGGCATGGCGATCACGTTCATGGCCAAGTACGACGAGCGGGAGGGCAACTCGTGCCACATCCACTTCTCGCTCGCCGACGCCGACGGTCCGCTGTTCGCGCGTGACGAGACCCTCTTCCATTCCTTCCTGGCCGGGCAGCTCGCCGGCCTGCGGGAGATGACGCTCCTGCTCGCGCCGAACGTGAACTCGTACAAGCGCTACGCGGCCGGGAGCTTCGCGCCGACGACGGTCGCCTGGGGCCACGACAACCGCACCTGCGCCCTGCGCGTCGTCGGGCACGGCCCGTCGCTGCGCTTCGAGAACCGCGTCGGCGGGGCGGACCTCAACCCGTATCTCGCGCTGAGCGCGATCATCGCGTCCGGGCTGCACGGGGTCGACGCCGGCCTGGAGCTCGAGCCGGCGTTCGAGGGCAACGCCTACGACGCGCGGGAGCACCCCCGGGTGCCCGCGACGCTGCGCGACGCCCGCGATCTGTTCGACGCCAGCGGCGTCGCGCGGGCCGCGTTCGGGGGAAACGTCGTCGCGCACTACCTCAACGCGGCCGACGTCGAGCTGGCCGCCTTCCAGTCCGCGGTGACAGACTGGGAGCGCGTGCGGGGGTTTGAACGACTGTGAGCGGCTTGCGGGAGCCGGAGCATCGTGGCGGACGTACCTGAGCATCGGGTCGCCGCCGGCACGCTGACGCCTCCGGACGCGGTGTTCGCGCCCGTCCGCTCGCAGACGGCGTTCGAGGAGACCGTCGACCGCCTCGGCACGGCGATCAAGCTCGGGCTGCTCGCGCCCGGATCGCGCCTGCCGGCCGAGCGCGAGCTGTGCGCCCGCCTCGGCATCGCCCGCTCGACGCTCCGCCAGGCGCTCACCGCGCTCAGCCAGAGCGGTCACGTGTTCGCGACCCGCGGGCGCGGCGGGGGGACCTTCATCGCCGATCCGCTGCCGCCGGCCGACCCGCCCTCGGAGGAGATGCTCGCCCTGTGGCGCGAGATCTGCGACCAGCGTCTCGCCGTCGAGATCGGCGTGGCGGTGCTCGCCGCGGAGCGCGCGCGGCCCGAGGAGCTCGACGCGCTCGACGAGGTCGCCGAGACGCTCGAGCACACCCTCGAGGACTTCGGCGCCTATCGCCAGGCCGACATCCGCCTGCATGTCGGGCTCGCCGAGGCGACGCACTCGGCCCGTCTCGTGCGCGCGATGACCGAGGTGCAGGGCGACATGAGCGACCTCATCCACTACATCGCCCACCCGCCGGAGGTGCTCGCGTCCTCCAACGCGCAGCATCGGCGGCTGCTCGCCGCCGTGCGCGAGGGCGACTCGATGCGGGCGGCCCAGGTCATGACCGAGCACCTGCAGGGCACCGAGCACGTCCTGGCCGGGTTGCTGCCGGGCGGCTGAGGCGCGTCCCTCCAAGGGGCTGGCCCGGTGGCCAGTCTGTCGAAACCGCGGGTCGGCGACCTGGCCGGCCTGGCCTTGACTTCCGTCTGCGATCGAGCGTAATGTCACGAACGAAGGACGGACCACCAAACCTTTTCTCCTCCAAGGGGGGCGAGCCGATGGCCACAACCGAGACTCTGGGCGCGGACGAGCAGCGGCTCGCCGAACTGGGCTACAAGCAGGAGCTGCGGCGAGGCTGGAGCTCGTTCTCCAACTTCGCGATCTCGTTCTCGATCATCTCGGTGCTGTCCGGCTGCTTCACCACCTACGGCCAGGCGTTCAACGACGGGGGGCCGATCGCGATCTCGATCGGCTGGCCGATCGTCAGCCTGTTCATCCTCACCGTCGCCTTCTCGATGTCCGAGCTCGCCTCGGCGATGCCGACCGCCGGGGGGATCTACTACTGGGCGTCCAAGCTCGGCGGTCCGGCCTGGGGTTGGTTCACGGGCTGGTTCAACCTCATCGGGCTCGTCGCCGTTGTGGCGTCGGTCGATTTCGGCGCCGCGTCCTTCCTGTCGGCGCTGCTCGGCCTCTACAACGTCGACTTCATCTTCAACTTCACCTCGACGAACGTGCACTACTTCGCGCACGTCGTGTTCGTCATGTTCTTGATCATCCTGTGCTTCCACGGGCTGCTCAACGTCTTCTCGAGCCACCTCGTGTCGCTGTTCAACGCCGTGTCGGTGTGGTGGCACGTCGCCGGGGTCGCGGTGATCGTCCTCGTCCTGGCCTTGGTGCCGAGCCACCACGCGAGCCTCAACTACGTGTTCGGCACGAAGCAGAACTTCAGCGGGTTCCCCGACAGCATGTTCTGGTTCTACGTCCTGCCGCTCGGGTTCCTGTTGACGATGTACACGATCACGGGTTACGACGCGTCGGCCCACGTCTCCGAGGAGACGCACGGCGCCGACAATGCGGCGCCGAGGGGTGTGTGGCGGAGCGTCGTCTACTCGGCGATCGCCGGCTGGATCCTCCTGCTCGGGCTCACGTTCGCGGTGCAGAAGTCGCAGATCTCGACCATCTCCGCCGCGGGTTACCCGGCGATCGCCGTGGTCGAGACCGCCCTGACCTCGTCGGCGGCCAAGCTCGTCATCCTCATCTCGACGGTCGGCCAGCTGTTCTGCGGGATGGCCTGCGTGACAAGTGCGTCGCGAATGACGTTCGCGTTCTCGCGCGACGGTGCGGTGCCGGGCCACAACCTGTGGCGCCGGCTCGGCCCCAACCGCACGCCGACGTGGGCCGTCCTGTTCGTCGTGCTGTGCGCCGCGATCGTCACGATCCCGGCCTACTTCCCGAATCACCTCGGCACGCCGGTTGCCTTCTTGGCGGTCGTGTCCATCTCGGTCATCGGGCTGTACATCGCCTACACGATCCCGGTCTTCCTGCGCTGGCGGATGGGCGATGCCTTCCAGGCTGGCCCCTGGACCCTCGGCCAGAGGTACAAGTGGGTCAACCTCATCGCCGTCGTCTGGGTCGCGCTCAACGTGGTCGTGTTCTGCCTACCCACCACCCCGATGGGCGTGTTCTGGAACGAGAGCTTCAGCTGGAACTTCGTCAACTACGCGCCGTTCGTGACCTTCGGAACGATGGCCGTGGTGACGATCTGGTACTTCGGCTGGGCCAAGAACACGTTCAAGGGCCCGATCCGGACGATCGACGAGTCGACGATCGGGTTGGCTCCGGTGGCCGCGTCGCCCCGGCCCACGATGGACGCCTGACCCTGGCTGGGCAACTCGCAGTCATCGAGCCCGCCACCGAGGCCGTGCTCGCCGAGGTCGCGCGCGCGGGTGCGGCGGAGGTCGACGAGGCCGTCGCCCGCGCGAGGGCCGCCCTGCCGGCCTGGCGTGCGGTCTCGCCCAGCGAGCGCGCGGAGACGCTGCGCGCCCTCGCCGATGCGATCGAGCGTCGCGTCGAGGAGCTCGCGGTGCTCGAGGCGCGCAACGCGGGCAAGGCGATCGGCGACGCGCGCGGCGAGATGGGCATGGTGGTCGACACCTTCCGCTACTACGCCGGTGCGCCGGAACGCCTGCTCGGCGACACGATCCCGGTCGCCGGCGGGCAGGCGTTCACCGTGCGCGAGCCGGTCGGGGTGGTCGGGCTCATCACGCCGTGGAACTTTCCGCTGACGATCGCCGCATGGAAGCTCGGCCCGGCGCTCGCCGCCGGCAACACGGTGGTGCTCAAACCGGCCGAGCTGACGCCGCTCACCGCGTTGCGATTCGCCGAGATCGCGCGCGAGGCCGGCCTGCCGGACGGCGTGGTCAATGTCGTCGTCGGCCCCGGGCGCACGTGCGGTCAGCGCCTGGTCGAGCACCCCGACGTGGCCAAGATCGCCTTCACCGGCTCGACGGAGGTCGGGCGCTCGATCGCCGCGTCCGCGGCCGCCACGATCAAGCGCGTCACGCTCGAGCTCGGCGGCAAGTCCGCGAACGTCGTCTTCGCCGACGCCGACCTCGAGGCGGCCGCCGCGGCGGCGCCAATGGCGGTGTTCGGCAACGCCGGCCAGGACTGCTGCGCGCGCTCGCGGATCCTCGTCCAGGCTCCGGTGCTCGACCGCTTCCTGGAGCTGCTCGAGGCTCAGGTGCGATCGCTGCGCGTCGGCGATCCGCTCGACGAGACGACGCAGATGGGTCCGCTCATCTCCGCCGGCCGGCGCGAGACGGTGGCCTCGTTCCTCGAGGACGGCGCGCCGGTCGCCTTCCGCGGCACCGCTCCGGAGGGGTCGGGGTACTGGTTCGCGCCGACCGTCCTTGCCCCGGTCCAACCGAGCGCGCGGGTGGCCCGCGAGGAGGTGTTCGGGCCGATCGCCGTGGTGATCCCGTTCGACGACGACGCCGAGGCGGTCCGCCTGGCCAACGACACGCTGTACGGGTTGTCGGGATCGATCTGGACGCGCGACGGCGCCCGAGCGCTCCGGGTCGCCAGAGCGATCGAGACAGGAGTCCTGTCGATCAACTCGAACAACTCGGTACGCGTCACGACACCGTTTGGGGGCTTCAAGCAGTCCGGCTACGGCCGCGAGCTCGGACCGCATGCCCTCGACGCCTACACGGAGGTCAAGACGATCTACTACGCCACGGAGGAATGATGGCCGAAGGGGGAAGGCTCGCCGGACGCGTGTGTGTCGTGACCGGCGCGAGCGGAGGCATCGGCGCCGCGACCGTTGAGCTCTACCAGCGAGAGGGCGCCACCGTCGTGGGCCTGGACCTGCTCGACGGCTCGCCCGGCGACCTCGCCCTCCAGATCGACGTCACGAACGAGGAGCAGGTGCGAGACGCGCTCGCGCGGGTGCGCAGCGAGTGCGGCCGCATCGACGTGCTCTTCAACAACGCGGGCATCTCGCCCACCGACGACGGCTCCGTGCTCGACACGACGCTCGAGGCCTGGGAGCGTGTCCAGCGGGTCAACCTGCGCAGCGTGTTCCTGTGCTGCAAGCACGGCATTCCGCACCTGCTCGACAACGACGGCCCCCTGCGCGGCTCGGTCATCAACACGGCGTCGTTCGTCGCCGTGATGGGCGCCGCCACCTCGCAGATCTCCTACACCGCGTCCAAGGGCGGCGTGCTCGCCCTCTCGCGCGAGCTCGGCGTCGAGTTCGCCCGCCGCGGCGTGCGCGTCAATGCGCTCTGCCCCGGTCCGGTCGACACGCCCCTGCTGCGCGAGCTGTTCGCGAAGGACCCCGAGAAGGCCGCGCGGCGACTCGTTCACGTCCCGATGGGGCGCTTCGCGTACGCCGAGGAGATCGCCCAGGGGGCGCTGTTCCTGGCCAGCGACGACTCGAGCTACGTGACGGCGTCGACGTTCCTTGTCGACGGCGGGCTGAGCGGGGCGTATACGACGCCGCTGTAGGGGGGTTCGCGCGGGGCGGGGCCGCCACCCGTCATCGCCGGCCGGTTGGGCGGCGCCGGGCGACGGTTGCTCGATCGCCGGCACCCCGCGCCGCGCTCATCGCCGGCGCTCGGACCGCAGCGGCGTCACCACGCGAACAGCGCCGGGGCGACGGCAGCGCCGTCGGGCCCTCAGGCGCCGTGGCGGCGCGCGATGAGGAAGGATGCCGCGCATGCGTGTCGCGCGATTGATCGGTGTCCTGAGCATCCTGACTGCTGCCTCCGTCGTCGGCGTCGGGGCGAGCGCCCTGCCCGACCCGGCCCCGCGCGTCGCCGGTCCATGGTCGGCGCCGGTCGTCGCCGGCGGCGGCGCGGTCGCCGGACCGCGGGTCACGTTCGCGTCCAGTGGCGAGGGGGCCATCACCTGGAGCGTGGCCGGCGGCGGGACTCGCGAGCTGGCGCTGTCGGCGCCCGGCCGCACCGCGGGCACATCGCACGCGGCGCACCCCCTGCCCCCCCTCGGCCTGCGGGGGCTCCCGTTGCAATCGGTCGACGCCGCCACCGCGGACGGGAGCGGGCGCGTCATCCTGGCCGGCGGCCTCGCGCCGCTCTCGGCCGGCGTGACCGCGGCGCTCGAGGCGAGCCCGGCGGGACCGTTCGGTCGGCCGCGCCCGCTCAATCGCAGCGGTGGCCCGGTCGCGCTCGCGAGCTATGAGACCGGCACCGTGGCGTTCGCGACCGCGGTGCCGCTCGGCGCCGCCGAGCGCGTCGTGCTGCGCCTGCAACCGGCCGGAGCCGCGGCCCTCGGTGCCCCGGTCGACCTGGCCGCTCTGCCCGGAACGGTCACCGCCGTCGCCGCCGGCCTGGACTGGCGTGGCGACGCGCTCGTCGCGTGGCAGCAGGACGGACGCATCTATGCGCGCGAACGGCGGACGTCCGGTCTGCTCGGCCCGCTGCAGATGCTCGGCGCCAGCTCCGGCGGCCCGCGCCTCGGCGCGCTCATCTCCGACGACGGCCGCGGCATCGTCGCGTGGACGGACGAGACGGCGCCGACGCGCGACGAGCCCAAGACGGCGCGTACGCGGCTGTCGATCTCGGCGGCCAACCTGCACTTCACCGGCTCGAGCGTCGTCGACGCATGGTCCGAGCCCCCCGAGCTCGCGCTCGGGCCCGGCGCGATGCGTCTGGTCCGACTCGCCAACGGGCGGGTCGTGCTCGGCTGGACGGGCCTGCGGGCGGGAGATCTCGTCGTGCGCGTCGCGCCGGTGACGCTCGGGGGACTGCATCCCGCGGTGACCCTTCCCCAGGCGGGACGGGACGCCGAGCTGGCGGACCTCGCCCCCGGGCGCCGCGGCGAGGTGCTCGCGCTCTTCACGGCGACCGGGCCTGGAAACCCGCTCGGTGCCCCCGCTGAGATCGAGGCGGCCGTCGGGGTCGACGGCGGGACGGGGCAGGCGCGCTTCGCCCTGGCCGAGCCGGTCGCCGCCGCGGCGGCGGACAGCGATCCGGTCGCGTCCTTCGAGCCGATCGGGGACCGTCCGGTGGTCGCCTGGCGCACCGGCGGGAAGGTGCGCTACGTGATTCGCGCGACCGAGGCGCTGCCGCGCTAGCGCGCGCCCGACGGGCGGGCCAAGCTAGTCCAGCGAGGCGCGCATGTCCATGTCGAAGCCGATCTGCTTGACCTGATCGGCGGCGCGGCGGGTGAGGGTCAACACGGTGGCGAAGCCCTCCTCGCCGAGGCGGCTCTGCTCGACGGCGCGACGCAGCTCGGTGGCGAGCGGGAGATCGCGCTCGAGCGCGGCCTCGTCGGCGCCGCTCTCCTCCAGCTGCTCGCGCGACCCCTCTAGGAAGATGAGATGCGCAGGACGTCGCGCCTGCTGGGCGATGAGCACGAGCGCGCGCCGCTCGTCGGGATCGAGTGCGTCGCCGTCGAAGACGACCGACTGCCCGGCGCGCAGGCGCTGGTGGGCGACCTGGCCGACGAGCGACAGCGCCTGGGCTCGCGCCTCGCCCTCGTCGGCGGCGGCGGTGATCATGCGCCGGATCTTCGCCAGCGACAGCACGGCCACCGAGCCCTTGTCGAACAGGCGTTCCGCGAACGTCGTCTTGCCGACGCGCGAGGGGCCGGCGAGCACGATGACCGACGATGGCGCGTAGCCGAGGCGGTTGCTCGGGTTCAGTCGCCGACCGCGGGCGCGGCGCACGTTCGCCGGGCGCTCGTCACGGTCGTCGCTGATCATCTCGCCGCGGCGGGTGCGGTCGCTCGAGTAGCCGCTGCGTTCGTGCTCGCTGATCTTGACGGACCGGAGTCCGCCGCGCTCGGTGGGGGAGGTGGGGGGCTGTTCGCCGGGCATGATCGAGACGCCGAACCTCGGCGCAGCCCAGCATATCCGTCGGGTCGCGTGGTCGCGGCCTGCCCGGGTCCGGCGCCCTACTCGTCGGCCGGCGGCGGGGGCCTCTCGGGCTCCGCGCTGTCGAGCACCCCGAGCAGCTCACCGACCCGGCACACGAGCAGGCGCTCCTCCTCGACCTCCACCCAGGCACCGGCGGAGAACGGGAACACGACGTGGTCGCCGGGATCGACGGGCATCCGCAGGCCGACGTGCTCCCACCAGTCCATGCCCGGTCCGACCGCGAGCACGATGCCGTGCTGCGGGGGGCTCTCGTGCGAGCCCGGGGGTACGAGCAGGCCGGACTGGCGGATCCGATCCGGCTCGAGCTCCTTGATCACGACGCGATCGAACAGCGGTCGCAGCTGCTGGCGCATTGGATGGAAGGGTAGTTCGGGCGCCGACGGACCTCGCGCACAGCCGCCGGCCGTCCGGCGACCTCATTCGACACCCCGACACGTCGCCGCACGCGTAGGCTATGCGCCCAATCGATGCGACGATCGACGAAACGGAGGCTCTGATGGCGGGCTACGCGGCAACGACGGCGGGGACGAGCACCGAGCACGACGTGACCGCGCTGTCGATCGACACGATCCGGGGGCTGGCGATGGACGCCGTCCAGAAGGCGAACGCCGGCCACCCCGGCACGGCGATGGCGCTCGCGCCGCTCGGATACACGATCTTCCGCCGGTTCCTGCGCGCCAACCCCGGCGACCCGCACTGGGCCGACCGCGACCGCTTCGTGCTGAGCGCCGGCCACGCCTGCGTGCTGCAGTACTCGCTGCTGCACCTGACCGGCTACGACCTGACGATCGAGGATCTGCGGCAGTTCCGCCAGTGGGGCTCGCGTACGCCGGGCCATCCGGAGCGCGGTCACACCGCCGGCATCGAGGTGACGACGGGGCCGCTCGGGCAGGGCATCTCCAACGCCGTCGGCCTGGCGATGGCCGAACGCTTCCTCGCCGAGCGCTACAACCGTCCGGGCGCGGAGATCGTCGACCACCACACGTACGTGATCGCCAGCGACGGCGACCTCATGGAGGGCATCTCCCAGGAGGCGGCCTCGATCGCCGGTCAGTTCGGGCTCGGCAAGCTGATCGTCTGCTACGACGACAACCACATCACGATCGACGGGTCGACCGCGATCTCCTTCGACGCCGAGGATCACGTCGCGCGCTTCGCCGCCGATGGCTGGCACGTCCAGCGGGTCGCCGACTCAGAGGACCTCACCACGCTGCACGATGCGATCGAGGCGGCGCGCGAGGAGACGGAGCGACCATCCTTGATCGCGATCCGCTCGCACATCGCCTACCCGGCGCCGCACGCGGTCGACACCGCCAAGGCGCACGGCGCGCCGCTCGGCGAGCCCGAGGTGCGCGCGACAAAGGAGGCGATGGGGTTCGACCCCGACAAGGCGTTCTGGGTCGACGACGCGGTCTACCGCCACATGAGCCTGCGCGAGGATGGCGCCGTCCTCGAGGAGGCATGGCAGGCGCGCTTCGACGCGTGGGCGGAGCTGTACCCCGACCTGGCCGAGGATTGGGAGCGCGCCTGGCGCGGCGAGCTGATCGACGGGTGGCGCGAGACGCTGCCGGCGTTCGCCGCCGGCGAGAGCATCGCCACGCGCGCGGCCGGCCAGAAGGTCATGCAGGCGTTCGCGCCCTACTCGCCGACGATGGTCGGCGGCGCCGCCGACCTCGTCGAGTCGACGAAGACCGTGTTCGAGGGCGGCGGCGAGTTCAGCCGCGTGCACGCCGGGCGCAACGTCCCGTTCGGGATCCGGGAGCACGGCATGGGGGCGATCGTCAACGGACTCGCCTGCCACGGCGGGATCGTCAAGCCGTACGGGTCGACGTTCCTCACGTTCTCCGACTACATGCGCGGTGCCGTACGCCTGGCGGCGCTCATGGGCCTGCCGGTTCTATGGGTGTGGACCCACGACTCGGTCGGCCTCGGCGAGGACGGTCCGACCCACCAGCCGGTCGAGCACTACGCCGCGCTGCGCGTGATCCCGAATCTGTGGGTCATGCGCCCGGGCGACGCGAACGAGACGACGGCCGCGTGGCGGGTCGCGCTCGAGCGGACCGACGGTCCGGTCGCGCTCCTGCTCTCGCGACAGGGCATTCCGGTGCTCGATCGCGAGGAGGTCGCGTCCGCCGACGGGGTCGAGCACGGCGGCTACGTGCTGTGGGATGCGCCGGGCGGCGAGCCGCAGGTCGTGCTCATGTCCACCGGGGCGGAGGTGCCCCTGACGCTCGACGCCGGACGCGCGCTCGCGGCGGACGGAATCCGCGCGCGCGTCGTCTCGATGCCGTGCATCGAGCTGTTCGAGGCCCAGACCGCCGAGTACCGCGAGACGGTGCTTCCACCGAGCGTGCGTGCGCGCCTGGCGGTCGAGCCCGGCTCGCCGCTGTCGTGGTGGAAGTGGGTCGGCGACGGCGGCGACGTGCTCGGCATCGACCACTTCGGCGCGTCGGCGCCGGGGGCCCGGGTGCTGGCGGAATTCGGCTTCACCGTCGAGAACATCGCGGCGCGCGCGCGGGCCCTGCTGTGAGGGCACCGACCGGCCGTCCGTAATGTCCGATGCGCCGGCCAAGACGGAATAAGCTGGACACCCAGGGCCGCTCGACCACGACGACATCAAGGAGAAGATCTTGTCTTCCTCACCGCTGCATCGGCTGTCCGCTCTCGGTCAGAGCGTCTGGATCGACTTCCTCTCCCGTGCGACGAATCGCAACGGCCATCTGCAGTCGCTCATCGACGATGACGCCGTCGTCGGCGCGACGTCGAACCCGACGATCTTCCAGAAGGCGATGGCGGAGGGTGACGCCTACGACGAGCAGCTGCGCGCGCTGCTCGAGCAGACGACCGACACGCACGAGATCTTCTGGGCGCTCGCCGAACAGGACATCCGGGACGCGTGCGACGTGTTCCGGCCCGTGTTCGACTCGAGCCTGGCTCGCGACGGGTACGTCTCGCTCGAGGTCGACCCCGGTCTCGCCTACGACACGCTCAGCACCTTCCGGGCGGCGATGCGACTGCACCGTGAGGTCGAGCGCCCGAACCTGATGGTCAAGATCCCGGCGACGAAGCCGGGCCTGGCCGCGATCGAGGACGTGATCGCGAAGGGCAAGTCGATCAACGTGACGCTCATCTTCTCGCTGCGGCCGCTACGCCGAGGTGGCCGAGTCCTACATCCGCGGGCTCGAGCGGCTCGTCGCCGAGGGCGGGGACCCGAGCGGCGTCGCCTCGGTGGCCAGCTTCTTCGTCTCCCGGATCGATACCGAGGCCGACCGCCGCCTCGAGGAGATCGGCGGGCACGATCAGCTGAAGGGCAAGCTCGCGATCGCCAACGCGCGACTCGCCTACCAGCACTACCTCGAGGTGTTCTCGAACGAGCGCTGGCAGTACCTCGCCGAGAAGGGCGCGACGCCGCAACGGGTGCTGTGGGCCTCGACCTCGGTGAAGAACCCCGACTATCCCGACACGATGTACGTCGACGAGCTCATCGGCGCCGACACGGTCAACACGATGCCCGAGGAGACCGTCCGTGCCTACCAGGACCACGGCCGCCCGAAGCCGCGCCTGACCTTGCACCTCGACGAGGCGCACGTTCTGATGGACGAGCTCGCCGCAGCGGGCGTGAGCTACGACGAGGTCACCGACACGCTCGAACGCGAGGGCGTCGAGAAGTTCCAGGCCTCGTTCGAGGAGTTGCTCCAGGGCCTGCGTTCGAAGCAACAGTCGCTCACCCCGGCCTGATCTGCGAGCTCGGTCGGCTCGGGCCGACCCCGACGCGCCCGGCTCCCCGGAAAAGGGGAGCCGATCGCGTCGTGCTCGCCCCGAACGCCTGCGGCTCACGCTGGCGGTCGCTCTCGCTCCGGTAGCTCGGCTGTCGCCTAGGGACGGGAGGGGAGGGCGGCCAGGGCCTGGTACAGCTCTCTGGCCGACGCCTCTCCCAATTCGAGCGCGCGCAGGGCGTAGGACTCGTTGGGGGCGTGGATGTGGTCGTCGGGGAGACCGAAGCCGCCGACGATGACCGGGTAGCCGCGCGCGGCCATCTCGGCGACGATCGGGATGCTGCCGCCGGAGCGCAGGAAGAGGGGGTCGCGGCCGCAGGCGCGCTCGAGCGCCTCGGCGGCGAGGACGAGGGCGGGCTCGCTCACGTCGAACAGGGCCGGGCGCGCGTGGGCGCCGGTCACGGTCATCGCCGCGCCGTCGGGCAGGCCCTCCCGCAGGAGGCGGCGCAGGGTCGCCTCGATCACCTCGGGGTCCTGGCCCGGGGCCAGGCGCATCGTGAGCGTCGCGGTCGCCACCGGCGGGACGATCGACCGCGGCTCGCCGCCCTCGACCGCGTTGACGTCGAGCGAGGCGTCGGCGCCGTTGCGCTCGTAGTACTCGGCGCCGGCGCCCGGATGGACCGGATGCCCGCCGACCTGCGCCAGGAGGTCGTCGCCGCTCACGAGCCGCGACCAGGACGCGAGCTCGGCCGGCGCCGGGGGGGCGACGCCGACGCGGAGCTCCTCGCGCAGGCGGCCGTCGGGGCCCGGGAGCACGTGGGCGAGCCCGCCGATGAGCACGTGCAGGGCGTTCAGAACGCTGCCGCCATAGAGGCCGGAGTGCAGGTTGTGCTCGGCGGTGCGCACGGTGACGCGCAACTGCACCATCCCGCGCAGCCCGACGGTGAGCGCCGGCGTGTCGAGGTCGGGCACCCCGCTGTCGAACACGATCGCGGCGTCGGCGCGGCGCGCGTCGGCGCGGACCCACTCCGTGACCGAGTCCCCACCGACCTCCTCCTCGCCCTCGACGAGGACTCGCACGTTGACCGGCAGCGTGCCGGCGCTTGCCAGTTCGCAGGCGACGTGCAGGAGGGGGAGGAAGTTCCCCTTGTCATCGGCCGCGCCGCGCGCGTACAGCCGGCCGCCGCGGATCTCCGGCTCAAACGGCGGCGACTCCCAGGCCTGCGGGTCGCCCGGGCCCTGGACGTCGTAGTGGCCGTAGATGAGCAGCGTGGGCGCGGCGGCATCGACGGCCTGCAGCTCGCCGACGGCGAGCGGGTTGCCGCCGTCGACGGTGACGAGCTCCCCGCTGCCGCCCGCCGCGTGCAGCCGCTGCACGACCCAGGCCGCCGCGCGCTCGAGCGCGCGCGGATCACCCTCGCCGGTGGAGATCGACGGGATCCGCAGCCAATCCTGCAGCTCGGCGAGCAGGGGCTCGTTCATGGCCGCGAACGATAGAGATGCGCGTGCGCTGACGCGCCCGAACGAGTAGGCTCGGCGTGATGTCGAGCAATGGGCAGCACCCGGCGACCGCGGGTCGCGTCGCGGTGGTCACGGGGGCGTCGAGCGGCCTGGGCCAGGCGACGGCCCGGCGGCTGGCGCGCGAGGACTTCGGTGCGCTCGTGCTCGTCGCCCGCCGCGAGGAGCGACTGCGGACGCTCGCGGAGGAGCTCGGACCGCACGTCAGCTTCGTCGCGGTCGATCTGACCGATCCCGAGGCGCCGCAGCGGGTGGCCGACGCCCTGCACGAGCGGACCGGTGGGCGCCTGCACCTGCTCGTCAACAATGCGGGCATCGGGGGGCGTGGCTCGTTCGCAGAGGGCGGGTGGGCGCTGGTGGCCCGCACCATGGAGGTCAACTTCAACGCGCAGGTACGGCTCACCGAGGCGCTCCTGCCGCTGCTGCGGGCGAGCGCGCCGAGCGCGATCGTCAACGTGTCCAGCACGGCCGGGCGCGTCGCGCGAGCCGGAGCGGGAAGCTACTCCGCGAGCAAGGCGGCCCTCGCCGTCTGGAGCGACGCGCTGCATCTCGAGGAGCGGCCGCACGGCGTGCACGTCGGGGTCGTGCTCCCGGGGTTCATCCCCACCGAGGGCTTCCCGCAGCGCGAGCTCGTCGAGCACCCGCTCGCGCGGTTCGTCCTCGGGCGGCCCGAGCAGGCCGCCGACGCGATCGTCGCGGCCGGGCGCGGCGCGGCGGAGCGCTATGTGCCGCGCGGCTACGCCATTCCGGCCGCGCTGCGTGTGCTGTTCCCGGCCCTGACGCGGCGTGTGCTCGGCGGCGGCTCGGCGGCCACGCTCAGCACGCGGACGCTGTCGGACGAGCGCGAGGCGCAGGCCGAGGGCCGCGGCGCGTAGGGCCGCGGGCGCCGGCTCACTGCGATTGCAGTGCGCTGTTGAGCGACTGCTCGGTCTGCTCGCCGGTGAGCGTCCGAGTGATCGTGCCGGAGCGGTCGAGCACGTACGTCGTCGGCAGGCCGTGCAGGCCGAAGCGGTCGCCGGCGAGCCCGTCGCCGTCGCGCAGGATCGGGAACGACCAGCCGTAGCGGCGCACGAACGCGCGCGCGTCGGCGGTGCTCGGGTCGTTCCAGTCGACGGCGACGACGCTGGCGCGGCCGCCGAGCGTGCGGGCGAAGCGGGCGATGGCCGGGGCCTCGGTCGCGCACGGGCCGCACCAGCTGGCCCAGAACACGACGAATGCCGGGCGTCCGCGCAGGTCGGCGACCGTCACCGACGGGCCGCCGGCGAGCGTCGCGGCCGGCAGTGGTGGCGCGGCGCGCTTCGACGTGGACGTGCCCTTCAGGCCGAAGACCGCGAAGGCCGCCGCGGCGACGACGACGATCACGGCGATGAGCAGGCGGCGCGGCAGGGTCACGCGACGGCGGTCAGCTCGCGAGCAGACCGGGGATGTCGTGCACGATCTGCGTCGGCGTGAAGTTGCCCGGGTACAGCGTGGTCAGCTTCCCGCTCGCGCCGATGCCGTAGACGAGACCCGAGTGGTTGATGAGGTCGGGCTGCTGGGCGTCGGCCTGTGAGCCGACGTTCCAGGCCGACCACACCCGCCCGAGCTGAGCGGCGTTGCCGATGAGGTACTGCATGCGCCCGACCATCCCGTGCGCCTTCAGGAACCCGGCCACGGCCTGCGGCGTGTCGTGCCGGGGGTCGACCGACACGGCGACGATCTGCACGTGCGCCGCCTGGGGACCCATCAGGTCCTGCGCCGCGTGCAGATTGGCGGCGATGACCGGGCACAGGGTCGGGCAGTTCGCGTACAGGAAGGTCACGAGCACGGCCTTGCCGTGGTACTCGCTCAGGTTCACCGGCTGGCCGAGGTAGTTGTTCAGCGCGAGCGGCGGTGCGGGGAGGGCGGGCGAGGCAACGGCGCCGTCGAAGTCGGCCGCCTTCACCTGGTGGACGTTGTGGGGCAGCTTCGGCTTGGAGCCGCCGCTCGAGAGGCCGATCGCGGCGCCCGTCCCGAGGACGATCAGCAGGATCACGCCGAGCGGCGCAAGCAGGCGCCACGGGCGCGGACGCTCCTCCGGCGGTTCGGGATCCGCTTCTGGCGGGGTCAGCGGTTCGGTGGTCGGGTTGCTCAAGTCGCTCCCGTCGGGGGCCGGTTCCTCCATCGATGAGCTTAGCGCCGGGCCACGCGGGACGGGGATGGGGTTCGGGCGAGTCGAGGCGACGTCAGGCGGGGGGCGGGTAGACCGCGAGCCACGCGAACAGGCTCGTCGTCGCCGCGTGCGACTGGAGCATGTTCGGCTCCGCGACGGCCGGGCTGAGCGGATCGCCGGTCCAGGAGCGCAGGTACAGCCCGTTCGCGTCTCGCGCCTCGCCGGCGGCCACCTGGGCGTTGCCCGCCGCGAGGTCGTACAGGCGAGCGTCGTGATCGGCGCCGTAGAGCGCGAGCATCCACTGCAGGTAGATCGCGTCGTACTGGGGACCGAAGTCGAGCTGGTCGCCGAAGCGCTGCAGGGACGTGTCGGTGAGCGTCTCGGCTCGCGCGCACTCGGCCTGCTCGCCGGTCGCCGCGCAGAGCTGCTGCTGGGCGTAGATGAGCGGCGCCTCGATGTAGTCCTCCGGGACCCGGCTGCTGTCGGACTTCGCGTACAGGCCGTCGACGGCGCTGAAGCCGGTCGTGTTGCCCCAGGCGAGGAACATGTTCGCCTCGGCGAGATCGAACGACGAATGCGTCGCCACGTACAGGAGTGTGGCCAGCAGCGTTCCGGCGGCCAGCGCCTCGCCCGCCTTGTACGGATGCGACGTGTCCCACCAGATCCCGCCGCTGCTCGGATCCCAGCCGGCGCGTGCGATGTACGCCAGGGCGCGCTCGGCGTCCGCGAGATAGCGCGTCGCGCCGGTCGCGCGGTACGCGTTGAGGAAGGCCAGGCCCCACCAGCCATTGTCATCGAACCAGGTCTGCACGTTGGAGCCGCGGTCCCCCGGATACGGGGCGTAGCCCGGGATCGGACGCAACCCGCGATCGAGGTAGTCCTCGGCCCCGTTGGCGAACGTGCGCACGGCCCGGAGGTTCGCCGGCGTCGGGGCGGCGAGCGCGATCGCGTCGATCGACTCGAACAGGGGCACGATGTCCCAGATCGTGGCCTCCGGGTAGACCTTCGTGTCGTGCAGCGTCTCGTCGTACCAGTGGTGGCGCGGATCGGCCCAGGCCGACTCGGCGGCGCTGACGCCCTGCTCGGCCAAGGCCAGGTAGTGCGCCTGATCGGGGGTGAGCGCCGGCAGACCGGTGGCGGGTGCAGCGACCGCGCTCGTGGCGCTCGTGGCGGGCGGCGCGCGCAGCGCGGCCGCGATCAGGCACGCCGCCAGCGCGCAGACGGCGATCACGGCGCCGTGCCGGGCGCGGGAGGCGAGGCGGTGGGCGATCGTGGGCATGTTCGGGGCGGGTGCGGCTCGCGACGGTGGCGGCGCACCGTACGCCAGGAGCATCGGCGGCGGCGGCGCCACAGGCAAGCGATCCGCCGCCAACCTCAACACACCACACCCGGCAGGAGAGCGCTCAGAGCGCGTCGAGCTCGTGCAGGCGCGCGCGCTCGATGGCGACGCGGTCGCCGCGGAACGGCACGCCCTCCGCGCGCAGCGCGCGCCGCTGGCGCTCACCCTTGGCCAGCGAGCCGTCGGCGCGGACGACGCGGTGCCAGGGGAGACCGGGCTCGTCGCAGTGGCGCAGCACGTAGCCGGCGAGCCGCGGCGAGCCGGGAGATATGTCGCCGTACGTACGTACCCAGCCCGGGGGGATGGCCCGGACGCGGGCGAGAATCTCGCGATGCGCGGCCGCTATTCTGCCCTCGATCACGACGCCGGGGAGTGTCGCAGGCCAATCGCTCGTGCGCCGAGCGGCCGCAACGAACCGTGCTCGTCCGGGTTGGGGCGTTAACAAAAACCCCGCTCTGGCCGAAAACAGAGGGGACCCCGTCTGCCAATGCCTACAGGAGCAACCATGCCACGACGAATTCTCATGCTGTGCGGCCTGTTGCCGGCGCTCGCCTTCCCGTCGATGGCGCAGGCGAGCGACGCCAGCCTCATCCACGCCCTCGCCCCGTACAAGAGCACCCTGACCGTCGACATCATCTTCCTCGCGGAGGTCAACAAGGTGCCGACGAAGGCCCAGGCGGCATCGATCGCGAGCCACCTGTCCCACGTCCAGTCCGATATGGCCACCGTCTCGCGCGTCGCGCGCGGCCAGACCCCCTCGACCAGCGGTGGCCGCAAGGCCCAGTCGGAGGTCGTGCAGGGTCTCGGCTACGCCTACGGCGCCGCCGGCGACGGACTGGCCGCCGTGTCGGCAGTGCGCGCGAACAACAACAGCGCCGCCGGCCGGGACATCGCCAGCGAGCAGTCCCTGGTCGGCAAGTCGATCCCCGACTTCGAGTTGAGCGGCAAGGCGCTCGGTCTGTTCCAGGGGTAGTCGGGTCGTTCTGGGCACGAGTCGCCGTGTCCTGGTGACCCGGTGGCCGTGCCTCGGTGTTGTTTCAGATAGAGGCTCGAGGGCCGTCGAAACGTGCGCGCCGACCCCCGAGCCGCCCGCGGTTGAACGCCGGGGAGCGCCGCCGACTGGGGGGCCACCGTCGGTTCCTCCCGCGGAAGCGGGAGGCCTACCCCCGCGGACCGAGCGCGGCGGCGTGAGGCGGGGATCGGCGTTGCCTGGGGACGGCCCCTTGTCCGAAGCTACTTCGAGTTCGAGTCTCGCGGTGAGCGATCGCCGGACCCGGGGCCGTCACCGGGCGGCGTCGAGACCCGGCGGAGGCATCAGCCGGTAAAGCGGGGCACGACCTTGATGGCCGGCAGCGCATGCAGGAACTGGACCATCTTGTTCTGGGACGGGCCGCAGATCATCGTGACGGCGGCCGTGATCCGGTGGGCGCCGTACCGCGTGGCCGAGGTCAGGACCTGCGCCTCGAATCGACCGCCCGAGAGATTGGGCTTGGTGAGCGTCTTCAGGGGCCGGCCGTCGAGCGAGAACACGACGCGGCTGATGTCGGTGCCGTGGTTCGGGTCGCTCAGGATGGCGGTGATCTGCCGGTTCGTGGTCGTCACCGTCTTGCCCTTGCTCGTCTTGCGGACGGTCTTGAGGTTCTTGGCCGTCTCGGTGAGCTTGGTGGTGGACGTCGTGCAGGCGAGGGTCTGCTGGCGCGGGATGTTCGCGAGCACCGAGCTGCGCTCGGGCGGAAGCGGCGGGCCGCCCGGTGGGGTGGCGGTCACCTGGGCGACGTTGACGTAGACCGGGAAGTCGGCGGCCACGACGACGTGCGAGCAGGTGTAGGTGGCCGTGCCGCCGACCTGCAGGTTCCCGCCGACGATGTTGCCGGTCGGGGCGCTGATGCCGGTGCACATCGCGTCGACCAGCGCGAGCGAGAGGGGCGTGTTGCCGGTGTTGGTGACGACGATCTCGTAGTTGATCGTCTGCCCGACCTGCGCGGTGATCGGAGCGGTCGTGAAGCCCGAGGAGGTGAGCGACTGCAGCTTGACCAGGGTGAAGCTCGGCGCGAACACGGTCAGCGTCTCGTTCGGGTCGTTGCAGCCGACCGGGCCGACGGCGTTGTTGTTCTTGTCGCCGCTGTAGGTGGCGACCCAGTGGTAGGTGCCGCCTGCGGTCGTCGTCCACGTTGGGCCGGCGTAGGTGCCGTCGCCGCTCACGTTCGCCGTCCCGGTCGTGACCGGTGTTCCCGAGCAGGTGCTGTCGTTCGGGCCGTACAGGCTCCAGGTGATCGTGCCGGTCGGGTTGTTGCCGCCCGAAAGGGTCGCGTTGTCCTGCACCGAACCGCCGATCGTGATGCTGGCAGGGTTGGCGATGGTCGCGAGCGTCGGGGTGACCTGGCCGATCGTGACCGCCTCGCCGGGGTCGGTGCAGCCGACCGGGCCCACGGCGACGTTGTTGACGTCGCCGCTGTAGGTGGCCACCCAGTGGTAGCTGCCGGCGGTGGTCGGGGTGAGCGGCGGGCTCGTGTACTGACCGTCGCCGTGGACGGCGAGGGTGGTCGGAGGGAATGCGGCGCCCGCCGTGCAGCCCGAGGTGTCGTTGGGGCCGTAGAGCGTCCAGGTGATCGTGCCGGACGGGTTGTCGCCGCCGCTGAGCGTGGCCACGTCGTTGATCGTGGCACCGACCGGCGCGGTCGGCGGCGAGGCGCTCGTGGTCAGGCTCGGACCGACCTGACCGATGGTGACCGCCTCGTTCGGGTCGGCGCAGCCGACCGGGCCGACGCCGTTGTTGTTCGTGTCGCCGCTGTACGTCGCGACCCAGTGGTAGGTGCCCGCCGTGCTCGGCGTGAGCGGCGGGGACGTGTAGGCGCCGGCGCCGTTGACGGTGACCGCGCTTGTGGTCAACGCGGCGCCCGTGCAGGCGGTGTCGCTGGGGCCGTACAGCTTCCACGTGATCGTGCCCGTCGGGTCGTCGCCGCCGGTGAGGTTGGCGATGTCCTTGATGGCGCTCCCGACCGCGGCCGATGCGGGCGAGGCGCTCGTCGTCAGTGCGGGCGTGACGGGCGTGATCGTCACCGTCTCGTCGGGCGCGGAGCAGGCGCCGCTGACCGCGTTGTTGTTGGTGTCGCCGCTGTAGCTGGCGACCCAGTGATAGGGGCCGGCGGTGCTGGGCGTGAGCGCCGGCGAGGTGTAGGAGTTGTCGCCGCTGACGGTGACGGCGCTCGTCGTCAGCGGAGTGCCGGTGCAGCTGTTGTCGTTGGGGCCGTACAGGCTCCAGGTGATCGTGCCGGTCGGGTTGTCGCCGCCGGTGAGGGTGGCGACATCCTTGATCGCGGTCCCGACCGGGGCCGAGGCGGGGGTGGCGCTCGTCGAGATGGCCGGCCCGACCTTCGTGATCGAGACGGTCTCGCTGGGGTCGGAGCAGCCGACGGGCCCGGAGCCGCTGTTGTTCGTATCGCCGCTGTAGGTGGCCACCCAGTGGTAGGTCCCCGCGGTCGTCGGGGTCAGCGCCGGCGAGGTGTAGGAGTTGTCGCCGTTGACGGTGACGGCGCTCGTTGTGAGCGGGGTGCCGGTGCAGGCGTTGTCGTTGGGGCCGTACAGGCTCCAGGTGATCGTGCCGGTCGGGTTGTCGCCGCCGGTGAGCGTCGCCACGTCCTTGATCGCGGTGCCGACCGGCGCCGACGCTGGCGTCGCGCTCGTGCTCAACGTGGGTAGGGCCTTGGTGATGGTGACGGTCTCGTTGGGGTCGGTGCAGCCGACGGGACCGACGCCGGCGTTGTTGCCGTCGCCGCTGTACGTCGCGACCCAGTGGTAGGTGCCCGCCGTGCTCGGCGTGAGCGCCGGCGAGGTGTAGGAGTTGTCGCCGCTGACGGTGACGGCGCTCGTCGTCAGCGGAGTGCCGGTGCAGCTGTTGTCGTTGGGGCCGTACAGGCTCCAGGTGATCGTGCCGGTCGGGTTGTCGCCGCCGGTGAGGGTGGCGACATCCTTGATCGCGGTCCCGACGGCCGCCGACGAGGGACTCGCCTTCGTGGTCAATCCGGGCGTGACCTTGGTGATCGTGACCGTCTCGTTCGGGTCGGTGCAGCCGACGGGGCCGACGGCGGCGTTGTTCGTGTCGCCGCTGTAGCTGGCGACCCAGTGGTAGGTGCCGGCCGTGCTCGGCGTCAGCGGCGGCGAGGTGTACGAGCCGTCTCCCGTCACCGCAACGGGGCTCGTCGTCACCGGGGTGCCGGTGCAGGCGTTGTCGTTGGGACCGTACAGGCTCCAGGTGATCGTGCCCGACGGGGCATCGCCGCCGGTGAGCGACGCGACATCGCGAATCACCGCGCCGACCGGCGCCGACGCGGGCGATGCGCTCGTCGCGAGGCCAGGAGTGACCTTGGTGATCGTGACCGTCTCGCCGGGGTCGGAGCATCCGACGGGGCCAACGGCGGCGTTGTTCGTGTCGCCGTCATACGTGGCAACCCACTGGTAGGTCCCGGTGGTGCTCGGTGTGAGTGGAGGCGAGGCATACGAGCCGTCCCCGCTCACGTCGGTCACCGTCACCGACGGCGCGCCCGGATTGGTGCACGCCGAGTCGTTCGGCCCGTACAGACGCCACGTGATCGATCCGGTCGGATGGTCGCCGCCACTGAGCTGCGCGACGTCGCGGATCGACGAGCCGACCGGCGCCGACGCGGGCGAGGCGCTCGTCGTCAGGGTGGGGGCGACCTGTCCGATGGTCACCGTCTCCCTGGGGTCGGTGCAGCCGACCGGGCCGACCGCGACGTTGTTGACGTCGCCGCTGTAGGTGGCCACCCAGTGATACGTGCCGGCGGTGCTGGGCGTGAGCGCCGGCGAGGTGTAGGAGTTGTCGCCGTTGACGGTGACGGCGCTCGTCGTGAGCGGGGTGCCGGTGCAGGCGTTGTCGTTGGGGCCGTACAGCTTCCAGGTGATCGTGCCGGTCGGGTGGTCGCCGCCGGTGAGGGTGGCGACGTCCTTGATCGCGCTGCCGACGGCCGCCGCCGCGGGCGTGGCGCTCGTCGTCAGCCCGGGCGTGACCCGGCCGATCGTGACGGCCTCGTTCGGGTCGGTGCAGCCGACCGGGCCGACGGCGACGTTGTTCGCGTCGCCGCTGTACGTGGCCACCCAGTGGTACGTGCCGGCCGTGGCCGGCGTCAGCGGCGGAGAGGTGTAGGCGCCGTCGCCGTTGACGCTGACGGCGCTCGTGCTGAGCGGGGTGCCGGTGCAGGCGTTGTCGTTGGGGCCGTACAGGCTCCAGGTGATCGTGCCCGACGGCTTGTCGCCGCCGCTGACCGTGGCCACATCCGTGATCGCTGAGCCGACGGCCGCCGCGGCGGGCGTCGCACTCGTGGACAGGCCGGGCGTGAGCTGGGTGATCGCGACCGTCTCGTTCGGGTCGGTGCAGCCGACCGGGCCGACCGCGACGTTGTTGGCGTCGCCACTGTAGGTGGCGACCCAGTGGTAGGTGCCCGCCGTACCCGGGGTGAGCGGCGGCGAGGTGTAGGAGCCGTCGCCGTTGACGGTGACGGCGCTCGTGGTGAGCGGGGTGCCGGAGCAGCGTCGTCGTTGGGGCCGTACAGGCTCCAGGTGATCGTGCCGGTCGGGCTGTCGCCGCTGGTGAGCGTCGCCACGTCCCGGATCGCACTGCCCACGGGCGCCGACGACGGCGTCGCGCTCGTCGTCAGCTGCGGCGTGACCGGGGTGACGATGACGGTCTCGTTGGCGTCGGAGCAGTGGCCGCTCACGGCGTTGTTGTTGACGTCACCGTCGTAGCTGGCGACCCAGTGGTACGTCCCGGCCTCGATCGGGGTGAGTGGCGGTGAGGTGTACGGACCGTCGCCGTTGACGTCGGTGATCGTCACCGACGGCGCGTTCGGATTCGAGCAGGTGGGGTCGTTGGGGCCGTACGCCCGCCAGGTGATCGATCCGGTGGGCTTGTAGCCGCCGGACAGGGTCGCGACGTCGCGGAAGGGCGTCCCCACCGGGCCGGTCGGCGGCGAGGCGGACGTCGCGATCGACGGCGTGTAGGAGCACGACGAGACGCTGACCGTCTGCGTGATCGAATCCGCATTGCCGTCGCTCGTCTGCGCGCTGGTCCAGGCCGAGCTCACCACGACGGTGCCGTTGACCGGCGGGATCAGCACGGTCAGCGTGTACTGCGCCACGTTGCGTTGCGTGATCGAGTTGCCGAACGAGACCTGACCGTGCTGGGTGAGCGCCGTGGTCTGTCCGACCGGCGTGAAGGCCACCGACCAGATCGGGTCGTTCATTCCGCCGTTGAGACGGTTGCCCGCCACCCCGTCGTTGAAGTTGTACCACTGCAAGGTCACCGATCCGCAGGCTGCCGTGACCGACACCGCGTGGGCCTGGGCCGATGCGACGATCAACCCGAACAGCACGGCGGTCAGGACCAGGATCTTGCGGATCATCGCTCGGCACTCCTTCGCTTTCGTGAGACCGCGTCCCAGGCGCAGCGCCCCCTCCGGTCTCGATCGCGCGGACTTTAGCCTGTCTTAACAGCGCGCGACAAGCCAATGGGCGCAGGGTTGCAACGGTTCGAGCAGGTTTGCGGCGCGTCCACCGAGGCGATCGCGGTCGCGCGCTCACGTCAGCCTGAGCAATCGCGGGCATTTTCGACGCATGATCGAGGGCGAGGCCCGAAAATCCGGGCGTGATGACCGGCGATGCGGAGCAACGGCGTGGACAAACGTCGTAGGTGGTCACGTCTCCTGGGGGCCATCTTCTCCCCGTGCGCGCGTGCCGGCGGGTGCCCGCGGCGCTTTCAGCGCGTGCGCAGCGCGGGCGCGTCAGCGTGGCGCCACACGATCGCCCCGGTGACGCCGGCGACGAGCAGCACCGACGGCCACGCCCCGATCTCAAGCGCGAGCACGTGCGAGAGCACGAACGCCGCGAACGCCACGCCGGTCAGCGTCGCCGCCGTGCGCCGATCGTGCTCGCGCAGCCAGGCGCGTATGCACCAGGCGCCGCCGGCGAGCAGCACGAGCCCGCCGATCGGCCGCGAGCCCGTGGCGACCGCCGTGGCGTAGCCGGCGATCAGCGACGCGGCGGCCACCGGTGCGGTGAGGGTGCGGCCCATCGGCACAGACTAGCCACGCTGCTCGGCGGGCCCCTCCGCCCGCGTCGGCGAACGGACGCGGGCCGGGGCGTCGATCGTTCGTCCAAGTACGACGAAAGCCCTCAAGTTCTGCGACGGCGGGTCCAAACCGGGCTGCGCAACGGTGGGGAAACGTACGCATGGTTGCGTGCAGTCGCTTGTGGGCGGACCCTCTCCGGCACTAAAGTCCGGCACGGCACAAATGGCCACATCGACTAGACGAGATCCGATCAGACGGCGGGACTCGGCGGAATATCCCTCACATCAGGAGATCCAATGAAGAAGTTCCTACTCCCACTTGTTGTTCTGTTCCTGATCGCGATCCCCGCGGTGGCCGAGGCGCACTACGCGAACCTCTCGGTCGTGTGCGGAAAGGCGACCATCGCCTACTCGAACTTCACGCCCGCCGGTCCGGGACACGAGGGCAACGGCGGCATGAACTCGCCGACCTACACGCTGACGTTCACGCCGGCCGCCGGCGGGGCCGCCATCACGTTCACGGGCGGCGTGTCGTTCTCCGGCAGCTCGGACTCGGTGGACATCATCCTCCCGGCGGTCAACGGCTCGGTCACCGGCTCCTCGAGCGTGACGTCGAACCACACCACGGACGGATTCTCGGGCAGCATCACCTACCCCAAGACCCCCGTCACCGGATGCACGCCGACCGTCATCTCCACGACCGCGACGCCGGCGACCGCGACGGTCGGCAGCCCGATCACCGACGTCGCCGTGCTGTCGGGAATCGCGAGCGTCCCGGCGGGCGTCAATCCCGGCAAGATCACGTGGTCGCTCTACGGACCGAACGACTCGACCTGCACCGGCGCGCATCAGACCACGGCACCGGTGACCGCCAGCAGCAGCGGTTCCTACACGTCGCCCCCGGTCACGCCGACCGCGCCCGGCACCTACCACTGGGTGGCCAGCTACAGCGGCGACGGCTACAACGCTGCGGTCGCCGGTCAGTGCACCGACGTCAACGAGGTGGCGACGCTGACCACCACCACGACGACGAGCACGACGACCACGCCGTCACCACCACGACGACGACGACGCCGTCCACGACCACGACAACGACGACGCCGTCCACGACCACGACGACCACGACGCCGTCCACGAGCACGACCACGACGCCGTCGACCAGCACGACGACCACGCCGTCCACGACCACGACGAGCACGACCTCGACCGGCACGAGCGGCGTGCTGCCGTTCACGGCCTGCACGGCGACGAAGGTGACGCTGGCGGCGACGAAGATCGCCCACAACCAGCACTTCACCGCCGTCGTCAGCGGCAGCGGCATCAAGAGCGTCGTGTTCTACGTCGACGGTCACAAGGTCAAGACGCTGACCAAGCCGAACTCGGGCAGCCGCTTCACGTACACGGTCCCCGTGTCGAAGGGCCGCTACGGAGTGCACACCCTCACGTCGAAGACGACGACCAAGTGCGGAACGCCCAAGACGAACACCCTGCGCTACACGCGAGCGGTGCCGGCGCATGCGGTGATCCCCCGCTTCACTGGCTGATTCCCTCCTCGTCAGCAAGCGAACGGCCACGTGGGCCGCGCCGGCAACGGCGCGGCCCACGGTCGTTAACGCCCGCGGCGGGCCGTGCTGGCGCCTTCGCCGGCCGATGCCTCCGGGCCGGCGACGGTTCGTTGCCACACTGATGTCGTGGCACAACGGCAGGGACGCACGCCCGCGCAGGGACGCGGCGCACGAACGGCACGGCTCGGACGGGTCGCGGTCGGGGGCGCGGTGCGCTGGGCGGGGGGGCGCCTGGACTCGCGCGGCACCGACGACGAGCGCCGCCGGCGCCGGGGCGACCGCATCGTCATCACCGTCGACGCGCTCGTCGATCAGCTCGCGGTGATGCGGGGCGCCGCCATGAAGGCCGGTCAGGTCCTGTCCACGATCGAGTTTCCCGGGCTCGACGAGGATCAGACGGCCTACCTGCAGCGGCGGCTCGCCTCGCTGCGCGACAGCGTGCCGCCGGTCGACTCGAAGCGGATGCGCAAGGTCCTGGCCACCGACTGGGAGCGGGACCCGGCCGACGTGCTGGAGGCGATCGACCCCGAGCCCGCCGCGGCCGCGAGCATCGGGCAGGTCTACCGCGCCCGCACGCTGGACGGGCGGGAGGTGGCCGTCAAGGTCCAGTATCCCGGGATCGCCGAGGCGGTCGAGTCCGACATGCGCAATCTGCGCCTGCTCTCGCCGCTGCTGCGGCAGATGATGCCCGGGCTCGACGTGAAGCCCCTGCTGGACGAGCTGCGCGAGCGCATCGTCGAGGAGTGCGACTACGAGCTCGAGGCCTCGAACCACGGCCGCCTGGCCCGCCATTGGCGGGGGCATCCGTTCGTGCACGTTCCGGCCGTCGACGTCGAGCTGAGCCGCCGGCGCGTGCTCGTGACCGACTGGGTCGACGGCATGAGCTTCGAGGAGGTCGTCGGCCAACCCGATGCCGTGCGCGATCGCTACGCGGAGATCGTGTACCGGTTCTTCTACGGGACCGCGCTCGAGCTCGGGCTCGCGCTCGGCGACCCCCACCCGGGCAACTACCTGCTCGAGGCGGACGGTCGCGTCGCCTTCTTCGATTTCGGGATGCTGCGCCACCTGCCGCCCGACTATCTGCGCCGCGAGGCGGTGATCGCGCGCGGCGTGCGCGAGCGCGACGACACCACCGTGATGCGCGGCATGCGCGAGCTCGGCTATCTCCCGGGCGAGCCGAGCGAGTGGGATGCCGAGTTGCTCGTCCAGTACATGGCCGAGATGTCGTGGTGGGCGTACTCGGAGCAGCCGCTGCGCCTGGAGCCCAGCGACCTGTGGCGCGGCGCCGAGTCGCTGCGCGACGGCGATCGGCTCGCCCACATCGAGCAGCTCCGGCGCATGACGCTGCCGCCCGAGGCGCTGCTGCTCCGTCGCATGGAGAGCCTGCTCTTCCAGACCGTCGCGACCGCGCGCGCGAGCGCACCGTGGGGCCGGCTGCTGCGCGAGCTGATCGAGGGGGGCGAGCCGGTGGACGAGCTCGGGCGCCGGCATGCGGCCTGGCGGGCCGCCCGCGGCCGCTGATGGCCGCGCTACAGTGCCCCATCCTCCGTGCCGGCCGACATCCGCGGACGCAGCGGCGCCTGGCCGTCAGCGCCGTGCTTGCGAGCGCGCTGCTCGCCGGGCCGGCCGTCGCCCGGCCCGCCGCGACCGCGCGAGCGGTTTCCGTCGACGTGGTCAAGGTGCTCGCCCGTCCGCTCGCGAGCGCGCGCCGCGCGGGTATCGCGGTGCTGCTGCCGGGCCGCTACACGGTCGACGCGCCGCACGTGTACGGGTCCGGGGGCGCCGTGGGCGGCGGCTATGACCTGCTGCTCGCCGACGCGCGCGGCTGCGGCGAGGCGACGGCATGCTTCCTGGCGTCGTTCTCCGGCGAGCGCGCCGGCTCGCTCGGCACCGGCGCGCGCGTGGCGTTGGCGCACGGCATCGCCGGGCGCTATCGCGCGACCGCCTGCGGGGCGTCGTGCTCGCCGGGCGCGGTCGCCTGGTTGCAGGGCGGGGTGCGCTACGAGATCCAGGCCAACGTCATCGGTCCGGAGCGGGCGGCGCTCGTCGCGCTCGCCGATTCGGCGATCTCGGCCGGCGCCCGGTAGGCATCGCCGCGGAGGGCCGTCACGCGCGCGCCGGATCGTCGCGCGCGATCGTGATGAGCATCTGATCCTGCAGAGCGTGTCCCGGGAACGGACTCTCGCCGTCCATGAAGAACGCAAACGCGATCAGATGCCCGGAGAGATCGCGGCACCAGCCGGCCAGGTTGGTCACGTCGTTGAGCGTGCCCGTCTTCGCCTCGCAGCGCCGTGCGGCGGTCGTGCCGCGCATCCGGGCGGTGAGCGTGCCGCTCACCCCGGCGAGCGCGAGCGAACGCCTCAGCACGGCCCCGTTGGGCGTGGCGCTCACGTCGACGAGCAGTTGCACGACGTCGCGCGGCGTGGTCGAGTCCCGGTGCGAGAGCCCGGAGCCGTCGACGATCCGCGGGTGCAGGCCGTAGCCCGCGAGGACGCGCGTGACCACCGCGGCGCCGGCGGTGCTCGTGCCGGCCTCGCCGAACCGCACCCCGAGTTGCTTGAGCAGCAGCTCGGCGTAGAAGTCATCCGACGGAGCGTTCATGAGGTCGAGCAGCACCGACAACGGGGGCGAGGCGACGCTGGCCAGGACCTCGGCTCCGGCCGGCGCCGGATGGGCCAGCTGGGCGGGGTGGGCGCTGACGCCCACGCGGCCGAGCGCGCGCGTGAACTCGAGTGCCGCGTATGTGGCGGGCGTGAGCGGGGCGTGCCAGGACCGGCCCGGTGACGGCCCGACGTAGCCGTGGTTGTAGGTGAGCGCGCTCAGCTGACCGCCGAGGTCGCCGAGGTCGGCGGCCCCCGCGTACGCGACCGGCCCGCGTTCGGTGTCGAACAGCGACTCGTCGGCGATCACGTGGCCGGTGATCCGGCGGATGCCGGCCGCTCTCAGGCGCTGCGCGAGCGTCTCGACGACGGCGCCCCGGCCGGCGGCGTAGATGGCGTCGAAACCCCGATTGCCGAAGGTCGGATCGCCGCCGCCGTGCAGGTAGATGTCGCCGTGCCAGGTTCCGTGGGCGCCGAGTGAGCCGTTGCCGAGCAGCGTTGTGTACAGCCGCGCGTCGGGACCGAGGAGCGCCAGGGCGGCGGTCGACGTGTAGATCTTCTCCACCGAGGCCGGCGGTCGCGGCGTCGTGGCGCGCCGCGCGAACAGCACGCGCTGTGCGGTCAGGTCGTACACGATCGCACCCGACGCCGGCCCGGCTCGGCGCATCTCGCGCGCGAGCTCGGACACGAGGGCGCCAAGACCGTCGCGCGACCGTGCCGACGACGGCCGCGCGGGCGGGGCGAGGGCGCTCAGCGAGATCCGCGTCGGGGCCCGGGGCGGGTCCGAGCGGCGCGCGGCGCCGTGGTTCGTGACGCGGCGAGGCGGGGGGGCCTGGCTGCCGCAGGCGACGAGCCCGCCGAGCGCGAGCGCCGCGATCGCCGCACGCACGGGGCGGGTCCGCCGCGCAAACGGGGGACGGCGGGGCCGGTCGGCGCGTCGCTGGTGTCGGGGCGTGGGCGGCGTGGCGGGCAACGGAGACATCTTCGGGCTGCGGGCGGACGCTCGGAGGTCCGCCGGCGCACGCGCGCCGGCGGGCGGGACGTGGCGGCCACGCACGTCCTTCAGTGTGCCGGATGCGGCCGGCGAATCGGGGCCGTCCCCGCGCGCCGTAGGATGCCAGCGGCCATGGCCGCGCTCACGGATCTCCTCGACGAGCTCGTCCGCGTCGACGGGCGCGACGTCGCCGACATCGGATGCGGCAACGGCTGGCTCGCGCGGCGGCTCGCCGCGCGAGGCGCGGCCGTGGTCGGCATCGATCCCTCGGACGCGGCGCTCACCGCGGCGCGAGCGGCGCCGGCGGTGGCCGGAGAGCGCTACCGGCGGGGTGCGGCCGAATCGCTGCCGCTGCCCGACGGCAGCTGCGACGCCGTCATCCTGTTCAACAGCCTGCACCACGTCGCGGCCCGCGAGATGCCCGCGGCGCTCGCCGAGGCGGTCCGCGTCGCTCGCGACGACGGGATCGTGTTCGTGCAGGAGCCCCTCGCCGAGGGCCCGTTCTTCGAGCTCATGTGTGCGGTGGACGACGAGACCGCCGTGCGCGCCGCCGCCTTCGACGCGCTCGAGCGCGCCGCGAGCGACCTGGGTGTCGCGGTCTCGCACCGCACGTTCACTCCGTGCGTGCGCGTCGCGAGCTTCGAGGCGTGGCGCGAGCATCAGGTGCTCGTCCACGCGGACCGGGCCCCGGCGCTGCGCACGCGGGAGGCTCAGCTGCGCGAGCGCTTCGAACGGCTTGGCCGCCCCGACGGGGACTCGCGCTCGTTCGCGGCGCCCGCGCGCGTCACCCTGCTGCGCCGGTGTGCGGCCTGAACGCCTGCCGCAGCCGGGCCACGACCGCTCAGGCGAGCAGCCGGCGGAGCTCGTCCGTCAGCTCCCGCGTGGCCCGGGCGGCGCCGGCACTGAGCGCGGCGAGCCCCACGAACCCGTGGATGAGGCCGGCGCCCCGTCGCTTGACCGTCGGCACGCCGGCGGCCGCCAGCGCGTCCGCGTAGGCCTCGCCCTCGTCGCGGAGCGGGTCGTACTCCGCGGTGAAGACGATCGCGGGCGCCACGCCGCTCAGGTCGGCGGCCAGCAGCGGCGAGGCTCGCGGGTCGCGGCGGTCCGCCGGCTCCCGGAGATACCGCTCGTCGAACCACCCCATGTCCTCGGCGGTGAGGTAGTACCCGGTCGCGTTCTCGACGGCCGACGGATACTCGTTGGCGAAGTCGCAGACCGGATAGATGAGCAGCTGGCCCGCGAGCGGAGGCTCGTCACCCCGGACCGCCTGGGCCGCGACGGCGGCGAGATTGCCGCCGGCGCTGTCGCCGCCGACGGCGAGGCGCGCGCGGTCGCCGCCGAGCGTGGCGACGTTGCGTGCGGCCCACCGCGTTGCCGCGATCGCGTCGCTGACGCCGGCCGGGAAGGGCGACTCCGGAGCGAGCCGGTAGGCGACGCTGACCACGACGACCTCGGAGTCGCGACACAGCCGCCGGCACTGGAAGTCGTGGGTTTCGAGATCCCCGATGACGAATCCGCCGCCGTGGAAGAACACGAGCGTCGGGTGTGGCGCTGGGCCGGCCGGCCGGTACACGCGGGCGGCGAGTGGCCCGGCCGCGCCGTCGACGTCGATCTCGTCGATCGCGGCGACCTCCGGAGGCTCCACACCGCGGCGCGAGCGGACGACGTTTGCCTTGAACGTCTCCCGCGCGTCGGCCACCGACGCCTGCAAGAGGTCGCTGGCGTTGAGCGTCGGCAGCAACGCTTCGATGTCCGGATCGAGGGGCATGACGGGTGACCCGCGGCGCGGGCGGGACAGTCTGCCAGGTGGGGGCCCGGTCGGCCGCCCCGCTCCGCTCGCGCCGGCGCCCCGCTGAGCGGGCCGGGCGTCAGTGGTGCACGGACGTGGAGGGACGCCGCTCCAGATGGAACGAGCGCACGCGGCGGCTCGGGCGGAACGAGCGCACCTCGACGTCCCGATCCTCGGATCGACGGACGTCGTTGCGGAAGCGGGTGTCCGGCAGGACGCCGCGAGCGACGGACCGGGCGACGATCGCCTCGGCAACCGCCACCTCGTCGACCGAGTAGAGCGAGTCACGCACGAGCTGGGCGAGGAGTTCTATGTGAGGGTACTTGGGCATTGTGGGGTTCCTACCCGGGTCATCGACTGATGAGTCCTGACAGCGCAATTGCAACTGTAAACGCTCGACGAACGTCCAGTCCAACTCGGCGGCGCCCTCAACGAACGTCCGAGTGGCCGCGCCCCTCGGGCGCGCGGCTCAGGCGGCGAGGTCGGTGCGGCGCGTCGTTCGCGCGTCGATGAGCGCGCAGAACGCGTCGACGATCCGCGGGTCGAACTGCGAGCCGCGGCAATGGCGCAGCTCCTGGAGCGCCTCGCTGATCGTGACCGGCTCGCGGTAGGGGCGTGGTGAGATCATTGCGTCGAACGCGTCGCACACGGCGATGATGCGGGCGCCGAGCGGGATCGCCTCGCCGCCGATCCCATCGGGATAGCCGCTTGCGTCGAGGCGCTCGTGGCTGGCGCGGACGAGGTCGGCGACGTCGGCCAGCGACGGGGCCGCCCGGATGATTCGCTCGCCGATGATCGTGTGGGCGCGCATGAAGCTCCATTCGTCGGCGTCGAGCGCGGCGGGCTTGTTGAGGATTGCGTCGGGGATGGCGCTCTTGCCGACGTCGTGCAGCTCCGCGGCGAGTCGGACGCGACGCACATCGTCGGCGCCGAGACCGAGGCGCTGGGCGGTCGCCTGCGCGAGCGCGGCGACGTCGCCGATGTGGTGGCCGAGGTCGTCGTCCTTCTCGCTGAGGACCTTCAGGAGCACGTCGGCGCTCTGACGGCTCGCCGAGGTGCGGCCGGTCGCCTTCTGCTCGTACATGCGCCGGTCGGCGAGTTGCAGGGCGGCCTGGGCGCTCGTCGCCTCGCTCGGGACGAGCACCGTCCCGCACGAGCAGGCGATGTCGAACGCCTCGCCGGACTCCAGCAGCGCGGCCGTGGCTCGCTCGCGCATCGCATCGACCCCGTCGGGGTCGACCGACGTCAGCGTGCAGAATTCGTCGCCGCCCATGCGGTAGGCGCTCCCGAAGCTCTCGACCGTCGCGGTCAAGCGCTCGGCCGCGCGGACGAGCAGGGCGTCGCCGGCCAGGTGCCCGAACGTGTCGTTGTAGCCCTTGAAGCCGTCGAGGTCATACAGGGCGAGGACGAGCGGCTCGCCGTCCGTGGCCGCGCCGATCCGCTCGTCGAGTGCCTCGATCAGGGCCCGTCGGTTCCCGAGCCCGGTCAGGGCGTCGGTGAGCGCGTCGCGACGGCTGCGAGCGAGGTGTCCGGCCAGTTTCGACCGTACGGCAAGCCAGCGCAGGTAGAAGACGAGGAAGGCGACGAGCAGCGCCACGATCGCCAGCACCGAGCCGACGGTCGCGGCGCGGCGCTGGAGGACGACGATCGCCGCGATCGAGCCGAGCGCGAGCAGCGTGGCCAGCGTGGGCGCGAGCCATCGCCTGATCATCGGGGGACTGGCGGCCGGGACGCGGGCATGGAGGTGCATCGGCAGTACGCGAGCGCCGGCGTGATCACGCCGGACGCATGTCGTAGGCGGCGGCGCGGAGCCGGGGCGACTCCTCCGCGCCGAGCGGTCAACCGCTGTAGTAGGCGAGCCAGGCGTACAGGCTCGTCGTCCCGCCGAGCGTGCGGAACATGTTCGGCTGGGTGTTGACGTCGCGGATCGGCCCGCCCCACCAGCTCCCGAGCCAGAGGCCCTGGCCGTTCGTGGCGTGTGCGATCGCCGCGGCCGCGTTGGCCTGCGCGATGCCGACCCAGTGATGGCCTCCGGTGGCCTGGTCGTAGGCCATCATCCACTGGAAGAAGATCGAGTCGTACAGGGGCGCGAGGTTGTACACCGTGCCGTAGATGCGGGTGAGGGTGTTCGACTGCGAGGCGGCGTGCGCGCAGTAGCCGTCCTGGTGCAGGGCCTGGCAGAGCAGGTACTGCGCATAGATGAGCGGAGCCTCTACGTAGTCGATGGTCGTGCTGCCCGGTCCCTCGCTCTCGTACAGACCGTGGTAGCCGATGTCGTTCGCGTTCGCCCAGTCGATCCACGTCTGCGCGCTGCGCAGGTCCGTGGAGCGGTGGGTGGCGTCGTACAGCATCATCGCGAGCAGGCTGTCGGCGGCCAGGGCCTCACCCGAGTGCTGCTGATGCTGCGTGTTCCACCACATGCCCTCGCCGCGTCCGCCGCCGGCCCAGCCGTTCGCGGCGATGAAGCTGAGCGCGCGCTGCGCGTCGCCGAGCCAACGGCTCTCGCCGGTGGCCCGGTAGGCATCGACGAAGGCGAGGCCGAGCCAGCCGTTGTCGTCGAACCATGCTTGAGCCGCGGGGTAGTTGTCGCCCGGATAGGGGTCGTAGCCGTTCAGGTAGCGGTTCCAGTACAGCTTCTCCGCCTGACCGGCGTAGGAGTCGACCGTCGCGCGGTGTGAGCGCGAGGGGGACGCCAGCTCGGTGCCGTCGGCGGCCTCGAACATGCGCACCACTCCCCAGATCGTCAGGAGCGGGTAGGCGCCGGTGCAGCCGAGCGTCTCGCAGAACCAGTGGTCGGTGGAGGTGGCCCAGCGCGCGCTCTGACGATGCAACCCCTCATCGGCAAGCTGGACGTAGCGCGTGACGAGCGGATTGACGCCGGGCGTGCCCGTGGCGGCGGGCGGCGCCGGCGGCGAAGGCGGCGGGCTCTGGGCGCCGGCGAGTGCCGTCCCGGTGGCCAGCGCGACGAGCGCACCGGTCAGCAACGCCACGAGAGCGCGGCGCAGCCCCAGACGCGTCATCTCGAGCTCCGGAGGCTGGCGATGGGACTCGGCGGTCGGGCGGGCGGGTGGTGTGTCACGGTGGCCGGCGGGTTGGCGGGTGACCGGCGCACGCGTGCCGCGCGCGCCGGCTCCCGTGTATCTGTCGGCAGCGCGAGACGCCCAGCTGTCGCGCACGCGCCGTATTCAGAACATGCGTCCGGCCGGGAGCGTCGCGGGTAGCATGGCCCCCGATGCCCGTCGCAGACAGTCGAGCCGAGAGACGCCCGGTCACCAAGCTGCAACAGCAGCTCGCCGAGGACAGCGGCGGGCGCCGGCCGACGGCTCTGGACGCGTTCAAGCTCGCGCGCCGCTCGTTCCTCGCCGGACGGCGGATCGACATGAGCGCGCTCGCCGACGAGCTCGGCGTCAACCGCGTGACGCTCTATCGCTGGGTCGGCTCGCGCGAGCAGCTGCTCGTCGAGGTCATCTGGTCGATCGCGCGCCGGACGCTGGAGACGATCGATGACGAGGTCCGCGACCAGGGCTCGGAGCGGATCGTTCAGATCACCACCGGCTTCCTGGAGGCAGTGATCGCCAGCGCGGCGATGCGCCGCTGGCTGACCGACGAGGGCGAGTCCGCGATGCGCCTGCTCACGCGGCGCGACACGGACTTCCAGCCCCGTCTCATCGACGCGATGCACCGGCTGCTTGTCCAAGAGGCCGAGGCCGAGCGGCTGGAGCTCCCGGTGGACCTGCGCGAGGTCGCCTATGTGCTCGTGCGGCTGATCGAGAGCTACGTGTACCTGGACTTCATCACCGGCGATCAGCCCGACGCCCGCCGAGCCGAGCCAATCGTTCGCCTTCTCCTGCGCTGATCGACCTCAGACGGCGATTCGCGCGCCGGCGCCGTCCGCAGAGCCGACCCCGGCGAGGCACACTCGGTCGCGACCGCCGCGCTTGGCCAGGCAGAGGGCGCCGTCGGCCGAGGCGAACAGGGTCGGACAGTCGAACGCGTCGCCCGGCTGGGACACGGCGACCCGATCGAGATGGTGACCGCGTCTCGGCGATCGGCGGCTCGCGTACGGCGACGCGGAGCCGCTCCGCGACGCTCTCCGCGTCCTCGTCGATCGACGGCAGCAGCGCCGCGAACTCGTCGCCGCCGACCCGGTACACCATGCCGAAGGCGCGCAGCTCGCCCGCGCACCCGGCGTGACGCCTCACAGAGCACGGCGTCACCCGCGGCGTGGCCGAGCTCGTCCTTGACACGCCTGAGCTGGTCGAGATCACCGACGATCAGAGCGATCCGGGTGTCGCGCATCGCCGGGGCGCGAGCCGCTATATCGACCCCCGCGCACGAGCCCGTCAAGCGCCCGCAGCAGCTTCGGCACCCGGTTGGTGCGGCCCGCCGGCCCGATCGGGCGCGGTCGCGCGTCGTCGAGGAGCCGGCGGCTGTCTCAAGCCGAGTCGCACGCCGGTCGATATCACCACGATAGGTCGGCATACCCCGTCATGCCCGCTCGGCTGCGATCCCCATATAGGCCTGCACGGACGCAGGCATCCGACACGGACGTCGCTCACGACCCGTCCGCGGCTCAGTCTCGCCCGACGCGCCGCCGCATCGGCTCTCACGGCGTGACCGGGCGGCTCGTGGTGGCGGTGCTGCTGCCGATCACCGTGCTTGCCATCGGCGCCGGCGCGCTGCTCAAGCAGCGCTACGAGACGGCGCAGCAGGCGGCGTCGATCGGGCGCAGCATCCCGCTGCTCAACCAGCTGTCGAATCTGCGCCAGCTCCTCGACCAGGAGCGGATCCCGGTCGAGGGCTGGCTGCGGGCGAAGCAGTTCGGCTTCGACATCCCGAACATCTCGACCTTCCTGGGGTTCACGAACGAGTCGGTGAGCCAGGCGCGCGCGGTGACCGACCGGGAGCTGCGAGCACTCCGAGCCGCGGTCCCCGGCGCGTTCGCGACGAAGCTGGCCCTCGTCCGCCGCGAGGTCGACTCGGGGTCGATCGCCGCGACCCCGGCCGACCGCGCCTACGGGCAGCTCGACGACCTGCTGTCGAGCGCGTTCGCGGCGAGGCTGGCGGTGCTGCAACGGCGGATCGCCGGGCTGTCGTCAAGCGCCGGGCTGCAGTCGTCGCTTGTCTCCCTCAGCGCCGCCAACGACGCGCTCGGCGCCGCGGTCGCCGAACAGGGCGACCTGAGCGACATCGTGCTGCCCGGCGCCCACCCACCCGCGCAGCTGAGCAGCCTCGGTGCGGACATCGCCCGACTGAGCCAGGCCGGGCAGGGCCTGCACGACGCGGGCGGCTCCGTCGCCGCACTGTGGGATCGATTCGAGGCCAGCCGCAGGGAGACGAGCTACACGCGCCTGCTCGACGCGGCGGCCGGCGGCCATGGGTCCCCGCCGGCCACGAATTCGAGCTTCTCGGCCCTCGTGCCGCTCGCGACGACCTTCCGCTCCGGTGTGTTCGCCGCGCGCAGCCTGTACGCCGTGGTCAACGCCGCCGAGGCGCAGGTTCGCGCACGGGCCGCGGATCTCAGCCGCGACAACACGGACCAGTTCCGCGAGCTGCTCGTCGAGATGCTCCTGGCCGCCGGCCTGACGATCGGCGTGGCGCTGCTGCTGGCCCGCTCGATCACCGCGCCGCTGCGGTTGCTCGAGACCCGCGCCCGCGCGGTGAGCGGCGGCGATCTCGAGGCGCTCGTGCGCACCGCGCGCGGGCCGAAGGAGACGGTCGTCGTCTCGGAGGCGTTCAACGACCTCGTCAACAACCTTCGCCTGATGGAGGCCCAGACCCGCGCGCTCTCGGAGTGCGCATTCGACGATCCGGTGCTGAGCGAGCCGCTTCCGGGTCGTCTCGGCCGCGCGCTGCACGAGTCGGTCGCGGTGCTGTCGGGCTCGATCCTCGAACGCGACGCGCTTCAGCATCGCCTCGTTCACCAGGCGACCCACGACGCGCTCACCGGGTTGCACAACCGGGCCTCGACCGTGGAGTTCCTCGAGCAGGCGCTCGCGCGGGCCCAGCGCTCGGGGGCAACGCTCGCCGCACTGTTCGTCGACCTCGACGACTTCAAGCGGGCCAACGACACGCACGGCCACGGTGTCGGGGACGCGATTCTCAAGCAGATCGGCGACCGGTTGGGCGCCGCCACGCGCCGCGGCGATTTCGTCGCCCGCCTCGGCGGCGACGAGTTCCTCGTCATCGCCGAGAGCCTCGACGCCCCGAATGAGGCCACCGTGCTCGGTGAGACGCTGCTCGTCGCGGTGGGCACCCCGGTCGAGGTGCAGGGCCTGAAGGTCACCGTCGGCGCCTCGGTCGGAGTCGCGTTCGCGCGCCAGGACGCGAGCGACGAGCCCTCCCAGCTGCTCGCCCGCGCCGACCTCGCCGTCCACCGCGCGAAGGCGGCGGGCAGCGGGCGCGTCGAGGTGTACGACGAGAGCCTCCAGGGCGCGCTCCTCGAGCGCGCCGCCGTCGAGCAGGACCTGCACGCGGCGCTCGACGCCGGCGGCGACGGGCTGTTCCTGCTGTATCAGCCGGTGGTCGACGCTCGGAGCGGCGCCCTGCGCAGCGTCGAGGCGCTCGTCCGCTGGGAGCGCCGGGGCGCAGGCCTGTGCCAACCGGGCGACTTCATCCCGGCCGCCGAGCAGAGCGACCTCATCATCCGGCTCGACTGCTGGGTGCTCGCGACGGCGCTCGCGCAGCTCTCCCGCTGGACGGATCCCGAGTACGCCGAGCTGAGCATCGCCGTGAACATCTCCGGGCGCCACCTGCTCTCCGGGCTGCTGTCGCGCCACGTCGAGGCGGCCGTGGCGGCCTCCCGGATCGCGCCGGGCCGCCTCATACTCGAGGTGACCGAGACGGTGCTGCTCGCCGACATGGCCACCGTGGCGGGCGAGCTCGAGCGTCTGCGGGCGCTCGGCATCCGCGTGGCGATCGACGACTTCGGCACCGGGTACACGTCGCTGGCGCACCTGCAGCACCTCGTCGTCGACGAGCTGAAGATCGACCGTTCCTTCATCGAGCAGCTCTCCGGGGACGGCGAGAGCCCGCTCGTGCGCATGGTCACCGAGCTCGGGCACCAGCTCGGCGTGAGCGTGGTCGCGGAGGGCATCGAGACCGACGAGCAGCTCGCGCTGCTGCGGGAGATCGGCTGCGACATGCTCCAGGGCTTCTTCATCGGCCGGCCGCTGACGCTCGAGCTGCTCGAACGCTGGCGGGCCGAGCGCACGACGATCGAGCGAGCGGCCTGAGCGCGGCGCGCCGCGGCGCGGCGCGCCCGCGGCGTATGCTGGCCGCGATGATCAGGACCGGGAGTGGCGAGCCGCTCGTGCTCTTGCACGGGGTGTTGGGGTCCGAGCGCATGTGGCGGGCCGTCGTGCCGTTGCTGGCGCCGCACTACGAGGTGATCGCGCCGACGGCGCTCGGGCACCGCGGCGGCGCCGTTCCGCGCGCGCGGCCGGTGCATCTGCGCGACATCGTCGATGACGCGCAGGCGCTGCTCGACCAGCTCGGGCTGGCACGCGCCCACCTCGCCGGCAACTCGATGGGAGGCTGGGTCGCGCTCGAGCTCGCGCGTCGCGACCGAGCTCGCTCGGTCTGCGCGCTGTCGCCGGCCGGCGCGTGGGAGGTCGCGGCCGGCACGCACGACAAGTCGCGGCGCGACCTCCGCGCGACGATCCGCCGGACACGGCTCTCCCGCCCGCTGCTCGCGCCGCCGGCCCGCTCGGCGGCGTTTCGCCGCTGGGCGCTGCGCCTGAGCGCCGCGCACGGTGAACGCGTGGCTCCGGCGGACGTCATCGGGCTCGCCGACGACCTGCTCGGGTGCACGGTCGGGCTGGACCTGCTCGCCACGGACGAGCAGCTCGAGCCGCTCGAGCCGGCGCCCTGTCCGGTGACGCTCGCCTGGGGAGCGCGGGACCGCGTGTTCCCGGTCGGGGTGCACGGCGCTCGGGCGCGCGCGCTCGTGCCCGGCGCCCGCTGGCTCGTGCTCGACGACGTCGGGCACGTGCCGATGCTCGACGACCCGCGGCGCGTCGCGTCGGTGATCCGCGAGGCGTGCCCGCCGTCGCGCGATCTCACCGACGCGCCGGTCGCGGCTCAGGGCGAGCGATGACCAATGCCAACGAGGAGGCCTTCGACGCCATGATCTCGACGGACAGCGCCCATGACCACCGGGAGACATGCCGTCGCCTCGTCGACGGCATCGCGGCCCGCGGACTCGTCCTGTTCGCCCGCATCGACCACGCCGCCGGGGCGCGCGAGGCCGGCCTCGAGCTGCCCGACGAGGACGTCCTCATCTTCGGTCATCCGCGCACCGGAACGCCGCTCATGGTCGCCAACCCTCGGATCGGAATCGAGCTGCCGCTGCGCGTGCTCGTATGGACGCAGGACGGCGTCGTGCGCGTCGGGTATCGGGATCCGCGCGAATGGGCCGGGACGTATGCGGTCGGCGAGCACGAGCAGATCCTCGAGGGGATGGCCGGCGTGCTCGAGGCGCTCGCGCAGGAGGCCACCGTCTGACCGCTCGCGAGCGGTCCGCCGGGCGCCGTCCGGGCCCGGCGGCGTAAGCTTTCGTCACCGTGTCCGTTCGTGGCAAGCACGATGTCGCCGGTCGTGTTGCGGTCGTCACCGGCGCCGGGTCGGGCATCGGACGCGCGATCGCGCTGGCGCTCGCTCGCGGCGGCGCCGAGGTGCACGTCGCGGACGTCGATGCGGAGCGTGCGACGGCCGTGACGGGGGAGATCGTCACGTCCGGCGGTCGGGCGACGGCGCACGTCGTCGACGTCACCGACGCCCAGGCGGTCGAGGCGCTCGCCGACGCGTCGTTCGAGGCTGCCGGGGTGGACCTGCTGTTCAACAACGCCGGCGTCGGCCACGCCGGCTTTGTCGCGGATACGCCGTTGGCGGACTGGCGCCGGATCGTCGAGGTCAACCTCATGGGCGTCGTTCACGGGGTGCACGCGTTCCTGCCCAGGCTGCTCGCACAGGGGCGACCCGCGCACATCGTCAACACCGCGTCGATGGCGGGCCTCGTCCCGAGCGCCGGGCTCGTCCCGTACACGACCTCGAAGTTCGCCGTCGTCGGGTTGAGCGAGTCGCTTGACCTCGAGGTCGCTCCGAAGGGGATCCGCGTCAGCGCGCTGTGTCCGGGGATCATCAACACCGACATCGTGCGGGCGTCGCCGATGCGGGGTGAATGGGACGCCCGCCATGACCGCCTCACCAATCTGTACGCCACGCGTGGCACATCGCCCGACGTGGTCGCCGCGGCGGCGCTCGACGCGGTCGCCCGGGGTCGCGTGATCGTGCCGACGCCCCGATACCAGGTGCTCCCGGCCTGGCTGCTCCAGCGCTACGCCCCGCCGCTCGGCCGCGCGGTCTCGAAGCTGACCGCGCGCGCGCTCGGCGGGCGCTGACGCGCTGGTTGCATTCGACCGCGCCTGGACGTTCATGGTGGTCGCCGCTCTGGGCGCGGCCGCCGCGGTCGCCTCGATCGGCGTGGTCCGCGACCGCTGAGGTCAACAGACGCCGAGCCAGCGCCGCACGGCAAGCAACCACAGCCCGGCGAGCAGGACACCGGCAAGCACGTCGGTGGGGTAGTGGACGCCGAGCAGGACCCGCGACAGGGACACGGCGAGGATCAGCGTCGCCACGATGGCACAGAGGATGACTCGGCCGGAGCGCGACCGGGTGACCGTCGCCGCGACGAGCCCGAGGGCGCCGTACACGGCGCAGGCGGTCGCCGCGTGGCCGGACGGCCAGCTGGCGCTCGCCACGGCGACCAGGTGCGCCCCGGCCGGCCGGGCACGATCCGCGAGCGGCTTGAGCGTGTCCGAGAGCGTGATCGCACCGGCGACGCCCACGCAGACGAAGGCCGCCGACCGTCGCCGTCCGCGCCACAGCAGCACCACGACGGCGACGAGTGCCAGCGGGATCAGAAACCAGGCCGACCCGAGGAACGTGACGGCGCGCGCCACCGTCGCCGGTGCCCCGCCGCCGAGCCGCAGCGCATTCACGATGTCGCGGTCCCACGCGAGGCCGTTCGCGGTGACGACCGCGCCGACTGCCCAGCCGCCGAGGAGGAGCACGAGCCAGGCGAGCGCGAGTCGCCCCGGGCGCTTCAATTGCGGCGCGGTCATTCGGCCCTAAGCGAAGCAGGCTGTGGGCCGCGGTGCCGTTGCTCGCCGGCCTCCCGGCCTCAGTGCCCTCGCGCGCGCGAGGCCGGGCGGTCCGCCGGGAGAGCCGCCGGCCGTGGGACCTTCTTGCCGGGGTTGAGCAGGCCCTTCGGGTCGAACGCCTCCTTGATCTGTTCATGCAGGCCGATCGCCCGCGCCGGCCACTGACGGGCGAGCTGCCCCGACTTCACGGCTCCGATGCCGTGCTCGCCTGACACGGAGCCGTTCAGCCGCACGGCGAGCGCGAACAGCTCGTGGGCGGCGAGCTCGGCTCGGGCGAGCTCGCCCTCGTCGTCGGGGTCGACCATGAACGTCGAATGCAGGTTGCCGTCGCCCGCGTGGCCCCAGCTGCAGGCCGCCAGACGATGGCGCTCGCCGATCGCGAGCGTCTCCTGCACCGCCTCGGCGAGCCGGTCGAGCGGGACGACGATGTCCTCGCTGATCTTGCCGCCACGCTGCGCGGTCACGGCGATCGAGACGCCGTCGCGCCAGCGCCAGAGGTCCGCCACCTCGCGGCTCGTCTCGGGGGCGCGGATGCCGAGCGACCGTTCGCCCAGCGCCTGCTCGAGCTCCCCGCGCAGGGATTGCGCCTGCGCGAGCGATCCGTCGGCCTCGGCGATGACCAGGAAACCCGCCTGCGCCGGGATGGAATTGCCAAGCGTGCCTCGCGACGCCCGCAGCGCGCCGCCGTCGAGGAACTCGAGGGCGGCCGGCTGAAGCCCGGAGGCCACGACGCGTCGGATCGCGTCGCAGCCATCGGCGATCGTCGCGTAGGCGGCGATGACCGGCAGCGCCGCCTCCGGCGCCGGAAGCAGGGTCAGCCAGGCCGCGGTGATGACCCCGAGGGTCCCCTCGGAGCCGAGCAACAGTCGCTTGAGGTCATAGCCGGCGACGTCCTTGCGCACCGGTCCGCCGACGGTGATCAGCTCACCCGGCGGCACGACCGCCTCGATTCCGGTGATCCAGGACCCGGTCGTGCCGTACTTGAATGCGTGCGGCCCGCCGGCGTTGGTGGCGATGTTCCCGCCGATCTGCGACTGCTCCGCCGCCCCCGGGTCGGGCGGGAAGAACAGGCCGTTCTCGCGGGCCAGGCGGCGGACGTGGCTCGTGCGGACGCCCGCCTCGACGTGCATGCGCCACAGCTCGGGGTCGAACGCCCGGACGGCGGTCAGTCGCTCGAGGCTGAGGACGACGCCACCGTCGATCGGGACGGCCCCGCCGGCGAAGCCCGACCCACCGCCGCGGGGGACGATGGCCACATCGTGGGCGTAGCACCAGCCGACGACCTGCGCGACCTCATCGGCGGAGCCCGGAAGCGCGATCGCGTCCGCACGCCCGCGCAGGCCGCGCGACTCGGTGGCGTCGGTCAGGTAGCCGGACGCCGTACCGGGCAGGACGCTGTCGGGGCCGAGCAACGCCTCGAGCGCGGGCTGCGGCTCCGGTCGCGGGGCAGACACGCTCGCGACCGTAGCGCACGCTCGAACCCGCCGGGCCGCGCGCCTGGCCCTACGCCGCCTGCTGCTCGGCTCGTCGCACGGCGACCATCATCGCCTCGCTTCCGATCCTCGAATGGAACGCGGCGACGAGCGGGCGCACGAGCGCGAGGCCCGCGCCGCCATCGCCGTCGGTCACGCCGACGCGCGTCTCGCTGACGAGCGCGGCCCTGGCCGCTCGCTTGCCGGACGCCGGCTCGACCCAGTTGGCGAACAGCACCCGCGCGGTTCCCGGCACCGACCAGCGCCGGAACTCCTCCGGGCCGGAGAGCGTGGGGTAGTCGCGGCGCAGCGTCCAGATCCGCCCGACCAGACCGGACACGAGCATTCCGTCGTCCTCGTGCAGGACGGCGAACGGGGCGGTCCTGAACAGCTCGCCGTAGGGGATCGCCGCGGGCAGACCGGGGATGCGCCAGCGCACGACACGCCCGAGGACGCGCGTGTCCGACAGGCGCACCGAGCCGGCCGCCTCCCACAGCTCGGCCGACCCGGCCAGCGCCTCGCAGCGATGAGAGACGCTCAGCGCGGGATCGGATAGCCAGGCGTCGAGGTCCGGTTTCACAGTCGGACGGCGACCAGCCCGGCCGCGAGCAGGACGATGGCCGGCCACATCGCGGCGAGCGCCCCCTCGAGGGGCGCCGCCAGCCGCGGGCCGGTCAGCTCCACCACGGTGCCGTCGGTGAGCCGCTGCTCGCCGATCACCCCGGCGGTCCGGCGCCGCAACTCGCGGGCCGGCGTGCTCAGCCGGCGCTGGGCGACGCTGAGCAGGCAGCATGCCGCGGCGACGAGGACGCCGGCCGGTCTGATCGCGAGCGCGTTGACGAAGTAGCCGGTGAAGGCTGGGAATCCGCCCCACGCGAGGGCGAACCACAGATCGCTGTGAAAGCGCCCGCCGGCGAGCTCGAGGTTGTAGGCCGGCACGAGGAACGCTCCGGCGAGCACGAGCGGCGCGATCAGCGGTGACACGAGCACGATCCCCGCGACGCCGATCCCGACCGCGCCGACCAGGCCGACCACCCCGAGCGCGATCAGCGTGCGCCGCCCGAGGCCGGTCTTCAGCGGCCGGCCGGCGAGCTCGTCGAACGCGTGGGCGCTGACGCCCACGGCGAGGAAGAACGCCGCGAGCGTGGCGCACAGCCGGCCGAGGTGCAGGGTCGGGGCGGCGGCGGCGCCGAGGGCGACGTAGCTGAGGTGCCAGGCGGTGTAGGGAGGATGCAGGAGCGTGACGAAGTCGCGCCAGCCGCCGGGCCGCAGCGCGTAGAACGCCGTCCGGTCGAGCTCACCGCGTGGCGTGCCCACTCCTCACACCCCACATGACGAGGCCGGCGCCGAAGCTCATGCGCCGCTCCCGTACGTCGCCGATCCCGGCCGCGCGCCAGAGGGCCGGGAGGTCGCGCTCGCGCGCGTGGAACTCCTCGATGCTCGGGCCGAGGAAGCGGCCCACCTCGAACCAGTCCCGCGAGACGAGGCGGCCGAGGACCGGCAGGCCGACGCGTGTATGGACGCGCCACAGCGCGCGCAGCGTCGTGGCGCGGGGGACGCCGAATTCGAGCATGCCGATACGACCGCCGGGGGCCACGACACGGGCGAGCTCGCGCATCGTCGCCGCGGGATCGTCGACGTAGCGGAGCAGGTACGTGAACGTGAGCGCGTCGAACTCGGCGTCGTCGAACGGCAGCCGCTCGGCCTCGCCGCGAACGAACGTGGCGCGGCCGGTGAGCGCCGGCTCGCGCGCCAGGCGTGCGCGGGCGGCGGCGAGCATCTGCTCGCTCTGGTCGAGGCCGACGACCTCGCTGCCGTCGCGCTCGAGGATCTCGAAGGCGACCATGCCCGTCCCGGTGGCGACGTCGAGCACCCGTTGACCGGGGCGCGGATCGACGCCGGCGACGAGTGCTCGCCGCCAGCGAGGGTCCTGTCCGAAGCTGAGCACCGCGCCGAAGTCGTCGTAGCGGCCGGGCAACCCAGCGAACAGCTCGAGAGCGTGACGCTTGCGCGGCGAAGGAGGGCTGTCGGCAGACGCGGCCACCGGCACTCAAGCGTACGCGGTCACGACCGGCGGGGCGCCCGGCTCCGCCGCGGGGTTGACCGGGTCGGCCCTCCCGGGCGTGGCCCTGACGTCGCGCAGCAGAGAGAGGAGAGTCGGAATGCGCCTCGGGACCGCGCGCCAGATGTGGTCTCGGCTCAGGCGTCGAGCCAGATCGCGCCGTCGCGGAGCGCGACGGGGAACGTCTTCAGCGGACGCGCGCCCGTCGTTCCCTTGACCACGCCGGCGAGCGGCTTGAACACGCCCTGCGGTCCGCGCGTCATCGCGCCGGTGCGCACGTCGAACCGCGCGGCATGCCACGGGCACTGCAGGCAGCCGTCGTCGGCGACGCGTCCCTCCCCGAGCGACGCGAACAGGTGGCGACAACGGTTGGACACCGCGAACGGCTCGCCCGCGCTCAGCCCGACGGCCAGCGTCCCGTGCTGGGTGTCGACGACGGCGACCTGCCGCTCGCCGAGCTCGTCGACGCCGACGAGGCGGCTGGGGCTGGTGGTTGGATCGGCCATCTTCCGGGTCTCCTCACGGTCGGGGCGCCGACGATACGCGGTTCGAGCGGGCCTGGGGCGCTCGCCCGCCTCGCCCGCGAGCGCAACTCCCGGGCGCGAGGCAGGTTGTATGGTCAGACGACGGAGGCCGACCGGCTCTACCGTGCGGCGACGCCCCCGAGATAGCGGCCGTCGCGGATCCCGACCACGAAACAAGGAGCCAGTCTGTGCGTAGAGCAGCCATTGCATTGGGGACGATCGGCCTGATCGCGGCCTGTGCGGCGCCGGCGTCCGCGCTTGCCGCAGAGACGTTGAGTGCCACGCCGAAGCTCACCGGCACGCTCGGAGGGCCGGGCACGCTCACGGTCAACGCTTCGGCGACGAACACCCTTGGAGGGATCCCCACGCCGCTCACGCAACTCGTGATCGACTTCCCGCCGGGCATCACGTACAACTTCGCCACGACGCCCACCTGCCGGGTCTCCATCGTGCAGGGGGCGAGCGGATCGGTTCCGCCCGTCTGCCCGGCCGGCTCGAAGGTCGGCAAGGGCACCGCGTTCATCGAGGCGAACCTCGGCGCCTCGACCCTCATGGAGGGCGCGGTCCTGGACATCTACCTGACCAGCCGCAGCCCGGTGGTCTTCGAGGTGTGGGGCAACGGCACGACACCGATCCTGGAGACGCTCACCTTCCCGGTCACGTTCACGGCCGCCGCTGCGCCGTTCGCTCAGAAGATCACCGCGAACATTCCGGCCATCCCGACCGTGCCCGGCGGCCCGAACGCCTCGGTGGTGAACCTCGGCTTCACCGTTGGCGGGACGCACACGGCGACCACGACGCGGACGGTCAAGCGCGGCGGCAAGTCGGTCAAGCAGACCGTCAAGACGACGGTCGGGCTGTTCGACCTGCCGAAGAAGTGCGCCGGCGGAGCGCTCTCCTACGGGTCCAACGCGACGTTCGCCGACGGCAGCAACCCGTCCCTCAGCGGCAAGGTGGCGTGCCCGAAGTAGCCGGCCCGTCGTGACACGCGGCCCGGAGCCGCACATTTGACGGTGAGGGGCCGGTGCGAACCGGCGCCTCGTCGTGCCAGGTGACGCGCGCCGGTCGCTCCTTGCGTAGCATGATCCACCGTGCACAGCTCGTCGCCAGCGGCGCGCGCTCCCGACGGCGTGGATCGGCGCCTGGAGGACCACCGGGTGGAGCTGACGGCCTACTGCTACCGGATGCTCGGCTCGGCGTCCGAGGCGGAGGACGCGGTCCAGGACACGCTCATCCGGGCGTGGCGGGGATACTCTCGCTTCGAGGGACGCTCCGCGCTCCGCTCCTGGCTGTACCGGATCGCGACGAACGTCTGCCTCGACATGCTCAGCGGGCGCGAGCGGCGCGCGCGGCCGATGGACCTCGGGCCGGCCCGTGCCCCGGAGGAGGCGAATCTGCACACGCTGCCGGAGGCGACGTGGATCGAGCCCGTGCCCGACCGGCTCGTGCTCACCGACGGGGATCCGGCGGAGGTGACCGTCGCGCGCGAGACGATCAGGCTGGCCTTCATCGCCGCGCTGCAGCACCTTCCGGCGCGCCAGCGCGCCGTGCTGATCCTCTGCGAGGTGCTCCGTTGGCACGCGTCCGAGGTGGCCGAGCTGCTCGAGACGTCGGTCGCCTCGGTGAACAGCGCACTGCAGCGCGCTCGGGCCACCCTCGCCGGCAGAGACGTGCGCGACACCGACCGGCCGCGGCCGCTCAGCGATGCCGACCGCGTGCTGCTCGACCGATACGTGCAGGCGTTCGAGCGCTACGACATGGACGAGCTGACGTCCCTGATCCGGGAGGACGCCACGCAGTCCATGCCGCCCTTCGACCTGTGGCTGGCGGGCCGCGAGGACATCTTCGAGTGGTGGCTCGGGCCGGGAATCGGCTGCCGCGGCTCGCGGATGATGCCGACCGTTGCGGCGAACGGCTCGCCGGCGTTCGGGCAGTACAAGCCGAGCTGAGGAGGGAGGCTACGAGCCCTGGGCGCTCCAGGTGCTCGAGCTGTCAGACGGGCGGATCGCCGAGCTGACGTTCTTCCTCGAGGCCGCGACGCTCTTCCCGCGCTTCGGTCTGCCCGCCCGGCTCGACGCGTAGCACCTCGGCGAGGCCCATGAAGGCCACGAGCTCGCGCAGCTCGGGCGTGGAGTGGCGGAGCCGGAGCTCCAGTCCGAGCCGCCGGGCGATGAGCGCGAGACGGGCGATCGTGTCGACCGAGAGCGCGTCGGCCGCCAGGCGGCCGACGTCGCAGACGGCGACCTCGGCGCGGCTTTCCTCGAGCAGCGCCTGCGCGCGCGCCCAGAACGCGGCCCGATCGTCTTCCGTCGCGGGAGCATCGACGACGAGCTCGACTCTCGCTGGCCGCACCCCGGTCATCCTCAGGAGGACCGCCGCGGCGGGCGAAAGTCATCGGTCGCCGCCGCCCGGCGCCGACCGAGACGCACGCGCCGGCCGAGGTTCGGTCCAGCGCCTCGAACCGCTCGCGAGCGGCGCGGCTAGAGTCCGGGGTGATGGCCGAGCCGTCATTCCTCGCGACCCACCCCGAGGTCGGTCCGCTGCTCGGCCCGCGCAACGCTGCGCAGCGGGCGCGACTGGTCGTCGAGATGGCCACGGTGGTCGGCGAGAAGGGCTACGTGAACGCCACCGTGGCCGATGCCGTGCGGGCCGCCCGAGTGTCGCGCGGCACGTTCTACGCGCTCTTCGTGTCCAAGGAGGATTGCTTCATCGAGGGATACCGCTACGGCGTCGACGTGCTCATCGCACGCAACGACGAGGCGATCGCGGCGGCGGGCGGCGGGTGGCGTGACGGGCTGCGCGCGGGAGTGCGCGCCTACCTGGCGACGCTGGCCGAGAATCCGCAGTTCAGCCGGGCCCACTTCCTCGAGCTGCCACACGCCGGCGAGGGCGCGCGGCGCGAGCGCGACGCGACGCTCCGGCGGATGGCCGATCGTCTGCGCCTCGCCTTCGAACGTGCCGCGGCGGACCACCCGGAGCTCGAGATGCCCTCGGACGACGCGCTGTTCGTCGTCTCGGCCGGGATCGAGCAGCTCGTGTGCCTGTGGATGCGCGAGGGACGACTCGAGGAGCTGCCGGCGCTCGAGGACACGATCGTGTCGACCTCGCTGGCGGCGTTCTTCGGCCACCCGATGGGCGGGGCAGCCGCCTCGCCGCGATCCGATGATGGCCCGGCCAGCGCAGGACGCCATCCGCGGTCGGCGGCGCCGGGCGCCTGATAGCTTTCGCGGCTCGCCGACCGGGGGAGAAACGTGGAGCGCTCGCATCGCTGTCGTGGCCTGGCCGCGTCGAGCGTCGCCCTCGTCGGGATCTCCGTGGCCACCGCCGCCGCCGCGACCCTCGCCTGGGGTCCGCCGCACGCGCTGCGGGGTGTGCCGCGGAACGCGCCCGGCGGCTCGTCCGCAGTTCTCGCTTCGCTCGCGTGCCCCTCGTTGCGCTCGTGCGTCGCGGTCGGTGACGTCGGCCGCACGCTTCACACCGACCCCTCGACCGGTTGGTCGCTGCCGACCGTCCTGAGCGAGTCGGGCGGGGCCTGGCAGCAGGCGCGCGAGATCACGCTGCCGGCCAACGCCACGGCCGGCAACGGGCAGGAGGCGCAGCTCTACTCGGTGACGTGTCCGACGTCGCGATCGTGCGTCGCCGTCGGCGTGTACGACGACCGCGCGGGGACCGGCCAGCCGATGGCGGTCGGCGAGTCCGGCGGCGTGTGGGGCCAGGCGCACGAGATCACCGCGCCCTCGAGCGGCGGCGGAGGCCTCTTCTCGGTCGCGTGTCGCTCCGCCGGCTCGTGCGTTGCCGTCGGCTCGGAGATCGACGGCTCGGGGAACTCGCTGCCGATGGTCGTGAGCGAGTCCGGCGGGGTCTGGGGCCGGGGTCGCGCGATCGCTCTTCCTTCGAGCGCCGATCTGCAGCAAGGCAACCAGCTGAGCTCGGTGGCGTGTCCGTCGGCGGGAGCGTGCGTCGCGGTCGGCCAGTACGACCGCAGCTCGGCGAGCTTCAACCCCCCGACCAGCCACGCCATGGTCGTGAGCGAGTCCGCCGGTGTGTGGGGTCGCGCGTTCGACGTCGCGCTACCCCCGGCGTTCGGGAGCCGTCAGGCGATCGAGGACGAGCTGAGCTCGGTCGCCTGCCCCGCGGTGAGTGCGTGCGTGGCGGTCGGGCGCTACGACGATACGAGCTCCGGGAACGGCCATCCGATGGTCGTCAGCGAGAACGCCGGAGCATGGGACGCGACCGGCATCGCCCTGCCGGTGGGCGCTCGCGGCGGCCAGGACACGGGTCTCACCGCGGTGGCCTGTCCCACGTCGGGTTCCTGCGTCGCCGTCGGCCAATACGACAACGTCGGTGGGGGCGAGGTGGCGATGGGGGTGACCGGTGCGGCTCGGACCTGGGGTCGGGCGAGCGCGATCGCGCTGTCGTCGCATCCGGCGCACGGCCCGGGCGAGCAGGGAAGCCTCGACGCGATCGCCTGTCCGATCGTCGGGTCCTGTGCGGCCCTCGGCGACAACGTGGTCGTCACCACGCCACGGGGATGAGGGCGGGCGACAGGGGCTGTCGATCCATGCGCCGCCCATTCGTCTCAAGCGCGACCATGTCGAGCAGGAGGACACGATGAAGTACATGATGCTGATCCATCAGGGCACCACGCCGACCCCACGGTCAGAGGACTGGAACACCCTGTCGGCCGATGAGCAGCAGGCGATCTACAGGGACTACAAGGCGCTCACCGACACGCCGGGCGTCACGCCCGGGCTCCAGCTCGCCGAGCCCGAGACGGCCACCACGGTGCGCGTGCAGGACGGCCAGACGCTCACCACGGACGGCCCGTTCGTCGAGCTCAAGGAGGCCATCGGCGGCTACTTCCTCTTCGAGGCCGACGACCTCGACGCGGCGATCGAGCTGGCCTCGCGGGTTCCGGCGGCCCGGCTGGGCGGCGCCATCGAGGTGCGCCCGATCGTGGAGTGGTAGCGATCGTCGAGCAGGTCTTCCGCGACCAGTGGGGCCGGGTCCTCGCTGCCCTGATCGGCTTTCTCGGCGACTTCGACCTCGCCGAGGAGGCCGCACAGGAGGCCTTCGCCATCGCGGCCGAGCGCTGGCCGCGCGACGGAGTCCCCACCCACCCGGGCAGCTGGCTCGTGACGACGGCCCGGAATCGAGCCATCGACCGAATCCGCCGCGATCGCACGCTGGCCGCGAAGACCCGCCTGCTCGCTGATCGCCGAACGGGCGAGGGGCCGCCGACGGACGACGACGACATGGACGAGACGAGCTTCACCGACGAGCGACTCGAGCTGGTCTTCACCTGCTGCCATCCGGCCCTCGGCACGGACGCGCAGGTCGCTCTCACCCTCAGGACGCTCGGCGGCCTGAGCACGGTCGAGATCGCACGTGCCTTCCTGGTCGGAGAGCCGACCATGGCCCAGCGGCTCGTCCGCGCGAAGCGCAAGATCAAGGCGGCCGGGATCCCGTTCCGGGTCCCTCCCGACCACCTCCTCCCCGAGCGCCTTGCCGCGGTGCTCGCGGTCGTGTACCTCATCTTCAACGAGGGCTACAGCGGCCGCGCGGAGCTGACCGTCGAGGCCCTACGTCTCGGGCGCGCGCTCGTCGAGCTGATGCCCGACGAGCCCGAGGCGCACGGTGTCCTGGCCATGATGCTGCTGCTCGAGGCTCGCCGGGAGGCGCGGTTTCGGGACGGGGAGCTCGTGCTGCTCGCCGAGCAGGACCGCTCGCTCTGGAACGCCGAGCAGCTCGCCGACGGACGAGCGCTGCTCGACCGCGCGCTCGCCCTGCACGGCCGCGGTCCGTACGTGCTCCAGGCGGCCATCGCGTCCCTGCACGCCGACGAGACCCGCGATTGGGCACAGATCGCGGCGCTGTACGGCGAGCTGACCCGCCTCACGGACTCGCCGGTCGTGGAGCTCAGCCGCGCCGTGGCGGTGGCCGAGGAGCGGGGTGCCGCGGCCGGTCTCGAGATCGTCGACCGGCTCGCGCTCGACGACTACCGCTACCAGCACGCGACCCGCGGCGAGCTGCTGCGCCGACTCGGACGCACCGAGGAGGCCGGCGCCGCGTACCGGCACGCCCTGTCGCTCGCGCACGACGACGCCGAGCGGCGCCTGCTCCAACGCCGCCTGGCGGAGCTCGGCGCGGCCGCGGGCGGGACGTAGCCGCGGGCGCTTCGCGCGGGTTCCCCGACGGCCTGCCGGCGGTCACGACCGGCCCGCTGCGCTCCGGAGGCTGTGACAGAGTGCCGCGCGTGCCGCCGCGATCGTCCCTGCAGCGGAGTCCGGCCGGTCCGCTCCGCCCGTCTGCGCCCGGCGTGGCGCCCGAGGCCGGGTCGCGGCGGTGACGCCGCGGCGCCTGCTCAGCCGCAGGCGGCTCGGCTCGGCGGCCGGACTCGCGGCCGCGGCCGTCATCGCGCCGCACGCCATCGCCTTCAACAGTGACGCGTCGCTCACGCCGGTGGCGCCCGGCGAGGCCACGATCACGCTGTCGCTGAGCCACGGCCATCCGGGCTCGGCGGTGCCGCGACGCTTTCTCGGGCTGTCGTTCGAGGTGTCGAGCCTGCCGCTCATCGCGCGGTACGCCCACCGGGGCGATCTCGTTCGGTTGCTGCGCTCGCTTGGACCCGGCGTCCTGCGCTTCGGTGGCATCTCGGCCGATTCGACCACATGGGCGGGAGCGAGGACGACGGACTCGCTGTGGCCGGCCCGCACCATCTCGCCCGTGGATCTCCGAGACCTCGCCGTGCTCGCCCGGCGGACGGGCTGGCGGGTGCTGCTGACGGTCAACCTCGCTCGTTACGACCCCCGGGCGGCCGCGAGTGAGGTCGCCGTGGCGCACCGGGCGCTCGGCGGCAGCCTCGCCGCGGTCGAGCTCGGCAACGAGCCCGACGCGTACGGGCGCCACGGGGTGCGGGCGTTACCCTGGGACTTCGCGCGCTACGAGACCGAGGTCGAGGCGTACCGCCGGCAGATCACGGCGCTGACTCCGGGGGTCACGCTCGCCGGCCCGGACGTCTCGGGGTCGGGGGGTGGAGCGATCCGCCAGTGGGTGGACCCCGCCGCGCGGCGGCCGATCGGCCTGCTGACCGGCCACTACTACTCACTCGGCTGCCGTGACGCGTCGCCGCCCACGATCGCCGAGCTGCTGAGCGATCGAACCCGCGCGGAGATCGGGCGTTCGCTCGAGCGCTACGTCACCGCGGCGCGGGCCGCGTCGCTCCCGTTTCGGGTGGACGAGGTCAACAGCGTCTCGTGCGGCGGACAGGCGGGCGTGAGCAACACGTTCGCGTCCGGGCTGTGGGCCGTCGACTACCTCGTTCGCGCGATGGCCGCCGGCGCGGTCGGGGTGAACCTCCATGGTCATCTCGAGAACTGCGACGGCTACACGCCGCTGTGCGCGCCGACCCCCGAGCGCCTGTTCACCGACGCGCTCAGCGTCGCCCCGGAGTGGTACGCGCTGCTCTTCGCCGAGCCCCTGATCGGCGATCGTCCCGTGCGCCCGATGACGTCCTCGCCCGAACCCGGCGTCGACATCGCCGTGTTCGACCGGCACGACGGGGGCGCGCACGTCGTCATCGTCGACGCGGCCGCGGCGGGAACGGCGCCGCTTCGGATCGACTTCCGCGGCGCCGCCCGCTTCGCCCGGGCGAGCCTCGTGACCTTGAGCGCCCCGTCGCTCGCCGCCACGGCCGGCGTCACGCTCGGCGGTCGCGGAGTCTCGTACGGCGGACGCTGGAGCGGCCCGCGACCGCTCCGCCTCGAGGTCAGCCGGGGCGGGGCCGTCGCGGTGAGCGTGCGCGCGAGCACCGCGACGCTGCTCACGCTCCTTCCGCGGACCGCGCACGCTCGGCGTCGAGACCGCGGGCGTCCTTGAGCGCGGCCGCGCAAAGCGCTAGCCTCGGTCCAGACGCAGGCGACGACGATCGGAGCGGCGGCGACATGGCCGGACGGGCAAGCCTGAGGGCATCGGATGCGGATCGCGAGCGGGTGGCCGACCGGCTTCGTGCCGCGGCCGCCGAGGGTCGCCTGCTGATGGAGGAGCTCGAGGAGCGCCTCGGGCTCGTGTTCGCCGCGCGCACGTACCGGGAGCTCGACGCGCTCGTCGCGGACCTTCCCGGCCCCCGGGCGGTGGGTCGGCCTCGCGGACGCGAGCTCGAGCTGGGCCGGCGTGCCCTGACGCTCGCGATCGCGGTCGCCGCCACGCTCGTGATCCTCGCGGCGGCGGCGCTCGTGCTCGCCGGCCTGTTCGCCACCTGGGTGATCTGGATCGCTGTCGGCTGGTGCTTCTTCGGACGTCGCTTCTACCGGTATGGCCCGCGGTACCGGTATGGCCCGCGGTACGGGTGGCCCGCGCGCCCGCCCGGGCGCTGGCACGCCTAGCCGACGGGCGATCTGAACCCCGTCAGCGGGGCGCCGCCACCACCGGCTTGTCGGCGGCGACGCATCGTCGCGCGTCTCGACCCGACCTGCTCGACGTCGGCGAGTGCCATCCCCGACGGGTCCGCGACGACCGTCGGCACGTCGAGTGCCTCCCTGGCTCGAGGGCTGGTTCAAGAGCGGCAGCACGCCGCAGAACACAGGTCGTCACGCTGCGCGCGACCCTCCCGGCCGGGCACGGAGCGGCCTCGGTGCCCTTCCCGCAGCGCCAGGTGTGCGACCGGGTGGGCAACTGCACGCTCACGCCGGCGCTGCGCCTGCGGCGCGCGGCGCGGACGCGCGGTTAGCGCGTCCGCGAACGACGCAGCCGCTCCGACCCCAAAGTCGGGGCACGCGGTTGAACTCCGGGTCAAAACGCCTATCAGTACGAAGGCAGGCCGGCCCTGTCGGCCAAGGCTGCCCCGTAACACATGCGACCAACCGGGCGGAGAGGAACGCACTCATGGCTAAGGCGGTAGGCATCGATCTCGGGACCACGAACTCCGTCGTCGCGGCGACGGTGGAGCAGGGACGCGTGGAGGTGATCCCCAACGCCGAGGGCTCACGTACCACGCCATCGGTCGTCGCGTTCACCGACGACGGGCAGCGTCTCGTCGGCCAGGTCGCCCGGCGCCAGGCGATCCTCAACCCGGAGGCCACGATCTATTCGGCGAAGCGCTTCATCGGCCGCAAGTGGGGCGAGGTGGACGAAGAGGCCAAGACGGTGCCCTACAAGGTCGTCAAGGGCCCGAACGACGCGGTTCGCTTCGAGGTGCGCGGGAAGCAGTACGCGCCGGAGGAGATCTCGGCGCTCGTCCTGCGCAAGCTCGCCGACGACGCCGCGAAGTATCTCGGCGAGAAGGTGACGGAGGCGGTCATCACCGTGCCCGCGTACTTCAACGACGCTCAGCGCCAGGCCACAAAGGATGCCGGCGCGATCGCCGGGCTGGAGGTGCTGCGCATCATCAACGAGCCCACGGCGGCGGCGCTGGCCTACGGCCTCGACAAGAAGGGGCAGGAGACCGTCCTCGTGTTCGACCTCGGCGGCGGGACGTTCGACGTGTCGCTGCTCGACGTCGGCGACGGCGTGGTCGAGGTGCGCGCGACCAACGGCGACGGTCACCTCGGCGGCGACGATTTCGACAAGCGCATCGTCGACTGGATCGCCGATCAGTTCCAGCGCGAGCAGGGCATCGACCTGCGGTCGGACGCCCAGGCCCTGCAGCGCCTGTACGAGGCGGCCGAGCGCGCCAAGGTCGAGCTGTCCTCGGCGACAACCGCCCAGATCAACCTGCCGTTCATCACCGCCGACGCGTCGGGACCGAAGCACCTGACGATGACGCTCAGCCGCGCGACATTCGAGGAGCTGGTCAAGGACCTGATCGAGCGCACGCGCGGGCCGGTCGAGCAGGCGCTGTCCGACGCCAAGTTGACGGCGGACGACATCGACGAGGTGATCCTCGTCGGCGGCTCGACGCGCATCCCGGCCGTGCAGGCGCTCGTGCGTCGCTTGACCGGAGGCAAGGATCCGAACATGTCGGTGAACCCGGACGAGGTCGTCGCGATCGGCGCCGCGCTGCAGGCCGGCGTCCTCAAGGGCGAGGTCGAGGACGTCGTGCTGCTCGACGTCACGCCGCTGTCGCTCGGTCTGGAGACCCTCGGTGGCGTGATGACGAAAGTGATCGAGCGCAACACGACGATCCCGGCCCGGCGCACCGAGGTGTTCTCGACGGCCGAGGACAACCAGAACGCGGTCGATGTCGTCGTGCTGCAGGGCGAGCGCGAGCTCGCCTCGGACAACCGCCCGCTGGCCCGCTTCCGCCTCGAGGGGATCAGGCCGGCCCCGCGCGGCACGCCCCAGGTCGAGGTGACGTTCGACATCGACGCGAACGGGATCGTCAACGTGTCCGCGCGGGACAAGGAGACCGGAGCCGAGCAGCAGGTGACGATCTCCGAGAGCACGAATCTCGATCAGGGCGACATCGATCGGATGATCCGCGAGGCGGAGCAGCATTCCGATGAGGACCGGCGCACGCGCGAGGGCATCGACGCCCGCAACGAGCTCGACTCGCTGGCCTACCAGGCCGAGCATCTGCTCACCGACCTGCAGGACAGCCTGCCGGTGCACGACAAGGCGCGCACGGAGCAACTGGTCGCCGACGCTCGCGCGGCGATCGAGCAGCAGGCCGGCCTCGATCGCGTGCGCCCGCTGATCGCCGACCTGCAGCAGGCGATCCACGCCCTCCCGAACGCCGCGGCGGCGGCTGCCGGGGCCGGCACCGGCGAGTCGGGCCCGAGCAACGGGTCGGGGACCGCCTCGAGCGAGGACGACGAGGTCGTCGATGCCGAATTCACGCGCGAGTGACGGCACGGCGGCGACCGGAGCGTCGCGCGGGCCCGAGGGCGAGCAGGCCCGCGCGCCGGCGCGGGGTAACGCGATGAGCGCGACCGAATCCGACGGGCCGGCGTCCGAGATGGTCGGCGCCGGCGAGGCGGGGGAGCCCGTGGACGAGCCTGTCGGCACGTCCACGGCAGAGCTCGAGGACGAGCTGGCGCGCATGGAGGATCGCTACCGGCGCTCCCTGGCCGACCTCGACAACTACCGCAAGCGATCGGCGCGCGACCTGGAGCTGCGCGTCAGCGACGAGACCGACGCGCTTCTGCGGGACTGGCTGGAGGTCGTCGACAGCGTCGACCGGGCGGCGCAGATGGCCGGGGTCGGCGCCGATGACGGCGCCGGACTGCGCGCCGTGCTCGATCAGATCGACGCGATCCTCGCCCGACAGGGGCTCGAACGGATCGGCGCGCCGGGCGAGCGCTTCGACCCCGACCGTCACGAGGCGATCGGCGTTCGGCAGGCGTCCGAGCTACCCGAGCACACGATCGCGGAAGTGGCCCGTCCCGGGTTCGCGCGCGGCGAACGCATGCTGCGCCCGGCGCAGGTGATCGTGTCCCGCGCGCCGCTGGGCGACTAGCGATGCCGGTCGCCTATCGCGACTACTACGGGGATCTCGGGGTGAGCCGGGACGCGAGCGAGGAGGACATCCGGCGCGCCTACCGGGCGCTGGCGCGCCAATATCACCCCGACGTCAACAAGGATCCCGAGGCCGGCGAGCGCTTCCGCGAGATCTCCGAGGCCTACGAGGTCCTGCGTGACGCGGAGAAGCGCTCGCGCTATGACCGCTTCGGCGCCGACTGGAAGGCCGGGCAGGACGTGCCGCGCGACGCGGGCCCCGGCTTCTCGGGCTTCGGCGACGCGAGCGGCGGCTTCGCCGGGTTCGGCAACGGGTTCGACGACATCAGGGTCGACATCGGCGGCGGCGAGTTCAGCGACTTCTTCGAGGGGCTCTTCGGGCGTGGCCGTCGTCGCGGGGGCGCGTCGGCGCGCGACGGATTCCCGCTGCGCGGCGGCGACGCCGAGGCCACCCTCGAGCTGACCCTCGAACAGGCCGTCCACGGTGGACGTCAGCGCATTCGGCTGGCCGACGGCCGCGACTACGAGGTCAACGTGCCGGCCGGCGTGCGCGATGGTCAGCGCATCCGCCTCGGAGGCGAGGGCTCCCCCGGAAGCGGAGGCGGGCCCGCGGGGGACCTCTTCCTGCGGGTCAGGATCAAGCCCCATCCGCGCCTGCGCGTCGACGGCAGCGACCTGTACGTCGACCTGCGGGTCGCGCCCTGGGAGGCGGCGCTCGGGGCGACCGTGCAGGTCCACACGCTTGACGGCTTCGCGCGCGTGCGCGTGCCCGCGGGCTCGTCCAGCGGACGGCGGCTGCGGATCCGCAACGAGGGACTTCCACGGCGCGACGGTGGCCGTGGCGACCTGTACGCAGTGCTCATGATCGCCGTGCCCCGCCACCTCACCGACGAGGAACGCTCGCTGTTCGAGCAGCTTGCCTCGGTGTCCCAATTCGATCCCCGGGCGCGGCGATGACCGCCCGGAGGGTCACTGGCACGCGGCTGGTGCGTCGTGCGCCGGACCCGCGCGCCGCGGTGGAGCTCGACGTGCTCGCCCGCGAGGCCGGACTGAGTCCCGCGCTCGTCGAGCGGCTCGTGCGGCTCGGGGTCGTCTCGCCGCTGCCGGGCGGCTCGACCGTACCGACGTATCGCCGCGAATCGGCGGCCCGTCTGGCCCGCGCGGTGCGGCTGCGCCGCGACCTCGGGCTGAACTACGCCGGGGCGATCCTGGCCCTCGATCTGCTCGACCGGATCGATGTGCTCGAGACGCGTCTGCGCAGCTACGAAGCGGGCGCGGAGCGCCGTCCGGCGACGCCCCGGCGGCGGACGCCCGGCGTCTCGGTCTCGCTGGGCGGCGGCCCCGGGCGGCCGGGCGGCTCACCGACGGGGACGCGTTCAGGAGGCGTCAGATGACTTGCTCGGCCGGGCTTCGGCGCGGAGCGATCGTCAGGCCCTCTGGCTCTCGGCGGCCGCGCCGGCCTGGGGGAGATGCGCCTCCAGCCACCCGGTGAGGCGCCGCGGCGGGGCGGCACCGACGAGGCGGTCGAGCTCACGGCCCTCGCTGAGCAGCACGAGCGTCGGGATCCCCCGCACGTCATAGCGGCGCGCGATCTCCGGCGCCGCATCGACGTCGACCTTCACGACCTTGACCTCGCCCGCCCGCTCGCGCGCGAGCCGTTCGACGACCGGCGACATCATGCGACAGGGCCCGCACCAGACCGCCCAGAAGTCCACCACCACGGGCAGACTGCTGGCGGTCTCCTCCTCGTAGCTCGACGCGTCGGCCTCGACGATCCACGGGAGGAGGGCGTGGCAGACAGCGCAGCGCGGCGCCCCCTCGGCGTGGGGCGTCACGCGGTTGCGCCGTCCGCAGTTGGGGCACGCGATGACCGTGGGCGCGGCCATCTCTACAACGGCGCTCCCACGTCGCCAAGGCGGATCGCCACGAACTCCCGCCAGCCCGGCTCCGAGCGCTCGAGGGCCTCGACGGCCTGCCGGGCGGTGGCGTGTGGCTGGGCGACCATGCCCGCCACGACGACCTCCTGGTCACTGACCCGTCGCTCCTCGGTCCGCGGCAGCAGGGCCCGAAGGGTCGCCACGATCGGGACGCCTCGCTCGCGCGGGTGATAGAGGAACACGCGCAGCTCGAGGGGCTCCGGCGTCGCCCGCCGTTCGACGGCCGCTGCGGGCGGCGTGCGTGCGGTCCGGGCGGGTGCGGAGTCGGAGGCGATGCGTTTACCCGTAGGCCGCGCACGTGGGCGCGCAAGGCGCGCCCCGGCCCGGCGTTACGGGCCGAAGGTGCTATTGACTTCAGCGCGCGGGTGGCCTAGAACCCACTGGACGTACGAGTTCGGTTCGCGGCCCCGCCGGGTAGTCCGCCGGTGAGGCTGCGGTCTGGGTCGGACACTCGGGGCGGTTGCGGCCGAGGGGCTGTTTTCCATCACGCGGGCACGAGCCGCCAGGTTCGCGCGCGGTCGGCGTTGAGGGGGCGCTGTCGAGCGACGCGGAACCTTTTCCGCAGCGTGGCGACCCGTTCGGACTCGTCCACGGCTCCGACGCGAAAGAGAGGCCCCCCTGTGCCCGCCCCCGTGTTGCCACCGCGCGCTCTCGGAGCGCGACAGTCGTGCACCGGCCGTGCGCCCGCGACGCCCCGCCGGGGTGCGGGCCGCTGGTGCCGGCACGTCATGTCCGAGCGCCGGGAGGCCGAGCTCGTGCGCGCGGCCCAGGCCGGCGGCGAGCGCGAACGCGACGAGCTCATCCGCGGCTTCGAACCGCTCGTCGCCTCCGTGGCCAGGATGTACCGGGGCTTCCCGGCGGTCGAGCGCCGGGAGCTCATGCAGGAGGGGGCCGTCGGGCTGCTGCGAGCGCTCGAGCGCTATGACCTGGGGCTTGGCACGCCCTTCTGGGCGTATGCGTCCTGGTGGGTGCGTCAGTCGATGCAGGGCCTGGTCGCGCAGCTGTCTCGTCCGGTGGTCCTCTCCGACCGGGCGCTGCGCGAGCTGGCGCGCGCGAAGAGCGTGCAGCGGTCGTACCCGCAGGAGCACCGAGGCGAGCCGAGGTTTGACGTGCTCGTGGACGAGACCGGCCTGTCACCCCAGCACCTGCAGCGGCTCCTGGCCGCCGAGCTTCGTCCGCGCGGCCTGGACGAGCGGGCGCCGGGCTCGAGCGACGGGGGGCTGACGGTTGGCGAGCTGCTCACCGACCCTGGGGCCGAAGAGGAGTACGACGGCGCCGTGATGCGTGTCGCCTCGCTACAGCTTCCGCCGCTGCTGGCCGAGCTCACCGAGCGCGAGCGGCGAGTGATCCGGGCTCGCTTCGGGCTCGACGGGCGACAGCGCACGCTGCGCGAACTCGCCGGCGACCTCGGCCTCAGCGCCGAGCGCGTGCGCCAGATCGAGGAGGCCTCGCTCGGCAAGCTGCGGGCGCTCGCCGACGGACGATCCGCCGACGACCGTCCGACCGTCCCGGCGCCGCCGGCGCGAGATCGGCGACGCGCGCGGCGGACCGCCGCGTAGCCATCGCCTGACCAGCCGAGCAGGCGACGAGCGCCGCGACCGGCCGGTCGCGCTCAGGCGATGAGGCCCTGCCGGAGCGCGGTTGCGACGGCGGCTGCGCGGTCGCTCACCCCGAGCTTCGCGTAGATGTTCTCGAAGTGCGTCTTGATCGTGGCCGGGCTGACGAACAGCAGCGCGGCGATCTGCGGTCCGCTGTGACCATCGGCGGCGAGCCGGATGACCTCCAGCTCGCGTGGGGACAGAGGCGCCTCGCCGAGCTCGCCGCGGCGCCGAGACAGGAACCGCCCCACATCCCGGCCGACGTTTGTCAGGGTGCGCATCAAGCGGTCGTTCGCGACACGGCGGTCCCGCGAGTAGAACGTCAGGACGGCGAGCGGCTCGCGGTCGGTCAGAGCCGGGACAGCGATGCCCGACCGCAGACGGAGCCGCGCGGCCGGCCCACGGCGTCCCCGGGGAAGGTGCGCCTCGAGGTCGTCGACCACGACCGGCCGGCCGGTCGCCCACGCCTGGACCGGCACCGCCTGGCCATGCCGCCGGCGCAGCTCGCGCGACTTCGCCGCGAACACCTCGGCGTCGGTGCCGCGCGCGCTCCAGCCCGCGCGCACGGCCAGACGCCCACGGCCGGCGCTGCGCGTCCACAGCAGCGCGAGCGGCGTGTGCAGCGCGGCGCCGAGGCGACCGAGGAGGGCCGGCGCCCCGGTCTCGAAGGATCGCCATTCGGCGAGCGCCGTGCTCACCGCCGTGTGTGCATGCAGATCGCGCTCGCGGAGATCGCCCTCGGTCACGTCCTGGGCGACGCCGACCAACCGGACGCGCTCGTCGCCGGAGGTGCGGTGGAGACGTCCGTGAACGCGCACGGCGCGGAGCGATCCGTCGGACCAGGCCACGCGGTAGTCGAGCGTGATCCCCTCGGGCGGAATCTGGTCGGGGTGGGCGAGCACCCACGCCAGCAGGCCCTTGACCCGCTCCTGGTCATCCGGCGTGACACACCGCATGAGCGCCGCGGGCCCGCGGGCCAGCGGCCCGGGCTCGACCCCGTGGATGCGATGCATTCCATCCGACCACGACCAGGCCAGCTCCGGGAGGGTGAGCGCCCAGCAGCCGATGTCGGCCACCTGCTCGGCGCCCTCCAGAAGCAGCGCTCCGTGGTGCTCGATGAGCCGGTCGAGCACGGGGCGCCGGGTGGAGCGAGCCGTGCCCGTTGAGGAAGGAGATGAGTCGCGTGAGGGAGGCATACCGGTCTGTCTAGGTGCACCATCGAGTTTAGACGTACCGGTCTGTATAGCTAAGTGCAACTTCGCCGACGCCCCGCGGAACGGGGGGAGGCATGCCTAGACAAACCGGTCCGTATACTGGTCGGCATGGCCAGGAAGGGAATCGCGGCCGATCCGGCCGACGGTCCGTCGTCTGCACCCGGCGCCGCCGACGCCCGCACGCGGATCCTCGAGTCGGCCTACGAGCTGTTCGCGCGCCACGGCATCCGCGCCATCGGCGTGGACCGGATCATCGCCGAGTCGGGCGTCGCCAAGATGACGCTCTACCACCACTTCCGGTCCAAGGACGAGCTCGTTCTCGCCTGCCTGGACCTGCGGGAGCTGCGTTGGACCCGCGAATGGCTGCAGGCCGAGGTCGAGCGCCGCACGAGCGATGCCCGCGAGCGGTTGCTCGGCGTCTTCGATGCGCTCGCCGAGTGGTTCCATCGCCCCGACTACGAGGGTTGCCTGTTCGTGAACACGCTGCTCGAGATCGGGGACGAGGGGGACCCCATCCACCGAGCCGCGATCGCGCACATCGCCGTGATCGAGGCTCTGCTGCGTTCCTACGCCGAGCAGGCCGAGCTGGCGAACCCGGCCCTCGTGGCCCGGCAATCGCAGTTGCTCGTGATGGGCGCCATCGTGTCGGCGTGTCGCGGCGACGTCGATGCCGGCTTGGAGGCGCGCGCGCTGGCCGAGTTGCTCGTCGCCGGCTCGGAGTAGTCGGATTCAGCTCCGCGAACGCTCGGCTGCGCGCCGCGTGCCCTGCTGTCCGCCGGCGCGTGACCGCATCAGCCTCCGATGTGAACCGGTGGGCCGGAGAGCCTGCGCTGCGCGTCGTCGGGGCGGCCGTGTGCTCGGTACCAGGCGGATGCTTGAGTTGGTCCGGGCGGTGTCCGCTGCCTCTCAGCCGGGAAGGCGATGTCTCACGCCGGGGAATCGCGCGAAGTCGCGGTCGTAGGACACGACATCGGCGCCGTGCTCTAGCGCGAGCGCCGCGAGGTGTGCATCGGTTGTCAGGTTGCCGGCTGTGCCAGTGTCGCGCAGCAGGCCGCGGAGGAGATTGGCGTGCCTTGGAGTGGGTTGGGCCATCACTGCGGCCGGCGCCGACAACCACGTTTCGACCTGGCCCGTTGCCTCGTCGGCGGTCATCGGGTGCGGGAAGATGGAGGCGTTCGTCCCGATTCGGATGAAGGCGAGCATTGCGATCCACGCGAAGCCAACCGCTTCTGTCCCGGCAAGCGAGGCGTCCAGCCACGAGCGTGAGTCATCGTGGTGCGCATCTGAGTTGTCGACGGCGTAGAGGAGCACGTTGGCGTCGACGACCACCATGGGTCGTCAGCGACCTTCGCTCAGCCGGCGCGCCAGCGCATCGTCTTCGAGGTCGCCGGCGAGCGTGAGCGCCTTCACAAGGTCCACTCGCGGCGGGCCGAGCCTACGCGGCGTCGTGTAGACGCGCTCGCCGGGCTGCCCGGGCCTGAGACCCGCGCGGATCGCCTCGTTCACGGCGTCCTTGAACGACAGGCCGCGCTCGCGCATCGCCCGCTCGACAAGCAGGCGCGTTTCGGGATCAAGGGTGATCGTCGTCCTCACCAGCCGCATCATAGCATCGCCTGCCTTGATGCGCTGATGCGCCTGCTTGACGACAGCGTAGGCGGGCGAGCGTCAGTCCGGGCGCGAGACCTCATCCTGCCAGCGGCGGATCCGTCACGCCTGCTCTTCGCGGGCGCGCCTGTAGCGCTCGTAGATCACGCGCGAGCCGAACGTCATGGTCTCGATCAGGTCGAGCGGGACGTCTTCGGTGATCGGCGGCAGGAAGGGCGTGCCGCCACCGATGACGACCGGATTGCGGAACATGCGCAGTTCGTCGACGAGGCCGAGCTCGATCGCTGCCGCGGCCAGACCGGCGTGTGTGCTAACATGTGGCCATGCGTTTGCACATAAGCCTGGATGACGAGATCGTCCAGGCTCTCGACGGCCGGGTCGGTCAACGTCAACGGAGCACGTTCATCGCGGCAGCGGTTCGACGCGCGCTCGACGATGAGCGTCGTTGGGAGGACATCGAGGCTGCTATGGGCGGGCTCGCCGATTCCGAGCATGCCTGGGACAGTGACTCCGCTGGCTGGGTTCGCGAGCAGCGCTGGGCTGATCCCCGCCGAGTCGGCTAGATGTGAGCATCCTGCTCGACACGACGGTGCTGATCGACGTGCTGCGGGGCCGCCCCCGAACCATCGAGCGACTCCGAGCGCTTCGACGGCATGGGGATGTGCCCTTCACCACACCTATCAACGTCGAGGAGATCCATCGGGGTCTGCGCGATACCGAACGCGCTACCGCGGTCGGCCTCTTCGACGGGCTGCGCATCGCGCCGATCGGTCGGCTTGAGGGCGTCCAGGCCGGCGACTGGCGACGCGATCATGCGTCAGCTGGTGCAACGCTGGCCCAGGCGGACTGCCTCATCGCTGCCGTGGCTGTCGCCATCGGGGTGCCGCTGGCCACCGGCAATCCAAAGCACTTCCCGATGCGCGAGCTGGACGTTCAGCATTGGCCCGTCGGCGTGTGACCGCATCCCTCGTCACTCGTCTGCGACACCCCCTGGGCCGCCCAGGAACGCCGAGCCAGCGGTCCAGCACGATCTCGACTTGGGCGTCGGCGACGGGCTCGTCGGACTGCCCCTGACGCATACCGAGCAAGCGCGATCGCGCCGTACGGCACCTTATCAGCGAGGCGAGCGCCCGAGCCGCTTCAGTGACGTCTCAACCCGGACAAACCAGTGACAACTGCCCGGAATCCCCGCGGCATCTGACGGGGAATCCACGAGGCGTGCTGTAGAGCGTGGGTCGAATGACAGTCGAGTGCCGTCTACGAACGGGCGTTGGTTCCACGCCGTAGCAGATTGCTACACTGAGGACGTGACGATCATTCCGCAGCGTGAACTTCGAAACGAGATCAGCTCGGTCCTGCGGCGCGTCGAGAACGGCGAGAGCTTCACGATCACCGTCAACGGCAGGCCAGTGGCTGAGCTCGGGCCGCTGCGGCAGGGGCGCCAGCAGCCGGCCAGTCTTGACGCGATCTTGGCGGGCACGCCGGTCGACGACCACTGGGCGGCCGAGCTACGGGCCGCGCGCGACGAGGAGCACGCGCGCACAGCCGATCGATGATGCGTGACCGTCCTCATTGACACGAGCTTGCTGGCGGGCGCCGCAGCTACTGGAATCGCGGAGTCGTTTGCACTCAGCGTCGTCACGGTCGGCGAGTTGAGACTAGGGATCCTGTCGGCGGACACGCACTCAATACGGGCGGCGCGCCTCGCACGCCTCACCGCCATCCTGGAGAATACGAGCGTGCTGCCGGTAGACGACGTCGTTGCGTCGCAGTACGCGGAGTTGCGTGCAGCCACGGGCCGGCAGCCAACCAACGACCTGTGGATCGCGGCAACCGCCGCCGCGCACAAACTGACACTTGTCACCGGCGACGAAAGGCAGTCGAAGCTTCCAGGACTGCGCACACGCTACGTGCCGATCGGGCCGATCCAGTGAGATCTCGTGAGAACCCCGCTGACATACGAACGAGCGGGACGAATCGCTGACATCGACCGGGAATTCCGCTGACATCCGACTGGGAATCGACACCGCTCGACAGTTAGGATCGGCGTCCGAACTGCCGTCCGTATGCGACATATTGGTTGACATAACCGTCATTATCGAGCGTTGGAACGAGGATCGCGTCGCGCGAGAACCCCGCCGGTCGACTCGGCGCTGACCACCCCGCCGCACTTGGACCCAGGCACGGTGAAGCGTGCTGTCGATATCGCCGTCTGGGTCGCGCCGGGAGCAGCTCCGCGCTCCTCAGAGGCTCGCTGTCGGGCGAAACCAGATTGATCCCGTTACGTCGGTCGCGTCTGACGACCGGTTGCCGGTTCTGGCTACGGGCCGCCAGTGCCGTGCGACTAGCCTTCGCGTAGCCACATCGCGAGGAACGGGTCGAGGACTCGCCACCCTGTGCGGGTTGACTCATCCCGGATGAGGTGACCTTCGGTGAACAGGCGGTCGGCGGCGATCCCGGTCGAGCCGCCCTTGGCGAGCCCGTACCTCGCCTCGGCCTGCTGGCTGCCCAAGGCGATCGTGCGTTGCGCGATCGTCTTCAGTACGCGGCGCTCGATTTCAGTGGCGCTGTCCCAGAGGACCTGCAGTTCGCCGGCGGTCTCGCGGCGCGCCGAGGCAAGCGCCACGTCCCAGGCCTCGATGTCGCCGGTCTGCTTGGGCTGGACCTGCTGGTAGAGGTGGTGAGCGAGCAGCATGGCCCGCTGCGGGTGGCCCTCGGCGACGTCGAGCAGCGGCCCGAGCGCCTCACCAGGGTCGCGGCGACCCTCCGTGAAGCGGGCGGTGATGAAGTCGGCGAGGGCATCCGGTGGCAGCGGACCGAGCTCGACCGGCGCGGCCTGGCCGAAGAAGGCGTGCCGGCGGTCGGAAAAGAGCTCGCGCATAAGCCCGGGATGCGAGCCGCAGAAAATGTAGGCGGCGGCGCTCCCGTGCTGCTCGAGTTCAGAGCGGATCACGCCGGGCAGCGAGGGATCGACGCGGAGCACCTCCTGAAACTCGTCGAAGGCGACGACGCAGCGCCTACCGGTGCGCTCGTGGATGCGCCTCGGGAGCGCGAGCCGGTCCAGCAGGCCCGGCGTGCTCACCTGGGGCTGGGCCTTGACGCCGACGCCGCCCGGCGCCGCGCTGATCGTCGGCCTCAGTGTGCGAATGACCCCGTCGAACCAGCGCTTCAGTGTGCCGTCTAGCTGGGCGGCGTAGGCGCGCTCGATGCGCTCCGCGACATCTGACGCACTGACGCAGCCGAGGAAGTTGACCTCCACGGGCACGTCGCCGTTACTGTCAGCCTCAGCGAGCAGCGCTCGCAGAAGGGACGTCTTACCGAGGCGTCGCGGCCCTTCCAGACGACTGTTGCGAGTGTCCCCCACGCGATCGACGAGCACGGCCATCTCGGCGTCTCGATCGATGAGGACATCCGGCATGACCGGTTCCTCGTAGACGAAGGGACTCGACACGGGGACAACTCTATCACCTCAAGGGGAGCGTATTATCCCCTCCGAGTGAGCGCTCCGTCCCGCGACCGGGCCGTCCAACCGTCTCAGCGACCCTCACTGAGCTGTCTCGAGTTCGCTTCGTCAGCTGCTCGACGGCTCCTGTGCCGGCTGTGCCGGCTACCCACGGACTCCAGCACGGTGACGCGTGCGTGTCGTTTCCCTGCCGCTGAGCGTTTCGTCGCCGTGACGTCGCACAAGCTTGATCCCACCCTAAAGGTCGACGCCCGCCATCCCGGCTTCGTCGTAGCGCTCGCCCGCCACCGCCGGCAGCTCGGCGTCGATCCGGGCCAGGTCCTCGTCGCTGAGCTGCACGTCGACGGCGCCCGCGTTTTCGTCAAGGTAGGTGCGCCGCTTGGTGCCCGGGATCGGGACGAGGTCGTCGCCCTGGGCCAGCACCCAGGCGAGCGCGAGCTGCGCTGGTGTGATGCCCTTCTCCTGCGCGATCTCGGCCACCTTGGCGGCGAGGCGCCGGTTGGCCTGCAGGTTGTCGCCGGTGAAGCGTGGCCCGTGGCGGCGGAAGTCGTTGTCGTCGAGCTCGTCCGGCGAGGTGAAGCGGCCGGAGAGGAAGCCGCGGCCGAGCGGCGAGTACGGCACGAAGCCGATCCCGAGCTCGTGGCAGGTCGGCAGGATCTCCGTCTCGGGGTCGCGTGACCACATCGAGTACTCGGTCTGCACGGCCGTGATCGGATGCACGGCATGGGCGCGGCGGATCGTCTCCGGTCCGGCCTCGCTGAGGCCGATGTGACGGATCTTGCCCTGCTGGACGAGCTCGGCCATCGCGCCGACGGTTTCCTCGATGTCGATCCTGGGATCGACGCGGTGCTGGTAGTAGAGGTCGACGTGGTCGGTCCCGAGCCGTTGAAGCGAGCCGTCGATCGAGTTGCGGACGTGCTCGGCCGAGCCGTCGAGCGGGCCGATCGTCGAGAGGTCGCCTGGCACGGTCGTCGGCTCGATGCGACGGGCGAACTTCGTGGCGATGACGTACTCGTCGCGGTGGCCCGCGATCGCGCGGCCGACGAGCTGCTCGTTGGTCATCGGGCCGTACAGCTGGGCCGTGTCGAGGAAGTTGATGCCGATCTCGAGCGCATGGCGGATCGTGGCGATCGCCTCGTCCTCGTCGGCGGAGCCGTAGAACGCCGACATCCCCATGCAGCCGAGTCCGAGAGCCGAGACCTCGAGCGAGGCCAGCTTGCGCGTCTTCATCGTTGCTCCGATCGTGCGGGGGGCCAAGAGCGTGCGATCGCCACGTTAGCCAATCGCCGCGTCCGCCTCGGCGGTTGGCGACGGGCATTGTCGTCCAACCGCCGAAGCGCGATCTGCGCGCGGCGCCCGTCGTTGCTTGGGCAGATCAGTCCGCGACGGCGACAGCGGACAATTGGATCCACTGATCTCAGGATCACCGCATTCGCTCGCAGATTCAATCTGGCGTCGCTCGACACTCGCTCGTCACGGCATGTGGTGCGGCGGATATGCGCTTACCAGATGACCGGGACGCCGTAGGGCCGGAGCGCTTGATCGCTCGAGACGACCACCGCCTGCTCGACCGTTGCCTGGGCAATGAGCATCCGGTCGAACGGATCGCGGTGGTGCCACTCGAGGCGCTCCAGCGCTTCGACGTGCATGACCGTGACGGGTAACGCCTTGGCGCCGGCAGCCGTCAGAATCGATGCGAACCCGTCCGGTGCCTTCAGCTTCCCGAGCGAGCGCTTGATCGCGACCTCCCATACGACGGCTGCGCTGAGGAGCACGTCGTTGGATGCGTCGGCCAGCAGATCCGTGGTCGACGGTCCGAGGCGCCGGTCATCGCCCAGCCACCAGAGCGCTGCATGCGTATCAAGCAGCAGCTTCACCGAGCGCCGAAAGCCTCAGCGATGTCGTCCGGCAGATCGTCGAAGTCGTCGGCAAATTCAATCTGGTCTCGCCACGCACCACGCACCGTTGCCAGCGAGGAGGATCCGGCGACGGGAACAAGCCGGACGACGGGCGTCCCGTTGCGAGCGATCACGATGTCCTCACCCGACACTGCCCGCTCGACCAACTGCGAGAGCTTTGTCTTTGCTTCATGCATTCCGACCTGTGGCACAGCCGCAGCATAGCATCGTCTAGCTAGCCTAGCTAGAAGCACGCCGTGCCTTGGTAACCGGACGCGTCTCATCGTTGTCGCGCCCGACCTAGCTGCAGTTCGCCAGCCTTAGCCGGCACGACGGGCGTCCGTGGGCCTAGCACGACCTGTGGTACAGTCGCTAGATGTCCCACACGGAGCGAGTCACGATAGGCGATCGCGGGCGCCTGGTGCTCCCCTCGTCCATTCGCTCCGCGCTGGGTCTCACTCCAGGCACCCGCATGCTGCTGAGCACCGAGGCAGACGGGTCGCTACGGCTCCGACCCTATCGAGCGGTGGCAGACGAGAGCCGAGGCCTGTTCGCCGACCTCACCGAGGACGGCTCGCTCGTTGACGAGCTGCTCAGCGAGCGCCGGGCCGAAGCGGAACGCGAGCAGTAGATGCCCGAAACAAGCGTTCAGCCCGTGCTTGACGCCTCGGCCATGCTCGCCTACCTCGCCAACGAAACCGGCGCCGACGTCGTCGCTGACTCGATCGCGGGCGGCGCCACACTCTCCGCCGTCAACCTCGCCGAGGCTCTGAGCACGCTCGCGGTTCGCGGCAGCGCCCCGGCAACGGTAGTGGCCGAGCTCACCAGCCGAGGACTCCTCGATGGCGCGATCACGGTTGAGCCCTTCACAGCCGCCGACTCGATCGAGGCCGCCCGACTGCGGCCACTCACACGCTCGGCCGGCCTCTCCCTGGCCGACCGTGCATGTCTTGCCCTCGCGCGACGAATATCGACTCCGGTGCTGACAGCCGACCACGCTTGGACTGGCCTGACGCTTGACGTCGACGTGCGCCTCATCCGGCCGAGCCCTACGATCGACTGACGGCTCGTTGGCCGAGCAGTGGGACGTTCGGAAGCTCGAATAGACTGCGCGGATGAGCGCCTCCGACGAGCCGGTGCTGCTCGCCTTCGACGGATCGGCTGCCGCTCGCCAAGCCGTCGCTGACGCGGCCCGCCTGCTGTCCACACGGCGAGCGGTCGTGCTCACGGTGTATGAGCCGGCGCTCGCGTACGCGGCGGTCGCCGGCACGCCGGACGTGTCGATGGCTCCGGCCGTCGACCCAGCGACCGCGTTGGAGCTCGGCGACGAGCTTCGTGAGCACGCGGAGCGCGTGGCCCGCCAGGGGGCCGAACTGGCCCGCTCGGTCGGGCTCGACGCTGAGCCACTTGCCACATCCGACGGGGGTGGCGTCGCCCGCACCATCCTGCGGGTCGCCGACGAGCGGCACGCGGTGTCGATCGTCGTAGGCTCACGCGGGCTGACGGGACTTCGCGCTCGGCTCGAGGGCAGCACGTCGCGTGCCGTCCTCAAGCACGCGAACTGTCCCGTGCTCGTGGTACACGAGCCAGGCGAACGCTGACCGGCGGAAGACCGGCGCACGCTCCTGCGTGAGCGTGCTCGAGTGGTCCACGCGAAGGCACCGGCAAGGAACACGGCCACGCCGCTGACCCCCGTGGCCATGCGCGCCCCTCCTCCCTACGGGCTACACGACTTGTGCTATCTCGTGTAGTATCCCCGTGCAGATGGAACGCCTCAACATCACGCTGGATGACGAGCAGGCGCAGAAGCTCGTGCGCCTTGCGGAACGCATGCATATCCAGCCGGGCACGATCGCGCGTTCGCTTCTTTCGAGCGCGCTCGATGACGCTGACCCCGACGCGCGCAACGTCGCCGCACTGCTGGACGGTATCCCGGGCGCCCTCGCGCGTGCAGAACTCGGCCGCGCGCAAGCGCAGGCCGCGAACACCATCTCGCTGGACGAGCTCTAGCCTGTGGCCCGAGTCGAACTCGCGGTTGCCGCCGTTGAGGACCTCGACACCCTGATCGTGACGCACAGCCTCCCGGCGGACACTCGTGCCCGGGTCGCCCGGTCGTTGCAGTCGCTCGGTCAGTTTCCGAACCTGGGACCGGCGCTCGCCGGACACTGGGACGGCTTCAGGTTCATTCTCGGACCGTGGCGCTGGCTGATCCTCGTGTACGTCTTCATCGAACCGGAGGATCGCGTCGTCGTGGTCACGATCCAGGACGCGCGCTCGTCTTCGGCGTCCGCGGCGAGCCGCCAGTAGCGGTCGTCGGCACGACTGAGGCCCGGTCGCGGCAGGAGCCCTCGCGGCTCAGCCGTCGGACTGCTCGTCGCGGTCCCCGAAGACCACCGGCAGCAACAGGCTGCCCGCCGCCGTCCCGATGCACGTCGGGCACACGCCGCAGCATGCCGGTGAGACGTCGATCCACCGTGACAAGAATGGGAGCAACGTCACGAGCTTCAGCCGCAGCATCACCCGCAAGGCTACGGTGCGGACGCGAGTTTGGCTAGGCGTTGCGCCGCAATCGCGACTGCCCCCGCCGCCTCAACCACGCGCTCACACCTTGCTCTGCTCACGCGCCTGGAGCCAGTTCTCGAAGTCGCGGGCGACGATCCGCTCGTCGTGAACCCCGGCGGCCTCCGCCGAGGCGAGCCAGACGATCGGCGGTCCCATGATCGCCGGGTCGAGCAGGTTGGCGCGCAGCTCATCTGGCAGCTCGTCCGGAATCATCCCGGTGGCGGTCGCCCCGCCGGGAAGCAGGATGTTGGCGGTGACCGGCGTGTCCGCCAGGTCGGCGGCCATCACGCGGGCCAGAGCCTCGACGGCGGCGCCGGAGGGTCCGTACGGGACGAAGCCGCGGCGGGTCATCGTCTGCTCGCTCATCGAGATCGTGATCATCCGGCCGGCGCCGGCGCTCAGCATGCGCGGAGCGACAGCGCGGGCGACCAGGAAGGTCCCGGTCGCCTTGGTCTCCAACACGTCGCGGAAGCCGGCCGGCGACAGCTCCCAGAATGGCTGGGGCTCGGCCATGAACCGCGGGTTGACGGTCCGCATCCCGATCCCGGCGTTGTTGACCAGTACGTCCAGGCCGTCGAGCATCTCGTAGACGGTGTCGACCGCCGCCGTCACCGAGCCGACATCGCGGACGTCCAGCTCGACTCCCAGCGCTCCGGCCCCCAACTCCGCGGCGATGGCCTGCGCCCGTTTCCGCTGGCGGCCGGTCACCGCCACCCGGGCGCCCGCCTGTGCGAGCGCTTGCGCCATCGCCCGCCCCAGGCCGCTCGTGCCGCCGGTCACCAGGACGCGCGTGTCTCGCAGCTGCGCCATCGACGCCCAGCCTAGCCCGACGATCCCGATGGGCACGGGTGGAGCGCATGATGGCCCGGACATGATCCGAGGCGATCGCGGGTAATCAGATCCTCGATGCCAGACCGCGAGGGCGGATCGTGACGGGCCTGCGCTCGCCGAGCTTCGAATTGGAGCGCTTCGAGCGGTCCGCGGACGACGCTCTCGAGGTGCATGGGCGGTGGTTCGGGGTCCGCGGGCGACGCTTCATGCGCCCGGCCCTGACGGCGGTGGCCGACGGCCGCGAGAGGCGTTCGCTCGCTGTGCTCGATCACAAGCCCTGGGTCGCCGAAGAAGGCGAGGCGTGGGTGGCCGCGTTTCGCTGGCCCGCCGATCCGGCGGACGTGCTCGAGGTTGAGCTGACCGTGGCGCCGGACCTGACCGTCGCGCTCCCGCAGCCCTCGCGGCCGGCGCGACGGCGCGACCCGGGGCGCAGCCGCTCGCGCCCCTCAACGCCGCTTCGCGCGCCGGCGCCCAGGCGCGACGCCGCGGAGCCCGACCCGGCTACGGCCGAGCGAGACGAAAAGGACGGGCCGCTCCGAGCCGAGCGTGACGCGGCGCTGCGCTCCCGAGACGAAGCGCTGACCGAGCTCGACGCCGTCAGGCGCGACCGCGACCGGCTGCACAAGGAGCATGATGCTGCGCTCGCGGCGCGGGACGCCGCCCTGGCCGAGCGCCACCACGCGATCGAAGCCGAAGTCGAGCTGCGCCTGGCCGGTCTGCGCGCAGAGGCGGAGCGCGATCGAGCGGCGGCGGCGCTTGCCGCCCAGACCACGCGCGAGCGTGATGCGGCCCGCGTCGCGCGGGACGAGACGGCCCGTGAACGCGACGAGGCCTGCGCGGCGCGCGACGCGGCAAGGCGCGACCGGGACCGCATGCTCGCCGAGCGCGACGCGGCACGCCGGCACTCCGAAGAGGTCACCCGCCGCTGGGAGCTGACCGCCGCACGCGGCGCCCGCCTGATGCAGGAACGCGACGCGGCCGCCGGGCAACGCGATCGGCTGGCGCGTCAGCGCGATGCCGCGCAGGCGAACTTCGACCGGGCCCTCCGCGAGCGTGACCGTGAACTGAGCGCGACCGCGGCCGCCAAGCGCGAGTCCCAGGAGGCCCTCGCCCAGCGCGAGGCCTCCGTGCGCGAGCTCGGGGCCGCGCTGGCCGGGAGCGAGGTCACCGCGCGCGGGCTGCGGGCATCGGTGGCCCAGCGCGAGGCGGCGCTGCGCGAGCTCGAGCAGCCGCCCGCTCAAACCGCCGTGACCGGGAAGGATCTCGGGGCGCGGCCTGGCCGGTCCGAGGCCGCCGAAATGCCCACTCTCGTCCGAGCGCCTCGCGCCTCGGCGGTCGGGCCCGCCTCAGCGGTCCTCGCAGGCTCGGCGGTCGCGGCAGGCGGGACGGTCCCACGCCGCCCGAGGGTGCCCCCCGCCCCCGCCCCGCACTCCGCCGCGAGCGGTGACGACGGCGACCGTACGACGCAGATGACGACAAGCCTGCGGGCCCTGTGGGTACCGGGGGACGCTTCTGTCTGGCGGGCGCGGATCCTCGCCGCCGCGACCCTGCTCGCCGTGCTCGCGGCCCTGGCCGTGCTCGTGCTCGCGCGCTGAGCGGCGGGCTCTCTGTCTAGGCCCGTCCCCGGCGAGTTCGGACGCCGCGAACGGTCCGATGGGCGGGATTCTGATCGCCGTTGGCGAACACCGGTCCGACCGCCCGCTCGACGCACCGATCACCGACCCGCGTGACGCGTTCCGTGAACCGAAAGGCAGCCACAGCACGATGAGCACCACTGAGAAGCCCCATGTCGTCGCGCACCGCCTGGCGGTGCGAAGCGAGCGAGGCCCGATCAAGGTCGTCGACCACAGAGGCACGAATCTGAACGCGCGAGTCGGGCTCAAGATCACACTCGTGGTCGGCACGATGTGGTGCGCGTACCTCTTCACGCTCCTGGCGCTCGTCAGCGCGCCGTCGGCATTCAAATCCGGCAACTCGATCATCATCGTGGCCTGGATCGCGCAGACCTTCCTGCAGCTCGTGCTCCTGCCGATCATCATCGTCGGGCAGAACGTCCAGGCGAAGGCGGCCGATGAGCGGTCGGTGCAGACGTTCCGTGACACCGAGGCGATCCTGCATGCCCTCGACCTCACGACTCAGGGCGGCCTGACGGAGGTCCTGAACGCCGTTCAGGCGATTCCGGCGCAGACCTGTGAGGCGATCGCGGCCCGGAAGTAGTTGCGGCCTTCCGTGGTGCGGGCGTTGGCTAGGCTGTGATGATGGCCCGTCGGCTGGCGATCACGTGGGTGTTCAACACCATCGCGCTGTTCGTGGCCACGTGGCTGCTCTCCGGCCTCAGCTATGGCAACGAGTGGTGGGCGCTGCTGCTCGCCGGACTCGTGTTCACGCTGGTGAACTCGTTCGTCAAGCCGCTGGTGACGATCCTCTCGATTCCGTTCATCGTCGTCACCCTCGGCATCTTCTACTTCCTCATCAACGTGTTCATGCTCTATCTGACGCACTGGATCGTGTCGGCCTTCACGATCTCGAGCTTCTGGTGGGCGGCGCTGGCCGCGGTGATCATCAGTACGGTCAACGGGCTCCTTCACCTCACGTTCGGCCGCCCCGGTGAGTCCCGGGAGCGCGTCGAGGTGCGGGTCTACGGCGAATAGCGCCGGCTCTCCTCCTTGCGCTCATTCACGCGGCAGCGCGGGCGTTGGCGATGACCGTCGCCACGACGACCGCGTTCCCCGGCGGCGCCATCGGGCGCCGTAGCCCGGGCCGGTCCCAGACACTCCAGCACGGCGCGCGCGACTCCGCGGCGGCACGCGGCGGGCGCCGGCGTTCGACCGTCGGGGCAAAGCGGGGCAGCTTGCTCACGCCGTACCAGCTGCGGGCCACGAAGCCGGCGAACAGAATGACGTACAGGCCGCCCCACCAGAGGAACGGGTAGAACACGATCGGGCGTGGCACCGTCCCGTGACGAATCGCGTAGATCGCGGCGCCGATGACGAGCGCCAGGATGAACGTCTGGGGCAGCACGTGCTGCCAGTGCCAGCGCACCTCGTTGTGCTTGCGGGTCACCTTGTAGACCGGCTTGCGCCGGGGGCCGCCGAGGATCGCCTGGATCGAGGCCTTGATGAAGACCGGTGCCAGGCCGCTCCACATCGTACGCACTCGCCAGAGCTCCCGGATCGGGTGACGCTGGCGCTTGCGCCGGTCGTTGTACGGGCGGTTGATGGCCAGCAGCCAGGCCTCGGTGGCGAACACGAGCGGGAGGATGTGCAGGACGAAGCTCGCGTTGCTGGCACGAAACGGCGCATCGCCGAGGAGCGAGAGGCAGATGCAAGGGACGTACACGAGCATCGTGAACGAGTGCAGGTAGTACAGCAGGAGCTCGTAGAACTGCAGTCGCTGGCGCGGCCTCAGGCCCGACAGGTCACCCCACAGCATCAGCCGCACGGTGTCGATCGCCCACGTGCCACGCTGCTTGTAGACGTTCGCCATGTCCTCGGGCGAGTGCTGGCCCATCGCGCCCACGATCGGCAGATAGCAGCTGCGCCAGCCGCGACGCAGCGCCTCGACCCCCGACTGCAGATCCTCGACGAGGTTCCAGGTGGGAAAGAGGCCGATGTGCTCGAGCGCCCGGCGGCGCCACACGAGACCCGAGCCGCAGGGGAACACCGCATTGGCGGCGTTGCGCGACAGCATCTGACCGCGGTAGAACATCGACTCCCGGTTGTTGAACGGGTCGCCGGGGCTGACCTGCGTCTCCTTGATGGTCTGCACGAAGGCGACGCGCTCGTCGTATTCGAGCTGTCCCACGGCATGGCGCAGGAACGCCCGCGAGGCGACCTCGTCGTCGCAGTCGCGGGTTTCGATGTAGCGCACCTCCGGGTACGCGCCGGTGAGCATGGCCACCGCCGAGTTGAGGTTGCCGGACTTGGCGGCGCCGTCGCGCCCGGGCGCGAAGCGGTCGGGCGGCGAGTGGTAGATGACGGGCCAGGCACGGAGCGCATCGTGCAGCGCCGGGTCGTGTCCGTCATCGCTGATGACGATCAGCATGCTCTCGCGCGGCCAGTCCTGATCGAGCACCGACGCGATCGTGCGCAGCACCATCGGCACCGGCTCCCCGCAGCACGGGATCACGATGCCGACCGTCGGCTCGCCGCCGTACGGCAGCGGGTGTGGATCGGGCACCGCGCGCCACCAGTGGTTGAACGCGCTCAGCAGCGTCGTGGACGCGGTCAGGAGGTTCGCGATGAGAAACGGCCACGCGAGCCAGGGCAGCCGAGCGTTCAGCACCGTGAACAACCAGGGGACGTACACCAGCGTCGCCGCCACGTACGCGATCGCGGCGCTGCGCACGATCCAGTGACGCTCGATCGGCGGATAGGCGTCGCCGAAGCGGCGAGCGGCCTGGGCCATCGGGCTCGAGGGCGCGATCTCGCCCGGGGGCAGGGTGAACGCGTCGTCGGGACGAGTCGGTTCGGCGGTGACAGTCGACATCCCTTCGAAAATCGACAGCGGCCGGCACGTTGAGCGAGCCTCGTCCCCCGGCCTTGGACGAATCACCGGCTGTCGGAGCGGAAATCGCTCGTCGTGCGTATCCGGTTTGCTCCGGTTGACCGCAAGCGCCGTGAGCCGGGCTCGGCGTGTCGGACGGCCCCGCGCCGATGCGGCCCCGGACCGGGCTAAAGGCCCGACGAGAGACGAGACCGCCTTTTCTTCAGACTATCTGTAGAAAAGTCGGTCTCGCCGCCGACGGGCACGCCAGGCGCGAGTCCGACACCGGGCGACCTGAGCTAACCGGACACGCACCTCGCTCGTTGTTCTCCAGGTGAAGGGGACCCCAACGTCGGCCGCGTTCACAGCGGCGCGAGGAGTGAGCGGTCGGCTCAGGCCGCCCGGCGCCGCGGCCGGCCGGGATCGGTCTCGCTTCGGATGACAGACGACGACTTGCCGCCGGCCGCGGTCTGCAGGAAGGCCTCGGTTGCGGCGACGTCCAGGGGTCGGGCGAAGAGGAATCCCTGGCCGCTGTCACACTGCTCGTCCTGCAGGATCGAGAGCTCCTGCTCCTCCTCGATCCCCTCGGCCAGCGTCTCGATCGAGAGCGCCTTGCCGAGCTGTACGAGGGTGTGAATGAGCGTCTCCCCTCCGCGATTCTGCGTCAGCCGGGACACGAACGCCCGGTCGATCTTCAGCGCGTCGACGGGGAACTGCTGCAGATGGGCCAGTGACGAGTACCCGGTCCCGAAGTCGTCGATCGCGATCCGCACGCCGAGCTCCCTGATGGCGGTCAGTCGCCGGGCCGTTTCCTCGACGTTTCGCATGAGCGTCGTCTCGGTGACCTCGAGGGTCAGCGCACTCGCCTCCAGCCCGCTCTCGGCCAGCGCTTCGCGCACATCGGCGACGAACGCGTCGGCGTCGAGCTGGCGTGCGGAGACGTTCACGGCCATGCCGATCGGGTGCCCGGCCGCGCGCCAGGTCGCGCCCTGCCGGCAGGCCTGCCTGAGCACCCACGCGCCGACCTCGATGATCAGCCCGGTCGTCTCGAGCGGCGGAATGAAGTCGTTCGGCTGGACGACGCCGCGCGCGGGGTGCCGCCAGCGGAGGAGCGCCTCGACCCCGGTCGGGCTCAGGTCGCGCAGGTTGAACGTCGGCTGGTAGACGAGGAAGAACTCGTCATTCGGGAGCGCGTCGCGCAGGTCCATCTCGAGCTCCATGCGGGCGTGGACCTCGTCGTGCATGCCGGACTCGAACTCGACGTGCCGGTTCTTGCCGTCCAGCTTCGCCTGGTACATCGCGATGTGCGCGTCCCGTATCAACTCCTCGGCCAAGGATCGCGTGGCTGCCGCGATCCCGATGCTCGCGGTGACGGTCAGGCGATTCTGCTGCTCCCCGGCCAGGGTGAACGGACGCTTGAGCGCCTCCCGCACACGCCGGGCGAGCAGCTCCGGCCCGTCGGCCGGCGCGAACTCCTCCGCGATCACGATGAACTCGTCCCCTCCGACGCGCCCGAGCGCATCGGTGTCGCGGACGACGTCGTTGAGCCGCTCGGCGACCGCGCGCAGGAGCTCGTCACCGGCTCCGTGACTGAGCGTCTCGTTGACCACCTTGAAGTTGTCGAGGCCGATGAACAGCGCCGCCACCGGGGCGTCGTGCCGGCGGGCACGCAACAGCGCCTGCGCCGCACGGTCGAGGATCAGCGTCCGGTTCGGCAGCCCGGTCAGGGCGTCGTGGGTGGCCACGAACGCGAGCTCCTCATCGGTGCGCTCCCGCTCGGCGTCGAAGGACTTGGCCATTCGCACGAGGCCGGATTCCAGGGCGAGCTGCAGAATCCGCAGTGCTTCGGCGAGCGCATCGGGCGAGCTGCCGAGCTCGGCGGCGCTCTCGCGCAGCACGTCGGCCACCGAGTCGCGCCAGCACAGACAGCGCGAGGTGACCTCCTGCAGTGACGCGGCGCGACGAGCCGCCAGCTCGCCGTAGAAGGCCGCGCTCTCGCGGGCGTTCTCCGAGGGCCGGGCGAGGTCGCCGCCAAGCCAGCGGGCCAGCGCGAGCGTGGAGTTCCGGTTCAGCTGTTCGAAGCTGGCCTGAACGGCGTGGTCGTCACCGTGGCCCAGCGCTCTGATTCGCGCCCCCGTGAGGGTCACCACGTCCGCGGCCCGCGCGCCGAGCGCCCGGCCGAGCGGGTGCACCGGCTCCCCGGCCTGCGGCAGCCGGGCGGGCGCCGCCCGTTCGCTGTCGGCCGTCAACATGCGCCGTGGCTCTTGAGGCGCCATCGGGAGTACGTCGGCGAAGGGCGCAGTCTGCTTGAGGTCGCCGCGGTCGCCTAAGCGAGTCTTTTTCGCCCCGCCGCCACCCCGGAGCGGCCTCAGACGACCGGTGGCGGACTCCCCTCGGCGCTCGCCGGAAGCGCCGGGTCCCAGTTGCAGCTGATGCAGGCGTGGCGAAACGCCGACCGCGCGAACTCGAGCGCGAGCGCGCCGGGGTCGGCGCTCGAGCCGATGTCCTCACAGTCGAGGATGTACTCGCCGAGCTTCGCGTCCCAGCGTGCGGCCGCGGGCGACAGCGTGGCGCCGGCGAAGCCGTCCGTCGCCGGATGCGCGTAGGCATAGAACGCCGCCCGGTCGTGGTTCGCGTCGCCGGGCCACCAACCGATCGCCACCTCCTGCGCGTCCATCGCGTTGCGCATGATGAAGTCCTGTGACGGGGGAGCGGCCGGCAGGCCGGAGAAGAGATTCACCGCGAGGTCGAACGAGCCCCACCAGGCGTTGACCGGCGTCGAGCGTCCGCGGTACGGCGCCCGGAACGCGGCGAGGACGAGCGCCGCACGGATGGCCAGGTCGAAGTAGGAGGCCACCTGACCCACGTCGTAGCGCGCGTGCTCGGTGTCCTCGTCGAGTGGCACGCTCCACGGCACCTCCTGCGGCGTCGGGTTGATCGTCACAACACCGACGAGGCCGCTCAGCGTGTCGAGCAGCTCGCGCGTGACGTCCCCCACCGGACGGTCGGGCGTCAGCGCGACGCGCCGCACGCGGCCATCGCTGTGCTCGACGACCGCCTCGTGCGTGTGCAGATCGAGCGCGACCACGAGCGCCCCGGAATGGTCGGGGGCGGGCAACGGTGCGGTCTCCCAGCCCCGAGCGGTCAGACGGAGCGCCGCGTGCTGGAGCTCGGGCTCGGGCGGGGCGAGCGCGACCGCCAGCTTGCCGAGAACCTGCGTGTGCGCGTGCAACGTGTCACACGTCGCGCTCCACTGTTGGTAGGACAGCGACGGCCACTCCGACCCCATGGGTGACAAGCTAGCACCGCTGGTTTTCGCGCAACCGAAGCGGACCGCCTCAGCCGAGTCTTCGGCATGATATGGCCGTGGCCGACGCGCATGCCGACTGGGTGATCGAGGAGGTCGTTCACGCGGGCCGGGAGAATCTCGACCCGGACCACGTTCGGCGTTACGACGACAAGGAGGACGCGCAGGCCGAGGCCGAGCTCGCGCTGCTCCGCGCCACCGGACTCGCCGCCGATTCGGTCGTTGTCGACATCGGAGCCGGCACGGGGCAGTTCGCGCTCGCGTGTGCGCCGGCGGTCAGACGGGTGATCGCCGTCGACGTCTCGCCGGTCATGCTCGCCGCTCTGCGCACCTCGATCGTCGAGCGCGGCCTGAGCAACGTCGTCTGCGTCGAGGCCGGGTTTCTCACCTATGAGCACCATGGCGATCCTGTCGACCTCGTCTACAGCCGCTACGCGTTGCATCACCTGCCCGACTTCTGGAAGGCGATCGCGCTCCAGCGGCTGGCGGCGATGCTGCGTCCGGGGGGATTGCTCCGGCTGTGGGACGTCGCCTTCCACTTCGAGGCGGCCGACGCCCCGGCCCGTCTGGAGGCATGGGTGGCGACCGCCGCGGCGGCGGCGGACGGCGACACGGGTTGGACCCGTCCCGAGCTCGAAGAGCACCTGCGCGACGAGCACAGCACGTTCACCTGGCTGCTCGAGCCGATGCTCGAGCACGCGGGGTTGACCATCGCTGACGCCCACTACAGTGACGACGGCGTGTTCGCCCGCTACCTCTGTCTCAAGCGGTAGTGGGAACCTCGGCCTTGCGCTGCTGCGCGCCTACACGGTCCTGATCGTCGTGCTCCTGCTGATCAAGCTCGGAACCCTGCTGGCCGCGTAACGCGCCGGTGCTAGTCGGCGTCGCGCGGATCCATCTGCGTCGTGTCGAGCGGCCGCACGGACTCGGCGACCCCATAGACGGTCATCGCGCTGGGCCGGGCGAGCAGCCCGTCCAGCCCGAACTGAAACGTGGCGAACGCCTCCGAGCGATAGTGGGCATCGAGCGCATCCTGCTCGGTCCACTCGCTCACGAGCAGGAATCGGTCCGGGTCGGCGAGCGTCGCCGCGAACGTGTAGCGCCGGCATCCGGGCTCGGCCGCCACCCGTCGTTCCGCGTCCTCGAGCAGCGCGACCAGCTCGGGCCGGCGGCCGGCGATCCCGAACAGCTCGGCGAACGCGATCACGCTCACGAACGACAGCCTGCCACACGGGCGTCGACGACGGCGCCACGCGTCACATGCACCGACGGCCAGGCCGTGTACCTACCGTCGGATTATCTGGTTCGAGATAATGTGCCGAGCACCTCGACCACGCAGACGCGTTCCTCGACCGGTCGCGGTCAAAAACCTGTCCAATCTTCCGTGACGCGCGTGGCGCAATCGATGCGCGAGCGCGGCGCTGAGCGCCTAGGCCGCCAGTGCCGCGGCGACGGGCGCCCCGGCGAGGTGCACGCGGTTGCGCCCGGCCCGCTTGGCGACGTACAGCGCGTCGTCGGCCGCGGCGAAGACGGTCGGAAAGTCGAAGTCGCCGCCGGTTGACGCGCTCACGCCGAACGACATCGTGAAGCCCACTCCGGCCGTGTCCTCGTCCTCGATCGCTCGCCTCAGGTTCTCTGCGATCTCCACCGCGCTCACCGGGTCGCCCCCGGGAAGCACCACGAGGAACTCCTCGCCGCCGAGCCGATAGGCGAGGTCGTAGGCGCGCAGCGCCTTGCGGATGCGGTACGCCGCCGCCGCGAGCACCGCGTCGCCCACTGCATGGCCGTGGCGGTCGTTGATGGCCTTGAAATGGTCGAGGTCGCCGACGATCAGCGCGACCGGCTGCTCGTTGATGCGGGCCTGCTCGGTCATCTCGGCGACGCGGGCCTGCAGGGCGTTGCGGTTGAGCATGCCGGTGAGCTGGTCGATCAGCGCCTCGCCTCGATGGTGGAGGTCCGAGTTCAGCAACGCGAGCGTGTAGCCGACGTTCGACGTCAGCAGCGCGAGGATGGCGACCACCCACACGCCGACCGGAAACCGCGGCGTCGACAGCGCCGGGACGAGGCCGATGGCGACGACGACCGCCGCGGTGAACAGGCTTCCGGCCACGACGCCGCGCACGCGGAAGCGAACGGCGAGCGCAACCGCGGGAATCGCGAGCCACGGCGCGGCCGGGCTGTGCAGGCCGCCCGTCTCGAGGACGCCGATCGCCACGACGACGACGGACATCGACCAGGCGAGCACGATCGCGTACTCGGGCCGGCGTAGGCCTGCCTGGGCACGTCCGGCGAGCAGGAAGCCCGCGAGCGCGCCGGCGAGCAGCGGCAACGGCCACCAGCCGGCCCACGGCATGCAGACGAGCAGCGCCGTGCCGAGCGAACCGAACGTCATCAGCCGCAGCGGCTTCAGCCGGCGCTCCATGTCGAGCACGCGCGCGCGGTCCTGCGGCGTCGGACACAGCCAGGTCTTGTCGTAGGACACCGGATCCATATCGCTTACATCGGCCGGCGAGTCCGCGACCTGTGCCGTCGTGGACGATTTCGGCCGTCGCCAAGGACGTTTGTCCGATCGCCGGGGGCGGGCGGACCGGGCGCGCAGGCACGGATCGCGGGCGTCCAGGCGCCCGGTGGCCACGGGCTCGAGCGGCCGGGTGTCGGCCTCAATGTCCCGCGGGCGCTACAGTGGTGCTTCCGGTCGAACCCCGGTTCGACCCAGGCAGTGCCCCGCGTCTTCGCAGTCGTTGCCTTGTGCGCCCTCCGCGTTTCGCCGTGCACTCACCCCGGCGCAACTCCACAACGAGGGACGGAAATCATGGGCTCAAACGGCAAGAAGAAGACCACGATGGCGAAGCTCAATCGGGAGAGCAAGCTCCGCGAGCGACGGCTGGACAAGCAGGCTCGCAAGGACGCGCGCAAGCAGGCCGCCGTGGATCACCCGGGCGGAATGATCGAGATGCCGACGCCGGAGATCGACGAGTCGGCCCCGCTCGAGGACGCTGCCCGGCCCGTCGAGAGCACGCCGGCGACGCTCACGAACGGCTGAGCGCTCCGGCTCGCGCCGACGCGCTCGCCGGCCGCCGACCCCGCCTCACCCCTGCGCGTCGAGCGCCGGCTCGAGTCGGGCCGGCTCGACGGCCGGTCGCTCGACGGCGACATGGGGCAGGCGGTGCCCGAGCCACGCGGGCAGCGCCCAGGTGCGCGCCCCGAGCAGGTACAGCACCGCCGGCAGCAGCAGGCAGCGCACGACGAACGCGTCGAGGAAGACGGCCGTCGCCAGGCTGAGGCCGAACAACTCGATCACGCGGCTTCCGCCCAGCACGAAGGAGAGGAAGACGCAGATCATGATCGTCGCCGCCGCGGTGATCACGCGCCCCGTGGACGCGAGCCCGGCGCGGACCGCCGTGGTGGCGTCACGCGTGCGAGTCCACTCCTCGTGAATGCGCGACACGAGGAACACCTCGTAGTCCATCGACAGCCCGAACACGATCGCGAACAGCATCACCGGGATGAAGGCGTCGATCGGACCGGGCCGGACGTTGAACAGCCCGCCGAGCCAGCCCCACTGGAAGATGGCGACGACGACGCCGAGCGAGGCACCGATGCTCAGCAGGTTCATGAACGCCGCCTGCAGCGGGATCACGAGCGATCGGAACACGATGAGCAGCAGCAGCGCCGAGAGCAGCACCACGACCGCGATGAACAGCGGCAGCTTGCTCGACAGCACGTGCGTGAAGTCCGTCCCGATCGCGCTCGCGCCGCCGACGAGGATCGTCGTCGCGGTCGCGCGCTCGAGCCCGGGGAGCTCGGTGTGGCGCAGCTGGCCGACGAGCGTGCTGCTGGCCAGGGACTCCGGGGCCGAGCGCGGATAGACGTTGAACACCGCAGTGGCGCCCTGCGGGCTGAGGCGCGGGGGTGACACGCCGGCGACATCGGCGGTGGACCGAAGGGTCTGCTCGATCGTGCCCAGCGCGACGGGATCGCCCACGTGCGGCAGCTTCACGACCACCTGCAGCGGGCCGTTGAACCCGGGCCCGAAGCCGGCGGCGAGCAGGTCGTACGCGTGGCGCGTCGTCTGCCCGGAGGGGTCGTTGCCGGCATCGCTCGTGCCGAGACGCAGGGAGAGCACCGGCGAGGCGAGCGCGAGCATGATCGCCAGGCCGGCGATCAGGCCCTCCCACGGATGCCGCTCGATGAAGCCGGCCCAGCGCACCCAGAAGCCGGCTTTCGCGCCGGCCCTGGCGCCCCGCGCACGGCGCCCGATGCGCTCGCCGAAGCGCGACAGCAGGGCCGGGAGGACGGTGAGCGCCGCGAGCATCGTCATCAGCACCGCCAGCGCCGATGCGACGGCCAGACCGTAGAGGAACCCCACGCCAAGCGCGAACTGGCCGAGCAGCGCGATGATCACCGTGATGCCGGCGAACAGCACCGCCCGGCCGGCCGTGTCCATCGCCGCGGTGGTGGCGTCGGCCACGCCGAGTCCGAGCGTGTAGTTCTCGCGAAAGCGCGTGACGACGAACAGCGCGTAGTCGATGCCGACCCCGAGGCCGATCATGGCCGCGAGCTCGGTGGCGAAGTCCGGCATGCTGAGCACCTGCGAGCCGATCCCGGCCAGGCCGATGCCCGTCCCGAGGCCGAGCAGGGCGGTGACGATCGGTAGCCCCATGGCGAGCGCGGAGCCGAAGGTGATGAGCAGCACGATGATCGCGGCGAGCAGGCCGACGGCCGTGGCCGCGCCGATCGACTGGCGCTGCGCCTGTTCGATCGCCTGGCCGCCGAGTGCGACCTGCAACTGTGGCGAGGCGGCACTCTGAGCGACGTCGATCACGCGCTGGACGGCCGGCTTCGGCAGCGCCGAGGCATTCTCATCGAACGTGACCGTCGCGAACGCGACGCCGCCGGTGCGCGAGATCTGCCGCGCGCCGGCGGCCGAATACGGGCTGATGACCGCCGTGACGTGCGGCAGCCGAGCGATCTGCGCGAGGACGGGCGCGATGCGGGCACGGGCGGCCGCGTCGGTGACCGCGCCTCTCGGGACGCTGAACACGATCTGGTCGGCGTCGCCCGCCTGGGCCGGGAACTCGCGCTTGAGCAGGTCGATCGCGCGCTGGCTGTCGGTTCCGGGCAGCGAGAAGTTGTTCGCGTAGTTGGTGCCGACGGCGCCCGACACGGCGAAGGAGCCGAGCAGCAACGCGATCCAGCCGATGATGACGGTCCGGCGATGCCCGGCAGACCAGCCGGCGACGCGCGCCACCAGCCCTGTCGCCGGCGCTGTCTGCTCGCTCGCGCTCATGTGGGGAGACTCCTTGCTCGCGGTATACTTTTGCCAGCCTAACAGTTCTTCGATTACAAACATTGTAAGAGGAGAAATATTTCTCATGACCCGCACGACCGCTACCGACCACTCTCCGGACCACGTGGCAGACCCCGAGCACGACGAGCTCACCGAGCTCGTGACCCTGCTCGGAGAGACGCTGGCGGCACTGAAGCATTCCGGGCCGCCGCCCCCCGAGATGGTCGACGCGTTCGAGCGGGCGGCGCTCGGGCCACGCCACGCCCCGGCGCTGACGGCCGTGTCCCTCGCCGGCCCGCTCAGCGTGAGCGACCTGGCACGACGCCTCGGCCACACCCTCCCGACCACGAGCACGATCGTCGGTCAGCTCAGCCGTGCCGGGCTGTTGGAGCGGACCGAGGACCCCGACGATCGGCGTCGCACGATCGTGCGCGTCCACGACGACTACGCCGAGCAGATCGCCGCCTGGGCCGAGCAGGTGTTTGCGCCGTTCCGGGCCACCCTGGATCGCCTCTCCCCGCCGGCGCGAGAGCACTTCATGGCCGGCTGGCGCATCCTGCACGAGGAGTCCGCCCGGGCGGCCGGCTGCGGGCACGCCGGGTGACCGCCGCCGGCCGCCGCTCCGCAGCCTCGCCGACGCCGCCTTCCTGCACGGCGACCGCCAACTCCTGGTAGAACGGAGCCCGATGCGAGTCGACTGGTACGGGCAATCGGCGTTCCGTCTCGAGGCGGGCGACACATCGGTGGTGATCGATCCGTTCGGGGACCTCTCGGCCGCCACCGCGGGGCGCCTGCGGTTCGAGTACCCCCCGATCCCGGACACCGACGCCAGCCTGGTGCTCGTCACCCACGAGCACGGCGATCACAACGCCGTCGAGGCGGTCGGCGGGACACCGCACGTCGTCCGCTCGACCGCCGGGCGCCTGCCGACTCCGATCGGCGACGTGCTGGCGATCGCCTCCGAGCACGATGCGGTCGCCGGCACCGAGCGCGGGCCGAATGCGATCTTCGTCTTCGAGCTCGACGGCCTGCGCGTCGCGCACTTCGGCGATCTCGGTCAGCGCGCGCTGCGCGAGGAGCAGGTCGCGGCGATCGGGACGGTCGACCTGATCTTCCTCCCCGTCGGCGGCGGCCCCACGATCGGCGCCGATCAGGCGGCCGAGATCGTGGAACGCCTCGGCCCGCGCTGGGTCGTGCCGATGCACTACCGCACGCACCGCATCGACTTCCTCGAACCGATCGACGCGTTCCTCGAGCTGGCCCCCGACGTCGAGCAGGTGCCGAGGAGCACGTTTGCCACCGAGCAGCTGCCGGCCGCGAACGGCCCGCTCATCGTCGTGCCGGCCGCGCCGTAGCGCGGCCGCGTCGAGGCGTCGCGCATCGCCCGGTCGGCCCTGAAACGCAACCGGGCGAGCCATTGGCTCGCCCGGTGCGCCGGTCATAGATCACCGCTGTACTACATGTCCCAGGACGTGTCTTGCCTGGGCGGCTGACACTCCCCGCCGCCGAGACGGGCCAGCGAGCAGCGCCCGCTGCGTGGCTCGGCTGGGCGCTCGAAGCGCCCTGACGGAGTAGGCGATCCGCCGGACCAGAAGCGTAGAGGAGGAGCCACGGCCGCGCCAGCCTCAATCAACACACGGTGAATCCGGGGATCGGTGGCCGACGCGCCCCACGGCCCGAGCCGGCCGCTCGTCGCGGCGGCGCCGTCGCTAGGCTGACGACCGATGAGTGAGCCTCCGCGGGAGCCCGAGCCGCCGTACCATCTCTTCCTCGAGGCCGAGGATGTGCCCGCGGCCGCCAGCGCGCTGCGGCTGCTCATCTCCGACGAGGCGCACGAGCCGCAGATCCGGCGTCTGGCGCGAGAGGTCCTCGCCGAGCTCGACGCGCCTCCGGACCCTTCCGGACGATTGACGCTCTCCCTGGCTCCCGGCCAGATGAAGATCATGCACAGCGCGGTGCGGCTGCTGCTCAACGATCTCCAGCGCGAGCAGGCCTCCCAGCGGGAGATCCTGCGCGGCATCCTGGACCGGCTGCCCGACGAGCACACGATGCGCGCGATCGAGCTGGAGTAACCGCGGTTCACGCTCCGGCGCTGCCGCTCGGCGCCGCGGGCGGCCACGCTCCGAGTGGCCGCCCGATCTCCCAGTGGTGTCCGAACGGGTCCTCGATCCGTCCCAGGCGCCATCCGTGCTCCTCGCCGACCGGCCGTCTCTCGATCGCGCCCGCGGCCACGGCCCGCGCGACCACGGCGACCGGGTCGGCCACGATCAACAGCAGACGCGTCGTCGCTCCTCCGAGCGACTCGGGGCTGCTGCTCCCATGCCGCGGCGACTCGTCGGCGACCCAGAACGACGCGCCACCGACCGAGAGCTGGGCCACCACCGATTCATGGTGGTCGGTGCCGCCGACCCGATACTCCTCGACGGCCCCGAACGCGTCCTTGTAGAAATCGACGGCCGCGCGCCCGCGCCTCACCGCGAGTTGCGGCAGCAGGCTCGCATGCGAGGGGAAGTCGCTCATCGGTCAGACGGCGGGGCCGAGAGCGAAGGCGCCCACCGGGGCAGAGGATACGGCCCGCGGGGCGCGGCGGGCGGAGCGCAGGCCCGCCCGCGGGCAATCGACCATCTGCTGCGGGCGGCAAGATGTCCCGCGGGATGGCTCACCCCCGGCATAGCCTCCGGTCGCGTCGACCCGCGCCGCGAGGCCGGTTGGCGGCCGTCGCGGTCATCGCGGTCGCGATGCTCGCTGCGCTGCCGACCGTCCGGGGCGGCGCCTCGGCGCACCGCCGACCGGCGCCCGTGGCGCGACGAGCGGCATCGGCCGCCGCCCCGCCCGCGCCGACGGTCGTCGTGCGCGCCGTTGCGGTCGCGCAGCGAGCCCCCATTCCGCCGCCACCCGCAGTCGGCGTACGAGTCCTGCGGCTCGTCGACTCCTCCCGGCGGATCAGGCTTCCCGGCGGCGGCACGATCGCGAGGCCCGTGACCACGATCGTGCGGTACCCGGCGCTCGGTTCCAGCGAAGCGGTCGAGGTCCACGACGCCCCGGCCGAACGGGCGCTCGCGCCATACCCGCTCGTCGTGTTCGGTCACGGCTTCGCCGTGACGCCGACCATCTACGCACGCCTGCTCGGCGCCTGGACGCGCGACGGCTACATCGTGGCGGCGCCGATCTTTCCGCTCGGAAACGCCAACGCCCCCGGAGGGCCCAACGAATCGGACCTCGTCAACCAACCGGGCGACATGCGCTTCGTCATCACCCGGCTGCTCGCCGCCAGCCGATCCCCGTCCGATCCGCTCCACGGGCTGATCGACCCGGACGAGATCGCCGTGGCCGGCCAGTCCGACGGCGGCGTGACCGCGCTCGCCGCGGCGTACGACCCGTCGGTGCGCGACCGACGAGTGCGGGCCGCGGTGATCCTGTCCGGAGCGTTCGACCCCTTCGCCCCGCCGTTCACGTTCCCCCGCGACCCGCCACCGCTGCTGGCGGTCCAGGGGACGGGCGACACGATCAACAACCCGGCCAACACGGAGCACTACTACCGCGACGATCCCGGCGAGAAGTTCGAGCTGCTGCTCCTCGGCGCCGAGCATCTGCCGCCCTACACGCAACCCGGACCACAGCTCGACACCGTCGTCCGGGTGACGCTCGCGTTCCTCGACGACGTGCTCAAGCATCACGCGGCGACCCTGCAGCGGCTGCTCGCGCCCGGCGCACTGGGCGAAGCGGCCACCCTCGCGCACTCTCCCTGACGCCCGGCCGCCCAGGGCGCGCGGCGTACGGGACTACGCCTCGGCCGCAGCGGCGAACGCCTGCAGGCCCCCGCCCCATCCACCCGGCGAGCCGACGGCGTCGCGCATCCCCTCCCAGCCGTCGCCGTGACGCTCCAGGTGCCGATGCTCGAGCTCGACGAGGGTGCGCTCGGGACCCTCGGCGCTGAACCGGACCTCGAACTCGCTCGCCCGCTCGGGATCGAGCTCGCGCTTCCACTGCAGGTTGATGTCCCAGCTGATCACGATGCGGGCCGGAGGCTCGTAGGCGAGCACGCGTCCCCAGTCGGACTGACCGCCGTTGACACCGACTCCGTAGGCGCGACCGCCGAGGCGGCATTCGAGGACCATCTCGGCGAGCGGCTCGTCGCCGATCGTGTGCTCACGCGGCCACCACGAGTCGATCCCGGCGGTGAAGACCGAGAAGGCGCGCTCGATCGGCGTCTCGACCACGATCGAGGTGTGCACGGTTGTGTCTGATGGCAGTGTCGTCATGTGCTCTCCCGTTGCTGTTGCTCTGCGGCCAGCTTGAACGCGCCCAGGGCTCGTCGCCAGAAGCGGTCGACGTGGACACGCAGATCCTCGACCCCGACGGGGTCCACGCTGTAGATCCGGCGGTTGCCGTCCCGGCGGTCCTCGACGAGGCCGGCGAGCTTCAGCACCTTGAGGTGTTGCGAGACGGCGGGTCGGCTGACGGGCAATCCGCGCGCGACCTCGCCCACGGCCGCCGGGCTGCCCACGAGCCGCTCGAAGATCGCGCGTCGCGTGGGATCGCCGAGGGCGGTGAACGGATCTACGTCAGTCAGCACTTACGGTAAGTCTATACGCACATACTTGCCGCCGTCAACCTCACTCCGCCGTCCGAGCCCAGCCGCCATCATGGGCGTCGATGCCGGCGCCGCTCGACGACCACTCGGGCTGCGAGCCGCCGCGGATTCCGGCCTCGGCGGGCGCGCTCATCTTCGACCGGCGCGGTCGCCTGCTCACGCTCAACCCGACCTACAAGAAGCACTGGACCATTCCCGGCGGACAGCTCGAGGCCGACGGTGAGACGCCCTGGGAGGCGTGCCGCCGCGAGACCCGCGAGGAGTGCGGCCTGGCCGTCGAGCGCGGCCGGCTCGCGTGCGTCGACTTCCTGCGACCGAGGCCGCGGCGACCGGGCGGAATGCGCTTCGTGTTCGACTGCGGCGCCTTCGACGACGACGAGCTCGCCGCGATCACGCTCCAGCGCGAGGAGATCGCCGAGTACCGGTTCGTCGACCTCGACGAGGCGCGCGCGCTACTGAGCGGGCCGGTTCGCCGGCGCGTGCTCGCGTGCGCCGGCGTCGAGCACTGCGTGTACCTCGAGGACGGACGACCACGCCCGAGCGTGACGGCCTAGCGGCTGTCCAGCGCCCGCTCCCCCGCCCGCGGCGGGGCCGTGTGCCGCCGCGGACCGGCGAACCGGTCAGCGGTGCGCAGCGGGCACGCGCTCGCGGCGCACGGGTCGGCGCCTTGGCTCGCGGGCCGAGCCCGCACCGCCGACCCCGTGCGCGTCCGCGCGGCGGGGCGGCGCGGCGGGGCGGACCGCCGTCGCCGCGCCGTCCGTGGATGCCCGTCCGTCCTCCACCGCCCCGGCCATGACCGTGCGCCGCAGCAGCGTGACCGCCGCCAGCGCGCCGAGGAGCGCGAGCGCGGCCCCGGCCCCGAAGGCGAGGGCGTACCCGTCCGCCGCCGCACGCAACGTGGAGGCTCCGGCCAGGGACTGCGCGTGGATCCGCGAATCCGCGAGTGTGCTGAGCACGGCGAGCCCGAGCGCCCCGCCGACCAGCCGCGACGTGTTGATCAGGCCCGAGGCCAGCCCGCTCTCGTGAGCCGGCACGCCCTGGACCGCGACGATCGTGGCCGGGACCAGCGCGAGGCCCATGCCGATCGCGGCGAGCAGGCCGCCGGGAAGCACCTGGGTGAGATAGCCGGCCCCCGGCGAGACCCTGCTCAGGAGCGTCAGGCCGCCGGCCGCCGCGAGCATCCCTGCCGTCAGAACCGGGCGGACGCCGAAGCGCGCGACCAGGCGCGGCGACTGCGACGAGGCCGCGATGATCCCGATCGTCATCGGCAGGAAGCTCAGCCCCGTGCGCAGCGCGTCCTGGTGCAGGACCTGCTGCAGGAACAGGGACAGGAAAAACCACATGGCGAACACCGCCGATCCGAGCAGGAACACCACGACGTTCGCCGAGCGCAGCCGGCGCCGGCGGAAGATCGACAGCGGCACGAGCGGCGCGGTCGCGAAGCGACCCTCGACCGCGGCGAACGCGACGAGCAGCGCCGCCCCGAGCGCGATCGGACCGTCGACGCCGAGCGTGCCCCAGCCGTGCGTGTCGGACTGCACGATGCCGTAGACGATGCTCATCAGGCCCCCCGTCACGAGCAGCGCGCCCGCGACGTCGAAGTGCCGCCGGTCCGAGGCGCCGGCGCGGCCCTCGGGGACGATCAGCGGGGCGAGCGCGACGACGGCGAGGCCGACCGGGACGTTGATGAAGAAGATCGCGGGCCACCCCAGTCCCTGCGTCAGCAGCCCTCCGAGGATCACTCCGGCGGCGGCGCCGATGCCGCCGATCGCGCCCCAGATCCCAAGCGCGCGATTGCGCGCGGCACCCTCGGTGAACGAGGTCGTGATGATGGCGAGGCTCGCCGGCGAGATGATCGCCGCGCCGAGGCCCTGGAGCGTGCGGGCGGCGACGAGCTCGCCGCGCGAGCCGGCGAGCGCGCAGGCGAGCGAGGCGAGCACGAACAGGGCGGTGCCGGCCATGAACACTCGTCGCCGGCCGAGCAGGTCGGAGGCGCGTCCGCCGAGCAGCAGGAAGCCGGCGAAGGTGAGGGTGTAGGCATTGACGACCCACTGCAGGCCCGGCGTCGAGAACCGCAGCCCCGAGCGGATCGACGGCAACGCGACGTTCACGATCGACACGTCGAGGATGACCATGAACTGGGCCAGGCAGACGAGCACGAGCAGGGCGCTGGACGCCTCACTCGTTGCGCGACCTCGTACCGCAGGCACGGCAGCGCTCATCGGCCCGTGGCCGCGAGCAGGTACGCGGCCTCGACGATGGCGGACAGACGGGCGTCCGAGAGCGGACGCTCAGGCTTGCGCTCGGCGCTGGGCGCCGGCGCCGGGGTGGTGATCGAGGGACTCGGCATGGAAGGGCTCCTCGCTGTTCTGAAAGTTCGACGACCATCGTACCACATTGGACGACAAACGTCGTACAATGACGGACATGGCCCGATTGCACCCCAGCCCCGCGGAGTTCGAGCTCTCCACGGTGCTGCACGCGCTGAGCGACCCGCAACGGCTGCGCATCGTTCAGGCGCTGGCCGACGATTCAACGCCGCGACGCTGCGGATCGTTTGGTCTGGAGGTGTCGAAGTCCACGCTGACCCACCACTTCCGCGTCCTCCGCGAGGCCGGCGTGATCGAGCAGCACGAGGACGGCACGGCCTGCCTGAACGCGTTGCGGCGCGAGGACCTCGACGCTCGCTTTCCCGGGCTGCTCGACGCGATCCTCGCCGGCGCCGGTCGCGACGCGGCCATCCGCGCCTGACCGCCGACGACCGCCGGGCCCGGCGCCGCACGTGGCCGCGTCTGCGTTACGCTCCCGGCATGTGTCGCAACATCCACACCCTCCACAACTTCGAGCCCCGCGCGACCGACGAAGAGATCCGCGCGGCCGCAACCCAATACGTCCGCAAGGTGAGCGGCTCCACCAAGCCCTCGCAGGCCAACGCGACCGCGTTCGAGCGGGCGATCGACGAGATCGCGCACGCCACGGCGCACCTGCTCGACGAGCTCGTGACCTCGGCGCCGCCGAAGAACCGCGAGGCCGAGGCGGCAAAACGGCGCGAACGCTCCGCGCAGCGCTTCGCCGCATAGCGGTCAGCCCGCCGCGGCCTCCTCGACCGTCAACTCGGCCCAGGGCTCGATCTCCAGGCGCGCGTCGGGGATCGGCTCGCCGCTTCGCACCGAGCGTCCGTACGTCCCGCTGCGCAGGCGCTCCTCGGCGCGTGCGATCGCCTCCAGGCGCGAGGTCAGCAGCTCCTCGAGCGCCTCGTCGGTCCCGCGCTCGACCAGCTCGTCGGCCTGCGTCGACGCGTCGGGTTCGTCGTCGTCACCGCTGCTGCCACCGCGGACGCGCCGCAGCTCGGCCTCGGCGTCCTGCCGGGCACGGCTGAGGAGTTCCGCTGCATGCTCGGGGCTCACGGGCGCAACGATACCGTGGGCGCCCGGGGCGGCGCAGCGGATGTGCACGTTGCCCGATCTTCTCTGCTGGTGGAAGAAGATCGACCAGCCTTCCGCTCGGCCGACGGTCCGGCCCGCCAGGCGCCGCTTCCTTGCCCTCCCGCGGCTCGCCGGCCTATCCGCCGAGACCGCCGGCCAGCGCCCGCAGGGCCGCGAGTCCCGGGACGAACAGGTACTCGCCGCCTCGCGTCGTCACGAACGGCCCCTGGGGCGAGAGCAACAGCGGCGGATCGCCCTGGACGGTCATCTTGCCGGTACCGAGCGGATCGCCGAGCAGGAAGTCGCTGTCGTGCCCGAGGCGGAAGTCGTTGCCGTCGTTCAGCCACTGCAGCTGCACGCTCTCGAACTGACGCGAGATGCTCGCGTTGAAGCAGACGAACACAAGGCCGCGGTCGACCCCGTCGTCCTCGGTCGCCGCGGGCGGCAGCGGCGGGCCGTAGGGCGTCCCCCGGCGGATGATGCGATGGCGGAAGCTGAGCAGGCCGGCTCCGTCGAGCCCGGGCCAGCCGAGGGCGTCCCGTGGATTGGAGCGGCGAATGTGGGCGCCGAGCGGGCACCGCCGCCCGTCGACGTCGTGATCGAGGTAGCGGAAGCCGTTGGCCTCGCGCACGTTGTCCTGGAAGCTCGGGTCCGGCGCCTCGGGCGAGCGGACGAGCGGCGTGCCGTTGCGCCAGCGCCCGACGATCTTGGCCGCGAGCCGCTCCTCGTCGCCGTGCCCCAGGCCCAGCGCCGCGCGGCGCAGCGTGTGCCGGAACAGGCTCACGTCCTGGCGCAGCTTGCGGTAGATCATGTAGGTGCCCCCGCGGCCGAGCGGGTCGGCCGGCGCGCTCGGGAGCCGTCCCTGCGGATCGACGCGCGTGTCCTCGTCGGGGTAGCCGAGGATGAACTCGCCCGGGGCCAGCGCGCGCCAGCCACCGTCCTTGAGGGGCACGCCGCCGCCGGCGCGCTGGTCGTCTGACACGCCCTCGACCGCCGGCTGCGCGAAGCCGTCGGCGAACCCGAAGTGCTCGCGGGCCGGCGTCGCCGCGCCGGGCGGACCGTCGCGCAGCAGCTGCGCGTGCTGCTCGTGTACGACCGAGACGCCGGCCCGATCGAGGCCGGCGCGCACCGCCCGCAACTCGTCCTCGAGATGCTCGACCGTGCGGGCGTTGAGCGTCAGCAGCACGTGCGCCCGCCCGGTCCCGAGGCCCTCCTCCCAACGCCGTGGATCGCTGGCGCCGAGATCGCCGAGCTCGCGGTGCCGAGCCGCCATGCCCTGGCGAAACTCGTCGGAGAAGGTCTCGACGAGCGCGTCGCCTACGCCGAGCGCGCCGAGCCCCGCGGCCGTCACGGCGACGTTGAGATGCGTATCGGGCTTCGGTCCGCTCCACTCCTCGTCGTTGCTGACCCGGCCGACGATGCCGTCGAGCCAGGCTCGTCCGCTCCGCACGTCGGCGACGTGCACGAACAGATAGGTCGTCCGGTCGTAGTCGGTGCCGTACGCGCGCAGCACGTTGCCCTGGACGTCGGCGCGATCGATGGCGTCCACCGAGCCGGCCATCAGAACGCCGCCGCGAAGCCGCGCTGGAGCTCGTCGCGGCTCATGTCCTGCGCCCGGACGGCGAAGTCGATCAGCCGCGCCCGGGCGACGAGTGCGGCCTTCACCTCGGCCACGGTCGCGTCCGGGTACGCGGCCACGAAGAAGCCGGTGTCGATCTTGTTGTGCAGCAGGTAGGCCTTCAGGGGCGCGCCCGACGCGCCGGGCGGACAGCCGCAGCAGCGTCCCCAGATCTCGGGCGCCTCCGGCGCGAGCCGGTCGCACAACTCGTCCAGGTAGGCGTCGAGGGGACCGTCGAAGTTGCTCGTGAAGATGAGATAGGCGCAGCGGAGGTGATCCTCGTGCGGTTGCGCGGGGTCGCTGATCCAGTCGTCGAGCATCGCCCAGCGCGCGAAGTGCGTGCCGGCGAGACGCTGGAGGGGGCTGCCCGGCCGGGGCAGCCCCTCGAGATACCGACGAAGCGCGTCCTCCTCACCCGGCACGATCGGCGTGACCGCCATGAACGCGGTGGCCTGCCCGGCACTGTTGCTCACAGGCACCCCTGCACGTCGGACAGGAAGGTGGGCCATGCGGCCGCGAACGCCTCGGGGTCGAGGTCCCGGGTGCGCTCCTTGAACGCCGTCAGCTTCGCGTCGAGCTCGAGCGCTGACAGCACCATCGTCGTGGTGGCCTCCGGATAGGCCCCGTAGAAGTGGCTCGCGACGATCTCGTTGCGCTTGATGTACCCCTTGAACGGTGCGGTCGGCAGCGGCTTGGGGAATCCGTACGACGTTCCCCAGAAGAACGTCATGCCACGCGTGAGGATGTGGGAGAACGCGTCGATGTACTCCTCCCAGCCACCGTTGAAGTTGCTCTCGAAGAACAGGTGCGGGTAGCGCAACGTCTCCCGGGGCTGCGGGGGGCCGTTGTCGGCCAGCCTGCGGACGAGCGTCCAGCGCGCGAAATGGATGAACGACAGGCGGGCGAGCGTCCCGCGGCTGCTCGGAAAGCGCGTGGCGAACCAGAACAGGAACGGAAGCCACAGCCGCCCGAGCGGCTTGACCGTGCTGAACACGGTGATGGCGATCGCCTGACCATCCACGTTAGGCGATGCCGTGCCGGTTGCGGTAACCGGCCCGGGCACGACGGCTGGATCGCTCAACGCCGGCGAACCTATCGGCCGAGGTTCCCGCAAGTCAAGGGCGTCGCGGCGCCGCCCGCGGCGGGCGGGCCCCGACCGCCACGCGTTACGGCGGCCGATGCAGCTACCGTCTCGGCATGGCAATCGAGGCCAACCTCCGCGGTGACGGGTGCCGACTCGCCGTGCGACTGGATCGCTACGAGCCATCGGGGCTCTCCACCGGTGACGACGCGAACTGGGTGAGCGGCGAGGCCGAGCTGACGGTCGGCTCGATCGGGATGTTCAGCGCGAGGCACCGCCTTTCGTACCGCACGCATGAGATCGAGCGCTTCCGCGACGAGCTGCGATCCCTCGCGGACGATCCGAACGGCGAGGCGACGCTCACCCACGTCGAGGAACAGGTCGGTGCGACGGTACGACTCGAGTCCGGCGCCGGGACGATCACCGGGTTCGTGCGCGAGCACGTCGGCGCGGAGCTGCGCTTCGAGGTGGCCACCGACCAGTCGCTCGTTCGCCAGGCCTTCCTGGAGTTCGATGCCCTCGTGCGCGCGTTCCCGGTGCGCGACTGACGCGCGTCACATCGCCCCACCGCGGGTGCCGGCGCGTGCCGGACGCCCAGTCGGCCCATGCGCTGGATCGCTATAGCTGCACGCCTGTTCATGCAATGATATGTGCATGGGACACGGACACGACGTCGATCGCGCGTTCATCGACCGGGACATGGCCGCCTCCGTCGCCGACGCGATGCAGGCCCTTGCCACCCCGAGCCGGGTGCGCATCCTCAGCCGCCTCGGTGCCGGCGCATGCTCGGTGACCGAGCTGGCGCGCGACGTGGAGATGGCGCAGTCCGCCGTATCGCAGCAGCTGCGTGTGCTGCGCAACCTGCGACTCGTCGTGGGCGAGCGTGACGGGCGCCGCACGATCTACGCGCTGCACGACGATCACGTCGGCGTGCTCCTCGCCGAGGCGGTCGCGCACGTCGAGCATCTGCGTCTCGGGCTCGCCGCCCGCCCGACGCTCGAGGAGGCCGCGCTGTGAGCGCGACCACCCCGGCGCTCATCGCCGCCGCGGCCGGCGTCGGGCTCGGGCACGCGATCCTCCCCGACCACTGGGTGCCGCTCGCCGTCGTCGGGCGCGCGCAGCGCTACCCACTCGGCCGCGTCGCCCGGCTCTCGCTCCTGGCCGGGATCGCGCATGTCCTCGTCTCGCTCGTGCTCGGCGCGATCATCATCGCCATCGGGTTGCAGTTCCGCTCCGCCGTGCAGAGCGCGCAGGATACGATCATCGGCGTCGTCCTGATCCTCACCGGGGCGGGCTTTGCGGCGCTGCATCTCGGCGGTCGCGGTCACACCCACGCCGGGGAGCACTCGCACGCGGATGGGCACGCGCACGATCATGAGCACGGGCCGAGCCACGCCCACCGCCCCGCCGGCCTGGCGATCGCCGAGCATCCCCATCCGCACCCCTCGGTCCAGGCCGGCCGCGCCCGCCGGCTCGCCGGGATCATGGTTCCCTTCGGGGCGGCCGCCTCTCCCGACCTGACCATCCTGCCGGTGTTCCTCGCGGCCACCGCCGCCGGCCTGTTCGCGTCGATCGGGGCGCTCATCGCGTTCTCCGCGGTCACGATCGCCACGATCGTCGGCCTCACGCTGATTGCCTGCTTCGGCGGGTACCAGGTGCACGGCCAATGGCTCGACCGCTGGGGCAACCTGCTGACGGCGGGCACGCTCCTGGCCATCGGTGCGCTCGTGCTCGCGAGCATCGTCTGACCCGGTGCCGGGCCGCGCGAGCGATACTGCGCCGCGCATGGTCGACGTGGTGGCGGAGCAGGACGATCCCGGCGTGAGCGCCGAACGGCGGACGAGCCCGGTCGAGCTGCTGTGGGACCTCGTGTTCGTGTTCGCGGTGACCGAGGTCACCACGCTGCTCGGCCGCAACCTGTCGTGGGCCGGGTTCGGTCGCGCAATGCTCGTGCTGGCGCTCGTGTGGTGGGCGTGGTCGGCGTTCGTCTGGGCCACGAACGCGCACGACCCCGAGGCGCCCGCCTTCCGCGCCGTGCTGCTGCTGGCCACGGGCCTCATCTTCGTCGCCGGCCTGGCGGTGCCCGGCGCGTTCGGGCCCGAGGCGACGCTCTTCGCGGTCACGTACGCGCTCGTCCGGTTCCTGCACCTCGGCCTGTACGTCGACGCGTCCAGGCGCGGCAACGCGTCGCTGCGGGCCATCGCTGCCTTCGCGGTCACCGTGACCGCCGGCATGGCGCTGCTCCTCGGCGGATCGTTCGCGCCGCGCACGCTCCAGGTGGCGCTCTGGACGGCGGCCGCGGCGATCGACTACGCCGGGCCGGCCTGGCTGACGCGTGAGCGCCTGCGCGGGCTCCAGGAGGTCGCGGTCGCCCATTTCGCCGAGCGCTACGGCCTGTTCATCATCATCTGCCTCGGCGAGTCGATCGTCGGCATCGGCCAGGTCGCGAGCGCGCACCGCCTCAGCGCAGAGACCGTCGCGGCGGTCTCGCTCGCGCTGCTGACCACGATCGGGCTGTGGTGGACCTACTTCGATCGCGTCGCGGCCACGGCGGAGGAGCGCCTCGGGGCCCACGACGACCCCGTTCTCGCGGCCGCGGACGGCTACAGCTACCTGCACCTCGTGCTCGTGGCGGGGATCATCGTCTACGCCGTCGGAGCGCGGCACTCGGTCACGCACTGGAGCGACGCGCTGTCCCCCGCCGCCCGTCTGACCCTGTGCGGCGGCGTCGCGCTGTACCTCGCCGGCCTCGTCGCCTTCCGGCTGCGCATGACCGGCGTGTTCAGCCGCGTGGAGAGCGTGGCCTCCGCGGCCTGCCTGCTCGCGTTCGCCGTCACCGCCGACGCGCCGGGATGGGTCACGACCGCAGCGGTGACGCTCGTGCTGCTCGGGCTCGTGCTCTGGGAGGCGCCCGCGCTCAATCGGCGCCCGGCGGGCTGAGGATCGAACGCAGCACGTCGAGCGCCCGCGCCCGATGCTCGTCGAGTTCGGCGACCAGCCGGTCGGCATCGCGGTCACGCACGGCGGCGAGGATCCGGTCGTGGGCCGCGATCGACTCGCGGCGCTCGGCCGGGGAGTTGTAGTACATCGCCCGGTAGGCCTCGGTGGAGTCCCACAGCAACCGGATCACCCGCATCGTGTGGGGCTGCTCGGGCGACTCGAGAATCGCGAAGTGAAAGCGCCGGTTGGCCTCGAGCTCCGCGGCCACGTCGCCCGCCTCGGCGGCGTTGAAGCAGTCCTTGGCCGCGAGCAGGATCCGCTCGAGCGCGTGCTCGTCGAGACCCGGGAGCGCGCGGCGGGCGGCGCGGCCCTCGAGCCCGCGGCGCAGGTCGTAGATCTCCTGCAGATCCTCGAAGCGCAGCTCGGTGGCGAAGTAACCGCGACGGGGCAGGTAGGTGACCTGCCCCTCCTGCTCGAGCACGCGCAGCGCCTCGCGCACCGGTGCGATGCTGACGCCCAGACGCTCGGCGACGTCCTCCTGGCGCACCCGCTCGCCGGGACGCAGCTCGCCGGCGACGATCGAGCGCCGCAGCGCGTCGAGCACGTGCTGCGGGGTGGTGCGCGGGCCCTCGCCGGTCGTCGTGGCCGCCACGCCGCCGCTCACCGGAACGCCTGCAGGCCGGTGAGCGCGCCACCGATCACGAGGGCGTGCACGTCGGCGGTGCCCTCGTAGGTGACGACCGACTCGAGGTTGTTCATGTGACGGATGACCGGATACTCGAGCGTGATCCCGTTGGCCCCGAGCACCTGGCGCGCGCTGCGCGCCACCTCGAGCGCGGCGTTGACGTTGCCGAGCTTGCCCATGCTCACCTGCTCGGGCACGAGCCGGCCGGCGTCCTTGAGGCGACCGAGGTGCAGCGCGAGGAGCGTCGCCCGATTGACCTCGAGCGCCATGATCGCGAGCTTCTGCTGTTGCAGCTGCGTGCCGGCGATCGGCTTGCCGAACGCGATGCGCTCGCCGCTGTAGGCCAGCGCAGCCTCGAAGCAGGCCCGTGCGGCGCCGGCGGCGCCCCAGACGATCCCGTACCGCGCCTCGTTGAGGCACGACAGCGGCCCGCGCAGCGACGTGACCTCGGGCAGCACCGCATCGGCCGGCAGCCGCACGTCGTCGAGCAGCAGCTCGGACGTCACGGAGGCCCGCAACGAGAGCTTGCGGTGGATGTCCTGGGTCGTGAATCCCTTCGTGCCCCGCGGCACGAGAAAGCCGCGCACGCCCTCGTCCGTGACGGCCCATACGACGGCCACGTCGGCGAGCGAGCCGTTCGTGATCCACATCTTCTGGCCGTGCACGATCCAATCGCTGCCGTCGCGCCGGGCCCGGGTGCGCATCGCGCCGGGATCCGAGCCGGCGTCGGGCTCGGTGAGACCGAAGCAGCCGATCGCCTCACCGGCCGCCATCCGCGGCAGCCACGCCTCCTTCTGCTCCTCCGAGCCCCAGCGCCAGATCGCGAACATGGCCAGCGACCCCTGCACGGAGACGAGGCTGCGGACGCCGCTGTCGCCGGCCTCGAGCTCCATGCACGCGAGCCCGTAGGCGGTCGCGCTCGCCCCGGCGCAGCCGTATCCCTGCAGGTGCATCCCGAGCACCCCGAGCCGGCCGAGCGCGGACGCCAGCTCGCGCGGCAGACGCCCCTCCTCGAACCAGTCGCCGACGTGCGGCACGACCCGGTCGGTGACGAAGGCGCGCACGGTGTCGCGAATGTCGCGCTCCTCGTCGGAGAGCAGATGATCGATGTCAAGAAAGTCCAACGGCCGTATCCCCTTCTGGGCCTGCGTGACGCTCATCGCCGCTCCTTGATCCTAGATGTTCGAAGATCTAGGATTGAATCACGTGGCCGGGGCGCTCGACAACCTGCGGATCGTCGACTTCTCGCGCGTGCTCGCCGGACCACTGGCCACGATGGTGCTCGCCGACCTCGGCGCCACCGTGATCAAGGTGGAGCGCCCGGGAGTCGGCGACGACACGCGGGCGTGGGGCCCGCCGTATGACACCTCGGGCGACGCCACCTACTTCCAGGCGGTCAACCGCAACAAGGAGAGCGTCGCGCTCGATCTCGAGCAGCGCGCGGACCTCGGCCGCGCGCGCGTGCTCGTGGCCGGTGCCGACGTCCTGGTCGAGAACTTCCGCCCGGGTGTGATGGAGCGCCACGGGCTCGGCTACGACGACCTGCGCCCCGTGAATCCGGGCCTCGTGTACTGCTCGATCACCGGCTTCGGGCGCGGCCCGGGTGCGGCGCTCGCCGGCTACGACCTGCTCGTCCAGGCGCTGGGCGGCCTGATGAGCATCACCGGCGCGGCGGATGGCGAGCCGCAGAAGGTCGGCGTGGCGCTCGTCGACGTCCTCGCCGGGCTGTTCGCCTCGGTCGGCATCCTGGCGGCGCTCCGCCACCGCGAGACGACCGGAGCCGGGCAGCGCGTCGACGTCGACCTCCTGTCGTCGCTGCTCGCCGGCCTCGTCAACCAGGGTGCGGCGTACACGATCGCCGGCAGCGTGGCCGGGCGGATGGGTAACGCGCATCCGAGCATCGCGCCGTACGAGCTGTTTCGCGCCGGCGACGGCGACCTCGTCCTCGCCGTCGGCACCGACCGCCAGTTCGCGGCCCTGTGCCAGGTGATCGGGGCGCCGGCGCTCGCCGACGACCGCCGATTCCGCGGCAACCCGGACCGGGTCCGCCACCGAGACGCCCTCCGCGAGGAGCTCGAGCACGCGCTGCGCCGCCGGAGCGCGGCCGAGTGGGCCGCCGATCTCGCTCGGGCCGGGGTCCCCGCCGGCGTCGTGAACGACATCGGCGACGCGTTCGCCCTCGCCGAGTCGCTTGGACTGTCGCCGACCGTGTCGATCCCCCGAGACGACGGCTCCTGCGTGCGGCTGACGAGCAACCCGATCGGCCTGTCGCTCACGCCGCCCAGCTACCGCCTGCCCCCTCCCCGGCTCCCCGGCCCGGCTCGCGGGCGAGAGATTTCGTAGGCTCTCGCCGGTGGGCGTGATCGACGAGCTGGTGGCCAACAACGGGGCCTTCGCCGATTCGCTGCCGGCAGGGCACCTCGACGTCCGCCCGAGCCGCCGGCTGGCGATCGTGGCGTGCATGGATTCGCGCGTCGACGTCTTCGCGGCCCTCGGCCTGGGCGACGGCGAGGCGCACGTCCTGCGTAACGCCGGCGGCGTGATCACCGACGACGTGATCCGCTCATTGGCGGTCTCGCAGCGGCGGCTCGGCACGCGCGAGGTGATGCTCATCCACCACACCGACTGCGGCATGCAGAGCCTCACCGACGACGGCTTCCGCGCCGAGCTGCAGACGGCGACCGGTGTGGCGCCGGCGTTCGCGATCGAATCCTTCAGCGACCTCGACGCGGACGTGCGCCAATCGATCCGGCGCGTGCGCCGATCCGCGTTCCTCCCGCACCGAGACCGCGTGCGGGGCTTCGTCTACGACGTCGACACCCATCGCCTGCGCGAGGTCGTGGTGCCCGATGACGCCTGACACGCCGACCGGGGTGGGGTCCCGCCGGATGCCGGGCGAAGCGCGGCGCAGCGCGCCTGCGAGCCCGTGGCCCGCAGGCGCCAGCGCAGCTAGACGACCTGGACGTTGACCGCCTTCGGTCCCTTGTCGCCGCTCTCGGCGTCGTAGGAGACCTTGGCGCCCTCGGCGAGCGAGCGATAGCCCTCGCCGACGATCGCCTGGTGATGCACGAACAGGTCCTTGGACTGGTCATCGGGCGTGATGAACCCGAAGCCCTTGTCGTCGCTGAACCACTTCACGGTTCCGGTAGCCATTGTGTTACCTCCGGCGTTGTGTGCACTGCGGACGCGGAGATTGCTGTGAGCAACGGCTACGAGCGCTGGCACTTCGTTGTCGGGCGAACCGCCCGACCTGATGCCTGCACACTAACAGCCCGCCGACTGCGGCGAATACGTGATCGGGCGCCGTGCGGCTCGGTGCGCGGCCTGCGGAGGGGTTGGCGGAGACCGCGCTCCATATCGACGAGCTCACACGACGGCCCGATCACATGGGACGAACGTACGCCGTGGTTCGCCGGCGTCCATCCGCGGGATCCCGCCGTTAGGAAGCGGACTCCCCGCACGATCGCGGGCCGCATCTGCGGCAAACTACGCTTGGCAGCCGGCGTCCGACGAGCGGGTCCTCACGCCGGCGGCGGCCCGGCGCTGCGGGACTCCTCGCGGCTTGCACCGCCGAGCCACACGACGATCCGGCACTCGGGGTCGCCGACGGCGATGCGCTCCTCGAGCACGACGGACGCGCCGCCGGCGTTGCGCGCCGCGATGCCGCCGAAGACGCTCGAGGTGATCCGGCAGAGTCCCGGCGCGCGGGTGACGGCGTCGCCGAACGGGCAGCTGGCGTTGGCGAGCACGATCCGCCGCGGCGTCGCCTCGATGACGTAGAAGCCGCCGCCGATGGCCGCCTTCAACCGTACGTAGACGTCGGCGATCTGCTCGGGCGTGAGGTCTCCGACGATTGCTCGCGCGCGCCGGTACTCCTCCTCCGCGCGGGCCCCGACATTCGCGCCGACCTGGGCGACGAGCGCCTCCGCCGCCGCAGGGCCCTGATCGAACTCGACGGCCCGCTCCATCTCGACGATGAGGGCGAGCAGGAACGGATCGCGCCCGAACGTGCCGTCCGGCGCGGCCTCGTGCGACGTCGGGAACGAGGGAGCCGGACGCGGACCGGGACCGTGGCTGAGCTCGGCCGGACGGGTCACGGCCAGGACGGCCCGGACCTTCGAGCCGCCGGCGCGCTTGGCGGCGACGGTCAGCTCGTCGGTGAGGTGGCTGACGAGATGGAGCCCGCGCCCGCCCTCTGCGCGCGGGTCCTCCGGGGGCGCGGCGTTCAGCTCGAACCCGGGCCCGAGGTCGTGCACCTCCACGCTCGGCCGGCGATCGGACCAATCGAGATGCACCCAGGCCGGACCCGGAGCATGGCGGAAGGTGTTGCTGATGAGCTCGCTGAACGCGACCTCGGCGCCGTCCAGGTCCGACCCCGGATCGGCGTGCCGCTCGAGGTAGGCGCGGAACTCGTGTCGGAGCGCCCGCAGGGCCGCGCCGTCTCGAGCATCAACGAACCAATCCACGTCGCCGCCGCCCCTGACCGCTCCGGCCCGCGGTCAGGCCAGTCCCCAGGCCAGCGTGCCGGCGATGTCGAGCGTCGAGAGCATCCCGACCGGCGCGCCCGTCCGCGGATCGACGACGACGAGGTGCGCCGCCGCGTGCGCCGTCATCAGCTGCGCCGCCTGCTCGAGGGCGTCCTCGCGGGTGACGCTGAGCGGCTCGGACGCCGCCACGTCGCCGGCGGTCAGGTCCTCGATGTCCGCGCGCCGCGCCGCGCCGACCAGATCGAGGTCTGACAGCAGGCGCCACGAAGTCGTCGCGGTCGCCGTCGTCGCTCTCGCGCACGACCACACAGTGGATGTGATGGCCGGCCATCGTGCGCGCGACCTCGCGGACGGGCGCGTCAGCGGGACAGGTCAGGATGCCGGTGCGCATCACGTCGCCCACGCGCGCGTGCTCGAAGCGCGGCATGCGGTAGCTGCCCGGCGCGTCGTGTCGATCGTGTCTGAGTCAGTCATCGCGTCCTCCGTCTCGGTCGGGTGCCGCTGGGCGCTACGGTATTCGCCGGACACCCCCACGGCGTCCGGTGGCGGCCCCGTCCGGCATCCGGGGGAACTACTGCACGCCGCGTCAGGCGGCGGCCTGTGAGATGGCGGCGAGGACCCGCTCGGCGCCAAACGGCTTGACGACGAAGTCCCGGGCGCCCGCCTTGACGGCCTCGAGGACCTTGCTCTCCTGTCCGACGGCCGAGCACATCACAACTCGCGCCTCGGGATCCACGGCCATGATCTCCCGCAGGGCCGCGAGGCCGTCCATCTCGGGCATCGTGATGTCGAGCGTGACGACGTCGGGCCGCAACTGCTTGTACCGATCGACCGCCTCGTGACCGTTGGCCGCCTCGCCGATCACCTCGTGACCGCCGCTGATGAGGGCGTCGGTCACCACCTTGCGCATGAACATCGCGTCGTCAACGACGAGGACCTTCGCCATCTCCGCCTCCTTTCACCATCACTGCGGATCGTCTCGACCGATCACACGCGGCCCGGTCGCAGCCACGCGCCTGCGGGCCGCACCGAAGGGCCGTGGCGCGCCGGGTGCTCACCGCGCCCCCACGCCGCTCGCCGACCGGAACAGCTCGCGGGTCTCGGCGCCCGCCTCCCGCGTCGACACGACGCCGTCGCGCGCGAGCACGCGCACCGTGCGCCCGACATTTCCCCCGGTCTCGGACCGGCGGACCGGGACGCCGACCGCCGCGAGCGCCTCGCGGACGGCCGCCTCGTTGCGTGCCCCGATGTCCATCTTCGCCGCTGCTGGAAACGAGAACATGCCCGCTCCGCCGACGAGCACCGCCTCCAGCTGACGGCGGTCGGCGCCGCGCCGCTCGAGGTCCGCGACCAGGGCGGGCACGGCGCGATCGGCGTATTTCGCGGCGGGGCCCGCCGCGTCGGCCGGGCCGGCGGGAAGCATGATGTGCGCGAGGCCGGCGAGCCCGCGCGCCGCGTCGAGCAGGACAAGGCCGATGCAGGAGCCGAGCCCGACCGACAGCAGCACCGCGCCGCCGGGCTCCGATACCGCGAGCTCGCCGATGCGCACGCTGATCTCCGAGTCGTTCACGGCCCGACACCCAAGCGGGTGAGCATGCCGTCCACGCCGCTCGGAGACGGGATGAAGAGGAACGCGGGCGCGCATTCGTGCCCGGCGACGTTGAGCTTGGACTCGAGCAGCAGGGCCGTGTCCCCGTCGCAGCTGGCGAGCAGCGCGGACTGCAGGATCGCGCCGAGCATGTCGACGACCCGCTCCGGCAGACCCGGCTGGAGTGCCAGCCCGGTCATCGTCGAGAGCGCCCCGAGGTAGGACGAGCCGAGTACGTTGCCGATCTCGCACAGCGCCGAGGCGCCGATCTCCGTCTCGGCGTCGACGCCGAGCAGGCGACAGAGCGTCTGCACCGTCGAAGCGGGCATGAGGATCAGCGCGAGCGCATCGAGGTCTCCCACGGCCGGAATCGCGATCGCCGTCAGCACGGCGTCACGTGGCCCGGCCTGATCCACCGCATCGGCGACGGAGAGCAGCAGCGCGCGGGGCACGTCGAGGTCCACGGGTAGCCCGATGAGCGACGACAGGGCGGTGGCCGCCGTCCCGGAGCCGACATTGGCGAGCTCGCGCATCGCGTCGAGCTGCATCTCTGACAACGTCGGCGGCACCGATCCCACCTCGCGGCGACCGTTACGCCCGGCCGTCCGAGGGCGGCGCCACCGAGGCCGTGCACGCACCACGCCGCTCGCCGAGCTCGGCCGAGCCGCCGTTCGTGGTCCATCTCACCGTCAAGCGCATCGTCACCCCCCTGGCGAACGATGTTTGGCCAGCGAATCCTCGCGCTCCCAGACGCCGTCCCGGGCCGTCTCATCGGTGGCGCAAGCTCCCACTCCTATCGGCCGCAGCGCGGCCGGCTTGAGCCTCGCGACGCGATCCGCAACCCTCGCCGAGCGCCTCGGGGTGACGCGGAGCGGCCCGAGAGGGTGTCCGTTCAGCCGCGCCGCTGCCGCAGCCGCATGACCAGATAGGCGACGACGGCGATGTTGACGATCACCGCGCCGACCTTCAGCAGGGTGGGTTTACGGGCGAGCTCGTAGATCTCGGGGATGAACAGCAGCGAGGTCGCGACCACGGTGAGCACTTCGCCCCAGCGCCGCCGGCGCCAGAGCCCGTACGCCTCGGCTCCCTCGAGCACCCCGTAGGCGATCGCCACGGCGCCGAAGAACTGGAACTTCGCCGAGGTGATCGCGTGGAGCTTCGCGATGAGCTTCGGGATCCCGTTGTCGGCCGGGTCGAGGCCGAGGTCGCGCGTCGCGTCGGTGACCGTGTTGGCCCAGTTCGTGTGCGGGTGCGTGACGAGCACGAGCCCGATGACGATGAGCACGACGGCGCGGAAGGTTCGCTCGGCGGCGATCCAGGGCAGCAGGCGGTCGTTGCGCGGATCCCCGCGGGCGTCTCCCCCCGGCTGCGCCGCCGGCGTGCTGGTCTCGGCGTGGGCCATGTCGCGCTCCGCGCCTACGCTAGCGCCGGGGCGGACAGCACGTTCGGTGCTGCCGCCGGCCAGCATAGGCTGCGTGGCGCGATGAGCTTCTACGACCCTCGGGAACAGCTCGAGCAGATCGCCGAGTTCGCCGACTCGGGCGTGCGGCAGCTCGCGCGCCAGGGGTCGCTCGTCGGGGTGCCGGGCGCGTACGGCTTCAAGCGGTGGGTGTATCGCCGCTGGGGCAATCGCGGCAACGCGCTGTACACGTTCCTCGGCTCGCTCATCGCGATCGCCTTGAGCGGCCTGTGGGCCTGGGCGCTGAAGCGACCGCTTCTCTTCCCGAGCCTCGGAGCGACAGCGTTTCTCATCTTCGAGACGCCGATGGCCGAGGTCGGGTCGCCCCGCAACACGATCATCGGGCACAGCGTCGGCGTGCTCGCCGCGGTGCTCTCGCTGACGATCTTCGGCCTGCTGCACGCGCCCAGCGTGTACGTGCACGGCGTGACGCCGGCGCGCATCGGGGCGATCGCGCTCGCCGTGGCGCTCACCGGCGGCGTCCTGCGTGTCCTGCGCTCCGCGCACCCACCCGCCGGTGCGACGACGATCATCGTGGCCTCCGGCCTGCTGGCCACGGCGATGGACCTGGCCGACATCATCGTGGGCGTGATCCTGCTGACGGCGGCGGGCTGGAGCCTGAACCGGCTGCTCGGCGTGCCGGCTCCCCGCTGGGCCGCGCACTGACCGCGCGCGGCCGCGACGGCGGGAGCGGCCTCGGTCAGGCGAGCGGCACGTCCTCGGGCAGGTCGACCTCCTGCGCGGTCTACTTGCCGCGCTGCGTGCGGACCACGCGCCACAGGTACAGCGACAGCAGCGCGGCGACCGCGAGCGGCAGGATCCACCAGGCCGAGACGCTCGTCTCGGCGACGAGCGCGGTGAGCCCGAGCGCGAGCACGACGCCGGCGGCGGTGACCCAGTCGTCGCCGACGACGAAATCCCACAGGAAGGCGAGGAACGCGCGAACGCGCCTCACGCGCCCACCACCGCGCCACCGGGCTCCCCCGCCGACGCGCCGGGCGCCTCGCGCCGGCGCAGGACCACCACCGAGAGCACCGAGAACGCGACGAGCGCGGGGATGATCGCGAGCAGCGCCGCATCGCCGCCCGGCCAGACGGCGCCGGCGCCCTCCGCGCCCCAGAACATCCCGTACGAGGTCAGGAGCACGCCGACCGCGAACTTCATCGTGTTCTCGGGGACGCGCGCCAGCGGCGATCGCAGCGCGAGGCCGGCGACGACCACCACGGCGATCGCCACGCCCGCGGAGGCCGCCGCAAGGCCGACGTCGTGCTGGCTGGCGCCGAACGTGATGACGATGAACGCGACCTCGAGGCCCTCGAGCAGAACCCCCTTGAACGAGATCGTGAAGCTGTAGGGGTCGAAGCGGGGTCCCGGGATTCCCGCGGCCAGCGCGGCCCGCCGATCGCGCTCGAACTCGTCGTCCTCGTCGCGCAGCGCCTTCAGCCCGGCCGCGCGCAGGATCGCCTTGCGCAGCCACTGCAGCCCGAACACGAGCAGCAGGCCGCCGACGATGACGCGCAGCGCGTCGATCGGCAGCGCCGCGAGCGCCGGACCGAGCGCGGCGCACACGGCGGCGAGCACGACGGTCGCCGCGGCCACGCCCGCGAGCGCCGAGCGCCAGCCGCGCGTCGTGCCCACGGCGAGCACGATCGTCAGCGCCTCGACGGCCTCAACGGCGCAGGCGAGGAAGACCGAGAGCGCGAGTGCGAGCTGGTGGGCGTTCATGACTCGCTTCGTCCCGGCGGCTCGATCACGGCGGCGCCCTCGAAGCGACCCGCTCGCAGGTCCTCGAGCGCCTGTCCGGCCGCCTCGAGCGGGTAGCGATGCACCTCGGTGCGCACCGGCACCTGCGGCGCGAGCGCGAGGAACTCGCGCGCATCGTCGCGCGTGAGGTTGGCGACCGAGCGCACGACGCGCTCGCCCCAGAGGATCTCGTACGGGAAGCTCGGGATGTCGGACATGTGGATGCCGGCGCAGACGACGACCCCGCCCTTCGCGGTCACGCGCAGCGCGGCCGGGACGAGCTCACCCGCCGCGGCGAAGATGATCGCGGCGTCGAGCGGCTCGGGCGGCGCCTCGTCCGAACCGCCGGCCCACGATGCGCCCAGGCCGCGGGCGAACGACTGCGTCGCCGCGTCACCCGGCCGTGTGAAGGCGAACACCGTGCGACCCTGATGCCGGGCAACCTGGGCGATGATGTGCGCCGACGCCCCGAACCCGTACAGGCCGAGGCGCTCGCCGTCCCCGGCCAGCCCCAGCGCGCGGTAGCCGATGAGCCCGGCGCACAGCAACGGCGCCACCTCGAGATCGTGGTACCCCTCGGGCAGCACGAAGGCGTACCGGCCGTCGGCCACCACCCACTCGGCGTAGCCCCCGTCGATGTCGCGGCCCGTGAAGCGCGCGCGATCGCACAGGTTCTCGCGTCCGCTGCGGCAGTAGTGACACACCCCGTCCGTCCAGCCGAGCCACGGGATGCCGATGCGCGCCCCGACCGCCGGCAGCTCGTCGCTCGCGGAGCCCTCGCCGTGCTCGGTGACCGTGGCCACGACCTGATGGCCGGGAACGATCGGCGGATGCGGAATGTCGACCTCGCCGTCGAGCAGGTGCAGGTCGGTTCGGCACACCCCGCACGCGTGCACGCGCGCGAGCACCTGTCCCGGTCCCGGCCGCGGCACCGGGAGCTCGGCCGCCCGGATGACGCCGGGCCGCTCGATCCGCATTGCGAGCACCCGACGATGATCGCACCGCGGCGCGACTCCCGCGGCGACCGACCTCAACTCGACGTGGTCAGCCCCGGCGGATCGGCGGCGTCGACGAACAGGTCGACCGCGAGGTCGGCGCCAGCGCCCGCGTGCGTGTACACGCTCAGGTCCCGCACGCCGGACTCGACGAGCACGTCCTCGCACAGGAGGGCCTGGCCGGTGTACTCGCGGCTCGGCCGGGTGATCACGGCGTAGGCCGCGTCGGCGTAGACCTCGGGCGTGCGCGCACGAGCCATCGCCGCATCCCCGCCGAGCAGGTTCTGAACGGCGGCCGTGGCGACGAGCGTGCGCGGCCACAAGGCGTTCGAGGCGATCCCGTCCTCGCGAAACTCGGCGGCCAGGCCGAGCGCGCACATCGTCATCCCGTACTTGGCGAGCGTGTAGCCGATGTGCGGACCGAGCCACCGCGGTTGCAGGCTGATCGGCGGCGAGAGCGTGAGGATGTGCGGGTTCTCGGCGCGCTTGAGCTGCGGGATGCAGCACTTGCTCACGAGGAACGTCCCCCGCACGTTGATGTCGGCCATCAGGTCGTAGCGCTTCATCGGCAGCGCCTCGGTGCCCTGCAGGTCGATCGCGCTCGCGTTGTTGACGCACACGTCGATCCCGCCGAATCGCTCGACGGCCTGCGCGACCGCGGCGACCACCTGCTCCTGCACCCGGATGTCGCCCACGACCGGCAGCGCCTGCCCACCGGCCTGCTCGATCGCCTCGGCCGCCGTGAAGATCGTGCCCTCGAGCCTCGGGTGCGGCTCGGCCGTCTTGGCGATGAGCGCGACGTTGGCGCCGTCACGTGCGGCGCGCACGGCGATCGCGAGCCCGATGCCGCGGCTGGCTCCCGAGATGAACAGGGTCTTTCCGGCGAGCGACACGATCGTGTCTCCCTTCTGGCCGAGGACGGGGGCTGCACGCTACCGACTGACTCCGCGCCCGGCGCCCCGGCGGGCAGCCCGCCCGCGGCCACGCGGCTACGCGGCTACGCGGCGACCGACTGGTAGAGCCCGGGCAGGTCCGGGTACCCGCTCGAGGCCCAGCCCGAGCCCTGGATCGCCGAGATCTGCGCCGACGGTGCCTGCCCGGCGGTCTGGAGGATCGCCTGGACGCCGGAGCTGGCGGTGCCGTAGCCGGGGATCGTGTTCTGACCCTGCAACCAGCCGGCCGTCGCGTCCGCGGCGGTCACGGGATCGCCCCATACCGAGTCGCTCGAGCCGTACGTCGCGGAGTCGGTGTAGCCGATGTTCAGCCAGTCGTTGTTGTTGGCGCTCTGCCGGGCGGTGGCGGCGCCGCCGGACTCCTCCGCGAGCAGCCACGCGCTGACGACACCCGGGTCGAGTCCCGTGTCGGAGGCGAGTCGCACCGCGAACTGCTGCTGGGCGCTCGTCAGCCGACTCGCTCCCGCCGGGAGCGTGACCGTGCCCGAGGCACCCGCCGTCGGCGCGCCGGTCATCGCGCCCGTCGTCACACCGGTCGGGGCGGTCGCTGCGGTCGGAGCGACACCGAGCGCGGCGGCCGCGGTCGGGCTCACCGCCTGCGCCTGCGCCAGCTGCGTCGCGAAGCTCGCGCCGGCGCTCGAGCCCGCGCCGGTCTGGCTCGAGCCGCTCGTCGCGGTCGAACCGGCGGGAGAGCCGTCGAGCTCCGCCAGCTGCTCCTGGATCTGGCCGATCCGGTTGAGGGCGTCGACGTAGGTCATGGGCCTTCCCCGAGTCATCGGCGCCGAGGGTGCACGCTTGAATGGCCGGGCCGCGGTGGACCGATGAGAGACTTACGAACACCGGCGCGCGGGACGTGAGAGACTGTCGGACGGCGTTGGCGACACCGATACGGCGTCGGCGTCGCTTTCGCGGGATGGCACGAGCCTGGGCTGGGGACAGCAGCCCGTACCTGCGCCGTCGGAACAGTGCACAAGCGAGGGATTGCGTGGCACAGCACGGCAGCACGGAGCGACCGCAGGCAAGCGTACGAATGGCGTACGCGATCGCCGACGCGGTCATGCACATCCACCGCGAGCGCGTCGGGCGCGGCCCGACCAAGGCGCAGGCGTTCTTCCGGCGCAACGTGGTGGTCGTCGTGATGGAGGACACGCTGACGCGGGGTGAGAAGAACCTCGTCGTCGCCGGACGCGGCGCGGCGGCGCGCGCGATCCGCGCCCACTACGCCCAGATGATGCGCGGCGACCTCGTCACCGCCGTTCAGGAGCTCACGGGCGCGCAGGTCGTCGCCTTCCTGCACGACAGCAGCACCGACCCCGACGTCGCGGTCCAGGTGTTCGTACTCGACGGCCCCGTGTCGGCCGAGCTGGCCGGCGAGGCGAGCGAGGTGGCGAGCCTGGCCGCGGGCGGCGACGGAACCCGCGACGGCGCCGGGTCAAGCCACGATGGAGCCGGCGTCACGCACGATGGCCACGATGGCCACGACGGCCACGATGGCCATGACGGCGGCAGGCGGATGCGCGCCGAGCGGGCCGGCGACGCGGCCTGACGGTGCGCGCCCGCGGGGCTGTCAGCCCGTCGCCGAGAGCTTCGCGTGGGCGCTGATCGACTCGCTCAGCGCGCTCGCGAGCTCGCCCGCGTGCAGCCCCTTGCGGAAGTAGGAGACGGCGCCGGCCTGGAGCATCGCGATCACCCCGGCCTCGGACTCGTCGCTGGACAGGACGAGGATGGCGGTCCGCGGCGAGCAGGCGCGGATGCCGCGCGTCGCCCGCAGTCCCCCACCGGCGGGCATCTCCACATCGACGATCGCCGCGTCCGGGCGGTGTTGGCGCGCGAGCGCGATCGCCTCCTCGGCGTCGGCGGCCGCCGCGACGACGTCGAAGTGCGGTGCGAGCTGCGCGTACAGCATCGAGCGCACGAACGGCTCATCGTCGGCGATCAGCACGCGCAGGCGCGCGCCAGCTGACCGATCGGCGCCCGGCCGCGAGCTCATCGCCAGACCGCCCGAGATCGCGGGGCGAGGACCGATTCGGTTCGGGCCAGCACGCGCTCGAGCTCGAGATGGGCCTCGCGCGAGCGGTCGGCGTCCCCGGCCGAGGCCGCCGCCGCGAGGCGGTCGCAGGCCCGGCAGAGTGCGACCGCGCCGACGCTGGCGGCGGCGCCCTTGAGGCTGTGGGTCAGGCGGCGGACCGCCGCGGTGTCGTCGTCCGCCACGGCGGCCCCGAGCTCGGCGACCCGCTCGCGTGAGCCGCCGATGAAGAGCGCGACGATGCGGGCGGCGCTGGCGGGGTCGATCTCGCTGATGAGCGACGTGTCGAGGATCGTCGGGGCCGACGCCTCGATCGCGACCGGCTCCGAGGTCTCGACGGCGACGGTGAGTGGGCTGACCGCGGCCACCGATGCCGGGCCGTGGGCCTCCGTCGAAGCCGTGGCGCCCACCGCGGCCAGGGCCGGCGCCTCCACCCGCCGCGCGCATCCCGCGGTCGACAGCGTGCGCTCGAGCACCGACTCGAGGGCCTCGCGGCGCAGCGGCTTGGCGATGTACTCATCCATGCCGGCGGCCAGGCACTTCTCGCGGTCGCCTCGCATCGTGTGAGCGGTGATGGCGATGATCGGGGTGTGGCGGTCGGTGGCCTCGAGGCGCCGGATCTCGGCGGCCGCCGAATAGCCGTCGAGCTCGGGTAGGCGGCAGTCCATGAAGATCGCCTGATAGCGCTCGCGCATGCTCATCTCGACGGCCTCCCGCCCGGTCTGCGCGAGGTCGACGGCATAGCCGCACCGCTCCAGGACATTGACCGCCACCATCTGGTTGACCTCGTTGTCCTCGGCGAGCAGGACCCGCGGGGCGTCGCCGGGCACGGCCCGTGGCGGCGCCTCGGCGGGCATCGGCGGCCGCTGCCCGAGCGGCCGGGCCGCGCGCCGACGCGACTCGCCGGCGCCCGCGAGCGCGCGGACCCAGGCCGGCCGCGCCGGAGCGCAGGAAGGCTGGTGCGAGACGGACGTCCCAAGGATGCGCTTGATCTCGTCCCGCAGCCGCGCGTGCCCGACGGGCTTGGTGAGCACGCCGTCCACGCCGGACCGACGCAACGCGTCACGCCCGGCCGGGGTCGAGGAGAGGATGAGGATCGGCACCCCCGCGAGCTCGGGCGAGCCCTTCATGTCGTGCACGAGCTCGAGGTCGTGCATGCCCGGCATGTTGCGGTCGAGCAGCACGAGGGCGTACGGCCGGTCCTCCCGCGCCGCGACGCGCAGCAGCCTCCGCGCGGCGGCGCCGTCGTCGACGCAATCGCAGGTCATGTTCCACGCCGCGAGCTGGTGTCGCAGGATCGTCCGGTTCGTCGCGTTGTCGTCGGCCACGAGCACGTGCACGCCGGCCAGGTCGACGTGCGATGTCGATCCGCCGGCGCCGTGCGCCTCGGCGAGCGGCACGGAGAACCAGAACGTGCTCCCGCGGCCGGGGGCGCTGTGAGCGCCGATGTGGCCGCCCATCAGCTCCACGAGCTGCCGGCTGATGCTCAGTCCAAGCCCGGTTCCCTCGCGCGGCGCGCCGCCGGCCGGCTTCACCTGCGTGAAGGCCTCGAACAAACCGTCGAGCGCCGCCGGCTCGATACCGATCCCGGAGTCGCGCACCTCGAAGCGCACCACCGGACGGCCTTCGCGCCAGCGTGAGCGGACCCGCACGACGACCTCGCCGCGATCGGTGAACTTGACCGCGTTGTTCAGCAGGTTTACCAGGACCTGCCGAACGCGGTTGCCGTCGCCCCGGAAGGCCTGCGGGAGATCGTGATCGACCCACGCCATCAGCTCGAGGTCCTTGTCGCCGGCGGCCGGAGCGACGATCGCGCACGCCTCGTCGATGATCCGTCGCAGCTCGAAGTCCTCCTCGTCTATCTCGAGCTTGCCGGCCTCGATCTTCGAGACGTCGAGGATGTCGCTGATGACACCCATCAGGGCGTCACCGGAGGCGCGGATGGCCTGCACGAACTCGCGCTGGTCCTCGTTGAGCTCGCTGTCGAGCAGCACGTCGGCGAGACCGAGCACGCCGTTGAGCGGGGTGCGTATCTCGTGGCTCATGTTGGCGACGTACTCCGACTTCAGGCGCGAGAGCTCGAGCGCCTCGTCGCGGGCGTGGGCGAGCTCCTCGGCGAGCCGCCGGCGCCCGCCGATGTCCTGGGCCTGCACGATGACGTGACCGGGCGCGCCGCTGCGGTCACGGACGAGCGACATCGACAGGAGCACCCAGTTGTGCCCGCCGGACTGCGTGCGACAGCGCTTCTCGAGCTGGCAGTGCGCCACGTCTCCGGACACGAGGTCGTTGATGGCGGCGACGTCGGACTCGGGCTCGCTCAGGCCGGCGATGTCCGCGAAGCTCGACTCCAGGAGCTCTGCGGCCGGCCAGCCGAGGATCTCGCACAGCGCCGCGTTGACCTTCAGCCACGCGCCGTCGAGGCCGACGAGCGCCATCCCGATCGGCGCGTCGGCGAACGCCGTCTCGAACTGCGACCGCGCCTCATCGCGCTCGACGAGCGTCTGACGCCGCGCCGCCTCGGCGGCCCACCGATCGGTGACATCCCGTGACACGACGAGCGCTCCCACGATCTCGCCGCTTCCATCGCGCAGGGGCGAGAACTGATTGTGCAGCACGGCGACCGCTTCGATCGCGTCGTTCTCGAGCTCGCTGCGGGTACCGGCGAGCGCGTTGCGAAGATGGGGTTCGTACTGCGCGAAGGCGTCGTCGGGGAGGACCTCGCCGGCCTCGCGCCCGATCAGAGAGCCGACGTCCCAGCCCAGGCGCTCGAGCACCGGACCGCAGGCGAAGCGAAACCGCAGGTCGTGATCCACCACGAACACGGCCGCGTCCGGGAGGGAGCGAACGACCGCCAGCGCGACGTCTCCGGCATCGGTGAGCTCGCTGCTGTGGTGGGTGGCTTGTCGCATGGGGTCACGTGTGTTTCGGGCGGTTCGGGTTGCTCCAGGTTGTCGGCCGACGCAGGACAAACCTGAGTTGCCGCGCAACATGTGGCCAGGATCCTCGTCATCATCTGCAGTGCGGCTTGGGCGCGGACGCCACGCTTTGCGCTGCCTCACCGGCGTCGTGGGCCGGCGTGGAGCCATCGCGGCGCGGCGCAACCCCTTGCCCGGCTCGCGTGTTCTCGACAGCAGGTCAGCTCGTGCCCGACGCCCGATTCCCTCACCGACACAACCCCGTGCGCGCCCGCCTTGCCGCGGGGCTCGTCCTCGTCGCGGCCGGACTGATGGCGTTGCCCGCCGAGGCGCCGGCCGACGCGCTGCCGGTCCAGGTCACCTTCTCGGCGAACCCCGCCGCGCCGACCGCCGACACGACACATACGTGGACCGTCCCGAGCGGGGTCACCGAGGTGACGCTGTACGGCGCCGGCGGCGCCGGCGGGGCCGGCGGCAACGGCGGCGGCGCGGGCGGCGGCGGCGGCAGTGCCGCGGTGAACCTCGCGGTCACCCCCGGGGAGCTGTTCACGATCACCGTCGGCGGCAACGGCGCCGCCGGTGCGGCCCCGCAGCCAGGAGCCGTGGCCGCGGGTGGCGCCGGCGGTGCGCCCGGCGGCGGCCGCGGCGGGGACGGTCCGACCGCGACGCTCGCCACGGCCGGGGTGCTCGGCGGCGGTGGAGGCGCCGGCGGGGCGTCCACGGTGTCGCTGCCGGCGGGCGGTGAGACCTCGCTCGTGCTCGTGGCCCCGGGCGGCGGCGGGGGCGGCGCCGGCACCGGTTCGAGCGCCGGCCCGGCCTCGGCGTCGGGCTCGGGCGCCGGCCCGACCTCGGGCGCCGGCCCGGCCTCGGGCTCCGGCCCCGCCTCGGGCTCCGGCCCCGCCTCGGGCTCGGGCGCCGGCGCGACCTCGGGCGCCGGTCCCGGTGCCGCGGCGTCCGGCGGAGCCGGCGGGGCCGGCGGCCTGGCCGGCCAGGGCGGCGCCGCCGGCGCGGCGGGCGGCGGTGGAGCCGGGACGAACACGCAGCCCGGCGCGGGCGGCGGCGGTACGCCGCCGGGTGTCGCCGGCCGCGCCACCGGCGGCGGCCCCGGACCGGCCGGCTCGGGGGCCGGCGGCGGCGGCGACGGCTTCTTCGGGGGCGGGAGCGGCGGCGGCGCCACGGGCGGCGCGGGCGGCGGCGGCGGCGGCGGGTTCTACGTCGCGGACGCGGCCACCGACTTCACCCCACTCGCACCGTCGACCGCCGGCGCCGTCTCGATCGGCTACAACCCCCCGCCTCCACCGCCCGCGCCACCGGCGCCCCCGCCGATTCCCTACCCGGCGATCGTCGGCACGCCCGCCGTCGGTGAGCCGCTCAGCTGCATCCCGACCGGCGTGACCGCCGGCGAGACGTTCACGTACCGCTGGCTGCGCGACGTCGCCGCGGTGCCGGGCGCCTCGGCGCAGACCTACACGGTCACCCAGGTCGACGTCGGCCACTATCTGCAATGCGTCGCCACGGGGACGACGCCCACCGGCAGCGTCAGCCAGGCGAGCGGCTTCGACGCGATCCCCGTCGAGGGTGCGCCCGGCTCGGTCGTCACGTCGTCGTTCGCCGCCGCCGCGCGGAGTGCCGGCGTGCGGGTCATCCTCCGCTGCTCGCCACGCGCGGCCCTGACGTGCTCGGTCTCGCTCCTGCTCAGCGTCGTGGAGACGCTCCGCAACGGGCAGGTGGTGGGCGTGGCCGCCCGCAGCACGACATCGGCGCGGTCGGCGGCGAAGTCGCGGCCCCGCGCTCCGGCGCCCCGCATCACGAGGCGCAGGGTGCTCGTCGGCGCGCTGCAGGTGACGCTCGGCGCCGGCTCGGTCCGAGCCGTAACCGTGCCGCTCAACGCGCTCGGCCGGAGGCTGCTCGTGCGCGATCGCCACCTGCCGTTGCTCGTGTCGGCCGACGGGACGCTCATCGGCGCGGTGAGCGCCTCGCTCGGGAGCACGACGCTCACGCTCCACGCGACCGCGGCGGGCGCCGCGCACTCCGGCGGCTCGAGCCGGCGCACCGGGAGGCGGGGGTGAGCCCCGCTCGGTGGCGCCGCTCCGGTCCGTGGGCGCTCTGCGCGACGATCGCGCTGCTCGCGGCGGCGTCGGCCGCTCCCGCCGCGGCCACGGCGCGGCCGGCACGGACGCCCGCGTCGCACGCGCGAACGGCGAGCGCTCCGGCCGTGCTGGCGGCGACCCCCTACATGGGCTGGGACACCTACTTCGCGTTCGGCGGCGCCTTCAACGAGGCGTCGATTCTCGACCAGGCCCATCAGCTCATCGCGCGCGGCCTGCTGCACGCCGGCTATCGCTACATCTGGTTCGACGTCGGCTGGTGGCACGCGGCGCGCGACGCAAGCGGGCAGATCGCGGTCGACCCGGGGCAGTGGCCGCACGGGCTCGCGTGGCTGACCGGCATCCTGCACCAGGCCGGGTTCCTCGTCGGCCTGTACACCGACGCGGGGTCGAGCGGCTGCGGTGGGCCCGGCGCGGGCAGCTACGGCCACTACCAGCAGGACGTCAACACGTTCGCCGCGTGGGGCTTCGACGCCGTGAAGGTGGACTTCTGCGGCGGCATCCGTCAGGGGCTCGACCCGCTCAGCACGTACACCGCCTTCCACCAGGCGATCGCCGACAACGCGAGCCACCGGCCGATGCTCCTGTCCATCTGCAACTTCCTGCAGCCCGGCCAGTTCGCCTCGGGAACCCCGAGCTTCGCGGCCTCCGGCTTCGAGTCGTGGACGTTCGGGCCGTCGATCGCCAACAGCTGGCGCACCGACACCGACATCGGCTCTCCGCACCACGTGACCTTCCCGAGCGTGCTGCGCAATCTCGATGCCGACGCGGCGCACCCGCAGGCGGCCGGCCCCGGGCACTGGAACGACCCCGACTACCTCGGCCCCGATCAGGGCCTGAGCACGGGCGCATACCGCACTCAGCTGAGCATGTGGTCGATGCTCGCGGCCCCGCTGATGATCAGCGACGACCTCGACACGATGACGGCGCAGAGCGCGCGCGACTCGGCCAACCCGGAGGTCATCGCGGTCGATCAGGACCCGGCCGGAGTCCAGGGCACGCTCGTCGCCTCGGCCGCGTCGGCCGAGGTGTGGGTCAAGCCGATGAGCGACGGAAGCCGCGCGGTGGCGCTGCTCAACCGCGGCTCGACGCCGGTGCGCATCGGCGCGAATGCGCTCGGGGTCGGCCTGCCCCGGGCGGCGCGCTACGAGCTGCGCGACCTGTGGGCCCACCGCACGACGACGACGCGGGGCGCGTTCAGCGCCGTCGTCCCGGGCGAGGGCACCGCGCTGTACCGCATGTGGGCGGTGCCGGCGCGCGGGTGAGCGCTCACGACTGCGGGAGCGAGATCGCGTTCGCGGCCGTGTCGTGGAGCGCGGCGAGGGCCGCGGCGTACATGCGCTCCTTGATCGTCGCGAGCGTGCGCGGGTCCTTCGCGGCGAGGCCGGCGGCGATCGCCACCGCGCGCGGAAGCACCGCGTCCTCGGGCAGCGCCTCGGCGACGATCCCCGCCGCAAGCGCGTCCGACGCGCCGTAGCGCCGGCCGGTCGTCATCGCCTCGTGCGCGGCGTTGACCGGCAGGCGCGCCGTCACGAGCGCGCTCATGCCGGGGGTGAAGGGGATGTTGATGTCGACCTCGGGAAGGCAGAACCAGCCGCGGTCGGCACGCATGACGCGGAAGTCATGCGCGAGCGCGAGCATCGCTCCGCCGGCGAACGCATGCCCCTGCAACGCCGCGACCGTCGGCACGCCGAGCCCGAGCAGGCGCGCGTACAGCGCGTGCACGGACTCGAGCAGCGGGGCGATCGCCTCGACGTTGCGGGACATCCACTCGAGGTCGAGGCCGTTGCTCCAGATCTTCCCCTGGGCGGTCGTCACGAGCGCGCGCGGAGCCGGTGTGGCCTCGACCTCGTCCACGAGCGACGTCACGGCGTCGATGAAGTCGCGGTTGAAGCGATTCTCGCCCTCCCCGAGCTGCAGTACGAAGACGTCCCCGTCGCGATCGAGATGCGGCATGGCGGAGATCGTACGCGGCCGCACGTTAGGCTCGCCCCTTCCCGTCCCACCCAGGAGCGACCATGGACTTCGAGCCTTCCCCCCGATCGCAGGATTACCTGAAGCGCCTGACCGAGTTCCAGGAGCAGGAGATCATCCCGCGCGAGCACGCCTACCATCGCGAGCTGCTGGCGCTCCAGGACCCGTGGGTCGTGCTCCCGATCGTCGACGAGCTGAAGGCGAAGGCGCGCGAGCGGGGGCTGTGGAACCTCTTCCTTCCGGACGCCGAGCGCGGCGCCGGCCTGTCGAACGTCGAGTACGCCCCGCTCGCCGAGGCGATGGGCGGCTCGCTCGTCAGCGCGCTCGTGTGCAACTGCAACGCGCCGGACAGCGGCAACATGGAGGTGCTCTGGCACTTCGGCAGCGACGAGCAGAAGGAGCAATGGCTCGAGCCGCTGCTCGACGGCGCCATCCGCTCGGCGTTCTGCATGACCGAGCCCGACGTCGCCTCCTCCGACGCCACGAACATGCAGGCCACCGCGGTGCTCGACGGCGACGAGGTCGTGCTCAACGGGCGCAAGTGGTGGAGCACCGGAGCCGGGCATCCCGATTGCCGGGTGGGCATCTTCATGGGCCTGACCGACCCGCAGGCCGACCGCCACCACCAGCACTCGATGGTGCTCGTGCCCTTCGACACCCCCGGGGTCGACATCGTCCGGATGATCCCGGCGATGGGCTTCTACGACGCGCCGCTCGGCCACGGAGAGGTCTCCTTCACCGACGTGCGACTGCCGGTGAGCGCGATCATCGGCGGCCCCGGCCAGGCGTTCGCGATCGCGCAGGCGCGGCTCGGTCCGGGTCGCATCCATCACTGCATGCGTCTCATCGGCCTCGCCGAGACGGCGCTCGGACTCGCCTGCGAGCGAGCGGTCTCCCGCACCGCGTTCGGGCGCCCCCTGGCCAACCTCGGCGGCAATCGCGAGCGGATCGCCGACGCGCGGATCGCGATCGACCAGGCCCGCCTGCACGTCCTGCACGCTGCCTGGCTGGTCGACGAGCAGCGCCCGGAGGCGTTCGGCGCGGTGTCGCAGATCAAGGTGGCGGTGCCGAACATGACCCAGCGCGTCGTCGACATGGCGATGCAGCTGCACGGCGGCGCGGGGCTGAGCGATGACGTACCGCTCGCGGCGGCCTGGACGGTGGCCCGCTCGCTGCGGATCGCCGACGGGCCCGACGAGGTGCACCGCGGCGTGATCGCGCGGCTCGAGCTCGCCCGCCACGGACACGGGAAGTGGGCGGCCGCGTGAGCACGGCGGCCGTTCGCGAGGTCCGCGCGGAGGACGGCTTCGACGTCGCAGCCGTCGACGCGTGGCTCCGCGGCCCCGAGCCGGACCTGAGCGGCCCGCCGCAGCTGCACCAGTTCTCCGGCGGCGCGTCGAACCTCACGTACCTGCTGCGCTACCCCGAGCGTGACCTCGTCCTGCGCCGCCCGCCGCCCGGTGTCAAGGCCGCGAGCGCGCACGACATGGCGCGCGAGTACCGCGTGCAGGCCTCGCTGGCGCCCGTCTACCCGTACGTGCCCCGCGTCGTGGCGTTGTGCCGCGACCGAGCGGTGCTCGGCAGCGACTTCTACGTCATGGAGCGCGTGGAGGGCACGATCCTGCGGACCGAGATCCCCGATCAGCTCGGCCTGGACCCGTCCGCGCTGCCGCAGCTGTGCCGCTCGGTGATCGACGCGCTCGTCGACCTGCACGAGGTCGATCCCGATCGCGTCGGGCTCGGCGATCTCGGCCCGGGGCGCGGGTACGTGCGCCGCCAGGTGGAGGGGTGGTCCGAGCGCTACCGCGCGGCCCGCACGGCGAACGTCCCGCGCTTCGAGCGGGTGATGGCCTGGCTGGCCGAACGCCGGCCCGACGACGTCGCGACCGTGATCGTGCACAACGACTTCCGCCTGGACAACGTCGTCCTGGCGCCCGGCGACCCGCAGCGCATCGTCGGGATCCTCGACTGGGAGATGGCGACGCTCGGCGACCCGCTGATGGATCTCGGCAACTCGCTCGCCTATTGGGTGCAGGGCGACGACGATCGCTTCATGCTCGCGCTGCGCCGCCAGCCGACGCACCGGCCGGGAATGCTCACCCGAGCCGAGGTCGTCGCCCAGTACGAGCAGCGCAGCGGGCGCACGATCGACGACTTCACCTTCTATGAGGTGTTCGGGCTCTTCCGTCTCGCGGTCATCATCCAGCAGATCTATCGCCGCTTTCGCCTGCGCCAGACGCGCAACCCGGCGTTCCGCCACTACTGGCTCGCCGTGCACTACCTCGATCGGCGCTGCCGGCGGATCATCCGCGCGTCAGCTCGCGCTTGAGCACCTTGCCCGTGGCGTTGCGCGGCAATTCCGACACGAAGCGCACGTCGCGCGGAACCTTGTAGCGGGCGAGGTTGTGCTTGACGTACTCCTTCACGCCCGCCTCGCCGAGCGCGTGGCCGTTGCGCAGCACGACCACCGCGCACAGGCGCTGGCCGAACTCGTCGTCGGGCACCGGAATGACCGCCGCCTCCTCGATCGCCTCGTGACGATGGAGCAGGTCCTCGACCTCGCGCGGGAAGACGTTCTCCCCCCCGGAGACGATCATCTCGTCGTCGCGTCCGTCGACGAACAGCCGGCCGGCGGCGTCGAAGTGACCGATGTCACCGGTGCCCATGAGGTTCGCCAGGCGCGGCTTGCTGCCGCCGCCGGTGTAGCTGTCGAACAGCATCCCGTTGGCGACGAAGATGCGCCCGCGCTCGCCGGGCCGCACCTCGCGGTCCTGCTCGTCGAAGAGCCGCACCACGGTGCCGAGCGGTGGATAGCCCGCCGTCCCCGGCGCGGCGCGCAGATCGGCCGGCGTGGCGATCGTCGCCCAGGCGACCTCCGTCGAGCCGTAGTAGTTGTAGAGCACGTCGCCGAACGTGTCCATCGCGCGCGTGGCGAGCTCGCCGGGCAGCGCCGAGCCGCTCGCAGCGATGATCCGGACCTTCGACAGGTCGTGACGCGCGATCTGCTCGGGCGTCAGCTCGAGCGCGCGCTGGAGCATCACCGGCACGAGGCACACGGTCGAGCAGCCGTGCCGCTCGACCGTCTCGAGCATCTCCTCCGGCTCGAAGCGCCGCCGCAGCACGATCGTCTGGGACAGCGCGAGCCCCATCGTCCAGATCGCATAGCCCCACGCGTGGAACAGCGGCGCGGCGATCAGGACCCGGTCACGCGTGCGCAGCGGGATCTTGCTGAGCATCGCGGCGAGCGGCTCGAGGGAGTGCGGCTGGTTGCGCTGCGCGCCCTTCGGGGTCCCGGTCGTGCCCGAGGTCAGGATGACCACGCGGCCGTTGCGCTGTGGCGGCGGCATCTCGGCGGTGTCCTGCGCGGCGACGAGCACGTCGATGTCGGGATCGTCGCCCTCCTCGGCATCGCGCCAGGCGAGCACCCGCAGGCGCTCGCGCGCCCCCTCGGCGAGCAGCGGCGCGAACTCCTCGTCGTAGATGACGGCGCGTGGGTTCTCGCGCTCGAGGACACCCGTGAGCTGCGGCCCCGCGAAGGCGGTGTTGAGGAACAGCACGTCGGCGCCGAGCTTGGCCGTGGCCATCGTCGCCTCGACCATGCCGCGATGGTTGCGGCACATGACCGCGACGCCGTCGCCGGAGCGCACGCCGCGCGCCGACAGCGCGCGGGCGAGCGCGTTCGTGCGCTCGTGCAGCTCACGGAACGTGATCGAGCCGCGCTCGTCGATGACGGCCGGCTCGTCGGGGAAGCGCGCCGCCGAGATCGCGTAGCCGGCGGGCGGCGTCGAGCCCCAGCGCCGCCACGCGCGAACCGCCCCGATGAGGCGATCCGGCCGCCCCGGGCGCAGCACCCCGGCGGTGACGAGCGCGCGCGCGATGCGCCAGGCTCCGAGGAGCCCGCCGCGGCGGGTCGGGCGGATGTTCGGTGGGGCCTCCGGGGTCATAGCCGGCGTCGCCGGGCGCTTCGAGCGCCCAGGCGCGTGGACGCTCAACGCACGTGCTCCTCATGCCCAGCACAATCTCGTCCGTGGATCACGCCAGCTCCCTTGGTCACGCGGTGACTGCGGCGCGACGGTATCACGAACCCCCGGGTTGCGGGGCGTGTCGATGAGCGTGCCGACGCCCGCGCGCAAGCACGTGCTGTTCGTGGACGACCAGCAGGAGATCCTCGACGGACTCCGCGACGCGTTGCGGGGACAGCGCAACGCCTGGGAGATGACCTTCGTGCCCGACGCGCAGCAGGCGCTCGCGCGCATGCGCGAGATGCCCGTCGACGTCGTCGTGAGCGACATGCGCATGCCCGGGATGGATGGTGCCGAGCTGCTCGGCGCGATCCAGCGGGAGTACCCGGACACGATTCGCATCGTCCTCTCGGGCTACGCCGACAGCCTGGCCCTGACACGCGCCGCCGGCGTCGCCCACCGCTTCCTGGCCAAACCCGCCGACACCGAGGACCTCGTGCGCGTGATCGAGCGCTCCTGCGCGCTGCACGAGCTGAGCGCACAGGTGTCGCGCAACCGGACGAGCGCGGCCCTCACGTCGCTGCCGTCGGCCCCGATGGCCTACGTCGAGCTGACGCGCATGCTCAACGACGAGCGCGCGAGCGCCCGGGACGTCGCCGCCGTCGTCGAGCAGGACGTCGCGATGTCGGCAAAGGTCCTGCAGCTGGCCAACTCGGCCTTCTTCGGCACCGGGCGCTCGATCTCCCAGCTCACCGAGGCCGTCACCCGGATCGGCCTGAACAACCTGCGCGCGCTGACGCTGTCGGTCGGCGCGTTCGAGCGCTTCCGGCCGAGCGCCCCGATCCCGGGATTCTCGATCGCCACGCTGCAGGCGCACTCGACGCTCGCGGCGCGCATCGCGCGGCGCATCGCGCCCGCAGGGGCCGCCGACGACGCCTTCTCGGCGGGCATGCTCCACGACGTGGGGCTGCTCATCCTGGCCAGCCAGGAGCCGTCCTACCTCGCCGATCTCATCGCCGAGGCCCGACTGGAGGACGTCCCGCTCTTCGACGCCGAGCTGCGGTCGCGGGGCAGCTCGCACGCGGGAATCGGGGCGCATCTGCTCGACCTGTGGGGCATCCCCCACACGATCGTCGAGGCGGTCGCCTATCACCACGCCCCGCGTGCGGCGCACGGCGCGCTGTTCGATCACCTGACCGCCGTGCACGTCGCCGACGTGCTCGCGCACGAGGTGCTGCCGGCCCGCGAGGAGGAGCGCCTGCCTCCGGCGCCGCTCGACGAGGAGTACCTGGCGTCGCTGAGCGTCCTCGGCGATCTCGAGCGCTGGCGGACGATCGCGCTCGAGGAGGCGGCGCAGTCCAGCGGCGAGTGACCGAGGCCGCTACGCGGCGGTCTCGGTGTCGAGGTCGGGCACGAGCACCCGCAGGCACGGCGCCACGTGCTCGCGCTGCAGGGCGCCGAGGCGCTCGAGCACGGTCGGGGAGACGATCGTCCCCCGCGCGAGATGCAGGACGTTCTGTGGGCTCACGACGTCCTCGGCGAGGACCATGCCGACCTGCAGCTCGGTGACCGGGACGACGCGCTCCTGCGCGGTGCGCACGCCGAGCGTCGCCGCGAAGCGGTCGACGAGCTCCTGGTCGTAGCGGCGGTCGCCTGCCCGGAGCTCGGCGATCGCGGCCATCGGATCGGCGCCCTGGGACTCGAGCAGGTCGTAGTCGTTGGCGATGCGCACGACCTTCGCGCCGATCGGTATGGCCCCCGTCCTGACGTCGTGGTGGTTGGCGCTCAGGAAGTCGAGCACGTCGCGGACATCGTCCAGGCGCGGGATGCCGGCGAGCAGCTCGAGCGCAACCCGCGGCAGGTCCTCCACCTGGCGGAGCTCGGAGGGATCGAGGCGCTCGCCGCGGGCGAGCCGCTCGACGAGGTCGTCCTCGAGCGCCACGGCGCCCATCTGCGAGAGCAGGGCGGCCGTCTCGATATGCCACACGTCGCCGAGATCGAGCGTGCCGGCGAGCGCGAGGGCGTAGTAGCGGACGCGCGCGGCGCGTCCGAAGGCCGTGGGACTCGCGAGCGCGAGCACCTCCGAGATGGCGCGCACCGCGCCGCGCACCGTCTCGGTCAGCAGGATGCGCTCGGAGAGGATGAGGCGATGCTGGCGCACGGCGGCGTTGAGCGCGGTGATGAGGGCCTCGGGACTGCACGGCTTCATGAGGAAGCGGAAGATCTCGCCCTCGTTGACCGCGGTCACGGCGTCCTGCAGCTCGGCGTGACCGGTGAGCACGACGCGGGTCACGTCGGGGGCCTGCTCGCGCGCCATGGTCAGGAGCGTCGGTCCGTCGAGACTCGGCATCCGCATGTCGGAGAGCATCGCCTCGACCGGCTGATCGGCGAGGATCCGGAACGCCTCGAACCCGTTCGTCGTTGCGAGCACCGTGAAATGACGATGCAGCGTGTCGCGCAGGGCGTCGAGGACGTGCGGCTCGTCATCGATGCAGAGGATCACGGGCCGCTGGGCGCCCGCCGACGCCGTCCCGTCGCGCGGCGCGGCGGACGGACGATCGGCGAACGCCGCCGCAGCGGGCTCGGGCTGTGCGCTCATCTCGAGTTGATCGTCCGGGCCGGGCTCGGAGTTGAGCGCACGGACGGATATCCGGCCTCAAGGCTGAGCGCGGGCGGCCGACCACTCGTGCGTGAGTGACTCGCCGAGCGCCCCCGACGCCTGGCAGCGCCGCTTCACGGCGCTGGCGGCCGCGTTCCCGGACGTGCTGTGCCTGGCCGAGCGCGCGTCCGCCGGAACACCGGCGCCGGTGTACGTCAGCGAACGTCTTGCGGCGATCACCGCCAGCGAGGCGCCCGACTGGTCGGCGATCCTCGCCGCCGTGCACCCCGAGGACCGGCCCGTCCTCGGACCGGCGGTCGGCCCGCCCGACGCCGCCGCCGAGGTGCGCCTGCTCGGAGGAGACGGATCCTGCCGCTGGGCGCAGATCCGGGCCGACGGGGGCCACGTGATCCTCCTCGACGTCACGTCCGCCAAGGAGGACGAGCAGGAGCGCCGCCGCATGGAGCTGGAGCTGCGCCTGTCCCAGAAGCTCGAGGCCGTCGGCCAGCTCGCGGCCGGGATCGCCCACGAGATCAACACGCCGGTGCAGTTCGTCGGCGACACGATCCGCTTCCTCGACGATGCGTTCAGCGACCTGTCAGGGCTCGTCGAGGCCTACGCCGAGGTCCGCGACATCGTCGCCGCACGCGGTGAGGAGCCCGAGGCGCTCGCCCGGCTGCAGGCCGCCGAGCGGGACGCCGACCTCGAATATCTGCGCGAGCGTGTGCCGGCGGCGTTCACCCGGGCTCGCGATGGGATCGACCGCGTGGCCACGATCGTTCGCGCGATCCGCGACTTCGCGCACCCGCCGACGACGGTCAAGGGCCCGGTGGACGTCAACCAGGCGATCGCCAACACGCTCATCGTGGCCGCGAACGAGTACAAGTACGTCGCCGACGTGGACTGCGATTTCGGCGAGCTGCCGCCCGTCGTCGCCAATGCCGGCGACCTCAACCAGGTCTTCCTCAATCTCGTCGTCAATGCCGCGCAGGCGATCGAGGATGTCGTCGCCGACAACGGCTCCCGCGGCCGGATCCGGATCACGACCAGCGTCGAGGGCGAGCGCGTCGTCGTCAGCATCGCGGACACCGGAGGCGGCATCCCGCCCGAGGTCGCCGGTCGCGTGTTCGACCCCTTCTTCACGACCAAGGAGGTCGGTCGCGGCACCGGTCAGGGCCTCGCGATCTCGCACACGATCGTCAACGAGCGCCACGGCGGAAGCCTGACGTTCTCGTCGCGTGCCGGGGAGGGCACGACCTTCCTCGTGCGGCTCCCGATCGCCGACGGGTCGGCCGACGCGCTCGCACCGGCCGCGCCCGGCTCCGCCTCCGCGATCGCTCCCGCGTAGGCGCGGCCGGCTAACGCTCGGCGCGGCCGGGATCGTCGCAGCCGTAGAGGTGCTCGCGCAGCTGGTCGCAGCTCTCGGCCGACCAGCGTCCGCTCGTCTCGAGCGCCTCGATCACGTCGGCCGCGCCGCGCAGGGTCTCCTCGCTGCCGGGCTCGCCGAACAGGAGGGCGTCCGCGGCATCGAGGATGCGTTCGCGCTCACCCGCGTGGAGCTTCGCCGCCCCGTGACGGTTGAGCTCCTCCACGAGCGCGGTGTAGTGCGCTCCCCGTGTCGTCATCGCTTCGGCGGCCATGGCCTCACGTTAGCGCTCCCGCAGGCGGGAGTCGGTGCGGGATCGACGCCGGGCCGGCCGCGCCCGCGGCCGGCGGTCAGCCGCCGGCGCTCGACGGCCGCGCGGCGCCGGGCGCGCCGGCGCGGTCGCGGGCCAGGAGGCGAGCGGCGAGCACGCCCCCGACCGCGCCGAAGGCGTGGTCCTCCCACGAGACCCCGGTGTGGGGCACGAGACTGGCGAGCAGCGCCGAACCGAAGAGCACGGCGACGAGCGCGCCGAGCGCGATCTCCGTGAACCGCCGGTTGAAGAAGCCGCGCGCGACGAGGTAGCCGGCGTAGCCGAACACCACGCCGCTCGCCCCGACCGTGTCACCGCCCGAGGGCGACGTCAGCCAAGTCCCGAGGCCGGCGACGAGCGCAACGATCGCGGTGACCGCGAGCACACGCCCCGGGCCGTCGTAGGCGATCATCAGGCCGAGCACGACGAACGGGATCGTGTTGCCGATGAGGTGCGCCCAGCTGGCGTGCAGGAAGGGCGAGAACAGCACGCCGCGCAGCCCGGTGACCTGGCGCGGGACGATCCCGTCGCTGTCGAGCCGGTAGCTGTCGACCGCGTTGACGAGCTGCACGGCCCACATGACGGCCAGCAGGCCGAGCACCGCCGCCGCGCCGTGCAGCCAGCGATCGCGAGCGGATGCGGCCGTCGGCGTCACCGGTCACAGCATGCACGATCGCCGCCCGTTAGGGTGGGCGCCGTGCGCGCCCTGCAGATCTCCGAGCTGTCCGGCCCGGATGCGGTTTCGATCGTCGAGGTGCCGGAACCCGAGCCGAGCCACATGCTCACGCCGGGCGAGGGCGTGCTCATCGACGTCGCCGCCGCCGGAGTCTCCTTTCCCGAGGTGCTCCAGACGCGCGGGCTCTACCAGCTCAAGCCCGAGCTCCCGTTCATCCCCGGAGCCGAGGTCGCCGGGGTCGTCCTGCAGGCCCCCGCCGACTCGGGCCTGCAGACGGGCGAGCGCGTCGTGGGCCTGACCATGCTCGGCGGGTTCGCTGAACGGGCGGTCGCGCCGGCGTTCCTGACCTTCCCGCTGCCCGAGCCGCTCGACCTCGCCCAGGGCGCCGCGCTGCTGCTCAACTACCACACGGCGTACTTCGCGCTGAAGCTGCGCGGGCGCCTGAAGGAGGGCGAGCAGGTGCTCGTCCAGGGCGCCGCCGGCGGTGTCGGCACGGCGTCCCTGCAGGTGGCGCGAGCGCTCGGGGCGCGAACGATCGCCGTCGTGTCCAGCGACGAGAAGGAGCGCGTCGCGCGTGAGGCGGGCGCCGACGAGGTCGTGCGGGCGGAGGGATCGTGGCGCGAGGAGGTGCAGGAGCTCTCCGGTGGCGGCGTCGACGTGGTGCTCGACCCGGTCGGAGGCGACCGCTTCCTGGACAGCCTGCGGGCCCTCGCCGAGGACGGGCGCCTCGTGGTCGTCGGCTTCACCGGCGGGTCGATCCCGGAGGTGAAGGTCAACCGGCTCCTGTTGCGCAACACCGAGGTCGTGGGAGCGGGCTGGGGCGCGTATGTGATGGGCAAGCCGGACCTCAACCGCCAGATCGGCGAGGCCGTCAACGCGATGGTCCGCGCCGGGTTCGTGTCGCCGATCGTCGGCGCCCGCTTCCCGCTCGCCCGCGCGGCGGAGGCCCTGAAGCTCATCGACGAGCGCCGCGCCACCGGCAAGGTCGTGCTCGACGTGCCCGGCGAGGCGTAGCGGCCCAACGCCTCATCGGCGGGCGCTTTGCTGCATCGCGCCCGATCTGGGCGCCGACGCTGCCACAATACGGGGGTCCGCAGCCTCGATGGAGCGTGACGAGCCGGCGCGCGGCGTGCGTCGCTTGGCGCGAGCACGCGCCGTCCCAGCACCGCGTATCGAATCCCATGTCACGACTGGCACGACAGCGACGGCGACAGCGAGCGCACGGTAGAGGCGGTCGCTATGTACTCATCTTCCTGGCCGTCGCGCTCGCCCTGACCGCGGTCGCGGGCGGCGTGGGCGCGGCGTACGTCGTCCACTACGCGAACGAGGCTCCCCCGCTGGACCAGCTGAAGCCGTTCGTGCCCGGCGGGAACTCGCGGGTGTTCGCCGCCGACGGAACCCCGCTCGGGTACATCCAGTCGGACATCCTGCGTTCGCCGGTCGCGTACGAGAACATCCCGGCCAACCTCAAGAAGGCGACCGTCGCGATCGAGGATCAGCGCTATTGGCAGCACGGCGGCGTCGACGTCCAGGCCATCATCCGCTCAGCGGTCAAGGACGCGCTCGCCGGACAGCCGCTGCAGGGCGGCTCCACGATCGCGATGCAGCTCGTGCGCAACGTCTACCTGCCGCAGGACCAACGCACGTCGGACACCCTGCGACGCAAGATCATCGAGGCCGTCGAGGCCGACCGCCTGGCCAAGAAGTACAGCAAGCAGTACATCCTCTCCAAGTACCTCAACAGCGTCCCCTACGGCACGGTCGGCGGCCAGAACGCCATCGGGGTGGCGGCCGCGGCGCGGATCTTCTTCAACAAGACCGTCAGCCAGCTCGATCTGGAGCAGTGCGCGCTCCTCGCCGGACTGCCGCAGGCGCCATCGCAGTACAACCCGTTCATCGACCCGGGCGCCGCGACCGAGCGGCGCAACGAGGTCCTCACCAAGATGGAGCAGCTGCACTACATCACGCCGGCGCAGGCGCAGGCGGCGCTCGCGGCCCCGCTGGAGGTGCACCACAGCACCTACTACGACCAGCACCGCGAGAGCTACTTCTTCGACTACGTCACGCAGCAGCTGATCGACACCTACGGCGTGAACACCGTCGAGCAGGGCGGCCTGCGGGTCTACACGACCATCAACCTGCACTACCAGAACCTCGCGCGCCAGGCGATCGCCCAGGAGCTCGGGCTACCCGGGGATCCGGCCGCCGCGATCGTCACCGAGGATCCGCGCAACGGCCACATCCTGGCCATGGCGCAGTCGGCGAGCTCCTCGCAGTACAACCTCGCGGCCCAGGGCCACCGCCAGCCGGGCTCGACGATGAAGGCGATCGACCTGGCCGACGCGCTCGAGCACGGGATCGACCCCGACACGACGTACTTCTTCTCCCACACGCTGCCCGCCGGGTGGCTGCCGGGCTATCCGGACTACGAGGTGCAGACGTTCGAGGGCACGTCCCTGAACAAGTCCATCAGCCTCACGCAGGCGACGCTCGCGTCGGATAACACCGTGTACGCGCAGCTCGCCGCCGACATGGGCGAGCAGAGCGTCACGCAGATGGCCTACCGCCTCGGCGTGGTGACGCACCTGAACAGCAACCCGGCCGAGGCGCTCGGCGGATTGAGCGTCGGCGTCTCGCCGCTGGAGATGGCCAACGTCTACGCGACGCTCGCCGACGGCGGATTCCGCAACCGCCAGACGGCGATCACGAAGGTCGTCTTCCCCGGCGGCAGGGTCGACGACCACTGGGGCGTGCCGCACCGGGTGAAGGTGATCAGCGGCGCGATCACCGCCGAGGAGACGAAGATCCTCGAGGAGAACGTCCAGAGCGGCACCGCCGTGCGCTCGGCGATCGGCTGCCCCACCGCCGCCAAGACCGGTACGACGAGCAACCTCTACGACGCGTGGCTCGACGGCTACACGCCGGACTACTCGACCGTCGTCTGGATGGGCTACCCGAACCAGCACATCTCGATGACGGACGTGCACGGCGCTCCCCAGCAGGGCGGCGCCATCCCGGCCCAGATCTGGCACGACTACATGTCCGGGGTGGTCGGCAGCAACTGTGTCCCGTTCCCGCCCGCGACCTCGCAGATCCAGTACTCGCCGTTCTTCGGCAAGTACGGGAGCGGCTCCTCGAGCTCGTCCTCGTCCGGCTCGTTCGGCTCGTCGGGCTTCTCCGGCGGCGGCGGCTCCACGGGCTTGTCGAGCTCGTCGACGAGCACGTCGCACACGCAGCAGTCGGGCGGCAACGGCGGCGGCAACAGGGGCGGCGGCGGCAACGGCGGCGGCAACGGCGGCGGGGGCGGCAACAGCGGTGGGGGCGGAAACGGCGGCGGCAACGGCGGCGGCGGTGCCGGCAACGCCCCGAGCCCGGCGCCCACCGGCGGCGGCAACGGCAACTCGGCGCCGAACGGCGGTGGCGGGGCCGGCAACGGCGGCGGCGGGGCCGGCAACGGCGGCGGCGGGGCCGGCAACGGTGGCGGGGGCGGCAACGGTGGCGGGGGCGGCGGTAACGGCAATGGCGGAGCGCCGGTCGGTGGCGCCGCGGCGCCGGTCGGCTGAGGTCTCGGCGTGCGCCTCCCGCGCCTGTTCGGCTCACGCGTGGCCCGCGAGCCCGACGTCGCGGTGAGCGATCCGCGCTTCCACGACTGGGAGACGGTCTCGACGTTCGAGGACGCCGGCACCGCGGTCGCCTGGCGCGATCAGCTGCGCGGGCTCGGCGTCGCGGCGGCGTGCGTCGCCGATCACCCGCTCGACCGCTACGGGCGCGGCGATGTGTATCTCGTCGTTCCGGCCGGCGACTGGTCGGCGGCGAACGAGATCCTCGAGAACCTCGACTGACCACCGGCCGCCGCGATCACCACCGCCGGTGGCCATTACGATGCGCGCGTAGCCCTCCGCGCACTTCGCCAACGGCCACCCGAGGAGATCGATGATGGCGACGACCACCCCCGTCCCGCTCACGCTGCGTCCGGCCTGGCGGGCGCTCGCGGAACATCACGAGCAGTTGCGCGACGTGCACCTGCGGGAGCTGTTCGCAAGCGACCCCGAGCGTGGCGAGCGGCTGACGCTCGACGCCGAGGGGCTCTACCTCGACTACTCCAAGAACCGGATCACCGACGAGACGCTCGGGCTGCTCGTCGAGCTCGCCGAGCAGTCGGGCCTGCGGGAGCGCATCGACGCGATGTTCGCCGGGGAGCACATCAACGTCACCGAGGACCGGGCCGTGCTGCACGTGGCCCTGCGCGCTCCGCGCGGCTCGTCGCTGATCGTCGACGGCCGCGACGTCGTCGCCGAGGTGCACGAGGTCCTCGACCGGATGGCGCGCTTCAGCGCGCAGGTGCGCGCCGGGGAATGGACGGGTCACACCGGCCGGCGGATTCGCAACGTGGTGAACATCGGCATCGGCGGATCCGACCTCGGGCCGGTGATGGCCTACGAGGCGCTGCGCCACTACAGCGACCGCGCGCTGACGTTCCGCTTCGTCTCCAATATCGACGGCACGGACTTCGTCGAGGCCACCAGCGACCTCGATCCGCAGGAGACGCTGTTCATCGTCGCCTCGAAGACCTTCACGACGCTCGAGACGATGACCAACGCCCGGACCGCGCGCGCGTGGCTGCTCGCCGCCCTGCACGACGAGGCCGCGGTGGCCCGGCACTTCGTCGCCGTATCCACGAACGCCGAGCAGGTGAGCGGGTTCGGGATCGACACCGCGAACATGTTCGGCTTCTGGGACTGGGTCGGCGGCCGCTACTCGATGGACTCGGCGATCGGGCTGTCGACGATGATCGCGATCGGCCCCGAGCGCTTCGAGGACATGCTCGCCGGCTTCCGCGCCATCGACGAGCACTTCCGCACGGCGCCGCTGCACGCGAACCTGCCGGTCCTGCTCGGGCTGCTGACGGTCTGGTACACCGACTTCTTCGACGCCGAGACGCTCGCGGTGCTGCCCTACGAGCAGTATCTGAAGCGCTTCCCGGCCTACCTGCAGCAGCTGACCATGGAGTCCAACGGCAAGTCCGTGACGCTCTCGGGCGAGCCCGTGCAGGCCCCCACCGGCCCGGTCGTGTGGGGCGAGCCGGGGACGAACGGCCAGCACTCCTTCTACCAGCTGATCCACCAGGGCACCCACCTCATCCCGTGTGACTTCATCGGCTTCACCGATACGCTGAATCCGCTCGGAGACCACCACGACCTGCTGATGGCCAACGTGTTCGCGCAGACCGAGGCGCTCGCCTTCGGCAAGACGGCCGAGGAGGTGCGCGCCGAGGGCACCCCGGACTGGCTGGTCCCGCATCGCACCTTCCCCGGCAACCGCCCGACGAACACGATCCTGGCCCGGGTGCTGACGCCCGAGCTGCTCGGGAAGCTCGTCGCGCTCTACGAGCACAGCGTCTTCACGCAGGGAACCGTGTGGTCGATCAACAGCTTCGACCAGTGGGGGGTCGAGCTCGGCAAGGTGCTCGCCCGGCGGATCGCCGACGAGCTCATGGCGCCCGAGGAGCCCGACCTGCGCCACGACAGCTCGACGAACACCCTCATTCGCCGTTACCGCCGCGCGCGGCGGGGCTGAGGCGAGACGCCCGGCCCCGGGGACGGCGCGTGGAGGTCGACGGCGATCCGATCGAGCCGCTCGCCGAGCTCGTGCCCGAGCTGCGCGGCGCACGCCACGTGTCCGCGCTCACCGGCGGCCTGACGAACACCAACTACAAGGTCCGCACCGACGCCGGAACGTACGTCGTCCGACGCTGGAGCGAGGACACCGGCCTGCTCGCGATCGATCGCGACAACGAATACGAGAACTCGGTGCGGGCCGCCGAGGTCGGCGTGGGCGCCCCCGTGGTCGCCTACCTTCCGGCGCACAACACGCTCGTCATCGAGTTCCTGCCGGGCCGGACGATGACCGCCGACGGGTTGCGCGAGAACGGCCGCATGGCCGCCGTCGCCGCCGTCTGCCGGCGCCTGCACGGCGCCCGGCGCTTCCGGGACGACTTCGACATGTTCGCCATCCAGGCCCGCTACCGCGCGCTCGTGTCCGAGCGCGGCTTTCGCGTGCCCGGGCGCTACGACGAGTTCGCCGGGCAGGTGCAGGACATCCGCGCGGCCCTGCGCGCACGCGACGAGCCGACCGTCCCGTGCCACAACGACCTGCTCGCCGAGAACCTGCTCGAGATCGAGGGCGAGGACCCGGCTCACGGCCGCGGCCTGCGGCTCATCGACTACGAGTACTCCGGCAACAACGAGGCGTCGTTCGAGCTCGGCAACCTCTGGAGCGAGTCCGATCTGAGCCTCGCGTCGCTCGACGAGCTCGTCGCGGCCTACTGGGGAGTCCCCCTGCGACACAAGGTGGCCCGCGCGCGCCTGTGGGGCCTCATGTCGAAGTACGGCTGGACGCTGTGGGCCTCGATCCAGGACGGCGTCTCGAGCCTCGAGTTCGACTTCTGGGAATGGGGCATGGAGAAGTACCGCCGCGCCGTGCGCGAGTTCGACGGGCCCGAGCTCGAGGGGCTGCTCGAGGAGGCCGGGCGGGCGGATTGAACGCGGAGGTGTGGTCGATCTTCTTCCACCAGCAGACAAGATCGACCAACCTTCGGCCCGCAAGCGCCTCCGCCCCCAACGCAAGCGCCTCCGTCCCCTACCCCGCGACCACCAGCTCCTCGCCGTCGACGAGCACCACGTCGCCGCGATGCAGCTGCCGGCCGCGTCGCGCCTCGGGCTCGCCGTTGACGCGCACCTCGCCGCGCGTGAGCAGCTCCTTGGCCTCGGCTCCGGAGCCGGCCACGCCGCACAGCTTGAGCAGCTGCCCAAGGCGGATCGTCTCGCCCCGGATGGGGACCTCGCGCATGGCCTCGACGGTAGCGTGGTTCGCCCGCGGCGCGTCCGGATAGGCTGGGCGCTGCACCGTCCTCTCCCCTCCGGAGATCCGCCTCGGCCCATGCAAGCCGACCGTTCCACGCTCAACCTGTTCATGGCGGCCGTCAACGCGCGTGACGCGGACCTCGCCCGCGGACTCCTTGCTCCCGACGTCGTGCTCGCCCCGCTGCTCGCACACCTGCGCAAGCCGGCGAGCCCCTATTGCGGGCTCGACGGCGCCGAGGCGTTCTTCGCCGATCTGAACGAGCTGCCCAACCCGCCGGTCGTGATGCCGTCGCAGGTGCTCACCGCGCCAAGCGGCACGATCGTCCTCGCGACGCTGCGCACACGCGGCGACGAGGGCCCCGTCGATCATCCGGTATCGCTCGTCTTCCGCCTGCGCAACGGGCGCATCGCAAGCATGCAGACGTACGGCAGCGTGGCGACCGCCCGGACCGCCCTCGGGCTCTAGGGGCAGCGGAACGTCGTCGGCTCCGGCGACAGGCGCGACGGGTCGAATCGCGGCAGCAGCTCGGCGGCGCCGACCCGCTCCCCGGGCGCGGCCAGGCCGACGCTCGCCGCCATCCAGCCGACGACCGCCTCGATCGTCGCGCCGGCGGCGAGCTGCTCGCCGAGCGTGGCCGCGGCGTGGCGCTTGGCCAGGCGTCGCCCGTCCGGGCCGAGCACGAGCGGCACGTGCGCGTACGCCGGAACCGGAACGTCGAGCAGCGTGGCCAGCAGCGCCTGGCGAGGGGTCGTCTCGAGCAGATCGTCGCCGCGGACGACCTCCCCCACCCCCTGCTCGGCGTCGTCGACGACGACCGCCAGGTTGTACGCGGGCGCCGAGCCGTCGCGGCCCCCGGGGTCCCCGCGCCACACGACGAAGTCGTCGACGACCGCGGTGATCCGACCGTGCAGACGGTCGGTGACCGTCAGCTCGCGGCCCTCGGCGTCCAGGCGCCAGGCGGGCGGTCGCGAGCCGCGCTCCCGCAGCCGGCGCTCGCCCGCGCTCAGCCGCCGGCAGGTGCCGGGGTACGCGCCCTCGGCGGCGGCGCCGTGCGGAGCCGTGGTCGCCTTGCGGATCTCGGCCCGCGTGCACCAGCACGGGTACAGCAGCCCGAGGCCGAGCAGCCGCTGCACCGCGTCGCGATGACGCTCCAGGCGCGCCGACTGGCGCACCGGCTCGCCGTCCCAGTCGATGCCGACCGCGCGCAGGTCGGCGATCTGCGCCGCCTCGTACTCCGGGCGGCAGCGCTCGGCGTCGAGATCCTCGATGCGCACGAGGAATCGCGCACCGGCGGAGCGCGCGAACAGCCAGGCCAGGAGCGCCGTGCGCAGGTTGCCGAGATGCAGCGGACCCGACGGGCTCGGGGCGAAGCGGCCGGTGGGAGGCGCGGAAGCCACCGCCCCAGCATCGCACTGCGATAGCGTGAGACGTTCGGAACCATGCCCCCGAACGAGAGCCCTCGCCACGGATCCCGTCATCACGGGCCGCCCCGCCGTCCCGGCGCCGCGCCGCGCCGCCTGGGCGAGCTGCAGCGATCGGACCGCATCGTCGGTCACGACGCGGCGCCGGTCCAGGAGGGCGCAGGTCGGAGGGCGGTGATGTTCGCGCTGCGCTACGGGCTGCCGGCGATCGTCGTCCTCGCCGGTCTCGTGGCGATGGCCTTCGACACCACGACCTCGCTCGAGGGGGGCGCCGGGCTCGTGAGCGCCGGCCTGGCGATCTGGTTCGTCAACTGGCTGTTCCGCATCGGCGCCGCCGGCGATGCGGAGCGCGACGCCGAGGAGCGCGCCCGCGAGTACTTCGATCGTCACGGCCACTGGCCGGACGAGCGCAACAGCTGACGGGTCCACGTCGCCCGACCCTGCGCAGCTAGTAGCATCGACGTCGTGGGCGTGTGGGTGCTCATCTTCGTGCTCGGGGTCATCAAGCTGCCGCTCGTCGCGCTGATGCTCTGGCTGCCGTTCCGCTCGGATCCGCCCCTCGACGACCGGCCGGACCCCTCGCAGGACGACGGCGGCTCCAAGACCCTTCCCGGCGGTCCCTCCGACGGGCGCCGCCATCCCCGCGGCCCCCTCCCGCGCACGCCGCGCCGCGGACCCCACGGCTCCCCCTCGCCGCCCCCGCCCGCGCGGGTGCGGCCCGTGACCGCACGCGGGCGCCACCTGGCGCCGCACACGCGCGACCGCACCGTCTGACACCCCTCCGGGGCGCGGGCCGCCGCGGCTGCAAGCGCACGGCCACCGCGTCCGGGCAGCGACCTACCGTGGTCGGGCGATGTCCCACCCCGACCCCGTCGAGACCGAGCCGGCCTGGCTGACCGAGCTGAATACCGAGCAGCGCGGCGCCGCCACCCACCGGGGCGGGTCCCTGCTCATCCTCGCCGGCGCCGGGACCGGCAAGACGACGACGCTCGTCGCGCGCGTCGCCTCGCTCATCTGCGACGGCGCCGACGCCGAGCGGATCCTGCTGCTGACCTTCACGCGGCGGGCCGCGCGGGAGATGATCGGGCGGGCGCGCAGCCTCGTCGAGCACGTGCACCCGGGGGCGGGGCGGATCGTCGGCGGCACGTTCCACTCGGTCGCGCACCGCCTCGTGCGCCACCACCACGCGGCGCTCGGGTTGGCGTCCGGGTTCGGCGTCCTCGACGCCAGCGACGCCGCCGACCTGCTCGATCTCGTGCGCCAGGAGGGGGGCTTCGCGTCCGGGGGCCGGCGCTTCCCGCGCAAGCACACGGTGCTCGACATCTATTCGCGCACCGTGAACGCCCAGACGCCGTTGAGCGACGTGCTCGCCGAGGCCTACCCCTGGTGCGAGGAGCACCGCGACGCCCTCGTGGCGCTCTTCCGGGCCTACGGGGAGCGCAAGCGCGCGCTCGGCGTCCTCGATCTCGACGACCTGCTCCTCTACTGGCGGGCGCTCGCGCTCGACGGCGTCAGTGGTCCGGTGCTCGCCCGCGAGCTCGACCACGTGCTCGTCGACGAGTACCAGGACGTCAACGGGCTCCAGGTGGATCTCGTGCGTGCCCTCGCCGGCCACGACGGCGGACCGCTCGTGACGGCGGTCGGCGACGACTTCCAGGCCATCTACGGGTTCCGCGCGGCGTCGGCCCGGCACATCCTCGACTTCCCGAGCCAGTTCCCCGACGCCACCGTCGTGACGCTCGAGCACAACTACCGCTCGACCGCGCCGATCCTCGCGGTCGCCAACGCCGTCTCCGCGCAGGATCGCGCCGGGTTCCCGAAGCGGCTGCGCACCGATCGCGGCGGCGGCGTCCCGCCGGAGCTGGTGCTGCCGCGCGACGAGGCCGAGCAGGCGAGCGGCGTGGCCGGGCGGGTGCTGGCCGCCCGCGAGGAGGGCATCGACCTGCGTGGCCAGGCCGTGCTCTTCCGCACCAACCACGACTCGGCGCTGCTCGAGCTCGAGCTCACGCGACGCCGGATCCCGTTCGTGAAGTACGGGGGCCTGCGCTACCTCGAGGCGGCTCACGTCAAGGATTTCGTCGCCGTCCTGCGGGTGAGCGACAACGGCGCCGACGAGATCAGCTGGTTCCGGGTCCTGCAGCTGCTCGACGGCGTCGGGCCGATGCGCGCGCGCCGCATCATCGAGGGCCTGCGCGACGACGCGCGGTCCGGCGCCCGCGGCGGCGAGCTGCACCTCGAGCGCTGGGAGCAGGCGCGCGAGCACGTGCCGCCCACCGCCGGCGCACACGCCGACGCGCTCATCGCGGCGCTGCGGGCGAGCCGCGAGCCCGGGCTGCGGGCCGGCGCCCGCGCCGAGGGGCTGCGCGACGCCCTCGCGCCGCTGCTGCGCGTCCGCTACCCGGACAGCGCCGTGCGCCTGCTCGATCTCGATCAGCTCGTACAGGCCGCGCAGCAGCGCAGCGAGCTCCACGGCCTCGTCGCCGACCTCGCGCTCGACCCGCCTTCATCCTCCTCGGACTGGGCCGGAGCGCCCCACCTGGACGAGGACTATCTCGTGCTCAGCACGGTGCACTCGGCGAAGGGCCTGGAGTGGGAGGCCGTGCACCTGATCGCCGCCTACGACGGCAACTTCCCGGCCGACCTGTCCACCGGCAGCGCCGAGGGCATCGCCGAGGAGCGCCGGCTGTTCTACGTCGCGCTCACGCGCGCCCGCCGGCGCCTGCACGTGTACGCGCCCGTGCGCTACCACCATCGCCCCCACGGACACGACGATGCCCACGGATACGGCCGGATGTCGCGGTTCCTCACCGAGGACGTGCAGCGTCTGTTCGCCCTCACCCGGCCGGCCGAGCCGGCGGACGCCGACGCGCCGGCGCCGGCGGCACGCGCGCGGATCGAGGTCTCGGTCGACGCGCTGCTGCGCTGAGGCTCAGCGGTTGCGCTTGCGCTGCTGGCGCGCGCGCTTGGCCTTCGCGCGGTCGCGCTGGCGCTGCTGGAGCGAGCGCCGCGGCGTGGGCCCGGCGAGCGCCCCCTCGCGCGTCGGCGAGTGCGAGCGCGCGTCGCGCATGATGAACCACGCGATGCCGGCGATCAGGATGAGGGCGGCGCCGATGATCACGACGGCCACCGAGGTCGACGCGCCGATGGAGGAGTTCGAGGACGACGAGTTGGCCGTGACCACCGTCGTCGTGGTCGTGACCGGGGCGGGCGCGACGGGGGCGATCGGGTTGCCGAGCTGCGCGAGCGCGGCCGGCGCCGCGAGCGCGAGCGCGAGCAACTGAGCCGCGAGCGCGGCGAGCGCGAGCCGGACGCGGCGAACGCGTCCGGGCGCCGAGACGGCGGTCATCGATCTCCTCTCAACCACAGCGGTCCGCGAGCATAGCGGCTGCGGCGCGATTCGGTGGGCGGGCAGACGCCCTAGAATGCGCCGAGCATGCCACCCAAGCAGCGTCAGATTCGCATGGAGCAGCGCGGCGCGATGGCCGCCATCCAGGCGCTCGAGCAGCGCACCGACGACGAGCTCGAGGCCGAGACCAAGTACAAGTCGGCGGCGCTGGCCATCCTCGGCGCCCGCGCGGCCGAGCGCTTCGACGCCGAGAAGGCGCGCAGTTACTTCCAGCGAGCGATCGCCGCGGCCCGGCCGCAGGAGCGCATGCAGATACGGCGCATGGCCGACGCGTCGCTCGCCCTGGCCGAGCGCCGGCCGGGCGAGCTGCGGGACGCCGTCGAGCGGCTCGGGCAGGCCCCGCCGACCCGGCGCCAGATGTTCGCGCTGCGGGCGATGGGACTGCTGGTCCCGCCCTCGAGCGCCGGTGTGCTGGCCCGGATCCGCGGCATCCTGCTGATCATCGCGCTCATCATCGTCGTGATCGCGCTCGGGGCCGGCATCGTCGAGCTCGTGTCGCTGCCCTTCGGCGGCGGCGGCCTCGGCGCGCCGGCGGCCGTCCTGCTCGGCTTCTTCCTGGTCATCGCCGTGCTCGCGGTGCTCGCGACCGTCGGACGGCGGCGCCAGAACAAGGCCAAGGCCGCGGCGCGCGACACTGCGCCCGCCGCCACCTCGCGGCGCGACCGGCGGGCCTGACGCCGGCTCAGCCCTTCGTCAGGGTCGCCGAGCGGATCACGACCGGCACGGCCGGCGCGCCGGTCGCCGGCGAGGCGACGGGCACCTGTGCAATCGCGTTGACGGCGGCGAGGCTGCCGGTGACGTGGCCGAGCAGGGCGTACTGCGGCGGCAGCGTCGCGCCCTGCGGGCCGGTGACGATGAAGAACTGGCTGCCGGCGGCCCCGTTGGGCTCGGTGGCCGTCTTGGCCATCGCGACGGTGCCGACCTTGTACTTGAGGTTCGCCGGCGGCGCCTCGACCACGGTGTAGCCGGGCCCGCCGGCGCCGGTGCCGAGCGGGTCGCCGCCCTGGATCACGAAGCCGGGGACGATCCGGTGGAACGTGAGGTTGTTGTAGAAGCCGCGCCCGACGAGGTAGGCGAACGACGAGGCGATCTTCGGCGCGTCGTGAACGGCGAGGGCGATGTCGATCTCGCCGCAGTTGGTGACGAGCTTGACCGTGTAGCGGCCGGGCGGAAGCGTCGCCGTCGGCGCGGTCAGATGCGGCTGGGCCTTCGGCGCGGGCGCGGTCGCCGGGGTGCAGCCCTTCGGGTACTGCGACGCGCTCGAGGTGCTCGACGAGCCGGTCGCGCCGGTCGAGCCGTTCGCGACGCTCGCCGCGGCCGCCGGCACCGTTTCGTTGCCGACGTTGATCCCCGACCCGCTCGAGGAGGACGACGAGCTCGAGCCGCACGCGGCGAGCCCGAGTGCGAGCGCCACGACGGCGCCGAGGCGACCGCGGCTGAGGGAGGGGGAGTTCGGCATCGGGGCAAGAATAATGATTCGCCCGATGCCGCTTTCCTCCTTCGTCCGCCGCTACGACCACGTCCTGCTCGATCTCGACGGCTGCGTGTGGGTCGGCGGGGAGCCGACCCCGCGCGCGCCGGAGGCGATCCACGCGCTGCGGGCCGGCGGCAAGCGGATCGCGTTCGTGACCAATGACGCCCGCTACGGCCTCGAGGAGTTCGTGCGCCTGCTCTGGGCGAGCGGCGTGCAGGCCTCGGTCGAGGAGGTGGTGAGCGTCGGGGCGGCGATGCAGCATCTGCTCGCCGAGCGCTTCGAGGGCGCGCTGGCCGTCGTCATCGGCTCGGTCGCCATGCACCGCCACGTCATCGACGCGGGGGTGCGCGTCGTCAACCGCACGAGCCGGGTGGCCGAGGCCGACGTCGTCGTCGTCGGCGTGCACGACGGCTTCGACTACGGCGAGCTGCGTGAGGCGACGGTTGCCGCGCTCAACGGCGCGACGATCATCGGCGCGGCGCGCGACACGAGCTTTCCCCAGCCCGACGGCCTGTGGCCGGGCGGCGGCGCGCTGCTCGCCGCGGTCGAGGTCGCGAGCGGCGTGAGCGCGCAGATCGTCGTGGGCAAGCCCGAGCCGGGGCTGTTCCTCACCGCGCTCGACCGGCTCGGGCCGGGGCGCGCGCTCATGATCGGCGATCGTCGCGAGATCGACGTCGCCGGCGCCCAGGCGGCCGGGATCGACGGCGCGCTCGTGCGCAGCGGCGGGGATGAAACCGAGGGCGAGGACCCCGAGGGTCCCGTGCCGGTCGCGATCGCCGACACGCTCGCCGACCTCGTGCTCGCCTGACGCACGCGCACGCCGGGTCCGCCGTCTGGCCCCGGCCGCGGCGTGCGCGGGGCGGCCCAATACGCTTGGGAGGTGCCACAGAGCGCCTGTCTCATCGTCAACCCCTCCGCCGGGGGCGGCCGCGCCGCCCGCGCGCTGCCCGGCGTGAAGACCGCCCTCGGCACCGCGGGCCTGACCGTGCGCGACGCGCTCACGCGCGACCTCGCCGACGCCCGGCGCCTCGCGCTGGCCGCCGCGGACGCCGGTGAGACCGTCGTCACGCTCGGCGGGGACGGACTGATCGGCGCGGTCGCCGACGCGCTGCGCGCACGGCCGGGCGCGGTGATGGGCATCCTTCCCGGAGGGCGCGGGAACGACCTCGTGCGCGCGCTCGGCATCCCCAAGGACCCGCTGGCGGCCTGTGCGACGATCGTCTCGGGCGAGCCGCGCGCCCTCGATCTCGGCGAGGTCGACGGCCGGGCGTTCGTGAGCATCGCCAGCGCCGGGTTCGACAGCGAGGCGAACCGCATCGCCAACGAGGCGCCGAACGCGCTCGGCGCCTTCGTCTACGCGTACGGGCTCCTGCGCGCGCTGACGACCTGGACGCCGGTGCGCATGGAGATCGAGCTGGACCCTCCGAGCACGCCGATCGCCTTCTCGGCGTACACGGTCGCCGCCGCCAACTCCGGCATCTACGGCGGCGGGATGCGCCTCGCGCCCGACGCCTCGATGACGGACGGGCTGCTCGACGTCGTGGTGATCGGCGCCATCGCGCGGCGGCGCTTCCTGCGCCACGCGCCGAAGGTGTTCACCGGTCAGCACGTGCAGCTCGAGAACGTCCACACGATGCGCGCGAGCGCGGTCCGCATCAGCGCCGAGCGGCCGTTCGAGCTGTACGCCGACGGCGACCCGATCGCCCTGCTGCCGGCGCACGTGCGCACGCTCCCGGGCGCGATCCGCGTGCTCGTCCCCACCGGCTCACCCGCGACGGCGGCGATGATGGGCTCGGCCACCTCCGGCTCGACGGCGGGCCGCCCGTGATCGCCGACGCACTCAGCGACGGCAAGATCGCTCTGGCCCGCGCCGTGGGCGCGCTCTCGCGCCGGGGCGGCCGAGGCGGCACGAGCCTGCCGGGCAAGGTGCTCATGCGCCTCGACAGCGACGCGGTCGCCCGCCTGTCCTCGCGCCTGCGGCGGGGGAGCGTGATCGTGTCGGCCACGAACGGCAAGACGACGACGGCGACGATGGCCGCCCGGATCCTGCAGGAGGCGTCGATCCCGCTCGTCCACAACCGCGCCGGCGCGAACATGGGCGGCGGGATCGCCTCGACGCTGCTCGCCGCTGCGCGCCCGGGCGGACGCATCGACGGCGAGCTCGGCCTGTTCGAGGTCGACGAGTTCTGGCTCGAGCAGATGGTCACACAACTGCGGCCGCGCCAACTGCTGCTCGGCAACCTGTTCCGGGATCAGCTCGACCGCTACGGCGAGCTCGAGACGATCGCCGACCGCTGGGCGGCCCTCCTGCGCTCCCCGGTCGGAGCCGGCGTCGGCCTCATCGCGAACGCCGACGATCCGGTCATCGCCGACCTCGGCCGTGACCGCGAGGGGGTCTTGTACTTCGGCATCGAGGACGAGCGCCTCGCCCTGCCCGCGCTCGCGCACGCCGCCGACGCCAAGCACTGCCGCCGCTGCGGAGCGCCCTACCGCTTCGACGTGATCTACCTCGGACACCTCGGCCGCTACCACTGTGGGCAGTGCGGCGCGACGCGGCCCGCCCCGGCGGTTGCGGCCCACGAGGTCGAGCTCGACGGGACCCGCGGCGCGCGCTTTCAGCTGCGCACCCCGGCGGGCCGCGCGGAGGTCGTGCTCGCCTTGCCCGGGCTGTACAACGTCTACAACGCCACCGCCGCCGCGGCCCTCGCCACCGCGCTCGAGATCCCGCTGGCCACGATCGTCGCCGGCCTGCAGGCCACGCAGGCGGCTTTCGGGCGCGCCGAGACGCTGACCATCGAGGGCCGGCCGGTGCGCATCCTGCTCATCAAGAACCCGGCTGGCGCGAACGAGGTGCTGCGCACGCTGACGCTCGAGGAGGACGAGCTCGACCTGCTCGCCGTGCTCAACGACAACATCGCCGACGGTCGCGACGTCTCGTGGGTCTGGGATGCCGACTTCGAGGCGCTCGCGCCGCGCGTGCGGCGCGTCACCTGCTCCGGGACGCGCGCGGCCGAGCTCGCGCTGCGCCTGAAGTACGCCGGCGTGCCGACCGAGCGGATCGCCGTGCACGACGAGCTCGACGACGCGCTCGACGCGGCCGTGTCCGACCGCCGTGCGGACGGCGCGCCGCTCTACGCCCTGCCCACCTACACCGCGATGCTCGCGCTGCGCGAACTGCTCACCGCGCGCGGCGTCGTGCGGAGCTCGTGGGCATGATCACACCGCCCCCGGCCGACCTTGCCGATCTCGATCCCGCCGTCGTCTGGCACGAGCTCGAGTGCGGGCGCTACCGCGCCGACCTGCCGTTCTGGCGCGGGCTGGCCGGCTCGGCCGCCGGCCCGGTGCTCGACATCGGCGCCGGCACGGGGCGGGTCGCACTCGAGCTCGCGCGCGCCGGGATCGAGGTGATCGCGCTCGACCACGACCCGGTGCTGCTGGCCGAGTGCGCCCGCCGCGCGGCGGGGCTGCCGATCCGGACCGTGCTCGGCGACGCCCGCACGCTCGAGGTCGACGCCTCCGAGCTCGATCTGTGCCTCGTGCCGATGCAGACCGTGCAACTGCTCGACCGCGCCGGCCGCGAGGCGTTCCTGCGGGCGGCGCGCGCCCGAACGCGCACGGGCGGGCTGCTGGCCTGTGCGCTCATCGAGGAGCTCGAGACCTTCGATGAGTCGGTCAGCATCCTCCCCGCGCCCGATGAGATGCAGGTCGGCGACGTCACGTACTCCAGCCAGCCGACGGCGGTGCGCGTGCTCCCCGATCGGATCGTGCTCGAGCGCCGGCGGGAGATCGCCGGCGGGCCGCGCCACGTCGTCGAGCGGGACGTCACCGGCCTGTACCGGGTCACCCCTCGCGAGCTCGAGCGCGCCGCGCGCGCGGCCGGCTGGCGGCCCGAGCCGGCGCGCGCGATCCCGGCGACGGCCGAGCACGTCGGCGCGACGGTGGTGATGCTCCGTGCCTGAGCGGCGAATCCTGCGGATCTGCGCCCTGTATCCCGACCTCATGAGCATCTACGCGGATCGAGGCAATCTGCTGATGCTGGCTCGCCGCTGCGAGTGGCGCGGCCTCGGCTGCACCGTCACGGCGAGCGGGCTCGGCGAGACGATCGACCCCGACGCCCACGACCTGTTCTACCTCGGCGGGGGCCAGGACCGCGACCAGCTCCTGTGCGCCGAGGACATGGTCCTCCACAAGCGCGAGGCGCTGCACGCCGCGGCGGCGCGCGGGGCCGTCGTCTTCGGCGTCTGCGGCGGCTATCAGCTGCTCGGCTCCAGCTACGACCTCGGCGACGAGCGCATCCCCGGCGTCGGCCTGCTCGACCTGCACACCGTGCGCTCGGACGGGCCGCGGCTGATCGGCAACGTGGCCATCGAGGTCGACCTCGACGACGGCGAGCCGCCGCGCGTGCTGGCCGGATTCGAGAATCACGGCGGGCGCACGCACCTTGGCGCCGGCGAGCGGCCGCTCGGGCGCGTGCTGCACGGATGCGGCAACGACGGTCACAGTGGCCAGGAGGGCGTCCGGCGCGGGCGCATCATCGGCACGTACCTGCACGGCCCGCTGCTGCCCAAGAACGCCTGGTTCGCCGACTGGCTCATCCGCGCGGCGCTCGAGCTCGACGAGCTCGAGGCGCTCGACGACCGCCTCGAGCAGGCCGCGCACCTCGGCGCGCTGCGCGCCGCCGGGGTGTAGGTCTGCCCGCCGCCGCTCCGTCCGGCGGCATCGTAAGGATGCCGCGCGTGGACCTGTCGGAGTATCAGCGCCTCTCGCGCCGCACGGCGGCCTACCCCCGCGAGGCGTGGCTCGTCTATCCCGCCCTCGGGCTCGCCGGCGAGGCCGGAGAGGTCGCGGAGCACGTCAAGAAGTCGATCCGCGACGACGGCGGGGCCGTGCTGCCCGAGCGTCGCGCGGCGATGGCCAAGGAGCTCGGGGACGTCCTGTGGTACCTGGCCCAGCTCGCGACCGAGCTCGACCTCGACCTCGACGACGTCGCGCAGATGAACCTGGACAAGCTCCTCTCGCGCCAGCAGCGCGGCGTGCTCGCCGGCAGCGGCGACGACCGCTAGTCAGCCGTCGCCGAGTCCGTCGGTCGTCCGGCGCCGGCTAGCCCCTGATCGTCCATGTGACGCGCACGACCGTGGTCGGGCCCTTCTTCTTCGGCACGAAGCCGAGCCGCACGTGCAGCTTCAGCTTGTGATGACGCCGCAGCGCGGCGAGGCCGGCACGGCCGAGCCGTACGTTCAGCGTGATCACGCCGGCGCGCTTCACCTTGCGGAAGGTGCGCTTCAGGTTCGCGCCGCTCGCGCTGACGCGCCCGGCCGCCAGCACGCGCATCCTGACGTGCAGCACGCCGCGGGAGTAGCGGTGCGAGAGCACGGTGATCACCTTGCGCTTCGCGCTCGCGCCCTTCACCCCGGAGCAGCCGAGGACGGTCACCGCGACCGTGCTCGTCTTCTGCGCCCCGTTCTGCCCCACCAGGGTGGAGGGCATCGAGAGCGGCCCTGGGCACAGCGTGCCGGTGGCCGACAGGGCCGAATGCGGCCCCTCGGGCAGGTCGAGCGTGAAGGTCGAGATCGGAACGTCGGGGATCGACCCGAAGGTCGAGGTCGTGGAGCCCTGGGCCGAGAACGCGATCGTCCCGGTCAGGTCGACGGTGATCCCCGAGCCCGAGAGCACGGCGCTCAGCGTCGGCAACCCGGCCGTGCCCTGCGAGACGAGGTAGACGGTGCCGATGAGCGGGGTGGCGAGCACCGGCGTCGCCGCACTGCCGGAACCGACGACGGACGCCGGCGGGCAGTTGACCGGGTTGGCCGCGAACGTCGCCGCCGGGCACGCCTGCTGCACGGTGCTGAACCGGGCCGCGAGTTGCTTCGGCAGGGTGATGGCCACCGAGCGAAGGTTCGCGCCGCCGCCGGGCTGCGTGACCGTCACGCTCAGGCTCGCGCCGTTGTTCGACGACGTCGATCCGCTCGAGGACGCGCTGACCGTCGGCGCGAAGGGCAGGCTCGAGCACCCGGTGGCCGTGAGGGTGCCGCTGATCGCGGCCGGCGTCCCCGCGCTCCCGACGATCGAGCCCCCGAACGGAAGCGCGGCGCAGTTCGTCGGGTTGAACAGGAAGCCCGGGCGGTTGACGAGGATGCTCACGCCCTTGATGCGCAGCGGGATGCCGCTCGCGATCTGGGGCAGCGTGGCGGCGATCGAGATGTGGGCGTCGGTCGGCGACACGGAGATCCCCGCCCGCACGACGACGGTCCCGAGGTCGTAGGGACCGGCCACCGCGGGCACGACGATCGACAGGCCGAACGGCGCGCCGCCGTACGGGCCCGTCAGGAAGACCGATCCGGGCAGGGTCAGCGTCTGCGGGCCGGCCCCCGCGCTGACGGTCGTCGTGCCGACCAGGCTCGACGCCGGACAGGCGCCGGTGCTCGCCGGCGGCTCCGGGCACAGCGGCACCGAGGCGAGCAGCCCGAGCAGCCCGGGCGGGAGCTGGGCGTTGACCTGGGACAGGTATTGCTGCCCGTCGCCGCGCGCGACGGCGAGGGTGAGCCCCGTGTGCGCGCCCGCGGCGAGCGTGCTGAGCGCCGTGCCCACGCTCGGCGCGAACGGCGGCGGCGCGGCGCATGCGCCCCCCCTTCCGTCCGCGTCGACGGTGACCGAGGCCCCGGCCGTTGCGGACGCCGCCCCGGACCAGGGCGTGAGCGTCGCGGACGCCGCCGCCGGGCCGCAGGCCAGCGGGCTGGCGATGACCGCGCCCGGACCGCCGTTGAACTGCAGGGCGAGATCGCTGAACGGCACCTGCGGGTTGTCGGCGAACGTCGCCGTCAGCTGACCGGTGCTCGGGTCGGGGGTGATCGAGCCGATGAGCCGGATCGTCAGGCCGGGGGCCGCGGCGTCGACGAACAGCCGGTACGGGTTGCCCGGCTGCGGCGCGCCGAGGTAGACGTTGCCGGTGAGCGGCGCCGCGAGCGGCGGCGACGTGATCGACACGGTGCCTACGGGAGCGACGTCCGGGCAGGCGGGCGCGGTCGTGCCCAGTCCGAACGCCGCGTCACTGCAGGTCTGCAGCGCGCCCGCGGCGCCGGGGTTGATCGTGAACCCCTGCGGGAGGGTCACGGACACGTTCTGCACCTGGGGCGTGCCCTGGTGCGGGGTGCCGTCGGCGTTGGCGAACGTGTTGTCCTGCGGGACCTTCAGGTCGACCGTCAGGCCGGTCGGCGTGTCGTGCGGCACGCTCGCGAGCGGGTTGTTGCTCGCGTCGGTCGGGGTGACGGTGAGCGTCGGGGCGAAGCCGGGAGCGAAGGTGAGACTCGAGCAGTTCGAAGCGCCAACCGGAGTCGTGAACGCCGCGGTCTGGAACTGCCCCGGCGCCTCGTAGGAGTCGAGTGCCAGCGCGGTCGTCTGCGGGCCGAGGCAGGTCGAGGGATTGGTGAGGAACGGCGTCCCCGACGCGCCACCGTCCTGCGCGGACGGGTCGCCGAAGAAGACGAGCGTCGATGTCACCGTCTGCAGCGTCAGGCCGAGCAGCTTGTCGGGGAGATTGCTGATCGTGAAGTACTCGCCGTAGTCGCCCGGTTGTCCGTTGCTGGGCACGTCGCGCACCCCGCCGATGATGTCCACGCGATTCCCGATCACGTCGAAGGCGAAGTCGGCGAGCTGACCGGCGGCCGGGGCCATGTTGTAGATCGGCAGTGCATTGCCGAGCTTCAGCGTCCCCGAGGGGCATGTGTCGGCAAAGCACGTCTTGATCCCGAGCGCGTAGACGATGAGTGACTCCGCTCCTACCTGGCTGTCGGCGGGGCAGGCCGTGATAACGGAGCACTTGTGCGCGGTGGCCTGGGGATTCGGTATCAATCCCGGAGGCAGGTCGACGCGCACGTCCTTCACCGTCCCGACCGGGGCCCCCTGGGGGGTCTGGTCGACGGTGAAGCTGGTGAACGCGCAGAACGGATGCGACCCGGCGACGGTGGCGTACAGCGCCTGGCTCTGGGGGGTCGGCGGGTTTGCGCTCGCGTCGGCGAAGTCGCACGCCGGCTGCCCGGGGGTCGTGTCCTTGACGAGCACGCCCGCCGTGAAGCTCTGCACGCCGAACGCGGCCCGGGCGACGGGGGCGCCGAGGAACAACAGCGCAAGCACTGCCAGGCCCGCGCACAGCCCAGCCCGGCGCCAACCGCCGCCGTCGTTGCTGGCCACTCTTCCGTCGCTGCCGCGCACCCGTTCACGCTCCTGCTCAGGGATCCCCTTGTATATCGCGTCTTCGACCCAAATGTTGCGGTTGCCGACAGTGCTCGTCCAGCAGCGACGGAGCTGCCGCGTCGTCCACGCCGGCCCCGCGCCTACGTGCCCCTGATCGTCCAGGTGACGCGCACGGCGCTCGACGGGCCCTTCTTCCTCGGCACGAAGCCCAGGCGCACGTGGAGCTTCAGTCGATGGTGACGCCGTAGCGCCGCGCGGCCGCCACGAGTGAGGGGCACGTTGAGCGTGACCACGCGTGCGCGCTTCACGGTGCGGACGGTCCGCTTCAGGTTGGCGCCGCCCGCGCTGATCCGTCCGGCCGCGAGCACGCGCAGCTTGATGTGCAGGAGGCCCCGGGAGTAGCGGTGAGCGAGCACCGAGATCACCTTGCGCTTCGTGCTGGATCCCCTCACGCCGGAGCAACCGAGCACCTTGACCGTGACCATGCTGCTCTTCTGCGCCCCGTTCTGTCCGACGAGCGCGGCGGGCATCGACAGCGGCCCCGGACACAGATTGCCGCCGGCCGCCAGCGCCGAGTGCGGCCCCTCTGGCAGGTCGAGTACGAACGTCGAGATCGGAACGTCCGGAATCGCTCCGAAGGTCGACGTCGTCAGGCCCTGGGCCGTGAACGCGACCGTTCCGCTCAGGGCCACGGTGATTCCCGAGCCCGAGAGCACTACGTTGAGCGTCGGCAGCCCGGCCGCGCCCTGGGACACCAGGTACACGCTCCCGGTCAGCGGGGCCGTGAGCACCGGCGTCGCGGCGGTGCTCGTTCCGACGACGGAGCCCGCCGGGCAGCCGGCCGGGTTGGCCGCGAACGTCGCCGCCGGGCACGCCTGCTGGACGGTGCTCAACCGCGCCGAGAGCCCCTTCGGCAAGGTGATGCCCACGGAGCGCAGGTTCGCGCCGCCGGCGGGCTGCGTGACCGTCACGCTCAGGCTCGCGCCGTTGTTCGATGACGTCGAGCCGCTCGTCGAGGCCGTGATCGCCGGGGCGAAGGGCAGGTTGCCGCATCCGGTAGCGGTGAGCGTGCCGCCGATCGCTTCGCTCGTGCCCGCGCTGCCGACGACCGATCCACCGAACGGAAGCGCGGCGCAGCTCGTGGGGTTGAACAGGAAGCCCGGGCGGTTGACCGTGATGCTCAGCGATTTGACGCGCAGCGGGATACCGCCGACGATCTGGGGCAGCGTGGCGCCGATCGAGATGTGCGCATCGGTCGATGACACGGAGATTCCCGCGCGGACGACGACGGTCCCCAGGTTGTAGGGACCGGCCGCGGCGGGCACGGCGACCGACAGTCCGAACGGGGCCCCGCCGTAAGGTCCGGTGAGGAACACCGGTCCGGACAGCGTCAGCGTCTGCGAGCCGGCGCCCGCGCTCACCGTCGTGGTGCCGATCGCGCTCGCCGCGGGACATGTGCCCTGCGTCGCCGCCGGCTCCGGGCACAACGGGACCGAGGCGAGCAGTCCGAGCAGGCCGGGCGGAAGCTGGGCGTTGATCTGGGACAGGTACTGCTGCCCATCGCCGCGCGCGACGCCGAGCGTGAGCGCCGTGTGAGCGCCGGCGGCGAGCGTGCTGAGCGCGGTGCTCACGCTGGGCGCGAACGGCGGCGGCGACGGGCAGGCGCCGCCATGGCCGTCGGCGTCGACCGACACCGAAGCCGGGAGCGTGACCGACGGCGCTCCCCCGGACGACGACCACGGCGTCAACGTGGCCGACGCCGCCGCCGTGCCGCAGGCCAGCGGGCTCGCGATGACCGCGCCGGGGCCACCGTTGAAGGTCAGCGAGAGGTCGTCGAAGGGAACCTGGGGATTGCCGAGGAAGGTGGTGGTGAGCTGCCCGGTGCTCGGGTTGGGGCTGATGGAGCCGATCAGGCGCACGACCAATCCGTCTCCCTCGGCGTCCAGGAAGATCCGGTAGGGGTCGCCCGGCAGTGGGGCGCCTAGGTAGACGTCACCGGTCAGAGGGGCGGTGAGCACCGGGGTGTGGATGGACGCCGAGCCGATGACCGAACCGCTTGGGCAGGCGATCGTGGTGTGCGTGCCGGCGCTCAGCTGCGCATCCGAGCAGGCCGTCAGGGAGTCGGCCGCCGCCGGGTTGATCGTGAAGCCGGGAGGCAGCGTCACCGAGACGTTCTGCACCTGCGGAGTGTCCAGAGGAGCGGCGTATGCGTCCTGCTGGGGCACCTTGAGGTCGACGGTCAGGCCGGCTGAGGTGTCGTGCGCGAAGCTGCTGGTCCCGGTCGGGGTCAGCGTGATCGAGGGGGCCGAGACGCCCGCGCCGAAGATCAGATTGCTACAACCCGAAGCGCCAACGGGGGTGGTGAAGCTCGTGCCTTGGAAGCTGCCGCGCGCCTCGTAGGAGTCCACCGAGAGGAACGTCGTCTGCGGTCCGATGCAGGTGGAGGGATCGGTGAGGAACGCCGTGCCCGAGGCGCCACCATCCTGAGCCTCGGGGTCGCCGAAGAAGACCAGCGTGGATGTCACGGTCTGGATGCCCAGCGTGAGCGGGACGTTCGGGATGATGCTGAAGGTGGCCTGCTGAGGCAGGCCGGTGATCGTGAAGTACTCCCCGAAGTCTCCCGGCTGGCCATTTGAGGGCACGTCGCGCACTCCACCGATCACGTCGACGCGCGAGCCGCCGGCGGTGAAGGCGAAGTCTGCCACTTGGCCGGGGGCCGGGGCCATGTTGTAAATGGACAGGGCGCTGCCGAGTTGGGTCGTGCCGGACGGACACGAGGTGGCGTAGCAGCCCTGGATGCCGAGGCTGGGCACGTAGGCGACCAACGATTCGGTGCCGACCTGGGTATCGGCGGCGCAACTGCCAAAGCTGGCCTGAGGACATTGCGGGGTGGCCTGCGGGTCGGGCACCAGTCCGGGCGGTAGATCCACACGCACATCGGCCAACGTGCCTCCCGGATTGCCGCTTGAGTTGTTCATCGTGAACGACGTGAAGCCGCAGTAGGGATGCGATCCGGCCAATGTGGCGTACAGCGACTCGCTCAGCGCGGTCGGTGGATTCGCGCTCGCGTCCGCGTAGTCGCACGCCGGCTGCCCCGGGAACTGGGTCGTGTTCTTCACGAGCACACCGGCCGTGAAGCTCTTCACGCCGAACGCGGCCTGCGCGGCCGGCGGAGCGAGGAAGAGCATCAGCACGATGAGGCCGGCGCCCAGCGCAATTCGGTGCGGCCCGGCAGACTCGTGGTTGTCGCTCGTCAGATTGGCCTCCCTGCCACTGCACATCCGCCGACCCTCCTGCTCCGAGACTCCCCTTCGCGCTTAATTACCCGGAAATCGCGGGGTTATTCACAGGCGCTCGGTCGCGCGCGCGGATCTCACCCTTGCGGCAGTGACATCCCGGCGATCGGACCGCTGCCTGGACGCCCGTCAGAGCGGCGCCTGCGGTCTACCGCGCAGCCCCGTTCGGCGCCGCGAAGCGCGCGTAGCGGTCGGCCACGCGGGCGGGCAGGAGCGCGGTCACGCGCACGCCCTCGGGCGTGTCCTCGCGTTGCAGGTCGCCGGCGAGGTCGTGCAGCTCGGCCAGCCGGCCGCCCTCGCGATAGGGCAGGAGCAGCTCGACCGGTCGCAGGGTGGCGCGGAACGTCTCCTCGACGCGCTCGCCGAGCGCCTCGAGGCCCTCGCCGGTCTGCGCGCTGACGAGCACCGCGTCGGGATGGCGCAGGAGGAACTCGCGGCGCTGCTCGGCGTCGAGCAGGTCGGCCTTGTTGCCGACGAGCAGGCGCGGATTGCTCCCGGCCCCGATCTCGTCGAGCACGTCGTGGACCGCCTTGCGCATGGCCTCGACCTCCTCGGGCGGCGCGGCGGCGTCGATCACGTGCAGGATGAGATCGGCGCGGCGCGTCTCCTCCAGCGTGGCGCCGAACGCATCGACGAGCTGATGGGGCAGCTTGCGGATGAATCCGACGGTGTCGGTGAGCAGGTAGGCGCGCCCGGCGAGGCGCAGCGTGCGGGTCGTCGGATCGAGCGTGTGGAAGAGCCGATCGCGCACCCCGACCTCGGCGCCGGTGAGCGTGTTGAGCAAGGTGGACTTGCCGGCGTTCGTGTATCCGGCCAGTGCGATCTCCGGGAGCGCCGCGCGCTCACGCTCGGCGCGCATGACGTCGCGCGAGGAGCGCACCTGTGTGAGGCGGCGCCGCAGCGCGGCAATCCGATCACGCGCGAGCCGGCGGTCGGTCTCGATCTGCGTCTCGCCCGGTCCGCGGGTGCCGATCCCGCCGCCGAGGCGTTCGAGGTGCGTCCACAGGCCCCGCATCCGGGCGAGGTTGTACTCGAGCTGGGCGAGCTCGACCTGGAGCTTGCCCTCGGCGGTGTGCGCGTGGTCGGCGAAGATGTCGAGGATCACGGCGGTGCGGTCGACGACCGGCAGCCCGAGCTCCTTCTCGAGGTTGCGCTCCTGGCGGGGCGTCAGCTCGTCGTCGCAGGCGATGAGGTTGGCGTCGGCCGCGCGCGCGGCCTCGGCGACCTCGGCCACCTTGCCGGGGCCGAGGTAGGTGTTGGCGTGCGGCCGGTCGAGGTGCTGCACCGTCTCACCCACGACCGCGACGCCCGCGGTGCGCAGGAGCTCGTGCAGCTCGCTCAGGTCATCGCCCTCGGGGAGCGCGGCGATGCAGTATGCGCGCTGCCGGGCCCGTCCCTGCGACGGGCCCGGCTCCGACGGGGTGACGGCCGTGCGACCGTGGCGGCTGCGCTCCATTCCCTCCCAGTGTAGATCTACACCGCAGCGAGGCGGCCGAGCCGCTGCACCGCCTCGAGGAGGCGCTCGTCCGGCGTCGTGAGCGAGATTCGAAACCAGCCTTCCCCACTCGGGCCGTACGCCCCGCCGGGGGAGATCACGACGGCCGCCTCCTCGAGGACGTGCTCGCAGTAGGCGGCCGCGCTGTCGAACCCGGCCGGCACCGGCGCCCACACGTAGATCGTCGCCCGCGGCGGCGTCACGTCCACGCCGATCGCCGCGAGCGCGTCGCACACGAGGTCGCGCCGGCGCGTGTAGATCGCGTTCATCCGCGCCACCTCGGCGTCGACCCCGGGAGCGAGCGCGGCGGCCCCGGCGAGCTGCACGGCCTCGAACAGGCCGGAGTCGATGTTCGTCTTCAGCCGCCAGTACAGCTGCAGCGCCTCCGCGTTGCCGACGATCGCCGCGCAGCGCCAGCCGGTCATGTTGTAGCCCTTGGACAGCGAGAAGACCTCGACGCCGACCTCCTTGGCGCCCCGCGTGGCCAGGAACGAGGGCGGGACGTACCCGTCGAAGGCCGTCTCGGTGTAGGCCGCGTCGTGCACCACGAGGACGTCGTGGACGCGCGCGAAATCGACCAGGCGCTCGAAGAAGCCGTCCGGGACCACCGCCCCGGTCGGGTTGTTCGGGTAGTTGACGAACAGCAGCTTCGCGCGCCGGGCCGTCTCGGCGTCGATCGCGTCGAGATCGGGGATGAACCCGAGCTCGGGCACGAGCGGCATGATCGCCGGCTCGGCGCCGGCCAGGATCGGGCCCGAGGTGTACACCGGGTAGCCCGGGTCGGCGGCGAGCGCGACATCGCCCGGGTTCAGGAACGCCAGGTTGAGGTTGAAGATGCACTCCTTGGCGCCGATGGCCGGGATGACCTCGGTCTCGGGGTCGAGCGCCACGCCGAAGCGGCGCGCGTAGAACGCGCTCACGGCCTCGCGGAACTCGCTCCGGCCCCGGTTGCTCGGGTACTGGTGGGTGCCGGGATCGGCGACGGCGGCCTGCGCGGCGGCCACGATCGGCGCGAACGTCGGCATGTCCGGATCGCCGATGCCCAGACTGATCACGTCGACGCCGGCGGCGCGCTTCGCGGCGATCTTCCTTTCCAGCTCGGCGAACAGGTAGGGCGGGATGCGCTCCAGGCGCTCACTCGGTTGCATGCAGCTCCTCGAGGAAGTCGGGGCTGAGCGTCGCCCGGTACACGGGCACGGCCCAGCCGGTGAGGGTCAGGTTCAGGTCGTCGTCGAGCTCGACGACGAGCTCGCCGCCGTCGAGGCGCACGGTGACGGGAGAACGTCCGCCGCGCAGCACGTGGGCGACGGCCGCGCCGCTCGCGCCCGTGCCCGAGGACAGCGTCTCGCCGACGCCGCGCTCGAAGATGCGGGCGCGCACGGTGTGCTCGTCGAGCGCGACGAACCACGACACGTTCGTGCGGTTGGGGAACAGCTCGCTGTGCTCGATCTCGGGGCCGTAGTCGATCAGCGCCAGCCGCTCGAGCTCGTCGCGATCCTCGAGCGCGATCGCGCACTGCGGGTTGCCGATCGACACGTGCTGGAAGGCGAACTCGCGACCGCCGCCCCGCACGATGCCCCGGCCGTCGGGACCCCCGGTCGGGTAGTCCGGTGAGCTGACGGCAGCGCGCCCCATCTCCACGCGGCAGGTCGTCGCGCCCGTGATCGTCGGGCGGATCGGCCCGGCGGCGGTGTGGATCGCGAACTCGTCCCGCTCGGTCCAGCCGGCGCGGCGCAGGTACATGATGGCCTCGCGGGCGCCGTTACCCGACAGCTCGGCCTCCGAGCCGTCGGGGTTGAAGATCCGCAGGTCGGCCACGTACTGCGGATCGTCCGAGCGTGCCAGCACCAACACGCCGTCGGAGCCGACGCCGAGGTGCCCGTCACACAGCCGGCGCACGCGCCCGGGCGTCAGCGCGAAAGGGAGCGCGTCGGCCTCGACGATCAGGTAGTCGTTGCCCAGCGCCTGCCACTTCTCGAGCTGCACTCATGCTCCTTCGCCGTCTGCGGGGGGTGTGTGCTGCGAGGCAGCCACCAGCGGGGAGCCGTCGAGCGTCTCGATCATGTCAAGCGGGCGTACCACCTCGTCGGGCGATCGCCCGCTCACGTCGAGCAGCTCCACCCCGGCGAGCTTGCGCATCCAGGTGAGCTGGCGCTTGGCGTACCGGCGCGTGCGCCGCTTCATCGCGTCGACGTCGCCGCGCAGCAGCTCGCCGAAGCCGAGCGCCTGACGCGCCGTGGCCGACGCCCCGGCGGCGTCGGCCGAGCGCACCTCGGCCGCCGCTCCGGCGGCGACCATCGCGTCGACGCGCGCGTCGATACGCGCGTAGAGCTCCTCGCGCGGGCGGATCAGACCGAGCAGGCGGGTCGGGTGGCGCGTCCGAGCCGTCCACAGCTCGGACTCGCTCCCGGGCTCGGGCAGCGCGCCGAGCTCGTGCAGCTCGAGCGCGCGGACGATCCGGCTGCGGTCGGCCGGCGCGATCCGCGTCGCCGCGGCGGGCGCGCGCTGCGCGAGCTCGGCGTGCAGCGCCTCGGGACCGCGTTGCTCGAGCTCGCGCAACCAGCGCTCGCGCAACTCGGGCGGCGGCGGCGGCGCGAGCGTCAGGTCGGCGAGCGCGGCGCGCAGGTACAGCCCGGTGCCCCCGACGACGATCGGCGTGCGCTGCTCGACGAGCAGGCCGTCGATCTCGGCGTGCGCCAGAGTCATGAAGCGCCCCGCGCTGAAGCGCTCGTCCACGTCGGCGATGGAGACGAGGCGGTGCTCGAGCTCGCCTTGCTCCTCGATCGTGGCCACCCCGGTGAGGATCTCCAGGCCGCGGTACAGCTGCAGCGCGTCGGCGGACACGGCGACCGGGTCGCGCCCGGCCTCGCGCAGGCGTCGCGCGAGCGCCAGCGCGAGCTCGGTCTTCCCGACCGCGGTCGGGCCGAACACGGCGTACACCGTCGGCGATGCGAGGTGCGGGGATGCGTGTGGGCGGGGCACGAGCGATCAGTATCGCGGCCCCATAGACTGCCGCCGGTGGAGATCGGCGGCGCGCGCATCCTGCTCACTGGGGCGACCGGAGGGATCGGCCACGCGATCGCGCGCGGGCTTGCGGCGCGCGGCGCGCAGCTCGTCGTCACCGGCCGGCGCCGGGAGCTGCTCGAGCCGCTCGCGCAGGAGCTCGACGCGCAGTTCCTCGTCGTCGACCTGAGCGATGCCGAGCAGGTCCGCGGCCTGCTCGCGGAGGCCGGCGAGATCGACGTCCTCGTCGCGAACGCGGCGCTGCCGGGCAACGGACGCCTGGAGACGTTCTCCGAGGAGCAGGTCGACCGGATCCTCAGCGTCAACCTGCGTGCGCCGATCGAGCTCACGCGCGAGCTCGTGCCGGGGATGACCGCGCGCGGGCGCGGACACTTCGTCTACATCTCGTCCATCGGCGGCAAGGCGTCGTCGCCGACCGCCTCGCTGTATAACGCCACGAAGTTCGGCCTGCGCGGCTTCGCGCTCGCGGTCCGCGCCGAGCTGCACGGCAGCGGCGTCGGCGTCTCGGTCGTCTCCCCGGGCTTCATTCGCGACGCCGGCATGTTCGCCGACGCCGGCGTCAAGCTCCCGCCGGGCGTCGGCACGAAGGCCCCCGAGGAGGTCGCCTCCGCCGTCGTCGACGCGATCACCGAGGACCGGGCGGAGATCGACGTCGCGCCGCTCGGGCTGCGCGTCGGCGTGACGATCGCCTCCGTGGCCCCGGAGATCTCGGCCCGCTTCGCCCGCCGATTCGGCGGCGACAAGGTGGCCCACGCGATGTCGACGAGCGATAACGCGATCACCAAGCGCTGAGCCGTCCGAACGCCCTTGTGGGGCCGCCGAGGCGTATGCGAACATATGTTCGTGCGCTGGCAGAATCTGACCCTCTCCGAGGACGAGCAGCACCGTCTCCCGGGCTACCGCGACGAGGCGGTGGTGCGCAGATTCGACGCACCCGAGGCCCTCGACACCCGGTTTTACGAGGTCCGCTCGCGCTCGGTGCTCAACCGCGTGCCCGAGGCGTCGCGAATGCCGTTCCGCTGGACGATCAATCCGTACCGCGGATGCTCTCATGCTTGCAATTACTGCACCTCGGGCGATACGAGCGTCCTGATGGCGGACGGACGGGGCCGGCGCATCGCCGACGTGCGGGCCGGTGACCAGGTCTACGGGACGGTCAAGGAGGGCCACTACCGCCGGTTCGTGCTGACGACGGTGCTCGACCAGTGGTCGAGCATCAAGCCCGCCTACCGCGTGACGCTCGAGGACGGCACCGAGCTAGTGCTCAGCGGCGATCACCGCCTGCTGACGCGGCGCGGGTGGAAACACGTCGTCGGTGACGGCCGCGGGACGTGGTGCCGGCCGCATCTCACGACGAACAACGAGCTCCTGGGAATCGGGCGACTCCCGGCGCCGCCACCGGCAGGCGCGGAGTACCGACAGGGTTACCTCTGCGGCCTCATACGCGGCGACGGCCACCTCCGCTCGTACCTATACGAGCCGCCGAACCGCGCGCCTCAGACGGTCCGTAGCTTCCGCCTCGCGCTCACCGACCTCGAGGCGCTCGACCGGGCCGAGACGTACCTCGCAGAACTCGACGTCGCCACGCGACGATTCGTCTTCGACGAGGCCGCCGGCAACCGGCGCCGCATGACCGCGATCCGCACCGCGATGCGCGCGAACGTCGAACGGATCTCGGAGCTCGTGGAGTGGCCGCTACTGCCCGGTGCCGAGTGGCGACGAGGCTTCCTAGCCGGCATCTTCGACGCCGAGGGCTCACACAGCGACCACATCCTGCGGATCGCCAACACCGACCCCGAGATCATCACCTTCACCGCGTCGTGCCTGCGCAGCTTCGGCTTCGACGTTGCCTTCGACCGGACATCCCGACCGAACGGCATGACCTACGTCCGCATCCGCGGGGGCCAGGTCGCGCGCATGCGCTTCCTCGCCCTCACCGACCCGGCGATCACCCGCAAGCGCTCGATCGCCGGCCAGGCCATCAAGAACAACGCGAAGCTGCGCGTCGTCGCCATCGAGCCGCTCGGCATGGTCATGCGCATGTACGACATCACCACCGGCACCGGTGACTTCATCGCCAACGGCGTCGTGAGCCACAACTGCTTCGCCCGCCCCACCCACAAGTACCTCGACTTCAACGCGGGCCGCGACTTCGAGCGCGAGATCGTCGTGAAGGTCAACGCCCCCGAGGTCGTGCGTGCCGAACTGGCCCGCCCGTCCTGGAAGCACGAGCACGTGGCCATGGGGACGAACACCGACCCCTACCAGTGGGTCGAGGGCCGCTACCGGCTGATGCCCGGAATCTGGGAGGCGCTGCGCGACGCCGCCAACCCGTGCTCGGTGCTGACCAAGTCCCCGCTGTTGCTGCGCGACCTGCCGATCATGCTCGAGATCGCCGCGCGCACGAGCATCACGGCGAGCCTCTCGATCCCGACGCTCGACCAGAAGGCGTGGCGCGCCACCGAGCCGCACACGCCCAATCCGCGCGCGCGCCTGGAGGCGGTCGCCGAGCTCAACCGCGCCGGGATCCCGACCGGGGTCCTGATCGCGCCGCTGATGCCCGGCATCAACGACGCGCCCGAGCAGATCGAGCCGCTGCTCCAGGCCGCCGTCGATGCCGGCGCGACGAGCATCGGCGGCATCGCCCTGCACCTCCGCGGCGAGGTCCGCGAGATCTTCATGGACTGGCTGCGCGCGCAGCGGCCCGATCTCGTCGAACGCTACGAGGAGCTCTACCGCCGCGGCGCCTACGCCCCGGCGGCCGAGCGCCGGCGGCTGGCGGGCCTCGTGCAGGCCAAGGGGCTCCACCGCGGGTTCCTGCGCGGCGAGCCCACGCAAGGACGGACGGCTCGATCGTCACGCCCGACCCGGGCGCTGCCGGGTGCCGCGGCCCTCGACGCGACGGGCGAGATGGATCGGCGAGGGGCCGCCGACCGGCGCTCGGAGGTCGCCCAGCAGACCCTCTTCTGAGCGCGCCGCCGGGCCGGTCGCGCCTCCCCGCGGCGCGGCCGGTCGCCGGGGGTGACCGTGCGCCGGCGCGGCGGATCGGTCGCACAGATGTCCGTGGGTCGGTCGATATCCGAAAGAAGGGCTCAACCCCGTCGCCGCTCGGGCCGATGACCTCTCTGGGTTGCACCTCGTACACCCGAGGAAGCGCGAGACCGAGGGACGACGGGAGACACCGACGTGAGACAACACGCTCTAGCCGCTGACAGCGAAACAACCGCCCCGCAGGGGGAGATGCGCGAATTTGCGGTCGCCCGCCAGCCGATCCTCGATGCGCAGCTCCAGGTCGTCGGGTACGAGCTGCTGTTCCGCGCCCCGGGCGCGCGCAAGGCGAACGTCGTCGACGCGCAGGCGGCCACCTCGAGCGTGATCGTGGACTCCTTCATGGAGATCGGCCTCGACGAGCTCGTCGGCGAGCACGTCGCCTACATCAACGTCTCCCGCGACTTCCTCATGAGCGTGCGTCCCCTCCCCCTGCCCCCCGGCCGCGTCGTGCTCGAGCTGCTCGAGAACCAGCAGATCGACGACGATCTGATCGCCGTCCTGCGCGAGCTCGTCGCGGACGGCTTCACCCTCGCCCTCGACGACTTCCGCTACACGCCCGAGTGCGAGCCGCTGCTCGAGCTGGCCCGCATCGTCAAGCTCGACGTGCTCGCGCTGGAGGAGGAGGAGCTGCTCGAGCAGGTCGCGCTCATGCGCCGCCGCCGGCCGCGGCTCAACCTGCTCGGCGAGAAGGTCGAGACCCGGGCCGACTTCGAGCGCTGCCGCGTGCTCGGCTTCGACGCCTTCCAGGGCTACTTCTTCGCTCGCCCGTCCCTCACCCACGGTCGCGGCGTTCCCACGCAGTGCCTCGGCGCCCTGAGCGCCGTCTCGTCGCTGAACGCGGTCGAGGACTTCGACGCGCTCGAGCAGATCATCACCCGCGACGTCGGCCTCAGCCTGCGCCTCCTGCGCTACGCCAACTCCGCGTACGTGTTCCTCCCCCGCCGCGTCGGCTCGGTCCGCGAGGCGCTCATCATGCTCGGCGCCCGCCAGGTACGCCGCTGGGCGACGGTCGTCGTGCTCGCCGGCACCTCCGACGCTCCGCACGAGCTGCTCGTCACCGGCCTCGTGCGCGCGCGCATGTGCCAGCTGCTGTGCGGCGCCGGCGACGACCAGACGGCCGACCGCTACTTCACCGTCGGGCTGTTCTCGGTGGTGGACGCGCTCGTCGACGCGCCGATGGACGACGTGCTGGCCACGCTGCCCTTCAGCGAGGACGTCACCGAGGCGCTCCAGCAGCGCAACGGGCCGCTCGGCGACGTGCTCGAGGCGGTCATCGCCTACGAGCGCGGCGATTTCGAGACGGTCGCCGAGAGCGGGGTCGTGCCCGAGGGCACGACATTCGACGCGGCGTATCGCGAGGCGGTCGGCTGGGCCGACAGCGCCGCGCGCATGCTGGGCTGACACCCGGCGCCCCGCCGGCGCTACTGCGCCCCGACGTGCGCGCGGAGGAATTCGACCGCCGCCGCGGTCGACTCCTCGGGAGCGTCCTCCCACACGAAGTGACCGACGCCGGGAATGACGTGCAGCTCCGATCCGGCGAGCGCGGCGTGGAAGCGCTCGGCCATCGCCACGCCGGCGAAGCGGTCCTCGGCGCCCCAGAGCACGAGCGCCGGCACGCCGAGGGCGGCGAGGCGCGGCTCGTACGGGACGAGCTTGTCGAAGTCGCCCGACCGGTAGAGCTCCAGCGACCCCCGCCGGCGCACGGGGTCGGCGAAGCACTTCCAGTACTCGGCGAGCGCCTCGTCGGTCATCCCCGTGCTCTCGTTGCGCAGCCCGGCCGCAAGGCCCTCCTCGGTGAACGCGTCGAGCAGCGCCTCGCCGTCGCCCGGGGTGCGCATGACGTTGGCCAGGTCGTGCCAGCGCCGGTCGGCGAAGAATCCGCCGTCGGAGACCACGAGCGCCGCGACGGCCTCGGGATGGTCGCAGGCCCAGCGCAGGCCGATCATCACGCCCCAGTCGTGCACGACGAGCGCGACGCGCTCGAGGCCGAGGGCCGCGCGGAGGCGCTCGAGCGCCTCGACGTGGCGCTCCCAGGTGCCGGGCGGATCGGGCGCGGAGTCGCCGTAGCCCGGGAGGTCGGGGGCGATCGCGCGTACGCCCGCCTCGGCGAGCGCCGGGAGCAGCGCGCGCCACATGTACGAGGACTGCGGCCACCCGTGCACGAGCAGCGCGACCGGCTCGCCTTGCGCCCACTGCACCGGGCGGGCCTCCCGGTAGGCGATGTCCCCCTCGCGCCGCAACTCGGTCACGGGCGGATCATCGCAGGCTCACGCCCACCGGCTACGCGCTCGCGCGGGCGAGGAGCGACTCCTCGCCGGCGAGCGTCTGGCTCGTCGCCGAGATGATGCTGACCTGCGTGAGCTCGCCCGGCCGGGCGAGGCCGGCGAAGTTGACGACCTTGTTGTGACGCGTGCGACCGCGCAGCCGATCGGGGTCGGTGCGCGAGGGGCCCTCGACGAGCACCTCGAGCGTGCGGCCGAGGAACCGCTCGGCCCGCTGCGCGGCGCGCCGCTGCACGACCTCGACCAGCCGCTCCATGCGCTCCACCTTCACCGGATGCGGGACGAGCCCATCGGTGATCCGGGCCGCCTCGGTGCCCCGCCGCGGGGAGAAGATGAAGGTGAAGGCGCCGTCGTAGCCCACCTCCTCGACGACCTCGAGCGTCTGCTCGAAGTCGGCCTCGGTCTCACCCGGGAAGCCGACGATGATGTCGGTCGTCAGGGCGACGTCGGGCACGTGCTCGCGGATGAGCGCCACGCGGTCCAGGTAGCGCCGGCGATCGTAGGTGCGGCGCATCGCCTTGAGGATCGCCGAGGAACCCGACTGCAACGGCAGGTGGATGTGCTCGCACAGGCTCGCCAGCTCGGCGTGCGCGAGCACGACGTCCTCGCGCATGTCCTTCGGGTGCGGCGAGGTGTAGCGCAGGCGCGCGATGCCCTCGATCCGATCGAGCGCGCCCAGCAGCAGCGCGAAGCTGACCGGCTCGGCGCTGGCCCGTCGGAGGTCGCGCCCGTAGGAGTTGACATTCTGGCCGAGCAGGGTCACCTCGCGCACGCCGTCGCGGGCCATGTCCTCCACCTCGCGCACGAGCTCCTGCATCGGGCGCGACACCTCGCGCCCGCGGGTGGAGGGCACGATGCAGTAGGAGCAGCGGCAGTTGCAGCCGACGCTGATCTGCAGCCAGCCCTGGAACGGCCGCGTGCGCCGGGCCGGTAGGTGCCCGGTGAAGCCCTCGAACTCGAAGTAGCCCTGGGCGGTGAGCGAGTCGCTGGTCAGGAACTCGGCGAGCCGGTGCACCTGCCCCGGGCCGAAGGCCACGTCGACGAACGGGAAGCGCTCGAACACCTCCTCCTTGACCGACTGCGCCCAGCAGCCGCCGACGCCGACGATCCGCGCCGGGTTCTCGCGCTTGAGGCGCTTGGCCTCGCCGAGGTGGGCCACGAAGCGGCTGTCGGCCGACTCGCGGATCGAGCACGTGTTGAAGAGGATCAGATCGGCCTCGCCGCGCTCCGGGGCCTCGGTGTAGCCCAGGGACTCGAGCATGCCCTTCATGCGCTCGGAGTCGTGCTCGTTCATCTGACACCCGAAGGTGGTGACGTGGTAGCTTTTTTGCGTATTAGCCAATGAAAATCTCCGGACAGCGTAGAGCGATCGGGATCGTACGCGTCTCGCAGACGAGCGGGCGCGAGGGAGAGCGCTTCGCCTCCCCTCCCGAACAGCGCGAACGCATACGCGCGGTCTGCGAGCGCGACAGCATCGATCTGATCGCGATCCAAGAGCTGGACGTCAGTGGCGGCAAACCGCTGGACGAACGCCCGGGCCTCGGCCCCGCCGTCCAGGCCATCGAGAACGGTGAGGCAGACGTCATCGCGGCGGCATATTTCGACCGCCTGTTCCGGTCCCTCACCACGCAGGCGGAAGCCGTCGAGCGGGTCGAGCGCGCCGGCGGCCAGGTCCTCGCCGTCGACGTCGGCGCCGTCAGCCATGCCACCGCCGGGCAGTGGCTGAGCGGCACCATGATGGGCGCCGTCAGCGAGTACTACCGGCGCAGCGCCGGCGAACGCACCCGGGCCGCCCAGGTCCGCGCCGTGGCCCGCGGTGCCCTGCCGTGGTCGCACACCCAGCTCGGCTACCGGCGACGCCAGGATGGCACGCTCGAGGTCGACCCGGACGCCGCGCCGCTCGTGCGCGAGGCGTTTGAGCTGCGCGACCACGGCGACAGCGTCATGGCCGTCCGAGCGTTCCTCGTCAGCCGAGGCGTTCAGCGGTCCTACCGCGGGGTGCAGGTCATGCTCGCCGACCGCATCTACCTCGGCGAGATCCACTTCGGGACGCTGGTCAACCTCCACGCCCACGAGGCCATCATCGACCGTGAACTCTGGCACCGCGTCCAGGCCAAGCGCGCCACGCGCGGCCGCAAGCCGACCGGTGAGCCGAGGCTGCTCTCGCGTCTCGGAATCCTGCGCTGCGGATCCTGCGGGGCGCGACTCAGCACGATGCGGCTTCCCCGCCAGAACGACTACCCGATCTACAGATGCCCGTCGACCAACGACTGTCCGTCCCACGTCACGATCAGTGCCGAGCTCGCCGAGCGGGCCGTCTGGGAGCAGGTCAAGGCGCTCATCAGCGACGCGAAGGGCACCGCCAACAGCAGTCACGACTCCGCCCAGCTCGCCGACGAGCTCGCGCAGGCGCAGAAGGCGCTCGACCGCGCCGTGCGCGCCTTCTCGGGCGCGGGACTCATGGACGAGCCGTCCGCCGCGGACACGCTCGCCGAGCTACGCGCCGCACGCGACACGGCGCAGGCAAATCTGTACCGGCAGCCGCCTGACCTCACCGAATACGTCACTGTCGACGACGACATGCCCCTAAGCGCTAAGCGCGCCCTCATCACAGCGGTCATCGACCGTGTCGACGTCGCGCCGGCGCGCGGGAAGCTCCCGAAGGGCGCCGGTCGGCTCACGATCAAGCCGCTCGCGTAAACGCCGGTGCGCCTCCTCGTCGAGGATGCGCTGAACCCGTGCGCGAACGTGCGAGGGGAGTTCCGCCATGCTCATGCCGCCCACGCCCTGAGTCGCAGCTCGCCAACCCGCGCGTTCGTCGCCGGGCGTGCCTCGCCGCTCATTCCGCTCCCTCTTCGCCGTCGAGACGCGCACGCCGGTCTGGCGGCAACATCAGCCGGTCCGGCGGCCTGGATCGCTCGAGTAGGCGCAGCTGCCAGCTCAGCGCTGCGTCTTTCGCGGCGAGGTGCGCGTCGGCAGCTGTTACATGCCCTATGCCCCGGTAGCGGTAGCGCGCGACGCGCTCGTGGGGCGCGAGTTCGCGACGGCCGGCTTGGGCGAACTGCTCGTGGACCCATTGCTCGCGTGCCCGGCGCAGCGCGGTGAAGGTGGTGCTGTAGCGGCGGCTCTTGGTCAGGCAGTGCCCCCGGTAGCCGTTCTGATGCGCGCAGCGCGCCAGCCGCACCTCCCGGTTGCGCTCGTGCAGACCGAACCCGGTCTGCACGAATCGCTTGGGGTGCTCACGCAGGTGAAGCCGGTCCAGTTCGCCGGGGGCGACGCGGTAGACGCTGCCGCCGGCCTGCTCGGTGCTCTTGGTCGCGTACTTGGCCAGGTAGCCGGCCACCTGCTGCTGGCAGCCCTCCAGCCGCTGCACATCGATCTGGGAACCCCAGCGGACCTCACGGCCACCCAGGTCCCGCGGTGCCGGGCTCGACACGGTGGCCACGGTGTCGCGCAGCGCACGCTCCAGGAGCGCCGCGGTGTACTGCGAAGCGGGCGGGTGATGCTCGTCGGCGTGCTCGGGTGGCATCTGGCGGTCGATGCGCATGACGACGTGCAGGTGGACGAGCCCTCGGCGCTGGTACTCGGCCACCTTGAGGTAGGAGATCCGGACCTCACGCTTGAGCTGGGCCTGGGTCACTCCCCGCAGCGCGGCGAGCCGGCGGGGCAGGTAGATCGTGGTGTAGCGCCAGAGCTGACCGAGGCTGTTGTTCCACGTCACCGCTGCCTCGTAGTCAAAGCACTCCGCGCACAGCGGCTCACCGACGCACCCCTCCCCCGCCTCGTGATGAGCCGTGCACCACAACCGGCGACCGTGCCGGCAGACGCGACGGTCGCGCCGCGGCCGACAGGACGCCAGTTGACCGTCCAGGCCAGTGCGGTGGGTGTGCACGGGGCCGAAGCTCGGAGCGGTCAGCGTCGCGAACAGCATCGGATGACCGGCCACCGTCTCGGGAATGCCCTTGCCACCGAGCAGTCCGGCGAGCACGAGTTGGAACGCGTCGCCGCGGTAGCGCGCGGCACAGGTTGGGCAGACCGCCTCGCGCCGATCGCCGCATGCCTTGCGCAGCACCCCGTCGGGCTGCCCGTGGGTGGAGAACACGAGCCGCCCGTTCTGGTCGCGTGTCTGGCCGGCGAGCCTGACCGGGCGGGAGCAGTAGCCCGAGGAGCGCAGCTGGGCGCGCAGAGCGTCGAACTCGCCGCCTCGCACGCGATCGAGGATGTCGCCCAGAACACCCTCCGCCATCGGTCGGATGTCCTGGTCGATCTCGCTCAGCCACCCGGTCATCTCCCCCTTACCCGACGGCGCCAGACCAACCGGGACATCGGCTTCGCTTGGTCGCAGTGATCCGCGAGTCTGGAGTCGGTCGCTGTAGCGTCGCCGACCTGACGGTTCTCCGGACCTGGCGCCCGCGCCCCACGGATTCGTCGGATTGATCTCGCCGCGCGGATACGCGCCGCTCCTATGTCGCCATAGGCATCGTGAGCTCTGCGACGGCGGGCCGAGCAAAGCACTCGTCAGGTTCCGGGCCTGCGCGTGCCTGCTGATGTGCGGAAGCAGGAGCGTCGCCGGCCCACGAGAGCAGTGTCGGACCTCGTCCGACGCGCTAGTCGTTGACTTTAGCCCGCCGTGCGCTCGCTCGCGGCGCAAAGCAGGGCATTGGCGTCACGACCAACGACGTGCGCCGGGCGCGATTTCACACCTGCGACGTCCAGGGGGGACAGGGCCCTCTAGGGCTCGGGCGCCGGAGAGGTCCGTCTCGTCTCGAGCAGCGGGCCGCTGTACCGTGGCGGGGTGCCGCGCGAACCCACAAGGCGCGCCGTCGTGCTGGCGACGGTCACGCCGCTGGCGTCGATTTTTGGTTCGGGGTTTCTCATCATCATCCCGATTCTCGAGCGCGAGATGGGATCGCGGGCTGCGGTTGGGATGGCCGGGGTGTGCCTGCTTGCGTGGGCGGTTGGCAGTGCGATACGCCACAACGTCGCCACAATCGAGCCGCTGGTTCGCGACGGCCGGCTCGATCAGACGACGGCGCTGATCGAGCGCACCTCGGACCAAGTGATCGTTGTTGCCTACATGATTTCGGTGGCGCTCTACGCGCGCATACTTGCGCAGTTCGTCGTGGGCTATGTCTCCACGGGATCGGGAAACGCGGAGAGCTTGCTGGGGATGAGCGTGATCGCGCTGATCACGCTCATCGGGCTTGTTCGCGGCCTATCCGGACTCGAGGGCCTTGAGCGGGCGTCGCTCGGCGCGGTGCTGCTGCTCGTGTTCGCGATCAGCGCGACGTTCGCCGGCAACGACGTCTCACAGCTTGAGCGTGGCGGGCTTCACACCCCGCCAGTCCCGCACAACGGTCTGGTCTCGGTGTTGCTCGTACTGGGCGGGCTGCTCATCACGGTGCAGGGCTTTGAAACGGTTCGCTACCAGCAACAGATCGACCGCCGCGCGCGGATTGCCGGCTGCCGCCTTTCGCAGATTGCATCCTCGCTCGTGTACGTGCTGCTGGTCGTCCTGGCAACGCCCCTCATGGGTCTGGGGACCGCGTCCGGCGCCGACGCCGACCTGCTCGCCTTGGTCAAACGCGTCGCGCCCGTGCTCGTCCTGCCACTCGTGCTGTGTGCCGTCCTTAGTCAGTTCAGCGCCGCCACCGCCGATACCGAGGCCGGGGTGGGCAACCTTCGCGGGGTCCACTGGGCACCATTCAAGGGCCGACTGCCATACGCTCTGGTCGGAGCCGTTTCCGCCGTTCTCACGGCGACTTTGGCCACGAACGTGATCATCGTTGTCGCGTCTCGTGCATTCGCGGCCTACTATGCGCTGCAATGCGTATCTGCACTTCGCACCAGCGACCGGCTCCGTGCGCGCGCCGGTTATGGCGCTTTGTCGATCGTCATGCTCGCGATCGCCGCGCTGGCCAAGCCCGCCGAATGAGCACCCCGTACAGCGCCATCGGTGTCGGCTGCACAGTCTCGTGCCCCGAGACAGGCGTCTTTCTATGACTGATCAAGCGACGCTCGCAAGGCCCGAGTTCCGATCATCAGCGACGTCGCCGGTTAAGCTACCGCTCTGCCGATGGCGATGCGAAAGCCCGCTCGTCGCCAACTCGGACTACTGAGCGAAGTCCGAGCGCGTCGCTCGAGGACTGGCACACGCTCGCTCGCGCCTGACAAAGCGGAAGCACTCGCCTCGCCGCGCCTCAGACCTGGTCCTCGTCCAACTCGGAACTGAGGGCGGCGCCGGCGCCGTGTTCCGCTCTCGCGCGATTGCGGTCGTTGGGTGTGGAGCGAGTACGACGAGATCCGGCCGAGCGCTCCGTCGCCAACTCGATCGTCAGCTCAGCGTCGTCGGGAGGAGCAGAGCGGTCGTCAGCGGCAGCGCTCCAGGGCGCCCGCTTCACGCCTATTGGGGTCATCTGAGTAGCCGCGGCAAAACGGCCAACAAGGCATCTGATAACGCGCGTTGGAGGTAGGCCGCGGGGGGGCCTGCGGGCGACGGTCGTCGGCGGTGGCGACGCCGGGCTCTAGGGCCTGTCGGTGGCCGTGGTCTGGGAGTCCTGGCGCTCGAGGAACTGTTCGATCGCCTCGACGCCGAGGGGTCGGGCGAATAGGAAGCCCTGGCCGCTGTCGCACTGCTCGCGTTGCAGTTCCTTGAGCTGGGCTGGCTCCTCGATGCCCTCGCCGAGCGTCTCGAGCCCGAGCGTCTTGCCGAGTTGGACGAGCGTGTGCATCATGGTCGCCGCTTCGGGCGAGGAGGCGATCTCGGTGATGAAGGAGCGATCGATCTTCAGTGCATCGACGGGGAACTGGCGCAGATAGGCCAGCGAGCTGTAGCCGACTCCGAAGTCGTCGATCGCGATCCGCACGCCGAGCGCCTTCAGGGCGACCAAGCGTGCGGCGGCGGCGGCGGCGTCGCGCATCAGGACGGTCTCGGTGACCTCGAGGGTCAAGCGCTCGGCGTCCAGTCCGCTGTTCGCGAGGGCGTCGCGGACCTCGTCCACGAACTCGTCGCGTTCGAGTTGACGCGCCGAGACGTTGACCGACATCTGGATGTCGTGCCCGGCGGCCGACCACGTCGCGGCCTGCTCGCAGGCCGTGCGTAGCACCCAGGCGCCGATCGGCACGATCAGGCCGTTGTCCTCGGCGATTGGGATGAAGGCGTCCGGGGGCACGATCCCGCGCGTTGGGTGCTGCCAGCGCAGCAGGGCCTCCACGCCGGTAACGAGCTGGGTGCGCAGGTCGAACGTCGGCTGGTAGAGGAGGAACAGCCGGTCGTGGGCGAGGGCCTGTGCGAGGTCGGTCTCGAGCGCTCGACGCTCGGCGGCCTGGAGTTGCATGCTCTCCTGGAACAGGACGTAGCGATCCTTGCCCGCCTCCTTGGCCCGATACAAAGCCACATCGGCATCGCGCAGCAGCTCATCGGCGTTGCACGTCTGGCCCAGCGCGATGCCGATGCTCGCGCTGATCGAGACCGCCACGCCGTTGGCCGTCGTGAGCGGGAAAGGCTGGCGCAGCAGCTCGAGCACGCGCTCGGCGACGAGCTGCGGCGGGACGCCATTCGCTTCGTCGCCGTCGATCAACGCCACGAACTCATCCCCGCCCAAGCGCCCGACCGTATCGCTGGCCCTGATCACGCTCGACAGCCGCGCGGCCACCACCCGCAGCAGCTCATCCCCGGCAGCGTGGCCGTAGGTGTCGTTGACGCGCTTGAAGCCGTCCACGTCGATGAACAGCGCGGCCACGTGGGACTGCTGGCGACGCGCCCGGGCGAGCATCTGAGCGGCCCGATCGACCAGCAGCGCTCGGTTGGGCAGCCCCGTGAGCGCGTCGTGCATGGCCTGAAAGCTGAGCTGCTGGGTCTTCTCGCTGACCAGACGCAGCGCCCGCGCGCGGCTCGTGGCGAGCACGACGACCAGCAGCGCGACGAGCAGGCTGAAGAGGCTTCCGAACAACAGCGCGGCGAGCGCGTTGCCGTTGGCCAGCAGCGAACCGCTGGGTAGGGCGGCGAGGATCTGCACGCTTACGCCGTCGTGCAGGTCGATGGTCGTGCGCTGGGCGCCGCGCGGGGCGCGGCCGACCGCGAGCCTGAGCGCGGGAAAGTTGGGGCCGCTGCTGACGTTGGGGTAGAGCACGGCAGCGGTGTGTGGATGGCCCGCGAGCGCGGCGCTGAGGATGATCTGGGGCGACGCGAGCAGGCCGACCCATCCGGCGAGCGCCGCTCGCCGCGCGGCGATCGTCGGGGGGACGGTCCCTCCCCGATACACCGGGGCGGAGATGCTGATGCCCTTCAACCCCAGCTGATCGGCGGTGTACAGCACGGACTGCCCGGAGTCGGCGATCTCTGGCAGCAGGTTCTCGTGGGGGGCACACAGGTCGAGACCGGGCGGAAGCAGGCTTCCCGACAGCAATGGGGTGGCCTCGAACGTGCTGAAGCAGTAATACGGCCGGGTCCCGGGGGGTGTCAGCGAGAAGGAGCCAAGCGAGCCCGGGGTGGCGCGCTGCGCCTGCGCGGCATATGCCGCGAGCGCGGCGCGACGCACGAGAATGATCTTGCCGATCCCGAGCAGCTCCGGATCGCCCGCCCACAGCCGCGAGTCGCTGATCCACTGGGTCCATGCGGTGTTCGTGGCGCGGGGATTCTCCAGCACGAACGCGCCGGCGTAGCGGAGGAGGTCTTCCTGGTGTTGGATCGCGAGCTGTGCGTTGGCCGCGATCTGCTCGGACTCCAGCCTGAACGCGGCCCGCGACTGGTCGGCGTCGTTTCGACCCAACGTGGTGGCCCACAGCGCGCTGCCGGCGATCCCGGCGAGCGACAGGACCACCGCCACGACAAGCCACCGGCCACGCGTGGCGCCCCCTCTCCAACGGTGTCGCCAACGTGAGCCGTGCATACGGCAAGAGATCGGCTGATGGAGCCAGTTCTTCAGGTTCGCGTCGAAAAGCGGCCACATCGGCCGGCACGTCGCGGTCTCGGCTAGCTCGACGGCGAGCACGCGCTACGGCGCGCACCGGATCACGGCCGACATGACGATGATCTGCGGGCCGTCGCAGAGCCCGAACGTGACGTTCATGCACGCGTTGCCGGCGATCAAGATCATCCCCCGCCCGGGCCGGCGCGCGCGGCCCGTCCCGAGGAGCTGCCCGGCCGGGCAGCCCGCCCCGCTGTCGCGAGCTCGCGGCGCTAGCGCTAGCTGAAGAAGCCGAGCGCCTTGGCGCCCAGCTCGAAGTCCGGGATCGACCGGGCGATCTCCGCCTGCTCATTGACCATATCCGCGGAGGCGGTGGACGTCTGGCCGGCCCGCACCGCGGCCACGGCGGCGAGCCCGTCGCCGGCCGAGCCGTACGCGTCCGAGAGGGCCGTGAGCACGTCCGACTGGGCCGTCCGCCCGGCGCTGTTCGACGGCGTCTGGCCCCGGGCGACGCGCGCGACCTTCGTCATGTCGGCCTGCACCTGCCCGAACTTGCTCCCGATCGATGTCGCCGCCGCCTTCGTGGGCGCCGAGCCGGTCGACCCCAGGAAGGTGAGGTCGGCCGTGAGCGTCGTCTTGTACGCCAAGAGCGCGTGCTCGAGGCTCGCGTTGCTCGCCTGCGCCGCCGACGGCAGAGCAAGAGCGGACAACAGGCCGCACAGGATGAGAATTCGACGTGGCATCACTGCTCCTCGGGGGACGGGCAAGCGGGGTACACGCCTCCTTGTCGGTCGGGCGGGGCCATTCCGTGAGCAACCGGCCGAGCGAAAGGACGGCTGGCCAGCGTCTGTGCAGGCGAGACCGGCGCGCCTGCGACACTTCCCGCTGCATGACGGCGAGCGGCACACGCTCGCGGCGGGAGCAGATCCTCGCCCGGGTGCGGGCGATCCCGCCTCAGCACTGCCCTGATCGCCAGCGGCGACGTGATCGCGCTCGCACATCCCGTGACCAGACGCGCGAAGTCGCCCCGGGACCTGGTGCCTCCTTTCGGACAGTCGCAGGCGCCCGGGATTGCCACCACTCGCGACCGCTTTGCTCGTCCCGAGGTCGCTGATCTGACGATCCAATTGGCGACGCACCGCTCGTGCGGCTTGCCGGGGCGCAGGCGACCGACCGGCCATGAACGGCGCTTACCGCGCTTTCCGATCCCGACCCTTACTGGCCGCCACGAGAGGGCTCGTCTACGTCCAGGCTGATCTGATTCGTCTCGGCGTCCGAGAGGTGATCGCGTAGCTCAGTGATCGCCTCCCTGAGCACTGGGAGATCCGTCGCTACGACGTCAGCGACGATGTCGTGCTGGGTGTCGAAGTACCGATGCGTTAGGTGATCGCGCATCCTCGCGATCTCACGCCACGGTACGCCCGGTGCGCGCGCCAGCAGCTCGGGATCGATGACCTTGACAGCCTCGCCGATCTCGATCAGCCGTGCTCGGCACGCATCGAAGACGAGCTCGTCGTCGATGCTCCCCCGCTTCAGATGCCGGTCAATCGCCCTGATTGCTGCCTCAACGTCCGCCAGGCGCCGATCGTCATCGCGTCTGCTCACAGCAGAACAGCGTCTTTGAGGGCAACCTGTCGGACTTCGGGTCGGAGGTTTTCGACCGTGCCGACATCCACACGTACCCCGAGGATCTCCTCAGCATCGCACGCGAGCGAGAGGAGATCGAGCGGGCGCGACCCAGGACCGAGCGTGACGAGCAGATCGACATCGCTATCAGTGGTGTCCTCGCCTCGCGCGAGCGAGCCGAACAGACGCACATCGTGGGCGTGCCGACGCTGCGCCGCGGCGAGCAGCTGCGTCCGACGAGCGGCGACGAGCTCACCAAGAGGGGTTGCTGGCACGAAGCACCTCATACCGAAATCGTAGGCGTCACCGAGGCGGTCGACAATGCGCGCCACGTCTCGGCGCAGGAGCAGCGCGTGCCGTCCATACCTGACGCCCGAAGCCAGCGTCCGGTGACGAGTTTCTCCACTAGGTCAAGGGGCGCGCTCCGCGCGCCCACGCCGGCTGCGGGCGCCGGCCTCCGGCCGGCGTCCTCGCCGGCGCCACGTAACGTTCCTTCACGCGCTCCCGCCACCGAGCGGTCTCGGCAGGCTCAGTAGCCTTCGCTCCGCTCTAGTCAACATCGGCCCTGTCGGGTAGCCGGGGCGGTTGCCCGCCCCGGCTCCCACAGAACCGGACTTGCGCTGTTCGCATCCGGCTCCTCGGGACGGCGGGTTGTGAACCCCGCCGCCGGCCGGTTATCGACCTCGATCTATTCCTGCTCCAGGGCCATGATTGGATGGGCAGGAGCGTTGATGGCTGGGCGTTTGTGCCGGTGCAGCCCGGCGACCGAGACGAGCCCGCGCCGCGCGAAGTACGCGTTGCGCAGGCCGTGATCGACGGCCGGAGCGTGACTGAGGGCCCACGTCGACGTGCTGCCGGCGTAGACCGCGTGCCACGCGGCGTGCGGCTTGACGCCCAGCGCGATGAGGCGGCGAGCGATCGTTCGTTGACGTTTCCAGTGGTGCAGCACGATGGCCCGCAAGCGCCGACGGATGTGGGCGTCGATGCGGCGCATCTCTTGCTGCTCGGCGGCCGAGACGATCCCGAAGAACTGATGCCATCCGGCCAGCCACACGTTGATCCGGGCGATCGCGCTTTCCAGCGTGCTCCCCCAGGTTCTCGGTGTCAGCTGGCGGATCCGGACCAGCGCGTTGCGCTTGGTGCGCTGCGAGAGTCCGACTTCCACGGTCCTGCGCCGCCCGTGCTGCACGACTCGCAGGCAAAACCCGAGGAAGTGGCGGTCCTGCGGGCGAGCCACCGCCGACTTCCCGTCGTTGATCCGCAGCCGCAAGCGGCACTGGATGAACGCGGTCAGGCTGGCCATGACCCGCTGGCCGGCGCGTTCGCTTTGCACGTAGACGTTGGCGTCATCGGCATAGCGAACGAACCGGTGGCCACGCCGAGCGAGCTCTCTGTCGAGCTCGTCCAGCACGATGTTCGAGAGCAGCGGCGAAAGCGGCGAACCCTGAGGCACGCCCTCATCGACGCCGATCACGACACCGTCCGGCAGCACCACCTTGGCCTTGAGCATGCGTCCGATCAGGGCGAGCAGCCGCTGATCGTCGACCCGCGTTGCGAGCCGTGCGGTCAGCCGCTGGTGGTTGACGCGATCAAAGAACTTCTCCAGATCGATGTCGACCACCCACTCGTACCCGTCGCGGACGTGCTTCTTGGCCTCGGTGATCGCCGTGTGGCAACTTCGCCCCGGCCGGAACCCGTGGCTTGACGGATGAAACGAGGGCTCGAACAGCGGGTCTAGGACCTGCCGCACGGCCTCCATCACCACCCGGTCGACCACGTTAGGGATCCCCAGCCCGCGCTGCCCACCGCCCGCCTTGGGGATCATCACCCGGCGAATGCCGCCCGGACGATAAGACCCCGCCAGCAGCCCGGCGCGCAACCACGACGAGATGGTCGGCCACTGCTCACGCAGCGCGCCGACGGTCATCGCGTCCGGGCCTGGGGCGCCCTTGTTCGCGACCACCTTCTTCATCGCGGAATCCAGTCGCGCGATCACCTCCTCCATCCTCGCCAGGGTGCACGTCTCTTCGGTGACGATCGCCTTCGGCACCCCCGCTCGGCCTGCCCGGGACCGGTCCCGGGCCACCTCACGAGCGGACCCATGCGGGTCTTCTGCTGTCGCGATCGGCAGTCCAAGCTGCACCACCGTTTGTTCGACCGGGACCGCCTTCCCTTGCCCAACGACGGGCTGAGCGGGCATTACCCCGCCGTCCGGTACTACGCGGTCCTCCGACTTCTGCTGGTCCATCAGCCGCCGTCTCCGCCGGCCTACCGAACCCCGGAGACCAACAGATCTCCCAGGGTAAGTCGTTGAGATTTCGCGGTGATCCCGTCGCCAATACGCCCCCGGCACCAACAGGAATCGGGCGTCGCTGCCACGAGCCAGCTCACCCCGCCAAAGGACGCCTTACGGCGCTTCACTCTCGTTCGAAACCACCACGCACCTACGGCTTCCTTCAGACCCGCCCTCACGGAAACCCACCCACGCCAACCAGCAACGCGAGCCGGCCGCCCGGTCAATTCCGGGCCGCGCCCTTGCCACATCAGTGTTGGGTTCCCCCTGTCAGGGCCCCAGGTCCGCTGCGCGGACCTTGCCCGACGACGTCGGGTCCAGGCTGCACCGGTACGGGAACCATCGAACTGGCCAGGTCGCCGACCTGTTCGATCGACAGCGAATCCGATGTCATGAGCACCCGGGTGTCCCCGCGCGTCATCCAGAGCTGCGTCGATCCACCGACGCGCCGCACATGCACCTCCTGGCCGCCGACCGTTCGTATCTCCCAGTTCGGTGCCCGCTCCAGCGTCCGCTGCACATCATTGGGCTGGTCCGCCGGCGCTTCAATGATTCTCACGCCATCGTGGGCGCTTCGGGTTCGATAGTTGAGCTGCACAGACCCGCCAAGTCGCGAGCCCTCACGCGCCTCGACGAGGCGACAGCGCAATCGCCAATCCTCCGGCACCTCCTCCGGGACGAGCACGGTGAACGTCGCCTCCGCGCTGGCCTGGATCGCAGAGACGTCGCGACCGACGATCGGAGATGCGGGTCGTCGACGTTCCTTCGCCGGTGGCTCAAAGACGAATAGGCGCTCATCGACGGGGGCGTCAAACTCGACCTCGAGAGCCTCGACGAGCTCGAACGGCTCACCGGCGCGCTCGGCAACCATCGCAAGCCCTGTCCCACGCTCCCGGTTGCTGAGCGCCGTCGTCGAGATCCTCGCTCCGGTGATGGGCGAGTCTGGCTTCACGTTCGTACAGAGTGCTGCTGGACGGGGCAGCGGCGGCAACTTCGCGGCCGGCGAGTTCATCCGCGACGACCGTCGTCTTGAGCTCCACGTCCGCCGCTCGCTTGGCCTCGTGATCTACCACGTCGGCACGCTCAGCCTCACTCACGCCGACTACATGCGCGCAATGCTCGGCCCGCAGGCAGGCAACCGATACCCCGGCTTCAGCGATGATCCACTCGACGGCTTCCGCGGCCTTGCCCACGACCTGCAGCACTACGCCACCGATTTCCTCACGGGCGCGGGCCAGGAGTTCGAGCGCTGCCACCACGACGCTGAGCGCTTCAACAAGACGCCCGGCTTCAAGCGCTTGTCCTCCTTCGGGTAAGACGCCCGCGATGCGCTCTGGCATTTGCAGGCAGTACTTCTGATTCAAGCGGCGCCAAGATCGCCTGGTCCTCATGGTCGGGAAGGAGTCGGCGCGGCGCCATCCGACCAATGTAGTAATTTGCTACGACCCTGGTCACGTGGTAGCGCTTCATGCCGTCTAGAGGGTAGCTGCGAGCGTCGCGCGGAGTCCGTAACACCAGGCGCACCGCGCCGTTGAGTAGCGGCGATGACCGTCGCTCTCCGCACCCCCGCCGACGGGCCGTCCCGTGCGGGATCCACGGCCGGCGGCAGCGCCCGCGCGCCGCTCTGCGGCGAGCGGGCCCCTCGGACCCTACGACCACCCCCCTACCACCCCCCTATCACCCTACGAGCGCTTGCCCGCGCGCGCGGGCCGCGCAACCATCGATGTCATGGCCATCGCCGTCCCCTCGCTCGTTCCGTTTCTGGAGGACGCCGAGCTCGCGACGCGCGCGGCCGACGGCGACGGGCGCGCATTCGCCGAGCTCTACGACCGCCACGAGCGTCGCGTCTACGGCTTCTGCCTGCGGCTGCTTGGCAGCCCCCACGATGCGGCCGACGCCACCCAGGACGCGTTCGTCCGCGTGCTCGCGCGGCTGCCGGCCCTCCGTGGCCGCGAGGTCAACTTCGTCGCCTACGCCCTCACCTGCGCGCGCAACGCGTGCTACGACATGATCAAGGCGCGGCAGCGGGTGGAGCCGGTGCAGGGCGAGCCACAGGCGCCCCGGGACGAGCCGGGACAGGTAACCGAGGATCCGGAGCGGGCCGCGTTGCTGGCGTCCACGCGGGCCGGCGTGCAGGCGGCCAACGCGCGCCTGGCCACCCGCCAGCGTGAGGTGCTCTCACTGCGCGAGATCGAGCTCCTCTCCTACGACGAGATCGGCGAGATCATGGATCTCAACCGCAACGCCGTCGCGCAGCTCGTCTCTCGTGCGCGGATCCGGCTGCGCGAGGAGCTGCGCGGCGACGCGCTCGCCTCGGTGCGGACCTCCTCGCCCGACTGCGAGCGTGCGCTGCCGCTGCTCGCCGCGCTGCAGGACGGCGAGCGCGCCGCGCCCGGCGAGGTCGAATGGGCCCGCCGTCATCTGCAGACGTGCGAGACGTGCCGCGTGAGCCGGGATGCGATGCACGAGGCGGGCGTGTCCTACCGGGCGCTCGGCGGACTCGTGCCGCTCGTGTGGCTGCGGCACGCCACGATCGCCCGGGCCGCCGACTTCCTCGGCGTCGACTGGGGCGACGTCGCCGGGCCGGCTCCCCGCCTCGAGCGGCTCCCGCACCCGAGGACCGCCGTCTCGACGCGCTTCGGCCGCCCGCTCACCGTCGCCGGCCGGGGCGGGAGCGCGTGGGGTCGAGCCGCGGCCGGGGTGTTCGCGAGCGCGATCGCGCTCGTCGCGGCGGTCGTGCTCGCGAGCCGGATCGCGCCGGACCCCTCGGCCGGGCGCGCCGCCACACCGGCGCTCGTGCGCGCGGTCACCCCGGTCGTCACGCGCCGACTGCACCGCGCGGGTGCCGGCGTGCGCCACCGTCGCCAGGGTTCCCGGCGAGCGGCTCACCCGTCCGCCCCGCTTCCCGGCGCCGCGCCGGCCACGACGACGACCGCGCCGCCGGTAGCCGGCCCCCCGTCCGGGCCCGGAACCATTGCGACCCAGCCCGGCCCGAGGCCGGCCCGGCGGCCCGTTCTCGAGCGCCCGATGATGCGGCGCGCGAGGGTGGTCGTGACGCCGCCGCCGACCCAGGCTCCGGCGCCGACCGTCACGGTGACCTCAACCCAGACGGCATCCTCGCCGCCCCCGGCCGTGACGCCCACGACCGGGTCACCCGGCGGCGGTGCCGGCCCAGGCTCGAGCAGCACGACGAGCACGAGCTCGTCCGGCTCGAGCACCTCCCCCGGAGCGGGGGGCTCCTCCGGGGGAGGCTCGGGGCCGAGCACCGGCGGCGGATCGGGTTCGACCGGAGGCGGTCCGGGCGGCAGCGCCCCGGGCCGACCGGGCGTTCCGGGCGGCATCCGCGCGCCCGGCGGGACGAGCTTCGCCGGCGGCGGCTCCTCGCCGACGCTGTACTGAACTGACTCCGACGCGGCAGAACGTCCGGAATGACCTCCGGGCGGCGGAGCGTCCGTCGCGGCGCCGGCGCGCCTCTCGCATCGCGTCCGCCCCACGCGGCGCGCCGCACCGCCATCACGCTCGCGACCCTAGGCGACCCTAGCTCCTCGGTCGGCCCCACCCGCCGCCGTAATTCGCCGCCATCGCACCGGTTGCGCTGGGTGAACGCTCAACGCGCCCGCCCCGGCGGGCCCCCAGCCCAGGAGGATCCAAGATGCTCAAGCGCACACACATCATCGCCGCGGTGGCCGCGGCCGCCACCTTCGCGGCCGCCGCGCCCGCCTACGCGGCACCCCAGTGGCTGTCGCCCCAGACGGTCTCATCGCCGGGCTCCAATGCCATCCACCAGCAGCTCGCCTTCGACGGCAATGGCGACGCCGTCACCGTCTGGGAGACGACCGGCGGCCCGCACACGACGATCGAGGCCGCGTCCCGGGCGGCCGGCGGGAGCTTCAGCGCACCGCAGACACTGTCGGATGCCACCCAGGACTCGGCCTCCCCGGCCGTCGCCGGCGATCCGCACGGCGACGCCGTCGCGGTCTGGGTGCAGACGACCGGCGCGTCGCACACGGTCGAGGCCTCCTACCGCCCGGCCGGCGGGACGTTCGGAGCCCCGCAGACGCTGTCGGCGCCCGGCTACTACGCGCTGACGCCGCGCGTGGCGCTCGACGACAACGGCAATGCGGTCGTGGTTTGGAGCCTCTTCTCGGGCGGCGACTACAAGATCCAGAGCGCCTCCGCCGCGTCCGGCGGGGCGTTCGGCCCCGCGAGCGACGTCGGCCCGTTCACGCCCGTCGAGATCGAGCCCCAGGTCGCCTTCGATCATCAGGGTGACGCGATCGCCGTCTGGGCCGGCTATGACGGCAGCAACCTGCGGATCCGCGAGGCGGTCCGCCCGGCCGGCGGCAGCTTCTCCGCCCCGGAGTACCTCTCGGCGCCGGCGCTGACCGCCTATGCGCCGCAGATCGCCTTCGACGCCGCGGGCGACGCCCTCGCCGTCTGGAGTGCCGGCTCGCCGTCCTCTATCCAGGGCGCCTATCGCCCGGCCGGCGGCAGCTTCGCGCTGCCCGCGCAGACCGTCTCTCCCCCGAGCGCCTTCGCCGCCGTGACCCCGCAGGTGGCGTTCGATGCCACCGGCAGCACGGTGGTGGTGTGGAACCAGTCCGACGGCACGTATGACCGCGTGCACGCGAGCGTGCGCACCCCCGGCGCCGGCGGCTCGTTCTCGGCGCCGAGCCTGCTCGACGGCGGCGGGCAGTCGGCCAACTACGCCCAGATCGCCGGCAACGGGCACAGCGGCACGATCGTCGCCTGGCAGACGTTCAACGGCGCCACCGAACAGACGCAGGCCACGGTGCGCCCCGCCGGCGGACCGTTCTCGGCCCCGATCGCGCTGTCGCCGCCGGCGGTACAGAACGCCGGCCCCGACGTCGTCGGCATCGACGACCAGGGCAACGGCATCGCCGTGTGGTCACAGTCGATCGGCCCGAACTACCTGCTCCAGGTCGCCGGCTACGACGCGGCCGGACCGCAGCTGCGTGATCTCTCGGTCCCCACGAACGGCACCGTCGGCCGGCCTCTCGGGTTCGCCGTCGCGCCGCTGGACGTGTGGAATCCGGTCGCCTCGACGACGATCGCGTTCGGCGACGGCTCCACCGCCGCGGGCACGAGCGCCTCGCACACGTACGCCGCCCCCGGCACCTATCAGGCGACGGTCACCTCGACCGACACGCTCGGGAACGCCACGAGCGTCACCCGGACGCTCGTGATCGCGCCGGCAGCCGGAACCTCGAGCGGGTCCGGTGGCGTCCAGGGCGCGACCGGCGGCACGAACGGCCACGTCCCGGTCCGGTGTACCCTCACCGCCCGCGGTGCGCAGCGATTGCTGCACGCTCGTCTGGTGACGGCGACCGTCACCTGCTCCGGCAGCGCGCGGGCGCTCGTGAGCGGCAAGCTCGTCGTCTACGGACGCCGCCCCGGCGGGCACCAGCTGACGCGTCTGCTGCACAGCTACCAGCTGTCGAGTGTGAGGCTGCACCTGGTCGCCACCCGCCGCGTCACCGTGCGGCTGTCGTTCGGCGCGCGTGCTCTCTCGGCGATTCACGCCGCGTTCGGCGCCCATGACCGGGTCGCCCTGACACTCAGCGCCAGCAACCCGACGGCCGGCGTTCGCGCGTCGCTGCGGATCGGCAGGATCACCCCCCGCTGACGGAGCGACGGGAGCACCGCCTCCGGCGCCTCGGCGGCTGCCGGGCGCCGGAGGCGGCATCCCGCGTCGGTCGCCCCAGCGCCCCGTGCATCGGCTCGGGGCGCTTCGCCGCTCCTAGGCCGCCTCGGCCTCGAAGCGCCGCACCGCGTCGTGCGCGAGCTCGAGCTCGAAGCCGCGGCGGACGAGCAGGCCGAGCGCTCGCTGCCGGTCGCGGGCGTCGGTGGGCGCTCGGCGCACGCGACGGCGCAGCAGCGCGACGGCGGCGTCGATCTCGTCGTCCGCCCCACGTGCGCAGGCCTGATCGCACAGTGCCTCGGACACGCCGAGCGCCCGCAGGCGAAGACGGATGCGCTCGTTGCCCCAGCCGTCCAGCGAGCGGCGATCCTCGCTGAACCGGGCCGCAAAGCGGGCGTCGTCGAGGTAGCCCAGCGTGCTCAGCTCCGCCACGGTGGCATCGATGAGGCCGTCGGCGATCCCCTGGCGCGTCATGTGGCGACGGAGCTCGGCGACCGTGCGATCGCGTGAGGCGAGGAAGCGGTAGGCGCGGACGAGGGCCTCCTCCAGGGCCTCGTCGCCGACACCGCGTTCGGGTTGGGGACCCGTGAGCCCGGCGTCGCCGCCGAGGGGGACGGCGGCGAGCTCCTGCCCCAAGGTGGGTGCCGGGGTCACGCCGAGGCCGGCGTGACCCGACCCCGGTGCGGTCATGCCACCGCCGGCTGGCTCACCGGCACCTCGTCACGGGAGGCGCCCCGCAGCGAGGCACGCGTCTCGGTCGGGGGCGGGGCGACCTCGGGTGCGCCCGCCGCGGACGGGGTGTCGGCGGCGGCTCCCTCGATCGGCACGACGAGATCCCGGCTGATGTTCAGCGCGGCGTAGATCTTGGCCTCGATCTCCTGGGCGATCTCCGGGCGCTCGTCCAGATAGGCCTTCGCGTTGCCGCGCCCCTGCCCGAGGCGCTCGTCGCCGTAGGAGAAGAACGAGCCCGACTTGCTGACGACGTTGTGCTCGAGCCCGAGGTCGATGAGGCAGCCCGAGGTGGAGATCCCGCGCCCGAACTCGATGTCGAACTCGGCCTGCTTGAACGGCGCGGCCACCTTGTTCTTGACCACCTTCACCCGCACGCGGTTGCCGACCGCCTCGGTGCCGTCCTTGAGCGTCTCGATGCGCCGGATGTCGAGCCGCTGCGACGCGTAGAACTTCAGCGCGCGCCCGCCGGGCTGCGTCTCCGGCGAGCCGAACATGACGCCGATCTTCTCGCGGATCTGGTTGGTGAGGATGCACAGCGTCTGCGTGCGGTTGAGGTTGCCGGCGAGCTTGCGCATCGCCTGCGACATCATCCGCGCCTGCAGGCCGACCGACTGGTCGCCCATCTGCCCCTCGAGCTCCGCGCGCGGCGTGAGCGCCGCGACCGAGTCGATCGCGACGACGTCGACGGCGCCGGAGCGCACGAGCATGTCGGCGATCTCGAGCGCCTGCTCGCCGTAGTCGGGCTGGGAGACGAGCAGTTCGTCGATGTCGACGCCGATCGCCTGCGCGTACAAGGGGTCCATCGCATGCTCGGCGTCGATGAACGCGCACACGCCGCCGAGCTTCTGCGCCTCGGCCAGCACGTGGTAGATGAGCGTCGTCTTGCCCGAGGACTCCGGGCCGAAGACCTCGACGATGCGTCCGCGCGGCACGCCGCCGATCCCGAGCGCGATGTCGAGCGCCAGCGCGCCGGTGGGGATCGCGTTCACGTGTACCTGGGCACCGGGATCGCCCATGCGCATCACCGTCCCCTTGCCAAATTCACGCTCGATCTGGCTGAGCGCGCCCTGCAGTGCGGCGTCCCGCGCCTTGGCGGCCTTCTCCTGATCGCTGACGGCCATGCTCGCGACTCTCTTTCACTCGATGGAACGGGCCACGGTAGCCGCCGTCGCGGACGGAATGCCTCGATCAGCCCAAGGGCGGCCCGCCGCGCAGCGGCGCGCTCGCCAGCGCCTCGTAGGTCGCCCCCGAGGGATGCAGATGCGACCGGTAGAGCGTCAACGCCTCGCCGTCGAACACGACCGCGGGCGTCGGGGGGAGCGCCCGGTCGCCCCGACCGCCGCCGGCCCGTCCCGCTCGCTCCGAGCGCATCCGCGCGACCGTGACGTGCGGATGGAACGCGCGCCGCTCCGGCTCCCAGTCGGTCACCTCGGCCAGGGCCTCGGCGAGCTCCCGGCGCACGGCCGCAAGCGCCTGCTCGCCGGTGTCCGCCGACGGGGGGTCGTGCACCTCGACCGCGAGCAGGCGGGGCCGGCGACGCGGCAGCCAGAGCGGCGCCCCCAGCGACAGCCCGCGCACCGGGGCCGCGCTCGCCCGTGCCGCGGCGGCGATGGCGTCGATCTCGGTGACCGAGCGCGTGCCGAGGAAGCAGACGGTCACGTGGAGCTGGTCGGCGTCGATGAGGCGCATCGGGCCGCCCTCGCGCCGGGCCTCGCGGACCCACCAGCCGAGCGCCTCGCGGACGTCGCGAGGCAGGTCGAGCGCGATGAACAGGCGGGCGCTGCCGGTCACGACCGTGGTCGAAGGTCTCCCTCGGGTGCCGGGGTGACGGGTGCCGTGTCGGTCGCGCCGAGCAGGAGCCTGCGCACGAGGTGCATCGCGACGGTCGTCGCGCGATCCCGGATGTCGGCCCGCGACCCCGGAAGGTTGACCGAGCGCGTGACCCGCCCGTGGCCGCGTTCGGCGACGCTCAGCCAGACGAGGCCGACCGGCTTGTCGGGAGTGCCGCCGTCCGGTCCGGCCACCCCGGTGATGCCGACGCCGACGTCGGCGCCGAGACGCTCGATGGCACCGTCGGCGAGCGCCGCGGCCACCTCGGCCGACACGGCGCCGTGGCGCTCGATCAGCCCGGGCGAGACCCCGAGCGCCTCGATCTTCACCGTGTTGTCGTACGCGACCACGCCACCCCGGACGTAGGCCGAGGAGCCGGGCCGGTCGGTCAGCCGGGCGACGAGCAGCCCTCCGGTGCACGACTCCCCGGTGGCGATCGTGCGCGGGGCCCGCTCTGCGCCGGGGCCGTTGTCGCCCGGCCGCGCCTCGCCGAGCAGCAGCCCGGCCACCTGCTCGTCGACCAGGCTGCCGTCTGTGGAGAAGAGCTCGTTCGGATGGCGTCGGTGCACGACCTCGGCGAACGCGTCGTACGCGGGCTGCGCGTCCGGGGTGAAGCGCGTCACGACCTCCACCTCGCCGCGGCGCAGGCAGGTCGTGATCTCCAGGCGCTCGAGGTCGACGCCGTCGCGCTCGGCGGCGCGCAGCGTCTCGGCGATCTCGGACTCCGGGATCCCGAACAGCCGCAGCATCTTCTGTCGGTACTCCACCGCGCCGCCGATGGCGCGCCGCAGCGCGTCGGTGGCGAGCGCCCGGCTCCACATCGGCTGGAGCTCGCGCGGCGGGCCCGGGAGCACGACCACCGTCGGCCCGTCGCGGCCCTCGGGCGGAGGGACGACGAGCCCGGGCGCGGTGCCGACCGGCTCGAGGATCGCGGACCCGCGCGGGATGACCGCCTGCTTGCGGTTGGCGGCGAGCACGGCGTCCATGTCGAGGTCGGGCCAGCGCTTCGCGAGTGGGCGCAGGATCTCGGCGATCCGCTCCTCGAGCGGCTCGTCGAGCACCATCTCGCGCTCCTGAAAGCCTCCGACGACCTCGGCGGTGAGATCGTCCGCGGTCGGTCCGAGGCCGCCGCTGGTCAGGATCAGCGCCACGCCCTGCTCGGCCAGGAAGCGCAGCGCGGCGAGCATGTCCTCGGGTCGATCGCCGACGATGTCGATGTGCGCCAGGTCGACGCCGATCTCGAACAGGCGGTCGGCGAGCCAGGGTCCGTTGCGGTCGCTCACCCGTCCGGTGAGCACCTCCGTGCCGGTCACGACGATGCCGGCCCGGGGAGCCGCGCGCGGCCCGGCTGGGCGCTCGCTCGGGCCGGGGCCGCTCATGCGCAGTGCGGCAATGCGCCGGCGGACAGTGAGTGGCGCCCGCTCGCGGTGAGCGAGAAGCTGATCGGCTGGCTCGAGGGCGGGATCGTCAGCGAGTGGCCGTCGACGCGCATCGCCACCGAGCTGTTGCCGAGCGTCATCGTGAAGTGGCTCGAGCGGTACGTCTGCGTCGCGTCCGCCGGGGTGAGGATCACGCCGTTGATGAGCGTGCGGTTGCCCTTCGCGAGCAGACACACCCACACCGCCGCGGTCGCCTTCAGCTGCAGCTGCACGATGTCCGAGCTCGCCGGAGGCGTCGTCGTGCTGTGCGGGTGCGAGTGGTGGACGACGTGGCTCGTCTTGGAGGCCGTCGCGCTACTGGTCGGCTTCGAGGAACCACCGGACAGGAGGCCGTAGACGGCGAGCGCGATGATGACAAGGAAGACCGCGACCGCGCCGATGAACAGCGCGCCGCCGCGGGGTCGCGGGGCGGCGGCCCGCTCGCGCTGGCGACGCGAGGCGGGCATGATCGGCTGCAGCTCGACGTCGCTCAGACGCTCGTACTGGAGGCGGTACTGCTCGAGCAGCGCCTTGTCGTCGAGCCCGAGCGCCTGCGCGTACGTGCGCAGGAAGCTCTTGACGTAGGTCGGGCCCGGCAGCAGGTCCCACTCCTCGTTCTCGAGCGCGCGCAGGTACTTGGCCCGGATCTTCGTCTGGGCCTCGATCTCGGACACGTCGATCCGCGCACGCATCCGGGCCTCGCGGAGGGTGGCGCCGATCTCGGACATGGCTTCAGAAGGCTAGTGGCTTCGCTGCACCGGCCGGGCGCGTGACAGCCGTCGTGGAGGCACCGCTCGGGCTACCCCTCGTCGAGCACGTCGGGCGGCGGCGGTCCGGCGGAGTCGGTGCCTCCCGCCGCCGGCGCCGTCGCCGGTAGCGCGTCGCGCGCCGGCGCCCCGCCCCGCGGCCCGGAGCGCTCGGCGAGCGCGGCGAGCACGCGCGGCACGTCGGCCTCGGTGATGAGCACCTGCCGCGGCTTGGAGCCCTCGTAGCCGGAGATCACGCCGCGGCGCTCGAGCATGTCGATCAGTCGCCCGGCGCGGGTGTACCCAAGGCGCAGCCGGCGCTGGAGCATCGAGGTCGACGCCGTCTGCATCTCGGCGACGAGCACGATCGCGTCCTGCAGCAGCGGATCCTCGTCGGGGTCGAACTCCGGGTCGGCGCCCTCGTCGCCCGCCTCGACCTCGACCTCCTCGAGCAGCTCCTCGTGAAACTCGGGCTCGCCCTGCCGGCGCCAGTAGTCGGTGAGCTTGGCGATCTGGCCCTCGTCGATGTAGGCGCCCTGGATGCGCTGCAGCCGCGAGGTGCCGACCGGGGAGAAGAGCATGTCGCCCTGGCCGAGGAGCGACTCGGCGCCGTTCTGGTCGAGGATCACGCGCGAGTCGGTCTGCGAGGAGACGGCGAAGGCGATGCGCGATGGCACGTTCGCCTTGATCATCCCGGTGATGACGTCGACGCGGGGGCTCTGGGTCGCGAGCACGAGATGGATCCCGACCGCCCGAGCCTTCTGGGCCAGGCGGATGATCGAGTCCTCGACGTCGGCCGGCGCGACCATCATGAGGTCCGCGAGCTCGTCGATGACGCACAGGATGTATGGCAAAGGAGGCTCGCCGCGCCCCTCCCGGACCCGGTTGAGCTCGATCAGGTTGCGCGTCCGCGCCAGCGACATGATCCCGTAGCGCTGCTCCATCTCGCGGACGAGGTTCTGCAGCGCCGTGGCCGCCATCCGCGGGCTCGTGATGACCGGCGTGAGCAGATGCGGGATCGAGTCGTAGTGGTTGAGCTCGACCTGCTTGGGATCGACCAGGACGAGGCGCACCTCGTGCGGCGTCGCGCGCAGCAGCACGCTCGCGAGCATCGCGTTGATCGCCCCGGACTTCCCCGCACCCGTCGTGCCGGCCACGAGCAGATGGGGCATCTTGGACAGGTCGGCGCCGATCGCCTTGCCGGCGACGTCCTTGCCGAGCCACACGGTCAGTGGCGACCAGTCCGCCGGCGGGTCCTGGAAGACGTCACCCAGGCGCACGATCCGGCGCTGGGCGTTGGGGACCTCCACCCCGACGGCCTGCTTGCCGGGGATCGGCGCGAGGATCCGGATGTCGGTCGCGGCGAGCGCGTAGGCGAGGTCGTCCTTCAGCTGCGCGACCTTCGCCACCTTCGTCCCCGGCGCCAGGCGCAGCTCGTAGCGCGTGATGTGCGGCCCGGCCACCGTGCCGATCACCTTCGCCTGCACCCCGAAGTGCCCGAGGGCTTCGACGAGATGGGCCGCGACGCGCTCCTGCCCGGCGGTGTCCGGGCGGGTCTGCTCGGCCGTCGAGCGCTGCAGCAGCCGTGCCGCCGGCGGCAGGTCCCAGACGAAGTCGGGATCGTCGGTCACCGAGCCGCGCAGGCGGCCCTGGGGCGTGAGGTCCTCCGGCTCGATCGTGCGTGCGGCGCGCGGGGACGGGACGGCGTCCTCGTCGTCCTCGTCCACGCCGGGCGCCTCGGCGATCCCCTCGATGGGAGCGTCCTCCTCCGCGTCGGCCCCGGGCCCGGCATCGGTTGCCTGCGGATCGCCGTCGCCCCGCCCGACGCGCACGTCCTCCCATTCGGGCAGCGGCGGGAATTCCGCGGGTTCGTCGAGCGCCGGGGCCTCGACGTGCGTCGCGCGCACGGTGAGCTGATCCGGCTCGGGCTCGGGCGGCGTCACGCGCGAGCTGCGCGTGACCGCCCCCGGTTCGGGACGGGCGGCCGTGACGCGCGTCGCGGCATGGTCGCGCAGGATCCGCGTCGTATCGACCACCCCCGCGCTCGTCGCTCGGACGAGCGCGGAGACCGATGCGCCGGTGAGCAGCAGGACGCCGGCGACGAACAGGAACACGGCGAGCACGTCCGCGCCGAGCGTGGACACGAGATGGTGCGTCGCCCAGAAGAGCGACTCGCCGACGACGCCGCCCCGAGGCTTGAAGTAATCGGGGTGCCAGAATCCGTGACGGGTCCCGGGCGGGCCGAGTCCGAACGTCCCGGCGGCGAGCGCGAGCGTGACGGCGGCGAACAGGCATACCGTGCCGGTGCGCAGCGGCCGCAGGGCCGGCAGCACCGGGCGCAGCAGCAGCGCCGCCCCCCCGAGGACCAGGGCGACGGGCACCCCGTCGCGGACGACCCCGACCGCCCAGGCGAGGGCGTCCGACAGGCGCCCGCCGACGCTGCCCCCGTCCCCATGCCCGTACAGGACGAGTCCGAGGTACACCCCGACGGCGACGAGTCCAAGGCCGAGCAGGTCGCGCTGGCGCTGGTCGAGCACGAGCAGCGACCGCCGCCGGCGGGAGCCTCGGCCCCGGCCGGAGCGCCGCGCCGGGGCGCGCCTGCGCGGGCGCGACCGCGACGCGGCGCGCTGAGGTGTGCTCGGCATCCCGGCCCACTTCGACGTACGGACGCGTTGCCCTGCCGCCGGTGGCCGCCTTGTCGGACGTGCGTCCGTCGGCGGCAACCCCTTACCATCGCTTAACCGGGGCTCACTACATAAAGACTGAGGTCATGAGCGATTTCTCTCGATCACCGCGTGTGCTCGTCGTCGAGGACGACGACGACATCGCCCAGGCGCTGCAGCGCTCGTTGCGAATGGAGGGCTATGAGGTCCGCAGCGCCGGCGACGGCGAGGTGGCACTCGAGCAGGCCCGCACCTTCGCGCCGGACCTCGTCATCCTCGATCTCGGGCTCCCCAAGCTCGACGGCATCGAGGTCGCCCGCGCCCTGCGCGAGCACGACGACATCCCGATCCTCATCCTCACCGCGCGCGACGCCGTCGAGTCCCGCGTCGAGGGGCTCGATTCCGGCGCCGACGACTATCTCGTCAAGCCGTTCGAGCGCCAGGAGCTCCTCGCCCGCCTGCGCGCGCTCCTGCGCCGCCGCCCCCCGCGGGGCTCGGTGCCGCTGCGCGTGGCCGACCTGACGCTCAACGCGGACACCCACGAGGTCGTGCGCGGGGAACGCTCGATCGAGCTCACCCAGCGCGAGTTCGAGTTGCTCGAGTACCTGATGCGCAACGAGCGCATCGTCGTCTCGCGTCAGCGCCTGCTCGACGAGGTCTGGGGCTACGACCCGTTCTCGACGACGAACACGATCGAGGTGTTCGTGTCCAACCTGCGCCGCAAGCTCGAGGCCGGCGGCGAGCCGCGGCTCCTGCACACGATCCGCGGAGCGGGGTATGTCCTTCGCGCGTGACGCGCGCGACGCCGCCTGGCGCCTGGCCGACCCCTTCAACCGCCTGCCGATCCGGATTCGGCTGGCGATGGTCTCGACGGCGCTCACGTTCGTGATCCTGTGCTCGTTCGCGGCCATCGTCGGCGACCTGACGGTGAATCGGATCCGCTCGGACTTCCGGCGCGATGCCGAGCAGTCGGCCGAGCGGTTCGCGAACGCCCTCCCCTCGCTCCTGGCGGAGAGAGGGACGCTCAACCCGAACGTCCTCGGCTCGGGCACGGTGTTTCGCTTCGTCGCGCTCGACGGACGCAGCCCCTTCGGCGGCTCGGCCAACAACTCGGTCCTCGGTTCAGCCCCGGTCATCGACGGCTCGGGCAATCTCATCCACGAAGAGAGCGGCAACGGCTACCTGATCGAGAACACACTGGTGGAGACGATCAGCGGAGAGCAGTTCTACGTCCAGTACGCCCGCCCGCTGTCCACGGTCAACTCAACTGTCGCCCGCGTGCGCCTGCTGCTTCTCCTCGGCGTGCTGGCCGGCACCGGGCTTGCCTTCCTCGGCGGCCTGATGATCGCCCGCCGCGCGATGCGGCCGATCGCCCGCCTGACGAGCACGGCGCGGCAGATCGCCGACACCGGCGACCCGAGTCGCCGCGTGCCGCAGCCCGAGGCCGACGACGAGGTCGCCGAGCTCGCCCGGACGTTCGACCAGATGCTGCGCTCGCTCGACGCCGCCCGCGGCGAGACCGAGGCGACGCTTGCGCGTCAGCGCCAGTTCGTCGCGGACGCCTCGCACGAGCTGCGCACGCCCCTGACGAGCGTACTGGCGAACCTCGAGCTGCTCGCCGAGTCACTGCGCGGCGACGAGGGCGAGGCGGCGGCCTCTGCGCTGCGCTCGACGCGGCGCATGCGTCGGCTCGTCGCCGATCTGCTCCTCCTCGCCCGCACCGACGTGGGACGCGTCGTCCCGCGCGAGCCCACCGACCTCGCCGACGTCGCGGTCGAGGCCGCCTCGGAACTCGAGCCGCTCGCGGCCGGCCACACGATCGAGCTCGACACCGAGCCGGCGGTCGTCCTCGGCGTGCGCGACGAGCTGTTCCGCGTCGCGCTGAATCTGATCGAGAACGCCGTCCGCCACACGCCGCCGGGCACGACGATCAGAGTCCACACGGGACCGGGCGCCGAGGCCGGGCAGGTCGAGCTCACCGTGCAGGACGACGGCCCGGGCGTGCCGCCCGAGCTCGCCCCGAGGCTGTTCGAGCGCTTCGTGCGCGGCGACGGCGACCGGGGCGGGTCGTTCGGCCTCGGTCTGGCGATCGTCCGCGCCGTCGCCGAATCCCACGGTGGGAACGTCACGCTCGAGCCGCCGGAGGTCTCAGGCGACGGTGCACCGGAGCACGGCGCCCGTTTCGTCGTGCGCCTGCCGGCCGTCGCGGCCGAGCCGGCGGCCACGACGGCGGAGTTGCCGGTGTCGGCGCGGCGCGGCTAGCGCGCCGTCCACTGCCTGACCGGGAGCTTGGCGGCCACGGCAGCCGCCGCGCCCGCAGCGCCGGCCACGTCCGCGTGGCGGCTGGCCGGGGCGGCGTGCCGCCCCGGCCTGCCGTCGATCAGAGGATCTCCACGAGGATGAGGTTGTACGGATCGGCGGTGGGCGCGGTGTCGTTGATGCTCACCGCCGTGCCCGCCACCGGCGTAGGTGCGTTCTCGGCCTGAACCCAGTAGGTGTCTCCAACGCTGTCGGTCGCCTGCTTGACGAGCGTCTGTCCGGGTCCGACCGTCCGCGGCACCGAGGCCAGCCAGTCATCGCCGATGGCGAACACCCAGGAGTTGGCCTGCGTGGTGGTCAGGGTTCCCTTGGGCGCCCCGGACGGGTTCATGAACTTGGCCGTCCGGCCGATGCCGCTGGCGTTCTTGTAGGCCATGACCGTGATCGTCTCGTCGTAGCCCTTGATGCGGACCGTCGCCGTGATCGGCACGTTGACTAGCGCGGTCGTCGCCCGCGCGGTCCACACCTCGGCGCCGCCGAGCTGCTGGTTCTCACGCGCCACCAGGGTCCACGTGAGTCCGCCGCCGGTCACCGTCGACGTCTGCCCGCCGCTGAACGGCGAGTCGCTGGCCACGTAGGCGACGAGCAAGTCGCCGGCCGTCGCCGAGACCTTCGCCGTCGCCGCGTTGAGGGCCTGGCCGTTCGCCGACGAGTCGATCGAGGGCGCACCGGTCGGAGTCGTGGTGGTCGTCGTGGTGGTCGTGGTGGTTGTCGTCGGCGTCGTCGTGGTAGTAGTCGTCGTCGGCGTCGTGGTAGTAGTCGTCGTCGGCGTCGTGGTAGTAGTGGTTGTCGGCGTCGTCGTTGTCGTGGTTGTCGGCGTCGTCGTTGTCGTGGTTGTCGGCGTCGTCGTCGTGGTGGTCGTCGGCGTCGTCGTTGTCGTGGTCGTCGGCGTCGTCGTTGTCGTGGTCGTCGGCGTCGTCGTTGTCGTGGTCGTCGGCGTCGTCGTCGTGGTGGTCGTCGGCGTCGTCGTTGTGGTCGTCGTCGTGACGATCGGCGTGACCGTCAGCGTCGCGGCGTTAGTCGTCGCAAAGCTGCCCGACGCGTTGGTGAACTGGGCCTGATACTGCGTCCCACTCTCCGCGAGCGTCGTGTTGGCGATCGTGAGCGTGTCCGACGTCGCGTTGGCGATCGGGCTGAAGCTCGTCGCCCCCGGCGCCTCGGAGAACCACTGCACCGTCGGCGTCGGGGTGCCCGACGCCGCAGCCGTGAAGGTGGCCGTCTGCCCGACGGTGACCGACTGGTCTTGCGGTTGCAGGGTCACAACCGGCGCCACGGTGACCGTCAGCGTCGCCGCCGTGGTCGTGGTCGAGCCGCCCGCGTTCGTGAACACCGCCTGATACTGGGTCCCGCTCTGGCTCAGGCTCGTCGCGGGCGTCGTGTAGCTGGCCGAGTTCGCCCCGGTGATGTTCGTGAAGCTCGTCGCTCCCGGCGCCTCGGACTGCCACTGCACCGAGGTCGCTCCGCTGGCCGCGGCCGTGAACGTCGCGCTGTTCGGAACGGTCACGGTCGCGTTGCTCGGGTTCAGGGTGATCGTCGGCGGCGGCGGGTTGACCGTCAGCGTCGCCGCCGTGGTCGTGGTCGAGCCGCCGGCATTCGTGAAGACCGCCTGATAGAGGGTCCCGCTCTGGCTCACGGTCGTCGCCGGAGTGGTGTAGCTGGGCGAATTCGCCCCCGTGATGTTCGTGAAGCTCGTCGCCCCCGGCGCCTCGGACTGCCATTGCACCGACGTCGCCCCACTTGCCGCGGCTGTGAACGTCGCCGTGGCCGGCGTGGTCACCGTCTGGCCCGTCGGGTTGAGCGTGATCGTCGGCGGCGGCGGGTTGACCACCTGGCTGAGCGCCGGCGAGGAGGTGCTCGACGCGAAGTTGCCGTCGCCGGTGTAGGTCGCGACGATCGAGTAGGTGTTCGGCGCCAGTGGCGTGGTCAGCGTCAGCTTGGCCGTCGTCACGTTGGCGGTCGTCGACAGCGTTCCCGTCCCGAGCACCTGCGTGCCGTTCGCGGTGAACGTCACCGTGCCGGTCGGATCGGCGCCGATGCTCGGTGCCACCGTGGCCGTGAGGATGACGGTCTGGTTGTACGCGGACGGGTTGGCGGAGCTGACCAGGGTCGTCGTCGTGGGCGCCTGGGCCACGTCGATCCCCGTCGCCGGGCTCGAGCCGGCCGACGCGTAATCGGTGTCTCCGCTGTACGTCGCGGTGATCGAGTGCGACCCGCCGGTCAACGCCGAAGCCCCGGTCGACGTGGTGAACGTCGCCGTGGTCACGCCCGCGGTCGTCGAGACGGCGACCGGCGCGCCGAGCGGCGTCGAGCCGTCGGTGAAGGTCACCGTCCCGGTCGGCGCCGGCAGCACGCCGGTCGGTCCGGCCACGGTCGCCGTGATGGTCACGGCCTGCCCGTAGGTGGGCGTGGCGTTGGACACGCCGACGCTCACGCTCGGGGTCGCCTGGTTGACGACCTCGCTGACGGGCGGCGCGCTGGCCGCGCTCGGCTTGAAGTCCGTGTCACCGCCGTAGGTCGCCGTGATCGAGTGCGTGCCCACCGACAGCGGCGAGGTCAGCGTCGTGGTGAGCGTCGCCGTCGTGACGCCGGCGGTCGTGGAGACCGTGCCGGTGCCGATGACGGTCGAGCCGTCGGTGAACGTGACCGTTCCCGTCGGGTTGCCGATCGGCCCCTGGCCGGGCGTGATCGTCGCCGTAAGCGTGACGATCTGACCGTAGGTGGACGGATTCGGCGCCGCGGTCAGCGTCGTCGTCGTGCTGTCGCGGTCGCGCTTGACCGCGATGAAGTTGGCCTGGCTTGAGTAGTCGCCCAGGAAGTTGTTGGCGACGGTGGCGAACTGCCCCGTCGTGGCTCCCGTGACAACGTCGAATTCGGTGCCCACCGGCGGGGCGTAACCGCCAACCAGGTTCGGGAAGACAGTGCCACCCGGCGTGAACGTGCCCGAGGTGATGCTCAGATGCCCGAAACTCGAGCCGCTGGCGAGGTCAGGCTGGAACGTGCCATCGGCCTTGTTGACGAACGTTGCCGCCCCGGCGTCGAGGTTCCAGTTGCCACCCGCCGCAATCTCCACGGTGCCGTCATTGGTTGTGGCGGTGCCGTCGTATTGCTGTAGCACACCGGACTTCACATAGCTCGTGGCGCCGGTCTCGTTGGCCACATTGACCTCGAGGTAGGTAGTGCTCCCGTCCTCGGTAGAGGACTGGAAGGTCCCGTTGTTGGTCAGCGTGGCGCTGGTCGGCGACAGGGTCGTCGTGCCTCCTCCGCTGGGCTCATCCAGCGCGAGCGTCCCATCGTTGATCACGCCTCCTCCGCCGAGCGCCAGGTTGGCATTGTGGCTGGGAATGGCGTCCGCCGTGACCGTTTGCCCCGCCGGGATTGTGCCGGTGAGCGTCGAGCTGTCGTAGAGGTCGAAGAGGCCACCGCCCGTCTCGTCGGTGAGCGTGCCACTGGACATGTAGACCGGGTTGCCGGTCTCCGAGCCATTCTGTGTCCAGTTCGAGGAGTCGATCAACGATGTAGATCCGTTGTTGGCGAAGGCACCGTTGTTGATCACCGCTGCTCCACCGTCGTCCGGCTGGAAGGTCGCGCCAGTGTCGACCCGGAAGGCCCCATCATTGGTGGTGGTGGTGGCGTAGTACTGATTGAGTACGCCGGACTGCACCTCGGTCGTGGCGTTGCCGGAGTTCAGTACGTTGGCCTCGAGGTAGGTGGTGCTGCCGTCCTCAGAGGAGGAGTCGAAGGTCCCGTTGTTGGTCAACGTGCCGCTAGTCGGCGACAGCTCGGTCGTTCCCCCGCCTACCGGCTCATCGAGCACAAGGGTGCCGTCGTTGACCGCGCCAGCGCCAATCGACAAGTTCGCGTTGTGGCTTGGGATCGCCGCCACGGTCACCGTCTGCCCCGCGGGAACCGTTCCCACCAGGGTTGGCGCGTCATACAGGTCGAAGTGTCCGCCGCCTGCGCTGTCAGTGAGCGTACCGCCGGACATGTAGACCGGATTGCCCGTCTCCGACCCGCCGCTCTGGGTCCAGCTTGAGCCGTTGATCAGACTCGTGGAGCCGTTGTCGGAAAACGTGCCGTCGTTGACCACCAAGGCAGTCCCGTCGTCGGGCTGGAAGGTGGCACCGGAGTCCACCGTGAACGTCCCGTCGTTGGTCGTCGTCGTCCCGTAGTACTGGTTCAGCGTCCCGGACTTGACCTCGACGTTGGCCCCCGCGCTATTGGTCAGACCAACCTGTAGGTAGGTGGTGCTGCCGTCCTCCGAAGAGGAGTCCAGCGTGCCGTTGTTGGTCAGCGTCGCGCTGGTTGGCGTCAGGTTGGTCGTCCCGCCGCCGCTCGGCTCATCGAGCACGAGTGTCCCGTTGTTGGTCACGCCTCCGCCACCGAGACTGACCGTTGAGTTGTGACTCGGTAGGGCCACAGCCGTCACCGTCTGCCCAGCCGGGATCGTTCCGCCGAGCGTCACGCCGTCGACGAGGTCAAAGGAGCCGCCACCCGTCTCGTCGGTGAGCGTTCCGCCGTAGAGGTAGATCGGGTTGCCGCTCTGCACCGCGCTGCCCGCGTTCTGGACCCAGGTCGTTCCATCGGTCAGCGTGATCGCGCCCTTGTTGACCACCGATCCCGTGTTGTCGAACTCGGCGGAGCCATCCTGGGTCAGGAAGGTGGCCGCTGGATCGACGGTGAAGGTGCCCGCGTTATTCGTCGTCGTCGCCTCGTACTGATCCAGCGTCCCTGTCTGCACCTCGACGGTGCCGCCGACCTCGTTGGTGAGATTCGCTTCCAGGTAGGCCGTCGGGTTGCCCACGGCGTTCGAGGTCACGGCGCCGAAGCTGTCCAGCGACGGGCTGCCCGTGCTGGCGGGCGTGATGCTCGACTGTCCGCCGTTCGTCGGGGAGGAGAGCGTCACGGTGCCGCGGTTGGTGACCGTGCCCGACAGCACGATGTTCGCGTTGTGGCCGGGGATGGCGTCGGAGACCACCGTCTGCCCGGCCGGGACGGTGCCCGACAGGCCGACCGTGTTGACGAGATCAAACGTGCCCACGCCGCTCGCGTCGGCAAGGGTGCCGGTGTCGAGCTCGACCGGGTTGCCGGTCTCGGGCCCGCTCTGCGTCCACGTGCCGATCGATGCCTCATCGACCGTGCCCGAGTTGGCCACCGTCCCGTTGTTGGTGAACGTGGCGACCCCGTCATCGCTCGTGAGCTCGGCGCCCGAATCGATCTTGAACAAACCGTTGTTGACCGTCGCGGTCGGCTGGTACTGGTTGAACACGCCGGACTTGATCTCGACTGTGGCCCCGCCGTTGTTGGTCAACGGGGTCTCCAGGTAGGTCTCGGTGGCGTTCTCGGAGCTGACGTTGATCGTTCCGTTGTTGACGAGCGTCTGTCCCGCTCCGGTGATGGTGTCCGTCCCACCACCGCTCGGCTCGTCTAGGACGAGCGTCCCGTCGTTGGTCACCGTGTCGCTCGGATCCGCGAGCACGAGGTTTGAGCTGTGCCCTGGATAGGCCTCCACCGACACCGTCTGCCCCGCCGGAATCGTGCCCTTGAGATTGGTGCTGTCGGTCAGGGTGAAGCTCCCAGCGCCGGACACGTCGTCCAGCGTGCCGCTGTAGTAGATCGCCACGGGCGCTCCGGTCTGCGCCGCGCTGCCGGCGTTCTGCGTCCACGATGCGTTGCCCGTCAGGGTGATCGCGCCGTTGTTGACGACCGACCCGCTGTTGGTGAGGAGGTCTGGCCCGTCGTTGAGATTCAGCGCCGAGCTCGCATCGACCTGCAGGGTCCCGTCGTTGACGATCTGGTTGCCGCTGTCGACGAGGGTGCTCGGGGCCGACACCTCGAACGTGCCGCCGGCCTCGTTGGTCAGGTTCGTCCGGATGTAGTCGGCATTGCCGTTCTCGTTGGTCGTCAGCAGCTTGCCGTAGTTGGCCAGCGTCGAGCCCGTGATCATCGCGTAGCCCGCACCGATCTGACCGTCCAGGGCTAGCTCGCCGGTCTGGTTGACCGTGCTGGGCGCGGCGATCGCCAGCGGTGTGCTGTAGCCCGGCTGGGACTGCACGAGCAGCTCCTGCGTGCCACCCCCCGACGTGTTGCCGATCGTGATCGAGTTCACGCTCGCGCCCGAGCCCGCCAGCGTGACCGTGTACGTCCCCGGCGCCGTGATGCACACGTCATCGCTGGGCGTCGGCACTGCGCCCGTCGACCAGTCCGCCGCCGTGCTCCACGACCCGCCGGCCGCGTTGCTCCAGCTGTCGGTGCACGACGCCGCGAACGCGCTCGAGGGCGCGTGCAGCAGCACAAGTGCGGCGATGACGGTGATCCCGGCAGCGAGAATCGCTGCGTGGGCGGGACGCAGGGCGCGTGACATGAATCCTCCTTGAAGGGCCCTACCCCCCTAGGGCGGGCGCCGTTGTTAGGCGGTGGGCGCTCGCGGCCTGAACGTCCGCGACCACCCTACATCGGACGCTCGGTGCCACACTGGGGAAATCCCCGGTGACGCGAGGGGGGAAACGTGCCCCAGAACCCCTCACCGCTCCGCAGCTTCTGCGGCTCAGCCGCCTAGATCTCGACGACGACCGGCAGCACCATCGGGCGGCGGCGCAGGCGATCGTACACGAGCTGCGCGAGGTCGTCGTGGAGCACCTGCTGCAGGAGGTCGACCTCGCGCATCCCCTCGTCGGCGGCGCGCGCCAGCGATGCCTCGACGGTGTCGCGGATCTCCTCGACGAGCTCGCCCGCCTCGTTGGGGAACGGCACGCCGCGGAAGATGACCTCGGGCTCGGCGACCGAGCTGCCGTCCTGCTCGGCGATCGTGACGACGACGATGAAGATGCCGTCGCCGGAGAGCATCCGGCGGTCGCGCAGGGCCACGTCGGCCAGCTCGCCGATCTCGACCCCGTCGACGAAGATCATCCCCGACTCCTCGTGCGCGCCGAAGCGCGCGCCGCTCTCGTCGATGTCGAGCGGCAGGCCGTTGTCGCCCTGGAAGATGTCCTCGGGATCGATGCCGACCGACTCGGCCAGCTGGGCGTGCAGGCGCAGGCGCTTGAAGTCGCCGTGGAAGGGCATCACGTACCGCGGCTTGACGAGGTTGAGCATCAGCTTGACCTCCTCCGCGTAGCCGTGGCCGGAGGCGTGGACGGGCGCGTCGCTCGGCGTGATCACGTCACAGCCGATGTGGTAGAGGCGGTCGATCGTCTCGTTGACCGCGCGCTCGTTGCCCGGGACGGGGGTCGCCGAGAAGACGACCGTGTCGCCCTCGCGCAGCTCGACCTGCGGGTGGTCGCGGTAGGCCATGCGGCGCAGCGCCGACAGCGGCTCGCCCTGGGACCCGGTCGAGATGATCACGATGCGGTGGTCGGGGAAATCGTCGATCTCGCGCGGACCGACGAGCTGGCCCTCGGGGATCTCGATGTGCCCGAGCGTGCGGCCGATGTTGACGTTCTTGCGCATGGAGCGGCCGACGAGCGCGACCTTGCGCCCGAGTCCCGAGGCGGCGTCGACGACCTGCTGGACGCGGTGGATGTTCGAGGCGAAGCTCGTCACGACGATCCGCCCCTCGCAGCGGGCGAAGACCTCCTCGAGCGCCGGCCCGACCACCGACTCCGACGGAGAGAAGCCGGCCCGATCGACGTTCGTCGAGTCGCCGCACAGCAGCAGGATCCCGTCGCGGCCGAGCTCGGCCAGGCGCGAGATGTCGGCCGGCTCTCCGTCGACCGGCGTCTGGTCGAACTTGTAGTCGCCGGTGACGAGGACGGTGCCGAGCTCGGTCGACAGCGCGACGGCGCTCGAGTCGGGGATCGAGTGCGTCATGTGCACGAGCTCGAGGCCGAACGGGCCGAGCTCGACGGTGTCGCCGTCGGCGAGCGTCTCGAGCTCGATGTCGCGCAGCTTGTGCTCCTCGAGCTTCGAGCGCGCGAGCGCGAGCGTCAACGGCCCGCCGTAGACCGGCGGCGTGTGACGCGGGCCGAGCTCGCGCAGCACCCAGGGCAGAGCGCCGATGTGGTCCTCGTGGCCGTGGGTGATGACGATGGCCTCGATCTCCTCTGCGCGCTCGCGCAGGTAGCTGAAATCGGGCAGGACGAGGTCGATCCCGACCATCTCGGGCGTCGGGAAGCGCAGGCCGACGTCGACGACGACGATCCGCCCGTCGTACTCGACGACCGTCATGTTCTTGCCGATCTCGCCGAGGCCCCCGAGGGGCAGGACCCGCAGCCGGCTCACGCGGGAGCGACGGAGGTGCCGGAGGCGGCGAGGAGGCCGTGACGCTCGAGCATCGCCCGGATCGCGGCGAGCTCCGAGCGGTCGGCCTCGACGTGGGGCAGGCGCACGCCGCCGACGGGCTGCCCGAGCAGGTTGAGCGCGGCCTTGATGCCGACGTTGCCGGGGACCGAGAAGATCGTGTCGTAGACGTCGCGCAGCGAGGCGTCGATCTCGTGGCGGCGCTCGGGCTCGTCGACCATGCGCCGCATCTCATCGCCGACGATGTGGCTCGACACGCAGATCCCGCCGGCGCCGCCGAGGTCGAGCGTCCGCGCCAGCGTGCCGTCGTTACCGGCGTACAGGCGCAGGCCGGGCACGAGCGCGAGGCTGTCGTCGTTCGCCTGCTTGACGAACTCGATGTTGTCGATCTGCGCCAGCTCGGCGAGCAGGTCGTTGGGCATGTCCACACCCGTGCGAACGGGGATGTTATACAGGCCGATCGGCAGGTCGGTGGCGTGCCCGACCTCCTGGAAGTGGCGCACGAGCCCGCGCCGGCTCGGGCGGTTGTAGTACGGCGTCACCGACAGGATCGCGTCGGCCCCCAGCTCGGACGCCCGTCGCGTGAGGAACACGGCGTGGCGGGTGTCGTTCGAGCCGGCGCCGGCGATGATCGACGTTCCGGCCGGGCGCTCGCGCACCGCGAGCGCGATCAGCCCGAGGTGCTCGTCGTCGGTCAGGGTCGACGCCTCGCCGGTCGTCCCGCACACGACGAACCCGTCCGATCCGTGCTCGGCCAGACGGTGCATGAGCGTCACGAACGCGTCCTCGTCGACCCTCAGGTCGGCGTCGAACGGCGTGACGATCGCGGTGAGGATCGATCCGAGCTCCATGTGCCCTGCAGTATTCCACGCCGGGACGCCGATCCGCGAGCGCGGGCGAGCCGCCGCGACGGCCCTTCGCCCCTCAGCGCAGGACGATCACGCGCCGCGCGGCGCCGCCGCCGCCGGGATACGGCTGCACCTCGGCGATGAGCGCGAGGCGATGGTGCCGGCGTCGCAGCAGCGCGCGAACCGACCGCGCCACCCGGACGTCGACCACGGCCGAGCGGCCCGGCGCGATCCGAAAACCTGCCGCCGAGCTCGTCACCGCGCCGCCGGCGCGAGGCCGGCGCCGCGACCGCCGCGACCGCGTGGTCCTCGCCGTCGGCATGGCGAGCCGCACGCGGCCGGCGCACAGGCTGCTCGCCGCCGCCGGGCAGGCGATCCGCAGGGCCGCGCGGCCGTCGGCGGCGAGCCGCGCGCCCGAGGCGGCCGGCGCCGCCGCCGGGCCGAAGCCGTAGACGGCCTCGGCCTCCGCGTCGAGCCGGTAGACGTTCCGACCGTCGGCCGAGACGACGAGCGCGCGCCCGGCGTTCCCGGCGCTCGTCACGCACGGGCTCGAGGTGTCGCTCGACAGGTAGTCGGCCGACGCGGCGCACGACGACTCGGTGAGCGCGCCGGTGAGCGGGTCGCGTGTGAAGGTGACGAGCCCGCCGACGTCGGCGTTCGTGGCATAGACGCTCGTGCCGTCGGGGCTGACGGCGACGGCGGCGATGCTCGTCACGCCGGGTGCCGGCGCACACGCCGGAGCGCCCGATCCGGAGGTCTCGGTGCTCGTGGTGTCGGTGGTGACGGTCTCGCTCGTGCTGCTGCTCGTGTCGCTGCTGGCCGTGTCGGTGCCCGTCGTGTCGGTGCTGCTCGACGTGTCCGAGGCGCTCGCGGCGGCGTTGATGCAGCTCACCTCGCTCAGCGCGCCGCTGCTCGGATCGCGGGTCGCGACCACGAGGTTGCCGGCGTCGACGACGTACGCGTTGCGGCCGTCGGGGCTGAGCGCCACGTCGGTCGGGGTGCTCACAAGCGGCGAGGCGGTGCACGGACCGGGCGGTGGGGCGTTCATCAGACAGCCGGTCTGGGTGAGCAGACCCGCGGCGCTGCGCGTGAACGTGTCGATCGCGTCGCTCGAGTCGGCCGTCGCGTACAGGAAGTGTCCGTCCGGGCTCATCGCCAGCGAGGTGAGGCCCATCGTCGCGGTCGCGTTCGCACAGGCGCCGTCGACCTCGCCGGTGGCCAGGCACGGGTTCGCGAGCGCCTCGCCGGGCGTGAGCGCGCCGAAGATCGACGCGACCGACGGAGTCGTCGTCGTGGTCGTCGTCGTGGTCGTGGTCGTCGGCGCCGCCCCCGTCGCCGTCCCGGAGGACGTCGCGGTGGTGGTGGTCGTCGTCGCGGTGGTCGACGAGCCGATTCCCGAGGAGCTCGAGGTCGAGGTCACGGCCGGCGCACTGACGAGCCCGGCCGTGAGCACCGACAGCGCGGTCGTCGAGCCCGGGGTCGGCCCGCCCACGCCGGAGGCGGCGTACAGGCCCTGCCCGTCGGGGCTGACCGCGAGCGCGTCGATGCCGCCGAAGACGTTGGCCGCCGAGCAGCCGCTGTTGAGCGGGGGCGTCAGCCGCAGGCAGCCGACGCGGCTGAGCAGTCCGGTGACCGGGTCGCGCCGGAACGCGAGGATCGTCGCCGACGACGAGCTTCCCGTGTAGACGAACGCGCCGTCGGGACTGACGGCGACCGCCCCGCCGCCGAGCAGGCCGGCGGTCGGGAGGCAGGCCTGGCTCGCGCCCGTGTGGTTGTCGGTGCCGTCGCTGCTCAGACAGGCCACCTCGGTGAGGTCGCCCGTCGCCGGATCCCGATGCAGGATGTCGAGCACGCCGTAGCCGGGCGGACCGGCGAGCCCGCCGATCACGTAGATGCTCGTCCCGTCCGGCGAGATCGCCAGGTCGGTGGGATCGGCCAGTCCGCTCGCGCCCCCGCAGCCGTTGACCGGACCGGGCGCGCCGCCGGGGGCGCCCGCCGCGGTCGAGCTGCTCGCCCCGGTCGTGGAGGCGGCCGAGGAGCTCGACGCCGTCGTCGAGCCGCCGGTCTGGGCCGTGGTCGCCGTCACGCCGGTGACGGTGGTCGTGGCCACGCTCGTCGTCGTCGTCGAGCTCGACGTCGTGGTCGTCGTGGTGGCGTGCGCCGCCCTCGTGCCACCCGGGGACAGGGCCGCGCAGCCGGCGGCGCTCGACAGCGGGCCGATCGGCGTCGCGGCGCGGGCACCGGCCGCCCCCGTCAGCAGCACGACCACCGCCGCCACCGCCGTCCACCGCGCCCTGCGTACCACGCGAAACGCCCCTTCGATTGAAGTGCTCGCACCGTAGCGATGCCGCAGGACGGAAAACGCCGACCCCGTGCGCGGCTATCTTCGGAGGCGTGGCGCTCAGCTCTCCCCCCATCCCGGCCGCGGCGGGCTCCCGGCCCGAAGGGGCTCTCGATCTCGTCGTCGAGGTCGAGTCCGTGCGCTACCGCGCGCCCGACGGCGGCTTCGCGGTCGTCGACGCGATCACGCCGGAGGGCGAGGAGATCGTCGTCACCGGCGCCCTCGGGCACGTGCACGAGGGCGAGACGATCGAGGTCAACGGCGCGTGGCGCGAGCACCCGCGCCACGGTCCGCAGCTGTACGCCAACGACGTGCGGCTGCGCGAGCCGACCGGCGAACGCGCGCTCATCGGCTACCTGACGCAGATCAAGCACGTCGGCCCGCGCGGTGCGCGCTACCTGCTCGCGCGCCACGGCGAGGAGGTCCTGTCGATCGTCGATGAGGCGCCACGCCGCCGGTTGCTCGAGGTGCCGGGCATCGGCCGGGCGCGCATCGGCGACGCGGTCGCCTCGTGGGACAGCGAGCGCGATCAGCGCGCGACGCGCCTGTTCCTCTCGCGACACGGCGTCCCGGCCGCCGCCGCGGCGCGCATCCAGCGCGCGCTCGGGGACGAGTCCATCGAGCTGCTGCGCGCGGATCCGTACCGGATCATCGAGCTGGACGGCGTCGGCTTCGCAACGGCCGACGAGCTCGCGCGGGCGCTCGGGATCGCGGCCGACGCGCCGACACGCCTCGCCGCCGGAACGCTGCACGCCCTCGCCGAGGCCGAGCTCGACGGTCACTGCCATCTCCCCCGCGCCGAGCTGACCCGACGTGCCACGCGTCTGCTCGGCGTACCCCGTGCCGGGCCGGCGCCCGCGGGCGCCGTCGACGAACGGGACCTCGACGCCCGGATCGACGAGCTCGCGGGGAGCGGCCGCGTGCTGCTCGAGGGCGCTCCCGGGGCGCAACGCGTGTCCGAGCCGAGCATGCACCGCGCCGAGCGACGGCTCGCCGGGCACGTGCGCCGCCTGCTGCGCTCCGCGCCGACGCTCGAGCTCGCGCGCGCCGAGCGTCCCCGCCGTGGGACATTCGTCCCGAGCGACGCCCAGTGGCAGGGCGTCACGGCCGTGTTCGACCATCGCCTGTCGATCCTCACCGGCGGACCCGGCACCGGCAAGAGCTCGGCGATGCGCACGCTCGTCGAGCTGCTCGGCTCCCGGCCCGACACCCCATCGGGGGCGGGGGCGCGCGTGCGCCTGTGCGCCCCGACCGGCAAGGCCGCGCGGCGCCTGGCCGAGACGACCGGCGCGGAGGCGAGCACCATCCACCGCCTGCTCGAATGGATGCCGGGCGAGGGATTCACGCGCGACGAGGAGCACCCGATCGACGGGGCGGACGTGCTCATCGTCGACGAGGCGAGCATGCTCGGCGTCCGCCTCGCCGAGGCGCTCTTCGCCGCGGTCGGCCCGAGCACCCACGTGCTGCTCGTCGGCGACAGCGATCAGCTCGCGCCGATCGGTCCGGGACGGGTGCTCGCCGACCTCATCGCGTCGGGGCGGGTCCCGGTGACGGCGCTCTCCGAGGTCTTCCGCCAGGCGGCGCGTTCGCTCATCATCCGCGCCGCCCACGCGATCAACCACGGTGCGATGCCGCCGGACGGCGCCGCCGACGACGTGGTGCGCGACTTCTTCCTTGTCCGCCGTTCCGGCGCGCCGACGATCTTCGGTGAGGTCGTCTCGCTGGCCGCCGCCCGCCTGCCCGCGCACTACGGGCTCGATGCCCGCGTCGACGTCCAGGTGCTCGCCCCGATGCGCCGTGGACCGGCCGGGATCGACGCCTTCAACGAGGAGCTGCGCGCGCGCCTGAACCCCGACGGCGCGCCCGTGCCCGGCACCGGCCTGCGCATCGGCGACCGGGTCATCCAGACGCGCAACGACCACGAGCACGAGCTGATGAACGGCGAGGTCGGCCTCGTCGAGCACCACGACGCCGAGCGTGGGCGGCTGCTGCTGGCCACCGACGACGGCCGCCGCGTCGTGCTGCCCGACTCGGCGCTCGACACGCTGCGCCTCGGCTACGCGATCTCGATCCACAAGGCGCAGGGCTCGCAGGCAAAGGCCGTCGTCGTGGCGCTGTCGCGCGCGCACTCGGTGATGCTCACGCGCAATCTGCTCTACACGGCGGTCACCCGCGCGGAGCGGGTGTGCGTTGTCGTGTGTGAGGAGGCGGCGATGCGCCTTGCTCTCGGTCGGCCCGACGCCCAGCGGCGGCACACGCGCCTGGCCGAGCTGATCGCCGCCGACTGAGGGTCCCGCGTCGTCGCGCGCCGCTGCTCAGGACACGATGTCGACCGGCGTGCCGACGGGCACCTCGAGCAGCCGCCGCAGGTCGTTCGCGGGCACGTGCACGCAGCCGAGGCTGCCGGTCCCGCCAAGCTGACCGAGGTTGTTCTCGCCGTGGATCGCCACGCGCCAGTACACCCAGTTGCGACCGGGCGGCGGCACCGACAGGGCGAGCGCCCCGATGCCGTACTCGGGGCTGGCGGGCTGGTAGCGCAGGATGTCGTCGACCGAGAACTGGCCCGGGGGCGTGGGCGTGCTCGCGCCGCCGATGACCACCGGCGTGGAGAGGAGCACGCGGCCGGCGTCGAGCAGCTGGAGGCTGCGGTCCGGCAGCGAGACGCGGATCTCCTGTAGCGCCGCGCGCACGAACACGTTCGCCGGGCTCGCGGCGATCCAGCCCAGATGTCCTCCGAGTGCGGGCACGGACACTCCGAGCCACTCGCTCCCGGCCACCGCGTACACCGTGAACGCGCGCGCCTGCGATCCGCTGTCCGAGCGCGAGTCGAGCTGCTCGATGATCGGGCCGCCGGGCGAGCGGTGCACCTCGACGCTCGCGCCCGGTCGCACCTGCACGATCGAGCCGGCGTCGGCGGGTACGCTCGAAGCGACGGCCCCATGCCGGATCGACGACCCGGTGGCCGTGGCGGACACCGGCGCGAGCTGCGGCGCGGCCTGCAGCAGCTCGGCGTACGGGACGCCAAGGGCCGGGAGCGATCCCGCCGCGTGGGCGAGCGGCGACAGCGAGGGCGCGAACACCGTCCACGCACCGGCCGGTGCGGCACCGCCCAGAGCGGCCGCGAGCGCGACCGCCGCGAGCACGGCGGCGCGCCGCAGGATGGCGCGGGCGGTCGGGCGCAGGTGGCGACGCGCGCGGACGCGCGCGGGCGCGCCGCGCCGGTGATGGCGGCGTGATGACATGGCGGCAAGGCGACGCCCGGGGTGGGACGGGGAGCGAGCGTCCCTCCTTGCTTCGGCAAGGCGCGGCCGGCGCTTTCACGGCGACCAGGGGGCGTGGACGCGTGGACGACGCGCCGCCGAGCGGCGGTCAGTCGCCGCCGAGCTCAGTCGCGCGGGTCGCGCAGCGCGTCGGTGAAGCGGCGCGGGACGCGCTCGGGCCCGAGGCGCGGCAGCTCCCACAGCGTGATGACGACGAGCTCGCCGCGACGCGCGTCGTGGCGGCAGACGAACACGAGGTCACGGTCGACGAGGTCGGCGACGTACAGCGACCCGGCCGGCGCCGCGCCGCCGCCCTGGCGCGGGCCCCCGCCGCGAAGGGGGTGCGGCGGGGTCGAGCTGACGCGCCCGGCGCTCCAGGCGCGACTGACGCGCTCGACGATCTCCGGACGCGGGTCCAGCGCCCCGCGGCGGGAGGCGACACGCTGGCGGAAGCGCTCCGCGGCGTGGTCGGTCACCGCGATGAGCACCGCGGGCGGCCGATCGGCGTCCCCGGTCAGAACAGCAGGTGCTCGAGCCCGACCAGCGGCGAGCGTTCGAGCGTCGGGACGCGGCGCACGGCGAGCAGCACGCCGGGCATGAACGACTCGCGCGCGATCGAGTCGTGGCGGATGGTCAGCGTCTGCCCGATGTCGCCGAGGATCACCTCCTGGTGGGCGACGAGGCCCGGGAGGCGAACCGAGTGGATCGGCGGCGCCTCACGCCCGCTCGCCTCGGCCATGAGGGCGGCGGTGCGCGCGGCGGTGCCGCTCGGCGCGTCGATCTTGCCGTCGTGGTGCAGCTCGATGATCTCGGCCGCCCCCATGTGGCGCGCGGCCTCCGCCGCGAAACGCATCATCAGCACGGCGCCGATCGCGAAGTTGGGCGCGATGAAGACGTTCGCGGGCGGACGCTCCGGCGGCGTGCGCGCCTGCCTGAGCGGTTCGAGGTCGAAGCCGGTCGTCCCGATCACGACGTGCACCCCGGCCCCGACGCAGGCGAGCGCGTTCGCGAGCGCGGTGTCCGGGCGGGTGAAGTCGACGACGACATCGGCGTCGCCGAGCACGTCGGCCAGCTCGACGCCGAGCACCGGGTCGGCCCGGGCGGTCAGGATGAGATCGTCGGCGCCGGTCACGGCCGCGCAAACAGCCTCGCCCATGCGCCCCGCGGCACCGGCGACGGCCACCCGGAGCATCGGATCAGGCCTCCCGCACCTGAGCGGGCGCGTTCGCACGGCCGTCGGCGCCCGCCGGTCCGCCGAGCGGCGCGAGCGCCGCGCGGAAGGCGTCCTCGTCGGCGCCGACGCCCGCGGCCGAGAGCGACGCGGGCGCGAACAGCGCTCCGGCGAGCTCGCGCACGTCCTCGAGCGTGACGGCGTCGATGCGTTCGATCACCTCGTCGACGGACAGGATTGGCAGATCGCACAGGACCGAGGTGCCGAGCCGGTTCATGCGGGCGCTCGTGCTCTCGAGCGCGAGGACGATGCGGCCCTTGACGTTCTCCCGGGAGCGGACGAGCTCGTCCTCGCTCGCGGGGTCCTCGACGAAGCGATGCAGCTCCTGGGCGACGACGGTCATCACCTCCTGCAGGTGCTCCGGGCGCGTTCCGACGTACAGCCCGACCTGCCCGGTCTCGGCGAACAGGCTGTGGAAGGAGAACACCGAGTAGGCCAGGCCGCGACGTTCGCGGACCTCCTGGAACAGGCGCGAGGAGGAGGTTCCGCCGAGGATGTTGTCGAGCACGCGCAGCGCGTAACGGCGCTCGTCGTAGCGCGTGATCCCGGGACCACCGAGGCACACGTGGTACTGCTCGGTGTCCTTGCCCAGGAAGCACAGCCGCGGGAGCAGGTCACGCGGCGCGTCGGGGGAGGCCGGCGACGTACCGCCGATCCGCTCGGCCCCGGCCTTGCGCGCGAGCTCGACGATCGCGTCGTGGTCGACCGAGCCGGCGGCGGCGATGACGATGTTGCCCGGGACGTAACGCGCGCCGTGGAAGGCGGAGAGCTGCGCGACGCTCGCGTTGCCGACGATCTCGGCGCGGCCGAGCACCGCCCGCCCGAGCGGGTGATCGCCGAAGACCGCCTCGCCGAGCACGTCGAAGACCCGATCCTGCGGGTCGTCGTCGTACATCGCGATCTCCTCGAGCACGACCTCGCGCTCGGCCTCGAGCTCGGCGAACACCGGCCGCCAGATCATGTCGCTCATGACGTCGAAGGCGCGCTCGAGATGGCGGTCGAGCACGCGCGTGAAGACCGAGGTGTTCTCCTTGCCCGTGCCGGCGTTGATCTCCGCCCCCATCGCGTCGAAGATCTGGTCGATCTCCTCGGAGCCGAAGCGGTCCGTGCCGCGGAAGAGCATGTGCTCGAGCAGGTGCGACAGCCCCGCCTCGTGGTCGGGCTCGTCGGCCGAGCCGATCCCGATGAAGAAGCCGAGCGCGGCCGAGCGCACCGCGGGCATGGGCTCGGTGACGATGCGCACGCCCGAGTCGAGCGTCGTGATCCGGTGAAGGTCTGGCATCGCGGCGCCCCCGCGCCGTGTCCGCCCCGGGACGGGACGGACGACGCGGGGAGCTCCTCTAGCGGACGTCGGCCGCCTAGTCGCGGCCGTGGCGCGGACGGCCGGATCCGCGCGGACCGCGACGCTCGCCGCCGTTGCGGCTGCCGCCGCCCTCGCGGGGACGACGTGGACCACGGTCACCGCCACCGGCGGAGCCGCCGGTGCCGACGCCCGCGAGCTCCTCGACGCTCTTGCCCGCGATCTCGGGGTCATGAGCGAGGCGCAGCCCGATGCGGCCGCGCTCGCGGTCGACCTCGACGACGCGGACCTTCACCTCGTCGCCCTTGTTGAACACGTCCTCGACCGCCTCGACCCGCTCTCCGGGTGAGACGTTGGAGATGTGCAGCAGCCCGTCGGTGCCCTTGGCCAGCTCGATGAAGGCGCCGAACGTCGTCGTCTTGACGACCTTGCCGTCGTACTCGTCGCCGACCTCGACCTCCTTCATCATCATCCGGATCCGCTCGGCGAGCGCATCGCCGAGCTCTCCGTTGGCCGAGTAGATGAGCACCTGACCGTCGTCGTTGACGTCGATCTGGGACTCGAACTCGTCGGACAGGCCGCGGATCGTCTCGCCGCCCTTGCCGATGAGCAGGCCGATCTGGCTCGGGTCGATCTGCAGCGTCTGGATGCGCGGCGCGTACTGGCTGAGCTCCTCGCGCGGACCCTCGATGACCTCGGCCATCTTGCCGAGGATGAACTCGCGGGCCTTGTGCGCCTGCGTGAGCGCGTCGCGCAGGATGTCGAACGTGACGCCGGTGATCTTGATGTCCATCTGCAGCGCGGTGATCCCGCGCTCGGTGCCGGCGACCTTGAAGTCCATGTCACCGAGATGGTCCTCGACGCCGGCGATGTCTGTGAGCACGATGTAGTCGTCGCCCTCCTTGATGAGCCCCATCGCGATGCCGGCGACCGGCCGCTTGAGCGGCACGCCCGCGTCCATCAGCGACAGCGACGAGCCGCACACCGAGGCCATCGACGACGAGCCGTTGGACTCGAAGATGTCCGACACGACGCGAATCGTGTACGGGAACTCCTCGATCGAGGGGACCATCGGCACGAGCGCACGCTCGGCGAGCGCGCCGTGACCGATGTCGCGGCGCTTGGGCCCGAGGCGACCGGCTTCGCCCACCGAGAACGGCGGGAAGTTGTAGTGATGGAAGTAGTACTTCTTGGTCTGCAGCCCGAGCGTGTCGAGACGCATCTCCTCCTTGAGCGTGCCGAGCGCCGCGACGCTGAGCGCCTGCGTCTGGCCGCGCGTGAAGAGCGCCGAGCCGTGCGTGCGCGGGGCGACGCCGACCTCGATGCTGATCGGACGGATCTCGTCCTCGCTGCGGCCGTCGGGGCGCTTCTTGTGCACGGCGATGCGCTCGCGCACGATCGACTTCTCGAGCGCGTCGAAGGCGCGCTGGACCTCGGCACGGACGGCCTTCGCGGCGACGAGCTGCTCCTCGCCGGCGCCCTCGGGCGCGGGCGGCGCGTGGTGGGCGAGGATCGCCTCCTCGGCCTCCTTGGTGGCGTCCTGGCGCTCGAGCTTGTCCTCGACCTGGGTCGCGGCGTCGAGCAGCGGGCCGTGCGAGGCTCGGATCTGGTCGAGCAGGGCGGGGTCGGGCTTGAGCACCTCGACCTCGGTCTTCGGCTTGCCAACCTTCTCGGCGAGCTCGCGCTGCAGCGCGACGATCTTCTTGATCTCCGAGTGGGCGATGTCGAGCGCATCGAGGATCTCGGCCTCGGGGATCTCGTTCGCGCCGGCCTCGACCATCAGGATCGCCTCGTCGGTGCCCGCGACGACCAGGTCGAGGTCGGAGTTCTCGAGGAGGTCCTCCTCGGGCGGGTTGATGACGAAGTTGCCGTCGATCTTGCCGATCCGCACCGCGCCGACCGGCTGGGCGAGCGGGATGTTGGAGATCATCAGCGCGGCCGAGGCGCCGTTCATGGCGAGCACGTCATAGGGGTTGACGTGGTCGACGGAGATGGGGATCGCCACGACGTGCGTGTCGAAGCGCCAGCTCTTCGGAAGCAGCGGGCGGATCGGTCGGTCGATGAGGCGCGCGGTCAGCGTCGCCTTCTCTCCCGAGCGTCCCTCGCGCTTGAAGAAGGAACCGGGGATCTTGCCCGCGGCGTACATCCGCTCCTCGACGTCGACCGTCAGCGGGAGGAAATCGACGTCGCGCAGACCGCCGGCCGTCGCGGTGGCGAGGACCATGGTGTCGCCCTGGCGGACGACGACGGCGCCGGAGGCCTGCTTGGCCATCCGGCCGGTCTCGAACGAGATCTCGCTGCCGGAGATCTCCACGGAGACCCGGGTTACGGGGTCACTGCTCATGTGGTTACTGCCTTCCTGTCCGCCCGTCGGTCGGCGGCTCGTTTCGCTTAGATTCTCTATCGGTCCGAACCGGGTCAGCTTAGCGGACGGAATCGCCGGAGGAAGGGGCCGCTCCGCCCGCCAGGCGCTCGATCAGCGCCGCGTCCGGAGGGCCCGGACGGGCCTGCCCGTCGACGAACAGCGTGGGCGTGGCGGCGACCCCGGCGCGCATCGCGGCCCGCACGTCGCCGGCCACGCGCTCGAGGATGAGCGGGTCGCGGCGGTCGGCCTCGAAGCGGTCGAGATCGAGCCCCAACGCCTGCGCACGGGCCCACAGGTGCGGGTCGTCGACATGCCCCTGATCTGCGAACAAGGAGTCGTGCATCGTCCAGAACGCTCCCTGCCGCCCGGCCGCCTCCGCGGCGCAGGCGAGCGGCTGCGAGCGGGGGTGACGGCTGCGCAGGGCGAAGTGCCGATATACGCGCCGAATCGGCAGCCCGGCGAGTCGCTCGTTCGCCACCGCGCACGCCACGCAGGTGAAATCGGCGTAGACGATCACCAGCGGCGCGTCGGGGTCGCCCCGCGCCCAATCCTGGTCGCTCACCGGCGGCAGAGCGGCGCTGCGCAGATCGGCCATCCCGCTCGAGGGTAGACGTCCGGGCGCTCCGTGCCCGCAAGCCCGTCGGCGATGCGCATTGCGGATCTTCGCGTTCCGGGCGCGGGAGGTCGCGCGGCCGGCGTCGGATCCGGGGTGAGGGTGGGTCGACGGGACGGCGGCGGCGGGGCTCCCGGGCAAGGCTTGGTCGATCTTCTCTCACCAGGGGACAAGATCGAACAAACTTCGCGCCCGGGCCGGCGCCGGCTCGACCGGCTCGGCCGAGTCCGGCCGCTGCGGCCGCTCTGGCCGGTCGAGTCCGGCGGACAGCGGAACGCTCGCGCGCCCGGCGGCGCCCGGCGCCGCCGGTCCAGCCGCTGCGGCAGGTCGAGTCCGACGGACGGCGGAACACTCCCGGGCGAAGATTGATCGATCTTCTCTCACCATGCGACAAGATCGACCAAAGTTCGCGGCGCGCCCGGCGCGAACCCCCGCCCCGGCGCGAACCCCCGCCCCGGCGCGAACCCCCGCCCCGCCGCGAACCCCCGCCCCCCTACGCCGTCTGGCGAACCGCGTGGAGCCCGTCGAACAGGAGGTTGACCCCGGGCAGGTCGCCCGGCGAGTCGGCCTGGTGGCTCCAGCGCACGACGCCGTCGGGGCCGAACACGATCAGCGCGCGCTCGGCGAAGCCGCCGGGGTGCAGGACGCCGAGCGTGCGACAGGCGGCGCCCTTGGGCTCGAAGTCCGACAGCTGGGGGATCGTGACGCCGAGCTTCTCGGCGAACGCCGCCTGGGCGTAGCCGCTGTCGCACGAGACGCCGTAGAGCTCGGCCCCCTCGGCGCGCAGCTCGCCGAGCACCTCCTCGTAGAGCTGCATCTGGGCGGTGCAGACCGAGCTGAAGGCGAACGGGTAGAAGACGAAGATCGTCGTGCGGCCGAGGAGGTCCTCCTCGGTGAAGGGCCCGCCCTCTGGGCGGGCGAGCGAGAAGCCTGGCGCCGGAGTTCCCGCCGCCAGCACGCTCACTTGCGCAGCCCGAGTTCCTTGATCAGCGCGCGATAGCCCTCGAGATCCTCGCGCTGGAGGTAGTCGAGGAAGCGTCGGCGCCGCCCGACGAGCATGAGCAGCCCACGGCGCGAGTGGTGGTCCTTCTTCTGCTCGCGCAGGTGCTCGGTGAGGTGGTTGATGCGCTCCGTCAGCAGCGCCACCTGCACGCGGGTGTTGCCGGTGTCGTTCTCGTTCGCGCCGAACTGGGCGACGATCTCGCGCTTGCGATCAAGGGTCATAGTCATGGCGGCGCCAAACGGTAGCAGAGACGCGGACGCCCGCTCCCCGGTCGTCGGCGGACGTCAGGCGGTCGCCCGCGCGGCGATGTCGCGCGCCCGGACCACGTCGCTCGCCATCTGGTCGACGAGCGCCTCGACGGACTCGAATCGCCGCTCCCCGCGCAGGCGAGCGAGGAAGTCGACGCGCAGTTCACGGCCGTACAGGTCGCCGGAGAAGTCGAGGATGTACACCTCGACGAGCTCGCCGCGCCCGGAGCCGAACGTCGGGCGCACACCGATGCTCACGGCGGCGGGACGGCCGTCGGCCAGGGCCGCGTACACGCCGTGTCCCGGACAGACAAGCCGTTCGTCGGGCACGAGGTTGGCCGTCGGGTAGCCCAGGTCCCGGCCGCGCTGGTCACCGTGCACCACCTCGCCGTGCATGAAGAACGGCCGCCCGAGGAAATGCGTGGCGGTATCCACCTCCCCGGCGAGCACGAGGCCGCGGATGTGGCTCGAGGAGACGATCTCTCCCTCGACCTCGACGAGCGGCGCCACGTGGGTGGCGAAGCGCGAGTCGGCGGCGAGCAGGGCGGTGTCGCCCTGCGCCTTGTGACCGAAGCGGAAGTTCTCGCCGACCGACACGTCGGTGGCGGCGAGCGCGCCGACGAGCACGTCGTCGATGAAGCTGGTGGCGGCGCGGGCGGCGAACCCCTCGTCGAAGGGGATCACGATCAGCTCCTGCACGCCGAGGCCCTCGATGAGCTCGGCCTTTCGGGGCAGGTCGGTCAGCAGCTTCGGCGCATGGGCCGGCGCGACGACCGACGCCGGATGCGGATCGAAGGTGAGCACGCTGTCGGCGCCGCGGATGACCTCACGATGGCCGAGATGGACGCCGTCGAACATCCCGACGGCGACGCGGCGCGGTCGGTGCTCGAGATCGGGGAGACGAGTGACCTTCACGGGGCAGGAACTGTATGGGGTTCTCAGCCGCGAAAGCCGATCACGGGCTTGTACACGGTTCCCTCGGGTCCGCTCCGCGGCTCGGCCACCGCGAGCGGCCCGACATCGTCGACGAGCAGCACGAGCTCGGTCGCGGCGCTCACGGCCGGCTCGAGGGCCGCGGCGCCCGGATGACGGGCCACCGTCGGCGCCTGGAGCGCCAGGTCGCCCTCGGACACCGCGACCCCGTGCGCGGCCACCCGAGCCGCCTCGCCGCTCAGCCGGGCGTGGGGCAGGAAGGCGAGCGCCCGCTCGAGCGCCAGCGGAGCGAGACGCGCGGCCTCGGCCGGCAACGGGGGCGCGACCGCGTCGAGGACCGAGAACGGCCCGATGTCGGTGCGCCGCAGCTCCACGCAGTAGGCGTCCCCGAGCTCGGCGATCAGGCTGCGCACGTACGTTCCGGCCGAGCACTCGATGTCGAACGCCGCGCGATCCCCCTCGCGCCAGCGCTGGTGGAAGCGGTAGACGGTCACCGTCCGCTCGGCGAGCTCGAACTCCTCCCCCCGCCGGGCCCGGGCGTACGCGCGCTGTCCGCCGACCTTGACCGCCGAGTAGCGCGGCGGGCGCTGGCGCACGATCCCCGTGGGCAGGTTCGGGGGGTCGGGCGGAACGCGCCCGGTCTCCGTGATCTCGCCCTCGGGATCCTGCGTGCTCGACACGGCGCCGAGCCGGGCGATCGTCTCGTAGCGCTTGGGGAGCGCCATCAGCAGGGGTTGCAGCCGCGTCGCACGCCCGAGGAGGACGAGCAGCAGGCCGGTGGCGAACGGGTCGAGCGTGCCGGCGTGCCCGACGCGCACGCGCTCCCCTCGGCTCGGCGTCCCGAGCGCGCGGCGCACCGCGGCGACCACGCCGTGCGAGCTCATGCCCGCGGGCTTGTCGATGAGCAGCACGCCGTCCACGGCGTCGCGCGCTCAGGCAGCCGTCGGTGCCGGCGACCCGGCGGCCGTCCCGAGCTGCTCGGCGACGGCGCGGCGCAGGAACGCGACGAGCTCTTCGACGTCCAGGTCGGTCGAGAAGCCGGCGGCGCGGCGGTGCCCGCCGCCGCCCTGAGCGCGGGCGATCGCCGACACGTCGACATCGTCATCCGTGGCCCGCAGCGAGACCTTGCGCTCCGCACGGCGGTCCTCGCCCGTGAGCTCGCGGCTCAGTGCGGCCACCTTCGTGCCCTGGACGGCCCGTAGGTTGTCGATGATCCCCTCCGAGTAGCTCTCCTCGGCCCCGGTCTCGGCGAAGTCCTCGGCGGTCAGGTAGGCGAAGGTCAGCGCGCCGTCGTCGTGGCGACTGACGTTGCGCAGCGCTCGCGCCAGCAGCGCGAGCTTGGCGAGCGGCATGTCCTCGTACAGTCGGCGGTAGATCGCCTGCACGTCGACGCCCGCCGTGATGAGCTCGGCCGCCATCTCGTGGGCGCGGGGGCCGGTGTTCTCGTACATGAAGCGGCCGGTGTCGGTGATGAGCCCGACGTACAGCGCCTCGGCGACCGCCGGCGTCGGCGTGACACCGAGCCCGTGCATGAGATCCCAGACGATCTCGGCCGTGCACGACGCGCTCGGCAGGACATAGTTGAGCGTCCCGAAGCGGGTGTTGTCGTGGTGGTGGTCGATATTCAGCAGCTCGGGGCCGTTGAACAGGGCGTGGGCCGGGTTGCGGTCGATGTTCCCGCAGTCGAGGAACACGATGCGACGCTCGGCGGTGTCGTCGGGAGCGCTCGAGATGAGTCCGTCGAGGCGGAAGAAGCGGTATTCGACCGGCAGCGGGAACTCATCCGGGGCCATGAACATGACCGAGTCCTTGCCGAGTGCCGTCAGGATCCCCTGCATGGCAACGAGCGAGCCGAGCGCGTCGCCGTCGGCGTTCTCGTGGGTGACGAGCAGGAAACGTTCGCCGGCGCGGATCCAGTCTAGGACCTCGGCCCGCCGCTCCGCCGACGCTTTCTCGCTCACGACGCGGACCCGCCGGGTCCCTGCCCCGAGTCCGGTGCATCCGGATTGGCGAGGATCGAGCCGAGGCGCATCGCCCGGTCGGTCGTCTCGTCGTATTGGAAGCTGAGCGTCGGCGTGCGCTTGAGGCGCAGCTCGCCGGCGATGCGACTCTGCAGGTATCCGTGGGCGCTCTGCAGCCCGTCGAGCGACGCCGCGCGCTCGTCGGTGCTCCCGAGCACGCTGACGTACACCCGCGCATGGCGCAGGTCGGGACTGGTCCTGACGTCGGTCACGGTGATGAATCCCACTCGCGGGTCTTTCAACTCGCCCGCCACGACGTCGCCGATCACCTGACGGATCGCCTCGTCGACGCGGCGCATGCGGTCAGAACGCATCCTATTCCTTCGTTGGGCTTCCGATCCCGCGCGGAGCGAGTCGCTGCTCCGGGCGAGGGACGGCCTTCATGATGGTGGCGGCGGACCGACATGCGCGCGCGGCGCGGGCCGTCAGGCGAGCTCGCGCTCGACCTGGCGCGTCTCGTAGGACTCGATCACGTCGCCTTCGTGCAGATCCTGGAAGTTGGCGAGCACGATGCCGCATTCGAAGCCGGCGCTCACCTCGCGCACGTCCTCGTTGAAGCGGCGCAGGCTGGCGATCGTCGTGTCGTAGATGATCGTGCCGTCGCGCACGACGCGCGCACGGGCGCCGCGCGTGACCTTGCCCTCGGTGACGTGGGAGCCGGCGATCGTCCCGATGCGCGAGGCCTTGAACAGCTGGCGCACCTCGGCCTGCCCGAGCGTCGACTCGACCTCCTCGGGCTCGAGCATGCCCTGCATCGCCGCGCGCAGCTCCTCGATGGCGCGATAGATGACGGTGTAGGAGCGGATCTCGACGCCCTCGCGATCGGCGAGCGAGCGCGCGTCGCCGACGGGCCGCACGTTGAAGGCGAGGACGACACCGGTCGAGGCCGACGCCAGCATGACGTCGGACTCGGTGATGCCGCCGACGCCGCGATGGACGATGTTGACCGTCACCTCGTCCTGGGGGAGCTTGGCGATCTCGTCCTCGATCGCCTCGAGCGAGCCCGCGACGTCGGCCTTGACGACGAGATTGAGCTCCTTGACGGTTCCCTCCTGGGCGAGGCGGAAGACGTCCTCGAGGGACACCTTGCGGCCCGAGCGCCGGGCGAGCGCCTCCGTCTTGAGGCGGTTGGCGCGCTCACCGGCCAGCTGCCGGGCGCGCCGCTCGTTCTCGACCACCCGCACGACCTCGCCGGCCTCGGGCACGCCGTCGAACCCGAGCACCTCGACCGGGTCACCCGGCGTCGCGGCCGTCATCTTCGCTCCGGTGAAGTCGTGCATCGCCCGTACCCGGCCGAAGTGGGCGCCGGCCACGAGCGCGTCGCCGACGCGCAGCGTGCCGCGCTGGATGAGGATCGTGACGACCGGGCCGCGTCCGGGGTCGAGCTTGGACTCGATGACCGTGCCGGACGCCTCGGCCTTGCTGTTGGAGCGCAGCTCCTCGAGGTCGGCGACGACCTGAAGGGTGTCAAGGAGATCATCGAGGCCGTCGTGGGTCTTCGCGCTCACGTCGACGAACTCGGTCTCCCCACCCCACTCCGACGGCTGCAGGCCGCGCTGGGTGAGCTCGGTGCGCACGCGATCGGGCTGCGCGCCCTCCTTGTCGATCTTGTTGACCGCGACGACGATGGGCACGTCGGCCGCCTTGGCGTGGTCGATCGCCTCGTCGGTCTGCGGCTTGGCGCCGTCGTCCGCGGCGACGACGATGACCGCGATATCGGTCACGCTCGCCCCGCGGGCACGCATCGCCGTGAAGGCCTCGTGACCCGGGGTGTCCAGGAACGTGATCGCCTTGCCGTTGTGGCGCACCGTGTAGGCGCCGATGTGCTGGGTGATCCCGCCGGCCTCGCCGGCCGCGACCTCCGTCGACCGGATCGCGTCGAGCAGTGACGTCTTGCCGTGATCGACGTGACCCATGATCGTCACGACGGGCGGGCGTTCGGTGAGGTCCTCGTCGGCATCCTCGAACACCGGCTCGGCGTCAACGTCGTCGGCGGCGTGCACGATCTCGATCTGCTTGTCGAACTCGTCGGCGATCACCTGCACGGCCTCGTCGGCGAGCGTCTGCGTCAGCGTCGCCATCTCACCGAGCGACATGAGCTTCTTGATGATCTCGGGCACCGGCACGCCCAGGTACTCGGCGACGTCCTTGACCGTCGATCCCGAGTTGACGCGGATGACGTCGGTCGCCGTCGACGCGCTGTTATCGATCGGGGCGATCGTGTCGTCGTAGGTGCCGCGGCGACGCCGCCCGCGGCGCGGACGGCGCTGCGGTTGGTTGGCCGGGCCGCCCTGCTGGCGGCGCGAGGCCTGCGAGTCGATGACGACGCGACGCCGGCCACCGGGTCCGACGCCACCGGGAGTGCGCTCCCCGGTGCGCGAGTCGCGGGTCGGCCGGACCGGTCGCGCGGACTCGGCGCCGCCGCCGCTCGCCGCGGCGGGCGGCGTGCCGTCGGGCGAGGCCGCGGGCGGCGGTGCCGGTGCGCCCGGCTGGGCGGGGGCCGCGGGCGCCGGAGCGGCCGCGGGCGCGGCCGCCGTCGGCGCGGCAGTCGGTGCGCCCGCGCTCGGGGCCGCGGGCGCCTGCGCCGCGGCGGGCGCCGGCGCCGGCGCCGGTGCAGACGGAGGCGCGCTCGCGGGGGCAGGGGCGGCGGCGGCGGGAGCGGCGGACGCCGGGGCCGGGGGATCGCTCTTCGCCGCGCTCGGCTGCGGCGAGGCCGAGGCGCCGTTGGGGCCGGCGCCGTTGCCGATCACGCGCAGCGCGTCGCTCTCCTCCACCGAGGACGCGGCCGCCTTCGCGTCGATGCCGGCGGCGTGCAGCTTCTCGAGCAACTCCTTGCTCGAGAGCCCGTGCTCCTTGGCGATCTCGTGAACTCTCTTCTTGGACATCAGACGCTCGATTCTACGAACTCGTCGCCGATCGACACGCGCGCGCGGAAGGCGCGCGACAGACCGCCGCGCTGCAGCGCGCGCCGCAGGCATGCCGCGGCGGGGGCCGCGACGCGTTCATCGCGGCACAGGTACGCGCCGCGACCGGGCAGGCGCTGGGCCGGGTCGAGCACGGCGGTGCGCTCCGCGCCCCGCGCGGGGCGCGGAGCGGTCGGGTCGAGCGCGAGGCGCGCGAGCGTCGCCTTCGGCGCCACGCGTCCGCATCCGACGCAGCGGCGCTGGGGCACGTGGCCCGCTATGACGTGGGCTCCGTGGCGACCGACGGGTCGGGCGCCTCGTCGGCGACGCCGTTGGACTCGTGGGCCGGCTCGCTCGGCGCCGAGGTCTCGCCGGGCGGGTCGGCCGCCGGTGCATCGCCGGCGACGACCGGCACGGCCGCCGCCTCGGCGATCGGCGCCTCGCTCGCAGGCTCGGGTGCGGGCGCCTCGGGCGCGGCCGCGGCCGGCTCGCCCTCGGCGGGGCCGTCACCCGCGTCGCCGGGAGCGACGTCGGCGACGTGGTCGCCCTCGACGTGAGCGAGCGCCTGGTGGGCGTCGAGGCCGCAGTAGCGCGATCCGGGCAGCGCCGCGTTCGGGCAGCGACGGCCGTTGGAGAGGATCGCCGCGCAGCGCCCCTGCACCTCCTCCTCCTCGTAGCCGTGCTCGGCCTCCTCGGCCGCGAACTCGGTCTCCGAGCGGATGTCGACGCGCCAGCCGGTCAGTCGCGCGGCGAGGCGGGCGTTCTGGCCCTCGCGCCCGATCGCGAGCGAGAGCTGATCGTCGGGGACGATCACCGTCGCCTGCTTGGCGTCGTCGTCGACGAGCACCTCGCGCACGCGGGCGGGCGAGAGCGCCTTGGCCACGAAGCGGGCCGGCTCGTCGTTGAAGGGGATGATGTCGATCTTCTCGCCGCGCAGCTCGGAGACGACCATGCGCACGCGCGAGCCGCGCGGCCCGACGCACGCCCCGACGGGGTCGACGCCGTCGGCGTGCGAGACGACCGCGATCTTCGAGCGGTAGCCGGGCTCACGCGCGACGTTGGCGATCTCGACGAGTCCGTCGGCGATCTCGGGCACCTCGAGCTCGAACAGCTTCTTGATCAGCTCGGGGTCGCGTCGCGACACGATGATCGACGGGCCCTTCGTGGAGGGCGACACCTCCTTGATGACGGCCTTGATGCGCTGCGAGTGGTCGTAGCGCTCACCGTCCACCTGCTCGGACTTCGGCAGCAGGGCCTCGACACGCTCGCGCAGCTGCACGAGCGTGTAGCGCGAATCGGACTGCTGCACGATGCCGGTGATGAGCTCGCCCACGCGGTCGCGGTACTCCTCGAACATCATGTCCCGCTCGGCCTCGCGGATGCGCTGGAGGATGACCTGCTTCGCCGTCTGCGCCGCGATGCGCCCGAAGTCGTCGGGCGTGACGTCGCGCTCGTCGATCTGGTCGCGGTACTGGGCGAACTTGGCCGGATCGATCTCCGGGTCCTCGGGCTCGCGCAGCTCGCCGGTCTCCGGATCGACGACCGTGCCCTCGTCGATCGTCTCGACGATGAGGTGCGCCTCGAGGCGCTCGGGGATGATCAGCTCGATGACCCTGAAGTCGGCCGTGTCACGGTCCATCTCGACGCGGGCGTACTTGGCCGAGCCGGGCTGCTTCTTGTACGCGGAGAGGAGCGCGTCCTCGAGCGCGATCATCAGCTTCTCCGGCTCGATGCCCTTCTCGCGCGCCAGCGCGTGCATGGCCTCCAGGATCTCGCGTGACATGGCTACTCCTCCACGAGGTTGGAACGACTGATTTCCGAGTACGGGATCGCGACGACCCCCTCGGCGGCCGCCAGCGTGACCTCGTCGTCGGTGGCACCGACGAGCTCGCCCGTGTAGCTGCGCGCACGTGAGCGCTCGCCCTCCAGCGAGCTGTCGTGCGCTGAGCGCAACCTCACCCGGGCGCGCCGCCCGACGAAGCGACGGAAGTGCGCCGGCTTCGTGAGCGGGCGCTCCGTCCCCGGCGAGGACACCTCGAGTGCGTACCGCTCGCGCAGGTCGGCGAGCTCGTGCGTGACGCGCTCGCACAGCGCGAGCGTCACGCCGTCCGGATGATCGATGAACACGCGCAGCGTCGAGCCGCCGACGACCTCGGCGAGCAGCACCTCGACGTCCGGCTCGCTCACGGCGAGTCGCGTCTCGATGTCGGTTTGCAGCGCGTTCATATTTGGGTCCTTACGCAAAAAAAGCGGGCGGGCGCCCACTTTCGGTACTGCAGCCGCTGGATAGCCAACGGCTCGAAAGCTGTCCGGCGAGCATAGCAGCGGAGCGCCCGGCGCGAGCAGTCTCCGGGTGCTCCGACGAGCCGGACGAACGCAGGCCGGATGACCGCTCAGCGGCGCCCGAGCGGCGGGATCACTGGCCGTCGTCCGGCGCCTCGGCGGGCCGCTCGGTGCGGCGGGCCGCGTCGCGGCGCGCGCGATCGCGGTACAGGCGATAGTCGTCGCGATCGGGGCGCAGCGAGCAGGCCAGCGCGAGCGGATGGCAGGCCTCGCGGTGGCGGCCGAGCAGCTGCAGTGCGCGCCCGAGGCAGAAGAGCGCGTAGTCGTTCGTCGGCGCCGTCTCGGTGACGGCCTCGAACTCGGCGACGGCGCCCTCGTAGCGCTGGGCGTGGAACAGCGCCCGCCCGAGCGCTTCACGGATCGACGCCTTGTCGGGCATCAGGTCGCGCGCCCGCGTCAGCGGGATGACGGCCGCCTGATGGTCGCCCCGCGCCAGCAGCTCGCTTCCCCTGGAGTACAGCTCGTAGACGTCGTCGTCCATCGATCCAACTGTAGCCTCGCGCGCGCGAGGCTACGCGCCGTGCGCGAGGCTGCGCGCGAGAGTCGCTACCCGCCTCAGCGCGGTGGGTAGCCGTCCCGGCGCAGGTCGGCGACCGCGTCGAGCACGGCGGCGGCGATCGCCGCCTTGGCGTCGCGCGCGACGTGACGCTCGCCGCGGGCGGTGACGATCGTCACCTCGTTCTCGGATCCCTCGAAGCCGATGTCCGGCCGCGAGATGTCGTTGACCACGACGGCGTCGAGGCCCTTGCGCTCGAGCTTCTCGCGCCCGTAGGCGAGCGCGCCGTCGCCGTGCTCGGCGGCGAAGCCGACGAGTGTCTGTCCGGGGCGGCGCTCGCGCGCGAGCTCGGCGAGCACGTCGGGCGTCGGCTCGAGCACGAGCTCGAGGCGCTCGCGACCGGCCTTCTTGAGCTTTCCGGCCGCTGCCTCGGCGGGCCGGAAGTCGGCAACCGCCGCGGCCATGAGGAGCACGTCACAGGCGGCGAACGCCGAGCGGCACGCGTCGCGCAGCTCATGCGCGGTCTGCACGTCGTGGTAGTCGATGCCCGCCTGCCGGGCCAGCGCGACGTTCGCGGCGACGACCGTGACCGAGGCGCCGCGGGCGTGCGCCGCCTCGGCGAGCGCGAACCCCATCCGCCCCGAGGACCGGTTGCCCACGTAGCGCACGCTGTCGATCGGCTCGCGGGTGCCGCCCGCCGAGACGAGCACGCGCAGCCCGGTGAAGTCGCCCGCGCCCGCGCCTGCGGCCGCGGCGAGCGCCTCGCAGGCGGCGAGCAGGTCGACCGGCTCCGCCAGCCGGCCCGCGCCCCACTCGCCCGCGGAGGCGAGGCGGCCGGTCTGCGGCTCCACCACCGTGACCCCGCGCGCGCGCAGGCGCTGCACGTTGGCCTGGGTCGCGGCGTGCTCCCACATGCGGTTGTTCATCGCCGGCGCGACGATCACCGGGCAGGTCGCGGCGAGCGCGGCGCTCGTCAGCAGGTTGTCGGCCAGGCCACCGGCCAGCTTGGCCAGCGTGTTCGCCGTCGCCGGCGCCACGAGGTACACGTCGGCGTTGGCGACGAGCTGCAGATGGCTGAGCGGATCGTGGGCCGGCGGATCGTCGCCGGGGAAGGCGCCGCGGGCCGGGTCGCGCTCGAACTCGTCGGTGAGCACCGGCGCACCGCTGAGCGCCGCGAACGACGCCCGCCCGACAAACCGTTCGCTGGGCGCCGTCTGGATGACGCGCACGGCGTGTCCGGCGCCGGTCGCCAGGCGCACGACCTCGAGCGCCTTGTAGGCGGCGATGCCGCCGCTCACTCCGAGCAGGATCCTGGCCATCGGGCGGTCACCGTGTCAGGGGCGACGATCGAGGACAAGCGCTGGTTGCGCTCGTGCGCGACCCGGCCCACCGGGCGCGGGCCCCGCTCGGACGGGATACCGGCTAACGGTAGTGGTACTTGATCTTGCCCGCCGCGACTTCCTCGAGCGCGATCGTGAGGTAGTTCTTCGAGACGGTGTCGACCATCGGGGGCGGGAACTCGTCGAACGTGCCCTCGCCGAGGTTGTGGTAGTACGAGTTGATCTGGCGGGCGCGCTTGGCGGCCACGAGGACGCTCGCGTAGTTCGAGTCGACGTTCTCGAGCAGTCGGTCGATGCGGGGAGAGATCACTGTTCGTTTGCCCTTTCCGGGGCCGCGTGCGGCCGATGGTCCGCCGGCGATCGTGGCCGGCGCGAGCCACACAGTCTATTAGCTGGGCGGCGCGCTCCCGCCGAGCTCCCGCTCGACGATCGCCTGCAGCTCGGACAGCGCGGCGTCGAGCTCGTCGTTCTCGACGACGTGGCCGAACTCCGACTGGGCCTCGAGCTCGGCCCGGGCCACCTCCAGGCGGCGCTCGACGACCTCGGGATCGTCGGTCCCCCGCCCGACGAGCCGCGCGCGGAGCGCCTCGGGCGACGGCGGGGCGATGAACACCTGCACCGCCTCGGGCAGCGTGCGGCGCACCTGGCGCGCGCCCTGGACCTCGATCTCGAGCACGAGCGGCACGCCCGCGTTCAGGCGCGACTCCAGCTCCGAGCGCAGCGTTCCGTAGCGCCGCCCCGCGTAGTCGGCGTGCTCGACGAAGTCGCCGTCGCGCACGTGGCGGTCGAACTGCTCGTCGGTGAGGAAGTGGTAGTCGACGCCGTCGCGCTCACCGGCGCGCGGCGCGCGCGTCGTCGCGCTCACCGACAGCTCGAGCTCGGGGCGCCGCTCGAGCAGCCCTCGGATCAGCGTCCCCTTCCCCACCCCCGAGGGGCCTGTGATGACGAACACGCGCGCGATGACGTCACCCTAGAGGCCGCTGCGGAGGTATCGCGCACGGCGCCGGCGCTGGCGGCGAGGGCCTACCGGTTCAGGAGCGAGACGAGCTCGGAGCGCTGGCGCTCGGAGAGCCCGCCGATCGTCTTGCTCGGCGAGATGCGGCACTGCGCGAGGATCTTGTTCACCTTCACGCGCCCGTACTTGGGGACGGCGAGCAGCATGTCGAACACCTTGGCCGTCTCGACGTACTCGGGCGGATTGAGCAACAGCGTGTGGATCGACAGCCGGCCGGCCTTCAGATCGCGCTTGAGCTGCGCGCGCTGCGTGCGAATCTCGTTCGCCCGGGCCAGTGCATCCATCCGCTGATGAAGGGAGCGTTCCGGCGCCGTCGACTGCTTGAAGGCTGTGTTGGTTGGCGGCACCACGGCGGCGAGTCTACACACCGGCGCACGCCGTTCAAGGCGAACTCGTCGAATTCAGCTACACCTGAAGCTTAGCTTGAGCCATGTTCAGGTTGGTCGACTGTTTTCAAGCATCTTTGCAGGGCTTTTTGCTATAGGGCTTCCGGACGGATGCTCGTCAGCGAGCAGAAATACCGTCGTTTGCTGGGGAAGCCTGTAAAGCCGCGGCGATGCGCCCGCCGGCCGCGGGGTCGCGGAAGCTCTCCGTGCCGACCGCGACGAGCGTCGCGCCCATGTCGAGCAGCTCGCGGGCATGTTCAGCGTACTGCACTCCGCCCATGCCCACGATCGGGATCGACACGCGCGCGGCGACGGCCGCGACCTGCGCGAGCGCGATGGCGCGGATCGCCGGACCCGACAGTCCGCCGGTCCCGGCCCCGAGCCACGGCGTCGCCTCGCCGGGGCGCAGCGCCATCGCCCTGAGCGTGTTGATGAGCGAGACGGCGTCGGCGCCCGCCGCCTCGGCCGCGGCCGCCACGCCGGGCACGTCGGCCGCGTTGGGCGTCAGCTTGACGATCAGCGGCTTGGCGGTGCGCGGCCGCACGAGCGCGAGCGCCGCCGTCAGCTCGTCCGGGTCGGCCCCGAGGTCGAGGCCCGTGTGCACGTTCGGGCAGGAGACGTTCAGCTCGATCGCCGCGACCTCGGGGCGCTCGTCGAGCGGCTCGACGAGCGCGACGAGCTCCTCGCCGGTGGCCCCCATCACGTTGGTCACGAGCGGCACGTCGCCGAGCAGGCCGTGCAGCGCGGGCAGGTCGTGCTCGAGGTACCCGTCGAGCCCCCGGTTGGGCAGGCCGATCGAATTGATCAGACCGGCCGGCGCCTCCCACAGGCGCGGCGCCGGGTTGCCGCCGCGCCGTGCGAGCGTGATCGTCTTCGACACGAAGGCGGCGAACGGGAACGGGTCGAACAGCCCGTCGAACGCGTCCGCGGCGGCGAGCAGGTCGAACGTGCCCGACGCGTTGACGATCGGGTGCGCGAGGCGCACCCCGCAGAAGTCGACCGGGATCGACGCCGCCGCCCGCGGACGCCCCGGACCGGCGCCGTTGGACGCCGGCGTGCGCCGGCCGGGCCCGGGCGCCCGGACGTCGGCCGGCAGGCTCATGCGTGACCCGGCGCGAGCGCCGTCGAGAGGAGCGCCGCGTCGATGACCGGCCCGTCGACGCACACGCGCAGATAGCCGCCGTCGCGGGCCGGCACGACGCAGCCGTAGCAGGCGCCGAAGCCGCAGGCCATCCCCGACTCGAGCGCGAGCTGAGCGTCCACGTCGCGCTGCTCGCACAGCGCCCGCACCGCCTCGAGCATCGGCGGAGGACCGCAGGCGTACACGACGCTCGTCGGCTCGCGGTCGAGCTCGGCCTCGAGGAGCTCGGTGATGAGGCCGGCGTGGCCGACGCTCCCGTCATCGGTGGCGATCGACGGCTCGTGCAGCAGCGCGGCCCCCTCGGCGTGCGCCGCGTCCCGGAAGCCGAGCAGCGCCGGCGCCGCGACCCCCGCGGCGCGGAGCTCGTCCTGCCAGATCGCCAGCGGCGCGATCCCGACGCCCCCGCCCACGAGGAGCGGCCGCTCGCCGCCCGTCGGCGCCCGGAAGCCGACGCCGAGCGGCCCGACGATCGCGAGCTCGTCGGCCCCGGTGCACGCGCACAGGCGGTGCGTGCCCGGACCGACGTCCTCGAGCAGGAAGTCAAGGCGCACGCCGCCGTCCTGCGCCGCGGCGCGGGCCACCGAGCAGGCGCGTCCGAGGAACGGACGCTCGTCGGCGCCCCCGCCCCAGGCGTCGGCTGCGGCGAGCATGTAGAACTGCCCGGCCGCGGGCGCCACCGGCGCCGGGTCGTGGAGGCTCAGCACGCGGTAGGCGCCGAGGTCGCGCGCGGCGCGCACCGGGGCGCGGCGACGCCCGAACGGCGCCCGAGGGCGCGCCGGGGCGGCGACGCTCACCGCGACGTACCGGGGCCCGGACCGACGGGCATGCCGTGGATCTCCTGCAGCGAGCGAACCTCGGGCTCCTGCTGGCGCGCGGCGCCGATGGCGCGCACGGCCGCGAACGCCCCGGACAGCGTGGTGATGCAGGGAATCCCGCGCGTCACGGCGGCCCGGCGGATCTCCCAGCCGTCCGAGCGCGCGCCCGACCCGGTCGGGGTGTTGATGATGAGCGTCACGTCGCCGCGCTCGATGCAGTCGACGACGTGCGGTGAGCCCTCCCCGATCTTGTTGAGCGCCGTCACCGGCACCCCGACGCGCTCGATGGCCTGGGCCGTCCCGCGCGTGGCCACGATCTCGAAGCCGAGGTCCGCGAGCATCGCGGCGAGCCCGGAGCCGCTCGCCTTGTCGCTGTCGGTGAGCGTGATGAACACGGTGCCCGACTGGGGCAGGGAGGCGCCGGCGGCCGCCTGCGCCTTCGCGAACGCGGTCGGGAAGTCGCGCGCGATGCCCATGACCTCGCCGGTGGAGCGCATCTCGGGGCCGAGCAGCGAGTCCGACCCCACGAAGCGGTTGAACGGCAGCACCGCCTCCTTCACCGAGACGTGCGGGATCCCCGCGGTCTCCGAGGGCAGCGCGAGCTCGGCGATCCGCTCGCCGAGCATGATGCGGCAGGCCATCTTGGCCAGCGGCACGCCGATCGCCTTGGAGACGAAGGGCACCGTGCGCGACGCGCGCGGATTGGCCTCGATGACCGAGAGGTTCCCGTCGTGGACGGCGAACTGGACGTTGAGCAGGCCCTGCACGCCGAGCTCGAGCGCGATGCCGCGCGTCTGCTCACGGATCCGCTCGAGCATGTCCTCGCCGAGCGAGTGCGGCGGCAGCACGCAGGCCGAGTCGCCGGAGTGGATGCCGGCCTCCTCGACGTGCTGCATGATCCCGCCGATCCAGACCTCCTCGCGGTCGCACAACGCGTCGACGTCGACCTCGATCGCGTTCTCCAGGAAGCGGTCGAGGTAGATCTCGCGGGCGTCGGCGGCGCGCCCCGGGCCGGACCCGTCGGGCGGCGCCGTCCGCGCGAGGTAGTCGCCGAGGTCCTCGAGCGAGTAGACGATCTCCATCGCCCGCCCCCCGAGCACGTAGGACGGGCGCACGAGCAAGGGGAATCCCACGCTCGGCGCCACCTCGAGCGCCTCCGCCGCCGAGCGGGCGGTCGCGTACGGCGGCGCCTGATAGCCGAGCCGCTCGAGCATCGCGCCGAAGCGGCCGCGGTCCTCGGCCACGTCGATCGCCTCGACGTTCGTGCCGAGGAGCGGCACCCCGGCCGACTCGAGGCCGGCCGCGAGCTTCAGCGGGGTCTGCCCGCCGAACTGCACGATCACGCCCTCGGGGCGCTCGACCTCGATCACCGCGAGCACGTCGGCCAGCGTGAGCGGCTCGAAGTACAGGCGATCGGAGGTGTCGTAGTCGGTCGACACCGTCTCGGGGTTGCAGTTGATCATCACCGCGTCGCGCCCGGACTCGCGCACGGTCATGGTCGCGTGCACGCAGCAGTAGTCGAACTCGATGCCCTGGCCGATGCGATTCGGGCCGGACCCGAGGATGACGACGCTCGGGCGCTCGCCGCGGCGCACCTCGCCCGCCGACGAGCCCTCCGACCCCTCGCCGGCGAGCGCGGCGGGCCTCTCCCACGAGGAGTAGTAGTACGGCGTCTGCGCCGCGAACTCGGCCGCGCAGGTGTCGACCGCCTTGAACGTACGCACGCCGACGCCCTCGCCGGCGCCATCGCGGGCCAGCGCCCGCAGCTCTCGCAGGAACCACGCGTCGATCGCCGTGCGCGCGTGCAGGTCCTCGATCGACACGTCGCGGCGCAGGAGCTCGAGCACGATGTCGTAGCGATCCGAGGACGGGCGCTGTACGCGCGCGAGCAGCTCCTCCGTCGGCGCGCCGAGATCGGGCGGGGTGTCGAGCTCGCGGCTGCGCATCGCCTTCGCGAACGCCTGGCCGAACGTGCGCCCGATCGCCATCACCTCGCCCACCGACTTCATGTGCGTCGACAGCTGCGCGTCGACGCCGCGGAACTTCTCGAACGCGAAGCGCGGCATCTTCACGACCGTGTAGTCGATCGTCGGCTCGAAGCTCGCCGGCGTGACCCGCGTGATGTCGTTCGTGATCTCCTCCAGCGCGTAGCCGACGGCGAGGCGGGCGGCGATCTTCGCGATCGGGAAGCCGGTCGCCTTCGAGGCGAGCGCCGAGGAGCGCGAGACCCGCGGGTTCATCTCGATGACCATGATCTCGTGGGTGTCCGGGTTGACCGCGAACTGCACGTTCGAGCCGCCCGTCTCCACCCCGACCGCGCGGATGACGGCGATCGCCTGATCGCGCAGCGCCTGGTAGGTGCGGTCGGTGAGCGACTGCTGCGGGGCAACGGTGACCGAGTCGCCCGTGTGCACCCCCATCGGGTCGACGTTCTCGATCGAGCAGACGATCACCACGTTGTCGTTGTGGTCGCGCATCACCTCGAGCTCGAACTCGCCCCAGCCGACGACCGACTCCTCGATGAGCACCTGCCCGATCGGCGAGGCCGCGATCCCCTGGGCGACGACCCGCTCGAACGCCTCCTCGTCGCCGGCGAACCCCCCGCCCTGCCCGCCGAGGGTGAACGCCGGGCGCACGATGAGCGGCAGCCCGATGTCGCCGAGCGCGCCACGCGCCTCCGAGAGCGAGGTCGCGATCAGCGAGCGCGGCACGCGCAGCCCGGCCTCGCGCATCGTCTGGCGGAACACGTCGCGGTCCTCGGCGCGGTTGATCGCGTCGTAGTCGGCTCCGATCAGCTCGACCCCGAACTCCTCGAGCACCCCGTTCTCGTGCAGGGCCTTGGCCAGGTTGAGGGCGGTCTGGCCGCCGAGCGTCGGCAGGAGCGCGTCGGGGCGCTCCTTCTCGATGATCCGCGCCACCGGCCCCGGGAGCATCGGCTCGACGTAGGTGGCGGTCGCGAACTCGGGGTCGGTCATGATCGTCGCCGGGTTGGAGTTGACGAGGATCACCTCGTAGCCCTCCTCGAGCAGGACCTTGCACGCCTGCACGCCGGAGTAGTCGAACTCGGCCGCCTGGCCGATGACGATCGGCCCCGAGCCGAGGATCATGATCCGGTGGATGTCGTCGCGGCGCGGCATCAGCCGACTCCGACGATCTCGCCGACGAAGCGTCCGAACAGGTGCTGGGCGTCGTGCGGTCCGGGACCGGCCTCGGGGTGGTACTGGACGGTGGCGCCGACCACATCGCGCAGGCGCAGCCCCTCGACGGTGCGGTCGTACAGGTTGATGTGCGTCAGCTCGGCGGCCCCGAAGTCGGTCTCCCAGCGCACCGGCTCGTCCTCCTCGATCGTGCGCTCGCCGCCGGGCCCGAGCACCGCGAAGCCGTGGTTCTGACTCGTGATCTCGATCGCGCCGGTCGTCAGATCCTTGACCGGATGGTTGGACCCGCGGTGGCCGAACGGGAGCTTGAACGTCTGCAGCCCGACGGCTCGGCACAGCAGCTGATGGCCGAGGCAGATCCCGAACACCGGCACCCGCCCGACGACGCCGCGCACGGTCTGCACGATGTAGTCCAGCGCGGCCGGGTCGCCCGGCCCGTTGGCCAGGAACACGGCGTCCGGCGACCCCGCGAGCAGCTCCTCGGCACCCACCGCGCACGGGTGCAGCGCCACGCGCGCGCCCTGGGCGCGCAGGTGCGCGACGATCGAGTCCTTCACGCCGGTGTCGATCATCGCGATCAGCGGCGTCGAGCCGTCCTCCCGCGCCGCCGTGGGCTCGAGCTCGACCACCCGCTCCGGGGTCACCTCCCGCGCGAGATCAAGGCCGCTCATCGGCGCCTCGTCTCCGACCATGCGCATCGCCTCGCCGACGGCGATGGTCGCGGGGAAGATCCCGCCCCGCATCGCCCCGGCGTCGCGGATGTGGCGCACGAGCGCCCGCGTGTCGATATCGGTGATCGCCGGCACCCCGCAGTCGCGCAGCCAGTCCAGCCAGCCGCCCTCGGCGCTGGCCGCGTCCTCGTAGTTGACGGCGCCGCGCATGATCGCGCCGCGCGCATGGACCCGGTCAGACTCCATCGCCTGGGCGCTCACGCCGTAGTTGCCGACGTGCGGATAGCAGAAGGTGATGAGCTGGCGCGCGTAGCTCGGGTCGGTCATCGACTCCTGGTAGCCGGACATCGCCGTGTTGAAGACGACCTCGCCGGTCACGGGCTCGGGCGCCCCGCACCACAGGCCGGGGAAGCGGCTGCCGTCCTCGAGCAGGACGTAGGCCTCGGGTCGGGCGCCGGTCATCGCACGAGCTCCTGGATCGCCTTGAACTCCGGCCCGCCGGCCACCCCGAGCAGCTCGAAGACGGCGGCCTCGCTGGAGGTCGGCAGCGCGCCCGCGCGCTCCATCTTCTCCAGGCCGACCGAGCGGTTCTCCTCGGTGCGCGAGGCCACGGCGTCGCCGGCGACGTGCACCTGGCGCCCGGCCGCGACGAGGTCGCACACGGTCTGGCACACGCACACGTGCGCCTCGATGCCGCACACGAGCACCTGGTCGCGCGCCGGTTCCAGCGCGAACCCGTCCGCGCGCGCGGCCGAGAAAACGGTCTTGGCCAGGCGCGGGACCCCGTCGAGCGGCCCGTGCAGCGGCGCGACGGTGTCGCCGAGCCCGCGCGGGTACTGCTCGGTCACCACCATGGGCACGTCGAGCAGGCGCGCGGCCTGCGCGAGGATCGCCACGCGGCCGACGAGGGCGTCGAAGCCGTGGACGGCCTTGGCGAACGCCTCCTGCACGTCGACGATGAGCAGCGTCGTGCGCTCGCGGTCGAGCAGCAGCGGGCTGGCCGCGATCCCCGAGCCGCGCGCGGCCGCGCTCATGCCGCGGTGAGCGCGAACGCGCGCTCGCGGTAGGCGACGGTCCCGTCGGCGAGCGTGAGCAGCACGCGGCCGGACACGGTGCGCCCGGCGAAGGCGCAGTTCTCCGAGCGGCTCTCGTAGCCGGCCTCGCCGACCTGCCACTCGGCGCGCAGGTCGATCAGGCAGAGGTTGGCCCTGGCCCCGGTCTCGACCCGCGGCACGGTGAGGTCGAGCACGCGCGCGCCCTCGCTGAGGGCCGCGACGAGCCGGCCGAGATCGAGCACGCCGGGCAGCACGAGCTCGGTGTACAGAGTGGAGAAGGCCGTCTCCAGCCCCGTCGTGCCAAAGGCGGCCTGCTCGAACGGGACGTCCTTGTCGTCGCGGTGGTGCGGCGCGTGGTCGGTGGCGATGCAGTCGATGACGCCGCTGCGCAGCGCCTCGACGATCGCCCGGCGGTCGCGCTCGGTGCGCAGCGGCGGATTCATCTTGCGCCGCGTGTCCAGGTCGCGCACGTCCTCGTCGGTGAGCAGCAGGTGGTGCGGGCTCGCCTCGGCCGTGATCCGGATTCCGTCCGCCTTGGCGGCGACGACGGCCGTGATCGACTCCGCGCAGGAGAGATGCTGGACGTGGATCCGCCCCCCCTCGTAGGCCGCGAGCGCAGCGTCACGGGCGACCATCGTGGACTCCGACACCGACGGGATGCCGCCGATCCCGAGCTGGGCGGAGACCTCGCCCTCGTGCATCGCCCCGCCGGCGGACAGCGCCGGATCCTCCTCGTGCAGCGCGAGCACGCCGCCGCACAGGCGCTGGTACTGCAGCGCCCGACGCATCAGTCCCGAGGAGACGACCGGCCGGCCGTCGTCGGTGAAACCGAGCGCGCCGAGCTGGCGCAGCTCGGCCATGTCGGTCAGCTGCTCGCCGGCCATGCCCTGGCTGATGCAGGGCATGAAGCCCACCGGGACGCGCGCGTCGCGGCGGGCCGTCTCGCGCAGCGCGAGCAGCAGCGGGGCCGAGTCGAGCGGCGGGTCGGTGTTCGGCATCGCCACGACGCCGCAGTAGCCGCCGGCGGCCGCGGACCGCGTGCCGGTCTCGACGTCCTCCGTGTGCTCCTGCCCGGGCGTGCGCAGGTGCACGTGCGGGTCGAAGAAGCCCGGGAACAGGTGGCGGCCGGCGCCGTCGATGCGCTCGGCCCCCGCCGGGAGCTCGATCGAGCCCGGCGCGCCGATCTCGGTGATCAGCCCGTCGCGCACGAGCACGTCGGCCGGGCCGTCCAGATCGCCGCGCGGGTCGAGCACGTGGGCGCCGGCGACGAGCACCGTCGCCTCCGGCGCCGGGGAACGGAACAGCTGCCCGCTCATGCCAGCTGCGGCTCGGTCGAGGTGAGCTTCGGCGAGGCCGGTCCGGAGCGCGTGCCGGACAGGAGCGCGTGCAGCACCGCCATGCGCACGACGACGCCGGCCTGGACCTGCGTGGTGATGAGCGCCTGGGCCGAGTCGACGACGTCGCTGGCCAGCTCGACGCCGCGGTTCACCGGCCCGGGGTGCATCAGCAGCTGCCGTGGCGTCAGGCGGCGCAGGCTGATCTGGTAGTTCGCCGCGTACTCACGCAGCGACGGCACGTAGGCGCTGCGCATGCGCTCGTTCTGCATCCGCAGCGCGTACACGACGTCGGCCTCGCGCAGCTCGCCGAGGTCGTGGCGCACCGTGCAGCCGAGCGACTCGATGCCGCGCGGGATGAGCGTCGGCGGACCGCACACGGTCACGCGCGCGCCCATCTTCGTGAAGGCGAGGATGTTCGAGCGGGCGACGCGCGAGTGCAGCACGTCCCCGACGATCCACACCGAGCGCCCGTCGAGCGAGCCGAGGCGCCGGATGAGCGTGTAGACGTCGAGCAGCGCCTGCGTGGGATGCTCGTGGGTGCCGTCTCCGGCGTTGATGACGGCCGCCGGGGTCCACGCGGCCACGAGCGCCGCGGCGCCGACGTCGGGCGAGCGCACGACGAGGGCGTCCGGCCCGTACGCCGAGAGCGTCGCCACGGTGTCGCGCAACGACTCACCCTTTTCCACACTCGATCCGGAGGCGGCGAAGTTGAGCACGTCGGCGGACAGCCGCTTGGCGGCGAGCTCGAAGCTCGATCGGGTGCGCGTCGAGGCCTCGTAGAAGAGGTTGACGACGAGCCGGCCGCGTAGGGTCGGGACCTTCTTGATCTCGCGGTCGGCGATCTCGGCGAACGAGGCCGCACGCTCGGTGATCTGCTCGATCGCGGCACGGTCGAGGTCGTTGATCGACAGCAGGTGCCTCATACGAGCGCCTCCAGTGGCGGGGTGATGGTGATCTCGTCGACGCCGTCGACTTCGCGGACGCGCACGTTGACCCGCTCGCTGCGTGCGGTCGGGAGGTTCTTGCCGACGTAGTCGGGGCGGATCGGCAGCTCGCGGTGGCCGCGGTCGGCGAGCACGGCGAGCTGCACGCGCCCGGCGCGGCCGTAGTCGAACAGCGCCTCGATCGCCGCCCGCACCGTGCGCCCGGTGAACAGGACGTCGTCGACGATGATCACGGTGCGGCCCTCGATCGGGAAGTCCAGGTGGGTGGCGTTGACGACCGGCGCGTCCGGCCGCAGCGCGACGTCGTCGCGGTAGAAGCTGATGTCGAGGTCCCCGAGCGGGACGTCGGCCTCGACGAGGTCGGCCACGAGTGGCTGCAGCCGGGCGGCGAGGAAGGCGCCGCGGCGGTGGATGCCGACGATCGCGAGCGGGTCCCCCTCGGCGTTGCGCTCGGCGATCTCGTGGGCGATGCGGACCAGCGCCCGCCGCACGTCATCCTCGCCCAGGACGGTCTTCTCTTGGGTCATCGTCTTCCTTCCTGGCCTCTCCGGACCGGGTTAAAGGAGTTGGGAGGAATGTACCAGCGCGGAGCGACGCGCCGGCTTCCGGGGTCTCAGCCGGCCGGCAGCTCGGCCGACTCGGCCGCCTCGCCGGCGGGCGCCGGCGACTCGCCGGGGCGCGGTGTGGACCAGCGCACGAGCTCGGGGTCGCCGCGCTCGGGCAGCGGGATCTCGATCGAGTCGAAGTCGCGCGGGACGTAGGAGGCAGCGAACACCTCGCGCGCCTCGTCGCGCAGCTCGTGCCCGGCGTAGCGCGTCGAGACGTGCGTGAGCGCGAGCAGGTGGACCTCGGCGTCGCGCGCGAGCAGCGCCGCTCCGCGGGCGGTCGAGTGGCCGGTCTGGCGCGCGCGGTCGCGCTCCTCCTCGGTGAACGTCGCCTCGTGGACGAGGACCTCGGCGCGGTGCGCGGCGGCGGTGAGCGCCTCGCAGGGCGAGGTGTCGCCGGAGATGACGAGCTTGCGGCCCGGGCGGGGCGGCCCGATCACCTGCTCGGGCACGACGCCATTGATCGTCTCGCCCCGCTGCAGCCGGCCGAAGTCCGGCCCGAAGGCGACGCCGAGGCGTTGCGCCAGCTCGGCGTCGAAGCGCCCGGGCCGCTCGTCCTCCGCGAGCACGTAGCCGACGGCCGTCCCGCGGTGGCGGACCGGGACGGCGCTGATCGCATAGCCGTCGAAGCGCACCGGCCGCCCGGGCTCGAGCTCGACGACCTCGAGCTCGTACGCGAGCCGCCCATAGATGACGCGCATGATCTTCGCCAGGTCGTGGATCCCGCGCGGGCCGTAGAGCGTCAGGGGCCGCTCGCGGTCGCGCAGGTCGAACGACTTGAGCATGCCCGGCAGGCCGAGCCAGTGATCGGTGTGGAAGTGCGTCAGGAAGACCGCGTCGAGCTCGGCGAGCCCGACCGAGCGAACGAGCTGGCGCTGCGTCCCCTCGCCGCAGTCGATCAGCAGGCGGTCACCGCCGCGGCGGATGAGCACGGCCGGAAGCCCGCGACGCGCGCTCGGCACCGATCCGGCCGTGCCGGCGAAGAACAGCGAGAGGTCCACTGCGTCCGAACGGTAGCGGCGCGGCGCGTGTCACCGCGCACGCAGCGCGCCGCGACGCGGGATGTCAGCTGGCCAGGTCTGCGCGGGTCCGCAGCCGCGGGCGGTCGACCTCGGCGAACAGGCATTCCTCGCGGATGGCGAGGATCTCCGGGAGTGCCTCCAGGAACACGTCGAGCAACGAGGGGTCGAAGTGCGCGCCGCGGCCGTCGCGCAGGAGCGTGATCGCCGGCTCGAGCGCCATCGCCGGGCGGTACACGCGATCGGAGGTGACCGCGTCGAACACGTCGGCGACCGCCGCGATCCGGCCCTCGAGCGGGATGTCGGTGCCGGAGATCCCGTGCGGGTAGCCCGCACCGTCCCAGCGCTCGTGGTGCGTGAGCGCGACCGTGGCGGCGACGTCGAGCAGCTCGTCGTCGCCCGCGGCGAGGATGTGGTAGCCGTACTCGGTGTGGCGCTGCATCTCGATCCGCTCGGTCGGCGTGAGCGGGCCGGGCTTGAGCAGGATCGTGTCGGGCACGCCGAGCTTGCCGATGTCGTGGAGCATGGATCCGAGGCGCAGCAGCTCGCAGCGACGATCGTCGAGGCCGGCGAGACGGCCGAGCAGGGCGCAGTAACGGCTCACGCGCTCGGTGTGATTGGCCGTGTCGCTGTCGCGGAACTCGGCGGCGAGCGCGAGTCGCTCGATCGTGCGCTGCTGTGAGCGGCCGAGCGCCTCGACCGTGCGCTTGAGCGCCAGCGCCTGGCGCAGCTGGCCGGCGACCGCCTTGATGAAGGCGTGCTCCTCGTCGGAGGGAGCGCGGCCGTGCGTGCCGAACGCGATCGCACCGAGGCCGACGCCGTCGGCGACGAGCGGCGCGACGACGACGCAGTCGAGGTGCGACTGCGACAGCATGCGCGCGGCCGTGGCATCGTCGACGCGCGAGGACGGCACGGTGATCGCGTGCTCGTCGGTCACCGCCGCGTGCAGGACGTAGGTCGCGCCGAAGAAGTCCTCGAGGCCGTCGCGCTCCAGGAAGCCGACGTCGGCGGCAAGCTCGAACCGGCCGTCGTCGCCGCGCAGGTAGATCGCCGCCCGGCTGATCCCGGTCATGTCGGCGCAGCTGGTGAGCACCTCGTCGAGGGCGGGCTCGACCCCGCGCGGGCTGGTGAGCATGTCGCTCAGGCTGCCGAGCACCGACAGCTCGACCGACTGCAGCGCGAGGCGGCTGCGCAACCGGGCGTTCTCGGCCGCCTGACGGTCGGCCTGATTGGCGACGCGCTCGGCGTGGTGCTCCTCGACGAGATGGGTCACCGTCACCTCGGGCGCCGGCCGGCCCGGGGCGACCGCCTGCGCGAGCGCCGTGAGCAGCTCGTCGAGCTCGGGCGTGCGCTCGATGAGTCCGTCGGCGCCGGACGCCATCGCCAGCTGCCGGTCGGCGTCCTCGACGTAGGCCGAGGAGACGAGGATCACGTGCACGTCGGAGAACCGCTCCTCCCCGCGCAGCGCCTGGCAGAGCTTGAACCCGTCGAGACCGGGCATGAGCACGTCGCTGATGACCGCGTCCGGCGGGTCGGTGAGCGCCGCCTCGAGCGCGGCCCGGCCGTCGGCCGCCGCGGTCACCTCGTAGCCGAGCTGGCGCAGGCGCAGCACGAGCAGGTGGCGCTGGACGTCGTCGTCGTCGGCGACGAGGACATGGGTCGGCCGGTCGCGCACGAGCTCGGGCAGCGTCGGCACGGACAGGACCCGCGCGACGGCGTCGATAAGGCGCGACGGCTCGACCGGCTTGATGAGGAACTCCTCGAAACGCTCGAGGTCGGGCTCGCCCCGGCGCTTGGCCATGCCCGACAGCGCGATCGCCGGCAGGGTCTCGCGCCCGGGCTGGGCGCGCAACAGCTCGAGCAGCTCGGCGCCGTCGACGTCGGGCAGCCCGAGGTCGAGCACCACCGCGTCGAGCGCCCGCTCGTTCGCGACGTCGAGTCCGGTGTGCCCGTCCGGCGCCTCGAGCACCTGGTGGCCGGCGCTGGCCAGGGTCAGGCGCAGCATGCGGCGCATGATCGGGTTGTCCTCGACGACGAGGATGCAGTGACTCATCCGACGGCCCCGAGACGAACGTCGTCGAGCTGTGACGAGACGAAGCGGGAGAACTGCGGCCGCGAGATCGGCTTGGCCAGATGGCCGTCGAATCCGGCCTCGAGCGCGGCCTCGCGGTCGCTGACCATCGCCGCGGCCGTGAACGCGACGATGCGCAGGTCGCACGTGGTCGGGTCGGCCTTCAGCGTCCGCGCGAGCTCGAGCCCGGTCAGCCCGGGCAGGTACAGGTCGGCGAGGATGAGATCGGGCTGCTCCTCGCAGGCCACGTCCAGCGCCGAGATCCCGTTCGACACCGTCCGCACCGCATGGCCCTCGAGCTCCAACAGGCGCCGTGTGAGCCGGAGGTTGATCGCGTGGTCGTCGGCGACGAGGACGCGGGCCGGCTCGGACGCCGGGCGGATCATGCCGCGGCCTCCTGCACGCGCACGGCGACGCCGTCCGGCAGGCGGCGGATCTCGGCCCGCGGTACCACCGGGCGAGCACCGATCGGCAGCTCGGCGTAGAACGTGCTGCCGGCGCCGAGGTCGCTCTCGACGCCCACGTGGCCGCCCTGCGCCTCGACGATGCGCTTGGTGACCGCGAGACCGAGGCCGGTGCCGGCCTGACCGCGGGCGAGGCCGCCGTGCAGCTGCTCGAACTCGAAGAAGACCCGTTCGTGGTCGCGCGGGGCGATCCCCGGGCCGGTGTCGCTGACCTCGAGGCGCAGCAGCGCGTCCTCGAGCGTCACGCGCACGCAGACGTCTCCGCCGGCGGGCGTGAACTTGATCGCGTTCGAGACGTAGTTGAAGACGACCTGGCGGAGCTTGGCCGGATCGAGCAGTACGGCCGCCGTCCCGTCGGGCGCCGCGAGGGCGACTTCGACGCCCTCGGCCGCGGCGACCGAGCGCAGCGAGTCGACGCACTCGCGGGCGATCGCCCGCGGGTCGATGAGCTCCGGCGCGAACGTCAGCCGCCCGGATTCGATCCGCGACAGGTCGAGGATGTCGTTGACGAGCGCGAGCAGGTGCCGCGAGCTGGTGAGGATGTCCGCGAGCCCCTCGCTCTGCTCGGCGCTGACCGCGCCGAGGCGGCCGTCGTGCAGCAGCTCGGCGAAGCCCATGATGCCGTTGAGCGGCGTGCGCAGCTCGTGGGACATGTTGGCCAGGAAGCGGCTCTTCGCCTCGTTGGCCTCCTCGGCGTCGCGCGTGCGGTGCCGCAGATCCGCATTGGTTCGGCTGAGCACCTGCGTGCGGTGTCCGAGCAGGGCCAGGACCGCCGTGAACGCCCCGACCAGCGTCCACAGCAGAGCCCGCTCGCTCACGAGCAGCACCTCGACCGCCAGCCCCGTTACCCCAAGGATCCCTCCGAGCAGGGCGAGCGCTCGCCATCCTGGCTGCACCCTCATGCCGGCAACATCGGCATTTCGCCCGTGTTTACTTATATCTCGGGCTTTTCTCCTCCAATTTGCGGAGGTTTGCACGGTTCGGCCCGGCGCCGGCCGGGGCTGGGGCACCGCGCGGGGACGGCCCTTGCCGGGCCGGTAAGCTGCCCGGAGCGGTCTGGCCGTCCTGCCGCTGCCCGCGCCCGTAGCTCAGTGGATAGAGCGCTCGCCTCCGGAGCGAGAGGTCACAGGTTCAAATCCTGTCGGGCGCGCTCGCTGAAACGTCCCCGCACGTCAGCGAAACCCGCCATTTCGACGCGTCCGCGCTTGCCGCCCGGGCGGCCTCCGGAGCGAGAGGTCGCCCGTTCGAATCGGCCCGGCGCGTAACCAACCAACCGCCGTGGTCGATCTCAGCCGCCAGGGCGTCCACAACCGCGGCTAGCTTGCCAGCCATGCCGGGCATCGTCAGTGAGCTGCTCGTGACGGCGGCCGCGATCGAAAAGCTCGGTGCGCGGGCCATCTCCGGCGACGAGGTCGGGCAGCTTCCGCGCCATCCGCACGTCACAGTGCGCAACCCGCACGCCGGCGGCCAACCGGGCGGGCGCCGCCTCCTCATCGGCGCAACAGACGGGGGCGTAGCGTCACGCTTGTCATCGAGAGCACTCTCGTTGTGACCACGTGGCTCGTGGTCACAGGCTGGAGCTCGACGACGGCCGAGCGTAAGCTCTTGCGTCAGTGACCACACATCGTGATCCTTGGGCATTGCCAGAGCCCGGGCCGGGCGACTTTGACGCCGTGCTCGCAGACATCGATTCTCGCTACGTCGAACGGCACCCAGGGGAGCCGCGCGCGACGGTCAGGATCCTGCTGAGTCTTCAGGGCGAGGATGCCGAGCGTCTCGAGCGACTCGCGGAGGCTCGCGGTACGACAGTCCAGGACGTCGTTGCCGAACTGCTCCGCGAGGCCGACCGTCCCGCCGCCTAGATCCGCCGAGACCTCCCGTTGGCCACCCGGGACGATGCCAGGCCAGGGACCCGGCGCCGAAACCAGCCCTATCCGGCCCCATCCGGGCACGTCACGCTGCCCGAAACATCCGGAACCCCGAAAACGCGCATAGCGTTTCCTCTCAGTTCGCAGGTGGGTGCGATCACCCTCGACGAGGGGGTGGCAGCGCCGTCACAGGCACCTGGGAACCGGCTGAGAGTCGCGGGCCACGGCGACGGTCGTGCTCCCGACGGAACACGCCGCGCCGCGAGGCTGGGCTCAAAACAACCGAGGGACGATCGACGTCACTTGGGACCCGAGCACGCAGAGCGATCGCCGCGCCTCATAGCGGCACAGCAACGTCCGCCGCTGTGTCACACTCCCGCCGGTGCGTGCGATCGTTCTGAACTCGTTCGCCGGGGTCGATGGCCTGGAGCTCGCCGAGGTCGCCGAGCCGACGCCGGCCGATGGCGAACAACTCGTGCGCGTCCGGGCAGCGTCGCTCGGGCCGTGGGACCTTTCCGCCACTCGCGGCGCATTCGCAGCGATGGGCGGCTCCAGCGATTTCCCTCAGATCCAGGGTTGGGATTTCGCCGGCGAGACCGCCGACGGTGAGCGGGTACTCGGGTTCGTGGCGCAGCCGTGGATGAGAGTCGGCGCGCTCGCCGAGCAGATGGCCGTGCCGTCCGCGATCCTCGCGCCGCTGCCCGACTCCCTCGGTTTCCCGGAGGGCAGCGCGCTCCCGGTCTGCGCGCTGACCGCCCGTCTGCTGGTGGACGCCGCCGCGGTAGGGGAAGGCGACGCCGTCCTCGTGACGGGCGCCGCCGGAATGGTCGGGGGGTTCGCGGCGCAACTTGCCGGCGGACGCGGCGCCCGGGTCGTCGCCGCCGTGCGCGATCCCGACGCCGACGAGGCGCGGCGGCTGGGGGCTGAGCTCGTTGTCCGCACGGGCGGCGACCTGGCGGCCATCATCCGGGGGGAATGGGCGGACGGGGTCGACGCGTGCCTGGACACGGTGGGACTCGGCGCCGGCGCGCTGGTGTGCGTCCGCGACGGCGGGGCGTTTGTCACTTCCGTCCCGACCGCCGTGCCCGACGCTGCCCGGGGAATCACTCCTCGGACCGTGCAGGTGCAGCCTGACGCCACGGCAACCGGGGAGTTGGCGCGTTCCGCCGCCACGGGTGCGCTGGCCGTGCGTGTGGCCGAGATCCTGCCGCTGGAACGCTTCCGCGACGGCTACGCGCGGTTGGAGCGCGGCGGGCTGCGCGGCAAGATCGTGTTCGCCCCCTGACGGGACCCACCGGCGCGGCGCCTTCCGTGCCGCCGAGCGTCTCACCATGGATCGCCTCGATCACCGCGTGGCTGCCTCTCCGACGGCGCGGAAGAGCTAGAGCCGGAAGCAGACTCGGTGATGCGCGGCCGGCGCTCCTCCTGCGATCCCCGCACCTCGGCCCTACGGTGCGGGTCGACAGGCGCCGATAATCGTGCGTATGAGCAGCCGGCCGCAGCCAATCGGTGGTGAGACATGACTGGGGCGTCGGCTGACGTTCCGTCCACCAGCCCGGTGCGTGCGACCGCCGTCAGCGAATCCGAGCGCGCACGCGCAGTGGTCAGGCTCCGTGACCGCTACGCGAATGACGGGGTGACCCTCGACGAGTTCTCGCGGGCGCTTGACGGTGTGTTTGCTGCAGGTACGCTCGATGAACTCCGAGCAGCGAGTCCTGATTCCGGGTTGCGAGCGCCCTTGTCTCGAGTGCCGTGGCTCGAAGCCGAAGCACTGGAACAGCATCTGGCCCCTGACGAGCCGATTCTGTGGGTCGGTCGCCCCGAGGAGAGCGTGAATCTGACGCGGCGTGGATTGCTTACGGCAGTCCCGTTCATTGCGTTTCTCGTGTTCTGGGAATCGACCGCGGCGTCCGGGGGAGCACCGATCTTCTTCCTGCTGTGGGGAGTGTTCGTCGCGCTCATGGCCGCGTACCAGGCGCTCGGTCGGCGAGGTGCTCGAGCCGGGTCCGCTTCGCCTCGGAGACCTCGTCGCGCTCCATTGACGGCTCGACGACCCGGCGCAAGCGAGGAGGCCGTCGGCGGATCGGGACGCACGCCCCGGACACACCGATCGCCGCTGACACGATCCTCGGGCTCGGGCGTGCCGAGCCCGAGATCGTGCCAGCCGATCACTGGACGGCAAGCAGGGTGTTGCCCTCGGGATCGCGGAACCAGAACATCGGCGGGACCGGGTCGCCCATGCGGCTGACCTCGGCGTCGACGTCGACGCCCGCGGCCTTGAGCTCCGCGTGAAGGGCATCGATGTCGTCGGTGTGGAGGCTGATGCCGGTCTCGACGTTGCCCGTCGGCTTGCCCTCCGGCGGCGGGGCGACGGCGATCGTGGTCACGGTGTCGGCGGGCCCCACCTCGACCCAGCGGTAGCCGTTGCCGAACGCCACGTCGACGCGCTTCTCGAACCCGAGCGTCCCGACGTAGAACTCGACGGCGCGATCCTGATCGGACACCGGGATGATCACGGTGGCGATCTTGTCGATGCGAGTCTTGGTGATGCTCACGACAGCCTCCTTGGAATTGGATAACACCGGCTCAGACCGGCGAACCTGGCGAAACTCATCGGAGCGGACGAGACCGCCGCCGAAGGCCCGCACCGATGCGCTGCTTCATCCGCTCCGGGTGATGTGCCCGGGAGGCCGACGGGTCATCGTTGACGACGATGGGCAGCCGCCGTGCGCTGCCGCGACAACGATCGATCGGAGCCTCTGATGGTCCTAGCCGTTGCCACCGGCGGAGCCGTGCTTCTCGGCATCCTGTATTTCGTCCTGCTCGTCACCCTCGGCATCGTCAGCCTGCGCAAGGGCCACTGGATCATGTTCATCATCGGGATCTTCATCCCGCTCTTCTGGATCATCGGCGCGGTCATCCCGCCCACGCGGGCCCGCGGCGTCTAGGCGCCGCGGAAGCATCTCCCGTGCTCGCTCGATTCGGCATTCGCCTCGGCACCTCGCTGATCGCGATCGCCGTGGGGATCCTCATCTCGGGCGAGGTGCTGAGCCGGTTCTCGGTCAACGCCACGGCCATCGTCGAGTCGACCATCGTGTTCTGGCTCGTGCACCTCGCGACCCAGTTCATGGCTCTGAAGGTGCTCGTGCGTCAGCCCTCGATCGCGCTGGCCGGACTGCTGGCGCTCGCCTCGACGATCGTGTCCCTGATCATCGTCAACGCGATCGTGAGCGGGCTGACCATCCACGGCCTCAACACGTACGTGTTCGCGACCCTGATCATCTGGGTCACGACCTCGATCGGTGACATCGCCGCCCGTCGCATGATCCGCGACCGTCGCGAGGCACGCGCGGTCGCCCGCCACACCTGACGCCGCGCCGTCGGTGCCCGAGCCCGTGTCCGCGACGTCGGCGACTACCGCACGAACGCGCTGAGCGCCGCGGCGACGTCGACGGCGCGCAGCGGACCGAGGCGCACGGTCCAGCCGCCGTCGAGCTCCTGACGCAGGGTCGACGCCGCTCCGGCACGCCGCAGCGCCTGAACGTGCCAGTCCGCTCGCTCGTAACCGGTCTGCCCTTGGAACGTGGCGTCCAGGCCGTAGCGCCCGTCGTCGATCGGCCAGATCGCCATGCGATCGGGCACGGGGCCGGCGGGGATCGAGAGGGCTTCGATTTCGACTCCCACGTCGGCCACCATCGGGCGCGTCGCCGACCGACTTGAGCGGTTGCCCTCGAGGTTGCCCGTTTGAACGACGACCGTCGACCGCACAACCGACGTCCTCCAGCCACGGGCTCCGCCGCCCGATATCTCACGGACGATGCCCGCCCGCACGCCGTCGCATCCCGTTGCGCGCACCACCCGTCACCTCGCCCTTGCCGCCGCGTGCGGATGCGTGATCGCCGGGTGCGGCGACAGCAGCACGGCGCAGATCGACCGGACGTGGTCACGCTTCGCCCCGGCGGTCGATCACGAGATCGCCCACATCGCGCCCTTCCACGTCGACTTCATCCTGCCGGACAACGGGGCCGAGCTTCCGGACGTGCTGATCAAGCGCGTGTCCACCGTGCCCCTCCGCGATCTCGCTCTGCCTCTGCTGCCGAAGCTCCTCTACGTCCCCCCTCCTGCCCCCTGGGTGTCGGCGGCACGGTACGTCGCTCCGGCCGAGTGCGCCGCCCTGGAGCGCACATGGAACGCCACGTCGTGTGCGGACGCGCTCCAGTCCCGCTTCCCGGATCGTGGCTCGCTGCTCGTGACGCACCTGTCGGACGTCCACGTCACGGGCACCACCGCGACGGCGCGCGCCGGCTCGACCGTCGTGCGCTTCGCGCGCACGCTTGGCGAGTGGCGCATCGCCTCGGTCGGCTGAGCGGGCACCGGAGCGCCGCTACGCCGGCGCCGGTGCGAAGCCGGCCAGCAGCGCGTCGATGGCCAGCTCCCAGCGCCGCTGGATCGCCGCGTCGGTGCGGCCGAGCCGTTGCGAGCTCTCCGCGGCGGCGAGGCCGTGGATGAGTGCGACGTAGGCGTGGCTGATGTCGACCGCGTCGCCGCGCAACCGCCCGGCGACGATCGCCGACCCCACGGCGGCGACGAGCTGCTCGCGCACCGCCGCGCCCGCGGCCTGTTCCTGCGGAACGGGATCGAAGCTCGCGAACGGTCGCGAGAACATCAGGGCCGACAGGGCCGGGTGCGCCACGATGAACGTGCGGTAGCGCTGCGCGAGCTCGCGCAGCGCGTGCACGGGGTCGCTCGGGGTCCGCGGCTCGCGCAGATGATCGCCCAGCCGCGCGAAACCCGAGAAGAACAGCTCGCGCACGAGGCCGCCCTTGTCTCCGAACAGCTCGTAGATCGCCGCCGGGGACGTTTCCGCCTCCTGCGCCACCCGGCGTGCGGTGAGCGCGTCGAGCCCCTCCGTGCCGAGCAGGCGCAGCGCCGCGCCGAGCACCCGCTCGGCGAGCTGCGGGGTCCGCTGCTTCGGGCGAGGCATGCCCCGACGATAGCGAACCAACGTTTCGAAACGCCGTTCCGATAAGCTCCGTCCATGACCACACTGACCACGTACGAGCTGGCCGACGGCGTCGCGACGATCACGATGGACGACGGCAAGGTCAACGCCCTCTCGCTCGCCATGCTGGCCGAGCTCGCCGGCCGATTCGATCAGGCGCAGGCCGACGAGGCGGTCGTCCTGCTGACCGGCAGGGAGCGCACGTTCTCGGCTGGCTTCGACCTCCGTTGCGAGGCGGAGCGCTGGCCCGAGATGCTCGCCGCCGGCGCCGGCCTCGCCGAGCGCATGCTCTCCTTTCCCCGCCCGGTCGTGGCGGCGTGCACCGGCAGCGCGATTGCGATGGGCGGCTTCCTGCTCCTCTCGGCCGACCACCGGATCGGCCTGCGCGGTGACTTTCGCGTCGGCCTCAACGAGGTCGCGATCGGCCTGACGCTGCCCTGGTTCGGCATCGAGATCGCCCGGCACCGGCTGACGCGCCCGTACTTCGACCGCTGCACCGTGACCGGCGTGATCGTCGGGCCCGAGGAGGCGCAGGCGGCCGGATTCCTCGATCGCCTGGTCGCTGCCGGGGAGCTGCCGGCCGCCGCACTCGCGGCGGCGGCCGAGCTGGCCGGCGTCGACCCCGTCGCCCACGCCGCCACCAAGCTCCGGGTGCGCGAACCGGTGCTCGCCGGCGTCCGGGACGGCATCGACCGGATCACGGGGACCGGCCGGGAGTGGTGACCGCCCCGGGCTGACCGAGCGCGAACCGGACTGCTGCGGATTTACCCCGAGCCCGCGCGGCCTACGGCCCGCTGATCGGACGCTGGTCTCCCCCACGGGTGATCGGGCGCTACTCGGACGCGGCGTTCACGACCGGCAGGGCGCCGTGGTACCCGCGGCTGGCCGCAGCGCCGGACGGCGAGGTGCTCGCGGCCTGGAACGCGTGCTCGTCCGCGCGGAGCTGCGGACGGAGCCCGCGCGGACTCGTCGTCGACCGGCGTTCGGAGCGCCGCGGCTTCGCCGCTCCCCAGATTGTGCGCGGCGCTCCGCTCGGCGCGATTCCCCAGTTCGACGCGGGCGGAGCCGGCTACCTGGACAGTGCCTGCAGCGGGGATATGCCGATCGCTCCCGCGCGCAGCCACCGCTTCAGCCGGACCGTCGTGCGGACACGAGGGCCGGTGTCCGCGCTCACGCTGTCCCTCGCCGCGTTCAGCGCACCGCTCGGGGCCGCAGGCCGGCCGGGCCCGACGCAGCCGGTCCGCGGCGCGGTCGTCGCGTTCACCGCCGACGGCGGCGGGGACGTGGTGTTCGCGCGACCGCCGGGACCCGGTCCGAGCACGAGCGCGGTGTTCGTCCGCCCCGCCGGCGATCTCCGCCGACCAGGCCGCCCCGGCCCGGTCGGCGGAGATCGCCGTCGCGGCTGCGGCCGGGCGCGCGGCGGCGCTGGCCTGGGCGGGCGCGCGGACGCTCGAGCTGTCGGTCTGGCGCCCGTAGGCGCCGGTCGCTGCCGCGCCCGAGCCGGGCGGATGGAATTTCCAGCGCCGGATCCGCGTCTTACACGGCAGGAGGCAATCATGGTCATTCCAGCCGTCACAGAAATCCGGCGCCACGGCGCCGCCCGCCCCGGCCCCGGCGAGTCGAACGGGTCCTACGGCACGCCGCGGACGATCTCGGTGTGGCCCGGTCACGACCCGGTGCAGACGATCGACGCCGGCCCGCGCCCGGCCGGCACGCCACGTCCCAACTGACGGACGCCCGATCCCGGCGCGCGGCCATCGCACCGAGCGGTCGCGGCCGAGGCACCCGACGCCCCGATCGAGGCCGGCAGAGCGCCGACCCTCCCCCGCGTGCGGTCTCGGCCGGAGCCAGGCGCACCCACCGAGACCGCTTCCCGCTCACCCGGGGAGCGCGGCCCCTTCCTCGCTGAACGCCGGCGGCGAGTAGGGCCGGCCCGGGGTCGCCCCGATCGCGAGCAACCGGACCGGCTCATCGGCGGTGGTGATCTTGCGCCGCACCCCGGGTGCGACGCGGGCGAACACGCCCGGCTCGAGCCGGAACGTCTCGCCGCCCGCGTGCAAGGTGGCCGAGCCGGAGAGCGCCGTGTACACCTCCTCCTGCCCGTCCGCCGCATGGTCGTGCTCCGGGTAGTGCTCGAACCCCGGCGGGAAGTTCTCGACCTGCATTCCGAACGACGTCACGCCGAGGCTGGCGCGGGCGCGGCAGAAGCCCCCGCCGTTGGGGGAGTCGAACTCCTCGACCCGCTTGACCATGACATCCGGCATCTCATACCTCCTCGTTCTCGAAGAACCTGTCGTGGGGCGACGAACGGCGCTCGGCCGAATCGACGGGACCGGGCCACACTCTCACACGACGGACGTCGCTATGGGGCGCCGGTGCGGTTGACGAGCGGCCGGTAGGTCCGGCACGGCTCGCCGCGGAGTCCCGGACACGGCGGGAGCCCGGTCGGCACGCGCACGCCCGGGACGACCGGGAGAACGAGTCGCGAGGGCATCGCGCGCGAGTAGGCGAGCGACACGGCGGCGGGACGCGCCGGGATCGTGCTGCCGAACGACCACACGGGCTGATCGCCACCGGGCGCGGCGACCGTGATGCGGATGCGCGATCCGGCGCGGTAGACGTGGCCCTCGTAGTACAGGGGAATGACGATCTCGGCGAAGTGCCCGGCGGGCAGCGGCGCCGCGTCGGGCCGGCGCAGGCTGAGCACCGGCTGCAGCAACGTGCTCCGCCGGGGGTCGAGCCGGCGCTCGCTCGCCCGCAGCCAGCCGTTCTGGACGAACGTCTCCAGGCCGTCGGGCCGGACCTCGGAGACCGTGACCTGCAGATCGACGCTCGGTGCGGAGGCGCGGATCCACGCGCGCAGCGCGCCGGCGCCGATCACCGCCGTGTCGGCGCGCAGTGGGGCGGTCAGATACGAGAGCGCGGCGCCGGGCCTGCTCTGCACCCAACGGTACGGCGGCGTGGCGGTCCACAGGCCGCCCGGGCCGCCGGCGGTGTCACCGGTGAAGTCGGTGAGCGGCGCCGCGCGCGGGTTCCAGCTGAACGCGTCGACGCCGCGCGCCGGGGACGGCGCGGCGCTCAATCGCCCGCCGGCGGCGAGGTACCACGCACGGGCGCGGGTCCCCGGCAGCGGGAATCGGGCGAACGACTGCTCGAAGGCGGCGACCGGCGCACCCGGCGCCGCGCCCGCGCCGTTGTCGAACAGGATGCGCACCGGCGCCAACCGCTCGAAGGCCGCGAGCGCCGCCGCGTAGGTGGGCTGCGCCTGGATCGGATCGCTCGGCAGGGTCACCCCGGGGACGCCGATGGTGGCGGCGAACAGACTCGGCGCCAACGGCCCGACGAGCGGCGGGAGCGCCGGCCGACGCCGGGCGACGAACAGCTCGAGGAAGTCGTACCAGCGGTTGAAGGTCGCCGGGTCGATCGAGTCGATGTGCGTGCCATTGGTGAACGTGAACCACTTGCGCGGCGTGCCGGTGAAGTGCTCGGCCAGGTCGGGGCAGTGCGCGCCGGTCTGCTCGTCGGTCCACTGGCAGGCGAGGAACACCGGAACCGCGATCCGGTGCACGAAGGTGATCGGCGCGAGCGGATCGGCGACCGCGGGGACGTAGAAGCGGTTCGCGGCGACCTTGGCGAGCAGGTTGACGGCCGCGCCGTGCAGCACCTGGTTCGCCCGGCACGTGGCGTCGCCCGCGCGAATCCGCCGTAGCGCCCACGCCTGTCCGCCGGCCGGCGACGCCGGCAGCGCGTCGTGCACCCGCTCCTCGACCCAGGAGAGAGCGAACCCGGTGTTGAGGATCCCGCCCGGGTAGAGCGTCGTCGCGGTGTCGTCGATCACCGACAGCGGCGTGATCGCCGCCAGGCTCGGCGGGCGTGTCGCGGCCACGAACAGCTGGCTGATCCCGCCGTAGGACACGCCGACCATGCCGACCCGGTGATGCAGAACCCAGGGCTGGCGGGCGACGGTCTCGATGACGTCGTACCCGTCGAGATTCTGCAGCGGCTCGAAGTAGTCGAAGGCGCCGCCCGAGCAACCGGTGCCGCGCATGTTCACGTCGACGACGGCGAAGCCGAGCAGGTTGGCGATCGGGGCGATCCCGTTGTCCGGCCCGGCCGGGTCGGCGTAGCCGTACCCGGAGTACTCGACGAGCGTCGGGTACGGCCCGTGGCCAGCACCGGCCGGCAGGTGCACGTCGATGGCGAGGCTCGTGCCGTCGCGCGTGGTCAGATAGCCGTAGCCGCTCGAGGGCAGCCGCCGGGCGTAGATGCGCGTGCTCGGCGGCGCGGAGCGATCGGGCAGGACGGCGACCGGCCCGGACTGCGCTGCGCCCCGTCCGACGCGCTCGCGCACCCGATAGCCGGGCCCGGCCGGCACGTCGCGGAACACGGTCCCCCCGAGCGAGTCCGCCCGCTGGACATGCACCACGCGACCGCGACCATTGACAAGGGTGAGCCTCGCGCCCGCGCCCGTCCCCGTGACATCGACCTGTAGCACGCTTCCGCGAACCGCCAGGCTCTTCCCGGCCTGCGTGATCGCGGCCTGGGCGACGGGGGCCGCCGCGCCGGACAGCATCGCCGCGAGCAGCACGAGCGACGGCCGCGCTGCCCGCGCACGCCGCGCGGCCCTCTCGATGCTCCTCATGCCCTGACAATGGCAGGTCCGACCGCGCCCGCCGGCCCGTCGCTAGGTCGGAAAGCGCCAGTAGGCCGCCGCCAGCCACTCGATGATGCGCACCTCGAGCACCTGCAGGAACTCGTCGACGCCGGCTCCGGGACGCGGCGGCGCCCCGATCATCTCTCCGTCCCAGATCGACCACTCGTGGGAGCGCGACTCGCCCTGGGCCGTCGCGACCACGCGGATGACGGTGTCCGGGTATCCCCCCACGATCATGGCCATGGCCAGGCCGTCCGCGGCGGGCGCCACCTCCTGGTTGAAGCGCTCGAGCAGCTCGCGCTCGACCTGCTCGATCTCCTGCGGCGTGAGGGCCGCGTGCTCCTCGGTGCTCATCCCGCCCCCGCTCCGCGTCCGTCCACCGCCGCCATCCCCTGTCGATCTGCCCGAACAGGATGGATCCTACGCGCTCGGGAGGCGCATCCCCGCGCGCCGGAGGACGGAAGGCGGCGGGTGCTGCCCGTTTCGGTCCTACCTTGATCGTATGGCCGAGACGACCGCCCAGCAGTCGCCGGACCGACGGCGCCGGCGGCTCATCCTCGCGATCTGCTGCATGAGCCTGCTCATCGTCGGGCTCGACAACACGATCGTCAACGTCGCGCTGCCCTCGATCGGACGCGAGCTGCACGCCACCGTCTCGGGACTGCAGTGGACCGTCAGCGCCTACACGCTCGTCATCGCGAGCCTGCTCCTGCTCGCCGGGTCGATGGCCGACCGCTACGGCCGGCGGCGGGTCTTCCAGATCGGCCTCGCGCTCTTCACGCTCGGCTCGCTGCTGTGCAGCCTGGCTCCGAGCCTCGAGTTCCTCGTGGCGTTCCGGATGCTCCAGGGCGTCGGCGCGTCGATGCTCAACCCGGTCGCGATGTCGATCATCCGCAACACCTTCGACGATCCGCGTGAGCGTGCCCAGGCCATCGGCCTGTGGGGGGCGACGGTCGGCGTCAGCTTCGCGCTCGGACCGGTCGTCGGCGGCGCCCTCGTGCAGTCGGTCGGCTGGCGCTCGATCTTCTGGATCAACATCCCCGTCGGGCTTGCCGCGCTCGGGCTGACCGCCCGCTTCGTGCCCGAGTCGCGCGCGACGCGAGCCCGCCGCTTCGACGCGGCCGGTCAGCTGCTCGTGATCGTCATGCTCGCCTCGCTCACCTACGCGATCATCGAGGGTCCGTCGCTCGGCTGGTCCTCGACGCGCGAGCTCGCGTTGTTCGGGCTCGTCGTCGCGTCGTTCCTCGGGTTGCTCTGGCACGAGTCCCGCCAGGGCGATCCGCTCATCGAGCTCGCCTTCTTTCGCAGCATCCCGTTCTCGGGCGCGGCGGTCATCGCGATGAGCGCATTCGCGGCGCTCGGCGGCTACCTGTTCCTCAACACGCTCTACCTGCAAGAGGTCCGCGGGCTGTCGGCGCTGCACGCCGGGCTGTACGTGCTGCCGCTCGCGGCGATGACGATCGTGTTCTCGCCGCTGTCCGGCCGCCTCGTCGGGCGCCGTGGCTCGCGCGTGCCGCTCGTCATCGGCGGGCTCGGCATCACCATCAGCAGCCTGATGCTCACCGGGCTGTCGACCGGCACGTCGACCGGCTGGCTGCTCGCCGCGTACGTCATCTTCGGGATCGGCTTCGGGATGGTCAATCCGCCGATCACCGTCACGGCGGTGGTCGGCATGCCCCCGGCGCAGGCCGGGGTCGCCGCGGCCGTCGCATCGACCTCCCGCCAGATCGGCCAGACGCTCGGCGTCGCCGTCGTCGGCGCGATCGCCGCGCCGGCCGCCGAGCGGGCGCTGCACCTGCAGCTCACCCACTCGAGCCACGCCGGCTGGTGGTTCACCACCGCGTGCGGGGCGCTCGTGGTCGTCCTCGGGCTCGCCACGACGACGCGTCGCGCGCGGGCGACCGCGCGGGTCGCCAGAGCTCGCTTCGGCGAGGTCGACGGCGTGCCGGCCGGCGCGTAACGGCGCGCCCCGCGATCGCTAGCCGGTGACGGGCAGCACGAAGCTCGGGCCCTCCACGACCGCCTCCTCGCTCGGGATCACCGCGGTCCCGATCGCGAAGAACTCGATGATGTGCGAGCCCCAGCCGTGGCTGCCCTGCCCCAGGCGAGCGCCGACGATGCCGCGCGCCTGCACCTGCTCGGCCTCGGCCTGCATCCGCTGCATGGCCAGCTCGCGCGCCTCGTAGAGCGCCTCGGTGAAGACCGTCATCTCCTGGTTCTGGCCCATCTGGCGGAACGACTGGCGCATGCTCTGGTGGGCGACGTGGTAGACGCAGTTGCCCATTACGAGCCCGACGGGCCGGAAGCCGGTCCGCAGCACGGTGGTGAAGTCCTGGCCGGACATGTCGCTCGTGAACGGCCGCCCGTTGGGCGCCCGGTGCAGGACGCCCTCGCGATGCTTGACGGCGGTGCCGACGGCGATGAACTCGGCCATGTCGGCACCCCACTCGTAGCGTCCGATGTCCAGGCGCACGCCGACGACCCCGTCGGCGCCGAGCTGGTCGGCCTCCTCCTCCATGCGGGTCATGGCGAGCTCGCGGGCGTGGTACATCGCCTGCGTCAGCACGCCCATCTCCTGGCTCTTCCTCCAATTCGCCTGCTGGAAGCCGATGTGGTAGATCGAGCTGCCGAGCACGAGGCCGAGCGGCTCGAAGCCGGCCTCGCGGACCACGAGGTGCTCGTTGGCCGACAGGTCGCTGGTGAAGAAGCCACTCTGGGCAGAGCGCTTCATGCGCTCGACCCGCGCCCGCCCGGCCTCGGGGATCCCGGCGAGCGAGCCCGCCTCGTACTGACCCGCCGTGGGCGCCTGCTCGACGCTCTGCGCCGGCGCGCCCGGCGCCGGCCCGTCGTCCTGCGGCCCGGGAGCCGCGGCGGCCGGCGCGGGAGCGCCTGCCTCGTCACGCTTGAGAAAACCCACGTTGCGTCCTTTCCTCGTCAGATGAGCAGCCGGCGCAGCGCCTCGCGCGTGCGCTCGCTGTGCTGGGCCTCGGCCGCGAGCGACTCACTCACGCGCTGCAGCCAGAGATCGAAATCGACACGCTCGTGCTTGAGCGCGATGCCGCCGGACACGCGGGTCCAGATCGCCTCGACGGCGCCGTCGGCGACCTGCACCTCCGGACGACTGTCGGGCAGGGTGAGCACGATCCGGTTCACCCGCTTCGGACCGAGCAGCCCGGCGCGCCGCCGGCTGACGGCCACGCGACCGGGCAGCGACGCGGTCAGCTTCTCGGCGAGCACCTCGACGTATTGCTCGAGATCGGCGTTGTCGGCTCGCAGCGCCGCGGCGAGCACGTCGACATCGAATTCGGCCCCGTCGCCAGCCACGGGGCGGAGCCTACTATCCGCCTGCGCTGGCGGAGTCGAGCGTCGGCTCGACCGGGGGCTCGGGGACGAGTGACAGGGCCGGCGAGGCGGCCGGCGGCTCGGCAGGCGGGTCGCCGGCGGTCGCGAGCGCGGCCGGTGACTGCTCGGCGTACAGGTGCAGGAGGCTCGGCACGAGGTTCAGGAAGACATCGACGAGCTGCGGATCGAAATGCGAGCCGCGGCTGCGCCGGATCTCGGCCAGCGCTTCGTCGACGCCCCAGGCCTCCTTGTAGGGCCGCGGCGAGACGAGCGCGTCGAACACGTCGCAGATCGCGCAGATTCGGCCGACGAGCGGGATCTCGTTGCCCTGGAGACCGGCCGGGTAGCCGTTGCCGTCCCAATGCTCGTGGTGCGTGCGCGCGATCGTTTCGGCCATCTGGATGATCGGGCGCTCCGAGCCGCCGAGGATCTCGCCGCCGGTCGTCGTGTGGGTGCGCATGATCTCCCACTCCTCCGCGTCGAGCCGCGCCGGCTTGAGCAGCACCGCGTCCGGGACGCCGATCTTGCCGACGTCGTGCATGACGCTCGCGTGGCCGAGCATCTTCGCCTCGGCGCGGCTCATGCCGGCGGCGAGGCCGAGCTGCTCGCACAGGAAGCCGATGCGCTCGACGTGCTCACCGGTGTCGGCGTCGCGCGACTCCGCCGCGTGGGCGAGGCGGCGGACGATCTCGAGCTCGGTGGCCGACAGCTGACGGTCGCGCTCGCGCACGGTGCGCTCGAGCACGCGGGCGTACACCCCGATCAGGTGGCGCTCGACGTCGCCGGCGAGCGCGGCGGCGCCGATCGTCGCCACGAGGCCGACGCCCCAGGTGAGCAGCGGGTCGGTCGCGTCGAGGATCGTCCCGAGGTTGAACGCGAGCACGCACGCGCCGGCGTAGGCGAGCGCCGCGACGACGCTCACGGGCACCGCGAAGCGCAGCCGCACGCGCAGCGCGAGCAGCGGCGTGAGCAGCGCCGCGGCGATGACGGCGAGCCAGGCCGCCCAGCCCGGCGCCTGGCGCAGCGGGTTGCCGTGCAGCGCCGAGTAGATCGCCGCGGCCTGGATCTCCGGGCCGGACATCAGCTCACCGCCGGCGGTCGGGGTCGGGTGCACGTCCTGCAGCAGCGGCGACGTCCCGCCGATGACGACGATCTTGCCGGCGACCGCCGCCGGCGCGACGCGGCCGTACAGGACGTCGCCGTAGGAGACCGACGGGATCGTCCCCGGGGGTCCCGGGAAGTCGATCCAGGCCGGGCTCGGCCCGAACTGCGCCGGGGTGATCGGGTGGCCGAGCACCCGCTCGGCGGTGGCCACGCCGAGCGTCTGAACCCCGCCGATCGAGTAGGGATAGCCCTCGAACTCGCCGCCGTGGCTGACGAGGTTCGCGCGCGCGGCCCGCGAATGGATCGCAGCGACGTTGGCGTCGCCGCCGAAGACCGTCGTGTGCCCGTGCCCGTCGGAGGTGACGGTCGCGAGGATCGCGCCGCCGGCGCGCCCGATCGCGTGGTAGAGCGCGAGGTCGTCAGGGATGTCTGTCTGGTTGCTGAGGTCGGCGTCGAACACGATCGTCCCCGCGCCGTCGGCGTGCAGGCGATCGACGAGCTTCGCGTCGATCGCGCGCGGGAACGGCCACGCGTGCCCGACCTCCTGCAGTGTCGGGTCGTCGACGCCGACGACGACGATCCCGCGCGGGTGGACGGTCGGACGCAGCTGGAAGCGCAGCGACACCGTCTGGGCCTCGAGCCCGTCCCACGCCCCGAGCAGGAGCGAGCCGATGCCGAAGGCGAGCGTCAGCAGTGCGGCGAGCAGGAGCGCGGCGACGCGGAGCCGTCCGCGCGCGCTGTCGTTCGTCGTCATCGCCCCGCGCTCCGGGCGGCCGTCAGCCGGCGCGTCGCGCCAGGTAGCTGTGGCCGGTGGTCACCCGCACCGTGCGATGCGTCCGTGCGTCGCGCACGAGCACCGCGCCGCGTGCGACGGTGGTGAGCGTGCCGTCACAGCGGTCCTCGGTACGCCAGACCGTGCCCTGGACGGTGGCCACGCTGTTGTTGCCCTGCGTCGTGTAGCGGCCATGGTTGTCGCTGCCCCACAGGCTGCGCACGACGTGCGGCGATCGGGTCGAGTGGGCCGGTGCCCGGGCCGCCCGGGCGCGGAGCGGCCCGGCTGCCGACGCCGCGCAGGCGCCGAAGTTGCCGCCCGCCAGCGCCAGGATCACGCGGCCGGTCTGGCCGTGGGCGTAGCGCAACCGGAAGCTTCCGCCCCACACCATGACGGTCTGCGTGCGTCCGTGCGTGTCGAGCGCCGTCGTCAGGTTGACCACGCCGGCGTGCGCGTTGACGAGCGTCCCGTTGGGCACGTCGACGCTCGAGGTCACGGGGAGCGGCTCCGTGGCACCGGGGGGCGTGACGAGCACGACGCCCGTCGTGTCCGACACGACGGCCGAGCGCTGGAACCTGGGGGGCGCGACGGTGCCGACCGTGGAGGCGCCGGGCGTGCTGACGCCGGTCGGCGAGGAGCCGCCGCCGGTCGTCGAGGGGGCGGGCCCCGCCGGGGCGCCCGCGGTGCCCGAGCCGACCGAACCGCTGGCCCCGGTCGCGCCGGTCGCGCCGGTCGTCCCCGTCGGGGCGCCGGTTCCGACCGAGACGGAACCGCCGCCCGAACCGGTGCCCGAGCCCGTGGAGCCGCCGACGGTGGCGCCGGTGCCCGAGCCACCGCTCGCGGTCACCGAGGTGGTGCTCGTGACCGTCGTGCCGCCGCCGGTCGCGGCGATGGTGAAGGTCTGGTCGGCGCCGTAGGTCGTTCCGAGCAGGTTGTTGGCCACGACCCGGTAGTGGTAGGTCACGCCCGGCGTCAGGCCGCCGATCGTCACCGACACGCGCGTCGAGATGACGAGCGCGTTGACGCTGATCGTCGTCGTCGTCGAGCCGTAGTTCGTCGTGGTGCCGTACTGGAAGCTGACGATCGTCGCGAGGTCGTCATCGATGACGGTGGCCTGAAGGGTCGCCGAGGCGGAGCCCGCCTGGGCGGCGCCGGCCACGGCGTGGTGGCGCCCCGCCGCCTGCGCGCTGCCGGCGACCAGGGCGACGACGGCGAACACGGCGGCGAGGGTCCAACGGGCGGGCAGCGGTCGCATACCCCCCGTGTCGTCGGGGCACGCGGGCCATTTGAGCCCCGGGGCGCCCGGCTGGACTCATCGTCCACGAACGTCTGAGCCGGGACGAGGGCCCTCGGCTAGAGCTCGGCCTCGTCGAGCAGCTGGTGCGCGAGCGCGGCCATCGTCCGGGCGACGGCCACCTGCTCGTCCTCGCTGCTGTCGCCCTGCTCGAGGCGGCGCCGCAACGCCGCGCCGAAGCGCTCGAGGAACGCGTGCTGCTCGGCGAGCGACGCGCCGCCGACCTGGGCGCGACGGGCGAGCTCGCGCACGCCGTCGGCGAGCGACAGATAGCTGCCGGAGCGGAACGCGTCGGCGAGGCGCCCGACCCAGGCGTGCACCGCGGGACGGGCGTCCTCGCGGCCGAACCAGCCGCTCGTGCCCTCGTAGATGGCTCGGCAGGCGACCTCGACGAGCGCGGGGCCATCCTCGGCGAGCAGGACCGCCGCGGCGCTCACGGGCGCGTCCGGGACCTTCGGGGCGCGCAGGCGGACGGCGGGCGTGGGCGGCGCGAGCAGGCGCAGCTCGGAGAGCCGGAAGCGGCGGTGGCCGCCGCTCGTGCGCACGGTCGGAACACGTCCGTCGTCGGCCCAGCGGCGCAGCGTGCTCGAGGAGATGCTCAGCAGCGACGCGGCCTGGCCGAGCGTCATCGTCTGGCCGGCGTCCCGGAGGTCGTCCTCGGCCGCCGTGGGGCCCGCGGACGGCGAGAGCGCGAGCGGCGCGTCGCCGTCGGCCATCGGCTGGTTGCTCAGCGCGAACAGCTCCATGAGCGTCGCCGGAGGCACCGGGCCGAGAAAGTGCAGGCCCTGGCCGGCGTTACAGCCGAGCTCACGCAGCGCCTCGAGCTGCTCGGCCGTCTCGACGCCGACGGCGACGACGGACAGCCCCATGGCGCGGCCGATCTCGAGCACGCCCTCGACGATCGCCCGCGCCGGCGTCGAGGTGAGGAGGTCCTCGACGAACGAGCGCTCGATCTTCAGGCCGTCCATCGGCAGGCGGCGCAGGTAGGAGAGCGAGGCGTAGCCGGTGCCGAAGTCATCCAGGAGCACGCTCACCCCGAGCGAGCGCAGCTCGGACAGCCGCGTCGCGGCGCCGGCCGAATGGCGTAGCGCCGTCTGCGCGACCTCGATCACCAGCTGCGAGCCGATCAGGCCCCAACGGCGCAGCTCGGCGGCGACGTCGACGGCGAACTCGGTGTCGGACAGCTCGTCGGCGGACACGTTGATGCTCACGCGCGGCGGGCTCTTGTGGCCGTGCTCGGACGTCCACGCCGACAGCTGGCGGCAGGCCTCGGCCATCATCCAGCGATCGAGCTCGGCCAGGACCCCCGCCCGCTCGGCGACCCCGAGGAAGCGCGACGGCAGGAGCAGGCCGTGTCGGGGATGGTCCCAGCGCACGAGCGCCTCCACCGCCACGACCGAGCCCGACTCGAGCGACACGACCGGCTGGTAGAACAGCTGCAGCTCCTGGCCGCAGCTGATGGCCGAGCGGAGCTCGCTTTCCATGCGCAGGTCTTCCAGCAGGCCGTTGCGCAGCTCGGGCTCGAACAGCTCGACGCGCCCGCCGCCGCGCCGCTGGGCGCGATGCTGGGCCGTCGCGGCGTCGCGCACGACCTCCTCGGCGCCCATGCGGCTCGAGTCCACGATCGCGACGCCCGCGCTCGCCGACAGCAGCAGCTCCTGGCCGCCGACCACGATCGGGGCGGCCACGAGTGCGAGCGCCTCGTCGGCGATCGTCCGGGCGGCGCGCTTCGGGTCGTCGTCGGCGATGAGCAACGCGAATGTGTCCCCCGCGAGGCGGGCGAGCCCGTCACCGTTGACGGTCAGCCGGCGGAGGCGCCCGGCCGTCGTGCGCAGCACCTCATCGGCCGCGCGCGGCCCGAGCGCGTCGACGACGCGGGCGAGCTGGTCGACGCCGATCACGACGACGGCAGACCCCTGCGCCTCGGGCGAGTGGCTGACGGCGCGCCGCAGGTCGCCGTCGAACACGGCGCGATCGGGCAGCCCGGTGAGCGGGTCGATCGGCGTCGAGGGCGCCTGGAGCGGCGCCGTCGCCGGCGCTTCGTGCGGATCGAGCATCACTTGGCGGCCGCCGCGCCGGGATGCTCGGGGCAGACGGACAAGACGTCGTGGGAACGTCGCATGCCAGTGACATCGGTCGCTTGGTGGCGGATATTGAGCGGAAGTCCACCGCGGTCCACTCCGAGAACCGGCGGCCGGCGCCCGTCAGGCCGCCCTCAGGACAGGCAGCGCGGACTCAGCGGCACGGTCAGACCGGCCTCGGCGACGGCGTCCTCCTTGCACCAGACGAGCCTGCGCGCGCGCCGATCGGCCACGCCGTAGAAGGTGTAGGTCAGCGACGCCGCCGTGACGGTGCAGACGAAGGGGTCACGTCCGGCATGGGGCTCGCGGTCCGCCGAGCAGGCGACGGAGCCGAACGGTCCCGTCAGGTCGTGGGAGGCGATGCGGGCGCGCACGTCCGCCGCGATCGCCCGCGCGAGCGCGGCCCGGGGCGAGGCCGGGCCGCGCAACGGCGCCGTGTGAGGCGCCTGGTCCTGGTTGACGACGATCTGACCGATCTGGTTGGCCTCGAGCGTCCCCCGCGCGTTGCTGGTCGGCGCGGTCGAGTCGTTGCCGCGCACGACGAGGAACGCGACGAGGCCGAGGCACGCGAAGAACGCGACCGCCAGCAGCCAGCGGGTCGACAACGGGAGCTCGATCCTCAGGCGCGCCATGCCCCTCACTTAGCAGACGGCGGGCGGCGGCGGCCCCGACGCCCGGCCACGTCGCGCCGCGCCCCTTAAGCATCCCCGCGCAGCCGCCGATCCAATGGGCATGGAGCCGCTCGAGCTCACGCTGGAGCAGTGTCGATTCATCGCCGCGATCCGGGCGCGGAGCCCGCGTGCCGCCGTCACCGTGCACCGCACGCGAGGGGGCATCATCGTCGAGGTACGCCAGGATCGCCGGGTCGAGCTCGCCCGCCTGGATGCCGCCGGCCGCGTGCGACACGATCGCCACGTGCGCGTGGCCGCCGCGCGGCGCGCGGCGGCGTAGACGCCGGCCACGCCCGCCCGGCCGCGTCAGCCGCCGGCGACGGCCGGCAGGATCGTCACCTCGGCGCCGTCGGCCACCGTCGTGTCGAGCCCGTCGAGGAAGCGGATGTCCTCGCCGCTGACGTAGACGTTGACGAAGCGGCGAAGCGACCCGCCCTCATCGGAGATCCGCTCGCGCAGCTCGGAGAAGTTGTCGAACAGGCTGTCGAGCACCTCGCGTACGTTCGCGCCCTCGACCTCGGTCTCGGCCACCCCACCCGCCGCGGCCCGCAGCTGGGTGGGGATCTTCACGGTGACCGCCATCGATCACCGCACCCCGGCGGGGTGGGCGATCGGCGCCTCGTCGACGTTCGCCTCGAAGTCGGCCAGCGACGGGTCGATCTCGTAGGCCTCGAAGCTGCCCCGCACCGCGTCGAGCGTCTTCAGGCCGTCGCCGGTGATCACGAGCACGACGCTGTCCTGCGCGCCGATGTCGCCGCGCGCGGCGAGCTTGGCCAGCGTCGCGGCCGTGACGCCGCCGGCGGTCTCGGTGAAGATGCCCGTCGTGCGGGCGAGCAGCGAGATGCCCTCGCGGATCTCGTTATCGGTCACGGAGTCGACGCCACCGCCCGTGCGGCGGGCGAGCTCGAGCGCGTACGGCCCGTCGGCCGGATTGCCGATGGCCAGCGACTTGGCGATCGTGTCCGGCTTGACCGGGCGGCACACGTCCTGCCCCGCGGCGAACGCGCTGGCGACCGGCGAGCAGCCCTCGGCCTGGGCGCCGTGCATCGCCGGAAGGTCCCCGTCGAGCAGGCCGACCTGGCGCCACTCGTCGAAGCCCTTGCCGATCTTCGTGAACAGCGAGCCCGAGGCGATCGGCGCGACGACGCGGTCCGGGACGCGCCAGCCGAGCTGCTCAGCGATCTCGAACGCGATCGTCTTGGAACCCTCGGCGTAGTACGGGCGCAGGTTGACGTTGACGAACGCCCAGTCGCGTTCGGCCGAGAGCTCGGTGCAGAGCCGGTTGACGTCGTCGTAGTTGCCCCGGACGGCGACGAGCTTGGTGCCGTAGATGCCGGTGGCGAGCACCTTCTGCTCCTCGAGGTCGGCGGGGATGAAGACGTAGGACTCCATCCCGAGCGCCGCGCCGTGGGCGGCGACGGAGTTGGCCAGGTTGCCCGTCGACGCGCAGGCGATGACCTTGAAGCCGAGCTCGCGGGCCCGTGCCGTGGCGACCGACACGACCCGGTCCTTGAAGGAGTGCGTCGGATTCGCGGCGTCGTTCTTCACCCACACCTCGCCGAGGCCGAGCTCGGCCGCGAGGCGGTCCGCCCGCACGAGCGGCGTGCAGCCGGCCGGCAGCCCCACCCGCGAGGTGCGCCGGCTCGACGGGCCCGGGGGGCCGCCGGCGAGCGGGAGGAAGTCCGAGTAGCGCCAGATGTTCTGCGGCCCGCTCTGGATGCGGCGGCGCCACTCGGCGACATCGCGCCCGCTGTCGTGGTGGTAGGCCACCTCGAGCGGCCCGAAGCACCGCTCGCACACGTACAACGCCTCGAGCGGGTACTCGGTCCCGCATTCCCTGCACTTGAGTCCTTCTGCCGTCATGTTGGAAACCTCCGCTGGGCTGTGGCGAAGGTCCCGGTGAAAGACTCCAACCACATCTCCCAGGCCTTTGTTGGAGCCTGATGGAATTGGCACCATCCCCGCTTTCGCGGGAGGTTGCCGGGGTTTCAACGGGCCAGTCCCTCCACCCCTCTGGATGCGTCCAGCTATGTGCGCCGCAGTATACAAGCCGTCGGACGCGACATTCAAACCATGCCGAGCCGACCCCCCGGTGATCGGACGCGGCGGCGCCGGCCTGCAGGCGGGCGGACGAACGTCCGGGCCGCGGCCGGCCCCCTCGTAACGGCGCTGCCGCGGCGGTGTAGCCCAGAGCCGTGAGTGATTTCGAGGTCGTGGCCGAGGCGGGCACGACCGACGCCCTGCGCGATGACCCCGCGCGCTCGGATCAGCGCTTCCGGCGCGCCGCCGACGCTGCCCGCGTCCGCGGCGAGCGCGAGCCGGCGAGCGAGCGCAAGCGCCTGCTCATCATCGTCAACCCGTACGCGACCACGGTCTCGGACCGCCTGCGCCATCTGGTCGTGTACGCCCTGCAGGGGCGCTACGACGTCGAGGCGATCGACACCCGGGCCCGGGGCCACGCGACCGAGCTGGCGCGCGACGCGGCGCGCGAGGGGTACGACCTCGTCGTCGCGTTCGGCGGCGACGGGACGGTCAATGAGGCGGCGAACGGCCTCGTCGGCTCCGAGACGGCGCTCACCTGCCTGCCCGGAGGCTCGGCCAACGTCTACACCAGGATCCTCGGCATCCCCGGGGACCTCGTCGACGCGACCGAGCACGTGCTGCACATCGCCGACGACTGGCGGCCGCGCCTTGCCGACGTCGGTGTCGTCAACGGGCGCCGCTTCACGTTCGCGTCGGGCGTCGGCCTCGATGCGAGCGTCACCAGGCGCGTTGACGGCAATCCGCGGCTGAAGGCCCGCTTCGGCCCGTGGTACTTCGCCTGGGCCGGGATCGCGAGCTTCCATCGCGAGTACCTGGTGCGCCCGCCGCGCATGGTCATCACCGCCGACGGGCAGACCTACGAGGGCGTCACCACGGTCGTGCAGAACGCCGCGCCCTTCACGTACTTCCGCGACCGGCCGATCGAGATCGCCGAGGGCGCCGGCCTGCAGTCGGGCACGCTCGCCGGCGGCGTGCTGCGCCGTTGCAGCCCGATCGACATGCCGACGTTCACCTGGCGCGCGCTGTCGAGGCGCGCGCGTGTGTCGCGTCACCGCCGCGTCTCGAGCTTCGCCGGCGTCCACGAGGTCGTCGTCCGCAGCGCCGACGACCGCCCGCTGCCCCTGCAGGTGGACGGCGACTACCTCGGCGACGTGCGCGAGGCCCGCTACGGCATCGAGCCGCGCAGCCTGCTCGTCGTCTCCTAGGGCGGCGTGAGCCGACGCCCGGCTATCCGGCCCCGCCGGCCCCCGGCGTGACGCGGTAGGCGTCGAACACGGACTCGATGCCGCGCAGGCGGCTGATCGCGCCCTTGAGCGTGTGCGTGTCGGCCACCTCGACGACGAAGCGGTTCTTGACCATCGGCGGCTCGGACAGGCAGCGCGCCTCGATGATGTTGATCCCCGACTCGGCGAACGTGCGCGAGAGGTCCTCGAGCAGGCGGTGGCGGTCGTACGCGTCGATCTGCAGCTCGACGCGGAACGAGGCGGCGTTGTCACCGTCCCAGGAGACGGGCGTGAAGCGCTCGGGATCCTTGCGCAACAGCCGCGCGTTGGAGCAGTCCTCGCGATGGATCGTGATGCCGCGGCCGAGCGAGATGTAGCCGACGATCGGGTCCCCGGGCACCGGGCGGCAGCACTTGGCCAGGCGCAGCATGACGTCGTCGACGCCCTCGACCCGGATCCCGTACTGGCCCGAGGAGGTCGTCGGCTGGGTCCGGGTGCGCCCGACGTGCAGCAGGTCGGCCGCGGCGGTCTGCTCGCCGTCCGCCGCCTCGCCCTGCTTGAGGCGCTGCATGACCTTGTTGACGACGACCTTGGCCGAGACCTTGGCACCGCCGAGCGCGATGTAGAAGTCGTCGGCCTTGCGGAAGCCCATCTCGCGGATGACGTCGGCCAGCAGCGGCGAACCGGTGATCTTCTGGGCCGGCAGCCCGGCCTTCTTGAGGTGCTCCTGCAGCAACTCGCGCCCGCTGTGCTCGGTGTCCTGGCGCGACTCGGCCTTGAACCAGGCCTTGATCTTGTTGCGGGCGCGCGTGGTCTTGACGACCGCCAGCCAGTCTCGCGACGGGCCCCGTTCGCGCTTGGCGGTCAGGATCTCGACGATGTCGCCCGAGTTCAGCTCGTAGTGCAGCGGCACGATCTTGCCGTTCACGCGGGCGCCGACGCAGCGGTGGCCGATCTCGGTGTGCACCTCGTAGGCGAAGTCGAGCGGCGTCGCGCCGCCGGCGAGCGACTTGACCTCGCCCTTCGGCGTGAACACGTAGACCTCGTCCTCGAACAGGTCGTTGCGCAGCGTGTCCATGAACTCGTGCGGGTCGGACAGGTCCTTCTGCCAGTCGACCATCGAGCGCAGCCACTTCAGCTTCGTCTCGTCGCCGCCCGCGCGACCGCGACCGTCCCCGGGCCGCCGGCCGTCCTTGTACATCCAGTGCGCGGCGACGCCGAACTCGGCCATCTCGTGCATCTCGTGGGTGCGGATCTGGATCTCCAGGGGCCGACCCTCGGGCCCGATGACCGTCGTGTGCAGCGACTGGTACATGTTGAACTTGGGCATCGCGATGAAGTCCTTGAAGCGCCCGGGGAGCGGCTTCCACAGCGAGTGGATGACGCCGACCGCCCCGTAGCAGTCCTTCACCGAGTCCACGACCACGCGCATGGCGGTGAGGTCGTAGATCTCGTTGAACTCGCGGCCCTTCTTGGTCATCTTCGAGTAGATCGAGTAGAAGTGCTTGGCGCGGCCGGCGATCTGCGCCTCGATGCCGAGCGCGTCCAACTCGCGCGCGAGGTATTCGCCCGCCTCCGAGACGTAGCGCTCGCGCTCGTCGCGCTGCTGGCTGACGAGTCCCTTGATCTCCTGGTACTTGCGGGGATGCAGGGTCGCGAAGGCGAGATCCTCGAGCTCCCACTTGATCGCGTGGATGCCGAGGCGATGCGCGATCGGCGCGTAGATCTCCAGCGTCTCCTTCGCCTTGTCGATCTGCTTCTGCTTGGGCATCGCGTCGATCGTGCGCATGTTGTGCAGGCGGTCGGCGAGCTTGATGAGGATGACCCGCACGTCGGTGGCCATCGCCACCATCATCTTGCGGTAGTTCTCGGCCTGGGCCTCGTCGCGCGAGGTGAACGTGATCCCCGTCAGCTTCGTGACGCCGTCCACGATCGTCGCGATCTCCTCGCCGAAGCGCTCCTGCACCTCGGCCAGCGAGGCGGTCGTGTCCTCGACGGTGTCGTGCAGCAGCGCCGCGCACAGCGTCTCGGTGTCAAGCCGCATCCCGGCGCAGATCCGCGCGACGCCGACCGGGTGCACGATGAAGTCCTCGCCCGACTTGCGGCGCTGGTCGGCGTGGTGCTCGCACGCGAACACGAACGCGTCCTCGACGCGATCGCGGTCGATCTCGATCGCCGCGTCGGCCGCGTGCTCGGAGACGATCGCGAACAGGTCGGTGAGCAGCCGCCGCTCGAACTCGTTCAGCTCGGCGCGCACCGACGCACGCGGCGTGAGCGTGACGACGGCGTCGACCGGCGTGCGGCGCGTGGCCGTGGCCGCCTCGCTCAGACCGGGCACGCCGACGACCGGCACGCCGGTGGGCGGGCCGTCCGGAGTGCGCGGTGTCTTGTCAGCCTCGCCGGAGATCGCCATGGTTACAGCGTAAGGCAGGACCCCGCCGAGCTGAAGCGCACATTTGTTGGCCCGCGATCATCCGGGCCCGGACCGGGCGGACGCTCGTCCGCTCGCGTCCGCTCACGCCGCCGGTCGTGGCGCGGACTCACGGGCCGAGACGTCGGCCGGTAGCAGCGCCAACCCCTCCTCGAGCACGCGCTGCGCGGCGCGGAAGGTCGGCGAGCGCTCGAGCTCGGTCCGCGGGGCGTCGGTGACCGCGACCGTCCCGCGCCCCGCGTCCACCTCGATGAGGGCCAGATCGCGGAGCACCCGCAGCATGCGCCCGGCGACCGCCGCCGGGCGCGACGGCCGGCCCGGCTCGCCCGGGCCCCCGAGCACCTGGGCGAGCTTCGCTCCGTCACAGCGCGCGGCGGCGCGCAGCGTTCGGTAGCAGTCGGCGAGCGCGGGCCGCAGGTCGTAGTCGCGCACGAGCGCGTGGCGCGCGAACGCGACCTCGGACGGGCCCCAGCACAGGTGCACGAACGCGGCCGGATCGCCTGCGCGGGCGACGGTGGCGGCGTGGCTCCAGGACGGCGGGTCGAGCAGCGCCACGTGCGCGAAGCCCTCGGCGAGGAACGGTTCGCGCTCGAGGGCGCGGTAGTCGCACAGCGCAAAGCCGCCGAGGCGATCGCACAGGTGCGTCAGCCGGCGCTCCGCGTCCGCGCACACGACGAGCAACGGCTCGCCGCTCGCCGCGAGCGCGGTGAGGGTGCCGGCGAGGCCGTGATCGCGCCGGTCGCAGGCGGTTCGCTCGGTCGCGGCGGGCGCCGGCCCCTCCCCGGGCGCCGCGGACGCGAGCTCGCGCCAGACGCCCGCGAGGTAATCCTCCTCGTGGCCGAGCAGCGTGATCGGCGCCGGCGCGCATTCCCGCACGTGGCGGAGCACCAGGCGCGGCTGCACGGTCCCGCGGAAGTCGTTGACCTCGAGCGAGAACACGGCGTCGGCGGGGACGTCCTCGCCCACGGGGAGGCGTCCGCCGTTCCCGAAGGCGACGGCCTGCGAGCGCGCGCCGCCGGAGCGAACCGTGAAGCGGACGTGGCGCCCCTCCCCCATCGGCCGGACGTCGTGGATCGTCGCCGCCGGCACGAGCAGCGAGACCGGCGGATTGCCGCGCCCGAACGGGCCGAGCGTCGCCAGCTCCTCGGCGAGCGACAGATCGAGCTCGTCGCCCGACACGACGGCGTCGGCGCGCACGGTCGGCGTCAGGTCGCTCTCGGTCAGGACCGCCTCGGCGTGGCGGCAGAACGCGGCCTCGAACGCCGGCAGCTGCGACCGCTCGATCTCCAGGCCGGCGGCGGCCCGGTGCCCGCCGTGGCGGCGCAGGAGGCCGGCGCAGGCCTGCAGCGCACCGAGCAGATCGAAGGCGTCGATGCTCCGCCCCGAGCCGCGTCCGGCGTCGCCCTCGAGGGCGATGCACACCACCGGGCGATGGTGGCGCTCGACGAGGCGCGAGGCGACGATGCCGATGACCCCGGGATGCCAGTCCTCCCCGGCGAGCACGTACGCCGCGCGCTCGCCGCGCTCGGCCACCTGCGCCTCGGCCTCGAACAGGATGCGCGTCTCGGTGTGGCGCCGCTCGTGATTGGCCCGGTCGAGCTCGTCGGCGACCGCCGCCGCACGCGTCTCGTCCGTCGTGAGCACGAGCTCGAGCGCCGCGTCGGCGCGATGCAGGCGACCGGCGGCGTTCAGGCGCGGGCAGAGCCCGAAGGCGACGGCGCGTTCGTCGATCCGTCCCGGATCGACGGCGGCGACGGCCATCAGCGCCCGCAGGCCGGGCTTGGCGCTCGTGGCCAGCGCGCGCAGCCCGCGGCGCACGAACGTGCGGTTCTCCCCGAGCAGCGGGACGACATCGGCGATCGTCGCCAGCGCGACGAGGTCGAGGTCCTCGAGGAGCGGCTCCTCGGCCTCGCCGCAGGCGCGATAGACGGCGCGCGCGAACTGGTGCGCGACCGCCGTGGCGCACAGCTCGGGGCACGGGTAGCCGCACAGGGCCGGGTGCACGATCGGCGCGTCGGGGAGGCGCCCGTCGGCCCGCGGGGCATGGTGATCGGTGACGACCACGTCCAGCCCCGCGGCGCGCGCCCGGCCAACCTCGTCGACGGCGCCGATCGCGCAGTCCGCCGTGACGAGCAGGCGGGTGCCGCGCTCGGCGAGCCGGCGCACGGTGTGGTCGGCCAGGCCGTAGCCGTCCGTCGCCCGATCCGGCAGGTACCAGTCGACCGTCGCGCCGAGCCCGCGCAGGGCGCGCACGAGCACGGCGGTCGAGCAGACGCCGTCGACGTCGTAGTCGCCGTGGACGGTGATCCTGCTGTCGCCGCGGACGTGCCGCGTGACGAGCTCGACGGCGGCGTCGATCCCGGCGAAGGCCGCCGGGTCGTGGGCCTCGTCGGCCGCCAGGAACGCGCGCGCCCGGGGCGGGTCGCCGAGCCCCCGCCGCACGAGCACCTGGGCCACCGCGTGGCCGACTCCCAGCTCGCGGGCGAGCCGGAGCGTCTGCGGCACCGAGGCCGGTTCGATGTGCACGGTGGGTTCGAGCAAGGCCCCGGGGAGACTAGGCGCGGCGGGTGACGGAACCGGGAGCGCCCGCCCGGCGGATTCGGGCCCCGGGGGCCGTCGGAACGGGGTCTGGGCGGCACCAGATATCCGGCTGTCCGGCCGCGCGACGGGTACAGCTGCGGGGCGCAATCGCCGAAGGAGGACGGGCTGTGACGCGCACACCCCTCGACGCCCACGATCCGGCCGTTTGGAGGTCGCCCCGATCAGCGCAGCCATGACGACGAGCACGCCGACAGCGCACGCACGACGATTCGGAGCCCGGACGGTGGCCGCCGGCGCGCGGACCGGCATCGCCTGCGCCGGGCTGGCGATCGTCCTGCGCGACCCCGGCCTGCACCCCCACGCCATGCTGGCCACGATCGGGATGGCGGTCGTCGCCGTCTGCGCGCTCACGCAGATGGCCGATCTCGGACCGCGCGCCGGACGGGGCGAGGAGGTAGCCGCGGCCGTCGCCGGCGTGCTCATCAACGGCTTCGGCGACGAGCGGGTGACGGTCCTCACGCTCCTGTGGCTCGCCGCCGTCATCACCGGCGCGCTCGTGCGCGCGCGGATCGACCTGCTCGCGGCGGCGATCTTCGTCGTCGCGCTCGGGCTGCCGATCGTGCAGGTCGGGGCGCTGCACGCCAGCTACGTCGGCCTGTGCGTGGCGGCCGCGGCGCTGCTGCTGTCCGGCCGCGCCGTGATGTCCGAGCTCGGTCAGCTGCTCGAGCTCGCGCGCTACGAGGCCGACCACGACGGGCTGACCGGTGCGCTGGCGCGTTCGGCGTTCCGCTCGGCGCTCGCGCCGGCGGTCGCCGCCGCCGACGAGCAGCATCCGCTCGCGCTCGTGATGCTCGACCTCGATCGCTTCGGCCTCGTCAACAAGCTCCACGGGCACGCGGCCGGAGACGTGCTGCTCGCGAGCGCCGTCGTGCAGATGCGCGAGCTCGGCGACCGCGACTCGCTCGTCGGGCGCCTCGGCGGAGACGAGTTCGCCGTCACCGTCCGGGCCGAGCCCGAGGCCTTCGCGCGTGAGCTGCTCAGCCGACTGGCCCACGCGGGCGGCGCGGTCCCGAGCGCGGCCGGCTCGGTCGGGATCGCGTGGGCGCCGCGGGACGGCAGCGACGCCAACGCCCTCCTGCGGGCGGGCGACATCGCCCTGCGCGTGGCCAAGCGCAGCTCGCGGCGCCGCGTGTCCACCTACAACGGGGAGTCGCTCAGCGGCGACGGGGAGAACGACGCCGAGGCGATCCTGGCCCGGCTCATCGGCGGCGAGGGGATCGAGATGGTCACGCAGCCGATCTTCGATCTGCTCACCGGCGAGGCGCACGCCTACGAGGCGCTCGCCCGCTTCCATCTCGGCTCGACGACGAGCCCCCTGCACTGGTTCTCACTCGCCGAGGAGTTCGGCGACCGCGACGCGCTCGAGCAGACCTGCCTGTCGGCGGCGATCGGGCTGCTGCCCGGGCTGCCCGACGGCGCCCGGCTGTGCGTCAACCTGTCCGGCGCGACGCTGCCGGACGCGCGAACGCTCGCCATCCTCGAGACGCCGGCGGACCTGTCGCGGCTCGTCGTCGAGATCACCGAGGACACGCTCGTGCGCAACGACGACCCCTCGCTCGAGGCGGCGATCGCTGTCCTGCGCCGCCGCGGCACGAAGCTCGCCGTCGACGACATGGGCGCGGGCTACGCCGGACTGCGCCAGATCACGGCCGTGCACCCCGACTACCTCAAGCTCGACCGCTCGCTCATCACGGCGATCGAGTCCGATCCCGACCGGGCCGCGCTCGTCAAGGCGATGGTCGACTACGCCGAGCGCGTCGGGGCGCTGCTCGTCGCCGAGGGCATCGAGACCGAGGCCGAGCTGCGCACGCTCGCCGACCTCGGCGTCCACCTGCTGCAGGGGTTCCTGCTCGCGCGCCCCGGGCCCGGATGGCCGCTCCACGGCTCGCGCCCGGCGGTCCTCGCCACGGACGCCGGCGGCTCGCAGCGCGCCGCCTGACGGTGTGGCGGGGCCGGCCTCAGCCGGCCCGCTGCTCCTGCTGCACGCCGATGCCGTAGACGGCGGCGATGCCGATGAGCGCCCCCGGCACCGCGTAGCAGACGACGAGAATGTCGGTCGCGCGCGGACCCGGGATGCCGAGCACGCCCGACTTCGCCGCGTAGATGATGAACCCGAAGATGATCGCGCCGAACAGCGAGCCGACGAACGCCCCGACGATCCCACCCCAGAAGCGGTCGGGCAGGAAGATCGTGAAGTGCCAGATCGCGAGGCCCATCATCACCCAGCCGAGCAGACCCATCAGCGCCTCCCGTGCCGTCGGTTGCGCCGGGACTTGCCCGCCGGCCGCTGCGGCGCGGACTTCATGACGACGTCCTCCGGGAGTGCGTCGGCGGCGGGATCGAGCTCGGGGGCCGGCGCCCGCTCGTCCTCCTCGCTCGCAACCGGCGGCGGCGCGGGCTCGGTCGCGGCGGCGCTCGCGCCGCGGCGACCGCGGGTGCGTGGCGCCGGCTGCTCGGGCGGCGCCGACTCTCCCGCGTCGACGTCGAGGTCGCGCACGAGCTCGGCGAACTCGGCCTTGGAGATCTGCTCGCCGGGCGTCTCGGGGGCGATGATCGAGCCGCGGCGCGTGCGACGCGGCTTGGGCTGCACCTCGATCGTCTCCGCGATCGCCCCCGTCGCATACGCCGGGACGGCGCCGAGCTCGCGGACGATCCGCTCGCGGCGGTTGCGGTAGATCGGCTCGCGCTCCTTCCAGTGCGTCAGCACCGGCGAGGCGATGAAGATCGAGGAGTAGGCGCCGGACGCGACGCCGATCATCAGCGCGAAGGCGAAGTCCTTGAGCGTCGTGCCGCCGAAGATGAGCAGCGCGACGATCGGCAGCAGCGTGCACAGGCTCGTCGCCAGCGAACGCGTGAGCACCTCGGACATCGAGCGGTTGACGATCTGCGAGAACGCGGCGCGCGGCATCCGCGGCACGTTCTCGCGCACGCGGTCGAACACGATGATCGTGTCGTAGAGCGAGTAACCGAGGATGGTGAGCAGGGCCGCCACCGTGCTGGCCGTCACCTGCCTCCCGGTGAGCGCGTAGACGCCGGCCGTGATGAGCAGGTCGTGCATGAGGGCGATGAGCACCGGTACGGCGTACTTCCACTCGAAGCGCAGCGCGATGTAGATCGAGATGACGAGCAGCGACGCGATGATCGCGATGATCGCCGCGTTCGCGATCGTGCGTCCGAAGGTCGGCCCGATCGAGGTGTTGTTGAACGTGCCGGCCCGGACGCCGTAGCGCTGGTTGAGCGCCGACTCCACCTTGGCCACCTGGTCGGGCGGCAGCGTCTTCGTCGCGATGCGATACGTGTTCGGCGCGATGCCGCTGCCGGTGGCCTTCTGCACGTCGGCCGTCGAGTAGCCGGTCGCGGCCAGGACGCTCGCCACCTGGGCCTGCGTGGCCGGCTGGACGAGCGAGGTCTGGATCTGCGTCCCGCCCTTGAAGTCGATGCCGAAGTTGATGCCCTTGCCGCCGATCGCGAGCGCCCCGATGATCAGGATCGTGCCCGACAGCGAGAAGAACCACTTCGAGTGACCCATGAAGTCGAACGTCCACGCGCGCCGCTGCTTGCCGGCGCCGAGCTGCGCCGGGTTGGAGATGAAGCGCGAGCGCGACATGAACCCGAGCGCGGCCTGGGTGGCGAGCACGGCCGTGAACAGCGACACGAGCGTGCCGATGCCGAGGGTCAGCGCGAAGCCCTTCACGTCGGCGCTCGAGAGCACGAACAGGATGAACGCGACCATGATCGTGACGACGTTCGCGTCGACGATCGCCGCGAACCCGCGCTTGTAGCCGGTGGCGATGCCGGCGGCGACCGAGCGCCCGCCGCGTATCTCCTCCTTGACGCGCTCGAAGATGACGATGTTCGCATCGGCGGCGACGCCGATCGTCAGGATCAGCCCGGCGATGCCGGCCAGCGTGAGGGTGACGGGAATGAGCTTGAACAGCGCGAACAGGTAGATGCCGTAGATGACCAGGCCGCCGATCGCGATCAGCCCGAGCACGCGGTAGAACACGAGCAGGAACAGGCACACCGCGATGAAGCCGATCAGGCCGGCGAGCAGGCCCTGGTTGAGCGCCTGCTTGCCGAGCGTCGCGGAGACCGTGGACTCCGAGATGAGCGTCAGGCGGATCGGCAGCGCGCCGGACTGCAGCTCGTTGGCGAGGTTCTGGGCCGAGTCGAGCGTGAAGCCGCCGCTGATCTCCGAGCCGTTGGTCGCGTCGATGCCGGTCGGGTACTGGGTGTAGTCGATCGACGGCACCGAGATGAGCTGGTTGTCGAGCACGATCGCGAAGTGCTGCTCGGCCTGCAGCTTGCTGACGCCCGGGACCTGGGCGAGCACGCCGCGCTGGGCGATCGCCTTCGTGATCTGCTCGAACACCGTCTTGCCGTGCGAGCTGAAGCCGAACGTGACGTTCGGCTGACCGCTGTTCGGGTCGGTGCCCTGCGCGGGGTTGGTGATGTCGTTGCCGTTGAGCGCCGGGTCGTCGTTGAGGACGTAGTACGAGCTCGGGTTCGCGACGGTGACGTCGCCGGCGCTGTTCTCGGTCGGCGTCGCCTCGACGACGACGGTACCCGGGTTGACGTGCACGACGCGCGTCTTGTCGTTCGCGTGCTTGGGACCGAGCGCCGCGAGCGCCGTCGCCGGGCTCTTCAGGCCCGTCTGCTGGTCGGCCGGCCCGTCGAGCACCGCCTTGGTCGTGTCGTTGACCAGGTACCACTGGCCGTACAGGCAGCCGCTGGTCGCGTTCGTGGCCAGCGTGCAGCCCTTCGTGTACGTCGTGTCGTTGGGCCGGATGATGGCCGGGCGCGCGGCGGCGCGCAGCACGGCCTGGTACTGGGTGACGCCCGAGGTCGCGCCGCCCGGATCGCCGGTGCCGTCGCCGGTCGCGGCGAGCCCGCTGGCCCCGGCCGGCTTGCCGTCCGGGCCGATGACGTTCGTCTCCCAGTCATAGAACTGCAGCTGCGCGGTCTTGCCGACCTGCTCGGTGGCCCGCTGCTCGTTGCTGACGTTCGGCAGGCCGACCTCGATGTCGCTCGGACCGTACTGCTCGATCGACGGCTCGGCGACGCCGAGCTGGTCGACGCGCTTGCGCATGATCGCGATCGCGCGGTTGAGCGAGTCGCTGTTGACCTGCGACTGCGCGGTCGCCTTGCCCTGGTAGACGAGCTCGACCCCGCCCTTGAGGTCGAGGCCGAGGAACGTCGGCTTGGTGGCGATGACAACGCACGACGCCGCCAGCAGGCCGGCGACGATCAGCAGGACGAGCGTGTTTCGACGTCGGTCGTTCATGACGGGCGCGCCCGCGAGTCGGTCATCGGATCAAGTGTCGGCCGCGCGACGGCCCGCCTCAAGGCTTCCCGCAAATAAGTCATTGTCCTCATCGTCACTTCTCCGGGGTGAGCACGAGCAGCAGGCCCCCGTCATCGTCATACGCGGGGAATATGTCGGCCTTCGCCCTCGCGGGCACGTCCCGCTCCCCGGCCACCTCGACCGCGACCCCAAGCGCCCGCACTCCCCATTCCAGCACGGTTTGTACCGGATCGTCACCGTTGTCGAACGTCAGACCGAGCACCTGCTCGATGCGCTGACCGATGACATCCTCCTCCTCGAGCCCCGTGAAGGCGAACGAGTTGCGCCCGCAGCCGATCACGCGGCCCTCCTTGTCGCACACGAAGAACGCGGCGTCCGGCGCCGCGTAATAGTCGTCGAGCAGCTCGAACAGGAACGCGAAGCCGCATTTGACGCAGCCCTTCGGCTGCCGGGTGAAGCCCATCGTGCGGTCGGTCTCGCTCGTGCGGTGGCCGCAGTTCGGGCAGATGAACGGGTGCGCCATGAGCAGACAGAGTAGGGAAGCGCCTCAAGGCGCGATCAAAAGAGCGCCGGGCCGCGCTCGGGCTCGACGCGCGCGGGCAGGCCGAGATGCGCGAAGGCGGCGCTCGTGGCGACGCGTCCGCGCGGGGTGCGCGCGATGAGCCCCTCCTGGAGCAGATACGGCTCGTACACGTCCTCGATCGTGTCCTGCTCCTCGCCGACGGCGACGGCGAGCGTCGACAGGCCGACCGGGCCGCCGTCGAACTTGCAGCAGATCGCGCGCAGGATCTCGCGATCGAGACGGTCCAGGCCGCGCTCGTCGACCTCGAGCAGCGCGAGCGCACCGTCGGCGGCCTCGGCGGTGACCACCCCGGCCATCCGCACCTCGGCGTAGTCGCGCACGCGCTTGAGCAGGCGATTCGCCACGCGCGGGGTGCCGCGGCTGCGCGACGCGATCCGCCGCGCGCCCTCCGCCTCGAGGCGGATCTCGAGGATCCCGGCCGAGCGCACGACGATGCGCGCCAGCTCCTCCGCGCCATAGGGCGCGAGGCGCGCCTGGATGCCGAAGCGGTCGCGCAGCGGGGTGGTGAGCAGCCCGGAGCGTGTGGTCGCGCCGATGAGCGTGAACGGCGGCAGGTCGAGCGTGACGACGCGCGCCCCCGCGCCCTGTCCGACGGTGATCGGCAGCTGATGGTCCTCCATGGCCGGGTAGAACGTCTCCTCCAGCGCCCGCGGGAGCCGGTGGATCTCATCGACGAAGAACACGCTGCGCGGCTCGAGCGCGGTCAGAAAGGCGGCCACGTCGCCCTTGCGCTCGAGCGCCGGACCGGCCGTGGCCACGAAGCCCACGCCGAGCTCGCTGGCCACGATCTGGGCCAGCGAGGTCTTGCCGAGGCCCGGCGGCCCGGCGAGCAGCACGTGATCGAGCGCGTCCCCGCGGGCGGCGGCCGCCTCGATCGCCACCGCCAGCTGCTCCTTGAGCTGCTCCTGACCGACGAAGTCCTCCAGCCGGCGCGGGCGCAGGGAGCGGTCGAGCTCGTCCTCCGCGGTCAGGAAGGGGGTCTGGATGCGCGCCGTCTGGGCTGCCTCGCTCACGTCGCCCCCTAGCGCGCGCGCGCCGTGCGCAGCGCGTCGGCGATGAGCTCCTCGGCGCTCGCCCCGGCGGCGTCGGCCAGCAGCTCCTGGGCCTCGCCGGGCGTGTAGCCGAGCTCGAGCAGACCGTCGCGGGCGAGCAGCCGGGGATCGTCGCCGCGCGCGGACGGGGGCACGCGCGGCAGGGCGTCGACGTCCACGCCGACCTTCTCGCGCAGCTCGGACACGATCCGCTCGGCCGTGCGCTTGCCGACGCCCTGCGCGGCCTGGAAGCGCGCGGCGTCGCCGGCGGCGATCGCGCCGATGAGCTCGCGCGGGGCGCCGGCCGAGAGGATCGCCAGCGCGACCTTCGGGCCGACCGCCTGCACCGACAGGAGCATCAGGAAGAGGTCGCGCTCCTGCTCGGTGGCGAAGCCGTACAGCGTGAGCGCGTCGTCGCGCACGACGAGGTGGGCGTGCAGGCCGACCTCCTCGCCCGCGGCCGGGACGTGGCGCAGCGTCTCGCCCGACACGGCGAGCCGGTAGCCGACGCCGGCGCACAGCACGACCACGTGATCGGGGCGCCGCACGGCCACCTCACCCCGGACGAGCGCGATCATCGACCGGCCCCCGCGTGCGCCAGCGCCCGCGAGAGCGGCGCCGCGTTCGCGTGGCAGATGGCGACGGCAAGGGCATCCGACGCGTGATCCGGCGTCGGCAGCTCGCTCAGGCCGAGCAGCGCCTGGACCATGCGCGCGACCTGGTCCTTCGGCGCGCGCCCCTGCCCACAGACGGCGCCCTTGACCTGCTGTGGCGTGTAGGAGGAGCACGGCACGCCCCGCAGCGCCGCCGCGAGCATGACCACGCCACGCGCCTGCCCGACCGCGAACGCGCTGTGCGCGTTCTGCCCGAAGTACACGTCCTCCAGCGCGAACGCGTCGACCCCGTGCTCGGCGGCCACGTCGAGCACGCGCCGGTGGATGAGCTCCAGGCGCCGCTCGGGCGCGAGCTCCGCGCGCGTGGCGATGACGCCGCCGTCGAGCGCGGACAGCCGCCCGCTGCGGCGCATGACGACGCCGTAGCCGGTGTTGGCCGTGCCGGGGTCGATGCCGAGGACGATCACGGGTGGGGATTCTCCGCGGCCGCCCGGACGCCTGCCCCGATGGCCTTGCGACCTGGCGTGCCGTACCCTGGCGGGCGATGCAGGAACCCGCCCTCAGCCCGGAGCCGGAGGATCTCGACTTCGACGCCGCCGGGCTGCTCGACGGCCTGGAGGGCGAGCACCGCGCGCAGCGGCTCGCGCTGCTGCGCTACCTGGTCGACCAGGGGGTCTCGCGCGAGGAGCTGCTGCGCCACCACCACGACGGGACGCTCACCTACGCCCTCGTCGAGCGCGCCGTCGGCGGCCCGCCGCGCTACACGCGCGCCGAACTGCTCGAGCGGGCGAACATCGACGAATCGCAGCTCGAGGCGCTCCGCCGGGCCATCGGCCTGCCGATCGTGGGCGACGAGCGCGCGTACGTCGAGGCCGACGTCGAGGCCGCGCGCCTGGCAGGAGAGTTCGTGCGCGCCGGCATTCCCGAGGCGGACGTCCTCGACGTCGCCCGGGTCCTCGGGCGCGGCCTCGCACAGGCCGCGGACCTCATGCGCGAGACCGCCCTGCGCCGCGTGCTCGAGCCGGGACTCACCGAGCTGCAGCTCGCCGAGCGCCTCGGCTATGCGACCGCCGCGCTCGCGCCGATGATGCCGCCACTCGTCGGCGACATGCTCACGCTGCACCTGCGCCACATCGCCCAGCTCGAGGCGATCGACGCGGCCGAGCGGCTCGGCGGCGAGCTCCCGGGCGCGCGCGACGTCGTCGTGGCCTTCGCCGACCTCGTCGGCTTCACGCGCGTCGGCGAGGAGGTCCTGCCCGAGGAGCTCGGACGGCTCGCGTCGCGCCTGGACTCGCTCGCCGTCGCGGCGGTCGAGCCGCCGGTCACGCTCGTCAAGTCGATCGGCGACGCGGTGCTGCTCGTCTCGCCCGAGCCGGCGCCGCTGCTCCGGTCCGCGCTCGCCCTCGTGGCCGCCGCCGACGACGAGGGCGAGCACTTCCCGCAGCTGCGCGTCGGCGTCGCCTCCGGGCCGGCGCTGCGCCGCGCCGGCGACTGGTACGGGCGGTCGGTCAACCTCGCCAGCCGCGTGACGAACATCGCCCGCCCCGGGAGCGTGCTCGCCACCCGCGAGGTGCACGACGCAGCGCGCGACGGCTTCCACTGGTCCTTCGCCGGCGACCGCCGCCTGAAGGGCGTCAGCGGCACCGTGCCGCTCTACCGCGCGCGTCCGCTCCCCTGAGCGTCAGCCGGCGACGCGCTCGAGCACGTCGGCGGAGACGTCGAAGTTCGCGTGCACCTCGTTGACGTCGTCGTTCTCCTCGAGCGCCTCGATCAGCCGGAACAGCTTGGCGGCGCCGTCCTCCTCGAGCGGGACGGTCGTCTTCGGGCGTTGCGTCAACTCCGCGCTCTGCAGCTCGACGCCCGCCTCGGTGAGCGCGTCGCGGACGGCCGCGAGGTCGGTGGGCTCGGTCAGGATCTCGTAGATGTCGTCCTCGGCGACGATGTCCTGCGCGCCGGCCTCGATGGCGGCGAGCAGGTCGTCCTCGGAGTAGCGGCCCGCATCGACGACGATCACTCCGGTCTTATCGAACAGGTACGCCACCGAGCCGGGCTCGCCGAGGTTGCCGCCGTGCTTGGTGAAGAGGTGCCGCACGTCGGCCCCGGTGCGGTTGCGATTGTCGGTCAGCGCGTCGACGAGGACCGCGACGCCACCCGGCCCGTAGCCCTCGTAGACGACCGTCTCGATGTTGTCCCCGTCGGCGCCGGTGCCGGCGCCCTTGGCGATCGCCCGCTCGATGTTGTCTTTGGGCATCGAGGCGTCCTTCGCCTTCTGGACCGCGGTGGCGAGAGCGGCGTTCGCGTCCGGATCGCCGCCCCCCTCCTTCGCGGCGACGGTGATCGCGCGCGCGAGCTTGGTGAACTGCTGCCCGCGGCGGGCGTCGACGACGGCCTTCTTGTGCTTGATGCTCGCCCACTTGGAATGACCCGACATGCCCTACAGATTAGGACCTCGCGGCGGTGGAGCGAGCGCCGCGCCCGACGCGCGACCTGCCTCGGCCGTACGCTCACGCACCAGATGACCACCTCGCGCGCGCAGACGCTCGTCGCCCGCATGCCTGAGCGCCTGGCCGATTTCGTCGCGCCGCTGCTCGCGCCCGAGACGATGCCCGGCGCCCGCCTGGGGCCGTGGGTTCGGCTCGTGATCACCGTCACCCTGGTCGTCGCGAACGTCGTCGGCGCGCTCGTCGTCGCGCTGGTCGTGACGCTCGTCGTCCCGGAGCCGAGCGCCGCCTTCACCACGCATGTCGTCGTCGCGAACCTCGTCGCCGGGGCGCTGTACATCGTCGTCGCGGTGCCGATCGGATACGTGTGGGGGCTGCGGCACTTCGACGGGCTCGAGGAGTGGCTCGCGGCCGGCGCTCCGCCGAGCCCCCACGAGCAGCGCATGGTCCTGCGCGGGCCGGTGCACCTGCTCAAGGTCCAGGCCGTGCTGTGGCTCGGCGCGGTCGTGGTGTTCGCGGTGCTCGACGCGACCTTCTCCGGCCCGCTCGCACGCAACTTCGCGCTCACCGTGGCCCTCGGCGGGACGACGACGTGCGCGGTCACCTACCTGCTCAGCGAGCGGGCCCTGCGACCGATCGCGATGCGCGTGCTCGCGGACGGGCTGCCCGAGCGCGAGTCGCTGCCCGGCGTCAGCGCGCGCGCGCTGCTCGCCTGGGCGCTCGGCACGGGCGTGGCGGTCGTCGGCCTCGCGCTCGTCGCCGCCTTCGTGCTCGCCGGCGCACACACGGACGTCACCAAGCTGTCGGTGACGATCCTGGCGCTGTCGCTCACCGCGCTCGTCGCGGGCGGCCTCGTGACCCTGCTCGCCGCGCGCGCGACCGCCGACCCGATCCACTCGGTCTCCGACGCGCTCGCGCAGGTGCAGGCCGGCCGCTTCGACGTGCGCGTGCCCGTCTACGACGGCACCGAGATCGGCCTGCTGCAGTCCGGCTTCAACCGCATGTCCGCCGGCCTGGCCGAGCGCGAGCGGATCCGCGACCTGTTCGGCCACCAGGTCGGCGAGGACGTCGCGCGGGCCGCCCTGGAGGGCGACATCGAGCTCGGCGGCGAGGAGCGCGACGTCGCGGTCCTGTTCGTCGACCTGATCGGCTCGACCGCGCTCGCCGCCGACCGCCCGCCGCATGAGGTCGTCGCCATCATCAACCGCTTCTTCGCCGTCGTCGTGCAGGCGGTCGACGCGCAGGGCGGTTGGATCAACAAGTTCGAGGGCGACGGCGCGCTCGCGATCTTCGGCGCGCCGATCGCGCTGGCCGACGCGTACGGGCGGGCGCTCGCCGCGGCGCGGACCGCGATGGCCGAGCTCGAGCGCCAGCTGCCCGAGTACCCGGCCGCGGTCGGCGTGTCGGCCGGTCTCGCCGTCGCCGGTCACATCGGCGACAGGCAGCGCTACGAGTACACGGTGATCGGGGACCCGGTCAACGAGGCGGCCCGCCTGACCGAGCTGGCCAAGACGGCGCCGGGGCGCGTGCTCGCGAGCGAGCTCGTCGTGCACGGCGCGGCGGACGAGGAGACGGCGGCCTGGGAGCTCGGCGATGCGGTCACGCTGCGCGGGCGCAACCGCCCGACGCGCCTGGCCCGGCCCCGCCCACGGCCGAGTGGCTAGGATGCCGGGCCCGCCGCCGAGCCCTTCCTGCCATGCCCGCGAATCCCGAGATCTTCAAGGCCTACGACATCCGCGGCCTGTACGGCGAGGACATCGACGGCGATGTGGCCGAGCAGATCGGCCGCGCCTTCGTGCGCGTGCTGGGATCGCTTGAGGACAAGGAGACACACGACCTCCGCGTCGGGCTCGGTCGCGACATGCGGCTCAGCGCGCCGGAGCTCGCGGCGCGCTACCGCGAGGGCATGGTGTCCGAGGGCGCCCACGTGATCGACGCCGGCCAGGTGGGCAGCGAGATGCTCTACTACCTCGTCGGCTCGCGCGAGCTCGACGGCGGGCTGATGTGCACGGCCTCGCACAACCCGAAGGCGTACACCGGGGCCAAGCTCGTGCGTGACGGCGCGATCGCCCTCTCCGGCGACTCCGGCATCGGAGAGGTCCGCGACCTCGTGCTCGCCGGCCTCCCCCCGGCGCCCGGCGGCGGGAGCGTCGAGGCGGTCGACCTGTACCCGGAGTTCCAGGCGGCGGCGCTGCGCTTCATCGACCCGAGCGTCGTTCGCCCGCTGAAGGTCGTCGTCGACGGCGGCAACGGCATGGCCGGGCCGATGGTCGGGCCGATCCTCGACCGGCTCCCGCTGGACCTGGTCAGGACCTACTGGACGCCGGACGGCAACTTCCCCGACCACGAGCCGAACCCCCTGCTCGAGGAGAACCGCCGCTTCATCGTCGAGCGCATCCGCGAGGAGGGCGCCGACCTCGGCATCGCCTGGGACGGGGACGCGGACCGCTGCTTCTTCATCGACGACAGCGGTCGCTTCGTGGACGGGGACTTCATGACCGCGCTCCTGGCCCAGAGCCTGCTGCGCACCCACCCGGGCGCGGCCATCCTCTATGACGTGCGCGCCAGTCGTGCGGTGCCCGACACCGTTGAGCGGGCCGGAGGCCGGGCGTACATCAATCGCGTCGGCCACGCCTTCTTCAAGACCCGGATGCGCGCCGAGGGATCGCTGTTCGGCGGGGAGGTGTCCGGGCACTACTACTTTCACGACTTCTACAACGCGGACTCGGGCACCGTCCCCGCACTGCTCATCCTCGAGCTGCTCGGGCGCACCGGCGCCGGGCTGTCGCAACTGCTCGAGCCCTACCGCTCGCACTACTTCATCTCCGGGGAGATCAACTCGACCGTCGAGGACCCCGCGGGGAAGATGGCGCTCATCCAGGAGCGCTACGCGGACGCCCGCATCTCCCACCTCGACGGGGTCTCGATCGACTACGACGACTGGCACTTCAACGTGCGCCCGTCGAACACCGAACCGCTGCTGCGCCTGTGCCTGGAGTCGCTCGTATCGCACGAGGACATGGAGCGCCGCCGCGACGAGGTCCTCGCGCTCATCCGCTCGTGAGCGGACACGAGGACCCGGGCGCGCCGGCCGAGGCGGCGCTGGCGCGGGCCGCCGAGGCGGGCATCCACCGGCTGGCGATCCCGACCCCGTTCCAGGTCGGGCGCGTCAACGCCTACCTGATCGAGGACGATCCGCTGACGCTCGTCGACTCGGGGCCGAACTCCGGGAAGGCGCTCGACGAGCTTGAGCAGGCGCTCGCCGCGCACGGCCACGCGGTCGAGGACCTCGGGCTGCTCGTCGTCACCCACCAGCACATCGACCACTTCGGCCTGGCCGGCATCCTCGCCCGGCGCTCGGGCGCCGAGGTGGCGGCCCTCGACGCGCTCGCGCCCCTGCTCGAGCGCTACGGCGAGCAGGCCGAGCTCGACGACCGCTTCGCCGAGCGGATGATGCTGCGCCACGGGATCCCGGCCGACATGACGACGGCGCTGCGCTCGGTGTCGGCGAGCTTCCGCGGCTGGGGCGGCAAGGTGCAGGTCACGCGCCCGCTGCGCGACGGTGAGAACCTCGCGCTGCGCGACCGCACGCTGCGCGTCCTGCACCGGCCCGGCCACAGCCCCTCGGACACGGTGTTCCACGACGAGTCGCGCTCGCTGCTGCTCGCCGGAGACCACCTCATCGCGCACATCTCCTCCAACCCGCTGCTCACCCGGCCCCTCGACGCTCGCGCCGATGCGGACGTGGCGCGGCCCCAGGCGCTCGTCATCTACCTGGAGTCGCTGCGTCGCACGCGCGAGATGGCCCTTGACATCGTGCTGTCCGGGCACGGCGTGCCCATCACCGACCACGTCGCGCTCATCGACGAGCGCTTTCGCCAGCACGATCGCCGCGCGGAGAAGATCCACCGCCTGATCGCCGAGCGTCCGCGCAGCGCGCACGAGATCGCGCTCGAGCTCTGGGGGAACATCGCCGTGACGCAGGCGTACCTGACGCTGTCGGAGGTGCTCGGTCACGTCGACCTGCTCCTGAACGCCGGTCGGGCCGTCGAGATCGAGGCGGCCGACGGCACCGTGCGCTTCGCGGCGGCCGGCTGACGTCGGTCAGTCGCCGATCTGGAGGCTGGCGGCGGTCACTCGGGCGCGGCGGGCGTCAGCCCTTGCTCGACGCTCGCCACGTGCGCGACGTTGGCCCGATCCTCGGCCTCGGCGCTCGGCGCTCCGGCAAACCAGGCGTCGAGGATCTCGCCGAGCTGCGCCTCCGACGTGGCGCGCAGGCTGAGGGCAAGGGCGTTCGCGTCGTTGTACCGCCGCGCACCGTCCGCGGTCACGGCGTCGCCGCAGAGCGCCGCGCGCACACCGGCCACCTTGTTCGCGGCGATCGAGGCGCCGGTGCCGGTCCAGCAGCAGACGATCGCCTGATCGGCCCGGCCCTCGGCGACGTCGCGCGCGGCGCGCTCTGACGCCCAGGCCCAATCGGGCCGCTCGTCCCCGGCCAGCGCCCCGTGCGCGACCGTCTCGTGGCCGCGCTCGGCCAGCTCCTGCAGGAGCGACCGTGCGACCCCGACGACCTCATCGCTGGAGACCGCGATCCGCATCGGCGCGAGTATGCCACGCGCCGGGGAGCCGGATCTCGAGCGATGCCGCCGGTGCCCGGGCTACCCTGCCTCGGCATGGCCGCCCAACCTCGTTCCTCGGGGGAGCCTCGTACCGCCATCACGCCCGCAGGCCTGCGCGCCGGTGATCGGGCCACCGCCGAGGCGCTCTGCGCGCGGCGGGGCGCCGCCGTCCTCGCCTACTGCGAGCGCGTCGTGACCCCCGGCGCGGCCTTGGATGCCGCCGCCGAGGGCTTCGCGCGCTTTCGGGCCGCCGTGATCGCGACGCCCGACAGCGCCGACGTCGACCCCGACGTGCTCCTCCTGTCGGCGACCCGCCACGCCGCCGCCGTGCACGCACCGCGCCCCGCGCTGGCCCGGGTCGCCGAGCAGCTCGGGGCCGGGCGCCGCGGGCCGCAGGCGTGCGCGCTCGTCCCCGAGCTGCTCGCCGCCCGCGCCGAGGAGCTGCTCTCCGACGCGGACCGCCTGCGGCTGTCGCGTCACCTGCAGCGCTGCCGGGCCTGCGAGGCGCTGCAGCGCCGCTTCAGCGCGGCCGAGGCCGCCTACCGCAACCCGCCCGACGCGTCTCCGGACGGTCCGGCGACCGCAGCGATCGTCGCCGCGCTCACCGCGACGGCGGCGCCGCATACCGTCGCCGGGGCCGCGTCCGGCGGGGGGAGCCACGTTGTCACGGCCGGCACGAACGCCCCGGCGGCCGAGTGCGCGACGACGGCCGGGGGATCGCTCTCGCCGCCGGACGACGCGGGCGCCGGGGCGGACGATGCCGGCCCCGAGGACGCGCTCGAGGCGGACGACGCCGGGACGGACGCCGACGGCGACCCGACGGCGAGCGAGCCGTGGCGCGCCGTGGGCGGCGACCCGGCGCAGGCCGATCGCGGGGCCGGCTGGCCGGACGGCGCAGGGGTCGTGACGGCGTCGCGCTCCAGCGGGCGAGCGGGTCCCGCGGTCGCCGCGGTCGAGGAGTCGCCCCCGCTCGGAGCGAGCCCGGCGCCCGCGGCCGTGGGCGAGAAGCGCGGGCCCCGGCGGACCGCGGTGATCATCGACGACACCGTCGGCGCCGAGATCGCGGACTTCCGGTCGGCGCTCGGCGAGGACGCCTCGGGCGCTCCGTTCGACGACGCGCTCGAGACCGAGGATGTGCTCCCGGTTCGGCGGCGGCGTCCGCCGGCGCCGGCGCGACGGGGGCCGCGGCGCGGCGAGGAGACCGACCTCGACGAGCCCCCGGGGCGCGAACGGGCCGTCGGGGCCGTCCACCCGCTCTCGACCTCCGAGCGCCGGCGGCCGCTGTGGGCTCTGGCTCTGCCGTTCATCGTCGTGATCGCGGCGATCGTCGCCGCGATGGCGTTTGCCGGCGTGCTGCGCGGCTCGTCCGGGCACGCCCACCGGGCGGGCGCAGGCGCCGCCACGCTGCCGGCCACGCCGGCCGCGCCCGCGGCCGCCACGGCGCGGCATCGGGCCCGCCACCACCGGCGCCACCACCATCACGCGCTCGCGCCGGGCGCCGGCGCGCCGACGGCGGCGGCGTCGGCCACGGCGCCCGCCCGCACCCCGACCACGACCGGCGGCGCCGGCGGCTCGTCGGCCGCCGGGGCGCCGGCGCCGGCCTCCTCCGGGGGCTCGGCGCCGACGCGGCCGGCCGGGTCGAGCACGGCCCCCGCGCCGTCGCACCCGGCCCCGGCGAGCACCGCGCCCTCGCCGCCGGCCACCCCACCCGCGACGAGCATCCAGAGCAACGGGTCCGCATCCTCGGCGGCGCCCCCGGCCGGCGGCGCGCCGGCGTCGAGCGCACCGTCGGGGTATCAGCCGAGCGGCGGCTGAGACCTAGCGCGCCGACGGCGTCTCGGCGCGCCGGTGCGTCCGGACGTCGTCGAGGAAGCGCTCGTGCAGGCGCGTGTCGCCGCTCAGCTCCGGATGGAAGGCGACGCCGAGCAGCCGTCCCTCGCGGGCCGCGACCGCGTGTCCGTCGACCGCCGCGAGCAGCTCGACGCCGGGCCCGTGCTCTCGGATCCACGGCGCCCGGATGAACACGGCGCGCACCGGCGCCTCGCCGAACCCGGCCAGCTCCAGATCGGCCTCGAACGAATGGACCTGACGGCCGAACGCGTTGCGATCGCAGCGCATGTCCATGATCGCCAGGTGATCGCGATCGAGCATGATCAGGCCGGCGCAGGTGCCGAAGATGGGGACGCCTCGCGCGGCGAGCGCGCGCAACGGCGCGGCGAGCCCCTCGCGTTCGATCCCGAGCGTCATCGTCGTCGACTCGCCGCCGGGCATCACAAGCCCGTCGAGGCCGTCGAGGTCGGCGGGCACGCGGACCTCCCGCGTGCGCGCGCCGAGCTCGCCGAGCACCCGCCGGTGGGCGGCGAAGCCGCCCTGGAGCGCGAGCACGCCGACGAGCGGCCCGTCCTTCGCGTCGGGGTCGGCCGGGAGCCGCTGCGCGGCGTTGCGCACCGTCACGGCGTGAGCGAGCTCCGGGCCGCTACCAGCCGCGCTGGGCGAGCAGCTGCTCGCCGTCGAGCTTCGAGCTCTCGAGGCTCTCCATCGCGGTGCCGAGTCCGAACGACGCCGCCGCGACGCGCTCGGCGTCCTCCCAGTGCGTGGTCGCCTCGACGATCGCGCGGGCGCGCGGCGCCGGGTCCTGTGACTTGAAGATCCCCGAGCCGACGAAGACGCCCTCCGCGCCGAGCGACATCATGAGGGCCGCGTCGGCGGGCGTCGCGATCCCCCCGGCGCAGAACAGCACGACCGGGAGCCGGCCGTCGCGGGCGACGCCGCGCACGAGGTCAAGCGGCGCACCGTGCTCCTTGGCCGCCGTCGGCAACTCGGCCTCGTCGAGGCTCCCCAGGCGGCGGATCTCGCCGGTGATCGCCCGCATGTGACGCACGGCCTCGACGATGTCCCCGGTGCCGGCCTCGCCCTTGGAGCGGATCATCGCCGCGCCCTCGGCGATGCGCCGCAGCGCCTCCCCGAGGTTCGTCGCGCCGCACACGAACGGCACCTTGAAGTCCCACTTGTCGATGTGGTTGCGCTCGTCGGCCGGCGTGAGCACCTCCGATTCGTCGACGTAGTCGACGTCGAGCGACTCGAGCACGCGGGCCTCCATGAAGTGACCGATCCGCGCCTTGGCCATGACCGGAATCGTGACGGCCTCCTGGATGCCCTTGATCATCTCGGGATCGGACATCCGGGCGACGCCGCCGTCGCGCCGGATGTCGGCGGGCACGCGCTCGAGCGCCATCACCGCGCAGGCGCCGGCGTCCTCGGCCACCTTCGCCTGATCGGGCGTCACGACGTCCATGATGACGCCGCCCTTGAGCATCTCCGCGAGCCCGGCCTTGACCCGGAACGTCGATTCGTCGCGCATGCCGTCAGTGTATCCGGCAGGCCCCGACGGGCCGTGGGGCTACTTGAGCCGGAAGGCCTTGATGCGGTCGTCGTACTGGGCGCTGTCGCGCGAGTACACGGCGTACGCAAGCGCCTGGATGAGGCTCAGCAGCGCGGTGTGCGAACGGACGTACGCGGGGCCGTTCGAGGAGTAGTACAGCTTCAGCTGCGCGAGCTTGGCCACCTCGGACAGCGTCGCGTCGGTGATCGCCGCCGTCTGCGCCTTGCGGTGACGGGCGAGCTTCATCGCGCGCACCACGAGCGGGTGCGGGCGCCCGGCGGACAGCCCGATCACGAGCGTCGTGCCGTCGATGCGGCCGAGGCGACTGAGCGCCTCCTGCGACGGGCTGGCGACGACGTCGACGCGCAGGTCGAGCAGCATGAGCAGGTGCCGCAGGTAGCTGGCGAAGAAGGCCATCTGGTCCGTGCCCGCGACGAGCACCTTCTCGGAGCTGACGATCGCGTCGACGAGCGCGTCGACGGTCACGCGCGAGACCTTGCGGGCGGTGTCCTCGACGTTCAGATGATCGGCGGCCAGCGAGGCCTCGAACTCGTTCTGGTCGAGCGAGAAGAGGGGCGTCGACCCGGTGCTCGTGTTGTCGACCGGCTGGGCGTGGATCCGGCGGTACTCCTCGCGGGCCGCCGCCTGTAGCTCGGGAAAGCCCTCGAAGCCGAGCGCCTGGGAGAAGCGCACGACCGTCGAGCTCGACGTGTTCGCGCGGCGGGCCAGCTCCTCGGCGGTCTGGAACGCGGCCTCGTCGAGATGGTCGACGATGTACTGCGCGACGTCCTTCTGCGAGCGCGAGCATTCGTCGAAGCGGGCCATGATGTACTTCGACAGGCTCTGGTGCTGGGCGGCCCCCTCGCTCGGCACCTCGGTGGGTGTGGCTGCGCGCTTCATCGTCGGCGGTCTTGTTCGACGGCCCACCGATGGAGTCCTCCCCGGCGTGGGCCTTCGCCGCGCCGCGCGCGGCGCGACCGGCGGGCGCGGGCGGCCGGCGCGGGCGGCCGCCCGGTGGCGCGCGGCCGCGGGTGGCGCGCGGCGGGCCGACCGGCGCGGGCCGACCGAAGGTTGGTCGAGGTGCGTAGCCGGTTTGCTCCGGTTGACCCCAGGCGCCGTGCGCCGGGCTCGGCGTGTCGGATGGCCCCGCGCCGACTCGGCCCCGGACCGGGCCAAAGGCCCGACGAGAGACGAGACCGCCTTTTCTTCAGACTATCTGTAGAAAAGTCGGTCTCGCCGCCGACGGGCACGCCAGGCGCGAGTCCGACACCGGGCGACCTGAGCTACCCGGATACACACCTTGGTCGATCTTCGCTCATGGTGGAAGAAGATCGACCAACCTGCGCCCCGCTCGGCCTCGCCCGCGCGCTGCCTCCTCGGTAGCGAACGGCATCCGCGCCGCCACCGCCGGGGCCGCCGGTAGCGTTGCCACGGCGTCCCCGAGTGGTTTCCGTGACGTACCGGCGAAGTGCGTGCGCGGCATCCGGGCGTCGGCGGCGTCGGCCGGTCTCGGCTCGACACCGCGACGCCGGATGTGAAATGCGCCCCGGCGACGGTGTTGGCTTGTATGGTCTGTCACGAGGGAGGATTTGCGGGGTTGGCCAGTACCGAGTTGGCTGCGACAGACATCACCGTTCACTTCGGCGGCGTCACGGCGCTGGAGAAGGTCTCCCTGCGTGCCGGCACCGACGAGGTCGTCGGTGTCATCGGCCCCAACGGCGCCGGCAAGACAACCCTGTTCAATGTCATCTGCGGGTTCGTGGCCCCCGACGGCGGGTCCCTCACCTGGGCGGGCGCGCCGCTGCAGGGGCACCGGCCGCATCAGCTCGCGGGGCTCGGCATCGGGCGAACGCTCCAGAGCGTCGGGCTGTTCGCCGGGCTCAGCGCGCTGGAGAACGTGATGGCGGGCGCGCACTGTCATCGGCGGGCGGGCCTGTTCTCGGCGATGCTGGGACTGCCGCGCGCCGACCGCGACGAGCGCGCGCTGCGCGAGGCGGCCCGGGCGGCGCTCGCGCATCTCGGTGTGGCCGAGTTCGCCGACCGCGAGCCGGGCGAGCTGCCCTATCCGGTGCAGAAGCGGGTCGCGCTCGCGCGGGCGCTGGCGGGGCGCCCGCGCCTGCTGTTGCTCGACGAGCCGGCGGGCGGCCTCGGCGAGACCGACATGGCCGAGCTCGGCGCCACGATCCGCGAGCTTCGCGGCGACATGGGCGTGCTGCTCGTGGAGCATCACGTGGACCTCGTCATGTCGGTCTGCGACCGCGTGGTCGTGCTCGACTTCGGTCGCGTCATCGCGGAGGGGCCGCCCGATGTCGTACGCGCCAACCCGCGCGTGCTCGAGGCCTATCTCGGCGTGGACGCCGAGCCGGCCGCCGACGCCTCGGCGCTCGGTCATCCGCCGAACGGCGCCGGGCACGGCGATGTCTAGCGACGGCGCTGCCCTGAGGGTGGAGGACCTGTCCGCGGCCTACGGCCCGGTGCGGGCCATCGACGGCGTGTCGCTCAGCGTCGCCCCCGGGAGCGTCACCGCCGTGCTCGGGGCCAACGGCGCGGGCAAGACGTCGCTGCTGCGGGCCATATCGGGCCTGTTGCGCCCGCGCTCGGGGCGCGTGCTGCTGCACGGCGAGGACATCGTCGGCGTCGCGGTCGAGGACATCGTGCGGCGCGGCATGTCCCATGTCCCGGAGGGCCGCGGCGTGATCGAGGAGTTGACCGTCGAGGAGAACCTGCGTCTCGGCGCCCTCTGGCGCGGCGACCGCGACGAGGAGGCGCGCTCGCTCCAGGACGTCTACGAGCGCTTCGCGCCGCTGCGCGAGTGCGCGCCGAGGCCGGCGGCCACGCTGTCGGGCGGCGAGCGCCAGATGCTCTCCATCGGCCGCGCGCTCATGAGCCGGCCGAGCGTGCTGCTGCTCGACGAGCCGTCGCTCGGGCTCGCCCCGCGGATCGCGGCGGCGTTGATGGCGCTCGTGCGCGATCTCGCGGCGACGACCGGGCTCGCCGTCCTGCTCATCGAGCAGAACGCGCGCAGCGCGCTGTCGATCGCCGACCAGGGCGTCGTGCTGAGCCTCGGGCGCACGGTCGCCGCCGGCGACCCGGCGCGGCTCGCCGCCGATGACCGTCTTCGCCACGCCTATCTGGGGTTCTGATGACCCAGTTCGTCAACTTCACGCTCATCGGCATCTCGAACGGCGCCGTGTACGCGGCCGTGGCGCTCGCGCTCGTGCTCATCTGGCGCTCGACGCGGATCGTCAACTTCGCCCAGGGCGGCATGCTCATGTTCACGACGTTCATCGCCTGGCGGGTGATCGAGGACTCGGGCTCGTACTGGCTCGGCTTCGTCGTCGCGCTCGCGTGCGGCTTCCTGCTCGGTGGACTGGTCGAGGTCGTCGTCGTGCGCCGCACGGCCGGCGCGCCGCCGCTGAACCCGGTCATCGTCACGCTCGGCCTGCTCATCCTGCTCGAGGCGCTGGCCGGGATGTTCTGGGGCGGCGGCCTGCACTCGTTCCCGCCCGCGTTCTCGATCCAGGGGTTCCGGGTCGGCGGCACGCGCTACGCGTTCGGTCCCGTCGACCTGTTCAACGTCGCCGCCGTGCTCGGCGTCGCGCTGCTGCTCGGGCTCGTCTTCCGCTTCACCTCGCTCGGGCTGCGCATGCGGGCGAGCGCGTTCGCGCCCGAGGTGGCGCGGCTGCTCGGAGTGCGGGTCGGCCGGCTGTTGACGCTCGGCTGGGCGCTCGCCGCGGTCGTCGGGTCGCTCGCCGGCCTGCTGGCCGCGCCGGTGGTGCTGCTCGGGCCGTACCAGTTCGACGCGATCCTGATCTACGGCTTCGTGGCCGCGGTGATCGGCGGGCTCGACAGCCCGCTCGGCGCAGTCGTCGGCGGGATGGGCCTCGGGCTCGTGCTCAGCTACGTCTCGGGGTACGACAGCTCGTCGTCGGTCACGCTCGCGGCGCTCGTCGTGCTGCTGGCGGTGCTCATGGTCCGTCCCGGCGGTCTCTTCTCCACGACCTCGGCACGGCGGGTGTGAGCGAGCAGCCGACCGGCAGCCGACCCGACCTCGCCGAGCGCGGGACCCCCGACCACGCCCCGCCGGCGGTCGTCGCTCCCCGCGCCGCGTGGCGACGACTGTTCGCGTCGAGCGCGCTCACACGTCACCTGGCGATCACGGTCGTCGCCGGGCTCGTGCTGTGGCTGGTCAGCCTGTGGCTGAGCCCGTTCAACGATCTGCGCCTGGCCAACGGCGCGTATTACTTCGCGACGCTCGCCGGACTGACGCTGCTCGTCGGGCTCAACGGGCAGATCTCGCTCGGTCACGGGGCGCTGATCGCCGTCGGCGCCTACACGAGCGCCCTGCTGATCGGGAACAACCACTGGGCGCTCGTGCCGGCCCTGCTCGCCTCGGTCGTGGTGGCGAGCGCCGTCGGCGGCCTGCTCGGCATCGCCGCGGCGCGCCTGCGCGGGCCGTACCTCGCCGGCGCGACGCTCGCCTTCGCGCTCGCGGTGCCTGGCGTCACCGACCGCTTCTCGGGCACCTTCGGGGGCGAGAACGGGCTGACGACCAACCCACCGGTGCCGCCGTCCGCGCTCGGGAGCGACTTCGTGCTGCAGCGCTGGCAGGCGTGGATCGCCTGCCTGGCCGCGCTCGTCGTGCTGCTGCTGCTGCTCAACCTCTCCCGCAGCGGGGTGGGCCGCACGCTGCGCGCCGTGCGCGACGACGAGATCGCCTCGGTGCTCTGCGGCATCAACGTCGGCCGCACGCAGGTGACGGCGTTCGTGGTGAGCGCGGCCTGCGCCGGGGTCGGCGGCGCGCTGTACGTCGAGATCTCCAACCTCGCCGCGCCCGGCGCGTTCCCCGTCACACTCTCGCTCTTCCTGCTCGCGGGCGTGGTGCTCGGCGGGCTCGGGAGCCTGGCCGGCGCGGTCTACGGCGCGATCGTGCTCGTGATGCTGCCGTACTGGGCGACCGACCTGGCCAACGACCTGTCGCTGCCCTCGCAGGTCAGCGCGAACCTCCCGCTCGCGTTCTACGGCGTCGTGCTGATCGGGGCGATGCTCGCCGCTCCGCGGGGGATCCAGGGCGGTCTGCTCGACGCCACCCACAAGCTGCGATCGCGCCGAGCGGGCTCGTCCCGCGCTTCGGCGCCGGCGTACCCGGAGGGCGGGCACCCGCCGGCGCCGAGCCTTACCGACACCGACACATCGACAGGAGGAGAGGGATGAGGCCTTACTCGAGGATGTTCACGCGCGGCGGGGTCGTCACGGCGACCTGCATCGCGCTTGCCGCATGCGGGTCGAGCGGATCGAGCTCCACGCCGGGCGTCACCGGCACGAGCGTGACGATCGGCAGCCACCAGCCGCTCACCGGCGTCGCCGCGCCCGGCTACAGCGAGATCGCGCCCGCGGCGAAGGCGTTCTTCGAATACGTCAACGCGCACGGCGGCATCAACGGCCGCTCGATCAACTACATCTACAAGGACGACGGGTACAACCCGACGCAGACCGTCGCCGTCGTGCAGCAGCTGGTGTTGCAGGACAAGGTGTTCGGGATCTTCAACGGCCTCGGCACGCCAACGCACACGAAGGTCGTCCAGTTCCTCAACGCGAACAAGGTGCCCGATCTGTTCGTGGCGTCCGGGTGCTCGTGCTGGAATGAGCCGAGCACCCTGCCGTACACGTTCGGCTGGCAGACGGACTACATCCGCGAGGGCAAGATCCTCGGCCAGTACATTGCGCAGCACTTCGCCGGCAAGAAGATCGCGTACTTCCTGCAGAACGACGACTTCGGCATGAACGGCGAGAAGGGGCTCAACATGGAGATCCCGGGGAGCGACGTCGTCTCGACCCAGTTCTACCAGCCGGGCAACATCAACGTGGCGCCTCAGATCGCCGCGATCAAGGCGTCCGGAGCGCAGGTACTCGTCAACTTCACGGTGCCGGCCTACACCGCCCTGGCGGAGCTGACGAGCTTCAAGCTCGGCTACCACCCGCAGATGGTGACGAGCAACGTCGGGTCGGACCCGATCACGCTCACCGGGCTGCTGGAGAGCTTCTCCAAGGGCGCCGCCGGCAGCGCGCTCATCCAGGGGATGATCACCGACGGGTACCTGCCCCCGCCGAACGACAGCGCGAATCCGTGGATCCAGCTGTTCAGCCAGGTGCGCAGCCAGTATGACGCCAGCGCGCCGTTCGACGGCAACGTCACGTACGGGATGGCGTCCGCGTACACGTTCGTGGCGGCGCTGAAGGCGGCCGGCAAGGACCTCACCCGCCAGGACATCGTGAACGCCGTGCAGACGGCAAATCTGGCCGGGCCGGGCCTCGTGCCGTACGCGTACAGCTCGACCTCGCACTCCGGCTTCACCGGAGTCCAGGTCGGCACGATCTCCGGCACCGGCATCCACCTGATCGGAACGCCGCTCACGACGGACGACGCCACGGGGCCGATCACCCCCTACACCACCCCCCAACCGTCGCCCTCCTCGACCGGAGTCCTCCCGTGACGCACGCCTGATCCTCGGTGCGGCCCGGCCTCGCGCCGGGCCGCACCGTCAGGGCAGGCGAGCTGGGCGCGCCGGTAGGGTGTTCGGCGAGTGCTGCGAACCCTGTTCGACGACACCCACGAGGACTTTCGCGCCAGCTTCCGCCGCTTCGTGACCCGCGAGGTCGTCCCCCACTACGACCAGTGGGAGCGCGACGGCATCGTCCCGCGCGAGCTGTTCCTGCGGGCCGGCGAGCACGGCTTCCTCGCGATGGCGGTCCCCGAGCGGTACGGCGGCCCCGGCGTCGGCGACTTCCGCTTCAACCTCGTCATCGGCGAGGAGTGCCAGCGCGCGGGCGTCGGCAGCTTCGGTCTCGGCATCACGCTGCACAACGACATCTGCCTGCCCTACTTCCTCGCCTACGCCGACGAGCGCCAGCGCGAGCGCTGGCTGCCGGGGATCGCGAGCGGCGAGCTCATCACGGCGATCGCGATGACCGAGCCGGGCACCGGCTCCGACCTGGCCGGCATCGCCACCGGCGCGAAGCTCGACGGCGATCACTACGTCGTCAACGGCTCCAAGACGTTCATCACGAACGGGATCAACGCCGACCTCGTCATCACCGCGGTGCGCACCGATCCGAGCGAGCGTCACCGCGGCCTCAGCCTCGTCGTGATCGAGGCGGGCATGGAGGGCTTCACACGCGGACGCAACCTCGACAAGCTCGGCCAGCACGCCCAGGACACCGCCGAGCTGTCCTTCAGCGACGTGCACGTCCCGCTCGCCAACCGGCTCGGCGAGGAGGGCGAGGGCTTTCGCTACCTCGTCTCCAACCTCCCCCAGGAGCGCCTGTCGATCGCCGCCGCGGCCGTCGCCGCCTCTGAGGCCGCGATCGAATGGACGCGCACCTACGTCCGCGAGCGTACGGCCTTCGGGCAGCCGATCGGGTCCTTCCAGCACTCGCGCTTCGAGCTCGCCGAGATGCACTCCGAGACGCAGATCGCACGAGTGTTCGTGGACCGCTGCACCGAGGCGCTCGACGCCGGCGGCCTCACCGCCGAGGACGCGGCGATCGCGAAGTGGTGGTGCACCGAGCTGCAGGGCCGCGTCACCGATCGCTGCCTGCAGCTGCACGGCGGCTACGGCTACATGAGCGAGTACCCGATCGCCCGCGCCTGGGTCGACGCACGCGTGACGCGCATCTACGGCGGCGCGAACGAGATCATGAAGGAGATCGTCGGCCGCTCGCTCGGGCTGTAGGCGTCGGCGAGATCGTCAGGCGCCGGCGCCACCGAGCTCGCCCGCGAGCTCGACGAAGTAGTCGAGCGCGTGCGGGTTGGCGAGCGACTCGATGCTCGCGGCGCGTTCGGGCGGCGTGCCCATGAGGATCTTCTTGACCGGCACCTCGAGGATCTTGCCCGACAGCGTCCGCGGGATCTCTGCAATCTGGCGCACCTCGTTGGGGACGTGGCGCGGGGAGCAGTCCTCCCGGACCCGGCGCTTGATCTGGGCGACGAGATCATCGTCGAGCGTGACGCCGTCCTCCAGGACGACGAACAGGGGCATCCACAGCTCGCCGCCATCGCGAGGCAGGTCGACGACGAGCGCGTCGCGCACCTCGGGGACGGCGGTCGCGGCGCGATAGATCTCGCTCGTACCCATGCGCACGCCCTGGCGGTTGATCGTCGAGTCCGACCGGCCGTAGATGACGGCGCCGCCGCGCGGGGTGATGCGCACCCAGTCGCCGTGGCGCCAGATCCCCTCGAACATCTCGAAGTAGCTCTCCCGGTAGCGCTCCCCGTCCGCGTCGCTCCAGAAGAAGAGCGGCATCGAGGGCATCGGTTCGGTGATGACCAATTCGCCCACCTCGTCGATCACCTCGTGACCATGCTCGTCGTAGGCCGCGACGGCCGCGCCGAGGGCGCGGCACTGGATCTCGCCCGCGTAGACCGGCAGCAGCGGGCAGCCGGCGACGAACGCGGTGCACACGTCGGTGCCCCCGCTGGTCGAGAACAGCCACACGTCCGCGCCGACCTCCTCGTAGACCCACTGGAAGCCCTCGGGCGGGAGCGGCGACCCGGTCGATCCGACGGCGCGCAGGCTCGAGAGGTCGCGGGTGGCGGCCGGGTGGATGCCCTCCTTGCGACAGCTCATCAGGAAGCCGGCGCTCGTCCCGAAGCAGGTCATCTCGGTGCGCTCGGCGAGGTCCCACAGCACGCCGAGGTCCGGGTGGGCCGGGTTGCCGTCGAACATCACGATCGCGGCATCGGTGAGCAGGCAGCCGATGAGGAAGTTCCACATCATCCAGCCGGTCGTCGTGAACCAGAACATCCGCTCGCCGGCCTGCAGGTCGAGGTGCAGGTGCCCCTTCTTGAGCTGCTCGAGCAGGATCCCGCCGTGGCCCTGGACGATCGCCTTCGGCAGGCCGGTCGTGCCCGACGAGTAGAGCACCCACAGGGGGTGGTCGAAGGGCACCTGCTCGAAGCGCAGCTCGGCGCCCTCGCCACGGGCCTCGAGCTCGCTCCAGGTAATCGCGCCCTCGAACGTGGACAGGTCGGCGCCGGCATCGGCGTAGGGCAGCAGCACGGTGCTCGTGACCGTCGGCAGCTCGGCGAGGACGGTGCGCACCGCCTCGAGCCGGTCGAAGTCGCGTCCCCCGTAGCGATAGCCGTCGACCGCGAACAGCACCTTCGGCTGCACCTGGGCGAAGCGGTCGATCACGCTCCGGGCGCCGAACTCGGGCGCCGCGCTCGACCAGATCGCCCCGAGGCTGCTCGTGGCCAGGAACGCGATGAGCGTCTCGGGGATGTTCGGCATGTAGGCCACGACGCGATCCCCGCGCTCCACGCCGAGGCTGCGCAGCCCGGCGGCCACGCGAGCGACGGCCTCCGCCAACTCGCCCCAGCTGAGCGCCTGCAGCGGGCGCGACTCGGACGCGTGCAGGACGGCCGTCTCCGCCGGATCGTGGCCGAGGAGCAGATTCTCGGCGTAGTTCAGTCGCGCGCCGTCGAACCAGCGTGCGCCCGGCATCCGCCGCTCGGGCAGCACGCGCTCGTACGGCGCCGAGGCGCGCACGTCGCAGAACTCCCACACGCCGGCCCAGAACGCCTCGAGCTCGTCGATCGACCAGCGCCACAGCTCGTCGTAGTCGGCGAACGTGCGACCGTTGCGCTCACCCGCCCAGCGCATGAAGCGAGTCAGGGTCGCGCGCTCGCGGCGCTCGGCCGAGGGCTGCCACAACGGTTGTTCGACGGTGCTCGCGATGGCCGGACGTTAGCGGGTCGGTCGTTGCCGGGCGGACGGCTATATTCGCCCGGTGGAGATCGCTGCCCTGCGCGAGCAGTTTCCGGTGCTCCGGCGGGTGGCGTACCTGAACGCCGGCACGGACGGCCCGCTCCCGACCCGCGCGCGCGACGCCGCCGCCGCCGAGCTGGACCGCGAACTCGATGAGGGACGAGCGCACGCGCACTTTCGCCGCCGGGCGGAGTTGAGCGCCGCGCTGCGTGACGGATACGCCGCGCTGCTCGGCTGCCCGAGCGAGGATCTCGCGCTCACGACGTGCACGACCGAGGGCCTCGCGCTCGTCATCGACGGCCTCGGCCTGCGGGCGGGCGACGAGATCCTCACGAGCGACGAGGAGCACCCCGGGCTGCTCGGCGCGCTCCAGGCGGCGCGCGACGTCCACGGCGTTCGGATCCGCGTCGCCCCCTTCGACGAGCTGGCCAACGCGGTGACCCCGGCCACGACCATCGTCGCGTGCTCGCACGTCAACTGGACGCGCGGCGCGATCGCGCCCGCCGAGCTGGCGGAGCTCGACATCCCGGTCGTGTTCGACGGCGCCCAGGGCGCGGGCGCCGTCCCGATCGACCTCGGCGCGCTCGGGTGCGACGCCTACGCGGCGGCCGGACAGAAGTGGTTGTGCGGGCCCGACGGCAGCGGACTGCTCTACGTCAGCCCGGCGCTGCGCGAGCGCCTGGCCGTGACGCGCCGCGGCTACGCCAACCTCGCCGACGGCGGCGCCGGGCTCGAGGCGACGCTGCACCCGGACGCGCGTCGCTTCGACACCGCGTCGTTGAGCGCCGAGGCGGTCGCCACCGCCGGCGCGTCGCTCGCGGTGCTCGCGGAGCTCGGGTGGGCGCGCGTGCACGAGCGGGCGATCGCGCTCGCCGGCGCCTTCGCCGAGCGGCTTGCGGCCGCCGGCCGGAGGGTCCCGGTCCGGGACGCGACGACGCTCGTGTCGTTCTCGAGTGCGGACCCAGACGGCGAGCGCGAACGCCTCGCGGAGACCGGCGTCGTGGTGCGCTCGCTGCCGGGCGGTGAGTGGCTGCGCGCCTCGGTCGGCGCCTGGAACGACGAGAGCGACCTCGAGCGGCTGGTCGGGGCGCTCGACCGCTGAGGCGGCGCGGGCGGGGCGGGGCGGGCGCGGCGCAGCTGACGCGTCACAGAGACGAACGCGCACTTAGTTAGAAATATTCGTACAAACTGCAGTTTCGGGCCTGTGACACGGCGGACCGGGGCAGCGCCGCACGCACCGCACGCCACCCGGTAGGTTGTCCCGCGATGCCGGTTCCCCTCACGCTCCCCCTGCGGCGCGAGATCGCCCGGGCCCTGCCCGAGCGCCCGTTCGGCGTGCGCTTCTGGGACGGCGGCAACGTCGCCGCCACGCGGCCGGGCTCACCCACCTTCGAGGTCAAGGCTCCGTCCGCGCTGGCCCACTTCCTCCGCTGCCCGGACGCGCTCGGGCTGTTTCGCGCCTACGTCGAGGGCTCGCTCAGCGTTGACGAGCTCGATGACGCGTTCCTCGTGGTCGACAACTGGGACCCGCCGGAGCTGCCGCTCGTCAGCCGGCTGCGCCTGGTGGCGAGCGCCGCGCTGGCCGCGCTGCCCGCCGGCATCCCGCGGGCGCCGAGCCTCGAGCTGCGCCTCGACGGTGAGCGCCACAGCATGGCCCGCGACGCCGATGCGATCCGCTACCACTACGACGTCGGCAACGAGTTCTTCTCACTCTTCCTCGACGACTCGATGACCTACAGCTGCGCGATCTTCTCGCGCGGCGCCGAGACGCTCGAGGAGGCGCAGTTCGCCAAGCTCGACCTCGTGGCCACCAAGCTCGGCCTGCAGGAGGGCCAGCGCGTGCTCGACGTCGGCTGCGGGTGGGGCAGCTTCGCGATCCATGCCGCCGAGCACTACGGCGTCGAGGTGGTGGGCATCACGCTCTCCTCCGCGCAGGCGCGGCTCGCGCGCGAGCGCGTCGCCGCCGCCGGGCTCGCCGACCGCATCGAGATCCGCGAGCAGGACTATCGCGTGCTCCGCGACGGCCCGTTCGATGCGATCGCGAGCATCGGCATGGTCGAGCACGTCGGCAACGCCCAGATCGACCGCTACGCCGCCACGCTCGGTGAGCTCGTGCGCCCCGGCGGGACGATCCTCAACCACGGCATCGCGGTGACCGACCCGACCGACGACCCGCTCGACGACGCCATCTCGATGCGCTACGTGTTCCCCGACGGCGAGCCGCTGCCGTATTCGCGCGTGCAGCTCGCGTTCGAGCGCGCGGGGTTGCAGGTCGAGCACGTCGAGGGCTTCCGATCGGACTACGCCGAGACGCTGCGCCACTGGTACGAGCGTCTCGACGAGCGGCTGCCCGAGGCCGAGCGCCTCGCCGGGCCCGAGCGCACCCGCATCTGGCGCCTGTACCTCCGGGCGGCTCGGCACGGCTTCGACGTCGGCTACACGAACGTCTACCAGGCCCGCGTGCGCCGGCCCCAGGCGCGCGTGCAGCCGGGCGCGGCCCGCCGCGGGGCCACCCGCGAGCTCGTCTAGTCCACGCGCAGCGAGACCCCGAAGGCGCGGCGGAACAGCTCGGTCTCGCGCGAGGCCGCCCAACGCGGAACCGCGATCTCGCCGTCGGCGACCAGCTGCAATCGCACCGCATCGCCCTCGCGACGGACGCGCACCTCGCGCACGATCTGGTCGCGCGAGCGCTCGAGCCCCTCGGCGAGTCGCAGCAGCACCGCGCAGCGGTCCAGCCGCGGCACGTCGTCACCGTCGAACAGCGGCGCGAGCGGACCCGGGTCGGGCATCCCCTTGCGGTGGTAGCGCGCCGCCTGTGCGATCAGCGCGACCTCGCGCGGGGAGAACCCGGGCAGCCCGGCATTGAGGATCAGGTACCGCGTGTGCTTGTGGTGATCGTCGTAGTCCACTGACATGCCGATGTCGTGCAGGATGCAGGCCGCCTCGAGCAGCTCTCGCTCGATCGGGTCGCCGTCGTGCAGCCCCGCCGCGGCGAGGTCGTCGAACAGCCCGAGCGCGAGCGCGGCGACGTGCGCGGTGTGCGGGCCGCTCGCGTGATACTGCGCCGCCAGGTTGCGCACGCTCGCCTGGCGCACGTCCGGGAACAGGGGTGGGTCGTGCTCGGCGAGGTAGCGCTCGAAGAACACGCCCTCGCGCAATCCGGCCTCGGTCGCCTCGATCGCCTCGAAGTCGCCGAGCTCGAGCACGGTCTGGACGACGACCGCTCCGGCGAGGATCAGATCGGCGCGCGCCGGCTTGATCCCGGGAACGTCGCCGCGGTCGGTCGGGGCCAGGGCGGCGAGGCGCTCGACGAGCCCGTCGAGCGCCTCGCGCTCGATCAGCTGTCCCTGCACGCCGAACGACGGCAGCCCGGCCGCGCGCTGCACGGCCGCGGCGAGGTTCCGCACGGTCCCGCCGACCCCGACGAGCCGCCGGCCGCCGCCGCGCAGCCACGTGGCGTCGGCGAGCGTCTCGCGCACGTGGGCGCGGAGGTCGTCGAGTTGACGGCGCTTGGCCGGGCCCTTGCCGGCCAGGAAGCGCTCGGTCATGCGCACGGCGCCGAGCGGCCACGAACCGGAGGCGCGGGCCAGACGGCCCTCGACGCGCACGAGCTGCATGCTGCCGCCGCCGAGGTCGAGGACGCAGCCGTCGGCGATCGTCGTCGAGTTGACCGCCGCCAGATACCCGTAGCGCGCCTCCTCCTCGCGGCTGAGCACGCGGATGGGCAGGTCGGTGTGCTCGCGCGCGAGGGCAAGGAACTCGCTCGCGTTGCTCGCGTCGCGGATCGCGCTCGTCGCCACGGCGTCGACGGCGTCGCCGTCGAGCGCGCTCGCGCGGCAGAAGTGCGCGAACACATCGATCGTCGCGAGAGCGCGCTCCATCGGGCCGCGGGCGAGCGCGTCGGTGCTCCCGAGACCCTCGCCGATGCGCACCGGCTCGTAGATCTCGTCGGTCCGCTTCCACCATCCCTCGGCGGCCGAGGCGGTGAACACCACCAGGCGAAACGAGTTCGAGCCGAGATCGATGACCGCGAGACGGCGCAGCGCCGTGGCGGACCCGTCGGGGCGGTCGGCGCCGCTGGCGACGAGCAACTCCACGTCCACCAGCCTACCCCGCCACCCGGCCGTCACTCGCCGCTCGGACGCCGAGCACGTGTTTCGCCGCCGCGGCGGCGACGCCCACGCCGGACGCCGGACGCCGGTCAGGCGAACACGATCGTGCGCGAGCCCGACACGAGCACCCGGTCCTCGAGGTGCCACTTCACGGCTCGGGCGAGCACCGTGCGCTCGATGTCGCGGCCGATGCCGGTGAGCGACTCCGCGGTCTCGCGGTGCGATACGCGCGCGGTGTCCTGCTCGATGATCGGGCCCTCGTCGAGCTCCTCCGTGACGTAGTGGGCGGTCGCGCCGATCACCTTGACCCCGCGCCGCAACGCCCGGGTGTACGGATCCGCCCCGGCGAACGCCGGCAGGAAGGAGTGGTGGATGTTGATGACCGGGACGCCGAGCCGGCTGAGCAGGTCGCCGCTGAGGATCTGCATGTAGCGCGCGAGCACGACGAGGTCCAATCCGTCGCCGAGCGCGTCGAGCAGGCGATCCTCGGCCTGCGCCTTGCCGTCCTTGGCCACCGGGATATGCGCGAAGGGCACCCCGAACATCGCGACCTCGTCCTCCAGGTCGGGATGATTGGAGGCCACGAGCGAGATGTCGCAGTCGAGCTCGCCGCGGCGCCAGCGCCACAGCAGGTCGAGCAGGCAGTGCTCATGGCGCGAGACCATCAGCGCGACGCGCTTGCGCTGGCCCGAGTGCCACAGGCGCCAGCGCATCCGGAAGCGCTCGGCGATGTCGGCGAAGTCGCGCTCCAGGCGCGCGCGCCCGTCGTCGTCGATGTGGAACTCGATCCGCATGAGGAAGCTGCCGCCCTGCGGGTCGGTCGAGTACTGGTCGGACTGGGTGATGTTCGCGCCGAGGCCGGCGAGCAGGCCCGACACGGCGGCGACGATCCCGGGGCGGTCCGGGCAGGCGATGACCAGGCGGGCGACGGGCGGGGCCTCGCCCGACCCCGCCGCGGGTGCGAGCGGGGGATCCGTGGCGGGCGTCGAGCTGTCGGGTCTGCTCCCGGGCATGAGGGTGGCCGGTGAGGCCGGGCGGGAGTCTTATCAGATCGCCTGGCGCCCACCCCGAGCCCGCGCGGCCCACGAGAGTGACACGATGGCGCGATGACCTCGCCCCGATCGGATTTCGCGCGCGGCGGCGCGTCCGACGCGATCGAACTGGTCGTCCGGCGCATCGCCGCTCAGGATGCGCGGGCGACCGCGCAGTCGTTCGGCGACCTCGTGCGCCGCACCCCGGTGCTCAGCTCGAACAGCCTCTCGCAGCAGAGCGGCGGGCGCATCCTGCTGAAGGCCGAGAACCTGCAGCGCACCGGCTCCTTCAAGCTCCGCGGGGCACTGGCCAAGCTCACCTCGCTCGGTGCGCCGAGTGGCGTCGTCGCCGGCAGCGCCGGCAACCACGGGCAGTCGCTCGCCTACGCGGCCCGCGCGCGCTCGGTGCCATGCGAGCTCTACATGCCACACGACGCGTCCGTGTCAAAGGTCGCAGCGGTGCATGGGTTCGGCGGGGTCGTGCACCTGCAGGGCGGGTCGGTCGACGACTGCGTCGCCGCCGCGCGTGCCCGTGCGGCCGAGACCGGCGCCGAGTTCGTGCACCCCTTCGACGACCCCGACATCATCCTCGGGCAGGCGACGCTCGGCATCGAACTGCTCGACGACGTGCCCGATCTCGCCCGGGTGATCGTGCCGGTCGGCGGCGGAGGTCTCATCTCGGGCGTGTCCGGTGCGATCAAGTCGGTGCGGCCCGACGTGTCCGTCCTCGGGATCCAGGTGAACGCCTGCGCGCCGTTCGCGTCCGCCTACCGCAACGACGGCGCGCCCGCGCCCGAGTTGCACCCGACGATCGCCGACGGGATCGCCGTCAACCGGCCCGGTGCGCTGACCCTCCCGCTCGTGCAGCGCTGGGTCGACGAGATGCACGTCGTGGAGGAGGACGACGTCGCCGAGGCGATGGTGTGGTTGCTCGAACGCGCGAAGCTCGTCGTCGAGGGCGCCGGCGCGGTCGGCGTCGCGGCCCTGCTCGCGGGCGTCGCGGCTCCGGCCCGCGAGGGCTCGACCGTCGTCGTCCTGTCCGGTGGCAACGTCGATTCCGGGCTGCTGTCGCTCGTCGCGCAGCGGCACGAGACCGGCGCCGGCCGGCGGCTGCGCTGCTACACGCGCATCTCCGACCGCCCGGGCGGCCTCGCGGGGCTGCTGACGCTCGTGGCCGACGCCGGTGCGAACGTGGTCAGCGTCGAGCACGTGCGCGAGGCGGTGCCGCTGCACGTCCGCCAGACCGGCGTCGAGCTCGTGCTGGAGACCCGCGGCGAGGACCACGCCCGCGCGATCCTGGACGCCCTCTCCGACGGCGGATACGACGTGCAGCCGCTGCCGACGCCGCCGGGCGGCCCGCAGAGCGTCCGCTCGCCATAGCGCCCGGGAAGCGGTGGTCGCCCAGCTCGTCGGCGCCGCCGTGCGCGATGTGAGGCCGGTCGCGGGCGATCGCCCGCGCGACGCGGCCGCGAGCACGACCGCGTGACGCCGCCGCCCGCGGCGTGGCGCTGGACGGGCGATTGAATCGCTCAAACGGGGCCAAAGTTCCGCACCCAGATGCCGATGTATCCGGGGGAGGTCCGCCCGGGCCGTCCTGCGCACCCCTTTGACCCGCGCGCGGCACCTCGCCCACCACAAGGAGACACAGTTGGCCAGCCCGAGCGCAACCCCATCCCGCCTGCCGGATCAGATCGTGGTCTTCTCGCTCGGCGACGAGGAATACGGCCTGCCGATCACCCAGGTGCAGGAGATCATCCGCTACACCGAGCCGCGGGCCGTGGCCTCACACGTCAGCTGGATGCGCGGCGTCATCTCGCTGCGGGGGCGGATCATCCCGGTCATCGACCTCTCCGAGCGCCTCGGTCTCGGCGCCGGCACGAGCCAGCCGGGCAAGATCATCATCATCGAGACCGAGTCCTCCAACGCCGGAATCGTCGTCGACGAGGTGGCGGAGGTGCTGACGCTCCAGGAAGGGCAGACGGAGCCGCTGCCCGTGGCCGGCAACAGCGCTCTGGAGGCGATCGCCAAGATCGGCGACCGCCTCGTCGTCCTGCTCGACGCGCGGGGCCTGTTCGGCGAGCAAGAGCTCGGAGCCGCGGCGTAGCCCGGCCGTGCCGACCGCCACCCCCCACCGCGTCGTCGTCGCCGACGACTCCGCCTTCATGCGACGCGTGCTGACGAGCGCGCTCAGTGGCGACGACACCGAGATCGTCGGGGTCGCCGCCAACGGCGACGAGGCGATCGCCATGTGCGAGCGCGAGCACCCAGACGTGTTGTCGCTCGACCTCGCCATGCCCGGGCGCGACGGGATCGGCGTGCTGCGAGCGTTGCGCGAGCGCCGCATGGACATCCCGGTCGTCGTCGTCTCGGCCTTCTCGCCGTCCCACGGCGTGCGCGCCGTCGACGCGCTCGCCGAAGGTGCGTTCGAGCTCGTCGCCAAGCCCGCGGCCGAGAACGGCCTGGACGCGTTCGTGGCCGAGCTCGGCAGCAAGGTGCGCGCCGCCGCGGAGACGCATGGCCGGCGTCTGGGGCGTGCCTCGGTGCCCGGGGGTCGGCCGTCCGCCGCGGTCGGCCCGGGCATGGTCGCGACCCGGAGGCGGTCCCCGCGCCCGCCCGCTCCCCGGAGCCGGGCCACCGCCGCGACGAGCCGCGTCGTCGTGATCGCCTGTTCGACCGGCGGCCCGCGGGCGCTCGCCGGTCTGCTGCCCGAGCTGCCGGCCACCCTCGGCGCCGGGACGCTCATCGTGCAGCACATGCCGAGCGGGTTCACGGCGTCACTCGCCGCGCGCCTGGACCGTGGCTGCGCGCTCCAGGTCGCCGAGGCCGTCGATGGCGATCGCCCGGCCCCGGGGCGTGTGCTCCTCGCCCCGGGCGGCCGGCACCTGCGCATCGCCGACGACGGACGCGTTCGCGTGTCGGACGACCCCGCCATCGGCGGTCTGCGCCCGCGGGCCGACCTGACGATCGCCGACGCGGTGCGGGTGTGGGCCGAGCAGGTGCTGCTCGTCGTCCTCACCGGGATGGGCCGCGACGGCCTCGAGGGGGCCCGCGCCGTCCGCCGCGCGGGCGGCCACGTCCTCGTCGAGGCCGAGTCGAGCTGCGTGGTCTACGGGATGCCGCGGTCGATCGCCGATGCCAACCTCGCGGACGATGAGCTCGACCTGAGCTCGCTGCCGCGCGCCATCCGCGCGGAGGCCGGACCGTGAGCGTGCTCCCCGCCACGACGGTCGACGAGTACGTCGAGTTCTGCGTCGGCGTGCGGCGCCTGTGCGACATCGACCTCTCCCAGTACAAGCGCAACCAGATGGAGCGGCGGATCCGCAGCTTCGCCGAGCGGCGCGGCGCCCCGCAGCTGGCGGCCTACCTGCGGCTGTTGTCGCGCGACGGCGCGGAGCTCGAGCGCTTCCTCGATCGGGTGACCATCAACGTCTCGCAGCTGTGGCGCAACCCCTCGCAGTGGGAGCTGCTCGCCCGGGAGGTCGTGCCGAAGCTCGCCGAGGCCGGGCGGATCCGCGCGTGGAGCGCGGGCAGCTCCTACGGGGCCGAGGCCTATACGCTCGCCGCGGTGTGTCTGACGGTGGCCGCGTCCGCGAGGGTGCGGATCGTCGGCACGGACATCGACCGGCGCATGCTCGCACTCGCACGGGCCGGCGAGTTCAGCGAGGCCGACGCCCGCGACGCACCCCAGCTCGCCCTTGCTCGCTGGTTCGAGCGCACGCCGACCGGCTGGCGCGCCGGCGAGGAGCTGCGGGCGGTGACCTCGTTCGAGTCCGGCGATCTCCTGCAAGCCGCCCCGCGCCGTCGCGCCTACGACCTCATCCTGTGCCGCAACACGGCCATCTACTTCACCGAGCAGGTCCGCGACGCGCTGCATGCCCGGCTCGCCGAGGCACTGCGCGCCGGCGGCTACCTGCTCGTCGGCTCGACCGAGCGCGTCGCCAATGCGGCCGCGGTCGGACTCACCTCGGTGTTCCCCTTCACCTATCGCAAGAGCTGATGGATACGAGCGAATACCTGCCGATGTTCCTCGCCGAGTGCCGCGAGCACCTGCAGGACCTCAACCTCGCGGTCGTGACGCTCGAGCAGACCCCCGGCGACCGCGAGCGCGTCGACGAGGTCTTCCGCATCGCCCACTCACTGAAGGGCATGAGCGCGACGATGGGCTTCGTCGGCATGGCCGAGCTGACGCACAGCATGGAGGACGTGTTCGAGCTGTTGCGACAGCGGCGCGACGGCATCTCGCGCAAGGCCGTCGATGCGCTCCTCGCCTGCCTCGACGTCCTCTCCTCCGCCGTCGACTCGATCGACGACAGCGGCGAGGAGAACATCGACCCGGCGCCGCTTGTCGAACGTCTGCAGTCGCTCGTGCGCAGGCGCCGCGACGACCAGCCGGCGCCCGATCCGCCCCTGGTCATCCCCCCGGGTGGGCACCCCGAGGGGACCACCGTGACCGCCACCCTCACCGAGGACGTCGCCATGCCGTCGGTGCGCGCCTACATGGTGCTCGCCGCGCTGGCCGAGCACGGGCGGATCGTCGTCTCGCGGCCGACCGAGGAGACGGTCGACGAGTTCGCCGGTCAGGTGATCGAGGTCGTGGTCGACAGCGAACACGAGGACGACGCGCTCGTCCTGGCGGTGGAGGGCGTCGACGGCGTCGCCTCCGTCGCGATCATCCCGCGCGGCCGCGCCGATGACGGCGACGCCGCCGTCGCACCGCCGGTCGCCGCGGCGATCCACCACGACGAGCCGCGCCCGGACGGCCCCGGCGGCCCGGACGCTGCCGGCGATGGCGGTGGCGGCCGCTCCGTCGCCCCCGCCGCCCCCGCGTCCGCTGAGCCGACCGCCGCGCCGCCGCCCGCGCCCGCGCCCGCCGAACCGACCGCCCCTCGCGCGGTCCCGCGACCGACCGCTCCCGCGCCGCCCGAGCCGGCCGCCGACCCGCTGCCTCCGGCCGCAGCCGCCGAGCCCGCCGCGCCTCCCGCGCCCCCGGCACCGGCGGGGGCCCCCGTGCACGCCGCCGGCGTCGGGCCGGACGCCGAGCGCGCGTCGACCGGCCACCCGGACCGCGCGGCGGAGGTCCCCGCGAGCGAACGGCGCGCCCATCCGCCGCGCCCGATGAGCACGGTGCGAGTCGAGGCCGATCGCCTCGACCAGCTGATGGGCGTGATGGGCGAGCTCGTCGTGCACCGCACGCAGCTCGAGGCGCTCGTCGCCCAGTCGGACGTGCCGGGCATCGCCCAGGCCATGCAGGAGCTCAATCGCAGCTCGCAGGCGCTGCGTGCGATGGTGATGCAGGTACGGATGATCGAGGTCGAGGCGGTCTTCCTGCGGCTCCCCCGCCTCGTGCGCGATCTCTCGGCCCGCCTGGGCAAGGACGTCGAGCTGCGGCTGACCGGAACCGACACCGAGCTCGACCGTACCGTCGTCGACGCGCTCGGCGATCCGCTCGTGCACCTCGTGCGCAACGCCATCGACCACGGCCTCGAGCCGGCCGCGGCCCGCGTCGCCGCCGGTAAGCCGCCGACCGGCGTGCTCGAGATCGGCGCGCGGCACGCCGGCGGAAGCGTGGTGATCACGGTGCGCGACGACGGTCGCGGCATCGACGCCGCCGCCGTCGCGCGGCGCGCCGTCGAGCGCGGCCTGATCGCCTCCCTCGAGCAGGTCGACATGGCGGCGGCGATCGAGCTGCTGTTCACGCCCGGGTTCTCGACCGTGCGCGAGATGAACGAGATCTCCGGTCGCGGCGTCGGCATGGACGCCGTGCGCGACACCGTTCGGTCGCTCGGCGGCGAGGTGACGCTCAGCTCGGTTCCGGGCGAGGGCACGACGACACAGCTGCGGCTCCCGCTGACGCTCGCCATCATGTCGGCGCTGCTCGTGGAGGTGGCCGGTCGTCCGTTCGCGGTGCCGCTCGATCGCGTCGAGCGCACGCTGCGCCTCGAGGACCATCCGGTCCGCTCCGCCGCCGGGCGGCGTCTGCTGCTCGTCCCCGACGGGGTGCTGCCCCTGCTCGAGGGCGAGACCGTGCTCGACCGGGGCGTGAGCGCCGCGCCGAGCACTCACGCCGTGATCGTGCGCGCCGGCGAGCAGCGCATCGCGCTCGCCGTCGAGCGCCTGATCGGCCAGGTCGAGCTCGTGACGCGCCCGCTTCCCCCCGAGCTGGCCGGCAGCGCCGCCATTTCCGGCGGCGCCGTGCTGTCCGACGGCGGGATCGCCCTGATCGTGGACTGCGACGCGCTCGCATCATCGGCCAGTCGCCTGCTCACCCCCACCCTCGTCGTGGCCTGACGGCGATCGAGAAAGGACTCCCGTGACCTACCCATTCTCCGACCTCCAACTCGACGCGATGCGCGAGCTGGGCAACGTGGGATCCGGCACGGCGGCGACCGCGCTGTCGTCGATGATCGGCGTGCCGGTCGAGCTCGACATCGCGCGGGCGCACGCGCTCCCGATCGATCGGGCCATCGAGTCCGTGGGACCGCCGGCCACGAAGGTGACGGCCGTCCTGCTGCCGATCGTCGGCGAGCTGGAGGCGCTGGTCATGATCCTGATGGGGGCGAACACGGCCGAGACCGTGTGCGCGCTGCTCGGCGTCGACGTCGACGACGCGATGGCCGACTCGGCGCTCAGCGAGGTCGGGAACATCCTGGGGGCGTCCTATGTCCGCGCCCTCGGCGCGATGCTCGGGGCGCACCTCGAGCCGCGACCGCCCGAGCTCGTGCACGACGCCCTCGGGGCGTTCCTGCCGCCGGCGCTGATCGCCGCCGGCGAGGACGAGGTCGCGTTGCTGCTCGAATCGACGCTCACGGTGGACGAGCGGGAATGCTCTCCATCGTTCCTGTTCATCCCGTCCGCGGGCGGCCTGACGGACATCTTCAACCGACTGGGCCTGAGCGCGTGATCGCATGACCGAGCAGCTCACCGACTCACAGATCGGCGCGATCTTCGAGGCCGAGCGCGACGGGCGCCTCTCGGCCACGCCGACGCGACGGGCGCGGGGACGGCGCGTCATGCCGATCGACTTCTCGCGCCCGAGCACGTTCACCAAGGACCAGGAGCGTCAGCTGCGCCGCGCGCACGAGGCGTTCTGCCGCACGGCCACGACCGCGCTCAGCGGCGAGACGCACGCGAACGTCGACATGGAGGTCATCGGCGTCAACCAGCTCGCCTGGGCGAGCGCGATCCAGGAGGCCGGACCGGACGCGATCTGGGCGATCATCGAGCTCGATCCGCTCGGCACGCGGTTGGTGATGACGCTCGAGCGGATGTTCGTGCTGACGCTGATCGAGCGCCTGTGCGGGGGCAGCGCCGTCAACCACACGCCGGTCGTGGACCGCCGTCTGAGCGAGATCGACATGACGCTCGCGCGGCGCGTGTTCGCACTGCTCGTCGATCAGCTGTCGTTCGTCTGGAAGGACGCCGTCGGCGTCGAGCTCGTCTTCGACGAGCTCGAGCTCGACGCACCGAGCACCCAGATCGCCTCGCCGGCCGAGCCGGCGCTCGTCGCCTCGGTCGAGGTATCGGTCGACCAGCGGTCGTTCGTGCTGCGGGTGATGCTCCCGCACGCGTCGATCAGCGAGGCGAGCGGCAAGTTCACCGAGGCGGACGCCGCCGACGCCACGAGCGACCCGTCCAGTCGGCGCCACATGCGCGAGGCGCTCGGCATCGTCGACATCGAGATGCGCGCCGAGGTCGCGTCGATCGATGTGACGGCCGCCGAGCTGCTCACGATGCGCGTCGGCGACGTCATCCGTCTCGGACCCGCCGGGCCGGTGACGCTCTACGCCGACGGCGTGCCGCTGCACCACGCCCGGCCGGGCAGCAAGGGCTCCCGTCGCGCCGTCCAGATCGAAGGCGAGCGGCTGCGATGAGCGCCGACGAGGCCGTCATCGAGCTCGCGCAGGCGACCGCCAACGCCGTCGGCGAGGCCCTCGCCGGGTTTGGCGTCAGCGCCGAGATGGGTACGGTGCGCATCATCGACCGTGAGACCAACCCGCTCGAGGCGTTGCCGTTGCCGGCGGTCGTCTCGAGCGTCTCCTACATCGGCGGGGTCCGCGGCGGCAACGTGCTCGCCATCACGGCCGCCGGCGCGCTCCGCCTGGCGACCGCCATGGGCGCGCCGGAGGAGACGCGGCCCGGGGGCGCGCTGAGCGACCTGGCGCTGTCCGCCGTCAGCGAGGCCGCCAACCAGATGCTCGCGGCCGCGGCCGCGGCGACGGCGGCCGTGCTCGGCCGCGACGTCGAGCTCGCGCCGCCCTCCACCCACCAGATGACCGAGGCCGGAGGGCCGATCGAGGGCGAGCAGGCCGCCTACGTGACGAGCGTGTCCCTGACCGTCGACGGCGAGGAGGGCCGGCTCGTACAGCTCGTGCCCCAGGCATTCGTGCTGCGGATGGAGGCGGCGCTCGAGGGCCGGCACACCGAGCCGGTCGGCGACGACTCCGAGGACGCGGGCCTGTCGGCCTCCGCATCGGCCTGGCTGCTCGACACGACGCTGCGCCTCGACGTCGAGCTCGGCCGCACGCAGCTGAGCGCCGACGAGATCCTCGGTCTGTACCACGGCACGATCGTGACGCTCGACCGGCTGGCGACGGATCCGATCGAGATGCGCATCAACGGCCACTCGTTCGCGCGGGGCCGGCTGTTGCTCGAGGACGGCCAGTGGGCCGTCCGCATCGAGGAGCTGCTCGAACAATGACGTCCAGGCAATCAATGGAGAGGAGTCGCGCGTGGCCAGAGTGCTCGTAGTCGACGACGCGATGTTCATGCGCAAGGTGGTGACCGATGCGCTGACGAGCGGCGGTCACGAGGTGATCGGCGAGGCCGCCAACGGCGAGGAGGCGATCCATCGGTTCAAGGAGCTGCGCCCCGACGTGATGACGCTCGACATCACGATGCCCGAGATGGACGGGCTCGCGGCGCTACGCGAGATCATCGCGCTCGATCCGTCGGCGCGTGTCGTGATGTGCTCGGCGATCGGTCAGGAGAGCAAGGTGCTCGAGGCGGTGAAGGCCGGCGCAAAGGACTTCATCGTCAAGCCGTTCGCCACCGAGCGCGTCCTGAGCGCGATCGACAAGGCGATGGGCTAGCGACCGCGGCGCGCCGCCTCAGCTGTCCAGATAGCGCAGGACGCTGCGGCCGAGGACCATCACGTCGCCGTCGTGCAGCTCCGCCTCGGTCACGACCCGGCCGTTGAGCACGACGCCGTTGGCGCTGCGATCGTCGATCAGCCGTGTCCGCGTCGCGCGCACGACGATGATCGCGTGCCGGCGCGAGACGAGGTGATCGTCGATCCGCACGTCGGCGCTCACGCCCCGCCCGAGATGGGTCACGTCGCCGGTGAGCGGCACGAGCTCGGTCTCCTCCCCGGTGTGCAGGAGCAGGTACCGCCCTCGCGGCGCGCCCCCGACCGGCCACCGCGGCTCGAGGAGGTCCGGGGCGGGGTGGCCGGTCAGCCGCTCGGTCGGGGCCTCCGGCGGGGCGGCTGTCGTCTGGTCGCTCGCCGTGCTCATGCTCATATCTGAGCGCACCCGCGTGAAAGCGAGGTGAACGGCAGTGAAGAACGACCGAAGGGCCGGCGCGAGCGCCGGCTACCCGGCGCGCCCCGGCGCCGGCGCGAGGTCGGATGCCTCCCCCGGCCCGGCGATGCGCGCCGCGTTCGGAGCGACATCCGGCGCCGTCGATGCCCCGTTCGGGCCGTCCCCGTCCGGCTTGCGGTCGGCCACGTGGGGCGGCGCCGCGGCGAGCTCGGCCGCGCGGTAGGGCTGCTCGTCGAGGACGTCCTCCTCGTGATAGACGCTCTCGACGTTGACCGCCCAGATGTCGTGCTCGGCACCGGTCAGCAGCCGGTCGACGGCGCGGATCGCCGTCAGCGAGGAGTGATCGGAGTTGTTGTAGCGGTGCAGGCCGTTGCGGCCGACCTGCTGGAGGTTCTCGATTCCGGCCAGCCAGCCGCGGATCGTGGCCACCCGGTCGGCGTAGTGGCTGTCGTACATCGGGTAGGCGCGCGGCACCCGCACGACGTAGCCGCGCCGGATGCGGCTCTCGTCGGCGAGCCCGAGGCGAGCGAGCTCCCGGCCGGCCAGCGCGATGAGCTCGTCATCGCTCGTGCGCCACAGCTCGTCGCCCTCGAAGCAGAAGTACTCCATGCCGACGCAGGCGGTGCTCGGGTCGGGCACCATCCACGGGCTCCAGGAACGGTAGTTCTGGATGCGCCCGACGCTCACGTCGGGATCGTGGATGTAGATCCAGTTGTCCGGGAACAGATCCTCTCCGTCGAGCACGAGCGCGACGGTCAGGAAGTCGCGGTAGCGCAGGCCCGTCGCCGCGTCGCGCACGTCGACGCCGGCGGCCGGTGAGGTGATGCCGACGATCGTGGAGAGCGGCAGTGAGGAGATCACGTGGGCCGGAGTGAACGTGCGATCGCCGGCGACGACGGTCGTGATGCGCCCGTCCTCGACGGTCACGGCGGTGACGGGGCGCTCGAGGAGCACCTCGCCCCCCCAGCCCTCGATCGCCGCGCACATCGCCTCCCACAGCTGGCCGGGACCGTAGCGCGGGTAGTGGAACCGATCGATCAGGCTCTTGACCTTGTTGCCCTCGTTCCCGAAGAACGCAGCCCGGGCGGCCGAGAAGAAGGACAGTCCGCGGATCCGCTGCGCGGCCCACTCGGCGCGCAGCTCGCTCGTCGGCACCCCCCACACCTTCTCGGTGTAGGACTTGAAGAAATGCTCGAACAGACGCCGCCCGAAGCGGTTGCAGACCCACTCCTCGAAGGTGTCCTCGTTGCCCTTGCGCCGGAGCGTGGCGCGCAGGTAGGACGCGAGCGACCGCGTCAGCTCGACCGGACCGAGCTTGCGGATCACGTCCGTGCCGCGCAGCGGATAGTCGAGGAACCGCCCGTTCCAGTAGATCCGCGACATCCGCGGCCGCTCGAGGAACTCGTCGTCGAGCACCTCGTGCCAGAGCGCCTCCACCTCCTGGGCCTTCGTGAAGAAGCGGTGTCCGCCGAGGTCGAAGCGGTAGCCGTCGCGTACGACCGTCTTGGCCAGGCCGCCGACCTGCTCCTCGGCCTCGAGCACGATCACCGGCCAGCCTGCCTTGCCGAGCTCGTAGGCGGCGGTGAGCCCGGCCGGCCCGGCGCCGAAGACGAGCACGGGTTGATCCGGAACCGGACGCGGGGACTGGTTGTGGGGTGGGAGCTCCATGGAAAAGGACGTGCATCACCGCGGCGATGTCGCGGCGGCGACCGTCCGAGACGCGGCCTCCGGGCGGCGGGACGGCGGCCGGCGCGTGGCCAATACTAGTTGCGCGAGGCGACGGCGTGCTGCTCCCGGCCCGGACGCGAGCGCAGCGCGAGGAACCAGCCGGCCACTCCTGCCGCGATGAGCAGCGGGATCATGCGTTCGTTGTCGCGGGCCTCGGCGACGTAGACCGTGTTCAGCAGCGTGATGAGCACGAGGGCGACGGTCGCCGCCGCGAGCGTCAGGTTGCGCGTGCGCCAGAGGCCGGCGAGCAGGCCGACGGCGCACAGCAGCGCGAGCAGGCGGTGGAACCACAGCGTGCCCGTGTCGAGGCCGTAGCCGAGGGCTCCGAGGAAGTAGCCGCCCCAGAGCCGCCAGAAGTGTCGCGCGAGCATCCCGGCGTACCGGAGCGGCTGGCCGAGCAGGTACTTGCGCAGGTTCTGGTGGACCGCGGCGCTGATCGCCGCGCTGTGGCCGAGGCCCGGGTGCTGGGCGGCGACGACGGCGAACACCTCGCTCGCGGGCGGCACGGTGAGCGGATCGTTGTTGCACGCCGACGGGGAGCCGAAGCGCCGGCACGCCGCCGCCTTGAAGTCGAGGAAGACGCCGTGCAGCTCGCCGTTGCCGGGCAGGTAGGTGGCGATGAACACGGTGTCCTCGGTGCCGTCGGTGACCGGCACGAGATGGCCCGTGCGCGCCGTCGCGTACAACGTCCACGGCGCGAGCACCGCCACCGCGGTGGCGAGCATCACGCCGGCCCGCGCGGCGGCCGCTCGCCAGCCCAGGCCCCGGCGCCCGATGAGCACGACGACCGGCAGCACGAGCGCCGCGGTGAGCATGTCGGCGTGAGCGAGCGCGCTCAGCGCGAGCACGGCGCCGGCACCGCCGTAGGCCGCCAGCGTGCGCCGCCGAGCGAGCGCGTCGGGCGCCGCGTCGCGCAGGCGATCGTCACGGCGGACGGCGAGCGCGAGGGCGAGCAGCCCGCAGACGAGCAGCAACGCGCCGAGCGGTTCGGAGAGCAGCGACGCCGCGTCGTGGATGGCCGGCGGATAGAACGCGATCGCGGCCGCGGCGAGCAACCCGGCGGCCCAGCCGGCGAGCACGAGCCCGAGCCCCCAGACGGCGAGGATCGTGAGCGTGCTGACGAGCGCCTGCGCGACGCGTGCCGGTCCGAGGCCGTGCCCGTCGCCGACGCTGTGGGCGCCCGCGACCACCGCGGCGGCGGCGAACAGCACGGGTGTGCCGGGCGCCCAGCGATACGGATCCGCCTCGTGGGGGGCGCCGTAGCGCCCGCGGCGCAGGGAGTCGGCGATGTGCGTATAGGCCTGCTCGTCCGCGGACAGCGCGGGACGGGTGCGCGTGGCGGCGTGGAATCGCAGTGCGCCGCCGGACAGGACGATCGCGACCAGCAGCGCGATCGCCGCCCAGCGCGCCTCGCGCCGCCCGCCGAGCGCGCCCGGGCTCTTGCGACGCGGTCGTTCGCGAGCGGACGGGCTCTCCGGCGCGGAGCCCGCGAGCGCGGAGGGAAGGCCGGCCATCGCGCCGCAGCCTACGCCATCGCCCCGCGGCGAGCTGCGCCTCGGCGCGGCGGTCGGGCTACCCTTGCCACCCGATGAGCCGCTCCCCACGCCCGGCGGCGCTCGTCGCCCCGCTCCTGGCGGTTGCCGCGATCGTCTCGGGCTGCGGCTCGAGCGCCCGAACCCTCGTCGCCGGGGATCCGCCGGCGACCTGCCGGACCACCGTGATGGGCGCGATCGAGCGGGTCGCGGCCCGGGCGTACGACGAGGTGGCGCGCGGGCGCGTGATCGGCGGGTCACGGGCCGAGGTGGAGCGGGCGCGGGCGCTCGTCGCCGCCGTGGCGACCGGCGATCCGCTCGCCGCCACGAACGCGGCGCGGCGTCTGGAGGCGGCCACGCAGATCGCCTTCCTGCGCGTGGACGGCGGCCGGCGGGCGCTCGTGCGCCTCGGCCAGGGGCCGGCGATCGCCGGGGCCTCGGGCGTGCTGCGCGCCGGGCGACAGATCGTGGGGCGATACAGCCTCGCCGTGCAGGGGGATGCCGGGTACACCGCAGTCGTCCACGGCCTCACCGGGGCGGCCGTGCTCGTGCGCCAGGGTCACCGCCAGCTCGCCGGCCTGCTCGCGCCCGGGCCGGCCGACATCCCGGGCAGCGGCGTCGTCCGCTACCGCGGCGTCGACTACGTCGCCTATTCATTCGACCGGCCCGCCTACCCGGCCGGATCGGAGCGCATCTCGCTGCTCGCCCCGCCATCGTTGTTCCGCGTCTGCGCCGCGACGGAGGCGCAGACGGTTGCGAACGTCCTCGGGCCGCTGGCGATGCGGATCTACGCCCACGAGGCCACCAGCCGCAGCGAACGGACGACGATCGCCTACATGGAGCGGTATCGCCCCTTCGTGGACGCGGTCGCCGCCGGGGATCCGGCCGGCACGCGCGCGGCGATCATCGCGTTCTTCCGCAGCCACCGCCACATCGTGCGGGTGCGCGCGCTCCGCGCCGGGCGACTCGTCACCGACGTCGGCGGCCCGTACGTCCTCGCGCCGGTGACCGGCACGTTGCGCCGGAGCGGGCGGGTCGTCGGGCGCTTCGAGACCGCGATCCAGGACGACGCCGGCTACCTGGCCCTGACGCAGGTCTACACCGGGGCGCAGGTCATCCTGCGCGTCGGCAACGTCCAGGTGCCGAGCAGCACGCTGTCGCCCGGCCCGGCGGCGATCCCCGATCGCGGCGCCGTCGCGTACGCCGGCCGCCGCTACGAGGCGTACTCCTTCAACGGAACGGCGTTTCCCGGCGGGACGCTGCGGATCTCCCTGCTCGTGCCCGCCCCGAGCTCGGGCTGAGGGATCACGCCGCCGCGGCGAGCTCGCGCGAGCGCCGTGCCGCCCCGGCGCGCGTCACCGGCGTCCGCCCCCACCCGGTCAGGAGCGCGTAGTCGACGATCGTCTCGAAGTACGCCGACAGCGGCGGCGGCGCCGGCACCCGAGCGCCGAGCAGCGCTCGCGCACGCCGATCGTCGAAGCTCCCGCGGACGTCGAAGTACGGCAGGTAGACCTCGCCCCCCTCGAGCAACCCGGCGTCGGCGCGCCCGAGCTTGGCCCGCGGCCGGTCGAAATGGCCGGCGGCCAGGTCGGCAAGCTCCGCGATCGTGACGGCCTGCTCGCCGGCCACGAGCGCGATCGTCCCGCTCGCCCCGCGGTCGTCGAGCGCGGCGATGATCCCGTCCGCGACGTAGTCGACCGGCACGACGTCGAGCCGTCCCTCCGGATCCGCCGCGACGGCCTCGAGTCGCCCCGACGCGAAGGCTCGCAGTGGCCAGTAGATGACGTTGAACGTCGGCGTCCAGCCGCTCCGGCTGTCACCGACGATGATGCTCGGTCGCACGGTCACCATCGGCAGGTCGTACTGGTCGCGCAGGATCGCCTCGGCGTGGAACTTCGAGTGCTCGTACGTATTGCGGAACGACTGCCCGACGGCGTGCTCGTGCTCGTGGAACCGGCCCGGATGACGGCCGGCGACGTACGCCGTCGACACGTGCACGAAGCGGCGCAGACGGCCGCGCGCCGCGAGCGCGTGCGCGATCTCGGCGACGCGTTCGGCGCCCCCGGCGTTGACGTTCATCGCCTGCAGCAGCGGCAGATCGAACGAGATCGACGCCGCACAATGGATGACGCTCGTCGCGTGCTCGAGCACGTGCAGGCGATCCTCGTCGCTCAGCCCAAGGCCGTCGACGGCGATGTCGCCCGGCAGGGCGGTGACCTTCGCGCCCGCCTCCGCCGGGTCCTCGAACAGCGTCGCGAGCACGTCGCCCAGCCGCGCGGCGGCGCCCTCGCGGTCCGCGGACCGGATGATCGCGATGACCCGTGTGTCATCGCCACGCGAGATCAGCCGTGCCATGACCTCCATCCCGACGAATCCGGTTGCCCCCGTAAGCAGGACCGTGTCGCTCATCGTGACCTCGCTGATCGTCGTATGCCCATGAGAGAAATGTCTACCCGGGATGGCGGCCGGCTACTCCCGCACCGCTCGCCGGTCCATCCGCTCGCCGCGGCACGGCTGCGCGTGATCCGCGCGCACCGGCGGCCCACCGCAAGGATCGCGGCTCCGGCCCGTTCGCAGAATGGACCGCCAACAGAACATCTCGCGGCGGCGTCTGGCCCTTTCGTCCAATAGCGTGGCCGGCCACCGCCGCGGCCCGGTGACGATCCTGTGATCGGGCCGAGCGGCGACCGCACCCGCGCCGCCGCGCGGCTCGCCCCGACCCCACGCCGGCCTCGTCGCGGCGCATCCGGGCGCCGGAGGGCGCGTCGCCGTTCTGAGAGCGCGCATTCGCCCTGCTCTTTTGCAGGTTTTCGTGCAAGCGCAGGGAAACGCGTGAAGGGCGGGACGATCGTTGCTAGGGTCGCGCCGCGGCCGTTCCCGACGGTCGCCCGACACGCTCGTGCGAACCCGCGCCCCGCCGCGCGGCGACGCGCAGGTGCGTCTTGGCATGCGCCTCCCCATCCCCACACCGACCCGAACGACGACCGTCCGCGCCGCGCTGGCGGCGACGCTCGTGCTCGCCTGCGCGCTGCTGGCCAGCGTGCCGCCCCGGAGCGCCGCCGACGTGCAGGGATCGATCGCCGCCAAGCAGGCGGCCGCCGCAGACCTGCGCGCGCAGATCGCCGCCGACTCGCAGCAGATCGCGCAGACGTCCGGCGGCCTGGCCGCCGCGCAGACGCGGCTGAACGCGCTGCAGTCCGCCGTCGCCACCCGCGAGGCCGAGTTGCTGTCGGTCGAGCACGCGCTCATCGCCGCCCGCGATCATCTCGTCGATCTCGAGAACCGCCTCCAGGCGGCGACACATGCCCTGGCGGCCAACCTCCTCGGCGCGTACGAGGGCGACCGGCCCGACGCGCTCACCGTCGTGCTCGAGTCGCACGGCTTCTCCGATCTGCTCGAGCGCCTCGCGTTCCTGCGCGCGATGGGCGAGCAGGATGCCAACGTCGTCAGCGACACCCGCACGGCACGCGCCGCCGTCACCCGCGAGGCGGTCAGCCTCGGCGCGCTCGAGCTGCGCGACCAGAAGGTCGCTCGAGAGCTGATCGCCCAGCGCAACCAGGCCGGCGCGCTGCAGACCGCGCTCCTGCACGCGGAGATCCTCCAGGTTCGCAACCGCGCCCACGACGCCGCCGCCCTCCATGCCGTGCAGGGTCAGCTGCACACGCTCATGGCCCAGGAGGCGGCCGCTCGGGCGGCGGCGTTCGCCGCCGGGCCGACCGGTCAGGCCGCGCCGGGCACGAACGGGATCCAGGTCGACACCGGTGGGATGGTGCAGCCGCCGTCCGGCGCGCCGGCCGCCGTCGCGCAGGTCATCGCGGCCGGCAACGCGATCGCGACGCTGCCGTACGTCTACGGGGGCGGGCACGCGTCCTTCCAGGCCAACGCCTACGACTGCTCGGGCTCGGTGTCCTACGCGCTTGCCGCCGCGGGGCTCGTCAGCTCGCCGCTCGACTCGACGGCCTTCGAGAGCTGGGGACTCCCGGGACCGGGCAAGTGGATCACGGTGTACGCGAACGCGGGCCACGCCTTCATGTACGTCGCGGGCTGGCGCTTCGACACCGTCGCTCTGGCCGAGGGCGGCACGCGGTGGTCGAGCAGCCCGACCGACACGTCCGGGTTCGTCGCGCGCCACCCGCCCGGGCTGTAGACGGCGCTCGCCGGACCGCCGCCGGACCGCCCTCGACGTCGCACGCCTGTCGCCGCCCCGCCGGAACACTGGCGCCGCGGCGGGGTGCACCGCGGCGGCTCGCGCGTGCCGGTCATCGGGTACCCTCCCTAACTAGAGCGATCTATCTATGGGAGGTGTCTGATGCCTGTCGTCGAGCTCTCCGCCGGCCCGATCGAGTACAGCGACACCGGCGGCGACGGACCGACGCTCGTCTTCCTGCACGGCCTCGTGATGGACGGCACGCTGTTCGATCCGGTCGTCGAGCAGTTGCGCGCCGACCACCGCTGCATCGTTCCGACGCTTCCGCTCGGCGGTCACCGCCTGCCCATGCACGCCGACGCCGACCTCTCGCTGCGAGGATTCGGCCTGATCGTCGGCGAGTTCCTGCACCGACTCGACCTCACCGACGTCACGCTCGTCCAGAACGACCACGCCGCGGCGCTCGTGTACGCCGGCGAGGGAGCGACCCGGGTCGCCCGGCTGGTCGTGTCCTCATGCGAGGCGTTCGACAACTACCCGCCTGGGCTCCCGGGCCGCAACGCGTCGCTGCTCGCCCGCGTCCCCGGCGGCGTGTACATCGCGATGCAGCTCATGCGCATCCGGCCGCTGCGGCGGCTGCCGATGACGCTGGGCTGGATGAGCAAGCGCCCGATCGCCAGCGACGTCACCGACCGCTGGTTCGCGCCGGCGCGGTCCGACCGGGCGATTCGACGCGACCTCATCAAGTACGCAGGGGCGGCGCGCGCCGCCGACATGGTCGACGTGACGGAGCGCCTGCGCGCGTTCGACCGGCCCGCGCTCGTGCTGTGGGCGTCGGAGGATCGCGTGATGCCGCCCGACCACGGACGCCGTCTCGCCGAACTGCTCCCGGACGGCCGCCTCGTGTACGTGGACGACAGCTACACGCTCATCCCGCTCGACCAGCCGCTCGAGTTCGCCGAGCACGTCCGCGAGTTCGTGGCGGACACGCCCACGGACGCCGCGGCGGTCGTCGATTCCGGCCCGCCGGGGGCCACGCGCGCCTGACGCGGGAAGCTCGCTCGATCTTCTCGCCTGGTGGAAGGACATCGAGCCCTCTGGGCCGGCGCCCGGCCCGCGCCTATGCTCCAGCCGTGATCGCGCCCGTCATCGGCGCCGACTGGCTCTTCGAGCATCTGGACTCGGTCGTGCTCGCCGACGTTCGCTGGTACCTCGACGGACGGTCCGGCGAGGCGGCGTATCGGGCCGGCCATCTCCCGGGCGCCGTGTTCGTCGACCTCGATCGATGGCTGGCGGGCCCCGCGACGGCGGCGGGCGGGCGCCACCCACTGCCCGATCCGGAGGTCTTCGCGGAGGGCATCGCTCGGCTGGGCATCGGCGACGACGATCGCGTCGTGGCCTATGACGACGCGGGTGGCGTGATCGCCGCGCGGCTCGTGTGGATGTTGCGGGTCACCGGTCGCGAGGCGGCGCTGCTCGACGGCGGCATCGCCGCGTGGCGGGGCAAGCTCGAGCACGCCACCCCGGCGCGGCCGCCGGCGACGTTCACGCCGCGCGCCTGGCCGGCCGAGCACCTCGCCTCGATCGATGACGCGGCCGATCGCCGCCTCGTCGTCGTCGATGCCCGGCCGCGCGAGCGCTACCTCGGCGGGGCCGATCCCGTCGATCCACGCTCGGGCCACATCCCGGGCGCTCGTAACCTGCCGTGTCGCGAGAACCTCGACGGCGACGGACGGTTCCTCGCCGTCGCCGAGCTCCGCGCGCGCTTCGCGAGCATCGGCGCCGACGGCGACACGCCGATCGTGTCCTATTGCGGCTCGGGCGTGACCGCCTGCCACAACCTGCTCGCCCTCGAGCACGCGGGTGTCGGCCGTGGGCGGCTGTTCCCCGGGTCGTGGTCGCAGTGGAGCCGCGACCCCCGTCGACCGGCGGCGAGGGGCGAGGAGTCCGTCGGCGGCTGACGCCGGCCCGGCGCTACCCGCGTCGGCTCGTCCGGCGCGCCTGGTGCCGGGGTCTGCTGCTGCGCCGGTGCGCCGCGGAGACGCATCTCGCCCGACGGGCCCGGTTCTTCACCTTGTGACAGGCGGCCAGCGCCCTCGCGAGCAGCTGAGCGCGGGTCGGTCGCCGTCTCGCCGTGACACGACCGCGCCCGGCCGAGGTCGTCGTGGTCGTCGACGTGCTCTTCACGGTCGTCGTGCTCGTCGCCTGCGTCATCGTGCTCGCCGTCGTGCTGCTCGGCGTGGTCGTGGTCGGCACGCTCGTCGTCGACGTGGTGGTCGTGCTCGTCGTCGACGTGGTGGTCGTGCTCGTCGTCGACGTGGTGGTCGTGCTCGTCGTCGACGTGGTGGTCGTGCTCGTCGTCGCCGCCGGCGGGATCACGTACAGCGTGATCGAGTCGGCCGGATACGTGGCCGTGAAGCCGCTCGCGTCCAACGCCTGGTCGGGCGCGCGCACGATCGCCCCACCGGTCCACCGCCAGGTCTGGGCGCTTGCGGCCGGCTGGAACCCACTGAGGGACAGGGGCCAGGTCGCCGCGGCGGCCGTCTTGTTGATGACCATCGCGGTGAGCGCACCGTCGCTCGCCCGCGTGGCGCCGTACACGGCGAGCGAGCCCTGATCGGTGCTCTGCGACCGGACATACGTGTCGCCGAAGCGCGAACCCTTCCCGTCGTAGTCGCGGTACATGTCGAAGGCGTCGGCGATGTCGGGCCCGTCATTGGACAACGCCCATCGCGTCGCGATGCCGACGCCCTCGCGGGCGAAGATGCCGAGCGTGTCGGCCTGGATGAGCGCATTCGTGACGGCGTAGTTCGCCTGGCTGGTGTCGATCGAGAGGTTGTACTCACTGAGCGACAGGCCGAGCCCCGGGTCGTACTGGGACACCCACTGGCGCATGCGCGGGGTCAACTCGATCGTCGAGTTGACCCAGCTCGGATCGGTGTACGTCGGATCCCACAGCGAGCGGGTGACGTCGGTCGTCTCGCCGCCGGCCCGGTAGTAGTGCAGGTCGAGGTAGTCGAACAGGCGCCCGCCGTGCTGCACGTCGTACGCGTGCGCCTGGGAGAGCAGCCAGGCGACGATCGGCAGTCCCCCGTGCGCCGCGCGGTCGGGCGAGCTCGCGGTACACAGATCGCCGTCGTCGGCGCTGCAGAAGTAGTTCGGCCATCCCCATTCCGAGAACGCCAGCACCTTCGCGCTCGGATCGACCGCCTTGACGGCGGCGGCGGTCGTCTCGGACTTCTGCCACAGCTCGTCATAGGTGGTCGCCGCGGGGTTCATGTCGCGGTGCGTCGAGTTCCACAGCGCGGGCTCGTTCCCGAGCTCGTAGTAGCCGACGCCACCGTGCGCGGCGGTGCCGTAGCGCGCTACGAGCGCGTTCACCCAGCCCGAGGCGTTGCTCGCCGGATCGATCGCGACGCCGTCGCGTGTGGGGTCACTCGCGAGCGCCGTTCCGCCCTCGGTGCCGTTCCCGCAGTTGCTGTCGTACGGATCGAATCCGTCCTGCGCGGAGAACGTCGTCGCCGGGAAGCCACAGGTGAACGGATGCTCGAACGGGGCGTCCTTGGCGACGTAGCCCATGAGCGGCAGCGTGAGCAGCGTCTGCGCGCCGATGGCACGGTCGCCGTCGATGAACTGCTGATAGGCGGAGATGTTCGGCCCGGCCCCGTTGTTGCAGTAGTTGCCGGCGGCCGAGAAGCAGTCGGCCACGTTCTCGAAGTACCAGTCGTTGCCGAGATTGCTCGAGTCGAGCTGCCAGTTGTACGTGTCCGTCGTGTTCCCGCCCCAGCGGTCGATCGGCAGGCCGACGGCCGACGCCTCGCTCGTGCTCGCCTGATCGCTCGCGAAGTTCATGCCGTAGACGAGCGGGCTGATCGGCTGCTGGCCGGCGGCGGCGTCGACGCTCAGCATGGGGCCGGTCGCCGCCGCCGCGGAGGCGCCTGGGCGGGACGTCGCCAGGGCGAGGACGACGAGCATCCCCACGGCGCCGGCGGCGGCGAGCGCCACGAGGCGTCGCGTTCGCAGCGCGCGGCGGATGTGAACCCACGGGGCGTGCATGTTCTGGGTCCGGGTCCGGCTCGGGGAAAGCCGAGATCAGCACCGTACACCTCACTGCGGGCGCGGCGCCGCCGACCGGACGGGTGACCGAGGCGGCGGCCCGGTGGGAATCCGTGCCCAGCACGCGGGCGCGGCGCCCGCGCGCCGAGGGAATCCGCCGCGCTACAGCCAGCCGAGGCCCACGCCGAACACGAGGCCCATCGCCAGGTCGATCGCCGCGAGCGCACCGACGCGCGTCCAGCGCTGCCGCGGGGTCGGCGCGTCGTAGACCCACGCCGCGTACAGGAAGAACCACAGGTACCCGAAGACGATGATCAGCGGCACGAACGGGGTGTTCCACCACCAGTACTCCCAGTGGAAGGTGCCCGTCGCGTGCAGGAACAGCTCCACGGCGACGCTGACGATCGACAGACCGAGCGCGACGGCGAGACGATTCGGGATCCCGAGGATCCGCGCGGCCCGGTCGGCCGGCAGCAGCTTGACGTAGATGATGCCGGCCAGGGCGAACATGAACATGATCTCGACGTTCAGCCCGATGAGCAGTTGGTAGGCGGTCGGGCCGGTCGTCGTCCACAGCGCCGCGCGGTTGGTCGCCTGCAGAACGAGCGCGTTGACGATCTCGTTGAACCAGTCGGCGAGCCACACGGCGAGGCCCGCGGCGATCACGTCCCAACGGCCACGTTCGACCTCGTTGGCGTACGCGTAGATCACGATCACCAGGAGCGTGACCGCGTACCACTTGAACAGGTGCGGGTTGCGGATGAGCCGCTCGGCCTGCAGCGTGAACTCCGTCCGCGTCGCGATCGGCAGCCCCATGAGCGCACGACCCTAGCCGACCGGCCGACGGCCGCCAGGCGTGGCCGGCGTCGACCACTCAACCGTTTCGGATGACGCCTCCGGGCCGCGACCTCGCGACCATACGACCATGCCGATCCGTCCCGGGCCGCGGCGTTAGGAGCAGGTGGTGCCCGACCGTGCCTCCAAGCAGCAGCTGGGCGAGTTCATCGAGGCGTTTCGCGTGAAGCCCGGCTCGAAGGTGGTTCTGGGCCGAGACTTCGACCCGGCCTTCAAGGCCGGCATCCGGCGGAAGAAGGAGGGGGCCGCGCGGCTGGCGCAGGGCGTGCAGCGACTGGCCGAGTACCAGGCGCGGCTCGCCGCGCAGGACACCTGGGGCGTCCTGGTGGTCCTGCAGGCGCTGGACGCGGCGGGAAAGGACGGGACGATCCGCCACGTGATGAGCGGCGTCAACCCGCAGGGCGTCGCGGTGCACAGCTTCAAGGTCCCGTCGGCCGAGGAGCTCAGCCACGACTTCCTGTGGCGCTACGCGCAGCGCCTGCCCGCCCGCGGCGAGATCGGCATCTTCAACCGATCCCACTACGAGGAGGTCCTCGTCGTGCGGGTGCACCCGGAGAACCTCGATCGGGAGAAGCTTCCCGAGGCGTCCAAGGCTGGGGACGTGTGGAAGCGGCGGTACCGCGAGATCAACGACTGGGAGCGCTACCTCACCGACAACGGGATCCGGATCGTCAAGCTCTTCCTGAATCTGTCCAAGGAGGAGCAGCGCGTCCGCCTCCTGCGTCGCCTCGACCTCCCCGACCACAACTGGAAGTTCTCGACCGCCGACGTGCGCGAGCGCGAGCGCTGGGACGACTACCAGGAGGCGTTCTCCGAGACGCTGTCGCACACGAGCACCGAGTGGGCCCCGTGGTACGTGATTCCCGCCGACCGCAAGTGGTTCGCCCGGCTCGGCGCCGTGGCGGTGATCGGACACACGCTGCTCGACATCGATCCCCGCTACCCGGTCGTGGGCGAGCGGGCACGCGAGGAGCTTGCCCAGGTCAGGCAGGCGCTCGAGGAGCAGGCGCCGGAGGGTGCCGCGCTCGACCCCTTCGAGCAGGAGCGGCGCGAGGGCACCTCACACTGAGGCGGCGAGGGGTGCCCAGGCGAGGGCTATCCTCGGAGAACATGGCCTCCTTCGCCCACCAGGGTCATCGGCTCGCCTACACCGAGTACGGTGGCGGCCCGGCGGCGATCACCGCCTCCGGGCGTCGGGGGCGGACGGCCGCGGGCGCGCCGGCGGCCGCCCGGCCCGTGATTCTCGTGCACGGGCTGTTGCTGGCGCAGACGATGCACGAGCCGCTCGCTCGCGATCTCGCCGCGCGCGGCAATCGGGCGATCACGCTCGATCTGCTCGGCCACGGCGCCTCGGATCGGCCGCGCGACATGTCGCTGTACTCGATGCCGCTGTTCGGCGAGCAGGTGCTCGCCCTCATGGACCACCTCGAACTGGATCAGGCGGTCGTGCTCGGCACGTCGCTCGGGGCGAACACCGCGCTCGAGCTCGCAGCGCTGGCGCCGGAGCGCCTGCGCGGCCTCGTCATCGAGATGCCGGTGCTCGACAACGCGCTCCCGGCGTGCGCCGTCGCCTTCACCCCGATCCTCGTCTCGCTCACGTTCGGCGAGCCGCTGATGGCGCTCGTCTCGCGCGCGACGCGAGCGGTGCCGCGCCGGCTGCTCCCCCTCTATGGCAACGTCATGCTCGACACGCTGCGCCAGGATCCCGGGCCCGGCGGCGCCGTCCTGCAGGGGCTGTTCGCCGCGCGCTTCGCCCCGCCCACCGAGGTGCGCCGCACGCTCGCCACGCCCGCGCTCGTGATCGGGCACCGGCGCGACCCGGTGCACCCGCTCTCCGACGCCGGCATGCTCGCCGGCGAGATGCGCAACGCCGAGCTGTTCGAGGCCGACTCGCTCATCGAGCTGCGCGTGACGCCCGACCGGATCACGACCGCGATCGCCGCCTTCCTCGACCGCGTGTGGGCGACGCCGACGCGACGCCCACAGGCGCGCGGCGCCTCGGCCGGCCCTGCGCGGCGGCGCCGCGCCTGAGCGGCGCCACCTGCCGGAAAACCCCGCCAGGCGTTCGCGGCGATCTACGGTGGTGAGCCGGCCCATGCCCGACGAGACTCGACGCATGGCAACGGCGAGCGACATGGGCGCGGCCACCCTGGTGCCGCCGGGCGAGTGGCAGGTCCTGGCGCGTCACTCGATGGTCGGCTTCGCAGTGCGCCACCTCATGGTGACGAAGGTGCAGGGTCGCTTTCGCGACGTCGAGGGGATCCTGCGGTGCGACGACACGGGGGTTACGTCGATCGATGGCCGGATCGCGGTGGCGAGCATCGACACGGGCGATCCGGTGCGTGACGCCCGTCTGTGCGACGCGGACTTCTTCGACGCCGATCGATATCCGACGATCGCCTTCACGGCCGTCTCCGATCCGGCGGCGCCCGGTGCGGCCGCGACCGTGCGAGGCACGCTCACGCTCCGCGGCACCTCGAGGCCGATCGACCTACAGGTCGACACCTCGGCCTCACCCCTCGGCCCAGCCGTCGACCTGCGGATCCGCGCCGTGGCGAAGGTCAGCCGCCGCGAGTTCGGGCTCGAGTGGGACTCCGCGTTCGCGGCCGGGGGGCTGGTCATCAACGACCGGGTGACGCTGGAGCTCGACATCGCGCTCGCGCGACGCGAGGCTGCGAATCGGACGCAGCTCAGAGCTGCAGCGACTTGACCTGCAGGAACTCCTCGAGCCCGTGCCGGCCGAGCTCGCGGCCGTGTCCGGACTGCTTGTAGCCCCCGAACGGGGCGAGCGGATTGAACGTGCCGCCGTTGATCTCGACCTGACCGGTGCGGATCCGCCGCGCGACGCGCTTGGCGTGCTCTTCGTCGCTCGACCACACGCCGCCGGCGAGACCGTAGACCGTGTCGTTGGCGATCCGCACGGCGTCCTCCTCGTCCTCGTAGGGCATGATCACGAGCACCGGGCCGAAGATCTCCTCCTGGGCGATCGTCATGTCCGGCGTGACCTCCGAGAACACCGTCGGCGCCACGAAATACCCGCGCGACAGCCCCTCCGGAGCGTCGGCGCCGCCGGTGAGAAGCTTCGCGCCCTCCTGCTCGCCCTGGCGGATGTACCCGCGCACGCGCTTGCGCTGGGTGTCGGAGACGAGCGGACCGAGCGTCGTGTCGGGCGCGAACGGATCGCCCGGCTTGAACTGCTCGGCGACGGCGGCGGCGATCTGCTCGGCCTCGGCCAGGCGCGAGCGCGGCACGAGCATGCGGGTGAGGGCGCTGCACGTCTGTCCCGAGTTCAGGTAGCACTTGGACACGCCGTCGGCGATCGCGTCCTGCAGCGGCGCGTCCGCGAGGATCACGTTCGGTGACTTGCCGCCGAGCTCCAGGGCGACGCGCTTGACCGTGGCGGCGGCCACCTCGCCCACGCGGCGACCGGCGGCGGTCGACCCGGTGAAGGAGATCATGTCGATCCCCGGATGGCGGGCCATCGCCTCCCCGACGACCGGCCCGACGCCGCTGAGGAGATTGAACACGCCGGCGGGCAGGCCGAGCCCGTCGAGGACATCCGCGAGCAGGAAGGCGTTCAGCGGCGCCACCTCCGACGGCTTGACCACGATCGTGCAGCCGGCCGCGAGCGCGGCCGAGACCTTCGCCGAGATCTGATGCAGCGGATAGTTCCAGGGGGTGATCGCGCCGACGACGCCCACCGGCTCGCGGACGACGAGCGAGTTGCCGATCTCCTCCTCCCACGCGGTCTCGGCCATCACCGCCGGCATCGAGCCGAAGTCCATGGTCGGCAGGCCGGCCTGGATCATGCGCGAGAGGTTCATCGGCATCCCGACCTCGCCGGCGATCAGCGTCGCGATCTCCTCCATCCGATCACTGAGCGCCTGCGCGATCGCCCGCATCCATTCGGCGCGTTCGCCCAGCGACGTCTGCGACCACGTCTCGAACGCCGCGCGGGCCGCGCTCACCGCCCGATCGACGTCCTCGGCGGTGCCCTCGGGGATGCTGCCCATCGGCTCCTCGGTGGCGGCGTTGATCACGGTGAGGCGGTCGGCGCCCGTCGAGGGCACCCACTCGCCGCCGATGTAGATCGTGTCGCGTACCTCGAGGTGCTGCTCGGTTGCGGTGGCCACGGGTTCTCCTCGCCTCGTTGCTCTAGACGGTCGCGGGCGTGCCCGCCGCGCTCGGCGCAGCGGCCGCCACCGCCTGTGCGTTGCGGTGGGCGAGCGCCATGATCGTGATCATCGGATTCGTGCCCGAGGCGGTCGGGAACGCGCTGGCGTCACCGATCCACACTCCCTTGGTGTCGTGCAGCTGGCCCCACGGGTCGGCGACGCTCGTGCTCGGGTCGCTGCCCATCCGGCAGCTGCCCATCTGATGCGCGGAGAACAGCGTCCAGCCGCCCGCTCGCAGCGGAATCCGTTGCAGCCGGGCGATGAAGCCGTCCAGGTCATCGCCCCACCGCCACATCGGGGCGCCCGCGGCCGCACCCAGGATTCGCTGGGCTCCGCCGGCGGCATGCAGCCGCACCTGGGCGTCGATCGCCCGGCCGGCGTTGCGAAGGTCCAGCTCGTCGGTCAGCGAGTACCAGGGAACAGCCGTCCCGGAGCCATCGATCGTGACGCGGCCGTGACCCCGGTCGCGCAGCAGGCCGATGAACGAGGCGCCGTGACGAAAGTCCGACATGAGCTGCTTGTGCCTCGCTCCGCCGGTGAACGGCACCGCCGTGGCCGCGGTCGCGGTCGTGTACTGGGCCCCCTCGAGGAGGAACCCGTGCCCCTCCTCCACGTTCTCGAATTCGTCGACGAGGCCGGCGTGGGGGGCGCCCTTCCAGCCCTCCAGGTCATCGGCGTAGTAGCCGACGACGGCGGCGCAGGGGTGCAGGCGCAGGTTGTCCCCGACCGCCGGGCCGCCGATCCCCGAGCGCAGCAGCAGCGCCGGCGACTCGAGCGCTCCGCACGCGACCACCACCTGCGGCGCGCGCACGACGACCGCCGCGCCGCGGCCCGTCAGCGGGTCCGACCACCTGGCCTGCACGCCTACCGCGCGCCCGTTCTCGACGAGGATCCGCTCGGCGCGGCAGCGGGCCACGAGCTCGGCCCCGTGCTCGTGGGCGTCGCGCAGATACGTCTTGGCGGTCGACTGCTTGGCGCCGCTCTGGTCGCCGAGGCCCAGGTACCCGGCCGTCTCGAACGAGTAACGCGCCTCGTCGGTGTTGCGGTTGGTATAGGCGAAGCGCCAGCCGAGCCGTTCGGCTCCCTCGCGCATCCGCTGCTGGGGTCCGTTCAGCTCCGAGCAGCGGTCGTTGACGCCGAGGCGGCGCCAGACCGCGTCGAGGTGCCGGTCGAAGTCATCGCCGGCCAGCCCCTCGAGGCCGAACTCGCGCTCCCACTGCTCTCGCACCCACGGCGTCGTGCGCAGCGAATTCGTCCAGTTGATGACCGTTCCGCCTCCGAGGCAGGATCCCGCCATCAGCGACAGGTTCGCGTCCGCCGTCGGCGTCGGGCCGCCGCGCCAGAAGAGGTTCTCGTAGGCCGGCAGCTCGAGCTGCGTGAAGTCACCGTCGTCGAAGTAGCCTCCAGCCTCCAGGACGACAACCTTCAGGCCCCGCCGCGAGAGCTCGCCGGCCATCACGCCGCCACCGGCGCCGGATCCCACGACGCACACGTCGGCCTCGAGCGTCAGGTCGCCGTCGGGCTCGAGCGGCGTCAGGCGCTTGTCCTGGACCGGCGGTGCGCCGAGCGGCCCCGGGTAGCCGAGCGTCTTCCAGTTCGGGTTCTGGCCCTGCTCGTCCGGGAGCCCGTAGTAGAGGAACAGCGTGAGCGCCGTCAACGCGCCGACCCCGGTCGCCGCATCGGCGCCCGTCAACGCGACGTTGCGCAGGATCTGCTCGCGCGAGCGCCGCGAGGCGCGCGTGAACCCCTGGTCGGCGAGCGCATCGAGCAGCTGCCCGGCGCCCCCGAGCTGCTCCTCGGGGAGGTCGGCCAGCACCTGCTCGAGCGCGTCGGGCACACCCACATCGGCCGCGGCGCGCGCGAAGAAGCCGTCGGGATCCGGCTCGCGCGTCAGGGACGGCACCACCGCGTCGCACAGAGCCGCCAACACCGCCCGATGCGTTTCGGCAAGACCCGCCATCACCGACTCCTCTCGTGGACGCTCCCTCGGCCATGGAGCCTAGTCCGCCGCACGGCGGCTGTACACCTCGCTGGCCGAATCGGGCCTTCGGAGGGCGCGCGCGTCGGCGCGCGCCGGCCGCAGACGGGCTCGCTCAGGACGAGCTCGCTCAGTAGTTTCCCGCCGGCGGCGTGGCATGGTCCCGATGGTCGGGCCCGGGGCGTGGCGTACCGTTTGGCGGACCATGGCCGCCGCGATCGAGGTCGAGGACCTGTTCAAGAGCTACGGCACGGTCAATGCGGTGCGCGGAGTGAGCTTCCGCGTGGAGGAGGGCGAGGTGTTCGCTCTCCTCGGTCCCAACGGCGCCGGCAAGACGACGACGCTCGAGATCCTCGAGGGCCACCGTCGACGCAGCGGCGGCCGGGTGGCGGTGCTCGGCGTCGATCCCCATCTCGGCGGCCGAGCCTTTCGCGAGCGGATCGGGATCGTGCTGCAGTCCGCGGGCATCGATGCCGAGCTCACCGTGCGTGAGGTCCTCGCGCTCTACGCCGGCTGCTACCCGCACCCACTGCCGGTGGTCGAGCTGATCGGGCTCGTCGGCCTGCAGGACAAGAGCCGTGCACGCGTCAAGACGCTCTCGGGCGGGCAGCGCCGGCGACTCGACCTGGCCCTCGCGCTCGTCGGCGATCCGGACCTCATCTTCCTCGATGAGCCGACCACGGGCTTCGACCCCGCGGCCCGGCACGGCGCATGGCAACTCGTGGACAACCTTCGCGGGCTCGGGCGGACGATCGTGCTGACGTCGCACTACATGGACGAGGTCCAGCATCTGGCCGACCGTGCCGTCGTGATCGCGCACGGCCGGGTCGTCGCCGAGGGCAGGCCGGACTCGCTCGGCGGAGACGCGCCCCTCGAGACGGTGATCAGCTTCGGACTCCCGCCCGGCCACGGCGCCGCCGACCTCCCCGAGGCGGTCCGCCACCTCGTGGGGCCCCGCGAGGGCGGGCTCGTGCTGCGTACCACCGATCCGACCCAGGTGCTGCTGCTCCTCTGCGGCTGGGCCGATGCGGCCGGCGTCGAGCTGCGGGCGCTCGAGGTCGCGCGCCCGTCGCTCGAGGACGTCTACCTGCAGCTGACCGAGGGTGGCGACGATGGCCACGTCTGAACGGGCACCGGCGGCGGCGCGCCGGCCGCGGTCGATCCGGCTGCTCGGCGCCCAGGTCCGCTACCAGTTGCGCGTGCTCTGGCGCTCGCCGATCGGGCTGTTCGCCACGCTCGTGATCCCCCTCATGGTGCTGCTCGCGGTCGACCTGCTCAACTCGGGCTCGCACCTGAGCAGTCGCGGCGGGATTCCGTACGCCCAGTTCTTCACCCCGGCGATGGTCGCCTTCGCCGTCATCAACGTCTGCTACATGGGCGTCATCACCTCGACGACGCTCGCGCGCGACGAGGGCATCCTCAAGCGGATCCGCTCGACCCCGCTCCCTCCCTGGGTCTACATGGCCGGACGACTCGGCGCCGCCGCGCTGCTGTCGCTCCTGTCGGCCATCGTGGTCATCGCCGTTGGCGATGCGCTCTACGACTTCGAGATCGTGTGGGCGGCGATCCCGGCCGTGCTCGTCACGCTCGCCCTCGGGATGTTCTGCTTCTGTGCGCTCGGGCTGGCCGTCACCGTGCTCGTGCCGAGGGCCGACGCCGCCTTCGCGGTGGCGTGGGGCACGATGCTGCCGCTCTGCTTCATCTCGGATGTGTTCGAGCCGATCGACCACGAGCCCGGATGGTTGAACGCCATCGCGGCGATCTTCCCGGTGCGCCCCTTCGCCGAGAACCTCGAGACCGCGCTGAACCCGGTCGTCGGCAGCACCGCGCTCTCGTGGGCCCATCTCGGCGTGCTCGCCGCGTGGGGGGTCGGCGCCACCGCGTTCGCCCTCGTCGCCTTTCGCTGGGAGCCGAGCCCCCGCCGCCAGCGGCGACGCGGCCCGCACCCACCCGCGGCCTTCGCCGTCGACCGCATCCGCGCCCTGCTCGAGGAGCACCGCGACGCCGCCAGCGTGCCGCGATCGACTGCGCGCCACCCCGCGCTGCCTCCGCCGCCGCCTGCCCGCCCCGCCGCGGGCGAGACCGAGCTCGTCGAACGGATCGAGGGACCGGCGCCGGCCGAGGACTCGAGCGTGCCGCCCGATCCCGGCTATCTGGATGCCCTGCAACCCTGATCGCCCCGTCGGGCCGGCATCGTCACTCACGCGCGACGCAGGGTGACCACGACCTGGTAGGGGTCGTCGAGCAGCAGACCGACCTCGGCCAGCTCGAACCGGGGTGCCCAGCGCTCGCGCATGTAGGCCAGCGTGACGACGGTCTCGCCGTAGTCGATCTCCCCGTCTCCACGGCGCTGGGGATGCTCGGGAGCGGCGGGGTGGGGCACGAACAGGTACCGCGCGGCGCTCAGCGCCGCAGGCACGTCCGGTCCGAGCCGATCGAGGAGGGGGTGCATCGCCTCGCAGTCGTACAGGTACGCCGGCGGCCGCACGGTCACGATCAGGATGCCGCCCGGTGACAGCGCGGCGTGGAGCGCCGACAGGCACCGCTCGTGCGCCGCCTCGGACAGGTGGGTGAAGACCGAGAACGCGAACGCGAGGTCGAAGCGCTCGCCGAACGGGAGCCGCTCGGGGAGGAACTCCGAGCGGGCCAGTGTGGCGGGCACCCCGTTGGCGCGGCAGACCTCGAGAATCCCCTCGACCGGATCGCAGCCGTACAGCCGACCCGGCGCGACGTCGCGCGCGACATAGCGCGTCAGACGACCCCAGCCGCAGCCGAAATCGAGCACCGAGGCGCCGGACAGCGGCCGCTCGGAGTGACGCGCGTGGGATTCGCGCAGCCGGCCGTAGAAGGCGCTGCTCTGGGCCGCCAGCGCGATGCCGCTGCGCCCGTTCCAGAGCTTCTGCAGCTCGGGATCGGGCATCTTCGGGAGGAGCGCCCGGATGTGCGGATAGCACTGGTACTGCTGCGTCAACAGCAGCGCCCAGACCGCATCATCGAGGTCGCGGAACAGCTCATACAGCTCGGGGTGCCGCCCGCCCGCGCAGGCCGCCTCGATCACGGCCAGCCGCTCGCCGTGGAACTGCTCGAGCCACGAATCGAAGCGGTCCTGCGGTCGCGGCTCGGAGACGCCGCCCGCCGGTCGCTGCTGGCGCAGCGCGCGGCCGAAGCGGCCGGCCGCGCGCAGGGGCCGCGTCAGCCGCCAGCTCGCCGACGTCTCGTACTCCTGCCGCAGCCGATCGAGGTCGCCGATATCGGCCCCGGGCGATCCGACTGACACGGCTGGAGCGTACCGGTGCGCCGACACGGAGCGAGCCTGCGGGCCCGGACGGATCCGGCGGCACCGAGCAGTTCTCAACTCATTCACATCTGGTTCACCCCATGGATACCTCGCGGGGTTGGTCGAGCGCCGAGACTGAGGGCTCCGCCTAGGCTCCAGCTCAACCACGCGCGATCGGAGACGCGATGACCGCCACCCCGCCCGGCCGCTTTCCACGCCCATTCGATCGGCGTCGTTCGCCATCGAGCCCCCCGAGATCGACTCTGCGACGCAGAGTCGCCGTCGCCCTTGCCGTCGGCGTCGCCCTGTCGGCGGCCGCGATCCCGCTCGTCTCGGCGAGCGCGTCCTCGTCGGGCGACACCCACAACAACTGGTTCCTGTCGAGCAACGACGGCCTCGGGATCAAGCCGGGCAAGATCAAGCACGTCTGGCTCATCATCCTGGAGAACAAGTCGTTCGACGCCACCTTCACGGGACTGAACAACAACACCTACCTGTGGCAGTCCCTGCCCGCCCAGGGCGTGCTGCTGAAGAACTACTACGGGACCGGGCACTTCAGCCTCGACAACTACATCTCGATGGTCAGCGGCCAGGCGACCCAGCCGGACACGCAGGCCGACTGCCCGACCTACGACCAGTTCTCGGGCAGCGTAGACACCTCGGGATCGTTGTTCACGAACCGCAACTTCGGGCAGCTGGCGTCCGCTCAGGGACCGAACGCGGCACCCGGGTCCAACGGCTGCGTGTACCCGTCGAGCGTCCCGACGCTGTTCAACCAGCTCGACTCGGCCGGGGTCAGCTGGAAGGGCTACGCCCAGGACCTCGGCAACCCCGACACGAGCGGCCCCGTGCACAGCGCCGGAGCGCAGTACTGCGGCGCTCCGTACGCCACGCCCGGCGCGACCGGCAGCGCGACGGATACCAACCCCGGCAGCGCCAACGCGACCGACCAGTACGTGCCCAAGCACTTCCCGTTCCCCTGGTTCGACTCGATCCTGCAGTCCGGCGACTGCAACCCGCAGCACATCGCCAACCTGTTCGACTCGACGAACGGTCTGTACCACGACCTACAGAGCGAGGCGACGACCCCCGAGTTCAGCTGGATCACGCCGAACAACTGCAGCGACGCGCACGACGCGGTGTGCCACGGCAACAACCTGTCGGGCGGATTCTCGGACCCGAACACGCCGAACGCGCCGGTGAACTACACCGGCGGGCTGTACGCCTCCGACCTGTTCCTCGAGCACGTCATCCCCGAGATCGAGGCCTCCCCGGCGTTCAAGGATGGCGGCCTGATCGACGTCACCTTCGACGAGGCGTTCCCGCCCTTCACCTACACCGGCAACAGCTTTGCCAACTCGACGATCGTGGCGCCCAACGCCGCGGCCTCGATCGCGTCGGGCTCGGCCGCCGAGACGCTGTTCGGATTCCCGCTGCACTACGAGCCGACCGGTCCGAACACGCCGCTGGCGAAGGACGCCAACGGCAACGAGCTGTACCCCGGCCCCGGTGACAACTCGTTCGTGGATCGTCCGAGCGACTGCGTCGCCCAGACGGTGCCGCCGCAGCCGGCCGGCACGTGCCTGCTCGGCGGCGGCAGCCACAGCCCGGGCGCGAGTAGTCCCGAGACGGCGACGGCCGCCGCCGGGAGCACAACCATCGCCGACAACGCGATCGTGGCGACCGACGCCGGACGCACGGTGACCGGCAGCGGGATCCCGGCCGGCGCGTTCGTCGGCCAGGTCACCGACACGCCGACCACGGCGACCGCTCCGAACCAGAGCGGCGGCTTCGTCGACATCGGCTCGTTCACGCTCGTGGACTCGTCGGGGAATCCCCTGCCGACGAGCGGCGCTGTGAGCAGCGTGGTGCTCGGGGCGCGGACCTCGTCGACCGACCCGCTGTTCGACGCCACCGACCCGACCACGGGCGGCGGCGACACCGGCAGCGTGCTCATCAGCCCCTACATCCGCCCGGGCACCGTCAGCCGGGTGTTCTACAACCACTACAGCTGGCTGCGCACGATGGAGGATCTGTTCAACGTCGGCCGGGCCTCCGGCGGCCTGGACGGCGCGGGTCACATCGGTTACGCCGCCCAGCCGGGCCTCGCGCCGTTCGGCGAGGACGTGTTCAACAACGCGCAGGGCCCCTTCGGAGACGAGGGACACTGATCCTGTCCTCGCCGGCTGACCGGATGCATGGCCGCCGCGGGCCGGCCGACACCGGCGAAGCGCCGGCGACGACGCCACCCTCCCGCGGTGGGGGACGGGTCCTCGGACCCGTCCCCCACCGGCGCGTCTTCTTCGCCGGCGCAATCGCGGCGCTGGCGCTGTTCGCCGGCCTGGCCTACGCGCTGACCGGCCACCATGGCACGTCCTCGGCAGCGCACGCGAGCAGCACGGGCCACTCGTCGGCCCGCTACGGCGGGATCCCGAGTTGGCTGCCGAAGGCCCGCGTCCCGGTGGGCCGGGTCGTCCACGCCACCGAAGCAAGGCCGGCGCTGGCGATCGAGGGCGACTCGGTCTCCGTCTCGCTGGCCCGTGGGCAGGTGCTCGCCACCGCGGTCGGTCCGTCAGTGCCGGAGGAGGGCCGCTTCCCGGTTCCCGCGACGAGCCCGTGCACGTTCATCGTCACCTTCGCGGCGGCGTCGGGCGCGGTCCCGCTGAGCCCAGCGGCCTTCACGATCGTCGACGAGCTCGGTCGCGTTCATCACCCGCGGGTCACCGCGATGGGCGGCGGCCCGATGCCGCGGCAGGTCGCGCCGGGTCGGAGCGTGTCGCTCAGCGTTTACGACGTGCTCCCGACGGGCAACGGCAGCGTCGACTGGACACCCACGGGGGCGCGTCCGATCGTCGCCTGGGACTTCGAGGTCGAGATCGACTGACGCGGCGCACGTCGCGCCTATCGACCCCGCGGCCCGCCGCGAGTTAGGGTGTGCGCGGCGGCGCATTGCCCATCGACCACCGGGGACCACATGCCTCAACACGTGCTCGAGTCGAACGCGACCATCCGGTGGTTGACACACCCGCCGGAGGGCGTGCCGCGGCTGACGGTCGGCAGCCGGACGTTCGCCGCGGTTCCGCTCGCCATCGATCGCGACGCGCCGCACCCACTGGCCACGTCCCCGGGCGAGCTGCTCGCCGGCGCGTACGGCAGCGTGTTCGCCTGGATGCTGTCCGAGGAGCTCGTGACCGTCGGCCGGCCGGCCCAGGAACTCGTCGTCGAGGTCGAGCTCACGGCGGAGCGCCCGGAGGGCGCCGACCACCCCGGGCCGACGCTGCAGGCCATCACCTGTCGCCCCGAGGCGCGATTGCGGGGACTCGACGCTGACGGCCTGCAGGCGATCAGCGAGCGCGTGGGCGGGCAGGCCCTGCGGGCGCTCGGGCTGCGCGAGGATCTCGCGGTGCGCGTCGAGGCGACGGTGGTGGGCGGTTGACGCTCGGACTGCCGGACGCGATCCGCGCCTGCCTGTTCGACATGGACGGCGTGCTGACCCGGACCGAGACGGTTCACGCCGCCGCGTGGAAGGAGATGTTCGACGCCTTCCTGCGAGCGCGCTCGGAGCGCACGGGTGAGCCGTTCGTCCCCTTCGACGAGATCCGCGACTACGACGACTACGTGGACGGGCGTCCCCGGGAGGAGGGCGTACGGTCCTTCCTCGCCTCGCGCGGCATCGAGCTGCCCGACGGCGAACCCGACGATCCCCCGGACGCCGAGACCATTCACGCGCTCGGCGAGCGCAAGAACGAGATCCTCCTGCGACTCATCCGCGAGCGCGGGGTACAGGTCTATGAGGACACGCTTCGCTTCCTGGAGGCGGTCGAGCGCCAAGGTCTGGCCCGCGCGGTGGTGTCCTCGTCGACGAACGCGCACGACGTGCTCGAGGCCGCCGGCCTGGCCGGCCGCTTCGACGTCGTGATCGACGGCGTCGTCGCGGCCCGCGAGCACCTGAAGGGCAAGCCGGCCCCGGACACGTTCCTGGCCGCCGCCCGTGCCGTCGGCGCCGAGCCGGCCAACGCCGCCGTGTTCGAGGACGCGGAGGCCGGCGTGGCCGCCGGACGGGCCGGACACTTCGGCTTCGTCGTGGGCGTCGACCGCGCCGGGCAGGCCGAGGCGCTGCGCGCGCACGGCGCCGACGTCGTCGTGTCCGACCTCACCGAACTGCTCGCGCATCCATGATCACCCACCCGACCTTTGCGACCGATCCCTGGTCGCTGCGCGAGTCGTCGCTCGACCTCGACGTGCTCTCGCAGACCGAGTCGGTGTTCGCGCTCTCCAACGGCCATCTCGGCCTGCGCGGCAACCTCGACGAGGGTGAGCCCTACGGCATCCCGGGCACGTACCTCAACGGCTTCTTCGAGGTGCGCCCGCTCCCGTATGCGGAGCGGGCGTACGGCAACCCGGAGGCCGGGCAGGCACTGGTCAACGTCACGAACGGGAAGATCATGCGTCTCCTCGTCGACGACCAGCCGCTCGACGTCCGCTACGGCGAGTTGCGCCGCCACGAGCGTGAGCTCGACCTGCGCGCCGGCGTCCTGCGCCGCACCGTCGAATGGATCTCACCCGCCGGGCGGGGCGTTCGAATACGCTCGGTGCGCCTCGTATCGCTCGCGCAGCGGGCCGTGGCGGCGATCAGCTACGAGGTGGAGCCGCTCGACGCCGCGGCGCGCATCGTCATCCAGTCCGAGCTGGTGGCCAACGAGCCGGCCCCCGCGCGTGACTCGTCCGACCCGCGCGTGCAGGCCGCCCTGGCCGAGCCGCTCGTCAGCGAGTTCGCCGGCACGCTCGGAGAACGCATGGTCCTCGCGCACGCCACCCGAGCGAGCGGGTTGCGCATGGCCGCCGCCGCCGATCACGTGATCGATGGCCCCCACAACACCGGCACCGAGGTCATCTGCATCACCGACATCGGCCGCGTGACGGTGACCGCCAACCTGGACGTCGGGGAGCACCTGCGCGTGGTCAAGCTGCTCGCCTACGGCTGGTCGCGGGAGCGATCGCGTGCGGCGCTCGTCGATCAGGTCGGCGCCGCGATCAGCGAGGCCCACCACACCGGCTGGGACGGCCTGCTCGCCGCCCAGCGCGAGGCGCTCGACGACTACTGGAAGCGGGCCGACGTCGAGGTCGAGGGCGACGACGAGCTGCAGTTGGCCGTCCGCGTCGCCCAGTTCCACGTCGCGCAGGCCGCCTCGCGCGCCGAGCGCCGGGCGATCCCGGCCAAGGGCCTGACCGGAGACGGCTACGACGGCCACGCGTTCTGGGACACCGAGAGCTACGTCCTACCGGTCCTCGCGTACACGATGCCCCGCGCCGCCGCCGATGCGTTGCGCTGGCGCCACTCGACGCTCGACCTGGCGCTCGAGCGCGCCCGCCAGCTCGGGCTGTCCGGCGCGGCGTTCCCGTGGCGGACGATCCACGGCGAGGAGTGCTCGGGGTACTGGCCCGCGGGCACGGCCGCGTTTCACGTCAACGCCGACATCGCCAACGCCGTAGCGCGGGTGCAGTCCGCGGCGCCCAACGAGCAGTTCGAGCGCACCGTCGGCCTCGAGCTGCTCGTGCACACCGCGCGGTTGTGGTACTCGCTCGGACATGTCGATCCGGGCGGGGGCTTTGCGATCGACGGAGTGACCGGTCCGGATGAGTACAGCGCCCTGGCCGACAACAACACCTACACCAACCTCATGGCGGCGCGCAACCTGCGCTCCGCCGCCACCGCCGCCGAACGGTTCCCGGACGGCGCTCGCGACCTGGGCGTCGACGCCGACGAGATCGCGCGTTGGCGCCGGGCCGCCGACACGGTGGTGATCCCCATCGACGAGCGCCTCGGGGTGCACGAGCAGTCGAGCGCATTCTGCCGGCACGAGCGTTGGGACTTCGACCACACCGCGCCCGAGCAGTACCCGCTGCTGCTCCACTTCCCGTATTTCGACCTCTACCGCAAGCAGGTGTGCAAGCAGGCCGACCTCGTCCTCGGGCTGTTCCTCTGCGGCGATGCCTTCACGCCTGAGGAGAAGCGCCGCGCCTTCGACTACTACGAGCCGATCACCGTGCGCGACTCATCGCTGTCGGCCTCGATCCAGTCCGTCGTGGCGGCCGAGGTCGGGTATCTCGGGCGCGCCTATGAGTATCTGCGCGAGGCGGCGCTGCTCGACCTCGACGATCTCGAGCACAACACCGCCGACGGACTGCACATCGCCACGCTCGCCGGGACCTGGATCGCGCTCGTGGCCGGCCTCGGGGGAATGCGCGATCACGGCGACCGGATCAGCTTCGCCCCACGTCTGGCCGACCCGCTGACCCGGCTGTGCTTCCACCTCGGCTACCGCGGGCGTCGCGTCCGCGTGGAGGTGATCGGCGGCGAAGCCTCCTACGTGTTGCTGGAAGGCGAGCCACTGGAGAGCAGCCACCACGGAACCCCGATCACCATCACGAGCGCCGAAGCGGTCACCCACGCGATCCCACACATCCCCGCGGACACGCCTCCGTCACCACCCCCCGGACGAGAGCCCCTGATGCGCCGCGGTCGGAACGACGACATGATGCGCCGATGAGCCATCGCGTCGTCGTCGTCGGCGGAGGGTTCGGCGGCCTGCACGTCGTGCGAGGACTGCGGGGTGCCGGGGTCGAGATCACGCTGATCGACCGGCGCAACTTCCATCTGTTCCAACCGCTGACCTACCAGGTCGCCACGGGCGCGCTGTCGCCGGGGGAGATCGCCTACCCGCTGCGGGCGCTGTTCAAGGACCGCCCCGACGTCCGCGTGCTCCAGGACGACCTCGTGGGCGTCGACCTCGACGCCCACGTCGTGCGACTCGCGACCGTCGAAGACATCGAGCCGGCGCCGGTTCCGTACGACACCCTGGTCGTCGCCGCGGGGTCGGCGTACTCGTACTTCGGACACGAGGAGTGGCGCGAGGTCGCGGCCGAGGTCAAGTCGCTCGAGAGCGCCCTCGCCGTGCGCTCTCGGGTGCTCGAGGCCTTCGAGCGAGCCGAGCTGAGCGACGACCCCGAGATCGACGCGGCGGAGCTGACCTTCGTCGTCGTGGGCGCCGGACCCACCGGGGTTGAGATGGCCGGCCAGATCGCCGAGCTGGCACGCGACACCCTGCGTCAGGACTTCCGCGCGATCGACCCGGCGCAGGCCCGGATCCTGCTCGTCGAGGCCGCCGACCGCGTGCTCGGCTCGTTCCCCCCCTCGCTCTCCGAACGCGCCACTCGGTCCCTGGAGCGCCTCGGCGTGACGGTGCTGCTCAACCGGATGGTGACCGGGATCGAGCCCGGTCAGGTGACGCTGCGCGCGAGCGACGGCAACGAGGAGCAGATTGCGTCTCGCACGATGATCTGGGCGGCCGGCGTGAAGGCCTCACCGCTCGCCGGCCTGCTCGGCGAGATCGCGGGCGCCGACGTCGATCGCGCCGGGCGCCTCACCGTCGAGGCCGATCTCACGCTGCCCGGCCATCCCGAGATCCTCGCGCTGGGCGACATGGTCCGCGTGCGCGGCGGCACCGGCGAGACGCTGACCCTCCCGGGCGTGGCGCCGGTGGCGATCCAGCAGGGGCGCTACGCGGCCGAGCTGATCCGGGACCGCCTCGCCGGCCGCCACACCGCGCCGTTCCACTACCACGACAAGGGCAACGTCGCGACGATCGGCCGGCGCGCCGCCGTCGTCGACCTGGGCTACGTGCGCCTGAGCGGCACGCCGGCGTGGATCGTCTGGCTCGTCGTCCACATCTGGTACCTCGTCGGGTTCCAGAACCGCCTGCTCGTCGTCATCCGCTGGGCGATCAGCTTTGTCACCCGTGGGCGCGGCGCACGGCTCATAACGGCGCCGGCCGTGACCGAGGTTCCGAGCCGGGAGAGCAGCGTGCCGAACGCACGGTGATCGGCCGGCCCGAGCGGTGCTCGCCGCCGCGATGCGCCGGCCCGCCCGGCCTACCACCACTTGCTCTCCCGCGCCCGGTCGGTGCCGCCCGTCTCGTCGAGCGCGTCGAGCGCGGCCATGTCCTCGTCGGACAACCCGAAGTCGAAGATGAGTGCGTTCTCCTCGATCCGCTCGCGATGGGTCGACTTCGTGATGACGACGAGATCCCGCTGCACGCACCAGCGCAGCAGGCCAACACGCCGCCGCGTCCGGACGGCGAGGGCTTGGATCTCGCTGACTCAGCCGGCAGCGTTCAAGGCGACGGCCGCCTCGGGGGTGGCGACATGAAAGCTGAAGCTCTGCTCGAGATACAGCCGCACCACGTCGCTGTCGTGGGAGTCGTAGCCGATCGAGTGGTCCTCGCCGGACTCGAACACGAAATCGCCGCCGCGCAGGCTGACCACGACCGCGCCCGCGACCCCGGGTGCCCAGACGATCGGGCCTTCGAGGATCTGGCGCAGATGGTCCAGCAGCGGGTAGCCGCCGTGCTCGGCCGTCTCGATCACTCGCCGGTACGGCTCGCGCCCGAGCGCCAGCCCGTAGGACCCGCTGATCCCGCTCGACAGGAGGCGCTCGACGGCGGCGGCCACCTGGCGCGGATAGTCCGAGGGGTCAAGGCCCAGCTGACCCGATTCGTGCGGAGACGCCTCGCCGATCCCGACGAACGCGTCCGGCCAGCCGTGGAACACGGCGACGTTCTCGGCCACCGCGAGCTGATGCGCGGCGACGTCGAGGGCCCCGAGGTCGGTGTCATCGGCGCCGCGATCGGCATCGCGCAGCTCGGCCCGCGATAACGCGAAATCCGCGCGCAGCTCCACCACGGGCAGGACCCGGCGCTGCCGGCCGGACACCCCGTCACACGGCGCACCGGCCAGCTCGCTCGTGCGCCCGAGATTCGTCGCCGAGTACTCCCAGCCGTGCGGACCGGAGAAGTCGACCAGCTTGCGGGCGGCCAGCGCCGGGGTCAGGCGCTCGCGCGCCTCGCGATCGAGGAGCTCCCAGCCCGAGTCGCTGATGGGCGCGTGTGCGCGAAGCAGGTGGCCCGTCGCGGCACTCATCGCGACGCTCCCTTCAGGCTGCCGATGCCGAGCGACTCGTCGTCGCCCGCGGGGGTTCGTTCCGCGGGCGCCTGGGCACCGATCGGCGTCGGTGGGTCCTCGAGGAGCTCGACGGCCGGCACGAAGAACAGGTTGCCGGTCACGGCCGTGGAGAAGTCCAGGACCCGGTCGGTGTTGCCAGACGGCTTGCCGATGAACATGTTCCGCAACATCTCCTCGATCACCTCCGGGCGGCGCGCGTAGCCAATGAAGTAGGTGCCGAACTCGCCGGCGCCAACCCGGCCGAACGGCATGTTGAACCGCACGATCTGCTGCTGTTCGCCGTCATCGTCGACGATCGTCGTGAGCGCCACATGCGAGTTCGAGGGCTTGACCTCGTCGGCCAACTCGATATCGCTCAGCTTCTCGCGGCCGATGACTCGCTCCTGTTCGGGCACCGGTACCGCATCCCACGAGGTGAGGTCGTGGAGGTACTTCTGCACCACGACGTAGCTCCCGCCGGCGAACAGCGGGTCGTCGTCGCCGATCAGCACCGCGGCGGCCGCCGAGTCGCCCTCCGGGTTCTCGGTGCCGTCCACGAACCCGAGCAGGTCACGTTCGTCGAACGACTTGAATCCGTGCACCTCGTCGACCACGCGTGCGTGGCCGCGCAGCCGATCGGTGAGCCGCTCGGCGAGCTCGAAGCACAGGTCGAACCGATGAGCACGAAGGTGAAACAGCAGATCGCCGGGCGTCGCCACAGCGGTATGCCGGGAACCGTGCAGTTCAACGAACGGATGCAGGCCGCCCGGTCGCGGCGCGCCGAAGAGACGATCCCAGAGCTCGGAGCCGAGAGCGACGACACAGCTCAGTCCACCCTCGGGGATGCGAAACCCGACCGATCGCCTCAGCCCGCCAACGTCCGCGAGTAGGTCGCGCACCCCCTCCTCCCCGCCCGGGTCCACGGTCAGCACGAGAAACAGGGCCGCCTCGGTGAGCGGCGTCAGAATGGCTTGTGGCTCCGAGCGCGGCACGGTGCGCCGCTCATTCTCACATGTTCGGGCAGGCGACCGCCAGTGCCGGGCCGCGCAGCGCCGCGTCGCGGCATGACCTTGCGTCGTCAATCGCGGCGCGGCCGACGAGTCCCCGTCGATGCCGCGTCAGCCCGGCGGCGAGAGCAGCAGGGCCGGGCGGCCGAGGTGGTATCCCTGCGCGAGATCGGCGCCGAGCTCGCGCAGGAGCTCGAGCGTCGCCGCGTCCTCGACGCCCTCGGCGATCGTCTTGGAGCCGAACTGGCGGGCGATGCCGATGATGCTCTGGACCACGCGGCGATCGTCGAGCGAATCGACCAGCCCGCGCACGAAGCTGAGATCGATCTTTATGTAGCTGATCGGCAGTGAGCGCAGATAGGTGAAGGAGCCGAAGCCCACGCCGAAGTCATCCAGAGCGAGACGGCAGCCGATCTCGGTGATGTCATCCGCGAACGCGCTCGCGGCCGCGAGGTGCGCCGCCGCCGCGGTCTCGGTGATCTCGAACACGATCCGCCGCGCCGCATCGGGCGCGCCGGCCAGGAGCTCGACGATCCGCTGCCGGGCGGCGGCGTCGCACATCGTTACCGCCGACAGGTTCACCTGGGACGCCATCTCCGCGGGGAGCCCCAACGCCTGGCCGACCATCCACACGTCGATCGATTGGATGAGTCCGAAGCGCTCGGCGGCGGGCAGGAAGGCGGCCGGCGGCAAGACCCCGGATGCGGCGTCGGCGTCGCGCATCCGCACGAGCAGCTCGCTGGACACGTGCGCGCCGCTGGCGAGGTCGACGATCGGCTGGGCGAACACGAGCATCCGGCCCTCGGTCAGTGCCGTCGCGATTCGCTCCGTCCAGGCGGTACGTTCGCGACGCTCGGTCTCGCGCTCCCTGCGTTCGGTCACGTCGGTGGCGATCGTGCAGGTCTCGGCGGGCAGTCCCCGCTCGTCCGGCAGGGCAAACGTGACCGTGACGTAGGTGCGCTGCTCGTCGTCGTGCGTCAGTACCGCCTCACCGTACACGGGCCCACCGTCGCTCACTACGCGCTCGTCGTCGAGCCGTTGCGCGTCGGCGATCTCCGGCGGGAAGACATCGCCGCACCGCCGTCCGATGAGCTCGTCGGGCGGGATGCCGATCACCCGCCCGAGCTCCGCGTTGCTCATCAGATAGCGACCCTCGAGATCCTTGACGGAGATCACCGACGGGGTGTTGTCGATGATGGCGCGCATGCGTCGCTCGCTCGCTCCGAGCGCGCGCTCCACCTGCGTGCGATCCGTGACGTCGTGACAGACTCCGACGAGCGCCGCCGCGGAGCCGTTCGCTGCCGGTACGACCCGTCCCTCTGACACGAGCGTTCGCTCCTGTCCGTCGGCCCGCCGGATCCGCTCCTCGAAGGTGAACGGCTCGAGCGTCTCGATCGCGCGGGTGATGAGCGTCTGTATGCGATCTCGGTCCTCGGGGTAGACGTGCGCCATGAAGGCGTCGACCGTTCCCCCGAACGTTCCCGGGCGTAAGCCGTAGATGCGATGCAGCTCGTCGGACCAGCGCACCTGCCCGCTGCCGATATCCCACTTCCAGACGCCAAAGCGGACGATGCGCTCGGCCTCGGCAACCCGGTCCACGTAGTCGCGCAACTCGTCCTCCGCCCGCTGCTCCTCGGTGATATCGCGAAACACGACCGCCGTCCTCGTCCCCTGGGGAGAGATCCAGCTCTCGAACCACCGGGCGGTGGGGGTGTAGAACTCGACGACCTTGGTCGGTGCGCCGGTCCTGATCGCCTCACCGTACGCGAGATCGAAGGGGCTTCCGGCGGCCTCGGGAAACTCGGTGAGCAGATGCTTGCCGACGAGCTCGGTATGGCGTCTGCCGAGCATCGTCCCGGCCGGCTCGTTCGCGTACAGGACGCGCCCGTCGATGTCCAGGACGGCAATTCCGTCCTTCAGCCGATCGAAGACCTCCAGGACGTCGAGCGGAGCCAGCGCAGCCGCGAGTCGCGACCCGCGTGCAGCGGCATCCGTCATGCGGCTCTAGTCCCCTTGAACGCTGCGGCCACCGTCACCCTCGCGACACTGGATCGACTCCACCGAGACGACGAGTCACGTAGTTTGGATCGGCAATCCTATCTCTCTCCTTGAGCATGATCGATCGCCGGCGCGTCCGCCGCTCGGTGAGCGGAGCAACCGCGCCGCCGAGCGCGCGGATCCGATCCGCGCTGCTCACCGATCGACACTGCGGGCCGATCGCAGCGCCAGCGCCATCAGCGTGAGCGTCGGGTTGAATCCTCCGGAGGAGACGAACACGGACGCGTCGGCGAGGTGGACGTTCGGGACGTCGTGCAGGCGCCCGAAACGGTCGGCGACCGACCGACGCGGATCATCGCCCATGCGGGCGGTTCCCATGATGTGGCGCGTGGCGTACGGGCCGGCGGCGGCGCCACCGGCCAGCCCGCTGCCGATCACGGCGGTGTCGGGCGTCGGAGCGGCGGCGGCGCAAATCGCCTGCAGCCGGGGACCGAAGTAGGAGGAGGCGGCGATCTCGAAGGGATGCTGGGAGTGGGTGATGCGCGGGACGGGAACACCTCGGAAATCGCGGATCCTCGGGTCGAGGTCGACACGGTTGGCGTGCTGGGGCATGTCCTCGCCGTTCAGCTGGATCCCCGAGAAGTGCTCACGCACGGCAAGCGTGCGCAGCAGGCCGGTGAGCGTCGCGCCCCGATAGCCCGCGGCCGCGTACAGGTTGGCCTCCTCGAGCAGAAGCGTGCCGCCGCCGACCTCGCAGTTGCCCCCCTTGAAGTACGGCAGGCCGGCGGCTCGCGCGGGCGCCCCGGTGACCGGGCCGACGAAGTCATCGAGCGTGAAGGTGCTGGCCGGCCCGCGCCAGGGATGGGCCCGCTCGGCGAACACCCCGGCGCCCACCGAGAAGTAGTGGAACATCAGGTTGCGGCCCACCAGCCCGGAGCGGTTGCCGAGCCCCTCCGGGTGGTCTGGTCCGCGTGAGAGCAAGAGCAGCCGGGCGGTCTCGATCGCCGACGGGGCAAGCACCACCACGTCGGCGCGAACCGTGTGGATCCGACCGCCCTCGTCGAGGTAGGACACGCCGCGCGCCCGCCGGCCCCCGGCCTCGAGGTCGACGCGGTGTACGCAGCAGCGGGTGCGAAGCTCGGCGCCGGCCCGGATCGCCTCGTGCAGGAACGAGATGGCGGCGTCGCCGCGAGCGTGGATCGGGCATCCGAAGCCCGAACAGAACCCGCAGGAATTGCACGCGGGCCGGCCGTCGCGCGTACGCGAGTTCACCGCCATCGGAAAGGGGTACGGGTGATACCCAAGCTCCTCGGCGGCCCGAGCGAGCTGGCGCCCGGCGTACATCGGCGGGTTGGGGCTCATCGAGAACTCCTCGCGACGCGGGGCCTGCTCGAGCGTGCCCGCGGGCATGCTCGCGCGGTCGCCCTGCACGCCGAGCCGACTCTCGACCTCCTCATAGAAGGGCGCGAGATCCTCGTACTCGAGCGGCCAGTCGGCGACCGTCGCGCCCGGCACCGGGCCGAGCATCGAACGCCCCTTGAAGTCCTGGCGCCAGAAGCGGGGAACCTTGGCGGCCCAGTGGACCGTGCCGCCACCCGCCACCGTGGGCAGGTCGTTCACCTCGCCGACGAAGTCACGGGCGATCCCCTTCCCGGCCTGGGCCTGCGTGCGCCTGGTGCGGGGCTCCAAGAGCGGGTCCTGGTTCTCGAAGAAGCGGCCGGCCTTGACCTCGTCGTTGGCGAACAGCGTCCCGACCGCTCCGGGCCCGCCGAGGCCGGGCAGCAGGTTTCGCCCCTTCTCGAGGATGAGCACCGGGTGCCCGGCGCGGGCGAGCGCCCACGCGGCGACGCTGCCTCCGGCTCCCGAGCCGACGACGACCACCGAGCCGCGGCTCAACCGGACTGTCCCCGTCCCGCCGCGCACCAGCGATCGATGGACGTGCCGACCCCGGCCAGCAGCGGAGCGATCCGTCGCAGCGCGTCGGCACGCTCGCCCCCGGCGGGGTCCGAAGGGGCCGCGGCGGTGGCCGACGCGATCGGCGGATCGGGTTCGCTCACCTGCGCGGGCGTGAAACCGTCGGGCTGCCGGTCGCCCGGCCAGCGCAGGCCGCGCCATCCTGCCAGGGCGTGGTTCCCGCCGTACTCGGGCGGCCCGCACAGCGCCTCGAGGGTGTTGGTCAGAGCGGCATCGACCAGCCGCTGCACGGTCGGGTCACCCAGTGCCAGCAGCGCGTCCTGGACGGACGGCGGCGCGGCCGCGAACACACGCCCGGTTCGGGCTCTCGCCAGCGCGTCCAGTCGCCCCAGGCCCGACCGGTAGATCTCCTGAAGCCCGAGCACCGGACCGGCGAACTCGCGTTCCGGCCGCCCACGCGATCCCTCCAGGCGAATCCGCCAGCCGAGATCCGCGGCGCGGTCGAGGGGGACGAAATGGGCGAAGTCGTCGCGCTCGCCGCCCGCCCTCCCGGAGAACGGGCCGCCCGCATGCACGAGCGGCGGATCGAGCAGGAACGCCCCCAACAGCAGATCGATCGCCTCGGCGGCATGGACCTCCAGAGCCCCCGGGCCGGGATCGTCGGGCGGACCGGGCACGAGCCGAGCCGTCAGGGCGCGCAGCCCCTGCAACTCGCCGGCGGTCAGAAAGCGCCCGGCGCCGCCACCGGCGATGACCTCCTCGATCAGGGCGCCGACGCGAGCGACGGGTGCGAGAGCCAGCAGCGCGAATGTGCCGCCGCCGCTCATGAACTCGCGTCGGGTGACCTCGGGCGGCACCGGCGCAACATATCGCGCAGAGGCCGGGCCGGACCCGGGAGACTCCGTACGCACGCGGAGCGCGTAGTGTGCCGCGTCAGCGGATGAGCACGCGCATCCGACGTAACGTGGCGTCGGATCGGCGCACGGACAGCGGTCGTCGCGTCGCCGGCGTCCGGACGGGAGAGGCCCAGATGACCGCGATGAAGACTTCCGACCATCTCGCCAGCCTCGCGCGGTTCCTCGCCCGGCGCGCGCAGCGCGAGCGGGCTGACGCCGCCACCTTGAGCGACCTCGCGAAGACGCCGCTGCCGCTGCCGTCGGGGCTTCAGATCGAATGGCTCGGCACCGCCGGCTACCGGCTCACGTACCAGGGCCACACGCTGCTGATCGATCCCTACCTGACGAGGATCCCGTTCCGCGCCACCTTACGGCGCACGGCCGCGCACGCGGACCAGGCGCCGCACCGGCGGTTGCTCACGGGTGAGGTCGGCAGCGTGGTCGGGATCCTGGTCGGGCACACGCACTTCGACCACGCGCTCGACGTTCCCATCCTGGCCCGGACGCTTGACACGACCGCTTTCGGCTCCGACTCGCTGACACGGCTGATGGACCTCCACGGCCTGCGGGAGCGAGCGGTCGAGGTCACGCCCCACCGCTCGTATGAGCTCGGGCCGTTCACGGTGCGGTTCGTCCCCAGCCTGCACTCGAAGCTGCTGCTCGGGTACAAGGTCCCCTTCGACGGCGCCTTGTCGTGTGAGCATCTCGACGCCCTCTCACCGGCGAAGTACAAGTGCGGCGCGGTGTACGGCATCCGCATCGAGGTCGGCGCCACGAGCCTGTACCACCAGGGCAGCGCGAACCTGATCGATGACGAGGTCCCCTCGGACGGTGCCGACATCTTCCTGGCGGGCATCGCGGGTCGTAGCTTCACCGACGACTACTGGAGCCGGATCCTGCGCCGGCTGCGCCCCGCCGTGGTGGTGGCCAACCACTTCGACGACTTCTTCCGGCCGCTGTCGGCGCCGCTCGGCTTCTCGACCAACGTGAACCTGAGCGCGCTCCCCGACGAGATCAACGCCGTCAGCCGCGACATCGAGGTCGCCGCGCTCGAGCCGATGCGTGTCGCGTCGGGGTGAGCGCCGCGCAAGCGCCCGACCGTCTAGAGGACGAAGGGGATGAGCATCTTCGTGCTCGTTCGGTACGCCGGATACGCGGTGGGAAACGTCGCCGTGAGGTTCTTCTCCTCAACCGACGCGCTGTAGTAGAAGTATCCGCCGAGAACGGCGACGATGATGAGGCCGATCAGGTTGGTCACGAGCGCGGTCCCGAGCAACGCGGCCAGGAGCCCCGAGTAGATCGGGTGACGGACGAAACGGTAGGGGCCGGAGGTCACGAGCTCTGGCTCGGCCTTCTCGGTCATCGGCATCCCCCAATTGCGCCCGAGATCGACGCGAGCCCAGATCGCCAGTGCGATGCCGGATGCGAACAGGACGGCTCCGATCGCTTCGAGGACCGGGCTGTGGACGGCCAGGCTCCCGCCCCTGAAGACGCGGACGACCAGGACGACCGACAGGGCGGTCAGCCCACTCAAGGGAATCCGACGCCTGCCACCGCGACCCTCCTTCACGCCGACGGCGGACACGAGCCAGTAGACCCAGAAGATGATCCAGGCGACGGCGATGGCGGTCTGAAGCGCGTGCATCTCGTTCTCCGAGCCGGGGTTGATCACCGGATGCCGCAAGCGTACGGCCCCGGCGAAACGCTGTCATCGACTCCGGGGTGGATCTTCGCCATCCACCCACGAGTGCATCCACGGCCGCGTGCAGCTAGCCGGCGAGTCGGCGGAGATAGCGCACGGCGAAGGCCGCGAACAAGCCGGGGATCAGCGCCAACATCACGATGCACGGCCGCGTGGACAGCAGCGGCAGGTTGAACGTCGCGCGCGCGGTCGCCGCTCCGCCAACCTGCCAGGCGGCGAGTGCGATGAGTGCGGCGCTCGCGAGCGCGATCGCCACGAGCGCCAAGGGCAGGGGCGAGGGCGCATCGCGACCGAGGAGGTGGTCGACGCGCTCGGGAGCGATCCCCACCGACGCCGCAGGATGCGTCGCTCCCTCGAACGCGAGCATGGCCGAGGCCAACGCATTCGGAGAGCCGCCGTCGGCACGAACCGCCGCGTCGTCGGCGGCGAACTCCGCGCTCGCGCAGTAGCGGCTGTGCAGGCGCATCAGGACGGGCATGAAGAACAGCGCACGCGCCATGACCCGGCCCAACGCGATCCGCAGCGGGTCGCCGCGGTCCCGATGATGACGCTCGTGCGCGAGCACCGCACGAAGCTCGTCCTCGGGCAGCAGCGCAACCGCACCGGTCGACAGGTACACCCGCGGTCGCAGGCAGCCGGCGCAGAACGCCTGGGCACGCTCATCGTCGAACACCGACACGTCTCCGAGCCGGCGGACGTTGCGAACTCGCATCGCCCGCGCAAACGTGCGGCTCGCCCGAAACTCCCGGATGACGCCGCGCACCGCGAGTGCGACGACAGCCGCTCCGAGCGCGGCGAGAACGAGCACGACGCCCGCGGCGAGGTTCACGACCGGGTAGGTCAGGTGCTGGCCCAGCAACGTGAGGTGCCCGGCGTGCGCGCCGGGCGTGACCGTCACCGAATCGGCGCCACCGCGGAGGGCGACACCGACCGCAACGGCGCCACAGACGCCCACAGCGACGCTCAGCGCGAACAGCCGCGAGGCGCGAACCTGCGCGTCGCTGGCGCTACTCGCCGCTACGGGCGATTCGGCGGAGCTCTCGAAGGCGCTGCGGATCAAGTTGGTTCATCTCCCGGGCGAACTGGGCCAGCGCCACATCGCCGAACTCGCTCACCAGCTCGCGGACCTCGGACTGAGCCCGCAGCTCGCGATACTCCTCGCGACTGAAGACGGCGAAATAGCGGTCGGCCTTCCCTTCCCGGCGCCGACCCAACAAACCCTTGTCGTCCAGCCGCGACATGATCGTCATGTACGTCGTGTAGGCGCGCGGCTTCGATGCGCGCCGGTTGAGGAACTCCATCAGCTCGCGCACGGAGATCTCCTCGTGGCGCCAGACCTCCTCCATCACCTCGGTCTCGAGCTCGTGGAGGGCGGGCGGCACTGGGGGCTTCCTTGGACGCACCATAGTACGACGTAGTGTAGTACATCAGCCCGTGCATCGCGGCGAAGGGTCCGGCATCCATGCCGGACCCTTCCAGCCACCGGTACTAGGCGTGATCAAGCTCACGCTCAAGCCCTTCGGCTATGACTGGGACTACGAGTCGGCGCTGGAGAGCCCGACCGCACCGGCCGGGACGCGGGCAACCTACAGCGATACCGGCAGCGGTACCTGCAACGGGTTCGGACGCTCGTGGTACTGGTCGGTCCACGCCTGGAGGTTCGGCGTCGACGTTCGGGGCATAGCGTTCGCGGTGCCGGGCGGGCCGGCCATCAGCGCCGCTTCTTCGGTGACGTGGCTTTGAAGATGATCGTCAGGTCGGCCGTTGCTCGGCCGGACTTGGTGATGACGAGCCTCACCTTCAGTCTGTGACGCTTGGCCAGCAGTCGTCTGCCTGTCCGGTTGAGCGGGACCGTGACCTTCTTGCTCGTGCCCGCGGGGATCGTGGCCTTCGCCACTCCGACAGATTGGGGACTCGGGCTCGGCTTCCTCCGCTTGTTGGCGATCGCGGTGACCGCGGTCGCGTGGCCCGAACTCCCGGTCGCCAGCGTCAGCGTGGCCGTGATCTTGCACGCTGCCGCGTTGCTCCCGGCGCATCCGACCGATACCGTCGCGGCGCCCTTGGCCGCGCTCGCCCGGCCTACCGTGACCTGCGCGGGGATCGACGTCGACGTCGATGACCCCGGCAGGTCGACGGCCACGCTGTAGCCGCCCGCAGAGCCGGGGAACGGCTCGAACAGATCGAGCGGGGTGCTGGCGGTGCCGTGGAAGAGGTCTACGGTGCTTCCACCTTGGCCCTGGGCGGTGACGACGCTCCCGGAGCTGGCGGCCACGTTCACCCCGCCGAAGAAGGTCGGCGTGTACGCCATGTAATCAGCCAGCACTGCGAAGGTGGCGCCGTCGAACACCTTGACCTCGGGCCCGCCGCCGGCACCGGGCCCGACCACGATGTCGGGGGTTCCGCTCTCGTTGACGTCGGCCACGGCGACGGACACGCCGCCGATGAAGTGGGGGTCGAACGCGAAGAAGCTCGCCACCGGCAGCGCCGCGGCGTGGGATCCGGGGGCAGTGAGCTGCGCGCCGTCGAACACCTCGATGTTCGGGCCGCCGCCGGCGCCGGCGCCCACGACCAGATCGTGCCTGGCGCCGACGTCGGAGGCGGCGACGGACACGCCGCCGGTGAACGCGGGATTGAAGGCGTAGAAGTCGGCCAGTACCAGAGAGTTTGCTATCTCCCCGCCGGCTTGGAGCCCGTCCAGCCCGGTTCCGTCGATGATCTTGACCTCCGGAGGGCCGCCGCGGCCGGCGCCGACGACGATGTCGGTCCGTCCGTTGCCGTTGAGGTCCGCCGCGGCCACGGACACGCCGGACGGGGATCCGACGTTGAATGCGTGGAAGTCGGCCAGTAGCGCGGACGTTGCGATCTCGCCGTTGGCCTGAACCTCGTCGAGCTTGGTTCCGTCGATGACCTTGACCTCCGAGCCGCCGCCCGGGCCGGCGCCGACGACGAGATCCGGAATCCCGTCGCCGTTGACGTCCGCCAACGCGACCGACACCCCGCCCGTGAACGCGGGGTCGAACGCTGAGAACTGGGCAATGGTCTGGCCCGTCGCCGGGTCGATCACCTCCACGTGTGAGCCCTGCCCCGGACCGCTGCCGATCGCGAGCATGCCGACCTTCAGCGCCGGGCCTAGATCCGCCACGAACGACGCGCGCGCGGTCGCGGTCGTTCCGGCGCTGTTGCGCGCCGTGACAGTCAGCGTGTGCGTGCCCGCGGTGTAGCCCGAGAGGCCGATCGGGCTCCCGCACGACGGCAACGCGCCACCGTCGAGCGCGCAGCCGGTCACCGCGTCGCCGGCGCCGAGCGTGTAGGGCGCCGAGGTCGAGGTGGTCGTGACCGTCGCCGGCGGGCCCGTGAGGGCGATCGTCGGGGCCGCGGGAACGTTGATCGAGCCCGACGCCGTGGCGGTGACCGACTGGGCACCGGCTGTCGCCGTGACCGTGCACCTCAACGTCGCACCGACGTCGCCACTCGTCACCGTGTAGGAGCTGGCCGCCTGGCCGGAGATCGTGCTGCCGTCGCGCTGCCAGGCGTAGGCGTACGCGGAGCTCAAGGACCACGTGCCGGGCGCGCAGGTCAGCGTGTCGCCCTGCGCGGCCTGACCGGCCGCCGCGTTGCTGGAGGCGATCGTCGGCGCCACCGTGTCAGACAGCAGCGCCACGACGGTCAGCGTGACGGCGGCGGAGGTGTCGCTGCCGTGCGCGTTGGTGAACACGGCTCGGTACTCGTGGCCGCTTTCGCTCAGCGTGGTCGAGCTCACGGTGAGAGTGTCCGTGGTCGTGCCGGAGTCGCTGCTGTCGGCGGTCCAGGCGCTGCCTCCGTCGGTGGAGACCTGCCATTGCACGGTCGGCGCCGGGGTACCCGTGGCCGCCGCGGTGAACGTGGCGTCCTGGCCGGCGACGAACGTGGCGCTCGACGGTTGCGTCGCGACCAGCGGACTGCTGCCCACGGTGAGCGTCGCCGCGTCGGAGTCGGTGCTGCCGGCGCCGTTCGTGAACACGGCCCGGTACTCGTCGCCGCTCTCGCCGGTCGTGACGGCATCGACGACGAGCGTGTCGCTCGTCGCGCCGGAGTCGCTGTTGTCGTCGGTCCAGATGCTGCCGCCGTCGGTGGAGCGCTGCCACTGAACCGAGTTGCTCCCCGTCGCGGCGGCCGTGAACGAGGCGTTGGCGCCCGGGGCGACGAGGGCGTCCTGGGGCTGGGAGCTGACCGCCGGCGGGACCGGTCCGGCGTAGGTCGCCGACAGCACTCCGCTGGTCGTCGCGTACGTCGTGTTGGAGTCCGAGGTGGCGGTCAGGCCGGCCGGGGTGCCCGAGGTCGTGGATACGAGGTTGACGATGTCGCCGTCCGCCGGCGTGCCGCTCGTGTAGCCGTACCAGTAGGTGTTGACGGTCTGCGTGCCCGACGCGGTCAGGCTCCCCAGCTGCAGGATCGCCGGCGAGTTGGTGGCACCCGCTCCGGCCGGCACGAAGTTCAACGAACCCGTGCCGCTCAGCGTCATGCCCGCCGGGAAGATGCTCGTCCCCTGAGGCGACACCGCGACGCCGTCCAGTGTCGGATCAAGGCCATCGGTCTCTCCCTGATCGAGAGTGGAGGTCCCGCCGGTTTGGGTGAGGGTGGAGCCAGACCAGGTCGAGTGGGCGCCGAACACCGTCGACGGGGAGCTGCCGTTGCTGCTCGCCACGTTCGTGTCGACGTCGGACACGCTCGCGTTCTGCACATTGAGCTCTCCCGCGACGCTCACCGCGCCCTGGCTGCCGCTCGATTGCAACGTCGCCGTCACGGTGTCGCCGAGCATGAAATCGCCATCGTCCGTGAGCGGATGGCCCTCGAGATCGAGCGACCCGCCCCCGCTGAGCGCCACGCCCCCGACTTCGGTCGCGCCGGGCAGCGTGACGTCCGTCGTGATCGTGGCCTCGTCCGAAGGGCCGGGCACCGCGCCCATTCCACCGCCGAGACCCGATATGTCCGACCAGGTGTTGGGATCCGACCAAGAACCGTTCTGAATCGTCACGTACTGGTCGGCCGTGGCTGTCGCCACCGGCACCAGGAGGACAACAGACAGGACAGCGACAACGTGTGAGATCCGGCGCCGGGAAGAGATCATGGCCCGCTTGATCGGCCTCGCAGTTCAGAGCTTGAGCGCGCGAGCACCCCGATGTCCGACCCGTCCGGTCCCTCGGGCGGTCGTACCACGAACGCCGCTGCGCGGCCGCAACGCGGCCACGACCGGCCGGAGTCGTCGGCACGAGCGATGTGGACGTTCCGTCGGATTCGTTTTGGCCCCTCGGTCGATACCGCTCCGGCGACGCCGGCCCTAATGTGCCGGGCGTCCTAGGGTTCCGCTGCCGCTGACTGGCGGGCAGGCCTGGTCCGAGAGGACGACCCCGAGTCAACAGGCTCGGGGCACACGGCGGGATAAAAGCCCGGGAGATCGATCTCCCGGGCTCTTTTTTTTGGGCGAAGAGCCACAAATGGACATCGACACGCAAGCGGCCCTCGTCGTCATCGACGTGCAGCGCGGTGGGCTGCCCGAAACGCCCTCGGCGGGCATACCGCACATGGACGGCGGCAACGAGCGCCTCGCACGCATCGAGGCGCTCGTCGAGCAGGCGCGCGACGTCGATCTGCCAGTGATCTTCATCCAGGAGGTCCACAAGCCGGACGGCCGCGATTTCGGGCGCGAGCTCGACGGGACGGAGGGGCCTCACTGCCTCGAGGGTGCTGCGGAGACCGAGCTGGCGATCGCTCCGCGGCCCGCGGAGTACCTCATCCGCAAGCGGCGCTATTCGGCCTTCTTCGCCACCGAGCTCGATCTCGTGCTCCGCAGCCTGTGCGTCGAGACCGTGCTCCTCGTCGGCTCACTCACCGACGTGTGCGTGCACTACACCGCCGCCGATGCGCACCAGCTCGACTACCACGTCAGGGTCGTCACCGACTGCGTTGGCGGCTCGACACACGAGGCCCACCGGGCGGCGCTGCGCTCGATCGCCTACCTTCAGCGCGATGCGCTCGTCGACAGCGCGCAGGTGCTGCGCGCACTGACGAGGCTGCGGCCGAACCCCGTCGGGAGCCGCGCGTGACCGCGGCGACGGCGTCGACACCAGGCACGCCGGCCACGGCACAGGACGCGGTGCTCGACGTATGTGACCTGCACATCACGTTCGCGGGCCAGCCGCCGGCCCGCGCCCTGCGTGGAGCGTCGCTCACGATCGCGGGCGGCGAGATCGTCGGCCTCGTCGGCGAGTCTGGTTCCGGCAAGACCCTCCTCGGGCTGGCCGCGCTCGGCCTCCTGCCCCCCACCCGCGGCCTGTCGATCACCGGAACCGTCTCACTCGGCGGCCTGGACATGGCCTCGGCGCCCGAGCCCGAGCGCCGCGCCCGCCGCGGCCTGTACGTCGGCGCCGTCTTCCAGGACCCGATGGCGGCGCTGAACCCGGCGATGCGCATCGGCCGCCAGGTGGCCGAGGCCGCCGGTTGCAACGATGCGGAGGCGGTCGAGCGACTGCTGGCCGACGCCGGCATCCCCGAGCCCTCCGCCCGGGTGCCCCAGTACCCGCACGAGCTCTCGGGCGGGCTGCGCCAGCGCGTCATGATCGCGATGGCCGTCGCTCGCGGGCCCGCGCTCGTGGTCGCCGACGAGCCCACGACGGCACTCGACGTCACCGTCCAAGCCCGCGTGCTCGAGCTGTTGTCCCGGCTGCGCGAGCGCGGCATGTCGGTGCTGCTCATCACCCACGATCTCGCGGTGGCCGGATCGATCTGCGACCGCATCGCTGTCGCCTACGCCGGCCGGATCGTCGAGACCGGGCGCGCGGCGAACATCCTCGCCGAGCCTGCCCACCCGTATACGGTCGGGCTGCTCGCGAGCCGCCCGACCATGGACGGGCCGGCCGGCCGGCCGCTCGCCTCGCTGCCAGGCCGCATGCCCGACCCTCGGCACCTGCCCGCGGGCTGTGCCTTCGCCCCCCGCTGTCCGCTCGCGGAGACCCGCTGCGAGCAGGCGCCGACGACGACGACGCACGGCGCGGACGGGACCGTCGAGTGTCACCGCGCGGCGGCCCTGGCCACCTGGCCGGCCGCCGCCGGCGCCCCGGTGGCGAGCGCCGGGCCGGCCGCCCCCGAGCGCGCGGTCGCGGACGCGCCGCCGGCCGACCAAGGCAATCGCGAGCTCGCGATCAGCGTCAAGGGAGTCGTGCGCGAATTCGGCGGCGGGCGCTCGTGGATCCCGGGCCGCAGGGAGCGCGCGCCGTTTCGCGCGGTCGACGAAGTCACGTTCGAGCTTCACCGCGGCGGGTCATTGGCCGTCGTCGGAGAGTCCGGGAGCGGCAAGACGACATTGATGCGGATGATCGTCGGGCTGCTCGCGCCGACGACCGGAAGCATCCTCCACGGCCGCGGCGCCTCGCCGCAGCTCGTCTTCCAGGAGGCGGGCGCCTCGCTGACGCCCTGGCTCACCGTCGGGCAGATGCTCGGCGAGCGCCTCACCCGGGTCGGAATCGGCGGCGGCGAACGGGGAACGCGCATCCGCGCCGCGCTCGAATCCGTCGGCCTCCCGGCCGACGTCGCCGAGGCGCGCCCGCGCCAGCTGTCCGGGGGCCAGCGCCAGCGTGCGGCGATCGCCCGCGCCGTGATCGTGCCGCCGTCGTTGCTCGTGTGCGACGAGCCCGTGTCGGCCCTCGACGTATCGCTGGCCGCGCAGGTCCTCAACCTGCTCGGGGACCTGCGCGCGCGGCTGCACCTGTCGCTGCTGTTCGTCACTCACGACCTCGCGGTCGCGCGCGCCGTGGCCGAGGAGGTCATCGTCATGCAGGCCGGACGCGTGGTCGAGCACGGCCCCGTCGAACGGGTGCTCGAGGCCCCGGAGGCCGAGTACACGCGCGCGCTGCTCGACGCGGTCCCGCGGATCCGGGGAGCTGGCGCGTCGTGAGCGTGTCGCCTCTGGAGGCTCCCGCCGCGCCCGCGGCCACAGCCGCGACGCCGCGGCGTCCTCGCCGCCTCTCCGTCCTGCACCCGGCCGCGCTCCCGCGCGGCTCCGGCTCGATCGCGGCGTTCGCCGCCGTCACGCTGCTCGCGCTCATCGGCCCATTGCTCGCGCCCCACGGTCCGGACGCGATCCTCAACGTGGTGCCGCTGCACGGCCCCACCGGCGCGGCCCCGTTCGGGACCGACGAGATCGGCCACGACATCTTCTCGCGCGTCCTCTACGGGATCCGCGAGTCCTGGTTCGCCGCCCTCGCCGTGATCATCAGCGGCGCCGCCATCGGCGCGCTCATCGGCGGCATCGCCGGCGCCGCGGGCGGGCTTCCCGACTCGGGGCTCATGCGCCTCACCGACCTGTTCCTCGCACTGCCCGCGCCGATCCTGGCCATCGCCGTCGTCTCCGCGCTCGGACCGAGCCTGTTCCACTCACTCCTGGCCCTGTCCATCGTGTGGTGGCCCTGGTACGCGCGGATCGTTCGCGGCGAGGTCCGGGCCCTGCGGGCTCGCCCGCACGCCGACGCCGCCCGGCTGGCCGGCGCCGGTCGGGCGCGGCTGCTCTTTCGCCACCTGCTCCCCGGCGCGCTGCGCCCGGTCGTGGTGACGATGTCGCTCGACGTCGGAAACCTCGTCCTCGCGCTTGCCGCTCTGTCGTTCATCGGCCTCGGCGCACCGGCGCCCGCGCCGGAGCTCGGCGCGATGAGCGCTCGCGGCCTGGATTACCTGCTCGGGCAGCCCTGGGTTCCCCTCTTCCCCGCGTTCGGCGTCGCCCTCTTGGCGCTGGTCGCAAACCTTGCGGGCGACGGCCTTGCCCGCGTGCTGGATCCACGAGAAAGGACTAGACGATGAGAAACCCCCTGGCACTGCGACGCGGCGCGGCCGCCCTGCTCCTCACGGCGGCGGTCGGCGGCGGCGTCGCCGGCTGCGGCTCGTCGTCGACGAGTTCGAGCTCGTCAGCCGCCTCCGCGCCCGCCACCGCCGCCGACGCGACGACGCTGCGCGTGCCCTATCTCGCGGACATGAGCGTCCCCGACCCGGACATCTTCTATGACATCGAGGGCAACTCGGTGATCCTGTCGGCCTACCAGGGGCTGCTCACCTACGCCCCGGGCTCGACCCAGGTCGTGGGCCTGCTGGCCAAGACGTTCTCGGAGTCGCCGGACGGCCTTACCTACACCTTCCAGCTGCAGCCCGGCGTTAAGTTCCACGACGGCACCCCGTTCACGAGCGCCTCGGTGGTGGCGAGCTTCAAGCGCCGCGAGGCGCTCGGTAGCACCGCGCCTGCCGGCTACATGCTCCAGAACATCAAGCAGGTGATGACGCCGAACCCGCTGACGGTGGTCATCGAGCTCAAGCACCGGGTCGCGCCGTTCCTCGACTATCTCGCGTCGGCCTGGGGGCCGAAGATGGTCGGCCCGCTCGCGCTCGTCACGAACAAGGGCAGCAACCTGAGCCAGACCTACCTGCAGACCCACGATGACGGCACCGGCCCGTACGTGCTGTCGTCGTTCCAGCGCGGAGTGCAGTACACGCTCACGGCATTCCCGCAGTACTGGGGCCCGAAGCCGAGCTTCACCACGGTACTCATCAAGATCGTCCCGGACATCGGGACGCAGCAGCTCGAGGTCGAGAACGGTGGCCTGGACATGATCACGCACTCGTTCCCGGCCTCAGAGCTGGCTTCGCTGCCCTCGAGCGTGACGGTGCGTGAGTACCCCTCGTTCCTGACCGCGATGCTGTACCTCAACACCCACAAGGCACCGTTCAACAACCCCGCTCTGCGCGCCGCGGTGGCCAAATCGATCAACGTCCAGCAGATCGTCAGCGAGGCCTACGCGGGGACGGGCACCGTACCGACCGGACCGTACCCGCCGGGCATCCTGGCCAACCAGCCGCCGCTCGACTACGGCCAGACCGCGAACCCGAGCCCGATCCACGACGGCACGGGAACGATCACGCTCGCCTACACGGCGGACGAGTCCGGCATCCAGCAGCGCGTCTCGGAGATCCTGCAGAGCGAGCTCTCAGCCATGGGCTACACGGTGGTGCTCAAGGAGGTCCAGAACGCCCAGACGTACGACTTCGTCAACTACCTGAGCACGGCGCCGGACATGCTGCTCGAGACGAACACACCCGACGCGGCACATCCGGACCCGTGGGCGCGCATCGTGTGGGGCTCCGCCGGAGGCCTGAACTTCTTCGGCTTCAGCGACCCCACGATCGACGCCGAGCTCAACCAGGCCGAGCAGCTGCCGACGGCGCAGGCCGACGCGCTGTACCGCACGATCGGCTCCCAGCTCGTGGCCTCGCACGAGCTGCTGTTCCTCGCCTGGGAGAAGGACACGATGGTCCTCTCCAAGACGCTGAGCGGCGGGTCCTACGTGCCGGCCTACCCGTGGCAGATCAGCTACACGGACCTCCAGCGGAAGTAGCGATGAAGGGACTGGTAGCCAAGCGCCTGCTCGCGGGGGTGGGCGTCCTGTTCGGTCTGGCGGTGATCGTCTTCATCCTGCAGGTGATCATCCCGGCCAACCCGGCGAAGGCGGTGCTCGGTGCCGCCGCCTCGCCGGCGGCGGTCGCGGCCGAGGCTCACAAGCTCGGCTACGACCGCCCGGTCCCCGAGCGGTTCATCCTGTTCATGGGTCGCCTGCTGGAAGGCAACCTGCAGAACTCGCTGCGCACCCGCAACCCGGTCATCACCGACCTCGGCAACTACCTGCCGGCGACGGCCGAGCTCGCGCTCGCGGCCGCGTTCATCGCGCTCGGGCTCGGCTTCGCGATGGGGCTCGCGCTGGCCGGTGGCTTTCGCGGGCGCCACATCGTGCGCGGCATCCTCGTGGCCGGGGCGTCGATGCCGAGCTTCCTGCTCGCGCTGCTCGCCATCCTGTTCTTCTACAGCAAGCTGCACCTGCTGCCGGCGTCGGGGCGCCTCAGCGACACGATCATCCCGCCCGGCGGGCCGACCCGGCTGCTCCTCGTCGACTCGCTGCTGCACCTGCGCTTCGACGTGTTCTGGGACGCCCTCCAGCACATCATCCTGCCCGCGACGGTGCTCGCGCTCGCCCCGGCGGTGGCGATCGGGCGAACGCTCAACGCGTCCCTCGAGCAGGCGATGCACGAGGACTGGACACGCACCGCCCGCGCCAAGGGACTGCGGGAGCGCACGATCCTCGTCCGCCACGCGCTGCGCAACTCGCTCGGGCCCACGTTCACGATGGGCGGGCTGCAGCTCGGCTTCCTGCTCGGCGGCGTCGTCGTCGTCGAGCAGATCTTCGCCTGGCCGGGCATCGGCCTGTACACCGACCAGTCGATCCAGTACGCGGACTACCCGGCCATCACCGGCGTCACGCTCGTGCTCGGCGCGACCTACGTGATCGTCAACCTGATCGTCGACCTCCTGCAGATCTGGGCCGATCCGCGCCTGCGCGCCGCGGTATGACGCTGTCCTTCGAGCTCCCGGCCGGAGCCAGCTTCTCCCACCGCGTCCGCCGCCACCAGGCGCTGCGGCTCACCGACCTCGAGGGGGGCGCCAACGTCACAGCGCTTCTCTACTCGGCTGAGAACCCGCTCGAGCGGTACAGCATGCCCGACACGCTCAAGGCCCAGCAGATCGCCCGTGTCGCGGGCGGCGACGCGCTGTTCTCGGACATGGGGCGCGTGCTCGCGCTCGTGACCGCGGACAGCATCGGGTGGCACGACCCGATCGGCGGGATCGGCCGCACCGAGATCGACGACGCCCGCTTCGGCGGGCCTCGCCGCTACCAGGAGCATCACAACGAGATGCGCCGCGGCGCCTACGAGCGGCTGCTCGTCGAGCTGGCCAAGCACGGTCTCGGCCCGCGCGACCTCGTGCCCGCGCTCAACTGCTTCTCGAAAGTGAGCGTCGAGGCGGACGGCGCGCTGCGCTTCCATCCGGGCCACTCGGCCGCCGGCGACCACCTCGAGCTACGGGCCGAGCTCGACCTCATCGCCGTGCTGTGCTCGTCCCCGCACCCGCTCGATCCCGGCCCGGACCATCCGGCCCGACGAGTGCGGGTCGAGGTTGGCCCCGCGAGCGGCATCACCGCAGCCGTCCCGCGCCCGGAGACCGAGCGCGGCCTGCGCAACGTCCTGGAGCACCTCTACTGATGACGGCGCTGCACGACCTCGAGCTGCCCGCGGGCGAGGGGTGGATCGGCGAGATTCCCGCCGGCGGCGGGCTGCGCATCACCGACCTGCACGGCAACCAGGCGGTTGACACCCTGTTCTGGGACGCCGCCGACTACGCGCAGCGCTACGACCCGGCGGCGACGATCGTGGGCCAGGGCAACGCGTACCTCACGCGGGGAACCGTTCTGCGCAGCTGCGCGGGCGCACCGCTGCTGACGATCACCGAGGACACCTGTGGGCGCCACGACACGCTCGGCGGCGCGTGCGCGCAGGAGTCCAACGACGTGCGCTACGGGCGGCACACGCGCTTCATGCACAGCTGCCGCGACACATTCCTGCTGCTCGCTGCGCAGTGGGGTCGCGGCCTGACCAAGCGCGACGTCGGGCCGAACATCAACTTCTTCATGAACGTCCCGGTCACCGCGGACGGACGGCTCACCTTCGAGGACGGCATCTCCGCGCCGGGCAAGATCGTCGCCCTGCGGGCCGAGCGCACGGTGCTCGCGGCGCTCTCCAATTGTCCGCAGCTGAACAACCCGTGCAACGGCTACAACCCAACGCCCGTGCGCCTGGAGGTGTGGGGGCCATGACCGTGTCCGTCCTGCGCGCAGGCATGCTCACCACCGTCCAGGAATGGCCCGGGCGCGTCGGCTGCTGGGCGGTCGGCGTGCCGCCGTCCGGGCCGATGGATGATCTGGCCTTCCGGGCGGGCAACCGGTTGGTCGGCAACGCCGAGGGGGCGGCGGGGCTGGAGGTCACGCTCAGCGGTCCGACGCTGCGCAGCGACCGGACGCTCACGGTGGCGGTCACGGGAGCCGCGATCGACCTGGAGGTGGGCGGGGTGCCCGCGCCCATGTGGGCACCGCTGACGCTGCCCGCGGGCGCTGAGCTGCGGCTCGGGCGGATCAGGGGCAGCGGCGCTCGCGGCTACGTGCTCTTCGGCGGCGGCCTGACGACTGCGGTTACGCTCGGGAGCCGCGCCACCTTCGTGGCCGGCGGCCTGGGGCGCGTGCTCGCGCGGGGCGATGAGCTATCCGTCGGCGGTGGCGCATCGCCGACGCCACACTCGCTCCCTGTCGGGCCGGCCGAGGCGCCGGCGGCACCGGCGCCCGGTCGACCGGCCCAGTGGCGCTGCGACGGGGTGTGGACACTGCGCGTCATGCTCGGCCCGCAAGGTGCGCCCGACCCGTTCGACGCGCTCGACCTGCGGCGACTGCTCGCGGCCGCGTGGCGCGTTCACCCCCACTCCGACCGTACCGGCGTTCGTCTCGAGGGTCCGACGCCGCGCTGGACGCGGCTCGACGGCGGCGACGCGGGCCTGCATCCATCCAACCTGCACGACAACGCCTACGCGCTCGGCGCGGTCACGTTCGCCGGCGACCAGCCGCTCATCATCGGCCCCGACGGGCCGAGTCTCGGAGGCTTCGTCGCCCCCGCCTGCGTGATCGGCGCCGACCACTGGAAGCTCGGCCAGCTGCGACCGGGCGACGAGGTGCGCTTCGACGTCGTCGGCGGCAGCCGGCGCAAGCGGGTGCTCGCCCGGACGACCGTTGACGCCGACGGCACCGGCGTCGTCGTACAGGCGGCGGGCGAGCGCAACGTGCTCGTGGAGTTCGGCCCGCCCGAGCTCGACTTGGCCATGCGCGTGCACGCCCATTCGCTGCACGACGCGCTCGAGGGCCTCGACGGGGTGCTCGACCTCACCGCCGGCATCCGCAGCCTGCAGGTCCACTTCGATCCCGACCACCTGGCCCGCCGACGACTGCTCGACCTGCTCGTCGCCCGCGCGAGCGAGCTGCCGGACCCGGCGACGGTGGTGATCCCGGCACGCTCGGTCGAGCTGCCGCTGTGCTTCGACGACCCCGCCGCCCAAGAGGCCGTCGATCGTTATTCGGAAACCGTGCGCGCGGACGCGCCGTGGTGTCCGAGCAACCTCGAGTTCATCCGCCGCGTCAACGGCCTGCCCGACGTCGACGCGGTCCGCGAGATCGTGTTCGCCGCCACCTATCTGGTCATGGGGCTCGGCGACGTGTACCTCGGCGCGCCGGTCGCGGTCCCGCTCGACCCCCGCCATCGCCTCGTCACCACGAAGTACACGCCGCCGCGCACCTGGACGCCCGAGAGTGCGGTGGGCATCGGCGGCACCTACCTGTGCGTATACGGGATCGAGGGGCCGGGCGGCTATCAGCTTGTCGGGCGCACGTTGCCGATGTGGGACCGCAGCGGGCACGCGCCGGACTTCGAGCCCGGCCGCCCCTGGCTGCTCCGCGCGTTCGACCAGCTGCGCTTCGTCCCTGTGGAGGCCGAGGAGCTGCTCGAGCTGCGCGCATCATTCGCGGACGGACGCCACCGGCTCCAGGTCCGCGAGCAACCGTTCCGTCTCGCCGACGCCCTGGCCGGTCTCCGCGGGGCCCGCGAGGAGATCGAGGCCGTGCTGCGTGCGCGCCAGCGCGCCTTCCGCGAGGAGCGGCGGCGCTGGACGGAGGCGCTGCCGGCGTGACCGGCCCGCGCGAGGCGCTGATGCGCGGCCACCGCCGGGCCGCTGCGAGCGCGCAGCCGGCCTGGATCACGCTGCTCGAGTCCGAGCGCCTGCTCGCGGCGCTCGCCGCCGCCGACCCCCGCCAGCCGCTCTACGGCTGGCCGGTGGCGATCAAGGACAACATCGATCTGGCGGGCTCGGCCACCACCGCCGGCTGCCCGGCCTTCGCCTACACGCCGCAGCGCAGCGCGGGCGTCGTCGAACGGCTGATCGCCGCCGGCGCCATCCCGGTCGGCAAGACGAACATGGACCAGTTCGCGACCGGCCTGGTCGGGACGCGGACGCCATACGGCGCCTGCCACAGCACGGCCGACCCGCGCTACGTCTCGGGCGGCTCGAGCTCCGGGTCGGCGGTCGCCGTGGCCGAGGGTCACGTGCGCGTCGCGCTCGGCACCGACACGGCCGGATCGGGGCGCGTGCCCGCGGCCTGCAACGAGATCGTCGGACTGCGCCCGAGCCTCGGTCGCGTCAGCGCACGTGGGGTCGTGCCGGCATGCCGCACCGTGGACACCGTGTCGATCTTCGCCCGCGACGTCGCCGACGTCGCCGCCGTGTTCGCGGTCGCCGCCGGATATGACGAGGACGATCCGTTCTCGCGGGCGGTCGCGCCGCTGCCCCTGGCCGGCGAGCGGCCGGCGGTTGCCGTGCCCGCGGCGCTCGATTTCGCCGGCGACCGCGAGGCCCAGGGGGCCTTCGAGCGCGCCCGCGACGAGGTCGCGGATCGCGGGTGGCGTGTCGAGGAGGTGGATCTCGATCCGTTCCTGCGCGCCGGGAGCCTCCTCTATGACGGTCCGTGGTTGGCCGAGCGCGTCGCCGCCGTCGGGGCGTTCCTGGCCGCGCACCCGGGCGACGTCGATCCGGTGGTCGCCGATGTGATCGCCGGCGGACGGCGACCGTGCGCGGTGGACGCCTTCCGCGGCTTCTACGAGCTCGCCGAGCTCCGCCGGACGACATCCACGGTGTGGACACGCTCCGACGCGCTGCTGCTACCGACCACGCCAACGATCTACACCCACGCCGAGATCGCGTCCGACCCCGTGGGCCGCAACGCCACGCTCGGCCGGTTCACGAACTTCGCCGGGCTGCTCGACCTCTGCGCGCTCGCGCTGCCCGGGCCGCGGCGCGCCGACGGTCTCCCGTTCGGGATCTCGCTGCTGGCACCGGCGGGCGGCGACGAACGCCTGCTGTCGCTTGGCGCCCGGCTGCGCGGGGAGGCCGATGCGGCGTCGGGGCGCGCCGCCCGACCGCCTGACGATCTCCCACTCGCGGTCGTGGGCGCGCATCTGAGCGGCGAGCCGCTCAACGGCGAGCTGACCCGCCGCGGTGCGCGGCTGCTGCGGTGCTGCCGCACCGCGCCGCACTACCGCCTGTACGCGCTCGCCGGTGGTCCGCTGCCGCGCCCGGGGCTCGTCGCCTCGGACGCCGATGGTCCCGGGATCGAGGTCGAGGTCTGGGGCTGCAGCCCGACCGCGCTCGGTGAGATCACGGCCAGCCTGCTCCCCCCGCTTGCCCTCGGGCGCATCGATCTCGAGGACGAGACATCGGTCACGGGCTTCGTCTGCGAACCCCGTGGCCTGTCCGGAGCGCTCGAGATCACGCACCTCGGCGGCTGGCGAGCCCACGTCCATGCCTGAGCTGCATCATCTGCCGGCGCGGCCGGACACCGTGCACTGGGGCTACTTCGACCCGGCTCTGCCGCCGGTCCTCACCGTGAACTCGGGCGATCTCGTCCGCCTGGAGGCCATCACGCACCACGCCGGCGACGCCCCCGACCTGCTCATGGACGAGCCCATCGAGGCCATCTTCGAGGCGGTCCGGGACCGTGGCCCCGGACCGCACCTGCTCACCGGGCCGATCGCCGTCGAGGGTGCGCGTCCGGGCGACGTCCTCGAGGTGCGCATTCTGGGCGCCGAGCCGCGGCTGCCCTTCGGGTCGAACCTCGCCGCCCACTGGGGCCAGCTGTACGGGGACTTCGGCAAGGAGCGTGTGACGATCTACCGGTTCGACTCCGACGCCCGCATCGGGCGGGCACTGTTCGCCTACGACTGGACGGCCACCCCGCTCGCCGATGCGCCCGGAACGATCGTCGCGCCCAACCCGGCGGCACGCGAGCCCGCCCTCGCCGGCGTGCAGGTGCCGCTGCGACCGCACTTCGGGACCATGGGGCTCGCGCCGGCCGCTCCGGGACGCACGAGCTCGATCCCGCCCGGCGACCACGGCGGCAACATCGACAACTGGCGGATCGGGGCCGGCGCGACGATGTACTACCCGGTGCAGGTGACGGGCGCGTTGTTGTCGGTCGGCGACCCACACGTCTCCCAGGGCGATGGCGAGGTGAGCGGCACCGCGCTGGAGTCCTCGCTCAATGGGCTGCTGCAGTTGACCGTGCGCCGCGACCTGCCGTACACCGTGCCGGTGCTCGAGGACGCCACGCACCTGCTCGTGCACGGCTTCGGCGACGACCTCGACGAGGCGATGCTCGCCGCCAGCCGGCGCGCGCTCACCGTGCTTGGTGACCGCTACGGCCTGTCCCGCGACGACGCCTACTCGCTGGCCAGCGTCGCCGCCGACTTCACCGTGACGCAGGTGGTGGACGGCCGCCACGGGGTGCACGCCAGCCTCGCCAAGTCGATGTTCCCGCGGCTGTGACGGTCCAGCGGTTCACCTTCGGCCCCGAGCAGGGCGTGCCGGCCCCCGTCGCACCGTACGCACACGCCACGGCTCACGGCGGCCTGCTCGCCGTCACCGGGCAGATGCCGATCGACCCCGCCAGCGGCGCGCTCGTCTCGGGCGGCGTTGCCGAGCAGACCAACCAGGTGATGCGCAACCTGACTCGCGTGCTCGAGCTGTGCGGCGCCACCCTGGCCGGGGTCCTCCATGCTCGCGCCTACCTCGTGTCGATGGAGCTGTTCGCGCCCTTCAACGCCGCCTACGAGGGCTGGTTCACGCCCGCAACGCTGCCCGCACGCACGTGCGTGGCGGTCAGCGGCCTGGCCGTCGGGGCACTCGTCGAGGTCGACCTGCTGGTGGCGCGCCCGTGAGCGTCGTGCTCGAGGCGCTCCCCCTGACGCTCGGCGCCGAACGGCTGCCGATCGCCTACTCGCTGCACGGCGACACCTCGGGCCGGTTCATCGAGGAGCCGGTGACCGCAGTGCTGCTGCTCTGCACCGACGGGCCGCGACTCATCGACACCGGCTTCAACACCGCGCTCATCCGCGACCGGTGGCTGGGGAAGCGGCTGCACGGCCGCAACGGGGACATCACGGCGCTGTTGCCCGACGGCGTCGAGGAGCCGCTCCTCTCCGAGCTCGAGCGACACGGCGTGTCCGTCGAGGAACTCGTCGACGTGTACCTGTCGCACCTGCACAACGACCATGCCGGCGGACTGCGTCTGCTGCCGGCCGGGCTGCCGCTCACCGTCGCGCGAGCCGAGCTCGAGTACGGCCTGGCCGACCACCCCTTCCCCGAGCGGCACGGCATGTTCCGAATCGACTTCGACGATCCCGAGCTGAACTGGCGCCTGCTCGACGGCGACGGCGAGTTGTGCCCGGGCGTCCGCGCGCTGTCCAGCCCCGGGCACACCCCCGGCCACATGAGCTTCGCGGTCCGACTCCTCGACGGCCGCGGCTACCTGTTCGCGTTCGACGCCGCCGACCTGCAGCAGAACATCGACGAGGAGATCGGGCCCGGCGGCTTCGTGCACTGCGAGGCTGATCGCCCGCTCGCGTCGCTGCGGCGCCTGAAGCAGATCGCTGCCGCGGAGTCCATGCGGATGCTGCCCGGGCACGACCCGGTGGTGTGGCCCGCGTTCGCGGCCGAGATCGCCCGCCGCGGCGGCTGAGTGTTTACCGCCTGGCGCCCAAGCGACGGCAGTTACTGCACCGGCGCCGCCGCGCCCGGGACCGTGGCTAGGCGGCGACCGCGCTTGCCTCGGGGAGGAAGCTGGTGAACGACCCGGGCGAAGGGTCATCCATCTCGCACAGGAGCGTCGACCAGCCGAAGTCGCGAGCGGCCAGCCCTCGCCCGGTGCGCGCGTGGTAGTACTCACGAAACCCTTCGCGCGCGACGAGTCCGCCCATGCGCGCGACGTGGTCCTCGGCGAGGAGGTCGTAGCCCAGGCGACGCAGGCCGAGGCCGACGAGCCACAGCGTGTTCATCCAGGCGTGCCCGCGCCAGTGGCGGCGGAAGCCCCAGAAGTGCTCGCGCAGTGAGTAGGAGCGGTCGGCGGCGGCGACGGCGACGAGCGGGCAGGCAGAGTCGGCGAACGCGCCGGAGATCAGGAACTGGCGCACGAGCCGGTGGCCGATGTCCTCGGGGAGGTCTGGGAGGGCCAACGGGGCGAGCGTGTCCCACGTCAGCGGCACGCGCTCCCGCGCGCACTCGCGGTAGGGGTTGCGTGCGTCGTCGATGAACCGCCCGAGCTCGTGGTCGTAGCAGCGGTCGACCAGGGCGCGCGTCAGCGACGGGCGTCCGAGCGCCTGCTCGGACAGCGACCAGATGACGTTCGTGAGCACCTCGCACACGAGCGGGCGTCCAGCGTCCTGGACGCGCTGGATGTCGAACCCAAGTTGGCGGTTGCGGGCGACCAGGGCGGGGAACAGCGGGGTGCCCTGGGCGTACGGACCCCACACGTGGTCGAATTTCGGGCTCGCGTCCATGCCCGACTCGTCGGGCTGAAGGAGCCACAGCAGTCCGTCGTCCTCGAGCGCCCGGTGGCTACGAAGCCAGTGGTGGTGCTCTGCGATCGCCGGGTTCTCGGCGGGCTCGCCGACGGCGGCGCGCCACGCCCAGGCGAGCATCGGCGGTTGGATCGTGCCCGTCGCGCGGTCGCCCCGGCCGATCACGTTGTAACGGAAGCATTTGCGGCGGTGCAGCCTTTGTCCCCAGAAGACGGTGTGCCCGATGAAGCCGTCGCGGCTGGCGGCCAGCAGCGTCTGAAGCTCGGTGCGGGCGCGGTCGGGCTGGGTGCGGGCGCGCACGATCGCGTGCATGCACGAATCCCAGTACCACTGCCACGGGTAGGTGCTCGGGCTGGGCACCGAGAACCCGTAGGGCACGCCGTCCTGCTCGCCCTCGCGCCAGTTGGCATCGAGCAGCGCAAGCGCCTGCTCGTGCACCGACACCGGAAGTCGTTCCATTCCCTCGAACATATGCGTTGTCGCTGTTATCGGCGCCTGCGCAGTGAACTCAACCGGGCTTTCTTGACCCCGGCCCGCTCGAGGCGCATCGCATTGGCCGGGCGGGACGAGAACCTACGCGGGTTATGAGCTGGCCCAAATGCTGGGCCCCGGGCGGAGAAAGGCCCAGCACCGAGCGCGAGGCCCAGGCCGGTCCGGCCGGGAGCGGTCACGCCGCGCCAGCGCCCCGCCCGCTCACGCACCCGGGCGTGACGGCGCCCGGGGCGCCCCTCATCGTCGACTATCTCGGCTTTCGCGTCGCTCTCGCGCTCCGAGCCGGCCGGCCGGCGACCGCCTCGACCGCCGGGTCGGACGTCATCCAGGAAGCGCTCGAACGCGATGTCGTCACCAAACAACGCGCCGACCTCGCTCGCGTGCCCGCAGCCACGATCCATGCTCTCGCCTCGGCGTGTTTGGGTGACCCGGGTCCTATCGCTCGGGGTCGTCGCGTTGGCATGGCTCGCCCGTCAACGCGGGTTCGTCAGGCCAGCGACCCTGCGCGTCGAAGAACTCGCGCGCGGCGTCCTCGCCGGCACGCTCGCGATCGACGTTCTGGAGCCCTGGTCCCCAGCTGCGCCAGCCGAGGACCAGGAAGCCGATGATCAGCACGAGGATTAGCGGCGCGATTTCGTTGGCGAGCATGATGGCGTCCGTTCAGGTGGCAGAGCGACTCTGGTCGCCCGGCACAGGCGCTCGGCGGGGCGCGTCGCCTCTGTGTCTCTGGCGATGTCAGGGTATTACGGGCGGCCGACCCGCCAGGGACAACACGCTGGAACCATCAAAGGACAACCGACCGGACGAAGTTCGAAATCCTCGGTCTGGCGCGGGATCCGCCAGCTACATGCCCACCGTGTCTAACCGACCGCGACGCACGAGATGAGGTAATGACCGCCGCCGGAATCTCGCTCGAGACACGTGAGTTGCAGCGCCGCGCCGGTCGCCGGGCGAGTGAAGATGTAGCTGCCGTAGGTGAACGAGGTGGCGTCGTAGATCTTGTCGGCGGGGACGCCTGGAACCAACGTGAATGAAGTCGGCGTCGGCGCGCTAGCGCTGTAGTAGCCGACGCCTTCGCCGACGATCGTGTCCGCGCTGTTGGTGTGAAGCAACCGTAGGGCGCCCGACGGGCCGCTCAGCACCTCCAAGCCAGTGCGCGAATCGCCGAACACGACGTTCCCCGCGCTGCCGGCAGAGGCAGAGCCCACAAGAAGCTGATCGCTCCGGGCCAGGCCGTTCAAGCCGACACCGCCGATCGTGTCGGCATTCGCCGCGTTTGTCGCGTTGGCCGCCTGGTTCGCGGTGCCGGCCGTCGTGGCACTGCCGGCCGTCGTGGCACTGCCGGCCGTCGTGGCACTGCCCGCCGTCGTGGCACTGCCCGCCGTCGTGGCACTGCCCGCCGTCGTGGCACTGCCCGCCGTGGTCGCAGTGTCCGCCCGCGTAGCCGTGTCGGCTGTGGCGGCTGCGGGCACCTTGCCGAGGGTGGCCGCGACGATTTGCGCCCCGGTCAACGAGGCTGGTGCCACGCTGGCGGCCGTGACCGCACGCGGCGCGAGCTTGCTCGCCGTCACCGCATGCGCCTTCAACTGCCGTGCACCGATGCTGTTCGCCGGAATGCGCAGCGCCGCCGCCGATACTCCTCCGAGTCCCAGGAAGAGCGCGAGACTGGCGACGACGTTCGCGTAGTTCAGGCGCCCGCCGAGCGCCTTCGCAATCTTGGACATGGTGACCCCTGTGCCGCTCGTTTGCCGTGCTTCGGACGGCAAACAGAATAGGCGCGCGACATCCGATTTCGGCGCCAAGCCACGCGCGCCGACCTGGCGGGCAGCCGACCGCCCTTAGGTGAGCTCGTCGGCGGACGGCATCGCTTCGGGGGAGGGCCCGCCGACGGCCACCGAGCCGGCCATGATCCGGTCGATCTGCTCGAGGTCTGCCTCGCTCAGGCTCAGCTCGGCGGCGATGACGCTGTCTTCGATGTGACGCGGCTGCCGTGCCCGGACGATCGCGACATTCACGGCCGGGTTTCGCCAAGGCCCACGCCACGGCCAGTTGGGCGACCGAGCAACCGGGCTCTTCGGCCGCGAACCGCTTCAGCCGATCGACGATCTCCAGGTTACGCCTGAAGGCATCCCCCTTGAACACCGGGCTTGCGCGTCGCCAATCGTCGTCGGCGAACGACGTGTCGACGTGCATGGCGCCCGTCAGCAGGCCGTGCGCCCGTGGCCCGTAGACGAAGACCCCGATGTCGTGCTCGCGCGCATAGGGGAGCAACTCGCTCTCGATGTCCCGGCGGAACAGGTGATACGGCGGTTGCAACCGGGGACCGGTTCGAGCGGAATGCTCTCTGATGAAGCAAGAACGACACGGAAGACTAACCAGCCACCGGCGAGGGGCAAGCCACTTCCCCGTTCGCGAGCGAGCGCCTCTCGCGGTGAGCGCGGTTCGCGGTTGTGGCAGGATTGGTCACATGGCTCCAGCCCCGGCGGATCCCTCCTCGGTGATCCGGGAGTTCGATGGGGAGGCTTTGTACGCGGCATTGGATGCCAAGCGTCGCGCGGAGGGACTCAGCTGGCCGGGCGCCGCCAGGGCGATCTGGGAGATGGCGCCCGTGCTGAATGGGGCTCGCGCCGCGCGCGGACTGGCGAACCATCCGATCAGCCCATCGACGATGCAGAGTCTGGGCAAGCGCGGCAACACCAGCTGCCAGCACGCCCTGTTCTTCCTGCGCTGGCTGGACCGCACGCCGGAGAGCTTCCTGGCCGGCGCCGCTGTCGACGCCGGCGCGCCGCTGCCGCCGTGCGGCCCGGACCGGCGCCCGCGCTGGGACCTCAAGGCGCTGCACGCCGGGTTGAATGAATCCCGCGCCAGCCGCGGGGCGACGTGGTCGCAGACGGCACACGACCTGCGCTGCCAGCCGAGCCAGCTGACCGGGCTGAAGACGGCCCGCTTCGCAACCGGAATGGCCCTCGCGATGCGCATCACCCAGTGGGTCGGCCGCCCGGCCGCCGAGTTCATCTACCGCGCGCGCTGGTGACGCGAAGCACCGACCGGCGTCTCGCGCAGCGGTGCGCTGCCAGGGCAGGCGCTCGGGTTGCGGGCCTGGTCGTTAGCCGGCAGGCCGGACGGAGCCCTCCGCCCGACGGTGTCGGCGCGCTATGCCAGCGGCTTCTGGTTCGCCGGGGGTTCCTGCGGCGGGCCGGCATCCGCCTTGGGGAAGCGGATCGTCACGGCGAGCCCACCGGCCGGCTGAGCTCGCGCGACGAGGCTGGCGTCGTGCGCGGTCGCGATGGCGCCGACGATCGAGAGCCCGAGCCCGTGATGGCCATAGCCGTTTGTGCGGTCGGCGTCGAGCCGCTGGAAGGGCTCGAACAGCCGCTCGGTCTGCTCGGGCGGGATTCGCAAACCCGTGTTGCTGACGGCGACGAACGGCCCCTCGGGGTCGCTGGCCGTACGCACGGTCATGCGGCCCCCGGGCACGTTGTGATCCACGGCGTTGTCGATCAGGTTCGCGATGAGCCGCTGCAGGAGCGCGGGATCCCCGGCGGCGGTCGCGGAGTCGAGGCTCGCGTCGAGCTGCAGCGACCGGTGTTCCATCCTCAGCCGCGCGGCGGACAGCGCGCGCTCGGTGAGCGCCGCCAGGTCGACCGGCTCGCGGCGCTCCAGCCCGCGCTCGCTGCTGGCCAGGGTGAGGAGCGCCTCGAGCAGCCGCTCGTGCTCGGACTGGGACGCGAGCAGCTCCTCGCACGTCGAGCGCAGCGTCTGCTCGGTCGCGTTCGGGTTGGCGAGCGCGACCTGCAGGAGCGTCCGCTCGAGGGTGAGCGGCGTCCGCAGCTCATGCGACGCGTTGGCGACGAACCGTCGTTGGGCCTCGAAGGAGGTCTCGAGCCGAGCGAGCAGGTCGTCGAGAGTGTCGCCGAGCTGCTTGAACTCGTCGTTCGGGCCGGCGAGGGCAAGGCGCTCGTGCAGGTTGCCGGCGGAGATCGTGCGGGCGGCGTCGGTGATCGCGCGCAGCGGTCGCAGGACCCGGCCGGCGGCAAACCATCCGAGGATCGCCGACCCCACTGCCGTGACCGCCAGCACGAGCCATGACACGCTGACCAGCCGGCCCAGATCAGCGTTGTGCTGGTCCACCACGAACTGGTGTGCCGCCGGGGGGGCTCCCGCTCCGGCCGGCGCAACCGCAACCGCTGACGATCCCGCGGCCGCGACGCTGATCGCCCCCGACCGCGTGGTCAGGAAATAGGTGCCGGCGAGCAGCACGGTTCCGAACAGCAGGAACAGGCCCGAGTACAGCAACGTGAGCCGCAGTCGGGCGGTGCGCGGCGGCAGCCGCAGCCACGCGGTGGGTGCCAGCGATCGGGCGAGCGAGGACAAGCGGTTCAGATCCGGTAGCCGCCCTCGCGGACGGTCTCGATCAGCGGCGGGTCGCCGAGCTTCGCCCGCAGCCGGCCGATGGTTGTCTTCACCGTTGTCGTGAACGGATTGGCGGCCTCGTCCCAGACCCGCTCGAGGAGCTCCTCGGCGGAGACGACGCGTCCGTCGGCGGCGAGCAGGTACTCGAGCACCGCGAGCTCCTTCGGGCTCAGCGCGAGCCGGCGCTCGCCGCGAATCGCCGCCCTCCGCGCCGGGTCGACGGCGAGATCCCCGTGGATGAGGGTGGGCCAGCGGGCGGGCGTCGTGCGGCGGGCCAACGCGCGGATGCGCGCCACGAGCTCGGCGAAGTCGAACGGCTTCGTCAGGTAATCGTCGGCGCCCAGCCCGAGGCCGTCGACTCGATCGGCGACCGTGCTCGACGCGGTGAGCATGAGCACCCGCGTCTCGGTGCCCTTCGCGGCGAGCGTCCGGCACACCTGATCTCCGTGCGTCGCGGGCAGGTCGCGGTCGAGGACGATGACGTCGTAGCGATTGACGGCCTCGTGCGCGAGTCCCTCCGCTCCGTCGAAGGCGAGGTCGACCGCCATCCCCTCGCGGCGCAGCCCCTCGGCCAACGCCGTGGCGAGCCGCCGGTGATCTTCGACGACCAGGATGCGCATCGCACCAGGATGGCGGATCAAAGGTGACAGTCGGGTCACAGTCGTCGTGACCGAGCTGTCACCACCTCCGCCGTACAACTGTCGCCGTCCATGCGCCCAACGGCTGACAGGAGACGCAAGCGATGATGATCACGCGACTCGCCACGGCGAGGATCCCAGGTGACAGGGGCGCCCCGCGCCTCAGACGGCTCTGCGCGCTGGCGGTGACGGCGGGCCTTGCGCTCCTCGCGGCTGGATGCGGCTCGTCCGGCCCGACCGCGACGAACGGCCAGTCGCCGCAGAGCTTCGCCGCCGCGGCGTTCAAGTTCGCCAGCTGCATGCGCGCGCACGGCCTGCCCAACTTTCCCGATCCGGTGGTGCACAGCAGCGCGAACGGGGACCAGGCGGTGGGCATCCGCGTCACACCGGCGGAGACCGGTACGCCGTCGTTCCAGACGGCGCAGCACGCCTGCCAAGGCATCCTGCCGGCACCTGAGAACACCGGCCCGAGCGAGACGCCCCAGCAGCTTCGGCGGAAGTTGCAGGCCGAGCTCGCCTTCGTGCGCTGCCTGCGCAGCCACGGGCTGAGCAACTTCCCCGACCCCAACGCCCAGGGCAAGCTGTCGCCCGAGGCGCTCACCGCGTCAGGAGTGGACCTCCAATCGCCGGCGTTTGCGAGCGCCGGCCAGGCATGCCTGCCAGCGGCCGCCGGCCTCATCACCCCGGCGGAGCTGGCGCAGGTCGAGCACGGCGGCGCGGGCGGGGTCCACCAGTCCTCGACCGCAGGTCAATGACGCCGCCCAGGAGAAGCGGACCGCGCCGCGCGGGCTGATGGCGCGACGGCCGCCGAGCTCCCGGGTGGGAGACGGACTCGCGCACGGTGCGCGCGGCGTCCACGGCGCCCGCCGGCGGACCGTGGTCGGCGCGGTGGCGGCGATCGCCGCCGCGGCCGCCGCGGTCGCGGCCATCATCGCCAGCGACGCCTCGGGAACCGGTAACGGAGACCGCCGGCCCCTGACCGCGTCCGGCGCGGTGACCGTGCAGCGCCGCGACCTTGTGGCGACCGACACCGAAACGGGCACGCTCGGTTACGCCGACCCACAGACCGTGTACAACCGGTTGAGCGGCACGATCACCTCGCTGCCCTCGGTCGGACAGGTGTTCCAGCCCGGTCAGACGCTGTACGAGGTCGATAACACCCCCGTCGTCCTGTTCGAGGGCTCGACTCCGGCGTGGCGCGATCTCGCGTCGGGCGTGAGCGATGGCCCCGACGTGTACGAGCTCAATCGCAACTTGGCGGATCTGGGCTTCGACCCGTACCGGCAGCTCGCGCTCAACGACGTCTGGCAGCCGGCGACGTCCGACGCCGTCCAGCGCTGGCAGGCCTCGCTCGGCCGGCCGCAGACCGGCACGATCCCGCTCGGGCAGATCGTGTTCCTGCCGGGCGCGCAGCGCATCACGGCGGTGGACACCGTGCTCGGGTCGACAGGCCAGGCGGCCAGCGGCGGCTCGCCGGGCTCGAGCACGACGTCCGCGCCGCTCACGCCGCGGTCGGCGTTCGTCGACTTCTCCCCCGCTGCGCCCGGGCCCGCGGGGCCGACTGGGGCCTCGGGGCCCACCGGGCCCTCGGGACCAGCGACAAGCCCCGCAAGCCGGGCGCCCGACGGCGCACAGACCCCCACGGCCGCGCCGAAGGCCGGTGCAGCCAACGACTCGCCGGCCATCCTCTCGGCGCTCGAGGCGCTACTGAAGGCCGAGGCCGCGCAGCCAAAGAGCAACGCGCCATCCGCCTCCCACTCGCCGGGGAGCGCGACGCCGCCGGCGAGCTCGAGCGGCGGGGCACCCGCCCAGGCCATCCTCCAGACGGCCTCGCCTCGCCTTGTCGTCAGTGTGGCGCTCGACGCGACCATGCAGAGCGAGGCGACGGTCGGTGCGGCGGTGACCGTGCAGCTGCCCGATGGAAGCACGGTGGGCGGCCGGGTGACGCACGTCAGCCCGGTGGCCCAGAGCAGCAGCACCTCGCCGGGCTCGAGCGGAAGCGGCAACGGGAACGGCAACGGCGCGTCGGGGTCGCCACCGGCAGCGACGATCCCGGTGACGGTCGCGCTCAGCGGCCAGGCGGCGACCACCTCGGGGCTCGACCAGGCGACCGTGAGCGTCAGCTTCGAGCAGCAGAAGGCAACGAACGTGTTGTCGGTGCCGGTCACCGCGCTGCTGGCCACCGCGGGCGGCGGCTACGCCCTCCAGGCGGCCGCGGCGCCCCATCGCCTGATCGCCGTCTCGCCGGGTCTGTTCGCCGCGGGGTACGTGCAGATCTCCGGCGCCGGCCTCTACGACGGGCTGCAGGTCACGGACTCCCAGGGGTGACGGTGGATCTCGACGTCCCCGCACTGCGACTGGAAGACGTGACGAAGGACTACCCGGGAGATGTCCGGGCGCTGCGGAACGTCAGCGTCGAGATCGCCGCCGGCGAGCGGGTCGCGCTGGTCGGTCCGTCGGGCTCGGGCAAGACGACGATGCTCACCGTGCTCGGGACCCTGGAGCGGGTCACCGCGGGCCTGGTGCAGGTGATCGGTCGCGACGTCGTCGAGGCCTCTGACCCCGAGCTCGCCGGTCTGCGCGCGCACCGGATCGGCTTCGTGTTCCAGGACTTCCATCTCCAGGACGCGCTGAGCGCGATCGACAACGTGGCGAACGGGATGCTGTACACGGGCGTTCCGGCTCGCGAGCGACGAGAGGCGGCCCGAGCCGCGCTCGGACGGGTCGGCCTCGGCCACCGGCTCGCGCACCGCCCTGCGCAGATGTCAGGAGGCGAGCGCCAGCGGGTGGCGATCGCGCGCGCGATCGCCAAGCGCCCGGTCGTCATCCTGGCCGACGAGCCCACCGGGAACCTCGACTCCAGGTCCGGCGAGCAGGTGATCGAGCTCCTGCACGATCTCGCGGCCGGCGGCGCGACGCTCGTGCTCATCACCCACGACCCGCGCGTCGCCGAGAGCTTCCCGCGGTCCGTCGCCATGCGCGACGGCGAAATCGTCCGCGACGAGCTCCGGTGAGCTGGGCCGCCCACGCCCCGCGGTTCCCGGTGGGACGGCCGCAGCCCGCCGACACCGCGCGGCTGCCTCCGCGCGAGTTGATGTCCGTCGCCGTGCAGGGCCTGCGCACGCGCCGGCTGCGGGCGTCGTTGTCCGCGCTCGGCATCGCGATCGGCATCGGGGCGATGGTGGCGGTGGTCGGCGTGTCGGCCTCCAGTCAGGCCACTCTCCTCGCGGAGATCGACAGCATCGGCCCCAACCTGCTGACCGTGATGCCCGGCCAGACCTTCGCCGGCGCAAACGGCGTCCTGCCGAGCACGTCGGTCGGCTCGATCCTGCACATGCCGTCGGTCCAGCGAGCCTCGGCCGTGTACCAGGTCCCCCAGGCCGCGGTCTTGCGAAACCCCTACGTGCCCGCCGACCAGACGGGAGGGCTCGGCGTCGACGCGACCGACCCTGCTCTTCCCGCCGCGGTCGGCGCCAAGCTCGCAACGGGCCAGTTCCTCAGCGCGGCCACTGAGCGCTATCCGACGGTCGTCCTCGGGGCGCAGGCGGCGAGAACGCTCCAGATCCTCGCCGTGAGCGGCCGGATCCAGCTGTTCATCGGCGGGACGTGGTTCACGGTCATCGGGATCCTGCAGCCGGTGCTCCTCGACCCGCAGCTCGACGGCACGGCGTTCATCGGCCTGCCGGTGGCCGAGCGCGTGTTTGAGACCGAGCCGAATCCATCCGAGATCTACGTCCGCGCCGACGAGAGTGCGGTGACGCAGACCTCGAACCTTCTCGCGCCGACGGCTGACCCGCAGAGTCCCGACGGGGTCACGGTGAACGTGCCCTCCGATGCCCTCGAGGCCCGTGCGGCCGCCAACGGCCAGTTCACCACCCTGCTCCTCGGGCTCGGCGCGGTGGCCCTGCTCGTCGGCGCGATCGGGATCGCGAACATCATGGTCATCTCGGTGCTCGAGCGTCGGGGTGAGATCGGGCTGCGTCGCGCGCTCGGTGCCACCCGGCGGCACATCACGCTGCAATTCGTCGCCGAGTCGGCGCTGCTCGCGGGGCTCGGCGGGATGGCCGGGCTGCTGCTCGGAGGGCTCGCGACGCTCGTCTACTCGCTCGTCCAAGGCCAGCCGACCGTCCTCCCCGGCTACGCGTTGCTCGGGGCCCCCGCCGCGGGTCTTGCGATCGGGATCGTCTCCGGAATCTACCCGGCCTCGAAGGCCGCCCGTCTGAGCCCGACCGAGGCCCTTCGCACGAGCTGACGGCCCCTTCGAGGCCCACACGACGGCCGCGTAGCACCCAACCCGCGCGCACCATTCGCCAAGCGGCGCCTGGATCTTCCCCGGGCACCGCTCGGCGCTCCGCTCGATGGGCACGGGCCGACCCGACACGGCCCATCCGACGATCCCTCACCGACGCAGGCAGCCACGCCGAAGCTCGCAGCGCCAAGGCCGCCACAGCGATAAGCCACTCGGCTGCAGGCGTCGGAAGCCACCTCACGATGTGTACGCAATGCGGTACACTTAGCGGCGTGGCAAAGATCGTTCCCGTACGAGAGTTCCGGACCAATCTCAGCGAGATCCTCAGCGATGTCGCCGATCGTCGGGATCACGTGCTCGTGACCCGCAACGGCAAGCCGGCGGCCGCGCTCGTCCCGATCGACGAGTACGAAGCCCTCGAGGAGACCGCCGAGATCCTCTCGGACTCCGCGACGCTCGCGGCGATCGAGGCCGGCGTCGCGCAACTCGCAAGGGACGAAACGGTCACCCTCGCGGACCTGCGAGCGGAGCTTGCCGAGCGCCGCCAAGCACGGTGAGCACGTGGCCGACGTCGTCCTCGCGCGCCGTGCGCGCCAGGAACTTCTGGACCTCAGTTGGCCGCTGATCGACGCGGTCGAAGACGCGCTTGGCCTGCTCGAACGCGAACCGCTCGCCGGACACGAGCTACGAGGGCGGCTCCGCGGCCTCCGCTCCCTTCGGGTCGGGACCTACCGCATCATCTACCAGCTCGCCGGCAGCCAGCACACCGTCCGCCTCGCCGCAATCCGCCACCGCTCGATCGCCTACCAGACCGACCCGCGATAACACGGCGACCTCCCATTCCGCGAGGCCACCATCCTTGGGCCAGATTCCCGTCCCGTTTCCTCGAGAGCCGACGAACAGAGCGGGATGCGCGCGACGCAGCAACGCGACTGCTGCGTCCTGGACGGATAGGGAGCTATCGAACGCGCCGCCGCTTCATCCCGTCTGGTCGGTCCCACGCCACCATTCTGGGCCAGATCTCTCGGAGACGAGCGAGCGCCGCCCGTCAGCCGCGGCCGACGGGCGGCGGGCGATACAGCGTGACGTTCCGGTCAAGGGCCGAGCCGGCGAATCCCTGCGGTCGACCGCCCTGGGCATCGACGTAGGAGAGCGCTCGCGCGACGCCGCCGAGGCCGGCGGCATCCGGTACGTGGTCAAGCGCCCAGGTCTGGAGCGCGACGCCGCCGCCCACAGTAGACCGCACGGCTAAGGCCCGGGCCTGCTGGGGGAAGTCGATCAGCGACGCCGTTGCGACCAACCAGTAGCCGCCGTTGGCCGCGTGGCGGGGGACAATCCGGTGACGGTGAGTGTGCCCCCACAGCGCCGCCAGAGTACGCGGATGTCCATCGAGCAAGGACAGGACCACGTCGGCGCCCTCGGTCGTGTCCAGCGGCTGATGGGAGACGACGATCACCCACCGATCACCGGCGCCGCGTAGCTGACCGGCGAGCCACGCCGGCTGGCCGGGATGGATCACGCCACCCGAACCGCCGTCTCTCCGCACCAGGTCGAGCACGATGACACGCAGGTGCGCGCCCACGTCGAAGTGATAGTCCAGCAGCGCGCCCGCGGTCGCGAGCCCGCTCGCCGCGCGCAGGCGGGACAACGCATCGACGGCGGCGAGCTCGCGGCGCCCGGCATCGGGCGGGACCGACACCGCGGGCAGCCTCCGGAGCTCGCCGATGAGCGCGCCGATCTGACTCGGGTCGCCGAGCCCATCTGGCGCTTGCACCGACGGGGCGACCAAGCGCCCGATGTCGAGGCGGACGGGTAGCTCCCAGATCGCGCGATCTCCAAGGGCGATGGCCCGCGTGGTCGCGGTGGGCGGCACCGCGCCGGCCACGAGGAGGTCGTGATCACCGAGCACCGGATACACGGGAGCTCGCAGGCCCTCCGCGTCGAACGGTGCGAGCGCGGCTGCCAGCAACCCGGGGTGGCGAGGGGCGTCGATGTCGGGGCGGTAGTAGAACGGGTCGGGATCCGCCGCGGACTGCACGCCCACGTAAGGGCCAGCGCCGCTGACCCGCCGTACACGCCCTCCGGCGAGAATGCGCAGGGCCTGCTCGAGCTCGTTGGCTTGAGCGTTGTCGATGAGATCGCCGCCTTGGATCACCACGTCCGGCGCGAAGGCGTTGACCGCCGCGACCGCGCCGCCGAGGACCTGCGCGGTCAGCGCCTCCTGGGGCCGGAACGTCGAGGTGAACGGAGGTCCGAGGCGGTCGAGAAAGGGAACGCGGGCGGGCGATTGCGCGTCGAGCACGTGGGCGTCGGTCAGGTGGGCGATGCTCGCGACCCGCTCGCCCAGGCGCGTCAAAGGAGCGAGGTCGGTGCGATCGATGAGCGCGACCCCCGGACCCACCGACAGCGATCCGTCTCCAGATGGATCGGTCCACGCCGAGTCGAGCGTTGAGCCGCTGCGCGTCGGACTGGCGCTCCGCGCCCCACACCCGGCCAGCGCGATGGCCGCCCCGCCGAGGCCAAGCTCGACGAGCGCGCGGCGGCGTGTCAGGCTGCGCGTCATGTCGGCAGGCCGGAGACGATTGGCTCGCGCGCGGCCTGGCGCGAGACCCAGGCGACGGCGCCGGCGGCCAGCGTGACGAGCCCGAGCAGCACGACCGCGATCACGTCGGCGTCGGCACCGAGCGACAGCGATGCGTAGTGGACGGCGATGCTCGCCATGCTCGGGCCCAGCACCAGGCGCTCGAGTGCGATTCCCACGAGCGCGGCCGGCAGGACGACCGCGGCTGCCGCGCCGGCGAGGAGCTTTGCTACGGAACCTCGTCCGGCCCCGTACGCGCGCAGGACGGCGATCGTGGCGCGACGTTCACTGGCGGTCAGTGCGAGTGCCTGGACGAGCGTGTACAGGCACACGAGGCCATCGACGAACGCAACTGCGCGCAGGATCGCCGTCAGCGCGCTGACGAGCGATTGACCTCGACCGGTGACCGTGCTCGTGGCGTTGACGCTCGCCCCCAGGTCCGTCAGCTCTGCGGACACCGTCCCCGCGCTCGCCCCCGAGTTCAACCGCACAGCGATCTGCTCAGGGGCGAACGGATCGCTCGCGAGCAGCCCGGCCGCCGGGACATAGGCGACGCGACCGTCATGGTCGAGGGAGCTGACCGTACCGACGACTCCAAACCGCGCGTCGGAGCCCGAGGGCAGGGCGAGGACGAGCGTCGAGCCCGGGCTGAGCCCGAGCACCTGGGCCAGCCCGACGCCGACCTCGGCCTCGCGGTCACCGCGCAGCCGCCGGCCGCTGGCCAGCGGCGGGGCCTCGAAGCGCGTGTGATCGCCCGGGTAGGCGATGACGTCGATCGTCTCGCCCAACGCGAACGAGTCTGCTGCCGTCAGCTCGTAGCGCACCTGCGCATCGGCCACGCCCGGCAGCGCGCGAACGCGTGCCGTCGCGGAAGCCGGCAGCGAAGCCAAGAGCTGATAGCGCTCGCCAAGCGCGCTGGGATCGTTCTGGAGCACGCTCAGCTCGGACGCCAGAGCGAGCATGAGCAGGATGAAGGCGGTCGATGTCCCGAGCACCGCTAGCGTGGCGGCGAGCCGCGCGCGCCGGGCCGTCGCGAGACGCACGCCGAGCCCGAGCAGCCCGGCCGACCGACGGCGTAAGCCGCCGCCCGCTCGCAGCTCGGCGCCTCGCAGCAGCGCGATCGGCGGCCGCGCGGTCGCACGCCAGGACGGCCAGGCCGTCACCGCCACCGGAATTGCCACGGCAAGCAGCCAACAGCCGGCAAGCGGGAGCGCCAGGGCGCCGCCTGGCGCGCGCTCGTTGAGCAGGTTCAGCAACGAGCGGCTCGGGCCCGCGGCCGCCAGGACGCCGACGAGCACGCCCGCCGTGGCCGCTGGGACGGCGACGAGCGCGGCCTCGGCCGCGCTGAGCGAGGCGATTCGTCCGCGCGTGGCGCCCACCGCCCGGCGCACCCCGAGCGTGACGAGCTGCCGCTGCACTTCTGCCCGGGCCGACGCGGCAAGCATGACGGCCGCGGTAAGCAGGGCAATGAGCGAGAGGGCGACGAGCAGGTCGATCACGATGCCGGCGGCCTGATCGACGAGTATGCGTACGCCTTCGCGGGTGACGAAGCTCAGGTCATGCAAGCCGTACGTGGACTCACGGGCCTGTGCGAGGAGCACGTTCAGGTTGGCCTGGTTGCGAGCCCACAGCAGCACCTCGTTGACGCGCGGGTCGGGATCGTCGCGGTACGGCAAGGGGAGTCCGGCTCGGGAGATGTACACGCGCGGCGCGGCCAACGGGTAGGCGACATTGTCCGGCGACTCCGTGATCCCGACGACGTGCTGCAAGCCGAGGCCCTCGACGTACAGCCTCGAGCCGGGACGCAACTCCCAGGCGCTCGCCACCCCCTGCTCGACGAGCACTTCCCCGGGACTCGTCCCGAGATCGTGCCCGGCCAGGAGCGCGTAGCCACGCCGCCCCGGGCTGAGCACCTCGATGACGCCGTTGCCGGCGTGATGACCGCGTGTGCCGAAGTGGGCATTGGTTGCCTCGAAGCGGAACGACGCCGCGGCCAGGTCGGGGAGGGCTCGAACCCTTCGCGCGACGCGGCTGAGCGGCTCGTCGTCGAAGCGCGCGATCACGTCGGGGAGGTCGGCGTCGCGGGCGCTGCGGGCGAAGCCGGTGCTCAGTCCATATCCGACGACGGTCGCCGTGGCCAGCATCGCGGCGGCGAGCGCGACGCCGGCGGCGCTGAGCACGGCTCGGCGGCGGCGCGTCCGCAGCGAGCGGAGCGCCTCGACCCAGAGCGCGATCACCGGATGGTCCGGCCGGCCGGCGGAGCTCACGCCGAGCTCATGGTCAGGACCCGCGCTCGCCAGCCGTCCGTCGACGAGATGGACGACGCGATCGGCCACCGCGGCGGTGTCACGCTCGTGCGTCACGACGACCACGGCGCGTCTCTGTGCGGTGAGGCCCCGGAGCAGCGCCAGCACGTCGGCGGCGGTGGACTGGTCCAGATTGCCGGTCGGCTCGTCGGCGAGGACGACGGCCGGATCGTTCACCAACGCGCGCGCGATGGCAAAGCGCTGCTGCTCGCCGCCCGACAGCTCGTGCGGAGCCCGGTCGGCAACCGCGCGTACGCCCAGATCATCGATCAGCTCCCGTGCACGCTGTCCGCCTCCCTTCGGCGCCCCGGGCAGACGCGTGGGCAGGAGCACGTTCTCCTCGCCGCTCAGCTCTTCAACCAGCGCAAACGACTGGAAGACGAAGCCGACTCGGCGCAGCCGGATCTGCGCCAGCGCCCGGTCCGAGACACCGGTCATGGGCTCGTGGCAGATCTCCACGCTGCCGGCGTCGGGACGATCCAGGCCGCCGAGGAGGTGCAGCAGCGTGGACTTGCCCGAACCGGATCGACCGAACACGGCCACGAGCTCGCCGACCGCGACATCGAAGTCCAGTCCCTCGAGCACGTGCCGTGCTCCGCGACCGTGCCCGACGCGCTTGGACAGCCCGCGCGCGCTCAGTGCGAATGTGTTGCGCGCAGGTGTCCGGCCGCTCTCCGGCGTCGCTGATGACCGGCGCGGATCGACCACCCACGGATCGTACGCTCGGGTTCATTGCCGATTTCTAAAGCCGCAACTGTTCTCATTTCCGTAATCGGCCCTCCCCCTCGCCGGCTCTAGGGTCTGGCCATGATCGACCTCGTGTTACCCGTGCTCAACGAGGCGGCGGCACTCCCGGCCGTGCTGGCGTCGGTTCCACCCGGGTACCGGGCGATCGTCGTGGATAACGGCTCGACCGACGGCTCCCCGCGCCTGGCGGGCTCGCTCGGAGCCGAGGTCGTGCTCGAACCGTGCCGGGGCTTCGGTGCTGCCTGCCACGCCGGGCTCGAGCATGCGACAGCCGAGGTGGTGTGCTTCATGGATTGCGACGGCTCGCTGCACGGCGGGGATCTCGACCGGGTTACCGGCCCGGTGCTTGCCGGCGAAGCGGATCTCGTGCTGGGGGCGCGCCAATCCGAGCGCGGCGCGATGCCTCTGCACGCTCAGCTGGGCAACGCCGTGCTCACCCGGATCCTGCGGCGCCGGATCGGCACGTCGCTGAGCGACCTCGGCCCCATGCGCGCGGCCCGGCGCGAGATGCTGATCGACCTCGACCTGCGCGATCGGCGCTTCGGCTGGCCGCTGGAGATGGTCCTCCGTGCCGGCGAGGCCGGCTGGCGGATCGCCGAACGGCCCGTCGCCTACCGGCCCCGCAGCGGACGTTCCAAGGTCACCGGAACGGTTCGCGGCACCGCGCGCACGGTTCAGGACATGACCGGGGTGCTGCGCTCGTGATCCTCGTTACGGGAGGCGCCGGCTTCATCGGCTCACACGTTGTGGACGACCTGTTGGCCGCGGGTCACCGCGTCCGGATACTGGATTCACTCGACCCCTCGGCGCACGCGGGTAGGCCGGATTACCTGCCGGCGGATGCCGAGCTGCTCGTCGGCGACGTACGCGACGAGGCTACCGTCGCCCGCGCGGTCCGTGGGATCGATCACGTATGCCATCAAGCCGGGCGCGTGGGCCTGGAGCCGCGCTTCGGGGATGCCCCGCTGTACGTCGACCACAACGACCGTGGCACCGCGGTCCTGCTCACGGCGCTCAGCGCGGCGGGGTTTGACGGTCGTCTCGTGCTCGCGAGCAGCATGGTCGTCTATGGCGAGGGCCGCTACGCCTGCGATGAGCACGGCATCATGCGGCCCGGCGTCCGACGACCCGAACACCTGCAGGCCGGGCGGTTCGAGCCGCCGTGCCCGAGCTGCGGCGCCGCGCTGCAGCCGCAGCCGGTCCCCGAGGACGCGCCGCTCGATCCGCGCAACGTCTACGCGGCGACCAAGGTTCATCAGGAGCACCTGGCCGGTGTGTTCGCCCGCGCGACCGGCGCATCGGTCACCGCGCTGCGCTACCACAACGTCTTCGGTCCGCGGATGCCTCGCGACAGCACCTACGCCGGCGTGGCCTCCTTTTTCATCAGCTCGATCCGAGCTGGCGAGGCGCCGCGCGTGTTCGAGGACGGCGGACAGCTACGCGACTTCGTTCACGTGCGCGATGTCGCACGGGCGAACACACGAGCACTGTGCGCGACGGAGCCGATCCCCGGAGCGTTCAACGTTTGCAGCGGGACGCCGCGTAGCGTCGGTCAGCTTGCGCTGGCGCTGACCAGCGCCGCCGGGGAGGACTCCGCCCCACCGATCTTCACCGGCGAGTTCCGCGCCGGCGACGTGCGCCATGTGTTCGCCGCCCCGCAGCGGGCGGCGGCCGTGCTCGGGTTCCGCGCTCGCGAGGACTTCGTTCGCGCGATCAGAGAGTTCGCCGCCGCTCCGCTGCGAGACGCCGTGGGCCGGCGATGATCAGACGGAGGCCGGAAGGCTGAAGCGCACGCGGGTGCCGACCGTCGCCTCCGGGAGCCGCATGCGCCCGCCGTATACGTCGACGATGGCCGGGGAGACCGCCAGCCCAACGAGCGCGCTCCTCGGCGTCGAGGGCGACCACCATCCGCTCGATGTCGTCGGCCACCGCGGAGAGCTCATCGCCGCCGTGCGTCGCCAGGCTTACCGGTCCACAACCGGCGCCGACGGTCTGGAGCCCGCCGCGCAGCTGCTCGATGTCGGCGATCGTTCCTCCGCGAACGGAGCTCCAGCTCACGGCGTGAACCGGTAGCCGTAACCCCGCACCGTCTGCAGATAGCGAGGCCGTTCGGGGTCGGCCTCGATCTTCTGGCGCAGCCGGCGTGTGTGCACGGTGACGGTCGAGGTGTCGGAGTAGAACGAATAGCGCCACACCCGATCCATCAGCTCGCTGCGGGTGAACGCCTGGCCCGGCCGGCGGGCGAGAAATACCAGCAGCTCGAACTCCCGCTGGGTGAGCGAGGCCTCTCGGCCGGCCACGAACACACGACGACAGGTCGGCTCGATCGGGGCGCTGGCTGCGTACCTGGGCGAGAGCGCCGCTCCCGTTGGCCGCCGTGCGAACGTCGTATCTAGCGAGGGCGAGATAGCGAGAGACGACTTCGACGATCGTCGGCTCGTCATCGACGACGAGCAGGGAGCCGCGCGAATGTCGCGGTGACGCCACGCTGGCATTGTCGCAAGCGCCGCCCGGCGGCCGGCCGGGAGCGTGCGTTGTTTCGCATTCGGTAATGGAATCGACGCGCTGAGGCGCATATGTTCGGGCCTCATGACGCGGCGGCCATCCCGTGAGCGAGTCAGTGAGCCGTCGACCAGCTCGGGGGCGATCATCGTCCTGGCCAAGCAGCCGTCGCCCGGAGCCGTCAAGACACGGCTGTGTCCGCCCTGCTCGCCCGAGCAGGCGGCGGCGGTGGCCGAGGCAGCACTCATCGACACGCTCGACACCGTGGCGTCGACCGGCGCCGCCCGCAAGGTGCTGGTGTTGGAGGGAGAGGCGGGGGACTGGCTGCCGGAGGGGATCGCCGTCCGGCACCAGCGTGGCCAGGGGCTGGCGGAGCGAATCGCGGCGGCATTCGCCGATGTCGGCGGTCCGGCGCTGCTCATCGGGATGGACACCCCGCAGCTCACTGCGCAGGCGCTCGACCGAGCGCTGGCAATCCTCGGCCGACCGGACGTCGACGCCATCCTGGGACGCAGCGACGACGGCGGCTACTGGGCCATCGGGTTGATGACCGCTCGCGCGGCGGTGTTCCGCGACGTCCCGATGAGCCGGGCGGATACCGGCGCTCGGCAACGCGCCCGGCTGCTGAAACTCGGGCTGCGGACGGTCGAGCTGCCACGGCTGCGCGACGTCGACCAGATCGAGGACGCGCGCGCCGTCGCGGCGCTCATCCCACATTCGCGCTTTGCCGCCAGCGTCCAGGCGATCGCGCGGGCGGCATGACTGACCCCGCCCTGCGGCTCTACGAATCCGGGCTCGACCGAGCAGATGGCAGTCCCGAGATCGATCGTCTGGTCGCCCGGCTATCGGACGGCAGCGCGGTTGTGCTCCCGCTCGAGCGCTGGCTGGGGCCGGTGACGGCGAGTGACCGCGCGGTGCTCGATCGCTGCCGAGGTCCGGTGCTGGACGTCGGGTGCGGGCCCGGACGGCACGTGCACGCCCTCGCCCGCGCGGGCATCCTGGCCATGGGGGTCGACATCTCGCCCGTCGCCGTTGCACTCACCCGCCGGCGCGGAGCACACGCGGTCGAGGCCTCGGTCTTCGACCATCTGCCCGGTGCGGGCACGTGGCGCACGGCGCTGCTGCTGGACGGCAACATCGGAATCGGCGGTCACCCGCGCACGCTCCTGAGCCGGGTGGCCTCGTTGCTCAGCGACGATGGCGAAGCCCTCGTCGAGGCCGAGGGGCCCGGATCGCCGACGTTCTCGTGCACCGTTCGGCTCGAAGCCGGCGGGCGGCGGATCAGCGACCGGTTCGCGTGGGCACGGGTGGGCGTCGACGCGATGGATCGGTTGGCCGCGGGGGCCGGCCTGCGGGTGCTCGAGCGCTGGGAGGACGAGCGGCGCTGGTTCGTGCGCATCGGCCGTACCCGGCGGGCAGCCGGACAGCGGTGAGCCGTGCCCGGCTCGACATCCCGACGCTTACCCCGGCGCGATGATCTGCAGGACCCCGTCGTCGCGACCGGCGACGAACACCCGGCCGCTGACGTCGTCGACTGCCACAGTGTTGGCCTGGCGCACGGTCGGCAGCATTCCGCTCACCGCGGTTTCCCAGCCGTTCAGCGTCACCTCGGCCAGCTCGTTGATCCCGGGCAGCGTCACCCACAACCGGTCGCGTCGGGCGTCCAGGGCGATTCCATATGGCCCACCGGGGAGGTACAGGCGCCGGACGAGGTCCGGGTGTGGATCGAGCGAGAAGATGAGCAGCGCGTCGCCGCCCGTGTCAGCGACGAAGCAGTAGGCGGCGAGGCAGGCGACGTGGGTTGGTCCGACGCCGGCGGCGACGCGTGCCAGGCGCCGCAACGTCGTTGTCGAGTACAGCTCGAGCACGCGCTGGCGGACCGCAACGACCGCCAGCAGTCCCTCGCCGTCGGCGGCCAGACCGCCCGGCTGCACGGCCACCGGAAACCGAGCCACCTCCCTGTCGCCCACGATCACCGACACGCTGTTGCCGAATTCGTTGCCCACGAACCAGCGACCGGCGTCCGCCACGGCCTCGTGAGGGCCGACGCCGACGGCGATGCTCGCGACGGTCGCGCCGGTGCGCGGCGCGACCGCTTGCAGACGCCGAACGCTCTCCTCTGGCACCAGGAACGGTCCGCCTGGGCCGGCGAGCGCCAGGTGCCGCGCCGCGCCCGCGAGCCTGACTTGCCGGAGCGCCACGCCGTCCTCGTCGCGCAACGCCAGACGGGCGGGACCGCGCAGGCCGACGGCCACCACTTCGTCCTCGGGGTCCACGGCCACGCCCTCGGGCTCGCGCCCCACGGGCACGACGCGCCCCGCCGGCTTCGCGGCGAGCGGCGGGGACACGGGCGGTTCGGCGGCCGGCGCGTAGCTGCTCACCGCCTCCGAGCCGCAGCCCGCCAGTGCGCAGACGAGGAGCGCCGCCGCCATGGCCCTTGAGATCACTGGCCGAGGATCGCAGCGACGGTCCGCGACGAACGGCCTGTGGCCGCGAATTCCGGAAATCGTCATCACTGCGGCCATGCTCACGGTGGTCGCGGGTGTGGCCATTCACGCGGTCACCGGCGGGCTGGCGGCCGGAACGCCTCCGTTCATCGCGCGATGGCTGCCGCGCATCGATCCGCTCGCCGCGGTGTCGATCCTCGTGCTCGGCGCGGCGGTGGCGATCGCCCCGCGCGCGGCGATGGGCCTGCGCACACCGGCCGGCTTCGCCGTGTTCACGTTCGGACTCGCGCTCGCGCTTGGCCTGTCCGTCAACCTGGCCCGCAACGGCATTCACGGCTGGTATGCGGTCTTCGACACCTCCGCCCACGGCTCATTCGAGGCGGCGAACGAGTACCTGCCGTCACTTCCCGCGCTGGCGGACGGCCCGCGCTTCTTTCTCGACCGCTTCGCCGAGCTTGTGCCCGCACTCACCATCAACGGTGCCGGGCACCCGCCGGGCCTGCTGCTGACGATGGACGCGCTGGGGCTGGACAGCGCCAAGCGCCTGGCCGCGTTCTGCATCGTCGTCGGCGCGCTGAGCGCCCCGCTGACCTACCTCCTCGCCCGGGGGCTGCTCGGCGAGCGGCCGGGCCGAACCGCCGCGCTGCTCACGGCCTTCGCGCCGTCGGTGATCCTCGATGGGACCGTCTCCGCCGACGCGGTTTACATGACACTGGGCGTGGCCAGCGCCGCGCTGCTCGTGTCCCGCCGACCTCGCGTGCGCGTAGCCGGCGCCGCGGCGCTGGCCATCGCTGCCTTCTTCTCGTGGCTGCTGCTGGCCCTCCCGCTGTGGGCCGCGATCGTGGTCGGCCTGCGCGACGGTCCCCGCGCCGCCCTCTCGCTGCTCGTGTGGTGCGGCGCCGCCGTGGCGCTCGTCAACGGAGCTCTCGCCGTCGGCGTCGGCTACGACGCGATCGGCGCGCTGCAGGCCACGAGCGTCGTGTACCGCCAGAGCCTCGCGCTCAGCCGCCCCTACGCGTTCTGGGTCTTCGGTTCGCCGACCGCGTGGGGCGTTGGGATCGGGCTCCCGACCGCCGCGCTCGCGCTGCGCGCGCTCGCCGCCCGCCACCCTGCGGCGATCGCCCTCGCCGCCGTCATCGTCGTATCCACAATTCTCGGACTCACAAAGGCGGAGACCGAGCGGATCTGGCTGCCCTACGTGCCGCTGGCAACGGTGGCGGCGGCGGCCATGGCGCCGCGGCGTCTGTATGCGCTGCTCGGTGCCCTCGCGGTTCAGGCAATCCTCGTCGAGGTGCTGTTCGACACCATCTGGTGATCGGCCGCGCACAGATTACGAATCCTTACGGTTGACCACCGGGAGAGGTTTGGGCTAATCCGGTGCGCCATTCTGGGCGTGATGCCAACGTCGCGGGCGCGTCCCCTACCTCCCCCGTTTCGGCCCACGTTCTGGCGCAGCCCGCTCCGCGGCGCATGGCTGACCGCGGTCCTCGGCTCGATCCTGCTCGTCGGCCTCACCATCGTCGCGTTGACGGGGCTGCTGTCCTACGCCGCCTATGATCCACGGCTGGCCGGCAACGACCTGACGCCCGGCCACGGGCTGCTCGGGTTCTACCTGTTCAACTGGCCCACGCACCCGAGCTGGCTGTACGCCGCGACGCAAGGCACGCACGTGATGCTCGGTATTGCGCTCGTGCCGGTCGTGCTGGCCAAGCTGTGGTCGGTCATCCCACGACTGTTCCAGTTTCCGGCGGTGCGCTCCCCCGCCCAGGCGATCGAACGCCTGAGTGTCGCGCTGCTCGTCGGGAGTGCGCTGTTCGAGTTCGCCACCGGCATCGTCAACATCCAGGTCTACTACCCGTTTCACTTCTCCTTTTACACCGGTCACTTCTACGGGGCCTGGGTGTTCATCGCGGCGTTCCTCGGGCACGTGGCGATCAAGCTCCCGACGGTCCGCGCGGCGTACCGCGTTCACGGGGCTCTGGCGCCGTTGCGCGTGGATCTCGCCGCCACGAAGGCAGAGCCCTTCACGACCGACGGTCTCGCTCCCATCGCTCCAGCGGAACCGACGCTGTCGCGACGCGGATTGCTCGCGCTCATCGGCGGCGGCTCGCTCACGCTGCTCGCAGTCAGTATCGGACAGTCGGTCGGCGGCCCGCTACGCCGCCTCGCCCTCCTCGCACCGCACGGTCGAAGCCTCGGATCGGGACCGAACGACTTCCAGATCAACAGGACCGCTGCCGCCGTCGGGATAACCGCCGCCCAGACCGGTGCGGCGTGGCAACTTGCGGTCCTCGGACGCTCGCAACTGCGGCTGTCGCGCGCCGATCTCCTGGACCTCGCTCAGGTTGAAGCGAGCCTGCCGATCGCCTGCGTCGAGGGCTGGTCGACGACTCAGCGGTGGGGCGGCGTGCGGCTGCGCGATCTCGCGGCCATGGTCGGCGTGCCCGAACCGGCCTCGGCGCACGTCACGTCGCTGCAATCGCGCGGCGTGTTCAGCCGGGCCTCCCTCGGCAGCGACCAAGTCCTCGACGCCCGCTCGCTGCTGGCCCTACACGTCAACGGCGCCGACCTGTCCCTCGACCACGGCTTTCCGGCCCGCATCATCATCCCCGGAGCGCCTGGCGTGCACCAGACCAAATGGGTGTCCGCGATCGAGTTCTCGGCGTGATGACCGCCTGGCGCCGCGCCTACGGAGCTTCGCCGCTTCAGCTCCTCGCTCTCCTCGCCAGCTTTGCGCTGGGCGGATATGCGGCGAGCAAGCTCCTCGGCGGCGGGCACCTCGTCAACGTTCTAGCCTGGTTCGCTCTGGCCATCATCGGCCACGACTTTGTGCTGTTCCCGCTGTATTCGCTGCTGGATCGCATCGCCGGGCGCGCGGCACCGCGGCGGGCGGCCGGCGACGTGAACTTCGTCAGGGCGCCGGCGATGATGAGCGGCCTCCTCCTGCTCGTCTACTTCCCGTCGATCCTCGGCTTGAACGCCTCCAACTATCGCGCCGACACGTCGCTGGGTGACGGTGTCTATGCGAGCCGTTGGCTGCTCATCACTTCGGGCCTGTTCCTCGCGTCCGCCCTGACCTACGCGCTGGTGGTTCGTCGACGCTCAGTGCGACGCCGAGCCACCGACTGCCACACGAGGCCTGCGGGCACGACCGCGGCTGCGGCCACCCCCGCGCCCGCTGCTGCCGCCACTCCGGTGCCTGACACATCCACGCCCGCCGCTGCAGCGGCCGACCCATCCCCATCCCCATCGCCCGCCCCATCGCCATCGGCATCGCCATCGCCATCGCCATCGCCATCGCCATCGGGCGAGGATCCCGCGCCCGAGAATCCCGCGCCCGCGGAGTCACCGCCCGGTCCGACCCGTCCGGCGGAGGCGGCAAGCGACGAGTAGCGCCACGACCTGGCGGGACGGCAGCCATCCTGTCGGCCATCGAGCGCTTCCTTCGTCGCCGGGCGCGGCAGCGGCTTGTCTCGTGCGGAGCGCCAAGCGTTCCGTGACGGCACGAGCTGCCTACGTAACGCGGCGCTGCCTCAAGGACACGACAGCCGCACCGCTAGGGGTCCGCCCCGCACGCCCACGCCGCCACAGCGCACCTGGCACCGCGTCGCCGGCCCGCGCAGCTCCCCGACGGTCGAGTCAAGACTTGCCGGCTGACTCACCGGCGGCCATGTCGCGATCGCATCGCCAGCACGGCCTTGGGCGGGCGCCGGACTTATTCGAGACCGATCGGTCTCATAAGGTGTTAGCCTGCCGGTCCCGAAGGTCGATCGCCGGGAGAGGACTAGATGGGTCGACACGCGCTGGTGGATCGCGACACCGCCCTTGACGGGATCATGCGCCGCTTCTGGTCCACGGGCTACGCGGCCACGTCGCTTGACGATCTGTTGCAACCAGCGGAATGCACCGAGGCAGCTTCTATCGGCCGTTCTGCGACAAGCGTGGGGCATTCCACGCGGCGCTCGACCGCTACGGCGCACTGATCGCCACCGAGGACATCCTGCCGAATATTGCCCGGCGTGGTTCAGCTTCGCGTCGACTCGTGCGACTTCTCCACGCCCGACTGGATACCGCGCTCGGAGTCTCCGTTGCCGGCGCATCCACCCAGACAAGCGGCCGGCCGGGGTGTCTGGTCATCAGCACCGCGCTGGAGCTCGCGCCGCGCGAGGACGCCATACGAGCACGCATCGGAGAGTCCTCGGCGCCGTGCGCGGCGTGATCGCGCTCCTGGTGCAAGGCGCCATCGATGAGCACACCGCCGACCCCCGTCTCGATGTCGGTCTTGTGAGCGATCAGGTATTCGCGCTGCTGCTCGGGGCAACCGTGCTTGCGGCCGCCGGCGAAGGGCGTCGGCAGCTTCGCCGGCTGCTCCGAGAGGGCGTGCGGAGCAGCCTCAAACCCCCCGCAACAGAAGGGAGCCTCCCGTGACCACGACCCGAACGCCCGACTCCTGCTTCGACGACCTCGAGGACTATCCGTTCGAGGCGCATTATGCAGACGTCGACGGACTCCGGATGCACCACGTCGATGAGGGTGACTCATCGGCGGCGCCTGTGCTCATGCTTCATGGCGAGCCAACTTGGTCGTACCTGTATCGACACATGATCCCGGTGTGCGCGGCCGGCGGCAGCCGCGTGATCGCACCGGATCTCGTCGGCTTCGGAAAGTCCGACAAGCCGGCCGAGAAGCGCGACTACACCTACCAGCGCCACGTCGACTGGATGACCGACTTCATCCGAGCTCTGGACCTTCGCGGGATTACCCTGTTCTGCCAGGACTGGGGCGCGCTGATCGGTCTGCGCGTGGCCGCCGAGAACGAGGCTCGCTTTGCGCGCATCGTCATCGGCAACGGTGCCCTCCCATCGCCGACGGTCATGCGCGTCCGCATCTCGCGAACATCGCCGCGTTCGTGGCATGGCGAGCGTTCGCGACCTACAGCCCGGTCCTCCCGGTCAGCCGTATCGTCAACGCCGGGTGCCTGCGGCAGCTGTCCCCAGGCGAGCGCCGCGCGTACGACGCGCCGTTCTCTCTGCCTGACGCAAAGGCGGGCGCGCGGGCGTTTCCCGGGCTCGTTCCCATCTCGCCTCGCGATCCGGCGATACCGGCCAATCGCGAGGCATGGCAGGCACTCGCTCGGTGGAACAAGCCATACCTCACCGTCTTCAGCGACCGGGATCCCATCATGCCAGGCGGAGAGCGGATATTCCAGGAACACGTCCCGGCGCCGCCGGGCAACCGCACACCACACCACACGCTGGACACTTCCTACAGGAAGACGCGGGGCTCGACCTGGCGCGACAGATCAACGACCTGATTGCGTCGACGCCAACCTCCGCTCAACGCCCCGCGACGAGCGTTGGAGGCTGATGACAGCCCTATCCGGCGCTTCTCGGACCGTCCGACAACGAGCCAGTTGCCGGGGCGTCGCTGCGTCGTCCAGCCGATGCCACAAAGCGGTTCGGGACAAGATTCGCTCTTGAGTGCGACCCAGCCTCGACCGACAAGCCGACAAGGCCATTTGCAGGCCTTTCCGATGGGCCGGCCAGGACTCGAACCTGGGCGCGACGGATTATGAGTCCGCTGCTCTAACCAACTGAGCTACCGGCCCTCCGCGGCGGAGCTTATTCGCCTTGGCGGCTCCTGCGGCGCGGACGATGACGAGCCGAGAGCGCGACTCAGAGCACCGCGAGGGCGGCCACGATGATGGCGCCCACTACGAGCACGCCGCCCAAGAGCATCGAGGCAAGGGTGACGGTGACGATCGTCTTCACCGTCAACAGCGTAGAAACCGAGTCGAAGGGCTCCGTAAACCGGCGACGGCGCCGCACCGCACGCCGGACGAGGGCGCTGCGGTGGTTTGATACCGCCGCAGCGTACCCCGAGCAGAGGAGTCCCCATGGCAGAACGGGCAGCGATCGTGACCGGAGCATCGAGCGGCATCGGCCTCGCCATCGCGCGCCTGCTCGGCGAGGAGGGTTACGCGGTCACGATGGCGTCGCGACAACCGGACAAGCTCGACGCCGCCCGCGCGCAGCTCGCCGACGCCGGATTTGAGGTGCAGGCGGTCGCCGGGAACCTCAGCGACGAGGACGCGATCAAGCACGTCGTGGCCGCTCACCGTGACGCGTACGGGCGGCTCGACGTCCTCGTCAACAATGCCGGCGTCGGCGCCGGACAGTTGCTCGGCGAGATCCAGACCAAGCGCATCGACCTGCAGCTGTCGGTCAATCTGCGCCAGATCATTCTCTTCTATCGCGAGAGCCTCGAGCTGCTGAAGGCGGCCGGCGCCGAGCACCGCAACGCGATGGTCATCAACACGTCGTCGATCTCGGGCAAGCGCGGCGAGCCGTGGCTATCGGTGTACTCGGCCGCCAAGCACGGAGTGGTCGGCTGGACGCAATCGATGAACAAGGAGCTCGCCTCGCTCGGCATCAAGTCGACCGCGCTCTGCCCTGCCTTCGTGGACACCCCGATGACGGACTTCGTCAAGGGGCATCTCGATGCCAACGCGATGATCCGCGTCGAGGACATCGCGGAATCGGTCCGCTTCCTGCTGCGCACCTCGCCGGGCTGCGTCGTGCCCGAGATCATGTTCGAGCTGCCCGGCGGCGAGCTCAACCTCACCGAGGCAGCGATCGCCTGACGGCACCCCCGCGTCCGGGCGTGACGCCGGCGTCACCAACTCGCATAGGCTGTCGGCGGGCGGCGCCCGGCGCGGCCTTAAACGTGCGTTCCGTGTCGCGACTGTCCCGCGACCGCTCCCCCGCGAAAAGGAGTTGTGCATGAAGCTCGGCGTCCACATCGGTTACTGGGGTCTCGGGCTCACCTCCGAGGAACAGCTGCACATCGTCCAGGAGGCGGAGCGACTCGGGTATGACTCGGTGTGGGCCGCGGAGGCGTACGGCTCGGACGCGGCGACGGTCCTCGGCTGGCTCGCCGGACAGACGTCGACGATCCGCCTTGGCTCGGGCATCTTCCAGATGCCGGCCCGCAGTGCGGCGATGACCGCGATGACGGCCGCGACGATCGATCAGCTCTCCAACGGGCGGATGATCCTCGGGATCGGCTCGTCGGGACCGCAGGTGGCCGAGGGCTGGCACGGGCAGCGCTTCGCGAAGCAGTTGCAGCGCACGCGGGAGTACGTTGCCGTCGTGCGCATGGCGCTCGCGCGCGAGCGCGTCCAGTTCGAGGGCGAGACGCTGACCCTGCCGCTGCCCGACGGACCGGGCAAGGCGCTCAAGCTGACGATCGCCACGGTGCAGGACCAGATCCCGATCTACGTTGCCGCGATCGGGCCCAAGAACACGACGCTCGCGGGCGAGATCGCCGACGGCTGGATCCCGACGCTCTTCTCCCCCGAGCACGTGTCGGACTTCCGCCCGCTGCTGGAGGAGGGCGCCGCCCGCTCGGGCCGGTCGCTCGACGGGTTCGACATCGCGCCCACGGTGCAGGTGTTCGTCACCGACGACCTCGAGAAGGGCCGCGACGCGATGCGCCCGTTCATCGCGCTCTACGTCGGCGGCATGGGGTCGCGCAAGCAGAACTTCTACAACCAGATCGTCCAGCGCTACGGCTTCGAGGCCGAGGCGGCGACGGTCCAGGACCTCTACCTCGACGGCAAGCGCGAGGAGGCGATGGCGGCGCTCCCGGACGAGCTCATCGACATGGTGAGTATCTGCGGCCCGCCCGACGTCGTGCGCGAGCGCCTCGCCGTGTACCGCGACGCCGGTGTCGGGACGCTCGGGGTGACGCCGATCGCGTTCACCGCCGAGGACCGCCTGACCCAGCTGCGCCTCATCGCCGAGCTCGCCGCCTAGCGCCCGGACGGCCGGTGGCGGGCAGCGCTCAAGCGGCCGACCGGCGGCTGCGCCTGGTGCTCGGCGCCTTCGGGGATCCGGGGCACGCGTTCCCGATCATCGCGCTGGGGCGCGGCCTCGCCGCCCGCGGACACGACGTCACCGTTCAGACCTGGAAGCGCTGGCGCGACGCGGTCGAGCGGGAGGGTCTCGGTTTCGCGCCGGCGCCCGAGTACCAGGTCTTCCCCACCCAGGAGCGGCCGCTGAAGCCGTACGAGGCCGTCGTCCGGGCGGCGCGTGCGGCCGTGCCGGTGCTCGAGGAGCTGCGGCCCGACGTGGTCGTCGCGGACATCCTCACGCTTGCTCCGGCGCTCGCCGCCGAGCTGGCCGGCGTGCCGGCGGCCACCCTTGTACCGCACGTCTACCCGGTCGGTGAGCGCGGCCTGCCGACGTACTCGATCGGCGCGCGCCTGCCCCGCACCGCGCTCGGCCGGCGCTTCTGGAGCGGCCTGGAGTTCGTCACCGAACAGGGGCTGCGCCAGGGACGCGATGAGCTCAACGGCACCCGCGTGCGCCTCGGCCTGCCCGAGCTTTCGTACGCGCACGGGGGCATGAGCCGCACGCTCACGCTGGTCGGAACGTTCCCGCAGCTCGAGTATCCGCGCGCCTGGCCCCCGCACGTCTCGGTCGTCGGCCCGCTCATGTGGGAGCCGCCGACCGAGGACGTCGAGCTGCCGCCGGGCGACGCGCCGCTCGTGCTCATCGCTCCGTCCACCGCGCAGGATCCCGAGCACCGCATGCTCGCGGCCGCGTTGCGCGGCCTCGCCGACGCCCCCGTGCGCGTGCTCGCCACCTGGAACCGCCGTCCGCCGCCGCGCGCGCTGCCGGTCCCCGACAACGCGCGCCTCGTCGAATGGCTGTCCTACGCGCGCACGATGCCCCAGTGCGACGTCGTCGTCTGCCACGCCGGGCACGGAACGCTCGTGCGCGCGCTGAGCAGCGGGTGCGTCGTCGTCGCCTGTCCGGCGGTCGGGGACATGAACGAGAACGCGGCGCGGATGGATTGGGCCGGGCTCGGGGTGCGCCTGCCCCGGCGGTTCGTGGCGGCGCGGCCGTTGCGGCTCGCGGTCGAGCGCGCGCTGGCGGACGAGGCGATGCGGGGCCGAGTCCGGGCGCTGGCCGCCTGGAGCGCCACGCACGATGCCGCGGCGCAGGCGACGCGATTGATCGAGGGACTCGCGAACGCCGAAACGTCGGCGCCGGCCGCGGCGGACACGAGAAGCGAAGCTCCGGGGGCGGGACTCGAACCCGCAACCTAGCGATTAACAGTCGCTCGCGCTGCCTATTGCGCCACCCCGGATTGAGCAACCAATGAGATCGGCAGCCGTGGCCAAGTCTAAAGCAGCCGAACCGCTCCCGTCTCCACCTCGGCGTGGCAATTGGCGCATACCAGGACGCACTTGGCCGCTTCAGCGCGCGCCCGAGCGAGTGATCGCGCTACGCCGCCACGGCTGATTCCAAACGATTTCTCAGCCGGCTTCACGTGGTGGAACTGCAGTGCGGCCGCGTTCCCGCTGTAGCCACACAGCACACAACGCCCACCCGCCTCAGCAACGAGCTTCGCCGTGACCTGACGACGTCGCCGCGCCACGCGCTCGGCACGACATCGACAGCATCGAAAGTACCCGCGCCCTTCGCGGACGAAGTCGCAGCGACCGTGCTTCGCGCAGACGAGCTCGATGCGAGTTGCGCCGACCGAGACGGCCTCGTCAACCAGCCGCCTGCGCTCTGAGCCGGCCAATGACACATCGAATCGACGCAGCCAATAGCGGACGGTGGTGTAGCTCACGCCGATGCGGGCGGCGATCGCACGGATCGACAGCCCTTGCTCGGCAAGCGTCCGCAGCTCGGCCTCGTCGATCCCACCCCGCGCTCGATGCGTTTCGCGATGCGCCGCCTCGAGTCCGTGCTTCGCGACCCAGTACCCCACCGTCGACGGATGCCGCCCCACGCGCTCGCCGATCGCCTCCAAGGAGAACCCCGCGGCCAAGAGATCCGCCAACAATTCTCGATCCATACCCCCAAGCATGACGAACACCTGTTCGCATGCCGGCGCCAACCGTGACGCCCATGCAACGCCCGCGTGTCGTCGCCCTACGCCTGCTCGAGCACCCGGTCGTACGCGCGGTCCACGGCCGCCTTGATCTCGCCGCGGCGCACGGCCAGATCCGACACGTCACCCCGCCCCTCCGCGCGGGCGCTCACGATCTGACGATCGACGCGGGCCAATTCGAGCTGGAGCTCCTCGACCTCGAGCGTCGCGGGGTCGGTCGCCTCGCGCCCCGCCCGCACGGCGAGGTCGGCGATGAGCGCGGCAAACTGCGGGTCATCCTCGGGCAGTCCGGCCCCCGGCGAGCGCAGGTGCTCGCGCAGGTGGCGGGCGGCGCGTCGGACGATCTCGCTCGAGAAGTGCTCCTCGGGGTCGACGCGCGCGAGCGCGGCCTCTCCCTCTTCGGGCATCGCAATGCACAGCGCGAGGAACGTCCGCTCGGTCTCCTCGCGCCGGTCGAGGGCCACGATCCGCCGTCCGGTTCCCCCCTGCTCGCCCGGCGCCGCCTGAGGGCCGCCGCCCGGAGCGGATCGCTGCGGGCGCGCGCCCGCCGGCCCCGAGCCGCCCGGCGCCGCGGCACCGCCGCGGGCGGTCGCCGCGAGCAGCGTCTCGGTGACCCCCTCGCGCAGACCCATCCGCCCGGAGACGATGCGCAGGAGCTCCTCGCGCATCGCGCCCGGGCCGATCGTCGCGAACACGGGGCGCAGCTCGTCCAGGATGCGATCACGGCCCTCGGGGCTCGAGTCGTCGCCGCCGGCCAGCACCCGCTCCACCCGGAAGCGCACGAACGGGACCGACGCCGTGACGGCGGCCGTGAGCGCCTCGGCCCCGTCCCGCTGGACGAGCTCGGCCGGATCGGCGCCGGCGGGCAGCGGCACGACCCGCAGCTCCAGGCGCTGACGGGCGGCGAGCGTCGCGGCCCGCAGCATCGCCTCCTGCCCGGCGCTGTCGGCGTCGAGCGCGAGCAGCACCGTCGAGGCCAGCCGGGCGAGCTCGGACACCTGCTCGCCGGTGAGCGCCGTTCCCATCAGCCCGACCGTCTCGCGCAGGCCGGCCTGGTGCAGTGCGATGACGTCGGTGTAGCCCTCGCAGAGGATCACCCGGCCCGCGCGGGTGGCGTGGACCCGCGCCACGTCGGCGCCGTAGAGGTGCTGACCCTTGTGGTAGATGTCGTTGTCGGAGGTGTTGAGGTACTTCGGCTGCTGGTTGTCGCGCATCGCGCGCGCGCCGAAGCCGAGCACGCGCCCGCGCACGTCGGCGAGCGGGAACATGATCCGCTCGCGGAAGCGGTCGTAGAGCTGTCCGTTCTGCTTGGAGCGCTGGGCCAGGCCGGTCGCGTGCAGCTCCGCCTCGCTGAAGCCGGCCCGCCGCGAGGCGAGCAGCACCTTGTCCCAGGCGCTCGGCGCGTAGCCAACGCGAAACGCGCGCAGCGCCTCCTCCCCCAGCCCGCGGCCGGCCAGGTACTCGCGGGCGCGGCCGGCCTCGGGCGAGTCCCACAAGACCCGCTGGTAGTACTCGCACGTGCGCGCGAGCAGCTCGAGAAGGCGCTCGCGGGCGCGGCGGCGCTCGGTCTCGCGCGGGTCCTCGGCCTCGCGCTCTAGCTGGACGTTGTAGCGGTCGGCGAGCAGTTCGAGGGCACCCACGAAGTCGACTCCCTCGGTCTCCCGGACGAACGTGAACAGATCGCCCGAGGCCTGGCAGCCGAAGCAGTGGTAGAGCTTCTCGGTCGGGTTGATCCCGAACGACGGCGTGCGCTCGTCGTGGAACGGGCACAGGCCCTCGTAGCGGTTCGGCCCGGCCCGGCGAAGGTCGGTGCGCGCCGAGACGAGGTCGACGAAGTCGACGGCGTCGCGCAGGCGTTCGAGGGACTCGCGGGTGTAGAGGGCCATCGCGCCCGTACGCTAGCTCACCCGGCCCGGCGCCCCGCCGCGCGACCGGCCGCGCCGCCCTACCCGGCGAACTCGCGCGGCACGGCCAGCCGCGTGAACGCGCGGATGCAGTAGCGATCGGTCATGCCCGCGACGTAGTCGGTGACCCGTTGCGCGAGGTCGGCCCCCGCCGCGCCGCCGTCGTCGGGCAGCTCGTCGGGATGCTCGACGTAGAACTCGAACAGCGTGCGCACGACGTTGGCGATCCGCTCGTGCTCGGCGCGCACCGACGGGCCGAGGTAGACGTGGGCGAACATGAAGTCGCGCAGCTCGCCCATCGCCGCCCCGGCGCGGTCGCCCTGGACGATGTCACCGGCGACCTCGGAGTGCTCGACCATGTCGTGCACGAGCGCGTCGATGCGCTGCGATCCGGTCGCGCCGAGCACGCCGATCGCCTCGGCGGGCAGGTCCTCCTCGCGCAGGACGCCGGCACGGATGGCGTCGTCGATGTCGTGGTTGATGTAGGCGACCCGGTCGATGATCCGCACGATCCGCCCCTCGAGCGTCGCCGGCATCTCGGCCCGGCTGGAGTGGCGCAGGATGCCGTCGCGCACCGGCTCGGTGAGATTGAGCCCGGCGCCGTCGCGCTCGAGCTCGTCCACCACGCGCAGCGAGTGCTCGTAGTGACGGAAGCGCCGGTCGAAGCGCTCCTGCAGGCACGCATCGAGGACGTCCTCGCCGATGTGGCCGAAGGGCGGATGGCCGAGGTCGTGACCGACGCCGATCGCCTCGACGAGATCCTCGTTGAGCGACAAGGCCCGCCCGACGGCGCGCGAGATCGTCGTCACCTCGAGCGTGTGGGTGAGCCGGGTGCGGTAGTGGTCGCCCTCGGGCGCCACGAACACCTGCGTCTTGTGCTTCAGGCGCCGGAAGGCCTTGCAGTGCACGATGCGGTCGCGATCGCGCTGGAAGGGTGTTCGCAGCGAACAGTCGGGCTCGGGGGCCCGGCGCCGCGGCGGGTAGGAGCGAGCTGCGAGCGGAGAAAGGAGCCGCTCCTCGCGTTCCTGCCAGCGCTGCGCGAAGCGCTCGGCCACTGCTGCGGATGGCGCGACCTCGGTCATCGGCATCGATTGTCGCACCGGCCGGCGATGCGTTCGACACGCCCCCGTCGTCGCAGCTATGCGTCGGGCTCCTGCTTCCAGTCGTCGCGCAACGTGATCCGGTGCCACCAGTGTCGCCAGTGCTGTTGGCGCAGCGGATCTTCGTCGTACACCGGAGCCTTGTGCTCGGGCCCGGGCAGATTCGCCGCGGCGGCCGAGTCGATCTTCAGGTCGACGCCGTGCTCGTGCAGCTGCCCGATCTCGGCGGCCTCGACGAAGCGGATCCCGTGCGCCGTCTTGACGAGCAGGCCGTGGAAGATGTCCTCGCTCTCGGCGGCCAGCACCCCGCTCACGGTGCCGATCGTCACGCCGTCGGAGGCGATCACGGGCACGCCCGTGCCGAGCACCTCGTACGCGATCGGGGCTCCCTCGTCCACGGTCGCAGCTTACCCACCGGACACGGGGCGTATCACCACGTCTCCGGTTGCCCGTTGAACGCGGGGTCGGCGATCGCCGCCTGGGCCGCGGCCACCCGCGCCACCGGCACCCGGTACGGCGAGCAGGAGACGTAGTCGATCCCCGAGCTGTGGAAGAAGCTGATCGAGTCGGGGTCCCCGCCGTGCTCGCCGCACACGCCGAGCTTGAGCTTCGGGCGGCCCTTGCGCCCGAGCCACGCACCCATCCGCAGCAGCTCGCCGATCCCGGGGATGTCGATCGTCTCGAACGGCGAGCGGTCGAGGATCTTCGTATCGATGTAGCGCGCGAGGATCTTGCCCTCGATGTCGTCGCGCGAGAAGCCGAGGCCGGTCTGCGTGAGGTCGTTGGTTCCGAAGGAGAAGAAGTCGGCGTGGTGGGCGATCTGGTCGGCCATCAGGCACGCGCGCGGCAGCTCGATCATCGTGCCGACGGTGAAGTCCTCGCCCTCGCGAAGACCCTCGGTCGCGGCGGTGGTGACGACGAGGTCGCGCATCAGCTGCAGCTCGCGCTCGTAGCCGACGAGCGGGATCATCACCTCGAGCATCGGCGCGCTGCCGGACCGCGCGCGCACCGCGAGCGCCGCGCGCGCGATCGCCTGCGTCTGCATCTCGTAGATCTCGGGGTACAGGATCCCGAGGCGGCAGCCGCGCGTCCCGAGCATCGGGTTCGTCTCCTCGAGCGCGCTCACGCGGTCGAGCAGATGCTCCAGGCGCGCCACCTCGTGCTCGTCCCCCTCGCCGCGCCCGAGCAGCGACATCGCATCGTCGAACTCGTTCTGCACCTCCGCGCGGCTCGGGAGGAACTCGTGCAGGGGCGGATCGAGCAGCCTGATGGTGACGGGCAGCCCGGCCATCGCCTCGAACAGGCCCTCGAAGTCCGCCTGCTGGTAGCCGGCGAGCTCGGCCAGCGCCGCCCGGCGATCCTCGCGGGTGTCGGCGAGGATCATCGTGCGCATGCGCGGCACGCGATCGGCGGCCAGGAACATGTGCTCGGTGCGGCACAGCCCGATCCCGCGCGCCCCGAACGCCCGCGCGCGCTCGGCGTCCTCGGGCGTGTCGGCGTTCGCGCGTACGTCGAGTCGTCGCAGCTCGTCGGCCCAGGTGAGCACGCGATCGAAGCGCTCGTCGACCTGCGGCGCGACGAGCGGCACGTCGTCGGTCGTGATCGCGCCGGTCGTGCCGTCGATCGCGATCCGCTCCCCGGCGTGCACCGACGTCTCGCCCACCCGCAGCACGCCGGTCGCGAGGTCCACGTCGAGCTCCGCCGCGCCGACGACGCACGGACGGCCCATGCCGCGCGCGACGAGGGCGGCGTGCGACGCCTTGCCGCCCTCCGACGTGAGGATCCCCTGGGCGGCGTAGAACCCCGCGACGTCGTCGGCCTCGGTGAACGGGCGCACGAGGATCACGTCACGATCCTGCGCCGCGGCGAGCACGGCCGCGCGGGCGGTGAACACGACCTCGCCGATCGCCGCGCCGGGCGACGCGCCGACGCCGCGGGTGAGCACGGTGAACGACGCGCTCGGATCGAACGTCGGATGCAGCAGCGCCTCCAGCGCGGCGGCGTCGATCGTCGACAGCGCCTCGGCGCGCGTCAGCAGACCCTCCTCGACGGCGTCCACGGCGAAGCGCACGGCCGCCTGCGCCGGGCGCTTGGCGTTACGCGTCTGGAGCATGTACAGGCGCCCGTCCTCGATCGTGAACTCGGTGTCCTGCATGTCCTTGTAATGGCCCTCGAGCGTGCGCAGGATGTCCATCAGCTGGTCGTGGGCGTCGGGCATCGCGTCCCGCAGCTCACCGAGCGGGCGCGTGTTGCGCGTGCCCGACACGACGTCCTCGCCCTGGGCGTTGACGAGGAAGTCGCCCGAGGGCTCCGGCGCACCGGTGATCTCGTCGCGACTGAACGCGACGCCCGTCGCCGACGTGTCGCCGAGGTTGCCGAAGACCATCTGCTGCACGTTCACCGCCGTGCCCCAGTCGTCGGGAATTCGGTTGATACGCCGGTACGAGACGGCGCGCTCACCGAGCCAGGAGCCGAACACGGCCGAGACGGCGGCGCGCAGCTGCTCGTGGGGGTCCTGCGGGAACGTCGCGTCGGTCGCGTCGGCCAGCAGCGCCTTGAAGCGCTCGACGAGCTCGCGCAGCTCCGCCACCGTCAGCTCGGTGTCGAGGCGAATGCCGCGGACGGCCTTGACGGCGTCGATCTCGCCTTGCAGGCGCTCGCCGGGCACGCCGCGCACGACGTTGGCGAACATCTGCACGAGGCGCCGGTAGGAGTCCCAGGCGAAGCGCTCGTTGCCGCTGCGCGCGGCGAGCCCGAGCACGGACGCGTCGTTGAGGCCGAGGTTGAGCACGGTGTCGAGCATGCCCGGCATCGACTCGCGCGCGCCCGAGCGCACCGACACGAGCAGGGGGTCGGTTGGATCGCCGAGACGCCGGCCCGCCGCGCTCTCGAGGCGCTCGAGCGCGGCCTGCACCTCCTCGGCGAGACCCTCCGGATACCGCGCGCCGCCGTTCATGTAGGCGACGCACGCCTCGGTCGTGATCGTGAAACCGGCCGGCACACGGTCGGGGCCGAGCACCCGCGTCATCTCGGCCACGTTCGCGCCCTTGCCGCCGAGCAGGTCGCGCATGTCGCGCGAGCCCTCGACGAAGTCGTAGACGTACTTGGGCGCCATCTGCCGGCCGGAGCCTACCCGAGTGCGGCGGGCCCGCCGTCCGCCGCCGCGACGGTCAGGCGGGCTGCGCCGCGATTCGCGACGGGGCGCGGGCCGCCGCCGGCATGAGGCGCAGGTGCGCGTGGTGCTCGAGCGTCTCGGCCACGGCGCGCTCGACCTGCCCGAGGACGCCGTCGGCGGCCATCGGCGCCTCGGACAACGAGCGTCCGAGCGCGTCGACCATGAACGAATGCGCGGCCTCGACCAGGGGAAACGAGCCCGCCTCGCAGGCGGCGCACACGACCCCGCCGGCGGCGCCCGAGAAGCCGACGAGGTGCTCGCGTTCCCCGCACGCCGCGCAGGCGCCGAGCGCCGGGGCAAGTCCCGCGGCGTGCAGGAGCTTCAGCCGGAAGGCGAGCCCGTTGGCCCGCGTCGCCAACCCCGGATCGGCGTCGAGCAGGGCGAGCTCGTGGCAGAGCAGGTTGAACACCCCCGGGTGCGGCTCGGAGGTCTCGAACAGCCGTCCGACGGCGTCGCAGGCGCGCGCGGCGGCGTCGAGGGCGCCCCCGTCCTCGCGCAGGCGCCGGTACCCGTCGACGGTGTCCGCCGCCGTGACGGTGAACAGCTCACCGCGTCCCTCATGGAGAATGAGGCGCAGACGGAAGAACGGCTCCAGGCGCCCGCCGAAGCGGCTGCGGGCCCGGCGCACGCCCTTCGCGATCGCCCCCACGCGCCCGTGATGCGGCGTGTACAGGCGCAGGATCCGATCGGCCTCGGCGTAGCGCATCGAGCGCAGCACGACGGCTTCGGTGCGCATCGGTCCGGACATCGCTTGAGTCTAGGCCCGGGTTGGGACGGCGCCGCGCCGCCGCTCAGCCCGACGCGAACCGAACCCTGAAGCGGCCGACGATGCGGCTGGCGGCGTCGACGGGCCTGGGCAGGCCGCCGGGGTAGCCGGGGTAGTGCTGCGGCGGCAAGGCGACAACGCCGCAGACGGGGGTGCACTGGGCCGCACCCCCCGAGCAGCGGTAGTAGCCGCTACACGACGGCCGGTGCGGGACGGCGGATTGTCCCGGGCATGCCGGTGTAACACCAACACCCCGTTCCTATACTTTATGAAGCAATGAAGGAAATCACCGTCTACACCACAGACTTCTGCGGCTACTGCGAGCGCACGAAGGCGCTGCTGCGCAAGCGCGGGCTCGTGTACAGCGAGATCAACCTCTCCCGCGACGCCCACGGGCGCGTCGAACTGGCGACCCGCACCGGCCTGATGACCTTCCCGCAGGTGCTCATCGACGGCGAGCTGCTCGGCGGCTACACCGAGACGGCGGCGGCGGCCGCCAGCGGCCGGCTCGACGAGCTCGCGGCCTGACCCGGCGACGGACGCCGCGAGCGACGTCCGCGCGGCTGGCAGGCCTCGCACAGGTACGTTCCGCGCCCCGCGGCGACGATCTTGACCACCGCGCGCCCGCAGGTCGGGCACGGCTCGCCGGCGCGCCGGTGCACCAGGAACTCGTGCTGGAAGGACCCGTACACGCCGTCGACGTGGCGGAAGTCGTCGATCGTCGCACCCCGCGCGTCGATCCCGGCCTGCAGCGCGGCGATGACCGCCTCGCGCAGGCCCACCCACTCGCGCCCGGTCAGCCCGCCCACCGGCCGCAGGGGATGGATCCCCGCGCGATGCAGCGCCTCGTCGGCGTAGATGTTCCCGACGCCGGCGATGCGTCGCTGGTCGAGCAGGAAGGCCTTGACCGGCGCGCGGCGCCCGCGCGCGAGCGCCCGCAGGTGCTCGGCGGTGAAGTCCGGGTGCAGCGGCTCGAGGCCGAGTCGTGCCGCGAAGAACGCCTCCATGGCGTCGGCGCCGAGCAGCAGCTCGCCGGTCCCGAAGCGCCGGGGGTCGACGAGGCACAATCGCCGCACGGCCGCGCGACGCGACGAGCCCGCGAGCATCACGCGCACGCGCGTGTGCGCCGGCTCGGGATCGGGGTCGCAGAGCACCGTCCCGGTCATGCGCAGGTGCTGGGCGAGGAACACCTCGTCCTCGAGCTCCCAGAGCAGGTACTTGCCGCGGCGCCCAAGGCGACGGACGCGCCGCCCGGTGAGCGCGTCGGACAGCTCACGCGGGTCCAGCGGGCGCGACCAGCGCGCGTCGAGCACCTCGACGCGCGCGAGCGTGCGCCCCTCGACGATGGGGGCCAGCTGGCGGCGGATCGTCTCGACCTCCGGGAGCTCGGGCATGCATCCGATGCTAGGAGGCGGCGACCACGTCAGCCGTGGCGGGCCGTGGCCCGCGCGTCGCCGAGGGCGGCGAACGGCCGCCCGGGGAGCCGGTCGGTGGCCCGCCCGCTGAGCCACCACAGCGCCGTCGCGCCGACGTCCGCCATCGGCCCGTCGTGTCGCGACCCCACCCCGCGCGTCGTGTCGCGCGGGGTGGGCACGTGGCCCCCGGACACCGCCAGGACCGGGACGTACTCACGCGTGTGATCGGTCCGCGCCGACAGCGGGTCGACGCCGTGATCGGCAGTGATGACAAGAAGATCCCCCGGTCCGAGCAGCTCCAGCCAGACGGCCACCTCGGCGTCGATCTGTTGCAGCGCGGCGTGGAAGCCATCGACGTCCTTGCGGTGCCCGTAGACCTGGTCGGTGTCGATCAGGTTCGTGAAGATGAGCCCGTCCGGCAGCGTGCGCAGCAGATCGGTCGTCACCTCCAGGGCACGGCCATTCGTGGCCGCCTCGTGCGCCTCGCTGATCCCGACCCCGGCGAACAGGTCGTTCACCTTCCCGACGGCGTGCACGGGCACGCCGGCGTCGCACAGCTCCTCGAGGTAGCTGCGCCGCGGCGGCGCGAGTGCGTAGTCGCGGCGACCGTCGGTGCGCTCGAAGCCACCGGGCGTGCCGGCGAACGGGCGGGCGATGACGCGTCCGACGGCGTTCACGCCCTGCATGACCTCTCGGGCGACCCCGCAGGCCGCGTACAGCTCCTCGGGCGCAACGCGGTCGACGTGGGCCGCGAACTGCAGGACCGAGTCGGCGGACGTGTAGAGGATGAGCCGGCCGCTGCGCAGGTGCTCCTCCCCGTAGTCGTCGATCGCGGCGATGCCGTTGTACGGGCGATTGCAGACGAACTCGCGACCGACGGCCGCGGCCAGGGCGGCGATCAGCGCGTCGGGCAGCCCGTCCGGGTAGGTCGGCGGGGCGTGCTCGACCGCGACGCCCATGAGCTCCCAGTGCCCCGCGGTGGAGTCCTTGCCCGGGCCGAGCGGATGCAGGCGCCCGTGCAGCACCGGCGTGCGCGCCGCCGCGACACCCTTGAGCGTCAGGATCGAGCCGAGGCCGAGGCGCTCGAGCGTCGGCAGGGCGAGGCCGCCGACGGCCTCCGCGACGTGAGCCAGCGTGTTGCACCCCGCGTCGCCGTAGCGATCGGCGTCCGGGAGCGCCCCGACCCCGCACGCGTCGATGACCACCACCGCCACGCGTTGGCCCTGACCCTCCGACCGCGCCTCGCTGAAGCCGGGGCTGCGCACGCCGCCAAGGCTAACGATCTGCGGCGGCGGCGGGTGATCGCGTCGCTCGCGGATGCGCGCGGAAGTAGGCGTCCTTCAGCCGTTCGGCCGAGAGATGCGTGTACATCTGGGTCGTGGCGAGGTCGGCGTGGCCGAGCATCTCCTGCAGCGAGCGCAGGTCGCAGCCGCCGGCGAGCAGGTGGGTCGCGAACGTGTGGCGCAGCGTGTGCGGGCTCATCTTGCCGTCCAGGCCGGCTCGGCGGGCGTGCCCCTGGACGATCTTGTACAGCCCCTGCCGCGTCAGGCCCGAACCGCGCTGGTTGACGAACAGGTGGCCCTCGCTGCGCATGCCGATGAGCGCCGGGCGCCCGCGCTGCAGGTAGGTCCGCAGCGCGCCGACCGCCTGGCGCCCGACGGGAACCAGGCGCTCCTTGGAGCCCTTGCCCCGCGCCGCAAGCATCCCGTTGTCCAGATCGACGTCGGACACGTGCAGGCCGATCGCCTCGGACGCCCGCAGCCCGCACGCGTACATCAGTTCGAGCAGCGCCCGATCTCGCAACGCCCGCGGCTCGGACCCGCGCGGCTCGGCAAGCAGCTTGGCCACCTCCTCGCGCGAGAGCACCTGCGGCAGACGGGCGACCTTGCGGGGGCCACGCAGGTCGGCGGTCGGGTCGTGCCCGATGATCTCCTCGCGGCGCAGGAAGCGGTAGAACGATCGCAGGCAGGCGAGCTTGCGCTGCAGCGTCGCCACGGCGACCGGCGGGCGGTCCTCCGCGCCGGTGGCGAGCTCCCCGAGGAAGTCGGACAGGTCCCCATGCCCGGCGGTCAGCGGATCGACGTGACGCCGCGCGAGGAACGCCGCGAACTGGAGCAGGTCCGAGCGGTAGGCCTCCAGCGTGTTGCGCGACAGCCCGCGCTCGAGCTCGAGGTAGGCCAGGAAGTCCAGGGCGAGCGTTTCCGGCGCAGGGCTCTTCGCGGCGGCCACGGGGGTCACGTCAACGCTATTCCGCAACCCGGGAGCGCTTCCTGCGTCTGCAATCAGGCGGCCGCCCCGCCGCGGCGGGCGCGCGACGGGTCGGTCAGGCGCCCGCGGCCGGGCTTGCTCCGGCGAGCCGATGGCGCAGCCACATCAGCGCGATGATCGTCTTCGAGTCGCGGAGCCTCGGGATGGCCTCGTCGAGCTCGCTCAGCGGCAGGGCAACCGTCTCGATCCGCTCGTTCTCGCCGCTGTCGGCCGTCTCCCGGTACAGGTCGGTGGCCGCGTACAGATGCACGATCTCGTTGCTGAACCCGACCGTCGAGTAGAAGGCGGTGATCTTCTCCCAGCGGCGGGCGCCGCGCCCGATCTCCTCGGCGAGCTCGCGCTGGGCGGCGGCCAGCGGATCCTCGCCGGGGACGTCGAGTCGGCCGGCCGGGATCTCGAGCACGTCCGGGTCGCCGACGGCCTCGCGCGGCTGGAGCACGAGCCACACGTGCTCGTCGTCGTAGGCGACGACCGCCACCGCCCCGCCGTGGCGCACGATCTCGCGCTCCACCTCCTCGCCGTCGGCGTGGCGGAACCGCTCGACGCGGACCTCGATGATGTGTCCCTGGAAGACGGTCTCGCCGCCGAGCGGCGTGAACGCCCGCGGTGAGCGGTCGTCGGTCATGTCGGTTCCGGTTCGGTGGCCGCGTGCTCGATGAGCGACAGCACGACGTCGAGCATCTCCTCGAGCGCCGAGGCGCTCACGCGCTCGGTCGGCTCGTGGTTTCGCTCGGTGCCGTTGGCGAGGTTGACGACCGCCAACCCGTGGGCGCGGAAGACGTTCGCGTCGGAGCCGCCACCGCTCGACACCCGCCGCGGCATGTAGCCACAGTCGCGCAGGGCCGCCTCGGCCACGGCGAGCGCCCGTTCGTTGGGGGCGACGCGGTAGCCGGCGAACATGCGGGCGACGTCGACGTCGACGTCGCACTCGCATTCGGGGAGGTTGGCGGCCTCGTGGATGCGGTCGACGAGCTCGCCCACGAGCGCCTCGACGCTCGACTCCTCCAGGCCGCGCGCCTCGGCGACGACCTCGCAGCGCTCGGGAACGACGTTCATCGCCGTCCCTCCGCGGATCTCGCCGACATTCGCGGTCGTCTGCGCGTCGATGCGTCCGAGGCGCATCGACCCGATCGCATGCGCGGCGGCGAGGATCGCCGAGCGGCCCCGCTCGGGCACGATCCCGGCGTGGGCGGCGGCGCCGTGGAAGGAGGCCACGAGCCGGTACTGCGTGGGCGAGGCGACGATCACCTCGCCGATCGGCGACGCGTGGTCGAGCACGTAGCCGTAGTCGCAGCGCAGCCGCGACGGGTCGAGCGCGCCCGCCCCGGCCAGGGCGGTCTCCTCGCCGACGGTGAACAGCAGCTGCAGGCCCACGGGCGCGCCGGCACGCGCCACCCGTCGCGCGGCGGCGAGGATGACGGCGACCGCGGCCTTGTTGTCGGCCCCGAGGATGCCCGCTCGCGCGTTCTCCCAGCCGCCGTCGACGAGCACCGGTTGCACCGGCGCGGTGAGCGGGACGGTGTCCAGGTGGGCGCACAGCAGGAGCGTGGGCCGATCCGGAGCGGGCGCCGGGATCTCGGCGAGCAGGTTGCCGCAGTCGCCCCCGAGCGCGGCGCCCGCGTCGTCCTCGCTCACGTCCAGGCCGATCGCCCGCAGCTCGGCCGCGACCCGGTCGGCGCAGGCGCGCTCACGGCACGACGGGCTCTCGATCCGGCACAGCTCGGCGAACAGGTCGTTGAGCTCGCGCCGCTCGACCTCGCTCGCGCGGACGCTCACGGCCGCGCGGCGTGCTCCGAGAGCGTGCTGCCGTTGGTGGGCCGCTCGACCTCGGGCTCGGGCTCGGGCGCCGTGTCGGCGGTGGGTCGCTCGCCGACGCGCGCCTGTCCGTGGGCAAGCGCGGCGCGCACGAACTCACGGAAGAGCGGCGCGGGGCGCTCGGGACGGGACTTGAACTCCGGGTGGAACTGCGAGGCGACGAAGAACGGGTGGTCGTCGAGCTCGATCGTCTCGACCAGACGCTCGTCGGGCGAGGTGCCCGAGACGCGCAGCCCGGCGGCCTCCAGGCGCTTGCGCAGGAGGTTGTTGACCTCGTAGCGGTGTCGATGGCGCTCGTAGACCACGGCCTCCCCGTAGATGTCGCGGGCGCGGGTGCCGTCGTGGAGCTTGATCGGATCGGCTCCGAGGCGCATCGTGCCGCCGAGGTCGGCGACCTCCTTCTGCTCGGGCAGCAGGTCGATCACGGGGTACGGCGTCTCGACGTCGAACTCGGTCGAGTTCGCGCCGTCCATGCCCGCGACGTGGCGCGCGAACTCGGCCACCGCGATCTGCATGCCGAGGCAGATGCCGAGGTAGGGAATGCCCTCCTCGCGCGCGATCTGCGCGGCGTGGATCTTGCCCTCGATTCCGCGACCGCCGAACCCGCCCGGGATGAGGATCCCGTCGGCCCGCTGAAGACGCTCGCGCACCGATGGCTCGCCCTCGGCCGGTGCGTCGCCGCCGCCATCGACCGTCTCGGAGTCGATCCAGTCGATCTCGACGCGGCTGTCCTGCCCGAACGCGGCGTGGCGCAGCGCCTCGGACACCGACAGATAGGCGTCCTCGAGCTGGACGTACTTGCCCACGAGCGCGATGCGCACCGTGCGGGTCGCGCGATCGGCGCGCTCGGTGAGATCGCGCCAGCCGGCGAGGTCGGGCTCGGGCGCGTCCATCGAGAAGTGGTCGAGGATGAAGTCGTCGACGCCCTCGTCGCGGAAGCCGAGCGGCACCTTGTAGATGTTGTCGACGTCGTGCGCGGACACGATCGCGCTCGTCGGCAGGCTCGCGAACAGGGCGATCTTCTTGCGGATCTCGGCCCCCAACGTGGACTCCGAGCGGCACATGACCATGTCCGGCTGGATGCCGATGCGCCGCAGCTCGTTCACCGAATGCTGCGTCGGCTTGGTCTTCAGCTCGCCGGCGTGGCCGATGTAGGGCACGAGCGTCAGATGGATGAACATGCAGCGGCGCCGGCCGACGTCGACCGGGAACTGGCGGATCGCCTCCAGGAACGGGAGCGACTCGATGTCCCCAACCGTCCCGCCGATCTCGGTGATCACGAAGTCGACGTCGCTGGACTCGGCGATGAGCGTGATCCGCTGCTTGATCTCGTCTGTGATGTGCGGAACGACCTGCACGGTGCCGCCGAGGTAGTCGCCGCGCCGCTCGCGGCGGATGACGGTGTTGTACACGCCGCCGGCGGTGACGTTCGACGCACGGCTCGTGTTCGCGTCGGTGAAGCGCTCGTAGTGGCCGAGGTCGAGATCGGTCTCGGCGCCGTCCTCGGTCACGAACACCTCCCCGTGCTGGTAGGGGGACATCGTGCCCGGGTCGACGTTGATGTAGGGATCGAACTTCTGCAGCCCGACCGTCAGCCCGCGGGCGACGAGCAGGCGCCCAATCGATGACGCGGCGATGCCCTTGCCGAGTGAGGAGACGACCCCACCGGTGACGAAGATGAAGCGGGTCTTCGTCTGGGGATCGGTGGCGCGCGAGCTTGGGATCGTCATGACCTGCCCCAGCAGTCTAGGGCCCCGAGCCCCCGAGCCGGCTCCCCGAGAGCCGACTTCGAGCGAATTTCCCCAAAGAGCGCCAGGATCGCGAGCACCTTCGTCGGCGCCCGAACCGCGGCGGCGATCAGGGCGTCAACGAGGGAGGGAGCGGGCACGGGTGGAACGTATCGAGGCGGGCGGACGCGCCCGTCAGGCCGCGCGGCGCAGCTCACGCGCGTGCCGGCGCGCCGCGGCGTCGTCGCCGCCGGCGCCGAGCATCCGCACGAGCTCGGGCACCACATCGCTCTCCGCCAGCTCGAGCACCACCGTCCGCGTGGGCTGGGCGCTCGTGTCCTTCACGACCGAGAAATGGCGGGCGGCGAGCGAGGCGATCTGGGGCAGGTGGGTGATGCACAGCACCTGGTGGCCCTCGCCCAGCGCACGCAGCTGCTCGCCGACCGCGCGGGCGGTGTGACCGCCGATGCCGGCGTCGACCTCGTCGAACACGAGCGTCGCCTCGTTCCCCGCGTTCGCCACGCTCATGAGCGCGAGCATGACACGCGACAGCTCCCCGCCGGAGGCGATCTCGCGCAGCGGCCCGGCGGCCACGCCCGGGTTCGGCGCCAGCACGAACTCGACGCCGTCGCCGCCGAGTGGGCCCGGCGGCCGCTCGTCCAGCTCGATCGCGAACGTCGCCTCGCTCATCGCCAGCTCGCGCAGCCGCTCGCGCACGGCCGCAGCCAGCGGCTTGGCCGCCGCGCGGCGGGCCTTGCGCAGCGCCGCCACACACGCGTCGAGCTCGGCTCGCGCCTCCCGCAGACGGGCCGCCGTCGTCTCGCGCGCCACCTCGGCCCCGAGCAGCTCCTCGCGGCGGGCACGGCATCGCTCGCCGTGCTCGAGGACCAGCGCGATCGTGCCGCCGTGCTTGCGCATCAGGCGGTCGAGCACCGAGAGCCGCTCCTCGACGGCCTCCAGTCCGCCGGGCTCCTCGGCCAGTTCGTCGCCGTAGGCAAGCAGATCGCTGCGCACGTCCTGCGCCTCGAGGGCGAGCGCTTCCAGCCGCTCGGCAAGCTGGTCGAGCCGCTCGTCCGCGCCGACGCACGCGGTCATCAGGTCCGCCCCGCGAGCGAGCAGGTCGGTCGCGCCGAGCGTCTCGCCCCCGTCGCCGGTGAGCGCGTCAATCGCGGCGCCCGACGCCGAACGCAGCGCGTCGAGGTGGCGCAGACGCTCGCGCCGGGCGAGGAGCTCCGCGCGCTCGCCCTCGTCGGGCGCGGCGCCGTCGATCTCCTGCAGCTCGTACTCGAGCAGGTCGATCTCGCGCTCGCGCGCCGCCTCGAGTTGCTCGAGCTCGGCCAGCGATCCCTCGAGCGCGCGGACCTGTTCGCAGGCGGCGGCACAGCGTGCGCGCCGGGCGGCTTGCTCAGGTCCACAGAACCCGTCGAGGATCTCCAGCTGCGACGCCGCGAGGGTGAGCTTGCGGTGCTCGTGCTGGCCGTAGAAGGTGATGAGCCGCTCGGCCAGGTCGCGCAGATCGCCGACCGTTGCCGTGCGCCCGTTCACGTACGCGCGCGTGCGTCCATCGGGGCTCACGCGGCGGGCGAGGACGACCTCGTCGGCGCCGGCCGGGAGCCGCTCGCCGAGCTCGGGCTCCAGGCTCGAGGGCAACGCGAACGAGCCCTCCACGTAGGCCTCGCTGGCGCCGGGGCGCACGATGTTCGATTTGGCCCGGCCGCCGAGGAGGAGGTCGAGGGCCTGGGCGAGGACGGTCTTGCCGGCGCCGGTCTCTCCGGTGAGGACGTTCAGGCCGGCGGTGAAGCGCAGGTCGGCGCGCTCGATGAGGAGGAGGTTTTCGACGCGGAGTTCGAGGAGCATGGGGACCGAGGTCTAGCAAGGGGCGGCGACAGAACGGGGGCCGGGGGCGAGCGGCGAGAGGGATGGCGCGACCGGGCGCGTGTCGCAGACAAGACGCCTCGATCGCTCGTAAGCTGCCCGCGATGCTTTCCGGGTCCGAACTGTGGCTCCTGCGCCTTATGGCCGATCGCGGCCTCGCCCTCGTCGACGCGTCGGGGCTCGTCCTGGTCATCGAGCAAAGCGGCGAGCTCCAGGTGGCTGCCTCGAGCGGCTCCGCTCGGATCGGCATGCGCGTGTTGCCCGTGCATGCCAGCGCGCTCGGCGCGGTCTACCAAGCGGGTGAGCCGATCGAGCTCGACAGTCTGCGCCGCGCCGATGAGGCCCCATGGCTACACGAGCTGGGGATCGATGCCCCGACGGTCGTGCTCGAGCCGATGCACATCGAGCCCGTCGGCGGCGGCCTTGTCATCGCCCTGCGCGAGGAAGGCCGCTTCGGCAACGCCGATCGCGAGGCGCTACGGGCGTTCGCCTCCAGCGTGGCTCAGCGCCTCGCCGCCGAGCGTTCGGTGGAAATCGAGCGCCTGCGCCACGGCCTCGAAGCGCGCGAGCGCGAACGGACGCGCTGGGCGCGCGAGATCCACGACGAGACGGTCCAGGGCCTCGGCGCGCTGCGCCTGAAGCTCGCCAATGCTCGTGACGTCGACGATTCGGGCGAGTTGCTCCGAGCCGTTGATGCGGTACTCGAGGGACTCGGCGCCGAGATCGACGGGCTGCGGCATCTCATCACGGAACTGCGGCCAGCCGCATTGGATGATCTTGGCTTGATCCCGGCGCTCGACGCGCTCACACGACGGGCCGAGGCGATCGATGGTCTGCAGATCAGCTCACGGTTCGACTTCGGCAGCGAGCGGCTCGATCCCGAGCTGGAGAGCACCGTCTACCGGGTCGTCCAGGAGGCGCTCACGAACGTCAGCCGCCATGCCCAGGCGACGCAGGCGTCGGTCGACATCGCGCTGCGCGGCGACGAGCTCTTTGTTGTCGTGCACGACAACGGCCGTGGACTGAGCGCGGCGCCGGCGCCGGCTCGCGAGTCGTCGACCGGATTCGGCACCTCGGGTATGCAGGAGCGCGCCGTACTCGTCGGGGGTGAGATCGACCTGCGCGAGCACCCGGCGGGCGGGACGGTCGTCGAGCTACGCGTGCCGCTCGCGGGGCGCCCGCACGGCTCGTCGCTGGGGACGTAGGATCGGTCGAGCCCGACCGCGACCGGCGTTCAGTCTGCGATACCGACGCGGCGGGCGTAGGCCGAGAGCTCGGTCCTCGAGGAGACGCCGAGCTTCTCGCCCACGCGATCACGCGCACCCTTCACCGCTCGCTCGGGGATGTGGAGCATCTCAGCGATCTGCGCGTTCGTATGCCCGCGAGCGACGAGTTCGACGATTTCGCGCTCGCGATCGTTGAGCACGGACGGGTCGACATCCTCAGGCGCTTCGTCCGCGAGCAGCGCGCCGAGGCGCGGATGCACGTACTTCGTTCCGGTCACAGCACTGCGAAACGCTTGCATCAGCTCCGCCGGCTCGGCCTCCTTCAACACGTAGCCATGAGCGCCGGCGTCCAGCGCCTGGCGCGCATAGCCGGGGTCCTCGTGCATCGTGAGCACGACGACCTTCAAGTCTTCGTGCGCGGCGAAGGCGTAGGGCAGTGACGACAGACTCGGCCCCCCCGGCATCGAAACGTCGAGTATGAGCAGGTCGGGATGGAGCGACCGCACGTGCTCAAGCGTGGAAGGCACATCGGCCGCTTCCGCGACGACGCGAAACTCGCCGCCCGATCGCTCGAGCAACGTCCGCACACCGTCGCGGACGACATCGTGGTCGTCGGCGATGACGACGGTGAAGGCGCTCGGCTCCATCGGACCAGCGGACACGGCGCGTACGGTACCGCGGCGCTAGGCGGCACGAGCGAAATCGAGCGAATACATAACACGCTGTCGCCAGAACCCGCTACCTTCATCGTCCCGTGTTTGGGCTTTCGTCTCGTCTGCGCAGGGTCGTAGCCGCCTACACCATCAACCAGTTCGGCAACTGGTTTGGGTACATCGCGCTCGCTGTGGTCGTCTACGACCACACGCACAGCGCGATTGCCGTTGCCGCGTTGCTTGCTACGGCTCAGGCGATTCCCGCTCTGTTCGTGCCGGCCATGGTGGCCCACGTCGAGAGGTCTCCGCGCCGCGGGTGGCTCACCGCTCTCTACAGCGGCGAGGCAATCATCGTCGCCGCGCTCGCCGTCGTCGTTCAGCATTTCTGGCTGCCGGCGGTGCTCGCGCTCGCTGCCCTGGACGGTTTAGCCGCGCTCACCGCGCGTGCCCTGGTGCGTGCCGCCGCGTCTCGGATCGGCGCCGAGGACGCCTCGACCGGCATTCCCGAAGTCGACGCGGCGAGCGCGTCTGCGCTCGGTGCTCGGCGCGCCAACTCGGCGCTGAACGCGGGATTCACCGTGACCATGGCCATCGGACCGGCGCTTGCCGGCCTGTTCGTCGCCGCTGCCGGGGGCCCCGCGGCGCTGATCGTCGACGCGGCGACGTTCCTCGTCTGCGGATCGCTGGTGCAAGACGTCGCGACGTTCGTCAAGGCGGACAGAGGACCTGCTCCGCGCTGGCGCCTCACAGTGGGGCTGGAACAGTTTCGTGCCGTGCCGCACCTCCGCGCGCTCCTACGGACAGAGGCCCTGGCCTTGCTGGCATTCGAGTCGGCGGCACCGGTCGAGGTTCTATACGCGAAGGCGAGCCTCCATGCTGGCGACCGGGGGTACGGCCTGCTGATGGCCGTATGGGGGCTCGGTCAGATCGTCGGGTCGATCGTGTTCGCGCGTTGGGCCGGACGATCGCTGCGCCCTCTGCTAATCGGCGGCACGATCGCGGTCGGCCTCGCCTACCTCGGTTTCGGAGCAGCGCCGAGCCTTGCCGTCGCGTGCGGTGCCGCATCAGTTGGAGGCGTCGGCAATGGCGTGCAGTGGGCCGCGTTTATCAGTGCTGCGCAAGAACTGACGCCAGCCGATCTTCACGGTCGCCTGATGGGTGCCATCGAGTCGATCGGCGCCATCGTGCCCGCGTTGGCGTTCTCGTTGGGCGGGATCTTGGCTGCGCTTACGTCACCTCGCAGCGAATTCTGGGTCGCGGGAGCGATGGCAACCGCTATCACGATCCTGTTTGTGCGCGTTACAGCAGGGCTGGCGTCGCCGCTCGATGCCGCAAGGCCCGACTCTGAGCGGAACCCCGCTCCGACCGACGCTCCAGAGGGACTCGCCGTCGAACCTGTCGGGGCCTAACGACGCGTCAGGACCCGGGCGAAGCGCCGCGCTCCGCTCGGCCGTCGACGGTCGAGCACGCCGTGTCGACCCGCCGCCCTCGGCTGCAGTCGTGCGACCCCACGCACGATCGAGTAAAGCTGCGGGCACGTTGTGCCGTTAAGCCCCCCAGGGCTCGAACGGATGTCTCCAACTCAGAGAAAGCTGTATCTCTCCGCTGAGGCGCTACTGCTCGCTGCAGCCCTTGCAGCGGCGGCGATTTCGTCGCGCGCGGAACAGTGGCAGCCGATCGCTCTATTGCCGCTTCTCGTGGCCCTCGCGATCGTCGGTGATTGGATGGTCGTCGTCATCCGCGGGCAGCGACTCACGTCCGCCTTCGTCGCCCAGATGCTCGCGATCAGCCTGCTCGGGCCTGCGCCGGCCGTGGCCCTTGGGCTGATCGTAATAACAATCAACTCGGCTCGACGACGCGTCAACGGCGAGACGTTCCTGATCAACTCCGCCGTCCACTCCGGGTACTTGGTGGCCGGAGGCCTGTTGCTTCTGGCGTTCGGTGCGGACGTCCACGACCCCAGTCAGGGGCATTTTGTGCGATCCGTGCAGTTCGGGCTCGTGACGTTTCTCGCGTTCGTCGCCACGAACTTCCTCAACTTCATCTTGATCGCCCTGACCGACCGCGTCAGCTATGGCCGACACGTCGTCAGCCAGTTCCGTCAGTTGTACGTCCCGATGCTCCCCGGGCTCGCTGCCGCTTCGGCGATGGCCGCGATCTTGTGCGTCGCCTACACGAATCTCGGCTATCCCGCGCTACTTGGCCTGGTGCTGATCCTCGTGATCTTCCAGTACCTGGCCGTCGCGCTACTCAAGTCCGAAGAGCGAGCCGAGCAACTCGAGGCGCGAACGATTCGCCTAGCGTCCCTACAGCTCGGCGTACTCGCGACTCTCGTCGAGACGCTTGCGCTCCGGGATCCAGCCACTGCCCGTCACGCCGCAGCCGTAGCCCGATACGCACGGGCGCTCGCACGGCATACCGGTGCATCCGAGGCCGAGCAGGATCTTGCGCACAGCGCCGGCCTTCTGCACGACATCGGCAAGTTCGCTTTGCCTGACCGGATTCTGCACGCGTCAACCTTGACCGAACTCGACCGAGCCATCGTCCGTCGACACCCCCAGGACGGTGCGGCGCTGGTTGGCCGTCTAGACGGGTACGGTCCGGTCGCGGACGCGATCCTCTATCACCATGAGAGAGTGGATGGTACCGGTTATCCCGCGGGGCTTATCGGCCGCGAAATACCGCTTCTCTCGCGGATTCTTGCCGTGTGCAGCGTCTACGACACACTGACCGCAAGGGATTCCTACAGGGAATCAATAACGCATCAAGACGCTGCGGCCGAGCTGCGCCGATCCTCCGGTACGCAACTTGACGACGAACTCGTAGAAGCCTTCATCTCAATGCTCGAGGAGCACGGCCCCGTTACGGCGATCGAGGGCGACAACGCCCAGTTTGAGACTGAACTCGCCTTCGAACAGCGGTCTCGCGCGATCGCCCGTGCGGCCGCTTGACCAACACCTGCCTGCCTGAAACTCGAACCCTCTGCCTAACGCTGCCACGACATAACTGCCCCCTTGCTCTGAAATGCATTGCCCTGAGTAGCTTTGCCTAACGCTGCCACGACATAACGGCCCCCTTGCTCAACACTGCTTTGCCTTGAGTAGCTTTGCGGCGCGATAGTACAGATCTGTACGGCGTTGTCTAGGTTTGCGCCGCAAAAACGCTCCAAATCGCGCCTGAAAACCGTCCCAAACCGTCGCTAAACCTACGCATCGCTCCGCAAATGCGCCTTAGCGCTGCAACGAAAAGTGCAGCGAATCGCGAGCGAATCGCGCCTCCCCCTGGCCCCGATCAGGCCCGAGACCCTCCACGACGCCCCGCCCCCGCGTCTCGATCAAACGTCTACAAACATCGCCGGGTCTCATGTCCCGAGCTAAATCGGCCGAAACGCTCCTTGAACAGCAAGTCACGCTGAACAACGCAAGGAACGCTATGAATCCCAACCTGACCCCCCTACGCGCCCGGACCGACCGGCAGCTCGTGTTCACGAGCTCGCAGGCAGCCCGGTACGTGGGCGTGTCGCTTGCCACGATCCGGCGTTGGTCGGATGCCGGGCATCTCACCTGCTACCGCACACCGGGCGGCCAGCGTCGCTTCTCGCGCGATCAGCTGGACGACTTCATCGCCTCGTTGCGCGGTGATGCGGGTGGGAGCGACGACCTGATGCCCCCGGCGGCCGCCGCCTGATCGCGGCGGCCGACCCGGCCCTCAGTTGGCCAGTCGGCCGAATTTCTCGCGCAGCCGCCGATAGAAGGACGATCCGGGCAGCTGCGCAATCGTCCCGGCGTGATCGATGAAGCGCGCGTCGATCGCGCCGTCGGCCGCGATCTCGCCCACCGGGCGCCCGTCCACGGACACGTCGAGCGGCTCCTGGGAGCGGTTGTAGATCGTGAGCAGGTCGTCGGGCGCCACGACGAGCGCTCGGGCCGTGAGCGAGTGCGGCGCGATGAAGCTCACGACGAATCCCGCGACGCCCCAGGCCATGACCGGACCGCCGTTGGCGAGGTTGTAACCGGTGGAACCGGCCGGCGTCGCGACGACGAGCCCGTCGCAACGGACGCTGCCGACGACCTCGTTGTCGAGCGCGTAGGCGAGCTCGGCGACGCGCTCGCCGACCTTGCGATGGATCGCCACGTCGTTGATCGCCGTCACCACGCCGCTCGGCGTGTCAAGGACGATCGCCGGCAGGTGCAGCAGCTCGAAGTCCCCGGCGAACGCCCGGCGCAGCCCTTCCTCGAGCTCGTCGGGCTCCACCGTGGCCAGGAAGCCGATCGCCCCGAAGTTGACCGCGAACACCGGCACGCCCGTGTTGGCGTAGTGACGGAGCGCTCGCAGGATCGTGCCGTCGCCGCCGAGGACGACGCACAGATCGACGTCGCTGCCGTCGCTCGCGTTGACGACCACCCCGGGCCGCGGGATCAGGCCGTGCTTGCGCGTCTCGTCGGGGTCGAAGCGCAGCGTCACGCCCGCCTCCTGGGCGATCGCGAACACCCGCTCGAGCGCTGCCGAGGTCTGGGCGGGGCGACCGTGCGTGAAGACCGTGGCCACACGCGCCGCGCGCGGCTCGCCGTCGCTCACGGCTCCACCTCACGGGCGCGGGATTCGAGGTCTTCCTCGGACGCGGCGCCGCCCGGTCGGGCCGGCTCGGCGAGATGGATGAACGTCTCCAGGTTGCCCTTCGGGCCCGGAAGACCCGACGAGTGATAGCCGAGCACCTCGGCGTCGAGCGCCCGAGCGGTGCGACCGACCTCCACGAGTGCGGAGCGACGCAGGGCCGGGTCGCGCACGACCCCACCGCTCCCGACGCGCTCGCGTCCGACCTCGAACTGCGGCTTGACGAGCCCGAGCACGTCGAAGCGCGCGTCGAGGCAGCCGAGCACCGCCGGAAGGACCTTCGCGAGCGAGATGAACGACACGTCGATCACGGCGAGGCTCGGGCGCCAGGGAAGCCAGCCCGGCTCGAGCTGGCGCGCGTTCGTGCGCTCCATCACCGTCACCCGGGGGTCATTTCGCAGGCTCCAGCTGAGGTCGCCGTAACCGACGTCGACCGCGATGACGGCGGCCGCCTCGCGCTGCAGCAGGCAGTCGGTGAAGCCGCCCGTCGACGCGCCGATGTCGATCGCGCGGACGCCGCGCACGCTCAGCCCGCTCGAGTCGAGCGCGTTGGCCAGCTTGATGCCGCCGCGGGAGACGAACCGTTGCCCGGCGTCGACGGTCAACGGCGCGTCGGCGTCGATCATCTCCCCCGGCTTCTGCGCGCGTCGCCGGTCAGGTCCGACGCGCACCTCCCCGGCCATGACCGAGGCCGCCGCCCGGCTGCGGGAGGCGAACAGGCCTCGCTCGGCGAGGAGGGTGTCGAGGCGCTGCTTCGGCATGCGGGGGAACGGTAGCCGGTCGCGCCGGCGGCGCCCAGGACACGTCTCCCGCGGCGGCGTGCTCGTACATGTGCACGAAATCCGTCTCCGGGGAGGCAGTCCGGGTTAGCATGCGAACCCACGATGGTCAGGCGCCTCTATCCCGCGTCTCAAGTTCTGATCATCGCCGTCGCCATCGGCACCGCCGTGGCGACGAATCGCGCGGCGGACTGGCGGCCCTGGCGGCTGCTCGCGGTTCTCACCGTGCTGTGCGTCGTTGGCGATGGGGTTGCGTTCAGGCTCCGACAGGGCGATCCCCGGATCTCCACCGCGTTCGTTCCGCTGGCGCTCGCCATGACGCTGCTCGGACCTGCGCCTGCGGTCGCCATCGGCTTGCTGTGCGATCTCACCTACGCCCATCGCTTCTGCAAGACAGTCAACGAGCGACTCGGTGACACGGCCTCGACCAGTTCGCACCTGGTCGTTGGAGCGCTACTCGCCCGTGTCATTCTCGGCGATGTGCACGCGAGCCATCCCCCGGAGGAGGTCGCCCTCACGGTGATCGTGCTGTTCGTCGTCGCCAACGCGCTGAACTTCTTCCTGATCTCGATGCACAAGCACCTGTTTTGTGCGTTCACGATCAAGGACCAGGTCCGCGGCGTCTTCGTTCCGCTGCTTCCGGCGCAGCTGGCGGCCGCCGCGCTCGCCGCCGTTCTCGCCGGCGCCTACCTGCGATTCGGCTATTTGGTCCTCCTTGGCGTACTGCTCGCCATGCTCTTGTTCCGGTGGCTGCTGATGCCTCTGGTCCGTTCCCAGGAACGGCGCGAGCGGTTGCGGGCGCTGCAGCTGGAGCGCCTGGACAACGGCCTCAGGGCCCGCGACCGTGAGCGCGAGCGCTGGGCCCATGGACTCCGCGAGGACACGGTGCGCGACCTGCACGCGCTCCGCGTAGCGCTCACGCACGCGAGCGCAGAGACGGATGCGACCAGCCTGCGAGACGTCGTCGATGGCGTGATCGATCGGCTCAGCATCGAGATCGACGGGCTGCGCCACCTCATCACCGAGCTCCGACCGCCGGGCCTCGACGCTTACGGCTTGGCCGTGGCCCTGGATGACCTCGCACATACCGTCAGGTCCCGCGACGGGGTCGATGTCGGCGTGACGGTCGATACGGCGCTTCGGTTCCCGCTCCCGGCCCTGACCGAACGAGCGATCTACCGCATTCTCGAGACGATCCTCGGCGCCATTCCTGAGAACGACGAAGGCACCCGCGTCGAGGTCTCACTCGCGCGCAGCGGTGACGGACTGATGGTCTCGGTCAAGGACCGAGACGGACATCGCGCGACGCCGAACCCTGATCGTCCATCCGCCGAGCTCGTGCGCGTGCTCGAGAGCGCGGACGACTGGGTGAGGTCGATCGGCTCTGAGCCGCGCTTCGACACCGACGAAGACGCGATCGTTTCGTTCCTCGTGCCGGCGGAGCGTCTCCGCGACGCTCCGGGACCGCCGGCGAATCGGGGTTCGACGCTGCTGGCGCCCGGAACCGAACGGCGCGACCGGGTCCCGCTCCTGGTCACCCTGACGAGCCTGCTTGGGATCGCGGCGCTGTACGTCGCTGCCGGCGCCCTGACCGCCGCCGTCGTCGCGCTGGTCCTGTGCCCGTTCGTCGTCCTCGCATGCGTGCTCGTGGCGTCCGAGCGCAACGCCGATCTCCTGGCGCGATCCAGTCAGGCAAGCGTCGCGCATTGCATCGCCGAGAGCGAGCGCGAGCGAGCCCGCTGGGCGAGCGAGATCCACGATCAGACCGTGCAGGGACTCGGGGCGATCCGGATGGATCTGGCCAGCGCTCGGGACCGCGACGACCCGGCAGCCCTTGCCGTCACCGCCGGACACGCGGCGGCGCGACTCGGCGATGAGCTGGGGAGCCTCCGCGCCCTGATCGCCGACCTGAGCCCGCCGCGGCTCGCCGAGCTCGGTCTGGCCTCGGCGCTCGAGCGCCTTACCGACCAGGCCTCCACGCCGCGGCTGAAAGTGCGCCTTCTCCTCCCGTCCTCGCTGGCCGCGTTGGCGTGCGTCCCGCAGCTCGAAACCGCCGCCTACCGGCTCGCGCAGGAGGCGCTCGCTAACGTCGTCAAGCACGCAAACGCAACCCGCGCCCAGATGACCCTCGAGCTCGGCCACGCGCTGCACCTCATCGTCGAGGACGACGGCTGCGGCTTCGATGTCGACACGCCCTGCGGCGGCTACGGACTGCGCAGCATGACCGACCGCGCGGCGCTCGCCGGTGGCCGAGCCGTCATCCACAGCCGGCCCGGCGTCGGCACGACGATCCACGTGACGCTGCCGCTGCCGGCGGACGCGCGCGCACGGCGGCTGCGGCTTGCGCCGCGACGCCGGTTGAGTCGGTCGTTCGCTTGAGGCCAACCGGCTGACCGATAGGGGCAGATCCGTGTAGTCCAAACGGGCAGACCTTTCCCAGCGTTGGACCCGTCGATTAGCATTGCCGCCATGGGGGTCGTGACCAGTGCGCACGGGATGGCGCCGACGCTGGGCGCGAGTTGGGCTGCGCGCGCACCCCGTCGAGCACGCGTGGTCATCGCGGATGACCACGCGGTACTGCGCGACGGCGTGCGCACCGTGCTTGCCCGGGCGGAGGCACCCGGTTTCGAGGTCGTTGGCGAGGCCTCCGATGTCTCTGACACGATCGCGCAGGTCGAGCGCCACCTGCCCGATCTCCTCATTCTCGACATCAGCATGCCGTCGGGATCGGGGCTGTCGGCGGTCGAGGCGTGCCGGCGGGTACAACCGTCCCTCGCCGTCGTGATCCTCACGATGCACAAGCAGGGAGCGTTCGTGCGAGCGGCCCTGCAGGCCGGCGTTCGGGCCTACATTCTCAAGGATGCCGAGCCCCGAGACCTCATCGACGCGCTTCGCGCGGCGCTGCGCGGCGGGCCGGTCAGTCTTTCCCCCGGCCTGGCCTCCGAGCTTGCGGCGCCGGCCGAGCCGAGCCAATCACTGAGCGCGCGCGAGCGCGAGGTGGTCGCGATGATCGCGCGCGGATTCACCTACCAGGAGATCGGGCAACGCCTCTACTGCTCGGAGAGAACGGTCAAGACGTATCGTGCGCGCGTCGTCGAGAAGCTCGGTATCAGTTCGCGGGCCGAGCTGACGGCGTTCGCGCACCGCAACGGGCTCGTGACCCCCGAGCAGATCGCCGGAGCTCCGTAGCCGGACGCAGGCGGACGATCCCATGACGAGGAGCACGGGCGTGCACGGAGGTCGCGAGCCCACCCCGGCGCAGCCACCCGCGGTGCAATGCGTCGCCGGCGCTCCGCGGCCGACGTTCCGCGTGGACTGGATGGCCGCACCCGGATCGCGGGCGCGTCGCACGCGAGCGACCCGCGAGCGCCTCACCGCGCGTTTGACCGTTGACGCGCCCAGGCTCGCGGCCCGCCCGGTCTGGGCCTACGTATTCGCCGCCGCGCTGTGCCTTCTGATCGCGGTCGCAACCGCAGTCGCAGCCGTCACGTCACGGGCCGCCGATTGGCGCGCCTGGCAGCTCGTGGTGCTGCTGGCCGCGCTGGCGTCGCTCGGGAACCGCACGACGGTCCGCATCGGTGAACAGAGGGTGTCCGGCGCGTTCGTTCCGATCGCGCTCGCCATGATCCTCCTGGGGCCGGCGCCCGCGGCGGCGGTCGGCGGAGCGTGCGATTCGATCGGCGCGATCGGCTTGGGTTGGCCCCCACTCGGGCGGCTCGCAAATGTGCTGAACAGCGTCGTGTTCTCGCTGGCCGGCGGCCTTCTCGCACGAGCGCTGCTCGGGGATCTGCACGCCCACCACGATGCTCGAACCCTCGTCGTCGTCACGCTTGTCGTGTTCCTCAGCACCACCGCGCTGAACTTCCTGCTAACCACCGCGCATCTCCGGATCACGCGCCGAGCTCCCTTCCTGCGGCAGGTGCGTCGAGAATATCTGGGCATGTGGCCGGCAGTGCTGAGCGCCGCGATCCTCACGGCGCTCCTCACCACCGCGTACGCCCGCTTCGGCTTTCCCGTCGTGCTCGGGGTGGCGACCGTCACGTTCCTCTTCACGTACGTCTGGCGCGCCCTCGTGCGATCCCAGGAGCGCATCGACCTGCTCGTGTCGCATGAGCACGAGCGCGCCCGCGTCGGCGCGCAGATCCGTGTGCGCGAACGCGAGCGATGGGCGCGCGAGCTTCAGGAAGACACCGCGCGCGAGCTCAGCCTGCTCAGACAGACGCTGCTGTCGGCGCGGGCGGGCGGTCATGAGGCGCTCGATCGCCTCGCTCGCGAGGTGCTTCAGACGCTCAGCATGCAGATCGGCGGGTTGCGCCACCTCATCACGGAGCTGAGCCCGCCGGCGCTCGACACGTTCGGGCTCGCAGTCGCGCTGGGCGATCTCCAGGACTCCGCCCGAGCCCGCGACGGACTGTTCATTCGCGTCGACGTCGATCCGCAGCTCGAGTTCCCGCTGGCCCAGGCCACCGAGCGCTCGATCTACCGCATTGTCGAAGAGGCGTCCGCGCGCCGCGCCGGCCGCGGCGACGGCGGACCGATGGTGGTCTCCCTCCGACGTCACCGCGATGGACTGCACGTCGGCATCCACAGCAACGACGACGGGCACGGCACCAGGCTGCGAGCCGGCAGCGACCCTGCGGGCGATGGTCTCGTGACCATGCGGGAGCGGGCAGAGGGAATCGGAGCACACCTCTCCGTATGGGACGACGCCGCGGGGGTCGAGCTCGTCGTCCCGTGGCGGCGGGTCTACCCGATCGCCGGCACCGGCGCCCGGCGGCGAATACGCCGGGCGCATCCGCGGACTTGGACGCGCCCACGCGTCTCCGCCTTCGCGGCGGCGGCGCTCGTCGCGGCGGTCGCTGCACTGTACGCAACCTCCGTGCTCGCCACGGCGATCGTCGCCGCCGTGAGCGCCGTTCCGTTCGTCGTGCTTGGCTGGATCTTCATCGCCTCCGAGCGGCGGGGCCGGCTCATCGCTCAGGCCGCACACGCGACGCTGTGCCACGGACTTGCCGAAGCCGAACGCGAGCGCGCTCGCTGGGCCCGCGACCTCCACGACGAGACGATCCAGAGCCTGGGCGCGCTGCGCCTGCGGCTCGCCAGCGCACTCGAGCAACACGATCCGGCCGACCTGGAGCAGGCCGCCGACGAGGTCAGCGTCGGCCTCGACGGCGCACGTGAGAGCCTCGACGCGGTGATCGCCGACCTTCGCCCGCCTCGCGTGGCCGAGCTCGGGCTCGTCGCGGCGCTCGAGACCCTCGCCCCCCAACCGCCTCACGGCGGCGTGCGCGTCGCCGTCCACGCGCCACGCGGCGACGTGGCCCTGCCGGGCGAGATCGAGACCACCGTCTTCCGTCTCGCCCAGGAGGCGCTCACCAACGCCAAGAAGCATGCTCGTGCGACGGCGATCGACATCACGCTCACCATCGATCACGACCTGCGTCTCACTGTGACCGACGACGGCTGCGGCTTCGTGGCGCACTCCCGCCACCGTGGGCACGGCATGCGCAGCATGGAGGCCCGCACCACCCTTCACGGCGGGCGCCTGGCGGTCGAAAGTGCTCCCGGGACCGGCACGACAGTCGACGTCGTTCTCCCGCTCACGCGCAGGCGTCGTCCGACACCGTGGCTGGTCTTCCGCCGGCTGATGCGCCTGCACCGCCGCGGCGACGCGAGCGCACCGTCCCAGCCTGCGGGCGAGCCATCGCTCGCGCCTGCCGCGGGCCAACCCGGCTGAGAACCCGCCCACCCGCGCGGGCTCTCAGCCGGCGGCGATCGGTCAGACCGGACCGGTGCCGAGCGCGCCCGCGGCCTCCGCCCGCTCCGCTCGCGTCGGCCGGCCTGGCCGTGGTCGCAGCTCGCCCGTCGGCCGCTCGTCCCCCTCGGAGGCGGTGAGATCAGCGGCGCCCCCGCCGGACGCGCATGTCAGGTCGTCGGTCGGTCGCCGCGTGGCCGCGGCTGGTGGTCGCGGGATGATCATCCGCCCACCGCCATCATGCCGCCGGCCCATGCGCGTGTGCGCTGCCGTGCCCCCAAGCGGGTCCCGGCCACCTTCCCATCCCCCTGGCGACCGTCCCGGTCGCACCTGGCGGTATCCATCGAGAACCTCCCGTTTCTCATTCATCGATACCCGGCATCCCCCTGTGGACGCCCGAGCGACGTAAGCATCCGGGAGGCGAGCCCCGCCGACAAGGTCCACAAGAGGCTGACTTCTGTAGTCGAAATGGGAAGCGCGGGCGCCGCCGCCATCGCCGCGAAACCGCGCGCAAGCCGCCGCGAGCGTGGACGGATAGCCAATGCGGCTCGAGTGCTCCACGCCCGACGTCTACCTTGCCTGCCATGAACACGCCCTGGGACAAGCCGCCGCCGGCGGCGCACGACATGGTGCGCCCGGACGGGCCCGTGCTCCAGGACGTGCGGATGCGCTTCGGCGTGACGCTCAGCTCTCCCGACCAGGCCAACGCGTTCGCGAACCACTTCCGCGTCGAGTTCCCGCGAAGCTCCTCGACGGTGCTGGAGGACACGGCCTGGTTCATCTTCCGCTGCGGCGCGATCGACGGACACGACGCTTCCATTCAGGCCGCCGTGGCGGTCAAGACGATCGCCGCTCACAAGCTCGTGCGTGAGCAACCGCGGTCCTCGCTCTTTCACGACGTCGAGGTGGCTGGCCCGGTGCCGGCGCACGAGCTCAAGCGCGCCGCCAGCGATCGCGAGGATGCGCTTCGCAAGGCGATGCGCTGGGGCCTGTTGCATCACCCGCTCGTCGAGGGCGCCGCGGCGGCGCAGCTCGGGGGGCGAGGCGCGCTGCCGAGCCACGCGTCCGGCCGGCGGCTCGCCGTTCGGGGGCATCTCGCTCGTCGCGCGCGGTGATGGCGGCGGCGCCCGGGAGCGCCGGGAGCCGATGCAACTGCGTGTGCCCCGTCCATTGGCGTGGATCTGATCGAACCGGCTAAAGCGCCGTCGTGCCGGCGTCCGAATAGTCGCCTTGTGAGCAATCCGACCTCGCCCGCACCCGGCTGGTACCCGGACCCCGCCAACAGCGTGCATCATCGTTGGTGGGACGGTCTGCAGTGGACGCACCACACCCAGCTCGTCGCGCCTCGGCTCGAAGCAGCCGAACACCCCGCGCAATCGCAGACGGAGTGTGAGTTCTCCGGATGGTGGCGGCGCTGCGCGGCCGTGCTGATCGATGGCCTGATAGTGGGTGTCTTCGCCCGTGCGCTCCTCGGGTTGCTGGACCCGCAGCGGATCCAGAACTTCGGTCAGGCCGGCCTCTTCAGCGGTCCCGCTCTCATGTACGACGCCATCGTCGCCGCTGCCTGGGTTCTCTTCTGCTTGCGGTGGCTGACTCGCCGGGGCGACCGCAACGGCCAGACGCTCGGCAAGCAGCTCATGCACATCAAGGTCGTGCGCGTGGACGGAGCCCCGGTGGACCCCAAGACGGTGCTCATGGGGGAATTCCTGTTCCGCCAGCTGCTCTACCTGACCGTGGTGTACGCGTTCGTCGACTATCTCTGGCCGCTCGGCGACCGCGAGAACTGCGCACTACACGACCGCGGCGCTGCGACCCGCGTGGTGAAGGTTCCTCGGTAGTCGGGCGACGAGCGGCGCTCGACAGCGCCCTCAGGTGCCGGCGACGCTGAGGTACAGCGGTGCGTTCGAACTCACGCTGTCGGGAGAGGTGGCCGTGCCGGGGTCCTGCCAGACCGCGGCGAGGGCTCGATTGGCCGGGTTGTAGGCCACGCCGTCGGGCGGCTGTATGCCCACGTTCTTGGCGACGCTGAAGACGGCGCCGGAGTGGGCGGCGCCGTCTCCGGCGGAAGCCGCGAACACGTCTCGTGTGCCGGTGTTCATGTCGATGAGCGCGCCGCCGCCCTGACACACGAGCATCAACTGCGCGGGCGATGTCGTGTACGGCGATATCGCTTGCGTGAGCGTGGAGGTGGCGCCCACCGGCTTGCCCGCGACAACGTGCTGACCGACAACCCATTTCGCTTGCACGCCGCCAGCGGCAGACGGGCCGGCGTCCTCCCAGATGACGAACTCGTTGCCGGGAGCGTCTGTGCAGACCGCCGCGTCGAGAATCTGCCCGTCGGCCTGCGAGGATTTCTCGATCACCGTCGGCGCGGCGGGCGCGACGAGGTTGGGGCTCAGTCGATAGAGCCACAGAGCGTCGTAGCGGACGCTGCCGTCGGGGAGGGTATCGCCGGGGTGGATGACGACCAGATTCCAGCCCTTGCCGGCGGAGTCGACTCGAACGGTCGGCACGATGAAGCTCTGCGCGGGTGGCATGGCGATCGTGCGTTGAGCCTGCAGACTACCGTCGGGGTTGATGAGCGACAGCAGCAACTGCGGGCGGTTCTTGTACCAGGACGACGGCGCAATCCAAGGCTGCTCGTTCACCTCGACGAGCAGGTAGGCGTGTCGGGTCGGCTGATAGGACAGATACTCGCCCTGAGGTCCATTGTCGATCGCTTGCGGGGTCGTGACCAATGCCACAGACTCGAGCGGGCGGGTCTGCGGCTGCCCGCGCAGGGTCGCATTCCAGGAGGTGAGCATCAGCTGCGCGGTGTGGGCGTTGGCGTGTATCGCCCACGCCAGCATGACGACCTGCCCGTCGGGACCGGCGGCCAGAAGCGGCGTATTGAGCAGTGAGCCGCCGTCGGTCAGCGCTGCCGTGGGCAAGCGCCGCTCGCGCACGAGCCCACCGCGGCTGTCGAGCAGTGCGACGGTCAGGGTGCGATGGCTGGCGCTTCCGCTCAGCCACGTCCCCATCCACTGTCCGTTGCTGAGGTCCAGTAGGCGGGGTTGCAGCATGGTTCCGTGCCCGATGAGAAAGCGGCCTCTCGTCACCGGCGCGAGCGGCGCCGTGCCCGCGGGGCTCGAGAATGCCACCCAGTTGGCCGCCACGGTCGCCGCCGCCAGGAGGGCGAGTACGCCGAGCGCTGCTCGCCCCCGCATCAAGGGCCGCGAGCTCCGCGTGCGACGGGCGGTGATGGGAGGCGCAGCTGTGGCCATCTTGCTCTCGGCGATGCGCGACGGCTAAGGTCGCGGCTAGCCGTCCAGCAGTTGAGCGGTCTCGGCGGTGGACAGAGTGGGCTTCTGTAGGCCCACGGAATCGAGCAGCTCGACAACCTCGTCCCCGTAGAGCTCACGAGCAGCGATGAGCGCCTCGGCGACCCTCTCCACCTGCTCGCGGTTGCGGTGCACGACGGCGTAGGCGATCGCGTAGGCCTGGCCGAGCAGCTGGGCGGCGGCGCGGCGCTTGAACGGGTCACCGAGCACGCCGGCGACCGGGTCAGCGGAGAACATCGGCCCAGCGCCCGAGCGCTGCATGATCTCCGCGCCCGCCTGTTCGAAGCGTTTCATCGCCGCCGCGGATTGGCGGGCCTCCAGCCCAAGCACGAGTTCAGGGCCCATGGCGCACGCGCCGACCATCCACGCTGCCCGCAGCGTGGCCGAGGCGACGTCGCCACCGACGCCGGTCGAGTTCTGGCCGTAGAAGATGCGTTCGGCAGCCATCGCTCCCAGCGCCCACACGAGCTTGGCGAACTCCTCCTCGCGCCAATGCGAGAAACGCTCTTCTACCTCGATGGCCTGATGATGGCCGAGCGACCCGCCACGCTTGCGAATCGATAGCCGCGTGGAGAGGACGCCCTCCATCATCAGATGCCCGCAGACGGCATGACCCGCCTCGTGGATGGCGACGGCCCGTGTCTCCTTGGGCTGATATTCGATGGCGACCGCGGTTCCGGACTCGACGGTCGTCATCGCCTCGACGAGGTCGGTCCAGGTGAACGCTTCGCGGCGCTCCGAATGGGCGTAGGTCAACGCGAGTGAGCAGACCTGCTCGATCATCGCCGGCGAATACCCGGAGGTCAGGCGGCCAAGCTCGTCGCGCCGACGTGGCTCATCGAGCTCGGCCGCGTGGGACACCTTGTCGAGATAGAGGTCGAAGATGTCCGTGCGGTCTTCCTTGTCGGGCGTGCGAAACCAGATGTGGCGCCCCAGGCGGCCGGGTCGGGTCAGCGCCGGGTCCAGCGCCTCCAGCGGCACGTTGGTCGCCCCGATGAAGAAGATCTGCTCGTTGCGCGGCTTGGCCGCCGGCAGGCGCAACGGCAGCCGACCGAGCCGCCGCGGGATGAAGAACACGGCGTCCAGCCAGACGTTGAGGCGCTTCGTGAGGTAGCGACGCACGACCGGCGGGGAGTCGACGCCGTCCATCTGCACCAGTAGCTGATTGAGGGCGAGGCTCCCGGCGCCCATGCCGGGCATCATGAACCGGGCGATGTTGTCCGAGACGCGGGTGAGGGCGGCCGGCAGGCGCGAGCCGGCGGCGGCGGGGGCGCGCATCTCAAACATCCGCTCGCGCCAGCGTTCGGTTTCGAGCACGAGGTCGCCGGACGGATTCAGTGCTCCTGCCAGGCCGAAGAAGGCCACGTCTTCGAAAGCCTGCGCACCGACGGCCGCAGCCGCGGGATTGAGGGACTGGCGGCGCATCCCGACGGCGTCGATCTCGTCGACGAAGACGATGCACTGCCCGCCCCACTTGCGCGCCAGACGCTTCGCCTTCCAGACCATGACGCGGACGATGACGGCATCCATGCCGATGAACGTCTGCGCAAACCCGGAGCCGGGAATGGAGACAAACGGGCAGTTGAAGCCGGTGGCGATCGCCTTGGCGAGCATCGTCTTGCCGACCCCAGGCGCGCCGAGGAACAGCAGGCCGCGTTCGCGTTTGCCGCCGGAGCGCTCAAACGCCTCTCCGGCCTGCCAGAGATTGATGACCTTGTCGATTTCCTGCTTCGCATCAGCCTGGCCGCGAACCGACTCCATGCGCACGCCCCAGTCGGCCTCGCCCGGCTCGTAGCTCTGAATCTGCGCGACACCCATGGCCAGCAGCGGGCCGAACAGGATGGCGAAGTTGATGAAGAACAGGAGCATGAACTGCAGACCGATGGTCGGCACCAGCGTCACCACTTGCGGAACCGCTCCGAGCAGCGCGCCGATCGTCGAGCCGAACGAGTGCCCGGTAACGATCGAGACGACCCCGATGGCGAGCGCCGCCCCAGCGAGCAGGCGCACTCGCCGCGACCAGAACCACGTGCGCCGGCGCGTCAAGGCGTCGTCGGTCAGCGACCCCCGGTCGGCGCCGTCGACCCCAGCCGAGGGGACGAAACGGCGCAGGCCCAGCTCGACGAGCGCCCGCGTCAACACCACGCCCACGAAAGCCAGCAGAAGGCTGGCGGGAACGCTGAGACGGTCGTGATGGTGCAGGTAATAGAACGCGCCCGGCGCGGTCAGCAGCGCGACGCCGCCGGCGGCGAACCCGAGCACCCGCCATTGCGTGCGAAGCTCAGCGCGAGACTGGGCCGTGAAGGCCGACTGGGACTCAGCGAGCGCCTCGAGCTTCGTCGGGGGGCCATGGGCCACGAGAGAGCCACTGTGCGCCGCGGACGAGCGGTCGACGCGCGACCTCGCGAGCAGTCTGTTGCGTGGAAATGGCATAACCCGTCAAACCTCTCCAACCTGACGAGTCGAGCCACGCTGTCGCCTGACCCGGCATCGACATCGCTTCCGAACGTGTAATCGGCCACCGGGACCGGGTCGTTAGCCCGAGAGGCGATGTCCACGCAAATAGACAGTGGACAAGTGGACCGGCGCGGTGGACGCAGCCCGAGCGATCCGGCCGCCCGACGGTGGCTCTCTGGTTGTTCGACAGCGATTGCCCCTGTGTGACCGAGATCACACAACGCCGGGGCGAACTCCCGCATCATGATGAACGACCCGCAGCAAGCAGCACCCTCCACATAGCAGCATCCCTCCCCTCAGAGAAACGGCCCGGTTCCCTCCCGGGCCGTTTTTCTTTAAGCGCTCGCGGCGCGGCGCGCGTACGGCATGCGCCGGACTCGTTCCGCATCGCGAAACCGCAGTTATGGCTCTATACCGAGCATAAGTGCGATCTCGCCGGCGCTCCGCCCGGCGCGCCGAAGAAGAGGCCTACCCGCGCGCCGCACGTGGGCTCTCAGGTCCGCGACAGCCACCCACGAGCGAAACCGGACAAGGGCGTTCCGGCCCCCGTCCGCGAACGACGCGCTGCTACGCCCCCACGGCGGTCGAGTTGCGATCGAGGATCGCCGTCTCGATGCGCTCGGCGATGCGCGCGGCCGTGAAGCCGACCTCCTCGTGCAGGAGGGCCGGGCTGCCGTGGGTGACGAAGCGGTCGGGCAGCCCGACGCGCAGGATGCGCACGGCGCCGGCGCCGGCGTCGTTGAGCGTCTCCCAGACGGCCGAGCCGAAGCCTCCCTGCAGGACGCCCTCCTCGACGGTGACGAGCAGGTCGTGCTCGGCGGCGAGCTCGGCCATCAGGGCGGCATCGATCGGCTTGGCGAAGCGCGCGTCCGCCACCGTGACGTGGATGTCTCGCTCGGCCAGCAGGTCCGCGGCGTCGAGCGACTTGGGCACGCCGGTTCCGTACCCGACGAGCGCCACGCGTCCGCCGGCGGGACCGGAGGCTCCCCCCTCGCGCAGCACCTCACCGGTCCCGATCTCGATCGGGGTCGGCTCGGCCGGGATCCCGGCGCCGGGGCCGGAGCCGCGCGGGTAGCGCAGGGCGATCGGGCCGTCGTCGTACACGAGCGCGGTGTGGAGCATGTCGCACAGCACGGCCTCGTCGCGTGGGGCCATCAGCACGATGTTCGGCAGGCAGCGCAGGTAGGCGATGTCGAACGCCCCGTGATGCGTGGGTCCGTCGTCGCCGACGAGTCCGGCGCGGTCCATCGCGAATACGACGTTCAGCTTCTGCAGGCACACGTCGTGCACGATCTGGTCGTACGCGCGCTGCAGGAACGTGGAGTAGATCGCGGCGACCGGCTTGACGCCCTCGAGCGCCAGCCCGGCGGCGAACAGGATCGCCTGCTGCTCGGCGATGCCGACGTCGAAGTAGCGCTCCGGCATCGCCTTCTGGAGGATGCTCAGGCCGGTGCCCGAGTTCATGGCCGCGGTGATCCCGACGATGCGACCGTCGCGCTCGCACTCGCGCACGAGCGCCTCGCCGAACACCTGCGTGTAGGCCGGCGGCGCCGGCGCGCTGAAGCGGGTGCTCGCGCGGGCCGGGGCGGGTGCGCCGTTGGCGATCGACTTCGGCTTGGCCGCGTGCCAGCGCTCCATGCCCTCCAGACCGCCCTCCTCCGCCGGGGCGAAGCCCTTGCCCTTGACGGTCGCGATGTGGACGACGACCGGGCGCTCGGCGGCGAGCGCCTCGCGCAGCGCAAGCCGCAGGCCGCGCACGTCGTGACCGTCGATGACCCCCATGTAGGCCCAGTCGAGCTCCTCCCAGAACAATCCGGGCGCCCAGAACGCCTTGATCGACTCCTTCAGCTGCGGGCCGAGACGCTCGAACGCGGCCCCGATGCCCCCGGGCAGGCGCGAGAGACCGCCCTCGACGCCCTCGCGGGCATGCCACAGCTTCGGGTTGAGGCGCACGCGGTTGAAGTAGCGAGAGAGCGCGCCGACGTTCGGTGCGATCGACATGCCGTTGTCGTTGAGCACGACGACGATCGGGGTGCCCAGGCCGCCGGCCTGGTGAATCGCCTCGAACGCGACGCCGCCGGTCATCGCGCCGTCGCCGATCACGGCGACGACCTTGCCATCCTCGCAGCCGATGTGGCGCATGCCCTCCTTGATCCCCACGGCGTAGCCGACGGAGGTCGAGGCATGCCCGGCGCCCATGATGTCGTGCGGGGACTCGGCGATCGAGCAGAACGGGGCGAGTCCCCCGTACTGGCGAATCGTCGGGAGCTGGTCGCGCCGGCCGGTGAGGATCTTGTGCGGGTAGGCCTGGTGGCCGACGTCCCAGAGCACCTTGTCCTGCGGGGAGTCGAGCAGCGAGTGCAGGGCGACCGCGAGCTCGCAGGTACCGAGGTTCGCGCCGAAGTGCCCACCGATCTCGCCGACGGTGTCGATGATGTGCTCCCGCACCTCCCGGGCGACCTGCGCGAGCTGTTCCTCGGTGAGCGGCTTCAGGTCGGCCGGACTGTCGATGCGGGGCAGCAGGCGCTCCGGTTCGTCCGATTCGTTGGGAGCGGTCATGAGGTCCGGGTGTAGATGAAGTCGGTGATCTGCTCGAGCTCGGCGCCGCCGGCGGGGGCGGCGCTGGCGAGCGCGTCGCGGGCCGTCCGGTACGAGGCCTGGGCGAGGGTCTTCGCCTGATCGATGCCGAACTCGCTCACGTAGGTCCGCTTGCCATGGCGCTCATCGCTTCCCTGCGGCTTGCCGAGGGCATCGTCACTGCCTGTCACGTCGAGGATGTCATCGACGATCTGGAACAGCACACCCAGCTCGGCCGCGAAGCGGCGAAAGGCAATTGTCGCAGGTTCGGCCATGCCCTCCACCAGGAGTACGCAGACCACGCTGGCGGCGATGAGGCGACCGGTCTTCAGCGCGTGCAGGCGGCGCAGCCCGCCCGGGCCGGGCGGCGCGGTCGCCTCCACATCGACGTACTGACCCCCCACCATCCCGTTCACGCCGGTGGCCTCCGCGAGCTCGGCCACGGCGGCAAGGACGCGGTCCGGCGGCGAGCGCTGCTCGTTGAGCACGTGACGGAACGCCTCGGCGTACAGGCCGTCGCCGGCGAGGATCGCGACCGACTCCCCGAACGCGACGTGACAGGTCGGACGCCCGCGACGCAGGTCATCGTCGTCCATCGCCGGCAGGTCGTCGTGGATGAGCGAGTACGTGTGGATGAGCTCGATCGCCGCGGCGAGCGGCAGCACGGACCGGTGGTCGCGGCCGATCGCCCGGGCGGTGGCGAGCGCCAGCACCGGTCGGATGCGCTTGCCGCCGGCGAGCAGCGAGTAGCGCATCGCCTCCTCCAGCCCGGCCGTCAGCGCCTCGTCGGAGAAGCGCAGCTCGCGCACGTAGCCCTCCACCTCCGCGCGCAGATGCTCGGGGTAGGTGGCGACGGGCTGGGCGTCGGAGACCAAGGTGCGCGCTACAGGAGCGAGTCCTGGCCCGGCGCGAGCTCGGCCACCTCGGCCCGCGCCCGGCGATCGAGCTCGGCGCTCGCGGAGGTGGCGAGCGCGGCGCAATCCTCTACGAGCGTGGCCGCCGCGTCGGCGGACAGCTCGCCGCTGCGCAGCTGCTCGGCGGCGCGCTCCAGGCGCGTGATGAGGTCGTCAAGGGTGTCGGTCACGTGCGGTCTTCCTCCTCCACGGCCGCGGAGGGGCCGGACGGGTCGTGGTCGATGCTCGGGGGATTCTCGCGCACCTCGCGAAGCACCGCGGCCAGGATGCCGTTCACGAACGCGGGCGCCTCGCTGCCGCAGAAGGTCTTCGCGTTCTCGACCGCCTCGTCGATCGCGCCCTCGGGCGGGATCGGCACCTCGCCGGGGGCGACGTCCGGATGGAGCATCTCGATCAGCGCCACGCGCAGGATGCTGCGCTCGAGCGGCTGGATGCGCTCCACCGACCAGCCCTTGGCGTGGCGCGAGATGACCTCGTCGAGCTCCGGCGTGCGATCGGCCGCCGCGTGGGCGAGCGCCCGGGCCAGGAGCGAAGCGTCGCGGCCGAGCGTCTCGGTCAGCGACTGGCCGGTCAGATCGTGCTGGTAGAGCGCGAACACCGCGGCCCGGCGCTGGTCCGAGCGACGCATCGAGACGCTACGCGCGCGACACGTAGTCGCCCGTGCGCGTATCAACGCGCACGCGCTCGCCGACGTTGACGAACAGCGGCACGGCGATCGCCGCGCCCGTCTCCAGCGTCGCCGGCTTGGTGCCCCCGCCGGAGGCGGTGTCGCCGCGCAGCCCGGGCTCGGTCTCGGTCACCTCGAGATCGACGGCGCTCGGCAGCTGGATGTCGGACGGCGCGTCGTCGATGAACAGCACGTCGACCTCGGTGCTCGGCTTCGTCCAGCGGAGCATCTCCGCGACGGCCGTCTCGGGTACCGCGATCTGCTCGAAGGAGGCGGAGTCCATGAAGTGCGCGTCGGTCCCGTCCGCGTAGAGGAACTGCATCTTCCGCGCCTCGGTGCGGACGGCGCGGAACTTCTCGCCGGCGCGGAACGTCCGGTCGATCACGTTGCCATCGGACGCGCGCCGCAGCTTCGTGCGTACGAACGCGCCGCCCTTGCCGGGCTTGACGTGCTGGAACTCGAGCACCTTGAAGATCGTGCCGTCGACCTCGATGTGGTTGCCGCTCTTGAGCTGGTTGGTGCTGATCACAGCGCGTCAGCGTAGCGGGCCGCACGTCGCGCGGCCACGCGACGGTCACGGGCCCGGCGCGATTCGCACGCAGTCGCGCCAACCAACCGCGTGGCGCGCCCGGGCGCTGCGCAGCCCACCTCAAGTCGCCGCACACCGCCTCCGATAACCCGGGCATGCGTCGCCGCATCTGCGCCGTGACGCTCGCCCTCGGTGTCGCGCTCGGCGTGCCGACGGTCGCGAGCGCCGCCGCGCCTCCCTCCTCCTCGGCGTCGAACCCCGGCGCCGCGTCGGCGCCGAGCGGGTCGGCCGGCGTCGCGCTCCCGCTCCAGCCGGCCACGGCGCTCAACGAGCGTCCCTACGTCTCCGGCAGCCACCCGGTGCGCTTCACCACGACGGCCGGTGACGCGATCGCGGCCGCCGAGGGCACGCCCCAGATGCAGGCCTTGCACCGTCGTGAGCACCCCCTCAACTACGACGTCGACGTGTGGACGGGTGCCAGCCCCGACTGGGAGGTCTTCTTCGCCCACGACGGCCACGTCGTCGCCGAGGTCGAGGTGAGCCCCGACGGGCGGGTGCAGGGTGTATGGACCGGGCCGCTCGCGGTCGCCCCCTGGGCCCACGGGCACTACGGCGGGCTCTTCGACTCACCCTGGGTGGTGCTCACGTTCGCCGTGCTGTTCCTCGTGCCGTTCGTCAATCCCCGCCGTCTCCGGCGTGCGGCCCACCTCGACGCCCTCCTGCTGCTCTCGTTCGGCGTCTCCTACTACCTCTTCAACCACGCCCACCTGCAGGCCGCCGTGCTGCTCATCTACCCGCCGCTGCTGCTGCTGCTCGCGCGCATGCTGTACCTCGGGCTGCGCCCGCAGGCGCACGGCGATGGGCACGCGCCGCGCTGGCCGCTGCCGATGCTCGCGCTCGGCGTGCTCGGCCTCGTCGCCGCGCGCGTGTCGCTCGACCTCGTCGATCCGAGGGTGATCGACGTCGGCGTCGCGTCGGTGATCGGCGCCCACGCGATCGCGCACGGACAGGCGCTGTACGCGACCGGCGCCTCCCACGGCGACACCTACGGTCCGATCGCATACCTCGCCTACCTGCCGTTCGAGCTCGTCTTCCCGTGGCGGGGCGTGTGGGACTTCGTCCCCGCCGCGCACGCCGCGGCGATCTGCTTCGACCTCGCGACCGTCGGCGCGCTCTTCGCGCTCGGGCTGCGGCTGCGCCCCGGCCCGGCCGGGCGCCGCCTGGGCCTGACGCTCGCGTGGGCCTGGTGCGCCTACCCGGCCACGCTCTTCTCGCTCATGAACAACTCCAACGACGGGCTGATCGCGCTGCTGTTCGTGCTCGCGCTGCTCGCGTTCACGTCACCCGTGGGCCGCGGGGCGCTGCTCGGTCTCGCCACGGCGGCGAAGCTGTTCCCGGTCGTCCTGCTGCCGCTCTTCGCCGCGGGCTGGCGCTCGCGCAACCGGCGCGACTCGCTCGTCACGGTCGCGATCTTCGCGCTCGTCGTCGTCGCCACATTCGCCGCGTTCGTCCCGTCCGGTGGCCTGCACGAGCTCTACGACCGAACAATCGGCTACCAGCTCACGCGGCCGGACGTGTTCTCGTTGTGGGCGCTGCATCCGAGCCTCGACTGGGCCAAGACGCTGCTCGAGATCGCCGGCGGGCTGTTCGCGGTCGCGCTCTTCTTCCTCCCGCCCCGCCGGTCGCTGCCTCAGGTTGCGGCGCTTTCCGCCGCCTTGGTGATCGTTGTGCAGCTCCCCGCCGAGCACTGGTTCTACTACTACCTCGTCTGGATCGCTCCGTTCGCGCTCGTCGCCCTCCTGGCCCGCGAGGCGATCGCGCGCCAGGGCGCGTCCGCCGAGCCGGCGACGACGCGCGCACAGGCCAACCAGGCGGACCCGGTGGCCGCCGCGGCGGGCTGAGGGCCCCGCCCGAGCGTCCAGACGCCGCTCGGCGCACCCTCTAAAACCCTAAACCGCTTCTCAAGCCTGGCCACGGAATGCCGATGTTGAAGCTGATGGACTTAAATTCGACCCACGTGACGTTGTTCGCGCCTCGCGTGGTCGGTTTTCCCGGCCGGGTGGGAAGCTGCGCGAGTCTGGTTGAGGGCGCCGGGGGGGCCCGATGAGGCTCGTCACCATCAGCCGCGTCACCGAGGGCATGGAGCTCGCGCGGGACGTCATCAGCGGGCGGCCGAATGAGCTGCCGATGCTGCGCAGCGGCGTCCGGCTGACCGCCAACCTCGCCCAGCGCCTATCCGCCACCGGCGTGCACGCCGTCTGGATCGAGGACGAGCTCGGCGAGATGATCGAGCCGGTCGAGCCGCTCTCGCCCGAGGTCCGCGCCCAGACGCAGAAGGCGGCGATCGAGGCGCTCGACTCCGCGCGCGAGGCCCTGCGCCGCGGGCAGGCGATCCCCGACGAGGTCGTGGCCAAGGTCGCCGCCACCGCCGCGGCCATCGCCCGCGCGATCGTCGACTGCCCGGAGGCGGCTCATGCGCTGGACGACCTCGCCGCCGCCGACACGTACACCTACCGTCACTCGCTGCGCGTCACGACGCTCGGTCTGCTCATGGCCCACCGCGTGCTGCGCGAGGATGGCTGGGTCGACTGGGCCGGACGCCGGCGCTTCGACGAGATCGAGGAGCGCCTGACGACGCTCGGCACCGGCCTGCTCATCCACGACATCGGCAAGCTCGCCGTGCCGCACGAGATCCTCAACAAGCACGGCGGCCTCTCCCCGGAGGAGTACGAGGTCGTCAAGACGCACCCCGAGGCCGGCGTCGAGATGCTCCCCTCCGACCGGATGTCCTCGCTCGTGCTCGCCGTCGTGCGCAGCCATCACGAGCGCTGGGACGGCCTCGGCTACCCGCACGGCAAGGCCGGTGACCGGATCCACCTGTTCGCGCGCATCGCCGCGCCGGCCGACGTCTACGACGCGATCACCTCGGACCGCCCGTACAAGAAGGCGGCCAAGCCGCACGTCGGCGTGCGGGCCGTCGTCGAGGGCGCGGGCACCCAGTTCGACCCGAAGATCGTCGAGCACTTCCAGCGCGTGGTCATGCCCTACGCCGTCGGTCACGAGATCGACCTCCCCGACGGGCGCATCGGCGTCGTCGCCGCCGTCGACTCCGAGCGCCCCTACTTCCCCACCGTGCGCGTGCGGCACGACGACGGTCGCATCGACGAGGCGGTCGTCGACATGACCGAGGCGGGCATCGTTCCCGCCGAGGAGCTCGCACCCCCCAACTCACCGGTGGCCGCCCCCGTCGAGGCGGCGCCCGCCAACGGGACCGCGCCGGCGGCCGCACAGCAGCCGCTCTCGGCCGCCTGACGCTCCGCTGCCACCGCGAGCGACGGCCGCGAGCGCCCGGTCGAGCCCGCTCGGCTAGATTCCTCACGATGCCGTCGTGCGCTCCCTGCCTCGCGTGATCGCCGCCAGGCGGGCCGCGCCCGTGTCGACCGTGCCCCCGCGATGAGTCCCGGCGAGGCGGTCGCGATCGTCGCCGCGGGCATGGCGGCGGGGACGATCAACACGGTGGTCGGCAGCGGCACGCTCGTCACGTTTCCCGTCCTGCTCGGATTCGGCTACGCCCCGGTGACGGCGAACGTGTCCAACACGATCGGGCTCGTGCCCGGCTCGCTGTCGGGCGCCTACGGCTATCGCGCCGAGCTGTCGGGACAGCGCGAGCGGATCGTCAGCTACGGACTCGCCTCGGTCGCGGGCGGGCTGCTCGGCGCCATCGCCCTGCTCGCGCTCCCGGCGGCCGCGTTCAAGGCGATCGTGCCGTTCTTCATCGCCCTCGCGCTCGTCCTCGTCGTCCTGCAGCCGCGGCTCGCGGTGCGCCTCGCCGCGCACCGCGGTGCCGGCTCGACGACCGCCCGCCGCGTGAGCCATGCGGCCGTGTTCGCCTCCGGCGTATACGGCGGCTACTTCGGCGCCGCGCAGGGGATCCTGCTGCTCGCGATCCTCGGCCTGGCGCTCCCGGACGGCCTGCAGCGGATCAACGGGCTCAAGAACGTGCTCGCCATGACGGTCAACCTCGTCGCGGGCGTCGTCTTCATCCTCGCCTCGCGGGTGGCGTGGGCGCCGGCGCTGCTCATCATGATCGGCGCCGTGGTCGGCGGCCAGATCGGCGCGCGCTACGGGCGCCGCCTGTCACCCCGCGTGCTGAGAGGGCTGATCGTGATCGTCGGCATCGTGGCGATCGTGCGCCTGGTGTAGCGCCGCGCGCTCAGCCGACGACGGTCAGCTCCGTCGGATAGTGGCTGAGGATCTCGGCGCCGGTCTCGGTGACGACGACGAGGTCCTCGATGCGCACGCCGAGGCGCTCGGGGAGGTAGATCCCGGGCTCGACCGTGACGACGTTGCCGGCGCGCAGGGGCGAGTCCCCCCCGGTCTTCGACAGTCGCGGCCCCTCGTGGATCTCGAGGCCGACGCCGTGCCCGAGGCCGTGACCGAAGTACTCGCCGTAGCCCGCCTCCTCGATCACGCCGCGCGCGACCGCGTCGACCTCCTGGCCGGTCGGCCCCGCCATCACGGCGGCGACGCCCGCCCGTTGCGCGCGCAGGACGAGCGCGTACACCTCACGGGCCTCGGGCTCGAGCTCGCCGGTGGCGAACGTGCGCGTGCAGTCCGAGCAGTAGCCGTCGACGATCGCTCCGAGGTCGATCGTCACGAGCACGTCGCGGGCGATCTCGACGTCGCGCGGCTCGGCGTGCGGGAGCGCCCCGTGCGCCCCGGACGCGACGATCGAGCCGAAGCTCGGCCCCTCGGCGCCCCGCAGGCGCATCTCGTGCTCGAGATCGACCGCGACCTGGCGTTCGGTGCGCCCGGCGAGCCCGCGCTCGGCGATCCAGACGAGGATGTCGTCGACGAGCGCGGCGGCGGCGGCGATCCGTCGCAGCTCGTCGGCGTCCTTGACCTCGCGCAGCGCCTCGACGGCGCCGGCGCTCGGCACGAGCTCCCAGCCTTCGGGCAGGCGCTCGAGCAACGCCGCGTGGCGCTTGACGCTCAGCTGTGCGTCATCGAAGCCGAGGCGCCCGCTCCCGCTGAGCCCGCGCACCGCGGCCTCGAGCAGATCGCCGGTGGCGATCTCGCGGGCGAAGCGGTCGGGCACCTGGTCCTGCGCCTGCGTGGCGTAGCGGAAGTCGGTGTAGAAGCGGCGCTCCCCGTCCTCGCCGGCGCCGATGAGCGCCGCCCCGTTGCTGCCCGTGTAGCCGGTCACGTAGCGCACGTTCACCGGCGCGCTGACGAGCAGCGCGTCGATCTCGCGCTCGGCGATGGTGGCGGCGAGGTGATCCGAGCGAGCCAGCGCGGCATCGTGAGCGAGGGCCGACATGCGCGTCACCCTAGCGCGCGAGGCGGGCCGCTCAGCCGCCGAGCTCGTCGCGCAGGCGCCGCAGCGCGTCGCGATAGCCCTGCACACCGCGGCCCGCCACGGTGGCGATGCACAGGTCCTCGATGACCGACACGTGGCGCCAGGCCTCGCGGGCGCGGACGTCCGAGAGGTGGACCTCGACGGCGGGCAGACCGGCGATCTCGAGCGCATCGTGGATCGCCCACGCGTAGTGGGTCCACGCGCCCGGGTTGAGGATGATCGCGTCGGCCGTCTCGGCGAGGTGGTGCAGGTGCTCGACGAACGCGCTCTCGGCGTTGGTCTGGAAGAAGCTCGCGACGAGCCCGAGCTCGCGCGCGGCCTGAGCGACCGTGTCTTGGAGCTCCGCAAGGGTGAGCGTTCCGTACTGGTCCGGATCGCGCCGTCCGAGCATGTCGAGGTTGACGCCGTGCATGACCTCAACGCGGGGCGGGCCGGCGCTCACGGCTCGATCAGCTCCTCGATCGCGGCGAGCTGATCGGCGACCGGGACCGTCGCGCCGATGCGCACGCTGCCGGGCGCGTCGAGGAGCACGAACGGCACGTGCTCGGCCGTGCGCTTCTTGTCCGAGGCCGTCGCCTCGAGCACCGCGGCCGGGTCGATCCCGGACAGGCGGGTCGGCAGCCCTTGGGCGGCGAGCAGCTCGGCCACCTGTCCTCGCAGCTCGGGGCGGCCGGAGAGGCGTAGCGCCGCGAGCAGGCCGAGTCCGACCGCCTCGCCGTGGCGCAACCGCGCGAAGGCGGTCACCGTCTCGATCGCGTGGCCGATCGTGTGGCCGAGATTGAGCGTCTGGCGGGCGCCGGCGTCGCGCTCGTCGGCGGCGACGACGGCGAGCTTCGTGCGCGCGCAGGCGACGATCGTGCGCTCGTCCACCGGCTCGCCACCGGCGACGCGCTCCCACAGGGCGCCGCCGGCGATGAGCGCCGTCTTGAGCACCTCGGCGTATCCGGCCGCACGCTCGGCCGCGGGCAGGGTGTCGAGCAGCGCCGGGTCGACCATGACGCCGGCCGGCTGGTGGTACGCGCCGACGTAGTTCTTGCCCCCGGGGATGTCGATGCCGGTCTTGCCCCCGTAGGCGGAGTCGACCTGCGCGACAAGGGTGCTCGGCACGTGCACGACCGCCACCCCGCGCTGATAGGTCGCGGCGCAGAAGCCGGCCAGATCGCCGACGACCCCGCCGCCGAGCGCGACGACGTGGTCGGCTCGCGTCAGGCGCGCCCGCGCGAGCGCCGCCCACACCCGCTCGGCGCTGGCCAGCGACTTGTGCCGCTCCCCGGGCGGGATCGCGACGGTGTCAGACACCCAGTCCAGGCGCGCCCCGTACAGCCCGGCCACCGTCTCGTCCGTGACGCCGAACCCGCGCGACGCGCGACGGTCCAGTGGCCAGAGCGCCTCCTCGAGCAGCCCTCGGGCGACGAACACCGGATAATCGCCCGAGGCCGCGGTGGCCCACAGCATCCGGACCGGTCGCCGGGCCGCCGCGAGCGCCGCGAGGTGAGGCAGGGCGCGTCGCAGCGCGTCGCTCGACGCGGCCGGCACGATCGCATCGGCGAGCCGCTCGTAGAGCGGAGCGCGTTCGCGCCAGAGCCGATCGAACGTGCTCCGGTCGCGGGCGAGCGGACGGGTGACGTGGCCGCGCGTCGCGCGCGCCCAGGCCGTGTCGGCGTCAACGTCCAACAGCACCGTCACGTGATCGCGCAGCGCCGCCTGCACGCGCTCGGAGACCACGCTGCCCCCGCCGAGCGCGACCGCGGCTCCGCTGCCCGCCGCGGCGAGCACCTCCAGGACGAGCTGCTCCTCGCTCGCGCGGAACGACGCCTCGCCGGAGTGCTCGAACTCGTCGGCCACCGAGCGCCCGAGGCGAGCCTCCAGGAGGCGATCGGAGTCGCGCACCTGCAGGCCGAGCGTGCCCGCCGCCTCTCGCGCGGCGGTCGATTTGCCGGCGCCCATGAAGCCGATGAACACGAGCGCTCGACCTCTCGTCGCGGTCGTGTCGGGCATGAGCGCGGCCGGCGACCCGGACGGTCCCGCGGGACCGCGGACGCTCAGGTCATCCATCCGATCCGCGCCCGGTAGGCGTCGACCGCGGCGCGGACGTCGTCGATGTGATCGCCGCCGAACTTCTGGCGGTAGGCGTCGGCGAGCACGAAGGCCACCATCGACTCCCCGACGACCCCCGCGGCCGGCACCGTGCACGAGTCGGTCCGCTCGCGCAGCGCCTCCGCCGGCTCGAGCGTCGCGATATCGACCGACCGCAGCGGCTTGGTGAGCGTGGGCAGCGGCTTCATCGCGCCGCTGACGATGAGCGGATCCCCGGTCGTCATGCCGCCCTCGAGTCCGCCGGCGTGGTTCGTGGTCCGGTAGAACCCGCGCTCGGGGCGGTGGAAGATCTCGTCGTGGGCCTCCGAGCCCGGCCTGGCGGCGAGGTCGAAGCCGTCGCCGAGGCCGACCCCCTTGATCGCCTGGATCGAGCACAGGGCCCCCGCGAGCCGCCCGTCGAGGCGCTCCTCCCAGGAGACGTGTGAGCCGAGCCCCGGGACGAGCCCGAAGGCACGGACCTCGAACACGCCGCCGAGCGACTCGTTGGCCTTGCGCTGGACGTTGATGTGCTCGACCATCGCGCGGCTCGCCTCGGCGTCGAGGCAGCGCACCGGCGACGCGTCGACGTCGGCGAAGTCGCCCGCCGACAGCGGCTCCTCGTGGCGGGGGGCGTACACGGTGCCGATCTGGGTGACGTGCGAGACCACCTCGACGCCGAGCGCGCGCAGGAACGCCCGCGCGATGGCGCCGCCGGCCACGCGCGCGGCGGTCTCGCGGGCGCTCGCGCGCTCGAGCACGTTGCGCACGTCGGTGAACTTGTACTTCTGCGTGCCGACCAGATCGGCGTGACCGGGACGCGGGAGGTGCACCTCGGCGACCTCGGCCTCGACCGGCCACGGGTTCATGCGCTCCTCCCAGTTGGCGTAGTCGCGGTTGGCGACCTGCAGGGCGATCGGGCCACCGAGCGTGCGGCCGTGGCGCACGCCGCCGGTGACCTCGGCGCGGTCGCGCTCGATCTTCATCCGCCCGCCGCGACCGTGGCCGAGCTGGCGCCGGGCCATGTCGCGGTTGAGCTCATCCTCGGTCAGCTCGAGGCCGGCCGGAATCCCCTCCACGATGCACGTGAGACCGGGGCCGTGCGATTCGCCGGCCGTGATGAGACGGAGCGCCATAGCGCCCCTAGCTTATTGGGGCGGGCGCGGGTCACCCCGCGTGGGGCGGGCGGGGCGGGGTCCCCGCGACTACCACCGCCTCACGCGACCGGACCGGCCTGTCGGCGTACCAGTCCGATGCGCGCGAGGACGGCAGTCCCAGCCGCCCGGCCTCACGGCGGGGCGGATGAGCCGGTCCGAGGGGGATGGGTGACGCGTCAGCGCGGCGCCCCGGCGAGCACCAGGGCGGGCGCGAGCACCCCTCGGTTGAAGGTCAGGCTCGAGGCCTGGGCGGGCGACGGCGACGCGGCGAAGCCGTGGATCGGAGCGGCGGTCAGGATCGCGGCGCCGGCGTCGGCCGCCTCGCGGGCCGCGTGGCGCACCGAGGCGGTGGTGGCGGCGGTGTTGCCGTCGACGCTGACGACCGCGAGCGCGTACTGGACGACGCCGAGCGTCGGCGAGTCGTACTGGAAGGTCTCGATGTCGCCCGGCTTGAGCTCCATGTTCGGGCAGTTGCTCGGCGAGGGCACGCACACGCCCGGGCCGCTGCCGGGGAACAGGTTGCCGCTCCCCTCGAGCGCGAACTCGAGCGATGTCCCGTCGGGACTGATGCCGATCAGCGAGAGGATCGGCTCGTTCGCGTCGGGCAGCTGCATGCCTGCCTTCGGCTGGTTGTAGTCCTGGAGGTCGCTGAGCGAGATCGACTGCCCGGCGGCGCCGGTCGCGCCCGTCGCACCGGTCGGACCGGTCGTGCCCACACCGGCGCTCGAGGGCAACAGACCGAACCGGAAGTCGGCGTTGACCGTCGTCGGCTTGCTCGACTTCTTCTTCGGCGACGGGGTCGGCGTGGGCGTGGGCGTGGGCGTGGGGGTCGTCGTCGGTGGCGGCGTCGGCACGCTCGGCGTCGGCACGCTCGTACCGCCCGAGCCCGAGCTCGAACCCGAACCGGAGCCGCTCGAGCCGCCCGAGCTGCCCGAGCTGCCCGAGCTGCCACTCGAGGACGAGGCGCCGGTCGCGCCGGTCGCCCCCGTCGCTCCCGTGTCCGACGGACTGACGAGCGGGGTGAAGGGATCGTGGGCGCCGGCCTGGCGCTGGAACGCGACGCCGTTCGCGGTCTCGGCGACCGCCTGGTTCGGGTTCGGCGGCACCGGAGAGAGCACGGGCCCGTTCCCGGTGCCGAGCGCGGCGAGTCCGCCGGGGGCAGGCGACCCGGACGGGGAGCCCGAGCCGGATCCGCCGCCCCCGAGCAGCACCACGGCGGCGACGAACCCCACCGCGAGCAGCACGAGGATCGGCCAGAGCCGCCGCTCGATGATGTCCGCGCGCACCGAGCGGAGGAAGTCGAGGACGTCGCTCATGGGTTGGCCTGGATCACGGCGGGCGTGCCGGACGTCGTGGACCCGCCGGTCGGAGTGGTCGCGGGCGTGCCGCTACCGGTTCCGCTCGACGGTGTGGAGGCCGGCATGACATAGGCGTCGGCGGTGACCGTGCCGGTCAGGAGGACGTTCGCGCCGCTGCCGCCCGAGGCGGACGCCGAGGCCGTGGAGAGCGGCGCCAGGTTCACTCCCTGGATCGTCAGCAGGCGACCCGTGACGATGAGCGTCCCGTTCTTCGTCTGCACCGCGAAGGCGTTCAGCCGGCCGAGCAGGTGGTACAGGTCGAAGAACGTGCCGGTGAAGGCGAACGTGAACGGGAGCGTCGTGAAACCGCCGGCCGTGGCCGCGGCGCTCGCGCTCGACGCGGACCCGGATCCGGCCCCGCCTGCGCTGCCGCCCGCGGTGATCCCAGCGAACTCGACGTTGCGCACGCTCGAGGCCTGGTCGAGCTCGTAGACGAGCGACGGGACCTCCGGGCTGGCCGGCACGGCCTTGCCGACACCCACGAGCGCCGCGTACGCCGCGGGGTACCTGCGCTTGCTGGCCAGGGCGGTGCCGAGCGACGACTGGGCGGTGGAGAGCGTCTGCTGCGCCTGGCTGACCTGCGTGCTCACGCTCGCAGCGGCCTGGCGCTCGGGGGACACCACGAACATCCAGGTGGCGACGAGCGAGGCCAGGACGACGCAGACGATGAGGACGAGTCGATCGCGTTCGCTCATCACTGCACTCCCGCGGGAGACTTGGGTCGGGTCGTCGATCCGCCCGTCGCGCCCGTTGCGCCAGAGGCGCCCGACGCGCCGGTCGCGCCCGAGGCGCTCGACGGGCCCGATGCGCTCGTTGCGCTCGGCGTCGCGGCGCCGGTCGTGCTCGGCGTGCTCGCGGCGCTCGCGGGGGTCGCGCTCGCGCCCGCCGCGCTCGTGGAGGCCACGGTCGCGGAGGATGCGGGCGTCCCGACGCCGGGCGGCGGGGCCGCGCCGGTCGCGGCCGTCGGGGTGACGGTCGGCAGCGCCGTGAAGGTGACGGTGACGTTGAAGCTGTCCGGGCAGGCGCTGCTCGCCGGGCTCGAGCCGCCCTGTGCACCCGCCGTGGAGGACTGCAGGGTCACGTTGGTCACGCCATCGATGAGGGCGAGGCGCTGCAACGTGAACGCCACATCGGATTGGGAGAACGTGCAGCCCTGGAGCACCAGCGTCGGGACGCTGCCGGCGGGGGTCACGGAGGCGGGCGTGGCGCCGGCCGCGCCGGCTGCACCGGTGGCGCCAGTGGCGGCTCCCGCCGCGCCGGGCGGTGGCGCCGCGGCGGGAGTCGCGGTCGTGCCGGTGGCGATGGTGCCGGTGACCAGAGACAGCGAGACGTTGGCGGGAAGGACGCGACCGAGCTCGTGGAACGCGTGCGCCCAGTCGAAGCGGTCCTGGGCGAGCTGCTCCACGGCGCTGACGCGCCCGGTGCTCATCGTGACGAAGCTGTTGTAGGAGGTGAGCCCGTTCGCGACCGCCTGGGCCTGCTGGGCCTGCTGGCCCAGCTGGGTCACCTTGGCGTTCTGGGTGTTGACGTCGTGACGGGCCATCAGCCACATCACGCTCATCGCCACAAGCCCGGTGGCGAGCCCGACGAGCGCGTACGCGACCCCGCCCGAGCGACCGTAGGTGCCGCCGGCGCCGGGGCGCTGCTCGGAGGGGATGAGGTTGACCGCTCTCACGGCGCGATCTCCTCCACGGCGAGGCCCGCGGCCACGGCCACGCGCGACCTCGACACCGGTCCGGACACGGCGCCGGCGGGCATGTCGAGCTCACCGCGGTACACGGGGAGCCCGAGCTCGCGCTCGAGCGCGCCGGCGAAGCCGGGCACGTCGAGCACCGGACCGCTCAGCACGATGCCCTGGACCGCCTCGCCGCCCGCCTGGATGCGCTGGAAGTCGAGCGAGTTGCGAACCTCGCCGGCGATCTCGCGAACGCCGTCGCTGATCACCGTGTGGACGTCGTCGTCCGGGCCGGACTCGCGCGAGGGCTGCCGGTACGGATCCGGGCCCGGATAGGCCATACCGGCGGCGGGCTCGGGGGCCCCGCCCGCCGCGACGGCCGGCGACTGGGCCTCGAAGGTGTAGTCGTCGTCGAACGGAGGGGGCTCCTCGTAGTCATAGGCGGGGAGCTCGCGCGTGACCGCCTCGTCCGGGGCGTGCTCGGCGGGGACCGCCGCGTGCGGGTCCGGCTCGGCGCCGTGCTCATAGGAGTAGGAGGCGTCGGTCGCGTACGGACCATACCCCGCGTCGTCGCCCGCGGCGGGATGGGCCGGGTCGTCCGGATCGGCCGCCTCGCCGTGGAGCTGGACGTCCTCCTGGCCGTGGACCTCGCCGGCACCGGCCTCGGGGGCGTCGTCGTGCCCGGCGTCGGCCGCACCGGCGCCGAAGGTGTGGAACTGGACCTCGTCCTCGCCGGCCTCCGCCGCGTCGTCATGCCCGGCGTCGGCCGCGCCGTAGGTGTGGAACTGCACCTCCGGCTCACCGGCCTCAGGCGCGTCGTCGGGCCCGGCATCGGCCGCACCGGCGCCGAAGGTGTGGAACTGGACCTCGTCCTCGCCGGCCTCCGCCGCGTCGTCATGCCCGGCATCGGCCGCGCCGTAGGTGTGGAACTGAACCTCCGGCTCACCGGCCTCGGGCGCGTCCTCGGGCCCGGCATCGGCCGCACCGGCGCCGAAGGTGTGGAACTGGACCTCGTCCTCGCCGGCCTCCGCCGCGTCGTCATGCCCGGCATCGGCCGCGCCGTAGGTGTGGAACTGAACCTCCGGCTCACCGGCCTCGGGCGCGCCCGCGCCGAACGTGTGGAACTGAACCTCATCCTCGCCGGCATCCGCGACCTCGTCAGGCCCGGCATCGGCCGCGCCCGGTACATCGGGGGCGTCGTCGTGGGGCGCGTGGTCCGGGTAGACCTGGGGCGCGTCTGGATCCGCGTCGCGGTCGGCATAGGCCTGCGGCGCATCGGCGTGCGGGTCGTGGTCGGCATACGCGTCCGGCGCGTCGCCATGCGGATCGTGGTCGGCGTAGCCCTGCGGCGCGTCGGCGTACGGTTCGTGCTCGGCGTAGCCCTCGTAGTCCTGCGTCTCGTCGGCGTAGTGCGCGTGCTCGTCGTACTCCTCGTAGCCCTCCGGCTCCACGGACGGAGCGGACCCGGCGGTGTCGTGCTGTCCGCCGTAGGCAAGGTGGCTGTCGTCGTCCTCGGGCAAGCCGACGCGGAAGAGCAGGTCGCGCGCTTCGTTGACCGGGATCTCGCGACGCGCCGCGAGGCTCTCGGCCATCGACTCCAGGCCACCGCCGAGCACACGCGTGAACTTGCAGGTGATGCCGTCGGCCACCGCCATGTTGGTGAGGCCGCCGACGCCGAGGTACACGAGGTTCGGGCCGCGCTCGCCGTCGCTGCGATACAGCGCACGGATCATCGCGAAGGCGGACAGGTCGACGCCGACCGGGCGCAGACCGGCGATCTGCAGCGCCTGGAGGAGTCGCTCGACCATGTCGCGCTGGGCGGCCACGAGCACGACCCGCTGGCGCTGGCCCTGGGGCGTGTCGACCAACCCGAGGGGCTGAAAGTCCAGGACCGCGTTGTTGAGCGGCATCGGGACCTCTTCCTCGGCCTGGAAGCGAACCGCGGTGGCCAGGTCCTTTCGGTCCTCGATCGGCGGCAGGTCGATCGTGCGCAGGACCGTCCGCTGGTTTGCCAGTCCGACGCGGACCGTGCGACCGAGCCCGCTGCCGCGGAACAGCTCCGCCAGCGCCTCGCCGAGGGCCTGCGGGTCGAGGACCTCCCCGTCGCGCACGACCTCCATGTCCAGCGGCGCCCCGACCGCGCGCACGACCTTCACCGAGCCGTTCGCGCTCGCCTGAGCGGCGACGATGTACCCGGGCTCGATGTCAAGGCCGACGACGTCGCGCTCGGGACGTCCTCGCGACATGGACCCGCCACCGCGGCCTCCGAGCCGCGGGAGGCTCAGCGATCGGGCGTTGAAGTTGGGCATCGCGAGCCTCGGCAGACCCCGGCGCCGTGCGGCGGGGGGCGCGGAGGCGGCCACGGGCGCGGGAAGCTCGGAGACGGGCGGACCGGAGGGGGGCGGCATCTCGAGCGTTGCCGGTGCCGCGGTCGTCGACTCGTCGGCGAGCGGGGCGCTCGGCTCGTCCGCCTTGGCCGAGCGGCCACGCTTGGGCAGACTCAGCTTCGGATTGGGGATCCGGAAGCCCTTGGTGGACTTCGACGTCGTCTTCTCCGCCACCGGGGCGCTCGGCTCGTCCGCCTTGGCCGAGCGGCCACGCTTGGGCAGACTCAGCTTCGGATTGGGGATCCGGAAGCCCTTGGTGGACTTCGACGTCGTCTTCTCCGCCACGGGGGCGCTCGGCTCGTCCGCCTTGGTCGAGCGTCCACGCTTGGGAAGCGTCAGCTTGGGATTGGGAATCCGGGGAGCCATGGTGAGTGTGCCGGACGGCGCCGGTCAGGCGCGGGGACTCCGACAGAAGGGGGAATCGACGGATAGCCGTGGGGCCCGCAGCCCCCGCGGCACTGAATTGGACATATGTCCAGGAGACATTCGTCCACGCCTGGCCGATCGGCCGCCCGAGCGCAGTCCCGCGGCCGCTCGACGAGGAACGCGCAGCCCTGGGGGCGCGCTAGTGGACGAAGTGCTGCACATACGCATGCACGAGCGTCGTACCGGCGAACAGCGCCACGACACCCCCGAAGGCGAGGAACGGTCCGAACGGCACCGCCGTGCGCCGGCCCTCGGCCCTCCCCTTGCGCGCGATCACGACGACGCCGGCGACCACGCCGCTGACGAGCGCGATGAGCATGGCGGGCGCGACCGAGGCTCCGAGATACAGCCCCATCATGCCGGCCAGCTTCACGTCGCCCATGCCCATGCCGCGCGGATAGGCGAGCGCGGCCAGGAGCAGGAAGCCACCGGCCGCCGCCCCGGCGATCAGCCGGCCGGGCTCGCCGGACGGATCGAGCGCCGTGCCGAGCACGATCGCGAGCAAGGCCCCGGGGCCGGTGAGGACGTTCGGGATGATCTTGTAGTCGAGATCGATGAGCGCACACGGCACGAGCAGCAGCACGAGGGCGCTGCCGAGCGCGATGTCCACCGCGGTGTCCTGGCTGAGGACCACCCCGACGAGCAGCAGCGCCGTGCCCGCCTCGACGAGCGGATAGCGCGGAGAGATCGCCGTCTTGCAGCTGCGGCAGCGGCCGCGCAGCAGCAGCCAGGAGAGGATCGGCACGTTGTCGAACGCGCGCACCGGCGTTCCACACGACGGACAGCGCGAGCGTGGGGCGACGAGCGACTCGTGCCGCGGCAGGCGGTAGGCGACGACGTTCAGGAACGAGCCGAACGTCGCGCCGAGCAGGCCCGCGGCGGCGATCGCCATCGACGGGGGCATCTCAGGCCTCCCTGTGGTCGCGTGGAACGGGACGGCTCATCGGTGCTCCTACCAGGTCCCGCTGCCGGCCGCCGCGGTGCCATTCGCACATCCGCTGCCGGTCGGGGCCGCGCCCGCGGCGAGGGAGCAGGTCCGCAGCGCCGTCCCGCCGCTGTAGCTGATCGTGTACTGGTCGCCGCTCGTGGCGGCGGTGACCACCGTGTAGCTGCTCGGAGTGTTGGTGCCGGCCGCCGACACGAGACAGGCATTCGAGGATGGGCAATTCGGAAGCGTGGCCTCGTAGCCCTGCAGCACGGTCACCGAGAGCCCCGAGTAGTCGTCGCGGTGGTCGGTGCCGTACGTCGCGGCCGTCGTCTGCGCGGTGCGCGCGAGCTCCTTCGCCGACACGTCGTTGGCCTTGCCCTTCTGGCTGACGAACGACGGGATCGCGATCGCGGCGAGGATGCCGATCAGGACGATGACGACGAGCAGCTCGAGGAGACTGAAGCCGGCTTCGGCGGCCATTCGGAACCAGTCGTCGGGGGCGCCGGGGAATGAGAGTTGTCCGTCCATCGGTGACTCGCACGAACCCGCCCTGCGGCGACTGTGCTGATGTGTCGATCATCGGTCCGCGCCGACGCCGCCTTGAGCGGCGGGCGACGCGCGCAAGCTGACACGCACGTCGCCACACCGATTGAGCCCGACGGGACGGCCTACCAGGTGCCGCTGGGGCAACCGGTCTGTTGCTGTGAGATACCGCTGCCGCGCGAGCACGTGCGGCTGATCGCGCCCACGGTGTTCGTGATCGTGAACAGGTCACCCGTGGGTGCCTCGGCCACGACCGTGTAGGTGTTGCCGGTTCCGGAGGCGCTCGTGATCCACGCATTGCTGCCGCCCACGGAACCGCTCGTCGATATGTTCGGCTCGTAGGTCTTCAGCACGGTGGGCGTCACCGATGCGTAGCTCCCGCCGTTATCGGTGGCGACCGTCTCGGCCGTCGTCTGACCCGTGCGCGCGAGCTCCTTCGCGCCGGCGTCGTTGGCCTTGTTCTTCTGGCCGATGAACGACGGGATCGCGATCGCGGCCAGCACGCCGATGATGAGGATGACGACGAGCAGCTCGATCAGGGTGAAGCCACGCTCATCGGCCAGGGGGCCGGCGGCGCGCATTTTGTGTTGTCTCACCGGATTCACTCTCCACGTTTCCCCACACACGACCTGTGCATCGGTCACCGCGTGGGTTTCTTTAAGCGATCCAGACCAATTCCCCCAAAGGACCATCTCGTCCGTCCGCGGCGGAGGCCGGATGGCAGCCGCCGCGCGACAGGCGAACGGTCCCCGGACGACAGCGAGGCGGCCCGGGGGCCGCCTCGCCGCAGGTCTCGAACTGAGCGCGGTGCGCTCGCGAGGGCTGCTACCAGGTACCGGCCGGGCAGCCGCTCTGCTGGGCCGTCACGCCGCTGCCGCGCGAGCAGGTGCGGGCGATCGTGCCGGAGGTGTTCGTGATCGTGTAGAGATCGCCGTTGGTCGACTCGGCCACAACCGTGTAGGTGCTGGCCGTGCCGGACGCGCTCGAGAGCCACGCGTTGCTACCGCCGACCGAACCGGTCGTCGGGATGCTCGGCTCGTATTGGTTGAGCACCGTCGGCGTCACCGTCGAGTAGCTGCCGTTGTTGTCGGTGGCGACCGTCTCAGCCGTCGTCTGGCCGGTGCGGGCGAGCTCCTTCGCCGAGGCGTCGTTCGCCTTGTTCTTCTGACCGATGAACGAGGGAATGGCGATCGCGGCGAGGATGCCGATGATCAGGATGACGACCAGGAGCTCGATCAGGGTGAAGCCACCCTCGTCGTTGGCCCGCTGGCGCAGTCGATTCAGCATTGAATTCCTCCTAGGAATCCGTTGGTTGGGTGCGCCAGCCCCTTTGTCTCCGTCGCCCTTCGTGGCAACCCGGCCTCCTTGGCGACACACGGCGTGCGTGTGACTCCGAGGACCGTAGGCTTTGCGTCACACCCTCACGGATGTTTTGCCCCGACACTCCGGCGACTGGCGTTTTCTTGCAAGAGCGGAATCGTCATGAGGGCGGTCACGCTGTAGCGCAGCCCGGCGGCGTTGGACATTTGATCAAGGCCGCGCCGGCCAGCGTCCGCCTTGCGTCCACTGCCGGCCCGGCGTTCCGGGATCGGGGCCCAGCGCGACGCGGACGCCGAGCGCAGCCCGCGCCGCCACGCCCGTGTCGGCGGAGCCCACGTTCGACTCAAGTCGCCGGGTTGGCGGGCCGACCACTTCGCTACATGCACCCATCCGTGCCCATGCCGGACCGCGCGCGGATCGCCGACCGCGTGCTGGCGGCGATCGCGGTCGCCGGCGCCGTCGTGATCGCGCTGCGCGCGCCGTGGCCCTGGGACTACCCGAGGGACGCGGGTCCGGCCCTCACCGCGATCGCGCACGGCAACCTCGCCGGCTTCTTCGCCCAGCAGCCGGCGATGGGCGCGCTCTCGCTGTACCTGCGGGCGCCGTTCGTCGCGGCCGCGCAGAACTGGGGCAGCGGCTCGTACATGGCGCTGTATCGCTGGGGCGCGATCCCGTGCGTCACCTCGGTCGCGCTCGCGGGTCTGTGGCTCGGCCGGTTCGCCCGCCGGCACGGCTCGGGGCGACTCGGCGAGGTCGCCATCGTCGCCATCTGCCTGCTCAATCCGCTCGTGCACGACGCGCTCCAGGAGGGCCATCCCGAGGACCTGCTCACCGGGAGCCTCGCGATCGGCGCGCTGCTCGCCGCCGCGGATGGCCGCGCGGTGCGCACCGCCGTCCTGGCCGGGTGCGCGATCGCGAGCAAGCAATGGGCGCTCGTGCTCCTCGTGCCGGCCGTTCTCATCCTGCCGCGGGCCCACGTGCGCACGGTCGTCCTCGCCCTGTCCGTCGCGGGCGGACTGACGCTGCCCATGGTCCTCGGCGACCCCGGGGCATTTCGCCACGCCCTGATCTTCATCACCACACCGCAGTCACACATGACGGTCTTCAACTGGCTGTTCCCGTTCTCCCCGGACGCGTTCGTGCGCGTGACAGACGTCAACGGCGCCACCCGCGTGTTCACGGGCGCAAGGGTCCTCGGGATCGAGAACCTGCTGTCGCACCCGCTCATCATCGGGCTCGGCGTGGCGGTCCCGCTCGGCGTGTGGTGGCGGCAGGGACGCCGAACCGCGGCCCGCGAGATGTTCGCCGTCGCGGGGCTCGTGCTCCTGCTGCGGTGCGTGCTCGACCCCGAATCGGCACCGTACTACCACCTGTCGATCCTGTTCGTCCTCCTCGGACTGGACGCGCTCGCCGGGCGGCGCTTCCCGACGGCCGGGCTCGTTGGCTCGATCGTCGCCTACCTCGTGTTCGTGCGCTTCTCCGCCTACCTCGACAACCCCGCCTTCAACCTCGTGTACATCGTCGCGACCGGCACCGCCGCGGCGCTGCTCGTGCGCGAGCTGCGCCTGGCGACCCGTCCCGCGGCGACGGTCGACGCACCGTCCGAGCGCGCCGCGGCCGAGCTCGCGTCGTACGCGTAGGCGCCGGCGAGCAGCCGGCGCGAGCCGCTCCTACGAGCTCGGCGAACCCGTCGCGGATGGCTCGCCGGCGGCCGGAGCGGCGTCGCCGGAGTCGGGCCGCCAGCGCGCCTGCGCGTCGACACCCGCGTGGCGAACGCCGGTCCCCTCGCACCACGGACACGGCACCGACGACGAATCGTCCCCGAGGAAGGAGAGCACCGCGCCCGTCCCGCGACACGGCAGGCAGGTCGCCCCCGCGGCGGATTCTGGGCCCTGCTCGGACTCCTGGGCGTCGGCCACGACGCGCGAGATTACCGGGACCGGCGCCGCGGCGCGCGATAATCAGTGGCCGCGAGCGGGTCGCGCCTGCCCCGGCCGCCGCTGCGCGAGCACCTCCGGATGTCCTCGAGCGCCGTCACAACCCCCCCGAGTCCGCCGGCGCCCGCCCCGCTGGCCGCGCCGCGGCGCGCGCCCGTGGGCGTCCCGCTCGCGCTCCTCGCGCTCGCCGCGATCACCGCGGCGGCGGCGTTCCTGCGCCTCAGCCACCTCGGCTCCGTGCCCGGCGACCCCTTCTACGACGCCGCCGTGCGCAGCATGGGCCTGTCGTGGCACAACTTCTTCTTCGGCGCCTTCGAGCCCGACGGCAGCGTTTCGATCGACAAGCCGCCGCTCGACCTGTGGCTGCAGGTCGTCAGCGTCAAGCTGTTCGGCTTCACGTCGTTCGCGCTCAAGTTCCCCGAGGCGCTCGCCGGCACGCTCTCGGCGCCGGTCCTGTACGCCGCGTTGCGCCGCCCGTTCGGGCGCGGCGCCGCGCTCGCCGCGGCGCTCGCGCTCGCCGTGCTGCCGATCGAGGTGATCACGGCTCGCAGCGACACGATGGACGGCCTCATGATGCTGCTCATCGTGCTCGCCCTGTGGGCGTGCGTGCGGGCGACCGAGAAGGGCTCGACGCGCTGGCTGCTGCTCGCCGCCGTCGGACTCGGCCTCGCGTTCAACGTGAAGCTGCTCGAGTCGATCGTCCCGCTGCCGGGCCTGGCCCTGTTCGCCTACCTCGGCCTGCCGGGATCGCGCCGCCGTCGGCTGCTGCAGCTGCTCGCCGCCGCCGCCGTGTACGTCGCGGTGTCGCTCTCCTGGCTGACCGGCACGTTGCTGTTCCCGGCCCACGACCGCCCGTTCGCGATCGGCTCCACCAACGGCAGCGCATGGAACGCCGCGTTCGTCTTCAACGGGAGCGATCGCGTGTCGGGCTCGAGCACCACCGGCGGGCCGATCGCCTACGGCTCGAGCTCGGGCTTTCCCACGGCGACGCAGTCCGAGCGCGACCACATCCCGATCACCGCCCCGTCGCCGACGCGCCTGCTCACGCGCGTGGGGCCCCTGTCGGGCGAGCGGCTCGGCCTCGAACTCCTCGCGGCGCTCCTGCTCGGCACGCCGGCGCTCATCGCCGCGCTGCTCGCACCGTCCGCGGTGCGCCGGCGGCGCCGGGCGGGCGTCGCCCCCGAGCCCGGCCCGCCCGTCGGCGACCCGCCCGCCGCGGGCGCGAATGGCGCGACCGCGTCCGCGGCGAACGGCGCCTCGGCGGCGCCGGAGCCGACTGCCGACCCGCCCGAGCGCGACCGCATCGAATCGGCCTCACCCACGAGCGAGCCCAACCGGTCCGCGAGCGCCCCCGCCGCCGCCCCGGCGATCGTGACCGCCGAGACGCCGAGCGACTCCGGCCCGGATGACGAGACCTGGCCGCGGGTGCGACGCGCGGCCGCCGCCGGTCTCCTGTTGTGGCTCGCGATGGGCGTCGTGCTGTTCAGCGAGCAGGCGCGCCTGCATCCCCGCTACGTGGAGGCGTTCACGCCGGCCGTGGCCGCCGTGCTCGGCATCGGCGTGGCCTGGGTGGCGGAGGGCCGGCGCCCGTGGCGCCTCGCGTGGCTGGCGGTCAGCCTCGGCATCCTCATCGTCTACGCGGAGCGCCTCGTGTACGGCACCACCGGCGCGTGGTCGGCGATGGCCCTGGCCGGCGCGCTCGCCGTGCTCGCGGCCGCGCTCGCGCTGGTCGGGGTGGCGCGCGGCCACCGCACGGCGAACGCGACGATCGTCGGAACGCTCATCCTCGCCGCCGTGCTGAGCATCCCACTCGCGACGTCGCTGAGGGCGGTACGGGCGAACGTCTCGGACGCCGGACACGTCGGCTCGCTGCCGGCGGCGGAGCTGCGACAGCTGAGCGGCTACCTGCGCGCACACCAGGGCACGGCGCACTACGAGGTCGCGGCCGCGTCGGCGACCGCGGTCGGGGCGCTCATCGTCAAGGACGTTCGGCCCGTGCTCATCCTGACGACCTACGACGCGCGGACGCTGACGTCCGTCGCCCAGCTGCGTACCCTCATCGCGAGCGGCAAGGTCCGCTACGCGTTCCTGAACACCGACTGCGGGCGCCACACGCCACCCACCGACGCCGCCTGCTCGGCCCCGGTCAGGTGGATCCGCGCACACGGGATCAACGTGTCCGGTCAGGCCGGACTGGGCAACCGCGCGGTGCTCTGGCGCCTCCCCGAGTCGATAGCGTGAGGATCATGGACGCGCCGGTCTCGCTGAACATCCTCGTCGTCGACGACGAGGCGACGCTCCGCGAGACGCTCACCCGCTCGTTCACACGCGAGGGTCATCGCGTCACCGCCGTTGCGGACGGGGGGGCGGCCATCGAGCAGTCCGACCACGAGCAGTACGACGTCGTCCTGCTCGATGTCGCCCTCGGCGCTGGGCCGAACGGCTACGACGTCTGCCGCACGCTCCGCGAACGGCGGAACGTCGTGCCGATCATCATGCTCACCGCGCTCGACACCGAGGCCGACGCGGTACAGGGCCTCGAGGCGGGCGCCGACGACTACGTCACGAAGCCGTTCGGGCTCGCCGAGCTGCGCAGCCGCGTGCGGGCGGTGCTCCGCCGCTCCGGACCCCGAGCGATGGGCCGGGAGATCCTCACCGTCGGCGCGGTGACGCTCGACCGCAGCCATCGCGAGGTGACCGTGCGCGGGCAGCCGGCCCGGCTGACCTTCTCGGAGTTCGAGCTCCTCGCGCGGCTGATGGCCGAGCCGGGCCGCCTGCTCAATCGCCAGGAGCTCCTGCGGGCGATCTGGGGGGACTCCGCGTATCGCGATCCGCGGGCGATCGACGTCCACATCCGCCATCTTCGGGAGAAGCTCGAAGAGAAGCCCGACGAGCCCAAGCTGATCCTCACGGTGCGCGGCGCTGGGTATCGGTTCCAGGAGCCCTGATGCGACGCGCGCGCGCGTTCGGCCTGCGGCCCCGCCTCCTGGCGGCGCTCGTCCTGACCTCGGCGGTCACGCTCGCCGTCGCCGCGCTCGCGCTGCTCGGGCCGCTCGAGCAGCGGCTGCGCGCGGGCAACGAGCAGAGCGTCCTCATCGCGGTCGCGAACGCCAAACCGCGCTTCACCGAGCTGCACGTCAACCGGGCGACGGGCCTGCCGCCGGTGCCCGCGTTGCGCTCGGCGGTGGCCGCTCTGCGCCGCACGACCGATGGCGAGATCGAGGTGTTCGACTCGCGGCTGCAGGTCATCGACCAGCCGCCGGGCGCCGACACCGACATCCCGCTCGACTACGAGGCCGCCCGCCAGGCGATCGTCACCGACCGCGGGAACCACTCGCTCGTCGGCAACGTCCTGCTCGACGCCGAGCCGGTGCGGATGGGCGAGCGCCTGTTCGCCGTGGAGGTGCATCGCAGCCTGCTCGTGGACTCGGCGGTGGACACCGTGCAGCGGGCGTTCCTCGAGGCTGCCGCCGTCGGTCTCGTCGTCGCGCTGCTGCTCGGCATCGGGCTCAGCTCGAGGCTCCTGCGCCGCCTCGAGCGCCTGCGCGACGCGACGCTCGACCTCCAGCTCGGCGCGCTCGAGTCCGACGACCCGGTAGACCGCGGCCGCGACGAGATCGGCGACCTGGCGCGGGCGTTCGCCACGATGCAGCGCCAGCTGCACCGTCAGGAGGCGGCGCGGCGGTCGTTCGTCGCCACCGCATCGCATGAGCTGCGCACGCCGCTCGCGTCGCTCGACGCGATGCTCGAGCTGCTCGAGGATGACCTGAACGCCGATCACCTCGACCTCGAGGATGCCCGCGAGCGCACGGCCCGGGCGAAGGACCAGACCCGCCGTCTGTCACAGCTGGCGACCGACCTGCTCGATCTGAGCCGCCTCGACGCCGACCTCGAGCTGCGCGCCGAGCCGCTCGAGCTGAGTGAGATCTGCCGCGCCGTCGCCGCCGAGTTCGAGCTGCGCGCCGGGGAGGCTCACGTCGATCTCGAGGCCTCCCCGCCTGCGGACCCGTGCTGGGTCGTCGCCGACCCGGGCGCGGTCGCACGCGTCATCCGCATCCTCATCGACAATGCCCTGCGCGTGTCCCCCGTCGACTCGACCATTCGCGTGGAGCTGTCCTCCCAGGGAACGTGGGCGACGGCGAGCGTGACCGACGAGGGTCCGGGCGTGCCCGAGGCCGAGCGCGAGCTCATCTTCGAGCGCTTCCAGCGGGGCAGCTCCGCGGTCGGACGCACCGGCTTCGGTCTCGGCCTGGCGATCGGGCGCGAGCTCGCCGACCGCATGGGCGGCTCGCTGACGCTCGCCCTACCCCGGGAAGGGCAGCGGGGCGCGTGTTTCTCGCTGCGTCTGCCCACGGCCGTCGGCAGCGTTCACGAGATCGACCGCGTCCCTCACCACGCGTGAGCCCGAACGACTCCGCCGCCGTCGAGGAGCTCGCCGCGCTCGCCCGTGCCGGCCGACGCATCGCGATCGACACCGAGTTCATGGGCGAGGGTCGCTACCGCACGCTCCTCTGCCTCATCCAGATCGCGGCGCCCCGGCCCGACGCCGAGGACCGCATCGAGGTCATCGACCCGTTGCAGGAGGGGCTCGACGCCACACCGCTGGCGCAGATCCTCGCCGATCCGGCGATCGAGATCGTCGTGCACGCGGGCCGTCAGGACATCGCACTCCTGCGCCGCTATCTCGACACGGAGGTGCGGAACATCTTCGACACGCAACTCGCGGCCGGCTTCGCCGGACTGCCCGCCCAGGCGTCCTACGAATCGCTGCTCGCCGACGTGCTCGGGGTTCGCGTCGCTAAGAGCGCGAGCTTCACGCGGTGGGACAAGCGGCCGCTCAGCGCCGAGCAGCTCTCCTATGCACGCGAGGACGTCCTGCATCTGCTCGAGCTCGCCGACCGCCTGAAGGACCGGCTGGGCGAGCGCGGCCGGCTCGAGTGGGCGCGTCAGGAGTGCGCCGCCCTCGAGCGTGCGAGCGACGAGCGCGATCTCGAGACGATCTATGCGCGCCTGCCCCGCGTGCGCAGCCTGCGCGGCGAGTCGCAGGGCATCGCGCGCGAGCTCGTCGAGTGGCGCGAGCGCACGGCGGCCCGCCAGGACCGCACCGTGCAATCGGTCCTCGCCGACGCCGCGCTCGTCGAGATCGCCAAGCGACGGCCGCGGACCACACACGACCTCGAGCAGATCCGCGGCGTCAACCAGCACAGCATGCGTCGCCGCGGCGACGACGTGCTCGCGGCCGTGCAGCGCGGGCGCGGCCGGTCGGCGCCGGCGCTCGACGACGAGCGGCGCGCGGGGGCGCCGGACCCGGCCGATGCGCCGCTCATCGCGCTCTGCGAGGCGCTGGCCCGCGCGCGTTCACGCGAGGCCGGCCTCGCCTACGAGCTCGTCGCAGCCCGCGCCGATCTGCAGGCGATCGTCGATGCCTGGCGCCACGGCCGAGCCGAGCCCGACGTGCGCACGCTGACCGGGTGGCGGCGCGAGCTCGTCGGCGCCGAGCTGATCGAGCTGCTGGACGGCCGGCTCACGCTGTCGGTCGACGGCGACCGCCGGCTGCACGTCGCGCACTGAGCCGGGGCGCCCGCCGCGCGGCCTCGACCGGCGCGTGCTGCGCCCGTGCTAACCTCGGCGCGTTCGTTCGAACGAACGCCTCGGGGCTGCGACCGGCGCCCGGGGCCCGTCGGACGCCCGACCGAGGAGGGATCGCCGCGATGTACGACACGACCGCCACCGACGACCGCCGGCCCGATGCCCCCGCCCTCCCCACCGTCGGGGAGCTCGCCGACGCGCTCGCGCGCCGCGAGGTGAGCGCCGTCGAGCTCGTCGATCGGGCGCTGGCCCGGATCGACGCCACGCAGGACACGCTCAACGCGTTTCGGATCGTGCGGGGCGAGCAGGCGCGCGCCGAGGCGGCCGAGGCCGATCGGCGCATCGCCGCCGGCGAGCGCGGTTCGTTGCTCGGGGTGCCGATCGCGGTCAAGGACGACATGGACGTCGCCGGCCTGCCGACCGCGTTCGGCTGCGCCGGCTCGTTCCCGGCCAAGGACGTCGACGGCGAGGTCGTGCGGCGACTGCGCGACGCCGGGGCGATCATCGTCGGCAAGACGAACACCCCGGAGGTCGGGCTGTATCCGCTCACCGAGGGGTCCGCCTTCGGATCGACGCGCAACCCATGGAACCTCGCGCACACCCCGGGCGGATCGAGCGGCGGGTCGGCGGCGGCGGTGGCCGCCGGCATCGTGCCGGCCGCGATGGGCTCCGACGGCGCCGGCTCGGTGCGCATCCCCGCCGCGTGGACCGGGCTCGTCGGGATCAAGCCCCACCGCGGGCGGATCTCGACCTGGCCCCAGACCGGCGCGTTCAACGGCATCGTCTGCTTCGGCCCCCTCACCCGCACCGTCGCCGACGCGGCAAGGCTGCTCGACGCCGTCTGCGGCAACCACCCCCACGACATCTACCGCGCGGCGCCCCCTCCGCAACCGTTCGCCGCGGCGCTCGCGCACCCGCCCCGGCGCCTGCGCATCGCCGTCTCCCTGCGCGCGCCCTTCTCGGGCACGCGCGTGAGGCTGCACCCGGAGATCGCCGCGGCGATCGGACGCCTCGGCGACGTCCTGTCCGGGCTCGGCCACGAGGTCTTCGAGGCCGATCCCGCCTATGGGCTCATCGGCCTGCCCTTCCTCTCGCGCTCGCTGTCGGGCGTCGCGCAGTGGACGGCGGACGCGCCCGACCCGAGCGCGCTCGACCCCCGCACGATGAGCACGGCCCGCATGGGCCACAACGTGGCGCGCCGGTTCCTCGGCGCCGCCCGCTCGCTCGACACGGTGTTCCGCCGGCGCGTCGGGCGGATCTTCGCCCGCGCCGACGTCGTGCTCACGCCGACGACGGCGCAGGGTCCCCTGCCCATCGGCTCAATCGACGGCCTCGGCGGATGGGCCACCGACCAGCTCGTGGCGAGCAGCTGCCCGTACGCCTGGCCCTGGAACCACCTCGGCTGGCCGGCGATCAGCATCCCGGCCCACCCCCACGGCGACGGCCTCCCGATCGGCGCCCAGCTGCTCGGACGCCCGCGCGACGAGGCGACGCTGCTCGCGCTCGCCGCCGAGCTCGAGCGGGTCGAGCGCTGGCCCGAGCGCACACCGCCCCACCGCGCATGACCGAGGCGCAGCCGAGCGTCCGCGAGCGGATCCTGCGCGCGACCCTTCAGCTCATCGGCGAGCGCGGCGTCGGGGCCGTCTCCAACCGCGAGATCGGACTCGCCGCCGGCGTCTCGCTCGGCTCGATCACCTACCACTTCGCCACGCAGGCGGACCTCCTGCGCGAGAGCCTGCTGTTGTACGTCCGCGAGCAGACGGCCTACCGCGAGCAGGTCGCCGAGCGCCTGCGCGCCGAGCCGCTCGATCTGTTCGAGATCGCCGCCGAGGTCGAGCGCGTCGTCGCCGACTCCTCGGACATCATGCAGCAGGTCGCCGAGCTGGAGCTGCACCTGCACGCGGCGCGCGATCCCGCGATCCGCGACGCCTCGGCGCGCTGCTTCGCCGCCAACGACGCGATCGCCGTGGCCGCGCTGGAGGCGCTCGGCGTCGACTCTCCTCAGCGGCACGCGCCGGCCGTCGTCGCGCTCATGACCGGTCTGGCGCTGCGACGCCTCGCCACCGGGGGCCACGACGCGACGGGCACGGCCGAGGCCCTGCTCCTGCTGCTCGGGCCGACGCCGCTCCTGGGCGCCGGCTCCCCGGCCGCGGTATCCGGCGCGCCCGCGACCGGCCGGTGAGGAGCCCGCGCTGAGCAAGCCGTTCGCCCCGATGCTCGCGACGCCGGGGCCGCTGCCGCCGCCGTCGAGCGCCGGCCGATTCGCCTACGAGATCAAATGGGACGGCGTGCGGGCGCTCGCATCGGCCGTCGGCGGCGAGCTGATGCTGCGCAGTCGCAACGATCGCGACATCACCCGCTCCTATCCCGAGCTCGCCCCGCTCGGCCCGGTGCTCGCCGCGCGCGACGCGGTCCTCGACGGGGAGATCGTCGCGTTCGACGCCGCCGGGCGCCCGAGCTTCGAACGGCTGCAGGAGCGGATGCACGTCGACGGCGCCGGCGCGGCGCGCGAGCGTGCCGCACGCACGCCGGTGACCTACGTGATCTTCGACCTGCTGCAGCTCGACGGCGTCGCGGTGCTCGACCGCGCGTACGTCGAGCGCCGGGCGCTGCTGGAGGGACTCGGGCTGCACGGCGACGCCTGGCGAACCCCGGACTTCCATCGCGGCGACGGCCCGGCGCTGCTCGCCGCGAGCGCGCAGCAGGGCCTCGAGGGGCTCGTGGCCAAGCGCCTGGACAGCCGCTACGAGCCCGGCCGACGCTCGAGCGCCTGGGTGAAGGTCAAGAACATGCGCCGCCAGGAGTTCGTCGTCGGTGGGTGGCTGCCCGGCCGGGGCGGCCGCGCGTCGGGCATCGGCGCGCTCCTGCTCGGCTACCACGACAACGCCGGCGCGCTGCGCTACGCCGGGCGTGTGGGCAGCGGACTCGGCGAGCGCGATCGGCGCCAGCTCGGCGAGCGGCTCGCGCTCCTCGCCCGGGCGCAGTCGCCGTTCGCCGACGGCGCCGTGCCCGGCGAGGCCCGCTTCGTGGAGCCCGACCTCGTGGTCGACGTGCGGTTCGGCGAGTGGACCACCGCCGGCGTCCTGCGCCACCCGACGTATGTCGGGCTGCGCGACGACGTCGATCCGCGCACGATCGTCCGCGAGGCCCAGCCAACCGACGGGGCGGTCGGTGCGTCCGCCCCGCCCGCCCGCCCGAGGGCCGCCCGGTCGCGCCGGCGGGCGGGCGGGGCGGACGAGCCCGCCGCACGCGCCGCCGCGGTGTTCGACGAGGTCGAGGCCACCCGGGCCGGGCTCACGGTCGTGCTCGAGGGTCGCGAGCTGCGCCTGACCAACTACGACAAGGTGCTCTTCGGAGCGACCGGCTTCACGAAGGGCGGCCTGATCGAGTACTACGCGCGGATCGCGCCGGTCATCCTCCCGCACCTGCGCGACCGACCGGTCACCTTCAAGCGGTACCCCAACGGGGTCGATGCCCCCTTCTTCTATGAGAAGAACGTTCCCGGCCACAGGCCGGACTGGGTGCAGAGCCATCGGGTGGCCCCCGGCCGCCGCGGCGAGGCGGTCGACTACTGCCTCGTGCAGGACGCGCCGACGCTCGTGTGGGCCGCGAACCTCGCCGCGATCGAGCTGCACACGTCGCTCGCCCGGGTGCCCGCCCTGACGCATCCGACGACGCTCGTGTTCGATCTCGATCCCGGCCCGCCCGCCGGCCTGCCCGAGTGTTGCGAGGTCGCGCTCGTGCTGCGCGCGCTGTTCGACACGCTCGGGCTCGTCTCGGTCGTGAAGACCTCCGGCGCGAAGGGGTTGCAGGTCTACGTGCCGCTGGACGGGACGGCGACGTTCACGGAGACGAAGGCGTTCGCGCGTCACATCGCCGGGCTGCTCGCCGCGCAGGCGCCCGATCTCGTCGTGGCGCGCATGACCCGCAGCGCGCGCGATGGCCGCGTGTTCGTCGATTGGAGCCAGAACGACCGCCACAAGACGACCGTCAACGTGTACTCGGTGCGGGCCGAGGCCGCCCCGACCGTGTCCGCGCCGCTCGATTGGGAGGAGGTGGCGACGGCCCATCGCGGGGGCGACACCGACGCGCTGCGGCTGGACGTCGACGCGGTGCTCGAGCGCGTCGCCCGCGGCGGGGACGGTTTCGCCCCGCTGCTCGAGCCCGGCCAGCGCCTCCCGTCGCTGTGAGCGGTTCGGCCCCGCGCAGGGAGAGCGGCGACCCGGCTACCCTCTTGCCAGGGACCACCGCAACGACGAGGACGAGGCGATATGGACGATGTCAACGTGATCACGGCCGAGGGGCTGGCCGAGCTCGAGCGCCAGCTCGAGGAGCTCGAGGGCAGCGGACGCCGGGAGATCGCCGAGCGCATCAAGACGGCGCGCGAGTGGGGCGACCTGAAGGAGAACAGCGAGTACCACGACGCGAAGAACGACCAGGCCCACCTGGAGACCAAGATCGCGCGGTTGCGTGAGCGCATCTCGCGGGCGTCGGTCGTGGAGGCGGGCGCGAGCGACGGGGCCGTGTCGTTCGGCTCGACGGTCGTCGTTCGCGACGAGGCGGGCGCGGAGCAGACGTGGGAGCTCGTCAGCTCGCACGAGGCGGCGCCGCCACAGGGCCGCCTGTCGGTCGACTCGCCCGTCGCGCGGGCACTCATCGGCAGCCGGGCCGGCGACCGCGTCTCGATCGCGCTGCCGCGCGGCGAGCGGGCATACACCGTGGTCAGCGTCAGCTGAGAACCACGCAGACCACCGGCGGTCCACCCGCCCGTATCTCGAGCTCGCGCTAAGGCGCAGCCGCGAGCGAGCCGATGACGTATACGAAGGTACGCCGCACAACGACTCACAGGAAGGACCGTCATGGCCGTGACCGGAACCGCCGCCACCCTGCGCACGATGCACGACCGGATGCTGGCCGAGGGCTGGTCACCGGACGACATCGCCGCCGTCGAGGGCGTGGTGCTTCGCGTCCGGCTGCACGACCTCTACCTCGACGCCGGCTACTCGCCGGACGACGTCGAGGCCGTCGTCAGCCTCTACTGACCGCTTGATCGCGCCCCACGCGGGGCGCATCGCCCACGCCCGGCGCGAAGGGACGCGCCGGCGACTCAGGCGATCCGCACGACGCCGTGCTCGACCGCCTGCTCGAGCTCGTGCAGGCGCCGAAGCCGGGGTGACTTCAGCGTGCGTCCGGTGCGCAACGTGGCCAGGGCGCAGGCGAGGAAGCAGGCCGCGCCGAGCGCGGTGTTCCAGTTCGCGGCGGCCAGGTCGATCACCGAGCCCGACGAGGGGACGACGTAGCCGGCGACCGCCGAGATGCCGAAGAAGATGCAGCCGAGCAGGTTGACCGCCGGCTCCCACCACCCGGGACCGCCGCGCTCCGGGCGCCAGCCGCGGCGTGGCGACGCGCGGTAGGCGATCGCTCCCGAGACGAGGAAGCAGACCGATCCGAGCGCGTCCGGCCGCCACACGAGCCGGTCGTATTCGCTGATGGACAGGGCCGTGTACATGGCCTGATACGTGGTCACGTTGAAGAACAGCGTCCCCGCCGACTGGATGGCCGCCGCCCACCACGCCGCCCGGCCGGCCCCGGGCGCGTGGCGCTCTCCAAACGCGATCGCCGACTGCAGCGCGCCGCCGGCGGTGAACAGGATCGAGCCGACGAAGAACGTGACCGCGTCGGCGGCATCACCCACGAGGTTCGCGTAGCCCGGGAACGGGCCGATGAGGAAGCAGGTCGACCCGGCGGCGAAGCACAGCGCCATCCAGCGTTCGCGGGTCATCCTCGCCCCCTCGGCGGGACGACTCGACGCGCGTGCGGGGTCGGCGGTCATCGGTGAGGCGAGCTTACGACACGTCGGTCAGCTCAACGCGTCGGCGATCCCCTTGCCGATCAGGTACGCGCCGGCGGCCACGGACGCAACCACGGCGACCGCCCGACCGTGCCGGCCGAACCACTGATTGATGCTCACGAGCCACGCCGAACCGCGCTCGGGGGCGGCGACCAGGATGAGCATCGGGACCTCGATCAGCCAGAGCATCACGATCACGACCGCCGCCAGGTACGCGAGGTGCTGGCTCGTCGAGAGCTTCGTGTCGGCGACCGCCTTGATCGCGCCGAGGTAGACCGGCGACGGCAGGATGTACAAGGTGACGCCGAGCACGACGACCAGCCGCCGGTTGCGGAGGTAGCGATCGGTCCTCGACGGTCCGGCGCTCTTCGGCTTGGACGGTCCGGGATGGGCGAGACGCCACGCGACGAACAGCGCGACGAGCCCGATCGCGATGCTGAGCCCGGCGCTGATCGTGCGCTGCGAGCCGCTCGAGCCGTCGACGTTGGTGAACACGACCAGGATCAGCGCGCCCTCGACGTAGACCGTCAGCAGCGCGGCGAGGACGAACAACACGACGCGCAACCGCACCTCGGTGCCCTGGCCGAGCGCGATCACGGCCGCGAGCGCGGGCGGATACAGCGATGCCGCAAGGGCGATCGTGAACGCCTGCGGCAGCACGTCAGCGGGGCTCCGGAGCGTGGCCCTCGGCGATCCGCGCAAGCGCGCGGACCGCCTCCCACGCCCCGTCCGGGAGGGCGGCGGAGGGCGACGCGCCCGGATGCTGGGGGGCGATGCGCACCGCGAGCGCCCCGGGGCGCATCACGAAGCGCAGCGGCGGGTCGAGGACGAGGGCCTCGCCGTCGACCCCGGCCGGCACGCCGCCGCTCGACCGGATCTCGAAGGTCGGTGTCGACCATTGCCGCAGGGCGCCGCCACGAGGGTCGCCGGGAGAATCCGCCATGACGGCGACCCCGAGCTCTCCGGTGTCCAGTCGCGGGCGCGTGCCCGAGTCCAGCGCGCGCAGGCGGTACGGATTGTTCGACACGAGGATCACCGCGCCCGATGCGTGCTCGGTTCCGTCGGGCCCGGTCCAGCGCAGGTCCGGCGCCCGCCCGTCGGGACCCAGCTCGTCGGGAACGGCGTTGAAGATCGTCCGCAGCTTCGCCTCGCGGTAGCCCTCCTGCTGCACGGCGTCGGCGTACACCCCAAGGGAGACGTTGTTCACGAACACGCGGCCGTTGACCTCGGCGAGGTCGACGCGCCGCTCGCCGCCGCGCACGAGCGCGTCGAGGGCCCCGACGACGTCGTCGCGGTCGACGCCGAGATCGAGCGCGAAGTGGTTGCGGGTGCCGGCGGGGATGCAGGCGTACGGGAGCCCGGCCCTGGCCGCCGCCGCCGCCACGAGCGCCTGCGACCCGTCGCCGCCCGCCATCGCCAGCGCGTCGGCGCCGCCGGCGATCGCCTCGCGCACGAGGTCGTTGAGATCGTCGCCCGGCTTCAGCTCGACGCACGCGATCCCCCGCGCGCGGGCCTCGTCCTCCAGATGGCAGCGCTCGGCCTTGCCGTCGCCTGAGCGCGGGTTCCAGATGAGCACCGGCCGCTGCGGCCGCGGAGCCGGGGGCAGCTGAGCCTTGACCGCGAAGGCGGCGCGCCCGGCGGACAGGGCCAGCGCGAGGACCACGACGACGGCCAGCTCGGCCAGGAACGGCCCGATCAGGATCAGCATCGCCAGCGCCGCGGCCAGCAGCAGCGCCGCGACGCCGAGGCTGACCCAGCGCGCGACGCCGCGGCGCAGGATCCCGTACCACGCCAGCGGACAGGCGGCGATCACGAACCCGACGACGAACAGGCCGCGGGGGAACGCCCCGACGGCGATCGCGACGGCCCCGGCGGCGGCGAGGAGCGCGAGCGCCAGCGCGGTGATCGCTGCGAGCCTCGCGCTCCTCACCGCGATCGCCGCCTCGGCGCGCGTGCGCGCTGCCTCTCCCGCCTCGCCTCCCGGGTCCGACGCACGATGGGCCCGGCGGGCCGGACCCATCGCGGACGGACGAGCGGCATGTGTCTGCGCGGGCCGTGGGACTCAGACGAGGTCCGGCTCCTTGAGCAACTGGTACACGACGATGACCGACAGCGCGAACACGCACAGCGACCAGAACGGGTACGCGGGGATCTCCAGCAACGCGACGATCGCCGTGAGCGACGCCACGGTCGCCCCGAACCACCGGCCGAAGCTGCCGCCGGCGAACAGCGAGCCCGCGGCGCACCACTCGAGGATCCCGAGGAAGAGCGTCACCCAGCCCCAGGTGTTGAGGTCACTAACGATGTATCTCTGATTCGCCACGAAGAAGCTCGAGTTCGAGATCGCAGCGATTCCCCAGATGATGTTCAGCGTTCCGGCGATGGCGAGCATGAAGGCGGCGAAGATCCACCAACCCGTGACGCGTGCTTCGTTGTCCATGAGCTGCTCCTCCTAGTGCTTTGACGGATCCGTTAGCGACGACGCGCGACGCGCCGGCTCGTACGACGGGCAACCCTGCGAGTACCGACCATGCTGGTCTCCTTGGTGATCGTTGAACGGTGATGGGACGCGACGGCCGCTCAGGAGCCGGCGAGCGCGTGCTCCTCGGCCTCCTCCTCGGCGAGCAGACCGATCGCGATGAGGTCCTCCGGGCTGATGAAGCCATCGCTGATGCGGAAGCCGCCCGCGCTCGCGATCGCGTTGCGCAGCGGCACCGCCCAGTGATGCTCGATCAGCACGAGCGCCGCGGCCGTGTCGTTGGGGATCTCCCCGATCACGTCCCAGGCGTCCTCGTCGGAGAACACGTCGATGCCGCTCTCGCCGGCCTCGGCTCCAGCCTCGGCACCCTCCTCGGCGCCTTCCTCGCCGGCGATCCCGAGGCCGACGAGCGCGCCCACCTTGCTGCCGAGCTCGATCGCCTCATCGCGGCTGAGGTTGCTCAGATGAGCCACCTCGATCTCTCCGGCGGCGTCCTTGTGCACCGCCAGCGCGTCAATCACGCGCACCTGGTCGTTCTCGCGCAACCGCTCCAACTCAGCCACGATCTGGCCGTGGAAGTCGGGGTGGTCGAAGCCGAGCACCAGGAGCTGTACGGGTCCGATAGCCATGTCTCAGGTCTCCTTGGTCAATCGGACGGTGCGGCCCGCGCCACTTCGCGGCCCGGGCCGGCACTCGTCCACCGGTTCGGCCTCAACCTAGGCTCCGGTGCAGCCGCGCGCATCAACCGAACCGGATGATTCTCGGCACCGGGCGCGGTGCGCTTCGAGCGGCGAGGCCCGCCGCGTAACATCGCACGAGATGGGTGCGACGATCGACCACCTCGGGCCCGCGGACGTCGCCGCGCTCGGCTCGCGGGTGGCCGCGAACATCGCCGAGGCGGTGAAGGTGCCCGAGGCCGTGCTGCGGGACGTGCTCGTCGCGCTGATGGCCGGGGGCCACGTGCTCATCGAGGATCACCCCGGGGTCGGCAAGACGGCGCTCGCGCGGGCGCTGGCTCGTTCGATCGAGGCCGACTTCGCCCGCATCCAGTGCACGTCGGACCTGCTCCCGTCCGACGTCGTCGGCACGAACGTGTTCAACCAGCAGGACGCCCGCTTCGAATTTCGCCCCGGGCCGGTGTTCGCGCACATCGCGCTCGTGGACGAGATCAACCGCGCCTCGCCCAAGACGCAGTCGGGGCTGCTCGAATGCATGCAGGAGGGCCGGGTCACCGTGGACGGCCACAGCCACCCGCTGCCGATCCCGTTCCTCGTGCTCGCCACCCAGAACCCGGTCGAGTACGAGGGCACCTATCCGCTGCCCGAGGCGCAGCTCGACCGCTTCATGGTGCGGGTGTCGCTCGGCTATCCGACTCCCGAGCAGGAGGCCGAGATGCTCTCGGCGCACGCGGCCGGCGACCGCGTGCTCGAGGTCGCTCCCGTCGCCTCGATCGACGAGATCCTGCTCGCGCAGCAGGCGGTGATCGACGCCTACGCCAGCGAGCCACTGCGTCGCTATGTCGTCGCCCTGCTGCAGCGCACGCGCGACGATCCCCGCTCCGGGCTCGGGGCGAGTCCGCGCGCCGGGCTCATGCTGCTCAAGGCGGCGAAGGCGAATGCCGTGCTCGACGGGCGCGACCATGCGCTCCCGGACGACGTGCAGCAGCTGGCGCCGTCGGTCCTGACCCACCGGCTGCTCCTCGCGCCGGGCGCAGCGCCCGCCGAGCGCGCCGAGATCGTGCGCGACGCCCTCGCGCGGGTGCCGGCCCTGTGACACGAGCCGCTCAGCTCGCGGGCGCCGGAGCCGTGCTGTGCGGCGTGGCCGCGGCGTTCGCGGCCCCCGAGCTGTACGTCCCCGGTCTGTCGCTCGTGCTCGTCGCCATGGTCGCTCCGGCCTGGGTGACGCTCGCCGCCGCCGGTACGCGCGTCGAGCTGCGCTGCCCTCGCGACGTCGTGTCCGAGGGCGAACGGGTGACGCTGGAGATCCGGATGAGCCGGGGCCCCTGGCCCCTCCCGGGAGCGACGCTCGAGCTCCAGGGCGGCGAGCCGATCGCCATTCCGCGGCGGCGCGCCGGCGGTCGGACGGCCGCGTCCGTGATCCCGCGTCGTCGCGGACGCCGCCGGATCGGTCCGCTCCGCCTGACCCTCCGCGACCCGCTCGGCGTCTGCCACCGCGAGGTCGCGTCCGAAGCGGTCGAGCTCCTCGTGCTTCCCAGCGTGCATCCGGTGAGCGCACGGGCGGGCGGCGGGCCGGCCGGCGACACGGGGCGCAGCGCCCACGCTCCGCGGCCCGCCGACGAGATCGACTCGCTGCGGCCGTACCGTCCGGGCGCCCCGGCCTCGCGAATCCACTGGCCGACCGTCGCCCGCACCGGCGAGCTCGTCGAGCACCGACTCGGCGCCGAGGCCGACCAGCGGCCGCTCGTCGCCGTGGACGCCCGCCGGCCGGAGTCCGATGAGGCGCTCGACCGTGCGCTGCGCGCCGCAGCGTCGCTGTGCGTCCATCTGGCCCGCCGCGGCGGCTGCGACCTGCTCCTGCCCGGCGACCGGCGCGCCGCGCCGATCGCCGCCGACCTGCGCGGCTGGGCCTCGCAGCACGCACGGCTCGCGCTCGTCGGCCCGGAGGGCGCGGGACCGTCCTGGCCGCGGTCGACGTTCGCCTCCAACCTGATCTGCGTGACCGCCGCGCCGCCGGGGACGGCCGATGTTCCGCCCGGATCCTGGCGCGTCGCCCCGCAACCCATCGCCCGCCTGCCGGTCGCCTTCTCGGTCGCGGGCTGCGCGGCCCAGCTCGTGCCGTCGGCCGCCGGAATCGGATCGGCATGAGCGCGACCGGAGCGCTGTCGCGAACGGCGCCGGTTGCGAGCGCACGACCGGGCTCGCTCGCGCCCGGCGAGCGGGTCACGTGGGCGCCACCGATCGCGTTCGCGGCGCTCGCGGTGATCGCCGCGCTGCGTTTCGCCGATCTGCTCGACAACCCGCCGGTGTGGCGCGCGCTCGGCATCGCCGCTGCCGGCACGGCCACGGCCGCGGCGCTCCACGCCACGCGCGTCCCGCCGCGCCGCGCGCTCGGGGTGACGCCGCTGCGGATTGCGCTTGTCGCCCTCGGCGCCTGGCTTGCGCTGAGCGCGGCCGGAGCGTCGGCGGCCGAATTGTGGCCGTGGCACTGGGACCGCCTGGCGCACACCATCTCCTCGGGCCTCGGCGCCTACGACGGAGGGTGGCCGTACCGCGGCGGCGCCGCGGCCGCCCGGGTGACGCTGATGCTCGGGGCCGCCGCCGGCGTCGTCGGCGCGGCCGCGCTCGCGTTCTGGCCTGCGCCGCGGCCCACGCCGGCCCGCACGGGCGCGGCGCTCGTGCTGCTGCTCACGCTCTACACGACGGCCGCGGTCAACGAGGGGGCCGCGGGCTGGCAGGTCCAGGGCCTGCTCGTCGGCGCCACCGCCTGGCTGTGGGTCTGGGCGTGGTGGCGTCCGGCCCCGGCGCGCGCCGGACGCGTGACCGCCTGGATCGTGCTCGCGTCACTCGCCGGGCTCGTCGCCGCCGGAGCGCTTCGCGCGTCGACGCCGCTCGTCGACTACCGAGCCTGGAATCCGTTCGCCGCCGCCTATCCGGGCGCGGCGTTCGACTGGGACCAGCAATACGGCCCGCTCGACCCGCTGCGGTCGGGCGAGCCGATGTTCGAGGCCACCTCCGGGGCGGCGCACCTGTGGCGGGTGACGACGCTCGACCGTTTCGACGGCGTCGCCTTCGTCCGCTCCGCCGTCCAGCCCGCGAACACGAGCGGACTGATCACCACCCCATATCGCGGCCGCACGGTCATCGCCCGGTTCACGATCCGGGGCCTGCGCAGCGAGCAGCTGCTGTCCCCGGGGCAGCCGGTGTCGGTGAGCATCTCCGGCGTCGACCTGCCGCGGCTGCAGCCGATCGCTCCCGACGGGACGATCGCCGTCGCCGCAGGCGCGCCGACGACCGGCGACACCTACGTGGTGACGGCGTTCCTGGCCGACGCTGCCCCGGCGGTCCTGCGCCGGGCGCCGCGCACGGCCGACCCCGCCTTCCTCCCGTACACCGAGTTCGAGCTGCCCGGGGGCGGCCTCGTCGCCCCGTCCACTCCCGGCCGCTCGCCCTCCGGCGATGCGGCGCTCGCGCGCCGCATCGGCGCGTCGCCGTACGCCGGTGTGTTCGCTCTCGCCCGCAGGCTCGCGGCGGGCGCCGGCACCACCTACGACATCGTGACCCGCGTCGAGCGATACCTGCAGCGCAACGACATCTACAGCACGGACCCGCCGCGGGGCGCCTACCCGATCGCCTCGTTCCTGCTCAGCTCCCACGTCGGGTACTGCCAGCAGTTCTCCGGCGCGATGACCCTGCTGCTGCGGATGGACGGGATTCCGGCCCGCGTCGCGGCGGGCTTCCAGAGCGGGACCCGAGCGGCGAACGGCACCTGGCAGGTCACCGGTCGCGACGCGCACGAATGGGTGGAGGTGTACTTCGCGGGCGTCGGCTGGGTCCCGTTCGATCCGACGCCGGCCTCGGCGTCCGGCCTGCCCATGCAGCCGGCGCTCGGCGTCCCGCGCGCCGGGTCCGGGCGCAGCGCGGCGGGCGCCTCGGCCGGAGCGTCGCGACCGGGCGGCGCGCCGGCGCACGCCGGGGCGGCCGTCGCCAACCACCGCCGCGGCGCCGCCGGGCCCGTGCTCGAGGACGCCGGGCTCGGTCTCGGCGCGCTCGTGCTCGCCGTCGGCCTCGGTCTCGTGCTCCTGGTCGCCTTGAGCGAGCGCCGCCGGCGTGCGCTCGGCCCGTCCGGAGAGATCGCCGTGGCCGAGCTGGCACACGCGCTCTCGGTCGTCGGTGAGACGGTCGCACCGGCGACGACCCTGGCCGAGCTCGAGGCCCGCCTGCACCGGCGCTACGGGGCCGCGGCGAGCGGCTACGCGGCGCTCCTGCGCGCGGGACGCTACGGCCGCGAGGCCGATGCACCGGCGCCGTCCGGCGCCGACCGGCGGCGGCTGCGCCGCACGCTCGGCGCCCGGCGCGACCCGCTGACCCGCCTGCGCCTGCTGCTCATCCTGCCGCCGTCGCCGATCGTCCGCGGCGCGAGGGCCGCGAAGCGCTGAGCAACACGCTCAGTGCGCGGCGGTCCGGCCCGCGGTCAGAGCGGCGGCGCGCTCGCGCTGCCCGCGCGCGATCCGCCCGCCCGCGGCGCCGATGAACATCCCGGCGATGGCCGTGATGACGGCCAGGAACGGAGGGAAGCTGCCGAGCGACACCTTCGCGTGCGTACCGACGATCGCGTGCGCGACGAGCAGCGCCACGCCATAGATGAAGCCACCGACGAGCCCCCGGTCCGCGCCGCCCCAGCCATCCTGGTGCTCAAAGCCAGCGAGGAACCCGCCGACCGCGGCCACGAACCCGAGCGCCCAGTACGCGGCGTCCGAGACGCCGAGCAGAATCCCGGCGGCGGCCCCGAGGACGGCCGGTGCCACGCCGCCGATGAGCACCTGCGCCGGCAGCGGGCGATCGCGAAACAGCGTTGGCGTGTGCATCGAGCTCCCTCGGTCGACTCCCTCACTCGACACCCTAACGCCGACGGCGCTCCGGCGGAGCGGCTCAGCGGCAATGCCCGTTGCCTTCGGCGGTGGGAGGTCTACGGAGAACCGGTGTGAAGCTGACCCGGATGAAGCGGCTGAGGGTGGCATATGACGCGCGACTGCCAACCGCCCGCTGGGGCGGGCTGCTGCACGTCCTGCGCGTGGAGCAACCCGAGCTGCAGTTCGAGTGGTGCCCGCTCGGGTTCCCGACGCCCGGCCGCCCGCTCCTGCACGACGCGGACGTCGGCTTGCTCGTCGAGCCGCCGCGCCGGGAGGGGCTGAGCGCACTGACGCTCGAGACGAGCCCGATGGTGGTCGCCGTCGCCGTCGGCCATCGGCTCGCGCGGCGCAGCGAGCTGTGCCTGGCCGACGTCCTCGACGAGCCCTTTCCGGGCGTCGTCGACCCCGATCCGCAGTGGACGGCGTTCTGGACGCTGGACGAGCAGCGCGGTGGGCCGGCGCGGTTCACCGACGACGCCGTGACGGACGCCGACGAGGGGCTCCAGGTCGTCGTCTCCGGCCGCGCGATTGCCGCGCTCCCGGCCTCGCTGGCCGCCGGCCTGCCCCATCCGGGCGTCGTCGCCCTGCCGCTCGTCGACGGACCGCAGGTTGCGACGCACCTCGTCTGGCGGGCCAACGACGATCGTCCCGCCGTCCGGTCGTTCGTCGAGCTCGCCGAGGCGATGACGAGCGGGCGCGCCCAGGCCTACTGATCGCGGCGACGTGTCGACCCGATCACCCTCGGGGGTACGCGAAGCCGAATCGCCGCGGCTGACGGCCGGCGCGTCGGCGGCTACTGGATGTTGTTGTACACCTGGAACAGCGGCATGTACATCGAGATCACGACGAACCCGACCATGCCACCGATGAAGACGATCATGATCGGCTCGAGGATCGAGGTGAGCGCCTTGACCGCCGCCTCCACCTGGTCCTCGTAGAAGTCGGCGATGCGCGCGAGCATCTGATCGAGCGCGCCCGTCTCCTCGCCGACGGCAACCATCTGCACCACCATGCCGGGGAAGATCGGCTCCTTCTTGAGCGGATCGGCCAGCGTTCCGCCCTGCTTGACCGACTCGATGACCGACTGCATCGCCTCGTCGACGACCACGTTGCCGGCCGTCTTGCCGGTGACCTCGAGCGCCTGCAGCAGCGGCACGCCCGCGCCCGACAGGGCCGACAGCGTCCGCGACCAGCGCGCCACCGCGACCTTCTGCACGATGTCCCCGATCTTCATCGGAACGCGCAGGCAGATCCGGTTCCACCGCTTGCGCCCGCTCTTGCTGCTCTTCCACTTCAGGAACAGGACCAGAAGCACGACGACCACCGGAGCGGCGATGAACCACCACTGGGTGAAGATCGCCGAGATGTCGACCGAGATCTGGGTGATCTTCGGCAGGCTCGTGTTGCCGTTCTGGCCGGGGAACTGCTTGAAGACGTTCACGAAGACGGGGATGACGAACGTCACGAGCGCGATGAGGACGACCATGGCGACGCTCAGCACGACGCACGGGTACACCATGGCGGACTTGATCTGACGCCGGAGCGACGCCTCGCTCTCGAGCTGGTCGGCGATGCGCAGCAGCGACGATTCGAGCAGGCCGCCGGCCTCGCCGGCGCGGGTCATCGAAACGAACAGCGGGTTGAACACCTTCGGGTGGCGCTCGAGCGAATCGCTGAAGGACAGGCCGGCCTCGACGTCCTTGCGCACCTCCACGATCGTCGCCGCGAGCAGCTTGTTCTCGGTCTGGGCCTCGAGCACGTACAGCGCGCGCAGGATCGTCATGCCGGAGGACACCATCGTCGACAGCTGTCGCGACATGACCGCGAGGTCCTGCAGCTTGACCCGCTGCATGAAGTCGAGCTTGATCTCCTTGGAGCCGTGCTTGTCGGAGATCTCCAGGACGACCATGCCGCGCGACTTGAGCTGGTCGGCGACCGCCTGCTTGGACTCGGCCTCTACCTCGCCCCGGGCGCGGGCGCCGGCCATGTCCATGGCCTTGAACACATACGTGCTCATCGCACGGCTCCTACGCCGCCAGGGTCGTCGCGCCGAGCAGGCGCTTCAGCTCTTGAGGAGTCGACGAGCGCGACTCGGCCAGGCGCTGGCTGATCTTGCCCGACCGCACGAGCGAGGCGAGCGCGGTGTCCATCGTCTGCATGCCGGCGGCGGCGCCCGTCTGGAGGACGGACGGGATCTGGTGGGTCTTGCCCTCGCGGATCAGGTTGCGAACCGCCGGCGTCGGGACGAGCACCTCACAGGCGCAGACCCGGCCGGAGCCATCGGCGGTCGGGAGCAGCTGCTGCGTCACGACCCCCTGCAGGGCGACCGACAGCTGCACCCGGATCTGGTCCTGCTGGCCGGCGGGGAAGGCGTCGATGATGCGGTCGATCGTCTGGGCGGTGTCCTGCGTGTGCAGCGTCGCGAACACCAGGTGGCCGGTCTCCGCCGCGGTCAGGGCGGTCGAGATCGTCTCGATGTCGCGCATCTCGCCGACGAGGATGACGTCGGGGTCCTGGCGCAGCGCGGCCTTGAGCGCGAGGGAGAAGCTCTGGGCGTCGGCGCCGAGCTCGCGCTGGTTGACGAGGCACCGCTTGTGGGCGTGCAGGAACTCGATCGGATCCTCGATCGTCATGATGTGCTCGTCGCGCGTCTCGTTGATCTCGTCGATCATCGCCGCGAGCGAGGTCGACTTGCCCGAGCCGGTCGGGCCGGTGACGAGCACGAAGCCGCGAGGACGGCGCGCGAGCTCGTGCACGACGGGCGGCAGCCCGAGCTGATCGACCGACTTGAGGTCGGCGGGGATGAGACGGAAGGCGGCGCCGATCGAGGCGCGCTGGTAGTAGGCGTTGACGCGGAAACGGGCGAGGCCGGGGATCGAGTAGGCGAAGTCGATCTGCCAGTCGGTCTCCAGCCGCTGACGCTGGTCGTTGCCGAGGATCGAGTAGACGATCTCACGTGTCATCGACGGATCGAGCTTCGGGAATCCCTCGAGCGGCGTCAGTCGGCCCCGGATGCGAATCGTGGGCGGGGCGCCCGGAGTGACGTGAAGGTCCGACGCGTTTCGCTCCACCACCTGCGTGAGCATCTCGGCGAAATCGATCGACATATTCCGCCGCATCGGCCCCGCGGCCGCTGCGGCCCGTGCCCAGGGCCCACGGGTGGACGAAGATACGACGGATCGCCCGGTCTCGCGGACGCCCGTTGGACGCGCGTTGGTGTGGGCTCAGCCGGCGTCACGTCGCCGGCGCGCGCCACCTCTAGTTCGTGCCGATCACGCGAGCGACCTCGGCGATCGAGGTCCGGCCCTGCTTGACCTTGGTGAGGCCGTCGTCACGCAGGCGGCGCATGCCCTGCGACATGGCCACCTCGCCGATCTCCTCCGACGCGCGCCGCTCGAGCGCGAGCGTGCGGATCTCCGGCGTCACGAGCATCACCTCGTACAGCCCGATCCGCCCCTTGTACCCGGTGCCGCCGCAGCGTGTGCAGCCGACCGGCTCGTACGCCTCGACGTCGAGGTTCACCGAGTAGCCGTTGTCACGCAGGACGCTCGCGGGCACGATCGTGCGCCGCTTGCACTGCGCGCACAGCGTGCGCGCGAGCCGCTGCGCGACGACGCAGTGGATGGCCGACGAGACGAGGAACGGCTCGATCCCCATCTCCGTCAGCCGCGTGATCGCCGACGGGGCATCGTTGGTGTGCAGCGTCGAGAGCACGAGGTGGCCGGTGAGGGCCGACTCGATCGCGATCTGCGCCGTCTCGCGGTCGCGGATCTCGCCGACCATGATCACGTCGGGGTCGGCGCGCACCATCGCCCGCAGACCGGCGGCGAACGTCAGCCCGGCCTTCGGAGCGACCTGCACCTGCGTGATGCCCTCGACCTGGTACTCGACCGGGTCCTCGATCGTGATGATGTTCTTCTCGGGCGTGTTGAGCATCCCGAGCGCGGCGTACAGGGACGTCGACTTGCCCGAGCCGGTCGGGCCGGTGACGAGCACGGCGCCGTGGGCCTGGTGGATGCCGTGCTCGAAGCGCTCGCGCTCGATGTCGTCGTACCCGAGCTTGTCGAGCTGCATCACGACGGACTCCTTGTCCAGGATGCGCATGACGATGCCCTCGCCGTGGACGCTCGGGAGCGAGACGACGCGCAGGTCGACCCGGTGGCCGTCGACGGACAGCCCGAAGCGACCGTCCTGGGGCAGGCGCCGCTCGGCGATGTCGAGGTCGGCCATGATCTTCACCCGCGACGTCACGCCGGCCGCCATCCGCCGGGGAACGGTGATCGCGTCGTGCAGGACGCCGTCGACGCGGAAACGCACGCGAAGGTCGCGCCCGTCGGGCGACAGGTGGATGTCGGAGGCGTGCTGCTCGACCGCCTGCGCGACGATCTGGTTGACGAGCTTGATGACCGGAGCGTCGTCGGCCGACTCGCGCAGGTCGACGATCTCCGATCCGCCCGTGGCGCGGACCTCCTCGTCCTCGACGTCGGAGACGACGTCGTCGAGGCGGTCGAGGCGCCCGATGAGGCCGAGGATGTCGTCCGGCGCCGCGACGACCGGGCGGACCTCGTAGCCGGTCATGATCGCGATGTCGTCGACCGCGAGCACGTTCGACGGGTCCGCCATCGCCACGAGCAGCGTGCGCTTGCCGTGGAAGCCGATCGGGACCGCCTGGTAGCGCTTGGCCGCCGTGCTCGTGACGAGGTTGGCCGCGCCCATCTGCACCTGATAGATGCTCAGGTCGACGTGGTCGAGCCCGTAGCGCTCGGCGAGCGCGCGGGCGAGCCCGTCCTGGGTGAGCTGGCCGGATTCGAGCAGCACGCTCTCGGGCGTGCGATCGGCCATCCGGGCGGCCTCGACCGCGTGCTCGATCTGCTCGCGCGAGACGAGTCCGAGGTCGCCGACGACGTCGGTCAGGAACCGGGCCGAGCCGCCGCGGCGCGAGGGCGGCGTCAGGCCGGCGACGCTCTCCTCGTCGTAGTGGCCCGCCCCGGTCGGCGCGGCGATCGCGTCGACGCCGCGCGGCGGCTGCTCGCCGTCGGGCTCGCTCCCGGGCAGCCGCACCACGCGTGCGAGCTCGCCGTCACCGGCCATGGCAGCCTCCGCGGTCAGGCGGCGGCGGCGCCGCGGCGCATGGCGTCCAGCGGCGCTGGACGCCCCGTCCAGTGCTCGAAGCTGAGCGCACCCTGGGCGACGAGCACGTCCAGGCCATCGACCACGGACGCCCCGAGATCGCGTGCGAACTCGACGAGACGCGTCGGTCCGTCGCTGTAAACGAGGTCAACCACATGCAGGTATCCACGAAGCTCATCGAGGGTCATACCGATCACCTTGAGGATGTCCACGGCGCTGGACGAATGACCGAGGCCCACGGAAGTGCAGTTGACAAGGATGTCCGCCGGCACCGGTCTGGTCACCACGCGGGCGCCGAGCTCGGCGGCCAGGGCGTGCGCACGGGCCGTCGTGCGGTTGAGCACCGACACCTCGCTCGCCCCGGCGGAGAGCAGCGCCCACACCGCCGCCCGCGCGCTGCCGCCGGCGCCGAGCACGAGGGCGCTCGCGCCTCTCGGCGAATGTCCGAGCGCCGCGATGATGCCGGGAGCGTCGGTGTTGTCGGCGTGCACCGCGCCGTCGGAGGCGAACGTGAGCGTGTTCGCGGCGCCGATCGCGCGCGCCGCCTCGCTCGCCTCGTCCGCGAGCGCGAGCGCGGCCTCCTTGTGAGGGATGGTCACGTTCGCGCCGAGGAATCCGGCCGGTCCGAGCGCCCGGACCGTCTCCTCGAACAACACCGGGGGCACGGGCAGGCGCTGGTAGCGCCATCCCCTCAGGCCGACGGCATCGAACGCGGCCGCGTGCATCGCCGGTGATCGGCTGTGGGCGACGGGCCAACCGAGAACCCCGAGACGCGCCATCAGTGCCGGCAGACGGGAACGTGACCGTGGTTCGCGGCCAGCGCCGCCCGGTACGCGGCCACGGCCTGGTCGAACCCGGCGGCGGTGGCCGAGAAGACGAGCTCGCCGCAGCCGTCGGCCCCGTTGACGTAGTACAGGTACGGCACGTGGGCGGGGTGGGCGGCGGCCTCGAGCGACGCGAGCCCGGGATTGCCGATCGGCGTCGGGGGCAGGCCGATGCGCAGGCGCGTGTTGTACGGCGAGCTCAGCTGCAGCTGCGATTCGGTCAACGGCGCGCTCCAGTCGTTGAGCGCGTAGCGCAGCGTCGCGTCGATGCCGAGCGGCATCGCCAGGCGCAGCCGGTTGTAGATGACGGCGGCGACCTTGGCGCGGTCGGTCGGCAGGAGCGCCTCGCGCTCGATCATCGACGCGACCGTCAGCAGTTGGTAGAGCGTCAGGTGCAGGCGGCGCGCCGCGCGTGCAGAGGCGCGACCGACGTTCTGCTGGAAGGCGATGAGCTGCTCGCCCACGAGCGCGCTCACGTTCGCGCCCACGTTGAGCTCATAGGTCGCCGGGAACAGGAAGCCCTCGAGGTTCGGCGTGCTCCGCGGCGCGCCGTAGTGCGCGGGCGCGAGCAGCGGCGAGCGCACGGACGCCGCCAGGTAGTCGCCCGTCAGGCCGTCCGCGCGGGCCAGGCCGGCGATCACCTGGCGTGAGTCGCCCTCGGGGATCACGACGCGCACGACCGGCGGCGGCGCGGGCGGCTTCGTGATGACGTCGAGCGCCGCCGAATAGCTCATCCCCCGGCGTAGGACGTACTGGCCGGAGTGCAGGTCGCCGCGATCGCCCTCGATCGCCGCGTACAGGTTGAAGAAGAACGAGGACGCGACGACCCCGCGGCCGGCGAGCAGCTTCCCGACGTCGCTCGCGCCCGCGCCGCGGGGTATGACGACCACGACGCGGCCCTGCCCCGACCCGGTGAACGGCTCGAACAGCTCGACGCCGAACCAGATCGCGCCGGCGGCGAGCAGGATCACGATCACGCCGATGACCCGCCCGGGAGTGACGCGCCGGCGTTCCCGCTCGGCGTGCCCGCGCCGCGCCCGCAGGCGGCCCCGGCGCTCGGTGAGCGCGTCGCGGCGCGCGGGCAGCGAGAGCGCGGGCGCGCCGGCGCGCGTCTCCCCCTGCGCGTCGCCGTCCGTGATCGCGAGCGCCGGGGTGGCCGGCGGCGGCCGCTCGATCGGGTCCTCGAGCGGCGTCGAGTCCTGCGGCGCCGGCGGGACCGCCGGCTCGAGCGCCCCCGCGCGCACGTTCGGTACGCCCGCGCCGGGCACCCGCACCGGCTCGTCCGGCTCGCCGCCACCGCCCATCGGGGGAGCGCTCTCGCCGGTGAGGCCGGCGCGCCGCCGCGCGCGCTCGACGCGCTCGCGCTCGCGCTCCGCGGCGTTCCGCGGCGGCGTGGTTTTCGATTTGCCGAAGAACGGGGACATCTCGCCAGGGCCGTGCGCGGCGCCGCCGTCGCGCGCACGGCGAGCACGTCAGCCTAGACGGTCTCCGGCTCGGAGCCGCCGTCTGGGGCCTGCGCCGCGTGGGCCGCGAGCCAGCCCTCGAGCAGATACGCGGCCGCACGGGAATCCTCGGCGCTGCGCGTGTCGCCGAGGCGCTGGGCCATGCGCGTGGTGAACCGCTCGTCGTAGAGCTCGACCGCCACCGCCGGTCCAAGCCGCTCCGCGAGGCGCTGGGCGAAGGCTCGCGCCTCGCGCGTCTGCTCGCTGTCGGTCCCCGAGAGCGACAGCGGCAGTCCGACGACGACGCGCTGCACCCCGAGGCGTTGGGTGAGCGAGACCAGGGCGCCCATCCCGCGCCGGGTCGCGGGGCGCAACACCGGTTCGATCGGTGTGGCGATCGTGCCGGTCGGGTCGCTGAGCGCGCAGCCGCAGCGGGCGCTTCCGTAGTCGAGCGCGAGGACCCGCACGGCGAGGTCGGCGACCGGCCGCCGTCAGCCGCCGAGCTGGCCCGCGACGGCGTCGCGGGCGGCGGCGATCGCCTCGTCCAGGCGCGACGGATCGCGCCCGCCGGCCTGCGCCATCGTGTCGCGGCCCCCGCCGCCGCCGCCGGTGATCTCGGCCGCGAGCTTCACGATCGCGCCGGCGCGCACGCCACGCTGCACGACCGCGGGCGCCACGCTCGCGACGAGATGCACGCGACCGTCGGTGGCGGTGCCGAGCACGACCACGCCGTCCCCGAGCCGGCCCTTCACCCGGTCGGCGACGTCGAGCAGGGCCTTCGCGTCGGGGACGTCGACGGTGGCGGCGAGCACGGGCACGCCGTCGATGGCCTCGGCTCGGGCGGCGAGCGCGGCCGCGTCGACGCCCGTCGCCCCCGCCACGCCGGCCCGCAGCCGGCGCTCGAGCTCGCGGCGCTCGAGCTCGCGTTCGCGGACGGCCTCGGGCGCCAGCTCCGGCGTCGTGCGCAACGTCTCGCCGACCTCGCGCAGGAGGTCGTCGTGGCGCCGCAGCAGCTCGACCGCCGCGGGCCCGGTGAGGGCCTCGATGCGCCGCACGTTGGCCGCGCTCGAGGTCTCGCTGAGGATCCGCAGCAGCCCGATCTCCGCCGTCGAGGACACGTGCGTGCCGCCGCACAGCTCGCGCGAGTACTCCCCCTCGCCGATCTGCACCATGCGCACCTCGTCGCCGTACTTCTCGCCGAACAGGGCCATCGCGCCGAGGCGCTTGGCCTCGTCCAACGTGGTGAGGATCGGGCGGACCGGGTCGTTGCGCTGGATCCACTCGTTGACCCGGTCCTCGACGTCGCGCAGCTCCTCGGCCGTGAGCGCCTGGCCGTGGCTGAAATCGAAGCGGAGCTTGTCCGGACCGACGTAGGAGCCGGCCTGGCGCACGTGGTTGCCGAGGCGCTCGCGCAACGCAGCGTGGAGCAGGTGGGTGGCCGTGTGGTTGGCCTCGGTGGCGTGGCGCGCGGCGTGGTCGACCCGGGCCAGAACGCGCTCGCCGGGCAGCAGCTCGCCGTGCTCGACGAGGACCTCGAGCGCCTGGTCGTCGCCGACCCGGAAGACGCCGGCCACGAGCGCCTGGCAGTCGCCGTGCTCACACTCGATCGTGCCGACGTCGGAGACCTGGCCGCCGCCGGCGGCGTAGAACGGCGATTCGCTCAGCTTCACGAGCACGCGAGAGGCGTCGCCGGCGCCGTTGCCCGACAGCGGCTCGACAGCGCCGACGGTGGTCGCCTGGCGCTCGGTCTCATAGCCGGTGAACGTCGTGCCGCCGGCGTGCTCGACGAACGACCGCACGCGCTCGCGGGTGTCCTCGCCCGCGACACCGGTCGCGGCGCCGGCCTTGCGCGCGCGGGTGCGCTGGCCCTCCATGAGCGCAGCGAAGCCCTCCTCGGAGACCCCGAGATCGTGCTCGGCCAGCAGTTCCTTCGTCAGGTCGAAGGGGAAGCCGTACGTGTCGTGCAGCGTGAACGCGTCCTCGGCGCCGACCTCCTCGGCGCCGGCCTCGCGCGCCCGCTCGATCAGCTCGTTGAGCTGACGGGTGCCCTGCTCCAGCGTGCGCCCGAAGCTCTCCTCCTCGCTGGCCAGCCACTTGCGGATCGGCTCGCGCTGCTCGACCAGTTCAGGATAGGCGCGGCCCATCGTCTCCTCCACCACGTCGGCGTATCGGGGCAGGAAGCCGGGTTCCAGGCCGAGGGCCCGGCCCTGCTGGATCGCGCGGCGCATGATGCGCCGCAGCACGTAGCCGCGCTCCTCGTTGGAGGGCACCACGCCGTCGGCGACGAGGAAGGACGCGCCGCGGGAGTGGTCGGCGAGGATGCGCAGCGCGCGGTCCGTGGGAAAGTCCCCTCCGTAGCGTCGTCCGGAGAGCTCCTCGCCGAGGGAGATGAGCGGGCGGAACTGGTCAGTCTCGAAGACCGAGGGCACGCCTTGCAGCATCGCCGCCAGGCGGTTGAGACCGAGCCCGGTGTCGATGTTCCTGGCCGGTAGCGGCTGCAGGCGTCCGGGCGGCTCCTGGTTGAACTGCATGAACACGAGGTTCCAGTACTCGAGGAAGCGCTCGTTGTCGCCGCCCGGCAGGTCATCGGGCCGGCCGAAGTCGACGCCGCGATCGAAGTACAGCTCCGAGCACGGCCCGCACGGGCCGGTCGGACCGGCCTGCCAGAAGTTCTCCGAGCGCGGGCACAGGACGATCCGCTCGCGCGGCAGCCCGACGGCCAGCCAGGCCTCGATCGCCTCCTCGTCGGGACCGAGGCCGAGCTCGTCGTCACCCTCGAAGACGGTCACCCAGATGTCGTCCGGTGACAGGCCGAAGCCCTGCTGGGACAGCTGCCAGGCGAACTCGACGGCGCCGGGCTTGAAGTAGTCGCCAACCGAGAAGTTGCCCAGCATCTCGAAGATCGTCAGGTGGCGGCTCGTCATCCCGACCTGATCGATGTCGACGGTGCGAAACACCTTCTGACAGGACGTCAGGCGCGGGCTCGGCGGCGTCTCCTGCCCGAGGAAGTACGGCTTCAGCGGCAGCATCCCGGCGACCGTGAACAGCACGGAGCGATCGGCCTCGGGCGGCACGAGCGGCGCCGAGGGGAGGCGCAGGTGGCCGCGCTCCTCGAAGAAGCGCAGGTAGGTCTCGCGGATCTCATCCGAGGTCATGAGCGCTGATCTTAGGGCGTGGCCCTCGAGCGCGCGGGGTCTCGGGGGCGCGGCGGACTCCGGCCCGCGCTACATCGGCTCGGCGGCGCGCGACGGCCAGGCGGCGATCGTTCCGTGGCCGACGATCAGCTCGCCCGACAGCAGGCAGGCGAGCTGCCCGGGGGCGACGCCGGCCATCGGCTCGTCGAGAGCGAGCGCGAGGCGCGCATGGCGTCCGGCGCCGACCGGCTCGCACACACGCCCGGCGAGCGCGCGGTGGCGGTAGCGCAGGCGCACGCGGTCGACGTCCGCGCCGTCACGGTGCAGCGTCGCGTCGCGCACGATCACTCGGGTGGTGTCCAGGCGCTCGCGCGGCCCGACGGTCACGGCGTTGCGCCGCGCGTCGGTGGCGAGCACGTACAGCGGCTCTCCCCCGCCGAGCCCGAGACCCCGTCGCTGCCCGACCGTGTACCGGTGGTGGCCGCGGTGCTCACCGAGCACCGCTCCATCCTCGGCGAGGATCGGCCCGGGGCGCTCACCGAGCCCGCCGTGACGGGCCAGGAACGCGCTACGCCCCACGCCGGCCAGGAAGCACAAGTCCTGTGAGTCCGGCTTGCGCGCCACGGACAGCTCGTGGTCCGCGGCCAGCTCGCGCACCTGCGTCTTCGTCATCTCTCCGAGGGGGAAGCGAAGCCGGGCGAGCGAGCTCGGCGCCAGTCCGGCGAGCATGTAGCTCTGGTCCTTCGCCGGATCGGCGGCCACGCGTAGGAGCGCGTCGGCGTGCCGGCTCACCCGCGCGTAGTGGCCGGTGGCCAGGGTGAGCGCACCGAGTCGCGTGGCGAGCTCGAGGATCGCGTCGAGGCGAACATTGCCGTTGCAGCGCACGCACGGGTTGGGTGTCAGCCCGGCGGCATGGTCCTCGAGCCACGGCCGCACCACGCCGTCGGCGAACTCGGCCCGCAGGTCGATCGACAGATGTGGCAGGCCGAGACGGTGCGCAAGCGACCGCGCGCCGCGCACGGCCGCCGCCGAGCAGCAGCTGCGCTCGGCGTCGTTGTCGGGATCGGCCCACAGCTCGAGCGTCACGGCCACGGCCTCGGCGCCCGACCCGGTGACGAGCAGCGCGGCCACGGCGCTGTCGACGCCGCCGCTCATCGCGACCACGGTGCGCGCCGGCTCGGGCGCGAGCGCCGCGTCCGCGCGGGCCGCGGCGCCGAGCGCGCGATGCAACGCGTCGGCGGCCAGCTCGGCGGCGTGCTGCTTGGGTGCGCTCAGGCCGCCGAGCTCGGCGGCGATCTCCGCGGCCCCGATCCGCGCGGCGTCGAGCAGGCCCCGGCCCCGCACGAGCGAGACGGCCGCGCTGCCGGCGGCGATCGCCGCGCCGCAACCGCTCGCGTCGAAGCCCGCGTCGGCGATCTCACCCACCGGACTGTGCGGGTCGAGCGTCAGCGTCAGGCGGACCAGGTCGCCGCAGGCGGCCCCGCCGGCCGCGCCGGTGTGTCCGTCATGCGGGCTGCGGCCACGCCCGCGCGGACGCTGCAGATGCTGATCGAGGCGCTCGGCGTCCATCGCCGAACGAGTGTAGGCCGGTGCGGGAGTCGGCCGTCCGGAAACGGGCTACGGACCCGTGTTCGGGTCGGCGCTGCCGACGCAGCTCGTCAGGCCGTAGTTGATGAGCATCGAGACGGTGAGATCGTTGTTCGTCTCGGCGCTGAGCAGGTGGTTGTGGACGGCGTAGGCGTTCCCGGCGTTGGCGGCGGCGATCTCCTGGGTGATCTCGTCGATCGAGCGATTGAGCGATGCCAGCATCGTGTGCACGTAGCCGCGATCGGCCGGCGGGGCCGGGATGGCGGCCAGCGTGGTGCCGAAGCTGCGCCAGTAGGCCAGCAGGCCGCTGATCTGCTGCGGCGTGATCGTGGTCTCCGAGAGGCCGTCGAACTGCCTGTGCCCCTGCTTGATGAGCCGCGTGCAGGCGGCGTTGCCGCGGGCGACGAAGGCGGCGTGCGTCGTGCCCGGCTGGTAGGCGGTCAGCTTCGGCGCGAGCACCTCACCCGGGCCGCCGGCGTCGATGTCACTGACGTACTGGCGCAGGTCACTCGGATCCTGCAGGTCGGTGATCGTCTCGACGCTCTTGCCGCGCATGAGCAGCAGGGTCGGGGTCTCGAGCACCTGCGCCGTCGTCACGATCGTGCCGTAGTCGGTGACCTGGCCGGCCGTCGCGGCGGTGACGACGAGCGTGCCGTGCCGCTTCACGAGCGCCTTCAGGGCGGCGTACGTGGCCTGGTCGTCGACCGACAGCGGGTTCCAGAAGAGCAGGGCGACCGTCTTCCCGGCCGCGAGCTCGTTCTTGATCGTCACCGCCGGGCTCGTGCTCGTCGCAGCGCTCGTGCCCGCCGTCCTCGTCGCGGTGTGCGTCCCGGGAGCGGTGGCCGCCCGGGTGCCCGCCGCCGTGGCCGGGGCGCCGGAGGTCGTCGTGCCGCTCGCCGGCGGGGCGGTCGAGGAGGCGGACGCGGTGGTGACCGGGGTGCCCGACGACGAGGACGCGACGCCGGAGTCGTGCTGGAGGGTGTTCGCCTGGCCCTGCGAGGTGGCGACGGCGCCGTGGGCCTTGGCGACAGCGCGCGCGAGACCGCCGAGACCGAGCGGCAACGAGCTGCCGGGCGCCTTCGCGTCCGGGGAGGACGTGGCCCTCGCCGGCGGCGTCGGCGCCGGCGTGGGCGTGCTCGAGCCGCTCTGCGAGTGCGGCCGCAGCGCGAGGAAGTACAGCGCGCCGAGGACGACCACGGCGAGAAGGGCGATCTGAACGGGGCGCGAGACTTGGGACATCGCTCACTCAAGTCGGCAACGCGATGCCCTTCTTTGAGCACTCCGTGAACGGCCTGGACACTTTGGGTGTGTTTGCGCGCGTTTGCCCGATCGCCGTGCGCGCGGCCCGGCGGCCGCTCGCGGCGTCAGCGGTCGATCAGGCGCAACCCGAGCTCGCGCAGCTGCGCGGCGTCGACGGGCGCCGGGGCGCCGGTGAGCGGGTCCGCACCCGACGCGGTCTTCGGGAACGCGATCACGTCGCGGATCGACTCCTGCCCGAGCATGATCGCGACGGTGCGGTCGATCCCCATGGCGATTCCGCCGAGCGGCGGCGCCCCGTAGCGCATCGCGTCGAGCAGGAACCCGAAGCGGGCCTGCGCCTCCTCCTCGCCGATCCCGATCGCCGCCAGCACCGCGCGCTGCAGCTCCGGCTCGTGGATACGGATCGAGCCGCCGCCGAGCTCCCAGCCGTCCACGACGAGGTCGTAGGCGCGAGACATCAGCGCTCCCGGGTCCTCGAACGACGGCAGTCCACCGTCGGGGGGCAGCACCGGTGCGGTGAACGGGTGGTGCAGCGGATCCCAGCGCTTCTCGTTCTCGTTGTAGCCGAACAGCGGGAACTCGACGATCCAGAGCGCGTCGTGGCGCCCCTCCGGTATGAGACCGAACTGCGCGCCCAGGTGCAGGCGAAGCGCCCCGAGCGCCGCGGGCGCGATGCTCGCGCGGTCGGCGACGAACAGGAGCAGGTCGCCCTCGTGCGCGTCGAGCGCCGCGTTCACCGCGGCCACCTGCTCGTCCCCGAAGAACTTCGCCAGGTTCGAGCCCCAGGCGCCGCCGGCCTGCACGGGCATCGGGGCGACCGCCTTCGCCCCGTGGCGGCGCACGACGTCGTTGAGCCCCTCGAGCTCGCTGCGCGACAGCGACGCGGCCTGCGCGCCGGCGTTGAGCGCGCGCACGACACCGCCGGAGTCGAGCACCGACTCGAACACCTTGAACTGCGATCCGCGCACGAGCTCGGACACGTCGCGGATCTCGAGGCCGAAGCGCGTGTCGGGGCGGTCGGAGCCGAAGCGCAACATCGCCTCGGCGTAGGACATGCGCGGCCACGGGGGCGCGGCCACCGCGAAGTCGCCGGTGGCGAACACGCTCGCCATGACCCCCTCGATGAGCTCGATGACGTCGTCCTCCTCGACGAAGGACATCTCGAGGTCGAGCTGCGTGAACTCGGGCTGGCGGTCGGCGCGCAGGTCCTCGTCGCGGAAGCAGCGCGCGATCTGGAAGTAGCGCTCGAAGCCGCCGAACATGAGCAGCTCCTTGAACAGCTGCGGGGATTGCGGGAGCGCGTAGAAGGACCCGGGCGACAGCCGGCTCGGAACAAGAAAGTCACGGGCGCCCTCGGGCGTCGATCGCGTCAGCACCGGCGTCTCGATCTCGAGGAAGTCGCGCTCGTCGAGGAAGCGCCGGATCGCCGCCACCGCCTCGTGGCGCAGGATGAGCCCGTCGCGCATCGACTCGCGGCGCAGGTCGAGCGGCCGGTGGCGCAGGCGCAGCAGCTCGTCGACCGCGACCTCCTCGTCGATCGGGAACGGCGGCGTCTCGGCCTCGGCGAGCTCGGCGAGCTCGCCGACCGCGATCTCGATCTCGCCGGTGGGGATGTTCGGGTTGACGTTCTCGGGGTCGCGGCGCAGCACCCGTCCCCGCGCGGTGAGGACGTGCTCGGAGCGCAGCCGGTGCGCGGCGGCGTGCGCCTCGGCCTCCTCGGGGTGGAAGACGAGCTGCACGATCCCCGAGCGATCGCGCAGGTCGATGAAGACGACGCCCCCGTGGTCGCGACGGCGGTGCACCCAGCCGGCGACCCGCACCTCGGAGTCCACGTCGGCGGTGCCGACGTCACCGCACCAGTGGTCGCGGTATCGGTTCGCGCGGGGCGGGCGCTTCACAGGACCCTGCGCCCGCGCAGCAGGGCGTGCACGACGGCGTCGTTCTCGAGCGTCTCCTCGCTGCCGGCCTCACGGTCGCGCAGCTGCGTGTGCGTGGCGCCCACCGTGGCAACGTATCGCGCCCCGAGCCGGCTCGCGTACTTGGCCTGCGCCTTGCGGGCGCGGCCGGTGACCTCGAGCTGGGCCGAGAACCCGGCCAGGCGCGCTTCGCGCACGATCGTGAAGGCCGCGACGCGCGCGTCGCGGCGCGCCGCGTCGGCCTCCTCGGCGGCCACGTACAGGTCGACGACCGGCGACGCGGCGGCCGCGAGCGATCCGGCCGAGAGCAGGATGCGCTCGACCCCGGCCGCCCAGCCGATGCCGGGCGTCGGCCTGCCCTCGACGAGCGGGCCGCCGAGCTGCTGGACGAGCCCGTCGTAGCGCCCGCCGCCCCCGACGCCGCTCTGCGCGCCGAGCGCATCGGAGGTGAACTCGAACACCGTGCGCGTGTAGTAGTCCAGACCGCGCACGAGCGTCGGGTCGACCTCGTAGCCGATCTCGGCCGCGTCGAGCAGGGCGCGCACCTCGGCGAAGTGGGCGGCGTCGTCATCGTTGAGGTGGTCCAGCAGGCGCGGGGCGCCCGACATCGCCTCCCGCGTCGACGGGTCGTCGGAGTCGAACGCGCGCAGCGGGTTCAGATCGATGCGCTCGCGGACCTCGGGCGCCAGGCGATCGGCGTTGGCCCGCAGGTACGCCTGCAGCTCGCCGCGGTACTCGGCCCGGCCGGCGGGGTCGCCGAGGCTGGCCAGGCGCAGACGCAGGTCGCGGGTGCCGAGATCGTCGAGCAGCGTGTGCAGGAGCACGATCGACTCGGCGTCCAGGGCGGGGTCGTCGGAGCCGAGCGCCTCGACGCCGACCTGCCAGAACTGGCGGTAGCGGCCGGCCTGGGCGCGCTCGTGGCGGAAGAAGCTCGACAGGTACCAGAGCTTCACCGGCTGGGGCAGCCTGTGCATGCCGTGCTCCACGTAGGCGCGGCAGACGGGCGCGGTGCCCTCGGGTCGCAGGGTGTAGGACCGCCCGCCGACCTCGAACGTGTACATCTCCTTCTGGACGATGTCGGTCGACGCGCCCACGCCGCGCGCGAACAGCTCGGTCGCCTCGAAGGTCGGCGTCTCGATCCGCTCGTAGCCGGCGGCCTCCAGGATCTCACGGGAGCGGCGCTCGAGCTCCATTCGGACGGCCGCCTGGTCGGGCAGCACGTCCTTCGTGCCGCGGGGCGCCTGGATGTGCTGGCTCAAGAGCCGCTGCGGCCGGGACCGGCCGAGGCGCGCAGCTCGGACAGGAACGGATTGCTGTCGAGCTCGCGCCCGAGCGTCGTGGCGCCCATGTGCCCCGGGTAGACCGCGGTGTCGGGCGGATAGGACGAGACGAGCCGGCCGATCGACCCCTCGAGCACGTCCCAGTCGCCTCCGGGCAGGTCGACGCGCCCGACCGAGCCCTGGAACAGGACGTCGCCCGAGAACAGCGCCCGCTCGCCCCCGAGCGCGTACGTGACGTGGCCGGGGCTGTGACCGGGCGTGAACACGACCTCGAACTCGAGCCCGGCGAGCGTCAGACGCTCGCCGCCCTCGACGGTGTGGTCGGCCTCGTAGCTCTCGAACGGCCCGAACCCCGGGAAGGGTACGAAGCTCATGATGTCGGCGAGCACCGGGCGCTCGATGACCGGGCAGTACACCGGCGCGCCGGTCGCCTCGGCGACGGGCGCGACCGCGCCGACGTGGTCGAAGTGGCAATGGGTGACGAGCACGGCCTCGATCTCCACGCCGAGGTCCTCGATCGCGCCGAGCAGTCGCGGCGCCTCGTCGCCCGGATCGACGATCACCGCCCGCGTCGCGCTCCGGTCCGCGCGCACGATGTAGGCGTTCTCCTGCACCGGGCCGACCGTGAAGCTGCGGACGTCGAGCATGCTCACGATGCGATCTTGCCGGCCGCCTTCTGACGCTGGCGGCGGTCGTACAGGAACTTGTCGGTGTAGTAGCCGATGACGGTGTACAAGCCGAGCACGACCGGGAAGAAGGTCAACAGCAGACCCGAGTGCAGGAACACGATCGCGACGACCATCAGCACGATCGTCGCGATCGCCGCGCGCGTGAAGGCGCTGCGCCACTCCGGCGGGCGATCCGCACGCGGGACCTTCTTGCCGTCCTTGCCCTTGCCGCCGGGGGCCGGCGCGCGGCCGGTTCGCCCACGGGCCTCGATGATTCCCGCGGCGTTGCCGCGGTGCTTGGTCTGGCGCCTGCGCTTCGTCTGAGCCATCGTGCCTACAAGCCTAGTGCCTCTTCGATGACGTGCGCGCGAGCGTCGCCGTCGACGAACGGAACCTCGGGCGGGAAGTCGCTCAGCGCGGCTCGCGGCACGAGCCCCACGATCTCCGCCGCCGCGATCGGCGCGTGCGCGCGGACCGCGGCGACGGCCCGGGCGAGCGGCACCTCGATCGGGTCCTCGATGTTCATCGCGACCTGCGCGATCCCGCCCCGCGCGGTGAGCGGCAGGCCGAGCGCCCGGACCCCGGGCAACCCCTCGGGCCCGCCCTCGCGAATCCGCGCGGCGACCGCGCGCGCCGTCGCGAGATCGGCGGGCGGCGCGAGCTCGAGGTTGAACGCGGCGAGCGGCGGCCGCGCGGAGACGAGCGTCACCCCGCCCGTCGGGTGCGCCTCTCGCGGCCCGAAGTCCGGGTTCAGCTCGCGGGTGCGCAGGCGGCGCGCGAGCACCGCCGGCCCGCCGCGACGCAGCTCGGCTCGCGGGCGCCCGCCCGCGAGCGCGCCGTAGAGCAGCACGGGCAGGCCGAGCTCCTCCCCGAGCCGGTCGCCGATCACCAGCGCCAGGGCGCACGCGGCGCCGCGGCTCGCGTGATCGAGGTGCACGATCGGGACGACGTCGAGCGCGCCGACGTGCGGATGCACGCCGCGCGGCGCGGCGAGATCGACGTAGCGGAGCGTCTCGGTGGCGCCCCGCAGCACCGCCGAGGCGAGCTCGTCGGTCGACGCGGTGAGCGTGTACACGGTGCGGTGGTGGTCGGGATCGGTGTGGGTGTCGAGCACGCGCCCCCCGTGCGACGCGAACGCGGCGCCGATCGCGTCCACGACGAGCGCGTCCCGGCCCTCTGAGACGTTCGGAACGGCAAGCAGCGAAACGGGGCTCACGGCGCGGATCAGATCACCAATCGCGGCCGGGCGCCACCCCGACGCCCGTCCACTGCGGCCGCGCTCCCCTTGTCGGCGCCGCGCGCGGCGCCGACACGAAGGATGAAGCCCGCTGCGCGTGCCCGCGCGAGGCCGCGCGGTGGGCCATCCGCCTCGAGGGAAGGACACCCATGGGCTCCCCCGCCGCCAAGCCCCGCCGCTCTGTCGCCGCCGCCTGCGCCGCGATCTGCCTGCTCGGCGGCGTGATGGTGCAAGCCGCGGGAGCCGCCGCACACGCCGCAGGACACGCCACCGCAAGCCGCTCGCGCACGCGTCCGCATGCCGTGGCCCGGCCGGCCGACCCCGTGGCCAGCGGCATCGGTCCGTGCCCGGACACCACCCTCATGCCGAGCGCGAGCAACGAGCCGCGGATCGTGCGCTCGACCCTCTGCCTGATCAACGCGCAGCGGCGCCATTACGGCCTCGTCCCGCTCGTCGAGGACACGCGGCTGGATCGCGCGGCGCAGGCGCACAGCGACGACATGGTCGCCCACGGGTACTTCGAGCACGTCAGCCCGAGCGGCAGCACGCCTGAGAGCCGCATGACAGGCGCCGGCTACCTCTCGGGGAACGTCGGCTATGAGGTCGGCGAGAACATCGCCTGGGGCACGCTGAACCTCGCCACCCCGGCGAGCATCGTCAACGCCTGGATGAACTCACCCGGGCACCGCGCGAACATCCTGCGGAGCGCGTTCCGGCAGACCGGCATCGGGGTCAGCCCGGCCGCACCCGGCGGGATGGGACAGGGCGAGGCGGGTGCCACCTACACGCAGGACTTCGGCGTCATCACCGGCTGAGCCGGCGCCGCCGGCGCCCGGCGGGCGTGAGCGGCCTCACGCCTGCGTGTGATGACGCTTGTTCGCCGCGCGGATCGAGATGGCGGCGCTGTCGGACGCCTGCTGCCACACGGCGGCCTGCTCGGCGAGCTCCTCGGCCAGCCGTTCCATGTGCTCCACCGCCGCGCTGCCCGGCACGCCGTGCTCGCGCGCGACCACCCGGATGTAGGCGACCGCGTCGACGAGAGTGCCCGCACCCTCGGACAGCATCACGTCGGTGCCGAGCCGGCGCACTCGCTCGGCGACGGCCTCCGCGTCGGTGGCGGCGAGATCCCGGAACAGATCGTCGACGGTGATCCGCTCGGTGTCGAGCATTCCGCTCTCGCTCTGTGACCTGTCGCTCATCGCTGGCTCCCGTGGCGTCGTCTATCGAATGCTTCGCGGCATTACGCCGCAATATCTATAGACGCACTACGAGCCGAATCGATTCCCTGATCACGGAGATATAACGACCGCCAAATCCGACGTACGCATATTGGGTGCGAGTCTCGCGGACGGTGCGGCTCGCGCGTCGTCCGCGAGACGCCGCAGCGGCGGCGTCCGAGCGGCGCGCCCGGTCGCCGTCCGGGTCATTGCGCGCCGGCTCGGGGAGCGCCGGGGAACGCCCGCGATCATGCCGCGAGGTCGACCGCCACCTCACCGCCGGGCTGGACGTCGGCGCCGACCGGCGGCGCGGGCGGGCGCAGCAGCGCGGCAATCGCCGCCGCGCCGACGAGGCACACGACGACCGCCACGCGGAAGGCGGCGCCGTAGCCGTCGGTGAGGGCCTGGGCGTGACCGGCGCCGGCCAGCATCGCGTCGTGCGTGTGCGTGCCGGCGAGCGTGCTCAGGGCGGCGAGCCCGAGCGCGCCGCCGATGAACCGCGACGAGTTGACCAGGCCGGAGGCGAGGCCGCTCTCCTCGTTCGGGACGCCCTGCACCGCGGCCACCGTCGCGGCGACGTTGGCGAGGCCCATACCGGTGGCCGCCAGCAGGCTGCCGGGCAGGATCGCCGTGAGGTATGCGGCGCCCGGATGCACGGCCGTGAAGCAGACGAGCCCGGTGGCCGCGAACAGCATGCCGACGGTGATCGTGCGGCGCGAGCCGAGCCGAGCGATCACCCGCGGCGCGAACTGCGAGGCGGCGAACACCGTCAACGTCATGGGCAGGAACCCGACTCCGGCCTGCAGCGCGCTGTACCCGAGGACCTCCTGCATGTACAGGGTCACGAAGAAGAAGGTCGAGAACAGCGCGGCGTACAGCAACAGGATCACGAGGTTCGCGGCGCGGAGCTGCGGACGCCGGAAGATCGAGAGGGGCACGAGCGGGGCGCGGGCAACGCGATGCTCCCACAGCCCGAACAGCGTCAGCGCGGTGACGCCGAACGCGACCGGCACGAGCACTCCGGGGGCGCCCCAGCCGAGCGTCCCCGTGCGGACGATCCCGTACACGGCGGCCACGAGGCCGAGCGTCATGAGCACCGCACCGGCGAAGTCGAAGTGCCGCGCGTCGTCACGCTTGCCCTCCTGGATGAGACGCCGCCCGAGGACGACGACCACGATCCCGATCGGCACGTTGACGAGAAAGATCGCCGACCAGCCCGCCGTGGACGTCAGCAGGCCGCCGACGAGCGCGCCCGCCGATGCGCCGAGGCCCGACATCGCGCCCCAGATCCCGACCGCCCGGTTGCGCTCGGCGCCCTCGGCGAACGACGTCGTGAGGATGGCCAGCGTGGCCGGTGACACGACGGCGCCGGCGACGCCCTGCAGCGCGCGGGCGCCGATGAGCAGGCCCCGCGACGACGCGGCGGCGCAGACGAGCGAGGCGACGGAGAAGGCGGCCGTGCCGAGGAGGAACATGCGGCGCCGGCCGAGCAGGTCGGCGGCGCGGCCGCCGAGCATCAGGAAACCGGCGAAGGTGAGCGTGTAGGCGTTGACCACCCACTGCAGCCCGGTGGTCGAGAAGCCGAGGTCGACCCGGATCGAGGGCAGGGCCACGTTCACGATCGTGACGTCGAGCACGATCATGAATTGGGCCATGCAGACGAGGATCAGCAGCAGCGTCGCGGCGCGGGGAGTGCGGGTCGTGCCGGGCTGCGCGCCGGTGGGCGCCGCCGGCGGCCGATCGCGGCGGACGAGGGCGCGACCGGCAGCGCCCGGCCCGCGTCGGCGCGCGGGCGCGTCGGTCCATCCCGACGCGCGCGACCGGAGAGATTCGTCTCGGTGGTTCCTACTCTGGTTCATGTGCATGGTGGTAGTCTGCGATCGTGACGATGCAGGTACAAGAGAGGGGTTTATCCTGGTACTCGAGCCACCACCCATAGCTCCCGATCGCCAGGCCGCGAGGAACGGAAAGGCGAGCAACGGATCCGCGGCGAACGGCAACGGCGGCTCCCGGCGGGCCGAGCTGGCCGACTTCCTCAAGGCACGCCGCGCCGCGTTGCAGCCGGTCGACGTCGGCCTGCCCGGGTGCGGCCGCCGCCGCACCCCCGGGCTGCGCCGCGAGGAGGTGGCTCAGCTCGCCGGCGTGGGAACGACCTGGTACACGTGGCTCGAGCAGGGTCGCGACGTGCGCGCGTCGGTGTCGGTGCTGGAGTCGCTGGCCACCGCCCTGCGCATGAGCTCGGCCGAGCGCAACCACCTCATCATGCTCGGCCGGGGTGAGCAGCAGCCGCCGCCGGTGAAGAAGCGGGAGAAGGTCACGCCGACGGTGCGCCGACTGGTCGAGAACCTCGGCGCGAATCCCGCCTACGTGCTCGGGCGCCGCTGGGACTACCTGGCCTGGAACTCGGCCTACGCCGTCGTCTTCGGCGACCCCGAAGAGGTGCCGGCGGGCGCGCGCAACGCGCTCTGGCTGATGTTCACCGACCCGACGCGGCGCGAGGTCATGACCGACTGGGACGTCAGCGCCCGGCGCCTCATCGCCCGCTTCCGTGCCGATCACGCCCGCCACGTCGGGGACCCATGCTTCGAGGAGCTCGTCGACGCGCTGCTCGAGGTGAGTCCGGACTTCCGCCGCTGGTGGCCCCGCCACGAGGTGCTCGGATCGGGCGAGGGCCGCAAGACGATCATCCATCCCGTCGCGGGGCGGCTCGAGTTCGAGCACGCCTTGTTCAAGCACGGCGACACGCCCGACCAGCGACTGGTGCTCTACTCGCCGATCCAGGACGGGGAGTCGCCGGCTCGACTGGCGCGGCTGCTCGAGTCCGTTCGCGAGCCCGTGGCGGCCTGATGCGGCGGCGTCGGTGGCGCCGGTCGGCGGGGCCCCGCCGCTAGACTCCGTCGCCTCGGCCGTGCGGCGCGTCTGACGCCGCGTGGGCGGGACCCCGCCGGAGTAGCTCAGTCGGTTAGAGCAGCGGAATCATAATCCGCGTGTCGGGGGTTCGAGTCCCTCCTCCGGCATTTGCGAAGTCCCTGCAGACTGGCACTTTCGCGTCGACGTGATGTCCCTCCGCAACGGGGGGGCTCCCCAAGGGCTCCCCGAACACACGAAGGGCTCCCCACACTTCGAGGAGCCCTTGTAGACGACGGCGGGGATGGTCGCGGGCTACGCGGCGCGTCAAATCGGCGTCACCGTCGCGATCTGCTCATCCACCAGCGCGCCCAGGCGGGCGGCGGCGTGGGGCTGTGGCGCGTAGTGGACGTACTTCCGGGTCGTCGTGATGTCGGCGTGACCCATCCAGGTCTGCACGTCGGTGATCGGGAACGCCCGGACGGCCATCGTGCCGAAACTGTGGCGGAGATCGTGGAAGCGCAGGCGGCGCAGGCCAGCGCGCTGTTGCGCCGCGACGTAGCGGCGATACAGCGCCGACCGGTCGATCCACTCGCCCACCATGTTGACGAACACGAGGTCATCGTCCTGGGTGAAGTGCTCGCGCTCGCGAAGCGCCTGGAGTACCCGGACGACTTGCGGTATGAGGATCACCGAGCGGACCTTGTAAGACTTCGGCAAGTCCTCCCCGCCCTCGTCCGTGTACCCGCGCTCGACGTGGACGAGTGCGTCGACGAGGTCGATCGACCGCCAGCGCAGGTTCCGCAACTCGCTAGCGCGGAGGCCGGTGAACGCGGCGGTGATGAAGATGGCGGCGTCCTGTGCGTCGGCGGCAGCGGCCGCGAGCATCTGCACCTCGTCGGGCCGGTAGAAGCTGATCGTCCCCGACGTCGCGCGGCGACTGCGCGCCCACTCGAACCCCGCGGCCGGACTCTCGCCGAGCCCATGCTGGCGAACGGCGAGGGCGAAGATGCCGCGGATGATCGCCCGGTACTGGTTCAGCGTCCCCGCCGACAGCCCGCGCTTCACGAGGCGCGCGCGGTACGCCTGGATCTCGTCGCGGGTGACCGTCCCGATGGGCCGCTGCCCCCACTCGGGCGTCAGGTCGCGCGCGATGATGTTGCGGTAGGTACGCAGGGTCGTGGCCCGGAAGTCCCCGTCGGCGATGCGCGCCTGCAGCGACGCGATGTAGGCGTCGGCGACCGACCCGAACGTGATCCCACCGGCCGCAGTGAGGGCGGCGCCAGCGTCGGCGAGAAACCGCGCCAGCGCCTGGTCGGCGCCCGTGCGCGTGAGATACCCGGCGGGCGGGCGACTGCGCTTCGTCCACGCCTTGCCGAGCACCTTCGCCGAGTCCTTTCCGGCGAGGCGGTAGCGGCCTACCCACACGGGCTCGCGGCGAGTGCGGCCCTTGCGTTCCGTGGACAGCCGCACGGACGCACTCTCGTAGCTCTGAGCTTGCATCGGGAATTTCCCTCCTGATGCCGGGCTCCGGGGCGTTGTCGCGCCGCCGGAGCGAAGTTCCGGAAGCTCCCCGGTTACCGCCGGGGAGCTTCCGCTTGCGCTCAGCAGCGTAGGGGCGGACATCACCGAAGCCAACTGGCTCGTCATGTGGTCGATGCCTCGCGCTCGCGCACCCATGCGTCGATCGCCTCCGGCCGGAACCGGTAGTAGCGGCCGAGCCTCACGGTCGGGATGCGGTCGTCGCGCGCCTGGGCGTAGACCCAGGTCTTGGGCACGCCGAGCATGAGGGCGACGTCTTCGGCGGTGAGCAACCTCGTCATCACTAGAGCGACCTCCGGTGTGGTCATCGGCGCCGGGTCGTGTAGTGGTTCCGAGGTCGCCTCGGCAGTAGCTAGAACGCGGGTCGGTGGGCGCCTGGTGAAAGGGTCCGCGTCGTTCGGTGTGACGAGTGTCGGACGCGAATCGGACACCGTCGGGACAGACCATACGACCGACTACGGCGGGCATCGCATGCGCAAGGCCCCGAGCGGGCGGCGGAACGCGCAAGCGCGGCCCACGCGGGCCGTGTCCCCCCGGTCGGCGCGTAGGCCGTGACTGTCGTGCATTGGACGAGCGGTGAGCGACAGCGCTGGCGCGACGGGTGTCCAGCGTTCGCGCACACCTGATCGGGTGCCTACCCGGACGCCTTACGCGGCTCGGCTGGCTTGGGGCTGCACGTCACGCGGCTTCCTGCGACGCTCGGGCTCGGCGGCGTGCCCGCCACAGCCCGAGAGCGACGAGCGTGACAACAACCGCCCAGTAGCCCCATGCGAGGCCTGTCCCGAGCGTGGGCGCCAACTTGACGGCGCCGCCGGAACCCTCCGGGAGATACAACCGCCCTCCGACCATTTGCCCGTCGATGCCGGAATCCGGCGCCTCGTCGACCGGCGCGTACAACAGGCCACCCACCGCTGCGTCGAACTGCTGGGTCCCCGTGCCCTCTTCGAGCCGGATCCCCCAATTGTCACCGCGGTACACCACCGGCAGCCACCCGCCTAGGAGTCCGGCGTGCACAGGACCGACCGATGCCTCGTGCCGCGCGGCTGCGGGTACACCTCGCGTTGGCTCCATGTGACAAGAGGCTGCCACCAGACCACGCCCACCAGCACGGCAACGGCGACTGCGATCTTCGCCCCTCGCGAGGGATACCTGCCCACTGACACGAGCAGCCAGACCGGAATTGCGACCGCGCTGATCAGACGCCCATACGCGAAGGCCCCATAGCCCAGCAGGACGAGTCCGTTGGACCCGATGGCCATTACCACCAGCACGATCGTGCCCCACCACAGGACGGGCCGGAGGCGCGCCAACCGATAGAGCCTCGCGACGCCGCGCCGGACAATGGCGATCCCGGCGGCGATCAGACGTCCGAGCGGCCCGAGCGTCTCGCTGTGACCTGCGTCCTCCATGCCCTCAGAATCGACGCGATGCGCCGGTGGTGCAAGTCTCACTCACCAATGGCAGACGGATTCCTGGGCGCGGGTCGTTTACACGGGCACGGGCGGTTGGACGGGACGCCAGCGGACCCATCGCGCCGGTGTCTGGTGACACCGCGCGCACAGCGCCACGATGCGGACGTCGCCCGGGTTGCGGACGGGCGTGACGCGGACGCTGCGCACGCGAGCGCCGAGGCCGCATTGCTCGCAGAGCGCGGCCATCAGATCACCCCCCGCGCGGGCGGCGTGTCTTTCAGCGACGGACGGTCGTCCTCGGGGTCGTAGCCGAGGGCCTGTGCGCGCAGTAGCGCGTTCGCGTCACGCGTCGGCGGTTCGGGCGGGCGGCCCGTCACGCCGCCGTCGAAGCCGGACGTTGGCGCGGGCGCGGCGTCGCCCTCCACACCTCCGCCGACGGTCAGGTCACCGAACACGAACGTCTCGCCGCGCGCCTTCGCGCGGATGATGTCGTTCATCGATGGCTAGTGCGCGAAGCGGCCCTGTTCGTCTCGGGTGGTCACTGAAACACCACGCCCTGCGTCGTGACGATGACCTGCTCGCCGCGCGGCGCGGCCTCGGGCTTGAACGTGAGCACGGGCGGCGGCTCCGGCGGCGTGAGGGCCGCGATGATCGCGGCGGGGTAGCCGGTGACGTCCGGCGCGTTGACGTCGCCGAGCTTCGGAGCGATGGGGGGCTTCGTCGGCATGTCGACCCACGCGCGGGCGCCGCGGAGCCGGACGAGCTTCGCGAGGTCGGTCGCGAGGCACTCCGCGAGGTCACGAAGCTCGTCGGTGGCCTTCGTGATGCGGGCGTCGAGGTCGGCCGCGAGTTCGTCGTGCTGCGCGGCTGCCGCGGACAGGATCGCCCCGCGGCTCTGGTCGAGCGCCGCGGACAGGACCTCGGCATGATCGCGGGCGGCATCGATCGCGGCCTGGGCCTCGTCGGTGTGCGGCGTGCCCGGGTCCTGGGCACCGTCGCGCATCGCGGCAGCGCGCGCGGCGAGGTCGCGCTGGTGCGCGCGGCCGGTGCCGCTGTGGAGAGTTCGGACACCGTGCGGTTGGCCTCGAGGACGTGGTGGTGAAGCTGGTCGTGCTCGGGGATGAGCGCGGCGAGCGCCGGGGACGCGAGCACGTCCGGCGACGGGGTGATGAGGTGCGACATCGGGTGCGGCTCCTTCGGGTTGTGTGGGGTTACCGGTTGCCGTCGACGGGACGGCGGGGGACGGTGTTGCTGGGTCAGCGCGCGGCGTCGAGGCGGGCGGCGTCGGCCGCGACGAAGTCGACGATCGGCGGCGGGACGGGCCGTCCGGGCTCGTGCCCGTCGAGCGCGCTGGTAGCCCGGCGCTCGGCCATGATCTCCAGGATGGTCTTGGGCCTCGCGGGCTCGGCCTCGGCGGCCTCGTCGTCGGCGACCGGGTCGAGCAGCCGAAGCAGGGTCGATAGCGACGACACCATCGCGGCGCGGCTGTCTCGCTCGACGGCGACCAGCGGGTGTGGCTTCAGCTGGTCGAAGCGGTCCATGACCGTGAGGCCCTGCGTGTCGAGGGCGGTGCGCGCCTCATCGGCGCGATCGGCGGCCTCACACGCGGCCGTCAGGATGGCGATTTGGGCGCCATTCGGGGCGTATTCGGCATGGATTCGGCGCCATGTGGCGCGTCCTGGGGCGCGTAGGTGGCGGGGTGGTCGTGGTGCGGACAGGGGTGGTCCTCCTTCGGTGGTTGGCGAGAACGGCGTGCTGATGCGGAGGTCGGGGTGGTCGCGGACGGTCGCGGTCGGGACCATCCGCAGCCGGAAGTTCGTGTCGGGCCGCCGCGCGACTTCTTTTTCACGGGCGACCCATGCGGCACGTGACTCGCGGTCGAAAAGGGGTCATACCCCCTCGTGTACGTCACGGGCGGGTGCGGCTGGCTTCGTGGCGCGGCGCGGGTCCCGACGCGGTACCAGGTACGAGGAACACTTCGGGGGCGAAGCCAAGGAGCGCCTCAGCGACATGTCGCAATGCGGAGGAGATGCGGCCGGGTAGCCGTCCGCCGTGGCGTCGTGATCGCGCCCTGGGACACGTACACACCCCGCCGAACGTGAGGCGCCGGGGTGCCTGCACCGGGCCGAAGGGTCGGGGGCACGGCGACCGCCCGTGACCAACCCTCCGTCCCCTAGACGAGGTAGAACTGCGGTTGTCGTCTCGCTGCAGCTGGAGCCCCGGCGGCGTTCCGACTCACCACCGGACACCGCCGGGGCGTTCTGCTGCTGTCTGTCCGACCGCCGCGTCACGATACGTACTAACCATCCGGTTCGATTCGGCGGAGTGGTGTCCGCTCGTTCTTTCTCGCGCCGTGGTGGCACGGAGCAGCGAACGACAACCGGAGGTAACAGCATGGCCGCGACGAAGAAGCGCCCGCCGTACGCAAGCACGGTCGACCTCGACACCTTCTTCGACAAGATCAGGGGGCTGTCCGACCCCGAGACGGTCACGAGTAAGTGGGTGGCGACGTACAAGTTGGCGGCAAGCCAGCCCGAGGGGCTGGTTGGGGCCCTCAAGTGGCTGAACGTCATCGACAGGCAGGGCAAGAGTCAGGGCGTCTGGACTGACCTGCGTACGCACAAGCGGGCCGAGACGCTCGAGCGACTGGTGGAAGAGGCGTACGCGGACGTGTTCAACCAGATCGATGTCCCGGAGGCCGATCGACAGGCCCTCGAGGGTGCGTTCATCCACGCCTACGGATCGGGAAACACCGTCCGCCCCATCGCGTGCTTCTTGGCACTTTGCCGCCACGCGGGCATCGAGACGAAGGCCGCAGTCAGGCAAGCCAGTCGATCAGCCACGATACCCGCGGCGCAAACCGCTTCGGTTAGGGCCGACGGGGCTGCGCCCAGATCGCAATCGACGCCCCAGCCGAAACGCGCTGCCGCAGACCGTCACGGCGGCATCGCAGTCACCCTGAATGTGGAGATCCCGGCTGATTGGAGCGATGCACAGGTACGGCAACGCATCGAGTTGGTCCGGCGGGCCATCAGCGGCACGTGACAGCGATCGGCGCCCCTCTCGATGCTCTAGACAGCCGCTTCCGCGAGATCGCCGAGGGCGTGACTGATATCTATCTCGGCGACGGCCTCGCCGACGCGGCGCTCGTCGAGCTCGCCTACATCGACAGGTCGGGTGGCTTGACCGACGCTGGGCACGACTACTACATGGCGCGTCACGTTCGTGACGACAGCGAGGCCACCGTCGCCGCCCTCGCCGCGCTTCTTCACAGGAGCGCGATCGTCAGCGCATTTTGCGCACAGCTATGGGGAGGCGAGGAAGTGCCGGTGACAGGCGCGGTGTCGCTTCTCAAGCGACTCACGCGTGAGGGCAGCGAGCAGTCTGCGAAACGATGGCTTGAGTTGATGAACCGCGCGCGGCTGATCGTCTACAACCGAAGCAAGCCCAAGGTCCGCGTGCTGTTCAACCCCGCGGAACTCGTGTCACCAGAAGAGGATGCCGTCCGCGAGCGGGACAAAGGGCACGTGATCGCGCCAGAGACGCCGTATGGCAACCTTCTGGCGTTGCGGGACCTCCTGCGCGCCGCGCGCAAGTACCTCTACTGGTACGAGCAGCACATGGATTCGAAGGTGCTGGAGGTCCTCTACCGAGAATTAGCGAAGGGCAGCGTATCCAGGCTCCGTCTCCTGTCCGGCCCAGCGCACGCCGACGCCGACGCCAAGTCGGAGTTCAGGCGGTTCGTGCGCGAGATGAAGACTCGCCGCGACATCGACTGCGAGTGGCGAGTCCTGACAAAGAAGGACGCCCAGCTGCGTCACGACCGGTTCCTGTTGACCGACGGCATAAGTCGCAACCTGCCACCTTTGAATCTGATCCTACGGGGCAGCACCGGCGAGATCCTCCCGAGCGGAATCGGCGTCGAGGACTTCGACACGTGGTGGTCCGAGGGCACCGAGCTCCAGAACGTCTCGCCCCCATCGGCGTGATCGCTCGACGCTTGGCGTAGGGATCCACTCATAGCCTTAAGGCCATCACCAATCCCGCCGAAGCCGCTCGGCATGATCTGCCCACCGACATTCGTTCACCAGGGCGCGGGCCAGTACGGGGTCACTGCCGTTCGAGTCGAGCAGGCTCCCCGGCTAACACCCAGCGAGGGGGACTTGGCGTGTTACAACGCCGTGACCCAGATCATTCCGGCCGCTGCCCAACACGACCCCGAGACGCCGTTCGTGGTCCACGTCTACATCAAGGTTGCCGTGACGAGCCGCGGGGAGGATTGGCGCAAGGAGACCTGGAGTTGCTCCTCGCGCGGCGCTGACGTGACGTGTAGGCATGGCAGCGCGTCGGTGATCTTCACGATCCGGCAGTAAGGGCGACCAGGCGCGACCGGTGCCTGGGCGGAGCGTCACGTCCGGGCCGCGTCCGCGGCGTGCGTCATCCGCGCCTCAAGGACCGCATCGAGTTCGGCTTGCAGCGTAGTGAGGCCTTCGAGTTCGGCGGTGTGATCGACGTCGGCGCGATCGAGCGCGGCGGCCGTGCGTTCGACCCATATGCGAGATTCTGCGATCGCCGTCGTCAGGTTGGTCACGTACTCGCCGAAGCGGGCTTCCGGTACGTCGTTGTCGGCTGGAGTGTCGTAGGACGGCGCGCGCGCGGCGCGGTCGTCGTAGTGGCCCCACATGTCATTCATGCGTCCTTCCTGGCGACGTCGACGGTGGACGCGTTCGGCGTGATCCCGGTTGGCATCAGACGAACCGGAGCGGCGCGTCGTAGCGGTACGCCCGCCGGACCTTGCCGGGGAACGTGTCGCGCGCGGCGGGCGCGTGGTCGCGCCAACGCGAGAGATAGACGAGCCGGCGGAAGCCGCTGTCGGCGGTATCGGGCAGGTCCGACCCATGCCCGTTGCCGTGTGCGTCCACGACCATCTCGCACACCTCAATCCAGGCGTCGTAGATGTCTGGATGCTTCCCGATCACGTCGGCGATCAAGAGATCACCCGCCGTCAATGTGGCGTATGTCCTTCGGCGCAGGCCGCTGAGTAGCGACCTGACCGCGCGCAGGCGTCGTCGCACAGGCGTCGTCTCCATTCGTTAGTGGAGGGGGAGTCGTCGATGACGTCCCCCGATGGGTTCGGGTTGTGCCCGGCGTGAGGGCGACGGGCGTGGTGTCCGCCGGTCGACGTCAGCGACAGTGGCGGATGACTACGCAAAGAGGGAAGTCTGGTGGGTGATCCTCACCACCTTGTCCCTTCACTTCGGGCGCCGTAAACCGTTGTCTTGACCGGGCAAGAAGCTTGCACTCTTGAGTCTAACGGCCGAATTACACCCACCGCACGACGTCGCGCTCGACCGCGGTCATCGTCGGTCCTTCGTCCCAAGCCCACGCGCGCTCACTGGGATCGTCTGGATACGTGAAGACACGATCGGCGACAGCGCGGACGGCGCTTTCCAACTCGGCGCTCAGCTCGCCCCCGGTTCGCTCGGCCGCCGCCAGCGCCACACGCACCGAGTTGCTCTGGCGCACGCGCTCGTGCTGCGGCAGCGCGCGCCACGACACGCCGCGACGAGGTCGCAGTCGCGCTCGGGCCGTTGCCACGAGATCGTCCTGCTGTCGCGTGCGGCGAGCCGCCGCGACCACGCGCGCGAGCGCGGAACGGGACATCCGCAGGTCGACGCGCAGCGCGGCGACGGCCGGTCCGTCGAACGTCCGCTCGCACCTCAATCGCGCGTCGGTTTCCGCGGTGCGCAGCCGGTCGATGCGCATATGCCGCAGCCCGTAGCGATCAGCGGTCATCTGTCGCTGCGCCTTCACCAGGATCGTCCACGCAGCCATTGTCAGGAAGTCGACCGCGGCCGGGGCGCCGTCCTCGCTGTCCGGGTCGGCGAGCGCCGTGACAGCACGCTCGAGGTCCGCGAGCACGGGTAGGACGTTCTCGGGCAGGCTGTGGATCGGTTGGTCGCGGCCGTCGACGAACAAGCCCGTGAACCGGGCGTCGAGGATGCGGATGGCGTTCGGATAGTCGCTCATGTGTCTCCCAGGCTGTTGTCGTGCTCCCTCCCCCGCCCGCCGACGCGCAGCCCGCGACGCCCATGAGAAGCGCCGCGGGCTGTTCGTCCAACCACACGACCGGGGAGGAGAACCGCATTCGCGACGGGACAGGGTCCCGTCGCATGACCCGTGGGCGGAATCGAACCGCCCGGCCCGCGCCGCCAAACCTGGCACGAGTCGTGCTCCCTGAGGAGGCGGGCACTAGCCCGTTTCCCGGAGGGCCGCGTGCGTCGACACGCGGCCACGACCGCTCCCCGGCTCGACCCGGGGGTGCTGGCCTGTTCCAGTGCGGTCGAGCAGCAGCAGACTTCTCCGTTCCGACCGGGACGTCCGCTAACGTGCCGAGACGTCCGGTTCGCGGAAGAGTTATCTGTGTCGTTGACGCATACCACGGTCGACGCAAGATACGAGCGGACCCAGACGGGGAGCGCACGGCGTCGATCACTGCGCCCGCCAGAGCCGCAAGATCGAACGGGTGCTGCTTGGCCGGGCGTTGGTGCTGCCGGGCAGGAGGGCTCACCCGTTCCGCCGATGTGCCATCTAACCTGGGGGGTTCAATACATACCCGGTGTGAGGTGAGATCACCAATGACGACGTACATTGAAGCAGTAGCGCTCGAGGAATCCCTCCCGAAGTCAGGGTCCGTTGCCTGGCCCGTTGGGAAGGTCATCAACGCGCTCCTAGACGAAGCAAAGCGCGAGAGTCCCAACAGCATCAGTCTCGCCGCGATCGACCCCCTCAGGCCCGGCCCTCACGAAACGTACATCGCCGGAGTGAACGCCGAGAGCCTCAGGGCCATGGTCGCTGTGATCAGGGCAGCGCTCGAAAGCGGTCCTGGGCCGCGCCTCGCGTAGGGCTGCGGCGCCCGGCCCCGCGTCTGTGGGGCCGGGCGCTGACGCACGGCGCACTGGCGCTTGTTATCCGCGGAGGGCTCCCCAAACGGCTCCCCGAACCGGCCGCGCCGAACCGAACTGAGCGAAACCGGGGCACTATAGGGGCCCCGTGCTTGCGGTAAGCGAACGGCTCCTACCCGCATCATAATCCGCGTGTCGGGGGTTCGAGTCCCTCCTCCGGCATCAGAAAAGACCTGGAAAAGCGGTACTTTCTAGATCTCGCCCTCTCGGGTCCCGGCCTCAGATTTCCCCACAGATTTCCCTAGCGGCCCGGAAATCGGTCGAAGCGGGGTCGGACGCGCTCTCCGTATGCGGAGACGAAGGAGGTCCGAATGGTCGCCCGCGCGGATGCAGCGAACCAGTCGATCTACTGGCCGGCGGCGAGCTCGCGCGCGAAGCTTTGAACCGTTCGCCGGACGGCAAGCTCGGCCTCTCTCTGGTTGCGGTTGAGTCCGAGCCGTAGCCGTTCGCGCGCGGCGGCTCCCAGCGCGGCGCTATCCGTGTCCAGCTGCTCGCATACGGCCTGCAACGTGGTGCGGATCGTGTGGTCGCCTGAAGCGGCCTCAGCGAGCAGGTCTTGGCGTGCCCCGCTGAGCAGGGCCACGACGTCGTGATAGTCGCGCTCGATCGGCGTGCCGTCGTGGCGGCTGCGGCCGAATGCGGCGCGCTTGAGAACGACAAGTGCGCCGGCGGTCGCACATCGCATGCGACGTCTGGTCGGTTCCTCGACGAAGGCGACATCGAGGTGATGGTCCGATGCGATGCTCAGCGCCGGCTGGATCGGAAGCACGGGCGGCTGGTTGCGGCGTCGGGGCGATGGCGGCGTCATGAGCTGGATCTTCAGGTCGTCGCGCTGCCAGGTGAACCCTCGCTCGCCCTCCATTTCGCTGGGGCGCAGGTCTTGACGGATGAGCTGCTCGATCACCCACGCAGCCCGATCATGCCTGACCGCGAGATCGACATCGCGTGTCGGCGCGATCAGGGCGATGTCCAGATCGCGCGTTGCGCCGCCAAGCTCGGCGGGCGACTGCTGGCTGTGGGTCAGCGCAACAGCGACGGCGACCGCGCCGATGACAACGACCTCGTCGACGATCGGCTCAAGGACCGCGGCCGCCTCGCGCATCAGCGGCGTCGGCGTGAGGACCTTCACCAGCCGACCTTCTGGCGGATCGCCGCGGCGGCCTCCAGGGCCCGCTCGCCCTCGCTGTAGCAATCCAGGTAGAGCTGCGCGTAGTCGGCCACCGATATCTCACCGTCCTCCCAGGCCAGCCCGAGCACCCAGGGATCCGGGGCCGCGGCGACGCGCAGCACAGAGCGTCCGGGCACGACCCGCTCCGCCAGCAGCATCCGCTGCCACTCCTCGAGATCAGCGGGATCGATCCAGACCAACAGACTCGCCGGCTCGACGGCGCGCACGAACCGGTCGGCACCGGCGAGACCTCCCAGCATCCAGCGGCGCTTGCTGTGTCGTGCGGCCTGTGACCAGCTCGCGAGCGTCTCGGCGAGCGTTGCCGTGCCGATATCCCAGGAGATCTCGCGCCGACGCCGCCGTCGCCACTCATCGGCCCACGCCTCCGCCAAAGCCCCGGGCCGTTCGAGCCGCACGCTGCGGCTGCGCTTGTCTTTCGGATCGGTGTGCAGCTCAATAAGACCGCGATCGGCGAGCGCGTGAGCGACTTGGGATGCGAACGGGCGGCTGAGATCAGTGCGATCGGCCAGATCGCCGATCGTCGGGCGCTCTGAGGGATGCAACAGCAGCCACCGCGGGATGCGTGCGGCACGCCGTGCGAACGGGGATATCTCCGTCGCGTCTCGCGCCATCCTCGGCGCGGTCTCGCCGACGGTTGCGGCGCGATCGACGATCAGGTCCGGAAGCACCACGAACAATTCTCCGGCGGTGCTCGCGTAGGCGATCTTGCGTGCCCGCAGCAGCTTGCGCGCCTGCGGGGAAGCACGATCAAAGACGACCATCGCCCCGCGATCGATCAGCCCATGACCTAGCGCCTGCTGCAGCGCGGGGACGCTCAGGTTGGAAGCGTGCCAAACGTCCAAGCGAGTCGGCTCTCCGCCGTCGCGGCGGCGTATCTCGGCGCGGCGCGGACCGATTCGAACGCTGAGCTCGGCGTCGAGGTCGCCAAGGGGAAGGCGAAGGGGTGTATTGATATGGGCGATGCGTTGATTATCCTCAACGTATGTCGTTTGTCAACAGAGTTGGCGTCCGGTCTCGCCATGTCGGCTACGACAGCGTCAAGGCCGGCCCACTCGCGGCCTGCCGAGCGTTTCGCTGGCGGCGGGGCCGAGCACCGCGCCGAGGCCGAAGCAAGAGTCCACTCGGTTGGCCTGACACCCGCTCGTTGGCCAGATACGAGACCACCGTCGACTCAGCGGCGCCACGGAGGGCCGCGCGCCTCGGCCAACTGCGCGTGCTCGCGTCGCATACCGCACGTGCGCGCGGCGTGAGCGCGCCGCCTCCTCTTGGACAGTTGTGATCGTCCGGCGCCGTGCAGATCCGCGCTGATCCGGGCGAGCGCTTCGTCGCCTTTGCGCTCGTGAGCTCCGCGACCGGCGAGCGACAAAAGCGGTCGTGCGCGCCGGCGCCCGCATCACGCCTATTCGGGCCACGCCGGCGTGCTGGCCGCGTCGCACCAGAAGGGAAGCCGGTCAACGCCAAGCCTCTGTGGCCGCTCGTGGATCATTCGGGAAACGACGCCAATTAGGATCGTCGGGATGGCAGAGGTGCGTCTACGACCGTGGCGGCTCGAAGACGCCGACGATGTGGCCGTGATGATCGACGACGAGCATCTACGTCCGTGGTCGGCGGTCAGGACCCGTGTGGAACTTGAGGCTTGGATCCGACGAGAGGTCGCTGAGGACCGTGGCCCTTCACGGGCAATCTGTCTATCAGACGATGATCGTGTCCTTGGGAGAGTGGCGTTGCGCCTGCCCGACTTCGCATCAGAGGCAGTTCGCTGCGAAGCCGTACGCGAGTCTGACCGGCCTGCAGGGGAGCTGAGCTATTGGCTCGTTCCCGAGGCGCGAGGACGTGGCCTTGCGTACGCCGGCGTTCGGATGATGATGGGCTCTGTCGTTGTCGCCACCGGGCTTCGATCAGTCGTCCTGGACATCGAGGCCAACAACACAGCTTCCGCAAGACTGGCTGAGCGGCTGGGAGCGGAGCGCAGGACTCCTGCTCGCGTCGAGGTCGACCGCACCGGAAGTCCGCGGACACTCGTCGTCTACATTCTGCCGGTCGCTCTCGTTTGACTTCTGGACTACCGCTGTCGCCTGCGCACTCGAGCAGTCACGATGGTCGGCGCCCTCTCGCTGCTCCTCCTGGTGCGACGCGGTAATGATCTCGACGCTGTCGCGGCTGGCGACGCGCGACTGCTGTCGGACAGAGCGGGCCGCGCATGTGTGACGCCGCGGACGACCGCTCTTGTCGCTCGCCGGTCGTGGAGCTCACGAGTGCATCGGCGACCGAGGATTCGTCTGGCGGGAGCCGGCGCTACAAGCGGGTTCGGACCGGGCGGCGGACGAGCCGTCTGTCGCCGAAGCGGTCGCAGGGTACGACCTCTACCCGAGGTGCGAAAGCAGTCGTCGCTCGGCATCACCTCAACGGCACCTGCACCCACGCCAGCGCCATCATTTTGCTGGAGCGCCGGTCAAACCAGCACCACGCTCGGTGACCAACCGTCGAGACGAACGTCAGCATCACCACCGAGCACCGCGCCATGCCGACAACCGGAAGCAGCCGCGAACGCGAGCGCCCTCGTGGCCAGTGCGGCACGAATGATCAGGGACGCTGCTGGGCCTGCCGGCGGTCACGTCGACGGCGTGGCGCCCGCGGCACTCCCGCACGTCTCGGCACCGCCGAGCACGCCGGCAGCGGGCCGACGACACGGTAGCGGCAAGGGGATAATGCGATGGTGGTCACCGCTCGCCCTGACGCGAAGCAGCCCGGTGAGGCGATCCTTGACCGCCACTACCGCGCGCCCAAGGCAGCGCTTTGGTACATGCGCTGCTTCTTAGCCGCGTCGGCGCTACTCGTGATCCCAGTGTCGCTGGATAACCGCAGCGGCGCGCCGGCGCTCGCGATCACGGTTCCCTACGTCACGGTACTCGGCGTTCTCTTCGTGTGGGCAGAACGGAGGTTCCCGAAAGCCGGGATGTTCGAAACCGACGAAGGCCTACGCGTGGTGCGGCTGATCGGGTCGGCAGATCTTCGCTGGGATCTCATCGCTGGCTTCGAGGCGTCGCAACGACCTCCCCGCAGTCGCGTCTTAGTCGTCGCGAAGAGTGGTCGCCGCGTGCCCATAGTCGGCACAGCGCAAGGAGCACGCATCGCCTGGGACGGCGGCGACACGAGGGATATCGTCGGCGTCCTCAACGAGCGCCTCGCCACCTGGCGTGCCCAGCGCACAGACGCACGCGAGGTTTCATAGCATCGGAGTATGCTCCCGCCGCGGTGGCAGGCGCAGAGGAACACCCAGTCGGTGTGATCGTTGACACCAACTCGCACGGGCGCTTTGACTTGGTGGTCTACATGGACGGCTTTCTGGCGGTCAAGGGAACGTACGTGGGAGTCGCCTTGCGCAGCGCCGGCGCCGGGATTGGGGCCGGCGCTGGCGGCGCAGTGGCAGCCGGTACCGGAGCGTCCGCCGGGCTTGCGGCCGGAGAAAGCTACGAGACGAAGCGCCTAACCCGCGTCGTCGGATTCGACCGGACAGAACTCGCGAAGGAGCAGCCGAACTTCTTCATCGCCCTTGAGACGATCCTAGGCCTGGTCTTGCGAAAGCGTTGGTACGGACATTCGCGAACCATCCGAACCCGCGACCACGACGCGGTGCGACGATTCGACTGGAAGCCCGCGCTCAACAACTTCGATCGAGTCCGGGAGTTACTGGACTGCACCTTCCCTCGCCTCGTCACCCGCGAGTAGCGCCCGCCCGCGAACACCCAACGCCGCGGATCCGCACCGTTACCCGACAGCCTCGCCCAATCTCGAGCGTCCGGCTGAGTGGCACGCACGACCGCTTTCGTTTCCCCGCCACGTCGCGCCGCGCGATCGAGTTGGCGACATTCGGGCGGCCGCTCCCGACTCTGAGCTGGGCGCTTCTGCTTGCGTATCGTCGCGCGCTCGACGGCCGTGCGGCTGTCGATGCCGGACGTCGCCACCCGGGTCAGGTGGCGGTCTCGAGGCTGAGGCCGGGGACGCCTCGGAAGATGCCGTCGTTGGAGACGAGTGGCAGGCCGAGGCGCAGCGCCGTGGCCGCGATCCAGCGATCGGCGTTGTGCTCACGCTGAGCCAGAGCGTGGCCCGCGTTCGCGCACGCGGTCCGGAGCCGGGCATAGACGAGGATGAGCTCGGGTCCGGTGTGAACGGTTTCGACGCTCCCGAGCTTGGCCTCGAGCTTGAGCATGCGCGCGTCGCCCCAGCCGCGGCGCAGCGCCCCGTATCGGACCTCGGCCTCAGTTTGGAATGAGATGAATGCGAGTCGGCCAGTGATGATCGGCGCGTAGCGCTGCGCGAGGGCGGAGCGCGGTACGAGGTCGGCGCTGAAGACGTCGGTGTCGATGACGATCGGGCCGCGCTGCCCGGAATCGCTCACGACCTAACAGCTGCGAGGAAGGCCGCGCCTTCCTCATCGCTCAGATCGTCGATCGCCATCTCTTCAGGCGGTGGCAACGGCTGCGCACGACGGAGCATCTCCTCGACAGGGAGCTCGTGGTGCTTCTCATCGCCGGGGTTCGCGCGTTGCGTCGACATAGCGAGAAGTTTAGGCCCGCAAGCCGACGCTGCGGGCCATGCCGCGGAACAGGTTGGCCGGCGGTGCCGCGCGGCTGATTTCCGTCGGGAACGAGGAGGCGGGCGTGCCGTCAGTTCGCCACCAACCACGAGGCACTAGGGGCGGAGCGCGAGCGTGGATCCGGCGGGAATCATCGGCGACGGTCGTTCGTGGACGGCGTGGATGATTTCTGTGTTGTCGATCCCGCGCAGGTAGGTCGACGTGATGCCGAGGTCGGCATGTCCCAGCTGCCGCTGTATGACGAGCAGCGGGACTCCCTCGCGGGACATTTCGACGGCATGCGCGTGGCGGAGTTGGTGCGGGGCGAACCGGCGCCGCACGCCGGCCAGCTGTGCGGCGCTGCGCAGCTGCCAGCGGATTCCCGCGGGCGCACATGGCCGACCACGCGTGGGGGGGTGGGTCGGGCGGGTAGCGCAAGCCCTTGTTCCGCGGCGAGCGTCCCTGATGGAAGCTCGGCAACGTCGCGGGCGAGCGGCGCCGGCCAGCGCAATCCAGCAACGGTACGGATTCCATGACGATCGAACATCACGATCGTCGCGCGCACAGGCAGGACGAAGCGGTTCCCTGCCGGCACGACGCCAAGCCTCCAGCAGCGCTCGATGCGGGCGACTTGCGCCGCTCGCGCGCAAAGTCGCCAACTGGATCGCGGGTGCCCTGGCGCCCGGGCGTGGAAGCGTTCGTCCGCGACAGGCGTGCTTTCCGCGCCTGGCGCGTTACCCAGGGAACGAAGCGCCGGGTGGGTGTGGTGTCCTCGGTGATCTCGATGGCTAGGCGTTCGAGCTCACGCTCGTCCGCCTTCGTCAGTCCGCCGTGACGATGTGAGCCCCGGGCCAAGACCTCCTTGAGACGTCGTGAAAGCGCGGGCGGATCGGTCTGGTTCGCCGGCGTCAGGTGAAGATGATCTGTCCGCCGGCGGCGAGGCCGTAGAACTCGCCGACGGTGATGATGTCCTGGACCTGTTCGATGAAGTCGTCATTGGTCAGGCCGAAGAGATCGGCCGAGGCCTGGCAGGCGTACAGGCCGGCCCCGGAGTCGGAGATCATCTCGACGAACTCGGGGATCGGGGGGATGTCGAGCTTGTCCATCTCGTGCTCGAGCTTGTGGGTGACCAGGGCCGAGACGCCGGGGAAGCCGCCGGCCCAGGTGGCCAGGTGCAGGCCGGGGTTGCCGACGGTGGCGACCTTGACGTGCTCGTGCTTGGCCTTGTGGATCGCGTCCATGCCAAAAAAAGTGAAGAACAGGTTGGCTTCGATGCCCTCCATGCGCGCGCCGTTGGCCATGATCAGGCCGGGGTAAATCCCCTCCAGCGAGCCCTTGGAGATGATGATGGAGACCTTCTCGATCGTGTCGCTCATGGCGCTCCTCGTGTCTAGATGCAGCCGCGCGGCTTGGGGATGCCGCCGATCTTGGCCGCCAGCTTGGCCGGCCCCTTGGGAAACAGCGCGTAGAGCTCCTTGATCGGCACGCCCGAAGTCTTGCCCAGCGTGCGGATCGACGGCGCCGAACCCGTGTCCAGGTAGGTGGTGCGCATGAACTTGATGACCTGCCAGTGGCGGGCGGTCAGCTCGTCGATGCCGCTGGCGCGGGCGATGTCGGCGGCGATCTGCTCGTTCCACTGTGTCGCGTCGATGAGGAACCCCTCGGCGTCCACCTCCACGGTCCGGCCGGCGAGCGTGACTGTGGTCATGTCCCTGCTCCTGTTGTTGGTGTCTGGTCAGGTTCGCGCAGCTGGGAACCGATGCCCGGGATGTCGTGTCCAGGGAGCAGGACGTGCCAGTACAGCGATTGGAAGGCCAGCTTGGCGAGGTGGTTCAGCCGCGACTCGGCCAGCAGCGGCAGCGGACCGAGGTGGCGCTCGGGGTAGCGGCCCGGCAGCGGCTCCTGCTCGTAGTTGAAGTCGATCAGCAGCGCCTTGTGAAAGCCGGTCTCCACGAAGCAGTTGGCGTGGCCGTCGTAGGAGCCCTCGAGCGGTTCGCCGTCGAGCAGCAGGCGGATGTTCTGCACGACCGTGTCACCCTCGAAGTGGGTGACCGAGCCCGCCTTGGAGGTCGGCAGGTTGCTGGCGTCGCCGATCGCGAAGATATTCGGAGAGGACCTCGCTTGCAGGGTGTGCAGATCGGTGGGGATGAAGTTCACCGCGTCGCCGAGTCCCGGAGAGCGGCTGACGTATTCGGCGCCGCCGTGGACGGGGACCGCTACGAGCAGGTCGAAGGGGATCTCCCGTCCATCGAAGCTGACCAGGTGACCCGTCCCCGCGTCGACCTCGCCGGTGGCGAACTCGCTTTCGAGCTCGATGCCCTTCTCCGCGAGCAGCGAGCCGAGGTGCTCGGCGGCGACCGGACGTGTGAACGCCGCGTCCAGCGGCGTTACGAAGGTGAGCTGCACCTGGTCGCGGATGCCGCGCTCGCGCAGGTGCCAGTCGGCCAGGAAGCAGAACTCCAGCGGGGCGACCGGGCACTTGATCGGCATGTCGACGACGTCGACGACCAGGCGGCCGCCCTGGAAGTCCGCCAGCGAGCCGCGCAACGCGGTCGCGGTCTCCAGCGTGTAGAAGCTGTGCACCGATCTCCCCCAGTGCAGTCCCTCGGTCTCCTCGGGCAGCAGGGACGCGCCCGTCGCGATCACGAGCACGTCATAGGCGAAGGTCCTGCCGTCTGTGAGGTGCACCGTCTGAGTCGTCTGTTCTACGCGGTCGACCTCGCCGAGCACGAACTCGATGCCCTTATGCAGTTGGGCGCGGCGGGAGCGCACGAGGTCGCCCGGCTGCGCGAGATCGAACGGCACGAACAGCAGGCCGGGTTGGTAAACGTGCTCGTCGTCACGGTCGACGACGACAATCTCCGCCGCGTCGCCGTAGGCCCGGAGTAGGCGGTTGGCAACGAGGGTTCCCCCCGTGCCTCCGCCGAGAATGACGATTCGATGCGGCATGCCAACTCCCATCGTCGCTGGCCGCAACTGCACCGCTGTCCGGACCCCTCCGAAGCATGGCTACGGGAAACTGCGGTGTCGGGCTTGCGGTGGGTGCGATGCGACGCCATCCCTCGGCGGCCTTGGCCGCTGCGGGCCGGGGCGTCCTCAGGCCATCTCGTCAGCGGGGCTGATCGCATCCCGGTTGGCGCGGGCGAGGGGGAGGCCGAGGGTGACCCAGTCGTGGATGCCGCCGCGGTAGTAGAGGATCAGCTCGGCTGGGCGGCCGGCGGTGATGAGGCGCCGCACAGCGTCGGGTGTGGCCGCGCATTGTGGGCCGTTGCAGAACACGACGATCGGGTGCTCGGGGTCAAGCTCGTCTAGGTGCTCTTCCATCTCGGTGTGCGCGATCGCCCGCGCTCCGGGGATCGTTCCCTGATCGACGAATGGGGCGCGACGCGTGTCGATCAGCTGTCCTCCGGTCCGCAGGTGCTCGATGAGCTCGAGCTCGCCGATGGTCTGCACGCCGGGCTGGAGCGTCATCGGCTGGATCGTGCCCCACGTCACGTCGACGATCACGAGGCCGGGATCGTCGCTGAGCACAGTGGGGGTCATCCGTGTGGGCTCGCGGCGCGCGCGGCGCTCAAGCGGGGCTGTATCTGTGCGCGCGGTCATCGGTGTGGCCGGCGTCGGGTTCCGGGTGGCCGTGTCCGCGGCGGCGCGACCGCGTTGGGAGGTTGCACCGCTGTGGACGGTGGCGGTGTTGTGGCAGTGCTTCTGCAGCGTGGTGTCGTGGGGCCAGGCGGCGGGAAGCTTGGCGGCGACCCAGGATTGCATTCCGCCGGTGACGCTCATCGCGTCGAGGCCGTGTCGTTCCGCGATGCGTGTCGCCAGGGCGCTGCGGTGCCCGGAGCGGCAGATCAGCGCGACGGGCCGGTCGCTGCGGATTTCGTCCACGCGCCCGCGAAGCTGGGTAAGCGGGATGTGCAGGGCGCCGGGGACGTGAACGGAGCGGTGCTCGGGCTCGCTACGGACGTCGACGAGTGAGATCGCGCCGCTGAAGAATCGGTTGGACGCCTGAGCGGGCGCGATTGACGGGATGTGACGGCGCAGGCGCATGGTCAGACTCCAGGGCCGGAAGGGGCGACAGAGCGAAGCGTGTAGCGGTCGGCGAAGGGAGCGTCGACGCGCTGCGCCGGTAGGCCGGCGGCGGCGAGCTCCTGGATGGCGTCCTCGGCGCTGAGCAGCACGTGTTGGGGCGGTCCCTTCTCGCGGGGAGGCGCCGCGGGGTCCCAGTCGATGAGCACCAGCCGCCCGTCGGCGCCGAGCAGGCGTCGCATCTCGCGCAGCGCGTCGGCGCGGATGTGGTGCAGGACGTCGACGGCGAGAATGCGATCGGCCTGCCCGTCGGGAATCGGAACGTGGTCACCTTCGATCAGCAGCGGCTCGGCGTTGGGGATCTCCGCCAGCCTCGAGCTCAGCAGCTCGAGCATCTCCCGGTTGTCCTCGATCGCGATCACGCGGCCGCGCGGGGCGAGCCGGCGCGCGGCGGCGAGCGTGAGCCGGCCCGTGCCGGCGCCATAGTCGAGCACCGTCTCGTTGCCGGTGAGGGCCAGCAGGTCCACGACGGCGTCGGCAGGCATGTCGCGCTCCCGCTCGGGGCCTTCCAGGCGGTCGGCCATCTGCGCGTCCCAGGTCATCACTTCGCGGTCAGGCACGACCATCAGGAGTGTCCGAAGCGCACGTCGGGCAGGACTCGCCGCGCCCACCGTGGCAGATACCACGCGCGGGCGCCCATCAGGCGCAGCAGCACCGGGAGCAGCAGCAGGCGGATGAGCGCCGCGTCCAGGAGCACGGCGACGCCGAGGATGATGCCCATCTCCTTGGGCGGCAGCGGCCCGGAGAGCGCGAAGGTGAAGAACACCGCCACCATCACCGCGCCGGCGGCGAAGATCACCCGTCCTGAGTGCGCAACCCCGCCGACCATCGCTTCCTTGGCGTCGTGGGTGCGGTCCCAGTGCTCCTTGGCTGAGGAGAGCAGGAACATGGTGTAGTCCATCGAGATCGCGAAGATCATCGCGAAGAAGAACACCGGGCCCCAGGCGTCCAGGAAGCCCTGGGGCTGGAAGCCCAGCAGCGAATGCAGGTCACCGTCCTGAAACACCAGCTTGGCGACGCCGAACGCGGCGCCGGTGGCGAGCAGGTTGGTCAGCACGCCGGCGGCGGCGAGCAGCGGAGCCTGAAGCGCGAACAGCAGCAGCAGGAACCCGAGCACGAGCACCACACCAATCACCACCGGCGTCTTGGCCGACAGCACGTGCTGCAGGTCGTGGTTCTCGGCCACGGCCCCGCCGACGAGCGTCCCGGCCGGCACCGCGGCGCGCAACCGGTCGATCGTGACGCCGACGGCGGGGCTGGAGGGGTCCTGGCGCGGGACCGCGGTGACGAGGGCCAGCCCGTCGCTCCCGGGTTGAACCGGCAGCACCTGGGCGATACCGGGGTCGCCCTTGGCAATCCGCGCGACGGTCGCGGCCTGCCCGCTCGGGGTGACGAGCTGCAGGGGTCCGGTCGCACCCGGGCCCATGGCGGCCTGCACCTCGTTGTAACCGACCCGCGAGGAGTCGCCCGTGGGCACGACCTTGATCGAGGGCATCGCCGTCTTCAGCTGCGTGACCGGGAGCGCGAGCGCGAGCAGCACGGCCAGCGCGGGAATGCCGTACAGCCACGGGTGGCGCCACAGGCGCTCGCCCCACGCGGCAAAGCGCGCCGAGCGGTGCTCGCCCGAATGCGCCCAGGGCAGCGCGAGCTTGTCCACCCTGGGCCCGAGCTTGGCCAGCACCGCAGGCAATAGGGTCAAGGTGGCGGCGAGCACGAAGACGACGGCGAGCATGATCCCGAGGCTCATCGAGCGAAACGCCGGACTCGGGACGAGCATCACTGCCGTCAGCGAGATGAGCACGGTCAGCCCGGAGAACAGGACGGCCTTGCCGGCGGTATCCATCGTCACCGCGGTGGCCTCCTGCGCGCTCAGCTTGGACCCGAAGAAGGCGCCGCGGAAGCGCATCACGATGAACAGCGCGTAGTCGATCCCGAGCGCCAACGCGAACATCAACGCGAAGTTCATCGCCCAGATCGAGATCGGCATGACCAGAGTGCCGAGGTACAGCGACCCTGCGGCCGCGAGCAGGCCGATCATCGTGAGCATCAGCGGCAGGCCGGCGGCGACGAGCGAGCCGAACGCGAGCAGCATGATGCCCAGCGTCACCGGCCAGGAGATGACCTCGGACTTGAGCATCGCCGAACGGTTGGCGGCGTTGAAGTCCGACCACATGCCCGGCGCGCCGGTGAGATTGACCACCACGGCGCCGCCGGAGAGGCCGTGCAGCGTTCCCTTCAGCGAGTCGGCGGCGGCCACCATCTGGTTGGGGTTGCGCGCGGCACCGGCCTGCACGATCGCGGTGTGGCCGTCGCGGGAGATCGACAGCCCGGCCGTCGGAGCCACCACGGTGCGCACGGCGGGATTGGCGCGCAGCATCTGCTCCACGCGGGTCACGGCCGACCGGAACGCGGGGCTGCTCACGGTCTGCGTCGGAGAGTAAACAACGGTCATCAGCCCGTAGCTGCCCAGGCCCGCGAAGTTGCGGTCGATCAGGTTGCGTGCCTGCACCGACTGCGATCCGCTCGCTTCCCAACCGGCGCCCGACAGCGCGGTCTCCACGCGTGGCGCGAAGAACCCGAGGCCGACCGCCACCACGAGCCACCCGACGAGCACGACGCGAAAGTGCGTCGCGGTGTACTGGCCGAGGCGTCCGATCGGGCCCACCTTGATCGTCGGTTCACGCGCCGACTCAGGAGCGCCGGCACGAAGCGGGGTAACGGTGGCGCTCATCGATGGGCCTCCTGGCGGGGATAGACGACGGACGGCAGCGCGAAGACTCGGCACAGGACCAGCGATGCCGGGCAGGCGCCCGCGAGCACGTAGAGCCACTGGTTGACGCCCACGAACGCGGTCAACAACAGAAACCACGGCGACACGAGCGCCGCCAGGACGACCGACAGCAGCGTGATCGTGCCCGCGAGCGCGAACAGCATACGCTCAAGCGGCCAGCGCGAAGCGCTGTGATCGGCGTTCGGTGACGTCGGGCTGGCGCATGCGGTTGTGCTCATCGCACCCTCTCCTCTCGCCGGCAGCGTGACGGGCCCGCACTGAGTACAACCCGCTGCGAAGCGTCGATGGTCTTCACGCCACTCACCATATCACAACTCCATCGTTGTATCAGGGTGTAGTTGTGCTGCCTTGCCTTGAAGACCCGGGGCGTCCGGGGCCCCCGGCGGCATCTGTGTCGCCCGGTCGCAGGACGGTCGGCGTGCGAGGACGACATGGCCTGCAAGCTACGCTCGGCGACCGCCGGCGGAATCCGCCTTTCCGTGAAGAGCGGGGGGCGCGAACCGCCGGGCTGACGGCCCGCTTGGGTCTGCGGCTCATCGGGGCTCGAGTGCTGGCTTTGCTGGTCGCGTCAGGGTGTGCCCGCGACGAGCGCGGTCAGTTCGGCCAGCTGCAGCTGCATGCCGCCGCAGACCTGTTCGCACAGTTCATACACGCCGGGGTCGGCGACGCGGTAGAGCGAGGTGTTGCCGTCCTTGCGCCGCGCGAGGATCCCGGCCCCCAGAAGCAGTCCGAGGTGCTTGGAGGTGTTCTGCTGGCTGGTGCCCAGGCGTTCGGTGATCTGCGTGACGCTCTGCTCGCCGTCGCGGAGCAGGTCCAGGATGCGGATGCGGTTGGGGTCGGCGATCACGCGCAGGCGTGTGGCGATCATCTCGGCGAGCTCTGGCGTCATCGGGCTGGGAAGCGTCATCGCTCTGTCCCCCTGTGGGTCGGCTGGTTCATCGCGTTGAGCAGCTGTTGCCGCCCGTCTCCAGCTCGGGGTCAAACGCGTGGGTGCCCGCGTTGACGGCGATGACCGTCTCGTAGTTGGCCGGGCGCGGCGGCATCTCGCTCAGCAGCGCCACGGCGAATCCGCCGGGATCGTCGATCGCCAGCTCGGCGACGGTCGCCCGTACCGCGCCCAGCGCCGGCGCGACCGCGTCCGCGTTCACACCCGGATGCGTGTGACCGGGCAGCAGAAGCACGTCGTCCTCGAGCGCGAGGACGCGCTCGCGCAGCGTGGCGTGCAGCGTGCGGCCCATGGCCCGGGAGCCCTCGGCGTCTGACCGTTGCAGGTCTGGTCGCGCGATTCCGTCGGCGAACAGGCAGTCGCCGCCGAGCAACGCTCGATCGGCGACCAGCAGCCCGGTCATGTCGGTCGTGTGGCCCGGCAGAGCGATCGCGCGCAGCGCGACGCTGCCGAGCATGATCGTCTCCCCGTCGTGCAAGGGCGCCACCTCCTCGGCGTAGGCCACGCCACGCGCCAGTGCGGGCGCCGGCAGGCGCAGGCTGGCGCCGGTCTGCGCAGCGAGCATCCAAGCGCCCGAGAGGTGATCCGCGTGCAAGTGGGTGTCCAGGACCCCGGTGATCCGCGCGCCCGCTGCCTGGGCGAGCTCGATGTAGTAGGCGGGATCGGGCGCGGGATCGACCACCAGCGCGTACCCGTCCGCGGCAAGCAGGTAGGACAGACAGCCGCGACCGGGTCGCTGCACCTGTTGCACCACCAGCCCGTCGACGTCGATGTCCACGGGTCGTGACTGCAGCACCTTGATCCAGCCGCGCATGCCACCTTGCAGGACCTTCGCGTCTACGCCGAAGCGGCTCAGGGCTTGCGCGAACGGTTGCGCCGTGTGACCGCGGTTGCACAACACGACCACGGGGCCGTCGAGTTGGCGGGCGATCGCGGCGGGGTCGGCGAGCACGCGGGCGGCCGCAACGTGGCAGGTGATCGCTCCCGGCGCCTCGATCCCCCAGCGGGCGTCCTCGCGGACGTCGAGCACCGTGATGCGCTCGGCGTCCGCGAGCCGATCGGCCAGCTGCGCTGCGGAGATCGAGGATTCTGAGGACGTGGCGGCGGTCATGGGGCGCTCCTGTGGTCGATGTGGTTGGGGGAATCGGCGAACATGTGATGATCGGGATGGGCTAGACGCTGACGCCGGCCAGGGTGGCGCCGACGACGCCCAGTGCGACCAGCGCCACGAGCACCGCGAACCCGTGACCGAGCGCTTGGGTGGAGACCTTGTCGGCCGCGCGAGGGCCCGCGAGCGCGCCGGCGACGGCCGCGCCGCCCATCGCCAGGGCGATGGGGATGTCAAAGCGGGCGCCGGCTAGAAGGTGGGACGCCAGTGCGCTGACCGAGACGATCGAGACGATCACGATCGAGGTCCCGATCGCTTCGCGCATGCCGAAGTGCAGTCCGACCGCGAGCGCCGGGACGACGACGAAGCCGCCGCCCACCCCGACCAGCCCCGTAAGCGCGCCGACGGCGAGTCCCACGGGTAGCAGCACGCGAACGCTCGCGTGCGGGCATCCGGCGGTCGTGGCCGCGGGCGAGCTCGCGCGCTGCCATGTGGCGCGAGCGGCGAACAGCATGACCGCGCTGAAGAGCAGCAGCAGCGCGGCCCCGCCGAGCGCGCGATTGGTGATCGTCCCCGCGATGCCCCCGAGCGAGGCCGCGACGGCGAACCAGGCCGCGGACGTCCAGCAGACGGCGCTGCGACGGGCCTGACCGACAGCGCCGGTCGCGGCGCCGGCGGCCACGACGGCCACGCTCACCGTCGTTGCCTCGTGGACATCCAGGCCGATGGCGTAGACGAGCACGGGCACGGCCAACACGGCGCCGCCGCCGCCGACCATGCCCAGGCTCAGGCCGATCAGCAGCCCGAAGACGATCGCGCTGACCATCGCTGCCCGACGTCGGCCGGCGTCAAGCGGCGCGGTCCAGCGCCGCGACGAGGTCGTCCGCGCCGACCAGACCGGCGGCGGTACCGAGCAGCGTGCCGTCGCGGATGACCGCGAGCGTGGGGATCGAGCGCACCCCGAAGCGGGCCGCGAGGCTGGGCTGCTCGTCGACGTTGACCTTCGCGAAGCGCACCTGGGGGCGCAGTCGTACCGCACGCTCGAACTGCGGCACCATCGCGCGGCACGGCGCGCACCACGGTGCCCAGAAGTCCACCACGGTCAGCCCGTCGCGAACCTCCTCGTCAAACGTATCCGCCGTCAGCGCCCGTACCGGTGAGGTGTGGGTCTCAGTGTCGTTGCTCATCGTGACCGTCCGGGGTTTAGAGGGCGACCATGCCGCGCTTGCGGCTGGTCAGGAAGTAGCGCTCGAACGCGAGCTTGGCCCAGTGCGCCTGCGGGCCGCTCATCACGTGCGCGCTCGGCTCGTGGCCGTTGGCATAGATGCCGTGGGAGAGGACGTGGTCGGCCTTGAAGATGATCCCGTTGTTGCCCGCGTCAAGCACGCAGATCGCCGACATGTCCGCAAGCGCCATGTCTCGGTACTTGGCGGTGCCGGTGACGTCGGCGACGATGTTCTGCGCGGCGACCTTGGCCATCGTCTCGCTCATCTGGCCCGTCTTGGGCACGCCCGCCGGCACCGGCGTGGTCTCGGGCGGTGCGATCGCCGTGGCGACACCGGCGGAGTACACGTCGGGGTGCTCGGGATGGCGGAAACGGGCGTCGATCGGCACGAAACCCATCGGGTTGGCCAGGCCCTCGCTGTCCTTGATCGCGTCGACGCCGGTGAACGGCGGAACGATCATCGAGTAGGCGAACGGCAGCACGCGGCCGCCCTGCAGCTCGATCTCGCCGTCGCGGACCTCGCTGATTACGTTGTTGGGGATGCCCTCGATGCCCAGACGGGCCAGGAACCCCTCAACGCGCTTGGCGGAGTCGCCGACGCCGCCGAGGCCGAAGTGGCCCAGGAAGGGCTCGGCGCTCAGGAACGTCACCGGCGCGACGTCCGCCAGCCCCGCCTTACGGATCTGGTGGTGAATGTTGAACAGAAACTCGTAGGACGCGCCAAAGCACGACCCGCCCTGCGCGGTGCCGACGACAACCGGCCCAGGCTTGCGCAAGAACCGCTCCCACGCCGTACGCGCGCCCTGCGCGTGCTCGAGGTTGCACACCGACTGGGTGAAGCCGCTCTCCGGGCCCAGGCCCGCGATCTTCTCGAAGGCCAGGCGCGGGCCGGTGGCGATGAGCACCTTGTCGAACGCGATCACGCGTCCGGAGGTCGTCGTGACCGTGTGCGCGTCGGGATCGACGCGTACGGCCGCCTCGTTGACGAACTCGATCCCCTTGCGGCGATACAGCGGGGCGAGCGGGAACGTGACGTCCTTCGCCTCACGAAGACCGAACGGGACCCAGATCAGCGAGGGGATGAACGTGAAGTCCTCCCGCGGGTCCAGAACGATGACCTCGTGCTGATCGTCGAGGTGCATGTGCAGCTCCAACGCGGCCGTCAGCCCCGCAAAGCTCGAGCCCACGACAACAACCCTCTTGCCGGACATGATTCGTCTCCCCTTGCGTCACCAAACACAGCGACACAACTGTACGACGGTATATGTGTAGAACGTAGCACCTTGCCGCGCGCTTCTCAATCCCACAACCGTGCAGTTGTAGCCGGCCTAGGTTGAGCTTCGGCTTCGATGGCGCGGCAGCCGCCGACTGGACCTCCTATGTAGCGTGTCGCTGCTCGGGGCATGCGAGTAAAGGCGGGGGCGAGCGGGCAACTCGCCCCGCAGGAGATCGGTGCGCCGACAGCGCCGCTGGCTCGACCCGCTTGAATGTCCCGTACGCTGTCCGTACACTGCCGATGTGCGTGACCAACGCTTAGAACTGCGCCTCACCGACGACGAACGGTCGCTGGACGCAGCGGCTGCAGCAGCCGTGGGCGAGAGCCTCAGCGACTTCTTCCGTCGCGCAGCCCGCGCCCGGGCCGAGGAAGTGCTGGCCGACCAGCGAGACATCGTCCTCACCGAGGAAGAGGCCGCCCGCTTCCTCGACGCGCTTGAGACGCCCAATCCTGACTCGGTCGCGCGTCTGCGCGAGCTGCGCGACCGCGCGTGACCGGCGCCTTCGCGGGCACCGAGCGCTTTGACTCAGCCCGCCACGACGTCGCCGCGTTTGACTGCGGCAACGAGCTCCTCGACCGCTGGCTGATACGTCACGCCGGACAGAGCGACCGTCGCGACGCCGCACGCACGTTCGTGACAGCGAGCGCCGACCACGCCGTCCTGGGCTACTACACCCTCGTCGCCGGCCAGCTGCAGCACGAGACGTCGACGGTTTCGGTCCGCCGCGGGCAGTCCCCCCACTTCCCGATACCGATCGCCCTGCTGGCACGGCTTGCGGTCACGAGCCGCCACCAGGGCCAAGGGCTCGGCGCCGCGTTGCTTCGCGACGCCCTGTCGCGGATCCAGCTCGCCTCCGAGCAGGTCGCGGTGCGCGCCGTCGTCGTCCACGCCGTCGACGACCGAGCCGCCACCTTCTACGAGCGATTCGGCTTCCGAGCGCTCACCACGACCCCTCGCACGCTGATGGTGACCCTCGGCGAGTTCCGCGCCGCCGGCTACTGACCACGTCGCGCAAGCGTCGTCAAACGACCGCGACCGACCGCTACGCGGCGCTCCGAACCGCCACCTCTGCCGTGACAATTCTTATGCAATTGTTTGCACATTTGCTCGCACACGGCGCTTTACGCGACCTCGATTCCGTAACCGTTCAGTTGGTCGGGGGGACATAACTGTGGTGCGTCGAATCCTGGGGTGTGGAGCGTGCGGAGGCGGAGGCGATCTATGACCAGGGTCGGGAGGTCGTGGTCGAGGTCTTGTTGCGGATGGACCGCCAGATCGCCGAGCTCACTGAGACGGTGCGGCGTCAGGGTGAGCGCATCGAGCTGCTCGAGCGGCGGCTGAATCGCAGCTCGAGCAACAGTTCGCAGCCGCCGAGTGCTGAAGATCAGCCCTCCGCAATCGTAGCCATAGATCAGCCCTCCGCAATCAAAACCACGCGGCCGCGCAGTTCGCCGGCTTCGGCGCGTTCGTGGATCGCCGAGGTGCCGCTCAGAAGCCCGCGCTCGCTGACGTCCAACCGCAGCGCGCGGGCGTCGATCAGGGCTGCGATCTCCGCCACCGGCCCGCAACCCGGCGACCTTGTCCGGGTTGCGAGCGAGCAGGATCGTGAGCGAGCAGCCGCGCGGCTTCGTGTCCGAACATCGCCGGGAGTGGTGACGAGGATCATCTGTTCTGCTCTCAGATCGCGCTGCGGCCGCCGTCGACGGGGATAATCGCGCCGTTGATGTAGCCGGCCGACGGGGTCGCGAGGAACGTGATGACGTCGGACAGCTCGTGCACGTCACCGAGGCGACCGAGCGGAAGCGTCTTGGCAAACTCCGTGGCCATCGCCAACCTCGGCTCCACCGACGGGGTCCGCGTCGGTCCGGGAGCGACCGCGTTGACGCGGACGTTCTGCGGCCCGAATTCGGCCGCCCACGCCTTGGTGAGCAGCTCGATCGCCGCCCGCGACGCGCCGTAGGCAGCCATGCCTGGCTGACCGTACCCCGCGACCATCGTTGAGACATTGATGATCGATCCGCCGCCGCGCGCGGCGATCCTCGAGGCGAGCGCGGCGACGAGAAAGAACGGCGCCTTGACGTTGATCTGGAACAGCCCGTCGAACGCCGCCTCGTCGGTGTCGACCGTCCGTGCGAGGGCGGCAACGCCGGCAAGGTTGACCAGAACATCGATCTCGCCTGCCGCGTCTGCGACGCGCCCCACCTCGGACATCTCCGAGAAATCAGCGGCGATGAACTGCGCGTCGTGCCCACCATCCCGGATCTTCTCCACGGTGCTCGCGCCGCGGGTCCCATCGCGGCCGGTGATGATCACCGTCGCGCCCTTCTCGGCCATCGCCAGTGCGGTGGCGATACCAATCCCGGAAGTGCCACCGGTGATCAAAGCCCGTTTGTCTTTCAGATCCATTGTCGACATCCCTTCGGTCGTTGGAACGCACCATCCATTCTTGCTGATGCCGACCCTAGCAGAAGTGGCTCACACCATCCAATACGAGTCGATCTGGCAGCACGCGCTGCGGGACGGCTTCCCGTAGGTCGTCGGTGCGGGGGCTCAGCGGTCGAGCGAAGTGCTCGTGGTGCTGCTGAGGGTGGCGATGAGGGTGAGCATCGCGTCGAGCGCGGCCGCGAGCGGTTCGGGGTCGCGCTGGATCTGAGCGAGCAGGAGGCCGCCCTCAAGCGCGGCGAGCAAGGCCAGCGCGAGCTGGCGCGGATCGGCCTCGGGTGCGAGTCGGCCAAGCGCGTGCATCCGCAGAAGACCGGCCATGATGCTGGCCTCCCAGCGTTTGAAGGACGCCGCAAGCATTGCCCTGGCTTCGGGCTCCGTTTCGGCGAGCGCGGAACCGAGCGAGCCGACCGGACAACCGCCGCGCCCGCCCGTGTCGCGGTTGTGACCGACCACGAAATCCCGCCACTCCCGTAGGCCGTCGAGGCTGCTGAGGTCAAACCGCTCCTGCGTGCCGATGGCCATGTCGGCCTGGCGCTCGATGACTGCGCGGACCAGCGCCGGCTTGTCGTCGAAGTAGTGGTAGAGCTGCGAGCTGCTCACGTGTGCGCCGTCGCGCACTTCCTCGATCGTCGTGCCGGCAACGCCCTGCTGAAAGATCAGCTCTGCCGCGGCGTCAATGATCCGCGCGCGCGTCTCGGCGCCCTTGCGCGTCAACCGCGGCCGACCGGAACTCGTTGAAGACATGGGGAAAGTATACCGACAACAATGGCTTTGAAATTCCATAATATATCTGGCATAGTGGATGGCGTATTCCAGTCTGGAGGAACCTGGGGCTGCTACCGCCGGGGAGCAAAAAGCCGCTGTGCTGGGCCGGGCCGAGCAGGGCCTAGCCGTCGTACCAACCCAGCGGCCCGACCACACCAATCAGCCACCCCTGGCTGAACCTACAGAAAGATGAGAGGAAATTCTGATGAGCACACCCGGAGGAAAGACCGCGTTGATCACGGGCGCGAACGTCGGGATCGGCAAGGACATCGCCCGGCAACTGGCACTACGTCCCGAAATCGCCCACATCCATCTGGCGTGCCGGAACCGAGACAAGGCGATAGCGGCGAGGACCGAGCTCGAAGCGGAGACCGGCCGGCGCATCTTCGACATCGTTCTCATGGACGTTTCCGATCCGGGCTCGGTCCGCGCCGGCCTGGCGGGCATTGACGAGTCGATCGACGCGCTGGTCATGAACGCCGGTGGAATGGGCGGCAAGACGCCCATGGCCGTGACCGCCGACGGGGCCACGTACATGTTCGCGCAGAACGTTCTTGGCCACGTTGTCCTCCTCGAGACGCTCCTGGCCGAGGACCGGCTTGGCGAGGTGGCGGTCTTCGCCGGAAGCGAAGCAGCCAGGGGACTTCCGAGGATGGGGTTCAAACGGCCGTCGTTCGCCTCAAAGTCCGCCGACGAGCTCGCCACCGTTATCGACGGCAGCTATTTCGCCGGCCGCAAACCTGACGTCAACTTGGCCTATGGGCAGGCCAAATTACTCGGCATCCTCTGGATGGCCTCCCTGGCCCGCCAATACCCCGACCGCAAATTCGTCTCCGTGAGCCCCGGCAACACCACCGGCACCCAAGCACCCAATGACCTCGCATTGCCGTTCCGCATCGCGGCCAAGCACGTGATGCCCCACCTGGGCATCAGCCACAACCTTGACGTGGGCTCGAAGCGACTGGTCGACGGCGTCACCGACCCGACCCTGTCCAGCGGCAAGTTCTACGCCAGCGCGGCCAAAAAGCTCAAGGGTCCCTTGGTCGATCAAACGGACATCTTCCCCGATCTGGCTGACCCGTCATTTCAGGACCACGCCAACGAGGCCATCCACCGCTTCATCACCTCCAAGACAGTTGCGTAACACCTCGCCGACTGGTTCCAGAGACACGACGAAACTACTCACGGCCGAGGTAACCACGCCGCCAAGACCCTTTGCTCGCACCGCCCTCAACGATTAGGGGAGAACTGATATGGCACCGTTCCCTGCCCCCGAAACGGGCATCCTGCTCACCCACTTCATCGTCTCGCAGGACATCGCTCGCTCGCGAGACTTCTACGCCAATGTCCTCGGCGGCGAAATCGTCTCCGAAAGCCCCGCGGTCGTCGCGCTCGCGAACAGCTGGATCATCATCAACGCAGGCGGTGGCCCAACCGACGACAAGCCAGCCGTGACGCTGACTGCACCCGATCCCAACACGACAAGCACCTTCCTGAACATCCGTGTCGCCAACATCCAAGAGATCTATGAAGACTGGAGCGCCAAGGGAGCCCAGTTCTTGACCGCGCCAGTCGACCACGGCGTCGAGCTGCGTTGCTATCTGCACGATCCGGACGGGCACCTGATCGAGGTCGGCCAGGCGAACCGTGACTGGCTGAAGGAGCGCGGCTTGCTCGAGTAAGCACAAGCCAAGATACAACGCAAAGCCGCGCAGCCCGCAGAATCGGAAGGACCACGCTGAAATGCCGCAAACAGTCGCGGCGGGCGATGACTGACTAAGCGAGATGACTGACTCTGTAACGAGCGAGAGGCCAGGGAAACGAGACCGCCTGATAGCCGGCACGCGCGAAACGATTTACCGCCAAGGAGTCGAAGCCACGACCATCGCGGACATCGCGCACGCCTCCGACGTGCCGGCCGGCAACGTCTACTACTACTTCAAGTCCAAAGACGAACTCGTCGCCGCCGCCATCGACTCCTACGCCCAAGAAAGCCGTGAGCGGCTGACGTGGCTCGAGCAGCAGCACCGTACCCCTGGGGCTCGCCTGAAGGTGTGGAGTGGACCGGGTTTCGCGGGGACCGGATTACTTGGATGTGATCGGGCCTTCGTGGGCGTCGCCGGTGGGGGCGTAGTTCTCCTGATGTTCTATTCGATATGTGGCGGTCCTTTCCTTCTTTTGGGTAGCGTCCCCGCGGTCGAGAGGAGCGGCCCGCAGGGCCGTCTCCTCGAGATCCGCGGAACCTGCGTTCTCGGAGAGGACGTGGGGGCTTGGGATGGCGCAGCTCGGCGTGCCGGCGATGGCGCGCGCGTGGAGTGCCTCGTACTCGGCCGGTGGGCGGTCGCCGATCGAGCTGTGAAGGCGCCGGTCGTTGTACCAGCCGACGTAGCGGGCGAGGGCGAGCTCCAGCGCGGCGTGGGTGCGCCACACGCGGTCTGAGATCAGCTCGGTCTTGATGGTGTCCACGAAGGACTCAGCCATGGCGTTGTCATACGCGTCGCCGACCGAGCCGACCGAGGCCAGGATGTCGTGATCGGCCAGCGTCCACGCGAAGTCCGCGCTGCTGTATTGACTGCCCCTGTCGGAGTGATGCAACAACTGCAGCTCGGGGTCGATCCGGCGCGTCGTGGCGGCCATCTGCAGCGCGTCGATCACCAGCGTGTCGCGCATGTGGCTCGCGAACTGCCAGCCGACCAAGTAGCGGCTGTACACATCCAGGATGAACGCGAAGAACGCGACGCCGTCCCACGAGCGCAGGTAGGTGAAGTCCGCGACCCACCGCTGGTTGGGGCCCGGCGCGGTGAAGTCGCGCTCGAGCAGGTCCGGGCGCCGCTGCGCCTGGGGATCGGGCGTGGTGGTCTTCCACGGCTTGCCGCGACGCTTGGCGCCCTGGATGCCCTCGGCGCGCATCAGCCGCTGGACCTGGCAGCGGGGAGCATGCTCGCCCTGGCGGGCCAGCTCCAGCCACGTCCGCCGATACCCGTAGGCCTCAAACGCCTCCTGATGTACCCCGCGGATCACCGGCAGCAACTCGGCGTCGCGCTGCGAGCGGGCCGATGGCGGCCCGTTGCGCCGCTCGTAGTAGGCGGACGCCGACACGCCCAGGGTCCGGCAGACAGGCTCGACCCCGAGATCATCCTTGCGCTCCTCGATGAAGCGGCTCACCTCGGTCGGGGCGGGTCGAGTTCCTTCGCGAAAAAGCGCTGGCGGCCTTCAGGATCTCGTTCGCGCGGCGCAGCTCGCGGTTCTCGCGCCGCAACGCCGCGAGCTCCTCGCGCTCGCTGCTGGCCAGCAGGTCCTTACGCTGGCCGGCGTCGGCCTCGGCCTGGCGGACCCACAGCCTCAGCGCCTCCGCGCCCACCCCCAGGTCCTTGGCGACATGCGCGATCGGCCGGCCACTCTCGGCCACCAGACGGACCGCGCGCTCACGCAGCTCATCGGAGTACTTCCTCGGTCTTGACATGAAACTTGCAATTCCTCTCCCCAAGCCCAATTCCTTGGAACCTGGAAACAAGGTCTCCGTCAAAACCGGTCCGGCTCAGTGCTTGTTCGACTGCTTGTGTCGCAGTCCGATCAGGTGGTGCTGTACGGCTGCCCGACAGGGAGCTTGTGCTCAGAGCTCGACAAGCAAGATAGCGACCTTGCTCAAGCCTGCAGCGAGCTCATGCATGTGCCGATCGTCTGGATCGAGCGGCAGTTCCAGGCGATAGGCAGGCGCGATGCTCGCGACCTAGCGTTCGCCCTGCTGGCGTCATACGAGGGGATGGCGCTGCTTACGAACACGTTTCGTGATCCCGAACTGATGATCCGCGAGGGGCGCCGCCTCGAGCGTTGGATCGAGTCGCTCGCTCGCGACTCCAAGGTCGCGCCCACTGGCTAGAACAGCCGGAAGGAGGCGGGGTCATGGCTTTGGTCACGACGCACCCGACATCAACTCCAACGGCTAGAGCCGGGCGAGCTCTCCGCTACGCGAGCCATCGTCCGGCTCCGGACCCGCTTTGATGCCCGGACGCGCCCGGCAGCCCAGAGGCTGCCGGTCCTCGTTTGCGCGGATACGAGGGAAGTGGGAGACCTCGCGCCGGGGCCGCCCTGCTTGGGACGAGCGCCGCTCACGCACACTCCCGAGTGATAGCGGGACGCGTCAGAACACGCAGAACAGCTGCGGCATGGCCGCGGCCGCGTTATGAATCTCTCTACCGCCAAGCCAGTCTCATACGAGCGGTCGGACGGCGACGAGGTCGTCGATGATGGCCAGGTCGGCCGTGTCGGCGGTGAGCAGCGCGACGTCATGAACGTTGGCCGTTGCGGCTATCGCGAGATCGATCGCGCGTCGTCGTGGCTGGCCACCCCGCTCGGTGACGGCAGCGGCGAGGCGACCCCATTCGCGCGCGATACCAGCGTCGATCGGAAGCGGATCGAAGGTTGCCTCGATCACGCCCAGCCGCTGCGCACGGCGGGCCCGCTCGTCAGGATCGGTGGCGACAAGCACGCCGAAATGAAGCTCGGCGAGCGACGCGACACTGATCGCCGCCTCGAGATCCGCCGGGCTCGTCGTCCCGATGAGAACCGAGGTGTCGAGCAGAACCCGGCTCACGCGAACGGGTCGGCCAGCCCGGCGGGAAACCGCTCGAGGTCGTCGGCCAGCGTCTGCGGCGGCGGCGTCTCGAACACCGCGGCGAGGGTGGGTCCGCTGACCCATGTGCGTCTCGCTGTCGGTCCCAGCTCGGCAACTGGCCGACCGGCAACGGTGATCACGAACTGCTCGCCCGCCTCGGCGCGGCGCAGGACATCGCCGACGTTGTTGCGCAGCTCCTTCTGGGGAATCGTCGCCACAGCGACACGGTAGCAGATCTGCTACCGCGGCTCGGGCTGAATCATAATCCGCGTGTCGGGGGTTCGAATCCCTTCTCCGGCATCGAGAAGTAGCTGGAAATCCGCATTCGCGCTCGCCGAGACCACCATCGGTCTCCACAAGACCCAGATCAACCGCGAAGGCCGCTGGCGCACTCTCTCAGAGGTGAGCTCGCCACCCTGGAATGGGTCGACAACTGGTACAACCACGAGCGTCTGCACTCTGCCGCCGGGGACGCTCCCCCAATCGAGTACGAGACCAACCCCATCAAACAACTACTACAACAACGACAGACTGAATAACAACCGCCTCCATCAGATCCGGGGCGATTCAGGGGCTGGATAGGACGGGAGCCTGGCGACCATGCTCGTCCCATTAGGTTCGCTTCGCCCGTCTGTCGCTCGTCTCGAGTCAGACGTGCGCACTGTCTTGACGAACGCGGCCTCAGGCCTACCGCACGACGTGACAGCGCCCACCGCCCGCCGCTCCTATGTCGTCGGGGGGAGACGCGCAGGCAAGCCAAGGTAAGGAGAGTGACGTGGCAGACCTGATTGCCATCGGTTACGACGACGAGGAGACGGCCGAGCGGGCCGCCGAGGAGGCCTACCGCCTCGCTCACGACCTGGTGATCGAGCCGGAGGCAGTCGCGGTGATCAAGCGCGACAAGAACGGCAAGTACAAGGTGACCACCAATCACCATCCGGTCGGCGAGGGCGTGGCCTGGGGCATGTTCTGGGGCATCCTGTTCGGACTGCTCTTCTTCATTCCGGTCTTCGGACTCGCCGTCGGCGGCGTGTTCGGGGCGCTGTTCGGGACGATCGACAAGATCGGGATCGACAAGGCGTTCCAGCGGGAGGTCCGGGACATGCTGCAGCCCGGTACATCGGCGCTGTTCCTGGTCGTCGACAAGGTGACGCCGGACAAGGCGGTCGACGCCCTGAGCAAGTACGGCGGCCGCGTCCTGAAGACCTCACTCTCGGAAGATGCCGAGCAAAAGCTCCAGGAGGCGCTCGCCGGCGCCGGCACCCCGGCCGGGGCCGTCGCCTGACCCTATCCACGCCCAGCGAGAGCGAGCACATGATGTCCACCCAGACAGACCTTGCACGACCGGCCCTGTCGTTCCCCCGGGCAGGCAGGGCAGCCTCGCGGTGGCCGAAGGCCTCGCTGGGTCGAGGGCTTCCGGAAAGGTGATGGCCGCGTCGATCACCACCAACGAGCCGGATCGCGATGCTCACTTGCGCTCGCCAGATTTTTCAACGTCGAGCGGTATCCGGAAATCGGGTTCGCGTCGACCCGGATCGAGCGATCGACGACACCTCGTCGCTCGTGTTCGCCAACCTGACGATGCACGGGGTGACGCGCGAGGTGAAGCACGCGCGACGGCTTGGAGGCCGTCGGCGCCATCAAGCGCTCGGACTTCGATATGACGTTCAACCAGGCGCTGAGCTCCTCCAACATCCTCGTCGGTGACAAGGTCATGATCTGGCTCGACATCTCCGCGATCAAGCAATCCTGAGCGGACGCGGCGGAAACCGGCCAGGACCGACCATGTGGGTGGCCGTGCTTGGAATGGGACGGATGGGTCACGCGTTGGCTGAGCGGCTGCTTGCCGATGGTCACACCCTCACCGTCTGGAATCGCACCCCGCGTAAGGCGGACGACCTGCTCGCCCGCGGCGCGCGGCAGGCCGCGACGCCCGCGGAGGCGGCGGCGGGCAGCGAGCTCACACTGACCTCGCTGGCCGATGACAGCGTGGTCCGCGCCGTCGTGACGGGGCCGGACGGCGCTGCCGCCGGGCTGGCCGACGGCATCCTGGCGGACGCCAGCACCGTCTCCCCACGGACGACGGCGCAGCTCAGCAAGGCGGCGTCGGGCCGGTTCCTCGCCTCCCCGATACTCGGCTCACCGATGGCCGTGCTGGGCGGTGAGGCCACCTACCTGGTCGGCGGCCGGCGCGCCCACTATGACCGCGCCCGGCCGGTGTACGAGACGCTGGCTGGCGAGAACCACCGCCGCTACGTGGGCGAGGATCCGACGGTGGCCTCGACGCTCAAGCTGATCTCCAACTATCTGCTCATGACCGGCATCGCCAGCCTGGCCGAGGGCGTCGCCACCGCCCAGGCTGCCGGGCTTGACGACACCCTCATCCAGGACTACTTCAGCCGGTTGCCGCTGGTGGCCCCGGGGCTGCGCAACCGGCTCGACGACATCATCTCCGGCGACCACCGGGGCTGGTTCCCCACCAGGCTCGGCGCCAAGGACGTGCGGCTGGCAGAGGGGCTGGCGCGATCCCACGGTTTGCAGCTGCCGCTCGCCGACGCGGTCAAGCGCCGGTACGAGGAGGCCGTGGCGGACGGGTGGGCCGACGCGGATATCGCGGCGGTGGTGGAGCTGGTGAGAGGGCAGCGGGCGCCGTCTGGGACGGGGTAGCCCTTTCGCCGACCTGATCCCTCGCGGCGGCGGACAAGCGAGTCGCGGGAGCTCCCGGTCGGGAACGGCTTGGCGATGATGACGGAGTGCGGCCGGCCGTGGCAGATGTCCACCACGGCTCGGGTTGTCAGGACGATGCAGCGGCCTACCTCCTTCGTGGGAGATGACCGGTCATGAACTGGAGATCGCGCCCCTCTCCGCAGAGCACTGGGTGGTGCGCTACAGCGGCGACGTCACCCCGCTGTCGGAGCATCGGACGCGGGCGGAGGCGCGGGCTGCTGCGATCAACCAAGCCCGTCAGTTCGGCGAGCCGACGATTCGGGTGCACGGGCTCAAGGGCGAGTGCCATGAGGAGCATCTCGACCCGGACTTCCGGGCGCCGACGCCCGCGGACGTCAAGGGACCCCACGTCGAGCCCTGAAGAGAGTGGCAGCACATGAACGTGACGATCATCGGAACCGGCAATATGGGGCGCGCCATCGCCGCGCGGATGCTCGCCGGCGGACACGCGGTGAGCTTCGTCGGCACGTACATCGCCCGAGCACAGAAGCTCGCCGACGAGATGGCGGGCGAGGGAGATGTCGAGGCGGGCGACCGCCTGCGGGGCGCCGTCGCCGTTCTGGCCGTCCCGTACACCGAGGCGCCGCACGTCGTGCGCACGTATGCCGATCAGCTCAGCGGCATGGTGATCGTGGACCCCACCAACCCGGTGGACCTGGGGACCATCGAGCTGCTGGATCGCGCCTGGCTGGGGCCGTTCAGCTCCGGCGGTGAGCTGATCGAGGCCGAGGCGCCGGACGATGCGCCGTTCGTCAAGGCGTTCAACACCAACTTCGCCGGACCGCTGTACTCGGGCGCCGTGGACGGCTCACCGCTGGACGCGTTTGTCGCCGGCGATGATCAGACGGCGAAGAACACCATCATGCGGCTGGCGTCCGACGGCGGCCTGCGCGCAATCGACGCCGGGCGTCTGCGCCGCTCGCGTGAACTCGAGGCGCTGGCCCTCCTGCACATGGAGATCCAAGGGTCACGCGGAACGAGGTTTGCTTCGGCGATCAAGGTGGTGCCCTGAATCCAGCCGCCGTGTTCCGGTCGCCGCGACGCCTACTCGCGCCCACCGATCACCAAGCAAGAGTGGGAGCAGACGGCATAGCTCTTGCAAGCCGAGACGCAGGCGAAATGAGGCTCGGCCGTTCTGGTTGCCATGCAGAAGGTCGAGGGGTCGAGTCCCTTCATCCGCTTCATAGGAAAGGCCCGCAAAAGCAGGCCTTTTTCTTTTCCCGGACCGGGCCGGTGACGCCGTTCGGTGGCCGCGTATACCACCTGGGTCTACCAAACTCGAGGTCTAGTATTCGTACGGTGCTCGCCGCGGCCCAGGGTCGGCGACGAGTCCTCCTCGTGGCGAGGAGCGATACCAACCAGCACTTGGATTCTGCACCCTGGTTGATGTCGGCACGGGCGTCCGGGCTCGAGGCCTCCTTTGGCAGTTGGCGGATCGGAAGCGGTCGTTCTTGATGAGCTACGCAGCGGCGGCGATGCGGCTGTCTCGGCAGCGAGCGCGGGGGACCGACCGGTAGCGGTTCCGGCGCCTCGTCCGGCCGCGGGTGGCGGCAGCGCCGTGCGCGCCAGTGGTGCGCAGTGTGGGCGTCGTCCGCGAGCGTGTGGGCGCCGTTAGGGCGAGGCGTCGCCGGCGCGGCGTCGTCGCCAGGCTGCCGGTTCCGAGGTGGGTAGTACTTGAGCGGGATCTGGGGTCTGGCCTTGTGGGAGGCGGTCCGCGAGCTGGGGGGAGTACGTTCACCACGTGAGCCGGATCGAACATCTCGCCCGCACGTACTGGTTCGACCTGCTGATCGCGCTGCTGGCGATCGTGGCGATGCTTGACGTGGTGCTCGGACGCGGCTCGTCCGGAGCTCCGACAACGACGCTGACGTTCTGCCTTCCCGCGCTCGCGATCCTGGTGCTACCCCTGTTCGCGCGGCGATGGTTTCCGTTTGCCGGACCGGCGGCGTACTGGCTATTAGCCGCGGGAATCTCGTTCGTCGACCCGCTGCTGATCCCGTACCCCGAGTCCCTCTTCCCGATCGGGCTGGCGGCCGCATTCCTGCTCGGGAACCTTCGGGACGTCCGGCGGGCCGGCCTCGGACTGGCGATCGTGGTCGGCGCTGCGGCGACCCTCGTCTACAACATCCCCGGGCACTCGGTCGACCAGCTCGTCTTCATTCCCGTCGACTTCGCCGTCGCCTGGGTTGCAGGCCTTGCCGTCCGCGCGCGGGCCGAGCGGGCCGAGGTGGCGGAGTCACGTGCGACACAGGCCGAGCACGCCGTGTTCGAGGAGCGCGTGCGGATCGCGCGGGAGCTGCATGACGTCGTCGCCCACCACGTGAGCATGATGGGCGTCCAGGCCGGCGCCGCCCGCGTCGTGATCGACCGTGACCGTGTCAAGGCGAAGGAGGCGTTGACCGCGATCGAGGTCTCCAGCCGACAGGCGGTGGGGGAGTTGCACCGCCTGCTCGGATTCCTGCGGCAGGCCGGCGACGAGGACGATCTGCTGGCTCCGCGCCCTGGCCTGAGCCAGCTTCCGCGGCTGGCGGCGAGCATGAGTGAGTCCGAGCTCGCTGTCTCGGTCAGCATCGAAGGGGAGGAACGCTCGTTGCCGCCGATGATCGGCGTGTCGGCGTACCGCATCGTGCAGGAGGCGCTGACTAACACCCTCAAGCACGCGGCGGCGTCGCGCGCCGACGTGCGCGTGCGCTACTGGCCCGACGAGCTCGAGGTCGAGATCATCGACGACGGCCGCGGCGCGACGGCGCTATCAGGGACGAGCCCGGGCGGCCTGGGGTTGATCGGCATGCGCGAGCGTGCCGCCCTGCACGGCGGCCAACTGACGGCGGGGCCGGTATCCGGCGGCGGGTTCGCCGTGCGCGTCAAGCTGCCGACTTCGGACGGTGCGCTGTGAGCATCCGTGTGCTGCTGGCCGATGACCAGGCGATGGTTCGCGCCGGCTTTCGGATGATCCTGGAGTCCGATCCCGAGATCGAGGTTGTCGGCGAGGCGGCGAACGGCGAGCAGGCCATGGCCAGCACCCGGCGCCTGCGGCCCGACATCGTGTTGATGGACATCCAGATGCCCGACGGTGACGGACTCGAGGCCACGCGGCGGATTACCGCAGACGGCGAGCTGCACAGTCGTGTGGTGATCCTGACCACGTTCGAGCGTGACGAGTACGTGTTCGAGGCGCTGCGGTCGGGCGCCAGCGGCTTCCTGCTCAAGAACGCCCTACCCGAGGAGCTCCTGCACGCGGTGCATGTCGTGACTGCCGGCGAGGCCCTGCTCGCCCCGTCGGTCACGCGGCGTATCGTCGAGCAGTTCGCACGCCGGCCGGTCAGGCCGGAGCTCGGCACGCGGCTGGACGCCTTGACGGCGCGCGAGCGCGAGGTGCTGACGATGCTGGCGCGCGGTAAGAGCAACGCCGAGCTGGCCGCCGAGCTGTTCGTCAGCGAGGGCACGATCAAGACCCACGTGTCCAGCCTGCTCGCGAAGCTCGGGCTCCGGGACCGAGTTCAGGCCGTCGTCCTGGCGTACGAGTGCGGGCTGGTCACGCCCGGCGCGTAGACGCGTCTCTGTCCTTTGACAGAGGCGCCAGCGGCAAAGATCTGCGCTGAGGAGGAGCGCAGACACGCCCCGCGGGCGATGACAGGCACAGCCGACGATCCCAGACTGATCCCCAGGCAACTACCACCAACCTGAGGAGCAGTGATGACCGCACCACACGCCGTACTGAAGAACTCGATCCTGCCGGCCGTCGCCGTCGGATCGGAGGGCTGACCGATGGCCCCTGGCGAGATCCGCGATCTTTCCAAGCAGTTCGGTGGCGTCGCCGCCGTCAATCACCTCTCGTTCGACATCGAGCCTGGTCGCGTCACGGGGTTCCTCGGACCGAACGGGGCCGGGAAGAGCACGACGTTGCGCGCGCTGCTCGGGCTGGCGCAGCCGTCACCCGCCAGGACGCAGTGACCGTCTCGGTCGACGACACGCGGGGCGGCCACCGCTTCGACCTTGCCGTCGCCCGCGCCCGCGCGCCAGAGGCCTTCTATCACCCATTCGCCTACGCCGCTGCCACTTCGGACGGTGCGCTGTGAGCATCCGTGTGCTGCTGGCCGATGACCAGGCGATGGTTCGCGCCGGCTTTCGGATGATCCTCGAGTCCGATCCCGAGATCGAGGTTGTCGGCGAGGCGGCGAACGGCGAGCAGGCCACGGCCAGCACCCGGCGCCTGCGGCCCGACATCGTGTTGATGGACATCCAGATGCCCGACGGTGACGGACTGGAGGCCACGCGGCGGATTACCGACGACGGCGAGCTGCACAGTCGTGTGGTGATCCTGACCACGTTCGAGCGTGACGAGTACATGTTCGAGGCGCTGCGGTCGGGCGCCAGCGGCTTCCTGCTCAAGAACGCCCCACCCGAGGAGCTCCTGCACGCGGTGCGCGTCGTGACTGCCGGCGAGGCCCTGCTCGCCCCGTCGGTCACGCGGCGCATCGTCGAGCAGTTCGCACGCCGGCCGGTCAGGCCGGAGCTCGGCACGCGGCTGGACGCCTTGACGGCGCGCGAGCGCGAGGTGCTGACGATGCTGGCGCGCGGTAAGAGCAACGCCGAGCTGGCCGCCGAGCTGTTCGTCAGCGAGGGCACGATCAAGACCCACGTGTCCAGCCTGCTCGCGAAGCTCGGGCTCCGGGACCGAGTTCAGGCCGTCGTCCTGGCGTACGAGTGCGGGCTGGTCACGCCCGGCGCGTAGACGCGTCTCTGTCCTTTGACAGAGACGCCAGCGGCAAAGATCTGCGCTGAGGAGGAGCGCAGACGCGCCCCGCGGGCGATGACAGGCGCAGGCGGCGATCCCAGACTGATCCCCAGGCAAATAGCACCAACCTGAGGAGCAGTAATGACCGCACCACACGCCGTACTGAAGAACTCGATCCTGCCGGCCGTCGCCGTCGGATCGGAGGGCTGACCGATGCGCGATCTCTCCAGTAACGGCAAGAAGACCGTCGCAAAACGCTTCGGGCGAGGCCGGATCACGGGCCTCGCGCTGATCGCCCTCCTCACGCTCGCGCTCGGCTACCTCCACTTCTCCGGCGGCTCGACAGTCGGTCTCGGTGCCTGTCCGGCGCGCATGCCGGCCAGCTGACGCTCAAGAGCTGTACCTACAACACCGAAAAGGGCGCCTACGCCGCCGACTGCGGAACGCTCGTCGTGCCCGAGAACCGCCATGATGCGAACTCGCGCCTGATCGCACTTCCGGTCATAGTGATCCGTGCCCATTCGGCCCATCCGGGTGTCCCGATCTTCCGCCTGCAAGGCGGCCCCGGCATCACCAACATGGTCTTCCCGGACGCGAGCCGTTTCACCGCCAACCACGACGTCGTGCTCGTCGGCTACCGCGGCGTCGACGGATCGACCCGGCTCGACTGCCCCGAGGTGAGCTCGGCAATGCAGGACTCGGGTGACCTCCTCAGCGAGCAGTCGTACCGCGCCGTCGCCGCGGGGTACCGGTCGTGCGCCGATCGGCTCCGCAGCGCTGGTGTCGATCTCGCCGGCTATTCGATCCCCGAAGAAGTCGACGACCTCGACGCGGCCCGCCGCGCCCTCGGCTACCACCGGATCGACCTGGTGAGCGAAAGCGCCGGCACCCGCACCGCGATGATCTATGCCTGGCGCTACCCGAAGAGCATCGATCGCTCGGTGATGATCGGCGTCAATCCACCCGGGAACTTCCTCTGGGACGCGAAGACGACCGGCGAGCAGATTGACCGCTATGCCGCGCTCTGCGCCCAGGCGACGAGCTGTCGTAGCCGGACGCCGGATCTCGCCGCGTCGCTGAAGTCCGTGTTCGCTCACGTTCCCAGTCACTGGGGGCTCCTGCCGATCGAGAAGGGCGACTTCAAAGCCGCCGCGTTCTTCGGCCTGATCAACGAGACCTCCGCCGGCGGCGGCCCGATCGCCGCGCCACTGACGATCGACTCACTCCTCTCCGCCGGCAAGGGCGACGCAAGCGGTGCGTGGTTCCTATCGCTGATGGCACGGCTCACCTTTCCGAGCGCGTTCGTCTGGGGCGACATGGCGGCGATCAGCCGCAGCGACGCCACCTACGCGAAGCACTTCTTCGCGTCGGGAGCAGGCCGTGGATCGCTGATCGGTTCTCCCGGCAACGACCTGATCTGGGCCGGCGGCAGCCTCGTCGACGCCTGGCCGGCGAACCCGGACGAGAACGAGTACACCCACGTGCAAGACTCGAGCGTTCCGACGTTGCTGATCGGCGGCAACCTCGACTTCGCAACGCCGCCCCAGAATGCGACCAGCGAGCTCCTGCCCCACCTCGCGAACGGCCGTCAGGTGGTGCTCTCGAACCTCGGCCACGCCGACGACTTCTGGCCCTACGAACCGGCAGCCGGCACCCGTCTGATCAACACCTACCTCGACACCGGCAAGGTCGACACGTCCCTCTACACCCACAACAAGGTCGACTTCAGCCCAAGCTCGAGCCAAGGCGCCTACGCCGAAGACGCCCTCGGCGCGATGATGGGCTTCGGACTCCTCATGATCCTGTCACTGCTACTGATGTGGCGCCGGGCGCACAAGCGCGGCGGCTTCGGGCGCAAGGCGAGCGCGATGCTGCGCTCCGTCTACCTGCTGGTGCTCGGCCTCGGCGGATGGTTCACCGGCCTGATCATCGTGCTGGTGGCTTTGCCGACAGTCCCCCTCGACAGCGAACTCATGGCTGTTCTCTCCATCGGCACGCCGATCGGCCTCGGCACCTACTGGGCCTGGGTCAACCGCGACCGGCCGGCCAGGGCCACGAGGATCGGCATCTGGGTCGCGCTGACGGGCGCCCTCGTCGGCGCGCTGCTGGGGTTCAACGCAACAGCCGGGCTCATGGCGGTCATCACCACGATCGTCGGAGCAGCTGCCGGTGCGAACCTCGGCCTGATCGCCCTCGACGTCGCACAAATCGGCGAGCGGCCGGGTACCGTTCCGGGCGAGCGGCCGGAGACCGTTCCGCCCATGGCCATTCCAGCGGTCGAACACTGACCCCCGGGATCCGTTCGCGCAGAGCATGTGGCGGTGTGCTGGTTGCCGCCACATGCTCTGCTGACGTACGTGCGCGCAGCCAGCTGAGCATCGACGCCCGCTTCCCGCACCTGCTCACCATCGGCATCGCCACACTCGGCAGCGGGCTCCTCATCCTGCTGCTCAGAAGCGGAGCCCTGTACGTCGTCGCTCGTCGCAGACGCTAGACCCCGATCGGCCCGCTCACGGAACGCCTCAGCGGGCCGATTGGAACTCGCTTCAGTACACGCACCGGCCCGACTGGGCACGCGCGATCCTGCGGTCACACGCTCTCGCACGGACGCGACCACGTTGCTTGCCTCACGGGGATGGCCGGCCGGCATTCGGCAACGCACTCGACTTCGCCCCCGGAGAGCCCGCTTTCGGTTTGGCACGCGCCTCGACGGTGATCCGTCGAAAGATCCGGAAAGCGGGGCCAGAAGGTGCCAGTAGAACGCGCTGGCCCGTATGGACATCGCGGCGTCGGCGCCGTACCCCGATGTTCTCGACGGATCTGCGTAAAAGTGCCCGCCGTTTGAGCGCAAGCGCGCTTACGCCGATGACGTGCCCTCAAGGTCCATCCAGGATTCACCGACGTATAGATCGTGTCCGCGCCAGAGGCAAATGCAGGCGTACCGGGGGCCAAGCGGCCTGCGCCCCCGCTGCCGCCCGATCCGATCACCGACCTGAGGGTGGATGTGCATCCTCTCGGCGAGGCGCTGTGCGCGCGGGCGGCGGATGTCTTGGAGCTAACGTTCGCGCGCGCCAAGGGACGCGAACGCGACATCGACCCGTCAGTCCGGGAGCGCTTCGCGAAGATCAACATGAGCTCCACGGTTGCGCTGGCGAAGTGGATGGCGGGCGAAGGGCCGGAGGCGTCCATCGAATCGGGCAAGCAGACATGGCTCGTCTATGGCGAGCTGGCGGCCCGCAAAGCGGCATCGCACAAGCAGCTCACCAAACGCCACATCTGGTGGCGCGACTCGGTGGTCACGGTGCTGCGCGAGAGCGCCGCGGAGCTAGAAAGCTCACCCGAAGCGCTCGCACAAGCGCTCAACATCGTGCAGCTCAGCCTGGAGTTCGGGCTTGTGCACATGGGCAAATGCTTCGACGCCGAGCGCGAAAAGACAGAGCAAGAGCTCGCGCGCCGCGACGAGGAGCTCGCGTTCATGGCTACGCATGACTCGTTGACCCGGCTTCCCAACAGGACGCTGATTCAGGATCGCCTCCAGCAGATGCTCGCCCGGGCCGCACGCAAGCAGACCCCCGTCGGTGTCCTCTTCGTGGATGTCGACAACTTCAAGACGGTCAATGACACACTCGGGCACTCCGCGGGAGACGAGCTGCTTCGAGGCGTGGCGGCCAGGCTCGACGGTGTCCTGCGCGGCTCGGACGCGCTGGGGCGGCTCGGTGGCGACGAGTTTGTCGTGATCTGCGAGGAGTTCTCGGTGGAACCTGGCCCGGAGCTGATCGCGGAGCGCCTGCTTGAAGCGCTGAAGCCCCCCTTTGCGCTCGGTGCGGGTGGGAGCAGCTCCATTGGTGTGAGCGCCAGCATCGGGATCGCCATCGGCCCGGGAACCTCGGCGGACGAGCTGCTCCGCCAAGCAGACATCGCGATGTACCGCGCCAAGGGGGAAGGTAAGAACCGCTGCGCGGTGTTCGAGACACGAATGCTGGACACGATCCACAGGCGCGCCGAGCTGAAGACCGACCTGCGTGACGCGGTCGATCAGGACCAGTTCTTCCTCGCCTACCAACCGACCTTCGCGCTTGGCGACGGGCGCCCGACCGGGCTGGAGGCGCTGATCCGCTGGCGGCATCCTGCGCATGGCGTCCTGGTCCCCGACGAGTTCATCCCCCTGGCCGAGGAGACCGGAGCCATCAAGGAGATCGGAAGGTGGGTGCTCCAGCGTGCCTGCGCGCAGGCTGCGGCGTGGCGACGGGGTGGATTTGAGATCGGCATGGCGGTCAACGTCTCTGCGTGCCAGCTCGACAGCGACCAGCTGCTCACCGACATTCAGAGGGCCCTGGAGGCCAGCGGATTGGAGGCCAAGGCGCTGACGATCGAGATCACCGAGACGACACTTATGCGCAACGTCAAGGAGACGGCCGACAGGCTTGCGGCCGCCAGGGAACTCGGCGTTCGCATCTCGATCGACGACTTCGGTACGGGCTACTCCTCGCTCGCGCATCTCCAGCGCTTCCCGGTCGATGCGCTGAAGATCGACCGGTCATTCATCGCCGGGCTAGGCAAGAACGACGCGGCCGAGAAGCTCATCCATACGCTCGTCCAGCTCGGCAAGGCGCTCGCAATCGAGACCATCGCGGAGGGCATCGAGCAGCAGCACCAGCTGTCAAAGCTCGAGTACGAGCACTGCGACGGCGGCCAGGGATTCTTCTTCGCGAAACCCATGGACATACAGGACACCGAAGCGTTCATGCGGGCCCACGGGGCGAGGACGATGGCAAGATCCGGGGAGCGCGAGCGCACGCCCTGAGTGGCGGCTAGGCGGTGATGTGGATCCGAGCCTGATGTCGTCGACGCACTACCGCTCGTGATCGCCGACCTGTTCGAGACAGCCGGGGCGATGCGCCGCCGCGGCGACCGGATCGCCTCCGCGGCAGGCAGACTCAGGCGCGCTGGCAGGTGCTCAGCGTGCTCAACGACGGTGACTGGACCGTCCCGAGAGTCGCTCGACGGCTCGGTGTCAGTCGTCAGGCGGTCCAGCGAATCGTCGACGCGCTACACGACGACGAGCTCGTTGGCCTCAAGACGAATCCTGGGCATGAGCGATCGTCGCTGCCGCATCTGACCGAGCGAAGAAGAGAAGCGCTCGGGTTAATCACCAACGAAGCCCGCCGCTGGCACCAGCACATCGCTGACGGGCTAGCTCTTGGCGATCTCGTGGTCACGCGCGCAGCCCTCGCCAACGCCATGCGCGACATAGCCCGAGCGGTGGTACCCGACGCGATGACCCTCGACGACGTCGAAGTGCGCGAGGTCGCTGCCCACGCCTGACCGATCGACCCGGGCAGGCGCGTTCTACGCATCAGACCCCTCCCCTGCTTCGCCCGTGGGACGTGCATGTTGGCGCCGGCGATGACTTCCCTGCCTTGCGCGGGAAGCGAAACCACGGGCGCTTGCGACGCTCGTCAGCCCGGGCGGAGCGCTGGGGTCAAGCGGCTCTGAGTGCCGGCGCTAGCTCGTCGACGCTGGCCTCGACGGTTTCCGGAGCGGTGACCACGAGTCGTCCGTCTCGATCGAGGACGTGCTTGGCGTTGATGATGGTCAGCCCGACGATCCGCTGTGTGCCAGGCGCGAAACGAAGCACGTGTCCGTCTGGGGTCTCTTCCCCCTCGCCGGGCTGGGGTGCGCCGATGTGGAGGTAGAGGATGTCGCCGTCTGTGTCGTAGTCGGCGTGATCGAAAACGAGCGGTCCGATGTGGATGGTCATGGCGTCCATTGCTTGGGATCCTGCGGTTGGCCACGGCGGTGATGATCCGGCCGGGCTGCCGCTCATAGCTTACGACCGCGAGTAGCCATCGGCTCGGGCCGACGTCGCGTTGGTAGAACCGTGTTCTGGCGGGGATCGAGTTGGGCTCGACATGATCGGGATGGGCAGCCGTATCGACGACCGCGTCGAGCTGTCCCGCGAGCTCGGGGTGATCGCGGCGTGATCTTCTCCTCCCAGATCCGGGCGAGGAGCACCACCTCGCGACCATCGGGATCGATCACCGTCGCCAGAATGGTCTCATCGGCCATGCCGGTGAGACTGCCGCAGCCTTCGGACGATCGCGCAGCGGGCGCACCTGGGCGTCACGTTGCGCGGACATGTCCACCGACCTGGCACGGAGCCACGGCGAGACTCCCCTTCGCCATCGGGCCCGCTGGCCGTTCGGGTTGCCACGCAGAAGGTTCAGGGTTCGAGTCCCTTCATCCGCTTCAGAGGAAAGGGCCGCACATGCGGGCCCTCTTCTTAAGCTCGCGCCGCCGCTTCTGCGATTTTCCAGCCGCGTCTACCAACGCGTCTACCGAAGTCGTAGCCCAGAAGCGCACCGGCCGCCCAGCGCGCGCTCCTCGAAGAGCTAGCCGCCAAGTCGGCACCAAGCGACGGAGGCGCTGGGCCGGGATCGCAGCCCACGGCACCCGAACCGGGTCTGGTTCCGGCGGCTGCGGACCGACCGGCAGCCTCCGGGGTCGAGGCTGAGAGCGTGTGATCGGCGAGCGGAGCTGCTGCTGGTCGTCGTCGCTGGTCGCGGCGGCTGCCTTTGATCGGGTGGCTGATCAGGCGATCGTGATCGTTTCGCGTTGGTGCTCTCGTCCGTGCGTGAGCGTGAGCAGGTACCTGCCCGCGCTGATCGCGTGTAGCGGTCGGAGCAGTAGCTGGCTGCGCGTGCCCAACCGGATCGCTGAGCCCGTGGCGTAGACGACGTCGCCGCGGGAGAGGACCGCCGCAGCGAGACCTCGCGTGGTCGTGAACGTGACCGGCGAGCTGGTCAGCTTGGTCGCGCATTTCTGGAGGGTCTTCTTGTGCTTCGCCTTGCCCGTCGTGACCGATTTGCACGTCACGATCTCGACCTCACCCGCGGGACCGCTCGGTCCCGCAGTACCCGTCGCGCCAGGCAGTCCGGTGGCGCCGCGAGCGCCGACAGCACCCGTCGCGCCTGGTAGTCCGGTGGCGCCGTTAACGCCGGCAGCGCCCGTCGCGCCAGCCAGTCCGATAGCACCGGTGAGCCCCGAGTTGGCGGCGACGCCGTCGCCCGTCAGCGCGATCACGCTGGCAGTCGACTCGTTGTCAGACAGCGCGATCGCGGCCGTCCGTGACCCGGTCGTGCTCGGCGTGAACTGCGCCGAGATCGTGCAGCTCTGCTCGAACGCGAGCGTACGGCCAGAGCAGGCGTCGGCGATGATCGCGAAGTCAGCCGAGTCGGCAGACACCGCGATCGAGTCCCCCGAGATCCACAGCGCCTGCGCGCCGACGTTCGTCACAACGATCGCCGACGCCGGCGAGGGCTGCCCGACCGTCTGATCGCCGAAGTCACCGCCCGCCACCGCGGCCTGGGGCGCCGAGGAGTACATCTCCGCGCTCTGCAAGGGGCTGGCTCCGCTGGCGCCGCCGGCGATCAGCACCTGCCCGTCGGGCAGCGGCGCGGCGACAGCGTTCCCACGGGCGGTCTGCAGCTCGGTGCTGCCCGACGCGGTCAGCGCGGTGAACGTGTCGTTGGCGGGATCGAACAGCTCCGCGCTCTGCAGGGACCCGCCGGCGTTGCCGCCGGCGATCAGCACCTGCCCGTCGGGCAGCGGCGCGGCGACAGCGTCCTCGCGGGCGGTCTGCAGCTCGGTGCTGCCCGACGCGGGCAGCGCGGTGAACGTGTCGTTGGCGGGATCGAACAGCTCCGCGCTCTGCAGCGGGACGCCGGCGGTTTGGCCGCCGGCGATCAGGACCTGCCCGTCGGGCAGCGGCGCGGCGACAGCGTCCTCGCGGGCGGTCTGCAGCTCCGTGGCGCCCGACGCGGCGAGCGCGGTGAACGTGTCGTTGGCGGGATCGAACAACTCCGCGCTCCGCAGCGGGCCGACGCTGGCGCCGCCGGCGATCAGCACCTGCCCATCGGGCAGCGGCGCGGCGACAGCCCCAATGCGGGCGGTCTGCAGCTCCGTGGCGCCCGACGCGGCGAGCGCGGTGAACGTGTCGTTGGCGGGATCGAACAACTCCGCGCTCCGCAGCGGGCCGCCGCTGGCGCCGCCGGCGATCAGCACCTGCCCATCGGGCAGCGGCGCGGCGACAGCCCCAATGCGGGCGGTCTGCAGCTCCGTGGCGCCCGACGCGGCGAGCGCGGTGAACGTGTCGTTGGCGGGATCGAACAGTTCCGCGCTCCGCAGTGGGCCGCCGCCGAGGAGGCCGCCGACGCTTTGGCCGCCGGCGATCAGCACCTGCCCATCAGGCAGCGGCGCAGCGACAGCAAACTCGCGGGCGGTCTGCAGCTCCGTGCTCCCCGACGCGGCGAGCGCGGTGAAGTACGGCGCTGACCCGGACGCCCACGCCGGGCTGACCCCGCTCAGCGACACAGCCAGGATCGCGCACAACAACGTCCCGATCAGTTTGTTGCCCCGCACCATCGCCCCGCGCCGTCGCATGACACGCCCAGTTCGCATCATTGCCACCCCTTGTCTGTGTGCAACCCCTTGTCTGTGTGTACGGCACGCGGGCGGAAGACCCCAGCCAAACCCCTCGCGCAACGAGCCAAACCCTTCGCGCACGCTACACCAGGCACGCCTCCACCGCCTGTGCATCGAAAACGGGACGCGCAGGCCTACCGGCCGGACGACCGAACGGCCCCAATCGAGCGCCTGCCTTCGCGCGCCACCCGAGCCTGCATCTGGCGACTCGCGATCACGCTGGACGCCCGCGACAGCCACGCGCGCCGACGACTGCTTCGCCGCTGATGGGGCCATCACGCCGCTCGGCCCTCAGACTGGGTGTTGGACTTCTTTAGAACCAGCGTGCGGAGCCCGGCTTACAACTCGCTGCTGCCTTCGTCCGCTCCACTACTCCGGTACGGCGCCCCGGGCCGCCGCAGCGTCAGACGAGGTGCACGTTGCTCTTGACGGTCTCGATGACGTCGTCGAGGTTGCCGTGCAGCGCCTGCTTGGCCAGGCTGAGTGAGAAGCCCTCGGCCTCACCGAAGGTGATGTGCGGCGGCAGACTAAGGGCCTTCGGTTCGACGACGGCGTCCAGAAGCGCCGGGCCGGGAGTGGCGAGCCACCGTTCGACGCTGTCGTGAACGTCGCCGGGGTCCTCGACACGGATGCCGGTGACCCCGACGGCATCGGCGAGCCGGGCGAAATCCGGGTTGTCGAATTCGGTTCCGAACGGCTCGATGCCGGCCTCCTCCATCTCAATGTGGACGAACTCCAGCCCGCCGTTGTTGAGGACAACGAGCTTGATAGGCAGCTTGCGGGCGCCGATCGTGAGCAGGTCGCCGAGCAGCATCGTCAGGCCGCCGTCGCCGCAGACGGCGATCACCTGCCGTCCTGGGTAGGCGAGCGCGATCCCGATGGCGTTGGGCATCGCGTTGGCCATCGACGCCCACGAGAACGAGCCGAAGATGCCGCGGTTCTCCTTGGCGGTGATGTAGCGCGCCACCCAGATGCACGCGGTGCCGGTGTCGGCGCAGATCGCGGCGTCGTCGCTGGCGAGCTCGTCGACCGTCGAGACGAGGTACTCGGGGCGTATCGGGCTCAGCTCGGGTCCGCGGCTGACGTAGTGGCTCATCCGCTTGCGCCACGTGTGGGTGCTCTCGAGCGCCCGGTTCAGGTGGCCGTTGTCGTGTTTCTCGGCGACGAGGGGGAGCACAGCGCTGATCGTGTCCTTGATGTCGCCGACCAGTCCAAGGTCGACGTGCGTGCGCCGCCCGATGATCGAGGCGCGGCGGTCGATCTGGACCTTCTTGGGCTTGGTGGGATAGAAGTCGTTGAAGGGGAAGTTCGTGCCGAGCAGCAGGCACAGGTCGCAGGTGTGCATCGCCTCATACGCACCTCCCCAGCCGAGCAGGCCGGTCATCCCGACCCCGTTGGGGTTGCCCCATTCGAGCCACTGCTTGCCACGGAACGCGTACCCGACCGGCGCTTGCAGCTTCTGCGCCAGCGTCACGACCTCGTCGTGGGCGGCTCGACAGCCGTCGCCGCCGAAGATCGTGACCGACTCGGCGGCGTCGATCAGCCGTGCCAGCTCGCGTAGGTCACCGTCGCTGGGCCGCAGCAGCGGCGGGTTGGGCAGGACGGCCCGGTAGGTCTCAGCCGGCGCCTTGCCGGCGGCGACATTGCCGGGCACCGAGATCACCGTGGGCCCATTTTCAGCCAGCGCGGTCCGGATTGCCGTCTGCACGATCGCGCGTGTCTGGGCCGGGTTGACGATCCGCCCGGTGTACAGGGAGGCGACCTGGAAGGTGTGGTAGGGATTCGCCTCCTCCAGCGTACCGGTGTCGATCAGGCCCGACGCGACGTCGCCCGCGATCGCGATCACCGGTGCGCCCTCGCGCTGAGCGTCGATCAGGCCATTGAGCAGGTGCATCACCCCTGGGCCGGCAGTGCCGCACACCGCCACCGGATGCTCCGTCAGGCAGGCCTCCGCCACCGCGGCGAACACTCCGGCCTCCTCGTTGCGGACGTGGATGAACTCCACCCGCCCGTTGCGGCGCAGCCCATCGATCACCGGGTTCAAGGCGTCACCCACGATCCCGTAGCAGCGCTGCACCCCGGCGTCCGCGAGCATCGACCACAGTACATCCGCTACACGCTCAGACATCGATCCAGCCTCCTGTGGGTTCTACGGCATTGGTCTTATTGGTGGTCGTGGCCAGGGTCGCGCTGCGCCTGCCGCCCGGGGCGAGGTCGGCGCCCGGGCACGGCGCTTTCGAGACCGAGCACAGCAGCAAGAGGCTTTCGGGCGTACGCGTCCACCTGGCCACGCCGCGCCACGCCCTCCCTGCCGTCGTCGGCAAGTGACCACAAGTCGGCGGAGCACGCTTCGACGGACCCCATTACCGCAGTGATAGGCCGGCGGTGGTCGGAGCCAACGGCGGGTCCGCGAGTACGACCGATGTTGCGATCTGTCGGTCTGGGATCGTCCAGTAGGTCTTCAGCAACGACGCGGTGCGCTCCGGTGCGACCAGCTCGAAGCCGTGGCGGCGATAGAAGCGGATCGCCCACTCGGCGGCCGCCCATGTGCCGACCAGCATGCGTTGTGTACGGAGGCGCTGCAGGTGCTCGAGGAGGGCACCGCCGACGCCGTGTCCCTGGCTGCGGGGTAGGACGTAGGCGTGGCGGATCAGCTCGATGTCGCGCACTCGCTGCATTCCCATGACGCCAACGAGCGAGCCGTCGGCCTCATAGCCCCAGAATCTCACCCCGGCCGAGAGCTCTTGATCGAGCTCGTCCCGTGGCATGTATGGCTCCCGCCAGCGGTCCGACGGGATCACGTCCCGGTAGGCCTCGGCTGCGCAGTTGACGATGTCCAGGGTGCCCGCACGCTCGAGATCGTGGCAAGGGCGAATCACACCCACGTCGCGTCAATCTAGGGCACGCCGCAAGCCACGCAGGCCGTCTGCCGGTATTCGCGCGCAGCGCCACGCCGTTCCTCGATGCGGTCGTCGGCGAGCCGGCTCACCTGATGGGTTGCAGCGACGGCGCGATCGTGGCGCTGCTCGTCGCGCTGCACCGGCCGGACCGGATCCGCAGGCTGGTCTTGATCGCGGGGGTGTTCCATCGGGACGGGTGGGCGCCCGGCGTGGTCGACCCACACAACGCTCCTCCGGAGTTCCTCGCACGGTCTTATGGCGAGCTCCCCCGACGGCCCCGGGCATTATCCGGTCGTCGTCGCCAAGCTGGCAACGATGCACGTGGAGGGACCGACGCTGACGGTCGCCGACCTCAACCGGATCGGAAGGCGCACGCTGGTGATGATCGGCGACGACGACGAGGTCAGACTCGAACATGCGATCGAGCTCTACCGCAGCCTGCCCGACGGCGAGCTCGCGATCATCCCGGGAACCTCGCATGGGCTGCTCGTCGAGAAGCCGACCCTCTGCAACACGCTGATCATCGACTTCCTCGAGACAGACCCGGTGCCCACGATGGCCCCGATCCGCAGGGCCTGACAAGACGGCGCACTGGCGTTGTCCCCCGATTGATCCGGCACGACGCGCACCCCACGCGCAACGCGGGCGCACCTGCTCCGCGCGCGGTCTTGCGTCTTGTGCGCACTTTGCGAGAGGTTTACAGTGCGTTCACACATGAGGGGTAGAGGCGGGATCGGGGATCTGGTAGACGGCCTACCCAAGGCTCGGGCCGCGCTTGCCTATGCCGAGCAGCAGCACGCCGGGCAACGGCGAAGCGTGGACGGCGCGCCGTTCATCCGCCATCCGATCGAGGTCGCCACATTGCTCTGTTGCGCGGGGGCTCCCGACCACGTCATCGCCGCCGGTCTCCTCCACGATGTGATCGAGGACACCCCGGTGGAAGTCGCCGAGCTGCGCAAGCGCTTCGGCGCTCCGGTCGCCGCCCTCGTGCTCGCCGTCAGCGAGGACAAGACGATCGCCGGCTATCAGGCACGCAAGGCCGCGCTGCGCCGGCAGGTCGCGGCGGCCGGAAACGAGGCGCTCATGGTGTTCGCCGCCGACAAGGTCTCCAAGGCTCGCGAGCTTCAGCTAACGCCTTCCGGGGCGGCCCGCTCTCGGAACGAGATGCCACGCTCCCGTCGGCGGAAGCTGATCCATTACCGCCGCTCGGCCGAGCTGATCGAGGACCTCCTGGCGCACTCACCGCTCGCCAGCCAACTGAGATCCGAGCTCGAGCTGCTGGCGAGCACGGAACCGAGCCGGTCCAGCGGCGTCCGAGCCGCGTAGTTGACGCCCCGCACGCTGTCCCTACACGACCGACACCCGTAGCTGCTTGACCGCTGGCTGACACGTCACGCCGGAGAGGGCGCCCGCCGGACGCCGCACATGCGGGCTACTCGCTGCGCACCCGAAGCCCGTCGATGGCCACGTCGAGCACGTGGCGGACCTGCTCGGGCTCGAGCGTGGAGAGCTTGGCGATCCCACTCACAAGGTGGATCACGTCGGCGATGTCCACGTCGGTGCGCACGAGGCCGGCCTCCTGGGCGCGCTCGAGCAGCGGCCCGCCCGCACCCGTGAGCGCTGCTCGGCAGTGGGCGAACACGCTCGCCTCGGGCCCGCTGTAGACGAACAGCTCCTCGATGAGCGCCTGCTTGGTGGTGACGTAGCCGACGAGACGGTGCAGCCAGCCGACGAGGGCCTCCCACGGCGGCAGGGCGGCGAAGTCCGTGGCGGAGCTGCACACCGCCTCGACCTCGTCCACGTACACCGCCTCGAGCAGCTGCTGGCGCGTCGGGAAGTGACGGTAGAGCGTGCCAATGCCGACGCCGGCGCTGCGGGCGATCTCGTCCAGCGAAGCATCGCGGTCCTTCTGGGTGAATGCGTCGCGCGCCGCGGCGATGAGCTTGTCGTAGTTGCGCTGCGCGTCTGCGCGCCGGGGCCGACGGCTGAGTGCCGCGAGATCGGTGGTGGCTGGTTCGGTGTCGGCGAACATGATGGGTTGACAAACCGGAGGTACACTCCGTATACTAACCGGAGGAGCCCTCCAGAAGTTATGGAGGACACCTCCACTTTAGCGCTCCGGACCGCTTCGCGCCACCAGCCGTCGCGGGGTCGGACACAAGTCGCTGTGCCGTTTGCTCGAAGGGAGCTCGTTTTCCATGCCCTCGTTCTTCACCAAGCCAGCCGCCCGGCCCCACCCGGCCCTGGTGCTTGCCATCATCCTCGGCTCCTACCTGATGGTCGTGCTCGACGTGTCGGTGATCATCACCGCGCTGCCGAAGATCCATCAGTCCCTGCACTTCTCGCCCACCGGCCTGTCCTGGGTGCAGAGCGCCTACGCGCTGACCTTCGGCGGTCTGCTCCTCCTCGGCGCCCGGGCGGGCGACATCCTCGGCCGCCGCCGCGTGTTCATGGTCGGCATCGGCCTGTTCAGCCTCACCTCGCTACTCGGCGGCCTCGCCCAGTCGGCCACCTGGCTGCTCGCCGCCCGGGCGATGCAGGGTGTCGCCGCGGCGATCGCGGCGCCGTCCACACTCGCCCTGCTCACCACAAACTTTCCCGAGGGCGAGGAGCGCACCCGAGCGATCGCCGCGTACGCCGCTGTCGCCGGCGGGGGCGGCAGCGTCGGACTCGTTCTCGGCGGGCTTCTCACCGAACTCATCTCCTGGCGCTGGGGCCTGTTCATCAACGTCCCCGTGGGACTCGCGCTCATCGCGCTGGCCCCACGCTACCTCGTGGAGACCGAGCGCCGGCCCGGCCACTTCGATCTGCGCGGCGCGGCGACATCCACGCTGGGCATGACCGCGCTGGTATACGGGTTCGTTCGCGCGGCCGCCGACGGCTGGAGCAGCACCGGAACGATCGCGTCCTTCCTGGCCGCCGTGATCCTCCTCGGCGCGTTCGTCATCACCGAGATGCGGGCCGAGCAGCCGATCACGCCACTGCGCCTGTTCGCGAGCCGCGAGCGCACCGGCGCCTACGTGGGCCGGGTCCTCGTGGTGGGCGCGATGTTCTCGATGTTCTTCTTCCTCACCCAGTACCTGCAGGGCGCGAAGGCGTTCAACCCGCTCGAGGCGGGGCTGGCCTTCCTGCCCATGACGCTCGTCATGTTCGGGATGGTCCGAACGATGCCGCGCCTCGTCGCGCGCTACGGCAACCGCCGGCTGCTGCTCGCCGGGCTGTTCGTCGGCGGCGTGGGCATGGCAACGCTGAGCCGGATCTCGCTCGGCGCGCCGTACTTCCCCGACGTCGCCCTGCCGCTCGTGCTGCTCGGCGCCGGAATGGGGACCGCGTTCACGCCGCTCACGACGAACGGCATCGCCGGGGTCGCCCCCGAAGACGCCGGCGCCGCCTCCGGCGTCGTCAACGCGGCGCAGCAGCTCGGCAGCTCGCTCGGGCTCAGCGTGCTCATCACGGTGTTCGCCTCCGCGAGCCGCGGCGCGGCGCACCATCCGCTCCCCGGTGTGAGCGCGCAGACCCAGGCGCACTACGTGCTCACGCACGCGGTGTCGAGCGCGATCACCGGGTCGGCTCTGCTGCTCGGGCTCGCGTTCGCGCTCTCGCTGCTCGTCACACTCCGTCCGCCGCGGAAGGCGACCGTGCCCGGGTTCATCGAGGCGGTGCGCGGATGAGGACGCGAGCGCACCACCGACGCGAGACGCCGCGGCGCCGCGACCACGACGATCGCGCCCCCCGCCCCGCCGTGCCGGCGCCGACGCAGGTGCCCCGGATCAGGCGACTCGTCGTGTTCGAGTCCCCGCTCGCGGCGAGCCGGCCCGCCCAGCCGCTCGACCAAGGCTCCGGACGGCTGCCGAGGGTCTCCTCATGACCCAGTCCGTTCGCCCCCCAAGAGCCACGCGCGCGATCCTCAGGCGGCGTTTGCCAACGCTTAACCTCGGCGCCGGGTCCCCATGCGATTCTGTCGCTCGGCAATCTCCACGTCCAGGAGGAGGGACCATGATCCGTCGTCTTGCCGCTGGCGTCACGGTCGGGGTAGTCGCCCTGCTCGGCTCCGCCGCAGTCGCAGCAGCGCAGGTGCAGGACCCGGTGCCAATCGGGCCGCATCAGTCGTTCGTCGGAATCGTGAACGGGAGCCGCTCGAACGCGGTGATCGAGATGGCCTGCTTCGGGCCATCGCGGCCCGGCGAGTACGGCCATCCGCTCGCCGGTCAGACGCTCGAGGTCAGCCCGGTTGGGCCCGTGGCGAATCCGGTCGCCTGGGGCTTCACCGGCACCGCTCGCCAGATCGAGGCGACCTACGCGATCTCGAACACGCTCGAGGTCCTGCTCGCCTCGTTCAGCTCGTACTACGCGAAGGCGCCGCTCTCCACGAGCCTCTCCTTCCCGTGCTCGGGGAAAGCGGTGATCCCGTTCACGCCGGTCGACGGCGGGCCGTCCGCGCGTCCATGGAAGACGACCGTCACGTTCGCACCGCAACCGTAGCCGCAGCCACGGCCGCGGAGAGCTGACCTCCCGCGGGTCGAGCGAGGGGCGCGGCAGGGACCGGCGCGACCGGCCCCTGGCGCCAGTCTGCCACGGCGCCTCCCGTCAATCGCCGGGCAGTCCCCTGACGGCGAGCACGCGGTTGCGGTAGCGGTCGTCGGCGGTGACGTCGGGCCCGAACCAGTCCGGTGGTCGGAAGCGGTCGCTCTCCTGCACGGAATCGAACTCGACCTCGACGGTGCGCAGCCCGGTCAGTCGTCCGTGGTACACGTCGAGCTCCGCGGCGTGCCCGTCCGGCAGACCGATGCGCGAACGGTCCTTCTCGATGCGCCGGCCCTCGGTGAGCGGCCACAGGCGCTCGAAGCGCTGCTCGTCGATCGGCAGCTCCTCCTCAAGGCGAACGCGCCCGGCGTCGGGGCTCTTGACGGTGAGTGTCCGCGTGTTGCCGCGACGGCGAACGCGAACCTCGGTGCCATCGCCGTCGATCGCGACGTAGCCCTGGTCGATGCGCTCGGGGCGTTCACCGGCCTGGTCCGCATCCCGCTTGACGAGGAACTTGCGCTCGATCTCGGGCACTGCGGCGAATGTACACCCGTTCCAGTGCGCCAGTCTGGTCTACCCATCGGGGGTATCGCCGTTCGACCGCCCGCCGTGGCCGCGGTTTCGCGATTGGCCCTTGACGCCCGTCTGCGCCAACCTCTCGGCGAACCGACTACCTCGGCCCTCGCTGCGACGACTCCTCCTGCGCTGCGGCCGCGAGCTCTGCGTATCGTGCTCCGGCGCGCTCCTCGCGCTCGAGCGCGGCGCGGTAGGCGCTGAACGCCGTCCGCCGCTCACCGCCTCTGGCCTGGGCCCAGGCGTCGTAGGCCAGTCGGCTCTCCTCTGCGTCGATTCGCCAGCCGTCGTACTCGGCCTGCATCGCCCGGCGCAGCGGCCACCCTGTCGGTGACCACCTTGCGTATGCGTGGCCATGTGGCCTGGATACCCCGGCTCGAGCTTCCGAAACAGGCCCGTCGCCCTCACCGCCAACCGAGACGATCCGGTCGCGGCTGGTCACCACACGACGCGGGTACGTTCAGACCGTGCGCGCCCGCCGCGGAGGAATGTTCGGACGCCGATCGGCCGATGGTCCGGTCGCACTGTTGCTGCTCACACTGTGCGTGGGTTCGCTGGCGGCCTGCTCGGGCGGGCCCGCGCCGAGCTCCGTCCGCGGCGCCCGCGCGCCGCATGCGCAATCGACGATCATCGGCTGGCTGCAGAACGCCGAACCGGCCGGCTGGGATTCCGAGACCGACCGGATCGTCATCAACCGGCGAGGCGAGGACAACCTCTGGGACGCCTACACGATCCACCCCAACGGTCATGACGCGCGATGCATCACGTGCGAGGCGCCGTCCTTTCCCGGCGTCGGGAGCGCCACGAACCGCGGAGCGAGCGACGTCTCTCCGGACGGCCGTTACATCCTGCTCGTCGTGGAGAAGGGCTCGCACCCCGGCCTCATCGGCGCCGCGGAGTCAGAACCCGGCCGGGGCGTGTACAACGACCTCTGGCTGGCCACGGCGGACGGACGGCACGTCTGGCGGCTGACCGACCTGCCGGCATCGGGTGATCAGGGGCTGATCTGGCCGCGCTTTGACCGCACCGGGTCGCAGATCGTGTGGGCGCAGATGTATGCGCCGGCCGATCTCGGTCACCCGTTGGGGCAGTGGGCCCTGAAGACCGCACGCGTCCAGTGGACCGGCGGGACGCCACGGCTCGGCCCGATCCGCACCTACGATCCGCAGCCGGGGCGCTTCTTCGAGCCCTACGGATTCTCTCCGGACGACCAGCGCATCCTGTTCGCGAGCGACGTCACGGTGCCCAGCCGATTCCTGTCACCGAGTGCGTTCAACGCCCAGATCTGGACGATCGACGCGGCGAACCTCGATGACCTGACGCGCGTGAGCCCGCCGAGAGCGATCGCGGGCCCGTTCTCCGACTACAACGAGTTCGCCTACTACGTCCCCGGCACCGACAAGGTCGTGTTCGCGACGACGGTCGATGCCGCCGCGCACGGAATGGACTATTGGACGGCCAACGCCGATGGGGCCGACGCCCGGCGCCTGACGTTCATGAACCAACCGGGCACGAAGCAGTATCGGGGCTACTCCGTGGGCGGTGGTCTCGCCTTCGATCCCCGGGACCGGCACCGCTTCGTCGCCGGCGTGTCTCACGACCCACTGGCCACGCACGTTCAGGCGGTGTTCGTGACCATCGGCTGACCTGCGCACACCGGGCGCGCGAGTGCTACAAGCCGAAGCCGTACCCCGTGCACGCAGGCTGGAACGACGGGTCGTCCGGGCCGAGTGCGTTCAGGACGTCCTGGAGGGCCGGACCGTCGAAGTTGATCGCCACGTGACCGGTCGGGTCCGACGGACACTGCGCCTGGATCAGGATGTTCTGCACGTCGGGGCCGCTGAGGAAGGCGTTCGTGAACGGGGTCACCACCTCGTCGTGACTGGTCTCGATCACCACGTACAGCGGCCCGGGCACGGTGTCGCCGTCGGCGAACAGACGCGTCTCGAAGCGCGACCCGACCTCCTGCTGGACGAACGACGGGGCATCGATCGCCCGGAACACCACGTTGGTCTTGCTCAGCAGACTGAGCTTGGCCAACGCCGTGAACACGCCGTCGAACGTGGTCCCGTGATTGCTCGGGGCCAGACCGACCAGCATGTGCACGAATCGCGCCCCATCCAGGTACTTGATGTAGTAGTTGGGCATCATGCCGCCCTGCGAATGCCCGACGATGTCCACCTGGGACGCGCCCGTCGCCGACAACACCTGGCGCACGAAACCCGCCAGCTGCCGAGCCGAGTCCGGGATGGGACCGAGGCCGTCGAACGTGTCGTTGTCCGAGCTGGCCGTCTCACCGTAGTTGAGGGCAAACACGCAGTACCCGGCGTTCGCGAGCATCGGCGACAGCTCGGGCCAGTCGAACCCCAGATCGAAGGCGGTCTCGTGCACGAGGATCACCGGGAACGGGTGCGCGGCGCTCGGGCGGCAGCTCCAGTCGTTCGCACCCGCCACCGTGCCCGGACCGAACAGGAGGGCAAGGAGCGCGGTGCCGAAGTTGCCGACCGGGATCGCCTGCGCACCGGCGCTCGGCGCCGCGATCGCACCGACCACGAGGAGCATGGCCGTCAGGGACGAGGCAGTGCCGAGCACGCGGCGGGTGCGGCGATGCGCGCCCACGCCGGTCACCGCCCTCCGACGCCGACCGCGCACGCCAGTCGCTGCACCGCGACGACCAACCCACGGCAAGCTGCAGTCATGGTTCCTCCGGATCGATCGTTCGTCACGCTGACCGTCCGTAGCCCCCGGCCCGACCGCCGCCCAGACCACACCGGGAAGCGGCGAGCCCGACCTCCTCCTCAGCGAGGAGGGTAGCAGCGCGTAGCCACTTGGGGTCGCACTTCTCCCGCGTCGCGCCGCGGGCTGCGAGCATGGTCGGCGTGGCCGAGTGGGAGGCGGAGGTCGAGGTCGACGAGGCGCTTGCTCGCGCCCTGATCGCGGCGCACTACCCGGCTCTCGACTCGAGCTCGCTGCGGCGCATCGGCGTGGGGTGGGACAACGTCGTGTGGGCCACCGCCGACGGGGTCGCATTCCGGTTTCCGCGGCGTGAGGTCGCCGTCGCGGGCGTCGAGCGGGAGATGGCGGTCCTGCCCGAGCTCGCGCCGCGCCTGCCGGTCGCGATCCCGGACGCGGCGTACCCCGGCGAGTGGGATGCGCGCTTTCGCTGGCCGTGGTTTGGCAGCCGGCTCGTCGCCGGGCGCGACATCGCCCAGGCGAACCCGGACGAGACGCAACGCATCACGCTCGCGCCCGCGCTCGGCGTCTTTCTGCGCCGCCTGCACTGCCTCGAGCTCCCGGGCGCGGCCGCGCTCCCGATCGACCCGATGGGCCGCACCGACATGGCGATCCGCGTGCCGAGGACCAGAGAGGCGCTCGCGCGTGTCGCCTCGCTGTGGAGCCCCCCGACGCGAGCGAGCGAGCTGCTCGCGCAGGCCGAGGACCTTCCGCCGCCGCGCGCAACCGCCCTCGTCCACGGCGACCTTCACCCCCGTCACGTGCTCGTCGACGAGCGCGGCACGCTGGTGGGCGTCATCGATTGGGGCGACATCTGCCGCGCCGACCCGGGCGCGGACCTGTCGCTCTACTGGAGCCTGTTCACGCCCATCGGTCGCGTCGCCTTTCTCTCCGCCTACGGGCCGGTGGCCGAGGACCGGCTGCTCCGCGCGCGCGTGCTCGCCCTCTTTCTCTGCGCCACGCTTGCCGCGTACGCCGACGCGCAGGGGATGGCGGACCTTCGGCGCGAAGCGCTGCGCGGCCTCGGGCGGACGCTCGCCGGCTGACCGAGCCGGGCCCGGGACGCGCGATCAGGCGACGGCCCCGATGAAGGTACTCGCGCGAGCACCGTCGTTCAGCGCGCCGCGTCGCGCCAGGAGAGGAGGAGCGTGGCCAGCTTGAGCCGATCGCTCTCCGACATCTCGGACAAGGCGACCCCGATCCACGCGGCGTCGCGTCGCACGAGGGTCCCGCGTCCGACCAGACCAGGCGGCTGTCCCGAGGGCCGGAGCTCGAATCGCCATTCGGGCCCGTCTCCGATTCCCTGACGAGCCGCGATCAGTGCGCCGCCGAGGCTCAGATTCGCCGTGACCGTGTCCACGGGTTCGCCGAGCGTGCCGTCAGCGGCGATCGGCGTGAAGCTCGCCGGGGCTCGGATCGGGACGCGGGCGGTACCGCGTCGCTGCGACAGCTGCACCCCGTCGACCACGGCGAAGGACATCTGCGCGCCGCTCCCGATCATCCGGGCGACGCCGCGCAGCCCGACCGGGCCGACTCGGTTCTCGAAGACCAGATAGCACGGACACTCGGTCTCGAGCTTGGCCCGCGCATACTCGCTCAGCTCGGCGACGGGAACGAGTGTCGCCTCGGCGCCCGAGATCGCACCCACTCGGCAATCGACGCGGCCCTCCGGACCGGACACGTCGACCGATACGAGTTGGCGGAGCGCGAGCCGCCGCACGATCAGGGGCGCGCCGGGCGCGGATCGCGGCCTTCGGGCGCTCGGAACCCGGGGGCACACACGTGCCCGCGGTCGCGATGATCGTGACGACGGCGGATCGGAGCTGCGCGCGCGCCGGGCGAGGACTGGGACGGCGGCATTCCTTCTTGGATCGGCGCGTCGCCGTGGGTGCTCATCCGTAATAGCCCGCGAAGCGCCGCGCCGCTCGGAGCTTCGCGGGGGCGCGCCCGCACGCTCAGGCTGCGGCGGCGAGCTGCGGCTCGCCGGTTCCCCGGCGCTTGGACTCGTACATCGCCGCGTCGGCTTGGGCCACGATCGCGTCGGCGCCGAGGTCATCGCCGTCGGACCACGCCACGCCGACGCTGACCTGCGGCACGATCGAGCCGCTGGCGGCGCGGATCGACTCGTGGCGCACCGCCGCCGACAGCCGCTCGGCCAGCTTCATCGCCGCCTCGGCGCCACCGATCTCGGGGCACACCACGAGGAACTCGTCACCGCCGATGCGGCCCACGAGATCCGTCTCGCGCACGCCCGCCTGCAGACGCCGCGCCACGGCCCGCAGCAGCTCGTCGCCGACGGCGTGGCCGTGCTCGTCGTTGACCGCCTTGAAGCAGTCGACGTCGACGAAGACGACGGCGCGCTCACCGCCGCAGCGCTCGATGTTGGCCTCGAGGTGGAGCATGACCGAGGCGCGGTTGTAGCAGCCGGTCAGATCGTCGAACGTCGCCCGCTGCATGAGCTCCTCGCGCATCCGCACGCTGTCGGTCACGTCGGCCACGCACGCCATCGCCCCGGTGACCGTCCCGTCCTCGCTGCTGAGGGCCCGCAGGCTGACGGTGCAGTAGCGCGGCGCCTCGTCCGCGGACAGGCGCACCTGGACCTCGATGTCGGCCTCGACGCCGCGACCGAGCGTCGCGTCGAGGGCCCGGTCGAGCGCCGGCCGGTCCGCCTCGGTCACCGTGGCCAGCTGCGCATCGACCAGCTCCGATCGCGCGACGCCGAGGATCGCGTGCAGGCGGTCGTTCGTATAGACGATGCGGCGGTCGGCGTCGATCTGGAACATCCCGACGGGCATGGCGGCGGCGAGCCGATCGAGCAGCTGCTCGCGGGCCCGCAGCTCCTCGTGAGCGGCCATCTCCTCGGAGATGTCGACCATCTCGGCCACCACGCACTTGTGTTCGGGGTCGGCGGTGAGGTTGTGGTTGGTGACCTCGAACCAGACCCACATGTCGTCGCGGCGCCGATGCCGCAGGCGAACCCGCCGACCCGGACCGGGCACCGCGAGCATCTCCACCCAGTTGTCGACCGCGAGGGCCTGGTCATCCGGGTGGATGAATTCGGTCGTCCGATGTCCCTCGAGCTCCTCGGCGCTCCAACCGAGGATCTTGGTGATCGCCTCGTCGGCCTCGAGGATGTTGCTGAGCATGTCCTTTCGCAGCGTGGCGAACCGCGGGACGGTCTCGGGAGTGTCGGGCCGAACCACCTCCTCGCCGTCCACGGCGTCGTACACGGCGACACTCAGCATCACGCCGTGGGCCTCCCGCGCGTCGACCATGTAGAGCGTGATCTGAACCTCGGGGTGTCCGACCGGGTGGGCGACGCTCCGCCCCACACCCTGCGTCATCGTCCCCTCCCAGGCCGACAGCACCTCCGCGTCGTACACGATCGCGTCGAACGCCGAGCGGACCTCCACCACCGGATTGCGCTTGAGGCCGACCGACTCGGGCACGTCGACCACAACGCCGTCCGGGCGCAGCGCCGTCACGGGCGCCTCCGGATGCATCTCGACCAGCAGCCCGATCACCAGGTCGAGCACGTCCGCGCTCAGGTGCTCGGCGTGGGTCTCGTCGAACAACTCGAGCAACTGCTCGGGCGACAGCGATTGCGCTTCCACGACGCTATGAATCGGCTCGTCGCACGCCCGCCTGCAGCGATTCCGGTGGATTTGGACGGCTTTGACATCCGCCGAACGGGAGGCCTGGGACGCGCCCGACCCCCTCTCGGGTCCGTCGGTCGACCGACCGCGACCGCCACGAACGGGGTTATGGCCCCGGCGCCGCCGTCAGCCCGTCCGGTGGGCCGTCCACGCGACGCCGGTGTCCGTGCAATTCGTGCCGAATGCACTCGGCCCGCTGCGGGACAGGCTGCCCGACGCCGTCGCCCCGACGACCTTCCCGGTCACCGACGCGGACGCTCCCGTATCGAGGACGCCGGTGGCGGCGAAGACGCCGGACGCGATCGACGTGCCCCCGAGCTCGATCCCGTTCGTGTGGCTGTGGCCGTCCGCGCAGGTGGCGCGCCAGCCGAACTGGATCGACTCCACCGAGTTGCCCGTGACGATGAAGGAAATCGGCAGGCCCTGGCTCGTCGTACCGACGTAGGCGCCAGCGTCGCCGGCCGGCCCGCTGGCGGACGTGCTCGTCGAGGCGCCGCACGCCGCGAGCGCCAGCGCCACGGTGGCGAAGTATCCGACACTGCGTAGCCGTCTCACGGAGAAACCCCCAGCGATCACACGCGCGCTCCCGAACGCACGTTACGCGCGGGTGATCGGCCGGCCGCGGACCACCTTGAGCCGACCGCCGACGGTGCGACGTTCCGGGGAACGGCCAGAGCGCGCCGAGCAGCGCCCGCCTGCGCCGTCCCCGGCCTTCGGTCACTCCTCGCGCGCCGTGACGCGCGTCTCCTCGACCGCCTCGCCGGTCTTCGTGTCCGGATAGACGACGTACACCTGCGGCGCCCCGCCGAACCACGCCGACAGCTCGCCCTCGCCAACGAAGATCGCCGCGCGGGCCGATCCGTCGGTCTGGTGCACCCAGACCTTCCGTCCCTCCTCGAGCGGGGGCATGACGAGCAATCTACGCCACGCACGACCGGCGTGTCCCGACGCCGCGCCTCAGGCCGGCGGGAGGGCGGCGAGCCGAAGCGGGACCATCGCGAACGGATCGAGCGCGTACGCGAGCGACACGCGGTGATAGCCGTCGGCGATCTCCGCGCCATCGTCGAGCGAGACGACGAGCACCGGCGAGAGCTTCTCGCCGGACGCCACCTTCATCAGATCCTTCACGACGCCCGGGTCGTTCAGCGCGAGCGGCTCGCGACCGGACGCCCGCAGGATGTCGTTCGCGCGGCGCTCGGTGATCTCCGCCCGCTTGAGCTGCCTGACAAAGCGCTTGGCCTTCTCGGGATTGAGCCGGATCGAGAGGAAGTTCGCGGCGGCATCGAAGTCGTGCGACGCCACGTCCTTCTTCCAGCGGATCGGCGGCGCGGGATCGGACACACTGCGAAGCGTAGTCCGAGCCGCGTCCGGGCGGCGCCGGGCCGCCGGCTTGACGGGCACCTTCGCCGGCAGCGATGATCGCCGGGCAGGCATCGCCACCATCCTCACCCGACCGGAGCCCGACGCGGGTGGCCGAGGCAGCGCGCGCAACCGATCATCCGTGTCGTCATCGCCCACCCCACCTCGCGCTGCACCGCCCGACGCGCCCGCCACCGTGGCCGCGCTCGTGTTCCTCACCGGCCCGCTCGCCGGAGAGCGGGTCGAGGTGGCCTCCGAGCTGTCGATCGGCCGGGGCCACGCCGACGTGGGCAGCGACGATCCCGAGCTCTCGCGCCGTCACGCGCTCGTGCGTCCGATCCCCGGCGGAATCGAGATCGAGGATCTCGGCTCGACCAACGGGACCTGGGTGGACGGCATCCGCATCGTCGCCCCCACCCCCGTCGGACCCGGCTCGAGCATCCGGCTCGGTCAGTCACGCGCCACCGTCGAGACCGGCGCACCGGGGCCCGCGCAGGCCGACGGCGCCACGACCATCCGCGCCAGACCCGCTGCGGAAGCCGCCGCACCCACCATCATCCCGGCGCGACGCGAAGCGGCCGAGCCGGCGCCGGCGCCCCCGACCGGAGCGCTCTCGCGACTGACCACCGGGCGGCGGAGCAAGTGGTACGTGCTCGCGACCTGGCTGGTGCTCGCCGTGGTCGTCGGCGGCGTGCTGGGAGGCCAGCTTCCGAAGCTCACGAACGCGCAGACCCAGAGCGATGACGCCCTGCCGAGCGGCGCGCAGTCGGCGCAGGTGGGCCGGCTGCTGCGCGAGCGCTTCCCCGGCGGGCAGCAGTACATCACCCTGCTCGTGTACGAGCGCGCCGGCGGGCTGACGCTCGCCGACCGCGCCCGCATCGCCGCGGACGCCCGGCGGCTGGCCGGGGTGCCACACGACCGCCGCCCTGGAGGTCCCCTTCACGGCCGGGTCCGCGGCGCAGCTCGCCTCGCCCAACGGACGGGTCGCCGTGACGGTGATCCCGCTCACGAGCGACAACAGCACCAACCGCGACACGGCGGTCAAGCGCATCCGAACGCTCGTCGGAACCGGCGGCGGCGGCCTGCAGATCCGCCTCACCGGAGCGGCCGCGATCACGAGCGATTTCAACACGGCCGTGGCCGGCGCGAACGTCGGCCTGCTCGCCGCCACGGTCCTGCTCGTGCTCGTGCTGCTGATGGCCATCTACCGCTCTCCGATCGCCGCGCTGATCCCGCTCACGGTCGTCGGGATCGCCTACGCCGTCGCCCAGGGACTCGTGTACGTGTACGCGCGGCTGACGCACACGACGGTCGACCGCACCGCGCTCACGCTGCTCGCCGTGCTCATGTTCGGCGCCGGCACCGACTACTGCCTGCTGCTCGTCTCGCGCTACACCGCCGATCTGCGCGAGATCGACGATCCACACGACGCCATGGCCGGCGCGCTCTCGCGCACGCAGCACGCGATCATCGCGAGTGGTCTGACGGTCGCCGCGGCGATGCTCACGTTCCTGCTGTCGAGCCTGAAGACCGACCACATCCTCGCCCCGGTCAACGCGATCGGCATCCTCACCGTGATGGTCGCCGGGGTGACGCTCCTGCCCGCGCTGCTCACCGTGGTCGGCCGCCGCGCGTTCTGGCCCAACCGCAGGGTCGTCGCGCGCCACGCCGCGGGCACGCAGACCGGAGTCCGCGACAGCGCCTCAGCCCTCGGCGAGACGCCGAGCGTCTGGTTTCGCATCGCCACGCGCGTCACCCGCCGGCCCGTGATCGCGCTGCTGTCCGCGCTGCTCGTGTTCGCGGTCGGCGCCACGGGGCTGATCGGATTCCACGAGAAGATCAGCGTCACGAACGACTTCCGCGTGCAGAACGACTCGACCCGCGGCCTGACCCTGCTGCGCCTCGGCTTCCCCGAGGGCGCCATCTATCCCGAGACGGTGCTGCTGCACCGCACGAACGGCACCGTGACCGCCTCCGACGCGGGGCTCGTCCGGGCGCTCGTCGCGCGCGTGCCCGGCGTCGCGAGCGTCTCGGGCCTCACCGCCCGGTCGCGCGACGGAACGCTCGCCACCCTGTCGGTCACCTACGCCGGCGACCCGTTCACCGATGCGGCGCTCGCCCGCGCGCAGCGCCTGCGCGACATCGTCGCCCATCCGGCGCCGGGGCTCACCGGCCTCGTCGGCGAGGGCACGTCGGCGCGCCTGGACTACAAGAACGCGGTCAACCACGACACGCGGATCATCGTCCCGGCCGTGCTGATCGTCATCCTCATCGCGCTGGTCATCCTCCTGCGCGCGATCGTCGCTCCGCTCTACCTGCTCGTGACGGTCGTGATCTCCTACCTCGGGTCGCTCGGCTTCTCGGTGTTCTTCATCCATGAGGTCCTCGGGCAGTCGCTCGACCCGTTCTACCCGCTCATCACGTTCGTCTTCCTCGTGGCGCTCGGGGTGGACTACAACATCTTCCTCATGAGCCGTGTCCGGGAGGAGGCGCTCACCCACGACACCCAGACGGGGCTGCTGCGCGCGCTGGTGGCCACGGGCCCCGTGATCACGAGCGCCGGGCTCATCCTGGCCGGGACGTTCGCCGCGCTCGCGACGCTGCCGCTGTGGGTGCTGCTCGAGATCGGCCTCACCGTGGCGCTCGGCGTGCTGCTCGACACCTTCGTCGTGCGGACGATCGCCGTCCCGGCGCTCGTGCGCCTGGTCGGGGAGCGCAGCTGGTGGCCGTCGAGCGCCCGCGGCGGGGCCACCTCTCCTCTCATCAGCGACACCTACCGCGCCTCGCTGATCGAACAGTGGCGCGCGCCGGCGCCCGGCGCGCCTGGAGACGCGCCGTGACGCGGGGGCGCCCGTTCGGAGGGCGGCCGCGGCACTCGCCCCCGGGGCCGCACGTCGCGCGAGCGCCGTAACGGGACGTCCCCCGTCCGGGGGCTGCGCGGCCGACAAGAGGTCAACTCCCGCGCGAACCGGGCGCGGCTCAGCGCGGCACGTTCTGAAGGCGTACCTGCCCGCGGGCCACGAGCTTGCCGTCCTCGCGGGTCACGTCGCACTCCCACAGCTGCCCGGTGCGGCCCTGATGGACGGCCCGGGCGACGACGTCGAGACGCCCCTCGCGATGGCTGCGGATGAACTCGGTGTGGTTGCTCAACCCGACCGCGAAGCGGTCCTGGCCGACGACGGCCTTCGACGCGCCGATCGAGCACGCGCTCTCGATGAGCGTCGCGTACAGCCCGCCATGCACCACTCCCCACGGCGTGTGGTGCTGCCGGCCGGCGTCGACGTGACCACGCACCTCCTGACCCGTGCTCGCCTCGATCTCGAACCCGGCGGCGCGGAGGAATTCAGACGCCTTCCCGGGCGACAGATCCGGCGATTGGGTCAAGGTGTCATCAGGTTCCACGTCGACCGTCTCCTGCGGACTTCCGAAGCGGCTGATCGGCGACAGGATATCGTCGCCGCCGCCGCCGGCCGCCGGTTCGCCCGTGCCCGCGTCAACTCGGACCGAAGCGCTCGGTCCGGATGCGCTCCGGCGCGTGCCCGAGCTCGACCAGGGTGTTCGCGGCCGTCTCGACGAAGCCGTTCGGGCCGCAGATGTAGACGAGCGGCCGCTGATCGGCGGCAAACGCCGCCGACTCGAGCAGGGCGGCGTCGACGCGTCCGCGGCTCCCCGCCCAGTCCGTCGGCCAGCGGCGGGTGAGCGTCAGCCGAACGTCGACGCCGTCGGACGCGCCGAGGGCCTCGAGCTCCTGACGATAGATCACCTCGTCGAGCCCGCGCACGGAGTACAGCAGGCGCGTCGGCGCGGTGCTCGAGCTCGCAGCGCGGTGCCGGAGCATCGCGCGCAACGGCACGACGCCCGAGCCGCCGGCGAGCAGCTGCAGCGGCCCGCCGAGCGAGTCCTCCCACACGAAGTACCCGCCGATCGGACCGCGCAGCTCGAGCTCGTCGCCCGGGCGCAGGACGTCGACCAGGTAGGGCGACACCTCGGCGTCGTCGAGGCGCTCGACGGTGAGCGTCACGTGCTCGTCCTCGGGGGCCGAGGCGATCGAATAGCTGCGCTGCACCTGGTAGCCGTCCTCGGCGGTGAGCCGCACGTCGACGTGCTGCCCGGCGAGCGCGCCCGGCCAGCTTGCGCAGTCGAGCGAGATGCTCCGCACCCGCGCCGTCTCCGGCCGGGTCTCGACGACCGTCGCGACGTGCCAGCTCAGTCCCCCTGGTAGCGCTGCTCTTTCCACGGGTCCCCCCGATCGTGGTACCCGTAGTTCTCCCAGAACCCGGGACGGTCGGCCTCGGTGATCTCCAGTCCGCGCACCCACTTCGCGCTCTTCCAGAAGTAGAGGTGGGGCACGAGCAGGCGCGCCGGCCCGCCGTGCTCGGGCTCGAGCGGCTGGCCGTCGTAGGTGTAGGCCACCCAGGCCCGACCGCCGGTGACGTCGGCGATCGGGAGATTCGTCGTGTAGCCGCCGTCGCAGAAGGCGCTGATGTAGAGCCCTCGCAGCTCGAGTCCGTCGAGCAGCGTGTCGACCGAGACGCCGGTCCACACCGTGTCGAGCTTGGACCACTTCGTGACGCAGTGGATGTCGCGGGTCACCGTCTCGCTCGCCAGCGCCTGGAACTCGTCCCAGTTCCAGGATCGCGGCTCGTCGACCGCGCCGCGAACGGCGAAGCTCCAGGCCTGCAGGCTCGTGTGCGGGGTCGGCCCGGCCGAGAGCACCGGGAAGTCGTGCGTGACGTACTGCCCGGGCGGCACGCGCGTCGGGTCGACCGGCGGGCGACGACCGAGGAACCCCCTCGAGAGAGGCGCCATCAGCCGGGCCTGACCGCGCTGTCCTGCGAGCGAATCATCCACAGTTGCTTCTCGAGCGCCCGCACCACGTCGGTGAGCACGTCCTGGCTGGCCCCGTCGATCTCGCCGAGGCGATCCATGCGCTCGCGCGCCTGCTCGGAGACGGCGGCCACCCGGCGGGTGAGTTCGCGGAGGACCACGTGATCCTCGATCGGGCCGACCTCGACCTTGCCGAACTCGTTCGCCCGCGCGATCTCGTCGGCCTGGCCGTCGACGAAGAAGCCGAGCGCAACGGCCCGCTCGGCGACGGTGTCGGCCAGCTCGCGCCACTCGTCGACGAGCTCGTCGAGCTGCAGGTGCAGCGATCGGAACTCCGGCCCGACGACCGTCCAGTGCAACTGCTTGCCGACCAGCTGCAGGTCGAGCAGCTCGGCGAGCGTCGCCTGCAGCTCGCGGCCGGCCTCGGCGCGCAGATGCGAGGCGAGCGGGATGTGGGTGGTCGTGGCGACTGTGTTCACGTGTCCTCCTCGGAGCTGCGGATTGTCGTGGGTGAACGTCCTTGATTGCCTTGTCGTGACGGCCCGGCCGAGCGCTCAATGCAGATAGAGCTGCCAGTCCTGGGGCACGCGCCCGGCCGGTCCGGGCACGGGCTGGTCCTGCGGGTGGTACTCGGGCGGAGCGAGCGGTGGGCCGTCGTAGAACTGCTCGGTCTGGTAACTCCAGTACCAGTCCTCTCCGGGCTCGTAGCTCTTGGCGAGCGGGTGCCCGGCTGCGGCCGCGTGGTGGCTGGCGTGCTGCGAGGGCGAGGAGTCGCAGCAGCCGATGTGGCCGCAGTGCGCGCACCGGCGCAGGTGGAGCCACCAACCGTCGGGGCTCGCGAGGCATTCAACGCATCCGGAGCCACTCGGGGGCACCGTCGGATCGATGTCGACTTCCGTTGGCATCACCATGAGAGTCCTCTCTGCCGCCGTTCCGGTTCGCCGCGCTGGGCGCCGCGTACCGCCGCCGAGAGGGAGAATAGGCCGCTTGTCCAGTGCGGCGAGCAGCCTGGCCGCGCGCGGCGCCTGCGCCGCGCCGGGGGTCAACCGCCGGGGGCGCGGCGGAGCGGAACGACGTTGCCGCGCTGCGGGAGATCGGCGAGCTCCCGCCGGAGCAGATCGGTCATCTGGGACGCCGTGATCGGGCGGGAGAGCAGGAAGCCCTGCGCCACTTCGCAGCGGAGCGCGTCAAGCCGCTCCAACGCCCGCTCGGTCTCGACGCCCTCCGCGATCACCTGCAGGCCGAGCGCGCGGGCCATCGCGATGATGGCCGCGACGATCGGCTCGCGGTCGGGGTCGTCACCGAGGCGATCGATGAAGCTGCGGTCGATCTTGAGCACGTCGAGCGGGAAGTCCTTCAGCCGGCTCAGGGAGGAATACCCGGTCCCGAAGTCGTCGAGCACGATGTGCACGCCGAGGCGCCGCAGCTCGGCGAGCACCGACACGGGAGTCTCGGCCTGCTCCATGAGCATGCTCTCGGTCACCTCGAGGGAGAAGCGATCGGCGGGCAGGCCCGCCCGCTCGAGCGCCGCGGCGACCGTCTTCTCGAACCCGGGGGTCAGCAGCTGGCGGCCGGAGACGTTGATGGCGAGGCCGAGCCGGTCGGCGCCCGCGAGCTTGGCCTGCCACTCGGCCAGCTGCATCGCCGCCCCGTTGAGCACCCACTCGCCGAGCCCCACGATCAGCCCGGTCTCCTCGGCCACGGGAATGAACTCGTTCGGGGGCACGAGTCCGTGCTCGGGCCGCGCCCAGCGCACGAGCGCCTCCATGCCGATGAGCCGGCGATCGGCGATCTCGTACAGCGGCTGGTAGTGGATTCGCAGCTCCCCGCGCTCGACGGCGACCTGCAGCTCGGTCTCCGCGCGCAAGCGGGCGACGGCGCGAACGCGCATGACCGGCGAGAAGACCTCGCAGCGACCGCGCCCGTTCTCCTTCGCGCGGTACATGGCCGTGTCGGCGTCGCGGAGCAGGACCTCGGGCGTGGAGCGGCCGTCGTCGACGACGATCCCGATGCTCGATCGCACGACGTGCTGGCGCCCGCCGATCACGAACGGCGACTCCAGCGCGCGCTCCACCCGCACCGCGAGCTCCATCGCGTGCTCCTCGCCGAGGACGCCGTCGCAGACGAGGACGAACTCGTCGCCCCCGAGGCGGGCGACCGTGTCGCAGTCGCGAGCCGCGGCGAGCAGTCGCGGGGTGAGCGCCCGCAGCAGCTCGTCGCCGCCGCTGTGGCCCAGGCTGTCGTTGATCACCTTGAAGTTGTCGAGGTCGAGCATCAGCACGGCGACCCCGGCCCGAGCACCGCGCGCGCGGGCCAGCGCCAGCTCGAGTCGATCGATGAGCAGGCGACGGTTGGGCAGATCGGTGAGCGGGTCGTGCAGCGCGGCGTGCTCGTTCGCCGCCCCCACCTCGTGGCGCTCGATCGCCTCCCACAGCACGTTCGCCACCGCCTGGAGGAAGTCGGCGTCGTCGATGGTGAACCGCCGGGGCGTGCGGGTGAGCGCGTTCAGCGTCCCGAACGGACGCTCGACGGGGCCGATGACCACCGTCATCAGACTCTTGACCCCCTGCTTGACGAGGAAGCTCCGGAGCGGCGTGTCGGGCTGAAGGTCGTCGATGATCCGTGCCCCCGAGGCGAGCTCGAGGGCGGACTGGCGCATCTGGTCGGTGAACGGGATGACGGTTCGGCGTACGACGTCCGGGGACCATCCGACGCCGGCGAGCAACGAGATGACGTCGCTGTCCTCGGCGTAGCCGATGACGCTGACGCGGTCGACGCCGAGCCGCTCGGCCACGACGGTGACGGCCTCGTCCATCAGACGCGACGCGGCGACGCCCTCGAGCGCGCGGCGGCCGAGTGCGGCCACCGCCGACTGCCGGGCCAAACCGGCTTGCAGCGCCGTCTCCGTCCGCCGGCGGTCGGTGATGTCGACGGCGATGGCCAGGCCACCGACCGGGGCGTCGTCGGCATCGAGGACGGGCGCGGTGTGCAGCCACGCCGTCCGATCGCCGAATCGCACGTCGAACTGGCCGCTCACGCCGCGCAGCGCATCGCCGACCGGTCCGCGCAGGTCCGCAAACTCGGCCGGGAACACCTCCGCGATCTGGTGACCCTCGACGTCGCGTTGCGGATCGAGACCGAGAGAGCGAAGCCCAGCCCCCTCGGCGAACACGAAGCGCAGGTCGGCGTCGAAGACGAAGAACGACGTCCCGGGAAGGTCGCGCAGGAGCGCGCGGTGCAACCCGGCCGATCCGTCCGCGAGGATGCGCTGCAGCGCGGCGAGATCCGGCACGTCGCTCCGCGGCGCAGCCTCCATCCCTTCAGTGTCGGCCGGCGGAGCGCATCGCTTGAACCGGCGCGCCTCGGCTCAGCGCGACCCCGGGCCGACGCGCAGGGCGACAAGCGCCGCGCTCTCGGGCGCGAGCGGCACGGCCAGGACCCGGGCGCCCGCCGGCGGCGCCAACCGCGTCGGAGCGCCGCTGAACGTCCCGCCGGCGGCCACCGAGCGTCCCGCCAGGCGGACGCCGTCGCGAGCGGACAGGCTCGGCGCGGTCAGCCGCCACTCCGTCGCGCCCGCGAAGCGAGCCGGCAGCGGCAGACGCAGCTGCGCCGGACCGAGGCCGGCGTTGACGGCGAGCACGTCGATCCCACCGTCGGGACGAAGGAACGCCCGCACGCTGCCGTCGAGCCCCGCCGGAGCGAGCCCGCCGCGCAGCGCGCGGTCGCCGATGAGGTGCGCGGCGAGGAGCAGCGCGTAGAACTCCGGCCGGGCGCTCAGCGTCCCGGCGGCGGCCGCCGCCGGCGAGACGAAGGCGAGCGGCGCGTACCCCGACGGGTTCGTCGGCAGACCGTGGAGGTTGACGCCGCGGACGTCGCTGGCCATCGCCCGCGAGAGGTAGTCGGCGGCCCAGAGCGCCGAGGCGAAGGTGTCGCTGACGCCGGGCTGGCCGCCGCAGGCCACGTTGTTCGTCTCGTCCAGGCGCAGCGGTGTCCCGGTGCGGCGCTGCACGCGATCGGCGAGCGTCAGCATCTGCGTCTCGGCCTGGCGCACGCCGGCGCCGAGCAGGTCGGAGATCGACGGCATGTAGGAGCCGCACCGCCCGAGCGGGTAGTAGTGCGCGGTGAGCAGCGCGGGGCGCTCCCAGGTCGCCTCCCGCTGCACCCAGCCGAGGCTCCCGGAGAGACTCACGGCGTCGGGCCCGGCGAGCGCCACCGCGGGCGCGGCCCGCATGATCGCCGCTCGGTAGACGTCGACCTGCACGCGGTAGGCGCGCGAGTTCCAGGTCGCGCCCCGAAGCCGGTGGGCGATGAAATGCTCCGGCTCGTTTCCGATCTCCACGGCGAGCAGCCGTGCCCCGAGTGCGGCGCGCGCGGCGCGGACCTCGTCGGCCGCCGCCGCCGGGTCGTAGTGCCCGAGGTTGACGGTGAGCAGCACCCCCCACCCGGTCGCAGCCGCCAGCCGGGCGAGAGCGGCGAGATCGGCGGGCGTCACCGTGGCCGTGGCCCAGGCGGGGCGGGCGCCGAGCGTCGGGGTCCAGGCCGCGAACGAGTCCGCGCTCGAGCCGCCGATGCGCAGCACGCCCGGACCGAGCGAGCGCAGGAGCGCGACGAGGTTGCCGCGCTCGGTGGCACCGGCGAGGAGACCGAGATCGGCGGCCTCGAAGGACAGGCCGAGGAACTGGCGGCCGATCGGCGGCCCCGGGTCGCCGAGGCCCGGCGCGGCCGGCCCGCGCGCGAACGCGACCGCCGGCGCCGTCGGCGCGCGACCACTCGCGGCGGGGCTCGGAGCGCCGCCGCCTCCGCAGCCCGCGATGGTCACGGCGCCGAGCGACGCCAGGAGCACCGCCCTCAGCGCGCGCCGTCGGCCCCTGCCGCGACGCAGGGAACGCCGATCGCGCGAGCGACGGCGCCGGTGTTCGGGGGAGCTCCTCACCGACGACGATGATGCCAGCGCGGCGCCGGCGACGAACGACGGTCTGCGGCCGGCGCTACGCCCCGGCGCCGCCCCCGGGGAGGAATCCCCGGAAGGTCGTCGTCGGTGCATTCGGGTTGCCGGTCGTCCGCGCAAACACCACCGAGAAGGCGTCACCGGTGGCCGAGAGCGCGCTCGGCGTGGCCGAGGTCGTCGACAGCGAGCGGGCGAAGCGATGGCGTCCGGCGCCGGAGTCGGCCTGCAGCTCGATCGCCTGGCTCGTCCAGGCCGGATCGGCGATGGTGCCGGTGTGACCGGCCGAGGTCGCCGACAGATTGCTGAACGCGACCGTCCCGAAATTGGTCAGCGGGGTCGGCACGCAGTTGCCCGAGTTGTCGCACTGCGAGGGCGCCTCCGCGATCCACTCCGCCGAGCTGAGATCGAGCTGCGATACGCGCTGGTGCTCGGTCACGGACGTGCCCTTCGTACGGTCGGTGAAGCGCAGCGTCACGCGATTCGCCCTGACCGTAACGCTCGCGCTGACGACGTCGCCCGCGTTCACGTTGAGGTTCATCGTCACCGGCGGCGCCGGCACGAGCTCGTACCAGGCCGAGTACTCCGGCCGGCCCGAGGCGCTGCAGTCGGCTTCCGATCCGGTCTGCTCGAGAGCCTGGGAGTTCTGCGACAGGCCGCCGATGCCCACCCAGAAGGCGGAGAAGGTCGCCTGGCCCGGGGTGCACGTCGCGGCCGGCGCCACCCACGTGCCGGACACGCTCGAGAAGGTCTGGCTCTGTCCGCTGCGGCCGGCGACCGCGTACCCGGCCCAGTTCGAGCTGATCGACGGCGAGGACGCCGAGGACTGTGCGGCGGCGACACCGGGCACGCCGCCGAGAACGGCGGCGACGGCGACGACGGGGAGCAATCGGGAGATCCTGGGCATCGTTGGGGGACGCGAAGCGGCCGTGACCGGCGCCTGTGCGCGTGGGCCAGTATCGGACAGTCACCTGAAAAACTCCTGTGGTTCACATAAGTTTTGGCCTAGAGGGCCACGTCGCACGCCTCGCGCGGGAAACAAGGCCGCCCGCGAATCGCACGCGAGCGGGCCCGCCCGCGCGTCGGCGGGGCTCCGGCTACGAGCCACAGGCGCAAGCGTGGTCGATCTTCGCTCCTGGTGGAAGAACATCGACGACGCTCCGGACGCCGAGCCGGTCGGCGGCCGGTCCCCGCGCCCCTCCCCGCGCGCGCGCCGACCCCGCGGCCCGCGCCGCGCGCCGTGCTCGGGCCGCCCCGCGCCTCGCTAGCGGGCGTGGATGTTGAGCTGGTCGATCAGAAGCCGGGGACCGGACGCCGTGAAGTGGAAGGCGATCTTTCCCCGCGTCCGCCGGCCGTGGGCGTATACGCCGAAGCGGGCCCCGGCGCTGCCCTGGCCGACGCCGGGCGCGACCCTGACGTTTGCGAGCACGAGATCGGGGTTCGGCTCCACGGCGAACTGCCCGCGGTACAGGGCGAGCGCGGTGGCCAGGTTCTGGGGCGGCCCGCCGCCGGCGCGGCGCACGAGCGAGGGCGAGAGGAGGGCGCCGAGCGCGGCGATCGAGCGCGTGTTGTAGGCGGCGACGTAGGCGTTGACCGCGCGCGTGATCTGAGCGGCCGTCAACGGCGCCGGCGCACCGGTCGTGACGGTCGTCGTCGGCGCGCCCGTGGTCGTGGCGCGCGTGGCCGACGACGCCGTGACCGACGCGGCCGCGTGGCCCGGATGGCCACCCGACCCGGTCACGGCGACGATGACGGCGACGATCGCGGCGAGCACGACGAACGCGACGAGCACGCCGGCGATGTTGCGCCGGCCGGGCGCGGGCGCCTCACCACGCGCCCTCGGGGTCTTACCCGCCGCGGCGGCCAGCTGTTCGGCGGAGGCCGAGGTCCACGCCGTTCCGTCCCAGTAGCGGCGCCAGCCCGAGCCGTCCGGGTCGGGATACCAACCGGGCGCACGCTCCTCCTCGACGAGCGCCGCGTCCGGCGGCGATTCGGTCACGGGCGGCTCCTCGCCGGCGTGCTCGGCCCCCTCGGCGGGCGCCGCGTCCGGCGGCGACTCGGTCGCGGGCGGCTCCTCGCCGGCGTGCTCGGAGCCCCGCCCTCCGGCGTCGCGCTCTCGCCGCCGTCCGACGATGCGCTCATCGACGATCCTCCCCCCGTGCCGGCGAACTGGGCCGCATCCACAGATCATGCCGGGACCGCCAGATGGAGCGCGCCGCCGAGCCCCGATTCGGGCGACCGCCGTCGCCGCACACGGGCCGGGCGTCGCCCGGCCACCGTTGTCGATAGGGGGAAGCCTGTACCCGGTTTGCGTTCGCGGTCGCCATCGGTCGCCGGCGTCGCCTACGGCAAGCCGGCGGGCACCCGTGCGGCGGCCGGCGCGAGCACCTGGCTGCTCGTCGGCGTCAGACGATCCGCGCGCAGCTGCGCCTCGGTGAGCGACTGCGGCGTCGCGGCGACGAAGCGGTACACGAGCAGCCGATCGATCGAGGCGTGCCCGGCCGCGCGGAAGGCGGGCGTGATCGGCCGCAGCGCCACCGCGCGCACCGGTGCGTACCCGACGAGATCGACCTCGCGCACGCGCAGCTCCGTGCCCGGCCGCACGTAGCCCAGCCCCGGCGTGTAGTACTCGAGCGGCGCCGAGCCGAGCTCGACGGTCACGATCGCCCGATCGCTCGCGCCGGCGCGCAGCGAGCGGGCGACGCTCGACCAGTTGGCGCGCTGGAAGCGCGGAACGAGGTCGGTGGCCAGCACGATGCCGAGGCCGGCGGCGCAGATGAGCGCGGTCAGCACCGTGCCCGCCGCGCCCGCCCGTTCGCCGGCCAGCACGACGGCGAGCGCAGCGGCAAGCGGGATCCACGAGGCGATGAGGTTGCGCGGGGCGAGGTAGTCCGCGCCGGCGAGCGCGAGCATCAGCGGCACGAGGATCGACACCGCGGCGAGCCCGAAGACGAGGCCGGCGGACCGCCATTCGCGCGGCGTCAGGCCGGGCAGCAGGCCGATGGTGACGAGGATCGGCACCGCGCACGCGAGCAGCAGCGCGTGGCCGAAGCCCGGGCTCTGACCACCGAGCAGGAAGTAGCCGGGGATCGCGACGAGCCGGCTCGACAGCGCCCAGCGGCCGATCCACTGCGTCCCGTGCCCGCCCTGGGCGACGATGAGCGGCACGAGCGCGCACCCGGCGAGGACCACGACGCCGACCGCGAGGACGAGCCCGCGAGTCGACCGAGGGGCGGGCGGAGGGTCGCCGCCCGGTCGCAGGCGGGCGAGCACCGGACGCAGCGAGGGCACCACCGGGGCGAGCAGCAGCAGCGCCTCGGGCCCGACCAGGAAGACGGCGAAGTAATGGGTGCACAGCGCGAGCGCGGAGGCGACCGCCCAGGCGGCGAGCTCACGCGGCGCCGGGTCGCGCCAGGCGCGCAGGAACGCCCACAGCGACAGCGCGGCCACGAACGCGAACAGCGCGTAGGCGCGCGCCTCCTGGGAGTACCAGACGAACAGCGGGTTGAGCGCGATGATCGCGCTGAGCACGATCGCCGTTCGTCGGGATCCGAGCTCGCGCCCGATGCCCCAGGCCACGCCGACCGTCGCGACGCCGGCGATGGCCGACAGCGAGCGCAGCGCGACCGCTCCCGTCCCGAAGACGCGCGACCAGGCCCAGATGAGGACGTACCACAGCGGCGGCGAGTTCTCGGTGTGGACCATCGTGTGCAACGTCGCGCCGAGCGAGGCGTGCAGGACGTGCACGGGCGTGTACGCCTCGTCGTACCAGAGGCTCTGCTCGCCGAGCGTCGCGAAACGCACGATCGCGGCGACGGCGAGCAGCGACAGCAGCGCCCAGTCGAGGCGCAGGCGCCCGATCGCCGAGGTCGAGCGGCGCGCCGGGCGGGCCGCGGCGCCGGGCGCCTGGGGCGGCGCTCCGGAGGTCACCGAGGCGCGCGCGAGCCTCATCCCGAGGAGGCGACGACCGGTGCGCTCGCCGCCGCGGCCGCGTTCGCCGCCCCGCAGAACGCGTTCTCCGCGGGCACGCCGAAGCACCCGTAGCGGTAGCTGTAGAGGTCACGGCGCTTGGGCGGGATGTAGTAGCCGCCGTCGACATGGCGCCGGCCGCGGACGGCCGGTCCGCTGATCATCAGGCACAGGCGGACCTGGTGAAGGGCCTGCGTCGCGTTCGTCGAGGTCGCACGGCACACGTAGTCCGTCGTGCCGCGCTCGAGCGGGCGGATGTCCAGGCGCGTCTTGATGTCCGCCACGTGCGCGTAGGCGAGCCAGGTCACGCGGTCGGCGAACTCGCGCTTGTTCAGGCGGACCTGCAGGACGACGTCCCAGACGACGGCGGCGGCCAGCAGCAGGCCGAGGAGCACGAGGATCGTCGTCTCGATCGCGCGTACGTCGCGGCTGGCCGGGTCGCGGTCGCTCTGGGGGCGGGGGGCGATCCAGGCCGGGAGGCGCGGCCGGCGCGTGGTCTCGGCGGTGGCGGAGGTCGAGCTCATATCCGGGGCGAGAACAGCGGAGCCGTTTGATGGATCACGAACAGGGCCATGACCGCGAGCGTTCCCCACAGCACACGACGGTCACGCGACAGGACCGCCAGCGGCAGCGGCCACAGCAGATACCAGGCGAGCAGCCACGTGGTGCTCACGGCCAGCACGAGCAGCGTCCACGCCGAGGCGGAGAGCCAGTCATAGCCGCGCCACGTGCGCCACATCAGCCACAGCACGACGACCACGCTTCCGACGCGCACGATCGTGCGGTCGATGCGGAAGACGCCCGGCAGTCCGATGAGGTGGGCGACCTCGAGCGGAAAGCTGTCGCTCGACACGAAGGTCGAGTTGCGCTTGAGCACGGAGACGAAGTCCAGCCCGTGCACGCCGAAGGCGACGAACGAGACGAGCGCGAAGGCGAGGAGCGCGAGGCCGGCGCCGACGAGCAGGCTCCACCGCCGCCGCGCGAGCACGACGAACGGGAGCACGACGATGGCCGTCGCCTTCACGGCTGCGCCGGCGACGACCGCGGCGGCGCCGCGCGCGTCCTCACCGCGCAGCAGCAGCCACACGCCGGCCATCATCAGCGCGTCCATCAGGAGGTCGTTGTGGTAGCCGCCGACGCCGTAGATGACCCACAGCGGATTGACGCCGACGATCAGCGTCGCCAGGACCGGGTCGCGCCCGAGGCGCTTCGCGCACAGCCACACGAACGTGAGCGCGGCGAGGCTCGCGCCGATCGCAAGCACCTTCATCCCCCAGATCGCCCCGTCGACGCCGAGCAGCGCGATCGGATAGCTGGCGAGCGTGAAGGCCGGCCCGTAGGCGCTCGCGACGTGGTACCAGATCGTCCCCACGTAGTGGAAGAGCGGATCCTGCGGGGCGGAGATCGGCCCGTGGGAGAACGGGTTGATCCCGTGGATCACGCCGAGCCGGCCATAGTCGATGTACTGGAACACGTCCTGGGAGATGAGGACGGGACCGGCGAACAGCACGACGTGCAGGGCGACGATCGTCCCGATGAGCAGGCGCGGGGACACCGATCTCGCTCCGGCGACGGCGGCGATGTAGCAGCCGGTCATCGCCAGCAGCGCGGCGAGGAACGTCCGGTAGCTGAGCGCCGCTCCCGGCCCGTTGAGCCAACCGGCGATCGCGGGCTGATGGGGCACGAGCGGCGACTTCGCCGACGCCGCGTCGAGCACGATCCACACGGTGCAGGCGATCGTGCCGATGAGGCCGAGCGGGCCGAGCGCCCTCGTCAGCCGGGCTGGCGTCGCCCGCGCGTCGCTCGGAGCCGTCCCGGCCCGGGCGACGTCGCTCGCGGCCACGGGCGCGGCAGCCGGCGGCGCGCCCGATTCACTGGAGACGTTGAGGTCGGTGTGGGTCATCTGCGGGTACGGCCCGACGCGACGTGCGCGTGCACGGGCGACGGGCGGGCTCCGTCCTCACCGCGCTCGCGCACCCGGCATGGCGGCGGCTCACGGGAAGGGCACTGCGACCCGGCGCGACTTCGTGGCCAGATCCGGATCGCATTATCGCCGATCGAAGGACGGTACCGCGGTCCGGCCGCCCCTGGCACGGCCGCCGTCGCGTTCCATACTATTTCGCCCCGCTTTGCCTGGATTGGGATGCCACCCATCCGGCGGATCGCCGGTCGGGTCCGCGAGCTGCTGGCGTAGGCTGAGGGCGAACACACGATGGAGAGGATCCATATCGAGCGGGCCGCGCTGCGGGCGACACCAGGGCGGTGTGGCTCCCGCGTGAAGCGGGTCGCCGCGGCCGCCGCGACCCCGGCCGACCGGTGAGCGGCCAGGGCACCGAGCCCCCGGCGCGCGCGGCGCTGCGCGTGCAGGGGCCGACCCTCGCCCTGCGCTACCCGGCGGCGCGGGACGCGCGGGCGCTCCTCGCGCTCGCCGGCGACCGCCGTGTCACGCGCTACTTCTCGTGGGGGCCCTACCGCGACGAGGCACAGCCGCGCGCGTGGGTGCGATCGCTGGCGGCCCGGCGGGCGAGCGGAGCCGCGCTCGAATTCGCCATCGTCGATGCGTCGGACACGCCGATCGGCGTGATCCTGCTGGCCGAGCTCGCGGCCCGCGACCGCCGAGCGATCGTCGGCACGTGGCTCGGCCACGCGCACTGGGGAACCGGCGCCAACGCCGAGGCGAAGGCGCTCGTCGCGGCGCTCGCCTTCGGGCCGATGCGCCTGCTTCGTCTCGCGGCCTACGCGGATCTGCGCAACACCCGCTCGCAGGAGGCGTTGCGGCGCGTCGGCTTCACGCGGGAGGGCGTGCTGCGCGACTATCACCGCCATGCCGGCCGGCCGCGGACCGTCGTCCTGTACTCGCTGCTGCATCGCGAGTGGCGCACCTCCCCGCTGGCGAGGGTGCCCGCCCGCGTGAACGGCGCCGTGCCGAAGGCATTTCGTCCCGCGACCGGCTGACGGTCCGGCCGTGAGCCGGCCGCGCTCGACGCGGCCGATCGGCCGCTCCCCCATGGGTCCGCGCCGCCTCCTGCGCGCTCCAGTCGAGCGCCCTCGTCGTCGATAGTCGCCCAAGGGACCCCGAAGCTGATGAAACGACCATTCCGACGACCGCCCGTCGCGCTCGGCGCGCTCGTTGCCGCCTGGCTCGTGTTCGCGCTGCACACCGTCGCCGGCATCGGCGGACACGGGCTCGACGCGTTCTTCGACGGCGGACTGCACCCGGCGATCGAGGTCGCTGCCGCGCTCGCCATCCTCGCGCGCGCGGCCACCCGGCGCTCCGGCCGCGGCCCGTGGCTGCTGATCGGATTCGGGGTGCTCGGCTGGGCGCTGCACCACGCGCTGGTGACCCCCACGATGCCCGGCGGGCACGGGACGGGCGCCGCCACCATGGACGCCGGATCGCTCGCGTGCGGGGCGGCGGTGCTCGGCGGGATGCTCCTCCTGCTGCGGGCCCAGCTCCGCGGCCTGCGTCCCGACCTGCTCCTCGACGGCCTGCTCGCCGGAGCGGCAACGGTGGCCGTGATCGCGACGATCGCGCAACCGTGGCTCGACTCGCTCGCCCCCTCCCCGGCCGCCATCGGACCCCAGCTCTCCCTGCCGATGCTCGACCTGCTGACGCTGATGGTCGCGATCACGGCGGCGGTCATCAACGGCTGGCGCGAGGCCCGCGCCTGGCTGCTCGTCGCCGGCGCCCTGGTGATGCTCACCATCGCCGACACGCTCGGGCTCTACCAGAGCGTCGCGGCGAGCGCCTCCGGCCGCGACGCGATGAACGTCATGTGGGCCGCGTCGCTCATCGTGCTCGCGACCGCCGCCTGGCAGTCGGCGCGCCTGCAGCCGACGCCGGGCGGCGATCGCTCGAGCGCGTTCGCGATCCCGGTGAGCGCGGTCATCGGCGCGGTGCTCGTCCTGGCCTACGGAGACCTCGAGCACGTCCCCGTCGCGGCGGCCGCGCTGGCCGTCGTCGCCCTCGTGATCGCCGTCGGCCGGATGTGCCTGATGGTGCGCGACAACGCGAGGATCCTGGCCCTCGTCCAGCGCCAGGCCAAGACCGATGCGCTCACCGGCCTCGACAACCGGCGCAGCCTGCTCGAGACGATCGAGCGCGACGTGCGACAGGCGACCGAGGCGAATCCGCTGCTGCTCGTGTACTACGACCTCAACGGCTTCAAGCAATACAACGACACGTTCGGCCATCTCGCCGGCGACGCGCTGCTGACGCGTCTCGGGGCGAAGCTGAGCGCCGCGGTCGGCCAGCATGGCCGCGCCTACCGGGTCGGTGGCGACGAGTTCTGCGCCCTGCTGCGATGTCCGAGCGAGCTCGAGACGCGCATCATCGAGGCGAGCGTGGAGGCGCTGTCCGAGCACGGGCACGGCTTCGACGTGACGACCGCCCACGGCGTGGTGCGGGTACCGACCGAGGCGCAGGACAGCTTCCAGGCGCTGCACCTGGCCGATCGGCGGTTGTACGCCCTCAAGGAGGTTCGTCCCGGGAGCGCCAAGCACCAGCTGCGCGATGTCCTGCTCCAGGCCTTCCGGGAGCGCCAGCCGGCGCTCGACGCCCACCAGCGCGACGTCGCCGAGCTCGCACGCGAGGTCGGCCGCCGCCTGCGTCTCCCCTCCGAGCAGCTCGACCTGATCGCCGCCGCCGCCGAGCTTCACGACGTGGGCAAGATCGCCATCTCCGACTCGATCCTGGACAAGCCCGGTCCGCTCGACCCCGACGAGTGGGAGCGCATGCGCCACCACACGGTGCTCGGCGAGCGGATCCTGGCCGCCGCGCCGGCGCTGCGACCGGTGTCGGCGCTCGTGCGCTCCAGCCACGAGCGCTTCGACGGCTTCGGCTACCCCGACGGGCTCGTCGGCGAGGAGATCCCGCTCGGTGCGCGCGTGATCGCCGTCTGCGCGGCCTACGACGCGATGATGACCGAGCGCGCCTACCGGCCCGGCCTGGACCAGCCCGAGGCGATCCGTCGCCTGCGCCGCCACGCGGGCACCCAATTCGACCCCCAGGTCGTCGACGTCTTCATCGACGTGATCGACACCCGGCCCGCGCCGGACGGCCGTCGCGCCGCGATCGAGCCCGCCGCGACGACGCGCTAGGGATAAGACCGCCTCAGGCCTGCGCGGGATCCTCGAAGTGCAGCACGTCGAGGGCGCCGGTCAGCTCGAACACGCGCTGGATCGAGTTGTCGCCCGGGCGCAGCACGAGATCGGTCCCCTGCGTCCGCGCGTTGGCGTCGGCCTGGATGATCGTGCGCAGCCCCGAGGAGTCGATGAACGCCAGGCGCCGCAGGTCGATCACGAGCCGGGCCGGACCGCGCGCCTGGGCGGCGGCGAGCTGCTGTTCGAGCTCGCCCACGCTCGCCAGGTCGAGCTCGCCGTCGAGCGTGAGGCACACCTCGCCCTCGAGCACCTCGACCGTGACTCCGAGGCGTCCGGGCGGCGTCAGACCGTCACTCATGCATGGCTCCTAGGTGGCTGCGGCGGCGTGGCGAACAGGAAAGCGGCGGACGGGTCGGCGCACGCGCCAAGGAGTCCCGGACGACCGAGGCCGATCATAACGAGGCCGTGGCCACAGACGCCAGGTCGCGCCGGCGCGCCGTCCACGGCCCGCCGGCGACGACGACGGCACCGACGACGCCGGGGCACGGGTCGAAGCGCTGCACGCTCCAGTCTCCGGCGTCGGCGGCCGCGCCCACGGCGGGCGCCGGGGTCGTGAGCGCGTCGCGGACCCCGACGCGGCGCAGCCCGGCGGCGATGCCCGTTCCGAGCGCCTTCACGTAGGCCTCCTTCACCGTCCAGTGACGGAGGAAGGCCTCGTCGCGCCGTTCCGCGGGCGCGGCGAGCACGAGCGCGAGCTCCTGCTCGTCGAGGACGCGGCGCATGACGCCCGGCGGCGTGCGGCGCCCGCGCCGCTCCACGTCGACCCCGACCCGGGCGCGGGCGGTGACGGCGATGACGACGACCCCGCCGGTGTGCGAGAGGCTGAAGGCGAGGCCCGCGGGCGCCACCAGGAGCGGCTTGCCCGCGGGTTCCGCCCCGAGCGGGACCCGCGCCGGCTCCACCTGCAGGTAGCCCCCGAGGACCGTGCGCAGCGCCGTGCGGGCGAGGATGAAGCGGTCGCGGGCGAGCGGGCGGAGGATGCGCTCCGCGCGCGAGCGCTCCGCGTCGTCGAGCGTGGCCAGAGCTCGACGCGCGAGGGCCGGCGCGTCGCCGCCGAGGCCGACCGACCACAGGTCGACCCCGTCGGGATCCGGCCATGATGAAGGGGAGGCATCCGCCGGTGGCGTGACCATCGCCGCAGGGTACGCGCCTCGCGCGCGAGCGCTTGCCCTCCCACCCTGATCATGCGAACATACGTTCGTATGATCGTCTGCGTCCATCTCCCCCGCTTCGAGCTCGTCGTGGCGGCCGGCGGGCCGGATGCGCTGAGCGGCCGGGCGCTCGCGCTCGCGCCGCCACTCGGCCGTGAGCTGCGCCTGGGAGAGGTCTCGGGAGCCGCCGAGGCCGCCGGCGTCCGTCCGGGGATGCCCCTCGGCGAGGGCCTGGCGCGCTGTCCCGACCTTGTCCTCGTGGCCCCCAACCCGCTCGCGGTCGCCGAGACCTGGGAGGCGATCGTGCGCGCCCTGGAGGGGATCGGCGCGCAGCTGGAGCTCGCCCGTCCCGGCCTGGCCTACTTCGACGCTCACGGCCTGCGCGGCCTGTACGGCGGCGAGGAGGGGGTCCTCGCGGCCGCCCGGCGGGCGATCGGGCGCCCGGCGCACCTCGGCGGCGGGCCGACGCGCCTGTGCGCGCTCGCGGCGGCGCTGCGAGCCCGGGCCCGCCGTCCCGCGCTCGCCCCCGGAGGCGGGGCCGCGGCCGCGCGTCGCTACCTCGCGCCGCTGGACGTGGATCTGCTCGCCCATCGCGCCGAGACCGAGGCGCTCGTGCAACCGTTGCAGCGTCTCGGCGTGCTCACGATGAGCGAGCTCGCCGCGCTCCCCCGCGCGGCCGTCACCGACCGCTTCGGCGAGCCCGGGGCGTTCGCCCACCGCCTCGCCCACGGGCAGGACACCGCCCTGCGTCCGCGCGCGCCGCGGGAGCGCCTGGAGGAGTCGCTGACCCTGCCCGAGTCGGCCTCCGGACCGGTGCTGCAGCGCGCCTTGGGCGTGCTCATCGACCGGCTGCTCGCGCATCCGGCGCGACGGGGACGCACGCTGCGCGCGGTCATCCTCGCCGCCCGCCTGGCCGGCGGCGGCACCTGGCGCGAGCGGGTCGTCTTCCGCGAGGCGACCGGCGATCCCGAGCGCATGCGCCTCGCCGCGAGCGCGCGCCTGGCGCTGCTGCCGGCGCCGGCCGACCTGCTCCGTCTCGGCGTCGACCGCTTCGGGCCCCCGGGCAACGACCAGCGGGCGTTGCTCGACGAGGCCCGCGAGTTGCGGCGGCGGCGCCTGTCCGAGGCGGTGCGCCAGGTGCGCACCGTGGCCGGTCCCTACGGCGCGCTGCGCGCGCTGTGCATCGACCCCGACTCGCGCATCCCCGAGCGGCGGATGATGCTCACCCCCTTCGAGAGCGACGAGGGATGAGGGCGCGCGGCGACGGGCGGGCGCGCGCGCTGCTGGCGCCTCATGCGGTGCGCGTGCGGCCGGGCGCCGGCGGCGTCCCCGAGGAGGTCGACGGGCGCCCCATCGGCGCGGTGCGCGAGTCCTGGCTGGTGGAGGACCGCTGGTGGAGCGAGCGGCCGCTGCGCCGCCGCTACTGGGAGGTCGTCAGTCGCGACGGGCGCAATCTCGTCGTCTTCCACGACTTGCAGGGCGGCGGCTGGTACGGGCAGCGGGACCGGTGATGTCGTCAAGGGCGACCGGAGGTCGCACGATCCCATCGGAACGCGGGGCCGGACGCCCCGCGGAGGTCCCTCGAGGCGACCTCAGCGCCGGCAACGGACGGGGGGTGTCTGACATTTCTTCAGTTCATCTGAAGAAATGTCGGTCACGTCGGTTGTGGTTGTGATGTACACCGAGCTGCACAGTCACTCCGCCTACTCCTTCCTCGACGGCGTCTCGCTGCCCGAGGAGCTCGCCGCCCGGGCGCTGGAGCTCGGCTACGACACCTACGCGCTGACCGACCACAACTCCGTCTCGGGCTCGATGGAGTTCGCCCAGATGGCCGGGTCGCTCGGACTGCGGGCCATCCACGGAACCGAGCTGAGCCTCGATGACGGACGCCATCTCACCCTGCTCGTGCGCGACGCGCGCGGCTGGAGCAACCTGTGCCGGCTGCTCACCCTGGCCCACGAGCACGACCGGGATCCCGGCGAGCCACCCCCGGCCTGCCCGCTGGAGGCGGTGCTCGAGCGCGCCGAGGGCCTCGTCTGCCTCACCGGCTGCGCCACCCACGGCGTCCACGACGAGGCGACCGTGCGCCGTCTGCGCGACGCCTTCGGACCCGAGCAGCTGCGCGTCGAGCTGCAACGCCCCTATGCCCGCCACGACCGCGCGCGCAACCGGGCGCTGGCGCTGCTCGCCGGCCGCCTGCAGCTCGCCTGCGTGGCCACCGGCGACGTCCATGCCCATCACCGCTCGCGCGCCGAGCTGCAGGACGCGTTCGTCGCCGTGCGCCTCCACTCGACGCTCGAGGCGTGCGAGCCGCTGCGCCGCGGCAACCACAGCCACGTGATGGCCGGCCCGGCGGCGATGGCCAGCCGCTTCGCCGATCACCCCGAGGCGGTGCGCGAGACGCGTCGCCTGGCCGAGCGGCTGACCTTCGACCTCACCCACGACCTCGGCTATCGCTATCCGGGCGCCGAGGACGCAGACGCCCTGCGCCGCCTGTCGGAGATGTGCCAGGCAAGGATGGCCGAGCGCTACGGCCCCGGCGTGCGCCCCGAGCACCGCCGGGCCGCGCAGGCCCGCCTCCAGGAGGAGCTGCGGGTGATCGACTCGCTCGGCCTGGCCGGCTTCTTCCTGCTGCACCAGGACATGCTCGAGGTCGCGCGCGAGGTGGCGCTGGAGGTGCGCGGCGCCGGCGGGGCGGACAGCGCCCGCCTGCTGCTGCCTCCCGGGCGCGGGCGCGGCTCGTCGGTGTCCTCGATCGTGTGCTTCCTCACCGGGCTGTCGCACATCGACCCGATCGCCAACGAGCTGCTGCTCGGGCGCTTCCTGCACGAGGACCTGCAGTCGCTGCCCGACATCGACCTCGACTTCCCCCGCGACATCCGCGAGAAGCTCATCCCGCGCGTGCACGACCGCTACGGGCGCGACCGGGCGGCGCTCGTGGCCGCCTTCCCCACGTACCGCTCGCGCGGGGCGATCCGCGACCTCGGCAAGGTCCTCGGCCTGCCCCCCGGGGAGATCGAGCGCGTCGCCCGCGGCTCGGAGGGCTTCATGCACCGCGACGTCGACCACGGGGACCTCTGGCCCGATCCGCCGGCGAGCGACCGGCGCCTGGCCGGGGTGGCCGCCGACATCGCCAGCGCGCTCGGGCCCGAGCGGCTGCGAGCCGGCGAGGGCAGCGGGCGCTGGGCCTGGCTGGCGCGCCTCGCCGCCGAGGCCTATGGGCTGCCGCGCCACCTCTCCCAGCACCCCGGCGGGATGGTGATCGCCACCCGCCCGCTGATCGACTGCTGCCCGGTCGTGCCGGCGGCGATGGAGGGGCGCCAGATGGTGCAATGGGACAAGGACTCCTGCGCCGACGCCGGCTTCCTGAAGATCGATCTGCTCGGGCTGGGCATGCTCTCCGCGGTCGAGCGCTGCGTCGAGCTGATCGCCGCCGAGCGCGGCGAGCGCGTGGACCTCTCACGCATCCCCTTCGACGACCCGGATACGTTCGCCGCGATCCAGGACGCCGAGACGACCGGGGTGTTCCAGATCGAGAGCCGCGCGCAGATGCAGTCGCTGAAGCGCAGTCGCCCGGAGAACCTCGACGACCTCACCGTGCAGGTGGCGATCGTGCGCCCCGGGCCGATCCAGGGCGGCGCGGTCAACCCCTACATCGAGCGCCGCCAGCGCCTACGGGTCGATCCCGGTTATGCGATCCCCTACGACCACCCTTCCCTGGAGCCGATCCTGCGCGACACGCTCGGCACGATCATCTTCCAGGACCAGGTCATCGAGGTGGCCCAGGCCTTCGCCGGCTTCTCCCCCGGCGAGGCCGACGGGCTGCGCCGCGCGATGAGCCGAAAGCGCGCCGACGCGGCGATCGAGCACTTCCGCCTGCGCTTCGTGGCCGGGGCGGCGGCCCACGTCGGCGCCGACGAGGCGACCGCCGGGCGGGTGTGGCAGATGGTCGCCGGCTTCGCCGGCTTCGGCTTCCCCAAGTCCCACAGCGCCGCCTTCGGGCTGCTCGCCTACCAGTCGACCTGGCTGCGGGTCCACTACGGCCCGGAGTTCCTGTGCGCGCTGCTCAACGAGCAGCCGATGGGGTTCTACGCGCCGGACAGCCTTGTCCACGAGGCCGAGCGCCGGGGGATCGCCGTGCGCGGCGTCGACGTCAACGCCTCGGGCGCGGAGTGCACCGTCGAGCGCGGGGCGGTGCGGATCGGCCTCGGCTACGTCAGCGGCGTCGGGGCGGCCGAGGCGGCGGCCCTGGTCGCGGCGCGCGAGGAGGGCGGGCCGTTTCGCGACCTCGGCGACCTCGCCGCGCGGGCGGGTGCGGGACGGCCGGCGTTGGAGCAGCTCGCCTGGTCGGGGGCCTGCGACGCGCTCGCCGGCGCCGGCGATCTTGGCGCCTCGGCCGGCAGCGGCCGGCGCCTGGCCCTGTGGCAGCTCGGAGTGGCCGTCCCCGGACGCCCGGCCGCCGGAGGGTCCATGCAGCTCGCGCTGCCGATCGAGCCGCCGTCGGCGCCGCGCCTGCGTCCGCTCGGGCGCTGGCAGCGGCTCGTGGCCGACTACTCGACGAGCGGCGTGACCGTCGGTGACCACGTGATGGCCGCCCTGCGCCCACGCTTGCGGGCGCCGATGCTCGCGACGAGCGCCCAGCTCGAGCACCTGCCCCACGGCTGCTCGGTGGCGATCCCCGGCCTGGTCATCGCCCGCCAGCGCCCCGGCACGGCCAAGGGAATCGTCTTCCTGCTCTTCGAGGACGAGTGGGGCACCGTCAACCTGATCGTGCCCCCCGACGTCTACGAGCGCGAGCGGCGCCTCGTGCGCACCGAGCCGCTGCTGCTCGCCCGCGGACGCCTGGAGCGCCCCGCGGCCGGCGGGGGGATCATCAACGTGCTCGTGCGCGAGCTCGAGGCGCTCGACGCGTCGCTCGCCGACGAGCTGCGGTCGCCCGCCGAACAGCCCGCGGCGCAGACGCATCCGCTCCACGGGGAGCCCGCGGAGGCGCAGGACGCGGACGCGCAAGAGGCGGACGGTGGCGTCGGCGCGAGCATGCGTGCCGTCGCGCCGCCGATCCAGAGCTTCGCGTCGGGCCGGCGGCGCTGAGGCTCGGCCTCGCCGCCATCCCGATGGTTACGTCACGGGTTGAAGGTGACCTTGCCGGCTCCGGCGCCGCCGGTCGCCGATCCGATGTGCTCACCGGTGGCACAGCCGCCGTCGACGGCCTCGGCGTCGGCCTGCGGAACCTCGAGGTCCTCGGCCTCCATGTCGAGCTCGGCCTCGGACGAGGTGGTCAGCTCCTCGCGGGAATCGGTCATCGCGGCCCTTTCGTCGCTCGTGGATTCGATCGTGGCGATGATCCAGCTCGTCGGGCGGGTGGTCAACCCTTGGCCGACCCTCGGCTTCAGCCCGAGCGCAGCTCGCGATCGCCGATCCCGACCGCCCGCACCGACGCGCACCGGCTTGACGCTAACGCGCCGCGCCGCGATCGGCCAGGCGCACGACGAACCGCAAGCCCGACCACGTCTCGTCGATCGCGCAGACCTTGTTGTCGACGAGTCCGGTGGGCAGGATCAGCTCGCGCAGGACGTTCTCGGTGACGTCCGTCGCGACCCCCGAGGCACGCTTGGGCCAGGCGATCCACAGGCCGCCCGCGTCGGGCAGGGCGCGCCGCAGGGCGTCCAGCCGTCGGGCGAGCCGCGCGCGCTCGATGGCGAAGCAGACGATCACGTCGAGCGAGCCCTGCAGGCGGGTGCGCAGCCGCACGCCCTCCGGCGCGGCGAGCGTGTCGGGGAAGTCGGGTGGGGCGTCGATGAGGGCGACGGTCATGCCCGGGTCGATGCCGAGCTTGCGGGCGAGGGGGGTAGTTGAGCGATTGTTCGGGCGCGCGTTGCTCACGATCGCGGACATGATCGCCGTCCGAGGCGGACCCCGATGCCGGTTGCGTCTTTGGCTACGTTGGGGCGGGCCCGTAGCGCTTCCGCGCCGCCGCGACGCACTTCGCCCGATTGCGCGGCTTGAGCCTGTGGCAGGCCTTGATCGCGCGGGCGAGCTTGCGAGCGTTGCTCGTCGTCTGTGGGGGCACCGTCTGATGGGCGCCGGCCACACCCGAGGTCTCGGTCACGGTCACCGTGGTGGTCACCGGACTCAGCTGCGTGGTCGGTACCGCCGCCGTGACGGTCGACGTGGCGGTGCCGGTCACCGTGGTCGTCGTCGGCTCCGTCTCCGTGACGGTCGTGGTGATCGGCGGGCTCGTCACGGTCGAGGTCACCGTCGCCGTCTCGATCGAGCTCAGGGTCGAGGTCGCGGTCCTCGTCACCGTCGTCGTCAACGTCGCCGTCTCGATCAAGGTCAGGGTCGCGGTCGCGGTCGTGGTCACCGTCGTCGTCACCGTCGCTGTCAGCTCCGACGTCGCGACGGCCGCGGAGGTGGCCGGCAGCGCCGCGACACCGATCAGCGCCGTGACCACGCCCGGCGCCAGCGCGGCCAGGGACCTCTTGACACAGCGTGTCGACATGCGTCCTCCTCGGTCACTCGAGACGGCGGCGCGCCGTCGGCCGACCCGGCGTCGTCTGCTCGTCCGCGCATCCGCCGCCCGCTCGCGCACCGTCACCGGTGTCGCCGTACGGCGATGTCGGCCCGCAGGCACCTGCCGCGCACCCCTTCCCCCATATCACCGGCGAACCCGGCTCGCGCTCGAACGATACACCGGCGTCGCGCCGAGTTCCAGCACCGCGGCTCGCCGCGCCCGCCGAGCCCTGCGCGTGCGCAGCCGCACGCCCTCCGGCGCGGCGAGCGTGTCGGGGAGGTCGGGCGGGGCGTCGATGAGGGCGACGGTCATGCCCGGGTCGATGCCGAGCTTGCGGGCGAGGGGGGTGTCCGAGTAGCCGGCCCCGGGGGTCACTGTCGGCGCAGCAGCGTGAGGAACTCGACCAGCGCCTTGAACTTGGCCGCCGGCAGGTTCTTGAAGGACGGCATCGGCGCCCGCGGGTTGACCAGCACGCGCACGATCTGCCGTTCGGAGAGGCGGGAACCGATGTCGTCCAGCGTCGGCCCGGGGCCAGCGTTGCCCTGACCGTCCAACCGGTGGCAGCCCTCGCATCCCGCCTGGGCGAACACCGCATCGCCGCGCTCGAATTCGCGTAACTCACGGCCGCCGGCGCGCTGCACGGCCGGCGGGATCGGGACGGGGGTTACCAGCCGTCCCAGGAGGAACACGAGCATGCGCGAACTTGGCGGGCAGCTGAGGACGTCCCCCGTGCCACCGCATACCGCAGCCACCCCGAGCCGAGCGGGCGTGGCCATGAGCCACCGAGCACCGACCAGCTCGAGCCCGATCGCGTTCGTGCCGCCGTCGGGGCGGTAGTGCAGTACCGCCGTGGCCTGGTTGCCGACGCGGGAGATCTCGCTCACGGTCCAATTGAGAGGCTGGATCGCCGCCGGTGGCGGGACCGTCGTCGGCACCTCGGCGAACACTCTTGCCACCCTTGCCCGACACCCCGAGCGGCTGAGAGCACCCTCGAGGGCAGGAGGGCGGAAATCGGAGCACAACGCGCCCGCGTCCCGCTGCACGAGCGCCTCATACGGCGCCAGCGCGGCGCGGGCGATCGCCGCGTGATCGCTCGCTGCCGTGCCCGTCGCCGCCCACCACGCGCCGAGGGCGACCAGTGGCGCGGCCAGCAGGGGCAGACGCGACATCGGGCGCGAGGGTACCCGTTGCCGGCGATGGAGGCGACCCGGCCCCGGCCCGCGACGGTGTGCGCGGCGGCGCGCCGGTAGATCACGGCGGAGCCCGCGGTCTACCCCTTCATGCTGGGCGCGCCGCCCCACGCTCACACCCCCAGCTAGCCGGGCGAATCTCCGCGAAACGCTCAGCGCGCCCGACCATCCGTCCGTCCGCGGCGCCCTGGCGCTGCAGCGCTCGCGGGCGAGCCGATGAGGGGAGCCCGCGGCGTCCCCACGTCGCGGCCCACGTCCCCGCATCGAGAAGGACCTCACCATGTTCACTCGACTGCCGCGCGCGGCCCGCGCGGCGCTCTGCCTCGCCGCCTCGGCGACCGCCACGCTTGTCCTGCCGACCCTCGCGCGCGCCGCCCAGTATCAGACGGACGCCGTCACGCCGTGGAAGACCAACGCAGCGCCGATGGGCTGGAGCGCCAGCGAGAACCGCATCTTCTACAACTCGCTCGGAGCCGACGGCCTGTGGGATGCCTACAGCGCCGCACCCGACGGCGGCGACGTTCGCTGTCTCACCTGCACCGCGCCCGTCCTCCCCGGCGCCGGCGCGAACACCGACCGCGGTGTCTCCGGTGTCGATCCGCAGGGCGATCTGATGCTCCTCGAGGTCGAACGCGGCAGTCACTTCGGCTCGATCGGCGCTCCCCAGGCGGCGCCGGGCCGCGGGGCCTACAACGATGTGTGGCTCGCCCGCGCGGACGCCTCGCAGGCGTGGCCGTTGACGGACATCTACGCGCCGGGCAGCAATGCGATCGGCACCATGTGGGCGAGATTCGACCACACGGGTACGCGCATCGTATGGGCCGAGATGTACGAGCCGGCCATCCTGAACCTCGGCGCCTGGCGCCTGAAGACCGCGGACATCGTGTGGGACGCCGGCGTCCCGCACCTGGCCAACATCGAGACCTTCGAGCCCGAGCCGGGCCTCTTTATCGAGCCCTACGGGTTCTCCCCCGACGACCAGAGCATCATCTTCGCCAGCGACCTCGGCATGCCGAGCTGGATGGACAGCCAGATCTGGACCGTGAAAGCAGACTTCAGCGGAGCTCCGCAGCGCCTCAGTCCGCCCGACGCGCCGACCGGCTTCTTCTCCGACTACAACGAGTTCGCCTTCTACGTTCCCCAGGACGACGACATCGTGTACGGGCGGACGGTCGGCTCATCCACCGGCGGGTTGGACTACTGGGTGATGAGCCCGGACGGAAGCGAGCAACAGCGGCTCACCTACTTCAACGAGCGTTGGAACGTCCAGGGGCTGGGCGGCTATAGCGCCGTCGGCGGCCTGGCGTTCGACCCGAACGACCCCAACCGGTTCGTGGCCGGGGTGGCGACGAACATGACCGGCTCCGCGCAGAACGCGTACATGGTGGACATCGGTCGCTACGACTCGCCGCAGGGGCTGCAGGCACAGTACTTCGCGGGGAGCAGCGTCTCTGCGCCGGTACTCAGCCGCATCGAGAATCCCTCGGTCGGCTTCAGGTGGCTCGGAGCGCCCGCGCCCGGGCTGAGCACCGACTTCTCGGCGCGCTGGACCGGCTCGATCCGCACCGATGTCACGGGCACGTATCAGTTCTGTGTGCGCGCTTCCGAAGGAGCACGGCTGTGGCTCGACGGCCAGGAGGTGATCGACGCGCCGTACGCGATGGGAGCGGCGAGCTGCGCTGCGGTCGCGCGCAGCGCGGGTGAGGAGACGAGCGTCCGACTCGACTACTCCAACCTGTGGGGACCCGGTCTGCTGCAGCTCTACTGGGTGCCGCCGGGGACGGCAGCGTCCGCGGCCATCCCCGCCGGTCAGATGAGCCCGGTTGGCGATGGCATGGTCGGACCGCCCGCCGCGGCCGGGAGTCAGACTGCGGCCGCCCCGGCCACGGGCACGGTGATGGCACCGGGGGCCGGAAGCCCGCCGGCCCCCGCGTCGACCGCCGGCCCGGTCGAAGCCATGGCGTCTCCGGTGCGGTCCGGGTCACCGACGCCCGCGGTCGCGCACGGCGGCGCCGGCCGGCACACGCGGGGGGCGCCCCGCGGCCGCCGCCGGCACACGCGGGCTCGCAAGAACACCCGGCGCGCAGCCCGCTAGAGGGGCGGATCGCTTCACACCGCTCAGGCGGGCCGCCGCGCCTTCTCCGAGATGGTGAGCAATATCGCGAGCAGGACGAAGTTCATCACCACCGAGGAGCCGCCGTAGGCGACGAGCGGAAGCGTCACGCCGGTGAGCGGGATCACGTCCGTGACCCCGCCGACGATGACGAACACCTGCAGCGCGATGATGAACGACAGGCCGGTGGCCAGCAGCTTGGAGAACGAGTCGCGGGCCAGCGTCGCCGTCTTCAGGCCGCGCCACACGAACAACAGGTACACGCCGAGCAGTCCGACCGCCCCGACGAGTCCGAGCTCGTTGGTGAGCACGGCGTAGATGAGGTCGCTCTCGGGCACCGGGATGAGAAAGCACTGCTGCACCTGACCGTGCACGATCGAGCACGGATACTGCAGCAGGGACTGGTGCAGGCCGGTGCCGAGCAGGCCGCCATCGGCCTGCGCGAACAGCGACTGGGCCAGCTGGCCGCTGCCACCGACCTGGTTGTAGAGCGTCGGGTCGAGCGGGTGCTCCCAGGCGAGCACCCGCTGCTCGACGTGCCCGACGTGCTTGGCCACGAGCCAGGCCCCGATCGCGAACAGCACGATGCCGACGATCGGGAACGACAGACGCCCGGTCGCGACGTACAGCAGCGCCAGGAAGGCGCCGTAGAACATGATCGACGTGCCGAGCTCGCGCGTGAGCAGCAGCGTCGCCATCGACGCGCCCCACACGACGAGCAGCGGCCCGAACTGCTTCATCGGCGGGATCGTGATCCCGAGCACGCGCCGGCCACCGGTGACGAGCAGCTGGCGGTTGTCGCGCAGGTAGCTGGCGATGAAGATGACGATCGCGATCTTCGCCAGCTCGGCGGGCTGGAAGGCGACCGACCCGACGTGGATGTTCAGGTAGGCGCCGTTGACCTGCTGGCCGATCACCGGGAAGCGGGGCAGGATCGTCAGCCCGATCGCGACGAGCGCGATCGTGTACCGATACCGCTCGAGCACGCCGAGCCCGTTGCGGCGAAGCCACACCACGGTGACCGCGAACAGGCCGAGCCCGAGGACCATCCACTGCGCCTGCTGGCGCGCGAGGACCGGGTTGATCCGGTAGATCATCACGATCCCGATGCTCGCGAGCACCGCGGCGAGCGGGAACAGGTACGGGTCCGCGTGCGGCAGCGTGATGCGGATCACGATGTGCGTCGCGACGCACAGCCCGAGGAAGATCGCGCCGTAGGTCAGCGAGACGCTCGAGGCGTGATGCAGCGTCACGTTCGTCGCGGACGCCGTGCTCTCGTTCTCCTGCTGCACGAAGATGGCCGTGAACCCGCCGACGACGAGGAGCGCCGCGGGCAGGAGACCGAACAGCTCGCGGTTGCGCGCGCTCAGCACGCGCTCGACTGTACAACGGGCGTCCGCCGTCGACGGGAGCCCCACGCGGCGCCGGGAAGCGCGCCGAGGTCCCCGACGCGGCCGCTACCCTGTTGCCAACGGGCGCCGCGCGGACCCGACCTTCGCATGCCATGAACCGCCCCGTCGATCGACGACATGCCTGACGAACGACCGCCGCGCCTCGGCTGGCGCATGTGGAAGCGCTTCCTGCTGGCCGGCGTGGCGATCGTCGTCCTCTCCGCCGCCGCGACGGCGACCGCCGGCCTGGAGAAGCTGACCACATTCGCCCAGGAGGCACTGCCCGCCTCGAGCCACATCGGAGCGCTGCCGGGCACGATCACGCCGGCGTACGACGGCGAGCCGGAGACGTTCCTGCTGATCGGCTCCGACCGGCGGGCGGCCTCGAAGGACACCCTCGACCGCACCGACCCGCCCCACAGCGACACGCTGCTGCTCGTGCACCTGGATCCGAATCAGGGACAGACGTCCGTGCTGTCGATCCCGCGCGACCTGCTCGTCACGATCCACGACCCCAAGACGGGCGCGACGTACTACCCGGCGAAGATCAACGCCGCCTACACGTACGGCAGCTACGACCACGGCAGCGACGGGGCGGCCGCGCTCGCCGCACTGACCGTCAAGAAGCTGCTCGGGATCCCGCTGAACGGGATCGTCGACGTCACGTTCGGCGGCTTCATCGACGTCGTCGATCAGCTCGGCTGCGTCTACGTCAACGTCGACCACCGCTACTACAACGAGAACCTCGGGACGGTGTCGACGAACTACAGCTCGATCAATCTGCAGCCCGGCTATCAGAAGCTCTGCTACACCAACGCGCTCGACTACGTGCGCTACCGCCACACCGACTCCGACTTCGTGCGCGTCGCCCGCCAGCAGGACTTCATCCGCGACATCCGCGAGCAGGCGAACATCAGCCTCGGCAACATCGACGGCGTCCTGCGCAGCGTCGGGCGCGCGATCCGCACGAACTTCACCGCCTCCCCGGGCGAGCTCGAGGTCCTCGCCAAGCTGCTCGTGTTCTCCCAGCAGAAGCCGCTGCGCCAGGTCCACTTCCAGGCGTCGAGCGCCAACGCGCTGATCGGTGGCGGATCCTACGTCACCGCCACCCGGCAGGACATCGCCGCCACCGTGCACGACTTCCTGTACGGCAACCAGAAGGTGACGCTCTCGCACGTCGCCGTCGCGGCGCCATCGCACCATGGCCACCAGGCGTCGCGTGCCGCTTCGGCCGCGTCGATCGACCTGTACCCGACGCCGTCGAGCGACGCGGCGGCCGCGATCAACGCCGGCACCTCGATCCCGTTCCGGATGCTGTATCCGATCCTCCAGACCGGCCCGGCGGTGCAGGAGGAGGTCCACGCCTACAGCCTGCGCGATCAGAACAACCGGCTGCGCCACGCCTACGTGGCCGTCTTCCAGCAGAACGGCCTCGGCGGCTACTACGACGTCGAGGGCACCGACTGGAACGATCCCCCGATCATCGCCAACCCGAGCCGGCAGGCCACGATCGGCGGGCGTCACTACATCTTCATCGACGACGGCGCCCACATCCATCTGATCGCCTGGCACGAGCACGGCGCGCTCTACTGGGTCAACAACACCCTGCTCGAGGATCTGAGCAACCAGCAGATGCTCGCTCTCGCCCAGTCGGTCCTGCCGGTGCGCTGACCCGCGACCGGGCGCCGGCGCCCCGGTCGCTAACGACCGGCGGCGTCGAGCGCGGCGTTGACCAGCGCGTCGGCGTGCGCGTTCTGCGCCCGCGGCACGGACCGGATCGACCAGCGCTCGAACCCGCGCAGGGCCGCCATCGCGTCGAGGTAGAGCGGACGCATCGCGGGATGCTTGACCTTGTAGGCGCCGTTGACCTGCTTGGCGATGAGCTCGGAGTCGTTGATCACGTCGACCTCCGTGGCCCCGAGCGCGCGGGCCCGGTTGAGCCCGAGCAGCAGCCCGCGGTACTCGGCCACGTTGTTCGTCGCGTCGCCGAGCAGCTCCGAGGCCTCGCCGAGGACCTCACCCTCGGGCGTCGAGACGACGGCGCCGGCGGCGGCCGGGCCCGGATTTCCACGCGCGCCGCCGTCGACGTGGACGACGACCCTCACCGCGAGCGGTCCGCGGGCAGCGACGACGACGCGATCAACGTCAATCGTCGGCGAGCTCGAGCTCGGGGTAGTCCCCGGCCACGCGCGCCCGGCGGCGGTCGCGCACCGTGCGCTGCTGCTCCGGGGCGCTGCCGTTCTCCCCGTGGCCGCGCGAGCGGCGATCGGCCTGACGGCGGTCGATGATCACCTCGACGTTGTCGTCGTCGGCGTAGTACTTGACGAGCTTGTCGTACAGCTCGTCGGCCATTGCTTCCGGGATGACGCAGTAGATCATCGGCTCATGCTCCAGCTCACAGGGCGAGCATCCGTAGCTCGCCACGATCGTCGGCGGTCGCGTTCGCGGCGCGGTCGAGGGCATCGAGCTCGTCGAGCTCGGAGCCCTCGGACACGAGGCGGACGCCCGAGCGCTCGTCGCCCAGGTCGACCTCGTACCGGTACCAGCAAAGCTCCCAGGCCACCACGATCGTCATGACCGTGCTGTCGGGCGTGATCGGGCGCGCCGTGACCTCGGGCAGGCCGAGCGAGCGGGCGACGCCGGCCACCCGGCGCGGGTGCTCGCTCACGTTGAAGACCTCCAGTGCGCGCGCCGCCTTGAAGTCGGCGTTCGTCGGCACCGCGTGCACCGAGCGGGTCGGGCGCGCCACGTCCGTCTCGGCGATCTCCGCCGCGCGCGACGCGCGACCACGCGTCGGCAGGCGGGCCGGCTCGGCGGCGACGACCCGCGGCGCGTCGGGAGCGACGAGCCACTCGTCGTCCCCGGGCTCCGGCTCGAGCCCCTCCGCCGCCGGTTCGGGAGCCGGATCGCCGGCGTACACGGCGGCGTCGTCGACCGGGTACTCGGCGTCGACGCCGTACGCGGGGTCGACGACGCCGTACGCGTCCTCGTCCGCCGCAAAGGCGGCGTCGTCGCGCGCAACGCGTCGCGGGCGCAGGCGGCCCATGAACGTGCGCCCACGCCGGCCGCGGGTCGCGGCGACGACCACCGGATGCCCGTCCGCCTCGCGCATCCAGCCCTCGTGCGTGGCCCGGGCCCGGCAGAGCTCGCAGACCATCCGCCGCTGGCCGGCGGCGAGGAAGACGTCGGGCTGCTCGCCGCGCAGCAGGTTGCGCCCGCACACGTCACAGGCCACGGCGGGCTGATAGGTGCTGATCGTTCGCGTCGCCACGGCCCATCAGGGTAGTCGTTCGCGCTCGCCTTGAGCACGCCGCGTCGCCCCAATCGGGCCATCCTCCTTCCGCTGGGCGCGAAATTGCAGGCCACCACCGGCTGCGCGAGCGCCTACGCGCGCATCGCATGGGCCTCCGTCGGGGCCCCTGCGACGAGCTTGGAGGCGAGGTGGGCCGGCACCTCCTCGTAGCGGAGGAACTCCATCGTGTAGTCGCCCTGGCCGCCCGTGATCGAACGCAGGTCGGGTGCGTAGCTGAGCATCTCGGCCATCGGCACCTCCGCCTTGATCTCGGTCATCGACCCCGACGGCTCCATGCCCTGCGGACGGCCGCGGCGGCCGTTGAGATCGCCGATGACGTCGCCGACGTGGGCCTCGGGCACCGACACCGTCACGAGCATGATCGGCTCGAGCAGGACCGGATCGGCCGCCTCGAGGGCCTGGCGCATGGCGAGCGAACCGGCGAGCTTGAACGCGACCTCGGAGGAGTCCACGCTGTGGAAGGAGCCGTCCACGAGCGTCACCCGCACGTTCTTGACCGGGTAGCCCGCGGCCGCGCCGTGCTGCATCGCCTCGACGACCCCCTTCTCGACGGCCGGGATGAACTGGTGGGGTATGACGCCGCCCTTGATGTGGTCGACGAACTCGAACCCGGACGGATGCTCGGGATCGTTGAGCGGCTCGATCTCGATCTGGCAGTCGCCGAACTGGCCGCGGCCGCCGGTCTGCTTCTTGTGGCGGCCGTGCGCCTTGGCCGGGCGGCGGATCGTCTCCTGGTAGGGCACCCGCGGCGGCTTGAGCGTCACGTCGGCGCCGAAGCGCGAGTGCAGACGGTCGACGATCACCTCGACGTGCACCTGCGAGAGGCCGGCGACGATCTGCTCGCCGGTCTGGGGGTCGCGGTGCAGGTCGATCGTCGGATCCTCCTCCTGCAGGCGCCGAAGCGAGCTGAAGACCTTGTCCTCGTCGCCCTTGTTCTTCGGCTCGATCGAGAACGCCATCACCGGCGCCGGGAGCTTGACACTCGGCATCTCGATCGGCTCGTCGCGCGCGGCGAGCCAGTCGCCGGCCCGCGTCTCGCGCAGCTTCGCGACGGCGCCGATGTCGCCCGGGCCGAACTCGTCGGTGTGCTCGGTCTGCTTGCCGCTGGAGACGATCAGCTGACCGATGCGCTCCTTGGTGTGGGCGCGCGTGTTGAGGACCTGCGTGTCGGCCCGCAGGACGCCCTGGTAGACGCGAAAGAGGTTGATGCGCCCGGCGAACGGGTCGGCGCGCGTCTTGAAGACGTAGGCGAACAGCTCGCGATCCTCGCTCGGCACGAGCTCCACCTCCCCGGCGGTCAGCGGGCCGTGCTTGACCGGCGAGGGAAGGTCCTCGACGATCGCGTCGAGCAGGCGGTTCGTGCCGAGGTTGCGCGTGGCGACGCCGCACACGACCGGGAAGATGCTGCCGTGGTTGGTGCCCTCCTTGAGCGCGTCGACGATCTCCGAGTGCGAGATCTCCTCGCCCTCGAGGTAGCGCTCCATGAGCGGCTCGGACACCTCCGCGACCTCGTCCATCAGCTTCTCGCGGTACTCCTGAGCCTGCCCGGCGAGCTCGTCGGGGACCGGGATCTCGCGCGCGTTCTCGCGTCCCGCGCCTTCGTACTCGAACGCCTTCATGTCGACGAGGTCGATCACGCCACGCACCTCGTGCTCGGTGCCGATCGGGATCTCGGTGGCGACGACGTGCTGGCCGAACGACGCCTTCAACTGCTCGAGCGTGCGGAAGAAGTCGGCGCGCTCGCGATCGAGCATGTTCACGAACAGCAGCCGCGCGATATCCAGCTCGGCGGCCCGCGCCCACAGGCGGGTCGTGCTCACCTCGACGCCCATGACCGCGTTGATGACGAACACGGCCGACTCGCACACCCGCAGCGTCCCGAGCGCGTCGGCGACGAAGCTCGGCTCGCCCGGCGTGTCGATCAGGTTGATCTTTCGATCCCCCCAGTTGAACGAGCTGAGCGTCGCCGAGATCGACATCTGGCGCGCCTGCTCGTCGGGATCGGTGTCGGAAACCGTGCTCCCGTCGACCACCGATCCAAGGCGGTTGACGACGCCGGCCTCGAACAACAGCGCCTCGTGCAACGACGTCTTACCGGTGCCGCGATGGCCGACCAGAGCGACGTTGCGGATACGGTCCGCAGCTGGACGCATGCGTATCTCCTTCCCTCGGTGTACGGCGACCATACCGGCCAAGAGGTGGGCGTGCACCAGTTTTGGCCGGGATCCGTAGGCCCCGGGCGAGGATCAGGCGAACGAGTCGCTCTGCATGCGCGAACGCAGGCGCAGCACGGCCTTCGTGTGCAGCTGGGAGATGCGCGACTCGGTCACCCCGAGGACCTCGCCGATCTCGCGCAGGGTGAGATTCTCGTAGTAGTAGAGCGCGATGACGAGCTTCTCGCGCTCGGGGAGGCGCGCGATCGCATCGGCGATCCGGTCCTTGAGGTCGCCGACGTCGACGACGCGGGCGGGGTCGGGCGCGTTGGGATCCTCGAGCGTGTCCATGAGCGAGACCTGGTCGCCGCTCGAGTCCGAGACGTTCCACAGCTCGTCGAGCGCGGCGACCGACGAGTGCGAGATCGCGAGCAGCGCCTCGTGGAACTCGGGCACGGTGATGTTCAGCTCGGTGGCCATCTCCTCGTCGTTGGGAGCGCGCTGCAGGCGATGCTCGAGCTTCGCGTTCGCGCGCTCGATCTCCCGCGCCCGCGCCCGCACGCTGCGCGGCACCCAGTCCATCGAGCGCAGCTCGTCGATGATCGCCCCCTTGATTCGGGTGATCGCGTAGGTCTCGAACTTGATCTCGCGCCCGAGGTCGAAGCGCTCGATGGCCGAGATCAGCCCGACGAGGCCATAGGAGATGAGGTCGGCCTCCTCGACATGCGGCGGCAGCCCCGAAGCCATCCGCCCCGCGACGTATTTCACCAGCGGCGAGTAGGCGACGACGAGGCGCTCACGAGCACGCGAGTCGCCGTCGGCCTTGTACCGACGCCATAGGTCTCGCAGCTCGATCGCTTTTACGTTCGTCTCCAGGGGGATCTCCGGATCCGCTCACGCCCGCGGATGACTCCGCGCGTATGCGCGGCGCAGTCGCGCGGACTCTACCCGAGTGTAAACCTGGGTTGTGCTGATGCTCGAATGCCCGAGCAGCTCCTGAATGGTACGAAGATCCGCGCCACCATCGAGCAGATGGGTGGCGAACGTATGACGGAGGGCGTGTGGCGAGGCCGCGCCCGCGACGCCGAGGCGTCCCTCCCAGGCGTGCAGGCGACGCCGAATGTCGCTCGTTGACAGGCGCCGCCCCGACTTACTGAGGAACATCGCCGTCTCATCGTCGCCGCGGGCGAGCGCCGGCCGCCCGCGCTCGAGGTAGCGCGCGACCGCGGCGAGCGCCTGCTCGCCGACGGGCACGAAGCGGGTGCGGTTGCCCTTCCCCTCGACGCGGACCTGCTCGGCGTCGAAGTCGACGTCGGCGGTCGGCAGCGATACGAGCTCCTCGGCGCGCAGCCCGGACGCATAGGCGAGCTCGAACAGGGCCCGATCGCGCAGCTCGAGCGCGCTCGCCGCCGGGATCCGGTCGAGCAGGTCGGCCACCTCGTCGCGCCGCAGGACACGCGGAAGGTGCGCGGGACGCTTGGGAGCGCTCAGCAGCTCCGCCGGGTTCTGGGCAATGCGCCCGTGCTCGCGCAGGCAGCGGAAGAACGCCCGCAGCGACGCGAGCTTGCGTGCGGTCGTCGTCGGAGCGTGACGGCGCGACGACAGCTCGGCGATGTAACGGCGCAGCTCGCGCAGCGTCACGTCCTCGGGAGTGACCCCGTGGCCACGGCACCAGGACGCGAGCTGCGTGAGGTCGACCCCGTAGGCACGGCGGGTCTTCTCGGCCGCGCCCCGCCGCCGCAGATCGGTGTCGAACAGGGCCAGGGCGTCTGCCCACGCGTCGCCGCGCGGCGCGGGGTCGGGCTCAGCGGGCGACGGGCGATCTCCCGCGGCGGTCGGCTCGGCGAAGGCGGAGGTCATGCGTGACCGATCATTCGCCGTCGAGGCGGCGCAACCTGCGTGGCCGGACTCCGGGCAGGCCCGGTCAGGCCGCGGGGTCGAGCGTGTCGTCGCCCTCGACACCGAGGACCGGCGCGAGCAGGCGTTCGAGCTCCGGCCAGTCCGACGCGCTGATGACCGGCTCGGTCTCGCACAGGTCCCGGTTCCAGGGGTGGGCGAGGGTCGCGGCGAGGATCCCGTCCTGTGCGGCCTGGGCGAGGTTCTCCGGACTGTCGTCGATCAGCACGTCGATGTGTTCCTGCACGCAGTGGCCCACCTTGTCGAAGTCGCAGTAGAGCGCGTCGTGGGCCAGCCCGATCTGCTCGAGCCAGCGCTGCGTGGCCGGGGCGCAGTGCGGCTGGCGGTGACTGGCCACGAGCACGTGATGGCCCGCCGCGTGCCAGCGGCCGACCGCCTCGACGGCGCCCGGGTACGGGCGGCCGGCGAGGATGTTCGCGTCCGTGTGCGTCTCGGCGATGCAGAGCTCGAGCTGCTCGGGCCGCAGCCGCGTGATGCCCCAGGTGAGCTGCTCGTCGTAGGGCAGCTCGATGCCGAACCGCCGACGCGAGCTCTCGGACAGCAGATCCCAGTAGTGGTGCAGGGTCGAATCGATGTCGACGGCGATTCGCATCGGTCGAGTAGATTAGAGGTCGTGCCCGCGGCGACCACGGTCGATACCGGATCTCCCGCAACGGACGCATACGGATCGGACGGCCGCTCACCCTGGCTCGACGTCGACTGGCGCCGGCACCAGCGCTGGGTGATCCTCGAGGACCGCCCGGTCAACGTCATCGATCTCGGCAGCGGCCCGCCACTTGTGTTCATACACGGCCTCGCCGGCTGCTGGCAGAACTGGCTCGAGCAGCTGCCCGTGTTCGCGTCCGAACGGCGGGTCATCGCGCTCGACCTGCCCGGGTTCGGCCACTCCCCGATGCCACGCGAGCCCATCTCGATCGGCGGCTACGCGCGGATCGTCGACGGCCTGATGCGCGCGCTCGAGCTCGACTCCGCCGCGGTCGTCGGCAACTCGATGGGGGGGTTCATCGGCGCCGAGCTCGCCATCGCGCACGCCGCGTGTGTAGAGCGCCTCGTGCTCGTGTCGGCGGCCGGGATCACCACCGAGCACGCGCCGGCCGGGCGCCTCATCCCGGCCCTGCGCTTCGCCGAGCGCGGACTGCTGATGGCCACCGGGACCGTCGCGGCCCGATCGGACACCGTCGCGCGCCGCCCGCGCCTGCGCCTGGCCACGCTGAGCATCGCCGCGGCGCATCCGACCCGGCTCTCCGGCCCACTGGCGGCCGAGCAGCTCCGCGGCTCGGGCAAGCCGGGCTTCATCGACGCCTTCCGCGCGATCACCGACTACTCGATCCGCGACCGGTTGCCCCGGATCGGCGCGCCGACGCTCGTCGTGTGGGGCGACCGCGACCGGCTCGTGCCGCTGCGCGACGCAGACGTCTTCGCGCGCCTCATCCCCGACGCGCGCAAGCTCGTCTACGCCGACACCGGCCACGTCTCGATGCTCGAGCGCCCGGGCCGCTTCAACGCGGACCTGCAGGCCTTCCTGGAGAGCTGAGCGCCCCCGCGAGGCCGCCGAGAGGCGTCCGTGAACGGGGTGCGGGCCGCTGAGGTCAGGCGGCGTCGCTCAGACGGACCATGCGAACACCCGGCTGTATCGGCGCCGGCCGCCCGCCGGTCGAGCCGCCCCATCGGGGACCGACAACTGATCGAGCGAGGCTGCCGCGCCCCGGTGACCGCGGGCGACGGCCCCGAGTGCGCCTACCGGGTGGTGACCGCGCCGAGCGAGGCGCTCGACACCTGACGTGCGTACTTGCCCAGCACACCCGTCAGATCGGGGTTCTCGGGCACTTCGTACTCGCCGACGCGCCTCGTGATCTCCTCCACAGACAGGTCGACGTCGAGGCGGCGGCTGTCGACGTCCAGGGTCACGGTGTCCCCCTCGCGCACGGCGGCGATCGGACCGCCGAGGACCGCCTCCGGGGCGACGTGTCCGACCATGAACCCGTGCGTGGCGCCCGAGAAGCGTCCGTCGGTGATCAGCGCGACCGAGTCGCCGAGGCCGACGCCGACGAGCGCGCCGGTGACGGCGAGCATCTCGCGCATGCCCGGGCCGCCCGCGGGTCCCTCGTTACGGATCACGATCACGTCGCCGGGGTTGATCGCGCCGCCGAGCACGGCCGCCATGGCGTCCGCCTCGCCCTCGAACACGCGGGCCGGCCCGCTGTGGTGGCGCCGCTCGTGTCCGGCGAGCTTGACGACCGAGCCCTCGGGCGCGAGCGAGCCCTTGAGGATGGCCAGGCCGCCGCTCGCCTTCAGCGGATCGGACAAGGGCCGCACGACGCGCTGGCCCTCGGTCTCGCTCGCCTCGCGGGCGTGCTCACCGATCGTCTTGCCGGTCACCGTCGGGACGTTCTCGTGCAGGACACCGGCCTCGAGCAGGCGCTTGGCGACCACGCCGACGCCCCCGGCCCGGTACAGGTCCACCGCAACGTACTGGCCGCCGGGCTGCAGGTCGCACAGCAGCGGCGTCCGCTCGCTGATGCGGTCGAAGTCGTCGATCGAGAGCTCGACCCCGGCCTCGTGCGCGAGGGCGAGCAGGTGCAGCACGCCGTTCGTCGACCCGCCGCTCGTGGCGACCGCGGCGATCGCGTTCTCGATGCCCTCGCGCGTGATTATCGCGCTCGGCAGCAGCCCGCGCCGCAGGACGTCGACGATCAGCTCGCCGGCGGCGAAGGCCACCGTCGACTTGTTGGCGTCAACGGCGGGGACCATGGCCGAGCCCATCGGGGAGATGCCCATCACCTCGAACGCGGTCGCCATCGTGTTCGCGGTGAACTGCGCGCCGCAGGCGCCCGCGCCGGGCGAGGCGACGGCCTCGAGCTCGGCGAGCTCCTCATCGCTCATCGTCCCGGCGGCGTGCTTGCCGACCGCCTCGAAGACGTCCTGGATGGTGACGTCGTGGCCATGGAACCTCCCGGGCAGGATCGAGCCGCCGTACAGCATCAGTCCCGGAACGTTGAGGCGGGCGAGCGCCATCACCGTGCCCGGGATCGTCTTGTCGCAGCCACTGAGCGCGATGACGGCGTCGAACAGATGCCCGCGGGCGACGAGCTCGATCGAGTCGGCGATCACCTCGCGCGAGACGAGCGAAGTCTTCATCCCCGACGTGCCCATCGTGATCCCGTCGGAGATGGCGATCGTGTTGAGCTCCATCGGCGTCCCGCCCGCGGCGCGGATGCCCTCCTTGACCTTCGCCGCCAGCACGCGCAGGTGGAAGTTGCACGGCATCGTCTCGATCCACGTCGAGGCGACGCCGATGATCGGCTTGGCCAGGTCCTCGTCGGTGTAGCCGATTCCCTTCAGGTACGCGCGCGCAGCGGCGCGCTCCGGTCCGTCGGTCAGGGCGCGGCTCTTGTGCTTGAGATCGAAGGTCATCGGACGCTCACGGGTCGGATCCAGGGGCAGGGCGGCGCCTATGCTAGCTGCGCGTCGGGCGACGGCCGGGCCCGGTCGCAGCGCGAGGCGGCCGGGCCGCGAGCGGCGAGACTAGGAGGCGTTGACGCCGCCGACGCGGCGCTGGTCGCGCTGCAGTCGCTCGCGCTCCCAGCGGCTCAGACGCCAGAGGTCCCGGCGGACCTGGTTCGGGTCCACCTGACGTCCGGGCAGGTGCATGTTCGCGCTCGTCACGATCCGCTCCTCGTCGCCGGTGAGCGCCATCCACTTGGCCAGCACGTCGTCGGAGTCGGGCAGGCGCGCGCTGCCGTACGGTCGCGTGTGGTCGGGAAACTCGACGCAGTACTCGTTCAGGAGCGTCGATGTCTGCGGCAGGTACGCGACGATCGGCTTGTGCGGGTAGATGAGGTACGCGTACGGCGCGCCGGACAGCGGGGCCACACCGGACGTCCGCGGACCGTCGCCGAGCCGGCCCCAGACCCGCAGGAACCCGAGCTCGCGGTACATGTCCCACTCCTCGTCGTTGACGCAGGAGCGCAGCAGCGCCCGCGCGCGCTGCTCGGCGCGGCGCTCGCGGCCGGGGTCGTAGTCCATGCCGGGAACGCGCGCCCGGCGCGCACGATGGTGGGCGATCGCCTCCTCGAGGCGGGGCATCGCCACCTCCCACAGGAGGGCGACGATGACGATCGCGGTGGCGCTGAGGGCGAGGACCACGGCGCCGTCAGCGCTTCGGTCGGGGCGGGCCGGTCACGTTCGGGCGTCGCTCGTCGCCGTGCGGTGCGCCACCGGCGGCCCGCGGGAAGAAGATCACGCGCTCGGCGTCGCGCGGGATGTCCTCGAAGCGCTTCACCATCTCGGCTTCGCGCCGCCCTCCGGCCAGCACGGTCGGGACCGCGGCCCACATGCCGAGCTCGAGCTGCTCGCGGAAGGCCAGAACTAACTCACGCTTTTCGGCGGCGTCCTCGACGTCCCCTTCGGCGAGGAGCACCTCGCCATGCCCCGGCTTGAGACGAAGGAGCTTCATCGCCCGGATTATGGCAAACGGCTCAACCCCGCCGACGGGCGGGGAGATCGAGGGCGTCGACCGGCCCGGCGCCAGCCCCCACGTCGCGCAGCCCGTGCGCGACCGCATCGCCGCAGAGCGCGCGGGCCGCCTCGGCGGCGGCCAGCGGGGGACGCCCGAGCGCGAGCTGGGCGGCAAGCACCGACGAATGGGTGCAGCCGGAGCCGTGCGCCGCCCCGTCGGCGTGGCGCACGCCGGCAAGCATGTGGACGTGCTCGCCGTCGTAGAGCACGTCGGTCGCCTCGCGACGATGCCCCCCGGTGAGCACGACGATCGCGGGCCCGAGCGCGCGCAGGGCGTGCACGAGCGCGAGGATCTCGTCCTCGTCCTCCGCCGGCGCCTCGGCCGGCGGCTCGCTGCCGACGAGCACGCGGGCCTCGGGCAGGTTGGGCGTCACGACGGTCGAGCGCGGCAGCATCTCGCGCACGAGCCCCTCGTGCGCGTCCTCGTCGAGCAGCCGCGCCCCCGATTCGGACACCATCACCGGGTCGAGCACGACCGGCGTGCCGGCCGGCAGCTCGTCGAGCGCGCGCGCGACGGCACGAATCGTCTCCACCGAGCCGAGCATGCCCACCTTGACCGCGTCGATCCCGATGTCCGACGCGACCGCCCGCACCTGGGCGAGGATGATCTCGGGCGGAACGGTGTGTACTGCGGTGACGCCCACCGTGTTCTGTGCGGTGATCGCCGTGATCGCGGTCATACCGTGCACGCCGCAGCGCGCGAACGCCTTCAGGTCGGCCTGGATGCCGGCGCCGCCGCCCGAGTCCGACCCGGCGATCGACAGCACCCGGGGGGTTCGCCATGGGTCATGTCCTGCGCCTGACACTCCGCCGTGCAGGCTATCCGACGGCGCCGGCGCCGCCCGCTCAGCGACCGGGCACGGCCAGGTAGCGCCCGGCGAGCCCGCGGCGCACCCGGCCGAGCAGCTCGAGCTCGGTGAGGCCGGCGAGCACCTCGTCGAGCGGGCGTCCGCGCGCCGCGAGCGCCTCCGGGGTGTCGCAGCCGGCGCGCACCTGCGCGAGCAGCGCCGCGAGCGGGCCGGTCAGCCGCGGGGTCGAATCGGCGCGGCCATGTGACGCCCCCACTCCGCGGCCATGTGACGCCCCCACTCCGTACAGGAGGTCGAGCACATCGCGGGCGTCGCGCACCAGATGAGCCCCGTCGCGGATGAGCGCGTTCGTGCCGTCCGAGCGGCTCGCAGTGACCGGCCCGGGCACGGCCGCCACCTCGCGTCCGAGATCCGCCGCGTACCCGGCGGTGATGAGCGTTCCCGACCGCTCGCGAGCCTCGATGACGACGGTCACCGCGGCGAGGGCGGCGACGATCCGGTTGCGCGCCACGAACGTCCAGCGCCACGGCGCGGTAGCCGCCGGCAGCTCGGACACGAGCGCCCCCCGCGCCGCGAGGCGTGCATGCAGCGCGCGCTTGCCCGCCGGATAGGGCACGTCGACGCCACCGGGCAGCACGGCGATCGTCGGGCCGCGCGCCTGCAGGGCCGCGTCGTGGACGATCGCGTCGATCCCCATCGCCATCCCGCTCACGACGCACACGCCGCCGGCGGCGAGCCCGCCGGCCAGCGCACGCGCGACCTCGCGCCCATAGTCGCTCGGTGCGCGCGATCCAACGACCGCCACGCACGGAGCGGCGAGCGCGGCGAGCGCCGGCTCGACCGAGCCTCCGAGGTACAGCACCGCCGGCGGAGCGGCGAGCTCGTGCAGGCGTGCCGGGTAGGCCGGGTGGTGACGACAGAGCGCCGGCGCCGGTGTCCGCCCGTCAGCGAGCGCCGGCGCGTCCGGGAGGTCGAGCGCGCGCACGAGCGCGTCGTCGGGCAGGGACAGGAGCGCGCTCAGGCGCTCGCGGTCGCGGCGGCGGCGCTCCACGCGCCCGGCGAGCGCGGCGAGCAGCTGCGCGCGGCGTTCGCACGCGGCGCACGCGCACGGGGACGCCGGCGGGGCGGGCGCGGTCATCGTCGCCGGGCGCCCCCCGCCACGTCGGCGAACGCCCCGTCGGCGGCGCCGGCCGGGGCGTGGCGCAGCGCGAGCGCCTGGGCCAGGTGCGCGGCGCGCACGCGCTCGCTGCCGGCCAGATCGGCGACCGTGCGCGCGACGCGCAGCACGCGGCGGTGCGCCCGGGCGCTCATCAGCCCGGCGGCGTGCGCCCGGGCGATGAGCGCATCGCCGCCCCCGTCCAGCCGCGCGTGCTCGCGCAGTTCCGGCTCGCTCATGCGCGCGTTCACCCGTGTCGCGCCGCCGAGCCGCCACGCCTGACGCTCGCGCGCGGCGACGACCGCGCCTGCAGCGACCTCCGTCGTCGTCGCCGGGCCCCCGGCGAGCTCGCTCGGCGCGGGCCGGCGCAACGCGGCCATGACGTCGATCCGGTCGAGCAACGCGCCGCTCAGACGACGGCGATGGCGGGCGAGGTCCGCATCGCTGCAGTCGCAGCGCGGATCGTCGCCGCCGAGCCCGCACGGACACGGATTCGTCGCGGCGACGAGCATGAACCGCGCCGGCAGGACCGCCGTGTGCGCGGCCCGCACGACCGCGACGCGCCCGTCCTCGAGTGGCTGGCGCAGCGCCTCGAGCGCCGCCCGCGAGAACTCCGACAGCTCATCGAGGAAGAGCACGCCGTGATGGGCGAGGACCGCCTCGCCGGGCCTGCGCGGGTTCGCCCCGCCCACGAGCCCGGCGGCGGTGACCGAGTGGTGCGGAGCGCGGAACGGCCGCCGCCGCGCGATCCCGGCCCGTGGCTCGGTCGTGGCCAGCGCGTGGATGCGGCTGACCTCGATCGCCTCGTCATCGGAGAGCTCCGGCAGCAGCCCCGGCAGGCGCCAGGCGAGCATCGTCTTGCCGACGCCCGGCGGACCGCTCAGAAGCAGGTTGTGGGCCCCGGCCGCGGCGACGACGGCGGCCCGCACGGCCGCCGCCTGGCCGCGAACGTCGGCGAGGTCGGGCGGCGGCGGCTCCGCGCTCGCCCGCCCCGCGACCGGTCGCCGCGGCACCGGCTCGGCGCCGGCCAGGACGCGCACGGCCGTGGCGAGGTCCGCGACGGCGGCCACGACGAGGCCGGGGACGAGCGCGGCCTCGTCGGCGCGGCGCGCGGCGACGACGACCCCCTCGAGGCCCGCGCGACGCGCCGCCTCGGCCACGGCGAGCGTGCCGTCGCACGGTCGCAGCGCCCCGCCGAGCGACAGCTCGGCGAACAGGGCGAAGCGCTCGAGCCGCCCGCCGGCGAGCTGCCCGCTCGCGGCGAGCACGCCGCAGGCGAGGGCGAGGTCGAAGCCGGGACCGACCTTGCGCAGGTGGGCCGGGGCCAGGTTCGCGGTCAGGCGCTGCGCCGGGAACTGGAGGTCGGAGTTGCGGATCGCGGCCTGGACGCGCTCGCGCGACTCGCGCACCGCCGCGTCGCCGAGCCCGACCACTGAGAACGCGGGCAGGCCGGGTCGCATGTCGACCTCGACCGTCACGGCGCGAGCCTCGAGCCCGTCGAGGGCGAAGGTGCGAACGCAGGCGAGCACGGGTGGTAAGGCTGGCGCGCGCTGCGTGTCGTCGGGCTGCCGGCGGTCACGACCGCGGCACGGGAGCGTGTCGGCCGTGAACGGCGCCCGGGCGGTCGACCCGCGCGTGACGCGGGCGACACGCCGCGCGCGCCCGCGTCACACCTGCGCGCCCGGACCGGCGCAGAGGCCGAAGGTTGTTCGATCTTCTTCCATGGTGCGAGAAGATCGAACAACCTTCGCGCTGCGGCGGGGGGCGCGTTGCGCACCGGTCACACGGGAAGCGGTGCGGTCGACCCGCGCGTGACGCGGGCGAAACACAGCACGCATCGCCGTCACACGCGGGCGCCTACCGTGCCGAGTCATGCGCCCGCAAGCCGATCCGCGCGGTGCCCTGGGACGTCGGGGCGAGGAGCTTGCGCTCGCTCACCTGCGCGCGCTCGGCGCGCAGCTCGTCGAGCGCAACCACCGGACGCGAGCGGGCGAGATCGACCTCATCGTCCGCGACGGGCGCACGCTCGTGTTCGTCGAGGTCAAGACGCGGCGGCTCCGCGCCGGCGCGTCGCGTGCCGGCCCATCGCGGGTTGGCCCGGGACCGCCGGCCGACGCGCCGCTGCTCGGAATCCGCGCCGCTCAGCGCCGGCGCCTGCGCCGCCTCGCGGTCGCGTGGCTGGCCGACCACGCGCCGTCGCCCCGCGCGCAGGAGCTGCGCTTCGACGCGATCGGCGTGCTGCTCGACGAGGACGACCGGCTCGTGCGCCTCGATCACCTCGAGGGTGCGTTGTGAGCCGGCCCCGGGCGCCGCCCGGCGGGAGCCTCACCCGCCGGCGAGGGTGAGCTGCTGATAGGCGAGCGACTGGAAGGACATGCGATGCAGCGGGGACACCCCCTGCCGCAGGATCGCCTCCCGATGCTCGGGCGTGGAGTAGCCGACGTGCTCGGCGAATCCCCAGCCGGGGTGCCGGGCGTCGGCGCCGTGCATGTAGCGGTCGCGCGTCACCTTCGCGACAATCGAGGCCGCGGCGATCGCGGCACTCGTTGCGTCCCCCTCGACGACCGCGCGCTGCTCGAAACCGAAGTCCGGGACCCGGAAGCCGTCGACGAGGCACAGGCACCCCTCGCGCGCGACCCCGCGCAGGGCGTCGCGCAGGGCGGCGAGATTGGTCACGTGCAGCCCCCGATCGTCGATGCCGCGCACGCAACGCGAAATGACCATCACGCGGGCGGCGCTGCGCAGGACGTGCGGGTACAGCTCCTCGCGGGCCTCGGGGGTGTGCTGCTTGGAGTCGTTGAGCGCGCTCAGCGCGCGCCGGTCGCGAACCGACAGCGAGTCGTAGTCGAACAGCACGGCGGCCGCGACGAGCGGGCCGGCGAGGCATCCGCGGCCGGCCTCGTCGGCCCCGGCGACCCAGCGCACGTCGAGACGCCGGTCGAAGGCGAACAGTCGCCGCCCGCTGCGCGCGCGCCGGCGCGCGGCCTTAGAGGATCCCGATGCGGTCGGGCGGCCAGTAGGTGGCGAAGGCATTGCCGATGATCCACTTGGCGGGGACGGGTCCCCAGAACCGGCTGTCGTCGGACTCGCCACGGTTGTCGCCCATCATGAACCACATGCCGGGCGGAATCTTGATCTGCGTCGGCAGGTTGCAGGCCGGCGTTCCCGGTGAGCAGGGATTGATGTAGGAGTCCTTTTCCTGCACGCCGTTGCGGATCACGTGGCCGTCCTTGATCGAGATCACGTCACCGGGCCCGGCGACGATCCGCTTGATGAAGTTCTCGCTCGACTCGGCGCTCTCGGGCATGTCGCAGGGGGCCGTCATCGGGTGCGGTGCGCCGCACACCTCGCTCTCGGCGTCACGCGGCGGATGGAAGACGGCGATCTCGCCGACGTGCGGCGATCCGATGAGGCGATTGACGAGCACCCGCTGGCCGATCGCAAGCGTCGGCTCCATCGAGGAGCTCGGGATCCGGTAGGGCTTGACGACGAACGCCTGGATGCCGAGCGCCAGCAGCAGCGCCACGACGACGATCCCTACGAGCTCGATGAGGGAGTTGACCGTGGACTTTTGTCTGGTCTTCACGGGGATCCGTCGCCGGCGGGTCCCCCCTCGGGAGCCTCGTCGGCGGCGGAGGCGTCGGCCTCGGCCGCGGGCGCCGCGGACTCGGTCGGCGCCTCGGCGTCCGCCTCGGTCGCGGCATCCTGCGCAACCTCGTGGGCCGCCTCGGTCCCGGCGGCCGTGTCGGGTGCGGCCGTCGCCTGCTCGGGCGCCGTCGCCTCGGCCTCGGCAGTCTCGATCGGCTCCTCGTCCGGAGCCGGCGCCTCCTCGGCCTCGTGCAGCAGGCCGGGCTGCACGGCGGTCTCGGGACCGACGTAGCGGCGCTCGCGCACCCGGGCGCGCTTGCCGACGCGGTCGCGGAGGTAGTAGAGCTTCGCGCGGCGCACGTCACCGCGGGCCGCGATCTCTATCCTCTCGATCTTCGGCGAGTGAACCGGGAACGTCCGCTCGACCCCGACGCCGAAGGACTGCTTGCGCACGGTGAACGTCTCGCGCGCGCCGTGGCCCTGGCGCTTGATGACCACGCCCTCGAACACCTGGGTACGGCGACGCGTGCCCTCGATCACCTGGAAGTGAACCTTGACCCGGTCGCCGGCGGCGAAGTCGGGGACGCGGCGCAACTGCGCACGCTCGAGTTGTTCGATGACGCTGCTCATGCTGGGAAAGGAATGCACTCGGTCCGGGCGCGTCCAAACGCGGACGGCACCACCGGCGCGAGCGCTAATGGTAGCGGCCCGCAGCGCGCGGCGGGTTCGGAACCGTGCGCGACGCCGTTCGGGCGGTGCATGACCATCCCGGCGACGGGCCGCGCGGCGCCCCGGGCCGGCTCGAGGCGCGGTCGGCAGCGCCGCCCGCGCGACCGCCGATGCTCACTGCTCGGGCGCGGGAGACGACGGCTCGGCGCCGCGCTCGCGACTGCGCTCGCGGCGCCAGTGACGGATCCGTTCGTGATGACCGGACAGGAGCACCTCGGGCACGCGCCAGCCGCGGTACTCGGCCGGGCGGGTGTAGTGCGGGTACTCGGGATCGCCACCGAGCGCGGCGCTGAACGACTCCTCGACGGCGGAGTCGGCGTGGCCGAGAGCACCCGGAAGCTTGCGCAGGACCGCGTCGCAGACGACCATCGCCGCGAGCTCGCCGCCGGCGAGGACGTACCGCCCGATCGACAGCGTGTCGCTCGCGAAGTGCTGGATGATGCGCTCGTCGAAGCCCTCGTAGCGTCCGCAGAGCAGCGTCAGCGCCGGCTCGGCGGCGAGCTCCTCCACGTAGGCGTCATCGAGCAGGCGCCCGCCGGGTACGAGCGCGATGACCCGCCGGCCAGCACGCAGCTCGGTCGGATCGGCGCCGTAGCGCGCGCGCAGCGCCGCGTCGAGCACATCGACGCGCAGCACCATCCCGGCCCCGCCGCCGAACGGCGTGTCGTCGACCTGCCCGCCGCTGAGCGGCGTCGTCTCGCGGAAGTTGACGCACTCCAGGCGCGCGCCGGCCTCGAGCGCATTGGCGATGTGCCGCTGCTCGGCGAACCAGCCGAACCACTCGGGGAAGAGCGTGAACACGTCGATCTCCACTACTCGCCCTCCAACCCGAGGAAGGCCGCCCGCACGAGGATCTCCCGGGCGGGCACGTCGATGCGGTCGATCGCGTCGCGCACGAGCGGGACGAGCAGCTCTCCCCCATCGTCGCGCCGCACCTGCAGCGCCTCGCAGGAGGGCAGCGCGAGCAGCTTGGAGACGGTGCCCAGGCGACGTTCGCCGGCGAGCACGAGGCAGCCCTCGAGGTCGTGGGCCCAGTACTCGTCCTCGGCGAGCGGCGCCGTATCGGCGACGCCGACGTGCAGCGACCGGCCGCGGAGCGCCTCGGCCCCCGCGCGGGTGTCGGTCTCCTCGACGCGCAGGATCGGCCGCTCGGCGGTCCCGGCGCGCCGGACGATCTCCCGCCGCTGCCCGTCGATGAGCACGAAGTCGCCCTCGCCCGGCAGCCGCGGGGTCGGTCGCGTGACGTGGAAGCTTCCGTCGAGCCCGTGTGGACGGCCGACGCGCCCGACCTCGAGACGGCCCTGCGGCGAGGCCATCGGCAAGCTCAGTCGACGATGTCGACGAGGACCCGCCGATTCTCGCTCACGGCCGCCGCCTTGACGACCGTGCGCAGCGCCTGGGCGGTGCGACCCCCGCGCCCGATGACCTTGCCGTAGTCCTCCGGGCCGACGCTCAGCTCGAGCACGAGCGTGCCGTCGTCCTCCTCGAACTGCTCCACCGAGACGGCTTCGGGGTCGTCGACGAGCCCCTCGGCGAGGTACTCAAGGAGATCTCGGAGAACGTCGCTGGCCACTGTCTGACAGGCGCCGCTCGCGCCGCCCGCGGTGGGCGGGCTAGCCGCGACCGACCTCGATGCCCTGGATGCGCAAGAGGTGGCGCACCTGGTTGGAGGGCTGCGCGCCCCGGGCCAACCAGCTCTGCGCGCGCTCCGCGTCGATCGAGATCGTCGACGGGTTGGTCTGCGCGTCGTAGCTGCCGATCGTCTCGATCACCCGACCGTCGCGCGGTGAGCGCTGATCGGCGACGACGACACGCCAGACCGGGTCGTTCCTGCCGCCCACTCGGGTGAGCCTCAGCCTTACTGCCACGTTGTCCTCTCTGCGGTCGGGAAGTCCACTGCCTGCTGCCTTGAGCCCAAGAGCTTAGACGGTGAGGCGTCGCGAGGCGGGATCGGGGGCTACGATCGGGTCGTCGCGAGGCCCGCATCGGTGACGGGCTCGAAACTGCAGTTAGTGAGAATTATTCATCCTAACTGCAGGTTCGCGCCTGTGACACTGTAGGTAGGGCGGGCGTCGGTCGGGTAGGCGCACCACGCCCCGGCCGCCACCAGACTGCCCCGCGCCGGCCCTAGCGCGCCTGCCGCAGCATCGCGCCGATGTCCGGCATCTTGCCGCGCCCGACCTGGCGCATGACCTTGCGCATCTGGTCGAACTGCTTGACGAGCTGATTGACGGCCTGCACGCTCGTGCCCGAGCCGCGGGCGATCCGCAGGCGGCGCGAGCCCTTGATGAGCTCGGGTCGGCGGCGCTCCTCGGGCGTCATCGAGAGGATGATCGCCTGGATGCGGTCGAGCTCGCGCTCGTCGACCTTCAGGTTGCGCAGCTGGGCCCCCTGCAGGCCCGGAAGCATCCCGAGGATGTTCGTCAGCGGGCCCATGCGCCGCATCGTCTTCAGCTGGTCGAGGAAGTCGTCGAGGCCGAACTCGTTGCGGCGCAGCTTGCGCTCCATCTCGAGCGCCTGGTCCTCGTCGAACTCGCGCTGCGTCTTCTCGATGAGCGTCATCACGTCGCCCATGCCGAGGATGCGCTGCGCCATCCGGTCGGGGTAGAAGCGCTCGAACTGGTCGAGCTTCTCGCCGGTGGAGGCGAACAGGATCGGCTTGCCGGTGACCGCCTTGACCGACAGCGCCGCGCCACCGCGCGCGTCGCCGTCGAGCTTGGTCATCACGACGCCGTCGAACTGGACGGCCTGGGCGAACTCCTCGGCGATGTTGACCGCGTCCTGGCCGGTCATCGCGTCGACGGCGAGCAGGATCTGATGCGGCTTGACCGCCGTGCGGATGTCGACGAGCTCCTGCATGAGCTGCTCGTCGATGTGCAGGCGCCCGCTCGTGTCGACGATGAGGACGTCCTTGCCCTCCTCCCGTGCGCGCTCCAGGGCCCAGGCGGCGATCTCGACCGGCTTGCGATCGGTGCCCTGCTCGTAGACGGCGGCGCCCGCCTGCGCTCCGACCTTCACGAGCTGGTCGACGGCCGCGGGGCGGTACACGTCGCAGGCGGCGACGGCGACCGAGGAGCCGTGCTCCTCGTGCAGGTAGCGGGCGAGCTTCGCCGTCGCGGTCGTCTTGCCCGATCCCTGCAGCCCGGCCATCAGCACGACGGTCGGCGGCCGGGGCGAGAAGCTCAGTCCGGCCGCCGCACCGCCCATCAGGCTCGCGAGCTCGTCGTTGACGATCTTGACCACCTGCTGGCCGGGGTTCAGCTGGCCGATGATCTCGGCGCCGAGGCAGCGCTCCCTCACCGTCGCGGTGAAGCTCTTGACCACCTTGTAGTTGACGTCGGCCTCGAGCAGCGCGAGACGGATCTCGCGCATCGCCTTGTCGATGTCGGCCTCGGTCAGCGTCCCCCGCTGGCGGACGTCGGACAGCGTGGCCTGCAGCTTCTCGGCGAGCGTGTCGAACACGGCTACGGATTGTGGCAGCCGCGCGCATGCGCCTCGGGGTGCTCAGGCCCCGCGGCGCCCGCGCCCGGCGCGGTGAGGCGGACTATCCGCCCTGCTGCGCGGCCTTCGCGAGCGCGACGACGGCGTCGCTGACCGCCTTGCCGTCGGGTCCGACGCGACGCTGGGCATCGGACGCCGCCGACGGGTCCTTGTTCGTGGCCGCGGCCTGCAGCTCGGTCACGTCGCCGCCGAGCGCGCGCACGGCCGCCACGAGCGCGGCCTGCGCGCCGGCCGCTCCGGCCGGCGGCGTGAGCGCCGCGATGCCGTTCGCGAACTTGTTCGTCGCCGCAGCGAAGGTGTGCGAGGCGGTCGCGATCAGCGTGAGGTTCGTGCCACCCCCGCCGACGAGGTTGTCGTAGTGCTGGGCGGCCGCCTGCCAGGCCTCGGCGAGCGGGACGAGCGACAGCGCGTACGCCTGCGCCGCCGGGTTGGCCGTAGCCGTCGCCGAGGCGCTCGAGCTCGTCGAGGCGCCCGCGGCCGGGGCGGTCACGCCGCCGTTGTTCGCGGCCGCGGCCGTCGACGAGCTGGCGGCGCTCGCGGCGGCCGCCGATTTGGAGCTCGAGCTCGACGTCGAGCTCGAGGAGCTGCTCCCGCAGCCGGCGAGCGCGATCGCGCCCACGCAGGCGACGACAGCGATCGCCGGTGAGGTTCGATGTGCGTACCCGTTGATCATGTCTCTCCTCCGCCGAGCGGCGGCCAAAGTCGTGTGCACTGACAGGTCTGCGCCCTCCGGGCGAGCGCGTCGATCGCAGACGGCGCCTGCGCCCGGGCTGGCGCACCCTAGCAGCGGTCGCGGCCCCGGGGTCGCACCACGCGCGTGACCGCGGCCGGGCGCCGGCGCGTCGATCTAGGTGCGCCGCCGGATCAGCGTGACGCCGTCGCGCACCGTGAGCAGGACCGCGAGGACGCGCTCGTCGCTCGCCAGGGCGTCGTTGAACGCCGCGATCGCCCGCGTGCCCGATCCCCGGCCGTCCCCGCCGCCGTCCTCGCCGGAGAGATCGAGGACCTCGCCGTCGCGAAGCGTGTTGTCGGCGACGATCAGACCGCGCGGGGCGAGCTTCGGCAGGACGGCCTCGTAGTACGCCGGATAGCCCTCCTTGTCCGCATCGATGAACACGAGATCGAACGGTCCGGGCAGCCCGTCCACGCTGTCGAGAGCCGGACCGACGAGGATCTCCACGCGATCGGCGTACGGGCTGGCGGCGACGTGGCGCCGCGCGAACTCGGAATGGCCCTCGTCGATCTCGCAGCTGATGACACGCCCGCCGGGCGCCAGGCCCGAGGCCATCGCGAGCGCCGAGTAGCCGGCGTAGGTGCCGATCTCGAGCACCGTCCGCGCGCCGAGCGCGAACACGAGCGTCTCGAGCAACCGCCCGACGGTCGGGCCGCTGAGCATCTGGGGGTATGGCAGCGTGGCGCTCGCCTCGTCGAGCAGCGTCTGCATCGACGGTCCGAACGGGGTCGTGTGCTCCTGCGCGTAGCGCTCGACCGCCGGGTCGACGAGCTGCACGTCAGTCGCCGGCCGGCGGGCGGCCGCCGGGGAGCGCGGGGGTGTCGGCCGGCGCCCCGTTGTCCGTCGTCGCGCCCGGATCGGGTGGCGGCGGCGGTGGCGGCTCGCTTTGGGCACGACGCGAGAAGGCCTCGCCGATGCCGCCGAGCGCGCTCGCGAACTCCGACGGGATGACGAACACCTTGTTGGCGTCGCCCTGCGCGAGCTGCGGCAGCATCTGCAGGTACTGGTAGCTGAGCAGCTCGGGATCGGGGCGTCCCTCGTGGATCGCCCTGAACACCGTGTCGATCGCCTTCGCCTCACCCTGGGCGCGCAGGATCGCGGCCGCGCTCGCGCCCTCGGCCTTGAGCACCGCCGACTGCTTCTCGCCCTCGGCGGTGAGGATGAGGGCCTGCTTCTGGCCCTCGGCGGTCAGGATCGCGGCGCGGCGGTCGCGCTCGGCGCGCATCTGCTTCTCCATCGCGGCGCGGATGTCCGCCGGCGGGTCGACCGACTTGATCTCGACGCGGTTGATGCGGATGCCCCATTTGCCGGTCGCCTCGTCGAGCACCGTGCGCAGCTCGGTGTTGACGTTCTCGCGTGCGGTGAGCGTCTGCTCGAGCGTCAGCCCGCCGATCACGTTGCGCAACGTCGTCACGGTGAGCTGTTCGATGGCCTGCAGCGGGTTGGCGATCTCATACGTGGCCATGCGCGGATCGGTGATCGTGAAGTACAGGACGGTCTCGATCCCGACGACGACGTTGTCCTCGGTGATGACCGACTGGGGCTTGAAGTTGACGACCTGCTCACGCAGGTCGACGAGCGGGCGCACGCGATCGATGAAGGGTGTGACGATCGCCAGCCCCGGCTCGAGCGTGCGGCTGTAGCGCCCGAGGCGCTCGACGACCCCGGCGCGGGCCTGGGGAATCACGCGGATCGTGCGATACGCCATGAAGAGCGCGAAGATGACGACGACGGCAAGGACGATCAATACGGCCATGTGAAGCCCGTTTCCTTTCCTGTTGGGAGGGCGATCCCTCGATCGTCCACGAAGGCGCTCACGGCATCACCAGCGCCGTGGCGCCACGAATCTCGACGACATCGACCCGCTGGCCGGGCTCGAGCACCTGGTCGTCGTCATAGCTGCGCGCGGTCCACACCTCGCCGTCGATCTTGACGCATCCGACTCCCTCGTCGTTGGCGATCCGCTCGAGCACGATCGCCCGGCGGCCGACGAGCGCGGCGGCCCCGGTGCGCATCGCCGGCGGCAGGCGGCGATGGCTGCGCGCCACCGGGCGCAGCGCCGCGAACGTGAATCCGGAGCCGACGACGAAGACGACGGGCGTGAGCGCCGCGCCGAGGCCGAGCACGCCGACGATCGCCGCCAACAGCGCGCCGATCGCGAACGGCGCGAGGTAGAAGCCGCCCTGATGCATCTCGGCGATACCGAGAATGCACGCCACAACCAGCCAGACGACCCATGCGACCATGCCTCGATTATGACTGAGCGATGAGCGCGGTCGCGAAATCGGTAGGGTCGAAGGGCCGCAGATCCTCGAGCTGCTCGCCGATCCCGATGAGCTTCACGGGCAGGCCGAGCTCGCGGGCGATCGCCAGCGCGATGCCGCCCTTCGCGGTGCCGTCGAGCTTCGTGAGCACGATCCCGCTGACGTCGACGGCCTGCGCGAACAGCTTCGCCTGGCGCAGGCCGTTCTGACCGGTCGTCGCGTCGACGGTCAGGAGCGTCTCGTGGGGGGCGCCCGGGAGCTGCTTGGCGATGACGCGGTGGACCTTCGTAAGCTCGGCCATGAGGTCGTCCTGGGTGTGCAGGCGACCGGCGGTGTCGATGATGACCACGTCGACGCCCTTCGCCTGCGCCTGCGCGACGGCGTCGAAGGCCACCGATCCGGGGTCCGCGCCCTCGGCGCCGACAACGATCTCGGTCCCGGTCCGCTGCGCCCAGCCCTGCAGCTGCTCGGTGGCGGCGGCGCGGAACGTGTCCGCGGCCCCGAGCAGGACCGTCAGGCCGAGCTCGCGCTGCAGGTGCCAGGCGAGCTTGCCGATCGTCGTCGTCTTCCCCGTTCCGTTGACGCCGACGGCCATGATGACCGTCGGCTCGGCGCGCACGTCGATGCGGTCCTCGCCGGTCCGCGCCGTCTCGGCCAGCAGTTCGATGAGGCGCCCGGTCAGCGCCTCGCCGCCCGACACGTCGCCGGCGGTCGCCTCGGCCTCGAGCTGCCCGACGACGGCCGCGGTCGTCGTCGCGCCGACGTCGGCCATGATGAGCGCCTCCTCCAGGCGCTCCCAGGTCTGCTCGTCGAGCGTCTGAAAGAGGGTCGCCTGGATCTCGGAGCCGAGCGCCTGGCGGGTCTTGGCCAGGTTCTCCCGCAGCCGGCGGAAGAGGCCGCGACGCGGGGCCGAGCCCTCCGCCGGGCCCGCCTCCTCCCCCGCCGGCGGGCCGGCGGCGGTGATGAACAGGTCGTTCCAGTCGCGGGCCACGCTGCGGGCGAGCGTCGTCGATCAGGCGACGCCGGCGACGGCGTCCGCCGGCTCCGGGAGGTCCTCGCTCGGCGGCAGGCGACGCGAGATGACCTTCGAGACGCCGTCGCCGCCCATCGAGACCCCGTAGAGCGCATCGGCCGCCTCCATCGTGCGCTTCTGGTGGGTGATGACGATGAACTGCGCCCGCCCGGCGTGGCGGCGCAGGAGCGCCAGGAAGCGATCGAGGTTGAGGTCGTCGAGCGCCGCCTCGACCTCGTCGAGGATGTAGAACGGGCACGGCTTGGCCAGGAACACGGCGAACAGGAACGCGAGCGCCGTCATCGACTTCTCGCCGCCGGAGAGCAGCGACAGGCGCTTGGCCGACTTGCCGGCCGGCGTGATCTCGATCTCCACCCCGAGGAGATCCTCCTTGTTCGCGTCGTCCTGGTCGTCGTCGAGCCCGGCCTCGGCGTCCGCGGCGGCCTCGGATTCATCCGCCGCGTCCTGCACCGGCGGCGGGCCGCCGCCGAGCACCGGCCGCGGCCCGGCGTCTTCGCGAACGAGCCGCAGGCGCCCGCGCCCGCCGGGGAAGACGTCGCCGACGAGCGCCTCGAAGTTGCGCGCCGCGGCGCTGAACGTCGCCTCGAAGGTCTCCTCGATCTGCCGGTCCGTGTCGCGGATGAGCGTGCGCAGCTCGCGCAGCGCGGTCTCGAGGTCGGAGCGTCGCGTCTCGAGCTCCTCGACGTGGGCGATCGCCTCGGCGTACTCGTCCTGGGCGAGCGGGTTGACCGGCCCGAGCTGCTCGCGACGGCGGGCCAGGCGCTCCAGGCGCGTCGCGAGCGCCTCGCGCTGCTCGTCCTCGAGCGCCTCCTCGGCCGGCTCGGGCGCGAGGCCGAGCGGCTCGGCGAGCGCGGTCAGCTCCTGCTCGGCGTCGGCCGCCTGGTCACGCACGCGCTGGGCCGCGACCTCGGCGTGCGTGACCGCCTCGCCGCGCGCGCGCAGCTCGGTGTGGATCTGGGCCTCCTCGCCGGCGCACGCGCGCAGCTCGCTCGACACGCCCTCGCCGGCGGCGCGATCGCTCGCGAGCTGCTCCTCGAGGATCCTCACGCGCTCGCCGACCGTCTCCAGCGCTCGCTCGAGCGCCGCGCCGAGCCGCTCGGCGCGCGGAATGAGCGCCTCGTCCGCGGCCATCTGCGCGCGCAGGCGCTGACGCCGCCGCGCCCGCTCGGCGCGCTCGCGCTCGGCCCGCTCGGCCTGACGGCGCTCGGCGACGAGCTCGCCCTCGAGCTCGGCCCGGCGCACGGCCAGCGGCCCCTGCTCGGGCGCGCGCCGGCGCTCGTCGATCAGCCACTCGCTGCGCCGGACGGCCTCGAGCGCCTCGGCGCGGTGCCGATCGGCCTCGCGCAGGGCGCGGTCGGCCTCGTCGCGGGTGCGATCGGCCGCCGCGACGGCGGCGCCGGCCTGCTCGGCCGCGTGGCGGGCCGTCACCTCTGCCTGCGCCGCGTTCTCGCTCTCGGCGATGAGCCGCTCGCGCTCGTTGCGCCGGGCCAGCACGAGGTCGGCGCCACCTGCGGCGGCCTGGCGCACCTCGCCCCACGCCGGCGCCGAGCCGGCGGTCGCCCCGCTGTCGGCGAGCGCGAACCAGGCCCGGCCGCTGCGCGTGACGGCGATCCCGGTGAACGTCCGCGGAAGCCCTTGCAGGTCCGCGACGACCCAGGCGTCGGCGAGCAGCCGCTCGGCGACGGCGAGCGCGAGACCGTCGCCGCGCACGAGGTCGAGCAGACGCTGTGCGCCCGGGACCGGCGGCGGCGGACCGCCGGCTGCTGCCGCCGCGGGCGCGTGCGGGCGCGGCGGGCGCGGCGGGCGCGACGATCGTCGCGCCGCCGTCGGGCCCGGCGCCGTCGAGCAGCGCGCCGGCCGCGTGCAGATCGGCGGCGAGCACGGCGCCGAGGCGTCCGCCGAGCGCGGCCGAGAGCGCGAGCTCATACCCCGGTTCGACGGCGAGCGCGTCGCTCAGCGTCGCGGCCCCGCCGGGGGCGGAGGCGTGCCCGCGCAGGAATTGATTGACCGCGGCCAGCTCGGACCCGACGCGGGCCGCGGCGCGCCGTGCCGCCTCGACCTCCTGCTCGGCCGCGCGCAACGCGGCGCGGGCGCCATCGGCGATCCCGTCGGCGCTCGTGCGGCGATCGTGGCACGCGGCGAGCGCGGACTCGGCCTGCTGCGCGCGCTGCGCGGCCTGCTCGCCGGCGCTCCGCAGCTCGGCGAGCTCGCGCTCGAGGTCCTCGTCGCGGCGACGCGCGAGCTCGGCCAGCTCGGCCTCGAGCGCGGCGACGCGCGAGGTCTGTCGCTGCGCCTCGGCGCCGGCCGTCTCGTCGGCGTCTTCGACGAGCGTCTCGAGCTCGAGCTCCGATCGCTGCCGGCGGCGGGTGACGGTCGCGACCGTGGCGCCGGCCTGCTCGAGGCGCATGGCGAGCCGCTCGTGGGCCGAGCGGGCTCCGAACACGCGGCGCCCGAGCGCCTCGCGCTGCTCGCTGCGGGCGGCGAGCGCCTCCTCGGCGGCCTCGCGCCGGGCGATCACCGCCTGCAGGCGCGCCTCGACCTCGTCGCGCGACCCGCGTGCGGCGTGCGCAGCCGCCTCGGCCGCGGTCAGCTCGGCCCGGCCGGCGCGCAGCGCGTCGCGGGCGAGCTCCCAGCGGGTCTCGAGCGTCTGGCGCTCGAGCCGCGCGTGGAGCTCGGCCGCCTCGGCCTGGCGCTTGAGCGGACGCAGCCGCGAGCGCGCCTCGCGCTCGATGTCCAGCGCGCGGTCGAGGTTCTCCTGCGTGCGCTCGAGCTTCAGCTGCGCACGGCGGCGGCGCTTGCGGTGCTTGCCCAGGCCGGCCGCCTCCTCGATGAGCATCCGCCGATCCCGCGGCTTGGAGGTGACGATCGCCTCGACGCGGCCCTGGGAGATGACCGAGTGCATCTCCTTGCCCAGGCCGGTATCGGACAGGACCTCGATCACGTCAACCAGCCGGCAGCGGGCGCCGTTGAGGCGGTACTCGCCCTCGCCCGAGCGATCGAGCCGGCGCATGATCGAGATCTCGCCGACCGGCAGGTCGACCGCCCCGTCGGCGTTGTCGAGCACGAGCTCGACCTCCGCCGCCTGTCGGGCCTGGACGCCGTGGCCGCCGCCGAAGATCACGTCCTGCATGGACTGCCCACGCACGGCGAGCGGCGACTGCTCGCCGAGCACCCAGAGGACGGCGTCGGTGACGTTGGACTTGCCCGAGCCGTTCGGCCCGACGATCACGCTCACGCCCGAACCGAACTCCAGGCGCGTGCGGTCGGGGAAGGACTTGAAGCCCTTCAGCGTCAGCGAGCTCAGGTACACGGCGTCATCACGCTCCGATGTCCTCGAGCGCCTCGCGCGCCGCCTGCTGCTCGGCCGTCTTCTTGCTGCGCCCGCTGCCGCGGCCGATCTGCCGCTCGCTGACCGCGGCCACGACCTCGAAGCGGCGGTCGTGCGGCGGCCCGCTCTCGCTCACGACCTCGTAGGTCACGAGGTCGCCCTGCTGGGCCAGACGCTCCTGCAGCGCCGACTTGAAGTCGACCGGATGCTCGAGCGCCTCCTCGATCTCGGGCGTGAACGCCTCCACGACCGCCTCGGCCGTGCGCTCGTAGCCGGCGTGCAGGTAGCAGGCCCCGATCACCGCCTCGATCACCGAGGCGAGCACGCGCTCGGTCTCCACGAGCGCCGCCGCGCTGCCCGAGGAGAGGTCTGGCGCCGCCGCGCGCAGCCGCTCCGGGACGCCGAGGCGCTCGGCCACCGCGCGGCACGACGGCCCGGACACCGCCTGCGCCCGGATCTTCGTGAGCCGTCCGGCGCCGAAGCGCTCGGCCTCCAGGCGCGGGTACAGATGGGTCGTGACCGCCAGCGCGAGCACGCTGTCGCCGAGGAACGCGAGCCGCGCATAGGAGTCGCTGCGCCGCTGGCTCCAGGAGGCGTGCGTGAACACCTGCCGCGACAGCTCGTCGGGCAGCTCGTCGAGCAACGACGCAAGGAGCCTCAGCGGTCAGAGCCTCGTCTCCCGGCCATGGCCGCCGCGCCGGGCATCGGAGTCATCGGGCCACCGCCTGCTCGAGCACGAAGTCGACCGCCTGGCCGACGGTCAGGATCGAGGCCGCCTGCTCGTCGGACATGCGCATGCCGTATGAGTCCTCGAGCTCCTGGACGAGCGTGTAGAGGTCGAGCGAATCGGCCTCGAGGTCCTCCTTGAAGCGCGTCTGATCGTCGATCCGGGCGGGGTCGACATCGAGCTCGTCGGCGAGATGCGACTGGATCAGGCTGAAGACCTCTTCGCGCGTCATCGGCCGGCCACGCTAGCGGTCGTCACGGACGCCGGAGCGACCTTCAGCGCACCGGCTGCCTCGAGCGCCGCGTGGGTGCGGGCGACGAGGTCCTCCTCGGCCCCCTGGCGCGCCCGCAGGATGGCCTGGGCGAAGCCCTGACGCGTGAAGCGCCCGTGGGCGACGATGCCAAGCCGGCGCAGGCCGAGCAGGTAGGCGCCGCCCTGGCGCTCGGGGTCGACCTCGTCGCGGAACCCGCGCAGCGCCGGGCGCAGCAGCATCCCGCCCGCCTGGGCGCGCGGCGAGCCGTACGCGGCGGTGCGGATCGCCGAGATCGTCGCCTGCGAGACCCCCTCCATGACCTTCAGCGCGATGTTGCCGGTGAACCCGTCGGTGACGATCACGTCGGCCGCGCCGCTGACCAGGTCGACGCCCTCGACGTTGCCGATGAAGTCGAAGAAGTCGCCCTGGGGCGCGCGTTCGGCCAGTTCGGCGTGCGTCTCGACGACGAGCGCGCTGCCCCGGTCCTGCTCCTCGCCGTTGGACAGGAGCGCGACACGGGGCCGCGCAACGCCGAGCACGGCCCGCGCGAGCGCGGCGCCCATGAAGGCGAACTGGACGAGATGCTCGCGCCGCGCGTCGGCGTTGGCGCCGACGTCGAGCAGCGTCACCGGGTGCGAGGGCACCGGCAGCGGGAGCGCGAGCGCCGGGCGGTAGACGCCCTGGGCGCGCTTGACGTTGAGGATCCCCGCGGCGAGCGCGGCGCCGGTGCTCCCCGCACACACGAGCGCCTGCGCGTCCCCGGCGGCGACCGCCTTCGCGGCGCGCACGATCGAGGCCTCCGGAGTGGAGCGGACGGCCCGCACCGGATCGGGCTCCTTCGCGATCGACACCGGCGCGTCGACGATCTCCACGCCCGGCGACGGCGAGCCGAGCTCCCGCGCCGGACCGAACAGCAGGACGCGCGCGCCCTGCGCGGCAGCGAGCGCCGCACCCGCGGCGACCTCGCTCGGGCCGAGATCGGCGCCGTTGCAGTCGACGGCGACGACCGGCGCGAGCGCCGTGTCCCCAGCCTCGGCCACCGTCCTAGTGGTCGTGATCGTGGTGATCGTGCGCGTCCGGGGCGATGATCTCGCGCCCGGCGTAGGTGCCGCACACCGGGCAGACGCGGTGCGGGCGGCGAGGGCTGTGGCAGCGCGGGCAGGCGTTGACCGCCGGGGCGGCGATCTTGTGCTGGGCGCGCCGCTTCGCGGTCCGGCTGTGCGACTGCTTCTGCTTGGGTACGGCCATGGCTCGGGAAGGCTAGCAGGGCCCGGCGGGATCGCCGCCCTCAGAAACGCAGCTCGCGGAGCTTGGCCCACCGCGGATCGGGCTCGGACTCGTGGTGGTGGTCGGGCCCGGCCTCGTTGAGGTTGGCCGCGCAGACCGGGCACAGCCCGGCGCAGTCGGCCCGGCACAGCACCTTCACCGGCGCGGCGAGCGCGAACGCGTCGCGGGCCCAGCCGGCGAGGTCGAGCACCTCGCCCGTCACGTACGGGCTCGAGAGCTCCTCGCCGCCGCCGGGCTGGTCGACCTCGCGCGCGTCGACGGGCACCGTCGGCGCGGCCTCGGCCAGGCAGCGCATGCAGGGGCCGGCGAGCGCCGTCTCGAAGCGGAGCCGCAACGCGTAGCCCTGCCCGGTCATGCGCGACACGTCGAGCACGACGGGCACGCGCTCGGGAGCCGCGCGATATGTCTCACCGCCGAGCTCGAGCGGCTCGATCATCACGTCGAGGTCAAGACGCCGGCCCTGGCCGGCCGACAGTCGCAGGGCACCGAGATCGAAGTCATGCGTGACCGCGGTCATGCGACGAGATTAGATGGTGCGGGGCGGGTTTCGGAAGGGGGAGCACCGGTCGCCGGGGGGCGCCGGGTCGCCGGGGGCCGGCCGGGAGGCGGAGCTGAGCTGATGCGCTGGTGCAATCCCGGTGCGGTCCCGGTCGCCGGGGGGCGCCGGTCACCCGGCGGCGGGGCGGGCCGGGCGGCGGAGCTGAGCTGATGCGCTGGTGCGAGGCCGGTGCGATCCCGGTCGCCGGGGGCGGGGCGCCGGTCACCCATCGCGGGGCGGGCCGGGCGGCGGCGGCGCCGGATCGCCCCGGGGCGGGACGCCGGTCACCCGGGGCGGCCGGGAGGCGGAGCCGGATGACCGGGGGCGGGACGCCCTTCGGCGGGGGCGGGCCGGGCGGCGGCGGCGCCGGTGAGGGCTACCGGCGCGTTCCTGGTCGAAGATTGGTCGATCTTCTTCCACCACGAGAGAAGATCGACCAAAGTTCCTCGCTCCCCGGCCCCGACGGCACGCACCGACCGCCACCCCCCGGGGCCCCAGCGGCACGCACCGACCGCCACCCCCCGGGGCCCCGACGGCACGCACCGACCGCCACCCCCCGGGGCCCCAGCGGCACGCACCCGACCGCCACCCACCGGCCCCGACCGCGCGGACCCCCCGGCCCGCCCTAGCCGCGCGCGAGCGTGCGCTTGATGACCTTGCCCGTCGCGTTGCGCGGGAGCGCGTCGAGGAACACGACGTCGCGAGGCACCTTGTACCGGGCCAGGTTGCGCCTGACCTGCGCGCGGATGTCGTCGGCGGTCAGCTGCGCGCCGGGCTCGAGGACCACGAACGCCCGTAGGCGCTGGCCGAACTGGTCGTCGTCGACCCCGACGACCGCCGTCTCGGCCACGCCGTCCATGTGGTGGATGCTGTCCTCGACCTCGCGCGGGAAGACGTTCTCCCCCCCGGAGACGATCATCTCGTCGTCGCGACCGTCGATGAACAGGCGGCCCTGCTCGTCGAAGTGCCCGACGTCGCCGGTGCTCATCAGCCCGTCGACGAGCTGCTTGTTCCCACCGCCGGTGTAGCCCTCGAAGAGCATCTCGTTGGCCACGAAGATGCGCCCGGTGTGGCCGGTGGGGACCTCGTCGCCGTGCTCGTCGAACAGCTTGACCGTCGTGCCCATCGGCGGGCGCCCGGCCGTTCCCGGGGCGTCGCGCAGGTCCTTCGGCGTCGCGATCGTCGCCCACGCGACCTCGGTCGAGCCGTAGAGGTTGTAGAGCACGTCGCCGAACGTGTCCATGACGCGCAGCGCCAGGTCGCCCGGCAGGGCCGAGCCGCTCGCCGCGATCACGCGCAGAGCGCTGAGGTCGTACCGCTCGATCACCTCCGGCGGCAGCTCGAGGATCCGCTGCAACATCACCGGCACGACGGCGAGCGCGGTGCAGCGGTACTCGGCGGTGGCGGCAAGCGTCTCCTCCGGATCGAAGCGCCGCCGCAGCACGAGGGTCGAGGAGAGCGCGAGCCCAAGCGTGAAGTGGGCAAACCCCCACGAGTGGAACATCGGGGCCGCGATCATGGTCGCCCCGCGTGCGCGCATGGGGATCTTCGAGAAGAGCGCCGCCGCCGGGGCGAGCGAGTCGGGCTGGCGCCGCGAGGCGCCCTTCGGCGAGCCGGTCGTGCCCGACGTGAGGATGACCACCCGCCCCCGCGCCTCGGGCGGCACGACGTCGCTCGCGTCGCCGGCGCCGATGAGGTCCTCGAGCAGCGGGTCGCCGGCGCCGCCCGGGGTCTCGGGCCAGGCGATGAAGCGCTTGCGCCGCCGGGCGCCCTCGCGGACGAGGTCGGCGAACTCCTCGTCGTAGACGAGCGCGACCGGCTTCTCGCGGGCGAGCACGTCGGTGATCTGCGGGCCGGCGAACGCCGTGTTCAGATACAGCGCGTTGGCCCCGAGCTTCGAGGCGGCCACCGTCGCCTCGACGAAGTAGCGGTGGTTGCGGCACATGATCGCGATCGCGTCGCCCTCGCACACGCCGGCATCGGAGAGCGCGTGGGCCAGGGCGTTCGTGCGCCGGTGCATCTGCGCGAACGTGAGCGTGCCGAGCTCGTCGATGATCGCCATGCGGTCGGGATAGCGGATCGCCGACGCCGTGTATCCGGCGGCCGGCGTCGGTCCCCAGCGGCGCAGCGCCAGCAGCGTGCGGGCAAGCCGGTCGGGATGCCCGATCTGCTCGACCTCGACGATCCCGGTCCCGGCGAGCGTCGCCGCCATGCGCAGCGCATTGAGCGTCTGTTGCGTTTGCACGACACCTGACCTTATCCGACCACCTACCGCGTCCCGGGGTGAGCGGACGGTCGTCGCGGAGCCCGCGGCGCCGGCGATCCGTCGGGTCCGGCTCGTAGCATCGGGGGCAAATGGAAGCTGCCACTCCCCTGCCCCTGGCCCATGTGCACACCCGTCACGGCCGCCTGCACATCGACGGTCTCGCCGTCAGCGACGACACCGTCGTGCGGCTGGCCCAGGCCCGCGAGGACGCCGGCGAGGACCCGGCCGGCTTCGTGCAGGACGCGCTGGAGATCGGCGCGCGCGTGCTCGACCGTGAGCAGACCGGCGCGAACGCCGAGTTCGTCAAGACGGAGTTCGAGCGCGCGGCCCGCGAGCTCGACGCCGGCTTCGTCGAGCGCGCGCGGCTCGTGGCCGAGCGCCTGGACGCGAAGGTCGACGAGGCCTTCGGGCCCGAGAACGGACACCTGACGAAGGCGCTCGCGCGCCACTTCTCCGACGAGAGCGCGACCGCGGTGCAGCACCGGGTCAAGGCCGTGCTCGACGAGGTCATGACCCGCTCGCGCCAGGACCTCGTGCGCCAGTTCTCCTCGGCCGACGCGAGCAACCCGCTCGCCGACTTCAAGCAGATGTCCCAGGCGATGATGCGCCAGTCCGCCGAGCGCCAGGAGCGTCAGTTACGCGAGATGACCGAGCGTCTCGGTGTCCTGCAGTCCGAGGTCGCGCGCCTGCACGGCGAGCGCGAGAAGCTCGAGCAGGTCGCCGCGGTACAGGAGAAGGGCACGGCGAAGGGCCGCACCTACGAGGAGGCCGTGTTCGAGGCGATCGACGCCATCGCGGTCGCCCAGGGCGACGACTGCGACGCGGTCGGCGACCAGCGGGGCGTCGGCGGGCGCAAGGGCGACGTGGTGGTCGGTATCGACGCGTGCGCCGGACCCGCCCGCGGGCGGATCGTGTTCGAGGCCAAGAGCAGCAAGCTGTCCAAGAACGCCGCGCTCGCCGAGCTGTCGGAGGCGCTGGGCGCACGCAACGCGGAGTTCGCCGTGCTCGTCGTGGCCTCCGAGGACAAGCTCCCGGCGCGCACCCATCCCCTGCGTGAGTTCAACGGGGACAAGATGTTCGTCGTGTATGACCCCGAGGACGGCTCCCGCTTGCCACTCGAGGTGGCCTATGCGCTCGCCCGCGCTCGCGTGCTGATGGCCCGCGGGGACGCCGACGAGGTCGACGCCGACGCGCTACGCGCCGAGATCGATCGTGCCGTCGGCGCCATGGAGGACGTCCGTCGCGTGAAGTCGCAGCTGACGAACGCCGCGACCGGCATCGAGGAGGCGCGACGCATCCTCGACGCGATGGCCGGCACGGTGCGGACCCACCTCGGGCAGCTGCACGCGCTGCTCGCCGGGCCGCCCGAGAGCTGAGCGCTGCGCCGGGCGGCGCGAGCTCGGTCGTGGCGATCGGCAAGCGCCACTGAAGCCGGCACGGCGGGGGCCTCAGCGGCGCTACTCCTTGCGGTGCTTGCGAGCCGCGTGCAGCGTGACCGCCGCCGTGCCCACCGAGGGGGCGGTCGCGCCAGGCGCGGTCACGGCGAGGTCGAGCGTCAGCCCGAGGTGCTTCTGCTTGGCGAGCAATCGCGCTGCGGCCCCACTGAGGGTCAGCGACAGGGTGTGGCCGCCGGCGGTCTCACGGGCGATCGAGAGGCTGGCGACCTCCGTCGGGGTCAGCTTCTTCTTGTGCTTGGCGCTCGAGGCCTTCGGGAGCGGCGCGAACGCACTCAGCGTGAGGCTTGATCCGTTCTCGCCGACCGTGAGCGAGCAGGTGAGCGTCTTGCCCGCCTGCGGCGACGGGCAGCGGAAGCCGGTGAAGGCGGCGATGTGAGCGGGCGGCACAACGATGTGCACCGCGCCGACGCCCGAGCCACCGCCCGACCCCGAGCCGCCGCCCGACGCCGAGCCGCCGCCCGACCCGGAGCCACCGCCGGAGCCCGAGCCGCCGCCAGGGGAGCCGCCGGTGCCGGAGGGCGTGCCGGAGCTCGACGAGGACGTCGACGTGCTCGTTGTGCTCGTGGTCGTGCTCGTTGTGCTCGTTGGGCTCGTCGTGCTCGTCGTGCTCGTCGTCATGGAGATCGGGTGGCAGATGAGCCCGATGCACGGCCTCGTGATGCTCGTGAGGGTTAGCGTGATGGTGTAGCTCGGACGGGTGAACGAGTGTGTGGTCGAGGTTGACGTCGACGTCGCCGTCGACGTCGACGTGGTCGACGCGGACGTGGACGTGCTCGAAGTGGACGTGGACGTGACCGTGGAGGTGGTCGTCGTCGTGGTGTGGGTCGACGTCGAGGTCGTGGAGTGGCTGCTCGACGTCGACGTGCTGGTCGTCGTCGCGGCGGAGGCCACCGGGAAGCTGACGGTCGGCAGGACGACCAGCTGCCACGGCTGCGAGACGGTCTCCTCGAAGCCGTCCCAGATGCGGGGGTCGCCGGTGGCGGTCAGCGATGACGCCGCCGAGGACGTGACGACCGGGATCGCGATCTCCAGGACGTGGCCGTCGGCGACCTGCCAGACCTGGTTGCCGCCGTCCGGGTCGAGCTTCACCTCGCCGCCGGTGCCGGCCTCGACGGCCGTCGGGCAGTTCGTCGTGAACTGCGCTCCGTTGTCGAAGCAGACGATGGGCGCGCTGCCGCTCACGGCCGCAGACGTCCCGGGCGGAAGCGCGAGCCGCATCGAGACGTCCTGCGAGGATTGACAGAGGCCACTCGAGATCGACTGGGTCACCGCCTCGTAGGCGAGGCCGAGGTAGTAGACCTGCCCGGCCGTCGGGGTGCCGTAGTAGCCGACGTAGCCGTCGCCGCCGATCGGGTCGATGCTCAGCTGCGGCGGACTCGTGTTCGTGTAGATCTGGCAGTCGAACGCCGGGACCGTCGTGTCGGACCCGTACGTCCAGGTTGGCGTCGCCGCCAAGGCGCTTCCGCCAAACGCCGCCGCGACGCCCGCGCAGGCGATCGCGCACACGATCGCTCCAAGCGAGCTCCGTCTCAACAAAGGCCCCCAAATCGCATCATGCGTGTGAGGAAGCTAGCAGTCCTACGCCGAGCCTGCCAACCCTACGCAACCCTACGTTCGCGCCGCCGGACGGGACCGGCCGACCACGAAAGACGCCGCGTCAGCCGACTTCGGCCGGCTCGTCCTTGCCCTGCAGGCGCTCGCGGCCGCGCTGCACGGCGGCGATGAACTTCGAGAGATTGACCTCGAGCGTGTTGAGGATCTCGTCGGCGTAGTCCTCGGCGCCAAGGCGGATCTCACGCTCCCGGGCGCGGGCGTCCTCGATGATCTCCTCGGCGGCGCGCTCGGCCATCTTCGTGACCTCCTCCTCGCCGACGAGCCGCTCCTGGCGCTCGCGCGCCTCCTTGACGATGCGCTCGGCCTCCCGCTTGGCCTCGGCGAGCATCTCCTGACGCTCCTTGACGATCCAGCGCGCCTGCTTGATCTCCTCGGGGATCGTGGCGCGCATCTGGTCGAGGATGTCGTAGATCTCCTCCTTGTCGACACGCACCTGGTCCGTGAGGGGCACGGCCCTCGCGTTGTGGACCAGGTCGTCGAGTTTGTCGATCAGTACTAGGACGTCCATCGCACGGCCTTTTTCGTCAGCGCCTGAGCTCTTCCTGCAATCGCCGAGCGACCTCGTCGGGGACGAGGTCGTCGATCCTGCCCCCGAAGGTCGCGAGTTCCTTCACGCCACTGGAGGAAAGGAAACTGTACTGCGGTCCCGCCATCAGGTACACGGATTCGATCTCCGGCGCCTGACGGCGGTTGAGCTGGTTCATCTCGAACTCGTACTCGAAGTCCGAGATCGCGCGCAGGCCCTTGACGATCGTCTTCGCCCCGACGGTCTGGGCGAACTCGACGACGAGCGTGTTGAACGGCTCCGCGCGCACGTTCGGCAGCGCCGTCGTCGCGTTCTCGATGAACTGCAGACGCTCGTCGATGCCGAACAGCGTGTGATCCTTGCGCACCGAGCGGTTGACGACGGCCACGATCACCTCGTCGTAGAGCGCCGCCGTCCGCGCGATCACGTCGAGATGGCCGTTCGTGATCGGGTCGTAGGACCCGGGACAGACGGCCTTGCGGGGGCTGGTGCTCATGGGAGGTGGTGGATGTTGATCACGGTGTCACCGTAGCGTCGCGTGTCCGCGCGCCCGAGACCGAGGGCCAGCGGCGAGCGCCGGTCGCTCTCGGTGACGACGCGGGCGCCGGGGGCAAGCAGCGGCGCCAGACCGCTGGCGAGCTCGCTCTTCCACGCGGCCGCGTGGCGGTAGGGAGGGTCGATGAAGACGAGATCGTACGTTTCGCGCGCCTCGCGTGCCGCGCGCACGGCCGCGAACACGTCGCGGCGGCGCAGCTCCGCCTGCCCGGCGGGCACGTCGAGGGCCGCGAGATTCGCCTCGATCACCGCGCCGGCGGCGGGCGCCCGCTCGACGAACACGGCGTGATCGGCGCCGCGTGAGAGCGCCTCGATGCCGAGCGCGCCCGACCCGGCGAACAGGTCGAGCACCGCGGCGCCCGTGAGGTCCCCGAGGATCGAGAACAGCGCCTCGCGGACGCGGTCGCCGGTCGGGCGCACGAGACGCCCGGGCGGCGCGCTCAGCCGCCGCCCCCCGTAGCGGCCGGCGATCACGCGCACCGGTGCGCCCCCACGAGCCGGGCCGGGCGGTCGTGGCGGCCGCTCACGCGGGGATCGGCCGCGACGGCGCCTCCCCGAACGCGTCCGCGAGCTCAGCCGCGAGCAGCGCGTGCTCGGGCGCCTCGAGCTCGCCGTCGCACGCGATGATCGCCTCGGCCCGGGCGCGGGCGCGGGCGAGCAGCGCCGCGTCCTCGGGCAGCCGCGCGACCCGGTAGTGGCTGAGACCGGACTGGCGGATGCCGACGAGCTCGCCCTCCTTGCGCAGCTCGAGGTCGATCTCGGCCAGCCGGAAGCCGTCGCGGTGCTCGACGAGCGCGCGCAGGCGCCGCGAGGAGGGCGGCCCCACGAGCAGGCAGGTCGAGTCGTGCTCGCCGCGGCCGATCCGCCCGCGCAGCTGGTGCAGCTGCGAGATGCCGAAGCGCTCCGCGTTCTCGATCAGCATCACGGTCGCGTTCGGGACGTCGATCCCGACCTCGATCACGGTCGTGGCCACGAGCACGTCGGCCGTGCCGGACGCGAATGCCGCCATCGCCTCCTGCTTCTCGCGGGTGCGCATCTGCCCGTGCAACAGCGCGACGCGGAAGCCCTCGAGCTCGCCGGCGGCCAGGCGCTCGTACTCCTCCGTGGCCGCCTTGCCCTCGTTGGGCGTGACCATCTCCGACCCGTCGTCGCCGTCGTCGAGCTCCGCCTGCTCGACGAGCGGGCACACGACGTAGGCCTGGCGTCCGGCGCGCAGCTGCTCGCGCAGATGCTCATACGCCCGCTCGCGCGAGGGGTCGCCGTCGACGATCGCCGTGCGGATCGGCCGGCGCCCGTGCGGCAGCTCGTGCAGCGCCGTGACGTCGAGGTCGGCGTAGCGGGCGAGCGCGAGCGTGCGCGGGATCGGCGTGGCCGTCATGTGGAGCACATGCGGGGAGCGGCTCGCACCGTCTCCCCCGTTCGCCTTCGCGTCGAGCGCCGCGCGCTGGCGCACGCCGAAGCGGTGCTGCTCGTCGACGACGGCCACGCCGAGCGCCCGGAAGGCGACGCTCGGCTCGATGAGCGCGTGCGTGCCGACGATCAGCGACAGCTCGCCGCTCGCCAGCTTGCCGAGCGTGTCGCCGCGCCGTCGCGCGGCGGTCGACCCGGTCAGCAGCGCGCTCGGCACCGGCTCGGCGCCCATCAGGCGGGTCACGGTCGCGAAGTGCTGCTCGGCGAGCGTCTCGGTCGGGGCCATCAGCGCCGCCTGGTAGCCGTGCTCGATGGCACGCAGCATCGCGTGCAGCGCGACCGCCGTCTTCCCGGAGCCGACCTCGCCCATCAGCAGGCGCTGCATCGGCCGCGTCTCGGCCAGATCCCGGTCGATCTCCTCGATCGCCGCCGACTGGTCGCCGGTGAGCGCGAACGGCAGGCCCGCCCGCCAGCGCGCGCTCAGCGACGGAGGCTCGTGCAGCGCCGGAGCGCCGCGCTCGGCCCGCCGTCGGGCCCGGCGGCGCAGGAACAGCAGCTGGGCGAGCAGGAGCTCGTCGAAGGCCAGCCGCTCACGGGCCCGCAGCACGTCCGCCGGGCCCTGGGGGAAATGCATGGCCGTCAGCGCGGCCCGGCGGTCGGGCAGTCCCTCGGCGGCGCGCAGGCGCCCGGGCAGCGGCTCGGTGACGTCGGCGAGCGCGGCGCGGGCGCCGCGCACGAGCGCGAGGATCTGCGTCGAGGTGATCCCCTCGCTCGCCGGGTAGTGGGCGACGAGCTCGCCACCGTCGGCCGCCGAGGAGTCGGCGTCGGCGATCTCCTCGCCGAGCGCGTGGTGGGAGACGCGGAACCGGCGGGCGGCCTCGGCCTTGCCGTGGAGCACGAGCCGCGTGCCCGCCGGGTAGCGGGTCACGAGCCACGGCTGGTTGAAGAACACCGCGCGCATGGAGCCGGTCGCGTCGAACACGACCGCCTCCACGAGCGGGCGCATCCCGCGCCGGCGCACCGGCCGCGCGGCGATCGAGCGGACCTCGACGGCGACGGTCGCCTGCTCCCCCGGCGCCAGCGCCGCCACCGTCCGCGCCTCGCGGCGGTCGCGCGGCAGGTGCATGAGCAGCGACCCGACGTCGGTCAGCCCGAGCGCCTCGGCGGCATCGGCCATCCGGCCCTTGGGCAGTGACAGGGGCGTGCCGAGCGCCGACGGTCGCGGCACGTGCACCGGCGCGTCTCGCAGCTCGGCGTCGGTGAGCGGCTGCCGCTGCCCGAAGGCGCGCGGGCCGGCACCGAGGGTCCGGTCGTGGCCGCCCGGCGTCACGCCGTCACCGTCAGGTGGCTGGAGGCGGCCCGGCGGGCCGGGCGCGAGGACGTCGGCGGCGGCAGCGAAGCGAGCCATCGGACGCCGAGATGATGACCGACGCCCCGGAGGGCACGGGCGGGTGCGGCGTTCCCTACTCGGCCGCGAGCAGCCACCAGTAGCTCTGCTGGCCCCCGCTGCGGTACTCGAGCTCCACCCCGTTCGGGCGCAGCTCCTCGACGCCCGCCGCGTCCAGCGGCGCGCCGCGACCGGCGATGCAGCTGATCAGCTCGGCGTCGGCGGCAAGGTGCACGAGGACCTGCTCGAGGGTCGTGCCCGGCGCGCCCCAGGCGATGACCTGCTCCTCCACGAAGCCGATCGCCTCGCCGCGCCGGAAGCGCCCGTGGGCATCGTCGCGCGCCGCCTCGGCGACCGCACCGGTGCGTATGAGCGCCATGGCCTCGCTGAGCGCCGCGGCGTTCTCGGCCACGTCGCCGTCCGGTCGCAGCGCCACCGCGGCCGACAGCCCGGCCTGTTGGCTGGTGGATGGGACCACGCGCACGGCCTTCTCCGACAGCTCCGCGGCGCGCTCGGCGGCCATGATGACGTTCGCGCTGTTGGGGAGCACGACGACCTCCTCGGCCGCCACCTCGTGGATCCCGGCGAGCAGCTCGTAGGTCGAGGGGTTCAGCGTCGGGCCGCCGTCGATCGTGTCGACCCCGAGGCTCTCGAAGAGCGCCCGCAGCCCGTCGCCGTTGACGACGGCGAGCACGCCACAGCGCGCGCGGTACACGCCCCCCCCGCGCGGCGGACCGTCGGGCCCCCGCGCGCCATCCGCGCCCGCGTCGGTCCCGTTCGGGGAGAGCAGGCGCTCGTCGCGCTCGGCCACCTGTGCCCGCATGTCGGCGACATCGAGGCGGGAGACCTCGCCGACGCCGGCGAACACCGCCGTCGCGCGCTCGGGCTCGTCGGTGTGCACGTGCACCTTCAGGGTCGTCGAGTCGCCGACGACCAGCACCGAGTCGCCGAGCGTCTCCAGCGCCGGGATGAAGCGACTCGGCACGAGATCGATGCCGGTGACGGCGAAGTTCGTGCAGAAGCGGAACGTGCTCGAATGGTGCTGCGGATGTGTGATGCGGGCGGGCGCATGGTGATCGAGCTCGGGCGGGTCGTCGCCGCGCAGCGCGGCGACGACGCCGGCGAACAGGATCGTCAGCGCGTAGCCGCCGGCGTCCACCACGCCGGCCTCGCGGAGCGCGGCCAGCAACTCCGGGCCGCGCTTGACCGACTCCTGGCCGGCGACGACGGCGCGCTCGAGCGTCGCGGCGATGACCTCGTCCTGCAGGCTCGGATGGGCGTCCGGACCGAGACGCGGGTTCTCCGTCCGGTGCGCCACGTCGGTCATGATCTCGTGCGCCATCTCGCGGGCGACCGTCAGGATCGTTCCCTCGGCCGGGTCGCGCACCGACGCGTAGGCACGGTCGGCGGCGTGCGCGAGCGCGGCGCCGATGAGCATCGGGTCGATGAGCTCGCCGGGGCGGCTGGACAGCTCCTCGGCGGCCCCGCGGATGAGCTGGGAGAGGATCACGCCCGAGTTCCCGCGTGCGCCGAGCAGCGCCGCGCGCGCCACCGATTGCACGATCTCGTCGCGCGCGACCTCGTCGAGCGGGCGGTCGCCGTCGTCGATGAGGCGGTCGAGCTCGCCGAGCACCGCGCGCAGCGTGAGCGCCATGTTGTCTCCGGTGTCACCGTCGGCGACCGGAAACACGTTCAGGTCGTTGATCTCCTCACGCCGGGACTCCAGATGCGCGAGCGCGCCGGCGACGGCCGCCCGGAAGCGGACCAGATTGGTATCGGTCACATCAGACCCATGCTCTGGCCCCCAGGTGGGCCGACGAACTCTATGCGGCCTTGGTGACCTTGCCGGCCTTGAGGCAACGGGTGCACACGTACTCGCGACGCGGCGCGCTGCCGACCATGATCCGCACCTTCTGCAGATTCGGGTCGAAGCGCCGCTTCGTCGCGACCATCGAGTGACTCCGGCTCTGACCGAAGGCGGGCTTCTTCCCGCAGCTGTAACAGACCTTGGCCATCGCGGGCAGTCTAGCCGCTCGTCAGCTCGGCGCGAAGTGCGGCCATCCGCAGCACGGCCTCGGCGGCGTGGCGCCCCTGGTCGCGCTTGCCGCCCCCGGAACGCGCGAGCGCCTGCTCCATCGAGTCGACCGTGAGCACGCCGAACGCGCAGGGCACACCGGTGCGCAACTGCACGTCCTGGATGCCGCGCGCCGCCTCCGCGCACACGAAGTCGTAGTGATCGGTCTCCCCGCGGATGACCGCGCCGAGACAGGCGACGCCCGCGAAGCGGCCGGACTGCGCTGCGTAGGAGGCCGCGAGCGGCAGCTCGAACGCGCCGGGCACGTCGAACACGTCGGCGGCTCCCACGCCGGCCTCGGCGAACGCAGCCTGTGCGCCGGCCACGAGCCGCTCGGCCAGCTCGGTGTAGAAGCGACCGATGGCGATCGCGTAGCGCTCGCTCATCGCGGCGCGGGGCCGTCCACGCCGTCGTTCCCGCCCGCCTGCTCGGCCCGCTTGGCGCGGTCCTGCTCGCGCTCGGAGTGCAGCAGCTCCTCGTCGAGGTTGAGGCCCTGGTGATGGAGCATGTGGCCCATCCGCTCCTCCTTCGTGCGCAGGTAGGCCTCGTTGTGCTCGTTCGGGGCGTGCACGATCGGGATCTGGTCGCTGACCGACAGCCCGTACCCCTCCAGGCCGCGGATCTTCTTCGGATTGTTCGTGAGGATCCGGATCGAGCTGAGGCCGAGGTCGACGAGGATCTGGGCGCCGATCCCGTAGTCGCGCAGGTCGGCCGGCAGGCCGAGCTTCTCGTTGGCCTCGACGGTGTCGAGGCCGTCCTCCTGCAGGCGGTAGGCGCGCAGCTTGTTGAGCAGGCCGATGCCGCGACCCTCCTGGGCCAGGTACAGCAGCACGCCCTCGCCCTCGCGATCGATCATCGTGAGCGCGGACTCGAGCTGCTCCCCGCAGTCGCAGCGCAGCGAGTGGAACACGTCCCCGGTCAGGCATTCGGAGTGCACGCGCACGAGCACGTCGGACTTGCCCGCCACGTCGCCCTTGACGAGCGCGACGTGGTGCTTGTCGTCGACCATCGAGCGATACCCGACGGCCTCGAAGTCGCCGAACCCCGTCGGCAGCCGGGTCGAGACGACGCGCTCGACGAGGCGGTCGTGGCGCCGGCGATAGGCGATGAGGTCGGCGATCGTGATCATCTTCAGCCCGTGGCGCTCGCAGTAGGCGGCGAGGTCGGGCACGCGGGCCATCGAGCCGTCCTCGTTCATCACCTCGCAGATCACGCCGGCGGGCACCAGTCCGGCCAGGCGCGCGAGGTCGACGCTCGCCTCGGTGTGGCCGGTGCGCTCCAGCACGCCGCCGCGCTTGGCCTTGAGCGGGTTGACGTGACCGGGCTGGACGAGGTCGTTCGGCCCGCACGCCGGATCGGCGGCGACGCGCATCGTGTGGGCGCGGTCGTGGGCCGAGACGCCGGTGGTGACCCCCTCGCGGGCCTCGATCGTGACGGTGAACGGGGTCTGCATCGAGGACTCGTTCTTGGCCGTCATCAACTCGAGGCCCAGCTCGTCGCAGCGCTCGGGCGTCAGCGCCAGGCAGATCCAGCCGCCGGCCTCGCGGACCATGAAGTTGATCGCCTCCGGCGTGACGAACTGCGCCGCCATCACGAGGTCGCCCTCGTTCTCGCGGTCCTCGTCGTCGCAGACCACGATCATGCGCCCCTCGCGGATCTCCTCGAGGGCCTCCTCGATCGTGGCGAATGTGCTGGTCCGGGATGGGCTCATGCGACGGGCTCCGCGTGCGAGGTGGGCAGAAGGCCTGAGAGCAGACGCTCGACGTGCTTGGCGAGGACGTCCACTTCGAGGTTGACGATAGCTTCCGGCACGAGCTCCCCCAGGGTGGTCCGCTGCAGCGTCTCGGGGATCAGCGAGACGGCGAAGTCGCCCGCGCCGAGGCGGCTCACGGTCAGGCTCACCCCGTCGACCGCCACCGAGCCCTTCTCGACCACGTAGCGCAGCAATGCCGGATCTGCCCGCACCGAGACCACTCGCGAGAACCCGTCCGCAGCGACGCTCGTCACGGTCCCGATCCCATCGACGTGGCCCTGCACGATGTGACCCCCGAGCCGATCCTGCGCGCGCAGCGCGAGCTCGAGGTTCACCGGCGAGCCCTCGTGCAGACCGCCGAGGGCCGAGCGCGTGAGCGTCTCGTGCATCGCCTCGGCGGTGAAGGCGTCGGCGGTCACGGCCGTGGCCGTCAGGCACACACCGCCGACGGCGATCGAGTCGCCCTCGTCCAGCTCGCCCGCGAGGGTCGTGCCGATGACGATTCGCGCGCCGGTCTCGTCGCGCTCGTAGGACCGCACGCGGCCGAGGTCGGCGATGAGGCCGGTGAACACCCTTTTCACCACTCCCGCAGACGCGCGGAGATGAGGAGGTCCTCACCGATGCGCTCGCATTCGAGCGTCTGCGCATGCACCGCCTCGGCGATCCGCTCCACCCCCTCGCCCTCGAGCGGGTCGCGCGCCGTGCGCCCGCCGAGCAGCAGCGGCGCGAGGAACAGGCGGATCTCGTCGATCTCCCCCGCGTCGAGGAAGGCGCCGGCGAGGTGCGGTCCGCCTTCGAGCAGCATCGAGCTGATCTCGAGCGCGCCGAGCTGGTCGAGCGCCGACCGTACCCGGGCCTGCTCGTTCTCCCCGGTGGCGACGATCACGGTGACGCCCGCCGCCTCGAGCGCGTCGGTCTCGGCCCGCGGCGCCGCGCGCGAGACGACGACGATGAGCGGCACCTCGCTGGCGGCGACGACGAGCTGCGAGGCGAGCGGCAGCCGGGCGAGCGAGTCGAAGACGACCCGCCGCGGCTGGTGGTGGACGCCCTCGACGCGCGCGGTGAGCTGCGGGTCGTCGGCGAGGGCCGTCCCGATCCCGACGGCGACCGCGTCGCAGGACGCGCGCCAGCGATGGGCCTCGCGGCGGCTGTCCTCGCCGCTGATCCACTTCGAGTCCCCGGCGCGGGTGGCGACCTTGCCGTCGAGCGTCATCGCGGACTTGAACAGCACCCACGGCCGCTGCGTGCGCGCATGCTTGCGAAAGGCCTGGTTGAGCAGCCGGGCCCGGGCCGCGAGCTCTCCGTCGACCGTGACGACCTCGATGCCCTCGTCGCGCAGGATCCCAAGGCCGCGCCCGGACGCCTTCTCGGTCGGATCGTCGGAGGCGACGACGACGCGTCCGATCCCGGCGGCGATGATCGCCGCCGTGCAGGGGGGCGTCTTGCCCTCGTGGCAGCACGGCTCGAGCGACACGTAGAGCGTCGCGCCGGCCAGGTCGGCGTCGCCGCACGCCGCGATCGCATTGACCTCCGCGTGCGGTCCGCCGAAGTCGTTGTGCCAGCCCTCTCCGAGGATCGTGTCGTCGTTGGCGACGACGGCGCCGACCACCGGGTTCGGATTCACCCGCCCGATGCCGCGGCGCGCGAGCTCAATGGCGCGCTCGAGATGTACCCGATCGGTGACGGTGGTGGCGGCCATGACTTGAGCTGAGGATAGCCGCGAAGGCTGGGAGCGAGACGTGCGCGGGCGCGAGGCTGATCGGGCTCGTGGGCGGCGTGCAGCTCCCGCCGTCGAGCCGGTAGATCGTGACCACCGGGCCCGGGCGGGCGTAGGCGAGGTTGTAGTAGTCGAAGGTCCAGTCGAAGTTGAAGGCGACCGGCGACACCCCGGCGTAGTACGGCGAGGCCTGGTACACGACGCGGCCCTCGCGCGCCAGCGCCGCGTAGTAGGCGATCGCGTTCGGCACCGCCGTCGGGTCGGCCGCGGCGCGGCCGGCCTGGTCGAAACCGGTGATCACCCAGCAGTAGCCCTGCTGCTCGTAGTAGGGGATGAGCGCCGGGCTGAGCGTGCGCTCGTAGTCCTCGATGTTGACCGGATGGCTGTTGGCGACGTCGAGCGCGCCACTCGGATCGATCACCGAGCGCAGGGAGGGGTACTTCAGCCAGCGAGCACCGTTGCCCGTGACGGACAGCGGGTGGCCGGGGTCGGTCACCCACGCGTCGGGCACGATCGGCTCGAGCACGATGCGCGACCCGGCCGGGATGTTCGCCACCATCCAGGCCCGCGCCTCGTTGCGCGTGTCGGCCCGGGACAGGATGAGGCCCGCGTGGATGCTGTACACGAGCCCCTGGCCGAGCAGCGCCACCGCGGCGAGCGCGAGCACCGTCGGGCGCAGCAGCGGCCGGCGGCGGGTGACGAGCGTGGCCACGCGCACCCCGAGGTAGGCGGCGAGCAGGCAGGCCATTGGGAAGATGGGCAGCAGCCAGCGGCCGAAGTAGCGGCCCTGCAGGCCCATGAACGCGAGGAACAGCAGCGGCGCGACGGCGAGCACGAGGATGAGCCGCCGCCGTGGGCGGTCCCACCAGAGCGCGATCGCCCCGCCGACGGCGGCCAGGGAGGGCACCCAGCCGAGCCCCCAGGTGAACGACCACAGGTAGTAGGCGACGCCGCCGGTCTTCGGGGCGCCGAGCTTGCCGCCGGCGTCCTCGCTGACGGTCGACTGGTGCACGATTCCGTACTTGAACGCGCTGTAGTCGAGCACCGAATATGGATTTGCAACAAGGAATGCCGCCAGCGCCGCGACTCCGGCGAAGCACAATCCGGCCAGCGCGCGCGGTCCCTCACGCCCGGGACCCATCCGCAGGAGGGCGGCGAGGAAGATCGGCACGATGACGATGCCGCCGGTGTACTTCACCGCGCAGGCAAGCCCCAATCCCACCCCGGCGACGATGTAGTGGCGCCAGCGCCCATCCTGCAGCATGCCGCCGACGCCCCACAGGGCGAGGGCGACGAACGCCGGGGTGACCGCATCGTTGAGCGCCTGGTGCGCGTAGAAGACGGGCAGGAAGGCGACGGCCATCAGCGCGGCGGCGAGCAGCCCGACCCGCCGGTCGAAGAGCCGCGCGCCGGCCAGGTACAGCAGCCACACCGACGCCGTGCCGAGCAGCGCGACGGTCGCGCGCGCGACGACGAACACGCTCGTGGGGTCGACGGCGAAGCGGTGCGAGACGCCGGCGCGACCGCCGAACCAGAGCGCGAACACGAAGTGCAGCAGGTACGTCAGCCCGGGCGGGTTGACGAAGTAGGGCGACAGCGGCGTGCCGGGGCGGAAGCCGTAGACGAACATGCCGATCGCGTACGGCACGAAATGGCTGTTCTCGTCGGTGTTGTACGCGAACGGGAGCCCCTGCTTGATGCCCCACAGGCGGAGGCCGAGCGCGCCGGCGAGCACCACGGCGAGCGCCGCCCGGTAACGCCAGCGATGGGGGCGCTTGGGGCGCGGTGCCGGGGCGGCACTGTCGACCGGGGGGGTCTGCGGCGGCGCGAGCGGCGGATCGGGGGTGCTCACCGGCGCACCGGCGACCGCGTCCGCGGGTTCGGGGCTCGGCCGGGGGCTGCTGCGCCGCAGGCGGCTATGGGCAGCGGACATAGACCGAGTAGTACTGGCTCGTCAACAGGTATCTGTACCCGGGAATCGGGTCCTGGTCGAGCGGATTGTCGTCGACGTCGACGATGGCCTGCGTGAACACCGCATCGCCGATCGGATAGATCGCCACGCCGCCGCGGGCGATGCGGTTCTCCAGCGTCGGCACGCCGACCGCCGCGTCGGAGCGCGCCTCGCTGCGGGCGATGACCGCCGACGGCCCGGCGTCGAGGATCCAGCGGGCGTCGGGCGCGAGCTTGTGGTTGGGCAGCGAGAGCGGCCCGCAGCGCTCCAGGTCGGCGCGCACGACGGGGTCGTGGAGCACCCGGCTGAGCGCATCGTGGGTGTCGTTGCGGAAGGCTAGGTCATAGCGCGCGCTGGACAGGTTCAGCGAGGAGGCGGCCGTGGCCACGCCGTAGCAGGCGCCGACGAGCGCGAGGCCCATCCACACGCGCCGCGACCAGTGGCCCGGCTCGAGCAGCGACCAGCCACCGATCGTGACGGCACCGAACAGCATGAGAACCATCGAAGGCGTCAGCAGGTAGCGGTTGATGACCGACCCTCCGCCGAGGCCGATCCCGGCGAAGGCGATGACCCCGCTCAGAAGCAGGACGAGCGGGACACGCACGCGCCGCGGCACGAGCACGATCGCCACCAGGACGCCGAGGAGTCCGGCGACGACGAGCGGCATCTGGTCGAGCTGGACCGCGAACTGCCACGTCGATGCCGGCAGGTTGCCCGCGCCCTGCGTGCGTCCCAGCGCGTCCGCGAGGCCGCTCGTGGAGTGCAGCGAGTAGGTCGCATGGCCGGTGACGATCCAGTCGGTGAGCGCCCACAGGAGCGGCGCGACGACGGTGAGGGCGAGGTCGCGCACGCGGTCGCGCCACGCGGTCGGCGCCGGCGCCGCGCACCACAGGAAGTAGATGCCCGACAGCAGCCACGCCTCGGGGCGCAGCAGCCCGGCGAGCGCGAGCAGGGCGAAGACGACCGGGCCTCGCCGCGGGCGAGCGGCCTCGAGCGCCCCGGCCCAGACGACGAGCGCCATGTAGGCGAAGTCGAGATAGCCCTGCGCGGCCAGGTACGCGTAGTGCACCCGCGAGAGCAGGATCAGCGCCGCGAGGGCGCCGACGACCGGGCCGAACGTCAGCCGCCCGAGGCGGTAGAGCCCGGCGACGAGCGCGACGTACGAGCCGATCGCTCCGAGGATCATCAGCCGATCGCCGTAGTGACCGAAGATCGACACGAAGGCGCCGAAGGCGATCGCGAGCGGGTGCTCGGTCGGCGCGCGGTAGATCGCGAAGACCGGCAGGTGCAGATGGAGCACGTCGCGCCCCCAGATGAGGGCGTAGTAGGAGTCGTACGTCGGGTAGGTCGGGAACAGGAAGAACCCGACGATGGCGCCGACGCAGACGGCGGCGAACCCGAGCTTCGCCCAGGCGCTAACGGGCACGGCCCGCAGGCGCACCAGCCAGATGGGGCCCGACCGAGGCCGGGTGAGCGTCGCGCTTTCCATCGAGCTCCAGCTGCCGAGCGCGTGGGCCACGGCCCGCCGCCGATGGCGTTCGGGCCGTTCCTCTGGGATACTGCGTGGCCAGTTTACGCCACGCCCTGGCGGAGTCGTGCCGGCGGGCGTCCATCCTGGGCCGTCGAGGCTCCGACTCCGTTGCCATGAAGCTGATCATCCAGATCCCCTGCTGGAACGAGGCGCAGCAGCTGCCCGCGACGCTCGCTGACCTCCCCCGCGAGCTGCCCGGATTCGACACCGTCGAGTGGCTCGTCATCGACGACGGCTCGACCGACGACACGATCGAGGTGGCCAAGCGCCACGGCGTCAACCACATCGTGCGCCTGACGAACAACAAGGGGCTGTCGGCGGGCTTCCAGGCCGGCCTCGACGCCTCCCTGAAGCTCGGCGCCGACGTCATCGTGAACACCGACGCCGACAACCAGTACTACGGCCCGGACATCGCCAAGCTCGTGGCGCCGATCCTCGAGGGCCGCGCCGACATGGTCGTCGGCGACCGCGAGGTGAGCACGATCGAGCACTTCTCGCCGCTGAAGAAGCTGCTCCAGCGCACCGGCTCCTGGGTCGTGCGCGTGGCGTCCTCGACCGACGTGCCGGACACGACGTCGGGCTTTCGCGCCTACAACCGCGAGGCGGCGATCCAGATGCTGGTCGTCAACAAGTTCACCTACACGCTCGAGACGATCATCCAGGCGGGCAAGCTGCTCGTGGCCACCGACCACGTCGCCATCCGCACCAACCCGGTCACCCGCGAGTCGCGCCTGTTCCCGTCGATGTGGGCCTACGTGCGGCGCAACGCGGTCTCGATCTTCCGCATCTACGCGCAGTACGAGCCGCTGCGGGTGTTCTGGGGCGCCGCGGCGTTGCTCGGCCTCGTCGCCGTCGCGGTCTGGATTCGCTTCTTCGTGGCCTACGTCGAGGGCAGCGGCAGCGGTCACGTCCAGTCGCTCATCCTCGGTGCCGTCCTCTTCAACGCGGCGATGCTGCTCGCGGCGCTCGGCGTGATCGGCGACCTGCTCGCGGCCCAGCGGGTGATGACGCAGAAGACGTTCGAGCGCGTCCGTCGCATCGAGCTGCAGCTCGGTATCCCGCCCTCGCACTACGAGCCGGGAGCCATCGCCGGCCTCGATTCGCCGGCGCTCGCGGACGCGCCGCCGGAGCGGGAGCCGGGCGCGGCCGCGCCTCGTGAGCCGGGCACGTCGCCCGAGCCCGACAGCCCCGGGGCGAACGGCGGACGCGGCCGAACGGTGGGCGTGTGACGCCGGAGGTCACCTACAGCGCCGACGAGGGGATCGTCACCGGCAACACCTACGACAAGTACGGCTCGACGAATCCGGTCGTGCGCCGCCTGATGGCGGGATTCGAGCGGTCGCTGGATGAGCTTCTGCGGCTGGCCGCCCCGACCTCGCTGCTCGACATCGGTTGTGGCGAGGGCGTGCTCACCCAGCGCTGGGCGGGCGAGCTCGGCGACGCCCGCGTGGTCGGCATCGACCTCGAGGACCCGGCGCTGCAGGCGCAGTGGGAGACGCGCACGGCCCCGAATCTCGAGTACCGCATCATGAAGGCCGAGAACCTCCCGTTCGCCGACGACGAGTTCGACGTGGCCACCGCCATCGAGGTGCTCGAGCACGTGCCCGACCCGCGCCACACCATCGCCGAGATGGCGCGCTGTGCCTCGCGGCACCTGCTCGTGTCCGTGCCCCGTGAGCCCTTGTGGCGCATGCTCAACATGGCCCGCGGCGCCTACTGGTCGGACCTCGGCAACACGCCCGGGCACCTGAATCACTGGTCACGGCGCTCCTTCGTGACACTGCTATCGCGATCACGGGACGGTGGCGGAGGTCCGCACCCCGTTCCCGTGGACGATGCTGCTTGTCCGCCTCTAGGGGTGCCGGAGGCGGCCACGTGGCCGCCGGAGGTGGGGCCCCTCCCGGCCCGCCCGGGCCGGGATCGTCTCCGGGTGCCGGAGGCGGCCACGTGGCCGCGAACCCGGCCCACCCATCCCCTCCCGGCCCGCCCGGGCCGGAATCGTCTCCGGGTGCCGGAGGCGGCCACGTGGCCGCGAACCCGGCCCACCCACCCCCTCCCGGCCCGCCGCTCGCCCGCGAGGCGACGGCTTCGCCCAACTCGACCGTGACGCGCGGCTCCCCGGGTGCCACGCGCTCGTACGGCAGCGGGGCGCGGATCCTGTCGATCGGCATCGCGGCGACCGGCCTGTTGACGTTCGCCTACTTCTCGATCGCCAGTCATGTGCTCAACGGCGTCGAGGCGAAGCGGATCGACCTCCTGTGGTCGGTCATGTTCGTGATCATCTCGGTCATCTACCGGCCGATCGAGCAGCTTCTCTCGCGCACGATCGCCGACCGCGTGGCCCGCGGCGAGGAGCGGCACCCGCTCGGTGTCCCCATCAAGATCCAGCTCGCCTTCGCGGCGCTGTTCCTGGTCTGCGCGCTCGCCCTGCGCAATGTCATCCTCGACCACGCGCTCGACCATTCGGACGCGCTCTATTGGGTGCTCGTGATCGGCACGCTGGCCTACGCCGCGAGCTACTTCGCGCGCGGCTGGCTGGCCGGCCACAAGTACTTCGGCCTGTACGGCGGGCTCGTGCTCATGGAGGCGGTCACCCGGGTCAGCTTCGCGCTCGCGGTGGCGATCGGCCTGGCGAGCGGACAGACCGCGGTCGCGCTCGGCATCGCGGCGGCGCCGTTCGTGTCGCTCATCGTCGTGCCGTCGGCGTTCGCGCGACGCAATCGCGAGCTCGGGCGTTCACCCGAGGACGCCTCGCCGGTGCATCCCGTCGTCGTCGACGCGGACGTGGCGATGCAGCAGGGTCCCGCCGCCGAGGGCATCGAGGAGGCGGTCGAGGCCCCCGGCGATCTGTCGCTGCGGCGTGGTTCGAGCTTCGCGTTCTCGGTCGGGGGCATCATGCTCTCCGAGCAGACGCTGCTCAACGCCGCGGTGATCACCGTCGCCGCGACGGCGACGAACCACGAGCTGGCTGGCATCGTGTTCAACGTCCTGCTCATTGCGCGCGCGCCGCTACAGCTGTTCCAGGCGATCCAGACGTCGCTTCTGCCCCACCTTGCCGGCCTGGAGGCGCACGAGGGCCGCGAGGCGTTCGGGCGCGCGATCCGCACCACGGTGCTGGCGATCGCCGGATTCACCTTCGCCGTCGCCCTCGGCCTGCTCGCCATCGGGCCCTTCGTGATGAGCCACGTCTTCGGCCAGCACTACGACTACGGCCGGGTGGGCCTCGCGGTCATCGGGGTCGGAATGGGCCTGCACCTCGCGTCCGGCACGCTCAATCAGGCGGCGCTCGCGCGCAACCGGGCCCGCGCCGCCGCGAAGTGCTGGCTCGCCGTGGCCGCCCTGTTCGTCATCTGGACGCTCGTCTCGATCGTCCCCGACCAGTTGACGCGCGTCGAGATCGGTTACGCGGGCGGGACGGCCCTGCTCGCGACGCTGCTGACGCTGCTGTATCGGCGCAGCGGCTCGGCGAGCGGACGCGCCGTGGGCGAGCCGGCCGCCGCTCGCGCGGTGGCCGAGCCTGCCGCGCGGTAGCGAGCCCGGGCGATTGCGGCGGAGCCGGCCGCCGGTCCGGTGGCCGACTCTCCTCGGCTCGGAGCGGCGAAGTGTGGTCGATCTTCTTCCACCAGGAGCGAAAATCGCACACAGTTCGCGGGGAGACGCCGCGCGCGGCCCGCGCACGCGCCGGCAGGCTGGCGCACCGGCGAAGTGTGGTCGATCTTCTTCCACCAGGAGCGAAAATCGCACACAGTTCGGCCGACCTGACCCGACGCCGGCCGGCCCGGCCCGACCCGGCCACGTTCGCCCGGCGCTCCCGCGCCCTACCCCGCTTCGGCCGCCGCCGCGATCGCGCGGAACGCGTCCGCGGGCCGGGCCGCCCCGAACACCGCCGAGCCGGCGACGAACAAGGTGGCTCCCGCCTCCCGGCACGACCCTGCCGTCTGTACGTCGATGCCGCCGTCGACCTCGATGACGGCCGCGCCGTCGAGGAGCGCCCGCAGCCGCCAGAGCTTGGCGATCGAGTGGGGGATGAACGGCTGCCCGCCCCACCCCGGGTTGACCGTCATGCACAGCACGAGGTCGACCGCCTCCACGAGGTCGGTGAGCGCCTCGACCGGCGTGCCGGGGTTGATCGCGACGCCCGCGGTGCAGCCGTGCTCGCGGATGAGGTGGGCGGTGCGGGCGGCGTGCGGAGTGGCCTCGAAATGGAAGGTGATCGAATCGGCCCCCGCGCCGGCGAAGTTCTCGATCTGGCGCTCGGGGCGCTCGATCATCAGGTGGACGTCGAGCATCCCACCGGCCGCGTGCACCTGGGCCTGGAGCGCCTCGACGACGAGCGGCCCGATCGTGATCGGCGGCACGAAATGGCCGTCCATCACGTCGACGTGGATGATGCGGGCCCCGGCCTCCATGACCTCGTTGACCTGCTCGCGCAGACGGCCGAAGTCGGAGGAGAGGATCGAGGGCGCCACGAGGACCTCGTCCAGCAGCTCCCGCGACATCAGATGGCCTGCAGCATGCTCTCGCCGCAGTTGTTGCACTTGACGATGTGCGTGCTGGACATGCGCACGATCGTCGAGTGCTCGCCGCAGTTCGGGCATACCGAAGTGAGCTCGAAGCGGTGCAGGCAGTACACGCACCGGTAGCGACCGGGAAGGTTCGTGGCCCGGAGCCACGGCTCGCCGCAGTTCGGGCAGGCGGGACCGAGATCCACTCCGGCGTCCCCCGTGCTGCCCTGATCGCGCTCCATCAGCGTCTCCTCGTCATCCGCGGCCCGGCGGCCGTTGCCCGTGGCGCTCTCACTACCCCGCTCGGCGAAGGAGGTCACACCTCACCGTTCTGCCTTCGCTGATCACTGACGGCGCATTCTCGCGATGAAGAATCCCGCCGTCGAGTGACGGTGGGGCAACGTGATCGCGATGCCGGCCCGTCCCGTCCCGGCATCCAGCGGACCGGCGCCGGAGTCGCCCACGAGGAGGAATTCCGGGTGGTCGTGCAGGAACGCGTCGATCTGCCCCTCGTTTTCCGCAGCTGAGATCGTGCACGTAGAGTAGACGAGCACCCCGCCGGAGCGAACGGCCGCCGCCCCCGCCTCGAGAATCGCCCGCTGCTGGGAGACGAGCTCGGCGATCGCCGCGGGCGAGGTGCGCCAGCGCAGGTCGGGCCGGGCCTGCAGCGTGCCGAGCCCGGAGCAGGGCGGATCGACCAGCACGCGGTCGAAGAGATCGCCCGCCGCCCGCGGCGTGGCGGCGTCGCCGACCTCCACGTGCACGCAGGCCGCCCGCATGCGCGCGCACGTCTGCCGCAGCGCCGCCGCCCGTCCCGGATGGCGCTCGACGGTGACGACCTCGCCGCGGTCGCCCATGAGCGCGGCGATGTGGGTCGCCTTGCCGCCCGGCGCGCCGCACAGGTCGAGTACGCGCTCCCCGGGACGGGGCCCGAGCAGGTGGGAGACGAGCATCGCGGCGCGCGACTGGGCCATGAACGCCCCGGCGGCCCACAGCGGCGAGCCGTGGGCGTCGAACGGCGCCTCGACGACGAGCGCCTCCTCAAGGTCCGGGTCGCGATGGGCGGGCAGGCCGATGCCCGTGGCGAGCGTGTCGGCGTCCCCGACGAGCGTGTTTGCGCGCAGCGCCGTCTCGGCCGGCTCGTTGTCCGCCGCCATGAGCGCCCGCGCGTCGGGGCCACCGAGCTGCTCGAACCAGAGCCGCGCCAGCCAGACCGGGTGCGAGTGCGCAACCGCGGCTTCCTCGGGGTCGTCGTCGGGCAGAGCCGCGAGCAGGGACGGGCCCTCGGTCGCCGCCCGCCGCAGAACGGCGTTGACGAGGCCCTGCCCGCCGCGCCCGGACTCCTTCGCGAGCTCGACCGCCGCGGCGACGACCGCGCGATCGGGCGCGCCGTCGAGGAACAGCAGCTCGTACAGGCCCAGGCGCAGCGCGGCCCGCACGTGGGCGTCGAGCTTCTCCACCGGGCGGGCGGCGAAGATCGCGATCAGGTGGTCGAGCGTCCCGAGCCGCTGGATCGTCCCGTAGCTCAGCCGGGTGGCCAGCGCGCGGTCACGCGCGTCCAGCGCCGCTGCCTCGCCGACGAGCGCACGGTCGGCGTAGGCGCCCTGCTCGAACACGCGCCGACAGACGCGGTACGCGCAGCGCCGGGCCGGGCCGATGATCGCCGCCCCGGGACGGCCGCGGCTGCGCGGCGGGCGGCGTCCCGGTCGGGTGCCCGGGCGGTCGGGGGGCACCAGACCGACCGGCGCCTAATGGCGGGCCCCGGCGCCCCCGGCCGGGAGGGGATGACCGCGCAGATAGTCGCGGGCCGCCATCGCGCGTCCGCCGGGCGGTTGCACCTCGAGCAGCTCGAGCACGCCCGGATCGGCCGACAGCAGCAGGCGATCTGCGGCCTGCGAGAGAGCGCCGGGCGGGAGGGGCGGGCCCTCCGGCACGACGGCGGCGCGGTGGACGCCGAGCCAGGCCCCGTCGGCGAGCGCCACGCGCGCGCCGATATGTGGGTGCAGCGCACGCACGACGCGCTCGAGCGCCTCGGCGCTCGCCGCCGTGCCATCGAGCACGCGGTCCTCGGCCGAGACCTTGTCGGCGTAGGTGACTCCCTCCTCGGACTGCTCGGTGAACGGCGGGCGCTCGCTGAGCGCCCGCACGAGCAGCTCGCCGCCGAGCCCCTGCAGCCGCTCCGACAGAGACCCGAACGTGTCCCCGCTCGAGATCGGCTCGCGCGCCAGCAGGCACACCGGGCCGCTGTCCAGTCCGGCGGTCACGCGCATGATCGCCACGCCGCTCTCCTCGTCGCCGGCCATGATCGCGCGCTCGATCGGCGCCGCCCCGCGCCAGCGGGGCAGCAGCGACGGGTGCACGTTGACCATCTCGTGCTCGGAGAGCAGCGGCTCCTTGATGAGCGCGCCGAAGGCGCACACGCAGACGACGTCGGGCCGCGCCGCGGCGATGCGCTCGCGCGCCGCTGCGGCGTTCACGTCCTCGGGCTGGTAGAGCTCGAGCCCGAGCTCACCGGCCAGGGCGGCCACCGGCGGTGCGGCCAGGCGCCGCCCGCGGCCGCTCGGCCGGTCCGGGCGGGTCACCACGAGCGCCGGGCGATGCTCGCTCGACGCCAGAAGGCGCAGGACGTCGGCGGCGAACGCCGACGTACCGATGAAGACGGTCCGCATCGCGAGCTCAGGCGGAGGCCGAGCTCGCCTCGGCCTCCCGCATCGCCCGCATCGCCTCCTTGCGAACGTTGCGCGGCACCCGGTCGAGGATCAGGACCCCGTCGAGGTGGTCCATCTCGTGCTGGATGACGCGTGCCTCCAGGCCACTCGCCTCGATGGCGATCGGAGCGCCCTGGGGATCCTGCGCGCTGACGCGAACGTACACCGGTCGCTCCACCTCGACGTGCACGCCCGGCAGGCTCAAACAGCCCTCCTCCATCAGCTCCTGCTCCTCGCCCGACCACTCCAGCCGGGGGTTGACGAGTGCGATGGCCGGTGTGTCGGGTTGCACCGAGTACACGAGCAGGCGGTGCAGCACGCCGACCTGGGTCGCCGCGAGCCCGATGCCGAGCGCGTCGTGCATCAGCCGCCCCATCCGCTCGACCTCGGCGGCGAGAGCCTCGTCGAAGCGCTCCACCGGGAGCGCCTTGGCCCGGAGCACCGGATCCCCGAAGCGGCGGACGTGTGCCAGCGCCGCGTCGCGGCGGGCCCGGGTCTCGGGGTCGATGACGACCCGCTCGTGGGCCTCCAGGTCGGTCTCGGCCTCGACCTCGACGTCGAGCGCCTCGGTGTTGTCGATGCTCTGTGCCATCTCGCGTCCGTAGTCTAGGCGCCCGGCCCGTCCGCACAACGCCCGTGGCCGCTCGGCGCCGCCGGCTACTGCGGGTCCACGTCGACGCTGAAGTGGGCGCCGGCGCACTCCGGGAGGACCGCGGCCTGCGCGACCGCCTCCCCGATGGCGGCGACGGCCGGCTGGCGCTCGGCGGCCTTGACGACGAGCTGACTGCGCTCGCGACCGCGCAGGCGAAAGAGCGGCGCCGGCCCGAGCACCTGCGCGCCGGGGAGCCGTGCCCGGATCGACACCGCGCGTGCGGCGCGCAGCGCCAGCTCGGCCTCCGGGGCGGAGCAGACGACGCGGATGAGGTGCGCGAACGGTGGATAGCGCAGCGCGGCGCGGCGCCGTAGCTCGGCGGCCAGGAATCCGTCGCTGTCGTGCGCGGCCGCGTGCACGATGGCGCCGGCCTCCGGCGCCATGGTCTGGACGAGCACGCGTCCGTCGCCGCCGCGCCCGGCCCGGCCCGCGAGCTGCGAGACGAGCGCGAACGTGCGCTCCTCGGCCCGGAAGTCCGGGAAGCGCAGCGTCGCGTCGGCGTCGAGCACGACGGCGAGCGAGACGTCCGGGAAGTCATGGCCCTTGGCCACCATCTGCGTGCCGACGAGCACGCCGGCCGGCGCCGCCTCGAACCGGCGCAGGACCGCGCCGGCGCCGTCGCGGGCGGCGGCGACGTCGGCGTCGAGACGCAGCACCGGGAAGTCGCCGTCCCCGAGCGTGTCGGCGAGCTCGTGCTCGAGGCGCTCGGTGCCGGCCCCGTGACGGGCGACCGACAGCGAGCCGCAGTCGCCACAGCGCTCGGGTGCCGGCTCGCGGTGGCCGCAGTGATGGCAGGCGAGCAGCCGCTCGGCCCGGTGCAGCACGAGCGAGACGTCGCACTCCGGGCAGCCCCAGACCCGCCCGCAGGACCGGCAGGTGAGGAAGTTCGACCAGCCGCGCCGGTTGAGCAGGATGATCGCCTTGCCGGCCCGCCGGCGCACGTCGGCGAGCGCGGTGGTCGTGTCGGGATGCAGGGCGTGCGGCTGCTCGCGCATGTCGAGGATCTGCACGGGCGGCAGCGCCCGCCCGTCGACGCGTCGCTCCAGGCGCAGCCGCGTGAGGCGATGGACGCTCTCTGGGCGAGGCGTCGCGCTGCCGCACAACAGGACGGCGCCGCTGCGCCGGGCGCGCTCCTCCGCCACCGCGCGTGCGTCGTAGCGGGGATCGCCCTCGTGCTTGTAGGAGGCGTCGTGCTCCTCGTCGACGACGATCAGCCCGAGGTCGGCGATCGGGGCGAACACGGCCGAGCGCGGTCCGACGCACACGCGCGCCTCGCCGCCGGCCAGGCGCCGCCACTCGTCGTGCCGCTCCCCCGCGCTCAGCTTCGAGTGCAGCACGGCCACCGTGTCACCGAAGCGCTCGACGAACCGGGCCACGATCTGCGGCGTCAGGCCGATCTCGGGCACGAGCACGATCGCGCCGCGGCCGGCCGCCAGCGCGGTCGCCGCGGCCCGCAGGTAGACCTCGGTCTTGCCCGAGCCGGTGACGCCGTGCAGGAGGAGGCGCTCGCCGCGTTGCGCCAGCAGCGCGTCCTCGACCGTCTCGAGCACCGCGGCCTGGTCGGCGTTGAGCGCCGGCGGGCTCGGGCGGCGAGCGCCGACGGGCAGGTGAGTCGGCCGGCGCGCCAGCTCGCGGGGGGTCAGGCGCAGCAGCCCCCGGGCGGCGAGGCGGCGGAGCGCGCCGTGGTCCGTGCCGGTCGCCGTGGCCGCCCGCGGGCCGTCGAGCAGCCCGCCGAGCACCTCGCGCTGGGCGGCGGACAGGCGGGGCGCACCCTCGCGCGCCGCGCGCTCGCCGTCGGGCGTCAGCTCGGCGACGAGCCGGCGCAGCGGGCGCGCGCCGGCTGACGGCCCCTGCCCCGAACGGGGTACGCCCGGGGGAAGCACGAGCCCGAGGGCCCGGGCCGGCGTTGAGCAGTACTCGCGCGCGATCCAACCCGCGAGGGCCACGAGATCGGCGGGCACGCCGAGCTCGAGCGCCCGGTGGGGCGCGAGCAGCCGCTCATCGGCGACCTCGCTGCCGTCCGCGAGCCCGACGACGACGCCGACCACCTCGCGCCGGCCGAAGGGCACGACGAGCATCGATCCGATCGAGACGTCGCGCAGCGCTTCCGGGATTCTGTAGTCGAAGGGGCCGCGCAGCGCGCGGGCTGTGGTCAGCGGCTCGACCTGGGCGATGGCGGGCACGGGGTGAGGACAGTAGTCGCCGGCACGGTCGCCTCCGCGCCGGCGACCGGTGGGCGACGACCCGCCGCCCACCGGGGTGCGGGCGTTACAGGCCGGCCGCCGCGCGCAGCCTGCTCGCCTTGTCCGTGCGTTCCCAGGTGAAGTCGTGGTCGTCGCGACCGAAGTGCCCGTACGCCGCCGTCTTCTGGTAGATCGGCCGATGCAGGTTGAGCTCCTCACGGAAGGCGCCCGGGCGCAGGTCGAAGTGCTCGTCGACGAGCGCGGCGATCTGGGCCCGGCCGATCTTCTCGGTCCCGAAGGTCTCGACCATGACCGACACCGGATGCGCGACGCCGATCGCGTAGGCGACCTGGACCTCGGCGCGGTCGGCCAGGCCCGCGGCGACGATGTTCTTGGCCACCCAGCGGGCCGCGTAGGCGGCCGAGCGGTCGACCTTCGACGGGTCCTTGCCCGAGAAGGCGCCGCCGCCATGGCGGGCCATGCCGCCGTACGTGTCGACGATGATCTTTCGCCCGGTCAGGCCGCAGTCGCCCATCGGCCCGCCGATGACGAAGCGCCCGGTCGGGTTGACCAGGAAGTTGCGCAGCAGCTTCTTCTCCTCGTACAGGCCGCTCGGCAGCACGGGACGGAGCACGTGCTCGTACAGGTCCGGCTTGATGAGCGACTCCGAGTCGATGCCGTCGGAGTGCTGGGTCGAGATGAGGATCTTCTCGATCGCGACCGGCTTGCCGTCCTGGTAGCGGACCGTCACCTGGGTCTTGCCGTCGGGGCGCAGGTAGGGCAGCACGTCGGCCTTGCGCACCTCGGCGAGGCGCTTGGCGAGCTTGTGCGCGAGCGAGATCGGCAGCGGCATCAGTTCATCGGTCTCGTTCGAGGCGTAGCCGAACATCATGCCCTGGTCGCCCGCGCCGGCCACGTCGAGCTCGTCCTCGTCGGCGGGGTCGTGGCGGGTCTCGTACGCGGCGTCGACGCCCTGGGCGATGTCGGGCGACTGCTTGTCGATCGCGTTGATGACCGCGCACGTGTTGCAGTCGAAGCCGTAGGCGGCGTCGTTGTAGCCGATCTTGTTGATCGTCGTGCGGGCGATGTCCTGGATGTCGACGTACGTGTCGGTGGAGATCTCCCCGGACACGACGACGAGGCCGGTGTTCACGAGGGTCTCGCAGGCGACGCGGCCGTAGGGGTCGTCGCGCAGGACGGCGTCGAGCACGCCGTCGGAGATCTGGTCGGCGATCTTGTCCGGGTGACCCTCGGTCACCGATTCGGAGGTGAACAGGTACTCGTTGTCGGAAAGCTGGCTCATGGGAAGGGGGCGATCGGCTCCGTCGTCGGGGGCGGTCAAAAGTCGTGGAAGTCTATGTGCATTCGGGTATTTCGCGGCGGGAAGGCTCCGCCGCGGCGGGGCAGCGCGTCACGGTAGCTCAGCGGCGGCCGCTGGCGGCGGGACGCTCGGCCTCGCGCCGCCGCTGACCGCGCTCGACGAAGTCGATGACGAGCGGCACGCCGTCGAAGCCGAAGCGCGCCCGCAGGCGGTTCTCGATGAAGTACGCGTAGTCGCGGGTTATGCGGGTGCGCGAGTTGACCTGGATGGCGAAGCGCGGCGGCCGAGTGCCGATCTGGGTCATGTAGATGAGCTTCAGGCGATGCTGGGAGCTCCCGCGGCGGGTGCCGACCGGTGGCTGGCGGGCCTGCACGGCCTCGGCCAGGAAGCGATTGAGCTCGGGCGTGGGGATGCGCCCGAGCATGCGGTCCCCGAGGCCGATCGCCTCGGTGAGGATCCGCGGTGTGTGCCGGCCGGTGAGCGCGCTGGCCGTGAGCACCTTCGGGCGCAGCCGCAGCTTCTCGGCGACCCGGCCGCGGATGTGGTCGAGGTCGGCCTCCTCGCCCCCGATGTCCCACTTGTTGAGCACGAGCGCCGTCGCGCACGAGGACTTCATCGCCAGCTCGGCGATGCGCAGGTCCTGGGCGGTGACACCGTCGGTCGCGTCGCACACGACGAGCGCGACGTCGGCCCGCTCGGCCGCCCGCTGCGAGCGCAGGGTGGTGTAGTACTCGACCGAGTCTGACACCTTGCTCTGCCGCCGCATGCCGGCGGTGTCGACGAGCGTCACCCTTCGGTCGCCCACGATGAGCGGCATGTCGATCGCGTCCCGCGTCGTGCCGGCCACGTCGGAGACGATCACGCGGTCCTCGCCGAGGAAGCGGTTGACGAGCGAGGACTTCCCGACGTTCGGCCGACCGATGACCGCGAGCCGGATGATGTCCTCGTCGGGCTCCTCGTCGTCCTCGGGCAGGAGCGGCACGAGCGCGTCGAGCAGGTCGCCGCTGCCGAGCCCCTGCGTGGCCGACACGGCGATCGGCGCTCCGAGCCCGAGGCGGTGGAAGTCGGCGGCCAGCGCCATGTCGCGCACCGAGTCGATCTTGTTGGCGGCGACGAGCACGGGAACGCCCGCACGGCGCAGCAGGTCGGCGAGCTCCTCGTCGCCCGGGCGCACGCCGGCCTGCGCGTCGACGACGAACAGCGCGACGGCGGCATCGGCGATCCCGGCGCGCGCCTGATCGCGGATCGAGCCCGCGAGCGGGTCGACGTCCTCGAAGTCGACGCCGCCGGTGTCGACGAGCGTGAAGCGGCGCCCGTTCCACTCGCAGGGAAGCTCCTTGCGATCGCGCGTGACGCCGGGGCGCTCGTGGACGACCGCCTCGCGCGAGCCCGTGAGGCGGTTGATGAGCGAGGACTTGCCCACGTTGGGATAGCCGACGACGGCGACCTTCATGGCAGCCAGTATGGCGGGCCCGGGGCGGGCTCCCCGGGCCCCGCCCCCGGCGGCCCGGCGCCGGTGGCCGCGGCGGCCCCCGCCGCGCGGCGCTCCCCTCAGACTCCCGCCAGCTCTGTCGCGCCGGTCGCCTCGGCCACGGGCGGGCGCCGGGAGAACCGGAGTGCCGGGTCCTCGAGCGGGCCCTTGCGGAGGTTCTTGACGTCCTGGCGGTAGCTCATCGCCACCGACCACGGAAGCCGCGACCCCTGCTTCGGCCAGTCCTGGACCGAGCGCTGCACATATCCGGCGCCGAAGTCCAGCAGCGGACGCGTGGCCATCGACGGGTCATCGTTGTGCGCCACGCAGCTGGCGTAACCGTGCTCGTCCATGTAGGCGAGCAGGCGGCCGAGGTACTCGCAGACGATGTCCACCTTCAGCGTCCACGACGAGTTCGTGTAGCCGAACGCGAACGCGAAGTTCGGGACATCACTGATCATCATCGACTTGTAGACCAGCGTCTGCGCCGGATTCACGTCGGCGCCGTCGACGCTCAGCTCGATGCCGCCGAGGGCGACGAGGTTCAGCCCCGTCGCCGTCACGATGATGTCCGCCTCGAGCTCCTGCCCGGACTCCAGCTCGATGCCACGCTCGTTGAACGCCTTGATCCGGTCGGTGACGATCGAGACGCGGCCGCGGCCGATCTCATTGAACAGATCGGCGTCCGGCACGACGCACAGGCGCTGATCCCACGGGTTGTAGTGCGGGTTGAAGTGGACGTCGACCGGATAGCCCTCGGGCAGGTGGCGCCGGACGAGCGCGGTCAGCACCCGGCGCACGAGTTGCGGGTGGCTCCGGCTGAGCCGGTACACGTTGCGCTGCAGCCAGATGTTCTTGCGCCGCGCCAGCCAGTACGCGGCCCGGGCCGGGAGCACGCGCTTGAGCGCATTGGCGATCGGGTCGCGCTCGGGCACCGAGATCACGTACGTCGGCGAGCGCTGCAGCATCGTCACGTGCGCCGCCCGATCGGCCATCGCCGGGGCGAGCGTCACCGCGGTCGCGCCGCTGCCGATGATCACCACGCGCTTGCCGGCGTAGTCGAGGTCCTCCGGCCAGTGCTGTGGGTGCACGACCGGTCCGGGGAAGCGCTCCTGCCCCTCGAAACTCGGCGTGTAGCCCTCGTCGTAGCGGTAGTAGCCGCCCGCGCAGAACAGCCAATCGCAGGTGAAGAGCACCGTCTCGCCGGTGTCGTTGCGGCTGGCCTGGACCGTCCAGCGCGCCTGCTCACTCGACCAGGCCGCGTGGAGCACCCGATGGCCGAGACGGATGTGGGCGTCGATGCCGTTCTCGGTCGCGGTCTCGCGGATGTAGCGCAGGATCGCCGGGCCGTCAGCGATCGCCTTCTCGTTCACCCATGGCTTGAACTCGTAGCCGAAGGTGTGCAGGTCGGAGTCGGAGCGGATGCCGGGGTAGCGGAACAGGTCCCACGTGCCACCGGTCGCGTCGCGGGCCTCGAGGATGACGTAGCTCTTGCTCGGCTGCTCGGTCTGCAGGTGGTAGGCGCATCCGATGCCCGAGACGCCCGCCCCGGCGATCAGCACGTTGAAGTGCTCGGCCGCGGTTTCGGTCCCGGTGGGCTGCTCTGCGGCTGACAGGCTCATCGTGTTGCGCTCGCTCTCGTCGGGGGATCGACCATAGCGTGACTGGCCGGTCGGCCAAACACCAGGGCATTATGCCTATTTCTGAGGCAGCAGATAGGCAAACTGCCTAGTGAGGCGTATCATCGCTCGGCATGTCCGCGAGCATGGCCTGGGAGCCGCCGAGCGAGCGCGTGGCCGCGCTCATCCGGGTCGGAGCCCGCGCCTTCCTGGACGATCCGCGGGCGCTGTTCGCGGAGGTCGACGCCGCCGTCCTTGCCGCCGCGCCGCCCCGGCTCGCCGCCGACCCCGCGATCACCGCGGCGACGATCGCCACCGACCACGCCAACATGCTCCACTGGGCCAGCGCGAACCTCCGCCGGCCGGGGGCGCCCGTGCCGGCGAACCTCAGCCCCGAGGTCCTCGATCTCGCGCGGGACATCGTCCGCCGCGGGCTCGACGACGCGACGCTCAACACCTACCGCATCGGCCAGAACGCAGCCTGGCGCGCCTGGATGACGCAGGCGTTCACGCTCACCGACGACCCGGAGGAACTGCGTGAACTGCTCGACGTCACCTCGCGATCGGTCTTCGCCTTCGTGGACGAGACGGTGGCGGGGATCGCGGAGCACATCGAGCGCGAGCGGGAACAGCTCGTCCGGGGCACCCGCGCCGAACGGCTGGAGACCATCAACCTCATCCTCGAGGGCGCGCCGATCACGAGCGCCCGCGCGAGCGCCCGCCTGCGCTACGAGCTCGACCGCCGCCACACCGCGGCGATCGTCTGGAGCGAGGCCGAGGCTCCCGACTCCGGCGAGCTCGAGCAGACCGCCGACGTCCTCGCGCGCGCGGCGGGCGCGCGGCACCCGTTCAGCGTGGCCGCCACGACCCGGTCCCTGTGGGTCTGGTACCCCGACGGACAGGCGCCGAGCCTCGACGCCGTGTACGCGCACCTGGCCACGGCCGGCGGACTGCGAGTCGCGCTCGGCTCCACGGCCACCGGGATGGAGGGATTCCGGCGCAGCCATCTCGACGCGCTCGCCACGCAGCGGCTGATGAACCGCATGTCCGAGGAACTGCGGATCGCCACCTATGAGGACGTGCACCTGGTCGCGCTGTCCGCGCAGGACGCGGACGAGGCGGCGGACTTCGTCACCAGGACGCTCGGGGACCTCGCCACGGCCGACCCGGAGCTGCGCGAGACGCTGCGCGTCTACATCCGTGAGGAGTTCAGCGCCTCGCGCGCCGCGCGGGCGCTGTACGCGCATCGCAACACGGTGCTCAACCGCCTCGCTCGCGCGCGCGAGCTGCTCCCCGCGCCGCTGGACGGCCGCGGGCTGCAGGTCGGTCTCGCCCTGGAGATGGTGCACTGGCTCGGCGCGCGGGCAGCGGTTCGGGCCGACGGGCCGTAGGGGTGCCGGAGGCGGCCATGTGGCCGCCGGAGGTGGGCCCCCTCCCGGCCCGCAGGGCCGGGATCGTCTCCGGGTGCCGGAGGCGGCCGTGTGGCCGCGAATCGGACCCACCCACCCCCTCCCGGCCCGCAAGGGCCGGGATCGTCTCCGGGTGCCGGAGGCGAATAGCTCGTCGCCGGACCCGCGTGCCCGCGGGCTCAGCGCCGCGCGGCGATGGGCCTTGCCAGTTCGGCGATGCGGCGTACGACCTCGTCGACCCCGAGCTCCGTCGTGTCGAGCACGACGGCTCCCGGCGCCGGGCGCAGCGGGCTGTGCTCGCGTCGCTCGTCGCGCTCGTCGCGGCGGGCCTGGTCGGCCAGCACCGTATCGGGGTCGAGACCGAGCTCGGCCGCGCGCCGCCGGGCCCGGGCCTCCGGGCTGGCGGTGAGGAACACCTTCAGCGGCGCGTCGGGCGCGACGACCGTCCCGATGTCCCGTCCCTCGGCCACCCAGTCGCCGCGGCCGAGCAGCGCGCGCTGCTTGGCCACCAACGCCTCGCGCACGGCCGGATCGGCCGCGATCCGTGACGCCTGCTCGGACACCTCGGGCGTGCGGACCGCCTGTGTGACGTCGCGGCCGTCGAGGCGAACGCGGTCCGGACCGACGTCGATCGTGACCTCGCGGGCGACGCGGCCCGCGTCCTCGGCGCCTCGCTCGAGCGTCGCCAGCGCGGTCGCGCGATACATCGCGCCGCTGTCGAGATAGGTGAAGCCGAGCGCGTCGGCGACGGCACGCGCGACGGTCGACTTCCCGGCACCGGAGGGGCCGTCGATCGCGATCACCATGGCCGCGGACGATACCGGCGCGGCCCGTCTCCACGGCGGATCGCGCCACGTGCTTGGCTTCAGCCGGCATGCCCAAGCCCGCCCGTCCACCGCAGCCGCCCGCGCCGCTCCCGGAGCTCGAGCTCGCTGACCTCACAGCGCTCGACCACGACGCCGCCTACCGCGAGCTCGCGTTCGACGACCTCGACCTCGCCGGCCAGGACGCGCGCGGCGTGACGCTCGAGTCCGTCCGCCTCAGCCGGGTGGACCTCTCCGGGTCGCGGCTGGATCAGCTGCGCATCTCCGGCGGCGAGCTGACGGCGTGCAACCTGGCCAACGTGCGCGCCCGCGGCGTCGAGATGAGCCGCGTGAGCGTCGCGACGAGCCGCCTGACCGGGATCGCCCTGCCCGGGGTCGCGCTGCGCGACGTGACGCTTCGCGACTGCCGTGTGGATCTCGCCTCGTTCGGCTCGGGGCGCCTGGTCCGTGTGACGTTCAAGGACTGCCTGCTCGCGCAGACGGACTTCCTCGAGGCGGGCCTGGACTCGGTGCGCTTCCACGGCTGCGACCTCACGCAGGCCGACTTCCGGGGCGCGCGGCTGCAGCGCTGCGAGCTGCGCCGCTGCGACCTGGTGGGGCTGCAGGGCGTCGAGCACCTCCGCGGCGCGGCGATGGAATGGCCGGACATCGTCGAGCTGGCGGGCGTGTGGGCGGCCGCGCTCGGGATCGAGGTGCTCGACACGGAGTGACGGCGGCAGCCGCTCAGCGCCGCGGATCGCCGGCGTGGCGCACGGCGAGCAGCTGCACGACGACGGCGAGGCCGAGCAGTCCGGAGACGACGAAGAGGATGTGGTTGAGCGCGTCGCTCCAGATCGTGCCCGCGTCGCCGTGTTGAATGTGCGCGCGGTGGGCGGCGGTGAACAGCAGGACCGCGAGCACGCAGCCGGCGAGGGCGGCGAGCCCGATGACGAGACCACCCGCGATCTCCCCGGACGGGGTGTCCGGCGGGGCAGGGGCGCCCCGCCAGGCCAGCGCACCGAACAGCACCAGCCCGAGGACCGCGAGGCAGGATCACGGCGAGCGCGGGACTCATCGCGCGGCCGCCCGCCCGCCGGGCGTCAGCAGGTACACGACGGCGGCCAGCGCGAGCAGCGCGCCGCTCTGCGCGAGCGCGAGCACGAGGGCGTTGACGATGGCCACGCGCTCGATCGAGGCGGGGAAGACCCCGCTCGCCGACGCACGCGTCCAGAGATCGATCGCGAGGTACACGTTCATGCCCGCCAGGCCGGTGGCCGCGCCGGCGAGCCCGCAGACCGTCAGCGCGGCGAGGCGTCCGCTGCCCGCCGGCGCGAGCGGCGGCGCGAGGCGACAGGTGGCGTAGGTCCCGACGGCAAAGCCGACGACGGCGCCGATGATCGTCAGGGCGAGCACGATGCCGCCGGTGGGGTCGCGTCCATTGCGGCGGCGATCCTGACCGGGGGTGCGGCGGCTCGGGCGACGTGTTTGGTGCAGGCCGGCGCCGCGGCAGCCGTTCCGCATCGCACTACCGCAGTTATGCATGCATATGGACGATAAAGTGCGGTTTCGCGGTTCGCTCCCGGGGCCCGGCCCGGTCAACACCACCGCTCCCGCGGCCCGGCCGGCGCAACGCCCCCTACGCGAGCGCCGCCACGTCCGTCGCGAACCGCGGATACGACACCCCGGCGGCCTCCATCGCCTGCACCTCGACGCCGTCCCGCGAGGCGAGGCCGGCCACGGCGCCCATCATCGCCAGGCGATGGTCACCGCGCGAGTCGATCGTCCCGCCGCGCAACCCGCCGGTGCCCTGGACGACGAACCCGTCCTCGGTCGCCTCGATCTCGGCCCCGAGGCCGCGCAGGCCCTCGACGACGCCGGCAATTCGATCGGACTCCTTGACGCGCAGCTCCCCGGCGCCCCGCACGACCGTCTCGCCCTCGGCGAAGCAGCCGAGCAGCCCGACGAGCGGCAGCTCGTCGATCGCCAACGGCACCTCGTCGGGCTCGACGACCGTGCCGACGAGCGGGCCGTAGGCGACGTCGAGGTCGCTCACCGGCTCGTCGGGCGTGAGGTCCTCCTCGCGGCGCTCGAGGTCACCGATCACGATCCCCCCCATCCGCTCGAGGATCCGGACGAAGCCCGTGCGCGTCCAGTTGACCCCGACGTTCCGCAACAGCAGCTTGGAGTTCTTGACAAGGACACCGGCGGTGATGAGGAAAGCGGCCGAGCTGAGGTCCCCCGGCACGGCGATGTCGTCGAGCACGAGCTCGTCGCAGCTGGCGACGGTGACGTGCCGGCCGTTGCGGTGCACGGTCGCGCCGGCGCGGAGGAGCATGCGCTCGGTGTGGTCACGGCTGCGCGACGGCTCACCGACCGTCGTCGCGCCGTCCGCGAGCAGCGCGGCGAGCAGCACGCAGGACTTGACCTGCGCGCTGGCGATAGGGAGCTCGTAGGAGATCGAGTGCAGCGGCCCACCGGTGATGACGAGCGGCGGGAAGCGACCGTCGGTGGCCTGCACGTCGGCCCCCATCTCGCGCAGCGGCTCGGCGATGCGGTCGACCGGGCGACGGCGGATCGAGGCGTCGCCGTCGAGCACGAAGCGGCGGCCACGCTGCGCGACGAGCCAGCCGGGCAGCAGCCGCATGAGCGTGCCGGCGTTGCCGACGTCGATCGGGCCGTCCGGCTCGCGCGCCTCACGCAGGCCGCTGCCGCGCATCACGACCTCGTTGTCCTCCGGGCGGCGCTCGACGAGCACGCCGAGCGCCTCCGTCGCGGCCAGCGTCGAGTTCGTGTCGGCGGCGTCGAGGTAGTTGGCGATCCGCACCGGGTCCGAGGCCATCGCTCCGAGCAGCGCTGCGCGATGGGAGATCGACTTGTCGGGCGGCACCTCGAGCTCGCCCTCGAGGCGCGAAACGGGGTCGAAGCGCACGGTCAGGCCCTCGCCACCGGGAATCGCAGGTCGGCGATGAGCCGCTCGGCCCGCTGCGCCTGCTCGTCGCCGCGCACCCACAGGGCGACGACGCCCTGGCGATTGTCGGCCGACGGTGAGAGCGCCATGTCGACGATGTTGACGCCACTGCGGCCGAGCGCAAGGGCGATGTCGGCGATCACGCCGGGGCGGTTGGGCACCGACGCGCGCAGCTCGTGCACGTCGCCGCCGGCGAGGCCGGCGCCGAGCAGGGCGTCCCGGTCGGCGCGCGCGGCGTCGTTCCACGCGGTGATCGCGTCGCGGTCACCGGCGGCGATGAGCTCGCGGGCGGCGCCGAGGCGTTCGATCGACTCGTCGAGCGTCTGCACGAGCACATCCCTGTTGGAGAGGTAGATGTCGGTCCAGATGGCCGAGTTCGCGCCGCCCACGCGGGTCGCATCGCGGAAGCTCGGTCCGGTGGCCGGAAGCAGCTCGGCGCCGCCGAGGACGCCGGCTCCCTGGGCCACGAGCACGTTGGCGAGGACATGCGGCAGATGCGACACGGTCGCCATCAGCCGATCGTGCAGCTCCGCGTCGATCGCCACGGGTTGCGCGCCGAGACGCTTGCACAGGCGATGCAGGCGCTCGTAGAGGACGCCGGAGGTGCCCGGCGCCGGCGTCAGGTACCAGATGGCGCCGTCGAACAGGTCTTCGCGGGCGTGCTCGACGCCCGCGGTCTCGGCGCCGGCCAGCGGATGCCCGCCCACGAAGCGCTCGTCGGCTGCGCACGCGTCCAGCCCGCGCTTGGTCGAGCCGACGTCGCTGACGACGCAGTCGGCGGGCGCCGCCGCGAGCGCGGCGGCGACGGTCGCCGGCAGCGCGCCGACGGGCGCCGCGGCGAACACCGCGTCGGCTCCGGCCACGGCGGCGGCGAGGTCGGGCGCGGACTCGTCGATCGCCCCCTGCTCGCGCGCCCGCGCGAGCACGCCCACGTCCGGGTCGTACCCGGCGACCTGGGCCCCGAGACGCCCGCGCGCCGCCAGTCCGATCGAGCCCCCGATGAGCCCCACCCCGAGGACGGCGATCCTCACCCGCGGCACGCTCCCGCAGCGCGGCGAGGTCGCCGGGAGCGCTCGGAAGCGGCGGCCATCACGCGGCGGCGAACGCCTTGCCCGCGAGCGCCGTGGCGCGCTCGACCGCCGCCGCGAACTCGGCGAACTCGCCGGCCGGCAGCGCCTGCGGCCCGTCGCAGACGGCGTTCTCGGGGTCGGGATGCACCTCGACGATGATGCCATCGGCACCGGCGGCCGCGGCCGCCAGCGACAGCGGCAGCACGAGGTCGCGACGGCCCGCGGCGTGGCTCGGATCGACGATCACCGGCAGGTGCGTGAGCCCCTTGAGCACGGGGACGGCCATGAGGTCGAGCGTGAACCGGTACGCCGTCTCGAACGTGCGGATCCCGCGCTCGCAGAGCATCACGTTCTCGTTGCCCTCCTTGAGGATGTACTCGGCCGCCATCAGCAGCTCGTCGAGCGTGGCCGACAGGCCGCGCTTGAGCAGCGCAGGCCGTCCGCTGCGCCCGATCTCGCTCAGGAGCGTGTAGTTCTGCATGTTGCGGGCCCCGATCTGGATGACGTCGGCCACCTCGAGCACGGCGTCCAGGTCGCGCAGGTCCATCAGCTCGGTGACGATCGGCAGGCCGGTCTCGGCCTTCGCCTCGGCGAGCATCCGCAGCCCCTCCACGCCGAGCCCCTGGAAGGAGTACGGCGACGTGCGCGGCTTGTACGCCCCGCCGCGGAACATCGCCGCCCCGGCGTCGGCGACCACGCGGGCGGTCTGCAGCGTCTGCTCGCGCGTCTCCACGGTGCACGGCCCGGCGATGAGCGAGAAGTGCTCACCGCCGACCCTGCGCCCGGCGATGTCGAGCACCGAGCGCCCGCCGGCACGCAGCTCGGCGGAGGCGAGCTTGTACGGCTTGAGGATCGGCATCACCCGGTCGACGCCGGGCGCCGTGGCGAGATCGAGGCGCGCGATGTGCTCGCGGTCGCCGATCGCGCCGATCACGGTCACCTCCTCGCCCTGGATCGGGTGGGCGCGGGCGCCGACCGACTCGATTCGCTCTATGGCGGCGGCGATCTCGTCCTCGGTCGCCGTCGGTTTCATCACGATCATCATCGAATGTCCTTTCGCATGCTCCTGGGAGGTTCGGTCTCCGCCGGGGTGGGCGTTCGGGGCCCGTGGAGAAGGCGCTCAGCCCGGTAGCGGGCTCGGTGCGGCGTGCGGTCTCGCCGGCGGGGCGAGGGCAGGCCGAAGCGCCTAGCTAAATCGCCAGGCGTAGCGATACGAACGCCAGCAACCCTCGGAGAGGGCGAGATGCGACGACGGATGAACGGACGGCGCTGACATGGCGTTCAGGCTTCAGTTTGTAGCAGACCGAGGCGGCGAGGTCGAGCGGCGCCCCGGCCGCTTCACAACAGCTCGCGCAGCGCCTCCAGGAAGCGCGCGTTCTCGCGCTCGGTGCCCAAGGTGACGCGCAGCGCGCCCTCGCGGCCGAGCGCGGCGCCGCTGCGGACGAGCACGCCGCGCCCCTCCAAGCCGTCGAGCACCGCCTGCTCGTCGCGCTCGGAGCCGAGGTGCACCCAGGTGAAGTTCGCCTGCGAGTCGGCCACCTGCAGCCCGAGCTCGGTGAGCGCCTCGGTCACGGCGATCCGCTCGGCGATCGTGCGCGTGACGCGGTCGCCGACGACGTCCTGGTGCTTGAGCGCCTCCACCGCGGCCGCCTGCGCGGCGGCGTTGCAGTGAAACGGCTGGCGGATGAGCGAGACGGCGCGCGGGAGCTCATCCGAGCCGCACAGGGCGAAGCCGACGCGCAGCCCGCACAGGCCGTAGACCTTCGAGAACGTACGCAGCAGCGCCAGATTCGGGTGGCGGGCGAGCAGGTCGACCGACTGATCGGGGTCGTCGAGCAGGTTGAACTCGCAGTAGGCCTCATCGAGGAGGACGCACACGTGGCGCGGGACCTCGGCGACGAACGCCGCGACGTCCTCGAGCGGGACGGCGGTGCTCGTCGGATTGTTCGGGTTGCAGACGATCACGAGCCGCGTCGCGACGGTGATCTCCGCGAGCATCGCCGGCAGGTCGTGGCGCTCCTCGCCGTCGAGCGGGACGCGGATCTCGCGCGCGCCCGAGGCGGCGGCGAGGTGCGGGTACTCCGAGAAGGACGGCCACGCGTAGACGAGCTCGGCCCCCGGCTCGAGCAGCGCCTGCCCGGCCGCGAGCAGCAGGTCGCAGGAGCCGTTCCCGACGGCGATGCGCTCGACCGGGACGCCGTAGCGGTCCGACAGCGCGCGGCGCAGCTGCACGCTCGCCGGATCGGGATAGCGGTTGAGGTCGGGGAGGACCCGGCCGATCGCCTCGACCACGGGCGGGATCGGCGGGTAGGGCGACTCGTTGCTCGCGAGGCGCACGAGCGGCCCGCGCAGGGCGTAGCCGTTCGCCGCCGGATACGCGGGGATGCGCGCGATGGCCGATGAGAACTCGAGCGTCACGGGCACAGTGTGACGCGTCCGCGGCACGAGCGCCGCCGCCGGGCGAGTTCCTACCGCAGGCCCCGATACACCTTGCAGATGTGGAGACATCGACGTCCGGCGTTGGTGACGGTGGCGGCGATCGCCTTGGTCGGGGCCGTCGGCGGCTGCGGCGGCCCATCCGCCCTCCTCGACGCCGCGGGCCCGCCGGTGTCCGTCCGGCCGCCGCGCGCCGCCGTACCGGCGGCGGCCCTCGGGCGCCCGACCCGGTCGAGCCCGTGCCGAGCCCGCGGGCTGCTGCCCGACCCCGACTGCACGCCGGGCGCCGTGTTCGCGACTGTGACGGTCGGGCGGATCTGCACGCCGGGATACGCGAGCTCGGTCCGCGACGTTCCCGAGGGGCTCAAGCGCCGCGTGTACGCCGACTACGGCATCGCCTCGCACATCCCGGGCAGCTACGAGGTCGATCACCTCGTGCCGCTCGAGCTCGGAGGCACCAACGCCATCGCCAACCTATGGCCCGAGAGCAGCCCCGGCTACCACGAGAAGGACGCGGTCGAGAACGAGCTCCATGACGCGGTGTGCGCCGGGCGCGTCGCGCTACGGGTGGCCCAGCGCCAGATCGCGCGCGACTGGCGCCGGACCGCGGTGACCGCCGGCGGGTAGGCGTCCCGCAGCTCGCTCACGGCCGCCATCCAGCGGGCGGCGCCGCGCCGCGCTCCCGGCCCGCGGCGGTGGCGAGACCGCACTTATGCACATAGAGCGAGGATAAGTGCGGTTTCGCGGTTGTGACACTCGGCCCTCGGCCCCGGCCCGCCGCGGCGCCGGGCCGGCGCCTACTGCGCGGACTCGAGATCCGCTCGCAGCGCGACGGCGTCGCGGAGGTACACGTGCCGCGAGACGTGGTCGTCCTCGGCGTAGTAGTGCAGCAGCACCCGGATGACCCGGGGCAGCGAGCCGGGCACGTCCATCTCCCGCGCGCACAGAAGCGGCACCCGGTCGAACCCGAGTTGACGGGCCGCGACCGCCGGAAACTCGGCATCAAGGTCGTTCGTCGCCGTGAAGATGCAGCTCACCACCCGATCGGCGGCGAGCGCGTTGCGCCCGATGAGCGTCGTCATCAGCTCGGTCGTCGCCTCGACGATGTCCTCGGCCTCGTTGCGGGCGGTGGTGATTGCGCCGCGCAGGGCGAAGAGCCTCATCGGCCGCGATTCTTCCACACCGTATCGCGCAATCGGCCCACGTCCGCACCCGACAGGCGGCGGTGCGCGCCGGGTTGCAGGTCGCCGAGCTCGAGCGGCCCGAAGCGGATGCGGGTGAGCGACCGGACCGGGTGACCGACCGCCTCGCACATGCGCCGCACCTGCCGGTTGCGCCCCTCGTGCAGGGTGATCTCGAGCTCGTGCGCGCCAAGGCGGCGCACCCGCGCAGGGGCGGTCACGCCGTCCTCCAGCCGCACGCCGTCGCGCAGCCGCTGAAGCGCGGGCTCGCGCAGCGGCGGGCCGGCGACACGCGCACGATACGTCCGCGGCACCTCGAAGCTCGGGTGTGTGAGGCGGTGCGCGAGCTCCCCGTCGTTGGTAAGCAGGATGAGCCCGGTCGACTCGGCGTCGAGCCGGCCGACCGGGTACAGGCGGCGCCGGTCGAGCGGCACGAGCTGTACGACGGTCGGGCGACCCTGGGGGTCGCGAGCGGTCGACACGACGCCGCGAGGCTTGTGCAGCGCGTACACGACGCGCGACTCGGGGCCGGCGAGCGGCTCCCCGTCGACGGTGACGCGATGGACGTCGCCGACGTCGCGCGCCGGATCGAGGACGGTCCGTCCGTCGATGGTGACCCGGCCGGCCCGGATGAGGTCCTCGGCCGCGCGGCGTGAGGCGATGCCGGCGTGGGCGAGGTACTTGGCCAGGCGCATGACGCTGCCACCATAGGGTGCACATGGATCTGAAGGCACTCGACGAGGCGCTCGCCGAGCGCGGGGAGCCGCGCTTCCGGGCCGCGCAGGTGTGGCGCTGGGTGGCCCAGGGCGCACGCTCCTACGGGGAGATGACGAACCTGCCGCTCGGGCTGCGCGAGTCGCTGGCGGACACGCTGCCGCTCTCGACGCTGACGCTGCGCGGCGAGCAGCTCGCCTCCGACGGCACCGTCAAGGCGCTCCTGAGCACGACCGACGGCCGCCCGATCGAGTCGGTGCTCATGCGCTACCGCGACGGACGGCGCTCGATTTGCGTGTCCTCGCAGTCGGGCTGCCCGCTCACCTGCACGTTCTGCGCAACCGGCGCGATGCGCTTCGCCCGCAACCTCACCACCGGCGAGATCCTCGACCAGGTCCTGCACTTCCGCGGGCGCGACGGCGCCTCGGCCCCGAGCCACCTCGTCTTCATGGGCATGGGCGAGCCGATGCTCAACCTCGACAACGTCCTCGCCGCCTGCGAGCGACTGCCCGACCTCGGCATCACCCACCGGCGCACCGCGATCTCGACCGTCGGCTGGATCCCCGGGATCGAGCGACTCGCCGCCTGCGGCATGCCGCTGCGCCTGGCGCTCTCGCTGCACGCGCCCGAGGACGCGCTGCGCTCCGAGCTCATGCCGGTCAACGAGCGCTACCCACTCGCCGACGTGCTCGCCGCCTGCCGCGAGTACCACGCCCGCCGCCGGCGGCGCGTGTTCGTCGAATACGTGATGCTCGCCGGGATCAACGACCGCTACGAGCAGGCGCTCGCGCTCTCGCGCGTGCTCGACCCGCGCATCTTCAAGGTCAACCTCATCCCCTACAACCCGACCGACTCGCCGTATGCGGGATCGGGACGGGAGGCGATCGCCGCCTTCAAGGCCGCGCTCGAGGAGCACGGGCTTCCGGCGACGGTGCGCCTGACCCGCGGTCGCGACATCGACGCCGCCTGCGGCCAGCTCGCCGGGCGGGCCCCGGCCGTCTGAGTTACCAATCGCGGCCCGCGCTGACGCCCGACGGCCTTGTCCGAGGGCGTCACGTGCGCGGGCCGGCGCCCGCGTCCACCGCGCTGATCGCCAGCCGGGCGAAGAGCTCGGCTCGCGGGATGTCGCCGGGACCGTAGGAGCGGCCCCCGCGGCGGTCGAGGATCGACAGAACGCCGATCGGAATCCCCGCGCGCACGAGCGGAACGACGAGCATCGTGTGGGGCACGTAGCCGGTGCCGCGCGCGACCTGAGCGGCGAAGCGATCGTCGCCGCGGCAGTCGGGCACGGCCTGCGGATCGCCGCTGGCCACGACCGCGCCGGCGATGCCGATTCCCGGGGCCAGCCGGAGCCCGACGACCTCCCGCGCGCCCGCTCCCCAGGCCGACTCGTACACGAGCTCGCCGGTCGTGCGGTCCACGAGCGCGATCGACGCGGCCGCCGCCTCGAACACGCCGGCCGCGGTCTGCACGACGGTCTCGCTGAGCGAGCGATCCACGCCGTCCCGCTCGATGCTCGCGCCGAGGGGCACCCCCTCGCTCTCGCGCAGCGGGGCGCCGAGCGCCTCGGCGAGCGCGTTCGCGGAGGCGGTGCGATGCTCGGGAGCGAGCTCCAGCCCGTGGCGCAGCGCCCGCTCGAGCCCCGGCGTGACCCCGTCGACGGTCTCCGACAGGGACGTCGGCTCGCCGAAGATCGGGGGCGTGCCGCAGAGCAGATGCCAGGCGGTGGCGGCCATCGTGTACACGTCGCTGCGCACCGACACGGTCGAGCCGGCGAACACCTCCGGCGCCATGAACCCCGGCGTTCCCATGCGCGCCAGCGCTCCCCCGCACGCGTCGAGGGCCGTCGCCGCTCCGAAGTCCACGAGCACGACGCCGTCGGCCCCGCAGATGAGGTTCTGCGGCTTGACGTCGCCGTGGAGGATCTGCTGGTCGTGCGTGTACTGCAGCGCCTCGCACGCCTGCCGCGTCCACTCGACGACGTCGGCGACGGGGAGACCCGGCGCCCCGCGGTCCCAGAGCATCCGGCTGAGATCGGTGCCCCGGACGAGCGCCATCACGATGCAGTACATCCCGGCGTCGTCCTCGAAGTGGTCGAGGACGCTCACGACGCGCGGGTGCTCGAGCCCGAGCAGCAGACGCGCCTCGACCTCGAAGCGCGCGCTGCGGTCCGGCTGCAACATTCGCTTGATCGCCACCTCGGCGCCGTCGGCGGTGGTGGCCCGGTAGACCGCGCCCGATGCCCCGCCACCGAGCGCCGACTCGATCCGGTAGTCGCCGAGCGCCTGACCCGGCGCGAGGCCGGTTGCGCCCGCTGTCGCCACGGTCGTGAGGGTAACGCTCAACCGCCACCGCGGCCACTTCGCCGAACGGGCCGGGGCGCATTCGCGCCGGACGGGGTGCGCCTGACACAATCCGCGCGCATGGCCGGAACGGATATCCAGGTGAGCGTCAACGGACGGGAGGGCATCTTCAGCGCGGCGCTCGAGGAGATCAGCTTCGGCCGTGACCAGGGCTGCATCGTGCGCCTCGAGCTCGACCACGTCGGTCCGCGCCACCTATTGCTGCGCTGCGGAGCCGACGGGTGGACCGCCGAGCGCGTCGATCCGGCGCACGGCGTCTTCCTCAAGGGCCGGGAGATCACCCGCGTGGCGGTCGACGAGTCGCTGCTGCTCCGCCTCGGCGACCCGCACGAGGGGCCGCTGATCGAGCTCGCGCCCGCCGCCACGCGGATCGTCGACCTCGCCACCCGCGACTACGAGGCCGGCGGGGCGCTCGACGGCGACGCGGCCGCCGCGGCCGCGCCCGCGCGTAACGGCGCCCGGCCGCGGCCCGCCGCAGCGCACGCCTTCGCCCTGTCCGCGCCGATCGTGCGCCTCGGCCGCGATCCGGCCAGCGACGTCGTCGTCGACGACCTGCTCGCGTCGCGCCGCCACGCCGAGCTGCGCCGCCGTGCGAGCGGGGAGTACGAGATCGTCGATCTCGACAGCCAGAACGGGACGTTCGTCAACGGGCATCGCGTCACCCGCCAGTCGCTCGCGGCGCTCGACGTGATCATGGTCGGCCGCAGCTCGTTCCGACTCGTCGGCGACGAGCTGCAGCCGGTGGCCGACAGCGGCGAGGTGGCGTACGCGGCCGTCGGCCTCTCCGTGCGCCTGCCGGGCGGCGCCGTGCTGCTCGACGACGTGAGCTTCTCGCTCGAGCCGCGATCGATGCTCGCGGTGATCGGCCCCTCCGGTGCCGGCAAGTCGACGCTGATGAACGCGCTCACCGGCTTTCGCTTCGCCACCGACGGCGACGTGCGCTACGACGACCAGAGCCTGTACGACAACTACGACGGGTTGCGCCGCCGGATCGGCTTCGTGCCGCAGGACGACGTCGTGCACACCGAGCTGACGGCGCGGACCGCCCTCACCTACGCGGCCAGGCTGCGCTTCGCCGCCGACACCGACGCCGAGGAGCGCGAGCGCCGGGTGCTCCAGGTCATCGCCGAGCTCGGGCTCGGCGATCGCGCCGACGTGCCCGTGGGGCGACTCTCGGGCGGCCAGCGCAAGCGGGTGAGCGTCGCGCTCGAGCTGCTCACCGAGCCGTCGCTGCTGTTCCTCGACGAGCCGACCTCGGGGCTTGACCCCAACTACGAGCGCAGCGTCATGGAGATCCTGCGCGCGCTCGCCGACGGCGGCCGAACGGTCATCGTCATCACCCACAGCACGCAGAGCCTGCGACTGTGCGACCGGGTGCTCGTGCTCGCGCCCGGCGGGCGAATGGCGTACTTCGGACCGCCGCAGCTCGTCGCCGCGTACTTCGAGCGCCGCGAGTACGCCGAGGTGTTCAGCGAGCTCGAGGAACGCCCCGACACCGACTGGGGCGCGCGCTTCCGCGCCGATCCGCAGTTCCAGGAGTACGTGCGACGCGGCGGGGCGGTCGAATCCACCGCGGACGAGGCGCCGGCATCGGCGCCCGACGCGACGACCGCACGCCCGGGCGGGGCGCGCGCCTCGACGTCGCGGGGCTGGCTGAAGCAGTACGTGACGCTCACGCGACGCTCCTTCGCGGTGCTCGCGGCCGACCGGCGCAACCTCTCGCTCGTGCTCGCGCAGGCGCCGGTGCTCGGGCTGCTCATGCTCGTCGCGCTGCCGGGCGGCGAGCTCGCGCCCGCCCCCGCCTCGCAGCTGCGGCTCATCTCGCAGGCCAGTCTCGTCCTGCTCGTCGTCGTCCTCGGCGTGACCTGGCTCGGGATGTCCAACGCGGTGCGCGAGATCGCCAAGGAGCTGCCCATCTATCGCCGCGAGCGGGCCGCCGGGCTGTCGATCTCGGCCTACGTCGCGTCCAAGGCGACCACTCTCGGCGCGATCACGGTCCTGCAGGCGGCCGTGCTCGTGGCGCTCGCGACCGCCGATCAGGGCGGGCCGGTGTACGCCTCGGTCCTCGGCTGGCCGCTCGGCGAGCTGATGGTCGGCGCGGCGCTCGCCGGCCTCGCGGCGATGTGCATCGGGCTGCTCATCTCCGCGCTCGCCCGGACGTCGGACCGCGCGACGACGGTGCTGCCGGTCGTGCTCGTGTTCCAGCTCGTGCTCGCGCTGGGCGGCGTCTTCCCCCAGATCGGCAACAAGCCCGTCCTCAAGCAGCTCGGCTACGTCTCCAGCGCCCGGTGGGGGTTCGCGACCGTCGCCTCGACCACCGACCTGAACAACCTGCAGGCGATCACGGGCGTGCTGACGCGGACGCCGTCGGTCAACCTCAACAACCCGGCGCCGCTCTTCACGGCGCTGTCCAACGGCGATCGCGGCGACTCGGCGTGGGATCACACCGCGGCGGCCTGGTGGAAGGACGCGCTCGCGCTCGTGGCGATCGGCCTCGCCTCGCTGCTGGCCACGGGCCTCGCCCTGCGGCGCATGGATCCGGGGCGCCGAGCTGGCTGAGCGGCGCCGATACGCGCGCCGGCCGATCGGCCCGGCGCTCGGCGCCGCGCTCGCGATGCTCGCGCTCGCCGGCTGCGGGAGCGCTGCGCCGCTCGCGACCTTCCCGCCGGAGCGCCCGCTCGGTTCCTACAGCGGCGCGCAGTGGACGGCGATCGCCGACACGATGCCGGCCCACCTCGCTCCGGGATCGGCCAATGTGTGCGGCGTCGGGGTGCCGAGCTGCATGGACGCGGTGGTGGCCGAGATGACGCGACGGCTCGCGCCGCTCGCGGCGAGCTGCAGCCACCTCGCTCCGTTCGCGCTCATGTACCGCCAGGTGTCCGTCGAGGTCGGCGACAGCGTGCGCCTGCGCCGCTACCAGGAGCCGGGGTATGTCGCGCACCTCGACGCCGTGTTCTCGACGCTCTACTACCGCGCGATCGACGACTGGCGCAGTGGCGACCGGGCCGCCGTGCCGAAGGCGTGGCAGGTCGCCTTCGCGGCCGCGGACGACCATCGCGTCAGTGCGCTCGGCGACATGCTGCTCGGCATGAACGCCCACGTCAGCCGCGACCTCGCCTATGCGATCGCCGGTGTCGGGCTGCGCCACTCCGACGGCAGCGACGCGACCGCCGACGTGATCGCGGTCAACAACGACATCGATCGCGCTCAGGCCCCCACCCTGCGCGAGGTCGCCCGGCGTTTCGATCCCACGCTGACCACCGTGACGCAGGCCTCGAGCGCGCTCGTCAACCCGAACGAGATCGCGTCGATCATCGCGCAGTGGCGGCTCGAGTCGATTCGCAACGCGAGGAGGCTGCTCGCGGCGAAGGCGACGTCGCGCGCCGCGCTCGAGCAGGTCGAGACGACGATCGACGACAACGCCGCGGTCCGCGCACTGCTCATCCTCCGGGCGACGGCCTACGCGCACCCGGCGGACGCCCTGGCCCGCGATCGCTACTGCCGGCGGTCCGCGCCCACCGTACCGCCGCTGTGAGCCCGACCACGGCCGCCGCGGCGACTACTGCTCGGGCGCCGGCGGCGCTCCCCCGGCCCGCGCCTCGCCGGCGCGCAGCAGGCGATCGCGCAGCTCGGCCTGCTCCTCGGGCGTCGGATCCCACTGCGCGACGTCGGGCAGCTCCTCCAGCGAGCGCAGCCCGAACAGCTTCAGGAAAAGGGGGGTCGTGCGGTAGATGATCGCCCCGAACTGGGAACGGCCCGACTCCTCGATCAGCTCGCGCTCGTACAGCGAGGCGACGGCCGAGTCGGCGCTGACCCCGCGGATGCGCGTGATCTCCGGTCGCGAGATCGGCTGCAGGTAGGCGACGATCGCCAGCGTCTCGGCCTGCGCCGGCGTGAGCGAGGCGACGCGCGGTTTGCTGAACAGGCGCCGAGCGGCCTCCTCGGCCACCGGATCGGTGGCGAGCGTCACGCCGCCCGCCACCTCGCGCAGCCGCAGGCCCCGCGGGCCGGCGGCCAGCTGCGCCTGGAGGGCCTCGAGCGCCGCGCGCACCTGCTCGGCGTCGAACTCGGTCGCCTCGGCCAGCTCGGACAGCGTCAACGGGTCGGGCGCGAGGAAGAGCAGCGCCTCGACGATGCGCACAAGCTCGCCGTCGACCTCGGGCGGCCCGGCGGGGGCCCCCTCGAGCATCACGAGCCGAGCTCCGGACGGCCGACCGCGAGGCCCGCGCGCGCGGTGGCCGGTCCGGCGTACGCGCCCTCGGGGCCGGGCCCGGTCGCGCACACCGCGATCGGCGCGAAGGGCGCCTCCTGGTCCCAGCTGGCCTCCCCGCGCTTGTACAGCTCCAGCAGCGCGAAGAGCGTCACCGCGACGGTCATGCGGTCCGCGCCCCGGACCGCCTCGTCGAAGTCGAAGCCCCCGCGCCGCAGCAGCTCTCGCAGGCGGGCGAGGCGCTCGGTGACGCTGACGCGGGGCGCGCCCATGTGGCGCAGGCTGATCGCGGGCGGCATGCGCAGCAGCCCGCCGAGCGAGCGCCCGAGCACGGCGGGGTCGTAGCGGCGCTCCTCGTCGGAGGGCGTCTCCGTGGCGCGGCGCAGGTGCGCCGGGATCCGCGCCGCGCGGTAGCGGACGCCCTCCTCGTCGGCCAGGCGCCGCTGCAGGTAGGCGGAGGCGGCCCGGTAGCGGCGCGCCTCGAGCATCCGCGCCAGCAGCTCCTCGGCCGCCTCGCCGGGCTCGAGGTCGAGCAGGTCCTCTTCGTCGGCGCTCAGCATCAGCCGTGACTTCAGCTCGAGCAAGGCGGCGACGAGCACGATGAACTCGGTCGCCGTGTCCAGGTCGAGCTCGCCGCGGCGGTCGAGGTGGTCGAGGTAGGCGAGCACCACGTCGGTCAGCTCGAGCTCGAGCAGATCGACCTCCTCGCGCAGCACGAGCGCGAGCAGCAGATCGAACGGCCCGGTGAACACGTCGAGGTCGAGCTGCAACGCGGCGAGCGTCATCGGGGCACCGTAGCGCCTGGTGGGGTCGGAGGCGGCGACGGGGCCGCCGCGGCCGGATCCGGGGCCGATCTCGGCGCGCCCGCCACCGGCCTACCCCCGCGGGGGCGCGCCGACGCCCATGCGCTCACGGACGTCAGCGACCGTGGGCCCCGCGATCGCACGCGCCCGCTCCGCGCCGGCGGCGAGGATCCGCTCGAGCCCGTCCGTGTCGGCGCGCAGCTGTGAATAGCGCTCGCGCACCGGCGCGAGGTAGTCGATCACCGCGCTCGCCACCGCGCCCTTGAGGTCACCGTAGCGCGCTGCGGCCATCTCGGCCTCGATCGCCTCGGCCGTCTCACCCCGGACGGCGGCGAGGATCTCGATCAGGTTCGTGACCCCGGGCTTGTCGGGGGCACGGCGCACCTCGCTGCCGGAGTCGGTGACCGCCCGCTTGAACTTCTTCTCGATCGCCGCGGGCTCATCGGTCACGTACACGGTGCCCTCGGCAGTGCCCCCGGTCGTCGACATCTTCGAGTCGGGCCGTTGCAGGTCCATGATCCGAGCCCCGACGGCCGGGATGCGGTGCTCGGGCACGACGAGCGTCTCGCCGAAGCGGGCGTTGAAGCGCTGGGCGATGTCGCGCATGAGCTCGACGTGCTGGCGCTGGTCGTCGCCGACCGGGACCTCCTGTGCCCGGTAGGCGAGCACGTCGGCGGCCATCAGCACGGGGTAGAAGAACAGCCCGGCGGGGACGAGCTCGCGCTCGCCGCCGGACTTCTCCTTGAACTGGTGCATCCGGTTGAGGTCGCCGAAGGAGGTCACGTTGGCGAGTAGCCAGGTGAGCTCGGTGTGCTCGTGCACGTCGCTCTGGCGGAAGAGGACGGCCCGCTGCGGATCGAGGCCGGCGGCGAGCAGGATCGCGAGCAGGTCATACAGCTCCTCGCGCAGGGCGACGGGGTCGTAGGGCTTGGTCAGCGCGTGCAGGTCGACCACGCAATAGATCCCCTCGCCCCGCTCCTGCCCGGCCACGTACTGGGCGATCGCCCCGATGTAGTTGCCGAGGTGCTTGCGTCCCGTGGGCTGGATGCCCGAGAAGATGCGCGGCGGCGCGGCCGCCGGGTCGGCTCCCGTCACAACGGCTGGCGAATCACCGGGTGCTTCGCGGCCGCGGCCTCGTCGAGGCGCCGCACCGGCGTCGAGTAGGGCGCGTTGCGGGCGAGCTCGGGATCCTCGCGCGCCTCGCGCAGGATGTCCGCGACGATGTCGGCGAACGCGTCGAGCGTCTCCTTCGTCTCGGTCTCGGTCGGCTCGATCAGCAGCGCCTCGTCGACGAGCAAGGGGAAGTACACGGTCGGCGGGTGTACGCCGTGGTCGAGCAGCCGCTTGGCCAGGTCGAGCGTCCTGATGCCGAGCTCCTTCTTCATCGGCGCGCCCGAGAGGACGAACTCGTGCATGCAGCGCGCGCCCGAGTCTCCGCCGAACGCGAGCGGCAACAGGTCCGCGACGCCCTCGCGCTGTAACCGCGCGAGCAGGTAGTTGGCGTTCAGCACCGCCGTCTCGGATGCGTCGCGCAGGCCGTCGGCGCCGAGCGAGCAGATGTAGGCGTAGGCGCGCACGAAGCAGCCGTAGTTGCCCTGGAAGCCGCGCAGGCGCCCGATCGACCGCGGGCGGTCGTAGTCGAGGTCGAACTCCGGACCGTCCACGCCGTCGTGGCGGGTGACGATCGGCGTGGGCAGGAACGGCGCGATCCGCTCGGACACGGCGATCGGGCCCGAACCGGGTCCGCCGCCGCCGTGTGGCTGCGTGAAGGACTTGTGCAGGTTGAAGTGCACGATGTCAAAGCCCATGTCCCCGGGGCGCGAGATGCCCATGACGGCGTTGAGGTTCGCCCCGTCGTAGTAGAGCGTCGCCCCGACGTCGTGGACGATCCGGGCGATCTCCTCGATGTTGGGGTCGAACAGCCCGAGCGTGTTCGGGTTCGTGAGCATCAGGCAGGCGACGTCCTCGCCGGCCGCCGCGCGCAGGTCGTCGAGGTCGACGCCGCCGTCGGCGTTCGTGCCCACCTTGACGACCTCCAGGCCGGCCATCGTCACCGTCGCGGGATTCGTCCCGTGCGCGGTGTCCGGGGCCAGCACCTTCGTCCGCCGCTCCCCCCGACTCTCGTGGTAGGCCCGGGTGAGCAGCACGCCGGCGAGCTCGCCGTGCGAGCCGGCCGAGGGCTGCAGGCAGACGTGCGGCAGCCCGGCGATCTCGCCCAGGGCCTGCTCGAGGTTGTGCATCAGCTGGAGCGCCCCCTGCGCGTGGCGCGGGCTCTGCAGCGGGTGCAGGCGGGCGTGCCCGGGCAGCGCGGCCACGCGCTCGTGCAGGCGCGGGTTGTGCTTCATCGTGCATGAGCCGAGCGGGTAGAAGCCCGAGTCGAGGTCGAAGTTGCGCCGCGACAGGCGGACGTAGTGGCGCACGAGCTCGGGCTCGGAGACCTCCGGCAGCCGCGCGGGCTCGTCGCGGCGCAGGTGCGCCGGCAGGAGCTCGAGCGGGTCGCGCTCGGGGACGTCGCGCACGGGCGCGACGAACGCGCGCCGTCCGGGACGGCCGCGCTCGAAGATCGTCACGGCGCGCTCGGCCTGCATCGCGGTCTCGCCGCGCTGCTCGGGAGTGGTCGTGCTCACGCCCCGGCCCCGGCGGTGACCGGCCGCTCCGCCGCCTCGGCCTGCAGCACCCGCGACAGGACGTCGGCCAGGCGGTCGATGTCGGCGCGCGAGCGGCGCTCGGTGATCGCGACGAGCAGCGCGTCGGGGTACTCCTCGTACTCGCGCCCGAGCGCGTAGCCGGGGTTGACCCCCTCGGCCTGGCAGCGCTCGATCACGCGCTCGACGCCCTCGAGATCCTCGACCGGCAGCCGCAGCGCGAACTCGCGCACGACCGGCCGGTCGTGCAGCGTGCTCACGCCGGGCAGTGCGGCGAGTGTGTCGCGCGCGTAGGCCGTGCGCTGCACGAGCAGCTCGGCCAGCTCGACGAGGCCCTCGCGTCCGAGCCAGGCGAGGTACACGACCCCCGCGAGCGCGTTCAGCGCCTGGGCGGTGCAGATGTTCGAGGTCGCCTTCTCGCGGCGGATGTGCTGCTCGCGCGTCTGCAGCGTCAGCACGAAGCCCCGCCGTCCGTCGACGTCGGTCGTCTCGCCGGCGATCCGCCCGGGCATCCGGCGCAGGTGCTCCTGCGCGGCGGCGAAGAACCCGAACGACGGCCCGCCGAAGTCGAGGCGGTTGCCGAGCGTCTGGCCCTCGCCGACGGCGACGTCGACGCCGAGCTCGCCGGGGGTGCGCAGCACGCCGAGCGGGATCGGGTCGCACGAGCACACGACGAGCGCGCCGTGCGCCTTCGCCGCGGCGATGAGCGGCTCGAGGTCCTCGACCGCGCCGAGGAAGTTCGGCTGCGACAGGAACACGGCACTGACGTCGTCGTCGAGCGCCTCCGCCCACGCGTGGGCGTCGGTGACGCCGCCGGCGAGCGGGACCTCGACGACCTCGGTGCCGTAGCCATGCGACAGCGTCGCGAGCGTCTCGCGGCTGTGCGGATGCAGCCCGCGGGAGACGACGAACCGCCGCCGCCCGTTGACGAGCCTGGCCAGGTAGCCGGCGGCCGCGACCGCCGAGGGACCCTCGTAGACCGACGCGTTGGAGACCGGCAGCCCGGTCAGCTCGCTGATCGCGGTCTGGTACTCGAACATCACCTGCAGGCCACCCTGGGAGATCTCGGGCTGGTACGGCGTGTACGGCGTCAGGAACTCCGAGCGCTCCATGAGCATGTCGATCGCCGCGGGCACGTAGTGGTCGTACATGCCGGCGCCGAGGAACGTCAGCTCGTCCTCGGCGCTCACGTTCGCGGCCGCGAGGTCGCGCAGGTGGGCGAACACCTCGAGCTCGCTGCGCCCCGCCGGCAGCGCGAGCGACCCGTCGAAGCGCACGCTCGACGGGATCGACGCGAACAGCTCCTCGATCGAGGACACGCCGATCGCGGCGAGCATCCCGAGGCGATCCTGGTCGGTCGTTGTCGTGTAGCGGCTCATGTCCTTGGAAGAAGGGGGTCTCGCGGCCGTCCGCCTAGCCGAGGCTCGCCGCGTATGTCGCGCGGTCGATGAGCGCCTCGCGCTCGCCCGGCTCGGTGAGGCGGACCTTCACGAGCCACCCCTCACCATAGGGGTCCGCGTTGATCGTCTCGGGGCTGTCCGAGAGCCCCGGGTTGACCTCGACGATCTCGCCCGACATCGGCGCGATCACATCGGACACCGCCTTGACCGACTCGATCTCGGCGTAGGGCTCGTCCTTGGTCACGAGCGCCCCGACCGCCGGGGGCTCGAAGAACACGACCTCGCCGAGCGCGTCCTGCGCGTACCAGGTGATCCCGAAGGTCGCCTGGGCGGGGTCGTCGGGATCGATCCGGGCCCAGTCGTGCTCGGGGTGATACAGAAGTTCGTCCGGATAGCTGGCGTCGGCCATTCCAGTCAGGCTCCCAGGGTCGGAGGTGGGCGATCGGCCAAGATCCTACGGGGTCGCCGGGCGCTATCCCCGTTTCGGCACGAGCGGCGCGGCACGCACGAGCGCCTCGCGCGTGCGGCCCCGCACGTCGATCCGCAGCGGCTCGCCGACGGAGGCGCGCTCGACGGGCACGTAGGCCATTCCGATGCCGATCTGCAGCGTCGGCGAGAGCGTTCCGCTCGTCACCACGCCGCCGCCGAGCACCGGGTTGCCGGCCCGGGCGATCCCGGCTCCCTCGATCGTGAAGGCGACGAGCTTCTCGCTCGGGCCGCTCGCGCGCGTCTCGCGCACGGCGTCGGCGCCGACGAAGCCGGTGTCCTCCTTGCAACACCATCCCAGACCGGCCGCGATCGGATTGCGCTCCTCCGTCAGCTCCTGACCGTAGAGGGGAAAGCAGACCTCCGTGCGCAGCGTGTCGCGCGCGCCGAGGCCGGCCGGCGCGGCGCCGCGACGCACGAGCTCGTCCCACAGCGCGGGCGCGTCCTCGGGCGCGAGCAGCAGCTCGACGCCGTCCTCGCCGGTGTAGCCGGTGCCGCACACGAGCACGTCGAACCCGTGGACGATGCGGCGCTCCGCCCTGTGTCGCGGCGGCAGCGGGCGGTCGGCGGTCGCCTGGACGATCTCACGCGCGGCCGGACCCTGGACGGCGAGCATCGCGTAGCGGTCGGCGACGTCCTGGACGGTCGCGTCGAAGCCGTCGGCCCCGGCGCGGAAGGTGGCGAAGTCGCGGTCGTGGTTCGACGCGTTGGTGACGGTCAGGTAGGAGTTCTCGTCGAGCCGGTAGGTGAACAGGTCGTCGAGCACGCCGCCGTCGTCGCGGCACAGGACGCTGTACTGCGCGCCGGCGAGGGCGAGCTTGGAGACATCGTTGGAGAGCAGGTGTTGCAGCAGCTCGGTCGCCTGCGGGCCCGTCGTCTCGATCTCCCCCATGTGCGACACGTCGAACATGCCGGCGTGCTCGCGCACGCGCAGGTGCTCCTGGCGCACGCCGTCGTACTGGACCGGCATCTCCCAGCCGGCGAAGTCGACCAGGCGCGCGCCGGCGCGGCCGTGGCGGTCGTACAGGGGCGTGCGCCGGAGCGCTGGAGAGTGGGAGGCCGCCATCGGGTGGCCAGGCTAGCAACGGGTGGCGGGCGGAAGCGCCGCTGGGCCGCGATGGCAGGTTCCGCACCGGCGTGAGCGGATTTCGCACGCGCACGAGGGGATTTCGCACCCGGGGGAGGGTTTTTCCGCACTATCCCTGTGCATCGCGGTCCAGAGATGCTGGGGTTCCTCAAGTGCATCCCCGCAATGACCGATGTCCGGTGGCATCACCACATAGCTTCACCCATCAGATCGGGTCGACAAGGAGTCGGCCAGGGTCCAGACCAACCGTCATCAAGGAGATGAACGCGTGGCCCTTTACGTGAACACCAACGTCTCGGCGATCGACGCCGCGAACAATCTGAGCACCACCGAGCGCGCGCTCGAGCACTCCACGCAGCAGCTCTCCTCCGGCCTGCGCATCAACAGCGCCGCCGACGACGCCGCCGGGCTGACGATCAGCGAGAGCCTCCGGGGCCAGATCAACGGCGTCGACCAGGCCAACCGCAACACCCAGGACGGCGTCTCGCTCGTGCAGACCGCCGCCGGCGCGTTGACGCAGGTCCAGCAGATGCTCCAGCGCATCCGCGAGCTCGCCGTCCAGTACGCCAACGGCACGCTGAACAGCACCGACCAGACCGCGATCCAGACCGAGGTCAACCAGCTCATCTCCGAGATCCAGCAGATCGGCGCCACGGCGCAGTTCAACGGCATCAACGTGCTGAACAGCTCACAGACGATCACCTTCCAGGTGGGGGCCAACGACAGCGAGACGATCTCGATGGCCACAGTCAGCCTGGGGTCGCTGATCAGCAGCATCAGCGGTAGCTCGGGCGGCTCCGGCTCAGGGCCGTACGAGCTGGTGGGACCTCACGGTGAGGTTGTGTCCGGCACGCTTCAATACGACCCGCAGACAGACTCCCAAGGGGTCACTCTCTACTACGGCGGCAATCAGACCGGCCCAGACACTGTGGGCGGCGTGACGCTCGCCGAGCTCTTCCCGGCCTACAGCGGCCCCGACGTGAATGGGGAAGACGCCATTGGGGGCCTCGGAATATCGATCGCCGTAGCCACATCGGGTGGCGCAGCGGCCTACCAGCACTTCGAGGCGGCGATGGGCGGTGGGTGGACCATCGAGAACGTCCCGACCTCGGGCCTCGCCCTGGGCACCTCGTCGACGCTCAGCTCGATCGACGCGGCGATCAACGCTGTGTCGGGCGCCGCCTCGACGTTCGGCGCCGTGGAGAACCGCCTGCAGTACACGATGGCCAACCTCTCCACCACCTCGGAGAACCTCACCGCCGCCAACAGCCGCATCACGGACGTCGACATGGCATCGGCCATGACGACGTTCACCAGCCAGCAGGTCCTCCAACAGGCCGGCACCGCGATGCTCTCCCAGGCACAGAAGCTGCCCGACGCCGTCCTGTCGCTGCTCCAGGGCGTGTAGGCGCGGCGCGGCCGGACCGCCGGTCGCGCGACCGCCGTATTGGCGATAGGCTGGCTCGCGCGCGTCGGCGCGCCCGTAACCGGCGCCGATCGGAGGTCTTCGGTGGTCAAGCTCATCACTCCACTCGCGCCCGGCCCGTCTCGGCCGCCGAGGCGCCGGCCGCGGCGAGGCCGCGCCGGATCTCTCCGCCGCCTCCTTACTGCCGCGCTTGCGGTCGTGGGGGCGTGTGCGGCGTTGACGACCGTCACGGCTGCTCACGGGCCGCCGGTCGGACACGTCTCGGCCGGGCTTCCGCCGGGCCGGACTCCCGTGGCCGGCCGCTACGCCGGGCCCGCGGGTGAGCCGCTTGCGTTCCGCGTCGCAAACGGCCACGTTCGCTCGCTGCGCATGAAGACGACGTGCGGCGTCTACACGGTCGCCACCGCGATGATCCGTCGCGGTGACTTCGAGGCGCGCACCGGGCCCGCGGGCCGTCCGCTGCAGCTGTACGGGCGCTTCACGACCCGGACGCGGGCGCAGATCGACTGGAGCGTCGGGTACACGGCGACGGTGACGCCGACCTGCCTGCTGCACGACACCTGGAGCGCACGCCGGCTCGGTCCGTAGGCGCGCATCGACGGGGGCTCGGCCCGGGGACGCAACGGCGCTGGCACGAACGTCCAGCCCGCTCAAGTCATCCTCGATCCGGGCGATTACCGGGTGCGTAAGGGAGGAGCCGACAGGGAGTCGGCTCAGGGCAGCAAACCCAACGTCATCAAGGAGATGAACGCATGGCCCTATATGTGAACACCAATGTCTCGGCGATCGACGCCGCGAACAACCTCAATACGACGGAGATGGCGCTGGAGAAGTCCACCCAGCAGCTCTCCTCGGGTCTGCGCATCAACAGCGCGGCCGACGACGCTGCCGGCCTGACGATCAGCGAGAGCCTGCAGGGTCAGATCAACGGCGTGGACCAGGCCAACCGCAACGCCCAGGACGGCGTCTCGCTCGTCCAGACCGCTGCGGGTGCCCTGAACCAGGTGCAGCAGATGCTGCAGCGCATCCGTGAGCTCGCCGTGCAGTACGGCAACGGCACGCTGAACAGCACCGACCAGACGGCCATCCAGACCGAGGTCAACCAGCTGCTGTCGGAGATCGAGCAGATCGGCGCGACGGCTCAGTTCAACGGCATCAACGTCCTGAACTCGTCGGCGACGCTCACCTTCCAGGTGGGTGCCAACGACGGCGAGTCGATCACCGTCTCGACGGTGAGCCTCGGCTCCTCGGTCGGCACGATCAGCCTCGGGACGTCGACGACGCTGAGCACGATCGATGCCGCGATCAACGCGGTCTCGGGCGTGGCCTCCACGTTCGGCGCGGTCCAGAATCGCCTGCAGTACACGATGGCGAACCTGACCACCTACGAGGAGAATCTCACCGCCGCGAACAGCCGGATCATGGACGTGGACATGGCCTCCGCCATGACCGCCTTCACGAGCCAGCAGGTCCTCCAGCAGGCCGGCACGGCGATGCTCTCCCAGGCGCAGAAGCTGCCCGACGCCGTCCTGTCCTTGCTGCAGGGCGCGTAGTCGCAACCCGCTTAGCTGCCGGGCATCGCCGAGGGCGATGCCCGGCCGGCGCGGCGATCAGCGCAGGAACGGCGGAACGTCGATGTCGTCGTCGCGGATCTCGAGCGACGAGCGCTGGCGTTCGTCGATGCGGGGGTTGCGGTCGGGACGGCGCGGGCGCTCGCGCTCACGCGCGACCGCGCGGCCGGGGCGATGGTCGAAGCCGGTGCCGATGACCGTGACCCGCACCTCGTCGCCCATCCCCTCGTCGATGACCGCTCCGAAGATGATGTTCGCGTTCGGATCGGCGGCCGCCTGGATGATCTCGGCCGCCTCGTTGACCTCGAACAGGCCGAGCTCGCGGCCGCCGGTGATGTTCAGCAGGATGCCGGTCGCGCCGTCGACGGACTCCTCGAGCAGCGGCGAGGAGATCGCGGCCTTGGCGGCGTCCGCGGCGCGGCTCTCGCCCCCGGCGGTGCCGATGCCCATGAGCGCCGAGCCGGCGTCGTGCATGATCGTGCGCACGTCGGCGAAGTCGAGGTTGATGAGACCGGGGATCGTGATGAGGTCGGTGATCCCCTGGACGCCCTGACGCAGGACGTTGTCGGCCTCCTTGAACGCGTCGAGCATCGACGTGCGCCGCTCGACGACGGCGAGCAGCTTCTCGTTCGGGATCACGATGAGCGTGTCGACGACCTCGCGCAGGCGCTCGATGCCCTCGCTGGCCTGACGGCTGCGCTGGGTCCCCTCGAAGTCGAACGGGCGCGTGACGACGCCGACCGTCAGCGCGCCGATCTCGTTCTTGGCGATCTCGGCGATCACCGGGGCGGCGCCCGTGCCGGTGCCGCCGCCCTCGCCGGCGGTGACGAAGACCATGTCGGCCCCCTTGAGCGCCTCCTTGATGTCGTCGCGCGACTCGGCCGCGGCCCCGAAGCCGACCTCGGGGTTCGCGCCCGCGCCGAGGCCCTTCGTCGAGTCGTGACCGATGTTGAGCTTCACGTCGGCATCGCACATCGCGAGCGCCTGGGCATCGGTGTTCGCGGCGATGAACTCGACGCCGCGAAGGCCGGCGTCGACCATGCGGCTCACGGCGTTGGTGCCACCGCCGCCGACGCCGACGACCTTGATGACTGCGAGGTAGCTGCCGCTGCTCTCCATGTGTTCTGTCCGAAGCCTTGAGTAGTTATTAAGGGTTCGCTGAGAGATGTCGGCAGACCCTGAGGATTGCCCACGTTATGCAGGCATCTTTGCGCTGTCAACGCGCAGTCTACTGCCGCAAGAAACGTTGCAGAACGCGGAACTCTCAAGTCACGGCTGAGAATTCGAGTTTCGCAACAGTCGACCTCCAGTTGAGGTATATCTCGTTCAGGGGGCCACAGGACCCCCGGTCGCGGTGCCGGCGCCGCCGGCCCCCACGGTGCCGCCCGCGCTCGTTGCGCCGCCGCCCGCGGACCCGGTTCCGGCGCCCGTGCCGGTGCCGGCACCTGCGCCGGCGCCCGCGCCGGTGCCGGTGCCCGTGCCCGTCGCGGTGCCGGTGTCCGTCCCGGTGCCCGTGCCGGTAGCGGCGCCCGTGCCCGTGCCGATGCCCGTCGCGGTGCCGGCTCCAGTGGCGACCGTCCCGGTCGCGGTGGACGCGCCGGTTCCCGTCGCGGCGCCGGTCCCCGCGCCGGCGGAGGCCGCGCCGCCGGATCCCGGGCCCAGCGCCGACGTGAGCGCCGCGGCGATCGAGGCGTCGTTCGCGTCGAGCGTCGTCGTCGTGCCGGCGTCCGACGCCCCCGGGGTCAGTCCGCCGGCGGCCGGATGGTCGGGAACGCGAACGTCGACATAGGTCGCGCCGACGGCGAGCGGCGAGGCGATGACGCGCGCGGCGGAGAGCCACTTCGCGTGAGGGAGGGTCGTGTCGCCGAAGAAGATGACGAGCCCGTTGCGCATCGACACCGCGAACCCGTTGGGACTCGGGTAGATCCGCGCGATGCGATGCAGCATCACGGGGGGCGCGGCGCCGAGGATGGTCAGCTCGGCCAGCAGTTGCGGATCGATCACGTGACCGGCCGGCAGGCTCGTCACGTCGATCGTCGGCGCCGCGCCGGCCGCGACGCTCGGGTCGAGCACCGCCCCGTCGGCGGCGACGACGACCTGCTGGGAGCCGTCTCGCAGAGTCGCGACCGGGAGCTGCTCGGCGACCGTGATGCGCAGCGTGTGCGGGAACGAGGCGCTGACGCGCAGGGCGCTGACGAGGTGGTACGGCGCGACGGCCGCGCGCAGCGCTCCCACGTTCACCCCGAGCGTCGACTGGTGCTGGGCCGCGGTGATCAGGGCCGACTGGATCGCGCCGGAATCCATCCCGCTGACCCCCGAGACCTCCACGCGCCGGACCGCCGACAGCGAGGAGTGGCGCACGACCAGGTAGGACGCGCCGAGCAGCGCGAGCACACCGGCGAGTGCGGCTACCCGCCGCGGATGGCGCCGCCCGCCGGTGACGAGCGCGACGAGCCCGCGGCGAACGAGGACGAGGATCGCGCGCACCAGCTGCCAGGCGCGGCGCAGCGGGTCGGGCACGGAGAGCCCGCCGCGCGCCGGCCGCGATCGGCGGCCGCCCAGGCGTGCAGCGGGAACGGTGCGCTCCATCTGCCTGCGTGGTTCGACCTCTGCGGCCGAACCCCTCGCGCGCGAAGCGCGATTGCAGGGAACTGGTGATGACGGCCGACGGCGCCGCCACGGCGAAGCGTGGTCGACCTTCGTCCACCAGGAGCGAAGATCGACCAACCTTCCGCGCTCGCCGCGAGCAACCCGCGCGCGCGCCGCCGCGACGAAGCCCCGGCCCGGCGCCGCAGCCCGCTAGTCCACCCCCACCACCAGCGCCCGCGCGAGCGCGTCGACGTCGCCCGCCCCCATCACCAGGCACACGTCACCCGCGCGCAGCACGCGGTCGAGCACCGCGCGGGCGTCGTCGAACGTCGGCAGCCAGTACACCGGCCGCCCATGCGCGGCGTCGGTCGCCGCCTCGGCGATCGTGAGACCGGTCACCCCCGGGTAGTCCTCGGCGCGCTCGCGGGCCGGGTACACATCGGTGACGAGCACGACGTCGGCGAGCGCGAGCGCCTGCCCGAACTCGTGCGCGAGCGCGCGGGTGCGGGAGAACAGGTGCGGCTGGAAGACGGCGACGATGCGGTCGGCCTCGAGCGTGCGGGCCCCGCGCAGCGTCGCCGCAACCTTGTCCGGGTGGTGGGCGTAGTCGTCGACGACGAGCGCTCCCGACGCGTGGTGGCCGAGGCGCTCGAAGCGGCGGCCGGCGCCGGTGAAGGTGGCCAGCGCCGCGACGGCCCGGTCCTCGTCCGCGCCGGCCAGGCGGGCGGCCTCGAGCGCGGCGATGGCGTTGCTGGCGTTGTGGATCCCGGGCACGGCGAGCGCGACCTCGTGCCCGCGCCAGCGGACCCTCGAGCCGCCGGCGCCCAGCTCGGCGCCGGCCGCGTCGTAGGGGACGACCGGCCCGTCTCGCAGCGCGAGCAGCTCCGGCCGGTCCCAGATGACGGCCTGCGGCGCCCCGGCCAGGAACGAGCGGAAGGCCTCGCGCAGATCCGCGACCGACCCGTACGTGTCGTGGTGGTCGAGGGCGACGTTGGTCAGCACGGCGATCTCGACGTGCAGGCTGAGCATCGAGCGATCCGACTCGTCGGCCTCGACGATGAGCCACTCGCCGTCGCTCCACTCGGCGTTGGCGAGCCCCCCGCCGACGGGCGCGCCGACGAGCCATCCGGGCCGCAGGCCGGCGCCGCGGAGTGCGTGGACGAGCATGCTCGCCGTCGTCGTCTTGCCCGCCGCGCCGGCCACGGCGATCGTTCGGCGCAGGGCGCTGAGCTGCTCGAGCAGCGCGGCGCGGGGATGCTCGGCCAGGCCGCGCTCGCGGGCGGCGGCCCGCTCGGGGTTCTCGGGCGGGATCGCGGTCGAGTAGACGAGCTCGACGTCGTCGCCGGCGGGGACGTTCTCGGCCGCGTGGCCGATGATCGCCTCGAGCACGCCGTCGGCGGCGAGGCGCTCCAGGAAGGGCGAGCTCGCGCGATCCGAGCCGGTCACCTCGGCCCCGAGCGCGTGCGCCGCGCGGGCGTAGGCGCTCATGCCGGCGCCCCCGACGCCGACGAAATGCAGCCGCCGGCCCCGCCACGGAGCGGGATCGGGCGTCTCCGACCGGTCGGCGCTCATGACGCCGCGGCGAGCAGCTCGGCGGCGATGTCCTCGGCGGCGCGCGGGCGCGCGAGGCCGAGCGAGGCGCGCGCCATTGCCGCGAGGCGCTCGGGGTCGGCGAGCAGCGCGCCGACCTCGCCCGCCAGGCGCTCCGGCGTGAGCTCGTCGTCGGGGATGACGACGGCCGCGCCGGCGTCGGCCATCCAGCGGGCGTTCGCGGTCTGGTGGTCGGCGGACGCGTACGGGTAGGGAATGAGCACGGCCGGCACCCCGGCGGCGGCGATCTCGAAGACCGAGCCGCCCGCGCGCGCGACGACGAGATCGGCCGCCGTGAGCGCCGTGGTGAAGCGGTCGACGTCGAGGTACTCGATCAGGTCGTAGCCGGGCCGGCGCGGACGGCCGCTCAGCTCCGGGTAGTCCCGGCGTCCGGCGACGTGCAGGACGTGCGTGTCGCCGGTGGCGAACGCCTCGACGGCGGCGAGGTTGATCGAGCGCGCTCCGAGCGATCCGCCGAACACGAGCACGCAGGTCGCGTCGGCCGGGACGTCGAGCTCAGCCCGCGCGCCCGCCCGATCGCGCACGCCGCTCGGGGCGGGGATCGGGCGCCCGGTGACCCGGTAGCGCGGATGCGCGCGCCGCTCCCCGTCGAGCGGAAACGCCAGGCACACGCGCCGCGCGAACGGGGCGAGGGCGCGATTGGACAGCCCGAGGTGGTTGTCGGCCTCGGTCAGCACGAGCGGGACGCGCCGCGTGATCGCGGCCAGGCCGACCGGGCCGGCGACGTAGCCGCCGCCGCCCATCACGGCCGTCGGGCGCAGCTCGGCGAGCAGGCGCCGGGCGCTGCGCACGGCAAGCGCCGCGAGCCCGAGCGCGCGCACGGCCCGCAGCGGATTGGTGCGGCTGAGGCCCTCGACGGAGATCGTGCGCAGCTCGAAGCCGGCCGCGGGGACGAGCTGCGCCTCCGCGCGCTCGCCGCCGATGAACGTCACCGACGCGCCCTCAGCGCGCAGAGCCGCCGCGACCGCGAGCGCCGGCACGACGTGTCCCGCCGTCCCCCCGGCGGCGATCACGATCCTCGGCTCGTTGTGGTCCATCACCCCATCGTGCCGATTCCGCCCGACGTCTGTCGCCGGGGCCGGCCGCTCGCTCGGCGCCGCCGGCGCCCGGCACGGCGCGCACGTGGGCGTGGCCGCCGCCGGCGACGTTCAGCAACAGGCCCATCGCCCCGAGCATGACGATGAGGTTCGTCGATCCGTAGGAGATGAGCGGCAACGGCACACCGGTCAGCGGCGCGAGCCCGAGCACGGCGAACACGTTCAGCAGCGCCTGGGAGACGATCAGCGACGTGACCCCGACGGCGATGAGCGCACTGTAGAGGCTCGTCGCCTTCTTGGCGGCGCGCAGCCCGGCGAAGGCGATCAGGCCGTAGAGGAACAGCAGGGCGGAGATCCCGACGACGCCGAGCTCCTCGCCGATGACCGCGAGGATGAAGTCCGTGCTCGCCTCGGGCAGGTAGAAGATCTTCTGCACCGACTGCCCGGGCCCGCGGCCGAACGGACCGCCGGTGCCGATCGCGATCTGACCCTGGACGGCCTGGAAGCCGCTCGAGTGCGCGTGCGACCACGGATCGATGAACGAGGTCAGGCGCGCGCGCGAGTACGGCTGCACGAGCGCGTACAGGACGACGATCGCGATCGCCCCGGCGGCGAGGGTGCCGAGCAGGCGCATCGGGATCCCGACGGCGACGAGCAGCGCGCTCACCGTGAAGGCGATGACCATCGCCGTGCCGATGTCCGGCTGCGAGGCGACGCACACGGTCGCCGCGCCGACGACGACGAGCAGCGGGCGGGCGAGATCGTGCAGCGATTGCACGCGCCGTGGGCGGCGGGCGAGCAGCTCCGCCGTGTACAGGACGAGGGCGAGCTTCATCAGCTCCGAGGGCTGGAACTGCAGCGGTCCGGCGCCGAGCCAGCGCCGGGCGCCGTTGACCGATACGCCGAGGTGCGGAACGTGCACCGCGAGCACGAGCACGAAGGAGATCGCGAGCAGCGGTCCGGTGAGCCGGCGGGCGACGTCGAGGCCGCGCCGCGAGAACACCCGCATCACGACGAGCCCGATGCTGCCGAAGACGACGAACTTGAGCGCCGTCCCGGTGCCGCTGCCGCCCTTGAGCAGGCTCGGCGCCGAGGAGGCGCTGTAGACCATGACGGTGCCCGCGGCGAGGAGGCAGAGCGTCGCCGTGAGCAGGATGTTGTATTCGATGGTCGGCGCGCCGGCGGCGCTGCGCGGGGTCGCCCGGGCGCCGCCACGACCGCGCGAGCGATCGGCGGACGGGCGAGCGGCGCGGGCGGCAGCCATTAGCGCGGACTTCGACGTGGCCGACGGGAGCCCTTCACACCGGTGAACGGGGGCCGGGAAACCACCGAGTCGGGCCGCTCGCGGCGTCCCGCACCCGAAGTTTGGTCGATCTTCTTCCTCTGTGCGACAAGATCGACCAAAGTTCGGCGCGCCGCGCGGCGCCGCCCGACCGCCCGCCGCGCCCGCCCGAGCGCGCCCCGCGCCACCCCCGCGCCCGCCCGAGCGCGCCGCCGCCGAGCGCCCGCCGCGCCCGAGCGCGCCGCCGCCCGAGCGCCCGCCGCGCCCGCCCGAGCGCGCGCCGCGCGCCGCGCCCGCGCCGCCGCGCCGCCGCCCGAGCGCGCCTTCGGGCCGCGGGCGCCCCCGCCTACGCCCCCGCCCGCACCAGCTCCCGGAACCGGTCGCCGCGCGCCTCGAAGTCGTCGAACTGGTCGAAGCTCGCGCACGCCGGTGACAGGAGCACGATCTGTCCCGGCGTCGCCGCGCGGCCGGCCGCCGCGACGGCACGATCGAGGTCGCCGCAGTCGTGCATCGGCACGCCGGTCGCGGCGAGCGCGGCTCCGATCGCCGGCCCGTCCTCGCCGATCAGATAGACGGCAACGCAGCTCGCCCGCACCGGATCGGCCAGGGCGCCGAAGTCCTGGCCCTTGCCCTGGCCGCCGAGGATGAGATGCAGGCGCGCAGCGCCCGCTCCGAGCGCCTCGAGCGCGACGAGCGTGCTGGCGACGTTCGTCGCCTTGGAGTCGTTGACATAGGCCACTCCGGCGCGCTCGGCGACGGGCTCGAGGCGATGGGCGACGCCCGCAAAGCTGCGCAGCCCGGCGACGACGGCCTCGACCTCGACGCCGCGCGCGAGCGTCACCGCGGCGGCGGCCATCGCGTTGTGGCGGTTGTGGATCCCGGGGAGGCCGAGCTCGTCGACGCCCAGCAGCGGCCGCTCCTCCCACCACAGCTCGCCGGCGCGGGCGGAGAGCGCCGCGCCCGCCTCGTCGCCGAAGCGCACGCGGCGCGCGCAGCCGCCAAGGTCCTCGATCCCGAGCCCGAGCGGCGCGACGGCGACGTCGTCGTTGCCCTGGCGCGCGAAGATCTGCAGCTTCGCGTCGCGGTAGGCCTCCATGCTGCCGTGGCGGTCGAGATGGTCGGGGCTGAGGTTCAGGAGCACCGCCGCCTCCGGGGCGAACGCGACGGTGTCCTCGAGCTGGAAGGAGGAGGCCTCGCAGACGATCGTCGCCGCCGGCGCGACGGCGCCGACGAGCGTGCTGAGCGCCGTGCCCACGTTCCCGGCGACCGCCACCGGCAGGCCCGCCTCGCGGTACAGGTGGCCGATCCACTCCACCGTCGTCGTCTTGCCGTTCGTCCCCGTCACGGCGACGAACTCGTTCGGCAGCATCCGCCACGCGAGCTCGAGCTCGCCGATCACCGGTATCCCGCGCGCCCGGGCCGCCTCGACGAGCGGCGCCTGCGCGGGTACGCCGGGGCTCTTGACCACCTGGTGCACGCGGCGGAGCTCGGCCACGCCGTCGCTGCCGGTGTGGGTCTCGATGCCCGCCGCGCGCAGGCGCGAGACATCGGGATCGCCGGCGTCGACGGCGATCACCTGCTCGCCCCGCGCCGCGAGCGCGAGCGCCGCCGCGACCCCCGAACGGGCGAGGCCGAGCACGAGATGGGGCCCGGGCGGGACGGGCGGACGCGGCTTCACAGGGTGTGGTGCAGGCTGTTCTGGTACAGCGTGAATCCGATCGCGCTGAACACCGACGCGATGATCCAGAAGCGCAGGATGATCTTCGTCTCCGACCAGCCCCGCAGCTCGAAGTGGTGATGGATCGGCGCCATCAGGAACACACGGCGGCGGGTGGTGCGAAACGACAGCACCTGGATGAGCACGGACACCGCCTCGATGACGAAGATCCCCCCGAGCAGGATGAGCAGCACCTCGGTGCGGGTCATGACCGCGAGACCGGCGATCGCCCCGCCGAGCGCGAGCGAGCCGGTGTCCCCCATGAACACGGTGGCCGGGAAGGCGTTGAACCACAGAAAGCCGATGCAGCCGCCGACGATGCACCCGGCGAGCAGCGACAGCTCGCGGTCGCTGCCGCTGCCGCTGATGAACGTGATGCCGATGTAGGCGAGCACGACGATGGCCACGCAGCCCGCGGCGAGCCCGTCGAGCCCGTCGGTCAGGTTGACGCCGCTCGTCGTCCCGGCCACCACGAGGTAGACGAACACCGGATAGAACCATCCGAGATCGATCTGATAGTCGACGACCCGAAGGTCGACCGTGTTCGCGAGCCCGGCCTTGTAGTGGGCGATCCACCACAGCCCGACCGAGATAGCGATCGTGACGATGAGCTTCGTGCGTCCGCGCAGGCCGAGCGAGCGGCGCCGCACGAGCTTGGTGTAGTCGTCGGCGAAGCCGAGCAGCCCGCAGGCGATCATCGCGCCGAAGACCCCGATCGCGCGCCAGTCCCGGTAGTTCGTGAGGATCAGGAACGGCGTCGAGATCGCCAGGATGATGATGATCCCGCCCATCGTCGGCGTGCCCGCCTTCGCGTGATGTCCCTCCGGCCCGTCCTCGCGGATCTGCTGCCCGAACTCGCGGCGGCGCAGGAACTCGATGAACTTGGGGCTGAGGAAGATGCAGATCAGCAGCGCCGCCGTTCCACCGATCAGGACGCGCCCCATCAGCGCGGCCCGCTCGGGACGCCCGCCGCCGCGGCCGGGCGGCGATCGCCGCGCAGGGCGTCGACCACGCGGGCCAGCCCGACGCCCTGCGAGCCCTTCACGAGCACGGTGTCGCCGTCGCGCAGCAGCGCCGGCAGCTCCGCCGCCGCCTCCGAGGCATCGGCGAGCATCACCGCGTCACCCCGGAATGGGGGCGCCATCGCCGCGGCGAGCGGTCCGACGGTAATCAGGAGCTCGACGCCCGCCTCGCGCGCGCGCTCGCCGATCTCGGCGTGGAACGCGACGGCGTCTGGGCCGAGCTCGAGCATGTCGCCGAGCACGGCGACGCGGCGCCCGGGCGGCCCCGGCCCCGGCCCCGAACGGGGTACGGTCGCGGCAAGGTCGCTCAGGGCGGCACGCATCGACATCGGGTTGGCGTTGTAGCAGTCGTCGACGAGCGTCAGCCCGCCGGCGAGCTCGATGCGCTCGCCGCGACCGGCAGCGAAGGCGACCTCGAGGTCTCCGTTCGGGACGACGCCGACGGCCCCGACCGCGGCGGCGGCGGCCAGCAGGTTCCACTCGCGCTGGTGGGCGGCGGTGAACGTCGGGCGCAGCCGCAGGCGCTCGCCGGCCATCGCGATGACGACCGTCCCGTCCTCGTCGGCGCGCTCGAGGGTGACGTCCCCGCCCGGACCGAAGCGGATCGTGCGCAGGTCCGCCCGGACGTGGCGGTCGAGCAACGGCTCGCCCGCGGGGAGCACGGCGGTCGCCCCCGGCGCGAGGCCGGCGATCAGCTCGGCCTTGGCCGCGGCGATCGCCTCGAGCGAGCCGAGCAGCTCCAGGTGCACCGGACCGACGCTGACGATCACGCCCACGTCCGGCTCGGCGATCGCCGTCAGCTCGGCGATCTGCCCGGCGCCGCGCATCCCCATCTCCAGGACGAGCGCCTCGGTGTCGGCCGGGGCGCCGAGCACGACGAGCGGCAGGCCGATCTCGGTGTTGAGGTTGAGCGGACTGACGACCGTGCGCCGGTGCGGGCGCAGCATCGCGCCCACGATGTCCTTCGTCGACGTCTTGCCGGTCGAGCCGGTGATGGCGATCACCTTCGCTCCGAGCGCGCGGCGCCAGGCGCGCGCGAGCCCGTGCAGGCCGAGGAGCGGGTCCGCATGGGCAAGGCGGATCCCGGGGCCCGTGGCCCGCTCGGCATGCTCGGGTGCGACGAGCACGCCCCAGGCGCCCGCGTCGAGCGCACGCTGCGCGAACGCGCCGCCGTCGTCGCGGGTCCCGCGCAGCCCGACGAACAGGTCGCCGGCACCCACCTCGCGCGAGTCGATCACCACCCGTGACGGGCCGCCGACGCCGCGCTCGTCGCCGACGAGCCGCGCGCCGGCAGCGGCGGCGACCCGTTCCGAGCTCCAGTCCCTCATACGCCCGACCGCACCGGGGCCACGCCGCCGGCGCCGGGGCGCAGGCGCCGCAACGCCTCGCGCGCGACGGCGACGTCGTCGAACGGCAGCTTCTCGCCCCCGGCGAACTCCTGCCCCTGCTCATGGCCCTTGCCGGCGATCACGAGGACGTCGCCGCGGCGCGCGAGCGCGACCGCCTCGCCGATCGCCGCGCGACGGTCGGCGATCTCGCGCACCGGCTCCGCGGCGCTCGGGCGCGCGGCCCGGCCCGCGCCGACGAGGATCTCCGCGATGATCGCCCGCGGATCCTCCGAGCGCGGATTGTCCGACGTCACGATCGGGACCTCCGACAGCCGCGCGGCGAGCTCGCCCATCAGCGGGCGCTTGGTGCGATCGCGATCGCCGCCGGCGCCGAACACGCACACGACGCGCTCGCCGGTCAGCTCCCGGGCGGCGCGCAGGACGTTGGCGAGCGAATCCGGCGTGTGCGCATAGTCGACGAGCACCGCGAAGTCCTGCCCCTCGTCGACGGACTCGAAGCGTCCGGGCACCTGCACGCCGCCCGCCAGCGCGCCGAGCAGCACGTCGAGCGCGCCGCCGAGGCTGTGCACCGCCGCGAGCGCGCCGAGCGCGTTGGCGACGTTGAAGCGACCGCGCAGCGGGAGCTCGAGCGGCCGCTCGCCCTCGGGCGTGACGAGCACGAAGCGGGCGCCGTGCACGCCCGTGACCACGTCGACCGCGCGGTAGCGGGCGGGCTCCTCGATCCCGAAGGTGACGGCGGCGGGCAACTCGGCGGCGAGACGCCGTCCGTAGGGATCGTCGACGTTGATGACGCTCACCCCGGGCGCGTACGCGGAGGGAGTCTCGGGCACGAACAGGCGCCGCTTGGCCGCGAAGTAGCGCTCCATCGTCTCGTGGTAGTCGAGATGGTCCTGCGTGAGGTTGGTGAAGATCGCCGCGGCGAAATGCACGGCATCGGCGCGACCGAGGTCGAGCGCGTGCGAGGACACCTCCATCGCGCAGGCCCGATCGCCGGCGTCGAGCATCGCCTCGAAGTCGGCCTGCAGGTCGACCCCCTCGGGCGTCGTGCGCACCGCCTCGCGCTCGACGCCGCCGATCACCGACTTGACCGTGCCGAGCAGGCCGCAGGGCTCACCGATCGCCTCCATGAGCGCTCGCACGAGGAACGCGGTCGTCGTCTTGCCGTTCGTGCCGGTGACGCCGATGACGCGCAGCCGGGCACTCGGGTCCCCGCGGAAGCGGGCGGCGGCCGGGGCCATCGCGGCGCGCACCGAGGGCACGATCACCTCGGGGACGCCGAGCCCGAGCGGGCGCTCGACGACCAGCGCGACCGCGCCGTTGGCGACCGCCTGCGGCGCGAACGCGTGACCGTCGCGCTGCAGGCCCGTCACGCAGAAGAACAGCGTGCCCGGACGCGCCTCGCGGCTGTCGTAGGCCAGGCCGGTGATCTCGGCAGCACCGGCGGACGCCGCCGCCGTGGGAATCACCTTGTCAAGCCTCATGTGCGCTGCCGCTCACGTGACACCGCCCGGAGTCTAGAAGTGCGGTCAGACTCACGGACCGCTCGCGGCCGGCCACGCCATCGGGGGGCGCTGGCATACTCGCCGGGATGCGCCGACGGGCCGCTCGCCGCCTCGGGACCGGCGTGGCGCTGTTGGCCGCCGCGATGCCGGTCTGCGCCTGCGGCGGCTCGGGCGGCGGCGCGGCGGCCGGCACCCTCGCCACCGCGGGCGGTCGTCGCGAGGCCGACTACCGCTGGCTCGTGGCCACCGACGGCCCACAGCCGAGCGTGGCAACGGAGAACCGCCGCCGCGGCACGACCGCCTGGCGCCTGCCCGGTCCGGCCGCGGACGTCGGGGGGCTCGCGCGCGGGGCGATCGCCGGGTACGTCGCCTCCCAGGCCGTCCTCCCCGGCCAGGTGCAGCGCGTGTACGTCGATGCCTACGGGGCCTCGCAGGTGCGCGTGCAGGTCTTCCGCATGGGCTGGTATGGCGGAGCCGGCGGTCGCGAGGTGCTCGCCAGCCGATGGCTGTTCGCCCGACATCAGCCCCCGTGCCACCACGACTCGCTCACCGGCCTCACCGAGTGCCGCTGGCATGAGACGCTCAGCTTCACGATCCCGCCGGCGCTCGCGAGCGGGGTGTACATCGCCAAGCTTCAGAGCAGCAACGGAGCCGAGAGCGACTGCCTGTTCGTGCTGCGCGCGACCCGGCCCGCACCGCTGCTGGCCCAGCTGCCGACCGCGACCTACGAGGCCTACAACGCGTGGGGCGGGGACAGCCTGTATCCCGGCGGCACCCGCGCCGTCGGCATAACCGGCACGACCCAGGGCGTGGCGGTGTCCTACGACCGCCCCTACGACAGCGTGACCGGCGCCGGCCAGTTCTTCGCGCGCGACGTCGCGATGGTGCGCTTCCTCGAGCGCTACGGCTACCCGGTCTCCTACAGCGACAGCGAGTCCGTGGCCCGCAATCCGGCCCAGCTGGCCGGCGTGCGCGTGCTGCTCGACTTCGGCCACAGCGAGTACTGGTCGGCGCGCGAGGACCAGGCGTGGGTCCGGGCGCGCGACGCCGGCGCGAGCCTCGTGATGCTCGGCTCGGACACGCTCGGATGGCGGGTCCGCTTCGCAGCGGCGACGCCGGCCTCGAGCGAGGATTCCCAGCCCGCACACGTGATCATCGCCTACAAGGAGCACGCCGCGCTCGATCCCGACCGGCACGACCCGAGCGGCTCGTTCCCGGACCGGGGCGCGTCGCTCGCCGGTTCGGCCTACCTCGGCTGCATCACGCCGCGCGTGGCGCAGCCCGGTCCGCCCACCTACCGCTACTACGCGTGGGCGCCCGTGGCGGCGCTCGCGCCCGGCTGGCTGTTCGCGCACACCGGCGTCACGGCGAGCACCCGGATCGCCGGGATCGTCGGCTACGAGCTCGACCGCTCGACGCCGTTCTCGCCGCGCGGCACCCGCGTGGTCGGCGTCGGCGTCGCGCCCTGCACGGCGGCCGGCGCGGCCGAGCCGGGCGAGCCGCTGCCGGGCCCGGGAGACGATCGCGCGGAGACGACCCTCTACACCGCCCGGTCCGGGGCGCTCGTGTTTTCGAGCGGTACCCTGGGCTGGGAGCTCGGACTCGATCCGGTGCCGAGCGCGTCACCGGACGCACCCGCCGTCCCCGATCCGCGGGTGGTGGCGATGACACGCAATATCCTCGATCGAGCGCTCGCGGTCAGCCACGGTTGAACAACGGTGCCGCGCTCGGCCCCCCTTTCCAGCGCTCCATGACCATCACCTCCGAGACCCCGCCCGAGCCCGCCGCACCCGAGCCCGATCGCGACGCCGCCGTGCTCGTGCTCGGCCTCGGCAAGCGCTTCGACGATCTCGAGGCCGTGCGCGGTATCGACTTCAGCGTGTCGCCCGGCGAGACGTTCGGGTTCCTCGGGCCCAACGGGGCGGGCAAGAGCACGACGATCAACATGCTCTGCACCCTCGTGCGCCCGACCTCGGGCCAGGCGTTCGTCGCCGGCCACGACATCGTGCGCGAGCGCGACGACGTGCGGCGCAACATCGGCCTCGTCTTCCAGGACACGACGCTCGACGGCTATCTGACCGCGGAGCAGAATCTGCGCCTGCACGCCGAGCTCTACGGCGTGCCGCGCGAGCTCGTGCGCCCGCGCATGCGCCAGGTGCTCGAGATGGTCGGCCTGTGGGATCGGCGCGACGGCCTCGTGAACACGTTCTCCGGCGGGATGAAGCGGCGCCTGGAGATCGGCCGCGGCCTGCTGCACTCCCCGCGCGTGCTGTTCCTCGACGAGCCGACGGTCGGCCTGGACCCGCAGACGCGCAGCTCGATCTGGGCCTACATCCGCGAGCTCAAGCGCCAGGAGGACATCACGATCTTCCTGACCACGCACTACATGGACGAGGCCGAGAACTGCGACCGGATCGCGATCATGGACCACGGCGAGATCATCGTGCTCGACACGCCGGAGGCGCTCAAGGAGAGCGTCGGGACCGACCGCGTGCAGATCCACACCTCCGACGACGAGGCAGCGATCGTGGCCCTGCGCGAGCACTTCGGGATCGAGGCCAAGATCGCCGAGGGCGCCGTCACGTTCGGCGTGGCCGGCGGGGAGGAGTTCGTGCCGCGCCTGTTCGCCGAGCTCGGAGTGCCGATCCGCGCCGTGAGCGTGTCCCGCCCGTCGCTCGACGACGTCTTCATGTCCTACACCGGCACGACGATCCGCGACGCCGAGAGCTCGGGCACCGACCGCAACCGCGCGATGATGCGCGCGATGAGCCGCCGCTGACGATGGCCGCCACGCCGGACACCACGACCGCGCCGCAGCCGGCCACCGACGCCCCCGCCCACGAGATCGTCCGCGTGCGGGTGCCGGCGCGCAGCTGGCACGGCGATGTGCGCGCGATCCGGATCGTCTGGCAGCGCGAGCTCATCCGCTTCAGCCGCGACCGGCTGCGGATCGTCGTGCAGCTGGTGCAGCCCTTCCTGTTCCTGTTCGTGCTCGGGACCGGCCTGTCGCGGCTCGCCTCGGCGGGCACGCACGGCGTGAACCTGCGCACGTTCATCTACCCGGGCGTCCTGTGCATGGCGGTCCTGTTCACGGCCATGTTCTCGGCCGCGTCGATCGTCTGGGACCGCGAGTTCGGCTTCCTGCGCGAGATGATGGTCGCGCCGGTGCGCCGCAGCTCGCTCGTGATCGGCAAGTGCCTCGGCGGGGCCACGGTGGCCAGCCTGCAGGGCGTGATCATGATCATCATCGCCCCACTCGTCGGCGTGCACTACTCGCTGTCGCTCGTCGTCGAGATCCTCGCCCTGCAGCTGCTGCTCGCCTTCTCGATCACCGCGTTCGGCGTGATGGCCGCCGCCCGCGTGACCCAGCTGCAGTCGTTCATGGCGCTCATGCAGCTGATCATCCTGCCGCTCTTCTTCCTCTCGGGCGCGATCTACCCGGTGTCGGGTCTGCCCCGCTGGCTGGAGATCCTCAACCGCCTGGACCCGCTCACCTACGCCGTCGACGCGATGCGCCGCGCGGTCTTCGCGCACCTGAACATCTCCGAGCTGGCCCGCCACACGCTCGATCCGGGCGTCACGTGGTGGAGCTTCCACGTGCCGATCCTGCTCGATGCCGCCGTCATCCTTGCCCTCGGCCTCGCGATGCTCGGCATCGCGATCGCCGAGTTCAGCCGCGTCGAGTAGCGCGCGATCAGCTACCCCGGCGGGATCTTCAGGTACGGCAGCGCAAAGCCCATGATCTGGCCGAACGCCGGCGCGGCGACGGTTCCGCCGTAGATCGCGGACTGCGGCTGGTCGACGATCACGACCGTCTCGAGCTGCGGGTTCGAGGCGGGTGCGAAGCCGACGAACGAGGCCACGTACTCGCTGCTGGAGTACTGGCCGGTGGCCGGATCCACCTTGTTGGCGGTCCCCGTCTTGCCGGCCAGGGTGTATCCGGGGATCTTGACCTCGCTCGCCGTGCCGCCCGGGGCGAGCACGCCGCGCAGCATCTGGCGCAGCTGGGCGGCGACCAGCGGGGACATGATGCGGTGCCCGGCCGGCGTGGCGACGGGCTTGCCGGCGATCGAGTCGACGATGTGCGGCGCCCGCAGGATCCCGCCGTTCGCGATCGCGGCGTAGGCGGTCGCGATCTGGATCGGGGTCACCGACTCGCCCTGGCCGATCGGGAGGTTGCCCATCGAGGAGCCCGAGTACCGGCTCGGCTTCAGCACGATTCCCTGCTGCTCGCCGGGAAGGTCGACGCCGGTCGGCGCGCCGAAGCCGAACCGACGCACCCAGGTGTTGAAGTTGTCCGGACCGAGCAGCTGCCCGATCGTGATCGCCCCGACGTTGCTCGACTGCGCGAGGATCTGGCTGACCGTGAGCGTCTCCGGGCCGCGCACCTCGGCATCGTGGATCGTCCGGTCGGCGACCTGGATCTGCGGCGGCAGGTAGAAGCTCGAGTTCGGCGTGACGAGCCCCCGCGAGAGCGCCCCGGCGATGGTCACCACCTTGAAGGTCGAGCCGGGTTCGTAGTTGAAGCCGACGGCGCGATCCTCGAGGGCGCTCGCGGGCGCGCTGCCGGGCCTGTTCGCGTCGACCGGGGGCCAGTTGGCGAGGGCCAGGATGCTGCCGTCGTTCGGGTTCATGACGATCGCCGTCGCGTCGAGCGGCTGGTAGATCTGCGCCACCGCGGCCAGCACGTCCTCGGTGCGCTGCTCGATCGCCGAATCGAGCGTCAGCGACACGCTCGCGCCGGCCACCTCGGCACGCGCCTCGTCGATCGAGATCGGCTGGCCGATCGCGTCGCTGACGATCACGCGCTGGCCGGAGCGGCCGTGGAGCGCCCCGTTGAGCGAGTACTCCAGCCCGGCGAGGCCCTGCCCGTCGAGGCCGACGAGGCCGAGGACCTGCGCGGCGAGGTCACGCCGGGGATAGACCCGCCGTGTGGTCGGCGTGAGCGTCATCCCGGGAATGTTCAGATTCGCGATCGCCTGCGCGCGCGCCTGCGGGAGCCCACGCGCGAGGTAGACGAAGCCGCTGCGGCGGGTGATCTTGGCAAGGACCGAGTCGGTCGATGCCCCGAGAAGCGGTGCGAGCTGTCCGGCGGCGGACACCGGATCCTTGATCAGGTACGGCGTCGCGGCGACGTCGTCGGCCGGCTCGGAGACGGCGAGATAGACGCCGTTGCGATCGGTGATCGCGCCGCGCAGGGCGGGCACGAGCTCCCGCGTGGTGTGCTGCTCGTTCGCCGCCGCGCTGAGCGAGCCGCTGCGCAGCAGGCCGAGGTCGGCCGTGCGCAGCAGCGCGAGCACGAGCAGCAGGAAGAACGCTCCGAAGAGCAACCCGATCCGGCGCTGCACGAGGGCGACGCCGGTCATCGGCTACCCACCGGTTGGGCTGCCGCTCGCCGCGACGCCCCCGCCGGTGCCGGTGCCGGTGCCGGTGGGCGCGCTCGCCGGGCCGGACGCTTCCGTGCCGCCGCCGGAGCCCGAGGTCGCCGCCTGGCTCGCGGGGGCGCTCGTGCCACTGCCCGAGGTGCCGGACGACGCGGACGGGCCCGTCGCCGTCGCTCCCGCGCCGACGCCGGCCCCGGCGCTCGGGGTGCCCGTCGCCGCGGACGACGGGCCGGCGCCCGTCGCGGACGTGACCGAGCCTGCGGTCGTGCCCGCCGAGGCGCCGGCCGCGGGCGCCGGCGTCGGGGCGACGGCGGACGTGGCGGCCGCGCCGGTGCCGGCCGTGCTCGCCGTCGCGGTCGAGCTCGAGGTCGAGGTCGAGTCGACCGGCGCCGCGAGCGCCCGCACGTCGGCCGAGGTCAGCGCGTGGCCGGAGCCCGACAGGAACTGGATCGCACCGGGCGCGGCGGGGGTCATACCGAGCCGCTGCGCCTCGAGCTCGACGCGATCCGGGGCCGCCTCGTCGGACACGGCGATCTCGAGACTGGCGTTCTGTCGCTGCAGCAGCTGCTCGTGCTCGATCGCGTGACCGATGCCCGTGTTGAGCTTCAGCAGCATCAGCTGCATCGCGACGATGCCGATGAGCGCGAACGCGACGAGTCCGATCCACAAGCGCCCGCGGATGACGCGGTCGAGCAGCCGCGCGTCGGGGAGCGCGGCGAGCGCGCCGAGCAGCCGGCCCGGCGCGACCGGCGCGCGCCGGCCCGGGCGGGCGGCCGGGCGCCGGCGTGGCAGCGCGATGCCGGGGACCGTCGTGGCGGGCGCGACCACGCGCGCGGCCGCGACCGCGGTCGCCCGGCGCAGCGGCGCGCGCTCCGGTCGGGCGGGACCGGACACGCGCCGCGGCACCGCCGGCGCGGTCGCCTCGCGGCGGCGCGGTCGAGCGCGCGCGGCGGCGGTGCTCGGCGGGGTCATTCGGAGCCTCCGTTCTCTCTCAGCTTGCGGGCCGCTCGCAGATGGGCCGACCGGGCGCGCGGGTTGTGGGCGAGCTCACCCGCCGAGGGCACGACCGCGCGCGTGGTGAGCAGCCGGGCCTCGGGCTCGCGGCCGCACACGCACACCGGGAAGTCGGGCGGGCAGATGCACCCCGTCGCGCGGGCGACGAGGAAGCGCTTGACCCGGCGGTCCTCCAGGGAATGGAAGGAGACGGCGCCCAGCACGCCGCCGACGCGCAGGCGCTCCCAGGCGAGCGGGAGCGCGCGGTCGATCTGCTCGAGCTCGTCGTTGACGGCGATCCGCAGGGCCTGGAAGGACCGCTTGGCCGGGTGGCCGCCCCCGAAGCGGGCCGGCGCCGGGATCGCGGACGAGATCACCTCGACGAGATCCTGCGTCGTGTCGATCTCGCGCACGGCCCGGCGCCGGACGATCGCGGCGGCGATCTGTCCCGCGTGGCGCTCCTCGCCGAAGTCGCGCAGCACGCGCGCGAGGCGGCGCTGGTCCCACCCGTTGACGATCTCGCGCGCCGTCAGCGTCTGCTCGGAGTCCATGCGCATGTCCAGCGGGGCGTCGTAGGAGTAGGAGAACCCGCGCTCGCGCGTGTCCACCTGCAGCGAGGACATCCCGAGGTCGAAGTACACGTGGTCGGCGCGGACGCCCTCGTCGCGCAGCAGCGCGAGCGCGTCCCCGAAGGAGGCGCGGATGAATCGGGTCGTGCAGGACACCTCGTTCGCCAGCTCGGCGAAGCGCTCCTGGGCGACCGGATCGCGGTCGATCGCGATCAGCGTGCCCCGGGGCCCGAGCCGCTGGGCGATCAGGCGCGCGTGGCCGCCGCCTCCGAAGGTGCAGTCGATCACCGTCTCGCCCGGCTGCGGATCGAGCAGCCCGATCAGCTCAGCGGCGAGAACCGGGACGTGTACGGCGGACATGTCAAGCAGGATGGCCAACTCGCGCCGTTATCTCCGCGACGCCGGCGTCCAGCGTCGGTTGATGGTCGTTCCAGCGGGTGCGATCCCAGAGCTCGAAGCGCTCGCCGACGCCGACGACGACGACCTCCTTCTGCAGTCCGGCATGAGCGGCCAGGAAGCCCGGGATCATCACGCGCCCGGCCGCGTCGAGGTCCACGTCGGACGAGTTGCCGTACACGAAGCGCTCGAGCTCGGCCCGGGCCGGGGAGAGCGGCGGCTGATCGGCGAGCGCGCGCTCGGTGTAGCGCTCGTAGTCGTCGGGACGCCACATGCCGACGCACTGGCGCTGGTCGATCGTTCTCGCCAGCACGACGCCGTCGGCCAGGGCGGAGCGGTAGCGGGCCGGGACGGTGAGTCGGTTCTTGGCGTCGAGGGTGTGGTCGAAGGTGCCACGGAAGGCCACGGTTGGCTCCGGATCGAAATACCGAGCCGAGGTGGAGGAGTGGGAGGAGCCCCTCCACCCCGGCTCGCTGGGGCGACCGTACCCCACTTTCTCCCACAATGCAACCCCTCATTCACACATTCTCCCACTTCCCCATCGAACACCCGTCCAGTGCCCCACCTCCGAAGTTCCTGCTCCTGGCCGCCTTTCGCGGTCGCGGCGCCGTCGCCTGCTCGATCCGGGGCCTGCACGACGCGCTGCAGCGCTCCGATCCGGGCCCGGAATTGCAGGCGCGCCGCGCCTGACCGGGGCGGCGGGCGCCACCGGGTCGACGGCGTAGACTTGCCGCGCCCATGAGCCCTCGACGTCGCCCAGGCCGGCACGGGCGCGCCGCGATCGCCGCCGCGCTCGCCGCGACGCTGCTCGCCGCCTGCGGCTCCTCCAGCCCGCCGCCCGCCGACCCGGCCGCCGTCGTGCCGGCGAGCGCACCGCTGTACGTCGGCGCCACCGTCCACCCCGGCGGGCAACTCGGGGCGCAGACGCTCGCGATCGCCCGGCGCCTCACGGGCCATCAGCAGCCGTTCGCCTCGATCGAGGCGACGATCGACTCGCTCGCCGGGCCGGGCGTCGACTTCACGCGCGACGTCGAGCCGTGGCTCGGGGCGCGCGCCGGGGCGTTCTTCACCTCCCTCGCCGGCGGGCTGTCGCTGAACGGCGCCTCGCGCAGCGCCGGGGCGGCGGTCATCGACGTCTCCGACCACGGATCCGCCCAGTCCTTCCTGCAGCACCTGGCCACCGCCACCGGCGCGCATCCCTCCGGCTACCGCGGCGTCTCCTACGAGCTGACGCCCCGGGGGATCGCCTTCGGCTTCGTCGGCCCGTTCGTGGTGATCGGGGTCCAACCGGCCGTCAACGCGGTGATCGACACGCACGCCGGCGCGCCGGCGCTGAGTACCTCGGCGACGTTCGCCCACGCGGTCGCCGGGGCGCCGGCCGACACCGTCGCCGTGATCCACATCGGCTCGCGCGCGCTCGTCGCGGCGCTGCCGGCGGGCGCCGCCTCCTCGAGCCTGCTGGCCGTCACCCGCGCGATCGTGGCGTCGAGCTCGATCGAGGCGATCGACGCGACGCTGCAGGTACCGGCCGCCGACTCGCTCGTGGTCACGGCTGCCCTCACCGGCGGCGGAGCCGGGCCCTCGTCGGGCCCGAGCGCGGCGCAGGTGTTCAACGGCCTGCCCGGCGACTCGTGGCTCGCGCTCGGCACCGGCACCCTCGGACCGTCGCTGCAGCGGCTGCTCGCGGTGTTGCCGAACGACGCGGGGCTCGGGACCTCATCGCTCGTGAGCGTGCTCGACCTGCTGCGCACGCTCAACGGTGGGACGCGGCACCTGCTCGGCTGGGCCGGGCCCACCGGGGTGTTCGCCGCTGGGTCCGGGCTGCTCGACATCACCGCGGGCGTCGTGATCCACGCGACCGACGATGCGCGGGCCCGCGCCGCCGTCCCGGCGATCGCCGCCGCACTGGGCTCACCGGGGACGAGGCCGTCGCGGCTCTCGCTGCCGGGTACCGACGCCGGCTTCAGCGTCCCGCTGTCGGGACTGCCGATCGCGATCGACATCGTCCACGCCCCGGGCAAGGTGGTCATCGGCCTCGGCAGCGCCTCCGTGCAGGCCGCCCTGCATCCGTCGAGCACGCTCGGCGGGTCGGCGGTGGGATCGGCGGCCGCGAGGACGCTCGGGGCCGGCGTCCAGCCATCGCTGCTCGTCGACTTCCCGACGCTCGTCAGCGTCTACGGCGCCGTCAACCAGCTCGCCGGAAGCCCGATCCTCGGCACGCTCCCGGCGGTCACGTCGGCGCTCGGAGACGTCGTCGCCGGCACGGTCTCCTCGGGCGACACCCGCACGGTGCGGATCGTGCTCACCCTGCGATAGCGACCCGGCGTCCGTCCGCGGACCCGCCCGACGGCTGCGCCTTCTCGGACTCGATGATCACCCGGCAGGGCCGCTTGGTCAGCAGATAGGTGGCCGTCGGGCCGATGCCCTGCTCGCCCGTCGGCGCGTGCAGGGTCGACCAGTAGATGACGTCGGCGTTGATCCGCTCCGCCTCCTCGATGAGCGTCGCCCCCGGGTTGCGCGTGCGGATCAGGCCGGTGTGCACCTTGATGCCGGCCCGGCGGGCGACGATGCGCGCGCTCTCGAGCACGCTGCGGCCCTGCTCCTCCTCGTCCTCCAGCCCGGCCTCGAGCGACAGCTGGCTCGGAACCGGCAGCACGAACACCGCGTACACGACGCCGTCGGCGCCGATGAGCTTCGCGGCGTCGCGCAGCGCGATCGCGCTCACGTCGCTGCTGAAGATCGGCACGAGCGCGGTGCGGTACTCGAGCTCCTCGAAGTCGGCCGGGCGCTGGGCGCGCTCGATCTTGTACTCCTTCGTCGGGCTGAGGCCCTGGCGACGGCGGTAGACGAAGTAGAAGAGCATCCCGCCCACCATCCAGGGGATCCCGACCGTGCGCGCCTCGACGTGCAGCGAGATGACGGCCACCCAGGCGCCGGCGGTGCCGATCCCGCCGATGACGGCGGTCATCGGGATCCAGTAGCCGCGGATGCGCACGTTCCACGGCATCCGGTACGGCCGCTCCCGGTCGGGCTGGGTGATGCGCAGGCGGATCACCGCCGCGTGCGCGGTGGTGAACGAGAGCATCGCGCCGAACGAGTACAGGTTGCCGAGCACGTTCGTGTTGCCGTACAGCACGAGCAGAGCCGCGAGGCCGGAGAAGAACACGAGCGTGAACCAGGGCGTCCGGTAGCGCGAGTGCAGGCGCGCGAACGCCGACGGCAGCTGGCGATGCTCGGCCAGCGACCACGACAGGCGCGAGATGCCGATCATCCCGGCGTTCGTGGCGATGAACAGGATCGTCGCCGCGAGGAGACCGACGTAGTACTCCGACAGGTGCAGCGCCGTGCCGTGCAGGCCGAGGCTGTTGACGATCCCGAGCACGGGGTCGTTCTGGTAGCCGTGCGGGCCCGAGTCGCCGAGCAGGGTCGAGAAGGTCACGTGTCCGTTCACGAACATCCGCCGAACCGGAAGCGCGGACAGCGCGACGACCGAGATGCCCGCGTAGACCGCGAGCACGGCGATGACGACGAGGTTGACCGCCTTGGGCACCATCCGGCCCGGGTCCTTGGCCTCCTCGGCCATGTTCGAGACGGTCTCGATCCCCGTGTAGGCGAGCATCGCGAGCGACAGGGCGAAGATGAGCTCGCTCCAGGTCGGCGCGACGCCGAGGTGGACCTGGTTGATGAGCAGCGACGGGTTGAGGACGAGGACCGCCCCGAGCCCGACGAGCAGGACCTGCGTCGAGAGGTCGACGATGGCCAGGATGAAGTTGAGCTTCGCCGACTCCCCGAGGCCCCGGATGTTCAGCAGCGTCAGCAGGACGATCACGATCAGTCCGCCGACGATGTCGCCGGGGTTGTGGTTGAGGCCGTGCAGCCCCGGGAACGCGCTCAGGTAGTGGGGCACGAAGAACGCCGAGATGGCGATCGTGAGGATGTAGTCGAGCGACAGCGCCCAGCCGGCGAAGAACGACACCACCTCGTTGAAGGCGTGGCGCGCGAACGACGAGGAGCCGCCCGCCTCCGGATACATCGAGGCGCCCTCCGCGTACGTCTTGGCCGTCAGCGCGAACAGACCGCCGGCGAACACGAACACGAGCGGGGTGAGCCCGAGCGCGTGGGCGGCGACGAGGCCGAGCGCGTAGTAGATCGAGGATCCGACGTTCCCGTACGCGCTCGCGAACAGCCCCGAGACGCCAACCGAGCGCCGGAGTCCGTGTTCTGAGAGGCGAGCCATCGGTGCTGGAGCCTAGTGCCAAGGGCGCTTCGCGGCGCCCGCCGCGCCGCCGTCGGCCCCCGATCCGCGGCACCGATGCAACATCCCGTTCACGAGGGCTCCCCGAGAAGGAGTCAAGCTTATGATTGCGACGGCCCGGGGCGGACCGTCTCCGGATTGGACCCCTATGGAGAACACACGCCGCGGAAACTACGACTCCGGCGAGGATTTCGTCCTCGAATACGGGGAGCTACGCTTTACCTTCAACGAGCGCGATTTCCAGGAGCGCTGCGAGCAGGCGGCGCTGAAGCTCGGCTTCGTCGGCGGGCGCCTCGGCGAGGACGAGCTCGAGGATCTCGTCAACCTCGCCGTCAACGGCGAGATCCAGGATCCGGCGTCAGCGCTCGGCGAGCACGTCAACGACTGCTGGCCCGAGCTGGTCGGCCCCGCGGACCGGTCGCTCGTGCACTGGCTGCGCCGCCTCGTCTTCCGCGGCGCGTGGCTCGACCAGCGCGTCAACGAGGGCGAGCTCGACGTCTGCTTCGTCGAGGAGACGGCGACGTTCGCCTACGTGCAGCCGGAGCGAGACGGCGAGCCGATCGAGCTCGCGCCCGAGCCCTCCTGGGGCCGGGTCGCCTACCGCCGCTGAGGCCGCCGGCGAGCGGTCACGCGACCTCCGGCGTCCCCATGGCGGTCGCGCGCGCCTGGGCGATCGCCTCGGCGCCGGCGTCGCCCACGAGCAGCTCCGGGCGCAGCGTCCCGCTGTTGACCAGGTCCAGCGCCGGCAGGCGGCCGGTGCTCGTGAGCGCAACGTCGAGGGCGATGACCGTCGTCTCGCCGCCGAACGGCCGGGCGGCCGTCGCGATCACGGTGAGCGACCCGCCGTCGACGAGGTTCCGCGCGGCGGCGAGCGCCCGGCGGGCGACCGGGGCGTGCACGCCGTCGAGCGAGTCGATCAGGACCACGGCGTTGCCGCCTCGCGCGGCGACGCGACGCGCCGTGTCCACCGCGCGCTCGACCGCCTGACCCTGTGCGTCGGACGGGGCGGCGAAGCTGACCGCGTGGGCCGGCGTCGGCGATCCGGACTGCCATTCGCCGATCTCCTCCGGGCGCACGCCGGCGAGCACGAGCGTGACGTCCAGTCCCTCCTGCGCGGCGAGCGCGCCGGCCAGGCGGCGCAGCGCCTCGGTCTTGCCCGCGCGCGGCGCACCGACGATCACGGCCCGCGAGCCGCGGCCGATCGGCGTGAGCCACTCGATCGCCCGCAGCGTCGGATCCTCGGCGCCGAGCGCGAAGCGCTCGCTCGGGAACGCGGCCGGCAGGTCGTCATAGTGGGTGCCCTCGGCGACAGTGTCGGCCGAGGCGCCGTTGATCGTGTCGACCCGCACGAGCGACGGATACCGCTCGGAGCGACGCGGCGCGCGGGCCGGGCCGCTCACGCGGTCTCCGGTCACGAGCTCGCAGCGACGCACCTGCGCCGCGGAGACGTACACGTCGTCGTCGGAGGGCTCGGGCGGATCGACGCGCAGGAAGGCCGACCCGTTGCCGAGCAGCTCGACCACACCCTCGACGACACGCTCCTCCCCGCCGCCGCCGCGCTCGCGCCGCGCCGGGCGGGCCTCGGGCTCGTCCTCCTCGCCGGCGTCGACGTCGCGGTCCTCCTGGGACGTGGTGCGCGCGCGCCGGCGGCGCCCGGTGCCGCGGCGACCGCGAGCGGGACGATCCTCATCGGCCTCGGCCTCGGCCTCGGCGTCGGTATCGGCGTCCTCCTCCTCGGCCTCGGCGCTCTTGGCCGCCCGGGTCCGGCCCCCGCGCGCCCGGGGGGTGGGTGCGCGTGAGCCGCGGGTCGGTGCGGCGTCGGCGTCCGCCTCGGTGTCGGCGTCCGTGTCGGCGACAGTCCCGGCCTCGGCCGGGGCGCCGAGGATCGCGTCGACGAGATCGGCCTTGCGCAGGCGACGGAAGCCGTCGATCCCGAGCTGGTTGGCGATCGTGTGAAGATCGGCGAGCGGGCTCGCTTCGAGCTCGTCGCGTTCGAGCACGGGCATGGTGGGTCTCCTTCGTGTGTGATGGGCGGTTGGCGTCCGTCACGCGTTGGACAGCGTGCGGCACCCCGGTTGCTCCTTCACCCTAGCGCTCAGCCGGACGGCTCGTGGCGCAGGGCGTCGGCCAGGGCGAGGTCGCGCGGCACGGCGCCCCGTCCGTGCAGCGCGTCCCACACGAGCAGGAAGTCGGTGGCGGCGGCGACGTCGTGGACACGGAAGATGTGCGCCCCGGCCTCCACTCCATACGCGAGCGCCGCGAGCGTGCCGGCGTCGCGGTGGGCCGGGCTGCGGCCGGTCAGCGCCCCGATGAAGTCCTTGCGCGAGATGGCCATCAGGAGTGGGCGGCCGAGCTCGTGCAGGCGCGGAAGCTCGCGGAGCAGCTCGATCGTCTGCGCCGGCGTCTTGGCGAAGTCGGGGCCCGGGTCGAGGATCAGCTGCTCTTCGCGTACGCCCGCCTCGACGGCGACGCGCATGCGCTCGGCGAGGAGCGTCAGGACGTCGGTCGTCACGTCGTCGTAGGCGTCGGGGTCCTGGAGGCGCACCTTCGGCGCGGCGCGCGTGTGCATCAGCACGAGCGCCGCGCCGGTCTGCGCGCAGACCGCGGCCAGCTCGGGATCGCGCAGGCCGCTGACGTCGTTGACGATCGCGGCCCCGGCCTCGATCGCCGCGCGTGCGACCGCCGGCTTGTACGTGTCCACCGAGACGACGGCGTCGAGCTCGTCGACGAGCCGGCGCACGAGCGGCACGACCCGCTCGATCTCCTCCGCCACCGCCACCGGTGGGCGGTTCGTGGCCGCCGACTCGCCGCCGACGTCGAGGATGTCGGCGCCGTCGGTGACCAGCCGGTGGGCGAGCGCGACCCGGTCCTCGAGCGTGCGATGACGCCCGGCGTCGGAGAACGAGTCCGGTGAGGCGTTGACGATCCCCATCAGCCAGGGACGCGACCCGAGCTGCAGCGTTCGCGGCCCCGCACTGAGGCGGTGCTCGATCACGGGTGCGAGGCGGCGGGCGCGATCGACGTCCCGGTCGCGCGCACGAGGAGCGTCAGCGTCGAGGTGCTGCTCACCCCGTAGCGGTTGACGGCGACGACGCCCACGGTGTGTCGCCCGGTCTTCAGCGCGGCCGTGAGCGCGAAGTGGGTCGCCGTCGTCGTGCCCACCGTCTTCCCGTCCACCTGCACCTCGTAGCTGGCGATTCCGAGCGCGTCGAACGGCGCGCTCCAGCTGATCACCGGCCGGCGCGTCTTCGAGTGCGCGGGGATCGACACGCCGAAGCGCTGCGGCGGCTGCGCCACGCCGCCGACGGCGATGCGCGAGCCCGTCGGCGCGCCCTGCAGGAAGGCGACGAACGTGTCCCCGTAGTGATCGGCGGCGGCCGAGAGCGCGCCGGCGCCGGTCTGCACGCCTCCGAGCGCCGGCGCGGAGATGAGACCCGGGGACTCGAAGCTCGAGCCGTTGTAGGCGCGCACGTAGACCGAGGCCGGTGCCGTCGGCGCCGGGCTCTGCAGCCACGCGACGCCCCCGACCGGTCCGATGCCGCCGATCGCGGCGACCGGCTCGGGCGCGATCTCATCGCCCCCGCTGTCCAGGCGCTCGGGCCCGGTGAAGTACGGGTCGTTCAGCGGGTCGCCGTACACGCCGTGGCCCCCGATCGTCTCGACCGACGCCAGGCCCCCGCCGGACCCGTCGATCGACACCTGGGGATCGTCCGCGCCGTCGGTCGCCGGGAGCGTGAGCGGGTCGATGACCGTCGGGCCCTGGTCGCCGAAACCGGAGGTCGGCGGCTCCGGCGGATCGAACTGCGAGCCGTACTGGTGGCGGGCGATCGTGCGCGATATCTGCACCGCGCCCTGCACGAAGGACTGGCGGAACGCCACCCAGCCGAAGTCGGAGGCGTCCTCGAGGCTCACCGACGGGCTGTCCGCGTCGCCGCCGGGGAGTCCGGACAGCGAGGGGAGGTTCAGGTCCTGCGGCGCGACGCTCACGCCGGCGACCGAGACGCGCCGCGCGATGACGTGCGTACGGCCATCGGCCTCCCGCTCCCCCCAGGCGACGAGCGCCTCACCGTCGCTGGCGACCGCGATCGCCGAGCGCGTCGCGGGCGTGTTCGCGGCGTTGTCGGTCGGCACGAGGTTGAGCGGCTGGGGCATCAGCTGCCAGCCGGCCGACTCGCGGTCCAGACGGGCGACGAACACGGCAGAGGCCCCCGCGTACGGCGCCGTGAAGGAGGTGTACGCGGTGCCGAAGTCCGAGATGGCGAGCGCCGGGTTGCTCGCCTGGCCGACGAGCGGCTGGGGCGTGCCGAAGCCGGCCCGGCCGGGGTCGTGCACGGCCCCGTAGATCGTGCCCGAGCTGATGAACACGGCCGCGATGCGACCGCCGCTCGCGGCGGCGACGAGCGGCTGCGAGGCCGGGCCGGGAAGCCCGGCGTCGATCTGCACCGGCGAGCGCCAGACGCCGGCCTGCTCGATGCTGGCGAACACGTGCGGCGCACCGCCGACGACGCGCAGGTAGGTCACGGCGCCGCTTCCGTCGCGGGCGAGCGTCACGTTGCCGAGGGTCGTGATCGCCGGGTTGGGACCGTCGATCGTCGTCCCGGCGAACGGCTGTTGCGCGCGCGCGCCGCTCGCGCCCCACAGCGCCAGGCCGCTCACGAGCACCGTGACGGCGCACCGCCGGCCGCGCCGGCGAGCGCCGGTGGGCCGGGATCGATCGCGGCGATCGGATGCGGCAGAAGGGCTCACGCGGCGCATCACGATACGGCCCCGCCGGCCTCGACGCGGGCTTCGATCCCCTCGGCCCGCGCTTCGGCCCGGAAGCGCTGGAGCTCGCGCTCGGCCCGCTGAGCGTCCCAACCGAGCTCGCGGCCGAGCGTGTCGGCGGTCCGTGTGGCCGGGCTGGCCTCGCCGTCCTGCAGCGCGCGGGCGGCGAGCAGCCCGAGGCGCGTGCGGCGCAGGAGCACGTCTCCGACGCTCTGGGCCTGCTCGTGTCGCGCGGCGACGACGACCTCGGCGAGCAGGTCGGGCTGCCCGGGCACGATCGGCTGCGTGAGCTCCCCGCGCTCGCCGGCGATCGCGAGCACCTCGTGGGCGGCGTAGCCGTAGCGGGCGGCGAGCGGAGCGTACGCCTCCTCGGCGACACCCTCGACGCGCGGGAGCTCGGCGACGTCGACGGCCTGGCCGAGCGGGATCTCGTGCGTGCGGCAGGGGGCGTCGCGCGACTCGCGCTCGACGAGGCGGTCGACGGCGAGCTTGGCCATCCGCCGCCACGTCGTCAGCTTGCCGCCGGTGATCGTGATGAGCCCGCTGGAGGTCTCGTACAGCTCGGCCTTGCGCGAGATGTCCACCGATTTGCGCGGATCCCCGGTGGAGATGAGCGGGCGCACGCCGGCGTACGCGCCGGCGAGATCGTCGTATCCGAGCGACGTGCCGAAGAAGGCGTTCGTCGCCTCGAGCAGGTAGTCGAGATCGTCGCGGGGCGGCGCGATGTGCTCGAGCTCCCCCTCGTAGTCGTTGTCGGTCGTGCCGATGAGCGTCCGCCCGAGCCACGGCAGCGCGAAGATCGTGCGCCCGCCGCCGGCGGGCACGATCGCGCCGCCGACGAGCGGCAGATCCTCGTGCGTCAGCGTGATGTGCGTCCCGCGACTCGGGCGGATGCGCGGGAGCTCCGCCTCGTCGTGGAGCTCCTGCGGACGGAGGCGGTCGGCCCACACGCCGGTCGCGTTGATGACGTTGGCGGCACGCACGTCCAGCGGCTCGCCGCCGGCGGAGTCGCGTGCGCGCACGCCGACGGCGTGCCCGTCCTCCTCGAGCAGCTCGAGGACCTCGACGCGGTTCGCGCAGATCGCCCCGAAGCGCTCGGCCTCGCCGAGCACCGTGAGCACCAGGCGCACGTCGTCGGTCTGGCAGTCGTAGAACAGGTAGCCCGCGGTGGGCTCGCGCGTCCGCAGCGCCGGCAGCAGCTCGACGACCTCCTCGCCGGAGATGACGCGGTGACGCTCGGGACTCCACGGGGTGTCGGCGAGCGGCGTCTGCGGGCGGGTCCGGCGGCCTCGGCGCCCGCGCAGGCGCTGGCGATCGACCGCCATCACGTCGTACAGGTTGAGCCCGACGCCGACGAGACGGTCGGGTCGCTCACCCTCGAACGCCGGGACGACGAGCGGCAGCGGTTGCACGAGATGCGGTGCGAGCGCGACCATCAGCTGGCGCTCGAGCAGCGCCTCGCGGACGAGGCCGAGATCGAAGTTCTGCAGGTAGCGCAGGCCACCGTGCACGAGCTTGCTCGAGCGGCTGGAGGTCCCGCTCGCGTAGTCGTTGCGCTCGAGCAGCGCGACGCTGTAGCCGCGCGTCGCGGCGTCCAGCGCGACCCCGGCGCCGGTGATGCCCCCGCCGACGACGACGACGTCGAACTGCTCGCTCGCGAGCGCGCTGAGGGCGTCCCGGCGGTCGATCATCCCCGCCAGTGTTCCAGAGCGCCGCCCGGCAGAGGGTCTCGCCCCCCGGGCGGCGCCCGCCGGCGCTACGCCTCGCCGTCGTAGTAGTCGACCCGCCCGTCGCGGCGGTGCAGCAACGCGTTGTCGCTTGGATCCCCCGGCCACACGCCGATCTTGTCGCTGTCCGGGTACACCGCGACGGCCGGCCTGCGTGAGCCGGAGAACATCATCACCCGAGCCGTCGACGCCCCGGCGTTGCTCACCTTGTGCGCCCCGGCCGCCCCGGGCTCGAAGCGGACGAGATCCCCGCGAGCGAGCCGTTCGATGCCGTCGGGGACGCGCACCTCGACGCTTCCGTCGAGCACGACGAGCCACTCCTCCTCGTACTCGTAGTGGTACGGGCACAGGCTCTCGCCCGCCGGCAGCTCGTAGACCTTGACGTTCAGCGCCGTGCCGCCGGCGGCCGCGCCGACGGGCGCGGTGCCGGCCCGGTAGCCCGGCGGATCGCTCGGATCGTACGCGGCATCGTCGGCGAACACGTTGGGCCGGCCCACACGGCGATCATCCCATGAACGGCGTCCGCCCGGCGCGGCTCGAGCGCCCCTACACGTCGTTGAGGGCCGCGGTGATCTCGCTGACCGCGCCCTTGGCGTCCCCGAAGAGCATCTGCGTCTTCGGGTCGTAGTACAGCTCGTTCTCGATCCCGGCGAAGCCCGGGTTCATCGAGCGCTTGATGACGATCACCTGGCGGCTCTCGTTCACCTCGAGGATCGGCATGCCGTAGATCGGCGAGGACGGGGTGTTCTTCGCCGCCGGGTTGGTGACGTCGTTGGCGCCGATGACGAGCGACACGTCGGTGCGCCCGAACTCCTGGTTGGCGTCGTCCATCTCCTCGAGCTGGTCGTACGGGACGTCGGCCTCGGCGAGCAGGACGTTCATGTGGCCGGGCATGCGACCGGCCACCGGGTGGATCGCGTAGGCGACCTCCACCCCGCGCCGCTCGAGCTCCTTGGTGAGCTCTCGCACCGCGTGCTGGGCCTGGGCCACCGCCATGCCGTAGCCGGGCACGATCATGACCCGGCTCGCGTAGGCGAGCAGGATCGCCGCGTCGGCGGCCGTGGTCGAGCGCACGCTGCCGGCATGCTCCCCGGCGCCCGCCGCACCCTCGATGACACCGCCGCCGCCGAATCCGCCGGCGACGATCGAGGGGATCGAGCGGTTCATCGCGTTGGCCATGAGATTCGTGAGGATCGAGCCGGAGGCGCCGACGATCATGCCGGCCACGATGAGCGCCGTGTTGTCGAGGGCGATGCCGGTCGCCGCCGCCGACAGCCCGGTGAAGGCGTTCAGCAGCGAGATGACGACGGGCATGTCGGCGCCGCCGATCGGCAGCACGACGGCGTTGCCGAGCAGCGCCGCCGCGACGAGCAGCCCGATGAAGATCCCCTCCGAGGTGCTGCCGGCGGCGATGTCGATCGCGGCGGCGACCGCGAGCACGAGCAGGACGCCGTTGACCGCCTGCTGGGCGGCCCCGAGCGTGATCGGGCGCCCCGGAAGGATCCCCTGGAGCTTGGCGAAGGCGATGTTCGAGCCCCAGAAGGACACCGAGCCGACGATCGCGGCGAACAGGCTGAAGATCGCGACGTACGTCGGCACGTGGCTGTAGCCGTGCGTGAGGCGGAACTCCGACCAGGAGATGAGGAACACCGCGCCGCCGCCGACGCCGTTGAACAGCGCCACCATCTGCGGCATCGCGGTCATCTTCACCTGGCGCGCCGCCGGCACGCCGACGGCGATGCCGATCGCGATGCCGAGGGCGATCAGCCCCCAGTTGCCCTCGGTCGGCTGCAGGAGCGTCGCGACGACCGCGATGGCCATGCCGACCGCCGCGATCCGGTTGCCGCGCACGGCGGTCGTCGGGCCCGACAGCCCGCGCAGGCCCTGGATGAACAGCGAGAACGCGATGATGTACAGGACGTCGAGGAAGTTCTCGCTCTGGACGAACGAGGTGGCGAGCGGCGCCGAGATCACTTGTGCGCCCCTGGGCCGGCGGCGTCGTCGTCCTTGGGCGGCGCCTTGGGCTTCACCTTGAACATCTCGAGCATGCGGTCGGTGACGAGGAACCCGCCGATGATGTTGATCGTCCCGAAGGCGATCGCGATCACGAGGATCACCTTGTTGAAGACGTCGTTGCCGGACAGGCCGATCACGAGCAGGCCGCCGAGCAGCACGATGCCGTGGATCGCGTTCGTGCCGGACATGAGCGGGGTGTGCAGCGTGTTGGGCACCTTCGAGATCACGACGAAGCCGACGAAGCCGGCCAGCACGAGGATCGCGAGGTTGGTGACGAGGATGCTGCCGATGATCACGGTGGTCCAGGCCTCCTAGTCGCCGTCGGGTGTGGACTGTGCCGGTGCGGCGGCCTCTGCCGGCGCGGGCGCCGGGGGCGCGCCGACACTCCCGTCGACGGCCGCCTTCGCCCCGGGATGGACGATCTCGCCGTCGCGCACGATGCAGGCGCCGCGGATGATCTCGTCGTCGAAGTCGAGGTGCAGCGTCGGCTGTCCGCCCTCGTCGGCGGGCGCCTGGATCATCAGCTCGAGCAGCGACAGGACGTTGCGGGCGAACAGCTGCGAGCTGTGCTCGGGCACGGTCGCCGGCAGGTTGAGCGGCGAGACGATCTTCACGTCGTGGCGGATGACGGTCTCGCCCGGCACGGTGAGCTCGCAGTTGCCGCCCGACTCGCCGGCGAGGTCGATGATCACCGAACCCGCCTTCATGCCCCGCACCGCCTCCTCGGTGACGAGCTTCGGCGCCGGGCGACCGGGCACGAGGGCGGTCGTGATGACGACGTCGAAGCCCTTGATCGCGTCGGTCAGCGCCTGCTGCTGCTGGGCGCGCTCGGCCTCGGTGAGCTCGCGGGCGTACCCGCCCTCGCCGGCGGCCTCGAGGCCGAGGTCGAGCCACTGGGCGCCGAGCGACTGGACCTGCTCGGCGACCTCCGGTCGCACGTCGTAGCCGGTCGTGCGCGCCCCGAGCCGCTTGGCCGTGGCCAGCGCCTGCAGTCCGGCGACGCCGGCGCCGAGCACGAGCACCTTGGCCGGCGGGATCGTCCCGGCGGCGGTCATCAGCATCGGATAGAAGCGCCCCATGTTGTCGGCTCCGAGCAGGGCGGCCTTGTATCCGGCGACGTTGCTCTGGGAGGACAGCGCGTCCATCGACTGAGCCCGCGAGATGCGCGGAATCGCCTCCATGGCAAAGGCCGTCGCGCCCGCCGCCGCGAGCGCCTTCGTCGTCTCGGGGCTCGTGAGCGGCGCGAGGAAGCCGATGAGCACGCTGCCCTTCCCGAGCGCGGAGAGCTGCGCGGGTGTCGGCGGCGCGATCGTGACGACGACGTCGGCGTTCCAGACGGCCGCGACATCGTCGGTCACCTGCGCGCCGGACTCGGTGAAGGCGTCGTCGGTGAGCAGGGCGTCGTCGCCCGCCCCCGTCTGCACGAGGACACGCAGGCCCTTGGCCGTCAGTTTGCCGACCACCTCGGGCACGAGCGCCACCCGGCGCTCGCCCTCCGCGATCTCCTTCGGTACACCGATCTCCACGACGGGCGGCAACGTATCCGATCTGCACGCGCGACGGGGCCAGGTGGCCCCGGCGGGATCTCGCAACCGCGTGCTGTGAGACACTGCAGAGACCGTGACGGTCAACCTCACGCGCATCTACACGCGCCTCGGAGACGATGGCGAGACCCACTTGGGCGACATGAGCCGGGTGAGCAAGAACGATGCCCGCGTCGAGGCGTACGGGACGGCCGACGAGCTCAACTCGTTCATCGGCGTCGCGCTGCTCGCTCCCGGGCTGCCGCCGGCCTTCGCGCCGATGCTGTCCCGGATCCAGAACGAGTTGCTCGACGTCGGCGCCGACCTCTCGGTGCCGCCGGGCGACGCCCGCGAGCGGCTGCGGATCACGCCGGCGTACACCGACTGGCTCGAGGCGGCCTGCGACCAGGTCAACGCCACGCTCGAGCCCCTGCACTCGTTCGTCATCCCGGGCGGCACGCCGGCCGCGGCCGCGCTGCACGTGTGCCGCACGGTCTGCCGGCGCGGCGAGCGCCGCGCGATCGCGGTGAGCGACGTCAACCCGGAGGTCGTGCGCTACCTCAATCGCCTTTCGGACCTCCTGTTCATCCTCGCCCGCGCCGCGAACCACGACGTGGGCGGCGGCGCCGGCGCGGAGCCCCTGTGGGAGCCGGGACGCGGCGAGGCCACGCCGCCCGTCTGAGCCCGACGTCGCCGCTCAGCGGCGCAGCGCGACGGTGAAGCCCGAGACGAGGCTCGCGGCCAGCGCGGCGATGACCGCCGCGAAGGCGACGACGGAGTGGTGCGTGGCGGCGAAATCGCCGACCTCGGCGGGACGGAGCGCGACGACCGCGAGGGCGACGCCGGTCACCGAGCCGAGGACGGCCCCCGGCACGAGCGCCTCGCGCCCGGCGAGCGCCGGCTGACGCGGGGCGCGGGGCGCCGGGCGACCCGGCGCGCGGCGCGGTTCGCGAGCCTCGGCCCGGGCGAGTGCCGCCACCGCCGAGGAGACCCACAGGGCGGCGAGCAGGAACCCGCCGATGATGTCGCTCGGCATGTGCCAGGCGCGGGTCAGCAGCGCGAAGGCGACCGCCACCGTGAACACGCCGCCGACCGTGGCCACCGCCGGCCGCCAGCGACGCGGAGCGACGAGCAGCGCGGTGAGCGTCATCGTCATCACGGCCGTCGAGTGGCCGCTCGGCCACGACGCGGCGGAGATCTGATGGCTCGCATCGACGAAGTCGTGCGGGACGGCGAGCAGCGGCTTCAGCGCCTCCGAGGTGACGATCGCGCCGAGGAGCACGATCGGGATGGCGATCGCGAGCCGACGCCGCCCTCGGCGTTCGGCCACGGCCATCGCCGCGAGCGTGAAGACGGTGCACGAGATCGGGCTGACGAGCGCGAGCACGCCACCGGCGAGCAGGTCGACGAGCCCGTGATCGAGCCCGATGAAGCCGCGCAGCGCCGCGGCGTCGTGCAGGCGGGTGGCCGGCACGAGGGCGGCAAGGACCCACGTCAGCGCGAGCGCGAGCAGGCACAGGGCCGCGCACCCGAGCGCGACGCGCATCCGCCGTCGCGCGGCGGCTGCGGCCATCTCGGCGGCCATCTCATCGGCCTGTTGCATGCCGACCAGGCTAGCTGGGCCGCATAAACGAGACCTCACCGCCGTCCGGGCCATGGGGATACGTCGGCGTCCGCGACGCCCGGCTGAAGGACGGCGCGCCGTCGAGGACGCTCAGTCGAGCACGAGTCCGAGCAGCGCTCCGGTGAGGAGCCCGGCGCCACGGGTGAGGGCCTGGCCGGGCGCGAGTGCCCCGGCCGGCCCGGCGGGGCCTGTCGCCGCCCGCCGGGCGAGCGGCGGCTGCACCGGGAACGGGGCGCCGGCGAGCGCCGTGAGCGCCTGGGAGGTCACCCACACCGGCGTCTGGTCGCTCGTGCGCGAGTAGTGCACCGCGCCGTCCGGGCCGACGAGCGTCAGCAGATAGCCGATCGGCGATCGGCCGCCCGGCCGGCGCACCGCGCCCGGGTCGACGCCGGCGGCGTCGAGCGCCTGAATGGCCCAGGCCGTCGACTGGGCGTCGGAGGATGCGCCCGACGCGAGCGACCATCCCCCGTCGGCGCTCTGCGCCCGGCGCAGGTAGCGGACGGCCCGGCCGACCGGCGGGCTGCGCCGGCCGAGCGACTCGACCAGCCCCTGCAGCGCGGCCGCGGTGTCGTCGCTGTCGCTCGCCGAGCCGCGCCGGGCGAAGCTGAAGCCGCCGTCGGCGTTCTGCTGCCCCGCGAGCCAGCGCCCGGCGCCCGCGACGGCGCTCGCTCGAGCACCGGCTCCGGCGGCGCGCAGGGCGAAGATCCCGAACGCCGTCGTGTTGACCTGCCCGCCGAACGAGCCGTCGGCGGCGCGCGAGGCGACCACGGCGGCCACGAGGTTGCGCCCCGGGAACGAGCCGACCGGCGTGTCGCTCGCGTGCAGCGCCAGGATCGTCCGTTCGTCGTCGGCGACGCCGCTCAGCTGCGCCGCCCCGGACCGCAGCGCGTCGAGGACCGAGTGCCCGTCGCGCCGGACGCTGCGGGGATCGACGCCGGCGGCGGCGAGGCCCATCGCCGCCCACGCGGTGTACAGCTCGGCGCTCGACTCGCCCGGCGCGCCCCCGAACCCCCCGTCCGGGTTCTGCGACGCGCGCAGGTAGGCGACCTCGGGGCCCGCGGTCGCGGTCGTGGCCGGAGCCGTCCCGGCGGCCGCCGCCGTGGCCACGCCGCCGATCCGGCCGCCGCCGACGGCCAGGGCGCCGAGCGCACCGGCCGCCGCGAGCGCGAGCATCGGGACCACGCCCGCGGGCTGCCAGCGCACCTCCAGGCGCGCCCGCACGCGCAGGAGCATGCGCGCCAGCGCCGGGCCGAAGGCGAGGCCGAAGGCAAAGCTCGCGACCACGTGGGTCGCGCTGAACGTGAACGCCTGCGCCGCGACGACGGTGTAGCCGGCGAATGACACGGCGCCGGTGCCGATGAGCGTGTACAGGTCGATGATCGCCTCGAAGCCGACGGCCGCGAGCGCGCACGCGCAGGCGAGCCCGAAGCGGCCGACGCGCCGGTTCGTGGCCCGGGCCAGGAGCGCGCCCCCGACGCCGACGAGGCCCCACGCCAGCATCTGCCACGGCGTCCACGGTCCCTGGCCGAGCTCGAGGTTGGACGCGAGCGCGGCGATCGCGCCGACGGCGAAGCCCGACGGCGCGCCGAACGCGTAGCCGGCCACGAGCACGATCGCGGTCGTCGGCTTGACGTCCGGCAGGGCCGCGAACGCATCGCGCCCGAGCGCCGCGAGCGCGGCCAGTGTGGCGATCACGGCGACGACCTTCGCCGGCGGCCGCGTGCGCTCGTACCACCACAGCCCGCCGGCGAGCGCGAGCACGACGAGCAGCAGGGACCCGAGCTGCCAGCTCATGGACGGACCTCCTCGATCTCGGGGGCGGCGCTCGCCGCGAGGAACGCCGCTCCCTCGTCGGGACGCAGCGCCCCGCCGGCCCCACCGAGCACGCGGGCGGTCTCGGTCGTGAAATACCAGCCGCCGGAGAGCACGGCGTGCGCCTCGCCGTCGGCGATCACGCGGCCGTCCGCGAGCAGCACGACGCGCGCGGCGAGCTCGGCCGCGAACTCGGTGTCGTGCGTGGCCACGATCACCGCGATCCCCTCGGCGGCGCGCTCGCGCAGCCACGCGGCGAGGCGCTCCTTCGCCGCCCGGTCCATGCCGCGGGTCGGCTCGTCGAGGCCGATGGCCGCGGCCGGCGCGTCTCCGTCGAGCACGACCGCGAGCGCGAGCCGCTGGCGCTCGCCGCCCGAGAGGTCGCGCGGGTGGCGCCCGGCGAGCGCCTGCAGACCCTCGCGCGCGAGCGCACCGGCGCTCGCCTCCTCGCCGACGCGCTCGTGCAGGAAGTAGTCGCCCGGGTTCTGCGTCAGCAGCGCGAGGCGACCGGCGCGCTCGACACGCCCGCGCGTCGGCTCGAGCAGTCCGGCGGCGTGGCGCAGCAGCGTCGACTTGCCGGCGCCGTTGCGGCCCATCAGCGCGACCGTCTCCCCCGCCGCGAGCTCGAGGTCGACGCCGCGCAGGATCGCCGGGCCGTCGCGCAGCTCGTGCCACACGCCGCGGATCCGCAGGACCGACGACTCGCGCGCGGATCGCGCGGCGCGCCACCGCCGCCATGGCGTGCGCGGCTCGGCCGCGACCTCGTCCGGTTCGGGACGCGCGACGACCGACTCCAGGCCGTGTGCGCGCAGGGTGATGCGGGCCTCCTTCACCCCGGTCGGCGGCGGGGTCAGACCGGCCCGTGCGAACAGCCGTGCCGCCGGCGTCTGCAGCGACGGCGCAGCGGCGCGCGCCCACTGCAGGAACCCGCGCGGGTCCCGATCGCAGACGACGCGGCCGTCTGCGAGCGCGACGACGCGGTCGGCGGCGGCGAGGCAGCGCTCGAGCCGGTGCTCGACGAGCACGACGGCGGTCTCCCACTCCTCGTTGAGGCGGCGCAGCTGCCAGATGAGCTCATCGCCGGCGACCGGGTCGAGCTGGGAGGTGGGCTCGTCGAGGAGTACGAGCCGCGGCCGCGGCGCGAGCGCCGCGCCGAGCACCACGCGCTGCAGCTCCCCGCCGGAGAGCTCGTGCGTGGAGCGGTCGAGCAGGTGGGCGATCCCGAGCGCGAGTGACACCTCCTCGACGCCGCGCGCGACAGCGGCCGGATCGTGCCCGTGGTTCTCGAGCGCGAGCGACAGCTCGGCGCGCACGGTGCTCATCACGACCTGGGTCTCGGGGTCCTGGAGGACGGTGCCGGCGACCGCGCCGAGCTCGGCCGGGCCGTGGTCGCGGGTGTCGAGCCCGTCGACGAGCACGCGCCCGGCAAACTCCCCGCCGTGGAAGTGCGGGACGAGGCCGCAGGCCGCGCGCAGCAGCGTCGACTTGCCCGACCCCGAGAGCCCGGCGACGACGACGAACTCCCCCGGCTCGACCTCGAGCGTCACGCCGTGCAGGCCGCCCCGCCCATGCGGGTAGCGATAGCTGACGTCCTGCAGCGCCAGCACGGTCACGGGTCGATCCCCCGCCGGTCGGCGAACGGCAGCAGCGCGAGCACGACGACGAGCGCCGCGAGCGCCCACGCGCCCGGGCCCAGCGGCGCGCGCACGAGCGGATAGGCGGCGAATGGCGCAAGGTCCGCGCCCACCCCGGCGATGACCACGGCCAGCACGGCGAGCGCGGAGGCGGCGAAGGCGAGGTCGTGGCGCGACCACGGCCGCCGCGGCCGTCGCGGCCGGCTCGCGCCTCCGTATCCGCGCAGCTCCAGCGCGGCGGCGACGTCGAGCGAGCGCTCGAGCGCGCCGCCGACGACCGCGCGCAGCACCGCGAGTCGCCCGCGGGCGCCGCGCGCGCCCCCGTCGGGGCGGCAGCGCTGCGCCTCGCCGAGGCGGTGTGCGTCCTCGAACAGGAGCGGGACGAGGCGGGTGCACAGCGTGGCCGTGAGCGCCGAGCGATGCGAGACGCCGCGCACGGCGCGCAGGAGCTCATCCGGGTCGACCGCGCAGACGACGAGCGCGGCGGCGAGCGTCACCGTGCACAGGCGGAGCGCCATGACGAGCCCGAACACGAGCGCCTCGACGGTCAGGTCGACCTGGCCGAGCGGTCCCCAGTCGCCGAGACGGGCGAACACGGTCAGCCCGTTGCGATCGACGAGCAGGTTGACGAGCACGGTGAGCAGCACGAGCGGGATCGCGGTGGCCCGCAGCGCGCGCCACAGCTGCCCCCCCACGCCGGCGGCCACGCCCGCTCCCACGACCGCGAGCGCGACGCCCGCGAGCGCGAGCGGATGCTCGAACACGAGCGCCGCGGTCGCGAGCGCGGCGCCGTAGGCGGCGCCGACGGTGGCGCGGGTGGCGTGCAGCGGACTCGCCTGCCGGCGGTAGGCGAAGCGCCCGCGGCGCGCGGCGCCGGCGGCGCGGGCGCTCACGATCCGCCCACCGGAAGCGCGACGGGCTGCCCGGCGGCGAACGCGACGGCGAAGCGGTTGTGCAGCGTCGCGACGTCGAGCGCGTGGGCGGCGGCATCGACGCCGGCCGTGTCGGTACCGGTCACGAGCCACGTCGGCACCTCCATCGGGATCGCGTCGGCGGCGATCAGCCCGGCGTCACCCCCCACGGTGCGCACCACCCGCCCGTCGGCGTCGAGCAGTTGCAGCGCGTTGCCGGCGGGCGGGAAGCGGGCGTACACGCCGCTCTGCCCCGGACCCTGCTGCAGGTACACCGCGGCCGGGTCGATGCGCAGCGCCGTCCAGGGCCCGACGAGCACGCGCAGCGTGTCCGGCTCGTCGGTGCCGAGCGTCCCGAACGTGACGAGCTGCCCGTCCGCGCTCAATCGATCGGCGACCGTCGTGCAGGCGTCGTCGTTCGGCGTGGCGCAGTACTCGGTCACCGGGTAGTGCTTGCCGTCGATCCCGTCGATGAACGGCGCCGGATAGGACCCGACGACCGCCGGCACGCTGTTCGTCGCCGACCAGTCGTGCCGGTCCCACCACACGCGATCGCCGCCGTGCAGCGTCGTCGCGGCGGCCCCCATCGGCGCCTCGACGCCGTTGACGTAGTAGAACCAGTCGACCGGGTGCGCCGCGGACGGCGCGCCGGCGAGCCCGTCGATGCTCTGCACGAACCCGCCGCCGTAGCGCGTGGCCACCGTTGCGTTGCGCATGAGCAGCTGCATGACCGTCTCCTGCCCGACGACCTTCGGCGTCGCGGACTGCGTGACGACGCGCGACCCGAAGCCGTCGGTGACCGTGAGGGCGACGTTGTGCGGGGTCGCTCCCGCGCCGAGCCCGCACGCGGTCAGGCCCGCGCAGAGCGCGAGCGCGACCGCGATGAGCGCCGCCGGTCTCACGTGACCGCGATCGCCTGGCCGAACGCGGGGACGACGGACGGACCCTGCGCCGCGATCGAGTAGCTCCCCGCCGCCCGCGGCGCGGTCAGTTGCGCCTGCCCCCGGCTGTTCGTGACAACGCGCGCGCCCGCGAGCGTCACGGTGGCGCCACGCACCGGCACGCCGCGACCCTCGTTGTCGTCGCCGCTGACCGTGACCGTCACGCGCGCACCGGGCGCGACGCGACTCGGGGCGGCGATCACGAGCGTGCGCTCGCAGCCGCCGCTCGCCGTCGTCGCGCACCAGAACCAGAGGACGCGATCGCCGGCCCGCAGCCGCTGCCCGTTGCCGAACGCGCCGCTCGGATCCGCCGCGCCGGTCGTGCCCGAGCGCTCGTCGACCTTGTACTCCCATCCGCTGGAGCCGCGGTTGGCGTACCCCCCGACGGCGGTGACGAACAGCTGCGCGGCATCGGCCGGATTGGCCGAGCAGGCGCCGTAGTCGTGCAGCGTGAACGACGGCCCGCCCGCGCCGTACACGGCCGACAGCGCGGCCAGCGGCGTCCCGCCGGCAACCGCGCAGCGCCGCCCGCCGACCGCCACCGCGGTCGCGGCGGCGTTGACGGTCGCGGGGCCGAAGAGCGTGCCCCGCGGTCCGACGACCATCGTCGTCACGTACGGCCCGGCGGCGCTCGCCGGCGCCGCCGGGCGAGCGCTCGCCGCACCGGAAGGCGCGGCGAGCGCCGCGAGCAGCGCGACGCCGAGCCGGCGGATGCGTCGGCGTCTAGGTGACATAGAAGACGATCCGGCTCGTGCCGTGGTGGAGCGCGGACACATGTCCGGCGACGTCGACCGCCTCGATGTCGAACACGTAGCGCCCGGGGCCGAGGCGATGCGGGAGCAGGTAGCTGAACGTCGGCTCGCTCCCGACGGTGAAGAACGTCCCGTGGCCGACGCCGCAGCGCGAGGCGCGGAACCGCTCGGTGACGCCATCGTAGGACGAGCATCGGCCCTTGTCGGTGCGCGTGAGGCGCAGGCGCACCGCCGTGAGCGCTCCGGGCGCGGTCACGTGGCCGGCGAGCGTGCGAGGGCCGCGGCCGGACGGGTAGACGTGGCTGTTGAGCACGCCCGTAGCGAAGGCGGCGAACGCCGGACCGGCCTTCGTCGACGTGCCCTGCACGCCGGCGCTCGGGGTGGCCGTGGTGCTCGTGCTCGTCGAGACGCTCGTGGTGCTCGTCGCGACGGTGGTCTGCGGCGGCGCCGTCGTGCCGCAGTTGCCGTCGTTGCCGTTGTGGACGCAGACCGTGTAGGAGTCGGAGGGCACCGCGTCCGGCGCGGTGGCCTGGATCGTGTAGGTGCCGGCGGTGCCGAAGGCCAGCGTCGCCACGCCCTGCGCGTTCGGCGTGGCGGCGACCACGGGAGCGCCGGACGGCGGGACCGCCGAGACGACCACGCCGGTCGGCAACGGCTCGGCGGCACCCGAGCCACCGGCGACGGTCGAGCCGATCGTCACCGTGACGGCGGTGTTCACCGGGACCGTCGTCGCGCCCGGCTGGGACTCGGTCAGGTAGTGGTCGGGCTCGGTGCCCTTGGTGCAGTCGGGCCCGGGTTGATAGCACGACTCGACGAGGACGACGTGGTCGCCGGGGCTCAACTCCTGTTCGCACATCCCGACCGATGCGTAGACGGAGTTGTCGTACAGCGCCCAGTAGACGTCGCTCGACGCGCTCAGGTCCAGGCCGTCGATGGCGTCGATCGACGCCTCGCCGAAGCTGCTCGAATACGTCACGCCCCAGGATCCCCTCGCGGGGCCACTCGGCGGGTCATAGAGCGCGTCGTACAGTGCGCCCCCGGCGCTCGTGCCGCTGCAGTCGTGGGCCGGGTTGCCGTCGATGTCGACGGGCGCGGTCGTCGTGGTGACGGCGGTCTGCGGGAGCAGCGTGTGACCGCTGAATCCCTCCACGCGAACGGTCACGGTGGCCGGCGCGCCGGCGGATGCGGCCGTCGGCAGAGCGGCGAGGGCGCAGGACAGAACCACAAGCGAGAGACAGAGCCGCGCCACGGACGACGCCGGGCGTGAGCGAATCGACGGCATGAGCCACCCCTTTCCACGAGGGCTTGTTGGGCTGCAGTCGGAGTCAGGTCTCCTGGCTCCCGGGCCTACCGGTCCGCGCCTTCCCGCTCGCTGTCGCGTCGCGGTGGCCGCGTGCGCTGCACGCTGCGGCTGGCTTCCCCGGTCACAGTGGCGGGTCCGCGCCGGATTCGCACCGGCTTCCCTTGGCCACCGACCGTTATGAACGCGCGGATCCTATTCCCTTTCGCGGCGCGCCGGTGACTGCGTGCCGCGGTCGCGACGAAAACGCGCGGGATCAGCGCCCGATCTCGGCGAGGTCGCTGTCGAGGTCGGCGAGTCCCTCGCGCTCCTCGACCAGGCGGATCCCGTCCGCGATCAGCCGCCGGGCGTGGTCGAGGTCGGGCGAGCGGCCGACCGAGAGCGCCGCGACGACGCGACCGTCGAGCAGGTACCAGTGCGAGAACTCCCCCTCCTCCACCGAGCCGCGCACGATCTCCTCGTCCCATTCCGACGCCGGGCCGACGTACTCGAGCGACGCCCAGTCGCTCAGATCGGAGAAGAAGTAGGGCACGACGTCGTGCGGCCGGTCGCCGCCGAGCATGTTCGACGCGGCCGTGCGGCCCTGCGCGGCGGCGACCTCCTCGTGCTCGATGCGCATCACGCGTCCGTGCACGACGCTGTAGTACTCCGCCATGTCGCCGGCGGCGAACACGCCGGGGGCGTCGGCCCGAAGGTTCGCGTTCACGCGCACGCCGCCGAGCTCGCCGATCTCCAGGCCCGACTTGCGGGCGAGCATCACGTCCGGCTGCGCGCCCACCCCGGCGACGACGAGGTCGGCCCCGAGCGTGCGGCCGCTCTCGGTGACCACGGCCGTGACCCGCTCGCCGGACCCCGCGAGGCGCGCGACCTGATCGGACGGGACGATCGTCACGCCGTGGGTCTCGAGCGTGTCCTGGAAGAAGCGGCCCGCCTGCGGGCCGAAGCCGCGTTCGAGCACGACGTCCTCGAGCATCACCATCGTGCAGTCGTGGCCGAGCGTCGTCAGCGTCGCCGCCACCTCGCAGGCGATGTAGGAGCCGCCGATGAGCACGACGCGCTCGGCCTGCTCGGCGTCGCGGCGGATCGCATCGGCGTTGCCGAGCGCGCGCAGGTAGTGGATGCCCTCCAGTTGCGCGCCCTCGACGCTCAGGCGGCGGACCATCGCACCCGTCGCCACGAGCAGCGAGCCGAAGCTGAGCTCCTCCTTCGTGGAGAGCTTCGCCGTCCGGGCCTCGAGGTCGAGCGACAGCACGCTCGTCCGGGTCAGCAGCTCGATCTCCTGGTCCTCGTACCAGCCGGCCGGGTGCAGCAGCGCGTCCTCGCGCGTCTCCTTGCCCTGCAGGTACCCCTTCGAGCAGGGCGGGCGGTGATACGGGAGGTCGAGCTCGCGCGAGACGATCGTCACCGAGCCCTCGGCCCCCTCATCGCGCAACGTCTCGGCCGCGGAGACCGAGGCGATGCCCCCGCCGATGAGCAGGTGGTCGACGTGGCGAGGCGGGCCGGCGGCGTCGGTCATGGCGTCGGATGCTAGACGGGTGCCGCGGGGAGGTGTCGCCGCCGACCGGGGGGCGGTCGCCGGTCCGCGCCCCGCGCGGCGCGGCTCAGAGCGACAGGGCGCTCACCAACGGCCCGCGCGCCGGCGTGACGATCCTCAGCTCGAGCACGACATCCGCTCCGTCGAAGCGGAGATCGACGATCGCGTCGAAGTGGTCCGTGACCCGGAACGCCTGGACCGAGCGGACGGTCGCCGAGTTCGCAGGGGCCGCCGTCCGGGCCGGAGGCTGGATCGCGAGCGACGCGTACAGGCCCGGCGTGCTCAAGGAGCGCAGCGCCCGGGCCGCGCCGGCGTGGGGATCGACGCCCCAGCGGGAGTACGCCTCGCACCAGGCGCGTGCGAGGCGCGTGACGGCTGGGTAGGCGGCGGGCGCGGGCCCGGCGGCCGCCGGATCGGACGCGTCGTTGGCCGCTGCCGGGGCCCTCGGGCGGGCCGGGGGTTCGAGCGCGGCCTTGGCCGCGACGAACGAGGACGGGCGCGCGACCGGCTGTGCGTCGGGGCGCGCGTCGGGGCGCGTGTCGGGGCGCGCGTCGGCGATCGTCGGGGCCGGGGGCGTCGTCCGGGCCGGGGGCATCGCCGAGGCGGAGCGGCGCGCTCCGCGCGGGGTGCGGCGCCGCATGTCCGCTGCGCAGAACGAGGTCGACCGCCGCGGTCCACGTGCATAGGGCGGCCGCGGCGGCGACGAACACGAGCCGGCGCGTCCTCACAGCCCGGGCGGGTGTCGCACCGACCAGTTCGCCCAGGTCGGGATGTACCCGAGGATCCGCCAGCGCGGACCGTCCTGGTCACGGTTCGGACCGATGTCGGTACCGCGGTGACTCGTGTCGAGCCTGAGGCCGGCGATGACAATGAAGACGTGGTCGGTAGGGACGGTGGTTGCGTAGATCGTGACCCAGCGCCCCGGTCCCGGGAGCCCCCATGAGACGTAGTCCTGCGCGAGGGGGTTCGACGAAACGACGTGTGAAAGGCTCAGCACGCCGCCGCGGTACAACACGAAATTGACCGTGCTCGAGCAGTCCTCGCTCGGCGCACCCACCGGGTCCGGATGACCGGCCGGACCGTACGGAAGGTCCTGAAGCGCATTGCCCGCCGCGATCATCGCGACGACGGCCGGTGGCGCGTCGGCCGGCGCGAGAGCCAGGTGGCCGTCGTCGGGTGAGAGCACGGCCCGGGACCCGGCGACGAGCGGCATCCCCGCGCCGGCCGCGGCGGCGGCCGCCCCGCGGTAGACCGCGGCCCAGTGTTCGACCTCCGCCACGTACCAGCCGGCGTGGTTGTACGCGAAGATGGCGGCGGCGTAGTCCGCCGGGGCCCCCGATGCGCGCAGGTAGTTGGCGGCGCCGAAGATCGCGTCGGCCGGGTTCCAGCGGTCCGGAGCGCCGTTCCCCGCGGCGCTCACCCCGTACCGCGCCCAGGTGGAGGCGATGAACTGCATCGGCCCGCCGGCGCCGGCCGAATTCGTCGCGCCCTCCTGGGTGCACGACGGGTCGGGGTCGCGACCATGGTCGCACTCGACCTTCCCGATTCCGGCCAGGACCGCCCAATCGATGCCGTACCGCTCCCCGGCCGCCTCGTACAGGCGCAGAAACGGCGCCGGGATATCGCTCACCGCGAGCGGCGACGGCTCTTCCGGCGCGGACCCGGTTGCCGCGGCAAGACCGTGCGGCGCGATCGTGAGGATCACGGCGCCCACGAGCACAACAAGCAGCAACGCCGAACACGCGAGCGCGCCGGCGATGAGGCGTGCCAGCGGAAACCCCCCGGGGGCGGCGAGGACGCTCGGCCCTCCGGCGCGAGGCGCGGCGGTCATGCCGGCTCGTCCGGACGGTCCGGCTCGCCAACAGCGGGCGGATCGTCGGCCCCCTGCCCGACCCGTTCGCGTCCGAATGCCTCGGCGAACTGGCGCTCGCGGCGAACGACGATCGAGTCGTCGGCCGTCCGCGTCACCGCGCGCTCGACTCGCGCGGTTCCGTCGGCGCGGCCTGCTCGCCCAGTGATCGGCCGTGGACCGATCGCGCCGCCGTCGAGCCCGACGGCCGCCGCGCGCACGGGGGTCGCCGGTGGCCTCGGTGTCCCGGCCGCCGCCGTGGTGGCGCCGCCGGCGGCCGGCGCACGCGAGCGCGCGTCCGTGTCCGCGCCGGCGCGAGATGATCCTGCGCGTTCGGCCCCGGAGCGGCGCCGCTCATCGAGCTCGCGGTCGATCGCACCGCGGGCCTTGCCCCGATCGGCCGCGTGCGAGCGCGCGCCGCTCGCCGGGCCCGCGAGCGAGGCCGGAAGCCGCTGATCGTGAGCGACGCCGCCGCCGCGGGATCCGCTCACACCGCCGAGCGACAGCTGATCGGCAGGGAGCCGGACCGCCCGGGGGCCACCGCTCGACCGGTCGCCGTCGGCCGCCGACGGCCAGTCGCCGGATCGGACCTGCGCCCTGAGCGCCTCGGCGCGACGCTCGAGGCTGAGCGCGCGTCGGGTGTCGCCCGCGGCGTGCGCGAGCTGTGTCTCGCGCACGAGTCGCGCCAGGCGCGCGGTCGGGGAGCCTGAGCGGAGCCGGGGAGCGCCGTCGCTCCCGGCGGCCGGCCGCGACGGTCCTGCGGCGCGGTCGTGGCCGTCGTCGTGCGCGTCGTCGCTCGTCACGGAACCGTCCGCGGAGGCGATCGGGGATTCGCCATCCTCGCTCGGCGGCGCCGGCCGGCCGTCGTCCCCGCCGCGACGATCGGGGCCACCGTCGCGCGGGACGCGACCGTCACCGTCACGTCCGGGCGTCTCGTCCGGAGGCTGACCCGGAGCGCGAGGATCCGGGTACGGCCCGGTCGGCGGTCGGCGGCGAATCTCCGGGGGCGTGCGCTCGGGTCGCAACTCCCGCAGGAGCCGCCTCAGCTCCCGGCCGTACAGCCACGCCGGGCCCGCTCGCGCGGCTCGCCCGCGGCCCGAGCCGGAAGCCACAGTCTGCGCGCGGGGCGCGTTGACGTATTCGAGCAATTGGTGCCGGCGATGAAACGCCGTCCACCACAGGCAGCTCATGAGCAGCCATTGCGTCCACCACCCGAGCGTGCTCAGTCCCTCCACGATCCGCAGGACGAGGAGCAGGATCCCCAGCACGAGCGAGTAGACGAGCTTCGCCACAAGCGCACCGAGCAGCCGTGCGGCCCAGGTGCGAAAGGCCGCACGACCGCCCTCGCCGAAGGCCGGAGCGAGCACGGCGATCGGCGCAAGGAGCAGGTACAGGAGCGTGGCCACAGCGGCACCCAGCAGCCGACCGACGACGAACGTGAGCACGGCGATCAGGCCCGCAACCCCGACCACGACAAGCAGCAGACCGCCGGCCCGGGCGAGCGTCCCGCCCGCGGTCCGGAACTCGGCCTCCGACGCGGTCGGCCCGATGCAGCTCGTCGCGTCGCTCGAGCCGCACAACACGCGCAAGAGCGAGCCGGTGTCGTTGATCGAGTTTCGCTGCGGTCCGTTGGCGGGTAGCGCGAGGAACAGATCCCCGTTCGTCTGAGCCCGCCCGAGAAGCGCCGCGCTCGTTCGCTGCGACGCGGTCGACGAACGCCGCTCCTGCACCGCGATCGCCTGCGCCGCGGAGCGCAGGCGCGGGTCGAGCCGATCGGCGTCGCGGCACCAGTCGACGTCGCCGAACTCGAGGTAGCACCAGGGCCCGCCGATGGCGCTCGTGAACAGCTCCCCGCTCCCACTCGCGAGGCTCTGGTCGCCGCTCGCCGGTTCCCCGGCGGTCACGGCGCCCAGCACTCCGAGGCTCGTCTGGTCGGCCCACTGACCGAGCGTCCCGATCGTGCCCACCGGGTCGAGCACGACCCACAGACCGCCCGCCATCATGACGAGCATCACGAGCACCTCGGCGAGCGTCTGGGCGACCCGGCGTCGGACGATGCCGTGATAGAGAGCGAGGACCGACGCGGCAGCCAGCGCGAAGGCCATGAGCGGCTGCGTGAGCGTCGCCTGGACGGCTCGCAGCGCCGACGCGATGCTTCCGAGCGTCGCGCCGTCGAGCAGATCGAGCGTGTAGCACCACTCGATGCCGACGAGCAGCGCGTGGATGATCCAGACGAGCGCGGTCCACACCGGCACGAGCACGAAATCCTGGATGCAGCTGGCCACCAGGTCTCCGTTGAACGCCGACAGGATCCCGGTGTCGATGTGGACGTCGAAGGCGTAGTTGCCGGTGGGCGCGGCGGCGGCCACGAAGCTCGAGGTCGCGCAATTCCCCTGGGCCGCGGCAGACAGGCTGCGCTCGAACGTCGACTCGCGGCACAGGACGCTGCCGAACCCGTTGTCGGCGAGCGGGTCCCCGCCGCTCTCGGGCGCGGACGCCGACGCGTCCGCGGTCAGGGGCGGTGCGGAGCTCGCGTCGAGGCCGGCCGCGTCACTCGGCGCCGTTGCGCCGCCGACCGGCGCGGCCCCCCCACCCACCGGAGCGCTCGCCGGCTGGATCGGGCTCGCCGGAGCACCGGCGTCGCGACGGGCGGTCCGTGCCGGCCCGCCCGCCAGCGCGGAGGCGGGCGCTGCCCCGCCGAAGGCAAGACCGAGCGCGAGGGCGAGGGCGAGGGCGAGCAGGGTGGTGGCGCGCGCCGCCCGGGGCCGCGATCGTGCGTGGGTCACGACACCGGCACGGTCGGTGCCCGCGCGGGCGTGGTCGACAGCGAGCGCAACAGGCCCGGCACGACGAGCTCGACCTGGATCGCCGCCACCCGTCCGGTGTGATCGCGAAACAGGCAGCGCCCGGCGTCGAAGTCGAGCAGGCGCTGGACCAGATGGCGGTCCTCGGGGTCGAGGCCGATCAGCGCCAGCGCCCGCTGCGCCTCGGCCTCGGAGCGCATCCCGAAGACGAAGGTCGCGCCGAGCAGGTTGTCGAGCGACTCACGGTCGCCGATCACCATGTCGGTGACGAGCTGCGTGCTGATGATCGGCACAGCGAGCTCCGAGCGGCCCATGCGTTGCAGGGCGGCCAGCAGGGTCCGACCGACCGGATCCTTCAGCAACCGCCAGCCCTCGTCGAACGAGAACAGCTTCAGCCGCTCCCGCTCACTGCCCATGAGCTTCATCGCGAACATCGCGATGAGGCGCACGATCTGCTCACCCACGCGCTCGACCTGCGAGTACTCGGCCCGGGCGGTGCCCGGCTCCGGACTCGGGAGGTCCCGAATCGGCAGGTAGGTCACCTGCCGGTGGCCGGCATGGGGCGGCGGAACGTCGGGGTCGGCGAAGCCGAGCTGCGTGAGCCCGGCGTGGGCGTAGACGTCGAGGGTCTTTGCGACCTGCACGTCGACCTCGTCCCCGTCGCGCAACGCGTGCACGACCTCCTGGCAGGTCGGCTCGCGGCTGCGCCGGATGACCGCGTCGACCGCCTTGACGACGGCCGTCTCCCATGCCGGCTCGGCGCGCGCCGGAAGCAGGTCGCGCAGGAAGGCGACCGTCGCGTCCTGGCGCAGGTGGTCGGGCGCCACGCGCAGCGGATCGAGGACCCCGCGCAACGCCGGATCCGGACGCAACGTGATCACCTCGGCGTGTGGAGCGACCTCGTCGAGCAGATGGAAGCGGTGGTCGCCCTTCGGGTCGCAATCGACGATCCGAGCGCCGAGCAGGAAGCCCTCGTACTTCAGCTTCTGGTCGAGCGTCGTCTTTCCAGTGCCGAGCGCCCCAACGCTGAGCACGGCCGTGTTGCGGTTTCGGTCCGACCCTTCGCGCAGGTTGAAGCGGACCGGCTGGCGCGAGCCCGACAGTGTGTGCCCGAGGTAGAAGCCCCGTCGCGACCCAACCGCGTGCGTCGCGATCGGCACCATCGCAGCGACCTGTTCAGGCGTCAGCGTGTCGTCGTAGCCGAGGACGCGCGTGCGCTGTCCGGGAAGGTGCTGGCAGAAGAGCTCGAGCTGATCACCGAGCGGGCGGTGCAAGCGCACCTCGCCGTAGGCTCGCCGGCACATCTCGACGCGCTGCTCGAGCTCGGCCTCGTCACCCGCCGCGACCGCGAGCGCCAGCGTCGCCCGCAGCAGCGGCGGGCGACTCGTCGACTGCAGATACCCGAGCAGGTCGCGCGCCTGCTGCGTGCGTTCGTAGCCCTGGTCGGACACGCCCTGGTCGCCGTCGGACTCCGCCCGCACAATCTGGTCGGCGTCCTGGATGCGACGGCGGGCGACACGGACCGCAAGCTCGTTGGGCAGATAGCGAGCGTTCAGGGAGACGTCGACCGCGAACGGCAGGCTCTCGATCGGCGCGAACATGAGCTCGACGCGCGAACCCGGGAACGATGCGCGCTCGGGCAGCGCACCGGCCACGAGCTGGGCCTGCCAGCTCGTGCCCAGTTCCGACTCGACGACAAGGCAGCGGCTGCGGTGCTCGATGAAGCTGTTGAGCCAACGCACGACGTCGGCCTCGAGCGGACGGAGCATCGCCTCGCCGTTGCGCTCGAAGACGAGCGCCTGGGGTTCGTCCAGACCGTCGACAACCGGCTCGCCCAGCGCCCGGCAGAACGCGCGGCGGATGAGCCACTGCAACTCGGGTGACCGCGCCGGTCGGGCGTCGACGAAGTCGAGCAGTCGCGCGTGGGCCTCGTCGGCGGCCACGCGCACGCGCTCGAGCTCGCGCACCGGGAGCGCTCGCGGGTCCCGGCCCTGCCACGCTCGTCGCATCGCGGCGAGCCATTCGTTCGGCGGTCGCTCGACGGCGCGCGAGAGCTGCGTCGCCACGTCACGTCGTGGCGCCGAGAGGCTGACGGCGACGAACACCATCGGTTCGACGGGTCGTCGTCCGCGGAGGTGGGCGAGATGCTCGGCGAGGTACCGCTCGCGCACCGACGGCGCGCCGGCCGTCATCTCCCCCGCGATGTCGCGGCCGTAGCGCTCCACATCCCACGCCCGGGTCACTCTGATGATCTGGATGTCGGCCTCGAGCGCCTCTACCGCTCCGAGGATCGACAGGAACAGCTCGCGCTTCGCGCTCGCGGTCAGGCCCGGGTAGGCCCGGGTCGCCACGGCGAACACCGCCCATGGGTCGGCGAGGTCGCGTGGAAACACGCAATGCCCGTAGCTGAACGCGAGCGGCAGCCTCATTTGACGCGTCCGAAGAACGGTCGGCGGCGCCGGTCGGCGGCGGGGCGCACCCGCAGGCGCGCCCCGCTGCTCAGCGCGACGACGCGTCGACGACGCGGCCGGCGATCGCCCGGGAGCTCCCGCAACGTGACGTGTGGCCGTCGCACCAGCGCGGCGAATGGGCCACCGCGACGGCCGCGACACTCGTGGGGCCCGTTGACCAGCACCGCGCCCGGACCGCTGAACGCGAACGCCCGCCAGCTTCCGTCAGAACCGTCGGGGAGCATGAGCAGCTCGCCGGGCCACCAGAGCGTTCCCGGCGGCGACGCCGGGCGCAACCCCCGCAGCCATCTCGGTCCGAGCCGATGCCGCATGAGCGCACGCACGGCGACGTGAAACGGACGTCCCTCGAGACGCACGATCGTCAGCAGCGCCGCCAATGCCACGGGAACTGCCACGTCGCGCACGTACCACGGCACCGTCGATGCGACGACTCGGACGAGCGGCAACGTCGACCCCAACGCGATCGCGAGCACGAGGGCGATCCCGTATACGGCGCCACGCATCGGAATCCCGCCCGGCGGCAGGCGGAGGCGATCGATCCGGTACACGCGACGCTCCAGCTCGAACACGGTCCGGTACGAGCGGATGTCCACCGACGAGCTGCGCCGGCCCTCCTCACGCACGGTCCAGACCTACTGGGCGCCGAACAGCGACGTGACCGTGTCCTGCAGCAGGCTCACGCCTGCGGGCGTGGCAAGCAGGATCGCCACGAGGCCGACCGCGAAGACGCCTGCCGCCTCCTTGAAGTCCCGCCGGAACGAGAGGACCACGGCGGCAATCGCGAAGCCGAGGCCGATGAGGCTCATCGCGACCTGGCGTCCGGTCGTTCCCGCCTTGCTCGCAGCCGTCTCGAGCGAGTTGCCCGGCGTGGACGAGAGCGAGGCGCCGGGGCTCACGCTCGGCGCGGGCGCGAGCGCCCCAGCGGCGGCGGCCGGCGGCGCGGCGACGAGCAGCGCGCAGACGAGGGCAAGCACGAGCAGCAGGGCGACCCGGGCGAGTCTGGCGAGTGCGGTTGCGCGGTGCATCGGGACCTCCTGAATCGGTGGGGGCGTTTGGGTGGCGGTAGTGGTCGTTACGGCTGCGCGGAGCGTCAGGAATCGGGGTCGATCTCGATCGCGGACACCTCCCAACGCGCCTGCTCGTGGGCGACGGCAAGCTCGTAGGCGAGCGAGTACTGCGTGCCTCGTCCATCGTTGGCGACGATCTGCGCGAGCACGGACCCGTCGGCGCTCGACCAGCGCATCTCCGTGACCTGGTCGAGCACGAGCGGCTGCGCCGGGGGGGACACGTTGGCCGCGGGCGTGAGGTCGGCCGCAAGGTTCGAGCCGGCGCCCGCCAGGTAGTTGCGCAACGCCCGTGTGACCACGACCTCGAGCCCCGGATCGGCCACCTGGGGAAGCGACGCCGTCGCGTCGACGAACGGGCGCGCGGCCGGCGGACCGACGAACGCGGGGTAGCCGCCGAGCGCGAGCCGGCCGCCGGCCACCCGGACCACCGGTACCGCGAGGTACTCCAGGCCGGCGGCGTCGGTGTCGACGGCGACCGTGTAGACCCGTTCGCCCGCGGGCCCGGACCGCGATTGCACGACCTCGGCCCACTGCACCTGCTCGCTGACGCCCGTCGGCGGCACGACCCCGGCGTCGGGATCGATCCCGCTTCCCGTGAACGCGCTCAGCCCGCGCTCGTGCACCGTCGGGTCCGCGGCGTCCCACGTGAGGTAGCGGCGTGCGAAAAGCGCCGCAAACCCTTCCGCCCCGAGGTCCTCGACGGCGACCGCGGTCGGGCGAGGCGCGGATGCCCGTGGCGGAGCGATCGCGGCCCGCGCCGCGGCGGCGCAGCCGCTGACGGCTACGAGGGCGACGAGCAGCCGCCCGCCGCGCCGTCCGAGGCGCAGCAGCCACATCCGTCGAGCGACGACCCTGACCGCGGCGCTCACCGCGCCATCCGCTCGAAGCCGAACTGGGCCTCTGAGGAGGGGCTCGCCGACGGCGACACGGCCGCGCGTCGCGGAGCGAGGGCAGCCGGCGCAGGTGCGGGCAACGGCGCGGACGGCACGGCAAGCGCGACGCGGGCGGCCGGCGCCGGGACCGACGGCCGTGGCGACGTCCCGGCCACCGTCGCCGTCTGTGGGCGAGCGCGCCGCCGGCGCCGCGACGGTGCGGCCACGCTCCGCCCCGGTCGATCCACCCGGCGGGGTCCGGAATCGATCGTGATCGGCCGCGTGGGCACGGCCCGGGCGAGCGGTGGACCGCCGGCACGCGCCGGCACGGTGCGTGGGCTCACGGCCGCGGCGAGCCGAGCCGGTGAGGGCATGCCACGGTGTGCGCGAACGGCGCCGCGCATCGCGTCGGCCGCGCCGAGGATCAGCCCGGCGGCGAGGGTCGCCAAGACGATGCCGACGGCGACCGCACCGGAGCGCATCGGACCGGAACGGACGCCGTCCGCATCATCCGGCGACGCGGCGCCGGTGAGATATTCCTCTGCGTCGTAGACGCGGTACACCGAGCGGGGATGCGATGCGACGAGGCTCATCGGTCGGCGCTCCTGAATCCGGCATCGCGCACGGTGGGGTCGTCCGCGCTCGACGCGGCGCCCCGACCGTGCACGATGGGCGAGGCGTGTACGGGCGTGCCACCTGGGTGGGCGCTGCGCCTCGACGGACGCGCCGATGAGAGGGAGATGATCGTCACGGGCGGGTCTGTCGGTCCCTCCGACCGCCCCGCCTCGAGCGGGACAGCCCCGCTAGCGGTGCTCGAATCCGAACTCGCCGGCGCTGGCGGCCGGCGAGCCGGACGGCGTGGGTGGCGCACTCGTCACCGCGGGCCGGGGCGCCGGCGCCCCGCGCGCAGGCGCTGTCCACGACGACGCGGCAGAGCCGGCGACGGGGGTGACCACGGTCGCGGGCGCCCGGTGGAGGCGCCGTCGAGGCCCGGCGGCCGACTTGGCCCCCGACCGGTGTCGGCGCAGCCCGCCCCCGGGCTCGGCCGGTGGCGGGGTGACCGTCGTCAGCGCGGCAAACCCGAACTCGCGCTCAGCCGGAGTGGAGCCGGTCGTGGAAGCGCTCGGACTCGTAGCCCGAGTCGACACGCGCAGCGTGGTGATCGGCGTCTCGAGCGCGGCCGGGACCTCCGAGGCAACCGCGACCCGGGCGGGATCCCGAGAACGAGCCGTAGCGAGCATCCGTTCGCGAGGGCGCCTCGCGACCGCCACGCGACGCGCGACCGGTGGCCCGTCATCGAGCAGGGTCTCGAGCCGGCCACCGTGACAGAGGGCGATCCCGCCGCCGGCAAGACCCACCAGGCACACGGCGGCGACGCCGAGCTTGACTCCGACGAGGCCCGAGCCGCTCCACGCGACGACGCCCCCGCCCGCCACCGCGGCGCCGGTTCCGCTCGCCGCCGAGCCGACGGCCCCGCCGCCGAGACCGGCCGAGCCGAGCTCCAGCCCGACCGGGAGCATCCCGAGCAGGTTTCGCTCGGCCGCGCGCAGCTCGCGTGCGCGTCGGCGGCACGCCATGCAGTTGTCCAGATGGGCGACGATGCGCTCGCGCTGGTCAGCGTCCGCCACGCGGGACACGTGCGCAAGCAGATCGGGCTCCAGCCGACGGCAACGGTCGCCCGCGGCGTATTCAGCCGAGAGGCCAAGCAGCCGCCGGCGGGCTCGCTGCGCGACCTTGCGGAACTTCTCCGGCGTCCACGAGTAGCGTTGGCAAAACTCGTGACACTCGGTCCCGAGCACGACCTGATGCATCAAGACCAGGCGCATGTCCGGCGTCAGCTCCCGCAGGATCTCGCGAAGGACGCCGAGGTCGGTGCGCACCGACACCTGGTCGTCGACTCCCAGGCCGGGGTCGGCGAGCTGCCCTGCGCCCGCCTCAGCCGGCTCGAGCGTGACAGCTTGACCGAGAGCGGCCTCGATCGGGCTGCGACCCCCGAGCGCGCGTCGACGATCACGGATGCGGGAGAGCATCTTTTGCTCGAGGGCATTCGACACGTGTCCGGCGTCGGCGAACGGAGCACCCGTGCGCGCCCGCTGGAGGAGCTCGAGCGTGGCCTGCGAGAAGCAGTCCTCGAGATCCTCGGCCCGCAATCGGTGACGGTGCGCCCGGAGCAGCAGATCGCGCCGGGCAAGCGCCACGCGCGCGACGAACTCGGCCGGATCCCCGCCGAGCTCTGCCGCGCCGCGCGGAAGCGGTCGCGCCTGACGCAAGGCTGGCGTGATGGGGGCTCTTCGGGTAGACACCACATGGATGTCGTCACGACCGGCCGAACGCCCCCCCTCCGAATTGCCCGGCGAGCGCGCGGGCCAGCCGCGCCGCCGCAGATCGCCCTCGGACTGGGTGAAGGCGTTCGACGCCTACCAGCAGCGGCACCGGCCGCTGTCCTTCATCGTTGCCGTGTACAAGAAGTTCAACGACGACGAGGGCAGCTCGCTGTCGGCCCTGATCGCCTACTACGGGTTCATCTCGGTCTTCCCGCTGGCGCTCGTCTTCGTCACGGTGCTCGGCTTCGTGATCAACGGCGACAAGGAGACTCAGGCCGATGTCCTCAACGGCTCCCTCGGTCAGATCCCTCTCCTGGAGGCACCGCTGCAGGCCCATTCGCTGTCGGGCAGCCCGGCCGCGCTGGCGATCGGCTTGATCGCATCACTGCTCGCCGGAATGGCCATCACGAACGCGACCCAGAACGCGCTCAACCGGGTGTGGCAGATCCCGCGCACCGAACGTCCGAATTTCCTGAAGGCCCGCCTGCGCGGAATCGTCGTGCTGTTCGCGCTGGCCGCGCTCAGCATCCTCTCGAGCGTGGCGGCGGGCTTCGTGACCGCGGCGGGGCATGGGTTCGCCACCGACGTGGCCGCCATCGTCGTGGCCTTCCTGGCCAACGTCGCGCTGTTTCTCACGGCGTTCAGGCTCCTGACCGCCAACGAGGTCGAACTGAGAGACCTCATGCCCGGCGTCCTCGCGGGAGCGGTCGCCTGGCAGATCGTGCAGCACCTCGGCGGCCTGTGGGCCAAGCAAGTCGCCCACCAGACGGCGCTCTACGGCGAGGTCGGGCTCGTGCTCGGCCTGCTCGCGGTCCTCTACCTCGGAGGGCGCATCTTCGTGCTCGCCGCCGAGATCAACGTCGTGCGCGCTCGGCACCTGTGGCCGCGCAGCATCTTCGCCCCTCCGCCGCCGTCGCAGCGCGTCTGACGGCCCGGGCCCGGTCGCGGCCTCGGCGCAACGCCCGAATTGAGCCGCGCGCCGGCCGCCGCGCCGGCCGCCCGGCGCCGGCCGGCCGACCCTGTCCCGCCGCCCGGACGCGCCACACGAGACGCCCGCGGGGCCCGTCGAGGCCCCTCAACCGCGAAGTTTGTTCGATCTTCTCTCATGGTGGAAGAACATCGACCAAACTTCCGCCCCGCGGCGGCCGCGACCCCGCGCCCGCGACCTCGGATCAGCCGCCGCGCCGGCCGCGACCCCGCGCCCTCGACCTCGAATCAGCCGCCGCGCCAGCCGGTCCCGCCCAAGGCTCCACAAAACCCCTGCAAACACCCCCAAAGCCCCCACCCCGCCCAGGTACTTGCGCCCGCAACGATCATCCCCTATACTTACTTACGTTTCGTAACCTCATTTGGAGTCGTTACCAAGATGAATACCTCTGACACCCTGAGAATGATCGCCCTCGACGACGCCGTGGTGTTCCCGAACATGGGCATCACCCTCACGGTGGACGTCGGTGACGATGAGCGGGTCGTGCTCGTCCCGCGTCACGACAATGAATACATCGAGGTCGGCACGGTCGCCGACGTCTCCGAGCACGTCCGCCTCCCCGGCGGGGGTCGCGCGGTGACGCTCAACGGCCTGCACCGGGCGCTCATCGGAGCGGCCCAGACCGGCCCCGGCGGCGAGCTGCGCGTCGAGGTCGAGGAGCGACCCGACGACGAGCCTGTCGACGGGCGCACGCGCACCCTCGAGCGTGAGTACCGCGCAGTCGTCGAGGAGATCCTCGAGCTGCGTGGCGACGACGGCCGCGTCGCGGCCTTCCTGCGCGCGATCGTCGAGCCCGGCGCCCTGGCGGACTCCTCCGGCTACTCGCCCGACCTGAGCTTCGAGCAGAAGGTCGAGCTGCTGCGGACGGTCGACGTGACCGATCGCCTCGAGCTGGCGGTCAAGCTGCAGCGTGAGCGCCTGGCCGAGTTGCAGGTGCGCAAGCGCATCCGCGAGGACGTCCAGGACGGCGCCGAGAAGCAGCAGCGCGAGTACTTCCTGCGCAAGCAGATGGACTCGATCCGCAAGGAGCTCGGCGAGGACGACGGCTCGATCGTCGACGAGTACCGCACGAAGATCGAAGAGGCCGAGATGCCCGAGGACGTCCACGAGCAGGCCGTCAAGGAGCTCGGGCGCCTCGAGCGCATGGGCGAGCAGTCGGGCGAGTCGAGCATGATCCGGACCTATCTGGACTGGCTCATCGCGCTGCCGTGGAACAAGCGCTCCGAGGAGCGTCTGGATCCGGTCGCGGCGCGTGAGGTGCTCGACGCCGACCACGCCGGCCTCGAGGACGTCAAGGACCGCATCACCGAGTACCTGGCCGTGCGCAAGCTGCGCCAGGACCGCGAAATCGAGGCGGACCCGAAGTCGGGAGCGATCCTGACGCTCATCGGACCGCCCGGTACCGGCAAGACCTCGATCGGCGAGTCGATCGCCCGCGCGACCGGACGCGAGTTCGTGCGCATGTCGCTCGGCGGCGTCCGGGACGAGGCCGAGATCCGCGGGCACCGGCGCACGTACATCGGAGCGCTTCCCGGCCGCCTCGTGCGCGCGCTGCGCGACGCGGGGACGATGAACCCGGTGATCCTGCTCGACGAGGTCGACAAGGTCGGCGCCGACTGGCGCGGGGACCCGAGCGCAGCCTTGCTCGAGGTGCTCGACCCGGCGCAGAACCACAGCTTCCGCGACCACTATCTGGATGTGGAGCTGGACCTGTCCCAGGTGCTGTTCCTGGCCACGGCGAATGTCGCGGACACGATCCCGGGTCCGTTGCTCGACCGCATGGAGGTCATCCACTTCGACGGGTACACCAGCTCGGAGAAGCTTGCGATCGCGAAGGGCTACCTGTGGCCGCGCCAGCGCGACCGCAACGGCCTGCGCGAGGACGAGGTCCGGATCAGCGACGAGGTGCTGTCGACGGTCGTCACGGAGTACACCCATGAGGCCGGCGTGCGCAACCTCGAGCGCGAGCTCGGGACCATCCTGCGCAAGACGGCCACGCGGATCGCCTCCCAGAAGGTGACGCCGCCGGTCGAGATCGAGCTGGACACGGTGCGCGACGCGCTCGGACGCCAGAAGTTCTTCCAGGAGTCGGCGGTTCGGACCGCCGTCCCGGGAGTGGCGACCGGCCTCGCGGTGACCGGTGCGGGTGGTGACGTGCTGTTCGTCGAGGCCACCTCGATGAAGGGCTCGAGCGGCCTCGTGCTCACCGGCCAGCTCGGCGACGTGATGAAGGAATCCGCCCGGATCGCGCTCTCCTACGTGCGCGGCCATGCGGCGGACCTGCACATCGACGACCAGGCGTTCGAGGATCGCGAGTTCCACGTGCACGTGCCGGCCGGGGCGATCCCGAAGGACGGCCCGAGCGCCGGCATCACGATGGTGACCGCGCTCGCGTCGCTGCTGACCGGACGCCCGGTGAAGCACACCGTCGGGATGACCGGCGAGGTGACGCTCCAGGGTCGCGTGCTGCCGATCGGCGGTCTGAAGCAGAAGGTCCTCGCGGCGCACGCCGCCGGACTGACCGACGTGATCGTGCCCGAGCGCAACCGGGGCGACCTCGACGACATCCCCGCGGAGGTGCGCGAGAAGATGGCCTTCCATCCGGTCATGACCGTGCAGGAGGTTCTCGACCGCGCGCTGGAGCCGGCTCGAGATGTCGCGCTGTCGTAGATGTGAGCCCGTCCCCGAGGAGGTCCGCCACGCGGCGGACCTCCTCGAGCGGCGCTGGCAGCTATCGATCCTGTTCGCGGCGACCTCCGGGGCGCTGCGCTTCAACGAGTTCGTCGAAGCGGTGAGCGGGATCTCCGCCCGTATGCTGAGCGAGCGCCTGCGCGATCTCGAGCAGGCCGGCCTCATCGAGCGCATGGTGATCCCCACGTCCCCACCGCAGGTCGAGTACCACCTGACCGCCCGCGGGCGTCGTCTGCGTCCGGTGCTCGAGGCGATGCACGCGTACGCGATCGGCTCCGGGCGGTAGCGCGCGGTGTCGGGCGATGCGGCCGGCGAGCACCTGAGCGAGGACGAGCAGGTCGAGCGCGAGGACGCGCAGCTCGAGCGCGAGGGCAGCGCCGCCGCGCACGCCCGCCAGCTGCGCAACGGCATCATCTCGCTCGTCCTGCTCGGCGCGCTCGTCGTCGGCCTCCTGTTCGCGATCCCCGGGCTGCACGGGGTCGGGCGCGCGCTGCGCAACGTCGACATCGACACGCTCGCCGCGGCGATCGCCCTGGAGTTCCTGTCCTGCATGGGCTACGTGGTCGTCTTCCAGCTCGTGTTCGCGCGCGCCCCCCGGCGCTTCGCCGCGCGCCTGGCCTGGACCGAGATGGCGTTCGGCTCGGCGCTGTCGTTCGGCGGGGCCGGAAGCCTGGCCATCGGCGCCTGGGTCCTGAGCACGCGCGGTGTCCCGGCCTCGCGCATCGCACAGCGCTCGGCCGTCCTGTTCATGCTCACGAGCGCGATCAACATCATCGTGCTCGTGGTGACCGGGGTTCTGCTCGGGATCGGCGCCGTGTCCGGACGCCGGCCGCCCGAGCTCACGCTCGCCCCCGCCGGGGTCGCCGCGACGGTGTTCGTCCTGTTCCTGTTGATCCCCCTGTGGGCGCGGCGGGTGGCCGGAACGCCCGAGCCCGGCCAGCGCCTCACGCGCCTGTTCCTCGGATTCGCCGACAGCATTCGTGACACGCGGGCGCTGCTCGTCACGCCCGACTGGCGCCTGCTCGGGGGCTACGTCTACCTGCTCGCCGACATCGCGGTCCTGTACGTGTGCCTCGACGCCGTCGGCGCCGCGCCGCCGCTGGCCGCGGTCGTGCTCGCCTACCAGATCGGCTATCTGGCGAACATCATCCCGGTGCCCGGCGGCATCGGCGTGCTCGACACCGGCCTGATCGGCATGCTCGTGCTGTTCGGAGCGCCCGCCGCCGCGGCAACGGCCGGCGTGCTCATCTATCACGCGATCGCGCTGTGGGTGACGCTCGCGTTCGGCACGGTCGCCTTTCTGCTGCTGCGCCGCACGATCGGGGAGCCGCTCAGCCCCCGGCCACTGCCCGAGTCACGGCAGCGCCGCCGAACGCGCATCCGGCGGCGCACCCGCGAACGCACCTGAGCTCCGACTCCGCCGCCCTCAGGCCGACACGACGGCGGCGCCCTCGGGTACCCGCGCCTCCGGGCAGCCGGCGGCGTCGAGCGGCGCCGTCACGATCTGCCCGCCCTCGCACGTCTCGGCCCGCACGACGCGTTGCGGGTTGGTGATCCCGATCGCCGCCGTGACGCCACCGGCGGCCACGAGCACAGCGGCGATGCCGAGGCCGAGGTGGAAGCTCGCCAGGGACGCGTTTTCGGCCGCGGTCGTGATCGCCCGGCCGGTGGCCGGCAGAAGCCCGTGCACGTCGGGCAGCCCGAGCGGCAGGCGCTTCGCGCCCTGCACGACCGCGCTCGCATGCGGGCCGAGCGGCACTCCGGCGAGGTTCGAATCGAGTGTCGAGGTGAAGCTACCCGCGACGACCGCCCCGATCGCCGACACGCCGAGGAGCCCGGCGATACGCGCGATCGCGTTGTTGACGGCCGAGCCGATCCCGGCCTGCGTCACCGCCACACCCGCGAGCACCGCCGCCGTGAGCGGTGCAACGGTCATCGCCAGTCCGACGGAGAAGCAGACGAGCCCCGGGAAGACGTCGCGCCAGTAGTTGACGTGCACGCCGATGCGCAGGAACAGCGCCAGCCCGACGGCGGCGAGCAGCGGCCCGGCCCCCATGAAGAATCGGGGGCCGTGCCGGTCCGCCAGCGCTCCGAAGCGGCGCGAGAGCGCGAACATGACGATCGTCGTCGGAATCGTGGCCAGGCCGCTCTGCAGCGGCGTGTAGCCGGCGACCTGCTGCAGGAAGAGCCCGAGGAAGAAGAACACGACCGCGAGGCCGCCGTACACCGTCAGCGTCTCGAGGTTGCCGATCGCGAAATTGCGGTTGGCGAACAGCGCGAGCGGCAACATCGGGTCCCGGCTGCGCCCCTCGTGCCACAGGAACACCCCGAGCAGCACCACGCCGCCGAGCAGCGGCAGCCACACGGCCGGGCTCGACCAGCCGAGTCGGGGCTGCTCGATGAGCGCGAACACCGGGCCGGCGAGCCCGAACACGGCCAGCGTCGCGCCGAGCCAGTCCAGCCGGCGCCCGGCGGCGGCCGGCGATCCGGGCACCATCGCCGCGCGGATGAGCAGGAGCGTCGCCGCGACGAGCGGCAGGTTGAGGACGAACACCCATCGCCACGACGCGACGGTGACCAGATAGCCGCCGATCGGCGGCCCGATGACGGTGGCGATCCCGGCCCAGGCCGTCCAGGTTCCGATCGCCCGCCCGCGCTCGTCCGGCGGGAACGTCGCGACGATGACCGCCAGGGCGCTCGGGGCGAGCAGCGCCCCCGCAACGCCCTGCAGCGCCCGAGCGGCGATGAGCACGCCGATCGAGGGGGCGAGCGCGCACAGCAGCGACGTCCCGCCGAACCCGACCGCACCGAGCGAGAAGATCCGCCGCTCGCCATACAGATCGCTCAGCGATCCGCCGACGAGGATGAGCGAGCCGAGCGTGAGCAGGTAGCCGTTCGTGACCCATTGCTCGGCCGCCAGCCCGCCCCCGAGGTGGCGCTGGATGCTCGGGAGGGCGACCCCGACGACGGTCCCGTCGAGGAACACGATCGCCGAGCCGAGGATGCAGGCCAGGAGCGTGAGCCGCTTCGTCCTCGCCGTCGACGGGGCCGTCTCCATGCGCCCACACTACTGCCCCCCCGCTCCACCGTCGGAGGGCTGCGGGAGGGGGGTCACGACCGCGAGGCCCCGATGGACGGCGGTCTGGACCCGCCGCCCTGGGAGCGCCGCCGCCCCGCGGCGTCCCAGCGCGGCGGGCGGTCAGCGGGACTCGGCCGCGCGCGCCTGGCCCGGCAACGGCGGCCAGACCTGGGCGCGGCGCACAAGCGTGAGGCGACGTACGCTGGGCCGACCCGCGCCGGGCGGCGTTCCGGCGCGCTCGCTCTCGTCGGCGCGCCGCAGCAGCGTGTAGCGCTTCATGGAGTTCTCGGAGCTCATCACCGGAGGATGGTCGCGCAGCGGGCCCGCCCCGTCATCGGGCGTTCGGTCCACAATCCCGCGCCCCCGCTCGGCCACTCGGTCCCGCACGGCAGCGGCGAGGCTTACACTGGTCGGCGATGATCGCGAGTCACGTGAGCCGATGACGCTTCCGGCCGAGGGCTACCGTCTCACCGGCATCTCGCCGAAGGCGTACGAGCACCCGGCCGACCGCGCCGCGACCGCCGCGCTGGGGAGCATCCCCTATCTCGAGCGGTCCGTGCGCCGGCTCATCGACATCGGCTATGAGCGTGCGCTGCGCCAGTCCTACCTCGGCAGCGCGGTGCGCCTGGCCGAGGATCAGCTGCCGGACGTCTGGCGCACGCACAATCGGGCCTACGCAACGCTCGACGTCTCCGACGTGCCGGATCTGTACCTGACGCAGTTCCCGATTGCCAACGCGCTCACGATCGGGGCCCAGCGACCGATCGTCGTTCTGCAGTCCGAACTCGTGCGCCTGCTCGACACCGAGCAGCTGCGCGCGGTGTGCGCGCACGAGGCGGGGCACGTCCTGTCCGACCACGTGCTCTACACGACCGCGCTGCAGATCGTCATCGGGCTGGGCCGCGTCTCGCCGATCCCGCTCGCCTTCCAGGCTCTGCGCACGGTGCTGATGGAGTGGTTCCGGGCTGCCGAGCTGAGCTGCGACCGCGCCGCGGCCCTCGTGACGCGCGACCCGATCGTCGTGTGCCGCACACTGATGACGATCGCCGCCGGAGCCGAGGCCGAGCTCCTCGACCTGGATGCGTTCATGCGCCAGGGCCAGGAGTACACCGAGAAGGGGATCGGCATCGAGCGGCTCGCGCGGCTGATGATCGACCTCAATCTGACGCACCCGATGTCGGTGCGGCGCGTGCACGAGCTGATGGATTGGGTGAAGGGCGGAGACTACGACCGCATCGTCGACGGCTCCTACGTCACCCGCGACGAGCCGCTGCGCCCCCGCGCCGAGGCGAGCGACGCCGTCTCGCACTATGCCGCGCGCTTCCAGACGGCGTTCCGCGACGCCGGCGAGTCGATCAGCCAGGCCGGCCAGCAGCTGAGCGACTGGCTTCGCCGCCAGGAAGAGGAGTGACGGCGGCGCCTGCCGCTGCGGCGCCCTCGATCAAGGACAGCGGCCCGGCGGCCGATCATGTCGCATGGCCCATGACTCGTGGTTGCTTCGCGACGGCACCGACCGCGAGCGGATGCTGGACATGGACCGACGCCTGCAGGCGCCGCGGCGGGCCTCGTTCGTCGTGCTCGCCGTCGCGCTCATCGCCTGCGGCCCGTGGCTCGGGTGGTGGCAGTTGGTGCCGCTCGGCCTCGCCGGCCTCGGCTTCAAGGCGGCCGACGACCGCATCGCCGACACCGCGCGCCCGGAGCACTGGGTGTTCGCCGCCTGGGCGATGTCGGTGGTCATCATCGCCGTCAGCGTGGCCATGACGGGCGGCCCCACGGTGCCGATGATGGCCTGGCTGGCCATTCCGATCGTCACGCTGAGCGCGCGCTTCTCGGTGCGCGGCATCGTGCTCGGCGTCGCGCTCACGATCGGCGCGCTGCTGATCGTCGCCTTCGCGGTCGACGCACACGCCGTCTGGCACTACCCTCCGCTCGTGCTCGCCCCGAGCGCGCTCGTCATCGCCGTCGCGATCCTGTCCACGGCCCTGATGCGATCCGACGTCGAGCACCGCACCGAGGCGGTGATCGACGAGCTGACCGGAATGCTCAATCGCAAGGCGCTGACGCACCGCATCGCCGAGCTGACCCAGCAGGCGCGGATGACCGGCGAGCCGGTCGGGATGATCGTCGGCGACCTCGACCACTTCAAGGAGATCAACGACAGCGCCGGCCACAGCGTGGGCGATGACGTGCTGCGCGACGTCGCCTACCTGTTGCGAGGTCAGCTGCGGGCGTTCGACCTCGCCTACCGCATCGGCGGCGAGGAGTTCCTCGTCCTGCTGCCCGGCTCGGGGCTCGCACAGAGCGGCGTCATCGCCGAGCAGCTGCGCCGCGCGGTCGGCGCGGCGACGTTCGCCGGGACGCAGCGCCTGACCATGAGCTTCGGCATCGCGGCGTCCGAGCCGGGCGGGGATTTCGACTACGCGCAGGTGTTCGCGCGGGCCGATGCGGCCCTCTACGAGGCGAAGGGGGCCGGGCGCAACCGCGTGCGCGGCGGGGCCGAGTCACTGGCGGCGATCGCATGACGCGCACCGAAGCGCGTATGAGACGGCGCCCCTGAGCCTAAAGCCCTGCTGACCGAGCAGCCGATCATCAGACAGGGCTGCGCACAAAATCCATGGAAGGCCCACCGACAACCATCCCCGACCCCTCCGAGAGCGCGCCCGACCGCGAGGGTCGCGCGATCGCCGGCGCGCCCCCGTTGCGGCGCCGCTGGGCCGGGCGTCCGGGCGTCGCCGGGCGGTTGCTCATCGCGGTCCTGCTCCCGATCACGATTCTCGCCATCGCCGCGAGCGCGCTGCTGCGCGAGCGCTACAACACGGCCCAGCAGGCCAACTCGGTGGCGAACGACATCCCCGCGCTCAACGGCCTCGTGCGGCTGCGCAGCGTGCTCGACCAGGAGCGCATCCCGGTGGAGGCGACCCTGCGGACGGCCGAGTTCGGGATCAACCTCCCGAACGCCGCGACCTTCTACGGCTTCCAGAACGAGACCGAGCCGCAGGCGCGGGCGGCGCTGTACGTCCAGCTGCGCGTCCTCGGGAGCGCGGCTCCACCGGGCTTCTCGACCCGGCTGGCCGCGCTGCTGCGCACGATCGACGCCGGCCACATCGACGCCACGACCGTCGACCACGACTTCGGCGCGCTGTCCGATCTCGCCTCGGCCGCGTTCGCACAGCGGCTGGCCGTGCTCGAGCAGCGCACGGCGAACATCAGCCAGGCGGCCGGGCTCAACCGCGTCCTGACCGCGCTCAGCGACGCCAACGACGCGCTCGGCGCCGGCGGCGCCGAGACGGGAGAGCTGAGCGATGTGTACCTCGCCCCCGCCGGGCGACGGTCGGACGAGCTGAGCGCGCTCGGCGGGCAGATGGCGCTGTTCCAGCGCGCCGGCGCGCGGCTGCGCAACGACGTGGCGCCCATCAGCACCGCGTTCCTGCGCCTCGACGCCGATCGCGAGTGGCGGCACTACCAGTCGACGGTCGCCCTCGCCGCCACCGGCGCCGGGCCGCCGTCGAGCGGCGGCGTGCCGACGACGGCGCTGCCGCCCGGGTTCGCCAACCTGACCAGCCTCCTGCCGCTGGCCAACCTGTTCCACAGCGGGCTCGACGGCCTCGATCAGATCTACCACCTCGTCGCGCTCGCCGAGCTCAACGCACGCCAGAGCGCGGCGAGGCTGCAGGCCTCGAGCGCGTCGGCCTTCCGGACGCTGGTGATCGAGACGATCATCGCGGTCGGTCTGACGATCGCGGTCGCGCTGTTGCTGGCCAGGTCGATCTCGCAGCCGCTGCGGCGCCTGGAGGGCCACGCCCGCGCGGTGTCCAGTGGTGATCTCGAGTTGCCGCCGCTTCCGGGGCGCGGTCCGAAGGAGACGGTCGTGGTGTCCGAGACGTTCAACGATCTCGTTTCCAACCTGCGATTGCTCGAGGCCAAGACGCGCGCCCTGGCCGAGTGCTCGTTCGAGGACCCCGTCCTCGCGCAGCCGCTGCCGGGCCGCCTCGGGCAGGCGCTGCACGAGTCCGTGGCCGTGCTCTCGGGCTCGATCGTCGAGCGCGACAGCCTGCAGCAGCGCCTCGTGCACCAGGCCACGCACGACGCGCTGACCGCCCTGCACAACCGCGCCGCGGCGATCGAGTTCCTCGACCAGGCGCTCGCGCGCGCGAGCCGCTCGAGCGAGGCCGTCGCCGTCCTGTTCGTCGACCTCGACGACTTCAAACGCGCCAACGACACCCACGGACACGCCGTCGGCGACGCGATCCTCAAACAGATCGCCCACCGCATGCACGACGCCGCCAGGCGCGGAGACTTCCTCGCCCGCCTCGGCGGCGACGAGTTCGTCGTCATCGCCGAGGGCGTCAACGACGGCGCCGAAGCCACCGCGATCGCCGAACGCCTCGTCCACGCCGCCGGCGAACCCGTCGACGTCGGCGAGGTCCGCGTCAGCGTCGGCGCGTGCGTCGGCATCGCCTTCGCGCTCGACGGCGCCGCCGACGACCCCTCCCAACTGCTCGCCCGCGCCGACCTCGCCGTCTACCGCGCCAAGCACGCCGGCCACTCACGCGTGGAGATCTACGACGAATCGATGCAAAACGCGCTCATCGCCCGCGCCCAGATCGAACAAGACCTCCACACCGCACTCGACCACGGCGGCACCGGACTGCTCCTGCAATACCAACCCGTCATCGACGCCGCCAGCGGCCGGCTCACCTCCGTCGAGGCGCTCGTACGCTGGGACCGCCCCGGCCACGGCCGCTGCCAACCGAACGACTTCATCCCCGCCGCCGAAGCCAGCGACCTCATCATCCGCCTCGACCGCTGGGTCCTGGACGCCGCGCTGGCCCAACAACGCCAATGGAACCGCTCCGGCCCAGACCAGATCAGCATCGCGGTCAACATCTCCGGACGCCACCTGCTCTCCGGCCAACTCACCGAACACGTCACCACGGCACTCGCCAGCAGCGGCGTCGCACCCAACCGACTGATCCTCGAACTGACCGAAACCGTGCTGCTCGCCGACCTCCCCGCCGTCGCCGTCGAAATGGAACGCCTCCGCGGCCTCGGCGTCCGCGTCGCCATCGACGACTTCGGCACCGGCTACACCTCCCTGGCCCACCTCCAACACCTCACCGTCGACGAAATCAAGATCGACCGCTCCTTCATCCAACAACTCCCCGGCGGACGCGACAGCTCACTCGTGCGCATGGTGACCGAGCTCGGCCACCACCTCGGCGTCAGCATCGTCGCCGAAGGCGTCGAAACCGACGACCAACTCGCCGCGTTGCGTGAGGTCGGCTGCGACTCACTCCAAGGCTTCCTCATCGGACACCCGCTCACCGTCGAGAACCTCGAGGCCTGGCAGCACGAGCGCTCGAGCGGCGACTCCCAGACGCTCGACGAAACCGTGTAGCTCCCCTCGGCTGCCGGCGCCGGCCGGGCCACCGGCCTAAGCTGGCCTCGATGGCCGACACGACGCTCGCCGATCTGGCCCCGCTGACGACGCTCCGCGTCGGCGGTCCCGCCGCGCGCCTGTTGACCGCGACGAGCGAGGACGAGCTGATCGACGCCGTGCGCGGCGCCGACGAGCGCGGCGAGCCGGTGCTCGTGCTCGCAGGCGGGAGCAACGTCGTGATCGCCGACGCGGGCTTCCCCGGGACCGTGGTATGCGTCGCCACGCGCGGCACGGCCGCCGCGCCCGCCGGCGCCGGCGTCGCCCTCACCGTGCAGGCCGGCGAGCCCTGGGATGAGATCGTGGCCGCGAGCGTCGAGCAGGGCCTCTGCGGCCTCGAGGCGCTGTCGGGCATTCCGGGGCTCACCGGGGCCACCCCGATGCAGAACGTCGGCGCCTATGGCCAGGAGGTCTCGCAGACGGTGCGCCGGGTGCGCGCGTTCGATCGCGCGCGCGACCAGGTGGTCACTCTGTCCGCGGCGGACCTCCGCTTCGGCTACCGCACGAGCGCGCTGCGGGGACGCGAGCGCCACGTCGTGCTGAGCGTGACGCTGCTGCTGGCCCGCGACGGCGACTCGGCGCCGGTGCGCTACGCCGAGCTCGCCCGCGCCCTCGGCGTGCCGCTCGGCGCGCGCGCGCCGCTGGCCGACGTGCGCGAGGCGGTCCTCGAGCTGCGCCGCGGCAAGGGCATGGTGCTCAACCCCGACGACCCCGACTCCGTGAGCGCCGGCTCGTTCTTCACCAACCCGATCCTCGACGCCGGCGCCTACGACGAGCTCCGGCGCCGTGCCGCGCGGCGGCTCGGAGCGGACCGCACGCCGCCGCGGTTCGACGAGCCCGACGGCCGCGTGAAGACCTCCGCCGCCTGGCTCATCGAGCAGGCCGGCTTCCGCCGCGGACACGGGGACGGTCGCGTCGGCCTGTCGGGCAAGCACACGCTGGCGATCGTCAATCGCGGCGGCGCGACGGCGGCGGAGGTGATCGACCTGGCGCGCGCGATCGCCACCGGCGTGCACGAGGCCTTCGGGGTGCGGCTCACTCCGGAGCCGGTGCTCGTCGGGCTGTCGTGGTGAGCGCTCCGGCGCCGGCCCGCGATTTGGCCGCGCAGCCAGTCATCCCCTAGGATGCAGCCCGTGACCTTCCCGCCCTACTTCGCCGGGGGATCGGGCGAGCCGATGGTTCTGCTGCACGGCTTCACCGACACCTGGCGCACCTGGACGCGCGTGCTGCCGGCGCTGCAGGCCCGCCACAGCGTGTTCGCGCCGACGCTGCCGGGCCACGCCGGCGGGCCGCCGCTCGCGCGCGGCTCGATGACGATCCCGGCGATGGTCGACATCATCGAGCGCCAGCTCGACGAGCGCGGGATCGAGCGCGCGCACCTCGTCGGCAGCTCGCTCGGCGGCTGGCTGTCGCTCGAGCTCGCCGTCCGCGGCCGCGCCCTGACGGTCGTGGGCGTCTGCCCCGCGGGAGGATGGGAGGACGGCGCGCGCGAGCTGCGCTCGATCGTGCGCTACTTCCGCCGCAACGACATCATGCTGCGCAGCGCCCGCCCGCTGTTGCGCACCGTCGCCGCGCGGCCGCGCGCCCGCCGCCTCGCGCTGCGCGACGTGATCGCCGACCCCTCCGGGGTGACCGCCACCGAGGCGCTGCAGCTGTTCGAGGGCGCCGCCGAGTGCGCGATCGTGGAGGACGCGCTGCGGCTCACGGCCACGAACCAGCTGTTCGGCGTGCTCGGCGCGATCGACGTGCCCGTCCGCATCGCCTACGGCACGCGCGACCGCATCGTGCGCTGGCCCAACTGCTACGTGCGCATGCGCCGGATGCTGCCGACGGCCGAATTCGTCGCGCTCGAGGGTCTCGGGCACCTGCCGATGTGGGAGGACCCCGAGCTCGTCACGCGCGTCATCCTGGAGGTGAGCGACCCCGGCGTCGACACTGCGCCGGCGCGACACGAGGCCGTGCCGCTGCCCGGCGGCGAGCGCGAGGCCGTCGCCACGGCGTCCTCCGCCGCGTAGGTCCTGCGCCCATGGGGACGCGGTCGCCGCGCGCCGGGGGCAGGCCATGACCGTCGACGCGTGGCTGCAGCACCCGACCAGTCGCTTCCTGGCCCACGACATGTTCGCCCCGCTGCAGCGCTGGACGGGCGAGCAGCTGCCGGCGCAGGAGATCCCGATCGAGGCGACGCTCGAGGCGCTCGACGAGGGCGGCGTGTCGCTCGGGTTGCTGAGCGCCTGGCACGCGCCGCACGAGGGGCCGCTCATCGCCAACGACGAGGTTGCCGCCTGGGTGCAGGCGCACCCGCGGCGCTTCGCCGGCGTGGCCGCCGTCGATCTCAACCGTCCCATGCCGGCGGTGCGCGAGCTGCGCCGCTGCGTGGCCGAGCTTGCGTTCAAGGCCCTGCGCGTCATCCCCTGGCTGTGGGAGGCGCCGCCGACCGACCGGCGCTACTACCCGCTGTACGTCGCCTGCGTGGAGCTCGGCGTGCCGTTCTGCACCCAGGTCGGCCACACCGGTCCCCTGCGCCCGTCCGAGACGGGCCGACCGATCCCCTACATCGACCAGATCGCGATCGACTTCCCCGAGCTGGTGATCGTCTGCGGGCACGTCGGCTACCCGTGGACCGAGGAGATGGTCGCCGTCGCGCGCAAGCACGAGAACGTCTACATCGACACGTCGGCCTACACGAGCCGGCGCCTGCCGCCCGAGCTCGTCGCGTACATGAAGACCGGCAGCGGACGCCGCAAGGTCCTGTTCGGGAGCAACTACCCGATGATCCGCCCGCGGCACGCGCTCGAGGACCTCGAGGCGCTGAACCTCGACGACGAGACCCGGGCGCTGTACCTCGGCGGCAACGCGCGGCGCGTGTTCGGCCTCGGCGCCACCTGATCGCCCGCCCGCCCGGGTCGCCGGCTCAGCTTCTTCACGGGCTCGTCACGCGAGCGCAACAACTCGGGCGGCCGTCCACTCGCACACTACGCGTGACTGGTCGCAGGGCCGAGTCGCCCGCTGGTCGCGCCTCGCCGGGGTGCTCGGCGTCACGGCCCGCCGGCCGCACCGATTCATCGACTCCAACGCACGGAGCGCTCCGAGCTCTCCCGCCGCGGTCCCTCCTGGCCGCGGCGGGAGGGACGGACGCCGAGGGTCGCGTCCGCCGCTAGGGTGCGCGGCGATGCCCGGCGAGTGGTCCGATCCGGCGCGCATCGCCGACTACCTCGCTCGCGAGATCCCCCACCGGGACCTCGCCGAATCGCTGCTGCTCGATGCCCTGCCGGAGCGGATCGAGCGGTTCCTGGATCTCGGGACCGGCGACGGCCGTCTGCTCGCGCTCATCCGCCGGCGCCACCCCACGGCCTGCGGCGTCGGCTTCGACGCGTCCGGACCGATGCTCGACCGCGCCGCCGCCCGCTACGCCGATGACCCCCGGATCGAGCTGCGCCGGCACGACCTGACGGATCCGCTCGGCGCGTCCGCGCCGTTCGACGCCGTCGTCTCGGCGCTGGCGATCCATCACCTCCCCGACGAGCGCAAGCGCGCGCTCCTCGGCGAGGTTCACGACCTGCTCGCGCCCGGCGGCGTGTTCGCGAGCCTCGACCTCGTGGCCCCGCCCACGCCGGAGCTGCACGAGCGCTTCCGCCGGGCGATCGGGCGCCCACAGGATGGCCCCCGCGATCGGCTCGCCGACCTGGGCGAGCAGCTCTCGTGGCTGAACGACGGCGGGTTTCGAGCCCGTCGACTGCCGCTTGGAGTGGCTCGAGCTCACGCTGTTCGTCACGGTGCGACCGAGCGGCGACTGACGCCCGCTCGCCGCGCACCCCTTCGCGAGGGTGGTCAGACCGCCGCGCTGCGCGCGGACACGAACTGCGCCAGCCCCGACACGCGCTGGCGGACGTCGGTGAGGCCGTGCTCGCGCAGCGCGCGCGTGAGCTCGTCGCGGCCGAAGATCCGCACGCCGGTCAGGCTACGGACGGCCGGACCGGTGACCTCGGCGGGCAGCGGGCCCCGGTTGCAGCTCGAGAGGAGCGCGAGGCGCCCGCCGGGCGCGAGCACGCGAGCGAGCTCGCCGACCGCGCGCAGCGGCTGCTCGATCAGGTAGAGCGCGGCGAAGCAGCACACGGCGTCGAAGGTCCCGTCACGGAAGGGGAGCGCGCCGGCATCGCCGAGCACGTAGGCCACGTTCGCCTCGGGGGTCTCGCTCACGGCGCGCGCGAGCATCGTCCTCGAGGCGTCGAGGCCGATGACCTCGCCGGCGGGGGCGGCTGCAGCGAAGCTGCGGGTGAAGTTGCCCGGTCCGCACGCGACATCGAGCACCCGCTCGGAGCCGGACAGCGCGAGCATGTCCAGGGCGATGCGGCGCTCGCCGTCCATGTCGGGGCCGAGGACCCCCATCAGCAGCCGCCCGCCGAGCGGGCGCCAGACGCGCTCGTAGATGAGCGGCAGGGCCCGGCTGGCCATCAGCCGCTGCCCGGGATGTGAGCCGGTCGGGTCCTCGTCGCCGAGCAGATCGAGGTACCCATCCGTGAGGCGTGGCGGCGACGGCCGCCACGCGGGCTCGAAGAGCGCGAGCGCGCGCTCGATCGCGGGCGGCGAGATCGAAGAGGCTGGGCTCATACGCGGGGGATCATCGCTCGTGGCCGGTGCCGGTGCGTCGCCGCACCGGCACCGCGAGCGCGCCGGCCGCGGATCTCGCGCCCCGCGCCTACTTCTTGCCGTTCTCCGACCGCCCGAGGGCGTTGCCGGCGCTGTCGACGACCTTGCGGATGAAGTCGTACTGCGTGTGCACGAGCCGGTCGGCCATCTCCATCGCCGAGTCGACGATCTCCTGCCGACGGGACGGCGACTGGGTGTGCGGGAGCGTCCGGTCCACGGTGTCGACGAACTTCTTGACGGCGTCGATGGCCGCCCGCTGGCCCTGCTCGACGTACTGCAGGACCTCCTCGGACAACTCGGTCGTGCGGTCGACCGCGGCCTTGCGGTTCGCCGCCGTTCCGCGCTTGCTCGGAGCGGCGCTGCGCCTCCGGGCTGCGGTCGACTTCGGCGCCGCCTTCTTGGGCGCCGTGGTGCGCTGGGTCTTGGTCTCGGGCATCGCATCGCTCCCTTGAGAATCGGTGTTCAGGCGGTGCCGACCGACGGCCCGTCGGCAATCCGTCTCTCCCGACGACCGTAAGCGATCGCGCGCCCCGCGCTATCCGTGAAAACTCACATGCCCGAGAGCGCAGACGCCCGCGGAATGCGGGGCGTCTCCACATGCGGACGCCCCGTGCGACAGCACGTCGCCGCCCACCAGCCGACCCGAGCGGGGGACCGAGGAATCGAACCTCGAGCAAGGGTTTTGGAGACCCCCATGTTACCGTTACACCAGTCCCCCGGGACCGGGCATGTTAGCCGGGCGGCGGCCCGGAGCGGGAGTCCTGAATCGAGCGCGGCTCCGGTTCGGCGTCGGCGCCGGGCGGGTGGAAATAGCTGTGCAACAGGCCGCCGACGGCACCGCCGACGAGCGGGCCGACGATGTAGATCCACAGGTTCGTGAAGTTCCCGGCGACGATCGCCGGCGCGAGCGAGCGAGCCGGGTTGAACGAGCCGCCGGACATCGGTCCGGCCACGCTCGCGGCCGTGAAGATGAACAGGCCGATCGCAAAGGGAGCGAAGACGCCGTTCCACGGCGCGCGCTCGTCGGTGGCGACGGTCCCGATCACGAGCACGAACAGGAAGGTGAAGACGCCCTCGAGCACGAGCGCCTTGCCGACCGAGATGCCGCGCCCGGGCTCGGTGAGGACGCCGACGACGATCCCCTTGTTGAACAGGATCCGGATGAGGAGCGCGGCGATCAGCCCGCCGACGAGCTGCGCCGCCCAGTACGGGAGCAGATCGCCGGGCGAGAAGCGGCGGGCCGCGGTGAGCCCGAGCGTCACGGCGGGGTTGAAGTGACCGCCGGACAGCTGGCCGAAGGCGAAGATCATGAGCGCCAGGCCGAAGCCGAACCCGGCCGCGATGCCGACCGCCTGGATGGCCGTCGGTCCCTGGGTGGTCAGCGACGTGATGCCGCAGAAGCCGGCGAAGAAGAAGCCGAAGGTCCCGACTGTCTCGGCCGCCAGCCGCTTGGGAAGGTCTGGTTGCACGTCAGTCTCCTCGTTGGTCGATGCACGGACGCGGCCGCCGCAAAGCCCGCGGCCGCGGCTCGGGCGCGGGGAGCCCGGGCCGAGCGGCGGTCATCCTACGGCCTGGAGGCGCGGGAGCCCCCGGCCGGCCGGCGGCGGCGCGACGGCGCGCCCCGCGACACGCCAGAATGGCGCTCATGGCGAGCGAGGCGAGCGTCCACCCCGGGCAGATCGACGGGCGCCCGAACATCACGCTCACCGACGCGGACGGGACGTTCGAGGCCACGTACCTGCCGAGCCTGGGGATGGTGGCCTGCTCGCTGCTGCACGAGGACGAACCGCTGCTCGAGCTGCGCGGCGGCCCCGCCGCCTACGCGGAGCGGGGGTCGACGTTCGGGATCCCGTTGCTGCATCCGTGGGCCAACCGGCTCGACGCCTGGGAGTACGAGGTGCGGGGCGTGCGCGTCCGGCTCGATCCCGACTCGCCGCGCGTGCACCGTGACGAGAACGGGCTGCCGATCCACGGGCTGCTCGCGGCCCACCCCGGCTGGACGGTGCTCGAGGCCGGTGCCGACTCCGAGGCGGCGCGGCTGCGGGCGGAACTCGACTTCGGCGCGTACGAGGATCTGCTCGCCGGCTTTCCCTTCCCCCATCGAATCGAGTACGACGTCAGCATCGCCGCGTCGCGGCTGCGCGTGCGAGTGACCGTCACGCCCACCGGCGACGTCGCCGTGCCGATCTCCTTCGGCCTGCACCCGTACCTGCGCCTGCCGCACACCGATCGCCGGCGCTGGGTGCTCGAGCTCCCGGTGCGCCGCCGGGTCGTGCTCGACGAGCGCGGGCTGCCGACCGGCGAGCACGAGATGCTGGATCCCGGAGCCCTCTCGGGTGCGCTCGGGGACCGGACCTTCGACGATTGCTTCGATCGGCTCGACGCGCCGCCGGACGGCGGGCCGACCGTGTTCGCCGTGCAGGACGCGCGCCGGCGCCTGACCGTCGAGCTGCGCGACGGCTACGACGTCGCGCAGGTCTTCGCCCCGCCCGGATCGGACTTCATCTGCATCGAGCCGATGACCGCGCCGGTCAACGCACTCGCCGACGGGACCGGCCTGCGCTTCGCCGAGCCGGGCGGATCCTTCTCGGCCGAGTTCGCGATCGCGGTGCGGTCGCTGCGCTGACGACCCCGGTCAGGCGCGCTCGGCGAACGCGATCTCGCGCTCGCGGTCGACCGACCAGTGGCCCCGGCGCCAGCGGATCGTCGTGCCGTCGGCCAAACGCGCTGCGGCGTGACCGAGCCGCGGCTCGCCCCACAGCGTGGCCACGAGCGGACGCTCGGCCTCGGGCGTGTCCCCGAGGCCGCGCGCGACGTGCTCGGCCGGGTACGTGACGACGATCGAGCCGCGCCGCACCCACAGCGGCGTCGCGTGCAGCGGCGCGGGGATGAGCAGCTCGTCGCCGCCGCGCACGTGTGCGCCGCTGGCGGCCTCGATCCACTCGCCACGCGGCAGCGCGACCTCCCGCTCGCGCGCGTGCTCCTCGAGCACCGGCGCCACCCACAGCGCCGGACCGTAGCCGTACGCGTCGGGGATCGTCCAGCCGCGCGGATCGGCCGGATCGGTCAGGCAGAGCGGGCGCACGATCGGCAGCCCGGTGCGCGCGGCAGTGGCGGCGGCGGCGCGCACGTAGGGCACGAGCCGCTCGTGCAGCAGCACGTACGCCCGGTACAGGTCGAGGATGTCCTCGCCGTAGTGCCACGGCTCCTGGGGCATCCGGCCGTGGGCCTGCATGAGCGGGGTGAAGCAGCCGAACTGCACCCAGCGCACGAGCAGCTCCGGCGGGCAGCGCTCGACGAGCCGATGCCCGAGGTAGCCACCGACGTCGTGCGACCAGTTCGAGACGCCGCTCGCGGCGGCGGCCAGCGTCGCGCTCACGAGCACCCGCAACGACCAGAAGTCCGAGGCCTGGTCGCCGCCCCACAGCACACCCGTCGCCTGCTGGCCGGTCCACCCGCTGCGCCCGAACAGCACGCCGCGACCGGGATGCTCCTCGTCGAGCGCGCGCTGCATGCAGCGCCGGTACAGCCCGCCGTAGGCCCACGCCGCCTGCGCGCCGGTGCGACCGTCGGCGAAGCGCACGTCGTCGGGGATGTAGTAGCCCTCGCCGTCGTCGGCCTTGATCCCCTCGACCCCGAGCGCGAGCGCACGGCGGGCCGACTCCCGCCACCACCGCTCGGCGGCGGGGTTGGTGAAGTCGACCGGAGAGCCGGTGCCCATCCACCAGCGGCCGACGTAGGGGTCGTCGGCCGCGTCGCGCACGAAGTAGCCGGCCCGCGCCGCCTCGGCGTAGTTCGGCGCCGGCCCGCGGTGCAGTCGCTGCGAGCCGGCGTCGGAAGGGATCTGGCCGTCGCGCGAGTCGAGGTTGACCCACGGCGTCACCCATACGACGGTCCGCACCCCCGCGGCGCGGAACCGGCGGAGCATCCCAACGGCGTCCGGGAACTGGTGCGGGTTGAACTCCCAGGTGTTGTACTGCGTCTCCCAGGGCGAATCGAGGACGATCGCGTCGAGGGGGATCTCATGGCGGCGGAAGCCTTCGAAGTCGTCGACCACCTCGTCCTGGTGGTCGTACACGTCGCGGCTCTTCCAGAATCCGTACCCCCACTCCGGCAGCACGGGCGCATATCCCGTCAGCCGGCAGAAGTCGCGCAGGCGGGCCGCCGGCGTCGGCGCGCAGAACAGGTGCAGCCGCAATGACCCCGCGGCCGCGCGCACCGACACGCTCACCCGCTCCTCGCCGAGCTCGAAGCGCGTCCCGTTGCCGTCGGTCTCCGCCCACACCGCGTATCCGCGGCTCGACTGCAGCCACGGGACGGGCGCGTAGTCGCCCTGGGGGATGCCGCCGTCGGCGAGCAGCTCCGGCGGGCAATCGGCGCCGGTGTAGCGGCGGTCGGCGCCGAGCTGCACGGCGTGTCCCGCGTGATCGACGTGGGGGCGATGACGAGCGCCGAGGCCAACGAAGCGCTCCTCCGCCCGCGTGTCCCACTCGGCGGCCAGGCGCAACGGCTCGCCGAAGGCCTCGAGCTCGAGCACGATCCGCTCGCGGGCGGCGAACGCGACGTCCAGGCGCGCCGAACGTCCCCCGCGCAGGCCGACGGACAGCCGCAGCGCCCCGTCGGCGACATCGACGGCGTCGACCTGGACGACGTCCTCGAGCGGCGCGAGCGACTCGTGCGCGACGACGCCCTCGGTCAGCGGTATGAACTGGTCGTTCACGGTGCCGTCGGCCGCCCACACGCCCGCGTGGCGCAGCAGGCGCCGACCGGCGCGGCGCACCGTGAGCGAGAACGGCCGCAACTGCACCTCGATCTCGAGCGCCCCGCGGCGCAGAACGATCGTGTCGCCGGTGGTCGTGAGAGCGGCGCCGGCCATTCCGGCCATCGTTCTCGGCCGGGCGGACAAACCGGCGACCGTTCACAAGAACGTCACATCGTGGTTCCTCCTTGTTCACGAGAAGTCCCCGTTTGCAGGGGAATCTTGCAAACAACCAATTCGACAGGGAAATGAGGGTGCACCGATGACACTCCAGATGAGCAGGGCCGACCTCCACGTCCACTCGACCGCGTCGCAGCTCTCCAAGCTCGGCGTCCAGCGCTCGCTCGGGCTGCCCGAGTGCGCGACGCCGCCCGAGGAGGTGTACGAGCTCGCCCAGCGGCGCGGCATGGACTACGTGACGATCACCGATCACGACACGATCGACGGCGTGCTCTCGATCGCCGACCGCCCGGACGTGTTCGTCTCCGAGGAGCTCACCGTGCACTTCCGCAACGAGCCGCAGGCGGTGCACGTCCTCTGCTACGGGATCGACGCCGTCGACCACGAGTGGCTGCAGGCGCACAACGGCGACGTGGAGCTCTGCGCCGCGTACCTGCACGAGCGCGAGATCGCCTGCGCTCTCGCCCACCCCTTCTACGCCGTGGCGGCGCCGCTCACCGCGCGCCACCGGCGCCGTCTGGCGCAGCTGTTCCCGATCTGGGAGACGCGCAACGGCTCGCGCGCGAAGGAGCTCAACCTTCCCGCGTTCGTGTACATCGAGACGCACGGCGGCACCGGCATCGGCGGCAGCGACGATCACGCCGGCGTGGACATCGGCCGCACGTACACCGAGACGCCGTACGCGCCGACGGTGGCCGACTACCTGGCCCACCTGCGGGCCGGGCGCGCCGCCAGCCACGGCGAGCAGGGCAGCGCCGCCAAGTGGGCACACGCGGCGATGGCGCTCGCCGTGCGCGCGCTCGGGGGCGGCAACGAGGGCGAGCGCCTCGACCCGCGCACCGTCTTCACGATCGTTGAGCGCGTGATGCGCGAGGGCGACGCCCGCCGCGGCGGCTCGGCCGTCGACCTCGGCCCCCAGGACGCCCGCGGACTGCTGCGCGCGTGGCTGGCCAGCGTCGAGCTCGACATCGACGAGCGCGAGCTGCTCGCGATGCTCCAGGCCGACGACTTCGCGCACGCGGACCTCTTCCGCCGCGCCCGCAGCGCGCACGAGCGGCGGCTCGCCGACGCCGTGCACCGGGTGGCGGCGATGGCCGACGGCGACACCCCGCTCGATCTGTCCGGCGCCGCGGTCGACCTGTTCGACGCGTGCGTGCCGGCGATCCCGTACGCACCCGCGGCCGCCTTCCTCGGGCGCGAGAAGGCCAAGCTCGTCGCCCGCGAGGGCGAGCGCGCGCGCGTCGCCCTCGTGGCCGACGGGGTCGGCGGGATGCACGGCGTCACGCACACGATCGAGGAGATCCGCGAGCGCGGCGTGCCCGGCTTCGACGTCGAGGTGATCGGCACCGACCCGAGCGTCGATCGCCGCCTCGGCGCCGTGGCGGAGATCGACATCCCGTTCTACCCGGGTCTGAAGATCGGCGTCCCGAGCGTCCCGGCGATCGTCGAGGCGCTCTCGGAGGGACGCTACGACGTCGTGCACCTGTGCTCGCCCGGGCCGGCCGGCCTGGCCGCGTGGCTCCTCGCCCGCGTCATGGACGTGCCGATCGTCGGCAGCTACCACACCGAACTGGCGGCGTACGCGGGCCTGCGCTCGGGCCAGGCGCAGCTCGAGGCGCTCGCGACCGTCGCGCTCGGCGCGTTCTACGGCGCCTGCGACGTCGTCCTGTCCCCGAGCCCGGCCTCGGACGCGCGCCTGGCCGAGCTCGGCGTGAAGGCCGAGCGGGTGGCCCGCTGGGACCGCGGCGTCGACGTGGCGCGCTTCGATCCCGCGCTGCGCACGCCCGGCCGGTTCGCCGGCGAGCTCAACGTCCTGTACGCCGGACGGCTGACGCGCGAGAAGGGCGCCGACCTGCTCGCGGAGGCGTTCCTCGCCGCGCGCGAGCGCGACCCGCGGCTGCACCTCGTGCTGGCCGGCGGCGGACCCGAGGAGCCGATGCTGCGCGACCGCCTCGGCGATCACGCCACGTTCCTCGGCTGGCTGAGCGGCGAGGACCTCGCGCGGGCCTACGCGAGCGCGGACGTGTTCCTGTTCGCCAGCCGCACCGACACGTTCGGGCAGGTGATCCTCGAGGCGCAGGCGAGCGGCCTGCCCGTCGTCGCCGTCGCCGAGGGCGGCCCCGCGTCACTCGTTCGCCACGGCGAGACCGGCCTGCTGTGCCCTCCCGACGCGAGCGCCCTCGCGGCCGCCGTGCTCGACCTCGCCGAGGCGCCGCCGCGCCGCGCGGCGCTCGCCGGTGCCGCGCTGGCCGAGGTGCGCTCGCGGACCTGGGAGGCGGCGCTCGGACGGCTCGCCGACGGCTACCGGCAGGCGCTCGCCGATCGCGGTCGCGCGACGCCGCTGCCGCGCGGTCGCGCCGCGCGGGCGGCGTAGAGCGCCCGCGCCGGCCGAGACGGCGGTCAGCGCGTCGGCTTCGCCCGGAAGGTGGTGGCCTTGCACCCGGCGGCCAGCGCACCGCTCGGCGTGATCGTGCCCGTGGCCAGGCGGGATGAGGGGAACGATCCGTTCACGCTCACGGTGACCGTGCCCGCCGCCCGCCCACGCTTGATGCGGAACGCGGACCCGGAGTAGGAGAACTTCGCGCCCGCCTGGATCGCCAGGCGCCGGGAGCCGAGGAGGATGGCGCCGCTCGTGCCGCAGCTGAGCGAGAGGTTCTGCACGTGCCGCCCGTCCGCGTTCAGGTCGAACGACACCCCCTTGGCGGAATCGGTGAAGACGGACAGCGTCCGCCTGACCGGGCGGGGCTTCGCGGCCAGCGCGGCGGCGCCCGGCCAGGCGGCGGCGACGGCGAGCACGCCGATCGCGGCCGCGATCGGTCGTGAGGGGGCCGGGGTACGCACTGCGCGAGCGTAACAGCGGCGGCGGGCCCGCCGGGGTTGACCTGCCGGCGCCCGGGCGGCCGGGCGCGGCCGGGGCCGCGAGGGCGTACGCAGCCTCACCCCGGCCCATACGGCGAGTCGGTTCGGTGACAACGAGCCGCTCAGGAGGCGATGACCGGCAGGTCGCCGAGGGCGTCCAGCGGGGTGGCGCTGTCGGCGATCAACAGCCCGACGAGCACCCCCGCCACGAGGCCCCAGGCGATCGGGCCTTCGACCTCGGGGGCGCCGCTGACCGGCACGATGTCCATCAGGTAGCCGACGAGCTCCTCCTGCTGCTCGGGGCTGACCCCGAACGCGCGCCACAGGGCCTGGAAGGACCGCTCGGCGTCTTCCTGCGGCCGCAGGCGTCCGAGGCGGAACAGGTCGCAGGCGCGCTGGGCGCCCTCGCGCAGGGCTTGCTCGGGGATCTTCAGCATCGTTACGTGCGCGACGCGCACTCAGCGTGCGCGTCGCGTCTCGCTTTGTGTTGTTTGCACTGCTGCGAGAAGTGTCGGCGCGCCGACGGCTGGTCTTGAAGTCCGGTCGGCCGGCTCGGCACAAGGCCGACGCGTGGAAATGCGGGCGGAGGGACTTGAACCCCCAAGGCTTGCGCCACTGGCTCCTAAGGCCAGCGTGTCTACCGATTCCACCACGCCCGCGTGGCGCCGCCGGGAACGGGCGTCGCTGCCACCCGTCCTGCCCGGGGCGTCGAGGGAAGATTGTATGGTCCGTCAGGCGATGTCCACGTGGGAACGCTCATCCGAGCCCGAGGTCGAGGTCTACCACCCCAACCGGAGCGACCCGGCCATCCTGGCCACGCGCGCCGCGGTGGTGGCGCTCCTGCTCGCCTCGATCGTGCTCATGCTCGTCATCACGGTCGGCGGCTGGGACGCGCTCGCCGGGATGAAGGTCGTCGACATCCTGTACATGCTCGTCTACCTGCTGCTCGTCGGGCAGGCCGTGCGCTGGAGCCGCGGGTCGCTGCCGGTCTGCGCGGCGCTCGCGATCATCCTCGCCATCCTCGCGGCCGTGGCCGCGCCGACCTGGTTCAACCGGGACGCGCCCGGCTTCTCGTCCACCGCGCTGTCGGCGTCCACGCTCGGGATCCTTTGCCTGATTCTCATCCCGGTCCAGATCCTGCTCATCGCCTTTGCGACGCGGGGCTTCCAACAGGGCTGGAACGTCGAGGAGGAGCGCCCGCTGCGCCGCGATGGTCGCGACTTCGTCGACCCCCGTCCCCGGCCGGCCTGAGGCGGGTGGACCCGCGGTCGGGGCCCACCGGGGAAGGTTGGTCGATCTTCTTCCGTGAGCAAACAAGATCGAACACGCTTCGTCGCGGATCGCCCCCCGGCGGCCCGTCCCGCCTGACGCGCGCCTACCCGCGGCCGCGTCGGCCCGGCCGCACCCTATATTTCCCCCGCATGCGGCGGTGGTGAAATCGGTAGACACGATGGACTCAAAATCCATTGCCTTCACGGGCGTGCGGGTTCGAGTCCCGCCCGCCGCATGACGGATCCTCTTGCCGTGTCCGGACAGCTTGCGAACCTACCCCCCGACCTGACCACAGAGGGAGATGGCGACGGTGGATGACCACTCGTTCGAAGCGATACGCGACGACGTGCACCGGCTCGGCGTGGCCAGGCTCGCGCCCGACGACAGCGGCGACGTGGACGCCCTGCTGGCGGTCGTCAAGGAGCTGCCGCGGGCGCCCGACGCGTGGATGCTCCAGCGCGGCGACGCCGGCGGCGAGGTGAAGCTGCGGATGTACGTCGTGGCGGACAACACGCTGCATCGGATCGTCGGCTCGTATCGGATCGTCGGCGACCCGTCCAAGCCGGATGACCAGTCGGCGCAGTCGGCCTGTGCCTATGACGCCATTCCGGTCGGCGCGGACGCCAGCGTCGAGGTGCAGACGACGCGCTCGCCCAGCCCCGGGCACGAGCCGCTGCGCCTGTGGCACTGGCGCTTCCACCTCGGCGGCGGCGCGGAGCCGATCGAGCTCGACGTCGATCCGCGCGACGAGGCGAACCGCGAGGTCGCCGAGCTCACGCTGTCGTTCGCCCGGTCGCTCATGGGCGTCGTTGCGGCGCGCGTCGCCGGCGCCGCGGGGGCGCCGCCCACGGCGCCCGCACCGGACAACGCCGCCGACGACGACTTCATGTGACGCGGCGGGACCTGGCGACCGAGACCGCGGAGCAACGACACCCATAGTCTTGTCGCGCCCGCTCGATGCGCGGCCGGCGACCCGCCGGCGCGGTCGGTCGGAGGTGCCCACAGATCGAAATCCCTCGGAGGCCGCTCATGAGCGCACAAGCCGCATCGGCGCACCCCGCCGGCGACGATGGCCGGACCGTCGCCCAGCGGGCCGCGGCCACGATCACCCACCCGCTGACCCGGGCGCTGCTCGTCCTCACGTTCACGACCGGCCTCATCGACGCGGTGAGCTACCTCGGCCTCGGGCGCGTCTTCACGGCGAACATGACCGGCAACGTCGTGCTCCTCGGGTTCGGGGTCGCCGGCAGCGGCGGCCTGCCCGTACTCGCCCCGATCGTTTCGCTCGTGGCCTTCCTGGCCGGCGCGGCGGCCGGCGGCCGGCTCGCCATCCGGCTGGCGAGCGACCACGCCCGGCACGTCGCGGCCACGCTCGCGATCGAGCTGACGCTGCTCGGCGTGGCCACCGTCGTGGCCGCGGCGGCCGACGTGCGCGCGGGAACCGCGGCGGCCGACGTGGTGATCGCGCTGCTCGCCCTCGCGATGGGCGTTCGCAACGCCACCGTGCGCAAGATCGCGGTACCCGACCTGACCACGACCGTGCTGACGATGAGCCTCACCGCCCTGGCCGCCGAGAGCCAGATCGGCGGCGGCTCGGGCCGGGGCAGCGTGCGGCGCGTCGCCGCGGTCATCGCGATGTTCGCCGGCGCGCTCGCCGGGGCGCTCCTGCTGAAGCAGAGCCTCGCGCTGCCGCTGCTCGGAGCGACCGGTCTCGCCCTCGCCACCTGGCTCGTGTACGTGCCCGCGGCCCGGCGCGAGGCGGCGCGACAGGCCTGAGCAGCGCAGGCGGCGGGCTAGGCCGGAGCGCCGGCGAGCGCGAGCAGAGACGCGACCGCCGCGCGGTCGGCGACGAGGATCCCCCACGGCAGGTTCGGGTGCACCGGCAGCTCGGCGACCTGCAGTCCGGCGGCCTCGCAGATGAGCGTGCCGGCGGCGATGTCCCACGGCTTGACCGTGCGCTCGTAGTACGCGTCGTAGCGACCGGCCGCCGTCCAGGCGAGATCGAGCGCGGCGCTCCCGAAGCGGCGCACGTCGCGCACGTGGCGGACGAGGCGGGCGAGCACCTGCGCCTGCGCGGCGCGAACGTCGGCGTCGTAGGCGAAGCCGGTCGCCACCATCGACGTGGCGAGATCGCTGCGCCCGGACGCGGCGATCTCCGTGCCGTTGCACAAGGGCGCTCCACCGCGAGCCGCCGTGAACAGCTCGTCGCGGTTCGGGTCGTAGATCGCCCCGGCAAGCGAGCCGTGCTCGTCCTGGACGGCGACGCTCACGCACCACTGCGGGATGCCGAACAGGAAGTTGATCGTGCCGTCGAGCGGGTCGACGACCCAGCGCAGGCCGGTCGTCCCGGGGCGATCGCCGCCCTCCTCCTCGCCGAGGAAGCCGTCGTCCGGGCGGCGCCGCTCGAGCAGCTCGGCGATCGCGCGCTGCGAGGCGAGGTCCGCCTCGCTGACGAGATCGGTCGGGCTGCTCTTCGTCGCGATCGCCCGTTCGCGGCCGTGCTCGAAGCGGTCCGCGAGCAGCTCGCCGGCGCCGCGCGCCGCCTGGACGGCGAGCGCCAGCAGCGTCGCGACGTCAGGCTCGCCGCGCGCGGTCGCGCCGGTGCTCACGCCGCGACCGCGGGGCGCGCCTCGGCCCACGGGCGGGCGCGCTCGATCTGGGCGGACAGGCTCAGCAGCGTCGCCTCGTCCTGCGGGCGCGCGACGAGCTGGACGGCGCGCGGCAGTCCTTGTCCATCCAGTCCCGCCGGCACCGAACAGGCAGGCTGGCCGGTCGCGTTCCACGGCGCGCAGTACGGGACCTGGCGTCCGATGCCGACGAGCGTCCACAGCGCACCGCGGCCCGCGAACATCCCGACCGGTGGCGGCGGCACCGCCGTCGTTGGGGTCAGGAGCACGTCGTGATCGCGCAGCGGCGCGTTCAGGCGCTCGCGCAGCTCCGCCTCGCCGGCGCGGACGCGGGCGAGCAGCCCGGGCGGGATGCGACCGCCGAGGCGCATCAGCGAGCGGGTGCGACGCTCGAAGCGCTCCGGGTGCGGGTACGACGAGCCGTCCTCGTAGACGCCGTGGGTGAAGCGCGCGAGGAAGTCGACGGTGACCGGCGGCCGACCGTAGTCGATGCGAGTCTCACGCACGTCGTGACCGAGGGAGCGCAGCAGCTCGACGGTCTCCTCGAGCGCGGCGCGGTTGTCCGCGTGCAGCGGCGCGACGGTCCCCGGGGGGACGTTCGTGGCCACCGCGATGCGCAGGGCCGGCGGCTCGGTGGCCGCCGACTCGGAGAACGAGCGCCCGGGCGGCGGGGGCGCGCCGGGGTCGGGCGGACCGTCGCCCACGGCATCGAGAAACAACGCAGTGTCGGCCACCGAGCGCGTGAGCACCCCGACGACCGACAGGTCGTGCCAGTGGCCGACGTCGGGCGCGATCGGCACGCGGCCGAGCTGCGGCTTGAGCCCGTACAGGCCGCACCACGCCGCCGGTATGCGGATCGACCCGCCGCCGTCGGAGGCGAGCGCGGCGCCGGCCAGGCCGGCGGCCACGGCCGCGCCGCTCCCGCCGCTCGAGCCGCCCGGAGTGCGCTCGAGCGCCCATGGATTGCGCGTGATGCCGTTCGTCACCGATTCGGTGAACGGCCAGATGCACAGCTCCGGCGTGTGCGTCTTGCCGATGATGATCGCGCCCGCGGCGCGCAGGCGGCGCACGAGCTCGGCGTCCCGGTGCGCCGGCTCGTCGCGCCCGCGGGTGCCGCTCAGCGTGAGCTCACCGGCCACGTCGAAGTTGTCCTTGACCAGGAAGGGCACCCCGAGCAGAGGTCGCCGATCGCCGGCCGCGCGCCGCGCATCGGCTTGGTCGGCCTCCAGACCGGCGCGCTCTCCGAACAGGACCCGGATCGCGTTGAGCCGGGGATTCAGGCGCTCGATCCGCTGCAGATAGAGCTCGAGCATTTCGCGAGCGCTCACCTCGCCGTCGGCGATCAGGCGCGACTGGCGGGCAATTCCGGCGAAGGCGAGCTCAACGGCGTCCATCGAGGCAGGAATGTAGTGCACATGTGTCCAAGTCCGTGTCCGCTTAGGCGTCTTCCGACCCAGGGCGTACGATGCTCGCCATCAAGGGCGCGCCCGGCGCCCGGGAGCGAAGGGGAAACACATATGTCCTATCCGTTGACGTTCGTCGTCAACCAGCCGGAGAAGCGTAGTCGTGTGACGACGTTCCTCCGGATAATCCTGGCCATCCCGTGGCTGATCGCCGTGTACGTGCTGGAGATCGTCGTCGCGGTCGTCGTCATCATCGCCTGGTTCGTGCTCCTGTTCACGGGGCGCTGGCCGCAGGGGATGTACGACTTCGCCGTCGGCGTGCTGCGCTTCTACGCCCGCACGATCAGCTACCTGGTGCTGCTGTCCGACGACTTCCCGCCGTTCAGCCTCGGCGACGACGACTACGCGGTCCGGCTGATCGCGGACCCGCCGCTCCAGGAGTACAGCCGGCTGAAGGTCCTCTTGCGAATCTTCTACATCATCCCGGCGGTGATCCTCGTCTACGTGCTGCAGATCGCCGCCGAGCTCACCGCGATCGCCAGCTGGTTCGTGATCGTCGTCACCGGCAAGCAGCCCGACGGCCTGGAGAACGCGCTCCGCTTCTGCATCTCCTACATCGTGCGCGCGTACGGGCTGCTGCTTCTCATCACCGAGACGTACCCGCCGTTCGACGACGGCGGCGGCCAGGCGCCGGCAACCGCGGCGCCGACCGGGTCGGGCCCGGATCCGCTGTCCGCCTGGAAGGCTGACGCCTGACCCCCGCGCCGGGCAAGCTCAAGCGGGTGTGATCGGGTTGCGCCGCGACGGCCAGTCGCGGCGCTTCTCGGTCGCGAGGGCGAAGCGGCGGGCAAGGTCGTCGCGCAGGTCCTCCGGCGCGACGACCGCGTCGACGACGAGCTCGGAGGCGAGGTGCAGCAGGTCGATGTCGCGCGCATACTCCTCGCGCAGCTCGGCCGTGCGCCGCGCCTTCTCCTCTTCGTCCTCGATCGCCGCCAGCTGGTTGTAGTAGACGGCGTTGATCGCGGCCTGCGGGCCCATCACCGCGATCGAGGCGCCGGGGAGCGCGAGGCAGGCGTCGGGCTCGAACGCCGGCCCGGCCATCGCGTACAACCCGGCGCCGTACGCCTTGCGGACGATGACCGAGAGCTTGGGCACGGTCGCCTGCGACATCGCGCTGATCATCTTCGCGCCGTGGCGGATGATCCCCTCGCGCTCGACCTGGGTCCCGATCATGAACCCGGGCACGTCGGCGAGAAACAGGAGCGGCAGGTTGAAGGCGTTGCAGGTGGCGATGAACCGGGCGGCCTTGTCGGAGGAGTCGACGAACAGGACGCCGCCCTTGTGCTTGGGCTGGTTGGCCACGACGCCGATCGCGCGCCCCTCGATGCGGGCGTAGGCGACGATCAGCTCCCGCGCCCAGCGGGCGTGGATCTCCAGGAGCGAGTCGGCATCGACGAGCGCCTCGATCAGCTCGCGCATGTCGAACGCCTTGTTCTCATCGGCCGGGATCACCTCGCGGATCGTGCTCGCGGGCCGCGCCGGGGCCGCCGGAGGCGCGATGGGCGCCTGGAGCTCCCAGTGGGTCGGGAAGTAGGACAGGTAGCGGCGCGCGGCGGCGATCCCCTCCTCGTCGGTCTTCACGAGCAGGTGGCCGCAGCCGGAGACGCCGGTGTGCATCCGCGCGCCGCCCATCTCCTCGAGCGTCACGCGCTCGCCGATGACCATCTCGGCCATGCGCGGCGACCCGAGGTACATCGACGCGTTCCCGTCGCGCATGATCACGACGTCGCAGAAGGCCGGGATGTAGGCGCCGCCGGCGGCACTCGGGCCGAACAGGACGCACACCTGGGGCACGACGCCCGAGAGGCGCACCTGGTTGTGGAAGATCCGCCCGGCGCCGCGGCGGCCGGGGAACATCTGCACCTGGTCGGTGATCCGCGCGCCGGCCGAATCGACGAGGTAGATCATCGGCAGGCGCAGCGACTCCGCGCGCTCCTGGATGCGGATGATCTTCTCGACCGTCTTCGGACCCCACGAGCCGGCCTTGACCGTCGGGTCGTTGGCCATCAGCGCGACGGCGCGGCCGGCGACCGTGCCGAGCCCGGTCACCACCCCGTCGGCGCCGAGGCCGTCCCCCTCCCAGTTGGCCAGCAGCGCCTCCTCGGCGAAGCTGCCCTCGTCGAGCAGCAGCGCGACGCGGTCGCGGACCGGGAGCTTGCCCTGCTCGCGCGCCTTCTCGCGGTGGTGCTCGGGGCCGCCAGTGGCGGCCCGTTCGACCGCCCGCTCGAAGTCGCCGACGAGGTCCGCCTCGTGGCTCATCGCGGTGGGCCGCCGTCGCCGGGGGGAAGCGGCCGCCGCGGTCCGCCGCGATGCGTGTGCCGGTGGTCGCGCGAGCCTCGGTGACCGCGGCGGCGGCCGCCGCGGTTGTGTCGGCGCAGCTCGGCCTCGACCCGTTCGAGATCGGGCGCCGGGCCGTACAGGGCCCAGCCGTTGCGGACGAGGAAGATGATCGGGAAGATGAGCGCGAAGGCGGGCCAGAAGTTGCTGCGGTGGGCATCGTCGGACGCCCAGACGACCACGCAGATGAGGAACGGCACCATCGCGCCGCCGGTCTGCTGTATGAGCTGGCGGCGCAGGTCGCCGCGATACTCGGCGAGCTCGGCGCGCCGCCTCGCCGGCGAGACCGGTAAGGCCGGCAGATCGCTCAGCAGCCGATCGAGCTCGGCCGTGGTCCGCGACGCGTACACCGCATCGAGCCGGTTCGACAGCTCGTCGTCGTCGAGGCGCCCGGCCGCGTAGTGGTCGCGCAGCTGCTCGGCGACGCGCTCGCGGTCGGCGTCGGACGCCCGCAGCGAGGGATCCACGCTCATAGCCAGGGAATGTAGCGAGCGCCGGGTCGGGCGGGTCCGGGGCGGGAGGGGGCGCCACCGGCCGCGTGGCCGAGCGGGCCGGGGTCGGGGCGCAACGCGTCGGCGCCGCGCGAGTAGCTTGCCGGCGCCGATCGAACGGCCGGGTTCGGAGCGCCGTTCCGCACTGCGAAACCGCAGTTTGTATGAATTATTCATCCTGATGGGAAATGAAGGTTTGGTCAGGCGGGGGCTGGTTGGAGGGTGACGTGGTGTCCGAGGCGTTCGAGCTGTTTGATGAGGCGTCGGGTGGCTCGTTCGGGGTCGCGGCGGGTGAAGTGGTCGGGGCCGAGGTCTTTGTAGAGCTCTCCTGTGCTGAGCATGTGCCAGGCGCTGGTCAGGATGGAGTGTTTGACGGCGCCGAGCGCGCGGCCGTGACCGCGGCGTGGCCGTAGGCGTGCGTATTGTGCGGCGAGGTAGGTGTTCTTGGTGCGGGCGGCGGCCATCGCGGCTTCGGTGAGCGCGGTGTCCAGCCACTTCGAGCCATCGCGGGTCTTGCCCGAGCGGCGTTTGCCGGCCGAGCGGTCGTTACCGGGGCACTGCCCGGCCCAGGACGCGAGGTGACGCTCGGAGGGGAAGCGGGTCATGTCGGTCCCGATCTCCGCGACGATGACTTGGGCCGTGCGCCGCTGAACGCCGGGGATCGAGCAGAGCAGCTCAGCGGCCAGCGCGAAAGGGGCCTGAGCCGGACCGGGTTTGACGGAGGCTGGGTTATGGGGTTTTCGTAGTGGTGATCAGGACGGTGTTGGGGTTGGGCTCGTCGGCGTGTAGCGCAGCGAGGCCGTAGGCCGAGCGCAGCGTAACGCCGACGGCGCGCCGGCCGAGAGCCCCCCGCGGCCCCCCGATCGGCGTGCTCGGCGATGGGCGAGCCGATCTGGGGCGATCTGAGGCTCTCAAGGCGAGTGGCGCTTGTGATCGGATGGGTGAAATCGCGGCCCGGTGGGCCGTTTCGAACTCCACGGGCGGAACGTCGCCGAGGCTCTCGTGCAGGCGGTCGTGGTTAAACCAGCCGATGTACTGCACGGTCGCGAGTTCCAGCTGGCTGCGTGATGACCACACGCGGTCGGCGATCAGCTCGGTCTTGTAGCTGTCGACGAAGCTCTCGGCCATCGCGTTGTCGTAGGCATCGCCCACGCTGCCGACCGACGCGAGCACGCCGTTGTCATCCAGGGTCTGGGTGTAGTCGATCGAGGTGTATTGACTGCCGCGGTCTGAGTGGTGCACCAGCGCGACGTCCGCGCCCGGGACCCTGAGACCGAGCGCCATGCGCAGCGCGTCCAGCACCAGCGTGGTCCGCATGTTCGCCGCCAGCTGCCAGCCGATCACCATGCGGCTGTACGCGTCCAGCACGAACGCCAGGAACACCAGGCCCTCCCAGCAACGCAGGTAGGTCAGATCGGCCACCCACAGCCGATCCGGCGCCGGGGCGGAGAAGTCGCGCTGCACGAGGTCAGCGCGCCGCTGCGCCTTCGGATCGGGGCGCGTGGTGCGCCACGGGCGCCCGCGACGCTTGGCGCCCTGGATGCCCTCGGCTCGCATCAGCCGCTGTACGGTGCACCGCGCAGCCGGCTCGCCGGCGCGCCGCAGCGCCTTCCACATCCGCCGATACCCATAGGCGTAGTAGTTGGCCGCGTGCGTCTGGAGGATCCGCGCCAGCAGCCGCTCATCCTCGATGCTCCGCGCCGAGCGCTCCCCCGAGCGACGGTGGTAATACGCGGACGCCGACACGCCCAGAGCCCGGCAGATCGGCTCGACCCCGAAGCAGCCGCGATGCTCCTCGATGTAGCGGCTCACGACGGTCGGTCTGGGTCGAGCTCCTTCGCGAAAAACACTGACGCCGACTTGAGGATCTCATTCGCGCGGCGCAGCTCGAAGTTCTCGCGGCGCAGCCGCTTGATCTCCTCACGCTCGCCACTGCTCAACAACTCCGGGCGCTGACCGCCATCGGCCTCGGCCTGGCGCACCGCGCGGCGCAACGTCTCCGCGCTCATGCCCAGATCGCGAGCGACCGCCGCGATCGGCCGCTCGCTCTCAAGCGCAAGACGAACGCCTCGCGCGATCAGCTCATCAGGAAACTTCTTCGGTCGTGACATGGCTCGAGAGGCTCCACTCTCCCCAGGACAGAATCCCAGGAATAAAGCCTCCGTCGAACCCGGCCTGGCTCAGGCCAGTTGCTCCTCGATCGCGTCGGAGAGTAGATCTATCTGCTCGTCAAGGAAATCCAGGTGGGCGAGCATCGCGCCGACGATCAGCGCGTGCTGGGGGTCAAAGCGCCCTTCCAGCGCCTCTTTGAGCGCGGGGATCTTCGCGCGCAATCGTCCCTTGGCCAGCTCGGCCAGGATCTCGGGATCGGTCGTTCCCTTGACCAGCGCGTCGAGCATCGCGCGACCGGAGACGCCGAGTATGTCGCTGGCGACGCAATCGAGTTTGATCCCGGTGTCCTCGATCAGCTTGTGCAGCCGGTTGGCCTCGCGCTGGCGCTCAGCGATCTGCGTCTTGCGATACCGCGTCAGGTTGCGCAACGCGCGGATCGGCTTCGGCGGGATGAAGCTGCGCGCCAGCAGCCCGGACTCCAACAGCTGGCACAGCCACGCCGCATCGGACACATCGGTCTTGCGGCCCGGGACCTGCTTGACGTGGCGAGCGTTGACCAGCAGGCAATCAAAATCCTCCTCCAAGATCGCCCACACCGGCTTCCAATACACGCCGGTCGCCTCCATCGCGACCTGGCTGACCCGATGCGCCTTCAGCCAATCGCGCAACGCGAGCAGCCCCCGCACCGTCGTGGAGAACTCCGCGACCTGTTGAGCGCGTTCGCGGCCGCGCCCTTCAACCCGCACGCACGCCGTGACCTGCGCCTTATGCACATCAAGCGCGCCCGCGCGCGCCACGATCGTCTTCATGAGAACCTCCGCGCCGACAAAAACAGGGCGTCGCCCGCGGGGCCTGAAAAGAACAACGAGTCTGATGGGCGTGCTCTACGGCAACAGTCCGGCATACCGGGCAGACCCCAGCACCATCCTAAGTACGGGCTCACAAGCACCATAGGTCGGCGGCGTCAACAGACGACCCCACGAGTCTCACCCATTTCAACCGCCCGCGCATGCCCGCGCCGCGGGCACAATTCCTAAGTGCGGTTTCGCGCCGGTCGACGGTGACCCCGCGGACCGGTCTTCGCGGCGGACCGCACTCGCCGCCGCCCGGCCGCCGTCCGCCGGTAGCCTCCGAATCCACCCCACGCCAAGGAGCGCGCCATGAGCATCGTCCAGACCGAAGATCACGGGCCCGTCCGCCACGTCGTCCTCAATCGCCCCGAGAAGCGCAACGCGATGAATGACGAGCTCATCGCCTCGCTCGGCACCGCGCTGCACGACGCCGCGCATGACCCGGCGGTGCGGATCGTCGTCCTGCGAGGCGAGGGGCCGATGTTCTCCTCCGGGATGGACATCGGCGCGCTCGCCGGCCTGTCCGGCACTCCGCACCGGCTGCGCGAGTTCCGCACGGCGATCCTGCAGGCCTGGAACCTGTGCGAGGAGATGACCAAGCCGACGATCGCCGAGATCCACGGCGGTTGCCTCGGCGGCGCGATGGAGCTCGTCCTCGCCTGCGATCTGCGCGTGATGGCCGAGGACGCGGTCATCGGGCTCGTCGAGACCCGCATCGGCCTCATCCCCGACGTCGGCGGCTGCTCGCGGCTGCCCGCGGTCATCGGCCTCGGCCGGGCCAAGGAGATGATCATGGCCTCCAAGCTCATCAACGGCGTGGAGGCCGAGCGGATCGGTCTCGTCAACCGCGTGGCCCCGGCCGACGAGCTCGCGGATGCCACGCAGGCGCTGGTCGATGAGCTGCTGCAGTGTGCTCCGCTGGCCATGGGTCTCGCGAAGCGGGTCATTGACGCCGCCGCCAAGCCAGCTCTGGCCGCGACGCTCGAGCAGGAGGTTCTCAGCCAGCAGCTGTGCGCCGCGAGCGCCGACTTCGCCGAGGGGACGCTGGCCATCTCCGAGCGGCGCCAGCCGGAGTTCGCCGGGCGCTAGCCACGTGCACCCGTTCCCCGCGGAGCCCGCCCCGATCGCGTTCGCCCACCGCGGCGGCGCGCTCCCGGGAGCCGGCGTGCCGTCCAGGGCGGCCGAACGCCGTTGACCGGCCTGCGGCATCGCGCGGGATCGGCCCGATGACGCCGGACGCCGGCGAGGGCGAGCCGGCCGCGCTGCGCCGCCTGCACCGCCGCGCCCGCGAGCGCGGCGTCAGCCGACCGCTCTACATGGTCGTGCGCGCGCTCGTCACGCCCCCGCTGCGGTTGTGGCTTCGCCTGCGCGTCTCGGGGGCCGAGCACATCCCCGCCGCGGGCGCGGCGATCATCGCACCGAACCACAAGAGCTTCCTCGACCCCTTCTTCATCGGGCTCAGCACGCACCGCCAGGTGCGCTACATGGCCAAGACGGAGCTGTTCGCCGGACCGCTCGGATGGCTGTTCGGACGCCTGGGCGCGTTCCCGGTGCGGCGCGGCGCCGCGGACGCGGAGGCGATCGAGACGGCGCGGCAGATCCTCGACCAGGGCGGCGTGCTCGTCATGTTCCCCGAGGGAACCAGGGTCGTCGAGCGGGACGCGCTCGGCTCGCCCCATCATGGTGCCGGGCGGCTCGCGATCGAGACGGGCACGCCGATCGTTCCCGCCGCGATCGCCGGCACGCAGCGGTTGTGGCTCGGGCCGATCCCGAAGCCGCGACGCGTGCAGGTGTCCTTCCTCGCCCCGATCGACCCGAGTGCGCTCGCGGGACGGGCGGACGCGGTGAGCGAGCTGATCGACGGCGAGGTGTGGCCGGCCGTCCGGAGCGAGTACGGCCACGAGCTCGCTCGTCCGGGCCTGATCCTCGCCGCGCTGGCCGCCGCGGGACTCGGCGGCGGCCTGCTCGCGCGCCGCCAGGCGAAGGCCCGAACGCGCCTGCTCGGCACGGTCGAGCCGCTCAAGCTGCGCCGCCGCCGGGCTCGCAAGCGACGCCTCGCACGCCTGCGACTCCCCGCGCGCCGGCACCGCCGCGGCGGGTAGCGCGCACGCCGGTGGTCGTTGCGGATCTGCACGGATTCGCGCCGCCCCGTTTGCCGTCTAGGGTCGTCACCGTCCCCACGTCGAGGAGGTCCGATGCCACAGCCGTTCACCGGGTCCAGACGGGTCGCGATCGCGGCCGCGCTCGCGACACTGACCGCCACGCTCGCCGCCGCCGTCGCGTCGGCGGCGTCCGCGGTGCCACGGCCGGCCGGGCCGGCCGCCGGCAGCGCCGCCTCCCCCGCGCGCACGATCGCCGCGGTGCGGCTCTCACGTCGGCCGGGGACAGCCGCGCCGGGCACTGCCGTGCGGGCCTCGGATCTCGTCAGCGCGCGTGTCTTCCCGGCGGCTTCGATCGGCGTAGCCCTCGTCGCCGTCGGCGAGGCCCAATACCCCGCGAGGACCGCCGACGGCGGCAGGACGTGGAAGCTGGACGGACCCGCTCTGCACGTCAACGCGGCCCAGGCGCCGCTCGCGGTCGACCAGGTCGGCGCGGAGAACGCCCGGACCTACTTCGCCTGGGGCGGGGGCGGCCAGGTCGTCGACGCGACCGGGGATGCCGGCGGGCACTGGTGGCAGGCCCTGCTCGGCGATGCGGTCATCGGCGTGTCGGCCGATGGTGGACGGCTCACCGCCGCCGTCGAGGACGCCTCGAGCACCGGCTCCACCTTCCAGACCTACCTGTACTCCTCAACGGACGGTGGCCGGCACTGGCGCCTCGACGACAGCTTCGGGATCTGAGCGCAGACCGGCGGTCCGCCTCGAAACGAGCTACGCCCGCGGCCGCCAGTCGACCGGGCCGGCCACGAGCACGTGGCTGCCGAGCGGCCGGCCGAGCACGCGCTGCACGCGGGCCGAGCAGGCGATGAGTGCGTCGAGATCGACGCCCGTGCCCACGCCCATCTCGTCGAGCATCGAGACAAGGTCCTCCGTCGCGATGTTGCCCGTCGCCCCCGGCGGCACCGGGCAGCCGCCGAGCTCCCCGAAGCTCGACTCGAAGCTGTCGATGCCGGCCTCGAGCGCGGCGAGCACGTTCGCCAGTCCCTGGCCGCGCGTGTTGTGGAAGTGGGCGGTCAGCTCGGCGGAGTCCCCGAGCTCGGCGCGCGCGCGCTCGAAGAAGACACGCACCTGGCGGGGGTTGGCCATGCCCGTGGTGTCGCCGAAACCGATCTCCTGCGCCCCGGCGTCGCGCAGCGCGCAAGCGATGTCGAGCACGCGCTCGACCGGGACATGCCCCTCGTACGGGCACCCGAACGACGTCGAGATCACGCCCTCGCAGCGCAGGTCCTCCGCGCGGGCCCGGCCGAGGACCCGCGCCAGGCCCGAGAGCGACTCCGCCACCGAGCGGTTGACGTTCTGGCGGTTGTGCGTCTCGGAGGCGGACAGGAACACGTTGATCTCGTCGATCTTCTCGCGCCGGCGCAGCGCGCCCTCCAGCCCGCGCTCGTTCGGGACGAGGACGCTGACCGACACCTCGTCGGGCACATCGATCGCACCGAGCACCTCGTCGGCGTCGGCGAGCTGCGGGATGACGTCCGCGCGCACGAAGCTCGTCACCTCCAGGCGACGCAGGCCGGTGCGCGCGAGCGCGTCGATGAGCGCGACCTTCTCGGCGGTCGGGATGACCTCGGTCTCGTTCTGGAAGCCGTCGCGCGGACCGACCTCACGCACGCGCGCCGTGCCGGGGAGCTCGCTCACGTCGACACGAGTCCCGCCGCGTGCTCGGCCACCGGCACGATGCGCCGCTCGTGCGTGCCGAGGCCGATGAGCCGGCCGCCCGAGCTCGCGTCGGTTCGGACCTCGACATCGAAGCGCAGCTTGCGCTCGTCGGCGATCTCGCGCAGCGCGGCGCGGACGAGACAGCGCGTGCCCTCGGGCGCGCCGGCGACGTGACGCACGCAGACCTCGAAGCCCACCGTCGCGCGACCGGCGTCGAGGTGCTCGGCGGCCAGGCGCGCGGACGTCTGCTCCATCATGCCGATCATCGAGGGGGTCGAGAGGACCTTGACCGCGAGCGCGCCGCCGACGTCGGTGAGCAGCCGCCCCTCGGCGACGAACTCCTGCTCACGTTCCAGTCCGGGGCGCAGCGTCATCGGGGCACCAATCGGGCGAACCCTATACTGGCGCGCCCATGGGGTCCGCCAGCGCTTCGCCGCCGCTCACCGCGATCATCGGGGGGTCGGGCGCACTCGGACACGGCCTCGCCGTGCGCCTCGGGGCGGCGGACGTGCCGATCGTGATCGGCTCGCGCGAGCCGCACCGCGGGGTGCAGGCGGCCGAACGCGCGCAGGCGGCGGCACCCGGTGGCCACTTCAGCGGTCACGGCAACGCGGCCGCCGCGCGCGAGGCCGACGTCGTCGTGCTGTGCGTGCCGTTTCGCAACCAGTCCGAGACGCTGACGAACCTCAAGGAGGCGCTGCGCCCGGGACAGCTGGTGATCGACACCACCGTGCCGCTCGCGGCCGCCCTGAGCGGAAAGGCGACCAGGACAATCGGCGTCTGGCAGGGCTCGGCCGCGCAGCAGACGCTCGAGATGGTGCCCGACGGCGTTCGCGTCGTGTCGGCCCTGCACACGGTGAGCGCCGCGGTGCTCGGCGATCCGGAGGCGACGCTCGACGAGGACGTGCTCGTGTGCGGCGACCGCCGGGCGGACAAGCGCGAGGCGGCCGAGCTGATCGAGCGCATCGACGGGTTGCGCTGCATCGACGGCGGGCGCCTGGAGATGTCGCGCATCACCGAGTCGCTCACGGCGATGCTCATCTCGATCAACGCCCGCCACAAGGTGCACGCCGGAATCCGCATCACCGGGCTCGCGACGCCGCGGTGGGATTGAGCCCCGAGCCGCAGCCGGGGCGCGAGGCGGCGCGCGTCGTCGTGCTCGCCGGGGGCACCGGCGGCGCGAAGCTCGCGCGCGGGATGCAGGACGTCGTCCCCGCCGACCGGCTCACCGTCATCGCGAACACCGGGGATGACATCGAGATCTACGGGGCGCACGTGTCCCCCGACCCCGACCTCGTGTCCTTCTGGCTCGCCGATCGCATCGACGAGCGCGGCTGGGGCCTGCGCGACGACACGTTCGCGGTGATGGACGCGCTGCGTGCGCTCGGCCGGGACGTGTGGTTCAACCTCGGCGATCGCGACCTCGCCTGGTGTCTGGAGCGGACCCGGCTGATCGACGAGGGCTGCTCGGCGACCGCCGCGCACGAACGGCTGACCGGCGCCCTCGGGCTCGACGCCCACGTGCTGCCGATGAGCGACGAGTCCGTGCGCACGTGGGTGCGCGCGGGCGGTGAGTGGCACTCCTTCCAGGAGTTCATGATCCGGCTCGGCGGGCAGCCCCCGGTCGAGGGCGTCGAGTTCCGCGGCGCCGATCACGCGCGGCCGAGCCGAGCCGCGCTCGACGCGATCGCCGCCGCCGACGCGATCGTCATCGGCCCGTCGAACCCGATCGCCTCGATCGGCCCGATCCTCGCGATCCCCGCCCTGCGCGACGCGATCGCCGCCGCGCCGGCGCCCGTCGTCGCCGTGAGCCCGATCGTGCAGGGCGCGGTGCTCAAGGGGCCGACGGCCGCGTTCATGGCGGCGGCGGGCCTCGAGGCGAGCGTCGAGGGCGTCGCCGAGCACTACGCCGGACTGGTCGACGGACTCGTCGCCGACGAGCGCGCGGACGGCCTCGCGTTGCTGCAGACCGACGTGCGCATGGACGACCCGGCGTCGCGTCACCGCGTGGCGGCCGAGACGCTCGAGTTCGCGCTCGCCCTCGGCGCGGCGTCGGCCCGGCCGGCTCCGAGCGCTTAACGTCTGTAAGCGTGCGCACGACCGCGGTCCTGCCCGTCAAGCGCTTCGCGCTCGCCAAGCAGCGGCTCGAGGACTCGCTGCCGATCGACGGCCGGCGGGCGCTCGCCGCGGCGATGGTCGCCGACGTGCTCGATGCGCTCGCCGACACGGCCGCGTTCACGCAGATCGTCGTGGTCACGAACGAGGACGCGGTGCAGGCCTCCGCTCGAGCGGCCGGCGCGATCGTCATCGCCGACGAGCACGAGAGCGGCCAGAGCCCGGCGGCGGCGGCGGGGGTCACGCGCGCCCGCCACGATGGCGCCGAGCGCGTCCTGCTCCTGCCCGGCGACTGCCCCGCGCTCGACCCGCGCGAGCTCGAGCAGCTTCTGAGCTCCCATGCCGACGACGCGGTCGTCATCGTCCCCGATCGTCACGGCACCGGTACGAACGCGCTGCTGCTCGCGCCGCCCGAGGTGATCGCGCCGAGCTTCGGTCCCGGCAGCCGCACTCGCCACGAGGCGCTTGCCGACGCGGCGGGGGCGCGCTGGAGCATCGCGTCGCCCACGTCGCTGCTGCTCGACATCGACACCCGCGCCGACCTGGGCGCGCTGCGGCAGCGACTCGCGACCGACGGGGTCGTCGAGCCGGGACGGGCCGTGCGCACGCGCGCCTGGCTGCAGGACCATCGCGTGGCCCCGGCCGCCGCGCCGCGTTGACCGGACCCGCACGATGCCCGAGCTGAGCGCCCGCCCCCTCCCCGGCCTCCCCGAGATCGCCCGCGGGACCGACCTCGGCGCGCTCGTGACCGGCGCCGCCGTGGATGCCGGCGAGCCGCTCGACGACCACACTGTGCTCGTGCTCGCGCACAAGGCCGTCTCCAAGGCCGAGGGCGCGGTCGTCTCGCTCGGCGAGATCACGCCGAGCGAGCAGGCCCAGACCCTCGCCGAGCGCCTCGGCAAGCCCGACGCGCGCACCGTGCAGGTCGTGCTCGACGAGTGCGTCGAGATCGTGCGCGCCGAGCGCGGCGTGATCATCGGCCGCACGCGCCACGGATTCGTGTGCGCCAACGCCGGCGTCGACGCGTCCAACGCCGGCGCAGCGGACGATCTCGTCCTGCTGCCGCGCGATCCCGACGCGTCGGCCCGCGGTCTGCGCGCCCGCCTCGGGGAGCTGACCGGGGCGCGCCCGGCGGTCGTGATCAGCGACAGCTTCGGGCGCGCGTGGCGCCATGGCCAGGTCGATCTCGCCATCGGCTGCGCCGGCCTTGCTCCGCTGCAGGACTGGCGCGGGCGTCCGGACAGCGTCGGGCGCACGCTCGAGGCGACGCTCATCGGGATCGCCGACGAGGCCGCCGCGATGGCCGACCTCGCGCGAGCCAAGGACTCGCGCGAGCCGGCGGTGCTCGTGCGCGGCCTCGGCGCCCACGTGACCGGCGAGGACGGACCGGGCGCCGCGGCGTGCGTGCGCGCCCTCTCCGAGGACCTGTTCCGGTGATGCGGGCCGGGCCGCGCTAGCCCCCGCGCTCGCCCTCGGGCAGCAGCGAGGACCAGAACGCGACGTACGCGCGCTCGAGCTCGATCCCGGCGCGCAACGCGGTCCGGGGACCCTGGGCCATCGGCGGTCCGTCGCCTCCCGCGAGCGCCTCGTAGGACTCGAGCGAGCGACGATGCGCGGGCAGCTGCTCGCGCGCGATCGCCGCGGCGTCCCCACCGAGGAACAACTTGAGCAGGCTCGCGTCGCGCACGACGCCCTCCTCGACGGTGGGATCGGCGCGCCAGCCGTCGAGCGCGGCGCGACCGCCGGCCGTGAGCCGGAACATCCGCCGGCGCCGACCGTGCTGCTCGCGCTGCTCGTCCAGGTAGCCGACGGCGGCCAGCCGCTCGCATTCGGTGTAGAGCTGCGTGTGCGGGAGCGTCCAGAAGTTCACGACGCTCAGCTGCGCGACGCGCTTGAGGTCGTACGGCGTGGCCGGCTCGATCTGCTCGACCAGTCCGAGCACGATGAACGACGTCGTCGTCAGGCGCGGGGTTGACACGGAGCCCAGCCTAGCCTACGGTTCGCATGATACACCTCGAACCATCCGGGAGGAATTATGTCCGTCGTCGCCCCCCGTCTCGACCATCGCCTCGGCTTCCGCTCGGCCGCCGGTGAGGTGACGGTCGCCGAGCTCCCGCTCGAGGGCACGCTCCCGCCCTGGCTGAGCGGATCGCTCCTGCGCACCGGCCCGGCGAAGTTCGAGGTCGGCGCCGACCGCATGCGCCATTGGTTCGACGGGCACGCGATGCTGCATCGCTTCACGATCGCCGACGGCTCGGTGTCCTACGGCAACCGCTTCCTCGAGAGTCGCGCCCACCGCCGCGGGGAGGAAGCCGGACGGATCGTGATGAGCGAGTTCGCCACCGATCCCTGCCGCTCGCTGTACCGTCGCGTGCAGTCGCTCTTCCGGCCCGCGCTCACCGACAACGGGAACGTCAACGTCGCCCGGCTCGGCGAGCGCTTTCTGGCCCTCACCGAGACGCCGCTGCCGATCGAGTTCGATCCGGCCACCCTGCGCAGCGCCGGCGTCGCGTACCGGCCGCCGGGGCAGCTGACGACCGCCCACCCCCACGCCGACCATGACGACGCGATGCTCAACTACGCGGCCAAGCTCGGCCCGCGCAGCAGCTATCGCTTCTTCCGCGTCGATCCGGCCACGGCGACGCCGCGCGTGATCGCGTCACTGCCCGTGCGCGAGCCGTCCTACATGCACTCGTTCGGCCTCACCGAGCGCTGGCTCGTGCTCGCCGAGTTCCCGTACGTCGTGAACCCCCTGCACCTCGCGCTCAGCGGCCGGCCATACATCGAGAACTACCGCTGGAAGCCCGAGCTCGGGACGCGGTTCACGCTCGTCGCACGCGATGGCGGCGAGACGATCACGGGCTTCCACGCCGACCCGTGCTTCGGCTTCCATCACATCAACGCCTTCGAGCGCGACGGAGAGGTCGTCGTCGACCTGTGCGCGTTCGAGGACGCCCAGATCGTCCAGGACCTCTACCTCGACAACCTGCGCTCCGGCGCTCCGCTGTCACAGGCCACACCGACGCGCTTCCGGCTGTCGCTCGGCGACCGCGCGGTGACCCGGGAGCGGCTCGCCGACGGCGGCCTCGAGCTGCCGCGCATCAACTATCGCCGCTGCAACGGACGCCCGTACCGGTACGCGTGGGGCAACGACACCGGTCCGAGCGGCTGGCTGGAGAAGATCGTGCGGATCGACGTCGAGACGGGGGCGGCCACCGCCTGGTCGCAGCCCGGCTGCTACCCGGGCGAGCCGGTGTTCGTGGCCGCGCCCGGCGCCACGGACGAGGACGACGGCGTGCTGCTGTCGGTCGTGCTCGACGCCGAGTCCGAGCGCTCGTTCCTGCTCGTGCTGGACGCCGCGACGCTCGCGCCGCTCGCCCGCGCCGTTGTGCCCCACGCGATCCCGTTCGGCTTCCACGGCCAGTTCGCGCGCGCCTGACATCCGGCGGGCCGACGGCGCTCAGGGCGCGACCCCGCGCCGCGGCACGGGCGCGGACTGCATGATCGACGTCGTCGTCTGGCCGTAGGCGACGAACTGGTCGATGATCGTCTCGAGATGCTCGACGTCGCGGACGTGGGCGATCATGACGAAGCAGTCCTCACCCGTCACGCGATGGCACTCGACGACCTCGGGCGTCTCGCGCGCGAGCTGCGCGGCGGCGGCGATCTGACGCGGGGCCGGGCGCAACCGGATGAGCACGCCGAGGCCGTAGCCGAGCCGCCGCGGATCGACGGTCGCGTGGTAGCCGGTGATGACGCCCTCGCCCTCGAGCCGACGCAGCCGCTCGGCCACCGCCGGCGAGGACAGGCCGACGCGTCGGCCGAGCTCGGCCAGCGACAGGCGCCCGTCGGCCTGGAGCTCGCCGATCAACCGCCGATCCGTCTCATCCAGCAGATCACCATCGGCCAATCGACCGTTTGACCGTCGATTGATAGACATTGCCGCGAGAATACCTGCGATCACCCATGTAAGGCAAGGGCGTTCCGGGGCACCATCACGGCATGACCGCACCGAACCCGGACCGGCGCTCCGTCCCCCCGCACGCGTACTTCGTCGTGAGCGCGGTCTTCCACTACCTCGGCCCGGCGTTCGCCGTGCTCCTGTTCGCGCAGGTCGCGGTGCTCGGGGTCGCCTGGCTGCGGATCGCGACCGCCGCGGTCATCCTCGGGGCGTGGCGACGGCCGTGGCGGCGCGGCGCGCTGCGCGAGGCAGGAACCCGGCGACTGCTGCTCGCCTGGGGCGCCGTGCTCGCGGCGATGAACGCCTGCTTCTACGCCGCGATCGACCGGCTCGCGCTCGGAACGGTCGCGGCGATCGAGTTCGTGCCGGTCATCGCGCTCGCCGCCCTCGGCGCGCGCCGCCCGCGCAACGCCGCCGCCCTCGTGCTCGCGGTCGGCGGCGCCGGAGTGCTGAGCGACGTGCAGCTGCGCGCCTCGCCCCTCGGCCTCGCCTTCGCCGCCGCCAACGCGGGCCTGTTCGCGGCCTACATCGTGCTCGCCGACCGCGTGGCCAAGCGGCCCGGCCTGAGCGGGATCGACGGCCTCGCCGGCGCGATGCTCGTCGCGGCGCTTCTCATCAGCCCGGTCGGCGTCGCGCAGGCGGCGCCGACCGTGAGCCACCCGGCGCTGCTCCTCGCCGCGGCCGGGGTCGGCGTGTGCTCGTCGGTCATCCCCTACGTGACCGACCAGCTTGCCCTCGCCCGTCTGGCCCGCGCGACGTACGCGCTGCTGATCGCGCTGCTGCCCGCGGTGGCGACGGCGATCGGCGTCCTCGTCCTCGGCCAGTGGCCGTCCGGGCGCGAACTGCTCGGCGTGGCCCTCGTCATCGCCGGCGTGGCGGTGCACCGGGCGCCGTCGGTCGCGCCAGCCGGTCCGGCCGCGCCGTCGCCGCGGCCGGCGGTCGCGCGACCGCTCGCGGCCGGGTCTCAGGCGGCCGCCGGCTCGAGCTCGTAGCGCCGGCGGACCGCGTACAGCGTCGTGCGCTCGGCGGCCGGCCGCCCGGCGCGATGCGCGGCCGCGATCAGCTCGGGGGGGTCGAGTCGCACGCCGTGCTGGGACCCGGCCATGCGGCTGATCGACTCCTCCATGAGCGTCCCCCCGAGGTCGTTCACCCCCCAGCGCAGCGCCTCGGTGGCGGTGTCGATTCCCATCTTCACCCAGGACGCCTGCAGGCTGGCGACCGTCCGCCCGAGCGCGAGACGGAACACCGCCGTGTGCTTGAGGTTCTCCTCGCGCGAGATCTCCTCCACACCGTGGGTGCGCCCGAGCAGCGTCTGATAGGGGATGAAGGACAGCGGCACGAACTCGGTGATCCCCCCGGTCCGTTCCTGCAGCTCGCGCACGACGCGCATGTGCTCGGCGAGCTCCCAGGGCTCCTCGATGTGACCGAACATGACGGTCGCCGTCGAGCGCAGCCCGACGCGATGCGAGGCCTCGATCACCTCGACCCAGCGCGACACGGGGAGCTTGTTCGGCGAGATCCGCTCCCGCACCCCGTCGTGCAGCACCTCGGCGGCGGTGCCGGGCGTCGAGTCCAGCCCCGCCTCGCGCAGACGCTCGAAGACGGCGTCGGCGGACAACCCCGAGATGTCGCACATGTGGGCGACCTCCATCGGCGAGTACGCGTGGACGTGCAGCTGCGGCGCGGTCTCGCGGATGAGGCGCAGCCAGCTCTCGTAGTCCTCGAGCGTCCAGTCCGGGTGGATGCCGCTCTGCATGCAGATCTCGGTCGCCCCGTAGTCGACGGCCTCGTGGATCCGTCGCACGAACTCGTCCCGGTCGTGCTCGTAGGCGTCCGGTGAGCGCCGACTCTGCCCGAACCCGCAGAAGGCGCAGCCGACGGTGCAGACGTTGGAGACGTTGATGTTGCGATTGACGACGAACGTGACGGTGTCGCCGGCGACCTGGGCACGCAGCTCGTCGGCCGCCTGGCGCAGGTCCTCGATCGCCTCCTCGCGCGTCTCGGCGAACAGCGCCGTCAGCTCGTCCTCGCCAAGGGACACGCCCTCGCGCCCGCGGGCGATCGCGCCGGCGACGAGGTCGCGGCGGATCGGGCGGGGCGCATCGGTGCGTCCCGATCCGCGGCGCGGGATGAACGACCAGTAGCGCGTCTTGATGACGTCGAGCACGCCCCGGGCCAGCCACTCGTCGTCGATGTAGCGCGGATACACGCACAGGCGCTCCGACACGGCGGCACCGTCCTGCGCGAGCCGCCGGCGCACTTGCGGCGGGGACGGGAACGGATGCTCGGGAGAGATGTGGTCGCCGTTCGCCGACAGTCCGCCGAGGTCGCTCGCGCCCGCGGCGACGAGCTCGGGCCACCAGTCCGAGAGGTTCGGCGGCACCTGGATCCCGACGTCGGGCATCAGCTCTCGCGCGTGCGCGATGAGCCGCTTCATGTCCTCGATCGACACCGGGCAGGCCCACTTCGGCAGGTCGTGCGTGGGCCCGTGTCCGACCCCGGTGCGCCAGTAGTCGCGGGCCGCGGCGTCGGCGATCTCGGCCGGCTCGCGACCGTAGTAGCTCTGGTGGGGCACGAAGTTCTGGAGGATGACCTCCTGGATGTGGCCGTATTCGCGCTGCAGCTGCGCGAGCGCGGCCAGCGAGGCGACTCGCTCGTCCTCGGTCTCGCCGATCCCGACGAGGATCCCGCTCGTGAACGGGATCCGCAGCTCGCCGGCGGCGCGGATCGTCTCCAGACGCCGGCGGGGGTGCTTCGTCGGCGAGCCGGCATGGACGGTCTGCATCAGCCGCTCCGACACGGACTCGAGCATCAGGCCCTGCGAGGCGGTCACCTCGCGCAGGCGAGCCAGGTCCTCGCGCGGCAGCACGCCGAGGTTGGTGTGCGGCAGCAGCCCGCGCTCGAGTGCGCGCTCGCACGCCCACACGACGTAGGCGGTGAAGTCGGCGTGGCCGTACTCGGCCAGCCGCTCGGCGACCGCGGCGTTGACCTCGGGATGCTCGCCGGTGAGGACGAGCAGCTCCTTGGCGCGATGGCGGACCGCGCCATCGAGGATCGCCAGCACCTCCTCGGGGGTGTGCAGGTGCGCCTGGTGCGTGGCGAACGCGCAGTACTTGCAATAGCACCGGCACGTCCGCGACAGCGAGAGCGTGAGGTTGCGCGAGAACGTCACCCGGCGGCGCATGCCCGCCAGTGTATGACGGGGGGCCGGCCGCGTCGCCGTATGATGGCCGCCAATGTCCGCCGGCGCTCCCGTCTATCTCGCCCGGCACGGTCAGACCGCCTACAACCTGGAGCGCCGCTTCCAGGGCCTGCTGCCGGTGCCGCTCGACGAGACGGGCCGAGCGCAGGCCGCCGAGCTCGCCGAGCAGGCCGCGGCGCACCCGTTCGTGATGCTGTGGTGCAGCCCGCTGCTGCGCGCGCGCCAGACGGCCGACATCGTCGCGGAGCGGATCGGCCTCGAGCCGGTCGAGGACGAGCGGCTCGTCGAGACCGACGCCGGCGACTGGACCGATCGCCGCTTCGCCGAGGTCCTCGCCGAGGACCCCGAGGGCTTCGCGGCATTCGTCGCCGGCGATCCATACTTCCGCTTTCCGGGCGGCGAGTCCTTCGCCGACCAGTCACGCCGGGTCGCCGCGGCGCTCGCCGACATCGAGCGAGCCGAGGTGCCGGCGCTCGTCGTCTGCCACGGCCAGGTGATCCGCCTTGCCCTCGCCGAGCGTCATCCCGATGGCCTGGACGCGGCGCTGCGCGGCTCCCACACGGTGACGAACGGCGCGCTGATCGCGCTCCCGCGTCGCCCCGCGCTTCGCTGAGCGGCGGCGGGCGGTCCCCGCCCGAGCGTCTCGCGGGCGGCAACGACCGACGTGTCTGACATTTCTTCAGAAGAAGTGAAGTAATGTCAGACACCCCCTCCCGACGCGCGTGCCGCGGACCTGGGCGCCCGCCTCAGCGCTCGGCGAGCTGCGCGACGAGCGCGGCGCCCTCGCGGGCCATCCGCGAGCGGGGCACGACGAGATCGAACCCGGCGTCCAGCGCGCGCGTGCGCGTGTCGAGGTCGACGTGCGAGTAGAAGCCGAGGGTGCGGACCGTGGCAAGGTCGTCGCCGGCGCCGAGCCCGGACACGAGCGCGGCGCCGTCGAAGGCGTCGCCGCCGAGGTCGACGACCAGAACGTCGGCGTCCGCCAGCCGGGCCCGCGCGCTCTCCTCGTCGGCGACGAGCTGGACGTCGTGGCCCCCGGCGCGCAGCGCGCCCTGCACGTTGGACCCGAAGAGCAGGTCCCCGATCAGCGCCACCACCCGCGCCACGCGCGGGTCCTACTGGGCGCGGAGCTGGCGGAACTCGTCGCGCACCGACTGGGGGCGCCCCCACATCTGCACGACCTCGACCCGCCCGCTGCGCAGCTCGCGGACCGCGAGCTCGCCGACGATGCCGGCATCGTCGAGCAGCCCCAGCGTGCCGTGGACCGTCGGCGCGGCGGACGCGTGGCCGAAGCGGTGGGCGATGAGCAGGCGCCAGTGCCAGTCGTGATGCGAGTACGGCTGCGCGTTGCAGGTGACGAGGTAGCTCGCCGCCTCGACGTAGCGCGACTCGTCGGCAATGCGCAGGTCGATCTCGAGGTCGGTCCAGTCGTCGGGCAGCGACTCGACGATGTCGCGGAATTCGTCGGCGAGGGACATGCGCGCCGAAGAGTATCGGGCGCGGACCGCCGACCGGGCGCCCTCCACGACGACGGGCGGCGGCGCGGCGCGCCTCCGGGCCGCGGCTATCCTCGAACAAGCGGATGAGCACCGTCATCGGCGACATCGAGCAGTACGAGGCGCTGACGAGCGGCTGCGGTCTCGTCGACCGCTCCGAGCGCGGGAAGCTGGCGCTCACGGGGTCCGAGGCGGCCGAGTTCCTCAACGGGCAGGTGACCAACGACATCGTGTCGCTCCGCCCCGGTGAGGGCTGCTACGCGGCGTTCCTCACGCACAAGGGGAAGATGCTCGGAGACCTGCGCGTGCTCTCGGTGTCCGGTGAGGCCGACGAGCCAGCGCAGTTGCTGCTCGACTCCGAGCGCGTCGCGCTCCAGGCCCTGTTCGACCTGATCCGCCGCTTCAAGGTCGGCTACGAGGTCGAGCTGCACAAGCGAACGCTCGAGCGCGGGCTGCTGTCACTCATCGGGCCACACTCGCGCGCGGTCCTGGCGCGCGCCGGTGTTTCACCGGGCGATGACCCCGGAACCGACGAGCACGCGAACGCGTGGAGCCGGATCGCGGACGTGCGGGTGCTGCTCATCGCTCACCGACGTGGGCGTGGACGTGCTCTTCGACAGCGAGCACGGCGAGGCGGTGCGAACGGCGCTCATCGCCGCCGGAGCGACGCCGGCGAGCGAGTCCGGCGCCGAGATCGTGCGCGTGGAGCGCGGCCGTCCGCGCTACGGCGTCGACCTCGACGACGCGACGATTCCCCAGGAGGCCGGTCTCAACGAGCGCGCCGTCAGCTTCACGAAGGGCTGCTACGTCGGTCAGGAGACGGTGGCGCGCCTGTTCTACCGCGGCAAGCCCAACCGGCATCTGCGCGGTCTCGCCCTCAGCGGACCGGCGCACCACGGTGACGAGCTGCGGCTCGGCGAACGGGTGGTGGGGACGCTCGGCAGCACGGTACGGTCGCCGCGCCACGGCGACATCGCGCTGGCCCTCGTGCGGCGCGAGGTGCCCGACGACGCCGAGCTGGTGGTCGGTGGCGGCGGGGTCACCGCGCGGCTCGCCGGGTTGCCGTTCGGCGCGTGAGCGACAATGCCACGCGCATGCCCCGCGATCGCCACGGACGCTGCGCGCGCGACGCGCGCCATCGCATAGGGTTGTGGCCGCTGCTCGTCCCCCGACGGACGACGAGCGAGGCGGCGAGGAGAGGAATGCGCAACGGCAGGCCATGGGCAGCGCTCCTGGTGGTGGCGGCGGCCGCCTTCGCCGGCTGCGGCTCGACCGCCCCGTATGCGAACCTCCCGCGCCCGCCGCGACTGTTGACGATCACCTCCGCGATCGCGCACGGCCACGTGCTCGTCTCGCCGAGCACGCTCGGCGCCGGTCCGGTGATGCTCGTCGTGGCCAACGAGACCAAGACCTCCCAGCAGCTGACGGTCTCACGCCCCGCGCCGTTCGCACTCAGCGTGCAGACCGGCCCGATCAACCCGGGCGGCACCGCGACGCTGCAGATCTACCTGCGCCCGGGGTCCTACGTCGTGCAGGCCGACGACCCGTCCGTCGCCCCGACGCAGATCCTCGTCGGCCCGAGCCGTCCGAGCTCGCAGAATCAGCTGGACCTCCCCTAGCGGGGCTCGTCGGGGGCGGGCGACGGGTAGGATTGCCTGCCGCCGACTGTCCCCGACACGCGAGGTTCCCCCACCGTGGCCATCGATCTGCAACGAGTCTCTGAGGTTGACACCGAGCCGGGCGAGCTGCCCGCGACGATGGCCGCGTGGGTCATCCGCCAGGAGCGCGAGGGCGAGCCGATCGACGCCTTCCAGGTCGAGGAGATCGAGGTCCCCGAGCCGGGCGCGTTCGAGGTGATCGTGCGGGTGATGGCCGCGGGCGTGAACTTCAACAACGTGTGGGCGGCGACCGGCAAGCCGGTCTCGGTGTTCGGCTACGGCGACCACCCGCAGTACGGACACCACATCGGCGGCTCGGACGGGTCCGGCGTCGTGTGGAAGGTCGGCGAGGGCGTCACGCGCTGGAAGCCGGGCGACGAGGTCGTCATCCATTGCAACCAGGCCTCCTACGAGGACCCCGAGGTACACGGTCTCGACCCGCTGGCGGCGCCGTCGCAGCGGATCTGGGGCTATGAGACGACCTGGGGGTCCTTCGCCCAGTTCACGAAGGTCCAGGCCCAGCAGCTGCTGCCCAAGCCGGCGGCGCTGACCTGGGAGGAGGCCGCCTCCTACGGGCTGACGTACTTCACCGCGTACCGCATGCTCATCGACCGCTGCCGGCTGCAGGCCGGGCACCGCGTGCTCATCTGGGGCGCGGCCGGCGGCCTCGGCGTGTTCGCCGTGCAGCTGTGCCAGGCGACCGGCGCGCAGTGCGTGGGCGTCGTCTCCTCCGAGGAGAAGGGCAGGCTCGTGATGGACCTCGGCGCCACGGGCTGGATCGACCGTAAGCAGTTCGCGGGCATGATGCGCACCGGCAACGAGACGCCCGACGAGGAGCGCGCGCGCATGAAGGAGTCGGTGCGCTTCGCCAAGGAGGTCAAGGGCATCCTCGGCGAGTCGCCCGACATCGTCTTCGAGCACGTCGGGCGCGACACCTTCCCGACCTCGGTGTTCACCGTGCGTCCGTTCGGCAAGGTGGTCATCTGCGCCGGCACGACCGGCTACAACCTCGACTTCGACGTGCGCCACCTGTGGATGCGCCAGAAGGAGATCCTCGGCTCGCACTTCGCCAACGCGTACGAGTGCATGAAGGCCAACCAGCTCATCGAGCAGGGCCTCATCCGTCCGGTGCTGTGGCGGACCTACGGGTTCGACGGGGTCGCCCGCGCGCACCAGGAGATGAAGGAGAACAAGCACCTCGGCAAGATCGCCATCCTCGTCGGCGCCGAGGAGGAGGGACTCGGCCGGACCGCCGACGGTCCGGGCGCGATCCGGGCGGAGGTGGGAGCCTGATGTCCGGCGTCGTCATCATCCCGTGGTACGCGACGGGCTTCCGCGGCGACGGCCTGGAGGCGGACCTCAACGAGATCGCGGCGCTCTCGACGCGCTACGGCGCGACGTACTACGCCGTCTACCGCTCCCGCGACGATCGCTACAAGTTCCAGCAGATCCTGCACTTCGAGAGCCACCTCGACTGGGAGCGCTACTGGGAGGGTCCGGACATGGTCTTCTTCCGCGCCACGCACGCGGGCTGGTACCAGATACCGGTGCTGTACGGCTGGTGGGACCTGACCGCGGTCGGGGAGATCGAGGAGCCCGAGGCCGCGCCGACGGTGCCGCTCGCGAACGGCAACGGGGCCTGATCGCGGTCGCGCTGCCGGCCCCGGCGCCCCCGGTCCGCGCGACCGGCTCGAAAGCTGGGGCCGCGCGCAGCGTTTCTTACATACGCCCGATCGCCCGGTGTTACGGTGCCACCGTAGCCTGCGGCGGAGGTCCAAGGGGTGGGAGATGCCTGCAGGGAAGCCGACATGGACAGCCTGGCACGGGCCGTCGCGGGGTTCGCCGCGACGGACGGTGGTTGGTGCGCTCGTGGCGCTGGCCGCGTTGTGCGCGGCGGCGTTGGCGCTGCTGCCCGGACTGGCGGGCGCGGCCGGTTGCACGATCACCTGGACCGGCGCGGCGGGAGACGGCCTCTGGTCGTCCCGTACGAACTGGGTAAACGCCGCCGGCGCTCCGGCTGTGCCGAACAAGTCGGATGACGTCTGCATCACCGCCGGGGGCACCTACACGGTCACGCTCGAGGGGGCCTTGAGCGGCTCCGCCACCGTGAACTCCCTGACGCTCGGCGCTGGCGCGAACAGCGGCACGCAGACGCTGATCGTCGACGCAAACGTCGTGGGCGCCGCCGCTGCCGCCGGGCTGACGCTCATCGCAAACAGCACGGTCGCCGTGGGCGGCGAGCTCGAACTGGACGGCGGTGCGGGCGGGAGTACCGCCACATTGTCGACGCTGACGGGAGCCTCGCTCACCAACGATGGCCAACTGCTGCTCGCGTCGGCCGCCACGGGCGAGGACCTGCTCCGGGCCAACGTCGTCAACGCGGCGAAGGCAACGACCGAGATCAGCACCTCCAACGCCACTCAGGACCAGGCCACGACGACGACGAACGACGGCACGTTCACCGTGGACAAGGGCGCCGCGCTCAACCTGACGAACGCGAGCGGGTCGTTCTCGAACGCTGGGTCGGTGTCGAACGCCGGGTCGCTTACGCTCACGGGCGACGCCTCCTGGACCCAGAACGGCCCCGAATCCGGGAACCCCGTCACGATCTTCAACAGCGGCACGCTGACCGACACCAGCGGCGCCGGCTCGTTCACGCTCACCGACACCCCGACCCTGACCGGCACGATCGCCGCCGGTCAGACGGTGACCCTCAGCGCACCCTCCGGACACGGCGCGACCGCGACGCTCAGCGGCAACGTCACCAACGACGGCAACCTGAACCTGGACGCCCCGGCCAACGGCGGCGCGCCGGTCATCACGGGCGGCACGCTGACGAACAGCGGCACCATCACCGCGACCAGCGAGAGCACCAACGTGAACTCGCTGAATACCACGCTCAATAACGGCGGCACCCTCGAGGTCAAGACCGGCACGCTGCTGCAGAGCGCCGCCACCGCGACCACGAACACCGGCACGCTGAAGGTCGACACCGGCGCCACCTTCAACCCCGACAACGCGGGCGCGAAGGTGATCAACAACGCCACCGCCCCCGGCGGCGTCGTGAACAACGGCACCCTCTCGCTCACCAGCGACGCCTCCTGGACCCAGAACGGCCCCGAATCCGGCAACACGGTCACGATCTTCAACAGCGGCACCCTGACCGACACCAGCGGCGCCGGCTCCTTCACCCTCACCGACACCCCCATCCTGATCGGCACGATTCCCGCCGGGCAGACCGTGACCGCCAGCGCGCCCTCCGGACACGGCGCGACCGTCTCCCTGAACGGCGGGACGCTGATCAACGACGGCACCCTCAACCTGGACGCCCCCGCCGGCGGCGGCGCACCGATCATCGACAACGGCACGATCACCAACGCCGGTGCGATCGCCACTACGAGCGAGAGCACCAACGTCAACTCGCTGAATGCCACCCTCAACAACAGCGGCACCCTCGAGGTCAAGACCGGCACGCTCACGCAGAGCGCCGCGACCACGACCACGAACACGGGCACGCTGAAGGTCGACACCGGCGCCACCTTCAACCCCGACAACGCGGGCGCGAAGGTGATCAACAACGCCACCGCCCCCGGCGGCGTCGTGAACAGCGGCACCCTCTCGCTCACCGGCGATGCCTCCTGGACCCAGAACGGCCCCGAATCCGGCAACACGGTCACGATCTTCAACAGCGGCACCCTGACCGACACCAGCGGCGCCGGCTCCTTCACCCTCACCGACACCCCCATCCTGATCGGCACCATTCCCGCCGGGCAGACCGTGACCGCCAGCGCGCCCTCCGGACACGGCGCGACGGTATCGCTGAACGGCAACGTCACCAACAACGGCAACCTCGATCTGGACGCGCCGAAGAACGGAGGCACGCCCGGGATCGCGCCGCTGAGCGGCACTCCGCTGCTGACGAACAACGGGAGGATCACCACCACGAGCGAGAGCGGCAACCCGAACGACCTTTCGGTCACCCTCACCAACAGCGCGACCGGCACCGTCGAGGTCAAGAGCGGGATGCTCCAGCAGGACGCGGCCACGATCACGACCAACGTCGGCACCTTCCAGACCGACGCGCCCGGCGCCGGCGCATTCGACCCCAACAACGCGGGCGCGCGGTTCGTGAACGACGGGACGCTGTCGAACGCCGGGTCGGTGACGCTGTCCGGTGACGCCTCCTGGACGCAGAACGCCCACGCCGCCGCTCAGTCGGGCAACCCGGTGACGATCCTCAACAGCGGCACGCTGAGCGACACGAGCGGCGCGGGCTCCTTCACGCTCACTGACACTCCGACCCTGACCGGCACGATCCCCAGCGGGCAGACCGTGACCGTCAGCGCGCCCTCGGGGCACGGCGCGACCGTATCGCTGAGTGGCGGGACGCTGATCAACGACGGCAGCCTCAACCTGGACGCCCCCGCCGGCGGCGGCGCACCGGTGATCGACAACGGCACGATCACCAACGCCGGCGCGATCGCGACCACGAGCGAGAGCACGAACGTCAACGCGCTGCAGGCCACGCTCAACAACAGCGGCACGCTCGAGGTCAAGACCGGCACGCTGCTGCAGAACGCCGCCACCACGACCACGAACACCGGCACGCTGAAGGTCGACACCGGCGCCACCTTCAACCCCAGCAACGCCAGCGCGAAGGTCATCAACAACGCCACCGCCCCCGGCGGCGTCGTGAACAACGGCACCCTCTCGCTCACCGGCGACGCCTCGTGGACCCAGAACGGCCCCGAATCCGGCAACACGGTCACGATCTTCAACAGCGGCACCCTGACCGACACCAGCGGCGCCGGCTCCTTCACGCTCACCGACACCCCCATCCTGACCGGCACGATCCCGGCCGGTCAGACCGTGACCGCCCGCGCGCCCCAGGGACACGGCGCGACCGTCTCCCTGAACGGCGGGACGCTGATCAACGACGGCAGCCTCAACCTGGACGCCCCCGCCAGCGGCGGCGCACCGGTCGTCGACAACGGCACCATCACCAACCCGGGCACCATCACCGCCACCAGCGAGAGCACCAACTCCAATGCGCTGCAGGTCACCCTCAACAACAGCGGCACTCTCGAGGTCAAGACCGGCACCCTCGCCCAGAATGCCGCCACCACGACCACGAACACCGGCACGCTCCTCGTCGACCCCGGCGCCGTCTACAGCCCCAACAACGCCGGCGCCCACCTCGTGAACGCCACGGCCGGCACGCTCGAGTTCGAGATTGCGAGCGCCACCTCCTACGGGACGATCGCGCTCGCCGGCGGCGCCACGCTGCAACCGGGTGGCACCGTCGACCCGGTCCTGCTCGCCGGCTACAACCCGCCGGCCGGCACCGAGTTCGACGTCATCACCGGCGCCGATCCGGGCGCGTTCCCGACGGTCACGAACAACTTCGGCGGCGACTCGTCACACGCTGCGTTCTTCGGCGTCATCCGGCTGGACGCCGCGACGGTCGCGGTCACGCTCTCCGGCCCATCGATCGCGCCCGGACAGAGCGAGACCATCACCGCCACCGTCAGCGGACCGGCCGGCGTGACGCCGGGGCCGAGCGGAACGGTCACGTTCACCGACAACGGCACCCCGATCGGCATGGCGCCGCTCGTCACGACCGGGAGCACGGGCACGGCGACGCTGACCGTCCCAAACCTGTCGACCGGCACGCACGCGATCGGCGCGCTGTACGGCGGCGACGGGCGCTTTGCGACCGCATCGGCGCCGACGCCGGCCACGGTCAGCGTGCAGCCGACGACGACGACGACCACCACGACCACCAGCGCCACCACCACCACCGCCACCTCGCCGCCGACAACGACCGCCACGGGATCGGGCTCGGTCAGCGCCGCCTCGACCTCCGTGACGGCCTCGTCGTCCACGACCACGCACGTCCCGCCTCCCCCGCCGGTGCTCTACAAGTCGGTCAACGTCGTGCCCGTCAGCGGCAAGGTCTTCATCAAGCTTCCGCCGGGCGCCACGCTCAGCCGGGCCGCGGGCAACGACGCGTTCGCGAGCGCGACCAAGGGCCAGGGCTTCATACCGCTGACCGAGGCGCGCCAGATCCCGGTCGGCTCGGAGCTCGACACCACGGCCGGCACCGTGGCCATCACCGCGGCGAGCACGACGCGCGGGCGGTTCTTCACGACCGACGTCACGGCCGGGATCTTCTCGTTGCTGCAGAGCCGCAAGGAGAAGGGCATCACCGAGTTCGACCTGCACGACACCCAGACCGCGAACCGCGTGTGCGCGACGGCGGGCAAGCGCAAGGGCGCGTTCCTCGCCCGCAAGCTGTCGAACGCCGTGCTCGGCCTGCTCAAGAGCAGCGACCACGGCGGGAAGTTCAGCACGCGCGGCTCGTACAGCGCCGCGACGACGCGGGGCACGCAGTACAGCGTCGAGGACACCTGCGCGGGCACGCTGACCACCGTCACCCGCGGCACGGTGGTCGTCGACTACTTCCGTCGTCACCGGAACGTGGTCGTGAGCGCGGGACACGCGTTCCTCGCCAAGGCATCCGGCAGGCCGAGCTCGGTGTTCTCGCTCGGCAAGGCGAAGGGCTAGGATCGGCGACCCGCGCGCGACCGCCGCCGCGGCCGGTCGCCGGAACGATCACCCCGTGGAGCGCGTCAGCAGCGCTCGAGCGGAGCCATCGTCAGGCCCGCGTCGCGCAGCATCTCCCAGTACAGCTCGGCCGGCTCGAGATGGCCGGTGAACACGACCGCCTGACCCGAGCGATGGATCCGGTCGGCGATCTGGTAGCCGTGGTCGAGCGACACGCCCGGCACCGTGCACGACAGGGTGTGCGCGACGTGGTCGAACGTGTTGTGGTTGTCGTTGCACACGATCACCCGCCAGGATCCGCCGAGTCCGCTGCCGGGGCCGGCGGTGCGGGGAAGCTCAATCGTCTTGCTCATGGCTGGGCAGGATAACCCCTGCGGGCGCTCGTGGCGAGCCCCTGATCGGCCTGCGCGCGGCCTTCGCGCCCGGCCCCTCAGCCGGCGGCGACGAGCGCGACGGCAAACAGCGCGAGGACGTGGAAGGACTGGTCGATCGAGGTGAACAGCCAGCCGCCGCGCTCGATGTCGTCGGAATGCTTGACCACGACGATCCAGCGCTCGAGCAACCGGCCGTCGTCCTGAATGAGGTGGGGCAGGGCGATGAGCGCGGCCACGCCGAGCACCCAGGCACCGAGCGAGCCGGCCAGCCAGATGAGCGCCGGCACGAAGGCGAGCGTGTAGGTGAGGATGTGGGTCACCAGCGCCCGCGGGTCACCGCCGCCGCCGAGCCCGCCGTACTTGTGCGTCGCCTGCCAGCTCGTCTGCAGCAGGAAGTCGCCGACGAGGTGACTGACGAGGAACACCTCGAAGATCTCCGTCCATGGCACCGCGGCACTGTAACGCCTGGGCCGGGCGCGGCTGGCTCAGTTCGCCGCGGGCGTGGCGCGGTCGAGAAAGCGCCTGAGTCCCTGGTGGCTCTGCCCGGGTGGCAGGGCCTGCTCGTAGGCGGCGGCGGTCGCGGCGTCGGCCGTTCGCTCGACGAGATCGCGCATCTGCGCCGCGAAACGCTTCTCGTCGAGCGTCTGCGCCCAGCGCGCCGCCTCCTCGAGCGCGCCGCGCATCCGCGCGATGTGCGCCTCGACACCGTCCTGCGCGCCGAAGTGGGTGAGGCAGAGGCGCTCGGGGGCCCAGGCCTCGATCGTCCGCAGCGACGCCCGCCAGGCGTCGAGGTCGATGTCGGGCGGAGGCGTCGGGGCCAGCACCGGGCCGTCACCGATGCGCACGCCGGTGACGTCGCCGGTGAAGGCGTGCCCACCGAGCTCGTCGAGGTAGCTGACGTGGTGCGAGGCGTGGCCGGGCGTGTACGCGACGCGAAACGGTCCGAGCCGCTCACCGCCGGTCAGCGTCCGGATGTTTGCGGCGGGCACCGGAAGGAACTCGCCCCAGCGGCGCTCCATATCGGACCCGTACAGCCGACCCGCGCTGGCGAGCAGCCTGGACGGGTCGATCAGGTGCGGCGCCCCGCGCTCGTGCACCCACACCTCCAGATCGCCGAACCGCCGCACGAGCGATCCAGCGGCGCCGGCGTGATCGAGATGGATGTGCGTGAGCGCGAGCACCCGGGGCGGCTCGTCGCCGATCGCGGCGAGCAGGGCCGGCAGGCAGGACGCGGGACCGGGGTCGACGATCACGTCGCCGAGCCGCCAGGCGCAGATCACCTGCGGGCGGCCGAGATGCATCAGGTCGATCGCTTGGGGGGCTGAGTCCTCGGTCATCGGCAGGGCGCGGCCGGCGGCGGCGGGGGAGGCCGACCGGCGGCCCACCGCGAATGTAGTATCGCCGCCGAGGCGTCCTGGCCGCGGCGTCTGCCCCGAGCGACCCGCCTGAGGAATGTCCGACTACCTGCCCATCGCCGAGCACGGCCTGATCGGCGACCTGCACTCCGTCGCGCTCGTCGGTACCGATGGCGCGATCGACTGGTACTGCCCCGGGCGCTTCGATGCCCCCAGCCTGTTCGCCTCGATCCTCGACGCCCGTCGCGGCGGGTATTACTCCATCCAGCCCTCCCAGCCGGGGTGGAAGGCCAAGCAGCTGTACTTCCCCGACACGAACGTGCTCATCACCCGCTTCCTCACGCCCGACGGCGTCGGGGAGGTCGAGGACTTCATGCCGATCGCACAGTCACGCAGCGACCGCCGCCGCCACCGTCTCATCCGGCGCGTGATGGTCGTCCGGGGCGAGATGCGCTTCATGGTCCAGGTGCGCCCCCGCTTCGACTACGGGCGCGCCGAGCACACGACGACCCACACGTCGGGCGGGGCGGTGTTCGCGTGCGGGAACGAGCGGATCGGGCTCGCCTCGAGCCTGCCGCTCGACGGCGACGGGCACGACGTGCGGGGCATGTTCACGCTCGCGCAGGGCGAGAGCGCGACGTTCGTCCTCGAGCAACTGCAGGGCGACGAGCCGCTGCCCCACTACGAGGAAACCGAGACCGACGCGATGCGCGAGGAGACCGTCCGGTACTGGCGCCGCTGGCTCGGTCGCTCACGCTACACCGGACGGTGGCGTGAGATGGTGCACCGCTCGGCGCTGACCCTGAAGCTGCTCGTGTATCAGCCGTCGGGCGCGATCGTCGCCGCGCCCACGACGAGCCTCCCCGAGCAGCTCGGCGGCGAGCGCAATTGGGACTACCGCTACACATGGATCCGCGACGCGGCGTTCTCGCTCTACGCGCTCCTGCGACTCGGCTTCACCGAGGAGGCGGAGGCGTTCATGGACTGGCTGACCCGCCGCTTCCTCGATGACCGCATGACCCCGGGCGGGCCGCTGCAGATCATGTACGGCATCGAGGGCGAGCTCGATCTCGAGGAGCGACTGCTCCCGCACCTGGAGGGCTACCGGGGCTCGGCGCCGGTGCGCGTCGGCAACGGCGCCGCCGATCAGCTGCAGCTCGACATCTACGGCGAGCTGATGGATTCGGTGTACCTGTACAACAAGCACGGCACGCCGCTCTACCACGACGCCTGGGTGCACCTGTCGCGCATCGTCGAGTGGGTGTGCGAGAACTGGGATCAGGCCGACGAGGGCATTTGGGAGACCCGCGGCGGGCGCCAGCGCTTCACCTACTCGCGGCTGATGTCCTGGGTGGCCGTGGAGCGGGCCGTGCGCGTCGCCCGTCAGCGCGGTCTGCCCGGGGACATCGTGCGCTGGATGGCCGCCCGCGACGAGATCTATCACCAGATCATGACGCGGGGCTGGCACCCCGAGCGCGAGGCGTTCGTGCAGCACTACGACACCGAGGTGGTCGACGCCTCGCTGCTGCTGATGCCGCTCGTGAAGTTCATCGCACCTACCGACCCTCGGTGGCTGTCGACGATGCGCGCGATCGGCGACGAGCTCGTATCGGACTCGCTCGTCTACCGCTACAACGTCGAGGCCTCCCCCGACGGCCTGCAGGGCGACGAGGGGACGTTCTCGATCTGCTCGTTCTGGTACGTCGAGGCGCTCGCCCGGGCCGGCCAGCTCGACCAGGCCCGACTCGCGTTCGAGAAGATGCTCACGTACGCCAATCACCTCGGCCTCTATTCCGAGGAGATCGGCCCGACCGGCGAACAGCTCGGCAACTTCCCCCAGGCCTTCACGCACCTCGCGCTCATCAGCGCCGCGACGAACCTCGACCGCGCGCTCGGGTAGCCCGCTCGCTCCACGCGACGGTCGCGGGCGCGGAGCGCGGCAATCAAGGCCGTCTCGGGAGGTGTCGATACCGGCCGCATGAACTCGCAGGCGTTCGCCGTGCCGCGCGCGGCGCGGGCTCCCTGGGACCGCTACGCCCGGCGGGCGTTGTTCGTGGCGCTGCTGGCCGCGGTGCCGTGGCTGCCCCATGTGAGCAGCAACGGATTCATCTACCCGGCGGTCACGAGCTTCTGGGTCCTGCTGCCGTTCTGCGCGCTCTTCCTCCTGCCGCTGCTCGACGTTCGCGCGCCATGGCGCGGATCGAGCGTGGATCTGCTCGTGCTCCTGTCGCTGATCGTCCCGCTCGGCGGCTTTCGCCCGTGGCGAACCTGGCCCGTCGTCGTCATCTACCTGCCGCTGCTCTACCTCGCCATCCGCATGATCGTCATCGCGCGCATCGGCCGAACGCGCGTGGTCGAGCCGCCGGTGGCGACGTCGCCGCCGGCGCTCCCTCGACGGTGGCTCGTGGTGGGGATCGCGCTGCTCGCGGCGGTGCACGTGAGCTGGGCGCTGGACGGCAGCGCGATCACCGACGTCGGCCAGGCCGGTGTGCAGGGTGCCCTGCAGATCATCCACGGCCGACCGCTGTACGGCGCTCCGCCCGCGTCGCTCGGTGCCGATCCCCACCTCGACAGCTACGGCCCGTTCAACTACGAGGCGTACCTGCCGTTCGCGTCGATCGCCGCGCCGCACGCGGCGGCGCGACTGGCCGCGATGTTCTTCGACCTGTTGACGGCGCTGCTCCTGTTCATATTCGGACGCCGCGTCCGTGGGCCGGACGCCGGGATCGTGCTCGCCTACGCCTGGCTGGCGTTCCCGCTCACCCTCTACGAGGGCGCGCTCGCCTTCAACGACGCGATCGTCGCGTGCATGCTCATCGCGGTGATCCTCGTGGCGCGATCACCGGCTCGGCGCGGCGCGATGGCGGCGGCGTGCTGCTGGACCAAGCTCAGCCCGCTCGCGCTCGTCCCGCTGCTGCTCTCTGAGCCCGCCGGCGATGGGCACCGGTCGTGGCGGGCGTGGCTCCGGTTCGGCATCGCGTTCGCCGCGGCCAGCGCGATCATCTTCGTGCCCGCGCTGGCCCATGGCAGCCTGAGCACGTTCGTCACGCGGACCTTCGGATTCCAGGCCTCGCGCACCCCGACGCTGTCGATCTGGGACGAGCTGCAGACGGTGTACGTCGCGCACGGAGCCTGGATCGGTGTCGCCTCACGCGTGGTGCACGGCCTGCTCCTCGCGGTCACGGGTGCCTTCGCCATCATGCTCGTGCGTCTGCCGAGGCGCACGGACGCCGTCGGGCTCGCCGCCGCCTGCGCCGCCGTCCTGATCGCGCTGCAGATCTGCCTCGACTACTACTCGTTCAGCTACGTCCTCTGGTTCGCGCCGCTCGTGATGCTCGCCGTGATCCTTCCGCGGGTCCCGGCCGCCCCGGCGGTCGCGAGCCCGTGACCGCCGCCTGACCCGAGGCGAATCGCCCGATCCCGCCCGCCGCGAGCGCGCCGGCCCGTACAATCTGTCCGCGATGAGCCAGGAGCAGACCCACGGCGAGCTGACGAGCCCGCGCCTGCCCGAACGCGACCGTCCGTGGATGTTCCGCACCTATGCGGGGCATTCGACGGCCAAGGCCTCGAACGAGCTGTACCGCAGCAACCTGGCGAAGGGCCAGACGGGGCTGTCGATCGCCTTCGACCTGCCGACGCAGACCGGCTACGACCCGGACGACGCGCTCGCCCGCGGCGAGGTCGGCAAGGTCGGCGTGCCCGTCGCCCACCGGGGGGACATGTCGACGCTGCTGGACGGGATCCCGCTTGGCCAGATGAACACGTCGATGACGATCAACGCGACCGCCGCGTGGCTGCTCGCCCTGTACATCGTCGCGGCCGAGGAGCAGGGGGTCGACGAGCAGTCGCTCCAGGGCACGACCCAGAACGACATCATCAAGGAGTTCCTCGCGCGCGGCACGTACGCCTTCCCGCCGGCGCCGTCGATGCGGCTGATCGCCGACATGATCGCCTACACCGTCGAGCATGTGCCGAAGTGGAACCCGATCAACATCTGCTCGTACCACCTGCAGGAGGCGGGGGCCACGCCGGTGCAGGAGATCGCCTACGCGATGAGCAACGCCGTCGCGGTGCTCGACGCCGTTCGCGACCGCGTGCCGGCCGAGCGCATGGGCGCCGTGTTCGGGCGGATCTCGTTCTTCGTCAACGCGGGCGTGCGCTTCATCGAGGAGCACGCGAAGCTGCGCGCGATGTCGATCCTGTGGGAGGAGCTCGGCCGCGAGCGCTACGGCGTCACCGATGAGCGCCTGCTGCGCTTTCGCTACGGCGTGCAGGTCAATTCGCTCGGCCTGACCGAGGCGCAGCCGGAGAACAACGTCCAGCGGATCGTGCTGGAGGCGCTCGCGGTGACGCTCGGGCGCAACGCCCGTGCGCGCGCCGTCCAGCTGCCCGCATGGAACGAGGCGCTCGGCCTGCCGCGCCCGTGGGATCAGCAGTGGTCGCTGCGGATCCAGCAGGTCCTCGCCTACGAGAGCGACGTGCTCGAGTATCCCGACATCTTCGAGGGCTCGAAGGTGATGGACGCGCTCGTCGAGGAGCTGCTCGATGGCGCTCGCGCCGAGATGGCCGTCGTGGCCGAGCACGGCGGCGCGGTCGAGGCGGTCGCCTACATGAAGGGCGCGCTCGTCGACTCGCACCGCGAGCGGATCCGGCGCATCGAGTCGGGCGAGCAGATCGTCGTCGGGCAGAACCGCTTCACCGAGACCGAGCCGTCGCCGCTCACCGCCGACGCCGAGGGCGGGATCCTCGTCGTCGACCCCGCGGTCGAGCAGCACCAGATCGAGGCGGTCCGGGCCTGGCGGGCCGAGCGCGACCAGGACGCCGTCGACCGCAGCCTCGCCGAGCTCGCCGCGGTGGCCCGCACTGATGAGAACCTGATGCCGGCCACGATCGCCGCGGCCCGCGCCGGCGCGACGACCGGGGAGTGGGCAGGCGCGCTGCGCGACGTGTTCGGCAGCTATCGCGCGCCGACCGGCGTCGGCGAGGCGGCCGCCGCGGGCAGCGACGAGAACCTGCAGGAGCTCCGCGACGAGGTCGCGCGTCTCGGCGAGAAGCTCGGCCGGCGACCGAAGCTCCTCGTCGGCAAGCCGGGCCTGGACGGCCATTCCAACGGCGCCGAGCAGATCGCCGTGCGCGCCCGCGATGCCGGCATGGACGTCGTCTACGAGGGCATCCGCCTCACACCCGAGCAGATCGCCGCCTCCGCGTTGCAGGAGGGCGTGCACGTCGTCGGGCTGTCGATCCTGTCGGGCTCGCATCGCTCGCTCATCCCGGCCGTCATCACCGCCCTGCACGACGCCGGCGTCAACGCCCCGGTGATCGTGGGCGGCATCATCCCCGACGCCGACGTCGCGCCGCTCAAGCAGGCCGGCGTCGCGGCGGTCTACACGCCGAAGGACTTCGACATCAGCCGGATCATGCGCGACATCGTCGCGCTGCTCGACGACGCACCCGGCCCCGCCGGCAACGGCGCCCAACCCGTCTCGGCGTGAGCCTCGAGCGCGCGGGCGCGACACCGGCCCCCGGCGAGCCGGGGGCGTCGCGGACGGCCGCGGACGGCGCGGAGCTCGGGCGCCGGCTGCGCGAACGCGACGTGAGCGCGGCGCCGGCGACGCTCAACCTGCTGGAGAGCACGACGGCGGCCGACCGCGAGCAGGCGGCCGCACTCCTGCACGAGGTCTCCCCGGCGCGCCTCGGCGCCGAGGCCCCCGGGCACGTCGTCGGCATCACCGGGCCGCCGGGCGCCGGCAAGTCGACGCTCCTGTCCGCGCTGCTGCACGTCTGGCGCGCGCGGGGGCGCTCGGTGGCGATGCTCGCGGTCGATCCGGCGTCCCGTCGATCGGGCGGCTCGCTGCTCGGCGACCGCGCCCGGATCGAGTTCGATCCCGGCGACCGCGAGGTCTTCATCCGCTCGACGTCGGCCGCCGACCGTCTCGGCGGGCTCGCGCCGGCCACGCGCGTGGCGGCCGAGGCGCTCGCCGCCGCCTTCGACGTCGTCGTGATCGAGACGGTCGGGGTCGGCCAGGCCGAGACCGAGGTGGCCGAGGTGGCCGACACCGTCGCCGTCGTCGTCCAACCCGGCAGCGGCGACGTGCTCCAGTTCCTGAAGTCCGGGATCATGGAGATTCCCGACGTGCTCGTGGTCACGAAGGCCGACCTCGGCCAGATCGCGTCGCGGGCCCGCCGCGACCTGGGCGCCGCCCTGCGCTCCCTCGGCTCGGCCACGCAGGTGACCGCCGTGTCGTCGCTGCCGCCTGCGCACGGCGTCGAGGAGCTCGCCGACGCGCTCGACGCCCATCGCGCGACGCTCGACCTGCCGGCCCGCCGCCTCGCGACGCGGCGCTCGGGCGCGCTCACCGATTTCGCGCTCGAGCACGGTCAGCGTGGATTGCGCGCGCTCGGCGGACGCCGCGCGGCCGAGCGCTGGCTGGCCGAGCAGGACGAGGGACTCGACGTGGCCGCGCTCGTCGCGGCGCTCGAGCGCCACGCCGGCGCCTCGTCCTGAGGGCGCGACCGCGGACCGCCGGCGCGGCACAAGCCCGAAGTTTGGTCGATCTTCTTCCACCAGGAGAGAAGATCGAGCAACGTTCCCGATTCGCGGCCCGCGCGCTACCCGCCGAGCGCCTCCTCGAGCGACTGCGCCCACGAGCTCGCCGACACCGGGCGCTCCGCGGCGTCCTTGGCGAGCGCGCCCAGCAGCACCGTGCCGAACGCCGCCGGCAGCTCCGGCCGCGCCGCACACGGATCCGGCGGCTCGCCCTCGAGGTGGCCGAACAGCGTCTTGACCATCCCGCCGCCACCGAACGGCGGGTGCCCGGAGAGGCACTCCAGCAGCACGCAGCCGAGCGCGTACACGTCGCTGGCCGGGAGCGCCGGTTCGCCGCGGATGCGCTCGGGGGAGAGATAGTCGAGCGAGCCGACGACCTGACCGTCGGCCGTGAGATCGGCGTACCCGGTCCCCTTGGCCAGGCCGAAGTCGGTGAGCGCGGCTCCACGGACGTCGCTGAGCAGGACGATGTTCGCGGGCTTGATGTCGCGGTGGATGAGGTCGACGGCGTGCAGCGCGTCGAGTGCGCCGCCGATCTCCCGCGCGAGTCGCACGGTGTCGTTCGCGGTCAGCGCGCCGTCGTCCGCGATCCGCGTGGCGAGCGACCGCCCGCTGGCCACGTGCATGGCCAGGAACTGGCGCCCGTCGATCTCACCGGCGTCGACGACGCCGATCAGATGCGGATGCTCGACCGTGGCCGCCGCGCGCGCCTCGTGCAGGAAGCGCTGGCGGTACTGGTCGTCGGAGGCGAACTCGGACTTGATGATCTTCAGCGCGACGTCGTCGTCGGCTCCCTCGCGCCGCGCCCGGTAGACCGTGCCCATCGCCCCCTCACCGAGCAGGCCCTCGATCCGGTAGACGCCGAAGGCGTCGCCCGGCTGCAGCTCGGTTCCCGTCGACGACTTGGGCACCGCGTGAGGATAGCCCGCGCTGCTCGGCGCCCGCGGGTCCGCCCGCTCGGCGACCCTTCAGGGGTCCACCGCTGTTGTCAGCCGCCGTGCGGGGCGACTAGCATCCGCCCGACCCTTCGACGATCACGGAGCGACATGTCTACCACGAACACGCAGGCGACCGTTCTCGATGCCTTCGGGGTCGAGCTCCTCGCGGCGATCCACCCGATCCGCGAGATGGTTCAGTACCCGGCGGAGCACCGTATCTTCGAGCACGGCTCGGCCGCGGACGCGTTCTACATCATCGACGAGGGCGAGGTGCGGATCGAGGTCCCGTCCAAGGACGTCGACACCGACCCGGTGCTCGAGATCCTCGTGGCGGGCGACTTCCTCGGCGAGGAGGCGCTGCTCGGCGGATCGCCGCGCTGGGCGAGCGCGGTCGCGAACACCGACGTGTCGCTCGTGCGGGTGGCCGCCACCGATCTGCGCAACCTGTACAAGGAGCACCCCGCGGAGGGCGTGGCCGTCCTGCGCTCGATGGGCCGCTATACGGCCAAGCGCCTGCGCTCCGCCTCGACGCGCGTGGCCGAGACGCTCGCCGACGACGCGCCCGACCCGATCGTCGACGAGATGGTCGTGGCGGCCCAGGAGGCGATGAGTGCGTTCCAGGACTGGCCCGAGGAGCGCGTCGACGCCCTACTCGAGGACATCGCCACCGCCGTCAACGCGCACGCCCAGGAGCTCGCCGAGCAGACGGTCGCCGAGACGACGCTCGGCGTCGTCGAGCACAAGGCGGCGAAGATCGGCTTCGGCTCGGTGGCGGTGTGGGAGTCGATGAAGGGCAAGCTCGGCACGGGCACCCTGAGCGTCGACGAGGAGAGCGGCATCACCGAGATCGCCGGCCCGGTCGGCGTCATCTTCGCGCTCGTGCCGGTGACCAACCCGGTCCCCACGTTCGTGAACAAGACGCTCATCGCGCTGAAGGCACGCAACGCGATCATCCTCAGCTGCCACCACGCCGCCCAGGGCGTCGGCAACGCCACCGGCGAGATCATCCGCGAGGCGCTCGAGCGTCACGGCGCGCCCGCCGACCTCGTGCAATGGGTGCGCGGGCGCACGAGCCGCCGCCGCACGGCCAAGTTCATGTGCCACCCCGGGGTCTCGCTGATCCTCGCCACCGGCGGGCCCGGGATGGTCCACGCCGCCTACTCCTCCGGCAAGCCGGCGATCGGCGTCGGCGCCGGCAACGCACCGGCGTGGGTCGCCGTGGACGCCGATCCGGACACGGCGGCGAAGGCGATCATCGAGAGCAAGTCCTTCGACAACGGGCTCATCTGCGGCTCCGAGCAGCACATCGTCGTCGACGCGTCGCTGTACGACGCCTTCGTCGCGGCGCTCCGCGAGAACGGCGCCGCCGTTCTGACCGAGGACGAGACCGCCCAGGTCATCGACCGGGCCTTCGACGAGCACGGCCACCTGCTGCTGCCCTACGTCGGGCGGTCGGCCGCGACGTTCGCCGAGCTCGCCGGTCTGGAGCCCAAGCCCGACGCGCGCCTGCTCGTCTTCCCGGTCACCGAGGGGCTCTCCGAGCAGGTGCTCGGGTGCGAGCGCCTGGCCCCGGTGTGCTCGCTGTTCACCGTCGACGGAGACGACGAGGCGATCGCGCTATGCGAGCGGCTGCTCGGCTACGAGGGCGCCGGCCACACCGCCGTCGTGCACACGAGCGACCCCGAGCGTGAGGCGCGGTTCGCCGCGGCGATCTCGGCCGGGCGGATCCTCGTCAACGTGCCCGCGACATTCGGATTCTGCGGACTGGTCACCGCGCTGACGCCCTCGTTCACGCTCGGCTGCGGTACCTACGGCGGCAACTCGACGACCGACAACGTCACCTTCACCAACCTCCAGAACATCAAGCGCCTCGCCTTGCTGCGTACCTGACCGGCATGTCCGGCGATTCCTCCGCGCGCATCCTCGGCGAGGTGCCCCTCCTCGCCGGGCTCTCCGAGGGTCTGCGCGAGCGGCTTGCGGCCGGCACCGAGGAGGTCTCGCTCCCCGCCGGCGAGTGGCTGTTCCACGAGGGGGACGCCGCCGAGAGCGCGTTCGTGGTGAGCGGCGGACGCGTCGAGGTCGTCAGCGAGGGGCCACCCTGCGCCGTCATCCGCGCGCTCAAGCGCGGCGAGGTGCTCGGCGAGATCGCCCTGCTGCGCGAGGGCGCCCGCACGGCGTCCGTGCGCGCCCGGCGCGACAGCACGCTCGTGGAGCTCGGTCGCGAGCAGTTCGAGCTGCTCATCCGCGACTCACCCGAGTTCGCGCTCGCGCTGACTCGCTCGATGGGCGAGCAGATCGCCATCAACCGCCGGGCGCCGGCCCGTGAGATGCCGCCGTCGACAATCGCCGTGGTCGGACTCCACGCCCGCGTCCCGGCCGCCGCCGTCGCCGCGCGACTCGCCGGCGCACTCGCCCGCCACGGCACCCTCGGCGAGCTCCGGCCCGATCGCGGGCGCGCCCCGGCCGACTACCTCGCCGTCCTCAACGCGGCCGAGCACGCGCACGAGCGGGTCCTGCTCGTCGGCGCGGGCGACTCCGACGAGGGGGCGGCCTGGACGGACTTCTGCCTGCGCGAGTCCGATCTCGTCCTCGCGGTGACCGAGGGCGCCCCCGACCCGGCCTGGCTGCGCCGACACGCGACGCTGCACGGCTGCGAGCTGCTGGTCGTCGGACGCGAGTTGGCCGACGAGACGCTTCGGACGATCGCGCCGCGAGAGGTCCACCTCTGCTACGGCGAGGAGGCGCTGCAGCGCGCGATCGACACGACCGCCCGCCGCCTGTGCGGACGGGCCATCGGCCTCGTGCTGTCCGGTGGCGGCGCGCGCGCGTTCGCCCACCTCGGCGTGCTCGACGAGCTGTGCGCCGCCGGGGTGCAGCTCGACCGCATCGCCGGTGTGAGCATGGGAGCGCTGATCGGCGCGAACACCGCGATGGGCCGCTCACCGAGCGAGATCTACGAGATCTTCGAGCGCAGCTTCCTGCGGCGGAATCCGACGAACGACTACACGATCCCCGCCTTCTCGGTCATCCGCGGTCAGCAAGGCGCGCCGCATGCTCGAGGAGGTGTTCGGTTCGGCGCGGATCGAGGCGCTCCCGCACCGCTTCTTCTGCGTCAGCTGCGACCTCATCGCCCGCGAGCTGGTGGTGCACCGGACCGGCCTCGTGCGCGAGGCGGTGTACCCGAGCCTGGCGATCCCGGGCGTGTTCCCGCCCTTCGCCGACGCACCCGACCGTCTGCTCGTCGACGGCGGCGTGCTCGACAACCTCCCGGTGCAGACGATGGCGCGCAGCGCCGAGGGCCCGATCATCGCCGTCGACGTCAGTCACCGCGGGGGGTCGCCCGACCGGCCGCCGCGCCAGCGCCTGGACCGGCTCGCCCGGCCGCTGCGCCGGGTGCTGACCGGCAGCGACGCGGCGCTGCCGCGGCTCGGCGAGACGCTCATGCGCACGCTGACGCTCGGCAGCGAGGACACCGCGAGCGCGGCGCTCGAGCACGCCGACCTCGTGATCGCCCCGCAGGTCGAAGGCGTCGGCCTGCTGCAGTGGGACCAGCTGGCGCGCGTGCGGGCGATCGGTCGCGAGGCCGCGCGCGAGGCCCTCGCCTCCTCGTCGTTGACCGCCGGTGGCGGGGTTCTCTAACCGCCCGCGCCGCCGCGGCCCTCGCCGCCGAGCGACCGCTGGATCGTGGGGAAGTGCGCCGACTCGCCGATGATCGGCGCCGCCGAGCGCATCACCTCCTGCAGCTGCGGCGCCTGCTCGCGGCGCAGCGCGAGGGTGCGCACGTCGGTCTTGGCCCGCGCGCTCTCGGTCTCGAAGCTCTCGAGCCACCGCTGCCCGAACGTGTCGCCCGGACCGAGCGTCTTGAGCACGACCTCGTTGCCGTCGGAGGAGTGCAGGATCTCGACCTCTCCCTCGACGAGGATGTGGATGTAGCGTCCGGCGCGCTGCTCGGTCACGATGATCTCGCCGGCTTGGTAGACATTGTGGCGCACGTCGTAGTCGCCACCCTCCCCGACGCGCATCGCGACGACGTCGCGCCCGACGAGCGGCCAGATCGCCCAGTCGGCGAGCAGGTGCAGGCGGCGGTCCCAGCTCGGGAAGTAGACGGTGAGCAGCACGCGCCAGATGATCCACGCGAGCAGGCCGGTGATCTCCACCCCGTAGAGCTCGACGACCGCCGAGCGGCGCCCGACCGAGGCGCCCTGGCCGAGACCCGGGAACCGGAACGGCTTCGGTCGCCGGTGCCGCACGAGCACGCGGCGCAGGTTGCGCCCGATGTGGGTCCCGTGCTTGTACGCATACAGCGCGACGGATGGACTGTCGCCGCCCCATGGCATCGGGAGCGCGGCGCAGTCGCCGCCGGCCCAGATGTCACGGAATCCGACGACCTGACCGGTGCGCTCGGTGCGGATCCGTCCGCGTTGATCCTTGGGAAGCGCGAGCCCGGCCACGATGTCGTGCGGCCGGGTGCCGACGCTGCTGACGATCGTGCGCGTCGGGATCCGTTCGCCGTTTGAGAGCCGGACCTCGTTCGGCGTCGCGAACTCGACGCGCGTGTTCGTGCGGACCTCGACGCCGAGCTCCTTCACGCGCTCGGTGGCGAACTCGACGAGGCGCGGATGCGCCTTCGCTCCGGTTCCGTCGTCGCCGTAGAGCTCGGGCAGGATCGTCGGCCCCGGGTGCACGAGCACGAAGCGACACTCGTCGTAGCGGACGCGCGGATACTCCCGCTTCGTGAGCCGGCGGGCGAAGTCGGACAGCTCGCCGACGACCTCCGTGCCGGCGTAGCCACCGCCGGCGACGAAGAACGTGAGCAGCCGGCGGCGCTCCTCGGGGTCGTCCTCGATGTCGGCCTGCTCGAACATGGCCAGGATGTGGTTCTTCAGCGCGAAGCACTCGCGGTACTCCCGCAGCTTGAACGCGTGCTCGACCAGGCCCGGGTAGGCGTCGGTGCGGTCCGCGGTGCCGAGGCAGAGCACGACGTGATCCCAGGTCACCTCGGTGCGGTGCCCGTCCAGCTGCCGGGCGACGACGGCGCGCTTGCCGGCCAGGTCGATCCGCTGGATCTCGCCGACGTGCACGTGCGCGGGCGCAAACAGGCGCCGTACAGGGGAAAGGATGTGGCTCGGCGAAAGACGGCCGGTGATCATCTCCCCCACGAAGCCGTGAAACGTCTGGTAGTTCTCACCCGAGACGACGGTGAGGTCGATCCGCCGCTCGGCGACCTCGCGGCGCAGCGCCTTGCAGATGTTGATGGCCACGTAGCCGCCGCCGAGGACGACGACGCGCGGCGCGCCCTCCCGGGGCGGCGTCTCCACGGGTCCGAGGTAGCTGCGCCGAAGCCCGCGGTCCATCGTGGCGTGAACCTACCACGGCCCATCGGGCGGCGGAGCTCACCCGCGCCGCCTGGCGTCGCCCGCGTGCACGCGGAGTCGGCGCCGGCACGCCCTGGGCGGGGTGCGGCGCCGCCGGCCGCACGCGGGGTCCGTCCGTGACCACCGCCGGCGGCCCCGAGGCGTCCGAGCCCGTCCTGCGGGTCGTCGCCGGTCCCGCGAGCGGCGAGCGCCTCGCGGTGGCGTCGGAGCTGGTGCTCGGCCGCGCGGTCGACGGCCCCGGGGGGCTCGGCGGCGACCCCCAGCTCTCCCGGCGCCATGCGCGCCTGAGGCGCGCCCACGGCCGGCTGCTCATCGAGGATCTCGGCTCGACGAACGGGACGCGCGTGAACGGACGGCCGATCGAGGCCGAGACCGTGATCGCCCCCGGCGATCGCATCGCACTCGGCGACACGACGCTCGAGGTGCTTGGCGCGGCCCCGCCGCCGCTTCGCGAGCCGATCCCGCGCGCGGGGGTACCCGCGCCCGATCCGGAACCGGGGCCGGCCCCAGCGCCCGCGCCGGCGGTGCCGTTCGCGCTCCCGCGGCAACCGCCGGCGACGCCGGCGCCTAGCCGGCGGCACTGGGGTGTCGTCGGCGCCGCCGGCGTGACGCTCGGCCTCGTCATCGCCGCAGCGGCGCTGGCGCTCCTCCGCGGCCATGGAACGAGCGCCCCCTCCGCGCGCGCCGTGTCCACGAGTGGCACCGCGTACGTCGAGACGAACGTCGCCGCGCCGGGCGCGAACTCGGTGCTCGCGCTGAGCTACCGCGACGGCTCGTTCCGGCCGCTGCGGATCACCGAGTACCCGACGGGCGGATCGGGCTCGGCCGACCTGAGCGATGCCGGCGTGCTCGACGCCGACCAGCAGCTGACGGTCAACGCCGCGCGCACGCTCCTGTTCGCCGTCAACCAGGGCTCGGACACGATCGCCGTGTTCCACATCGCCGCCGACGGCTCCTTGACCCCCGTCGACGGCTCGCCGTTTCCGAGCGGCGGCCGCGCACCGGCCTCGTTGGCGGTGAGCGGAAGCATCCTCGTGGTCGCGAACAAGGCCCATGACGGCGTGCGCAACCTGACCGCCGTCGCGCCGAACTACACGACGTTCACGATCGGGCCGCAGGGCGTCCCGCGCCCCACCGGTTCGGTCGTCTCGCTGCCGCCGCGCTCATCGCCGACCCAGGTGTACGTCCCGCCGGGCGGCCATCTCGTGTTCACGACCGAGGAGAGCGGCCTGTTGCGCGTGCTCGCGCTGTCGAGCGGCGGCGAGCTCCAGACGGCGCCCGGCTCCCCGTACGCGCTCCCGAACTCACTGTTCTCCAACGGCCCCCGCCCCACGCCCGTCTGGCCCGCGGGGCTGTCGAGCGATCCCGGCGCCGGGATCCTGTACAGCGGCATTCCCAACTACGGCAGCATCGTCGCGTACGACTACGACGCCGCCGGCCGGCTGACGTTCCAGAGCGAGGCGTTCGACCCGAACGCCTTCCTGCCCTGTTGGAGCGTCGTCAGTCCCGACGGGCACTGGCTGTACTTCGCCAACGCCGGCACCGACAACGTCTCGGTCTGGGATCTGCGCGCCGACCCCCGACATCCGCGCCTGCTCCAGTCGGTGCCGTTGCGCGGCGGCGGCAACCCGTGGGGCCTCCGCCTCGATCCGGCCGGCCACTTCCTGTACATCATCACGCCGCGCCAGATACGGGCGATTCCAGCCGGCGAGGGCCAGCTGCTGCACTCCCTGCGCATCGGCCCGGACGGGATGCTCACCGAGACGGCCGACTCTCCGATCCCGCTGCCCGTGGCCCTCGACACGAATCCGTTCGGCCTGGCCGTCGTGCCGGATCGCGAAGACTAGGGTCCCTTGATCATCGCCTGCGCGCTGCCCGGATCCACAACGGACGCTGCTGCGGGCTCTAGGATGCCCGCGTGATGCGCCGACGAGCGGAAGGGGGGCGACCGAGGGCACTGAGCCGTCTCGCATCGACGGGCACGTCGCGTCGGCGCTCGCGCGGTTCACGCGCTCGGCGTCGCCCCGACGCGGATCCGATCGGCTGGAGCGATCTGCTCGCGACGTTCGTCGTGTGCCACGGCGTCGGCGACTACCTGCTGCAGACCGACTGGCAGGCACTGCACAAGCGCGGCGGGCTCGGCCCCGATCCCGTCGCCGCCCGCGCGCTCGTGACGCATGTCGGCACCTATACCGCGGCGTTCGTTCCCGCGCTCGCCTGGATCGGCGGTCGGAGGCGACTCGCGCTCGCGCTGCGCACCGGCGCGCTCGTCGCCGTCCCCCACCTCGTCCAGGACGACGGCCGCCTGCTGTCGATCTACGCCAAGCGCGTCAAGGGCCTCGACGTGCGCGAGCAGCCGAACGTCGGCATGTGGGTGGACCAGACGTTCCACCTCGTCGCCTTGTTCCTCACGGCGCACGCCGTCGCACGCGCGCTCGCCGAGTAGAGCGACGGCTCAGACGATGGCCGGCAGGTCCGCGGCGAGCGCCCTGAGCGCGGACGCGGCGGCCTTCTTGCCGATCGTCACCACGACGCTCGGGCCGCCCGAGCTCTTGGCCAGGAACTGGTGGCCCGCCTTGACGACGAGCTTCTTGTGACGGCGGAAGTAGTCGACGACGACCGACCCGCGGGTCACCTTCGTCAGCGTGCCCGCGCAGGTGTCGGCGACGCTGTACGCCGTGCCGCGCACCGTCGCCGAGCTGTATGAGCCGCGGGTGCTGAAACGGCCGTTGTCGGTGCTCTTGAGCAGCCCGAGGACCTTGTTGGAGACCTTCTTGGCCGTCGTGGCCCGGGCGCCCTTGCCGAGCGTCGTGCACGCCCGCCGGCGGTTGAGCGTGTCGCGCAGGTCGAGCTGCGCGAGGCCCTTCTGCGTGCGGCTCTGCAGCAGCTGGAAGATCCCGGCGGTGAAGTCACCGGTGTAGAGCTTGCCGGCGTTCGGGGCGGCCGCCGCGATGGCGACGGTGCCGCCGGTCGTGTCCAGCACCGAGCCGACCGGGATCGAGCGCGCCTGGCTCAATGGGATGAAGCCGACGCCCTTGTTCGCGCTGGACGAGGCGAGCGTGCCCGCCCGGGCCGCGGACGCGCCGCCGGGCAGCTTGACGTACACCTGGCCGCTGACCGGGTAGACGTTGACGTCCTTGTAGATCGTCGGCGGGGGCAGCGGATGCGGCGCCGATGTCGTGGTCGACGTGGTGGCGGTGGTGGTGGTCGTCGTGACGCTCGACGTCGAGCTCGAGGAGGTCGAGGTCGGCACGGAGGCGGTGGAGGCGGTGGACGTCGTCGACTGGGTGGTGAACGTGGCGTTGGACTCGTACACGTTCTGCGAGGAGAGCGTCTCCGCTCCATTGGCGGGCACGGTGGCGTCCCAGTTGATGCCCATGCCGTTGTCCTCGAGGGTCGTGCAGTCACACATATTCGGCAGATCGGTCTGCGCCTCGATGTCGTCCCACACGGTCGAGTACTCCCCTTCGACGTAGTGGGCGCCGGCGGTGAGGGGGAGGAATTCCTCGATCGCACCGGCCGTCGATCCGTTCGGGGTGCCGGTGCAGGCGGACGCGCCGGCCGTCGCGTCGATGGCGCCATAACCTTCGTCGGAGCCCTCGAGGTAGCAGTCGCCGCCGCGATAGACCGTCACCGCAACGGGCGCCCCGGACGAGTTCGTGACGGTGATGTCCGTCTGGTACTCGCTGGCGCCGACGACGTAGCTGTCGACCTCGGTCAGCGTCAGGGGGGGAGTGGAGCCGACGTTGACCGTCGTCGTCACCTGATAGGGGCTCGCGCTCGTACCCGACCCCGACACAGAGCCCTGGCTCCCGGCGGGAAACGCCGTGTAGTTGCCTGAGCCACTGGCGAACGGCGTCGCGTCGTCTTCGCCGTTGCCGGAGAAGTTGGGTCCGTACAACTGGCCGCCGGTCGCCACGAAGGTCCCACAGCCGCCCGGACCCGCGCTCGACGGGAAGAACTCGGTGTCCGTATCCCCCGCGACCTGGGCCTGGCAGGACAGGTCACTCCCGACCCAGATGTTCGTGATCGGACCCGCGGACGGGATGTTCACATAGGGCGCCGACTGCGCCAGCGCCGCCGGCGCGGCGCTCAGCGCCGCGACCACAGCGCACAGCCAGCAGGCGATCCCGGTGACCGCGAGCCGGGCGGTCAGCCCCGTGATCCCGTCAGCCTCGGTTCGTGGCCCGCGCGGCCCCATGCTTCGCTCAGTCTCCCCTCGTCGCCTGGCCCGGCCGGGTCGTCGGTCGACCGGGGCGGGCGTGTGACCTTAATAACGGCCGAGAGGGGCTTCCGCTTCTCCGGCCGACCCGTCCCTGGTCAGGAGCCCACGGCACCTCAGAACACCCGCAGCGCGAGTGCGGCCGTCGCCGCCGCCGTGTGCGCCCGCTTGCCGATCGTCACCACGACGCTCGGTCCGCCGGAGGCCTTGGCCAGGAACTCGTGGCCGGCGGTCAGGACGATGTGCTTGTGGCGGCGGAAGTAGTCGACGACCACGGTGCCGCGGGTCACCTTCGTGAGCGTTCCGGCGCATTCGTTCTCGACGCTGTAGGCGGTGCCGCGGGTCGTGGCCGCGCTGTAGCTGCCGCGGGTGCTGAAGCGCCCGCCGTGATCGGATCCCTTCAGCAGGGCGAGCACCTTGCTGCTCACGGTTCGCGCGATCGTGGCCCGCGCGCCGTGCGTCAGCCGGAAGGTCTTGCCGGCCGACGTGCACGCCCGCGAGCGGTTGACCGTGTTCATGAGGTTCAGCTCGGTGATGCCCTTGTCCTTGCGGTTCTGCAGCAGCGCGAACAGGCCGGCGGTGAAGTCGCCGCTGTACGTCGAGCCCTTCTTCGTGTTCGCCGCCGTGATCGCGACGGTGCCGCCGGTCGTGTCGAGCTCCGAGCCGACCGGGATCTGGCGGGCCTGGGTGAGCGGGATGAAGCCGCGGCCCTTCGCCAGGCTGTCGACGGCGAGCGGACCATGCGTGCCGGGCGCGCGGCTCAGGTGGGCGCCGCGGGGCAGCTTGACGTAGACCTTGCCGCTGACGGGCGTGACGTTGACCGTCCTGTAGAGGACGGGTGGCGGGAGGGGCGTCGTGGTCGAGGTCGACGTCGAGGTCGTTGTCGAGATGGTGGTCGTTGTCGAGGTGGTGGTCGTCGACGTCGAGGTGGTCGTCGGCGGCGTCGCCACGCTGAGGGTTGCGGCGCCGCAGGGTGACGACGTCGACGCGTGCGTCGGGTCGCCGGTATATGCGACCTGCAGGTAGTAGGTGCCGACGCCGAGCGTGACGGCAGACGGCGCCGTCGCGACGCCGTTCATCACCTGCGCGCCTCCGGCGGCGGCCACCTGGGTCGTGCAACTCGAGTCGGAGTAGAACGTGAAGTAGGCCTTACCGCCGCCGCTGGCTGTTGCGCTCGCCGTCACCGCCGTCCCGGGCGGGACGGTGATCGCGCCGCCGCTCTGGCCGCCACCGGCAAGCGACGGAGTGACGGTGCTCGCGGGTAGCGCGATGTTGCCAAACGCCATCGTCGCCTGGCCACAGGGAGATTCGGCGAGCGGTCGGCCGTTCGCATCGAACACCTCGACCTGCCAGTAGTAGATCTGGTTGGGACTCAGTGAACCGCCGAAGGCATTGGCGGTGGCGCTATTCGAGGTGAGCGGCAGACTCTGCGTGTCCAGCGCCGGCGGGAGGCAGCCCGCGTTGGCACCGTAGACGTTGAACGTGGCGGTGGAGGCGCTCCCTGCGCCGCTGCCCTCCACCGTCGCCATGTCGTTGACGCTCACCGGGTTGGCCGACACGAACTGCCCGTTCGTAACTCCGTTGCCCACTGCCGCCGGCGTGCTCAGCATCTGATTGACGAGGACCGTCGGAGCCGCCGAGTTGCCCACCTCCAACGGACGCGCCGTCGTCGACGCGTGCAACGAGAAGAACGTGGTCGCGCCCGGCGCGAGCGCGGGCGAGAAGTCGACGTCGCCGGCCGCGGGGTCGGTGATCGCTCCGCCGCCGTCGAACGACACGAACGGACCCTCGTAGTCGAACGGGTCGACCCCGGCCGGGCCCGCGAACGGGCAGCCGGCGGGAATCGGCGGTCCTCCGGGCGCACACAGGCCGCGCCCGTCGAAGGCGAAGTTGTCCACGTTCGCGTCGGCGGTCCCGTCCACGCCGACGTACAGCTTGGCCAGCGGCCCGGTGGTGTCGTTGCGCACGCCGACGAGGGTCTCGCCCGACGTCCCGCTCGACGCGTAGAACGGCGTCCGGGGGTCCTCGTAGACGCTCACGGGCCCCGAGGCGCCGGTCGCGTCATCGATCAGGTACTGGCAGCTCGTATCGGCGGCGACCGCCGGGCAGTCGGTGAACGGCGGCACCGGTGCGCTCGCCCCGAGAGCCGACGACGCCCACACGCCGAGCGCAGCGAGCGCCAACGCGCCGATCGGCACCTTGAAGCGAGCGATCTTGCCTAGGCGTCGCAGCACGGTGCCAACCTATCCCCCCTTGGCGACGGTCATTACACCCTCAAACCCTAATGACCGCCGTTCGATGCGCCGGCCGCGACGCAAACCTGCACAACGCTCGCGGCAACGGCGAGTTCGCACCCGCTGATGCGCCGATCGGGCGTTAACCGGTACGTTTTGCCGATGCAGGCAGGATCCGAGGAGGAGACGGCGACCGGATCGGGCATCTCGATGCGCCTCGAGGTGATCAGCGGCAACGCCAGCGGCCACTCGCTCATCGTCGAGGACGAGCTCGTCATCGGGCGCCTGGCCGACGGCGATGGGCGGCTCGAGGAGGACCCGGAGCTCTCGCGTCATCACGCGCGGATCTCGCGCGAGCGCGACGGGCGCTATGCGATCGAGGACCTCGGCTCCTCCAACGGCACGTTCGTCAACGGGCTCCAGCTCTCCAGCCCGGCCGTGCTCGTCGAGGGCGACTCGATCGAGCTCGGCGGCACCACGCTCGTCGTGCGCGAGATCACCGCGCCCGAGCCGCCGGCCACGGTGACCCCGTCGCCGACGGAGACGACGGAGGCACCCGATCCGTTCCGCGACGCGACGGTCTTCGCTCGCGTCGCGCCGGCCGATCTGCAGGACGACGCATCGCGGTCACAGCCCGACGAGCCGCAGCCGACCGCGGGACCGCAGGCGGTACCCGCGGAGCCCCCGGCCGCGGTCGCCGCCGAGGGCATAACGCCCGTCCCGCCGTTCGACGTGCGGGTGTCGATCGACGCGCAGGCCGGCGAGGCCGAGCTGCGGGTGGGCGAGAACGGCGAGCCTCTGCGCTTCGTGGTCGAGGCCGACGGCTGGTCGTTCGCCGGACCGGGCGCGAGCTGATCGCTCAGCCGAGCGCCGCCGGCGGGGCGATCCCCGCCGCCTCGCAGAGCGAGCGCACGTAGTCGCGCGCACTCGCGGGCCGCTCCGCCGGGTCCTTGGCCAGGCCGCCGAGCAGCGCCGAGCCGAACGCCGGCGGAAGGTCCGGAACTGCCGCCGACGGATCGGGCGGGAGGTCGGTGAGCTGGGCCCACATGACGCGCATCCCGCGCTGACCCGCGAACGGCGCCGCGCCGCTCACGCATTCGTACAGGACGCAGCCGAGCGAGTACACGTCGGTCGCGCTGCTGACCTCCTCGCCGCGGATCTGCTCGGGCGCCATGTAGTGCGGCGAGCCGAGCGCCTGGCCGGGCCGGGTGAGCGCCGGCGACTGGCTGTCCTTGGCGAGTCCGAAGTCGGTGATGTAGGCGGTCCCGTCCTCGTCGAGCAGGACGTTCGCCGGCTTCACGTCGCGATGCACCAGGCCCTCGGCCACGAGCGCCGCCAGGCCGGCCGCCACCTGCGCGCCGACGGTCAGGGCGTCGAGGAGGTCGAGCCGGCCCTCGCGCGCGAGCCGCTGCTCGAGCGATCCGCCGCTGATGTAGCGCTGCGCGAGATAGGGCACGCCGTCGTGCTCACCGGTGTCGAGCACCGGAACGACATGCGGGTTGACGATCTGACGGGCGATGCGGGCCTCGCGTTCGAAGCGGGCGCGGAAGACGTCGTCGGCGGCGAGGTCGCTGCGCACGAGCTTGAGGGCCACGAGCGCGCCGTCGGCCGCGCTGGCGCGATACACCCGTCCCATGCCCCCACGCCCGAGCAGAACCTCGATGCGATACGGGCCGACGGAGCTCCCGAGGAGCGGATCGTCCTCCTCGCCGCTCATGGCCGGCCCACCCTGGCGGCGCCTTCGCTCGACATCCCGGCCATGCTAAAGGACCCGCGTCCGGCGCCGCGCGCCCGGCCGGCGCGCCGCCGCTGGAGGACCGCGATCGGGTCGACGGCGCCGATCCGCGCCGCGAGGACCCTTTAGGGGCCACCGATCCGGGCCGGCCGGTTGCCTTCGCCGGCCTCTGCGGTTAGGCTGCGCGCCGTGCCCAGCCTCGTCGCCAAGAACGGCCCCCTCGCCGGCCAGCGTCTCGAGGTCGACGACGAGCTGAGCGTCGGCCGCCTTGAAGCCGACGTCGTCGTCGAGGATCAGGAGCTCTCACGCAAGCACGCCGTCTTCCGCGTCGTCGACGGGGCGCTCGAGGTCGAGGACCTCGGCTCCACGAACGGCACGTTCGTGGAGGGGCGCCGCATCGAGGGGCCGACGCGCGTCGAGAACGGCGCCCGCGTGAAAATCGGGATCTCCCTGTTCGTCGCCGAGGTCGAGCCCGTCGTGCAGACGACGCGCGTGCGCGAGATCCCCGATCCGGGCGCGACGCGCATGCGCCCGACGCCCGAGGAGCCCGGGGCCACGGCGGTCCGCCCGGCGGCGACCGAGCTGACGCCCGCGCCCGCCGCTCCGACGCCGGCTCCCGCGCCCGCCGCTCCGACGCCGGCTCCCGCGCCGCCCCCGGCTCCCGCTGCCGCACCCGCCGCCCAGGCGGCGCCGTCGCCGGCCGCGGTCGCTCCCGGGGGCCAGCCCCAGAGCGCACAGCCGTTCGGCGCCTTCTCGCCGCCGGCCTCGCGCCGCGGCGGCCTCGCGACCCGCTCCTGGGTCCCGGTCGCGCTGTCCTACGGCAGCGCCCTCGCCACGGCCGCGGCGCTCGTCGTCTACTTCGCCACCCGCTGAGCGGGCGATCGTCTCCTCATCCGCGCGCCGGCGGCGCGTCGCGGGTCGCTACCGCGTCGCGAAATAGATGCACAGCGCGAGGGCGATGAGCATCGCGAACGCGAGCGGCGCCAGCTGCGCGCGGCGCCGCACGCGCACGTCGAGGTACTGGTCGAGCTCGGGCGTGCTCACCGGGGTGTTCCCGGCGGCGCCGATCTCGGCCGCGACGACCTCGGGATTGACGTAGTCGGGCTGCCGGGGCGCGATCGCCAGGCCGGCCGGCACGGCTCGAAGCGCGGATGGCTGCGCGGCCACCTGCGCATTGCTGCGGACCTGAATGAGCGTGACGCCGATGAGGAGCTCGTCGCCCGGATCCAGACGCGCCGGACCGGCGAGCTCGTTCTGATTCACGAACGTCCCGTTCGCCGACCCGAGGTCCTCGACGACCGCAGAACCGTCGGAGGCGGGGCTCACCTGCGCGTGGCGACGGGAGGCCTGTCCATCCTCGAGCGGCAGGTCGGCGTCGGGCGAGCGCCCGATGATCGAGGGGCGGTCGAGCACCAGCTGGCGCCCGGCACCCGGTCCTTCGACGATCTCCAGCGTCAGGTCAGCCATCGCGGCGGCGAGCATAACTCGGATGACGCCCGCCGCGCAATGGCTGTGTCCGCGACGGCGCGTGCCGCGCCCCGGCGCGGCGCCCGGCGACCGGCCGGGAAAACCGTGAAAAGGGTCGGCGAGGGTTGCACGACTCCCGCCGGTACGCGTATGCTCGCGGCCACTGTGACCGCCTCCTACCCAAGAGACTCGGTGCTGGCCGTCGTCGGCGACGGCTTCGGCTCGCTGCTCGTGCACACGACCGCGCGCTATCTCGGCTTCGAGAACGCCGAGATCTCGATCTTCGGGCCGAACGACAATCCGGTCGGCACGTACCAGCAGTTCGCATACAACCTCGGCCAGACCGTCCTGCGTTCGGAGTCCGAGTCGCACTTCCTCGCGCCCGACTGGCCGACGTTCGCGCAGATGGACGCGCTCTCGCGCCGATCGCTCGCCCCGCTGTGGCGCACGACCCGGCGCAAGTACAACCCGGGTGTTCCCGAGATCCTCACCGAGGCGACGATCGTCAAGGAGCGCATGGGCTGGGAGCAGTCGCGGGTGCCGGTCAAGGTGGGCTGGGTGCAGCGCGAGATGAACCCGATGCCGCACTTCGTCCTCTACGACGAGGAGGCGAACTTCATCGGCCGCTCGAAGCACGTGATGCTCTCGCCGGGGCACGGACCCCTCTCCTGGCCGCCGAACCTCGCGAAGGCGCGCGCGAGCGACCCCGCGATCAAGGACCGCATCGTGCAGGCCTACGAGCCGAAGCAGTACACGGCCGGCGGGCGCTACATCGTGCTCGGCGCCGGCATCGCCTCGGTGAACGAGTGGGCGAACATCCTCGATGCCGGCGGCTCGGTGCTCGCGCTCACCCGTAACCCGCAACCGGAGACCCAGGACCTGAACGTGCCGCGCTGCCTGTTTGAGTCGCGCGGCATCGACGCCTACGTCTCGCTGCCCTTCGATCAGCGCATCCGCTTCCTCGGCGAGGTCCTGCGCGGCTCGCGCCCCGAGCGCCGCTCGTGGTTGCAGCGCATCGAGAAGGGCGAGGCCGAGGGTCGCTTCGCAGCCGCCGTCGGAGAGATCGCCGAGGTCCAGACCGGCCCGGCCGGGCTGCGCGTGCACGTGACGAGCGCCCACGGCGAGGATCCGGGCTGGCTCGACGTCACCGGCATCACGGCCGGAACCGGCTTCAACAAGTCCGTGCTGACGATTCCCCTCCTGCGCCGGCTCGTCGAGTTCTACAGCCTCCCGGTGGTGGACGGCCGCCTGAAGCTGCAGACCAACTGCGGCCTGCCGGGCCTGGATCGGCCCGAGTCACGGCTGTGCTGCATGGGCCTGATCGCGAACAACATCATCCCGCACGGCGACACGATCGCCGGGCTGAAGTTCATCGCGCGGCGCTACGTGAGCGACGTCGCGCGCGCCGAGAACCTCAAGCGCCGGCCGTTCCTCTCGCGTCTCGGCCTGCAGGTGTCAATGGGGCGCGACGTGGCGAAGGGGCTGCGCACGATCCCGACGACCGAACAGCTCGCCTAGAAGGAGGCCCCGCCGCATGTGTCCGACGGTTCTCGGTCGTGTCCAGACTCGGTGGGCGATCCTCATCATCCCGGCGATCCTGGCGACGATCGTCTCGCTGATCACCGGCAACGAGGGCTACATCGTGCTACTCGGCGTGTACTTCGTGCTCGGGGTTGCGCTCGACACGGCGTTCTACCCGTTCATCATCAAGTGGCAGCCTCCGTGGCTGACGTTCGTGCTGGCCGTGGGCGAGTTCGTGCTCGTGTACATCCTCGCCCACGTGCTCAAGGTCGGGCTCACCAACGTCGAGGCGGTGGTCGAGTACTGGGTGGTGTGGGTGATCGCCATCTGGACGAAGGTCGCGATCCTCCCGCTGCTATCGCTCAGCTGGATCGAGAACGCCGGCGAGTTCCGCCAGACCGGCTGGTCGGTGCGTCCCGAGTACCAGCCCCTCGCCATCACCGTCTTCACCCCGCCGATGGACAGCGCCGGCCCGCCGGCGCTCGCACGCGAGTTCTCCTCGGTGCGCGAGGTGCCGGCCGAGTTGCGCAACCTGCCGAGCCCCTCCGGCGTGCGGAAGATCCCCACCGCCGCCGGCTGAGATCGATGACCGCGGTCCGCGGGACCACCCGATGAGCGCGCCGGCGTCCGCCGGCGGCGACAGCGCCTCATCGACCGGCGACGGCGCGTTCGGGCGGCACGTATCGGCGGCACGGGTCGCGGTCCACTACACCGTCCTCATCGCCGTCACCGCGGCGGCGCTGATCGTCTCGATCTCGCTCGGCCAGAACAAGCACGCCCAGCCGAACATCGCGGGCGGCTATGACGTGTCGGCCGGCACGGCCTGCCTCGGCCCGAAGCTGAACATCATCCAGTCGGGGCGTTACGTCAGCCTCTCCAACGCCCAGTCGACGCTCGGTGGATCCTTGACGTTCAAGGACGGCGTCCTCACCGGGACCGCGCATTGCGTCCACGGATCCTCGCTTCCGTTCCGCGCGGCGGCGGCCAACGACGCGCTCGTCGGGCGCGTGGGCGCGTTCCCGGTCGCCGCCGTGCTCAAGCGCGACCCGCCGCCGCCGGGGACGCCGAAGCCGCTCGCCCCCATCTCGGTCGCCGGCACGTACTCCTTCGCGCCGACCTCGGCCTGCCTCGGCGGGTCGATGGTGCTCACCGAGTCGGGCTCGAAGGTCTCGGTGACGAGCGGCGGCAAGCCGCGCGGAAGCCTCGTGTACACGAGCGGCAACCTGGCCGGAGTCGTGTCGTGCGAGCGCAACGGTGGCCGTCGCGCCCTGGCGGGCACCGCCGCCGGCTTGGCGATCGACCTTACGCTCGCGCCGCTGCCCGGCAGCCCGCCGGCCGCTGCCGCGGAGAACCTCGTCGCCGCCAAGACGCGTACGGCCGATCAGCTGGTCGTCGCGTTCTTCATCGCGATCGTGATCGTGATGCTGTTCGCGCGGCTGCTCGGAGCGCTCATGCCGCGCATCGGCCAGCCACGTGTGATGGGCGAGGTGCTCGCCGGGATCCTGCTCGGGCCGTCGCTGTTCGGCATCATCGCCCCGCACCTGCAGGCGTCGATCTTCGCGCCCGACATCGTCCCGATCATCGGCGTGATCGCGAACCTCGGCCTGATCTTCTACATGTTCCTCATCGGCATGGAGGTCGACCTCGGCCTGCTGCGCGGGCGCATGCGCACGACCCTCGCGGTATCGAACACGGCGCTCGCCCTGCCGATGTCGCTCGGCCTGCTCGCCGCCGTGCCGCTGTATGAGGTGCTTGCGCCGGGCGGCACGCGCTACCTCGCCTTCGCCCTGTTCGTCGGCGTGTCGATGTCGATCACGGCCTTCCCGGTTCTCGCCCGGATCGTCTCCGAGCGCCGGATGCTCAAGCGCCCGCTCGGGGCGCTCGCCGTGTCGGCGGCCGCGGTCGACGACGTGTCGGCCTGGTTCCTGATCGCCCTCGCGTCCGCCGTGGCCGGCGCCGGGACGGCCCTGATCGTGTTCCGCACGATCGGCTGGGCGATCCTGTTCCTCATCGCGATGGGGTTCGCCGTGCGCCCGCTGCTCGCGCGCGCGGCCGTCGCGTACGACGAGCTCGGTCGGGTGCCGGGTCTGTGGATCACGGCGATCTTCGCCGGCGTCCTGCTCTCGGCGATCACGACCGACAAGATCGGGATCGCGGTCATCTTCGGCGGCTTCGTGTTCGGCGCCGTCATGCCGCGCCACGCGGGCCTGTCGGAGGACATCACGCGGCGCGTCGAGGACTTCGTGCTCGTCCTGCTGTTGCCCTTGTTCTTCGCCTACACGGGACTGCGCACCGACGTCACCGAGCTCGGCAGCTCGACGCTCATCCTGATCACGCTCGGCCTGATCGCGATCGCGATCGTCGGCAAGTACGGCGGCGCCGTCATCGCCGCCCGCGTGATGCGGCTTCCGTGGCGCGAGTCGGCGGCGCTCGGGGCGCTCATGAACACGCGCGGGCTCACCGAGCTGATCGTGCTCAACCTGGCGCTGTCGTTGGGGGTCATCTCGTCGGCGCTGTTCGCCGCGCTCGTCGTGATGGCGCTCGTCACCACGTTCATGGCGGGCCCGGTGCTGCGCCTGATCGACCCGCACAACTCCTTCGGCGCCCCGCCCGAGGAGGAGCTCGCCGCGAGCGCGCTCGAGCGGGTCGACGAGGCGCCGCTGCCGACCGGCGGCTCGATCCTCGTCGCTCCGCAGAACGCCGCCGCGCTCAACCAGCTGCTCGCCCTCGCCGTGCCGCTCGCGCGCACCGACCCGCCCCGCGAGATCATCATCGCCCGCCTCGTGCGCCCCCCGCGGGGCACCGCCATCCGGGGCGGGCTGCAGACCGAGCAGCGGCTGCTGCAGCAGGCCAAGGAGCAGGTCGAGCGGGCGCGCGTGGGCCTGCTCGACAGCGGCATCCCGACGCGTGGCATCGCGTTCACCTCGGCCGACACGGACCGGGACCTGGCCCGGCTGGCCCAGAGCGACGAGGTCGGCCTCGTCCTCATCGACGGCCGGCGGCCGCTGCTCGGTGACGGGGTCCCGCGCGAGGGCGTCGGGGCCGTGCTGCGCGAGGCGCCGTGCGACGTCGGGGTGCTCGTGGCCCGCGAGGGCGTGCGCGTGTCGCCCGACGAGGGCGGCGTGATCATGGTCCCGTTCGGCGGCGCCGACCACGACTGGGCGGCGCTCGAGCTCGCCGCCTCGATCGCCGCCGCGACCGGCGCGCGCCTGCAGCTGCTCGGCGCGGCCGCGCGCGGAGACGACCACCGCGACGCAAGCCGCCTGCTGTCGAACGCCTCGATCCTCGTTCAGCAGTACGCCGGCGTCACGGCCGAGCCGGTCCTCGCGCAGCCGGGCCGTGACGGCGTCATCGCCGCCGCCTCACAGGCCGAATTGCTCTTCGTCGGGCTGTCGGACCGCTGGGAGAAGGAGGGCCTCGGCGAGACGCGCCGCGCGATCGCGCGCTCCGCGCCGGCGCCGATCGTGTTCGTCCGCCGCGGTGAGCGCGGCGGCGAGCTCGAGCCGGTCACCGAGATGACCCAGTACGGCTGGTCGCGGGCCGGGCTGGGCTCCGTTCCCGGCGCCGGCGCAACGGACGTCTGAGCTTCGAGTACGATTCGCCCCCAACGTGGCGAAGGGGGACCGGCAGTTGCAGAGGACCAACACAGCGACCAGTTCCGATCGGCGCCGGCCCGCGCGCCTCGGCGCAGCCCTTGCCCTCGCGCTGGTGCTGAGCGCCGCCACGTCGGTCGCCGTCGCCCAGGCGCCGACGCCGCCGGTCAACGACAACTACCTCAACTCGCTGAACCTCAACCAGCCGGGCAAGCCGCTCGATCGCGTCGACACGCTCGTCGACGTGCGCGACATCACCGCGGCGACCGTGCAGCCGGACATCCTGGCGCCGAAGCCCGGCCCGGCCGAGACCACCGGCTGCAACGGCGTCACCGAGGGCCACACGATCTGGTACGACTTCTATCCGGACGCGAACGGGCTCGTGCAGATCGTCACCTCCGCGGCCTTCGACAACATCATCGCCGTGGAGCCGTACAGCACCTCGACGCTGCTGCCGATCGATTCGCAGCGCAAATGCGTGGTCAGCCGCACGACCAACGAGCAGGACCTGTTCGTCAACGTGACGGCCGGGCGCGCGTACACGATCCAGCTCGGCGGAGCCGACACCCAGGCCGGCAAGCTCGAGATGAAGTTCAACTATCTCGTCTCCACGCCGGTGCTCCAGGCCCAGGCGACGCTCGCGGCGCAGCCGCTGTCCTCCGGGGTGCGCGTCGTCGGCCTGACCGTGAGCGCGCCGAAGAAGGCCCACGTCACCGTCCAGTGCACGAGGGGCTGTGGCACCCAGAACAAGGGCGGCGGCACCGTCCGCTTTGGCGGCCTCAGCGGCGCGGTGCTGCCGGTGGGGTCCTTCCTGAAGATCTTCGTCACCGAGAAGAACGCCGTCGGCGCTTACATCAGCTACCGCATCGAGCGGGGCAACTTCTCCAAGTCGCAGCGCTGCCTCGCGCCCGGCACGAAGAAGCCCGAGGCGTGTCCCTCGTGACCGCCTTCGGCGCCGGAGCCAGGCGATGACCGCCCCGGTCCGAATCGGGATCGTGCTCGTGGCCGCGATCGCCGCCTTCGCCGCGGCGTTCGCCGTCCGCCATTCGAGCGGATCGACGGCCACGGCCCTGCCGCCCGTCCCGGGCGCCACCGCGGTTCCGATCACGCACGTGAGCACGCCGAGCGTGACCGCACCGGCCGCGCTTCCGTCGCTGCGCAGCCGCCCACGCCCGATCGCGCCGGCCACGCCGCCCGCGAGCTCGGCGCCCGCCGCGACGCCCGCCCCGACGGTCGTCACCCCTGCGCCCACGCCCGCGCCGTCGAGCCCCGCACCCGCTCCGAGCGCCCCGAGCGGTGGCGGCGGTGGTGGTGGCGGCGGCGGCGGCGGTGGCGGCGGCGGCACTGTGATCGTGGGCTAGCCGGGCCGCCGGGCGACACCGCCGGAGCGGACCTCTCCTTCACCGATGGCATCCGCAGCGCTGCAGAACGGCACGATCATCGCCGGATACCGCATCGACGGCAGCGTCGGTGAGGGCGGCATGGGCACGGTGTACCGGGCGACGCAGCTGTCGCTCGAGCGCGTCGTCGCGTTCAAGGTCGTGTCCGCCGCGCTGAGCGACGACCTCTCCTTCCGCGAACGGTTCCGGCGCGAGGGCCAGCTGCAGGCGGCCCTCGACCATCCCCACATCGTCACGGTATACGAGGCCGGCGAGGCCGACTCGCTGCTGTTCCTGGCCATGCGGCTCATCGAGGGCACAACCCTGAAGGAGCTCATCACGAGCGGCCAGCTCGGGGACCGGCGGAGCATCCGCCTGCTGACGCAGATGGGCGACGCCCTCGACGCCGCGCACGCGAAGGGGCTCGTGCACCGCGACGTCAAGCCGCAGAACATCCTCGTCGGCGCCGGCGATCACGCGTATCTCACCGACTTCGGGCTCACGAAGGCCCGCGGCGGGACGGTGATGACCGAGGCCGGACATTTCGTGGGCACGATCGACTACATCGCCCCCGAGCAGGCGCGAGGCGAGCTCGCGACCGCCAGCAGCGATGTGTACTCGCTGACCTGCGTCCTGTGCGAATGCCTGACCGGACAGCCACCGTTCGTGCGGGCCAGCGAGGAGCGCACGCTGTTCGCGCATCTGACCGACCCGCCTCCGCAGCTGTCGAAGCTGCGCAGCGACCTTCCGCCCGCGATCGACGACGTGATCGCCCGCGGGATGGCGAAGGACCCGGCCGACCGTCCGGCGAGCGCGCGCGAGCTGATGCTCGAGGCGCGGCGCGCGCTCGGTCCGCTGCCCGCCGCCGGGAGCGACGGCGACGCGGGCGCGACGCGGCTCGCGTCGGCCCCGCAGGCCGGAGCGACGCGGATCGCCACCGCCGGGGATCTCGGCGGCACGACGGCGGCGCGCGGGGGCGCGCTTCCACCCCCCGGGGCCCCGGCGACGACCGCGCCCGGAGCGACGGCGCCGGCCGACACGGCGCCGGGCGCCGCCGCCGCGCCGCGCACCGGGGCCGGCCGGTCGGGCGCCTGGGCCATCGCGGCGCTCGTCGTCGTCGTGGCCGCCGTCGTCGGCGCGCTCCTCGGCGGCAGCTCGAAGAGCTCGACCGGCGGCGCGCCGTTCACGAACTCGGCCTCCGCCGGCGTGATCGAGCTGTCGTTCCCGGCCGGTTGGGAGCGCGTCGCCTCGCAGCCGACCATTCCCGGGCTCACGCTCAGCAACCCGATCGTGCTCGTCCCGACCGCGATCGGCGGCGGCTCGGCGACGCTGTCCGCCGGCACGACGACCGCGACCGGACCGTCACTCCTTCCAGCCGGCTTCGTGGGACAGCTCCCGGGCGGCCTGCCGCAGGCGACGCCCGTGCAGCTCGGCACGGTCCAGGCGCTGCGCTACTCGGCCCCGGCGCCGCGCGGGAGCTCCGGATCGATCGTCCTGTACGCAGTGCCGACGACCGCGGGCGTGGTGACGATCGCCTGCACCGGGCCCACCGGCGCGCCGGCGACGGTCACCTGCGAGCGCATCGCCGGCACCCTGCACCTCGTCGGCACCACCGCGTATCCGCTCGGGGCGAGCGCCGAGTACGCCACGACGCTGACCCACGCCTTCGCCGCGCTGGCCGCCGCCCGCGCACCCGCCGAGGCGGCGCTCGCCTCGGCGAAGACGCCCGGCGCCCAGGCCGCCGCGGCGACCAAGCTCGCCGGGGCGTACACCGCGGCCGCGCACGCGCTCTCGGGCCTGCAGCTGTCGCCCGCCGTCGCGGGCGTCAACGCCCAGCTGATGGCGGCGCTCTCCGCCCTTGCCCGCGACTACACCCACGTCGCGCACGCGGCGTCACGCAGCGATGCGGCCGGGTACCGCGCCGCCTCGACCGCGGTGACGCGCGACGGCGCGCTCCTGACGAGCACGCTCGCCCAGCTGCGGGCCGCCGGCTACTCGGCGTAGGGCTGGTCCGCGCTCGACGGCTCGGCCGAGGCCGCGCTGGGCGCCGGCTCCGGGGCCGGCTCGTCGCCGCCGGCCGCCGCGTCGCCGCCGTCGTCGGCGCTCTCGGCCGCCGGCGACGGACCGCCGTCCGCCGCCGGGCGCTCCTCGATCGTCCACACGCCGATCTTGCCGACCCGGCCGCGCAGCTGGACCTCCTGCACGAACAGGAGGTCCGCCGGTGACTCGCTCAGCCCCTCCTTCGTCGTCTCGGAGAAGAACAGCTGGTGCGGCGTTCCCTTGGTGAGCGACTCCAGGCGCGAGGCCGAGTTCGTCGTATCGCCGACCGCCGCGTACTCGACCCGCTGCTCGGAGCCGACGTTGCCCGACATCACGTGCCCCGAATTGAGCCCGATCCCCATCCGGAAGCCCTCGCTGAGGCCCTCATCGCGCAGCCACGCGTTGAAGCGCGGCAGCCGCACGGAGAGCATCTCCTGCGCACAGGAGAGCGCGTTGTCGGGATGGCGCTGGTCCTCGATCGGCGCGCCGAAGACGGCCATGATGCCGTCGCCCATGTAGGAGACGAGCGTCCCCCGGTGATCGAGGATCGCCCCGCTCATCTCGCTCAGGTAGCGGTTGAGCACCTCGATGACCCGGTCCGGGGTGAGCGACTCGGCGAACGAGGTGAACCCGCGCAGGTCGGTGAACATCACGGTCGCGTCGCGTTGCACCCCGCCGAGGCGCAGCCCGTCCGTGCGGGCGAGCACCTCGTCGACGACGTCCTCGGGCACGAACCGCGCGAACAGGTCGCGGACGCGCTCGCGCTCCATCGCCCCGAGGACGAGATGCACGGCGAGCGCCGCGACGGCGCTCAGCACGAGCGCGAGCAGCGCGTAGACGATCGAGAGCACGTGGCCGGCGTCGAAGGCGAGCTGCGCCGCGACGAGGAAGGCGACCCCGAGGCCGAGCGCCAGCCCGACCGAGGACGCGACGCCCGACAGCGCCGATCCGAGCCCCGAGCCGCCTCCGCTGAGCCGCAGGCCGGCAAGCGGCGCGGCCGCGCCGAGCAGCACGATGATGAGCACGTTCAGCCACCCGGGCGCCGAGCGCAGCGGCAGGTCGCGCCGCACGGTGGCGATCGCGTTGGCCTGGATCTCCGGTCCGGGCATCAGCGCCGCCGTCGGCGTCGCGTGGAGATCCTGCAGCGACGGGGCCGTCGCGCCGACGACGACGACCTTGTTCCGGAAGAAGCCCGGCGGCAGCCGGTGCCGGATGACGTCGGCGAAGTCGACCGACGGGAACGTGTTCGCGCCTCCGGCATAGTCGATCCAGCCGGTCCCGTTCACGCCCCCGAACGCGCTCGGGCTGACGCGGTGGTGATCGGCGACCTCCGTCGTGACGACCCCGAAGGTGCGCAGGTTGTCGACCTGGTAGGCGACGCGGCGGTCGACGTAGCCCGGATCGGGCGGCACGAGCGTGGAGGCGGCATGACCGCCGATCTGGGCGAGGATCGCGGTTCCCTGGGCTGAGCCGACGAACTTCACGTCGCCATTCGCCATGTCCTCGGTCCAGCCGAGGACGACCGTTCCGTTCGCGTTGTTGATCGCGTTGGCGAGCGCGACGGCGTCGTTCTCCCCTCCGCAGCCGCCATGCGGCGGGTCGCTCAGCTGGATGTCGTAGGCGATCGCCTTCGGGTGCTCGGCGGCGATGTCGCTGATGAGCTGCGCGTGGCGGCTGTAGCAGAACGGCCAGTTCGCGTTCAGGTCGCTGAACGTGAGATCGTCGATCCGCACGACGACCATGTCCGGCGGCGGCTTCTGGGTCCCGCGCACGCTGAAGCGCACGTTCATCGTGTCGAGATCGAGCGCGTGGAGCGCGCCGGTCGCATACGTGACGAGCCCGACCGCGACGCTCAGCAGCGCGATCGCGACCAGCAGGCCGCGCCGCGTACGTGCGCCGCGCGTCGCCTGCACACCCCGTGATCGTCGAGCGCTCATGAGGAGATCCCCGCGGCAAGCCTAATCGAGCCGGCGGAGCGCGCGATCGCAGGCGTTCACATGACGACCGCCACCGGAAGATGACTGGCGATGGACCGGGACGACCAGTACCCTCACAGGCATGGCCGTGGATCAGACGCGCTTTCAGTTGTCACCCGGCCTGGTGCTCGGCGAGCGGTACAAGATCAGCTCGCCGATCTCGAGCGGGGCGATGGGCGCAGTCTACCGCGCCAGCGACATGCGCGATACCGGTCGCGTGGCGGTCAAGCACCTGCTCGATGCCCGTCACGCGGAGCGCTTCGAGGTCGAATCGCGGCTGCTGGCCGTGCTGAGCCACCCGCGCGTCGTGAAGGTCCTCGACTACTTCAGCGACGACAGTGGGCAGTACCTCGTGATGGAGCTCGTCGAGGGAATCGACCTCGATGTGCTCCTCAAGGAGCGCGGCTCGCCGGGACTCGGGATCGACGAGGCCGTCGGCTACATCCGCCAGGGCTGCGAGGCGCTGCAGTACGTCCACGAGCAGCAGATCGTGCACCGTGACGTCAAGCCGCAGAACCTCATCCTCGGCGATCACGGCGTCGTGCTCGTCGACTTCGGCATCGCGCGCATGCTCGGCGACGACTCGCTCAGCGCGACGACCGGGGTCGGCACGCCCCGGTACATGTCCCCCGAGGTGTTCGCCGGCGGCGCCGTGTCCCCGCGCAGCGACGTGTTCAGCATCGCCGCGACGCTGTGGACGCTCCTCACCGGCGAGCCGCCCGTGTACGCGAGCCCGACGCGGCTGTCCGAGCTCTGTCCGGACGTCCCGCCCGAGATCGAGGAGGCCGTCGTCGCCGGTCTGCAGATGATCCCCGAGCGACGCGTCGCCTCCGTCGACGCGTTCGCGCGCGCGCTCGGCGGCGGCGACCTGCAGCACACCGAGGGCCGATCGCTCGTCAGCTCGCTCGAGCGCCCGGCGGCCCGGCGCAAGCTGCTCGAGGCGATCGTGCGCACCGCGGCCGGCGTGTTCGAGGCGGCCGCCGCCTCGATCGCCCTCACCGACGGCACCACCGGCGAGCTGGTCTACCAGTCGGCCTGGGGCGCCGGGTCGGACGAGATCGTCGGCGTGCGCCTCCCCCCGGGACAGGGGCTCGCGGGCGTCGTGCTCGAGAGCGGACAGCCGCTTGCCGTCGCGGACTGCCGCAACGACCCGCGCTTCGCCGCGCGCATCGCCGCCGGAACGGGCTACGTGCCGTACACGATGCTCGTCGTGCCACTGATCCAGAACGACCGGGCGATCGGCACCCTGTCGCTGCTCGACCGACGCGACGGCGGACGCTACGGACCCGCCGACGCGGAGCGGGCGGCGATGTTCGCCGAGCTGACGGTCGCCGCAATCGAGACCGACGCGGACGCGCTGCCGCGCCTCGGCGCCGGCGCGGTGACCCGGATCCGCCCGCCGAAGTCGTGAGACGCACCGCCGCCGCGGGAGCGCGTGCCCGCGGTACCGTGTGAGGATGACCGCCGCGGGGCTTCCGCCGCTCGTCGACGCGCATGGTCGCGCGATCGAGGATCTGCGTATCTCGGTGACCGACCGCTGCAACTTCCGCTGCCAGTACTGCATGCCGGCCGAGGGGCTGCCGTGGCTGGATCGCGACGAGATCCTCCGCTTCGAGGAGATCGAGCGTGTCGTGCGCATCCTCGTCGCCATGGGGGTGCGCGACGTGCGCCTGACCGGTGGCGAGCCGCTCGTGCGCCGCGACCTCCCGGTGCTCGCCGGGATGCTCCGCGCGATCGACGGCCTGCGTGACCTGTCGCTGACGACCAACGGGTACCTGCTCGAGCGCGACGCCGCCGCGCTCGTGGCGGCCGGCGTGGACCGCTTCAACGTGTCCGTCGACTCCCTCCAGCGCGACCGCTTCTTCGCCATGACGCGTCGCGACGCGCTCCCCCGGGTGCTGCGGGGGCTGCGCACCCTGGCCGACCACCCCCAGGCGCATCCGATCAAGGTCAACGCGGTCGGGATCCGCGGTTTCACCGAGGAGGAGATCCTCCCGTTCGCCCGCTTCGCGCGCGAGCACCCCTATGAGGTGCGCTTCATCGAGTTCATGCCGCTCGACGCCGACCGCGCGTGGACCCCCGAGCAGGTCCTGACCGGCGAGGAGATCCGCTGCGCGATCGATGCCGTGTTCCCGCTCGAGCCCGAGCCGCGCGAGCCGAGCGCGACCGCGCGGGTGTACCGCTTCGCGGACGGACGGGGCCGCATCGGCTTCATCAACCCGGTGTCCGAGCCCTTCTGCGGGGACTGCAATCGCATCCGGCTGACGGCCGAGGGCCAGCTGCGCACGTGCCTGTTCTCGCGGCGCGAGACCGACCTGCGCGAACCGCTCCGGAGCGACGTCTCCGACGACGAGATCGCCGAGCTCATCGCCGCCGCGGTGTGGCGCAAGGAGCTCAAGCATCACGTCAACGACCCCGGCTTCGTCCCTCCCCCGCGGACGATGTCGGCGATCGGCGGCTGAGGACCGGCGGCAACGCGGCGCCCGGCGTGTAACACCGGCGCCCGCCCGCGAGACAGAGCGGCGGCCCCGTCGGCTTCCGCTATGCCCCTGCAATGATCGTCCTGCTCGCCTTCGCCGTGCTCGCCGGAGCCGGCACCGCACTCAGCCCGTGTGTCCTGCCGGTGCTTCCCGCGCTGCTGTCGGCCGGCGGCGTCGGCGGACGCCGCCGCCCGCTCGGCGTCGTGCTCGGCCTATCGATCACGTTCGCGGTCACGATCATCGGCATCTCGAAGGTCGTCGACGGCGTCGGCCTGGGCGCCGATCCCCTGCGCGCGATTGCCGTCGTCGTGCTGCTCGGCTTCGGTCTGGCGCTCGTGTTTCCAACCCTCGCCGCCCGCCTGGAGGCCCCGCTTGCCTCGCTGTCGCGTTTCGGGCCCCGCACGCGCGGCGACGGGTTCGCCTCCGGGCTCGTCGTCGGCGCGGCGCTCGGCCTCGTCTACACCCCCTGCGCCGGACCGATCCTCGCCGCGGTGATCTCGGTCGGCGCCGCGACCGGGCGCTCGGTCGCGGTCGCGGTCGCCTACACATTCGGCTCGGCGGCGGTCCTGTTCGCGCTGATGCTCGGCGGGCACAAGCTGTTCGACCGCGTCCGCCGGGCCGGGGGCGGACTGGCGCTCCAGCGTGTGCTCGGCGGGATCATGCTCGTCACCGCCCTGGCGATCGTGACCAACGAGGACGTGGCGTTCGACCAATGGGTGGCGACGAACATCAAGAACGTGAACCTCACCGCCGGTCTGGAGCAGTCGAACGCGGTCACCCACCGGCTGCCGCAGATCACCGGACACACTCAGCGGTTCGTGGCCTCGACGGCGCAGGCGAACGCGACCGCGGCGGATCCCGCCGCGGCGAGCGCGTACCCGGACCTCGGAACGGCACCGCCGTTCACCGACACGCAGCGATGGTTCAACACCCCCGGCAACCGGCCGCTCACGCTGGCCGGGCTGCGCGGCCGCGTCGTCCTGGTCGACTTCTGGACGTACACGTGCATCAACTGCATCCGCACGCTGCCCTACCTCGAGGCGTGGGATCAGAAGTACCGCGCCGCCGGCCTGACGATCGTCGGCGTTGAGACGCCGGAGTTCGCCTTCGAGCACGAGGCGTCGAACGTCGGCGACGCGATCTCGCAGTTCGGCATCCGCTACCCGGTCGTCCAGGACAACAACTACGGCACCTGGAACGCCTACGGCAACCAGTACTGGCCGGCCGACTATCTCCTCGACGCGAGTGGGAACGTGCGTTACGTCGCGTTCGGCGAGGGCGACTACGACAAGACCGAGGCGGCGATCCGCGCGCTGCTCGTCGCCTCGGGGCATGCGACCCCGGCCGGACGGGCGCAGCCGCACAACGTCGTCGTGCCGTCCAACGCGGCGACGCCGGAGACCTACCTGGGCACCGAGCGCGCGCAGGGATGGATCGACGGCGAGCCCATCGCGGGCACCCACAGCTACATCGCTCCGAGCGGCAGCCTGCCGGCGAACGATTTCGCGTTCGGGGGCACTTGGAACATCGGCGCCCAGCCGGCGACCGCGATCGCCGGCGCCACCATCGACTCCGAGTTCGTGGCCAAGCACGTCTATCTCGTCCTCAGCTCGGCCGGTGGGTCGCCGCGCCCGATCCAGGTGCTGCTCGACGGCCGCCCGATCTCCGCGGCGGACGCCGGCTCCGACGTGCACAACGGCGTCGTGACCGTGACCGGGCAGCGCCTCTACACGCTTGTCTCCCTCCCCTCCGACGAGCAGCATCGCCTCACGCTGCGCCTCGCTCCGGGGATCACCGGCTACGCCTTCACGTTCGGGTAGTGGGCGGCACCGATCGAACCTTTCCCGTGCCCGGCGCCATCGCAGCATAGAATTGGCCACATGGACAGCGGCCTGCCCGAGACGACGGCCCGCAGTTGGCTGCGCTGCTACCGGTGCTGGTCGCAGGATCTCGAGGTGCAGGTGCACTACGAGGGGATCCACAAGATCGATCCGCAGACGGGCGAGCGCGCCGAGGTCGTCGATGAGCTGCAGGAGGCCGTCGTGCAATGCCTGGACTGCATGCACGACCAGCCCCACCTCGGCTTCAAGGACGGCCGCGTCGAGCCGATCGAGGACCGCTGGGAGCGGATGATCGCCGGGACGCCCTGGGTCGCCTCCTGCACGGTCACCGTCGACGCCGACGACGTCGAGACGTGCTCCGGGCCCGAGGCGGGCGACGCGCTGTCCTACGCCGCCTTCGGCGATCACGGCATCCGCGAGTTCTTCACCCACGTGCGCTTCCACAAGCACGAGGACGACGGGCGGATCGTCGTCCACCTGCTGGTCGAGCTCTATGCGCGCTCGCTCGAGGAGGCGACCGAGGTCCTCGAGCAGGCCGCTCGCGGCACGTTGACGATCACGTCGTTGGCCGAGGAATCCCGCCCGCCCGCCGCCGCGGGCGAGGCGCACGGGCACGAGTAGGGACCGTTCACCGGTTCCCGCCGCGCCCGAACCGCGCGCCGAGCCGGCTCCGGCCTATGGGGTATGAGGCAGCTGTGCGTTCGCTTCCTCTCCCGAAAGGACCACCCATGAAGATCGCCTTCCTCGGACTCGGCCGCATGGGCCGTGCCCTCGCCGGCCATCTGGTCGACGGTGAGTACGAGCTGGTCGTCTGGAACCGCACGCGATCGGCGGCCGACGAGCTCGCGCAGCGCGGCGCGACCGTGGCGAACACGGCCGCCGAGGCCGTGCACGGCGCCGGCACCGTCATCACCGTGCTCTTCGGCCCGGAGACCGTCCGGGAGGTGGTCGTCGACGCCGACCTGCCGATTCCGGCTGGGGCGCTGTGGATCGACATCACCACCATCTCCCCGTCCGACGGGTCCGCCTTTGCCCGCTGGTCCGCCGAGCACGGGGTGCGCTACGTGCACTCCCCGGTGATCGGATCGATCGGTCCCGCCCGAGCGGGCCAGCTCGGCGTGCTCCTCGGCGGCGACGCCGACGCGGTCGAGGACGCCCGGCCGATCGTGTCGCGCTGGGCGGATCCGAGCCGGTTGCGGACCTACGACACCCCGGCCAAGGCCGCCACCGCCAAGCTCCTGGCCAACCTCGGCCTCGCCGCCTCGGGACAAGGGCTCGTCGAGGCCCTGCGACTCGGACGCTCCCAGGGGCTGACGACCGACGACGTGCTGGAAGCGCTCGACCACACGCTCCTGGCGCCGATCAGGGATCTGAAGGGCGAGATGATCCGCACCGGGTCGTTCTCCGAGACCCAGTTCTCGGCCGATGCGCTGGCCAAGGACACCCGGCTGATGCTGCAGTCGAGCGACTACCCGCTGCCGGCCGTGGCCGACGCGTTCGAGTCGCTCGAGTTCGCCCGGCGCACCGGCCACGGCGACGACGACTTCTCCGTCATCGCGGCGTTCGACCGCGCCTGAGCACGCTCGGGCCGGCCGCGGGGCCGGCCGCTCGACGAATGCCGCCGCTGCGGCGGCATTCGTCAACCGAGCCGAAGCTAGGCGAGCCGCTGCTCGAGTGCCGCCAGCTGGGCGCGGAGCGCCTCGGGCAGGCGCTCGAACTTCGCGTAGTGCTCGTGGTACTGCGGCAGCTGCGCCGCCCACTCCTGCGGGTCGACCGAGAGGACCTTCTGCAGGTCCTCCTCGGCGATCTCCAGGCCCTCCGTGTCGATCGCGCCGGGCGCCGGCAGCAGCCCGATCGGCGACTCGACCGCCTCGGCCTCGCCGTCACAGCGGCGGAACACCCAGGCCAGCACGCGGCTGTTCTCGCCGAACCCGGGCCACAGGAAGCGTCCGTTCTCGTCCTTGCGGAACCAGTTGACGTAGAAGAACTTGGGCAGCTTGTCCGCGTCACCCCGCTTGCCGATCTCCAGCCAGTGGGCGAAGTACCGGGCCATGTCGTAGCCGCAGAACGGAAGCATCGCGAACGGGTCGAAGCGCAACTGGCCGACCTGGCCGGCCGCGGCGGCGGTCGTCTCGGAGGACATGACCGAGCCGAGGAACACGCCGTGCTCGAAGTCGCGCGCCTCGTGCACGAGCGGCACCACCGACGCCCGGCGTCCGCCGAACAGGATCGCGTCGATCGGCACGCCGGCCGGGTCGTCCCACTCGGGCGCCATCACCGGGCACTGCGCGGCCGGCACGGTGAAGCGGGCGTTCGGATGCGCGGCCGGGGTCTCGGACGCCGGGGTCCAGTCGTTGCGGCGCCAGTCGCGCAGATGCGCGGGCTTTGACGCGGTCATCCCTTCCCACCACACGTCGCCGTCGTCGGTGAGCGCACAGTTGGTGAAGATCGTGTCGTGGCGGATCGCGCCCATCGCGCTCGGGTTCGTGCTCTCGCCGGTGCCCGGCGCGACGCCGAAGAATCCGAACTCGGGGTTGACCGCGTACAAACGCCCGTCCTCGCCGAACTTCATCCAGGCGATGTCGTCCCCGACGCACTCGACCTGCCAGCCGTCGAGCGTCGGGATGAGCATCGCGAGGTTCGTCTTCCCGCACGCCGACGGGAAGGCGCCGGCGATGAACTTCGCCTTGCCCTCGGGCGAGGTGAGCTTGAGGATGAGCATGTGCTCGGCCAGCCAGCCCTCGTCGCGCGCCATGACCGACGCGATGCGCAGGGCGAAGCACTTCTTGCCGAGCAGCGCGTTGCCGCCGTATCCGGAGCCGAAGGACCAGATCTCGCGCGTCTCGGGGAAATGCACGATGTACTTGTTGTCGGCATTGCACGGCCACGGGACGTCCTCGACGCCTTCGGTGAGCGGCATGCCCACCGAGTGCAGGCAGGGAACGAAGTCGCCGCGGGTCCCGAGCACGTCGAGCGCCGCCTGCCCCATGCGGGTCATGATCCGCATGCTCACCGCCACGTAGGCCGAGTCGGTCAGCTGAACCCCGATGTAGCTGTGGTCGGAGCCGAGCGGACCCATCGAGAACGGGACGACGTACATCGTGCGTCCCTGCATCGACCCGCGGAACAGCTCGACGAGCGCCTCGCGCATCTCCGCCGGATCGCGCCAGTTGTTCGTCGGGCCGGCGTCGACCTCATGCGCCGAGCAGATGAACGTGCGGTCCTCGACCCGCGCCACGTCGCCCGGGTCCGACAGCGCGAGATACGAGTTCGGGCGCTTGGCGTCCGACAGACGCTCGAAGGTCCCGGCGTCGACGAGGTCCTGGGCAAGCCGGTCGTACTCCTCGGCCGAGCCGTCACACCAATAGACCGAGTCGGGCTGCGTGAGGGCGGCTACTTCCTGGACCCAGTTGAGCAAACCGGCGTGTTTCGTCGGGGCGCTGGCAATGGTCTCCATGTGGTCGACGGTGCTCCTTCCTAGGGTGGCGGCGGCGCTAAGGGAAGCGTCGGTGTCGGGCAAATGCCCTTTTCGCGTCTCAGACAACAACGGTCGGAGAACGGAAAAACGCCCGGGTCATCGGGCGAGGTCCTGAAGCCTACCGGTCGAGCCGGCCCAGTCAAACCGGGACTTTCCCCTACCCGGCCCGCGGGACTCTACGCGTCGGCCGGCTCGCCGGGGTGCTTGCGGGGCACGAGCACGAGCCGCTTGAACTCGGCGACCAGGACGCCGTCCTGGTTGAGCACGCGGGTGTGCACGCGCACCGTGCCGCGGTCGGGCTTGCTCCGCGACTCGGTCTTCTCCAGCACCTCCGACTCCACGTACAGCGTGTCGCCGTGGAAGACCGGATTCGGGTGCGAGAGCTCGTCGGTGGCGAGGTTGGCGATCGCCTTGCCGCTCACGTCGCTGACGGACAGCCCGAGTGCCAGCGAGTAGACGTACGGGCCGACCACGACGTTGCGCCCCTGCTGGGACTGCTTGGCGTACACGTCGTTGAGGTGCAGCGGATGGTGGTTCATCGTCAGCAGGCAGAACAGGTGGTCGTCGTACTCGGTCACCGTCTTCGCCGGCCAGTGCTTGTAGACGGCTCCGACCTCGAACTCCTCGAGGTAACGGCCGTACGGATGGGCGCCGGACGCTTCGCGCGCGGCCTGGTCGGTCTCGACGGAGGTGGTCGTCTCGCTCATGGGGTGTCTCGTTGTCTCCTGTGTGTGAGGGATCGGCCGCGGCGGCCCGCTGGGATGAAGACGCGGCGCGACACTTCGATGCGGTGTCGGCCAGGTGGCGTGCGCCGGAATCGATCCTTCGCGACCGCACGCACGCCGCCGTCGCTGAGCACAGAATCCTAGTGGGGAGAACGAAATCAGCCTCGCTCCACCGCCGCTGATACGGCGGGACGGTGCGCTGGCCCAGGGGGGGCATCGCGGGGCGAGCGGCGGCCGCAGTGGGGGTCGCCTCGCTCGCGGCCGGGCTGGCGGCGGCGCCGGGGGGTGCGCGGATGCCGACGCCGACGGCGCAGCAGATCAGGCGGGCCTGCGGGTCGTCGCTCAGCCTCCTGTTCGGCACCAGGCCCGCCCGAGCGGCGCCGGGCGCGGTCTCGTCCTCGGTGCTCGCGCCCTACGCGGTGTTCCGTCGACCCAGGTGCCGAGCGACGTCCCTCCGACGCCGGCGCCGGGATCGCAGTCGCTGGCCGCGCTGCTCGGCGGCCTACAGAGCTACGACCCTGCCGACACGCGACTCGTGGCTACGCTCGGGAGCACCTCGGTCTGTCTCGTCGCCGGGGTGCCGCGCGAGCTGAACTTGCCGGCAAAGTGCCGGCGCCTGGTCCCGGGGTACCTGCTCACGATCCTGCGCGCCGATGCGCGGCAGCTCGGACGAGGCGCGACCTATTGCTTCGTGACGGCGACGTCGGAGGTCGCCGGTCAGGCGCCCCTCGAGAGCGTCGCCAGCTCGGGCTGCTTCAGCTTTGCCGGCGTGAACACGGGCTTTCAGTCGGCCCAGGCGATGGTCGCCGGCGGCAGCAGCGACTCGCTCGAGCTCGTGCCCGATGGCGTCGGCGCGGTGCTGTTCCGCGCGGCCGCCGTTGCGTCGCCACCCCCGGACACGGTCGAGAGCAACGTCGCCACCGGCGCAGACGTGAACGCGCCCCCGAAACTGGTGCGCAAGCTGGACTTCGCCCTCGCAAAGCACAGGTGGAGCGAGCTGCGGCGACTGTTCAACATGCTTCTGCCAACCTCCATCAGCTGGCTGACGACCCCCGGCGGAGCCGTCGTGCGGACGTTCCCGCGCCCGCATGGTCTGGTGGCCGAGACGGTCGCGGACCTGCGCGCCTCGGCCGAGCTCCTGAATCACGGGACGTCGCAGGTCTGCAGCGTCAGTCAGGCCCCCGGACAGCCACGCAAGCAGCACTGCACCACGCAGCAGAACGGCGGACCGGCGCCACTCGCAAACCGGCCGTGGCGCCCGAGCCGGTACGTTTTCGGGCAACCTCACAAGGAGATCCCCGACGTGCGCAACCCCCGCGACTTCTTCACCCCCCTCGCCATCGGCGCGCCCGAGCCGCTGCGCGAGATCCCGTTCCCGCCCTCGCGGATGATCCATTTCCTCGACGCGAGCAACGAGAAGATGCGCGCGAAGGCCGGCGACATCGCCGCGAAGACCGACATCCTGCTCGGCAACCTCGAGGACGCGGTGCCGGTCGACCGCAAGATCGCGGCCCGCGAGGGGCTCGTGGAGGTGGCCAAGACGACCGATCTCGGCTCCACCGCGCTGTGGACGCGCGTCAACTCGCTCGAGTCCCCCTGGGTGCTCGACGACATCACGACGCTCGTGACCGAGATCGGCGACAAGCTCGAGGTGATCATGGTCCCGAAGGTCGAGGGGCCGTGGGACATCCATTACGTCGACCGGCTGCTCGCCCAGCTCGAGGCGAAGGCCGGGCTCGAGCGGCCGATCCTCGTACACGCGATCCTCGAGACCGCGCTCGGCGTGACCAACCTCGAGGAGATCGCCGCCGCCAGCCCACGCATGCAGGGCATGAGCTTCGGTCCGGCCGACCTCGCCGCCTCGCGGCGCATGAAGACCACCCGTGTCGGCGGCGGCCACCCGGGCTACCGCGTGATGTCCGATCCCGACCCCGAGAACCCCGACGCGCCGCGCGTGACCGCCCAGCAGGACCTCTGGCACTACTCGATCGGGCGCATGGTCGACGCCTGCACATCGGTCGGGATCCTCCCCTTCTACGGCCCGTTCGGCGATATCAGGGACAAGGAGGGCTGCGAGACGCAGTTCCGCGCCGCCTTCCTGATGGGCTGCGTCGGCGCGTGGTCGCTGCACCCGGACCAGATCACCATCGCCAAGAAGGTGTTCAGCCCCGACCCCGAGGAGGTGCGCTTCGCCAAGAAGGTGATCGAGGCCATCCCCGACGGTCGCGGCGTGCACATGATCGACGGGAAGATGCAGGACGACGCCACCTGGAAGCAGTGCCAGGTGATGGTGTCCCTGGCCCGCCTGCTCGCCGAGAAGGATCCCGAGCTCGCCGAGGCGTACGGCTTCGAGCCGGCGACCGCGGGCGCGTAGCCGCCGCTGCCCCGCAACCGCTAGGGTTCCCGACCGCCGAGCCCCTAACAGCAGGAGCTTCCCAACGCCATGCGCTTCTACGAGTACGAGGCGCGCGAGATCGTCAAGCGCGCCGGCATCCCCGTCACCGATTACGGCTTCACGACCGACGCCGCCGAGGCGCGCTCCATCGCCGAGCGCATCGGCGGGCCGACGGTGATCAAGTCCCAGGTCCTGAGCGGCGGCCGCATGAAGGCCGGCGGCGTGCAGTTCGCCGACACGCCCGACGAGGCCGAGGCGCACGCCGCCAACGTCCTCGAGCTCGAGATCAACGGCCACATGCCCCGCGGCGTGCTCGTCGACCCGAAGGCCGACGTCAAGCAGGAGTACTACGCCGGGGTCGTGTGGGACGGGATCCGCAAGAAGCCGGTGATGCTGTTCAGCGACATGGGCGGCATCGACATCGAGGAGGTCGCCGCCACACACCCCGACCACGTCGGGCGCGGGCACTTCTCGAACATCCTCCCGCTGTCGGACTTCCAGGCCAAGCAGGTGATCGCCGCCACCGGGGTGAGCGGGTCGCGGCTGAATCGCCTGGTCCCGATCCTCACCCGTCTGGCCCGCCTGTTCGTGCAATACGACATGACGCTCGCGGAGATCAACCCGATCGGGGAGCTGCAGGACGGCACCTTCGTCGCGCTCGACGCGCACATGGAGATGGAGAACGAGGCCCGGGGCCGTCAGGCCAAGCTGCTGTCCGACCTTGGCGTCGCGCCCGAGGAGACGCGCCAGGCCCGCGAGGCGACGCCGTTCGAGCTCGCCGGCGAGGAGGTCGACGCCCAGGATCACCGGGGCGTGGCCGGCAACGTCACGGAGTTCGACGGCAACCTCGGCCTCGTCATCGGGGCCGGCGGCGGCTCGCTGACGCTCTTTGACGCGGTTCGGGCGCACGGCGGCAAGCCCGCCAACTACTGCGAGATCGGCGGCAATCCGTCGGTGGCCAAGGCGTGCGGCCTGGCCAAGCTCGTCCTGCAGAAGCCCGGAGTGGACAAGATCGCCGTGATGATGTCGATCGTCTCCAACACCCGCGTGGACATCGTCGCGCGCGGGGTCATCAAGGCGTGCCTCGAGCTCGGATACGACCCGGCCGAGAAGATCGCGATCTTCCGCATCCCGGGCGCCTGGGAGGAGGAGGGCTTCAAGATCCTGAGCAAGTACGGCGTCGAGTACGCCGACCGCTCGGTGTCGCTGCACGAGGCGGCGGGCCGCGCGGTGGAGAAGATCGGAGCGGCGGCGTGAGCATCTTGATCGACGAGAGCACGACGTTCATCGTCCAGGGCATCACCGGCCGCGAGGCCGTCAACCTGACGCGCGAGTGTCTCGACTATGGCGCCGGCGCGAAGGTCGTCGGCGGGGTGACGCCGGGACGCCTCGGACGCGACGTGCACGGCGTGCCGGTGTTCGACACCGTCGGCCAGGCGGTCGAGCACCACGGCGGGCCGATCGACGGCAGCGTCGTGACGGTTCCCCCCGCGTTCACGAAGGACGCCGTCTTCGAGGCGATCGAGAACGGCATCAAGCTGATCGTGATCGTCACCGAGCGCATCCCGCGCGCTGACGTGGCCCAGATGGTCGAACTGGCCACGCTGCGCGGCGCGCGCATCATCGGTCCGAACTGCCTCGGGATCATCGTCCCCGACGTCATCAAGATGGGCGGCATCGGGGGACCCGCGAAGGACGCGGCCAAGGCGTACACGCCCGGCCCGATCGGCGTCATCTCGCGCTCGGGCGGCATGACGACCGAGATGTCCTCGACGCTCAGCGCGGCCGGGCTCGGGCAGTCCACCGCGGTGTCGATCGGCGGCGACGCGATCATCGGCTCCTCCTACGCCGAGCTGATGCCGCTGTTCGAGGCCGACGAGCAGACGCAGGGCATCGTGATCTACACCGAGCCCGGCGGCCGCATGGAGGCCGAGCTCGCCCGCTGGGTGACCGAGAACAACTCGCGCCTGCCGATCGTCGCCTTCATGGCCGGTCGCTTCATGGACGAGATGCCCGGCATGAGCTTCGGCCACGCCGGCACGATCGTCGAGGGCAAGGAGGACACGGCGACCGAGAAGATCGCCCGCCTCGCCGAGGCCGGGATCACCGTCGCCGAGGAGATCTCCGCGATCCCGGACATCATCAAGGACAAGATCGCAACGAGGAGCCCGGCATGAGCCTGCGCAAGGACGGCACCTTCATCGCGGTCGAGGTGGACGACGCGGCGGCGAGCGATCCGGAGATCGCGCGCAGGCTCACCGAGGCCTGCCCGGTCGACATCTTCAGCCAGAAGGACGACGGCGCACTCGACATCGTCGAGAGGAACCTCGACGAGTGCGTGCTCTGCCGCCTGTGCCTCGATGCCACGAAGCCGGGCATGGTCAAGGTGATCAAGCTGTACGACAACGAGGCCGTTCTCGCCTGAGCTCCCTGAGGTCGAGCGCGCTCGCGCGCTCATCGCGGCCCGGGCGCTGCGCCGGCGCATCGTCGCGGTCGACGACCGCGACACGTACGTCGCCCGCCCGCACGCGCCCGGTGAGATCGCCGACGCGCTCATCGGGCGCGAGCTGACCGCCGCGCACCGGCGCGGCAAGTCGATCTGGCTCGAGACCGGCGGAGGACCTGAGCTCGGCCTGCACCTCGGGATGGCCGGCCGCCTCATCGTCGACGACGAGGAGGCCGGCGATCCGAAGCCCGCCGCCGCCGGACGGGGCTGGGACCGGTTCACCGTGCGTTTCGACGATGGCGGCTCGCTCGTGCTGCGCGACCGGCGGCGGCTGTCACGCGTCGTGCTCGACCCCGCGATCGACCGTCTCGGGCCGGACGCCGCCGAGATCGGACGCGAGGCGTTCCGCGCTCACGTCGGCCGCGGCCGGGCACCGCTGAAGGCTCGGCTGATGGATCAGTCGGTCATCGCCGGCGTCGGAAACCTGCTTGCCGACGAGGCCCTGTGGCAGGCTCGGCTCGATCCGCGCCGGCCGGCGGGCTCGCTCTCGGGCGCCGAGCTCGACGCGTTGCGTCGCAGCCTGCGGGCGACGATCCGCTCGGCCACGCGGGGCGGCGGCGTGCACACCGGCGAGGTGATCCCGTTCCGCCGCCCGGGGGCGAACTGTCCGCGCTGCGGCGCCGAGATGGAGCGCGGCCGGGTCGGCGGGCGCACGACCTGGTGGTGTCCGGCCGAACAGCGCTGAGCGCCGCGCCGAGCGTCACCTCTTCGGAGTGATCGTGACCGTCTTCCGGGTCAGCGGTGCGGTGAGCCCGATGATCCGCTCGGACACGCTGACGCTCGCCTTCAGGCGCCCGTGGTGGGAGGCGAGGTACGCCTCGCCGGTCTTGCTCAGATGGAGCTGGAGCTTGTCCGGGCCGTTCGTCTTGATCGTGAACGTGCCCGTGGCCAGCGTGACCGGCTTGGCCTTGGCCTTCGCGGGAGGCGCGGCGATCGTGATCGCCACCGTGCACGGCGTCGACCCGCACGTGACGGTGACCGTCAGCGTGGAGGTCGTGCTCGTGCCGGTGCCACCGACGATGGCCGGGGACAGCGCGTCCACGGCCCGGAACGACCGGGCGAAGACCGTGCCGTTGTCGGTCCACGCCGCCCAGCCCTGACCGGCGGCGTTGACCGAGCTGGTCAGACCGCCGGCGCCGCCGCCGCCGTCGGAACTGAGCGTCGCGGGCCCGGCCCACGCGTTGCCTCCGTCGGGGCTGTAGGCGAGCGCGATCGGACCGCCGGCGCCGCCGGCGAGGAAGGTGGCATAGACGCCGCCGGAGCCGTCCTGCGAGACCGACGGCTGTTGCTCACCGTGGGACGAGATCGTCACCTGCGGTGTACCACTGAAGCTGGCGGTCGCCGCGTTGAAGCGGTGATAGACGGTCGTCCCCGTCAGCTCGTTGTCCTCGAGGACGCCGAACCCGCTCCCACCACCGCCGACGGCCGGGTACTCGACGTTGCAGTCGGCGAGCGTGACCGGCACCTTCCACGCGCTGTTCGGCGAGCCTGGCGAGACGTTGTAGTCGTTGGTCGCGCTCTGTGGGCCCGAGCCGTACGCGAACGCGGTGCCGAACGGAACGGTCTTCGCGCTGGAGCACCCGAGGGGCCCGTTGGTGAAGTCGGTGTTGAAGATGCCGAGCACCCCCGCGTTCGGCCCGCTCTGGGCGGCGAACTGGCCGCCCGCGTTGCCGATCGGGTCGGGATTGGTGTTCGGCTCGAGCGACGCGTAGCTCGCCGAACACGTCTTCGTGGAGCATTCCGGGGGCGAGCCGAGCGGGAACGCGTTGAACGTCGGCGGCGAGCCTCCGGCCGTGTTCCAGCCGTAGCCGAGCACATTCGTCCCGGGCAGGATGACCGCGCCGAGCGGGGCGGTGTCGGCGTTGATGATGCCGTCGGCGACCGACAGGCCGCCGTTCACGTCGATGAACGTCGCTCCGCCGTCGGTGGATGCCCACTCCTGCTCGGGAACGTAGTTGCGCGAGCCGGGACCCTGGGTCCCGTAGACGTCGGCGAGCACGACGATCGTGGAGCCGTCGACCAGCACCTGGACGTCGTCGACGTACTGGGCGCCGTCGGCGGGCGTGAGGGTGCCCGAGTGGGTGCAGGCCTTCGCTCCCACCGAAAGGACGCACCATTGGACGACGTTGACGGTCGACGGCGGCAGGTCCTTCGTATTCGCCCACGCGATGATCGCGTCGCCGGCGGAGTCGACGGCGACCGCCGGGGGGCCGCTCTGCAGCGGCGTGCCCACGGTGATCGGCGAGGGGCTCGCGGTCGCCGATGCGTTCGGGGCGGATGCCAGCGCGGCCACGCCGGCCACCGCCCCAATCGTCAGCGAGCGAGCGAGCAACCAGCGTGTCATTCCCATCATCGACAATCCCCCTTGCGTGACGCGAACGTTGGCGGCGACGCTACACCGAGCTCTCCCGATGCGCGTGCCGTATCGAGTGAGTCTATGGCCGCGCGCGACACCCGCGACCGGCGTCGACCCTCGGATCGACCCTACTCGCGGGCGACGCCCCCGAACATGCGATGATGAGCCGATCGGCAGCCTTGCCGCCGCCGGGGGCGCACGTGAACGAGAACTTCTCCCTCATCGCGATGGTCGTGGCCATGCTGCTGTCGCTTGCGTTCCTCGCCCAGCAGGTCCTCACCTACCACTGACGGCGCGCCGGCCGCCCGATCAGGCCGGATGCGGCTTGGCGCGGCGCAACCGCTGGCGCTCCTCGTGGCGCTCGACGACGTTGACGATCAGCTTGAGGATCTGCGATGGACCGGTCGCCTTCGCCTGCCCGTAGGTGAAGGCCTCGATCCAGTCCGGCACCTTGCCATCGACCGCCATCACGTTGAAGAACGCGCGCTGCATCTCGACGCGCACCTTCGCGTCGGCCGCCGCATCCTTGGTGACGGCGATGTCGGGGAGCTCCAGGCGGAACTGCTGCACGTCGCCGCGCCCGCGCAGGTCGACCCCGACCACGAGCTTCATCGGCGCGAGCGCCGGCACCTCGCCGAGGAAGTTGCGCGTGGCCGTCTCGATCAGTGTCTTTGCGTCCTCGCCGCTCATCGCGAGGCCTAGATCTTGTGGCGCTGGAGCAGCTTGCGCCCGATGACCATCCGCTGGATCTCCGACGTGCCCTCGCCGATCAGCAGCAGCGGCGCGTCGCGGTAGAGGCGCTCGATCTCGTATTCCTTGGAGTATCCGTAGCCACCGTGGATGCGAAAGGACTCCTCGACGCAGAAGCGGCCCGCCTCGGAGGCGAACAGCTTGGCCATGCCGGCCTCGAGGTCCGAGCGCTCGCCCGCGTCCTTCAGCCGGGCGGCGCGCAGCGTGAGCAGACGCGCGGCCTCGACCTGCGTGGCCATGTCGGCGAGCTTGAACTGGATCGCCTGGTGCTCGGCGATCGGCTTGCCGAACGTCTTGCGCTCCTGCGAGTAGCGCAGCGCGAGCTCGAGCGCGCGCTGGGCGATGCCGACCCCGCGCGCCGCGACGTTGACGCGCCCGACCTCGAGCGCGTCCATCATCTGGGAGAAGCCTCGATTGAGACCGGCCTCCTCGCCGCCGAGGATGTTCTCCGCCGGGCAGCGATAGCCGTCGAACACGAGCTCGGTCGACTCGACGCCCTTGTAGCCGAGCTTCTTGATCTGCGGCGGGACGTTGAGGCCCTTGTAGTCGCCGGTGTTCTCGCCGACGCCGGCCTCCTTCTCGGCGATGAAGCAGGTGAAGCCCTTGTGCCGCGGGTCGGCGTTCGGGTCGGTCTTTACGAGCACGAACACGAGCGAGGAGCGCAGGCCGTTGGTGACCCACATCTTCTGGCCGTTGATCTCGTACGCGCCGTCGTCGAGCTTCTTGGCCGACGTCTTGATCGCCTGCACGTCGGAGCCGAGCTCGGGCTCGGACAGTGAGAACGCGGCGCGGATCTCGCCCGTCGCCATGCGCGGGAGGTACTTCTGCTTCTGCTCCTCGCTGCCGAACTTCATGAGCAGGTAGGAGCCGATGAAGTGCGTGTTGACGACGCCGGAGATCGAGATCCAGCCGCGCGAGAGCTCCTCGATGATCATCGCGTACGTCGTGAGGTCCAGGCCCATGCCCCCGTACTCCTCGGGGATCGTGACCCCGAACAGGCCGAGCTCCTTCATCTGCTCGACGATCGGCTCGGGAAACTCGTCCTCATGGTCGTAGTGCTCGGCGTTGGGCAGGATCTGCTCATCGGCGAACTGGCGGACCATCTCGGTGATCGCCTTCTGCTCGTCGGTGTACTCGGTGTACGGGGCGGCTACGGCCATGTTGGACAGTGCTCCAGGGTCGGATGTTCTGGCGTGGAAAGTGGTCGACAGAGGATACCGGCGCCCCCTGGCCGGGGCGCGCCGCGACGGGCCGCCCGCCGCGAAGCTGGCAGACTGCACGGCGCTGTGTCGGTCACCAACCCTGCGATCACGGTCGGGGCGAGCGCTCAGGCGCTCGCCGGCACGTTTCCCGGCGACCTCGGCATCGAGCTGCTCGAGATCGACGACGACATCGTGCGCGGGCGGATGCTCGTCGATGACCGCCATCTCCATCCCGGCGGCTACGTGCACGGGGGGTGCTGGGTCGCGTTCGCGGACACCGTCGCCGCGTGGGGCACGATGCGCCACCTGCCGCCGGAGCGCAGCTTCACCACCGTCGAGCTGAAGACGAACGTGCTCAGCGCCGGACGCCCCGGGGACGAGCTCATCGGCGTTGGCGAGCTGCTGCACGCGGGCGCGCGCACGCAGGTCTGGGAGGTCCGCGTCTTCCGCTTCCAGGAGGGCGAGGCGGACCGCCTGATGGCGAACTTCGGTTGCACCCAGATGGTTCTGTGAGCAACTTCGCCCGCGACGTCGTCGACGCCGCCCGGGCCGGCGATCCGGCGCTCGTCGAGCTCGCCCGCGACGGCGCGCGGCGGACCTGGACGTTCGGCGAGGTGGCCGACCGCGGCGCGCGACTCGCCGGCGAGCTCACCCGCCGCGGCATCGGCCGGGGCGACGTCGTGATGACCCTGATCGGCAACCGACCCGAGTGGGTGCTCGCGATGTGCGCGTGCTTCCGCCTCGGGGCGATCGTGCTGCCGTGCAACGAGCAACTGCGCGCGAAGGACCTGCGGCTGCGGTTGCAGGTCACGCACCCTCGCCTCGTCGTCGCCGACGAGCGCAACGCCGCCGAGCTGACCGCCGCCGGGCTCGGCGGCGACGAGCTCATCCTCATTCCCGACGAGACGCTGTTCTCGGGCGAGCCCGCGCCGGCGGTCGAGCTGGCGCCGGACGACCCGTGCCTGATCACGTTCACGAGCGGCACCTCCGGCGAGCCGAAGGCCGTGCTGCACGGTCAGCGCTATCTCGCCGGCCAGCGCGTGCAGGCCGAGCATTGGCTCGGCCCGGCGCCGGGCGAGCTCGTGTGGTGCACGGCGGCGAGCGGCTGGTCGAAGTCCGCGCGCAACGTGTTCCTCGCTCCCTGGCTGCGCGGCGCAACCGCGCTCCTGCACGACGCGCGCTTCGATCCCGAGGAGCGCCTCGATCTGCTCGCGCGCGAGGGCGTGAACGTCCTGTGCATGGCCCCGACGGAGTACCGCGTGATTGCCAAGCGGGCGACGCTGCGCCCGCTGCCGGCGCTGCGCGGCATGGTCGCCGCCGGCGAGGCACTGAACCCGGAGGTCCTCCGCGCGTGGGAGGAGGCGACCGGCCTGCAGATCCGCGACGGCTACGGGCAGACCGAGACGGGGCAGATGACGGCGATGCCGCTCGACGCCCCGGCGCGGCCGGGTTCGATGGGCAGGCCGCTCCCGGGCGTCTCGCTGCAGGTGCGCGACGGCGAGCTCGTCGCCGATCCGGCGACCGTGCCGACGTTCTTCCTGCGCTACCTGGGCGAGGAGCCGCCGAGCGGTCCGTGGCACACCGGCGACCTCGTCGGCGAGGATGACGACGGCTACCTCTACTTCGAGGGGCGCAACGACGACGTCATCATCTCGGCCGGGTACCGCATCGGGCCGTTCGAGGTCGAGTCGGCGCTCGTCGCTCACCCGGCCGTGGCCGAGGCGGCCGCCGTGGCCGAGCCCGATGAGGAGCGCGGCTCGGTCGTGCGCGCCGTCGTGGTGTTGCGCGACGGGCACGAGCCGAGCGCGGCGCTGGCCGGCGAGCTGCAGGACCACGTCAAGCGCGAGACCGCGCCGTACAAGTACCCCCGGCGGATCGACTTCGTGCCCGAGCTGCCGAAGACGTCCAGCGGCAAGGTGCGTCGGGCGCTGTTGCGCTGACGGTGCCGGGCCCGCTACGCCGCGGCGGGCAGGGCGACGACCGCGTCGATCTCGACCTGCGCTCCGCGCGGCAGCGCGGCGACGCCGATCGCCACGCGGGCGGGCGGCGCACCGCCGTCGGCGAAGAACGTGGCGTAGGTCTCGTTGACCTCGGCGAACGCGCCGAGGTCGGTCATATAGACGGTCAGGCGCACCGCGTCGCCGAGTCTCGCGCCCGCGGCCTCGCACACCGCCGCCAGGTTGGCCAGACAGCGGTGCGCCTGCTCGGCGGGCGTGTCGCCGACGATCTCGCCGCTGACGGGATCGAGCGGTATCTGCCCCGAGCAGAAGAGCAGTCCCTGCGTGCGCACGGCGTGGCTGTAGGGGCCGATGGCGGCCGGGGCCCCCGGCGCCTCGATCGCTTCGCGCTGCACTGACATGGGGCCTCCTCGACGGGTGTGGGCGCGTTGACGATAACGCGGCGCAGAGCATCCGGCCGGCGCGCCGCGCCCCGGGATCACGACCCCGTACGACTCGGCCCGGCGATCGGCGGCGACCGCCCGGTCCTCCGGCGAGTCCGCCCATCCGCGGGCGGCCGCCTCGTGGCCGCCTGGTCGAGCGATCCCGCGGCGGACGCTATCGGTGCGCTACTGTCAGGCCCGTGAGAAGGGGCGCGCTGACCACGTCCTGGGCGGCGTCGCTGCTTGCGCTCGCGCTCGCCCTGACGCTCGCGGCGCCGGCCTCCGCCAGTGCGGCCCTGCCGTTCAACCCGTGCCCGGATGCGCCCAATCTCGGCTGCGCGCGGCTCGCGGTCCCGCTCGACCCGGCGAACCCGTCGGGCCCGCAGATCACGCTCGCCGTTCGTCGCCTGCTCGCCGGGGCGACCCCGAGCCAGGACGCACTCGTCGGACTGGCGGGCGGCCCGGGACAGGCCGCGATCCCGCTCACCTCATCCTTCGCGCTGGAGATGGCGCCGGCGCTGCAGACGCGGGATCTGATCTCCTTCGACCAGCGGGGGACCGGTGCGTCGAGCCCGCTCCAGTGCCCGGCCCTGCAGCTCAATGCGCCGCCCGCCCCGGACGCGGAGCTGTGCGCCAAGGAGATCGGTCCCTCCCGTGGCGACTACACGACGGCCGACTCGGTGGCCGACATCGAGGCGATCCGCGTCGCCGGCGGCTACCAGAAGCTCGTCCTGTTCGGCACCTCCTACGGCACGAAGGTGGCGCTCGAGTACGCCGAGCGCTACCCGCAGAACGTCGAGGCGCTCGTGCTCGACTCGACCGTCCTCCCGAACGGCCCCGATCCGCTGCAGCGATCGACGTTCGCCGAGATTCCGGCGGCGCTGGCCGACCTGTGCACGGCCGGCGCGTGCGCTGCGATCACCGCGAACCCGCTCGGCGAGATCGCGCATCTCGTCACGGAGATCGATCGCAACCCGCTCCGCGGCTACATCTTCGACGGTCAGGGCCGGCGCCAGCCCGATGCGATCAACGGTCCCGGCCTGCTCGATCTGCTGATCGCCGGCGATCTCAATCCGGCGCTGCGGGCCGAGCTGCCGGCCGCGGTGCACGCGGCGCTGCGCGGCGACCCCGCGGCGCTGCTGCGTCTGTCCGCCCTCGGCCAGGGCTACCTGCCCGACGGCGCCCGGCCACGAGCCTCCGCCGCCCGCGCGCCGCTGGCGGCGAACAGCGACCCCGCCTTCGACAACGCGCTGTACCTCGCCACCTCCTGCGAGGAGGGCATGTTCCCGTGGTCGCCTCGGACCGCGCCCGCGGCGGCACGGTTCGCGCAGGCCAAGGCGGCGCTGCAGGCCGTGCCGGCGTCGGCGTTGTATCCGTTCGACCGCGTGAGCGACTACGAGACCGGCAACATCCCCACCTGCCTGGACTGGCCGATCGCCTCGCAGCCGCCGCCCGCCGACGCCCCGCTGCCCGATGTCCCGACGCTCATCCTCTCCGGCGAGGACGACATGCGCACCCCGACCGCCGACGCGCGACTGGTCGCCGCCCGGATCCCCGACGCCCAGCTGCTGGTCGTTCCGCACACGGGCCACTCGGTGCTCGGCAGCGACCTGACCACCTGCTCGCTCGACGCCGTCAACGCCTTCTTCGCCGGGCACGCGGTGACACCATGCGCGAAGGCCCCGAACCTCTTCAGCCCGACGCCCGTCCCGCCGGTGCGACTCGCCGACGTGCCCGCGACGCCGGGCCTCGCCGACCAGGCCGGTCGCACGGTCACCGCCGTGCAGGACACCCTCACCGACCTGCGCCGCGAGATCATCGGCGCGATTCTGAACGCCGAGGCCGCGCTGCCGGCCGGCGCGCGGTTCGGCGGCCTGCGCGGCGGACACGCGGCGCTGACCCAGAACGCGGTCGTGCTCCACTCGTTCGCCTACGTCCCGGGCGTGACACTCACGGGCAGCGTGCCGGTCGAGTTGCTCACACGCGGCTCGGGCTCGTCGGCGCGCATCGTCGTCGGCGGCAGCAGCGCGGCTCGCGGGGTCGTGACGCTGCAGTCCGGTCGGCGGGCCCACGGCACGCTCGGCGGGCATCGCTTCAGCGTGACGATCGCCGCCGGCGCCCGCGCGGGCGGCGACTGGCCGCTGCCGTCGCTGAGCGGGCGCGCGATCATTCCGTGAGCAGCGAGCGGCGCGCAGTGCGCAGTGAGGCGTGGCCGCGTCGGTGACCGCGTAAGCTGGCTCGGTCGTGCCCAACGCGCTCGCGTCCGAGACGTCGCCGTATCTGCGCCAGCACCGCGACAACCCGGTGGACTGGCAGCCATGGGGCGACGCGGCCTTCGCCCGGGCGCGCGCGCAGGACCGCCCGGTTCTCGTCTCGATCGGCTACTCGGCCTGCCACTGGTGCCACGTGATGGAGCACGAGTCCTTCGAGGACGAGGGCACCGCGGCGCTCATGAACGAACGCTTCGTGTGCGTGAAGGTGGACCGCGAGGAGCGCCCCGACGTCGACGCGATCTACATGGACGCGGTCCAGTCGATGACCGGGCACGGCGGCTGGCCGCTGAACGTGTTCCTGACCCCCGAGCAGGCGCCGTTCTACGGGGGCACGTACTTCCCGCCGCGGCCGCGGCCGGGGTTGCCGGCCTGGACGCAGGTGCTCGAAGCGGTCGCCGAGGCCTGGGCGACGCGGCGCGAGGAGATCGTCGCCGCGTCGGCCGGGATCGGCGAGCGCCTGTCGGGCGCCGCGGTCCTGGCCGTGCCCGAGGGGCGCATCGACCCCGAGGAGCTCGACCGGGCCGTCGAACGCCTCGCCTCCGGATACGACGGGCGATTCGGCGGCTTCGGGGACGCGCCGAAGTTCCCGCCGAGCGCCGTGCTCGAGTTCCTGCTCCGCCGCGCGGCGGCCGACGACCACGAGCCCGGCGACCCGAGCGCCCGGATGGCGCTGGACACCCTGCGGGCGATGGCCGCGGGCGGGATCCACGACCAGGTCGGCGGCGGCTTCTCCCGCTACGCCGTCGACGCGGCGTGGACGGTCCCCCACTTCGAGAAGATGCTCTACGACAACGCCCTGCTGGCCCGGGCCTACCTCCACGGTTGGCAGGTGAGCGGTGGCGCCCCGCTGCTCGACGTCGCACTCGACACGCTCGGATGGGCGCTGCGCGAGATGCAGGGCCCGGAGGGCGGCTTCTACGCCGCGCTGGACGCCGACTCGGAGGGGGTCGAGGGACGCTTCTACGTCTGGAGCGTCGCCGAGCTCCGGGACGTGCTCGGTGACGATGCCGACGCGGCGATCGCCTACTTCGGAGCGAGCGAGCAAGGCAACTTCGAGGGCGTCAACGTGCTGCAGGCCCACGGTCCGCATCCCGGCGAGCCGGCGCTCGCGCGCATTCGCGAACGCCTGCTCGCGGCGCGCGAGCGGCGGGTGCGCCCCGGACTCGACGACAAGCGCCTGACCGCGTGGAACGCGCTCATGATCGGCGCGCTCGCCGAGACCGGAGCGGTGCTCGCCGCCGTTCGGCCTCGCGGCGTGCCCACCGAGCGCGCCGGCGAGCTGCTGGGCGCGGCGCGGCGCTGCGCCGAGTTCGTGCTGACGGAGCTGCGCGGCGACGACGGCCGCCTGCTGCGCACCTACAGCGACGGACAGGCGAAGCTTCCGGCGTACCTCGAGGACCACGCGTTCCTGCTCGAGGCGCTCGTCACGCTGTACGAGTCGACCTTCGAGGAGCGCTGGTTCCGCGCGGCGGTCGAGACCGCCGAGGCGATCATCGACCGCTTCGCGGACCCGGCCCACGGCGGCTTCTTCTCGACGGCGGACGATCACGAGACGCTCATCACGCGGCGCAAGGACCTCGAGGACTCGCCCATTCCGGCCGGAGGATCGAGCGCCGCCTTCGGCCTGCTGCGCCTCGCCGCCCTCACGGGCGAGCAGCGCTACGAGCTCGCGGCGCTCGACGCGCTGCGCCTCGCGCACGAGATCGCGGCCCGTCACCCGCTCGCCTTCGGCCACCTGCTCGCCGCGATCGACTTCCATCTCACGCCGGTCCGGGAGGTCGCCCTCGTCGGCGACTCGCTCGAGCCGCTCGAGACGGTCGTGCGAGCGCGGTTGCGCCCCCACCTCGTGCTCGCCGCGCGTCGCGGAGACGGCGACCCGTCGGTCGTCCCGCTGCTGCGCGACCGGCCGCCGATCGGCGGACGCGCCACCGCCTACGTGTGCGAGCGCTTCGCCTGCCGCGCGCCGGTGACCGATCCCAAGGCGCTCGCCGACCTGCTCGAGCCGTCCTCGTCCGGGACCGACGGGGACGCTGTGCTTCAATCGCCTGCATGAGAGCGCGCTCGGCAACGGCGGTGGCCGCGATCGCCGCGGCGGTCGCGGTCCTCCTTGTGCGGGCGGGCGATGCGCTCGCGCTCGCGGGGAGCGGCAGCTCGGGCTTCGGCGGCGGTGGCGGCGGGTTCGGTGGTGGCGGCGGATTCGGCGGCGGCGGTCTCGGCGCTCGCGGGTTCGGCGCGGGCGTCGGCATCGGCCTCGGACGACACGCGGCCGGCCTGGCCGCGGGTCTCATCGTCGTGCTCATCCTGCTCGGGCTTGCCGTCGCGGCCACGGTCCTGTTCGGGGCCTGGCGCTACAACCGCCTGCGCCGCGCTCGCGTCGAGCGGGTGCGGCTCGCCGCGCTCGAGGCGGCCGAGAACGACCCGGCCTTCGCCCCCGATGTGGTCGATCGCGAGACGCGTGCCCTTTTCGCAAGCATCGAGCAGGCCTGGTCGGCCGGTGACCGCAAGCGCCTGGCCGAGCTGGTCGGGCCCGACCTGATGGTCGAATGGGCCCGGCGCCTGGATGACTTCGCCCAGCGCGGCTGGCACAACGAGGTCGAGATCATGGGCGAGCCACAGCTCGAGTACGTCGGTCTCGTCAACCGCGGGGACGATCGCGACGACCACGTCATCGTGCGCGTGACCGCTCGCATGAGCGACATCGTGCGCGACTCGTACGGCAACGAGCTGATGCGCAACGGCGCGATGTCCTCGCTCACGACGATGTGCGAGTACTGGACCCTCGGCAAGCGCGACGGTCACTGGCGACTCGTCTCGATCGAGCAGCGCGCCGAGGGCGACCACGAGCTCGCCGAGGAGATCGTGGCGACGCCGTGGTCCGATGTCGATCGCCTACGCGACACGTCGCTCGTCGAGCAGGCCGTCGCCGAGCGCACGCCGGACGGCACCGACATCGGTGAGCTCGCACCGGCCGAGCTGAGCGCCGAGGCGCGCGCCACGGCGCTCGACCTGTCGCTCGTCGACGGCCGCTTCGCGCCCGACGTGCTGATCGCTGAGGTGCGCCGCGCGGTGCAGGCGTGGACCGATGCCGTCGACGGCAGCGACGCGGACCTGCGCCAGCTGGCGAGCGGAGCGGCGACGCGCCACCTACTGCACCCGGGCGACGAGACCGAGCGCACGCGGCTCGTCCTGCGCGGCCCACGCGTGCACTCGGTGCGGATCGTGGCCGTCGATGCGCACGCACAGCCGCCGCGCATGACCGTCGAGATCGAGGTCAGCGCCCGCCGCTACATCGAGGATCGCGACACCGCGGCCGTGCTGTCGGGCGACCAGGGGCGCGAGAGCACCTTCCGCGAGCGCTGGGCGCTCGCTCTCGACGGCGACGACGAGCATCCGTGGCGGATCGTCGACGCCGCCGCTCGGGCCCCGGCCTGACCCGACGTCCGCCGGCGACGCCGCCCGGCGTCGGTTCGCGCGTCTGTGGGCCCGGAGTGCGGGCCGAGGGTGGTCGGGGCGCGCCGCGCCGACGGCGCCTCAGAGGATCGACAGGTAGCGGTCGAGCTCCCACTGGGTGACCTGCACCCGGTAGTCGTCCCACTCCTGGCGCTTGATCTCGACGTAGCGGTTGAACATGTGCTCGCCGAGCGTGCGCAGGGCGAGCTCGGACTCGGCCGTGATCTCGATCGCCTCGCCGAGCGTCTCGGGGAGCTGCTCGACGCCGAGCCGGCGGCGCTCGTCCGGGGACAGGTGGTAGAGGTTCTTCTCCATCGGCTCGGGCAGCTCGTAGCCCCGCTCGATGCCCTCCAGGCCCGCCTGCAGCAGGGCGGCGAAGGTGAGGTACGGGTTGCAGGCCGGATCCGGGCAGCGCAGCTCCATGCGCGTCGCCTTCTCCTTGCCGGGGTGGTACAGGGGGACGCGGACGAGCGCCGAGCGGTTGCGCCGCGACCAGGCCACGTACACGGGCGCCTCGAACCCGGGCACGAGGCGCTTATAGCTGTTCACCCACTGGGCGAAGATCGAGCAGATCTCGCGTGCGTGCTTGAGCTGGCCGGCGATGAACGCCTTGCCGACGTCGGACAGGAAGTACTGGTCGCTCTCGTCGTAGAACGCGTTGCGCTCGCCGCTGAACAACGACTGGTGGGTGTGCATGCCGGAGCCGTTCTCGCCGAACAGCGGCTTGGGCATGAAGGTCGCGTGCCAGCCGTACTTCATCGCGTACTCCTTGACCGTGATGCGGTACGTCATGCAGTCGTCGGCCATCTTCATCGCGTCGGCGTAGCGCATGTCGATCTCGTGCTGGGAGGGCCCGACCTCGTGGTGGGTGTACTCGACGTGGATGCCGAGCTGCTCGAGCGCAAGCACCGTCTCGCGGCGCACGTCCGAGCCGGCGTCGAGCGTCGTGAGGTCGAAGTAGCCGCCCTCGTCGAGCACCTCGGTCCCCTTGTTGTCGCGGAACAGGAAGTACTCGAGCTCGGGACCGACGTTGAAGGTGTCGAAGCCCATCGAGTGCGCGCGCTGCAGCGCCCGGCGCAGCACGTGGCGGGGATCGCCCTCGTAGGGGGTCCGCTCGGGCGTCAGGATGTCGCAGAACATGCGCCCGACGCCCTGCTCCTCCGGGCGCCAGGGGAGCACCGCGAACGTCGCCGGATCGGGCTGGGCGACCATGTCCGATTCCTCGATCGCGTTGAAGCCGGTGATCGAGGACCCGTCGAAGCCCATGCCGCCCTCGAACGCGTCGTCGAGCTCGTCGACGTTGATCGAGAACGACTTCAGCTGCCCGAGGATGTCGGTGAACCAGAAGCGGATGAAGCGGATCTCACGCTCCAGGACGATCGCCTTGACGTCCTCGATGGACTGGGGCATATCGGCCACTGAACAGCACCTCCTCGGCGGTCGGTCACCCCGCGGCGGACACCCCCCGTCGGCGGAGGGCTACTGCGGGCTCGGCGGCCACCCTAGTTGATCGTGGGCCGCCGGGGTCGGTGGGCGACGCGAGATCCGACGGCGGGTCGAGGGGTGCTGGACCGTCGGGCCAGCACCTCGAAAACGGTCCGCCGGCCTGGCGGGTTCACCGAACCGAAAGCGAGGACCACTACGCGGGCCGTGGGCCCGAGCGCCCAGGAGACTCTCAGGTGACGCGCAGACTCGCCCCATTCCGAACGGCGACGCTGGTGTTCCGCCTCCCCGAAAGCAGGAGCCATGACCGACCACAGCACGCTTCCCCCCCGAACCGCAATCGCGTCGGTCGCCGCCGCCGCCTCGCTGTTGCTCGGCGCGTGCGGCTCGAGTGCATCCAGCGCGACCGCGACGGCGTCCGTGAGCAGCGCAACCGCGACAGCCGCCGCCGCTCCGCCCAGCCCACCCTCCGGCAACGGCGGCGGCGCGCCGGGCGGATCCTCGACGCCGACCTACACCCCGACGGGCGAGTACACGCTCAGCGGCGGCCACGCCACGAAGTCCGGCGCGACGATCGTCGCGAGCGGCGGCGACCGGTCGGGCGTGCTCGTGACGAACGGCGGGGTGTTGACGCTCCTGAACCCGACGGTCAAGACGACCGGCGACTCGCGGTCGAACGACGAGAGCAGCTTCTACGGCCTCGACTCCGGGGTGCTGGCCAACGCCCGGGGCAAGGTCATCATCCGCGGCGGCTCGGTCGTCACCTCGGGCTCGGGCGCCAACGGCGTGTTCGCGTACGGCAGCGGCGCCTCGGCCACGGTCTCCAACGCGTCGATCACCGCCACCGGCAACGGTAGCCACGGCGCGATGACCGCCGGCGGCGGCTCGGTCGCGCTTGCGAACGTCCACATCCACACGAGCGGGCAGAGCGCCGCCGCGATCGCCACCGACCGCGGCGGCGGAACGATCGTCACCGCCGGCGGAACCTGGATCACGAACGGGTTCAAGTCGCCCGGGATCTACTCGACCGGCCTCATCAAGGTGACCGGCGCGACCATCGCCGCGACGGGCGCCGAGGCCGCGGTCATCGAGGGAGCGAACTCGATCAGCGTGACGAACTCGTCGCTGAAGGCCGCCATCGAGCACGGCGTGATGCTCTACCAGAGCATGTCCGGTGACGCGAACGCCGGCACCGGCACGTACACGATGACCGGCGGCTCGCTGACCGCCGCGGCCGGGCCCGCCTTCTACGTCACGAACGAGACCGCCGTGATCACGGTGAAGGGCTCGGCGAGGGTCAGCGCGACCTCCGGCGTCCTGCTGCGCGCCGACGCCGCCGGCACCGGCTCGGGCAACGCCAAGCCCGGCAAGGTCACGTTCAACGCCGACGGCGAGAACCTGGCCGGCGCGATCTTCGCCGACACCAGGAGCTCGATCGCGGCGTCGCTCACCGGCTCCTCGACGCTCACCTCGACGATCACCAACGCGTCGCTGACGCTCGGCTCCGGCTCGCGCTGGATCGTGGCCGGCGACTCCACGCTGCAGCGCCTGACCGGCGCCGCGATCTCCGGCACCTCGATCACGAACATCACCGGCGACGGTCACACGGTCACCTACAGCGCGTCGCTGGCCCCCAACAGCTCGCTCGGCGGCAAGACGTACACGCTCGCCGGCGGTGGAACGCTCAAGCCGGCGTAGGCCGCGGGCGATGCGATCGCCCGCGGCGCCGGGTGGCGCCTACGCGGCGCGCAGCGTCCGTGACTCCTCGCCGGATCCGTCGATCGGCACATCGCCGGCGAGGTTGATCAGGGCGGTGAGCGTCTCCAATGCGGAGTAGGAGATCGCCTCGAGGATCTGCTCGTCCGACCAGCCGGCCTCGCGCGCCTCCTCGTGCAGATGCATCGGCGGACTGCCCGGCCCCTGCACGAGCGCCTTGAGGTAGCGCAACAGCGCCGCCTCGCGCTCGTCGCCACTGCCGAAGTCACGCGCGAGTGCGACCTCATCGAGCCCGAGCCCGGCCGAGCGCGCGGTGCGGCTGTGCAGGGCGATGCCCTGGAGCGAGCCGTGGTGCTCGGCGACGGCAAGGGCGATCCGCTCGAGTGTGGCCACCGACAGGTGACCGTGTCGCAACTCGGTGCGGAAGCGGGCGTAGGCCCGCAACGCGGCGGGCGATCCGGCGAGCACGCCGAGGAAGTTCGGCAGCTGGCCGCCGGCGGCGAGGACGCCGTTCAGGACGGGCACCGAGCCCTCGGGCGCGGTGAGATCGTCGTGGATCTGGAATCTGCTCATCTGTGTCTTCATGCGAAGTCCTTCACGCGGCGGGTCGGGCGACGGTCGATGAGGGTCGACGCGCCTCCCTCACGGGGATATGGGTGTCTGGTGCTGGCACTCGTGTCTGGGGTTACCCGAGTCCCAGCATAAGGCGATACGCACGACGCGCCCCGTCGGATCTCCGCACCGGGCCGGCGTTGCTCCGGGATTGCCGATCGTCGGCCTCCCCGGGCATGCGACTCAAGTGCCCTAGGGGACGCCGAGCACGGCTCGATCCTTCCGCGGCGGGCACATGCCGCCCGGCGTTGCGGGCGGGCTAGAGCCCGTGGGCGCTGATCGCGGCGACGAGCAACGTGAGCAGCGCGAGGGCGAATGCCCAGGCCGCAAGGCGGTCGGGGTTGGCGCCCATGCGCTCGGCCGGCCGGGGCCGCGGGCGCGCCGGCCGCTCGGTGCCGTACGGCCGCGTGCGACGCGGAGCCACGGCCTCGGCCGTCAGCTCGCCACGGTCGCGCTGACCGTCCGCGGGCCGCAGTCGCGGGGCGACCACCGTCGGTATCGCCTGGCCGCGGATCCGCACCGTGCGCCGCGTACCCTCCACGGCCGGGGGGCTCGACACGTGCTCGGAACGGCGCCGAGGCGCCGGCTCGAGATCCCGGTCCGAGCCGGCAGGCTCCGAGTGCCGCTCGGAGGGCGCCGCAATGGGCGCAAGCGGCCGGCGGCCTTCATCCACCTCGGCACCCGGGTGGGGCTCGGCGCTCGGGACGTCGGCCTCCAGCGTGCGCCGGCGCTCGATGCGCTCGCGCAGCTCCTCGACTTCTGTCCACCAGGCCGTGGCTTCGGCTTGTGACATAGGGCTACATGGCTCTTTCGGTCGGCTTACGGGGTTAGCTGACGGGCTCGCGCAGAAAGAGTCGCGCTACGCACACAGATTGCGGCGATTCGCCCCAACAATTGGGTCCCCCGCTCTCACCCCCCAGGAACAAGGAGGAGATTCAGCGGTTGCGTCGAGATCCTACCAGCGCCCGCGGCGGACGGACGCTCAGCGGCCCGCGACCGCGGCGACGTAGCTGGCGACCGCGCGCGCGTCGGCGCCGGTGTAGAGCAGCGCCGGCATGTCCCCGTTGCCGCGATAGCGCCCCATCTCGATGGCGTTGAGCACGAGCGGGTACGGCGGGCGCAGGATGTCGAGGTTCGGGCCGACGCGGCCGACCGCCTGGGAGGCGCGCAGCGTGTGGCAGACCTGGCAGGCCTGGCCGAAGAGGTAGCGGCCGTGCTGCTGCTGCGCGCTGAGCGTCACCCCGCCGGGGGCGGTCGCGGCCTTGTTCTTCGCGTTACTGGCCAGCACGAGCGCGGGCACGGCGATCCCGAAGGCGAACAGGACGATGATCACGAGCAGCGTGACCCGCTCGGCGGCACGGGACTCGCCCGGTGTCTGTTCACGCGAGCCGCCGCGCATCGCGATGAGCACGACGGCGACGCCGAGGACGACCCAGAAGATGACGAAGCCGAGGACCATTGGGCGGACGGCACGATACCTGAGGCGCCCTCGGACCGGCGGGGTCGGCGTCAGGTCCCCGTCGGGGTGGCGCGGAAGAGTTTTATGAGAGCCGGTCCACAAATGGCCCAGTCCGGGGCCGACGGGGTGCATACTGAGGCGAGCGCATGAACGTTCTCCGCCGCCTTCCCCTGTCTCGTCTCGTGCTGATGTGCGTGGCGATCGTCGCGCTCGGCACGGGCGTCGCCGTGGCCAGCTCGATCGGCTCCGGCCCGACGCCGCCGCCGGCGTCGCTCGCCGACGCGATCCACCAGGCCCTCACCGCCGCGCCCGTCGGCGGCGTCAGCGCGAACATCACATTCACCAACTCGCTGCTGCCGACCGGCGCCACGCCGAACGGCTCGCCGCTGCTCTCCGGCGGAACGGGCCGGCTGTGGGTGACGGCGGACGGCCGGGCGCGCATCGAGCTGCAGTCCGGCAGCGGGGACACCGAGATCTACTACGCCAACGGCACCCTGTCCTACTACGACCCGCGCAACGGCGGCACGCTGTATCACGTCGTCCTGCCGAGCCATCCGGCGGCCTCGGGCGACTCGACGACGCCGGGCGATTCGACGACGCGCACGCCGCCGACGGTCGATGCGATCCAGCAGGCGATCGGGCACCTGATGCAGCACGCTTCCGTGTCGGGCGCGATCCCAAGCGATGTGGCCGGCCAGCCGGCGTACGAGGTGCGCGTGAGCCCGAGCCGCGACGGCGGCCTCTTCGGCGGCGCTGCGCTCTGGTGGGACGCCAACCACGGCGCGCCGCTGCAGGTCGCGGTGTACGCGGTCAACGACGCCACGCCCGTGCTCCAGCTGAGCGCGACGACCATCACCTACGGCCCGGTCGACCCGTCCGTGTTCGCACCGCCGGTCGCGGCCAAGACGCAGACGATCGACCTGTCCTCGCACGCGGGCGACCGCGGCTCGGCCGCCCCGGGCGCGACCGGAGCCCCGGCCACGCTGACCTTCACGCCCTCCGAGCCCGCGACGCTCGACAACCAGTCGCTGACGAGCAAGCGCATCGTGCACAGGAACGGCCACGCGGCCGAGCTGCTCTTCTACGGCCACGGTCTCGGCGGGATCGCCGTTCTGGAGCGGGCGACCCAAGCCGGCGCGGCAGGCGGCGGGCCGGCCGGCGCCGCGCCGGGTGATCAGTCCGGGCCGAGCCTGCCGACCGTGACGATCAACGGGATCAGCGCGACGGAGATCCCGACCGCCCTCGGCACGCTCGTTCAGTTCACCCGGGGCGGCGTGTCCTACACGGTGGTGGGCTCCGTGCCGACGGCCGACGCCGTGCGGGCGGCCGAGGGACTCTGAGCCAACCGGCGCCCGCACCCGCCGTGAGCGACGCACCGAGCGCAGCGACCGATCCGCCGGACGACGACGAGCGGCTACCGGTCCGGGCGCGCGGGCTCGTCAAGCGCTACGGCGAGATCGTCGCCGTCGACCACGTCGATCTCAACGTGCGCGCCGGCGACGTGTACGGCTACCTCGGCCCCAACGGCGCCGGGAAGACGACCTCGCTGCGCATGGCGCTCGGGCTCATCAGGCCGACGGAGGGAACCGTCACGCTGTTCGGACGCGATCCGCAGCGCGACGGCGCGCGGGCGCTCGACGGCGTCGCCGGCTTCGTCGAGGCGCCGCGCTTCTACCCGTACCTGAGCGGGATGACCAATCTGCGCCTGCTCGCCTCGCTGGACGGCGACGGAGCCGCGGCCCGCATCGACGCGGCGCTGGCGACCGTCGACCTCACGCCCCGAGCCCGGCACAAGGTCGGCGGCTACTCGCACGGGATGCGCCAGCGGCTCGGGATCGCCGCCGCCCTGCTGCGAGCGCCGCGACTGCTGATCCTCGACGAGCCGGCGACGGGCCTGGACCCGGCCGGCATGCGCGACATGCGCCTGCTCATCCGCCGGCTCGCCGGGGAGGGCATCACGGTGCTGCTGTCCAGCCACCAGCTCGCCGAGGTCGAGGAGCTCTGCGATCGCGTCGCGATCATCCGGCGCGGTCGCGTCGTCTACGAGGGCGCACTCACCGACCTGAAGCGCACGGCGGCGAGCGGCTATCACCTGCGCACGAGCGACGACGCGGTGGCGTTGCGCGTGTGTCGCGAGCAGGGCCGCCTGCGCGACGTTCGCGACGGCGGCGACGGCCTGCACTTCAGCGCGGCGGAGCCGGACGTCGAGCGCCTCTCGATCGCCCTCGTGGAGGCCGGGGTGGGGATCCGTGCGCTCGCGCCGCACACGGCGTCGCTCGAGGATCTGTTCTTCCGCCTGACCGAGGGCGAGGACGCGGCACCGCCGGCGGGCGTCGCCGAGCCCCTCGACGACGGCCGCACCCCCGCTCCGGCAGGCGTGGCCGGGGGTGAGGCCCCGTGAGCGCGACCGGCGCCGCGCCGCCGCTGACCACCGGTCGGGTGCGGACCGGCAGGCGGCCGGGCACGCTCACGGTGCTGCGCTGGGAGCTGCGCAAGCTGCGCGCCCAGAGGCGGACGTTCCTCGGCCTCGGCGCCGCGGTCGTGTTCCCGCTCCTGTTCGTCGTGCTCGCCGCGAGCCGGCACGGGCACGGTAACGACACGCCGTTCGCCACCCAGGTGCGCGAGACGGGACTCGTGACCCCGCTGCTCATGCTCCTGTTCGGCTCCGGGTTCCTGTTCCCGCTGATCGCCGCGCTCGTCTCGGGGGACATCATCGCCAACGAGGACCAGAACGGCACCCTGAAGACGATCCTCACGCGCTCGGTCGATCGCGGTCAGGTCTTCGCCGGGAAGATGCTTGCGGCGGCGGTGTACACGATCGCGGGACTGTTCACGGCGATGCTCACCGCGCTCATCGCGGCCACGATCGCCTGGGGGCTGCACCCGATCGTGACGCTGTCGGGCACGCTCGTCTCCTCGGGCGAGGGCCTGAAGCTCGTCCTGTTCGCCTACCTCGTGTACCTCATCCCGATGCTGACGGTCGCCTCGATCGCGCTGCTGCTCTCGGCCACGACGCGCAACAGCGCCGCCTCGGTGGTCGGCGCGCTCGTGTTCACGCTGCTGGAGGAGCTCACGCAGATCATTCCGGGGCTCGGCGGGCTGCAGCCATACCTGCTCCCCAACCAGTTCCAGGCCTGGCAGGGGTTCCTGCGCGTGCCGACGGACTGGGCGCCGATCGGCCACTCCGCGTGGGTGTGCGCGCTGTACGCCGTGCCCGCCTGCGTCATCGCCTACCTCGTGTTCCTGCGTCGCGACGTCACCGGCGGCTGAGCGCGGCTGCGGCGGACTACGGACTCGCCTGCGCAGGCCAGGCGGATGAGCGCGCGCCGGCCGCCGGGCAGGATTGCCTCCCATCGGCGAGGAACGGGGCCCATGAGCGCGATGTTCGACGAACCTGGCTTCCACGACCGGCGCGAAGCCGGCCGCCGGCTCGGCGCGCGCCTGGCCGCCCGCGGGTATGAGGACCCCGTCGTGATCGCGCTGCCGCGCGGCGGCGTGCCGGTCGCCTTCGAGGTCGCGCGGGCGCTCGACGCGCCGCTCGACGTGCTCGCGGTGCGCAAGATCGGCGCGCCGGGCAACCCGGAGCTCGGCATGGGCGCCGTGGCCGAGGGCGGCGTGTGCGTGTTCAACGAGTTCGCGCTCCGCTCGCTGCAGCTCAGCCCCGAGGAGCTCGCGCACGCGACCGAGCGCGCCGAACGCGAGCTCGAGGAGCGAGCCGCGCACTATCACGGCGAGCGGCCGCCCGTGCCCGTCGCCGGCAAGACGGTGATCCTCGTCGATGACGGCCTCGCAACCGGCGGCACCGCCCGAGCGGCGCTGCGTGCGCTGCGGACCCGCGGTCCGGCGCGACTCGTGCTGGCCATCCCGGTCGGAGCGCGGGAGTCGATCGAGGAGCTCCAAGCCGAGTGCGACGAGGTCGTCTGCCCGCTCGTCCCGCCGGCAATGTGGGCGATCGGCTATTGGTACGAGCACTTCGGGCAGACCCCGAGCGCCGAGGTGGACGCGCTGCTCGCGGCGGCGGCAGCGGCCGACCCGCCCGGCGACCTCGCCGCGCCGGGCGGCGCGACGATCGACGACCCGCCCGCGCGGCGCGAGGTGCGGATCCCCGTGCCGGGCGGGGAGCAGATCACGGGCGACCTCGCGGTCCCCGACGGCGCCACCGGGATCGTCGTGTTCGCGCACGGGAGCGGCTCGAGCCGGCACAGCCCGCGCAATCGCGACGTGGCGACGACCCTGAATGACGCCTCACTCGCGACGCTGCTCATCGACCTGCTCACGCCGATGGAGGAGCGCCAGCGGGCGAACGTGTTCGACATCGAGCTGCTCGCCGCGCGCCTCGAGGCGGCGACACGGTGGCTGGAGGCGCAGGATGGCCTGTCGGGTCTCGCGGTCGGCTACTTCGGCGCGAGCACCGGCGCCGGCGCTGCGCTGTGGGCCGCCGCCGACCTCGGCCAGCGCGTCGCGGCGGTCGTCTCGCGCGGCGGCCGCCCCGACCTGGCCGCGCCCCGCCTGGGCGAGGTGCACTCCCCCACGCTGCTGATCGTCGGCGGCCACGACCGCATCGTGATCGGGCTGAACCGGGAGGCGCTCGAGCAGCTGCGCTGCGAGGCGGAGCTGGAGATCGTGCCCGGCGCCACCCACCTGTTCGAGGAACCCGGGACGCTCGAGCGGGTCGCCGAGCTCGCCGTCGGCTGGTTCGCCGGGCACCTCGTCGCGCCGGCCCGCGATGCGGTCTGACCGACGCCACGCGCGCGCCTCGACGGCCACAGCTCATAGAAAAGCCCCGCGTCAGCGGGGCTTTTCCGTAGCAGGCCGGTAAGCCGGATTCTGTCGTTGAGCAGCCATCTATCTGAGCGGCCTACCTGGACCTCGGCGGGCAACCTGCAAACGGTCCTGTTTGGCCTTGCATCGGGTGGGGTTTACCCAGCCGCCGCGTCACCGCGACGCTGGTGCGCTCTTACCGCACCATTTCACCCTTGCCCATCTCGCCGCTCACGTGGGGCGGCGCGACGGGCGGTTTCGTTTCTGTGGCACTTTCCCGCGGGTTTCCCCGGGTCGGTCCCCCGACCACCTCGCCCTGTGATGTCCGGACTTTCCTCGAAGCGCCCCGCCGAAGCGAGACCCTCCGCGGCTGCCTGGCCTGCTCTGTCACCGTACCGCGCGATCTGCCGCGTGTGAAGAGCGCGCAGCAGGTCCGCGCCGCTCGATCTCGGTCGCTGCGCTGACCGAGCCGGCGGGCGTCACACTGAAGCGGTGCTTGCGACCAGCGACCTGCATCGCCTGGACCAGGCGCTCGACAGCGGGGCGCACCTCTACCACCGGCTGCTCGCGTATCGGGCCTACATCCCGCTTGGGGTGCTGCTGCTCAGCCTGGCGGCGGCGGCATGCTACGGCGCGAGCTCGGTGCTACAGCAGCGCGAGGCGCATCGGGCGCCGTCGCGGATGGCGATGAGCCTCGGCCTCGTCGGTCACCTCCTGCGGCGACCGTTGTGGCTTCTCGGCAACCTCCTCGGTTTTGCCGGCTTCGCGCTTCAGTTCCTCGCGCTCCGTCACGGGTCGCTCGCGCTCGTGCAGCCGCTGCTGGTCACCGGACTGGTGTTCGCCCTCGCCGGCGCCGCCATACTCGATCATCGGCGACCGTCCTGGCTCGAAATCATGTGGACCGTCATGACGATGGGAGGCCTGGCCCTGTTCATCGCCGTCTCGCAGCCGGGACCCGGCCTGGCCCGCGGCTCGAACCTCGGATGGGCCGTGCTCGGCCTCGTCACCGCGATCAGCGTCGGGGCGCTCATCCTCGCCGCCCGCAAGCGGCGGCAGTGGCGCGCCCTGACTCTCGGCGTCGCCGCGGGACTGCTCGGGGGCGTGCTCGCCGCGCTCATCGAGCGCACGGCGCATCTGCTCGACCACGGGATCGTGCACGCCGTGACGGCGTGGCAGCCGTACGCGCTCATCGTGGTCGGAATACTCGGCGTCGTCCTCACGCAGAGCGCCTACCAGGCGGGCGACATCCGCACCTCACTTCCGGCGCTCACGGTCACCGAGCCGATCACGGCGATCCTCATCGGCCAACTGCTGCTCGGCGAGCAGATCTCGGTCGCCGGCCTTGCCGTGCCCGGCGAGGTGGTCGGGCTCAGCCTGATGGCGGTCGGGGTCTTCGGCCTGGGCCAGGCCGCGGCGACGACGCTCGATGGCGGTGTCACTCCGGTCGAGGCGGCCGCGGCCTAGCCTCGCGAGCGGATCAGGACAGGCCGCTGCCGCAGTCCGCACAGGTGCCGGCGACCGGTCGCGGCCCGGCATTGCGGGCGGGCGCCATCGCTCCGCCGCAAGCCGGGCAACGAACGGTCTGGCACGCGGACAGGCCCTCCCATACGCCGGTGATGAGCTCATCCAGCGTCAGGCCTCCGCGCGCCGGCGCCTGCGAGTGGTCCGCGCCGATCGCAACGAGGCGTCGATCGCGTCGGGCGCCCGTCGATGACGCCGCGTGCTCGAGCAGGAGCGCGCTCACGGGACGCTCCGAAAGACCCCGACGACGCGGCCCATCAGCCGCACCTCACGGCTCCTGATCGGCTCCATCGTCTCGTTCTCGGGCTGCAGCCGGACGTGATCGGACTCGCGGAAGAAGCGCTTCACCGTCGCCTCCTCGCCGACGAGCGCGACGACGATGTCGCCGTCGTTCGCCGTCTCCTGGCGCCGGACCACGACGTAGTCGCCCTCGAGGATGCCGGCGTTCTTCATCGAGTCGCCGCGGACGCGCAGGATGTACTCCCCGTCGGTGCCACCCGCGACCTCGGGCACCGTGATGTACTCCTCGATGTTCTCCTCGGCAAGCACGGGCTGACCGGCGGCGACCGAGCCGACGAGCGGCAGTCCGGCGTGCGTGACGATGCTACGCACGCTGTCGACTGCGTTGCCGACCGCGCGGTCGAGCAGCTCGATCGCGCGCGGCTTGGACGGATCGCGGCGCAGCAGGCCGATCTTCTCGAGGTTGGCGAGATGGGCGTGCACCGTGGAGGACGACGCGAGGCCCACCGCCTTGCCGATGTCGCGCACGGTGGGTGGGTACCCGTACCGCGCCGAGTACTTGCGGATGAAGTCGAAGATCTCCTGCTGGCGCTTCGTCAGGTCGATTTCCACGGTGCTCCCCGTCGTGTCGAACGGCTTGGTCAAACGAACATGTGTTCGTACAGTAGCGCCGCCATCCGACGGATTCAAGGACACTCACCGGGCGGGGCCCCACGGCTATACTCGGCGCCTCTGCGCCTGTGGCGGAATTGGTAGACGCGCAAGGTTGAGGGCCTTGTGGGCTAATAGCCCGTGATGGTTCGAGTCCATTCAGGCGCATGACGAAAAGGCCCCGTTTGGCGGGGCTTTTTCTTTGTCACGGGCCGGTACACCGGGACGCCGATTGGACTCCGTCGTGCGGTCTGAGAACCTTGAGAACGAATGGCGGCTGAACGCGGTGCTTCGCGGCCTGGCGAGGGCATCTACGGCTCGCGTCGAATGACGCTGGTGACGCGGTCGATGGCCCGATCGAAGGACAGGATCTCGCCAACGCCGCTCGTCTCAGCCTGAGCGACGAGATACGCCTCGGCGAAGTCAAGGCGATCGAGTTCGTAGACCTCGAGTGCGCGAAGGAGCAGCGCCGCGTCCACCGCGACGATGCTGGGGAGAGCGAGGGCTGCTCGCATCAGCTCCGCCACGCGACGGCGCTCGACCTCGTAGAACGACTCCAGGACGTAGACACATTCGGCGAGGACGAGGTCGGCCAGCAGAAGCGGGCCGCGCTCAGCCAGAACGGCTGTCGCCCGGGCGGCCAGCTTCGGCGGGTCGCCCGTCAGGTGACGGATCAGCACGTTGGTGTCGATGAAGGCCTTCAGCGTTGCCGCCTGGTGCGCTCGGCGCGGGTGCTACGCAACACCTCATCCCAGGATGTCCCCCGCTTGCCAGCCGGGACTGCGACTGTGCCGGCAAGCGCGAGAAAGTCGGGTGTCTTTGCCACCACAGCTCGCGAGCTTTCGACGCGGAAGAGCAGCTCGTCGCCTTCGTGAAGATCGAGCGCGTCACGCACGCTCTTGGGGATCGTGACCTGCCCCTTCGACGTGACTCGGGCCGTGGTGTCCATCGAACACACTCCTTACTAGTTTCCTAGAGTAAGGAGTCTAGCACTGGCCACGAACCTGACTCGCTGTCGCGCATTGCTCGCAAGCAGGCGCGCGCCGAACGCGAGAACGGAGACCTGTGGCTCGTCCGTTGCGAAACTGAGGACGGGGCCGTGGCCGTGTTGTGCTTTCACGCGATTGCGATCGTCGGATGCCGTGCAGTCCGAGCTGATCCGGGCGACCGTGCCGTCGCCGAAGCGGTCGCGCGCTGCGCGCCGGTCAAAGTAGGGAAAGCGATCGTGCGCCAGGGCGCGCTTTCCGCGCGATGCGGGGCGCACGCCCGCGCTGGCGAGATGCGCGTCGTGCATTGAAAGCGGAGCTGCGCGAGCCTCCGATCAGACCGCCACTGGTCCCCAATCTCGACAGCCCGGGCCGGCTCGACGCAGACTTCCGTCGACCCGATCGCTTGCTCAGAGTCAGCAAGTACTCGGTGTGCGAGTTTGGCGAGGAGGGAGGGCGTCGTCCCTCTCGGGTCGTTGGACCTGCTTCTCAACGGGCACGGGTGCCTTCGCTATGCGGCGCGGCCGGCGGTGAGACGGAGGCCGCCGTCGCATGGGATGGTGACGCCGGTGACGAAACTGTTCGTTGCTAGGGCGAGGATGAGGCTCGCCACTTCGTGTGGTTCTCCGACTCGGCCCAGCGGGCTGGCGTTGGTTGCTGAGCGATGCATCGCTGCGCGGCGCTCGGACGGCATCGCGTCCCACCATGGCGTGTCGATCACGCCGGGTGAGACCGCGTTAACTCGGATTGGTGCCAGCTCGAGAGCGAGCGGGCGCACCATCGCTTCTAGGGCGCCGTTTATGGCCGCAAGGCCGGCGGTACCGGGAAGTGCGGACTGCGCAGAGCCCGCGGTCACCAGCGTGACCGAACCGTCGTTAGACATCTTCGGCAGGGCAAACTGAAGGCAGGCGACATATGGCAGCGTCTTGGCTTCGAACCCCGCCCGTAGGTCGTCGAGGTCGAGCTCGCGGATCGCTCCTGCCCCGGACGCGCCGCTGAGCGCGAGCACGAGGTGCGAGATGGAGTCGAGCCCTCCGAACAGCTGACGGAGCTGGTCCGGGTCGCGGGCATCGACTTGATGCGCCCGGACATCCGCGGTTTGGTGCGCGTGGCGGAGTTCCATCACGGCCGACTCGAGCCGATCCGCGTCACGACCAGTGATGAGGACGCTATGGCCAGTGTCAATGAACTCGGATGCGGACGCTCTGCCGATCCCGGAACTTCCCCCCATGATGACGGCCGATGGTGCGCTCATGGCTTGGCTCCTTTCACTTTTGCCGACGGGTTGGGCACCGCGCGTTGATCGCCCACGGTGAGCCCGTCGGCCTGGACGGTCCGGAGCACCGCGGTGTTGGTCGAGGCGGCCCGCGGAAGGCCGGATATGAGGAGTATGTCTTGGCTGGCGTGCATGGCGGTCTGGGTGTGGGTCTGGGTTTCAGCGTTCGAGCGACGGTGCGTGGGCTTAGCGGCGGGTATCGAGGCGGCTGATCATTGGGACGTGGCGACCGGGCCAAAGCCCGGGACTGGGACATCGCCGAGACCGTTTTGGAAGCCCTCACGGTAGCTGCGGTAGCGCGGGCTCCACACCAGCTCGCGCTTGGCCTTGGCGTTCGAGGTGCCGCGGATCTGGGTCATCATCGAGACGCCGACCTCGCCGGCGGCGAGGCGCCCGAGCCACACGGGGACGTGGCGGGGGGGCTTGGCGCCGACGGCTTCGGCGAGCGCGCGCAGCCACGCGGAGACGGGCGCGGGCTCGTCGTCGACGACGTTGTATACGCCCGGCCTGCCGTGCTCGATCGCCGCGATCGTTGCCGCGGCGGCGTCGTCGACGTGCACGAATGACCACACGCCGCCGCCGTCCCCGATGATCGGGAGCTGGCGCTTGCGCACCTGGGTGACGATGTCGCCACCCAGAGCGAAGCCGGTGCCAGGACCGTAGAAGTTGCCGTAGCGCAACGCGATGCCCTCGATCCCGTCGGCCTCGCGGACTCCGTGCTCGAGGTAGCGGATCGCCTCCAGCGACTTGACCTGGTTGGCCGGCGGGTCGGAATCGAGCGGATCCTGTTCCGTCTTCAGTCCGGTTCCGGTCCGCTCGTAGATCCAGTTGCCGTGGCTCTGCGCGATGAACCGCCGCGTTCCCGCCGCGCGGGCGCCCTCCAGCAGGTGGTCGGTGCCCTTGGTCCGCAGACGGTTGGTCAGCACGAACTCCCGGTCGAAGTTCTTGAGGCTCTTGACGCCCGCCAGCCCTGTCAGCTGGTGGATCATCACCTCAGGCTCCGCACGCATCACCGCCTGCATGACCTCGTTGTGGTCAAGCGCGTCAGCGGCCACCGCCGTGGCGCCGAACGCGCGCAGCCTGCCGGCCTTCTGCTCTGAACGCGCCATCGCGGTCACCTCGTGACCGGCTGCAATCAGTTGGGGCACCAGACGCATCCCGATCGCACCGCTGGCACCAGCGACAAACAGCTTCATGATCAGCCTCCGGATATCGGATTACGTTCCCTAGACAAGACCCGCCCCGATTGTGTGACAACCGAAATCACCTCCGGATCCGGTCGCGCCGAGGAGTGAGCGGGCAAGAGCCGCCGTTAGCCAGGATCCCCGCAGCGCCGATCAGGAACTCTGGTGACGGCGCGACCGCCCAGGAGTAGGGCTCAACCGCCGGGTTTGTCGATCACTAGCTGTAGCGATCAAAGCCGTCTTGATGCATGGCGCTTCTCGTGAGGCATGCCAGCCCGCCACCCGCGCCGGCAGGGCGAGGCGGCAACCCAGAGTTCAGCTACGGTGAAAGTGCCGATCAGCCGCACGGGCGCGCCACCGCACCAGCGTCGGGCGCTCGTCTCGCTGACTTCAGTAGCGATGTGGAGTCAGCGACTGGGCCGAGGTGGGTGAGCTTGTCGGGGTTGACGATCGAGCTGATGGCCCTGATCTGGCCGCCTGCGATATCGAGCGCCATCACGCCGATCAGCCGCTGCTGTGCGTCGAGGTAGAGCGCTCCCGGCCCGCCGTTGACCTCCACCGGCCGCAGCGACACGCCGGGAAGGCGTGCGGCCAAGCGGACCCAGTTGATCAGTGTGCGCGCGACACGGTTTCGTCCGTGCAGCGTCCGCGCGAGCGCCGGGACCTTGCCGCCGCCGTCGCCGGTCAGCTGCACGTCCGACGCGAGCAGCGACTCCAGCCCGGCGAGATCGCCCTGCTCGGCGGCCTCGAAGAACCGTGCTGCCAGCTCCTCTTGGTGCTCGCGGGTGGTCTGAAAGCGTGGTCGGCGCTGCTCGACATGTTGCCTGGCGCGGGCGGCGAGCTGCCGCGTGTTGTCCTCGCTCTTGCCGACGATCGCCGCGATCTCCGCGAACGGATAGTCGAACACGTCGTGCAGCAGCAGCACGGCCCGCTGCTCGGGAGAGAGGCTTTCCAACAGCACCAGCATCGCCAGCGACAGCGAATCGGCTGTCTCGGCGTGCCGGGCGGGATCATCGAGGCTGTCGGTGATGATCGGCTCTGGCAGCCACTCGCCGACATAGCGCTCCCGGCGGGCGCGCGCCGAGCGCAGCTCGTTGATCGCCAGCCGGGTGGTCACGGTGGCGATGAACGCCCGCGGCGAGGCGATCTGCTCGCCACCCTCGAGCGCTCGATGTACGCGCAGCAGCGCTTCCTGAACCACGTCCTCGGCCTCGGCCACGCTGCCGAGCATCCGGTAAGCGATCGCGAAGGAGGCCGGCCGCAGCTCGTCAAGTAGTCGCTCGCGCTCGGTCATGCCGTCGCGAACCCCTGACGCCAGCTGGAATGCCTCGGCGCCCATGCGAGTTCACGCTTGGCCTTGGCATTGGAGGCGCCGCGGACGTCGGTCATCATCACCACGCCGGCCTCGCCGGCGAACAGCCGCCCGATGAAGCGAGGCACACGCATCGGCTGCTTGGCGCCCAGCGTCTGCGCCAGCGCCGGCAGCCACTCGGCGACCGGGGCGGGATCATCGTCGACCACGTTATAGACACCACGGCTGCCGTGCTCGACCGCCGCGACGGTCGCGTCTGCCGCGTCGGCGACGTGGATGAATGACCACACGCCGTCACTGTCGCCGACCAGCGGGAACTTGCGCTTGCGGACCATCTCAAATGACTCCGCCCCCGGCGCCATCGAGGTGCCCGGCCCGTAGAACGCGCCGTAGCGCAGCACGATCCCGTCCGTCCACTCCGCCCCCAGCACCGCGTTCTCGAGTTGACGGATCGCCGCCAGGTTGGCGCGCAGCTGCGGCACGGGGGAGGGGTCGAACGGGTCCTCCTCGGTCTTGACCGGTCCGCCGGTGCGCACGTACGCGCCGAAGCCGGCAATCCCCTGTGCCACGAACCGCCGCACCCCGACCGCGTGCCCCGCCGAGAGCAGGTAGTCGGTGCCTTCGGTACGCAGGCGGTTGGTCGGCGCGAAATCGCGCTCCATGTGACGCATGTCCACCGCTCCAATCGCGGTCAGCTGATGCACAATCACCTCCGGCCTCGCCTGCGCCACGGCCTCCGCGACCTGATCGGGATCAAGCGCGTCCGCGACTACCGGAACCGCGCCCAGCCCGGTGAGCATCGCCCGTTTTGACTCGCTGCGCGTCATGCCATGAACGTCATGCCCGGCGGCCGCGAGACGTGGCACCAGCTGCCTTCCAATCGCTCCCGTCGCACCTGCCACAAACACTCTCATCACTGGCTCCTTTTGATCGAGGGATCATCTGTGAATGTGCGCCGCGTTTTCGCTCGGTGACGGCGGCGCACCGTGGCTCAGCTGCATCTCTCAGAACAATCGGTACGAGCCGACGACCCTGAGCGGTTGAGAGTTGGGCGGCTCGGCAAGCGAGCCCTTGATGCCTTCTTGGAGTTCCTGGAATTCGGGGAGAGCCGGGAGTGGATTCTCCGTGCCGTCGTCGATCTGCACAAACGCGGCGAACGTCTCGTTGTCGGGCAGCAGGCACCACGCGTAGCGGATCCCTTCGGGCCGCGCTGCGTCGAGGGCCGCGAACATCTTCTTCGCCGCCGCTTGAACGTCGGTCACGCTTTCGGCTTTGATCTTGGCCTGCGCCATCTGCACGCTCATTTGATGACCTTCCTTCGAGTTTGAGGTCCGACCCAGGAACGGCTGCCAGCGGTGCCGGATAGAACTGACTTGGTTGAACTCATCTACACCGCTAAGACAAGAGGGCAGCCTCGGCTGTGACACTTCCGAGCACCCGGCACGGAAACGACTGCACGCGGGCACAGTCGGCTTCGCCTGAACGTCGAACCTGGCGCTGAAACCCGCCCATGACGGCGCCCACCGCTGGTGCCTCCGACTTCTCGTCGCACAAGGAACGGTCGCCCCGTCGACGGCTTGAGACCGATCCCTCGCTCCGCGGACCCGGAAGATCAGCGCGCCCGTGACGACCGAGCCGGCTCGGTCAGTACGCGATTCGCGGCCACCCGAGTCATCTGATTGCCGCGCTGACGGCACTGCGCGGTCAGTCAGGGCACATGGTCGTGATTGACACTGCTGCTCCGGCGGAGCGGGGCGGTCTGGATGACTCCTGCCGGCTGGAGTTCGCCGAGGTTGGCGCCTGCGCCGTTGCTGTCGGACCCCCGCAACGTGCGCGCTCGGCCGAGATCCTCGGACAGTCACAACTCAGGCAGGCAACTCCACCCGGCCGCGCACGCCGCACGACTGCTGTGCTTACCGCGCCGTCTACTCGGTGGCGAGGGCCAGCTCGGCCCCGCCGGTGGACTCGGCGGCCGGCGCCGACTCCGTCGGCTTGACGCGCATCGGGAACACGACAACCGCGATCAGCAGCCCGACAGCGAAAATCCCGGCGGACCACCAGAACGCCGTGGTATACCCGTGAACCTGGGCGGCGGCCTGGAGGCCGCGCATCCCCGCGTGGGTACGCGCGAAAGCGCTGGCCGAGCTGGCGAACAGGGTGCTGAGCAGCGCGGTGCCCACCGAGCCGCCGATTTGCTGGGAGGTGTTGACCATCGCCGAGGCGACACCCGCGTCGCTGAGGTTGACGCCGAGCGTGGCGGTGCCGATCGCCGGCGCGAAGATCATGCCCAGGCCGAGGCCGAGGACGATCAGCGAGGGCAGAACGCCGGCGGCGTAGCTGGAGCCGGGACTCGGACGGGTGAGCAGGACCATCGCCACCACGCCGAGGGCCATCCCGACGGTGATCAGCGGCTTGGCTCCGGTCCTGGGCAGGATTCGCGTCTGGGCGATCGCCGAGGAGAGCACGGTGAGCGCGGTCATGGGCAGGAACGCGAGGCCGGTGGTCAGCGGCGAGAAGCCGAGGTTCTGCTGCATGAAGTACGTGAGGAACAGAAACGCGCCCAGGACACCCGAGCCGGCGAGCACGATCGACGCGTAGGACCCACCCCGCGTGCGGTTTGCGACGATGTGCAGCGGCAGCAGCGGGTGGGCGCGGCGACGCTCGATCGCCACAAACAAGCACAGCAGGACCGCGCTAGCCGCGAGCGCGATGATCGTCGCGGGATCAGACCACGATGGGTCTCGGCGTTCTAGAACCCGTACACGACTGCGAACAGCCCGCCGGAGCCCGTCAGCACGCCCGGCAGATCGATGTGCGGCCGGTTGGTCTGGGCCTCGTTGACGAGCAGCCGCAGCGACACGATGCGCGGCGGGCACCGCGATTGCGAGGTTCACGTACAAGCACCAGCGCCACGACAGCGCCTGCGGTGAGCACACCTCCCGAGCACAGCAGCCCGACCGACGCGCCGCCACCGGCGATCGCGCCGAAGATCCCGAACGCCTTGGGGCGCTCAGGCGAGCCGGCGAAGGTGATCGTCAGCAGCCCCAGCGCCGACGGCGCGAGCAGCGCTCCGAACACGCCTTGCAACGCCCGCGCCGCCACCAGCATCGCGAACGACTGCGCCAGCCCGCCGATCGCCGAGGCCAGCGAGAACCCGGCTAGGCCGGCGATGAACGTCCACTTGCGCCCGAACAGGTCGCCGAGCTTGCCGCCGAGCAGCAACAGGCTGCCGAACGCCAGCGCGTAGGCGGTGACGATCCACTGTCGATTGTCGGTCGAGAAGTGGAGCGCCTTCTGGGCCGAGGGCAGCGCGATGTTGACGACCGTCAGGTCGAGCACGACCATCAGCTGGGCGACGCCCAACAGCGCCAGCACCGCCCAGCGATTGGGCTCGGACGGGGTGTGGGTCTGGGTCATCATCAACTCCTTGATCGAGGATCACCTGCACCCACAAGACAACGCGGCAGCCCCGGCCGTGACACCTCCGAGCACCCCCGAACGGGCAGGCGGCGCGCGCGTGGCGCTGCTGAGGACCGGCCGCCAACGCCCGCACGACGAACGTCGCCCACAGCGATCGAGTGGGTCTCGCCGCCCTGCGCGACGATGCGCCTGCCTTCGTCCTCAAGCACGACACTAGGTGACCTTCACGCCAGCCGCTGACCGTCGGACTTGGGGGCACAACGCTGCCGCGCTGATGCGCTGATCCAACGCACGGACTCCTCGACTGGCAACTGTCCGGCAACCGGGGCCCGGCGCCCGCCTCGGCGGATGTCAGGTCGACGGAGCCGAAGCACCCGCCAGTCGTTCAACGTAGTCTCGTCATGGCGATGACGGTGCGGTCGTCGTCCAACCTGGAGCGAGCGCGACGCCGGGTTGCTTTTCGGCAGTGCGCCGATCAACGTATGGCAGCTACGGCGCGCGGTTATGCGAGCTGGGGTCCGACGATCTCGACGCCGTGACGCCGAACGCGGCCGCGGCTGCGGCCTGCAAGTCGCACACCGGCTGATGGGTCCGGCCGACTCTCGGGGGGCCGGGCACGCGGCCCTCCTCGAACATGCGCTCGAGACCTCCGGGCGTGAAGATCACGAGCGCACGCGCGCCCTCGGACTCAACCCTGAACGTGTGCGTGATGCCCCGCGTTTGCCTGACCTAGGTGCGGGGACCGGCGATGGGACTCGTCGTCTGCCACGCGATGGCCGATCTGCCCCTCCATCCGGCTGCCCCGCCAGCAATAGGTGCTCCTGCCGTCGGCCCACATTCGACGTTGTGCTCCTCATGCATTCCTCGGCTCTGTCCCCCGCCGCCCCGACCAGGCTGGTTCGCCGGCTACGCGGCTCTCGATGTCTATCACCAGCGTCGTGGGCATTTCGCAGGCTCCGACGGCCGCGGGCACCCGCTCGCGCCGGACGGTGGACCCGGGCCGCGATTCGTCGGATCCGGTGCTGAGGAACTAGACCTGGGCCGTTTTCAGCCACTCTGCGAAGTCGGGGCCGGCGAGCTTAGCCCGGGGCGTGCAGTACGGCCTTGACGTCACCGCGCCCCCGGCGGGCGGGGGCGCGGTCAACGTCCGGCTGGAGCGGGGATTCTGGGCTTGTCGAAGGTCCTTGATCCCGAGCTTGGAGGTTCACCTTGAAGGTGATGCGTGATGGACGCCCGGTAACCGTAGAAGTCACCTCGGACTCGGAGCGGGCTTGGTTCCGCATTGGGGCACCGCGCTCATCGCGCAGGTCGCTGACAAGGTTGGGCTCACGAAGGCGCTGTCGTTGCGGCTGGCCGCGATCAAGCAGCGGCGCCGTGGTCACGATCCGGGCCGGGCGATCCGCGATCTCGCGGTGATGCTCGTCGATGGCGGCGAGTGCGTCTGTGATTTGGGTGCCATTCGTGAGCAGGACGCGTTGTTCGGGACGGTCGCGTCTGACTCCACAGCGTTTCGGGTGGTCGACCGGATCGCGTCGACGCCGGGGCTACTGGACGTGATCCGCGAGGCGCATGCCAGGGCCCGGGCGCGGTTCTGGGAGCTGCACGGCGCTCCGCAGCGGTTGACGCTCGACGTGGACGCGACGCTTGTCACGGCGCATTCCGAGAAGGAGAAGGCGGCCGGGAACTATAAGGGCGGCTACGGGTTTCACCCGCTACAGGTCTACCTGGATGAGACCAGAGAGGCGCTCGGCGGGCTGCTGCGGGCGGGGAACGCCGGCTCGAACACCGCAGATGACCATGTGGCGGTGCTCGATCTCGCGCTGGCACAGATCCCGACCGAGTACCTCGAGAGCTTGGAAGATCTTGGTCCGCGCTGATTCCGCGGGCGCCACGCATGGGGTGCATCGACCACCGTCGCGATGCCAAGATGCGGTTCTCGTCGGCTATGAGCTGACCGAGAAGGTCCGCGCCGCGATCCTGCAAATCCCCGCGGATGCTTGGGTTGCGGCGCTCGACCAGGACGGCTCAGAGCGCCCCAACGGCGAGGTCTGTGAGATCACCGACGAGGTTGATCTGTCCGCTTGGCCGCAGCGCTCGCGGCTGATCGTGCGGCGCGAGCGCCCGCACCCCGGTGCGCAGCTGAGCTTCACCGACCACGACGGCTACCGCTTCCAGGCGATCCTCACCGACCAAGACGACGTCGATATCGCCGTGCTGGAGTGTCGCCACCGCCAGCACGCGCACGTCGAGGACCGCATCCGTGACGACAAGGACACCGGCCTGTCCAAGTTCCCCTTCAAAGCGTTTGCACTCAACGAGGTGTGGTTGGAGATCGTGATGCTCGCGCACGACCTGCTCGTCTGGACCCAAGCACTCGCCCTCCACGGCGAGCTGGCCAAGGCCGAGCCCAAGCGCGTGCGTTACAGGCTGCTGCACGTCGCCGGTCGGCTCGCGTTCTCCGGCCGCCGCGCGAAGCTGCACCTCCAGGACAGCTGGCCGTGGGCGACCGAGCTCCTCGCCGCCTTTCAGAAGCTCAAAACGCTCGCCGCGGCCAGCGGCTGACCGCCGCCACCGCCCCACACACCACCAAGCAGGACCCTCCGGCCACCGCCGCGACGACCGCTGCCCGCACACTGGCCACACAAACGCCGCGGCTCCGCGGAACCGCTCGCCCGGCCACCATCACGCCCGACAACCTCCCGCTCACCACCCCGACCGCCATGCGCCGGCCGCCCGGTCACTCTCCCGCGCTTACTGCACGATCCGCTCAGGCTTTTTTTTTTTTTTTTTTTTTTTTTTTTTTTTTTTTTTTTTTTTTTTTTTTTTTTTTTTTTTTTTTTTTTTTTTTTTTTTTTTTTTTTTTTTTTTTTTTTTTTTTTTTTTTTTTTTTTTTTTTTTTTTTTTTTTTTTTTTTTTTTTTTTTTTTTTTTTTTTTTTTTTTTTTTTTTTTTTTTTTTTTTTTTTTTTTTTTTTTTTTTTTTTTTTTTTTTTTTTTTTTTTTTTTTTTTTTTTTTTTTTTTTTTTTTTTTTTTTTTTTTTTTTTTTTTTTTTTTTTTTTTTTTTTTTTTTTTTTTTTTTTTTTTTTTTTTTTTTTTTTTTTTTTTTTTTTTAAAAAAAAAAAAAAAAAAAAAAAAAAAAAAAAAAAAAAAAAAAAAAAAAAAAAAAAAAAAAAAAAAAAAAAAAAAAAAAAAAAAAAAAAAAAAAAAAAAAAAAAAAAAAAAAAAAAAAAAAAAAAAAAAAAAAAAAAAAAAAAAAAAAAAAAAAAAAAAAAAAAAAAAAAAAAAAAAAAAAAAAAAAAAAAAAAAAAAAAAAAAAAAAAAAAAAAAAAAAAAAAAAAAAAAAAAAAAAAAAAAAAAAAAAAAAAAAAAAAAAAAAAAAAAAAAAAAAAAAAAAAAAAAAAAAAAAAAAAAAAAAAAAAAAAAAAAAAAAAAAAAAAAAAAAAAAAAAAAAAAAAAAAAAAAAAAAAAAAAAAAAAAAAAAAAAAAAAAAAAAAAAAAAAAAAAAAAAAAAAAAAAAAAAAAAAAAAAAAAAAAAAAAAAAAAAAAAAAAAAAAAAAAAAAAAAAAAAAAAAAAAAAAAAAAAAAAAAAAAAAAAAAAAAAAAAAAAAAAAAAAAAAAAAAAAAAAAAAAAAAAAAAAAAAAAAAAAAAAAAAAAAAAAAAAAAAAAAAAAAAAAAAAAAAAAAAAAAAAAAAAAAAAAAAAAAAAAAAAAAAAAAAAAAAAAAAAAAAAAAAAAAAAAAAAAAAAAAAAAAAAAAAAAAAAAAAAAAAAAAAAAAAAAAAAAAAAAAAAAAAAAAAAAAAAAAAAAAAAAAAAAAAAAAAAAAAAAAAAAAAAAAAAAAAAAAAAAAAAAAAAAAAAAAAAAAAAAAAAAAAAAAAAAAAAAAAAAAAAAAAAAAAAAAAAAAAAAAAAAAAAAAAAAAAAAAAAAAAAAAAAAAAAAAAAAAAAAAAAAAAAAAAAAAAAAAAAAAAAAAAAAAAAAAAAAAAAAAAAAAAAAAAAAAAAAAAAAAAAAAAAAAAAAAAAAAAAAAAAAAAAAAAAAAAAAAAAAAAAAAAAAAAAAAAAAAAAAAAAAAAAAAAAAAAAAAAAAAAAAAAAAAAAAAAAAAAAAAAAAAAAAAAAAAAAAAAAAAAAAAAAAAAAAAAAAAAAAAAAAAAAAAAAAAAAAAAAAAAAAAAAAAAAAAAAAAAAAAAAAATTTTTTTTTTTTTTTTTTTTTTTTTTTTTTTTTTTTTTTTTTTTTTTTTTTTTAACACCCGAGAACGATCTCCGTCAGGTGATTGTGCGTTGAGGAGGCGGAGATAACACAGATTTGTGTTATCTCAGTGGTGTGTGCTATAACTGGCGTATGCCACGTGATGAAGAGATCACATTTGCCGACCACGTGGGTCGCTTTTACGCCCGCCGCTACGCGTTTCCGCCGATGGTCGGACGCGTGCTCGGCTACCTGTTGGTATGCGAGCCCGCGACCAGTCGATTGCCGAGCTGAGCGAGGCGCTGCTGGCGAGCCGCAGCGCGATCACCGGCGCGCTGGACGTGCTGGAGCGTCTAAACGCCATTCAGCGCTCACGGGCGGCCGGGGAGCGAATGGACCGCGTCCGGATTGACTTCTCCTCAGCGAAAGCGCGGGGGTTTGAAATCACGGAGTATCAGGAGCTTGGTGATCTGGCCCGGGAGGGCCTCGAGGTGCTGAGCGATGCGTCGCCAGAGCGCCGGGCGGAGCGCTCGAGCTGGCGGCGTTCGCGGATTTCCTGGTCGAGGGCACCGAGGCGCTTCGACAGGAGTGGGAGGCGCGTCGTGACGCCCTCCGTGCCGCAGGCGAGTTGCCCTCCTGAGCTTCGTGCCCCTGCAACCACGTCACATCAAGAACGCGATCGGAAAGAAAGCCATGACAGATCAATCCTCACCGGCTATCACCGCTGACGCTGGAAAGGGCGGCTTCATCTCAAAGGTGATCGGCTCAAGAAGCGGTGGCGGGCGTACAAGGCGCGCGTGCGAAAGCTTCCTGAACTACCGCACGGTGGTTTGGTCCAGGCGGTATCTCATGCACTTCGTGCCGGCGGACGGCGACAGCGCAGCATATCATTCGAACACCTCGCCCACCTGTTCGAGCGGGCCGCGGCGGACGGAACCCCGATCCGCCAGGATCGTCGGCGACGACCCCGCGGAGTTCGTCGAGGCGTTTGCTGAGAACTACACGAAGGGCGGATATGTCCCCGACCGGGAGCGGAAGCGCCTGACCAGCGCCATCGCGCGCGCCGCCGGAAACGATATTGGAAAAGAGCGCAGTCTGATGACAACCCAGCAAACCCCGGCGATCCACGTGCAGGGCCTGGAGAAGTCGTATAAGGAGCTGGAGGTGCTGCGCGGCGTGGACTTCGACGTGGCGCGGGGCAGCATCTTCGCCCTGCTCGGCTCGAACGGGGCGGGCAAGACCACGGTCGTGAAGATCCTGTCCACGCTGCTCAGGGCCGACGCCGGGACGGCCAGGGTCAACGGATTCGATGTCGTGACGCAGGCCGCCGACGTACGCGAGTCCATCAGCCTCACCGGGCAGTTCGCGGCGGTCGACGAGATCCTCAGCGGGCGGGAGAACCTCGTGCTGGTCGCCAGGCTGCGGCACCTCAAGGACCCGGGCGCGATCGCGGATGACCTGCTCGACCGCTTCTCGCTGACCGAGGCGGCGGCGCGGAGGGCCGCGACGTACTCGGGTGGCATGCGCCGCCGTCTGGACATCGCGATGAGCCTGATCGGGAATCCGCCGGTCATCTTCCTCGACGAGCCGACGACCGGGCTGGACCCGGAGGCGCGCATCGAGGTGTGGCAGGCCGTCAAGGAGCTCGCCGAGCACGGCACGACCGTGCTGCTCACCACCCAGTACCTGGACGAGGCCGAACAGCTCGCCGACCGGATCGCGATCCTCCACCAGGGCCGGATCATCGTCAACGGCACCCTGGCCGAGCTCAAGCAGCTGCTCCCGCCCGCCAAGGTCGAGTACGTCGAGAAGCAGCCGACCCTCGAGGACGTCTTCTTCGCCATCGTCGGCGACAACGGCAAGCACGACGACGCCGGCCAGACCGTCAGCGCCGGCGCCAACGAGTAAGGAACAACCATGGCCACGCACTTCTTCGGCGACACCGCCGTCCTGATCGGACGGTCCCTGCGCCACATCACCCGCAGCCCGGACACCATCATCACGACCACGATCACGCCGATCGCCATCCTGCTGCTGTTCGTCTACGTGTTCGGCGGCGCGATCAACACGGGTCGGGCTCGTACGTGAACTACCTGCTGCCCGGCATCCTGCTCATCACGATCGCCTCGGGCATCTCCTACACCGCATTCCGGCTCTTCCTCGACATGAGGGCGGCATCTTCGAGCGGTTCCAGTCGATGCCGATCGCCCGCTCGTCCGTGCTGTGGGCGCACGTGCTGACCTCGCTGGTCGCCAACCTGATCTCGCTCGTGGTCGTCGTGCTCGTCGCCCTCCTCATGGGCTTCCGCTCGGGGGCGGGCGTGCTGGCCTGGCTCGCGGTCGCCGGCATCCTGGTCCTGTTCACGCTGGCGTTGACCTGGCTCGCCGTCATCCCCGGCCTCACCGCGAAGTCCCCGGACGGCGCGAGCGCGTTCTCCTACCCGCTCATCTTCCTGCCGTTCATCAGCTCGGCATTCGTGCCCACCGACACCATGCCCGGCCCGGTGCGCGCCTTCGCCGAGCACCAGCCGGTGACGTCCATCGTCAACACGATCCGCGACCTGTTCACGCAGCAGCCAGTCGGCACCGGCATCTGGACCGCCCTCGCCTGGTGTCGTCGGCATCCTCGTCGTCGCCTACATCTTCGCCATGGCCATCTACCGCCGCAAAATCTCCTAATTGCAGTTTCTGAGGAGGCTGTTCATCCGGGCCTCCCAGGACGCGCGTAGGCGCAGACGCTCGAGGCAACAACCAGCATCGAGGTTTACGAAGTTCAAGCTGTCGCCCGATCCGCAGTTCATCGACAAGGTGCGTGACATCGTTGGGCTGTATGTGAACCCGCCCGACGCGGCGATCGTGCTGTGCGCGGGTGAGAAGTCCCAGATCCAGGCGCTTGACCGCTCTCCCCGTGCTGCCGCTGATGCCCGGGGTGCCGGAGAAGCGCACCCATGACTGCGTGCGCCACGGGACGACCAACCTCTACGCCGCGCTGGAATCGCTTCGGGCCAGGTGATCGCCAACACCTGCCCCGCGCCACCGCGCCGAAGAGTTTCGCCGCTTCTTGGCCCTGATCGACAAGTCCGTGCCGCCCGGACTGGACGTGCACGTCGTGCTGGATAACTCCTCCACGCACAAGACTCCCGCCATCCAGCGCTGGCTGGTGCGCCACCCACGCTTCACGCTGCACTTCACCCCGACCTACAGCTCCTGGCTGAACCTGGTCGAGCGCTGCTTTGCCGAACTGACCACCAAATGGCTCCAGCGCTCCGCCCACCGCTCGATCCCCGACCTCGTCGCCTCGATCCGCACCTGGATCACCAACTGGAACGAAGACCCCAAGCCCTACGTCTGGCACAAGACCGCCGACGAGATCCTCGACCAGCCTCGCCACCTACTGCCAACGAATCAACGACTCAGGTGACTAGGCACGCGCGAGAACGAAAGCGGGTCTCGACCCCCGCGCTGGCGCCCAGTCCTCGTAGTCGTCGCAAGGAGGTCTGCCAAGAGCGCTCGGGACCCCGCGCAACGGCACCATCCGATGCGGCTTGACGTGACTTTCCCGATCTGATCAGGATGCCACCACCGATTAGGAACCGTCTCTGGCCAAGCGGCTGGACATCTGGACGCCAGCTCTGCCGAGCTGCCGGTGCTCCGCAAGACGCCAACAGCGTTGGGGCCCCAGATAACCGATCGGCACCCCGGCCGACGGTGGCTCTGGCTTCAGGTGGTTAGCGGCTAGACGAGCCGGCGTTACGGATTCTCGCTGCTTGTACCGCTCTGCCGAGTTCATGGATCCCCGCGCGGATGGCCGGCTCGGGCATTTGGGCGTACCCGAGCACAAGGGCCGCTGGGCGGTCGGCGACGTCGGGCCGGTAGTCGCTCATCGTCTCGAGCTCGATGCCCCGATGGTGCGCCTCCTCCTGGATCGCATGCTCGTCGTCGCTGTCGGGCAGTTGGACGGTGACATGCAGCCCAGCAGCGATGCCACGGATGGCCGCGTCCGGGATTGCTTCGGTGAGCGCCTCGACGAGCGCATCGCGGCGCGAGCGGTAACGGGCTCGCATGCGTCGCAGGTGGCGGTCGAGTTCGCCGCGGGTCAGGAAGTCGGCGAACGCGTGCTGCTCGATCCGCGCGCTACCTCGGTCGGCGAGCAGCTTCTGGTGCCGTACTGATTCCAGAAGAGTCGGCGGTACAACGAGCCAGCCGATCCGGAGTGCCGGCGCCAGAGTCTTGCTCGCCGAACCGGCGTAGACGACGTGCTCGGGGTCGAGGCCTTGGAGGACGCCGACGGCGGCGCGGTCGTAGCGGTACTCGGCGTCGTAGTCGTCCTCTATCGCGATCGCGCCGGTCTCGCGCAGCCAGGCAAGCAACGCTGCCCGCCGCTGGCCCGTTAGCACGACGCCCGTGGGATGCTGGTGGGCGGGCGTCAGCGCGACGGCGTCGGCGCCACTGCGCTTTAGCTCGTCGACGCGCGTACCGTCCTCATCGACACCGATCGGGACCGGCTCGAGTCCGGCGCTCGCGGCGACTGCGCCGTCTTCGGGGTTGCTGGGGTCCTCGAGCGCGATTCGTTTTGCGCCTCCTGCCGCGAGCGCGCGGCATACCAGGCCCAGCCCCTGGGTGTAGCCGCTCGTGACTACGATGCGCTCGGGGTCGGCGACGACGCCGCGCACACGGCCGAGGTAGTCCGCTAGAGCCGACCGCACCGCGTCGACCCCGCGAGGGTCGCCATACCCGAGGTCGGCATCGGTGATCGTCGCGAGCGCCTCGCGCAGCGATCGCAGCCATGCCGCCCGCGGGAACGTCGAGACGTCCGGCACGCTGGCGCGGAAATCGAACCGCGCGCGAGACGACGTCCGCGACGCAACCGCCTCCGGCTCGCCTGTGAGCGCAGCCGCCTGCGATACGCGCGGGCGGGCGCCCTGCCGGAGGCTTAGATAGCCCTCGGCTGCGAGCTGTGAGTACGCGTCGACTACGACTCGGCGCGACACGCCGAGCTGGCGGGCCAGATCACGAGTGGATGGCACCCGAGCATCCGGCCGCAGGGCCCCGTCCCGGATCGCTTGCCGAAGCTGGTCCTCGATTTGTGCCCCGAGCGTCCGGGAGGCACTTCGGCTCACCGAGACGAGCAACTCTATCGGCTGACTGGTCTCGTCCAAGCCCATGATTGTGGATCTTCCATATGCACCAGTGGAAACCTAGCATCGGCGCATGCACTCGATCGGCTCATCTGGTGGCGCGCGGCGCCTGTTGGTCATCTCCATCATCGCGCGGTTGCCGCCGGCGATGTTCGGCATCGGCCTACTGGTCCACGCGCAGCACCTGACCGGCTCGTTCGCGGCGGCAGGCGTAGTCACCGGCTTCTACGCGATGGCAGAAGGTGCCAGTGGCCCTCGGCTTGGTCGGCTGGTCGACCGGCGTGGCCAGACCTCGGTGCTGCTGGCGAGTGCGACCGTTGCCACCGGGCTGCTGGTCGCGATCGCAGTTCTGCCGGCAGGCACCTCGGTCGTGGTCGTTGTCGCCCTGGCAGCCGGCATCGGGCTGGCCACCCCGCCCGTCGGCGCGTGCCTGCGAACCCAGTTGCCAACCCTTGTGCCCGATTCCCGCGCCGCCCGCGCCGCGTACGCCCTCGAAGCGTCGGTCGTCGAGCTGACCTATATCTTTGGACCCCCGCTCGCGCTCTGCATTGGGGCGCTGTGGTCCGCCGGCGCGGCGCTGGCAGTTGGCGGCGTCGCCCTGCTAGCCGCGACGACGGCGTTCGCCGCGCAACCAGCCTCGCGCGGCTGGGAGCCGGCGCCCACCGGCCGGCGACAGCGCGGCGTCTCGATGTGCGCACCCGCGATGCAGACGCTGGTGATCGTCCTGGTTGCCGTAGGCGTACTGCTCGGCGCCGACGAGGTCGCAGTCACCGTCGCCGCCAAGACACTCGACAGCACGACGGCCGCCGCGCCCCTGCTCGCCCTCTGGGGCGCCGGGTCATTCGTCGGCGGCTTGCTCGTCACTCGCCTAGGCGGCGGAGCACGTAGCGCCACCGGGCTTGCGCTCTTGCTTGGCGGGCTCACGGCCGGCCACCTGGCCCTCATCCCGGCCGGCGGAAGCATCGTTGCGCTCGGGGTCATTCTGCTGTTCGCCGGTGCCGCGATCGCGCCGACCGAGGCCACCGTGAACGCGATGGTCGAGCGCGTGGCCCCACCCGGGACCATGACCGAGGCGTTTGCCTGGTTCGCCACCGCTTTAGCGGTCGGCAGCGCCGTCGGGGCGGCGGGCGCCGGCATTCTCACCGACCGCGCCGGGCCCGCTGCAGCATTCGCGCTCGCCGGCGGCGCCGGGGCGTTTGCCGCGCTTACGACGATGCTGCGGTCGCGCACCCTCGTCTCTCGGCAGACGCCCGCGAAGGCCGACGCCAGGACGGCGACCCGCGTTGCATCGAGGAACGCCGAAGCGCTTGCCCCGGCCGCCAATCGTCCGCGTGGGCGACTGATCATGGTGCTGTTCGACGTCATAGCGCCGATCGTTCTCTACTACGGGTTGCGTGCGGCGGATGTGGGGATCTATCTCGCGCTCGCTGCCGGTACCCTTGCGCCCGCGATCAGCGCCCTCGCGAGGCTGATCAGAGTCCGCACTGTCGACGGGCTGGCGGTGTTCGTGCTGACGACGATCCTGCTCGGCGTTGGGGTGTCGCTGATCGCCGGGAGTCCACGCTTCCTGCTCGCCAAGGAAGGCTGGGTGACCGGGCTCGCTGGCACTTGGTTTCTGGTCAGTGCTCGCGGCGGGCGTCCGCTGGCGTTGCTGTTCGCCCGACCCCTGCTCGAGGGAAGGCAACCTTTCACTCGCGAGTCGTGGGACGGCCTTTGGGAACGCCTTCCCCAATTTCGCCGAGTTTGGCGCGTCTCGAGCGTGATCTGGGGCACCGGCCTGCTCGTCGACGCCGGGCTCCGTGTAGCGATGGCCTACAACCTGCCGATTGACGTCGTTCCCGGCGCGGCCGGCGCGCTCTACCCGGCGACGTTCCTCGTGTTGCAGGTGATCGATCACATCAACTACTACCGCTCCGGGCTATGGCAGATCTTGCTCGCCCCCGACGATCCCCACCGACAGCCCAGCCGCCATCCGCAACCCCAGCAGCGACGGCGCCGCCCGTCGCGCGGGCGCACGCCCCGGACGGTCGGCGGCTCACCTTCCGACCTGTCAAGTGCCGCCGCAGGCCGTCAAACCCGAGCCCACGAACAACCAGAACGATCGGAGCGCACCCATGTCTAGATCACACAGCCTCGCTGAGCGGTTCGCACAGACCCTCACCGACCATGACCTCACGGCCTTCGCAGACCTGCTCCACGCCGACTACCTAAACCACAACCGCTACGCGCAGCCCGGCAAGGAAGGCTCCATCGGCATTTTTGCCGGATTTCTCGAAGCGTTTGACGACTTTCGCGTGGATGTCGATGACGTAATCGAGGACGGCCAGACGGTCGTCGGCCGCTACACGTACCGCGGACGCCACACCGGCACGTTCATGGGCATCCCGGCGACCGGCGCGGAGGTCGAGATGCACTCGATCGACATCTGGCGGATCCGCGACGGTCGCCTGTACGAGCACTGGGACGAGCTCAACAACCTCGAGTTCTTCCAGCAGATCGGTGCGATACCCGCAAACGACTGACCCCTTCCAACGCTGCCCACGAGATCAGGAACGCACATGCTTACGATCAATCTTGCGCTGGCCGCGCTCACGGCGCTCGCCTGCGCCATCGTCTACGGCACAGACGTGTTCGCCGCGCTCGTCCTACGCCCCGCGCTCAGGACACTCGATGACGGTGCGCTCGTACAAGCGGCCGGACGCATCCATCAATACGCCGACCAGCGAATGCCCGTTCCCGGCGCGGTCAGCATGCTCGGCGCAGCGGCCGGGACGCTCACCGCGCTTCTCGCCGGCCACCGGCTACAGGCCGGGCTCAGCGGCGGGGCGCTGGTCGCGCTACTGGCCTGGCTGGGTCTGTACATTCGGGTCGCCGCACCCATCAACCGCGAGTTCACCCGCTCAGCCGCCGCTCACGAGACACCCCCAGACGCACGCACACTCCAGGCCCGCTGGGACAGCATCATCGGCCTACGCGTCGCCCTGCAGACCACCGCGCTCGCATTGCTCGTCTCCTTACTCGCATCGACATGAGCGCACGACACGCCACCGCCGAAAGGCGTCTTCACCTTCACACGCATCCGGCTTCATGTAACTCAAGGAGGCAACATGCAAACGCTAGAAGACACCAACCAGTTGACGATGCCTGATGGCACCACGTTCAGCGTCGTCGAGTCGGAATCGGGCAACGATGGTGCTGAGGTCATCTTCGAGATCACGATGGCCCCCGGCGCGATGCGTCCTCCGCGCCACTCGCACCCCGCCCAGGAGGAGTCCTGGACCGTTCAAACAGGCGAATTATCTGTGCTGGTCAACGACGAGTGGCGCGCGTTGGCCGCCGGCGAGTCACTCACGATCCCGCCCGGCACAGTGCACACCTTGGCGAATCGATCCGCGGCGACCGTTCGCTTCCACGACGCGCATCGCCCGGCCCTCGACTTCGAGGACTACATCGAGGACCTCGACCGGCTCGCCAGATCCGGCCGACTGAGTACCCGGATGACACCTCGCACGCTGATCTACGGCGCCATGGTCCTGGTCGACCATCGTCCCATGCAGCTCAGCGCCAACGCCACCCAGCGGGTCGCGGAGACCATGCTCGCGTTCGTCGGCCGCGTACTCGGGTTCCGCGTCGACGCATGATCGTCTAGCGCCAGACCAGGGAACGCCCTGACGCCAACGCCTCCGTCGCGCGGATGACAGGCCTACACCTGGCCACGGCCCCTTCAAGGCGCGGGCGTCCGGTGGCATCTACCCGGACCCCGGCGACGGCGGCGCTCCCCCACAGCGAAGCCGCGGCCCCGATGGGCTCGTGAGAACATCGTGAGAACAAACGCCCCGCCAGATGCGTCCGATCCGTACGCGCTCGCGGACGAAACGTCCGATTCCGCGGGCCTCGCACTCATCTGACACCCCCGGATCCAGTTTGAGGGCCTTGTGGGCTAATAGCCCGTGATGGTTCGAGTCCATTCAGGCGCATACGAAAAGGCCCCGTAAACCAGGGCCTTTTCGTTTCTCGATCATTTGCAGACCAAAGTCGATCAATCGAGGCAGCGGCGTGCGATCCGAACTTCCATGGTAAGGAAGCCGCCGCGTCCGAGGACGAGTGCGAGGTTTGGCTCCTACGGATGTACACGCTTCGAACCGTGGTGTCGGGCGCGTCGGGCTTGAACACGCATCTGGCGAAATCGCCTCGGGTGCTAAGGACTCTCAACGCATAATTTGGAGCGCCCCACGGGTGTCATTCCGGGCGCCGGGAAAGCCGCCGGTACGTCGCGTCCGGAGAATCGTTCCCGGTTTGGTCCGAGGCCCGCTCGACTGCCGGCGGTGGTTGGCCCGAGCCCGCTTAGGCGACGCTTAGGCGTCGAGGTCGCGCGGACCGACAGGAGCACCCGACCGCGCACGGCGACTCGGCGCTGACTGTGCCGCCCCGCGTGGGGTCCCGGCTCGGATGGCGGAGCGTCGTCCGCACCCGGAGCGGAGCTCGTGCTGCTCTGGCAGGCCAAGCGCGGATGGCGGCCCAGAGGCGACCGTCGAAGAGGCGCCGGCCTGCGCGTTTGCTCACCCGTGGTGGTGGCTTGCCGTCGCGGCGTCGTGGAGCGTCACCCGAACGGTCTCGATGTGCCTGACCGGCGGGCCGCCGGAGGCGGACTGGAAGGTCATCACGACGGCGATCCGGATGCCGGCGCGGTGCTCCCTGTGCAGCCGCTCGAGGAGCTTCGTCGCCAGGGCGCTCGGCGAGATTGCCAGCGTCACCGCGCCGGCCGCCGTTACGGTCTGGGTGCCGCGCGCGAACACGAGCCACTGCGGTCGGCACGTCCCCCTCATCCACTGCTGGAAGGCGGGGCATCGCTTCGCCGTGATGGCGAGGTAGCCCCGGTGGTTGCGGTACAGCGCCTGCCAGATGAGCGTGCCCGCGTCGTCGGCGTGCAGGTAGACGCTGACCGTGCCGGTGGTCGTGTTGACGTAGGGAGCGTGGGGCATCACGAACTGGCTGTCGCCCGTGGGAGCGGCGGGCGTCGTTGCGGTGCTCCTCGTCGTGGTGGCGATCGCCGTGGCAGTGGTCGCGCTGGTGCTGGTGGAGGTGCTCGTCGAGGCGCTGGTGGTGGTGGTTGTGGTCGTAGTGCTTGTGGTGGTCGTGGTCGGCGACGCGATCGTGAACGTCTGCTGCTTCTGGGCCGCGACCGCGTACGCCCCGCCTGCGGCCTCGTTGGCGTCGATCGTGCAGGTTCCCGGGCCGCCGAACGTCACGGTTGTCCCCGACAGCGAGCAGGCGCCGGGGGTGCTCGACGCGTCGATGCTGTAGGTGACCGCGTTGCCGGACCCGCCGCCGCTCGCGGTCGGCGTGTACTGCCCTCCGACGGATGCATTGGTTGGCGCTGTCGAGGTGAAGTTGATCACCTGTTCGACCTCGAAGGCGCCGAGCGTGCACCCGCTGGTTGGCCGGGCGTAGCCGAGCTCGTCGGTGGCGTCGCATGAGGTGCCGGCCCCGATCGCCGGGCTGCCCGCACCCGGGACGATCGTCGCCGGGCCCGACCCGTTGACCTGCAGCGATCCGAGCAGCGGGTCCCCGACGACGAGCGAGCCGCCGGTGCCGCCGGCTCCGTTGGCCACGCCATCGACGCTGATGACGTTCGGGCTGGCCAGCGTGCTGGCGCTCGTGTGGCTCGGGTCGCCGCTGTCTTGGTTGAGCATGAGGTCATCGAGGGCGATGCCGCCGTGGTTCCCGGAGAGGATCGCGCCGCTCATGCTGATGCTTGCGCTCGTCGCCGATCCGCCGGCGCCGGTGCTCGCCGTGGCGAGGCTGTAGACGCCGCCGCCCTCGAGGCCGCCGTCGGGGCCCGACCCACCGCTCGTGCTGTTGAGCGCGATCGTCGACCCATCGAGCGAGAGCGAGCCATCGAGGTTGAAGATCGCACCGCCGAGGCCGTCGCCCGCGCCGCCCGAGCCGCTGGCGCCACCGGCCGCGGTGTTGTCCGCGAGCGTGGAGTCGGTCACGGACGCCGTGCCGTAAAGGACGAAGACTGCTCCGCCCATGCCGGCGCCGCCACCGCCGTCGGCGCTGGCGCTGCCGGCCCCGAAGCCGCCGCTGCCGGCGCTGCCGCCGACGCCCTCGCCGCCGCCCGCGCCGAAGCCGCCGCTGCCGCCGTTGCCGCTGAGACCCTCGCCGCCGCCGGCCCCGAAGCCGCCGTTGCCGGCGTTCCCGTTGAGGTTCTCGCCGCCGCCGCCGCCGATCTCGCCGTTTCCGGCGGGGCCGATGACGCCCTCAGCGCCTCCGATTCCGACGCCGCTGGCCCCCGGTGCGCTCCCGCCGAAGCCGCCACCCGAATGACTACCGGGTGCGTCCTGGCCGATCCCGCCGCCGCCGTAGTCGCCGCCCGAAGCAGTGCTCCCGCCGTGCGCCTCGTTGGCGCTCAGCGTGACCTGGCGCAGGTCAAGCGTTCCCTGATCGAAGATCGCGCCGCCCATCCCGGCACCGCCACCGCCTCGGTAGCTGCCGCCGCCCTGGGCGAGGCCGTTGCTGATGGTCAGGTCCGAGAGCGTGAGCGATCCGCTCGGAATGCCGTTCAGGCCGCCGGAGACGTAAAAGAGGCGGAAGGCGGGCGTGCCGCCGGCGCTCGAGCGCGCGATCGTCGCGTCCTGCCCGTCGATGGTGACGTCGGCGGAGATCGGCGGCAGCGCGTCGGGCCCGAACCAGTAGTTGTCGACGCTGTCGAGCGTGTAGGTCTGCCCGGCCTGCAGCACGATCGTGTAGGGCGAGCCACTCCCGCTCACCTGCCCGGAGCAGTCGGTGCCGGCGCCCGCCTGGCCGGACAGCGCTGGATTGCTCGTCTCGCTGGCGAGGGTGAGCGCGTCGCGCAGCGTGCAGCCCGAGCCAGCGGCAACGGTCCCGGCCACACTCGAGACGGTGATCGTCGTGCCGGCGGCCGCGCCCGCCGGCACCGCCCCACCGAGCAGCCCCGCCACGGCCAGCGCGAGAAGCAAGCGGTATGCGCGGCGCGCAAGGCGCCCGGGGCCCAGGCTGCGGTCGCCCGCCGACGGCGGCCGTGTCGTCTCGGTGCTGTCGGGGTCCGGGCCTGCGGTCGACATCGGGCGTCTCCTGTGTGGTCATCGGGGGCTCGCGGCGCGGACGAGCGTATTCGGGCATCCGCGGTGTCCGACGTGATCGGCACGCCGGCGACAGGCCTTGAGCGCAGCGGCACGCGGGATGTCAGCGGCAACGGGCCGTCGACGTGTAGCCGCGAATGGCCGGACGGAGGGGCCGACCAGTGCCGGCACGACCCCGTTCGGTCGAAGGCCGAAGCGCGGTCGAAAATCGAAGGACTGAAAACACGGCCCGCGCGCGAACCCGATCCGTGCCCAGCCACCTCCGTGCGGCTGGGCACGGATCGCCGCCGGCGCGCCGTCGATCCCCGCCCGCAGACCCACGGTTCCCGCCCAGGCCCTACTCAGTGGCGACCGACCCGCACGAGCGCCGTGCCGGACCCGTAGCAACACTTTGGCAACAGACGCTGCGTCAGATGCGGCCGAAACGTCCAAACACCCGCACGATTCGGACGTTCTGGACGCCGACGGACGCATCTGCGGGCACCGATTCCGGTTGAGGGCCTTGTGGGCTAATAGCCCGTGATGGTTCGAGTCCATTCAGGCGCATGACGGAAAAGCGGAAAGCCCACGACAGCAGCAGCGCCGGTGGTCATCCAGAGCGGTCTCCCGCGATGCCGAACAGCAGGACGCCGGCGCGGGCGAGCTGCTGACGGTCGTCCTCACGGGCGCGGCAACCGCACAGAATGGGAGTGCCGGATCGTGCTGTGGATATACCAGAGGCGTGCCGATATATACTCCTGCTATGAGCAAGCACCTGATTGATCTGGACGAGGTATCGCTGCGGGCCGCCCGTGCGGCGCTGGGCACGCAGACGATCAAAGACACGGTCAACCAAGCACTGCTCCTGGCCACAGAAGGGCATCGCGAGCGCGTGGCCGCGGCACTCGACGCGCTGGCCACCTCGCCGCCCGAGGATCGCGCCGACGCGTGGCGTTGACCCTGCTCGTCGATACCAGCGTGCTCAAGCGCGTCGGGTACTCGAGTGTCCGTGAGTTCGTCGAGCCTCTGGCGGTTCGCGGCGAATTGGCGAGGGCGTCGATCTGTGACCTGGAGGTTGGGTACTCCGCTCGCAATGCGGGGGAGTGGGATCTTCTGGTCGGCGCCCTGGAAGCACTCGCCGTCGTTGAGACGAGCGCCGCGCACGTCAAGCGGGCCCTCCAGGTCCAGCGTCTCCTCGCCGAACGAAGCCAGCGCGGACGCAAGATCCCGGATCTCCTGGTCGCTGCTGCCGCCGAAGAACGCAACTTGACCGTACTTCACTACGACACGGACTTCGATCTGATCGCTTCGGTGACCGGCCAACGCTGCCAGTGGGTCGCCAAGGCCGGCACGCTCGAATAGGTCGACCAGCACGAACCCCCGCGTGGCCGCTCAAGCCGCGCGCAGTAAGGACGGTCAGCCCTGCCCGCGGCGGCAACGCGGTGGCCCACAGTTCCGCATCGGTGGAGAGCAGAACTGTGGCGATCCGGTCGGCCAAGAGGAGCTCGTCGTCCGAAGCAGGGGCGCGTCCAGGGCGTGCCGTCTGTCCTGCCTTCTCGCAGATGCGGCACCGGCCGGGGGTCGGTGCGTGTGTCGCGTCATGCCGCCTCAGTCCGGTCGCGAACATTGGTCAGCCCATGCGTTGCGCGTGGAACGCAGGCGGTGGAATCGACCAGCGTCGGCCGATCCTCGCATTGCGGCGGGCCGCGTCGCCGACGCGTCCGACCGTGCAGGCATCGAGGAGGGCTAGGCTTGACCGATGAGCGCCAACAGACTCAGCGTCTCGTAGTGACCGACAGCGGTTCGCTCGGGCTCGGGCCAGCTGCGTCGATCGAAGCCGTGGTCCGCGCGTATGCGGATGCCGCGGTTCGACAGGACTTCGGCGCGCTGTGCAGCTACCTGTCTGACGCGGGCCGAGCGATGGCCCTGCTCGAGGCGCGAGACCGTAGATTGAGGACCGACAGCTGCGAGGCCGCCCTCGCCCACATCGCGACGTCGTCGACCGCCGATTACACGAAGGCGGCGCGTGTCCGGCCCGCAGTGAAGCTGGAAAGCATCGAACACGATCGGGCGATCGTGAGGCTCAGGTTTACGCCAGACGAAGCGGCGCGCCTCACGCTTGTACGAGAACGTGGCACGTGGAAGGTCGGCGTGACCATTGGCGCTCCATCGGTGTGAGGTCGATCGCCTGGGGCGTCGCTACTGGTCAGGGGAGGAGTGCGACTGGCACGACGATGTGGGTCGGCCCGGCTCGCTGTCCTGCATCGCCGCAGAGCAGGACAGTGACGACTCCTGCCGCCAGGGTGAGCACGTCGTCCAGAGCGGTAGCGCGGACGAGCCCGAGGCGCCGTTCCGCTTCAACAATGGAGCGGGCGCCCTCCGCTCGGGCCCGTCAAGATGACCCCGGCTGGGGCGCGGCCAGATCGACGGGACGCGACAATTCCTGGATGTCGATCCTTAGCCCACAGGAGCGCGCCCTACTGCTCGAGGCAGTCGACGGTCGTCAGCCGGCTCTACGCACGCTTGTCGACGATTTGGTCGCCGGCGAGCGACGGTTGTCAGCCGACGAGGGCAACGCTCCGCGGCGCGGTCACATTTGAGCTCGCACGGACCGGATTCGGCGCGGACCATGAGCCGACAGCTCGCGGCCGAGCGCTTGAGGATCTCATCGACAAGCTTGGCCAAGGGACCGCGGTGTTCGACTGAGATAGAGCGCAGCTCCAGGCGAGGGCCGAGCGCGGCACCAGGTGTCGCGGGTGTCCTGCATTCTTCGTGAGCGGCAGTCCTCGTGCGGCGTGCCGTCGCGGTCGCGGCTCGTCCAAGGCGGGCACGTCGGAGTTGGGCGATACGGCGCCTGCCTTCTTGGGCCGAGCGGTTGCGCAACGCGCGCGGAGGACTGCTCCTCTCGGGCTGCCTGCCACCGCCGCGGGCGGGTGGTGCGCACTCAGTTGGTGAGTTGACGAGCCTGCTGGGACCTAGCGAATGGACCCTAGCCGGTAATCGTTGCGTGGGACCGGATCGCCACGGCCTGGGGGCCGATGGAGTCGGTTACTCGGATCACGACGGCGTAGCGACCGGAGTGGCTCCATCGATGGTGACCGTCGACGGCGAAGCTATGCAGCTGATCCCCCAGAGCAATAAGCGCACCGGGGCTCTGTGTGCCATCTCCCCAATGGATGACCACAGTCGGTGCATCTCCCGGGACGCCGATGCTCACATGAGCGAGGGGCCCACGGTAGACGCGACCTGACCGAGCACGGATGCGCACCCCGGTGCCGTGGTCGGGAGCAACGACCACGACCGTGTAGCGGCCGTCAGGTTGATCCGAAGCGCCGGATGTCCCGTCGATCGCAGTCACGGTGATGGGCGCCGGGTTCCACGGCCGCCGATAGGTGTGCGAGCCCGAGACCGTGGCCGTCTGCAGTTCCGCCCCGGACGGAGCAGGGAGTGCAGGCGAGTAGGTCACGCTGCCAGCGGTGATGGCACCATCTCCCCAGTCGATCCGCGCGTCGGTCAACGCGTCGCCGGCCGTCAGACAGGAGAACTCAGAAACTGGGCCATGCCACGGCACGCCGACTACGGCCCACCTCTGTTCCTGCTGCGCCGGGATTGCACAGGTGACCTGCGCCGCAGGCGCGATGGCCACACCACACCATGGGCCAACGCAAGCCGCTGACACGACCGCGGCCGCCAGAGCGCATAGCGACGAACGCCCGAGACGAAACGATGGCATGTGCGGCCACCCTACTCATCCTCCAGCGACGCCGTCTAGCGCCGGGTCGCTAAGCCGCAACAGCGCTCCGGCGACCGTCCTGACCTATGTCCCCCTCCCGCTCAAGGGCAGAACTCCGTGCGCGACTCCGACTTGTGCCTGCCTTGGACGACCGCCGGTCGCGCCCAGTGTGCCGACGGAGATGCCTTCCTTCCATAGGAGCAGAACGGCGTGGGCGCTGTCCATTGGCCGCTGACGTTGGTCCAGAGCAGGGCTGCAGGACGCCGTAGCTTCCGTGCCCGCTCTCGATCGAACGCGGAAGCGCCGAGCGCTCGTGGGTCAGCTGTAAAGGGGGTATCTGGTTCGGTGCCCCTACCGAAATGACTCTGAAGCCCTGGCGGCGGCGTTCGTAGGTCGCCATATACTCACGCCGTGAGCGGGGGACAGGGTGACGATGCGGCGGCACGGCTCCAGAACGGACTTGCGGAGATCGAGCCCGTACTGGCTGCCAGCGGCTTCGAGCCGACCGAGCCGACGGCCAGCCGCGGCAGTGGTGGGCCGTTCGCCGAGGCTGAGTTCCGCAAGGGCGACCGGCGCCTCCGCTTGTGGCTGCGCTACGACTCGTTGAGCGTCCGATACGACCTGGGCGGGCACGAGCTCGACCACGCTGAGTACATGCGGGAGTTGCTCGGGCCAGACGGCGCGAACCGGTTCCCGGCCTACGCGGATGACGCATCGGTCGCGTTCCGCGCTCTACGTCACGATCTGGACCAGTTCGGAGAGGACTTCCTCACTGGCAGCGGCGAGGAGTACGAGCGGTGTTGGGCGGCGGTTCAGGAGAACGCAAGCCTCACTGGGGCGCAGCGGTTGGCCCGCATCGAGCGGCAGCTCAAGCAGAGCTGACGATCACCGGCCCCGTCGGGCCGTCGTGTCACGCAGCGCCAGTGGAGCGCTCGCCGAGCCGGCACTCCGACTGCCGCGGCGGCAAGCGACCATCCTGCGACGGCGACGCTGCGCCTCATCGCTCAGCCGAGTTCGACTGCCGCCCGGTCGCTTCGGTGCGAGGCGTGGCTTGTTCCGAGCCGGCTTGAGATCGCCGACAGCTCGGCGGTCGCGATCCTCTCGCTGCTTGCGGACTCTCCTGCTGCCGACGCCGGGCGAGAGCAGCTTCGTGTACGGGTGTGGTGGCGTGTGCGCTGCCTGCTTGACGAGGCTGTGCAGGAGCAGTCCACGATGGTCGGACCGGCGGCGGTTGAACCGGAAGCTCCACTCCGCCAGGTAGAAGTCGAGGTGAGTGGCCTTGACCGCGCCCTGGTGAGTGCCGAGCAGCCACCGCTTCACCAGCGCTGAGACGCGGTGCACGGCTGGCATGAGCTCGTGTGCCTTCATGCCGCTGCCCTTGATGACGTGCCGTTGGTGAACGTAGCCGTGGCGCGGGAGGCAGCGGTACTGTCCGAGGCCGTCTGTCACAACGACAGAGCCCGGCTCCACGACCTCCTTGATGAAGCCGATCAGGGTGTCGGTGTTGAAGTTCTCGATGCGCCGCATCCGCACGCGACCGGCGGCCATCCGCTGACCTCGCCGCTCGACGGCGATGACGACCTTCGCCTTCGTGAGGGTCTCCCTGCCCTTGACACCCTCCTCGACGCCTCCGATGAAGACCTCGTCGACCTCCACGTGGCCTCGCAGCTTCCCCGACGTCGGCTCCATCGCGCGCCGCAGCTTGTGCAGCCACGCCCACGCGGTCTGGTACGAGCCGAACCCCAGGAGCCGTTGCAGCGTGAGAGCGCTGACGCCGCCCGTGCTCTGCACCACGTACCACATCGCCACGAACCACTGCGCAGTCCCAGGCGCGTCCCCTCGAACAGCGCCCCGCGGTGATCGAGGTCTGTGCTGACACTCGCAGCACAACAGCAGACCGTCATCGCGCAGCCAATAGTGCTCGTGCCCACAGCGCGGGCAGCGGAAGCCACGGGCCAAGCAGGCGCGCCGGTAGAGCAGACAGTCGCGCTCGGTCGCGAAGAACGCTTCGAATCCGCGAGGATCCGTGGATAGTCCAGCCGCCTGCAGGTCTGCCCGCCGCGTCCTCCGGCCTCATGCCAGTCCACTCGCGTCGATCCTTCGACTAATCAAGTCTCTATCGGCGGCAAGAACGCATTTCTGTAGGGGCACCGAACCAGATACCCCCTTGAGCTGTATGAGAGGGCCAGAATGGGCCGGTCGTCGCGTTCGATGCGCCGGTAGTTCACGAACGCGGCGGCGTCGACGATCGCTTCGAAGGTCTCAGGGCAGCGGGCCCGGAAGGGTTTGCAGTCGTGAAGCTGCAGCGTGAGGACGTCCCCGGGTTCGACGCGGAAGGCGGTAATGCCGTCGTCCTCGTAGGACAGGCAGTCAATCCAGGCGTTCATGTTGCGGCCGTAGAAGTCGGGAAACCCGAGCGCCGCGGAAAAGGTGTCGTGGAACGTGTCCCAGTCGGTGATTTGGGACATCGAGATGTCGACGATTGGCATGGGTCGATGCTAGCTTGGCGACCGGTTACTGGACGCTGCCGCAACCGATGCGCAACAGCCGAGAGTGATCAAGTTTGGGGCGGCGCCGATTGGGCCGATACCGCGGTGGCGCGGCGGACTTCCGCCAGGTACTGACTGGAGGCGAACGTGAGATCTGGAATGTCCAGCGCGCGACCGTCGTTGGTGATGTCCCGGGCCAAGGGGCCGTAGAAGACGCCGCTGAACGAGCGAAAGTCCGACCAGTAGATCCTGCCTGCCTGCTCCTCGATGCGACAGGTGATCGCCTCGCATTCGGCGTAACTGCAGTTGCACCGGTACACGGCCACGCGTCGCGGGGCTTCCCGTGGCAGCAGTGGTGCGGCGTCGCCGAACATCTCCGCGCTCTTGAAGCCGACATAATCGCCTCGGCGCGCGCCTGCGAAGAGGTCGGTGCCGTCAACCACTGGACGCACGACGAGCTCGCGGCGACCAGCAACGTTCATCTCGCTAACGGTCAAGCCAAGAACGCGGGACTCCGTAGGCATGGCGAGCACGATAGATGGATCGCCCTGGGCGGGGCCACTCCGGAGCCGAGCGGGTCTGGGACGTCGAGTCTCCCAGGAGGCTTGCACGGAGGGCGCGACCCGAAGCGTCCCGCCCGCGACCGCCGCGCGCGTACTGCCTCAAGAGCAGGAACGCGACCGCCGCCGCCGCACTGTTCCGCTCGGGACGACCGCCAGGCGCCCGTGGGTGGCTGGACCTGCTGTTCTCCTTTCTTCGCGAGCAGCAGCCCTCGCGCTCCTCGCCGGCGCGACCGCGGTCGCTGGCGACCGCGGTCGCGTGACCGAGGCATGGCGACCGCTGGGCCCCGCGACCCGCCGGCGCCCACTGCGTCCGTCGCGTGAAGCCTCGTGAGCCCGGGCGTCGGGGCGTGCCTACGCGTCGGGGTTGGGAACGCGATACCACTGGCCGAGGCCAGAACCCGACTTCCAAACCGCCCAGGATCGTGGTCGTTCTCTGAATATCCGGGCGAGATGGTCCTGTTCCCAGCGCGAGATCCACAGACTTGCAGCTATCGAGCACCCACCCGCGCCAGCGGCAATGCCCCCGACAATCGCCGTATCGTCGAACACAACCGCGACGACAACGAGCAACGCGAACGCAACGCAACTGCGAACGGTCATGCGTCGCCTAGTGACCCAGGTGCTCTCCAGGCTCTGGCCGCCATAGTCTTGGACCGTCGCCAGCGACTTCTCTGCGCGCGTGCGAGTCACGGAATACATGAAGCCGCCGAAGAGCCCCGCCCCCAAGAGCAACCCCACTAGCGAGCCGGTCGACGCGTCGGCAGTGATCACGAGAAACACGGCAGCGACGGTCAGCGTGAGGGTGCCGTGCGCCTGCAGTTCCACCGCCGGAGAAACGAGCGGCTTCATCTAGTCAGAATCCGGCAGGCGCTTGGCTCTGGCTGGTCGGTCATCGTCCTCGATATCGGACCGGGAGCCGGCATCCTTGACGCCGACACGGTCGCAGCGTCGGAAGCCAGGCCCTGTCAAGCACCCGATGAGTTCCCTGTCGTCCGGACGCAGGCGTCGCGCTGAACCGATAGGAACAGTCCTGGTTAGGACGACGAGCTCCTGCCAGCGACCGCGACCGCCGATCTTCTGCTTCTGACCGATGCGGAAGAGCGGGCCGCCGGCGCCGGCGCGGCCGCGCATCGTCCTTGCGGAACAGCGCGGCGGCAGCCGGTCGGGTGCCTGCTCTTGGCCGATTGCGGGCGTGGGGCCATCCGGCGCAGGTGCGCGCGACCGAAGCGACGCGCGACAGTCAACGCGATCGCGCCGCCGCGCCACATGCGTGCGAAAGCCGTCGGCGGGCGCTGCTTACGGAGGACGTCTCGCACCGACGGCGCCCGTATATTTCGGCCATGAGCGTCGGCGCGTACGTCCCATTCCGAAGCGGTGACGAGCTCGATGAACGGCTTGCCGATTTGACAGCAGAGCGCGCCGCATTCATGACCGCAAGCGCCCGAGACGGAGCCGGCGTTCGTTCGCCCAAACGTGTCGTACGAGCGCGAGCTACCGCAAACGCCCAGCGCGAGTTGGAGCGCTATAACGCGACGTGCCGCGAGGTCGATCGCCTCTCCGCGCTGCAGCACGAGCGAACGGACCAGTTCCTCGCGGCGTGGATGCGCACTCGCCCGCCGGCCGCACGACAGTTGATGCGGCTGCTGCCACCGGCCGCTACGGTGCGGACTACCCAGCCGACAGCCGACCTGGCCACCGGGACGCTTTGCTCGGTCGTGTATTACGCCGACGATGGCAGCGCGATCGGGGTCATCCGAACGCCGATCGGTGCACCGGAGGGGCCAGGGAAGCACGAACTGCTCGATCTGCCGCGCCACACGAGGATGGTCAGCCCTACCGACGTTGAACTCGTGCCTGTCCTCACGCGCCTCACGCCCGAGCGCGTGACCGAACTCCTGCAACGCTGAACCACCCGGCTCTGCTGCTTCCTCACCATACGGGGCGTGGCTGCGCGCGACTCCCCACTGCCCCGCTCTGGACGCGCCTCGGCTCCGGCGGCGCGAGCCCGCCCGACGCACGTTCCCGAACAAATCGGCGTGGCGATATGCTGTGGCGATGTTGACCGATGAGAGTGCGACGCCCACGAAGCCGCGACCGTCACTGGCGCGACGCATCCTCGTGGGCGATCCGTCGAAGGCCTCTCTATCGAAGGCTGGCCAGAGCCTTGCCCTCGCCGTGTACGTCGTGTTGGTCGCCGCCGCGTGCTTCCTCCCCGGTGCCTTGCATCACGGCGGCTGGAGTTGGGCAGTGCTGGGCGCATATCTCGCCCTCGCCCCTGCGTGCGTCTGGAGAGCTTCGCGGCTCAGACGAACGCAACGCACACGCGACTCCGCGTAGACCGCGGAGGCCGATCGCGGCGTCCCAGCCCGGCGAAGGCAATCCAGAGCTGCGTCGGGCCCTCCATTCGGCGGAGGGCAGGCACGGACCCGGATAGCGGTCACGTGCCCGCAACGGACGACGAGCTCCTGCCGGCCGTCGGCGTCGGCGCAGTCCTGCTCTCCACCGATGCGGAACAGACGGCCGCTGGCGCCGGCGCGACCGGGCATCGTCCGTTGCAGGCGTCTGCTCGACGTCGGGATGCACGACTGCTTACGCGCGGATGCGAGACTCCGCGAAGTGGCTGCCCCGACGTCGAGAAGTGAAGCGCTCCTCGGTGAGCTGTGTGTGGGCCTGGGGTTCTGCGATACGGGACTAGACGGACGGTCTGGCGGACCCGATCGCGGCCTTCGAGATCCTCGAGCTGGTCTTGAACGGCGAGGGGCTCGACCCAGCGACGATGCGCAGCACACTCCGTGAGTCGATTCGGCGACTGATCGATGACTGGCTGTTCGATCCGAACGGACGCGGAGCGAGTTGGCCTTCCTCGCTGACCGGCTCGCGCACACCTGCTTGTCATCTCGACGCTGCTGCTGCCCGAGCGTCGTGTCCGACGGCTCTGCCGTCGGCGACGCCTGACTTCCTGAGGAGCAGGGTAGAGGCGGCGGCGCCGGCCGGCGCTCGGGCGCCGTCCATTTGCAGGGCGGGCCCGCGCTGCTGGCTTGCGGCGTCTGAAGCGCCGTTGGGCGCAGCGCTCGCGCTGTCGCGCACCTGGCAGGGCGAGGGTCCGGTCGGCGGTCAAGCGCGACTCCCGTCGGCGCGAGCCTGATGAGCTCAGCATCAGTGAACGTTGGGCGAGTGCCTGCGCCGCTGCGCGTTGGCACGGAATCGTCCACCGCCATGTACACACTGACGCGCGTGAGAAGACGGAAGGAGCAAGCGTTGCGGGACGCGATTGCGGAAGCCTGGCGGCTGTCGTTCGCTGGTGCGCCGGACGAGTTTCTGCGTTACGCGAGTCGTGCCGTCGCTGAGCATCCGGACGAGCCTGATCTTCGTCTGGCGCACGCGACCGCGCTCTGGAGGACGTCTCTGGTTGATGAGGCCAAGGCTGAAGCGGTGCGTGCCTTCGAGCTTATTGACCGTCACAGCGTGCGTGACGTCGTGTTGCTCACACGGGCGGCGCGACTGCTTCTCGATCTGGGTGATATCGAGGCTGCGCGGTCGTGCGTCGGGCGCGTTGAGGTACCGGTGGCGGGAGCGCCCGTGGATCGCGTCGCTGCCCGCGAGATCGCTGGGATTCGCGGATCTATTGCGGCGCGAGACGGCGACTTGCAGGCGGCCGAGGCGGACCTGCGCACTGCCTACGACGCGGACCCCGGGCGGGCCTGGTTTGCGGGGGAGTTGGCGGCGGTGCTCGGAAATCGTGGGAAGCTCGCCGCGGCACTCGCAGTTCTCGATCAGGCGCTTGAGGAGCAGCGGGCCTCCCGGCATGCACCGGAGGAATTGAAGGGCCTTACGACGCTCCGCCGCGAGATCGACACGAGGATGAGGAACGCGCGTCCAACAGCGTCGCGTACGACCGGCGGCACGACATCGACAGCACCGAGGTCGCGGTATCGGCGCGGGCGCTAGCCAGTTCGCGGACGAGCAGGTGCCAGCGTACGCGTGGAGGGCCAAGCAAGGTGCTCGTCGCGGCCTGCGCCCGAACGGACGAGCGGCATAGGCGACACACCAATCGCGCCTGCGTTGAGGGCACCGTTGTTCCCGTTGCGACCGAGAGCAGGCGCCGCGCCCGCCACGCCGGAGACGCCTGCATCGGACGACCAGGAGAACAGTGGGCCAGCACCGTGAGGACGGCCGGTTTCGCATGGCGATGCGGGTCTCGTTCGCGTCGACCGCGCGCGTCCGATATGGCGAGCAGGCGAACAGGTCGGAATCGACCACCACGTCTGCCGTCAACCTGGCCCGGGGCGCCAACGCCGTGGTGGACTGATCGATGTGCTACAAATAGCACGATGACAAGCGTTGGGATCAGAGAACTCCGGCAACGCGCGAGCGAGCTATTGCGCCGCGTCGAGGACGGCGAGAGCATCGAGATCACCGATCGGGGCCGACCTGTGGCCGTGCTCGCGCCTCTGCCTGCCGATCCGCTCGAGCGGCTAATCGCAGCCGGCGACCTGCAACCCAGCGACGGCGATATCTCGGACCTGCCTGAGCCTCTGGTGGTGGCGGGCGGCACTGAGCTTCCATCGGCTGCCCTCGCCCGGCTCCGGCGCGATGAGCGCTGAGCACCGGCTGACCTACGTCGACTCGTCGGCAATCGTCAAGCTCGCGGTCGCCGAGCCCGAGTCAGCGGCGCTTCGCCGATACCTGTCTCGACGCCGCCCGCTGGTGAGCAGCGCGCTGGCGCGCACCGAGGTCGCTCGGGCGCTGATAGCGAGTGGCCCCGATGCGGTGGCTCGTGGCGCGCTGGTGCTGCAGCGGATCCAGCTCCTGCGCGTGAACGACCGCGTCCTACGTGAGGCTGGGCGGATGACGCCGGCAGAGCTTCGATCGCTGGACGCGATACATCTGGCGAGCGCTCGTCAACTCGGCTTGCCCGTCAGACAGATCGTCACCTACGACGAGCGCATGGCGGATGCTGCGAAGGCATGCGGCTGGGCGGTCTCATCGCCGCGCTGACGAACGCCCCACGCGCTCAGTTAGGTGGCCCCCAAGGACCAGCCTCGGCGTCGCCGACGCCGAGCAAAGAATTGGCCAGGATCCCGGCCGGGCGGCCGCGCAGCCTAATTGGGGATGTCATGCGCGCCTGTAGCGCGCCGCTGTGTACTTCTCCACCCACGCCCGTGCGCTGCGCCAGGTCCCGTCCGCGGCCTTGGCGGCCTTGAGGCGGCGCGCTCGGCGCGCGCCTGCTCGCGAGCAGGGCGGCACAGCGGGTCGGTCGAGGGTGCTGCTGCTAGACTCCTTACTCTCGGACACTAGTAAGGAGCGCGTCGATGGACACAACGGCCCGGGTCACGTCAAAGGGTCAGGTCACGATCCCCAAGAGCGTGCGAGATGCGCTCGATCTCCGCGAAGGCGATGAGCTGCTTTTCCGCGTCGAGCGCTCGCGAGCTGTGGTGGCAAAGACCCCCGACTTCCTCGCGCTTGCTGGCACGGTCGCGGTCCCGGCCGGCAAGCGAGGGACGTCCTGGGATGAGGTACTGCGGAGCACTCGCGCCGATCGCGCCAGGCGGCAACACTGAGCGCCTTCATCGACACCAACGTACTCATCCGTCACCTGACTGGCGATCCGCCGAAACTCGCCACGCGCGCGACGGCCGTACTGGCTGACCGCGGCCCACTTCTGCTCGCCGACCTCATTCTCGCCGAATGCGTCCATGTCCTGGAGTCCTTCTATGAGGTCGAGCGCCCCCGCGTCGCGGAACTCATGCGAGCTGCCCTCGCTCTCCCCGGCATCATCGCCGTGGACAAGGCGCTGCTCCTGCGCGCACTCGAGGTCTACGAAGTCGATCGCCTCGACTTCGCCGAGGCCTACCTCGTCGCTCACGCCGAGACCAGCGGCATCGATGAGATCCTTTCCTTCGACCGCGCCATCGACCGCGTCACCAGCGTCACTCGACGCGAGCCATAGAACCAACCCCGAGGAACACGCCCGCATCGGGCCGAACGCAGAACACCCCGCGAACGCTCGCGCCACGCCCGGAGAGGACGACGGCCGGCCGCGCCGGCGCCGGACCCCGACTGTTCCGCACCGGTGGAGAGCAGGACAGTCCCGGCCGGCGCGGTCAAGCCGTTGAGCTGCACGCGAGAACGCCAATGTGCCGCACACGCCCAAGAGCGGGCACGCGGCCAGCTCGTGGACACAGGCGATCGCCTTGGCGCGGCAGCCAGAGCGCATCCACCGCTCTGAGCTGTGCGAGCAGGTGCGCCCGCGGCGTGCTCGATGAGTTCCCGCTGCTGTGTAGCTTGTGCGGGAGCGAATCGACACCGAGCCCACGACAAGCGGAGTTTCACATGCCTGAGGCGCCAGCCGGCCACGCCCCGTTCGCGCTATGGAACCGCAGCGGCAACCGCCTGGTTGCCGTCCTGCTGCGCTCCCCGTTACATCCGCTCGTGAGCCGACACCTAGCACTGATCACCGTCACCGGCCGCCGCACCGGCACTCAGCACACGTTCCCCGTCGGCTACCAGGAAAGCAACGAGAAGCTGACAATCCCGGTCCTGTGGCCCGAGCGCAAGCTCTGGTGGCGCAACCTGCGCGATGGTGCAACCGTAGGCTTGCACCTTCGCGGCACCGATCGCAGCGGACAGGCACAAGCCCGAGTCGACGATCGCGGCGTGGTCACCGTCGAGGTGATTCTCGACCCACGCACCTAGGCAGGGTCGTCCGTGGTCTCGCGACGAGACACAGCGGCCTGAGCGCCTCGGCGAGCGGCCGACGTTCCGACCAACGCAACCAGGTACAGGACTGCGGCGAGCGCGTCCACCCACCCGCGTTTCGCAAAAACCCAGATCAAGACGGCTCCCACAGCCGCCAAGACCGCGAGCCAAGTAGTAAGGGGATCACCTTGAGCACCGTTAAGTCCCGCCGATGGTTGCGCATGCACCCTAGATAGATCGCTCTATTTGTCGTGCTCGCCGGGCGCTCTGCGGCGGGGCGGCAGCCGCGTCGGATCGACGATCCTGACCGCGCTCGAGATTCACTGGCCGCACTTCGTTCCCGTTCTTGTCGGCCTCGTAACCCTAGCCTACGTGTGGCGGGCCAACCGCCACTTTCGCGCGCTCGCGCGTCCGCCAGAGACAGGATCGTCGAGCGCGACCGCGCATGCAGAGTAGGGTCTGCGCAGGTCGCGCCGCCGGCCGGAACAGAGCACGATTGCCGTGGTCTTGTGCAGCAGCACCCATGCACAAACGCGTCGACGACGCAGGGCTCGCCCGGGGCGCTTCGAGCTGGCGATCGCTGCGGTCGCCCTGCAGCAGACCACCTCGGCGATGCCATGAGTCCGGCCTAGTGCGTTCGGAATCGACGATAGTGTCGGGCGATGGAGGCTCGCGGCTCGCATTTTTTGCCTCGTGGACTTAAGCCGCTGCGCGCATCCGATGCGGATCGGGAGCGAACGGTTGCGGCGCTGCGCGACCACTTCGCGGTCGGCAGGCTCTCGAACGGTGAACTCGCCGAGCGGATCGCGGGCGCGTACGACTCGAAGACGTTGGCGGAGCTCGACGGGCTCATGCTCGACCTGCCGTCCGGCGAGTCGACGCCTCCGGACGCCTTGACGCACCGCGGGGTGCCCCCACGACGGACCAGGACGAAGGCTGGCCGCGCCCTTGCCACGAGTGTGCGGATCGACGCGACCCTCTACGCAGTCGTCAACGTAATGCTCATCGCCATTTGGGCAGCGAGCGGCAGCGGGTACTTCTGGCCGATTTGGGTGATCCTGGGGTGGGGGATCGGGCTCGGCTGCCACGCGGCGCCGCTGCTGGCCGGCGTCGGCACGCGACCCGCGCCGCAAGAGCTCCCGCGACCGAGCACGATCGACGAGGTCGAGGCGCACGTCCGCTCCGAGCGGCGCAGCCTCCGTCCCGGGTCCGCCCCGGACGGCACCGTCACGATCCTGTTCTCGGACATCGAGGCGTCAACCGAGCTCAACGCGCGCCTGGGAGATGAGCGCTGGCTCAAGCTCCTGCGGGCGCACCACGCGATCGTTCGCCGCGAGGTGCGCGAGCACGGCGGCTTCGAGGTCAAGGTGCAGGGCGACGGCTTTATGATCGCCTTTCCGAGCGCGCGCCGCGCAGCCCAGTGCGCGTTGTCGATCGATCGCGCGATCGAGGCCGAGCTCGGCGGACACCCCGACGGCCCGATCCACATCCGCATTGGTATGCACACCGGCGACGCCGTGCGCGAGGACGACGATTTCTACGGTCGCAACGTCGCGCTCGCCGCGCGCATAGCGGAACAAGCCGGGGCAGGCGAGGTGCTCGCGTCGGCAGTCGTCAAGCAGCTTGCTGACAACAGCGACGACATCTCGTTCGAGCACGAGCGCGTCGTCCATCTGAAGGGTCTGGGTGAGCAGACGATCTACACCGTCGTCGCCGGTAGACAGAAATGATGCCTTTTGCGGCGGTGGGCCGCGGCGCCCGGCTCCGCGCTGATTGCGTATCTCGTCCGGCCAGGCTACCTTCGGACGATGCGGCAACGCGACCTCGATGCCCTTGACGAGATTCTCCGTGCTCGCGGCGGCTTCGGCCACCGCGAGCATCTCGAGCTGGCGTGGACCTACCTTCGCCTGTATCCGATCGACGAAGCGACCGAGGCCATGGTCGCGGCTATCCGGCACGTCGCCGGTCGACACGCGGCCCAAGACAGATACCACGAGACCATCACTCGCACCTGGCTTCAGTTCGTGGCGGTACACGCGCAGCGCTGTGGCACGGACAGCTTCGACGAATTCTTGGAACGCAATCCCGACCTGCTCGACCGCAAGCTGATCGAGCACTTCTATTCGCGAGAGCTGATTCGCAGCGACTCCGCTCGCGCAACTTGGACCGTCCCTGACCTTCGCCCGCTGCCGGCGCTCGCGTAGCCCTCGCGAGCCTGGTCGGTCCTGGCCGTCCCAGACAGCTTGGACAAGTAGCGCGGTTGAGCGATGCGGGGACGGACGGGGTCTCGCCTGGACCGAATCAGACCGGAGGTGCCTGACGGAGTGGCATCGGTCACGCTCACCTACCGAGCCACCCGGGTCACTGCCCTCGTCACCAGTAATTACTTCGCGATCGCGCCACCAGCGGCGCCCCAGGCGCTCACCCACGCGTTCACCAAGTTGCAAGAACAGATTCGGGCATCCAAGCCAACCGCTGCCCAGGAACGCCGCCTCGCGCAACTTGAGCGCGACCTCAGCACATACTCGGTGCCCGCGATCGTTCAGTGGCAGAACGCCGCCGGTGCGGTCTTGCGGCGGTTTCGCCGCCCTCGAACGCTGCCGTACGACGAAAGTGGCACGGCGACGCCCGGGCAAACGAGCTTCGGTCCCGGCCTGTAGGCCGGCGCGGGCGTCCGCCGCTCCGCTGATGGCCTCGCTTCGCGCGCGTTACGGACATGCCGCGAGCCCGACCGGCGCCAGCGCCGCCCGAGACCTCGACCGTACCCCTCCCCTGTCATCAGACACGGGCCTACCGTCGCAGTCCGCGCGCCTCGGCGTTCGGTGAGCCGGTCGGCGCGAGTGTCCGCGGGGCGCCGTTCCCGTCGGAATATCCTCGCGTCAATGGCTTCTGCGGAAACCCCAGCGCTTCACACCGGGGTCCTCGCTCGCGTTCCGTCGACCGGTCTGGTCCTCATGGGCATCACCTCGGTTCAGTTCGGATCGGCGCTGGCGGGCACGCTGTTTGCGACGGTGGGTGCCGGCGGTGCGGTGTTCCTGCGCCTCGCCTCTGCCACCGTCGTGCTCGTTGCGGTCTGGCGCCCGCGTGTACGCGGGCGCGCCCGCACCGAGTTGGGCCTTGCCCTGACGTTCGGGATCGTGCTCGCCGTGATGAATATCGCCTTCTACCACGCCATCGCCCGCATCCCGCTCGGCATCGCGGTGGCGATCGAGTTCCTCGGTCCGCTCGGAGTGGCGGTCGCGGGATCCCGGCGCCGAATCGACATGGCCTGGGTGGCGCTGGCGGCCTTCGGCGTCCTCGCCCTCACTCGCGGCAGCACCCATGGCCTCGACGTCGGAGGCGTGCTCCTGGCGCTGTTGGCCGGCGCCGCGTGGGCGGCCTACATCCTGTGCAACGCCCGCATGGGGCGTGAGTTCTCCGATGGGTCGGGCCTGGCGTTGGCCATGGCGGTCGCGTGCGTGCTCGCCGCGCCGTTCGGTGTCGCGGAGGCCGGGCGCGACCTGCTCACCGTGCACGCGCTGGTCGTCGGTGCCGCCGTCGGCGTGCTGTCGTCTGTGATCCCGTACACCGTCGAGATGGAGGCGCTTCGCCGGATCGCGGCGGGGACGTTCGGCGTGCTGATGAGCCTCGAGCCGGCGGTCGCGGTGCTCGCTGGGTTTCTCGTCCTTGGCCAGGCACCCACGACACGCCAGCTCGCCGGCATCGCCCTCGTGATCGCCGCATCTCTGGGAGCCTCGCGCGGCGCGGCCGCGCGGGCGGACTCGGGCGACTTCGCGCCGGTCACCGACGTATGACGAAGGTTCCGCTTCGGCGGAGGTCTCGGGGCCCAACCGAGTAGGCTCGCGCGCACCCTCCCTGAGGGAAAGGCAGCGCCATACACGCCGTCATCATCGATGCCACCGTCAACGATCGCGCGGCTGCACAAGCTGAGCCTGGCCAGCTGGTGCCGCAAGTCTCCGCCGCGCCTGGATTCGTTGCTGGCTACTGGATTGCGCTGCCGCCAGACAAGGGCACATCGGTCGGCGTGTTCGACTCCGAGGACTCGGCCCAAGCGCGGGCCGATATGGCCGAGCGGGCACCCGCCATGGCCGTTACGACGGACAGCGTCCAGGTCGGCCAGGTCATCGGGCACGCCTAGTGATTGCGCTTCGTCCGCATGACCTGATGCATCGCGTTCGGCCGGTGCGACGCGCGACCTGAGGCATAAGGCGCAGCGCGCGCGTCGATGGCGCTTGATTTAGCTGGCCGGTTCGTCGATGCGCGGGCCGCAGACCACGCCGCACGTCGCCCCCGCCGGGGGGCGAGCATCGAGTGACCGGACAGCGCTCTTTCTTTACCGTCGACGCGCCCGGCCTCCGGGCTCAGGTGGACTCGATGCGGATAAGCGTCTGGACGCCGTCGGAATCCTTGACGTCGATCGTGCGCTGGTCGCCCTCGGCGACGTAGATCTGCTGCGGCTGGGAGACGAGGTGCTCGGCCTGCTCGCGTCCGTTGTTGTCGCCGAGTCCGATCACGAGCACGTCATCGCGGTTGTCGTAGCTGATCCCGGTGAGCGTCCTGTGCTCGGCCTCGATCTGAGCGCCGATCTCCGCGCCGTCCACCTCGACTGAGACTACGGGCGGGGGCGATGGGAGCCGGCTCAGATCGTCGAAGTAGCTCCGCCACTCGTTCTTCGGGATCTCGCGAGTCGTGGACGGCATGACAGCCTCCTCATTGTGGGGCGGCGGACGCACGGGCCGGGCCGGCGCCGCCGGAGTTGCGCTGACCGAAGCGTAGTCCCACGCCGGGGTCAGGGGGCGCCGGTCACGCGTTCGTCCGCGCCGCCGGCGGTCGTCGCGGACGGCGAGTAACGTCGCCGGGCACGACCCCGGTGACGAAGGTCGCGAGGTTCCGGGCGATCGTCTTCGGCAGCGCCATCGAAAGAGGTTGACGCCGGGGTCGGCTCCGGACGCGGGCTACCGGAAGGCCGAAACGAGCAGCGCCCGTGAGGACATCGTGAGAACAAACGCCCCTCCAGATGCGTCCGACCCGTACACATCGCGCAAGAAGCGCCCGGTTTTCACGGGCCCTGCACGCATCTGACACGCTCCGGATCAGGTTTGAAGGCCTTGGGCTGACGCGTCGCGGCGGGCCGGCGCGCCATGCGGCGCGCCGGCCCGGGGCGAGTCAGGGCGTGATCGGGGTGACCCCAAGGACGACCGGAGCGATCGAGTTGCCCGGCGCGATGGTCGAGCAGTCCTGCGGTGCCGGCTGGCCGGCGAACCGGTTGTTCAGCCACGGCAGCGCCTGGACGAGCCACACGGCCGCGCTCGCCACGTGGTCGAGTCCGTACTGGTTGTACTGGACGGTCACCCCGCGCTGGCAGTACTCCGAGGCGAGCGCGCGCACGTCGCCGGTGACCATCACGCCGTCGCCGATACCGATCCCCGGCTGGTTGCCGACCGTGCCGTCCTCGGTCGTCCCGCCGCCCTGGCCGATGAACAGCGGCACGGTCGGCGTGCCCTGGGCGCCCATGATGAGCTGATTGACGATCTGCACGTAGATCGGGATGCTCTCCGGCGGCAGATCCTGGGGCAGCAGCAGCTGCTGCAGAGTCAGGCCCGGATACTGCAGGAGAACGTTCACGATCGAGGCCTTCTGCAGCTTGTTGTACAGCTGGATCCCGTAGGGGGTCAGGTACTGGGTGAGATCGACCTGGAACGACCGCGCCACACCGATCACGGCCATCGGCAGGATGCCGGCCCACGCGGGGCTCCCGTTGACGTAGTACAGGTTGTGGTCCGGGTCGACGAGAACGCCACCCATCGCCGATCCGACGAGCAGACGGTTGATGTCCGGCGCATAGGTGGGAGCCAGCTCGGCGGACCACTCCGCACCGATCGCACCGCCGGAGTAGCCGATGATGCCGATCTTCCTGGTGACTCGCAGGCCCGTCAGCGGCGACGCGAGCGCCGCCCGCAGCGAGTCGAGCGTATACATCCCGTACTCGGGCCCGTCGGCGAAGTCCGCGTTCTCTCCCTCGGTGTCCGCGATCACGACGACGTCGCCGGCCAGCAGCTCCGGCGCCACGATCGCCGTCTCCACCGCCGGGATCAGGCCGCCCAGCGACAGCCCGCCCGCGATCTCGTACGACGGCTCGTCGTTGGGATTGAGCGAGTCATAGAAGGACTCATACGCGACGACGTTGGGGGCGCTTGACCGCAACCATGGCTCGAGGACGGACGTCACGTTCACGGTCGGTTGACCAAGCTGGCCCGTCGACCGGTACAAGAGCTGGATCGTCCGGATCGGCAACGGAACGCCCGCGACGTGGTACAGCAGCGTGCGCGTCTTCAGGATCGTGCCCGGCGCGACGCTCGCCAGCGGAGCGGCGCCCTGGTAGGCGTAGAAGGGATCCTGCGCCGGCGTGGGGATGGCCTGCGCGCCCGGCGCGGCCAGCAGCCCCCACGACAGCAGGAACAGGCCAACCATCAGACCCGTCCCGCGCCTCACGACGCCGGGACGGTCGGTCGCCGTACCACCGCGACCGCGCTCGCTCAACGAGTGGCGCAGCCGACTCCATGGTCGACGGGACGACACCACAGCAAACATAGACCCTCCTCTTGGCCGTCGGTGACGGCCCTCATATTCTCAACACTCTGCCCCCGGACCCTCGGCCCGCGTGGGCTCCGCGCGGGCCAAGCACCCGTACCTCCAATCACCCGCGGCGCCCCCCCGACCCGGTGCGCACGAGCGCTCCAAACCTACCATCGCGGCCGGCCTTTGGTGGGAGGTCCACGCGGCCGAACCAACGCGCGAGCCCTCGGCCGGCAACCAGACTGGATCGATCTCTACCAGGTGGGCGTTCCTGACCCGAGCACCGATAATCGACGAGACCCTCGGCGCCCTATCTGAGCTCGTGCAATGTGGGCAAGATCCGATCATTCGGCGGGGGCGCTGTGTGACCTTACTCGACCCCAATAGCTTGACGCAACCCCTCGGCTAGAGCTATCATGAGCCATGGCCGTCGACGACGCGCGCGGCCCTTTGGACACCGCCGACAGCAGCGACACCAGCGACCCGCCGGGGGCTCCAGCCCTCGCTCGGGGAGAGGGCGAGCCGATGGGCGCCGTGCGCGACGCGCTCGCGCTCCGTGAGCTGAGTGGCACAAGGCTCCCGTTCGGCGCTGCCGCCGCCGGCGCAAAGATCCGCCGGGAATCCCTGGAAGAATCCTGATCCGCCGCGTCGTCGGCTTCTCGGCGCGTCGCCCTGGGTGATGCACACTCAAGTCAAGGAGGCAGACGGATGGCTCGCACGCACCAGCTCTCGCGAGGAGATCGGCGGCGCCCAGCGCCGCGAAGAACAGGCCACGGCAGCGGCGCGCGCATGAGCTCGGAGCCCCAGCGAGCCGAGTCAGCCCCGCCCGCTGCCCAACCCGTCGGCAAATTGCTGTCGGTCAATGTCGGCCTGCCCAAGGACGTGCCCTGGCAGGGGAGGACCGTCTTCACCGGCGTCTTCAAAGACGCCGTCACCGGTCGCCGTCGCGTCCGCAGGCTCAACGTTGACGGCGATGGCCAAGGCGATCTGGCCGGGCACGGCGGCGAGCAGCGTGCTGTGTTCGTCTACCAGATCGACTCGTATCGGTACTGGGAGCGCGAGCTCGGACGGAACGATTTCGCGTATGGACAGTTCGGCGAGAACTTCACCGTCGAAGGGCTCGGCGACGACGAGGTCTGCGTCGGGGATCGCTACCGGATCGGCACTGCGATCTTCGAGGTCACACAGCCCCGCGTCACGTGCTACCGCGTCGGGATCCGGATGAACGACCCGCGGATTCCCGCCTTGCTCGTCTCCCACCACCGGCCAGGCTTCTACTTCCGCGTACTCGAAGAGGGCGACGTGCAGGCGGGAGACGAGATCATCAAGCTCGCGTCGGGGCCCGAGCAGATGCCGGTCGCCGAGGTAGACGCGCTGCTCTACCTCCCTGGGCACCCGCGCCAACAGGTGCTCCGGGCGCTCCGGATTCCCGCCCTCAGTCCCGGCTGGCAGGGATCCTTCCGAGCTCTACTCGATGAGGCACCCGGGAGCGGCAATGCCGGCCTTGGGGTAACGGGTCCTCCTCCCGCGTGGCCCGGCTTCCGTCGGCTGACCGTCGCGGCAATCACGCGCGAGAGCGACTCGGTGATCTCGATACGTCTCGAGGATCCCAAGGGCGCTCCTCTGCCGGCCGCCCGCCCTGGTCAGTACCTCACGCTGCGTGTGATGCCCGACAAGCGGGAGCGGCCGGTGCTGCGCAACTACTCCCTTTCCGGACCGCCCGGGGCGGGCTACTACCGGATCGCCGTCAAGCGCGAACGCGGCGGCGTCGCCAGCGGCTATCTGCACACCGGTCTCGCCGTCGGTGACCAGCTCGACGTCGCGGCGCCGCGCGGCACGTTCATCCTCGACGGGTCGCATGCGCCCGTGCTGCTGATCAGTGCCGGGGTCGGGGCCACCCCGGTTCTGGCCATGCTGCAGGCGCTGGCGCAGGAGCATTCGGATCGCGAGGTCTGGTGGCTGTACGCCGCACGCAACAGCCGCGAGCATCTCTTCGCCGCCGAGGCCCGGGCTCTGCTCGCTTCCCTGCCCAAGGCACGGGCCCACGTGTGCTACTCCCGCCCCGGTCCGTCTGATCTCGAGGGCCGCGATTTCGACAGCGCGGGCCATCTCACCGCGTCGCTGCTCGCCGAGCTGGAACCTCCGCTCGAGGCCGAGGCATACCTGTGTGGGCCCACACCCTTCATGGACGAGATCAGCGCGGCTCTGGCGAGCCTTGGAACAGAGGCCTCACGCATCCACACCGAGCCATTTGGGCCGGCGCCGGGGGTGACGCCGGGGATTGCAGCGACGCCTGCGCGGAGGCCGCACCCGCCCGCCGGGCAGCCCGGAAACGGCCCGACGATCGGGTTCGCCCGCAGCGACCTCACGATTCCATGGAGCGGCGAGTACGCCAGCCTGCTCGAACTGGCCGAAGCGTGCGACGTACCCGTCCGCTGGTCATGCCGCACCGGCGTCTGCCAGACGTGCGAGACCACCCTCATCGCGGGCGACGTCGCTTACAGCCCCGAGCCGGTTGAACCCCCCGCCGACGGAAGCCTGCTCATCTGCTGCTCACGGCCCCGCGACGATCTGGTGCTCGACCTGTGACCACATCCAGAGCGGCCGCGGTTCGGCCACCGGTCGGCGGGCTCGATGGCCTCGCGCCGTGAACCCGCAGGTGTGGATGGTCGTGGGAGCATGTCCGCGAGAGAATCGTGGGCAAAGCACACCAGCGAAGGGATCCCGATGGAAGCGCATCTCAGCGGCCGTCATCGCGACACGGTCGAGAAGATCTTCAGCGAGCCGCCGAGCCGCAACATCGAGTGGCGCGAGGTCGTATCGCTGCTGGAGGCGATTGGTTCCGTGACTCAGGAGCACAACGGCAAGCTCAAGGTTTCGCTTGGCCCCGAGACCGAGGTGCTCCGCGCACCACACGGTAAGGATGTCGAGGTCCAGACCGTCGTGGACCTGCGACGAATGCTCAAGCAGGCCGGCTTCGCGCCCGACGGCTCCCCGGCCATCGCCGACGAGACGACGCGGGATCACGGTGACGGTCAGTGGGGCGAGCCGACCTAGAGACCCCAACATGACGACGACGGTCAGCAACGACAAGGCGGTGTTGTTCTGCTACGACGGATCGGAGGGGTCGAAATCGGCGCTGACTGTCGCGGCCGGGCTGGTCATGCATCCGGCCGATGCGGTGGTGTTGACCGTCTGGACGCCCGTAGCGATCCAGCTGGCCCGAGGCGGCTCGCTGATGACCGCTGTGCCAAATGGGGGCGAGATCGACGAGGAGGAACGCGCCGCCGCGCAGCGGATTGCCGAGGAGGGCGCCGCGGGCGCCCGCGCACGTGGTTACAACGCCACTGCACGCATTGCGCAGGCCAACGAATCAGTTGCCGGCACGATCGGTGAGGTTGCCCGGGAGATCGACGCCGGGCTGATCGTCTGCGGCCAACGCGGACGCGGCCCCATAACCAGCGCCCTCCTGGGCAGCGTTTCGCACGCACTTTCCGCACACGCGGAACGCCCGGTGCTGATCGCGCCACAACACACGGGGGACTCCGCCTGATGCCCTCCGCTAGTGGGTTGGGTCGGGTGCACCGGCGCTCTGCCGGCCGTTCGTGGCAGCTAGGGCTGGCACCGAGTCGAGGTGGTGGGCATAGGCGATTCCGCGCGCGAGCGCTGCCCTCACAGTGCAGGCGTGGGCCTTGCCCTTCGCCGGCAGGATGAGCAGCGCGAGGAGAAACCCGGTGGCAAAGATCGCGGCGGCCCACCAGAACGCCGTGGTGTAACCATGCACCGCGGCGGCGCTGGCCAGCCCGCGAAGCTGGGGATGGCTCTTGATGTAGTTGGCGGCGGCGCTCGCTGACACCGTGCTCAGCAGGGCGAGCCCGACCGAGCCACCGATCTGCTGGGAGGTGTTGACCATCGCCGAGGCCACGCCTGTCTCGTGGACTTCGACGCCGAGGGTCGCGGTCCCGATCGCTGGCGCAAAGATGCACCCCATTCCCACGCCGACGATGAGCAGTCCCGGAAGGACGTGGCTTGCGTAGGCAGCCCCAGGGGTCAAGCGGGTGAACACGATCATCCCGACCGCTCCGAGCGCCATGCCGCTCATCACAAGCGGCTTGGCGCCGGTGCGAGGCAGCACCCGGGTCTGCACCGTCACCGACGTGGCCACGAGGACGGCCGTCATCGGGAGGAAGGCCGCGCCGGTGGTCAACGGCGAGAAGTGGAGGGTGAGCTGCATGTAGTACGTCAGGAAGAAGAAGACCGCGAAGATGCCGGCAGAGCTAAGAAGGACCGAAACGTACGCGCCCCCGCGAGCACGGTCGCGCACGATGTGCAGTGGCAGCAGCGGGTTCTTGACGCGGCTCTCGATGACCACGAAGCTGGTCAGCAGCAGCGGGCTGGCGACCAGCGCGATGATGGTGGCTGGGGCCGTCCAGGAGTGGGTCTCGGCGTTGGAGAAGCCGAAGACGAGCGCGAACACCCCCGCGGACGCGGTGAGGAGGCCGGGGACGTCGATGGGCGTCCGCTCGGGGTCGCTGTGGTTGGTCAGCAGGCGCAGCGCAAAGATCGCCGTGGGGATCGCGATAACCAGGTTGACGTAGAAGCACCAGCGCCAGGACAGGACCTGAGTGAGCAGCCCGCCAAGCAGGAGACCGATCGACGCGCCGCCGCCGGCGATCGCGCCGAAGATCCCGAACGCCTTCCCCCGGTCCGGCGAGCCCGCAAACGTGACCGTCAGCAGTCCCAGCGCGGACGGCGCCAGCAGCGCGCCGAACATGCCCTGTAACGCCCGAGAGGCCACGAGCATGTCGAAGGACTGGGCTTGCCCGCCGATCGCGGAGACGATGGCGAAGCCGCTGAGCCCGGCGATGAACGTCCACTTGCGCCCGAACAGGTCACCGAGCTTGCCGCCCAGCAGCAGCAGGCTGCCAAACGCCAGGGCATAGGCGGTGACGATCCACTCCCTGTCGGCACTGGAGAAATGAAGGGCCCGCTGCGCCGAGGGCAGCGCGATGTTCACGATCGTCGCGTCGAGCACCACCATCAGCTGCGCGGTGCCCAGCAGCGCGAGAATTGCCCAACGGTTGGGTCCGGCAGTTGTCAGGAGACCTCCCCGCCTCAGCCAGTACGGACATTATGCAACCGGTCGCGGTACAACCGGCGTTCCGGCTGGATCCAACCCGCTCTGAGCAAGTCGTCGGCGGTGACCGACCGCGGCAAGGCGCTGCTGCCCGCGCTCGAGCAGATCACGTTCCGAGGTGGGGCAAGGAGTTGACTAACCTTGTCGCGCACACTGACGGCAGAATCAGGCGTGAGGACTGGAATGACCGGTATGGACGAGCCAGGAGCACGCGCGGAGGGCTCTGAGCCGTCGGCTCCGGCTGGGCAGGACGCGGCGATCGTGTGGCCCGCCTACTGGATGCGAATCGCGGCGCTCGGAATCGGGTCAAGGGAAGGCGAGCTTCGCATCGCAGACGGGCGGATCAGCTTTGCCACGCCCGACACGATGCTGTTCGATGCGCCCGTCAGCGACCTAAGCGACGTCAAGTTCCCGCGCTGGCAAGGCGGCAAGGTCTTCAAGGTCAAGGTCGACGGCAAGCGATTCCGAATCGCGTTGAATAAGTCGGGTTCGACGATCCGCTACGACGGCGGCACTGAGTCAGCGGACCTCAAAGTGATGGGACCTGGCGACTTGGTTGCCAGAAAGCGCGGCAAGGACCTCAAGCGTCTGCTCGGCGTCGGCTAAGCGAGGCCGATCCGGACGACCGGTGTTCGCGCATGCCGCCCGAGCCGTCATCCGACGGCACTTCTGAGGAAGGGGTCCGGGGGCGGTCATGCTGGGATGCGGTAGCGGAGGTGTACGACGCCGTTTTCGAATCGGTGCTCGTCGAGGAGCTCGAGGTCGGTGCGGATGCCCGCTGGCAGGGCCGGTTTGCCGCCGCCGACGATCATGGGCCAGACGAACAGCTGGCATTCGTCGAGCAGGCCGGCTGCGAAGGCGCGGGCGGCCAGGTTCGCCCCGCCGATGATGAGGTCGCTGGTGGCTGTGGCCTTCAGCTCCTGGACGGCGTCGGGGTCGAAGTCGCGTTCGAGGCGGGTCGTGGTCGTCGACACGGCGGTCAGGGTCGTGGAGTAGACGATCTTGTCCGCTGCCTGCCAGGCGCTCGCGAAGTCGGCCGTGAGGTCGGACTGCTTGGCGAGGGCTGGGTTGGTTTCCCAGACGGACATCGTCTCGTAGAGGCGCCGTCCGTAGAGGAACGTGCTGAAGGATCTCAGCAGGGCGGTCGTGGCTGCGAACACGTCGTCGTCGGGCTCGTAGAGGTCGAAGGTGCCGTGTTCGTCCTCGATGTAGCCGTCGAGGGATGCGTTGGTGACGTAGACGAGCTTGGCCACGGCGCTACACCTCGATGTCGGCCGTGGCGGCCTGGAGGTGAAGCAAGGTGGCGTCGAGCTTCTCGAAGGCCTCGAGCCAGCCCTGGTTGCTTGGCCCGGCCAGGTGGGCGGGAAGCCATTGGCGGATCTCGAGTCGGGTCCGTCCGTCGGGCTCGTCGTGGAACTCGATCCGGAACCTCGTCTCGAATGGCTCGAAGCCCTCCTGCAGCCGGCCGGAGACGTGAATGACGCCTTCGAGGAGGTCGCCGTCGGCAACGTCGGTCAGGTCGATGTAGACGTGGACGCGGAGGTCGGGCTCGGCGGCGGCGACCTCCGTCCACCGTTGGAAGCCACCGGGGCGCACGTCGAACTCGATCTCGTCCCGTGGCAGCGAGTTGCCGCTCGGCCCCCACCACGTCGCGAGGTGGTCCGGATCGGTGAAGGCCCGGAAGACCAGCGCTCGGGGTGCGTCGAACACGCGCGAGAAGGCGAGCTGTGGCGTCTCGGAGTGCATCAATGCTCCTTGGTGTCGGTGGGCTCGGCGGCCTGGACCGCCGCGAGGTGGGCGTCGAGGCGGTCGAGGGACGAGTCCCAGAAGCGCCGGAAGCGATCGATCCAGTCGGCGGCCTCGCGAAGCGGGGCGGTCTCGAGGTGGCTCGTACGCCACTTGCCCGACCGCGTTCGCGAGATGAGGGCCGCGTGCTCGAGCACCTTCAGGTGTCGCGACACGGCCGGCATCGACATCGGGAGGGGAGCGCTGAGCTCCGTGACCGTTGCGTCGCGCTCCGCCAGTTCGTCGAGGATCGCCCGACGAGTCGGGTCGGCGAGCGCCGAGAACACCACGCTCAGTTGATCGGTCCCGGCCACCACCCTCCCTCACTTAACGAACTCGTTAAGCGTATAGCGCGGCCGCTCGAGGGTCAAGCGGACGTAAGGCGGTCAGACCGGCTCGCGGCATCTCCGGAAGTCAGGGTCTGCGCGCGCGGAACGCGCATCGTCCACATCTTCGTGCGCGCCGACCGCCTCGTCGAGAAGACCCCGATCCCCGATCCCGTGCGGCGGCTATTGCAGCGCTACACCGTCGAGGATCCCGACTCGCTCGCGACGAGCGGGATCCCCGGGAGCTGACCTCCAGGCCGCGACCTGGCCGGGCGCTGAGCGCGCCGAGATCGACCATGACGCTGCCCGTCGCGCCCGGGCGGAACCCTGGTCGTTGCCCTGGTGTGTCACCAGACACCAACACGTCGCACAGCCGGGCTGCTAAGAACTCGCGTAGCACCTCGGGACAGGAAAGGACAGCCATGACCACCAGCTTCGCGAACGACATCCTGCCGCTGTTCACGACCATGGACATCGATCACATGCGGCCCAGCGGAGTGTCGCTCGATGACTATGGGTACATGAGCCAGCCGGCGCACGCCGACCGCGTCTACGAAACCGTCTCATCGGGAGCCATGCCGCCGCCGAGCAGCGGCGAGCCACCCTGGTCGCCGGACCAGGTCGCGCTGTTGAAGGCGTGGATGGACGGCGGCTATCAGCCGTAGCCGGGCCTCGTCCACCTCGAGCACCCCCGCTCCACCGCGCCCGGGAGGAGCGCGCGGGCACCCGGCGCGCTTCGGTGCCCAGGACCCGCGAAGTGCGTGCGGCTAGCGCCTAGCCGCCGGCGAGGCGCTGGGTCTCGGCGAAGACCTCGGCGTCGAGCAGCGCGCTGCACGCCGCCACACACGCGCGGCAGACCTTCTCGCAGACGGCGCAGTGGCGGTGGTGTTCGGCGTGCCGGGCGCATTCCTCCGCGCTGGTGGTGCACGCTCGCACGCAGGCCTGCAGCAGCGGGTGGACGATGACGCTGTCCCAATGCGCGGGCCGCGACAGGAGCCGCGCTGTGAGGTCGCAGATGTCGGCGCAGGTGAGACATCTCGCGACGCATGTGCGCAGTTCGGAGACCTCGCGCTCGGCGAGATCTTCGTCCGCGCACGACGTACAGGACTGGACGCAGCTCAAGCAGGCGTCGATGGCCGCCGCAACCTCGGCCGCGCCGAGCGGGACGCCCGTCGGCGAGGCATCGAGCATCGCTCTGGTGTCCGTCATACGCCCACCTCCTCGATCCGCCGGAGCGGGGGCATTCGCCCGCTCACGTGTCGCGAATCTCTCACGTAACGCCGAGCTTTGTCAAATCTACGCCGGAGGCCGCGGCGGCTGCTCGACTCAGGCGCCACAGGGACGTCCGCCGCGCCGGTCCGCGGCATCGACGCCGTGGCGCGAGACAAACAGGTCTGGCAGCGCTACACTTTCCAGAGGAAAGAGGTATGGGAGTGCTACAGTTTCGCGGCTCGGGTCGCCGCGGGTGCGTGTCGCCCGCGGGGGTGTGGCGGCGCGCGGCTCGTGGCGCCTCGGGGAGGGGGAAATGACGCGTCGTTGCTGGAGCCGCAGAGCCGTCCGTCGCGTCGCGCCCGCGGGCACGACGACGACCGGAGAACCGACGCCGGCCCGGCCTCACCACGTTCCTGAGCGACGTCGCCGGCAGCTTCCCGCTTGTCACCGGCCAGCGGCCCCGCCCTCCGGGTGCCGCGCGCATCGACCCCGCAGGCCTGTGGCAACGCCCGGCGACCGCGGCAGGACGCCGCGGTCGCCGGGCCCGCCTCACGCCGGCGCCGCGCCCGCGCCGGACGCGGTCATCGAGCATCACTCAAGGAGAGAAGAACCATGTGTCACGCACGCATCCGCGTCCGCGGATCGCTGGTCGGCCTCGCGTTGGCCGTCGTCCTGTTCGCCGGCGGCGCCGGGGCGGGGAGCGCCCTGGCCGCGCCGACCGTCGGCCCGTCCGATCAATCCTTCTACACCCCGCCGTCGCCGCTGCCGGGCGGCGCCCCGGGCACGCTCATCTGGTACCGGCCGGCAACGATCAACCTCGGGAGCAGCGCCCCCGGCTTCCAGGCCTGGGACGTGATGTACCTGTCGACCGATGAGGTCGGCAACCCCGACGTCGTGACCGGGACGGTGATCGTGCCCACGGCCGCCTGGACCGGCTCGGGCGCCCGGCCGGTCGTCGACTACGCGTGGGGTACTCAGGGCGGGGCCCAGAGCTGCGCCGGGTCGGAGCAGCTCGCGGCGGGCACGGAGTACGACTCGGCGGCGGCGATCGGCTCGCTGAACAAGGGCTACGCGGTGGTCGCCACCGATTACGAGGGCTACACGAACGGCGGCAAGCCGACGTACGTCGCCGGGGCGTCGGAGGGGCACGCGGTGCTCGACGCGATGCGCGCCGCCGAGCAACTGCCCGGTGACGGGATCGCCTCGAGCGACCCGGTGATCATCTGGGGTTACTCCCAGGGCGGCGGCGCCGCCACCTGGGCCGGGGTCCTCCAGCCCACGTACGCCCCCGACATCGACCTCGTCGGCGTGGCCGCCGGCGGCGTGCCGGCCGACCTGGCCGCGGTCGCGAACTTCACCAACAACAGCGTCGTCTCGGCGTTCGAGGTGTACTCGCTCATCGGCTTCGCCCAGGCCTATCGCTCCATCGGAATCAAGGCGTCGACGTTGTTCAACGCCCAGGGCCTGGCCTTCGCGGCGCAGCTCGAAGCCACGGGAACGTGCGCACTCAGCGTGCTCGGGCCACCGCTGTCCGACCAGAACATCGACCAGTACCTGAACGTGCCGGTCGAGACGATCATCAGCGATCCGGTGCTGTCTTCCATCCTGACGAACAACGACCTGGGCGGGACGCCGTTGACCGTGCCGTACTTCCAGTACAGCGGCGAGTACGACGAGTTCGTCCCGCTGCTGCAGCAGATCGCGCTCAAGCAGCAGTTCTGCTCGGAGGGCGTCACTGACGACTACCACCTGTATCCGGGAGACCACCTGCTCACCGACCCAATCGCCGTGCCGGACGTGACGACGTGGATCGCCAACCTGCTGGCCGGCCAGCCGGCGCCGAGCACATGCAACGTCAACGCGACGCTGCCCGCGGGGGCGCGGACGACGCCGGAGACCGGTGACCTGGTCGTGCCGATCACGAACTGGCAGCTCGGCGGGAGCGTGTCGCTCAAGAAGCTCGGGCTGTCGCTCGCGTTCCCGGCCGGAGCGACGATCAACGCGTCGACCGACCTCACCTCCGGCACGGTGAGCGGCTCGGCGAACGTGCCGACGATCCACGACACGATCAAGATCCTCGGGATCCCGATCACGACGATCATCAACTTCCAATCCAATCCGCTCACCGGGACGGTCAGCCTCAGCCCGAGCGGGGTCCTCACGATCGCCGGCAGCACCACAGCGACCGTGACGATCAACTCCACGGGCATCAACGCGTTCCAGATCCCGATCGGCTGTCGTACGACAACGCCGGTGACGCTGTCACTCGACCTCTCGGAGTCGGTGACGGCTCTGGCGAGCGGCAGCTTCTCGACGAGCGGGACGACGACGTTCCCGCCGCTGACCGGCTGCGGCGTCCTCGGGCCGATCCTCAGCCTGCTCGCGTCGGGACCGGGCAACCCGTACACCGTCAGCCTGACGCCACCGGCGCCGATTCCATTCTGACCGCGGGGCGGGCGGGGTGATCCCGGGGACCGCGGTCCCCGGGATCACCGCCCGGCGCGGCAGCGTCCGGGCATGATGGAGGCGTGAACGCCGGCGCCCCGCCGATCGAATGAGTTCAGACGCGCGCTCGCCGATCGGCACGGTGCTGGCCGGTGGACGGGGCCGGCGACTCGGAGGCGCAAAGGCGACCGCCCGCCTGCACGGACAGCCCCTGGCCTCGTATCCGGTCGCGGCCATGCGCGCGGCCGGCCTGGAGCCGCTGCTCGTCGCCAAGGCCGACTCCGAGCTGCCCGACCTCGGCTGCCCGGTGCTCCGCGAGCCCGACGAGCCGCACCATCCCCTCTGCGGCATCCTCGCCGCACTGCGCGGATGCGTCGGTCGCCCACTCGTCGTGTGCGCCTGCGACATGCCGTTCGTCGAGCCCGGCCTGCTGGCGTGGCTGGCTCGGCTCGACGCGCCCCTGGCGGTCGTCGACGGAGGCGATCGCCTGCACCCGCTGCTCGGCCGCTACGAGCCCGTGCTGGTGGACGCCCTCGCCGAGCAGGTCGCCCGGCAGGCTCGGCTCACCGAGACGGTGCGCGCGCTCGATGCCCGGATCGTCGGCGGACGCGAGCTCGCCCGCTTCGGTGACCCCGCGCGGATGTGCACGAACGTGAACACGGCGGCCGACCTCGAGCACGCGGAGCGCCTGCTGGCGGCCGGCCACGACCGACGCGAGCGACCTAGTAGTGGTCCTGAATGGTGACCGACCAGTTGGCCGAGTCCTGACCGGCGCTCACGTGCAGCTCATAGGTTCCGGGCCCGCTGTGGAAGACCTGCGAGCCGCCCCCGTCCGAGAGGTCGAACCCGCTCACACCCGGCCCGGAGTCGAGTCGGGCGATGCTCAGGTGCGGTCCGAAGCACACGATGATGAACGTGCACGTGCCTTGGTAGCTCATGTGGGTGAGGACCTGCCAGCTGCTGCCGAGGATCCGGAACGGAACCGACGTGCCGTCGCCGCTGCCGGAGAACGTCGTGAGCGTGCGCCAGCGCGGTACCTCCGCGACCTGCAGCGCGATCGTCGAGCCGGGCGGGGCGGAGGCGGACGCGGACGGCTGCTGGCCGGTGACCGTCCCCGCCGCGACGCCCGGGGCGGGAACGAGCGCGACGCTGTCGTAGAGCCCGTCGGCGTGCAGACGCGCCGCGGCGGCACTGATGTCCAGTCCGACGAGGCCCGGGATCGCGACCGGCGGCGGGCCGGCGCTGATCGCGACCGTGACGGCGGCCCCGTCGCGCAGGCGGGCGCCGGCCGCCGGATGCTGCGAGAACGCGGTCCCACGCTCGGCGTCGGCGAAGCGGGTGTGGAAGACGGCACGCAGGTGGTCGTGCGCGGTCAGGGAGTCGATCGCCCCCTTGCGCAGCCCGAGCAGGTGCGGAACCGTCGTCCGCCCCGGCGTGGCCAGGAGCAGGGCGAGCGCGGCGGCGCCGGCGAGGCCGGCGAGCACGGCGAGGACCGGGAGATGCCGGCCCGGGCGCCGGCGCGGCGGCCGGGCCGGCGCGGGCCGGCGCGGGGCCACGCGGGTGGCCGCCGGCGACGCACCGTTGCCGGTCCGCTCGGCGGCTCGCATCCCCGCCGTCGCCGTCGGCGACGCCAGCCGGTCGGTCGGGCGCGCGTCGTCGGCAAGCGGCGTGGTGTCGCCATCGCCGTTCCGCGGCGCGCGAAGGGCGGTCACCGCCGCCGCCCTGGCGGCGACAGGCTCGGCCGCCTCCGGCGACCGGGGCCGTCGTGCCGGTCCCCGGGACGGGGCCGCGCGCGACCCCGAGGAGGGCCCGGCAAGAGCGGCGGCCATCTGCGTGCCGTCGGCGAAGCGCTCGGCCGGGTCCTTGGCCAGCGCGCGCTCGACGACCTCGCGCAGCGGCCCCGGCACCTCGCCGGGAAGCGCGGGCGGTGTGTCGCGGAGGTGGTGAAGCGCGACGAGCACGGCGGCCTCGCCGGCGAACGGAGCGCGGCCGGCGAGCATCTCGTACAGCACGACGCCGGCGGCGTAGACGTCGCTGGCCGGGGTGGTTCGTTCGCCGCGTGCCTGCTCGGGCGACATGTACTGAGGGGTGCCGATGACCGTGCTCGAGGCGCCGTTGGCGTCCGCCTGCGTGAGCCGGGCCACGCCGAAGTCGCCGACCTTCAGGCCCCCGTCGGCCGTGAGCAGGATGTTGGCCGGCTTCACGTCGCGGTGCACGATCCCCCGCTCGTGCGCCCGGCCGAGCGCCCGGCAGAGCTGCTCGCCGATCGCGACGGCCCGGGCGGGCTCCAGCGGGCCCCAGCGCAGGCGGTCGGCCAGGCTCTCGCCATCGACGAGCTCCGCGACGTAGTACGGGCCCTCCGGGGCCTCCCCCACGTCGTAGATCTGGACGATGCCCGGATCGTTGACCTGCGCGAGCAGCTGAGCCTCGCGGGCAAAGCGCTCCGCCCACACGGGATCGTCGGCCCACCACGGCTTGATGACCTTGACCGCGACGCCGCGCGCCAGGCGTCGGTCGCGTCCCCGGTAGACCCGACCGAACGCTCCCTCCCCGATCAGCGCGTGCAGCTCGTATCGTCCCTGAAGGGTGCGGCCGGTGAGATCGGGGGCACGTGGCATTGGTGACAGGGTCGTCATATGACTCGCTGGGTGGGTCCCGGTTGCGGAGAGGAAGCCCCCGATTCGCGACGCGAGTGGCGCGCGAGGCCGAACGGCATGATCGTCGGCTCACCTGAGCAACACGCGGGGCCGCCCCATGGTGCGGCGCGCGATGCAACTGTAACGGACGTCAACCCGCGCGCCCGAACGCTCCGGGCCGGTCACTTCGCGACCGGCGAGCGGGCGGCTCAGCGCAGATCGTCGATCACATACGCGTCGGGCCGGCAGTAGCCGGGGTCGTTGGGGCTGTGCATCCGCACCCCTTGAGTGCGAGTGCGGTAGCCGCGCGCCAGCATACGGCGGTACGCGTCGTGGCGGGCGACGTTCACGCCGGCCACCAGTGCGGCGACGCCGCGATCGGCCGCCAGTTGCTCGCAGGCGTCGAGCAGCCGGTCGAAGCGGTCGCCGGCGCCGGGGCCCGGCCGTGCCGCCCCGAACTTGACCAAGCATGACCCGCTGCCCGCCTCGCCGGCGCCGCAATGGCAGATCGCGAACGCGTCGAGCCTGGCGGGGTCACCCAGCAGCACGACCTCGCCCAGCCGCTGGGCGTCGGTCGCACCGATCTCATGGGTCAGGTCCAGCCCCTCGAAGATGGCGTCGGTCAGCTCACGGCAGGCCTGCACGACGGGGCCGCGGCCGGCCTCGACGACCGACGAATAGGAGGTGTAGCCGAGCCCACCGGCGAACGACGCCACCGACTTGCTCATGATCGCGGTCAGGTGCTGGGGCCAGAACCCGAATCGCTGGTACAGCCCGACGTGCTTCGGACTCTGGGCGAACGTGTACAGGCCGGCCTGCCGCACCCGCCACGCCTCGAACAGGTCCATGACCGGCACCATCAGCCGCCGGGCGATTCCCCGATCCCAGAGGTCCTCGCGCACCGAGAGCGGCCCGAACATGCCGAAAGAACCCCACCGCGCCGCGAAGATCGAACCGACGACCTCACCGTCGCGCTCCGCGGCGAAGGCCCAGTCCGGCTCGGCGGCAAAGCGCGGACGCACGTATTCGGCGTCGCCGAAGACCGTGAGCGGCTCCGGCACGCCGATGAAGGTGCCGAACGCCGTCCGCATCACCCGATCGGCCTCGTCGACGTCGGCCGCGGTGAGCGGGCGGACGTCGACGTGCGCGCCTGCGCCCCGCCCATCGTCTTGCTGCTGCTCGGCGGACATCGCTCCCCCCTGTGCGAGTTACGGTCACCGGCGAATCTACCGGCGGAGTGTCCGCGCGGGCAAGCCGTCAAGATGTGCGCGTGCTCGTCCGTCGCCACCGTGCCGCCGCCGTCCTGTCCGTCGTCCTGGCGATCGGTTCGGGGGCAGGCGCCGTCGCGACCGCCGAGGCGCCGTCGCCGCCCACCGGCGCATCGCCGCCGTCGCCGGTGGCGCCGGCGACGTTCTACCGCGCCGTGGGCTGCCGCTTGCGGGGTCCGGCGGTGGCCTACGGGCACGGCCCGAGCCGCAAGGTCGTCGCCATCACCTTCGACGACGGTCCCTGGACGCTCACCTCGCGCTTCGTGCACATGATCGCGCGCAACCACGCGGTCGCCACGTTCTTCATGATCGGCGCACAGGTGACGGCGTCCTTCACCCAGACGCTGCGGACCGAGCTGCGCTACGGCGACGCGCTGGGCGATCACACGTTCACGCACCCATACCTCACGCGCAGCGGCGACGTCGAGAGCGAGCTCGAGCGGACACGGGTGGCGATCGAGCGCCTGACCGGCTACGCGCCGTGCGTGTTCCGTCCGCCGTACGGAGCCTACGACGCCTCGGTGATCGCCACGGCGCGCTCCCTCGGCCTGGCGACCGTGTTGTGGAACGTCGATCCGTCGGATTACGCCCTCCCGGGGACCGCGGCGATCGAGGAGCGGGTGCTCGCGCAGGTCCGGCCGGGCTCGATCATCATCTCGCACGACGGCGGCGGGCCGCGCGGGGAGACGCTCGCCGCCTATCCGGGGATCATTGCCGCGCTGCGCGCCCGCGGCTACGGCTTCGAGACCGTGCCGCAGCTCCTCGGCCTGCACACGATGTACGTGCGCTGTGGGCGGGGCAACTGCCTCGGCGAGGGCGTGCCCGCTCCGCTGCCCCGAGGCTCGATCGTGCTCTCGCGCGCGCCGCCCCTCAGCCCTGTTGCTCGGTCGGTCGGATGAGCATCTCGTTGATCGCGACGTGCCGCGGGCGGGTGACCATGTAGGCGATCGCATCGGCGATGTCGACCGCCTCGAGGCGCTCGATCTCGCCGAAGCGGGCGTTGATCAGGTCGCGGATCTCCGGTCGGTTGTGGGAGGACAGCTCGGTGCTCACGGCCCCGGGCTCGATGAGCGCGACGCGCACGTGTCGACCGGTCACCTCCTGGCGAAGTGACTCGCTGAACGCCCCGACCGCGTGCTTGGTGGCGTTGTAGACGCCGCTGCCGCTGCGCGCCACCCGCCCGGCGACCGAGCTCACGTTCACGAGGTCCGCGACGCGGCGCGGGGCGTCCTCCGCGGCCCGGAGGAGGTGCGGCAGCGCGGCGTGGGTGGTGTACAGAAGCCCGCGGAGGTTGATCTCGATCATGCGCTCCCACTCCTCGACGGGTGCGTCGACGATCGGGCCCAGGAGCATCATGCCGGCGTTGTTGACGACGACGTCGAGGCGACCGAGATGCGCGACCGCCTGCTCCACTGCCGCCCTGGCGTGCTCCTCGGCCGTGATGTCGGCGGGTATGACGACGGCACGGCCGCCGTCGGCGCCGATCCGATCGGCGAGGGCCTGGAGGCGCTCGGCGCGCCGAGCGACGAGCGCAACGGCCGCGCCCTGCGCAGCGAGCGCGCGCGCGGTGGCCTCGCCAATCCCGCTCGATGCTCCGGTGACGAGGGCGACGGTTCCGGTGAGGGTGTTCTCGGGTGTGGTCATCCCTGCACTATGCCGCGTGGCCGCGTTCGGGTCGGCGCACAGTGCCGGACGCCGTCAGGATCTGGACACTCCCGACAGCGTCGGATGAACGTCCAGTTTGTGAATCGCCGGCCCGCATTGGTGGTACAACCATCTCGTAACCTACATACATACGGCGATGCCCCCGATAAAGGCACCCCCGTCGCGAGGCGGGTCCGCAAAGCCACGGAGCTCCCCCTGGGAGCCAGCCGGGTTACCGAAGGAACAATGTCTGGGAGGCATCACCCAGACATTGTTCGGAGGCGTTGTTGCTCCTGTTCATGGCGTCGGCGATCCGCCGGCCCACCCGAATCGCACCCTGGCCCGTCGGCATACGTGCTGCTGCCGCGCTCGCCACGCTCACGTGCCTCGTGCCCGTGGCGTCGGCACGAGCCGACACGGTGATCGCGACGGCACGCATCGCGCCGGGTTCGCTGGCGGTGGGTGGCGGCGCGGCGACGGTCGACCCGAGTGACGCGCAGCGACTACTCATGCCGCTCGACGTGACCGACGCACGCGGGAACGGCGCCGGATGGTCGGTGTACCTCACCGCCCGGCCGACGACCGCTCCGTCCAGGCGCACCGCGAGCCTCACGGCGCCGCTCGTGCAGTGCGCGACGAACTCGACTTGCACCCTGCCGGTATCAACGATCTCCTATCCGCTCAACGTCCCGCTCACAGGAGCCGCCGTGAAGGTGCTCAACGCCGCACCTGGGACGGGCATGGGCGGCATGACCACGACGCTCGCCCTCAACGGGGCGGGTGCCGCACAATCGGTGAACACGACGGTCACCGTCGCGAGTGGACCGTGACTGACCCCCTCGGGCCGTACGCGAGCTGAACCGGCCGGTCGCTTCGGGCAACCCTCCTCGCCCGAAGCGGCCGGTCGTCGCTACGCCCCCGGCGTAGCGCCGCCGGCGACGCAACAGCGGCGCGCGGCGACGAACGGAACCGCAGGCGACTCGCGGCGGCGAGCGCGGGCCGCGACGCCGAAGCGTGTTCGATCTTCTCTCACCATGGAAGAACATCGACCACGCTTCCCCCGACCGGCCCCCGACGGGCGCCGAGCGCGCCGCCGACCGGCCCCAGCCGCGGGCGCGGGCAGCCCCGCGCCACCCGAAGCGGGCGCGCGTCAGCCACGGCCGGGGACCCCGCTCGCCCGAAGCAACCGGCGGCCGCCCTCACGCCCGTGCGACACCGCCGATCGCGTGTCCTGCAAGCCGGAGTAGCGATGCGCAGGTTTGCCGAGGTCTGTGGAGCGTGGACTGGACGAATGGTCGGTCTTTGCCGCGATGCCTTTAGTCAGACGCGCGACCGGCCGATCGCTATCGATACGTGCAGTCAGCCGTCCATACATATCACGATCTCGACGTCGCCGACCCGAGTCTTCGCGGTCGGCTGAGCCGCTGGCTGTGCCCGACCGAGCTCGATCGGCGGCGAATCGTCGACGCGAACTCGCGGGTACGCATGATCCGCTACGCGGGCTCGCTCGCAATCGGGATCGCGCTGCTGCTGGCGACGCCGCGGTACGGCTGGTGGACCGTCGCGCTGTTCGGGCTCGTCGCGATCGACTACCTCACGGTGGAGCGGCGCATGGCGCGCAGCGCCACACCGGAGATCGTGAGCGCGGTCGCGATCCTCAACACGATCGCCGTGATGGCCGTCGGCGTGGCCGTGACCGGCGGGCCGAGCAGCCCCGCCCTGCCCTGGCTGGTGATGCCGTCCGCCGTGGTCGCCGCGCGTTTTCGCCCACGCGTCGTGGCGGCGTCGGTCGTCGTCACGATCGTCGCGATGCTCGTCTCCACGCTCGGCGTCCACGCGGCGTCGGTCGTGCGCAACCCGACCGAGCTCGTCAGCACGTTCGCGCTGCTCATCGGCGTCGTCTCGATCGTCGCCGCATTGCAGGATGCCGAGCTGCGCCACCGAGACGAGGCGGTGCTCGACCCGCTCACCGGCCTGCTCAACCGCCACGCGCTCAAGCCGCGCTTCGCGGAGATCCGCCAGCAGGCGAGGGTCGCCGATCAGCCGGTCTGCCTCGTGGTCTGCGACATCGACGAGTTCAAGGCGGTCAACGACGCGCACGGCCACGACGTGGGCGACGCCGTGCTGCGCGATGTGGCCTACGAGATGCGCAAGGGTCTGCGCTCGTTCGAGCTCGTCTACCGGCTCGGGGGCGAGGAGTTCCTCATCGTCCTGCCCGGAATCGATCTCGAGGGTGGACGACAGGTGGCCGAGCGCATCCGCTCGGCGATCGCAACGGTCAGGCCCGGCGGAATCCCCGTCACGATCTCGGCCGGGCTGAGCGCGGCCCACGGCGACGACGTCCGCTACGACGAGATGTTCAAGGCGGCCGACCTCGCCCTGTACGCCGCCAAGCGCGGCGGGCGCGACCGCGTCGTCACGGGCACCACGGACGACGCGGCCGCGCGCGAGGCGTTCCCCACCTGGACGGCTCGCTCCGCGCGGGGGGTGGCCGGTGACGGCCCGGGCCTGGACGGGCTCCCCCCGGCCTCGGCGACCGATCCCTCGCTCGCCGGTCCCTGACACCGGTCGGCCGGTCGCTGCGCGTCGATCGAACGCCGTACACTCGTCGCCCGATGCAGGCTCGAACCGGCGCACGGCGCCGAGGCGCACGATGAGCGGTTCGCTCGACGTCGGCGACGTCGTTCGCCGCGTCTTCGCCATCTACGTCGACCAGGCCCCGATCCTCTTCCCGGCCGCCGCGGTCGTGTTCGTGATCGAGGCGATCGTGGCGGCGCTCCTCGTCGACGCGGCGCCCGGGCTCGTGATCGTCGCGCTCGTCCTCAACCTGCTCGCCTACTCCGTGTTCACCGGAATGGTCGTCGAGCTGGTGGCCGACGTGCAGAGTGGACGCCGGGATGCGAGCGCCGGGCAGCTGCTGCGCGCCGTCCGGCCGGTGCTCGGCGAGCTCGTTGTCGTCGGCGTGGTGACCGCGATCGGCGAGGCGGTCGGCTTCCTGCTGCTGCTCGTGCCCGGTCTCGTGCTGCTGACCCTGTGGGCGGTGGCCGCGCCCGTGGTGGTGATCGAGCATCCGGGCGGGCTGCGCGCGCTCGACCGCAGCCGCGAGCTCGTGCGCGGCAACGGCTGGACGGTGTTCGCCGTCATCGTCCTGTTCGCGCTGCTGGTCTTCGCCGTCGGCGGAACCATCGAGTACCTGGCCGCCTCCGCGGGCGCGGCCGTCAGCCTCGTGGCCCAGGTCGTCGTCAGCGTGCTCACGCTCCCGCTGCTGTCGCTGGCCTCGGCCGTCCTGTACTTCCGGCTGCGCGAGCTGCAGCAGGCGCCAGCCTAGGACGCCTGGTCGGCCGCATGCAGGAGCGCGACATCTCGTCATCTACGGTGTTCCTCCCTAGCGATGGCTGATATACGCCGCGTTCAGACGATGAGCGCCGCCGTGCTGGCGCTCGGCGTGCTCGTGCTCGGGGCCGCCGCTGCGCCCGCCGGCGCCGCGACCCGCCGGCACGCGACGACGAGCCGACGCCCGGTGGCGGCCAAGCGCGCGCCGAAGCGCAAGGCGAGCGCCCCCGCGCCGCTGCGGGGCGCCGCCGCGCAGGCGGCGGTCAACGAGCAGCACGCCCTGCTCGCGTACGCCGCGATGCAGAGCGCGTTCTACAGCCCGACGACCGGGCTGTATCCCGACTCCGACGCGTGGCCGTACTCGCAGGCGATGGCGGCGACGATCTCGATCGCGGCGCTTCCCGGCCTTCACGCGCGCTACTCGACCGACCTCGCCGCGCGCCTGAGTGGGCTGCAGGCCTACGCGGACCACGTCGATCCGGCGCCGGCAGGCTACATCTCGACGCTCGACACGGCGGCGCCCACCGGCGATCGCTTCAACGACGACAACGAGTGGATCGGCATCGAGCTGATCCGCCTGTACCACCTCAACCGGCTGCCGGGCCTGCTGACCGCGTCGGACGGGCTGATGACGATGGTCACCAACCAGTGGGATACGAGCCCGGACATCCGGTGCCCGGGCGGCGTTCCCTGGCAGAACATCGCGGTCGACGGCGACCGTAACACGGTCAGCAACGCGACCGGCGCCGAGCTCGGGGCGCAGCTGTACCTGACGACTCAGAACGCCGCCGATCTGCAGTGGGCGGTGCAGATGTACAACTGGGTGCGCGGGTGCCTGCTCAACCCCGACGGCCTGTACGGCGACCACGTCACCGGCACCGGTCAGATCGATCCGACCGAGTGGACGTACAACCAGGGCACGATGATCGGCGCCGGCGTGATGCTCTACCAGGCGACCCACAACAGCGGCTATCTCGCGCAGGCCGAGGCGACGGCGCAGACCGCGCTCGCCACCTTCACCCCCCAGGACCTGGCCGTGCAGCCGGTCGGCTTCGATGCCATCTACACGCGCAACCTGCTCCTGCTCGGCAGCGTCAGCGGTGATCCGCGCTACGCGCGCTTCGCCCAGTGGTTCGCCAACGACGAGTGGTACAACGTCCGCGACCCGAGGAGCGGGCTGTTCCTCGCCGACCCCGGCGGGCAGACGCAGCTGCTCGACCAGGCGGCGATGGTGCAGGTCTACGCCCTGCTCGCCTCGCCGCCGAGCTCCTACTTCTAACCCGCCGCAAGCCCGGCCGGCATGCGGGCCGGACCGGCGCCTCACCGCCGACTGCCAAGATACGGTCGATGCCCCTGGTCGGCTTCATCCCGAGTCCTCCGTCGAACGGATTTCACGTCGGGCCGTTCTTCGTGCACGCCTACGGCGTCGCGTACGTGTTGGCCGTGCTCGCCGCCATCCTCATCACGTCACGACGCTGGGAGGCGGTCGGCGGCCACCGCGAGCTCGTGCAGGAATGCGCGTTGTGGGGGTTCCCCGCCGGGGTGATCGGCGGGCGCCTGTACTTCGACATCACCAGCTCCGACCTCGTGCCCCCGCACTGGTGGGGTCCGTTCGCGGTGTGGGATGGTGGCCTGGGCATCTGGGGCGGGATCGCCCTCGGCAGCCTGGCCGGGATCCTCGTTCTCCGCCGCCGCCACGCCAACGTGCCGCTGTTCATGGACTGCGTCGCGCCGGCGCTGCTCGTCGCGCAGGCGATCGGGCGTCTCGGCAACTACTTCAACCAGGAGCTCTTCGGCGGACCGACGACGCTTCCGTGGGGACTGAAGATCGACCTGGCGCACCGCCCGGCCGCCTACCTGCACTACGCCACCTTCCAGCCGACATTCCTCTACGAGATCATCTGGAACCTGTCGCTCGCGGCGACGCTCGTGTGGCTCGGCCATCACCGGCGGATCCGGCCCCCGGGTCTCTTCGCGCTCTACGTCGCCGGGTACTCGGCCTTTCGCATCTTCGAGGAGTCGCTGCGGGTCGATCCGGCCCACCACATCTTCGGGCTGCGCCTGAACCTGTACGTCGCCGCCGCGCTCACGATCGTCGGGTTGGTCTGGTTCGTGCGCATCCAGCGAGGCGGCGGTGAGCGCGACGAGCGCTCGCCCGCCGCGCCGACGCCCGCCTCGGCGCGCACGAGCTGACCGGCGCTACACCCGGTTGATCACCTCGGCGCCGGCCATCCTCGCCGCCGCGGCCAGCACCTCGCCGTAGCGGCGCGGGTGTAGCTGACGTGGGCGGTGATGACGCGCACGAAGCTGTGTCCGTCTCGGTGCACGCGGATCGGGTGCCACCGCCGCTCGACGCGGCAGACGACTCGGCCGGAGCGCGGCCGGCCCACGGCAATCGACCGACCTTACGTTGACGTTCGCGTAAAATTCGCGGAGGAGCGGCGCCGGGGGTCGCCGCCGACCGGCCCAGCGACATGGCAGACGTCACGCTCCAACCGCCCGCCGCCGCCCCGTCCGCCGAGGACGTCGGTGCCGGGCGCCCGAAGCCCGGCCCCCGCTACAAGTGGGTCGCGCTCTCCAACATCACGCTCGGCGTGCTCATCGTGACGATCGACGGATCGATCGTGCTCATCTCGCTGCCGGACATCTTCCGCGGCATCGAGCTCAACCCGCTGACGCCCGGGAACACGAGCTATCTGCTGTGGATGATCATGGGCTTCCTCATCGCCACCGCGGTGCTCGTGGTGAGTCTCGGCCGCCTCGGCGACATCTACGGTCGGGTGCGCACGTACAACCTCGGCTTCCTCGTCTTCACGATCTTCTCGATCCTGCTGTCGATCACCTGGCTGAAGGGCACGCAGGGCGCGATGTGGCTGATCGTGATGCGCATCGGCCAGGGGTTCGGCGGCGCGATGCTGCTCGGCAACTCCAACGCGATCCTCACCGACGCGTTCCCTCCCTCCCAGCGGGGCACGGCGCTCGGCATCAACAACATCGCCGGGATCGGAGGGACGACGATCGGCCTCGTGCTCGGCGGCCTGCTCGCGCCCATCTCGTGGCGGCTGATCTTCCTCGTGTCCGTTCCGGTCGGCGTGGTCGGGACGATCTGGGCCTACTCGAGCCTGGTCGACCTGTCCAAGCGCCACCCGGCCCGGATCGACTGGTGGGGCAACGTCACCTTCGCCGTCGGGCTCATCGCGATCATGGTCGGCATCACGTACGGCATCCGCCCCTACGGCGGGCACGTGATGGGCTGGACCAGCCCGCGAGTCCTCGGGCTCATCGGCGGCGGCCTCGTGCTGCTGGGTGTCTTCTGCGTCATCGAGACAAGGGTGACCCAGCCGATGTTCCGCCTCGGGCTGTTCCGCATCCGCGCGTTCACCGCCGGCAACATCGCCAACCTGCTCGCCGCGCTCGGCCGCGGCGGCCTGCAGTTCACGCTGATCATCTGGCTGCAGGGGATCTGGCTGCCCTTGCACGGCTACGACTTCGCCGACACGCCCCTCTGGGCAGGCATCTACATGCTGCCGATGATCCTCGGGTTCCTCGTCGCCGGACCGTGCTCGGGGATCCTCTCTGACCGCTACGGCGCGCGGCCCTTCGCCACGGGCGGCATGGTGCTCGCCGCGACGTCCTTCTTGTTGCTCATGCTCCTCCCCGTCGACTTCAGCTATCCGGTCTTCGCATTCCTGCTGCTGATGAACGGCGTCGGCATGGGGCTGTTCGCGTCACCCAACCGGGCCGCGGTGATGAACAGCATCCCGCCCGCGGAGCGCGGTGCGGGCGCCGGCATGACGACGACGTTCCAGAACTCGGCCATGGTGCTGTCGATCGGCATCTTCTTCTCGCTGCTGATCGTCGGCTTCGCCCACGGCCTGCCCGACGCTCTGACCAGCGGCCTCGTCGCCCACGGCGTCCCGGCCGCGACCGCGTCGCACGTCGCGCACCTGCCGCCGGTGTCGACCCTGTTCGCCGCCTTCCTCGGCTACAACCCGGTGCGCTCCCTGCTCGGCGCCCACGCGCTGGCCGGCCTCCCCCACGCCCAGGTCGCGGTGCTGACGGGCCACAGCTTCTTCCCGCGTCTCATCGCGGTGCCGTTCGCCAGCGCGCTGACCGCGGCCTTCTCCTTCGCCGCCGCCGCATGCCTGATCGCCGCGGTCGCCTCGCTGCTGCGTGGGCGGCGCTTCTACTGGGACGACTCGGAGGCCTGAGGCACCGCCCACCCCGCCGCCCACGGCAGGACGTGCACCGCGGCCGGCGAATCATCCACTCGGTCAACGGTCCAGATCGGCGCGCGGCCCGAGGATCTCGTGCCATGCTTGCGTCGTGTCGGTCTGCGCTGCCCTACGCGGGCGACGGCTGACTGGAGCGCCCCGGGCAGTCGACAGGCATGAGGAGGCAGGAGCATGACCAGCAGGAACATCGTTCGCGTCATCGGGTTTGCGGCCCCCCCGGCCACCGTCGCGCTCGCGCTGTCGGCGGCGGCTTTCGCCCACGGCTCTGCGCGCCACGGCCGCGACGCCGGTTTCGCCGGCGGCCTCTCGCGCGCCGAGCGTGTGTGCCGGCAGGCCGGCTCCGCCGGCTCCGCCGCGCCCACCCGCGGAACGCTCGCCAACCTCACGAGCAGCCAGTTGACGCAGCTGCGCACCGGCTGCGCGGCGCTCGCCGCGGCGCGCACGGCCGCGGCACCCGCGCTTCGAAGCGCCGGGACGGCCGAACGGGCCGCGATCCGGGCCGCTCAGGCCGGTGTCGTGGCCGCGTGCTACTCGACCGGCTTCGCGGCCACCGACACGACGTCGAGCTCGTCGACCCCCACGAGCTCGACCTCCACGACGTCGAGCTCCACGACATCGAGCTCGACGACCTCGAGCGTTTCGACCTCCAGCGTCTCGTCGACGAGCACGACCGGCACGAGCTCCGCGTGCGACGCGGCGCGGCGGGCGGCGCGCCAGGCCGAGCGCCAGGCCGAGCAGACGTACGCCCAGGCGGTCCGGAGCGCCGACGCTCCGGTCCTCTCCGCCGCCAGGACGGTGCTCGCCGACCTGGCCGCGGATCGCTCGCCGTCGACGACCACCACGACGACCACCACGACGACGATGTCGAGCGGCGACCACGGTCACCATCGCCGTCACCGCCGACCCCGCCACCACGGCGGCGGCGGCCGCGGGCCCGGCGATGACGGAGGCGGTGGCGGCGGCCTCCCGGGCGGCGGCGACTTCCCCGGCGGCCGTCACCACCACGACGGCGGATCCCCCGGCGGCACGACGACGAGCAGCTCGTCGACGAGCACGAGCTCCGCCTCGACGACGTCGACGTCGACATCAACATCGACGTCGATCACCAGCGACACCTCGACGACCAGCGCATCGACCACGACGTCCTCGAGCCCGACGACGTCGAGCGCGTCGACCACGACCACCACCACCTGACCGCCGGAACCGGGGGAGGCGCCGCTCGGCGTTCTCGTGCCCCGGGGCACCGCCGGCGCTCACACCCGCCGAGGGCACCGGCGGGTCCGGCGCCGACGCGCCTAGCAGCCGCCGTTACCCGGATTCTGCAGGCAGAGGCGCTGGAGGTTCTCCTCCTGCTGCTGGCTGATCCGCGTGTGGTGGTTGTGCTCGTGCCGCAGCACGAGGACGACCGTCGTCACCGCGAACGCGAGCACGAGCACGAATGCCGCGCCGGCCAGCCAGTCCTTCCAGCTCATGGCCCCGACGGTAGCGCAGCGGGGCCGCGAGGCGCCGTCAGGCAACGACGTTAGCGACGGTTAAGGTGGATCGGCGTCATCGGCACGATCGGGCAGGATGTAGGCCCTGCACGGGAGCGCCGCGAACCGCTTGACCATGCGCCGTATGACGAGCCTCCCCGCACTCACCTCCGCCTCGGCGCTCCGCGGGACGCCCGCCGGCGGGCGGCCGGGATCGAGGATTCGATGAGCGCGCCCGCCACGACGATCACCCCTGTGGCGCCGCCTCCCCCGCGGTCTCCCGAGCAGGCGCCCGCGATCCCGGCGCGCAGGCGCCTGTCGCCGTGGCACGCCGCGCTCGCGGCGGTCGTTGCGCTCGCCGCGGTCCTCAACTTCAACCGTCTGGCCCAGAACGGCTACGCGAACACCTTCTACTCGGCCGGCGTAAAGTCCGAGCTCGCGTCGTGGCACAACTTCGTGTTCGTCTCCTTCGACACGCACGGATTCATCTCGCTCGACAAGCCGCCAATCGCGATCTGGGCCCAGGTCATCACCGCGAGCATCCTCGGCTTCCGTCCCTTCAGCCTGCTCGCCCCCGAGGCGCTCGCCGGCGTCCTCTCGGTGATCGTGCTCTACCGGATCGTCGCCCCGCGGTACGGCCGGCCCGCGGGCGTGGCGAGCGCGCTCGCCCTGGCCGTGTTCCCATCCTTCGCGGCGGTCTCGCGCGACAACGGCCCCGATGCCGTCCTGATCCTGCTGATGCTGTGCGCCTGCGCGGTGGGATTGAAGGCCGCCGAGACGGGCCGGTGGCGGTCGCTGCTCGGATGCGCCGTGCTCGTCGGGCTCGCCTTCAACACGAAGACGCTCGCCGCCCTGCTCGTCGTCCCCGGGCTCGCGCTCGCCTACCTCGTGTGCGCCCCCGGCTCGCTGCGCCGCCGGTCGGTGCAGCTCGTGGCGGCCGGCGCGGTGATGGTCGCCGTGTCGGGCGCCTGGATCGCGTTCGTCGATCTGACCCCGGCCTCGCAGCGTCCGTACGTGGGCAGTTCCTCGCACAACACGGAGCGCGACCTCGTGTTCGGCTACAACGGTCTCGGGCGGGTCAACGGAGAGGTGGGTGGCCCGGGCCAGGTGCCGCACGTCAACTTCAGCTCGCTGCCGCCGCCGGCGGCGCCCCGCGCGACCGCGCGCGCGCGCGTCGCCGCCCACCCACCGACTCGCGCCCAGCTGCGGGCGGCGCATCGCCACGCCGAGCTCGCCCTGCGCGCCCACGAGCAGGCGCTCCGACGGGCCGCGGCCCGCGCCCGCGTGCAGGCCGAGCTCGGGCCGGGCATCCAGCCGATCCCGCGCGTCGGGCACGCGAAGGAGCCAAGCGCGTTCGGCGGGCCGACCGGGCCACTGCGCCTGTTCAGCCTCAGCCTCGGCGGACAGGACGGCTGGTTCCTGCCGTTCGCGCTCGCGGGCCTGCTCGCCGCCGCGCTGCTGCGCCCGCGGCGGCGCGACCCGACGCTCGCAACGCTCGTCGTGCTCGGCGGATGGTTCGCGTGCGAGGCGCTGCTGCTGAGCTTCTCCAAGGGGATCGTCCACCCGTACTACGTGTCCGCGCTCGGCCCGCCCGCGGCGGCGATGGCCGGCATCGGTGCGGTCGCGCTGGCCCGCAACGCCCGCCGCCTGGACTGGCGCCTCGTCCTCATCCCGATCGCCGCGGGCGCGACGGTCGCGGTCCAGATCATGCTGCTCGGTCGCGAGCACTACCTGCACGCGTTCGTCCCCGTGCTCGTCGGTGGGACCGTCGCCGCGGTGCTCGTCGCGCTCCTCGTGCGCCGGGCCGCCGGCGCGGCGATCGCGGTCCTGCTCGCGCTCTGCCTCGTCGCCCCGGCGGCGTACTCGAGCACCCTCTGGCAGGTCCCGACCGACGGCGCCTTCCCGACCGCCGGCCCGCATGCCGCGCGCGGGCTCGGCGGGATCGGTGCGGCCCCGCCCACGCTGACCGCCGACCGACGCCTCATCGCGTACGTCGACGCGCACGGGCCGGGCACCCGCTGGAGCGTGCTCACGGTCGCCTCCGGCACGGCCGCCCCGCTCATCCTGCTCGGCTACGACGCCACCGCGCTCGCCGGTTACAGCGGCACCGACCAGGCCCTCGACGGTGCCGGACTCGCGCGCTGGGTGGCCGCCGGCCAGGCCCGCTACGTGCTTCTCGGCGGGGCCTACTCCAGCCGCGGCGGCAACGCCGCGACGCGCGCGACCCGCGTGGCCTGCCGGCTCGTGCCCTCGACGGTCTGGCGGGGCATCCCCGAGAGCGGGCCCGGCAGCCTGCAGCTGTACGACTGCCGCGGGCGCACGGCGCAGCTCGCGGCGGCCGGCTGAGGCCGCGCCGCGCGCGGTCTCCTGCGAGACTGCCGCCCATCGCCGAGGTCTTCGTCACCCGTCCGCTCGCGCAGCCGGCCCTGCAGCGGCTCGCGACCGAGCATGACGTCGACACCTGGGAGCACGACGAGCCGCCGCCGCGCGAGGAGCTCGTCCGGCGAGCGAGCGGCGCCGAGGGCCTGCTCTGCATGCTGACCGACCTGATCGACGCCGAGCTCCTCGAGCGATGCCCCCGGCTGCGGGTCATCTCGACGTACGCGGTCGGCTTCGACAACATCGACCTGCGGGCGGCCCGCGCCCGCTCGATCGCGATCGGACACACTCCCGGCGTGCTGACCGACGCGACGGCCGACCTCGCGTTCGGACTGCTGCTGGCCGCCGCACGCTTCCTCGTCGAGGGCGAGCGCGCGGTGCGCGAGGGACGGTGGGGCACCTGGCGCGCCGACTGGCTCGCCGGCGCCGACGTGGCCGGCACGACCCTCGGCATCGTCGGCTACGGGAAGATCGGCCAGGCCGTCGCGCGCCGTGCCCGCGGCTTCGACATGGACGTGCTGTGGTCGAGCTCGTCCGGCGGCCTGCCGCTCGGCGAGCTCCTTGCCCGCGCGGACCACGTCACCCTGCACTGCCCGCTCACGCCCGCCACCCGCCACCTCATCGACGCCGACGCGCTGCGCCGCATGAAGCCGACCGCCACCCTCGTGAACACCGCCCGCGGGGCGATCGTCGAGGCCCGGGCGCTCCGGCAGGCGCTGATCGACGGTCAGATCGGAGCCGCCGGTCTCGACGTCACCGATCCCGAGCCGCTCCCGCCGGACGACCCGCTGCTCGACGCCCCGCATCTCGTCGTGACCCCGCACATCGGCAGCGCGACCGTGCGCACGCGCGAGCGCATGGCCGAGCTGGCCGTGGCCAACCTGCTCGCCGGGCTCGCCCGCGAGCCGCTTCCCGCGCCGGTGCCGGTGCCCGGCGGCTGACACGCCCGCGCCCCGGTGGCGGGCCTCAGCCGACCGGCGCGAGCGCCCGCCGGGCGAGCGCGCTGCCGAGCGCATCCACCACGTGCGCGTCGAACTGCGTGCCGACGTGGCGCCGCAGCTCCTGCAGAGCGTCCTCGGAGCCGAGTGCGGGTCGGTGCGCGCGCCCGCTGACCATCGCCTCGTAGGCGTCGGCCACGGCGAGGATCCTCGCCTCCAGCGGGATCCGTCCGCCCGACAGCCGCGCCGGGTAGCCGTCGCCGTCGACGCGCTCGTGGTGCGCGAGCACCCAGGCGCTCACGTCGTCGAGGCGCGCCGCCGCGGCGACCTGCGCGCCGATCTCCGGATGGCGCCGCACGTGCGCCCACTCCTCGGCGGTGAGCGGACCGTCCTTCTCCAGGATCGTGTGGGGCACCGCCACCTTGCCGATGTCGTGCAGGATGCCCGCGAGGCGCACGCGCTCGACGCGATCGGCGTCGAAGCCGAGGTGCGACGCGATGATCGCCGCCAGGCGCCCGACGGTGCGCGAGTGATCGGCGCCACCGTGCGTCCGCCCGTCGAGCGTCTCGGCCAGCGCGAGCATCGCGGACAGCTGCTGGTCGTGCCCGCGGGCGGGCGCCGGCGCCCCGAGCACGCTGTCGAGGATCTCACGTGAGTAGATGACGCAGCGGTCGCGCCCGAGCGCCTTTCCGGCGTACAGGGCCTGGTCGGCCGCGGCCATGAGGGCCTCGCGGTCGGGATCCGTGGCGCTCATGCTCGCGATGCCGACGCTCACCGTCGTGCCCGCACCGCCCGACGTCGCGTCGGCGAAGCCCCGCCGCAGCCGCTCGGCGACGAGGAACGCGCGCTTCGCGTCGGCGTCCGGGAGCAGCAGCGCGAACTCCTCGCCACCGAGTCGGCCGAGCACGTCGACCCGCCGGCTGCACGATCGCGCCACCGCGGCGAAGCGCTGGAGCGCGGCGTCGCCGGCGGCGTGACCGCCGCGGTCGTTCAGGCGCTTGAAGTGATCGAGGTCGGCGATCATGAGCGACAGGGGACGGCCGGTACGCCGCGCCCGCGCGAGCTCGACCTCCATCAGCTCCTCGAACCCGCGCCGGTTGAGCAGCCCGGTGAGCGGATCGGTGCGCGACGCGTCGCTCAGGCGCTCGACGAGCCGGCCCATGCGGGCGCGCAGCAGGCCGACGAGCGCAGCGGCGGCGACGACGGTGCCCATCAGCAGCAGCCAGCTCGACGCCTTCGTGTTGCCCGGCGCGAGCGCGAGCGCCGTGCCGTAGCCGATCCCGATGAACGCCAGCTGCCCCACCGCCTCGCGCCGCGAGAGGAAGTACGCGGCGTCGAAGGCGCTCCACACGTACAGCAGCGCGCATACGCTGCCAGCGGCGTGCGTGAGGTACACGGCCACCGAGATGAGCAGCGTGCCGAACGCGACGATCGGAGCGAACAACGACGGCCGCAGAAGCCGTGGACAGGCGAGGATGAGCAGGCCCACGGCGGCGGCCACGGCCCCGAGCAGCAGGATCGCCCGCGTGGACAGGCCGGGCGGTCCGGGGAGCGCGAACGCCCCCAGCGCGAGCAGTCCGCCGCACACGTACAGCCCGCCGAGGGCACGGCAGCGCACGATCTCGTCGGGCATGTCCTCGACGAGCCTCTCGTACAGAGCGGTCGGGCTCGGGAGCCTCAGGCGAGGTCTCCGTGCCCATGCGTTTCGTCCCGTGACGCCGATCATCTGCACCGGTATCGGCGCCCGCGGCACGAGCTTTAAGGGTCCCGATCACGGAACCCCCGCACTTTGCGAACAACGGGTGCATCGTGGGTTTACACGGATGGCCAAATTGCGACCGCCGCCGGGCGCGGGCGAGCTGCGGGCGGCGCGCGTGCGCCTCATCGACGCCGCGGCGAGCGCCGCGGCGTCGGCTCGTCCGCGCCGCCCCGGCGCAGCACGCCGGCGAGGAACTCGTCGAACAGCGCGTACGCCTGATCGCGCGCGATGGCCTCGTGACGCCGGCTGGCCGCGATCAGCTGATCGCCGTCGATCCCCTGCGTTCGCAGCTCATCCGGCGACTCGGCGACCCAGCCGGCCACGATCTCCGCCGTCGCCTCGGGATGGAACTGCAGGGCGAGATGCCCGCCGAGCCGATAGGCCTGCAGCCCGACGTCGTTGTGCGCGAGCGCTCGCGCGCCTGCCGGCGGCTCGATCACGTCGCGATGCCAGGACAACCACGGACCGCCGGCGAACGTCGCGCCATCGCGCTCCACCTCGATCCAGCCGATCTCCGGGCGCGTCGCGGCCCGCACGCTGCCGCCGAGCGCCTCGGCGATCGCCTGCGCGCCGAAGCACACCCCGAGGAGCGGGAGCCCCGCCGCGTCGGCGGCCGCGATCCAGCTCAGCTCGCCGGCGATCCAGCCCACCCGGGCATCGAACACCGAGGGCGTGGCCCCGAGCACGATCGCGAACGCGACCGCACCGGCGTCCGGATCGGGCATCGATTCGCCGCGGTCGACGCGCACGACGTCGAGCGCGAGGCCGTGGCCGAGCGCCCACGGCTCGAGCCACCCGGGGGGAGCGCCCTCCTCGTGCTGCAGGGCGATCGCGCGTGCTCTCGTCATTCCCCGGATCCTCGCAGGCGGTGCTGCAAGCCGGGTTGCAACGCGGCGCCGCCCCGGCACTCGCCGCCTCGGCGTGTTATCTCGATCCTCGAGCGTCCGTTCCCGGGCGCGCACGAGGCGGACCACATCCAGTTGCGCGGCAGTCCGCTGTAGTGCTGCTCGTGCTCACCGGCCTGCTCGCCGTCGGCGCCCGTGAGCGGGAGCCGGCCGACGCGGACGTGCGGGGCGAACGGGCTCAGATCACCGCTGCATCGCCTTGAGCAGGAGGAACTCCTCGATCGCGTAGTGGCCGTTCTCGCGGCCGTGGCCGGACTGCTTGTAGCCGCCGAACGGAGCGCGCGGATTGAACGCGCCGCCGTTGATCTCGACCTGGCCGGCGCGCAGGCGGCGCGCGACGCGCTCGGCCCGCTCGGGATCGCCCGACCAGACGCCTCCGGCCAGCCCGTAGTCGGAGTCGTTGGCGATGCGCACGGCGTCCTCCTCGTCGGCGGCGGCCATGATGCACAGCACCGGACCGAAGATCTCCTCGCGGGCGATCGTCATCTCGCTCGTCACGTCCGAGAACGCCGTCGGACGCACGAAGTAGCCCTCGTCGAGCCCCTCCGGCGGCTCGACGCCGCCGGCGATCAGGCGTGCGCCCTCGTGCTCGCCCGTCGCGATGTAGTCGCGCACGATGTCGCGCTGCGCGGCCGAGACGAGCGGCCCGAGACGCGTCGTGGCGGCGAACGGGTCCCCCGGGGTGAACCCGGCGATCGCCGCGGCGGCGATCTCCTCGACCTCGGACAGCCGCTCGCGTGGGACGATCATGCGCGTCAGGGCGCTGCAGGTCTGCCCCGAGTTCAGCAGGCACTTCGCCACGCCGTCGGTGACCGCGCGCTGCAGGTCGGCATCGTCGAGGATGACGTTCGCGGACTTGCCGCCGAGCTCGAGCGCCACCGGCTTGACGCCCTGGGAGGCGAGCTCGGAGACGCGCCGTCCGGCGCGCGTGGAGCCCGTGAAGGAGACCATGTCGACGCGCGGGTGGGCCGCGATCGCCTCGCCGACGACGGGGCCCGTCCCGGTGACGAGGTTGAACACGCCCGCGGGCAGCCCGACGGCGTCGATCACCTCGGCGAGCACGAAGGCGTTCAACGGGACCACCGCCGAGGGCTTCAGGACGACCGGGCAGCCCGCCGCGAGCGCGGGGGCGACCTTACAGGCGATCTGGTGCAGCGGGTAGTTCCAGGGGGTGATCGCGCCGACGACGCCGATCGGCTCGCGCACGACGAGCGAGTTGCCGACCTCCTCCTCCCAGGCGATCTGCTCGATCAGCTCGGGGATGGCCGAGAACGTCCCGACGGGCAGGCCCACCTGGATCATTCCGGCGAGCTTGAGCGGCATGCCGAGCTCGGTCGCCATCAGTGCCGCAAGCTCGTCACCGCGCTCGCGCAGCCCGGCGCCGACCGCGCCGAGCAGCTCGGCCCGTCGCGCACGCGGCGTCGTCGACCACTCCTCGAACACGCCGGCGGCCGCGGCGACGGCCGACTCGACGTCGGCGGGAGTGCCGGCGGGGATGCGCCCGATGACCTGCTCGGTGGCGGGGTTGCGAACCTCGATCTGCTCGTCCGCAGCAGGGGCCACCCACTCGCCGCCGATGTACAGGGTGTCGCGCACCTGGATCTGCTCTGCCACCGCCATCGCTTCGCCTCCTCTGTCGCCTCGATTGTGTTTCCCACCCTAGCGCTGTAGCGCCCTCCGAAGGCACTCCCGAGCAGCGACGGCGACCGCCGCGCCGGAGTCCTTATCGTGTGACCACGGTGAACGGATGGCCCTTGCCCCGCATCGGACGCGCCAACGGGGCGGCATGGCCCTCGCTCGCCGCGCTGGTCGCTGCGGGCGTCGCCGGCTGCGGCGGAGTGACGGGCGGACGCGTCGACCTCGGGTATCCCACCGCGCGCCCACACGTCGTCGCCGCCGCGACGATGCAGCCGCGGCTGAGCGGCCGCTTCGTGCGCTTCACGGTCCCGGCCGGGTGGGGCCTCGCGCGCATCGGAAGCGAGCGCGGCGTCCCGCGCGCGTTCGTGCGACTCGACGGTGACTGCTACGAGTCGGTGGCCATCACCGGCTCGAGCGCGCCGACCCTGACCGGGGCCGAGATCGCCGCGCCCTACGCCAATCCGGTCGACGGGTATCCGTGGAGCGTGACGTCGCTCGGCCACACGACCCTCGCCGTCCTCGGCCAGCGCGACACGACGAGCGGGCGGCTATCGCGCAGCTCGCTCGGGACCGCGTACCTGCCGACATCCGCGCACGCGTACCTGGCGATCGACTTCGGCGCCGGGATCTGGCCGCTCGGCGGGCATGCCTGCTCCGATTCCGACGTGAGCGCCCGGCTGTCGCTGCTCGCCGCCACGATCTCGACGATCTTCGCGAGCGCGCGCCTCGTCCCCGGCGACGGCCTGCCGTCGGCGACGGGCGTGGCGGCCGGCTCCCCGCCCGGCGACACGGCGATCGCCCGTATCGTCGCCACCCCGACGGCCCTGACCGCCCCGGTGACGGCCGCGAGCAGCTCGAGCCGTCGCTCCGCCGTCGAAGAGACGTCGGCGCCCGCCCCCGCGAGCACCCGCACGAACACCGCGACGCGCACGAGCATCACCACCCGCACCGGGAGCGCCACCCGCACGAGCCCCGCCACCCGCACGAACCGGGCCACGAGCACGGCCACCGCTACGCACACCACCGGGTCCCCGAGGCCGGCGTCGGCGTGAGCACGGCGTTCACCGAGCTCGTCCCTCCGCGCCCGGGTGGGAGGGTGTTCGAGCAGTCGATTCGCCCCGGACTCGCCGACACGGCGCCGGACGGGCGGGTTCGCCTCGACGCCCTGGCCCGCTGGCTACAGGACGTCGCCTACGCCGACGTGGCCGAGGCCGGCCTGGCCGAGCGATCGCGCTGGGTCGTCCGCCGTACGCGCCTGCGCGTCGCCCGTTTCCCCCGCTTCGGCGAGACGGTCACGCTGCGGACCTTCTGCAGCGGGCTCGGACGGATGTGGGCCGAGCGCCGGACCTCGGTGCTGCCGGCCGGTTCACCGCACGCGGACCTGGAGGCCGTTGCCCTCTGGATCCACCTCGACGCCGACGGCCGGCGCCCGACGCCGCTGCACGACGATGCGGTGGCGCTGTTCGAGCATGCCGCCGGTGACCGTCGCGTGCGCGCGCGCCTGCGTCACGCCGGTCCCGACCACGGCGCGCGCCCGAGCGCGTGGTCGTTCCGCGCCACCGAGCTCGACCTCGCCGGGCACATCAACAACGCCGCGTACTGGCAGCCGCTCGAGGAGGAGCTGCTCACCGCGCCGCCGCCCGCGGGCATCGACGCCGAGATCGAATTCCGCCTTCCCTCCCAGCCGGGCTCGAAGCTCGTGCTGCGCGACGAGCGGCGGCTGTGGATCGCCGATCCCGACAGCGCGGAGGTCCACGCGTCGATCGTGTTCCAGACCGAGGCGGGCGCCGGCGGCGCCCCGACGGCGCCGCCGCCCGGGCCCGACGGCCCCGGACACCGGTGAGCTCCTCGGTCGGCCTCGGTGTGCTGTTCGCCGTCGGGACGGCGCTCGGGTCGGTGATCGGCTTCATGTACAAGCGCCGCGGCGCGCTCGAGTCCCCGCGCGTCGATCCGCGCCGGCCGGTGCGCAGCTCGGCCTGGCTCTTCCGCTCGCGCGTCTACGTGCTCGGGATCCTGATCGCCCAGGCCTCCTGGGGCCTGCACGCAGCGGCGCTCGCGCTCGCCCCGATCTCGCTCGTGCAGGCGGTCATCGCCGGCGGGCTCGTGCTCGTCACCGTCGTCGCCGACCGCCTCTTCGGGCTGCCGGTGTCGCGCCGCGAGTGGATCGGCGTGGCCGCCGCGGCCGCCGGGCTCGCCTTCCTGGCCGCCACGATCGGCGGAACCGATCACGGGGCCGAGAACGGCTACCACACGCCGACGCTCGTGCTGTACGTCGGCGCCCTGACCGTGCTCGGCCTGGGCCTGGCCGCGGTCTCCGGGCGGGTGCGCGCCGCTCCGGGCGCGGTGCTCGCCCTCTCGGCCGGACTGCTCTGGGCCGGCTCGGACATCTCGATCAAGGCCCTGTCCGGCGCTCTGCCCAGCGCCGGCGTCGCCGTGGTGGTCCACCCGCTCGCGCTCGTCATCCTGGTCCTCTCGCTCGTCGGCCTGGCGGTGTCGGCGCGATCGCTGCAGGTCGGCGAGGCGGTGATGGTCATCGCGACGACGAGCGCCGCGGCCAACCTGACCACGATCGCGGCCGGTCCGATCGTCTTCGCGGAGCCGCTGCCGAGCGGAACGGCCGCCCTCGTCGCTCACCTCGCCGCCTTCGCCCTCGTCATCGTCGCCGTGGCCCTCACCCCGACGCCGGCGACGGCCGAGCACCCGACGGCGGCGGTGAGCATCGACGCGCATTAGGCTTGGGTCGTGGCCGACCGTCGAGTGGAGCAGCTTGCCCGCGTGCTCGTGCGGTACTCGACCGCCGTGGCGCCCGGAGAGCTGTGCACGATCGAGGGCGAGAGCGCCGGCGAGCCGCTCATCCAGGCGATCTACCAGGAGGTGCTGCGCGCCGGCGGCCAGCCTGCCGTGCTCATGTCGCCCCAGCGCGCCCAGCACGCGCTGTTCGAGCAGGGAGACGACGATCAGCTCGATTTCGTCTCGCCGTACGCCGAGCTCTCGGTCGAGCGCAGCGACGTCCGCATCCGGGTGCTCGCGAACGTCAACCCCCGCGAGCTGTCGGCGATCCCGGCCGAGCGCCAGGTGCGCCGCCAGCGGGCGTCCGGAGCCCTCATGGAGCGCATGATGCGGCGGACCGCGGCGGGCGAGCTGCGGTGGGTCGGCTGCCAGTATCCGACCGCCGGCTTCGCCGCCGAGGCGGAGATGAGCCTCACGGCGTACGAGAACTTCCTCTACGGAGCGTGCCTGTGCGACGAGCCGGACGCGGTGGCCGCCTGGCGGGCCGCCGGAGCCGAGACGACGCGCTTGGCCGAATGGGCGAACGGGCACGAGGAGGTCCACATCCAGGGGCCGGGCACCGACCTGCGCCTCAACGTCGGGGGCCGGCGATTCCTCGCCGGCGACGGGCGGCGCAACATGCCCTGCGGCGAGTTCTTCACCGGGCCGGTGGAGGACTCGGCCGACGGCGTGATCACGTTTCACCTGCCGACCGTGTTCGCCGGGCGCGAGGTCGCCGGTGTCCGCCTCGGCTTCCGCGACGGCGTCGTCGTCGAGGCGAGCGCCGATCGGGGCGAGGACCTGCTGAGCGAGACGCTCGACAGCGACCCGGGCGCGCGGCGCCTCGGCGAGCTCGGCGTCGGCACGAACTACCGGATCGACCGCGGCACCCGGTCGATCCTGTTCGACGAGAAGATCGGCGGCACGGTGCATCTCGCCCTCGGCCGTTCATACCCCGAGACCGGTGGCGTCAACGAATCCTCGCTGCATTGGGACCTCATCTGCGACCTGCGTCGCGGCGGGACGCTCACGGTCGACGGCGTCGAGCTGCAGCGCGGGGGGCGCTTCCTGATCTGACCGGGACGCCGCGGCAGTGATCTGACTAGTCTGTCGCCGTGGCGCGGATCGGATTGCTCACCGGCGGCGGGGACTGTCCGGGCCTCAACGCGGTGATCCGGGCCGTGGTGCGCCGCGGCTCGGCGCTCGGGCACGAGTTCGTGGGCTTTCGCAACGGCTGGGCCGGGGTGGTCGCGAACGATGCGATCACGCTCGACCTGGCCGCCACCGCCGGGCTGCTGCCCCGGGGTGGAACGATTCTCGGAACGTCGCGCACGAACCCGTTCAAGGACGGCGCCGACGCCAGTGCCACGATCATCGCGACGCTCGGGCAGGCCGGGGTCGACGCGCTCATTCCGATCGGCGGCGAGGACACGCTCGGCGTCGCGGCGCGCCTGTCCGAGGCCGGGGTCGATCTCGTCGGCGTCCCGAAGACGATCGACAACGACCTCGGTGCGACGGACGTCACGTTCGGGTTTCACACCGCCGTGCAGATCGCCACCGACGCGATCGACCGCCTGCACACCACCGCCGAATCGCACCACCGGGTGATCGTGGTCGAGGTGATGGGCCGCCACGCCGGCTGGATCGCCTGTTACGCGGGGCTCGCCGGCGGGGCCGACGCGATCCTGGTGCCCGAGCGGCCGTTCGACATCGAGGAGGTGTGCAACCGCCTGCGCGCCCGCCACGGCCGCGGCCGCACGTTCTCGATCGTGGTCGTCGCCGAGGGCGCCACCCCGTTGCCCGGCACGATGGAGGTCGCTCCGGCGACGCAGACCGATGCCTTCGGCCACGCCCGGCTCGGGGGCATCGCCGTGGCGCTCGAGGGAGAGATCGAGGGACGCACCGGCTTCGAGACGCGCGTGACGATCCTCGGCCACGTCCAGCGGGGCGGCACGCCGACGGCCTATGACCGCGTCCTGGCCACCCGCTTCGGCGTGGCGGCCATGGATGCCGCGGACGCCGGCCGCTTCGGCACGATGGTCGCCCTGCGCGGCACCGAGATCGAGCTCGTTCGCCTCGGCGAGGCGTTGCGCGAGCCGAAGCTGCTCGACCCGGAGCTATACGCGACCGCCGAGGTCTTCTTCGGCTGACGCGAGGCGGCCCGGCACGGGCGCGCGCGCCCGAACCGGCTCGAGCGCCCGGCGGGCCTCGACCCGGCGGCCGGTGACGCGACGCCCCCGCCACTCGAGCACCAGCAGCGTCGCGGCGATCGGCACCGTCGCCGGCAGCTCCCGCACCCAGAAGAACAGCAGGTTGAAGGCGAGAGCGAACGCGGCGGCCATCAGCGCTGCCTGCCGCTGGCGCGGCCGATCCGAGGCGAGCAGCGCGCCGAGCGTCGCCGCCACGAACAGATCGCCGTAGCCCATCACGGCGCCGCCCCACGGGGCGTCCTGCAGGCGCGGCAGGCCGGCGGCGGGCGCGGCCGTGTTGAGCGCGTTGTTGGGCGCCTGCAGGAGGTGCGACACGACGAGCGAGGTGTCGACGACGGCCATGGCGACGATCCCGACCTTCAGCCAGCGAGCCGGAGCGACGCCGGCGAGCAGCGCGCCGAGCGTGATGCAGGACAGGCCCGACAGCGCGAGCGCCGCCGACTGGCCGCCGAGGCCGGAGCGATCGGCCCAGGCGAGCGCGAACAGCGGCACGACGGCGATGGCCAGGACCGGCCGCGCACCCCGAGCGGCGCGCGCGAGGGCCACCACCGCGAGCAGCGGAATGGCGACGAGGGCGAGGTAGGTGATGCCCTGCGCGACGCCCGATGCGATGCGCAATGCGACCACCACGACGACGATCGACCCGGTCGGGATCACCGCCCAGCCCGGGCCGCGCAGGCGATCGAGCCAGGGAAACGGACACGCAGCCGGCAGCGCGACGAGCGACGCCTGCACGAGCGACAGCACGCAGATCGACACCGCGAAGGAGGGCACCGCCTTCACGATACGGGCCCGGGACGGGCGGCAGGGGCGAACGACGGGCCGCGGCGTCCGCTACAAGAGAGGGATGACCGAGACGACCCACCGGCGGCTGTGGCAGCTCGGCGCGCTGACCGTCGTCGTCGGCCTCGGCCTGGCGATCGCCATCTCGGTCCTGACCGGCGGCTCGGCGCCGGCGCTCGTGCCCGGCCGCCCGGTTCCGCACGCGGACGACGTGCGCACGCTGTTCGCCGGGGTCCCCGAGCAGGGCGCCGTGCTCGGCGCCCCCGGCGCGCCGGTCACGCTCGTCGAGTTCGGCGACCTGCAGTGTCCGGTGTGCGCCGCGTTCGCACAGGACGCGCTGCCGACGCTCATCCGGCGCGAGGTGCGCCGCGGGCGCCTGCGCATCGTGTTCGAGCCGCTGTCGGTCATCGGTCCGGACTCGACCCGCGGCGCCCGGATGGCGCTCGCCGCCGGCGAGCAGAACCGCCTGTGGCCGTTCGCGGATCTGTTCTTCGCCAACCAGCGCGACGAGAACAGCGGGTACGTGACCGATCGATTCCTGACCGCCCTGGCCGACGCCACGCCCGGCCTGAACGCTTCGAGCGCGCTCGCCGCGCGCTCCACCGACCCCGTCTCGAGCGCCCTCGCGAGCGCCTCGGCGCAGGCCGCGCGAGTGCACGTCACGGCCACTCCCTCGTTCGCGTTATCGCGGACCGGCGCCGGCCTCGTATCCTTTAGCCCGGCCGACCTTCAGGCGAGCACGTTCGTGACCGCGGTCGATCGCGTGGCCGGGGGCGGCTCGGGCTGACGCGACGCGCCCGGCCGCACGCGATCGTCTATGCGGCGCGGCGCCGGTCGCGGTCGGTCAAACAACACGATGCCCCGCTGGAACTGGACATGGGAGGACCACGAAGCGTCGGGCACCGACGCCGCTGACGCGCTCCCCCATCCGCCGGAATGGATCTCCGCCGGCGCCGGCCCGGCCCGCACGCGGGGAGCCCGGGTCGCCCGGTTCGCCGGGATCGCGATCGTGGCCCTCGTGCTGCAGATCGTGTTCGCGGGTGCCTCGAGCGGTTCGCACCCACGCGCCGCACCCACCCACGCGGTGGACAGGGCGGCGGCGGCGCCCGCCGCGGCGGTGCAGCTGGCCGCGCGCCAGAACGCCGCGATCAACGGCGTCCTCGCCCGCATGCCGGCCGTCACCGAGGGCGGACCGACCGGGCACGAGGTGGCGCTCACCTTCGACGACGGGCCCGGGCCGTACTCGCTGCGGCTCGTGGCGACGCTGCACCATCTCCACGTGCCGGCGACGTTCTTCGCCATCGGCGTGATGGAGCGCTGGTTCTCGCGCGCCACGCGCGCCGAGCTGCGCGACGGCGACGTCGTGGGTGACCACACGCAGACGCATCCCTTCCTCGCGACCATCAGCCCGCTCGACCAGCGCCTGCAGCTGCTCGACCAGGCGGCGGCGATCGAGGAGCAGGGACTGCCCTTCCCCCGCCTGTTCCGCCCCCCCTATGGCTCCTTCAACGCGACGACGCTGCGCGACCTGCGCGAGATGCACATGCTGATGGTGCTGTGGTCGACTGACACCTCCGACTTCACGCTTCCGGGCGTACGCGCGATCGTGCAGCGCGCGCTCGCGGGGGCACATCCGGGCGCGATCATCCTCATGCACGACGCCGGCGGGAACCGCAGCGAGACGATCGCCGCGCTGCCGGCGATCATCCGCGGGCTGCGCCGCCGCGGCCTGAAGCCGGTCACCGTGCCGCAGCTGTTGCTCGACGACCCGCCCATCACGGCGCCGTCGCTGAAGGGACGCCTCGCCGGCGACTGACCGCCGGTCCTCAGTGACCGAGCTGGACGGTCTTCACCACGAGCAGCAGCACGGCCACGACGAGATAGCCGCGCAGGAGCAGCATCGCCGCCCGCCGGCCGGGCGACCACACCGGACGCTCGAGCAGCGCGAGCGGCGGCATCGTCCACGTCTCGCGCTTCTCACCTTCCGCCTCGAACGGCGCGACGGCCGTCTCGGAGGGCCGCGCCCGCCAGACCCACAGACCGCCGCCGGCCAGCGAGAGGATGAGCACGACCGACAGGTACAGGAACAGCTGGGTCACGTCGACCGACGGGAAGGCGGTGCTCGCGACGAGGATGAGCGACAGCTCGACGAGCGCCCCCACGATCACCGCTGCGACTGCGTTCAGCCAGGTCGGGTTGCTCCACGGCCCGAGCACCTCGTGGTCGTTGCACAGCAGCAGCAGGAAGACCGTCGCGCTCGGCAGCAACACGCCCGCGAGCGCCTGCACCGAGGTCGTGATGAGCCCGAGCGGGGCGCCCGGGATGAGGACGATCCCGGCCGCGGCGAGCACCATCAGCGTGAAGGTGACATAGAAGAGCTTGGCCTCGCCGACGCCGCGATGCAGCGAGTGGCTCTGCCCGAACACGTCGCCGAAGGCATAGGACGTCGAGAGGGTGACAGCGGCCGCGCCGATCAGCGAGGCGTTGAGCAGCACGATCGCGAAGAACGCGCCGGCGGTCGGGCTGACGAAGCGCTTCAGTCCGTCGGCGACGCCTGCCGCGTCGGTGTAGTGCCCGGCCAGCGGCGTGCCGGCGAAGGCGAAGGCGGCGACCCCCATGAGCGCGCCCGCCGCGATGACGACGACGAAGGCGCCGATGACGGTGTCCGCCCGCTCATAATTGATCCACCGGGGGGTGATGCGCTTGTCGATGATGTTCGACTGCTGGAAGAACAGCTGCCAGGGGGCGACCGTCGTGCCGACGATCGCGATGATGAGCAGGACCGCCGTCGAGCTCGCCCCGCCCTGGATGCTCGGCACGACGCTGTCGTGCACCATCGTGCCGATGTCCGGGTGCACGAGGATGAGCAGCGGGATGACGAGGAAGTTCGCGAACACGAACACGTACATGAAGCGCTCCCAGCTGCGAAAGCTCCCGGTCGAGGTGATGGCGATCAGCACGACCGCCGCGAGCGGGACGGCGATGTACTTGTCCACCCCGAAGTAGCCGAGCGCGAGGCTGACCCCGATGAACTCGGTGACGATCGTCAGGAAGTTGAGGATGAACAGGTCGCCCACCGAGAACCAGCCCCAGAAGCGGCCGAAGCGCTCGTTGATGAGCCGGGCGTGACCGACGCCGGTGACCGCCCCGAGGCGGATGACCATCTCCTGGTTGACGATCAGCACCGGGATGAGCAGGATGAGCGTCCACAGCAGCGTGGTGCCGTAGTTCTGCCCGGCCTGGCCGTACGTGGACACGCCGCCGGCGTCGTTGTCGCCGACCATCACGATCAGCCCGGGGCCCATGATCGCGAGCATCGCCATCGCGCGCGAGCGCCAGTCGCGGTGCGGGACCGCGTCCATCCGCAGTGTCCCGAGGGCGCCCCGGATGTCGCCGATATGCGCCTCGTCGAGGACCGGCGGAACGCCGGGCGGACGCTCGTCCTCGACGGCCGGAGGCAACGTCGTCTGGTTCTCGGTCACTGCGGTTCACCTCCTTGATGACCTCGTCGGAAAACGGCTGCTCCCGCCCCCAGGGGGGCGGTGGCACCGGGACGCCGGGGTCGGCATCCGGGAGCGGATGACGCCACGCGCGGGCGGAGCGGGTTCCGATTCAGGCAGCGAGAGGGAAGCAGCCCGACGACCGACGCGTGACCGGTTGGGTACTTCGCGGTTGGTCAGTGTCCATACCGGTCTCCTTTCTGACGTCGGGGCACGGGCTCATCTGAGACACCGAAACCCTAGCATCGCCTCGGACCCTAGATCCCCGTCCGACCGGGCTTGTACACAATTTGTGAACGCGTAGGCGCGGCGTTCGCGATCGGGCCGCGATCGAGGCCGGCTCAGTCGCGAACGAGGCCGTACCGGCGTCGCCATCCGGTCGGCAGGGTCAGCTCGAGCACGTCGTCGACGGTCACCACGCCGATCGCCTTGTTGTGCTCGTCGACGACCGGGAGCATCACGAGGTTGTAGTCGGTCATCAGGCGGGCGACCTCGGGCAGGTCGGCGTCGGGCTGGACCGAGACCGGCTCCCGATCGGCGACCTCCTGCGCGGGGCTGTTCGCGTTCGTGCGCATGAGCGTCACGATCGGCACCGAGCCGACGAGCGTGCCGGCATGATCGACGAGGTAGATCGTCGTCAGCGTCTCGGGCGGGACGGTGCTCTCGGCGACGCGGCGCAACCCGTCCGCCACCGTGGCGGTCTGCGGGACGGTCAGGATGTCCGGGCTCATCAGGCCGCCTGCGGTGGACGGGTTGTAGCCGAGCAGGGCCTTGATCTGCCGCTGCTGCGCGGGCGGCAGGAGCGCGAGCACGCGGCCGCGGCGATCCTGGTCGAGCTCGACGATGAGATCGGCCGCGTCATCGGTGGCCATGCGCGAGATGAGCTGGGCGATCTGTTCGTCGGAGCGCTCGCCGATGAACTCCTGCTGGTGGTGCTCGTCGAGCTCCTCGAACACGTCCGCCTCCAGCTCGCGGTCCTGTCCGACGGCCTTGATGATCTCCTCGCCCTCGTCGTGGGACGCCGCCTCGACGAGGTCGGCGATCTCGGCCGGATGCAGGTCGGCCAGCTTGCGGAAGGAGAAGCGCAGCCGCGACGTCGGCACGTGGCCGACGAACGGCTCGAGGTCGGTCCAGTCCAGGAACGGGCGCTCGCGATCGCGCGGGCGCAGCGGACGGGGCAGCCAGCGGCGCAGCTCGGCGGCGCGGCTCGGATCCACCCCGACGACGCGCCACCACCCGTCGACGCAGGACAGCACGATCTCGTGGGCGGTGACGAGGCTCGGTGGCTCGGACTCGACGTTGACGAGCTTCCGGCCGAGCAGATCCTGCCGCAGCAGCACCTCGCCCTCGCGGCGCTCGAAGCGCCCGAGGTTCAGCTTCTGGCCCGACAGGCGGACCGCCCCCGGCTGCAGCGAGGCGATCTTGTCCGCCGGCACGAACAGCTCGCGCCCCGCGATGTGCGCCTTGATGCCGGTCACCGGCGGGTAGCCGCCGTCGGCGAGCCGCACGATCAGGTCGTCGACCCGGCCGAGGCGCTCGCCGGCCCGATCGAGCAGCGGGCTCCGCAGCACGCTCGACAGATGCACGATGGTCTGTGCCACGGCGAAAGACAGGTTAGAGCACCGCGCGGATCGCGGCGAGCGGTGTCACGGCGCGCGCCTACGCGACGGCGGCGGGCACGTGACCCTCGCTCAGGAGCGCCGCGCCGATCGCGCCGCCGAGGTCGCCGAGCGCAGCGGAGCGAACGAGCGGCGGGCGATCGTCGAAGAACAGATGCGGGTGCATCGCGGTGGCGATGCGCTCGACCATCGGCTCGCCGAAGCGGACGCCGAGGCCGCCGCCGATGACCACGAGCTCGACGTCGAGCAGGTTGACGGCCGACGCGACGCCGACGCCGAGCGCCTCGACGGCGCGCTCGATGATGTCGGCGGCGAGATCGTCGCCGCGCTCGAGCGCACGCGCCCACACGCCGCTGGTGAGGTTCTCGCGGCCGCGCTCCTTCATGATCTTGAACAGGTCCGTCTTTTGACCCTTGTTGGCCCGCTCACGCGCCCTCAGCTCCATCTGGCGGCGCCCGGCGTAGGCCTCCATGCACCCGAGCCGACCGCAGGCGCAGACGGCGCCGCCCTGCTTGACGACCATGTGCCCGATCTCACCCGCGGCCTGACGACCGGTCCAGGGCTTGCCCTCGAGCACGAGACCGCCGCCGACCCCGGTGCCCCAGAAGACGCCGAGCAGCGAGCGCGCCTCGCGTCCGGCGCCGAGCTCGAACTCGGCCTGCGTCGCCACGTCGACGTCGTTGCCGAGCGTGACGGGGACCCCGAGGCGCTCCGACAGCGTCGCCGCGAGCGGAAACGGCGCCTCCCAGTCGGGGAGGTTCTTCGCCTTGGCCACGGTGCCGGCGTTCCGGTCGATCTCACCCGGGGACCCGACGCCGACGCCGGCCAGCTGTGTGGGTGCCAGCGACGCGTCGTCGAGCGCCTCGAGCATGGTGCCCGCGAGCTGGTCGACGACCGCCGCCGGTCCGCCCTCGCGCGGTGTCGGACGCCGCGCCTTGCCCAGGACGCGTCCGTCGGTCGTGTCGAACACGACCGCCTGGATCTTCGTGCCGCCCAGATCGAGCCCGCCGCGAACCGGCATGCCGGGATCATGGCAGAGCACGCCGACGCCGCCGACCGCTTGAGGTGCGCCTTAGCGGCTTCTTACGAGCCGTTTGCGTCCTGTCCCCATGCTCTGATTGAGCAGTAACGGCCCCGGCGTCGGCCGCCCTCCGCGCCTTTCCCGCATGAGCGAGTCCCCTCACATCACCCCTACCTGGACGAGGTTCGCGCTCCTCCTCCTCGCCGCCGGCGCCATCGCCGTGGCCTTCGCCGTCGTCGGTCCGCCGTCGCAGGCCTCGGAGACGACGACGCGGACGATCACGGCCGAGAAGGGCGTCGTGCAGTCGACGGTCTCCGGTGACGGCACCCTGCAGCCGGCCACCCAGGACGACGTCAACTTCCAGACGAGTGGCACGCTCGAGCACCTGTACGTGTCCGCCGGCCAGCAGGTGTTCAAGGGAGAGCTGCTGGCCCAGCTCAATCCGCAACAGGCCGAGGTCGGTGTCCAGCAGGCCAACGCCACCCTCGCGTCGGCCGAGGCCAGCCTGCAGCAGGCGGAGGACGCTCAGGCCGCGGCGTCGTCGACGACGACGACCGCGACTGCGGCCACCGCAAGCGCCGCCGACGTCGCTACGGCCGCCGACATCTCCGACGTCACTGCGTCGGGGCGCTTCCGCGGCGCGGGTGCCCCCACCGGCACGACGGGCGTGACCGGGCCCAGCTCGGCGACCGGCTCGGCGCCGGCGAGGACCGTGACGACGGTGACGACCGTGACCGAGACGGCCCACGCGCGCCCGTCGGGCACGTCCGGCAGTGCCGGCGCCGGTACCGGATCGGGCTCGTCGAACGCCGGTTCGGTGGCCGCCGGCGGCTCGGGCGGCCAGACGTCAACCGCCCCGAGCGCCGCGACCCTGGCCGCGAACGTCACGTCGGCCCAGGCCAGCGTCGCCTCGGCGCAGCTCGACGTGCAGACCGCCGAGCAGACGCTCGCGAACACCCGGCTCTACGCCCCGGCGTCCGGCGTCGTCGCCTCCGTGGCCGACGTGCAGGTCGGTGACACGATCTCGGCGGGCGGCCAGTCCAACAGCGCGAGCTCGTCGAGCTCGTCGACCGGATCGACCGGCTCGAGCGCCGCGGGCCGCACCGGCTCCGGCGCGGGCGGGACCGGCGGGGCCGGCTCCTCGGGCGCCGGCTCGTCGGGCGCCGGCTCGTCCTCGTCGAGCTCGAGTTCGAGCACGCCGCTGGTCGAGATCGTCGACCTGTCCTCGATGGAGCTCGTGGTGCCGCTCACCGAGGCCGACATCGGCAAGGTGGCGGTCGGGCAGCCGGCCACGGTCAACGTCTCCGCCCTCACCGGCGTCGAGCTCGCGGCGCACGTCACCAATGTCAGCCTGCTCGGCACCACGAGCAGCTCCGTCACGAGCTACGACGTGACGCTGGCCCTCGACCAGGGCGACAGCCAGATCAAGCCGGGCATGAGCGCCACGGCCACGATCGTCGTCTCTCAGGCCGAGGGCGCCGTCACCGTCCCCACGTCGGCGATCTCCCGCTCCGGAGGCCAGAGCACCGTGACCGTGGTCAAGCACGGCAAGGACGTCGTCACGCCGGTGACCACCGGAGTGGTCGGGACGAGCTCCACGCAGATCCTCTCGGGCGTGACCGCCGGCGAGGAGCTCGTCATCAAGACGACGGTCAACCTGGGCTCGTCGGGCACCGGCACCGGCACGGGGACGCTCGGCACGGGCGGGCTCGGCGGTGGCGGCGGGTTCGGCGGCGGGGGCGGGTTCGGCGGCGGCGGCGGCGGGGGCTTCGCGCTGCGCTTGGGTGGGGGCTGATGCCAAGCCTGCGACGTCCCGCCGCGCCATCCCTGCGACGCCCGCGGAAGACTCCGGTGGTCGCCCGCCGGGAGCGGCGCGAGGCCACCGGCGGCCAGGCGAGCCCCGGCCGGCCGCCTCACGTGATCATGCTCGAGGACGTGCACCGCGTGTTCGAGCTCGGCGACGTCCGCGTGCACGCCCTGCGCGGCATCACGTTGAGCATCGACCGGGGTGACCTGGTGGCGATCATGGGCAGCTCGGGCAGCGGCAAGAGCACGCTCATGAACACGCTCGGATGCCTCGATGTGCCCACGCGCGGCCGCTACCTGCTCGACGGCATCGACGTGCGGCACTACGACGACGACGATCTGGCCGACATCCGCAACCGCAAGATCGGCTTCGTGTTCCAGAGCTTCAACCTCGTGCCCCGCACGAGCGCGGTCGCCAACGTCGAGCTCCCGCTCGCCTACGCCGGGGTCCCGCGCGCTCAGCGTCACTCGCGCGCGCTGGCGGCGCTCGCCGAGGTCGGCATGGCCAATCGCGTCCAGCACCTTCCCTCCGAGCTCTCGGGCGGTCAGCAGCAGCGGGTCGCGGTCGCGCGCGCGCTCGTCACCAACCCGGCGCTCATCCTCGCCGACGAGCCCACCGGCAACCTCGACTCGCGCTCGACCGCAGACGTGCTGAACATCTTCGGGCGCCTGAACCTCGAGGGCCGCACGATCGTGCTCATCACCCACGAGCCCGACGTGGCCGAGCGGGCCAAGCGCGTGATCCGCCTCGCGGACGGACACGTCGTGCAGGACGAGCGACAGGCCGCCGTGCACGCGGCGCCCCCCGCCCTCGGCGCGGACTTCCACGGCGCGCACGCGCACCACCTCACCTGAGAGAGCAGACGGCCATGCTCACGCTCGAGACCCTGCGCATCGCCATCGGCGGCCTGCTGGCCAACAAGCTGCGGTCGGGCCTGACGATCCTCGGACTGACGATCGGCGTCGCCTCGGTCATCGTGCTCATCTCGGTCGGTACCGGCTCCTCGAAGGCGGTGCAGGCGCGCATCCAGAGCCTGGGCACGAACGTGCTGCTCGTCACGCCGAGCTTCTCGCGCGGCGGGTTGACGTCGTCGACGAGCACCCCGGCGACGCTCACGGTCGCCGACGCCGACGCGCTGGTCAACCCGTTCACCGACCCGGCGGTCAAGAGCGCCTCCCCGGTCGTCAACGGCTCGGCGGCGACGTTCACGTTCGGTGCGACCACCTATTCGCCCACGACGTTCGTCGGCACGACCCCCTCCTACCTCACCGCGCACGACTACACGATCGCCTCGGGCTCGGGGTTCACGGACGCCGACGTCACCAACCGCAACCGGGTGGTCATCGTCGGTCCGACCGTCGTGCAGGGGTTGTTCAACGGCGCGGACCCGATCGGCGACTCGATCCAGATCAACGGCAGCAGCTTCACGGTGATCGGCGTCACGGCCTCGAAGGGCACGAACGGCACCCAGAACGAGGACGACATCGCCATCGCGCCGATCACCGCCGTGCAGGACACCGTGGCCGGCTATGCGTCGATCAACTCGATCACGGTCCAGGCCACGTCCGAGGGCCAGCTCAACGCCGCGCAGGCACAGGTCACCTCGACCCTCGAGTCCCAGCTGCAGACGACGGCGACGAACCCCGGCTTCCAGGTCATCAACCAGGGGTCGCTGCTGACGGCCTCGAGCTCGACCACGAGCGTGTTCACGACGCTGCTCGGCGAGGTGGCCGCCATCTCGCTGCTCGTCGGCGGCATCGGCGTGATGAACATCATGCTCGTCAGCGTCACCGAGCGCACCCGCGAGATCGGCATCCGCAAGGCGATCGGCGCGCGCCGCAGCGACATCCTCTCGCAGTTCCTGGCCGAGGCCGTGCTCGTATCGCTGCTCGGCGGTATCTTCGGTGTGATCGTCGGCGTCGTCGGCAGCCAGTTCCAGATCGCCGGCGTGCAGCCGGTGATCGCGACCTACTCCATCTTCCTCGCCTTCGGCGCCGCCGTCCTCACGGGCCTCTTCTTCGGCACCTATCCGGCCAGCCGCGCCGCCACCCTTCGGCCCGTCGAAGCGTTGCGCTACGAATAAATGAACGACCGATTCGAGAGCTCCCACCATGAGTGAACCCGCCGCCCCCTACCATCCCGACGATCCCGCCCCGCCCTCCGCGCCACCGCTCGATGAGCCGGTGCTCGGGCGCGATTCCCGCGGACAGGCCGAGATGCTCGAGATCGACGAGGGGGTCGACGACTGGGTCGAGGAGTACGAGGAGCAGCTGCCCCACCGGCCCCGGCGACGCCTGGTGACACCGTTCAACCTCAGCCTGCTCGGCGTCCTTCTCGTCGCCGGCGGCTTCATCGGCGGCGTGCTCGTCGAGAAGGGCCAGACGAGCTCGACGACGAGTGCGACGTCCGGCGTCGCCGGCCTGGCCCGCCGCGCCGGGCTGACCGGAACCGGGGCCACTGGAGGGGGCGCTGCCGCGCGCAGCTTCTTCGGGGGCGCCGGCGCCGGCGCCGGCGCGGGCGCGAATGCGACCACCGGCACCGTGTCGCTCAACGACCACGGCACGCTGTACATCACCGACTCCCAGGGCAACACGATCAAGGTCGTCGAGGCCTCCGGAGGCACCGTGACGCGAACCGCCGTCGGTTCCGTCTCCAGCATCCATCCCGGGGATACGGTCATCGTGTCCGGCCCCAAGGCCGGCGATGGCACCGTCACCGCCACCTCGATCCGCGCGACCGCGGCCAACGCGGTAAGCGGCGGCCTCGCCGCGCTGTTCGGCGGCGCCGGCGGCAGCTCGTCCGGCGCCGGCGGCAGCTCGTCCGGCGCCGGCAGCAGCTCGTCCGGCGCCGGCGGCGCGAAGGGCGGCAGCGGATCCTCGGGCACGCCCTCCCTCTTCGGGCCGGGCTGATCAACCAACCACCAAGGAGTTCGATACGCATGAAGACCCCACGCCGCTCGTCGGCGCTGGCCACGCCCCTCATCCTCGCCCTCGCCTGCCTCGCCCTCGCAGCGTGCGGCAGCTCAACGACGACCTCGACGACGGCGGCGAGCGCGTCCGGCGCCGCGGCGGGGACCACCGGGCCGGGCGGGGCCGGGTCCGCCCGCTTCGCCGCGATCCGCGCGTGCCTGGCCAAGGCGGGCATCACCCTGCCCCAGCGGCCCGCCGGAGCGCCCCGAACGCCGGGGGCCGGCGGCGGGTTCTTCGGAGGCGGCGGCGGTGCGGGCGGCGCCGGCGCGTTCGGGGGCGCGAACTCCGCGAAGGTGCGCGCCGCATTGCAGAGCTGCGGCATTCAGATCCGCACCGCCGGCGGCGGGCCCTTCCGCCGCAACCTGGCCAGCAACCCGACGGCGGTCGCCGCGCTGACGAAGTTCGCCGGCTGCATGCGCTCCAACGGCATCAACGTCCCGAACCCGAACACCTCGGGCACCGGGCCGGTGTTCAACACGAGCGGACTGAACACGACGAGCGCGGCCTTCCGGGCCGCCTACGCGAAGTGCACGCCCGATCTGCCGACCGGCTTCGGGCGCCGCGGGACGACCGGGCCGTCGGCGTCGAACACCGCGCCCGGGCCGAGCGCGTAGCGACGGCGCGGCGCGGGCCTCTCGGAGCGCGGGGTGACTGACATTTCTTCAGTTCCCTTGAAGAAATGTCAGTCTCGTCGGGGGTCTTCGCCGCCTCGGGGTCTCCCGGACCCGAACCCGACCCGAGCCGCCGCACGGCCGGCCGCATCCGCGGCCGGCCGGAGTCCGCGTCAGGCCGCCTGGAGCGTGGGCGCGTGCGCCAGCGTGGACAGCGCGCGGCGCTCGGCGTGACGGACGCCCTCCATCGTGATGCGCAGCTCCGCGGCGATCTCGCGATAGCTGTGGGCCTGCTCGCCGTCGAGTCCGTAGCGCAGCTCGAGCACGCGGCGGTCACCGGGCCGGACGGTGGCCAGGGCGGCCGCGAGCGAGCGGTCGTCGCGCACGAGCTCCTCCGGCGGGGGCGTGTCGTCGGGCAGCAGGTCGCCGAGCTCCCCCTCGCCGTTCCCGATCGGCTCGTGCAGCGAGACGACGGGCGCGGCGTAGCGGCGCAGCTCCTCGACCTCGATCGGGTCGACGCCGAGCGCCTCCGCGAGCTCCTGCGCGCGCGGCGCGCGTCCGAGCTGGGCGGTGAGCACGCGCTCGGTCTCGGCCACCTTCTGCAGGCGCGACTGCAGCGCGTCGGGCAGGTGCACGATCCGCGACTGGCCCGAGACGGCGCGGGTGACCGCCGCCCGGATCCACCAGATCGCGTACGTCGAGAAGCGGCAGCCGCGCGCCGGGTCGAACTTCTCGACCGCGCGGATGAGACCGACCGTCCCCTCCTGGATGAGGTCCTGCAGCGGAAGTCCGCGGCCCTGGTAGGCCTTCGCCACGTGCACGACGAGGCGCAGATTGGCCTCGATCATGCGGTCCTTGGCGGCGAGGTCGCCGCGCTGCACGCGGCGCGAGAGGCTGATCTCCTCGGCGGCCGTGAGCAGCGGCCGGCGCGCGAGGCTCGCGAGGAAGATCCGCAGCCCGTCCACCTCCGCCACGGCGGCTTCGGCCGGATCGACAACGGTGTTTGCAGCCATCGTTCACTCCTTCGTCGAGTCTCGGCGCGCATCGATGCGCACCGGCACTGGCGTTATCAGGAGTACCTTCGGTTCGCGACGTGAAACGCGCCTAAGCCGACCTGAAGCGGAACCTAAAACCTGTCCGGGGCGCCGAGGGCGGCGTCGTCGGTCTGCGCCTGAGCGCGAACGCCCTGGAGCAGGAGCACGAGCGCGTCGCTGAACAGCTCCGCGGGGGCCGCCTCGGGCTCGAGCAGGCGCTCGAGCGCAAAGCCGTTCCCGAGCGAGAACGTCATCAGGACAAGCTGCTCCACGGGGACGGGCGAGCGAACCCCGAGCTCCGACAGGCGCCGCTCGAACACGGCGGCCATCCCCTCGCGCAATCCGCGATACCGCTTGACCAGCTCGACGCGGAACGCCTCGTCGCGCGCCGCGTAGGCGGCGAACTCGAAGAACAGCCGCTCCCAGTCGCGGTCGGAGGACAGGTAGCGGGTGAAGTCCGAGGCGGCCGAGCGCACCTGCTGCTCGAGACCGTCCTCGGCCGCCGTCAGGGCCTCCAGCTGCGCGACCCGCTCGGCGAAGCGCTCGTCGAGCATGGCCAGGAAGCAGTCCTGCTTGCTCGCGAAGTTCGCGTAGAACGCGCCCTTGGTGAATCCGGCATCGGCCGCGACCTCGTCGATCGACGCCCCCTCGAGGCCCCGCCGTGCGAACACCTTCGCCGCCGAGCGCAGCAGGCAGCTGCGCGTCTGTCGCTGCCTCTCCTCCCGGGTGAGGCGCGGTGCGGCCGCGGGACGCGAGGCCATCAGGGAGCGGCGGAGGCGAGCAGCGGCTCGCCGGGCCCGGGGTCGGCGAGCGTCGGGAGGCGGCGCTCGGCCACGATGGCCGTCGCCTGACGCGCCGGGGTGAGCGTGATCGCGCGACGCGCGACCGGCTCGGACGCCGACTCGCTTGCGCGCAGGTCGACCTCGGCGAGGATCGTCTGCAGCACCTGCCGCATCTCGAACAGGGCGAAGCTCGCGCCGAGGCAGCGGCGAACGCCGCCGCCGAACGGGATCCACGTGTACGTGCCCGCCGGCTGCTCGAGGAACCGCTCGGGGCGGAAGCGGCTCGCCTGCGGGTAGATGTCTTCGCGGCGGTGCATGAGATAGATGCAGGGGGCCACGGACGCGCCCGCCGGGATCAGGCGCCCGCCGAACGCCATCGCCTCGCCGAGGACGCGTATCACCATCGGCAGCACCGGGCGCAGTCGCAGCGTCTCCTTCACGACGGCGTCGATGTACTCCCCCTCGCCCGCCTCGGCCTCATCGCGAGCGCGCGCGAGCGCCTGCGGATGCCGAATGAGGCGCTCCAGCGCCCAGGCGAGCGACGTCGCCGTCGTCTCGTGGCCGGCGACCAGAAGCGTGACGAGCTCGTCGCGCAGCTCGCGATCGCCCATCGCCGAGCCGTCGTCGTAGCGGGCCTGCACGAGCATCGAGAGGATGTCGTCGCGTTCGTCGAGGTCGTCGCTCTCGCGACGCCGGGCGATCTCGGCGAGCAGCAGCTCGTCGACGGCGTCGACCGCGCGCCGAAAGCGCCGGTTGCGCTCCACCCGGTCGGGGCCGCTGATCGCCACCAGCGCGAGGCGCGACGGATTCGCGATCCAGTCGAGCATCCGCCGCAGGCGCCCCTCGAGCTCGTCCATGCGGCCGCGCTCGCGCACCCCGAACACCGCGCGCACGATCACCTCGAGGGTGATGGCCTGCATGCGCGGCCACAGCGCGAGCGGCGCGTCCCGCGGCCAGCGCGCGATCTCCTCGCGCGTCGTCTGCTCCATGATCTCGCCGTAGCGCTGCATGCGCTCGCCGTGGAACGGCGGCAGCATCAGCTTGCGGTCGATCATGTGCTGCGGCTCGTCGAGCAGGAGCACCGAGCGCGAGCCGACGACCGGGCGCAGGATCGCGTTCGCCTCGCCCGCACGCAGCAGCCTCGGATCGCCGGTGAACGTGCGCTTCACGTCCTCGGGATCCGAGAGGAAGACCCAGGTCTCGCCCGCGATGCGGATGGTGAAGACGTCGCCGTAGCGGGCGCGGCAGCGCTGCAGGAACGGTCCCGGACGGCTGATCCACGCCGCGGTCTGCCATGCCCGCGGCCACCGTGGGCCGGGCGGGAGGGCGACGCCGTCGGCGGATGCCGTCGGGGTTGCGGCAGTCACATACCGCACGGTATCTGTACCGGCCGCGCAGGTCAAGCGCCGCCGCCGGACACATGGTCCAGCCGCCGGCGGCGCGCTTTGGACATGCGGCCGTGTCGCCGTTACCGCGCGGCGCCGAGAATGACCGCATGGCATGGACGACGAAGCTGCTGGTCATCAGCAGCCGGACGCTCGGCTCGGAGGCCCTCCTCGCGCACATGCGTGCGCGCGCTCAGCACGCGCCGACCGAGTTCACGATCGTCGTGCCCCAGGGGCGCGGGGCGGACCCCGACCACCTGGAGGCATCGCGGGCGCGCTTCGCCGACGACGGTCTCGAGGTCGACATCCGGGTGGGCGACCGCGACCCGCTGCTCGCCGTGCGCGACCACTGGGATCCGAAGCGCTTCGATGAGGTGGTCGTCGTCACCCTCCCGACCTCGTCCTCGCGCTGGTTGGCCAGCGGACTGCCGTTCCGCGTGCAGCAACTGACCGGCGCGCTCGTCACGCACGTCGTGGCGGAGCCGCCCGTCGCCGCGACGGGCGAGCGCGTCGCGGCGCAGACGCCGGCGCGCGCCGGCGGCCTGCACGTGGTTCACGTCTGACGCGCGGTCGACGCGGCGGCGCCGCGCGCCGGCTTGCACGCCGCCGGTCAACCGGTGACCGCGCCCGCCGGCCGCAGACCCGTGTCCGAACGGAAGATTGGTCGATCTTGCTTGCTGGTGGAAGAAGATCGATCAAACTTCGACCGCGACGCCTCCCCGCCGCGCGGACCCGCGCTGCCCAGCCCGCCGCGACCCCGTGCCTCAGGCCCGAGCGCTCGTCGCCGGGTCGAGCCGCGTCATCTTCACCCGGGCCGTGAGCCGGGCCGGGGAATCACCCCGGTAGACACCCTTGATCGGCGGCACATCGGCGTACTCGCGGCCGTGGCCGATCTTGACGTGCTGCTCGCCGGTGAGCCCGCGGTTGGTCGGGTCCGCGCCGACCCACACGGGTTCGCCGCGCCCGCCGGCGCCCGGCAGCAGCGCCTCGAGCCAGGCGTGCGTGTCGACCTCCACGGAGTCCTGTCCGCCCTCCCCGGAGGACGCGTACAGATACCCGGACACGTAGCGGGCGGCGATGCCCTGCCGGCGCAGGAGGTGCAGCCCGAGATGCACGAAGTCCTGACACACCCCCGCGCCCGCGTCGAGCAGGTCGGCGATCGAGGAGAACACGTACGTGGCGCCGGGCCGGTACTCGAAGCGGTCGGGGATGAGCTCGGTGAGGAGGACGAGGCTTGCGAGCGGGGAGCGCGCCCGCAGAACCGACTCGAGCTCCTCGAGCGCCGCCGCGGGCGGCTCGTCGCCGGACGGGACGAGGAACTCGCCGCCGAGCTCCCGGTAGGCGTTCGAGTCGAGCGCCGACCAGCTCGCGTCCGGCGCCTCGGCCTGGGGCGAGGTGACGACACGCGCGCGCACGTCGATCGACAGCTGCGTGTGGGGCTTGGAGACGCCGAACTCGATCACCTCGGTCCCGAAGTAGTCGACGTGGCGCCCGAGGCGCGTCTCCGGCTCGACCCGCACCACGAAGTCGTCGCAACGCTGCGTCGAGGTGGTCGCCGGACGCACGCGCAGCGCGTTGAGGTTGTCGGTGACCGGGTGCTCGTAGGTGTACTCGGTCGTATAGCGGATGGCGAAGTTCATCGGCGGCTCTGGTTGCTGTGGAAGTGCTCGCCGGCCGGCGTGCCGCCGAAGTACCGTTCGGTGACGTCGCGATCGGTCTGGGTCAGCTCGCGCCCGACGATCTCGCAGACCTCGATCAGCTCGCTGTCGTTGGCGCCGGCGCCGCCCCGGAACTCGAGGTCGGCCGACAGCCGTGACAGGCGCAGCACCGGTTCGGAGGCCCGCGGGTTGCCGTCGGCCGCGCTGAGCGCCCAGCGCACCGCGTCGACCGACGCGGCGACCGAGTCCGGATAGCTGCGCGTGAAGAGCAGGAAGCGCGCGACCGGAGCGGCGTTCGGCGGCGCGGCCACCGCGCGACGGTAGGCCTGCAGGCCGCCGACCGCCTGCAGCAGCGCGAGCGCCTGTCCGTCTCGGATCGGCGACGCCTCGCCGTCGACCGCCGGTCCCGGCGGCAGCGCCACGCGCAACATGCGCAGGACCATGTCGGCGGACTCGAAGCGCCCGCCCGCCTCCAGGAACGCGTACGCCTCGTCGCGGAGCATGGTGCGCCCGGTCACGCCCCAGAACAGCGCGCAGCGCGCCTTGACGTAGCTCGTCATCGAGTATGGGCCGGACTGCAGGGCGAACGACTCCGTGCGCTCGGCGAACCCGAGGTGGAAGGTGTTGATCGCCTCCCACATCTCGGCGCTGATCACGTCACGGACGGTGCGGGCGCCCTCGCGCGCGCGGCCGACGCAGGAGACGACCGAGAGCTGGTTCTCGGGGTCGAGGCTCAGCGTCGCCAGGGCGCGGTCGCGGATCTCGCCGGGGTCCCCGTCGCCGATGGCCTGGCTGGCGGTGCCCATGATCGCGAGCAGCGCCGCCCAGGAGAGCGTGACGCTGACCGGATCGTCGGGCCGTCCCTGCAACTCGGCCTGGTAGATGCCCTCGAGCATGCGCGCGGTGTGCTCGGCCCGGGCCACGTTGCGGCCGAGCCAGTACAGCTCGTGGGCGATCCGGGCGAGCACGCTAGCGCTGCTGCTGTTGCTGTTGGGCCTGGTGGGACCAGCGGCCGTACTCGAGGTCGGGCAGCGCCGGCGGCTGGTACTCGATCGGCGCGACGTCGGCCGCGGGCGACGGGCCGCTGGCGTCCTCGAGCACCCAGGTGTCCTTCGAGCCGCCCCCGCGCGAGGAGTTGACGATCATCTCGCCCCGGCGGAGGGCCACGCGCGTCAGCCCGCCGGGCACGATGCTGATCGTCTCCCCGAAGATCGCGAACGGGCGCAGGTCGACGTGGCGGGGCTCGAGCTGTCCGTCGGGGCCGACGACGGGGACGGTCGAGAGGTTGACGACCTCCTGGGCGATCCACCGCTCCGGAGCCGCGCGGATGACGTCGGCGAGCGCCTCGAGCTGCTCCGGCGGGGTGAGCGGGCCGATCGTCACCCCCTGCCCTCCGGACTCGCCCGTCGGCTTGACGACGAGCTCGGACAGACGCGCGAGCACCTCGTCGCGCTGCTCGGGGTCGCTGAGCAGGTACGTGGGGACGTTCTCGAGCAGGGGCTCCTCCTCGAGGTAGAAGCGGATCATGTCCGGGACGTAGTGGTAGACGGCCTTGTCGTCGGCCACCCCCGTGCCGAGGGCGTTGGCGATCGCCACCGTGCCGGCCCGGTAGGCCCGCACGAGGCCCGGGACGCCGAGCAGCGAGTCGGGGCGGAACTCGAGCGGATCGATGAAGTCGTCGTCGAGGCGCCGGTAGATCGCGTCGACGCGGGCGAGCCCGTTCGTGGTGCGCATGTAGCACACGTCGTCGCGGACGACGAGGTCCGACGCCTCGACGAGCTCGACGCCCATCTGGCGGGCGAGGAACGCGTGCTCGAAGTACGCGCTGTTGAGCGGGCCGGGAGTCCACACGACGACCGTTGCCTCGCCCTCGGCGGCCGGGGCGACCGCACGCAGCGCGGCGAGCAGCAGCGCCGGGTAGTGATCGACGGGCCGCACCCGGTACGCGGCGAAGAGCTGCGGGACAAGGCGCGTCATCGCGATGCGGTTCTCGAGCACGTACGACACGCCCGACGGTGTGCGCACGTTGTCCTCGAGCACCTTCCAGCTGCCGTCGGCGTCGCGGACGAGGTCGCAGCCGGCCACGTGCGTGTACACCCCGCCGGGCGGACGGACGCCGTGCACGGCCCGGGCGAAGTGCGTGCGGCTGACGATCAGCGACCACGGCACGATCCCCGCGTGCACGATCTCGCGGGCGTGGTAGACGTCGTCGACGAAGTGATTGAGCGCTCGCACCCGCTGGGCGAGGCCGCGCTTGATGTGGTTCCACTCCCCGGCCGGGATGATGCGGGGCACGAGGTCGAGCGGGAACGGCCGGTCGCGCACCGCGCCGTCCTCGCCCTTCGCGTCGAACGTGATGCCCTGCTGGGTGAAGATCGCGTCGCGGCGGCGCCCGGCGGCGAGCAGCCGCTCTCCGCCGAGCTCGGCGAGCTCGCTCGCGAGCGCGTCGGCATGCTCGCGCGGCCGACCGCCCGGGTCGAAGACCTCGTCGTAGAACGACCGCGACGTCTCGTAGGCCTGCGGCGACGCGGTGGAATCCGTCATCGACAGAGATTAAGCCCGCACGGGCGGCCGCTGCACATCGCCATTTGTCGAAAACGGGCGGCGCCGCGTCTCGACCGCCCGCAGCTGACCGGTCAGGCGGTGGCCTCCCGCACCGCGGCGGGTGCGACCGAGTCGCCCTCCCGCTCGGCCGCCGTGCGAGCGAGCGCCGCCCGGCGCAGCTCCACGCGCGCGCCGTTCAGCGCTCCGGGGAGGCGTCCGGCGTCCGGGAGCGCGTCCGGCTCGGCGTGGACGCCGAAGAACATGCGGTCGCGGTAGGAGAACATCCCGATCGAGAGCGCGTGACCGTCGGACAGGGGCACGACCGGGAACGCCTCGGCGAGCGGCGCCCCGAGCAGGTACACCGGCGCCCGGGGGCCGGGGATGTTCGAGACCGTGAGGTTGTACATGCGCGGGCTCGCAGCGATCCGCGCGGCGCCCTGCTTGATCGGCTCCGGGAGATGCCCGAGCGCACCCATGACCGCCGAGCCCCCGGCGGCCCGGCCGACCTCCTTGAACCGGCGCGTCGCCTCGCCCACCGCCCGCAGGCGCGCGAGCGGGTCGTCGAGATGCACCGGCAGCGCGATGAACACGAACGAGATCCGGTTCCCGAGCGCGCCGGCCTCGTCCGGCGCCCGCATGCTCACCGGCACCATCACCTTCAGCGGCAGCGGGAGCGTCGCCCGGGCGAGCGCGAGCCGGCGCAGCGCCCCGGCGACGACGGCCAGGGCCACGTCGTTGAGCGTCGCGTGACCATGGTGCTTGATGTCGAGCAGCTCCCGCATCGGCGCGGCATGGGCGTACAGTCGCCGCCGCGGCCCGATCGGCCCGTTGAGAAACGACGACGGCGCCGGGCGCAGGAGGTCCTCCCCGGCCGATAGCGCCGCCCGTCGCAGCGTCTCGGCCAGCCGCACGCCGCGCGACGGGCTCCCGGCCGCGCGCGCGATGCCGGCCGCCATGCGCAGTGACTCCTCGCCCGTGTCGAGCAGCGCGTCGAGCGCGAGCCGGGCGCCGTTCGGGCGCGTCGCCGGCTCCCAGCGGTCGTCCGCGGCCGGCACCGGCTGATCGGGGTCGGCATCGAGGAGCAGGAGCGCGAGCGCCACGGCGGACTTGCCGTCGACCATCGCGTGATGGATCTTCATGACCATCCCGAGCGTCCCGTCGCGCAGGCGGGGCACGAGTCCGATCTGCCACAGCGGCCGCCGGCGGTCGAGGCGCCGGGAGAGGAACTCGTCGGCGATCTCCGCGAACCGCCCGCGCGTGATCGACTCGCCCGGCCCGGTCAGCGGCCGCACGTGGTAGCGGAGGTCGAAGCGCTCGTCGTCCACCCATACGGGCTCGCCGAGCCGCGCCGGAGGGAAGACGACCCGCTGGCGGAAGCGGTCGGCGTGCCCGAGGCGCCCGCCGACCAGGGCGCGCACCGCGGCGACCGTCACGGGCGCGCGCGCCGGATCGGGCCGGAACGCTCCGCGCCAGCCGACGTGCATGTGGGCGCTCGGTGATTCGATGCGCAGGAAGGACGAGTCGAGCGGCGTGAGCCGGTCTGCGGCCATGACAGCATGATCGCCTCGGGGGCTCGTCCGCGGTACCGACGGACCGTCCGAATCGGCGACCGCCGGGCCTGTACAGGCGGTCCACTCCGGCTCGGCCGCCGGCCCACCGGTGAACCTCGCCGCACCGCTCGGGTTGTCTTGTCGACCTCCGGACCGCTCGGCGTCGAGCCGGCACGGCGCGCCGCATCCGTGGTCGATACGCTCTCGGCCGCCTTGCTCGCGACGCTCACCGACTTGATGGAGGTCGTGCCGGACCACTGCTCGTACGCCGAGGCCCGCGGCGTGTCGCGCCACACCGAGAGCGTCCTCGTCCGCGACGGACGTCTCGAGCGCGTCGACGACGAGGCGTCCCAGGGCGTCGGGGTGCGGGTGCGGGTCGGCTCGGCCTGGGGGTTCGCCGCCACTCGCGATCTGACGAGGATCGGCCTCCAGCGCGCGCTCGCCCGCGCGATCGCCGTCGCCCGGACCCAGCCGCCCTCGGAGGTGGCCCCGCTCGCGCCGATCGAGACGCCCGCGCGCGGCGAGTGGCGGGGACCGTGCGAGATCGATCCGTTCTCGATCCCGCTCGCCGACAAGCTCGGGCTCCTCATCGCCGCCGACGAGGGCATGCGCGGCGATCCGCGCATCGTCCGACGCGAGGCCGGGTGCCAGGCGCGCCTGGAGCGGACGGCGTTCGCGAGCACCGAGGGAGCGGCCTGCTCGCAGTCGTTCATCCACTGCGGCGGCGGGATCGGAGCGGTCGCCGTCTCCGGCGACGAGCTGCAGGTGCGGTCCTATCCGGTCGCGCACGGCGGTGACGTCGCCGCGGCCGGCTGGGAGCACGTGCTCGGGCTCGAGCTCCCGCGTGAGGCGCCGCGCGTGGCCGACGAGGCGATTGCGCTCCTCACCGCCCCGCCCTGCCCCGCCGGCCGCGCGACCGTGGTCCTGCACGACGAGCAGCTCGCGCTGCAGATCCACGAGTCGATCGGCCACGCGCTCGAGCTCGACCGCATGCTCCTGTTCGAGGCCTCCTACGCCGGCACGAGCTGGGTGACGCCGTCCGACCTCGGCTCACTCCGCTACGGCTCGCCGGCGCTGAACATCGTGGCCGACGCGACGCTGCGCGGTGGACTCGGGTCGTTCGGCTGGGACGACGAGGGCGTCGTCGCGACGCGCACGCCGCTCATCGTCGGCGGCGAGCTGCGCGCCGCGCTCTCCGACCGGGCGTCGGCCGCGGCCATCGGCCTCACCCGCTCGGCGGGCTGCGCGCGGGCCGACGGCTTCGCGCGTCAGCCGATCGTGCGCATGACCAACGTCTCGCTCGAGGCCGGGGACGCGGGGTCGCTGCAGGAGCTGATCGCGGACACCGACGAGGGGCTGTACCTGGAGACGAACCGCTCGTGGTCGATCGACGACCGGCGCCTGCACTTCCAGTTCGCCACCGAGCTGGCGCGCGAGATCCGGGGCGGCGAGCTCGGGCGCCTGTACCGCAACCCCTCCTACGCCGGCATCACGCCCCGCTTCTGGTCGTCGATGGACGCCGTGTGCTCGCCGAGCGCGTGGCGACCGTGGGGCCTGATCAACTGCGGCAAGGGCGAGCCGGGCCAGGTGGCCCGCGTCTCCCACGGCGCCGCCCCGGCCCGTTTCCGCAACGTCGAGGTCGGAGTCGCGTGAGCGGGAGCCCGGCTTGAGCGACTCGTTGCTCGAGCTCGCCGAGCGCGCCGCCCGGCACGGAACGGGGCAGACGCAGGTGACGGTCACACGCGAGCGCTCGCTGACCTCGCGCTTCGCTCGGTCGCGCCCGACGCAGGCCACGGGCGTCGACGACACGAGCGTCGAGTTCCTCTGCGTGACCGACGGGCACACGGCGGCGGCCACCACCAACGCCCTCGACGACACGTCGCTGCGCGAGGCCGCCCGGCGTGCGCGCGCGGCGTCCGAGGCGGCGGCGGCGATGCACGGCGAGCCGGGTCTGTACCCCGGCCTGCCGCCCCTGGCGCCGGTGAGCCCGGTCGACGGTCATGACCCGGAGACCGCCGAGCTTGACCCCGCCCGCGCCGGCCAGACGCTGCAGGCCGCGTTCGACGTGGCCGCCGAACAGGGGCTCGAGGCGTTCGGCATCTGGACGGCCGGCGAGGTCGGCACGGCCATCGTGAGCAGCGCGGGCGTCGCGATGCAGGAGACGCTCACCGATGCGCACATGCGCGTCCTCGCCCGGGCCGAGAGTGGGCGCAGCGGCTTTGCCTCGCACACGTCGATGCGCAGCCGCGATCTCGACGGCACCGCGCTCATGCGCCAGGCGTCCGCTCGCGTCGATGGCCGCGAGCCGGTCACGCTCCCCCCGGGCGAGTACCCGGTCGTGCTCGAGGCCGAGGCCGTCGCCACGCTGCTCGACTTTCTCGGAGCGCTCGCCTTCAACGGCCTGGCCCACGCCCAGGGCCGGGGCGCGCTCGTCGATCGCCTCGGGACGCGCGTTGCCGCCGCGTCGATCAACCTCGCGGACTCCCCGCGCCACCCTGCGACGCTGCGCCGCGGCTTCGACGCCGAGGGCATCCCGAAGAACCCGATTCCGCTCATCCAGGACGGCGTCGCCCACCGTGTCGTCCACGACTCGCGGTCGGCCGCGCAGGCCGGTGGCGGCGCGCGATCGACCGGGCACGCGCTCGCGGCCGGTGGAGCCCCACTCGGCCCCGTTCCGACGAACCTCGTGCTCGTCGGGGGCGGCTGCGCGGACGAGCACGAGCTCGTCGCGCCGATCGAACGCGGGATCTACGTCACGCGGCTGTGGTACGTCAACCCCGTGCGAGAGCGCGAGACGCTCCTGACCGGCACGACGCGCGATGGGACCTTCCTCATCGAGGACGGCCGCATCTCGGCGCCGCTGTGCGACGTCCGCTTCACCGACTCGGCGCTGCGCATACTCGCGGCGACCGAGGCGCTGTCCTCCGCCCAGCGCCTCGTCAGCGAGGCCGACCTCTACGAGCGCCGCTTCGCGCACGGGCACGTGTGCCCGGCGCTGCGCGCGCAGGGCTTCCGGGTCACCGGTACGACGGTCCGGTAGGGGCGGCCGCGGCCCGCGGCCGGCGCGGGTCCTACCAGGGTTGCTTGATGAGCAGGATCGTGTTCGCCACGAACAGGATCGCGAAGAACACGGTCCAGCGATTCAGGTTGCGCTCGACCAGCGAGCCGCCGCCGAGCGGGCCCGTGCCGCTGCCGACGCCGAATGCGCCGGAGAGGCCGGCGTCCTTGCCCGAGTGCATCAGCACGAGGAAGACGAGGACGACGCAGATGAACACCTGAACGATGTTGAAGATCGTTTCCACCCGCACAGCGTACCGTGCGGGCCGTGCGAGCGCACGCGGCGAGACCGGTCGCGGTCCGTCTCAGTCGCTCGCCGGGGCGTCGTCGCCGCCCGCGCCCTCCGGTACGCCCTCGCCGAGCTCGTCGATGCGCCGCAGGATGTCGACGGCGTCGGCCCGCAGCGTCGAGTCGATGGCCGCGTAGTCGGCCTCGGACAGCTTGCCGGTGGCGAAGTCGAGCTCCGCGTCGCGGATCTCGCGGTACTTCGCCTCACGCGCGGCCTCGAGGTCGGCGAGCTCGGCGCTCTGCAGCCCCGAGTCTCGCCGGGCGACGCGCAGCGGATGGCTGATGAGGGCGATGACCGCCGCGAGCAGCGCGACGGTCACGACTGCGATGGCGATGCTCACCGCGACGGCGCGTCAGGCACGGCTCAGGCCGCGCGCGCCGAACACGCGCCGGGCCGCGCGCGTGCTCACCGTCACGCGCCGGCGCACGAGCCCGGGAGCGGGCCACATGGCGATGAGTGCGCCGAGGAACACGATCACCCCGCCTGACCAGATCCAGGTCACGAGCGGCGAGACGAGAATGTGGAACTGCGCCGGCGGCGGCGCGCTCAGATAGCGCCGGGCGACGAAGGCGATCGGTATCAGCGCCTCGTCGGGGCGGGAGAACGGGATGATGCGGTTGCCGGTGTTGATGATGTTCTGCAGCGCCGGGGCGCTGATGTCGGGCTGGATCGCGGCCCAGTAGTCCTTCAGCGGGCCGGCGTTCAGGCCGACGTGACTGACCGTCTCGCCACCGATGAGGCTGCCGACGGAGCCGAGCGTCGGGTCCGTGCTGCTGTAGTACCCGGCGCTCGGGTAGAGCGTCGTCACGTGCCGGCCACCCTTGCTGACGTCCATCACGGCGCCGAGGTCGAGGATCGACCCGGTGTGCGTGCGGTCGTACCCCGGCAGCACGCTCGCCGTCGAGCGCACGTAGCGGAACGTGTACGGCCCGACGCGGGCCGACTGACCGACACCGAGGCTGAGCTCGGACTCGTGCTGGAAGGACGAGGACGCCGCGACCCCGATGAACAGGATCGCGATCCCGACGTGCACGACGTAGCCCCCGTAGCGCCGCCGGTTGCGCTGCACGAGCGAAACGAGCGCGAGGGGCGGGCTCTCGTGCGCGAGCGCGCGCCGGACCCGCACGCCGCGCCAGAACTCCTGCCCGACGCTGCCGAGCACGAAGGCGGCGCACATGAACATCGCGATCGCCCGCCAGCTGCCGTTCACGCCGGCGGCGAGGAGCGCCACGAGCACGAGCAGCGAGACGGTCGCCGGCACGAGCAGGTTGCGGCGCGCGTTCGACACCGTCGCCCGACGCCAGGCGATCACCGGGCCGAGGCCCGAGAGGAGCACCAGGATGAGCGCCAGCGGGACGGTGTAGCGGTCGAACCACGGCGGCCCCACCGACTGCGTCTGGCCCGTGAGCGCCTCGGATATGAGCGGGAAGTAGGTGCCCCAGAGAATCACGAAGCAGAGCGCGACGAGCACGACGTTGTTGGCCAGGAAGACCGACTCGCGCGAGAGCAGCGAGTCGAGGCGATGCTCGCTGCGAAGCAGCGAGCGCCGCGTGACCACGAGGTACAGGGAGGCCGCGATCATCACCGCGATGAGCGTCACGAACGGCACCCCGAGGCTGCTGCCGCCGAAGGCGTGGATGGAGTTGAGGATCCCCGAGCGGACGAGGAACGTGCCCATGATCGCGAGCGTCCCCGTGGCGAGCATGAGCGAGACGTTCCACACCTTCAGCATCCCGCGCTTCTCCTGGATCATGATCGAGTGCAGGAACGCCGTGCCCGTGAGCCACGGCATCAGGGCGGCGTTCTCGACCGGGTCCCAGCCCCAGTAGCCGCCCCAGCCGAGCTCCGCGTAGGACCAGCGCGCGCCGAGCAGGATGCCGATGCCGAGGAACAGCCACGCGGCGAGCGCGAAGCGACGCACGCAGCGGATCCAGTCGGCGTCTATCCGCCTCGCGATCAGGGCGGCGGCGCCGAAGGCGAACGGGATGATCGACAGCGTGTACCCCGAGTAGAGCATCGGCGGGTGGATCATCATGCTCGGGTGGCGCAGGAGCGGGTCCAGGCCGGCGCCGTCGCTCGGCGCGGGCGACGTGGTGCCGAACGGCGTGGCCCAGAAGACCATCAGCGAGACGAAGAAGCCGCAGAAGCCGAGCAGGATCGCCGTCGCGTACGGCGTGATGTCGCGCAGGCGGTTGCGGGTCAGGAACAGGATGAGGCTCGACCACAGCGACTCGAGCCACGCCCACAGCAACAGCGACCCCTGCTGGGAGGACCAGACGGCGGCGGCGCGGTAGTACAGCGGGGTCGTCGTGCTCGACGTCGACGCGACCGTGTTGAAGCCGAAGTCGTTGCGCAGGAACGCGATCTCGAGCACCGCGAAGGCCACGGTCAGGATGAGCGCGAGCCCGTACACCGAACGGCGCCCGGAATCGGCCCATTCGCGCTGGCCGGTGCGTGCGCCGTAGATCGATGCCCCGATGCCGTAGGCGCAGACGGCAAGCGACAGCAGCAGCGTCGCGCGCCCGAGCGCGGCCATCAGTGGTCCCGCTCGCGCGCCACTACGACGCGGTGCTGTATTTCGAGGGGCACTTGGTGATCAGCGAGTCGCGCTGACCGACCCAGCCGCTGCCGGTCTTCGTGACCGTCACGATGATCTCGCGCCCGACGCGGAACGGGTCGGGAACCTCGCCGCTGTAGTCGACGGGCACGATCGGCCCCGAGCCGGTGCGATCCTGCACCCCGAAGTCGAGATCGGCCCCCACGTGGCGCACGGTCCCGGCGGCGACCGTTCCGGTCAGCTGATAGGTGCGGCCGGCCGCGGCCTGACCGAGCAGCTGGCTGGGCGTCACGGCGGGGCTGGCCGCGCTGAAGCTTGTATAGATCAGCGTGCTCGCGAGCAGCACCGCGGCGGTGAGCGCCACCACCAGGCGCACCTTGCGCTTGCGGGCGGGGTTCATCTTGCCGCTCAGTATCTCAAACGCGGGCGTCGGGCCGGCTACCGACCGTGTCACGGGCGGTTAATGGACATCCGGCCAGGAAACTTAGGTATGACGGCGAAACCTTCGGGCATGCGCCGAGTCTTTAAGAGCGAACAACCGATGAAACCGAGCCTCCACATCCTGAGCGAACGCCGCCGGCATCGATCGGCCGCCGCCCCGGCGCGGCGCACGAGTGGCCCCGCCCGCGGACGCGGGCAGCGCGCACCGGTCGAGATCGACGCTCCCGAGACCACCGACCGCACGAGCCTGACGCCCCGCGCGCCGCTGCGGCGCCGCGCCGATCAGACGCGCCTGGATCTCGATGCCCAGCGGGTGCGCGAGGCGGGCGGACCGCTCGACCAGGCGCAGTACACGTGCTCGTGCGGCTACGTCTTCGACGCGGCCGTCTCGACAACGGTCGCGTGCCCGCACTGCGGCGACGAGCAGGCCTGGTAGGCCACGCTCAGGCGTCCGGGCGCGTCGCGGCGCCCTCGCCGCGCGCAAAACGCTCGCCCGCCGGCGCCGCCGCGCCCGGCGGCGACGAGCGCTCGGCCGGCAATGCGAGGACGGGACCCGTCATCAGCAGGCGCCGCGCGGCGCTGCGGCCCCGTTCGCGTGGCCTCTCGCCGGCGACGATCGGACGCAGATTGCATACCCGGTAGCCGAGCAGGCGCTGGAAGTACTGGTTGCCGGCGCTCTCGCGCAGGACGGCGCCCGCGACGAGGTGCCGGACCCCGGCATCGGCGAGGTCACCGATGACGAACGTGTGCAGCAGGTGGCGGGCATAGCCGAGCAGCGTCGACCGCGTGTCGCCCACCATCACGGCCAGAGCGGCGACGTCGCCGAAGATCGCCACGGCGGCGATCGCAACCGGCTCCACCCGACCGGCCGCGCGCGCCACGTACCAGACGAACTCCTCGCTCGGCGACGGCGGCGCAAGTCCGGCCAGGACCGCCGCCCCGCCCGGGCGGCTGCGATAGACGCTCGCCGCCGCGGCCGCGAACTCGTCGTACGCCGCCAGCCGGGCCGCGGTGACGCCGAGATCGCCGGCTCGGCGCAGGTTCGTCCGCAGCGCCTGGCGGCGGCGCCCACTCAGGTACGCCCGCGCGTCGACCGGCGTCTGGATGACGGCCTGCGCCCAGTGGCCCCCGAACAACGGCGTGCCCGCGTCCGGCCACGCACAGCGCTGCCAGCGGCGATACGCGTCGGCCGTCAGCCGCGGCTCGACCACCGGGAGCTCTCGCAGGCCGGGCACGGCTCGTATTCGCCGCGGGTCCCGTGCCGCCGCGGCCGCCACCGAACGGATTCGACCGCCGCCGAGCGCGCACAGATCGGCGAGCTCCGACGTTCCGTAGGCGAAGCGGGCTGCGCGCTGTCCCGCTCCCGCGGGCTCGACGACCATCCACCGGAAAGCTACTGGTCGGGGCAGCGCTCGGCCGGTCGACTTCCGGCCCGTTCGGTCGAGCCGCGCCGCGTGACCCCTGCAGACAGGGCCGCCCCACGGCGCGGCGCGCAGCGCCTACTTGACGTGCACGCCCGAGATCGAGCGCGCGATCACGAGTCGCTGGATCTCCGAGGTGCCCTCGAAGATCGTGTAGATCTTTGCGTCGCGGTGGAAGCGCTCGACCGGGAACTCGCGCGCATAGCCGTTGCCGCCGAGGATCTGGATCGCCCGCTCGGTGGCCCACACGGCGACCTCGCCCGCCTTGAGCTTGCTCATCGACCCCTCGGCGTTCTCGAACGTCTTGCCGGTGCGGCCCATCCAGGAGGCGCGCCACACGAGCAGGCGCGCCGCGTCGATCTCGAGCTTCATGTCGGCGAGGGTGAAGGCGATCGCCTGGTTCTCGATGATCGCGCGGCCGAACTGCGTGCGCTCCTTGGCGTACGCGAGCGCGTACTCATACGCCGCCCGGGCGATGCCGATCGCCTGCGCCCCGACCGTCGGTCGCGACGCCTCGAAGGTCGCCATCGCGGCCTGGCCGCGGGACTTGTGCCCCTCGCGAGCGCGGGCCAGGCGCGCGTCGAGCTTCTCCTTGCCGCCGAGCAGGCACGACCCGGGGATTCGGCAGTCGTCGAGGAACACGTCGGCGGTGTGGGAGGCGCGCAAGCCGTGCTTCTTGACCTTCGTGCCCATCTCGAGCCCGGGTGTGTCGGGCGGGATCACGAACGAGGCCTGGCCGCGCGCCCCGAGCTCGGGGTCGACCGAGGCCACGACGACGTGGACGGTGGCGATGCCACCGTTCGTGGCCCACGCCTTCTGCCCGTTGAGGACCCACTCGTCCTTCGCCTCGTCGTAGCGAGCGCGCGTGCGCAGCGACGACACGTCCGAACCGGCGTCGGGCTCGGACACGCAGAACGCCGCGACCTTGGGATCGTCCGCGGTGCCGAAGCACTGCGGGATCCACTCGCCCATCTGCTCGGGCGTGCCGTTGGCGAAGATCCCGGCGACGGCGAGGCTCGTGCCCATGATCGCCATGCCGATCCCGGCGTCGCCCCAGAAGAGCTCCTCGTTGACGATCGGCAGCGTCAGGCCGGTCGGGTCCGACCAGAACTGCGCGATCGACTCGAACCCGTACAACCCGATCTTGGCCGCCTCCTGGATGACCGGCCAGGGGGTCTCCTCGCGCTCGTCCCACTCGGCGCCCGCCGGACGGACCACGTTCTCGGCGAACCCGTGCACCCAGTCACGGATGTCGCGCTGGTCCTCCGACAGGTCCATGGAGAAGGACGGCGCCTCGCCTTCGCCGGTGCCCGCCGCGGCGGCAAGCTCCTCTGGACTCGGGGCAACGGCGGGATCGGCTGACATCGGTTTCTCCTTCTGGGGCGGGGGGTTGTGGTGACGACTCGTGACCGGCGGCGCGCCATCCATAGCGCACGCACCGGTACCGCAAGTGTAAACACTCGTCTAATACTTGTTCAACCGTCGGGTGCAAATTGTATACTCGTGCGATGGCGAGCTCCGGCACCCGTCCCACGCGTGCGTCCGCGCGCCGCGCACGCGAGCGCGAGATCGTCGCCGCCACCCGGGTGCTGTTCGACGAGCGCGGCCTGCAGGACGCGCCGATCGAGGACATCGCCCGCGCGGTCGGGATCAACAAGGCCCTCATCTACCGCCACTTCTCCTCCAAGGAGGAGCTGTTCGTGCTCACGCTGACGAGCTACCTGGCCGATCTGGCCAAGGACCTCGACGGCGTCGACCTCGCGCTCGACCCGGCCGAGCAGCTCGAGGAGGGCTGGCGCCGCTACACCGACTACTGCCTCGCCCACCCGGCGTTCCTCGACTGCAGCCTGTCGCTCATGCGCCGCCCGGCGTCCGAGTTGCAGGAGAGCGTCTCCGACGCCGTGTGGTTCCGACTCGGCCAGGGCATGGCGAGCTGCCTGGGCCGGCTGTCGCGGATGCTCGAGCAGGGCGCCAAACAGGGCGTGTTCGACGTCGAGGACCCGGACTTCACCGCCAACCACCTGTACACCCAGACGCTCGGGACCATGCACCTCGCCCGCATCGGCGTCGGCGTGCGCGAGGCGTCCGGTGGCATCGCCGAGGTGTTCCCGATCGATCCCGCCCAGGTGCAGGCCGCCTGCATCGCCGACGCCCTCGCGTCGGTCGGCGTCGGGCGGCCGCCCGTGCCGCCCGCCGACGACTGAGCCGGGCGACGGAGCCTCCGCTCGCGTCGGCCGACCTCCGACGGCGGGCCGCGATCCGCAACCGTGGTCGATCTTCGCTCCTGGTGGAAGAACATCGACCACACTTCGGCCGGCGACCCGACCCGGCCCCCGGTTGACCGCCGCGATTCGGAAGGCCGGCGTCCCCACCGGGCCCGGATCGACCATCCGAACGCGCGCGGCCTACCGGCAGGCCGATCCCGGGGCGCGCCGCCGCGCGACGGGCGCCGACCGGTCCCTCGGCGCTGAGCGCTTCGGAACAGGCGCGCGGCAACGCGCGGGGGAGAAATCGCGTCGCGGCGATACCGGCACCAGCCCCCCCGTCGCGCCCGGGGCATCGTCGGCCATTCGCGGGACGAGGCCGGGAGACCGTCGGCGCCGGACCCCGCGCGAGGCGGAAACTACCTAATCCTGACTCCCATTATGTACTATTGCATTCCGCCCTTTGCTTGTGTTATCGACTCGAAAGGTGATGATGGCTCCCCGCTCCATCGCACGCGTGGCCGTTCGCGCGCTCCCGATCCTCGCCGCGTCCGCCCTGCTCGCCGGCTGCGGCTCGAGCTCGAGCAGCACGAGCGTCGCTCTCGTCGCCTACTCGACGCCCCAGTCCGCCTACGCGTCGCTCATCCCGGCCTTCCAGGCGACCAGTGCGGGCAAGGGCATCTCCTTCACCCAGTCCTACGGAGCCTCCGGTGACCAGAGCCGCGCGGTCCTCGCCGGCCAGCCGGCGAACGTGGTCAATTTCTCGCTCGCGCCGGACGTGACCAAGCTCGTGCAGGCCGGCATCGTCTCGCCGTCCTGGAACGCCGGACCGACCCACGGCTTCGTGACCGACTCCGTCGTCGTGTTCATCGTCCGCAAGGGCAACCCGAAGCACATCACCACGTGGGACGACCTGGTCAAGCCGGGCGTGAAGGTGATCACGCCCAACCCGCTCAGCTCCGGCAGCGCACGCTGGAACATCATGGCCGCCTACGGCGCGCAGCTGCGCGAGGGCAAGACGCCGGCCCAGGCGATTGCGTACCTGAGCGCGGTGCTCGAGAACACCGTCGCGCAGCCGACGAGCGCGCGCAACGCGCTGCAGACGTTCCTGGCCGGCGAGGGCGACGTGCTCCTCGACTACGAGAGCGAGGCGATCCCCGACCAGAAGAAGGGCGATCCGATCGACTACGTGATCCCGTCCACGACGCTGCTCATCCAGAACCCGATCGCGGTGGTCGCCCGCGGCGGCACCAGCGCGAGCGCCCAGGCGTTCGTCAACTACCTGATCAGCCCGGCCGGCCAGCTCCTGTGGGCCAAGAAGGGCTACCGGCCGGTGATCGGGTCACTCGTCGACCCGAAGCAGTTCCCCACGCCGCCCGGCCTCTTCACGATCGACTCGCTCGGCGGCTGGCCGACCGTCACCAAGACGTTCTTCGCCACCCCGAACGGGGTCGTGACCAAGATCGAGCAGGGGCAGGGGGTCTCCGCTGGCTAGCGAGGGCACACTCCCCGGCGCCGTGCGCGCGCCGAGTCGTCCGGGCCCCCGCCACCGCCGCCGCGCGCCGTGGCTCGCCGGCGTGCTCGGGCGCGGCGCGCTCGCGCTCTACCTGAGCCTGCTCGTCCTGCTGCCGCTCGCCGCGCTCGCCGCCCACGCCTTCGACAACGGCCTGTCCGGGTTCTGGCAGACGGTCACCACGCCGGAGGGCGTGGCCGCGCTTGAGTTCACGCTCGGCGTGTCGGTGGTGGTCGTCCTGATCAACGTCGTGTTCGGGACGCTCATCGCCTGGGTGCTCGTGCGCGACGAGTTCCCGGGGCGCCGCGCCGTGAACGCGCTCATCGACCTTCCGTTCGCCCTGCCCACGATCGTGGTCAGCGTCGTCCTGCTGGCCCTGTACGGGAAGGGCAGCCCGGTCGGGATCGACATCGCGCTCACCCGCGGCGCCGTGGCCGTGGCGTTGCTGTTCGTCACGCTCCCGTTCGTCGTGCGCTCCGTGCAGCCGGTGCTCATCGAGCTCGACCGCTCGATGGAGGAGGCCGCGGCCTCGCTCGGCGCGTCGCCGGCGACGATCGTGCGCCGCGTCGTGCTGCCCGCGCTTGCCCCCGCGATCATCTCCGGCGCGGCGCTCAGCTTCGCGCGGGCGGTGGGAGAGTTCGGCTCGGTGCTGCTGTTCGGTGGCGCGCTGCCGAACAAGACCGAGGTCGCCTCGATCTACGTCTTCAACCAGGTCGAGAACGACAACCTCAGCGGGGCGGCGGCGGTCTCGGTCGTGCTGCTGACGATCGCGCTGCTCGTCCTGTTCGCACTGAATCTGCTCAGCCGTCGTCGGAGCCGTCATGTCGGCTAGCGCGCCGGGAGCCACCGCGGCCGGGCGGCGACCGGTCGCCGCCCGTTCGAGCCGGTCCGCGAGACGGCAGAGCTCGCGGGCCACCCGCTACGCGTTACGCACGATCGCGCTCGGGTATCTGGCGCTGCTGTTGTTGCTGCCGCTCGTCGCCCTCTTCTACCGCACCTTCGAGCACGGCCTGGCCCCGGTCTGGGCCGCGGTGACGACGCCGTACGCGCTGCACGCGTTCTGGCTGTCGCTCGAGCTCGTCGCGATCGCCGTGCCGCTCAACACGGTGTTCGGCATCGGCGTCGCGCTGCTGCTCGAGCGCCACCCCTTCCGCGGGCGGTCGCTCGTGGGAGCGCTGATCGACGTGCCGTTCGCGATCTCGCCGGTCGTCATCGGCCTGTCGCTCGTGCTCGTCTACGGCGACCAGGGCTGGTTCGGGGGCTGGCTGATGGCCCACGGCATCGCGGTCATCTTCTCGGTGCCCGGGATGGTGCTGGCGACGGCGTTCGTGTCGCTTCCGTTCGTGGCCCGCGAGACGATGCCGGTGCTGCGCGAGCTCGGGACCGACGCCGAGCAGGCGGCGGCCACGCTCGGCGCGTCGGCGTGGCAGGTGTTCTGGCGCGTCACGCTGCCCGGCATCCGCTGGGCGGTCGTCTACGGCGTCGTGCTGACGATGGCGCGAGCACTCGGCGAGTTCGGCGCGGTCAGCATCGTGTCCGGGAACATCCTCGGCGTCACGCAGTCGCTGCCGCTGTACGTCAAGAACGAGTTCGACAACTTCGACGTGACCGGCGCCTACGCGGCGTCGGTCGTGCTGGCGCTGCTCACCTTGATCACCCTGCTCTGCCTGCAACTGCTCACCCGCAAGACGAGGAGGCCCGACTGATGGCCATCGAGGTCCACGACGTCCACAAGCGCTTCGACGGCTTCATCGCGCTCGGCGACGTGTCGGTGCGGGTCAACGACGGCTCGCTCACCGCCCTGCTCGGCCCGAGCGGCAGCGGCAAGTCGACGTTGCTCCGCGTCATCGCCGGACTGGAGACGCCCGACAGCGGGCGGGTCGTGATCGACGGGGAGGACGTGACGGCCAGGCCTGCGCGCGAGCGCGGAGTCGGATTCGTCTTCCAGGCCTACGCGCCGTTCAAGCACATGACCGTGCGCGACAACATCGCCTTCGGCCTGCGCGTGCGCAAGCGCCCGAAGACGGAGATCGAGCAGCGCGTCGCCGAGCTGCTCGCGCTCATCCGCCTCGAGGGGCTCGGCGACCGCTACCCGTCCCAGCTCTCGGGCGGCCAGCTGCAGCGCATGGCGCTCGCCCGCGCGCTCGCGCCCCAGCCGCAGGTGCTCCTGCTCGACGAGCCGTTCGGCGCGCTCGACGTGCAGGTGCGAGCCGAGCTGCGCGACTGGTTGCGGCGACTGCACGACGAGATCGACGTGACGACGATCTTCGTGACGCACGATCAGGAGGAGGCGATGGACGTCGCCGAGCAGATCGTCGTGATGAACGGCGGCCGCATCGAGCAGGTCGGCCCGCCCCGCGAGCTGTATGAGCACCCGAGCAACGAGTTCGTCATGTCGTTCGTCGGCCCGGTCAACCGGCTCGGCGGGGACGCGTTCCTGCGGCCCCACGACATCGAGATCCTCGCCGTCGACGAGGAGGGCGACGCCACCGAGGCGCTCGTGGAGCGCGTCGTGCACCTCGGCTTCGAGGTGCGCGTCGAGCTCCTCCTCGGGCACGGCGAGCGTGTCTGGGCGCAGGTGACGCGCGAGCAGGCCGAGCTGCTCGAGCTCGAGGAGGGTCAGATCCTCGCGGCCCGCCTCCGCGCCCCGCGCGTGTTCTCGCCCACTTGACCGCCGCGAGGCACGGCGCCGCCCCCCGGGTGAGCCGGGACGCGTCGACGCGTCCCGCTCCTCAGCGTGCGTGCCAGGCGTCCTCGTCGCGCGTCAGCGCGCCGATGCGCGCCGGCAGCGATCCGTTCGCGATGTCGGCCAGGGTGACGCTCTCGAGCACCTCGCGCAGGTTGGCGCGGAGCGCGATCCAGACCTGCTGCAGCGGCTCGGCCGAGCCCTGGTAGGTGATCTCCTCGGGTCGATTGCCGCGGACGCCGACGAGCGGCCCCTCGACCGCTCGGATGACCTCGGCGATGTTGACCTCGTCGGCCGGGCGCGACAGCCAGTAGCCGCCCTCCGGTCCGCGCTGGCTGCGCACGACGCCGGCGCTCTTCAGCTGCGTGAGGATGTTCTCGAGAAAGGAGAGCGGGATCTCCTGGGCCCGCGCGACCTCGTCGACCTTGCGCGGCGCAGCGGAGCTCGCCGTGGCCAACTCGACGGCGGCCCGAACCGCGTAATCCGCCTTGGCCGTGACGCGCATGCGCCTATTCTGGTCGATGTGGCGGCGACATGCGCTCGCTGCGTCGCGCGCGCCGGCGTTCGATCAGCAGCCACACGCCGCACACGGCGAGGACCGCCAGCGCCACGATCGCCACGATGGCCAGGCCCGGCGCGACGATCAGCCCGATGATCGCGACGACGCTGCCGGCGGCGACGTCCGCCCGCAGAAGCGTCCGCTCGCGGCGCGCCTGCGCCCGGCGGGCGCGGCGGCGCGAGAGGTCGTCGCCGTGGCCGGTGCCGCTCATTGGCGCAGTCGCCGGTGCAGCGGACGGGGAACCATTCGCAGGACGAGCATCAGCCAGCGCAGCGCCGAAGGCGCCCACACCGTGTGGGTGCCCCGGGTGAGCCCACCGGCCACCGCCCGGGCGACGACGGGCGCGGTCGTGGCCAGCGGCGGCGGCTTCAGCCCGCGGGTCATGGCGGTGGCGACAAACCCCGGGCGGACCACGAGCACCCCGACGCCCTCCTCGTGGAGCGCGTCGCCGAGCCCCTGCCCGAGCGCGTCGAGCGCGGCCTTCGAGGCGCCGTAGACGACGTTCGCGCGGCGCGGGCGCTCCGCGGCGACCGAGGACAGCACGACGAGCGTCCCCCCTCCGCGATCGCGCAGGCGCGTCGCGCTGTGCAGCACGAGCGAGGCGGTGTCGACGACGTTGACCTCGAGTACCTCCAGGGCGGCGTCGACGTCCGACGGCAGGCCGCCGCGCTCGCCGAGCAGGCCGAGCGCGACGATGACGAGATCGACGCCGCCGAGCCGCTCCCACGCCTCGTCGAGGACGGAGGCGTGCGCCGCGACGTCGCGCGCGTCGAGCGTGAGCGCGATCGTGCCGGCCACGCCGACCTGCGCGAGCTGCTCGCCCGCGCGGGCGAGGCGCTCCGGGTCCCGTCCGACGAGCGCCACCTCGCGCGGGGCGAGACGCTGCAGCTCGGCGACGATCGCCAGCGCGATCTCCGAGTTGCCGCCGATGACGAGCACGTGCCGGCCGAGCGCGCCCGGATGGGCGCGCCTCACGGAGCGCCCTCGAGCAGCCGCAGCCGGCGCGCGAGGTCCGATCGGATCACGCCGCCGGGATCGACGCGCTCGCATTGACCGCGCAGGTCCGCGAGGCGCGGGTACATCGCGGCCAGCAGGTCACGGCGCAGGCGTGCGTCCTTGCTCAGATAGACGCGCCCGCCGCACCCGGCGATCAGCTCGTCGAGCTCGTCGAGCGCGAGAGCCAGGCCGGGGGCGTCGGCCGGGAGGTCGACGGCCAGCGTCCAGCCCGGGAGCGGGAAGGACAGCGGGCCGGGCGAGGCCGGTCCGAGCCGCTTGAACACGGCCAGGTACACCGGCAGGCGCCGATCGCCGAAGCGGCGGGTGGCCGCGATCAGCTTCTCCTCGGCGCCGTCGGGCACGACGAACTGGTACTGGATCATCCCCGCCGGTCCGTACAACCGGTTCCAGCCCCCGAGCGCGTCCAACGGGAACAGGTACGGCGCGAGCGCGAGCGGCCGCGCGCGCTCGCGGACCGGCGCGTGCCGGAAGCGCAGCGCGTTGAAGGCGCGGATCGCCGGCGCGGCCAGCAGGCCCGCCGGGACGCGATCGGGGATGTCGACGAGCGGGGACCGCGCGAGCGATGCGGCGTCGGCGCGCCCGCGCCGCCAGCGGGCCGGGGTCACGCCGCGCGCCAACGGCCACTGATCGGCACGCCCGATGACCGCCCGGCCGTAGCGCGACCCGCGCGCGAGCAGGTCGAGCCACGCGACCGAGTAGCGGTGGCTCTCGGTGCCGGACATGAGCGCCAGCGTCTCGTCGAGGCCGTCGGTGCGATCGGTGTCCGCGGCCACCCAGGCCGAGGGCAGCGACTCGACGCGCAGCGTCGCCTCGACCACGACGCCCGTGAGGCCCATCCCGCCGATCGTGGCCCAGAACAGCTCGGCGTCGACGCCCGGGGAGACCTCACGGCAGCCGCCGGCCGGCGTGCACAGCGTCAGGGACAGGACGTGTGCGCCGAAGCCGCCGTCGCGGTGATGGTTCTTGCCGTGGATGTCGCTCGCGATCGCTCCGCCGACCGTCACGTATCGCGTCCCGGGCACGACCGGGAGGGTGAGGTCGCGCTCGGCCAGCGCCGCGAGCAGCCGCGCGAGCGTCGCACCGGCCTGAACGCGAACGGTCATCCGCTCGGTGTCGATCGCCTCGATGCGATCGAGGCCGGTCATGTCGAGCACGTCGCCGCCGGCGTTCTGGGCGGCATCCCCGTAGCTGCGTCCCGCGCCCCGCGCGAGCAGGCTGCGGCTCGCGGCGACGACCTCCGCGACCTGGTCGATGCCCTCGGGACGGATCACGCGGGCGCGACTCGGCGCCGTGCGACCCCACCCCGACAGCGTGCGCTCGCGGCCGCTCGTGGACGAGCGGGCCTGCTCAGCGACCGGCATGCGTCCCGCCGAGGAATCGACAGCGACCGAACGGCGCGAGCGAAGCCACCGACACCTCATAGCACACGCGTTCAGTCTGGTGCCGGCCGTGAACCGCGGTCGTGATGTGAGATTGTTCTCATGGCTCGACCGGCCTCACTCGCGGCGATCCACGCGCGCACCTACAGTCGTCTGCATGGAGTTCGGCACGATCTCGTCGTCCCCCCAGCCCGTCGATGCGGTACCCCTCCCCCCGCCGGAGCCGGCGCCCCAGAACGTGGCGCGGCGGATTCGCCGCGTCGCCCTCGTCGCCGCCCTCGTCGCACTCGTCCCGGTGCTCGCGTCGTATGTCGGGACGATGCTGCAGCGGTCGAACTCGAGCCTCGGCGTGCGCTCGGTGGAATGGCTGCGCGACCACGGCGCCGCCGGCTTCGTGGCGGACGTCGAGTCCGCGTACTACTCGCTCACCGCACCGAGCCCCGGCGGTCCGGCGCTCCGTGCCCTCCCGAGCGTCGGCGTGGTCGGGACCGTCGCGCGACAGCGGCGGCTGTACGTGCCGCGGCGACTGCCGGCGCTGTTCACCCCGCGCCTGCCGCACGAGGGCGTCTGGCGGCCGATCCGGGCCAGCCTGCGGGTTCGGCCCGCGGTGCTGCTCACGACGCTGCGCAACCAGCCGAACTACCCGCGTGTCGTCGCCGGGCTCGCCTGGATCGATCCGCGGCGCGCGGTCATCACGCTCAATCCCGGCCTGCTCGAGCCCTCGGTCACGCTGCCACGCGGGCCGATGGAGGTCCCCCGCTCGCGCCGGGCCACGCTGCTGGCAACCTTCAACAGCGGCTTCAAGCTGAGCGATTCGAACGGCGGCTTTGCCCTGAACGGGCACACCTACGCGCCGCTGCACGACGGCATGGCCACGTTCGTGGGCCGCAAGGACGGCCTCGTCGACATCGTCAACTGGACCGGCGGCCCCGACGCGCCGCCGACGTTCGCCTTCGCCCGCCAGAACCTGCCGCTCATCGTCTCCGGGGGCAAGGTGAGCCCGGCCGTCGGTGACAGCTCGCTCTGGGGCGCCACGGTCGGCAACGCGATCCTTGTCTGGCGATCGGGGATCGGCGTCGACCGCCACGGCAACCTCATCTACGCGGCCGGCAACGATCAGACGGTCACGAGCCTCGCCCGCACGTTCGTGCGGGCGGGCGCGGTGCGCGCGATGGAGCTCGACATCAACTCCTACTGGGTGAGCTTCATCTCCTACGGCGCCCCCGGCGCCGGCGATCCGGCCAACCTGCTCCCGGACATGAACCGGCCGGCGACGCGCTACCTGACCCAGGACGACCGCGACTTCTTCGCCGTCTACGCCCGGTAGCGGCGCATCCCCGCGGTGCTGAGCACGGTGTCGTCGTCGAGGATCACCATCGCGGCATACCGGCGCAGCCCGGCGCACCACTCGGCGCCGGCCGGGCCCATCGCGTAGGCGGCGGTCGCGTACGCGTCGGCACTCGCCACATCGGGACCGACGACCGTGACCGACAGGACGCCCTCGGGCGTCGCCCCGGTGTGCGGGTCGACGATGTGCGCACCGCGCTCATACGCCCCCGACGTCGCCACGCCGACGTCGCTCGCGACGAGCACCGCGGCCACGCGATCGCGGATCCGCGGGTGCTGGATACCGACCCGCCAGGGCGTCCCCTCCCAGGATCGTCCCCCCACGTGCACGTCCCCGCCCGCGTCGACGCAGTAGTTGCGCGCCCCGGCCTGCTCGAGCAGACGGGCGGCGCCCGCGATCGACCAGCCCTTCACGAGACCGGTGGGGTCGACCGCGGCGGCCCCCCACCCCGCAGAGGGTGCGCCCGGCCCGGCGAGGACGCCGGTGTCGACGCGCGCGTCGAAGTAGCCGCCGGTCTCGTCGCGCAACCGCTCGCAGCGGCCGAGCACCGAGCGCACGGCCGGATGCGCGTCCGCGAGCGCGAGCTCGCCGCGGTTGAGGCGGCTGATCTCGCTGTCCTCGCGGTACGTGCTGAATGTCGCGTCGACGAAACGCAGCCACTCGTAGACGCGATCAACGGCGGCGTCCGCCACGCTCGCGTCGCAGACGTCGACGCTGATCGGCATCCCCATGACGTGCTCGAGCCGGTGGCGGTGCGGACGCGGCGACGGTGGAGCGTGTGGCTCAGACATGCCCCGCCGTCAGTGCGGCCTGCAGCGACTGGTCGTAGGCCTGGCTGGTCACGGTCGCGCCCGACACCTTCTGGATCTTCGCACTCTGGGCCTTCAGCGCCTCGGAGCGCAGGATCGGGCCGGCCTTGCCGTTGATGAAGGCCGAACGCGGACGGTCGGTCGGCAGCGTCGCGCTCACGTTGAGGACGCGGCGGCCGCTGACGCTGATGGCGACCTGCACGACCCCGTAGCGGGTGCTCACCTTCGAGCCGCTGTAGTACCTCGTCGACGACGTCGACGCGTGGAGCGCCGCCTCGGCGGTGGCGGTCAGCGCGACGCCCGTGGGGGCCAGGGCGCCGACGGCGCCGATCACGGCGGGGACAGATCGGTGCATGTGATTCTCCTCGTTCGGTGGTGTTCAGGCAGCGAGCGCGAAGCGCTCGCTGTGGATCTGGCCGCGGGGCACGCCGGCCGAGCGCAGCTCGCGGCGCGCGCGGGCCATCATCGGCCCGGGACCGCACAGGTAGACGTCTCGCGCTGCGAGGTCGGGCACCATGCGCGTCAGCGCGGCGGCGCCGAGCAGCTCGGCCCCCTCCGGCGAGCGATGATCACCGACGACACGGAAGATCTGAGCACCGCGCGCTCGGGCGATCTCGTCGAGCTCGTCGCCGAACACGAGCTCCTCCTCATGCATCACACGGTGGATGAGAACCAGCTCGCCGGGAGCGGCGGGCAGTTCCTCCAGCAGCGCGCGAAGCGGCGTGATGCCGATGCCCCCGGCGATCAACGCGACGCCGGGGCGCGAGCGGCGCTCCGCCGTGAATGTCCCGAACGGCCCCTCGGCGAGCACGGCCGTCCCCGGTCGCACACGGGCGAGCTCGCGGCTGAACCGCCCGACGGCCTTCACGGTGATCCGCAGGCTGCGCCCGTCGGGTGCAGCCGAGAACGAGAACGGATGCGCCTGCCACCAGCGCCCGGCGCTCAGAAAGCGCCAGATCATGAACTGACCTGCGCGGGCGGGAAGGCGCTCGAGCCGGCGCCCGGTGATCGTCACCGACACGACGCCGGGAGCCTCCTCCGTGACCGCCTGGACCCGCATGCGGTGGCGCAACGCCTGGCCGACCGGCCACACGGCGCGAAACCCCACGAGCAGGACGAGCGTCGCCACGTACAGGCCGATCCAGTAGTCCGCCTGCGCCGTGTTCGTGGTGAACTCGTTGCCGGTCGGGATCTGGTGCAGGTAGGCGAGCGCGATCCCGGCGTAGACGGTGATGTGCACGAGGTGCCATGCCTCGTAGGGCAGGCGGCGGCGCACGATCACGAGCGACGCGACCACCACGACGATCATCAGCACCGTCCCGATCGTCGCGGTCACCATCCCCGGGTAGCTGCTGAGCAGCCGTGAGAACTCACTCGGTACGGAGATCTGATCGCTCCCCGCGTAGCCGATCGTGATGAGCACGACGTGCGCGAGCACCAGGACGAGGCACGCCTGGCCGTTGCGCCGGTGCCACACGGTGAGGCGATCGAAGCCCACGAGCCGCTCCAGGGACGGCAGGCGGGCGAGCAGGAGCACCTGGATCAGCGCGAGGTAGACGCCGAGCAGCCCGGTGATCCGGCCGAGGCTCGTGTACAGGTCGGCGGATCCATGCACGCCGCTCACGCCGCCACCGTGCAGCCAGAGCCAGACGATGAGTCCACCATTGACCGCGACGACGGTCCACAGCGCGGCGGCGATCGCCCGCGCCGGGACGCGTCGCCGCGCCACCACTCGAGCGCCGGCCGCCTCGGGCAGGTCGAGGCTCACCGACGCCTGAACCTCCCCGATCGGTCTCATCCGAGCCGTCCCTCTCCGCGCATGCCGCCACCTTGCAGTGGATGTCTAAGAGCCACCGCAAGCGTTGCTGAGAGAGCTCCGAGAAAACGGCGCCGCGACGTCGTGCGGCGCGCTCCGGGCCGGGCTGCACAGGACGGCTCCGCCGCCGTACGATGGGAGGCACGACGTCCCGGCGGATCAGGCTCCCCGTACCGGCGCGCCATACCCGAGACGAACGAAGCGGCGGACGGGGTTCGAACCCGCGACCCCGAGCTTGGGAAGCTCGTGCTCTACCAACTGAGCTACCGCCGCAGTGCCCGCACATCCTAGACGCCCCGCCGCGCCCGCGCGATCGCCCGGCGGGGCCGGCCCGGAGCCGCCCGGCGCTCCCCATTACGCTGTGCCGATGCGGCGTTTCCTCGTCCCCGTCACCGTGGCCGTCGCCGGCCTGGCGCTCATCGCGCTGCTCGCCTACGGCCTGGCGGCCAAGAACGCGAGCCGCTCGCTCGACAACGCGGTCGCGCTCGGCGAGCGCCCGGCCGCCCCGGTCGCCACGCTGCCGCTCCTCGGGCGGCCCGGCACGAGCTCGCTCGCGAGCTACCGCGGGAAGGTCGTCCTCCTGAACTTCTGGGCCTCGTGGTGCGTCCCGTGCCAGACCGAGGCGCCGATGCTCGAGCGCGCGCAGCGCACGCTGCAGGCCGACGGCGGCACCGTCCTCGGCGTCACCTACGACGACACGACGCCCGACTCCGAGCGCTTCGTCCACCAGTACGGCCTGACCTACCCGCAGCTGCGCGACGTCAATGGCGACTTCGCGCACTCCTACGGGACCGACCAGCTGCCCGAGTCCTTCGTGATCGACCGCGAGGGGCGCGTGGTCAAGATCTCGCGCGGCGAGGTCACGCCGGCGTGGCTCGCCGGCGCCGTCGCCGACGCACAGGGCCGCTCGTGAGGCGATCGGCCCGCTCGGCACTGCGGAGCGCCATCTGTGGCGCCGTCGCGACGCTCGCGCTCGCCGCGCCGGCGCTCGCCGTGGCCCCGCGCACGTCCCTGACGACGATCGAGCCCGAGGTGATGTGCGCCGTCTGCAAGATCCCCCTCAACGTGGCGCAGTCACCGCAGGCCGACCGCGAGCGCGTCTTCATCCAGTCGCTCATCAATCAGGGCGACACCGAGAGTCAGGTGAAGGCCGCCCTCGTGGCCACGTACGGCCCGAGCGTGCTGGCCACGCCGAGCACGCACGGGTTCGGCCTCGTCGCCTACATCGTGCCGGTCGTGGCCGTGCTCGGCCTCGTCGCGCTCCTCCTGGTGCTCGTCCCCCGCTGGCGCCGGCGCACGACCGAGGCCCCTGCGGGGCCGCAGCGCGTGCTGGCGCCTGACGACCGCGAGCGCCTCGACGCGGAGCTCGCGCGCTACCGCGGCTGACGGCGCCCGCGGATCACATCTGCTGCGGCGCGCTGACGCCGAGCAGGTCCAGGGCCCGGGCGATCGTGTCGCGCGCGGCGACGGCGAGCGCGATGCGGAAGGACTCGACCTCGGCCGGCTCGGCGCCCACGATCTTGCAGGCGTGGTAGAAGGCGGTGAAGTCCTGTGCCAGCGCGAGCGCGTAGGTGGCGATGCGGTGCGGCGCCCGGCGCTTCGCGGCCTCCTCGACCTCCTCCGGGAAGGCGAGGATGGTCTTGACCAGGGAGCGCTCCTCCGGCTCCAGCGAGGGGAGCGCCGAATCGTCGCCCCGTCGGCTCGTGTCCGCGAGCGCCCGCGCGACGCGCTCGGGGCCGGCCTTGGCGAGCACGGAGACGATTCGCGCGTGCGCGTACTGGACGTAGTAGACCGGGTTGTCGGCGCTCTCGGCCCGCGCGAGATCGAGGTCGAGGTCGACCGTCGTGTCGGCGGAGCGGGCGAGCAGGAAGTAGCGCGCCGCGTCGGTGCCGATCTCCGAGATGAGATCGTCGAGCGTGACGAACTCGCCGCGGCGCTTGGACATCGAGGCGCGTCCGCCGGCCTCGACGAGGTGCACGAACTGCATGATGATGAGCTCGAGCCGGTCCGGATCGGCCCCGATCGCCGCGAGCGCGGCCTTCATGCGGGCCACGTAGCCGTGGTGATCGGCGCCCCACACGTCGATGAGCCGCTCGAAGCCGCGAGCGAGCTTGTTCCGGTGGTAGGCGACGTCGGAGGCGAGGTAGGTGTGGTCGCCGTTCGAGCGCTCGAGCACCCGGTCCTTGTCATCCCCGTGCGCGGTCGTGCGCAGCCACAGCGCGCCCTCGTGGCGGTAGGACTCGCCGCGCTCCTCGAGCTCGGCCAGCTCGCGGTCGACCGGGGTCGGATCGCCCTCGTGGAGCGTCCGCTCGGAGAACCACACGTCGAAGCGCACGCCGAAGCGCTGCAGCGTCGCGCGGAACATGGCCAGACAGGCCGCCACCGCCTCCTGTCCGAGCGCGTCGAGGTCGAGCTCGCGGGCCCGCTCGGGGTCGACCAGCTCGGCGACGTACTCGCCCTGGTAGCCGTCCTCAGGTGGCTCCTCGCCGTTGGCGCGGGCCCGGATCGACTCGGCGAGACGGCGCACCTGGCTGCCGTAGTCGTTGACGTAGAACTCGCGCGTCACCTCGTGACCGTGGAAGGCAAGGATCCGCGCCAGCGCATCGCCGTACGCGGCGTGACGCCCGTGCGCGACGGTCAGCGGACCCGTCGGGTTCGTGCTCAGGAACTCGACGTCGATGCGCTCGGGCGTCGGCACGCCTCCGCCGCCGAAGCGCTCGCCCTCGGCGATGACGCGGGCCACCCCGGCCCGAAACCACTCGTCCTCGAAGAACAGGTTGAGGAAGCCCGGACCGGCCACCTCGACGCGCCCGACGCGCCCGCCGAGCTCGCGCGTGAGCTCCTCGCCGAGCCGCTCGGCGACGGCGCGCGGCGGCTGCTTCATGACCGGTGCGAGCAGCAGCGCGGCGTTCGTCGAGTAGTCGCCGAAGTCGGGCCGCGGCGGGCGCTCGAGCGTGAGCGTGCCGCTCGGGCGGTCGCCCCCGGTGAGCTCGACCGTCGCGGCGAGCACCGCGGCGCGCAGGTCGGCGAGCGGCGTCATGGGGCCTCCCCCGAGCCGTCGCCCGCGCTCGGGGGGGCGGTGGGCGTGACGTCGAACAGGCGCTCGAGGCGCTCGAGCGTGCGCGGCGTGCCCATCGCCATCACGATGTCGCCCGGCAGCAGCACGGCGTCGCCCGGCGGCTGAGGCTGGAAGGTTCCGTCGCGCCGCATGCCGACGATCATCGCACCCCCGCGGATGTCGCCGACCGTCTGGTGGGCTCCGGAGCAGCCCTCGTCGACGACGATCTCCTCCATGCGGTACTCCGCGTCGACGTCGAGCACGCCGCTCACCTGCGGGTGCAGCGCGAGGCGCGCCATCTCGGCACCGCTCGCCTTGTAGGGCGAGATGACGCGATCGGCCCCGGCGCGCTTGAGCTTCTTCTCGGAGTCCTCGGCCGCGGCGCGCGCGACGATCGCGATGCTCGGGGACAGCTCTCGAGCCGTGAGCGTGATGAAGATGTTCTCGGCGTCGGAGTCGGCGCACACGAGGATCGAGCGCGCGTGCTCGATGCCGGCGGCCAGCAGCACCGCGTCCTCCGCGGCGTCCCCCTCGATGAAGCGCACCCCCACCCCCTCCGCGAGCTCGCGGTTCTCCGCGCGGGCATCGATCACGACGAACTTCGCGTTCGCGACGCGCAGGTCGCGCGCGACCTGGCGCCCGACGCGGCCATAGCCGCAGATGATGTGGTGGTCGGTCAGGGAGGCGATCATCTTCAGGAGCCGACGCGCGGCGAGCAGCTCGCCGAGGTGTCCGGCCACGAAGAACTCCGTGACGGTGGCGAATGCGTAGAAGAGCGTACCGACGCCCAGCACGATGAGCAGGACCTCGACCACCTGTCCGCCGGTGGAGTGCGGCTCGCCGAGGCGCCCGACCGTCGAGAGCGTGTCGAGCGTCCAGCGGAACGCGTACCACGCGCTCGTGTGGTCCGTCAGCGCGAGCCCGACCGTGCCGATGAGCACGAGGCCGCCGACGGCGAGGCCGAGCCACACGACGCGCCGCGCGAACACGAGCAGCTCGCGCCGAGAGACCAGCATGGGCAGCGCCCGCCGGTCGACCTGACGATCAGTGGTGATAGGGCTCCCCCGCGAGGATCTTGTGAGCGCGGTAGAGCTGTTCGAGCAGCACGACGCGGGCCAGCTGGTGCGGCAGCGTGAGCGGGCCGAGCGAGAGCCGGTGCTCGACCGCTTCGAGCTCGAGGCCGAACGCGCCGCCGATCACGAAGGCGAGATCCCGGCCGGACCGTCGCCGCGCCTCGACGAAGCGGCTGAAGCCGACGCTGTCATAGCGCTGGCCGCGATCGGACAGCAGTGAGACGAACGCGCGCTCGGGCAGCCGTCGCGCGACGTGCTCCTCCTCGCGCAGCTCGATCTCCTCCAGCCGCGCGTAGCGCGAGAGCAGCTTTCGATAGTGGGCGACGTCGTCGGCGTACGGCGCGCGCAGCCGACCGACGGACAGCACGAGCAGACGCAGGGGTATTGCCTCCAGAACGCGAGCGACATTCGGTCCTGTGATACTAGGCGCGGTGAGCGACGAAGCGCAGCAGCCCGAGCGGCACATCAACATCCACTTCTCGCCCGAGATGATGGGCGGGCAGTACGCGAACTTCGCGAACGTCAGCCATTCCGACTACGAGTTCACGATCACCTTCGCCCGCGTCGACCACGAGGTCGAGGCCGAGGAGATCCCGGGCGTCGTCGTCTCCCGCGTCAACCTGTCCGCGCGCTTCATGCGCGAGCTCATCGACGCGATGGAGGACAACTACTCCAAGTGGCAGACGCGCGAGGGCATCAAGAACCTGCCGGAGTTCGGCCCGCCTCAGCCGGGCTCGGATCCGACGGACTGACCGGCTCGCGCGCCATCCGCTCGTAGGCCCGCGCGACACCGACGCGCTGCAGCGCCGGCGGATGACTTGACCCGAGGGCGACGAGCCAGCGAGGCGGATCCGGGTCGGCCAGGTTCTGCGACACGATCTTGCGCTCGAAGGCGATGAACGCCTCCGGCGCGTCGGTCAGGCGCAGCGAGAACACGTCCGCGCGCCGCTCGACGGTGCGCGAGAGCAGTCCCGCCCCGACGCCGAGCGGCGCACCGACGATCCCGAGCGACAGGGCCAGCGCCGCGAGCGTCGCGATGTCGGGATCGCCGCCGGCGGGACGCACACGCGCGGTCAGCGCCGAGGCGGCCTGCAGCGCCGCGGGTGCGACGAGCGCGAGGTAGGCGAGCCCGCGCGGCACGTCGTGGTGACGGACGTGGGCGAGCTCGTGCGCCACGACGACGCGCGCCTCCTCCTCGGTGAAGCGCTCCAGCAGCGTGTCGAACAGCACGACCCGCTTCGTCGGTCCGAGCCCGGTCACGTACGCGTTCGCGGCCGTCGTGCGACGGCTCGCGTCGACCGCATAGACCTCGCGCACCCGAACCCCGGCGCGCTGCGCGAGGTCGAACACGCCGTCGCGCAGCGACCCCGGCTCCAGCGGTTCGAAGCGGTTGAACGCCGGGTCGAGGACGACCGGCGCCAGGAGCATGAGCCCGGCCCCGCCCGCGGCGGCCGCCCCGGCGGCGGGCAGCCACCAGGTCCGCGGGGCTCGGCGCATCAGCGTCAGCGCGCCGGCCGACGCCGCGGAGCTGAGCGTCACGCCAATGCCGGTGCTCTTCGCCGCGTCGACGGCCCACGCCGGCCAGCCCTGGGTGGCCAGCCCGACGGAGCGCGCGCGCCGATGCTCGATCGCGTCGAACGGGAGCGCCACCACGGTCAGCCCGAGCGTGAGCGCCGCCCCACGCCCCGCGTCGGCGATCGCGATGCGGGCGGCGCCCGGCCGTGGCCCGCGCGGTCGGCGAACCGGGGCGGCCGGGCGGCGCACGAGCGCGACGAGCGCGCCCGCCTGCACTGCGCCGGACGCGGCGCCGACGAGCATCTGCCTGCGCCGGTAGGCGCGGGCGCGCGCCACCTCGCCCGGGTCGAAGAGCTCCTCGCTGCGAACGGGATCGGGGTCGATCAGGCCCGACCTCGGGCGCAGCAGCAACTGCGCCGCGCGGGCGCTGACGAGCACTCCCGCGAGCGCCGCCGGCCACGGCCAGCGGCCGTTCGCCGTCGCTCGACGCACCGCCCCCCGGGCCGCTTGCCGCGCGAGCGCCGCGGCCGCTCGCCGAGCCACCGCCCGGCCGATTCGGGCGCTCATCGGAGCGGCCCGCTCACCCCGACACGCGGATGCGACGGCAAGGCGGTCATAATTGGGGCACTGTAGCCTCACCCGGGCCGGGCGGCACACCGCCCTTGCAGGGATGCATGGCGAGGACCCGTGCGACCGTCTGACCCCCGGTCCGTCGGTCGCGGCTTCTCGTCGGCCCGTACCATCGCATCCCTTCGCACATGAAGGTCGCAGTCATCTCTGACATCCACGGCAACCGCCAGGCCCTCGAGGCCGTTCTCGCCGAGGTCGCCGAGAGCGGCTCCTCCGAGACCTGGTGCCTCGGCGACCTCGTCGGCTACGGCGCCGACCCGGACGCCTGCGTGAAGCTCGCCCGCGAGAACGCCGCCGTCTGCCTGGCCGGCAACCACGACCTGGCGGTGACCGGCGAGATCCCGCTCGCGGAGTTCTCGCGCGGCGCGAGCCTCGCGGCGCAGTGGACCCAGGAGGTCATCGATCCGGGCCACCTCGACTTCCTGGCCGGGCTCCAGCCGCTGGGCGAAGCGTCGACCATCGGGCTGTACCACGCGAGCCCACGCGACCCGGTGTGGGAGTACGTGCTCTCGGCGCTGCTGGCCGAGCTGTGCTTCGACGAGCAGGCGCAGCGAGTCTGCCTGATCGGCCACTCCCACGTGGCGCTGTCGTTCGTTCGCCCCGAGGGCGAGCTCGCCACCGGGGAGCCGCGGCGCGCCGGCGAGGAGCTCGACATCTCCACCGGGGAGTGGCTGCTCAACCCCGGCAGCGTCGGACAGCCGCGCGACGGCGATCCGCGGGCCGCCTGGATGCTGCTCGACCTCGACGAGGGCCGGGCGAGCTTCCGGCGCACCGAGTACGACATCGCCGGAGCGGCCGCGGCGATCCGGGCCGCGCGCCTGCCGGCCTCGCTGGCCGAGCGACTGGAGTACGGCCAATGAGCGCCCCCACGGTCTCCCGCGGCGCCCGGGCTGGCGCAGTCGCCCTCCTGGCCGCGCTGCTCGCCGGCTGCGGCAGCAGCAGCAAGGGCCTCATCCCGACCGCGAACGCCGGCCTCCTGCAGCAGGACTTCGCCAACGTCGAGCAGTTCGTCGCGTCGGGCGACTGCGCGCACGCACTCGGCTGGATCCACCAGGCGAACATCCATCTGGCCGCCTTGCCGCCAACCGTGAACGCCGGCCTGAAGGCGCAGCTGCAGGCCGGGATCGCGGACCTCACCGTGAGCGCGGCCCGTGAGTGCGCGCAGAACGCCACCGCGACCACGAGCACAACGAGCGCGACGAGCACCACCAGCATCGTCAGCACGAGCACGAGCGCGACCTCCTCGTCGCCGACGACGACGTCGAGCGCCGTGGTGACGACGAGCGCGTCCAGTCCGACCCCGCCGGTGACCACCGGGAACAACGGCGGCACCGGATTCTCGAGCAGCTCGACGGCGACCGGCGGCGGCAACGCGGCCCCCGGAGGCGGCGGCGGTGGCAACGGCAACGGCCAGGGCGGCAACGGCCAGGGCAACGGCCAGGGCAACGGCGCGGGCGGGGTCGGCGCCCCATGAACACCCAGATGATCGCGGGTCGCTACCGGCTCGAGGGACGCCTCGGGTACGGCGGGATGTCGACCGTGCACCGGGCACTCGACTCGCGCCTGGAGCGACTCGTGGCGGTCAAGCTGCTGGCCGAGCACCTCGCCGACGACCCGACGTTCGTCTCGCGCTTCCAGCGCGAGGCACAGGCCGCGGCGCGGCTCATCCATCCGAACATCGTGCAGGTCTTCGACTCCGGTCTCGACGAGCAGTCCGGCCGGCACTACATCGTCATGGAGTACATCGAGGGGCAGTCGTGCGCCGAGATCCTGCGCGACGACGGCTGGATGGAGGTCGACGACGTGCTCTCGATCGTCGAGCAGGCGTGCAGCGGCCTCGACTACGCGCACCGCCACGGCGTCATCCACCGTGACGTCAAGCCCGGCAACCTGCTGCGCTCACGCGAGGGCGTCGTCAAGCTCGCCGATTTCGGGATCGCCAAGGCCACCGAGCAGTCGAGCATCACGCAGGTCGGATCGGTGCTCGGGACCGCCGCCTACCTCGCGCCCGAGCAGGCGCGGGGCGAGGAGGCGGGCGCGCAGGCCGACCTCTACGCGCTCGGCGTCGTCATCTACCAGCTCATCTCCGGGCGGCTGCCGTACGAGGCTGGCTCGCTCACCGAGCTGGCGCTCAAGCAGCAGCAGGAGGAACCGGCAACGCTCGACACGCTCGTCGCGGCGGTCGGCCCAGAGCTCGCGGACGCTGTGCAGATCGCCCTCGCGCTCGATCCGCGCGACCGCTACCGGAGCGCGCACGAGATGGCGCAGGCGATCGCCGACGGCGCGATCGGGATCGCGCCGGGCGAGCCGTCGGTCCCGGCCGCGCGCGTGGCGGCCACCGAGGCGACCAGCCTGATGCCGTCGGCGGGCGCGCGACGGTCGCCGACCGAGCGCCAGCCGACCGTGACGCCGCGCCGGCCGCGTCCCGGCCCCCCGCCCCGGCGCCAGGAGCCGGCGGCCCCCACGTCGTCGCCGAGCCGCACGGGCCGCGTGCTCGCCGCGGTGATGCTCGCGGTGATCCTCGTCGCCGCCGTCGCCGTGATCGTCAGCCTGTCGGGCAGCGGCCAGACGGAGATCAAGTCGAACAACGTCGTGCTGCACAACGTCACGCAGGACGTCCAGGCGCTCGACCAGCTCGTCAGCAACAACACCCAGTAGGCGCGGGCCGCGCTCGCCGGGCGAGCGTCAGGCGTGGCGCTCCGCCGCCGCCGTGGCGCGCCCGCGCTCACCCGGCGCCGCGCCGGCGCGCAGCTCGGCCGCCGTGCGGGCGAGGTCCCCCTCGGCGACGGCCTCGCGCAGGTCGGTCATGAGCCGGGCCACGAAGGTGAGATTGTGCAGCGTGAGCATGCGCATCGACGTCAGCTCCCCGGCCCGGGCGAGATAGCTCAGATAGCCCCGCGACAGTCCGGTGCGACAGGCCGGACACGGACAGCCCTCCATCAGTGGCTCGTCGGACTCGCGCCAGCGTCCCTTCGTCAGGTCGACGCGCCAGCGGTCGTCGGGAGCGGGAACGAGCGCCGTGCCGTGGCGGCCGAGCCGCGTCGGCATCGCGCAATCGAAGGTGTCGATCCCCAGCTCGACCCCGCGGATGAGGTCGTCGACGTCGCCGATCCCGAGCAGGTGCCGCGGCAGCGACTCGTGGGACCCGTCGAACTCGTCGACCGCCCACGACACGACCTCGTACATCTGCGCCTTCTCGGCCCCGAGCGACCCACCGATGGCGAGCCCCGAGCAGCCGCCGGCGGCGATCGCCTGTGCCGAGGCGCGACGCAGGTCCTCATACACGCCGCCCTGGACGATCCCGTACAGCAGCTGGTCCGGCGGTCCGTGCTCGCCGTGCCAGCCCACGCATCGCGCCAGCCAGCGGTGGGTCCGCTCGGTGGAGCGCGCGGTGTAGTCGCGATCGACGTGGAACGGCGTGCATTCGTCGAAGGCGAGCGCGATGTCCGAGCCGAGCGCCACCTGCACCGCCATCGATCCCTCCGGCGTCAGCATCCGCTCGCGGCCATCGACGTACGAGCGAAAGCGCACGCCCTCCTCCTCGATCGACAGGATCGCGCCCGCGCGCGGCGCCCCGCCCCGTTCGGGGTCGTCGCCCGTCCCGCCGCCGGCGCCGGCCCGGCCCTTGATCTCGTCGGCGACCGTTCCGTGGCCCATCGAGAACACCTGGAAGCCGCCCGAGTCGGTGATGATCGGTCGCTCCCAGCCCATGAAGCGGTGCAGCCCCCCGAAGCGCCCGATGAGCTCGGCTCCGGGGTTGAGCATCAGATGAAAGGTGTTGCCGAGCACCATGTCGTACCCGAGCTCGGCCACCTCCGCGGCGAACAGGCCCTTGACCGTCGCCTTCGTCGCCAGGGGGACGAACGCCGGTGTGCGAACATCGCCGTGCGCGGTGCGCAGGACCCCGCAGCGCGCGCGCGTACGCGTGTCGCGGGTGTGGATGGTCAGCGCGGTCACTGCGGCATCCTAGAAGCCGGCCGCGCTCCGGCGGCGCGCGCCCCGCGCACCCGACACGACCGTGAGCTCCATCGCCTCCATCCTCAACGTCGCGCAGAATGTCGGGTATCCCGCGCTCGTGCTGCTCGTGATGGCCGAGTCCGCCGGGATCCCGTTGCCCGGCGAGACGGCGCTCATCACCGCGGCGCTGCTCGCGAGCTCGGGCCGTCTGGACATCGTCATCGTGATCGCCCTCGCGGCGCTCGCGGCGATCATCGGGGACAACTTCGGCTACCTCATCGGCCGGCGTGGCGGGCGCTGGCTGCTCGTTCGGCCCGGGGCGTTCATGGCCCAGCGAAACCAGGTCCTCGCTGTGGGCGAGCCGTTCTTCGCGCGACACGGCCCGAAGGCGGTCTTCTTCGGCCGATGGATCCTCGGCCTGCGCACGTGGGCGTCCTGGCTCGCCGGCGCCACGCGCATGCACTGGGCGTCGTTCGCGCTGTGGAACGCCCTCGGCGGCATCAGCTGGGCGATCACGATCGGGCTGCTGGCCTACTTCCTCGGCTCGAGCGTCGAGAGGATCGTCACGAGCTTCGGCCTCTTCGGGCTGGCCGCGGTGGTCGTCGTGGGGCTCGGCGCGCTCGCGCTCCACCGGCTGCATCGCCGCTACCGGTCCGCCGCGCCGGCCGCCGATCCACAGGCGCCCGACCCCACCCCGGCCGCCCCGGCCGACGCCGGCGCGCCGGCGGGCGAGCAGACCGCGGCACCGGGGACGTCGGAGCGCTGAGCGGGCCGCCGCCGCTACAGGACGGCGGCGCGCGACCGATGATCGAGGGAGCTCCCGACCTCGAAGGAGACGTCCGACGGTGCCCGTGAACCCGCTCGACGGCTTCCAGCCGACGCCCACCGCCCCCGAACGGGCCCAGCCGGAGCACGGACGACCCGCGGGCGGGGACGGCCCGGCCGATCGACCCGCCGCCGGCGCGGGCGCGGCCGAGATGAACCTCCGCGCACTCGCCGACGGGCTCGGAGTCGACCCCGAAGAGCTGCTCGCCCACCTTGCCGCGACCGCGACCGCGACCGGCGGAGCGGCGCACCCGGCGGTCCCGCCCGCCCCCGACGGCGCCACGGGCACGACGCCGCCCGCGCCCGACGATGCCGCGGGCGCGCCGCCGTCGCCGGCGGCGAACGCTGCCGCCGCGCTGCTGAACCGGGGCAGCGCGGCGAACGCATGGACGAGCGACCTCACGCAGCACCGCGGGGGCCTGCTCGTCGACATCACCGTGTAGGCGCGCTGCGCGCCAGGCCGCGGCGGCTCAGCGCGCCACGCCGTCGAACTCCCTCAGGTCCGACAGCGGCCGCGGCCGCAGCCGCTGCCAGGTGTGCGCCCCGGCGAGGAGCAGCAGGCCGAGCACGACGAACGAGACGACGCGATAGAGCGAGTCCAGCGTCGACATGTCGTAGAGGAAGACCTTCGCCGTCGTCACGAGCAGCAGCACGAGCGCGCTGCGACGCACCGTGTGCGAGCCGACCCGCAGTCCGAGGACGAGCGCGACGAGCCCGACGGCGCTCCACAGCACGCTCAGCAGGAGCTGGCCCTGCTGGCGGACGGTGAGGTCGAGCACGTCCGCGGCGGCCACGCCGGCCGCCGGCTGGAACGTGCTCACGATGGCCAGCGACGCGAGGTACAGGAGCCACCCCGAGGCTGCTCCCCAGAGGACGCGGCGCAGGCGCGCCCCGTCGAGCTTGGAGGTTCCGAGGACCCATACGACTCCAGGCGCGGTCACCGAGGCCAGGCCGGCGCATGCCGCCGCGACGACGATCAGCGCGGCGACCGCGTCCGCGAGCGGCGCGACGCCGTAGACGAGACCGCTCGGTGGCGCGAACGCCGCCGTCGCCAGCGTCGCCGCCGCGAACAGGAATCCGAGCGCTCCGGCGACGAGCGTCGCGTCGCCGCGACGCCGCGCCAGGTCGCCGAGCGCGACCGCCACGACGGACCACGCCGCCACGAGCGCCACGCCGTCGACCATCCGGGCCGACACGTACGCCACGCCGAGCATGGCCAGGACGAACAGCCACGTGCGCAGCGCCGCGCGGCGACCGAGCGCCAGGCCCAGCTGCGCACTCGCGACCGTCGCGACGCCGCCGGCCAGCGTGGCCGCATCGAGCCCGGCGGCGCCGTCGAAGGCCACGCCCGCGCCGGGCGTCGCGAGCGCGAGCACCACGGCGCCGGTCAGGTACGCGAGCGCTCCCGCGACCCCGAGGAGATCGTCGGCGCGTCGTGCCAGCTCGCCGAGCACGATCGCCGCGAGCGCCCACGCCGCCACCAGCGCCACGCCCTCGACCATCCGCGCCGACACGTACGCCACGCCGAGCATGGCCAGGACGAACACGGCCCGGCGGAGCGCTCCGCGGCGCTCGAGCGCGATCCCCATGCGCACGCTCGCCATCGTGGCGAGGCCCGCGGCGAGGGTGGCCGCGTCGAGCCCGGCGACGCCGGAACCCGGCACGCCCGCGCCCGGCATGGCCAGGGCGAGCACCACCGCCCCCGCCAGGAACGACAGCGAGGCCACGACGGCGAGACGGTCGTCGGTGCGCCGGTCGAGCTCGGCGAGCGCGACCGCCTCCACCGCCCACGCCGCCACGAGCGCCGTTCCCGAGAGCGCGAGCGCCGTGAGGTACGCGACGGTGACCAGGCCGAGCGCGTTGAGCACCACGCGGTAGCCGCCGGCCGACTCGGGCAGCAGCCGTGCGGACGAGAACGACACCGTGGCGAGCAACCCGACCGCGAGCATCGCGGCGGGCTCGAGGCCACCGAGCGCGTGCGGGGGCGCCACCTGGAGGGCGCGGACGAGCACGAGGCCGAGGTGGGCCCCGAGGCCGAAGCCGAGCAGGGGCGCGTCGAACCGCGCCACCTCCGCCGACGGCCGGCGCAGCCGCAGCGCGCAGGCCAGCGTCACGGCCGCCCAGCCGAGCCCGAGGACGAGGCCGTTCGCGCTCGCGCCGAATGCGACGTCGGCGAGGATCACGCCGAGCGCGAGCAGGTAGTGGCGCAGCTCGGTCGACAGGCGATCAGCCCACCCGCGGTACCCGCCGGCGAGCAGGTGGGCGAGCGCGAGCGCGGCGATCCAGGCCTGGGCGGATCCGTCGTCCTGGAAGCCGCCGAGTGCCGCCCAGCCGACGATGGCGAGCGCGAACGCGTTGGCGGCAACGAGCACGAGCGCGGGGGCGTTCAGCGACGACGCCCGCACGCGCACCTCGAACCCGACCGCGACGACGAAGCCGAGGGCCCCGAACGCGGCCAGCGTCAGGAGGGCGGCGGCGTGATCCTGCCCGCCCAGCAGCCACGCCGCCCATTGGGGCACGCTGCAGGCGAAGACGGCAAAGCGCAGCCAGGGCCAGCGCTGCCAGACGATCACGACCGCGGCGGCGGACGCCGCCACGAACACGAAGGCGACCGAGCCGGCGGAGAGCCCGGCCCCGACGAGCACGGGAGCGAGCAGCGCGCCGACGATCCCGAGCGCCGCGATCGGGATCGCCCGCCAGCGCACGGCGAGCGTGGCGGCGAGCGCTCCAACGCCGAACGACAGCGCCAGGCCGAGCGGGGCGCCGACGAGCCCGTAGACCTGCGTGGCCACGACCACGGTGGCGAACAGCGATGCGATCGCACAGCCGACGGCGATCCGCGCCGCGTCGGTGCGACCGCGGCGCTCGTGCAGCCAGCACCCCGCGGCGAGCAGGGCGAGCGCGCCGCCCGCCGCCAGCAACGTCCGGGCCACGGGCCCGATCCAGCCGTGCGCGACGGCCAGGGCGAGGAACAGCAGCACGCCGATGAACACCGCGGCGCCGCCGATCCAGGCGAGCACGCGCCCGGCCAGCAGATCGGTCAGCTCCCACGCGCTGCGCGCCGGAGGCTGCGGTGCCGGGGCGCTCGCGGGCGTGGTCGCGGGCATCGGCGGCGCGGGCGGCGACGCCTCGGTCGAGGCGACCGAAGACGCCTTCGGCGACTGCGCCGCGGACGACCCCTCGGGCCGCGGGGCCGTCGGGACCCAGGTCCGCGGCGGCGCGGGCGCGCCCGACGGTGCGACGCTGGCAGCCGCCCTCGCCGGCGCTCCCGCGCCTCTGTGCGTTGCGACCGGAGTGCCGACCGCGAGCGTCCGCTCGAGCGTCTCCACCCGCGCCATCAGGTCGGCGCGGCACCGCTCGAGCTCGCCCGTCCGGCGCTCGAGCGCGATCAACCGCCAGGGATCGATGGGGGTCTGCCTGTCGCCGTCCGTGATGCCACGCATCCTCGAGTCTCCTTATTGACCGGTGGTTGATGCGCAGGGTACACACCTATCAACCGTAGGTCAAGAGCGTCTGATCAAGGATCCGACAGCGCCCCGCCCGTAGTTCTCCCGAACGGCCCCCGGGCACAATGCCGATGCACGGGGAGGGCGCGTGGCGCATGCTGGCGGCCATGCAGCCCGGCCCGAGCGAGACCGTGGTCGGCGTCCGCGACCTGCGCAAGTCATACGGCGATCACGAGGTGGTTCGGGGCATCGACCTCGAGGTGCGGCGGGGGGAGGTGTTCGCGTTCCTCGGCCCCAACGGTGCCGGCAAGACGACGACGGTCGAGATCCTCGAGGGGTATCGCTCGCGGGACGGCGGTGACGTGGCGGTCCTCGGGGTCGATCCGACGACCGCCGACCGGATGTGGCGCTCGCGCGTCGGGATGGTGCTGCAGTCGTGCACGATGCCCGCCGAGCTGACCGTGGCCGAGCTCGTGGCGCTGTACGCCGGCTACTACCCGCATCCGCGACCGGTGGCCGAGACGATCGAGCTCGTGGGGCTGACGGACGAGCGCCGCTCGCGCACGGCGCAGCTGTCCGGGGGCCAGCAGCGCCGCCTCGACGTCGCGCTGGCGCTGATCGGCGACCCCGAGCTCGTGTTCCTCGACGAGCCGACGACCGGCTTCGATCCGGCGGCGCGGCATCACGCGTGGGAGGTGATCGCGAACCTGCGCGAGCTCGGCAAGACGATCTTCCTGACCACCCACTACATGGACGAGGCACAGACGCTCGCCGACCGCGTCGCCGTGATCGTCGATGGCCGGATCGTGGCCGAGGGAACGCCGGAGACCCTCGGCGGGCGCGATCACGCGTTGTGCGACATCACCTTTACGCTCCCGCCGGGCGTCGGGTGGGGCGAGCTCCCGGACGAGATCGCCTCCCTCGCGGAGCGGCGCGATGGACGCGTCCACGTCCGCGTGCCCGAGCCGGCGCGAACGCTGCACACGCTGAGCTCGTGGGCGCTCGATCACGGCGACGGCCTGCGCGACCTCACGGTCGGTCACCCCACGCTCGAGGACATCTACCTCGCCCTGACCGATGTGGAGCCGGCGAGCGGCGGCGAGGGGGGTCCCCCATGATCGGCCCACAGCTGTTCGTGCATCAGTTCCGGACCGACCTGGCACGGTTCTGGCGCAATCCGCAGTCGCGCGTCTTCACCGTGATGCTGCCGATCGTGTTCCTCGTCATCTTCGCGTCCATCTTCAAGGGCGCGACGATCGTCGACGGGAAGGTGATCGCCATCACGACGTTCTACGTGCCGGGCATCATGACGCTCGGCATCATCTCGGCCAGCTTCGTGAACCTCACCCAGGCGGTGGTGACGCAGCGCGAGAGCGGCGAGCTCAAGCGCGTGCGCGGGACGCCGCTGCCGGCGAGCTTCGTGATCGCCAGCCGAGCGGCGGTCGGCGTCGTTGTCGCCGTCGTCATGTCGGCGCTGCTGCTCGCGCTCGGCGCCGTCGCCTACGGCGTCGGCATCCCGTCGCTGCTGAGCCTCGGCATCGCCGTCATCGTCGGCGCCGCATCGTTCGCGTGCCTCGCGTTCGCCGTCTCGGCCTATATACGTGCGGCCGACGCGGCGGCTCCGACGACCAACCTGATCGTCCTGCCGCTGTATTTCATCTCAGGAGTCTTCGTTCCCGAGCGCCAGATCCCCCCGTTCCTACAGGACGTCGCGCGTCTCTTTCCGATCTATCACCTGTCCCAGGCGCTGCTGCGGCCGTTCGCCGCGACGCACGGAATCGGGCTGTCGGGCTGGGACCTGCTCATCGTCGCCGCCTGGGGGGTCGGATCGCTCCTGCTTGCGTCGCGCACGTTCCGCTGGCTGCCGCACGACTCGCCAAAGCCGCGCCGCCTGCGGCCGCATCACGTCGGCGCGGAGTGAACCCCGGGCGGCCGCCGGCAAGTCGATCGCCGGCGGGTCGCCCGCGGGTGTCACTGGTAGCTGACGCCGGCGCCGGGTCCGCCCGGGCCGCCCTGGAAGGCGGAGCCGCTCGTCGACGACCCGGACCGGTGCGTGCCCATGTTCGGGCAGTGATGGCTCGCGCCGCCGGGAGCCGCGCCGCCGCCGCCCGACGAGGTCGCGGACGTCGTCACGGACGTCGACGACGACGCGGCGGAGGTCGAGCTCGTGCTGGGCGCCGAAGTGGTGACGCTCGTGCTGGTCGTTCCGGTGCTCGGCGAAGCCGACGCGCCCGCGATGCCCGCGGCGGCGCCGGTGGCGCCGAGCACGCCGACGATCAGGCCGGCCTTGAGGATCATCGATGACATGGGGCCTCCTTTGCTGGGGAACGTCGTCGCGCTGACCGACGGGCTCCCATGCTGCGTCGGCGGGGTAAGGACGAGCTAACGCGACGCTGAGACGAGGCTGAGAGTCCGCCCGAGCGGGCCGTGAAACGAGGCTTGCAGCGGTTTGACGGCGGCGGCGCCCGGAGAAGACTGCGCGCAATGCACCGCCGAGCCATGGTCCCGCTCGCGGTGCTGGCCACTCTGGCCGGCCCCGCGGCCGCGCAAGCGGACTTCCCGCACGTCGTCGCCCCGAGCGAGTCGCTCAGCTCGATCGCGGGCGCGGACGGCCTGTCGGTGTCCGAACTCGCCGCCGCCAACGGGTTGGCCACCGACGCACAGCTGATCGCCGGCACGGTGCTGCAGATCCCGCCGGCCGGCGCCGGTGCCGCGCCCGCCTCCCCCCCCTCGCCGGTCTCCACCGCGAGCAGCGCGTCGGCCGGCGACGGCGACGCCGACGCCGACGACCCGTCGGCGGTGACCCCGGCCCCGTCCGCAAGCGCCGTCATCACCCCGGTGAGCTCGAGCGCCTACGTCGTCGCGCCCGGCGACACGCTCTCGGCCATCGCCGCGCGCTCCGGAATGAGCGTGAGCGCGCTCGCCGCCGCCAACGGCATCGACCCCAACGCGCCGCTGCTCAGCGGCACCGTGCTGAGGCTCTCGGGCGTCTCGGCGGCATCGCCGGCGAGTCCCGTCACCACCCCGGTGAGCTCGAGCGCCTACGTCGTCGCGCCCGGCGACACCCTGTCAGCGATCGCCGCGCGCGCGGGCGTGAGCGTGGGCGCACTCGCCGCCGCCAACGGGATCGACCCGAACGCGCCGCTGCTCAGCGGCACCGTGCTGAGGCTCTCGGGGGTCTCCCCCACCGGTTCCGCGGGGTCGTCCTCGCAGCCGGTCGGGCCGGCGGCCGAGGGCGCCGCGGGCGGTCCGCCCTATCCGACGCCCGAGCGCGTCAGCGCTTCGCAGGTGGGGCAGGTCGCGAGCGCAAACGGCGTGCCGCCGTCGCTGGCGGCGGCGGTCGGCTGGCAGGAGAGCGGCTTCAACAACGCGCTCGTGTCCAGCGCCGACGCCCGCGGGGTGATGCAGATCCTGCCCGGGACCTGGGCCTGGATCCAACAGGACCTGACCCCCGGAGCACCGCTCGCCCCGGCCTCGGCGCTCGAGAACGTCCGCGGGGGCGTGCTGCTCCTGCACTGGCTGCTCGCATCGACCGGCGGCGATCCGGGCCTGGCCGCCGCGGGCTACTTCCAGGGCCTTCCGTCGGTCCGCCGCTACGGAGTGTTTCCCTCCACGCAGCAGTACGTCAACGACGTGCTCGCGCTGCGACAGCAGTTCGGCGGGCCCTGATCGGCGGCCGGGCGGCCCGCCCGCCCGCCCGCGCTACAGCTTCAGGAACTCGTGCCCGGGCAACCGGTGGCCGCGGCAGGTGTGGTACGTGCGCTTGCCGCTGAGCGTCCGGCCGTCGCTCGTGTGGGCGACGATGCGCACGACGAACGTGCCGAACGGGAGGTGGCGCAGATCGACCGAACCGGCGAGGTGCCGGCGCACGACCTGCTCCCGGTGCCCGTCGACGTAGATCACGGCCGAGACGATCTGCAGCTTCGCCGCGTGCTGGATGTGGATGACGAAGTCGCGGCGGCTCGTGCACGACTTCACGACCGGCAGCAGGGGCGCGACCTCGATGTGGACCGCCTTGATGCCCGCCGCCGGCGTCGGGGTCGGCGTCGGCGTCGGCGTGGTGCTGGTCGCGGCGGCGTTGACCGGGACGGTCACCGTCACGCTGTTGTTCGCCGGAACCGGGTCATATTCGAGCGACGTCACGCTGCCGCTGAGCGACAACGAGGACCCGCCGGTCGGTGCCACCACCACGGTGACGGTCGTGTTCACGGCGAGCGCGGGCCGCGCCAACGCCGGCGTCGCGCCGGGCGGCGTGAGCGTGCCGAGCGTGCACGTCACGGTCGTCGTTCCGGTGCAGGTGCCGGAACCGGAGCCGACCGTCGCCGCCTGAAGGCTCGCGTTGCCCGGGATCGGCAGCGTGAACGTGGCGTGGTCGGCGTTCTCGGGTCCGTTGTCGGTGATCGTGAACGTGAACGTCACCGGCGCGCCGACGGTCGCCGGAGACGGGAGCGCGCCGCCGCTCACGGCGGCGTCCGCGGCGACCTCGTAGGCGCCGACGTCGCACAGCGCGGCGCGCGGCATGCCGCGCTGGTCCACCGCCGTGGTCGGGCACGTGGCCGGATCGGCCGCCGCGATCGCCGGGCTGCCCGCGGTGAGCGCCTCCGTCTCGGTCGGCCCACCGTTCTCCGCGAGCGGCTGCAGGCCGACTCCGGCGGGCGGGCTCGTGAGGTCGAGCGACGGCGACGCGTTGCAGTCGGTGCCGTCGTTATCGAACAAATTGTGCCCGGCCGAGGCGATCGAGCCCCCGAAGTCGAAGTCGCAGTTCGCCGAGGTCACGACGAGCGGGGACACGGTGCCCGCCCCGGAGGCGCTCGAGTTCGAGCCCGATGCGACGATCGTGTCCTGGAGGGTCACCGCGCCGTCGAGCGCCGAGATGTCGCCGCCGCCGGCGGGGGCGCTGTTCGCATTGATCGTGACGTGCTCGAGCGAGACCGTGGGGCCGGGTGGCATCGGGGGCAGCGTCGTCGTCTCGGTCGTCGTGGTGTCGGCGGAGGTCGTCGACGTGGTCTCGGTGGGGGTGGAGGTCGTCGACGGGGACGGCGTGAACGCCGTCGTCGTGCTCGTCGCCGGGGTCGTCACCGTGGTGCTCGTGGAGTCGGCCGACGTCGTCGACGTCTCGGTCGGCTGCGTCGGGTTCGACGTCGTCGACGTCTCGGTGGAGTCGGTCGACGTCGTCGACGTCGGCGTCGGCTGCGTCGCGTCCGACGTCGTCGTCTCCGTCGACGGGCTCGCCGTCGACGTCTCGGTCACGGTCGAGGACGCCTCGATCGCGGGCCCGGCCGCCCCGGTCCTCACCGCGTCGGTGAAGGCGGCGGAGCCCAGCAGGGCGATGCCGCCCCCGTCGCCGCCGACCTCGCCGTCGCCCTGGGCGACGTTCGCGGTGATCGTGTCATTCAGGAACATGGCGGCGTCGACGCTGAACTGGCCCTCGGGCTGGTCGCTGATGCTGGCGCCGATCGACTGCCCGAAGTACCCGCCGCCGTACTGGTTCGCGAGGTTCCCGCTGAACGTGTCGCCGGAGAAGGCGTACGTTCCGTCGCCCGATCCGGCGAACCCCCCGCCGTCGCCCTGGGTGTAGTTGCCGGCGATCGTCGAATTGGTCACGGTCACGCTCGAGGCGACGGGGGTGTTCAGGTTGGCCTTCGGGGCGAGGCAGACGAAGTTGCCCGCGGCCACGCCGATGCCGCCGCCGTAGGCGAAGCCCTCGTTCACGCCGGCCGCGTTCTGCGCGATCGTCGAGCCGTCGATCGTGACGCTGGCGCCGCCCGCGACGAGGATGCCGCCGCCGATCGGCGGACCGCAGCCCGCCCGCTCGATGTTGCCGCCGGTGATCGTCACGCCGGAGATGTGGACGACGAGGTCTCCGGCGGGGCGGTCCCCGGCGATCTGCAGGACGCGATCGCCATTGCCGGTCGACCATCCGTCACCGGACGCGCGCGCGCCGCCGTCGATGATCGTCCCGCCGCCTCCGTCCCCGGCACCCGCGATCGTGACGGTCCGCTGTGCATCCTCGGGATCGCGCACGACGAGGTTGCCCACGCTGCCGTCATCGACGCCGCCGGACTGGGGCACGGTGAGGTCGTAGGTGCCGGCCGGGACCTGCACGGTCACGTTGCCGGTCAGCGCGCTCGCCTGCTGGAGCGCGGCGCGCAGCGTGCACTCGCCGCCGGGCGTGCACGGCGCGCTCGAGAGCGGTGCGTCGGTGGTCGTGTTGACCGTGAGCGTCGTGTCGGCGCTGGCCGCCGCCGGGCCGGCGAGCGCGACCGCCAGCGTGACACCGAGCGCCTTCAGCGCCATGCCCCCTCGTCCGACCGTGCCCCCTGGGATCCGTCCCGACATCGCGCGCCGCACCGTAACAGCTTGCGACGCACGCCACAACGCGCCGGACTCGACCATTCGTCCGCTTTGCAGCGAGATCGCTAAGGCCGGCGGACGATCGGCGCCGTGGGGCCGCGGTCCGCCCGGACCGCGCGCGCCAAAGCGATCCGCCACGTCGGCGGGCCGTCGGAAGCGCTCGCCGACGAGACGCGCGTCAGGCGCAGCAGCCGGACGGGCGCACGCGCTCCCAGAGCCCGGCGAGCACGCCCAGTTCGCTCTCGTCGAAGTGCGAGAGGAAGTGCTCTCGCACGGCCGCGAGATACGTCACCTTCGCGGCGAGCAGATGCTCGCGACCCCGCGCGGTCAGGCACGCGTAGGCGCCGCGCGCGTCGTGGTCGCACGAGCAGCGCTCGATCAGGCCGTCGCGCTCGAGGCGGTCGACCAGCCGGGTCAGACCGCTGCGCGACAGGTGGATCGAGTCGGCGAGGTCGCACATCCGCATCCGCGTCGACGGCGCGCCGCCGAGGTGGTGCAGGACCTCGAACGAGGTCAGCGGCAGTCGATGCGCGCGCTCGAGCTCGGCGTCGAGTCGCTTCGCGAGCGACGCATGCGTGCACAGCAGGCCACGCCAGGCTCGCAGCTCGGCGTCGCTCAGGCCATCCGCGGAGGAGGAGGTCTTGGTCGGCGTGACGGTGGACATGGACTTGGCGCGAATCGCTGCGTGCACAACGAACATAGCAGCGCGCCTGCGCTCGGCGGAGCGCTGGACGAACGTTCCCGGGCGCCCGACGACCCGGTCCGCCGGTGGCGCCGGCCGCCGCGCAGTACTGTGGTGGGGCAATGCGTCTCGACGGTCTCCACCACGTCACGGCCATCACGGCCGACGCCCAGGCCAACGTCGACTTCTACGCCGGTCTGCTCGGGCTGCGACTGGTCAAGAAGACCGTCAACTTCGACGCTCCGGACGTCTACCACCTCTACTACGGCGACGAGCTCGGCCATCCCGGGAGCGTGCTGACGTTCTTCGAGTTTCCGGGGGTCGACCGCGGGCGAGCGGGCGACGGCGCGCTGCACCTCGTGCAGTGGCGGGTGGCCGACGAGGCGGCGCTCGAGTTCTGGTCGGGCCGGCTGGATCGGGCCGGCGTGCCGGCGCTGCGCGGCGAGGGCTCGCTGCGCTTCGACGACCCCGAGGGCCTGTCGCACGAGCTCGTGGTCGCCGACGTGCCCGACGAGCCGCTCGTCGCCCGCGCGGCCGGCATCCCCGCCGAGCACGCCCTGCGCGGCTTTCACGGCGTGCGCGCGTACGGCAGCGAGCCCGCGCGCACCGCGCCGCTTCTGCGCGACCTCGGCTTCCGGGCCGAGGGTGCCGAGACCGATCCCGGGCCGAGCGAGTGGCTGCTCGCCGGCGCGCATCGGCGCGCCTCGCTCGGCTACGACGAGCCTCCCGCGGGGGTCGCGTTGCAGGGCGCCGGCAGCATTCACCACGTGGCCTGGGCCGCGGCCGACGACGCCGAGCTGCTCGAGGGCCGGGCGATCGCGATCGGCGACCGCCGTCACGCCACCGACGTGATCGACCGGCAGTACTTCCACTCGGTGTACTTCCGGGAGCCGAGCGGCGTGCTGTTCGAGCTCGCGACCCTGCCCCCCGGCTTCACCGTCGACGAGCCGGCCGAGACGCTGGGCGAGGCGCTGAAGCTGCCGCCGCAGTACGAGCCGCGCCGCGCCGAGCTGGAGCGGCGCCTGACGCCGCTCGTCAACCCGCGCGCGTCACTCACCCCGGCTCCGTAGCGTCGTCGGAGCGATGAGCGCCGTCGCCGAGCCCCTCAGCTACCGCACCCGGCCCGCGGCCGGCGAGCCGCAGGGGGCGCTGGTCCTGCTGCACGGTCGCGCGACGGACGAGAACGACCTCTTCCCGGTGCTCGACCTCCTCGACCCGCGGCGGCGGCTCGTCGGTGTCACGGTGCGCGGCCCGCTCTCGCTACCGCCCGGCGGACGGCACTGGTACGCCGTGCCCCGCGTCGGCTTTCCCGACCCGGCGACGTTCCGGTCCACGCTGGAGGCGCTGTACGCGCTGCTCGACGCGCTGCCGGCCGCGATCGGCGTGGGCATCGGCGAGACCGTGCTCGGCGGCTTCTCGCAGGGCGCGGTGATGGCCTACGCGCTCGGGCTCGCGGCGGGGCGTCCCTCGCCGGCGGGAATCCTCGCCCTGAGCGGCTTCATCCCCACCGTGCCGGGTTTCGAGCTCGACCTCGCGTCGCGCCGGGGGCTGCCCGTGGCCATCGCGCACGGCTCGCTCGATCCGGTCATCTCGATCCAGTTCGCCCGGCAGGCCCGCGACCGCCTCGAGCAGGCGGGCCTCGACGTCGGCTACCACGAGTCGGCGATGGCGCACACCATCGACCCGCGCGTCATCCCGGACCTGCAGCGCTGGGTCGCGACTACCGTGCCGTCGGCCGCGTCGCCACCCACGCCCACCAAATCATGAGGGGCTGAAGCGGCAGGCGCAGCCACAGCAGGACGCGGGGGATCCTCATGCCCGGGATCTGGTCCGGGTTGACGGCCATGTGCACGTTCGCGGGGAAGACCGCGAGGAGCAGCGCGACGAGGCCCCAGCCGGCCGCGCGGCGCGTCGGCGCGAGCAGCACGCCGGCGCCGCCGGCCAGCTCGGCCACTCCGCTGACCGCCACGATCGTGGCCGGGTCGCCGAACCCGGGCGGCACGATCCGCCGGTACGGACCGGGCATCACGAAGTGATTGACGCCCGCGCCGACGAAGAACAGGGCGAGCAGTCGCTGCGAGCGCGAGGGCGCGGTCGTGCGGGTCGGGCGAACGGTCGGCATTGCGGGCGCGAAGTCCAGTTACCGGGCCCGCAGGAGCGATCGCCCGGTCATCTCGTGCGGCTGGGGAATGCCGAGCAGCGCGAGGACGGTCGGGGCGACGTCGGCGAGCACGCCCCCGTCGGCGAGCGTGACGTCGGAGCAGGTGACGATGCACGGCACCGGGTTGAGTGAGTGCGCCGTGTTCGGGCTGCCGTCGGGCTCGAGCATGTGATCGGCGTTGCCGTGATCGGCGGTGATGACGCACACCCCGCCGGCGGCGTGCACCGCGGCCACGACGCGGCCGAGGCACGCGTCGACGGTCTCGATCGCCGTCACCGCCGCCGGGATCACCCCGGTGTGACCGACCATGTCGGCGTTGGCGAAGTTGATCAGCCCGAAGCGAGGCTCGTCCTGGACCCAGGCGGCGACGAACGCGTCGGCGGCCTCGGCCGCGCTCATCTGCGGCTTGAAGTCGTAGGTGGGCACGTCGCGCGCCGAGGGAACGAGCTCGCGGCGCTCACCGACGTACGGCGTCTCCTCGCCCCCGTTGAAGAAGTACGTCACGTGCGGGTACTTCTCGGTCTCGGCGACGTGCAGCTGGTGGGCGCCCTCGCGCGAGAGCACCGCGGCGAGCGTCACCGACGGCCGCTCGGGGGCGAACGCGACCGGGTAGGGCCAGCCCTCCTCGTACTCGGTCAGGCACGCGTAGTGAGCGACCGGAGGCTCGCTCCGGCCGCGCCACCCGGGCAGCTCCTCCCCCCCGTCGCCGAACCCGGGCTCGGCGAGCGCGCGCGTGAGCTGGCGCACGCGGTCGGGGCGGAAGTTGAAGCACAGCACGCTGTCTTCGGGACGGATGCGCCCCTCGTCCCCGACCGTCGTCGGCTCGATGAACTCGTCGGTCTCACCGCGCTCGTAGGCGGCGCGGACCGCATCCCCGGGCCGATCGGCATGGTGCGGCGCCTCGCCGGCCACGAGCATGTCGTATGCGCGCTGCGTGCGATCCCAGCGGCGGTCGCGGTCCATCGCGAAGTAGCGCCCGACGACGCTCGCGACACGCCCGGTGCCCAACTCGGCGCAGCGCCCGGCGACCTCGTCGAGATAGGCGGCCCCGGCGTGCGGCAACGTGTCACGTCCGTCGGTGAACGCGTGGATCACGAGGTCGGGGACCTGCAGCTCCGCCGCCACGGCGATCAGTGCGAGCAGGTGCTCGAGGCTCGAATGCACGCCGCCGTCGGACACGAGTCCGAGCAGGTGCACCCGAGGCGCGGCGGTGAAGGCCTCGCGCAGGACCGGATTGGACGCGAAGGCGCCGCCGCGCGCGGCGTCGTCGATGCGCGTGAGGTCCTGCATGACGACGGCGCCCGCCCCGAGGTTGAGGTGACCGACCTCGGAGTTGCCCATCTGCCCGTCGGGCAGGCCGACGTAGCGACCCCACGTCTTCAGCTCCGTGTGCGGATAGTCGCGCCACAGGGCGTCCATCACCGGCGTGTCCGCGAGCGACACCGCGTTACCCGGACCGTCGGGCGCGAGGCCCCAGCCGTCGAGCACGACGAGGCAGCCGCACGGGACGGGCACCTCGGCCGGACCGGGTGGCAGATCGCCGCTCACGCGCGCGAGGCGAGCCGGGCCGCGTCCACGATCGCGGCGAGGCTCGCGGGGTCGAGCGACGCCCCGCCGACGAGCGCGCCGTCGACGTCGGGCAGCGCGAGCAGCTCGGCCGCGTTGTCGGGGTTGACGCTGCCGCCGTAGAGGATCCGCGTGTGCGCGGCCGCCTCCGGGTCCCGGCCGGCGATGAGCGCGCGAATGAAGGCGATCGACTCCTGGGCCTGGTCGGGGGTGGCCACCTTGCCGGTGCCGATCGCCCACACCGGCTCGTAGGCGATCACGACGCGGGCGAGCTGCTCCGCGTCGACGGCCGACAGGTCCTCGCTCACCTGGTGGCGCAGCGTCCGCTGGGTGTCACCGGCCTCGCGCTCCTCCTCGGTCTCGCCCACGCACAGGATCGGGGCGAGGTCGGCAGCCAGCGCGGCCGGCACCTTCGCCGACAGCGCGCGGTCGGTCTCGCCGAAGAGCTGGCGCCGCTCGGAGTGGCCGAGCACGACGCCGTGCACGTCGAGCTCGGTCAGCATCGGCGCCGAGATCTCCCCGGTGAACGGTCCCTCGGGCGCCTGGTGCATGTTCTGCGCGTACACCTCCACGCGCGACCCGCGCGCGCTGTCCACCATCGCGCCGAGCGCCGTGTACGGCACGCAGATCCCGACGTCGACGCCCTCGGCCGCGGACACCCTCGGCAGCAGCCCCTGGATGAACTCCTCCGCCTGGGCGATCGTCTTGTGCATCTTCCAGTTGCCGGCGATGAGCGGGGTCCGGCTCACGTGGTGCTCCCGGTGGTCGTCTCGCCGGCGGCCACGGGCGCATCCTCGAGCACGGCGACGCCGGGCAGCGGCCGCCCCTCGATGAGCTCGAGCGTCGCGCCGCCGCCGGTCGAGAGATCGTCGATCCGGTCGGCGAGACCGAACTGGTGCAGCGCGGCCGCCGAGTCGCCACCGCCCACGACCGTCGTGGCCGGGCTGCCGGCGACCGCCTCGGCGACGGCGCGCGTGCCGGCGGCGAACGGCTCGAGCTCGAACGCGCCCATCGGGCCGTTCCAGAACACCGTCCCGGCGTGCTCGATCTCGCGGGCGTAGCGCGCGGCGGACGCCGGACCGATGTCAAGCCCCATCCAGCCCTCGGGCACGTCGACCCCGTCCAGGGCGCGCGTGGGCGCGTCGGCGGACACGCTCGTGGCGATGACGAGATCGCTCGGCAGTTCGAGGCGAGCCCGCCCGGCGCTCTCGGCCGCCGCGAGCGTCTCGCGCGCGGGCTCGATCCCCTCGGGCTCGCACAGCGAGGCGCCGACCTCGTGGCCGAGCACGGACAGGAACGGGAAGCACATCGCCCCGCCGATCAGGATCACGTCGGCGATGACCAGGAAGCGCTCGATGACGCCGATCTTGTCGGTCACCTTCGCGCCGCCGATGACGGCGACCAGCGGCCGCGCGGGATCCTCGAGGATCGCGCGCAGCGTGCGGACCTCGCGCTCGAGCAGCCGCCCGGCCGCCGAGGGCAGCAGATGCGCGATGCCCTCGGTGCTCGCATGCGCGCGGTGCGCGGTTCCGAACGCGTCGTTGACGTACGCGTCGGCGAGCATCGCGTAGCGTCGCGCGAGCTCGGGGTCGTTCCGCGTCTCACCGGGCTCGAAGCGGACGTTCTCGAGCATCATCAGGTCGCCGGGCCGGAGCGCCTCGCTGAGCGTCCGCGCACGCTCGCCGACGACCTCGGGCGCGAGCGGCACCGGCGCACCGACGAGCTCGCTCAGCCGCGCGGCGACCGGCGCCAGCGAGAGCGCCGGGTCCGGTCCCTTCGGGCGGCCGAGGTGCGACGCGAGCACGATCCGCGCGCCGCGGCGGCGCAGCTCCTCGATCGTCGGCAGCGCCGCCCGGATGCGGGCGTCGTCGGTGATCTGGCCGTCGTGGAGCGGGACGTTGAAGTCGGCGCGCACGAACACGCGCCGCCCATCGACGTCGAGCGCGTCGAGCGTTCTCACCCGACGGGCGCCCCGGCGGCCTGGGACTGCCCGGCGCTCGCGGGCGCGCCGGTGAGCACGCGCTCGGCCAGGTCGACGATGCGGTTGGAGTAGCCCCACTCGTTGTCGTACCAGCTGACGACCTTCACGAGCGTGCCGTCGATGACGGCGGTGAGCTCGCCGTCGGCGATCGACGAGTACGGGTTCGTGATGATGTCGGTGGAGACGATCGGGTCCTCGGTGTAGGCGAGGATGCCGGCCAGCTCGCCGGTGTCGGCCTGCGCCGACAGCGCGCCGTTGATCTCCTCGACGCTCGTCGCGCGCTCGGCCTCGAACGTGAGATCGACGAGCGAGCCGGTCGGGACGGGCGCGCGGACGGCGAAGCCGTGCAGCTTGCCCTGCAGCTCGGGGAGCACGAGCCCGACCGCCTTGGCCGCGCCGGTCGAGGTCGGGATCAGGTTGATCGCGGCCGCCCGCGCGCGGCGCAGATCCTTGTGCGGGAGGTCCTGGAGGTTCTGGTCGGCCGTGTAGGCGTGGATCGTCGTCATCAGGCCGTGCTTGATGCCGACCGCCTCGTGCACGACCTTGGCCACCGGCGCCAGGCAGTTCGTCGTGCACGACGCGTTGGAGATGACGTGATGGCGCTCGGGGTCGTAGGCGTCGAAGTTCACGCCGAGGACCACGGTGACGTCCGCGCCCGTGGCCGGGGCGGTGATGATCACCTTCTGCGCGCCGCCGTCGAGGTGCTTGGCCGCGGCATCGCGCGAGTTGAACCGGCCGGTCGACTCGATCACCACCTCGACGCCGAGCTCGCCCCACGGGAGCGCGGCGGGGTCGGTGTCGGCGAGGACCTTCAGCGGCTGGCCGTCGATGATGAGCGTGTCGCCGTCGAGCTCGACGGTGCCCGGATAGGGCCCGAGAATCGAGTCGTACTTGAGCAGGTGCGCGAGCGTCTTCGCGTCGGTGAGGTCGTTGACCGCGACCCACTCGATGTCGGGGGCGACGGCCTTGGCCTTGGCGGCGCGAAAGACGTTGCGGCCGATGCGACCGAAACCGTTGATTCCGACGCGTACGGACATGGAATCCTCCGTCGTGAAAAGGGGATGGACAAGGCCCGCCGCACGTCCGTCCTCAGCGCTCGGCGGGCCTGCGGGACCCTATCAGCGCGGCGCTGCGCCTCGATCCGCAGCCGGCCGCAGAGGCGCTCCGTAGGCGATACGACGACGGCGCGGCGGTCAGGGCCGGCCGGCCGCACGGGGGCCGGTCACAGCGTCGGGGTAGATGGCGGCGATCCAGATCTCGGCGAGCGCGGCGCTGACCACGTCGGGATCGTCGACCGGGTCGCGGCCGAGGCGCTCGGCGAACACGGCCGCGTTCATGAGGCCGAGCGCGCGAGCGGTCTCCTCGGGGTCGCGCACGGCGGTCAGTCCCCGCTCGCGGTCGCGGCGCAGACGGGTGGCGACGGCCTCGATGAGGCCGCCGACGAGCACGCCGCGATACTGGTGCTCGATGCGGGGGTCGTGGGCGGATCCGGCCTGCACCGCGCGCAGCAGGTGACGGTGGCGGTTCCAGACGTGGGCGACGCCGGCGATCGAGGAGGTGACGGCCTGCACCGGGTCGCCATCGTCGCCGGCGAGCCAGGCGGCCGCCGCCTCCGCGGCCTCGCCCTCGATCTCCTCGAGCAGCCGGATGACCAGGGCGGAGCGGTCGCGGAAGTAGTGGTAGAAGGTCGACCGCTTCATGCCCGTGGCCCGCATGAGCTCGTCGACGCGCAGCTCGCGGAAGTCGTGACCGGCCAGGAACCGCTCGGCGGCGTCGAGGATCTCCCGTTCGGCCTCCTCGGGGAGGCGGCGCACACGCCGAGCGCCGCGGTCCGCGCTCCGCGCCTCCCGGTCGACGGCGTCGCGGTCGGCGGCGGCGGTTGCGGTGGCTCGGCTGACGGTCATGGCGCGACCTCGGATTCTATTGACACGGCGTCGATGTGACTGCTACCGTAGCACCGCTATCGACAGGGTGTCGATAGCGTTCCGCCAAGAGGGAGAGACCACACGCATGACCACGACGATCGCCCCGGATCTCGACATCAGCGACCTGCGACTGTGGGAGTACGGTCCGCCCCACGAGACCTTCGCCCGCCTGCGCCGCGAACAGCCCGTGCACTGGAGCCCGCTCGACGGGTTCCCGGGCGAGCAGGGGTTCTGGTCGATCACCCGCTACGACGACGTCGCGACCGTCGGGCGCGACCACAAGACGTTCTCCTCCGAGGAGGGCGGGATCATCGCCGTCGACCAGGTCTGGGACCTCCCCGGTGTCCCGAGCTCGCTCGAGCTGACGCGGCGGATGCTCATCGCGCAGGACCCGCCCCGCCACGACCGCCTGAAGGCGCTCGTGCAGTCCGCGTTCACCCCCAAGCGCGCGCTCGATCACACCGATCGCATGCGCGAGATCATCAACCTCGTCTACGACCGTGCGCTCGAGCGCCATCCCGACGGTCGCATCGACCTCGTGCAGGACGTCGGGATCTACGTTCCGGCGATGGTCATCGGCGACATGCTCGGCGTGCCCCGCGCGGACGCCGACAAGCTCGTCGACTGGACGAACCGCACCACCGCGTTCGAGGACCCCCGCCTGGCGCCGAGCCCGGAGGACATGTTCGCGGCGGTCATGGAGCTGTTCGAGTACGTCAACGCGATGATCGAGGCCCGCCGGGTCGAGCCGACCGACGACCTGACGACGGCGCTCATGCACGCCCAGGTCGATGGAGAGCACCTCGAGCACGAGGAGATCCTGATGTTCTTCTTCCTCCTCATGGTCGCCGGCAACGACAGCACGCGGGCGACGTTCTCGTCCGGCCTGCTGAGCCTGCTCGAGGACCCCGAGCAGATGGCGCTCGTGCGCGATCACCCGGAGCTGCACGAGTCGGCGGTCGAGGAGTTCGTGCGCTACCACCCGGCCTTCGCGTACATGCGCCGGACCGCGATGCACGACACCGAGGTCGCCGGCCAGCCGATCGCCAAGGGCGACAAGGCGCTGCTCTGGTACGTCTCGAGCAACCGCGACGAGACGGTCTTCGAGGATCCCGACCGCTTCGACGTGCGCCGCAGCCCGAACAAGCACCAGGGCTTCGGCGGCGGCGGGCGCCACTTCTGCCTCGGCGCCGGCCTGGCGCGCCTGGAGATGAAGCTCTGGCTCGACGAGACGCTGCGCCGCTTTCCCAATCTCGCACTCGACGGCGAGCCGACCCGCCTGAGCTCGACGTTCCTCAACCAGTACCGCACGATCCCGGTCGCGCTCTTCTCGTTCGAGTGAGCGGCGCCCCTACGGGTGCCCGTTTGCGACGATCTCGATGCGCAACCGGTCGGGATCGAGCAGGTAGGCCGCGTAGTAGCGCGACCCGTACTGCGGGCGCGGCCCGGGGTCGCCGTCGCTGCGCCCGCCGCTCGCGAGTCCGGCCGCGAAGGCGCCGTCCACGGCGGCCCGCCCGGAGGCGGTGAAGGCGAGGTGCCCGAACCCGGGGGCCGGTGGGCGTCCGCGCGTGACGATCCAGAACCGGGCCTCGTTCACCCCGTAGGCGATCGCGCGCTCGGTCTCGTGCAGCCGGCGCACGCCGAGCGCGAAGAAGACGGCGTCGTAGAACGCAGCCGAGCGCTCGAGGTCGGACACCTCGACACCGACGTGGTCGAACATCTCAGACGGCGGCGTCAGGCGCCGCTCGACCCCTTGTCGATGTCGCGATGGCTCACCGCGACGCTCAGGTCGTCGCGGTCGCGGTAGCGGTCGGCGAGATGCTCGGAGATCGCGACCGAGCGGTGTCGCCCGCCGGTGCAGCCGATGGCGATCACGAGGTGCGCCTTCCCCTCCTCGACGTACTGGTCGAGGAGGAAGTCCAGCAGCGGATGCAGGCGCTCGTAGAAGACGTCCAGGCGCCCGTCGCGCGCGATGTACTCGACGACCTCGTCGTCGAGGCCGGTGAGCGGGCGCAGATCCGGCTCGTAGTGCGGATTGGACAGGAAGCGCACGTCGAAGGCGAGATCCCCGTCGCGCGGCGGCCCGTGCTTGAAGCCGAAGCTCATGAACGTCACCGACAGGCGCGCGGCGCCCTGGCGGGCAACGAACTCGCTCGCGATGCGGCTGCGCAGCGTCGCCGCCGACATGCCCGTTGTGTCGATCACGACGTCGGCGCGCTCGCGCACGCCGTCGAGCAGGGCCCGTTCGGCGGCCACTCCGTCCGCAACGGTGCCACCGGGCGCGAGTGGATGGCGCCGCCGAGTCTCCTTGTATCGAGTGACAAGGGCCTGCTCGGCGGCCTCGAGGAAGAGCAGCCGATGCTGCATCTCCAGCGAGCGCAGGTCATCGAGGACGGCGCTGAAGGCCTCGAAGTACTCGCCGCCGCGGACGTCGGAGACGACGGCGGCCCGCTCCACCTTCGATCCCTCGTGACGGAAGAGCTCGACGAGCGAGGAGATCATCTCGGGTGGCAGGTTGTCGACGCAGAAGTAGCCCGCGTCCTCGAACACGTTCATCGCGGTCGACTTGCCCGCGCCCGAGAACCCGGTGATGATCACGAGGTCACGGAGCTGCGGCGCCGCCGACGGCTGCTCGGTGGTGGCGCTCGCGGGGCCGGTGTCGGTCATCTCACCGAATTGTGGCGGGTGTCGCCCATGGACGACGCCGCGGGCCGCCTCATTCGACCCGGTGCAGGTGGCCGTGCAGGTCGCGCGCCGTCTTGGCGGGCAGGCCGGGAACGGCCTGCAGCTCCTCGCGGCTCGCGGCCAGGATCGCCTCGGGCGAGCCGAAGTGGCGCAGCAGCGCCCGCTTGCGGGCCGGGCCGACGCCAGGCAGGCCGTCGAGCAGCGAGCTCGTCATCGCCCGGTCGCGGCGGGTGCGGTGGTGCGTGATCGCGAAGCGGTGCGCCTCGTCGCGCACGCGCTGCAGCAGCTGCAGCTCGGGCGTCTGGTGGTCGAGTACGAGCGGGTCCGGCCGCCCGGGGAAGAAGACCTCCTCGACGCGCTTGGCCAGCGAGATGACCGCGACGCCGCGCTCGCGGAAGCCGCGCAGCGCCTGGAGGCCGGCGGACAGCTGGCCCTTGCCCCCGTCGATGACGATCACGTTCGGCAGGGCGGCGAAGCTCGGGTCATAGGAGGGGTCGTGCGGGGAGATGTCGGCCTGGCGCTCCCACTGCGCGTAGCGGCGGCCGAGCACCTCGGCCATCGAGGCGAAGTCGTCCGAGCCCTCGACCGTACGGATCGTGAAGCGCCGGTAGTCGGACTTCTTCGGCGCCCCGCCCTCGAAGACGACCATCGAGGCGACGGTGTGCGTGCCGCCGAGGTTGGAGATGTCGAAGCACTCGATCCGCACCGGCGGCACGTCGAGGCCGAGCGCCTGCTGCAGGCCGTCGAGCGCCTCGGCCCGGCGCTGGCGGCCGCGCTGCACCTTCATCCGCTCCTGGTCGAGCGCGAGCGCGGCGTTGCGCTCCGCGAGCTCGAGGATGCGGCGCTTGTCGCCGCGCTCGGCCACGCGCAGCTCGACCGGCCCGCCGCGCTGCTGCGCGAGCGCCTCGGCGAGCGCCTCACGCGTGCCGACCTCGCGCTGAATGACGATCTGCGCGGGGATCGACGTCGCCCCGCCGCCGTAGTACTGCAGCATGAACTCCTCGGCGACCTCGGCGAGGTCGCGCTCGGTCTCGTTCGCCAGGTAGAAGGACTGGCGATCGGACAGCACGCCGTCACGGACCTGGAAGACCTGGGCGTTCGCGTCGGTCCCCTCCAGGGCGATCGCCACCGCATCGAGCGTCCCGATCGCCTCGTTCGCCACCCGCTGGCGCTCGAGCAGCGAGCGGACGGCCCGCAGCCGGTTGCGCTCGAGCGCCGCCTGCTCGAACTCCTGCGCCGCCGCCGCCGCCCGCATCCGTTCGTCGAGCTCGCGCTCGATCTCCCGGTAGCGGCCGGACAGGAAGTCGATCACGCCGTCGATGTTGCGCCGGTACTCCTCGGCGGTCACGTAGCCGACGCACGGCGCCTCGCAGCGCTTGATGTAGTAGTCGAGGCACGGCGACCCGCTGCGCCGCCCGGGCTCCGCTCCGGTGCACGAGCGGAACATGAACACCTTCGCCAGCAGGTCGAGCGTGCCGCGCACGCGCTTGGCGTTGGAGTACGGGCCGAAGTAGACGCGGTCGCGGCGATGGCGCTCGCGCGTGAAGTACACCCGCGGGAACTCCTCGTCGAGCGAGATGGCGATGAACGGATACGACTTGTCGTCGCGCAGGCGGATGTTGAAGCGCGGCCGGTACTGCTTGATGAAGTTCTGCTCGGCCAGCAGCGCCTCGGACTCGCTCGAGACGACGAGCGACTCGATGTGGTCGACGCTCGCCACCATCTCGGCGTGTCCGGGACTGCTCGGCACCTGCGCCTTGGAGAAGTGGGAGTTGACCCGCTTGCGGATCGACTTCGCCTTCCCGACGTACACGACCCGCCCGCGCTCGTCGCGGAACAGGTAGACGCCCGGCTGGTCGGGCAGCGCGCGGCGCTGAGCGGTCAGGCGCTCGAGGCGCGTGGGCTGGCGCCCGGCGGGGTCGCCGGCGGGCTCGCTGAGGGGTTCGCTGACGGCATCGGCCATTGCCCATCCAGGGTATGACGCCGGCGGGTGAGCCGGCGAAGGCGAGGCGCGCCGCGGCGCGTGTCCATGTGCTCGCGGATGCGGTGCGCGCACCGGTCACGCAGCTGGCCGCCGCCGCGAGCGGGATTCGGACGTCACCACCCGCGGCGGGCGCCACCACCCCCGGCGCCCGGGCCGGACTAAGGTGACCAGGTGGCCGGCGAGTCCGTCAACCTGCTCAGCGACACGCAGACCAAGCCGTCGCCGGGGATGCGCGCGGCCATCGCCGCCGCCGAGGTCGGCGACGAGCAGCGCGGCGAGGACCCGACCGTCAATGCCCTGCAGGAGCGGGTGGCGGAGCTGCTCGGCCAGCCCGCCGCGCTGTTCCTCCCCTCGGGCACGATGTGCAACGCCATCGCCTTCCAGCTGCATCTGCGCCCCGGCGACGAGCTGCTCGTGCACTCGAGCGCGCACCCGGTCGGCTTCGAGGCCGGCGGCCCGGCGGCGCTGGCCGGGGCGATGATCCGCGCGCTCCCCGGCGACGGCGGGCTGTTCGGCGCCGAGGACGTGCGCGCGGCGATCCGCCCCCTCGGGGACCGCCACGCGCCGCGCACCCGCTGCGTCTCCGTCGAGCAGACCACCAACCTCGGGGGTGGGCGCGTGTGGCCGCGCGAGCAGGTCGTCGACGTCCTCGCGGCCGCGGCCGAGCACGGCCTGCGCACCCATCTCGACGGGGCGAGGCTGCTCAACGCCGTCGTCGCGAGCGGCGTGCCCGCGGCGGAATGGGCCGGCGGCTTCGACACCGCTTGGATCGACTTCTCGAAGGGCCTCGGCGCGCCGGTCGGGGCCGCGCTCGCCGGCTCGGCCGAGCTCATCGAGGAGGCCTTCCGGCTCAAGCACCGCCTCGGCGGCGCGATGCGCCAGGCCGGGATCATCGCCGCCGCCGGCCTCTACGCGCTCGACCACAACGTGGAGCGCCTGGCCGAGGACCACGCGCGGGCGCGGCGCCTGGCCGAGGGCCTGGCCGAGCTGCCCGAGGTGAGCGTCGAGGCGGCGACCGTCGAGACGAACATCGTCATCTTCGGCGTCCCGGACGCGCCCGCGTTCTCGGCGGCGCTCGCGCGGCGCGGCGTGCGGATCGCCGCGATCGGCCCGCGGCGGCTGCGCGCGGTGACGCACCTCGACGTCGACGACGAGGGCATCGAGCGGGCGCTCACCGCCGCCGGCGAGGCGCTGCGGGGCGATTGACTCGCCCGGAGGCGAACGTAGACTGCTGCCCGTGGCCCGCGTGGGGGAACCGGATGCGCGGCGAGCGACCATGAGATCCGCCAGAGACCATGTGCCGGGGACTGCCGCGCGGCTCGCCGGGATTGCGCTGTTGGCGCTGCTCGCCGGCGGCGCAGCGGTGGGGGCGAGCGCCACCGCTCGCGGCTCGCATGCCTCCTCCACCCTGTCGCCCGGCGGACGGAGTGCGTTCGTCCCGGCCGTCGGCGATTGGGAGGGCACGCTCGGTGGGCTGCACGCGAGCTTCGAGCTCCTGCGCTACCCGCACGGCCAGGCGTACGGGGCCTCGGCGTTCGCCGTGCGCGACCTCGTCTACCAGCGTCCGGCCACCTGCCCGGCGAGCCTCACCGACCCGAACCTCAGCACCTTCGTGGCCTACGCCGACAGCCCTCCCCCGTACGTGCTCGTCAGCTCCGATGGCCGCTTCCCGTTCGATGCGCGGCCGTTGTACGGGTCGATCACGGGCCCGGCGCACGCGGCGGTCGACGAGGCCTTCACCGTCGGCCGCCCCGGCTCGCGCACCGGCTGCTCGGGACACCTGCGCTTTGCGCTCGCGCCGGCGCACCGCGTGCCGGTGGCGGACGGAACCTGGCGCCTCACCGCGCAGGACGGCAGCGGGGCCACGTTCACCGTGCGCGGCGCCGGGCGGATCGCCTACGCGATCCCGCTGTCGAGCATCGTGGCGCACTGCAGCAACGGGACCACGCCGGGGTCGTTCAGCGGCGAGCTCGCGCTCTTCATCCACCCCAACGGCACCGCCGGCGGGGCCACGAGCGGAAACGGAGCGCTGATGGCGGTCAGCCTGCGCTTCACCGGCCCCGCGTCGGCGACCGGTCAGTACCTGGCCGGGGCGGCGGGCTGCTCGTCGACCACGCTCGCCTTCTCGGCGACGCGCGTCTCCGCCGGGGACGCCGCAGAAGCGGTCAGTACGAGCGCGACGCGCGCCAGATGTAGACGAGCGTGTAGACGACGGCGCCGAGGATGACGAACCACACGACCTCGCCCGCGCCCGTCTGCCACATGCGCGGCTGGGCCGCGATCGTGACGACGGCCACGGCCACGGCGCCGTAGAGCAGCGCGCGCAGCCGATCGCCGAGGCTGTAGAGCGCGACGCGATGCTCGCGGTACATGCGCGCCGCGAAGTACGCAATCGCGGCCGCGAACGCGACCGACACGATGCCGAACGCCGTCGCCGCCACCTGTCCGCCGCGGGGAAGGAGATAGACGGCGGCGGCGATCACCGCGATGATCAGGATGTTGCGCGCCGGCGCGTAGCGCTCCATGAGTCGGAGTGTAGATGAGTGTCGTCCTGGGACAATCGCGCCGATGTGGAGCGATCTCCTCACCCGCCTCGACGGCTCGATCGTGACGCTCGAGCCCCTGTCCGCCGAGCACGAGCAGGCCCTGTTCGAGGCGTCCAGGGACCCGGTCATCTGGCGCTGGCTGCCCGCCGGCACGGACCCGATGACGGGCGCCGAGCGGCGCCCTCCCGACCGGGACGAGTTCGCCGCGCTGTTCGGGCAGGCCCTGGCGGCGAACGCGGACGGCAGCGAGGCGGGCTTCGCGACCATCGACCGCCGCCGCGGCGTGCCCGTCGGCAGCACGCGCTACATCGCCCTGCGCGAGGCGCACCGCGGGCTCGAGATCGGCTGGACCTGGCTCTCCCCCGTTGCCTGGCGCACCGGCGCGAACGTCGAGGCCAAGCTGCTGATGCTGGCGCACGCGTTCGAGGATCTCGGCTGTATCCGCGTCGAGTTCAAGACCGACGCCCGCAACGAGCGCTCCCGAGTCGCGCTGGCGGCCCTGCCGGCCCGGTTCGAGGGCGTCTTCCGCCGGCACATGGTGGTGCCCGGGGGGGTGCGCGACTCGGCCTACTACAGCGTGATCGACTCCGAGTGGCCCGAGGCGCGCGCCAACCTGAGACGGCGGCTCGCCGACGCGGCCGGGCCGACGGTGTCCGAAGATCGCTAGACGCGGGTGGCCGCGGGCATAGAATCAGCGGGTGCCCCAGGCCGCCCGCGTGTCCGCGCGCGCGGGACAGCGGCTCGCCGGCGCGGACCAAGGAGAGGCGATGGCGTCCACCGATCGCATCGAGTACCGGACCTGCCCGCTGTGCGAGGCCACGTGCGGGCTGGCGCTGACCATGCGCGGCGATGAGCTGCTCGCGGTGCGCGGCGACGACGAGGACGTGTTCAGCGCCGGCTTCATCTGCCCCAAGGGCGCCGGCCTGAAGGCGCTGCACGAGGACCCCGACCGCGTGCGCACACCGCTGCGGCGCGCCGCCGACGGGCGCTTCACCCCGGTCGCATGGGACGAGGCGTTCGCCGAGATCGACCGCCGCCTGGGCGAGATCCTCGCCCGCGACGGACGCGACGCCGCCGGTGTGTACCTCGGCAATCCGAGCGCGCACAACACCAGCGCGCTGCTGTACTCCCGCGTCCTGCTCCGGGCGCTCGGCACGCGCAACCTCTTCTCGGCGTCGACCGTCGACCAGTTCCCGAAGCAGATGGCGGCGGCGCTCATGTTCGGGGGCGGCCTGAGCGTGCCGGTGCCCGACGTCGACCGCACCGACTACCTGCTCATCCTCGGCGCCAACCCGCTCGCCTCCAACGGCAGCCTCATGACGGCGCCCGACATGCGCGGCCGGCTGCGCGCCATCCGCGAGCGCGGCGGGCGCGTCGTCGTGATCGATCCGCGCCGCAGCCGCACGGCCGAGCTCGCCGACGAGCATCACTTCATCCGGCCCGGCACCGACGCGCTGCTGCTGTTCGCGATCGTGCACGCACTGTTCGACGAGGGTCTCGCCGCCCCGGGGCCGCTCGCCGCGCACACCGAGGGCATCGAGCGGGTGCGGGCGCTCAGCGCCGATTTCACGCCCGAGGCCGTCGCGCCGGCGTGCGGGATCGACTGCGGGACGATCCGGGGCCTGGCCCGGGCGTTGGCCGCCGCGCCGACGGCGGCGGTGTACGGCCGCATCGGCACGACGACGCAGGAGTTCGGGACGCTCGCCAGCTGGCTCGTCGATGTGTGCAACCTGCTGACCGGCAATCTGGACCGCCCCGGCGGGGCGATGTTCACCGCCGCGGCGATCGGCGCCTCCAACACCCGCGGCGAGCCCGGTCACGGGCGGGGTGCACAGTTCGGGCGCTGGGCGAGCCGCGTGCGCGGGATCGGCGAGCTGTTCGGCGAGCTTCCGGCCGCGACGCTCGCCGAGGAGATCGACACCCCGGGCGAGGGCCGCGTGCGCGCCCTGTTCACGCTCGCCGGCAACCCGGTCCTGAGCACGCCCAACTCGGCGCGCCTCGACGCCGCGCTCGACACGCTCGAGCTGATGGTCAGCGTCGACATCTACGTCAACGAGACGACCCGCCACGCCGACTTCATCCTGCCCGGGCCCTCGCCGCTGGAGCGCAGCCATTACGACGTCGCGCTCTACCAGTTCGCGGTGCGCAACGTCGCGAACTACTCGCCGCCGACGCTGACCGGCGACGTGCCCGACGAGTGGCGGACCCTGCTGCGGCTGGCAGGCGCGGCCGCCGGCGCCGGACCGGACGCCGACGTCGACGGGCTCGACGAGCAGGTCGCGCTCGAGGCCGCGCGCCGCGAGGTCGCGCTCGCCGACTCGCCGGTCGCCGGGCTCGAGCCCAGCGAGGTGCTCGAGCGCCTCACCGCGGCCGACGGCACGCCGCGCACCGGGCCCGAGCGGCTGCTCGACCTGATGCTCCGCTGCGGACCGTACGGCGACGGCTTCGGCACCCGTGAGGACGGGCCACGGCTGACGCTCGACGCGCTCATCGCCGCGCCGCACGGCGTCGATCTCGGTCCGCTGCACCCGCGCATCCCCGAGGTGCTCCGCACCCCGAGCGGGCGCATCGAGCTCGCGCCCGAGACGATCGTCGCCGACGTACCGCGGCTGCACGCGGTGCTCGAGCGGCCGATCAGCGACATGGTGCTCATCGGGCGCCGCCAGCTTCGCTCGAACAACTCGTGGATGCACAACCTGCCGCTGCTTGCGAAGGGGCCGGTGCGCTGCACCGCGCACGTGCACCCCGACGACGCGGCGCGCCTGGGCCTGAGCGACGGCGAACCGGCGATCGTCAGCTCGCGCACCGGGAGCGTCCGGGTCCCGGTCGAGGTGACGGACGCGATCATGCCTGGCGTCGTCAGCATCCCCCACGGCTGGGGCCACGATGCACCGGGCACCGCGATGAGCGTCGCGGCGCAGCGCCCGGGGACGAACAGCAACGTGCTCGCCGACGAGCTCGTCCTGGACGCGCCGTCGGGTAACGCCGTGCTGAACGGGATCCCGGTCAGCCTGGTGCCGGTCCCCATGGCGGTCGCGGCGACGGCCTGAGATCGCGCGGGGCGCGCGAGGTCGAGTCGGGACTCCGGCTCAGGCCGGCTCGCGGTCGGGTCGGCGCGATACGCAGCCATGATCTTGCTCGCGAGAACGTGAGGCGACGCTACTCCGGCGGTGCCGGTCTGCCAATGGCCCGAAAGTGGCAGGCCTGCGTCACGACCGTTCAGTCGACGAGCGTCTCGAGCCGCGCGTAGGCGGCCTCGATGGCCCGCTTGGCCGCCGTGTGGCGGGCCTCGGACTTCGCCGACTCGTACTTCGTCGCCCACGCCGCCGGATCGGCCAGCTCGGACTCGAGCGCGACGAGCGCGGCCTCGGCCTCCTCGACGGCGCGCTCGGCCTTCTCCTGCTCGCGCAGGCGGTTCTTCGACGGCCCGGCGTCGCGGCGGCCGCCGCGCCTTGCGTCCGCGGCATCGCCGTTCTTCGCGACGCCCGCCTTCGCCGCGCCGTTCTCCGCCCGGCCCTTCTTCGCGGCGCCCCGGGCGCCGGCGCCGTTGGTGGGCGACCCGCCCGCCGCCGCGGAGGCTCCCGCGTTCGCGCGCGCGGCGCGCCCGCCGGCCGGCTCGGGCGCTGCGGCCGCGCCGCCCGCGGCCGCGCGCTCCTCGCGCACCCGCACGTACTCGGGCCAGCCGCCGACGTAGGAATGCAGCTCACCGTCCTCGAGCGCGACGGTGCGCGTGCCCACCGCGTCGAGCAGGGCCCGGTCGTGGCTGACGAGCAGCAGCGAGCCTTCGAAGCCGCCGAGCGCGTCCTCGAGCGCCTCGCGGCTCTCGATGTCAAGGTGGTTCGTCGGCTCATCGAGGACGAGCACGTTCGCGCCGGACTGCACGAGGACGGCGATCGACAGACGCCGGCGCTCGCCCCCGGAGAGCCCGTCGAGCGGCTTCTCGGCCTCCTCGCCGGAGAACAGGAAGCGGCCGAGCAGGGCCCGTGCCTTGTTCGGCGTCAGCCCCGTCGCCCGCTGGGTCACCTCGACGACCGTCTGGCCCGGCGGGCCGCCGAGGCCGAGCTCGTCGGCGTGCTGGGAGAGGTAGCCGACCTGCACGTTGTGCCCGGTGCGCAGCTTCCCGGCCGCGAGCGGCCGGCGCCCGGCGAGCGTGTCGATGAGCGTCGTCTTGCCGGTGCCGTTCTTGCCGACGAGCGACACGTGCTCGCCGCGCTCGAGCCACAGGCCGGCGTCGTGGAGGAGGACCCGTGGCGGATCGCCGACCTCGATCCGTCCGTCCTCGAGCTCGAAGACGACGCGCCCGCTGCGCTCCGGAGCCTTGAAGTCGAACGACAGCGCCTCGCCGTCGCGCGGGTCACGCTCGATCCGCTCGACCTTCGCGAGCGCCTTCACGCGCGACTGCGCCTGGCGCGCCTTCGTGGCCTTCGCCCGGAAGCGCTCGATGAAGCGCTCCATGCGCGCGATCTCGGCCTGCTGCTTGTCGATCGCGCGGCCGAGCGCGAGCTCGCGCGCCGCCTGCTCGCGCCGCCAGGCGTGCCAGCTGCCGGCGAAGAAGCGCGAGCGGCCGGCCTCGAGCTCGAGCACGGCGGTGCCGACGGTCTCGAGGAACCAGCGATCGTGCGCGACGAGCATGATCGCCGCGTCGAGCCCGACGAGGGTCTTCTCGAGCCACTCCAGCGACTCGATGTCGAGGTGGTTCGTCGGCTCGTCGAGCAGCAGCACGTCCGCCTCGGCGGCGAGCGCCCGCGCCAGCGAGGCCCGCGTCAGCTGCCCGCCCGAGAACGTGTCGAGGCGCCGGTCGAAGTCTCCGTCCTCGAAGCCGAGCCCGTGCAGCATCGCCGTCGCCCGGTCGCGCCACAGATAGCCGCCGTGGGCCTCCAGGTCGGCCTGGGCGCGGCTGTAGCGGGAGAGCGTGGCGTCGTCGCTCGCCCCGCCGGCCATCGCCTGCTCGAGCTCGCGCAGGCGCGCCTCGATCGCCAGCTCGATCGCGCAGGCCGACAGCACGTAGTCGCGCAGGCTGACGTCCCGCTCGCGCGGCGGGCGCTGGTCGTGCAGGACGACGCGCGCGCCCTTCGACAGCGAGAGCTCCCCGCGGTCGATCGACTCGTCGCCGGCGAGCATGCGCAGCAGCGTCGTCTTGCCGGCGCCGTTGCGCCCCGCGATGGTCAGGCGATCGCGGCGCTCGAGCTTGAACGAGACGCCGCGCAGCAGCGGCTGCCCGGCCATGTCCTTGTGCAGGTCCGATGCGATGAGAACGGCCACGAGCCCATGGTAGGTGGCCGGTCCGGGCGGCGCGGCGTGCGGGTGGCGGCACCGGCGCAGCGCTCGGCCCGGCCAGGCGCGAAGTTTGGTCGATCTTCTCTCACCAGCGAAGAAGATCGATCACGCTGGCCGGATCGCCGGGCCCCGCCGAGCGCGGATCGCCTCGCGCCGGCGGCTTTCACCCGACCCAGCGCGAAGTTTGGTCGATCTTCTCTCACCAGCGAAGAAGATCGATCACGCTTGCCGGCGCGACCGGCCGATCCCGGCTCCGATCACGCGCCGCGCCCGGCCTCAGCCCCCGTCCGGATGCGACCCGGCCGGCAGGCCCGCGCCGTGGCGCTGCCAGTCGACGAGGATCTCGTTCTCCCGCGCTACTCGCTCGGCCGGCCCGAGCCCCTCGAAGTTGCGGAACATCCGCTTGAGAGCGCGCACGCCGGCGGGGTCGTTCGCGGCGATCTGGCCCGCGAGCTCGAGCGCCTGGGCCTCCGCCTCCCCGGCGGCGACCGCGCGGTTGAGAAAGCCGAGCTCGAAGGCCTCGGGCGCGGAGACCACGCGGCCCGTCAGCACGAGATCGCGCGCCCGCGAAAGCCCGATGAGCGGAGCGAGGCGGGCGGGGCCGACCGGGACGCCGAGCCGCGCGCCGGCCCACGCGAGCTTGAGGTTGTCGCCGCCGACCCGCAGGTCGCAGCCGGCGGCGAGCTCGGCGCCCGCGCCCACGACGTTGCCGACGCACACGCACACCGTCGGCGCCGGGAAGGCCTCGATCGCGGCGTAGAGGCGCGCGAACGCCTCCATGCGCTCGACGCCGCCCGCGGCGTCGAGCGGCTCGTTGACGTCGGCGCCGGCGCACAACGCGCGCTCGCTGGTCGTCGAGATGACGAGCGCCCTCGGCCCGGGGTCCTGCGCGAGCTCGTCGAGGACGTCGAGCAGCTCCCGCAGTGTGGCCGAATCGAGGGCGTTGCGCTGCGCCGGGCGATCGAGGCGCAGCACCTCGATCTCCGGCTGCACCCGCTCGCGGAGGACGGAGGCCATGGCCGCGGCGAGGATAGCGGCCCGCTCCGATACGATCCGGCGACCATGCGCAGACTGATCACCCTCCTCGCCGGCGCGGCGTTCCTGCTGATGGCCTTCGCGCCGAGCGCCTTCGCGTTCAACGACGGCCGTGGCTTCTACGGTGAGACCAACGACAAGGTCGTCACCACCGCCGGCTTCATCCTCATCGGCTTCTTCTCGCTGTTCGTACTGATCGCCAGCCTCATCTACGGGCGCATGGAGAAGCGCAAGGACGAGCGCAAGGCGGCCGCCAAGCACCGTGTGGCAAACGGTGACTGGCACGGCGGCTGGTAGCGCACGCGCGGACGTTCGCCCGGCACGGCGGTGCCGGGGTATGCTCGCTTCCGACCAACTCGGAGGGAGCTAGATGGCCTATTTCGTGACCGGTGCGACCGGATTCATCGGGCGTAACCTCGTCCAGCGCCTGTTGCAGCGCGATGGCGACATCTACGTGCTCGTGCGCGACGGCTCCACCGAGCGCCTCGACGCGCTCGTCGAGCGCTGGGGGCGCGAGGCCGGCGACCCCGCGGGGGTGCGGGCGCGCGTGCACGCCGTGCCGGGCGACCTACACGAGCCGCGACTCGGCGTGTCCGACGATCTCGTCGCCGAGCTCGGCGGCGAGATCGGCCACTTCTTCCACCTCGCCGCGCTGTACGACATGACCGCGCCCGCCGATGAGAACGAGGTGCTCAACGTGCAGGGCACCCGCAACGCGGTCGAGCTGGCCAACGCACTGCAGGCCGGACGCCTGCACCTCGCATCCTCGGTCGCCGTGGCCGGCCTGCACCGGGGACTGTTCCGCGAGGACATGTTCGACGAGGGCCAGAAGCTCCCGTCGCCGTATCACCGCACGAAGTTCGAGTCCGAGCGCATCGTCCGGACCGAGGCGCAGGTGCCCTGGCGCGTATATCGCCCGGGCGTCGTCGTCGGCGACTCGCAGACCGGCGAGATGGACAAGATCGACGGGCCGTATTACTTCTTCAAGGCCATCCAGCGCCTGCGCCACTGGCTGCCGGAGTGGGTCCCGCTCGTCGGTCCCGAGCTCGGATACACCAACCTCGTGCCCGTCGACTTCGTCGCCGCGTCGATGGACCACATCGCGCATGAGCCCGATCTCGACGGCCAGGCGTTCCATCTGACCAATCCCCGCTCGCAGCGCTCGGGGGAGGTCCTCAACGAGTTCGCGCGCGCCGCGCACGCGCCGCAGCTGGCGCTGCGGGTCGACAAGCGCATCACCGACGCGCTGCCGAAGGGGGTCATCTCGATGATCCTGCGCCTCCCGGCGCTGAGCGACGCCCGGCGCGTGTTCCTCGAGGATTTCGGCATTCCGCCGGAGATCCTCGGCCACGTCGCGCTCGTGCCGGAGTTCGACACGCGCGACACCGAGCGCGCGCTCGCCGGCTCGGCGATCGAGGTCCCGCCGCTCTCCGCCTACGCGCCGAAGCTGTGGGACTACTGGGAGCGCAACCTCGACCCGGACCTGTTCCGCGATCGCTCGCTGGAGGCGGCGATCAACGGCCGGACCGTGCTCATCACGGGCGCATCCTCGGGCATCGGCCGCGCCGCGGCCGTCAAGGTGGCCGCCGCCGGGGGGATCCCGCTGCTCGTCGCCCGCAGCGAGGACAAGCTGCGTGAGGTCCAGGAGGAGATCGAGCGCGAGGGCGGCACCGCCTACATCTACCCGGCCGACCTGTCGAGCACCGACGCCGTCGAGGAGATGATCGAGCGGGTGCTCGCCGACCATCCCGCGGTGGACATGCTCGTCAACAACGCCGGCCGCTCGATCCGCCGCTCGGTCGCGCTCAGCTACGACCGCTTCCACGACTACGAGCGCACGATGGCGCTGAACTACTTCGGCACGATCAAGCTCATCATCGGGCTGCTGCCGCATATGCGCGAACGCGGATTCGGGCACATCGTGAACGTCTCCTCGATCGGCGTGCAGACGAACCCGCCGCGGTTCTCGGCCTACGTCGCCTCCAAGGCGGCGCTCGACGCCTTCACGCGCGTCGTCTCGAGCGAGACCGTCGGCGATGGCGTGACCTTCACGACGATCCACATGCCGCTCGTGCGCACGGCGATGATCGCGCCCACGAAGATGTACGACGCGTTCCCGGCCATCACGCCCGACGAGGCGGCCGACATGATCTGCGAGGCGCTGCGCTCCAAGCCGAAGCAGATCAACACCCGCCTGGGCACCTTCGGCGAGGTGCTCTACGCGCTCGCGCCCAAGCAGGTCGACCAGATCCTGCACATGGCCTACAAGGTGTTCCCCGACTCGGCCGCGTCGAAGGGGCAGGAGGACCCCAACGAGAAGGCCTCGATGGAGCAGATCGCCGTCGCCAACCTCATGAAGGGCGTGCACTGGTAGCGAGGCGCTCGAGGACGACCCCCTCGCGCACCCCGCCGGCGGCGATCCGCGCGGCGACGCCCATCGCCCGCACCGCCCGCTCGAGCAGCATGATCCCAGCCGGCAGCAGCCGCGCTCGGCGCGGGTCGAGCTCCAGCGAGTGCGCGAGGGCCTCGCTGCGAGCGCCCGTCACCTGCTCGCGGACGAGCGTGAGCGTGTCCGCGTCGAGCACCTCGCCGATGAGCCGGTGCAGGGAGGTCGCGCTGCCGCCTACGGCGTAGGCGGCCGACACCACCGGCGCGTGCACGCCCGCGAACACCTCGTCGGCGTGGTCGGCCGCCGCCGACTGCTCGACCGGCCCGGGCGGGTCGCTGTGCAGGTACTGCTCGGTGAGCACGGCCGAGCCGATCGCCAGCGAGGCGATCCACGTGACGCCGCCCGCGCGCGTGCCGACGACGAGCTCGGTCGAGCCACCGCCGACGTCGATCACTCCGATCGGCGTCCCCGGATCGTCCGAGAGGGCGCTCGTCGCCCCGGCGAACGCGAGCCGTCCCTCCTCGTCCTCGCTCAGCAGCCGGACCGGCAGCCCCGTCGCCTCGGTCACGGCGCTGAAGAGCGCGTCGCGGTCGGCCGCGGCGCGCACGCCGGCCGTGGCGATGATGTCGATCGCCGAGGCGCCCGCGGCACGCGCGGCCTGCTCGTGCTCGACGGCCGCCTGCACGACCAGGGCGATCGCGGGCGCGCCGATCTCGCCGCGGCGGCGGACGTGGCCGAGATCCGTGAACACGCGGGTGGCGAGCACCTCACGCAGCCGCGGGCCGTCGCCCTCCGCGACGAGCAGGCGCGTCGTATTCGTCCCGATGTCGATGCACGCGAGCCGCATGGTGCTTCGGCGCCCTCGGGCGCCGAAGCCGATCTTGTCATGATCTGGGCGATGCGGCACAGCGGATCCGACGTGCGACGGTCGGTGACCGTCGAAAACACCTCGCCACCCGCGCCCCTCAGCGCGCCGGCCACCGATGCGCCCGCGGCGATCGAGGTGCGCGACCTGCGCAAGCGCTACGGCGACTTCGAGGCGGTGCGCGGGATCGACTTCCGGGTGCGGCCGGGAGAGATCTTCGGCCTGCTCGGGCCCAACGGCGCCGGTAAGACGACGACCGTCGAGATCCTCGAGGGCTACCGGGACCGCTCGGCCGGCGAGGTTTCCGTGCTGGGCTTCGACCCGCAGGACCGTCCGCGGGCGCTGCGCGAACGGGTCGGCATCGTGCTGCAGAGCACCGGCCTGTATCCGCACATCACGGTGCGCGAGGCGCTCGGCCACTTCGCCGGCTTCTACCCGCACCCCCGCTCGGTCGACGAGGTGCTCGCTCTCTCGGGTCTGCAGGAGAAGGCCGACGAGCGCGCGCGCCGCCTCTCCGGCGGACAGCTGCGGCGGCTGGACTTCGCGCTCGCACTCATCGGCGACCCCGACCTGATCTTCCTCGACGAGCCCACGACCGGGTTCGACCCGGCCGCGCGCCGCACCGCCTGGGACACCGTGCGCGCGCTGCGCGACCTCGGCAAGACGGTGCTGCTGACGACGCACTACCTCGACGAGGCGCAGGCGCTCGCCGACCGCGTGGCCATCATCAAGGACGGTCGCATCCTCGCCGAGGGCTCGCCGGCGGAGCTCGGCGTCGACGGCGCGGCGACGTACCGCATCAGCTGGCGCGACGCGCTCGGCGAGCGGCACGAGCGCGAGATCGACGACCCGACCGCGTTCCTGCACGAGCTCACCGGCGAGGCGCTCGCGCGCGACGACCGCGTGCGCGACCTCGTCGTCGTGCGGCCGAGCCTCGAGGACGTCTACCTCCAGTTGACGGCGGACAGCCCGCCCGACGGCGCCCCCGTTCAGGGCGAGGGCGAGGGCGACGCGCCGGCCGGCGGCCGGCGCCGGCGCGGGGCGCGCGGCCGCCGTCGCGAGGGGGCGCCGCGATGAGCACCGGGACGCTCGTGTGGCGCCAGTACCGGCTCGAGCGGCGCCTGTTCTGGCGCAATCCGAGCGCGGCGTTCTTCAACTTCGCGCTGCCGCTCATCTTCCTGTTCCTGTTCGGCGCGGTGTTCCACAACAACCAGTCCGAGCTGAACGTGATCGTGCCCGGGATCGCGGGGATGGCGCTCCTGTCGACCACGTTCACGGCGCTCGCCTACAACATGACGCTCCTGCGCGAACAGGGCGTGCTCAAGCGCATGCGCGGGACGCCTCTGCCCGGAGGCGTGTACCTGAGCGGGCTCGGCCTCAACGCGCTCACGAACGCCGCCATCCAGCTGACCGTGATCATTCTGGCCGGCCGGTTGTTCTTCGGCCTGCCCTGGCCACGCGACTGGCTCGAGCTGCTCGTGTTCGCGTCGGTGAGCGTTGTCTGCTTCGCCGCGCTCGGCGTCGCGCTCGCGCACGTGATCCCGAACTTCGAGTCCGCCACGGCGTACGTGAACGCCATCTTCCTGCCCGTGATCCTCATCTCGGGCGTCTTCTACGACGTGAAGAACACGCCCACGTTCCTGCGCGACGTCGCCTCCGCGCTGCCGCTGAAGAACGCGATCGACGGCCTCACGGGGGCGCTCGTCAACGGTCACGGCCTCGGCTACTACGGGTCCTCGCTCGCCGTGATCGCGCTGTGGGCGGCGTTCGCCGTGGTGCTCGCCGTGCGCGGCTTCTCCTGGGAGCAGTCGCGTACGTGAAGCGGCTGGCCGAGGACGTCTTCCAGCTGCATGGCCGCCCGCCGAACGCGATCAACGTGTTCCTCGTCGGCGACGTGATCGTCGACGCGGGCACGCGCCATGCCGCCCGGCGGATCCTGCGCCAGGTGCGCGGCCGCGCCGTGAGCGCGCACCTGCTCACCCACGTGCACCCCGATCACCAGGGCTCCACCCACGAGCTGTGCGAGACCCTCGCGATCCCGTTGTGGTGCGGCGAGCCGGACGCCCCGGCGGCCGAGGACCCCGCGCTCATGCGCGGCGGCCGGCCGCGCTCGCGTCGCGACCGTCTCGTCGACCGCGTCTGCACCGGGCCCGGCCACCCGGTCGCGCGCCGGTTGCACGAGGGCGACGAGGTGGCCGGCTTCACCGTCCTGCACACGCCCGGCCACACGATCGGCCACATCGTCCTCTGGCGGGCCTCCGATCGCGTGCTGATCGCCGGCGACGTGCTGAACGGGATGCGCCTCGCCACCGGCCGGCCGGGCCTGCACGAGCCGCCGGTTTCGTTCAGCGCCGACCCGTCACGCAACCGCGAGTCCGCGCGCCGCCTCGCCGACCTGCGCCCGACGCTCATCTGCTTCGGGCACGGCCCGGCCCTGCGCGATCCCGACGCGCTGAGCGCCTTCGCCGCCGGGCTGCCCGGGTAGTCGCGATGGCCGAGCACGTCTTCGCCGCCGACGGCCCCGGACGGTTCGTTCCCACCGCGCTCGGGCGGGGCCCGTGGGATCCGCGCGCGCTCCACGGCGGCGCCCCGTCGAGCCTGCTGGCCGGCGTGCTCGAGGAGATGGACGCCGGCGCGGACCTGCCGATCGCGCGCCTCTCGTTCGACTTCCTGCGTCCGGTGCCGATCGCGCCGCTCGACGTGTCGAGGCGCGTCGTGCGCGCCGGCCGCCGGGTCGTCGAGCTGGCCGCCGAGCTGCGCGCCGGCGACGCGCTCGTCTGCACGGCGAGCGCTCTGCGCGTCGCGGCGGCCGCGGCGCTCGAACCCGGCGAGGGCGTCACGGCGAGCGAGCCGGCGCTCCCGGGCCCCGAGCGGGGCGAGCCGCGCTCGTTCACGCTGGACGACTCGGGGGCGGCCGGATTCGCGACGACGATGGACATGCGCTGGCTCGAGGGCGAGCTGTCGCCCGGCCCGGCCACGCTGTGGATGCGCATGGGACCGGAGCTGATCGCCGGTGCGCCGACGACGCCGCTGCAGCGACTCGTGGCCACGGCCGACTTCGGCAACGGCGTCGCCGCTCCCGTGCCCTGGTCGGGCTTCCGCTTCATCAACGCCGATCTGACGATCTACCTGCACCGCCCGCCCCGCGGCGAGTGGATCGGGATGCGCTCGCAGACCCACCTCGGCGACGGCGGGTCGGCGCTGTCCGAGAGTCGCCTCTACGACGAGGCCGGGCCCGTCGGACGCGCGCTGCAGGCGCTGGTCCTCGAGCGGCGGCAGGACTGAGCGCCGGCGCTCAGTTCGCCGGCGCGAGCACGTGCGGGAACGTGCTCGACAGGCCGGCGAAGGACAGCGGCGCCGAGCCCACGCAGGGCGGCGCCGGGACGTTGCCGTTGGAGCCCGTGCCGACCATGCCCAGGACCGTGATGAGGTCGAGCGTTCTCTGCGACACGCTCGAGTTCGGCGGCCCGCTGACGCCCGGCGTCGGGTTCGAGCAGGTGGCGGGGTCCAGCGTCGGCAGGCCGGTGGCGAGCTGGTTGAAGGCCCCGGGCGCGGTGTAGCCGTTCGCGCGGCTGAAGCCGTAGGGCTGGCCGGACTGGAGCGCGAAGCTCGACGGGTTGGCCGGGCCGAGCAGAGCGCGGGCGAAGTGCAACGACGCGGTGCTCGACGAGTTGATCTCGACCAGGTTCGTGCTCTGCTGCGACGCCGCCGCGCTGTTGGCCAGGAACGCCTGCAGCTCGGGCCGGTACAGCTCGGCGTAGGCGATCAGCGGGATGAGGTTGCGCAGCACCGGACTGAGCGCGCCGAGGAGCGGACGCAGCTGCGCGAGCACGTCGTCGAGGGCGGGCAATCCGGCCTTCGACGCGGTCGTGAGCGGACCGAGCCCGACGAGCAGGTGCTCGAGGCTCGGCGACAACGTCTGGAGGTTGCGCAGCACCGGGGTCAGCGCGACCTCGGCCGGGGCGAGCTCTCTCAGCAGCGGCGAGGTGTTCGCCGCGAACTGGTCGAGCCGGCGGAAGGCGGCCTGGGAGCGCGTCTCGAACGTCGGCAGCAGCGTGAACGCCGTGGCCAGCTCATTGCTGGCGGCCGCGATGGCGCCGAACGTCGCGTTCGACGTCGTGACGAGGTCGCGCAGCTGGTTCTCGCGCTCCGCGAGCGCGTCGAACACGATCCCGGTGTTCCGCACGAGCGCGCCGACGGCGCCGTTCTGGCTCTGGAGCGTCGCGGTCACCTGCTCGAGGTCGTTGACGAACGGGTCGAGCTCCCCCAGCGCGGCGTTCAGCGCCGGGCCCTGTCCATGAACGCCGGCCGCCTGGGCGATGAACCAGGTCTGGAACGCCGCGCGCGTCTTCGGGTCGAACGTGCGGTAGATCTCGTCCAGCTGGACACTCTCGGCCACCCGTCCCGCGCCGAGCGTGCCGCCATCGGGAATCGCCGGCGCGCTGCGGCTTCCCGGCGTGATGGCCACGAACGTCTCCCCGAGCAGCGTCTTGGCCCGCAGGATCGCACGCGCGTCGGCATGCACCGGGGCGTAGCGCGGCTGCATCTGGATCGTGGCGACGGTCTGACCCTGCGGGGTCGGGTTGAGCCCGACGACCGTCCCCACCGTCACGCCGCTGATGCGCACGTCGGCCTGCTGCGCGAGCTGGTTGGACTGCGGGAAGACGATGTTGAAGCGGTAGCCCTTGGCCTCGAGCGGGACCGAGCCGCCGAAGGAGATCCACAGGAACAGCAGCAGCCCGAAGCAGGACAGGCTGAAGATCGCGATCACCGCGAGACGGCCGACGGACGGGGCGAGCTTCTGCATGCCTCAGCGCCTCCGCCCGAACCGCGTCGAGTTGAACGCGCCGCTCGCCGCGCGCACCGTGGCGCTCGGGGGGCGCGCGGAGAGCGCGAGGCCCGGGTTTCCGCCAAAGGTCGGATCGGTGCACGGGAGGTTCAGCTGCTCGAGGACGACGCCGGCGGTCGGATTGATCTGGCCGGTGCCACAGTCCGTTTGCAGGCTGCCCGACGCGAGGACGACCTCGGTGCGCAGCATCGCGCCGCCGGCGTCCCCGACGCTCAGCGCGCTGTTGATGTTGTGGTTGGCCCACGGCAGGTAGAACAGGTAGCCGGGGTTCGTGTTCGAGCCGGTGTTGTAGGCGAGCTCGTTGAAGAACTTGTTCAACACGCCGAAGGCCGAGGTCAGGCTCGGAGTCGCGGCGACGAGCGACTTGGCCGCCGGCACGAGCGGCGCCACCGTCGGCTGTGCGGCGACCACGAACGGCCGGATCTCGTTCTGGATCACCGGGGTCGTCGTCTTGAACAGGGCCTGCCCGGCGACCGACGCCGGCCCGAGCGCCCGGGCGGTCGGCAGCAGCTGCCCGAGCGCGCTGTGAGAGAGGTTCGCGGTCGTCGTCAGCTTGCCGAGCGTGCTGTCGATCTGGCTGAGCGCGCCGGGCAGCTTCGCCACGGTCGCGGACACGTTCGCGTTCTCCCGGGCAAAGGTGCCGAACACGGCGTTCGACGCGCGCACGAGGTTGGACAGCTCCGCGTCGCGGGTTCCGATCGCGGCGGTGAGGATGGCCAGGTTGTGCGTGACGCGCATGATGCTGTTGCGCCGCGAGACGAGCGCTCGCGCGATCAGCTCGAAATCGCGCGTGGTGGGGTCGAAACGGCGCAGGGCGGCCGACAGCTCGATCCCCCGGCCGGCGAGCGCCGGTCCGGCGGAGCCGATCAGCTCCTGCAGGTAGGAGCGCGTGTCGGCGTCCAGGGCGGCGAGCAGCTCGTCGAGGTTGGCGTCGGCGGCGGTCTGGGACACCGGCAGCGTGCCGCCGCTCGGCAGGACGCCGGCGGCCGCGGTGCCCTTGTTGACCTCGACCGTCATGTCCTTCAGCTGTGACTTCGGGCGCAGGAGCATCGTCGCGTCGCGGTAGATCGGCGCGAACCGCTGCTCGATCTGCATCGACACGACGGCGACGCCGTTGTGCAGGTCGACGCCCGAGATGATCCCCACCTTCACCCCGGCGATCGTCACCGCCTGGCCCTGGCCGGGCGTCACCGCCTGCGCGGTCTGGAAGTCGGCGTTGACCGTGTAGTAGCTCGTGCCGATGAACGGCACCCAGCCCGGGAGCGTCAGGCCCTCCTGCGCGAGGATGTACCCGCCGACGAGCGCGGCGATGATGATCAGCGACACAACCGCCGTGAACGCCCCGGCGCCGCGGCGGATCTGGTCGGCGACGGTGCGCCCGGGGGTGGCCTCGGTCATCGCCGCCTCACCGCCCCGGCCCGTCCGGCGGCCCATGGGCGGCGGGCCCGTTGAAGTTCGGCAGCGACTGCGTCCCGCACAGGACGTTCGGCTTCAGCGGCGGCTCGGTGGCGCTGACCGGTGCGGCCGGGCTGGTGCCGAGCGGCGGAAACACCGTACGCACGTCGGCGAAGTTGGTTGCGCCACCGGACGGGGCACTCTCGCCGAACACCCGGATCGGGCCGGACTTGAAGTAGTTGCCTCCGCCGCCGGAGAGACCGCGCAGGAAGCTCCCGTTCCCGTCGAAGTTCGAGCCGGCGCTGTTGAGGCCGACGAGCGCGTACCACAGCTCCTGGTAGTTGGGGGCGCCGGTCGATCCGCCGGCGTCCTGCAGCTTGACGTTGCCCGCCGGGATGAGCACCTGGCTGAAGCAGCGGCTCACCGGGTAGAGCTGCTGCGAGGCGAACGTCGTCTGGGCCGGCGTGAGCGCGCCCACCTCCGGGGCCAGCGCCACGAGCTGCTCAGAGAGGTTGCCCAGCTCGGCGGGGCTCATGAGCGCCTCGAGCTGCGCGATCCAGGGCAGCGCGGCGGCGGTGGTGGCCGGCGTCTGCTTCACGGCCGGGATCAGGTCGAGCGCGAACGCGCGCGTGACCGGGAACGACGCGTTCAGCGCCGCGAAGGCGCGGTCGGTGGTGGTGAGCGCGCCCGGGAGCAGGCCGACGGCCGCGTTCAGCGCCGCCGACTGCGTCGCGAACGCCCCGAGCGTGACGTCGAAGTTCGAGATGAGGCCCTGCAGGTCGGTCTCGCTCTGACCGAGGGCGCCGCTCACCCGCCCGAGCGACGCGACGAGCAGCGACACGTCGTGGGGCTCCTCGCCGGCGAGCGCCTGGTTGACGATCGTGCTGTTGCGCAGCGAGCGCGGCGCTCGGAGCGACGCGTCGTTGAGCGCCTGCGCCGCCGTCTTGCCGCGCACGATCGGGTCCTGGGTGACGTCCTGCGCCGGCGTCGGCACGTGGGTCAGCGCGGTCCCGTAGGCGTCCAGGAGGGCCTGCAGGTCGGTGCGGGTGTCGCTGTTGAGCGCGCTCAGCACCTGGTCGAGCTGCACCGGGTCCGCGGTCTGGGTGATCGGGAGGGTCGCCCCCGACTTCAGGATCGGCGCCGATGGGCTGCCGGGGGTCATGTCGACGAAGAAGTTGCCCTCGAGGAAGATGCGGGGCCGGATCTTCAGCGTCGCGTCGCTGTGGATGGGCAGCGCGCCGTTGTCGAGGCTCATCGTCACCACGGCCACGCTCGAGCCGTTGTAGTGGCCGATCCCCTCGACGGTGCCCACGTTGACCCCGGCGATGCGCACCGGCGTGTTCTTGGCCACGTTGACCGCCGAGGTGAAGACGCCCTTGAGCTGGAAGCCATGGTGAAGGGGGTTGCGCTTCGTGAACGCCGCGTACGTGGCGAGCACCACGAGCACGACGACGATCAGGCCGGCGGCCGCCGGGCTCATGCCGCGGCGACGCAGGCGCAGCGGCACCTGCGGCTTGTCCGGGTCCTGGCCCGTGCGGCGGGGGAGCAGTCGCATCGCTAGCCGTCCGAGGTCGAGAAGTCGCGGTTGTTGTTGATCGGATGGGCATGGCCGATCACGGTCTGCCCGGTCGTGTACGTCTGGTTGCCCGGCTCGCACACGCCGGCCGGCTGCCCCACCGCGCCGACGTACGGGTACGGGGTCGCGTGCAGGTGGTTGTTCTGGCTCACGGTCACGCGGGCCGGCGTGCTGCCGACGTTGCCGCCGTTCGCCGGCGCGGAAGCCGGGCCGCCCTCGCTGTTGGGGCCGATGACGGCGTTCTGCGGATCCCCCGACTGTCCGAACGGCGCCTTCGGGTCGAAGGTCGAGTACGGGAAGATCGGCAGCGCCCGCAGCCAATTGCCGACGCTCGTGCCCTCGGCCAGGTCGCTGGCCAGGTTGCGGAAGAACAGCGTCGGGTAGTTGCACTGCGTCTGCATGCCGGCCAGGTCGGCCACGATCGGGTTGCCGCCCTCGAATGCGACCCTGAGGTCCAGCAGGCCGGGGAGCACGCGCGGATCCTCGGCGAAGGCCTGCAGCGCGGCCAGCGTCGTGCTCAGCTGCTGGTTGGTGGCCGCCGCGCCGGGCAGGTTCTTCACGCCGGCCTCGACCGCCGGGGCCAGGCTCGGGGCCGCCTGGCGCAACGCGACCGCACCCGGGGCCAGCAGCGCGAAGAAGCGGGTCAGCTGGGCGATGAACGGGCGCTCGTAGACGAGCGAGAAGGTGGCCTGGTCGAGCGATGCGGGACCGTCGTCGGTCGCCTGCCCGATCGAGGGCGCCACGCCGGCGAGCGCCTTGAACGTCGTGTCCAGGGCGATGAACGCCTCGCCCTGCTGCACCGCGACGGGGGCGACCTGGGCCGACGCGCGCTCGAGTGCGGCGAAGAGCCCGGCCAGGTGGGTGTCCCGGGCGCCGAGCGTGCGGGCGAGCGGCTCGAGGTTCGCCAGCGCCGGGTCGAGGTTGGAGATCGTGCTGTTGAGGTTCGCGCCGCGGCCGGCGAAGCCGTTGCCGTAGAAGACCGTGTTCGTCTGGATCGCGGTGCGCGTCGGCGCGTTGAACATGTTCAGGACCTGGTCGATCTCGACCGGGGCGGGGGTGGCCGCCGACAGCGGCAGCGTGCCGCCGGGCGGCAGCTTGCGGGTCGAGGTCCCGGGAGTCAGCTCGAGGTACTTCTCCCCGAGCGACGAGCGGTCGCGCACCACCACGGTCGTGTCGATCGGCAGCTCCTGCAGGCGCTTCTCGAGCTTGAGGCCGACGACCGCGCTGACGGCGCCGGTATGGAGGTTCTGCTGGGCCTTCTCCTTGGCCACCGAGCCGACGCGCGTGCCGCCGATGCGCACGTCGTTGCCGATCTGCAGGCTCGTCGCGTCCGGGAGCGTGACGTTGATGTCGTACGTCGGCACGAACGGCAGGCCGTTGTTCGCGTTATAGGACAGGAACACGGCGACGATGACGACGAGCGTCGTCACCGCACCGATGAGCAGCGGCGAGCCGGCGAGCGAGCGTGAGGACCGCCGGCTCATCCGCCCGGCACCTGTGACGGGGAGCAGTCGAGCGTGCCGCCGGCGGTGAACGGAGCCGAGCCGTCCGCGGTGGGCGCGGCGGCCGCGCCCGGGCAGCGCTTGGTCTGGCCGGTCTCGAGGTTCGCGAGTCCGGCGATCGGGTTGGTGGGTACGAGCGTGTTGTTGCCGCCGGAGGCGAAGTCCGAGTACACGAGCGATACGCGCGCGTAGTGACCGTCGGCATCGAAGTAGTTCGCGCTCTGGCCGAACGAGCGCAGCGCGCCGACGAGGTCGGGGGCGTACGGCCGGATGAACGTCGTGATCGGCAACGACGCCTGCAGCGCCGTGATCGAGGCCGGCGCCGCCTTGTCGACCGCGTGGGCGAGCGCCGGCAGGTCGAACGCCGCGTCCGTGAGGTCGTTGTTCGGGCCGGGCCGGGAGATCGCCAGCCCGAGGTTGGTCACCGGTCCCTGCGACTCGGCCAGCAGCGGCGCGAGCGCGCGCAGCAGCTTGGTGAGATCGGGCGTGGTCGGCTTGGACGCGTCCACGAGTTGGGTGAGCGCGTCCAGCGTCGGCGTGAGATTGGCCAGCGTCGTGTTGCCCTGCGCCAGCGTCGCGGGCAGCTGCCGCAGCCCGGCGGTGAGGGCCTGGTTCTGGGCGCCGATCGCGCCGAAGGTCTGATCGGCGTTCTGCACGAGCGAGCTCAGCTGCGGCGCCCGGGAGGCGATCGTCGTGACCGTCTTCGACGTGGCGACGACGAAGTTCAGGAACGCCGCCTGGTCGAGGTCGAGCTCGGCGAGCAGGTGATCGGCCGACGACAGCGCCGGGGAGAAGTACGGGAGCGACTCCTGGATCGCCTTCGACGCCCCCGCGTACTGCACGGCCGAGCCCTGGATGACGTGCTGGAGCGCCCGCCGCGTGGGGGCGTCGAGCGTGTTGAAGACCTGGTCGAGGTCGACCGCGCTCTGCGTCGAGGTGACGCCGAGCGTCGCCCCGTCGGGAAGCGTCGGCTCGTTGTTCGGCCCGGGCGCCAGCGCGACGAAGCGGTTGGCGACACCCGACAGTGACGGCGAGCGGATCTGTGCCGTGGTGCCCTCGTGCAGCGGAGCGATCGGGGAGCTCACCGTGATCGTGATCTCGGCCAGGTTGTCGTTCGTCAGCGAGATGTCGGTGACGTTCCCGACCGGCACGCCGCCGACCTGGACCTGGTCGCCCTTGACGAGCTGGCTGGCGTCGGTGAACAGGAGGTGGTACGTGCGCGCGCTGTTCGAGCTCAGCACGAGGTAGGCGACGATCAGCAGCACGAAGACGAGCAGTCCGACCACGACGCCCCGGACCCGCCGGCCGCGGCCGGGACGCCCGCCGCCGCCCGAGCCACCGTCGAGCGGTGGGCGCGGCGGCCCCGGGGGACGGGCGCGGGTCGTGGGCGGAGGCAGGGTCGTGCTCATCGTCACTCGCCGAGCAGGTAGCTGAGCATCGTGTTCGTGGTCGAGCTCGAGGTCGAGCCTCCGCCTGCCGGTGCGGCGGCGCCGCCCGCCGGCGTGCTCGTGCTCGCGGCCCGCGCGGTGGCGGCGTGGGCGCGTGCGCGCGCGGCGCGGGCGGTCGACGCCGTCGTGCCGCTGGCGCCCGTGAAGTTGCCGTCCTGGCAGTCCGTGTTGACGGTCGTGTCGTCGTACACGATGCAGTTGCCGATGATCACGCCGAAGTTCCGCAGGAAGTGCCCGGCCTGGTCGTACCCGTTGGACGCCAGTGACCCGCGGAAGATGAAGTCCAGGATGTCCTTCAGCCCCTGCTGCTTGTCGACCCCCTGCAGCAGCGCCGCGGTGTTCTGGCCGAACGGCTGCGCGACCGCGCCGAGCGACTGCAGCGACGTCGCGACCGGTTGCGCCGCCTCGATCTGGGCCACGCCGGGCTTGGCGGTCTGCCCGAAGCTGACGAGGTATGCGCTGGTGGCCTGGGACAGCGGCACGAGATTCTGCGTGACCGCGTTGACGTCCGGCGCCGCGGCGGCGAGGTTGGCCAGAACCGGGTTGGCCGCGTCGGCCGTGCCCGACAGCTCGCGCAGCGTCGGCGTCAGTGCATCGAGGAACCCGGGCAGCTTGGCGAGCACCTGGCCGAGCGCGGCCCGGTGCTGCGCCTGCACGGTGGCGACCGTGTTCGAGTTCGCGATGAAGTCCGCGATCTGATGGCGCGTGGCCGCGAGCGGTGCCACCGCGATGTCGGACTCGGTCGCGAGCTGGGCGAGCGTGTGGTTCTCCGAGGCCAGGATGGCGAGCACGCGGTCGAGCGCGGCGAGCGTCGGATCGGCGCGCTGGACCACCTGCTCGAGCGCCTGGCCGTTGCCGGCCAGCCCGGCGCCGAGCTCGTTGATGATGATCGACAGGCGCTGCGTGTACGGCAGGCGGCTGATGTCTCCGATCAGGTCGAGGCCGACCGGGCTCGACGTGTTCGTCACCGGCAGGTAGTACTGGCCGGCGCCGGCGCCGTGCCGGATGAGCGGCAACGCGGGCGGCTCGGGGACGCCGACCGCGCGCGGCTGCGTCGGTGTGCAGTCGACGAACATCTCGCCGATGAGCGCCTGCGGACGCACGATGCAGTTCGCGTCCGTCCGGAAGTCCTGGAAGCCGGCGTCGGTGATGTTCAGCACCACGGCCGCCTTCTGGTCCGGCGTGACGTCGAGCGACTGGACCGAGCCGACCTTCACGCCGGCGACCTTCACGTCCTCCCCGGGGATGACGTTCCCGGCGTCGTCGAAGATCGCGCGCACCTCGTAGCTGGGGGTGCCGCTCGAGCCGCAGGCACTGAGGCCGACCCCGAGCAGGGCCGCCGCGACCAGGGCGAGCATCCACCCGAATCGCCGCCGTGCGCCCACGCCTACGCTCCGCACGGCGGGGTCCCCGCTCCGACCTCGACGACCCGCGGCGCAGCGCTCTGCGCTCCGATGACCGGCGCGATCATTGCAGACAGCATGCAGGGTCGCCCGGCAGCCCGAGCCGACCGTTACGCGCCGCCCCGTCCATGTGGTCTACGCCACCGGCCCGCGTGACCGCTCCGGCGCAGGCAAACGACCGCCGATGAGCACCCTCTCGCCTCCTCGTCATCGCTGGAGAGCCTACCGGCCCGCATTCTCGGAATGTTCACCTGGTATTACGCGTCTCTTATCCGGCCGTGAGCCGCGGCGGGGAACCGCCACAGGCTCCTTCTTCACCGCCGAGGCCGCCTCCCCTTCGCGGACCGCGAAGATCATCGCCCTCCGGCCGGGCGCGCCACTCAGGCGGTGATCGCGGCGGCGACCCGCTCCCGATGCTCGGCCGCCGATCCGTACAGGCGCGCGTCGACCTGCGCCCGCTTGAGGAAGAAGTGCAGGTCGTGCTCCCACGTGAAGCCGATTCCGCCGTGCACCTGCAGCGCCGAGGCCGTCACACGCGCTCCCGCGTCCGATGCGTACGCCTTCGCGCTCGCGGCGGCCAACGGCAGCGCGTCGGGCTCGTGGTCCGCGGTCCAGGCCGCGAAGTAGGTCGCCGAGCGCGCGCTCTCGGTCTCGAGCAGCATCTGCGCGCAACGGTGCGAAATGGCCTGGTGCACACCGATCGGCTGCCCGAACTGGCGCCGGTCCTTGGCATAGGCGACGGCCTCCTCCATCATCCGCTGCGCGATGCCGACCGACTCGGCGGCGAGGGCCACGGCCACGCGCGCGAGCCCACCGGCGACATCGCCCTCGAGCGGCTCGCCGCCGCCGCGCGCGGCCACCTCGCCGAAGCCGCGCGTCATGTCGATCGTCTCGATCGCCCGCACGTCGAGCTCCTCGGCGGCGTACAGCCGGGCCTCGCCGCTCGTGGCGTCGGCGAGGATCACGAACGCCGCGCCCGGGGCATCCGGGACAAGGGGAGCGCGACCGTCGCGCGCGATTCCGAGTGTGCCGCGCTGCTCGCCGGCGAGCAGCGGTCCGAGCCGGCGTTCGCGCTGCTCGTCACTGCCCGCGTGCTCGAGCACGAGCGCGGCGGCGGTCGTGGAGAGGAACGGCAGCGGCGCGAGCGCGTAGCCGAGCTCCTCCTGCAGGATGACGAGCTCGACGAGCCCGAGCCCCTGGCCGCCGTGCTCCTCCGGGATGGCGATCCCCGGCCAGCCGAGCTCGACGAGCTCGGCGAACAGCTCGTTGTCGTACTCGCCGCCCTCGGCGAGCTCGCGCAGGCGCTCGGGCCTCAGGCGCGCCGCGAGCAGGTCGCGCGCGGTGCGCTTGATCGTCTGCTGGTCCTCGCTGAATTCGAAGTTCATCGTGCCGCCCTCGGTAGCCCGAGCACCCGCTCGGCGATGATGTTCTTCAGGATCTCGGTGGTGCCGCCCTCGATCGAGTTCGCGCGGGCGCGCAGGAAGCGGTAGGTCCAGTCGGAGTCCTCCCGCAGCGCCTCCTCCCCGAGCACGTCGATCGCGAGCTCCGTCAGCGCCTGGTTGGTGTCCGACCACTGCCACTTCGGCAGCGAGCCCTCCGGCCCGGGCACGCCGGTGCGCATCTGCGAGGACAGGCCGCGCATCGCGTTCAGGCGCAGGTTCTCGGTCTCGATGTGCAGCTGGGCCAGGCGCTGGCGGATGACCGGATCCTCGGTCGCTCCGCGCTCGCGGCACAGCGCGATGAGGTCGTTCAGCGAGCGGCGCACGGCGATGGCCGACGCGAAGGCGAGGCCGGCGCGCTCGTGCGCGAGCGTCGTGATCGCGACGTTCCAGCCGTTGCCCTCGCCGCCGACGACGTTCTCGACCGGGATCCGGGCCTCCTCGAGGAAGAGCTCGTTGAACTCGGCCTCGCCGGTGATCTGACGCAGCGGGCGCACCTGCACGCCGTCCTGCTCCATATCCATGAGGAAGTAGGTCAGACCCTTGTGCTTCGGGGCGTCCTGGTCGGTGCGGGCGACGAGCATGCACCACTTGGCCTCGTGCGCGAGCGTCGTCCAGACCTTCTGCCCGGTCACGAGGTACTCGTCGCCCGAGCGCACGGCGCGGGTCTTGAGCGACGCGAGGTCCGAGCCGGAGTCCGGCTCGGAGAAGCCCTGGCACCAGATCTCCTCCGCCGACAGGATCGGGGCGAGGTAGCGCTCCTTCTGCTCGGGCGTGCCGTGATGGATGACCACCGGCCCGCCCATCACGAGGCCGAGCACGTTCGCCGTCGAGGGCGCGTCCGCGCGGGTCAGCTCCTCGTTGAAGATCGCCTGCTCGATGAGCGTCGCGCCCCGCCCGCCGTACTCCTCCGGCCACGACAACCCGGCGTAGCCGGCCTGGTTGAGCTCGCGCTGCCAGGCGCGGCGAAACTCGAAGCCCGACTCGTCGCCCTTGGGCTCGGGACCCGGGTGGTGCGCGGCGAGCCATTCGCGCAGCTCGTCGCGAAAGGCCTCCTCGGCCGAAGTAAGCGTGAGATCCATCGCCTGCTCCTCGTCTGCTCGGGTTCGTGCGCCAAGCCCCACTCTACGTCGCCCGAGCCGGCCGCGTGGCGGCGGCTGCGCGCCGCCGGACCGGCCGACCGGCAATGATGCCGTGTGTGGACCTGCACACCCAGCACCTGCAGCTGCTGCTCGCGCGCAACTTCATCGCGGCGACGCTCACCCCGGCCTTCATCACCGACCCCGACGGCGTGATGATCTTCTTCAACGAGGCCGCCGCGCAGCTCATCGGTCGCCGGTTCGAGGAGAGCGGGCGGCTGACTCGTGAGGAATGGAACGAGATCGGCCCGGTCGACGAACAGGGACGCCCGATCGCCAGCGGAGACCTGCCGCTGACGATCGCCCTGCGCCATGGCGTCCCCGCGATGGGACGGTTCCGGATCAAGACCGACCAGGGCGCGCTGATGGAGGTCGAGGCGTCCGCCAATCCACTGATCGGCGAGGGCGGCTTCCGCGGAGCGCTCGTCAGCTTCGTCCCGCTCGCCCCCGACGCCGCGGCCGAGCGTGAGCTCGCCGTCGGCGCCCGCGACGGGGCCGCCTGAGCATGCAGATCACGCTCTGCGGTGTGCGCGGCTCGATCCCGACGCCCGACACCGACAAGCTGCGTTACGGCGGCAACACCTCGTGCGTCCTGGTCGAGCTCGAGGGCGGCCAGCTCATCCTCGACGCGGGGAGCGGGATCCGCAACCTCGGGGCACGGCTGTTCGGGCGACACGAGGAGGTGCACATCCTGCTCACCCACCTCCATCTCGACCACATCATGGGGCTGCTCTTCTTCGCCCCGTTCTTCGACACCGAGGCGCAGGTGACGGTCTGGGGCCCGCACGGGGCCTTTCGCGACCTGCGCCGCCGCCTCGCCCGCTACCTGTCGACGCCGCTGTCGCCGATCGAGATGCGCGAGCTCCCCGCCCACGTGCGCTTCAACGAGGTTCCGAGCGAACCCTGGCGACTGCTCGGCGCCGAATGCCGCGCCGCGCTCGTCACCCATCGCGGCACCACGCTCGGCTACCGCATCACCGAGGCGGGTCACAGCGTCTGCTACCTGCCGGATCACGAACCGGCGCTCGGCGTCGACCTCGAGCGGGTGCCACGCGAATGGATCTCCGGCGCCGACCTCGCCATCGGCGCCGACCTCCTCATCCACGACGCGCAGTACACCGAGCCCGAGTACCGCGGCACGCTCGGCTGGGGTCACTCGGCCTACGAGGACACACTGCGCTTCGCGGCCCGCGCCGAGGCCGAGCGTCTCCTGCTCTTCCACCACGACCCGAGCCACGAGGACGAGCTGCTCGACCGCCTCCTGGCGCGAGCGCGCGAGGTCTGGGTCGACCGCGGCGGCGATGCGCGCCAGGTCGAGATGGCCGCCGAGGGGACGAGCCTGACGATCTGACGCGGGGCCCGATCGACGCGGCCGGCGGGCCCGGCCCCGTGCGCTACGCTCGCTGCTGATCAGGGCGATGCGCTCACTGTTCTCCTTTCCGAACCCCGTCAACGAGAAGGCGGCCCGAACCGTCGCCGCCGTCGTGCTCGCGACGGGCATCGTCACGCTCGCGACCTCGTGGTACTGGCTGCTGGTCCCGCTCGCGTATGGCTTCGTGGCGCGCGTGCTCACCGGTCCGACGCTCAGCCCGCTCGGACGCTTCGCCAGCCGCGTCGCGGCCCCGCGGCTCGGGCCCGAGAAGCCGGTGCCCGGACCGCCGAAGCGCTTCGCGCAGGGGATGGGCGCGGCCATCACCGTGGCCGCGGCGGTGATCGGGCTGAGCGATCCGTCGCACGTGAGCCTCGCCGCCGATGTGCTGCTCGCGCTGCTGATCGTCGCCGCCGGTCTGGAGTCGATCGCCGGATACTGCATCGGCTGCCGCGTGTTCGCCGGACTGATGCGCATCGGCCTCATCCCGGCCCAGATCTGCGAGGAGTGCGCGAACGTCGGCCTGCGGGCCGAGCGCACGGCCGTGGGCAACGCGTCACACGGCCTATAGGAAGCGTCGATGAGCGCACCGGATCCCACCCGCCCCGCCATCGATCCGGGCCTGCGGATCGGAGCGGTGCATCTCGCCGTGAGCGACCTTGGGCGCAGCGTCGACTTCTACGAGCGCATCCTCGGCCTGCCGGTCGTGACGCGCGGTGACGAGGAGGCCATCCTCGGCCCCGAGCGCGAGGCGCCGCTGCTGCACCTCACGCGCCTGCATCAGCCGACCCCGGTGCCGCCGCGCAGCAGCGGGCTGTTCCACGTCGCGCTGCTGCACCCCACGCGGGGCGACCTCGCCGACACGGTGCTGCGCGCCGCCTCCGCCCACTGGCCGCTCACCGGCGCCTCGGACCACGGCGTGTCGGAGGCGATCTATCTCGATGACCCGGACGGTCTCGGGCTCGAGCTGTACGCCGACCGCCCGCGGGACGAGTGGCCGGCCCCCGACGGAGCGGATCCGATCCGGATGTTCACGCTGCCGCTCGATCTGCACGCGCTGCTGTCCACGGCCGACGAGCCACCGGGACCGACGATTGCGCCGGGCACCGTCGTCGGCCACGTGCACCTGAAGGTCGCCGACGTCGATCGCGCGGTGCGCTTCTACCGCGATGCGCTCGGCTTCGACCTGCAGGCGCACCTCCCCTCGGCGGCGTTCGTGGCCGCCGGCGGCTACCACCACCACTTCGGTCTCAACACGTGGCAGAGCCGGGGCGCCGCGCCGGCGCCGCCGACCGCGCCCGGCCTGCGCCTGGTCGAGCTGCAGCTGCGCGACCCCTTACGGCTCGATGCGGTCGAGCGCCGCCTGGTCGACAGCGGCATCGAGGCGGTCCGGCGCGATGGCGACCTCCTGAGCGTTCACGACGCCGATCGGCAGGCGCTGTCCTTCTCCGTCGCCCGCGTGCCGGCCTCCGGCTCCGGGCGCCGCTAGCCACCGACGGGCCGACCCGCCGCAGGGGCGTCAGGCGCTGACCGCGTCGAGGCGCGCGAGCTCGTCGGGCGTCAGCGTCAGCGTCGTCGACGCGACGAGCTCGCCGAGCTGCTCGGGCGAGGTCGCGCTCGCGATCGGGGCGGCGACCGTCGGCTGGGCGCGCAGCCAGGCAAGCGCGACGGCGGCGACCGGAAGCCCGCCGCGCGCCCGCGCGATGCCGTCCAACTCGGCGAGCACGGCCCAGCCGCGATCGTTGCCGTATGCCTCGATCACCCCCTTGGCCCGCGGACTGCCGACCGCCGGACCGTCCGGACGGTACTTGCCGCTCAGGAAGCCGCGGGCCAGACCGAAGTACGGCACACAGGCGAGCCCGTGCCGCTCGCACACCGCGCGCAGCTCGCCCTCGTAGCCCGCGCGCTCGAGCAGGTTGTAGTGCGGCTGAAGCGCGACGTAGGCGGCGAGGCCCTCGCGCGCGGAGATCGCGAGCGCCGACTCGAGCCGCTCGGCGGCGAAGTTCGAAGCGCCGACATGGCGCACCTTGCCCTCGCGCACGAGCTCGTCGAAGGCGCGCAGCGTCTCCTCCTGCGGCACCTCGGGGTCGTCGCGGTGCGCGTAGTACAGGTCGATGCGGTCGGTCTGCAGGCGCTCCAGGGACGCCTCGAGGCCGTGGCGGATCGTCTCCGGCGCGAGGCCGTTGGCGCTCGCGAGCATGCCGACCTTCGTGGCGATGACGAGCTCGTCGCGGTTGCCGCGCGCGGCCATCCAGCGTCCGATGATCGTCTCGGACTCGCCGCCGACGTTGCCCCGAGCGAAGGCCGAGTACACGTCGGCGGTGTCGATGAAGTTGCCGCCCGCGCGCACGTACGCGTCGAGCACGGCGAACGAGCCGGCCTCGTCGAGCGTCCAGCCGAACACGTTGCCGCCGAGGCACAGCCCGAACACCTCCAGCTCGCCGATGCGCGCGCTCATCGCGAGCGATCCTATCCCTAGGCGTACACGTGGGCCCGTCCGGCCCGCTCCCACTCCGAGCCGACCGCGAGCAGCACCTCGAGCATCGCCTCGGTCGCCGGGGCACGGTAGCCCGCGGGCGCGGCGGCGGCGATCTTGCGCACCAGGGCATGCGAGCCGAGCGGGCGGATGACGACGTCCTCGCGCGCGGCGCGCGCGACGAGGTCGGGGATGAGCGCCACGCCGACGCCGGCGGCGACGAAGCCGAGGATCGCGTGGTAGTCGTCGTTCTCGAAGGCGACCGTCGGCTCGAAGCCGGCAGCGTGGCAGGCCTGCTTGAACATCCGCGCATCTGGGCACGTCGTCGTCGTGCCCAGCATCCACGGCTCGTCGGCGAGCTCGCGCAGGCGCACCGTCGGGCGCTCGGCGAGCCGATGGCCGCAGGGGATGGCCACGTACATCGGATCGTCGAACAGGTGCACGCGCTCGATCGAGTCGCCGGACGCGCGCTCGCCCTCGTTCGTGAGCGCGATGTCGAGCTCGCCGCCGCGCAGCCGGGGCACCGAGTCCTCGGGCTCGAGCATCTCGACGACGAGCTCCACGCCCGGGTAGAGGCCGCGAAAGCGCGCGATCGCGAGCGGAACGATGCTCGCGGCCGCCGAGGAGAACGTGGCCAGCCGCAGGCGGCCGCCCTCGAGTCCGACCACGGCCCGCAGCTCGCTCTCGGCCTCCTCGAGCTGGGCGAAGACGACCTCGGCGTGACGCACGAGGACCTCGCCGGCCTCGGTCAGCCGGGCCCCCTGCGCGGCGCGGGTGACGAGCACCGTCCCGGTCTCGGCCTCGAGCGTCGCGATCTGGCGCGAAACCGCGGGCTGCGTGTAGCCGAGCGCGTCGGCCGCGCCCGAGAACGAGCCGTGGCGTGCGACCGCGCGCAGGACGCTCAGACGACCAACGTTCAGCATTACCGGAAGTTATAGCTGATCCGCGCAATCCCTATTTGCCTTCATGCGCTGGCGGCCGCACAATGAGGGAGTGCCGACCGTCCGCCAGCCCGCCGAGAAGAGCCTCGAGAGCGCCATCACCATCCGGCTCGCCCACGGTGGGGACGCGGCCGAGCTGCGCCGGCTCGCCGCGCTCGACAGCGCCGATGTTCCCGCCGGGCCGCTCCTGCTGGTCGAGGTCGAGGGGATCCTGCGCGTCGCGCTGTCGCTCGCCGACGACTCGTCGATCGCCGATCCGTTCCACCCGACGGACGATCTGGCGGCGCTGGTGCGCGAGCGCGCGCGCGCGGCACGGGCCCGCCGCTCCCGCCCCGCCTGGTGGTCGCTGTCGCGCGTCCGGGCCGCGGCGCGCCTCGCCTGAGCCGAGCGGTTGTGGTGAGCGCGCGCCGGCGAGGCGCGCGCCCGGCGGGCCTTGACACACTGGGGATCGATGCCACGAATGCGCGCCAGCGCGCGTTCGATCCTCAGCCCGTGCGCCGTCCCCGTCCCCACCCCTGGCTGCCCGCCTTCATCGCGCTGAGCGCGATCTGGGGCTCGAGCTTCCTGTTCATCAAGGTGGCCCTTCGCGCCGTGCCGCCGATCGACGTGGCGCTCGTTCGCGTCGCCGTCGGGGCGGCGGTCCTCGGCTGTGTGCTCGCCGCCCAGCGCGTGGCGCTCCCGCGGCGGCGATCGACGTGGGGTCACCTCGCGGTCCTCGCCCTGATCGGCAACGCGCTCCCGTTCACGCTGATCGCCTACGGAGAGACGCGCATCTCCTCCGTGCTCGCCGGCATCTGGAATGCGACGACGCCCCTGCTCACGCTGCTCGTCGCGATCGTCGTGCTGGGCGAGCGCCCGACGCGCACGCGCACGCTCGGTCTCGCCATCGGCTTCGTCGGCGTCGTCTGCCTGCTCGGACCGTGGTCCGGGGTCGGCGGCGGCGCGCTGCGCGGCGACCTCGCGTGCCTCGCGGCCGCGGCCCTGTACGGGATCGCCTTCCCGTACACGCGCCGGTACCTCAGCCCGCTCGGGCTGCCGGCGACGAGCCTGGCCGGCGGCCAGCTCATCTGCGCGTCGATCGAGCTCGCCGTGCTCGCGCTCATCCTCGGCGGCAGCGTCGGTCGCGTCGACCCCGCCGTCGCCGGCTCCCTGCTCGCGCTCGGCGCGCTCGGCACCGGCGTCGCCTACGTGCTCAGCTACGGGCTGATCGAGCGTGCCGGCGCGACGACGGCCTCGACGGTCACCTACGTCATTCCGGTGTTCGCGACCGCGCTCGGCATCCTCGTGCTCGGCGAGGGACTGACGTGGAACGAGCCGCTCGGCGCGGTCGTGGTGCTGCTCGGCGTCGCCGTCTCCCAGGATCGCCTGGCCCCGCTGCGGCGCCCGCGCGCGGCTGCCGCCCGCGCGCGGACCGAGACCGCGAGCTAGACCGGACCGTGCGCGGCCGGCCGACGACCAGCGCGCTCGCGCAGCTGAGCCTGCTCGCCGTCACCGCCATCTGGGGCCTGACGTTCGTGATGGTGCAGGACGCGATCGCGCGCACGCCGGTGCTCAGCTTCCTCGCCGAGCGCTTCCTGCTCGCGGCCGCGCTCGTCGCCGTGCTCGCCCGCCGGCAGCTGCGCGAGCTCTCCCCCGCCGGCTGGCGCGCCGGCATCGTCATGGGTTCGCTCCTGACCGCGGGCTACGTCCTGCAGACGTACGGCCTCGCGCACACCTCGGCCGCGCACTCCGGCTTCATCACCGGGCTGTTCGTCGTCTTCACGCCGCTGCTCGCCGCGCTCGCCGCGCGCCGCCGGCCGGCGGGCCCGACGATCGCGGGCGTCACGCTGTCGCTGGCCGGCCTCGCGCTGCTGTCGGGCACCGGCGGACCGCTGCACCCGCTCGGCGATGCCCTGACCCTCGGGTGCGCGCTCGCGTTCGCGGTCCACATCCTCGTCACCGATCGGGCCACGCCCCACCACGCGACGAGCGCGCTGCTCGCGGTGCAGCTCGGCGTCTGCGGACTCGCCTGCCTGATCGCCGGTCTCGCCGCGGCGAGCATCCGCGCCCCCGGCTCGGAGACCGTGTGGCTCGCGCTGCTCGTGACCGCGATCCTCGCCAGCGCGCTCGCCTTCTTCGTGCAGACCGCCGCCCAACGGCACGCTCCGCCCGAGCGCGCCGCGCTCATCATGGCCGCCGAACCGGCCTTCGCCGGGCTGTTCGCCTACGTGCTGAAGGGCCAGCGGCTCTCGCTACCGGGATGGATCGGCGCCGGATGCATCCTCGGAGCGATCCTGCTCGTCGAGCTCGTGCCCCGCCGGCGCCGCTCGCGCACGCCCACTCCCGAGGGCGCGCTCGCGCCGCCGCCGTCCGACGTGGACGGAGCGCCCGTGCCCGGTCACGTGTGACGCGCAGCGCCGCGCCGGCCCGCGCCGGTGGGCTTGCGACCGTACAGGTGAAGCGGCACGTCGCCGGCGATCAGCCCGCGCCAGGCGTAGCGCGAGAGGCGGTAGGCGGGCAGCGCGCGCCGCGTGACCCGGCCGCGAGAGAGCATCCGCCTGACGCACGCGCGTCGGCCGTTCGCGGCCGGCTGCTCGTCCGCCGCGGACCGGAGGGTCGATCCGTGCAGATCCGGGATCCGCACCACGAAGCCCGCCCGCCGCGCGGCGGCGAGGTACTCGTGGAAGAAGTACACGTGCTCGTGGCCCTCGAACTCCGCCACCTCACGCGCGTGGTCGCGCTTGAGGTTGAGCGGGTACCGCATCGGCTCGTTGATCATGAACAGCCACCCGCCGGGGCGCAGCACGCGGAACAGCTCGCGCAGCGTGCGCTGCAGGTGACCTCGGTCGTTGTGATGCAGCACCTCGCTGCAGAAGACGTAGTCGACGGTCTCGTCGGCCAGCGCGGGCTCGAACATGGGCGACAGCAGGCGCTCGAAGTAGGTCTCGCCGCCCTCGATGAAGTAGTCCGCGGTCCGCAGACCCTGCAGCTCGGCGTCGCTGATGTCGAGCGCGATCACCTCGAGCCCGAGCCGGGCGAAGATGTTGCTCGCCCAGCAGGTGTTCGATCCGACGTCGAGCAGACGCGCGCCCGGCCGCAGCCCGACGGTCCGCACCAGCCGGCGCAGGGCATCGGCCTGCCCGTGCCAGTACGGCAGGTCGACGTCGGGCAGGGCCAGGATGCGCTCGCGATCCCAGCCGTCGCGCCGCATCACCTCCGCGAAGCGCCCGAGCCCCGCGCGCTCGCGGCGCACGTAGTCGGGCGGATCGACGAGCAGGTCGGCGATGCCGTCATGCACGGCGAAGCAGGCGCCGCACGCCGCGCACACGAGCTCGCCCTCGCGCACCTCGCGCTCGTCGCTCCGTGACGGGTGGAGTCCGAGGGCGCGATCCGTCCGACACCGCGGGCAGCGGAGCACCTCGGTCAGCGACTCACGCACGCGACGCGTCTCGCCGGCGGCGGATGTCGAACCTGACGGCCTGCACCCGGGCGAAGCGTAGTCGGCCCCGGCGGGTGATGCGGCCGGGCGATCAGCGAACGTCGCGCTCGAGGGCCGCCACCGCCTCGTCCACCGGCGCCAGCGCCGCCGCCTCCGCCGCGACACGTCCCGCGGCGGCCGTGAAGCGCGCGTCGTCGAGGACCTCGCGGACGGCGTCGCCGAGTCTCGAGATCCCGCGCGGGCCCCCATCGAGCACGACGCCGGCGCCGATCGCGGCGACCCGCGTGGCGTTACGCGGCTGATCGGAGAACATCGGTATGAGCACCATCGGCACCCCCGCGTAGAGGCCGCCGAGGACGGTCCCGAAGCCGCCGTGGCAGACCATCGCCGCCGCGTGGCGGAGCACCTCCGCCTGCGGCACCCAGCGCTCGACGCGCACGTTCGGCGGCAGTTCGCGCAGGGCAGCCGGATCGGCGCGTTCCCCGAGCGTCACGAGCGCCCGCACGGGCAGCTCCGCGAGCGCGGCCAGGACGCCGTCGACGAGCGCGGCGAAGAACGGGAAGCTCGCCGCGACCGAGCCGAACGTCACGTACACGAGCGGGTCGTCGCCGGGCGCGAGCCACGCCGCCTGCGCGCGGCCGCCGGCCGCGGCCGAGGCGTCGTCGCGGTGGCGCCGCACGACCGCCGGAGCGCCGCGGTCGGGATCCTCGAAGCTCGGCGGAGCGAGCGTCAGCAGCGGCGTGCGCTCGATCGCCGCGATCGCGCCGGCGAGCCCCGGATAGCCCTCGGCCGCGATGGCGACCGCGTCGTGGTCCACCCACGCCATCCCGGGCGCGACGCGCACGTGCGGTACGCCCGCCTCCTCGGCGGCGAGCGCCGAGGCGTAGTGAAAGGTCTCGCGCAGGACGAGGTCCGGACCGAACCGCGCGATGACCCGGCGCGTGCCGGGAAGCGCCGCCGGGATGTGGCGGCGGCCGAACAGCTCGCGGACGAGGATCCGGCCCGCGTCGCCGGGACGAGCGAACGGAAGCCCCGCGAACACCTCCCCGAGCTGTTCACGCGTCACGTCCTCGAGCACCGAGGTCCGCAGGCCCGCCCGCTCGGCCAGGCCGACAGACTCGGGCGGAACGGCGGCCAGGACATCGTGCCCCGCCCGCACGAGCGCCCGCGCAAACGGAGCCAGCGGCCCGAAGTGTCCCGCGCCGCGGGTGCTGACGACGAGAACGCGCATCGGCCGTCATTGTCGCCGCCCGCGGCGACTGACGCCGGAGCGCGCGATCCACCCGCCATCATGGTCCGACCGTGCGGGCCCTCGGACGACTGCTGCTGTGCCTGATCGTCGGGGCCGGCTGCGGTCTCGTGGGGGCCTACGCCGGCCTGAGCCTCGCCGGCTCGTCGGTGCAGCAGACCGACGCCGGGCGCGCGACCGTCACGATCAGGCTCGGTCGCCCCGCCGGCCTGACCGTGCTGACGACCACGCCGCCGGCCGAGCTGTCCCTCACGCCCTGGACGGTGCCGCTCGTCGTGAACGTGACGGCGACCGAGATCGACGCGGCGACGGCGCTGCGCGCCGTCGCCGATTCGGGCACGCGCGCCACGCTCGAGCGGCAGAGCCTCGATGCGCTCATGCGGGCCGGCGAGCACGCCGCCCTCGCTGCGCTCGTCGGAGCGCTCGCGCTCGGGCTCCTCGGCGGCATCGCGGTCGCCACGCTGACCGGCCGCCGCCGCCACGTGCTCCTCGTCACCGTCATCGCGCTGCTCACGGCGGCCGCTCCGGCCGCCGTCGCGGTCGCGCAGGTGGCCATGCTCAGCCCGGGGGCGCTCACCGCCCCGAGCTGCCCGATCGCCCCCCAGGTCTCGCTCGTCGACGCGGCCCACGCCGCCGCCGCCGTGCAGACCGACCCGACGCTCGCACGCAGCGTGGCCATCGAGGCGGCGTGCTCGCCGCGCTTCCAGGCCGCGATCGCGCAGGCGCTTGCTGGTGGATGACGACGTCTGACCCGCGCGACGTCTGACCCGCGGCGAGCTTGCTCGGTGCTGCGGCGCTGTGCGGGGCGTCGCGGGGCGTCGCGGGTCGATGTTTGGTCGATCTTGTTTGCTGGTGGAAGAAGATCGAACAAGCTTCCGCTCGGCCGGCGCCCAGAAGCCACCGGGCGCCGATCGCGGGTCGCCCGACGGCGCGGGGACGACCCTAGGGGGCGAGGGGCACACCCTAGAATTGATGAGAGATTTCCTTCAAAGGGCGCTGACCGACCGTGCGGACCGGTATAAGACAGCCACGCGTCGTACCGGTCCGGCGGCAGTGAGGCGCGGCCGCCGGCGATGATGTACTGCCCTCGATGGCCATGAACGTCACCAAACCGCCCATTGCTCCTTCGTTCCAGGGAGCCCCGACCGCGAGGCGGGGATCGCGATGACGGGCGCACGCGCCGCACGGGTCGCGCTCGGCCTGGCGGCGCTCGCCGTCATCGCGGCCGCCGCCCTCGTCGTGGCGTCGCGCGGCGGCGGCTCCCAGCTCGGCGCCGGCGCGGCCTCGGCGGCGACGCCGACGACGACGACCACCCCCGACGCACCGAAGACCCGGCTGACGAAGCTGCCCCACGGCGTGGTCCGCAACGGCATGTCGCCGATCGTCGTGCGGCTGGGCGGCATCCCGGCGACCACGACGACGCGGCCCTGGCTCTCGCCCAGCGTCAACGGCACGTGGACGACGGTCGACGACGAGGAGGTGTTCACGCCCGCCTCGACGCTGGCGCCGTGCTCCGACTACACGCTCACGATCCCGGCCAACACGATCGCCACCGGCCATTCGCCCTACGGCCACGAGCGGACGATCGCGCTGCATGTCGCCTGCCCGCCGGTGCGCGGCCTGCAGGTGGCGCTCGCCCGCCTGAACTATCTGCCCTACCACCTGCACCCGCACTTCGGATCCCCGCAGCATCGCGGCCGCGAGACGCGCGTGCAGGCCGCGATGGAGGCGTACGACCCGCCGAGCGGGCACCTGGTCGCCGAGTATCCCAACGCCCCGCCCGTCGACTACGGCAGCGGGTCGGACGGGCCGACGATCGGCGCGCTCGAGATCTTCCAGGCCGACCACAACATCCCCGCCACGGGCGTGCCCGACACGCGCACATGGGAGTCGCTGCTCGCCGCCGAGACGAACGACCGCCGCAACCCCAACCAGTACACCTGGGTGACGGTCACCGAGTCGATCCCCGAGACGCTCGAGGTCCACCGCGGCGGCCGCATCGTGCTCAGCACGCCGGCGAACACCGGCGTGCCCGGCGCCGCGACGGCCCAGGGTGTGTTCCCGATCTTCTCGCGCTTCGTGTCGACGACGATGACCGGCACCAACCCGGACGGCAGCCACTACAGCGACCCTGGCGTGCCGTGGGTCAACTACTTCAACGGCGGCGACGCGGTCCACGGCTTCCCCCGCGGCTCCTACGGCACGCCGCAGTCCAACGGCTGCGTCGAGCTGCCGATCTCGACGGCGCAGGTCGTCTACGGGTACCTGCGCCTGGGCGACATCGTCTGGGTGCAGTAGCTCGTCGCGCCGGAGGCGGGCGCCCGCGGTCCCGGGGCGCTAAGACGGTGGGACAAGGAGACCGTCGACCTCGCGCAGCAGCCCATCCCGCACGAGCGAGCGGGCTGCGGGCTCGTCGTCGCGCACGTTCGGACGCTCGCCGGCCAGGGCGGTGCGCAGCAGGCGCCCGCGCCGTTCGCGCAGCGACCCCGCGTACGGCGCCTGGCGCGCCGGCCGCGGCGCCGGATCCCAGCCACCTCCGAGCGCGACGAGGCAGCCGTCACGCAGCGCACAGCTCGGGCAGTCCGGCCGCGTGGCGCACACGCGCTGACCGAGCTCCATCACCGCCTGGCCGAGCCGCCACGGATCGCCCGCCGTGCACAGCCCGGCCGGGAAGCGCCGCGCGAGCACGCGGTTGACGTTCGCGTCGCGGGGCAGCACCGGTTCCTCGCGGGCGAAGCAACGCACCGCGGCGGCCGTGTACGCCCCGACGCCCGGAAGCTCGGCGAGGCGCTCCGGGGGCGGCCATCCGTCGGCGGCGATCCGCGCGGCGGCGCGATGCAGGTCGCGCGCGCGGCGCGGATAGCCGAGACCGTCCCACACGGCGAGCGCCTCCGCCAGCGGCGCGGCGGCAAGCGCCTCGACGGTCGGCCAGCGTTCCATCCAGCGCTCCCAGTGGCGCGCGGCCCGCTCCACCTGCGTCTGATGGCTCATCACCTCGGCCACGAGGATCGCGTACGGGTCGCGGCTGACCCGCCAGGGCAGCTCGCGCCGCTCGGCCGTCCACCAGCGAACGAGCGCCCGCACGGCCGGGTCTCCGACGCTGGAGGAGGTGCCGCGCCGCGCGAGCGCCGCGTGCACGCTGCGCGCTACGCCGGGGAGCGGCGAGAGCCGGCCGAGCCGCTGCACCGACACCCATCGGCGCCGCAGCTCGCCCGCGGCGCGCGGGGGCGGCGCGCCGTCGAGCAGGAACGGGCGCAGCACGAAGGCGCCCGCGTGGATGCGCAGGTCGAGCGCGACGAGACGGCCGGGCGCGACCTCGATCCCCGTCTCCTCGGCGAGCTCGCGCGCGGCCGCGGCGCGCGCCGGCTCGCCGGGCTCGCGCTTGCCGCCGGGCAGCGCCCAACCCGCGCCGCCCGGCTGGCACACGAGCAGCACGCGGTCGGCCCGCAGGGCGACGGTGGTCATCACCTCGGTGCTCACGACGCCGAGACGGGACGCCGAGGAGCCTTTGCGTGACTCGGCGCCCACTCGAGTCAGGCGTGTGACGCGAACGGCGCGGAGGTTCCGATCACCCGGTGGTTGGCGCTCAGCGCCTCGAGCTCGAAGGTGTGGCTCGGTGACAGCGCGATCGCCGTCTCGAAACCGGACTTCGCGACGCTGGCCACGACGGTCAGCCGGCCGGCACTGGGTCCGCCGAGGACCCTCCACGAGGCGACCTGGGTGGCACCGTTCCAGCTGGCGTACACCGTCGTCCTGCCGGCAGTCGTCCGGGCGGCGCCGACGGGACGGGACAACGGCAAACCGACCCACTGCTCCACGGTCGCCCGGTAGGAGAGGTCCGAGCCGGGGAATACGCCGTCGAGCAGCAGCTGGTGCGACGAGCCGTACTCGGAGAGGTAGGGGCTCGATCCCCACCCGACCATCACGTTGCCGTCGGGCAGCGGCTGCGTGCTGCCCATGTAGTCCGAGTTGAGGTCGAAATCGGTGCCGTAGTCGGCCGCAAGCGTCGCGACGCGCGTCCGCTGGTCGAGCCGCAGCGCGAGCCCTCGGGATGGCGCGGTCGCGGGGACGTACGTACCGCCGCCCGTCAGCTGGCAGCAGTGATCGTCGAACAACGTGACGGTCGAGTTGGGCTGCAGCGCGACGTCGTGCTGCCATTGGAACGTCGCCCCGCGGCCGAACGCGAAGCTCGAATGCTTGCCGCCCAGGGTCCATTCGATCTTGCCGGTGCCGATGTCGACGAGGTAGGCCGCCCAGGTGTCGCGCATCGAGACGAGGAAGGCTCCGTCACCGATGAGCTGGATCGAGTTGACGTGGTAGGCGTCCCACGGAAACCCGTTCGTGGGGAGCGTGGCCTGGGACTCGCTGAGCGGGACATGCGCGAGCGCATCCCAGCTGTGGACGAGCTCGCCCGTCTTGAGGTTGTACTCCTGGACCGCGGAGTCGTCCAGCGCGCCGTTGTACGCACCGCCGTACCTCGAGAGGTCCATGGAGACATCCTTGTTGGCGGTGACCCAGGCGTCGTCGCCCCTGATCACGAGCTCGTGGAGCGTGATCTTCCAGCCGTCCTTGCCCCGCAACGTGGCGACCGTCTGATAGTGCTGGTTCACGACCACGTCCTCGCCACTGATCGTCGCACCGGTGTTCGTGATCTGACCCTGCCACCAGGCCAGCGCCGGCCGACCCTCATACGTTTGAAGACTGAGGTTCGACGCGACGACGTCCGGTGGGACCGGGGAGAACCAGACCGGCTGCAGCCTGCTGTCCAGGATGAGCGGGCCGCTCTGACCGACGAGCGGGGGATTGTTGAGGTCGTAGAAGTTCGCGGTGAAGATGTAGCCCGGGGCGAGCTTGGCGGAAACGGTGGTCGCGTCGGTCCTGAGCCGTGGCGGATGCAGCGACGGGACGGTGACGAAGCTGTAGGCACCGTCGGTCGTGTAGGCGCCGATCGGGGCGCCGTGCGAGTTCGCGAACGCGACGTCGATCGCGACGAAGGCGGCGACCAGAACGCCGACCGCGACCGTGAGGCGTCGTCCCGCCGATCCGGGCGCGGTGACGGGCGCGGGCAGCGAGGTGAAGGTGAGCAAGGCCGCCACACCGGCCAATCCGCCGCCGATCAGGTACGCGAGCCGGAACCCATCGGTCAGTGCCTGCGGTACGTCGACGCCCGAGCCGATGAGATGGCTGCTGCGCTGCGTGGCCAGCGTGATCAGGACGGCGAGCCCGAGACCGCCGCCCACCTGACGCGACGTGTTCACAAGTCCCGACGCGAGCCCTCCCTGCCCCTCCTTGGCGCCCTGGGTGGCGGCGATCGTCGACGGCACGATCGACATCGCGATCCCCGCCGCCGCCAGGATCCCCGGAACCATCACATAGATGACGGCGCTGCCGCTCGCTCCGATCCTGGCGAGCAGCAACATCCCGGCGGTGAGCATGATCAGCCCGCTCCCGAGCACCGACCGCACCCCGAAGCGGCCCACGAGTCTGCCGGCGCGCGAGGCCACCAACATGATCGTCAGCGTCATGGGCAGGAAGATGAGACCGGTGTGCAGCGGCGAGAGCCCGAGCACCTGCTGCAGGTACAGCGAGCTCACGAACCACATCGGGAACAACGCCGCGCTGAACAGCAACACGATGTTGTTCGCCATCCGCAAGGGCTTCGTCAGCTCCTTGAACGGGATCAGCGGCGCCTCGGCCACGCGCGTCTCGATGACGACGAACGCCACCAGCAGCGCCAGTCCGGCGATCATCGCGCCGAGCGCACGGGCCGCGTGCCAGCCGATGAGGCCCGCCTCGACGACGCCGTAGATCAGCACCATCTGCCCGGCCGTCAGGGTCACCGCGCCGGCGACGTCGAAGCTGGCCTCGGGCGCGCGGCGGCGATCGCGCACGACCGCGTACGCCACGAGCGCGGTCACGACGGCGATCGGCGGATTGATCAGCAGGATCCAACGCCAGGTGAGCGCCTGGGTGATGATGCCTCCGAGGAGGACCCCGGCCGCACCGCCGAGTCCGTTCATGGCCGCCCACGTGGCGATCGCGCGATGGAGCTGAGGGCCGGGCGGGAACGACGAGGTGATGATCGCCAGCGAAGACGCCGCCATGAGGGCGGCGCCCAGGCCCTGCGCGGCGCGCGCGCCGATCAGCACGCCGCCATCCGGAGCGAGCCCGCCGAGCAGCGAGGCGAGTCCGAACACGACCAGCGCCAGAATGAATATCCGGCGCTGCCCGAACCGGTCGGCCACACGTCCCCCGAGCAACAGGCAGCCGGCGAAGGTGATCGCATAGGCGTTGACGACCCACTGCAGATCGGGCGAGGAGAAGCCGAGGCTGGACTGGATCGACGGCAGCGCGACATTGACGATGCTCAGGTCGAGGATGACCATGAACTGGGCCACACAGCAGACGCCCAGGAGCCACCCGGAGCTCGAGCTCGGTCGAGGCCGGAACGGACGTCCCCGCTTCGTCGATGGCCGGGTCGGCGCCTCGACGCTCACGGTCTCACGCCGATCGGCCGCAGTCGTTTCGCATCTGCTCTCGTCGTGCTTGGCTTGGGCATGATCTGGACCGCGGCGCCTGGAATCGCTGGGCTCCGAGCCGGCAGCGAGCCGCCAGATCTCGGAATCCGTCGGCGACGATAGCCGACGCGCCACGACTGTCGGCGCGTGCCATCTGCCTCGAGACCGCCACGCCGCGCCGCGCAGTTGGCGCCCGCGTACTGCCTGTTAGGGTTCGAAACCGGTCGTTCAGCGATGATAGGAGTCCAGCCGATGAGTCGAACGGTGATGGTGGCGCCGCGGGGCCTCTTGCTCACGGCGACGGCTGCCCTGCTGTTGGCGGGGTGCGGCGGCGGGTCGTCGAGCAGCTCGTCGAGTAGCTCGCAGAGCAGCACGACCGCCACGCGCACGACCAGCACCCACGCCGGCTCGAAGAAGAAGCCGGCCTCGAAGGCTCCCGGCTACTGATCGCTGCGGTCACCCGGGCGTCGAGCCCTTCGACAGCGAAGCCGCGTATGTCCTCACCGGGACGGTGCTCGACGTTCCGAGCACCTCCCCGGCGGAGTTGAGGGCCTGCACGGCGGCATAGGCGTACCGCTTCGTGAGCACCGTCGAGGTCTCGAACCCGGTCGGCGCAATCGTGGTCTGCGGCAGCAGCGATCCGGGACGATTTCCGGCGAGCACGCGCCAGGAGGCGACCTCGGTCGCGCCGTTCCAGCTCATGGCGACGATCGTCTCCTCGCCGGTGTTGTTCCGGTTGGCCGCCGCCGACGGAGGACTGAGCGGGCGTCCGATCCAGGGGAAGCGAAAGCCCCGGTAGAAGATCAGGTCGAAGGACAGATGGGCATCGAAGAGCAGCGAGCCGTTCGGGGCGTACTCGCTGATGGCCGGCACCCCGCCCCAGCCGACCACGGTCTCTCCGCCCGCCAGCGTCTGCGCATTGCCCTGGCTCGGGGCGAGCAGCGGCGGGCTCGCGTGCGCGTACGCGGCGCGCAGCACCGCTTCGTGGGTCCTGAGGTCAAGCGCGATCCGCACGGCGCGCGACTGGGAGTGCACGGGCGGGTCGGAGCCGTCATCGAACAGGGTCACATCGCCGTCCGGGAGCATGCGGCCGTCGTGCTGCCACGCCGTTTGGGTGCCCGGTCCCATCCTGAACGAGCTCTTGAGGCCTCCGAGGCGCCAGAGGATGTCGCCGCTGCCGCCCTGGATCTCATACGCGGCCCACGTACTGCGCGCGGAGATGAGGACGTTGCCGTCGGGCTGCGGATCGATCGAGTTCAGGTGGAACCAGTCCCACGGAGTGCTCGCGGGGGGCGAGGTCTCGGACTCGTTGACGGCGACGTGGTCGAGGCTGTGCCACTCCCAGCGAACGAGTCCGGTCCGCATGTCGATCTCCTGTACGGCGGTGTCGATGAGCACTCCGTTGCGCGGCCCTCCGGCCGACGAGAGATCGCAGCGGATCGGGTTGTAGGCCGTGATGTAGGCCGTACCGCCGGACGTGATCTGGAAGTCGTGGAGGTCCGCCTCCAGCCCATTGCCACCACGGACGGTGGCGACGGTCTGGTAGTGGGAGTTCATGATGACGTCCTCGCCGAGGCCGAAGCCCAGGTCGGGCACGCGGCCCTGCCAGAAGGTCAGATCCCGCTGGCCGTCATAGGTCTGCACGCTGAGGTTCTCGACCGTGACACCGCCCGTGAGCTGGTGGGTCCATACGAGGCGGCCCTGCGGCGTGTAGATCAGCGCGCCGTAGGCGCCCGCGCCCGGCCCGTTGGTCAGGAAGATGTCCCCGGCCGCGGGATCACGATCCGCTGCGGCGACGGTGAACAGCGGCGCCTGGACGCCGGGCAGGGTGTCGAAGCTCTGGTAGTCGGCGGGCGCGGCCGCCGGGTTCGCGAACGGCGGCACACCCGCCGTCGAGTACGGCGTATCGACACGGAAGCCATAGTCGATGTGCCTGGGCCCGATCACGGCACTCACGTCCACCTGCTCGCCCGGATCGAACGGCGTGCTGACGACAAAGCTCCCACCGTCGCCTTGTGAAAACGCCTGGAGGCGGCCAGCGTGACGGCCGCTGCGCCGACCCACGACCGTGACCCCATGGATCTCCGAGACTGGCACGCCGCGGAAGCTGATCTGCGTGCCCGGATTCGCCGTGCCGGTTCCCGGTGCCGGCGAGACATCGACGGGAGTCCCAGCGAGCATGGCGCTGTGATCCAGCGTGCCCGGCAGACAGGCCGGAGCAGTTCCGTTGGCCTTCGGCGACGCATTCGAACCGGACGCGCCGTGTCGGCCGCGTCCGCTGCCGCAACCGACGGCCGCGAGCGCGGTGATCGCCACTGCGACCCAACGCACGACGGTGCCGAACCGGAGGCGCCGGGCAGCGATTGCGGAGCCCCCGGCGCTCCTCCTCGGGACTGGCCTCACTCGTCGCCTCCCCGCGGCGGCCGCGACGGCCGCGCGACCCGGGCCGGGCCACCATTCCCGATCAGTGGATATCCGACTCGCCGTGGATCGACGCACGGACCAGCGGCGGGAAGCGGGCCGATCGGGAGATATCGCCGTGGGTCTGGGGCATCTCGGTGGCGCGCGAGGATACCAGCGGCGACCGGCGTGGGCCCTGCCGCGAGGCCGATGCGCGGCGACCGCAGGGTCACCGATCTGGTCCGGAGAGCATCATTCGAGTCCATCGGCGGTGCAACGACGTGCGCGGTCGCACCGGCGGGACGTCGGGAACCGGCCGCTCTTCGTTAGTTCTTGCCCGCAATCGATAACAATGTCTAACATGGCGCACAGCCCGAACGTGACCTGGCAACACGGCTGCCTGGCCCGCTCCCGCCGCTGGCAGGCGGTCGACGGTTGCGGCGCGACGCTGTGGTTCACGGGCCTTCCCGCCTCGGGCAAGTCGACGTTCGCGGCGACGGTCGAGCGACGACTGATCGAGTGCGGGCTGAACGCCTACCGGCTCGACGGAGACAACCTGCGCCACGGAATCTGCGGAGATCTCGGGTTCTCGCGGCGGGATCGCGAGGAGAACGTGCGACGCGTCGGGGAGCTGGCACGGCTGTTCGCGGATGCCGGCCTGGTCGCGATTGCTTCGCTCGTGTCGCCCTACTCGAGCGGCCGCCGCGAGGTGCGAGAGGCTCATGCCGCCGACGACCTGCCGTTCGTGGAGGTGTACGTGAACACGCCGCTGCCCGTCTGCCAGGCCCGCGACCCGAAGGGACTGTACGCGCGGGCGCTCGCGGGCGAGCTGCCGGGATTCACCGGAATCGACGATCCTTACGAGCCACCGCGATGCCCAGACGTGGAGATCACTCACGAGGTCGACCCTGAGGTCGCCGCCGAAGCCGTGCTCCGCGCGCTCGCCGCGAGCTGCCCGGCGATCGGACAGCGCATCGAGCGGGCCGCCGCCCGCGGCCCGTCCGTACTGCCGATGCCCAACCACGATGCGCCTGCCCGACCGGCGCGAGCCGTCGCCGGCGGCATCGACGAGTAGCCAACTGCGTCGCCCGGCAATCGGCCGCAGCGGTCTCGGCTCGCGGGCCGGAAAGGCCGCCGCGACGGCCCTCGCCATCCTCGGCGCGGCGCTCGTCACCGCGCCGGCCGGCCTCGCCGCCGCGGCGCCCGCGTGCGTCCCCCCCGTCCGCAACGCCTCCGCCGCGCTGGCCAACGCGAGCGTCACGGTGTCGCCGCTGCCGGGATCGCTCGACGCGTCCTATCTCACGCAGATCAGCTTCCTCGGCGTGCCGGCGAGCCGGCTGAGCGTCATGTCGGTCACGGGCTCCCTCAGCGGCGCCCACCCGGGGCGGCTGCGCGCGTATTCCCAGGGCGATGGCGCGAGCTTCCTCCCCGGCTCCCCCTTCCGGCCCGGCGAGGTCGTCACGGTGCGAGCTCAGCTCGGCGCCGGCGCCGCGGCCGTCCCGCTGTCGTGGAGCTTCACCGTGGCCGAGCCGGTGAGCGGGCGCACCGGCGGATCGAGCTCATCGCCCCCGCCCAGTGGCGGCGCGACGTTCCAGCGGTTCGTCTCGCGTCCCGATCTGACGCCTCCGCCCGTCGCCGTCACGAAGCGGTCGAGCGCGGAGCCTCCGGGCGACCTGTTCGTTGCCCCCTACAGCGGCCCCGGGCGCTACGGGCCGATGATCCTCGACGGCGGCGGGCAGCTCGTCTGGTACAAGCCGCTCGCGCCCGGCACGCGAGCCGCCGACTTCCGGGTGCAGCAGCTCGACGGCCAGCCGGTGCTGACCTGGTGGCAGGATCCGCTCATCGCCGGCGGGAGCAATGCCTCCGGAATCGTGATCGCCAACTCGGCCTATCAGGACATCGGCGTCGCGCGCGCGGGCAACGGCTATCAGGCCGACCTGCACGAGTTCCGGATCACGTCCGCGGACACCGGGCTGCTCACCGTCTACGCCGCAATCCGCTGCAACCTGTCCGCGGTCGGCGGTCGTCCGGACGGCGCTCTGGCGGACACGATCATGCAGGAGATCGACCTGAGGACCGGGCTCGTCATGTTCGAGTGGCACAGCGTCGACCACGTCCCGCTGCGCGACTCCTACACATCGCCGCTGCCGGGCGACGCCGCCGTGCCCTACGACTTCTTCCACATCAACTCGATCGACCCGATGCACGACGGCTCCTACCTGGTGAGCGCGCGCAACACGTGGGCCGCGTACGACCTCGATCGGGTGACCGGCCGCGTGCGCTGGGCGCTCGGCGGGCGCCACTCGAGCTTCGCGATGGGCCCCGGCACGAGGACCGCGTGGCAGCACGATGCCCGCGAGCTGCCCGACGGCGACATCACGTTCTTCGACAACGGCGCCGCGCCGCGCGTGCATCCCCAGTCGCGCCTGATCGTGCTCGCCCTCGACTACGCCCGCCGCACCGCGACCCTCGTCTCGAGCTTCGAGCACCCGACGCCGCTGGTGGCCGGCAGTCAGGGCAACTTCGACGAGCTGCCCGACGGCGACTGGGTCACCGGTTGGGGCCAGGTCCCCTACTTCTCGTTGTTCACCGCGAGCGGCAGCGTCCTGTTCGACGCCCATCTGCCCTCGAGCTACGAGGACTACCGCGCCTACTGGTCCCCCTGGAGCGCGACGCCGACGACGCCGCCGGCGCTGGCGGTGCGCGCGAGTCCCGGCGGCCACGGCGCGATCGCCTACGCGAGCTGGAACGGCGCCACCGGGGTGAGCTCGTGGCGCGTGCTCGCCGGCTCGAGCCCGTCGGCGCTGGCGCCGGTCGCGACCGTCGCCCGGAACGGCTTCGAGACGGCGATCGGGCTCCCCACCGCCGCGCCGGCGGTCGAGGCCCAGGCGCTCGGCGCGACCGGGCAGGTGCTCGCCACCTCCCCGCCGGCGCAGGGCTGAGCAGCCGGCGCCCGGTGGCCCGGGCGCCGGCCATCGATACAATCCGGCCCGCTGGCGGCAGTTGGCGCGGAGGGCGCCGCGGCCGGATCCATAGATCGCCGCGAGACCACGCAACCCTCCACCACCCAACCGGGCGGCGAAGCCGCCGCGTTCGAGCCGATCGCCGACCCCGCGTCCGGGGTCGCCGACGGCCCGCCGCGCGGTTGGACCGGCCACGTGATCGTGTGCGGGCTGGAGGGCGTCGGCCTGCGCACGGTCGAGCAGTTGCACCTCGCCGGCGTGCCCGTCGTCGTCCTCGACCACGACCCCGACCCCCGTCTCGCCTCCGCGGTCCGGGCGCTCGGCGTGCCGCACGTCGTCGAGGATCCCCACGACAGCGCTCACCTGCTCGCCGCCGGACTCGGCGGCGCGCGCGCCGTCGTGTGCACGGAGGCGAGCGACCTACGCAACGTCGAGACCGCGCTGCTCGTGCGCGACCTGCGGGACGACGTCGCCGTCGTCGTGCACGTCGACAACCCCGCGGTGGGGCGTGCGATCGAGGACGCGACCGGCGCCGGCAGCGTGCTCGACGTGGCCGAGTTGTTCGCGCCGGCGGTGGTCGAGGCGTGCCTGGGCCGCAGCACGCACGAGATCCTGATCGCCGGCGAGCGCTTCGTCGCGGCCGGCGTCGTGGCCCCGCGCGGCGGCACGCTCCGCTCGCTGTACGGCGACCTCGTGCCGGTCGGGATCATCACCGAGGAGGAGTCGCTCGTCGTCTGCCCGGGCCGCGACCACGTCGTGCGCGCCGGCGATCGGGTGACCGTGCTCGGCACGCCGGCCGATCTGGCCGCCGTCGACGTCCCGGCCCGCGGGCGCGATCGCCGGAGTCCGTCACGCGGGCGTCTGCGCCGAGCCGCGCGCGCCGTCTCGCGCACGCTCGCCAGCGGGGCGGATCGCGCCCTGCTCACCGCGCTCGGGCTGGCGGCGCTGCTGCTGGTCGTCTCGACGATCGTGCTGCACCTCGGCTACCACGCGGCGCACGGCGGCCACCTCGGAATCGAGGACTCGATCTACTTCACGGTGGAGACGGTGGCGACGGTCGGCTTCGGGGACTTCTCGTTCTCCGGGCAACCGGCATGGATCGAGGCGTTCGGCGTGGCGCTGATCGTCGCCGGCACGACCCTGGTCACGACGGTGTTCGCGCTGCTGACGAACCTGCTCGTCAGCCGCCGGATCGAGCAGCAGCTCGGGCAGGGGGCGATCGGGGGGATGGAGGGGCACGTCGTGCTCGTCGGGCTCGGCGCCGTCGGTCTACGGGTGCTCGAGGGACTGCGCGCCGAGGGCTGCGAGGTCGTGGCCGTCGAGTACGACGAGCGCAACCGCTACATCGCGCACGCCCGCGCGCTCGGCGTCCCGGTCGTGATCGGCGACGCGACGCTCGGGCAGACCCTCGCGTCGGTCAACCTTGCCGATGCGGGCGCGGTGGCGATCCTGACCAGCGACGACCTTGTCAACCTCGAGACCGGCCTGGCCGTGCGCGACGCCCTCGGCCCGCGCTGGGTGGACGTGCCGGTCGTGCTGCGCGTGTTCGACCGGGCCCTCGGCCATCGCCTCGAGAAGACGTTCGACTTCCATCACGTGTGGTCGACGGCGGCGCTCGCCGCGCCCTGGTTCGTCGGCGCGGCGCTCGGGTTGGAGGTCCTCGCCACCTTCTACGTGCGCAACCAGCCGTTCCTCGTCGCCCGCCTGACCGTCAGCCGCGGCGGCGGGCTCGTCGGCCTGGCCATGCGTGAGCTGGGAGCCCGCATCCGCGTTGTCGGGATCGTGCGCGCCGGGACGACGCGACTCGAGCATCCACCCCGACGGGACACCCGCTTCTCGGCCGGCGACACGGCCTTCCTCGTCGGCCCCTACGAGGAGCTGTTGAGCGTCTTGCGCCGGGGGCGCTAGCCGGTCTCGGCCGTCGCGGTGGGGTCCGCGGCGGCGGCGAGGCGCGCCCGCGCCTCCTCGCTGGACTCGAGCGCCTGGATGAAGATGGACAGGGCGGTGCCGAGCAGCGGCGGCGCCACGGCCTCCGGGTCGGCCAGCGTCAGCATCGCCAGACCGAGACTGAGGCCGAGCGAGACGTTCGCGCAGCCCTCGACCGCCCCGCGCGTGATCGGCAGGCCCGTGTCGACGGCGCTGTCGCTGGCGAAGCCGATGAACATCGTGCGCAGCGCGTCGAGCCCGCCCGCGATGCGCTCGCGCAGCCGCTCGTCGCGCTGGGCGTGCACCCACAGCTCGACGAACAGCCGGAACGGGTCGGGATCCGCGCGCAGCTGCGCGATCCACACGTCGCTGCCCGGGATCGGTCGCGCCCAGCCCCGCTCGGCGCGATCGATGAGGGCGATCTGCTCGGCGATCTGGGTCGCCAGGTACTCGTCGACGAGCGCGACGAGCAGGTTCTCCTTGCTGCCGAAGTGGCCGTAGACCGCCCCCTTGGTGAAGCCGGCCTCGGCGGCGACCTCGTCGAGGGTCGCGCCGTTGAAACCGGCCCGCGCATACACGCGAGCGGCGGCCGCGATCAATCGCTCGCGCGTCAGCTCGGCGCGCCGGCCGCGCTCGACCTCACCTCGGGCCATCGAGCCGCCTCGGGCGTGTGGCGGGCGTCCGCGGTGGTCCATCGAACGCTCGCTGCTCGCCTTGCAAAATATACTCACGGGTATATATACTCATCGGTACATGGACTCTAGCGGAGGTGCTCCCATGCCGGATCAGCTTCCCCCGGGGCCGCGCTGGCCCTCGCTGCTGCAGACGATCGGCTTCTGGAATCGGCCCACGGCCTTCCTGGAGCGATGCCGCGATCGGTACGGCCCGCGCTTCACGATTCGCCTCGTCGGGTCGCCGCCGTTCGTGATGCTCTCGGACCCGGACGAGATCAAGCAGGTGTTCCAGGCCCCGCCCGACGTCCTGCATCCCGGCGAGGGAGCGCGCATCCTCGAGCCGATCGTCGGGCGTCATTCGGTCATCCTGCTCGACGAGGGGCCGCATCTGGAGCAGCGCAAGCTCCTCCTGCCCGCATTCCACGGCGAGAGCATGCAACGGCTCTCGGGCGTCATGGCCGAGCTCGCCGCCGCCGAGGTCGCCTCCTGGCCGCGCGACGAGGCCGTTGCGCTGCACCCCCGGCTGCAGCGCCTCACGCTCGAGATCGTTCTGCAGACCGTGTTCGGGCTGCGCGGCGGTCCCCGCCTCGAGCGGCTCCGCACGCTGCTCACGGACATCCTCGCCTTCGGCGAGAGCCCGCTGTCGGTCGTTCCCAACAGCCGCGCGCTCCTGCGTGGGCGCGGCCCCTGGGCGCGCCTGGAGGTGGCCGGCAGCGAGGCCGACGAGCTCGTCTACGCGCTCATCGACGAGCGCCGCCGCGACGGCGGCGAGGGCGATGACGTGCTCGCGCTCCTGCTCGGAGCCCGCCACGGCGACGGGACGCCGATGGAGGCGACCGAGATCCGCGATGAGCTGATGACCGCGCTCGTGGCCGGCCACGAGACGACCGCGTCGCAGCTCGCCTGGGGCTTCGAGCGGCTCGCGCGCGAGCCCGCGTCGCGTGAGCGGCTGACCGCCGACCTGCAGGACGGCGGCGAGGACTACCTCACGGCGACGATCCACGAGATCATGCGCTGCCGGCCGGTGCTGCCGAACGCGGAGCCGCGGCTGGTCAAGGAGCCGATCGAGATCGGAGGCATCACCTACCCGCCCGGCGTGGTGCTGATGGCCAACGCCTATCTGGTGCACCACGATCCGGCGATCTACCCGGACCCGTACGCCTTCTCGCCGGAGCGCTTCCTCGGGCGGACGCCGGGCACGTACACATGGATCGCCTTCGGTGGCGGCCGGCGGCGCTGCCTCGGCGCCAGCTTCGCGCTGCTGGAGATGAAGCTCGTCCTGCGCGAGGTCCTGACGCGCTGCGAGCTCGCCCCGGCCTCGTCGCGTCCCGAGCGGGCGCGACGGCGGAGCATCACGATCAGCCCGGCGCTCGGCGGGCGAGTCGTGCTGCGCGACCGTCGCCCGCACGTCGAGCGGCCGGCGGATCCGGTCCTGCGCGTCGCAGCCTGAGGCGCGGGCGCGCGCTCAGTCGCCGACTGAGCGGCGGACCCGCCTCGCACCGGCCGTCGTGCGTTCTACGCCGACGGGCGGACCGGCGGCGACCCTGTGCAGGAGCGCCGCGAGCGGCCCCGGCGCGGAGAACATCGGCCAGTGCCCGCCCGCCAGCTCGTGCAGCTCCCAATCCGGCGCGGCGAAGACGGCGACGCGCGGTTCGCCGGCATCGATGAGCGCCCGCAGGCCGGCGAGGCCCAGGCTGCCGTCCTCGGCGAGGATCGCCACCCGGCGGACGCCGGACTCCGGCGCTCCCACGAGCCGCAGGGGTGAGGTGAACGTCGCGTACGGCTGGGCGGCGCCGCGCTCGGCGATGAGGCGGAAGTGCTCGTCCCGCAGGCCGCTCACGCTGCCGTACACGCCGCTGGCCAGCGTCTCGCGGCCGGGCACGGGCCAGCGCCATCCGTCGCCGCGCTCCTCGACGTCGAGCCGCTGACGGTCGCGCAGCTCGGGGGGCTGCAGGTCGACGATCGCCGACCCGTCGGGCGCCGGCCCGGTGTCGAGATAGACGACGGCATTCAGGCGCTCGGGCCGGCGATCGGCCACGCCGGCCACGACGATGCCCGCGTAACTGTGGCCGACCAGCACCGCGTCGTGCAGGCCCTCGTAGTCGAGCAGGTTGACGACGTCCTCGATGTGGGTGGCGAGGTCGACCTCGGGGCGCGCGAGATGCACACGCTCCCCGAGCCCGGTGAGCGTCACCGCGTGGACGTCGTGGCCCGCGGACCGCAGCCCCGCCGCGACCGCCTGCCAGCACCAGCCGCCGAGGCAGGCGCCGGGCACGAGCACCAGCGGCCGGGCGCGTGCGTCAGTCATCCGGTTCGTCGGGCCGGCCGCCTTCGCCGCGGGCGAGCCAGGCGAGCACGGCCGTGCGCTCGAAGCGCCAGTCCGATCCGAAGCGCCGACCGGGGAGCTCGCCGCGCGTCGCCCGCTCGAGCAGCGCGGCCGCGTCGACGCGCAGCAGGTCCGCCAGCTCCTCGAGCGTGAGAACCTCCGCCGCCCCCGGGGCGACGGTCTCGGCCCGGTCGAGCACCTGTGCGTAGCCGACCTCGAGGCGATCCCCGAGCAGCTCGCTCACGACCTGCTGCTTGCGCTGCCCGGTGGCGTCGACGAGCCGGTCGAGCGCGTCGGCCTGGGCGCGCGGCAGCCGGACGTAGAGGGGGACGCGCTCGGGGACCACGGCCACACCATAGCACTAGCTATCGAGCGATAGCAACCGAACGTGGATCGCCCCGGAGGGCCACTATCCTGCGGCCGGTGGAGTCGCCCGAGGTCGAGATCAAGGTTCGCGACGACGGCCCGCTCAAGGTGACCGGACCGGTTCGCATCATCGACGTCGAGGGGAACGAGTTCGAACTGCCCGCCGGGGACAGCGTCGTGCTCTGCCGCTGCGGACAGTCACGCAGCAAGCCGTTCTGCGACGCGTCGCACCGCGAGGCCGGGTTCTGCTCGCGGGCGCGCGCGATCGCCGGATAATCCGCGGGCGGTTTCCTGCGCGGCCGCGTGTGCGCTGCGCAAACCTGAGCCCGTTGCCCGACATCCGTCCAGCCTCGTTGCAGCGCTCCAGTCTCGGCTCGAAGGCGGCGATGTTGGTGTCATGCGTGGCGACGCCCAGCCCCTGCGCAACCGATCGCTGCTCTGTCGCAGCGACGCCGAGCGCGGCCGGCTCATCGACATGAGCCGCCGATTGTCGTCGGCCAAGCGCGGCGCGACGCTCGCCGTGGCGGTCGCGGTTGTCATCGGGATGCCGACCTTCGGGGTCTTGTACGCGGTTCCGCTCGCGCTCGCCGGGATCGGCTTCTGGATCGGTCAGGCGCGCCTGGACTACGTGCGCCGTCCCGAGTACGTCCTCGCCGCGAGCTGGCTGCTCGCGCAGCTGATGTTCGCCCTGTCGGTCGCCCTCGCGCACGGGCCGCGGCTGTACCTGCTCCCGCTCTTCCTGCTGCCGCTGCTGCTCTGGAGCGTCGCCTTCCCGCCCGCGGCGGCGGCGGGCGCGGTCGTGATCAGCGCCGTGCTCATGACGCTGACGGCCCTGCTCACCGATCCGCACACGGTGCTGCACACGCCCTTCGCGCTCATCTATCCGCTCACGGCGATCGTCGCCGCGTCGATTCCGGCGGCGGCGGTGCGCGACATCGACGCCCAGTCGCGTCAGACGGCGGTCGTCGATCAGCTGACCGGGCTGCTCAATCGCGTCGCGCTCGAGTCACGCGTGGCCGAGGTCATCCACCAGACGACGGTCACCGGCCGGCCCGTGGCCGTGATCCTCGGCGACATCGATCACTTCAAGGCGATCAACGACGGCTACGGCCACGCCCGGGGCGACGAGGTGCTGCGCGAGATCGCCGCGCGGTTGTCGAGCACGCTCGAGCAGGAGCCGGTGTATCGCCTTGGCGGCGAGGAGTTCCTCGTGCTGCTCGCCGACGTGGACCCGGTCGAGGCGCAGAGCTTCGCGGAGCGTCTGCGCGCCTCGGTGCGGCAGAGCCCGATCGGCGAGCTGCGCGTGACGATGTCCTTCGGCGTCGCCTGTTCCCCCCCGGACGAGCCGCTCGACTACGAGGCGCTGTTCACGCGGGCGGACGCGGCGCTGTATCGGGCCAAGCGCGACGGGCGCGACCGCGTTGCGGGCGCGGGCTCGCCGGCGAACGCCCCGACGCCCGCTCCGGAGGCGCCCGCGCCCCCGACGAACGTGGTCGCCTTCGAGCGCCGCCGCTCCAAGCGCGAGGCCGCCGCCGGCGCGGCCGCCGCCGCCGCCGCCAGCGCACAGGCGCCGACGCGCGAGCGCCTCGCCGAGGAGCGCGCGGCAACCGGCAGCTGGCTCGTGCAGGACTCGGTCGAACGCGAGCACCTCCTCGACCTCGGGCGCCGCATCCGTCAGAGCAACCGCCCGGCGTACATCGTGACCTTCGGCGCCGTCATCGGAGCGGCCCCGACGTACGGCTGGATCACGCTCATCGCGCCGCTCCTCGCCGCCGTGCTCTACAACCTCGTCGAGGACCGTCTCGACCGCTTCCGCCGGCCCGAGTACGCGCTCGGCGTCATGTGGCTCGTCACGCAGGCCGCGAACGCGGTCGGGATCGGGGTCGTGCACTTCTCCTCCGACAACGCTCCGGTCTACGCCATCTGCCTCATGGTCATCATGGTCATCGGCACCAGCGGCGTGTTCCCGCGGCGCGGCACGGTCATCGGGCTCTCCTTCGCCGCGCTGCTGACGGCGGCGGCGGGTGTCGCCATCAACCCGGCGCTCGCCGCGCAGGACCCGGGGATCATCGCCGTCAGCGTCGCGATGGTCGTCTCGGCCGGCCTGATCGGGGCGGCCGCGGGACGTTCGGCCGTCGATCACCGCGGGGCGGCGGTCGTCGACCAGCTCACGGGGATGCTCAACCGCACCGCGCTCGAGGCGCGCGTGGCCGAGCTGACGCACCACGCGACGGCGGTCGGCCAGCAGGTCGCGGTGATCGTCGGCGACCTCGACCACTTCAAGTCGATCAACGACACGTACGGGCACTCGACCGGCGACGAGGTCCTCCAGTCCGTCGCCTACCGGATCCGCAAGCACCTCCGCGCGTTCGAGTCCGCGTACCGGGTCGGAGGCGAGGAGTTCGTCGTGCTGCTCCCGGGCGTGTCCGCCGACGAGGCGGAGGGCATCGCCCAGCGCATCTGGGAGGCGGTGCGCGCCGAGCCGGTGGGCGATCTGTCGGTGACGATCTCCCTCGGCCTCGCCGCCTCGAACGCCGAGTCGGCGTTCGACTATCCGCGCGTGTTCGCGGACGCCGACAGCGCCCTGTACCAGGCCAAGCACGTCGGGCGCGATCGCGTCTGCCGCAGCGACCAGCTCGCCCAGTCGCTCGCCGCCTGACCGACGCCGGGCCCGCGGGATCCCGGGCCACGGGCCCACACGCGCGCCGCGCACCGTAGTCTGGTCGGTGGACCCCGCGAGTGGGCGGTGAGCCACCCACCGACCGATGAGGAGTCGCCATGCGACAGCGCAATCTCGGCCCGCTCGGCGTCAGCGCCGTCGGTCTCGGCTGCATGGGGATGAGCTTCGCCTACGGGGTCCCGCGCGAGCAGGCCGGGATCGCGACGATCGCTCGAGCGCTCACGCTTGGCGTGACCCTGCTCGACACGGCCGACGTCTACGGGCCCGAGACGAATGAGCGACTCGTCGGCGCGGCGATCGCCGGGCGCCGCGACGAGGTGGTCCTCGCGACGAAGTTCGGCAACGACTGGCACGGCCCGGAGCGCCGCATCAACGGTCGGCCCGAGTACGTGCGCTCGGCCTGCGAGGACAGCCTGCGGCGCCTCGCGGTCGACCACATCGACCTCTACTACCAGCATCGGGTCGATCCGAGCACGCCCATCGAGGAGACGGTCGGCGCGATGGCGGAGCTCGTGCGCGAGGGCAAGGTCCGCCACCTCGGCCTGTCCGAGGCGGCGCCGGACACGATCCGCCGAGCGCACGCCGTGCATCCGATCACGGCGCTGCAGACCGAGTATTCGCTCTGGACGCGCGACGTCGAGGGACAGATCCTGCCCACGCTGCGCGAGCTCGGCATCGGGCTCGTGGCCTACAGCCCGCTCGGGCGTGGCTTCCTGACCGGCACGATCAACTCGACCGACGACCTCGTCGAGGGCGACTGGCGGCGCGGGGTGCCGCGATTTCAGCAGCTCGGAGCCAACCGCGGCATCGTCGACGCCGTGCGCGAGCTCGCCGCCGAGCGCGAGGTGACCCCGGCCCAGATCGCGCTCGCGTGGGTGCTCGCACAGGGCGACGACGTCGTGCCGATCCCGGGGACGACCAAGCCGCACCGCGTCGAGGAGAACGTCGCGGCGCTCGATCTGCAGCTCGGTGCCGACGAGCTCTCGCGCCTCGACGCCGCCGCGCCGCCGGGGGCGGCGGTCGGTGAGCGCTATCCGAAGCCGATGATGTCCAGCCTCGACGGCTGACGGCCGGGACGATGCCGGCGCGGCGGCCGAGCCGGGTCGACGGTTCAGCGCCCGAGGGTGCGCACGATCTCGCGCGCTCGGCCCGGCAGTACGCCGATCAGCGTGCGGACCTCGGCCAGCGCCCCGCGCAGCGGCGGGTCGCCCACCTCGACGGGGAGCATCGAGTCCTGGAGCTCGGCGAGCCTCGCGTCGGCCGTCCCGAGCGCATCGACGGCGCTGTCGATCGCGACGCGCGCGGTCGCCGCGGGCGCCCGGGGCGAGGGCGGCCGGAACACGATCGGCGCGATGCCGTGCCGCTTCGCGAACTCGGCGTGCGCGCTCTGCGCGCGTCCGTAGGCGATCTGCGCCGGACGGAACAGCTCGGCCTCGAGCCGATCGGCCGTCGGCTCGTCGAGCAGCTCGTAGGCCTCCCCGAGGTCGGCGAGCGCGAGCGCGAGATCGTCCGCCGCCTCGGCCACCGTGTCGAGCAGCGTCTGGCGCGCCTCCACGGCGGAATAGGTCATGTCCCGGAGGATAGTCGCCGGCCGGGCCGCCGCTCCCCGGGTATACGAGCATGCGATCCGCCCCGACTACGATCATGACGACCCCGCGACGCGCCGGGACGACGACCGATGACCGACTCCCAACGGCCCCTCGACCCGATCACGCCGCTGAAGCCGCACGTGGCGGAGCGGCTGGCCGACGCGATGTTCGCCCTCGCCACGCCGAGCCGCCTGCAGATCCTCGCCAGCCTGCGCGCCGGGCCGCTCACCGTCTCGCAGATCGTCCAGGCGGTCGGGATGGAGCAGTCGGCCGTGTCGCACCAACTGCGGGTGCTGCGCGATCACGCCGTGGTCACGGTCGAGCGACGCGGGCGCGAGCGCCTCTACTCGCTGCGCGACGGCGACGTCAGCGCGCTGCTCGACCACGCGTACCGGCACGTGCTCGCCCTGATGGGTGCCGAGCCCCTGATCGGCGACCGGCAGGTCGCCTCGTGAGCGCGACGGCGGCTCCGGTCGCCGGGTCGGTCGATCGCCGGCGAGACGAGCGCGACGGCGGCTCCGGTCGCCGGGTCGGCCGATCGCCGGCGAGATGAGCGCGACGGCGGCTCCGGTCGCCGGGTCGGCCGATCGCCGGCGATCGCTCAGCCCGCGTGCTCGGCGAGCGCGCGCAGGCAGTCGACTGCGCGCGCGCGGATGAGCGAGTCGGCGATCAGCCCGTCGGGTCCGATCGCATCGCGCGCGACCGGAATGCGCACGCAGGCGTCCTCGACGATGTCCGCGCCGACGTATCCGAGCACCTTGCGCAGCGACTCATGCGCGTCCGCCCCGCCCTTCGGCGCCGCCCGCCCCGAGGCGTTGATCCAGGCCACCGACTTGCCGTAGAGCTCGCCGCCGCCGACCGTCCACTCGAGCAGGTTCTTCAGCGCACCCGGGAGCGCACCCGCGTACTCGGGCGTGCAGATGAGCACCGCCGCAACCTCGCGCAGCCGCGCTCGCAGAGCGGCGACCGGCGCGGCGAGTTGTCCGCCCTCGAGGTCGTCGTCGGGGTTGAAGTGCGGCAGGCCGTCCATCCCCTCGTACAGCGACGCGCTGATGCCGGCCGGCGCGACCGCCCGCGCCGTGCGCAGCATCGCCGTGTTCGTCGAGCCACCGCGCAGGCTTCCGGAGATGAGGAGGATCGAGGTCGAGTCGTCCATGGCGAAGGCCACGGTAGCGCGAGGTGCGCCGCCGTCAGGGCCCGGATCCGGCGCCCCCGCCCGGGAAGGGCCGCCGTCAGGGCCCGGATCCGGCGCCCCCGCCCGGGAAGGGCCGCCGTCAGGGCCCGGATCCGGCGCCCCCGCCCGGGAAGGGCCGCCATCAGGGCCCGGATCCGGCGCCCCCGCCCGGGAAGGGCCGCCATCAGGGCCCGTATCCGGCGCCCCCGCCCGGGAAGTTTGCTCGATGTTCTTCCACCAGGAGAGAAGATCGATCAAAGTTCCCGATCGCGCCGCCCGCCGACGCCCCGCCGACGCCCCGCCCGCGCCCTGCCGACGCCCCGCCGACGCCCCGCCGGCCCCCCGCCGAACCGGCCGCGCGGAGCCGCGGCCGCGCCCGAACGCCACGCCCCCGCGCGGGAAGGACCGCCATCAGGGCCCGCACCCCGCCCCCGCGCGGGAAGTTTGCTCGATGTTCTTCCACCAGGAGAGAAGATCGATCAAAGTTCCCGATCGCGCCGCCCGCCGGCGCCCGGACGGCGCCCGCCCGCCCCCCACCGACGCCCCGCCCGCGCCGCGCCGGCGCCCCACCGACCCCCCGCCGACGCCCCGCCCGCGCCGCGCCGGCGCCCCACCGACGCCCCACCGACGCCCCGCCCGCGCCCCGCCGACGCCCCACCGACGCCCCCGCCGAACCGGCCACACGGTCGCCGCGGCCGCGCCCGAACGCCACGCCGCCGCGAGCCCCGCCGCCGATGTTCGCCGAGAACCGCTCGGGACCACTTGGAGAATCGCCACCGGCGGCCGAATACACGGGGCGCATGGTTCGCGCCTGCCTCAACCGATCGCGCCGCGGCCTGACGGGCCGGGGACGGCCGTTGCCCGCGTACGCCCGCTGGGCCGCGACCGCCGCCGTCGTGCTGACGACCGGGCTCGGCCCGGCCGCGCCGGCGTACGCCGGCGGCAACACACTCCCGCCGATCGCTCCGCGGCAGGGAACGACCGCCCCCTCGTCCCGGCCGGCCCGGGCCGGCAACGCCGCCACCGCGGCGCGGCGCCGCGAGGACGCAACCGTCCTCACGTCGGCGGCGACCCGGCACGCGGACGAGCGCCAGCGCGGGACCGCTTACAGCTACACGGATCTGGTCGACGACGTGCGCGCCCAGCGCGTCGCGTTCGCGACGTTCCACCCGGCCCGGGCCACCGTCGACGTCGAGCTGCGCGACGGCGCGCGTGGCACCGTCGGCTATCCGCGTGGAGCCGAGCCGGCACTCGCCGCGCAGCTGAGCTCCTACGGCGCGAGCGTCTCGTTCGACGACGCCGCCACCGGTTCGCCATCCCACGGCCTGCCGGCGGGCCTGCTCATCGCCGTGATCATCATCAGCGCCGTGCTGATCCTCTCGGCGCTGCTGCAGCGCTTCGGCGTCATCAAGCCCGGCGCCGGCTCGGGCGTGTTCCGCCAGCACTCCGGTCCGGCCGCTCCGGGCGGCACCCGCCCGGCTCGGACGCACCGGCACGACAGGCTCCGGGCGCTGCCCGAGGTGCGCTTCTCCGACGTGGCCGGCTGCGACGAGGCCGTCGAGGAGGTCGAGGAGATGAAGGGGTTCCTGGTCAGCCCCGAGGCGTTCCAGGCCGTCGGCGCGAAGATGCCCGGCGGGGTCCTGCTCTACGGGGAGCCGGGCACCGGCAAGACGCTGCTCGCGAAGGCACTCGCCGGCGAGGCCGGTGTGCCGTTCTTCGCCACGTCGGGCTCCGACTTCGTCGAGATGTACGTCGGCATGGGAGCCCGGCGCATCCGCGACCTGTTCGCGAAGGCGCGCAAGTGCCCGAACGGCGCGGTCATCTTCATCGACGAGGTCGACGCCGTCGGCGCCCGCCGGTCCGGGGCGAACCAGACCGGTTCTCGCGAGGACGACAAGACGCTCAACGCCCTGCTCACCGAGATGGATGGCTTCAGGGGGCGCGACCGCGTCGTCGTCATGGCCGCAACCAACCGGCTGGACACGCTGGACCCGGCGCTCCTTCGCCCCGGCCGCTTCTCGCGGCACATCCACGTCAGCGTGCCGAGCGAGGAGGGCCGACTCGCCATCCTCCGCGTCCACAGCCGCGGCCGTCCGCTCGCCGACGACGTCGACCTCGAGCGTCTCGCGCACATCACGCACGGCAACAGCGGGGCCGAGCTGGCCGAGATCCTCAACGAGGGCGCCATCTGGGCGGCCCGCCACGAACGCAGCGAGATCACCCACGACGACCTCTGGGAGGGCCTGTGCCGGGTCATCGCCGGCCCGAAGAAGCAGAGCTCGATGCTCGCCGACGGAGAGATCGAGATCGTCGCCTACCACGAGGCCGGACACGTTCTCGCCGGCGAGCTGTGTCCGACGCAGGACAAGACCCAGCACGCGACGATCGAGGCGCGCGGCCGCGCGCTCGGCTTCGCGCTGAAGGGCGCGACCGACCGCGCGATGCACGACGAGCAGTACCTGCACGAATGCCTCATCTTCATCCTGGCCGGGCGCGCCGCCGAGTACGTCATCTACGGCACGGTGTCCTCGGGAGCGGCCAACGACCTGCAGCAGTCCAACCTCCTGGCCCGCGAGGCGGTCGAGAAGTGGGGGCTCTCGCCACGTGTCGGCCAGCTCGTCTCCGACCACGGGCTGTCCGAGCAGATGCGCGCCGTTGTCGACGAGGAGGTTCGCCGCCTCGTGGCCGACGCCTACCGGGACGCGGTCGCGCTCATCGGCGAGCACGAGGAGCAGCTGCGCCGCATCGCCCAGTCGCTGCTCGCCTCGGGCAACATCGCGCGCCCCGAGATCGAGCTGGCGCTCGAGGGAGCGGTCGCGCAGCCCCGCAAGCCCAAGGTGTCCCACAGCCCCGAGCCGGCCCCGGTGTCGGACGACACCGCCGCGCGCGGACACGTCATCGACGGCAGCGAGCTGTTCGGTGGGCGACGGCGCCGGCTGCCGGGACGCCTGGCCGCCGCGGTGCGTTCGACGCTCGCGCGCTCGCGGCGCGGCGCCGCCTGACCGTCAGGCACCCGGCGAGGACCCGGACCGCGCCACGGCGGCGAAGCCGATCGTCGCCGCCAGGTTGAAGGCGCCGGCGGCCCACAGACCCGCCTTCGCGCCGGGCCGGCTGACCGCCGGGGATCCCGCCCACACGGCGTCGGTGGCGATCTCGGTCGCGCGCAGCCAGGCGAGCGCCCACCAGTCGCGCGGCTCGTCGCGGATCGCCGCGGTGGCGTGCGCGGCCGCGAAGGTGAGCCAGACCGGCCCGCAGCGCCGGAAGAGGTGCTGCGCGTCGTCGGAGGGCGGCTCGTGGCCGATCGCGGCGAGCGTCGCGCGCGGCGCGAGCAGCGCCCCGAGCCCGAGCGCGAGGTCGAAGGCGATCATCGTGCGGTTGGTACGGCGGAGGAACTGCTCGGTACTCGTCATGGCGGTCCTCATGGATCGGGAAAAGGCTGGATCGTGACGCCGGCAGGCTCCTCGCGACCGCCCAGCTCGTAGGCCGCTCCGGCGGGAATCTCCAGGCTGACGCTCTGTCGGCCCGGACGCTCGACGTCGAGGCGCAGCGCCGCGACCGAGCAGTTGGTGGTGCGGTGCTCGCCGCCGCCCGGGTCCGAGTAGCGCCAGCCGACGAGCGCGGCGAGCGGGGCCGACGCCCGGCCGCGGACGATCGCGCCGGCTCCGGGCAGCGTGAAGAGGCACTCGGCCGGCACCGCGCGCACGTCGGTACCGCGAATCCGCCCCGGACCACCGAGCCGATGGCGGTGTCCGTCCAGGCACAGGCAGCCGTTCGCGATCCAGGGCAGGACGGCCCGACCGACGCGCACGCGCCCGATGGTCGCGTCGAACCAGGCGTCGGGCGCGGCCGGGAATCCGGCGGCGTGTAGCCAGACCCAGCGCTCGGCGTGCTCGGTACCCCAGTTGTGGCCGACCATCCCCGGCCAGCCATCGATGTCGAGGGTGTCGTCACCGACCTGCACGCGGCCTCGGAAGCTGGCGATCGGGTGCAGCGACAGCGCCTTCGTCCTCGGTATCCGCGTCCGGTACATCCAGCCCCGCGGCAGGTACGCGAACGGCGCCGCGGCGGCGTCGAAGCGAAGGTCCCATCCGGCGTCGCCGGCGCTGCCCACGACGAGGCCGGGCGCGAGGCGGCTCGTCGCCACGCGGATGTAGTCCTCGCCGCCCGCGCCGAGCTCCGCCGCCGCGACCGTCACCTTGCGCGCCGCCGGTCCCGCGCCGTCGGGCCACAGCGTGCACCACAGGGAGCCGACGGGCGCCTGGCCGGGTCGCTTGAACACGGTGTAGCGGATCCACACGCCGCGCGGGCGCCGAGGGTCGGACGCCTTCACGTAGAAGCTCTCGTAGTGGGCGTCCGGACCCGGGACGTCCGGGAAGCGGGCCGCGCCCAGGGCCGGCAGGTCGATCACGCGATGTGCTCCGGTCGCGGTTCGTCGCCGGGGGCCGGACGGCCGAGCAGGGTGAAGGCCAGGCGGGTGGCGAGCGCCATGATCGTGATCTGGGGGTTGACCCCGAGCGGCGTCGGAACGACGCTCGCATCGGCCACGTACAGGCCCTCGACGCCGTGCACGCGCAGCTGCGGATCGACCACCGAGCGGTCGGGGTCGGCGCCAGCCCGAGCGCTGCCGAGCGGGTGGAAGGCCATCACGCTGAGGGCCGCGGGCGTCACCTGCGCTCGGCGCAGCGGACCCGAGTCGCCGCCGCGGAGCGTCGGCACACCGCGCACCGGAACGACCACCTCGCGGGCCCCGGCGGCCCAGAAGATCTCCGTGAGCGCCTCGAGCCCGCGCTTGAAGCGACGCGCGTCCTCGGCGCACAGGTCGTAGCGCACCACCGGCCGCCCCGCCAGCTCGTGCACCCGTCCGCGCGAGACGTCGGACACCATCACGCCGAACATCGCAGCCCGTGCGGCGTCGAGCATCAGCTCGCGATGATCGGCGCCCACGCGCGGGGTCGACAGCGCGAGGTGATCGGGCGGCCCGGCGATGCCCTCGAGCATCACCCCTTCGTCGGCGTGCTCGTCCACGTAGTAGCTCTGAGGCACGCCCTCCCACATCCGCACCTCCTCCTCCATCGCCGCGCGCACGGCCGTGGCCGGGTGGATCGACAGGTGTCGTCCGAGCGCCGGGGCGCGGACGCCGAAGCGACGGAGCAGCGCTGGAGTGTGCAGCGTGCCACAGGCGACGACGACGATCGGACTGCGCACGCGCAGCTCACCGCCGCCGCGCGTGCGAGCGTGCACCTCGCTCATGCCGGCGTGCCGGCCCAGTGCGCGCGCCACGGTACCGGTGTAGGTCGTCGCCCCGGCCGCCCAGGCGCGCGGCACGTAGGTGATGCCCGTGTGCTGCTTGGCGGCGGTCGGGCACCCGTAGGCGCACACGCCGGAACCGACGCAGCCGCGCACGTTGCGGTACAGGTAGCCGCCCGACCAGCCGAGCCGCTCCGCTCCCCGGCGCACGACCTCGGCGTTGCGCCCGGCAAGCGACGCCGGCACGCGGCTGACGTTCAGCACGCGCTCGACCCGCCGGAAGTACGGATCGAGCTCCTCGCAGGTGAGCTGCTCGAGTCCCTCCTCACGCCGCCAGCGCTCGAGCACGCGCGCCGGCGTGCGAAAGCAGGTACCCGAGTTGATGAGCGTCGTACCTCCCACCCCGCGCCCGAGCGGCATCACGATCGGCGGCGTCCCGAGCGTCGCGGTCTGGCCCGCGTCGCGGTACAGCAGCGACACCATCTCCCGGGGCCGCGCCGTCATCGCGTCCGTGTCCCACCACTCGCCCTCCTCGAGCACGGCCACCCGCATCCCGCCCTCGGCCAACTCCTTGGCCACCGGCGCGCCCCCCGCTCCGGAGCCGATCACGCAGGCGTCCACCTCGATCGTGCGCCGGCCGCCGATCTCCGCGCCGCGCACGATCCGGCGCTGCGCGGTGACGAAGCCGCCGCGGCCGTCGCGGTAGGCCGCGTCTCCGGTCGGGCGCACAGCGCTCGCGGAGCTCACCAGCGGCCCTCGGCCGCCCGGATCGCCCGGCCCCGGGCCACGACCGCCGCGGCGTCGTAGCCGAGCCTGCGCTGCACGCCGGCATCGCCGTAGTAGACGAGCGCGGCGACGCGCGCGAGGGCACTCGCGGCCGCGGCCAGACGACCGCGCTCCAGACGCGCGAACGCCCGGTTGCGTTCGGCGGTCGACAGGCGCCCGAGCGGACGCGGCGCGCGGGAGGCGAGCGGAAGCAACTCCAGCGCGAGCAGCGCGGCCCGCAGCGCGAGGCGCTGCGGCGCCGGCGAGCTCTCGAGCAGCCGGGCGAAGGCGTCGACGGCGTCGGTGTCGCCCACATCCGGAAGCGGCGCCCGCGGGGCGACCGCCCAGTCGACGAGCGCGGCCACGACGCGGCGTTCGCGAGCGGTCACGCGCCCACGCGGTCACGTTGACGGCCCGCCAGCTCCCAGACCGCGGCTCGCGCGGCCTCGACGTCGTGACCGGCGATCGCCGCGGCCAGCGTCTCGTACAGCGGCGCGAGCTCGGCGTGACGCGCGGTGACCGGGATCTCCGTCGCGTGCGCGAAGTACGTCGAGCGGATCGCGTTCAGGATCAGCACGAACACGACGTTGTCCGCGGCGTACGCGACCTCGGTGAAGAAAGCGAAGTCGGCCAGCGCGGCCGCCGCGTCGTCGCCGGCAGCCACGACGGCAGCGGCCAAGTCGGCGATCCGCGACGCCCGCGCGCCATCGACGCGCTCGGCGGCCAGACCCGCCAGCTCACGCAGCATGTGGCTGCGGGCCTCGAGCACGTCACCGAGGACGGCCGTGTCGAGGCCGTCCGGCCGCACGAGCAGGTGACCGAGGACGTCGAGCCCCCCGCGCTCGCGCCAGTTCGCGACCCACATGGCGTCGCCGTGGCGTACCTCGATGAGCCCCATCTGCTCGAGGCGCTTGAGCGCCTCCCGGAGCGCCGTCATCGTGACGCCGAGCTCGACGGCGAGGGTGCGCTGGGGCGGCAGGCGGGTGCCGGGCGCATACACCTCGTTCAGCAGGGCCTCCAGCAGGGCGCCAAACACGCGCTCGGCCACCCGCGGTCGAGTGTTCGGAACACTGGCCACGCCGGGACCGTACCAGAGCCGCGCCCGGGCCGCCGACCTGCCCTACCAGGTGTCGACGAAGCGATGACCGGGCGGCCGCGCCGAGCCGTGCGACGCGGCGAGCGTCGCGGCGATCACCGCGCGCGTCTCGGCCGGGTCGATGACGTCGTCGATCTCGAACAGTTGCGCCGAGTTGATCGCCTGCGCGTTCTCCTGGGCGGCGGCCGTGACGTCGCGCACGCGCCGTTCGCGCTCCCCGTCGTCGGCAATCGCCTCGAGCTCCCGGCGCAGCGCGAGGCGAACCGCCCCCTCGAGCCCCATCGGGCCGAGGTGGGCGCTCGGCCAGGCGACGGTCAGCAGCGGCTCGTGGAGGCTGCCGGCGACCATGGCCTGCGCGCCGAGGCCGTACGCCCGGCGCAGGATCACGGCGACGAACGGCACCCGCAGCGACGCGCCGGCCACGAGCATCCGGGAGGTATGGCGGACGAGGCCGGTCGCCTCGTCCTTGGGCCCGACCATGAACCCGGGGGTGTCGACGAGCGACAGGATCGGGATCTCGAACGCGTCGCAGAGTTGCAGGAAGCGGGCCGCCTTGTCGGAGGCATCGCTCGTGATCGTGCCGGCCACATGCCTGGTGTTGTTCGCGAGCACACCGACCGGCCGGCCCTCGATGCGCGTGAGGGCGGTCACCATCTCCGGGGCGAAACGCTCGCGCAGGTAGGTCACCGAGCCCTCGTCGGCGAGCGTCTCGATGATCGGCTTGACGTCGTACGCGCGCCGGGCCGCCTCGGGGACAAGATCGCGCAGCCGCGCCTGGCTCGCGACCGTCCAGGTCGGCGCCGGCCCCTGGAAGTAACCGATCAGCGTTCTCGCGACCGCCACGGCCTCGGCCTCCCCGGGGACGACGACGTCCAGCACACCATTGGGCGCCTGCATCTCCACCGGTCCGATCTCGTCGGGCGCGACGTCGCCCAGGCCGCCGCCGGCGATCATCGCCGGCCCCCCCATGCCGAGCGACGCGTCCTCGGTGGCCACGATGAGGTCCGAGCAGCCGGCGATGACCGCGTTGCCCGCGAAGCAGCGGCCCTTGACGATCGCGATCCGCGGCACGAGCCCGGAGAGCCTGGCCCAGAGCGCGAAGGCGCGGACGTCGAGCGCCGACACGATCGGGTAGTCGGTGTCTCCGGGCCGCCCGCCGCCGCCCTCGGCGAAGAACACCGTCGGTAGGCGCATGCGCTCGATGAGCTCGAACAGCCGGTCCTTCTTGCGGTGTCCGACCGCACCCTGCGTGCCGGCCATGACGGTGTAGTCGTAGGACAGGACCGCGCAGGCGGCACGGTCCCCGAACAGCTCGCCGTTGATGCGGGCGGTGCCGGCCAGGAGCCCGTCGCCCGGCGTGCGCTCGATGAGATCCTGCAGCTCGCGTCGCAGGCGCTGCGCGGCGATGGCGAAGCGCCCGTACTCGACGAACGACCCGGGGTCCACGAGATCGGCGATGTTCTCCCGCGCCGTGCGCCCGCCCCGCGCGTGACGCTCGGCGACGGCCTCCGGCCGGGCGGGGTCCTCGGTCAGCGCCCGGCGGCGCAACAGCTCGGCGAGGTCCTCCCGGATCGACGCCTCGTCGGAGCCGGAGGGTCCGACGTCAGGCACAGGTCCCGCTGGATGTCATGCGTGTCGGTTCACTCGGCGTTGTTCGCAACGTGGGCCTCCGTCGAACGCTCTCGTGCCCGACGCGAATCTACCGAGCACTCGATGTCGCCGCCGCGCTCCCACTACCGACGCTATGTAGTACTATGCATCATAGTAGTTAGACTCAAGCGACGACCCGGCGCCAGGCAAACCGAAAGGGGCGAGCATTCGATGGCCAGGCCGCAGACACCGCGCGACCGATCGCCCTACACGTCCGACCGCGGCATTCCCGGCGCCTTCGACCGGGAGACCGTGTCGCGACGACGCTTCATGACCGGAACGGCCGGGGCCGCCGGCGCGATCGCGGCCGCCTCGATCGTGCTGCCGGCGCTCGGCTTCGCGATCGGACCGGTGTTCGATCGCCAGAGCGACGTGTGGCAGCAGATCGGCGTGCTCAGCGACTTCCCGGACACGACGTACGTGCCGGTCACGATCACGATCGAGCCGGGCGTCGGTGACGCCGGACTCTCCACCGCCTACATCCGCGCGCACAACCTCGAGATCGACGGCTCGGTCAGGGATCGGTACGACCACGTGATCGCCCTGTCATCGCGCTGCTCGCACGTCGGCTGTCCGGTTCGCTTCGTGCCGGCCGCGTCGTCGTTCGTATGTCCGTGCCACGGCGGCGTGTACGACTTCCGCGGCATACGCATCGGCGGCCCGCCGCCGCGCCCGCTCGACCGGTTCTACACGCTCGTCAGCGGCGAGCGCGTGCTGCTCGGCCCGCGCTTCAGCGTCAACAGCGAGCTGCGGCGCTTCGCCCCGCGAGACCCCGGGGAGACGCTCGACGGGATCGGCCGGTTCCTGTATCCGCCGCGCCCCTCGACCGCTCCGGCACCGCCCGGGGCGAAGTCCTGACCGCCCCGGCTGGGACCCGCAATGGCCACCCGCTCCTCCCAGCGCCACCACCGCCGAGACGAGGCGCGGCGCGCCCGCCCGGCGATCGCGGCGGCCGAGCGGCGCGCGCAGGTCCGGCAACGTCGGCGCAACGGCGTCCTCGCCGCGCTCGGCGGCGCCGCGATCGTGGTGTCGATCGCGATCGCCACCAGCGGCGGCGGAGGTCGCGCGACCGCGGCCACCGGCGACCGGGTGGCCGGCGCCGCGTTCTCGGCGAGCCTGTTCGCGGGGATCCCCCAGCACGACCTCGTCCTCGGCCGCCCGTCGGCCCCCGTGCGGATGGTCGAGTACGCCGACCTGCAGTGCCCCTATTGCGACGAGTACGCCATCCAGGCGCTGCCGCAGCTCGTGACCGACTACGTCCGCACTGGTGAGGTGAGCATGGAGTTCCGCAACCTCTCCTTCATCGGACCCGACTCGGTCCGCGCCGGCCGCGCGGCGGCCGGCGCCGCGGAGCAGAACCGGCTGTGGAACTTCGTTGACCTGATGTACCTCAACCAGGGCGAGGAGAACAGCGGCTATGTGACCGACAGCTACCTGCGGCGTCTGTTCGCGGCCGTACCGGGGCTCAACGTGGCCGGGGCCGAACGCGCGAGCCGGACGCCGGCCGGCGACGCCGCGCTGAACGCCGCGAACGCCGACGCGGCCGCGCACGGCATCAGCTCCACGCCGTCGTTCGAGATCGGGCCGGCGGACGGGGCCCTGCGCCCGTTCGTGCCCGCGAGCCTCACGCCGGCACCGTTCGTCGCCGAGCTGGACGCCCTGCTCGAGAGCCACCGATGAGCGCCGTCGCGGTGCGCCGAGCGGCCATCGGCCTGTCCGCCCTCGGGCTCGGGGTCGCCGGCTACCTGACCTACATCCACTACGCCGGGCTGGCACCCGTCTGTGCCATCTCCCACGGCTGCGAGACCGTCCAGACGTCGCAATACGCGACGCTGCTCGGAGTCCCGGTTGCCCTCCTCGGGCTCCTCAGCTACCTCGTCGTCTTCGCCTGCGCGCTCTCCCGCCGCGAGCTCGCCATCACGGCCGGCTTCGGCGTGTCGCTGACGGCGTGCGCGTTCAGCCTGTATCTCACCTACCGCGAGCTGTTCACGATTCACGCGATCTGCTCGTGGTGCGTGTCGAGCGCGATCATCTTCACCCTGCTGGCAATCGTGACGACCGTCCGCTTCGTGGCCGGGCGCCCGGGCGGCGCCGCCCTGGCCGCGGTCTGAGCGCCGCGGGCCCCCGGGGCGGGCGGCGCGGCGCTCAGGCCGGAACGAGCTGCGGGCTAGGATTCGGACCGCGGTGGCTGAGCTGCAATCCGACGAGGCGAAGACAATCGCAGCCGAGGCGTTCGTGTTCGGCTACCCACTCGTGTTGATGGACCTCACGCGGGCGGCGCTGACGAACGTCGCGCGTGCCGGCGACGGCGGCAGGGCGCCGGCGAACCAGTTCTCACACCTCCGGGCGTTCCCGGACGCGTCGTTCACCGCGGTCGTGAGCCCGAACGCGGACACGCTGTACTCGACGGCCTCGCTGGACCTCGCGACCGAGCCGATCGTCCTGCGGACGCCGGCCGGCGGCGGCCGCTACTACCTGCTGCCGCTGCTCTCGGGCTGGACGGACGTCTTCGCATCGCCGGGCACGCGCACGTCGGGCGAGGCGGAGGGGGCGTTCGCGATCGTCGGCCCGGGTTGGCACGGCGGGCTTCCGGCCGGCGTGCAGGAGATCCGTTCGCCGACGGCGATGGCGTGGCTGATCGGGCGCACGCAGACGAACGGCAGCGCCGACTACGAGCGCGTCCACGCCTTCCAGGACGCGCTCTCGCTCACGCCCCTGTCGGCGTGGGGCAGCGAGTACGCGCCGCCGGCCGACCTGCCGGTCGAGCCGGGGGTCGACCTCACGACGCCGCCGCCGGAGCAGGTCGAGGCGATGGACGCGAGCGGGTTCTTCGGCCGCCTCGCGACGCTCATGGTCGCCAACCCGCCGCACGAGGCCGATGCGCCGGCGCTGGCGCGATTCGCCTCGATCGGCCTGGCTCCGGGCTCGTTCGCTCCGCGCCCGGAGATCGGATCCGCGCTCGAGGCGGGCACGAACGACGCCGTGACCCTCCTGAACACGCGCGATCCCGCCGCGGGGTCGCCGAACGGCTGGGTGATGCACCGCGGCCTGGGGGCGTACGGCACCGACTACCTCAGGCGTGCCTTCGTCGCGCGTGTCGGCCTCGGCGCGAATCTCGACGCGGACGCCATCTACCCCCACGCCTCCACCGACGGCGACGGACACGCGCTCAGCGGCAACCACCGCTACGTCCTGCGCTTCGACCCGGGCCGGACGCCGCCCGCGCGGGCGTTCTGGTCACTGACCATGTACAACGACCGCCAGTACTTCGTCGACAACCCGATCGGCCGCTACGCGATCGGCGACCGGGATGCGCTCGCGCTGAACGCCGATGGCTCGCTCGACCTCTGGCTCCAGCACGATCCGCCGGACCCGCAACGGGAGTCGAACTGGCTCCCGGCCCCCCGAGGCGCCTTCAACGTCATCCTCCGCGTCTACTGGCCCACGGAGGAGGCGATCGCCGGCCGCTGGAGCCCGCCGGCGATCGAGAGAATCGCCTGACCGACCAAGCGCCCGGGCTGACGACCTCGCGGTCCTGAGCCCGCCTGAGCAAGCAGCGCCCGATGGCGCTCGCGCGTCGTCAGCGACGGACCGACGCCAAGTGCGTCGGTCAGCGAGAGGTGGCAGCGCGCGTATGCGTCCAATGCGGAGGCAACGTCCCCCGCCGCGGCGTGGGCATCCATCAGCAGTCGCCAGCTAGCGTAGGCGCGCAGCGACGGCGCATCCGCGCCCCAACTTTCTTGCAGCCGCGCGAGCGTAAGCTCAGAGCCCATCCGCAGCGAAATCGTACGCGACCGCGAGTCACGCGCTCGTCCCACGATCGAGAGAGGAGCAGCGACTCTTGGAATCGATTGCCGCCGTCCGCTTCCCCGGCGAGAGCGAGGAGTACCGGGCCGCGCGTGACGCGCTGCTCAGCGCCGAGACCGAGCTTCGCCGTCAGATCGCCGCCGTCGCCGAGCAACGGCGCCGTCTCCCGCTCGGCGGCGCCGTGCCCGCCGACTACGAGTTCGAGGAGTGGGACGACGACGCCGCAACGACGAGCACGGTCCGGCTTTCCGAGCTCTTCGACGACGACAAGGACACGCTGTTCCTGTACAGCTTCATGTGGGTGCCCGAATCCCAGCGCCTGCCGTTCGTGGGTCCGTGCCCGTCGTGCACGTCGATCATCGACGGGATCGACGGCCTCGTGCCGCACATCACCCAGCGCGTGAACTTCGCGGTCGCCAGCAAGGGACCGATCGACCGCTTTCGCGAGCATGGGCGGTCACGCGGTTGGCGACACGCGCGGTTGCTCTCCTCCGCGGACAGCACGTACAACCTCGACTACGAGGCCGAGGACGCCGACGGCAACCAGTGGCCACTGGCGACGGTGTTCGTCCGCCGCGACGGGAGGATCCATCACTTCTGGAGCAGCGAGCTGTGGAACGCGTCGCGAGACCCGGGGCAGGATCCACGGCACGTCGACTTCATGTGGCCGCTGTGGGCGGTGTTCGATCGCAGTCCCGATGGTCGCGGCGACTTTCACGCTTCGTTGCGCTGCGGCTGACGGGCGCGAACAGACGCGGGTCCCACCGGCCTCCCGAGGGCGGGGCGCGCCGCGGGGCGCCGTACTAGCTGAAGAACTGCTGGTAGATGAGGAAGATGTTCAGCGCCGTGATCACGCCGGCGATGGCCCAGGCGGCGATCGCCGTGAGGCGGCGGTTGACGTGCACGCCCATGACGTCGCGACGATTGGTGAGCATCACGAGCGGCACGAGCGCGAACGGAATCCCGAAGGAGAGCACGACCTGGCTGAGGACGAGCATGTCCGTGGGGTTCATCCCGATCGCCAGGATCGCGATCGCCGGAAGCATCGTGACCGCGCGACGCACCAGCAGCGGGATGCGAACGTTGATGAAGCCGGCCATGACGACCTGGCCGGCGTAGGTGCCGACGCTGGAGGACGATGCGCCCGAGGCGAGCAGCGCGACGGCAAAGGCGATGGCGGCGCCGCCGCCGACCAGGTGGCCGAACTCGGCGTGGGCCTGCCCGATCGTGCTGAGCCCGGACAGGGCCGGCGTGTGGAAGAGCTGGGCGGCCGCGGCGAGCATCGCCATGTTCACGATGCCGGCGAGCCCGAGCGCGATGATCACGTCGAGCCGCTCGAAGCGCAGGACCCGGCTGCGCTCGGCGTCGTTGCGCACCGCCATGCGGCCCTGCGTGAGCGCGGAGTGCAGATAGATCACGTGCGGCATCACGGTCGCGCCGATGATGCCGACCGCGAGGTACAGCGACTGCGTGCCGCTCAGCCCGGGGATCAGACCGTGCAGCGACTCGTGGACGGACGGCCCGATCCGGAGCGTCTCGTACAGGAAGCCGGCGAAGATGATGCCCAGCAGCGCCGTGATCGCCAGCTCGAAGCGCCGGAACCCGTGCGTCTGCAGCTCGAGGATCCCGAAGGCGATCACCCCGGTCATCAGGCCGGCCGGCAGCAGCGGCACGCCGAACAGCAGGTTCAGTCCGATCGCTGCGCCGAGGAACTCGGCGATGTCGGTGGACATGGCCATGATCTCGGCCTGGACCCACATGCCCCACGTGAACGGGCGTGGGAAGCGCTGGCGCACGACCTCGGGCAGATTGTGGTCGGTGACGATCCCGAGCTTCGCCGAGAGGTACTGGACGAGCATCGCCATCAGGTTGGCCGCCAGCACGACCCACAACAGCAGGAAGCCGAACTGTGCGCCACCCTGCACGTTGGTCGCGAAGTTGCCCGGGTCGACGTACGCGATCGAGGCCACGAACGCCGGGCCGAGCATCGCCAGCGTCGCTCGAACGCGCCCGCGGGCGAGCAACCGCTCGAGCGCGCTCTCCTCGAGCGTCTCGGGCAGCGGGATCGTCTGTCCGCCGGCGGTGGCGCCCTCGAGAGCGGGGACGGGGCGCGGCGGTGGCGTCACGCGCGGTCCTCCTCAGCCTGGATGCGCATCGCGCGCGCCAGCTGTCCGCCGATTGGGTGCTGGCGCTCACCGCAACGGACGAACACCGGTCCACCGAACGGCTGGCGGTCGACGACCTCCAGCCGGGTGTCCAGCGTGATGCCGAGATCGGCGAGATAGCGCAGCATCTGCGGGTCGGAGTCCGAGACGCGCACGAAGCGTCCCGCGCCCCCGACGGGCAACTCCTCCAGGCTGTGCGTCCGGCCCTCGTCGATCGTCAGATCCGCGGTCGGGATGGGGTCGCCGTGGGGGTCGACGGTCGGGTCGCCGAGCCGATCGGCGATCAGCGCCTCGAGCTCTTCGGAGATCACGTGCTCGAGCGTCTCGGCCTCGGCGTGAACGCGATCCCACGACATACCCAGCTCCTGGGCCAGGAACAGCTCGAGCAGCCGGTGATGCCGCAGCGTTTCGAGGGCCACTCGGCGGCCCCGTTCGGTCAGCCGAACGCCGCGGTAGCGCTCGTGCTCCACAAGGCCGGCCTCGGCCAGCTTGCGCACCATCGCCGACACCGAGCCGGGTGTCACCCCGAGGCGCTCGGCGAGATCGTTGGTCGACACCGCCGACCCCTCGCGGGTTTCGAGCGCATACACCGCCTTGGCGTAGTCCTGCACCGACGCCGAAATCAAATCTGGAGAAGCCATGAGTTCATTTTATGGCATGCCAAACTCTTTTGTCAAGGAAGTTCGAATTCGAGTTGGGTGACCGATCGCTCCGGCCGCGGCCAACCACGGCGACGGGGCTTTCCCACAGCGAACAACCGGCTAGTCCGACGCGCGCCGGGTACACCACCGCGCGCCCGCGGCCGATCATGAGCCCCGGGGTCGATCACCATGCGTCTGGCTTATCTCTCCGCGCTGCCGCTCGACGCGGAACTGGCGCGCGACATCTCGAGCGGCGGGGGCAGCTTGCTGCCGCTCGTCAGGCGGGGCACCAAGCTCACCCCCGCGATCGCCGAGCGGCTCGTGGCACGCGGCATCAGCACCGTCTGGATCAATGACGAGCTCGGCGAGGGCATCGAGCCGCTCGAGCCGCTGCCCGCCGACCTCCGGCGGCACTCCGAACGCGTCCTGAGCAGGTCGCTCGCGGCCGCACACGCGGCGACGGCCTGCGCCCAGGCCCTGCCGCAGCTGACCGTGGAGGCATTGGCCAGGGTCGCGCAGGACATCTCGCGGGCACTCGCGGACTGCCCGAGCGCGGCGCTCGCCCTCAGCGACCTCGCCAGTGCCGATCCCTACACGCACGGGCACTCCCTGCGGGTCACCACGATCGGCCTGCTGATGGCGCACGAGGTCTTTCGCGAGGACGGATGGGTCGACTGGAGCGGGAACGTCCGGCGCGACCGCTGCGAGGAACGCATGGCGACGCTCGGCTTCGGCCTCGTCGTCCACGACATCGGCAACCTGACGATCCCCGGCGAGATCCTCAACAAGCCGGCGCAACTCGATCGGGACGAATACGAGCTCGTCAAGAGGCACCCCCAGGCGGGCATCGACATCCTCGCCGCCGCCGACCTCTCGCCGCTGACGATGGCGGTGATCCGCGACCACCACGAGCGCATCGACGGGCTCGGCTACCCGAACGGACGCTCCGACACGCTGCATCAGTTCGCCCGGATCGCCGCGGTGGCCGAGGTCTACGACGCCGTCGTGTCGAATCGCCCGTACAAGCCCGGGGCCAAACCACACACGGCGGTCGAGATCATCCGAAGCGGCGCCGGCACGCAGTTCGACGAGCGTATCGTGCAGCACTTCTGCCGCGTCGTGATGCCGTACCCGCTCGGCTGCGAGGCCGACCTCCCGGACGGGCGCACCGGCGTCGTCAGCGCGATCGACTCGGCCCGGCCCTACCGGCCGACGGTTCGCGTACGCGATGCGGCCGGACACCTCAGCGAGATGACGGTCGACCTCTCGCCGGCCGCGGACGGCGCGGCAGCCGCGTAGGCGGCGCCGGTCGCGCGGAGTTCCTGCTCCGCGGAAGCGTCGCGCCGGGTGCGCGGGTGCCCGGTCAGGCGTCCAACATGCCGTGCAGGTGTGCGGCGGCCAGCTCGACGTCGGTGTACTTGCGCTGCCCGGCGCGCGACTCGGCAGCAAGCACGGCGCAGCGGTGGACGTTCGTGAAGTCTCCGTAGGGGAACTTGTAGTGCCCCTTGGCCTCCCGGCCGACCTCGTCGTCGACGGCAAGATGCCAGCGGCCGTACGCCTCGATCCCGTTCGCCTCGATGTACGCGTTCTCGTCCGCGGCCGAGGGCTGGTCCTCGCTCCAGGCGTCTCGGTCGTCGTGAACGGCCTTGCCCTCCCGGATGAGCCGCTGCGCGTGGCCGGCTCCCGCCTTGTACGCCTTCACCGCCATGGCTCGTGCTGTAGGCCGGCGCCGCGGCTTGGCAAACCGGGCTCGGTGGCCGAGCCCCCGCGGGTCTCGGAGTCGGGGCCGACTGGCCCGCTCGGGCCGGCGCGGCGCCAGTAAGCTGTCAGACTCGAGTCCCGAGGTCGAACTTGCGCTCACCGGCGACCCCAGACGTCAGCTCGTTTCGGTCATCCCGGCCGTGTCGGCAGGGGCCGGGACTTGTCGCGGTCTGCGCGACGCTCGGCCTGCTCGCCGCCGGCTGCTCGAGCGGCGGCACGCCGTCATCGAGCCATGCGAGCGCCGACGGGGCGAACCGAGCGGCAAGCGGGGTGCGGCTGTCGATCACGCCGGCCGGCGGCCCGACCGACAAGACCCCGAACCGGGGGATCACCGTCAGGGCCGCGGGCGGCAGGATCACGAGTCTGACCGTGCTGGCCGGGCGTGACCCGGTGGCCGGGAGGTACAACGCCGCCGGGACGGTCTGGCGCAGCACCTGGGCGCTGAACGTCTCGCAGCGCTACACGGTCACCGCGACCGCCGCCGCGGCGTCGGGCGGGCCGGTCACGCAGACCGTCTCGTTTCGCACCTTGACGCCGCGCAACACGTTCTCGACCAAGATCATCGAGGGGTATAAGCAGACCTACGGCATCGGAATGCCGATCATCCTCTACTTCAGCCGGCCGATCGCAGACAAGGCCGCGGTGGAGCGCGCGCTTCAGATCAAGACCTCGAGGCCGGTCGTGGGGGCCTGGTACTGGGACAGCCTGTGCGGCACCGCTCCGGAATGCGTGTATTTCCGTCCGCGCCACTACTGGCCGACGCATACGCGCGTGAGCTTCACGGGCCACCTGAACGGCGTCGAGGCGGCCCCCGGGGTGTACGGAGACCACACGCTCACCCAGACCTTCACGATCGGTCGCTCGCTGATCGTCGTGGCCAGCACGGCGAACCACTCCATGAACGTGTACCGCGACGGGAGGCTGTTCGCGCATTGGCCGATCAGCACCGGGCGGCCCGGGGATGACACACCCAACGGGACCTACCTGACGATCGAGAAGTCGAATCCGGTCGACATGGTCGGCCCGGGCTACAACATCGAGGTGCCGCTGTCCGTGCGGTTCACGTGGAGCGGCGACTACCTACACGACGCCTACTGGTCGGTCGGCGAGCAGGGCTTCACCAACGTCAGCCACGGCTGCGTGAACATGTCACCCGCCGACGCCCAGATCTACTACGACATGGCCGTCCCGGGCGATCCGGTGACGATCACCGGAAGCCCGCGGGCCGGCGTGTGGGATAACGGCTGGACCCAGTGGTTCCTGTCCTGGCACCAGTACGAGAAGGGCAGCGCCCTGCACGAGGCGGTCCGTGCCGGCCCGCACGGCAGCACGTTCATCAGCCTCTCGCGACGGCGCTCGTACACCACCCCGGCGCCGCTCCCGGCGCCGCATGCGCACAGCGGCACGACGTCCTGAACCCTCGCTGATCTGTGCCCGGCGTAGCGAATTCAGCCGCGGCGCGAACCGCGCGGCGCGACGGGCCGTACTCGCCATCGAGGATGACAACCACAGCCAAGGGAGACCTCGATGATCACCACCTCAGCACGCATCCACCGGACCGGGCGCCTGGCTCTGGCCGCGGCTCTCGCCGCCGGCGCGGCCGCCTTCGCGATCGGGAGCGCGACCATCGGGGCCGGCAGCGGCAGGTAACCCCCAGGGGCGTCCGCCGCTGCCTCCGTCAAAGCGCCCGAGCCGGCCTCGTTCCGGGCTCGCGCGCCCGCGCTTACGGGGCGCCTGGCGTCGGGCCGGGCGCAGGCTGCTGGTGGTCGTTCAGCCGCTCGATCTGCCAGCTCGCCTGTTCGGGCGCCGCCTTCCGGCACAACCTCGCCGCATCACGAGCGGCGACATGCGGGTCGGCTCCACACAGCGCCTGTGCTGCCTCGAGCAGACCTGCGAACCGCCCCCTCAGCTCACGCTCGTTGCGTGTGTAGTCGGACGGCTGCATCTCGCGATGGATTTCGTACGCCTCCCACGACCCCACGGACTCGATCATCGCCACGCGAGTCGCCACGCCGAACGCCTTGCCCAGCAGGCCGCTCGCGGTGAGCCCTTTCCGTGCTCGCGCGGCGGCCGCCGACAGGGTGTGTGCGGCGGCCGAGTCGTACAGCCGGTCCTGGGCGTATCTCCTGGCCAGGCCGACGCACGCGGCAACGTCGTGGTTCTCGGTGTCACCGACCTGCCGCGCCATGTGCTCGACGCAGTCGGCCGCCCACAACAGCGCCACCGACCCCTTCAGATCGTCAACCGCGGCGAACGCGTCGGGGTCGCGCATCAGCACACCTCCAGCGAACGCGCCACGCGGGGAACCTCGGGGAGAACCGGTGAGACAGGCATCCGGGCCGTCATCGGTCGCCTCGCCCGCCCGCTTGAGCGGCAAGGGGTCGCCCTCGGCCGACTTCAGCCGAGCGCGCGGCTCGCTCTCGGCGCGACGGAGCGCAGAGGTAGGATTCGCCCACCGTGGGACGTGTGGATCGCTTGGAGGCGGACATCGACGGGAACAGGATCGCCTCGACTCCACTGCCTCCCGACGCGCTCGTGCGACGTGTCGGCTGGGACCTCCACAGTCGCCACCCCGCAGACGTCTACCAGGAACGCGGACACGCGCACTGGCGCCTGGTCCAGGCGCTGCTCTCCCCTGAGTGGACCTTCGAGGACAAGCGGGTTCTGGATTTCGGGTGCGGCGTCGGCCGCATCGTCCGGCACGCGGTGGCCGAGGCGCCGTCGGCCGAGGTCTGGGGCTGCGACATCGACGCCCGCAGCGTCAGTTGGCTGCGCGAGCACCTGTCTCCGCCACTGCACGTGTTCCAGAACGAGGACCGGCCGCCGACCGGGCGACCCGACGGCTACTTCGACCTGATCTTCGCCTTCTCGGTCTTTACGCACATCCTGGACTCGTGGAGCGCGTGGCTGCTCGAGCTGCACCGCATCCTCAGCGACACGGGAGTGCTCATCGTCACCGTGTTCGGCCCCGGGATCAGCGCCCACGGCAAGGTGCCGATCAGCGAGGACACCTACGGCATGAACGTGCTGGAACCCGCTGCACCGATGGAGCTGAGTGGACCCCTGATCGTCCACTCGGAGTGGTGGCTGCGCGCCCACTGGGGCCGCGCGTTCGAGATCCAGCAACTCCGGCCTGGCGACCCGACCGGCGCTCCGCCGCTCTTCGGCCAGAGCGTGCTCGTCATGCGCAAACGCCCGGGCGACTTCAGCCCGGCCGAACTCGAACGCGCTGAGCCCGGCGAGTCTCGGGAACTCGCGGCCGCGCAGCAGAACGTCGCATCGTTGAGGAGCGAGGTCGAGAACCTTGTCGCGGAGAACGGCGACCTCTCCGCGTGGTTGGCCACGACAGTCAACAGCCGCAGCTGGAGGTTGACCGCGCCCCTCCGGGCACTGGGCCGAACGGCCCGGGATGGACTCGACGCGGATGCGCTCCGTCGCGCGTTCAGCCGGGCACGATCTGGCTGAGGCCGCAACACCATCGGCCGATTCCCGGCGTCCGCTTCGGCCTGACAACGGTCCCCTCGGCGAGCGTCCAAGCCCGACGGTCGGCATTGCACCTGCGCGCGAGGCCGGCCGATGTAATACCGGTGGTTGAGACGAGCCGGGTGTGCCGAACCCGCGCAGAGCGCGAGCGGCTCTTGGACATGAGCCGGCGACTGGGCCCGGCCAGGCGTCGCTCCACCGCGCTGCTCGGCGTAGCCGCGGTGGTGTCGATCCCGGTGTACGGCTGGGCGATGCAGGTCCCGCGTTCGGCGCCGCCGGCCTTGACCGACCCGTATCCGTGGTGATCACCGACCTCGACCATTTCAAAGCGATCAACGACGAACACGGGCACCTGTGCGGTGATCAGGTGCTCGCCGAGGTCGCCGAGCGCTTGCGCGCCGCGATTCGCGACCGGCCGGTCGCCGGGCATCGGGTGACGGTGTCGCTCGGCGTCGCAACCCGCGCCGCCGGGGCCCAACTGGACTATGACGCGCTGTTCGGCGACGCCGACGCCGCGCTGCTCACAGCGAAGGCGCGCGGGCGCGACCGTGTCCTGGCCGGACCCCCGCTGCGACAGCCCTCCGTGGCCGCCTGAGCGGACGCCCGACGTCGCCCTGACCCGGGTCGAGGTCAAGTAGTGTGCCGCCGGTGAGCAAGCACGTCCTGATCCTCGGGGCGGGGTTCGGCGGACTGGAGCTCGCAACCCGGCTCTCGGAGACGATCGCGGACGCAGTCCGTGTCACGCTGATCGATCGCAACGACTCGTTCTACTTCGGGTTCTCCAAGCTCGAGGTGATGCTCGGCCGCCAGTCGGCCGACGACATCCGGCTCGACTACCGCGACTTCGAGAAGGACGGCGTCGAGTTCCGCCAGGAGACGGTGACCGGCATCCACCCGGCCGCGCGCCGCGTCACCACCGACGCCGGCTCCTACGACGCCGACTTCGTCGTCGCGGCACTCGGCGCCGACTACGACTTCGCCGCCACGCCGGGCTTCGAGCAGGGCGGGCACGACTACTACTCGCTCGCCGGCGCCGAGCGACTGCGCGACGCGCTCGCCGACTTCAAGGGCGGCAAGGTACTCGTCTCGGTTCTCGGGCAGCCGTTCAAATGCCCGCCGGCCCCGTTCGAGGGTTCCTTCCTCTTGCACGAGCACTTCACGCAGCGGGGCATCCGGGACTCGGTGGAGATGGCGACGACATTCCCGATGGCGCGCCCGGTCCCGGTGACCGGTGAGGTCTCGCAGATGTTCCGCGACGGGCTTGCCGCGCGCAACATCACGGAACTGCCAGAGCAGCTCGTCACCGGCATCAACCCGGCGACCCGCACGGCACAGCTCGCGAGCGGCGCGACGCTGCCCTACGACCTCTTTGTCGGCATCCCGATCCACCGGGCGCCCGCCGCGCTTGCGGACACGAGCCTCGCGGTCGACAACTGGGTGCCCGTCGACCAGACCAACCTGAGGACCCGGTACCCCGGCGTCTATGCGCTCGGCGACGTCTGCAGCGGCCCGCGGACCGTTCCCAAGGCCGGGATATTCGCCGAGGCGGCCGCGCGCGTGGTCGCTGACGACATCGCCGCGACGATCGCGGGCACCGAGCCGCCCGCGCCGTACGAGGGCTCGGGCGTCTGCTACGCCGAGTTCGGCGGCGGGCTGGTCAGCAAGGTCGAGGTCAACTTCCTCCGCGGCGACGCGCCGGCGGCCCAGCGATACGACGCCTCGCTCGAGCACGCCGCCGAGAAGGAGGAGTTCGGCGCGGTCCGCCGGGCCCGCTGGTTCGGGCACTCCTGAAAACGCGAGCGCAGCTCCGTGCCGCGTCCCCGGCTCGTCGAGGCGGACGGCGCTGACGTGACCGCGCCAACGTGACACGCCAACGCACCCGCGGCGTCGCAGCACGCCCGCCGGTCGCACGCCCGCGGCGGATCTCGCCGACCAGCGACGTGCTCCCGAGGCTCCACCGGGCCGCGCGTTAGGGAGACCGTCGCCAGGGCGATCCGCGCGCAACCACTCCGCGGACGGGAGCGGCGCTAACCGCCGCGACGGGTGGCCCATGTCGCCGCTCGAACCCGGACACCCCGGGCGATGAAGGGGTGGCTCTCAACGAGCGCCACTGCGCGGTTGGGATCGGGTACCCGTGCCCCGGGGGCCGCCTCCGTCGAGGCGGCCCCCGGAACTCCTCTTGCGCGCGATCACGGTCGCGCGGTGAATGCCTGGCCCTTCTCGGCTAGCCGCCGATCCACCACCATCGCCAGAAGCCGTCGAACCGGTCGCGCCCGTACTCGAACGAGTCCGCGGCGGAGGTGGTGCTTGCGCCAGCGGCTGTGGTGACGGTGACGTCCACCGTCCTGTGCCGACGGTGCTCGGGCGGAGCGACGGCCACGATGACTCCGTCCCACAGCACGGCGAACTCCGCCGAGCTCTGGCCGAACTCAACGTCGGTTGCCCCGGTGAAGCCGGAGCCGACGATGAACACGAGGCTGAACGGCAAGCCGCGGTGCGGGAACACGCCCGTCACGGTCGGCGGCGCCGCGGTGGTCGAACTCGACGTGGTCGTCGTCGTAGTGGTCGGCGTCGTCGTCGTCGTGGTCGGCGTCGTATGCGTCGTCGTCGTGGTCGGCGTCGTCGTAGTCGTCGTGGTCGTATGCGTCGTCGTCGTCGTGGTCGGCGTCGTCGTCGTGGTCGTGGTCGTATGCGTCGTCGTCGTGGTCGGCGTCGTCGTATGCGTCGTCGTCGTGGTCGGCGTCGTCGTAGTCGTATGCGTCGTCGTCGTCGTGGTCGGCGTCGTCGTGGTCGTACGCGTCGTCGTCGTCGTGGTCGGCGTCGTCGTCGTGGTCGTATGCGTCGTCGTCGTCGTGGTCGTATGCGTCGTAGTCGTCGTGGTCGGCGTCGTCGTCGTGGTCGTATGCGTCGTAGTCGTCGTGGTCGGCGTCGTCGTCGTGGTCGTATGCGTCGTCGTCGTCGTCGTGGTCGGCGTCGTCGTCGTCGTCGTGGTCGGCGTCGTCGTCGTCGTCGTGGTCGGCGTCGTCGTCGTGGTCGGCGTCGTCGTCGTCGTCGTGGTCGGCGTCGGCGTCGTCGTCGTCGTGGTCGGCGGCGTCGTCGTCGTCGTGGTCGTGATCGTGCTGACGATCACCTTGAAACTACCCGCGCCGGTGTTGCCGAAGGCATCCTTACCCGTGCATGTGACCGTCGTCGTACCGATCGGGAACGTATCCGACTCAATCGAGCCCGACTGAGAGCCCGACGGCGTCTGGCATGTGGTCCGCACCGGTGAGCTCTCGTCGGTCCAGGTCGGCGTGAACGACACCGTCGTCCCGCTCGAGCCCGTGGCCGTGGCGTTCACATCCTGCGTGGTGAACCCGGGCGAAACCTTTGCGGTCTGCACCGAGCCGATGTCACAACCCATCAGGGGGCGCAGAAAGCCGCGCTGGTCGTTCGCTGGGCAGTCCACCTCGGTCGCGCCGCCGATCGCCGGGCTGCCGGCTCCCGGTGCATAGGTCGGGGTGGTGCCGCCATTCGTCACCGACGCGGTCAAGGTGGTGAGGTTGAGGTTGGCGCCGCTGAGCGTGCCGACGTTGCAGCTGCCGTCACCGTCGATGCTCGTGGTGCTGCTCGCTGCGGGCGAGAAGCAGTCCATGGCGGTCGTCACGGTCTGCTGATTGCCCGCGACGATCGAGTTCACGAGATTCAGCGTGTGGCCGTGGTTGGCGACGCCGCCGGCGCCGCTGTTGATGACGTCCGAGTTGGTGAGCGTCAGCGTCCCGTTGTCGATCACGCCAGTGTTGATCGCGTCGGCGACTGTCGAGTTGGTCAGCGTCGCCGACTCGCCCAGCGCAATCTGGACCGCGCCGTTGTTGGCCTCGGCCGTGAGGCCGATGCCCTGGAGCGTCCCGAGGTCGTTGATGACGGGATTGCTGGTGCCGCCGCCGCCCGAGATCTCCACGTTATCCAAGGTCGCTGTGACGCCGCTCTCGATCTGGAGCACCGTCCCGAACGTCGGGACGATCGCACTGCCCTGGATGTTGGCCGGCACCCCGATCACGGTCGGCGTCGGCGCCGGTCCCTGGATGGTGACACCGGACGGATTCGTCAGGTCGAGCGTGCTCGTCGGCGCGTAATTGCCGCTGGCCAGCTCGATCGTGTTGGCACCAGGCGCCTGGTCGGCCGCCTCCACCGCCGTGGCCAAGGTGCATGGCGCGGCCTGCGAGCACGGCGGAGTCGTCGCCGTGGCGGTCGGCGTCGCAAAGAACGTGTTGGCTGCGCTCGCAGCCGTCACGTTCAACGTCAATCCCATCAACAATGCGGTCGCCGTTATCGCGACCATCCGAACGCGCGACATCGGGGTCTGATGCCTCATGAGGCCTCCTCGCTGGGTGATGGCGTGGTCAAGGCCGTGACAACCCCCCGGCGCCCCCGGCCCGGATTCCTCTTCGGAGCGCGGAAGTATCGCCAACGTCGCCCGAGCCCGCAAGCGCCGTCACAGACTCGTCACATGAAGGTCAGGAAGCGAACGCGGCAGCGCGCCACGAACCTTTCGCGGCGAGGCGTACGTCCCCCGTCACCGACGCTGCTCGAGATCTGGCCAGCGAGCGACGAACGCTGATCGACGGCACGCAGACAGCGCGTCTGCAAGGGCTCCGTCACGAAAAGGCGGGTTTGTCAAGACCGGTTGAAGAGTGCCCCCAGTTGCGCCGGTCGAAAAGCGTCCCACCTGTGTTGGGGTTGGTGGGCGGCGTTGCGCGGAGCGAGCCGTAGCGAGCGCAGGAACACGCCGCCCGGCGGCCTTCGCAGGATTGCCTAGTCGCGGGTGCGGCCCTGACGAGCAGTGCGTGCGGGTTGGGCCGTCACGACGTTCGTTCAGCGGAGTGGCTGGAGCGAGGTCGTAAACCTGGTGGCGGCGGCCGGCTTCCTGGGGAGGCAGATCCTCTGATCGGAACGAGAGCAGCCGCTTCGAATACGCGATGAACCGTTCGTGCGCGGCCCACGCCGACCAAACGGACCGGCGAGGGCACACGCCAAGGGGTTTGCCGTAGAGTGAACCCTCTACGAGGGGGTGGGTTGCAGATGTCGGCTGCGTATCGCGCTCCGGAGCAAGTTGTGGATGCTGAGGTCCCGGTCATGCCGGGGCTGCGGGCGCCCTTCTCCATGGGCTCGCTGGCGATGCGAGCGTTCCCGTGGCCAACCGGCAACGCCCGGCCTGGGCCAGCGACGCTCCTCGATCGACAAGCCGAGCTCGAGAGCTTGGCCCTCGCGTTGCGCGCGGCCCAGCAGGAGTCCGGCGGAGCGATCCTGATCGAAGGCGAGGCGGGGATCGGCAAGAGCGCGTTGCTCGAAGCGGCTGCAACCATGGCGCGCGACGAGGGACTGAAGGTGCTCTGGGCGCGCGGCGGCGAGCTGGAGGTGGACTTCGCGTACGGGCTTGTGCGTCAGTTGCTCGAGCGCGAGCTCAACGGTGCACCCGCGGAACGCAAAGCAAGGCTGCTGGCCGGCGCCGCAGCGCTCGCCTCCCCCCTCATTGCCCCGGCGCCGAAGGCCATCCCGGACGCCGATGGCGGGCCGCAGGAGCCTTTCGCGCTCCAGCACGGCCTCTACTGGCTGCTCTCCAATCTCGCTGAGGAGCGTCCGCTTGCCCTTCTGGTCGATGATCTGCACTGGGCGGACGCGGCCACGCTCCGGTTCCTGGTCTATCTGGCCCGTCGCCTTGACGGCATGCCGATCGCGGTGTTGGGCGCCGTGCGCCTCGACGGCGAAGAGTCACGGTCGGCACCGCTGGAGCTGCTTCGCTGCGTCCCGCTTGCACGGACCCTGGAGCCCTTGCCCCTGAGCGAGGAGTCTGTGGGTCTGATCGCCACCAACGTGCTCGCCCGGGAGGCGGGTTCAGAGGTCACCCGCGCCTGTCATGAAGTGAGCGGCGGCAACCCTTTCCTCCTTTCCGAGTTGCTGAACGCGCTCGCCACCGAAGCCGCCGAGCCGAACGACGACCTCGTGCGCCGGATCCGGGAGATAGGGCCACCGACGATCTCGCGCAGCGTGCTACAGCGCCTCGCCCGCGCCTCTCGGAACACGGTGGCCCTCGCCCAGGCGATCGCCGTGCTCGGCTCGCGCGTCAAGCTCCACCACGCGGCCACCCTGGCCGGGCTCTCGGAGTCCGAGGCATTCGAGGCGGCGGACCGGCTCATCGATGCCCGCGTCCTCGCGCCGGGTCTGCCGCTCGAGTTTCGACATCCGCTCCTGCGCACAGCCATCTACGCCGACATGTCCGCGACCCGCCGCGCCGGTGCGCACAAGCGTGCGGCGCGTCTGCTCGCCGAGGACGGAGCTGGGCCCGACGCGGTAGCGGGCCAGCTGCTGTTGACCGAACCGGCAGGCGACGAGTGGGTGGTGACGAACCTCCGTGAGGCCGCCGCCGGCGCGCTCGCGCGAACGGGCCCGGAGGCCGCCGTCGAGTATCTGACCCGCTGCATGGCCGAGCCGCCGGCCGTCTCCGAGCGACCGGCGATCCTCCTGGCCCTCGGCTCGGCGCGATTTCACGCGGGCGACCGGGCCGGCCTCGACGTCCTGGGCAGCGCACTTGAGCTGGCGGAGGATCCGCAGCAGCGAGCGCTGATCGCGCTGGAGCTGTGCTCGCTGCTGTACTACTTCGGCAGCATCCCCGAGGCGGTGGCCCTGCTGGAGGGAGCCGCATCTCAGCTCGCGCCCGCCGACCCGCTCGCTCAGCAGCTCGAAGCGACATTGCTGGCCATCGCCGCCCTCGACATCTCCACCCGCGAGATCGTTGAAGAGCGGCTTGACCCCGCGGCGGAGGATCTACCCGGCCAAACCCCGCACGAGCGGCTGTTGCTGGCCACCTTGGCGCTCGGCGTCAGCACGCGGGAGGGCCCGGCGACACGAGCCGCATCGATCGCGGAGCGTGCGCTCGGAGGCGGTCAGCTGTTCGCCGAGCAGCCCGCGTATGCGGTCCCACTGATGTTTCCGGTCTGTGCGCTGCTGTGTGCGGACGACTTCGATGCGACCGCGGCCGCGATCGATCGGCTGTTCGCGCAGGCGCAAGCACGCGGGTCGCTGCTCACGTTCGGCCTGGCTTCAGGGGCACGGGGCGAGCTCAACCATCGGCTCGGCGCACTCGCTGACGCGGAGACCGACTTGCGCATCTCATGGAACTGCGGGCGCGAAGGGGGCTGGCAGGATGCCTCCGCACTTGGTACAGGTCTGTTGATCGAGGTCCTCGTTGACATGGGCGAGATCTGCGCGGCCGAAGCCGTCCTCAGCCAGGTGGATGAGCAGTTCCACGCCTCCTCGACCACGGTCGCGCAGCTGTTTCTCCTCGAGGGTCGCGGCCGGCTTCGCGCCGCTCAAGGTGACCTGCACGGCGCGCTGGACGACTTCATGGAGCTCGGTCGTCGCTGCGAGCTGTGGGGATCGCGGAACCCGGCGCACCACCGCTGGCGCTCGGAGGCCGCACAGGTATTGATGCGGCTCGGCGACGAGATGGAGGCCCGCAACCTCGCCCAGCAGGAGCTCGATGTCGCAAATCGGTTCGGCGCCCCGCGAGCCACCGCAATCGCACTGCGGGCGCTTGGCCTGATCGATCGCGGCGCGGAGGCCATCGAGCTGCTCCGGCAAGCGGCCGTCGTCATCGAGCACTCGCCGGCTCGACTCGTCAAGGCAGAGGTGCTCGTGGATCTCGGCGCCGCGCTGCGGCGCAACCGACAGCGCGCCGCGGCGCGCGAGCCGCTTCGGGCCGGTCTCGAGCTCGCACACCGCTGTGGCGCTCGCCTCCTGGTTGAGCGCGCGCGGGTCGAGCTCACGGCCACCGGCGCGCGTCCGCGGCGGCTGCTGGTGACCGGCGCCGACGCACTGACTCCCAGCGAACGCCGCGTGTGCGAGCTCGTCGCGGGGGGACGATCCAACCCCGAGGTCGCCCAGCTCCTGTTCGTCACGCGCGGCACGATCGAGGCCCACCTGCGCTCCGCGTATCGCAAGCTCGACATCGACTCGCGCAACGAGCTCGGCCCACTTCTCGCCCGCCGCTCGTAAGGCGGGCGCCGCTTCGCGTTCCCGGGTCGCCCACCAAAAATTAGGGAGGCTCATAGATGCGAAGCGGCGCGCGATGCGCGAGCGTGCCCGCTCATCGAAGCGGGCCGCACACGGTGGCGGCCCCGTGGCCCGCACTCCCGGTGGAAGCGCTAAGGAGGCAGTCATGCTCGGCACCGCCGTCAACGCCACGCGCAGTACGAGCGTTACGACGTTCGCATCAGCCGGCAACGTGCTCGCGGGTCCGCGCTCGCCGCGCCGTGTGTGTGTGACCGGCAGCGGCGTGGCGTTGGCACCGCGGCACTACACCAACCGGGAGGTCGGCGAGCGGATCGGGCTGGATCCCGACACGATCGACCGGCTCGTGCAACGCACCGGGGTCATCTCGCGGCCGTTCTCCTGGGACTTCGACACCGAGGAACGGCTCGTGACCAGCGACGAGCTCGCGGGCCGGGCCGCCGGGGAGGCGCTCAGATCCGCGGGCCTGCGCCCGAGTGACGTCGACTTGGTCGTGACGGCGTCATCGGCGCCGGACTGCCTGCTGCCGAGCCAGGCATCCCTCGTGCTCCAGCATCTCGGCGTCGAGCGGTGCGCCGCGGTCTCGCTGTTCGGGGGCTGCTCGAACTTCGTGGACGCCGTCATCGTGGCGAGGGCCCTCCTCCTCACGGGGATGGCCAACACCGCGGTCGTGACCGGCGCCGAGGCGGTCAGCACCTATGTGCCGGCCATGCGGACTCCGTTCGACGCCATGATCTTCGGCGACGCGTCCGGGGCCTTCGTGCTGTCCTCCCGCGCCCCTGCGCCCGACGGCCACCCCGTGTACGAGCTCGAGGACGCGTTCCTGACCACCGCGACGACGATCGACGACGAGCCCGCCGACGTGTTCCGCATGACCACCGGCGGCTACCGCGTCGCACCGGAGCGGGTTGGGCCCGGCCCGGCCAGTTGCGCGGTCGACCCGAGGATGACCGCTTGGCGTCCCGACATCCCGGACGCCCATCGTCCGGTCCACAACGCACGACAGGCCATGGCGGGCGCGGTGCCCGGCATGCTCGAGGCGTTCGGCCGAGTCACCGAGGACACGCCGGGGCCGGGGGTCGTCGTGCCGCACCAAGGCAGCCGGACGGTGATGGAAAGCCTCGCGGCGGCCCTGCCCGCCGACTGGGAGCTGATCGACAACCTGGCTCATCGCGGCAACCTGTCCTCCGCCAGCATTCCGGTCGCGTTCCACGAGCAACTGGACCGATGCGAGGCGGCCGAGAACGTGGTGCTGGCCACGGTCGGGGTCGGGTTGAGCTTTGGTGCGGTCCGGCTCCGGCTCCTGGCCCGGCGGGAGGCGCCTTGCTGATCCGCGTCCGCCCGACCACGCCCGGCGGTTGCACCCTCGAGCACTGGTGCCACGCGCTGACCGAGGCGGTCGACGCGGACACGTCGATCGTCATCAGCGCCGAGGATTGGGGCGCCGGTTGGGATCGAGACGCGCTCGATGCCGACGCTCGCAACGGCTTCCCGCTCCTGCGTCGCCTGTACGCGCTGTGCGACCGGCTGGCCGAGCTCGTGGACGCCACCGTCGAGATTCGCGGGCGGTGCATCGGGCCGGGCTTCGCCGTGGCCTTGCACGCGTCACGGGTCACCGCCACCGCCGCGCACGCCTGGGTCGGCACGAGGGAAGCCCAGGGAGGGCTCATCCCCCTGCTCGACACGGTTCACCGGCTGTTCGAGCGAGTTCCGCCGGCGACGGCCACGGCGATGCTCCTCGGTGACCTCGTCCTCGCCGAGTCGGTTCCGTCGCAGCCTCTGCGAGCGTCGCGCCGGCGGATCGCCCCGGCCGGCGCCGACGCGTTCTGCGGCGCGGGATCGTCGCTGCCGCCGGGCGCCGCGGATGCGCTTCGGCGACTGACCGACGCAGTCGACGCGCCCATCGCGGACCGGCACGAGCTCGAGCTCGAGCTCCTGGCCGAGCTCCTCGCCCGCCCGGACGCCGACCTCGTGCGGCGCCGGTACTTCGAGTTCTCCGGCCCCGACCTGTTCGCGCCGGCGCCGACCTCGGGCCCCGTCGCCGTGGTGGGCACCGGAAGGATGGCCGCGACGATCGCCGCGGCCTCTGCCGCCGCCGCGATCCCCACCACTGTCGTGGGTCGCACGCCGGCGCGCGCCGTCGCGGCCGTTGGCGCCGCCACCGCTGCGCTGGACCGTATGGCCAAGCGTGGGCCGTTGCGGGTGAATCCGGACGCGAGCCGCTCGTTGCTGGCTCCGGCCCTCGACGTGCCCCCCGACGCCCTGGGTGTCGTGGAAGCGATCGTCGAGGACGCGGCCGCCAAGCGCGCCGTGCTCGACCGGGCCCGTGCCGCGGCTCCGTCCGCGTGGCTGGCAACGACGAGCTCGGCGCTGCCGATCGACTCGCTCGGTCCGGACATCGCGCTCGCCCACTTCGCGTTCCCGGCCGAGGTGGTGCCGGTGGTCGAGCTGTCACTGCCTGAGGGCTTCGCCGGACGGGACCTCATGCTGTCGTGGCTCCGGGGCCTGGGCAAGCGCGCGGTCGAGGTCGCCGCCGCACCGGGGTATGCGGTGACCCGGCTCGTGGTCGCCTTCGTGCTCGAGGCGCTGCGGCTCCATGGGGAGCTCGGGATCGCTCCCGCGGCGATCGACGGTCCGGCGCTCGCCGCCGGCTTCCCGCTCGGACCGATGTCGATCGCCGACGCAGCGGGCCTCGATCTGCTCGACCACGTCGCCGGTCAGCTGCTCGCGCCGGCCCACGGTGCTCGATTCGCGCCGCACGACGCCCTCGCCGCGCTGCTGGCCGATGGGCGGCTCGGTCGCGCTGCTGGAGAGGGCTTCTTCCGGTGGGTCGACGGGCGTCCGGTGCTCGACGCAGAGCCGGCCACGGCGCCGGCGACGGCCGACCTCACCGTCGCCAGCCTGCGCCGAGCCGTCGCGGACGAGGCCGCTCGCTGCGTCGAGGAGGAGATCGCCGCCGGCGAGGACATCGATGTGCTGGCCGTCGGCTGCGCCCGGTGCTTCCCCGCCGCCTGGATCGGGCCGTGTGCGTCCGTCGAGCTGGTTGGAGCGCCCGGATGAGCCAGGTGCCGTTGTTCGGATCGTGCTTCGAGGACACGAAAGTCGGACGAGCCTGGCGCGGGCCGGGAAGGACGATCACCGAGACCGACGTATCGCTGTTCGCGATGTTCAGCGGCGACTGGTACCCGTTGCACGTCGACCGGGAATACGCCGCCCGCTCCTGGGCCGGCGAGCGGATCGCCCACGGCGCGCTGACCCTGTCCATCATGTCGGGAGCTCTGCCGCTCGCGCCCGGCGATCTGGAGGCGTTTCTGGCCATCGAGTCGTGTCGCTTCGTGGCCTGCGTACGCATCGGCGACACGATCCGGTCGGACTTCGAGGTGGTCGACTGCACCCGACGCGACGGCTCTGAGAACGGCCGGGTCGCGGTGGCGGTAACGGTCCGCAACCAACGCGACGAAGTGGTCTTGCAGGCCAACTTGCTGGTGGCCCAGCGGGTGAGGAGCTCGCGATGAGCACCGCCGTCTCCGTACTCGGCGCCGACGGCACAAGCGGCGTGGCCGACGAGTTCGTCGAGCTGCCGTGGATGGTCTACGGGGAGGACCCCGTGTGGATCCCCGAGGATCCGGCGAGCCTCCGGCGTCGCTTCTCGGCGGAGAACCCCTGGTTCGAGCGGGGCGAGGCGCACTGGTGGTGCATCCCGGGCGCCGCTCGCCTCGCCGCGTTCTTCGTTCCGGAGATCCGCGTCGCCGGAAGGGCGGTCGCCTTTTTCGGTCTCTGGGAGACCACTGGAGACGTGGAGGCCAATCGCGACCTGTTCGCCGCGGCCGAGTCGTGGGCGCGCGCCCGCCACGCCGCCGCCCTGGTCGGGCCGATCGACTTCACGACGTTCGGCCGGTACCGCCTGCTGACCGGCGGCAACGCCACCGCTCGCCCGTTCCTGCAGGAGCCCTACAACCCGCCGAGCTATCCAGGCCTCCTTCGCCGCGTCGACTACGAGGAGTTGCCCATCCGGTACTTCACGCACGTCCTCACTCGGGAGCACCAGCAGCGGCTGGCCGAGCACCTGGCGCCCGACGTCGCGCGCGTCGAGGCGCTCGGCTACCGGTTCGAGAGCATCACCCCGGAGCTGTGGATGCGCAACCTCCAGGCGCTGCACGCCGTCTGCGACGTCGTCTTCGGCGAGCAGTTCGCGTACACGCCCGTGTCCTACGCGGAGTTCGCCGAAGCCTGCGGCGAGCGCTTCGTCCGGCGCACCGAACCGGATGCCAGCGTCGTCATGTGGGCGCCCGACGGCACGCCGGCCGGCTTCGCGCTGAACTACCCGGACTGGTCGCCGCTCCTCGCCCTGGATGCCGGCGGCGACCGGCTGTGCCCGGACGAGATCGATCACGCCAAGCACCTTCCGTTGCTGCGTGCCCGCCCGTACATGGACTGGCTCGGCCGCACCGGCGGCATCCTGCCCGCTCACCGGGGCCACGGCGCGATGGCCGCCATGGGTGGGGTGCTGTTCGGGCGCATGGTCGAGACCGGCGTCTGGAACCGGTCAGTCTTCGGGGTCGGCATCGTCGGCAACGGGATCGACCACATCCTGCGCGGCCTCGACGTGACATCGCGGTTCTTCGCGCTGTACTCCAAGGAGCTCGCGTGACAGCGCCGGCGTCGATCACCGCGGCCACGGCACCGAAGGCGCGGGTCGCCGAGACGAACGGCAACATCGTGTCCTCGTTCGTCGAGCGTGCGACGCAACACCCCGGGCGCGCGGCGCTGGTGCTGCCGACGGAGTGGAACCACAACGCCGTCACGGCCGTCGAGCAGCTCTCGTACGCGCAGCTGGCCGCGCGGACGTCAGCCTGGCAGAGGCGGCTGGCCGGCGCCGGCCTCGAGCCGGGTCACCGAGTGCTCGTGTTGGTCCCGGCCTCGACGGAGCTCTACGCCTGCGCCCTGGCGACCATCGCGTCGGGCATGACCGTCGTGCTGGTCGACGCGGGCATGTCGGTGGCTCGGACACGGGCCGCCATCGACGCGGCCTCGCCCGACGCGATGGTCGGCGGAACCCGCGCCCGGCGGCTGGCCCGGATGGTCCCCGAGCTGCGACGCATCGGCTGCGTGATGCCCACCGAGTCGCCTACGGCGACGACGGCGGAGCTCACCGGCGCGGAGGGCCTCCCGGCGGTCGTGGATCGCCGGCCCAACGACGGGGCGATCGTGTCGTTCACGTCCGGCAGCACGGGCCGGCCGAAGGGAGCCGATCGCACCCACGGCGACCTGCTCGCCCAGCACGAGTCGCTGATGGCGGCGTTCCCCTACCGGCCGGGCGATGTCGACATGACCGCCTGGCCGGTGCTGGTGCTTCACGACCTGCTCTCCGGAACGAAGAGCGTATTGCCACCGGTGCGGCGGGGTGCGCTGAGGGCTGTCCCCGGAGACGCCACGCTCGGCTTCGCGATCGAGCAGGGCGTGACGCTTCTCAATGGCCCGCCGGCCTTCCTGGCGCCGATCCTCGACGCCGCGAAGCGGCGGTACGCCGTCCCGGCGCTGCGCCGCGTGGTGACCGGGGGCGGTCCCGTGTACCCGGACCTGTGCCGCTCGGTGATCGCCACCTTTCCCCGAGCCCGGGGGCACGTGCTCTACGGCGGCACAGAGGCCGAGCCGATCGCGCACTGCCCGATGCAGGAGCTCATCGACGCCGACGACACCGGTTCGTGCGGCGCCGGCGCCGGGCTGCTTGTCGGCCCCGCCGTGCCCGACATCGAGCTCGCCGTCATCGAGACCGGCACGCCCGCGGACACCGATGGGCCGGCAGCGGGATCGATCGACGACGTCACGGTCACGGCGGGGCGCTGGGGCGAGATCGCCGTCCACGGTGCCCACGTCCTCTCGCGCTGGTTCGACGATCCGAAGGCGGACCGGGCGACCCGCTTGCGAGCCGGCGACGGCGGCGAGCGGCGCGAGTTCCTCCGAACCGGCGACATCGGCCGGGTCGACGAGTCCGGCCGGCTGTGGCTCGGCGGACGTGTCGCCGACATCGTCGAGCACGAGGGGCGTGCCCTTCATCCGTACGAGGTCGAGCCGGTACTCGACCGCCTCGCCGGGGTCCGCCGCTGCGCGCTCATGTCGTCGCCGACCGGCGGCGCAGAGGTGTTCCTCGACGTCAACCCCGAGCCCGGCGCGGACGAAGCCGTGCGGCTGGCGCGAGCCGCCCTGCGGGGCATGGGACTGCGCGGCGTGGCTGTGCATTGGCCGGTGGCCATCCCCGTGGACGGACGGCATAACAGCAAGGTCGACCGGCCCCGGCTGCGGGCGCGTCGCGCCAGGATCGTCGCCGCCGCCGCCGCGCGCCGGCACCTCGGGTCCCTGCGCCGCCGCGCCGGCGGGCGTCCGAAGGCGACCGTCGCGGGCGCTGGCGATCCGGTGTCCCCCGACACACAGGCAGGCCAAGATGACTGAACCGCTCATTCGCTTTGAGCACGTCACGAAGGTCCATCGTCGCGGGGCCGAGGAGGTCTGTGCGCTCGTCGACGTCAGCCTCGACGTGGATGCGGGCGACTTCGTCGTGGTGACCGGCCCGTCGGGGGCCGGGAAGTCCACGCTCCTGCACGTCGGGGCCGGTCTGGAACGAGTCGACAGCGGTCGCGTCCTGGCCGGGGGCCGAGACCTCGCGCTCATGAACGAGCGGGAGCGAGCGTCATGGCGCTGCCACGGCCTCGGCTACGTGTTCCAGTTCTTCAACCTGGTGGGGAATCTGACGGCGACGGAGAACGTGGCCATGCCGCTGCTCCTGGGCGGTATGCGTCGCACCGACGCCGATGCGCGAGCAAGGGCCGCACTGGACGAGGTGGGCCTCTCCGGGCGGCTCGACCACACCCCGGGCCAGCTCTCCGGCGGCCAGATGCAGCGCGTGGCGGTGGCGCGGGCGCTCGTGACCGGCGCGCCCCTCGTGTTCGCCGACGAGCCGACCGGCAACCTCGACTCGGCCAGCGGAGTCGAGGTGCTCGGCCTGATGCGGCGCGCCTGCGCCGAGCGAGGCCGCGCGATCGTGTTGGTCACCCACGACCCCGATTCCGTCCAGCCGGGTGACCGGGTCGTGACCCTTGCGGACGGGCGACGTGCTGAGCACGCGGTGGCCTTGTGAGCATGACGGCCAGTGACCTCGCACCCCCGCCCGCCGCCGGCGGCGAAACGGACGGGCTCGCCGCCGCCTTGGACCTCGGCGTGCTGCGCTACTCGCGGGTCTGGGAAGACCATCGCCTGCTCGATGCGGCTCTGGCCGTGGACGGCGACAGCCACGTGCTGTCGATCTGCAGCGCCGGCTGCAATGTGCTCGCGCTGCTGCTGTCCGAGCCGCTCGCGATCACCGCGGTTGACCTCAGTCCGGTGCAGGCGGCTCTGCTCGAGTTGCAGCTGGTGGCGATCAGACGCGGCAGCGCCCGAGATGTTCGACGCCTCCTCGGAATCGACCCGGCGACGCCAGCCGACCGTGTAGCCACGTATGACGGATTGCGACATCACCTGCACCCGCGTACGAGGGCGGTGTGGGACGAGCGGGTCGACGCGATCGCTCGGGGCCTGGCGTTCTCCGGGCGACTCGAGCGCTACATGCTCACGTTCACGAGCGACACGCTGGTCGATTACGTGCCCGGCGACGCCTTGCGTCAGCTGTTCGCTCTGGACGAGGAGCGCGATCGGCGGGCCTGGGCCGATCGCTGGCTCTCCGAGCCGCGTCTCGAGGCGGCGTTTCGGGCCTGGACCGCCCGCGACACGATGGCGGCGCGAGGCCGTGACCCTGCGCAGTTTCGCTGGGTGCCGGACGTCGACGTCTCCGGACAGCTGTGGAAACGGCTGCGCTGGGTCTGCACCGCGCTTCCCACCCGCGACAACTTCTACCTCCACGCCTTCTTCTTCGGTTCCTATGGCGAGGCGCTGCCACCCCATCTCAGTGATGAGGGCCACGCCCGCCTTGCGCCCCTGGTGGAGCGCGTGCACGTCCATGTCGGAGACCTGTCCCGGCTGCTCGGCGATCGACGCCCGGGGACGTTCACCGCCGCCAACCTGTCGGACATGTTCGAGTACCAGTCGCCGGGCGCGTCACGGGACGCGATGACGCTGCTCGGTGACAAGCTGCGCGGCGGGGCTCGCGTGGCGTTCTGGAATTTCCTGGTCGCGCGCGCTCCTGGGCCCGACCAGGACGCGCTGGTGCGGCTCGACGCCCTCTCCGACGAGCTCTGGCGGCGCGACCGCTCATGGTTCTACCGGGCGTTCCACGTGGCGGAGGTGGCGCGATGACCCAAGCCAACGGCATCGATCCAGCCCGCGCGCATCGCGCCCGCCGTCGCGCGCGAGCCGATGCGGAGCGGATGCTCGAGGGCCGGACCGAAGGCATGCTCGAGGCGACCGGCCACCCGCTGTGGCTCGAGGTCGCCGACGATCCGGGCGTGCGCGCGCGCGTCACCCACGTCGGGCCGTTCGCAGTGCGCGCCGTCGTGACCGCGCTGGCGAGATGGCGTCCGCGGGCCGGCGAGGACCTCCGCCGCGTACGGATCGCCGGACACGGGTTCGATCGTACGTTCGCTCGCGCCCGGGTGAGCCACGCCGGGAACCATCCCGATGCGGTGGCGGTCGAGGTGCTGATCGAGCCCGAAGCCGCGACCGGCGCCTTGTGGATCCTCTACGACCGGCTGCGGTCGAGCACCGATGGGTCGTCCACCCGCCCACCAGCGGGCTGGCGCCCGCCGAAGATCCCGGCCCGCGGCCATTACACCGAGGAGGCGCGCCTGGAGCGCCTGGCCTGGATCACCCTCCAGACCGGGGCGAACACATCGGCGATCCGCGAGACGACGCTGGACGCGTCGAGCCTGGCCGGCAACGTCGAGAACCTCCTCTCCGGGGTGGAGGTCCCGGTAGGGCTCGCCGGTCCGCTCTGGTTTGACGGCGAGGAAGTGACGGGACTGGTCAGCGCCCCGTTCGCGACCACCGAGGGATCGCTGGTGGCGTCGGCCACGCGCGGCGCCACCGCGATCACGCGCGCCGGCGGCGTGACGACCCGGGTCGTGCACCAGCGTATGACCCGCGCGCCGGTGTTCATCTTCGGCGACGTCGGCTCCGCCTCGCAGTTCGCGCGGTGGGTGACGGACCACGTCGAGGGCATCCGCCGCGAAGTGCGGACGGTCTCAGACTGGACGCGGCTGGTCGAGCTCGATCCGATCCAGATCGGCAACCAGCTGCACTTGCGCTTCGTGTACGAGACCGGCGATGCCGCGGGCCAGAACATGACCACGGCGTGCACGTGGCAAGCCTGCCGGTGGATCACCGCGCGGCTGCGGGCCATCGGGCTCCCGTTCAATCGCTTCTACGTCGAGGGCCAGCTCTCGGGCGACAAGAAAACCAACTACCTGAGCTTCATCGCCGGGCGGGGCAGCCGGGTCGTTGCCGAGTGCCTCATCGACGGGCCGACCCTGCTCGACGTGCTCAAGGTGACGCCAGAGGATTTGGAGCTCTGCACCCACGCCGCGGCCGCCGGCGCGCTGCAAACCGGCGCCCAGGGATACAACATCAACGTAGCCAACACGCTGGCGGCGATCTTCACCGCCACCGGGCAAGACATCGCCTGCGTTCACGAGTCGAGCCTGGCCATCCTCGCCGTGCGCCCGCAAGACGACGGCATCTATGCGTCGATGACCCTTTCCAACCTCGTGGTGGGAACGGTTGGAGGCGGCACCGGGCTCTCGCGGCAGCGCACGTATCTCGACCTGCTCGGGTGCGCCGGCTCGGGCAAGCGCAAGCGCTTCGCCGAGATCATCGCCGGCTACGCCCTTGCCCTCGATCTCTCGACCCTCGCCGCAGTGGCAAGTGGACAGTTCGCCGATTCGCACGAGCGGCTCGGGCGCAACCGGCCCGTGGAGTGGTTCACACGCCAGGACCTCACGCCAGCGCTGCTGCAGCCGATGCTGGCACGCATGTTTCGCGACGACGACCTCGAGGTCACCGGCGTACACGACGATGCGACCCTGGATCTCGGCTCGTCGATCATCACCGAGCTCACGACCCGCAAGGCGATGCGCAAGCTCGTCGGGTTCACGCCACTGCGGGTCGAGGTCGACCGCACCGTCGACGGTGCGCGCATGAGCGAAGACGTCGAGCTGGTGGTGAAGTCCAAGCCCCGCGGCGACGAGGTCGCCCTCGTGCTGAATCACCAGGCCTCGATGTGTGGCGGAGCCGTGGCGTTCGAGTACGCGCGCTGGCAGCAGAACCTGGGCTTCAACCAGACCCATCGAAAGGAGCTCCACCTCGCCACCGAGCCCGACCCACGGATCGCGCGCATCATGCCCCGCGTGCACGGCGTCCACCGCGATGACGCACGCGAGGCGTACCTGCTCGTCTCCGAGAAGCTCGACGGGACGGTTCTCCTCAAGGACACGGCCGACGACGTCGCCGGATGGGAGCTCAACCATCTCGAGGCAGCCGTGCGCGGCATCTCCGGCGCCCACGCGGTGTGGCTCGACCGGGTCGACGAGCTGCGGTCCAACGACTGGCTCGGTCCCGTGCCCAGCGCAGCGCTTGTCGCCGACATGATCCCGCTGTGGGAGGCCCTCGCAGACCACGCCCGGAACGAGTTCCCCGAGTGGTTCGACGACGACGACCTGCAAGCCCTCAGACGCTCGATCAGGGACATCCCGCGATGGTGGCGCGAGCTGGAGGCGATGCCGCGGACGCTCATCCACAACGACTTCAACCCCCGCAACATCTGCCTGCGCGTCGGCCCGGATGGCGCGGGCGACCTGCGGCTGGTGGCCTACGACTGGGAGCTGGCCACGATCCACGTGCCGCAGCGAGATCTCGCCGAGCTGCTCGCCTTCGCGTTGACGTCCCCCACCGACCCGGCGACGGTCGATCACCTCGTTGAGCTCCACCGCACGACGCTGGAGTCCGAGTCGGGCCGACCGCTCGATCCGATCGAGTGGCGGCGCGGCTTTGCCCTGTCCCTGCGTGACTTCATGGTCCAGCGCCTGACGCTCTACCTGATGGGTCACACGTTCCGTGACTACCGCTTCCTCGGCCGCGTGCTCGAGACGACGAGAGCGCTGCTGGCGATCGAGGACGGCGACGACGGTGGGGCGTCCTGGTGAGCACGACGCCGATCGAGCAGCAGGCGTCCACGTCGCGTCTGACGCTCACCCGCGACGCGCCGCTGCACCGCCGCTTCGCCGCCTGGGCAGCGACGCGCTTCCCGCCCGCGCTCGTGTTCGTGCTGTCCCTGATGTATCTCGACGCCGTGCTGGTCGGGTCGCTGGCCGCCCGTCCCGGGCCGCCTCAGCTCGCGCCGGAGGACGTACTCGGGTTCCTGGCGTTCGTCGCCTTCTTCCTCGGGCTGCGGATCTACGACGAGCTCAAGGACAACGAGACCGACCGGAGGCTGCACGCCGACCGGCTGACCGTCACCGGCGTGATGCCCCTCAGCGATCTCAGGCGGATCAACGCGATCGGGCTCGTCCTGCAGGCGGCCGCCTGCCTGTGGTTCGACCGAGGTATCGGCGCGGTCACCATCACCTGGGCGGCCGCGGTGCTGTTCTCCCTCCTGATGTTGAAGGAGTTCTTCGTCCCCACGTGGCTGAGCGCACGTCCGGTGCTGTACTCGGTGTCGCACTCACTGGTGATGCCGTTGGCGTTCCTGTGGGCGGCGACGATGGGCGCCCGGGGCTTCGCCTCGTCGCCCGCCGTCTGGTGGCTGTGCGCCCTGGCCACGGCGGCGGCCTTCCAGCTGGAGCTGTCGCGAAAGGTGCGGGCACCGTCGGACGAGCGGCCCGGCGTTGACAGCTACACCAGGATCTTCGGTATCAAAGGAGCCTCGCTGGTCGGATGCGTGCTGTTGCTGGCGACCGTCGTGACGCTCGGCGAGACGATATCGGCGGTCTCGGGAGCGAGCACCGTCGCGTGGGTGGGTGCGACCACCCTGCTCGTCGCGGGCGGCGCTCCCTATGCGCTCTTCGCGCGGCGACCCTCAGCGGGGCGGGCAAAGGCGATCGAGGCGATCACCGGGTTGCAGGTGCTCGCCGGCTTCGCGGTCCTGCTGGTCGTGCTGATCGCCGACCGAGGGCTGACATGGCAGTGACGAGCACGCACCTGCGGCCGCTCGACGAGCCCATCACCCTCCTCGCCGACGAGCGTGAGATCGGGGGCAAGGCGCGCGGGCTCGCCCGCCTCGCCGATCTGCTCGGCCGGGCCGGCGAGGACGTCGTGGTGCCGGCGTTCCGGGTCCTGCCTGCGTCGGCCTTCCGGGCACACCTCGAGCACCCGGACGTGAGGGTCCACATCGGCCGGGCTCTGCTCGAGCTGGCCGAAGTCGAGCCGGACTCCCCGGCCGCGGCGGCGCGCGCCGAGATCTGCTCGCAGGAGCTTGTGCAGGCGGTGACGTCGGTCGAGCTCTCTCCCGAGGTGGTCGCGGCGCTCGGCCAGGCGCTCGAGGAGCTCGCCCCCGGGCCGTGGTCCGTGCGCTCCTCGATGGTCGGGGAGGACTCGGCCGCGCACAGCTTCGCGGGTCAGCTCGACACGTTCCTGTTCCTGCCCGACGCGGATGCCGTGATCGACGCGACCCGCCGCGCCTGGGCCTCCGCTTTCTCGCAGCGGGCCCTGGTCTACGGGCTGCGCGCCGGCCTGTCGCCGGCCGCCACCCGGATGGCCGTAGTCGTGCAGCGCATGGTCGCCGCCGACGCCTCGGGGGTGCTGTTCAGCGCAAATCCGCTCAACGGCGAGCGTGACGAGGTGCTGATCACGGCCGCCTGGGGTCAGGGTGAGGGCGTCGTCTCGGGGCTGTGCGACACCGACGAGTACGTCTACCTGCGTGGGGCGGGTGAGCGGCGCGCCACGATCGCCGACAAGGACGTGCAGGTCCTGGCCGACCCGGGCGGCCTCGGGACTGCCCGCTGTCCGGTCCCGGCGTCCGCGAGAGGCACGCGCGTGCTGTCAGCGGAGCAGGTGGACCAGCTCGGCCGGCTGGCGACGAAGGTGGCCTCGGCACTTGGCGCGCCGCAGGACATCGAGTTCTGTTACGAGCGGGGCGCCGCGTACGCGCTGCAGACGCGGCCCATCACCGCGCTGCCGGCACCGCCGAACGTCGATGGCGCGACGGTCGTCTGGGACAACAGCAACATCCAGGAGAGCTACTGCGGGGTCACCACTCCGCTGACGTTCTCGTTCGCCACTCGGGCGTACTCCACCGTGTACCAGACCTTCTTTGCCGTGGTCGGCACCCCCGATCGCGTGCTGCGAGCCAACCGTGACCTGTTCCCCAACCTGCTGGGGCTGCTCGAGGGCCGTGTCTACTACAACCTGAACAGCTGGTACGACGGCTGCCTGCTGTTCCCGTCATCGCAGCACACGAAGGACGACATGGAGAACATGATGGGCGTGGAGGAGCCGGTCGACTTCGTGGTCGACGAGCAGCCCTCGGCGCGTACACGGCTGCTGCGACAGGCGGCCCTGGCCCCCGTCGTGGCGCGTCTCATCCCGCAGCTGCTCACAATCGACAAGCGCATCGCGGACTTCGAGCGTCACTTCCGCACGGTCGTCGACTCGATCGACCGGGCGGCGTTGACGACGCAGTCGTTTCCCGAGCTGATGGAGGTGATCCGCCGGCTCGACCGCGAGCTGATGGAGCGATGGGACGTGCCGATCCTCAACGACCTGCGCGTCCTGCGCTGCAGCGGCGGCCTGCGACGGTTCGTCGCCGCTGCGCTCGGCCCAGACGCCGGCGAGGAGAGCGTCGTCCGCACCTGCAGCGACCTCCTGTGTGGCATCGACGGCATCGAGTCGATCGAGCCGACGCGGATGCTGCTGCGGATGGCATCCGTCGCCCGCGCCACCCCTGGGGTGGCCGATCTCCTGCGAGCGGGTAGCCCCGCCGACGCCCTGGCCGCGATCCACGATCGGGAGCCGACGTTCTCGGCGCGCATCGACGAGTACATCAACCACTACGGGGATCGCGTGATCGGTGAGCTGAAGCTGGAGACCGTGTCGCTCCGGCAGGACCCGGCCTTCGTGATCGCGGTGCTGCGCAACTACCTCGAGCGGCCCGACCTCGACGCGGAGTCGCTGACGCGGCGCGAGACAGCCCACTACCAAGCCGCCTTCGATACCGTCGCCGCCACCCTGAGCCGCCGGCGGCGGCGTTCGTTCGCCGGCGCGGTGACCGCCTGTCGCGAGGCGGTGAAGGCCCGCGAGGCCCTGCGCCTCGACCGCACGCGTCTGTTCGGCCTGTATCGCGACGTCTACCTCGCGATCGGGGCCAGGCTCCACGACGCGGGGCGACTGGACGCGCCCCGCGACGTGTTCTGGCTGACCACCGACGAGATCGCGGCCTACGACGCCGGTCGTTCGGTAACCAAGGACCTCGCCGCGCTCGCCCGCCTGCGCGCCTCGGAGTTCGAGCGCTTCCGTCGAGCCGAGCTGCCGCATCGGATCAAGACCGTCGGTCCCGTCTATCACGGCAACTCGCTCACACGCTCGGAGCCGGCGCCTGAGGCCCTCGTTGCCGAGGTCCTGACGGGCACGGGCTGCTACCCCGGCGTCGTCGAGTCGGCGGTCGCCGTGGTGAACTCACCGGACGACGACCTGTCGGTGAATGGCCGGATTCTCGTCACGGTGCGCACCGATCCGGGGTGGGCGCCGCTGTTCCCCACCTGCACGGGCCTGCTCGTCGAGCGTGGCTCCACCTTGTCGCACTCCGCCGTGGTCGCGCGCGAACTGGGAATCCCGGCGATCATCGGGATCCGCGAGCTCACCCGGGTGTTGCGCGACGGTGAGCTCGTCCGGATGGACGGCGCTGAGGGCACCGTCCATCGGCTCGCGGGTGCAACATGACCGTCCTCTGGCGGCTGCACCTGCGCGCCGCGCTGACCGACTGGCGCACGATCCTGGCAGTGGTGGGCATCGCGCTCGGGACGACGCTCGTCGTCGCGGTGAGCGTGCTGCAGACCGAGACGGGCCGCCCCTTCGACACGGGTGCGACCCTGCTGCGCTCACCGGCGAACGGCACCCTGATCCAGGTTGCACCCGACATACAGGCCCGGCTGCCCGAGGGCGTGACCACTCGGCTCGCCCGCATCAACGGGGTCTCGCTCGCGGTCCCGGTGATCGCCGAGCTCACGCCCCTGCTGTCCGAGAGGCGGCAGGCCGGCGCGCTCCTGTTCGCCGCGGGCAACTGTGACGTCGCCCGGATCACGCGCGTGAACGCGTGCGCCGTCTCGGCCGCGTCCGGCGGTTCCGCCGGACCCGGGGTGGCGCTGTCGATCTCACGCCGGCTCGCCGGCGCGCTGGGCGTCAGGCCCGGCGATCCTCTCGCCCTGCCCGGAGGGCGTCTCGGCGACGCCCATGTCGGCCGCATCTACGCGGCGACCGGCGCGGGCGACGACGTCGTCGTCGCCCCGAGCCTCTCGTCCGCGCAGGCCCTCCTTGGCCGGGTGGGCACCGTGACGACCGCGTACGTGGTCGCATCCGGGGCCGGCGCGGCGCGGCGGGTCCAGCGGGCCGTGGCCGGCGTGGCCACGACCGGCGCCCCGGGCCCGAGCGTCCCGACGGCGCTGGTGACGGTCCGCCAGACCCTCGGCTCGATGCGGGCGGTCGGGATCGCGGTCGGTGCCATGATCGCGATCGTCACGCTGCTGCTCACGTTCGACGCCCGGCGCAGCGCGATCGCCACCGCGATGCTGCTCGGGGCGTCCGCGCGCCGACTCGTGGCCGGCTTCGCCGTCGAAGGCGCGGTCATCGGCGCGGCGGGCGGGCTCCTCGGCCTGTTGCTGGGGCACCTCGCCGGCACGTTCCTCGTGCACCAGTTCGGCGACGCGCTCCTCCGGGGAACCGGAGCGCAGCTGCGCACGAGCTTCCAGTCGGGCGAGATCGCCATCGCCTTGGGCTCCGGCGTCGCCGCCGGCGCCGTGGCGGTGCTGCTGTCGTCGTGGGGATTGCTCCGCCAAGGTGTCCTGGCCAACCTCGAGGGCCGGGTCGGCGGGCTGGCGCGACGGGCGCAGGTGCCGCTGTGGCTCGTGCCGGCGGGGCTGCTGCTGGTCGTCCTGGCCGGGCTGATCCTGCGCACGTTCGGCCGAGGCGAGCTCCCGTTCCTGTTCGGGCAGAGCGGCATCTTCACGGGCGTCATCGCCGCCATCGCGATCACCCTGGCGCTCGCTCCGAGAGCCGCCCGCCGCCTCTCCGGCGCGATCGCCAGCCGGTCCGCCGTGGCGGGCCGCAGCGCCCGGGCCGAGGTCGACCGCCTGCCGCTGCGCACCGGGGGCACCGTCGTCACGCTCGCGGTCGGCCTGGCGATCGCGGTCGCGTTCTCGTCGATCGCCGGCCTCGGCGCCGCGACCACGACGGCGCGGTTCGCGTCGGTCGAGCCCCGCGGGTTCCTCGTCGCGGCTCAGCAGCCGTGGGATCAGCGCGAGGGTGCCCTCAGTGACGCCGTCGCGACGGCCGTGCGCACGACCCCCGCGGTCACCGGGGTGACCGAGCGCTGGCGGGCGATCCTCCCGAGCAGCACCGAACCGCGTCTGATCCTCGGCTTCGACGGACCCGGGGCGAGTCGCATGATCCATCCGGTGGGCAGGTTCCGTGCGCCGATCGCCGGCGACTTCGTCGCCCTCTCGCGGGTGGCGTCGGGCCGGCTGCACGCCGGCGCCGGCGACCGGATCGAGCTGCCGACGCTCACTGGACCCGCCAGCTTCCAGGTCGTCGGCGTGTTCGACCCGGTCGCTACGGACGACAGCGCGGTCGGGGACTGGGTCCTCGCGTCGGCGGCGACCGCGCGGGGGCGTTTCGGTGCGGTGCGGTCGCAGATGGATGTCGACGTTGCCCCCGCGGCCGCCGCCACCGTCGGAACTGCCCTGCGTCGCGCCGGGCTCGGAGTCGTGGTGCTCGACGCGACAGATTGGCGGCGCTTCAGCCAGGCCGCGTTCGCTCGCTGGTTCGGGCCGTTCACGATGACCGGCTACCTGATCGCGATCGCCGGCGGCTTCGCGGTCATGAACATGCTGCTGCTGAGCATCCTCCAGCGTCGCCGGACGCGGGCGGCGATGCGGGCGATCGGCCAGACCGCCGGCGGCGAGCGGGCAACGCTGGTCGTGCAGGCGGGTGTACTCGGCGTCTTCGCGATCGCGTTCGGCCTTCTGTGGTCCCAGATGTTCGTGTGGCTGCTCTCGCTGTCGAGTCCCGTCTACTACGGCTTCCAGCTCGACCGGGGCGTGGCGATCGGCGCTGTCGCGCTTGGAACCGGGGTCACCGTGGGTCTCGTGGCGTTGAGCACGCTCGCACCGATGCTGGCGGTCGCTCGCCTGGACCTGGCCGCGGCGCTGAGTGCGGAGTAGACGGTGGCCGGTCAGCTCGACAGCGCCTGACGCAGCCGGCGGATCGTCTCCTCCCGTTGCCGCGTGACCTGATTCCAGTTCACACGCATCACCCGATACCCCGCCGCCCCGAGCATCGCCTGCCGAGCGATGTCCGCGTCGCGCGCGACCCGACTCTCGTGGTAGCGAGCGCCGTCGGCCTCGACCACGAGTCCGACGTCGGCGAATAGGAAGTCCACTTCGACGCGTCGAGGCAACCCGCCAAGCCGGGCGTTGACGAGCGGCCGCGGCAGCCCGTGGGCCAGCACGGGCTCGAGCAGCCTGTCCTCGAGTTCGCTGCGCGTCGCCACCAACCCTGGCGTGACGAGCGCCGCCAAGCTGGCGCGCCACGGCGACCGCGAGCGCGAGCGAGCAGCGCGCGAAGCTGACCCTCGTCCACGCGCCGCTGGGCGTAGGCCTCGCGGACCGATCGCCGCAGGACCGCGGCGTCCACCACGGCCGCCAGGTCGAGCAGTGTGCGCGCCGCCGTCGTGACGGGGATACCGCCCGCACGTCCCCAATCGCGGGCATCGAGGCGCCTCACCTCATGAACCCGAACGCCACGCCGCGAGCGAGCCGCGCGAGCAACCGTCACGTCCGTGACGCGCGGACGAACCGTGACCAGCCCCCAGACGAAGGCAGCCGACTGATGACTCAGCACCGCACCACGGCCAACCGCCAGCACCGCGGCGAGATACCGACCCCGCCAAGACACGGCCGCGTGCCCGACCGCGTACACCCCGCGATGCAGCCGATGCAGGCGGCCGACGCGGACCCGATGCGCGATCGCTGGGTCGCCGAGACCACAGGCACGCAGTTGCCTGACCGTGACCACACCGTGCTGGCCGCGCGCGACCTCGGCGAGCTTCACATCGAGGGGTGTCTGACTTTTCTTCGGAGCATCTAAAGAAAAGTCGGTCTCGTCGCTCCGGCACACCCGACGAGCATCCCGCCCAGCTGCGACGAAACGCTCGCGCGCCGCGGCAGGCGCCACGCGTGGGCCGGAAAACCGCTTCCCAAAGCGGCTTTCCGACAACCAGTGGAGACGGCGGGAATTGAACCCGCGTCCGCAATCGCGTGAAGAGTGGCTTCTACGAGCGTAGCCGGCGCTCTGGTCTCGTCCCTCGCTCGCCTCGCCGGCGGGGTTGCGGGGGACCAGCCTTCTGGAGGTTTCCCCGGATTGGCGAAGGCGGGCCGCACCGGGTTAGCCTGCTATCTGATTCCGGCGATCCCGGCGGCAGGCGCACCGGGGCCAGAACCTCGTTACCTAGGCGAAGCTAGGAGAAACGAGGGCGTACTCGTGAGAGTCCGCACTTATGGTTTTCCCGGGTGTTTTACGAGGCCTCCCGGGACCTCGGCTCGCAACCACCCCCACGAACCGACCACGTCGAAGCCTGTCGTCCCCGGGGATGTGTCTGCAGGCATTCTAGTCGCCGCGCGAGCCCGGCACCAGCGACCGGTCAGCTGATCGTCCGCGCGATGTACGCCTCATGCATGCCGATCGCGAGCGTGACGATCAGGCCGATGTAGACCAGCCCGACGAGCACCCGGTCGCGGCGGCTCACGCGGTAGTACGCCGCCTGCTCGAGCGATCGGGAGCGTCGCTGCTGCCAGCGGACCCAGACCTCTCGGCCGCCGAAGATGATCACGAGGAAGATGATCGGCCCATGCAGGAAGATCGCGACCGGAATGAGCGCGGCGAAGCCGACGAACCACATCCACGGCGCCATCGCGGCCATCGCGCGGCCTCCATCGAGCGGCAGCACGGGGAGCAGGTTGAACAGGTTGAGCAGGAAGCCGACGTACGCGAGCGCCAGGAACAGCGTGTTGCCGGTGAGCCAGTACAGCGGCAGGCACATCGCGGCGCCGACGGTCCCGAGGACCGGGCCCGCCAGGCCGACGCGCGCCTCGCGCAACGCGTTCCCCGAGAACAGGTCGGCCTTGACGACCGCGCCGAGGAAGGGAATGAAGAACGGCGCCGTCGCCTTGATCCCCTCGCGCCGCAATTGGATCACGTGCCCCATCTCGTGGACGAACAGCAGAAGAACGAATCCGATCGCGAACGACCAGCCCCAGAACAGCGCGTAGGCCGCCACGGATACGAGCGCGCTCGCCGCGAAGGTCAACAGCTTGACCTTCGGCAGCAGGAGCAGCAGCGCCTTGAACTGGGCGAGGAACTTCGCGATCGCCGCCCCCACGACGGCGATGCCGCTGCCGATCCGCTTGAGCAGCGGCCGGCGCGACTCTCCGAACGCGGCGTCGGCACCCTCGTGCGCCGGGCCCGGCAGCACGCCCTCGCCGAGCGCGACCGGCGCGCCCGTCAGCGGGACCCAGGCCGTCCCCGGCGTGACGCCACTCGATGGCGCCGGCGGGGTGTTCGTTTCCATGCACCCATTGTGGCAGCCGGGCTCAGCGGCGCCTAAACGAGGCGTTCGCCCGGCCTCCGAGGCGCGTCCCATCGCTCATCCGCGGTGCCGAGTTACCGATGAACGACACCCCCGGCCGCGCTCGGCGACGTCTCAGCGGTGCACCTCGCGGAGCGCCCGCTGCATCTCGCGCTCGGTGTCGCGCTTGCGGATCGTCTCGCGCTTGTCGTAGAGGTCCTTGCCCCGGGCCAGCGCGATCTCGACCTTCGCGTGGGGGCCGGAGAAGTAGATCCGGGTCGGCACGAGCGTGAAACCGCGCTCCTTGATGCGCCCCTCGAGGCGATCGAGCTCGCGCCGGTGGACGAGCAGCTTGCGCGGGCGCTCGGGGTCGTGGTTGTCACGCGCCGCGGGGCCGTACGGCGGGATGTGGACGTTCTGCAGCCACAGCTCGCCATCGCGGATCGAGGCAAAGCCGTCCTTCAGCTGGGCGCCCCCCGAGCGCAGCGACTTCACCTCGGTTCCCTGCAACGCGATCCCGCACTCCAGCCGCTCGATGAGGTTGTAGCGGTAGGACGCATAGCGGTTGGAGGCGACGTCGCCGGGGGCGACCTTCTTCTTCTTGGATTTGGCCATCGCTGCCTGCGAGCCTAGTGCAGCACGCCGCTACGGCCCGAGATCGACCCGGCCGCGTACCGTGTCCACGCGGTGCACCCGGACCTGCACCGGGTCCCCGAGGCGCAGCGCGGCCCCGCTGCGTGACCCGTGGAGGATCGTGCCCTCCTCGTTGAGCTCCCACCAATCGCGCTCGGGTGCGGCGCGCCCGCCCGCTCTGGCACCTCGTCCCGACCCGTCCCGTCCCGGCGCGCTGCGCCCGCCGCCGCCAGCCGTCCGCGCGCGGGACGGGCGCGCGGACGCCACGGCGCGGCCGCGTCCGGCCGCCCCGCCGTCGGGCTCGCGCGGCACGGGCACGACCCCCTCCATCCGGCGGACCGGGAGCATTCCCTCGTACGGCGGCGTGGCCGACGGATCGTCGGCATCGTCCACGGAGAACACCACGAAAGCGCCCGCGCCGATGAGCCCACTCACCTCCCCGCCGAACGCGCGATCGAACCCACCCTCGTAGAGCACCTGCTCGAGCGCGAAGCAGCGGGCGATGTCGTCGGCGTCGCGCTCGATGATCATCGCCGCGCGCTCGCGGTCCGACGTCCAGGCTCCGAGCTCGGCAAGCGTGCTCGCGCGCGGCGCCGCCTCGCCGCCGCCGACGATCGACAGCAGCGCCCGGTGACAGACGAGGTCGGGGTAGCGGCGGATCGGCGACGTGAAGTGGCAGTAGCACGACGAGCCCAACCCGGCGTGACCGAGGTTCGTCGGGCTGTAGTACGCCTGCTTGAGGGTGCGCAGCACGAGCAGCGTCAGCGCGATGCGCCCGTGACCGGTGCGCCGCACGTGCGCATCCACGCGAGCCGAGATCTCGCCCATCAGCCCGGCGGCCTGCGAGGAGGACATCTGCTCGGGCACGGGCGGAGTGGAAACCCCCAGTGACGCGAGCTGCGCGACGAGACGCTCGACGCGCTCGGGCTCCGGACGCTCGTGCACGCGGTAGAGCGTCGGCACGCCGCTCTCGGCGATGCGCTGCGCGACCGCCTCGTTGGCGGCGATCATGAGGTGCTCGATGAGGCGATGGGACTCGGTCTGCACCCGGGCGCGGACCTCGGTCACGTGCCCCTCGCGGTCGAAGGAGAACTCCGGCTCGGGGCGGTCGAGTGTCAGCGCGGTGTGCCGCTCCCGGCGCAGCTCCTCGAGGGCCCCCGCCGCAGACCGGGCGGCGGCGAGCGGCTCCGCCCACGGCTCCAGCGCCGGCTCATCGCCGGCGAAGATACGGTCGACGCGGTCGTAGTCCAGGCGCACATCTGAGCGAATGAGCGAGCGGTAGAAGGCGGTCTGCTCCACGGCCGCGCCCCGCAGCAGCAGCTCGACGGTGACCGCGAGACGGTCTCGCTCGGGCACGAGCGAGCAGGCCTCGTTGGAGAGCGCCTCGGGGAGCATCGGCTCGACGGCGCCCGGGACGTACACGCTCGTGCCGCGCCGGCGGGCCTCGCGGTCGAGCACGGAATCCTCGGCGACGTACGCGGACACGTCGGCGATGTGGACCCATATGCGCACGCGCCCGTCCTCGAGCAGCTCGGCGGAGATCGCGTCGTCGAAGTCCTGGGCCGTCACCGGGTCGATCGTGAACGTGACGAGGTCGCGCAGGTCGCGCCGGGGCGCTGCGCCGCCCGGTCCGGGCGGCGCCAGCCCCGCGTCGCGGGCATCGCGCGCGGCGCGCTTGACGACTGGGTCGAACGCCCGACGCAATCCCCGGTCGAGCATCAACGCCTCGATCACGTCACGGGCGACGTCGGGGCGCCCGAGCACACGCACGATGCGGGCGTGGCCCGCCCGCGCGCCGCCCCGGCGCCCCCTCCCGGCTGTCTCGACGAGCACGAGGTCGCCCGGACCGGCGCGGATCCCACCGCGCGCGGTGCGCGCCTCGACGACAAGGCCGCCCTCGCGCCGTCGCCCACGCGACGGCCCGTCGGCGTCCTCGCGCAGCGGGAACAGCCGGTCGGCGACCAGGAAGCGCCCCCGCTTCTCGAGCACCGCGACGATCGTGTCGCCCGCGCCGGCCGGCAGGCTCACGGCAGCTGCGCGGCCAGCGTCTTCAGCGCGGCCTCCAGGCCGGCGTTCGTGTCGACGACCGCGTCCGAGAGCGGCACATTCGGCGTGATGCCGGCACCCTCGCTGACACCGCTGCCGCCCAGGTTGCGCCCGTTGGGCGTGAAGTACTGGCCGACCGTGATGTCGAGCGCTCCCCCGTTGGAGAGCGGCCGGACCTCCTGGAAGACGCCCTTGCCGAACGTGTGCGTGCCGACGACGAGCGCGCGGCCGTGGTCCTGCAGCGCGCCGGTGACGATCTCCGAGGCCGACGCCGTGCCCCGGTCGACGAGCACGACGACCGGGACCTTCGGCGAGATCGCTCCGCCGACGGCGTACAGCGTGACGGTCGGCTGGGTGCGCCCGCGCGTCGTGACGATCACGCCCTTGGGGATGAAGATGCTCGCGACCAGCTGCGCCTCCTCGACGAGGCCACCGCCGTTCTGGCGCAGATCGAGGACGATCCCGCGGGCGCCCTGCGACAGCAGCTGGTCGACGGCCAACCGCACCTGGCCGTGGGCGCCGAGCACGCTGAAGGTGGAGAGCTCTACCACGCCGAGCTTGACCCCGTGATACGTGACGAGCTCGGACGCGACGACCGGGTCGGTCACGACCTCGCGCGTGACCGTGACCTTGCGCGTGACCCCGTGGTCGGTCAGCGTCAGGGTCACGTTGGTCCCCGGCGGACCGATGATGAGCCCCGTGGCCGTGCTCGCGGGCACACCGACGAGCGTGCGGCCGTCGACGCCGACGATGAGGTCGCCGACCTTCAGCCCGGACCGCTTGGCCGGCGACGCGTCGAACACCCGGCCGATGAGCAGGCCGCCGTGCTGCGGCACGACCTCGACGCCGATGCCCGAGAACTGCTCGCCTCGGTCGAAGGAGCCGTACTCCTGCGGCGTGAGGTAGTTCGAGAAGCGGTCGTGCAGGCCCGCCACGATCCCGCTGATCGCGGCGTTGGAGAGTTGCGCGTGGCTGAGGGGCCGGTAGTAGTCGTGCGTGACGTCGTCGATCGCCTCGTTGACGACGCGTGTGTCCCCGTCGGACACGAACGCGTTGCGCACGAAGCCGGGGAGGTCGTTCGGATGGCCGCCGAGCCAGATCCCGAGGACGAGCAACGCCACCGCCAACGCGGCAGTCAGCGCGCCGGAGAGGAGATATCGCGGTCGCCGGGACATGTGAGAACGCGGCCGTCAGCCGCCGGGCAGGCGGGCGCGACCGGACGCAGCGTAGCGAGCGCGGCGTTCGCTCTCGCCCTCCTTGCCCGCATTGCCGGCGCCGTTCGGGCCAGGCGCGCGCTCGGTCGCGCACCGCGGCGGCGGCCGCGTGGCCGCCGCTCGCCGCTCAGACGCGCAGGAAGCGGCGCAGCGACAGACCGGATCCGATCGTCGACACGCCCATCGCGCACGCCATCAGCAGGATGAGCAGCGGGATGAAGGCGATCGTGGTCGTGTGCGCGATCAGCGAGAAGGTGCTCGACAGGCTGTTGAGCACCGTCACCTTGGCCAGCACGAGGATGCCGATCGCTCCGGCCCCGCCGAGCGCCCCGAGGAACAGCCCCTCGAGCACGAACGGCCAGCGGATGAACCAGTCCGTCGCACCGACGAGCTTCATCACCTCGACCTCGCGCCGGCGCGAGAAGAGCGACAGGCGGATCGTGTTGGCGATGAGCAGCACCGAGGCCACCACGAGCAGGATCGCGAGCACGGCCATCGTGATCTTCACCAGACGCGTCACGGTGAGGATCTTGTTCGTCTCGCCCTGGGAGTTGTTCACCGTCTGGATCATCGGGTCCGTGACCACGCGCTGACCCGGCGGCGAGCTCTGGCTCAGTTCGGTGAGCACGAGAGCCGAGTTGCCCGGATTGTCCGGTGTCACACGGAACGTGTCGGGCAGCGGGTTGTAGCCGAGCGCCTGGTAGGCCTGCGGGTTGAGCTTGCTCTGCTGGGCGAGCGCCTGCTCCTTGGAGACGTACTGGATGCTCTTGACGTGCGGGGCTCGGAGGAGCTCGGCGCGGACCCTCGCGACGTCCGTCGGCGTCGCCGCCGTATTGAGGAAGACGTCCTCCTGCACGCGGTTGCGCACCGCATTCGCGGCGCCGTTGGTGGCCTGGACGACCGGGATGAACACGCCGATCACGAGCGTCGTCACGAGCACGGTGGCGAGGGCGGCGAAGCTCGGCACCGCGTTGCGGCGCATCGAGCGCAGAGACTCGCGAACGAAGAACCCGGGGCGCATTACAGCCCTCGCAGCCGGTCGCCGAGCTCGGCGGTCGTCTCGTCGGCGGGCCCGTAGGAGCCCGTCGCCTCGTCACGCACGATCCGTCCGCGCTTGAGCTCGATCACGCGGCGGCGCATCTTGTTGACCATGTCGGAGTCGTGCGTTGCGACGAGCACGGTCGTGCCGGCGCGGTTGATCCGGTAGAGCAGCTGCATGATCCCGATCGAGGTGTCCGGGTCGAGGTTGCCGGTGGGCTCGTCGGCGAGCAGCAGCGGCGGATGGTTGGCGAAGGCGCGGGCGACGGCGACGCGCTGCTGCTCGCCGCCCGACAGCTGCCCCGGATAGTTGTGCAGCTTCGTCGACAAACCGGTCAGGCGCAGGATGTCGGGCACCGTGTTGCGGATCTGGCGGCGGCTCGCGCCGGTCACCTGCAGCGCGTACGCGACGTTGTCGTGCACCGTGCGGTTGGGCAGGAGCTTGAAGTCCTGGAAGACGACACCGATGTTGCGTCGGTAATAAGGGATCTTCTTGCGCGTGATCTCCGAGAGGTCCTTCCCGGCGACACGGATGCGACCCTCGGTCGCCTCGAACTCCTTGATGAGCAGTCGCATCACCGTGGACTTGCCCGAGCCGGTGGAGCCGACGAGGAACACGAACTCCTGGGGCCGCACCGCGAACGTGGCCCGCTCGAGGCCGATGTCGCCACTGTCGTAGCGCTTGGACACGCCCCGGAAGTCGATGACCGAGCTCGGATCGAACGGGCGCTCGGCCGGCAGCGCCGGCGCGGTCCCGGCTCGATGCGGCTCGCGCACGAAGCGGCGCGAGGTGCCCGAGGGGGTCGTGAGGGGACGCGGGCGGGCGAGATCTCGCTCGCGCTCGCGGCGGACGCTGATGTCGTTATCGGTGGGGGCCATGGCCGGTGAGGGTAGCGACCGCTCGCAGCAGCGCCGAGCGTTTATCCGCCTTGCAAGCGGACTTGCAGCACCCTCGGACCGTGCAGGGACCTCCGTCCGGGCCCCGACGGCTACCGCGGCGACCGCCCTCGCACGCGCGCGGCCGCGAGCGCCACTTCCGGCGGGAGGCCTTGGCTGCGGGCCGCTTGTTCTAACGTGCACGGTCGATGTCGACCATCGACACCTCCCAGCTGGCCAATGACCTGCGCCTGCACCGCATCGGCGTGCCGGGCACCGGCGCGATCACCGTGCTCGTGGCCTTCGACGCCGGGGCACGCACCGAGCGCCCCGAGGAGAACGGAATGGCCCACTTCCTCGAGCATCTCGTGTTCAAGGGTGGGGAGAAGTACCCCACGCACCGAGCGATCAACGAGACGGCCGAGGCGCTCGGCGGGGTCCTGAACGCGTACACGAGCCACGACCTCGTCGCGTTCCACATCACGGCGCGGGCCGAGGCGGCGCCCGAGGCGATCGACCTTCTCACCGACTTCGTCGCCCGTCCCAAGATCGATCCGGAGGAGCTCGACAAGGAGCGCGGCGTCGTCATCCAGGAGATCAACCGGGCCTACGACCAGCCGTCGATGGTGGCCGAGTACCTCATCGACCGCGCGGCGTTCGGAGAGCACCCGCTCGGCCGTCCCGTGCTCGGTTCCGAGGAGAACCTGCGCGCCTTCACGCGCGAGGGGATCGTCGCCTTCCGCGAGCGCCGCTGGTCCGGCAAGCACGGCGGCGCCTACCTCGTCGGCAACCTCGATCACCTGCCCGACGACGCCCGGCTGGCGGAGGCGTTCGGCCGCTTCCCGGCGCTCACCGAGCCCGATCCCTACGAGCCGGTGCGCGAGTTCGACCCGACGACGCTCGTCGAGGAGCGCGACACCAACCAGTCGCACCTGCGCATGATCTACCGCCCCGACGTCGAGACCGACGACGAGCGTGCCCGCGCCGCGCTGACCATCTACGCGACGCTGCTCGGCGGCTCGATGAGCTCGCGCCTGTTCGAGGAGATTCGCGAGCAGCGCGGCCTGTGCTACTCGGTCTATGCGGTCGACCACGCGTTCGCCGACGTGCCGATCCTCCAGCTCGGCTCGGGCCTGGACTCCTCCAAGTGCACCGAGGCCTACGGCCGCATGCGCGAGATCGTCGGCGAGCTGCGCACCGACGGGCCGACGCGCGAGGAGGTCGACCGCGCGCGCGCCTACGCCGCGGGCCGCCGTGTGCTCGCCTTCGAGAACTCAGGCGCGGTCGCGCGCACGGCGGCCACACAGACGATCGTCTACGGCGAGGCTCCCGACCCCCGCGCGAGCATCGAGGCGATCGACGCCGTCACGTTCGACGAGGTGGTCGAGGTCGCCCGCTCGATCGAGGACCGGCTGGCGGTCGCCGTCGTCGGTCCGCATTCGGGCGACGAGTTCTAGGCGGGCGGCGCTCACGGTCGTGGTGCCCGGCGCGGCGCCCGGGTGGCTTCAGAGCGCCGGCCGAGCGGAAGTTTGGTCGATCTTCTTCCACCAGCAAACAAGATCGATCAAACATCGACCCGCGACGCCCTGCACGACCCCGCGCGCGGCCGGCCCGCGGCCCCGCCGCGCCAGGACCGCATCGCCTCAGCCGATCGCCACCATGCGGTCGATCGGCACGCGCGCCCGCACCGCGATCTCCTCCGGCACCCGAACCTCCGAGCGATTGTCGCGCAGCGCGTTGCGCAGCTTCGGCAGGGTGATCATCTTCATGAACTTGCAGCTCGCCTCGGCATTCGCGGGGATGAACTCGACGTCGGGCGCCGCCATCCGCAACGGGTAGAGCATGCCGACCTCGGTGGCGACCACGACCTCGGCGTGCTCGTGGTCGCGCTGCGCGTCGGTCTCCGCCGCGTGCGCGTACTTGAGCATGCCGCCGGTCGAGAGCATCTGTACGCCCTCGGCGTCGACGTCACCGGCGGCGACGTACTCCATCACGCTTGTCGTGCAGCCGCACTCGGGGTGGATGAGGAAGTCGGCGTGCGGGTGCGCGGCGCGGACCGACTCGATGTCACCGGGTCGGATGCCGGCGTGCACGTGGCACTCGCCGTCCCACACGTGCATGCGCCGCCCGAGCTCCTTCTCGACGTAGGCGCCGAGCCACATGTCCGGGCCGAAGAGGATCTCCGTGTCCTCCCCGTGGGTCGCGTAGATGTGGCGCACGACGTCGACGGCGTTCGCCGATGTGCAGCAGTAGTCGGTGAGCGCCTTCACCTCGGCCGTGGTGTTGACGTACATGACGACGACGCCGTCGGGGTACTGCGCGCGCCACTGCGCGAGCTGCTCTGAGTCGATCGAGTCCGCGAGCGAACAGCCGGCCTCGAGATCGGGGATGAGCACGGTCTTGTCCGGGGCCAGGATCGAGGCGGTCTCGGCCATGAAGTGCACGCCGCAGAACACGATCACGTCGGCCTCGGTGGCGGCCGCCTGGCGGGAGAGCCCGAGCGAGTCCCCGACGTAATGGGCGACCTGCTGCACCTCGGGCACCTGGTAGTTGTGGGCGAGGATGACCGCGTTCCGCTGCTCGGCGAGCGCTCGAACCTCGTCCTGGAGCGCCGAGATCTCCTCGGGGCTCAGCTCGACGGGGCCCGAGCCGGCCATCGGTAGCGTCAGCTCGGAGGCCGGGGACTGTGGGGGAGCCATCGGCAGATTCACTTACACCGCCTCCAGGATGAGGGACAGGTCGAGGGACGGCGCGGAATGGGTGATCGCGCCAATTGATACGAAGTCTACCCCGGTGAGCGCGCGCTCCCGGAGGTTCTCGAGCGTCACCCCGCCGCTCGCCTCGAGCGTCGCCGCGCCGCCGACACGGGCGACCGCGTCGCGCAGCTGCTCGACCGACATGTTGTCGAGCAGCAGCCGGGGCGCGCCGGCCGCCAGCGCCTCGTCGATCTCGCCGCCGTTGCGCACCTCGATCTCGAGCGTGCCGGCCAGGGTCGGAGCGAAGGCGCGGGCGCGCTCGATCGCCGCCGTGACGCCGCCGGCGGCGGCGATGTGGTTCTCCTTGATGAGGATGGCGTCGTACAGTCCGACCCGATGGTTGGTCGCGCCGCCCGCGGCCACGGCCGCCTTCTCGAGCGCGCGCAGGCCCGGGGTCGTCTTGCGCGTGTCGAGCACGCGGGTGCCGGTCCCCTCCACGATGCGGGCGGCGCGCGCCGCGGCCGTCGCCACTCCGGAGAGGTGAGCAAGGAAGTTCAGCGCCGTGCGCTCGCCGCTCAGCAGCCCCCGGGCGGCGCCGCGCAGCTCGAGCACCTCACCGGCCTCGCGCCAGACTCCCTCGTCGGCGCGGCGCTGCGGCTCGACGTCCGGGTCGAGCTCGCGGAAGACCTCCTCGGCGACGGCCAGCCCGTAGATCACGCCCGGCTCCTTCTGGGTGATGAGCGCGCGCGCGCCCGCGTCGGCGTCGACGGTCGCCTCGGTCGTCACGTCTCCGCTGCCGAGATCCTCGGCGAGCGCGGCGCGCACGAGCGCGAGCGTGTCGGGGTACGGGGAGGTCGACGACACCACCTCCAGCATAGGATCATCGCCTCCGTGTCCACTCCCGCCCCCGAGCCGCGCGCGACCCTCGTCCGCTGGATGGGACTGCTCGACGCCAACAGCGCCGGGTTCATCCACGGCGGCACGGTCATGAAGCTGTGCGACGAGGCGGCCGGTCTGGCCGCCATCCGCCATTCGCGCTGCCGCGTCGTGACCGCCGGCATGGACCGCATGACGTTCCTCACGCCGATCCACGTCGGCGAGCTCGTCACCTTCCAGGCGAGCGTCAACGCCGTGTGGAACACCTCGATGGAGGTCGGGGTGCGCGTCGACACCGAGGACCCGCGCACCGGCGCGTCGCGCCACAGCAACAGCGCCTACCTGACGATGGTCGCCGTCGACGAGGACGGACGTCCGGTCCGGGTGCCGCCGCTCGCGCCCGGGACCGACACCGAGCGCCGCCGGGCCCAGGAGGCGCAGCTGCGGCGAGCCAACCGGCTGGCCGAGCGCGACCAGATCCGTGCCGGGCGCTGACCGGGCGCCGCCAGGCGCCGCTCGGCCCGTCCGCCGTCATCTGGAACGTGAACATCCGGGCGGGGTCCGGGGCTACGCTGCCGCGGCGCTGCCGGCGGCCCGGAGCAGGTACGCGCGCACGAAGCCGTCGAGGTCGCCGTCGAGGACGCGGTTGACGTCGCCGACCTCGTGGTTGGTGCGGTGGTCCTTGACCATCGTGTACGGGTGCAGGACGTAGGAGCGGATCTGCGAGCCGAAGTTGACGTCCTGCGCCTCGCCCTTCTCGCGCGCGATCTCCTCCTGGCGCTCGCGCTCCTGGCGCTCGGCGAGCTTGGCGCGAAGCATCGCCATCGCGGTCGCGCGGTTGGACGACTGCGAGCGCTCGTTCTGACACTGCACGACGATGCCCGTGGGGCGGTGGGTGATCCGCACCGCGGAATCCGTCTTGTTGACGTGCTGGCCGCCGGCCCCGGAGGCTCGGTAGGTGTCGACCTGCAGATCGTCGTCGTCGATCTCGATCTCGCCGGTGTCCTCCACCACCGGTGCGACCTCGACGCCAGCGAAGCTCGTCTGGCGCCGCTTGGCCGAGTCGAACGGCGAGAGGCGCACGAGACGGTGCACGCCGCGTTCGGCGCTGAACAGCCCGTACGCGTTCTCGCCGCCGGCGCGGAACGTGGCCGACTTGATGCCCGCCTCCTCCCCTGGGCTCACCTCGAGCAGCTCCGTGCTGAAGCCGCGCCGCTCGGCCCAGCGCATGAGCATGCGTAGGACCATCTCGGCCCAGTCCTGGGCGTCGGTGCCGCCGGCGCCGGCGTTGACGGTCACGAGCGCGTCGCCGGCGTCGTAGCGTCCGGAGAACAGGCGCTGCTCCTCGAGCTCGGCCAAGCGCGCCTCGACCGACGCGACCTGCTCGTCGAACTCGGCCGCGATCGACTCGTCCTCCTCGGCGAGCTCGGCGAGCCCCTCGAGGTCGTCGACATCGCGCTCGAGCGCGCGGAAGACCTCGAGCCGGCGCGTCGTGCGCGAGTGCTCGGACGACACCTTCGCCGCGCGCTCTGAATCATCCCAGAACCCGGGCGCTCCCATCTCGGTCTCGAGCGCGCTCGCGCGCTCGCTCAACGCGGCTGGGTCAAAGATAGTCCGCGAGCAGCTTGAGCTGGTCGCGTATCGCCGCGAGGCGCTGAGGGATCGGCTCGGGTGCGGCGCTCGTCGTCATTCGCACCCACGCTATCAGCCCGCTCCCCGGGTCCCGGCCGCCGTCCCCGACGACGGGGCGGCGCGCACGAACCGGGCGGATCCGGTCAGGCGGCGCAGGCGACTGAGCGCGAACGCTCGGTCCGGGTCCTCGGGGCCCAGCAGGGTCGCGAGCGCGCGGCACGCGACCACGTCGTCCGCACCGGACTCGCTGTGCAGCCAGGCGAGGAGCGCGCCGCTGTCGCCTGACGCGAGCACGGCACCGCGAACGCGCTGGTCGAGCCACTCGCGGATCTCGATCACGCCGGGGACCTCGGAGCGAGGCAGCAGCGGCCCGGCGTAGTCGGCGATGATCGCGTGGAGCGGCGCGACGCCGACCCGGTCGGCCAGCCGCATGAAGTCCGTGTGCGGGGTCGCCGAGAGCCGGTACGGCCCGGCGAGCAGGGTCTCCCCCAGCAGCGAACGCAGCCGTGACATCTCGGCGCGGATCGATACCGGCTTGCCGAAGTCGCCGTACAGCTCGAGCGCCAGCTGCTCGGCCGTCTGCCCGCGCGGTCGCGTGATGAGGAGCACGAGAATCTCGCTGTGGCGCGGACTGAGCGTCCGCGTGGCGCCACGCACCTCGACGAGCAGGCGATCGCGCCCGAGGCCGGTGATTCGCGGCGGCCGCTCGCGCGCCGGTGCCGCACGGGCCTCGCTGAACAGCAGGTAGCCGTCCCGCTCGGTCACCGGCTCGGCCCACACGGTCGTCCCACCGGCGAGCGTGACCTCGCCGCCCTCGGGAGGGATCGAGGCCCGCTGGCGGGCCCACCCGCCGTGGCGGGCGACGAGCACGCGGCCCGACGCGCTCGCGAGCGCGTCGGCCTGGCCAGGACGCGTACCCACGCGGTGGTGCAGCCGTTCGGCGAGCAGCGTGTTGCGGTCCTCGGCGCGCAGCGCGAGCACGGTCTCGATCATCCGGGCGGCGGCCGCGACGAGCGGGAGGCTGTTCGGATCGGCGGTGACGAGCGGGCCCGACAGGTCGAGCACCCCGAGCAGCTCGTCGGTCTCGGGGTCGTGCACCGGCGCCGCGGTACAGGTCCACGCGTGCACGGAGCACGAGAAGTGCTCGGCGGAGAAGATCTGCACCGGATGGTCGATCGCGAGCGCGGTCCCCATCGCGTTCGTGCCCGCCCGCGCCTCGCTCCATACCGCGCCGGGCCCGAGGTTGACCTCCGCCGCCGCCGCGCGCGCGTGGGCCTCACCGTCGAGCCAGAGCAGCGTGCCGTCCGACGCGCACACGAGCGCCACCTGCGGCGCGTCCGCCGACGCCTGCTCGAGCAGCTGGAGCATCATCGAATGGCCGACCGACAGCGGGTGCGCGTCCCAGCGGGCCGAGACCTCGTCCCGGTCGAGCACGACCGGCGCGCGCGAGCGCTCCGGATCGACGCCGGCGCCGCTCGACCGGGCCCAGGAGCGGGCGACGACGTCGCGCAGCCGCCCCCGCACCGAGCCGCCGCTGAGCGCCTGGTGGTGGATCTTCGCGAGCTCGGCGGCCCGCGATCGCGGATCGGTGGTGGCGTCCAGCGCCACCCACTCGGTGTGAGGCAACGGGGTCCTCCCTCGCCTTGCGATGTTACTCCCACCCGCGCGCTCGGCAAGCGCGACTCGGCGAACGTTCCCGGAGCCGGCGATCGGGCTGCAACGCGACTGCAACGTGCCTCGATCTAGCTTCCCTTCAGGGAGCGCGTGACCGCCCATGCGGTCGGCGCGCGCAGGAGAGCAAAGACAAGGAGGGCTGCTGCATGGCCACTGAAATGCAGATCGACGAACGGGCGCGCGAGTGGGTCGGACACGAGCATCCGATGCTCATCGGCAGCGAGTGGGTCCCGGCCGCCTCGGGCAAGACGTTCGAGACGTACAACCCGGCGACCGGCGAGGTGCTCGCGCGTGTCGCTGCCGGCGACTCAGAGGACATCGACCGAGCCGTGAAGACGGCGCGCGCGGCCTTCGAGAGCGGGCCGTGGAGCCGGATGAAGGCGAACGAGCGCGGACGCGCGATCCACCGCCTCGGGGACCTCATCCTCGAGCACGGCGATGAGCTCGCGGCGTTGGAGACGCTCGACAACGGCAAGCCGCTCGCGATCGCGCGCGCGGCGGACGTCGAGCTCGCCGCCGATCTCTTCCACTACATGTCGGGCTGGGCGACGAAGATCGAGGGGAACACGATCCCGATCTCGGTCCCCTACATGCCCGACGCACAGTTTCACGCCTACACGCTCCGCGATCCGGTCGGCGTCGTCGGTCAGATCATCCCCTGGAACTTCCCCCTGCTGATGGCGGCCTGGAAGCTGGGCCCGGCGCTGGCCAGCGGTGTGACCGTCGTGCTCAAGCCCGCCGAGCAGACGCCGCTCTCGGCCCTGCGGCTCGGTGAGCTCGTGCTCGAGGCGGGCATCCCGCCGGGCGTGGTGAACGTCGTCCCCGGCTTCGGGGAGACGGCGGGCGCGGCCCTGGCCGCCCACCCCGACGTCGACAAGATCGCGTTCACCGGCTCGACCGAGGTCGGCAAGATGATCCTCCAGGCTGCGGCCGGGAACCTGAAGAAGGTGTCACTCGAGCTGGGCGGCAAGTCGCCGAACATCGTGTTCGCGGACGCGGACCTCGAGACGGCGATCCCCGGTGCGGCCAACGCGATCTTCTTCAACCACGGGCAGTGCTGCTGCGCCGGGTCGCGGCTGTACGTCGACGAGCGGATCTACGACGACGTCGTGCAGGGTGTGAGCGATCATGCCCGGCAGATCCACGTCGGGTCGGGGCTGGACCCGCAGGCGGAGATGGGCCCGCTCGTCTCGCAGGAGCAGCTCGATCGCGTGTGCGGCTTCCTGGACTCGGGGCGCGCGGAGGGCGCCGAGACGCTCGTCGGTGGAGAGCGCGTGGGCGATCGCGGCTACTTCGTCGCTCCGACGGTGCTCGCGAACACCAACCCCGACATGAGGGTCGAGGCCGAGGAGATCTTCGGCCCGGTCGTCACGGTGTCGCCGTTCAAGGACGTCGACGAGGTCCTTCCGAAGGCTCACTCGACGAACTACGGCCTCGCCGCCGGGGTGTGGACGAGCGACCTCTCCAAGGCGCACCGTCTCGCCAAGAGCCTGCGGGCGGGCACCGTGTGGATCAACTGTTACAACGTGTTCGACGCTTCGCTGCCGTTCGGCGGCTACAAGGAGTCCGGCTGGGGCCGGGAGATGGGGCACGAGGCACTCGAGCTCTACACCGAGGTCAAGTCGGTCTGCGCGCAGCTCTAGTCCCCCCTGCGAGCCTGCGCCACGGGGCGTCGCCGCGCTATGCGGCGGCGCCCCTTTCTTATTGGAGATCGCCGCCCCTGACCGCAGCGCAACCGCGCCGTCAGGCGCCGTGGCACTTCTTGAATTTCTTGCCCGAGCCGCACCAGCAGGGGTCGTTGCGCCCGACCTGGTGCTCCTCGTCGACGCGTCGCTGCTCGACGACGGGCGCGCCGATGCCGCCGCCGTCTCCGCCGTTCTCGGGGGCGGCCAGCGCCGCGGCGCTCTCGCCGGCCGCGGCGGCCGCGATCGCCCCGGCTCCCACCGCGGCGCCACCGGAGTAGGACACGCGCGCCGGGCGCGTCGAGGTGCCCGACACGGGCACGGGGGGCGCCGGCGGGGCGCCGCCGCCGTTCTCGCCCTCGACGTTGACCTGGACGTGGAAGATCATGCGCGAGAAGTCGGTCCAGATGCTGTTCATCAGGTCGCCGAAGAGCTCGAAGGCCTCGTTCTTGTAGGCGACGAGTGGGTCGATCTGGGCGAAGCCGCGCAGGTGGATGCCCTCGCGCAGGTAGTCCATGTCGTAGAGGTGCTCGCGCCAGCGCTCGTCGATGATCTGCAGGAGCAGGAAGCGCTCGAGCGCGCGCATGAGCTCTTCGCCGAGCTCGGTCTCGCGCGCGTCGTAGAGGCCGAGCGCGGACTCGGTCAGGCGCTGCACGAGCTCGGCGCGATTGGCGCTCTCGGGATCGAGGTCGTCGGGCTCGATGTCCACCGGGAAGATCTGGTCGAGCGCGGCGAACAGGCCGTCGAGGTCCCAGTCCTCCATGAAATCGCCCGGCGTGTACTGGTTGACGATCCGCTCGATGACGCTCGAGATCTCCTCGCGCGACTCGCTGCCGATGTCCTCGCCTTCGAGCACCTTGTCCCGATAGGCGTAGACGATGCGACGCTGCTCGTTCATCACGTCGTCGTACTCGAGCACCCGCTTGCGCTGGAGGAAGTTCTGCTCCTCGACCTTGCGCTGCGCCTTCTCGATCTGCTTGGAGAGCATGCCCGCCTCGATCGGCTCCTCGTTGCCCTCCTCGTCGACGGCACCGAGGCGATCGAGGATCCGGTAGATGCGATCGCCGGCGAACAGACGGACGAGATCGTCCTCGGCCGAGAGGAAGAAGCGCGACTCGCCCGGGTCGCCCTGGCGTCCGGCGCGGCCGCGCAGCTGGTTGTCGATCCGGCGTGACTCGTGGCGCTCGGTACCGACGATGAACAGGCCGCCGGCCTCCTCGACCTGCTCGCGCGACTCGTCCACGCGCTGCTCGAGCGCGGGAATGATGTCGGCCATGCGCTCCTCGTAGTCGGGGTCGCCGGGCTGCAGGCCGAGCTTCGCGAGCTCGAGGTGGGCGAGATGCTCGGCGTTGCCGCCGAGCTTGATGTCGACGCCGCGACCGGCCATGTTGGTGGCGATCGTGACCGCCCCCGGCTGGCCGGCCTCGGCCACGATCTCGGCCTCGCGCGCGGCGTGCTCCGGCTTGGCGTTGAGCACGGTGTGCTTGATGCCGCGCTGGCGCAGCATGTCGGACAGCAGCTCGGACACCTCGACGGAGATCGTGCCGACGAGCACCGGCTGGCCCGCCTCGTGACGAGCGGCGATCTCGCGCGCGACGGCGCTCCACTTGCCGTCCTTCGTCTTGTAGACCTGGTCGTTGCGATCGTCGCGGACCATCGGGCGGTTGGTCGGGATCTGCACGACCGGCAACTCGTAGATCTTCATGAACTCGGTCGCCTCGGTGAGGGCGGTGCCGGTCATGCCGCTCAGCTTCTCGTACAGGCGGAAGTAGTTCTGCAGCGTGATCGTGGCGAGCGTCTGGTTCTCCTCCTGGACGCGCACGCCCTCCTTCGCCTCGACGGCCTGGTGCAGCCCCTCCGACCAGCGCCGGCCCTCGAGGATGCGGCCGGTGAACTCGTCGATGATCTTCACCTCGCCGTCGATCACGGCGTAGTCGACGTCGCGCTGGTAGAGCGACTCGGCCTTGAGCGACTGGTGCAGGTGGTTGACCAGATGACCGTTCTCGGCCCGGTACAGGTGCTGGATGCCGAGGAAGCGCTCGGCCTTCGCGACGCCCTGCTCCATCACCGACACCGTCTTGTACTTCTCGTCGAACTCGTAGTCGAAGTCGGCCACGAAGTCCTTGCGCGAGCGCGGATCCATCCCCTCGGGCGTCTTGCCCGACGTCATCGTGCGGGCGAGGCGCGCGAACTTCGCGTACAGATCGGCCGCCTGCTCGGGCGCACCCGAGATGATCAGCGGCGTGCGCGCCTCGTCGATGAGAATGTTGTCGACCTCGTCCACGATCGCGAACGGATGGCCGCGCTGCACCTTCTCGCCGAGCTCGGTGGCCATGTTGTCGCGCAGGTAGTCGAACCCGAACTCGGAGTTCGTGCCGTAGACGACGTCGCACGCGTAGGACACGTGCTTGTCCGGGACGCTCTGCATGTTGGCGAGCACGCCGACCGTCACGCCGAGCGCGGTGTAGATCGGGCTCATCCACTCGGCGTCGCGGCGCGCGAGGTAGTCGTTGACCGTGACCACGTGTACGCCCTTGCGCTCGCCGGTCTCGGCGTTGCGCACGGCGAGCGAGTTGAGTACGACCGCGAGGGTCGCGGTCAGCGTCTTGCCCTCGCCGGTCTTCATCTCGGCGATCGAGCCCTCGTGCAGCGCCATGCCGCCGATGAGCTGGACGTCGAAATGGCGCATGCCCATCTTGCGCTTGCCGGTCTCGCGCACGATCGCGAAGCACTCCGGGAGCAGCTCGTCGAGCGATTCCCCGTTGCGCGCACGCTCGCGCAGCTCATCCATGCGCTCGCGCAGCTCGTCGTCGGTCTCCTCCTCGAGCTCAGGCTCGAAGGCGTTGATCAGTCCGACGCGCTGTTGATAGCGCTTGAATTGGCTTCCCTCTCCCCAGTTGAGGGCACGGTCGAGCAGACCCATATCGACTTGAGCGTAGCAGCGGATCGAGCTCGTTGAACGCCCCCCGAGCGCGCCCCGGCACCGGCGCCCCGGGAGGGGCGCATGCACGCGGCGAACGGCCGCTCACAGGACCGGGCCGACGCCGGGCGGGCGCTCCGCAGAGCGCCCGACGGGATCGCAGGGTGGCCGCCGACGGCGGCGGGCAGCGGCCTCAGGTCGCGGTCGACGGCTCGGACGTCACGCGGGCCGCGCGTGACTCGCGCCGGGCCCGGCGCTTGTCGCGGTGGCGCTTGACCTGCACCGCGAGCTCGTCGCAGACCAGGTTGACCGAATGCGTGAGGTCACCGGACGCGTCTCGCGCACGCAGTGTCACGCCCTTCAGGTACAGCGTCGCCTCGGCCACCTGGCAGTCGGGATTGGCCGGGTTGCGCTCCTCGAAGATCTCCACCTCCAGCCGGGCGAGGTCGGACACCTGACGGGCGACCTTCGCAAAGCGGCGCTCAACGTGGATCCGCATCTCGTCGGTGACCGGGATATTGCGGCCCTTGACGTGGATCTGCATCGGTTGGCCTCCTTCGGCGAGGATATATGTGGGGCCGGCCTATGGCCCTTTCGCGGTGATGCTACGCCGGGGTTCGGCGATTGTCATCCCGCGGCATTACGGATACAGAATCAGCATCGAGCACGCTCGCGCCGACGGAGAGAGCCGCGACCCGGGGGCCATACGAACGTCGAGCGCCGCGGTCCGGGAGCGCCGACGGCCCGGGCGCCGTCAGGAGGCCCGGACGGCGGCGCGCGGGCGCAGGCTCTGCAGGATGCCCGCGTGGCCGGCGATCGCCCCGATGAGGATCGCCTCGGCGGCGACCTCGGTGCCCGGGCAGCACGATCGTGTCGCGCAGCTGCGCGCGCTCGCCGATGCGGGCGCCGTCCCCGATCACGACCGGTCCCTGCAGGCGCACGCCCTCACCGATGATCACGTCGTGGCCGATCCACGCCGGCGCCTCGATGTCCGTGGTGACCGGCAGCGTCGTCGAACCCGCGACCCGCACGCCGGGGGCGGTCTCGGTGCCGGTGAGCTCCAGCTGCAGCTTCCCGGCCAGCGCGTCGAACGTTCCCTGTCGCAGCTCGCCGAGCGACCCCACGTCGTTCCAGTACTCGTCGCCGATCTCGTGGATGTAGAAGGGCACGTCGTGCTCGAGGAGCGTCGGGTAGACGTCGGTGGCCCAGTCGACGAACGGCCGGTCGGGGAAGTAGTCGAAGATCCCGGGCTCGAACATGTAGATGCCGCAGTTGCCGAGGTCCGAGAGCGCCTCCTCCGGCGGCGGCTTCTCCTGGAAGCCGGTGATGCGCCCATCGGCGTCGTGCAGGACGACGCCGTACTCGCGCGTGTCGGTGACCCGCTTGACCGCGAGCGTGGCCACCGATCCCGTCTCGCGATGGCGCGCGGCGAACCGCGTGAGGTCGAGGTCGGTCAGCGCGTCGCCGGAGATGACGAGGAAGGTGTCAGCGCCGAAGAAATCCGCGCAGTTGCGCACGCCGCCCGCCGTGCCGAGCAGCTCCTCCTCGAAGCGGTACTCGAGGCGATCCCCGAAGTACTCACGGATGCTGTCCGGGAAGTAGTGCAGGTTGGCGATCACGTCCTCGAAGCCGTGGCGATCGAGCAGATCGACGATGTGCGCCATCACGGGCCGGTCGAGCACCGGCACCATCGGCTTGGTGATCTCGTAGGTGAGCGGCCGCAGACGCGTCCCGAGCCCGGCGGCTAGAACCATCGCTCTCACGGCGCCGGAAGCTACCTCAAACGCCGCGTGGACGCGATGACGCCTCGGGCGCTCAGGCGCCCGCCTCGGATGACCGCTCGGCGCCCCCACCCCAGGACCCGAGGTACTCCCGCTGGGCCGCCGTCGGCTCGTCGATCTGCACGTGCAGCGACTCGAGCTTCAGCCGGGCCACCTCGCGGTCGATCGCGTCGGGCACCGGCAGCACCGCGCGCGGGAGCGACCCCTCGCTGCGCACGAGATATTCCACGCACAGCGCCTGGTTGGCGAACGACATGTCCATCACCGCCGCCGGGTGCCCCTCGGCGGCGGCCAGGTTGACCACCCGCCCCTGGGCGAGGAGGTGCAGATGCCGCCCGGCGAGTCGATACTCGCGCACGAGGGGAAGCACGTCGCGCGCCGGCCCGTCCGCGAGCGCGGCGAGCGCGGCGACGTCGATCTCGAGGTCGAAGTGACCGGCGTTGGCCAGCACGGCGCCGTCGGGCATCCGCTCGAAGTGCTCCGCCGTGAGCACGTCCCGGCTGCCGGTGACGGTGATGAACACGTCGCCGCGCTCGGCCGCGGCCAGCGCCGGCATCACCTCATAGCCCTCCATCCGGGCCTCGAGCGCGCGCAGCGGGTCGATCTCGCAGACGATGACCGACGCGCCGGCGCCGCGGGCTCGCTGGGCGACGCCGCGCCCGGTCCAGCCATAGCCGAGCACGACGATCGTCCGGCCGGCCAGCAGTATGTTCGTCGCGCGCAGGATCCCGTCGAGCGTCGACTGCCCGGTGCCGTAGCGGTCGTTGAACGTGCGCTCCGTGCGCGCCTCGTTCACGGCCAGGATTGCGCACCCGAGCTGTCCCTCGGCCTCGAGCGCGCGCACCCGCAAGAGCCCGGCAGTCGTCTCCTCGGTGCCTCCGAGCATCCGCCGGGCGTGCTCGGGCCGAGCGGCGTGGATCGTCGTGATGAGGTCGGCGCCGTCGTCGATCGTCACCGCCGGATCGGAGTGTACGAGCGCCGCGACGTGCTCGGCATAGCGTTCGATCGCCTCGCCCCGCGCCGCGTACACCTCGGCGCCGTCGTGCTCGACGAGCGCCGCGGCGACGTCGTCCTGGGTCGAGAGCGGGTTCGCCGAGCACAGCCCGACCGCAGCGCCCCGCCCGCGATGAGCGTCCGCACGAGGTTGGCCGTCTCCGCAGTGACGTGCAGGCAGATGGCCACGCGCACGCCGTCGAGCGGGCGGTCGCGCGTGAGCCGGGCCCGTATCTCGCGCAGGACGGGCATCTGGCCGTTGGCCCACTCGATGCGCGCCTCGCCCTCATCGGCCAGGGCGAGGTCGGCGACGGCGTGCGGCGGCGACTTCGGCGAGCGAGCCATCTGTGGGCGCGAGCCTACCCCTCCCCCCGGCCGCGCTCGGGCCGCCCGGGCCGCCGGGGGCCGACCCGGCCGCCCGGCCGGGTCGATCTCAGTAGCGGTAGTGATCGGGCTTGTACGGGCCCTCGACCGGCACGCCGATGTAACGCGCCTGCTCGGGCGACAGCGTCGTCAGGTGCACGCCGAGCGCATCGAGGTGCAGGCGCGCGACCTTCTCGTCAAGGTGCTTCGGCAGCACGTACACCTTCCGCTCGTAGGAGTCGTTCTTGGTGAACAGCTCGATCTGGGCGATCGTCTGGTTGGTGAACGAGTTGGACATCACGAAGCTCGGGTGCCCGGTCGCGTTGCCGAGATTGAGCAGACGGCCCTCGGACAGCACGATCACGGTGTGCCCGTCGGAAAAGCGCCACTCGTCGACCTGCGGCTTGATGTTGATGTGCTCGATCCCGGGGGTCTTCGCCAGGCCGGCCATGTCGATCTCGTTGTCGAAGTGCCCGATGTTGCCGACGATCGCCTGGTGCTTCATGCGGGCCATGTCGGCGGCGGTGATGATGTCCTTGTTGCCGGTCGCGGTGATGAAGATGTCGCCCGTGCCGATGACATCCTCGAGCGTGGCCACCTGATAGCCCTCCATCGCCGCCTGCAGCGCGCAGATCGGATCGATCTCGGTGACGATCACCCGGGCGCCCTGGCCGCGCAGCGAGTCCGCGCAGCCCTTGCCGACGTCGCCGTAGCCGCACACGACGGCGACCTTGCCGCCGATCATCACGTCGGTCGCGCGGTTGATTCCGTCCACGAGCGAGTGCCGGCAGCCGTAGAGGTTGTCGAACTTGGACTTCGTGACCGAGTCGTTGACGTTGATGGCCGGGAACAGGAGCGTGCCCTCGACCTGCATCTGGTACAGGCGATGCACGCCGGTCGTCGTCTCCTCGGTCACGCCCTTGATGCCCTCGCCGATGCGCGTCCAGCGCGTCTGATCCTCGCCCAGCGAGCGCGTGAGCGTCTCGAGGATGACGCGGAACTCCTCCGACTCGGCGGTCGCCGGGTCGGGCACCTTGCCGGCCGCCTCGTATTGGGTGCCGAGGTGGACGAGCAGCGTGGCGTCGCCGCCGTCGTCGAGGATCATGTTCGGCCCGCCCTCGGCGTCCGGCCAGACCAGCGCCTGCTCGGTGCACCACCAGTACTCCTCGAGCGTCTCGCCCTTCCACGCGTACACCGGCACGCCGCGCGGATCCTGCTCGGTGCCGTTCGGACCGACGACGACCGCCGCGGCGGCGTGATCCTGCGTGGAGAAGATGTTGCAGCTCGCCCAGCGGACCTCGGCGCCGAGCGCGACGAGCGTCTCGATCAGCACGGCGGTCTGGATCGTCATGTGCAGCGAGCCGGTGACGCGCGCGCCGCGCAGCGGCTGCGCGTCGGCGAACTCGGCGCGAGTGCGCATCAGCCCCGGCATCTCGTGCTCGGCGAGCTGGATCTCCTTGCGCCCGAAGGCGGCCAGCGAGAGGTCGGCGACCTTGAAATCGGTCTCGGTGAGCGTGGCGGTGTCGGTCATGTGGTCTCCCCGCGGGACGAGGTCCCGGTCAGCGCCGCCTCGGGGGCGGCGTCACGGTCATCAGAGCCGGCCGGGTCGCGGCGCAGCCTTGCGGCGGCCAGCAGCAGCCGCTCATGCTTGTCCTGCTCGAAGCGCAGCCAGTCGTCGGCCGGCACGTCGGCCGGGCGCTCGGGCTGGGCCTCGAGCCACTCGTCGACGGCCCCGCGCAGGGTCGTGTCGTGCCGCAGGCGCGACGCGAAGCCGATGTCGCTCAGCGCGAGGTCGAAGCGGTGCAGCAACTCGCGCAGGGTGCGCAGCCGCTGCAGCTCGCCCGGTCCGTATAGGCGGTAGCCGGCGCTGGAGCGCGCGGGCTCGACGAGTCCGGCGCGCTCGACGTAGCGGAGCATGCGCGCCGACCATCCGGTCGTCTGCGCAGCCTCGTTGATCGTCAGCGCCTGCATCGGCGCTACCTTATCACGCTTGTGTCAAGGTTTGGCCGGGGCGCGATGTGCCCGGCGACGGCGCTACTGGCTCGCGAGTGACCCCTTGAGCTCGTCGATCGCGGCGACCGGACCCGGGTCGACACCCCGCAGCACGGCCAGGTAGAGCGACACGAGGTCGCCGAGCAGCACGAGCGAGATGACCCGCTCGATCTCGGTCTGCCCGCGCGTCTCCACCCGGAACGTCGCGGCCGCGTGCGGGGCGATGATGCGCTCGGTGAGCTCGATGCGCTCCTTGACCCGCGGGTGGGTGTCGGCGTCGTCGAGGAACACCGCCGAGAAGCGCCCGATCTCCGGTGCTCCGGCCCAGCCGACGATCTCGTTGTGGTCGAGCTCGGGCAGTTCGGCCGAGAACGCGGGCACCTTCGCGTTCTCGTTGAACTGCGTCTTCCAGCGGTAGGCGATCGGCACGGTCAGCCCGGCGCCAGCGATCTGGGCGGCCGTCCCGTGCAGTCCGCGCGCCAGCTCCTTGGCCAGCGAGTCATCGGGGGCGTCGGGACCCCACTCCTCGACCAGCAGCTCGGTGTGGTGGGCGGCGACGTCGATCTCCGACGTCAGGCGCGGCCCGGCGCCGCACAGCGCGGCCACCTCGAGCGCGGCCACGACCATATAGCCGACCGCGGCGCGCGGCTGAAAGCCGCCGGGCAGCGGGATCACCGGCACGCGGTCCTCGCGCGCCATCTCGGCCAGCCGGCCGCCGGTGGTGACGATGACGCGATGGGCGTCGAGCGCGCCGGCGGACTCGTAGCAGGCGAGCGCCTCCTCGGTGTTGCCCGAGTAGCTGGCGATCAGCACGGTCGTATCGGGGGTCGTCCACGGCGGCAGCCCGTACGCGCGTCCGGCCAGGATCGGGCGCGACTGGTGATCGCCGAGCGCGGCGCGCGCGAGCATGCCGCCGATCGCCGAGCCACCCATGCCGGCCACGACGAGCCCGTCCTTCGTGTCCCACGGCTCCAGGAAGGCGGTCTCCACGCGCGTCAGCGCATCGCGCAGGTGCTCGGGCAGCGCGAGCACGTCGCGCAGCTGGTTGGTCGAGTCCACGCGGGCGATCGCCTCGCGGGAAAGTGCAGCAGCGACGCCGGGGGCCGGCGCTCCGGCGCTCATCATGATCGTCTCCTCGGGGTGTCGGTCTGCGGGCGTTCCGCAGTGGTCTGGATCGGCTGGTGGCTCATGGCGGCGGCGGACAGCCTCAGAATTTCAGCGCTCCGTCGGGCAAGGTCACGCCCGGGAAGATACGCGCGCCGCGGGTGATCATGTTGTCCGCGCCGATCGTGACGCCCTCGCCGAGCACCGCCCCGCCGCTGATCTGGGTGCCGGCGCCGATGCGCACGCCGGCCGCGACGATGCAGTCGCGCAGCGTGCAGCCCGGTCCGATCTGGGCGCCGTTGAGGACCACCGAGCGCTCGACGCTCGAGCCCTCTCCGACGACCACGCCGTCGGAGAGCACGACGAGGCTGCCGACGTGGGCGCCCGCCTCCACCCGCGCGCCCCGCTCGACGACCGCCGGCGGGATGACGCGCCCGTCGATCTGGGCCGCGTCGTCGATGACCAGGAAGTCGGGTCCCAGTCGCTCCTGGACGGCGGTGCGGACGTTGCCCTCGAGGATGTCGAACGTCCCCTGCAGGTAGCGCGCCGGCGTCCCGATGTCGAGCCAGTAGCTGTCCGCGGCGTAGCCGTACAGCCCGTTGCCGACGAGCAGCGGCCACACCTCGCGCTCGATCGAGACGTTGCGGTCGGGAGGGATGTGGCGCAGGATCGAGCGCTCGAGCACGTATGCGCCGGCGCTGATCAGATTCGTGTCGATCTGGTCGGAGCTCGGCTTCTCCACGAACTCGCGCACCGACGCGTCGTCGTTGAGCCGCACGAGGCCGTAGGCGCTCGGGTCCTCGACCGGCACGAGCGCGAGCGTCGCCGTCGCCCCGGTGCGCTCGTGCTGGGCGATCTGCAGGCCGAGATCGAGGTCGCAGAGCACGTCCCCGTTGAGCATGAGGAAGCGCTCGTCCAGGAGCGACTCGGCGAACTTCAGCGCGCCGCCGGTGCCCCGCGGCTCCGGCTCCTCGACGAAGCGCAGGCGGATGCCGTAGGCGGATCCGTCGCCGAGCACGTTGCGCACGCTCGTGGCCAGGAAGCCGCACGACATGACGACGTCGTCGACGCCGTGCCCGCGCAGCCATTCGAGCATATAGGCGATGAACGGGCGGTCGACGAGCGGGACAACCGGCTTCGGCACGGTCGAGGTGAGCGGCCGCAGCCGCGTGCCCTCACCGCCGACGAGGATGACGGCCTGCACGTCAGCCGCCCCGCCCGATGCCCTCGTACACGAGCCCGGCCGCGCGAATCGCATCGGCATCGAGCGCGTTGCGCCCATCGACGACGAGCGTCCCGGCCATCTGCTCGGCGACCGTGCGCCAGTCGAGCTCCTTGAACTCCTTCCATTCCGTCACGAGGACGACGGCGTCGGCGTCCCTGACCGCGGCGAGCGCCGAGTCGGAGAAGTCCAGCCCGGGCATCAGGCTGCGCGCCTCGTCCTCGGCGATCGGGTCGTACGCGCTCACCTGGGCGCCGTCGGCGTGCAGTCGCGCCGAGAGCACGAGCGAGGACGCCTCGCGCATGTCGTCGGTGTCGGGCTTGAAGGCGAGCCCGAGCAGGGCCACGCGCTTGCCCACGAGCCCGCCGAGGTGCTTGACGAGCTTGGAGATGACGCGCCGCTTCTGCAGCTCGTTGACCTCGATGACGGCGGTGAGGAGCTGGAAGTGGTAGCCGGAGTTGCCGGCGAGTTGCTTGAGGGCGTCGACGTCCTTGGGAAAGCAGGACCCGCCGAAGCCGATCCCCGCCTGCAGGAACTTCGGCCCGATCCGATCGTCGAGTCCCATCCCCCGCGCCACCTCGATGACGTCGGCGCCGGTCTGCTCGCAGACGTTGGCGATCTCGTTGATGAAGGAGATCTTCGTGGCCAGGAAGGCATTGGAGGCGAGCTTGACCATCTCGGCGCTGGCGATGTCGGTGCGCACGAGCGGCGCGTCGAGGGGGGCGTACAGGTCGACCACCGCGTCGCCGGCCCAGTCGCCGTTGTCGCCGACGACGACGCGGTCGGGGGCCAGGAAGTCCTTCACCGCCGAGCCCTCCTTGAGGAACTCCGGGCACGAGACGTAGCGCAGGCCGGACTTGCCCTGCCGGGCGAAGACGCGCTGGATCGCCGCCCCGGTGCCGCACGGCACCGTCGACTTCATCACCAGCGCGTGGTGGTCCGACGCGGGGATGGCATCGACGACGGCGTTGACGGCCGAGAGGTCGGCGTCCCCGGAGTAGGTCGGCGGCGTTCCGACGGCGACGAACAGCAGCCGCACGTGGGGCAACGCATCCGTCAGGTCGGTCGAGAAGTGCATGCGATCGCGATGCTTGGCGAGCAGGTCCTCCAGGCCAGGCTCGTAGATCGGCACCTCGCCGCGGCGCAGCCGAGCCACCTTGTCGGCGTCGATGTCGACGCACCAGACCTCGTTGCCGAGCTCGGCGAAGCCGGCTGCCGTGACGAGGCCGACGTAGCCGGTGCCGATGACGCCGATCGGTTCGCGCTGGCCGCTCATGAAGCCGCGAAGGCTAGCGCCTGGCTCGCCGGCACCGCGGGCGGGTCAGGCGAGTCCGCCCTCGACGGCGCGCAGGTCCGGTGGACCCGCGCGCTCCAGCCAGGTCGGCAGTCCCTCGACGAAGTCGCCGAGCGCCTGGCGGAAGCGGGTGAGCGAACGCAGCGAGACCCATTCCGCTGGCCCGTGGTGGCCACCCCCGATCGGACCGAACTCGACCGCCGGCACACCGGCCTCGAGGAAGGAGATCGCATCCGACGCGCCGTCACGGCCGATCGACAGCGCCTCGCCCTCGATCGAGCGGCTCACGGCGTCGCGCAGCGCGAGCACGTACGGGTTGCGGCGTGAGACCATCGCCGGCGCCCGCGTGAAGCTGCGCAGCACCTCGATGTCGGGAATCGAGCGGATCTGGGCGAGGATCGCATGCGGATCCTGCTCGGGCAGGTAGCGGATGTCGACGACCATCTCGCAGCGGTCGGGCACCTTGTTGAAGGCGTCGCCGCCGGAGATCCGGGCCAGGTTGATCGAGGGGCGGTCGAACAGCTCGGAGGACTCGCGGCTGAAGGGGAGGGTCTCGATGCGGCGGAACGCGTCGACCGCCTTGAGGATCGCGTTGTCGCCGAGCCACGGGGTCGACCCGTGCGCGGCCGTGCCCGACAGCTGCAGGCGCAGCGCGAGCACGCCCTTGGCCTGCACGCCGATGAGCAGCTCCGTCGGCTCGCCGGTGATGGCGAAGTCGCCGGCGAGGCCCTGGGCGACGAGCGCGTCGGTGGAGCGACTCTCGACGTCCTCGGCCTCCTCGTCGGGCACGCACATGAATCGCACGCGAACGTGCTCCTGGGCCGCCGCGTCGCGGACGGTGCACATCATCGCCCCCAGTGCGCCCTTCATGTCATACGCGCCGCGTCCGTACAGGCGATCGCCCTCCACCCGCGGCTCGAACTGGTCGGCGTGGGCCGGGACGACGTCGATGTGGCCGTGCAGGACGACGCACGGGGCATCGCGCGGGCCGACCTCGGTGACGAGCACCGGCAGGCCGCTGTGCGTCTGGGCCCTGACCTCCAGATCACGGGCCTCGAGCCATCCCTTCACGAACTCGGCCGCCCGCTGGATTCCCTCGGGCTCGGAGGTGTCGTAGCTGATCAGCCGCTCGGCCAGGGAATGCTCGTCCACGAGCCCCAGGGTAACCTGCGTGGAGATGGCCGCGCGGATCGTCCTGTTCGGAGCCACCGGCTATACCGGACGACTGACGGCCGCCGCGCTCGTCGCGAGAGGGTCCAAGCCGCTCCTCGCGAGCCGCAGCCACGAGGCCGTGCGCGACCTGGCGCGCGCCCTCGGCGGCCTCGACTGGGCCCTCGCCGACGTGTCCGACCCGGCGAGCGTGCGCACGCTGGTGTCCTCCGGCGACGTCCTCCTGACCACCGTCGGCCCGTTCTCGCGGTTCGGCGACGCAGCCGCCCAGGCGGCGATCGATGCCGGCGCGCACTACATCGACTCGACCGGCGAGCCGGCGTTCGTCCGGCGGGTGTTCGAGCGCTTCGGCCCGGCCGCCGAGTCGGCCGGCGTCGGCCTGCTGACCGCCTTCGGCGCGGACTGGGTACCCGGAAACCTTGCCGGGGCGCTCGCGCTGCGGGAGGCCGGCGAGGCCGCGACGCAGGTGGAGGTCGGCTACTTCATGACGGGCGGCCGCGGCGGAATGGCGGCATCGGGCGGCACGCGCGCGTCGGCCGTCGGCGCGATGCTCGATCCGGGGTTCGCGTTCCACGACGGGGCGATCGTGACCGAGCACGGCGGCGCGCGCACGCTCAGCTTCGAGGTCGACGGGCGCCGCCGTCCAGCGCTCTCGGCGGCCGGGAGCGAGCACTTCACGCTGCCGCGGCTGGCGCCCTCGCTGCGCGACGTCGACGTCTACCTCGGCCTCGCCGGCTCGGCCACCGGGGCGATGCACGTGATGAGCGGCGGGCTGGCGGCGGTGCTGCGCGTACCCGGAGCACAGCGCACGCTCGATGCGGCCGCGCGTCGCCTGGTGCGCGGCTCCACCGGCGGGCCGGACGCCGCCGAGCGGGCGAAGACCGGGCTGCACACGGTCGCGGTGGTGCGCGACGAGCACGGAGGGCAACTCTCGGCGGTCCACGTCGCCGGCGTCAACGCGTACGACTTCACCGGGGCGATCCTTGCGTGGGCCGCGACGACGGCAGTCAAGAGCGGACTGCGCGGCAACGGCGCGCTCGGGCCGGTCGACGCCTTCGGCCTCGACGTCCTGCAGGCCGGCTGCCGCGACGCCGGGCTGCACCGCGTGTGAGCGCCGACCCGGGCCCGACCCTTGTCGTTGTTGCGCCACGCCCCCCCGGCGACTACCCTGGACTGGTTCATGGACGACGCACAGATCACGCTCACCCGACGGAGAGCGATCCAGGCCGGGGGGGCCGTCACCGCCGCGCTGCTGCTCGAGCTGCACACCGGACGTGCGTTCGCGGCGTCGCCGGCGCTGTCGCTCACGAGCGACGCGGGAGCTCCCGGCTACCTGCGCCGCTCGACCTACGCCGGGCTGTCGGGGAGCGATTTCACCGCCGTCGGTGATTCGGCGACGCTCGCCCTCGCGGCCGTCGACGATCTCGACGACCCGTCCCTGACCGGAGCCGACGACGCCTTTCGCCTCGCGCTCGTCGCGAGCGGCAGCGACCCGCTCGCCCAGGGCGTGTACACGCTCAGCCATCCCGAGATCGGGCAGTTCGACGCGTTCGTCGTCCCGGTCGGACCCGGCGGATCGACCACCACCTACGAGATGATCGTCAACCGCTCGGTGATCGTCCCCAACATGGACGGTCCGCCGGCGGCGCCTCAACAGAGCGCCACGGCCGGCGGGTCGACCCCGGCCGGCCCGGCGTCGGTGGCCGGCGGATCGCCCGCCGCGTCGAGCACCGGCGCCGCCGTGACGGCGACCGCCGTGCCCACCCCGTCGCCGCGTCATCCCGGCGCGTCGCAGGCGCTCACGCGCCGCGTCACCGTTCGCCGCCACGCGCACGGCGCCGAGGTCGACGTCGTGCTCGCGCAGGGACCGGCGGTTCGGTCCCTGTACGTCCGGCTGCGGCGCGGCGCCCATCACTACTCGGCGCGGACGAACGACGTCAACGGCGCACGCACGCGCGTCCTCCTGCCGGCCACCCACCGACTCGCGGCCGGCCGGTACGAGCTGACCATCACGGTCGTCCGCTTCGACGGTGGCGTCGCCACCGCCGACCTGGCCGTCACGCTGCCCTGAGCTCGAGCGCGATGGCGCCGGAGCCGCTCACGCTCGAGCTGTTCGCCGGTCGCGTCGGCGAGCCGTTTCGCCTGCGCGTGGCCGAGGGCGAGGTCCTCGACCTGCGCCTCGCCGAGGCCATCTCGCTCGGCGAGCCGTATGGCGCGGACCATCGTGCGCCCTTCTCGATCGTTTTCAGCGGCCCGCCGCAGCCGATCGTGGGGCAGCGCATCTACCCGCTCGATCACGACGAGCTCGGCACGCTCGAGCTGTTCCTCGTCCCGATCCGACCCGACGCGGCCGGCGCCCGGTACGAGGCCGTGTTCACGTAGTCGCGGCCGGACCTGCGGCGGGAGCGGTCCACCGCATGAGCACGTAGATCTCGCCATCGGCGGCGAACTCGAAGCCGAGCCGGCGGTAGAGCCGCTGCGCGGGATTGGCGCGCTCGACGTGGATCTGCACGGCGCGACCGCTGCGCTGCCCCTCGTCGAGCACCGATCCCAGCAGCGCCGTGCCGATCCCGCGACCGCGAAACCCGGGCAGCAGCGCGACGTCGACGATCCCGATCTCGCGCTCGCGGCGGTCGACGTATAGCCGCCCGGCCGGCGCGCCGTCGACGAGCACGACGTCGAACGTCGCGTCTGGGTAGTTGCGGCGGTAGTCGGTGTCCTGTGCGGTGAACTGCATGCGCACGAACGCCTCCTTCGCCGCGTCGTCCCAGGGCACGAGCGCGAGCTCCCGCTCTCGCGTGCTGGCGAATACCCGCAGCAGGAATGCCTCGTCGCCGGCGCGCACCGACCGCAGCGCGACCCCGCGGGCACCGGCGATCGCGCGCGGGTCCCGCGGCCGCACCTGGCGCATCAGGGGCGCGGCGGAAAGACGCCCTGCAGCGCGATGCAGAAGTTGAGCGCCAGATAGGGCATCAGGTTGTCGTGCGGCTGGCTGCCGCCGTTGACGGAGGTCCCCTGCCGCGCCATCGCCGTGTTGGCGGGAGGGGTCGTGTACACGAGGCCCCCCTGACTGGCGGTGAGCAAGGACGTCCCACCGGGCGTGTTGACGGCGCTGCCGCGCCCGACCGAGCCGCTCAGCTGATGGCTGTGGGCGGGCATCTCGGAGTCCAGCAGCGTCACCGTGTCCTCGCCGCCCGTCTCCCCCAGGTCGTGGAGCGACAGTCCGGGCCCCTGGCCCGGGTGCATCGGAGCGCACCCCTGGAGGTTGGGTAGCGCGAAGTTGCTCTTGCCGTCGCCGCCGTAGGTCGTGCCGAGCAGCGAGAACAGGGCGGTGTTCTGTGAGAGCGGCAGGATCTGACCGTCGCAGAAGGCCCAGCCCTTCGGCGCGAAGTTGAACGGGAAGATGCGTATCTCGGCGACGAATGGGTTGGACACGGTCTGCTCGTCCTTAGGTCTGAGAGGGGAATATGCCGAACAGCGAGATGATGAACTCCACGCACAGGTACGGTTGGAAGTTGTCGTGCGGCTGGCTCCCCCCGTCGGACACGATCGCCGATGGGGCGAGGTTGACCGACGTCTGCTGCGTGCGGTAGAGAGCGGTCGTCGGGCTCGGCGCGAGGACGGCGTTGGTCGGATCGGTGGTCGGCGTGCCGCCGGTCGTGGCCAGCGGGGTGTGGTTGTGGTTCGGGATCTGAGGGACGGTGAGCGTCACCTGCTCCGCGCCGCCGGACTCGGCGAGGCTGAAGCCATCGCCCTGGTGCCGGGGCAGGCGCCCTCGCATGTCGGGAAGGGCGAACGTGCTCTGCCCGTCGCCGCCGTAGGTCGTGCCGATCAGGTTGAACAGCGTCTCGAACTCGGAGATCGGCAGGAGCTGCCCCTCGCAGAACATCCAGCCCGCCGGCGCGAAGTTTCCGGCGAACATCCTGATCTCTCCGACGTAGGGCTGGGACACGGGCCGCTCCTCTCTAGGTCTGCGACGGGAAGATGCCTTGGAGGGCGATGCAGAAGCTCAGCACGAGGAACGGCTGCTCGTTCTCGTGCGGTTGGCCGCCGCCGACCGTGGCGAGCCCGGCCGGGTCGAGGGCCAGATAGCTCGTTCCGGGGCTCTCGTAGATGTCGGCGGAGGTGGCGGCGAGCACGTTGCCGCTCGGCTCGGTCACGGTCGCCGCGGCGGTGGACGCGCCGAACGGGTGCGTGTGCTGGGGCAGCTCGGGGATCGACAGCGTGTGAGCGCCCTCGCCCCCGAGCTCGCCGAGCGTATGGCCGTTGCCCATGTGCATCGGCACCCGGCCCTGCAGGTTGGGGAGGCCGAAGTTGACCCTGCCGTCACCGCCGTAGGTCGTGCCGAGCAGCGAGAAGAGCGCCTGGTTCTGGTTGATCGGCAGCAGCTGGCCGTCGCACAGCGCCCAGCCCTTCGGCGGGAAGCCGAAGCTCATGATCCTGATCTCGCTGATGAATTGATCGGACATCGTGGCTCCTTGGCGTGTTCGATTCGCTACGGCGCCGTCGGGCAGGTGCCGCCCGAGAAGCCGGTCGTGTTGGTGCCCTGGATCACCGCTATCGACTCATCGGCCGGATTCGTCGGCCCGGAAAGCGTGTTGGCGGAATTGAGCACGTTCTGCACGGCCGTGGTGTCGAGCGCCGCGCCGGTGTAGCCCTGGAGCTTGAACGTGCTCTGCCCGCCGTCGGTCACCACGCTCAGGCCGACGGCGTCATACGGCTCACCCTGGGCCGCCGAGCCGACGGCGGTGGCGGTGTTTCCCGTCGCGTTCAAGCAGGCGACGCTGCCGGCCGAGTCCGACGTGACGCTGATCGCGTCCAGAGACGCAGCCGCGTTCTGCATCGTCACGTTGTTCTGGACGAGCGTGAGGTTGAGCGTCGGCGTGGCCGCGCTGCTCGAGTTGGCACCGGCGAGAATGCCGTAGCCCTGGTCGACCTGGTTGACGGTGTTGTGGCTGACGTCCGCCGTCACCGTGTACCCGCCCTGGGCCGACACCGCGATCCCCTCACCGCCGACCGAGCCGGACTTCGCGGTACCGGCGCTCCCGATCGTGTTGTTGGTGATGTGCCCGGTGGCGGTGCCCGTGCCGGTGTTGCCAGCGAGCGGGAACGTCACGTTGATCGGGTCGCCGTGCTCGCCGCTGAACGTATTGTGGTCGATGTCGAATGTCGGGGTCGCCGAGCCGGTCCCGGACACGAAGATCCCGGCGGTGGCGTGGTTGGAGATCGAGCTGTTCGTCACGGTCAGGCTCGAGACGTTGACGGCCCAGACCGCCGAGCCCGGCGTGCCGTTCGTGGAGGCGGTCCCGGTGAGCACCATGTCGTTCAGGCTGACCGGCCCCGTGCTCGTCAGCGAGACGTCGCCGTCGCCGGGCGCGCTGCCGGTCGTGTTCTCGATCGTGCCGCCGCTGCCGGCCGCGCCCGTACCCGTCACCGTCAGGCCGCCGCTGCCGGTGTTGTCGAGCACGACGCCGTTCACCGGGCCGGATACGTCGATGCCGGCCGACACCGAGCGGAAGGTCAGGCCCGACGCGCCGATCGCCGTGTTGGCGACGTCGAGGGCGGTGCCGATCGTCGTGGTCAGCGTGTTGGCGGCGCCGGTCACGTCGACGGTCCCACCGCCGGTGGCGGAGAAGGCGGTGCCGCTCGTGATGCTCTCCGCGATGCCGCCGCTGAAGTTGATGGTGGCCCCCGCGTTGCTCGCCAGCGAGATGCCCGTGCCGGTGGCGTCGCTGATCGCGCCCGAGTTCGTCACCGTGCCGCTCGTGCGGCCCGAGATCGAGACCGGGTGGCCCGAGGGGTTCGTGATCGCCGCGCCGTCGCTGATCGTCCCGCCGCCCCCGCTGACGTGCAGCGCGTCGCCCCCGGCGCCGGTGATGAGGTCGCTCGAGTCCAGCGTGAAGGCGTTGACGTTCGTCGCCGTGACGCCGGCCCCGGACGTGCCGCTGACCGTGACGCCGTTGACCGCGGTCCCCTCGCCGAGCGTGATGCCGGCGCCGCCGGCGTTGGTGACGGTCGGGTTGGCACCGGAGGCGGCGAGCAGCGTCTGGCCGCCGGCGACGAGTCCGAACGACTGGCCGTCGAGCGTCTGGCCCGACTTCAGCGTGAGGCCACCGCCGTAGGTCGGGCCGCCGCCGAACAGGAAGACCGTGTCGTTGGCGGCGCTCGCCGCACCGAGCGAGGAGAGCGTGTTGAAGGGCGAGGTCGACGTGCCGCTGCCGTTCGTGGCCGCGGCGCTGTCGACGTACCAGACGCGCGCGCCGGAGAAGCTGATCGTCACCGTCGCGCTCGCGGCGACCGCGGGCTGCTGCACGTCGGACACCGTGTAGGTGAAGGTGTCGCTCGGTCCGCTGAATCCGGCCGGCGGGGTGTAGACGAAGCTGCCGTCGCTGTTGATCGTCACGCTGCCGCCCTGGGTCGTGCTCGACGTGCCGGGGTTGACCTGGAGGTCGTCCCCGTTGGGCTCGGTCGGCGGGCTCGGCAGCAGCGAGCCGCTCTTCGTGACCGCGGGACCGGTGACCGTCGTGCCGACGGCGTACTGCGTGTTGGCCACGGCGTTTGAGAAGCTCACGTCGGGCGGTTTGACGGTCACGGTCGCGGTCGCCGGCGACGAGTCACCGGTCGAGTTCGTGCCCTTGTACGTGAAGCTGTCGACGCCGATGAAGCCCGTCGTCGGCGTGTACGTCACCGTCCCGTTGACCGTGTCGAGGCCCGACAGAGCGCCGAAGGCGGGGTCCGTGACCGTCCCGTAGGTGATCGCGAACCCGGCCGCGTCGGTGCACGCGAGCTGTACGGAGACGGGGGTGTTGTGGGTGGTCGAGGCGGTGACGCCCTGGCAGGTCGGGACGGGCGGCGGCGTCACGGTGACGCTCACCGTCGCGGTCGACGACGTCCCGCCGGCGTTGGCTGCCGTGTAGGTGAAGCTGTCGGGCCCGGCGTAGCCGCCGGCCGGGGTATAGGTCACCGTCCCGGCTGCCGTATCCAGCCCCGACAGCGTCCCGTGCGACGGATTCGTCGCGACGGCGTATGTATTGGCGAATCCCGCGGCAACGACCGGGCAGTTGAACGTCACGCTCGTCCCGGTGCCGGCCGCGGTGGTTACCGCCACCGCCTGGCAGGTCGGCGCCGCCGGCGGGTTGACGGTGATCGACACGGTCGCCGGGACGGAAGTCCCGCCGGTGTTGGTGGCCGTGTAGGTGAAGCTGTCCGAGCCGGAGAAACCGTTGGTCGGTGTGTACGTGATCGTCCCGGCCGCCGTGTCCAGGCCCGAGAGCGTCCCGTGCGACGGGCTCGAGGCGACGGCGTACGTGTTCGCGAAGCCGGGCGTCGTCGTGCAGCTGAAGGTGACCGCCGCGGCCGTGTCCGCCGCCGCGCTCAACGGGACGGCCTGACACGTCGGCGCCGTCGGCGCATTGACCGTGATCGACACCGTGGCCGCGACCGACGCACCGCCCGCGTTCGTCGCCTGGTACGTGAAGCTGTCCGAACCGCTGAAGCCGTTGTCCGGCGTGTAGGTGACCGTGCCCGCCGCCGTATCGAGACCCGACAGCGCCCCGTGCGCCGGATTGGACACGACCGCATACGTGTTCGCGAAGCCGGCGGCGACGATCGGGCAGTTGAACGTCACGCTCGCCCCGGTATCTGCTGCGGTGGTCACCGCGACCGCCTGACAGGTCGGCGCCGCCGGCGGGCTCACCGTGATCGACACGGTCGCCGCGACCGACGCACCGCCCGCGTTCGTCGCCTTGTACGTGAAGCTGTCCGAACCGCTGAAGCCGTTGCTCGGCGTATACGTCACCGTCCCCGCCGCCGTATCGAGGCCCGACAGCGTCCCGTGCGCCGGATTCGCCACGACCGCATACGTGTTCGCGAAGCCGGGCGCGACCGTCGCGCAGTTGAACGTCACCGGCGCCGCCGTGTCCGCCGCGGTCGTCACCGACACCGCCTGACAGGCCGGCGCCGCGGGCGTGCCAACCGTGATCGACACCGTCGCCGCAACCGACGCGCCGCCCGTGTTCGTCGCCTTGTAGGTGAAGCTGTCAGAGCCGCTGAACCCGTTGGCAGGCGTGTACGTGACCGTTCCCGCCGCCGTGTCGAGACCCGACAGCGTCCCGTGCGACGGATTCGCCACGACCGCATAGGTGTTCGCGAACCCGGCCGTGCTCGTGCAGCTGAACGTGACCCCCGTGGCCGTGTCCGGCGCCGCGCTCACAGGGACCGCCTGACAGAGGGGCGCCGCCGGCGGGCTCACCGTGATCGAGACCGTGGCCGCGACCGACGCACCGCCGGCGTTCGTCGCCTTGTAGGTGAAGCTGTCCGGCCCGTCGTAGCCGCTGCTCGGCGTGTACGTGATCGTCCCGGCCGCCGTGTCCAGCCCGGACAGCGTGCCGTGCGCCGGATTCGCCACGACCGCGTAGGTGTTCGCGAAGCCGGCCGCGACGGTCGGGCAGTTGAACGTGACGCTCGTCGCCGTGTCCGCCGCGGTAGTCACGGACACCGCCTGGCAGGTCGGCGCCGCCGGCGGGCTGACCGTGATCGACACCGTCGCCGCGACCGAGGTCCCGCCCGCGTTGGTGGCCGTGTAGGTGAAGGAGTCAGAGCCGTTGAACCCGTTGCCCGGCGTGTAGGTCACCGTCCCGGCCGCGGTGTCGAGGCCGGACAGCGTCCCGTGCGACGGACTCGAGGCGATCGCATAGGTGTTCGCCATGCCGGTGCCGGCGGGGGTGCAGCTGAAGGTCACCGTCGCACCTGTGTCCGCCGGCGTGGTCGCCGGCACTCCCTGACAGGCCGGACTGACCGCGATCGAGACAGTGGCCGCAGCCGACGTTCCACCCGCATTCGTCGCCTTGTATGTGAAGCTGTCCGAGCCGCTGAAGCCACCGTCGGGCGTGTAGGTCACCGTTCCCGCCGTGGTGTTGAGGCCCGACAGCGTGCCGTGCGAGGGATTCGCGACGACCGAGTACGCATTCGCGAACCCGGGCGCGACCGTCGCGCAGTTGAACGTCACCGACGCCGCTGTGGCCGCGGTGGTCGTCACCGACACCGCCCGGCAGGTCGGCGCCGGAGGGGGGGTCACCGTGATCGACACCGTCGCCGCGACCGACGGGCCGGACCTGTTGGTGGCCTCGTACGTGAAGCTGTCCGAACCGTTGAAGCCGCTGTTCGGCGTGTACGTCACCATCCCCGCGGCGCTGATCGCCCCGAGCGTGCCGTGCGATGGGTTCGCCACGACCGTGTAGCCGTTCGGGAACCCGGGTGTGCTCGTGCAGCTGAACGTCACCGTCGCGGCCGTGTTCGCCGTCGTGCTCACCGGCACCGCCTGGCACATGGGCGCGGGCGGCGGGGCGACGGTGATCGACACGGTCGCCACCGTCGAGCCGCCCGCGTTCGTGGCGAGGTACGTGAAGCCGTCCGTACCGACGTAGCCGCTGTTCGGCGTGTAGGTCACGGTTCCGGCCGCCGTATCCAGCCCCGTGAGCGTCCCGTTGGACGGGCCGTGGTCCAGCCCGTACGTGTTGGCGAACCCGGCCGCGGCGGTGGCGCAGTCAAAGGTCACCGTGGTCGGGCCGCCGGCCGCCGCAGTCACCGCCACCGTGTGGCACGTCGGCGCCGCCGGCGGGCTCACCGTGATCGACACCGTCGCCGGAGCCGAGGTGCGACCGCCCACGGTCGCGGTGTAGGTGAACGAATCGGAGCCGCTGAAGCCGTTATTCGGCGTGTAGGTCACGGTGCCGTGCGCCGGGTCGATCGGGCCGAGAGTGCCATGGGCGGGCGGCGTGGCGACGGCGTAGCCGTGCGGGGCGCCCCGGCACTGGAGCGGGACGGTCGTCGCGGTGTCGGCCGCCGTGGTGATCGACAGCGCGTCGCAACTCGGCGCCGCGGCTCCACCCGGCGGGCCTCCGTTCCCGCCGCCCGGCGAGCTCGGGCTGCCCGGCGCGCTCGGCGTGAAGCCGTTCGTCTGCGTCGACGGTTGTGGCGAGAGCCCGACGGTCACCGCGAAGCCCTGCACCCCGAAGCGGTCGAGTGCGCGGGCGAGCAACCAGGCGAGCACCGAGCGCGACAGGCCGGCGGTCTGGGCGGCGGCCGCCTGGGCCACCTCGGCCGGATCCTTGATGACGGCGTCGAGGCCGAACAGCAGGCGCGATGTGTACTCGAGCAGGTGCCACGGGTTGCTCGGGTTGCGCTCCAGACCGCTCGGGGTCTGCACCGCCGGAAGGTAGGTGAACGTGTCGCCGCGGGCGTCGCCGGGCAGGGCCAGGAGGAGGAGGTTGGCGACGTGCGCGAGCGCGCCCTGGAAGCCCGACGAGTATGGCGCGTCGACGATGAGGCTGAACGTGACCGAACCGTCGCCGGTGAACAGCGAGCGCAGCGCCGCGGCGCTGATGTCCTGGTGCTCGATCGAGGCGCCGCGCTCGTTGAGCCCGACGTTGACCGTCGTCGATCCCGGGTAGCCGGCGCCGGCCAGGTAGATGAGCACGTCGCGGCAGCCATCGCGGGCGATGACGTGCTGCACGAAGCCGGCCGGCGTCAGCCCCGAGCCGGTCGCGTAGAGCTCGGAGTGGACGCCCGAGTTCAGCTGCGTCAGTCGCTTGAAGAACGAGCCGACCCAGCCGCGCGTGCGCTCGACGTCGGTGAACGCGTACAGACCGCCGCCGAGCGTGTTTGCGATGCGCACGACGCATGAATGGTCGCCGGCGATCAGGCCGGCGGCACCGCCGACGCCCCTGAGGTCCCAGTACGGCACGTCGGGCTTGCCGAACGGATTCGGCGCCGTGGCCGACCGCCCCGAGCCGGGGTTGCGCGCCGAGCTCGCGCTCGTCGCCTTGTACGGCCGGCTGAAGACCTGGTTCGCCGGGCTGAGGTAGGCGGCCTGGGAGGACAGGAACGAGGGCAGTTGGCCGTCGACGAGCGGCGGCCACTGGATCGTCCCGGTGAGCGTCACCGCCCCGGTGCGCGCGTCGACCAGCGCCACGCGCCCGGCATGCTCGTACTGGCGGTAGGGAGCGAGATCCTCGTAGAACAGCCAGGCGCCATGCGTCCCGGCCCGCGCGATCGCGCGCTCCGGCGAGGACGCGATCCCGCTCGCCTCCCCCGCGGAGGACGGCCCGGACGGCCCGCCGACCGCCACGACGGCGCCGGGGGCGACCGGCGCGCCGCTCGCGAACACGATCTCGGCGCCCGTGTGACCGGACACGCCGAGCGCCCGCAGCGCCGCCGACGCCGCCGCGCCCCGGCTCACCCCGCCCGAGCGGGCGATCGTCGCCGCCAGGGCCACGCCGAGCGAGCACGCCGCGACGGCGAGGCAGGCAACCAGGGCGATGCCGAGCGGGCGTCCGAGTCTCGGGCGTCGCGGGCCCGGGAAGGGCGGCGGTGTGCGCATGAAGCTAGGCCCGGCCGCGCGGATGAAGGGGCCCGCGCGATGCGCGTGCGTTGTGGTCGGGCGGCCAACTCACGCCCGACAGGCCCTCCCCGATATGCATCCGATCGTCCCCACGGCTCCTTCCGGCGAGCATAGGCGATCCGTCCACGATCCGCCACGCCCGGTCAAGTTCCACCACCCCCCTAGGGTCCCTAATCCTCGTCAACCCTGCGAGAACGACCGACCAGGGTTTACCCCAAGGTCGGACGGCCATCGGCGACCGTCATCGCCAGGAGCCCGCGACCACAGAGCCAGGCAAGTAGTTTCTGACCCCGGCCGACCCCAGGCCCGCCCGGCGCCAACGCAGTTCGGTCCCGGACCGCGGCGTCTGATGAGGAGAGGTGGGCCCAGACGGCGCTTGATCAGCCCTTTTCCCTGGGCTGATCAAGCGACGTAGGGGCCCACCGGGCCCCAACGAACGCGAAAACAGAAAGCGAACGGCCTACGCGCCCGCGACGCCCAGGAACGCCTCGGCCCGCCGCGCGTCCCGCAACGCCCGAGCCCGCTCCTCGGACCCCTCCGGCGCCCGCTCGGCGGTCGCCCGAGCCTCCTCCAGCCGCGCCTGCAGCTCGGCGCGGTCGAGGGCCTCCGGCGCGACCGCCTCCTCGACGAGCACGAGCGCGCGGTTGTCGTCGAACTGCAGGTATCCCTCGGCCTGGGCGTAGCGCACGATCTCGGACTCGCTGCGATACAGCCGCAGCTCCGTCGGCGCGAGCTGGGCCAGCAGCGGCGAGTGATGGGCGAGGATGCCGATCGAGCCGACCGTCGTGCGCGTCGAGACCATCTCGACCTCGTCGTTGAAGACCTCCCCCTCCGGGGTGAGGATCTCCACCGGGAACTTGGAGCGCGCCATCAGCTCCCCGAGCCCGCGTCGGCGAGCACGTCCTCGATCGGCCCCTTCAGGAAGAAGGCGCGCTCGGGCACGTCGTCGTGCTTGCCCTCGATGATCTCCTTGAAGCCGCGGATCGTGTCGGCGATCGGGACGTACGCGCCCGGCGTGCCCGTGAACTGCTCGGCGACGAAGAACGGCTGCGACAGGAACCGTTCGACCTTGCGCGCGCGCTGCACGATCACGCGGTCCTCGTCGGAGAGCTCGTCGATGCCGAGGATGGCGATGATGTCCTGCAGCTCCTTGTAGCGCTGCAGGATCTCCTTGACCCGGTTGGCCACGTCGAAGTGCTCCTGGCCGAGGATGTCGGCCTTGAGGATCGTCGAGGTCGAGTCGAGCGGGTCGACCGCCGGGTAGATGCCCTTCTCCGAGATGGCGCGCGACAGCGTCGTGGTGCTGTTGAGGTGGGCGAACACCGAGGCCGGGGCCGGGTCGGTGAGGTCGTCGGCGGGGACGTAGATCGCCTGCACCGAGGTGACCGATCCCTGCTGGGTGGAGGTGATCCGCTCCTGCAGCTGGCCCATCTCGGTCTCGAGCGTCGGCTGATAGCCCACCTGGGAGGGCATGCGCCCGAGCAGGGCCGAGACCTCCGAGCCCGCCTGCACGAAACGGAAGATGTTGTCGATGAACAGGAGCACGTCCTGACCCTGATCGCGGAAGTACTCCGCCATCGTCAGACCGGAGAGCGCGACGCGCATGCGGGCGCCCGGGGGCTCGTTCATCTGCCCGAACACGAGCATCGTCTTGTCCAGGACGCCGGACTCCTTCATCTCCAGCCACAGGTCGTTGCCCTCGCGCGAGCGCTCGCCCACGCCGCAGAACGCCGACAGGCCGCCGTGCTCGGAGGCGAGGTTGTGGATCAGCTCCTGGATGAGCACCGTCTTGCCCACGCCGGCGCCGCCGAACAGGCCGACCTTGCCGCCCTTCGCGTACGGGGCGAGCAGGTCGATGACCTTGATGCCGGTCTCGAACATCTCGGTGGTCGGCGTGAGGTCCTCGACGCTCGGCGCGGGCTGGTGGATCTGCCGCCGCGGCGTGTCGGCCGGAAGCGGCTCGCCGAGGTCGATCGGCTCGCCGAGCAGGTTGAAGATGCGCCCCAGCGTCGCCTGGCCGACGGGCACGGTGATCGGCGCGCCGGTGTCGATCACCTCGGCGCCGCGGGCCAGACCGTCGGTCGTGTCCATCGCGACGGCGCGCACGCGGTCGTCGCCGAGGTGCTGCTGCACCTCGCACACGAGCACGTCGCCGCCGGCGCCCGAGCTGATGCCGGGGGCCTCCTCCTCCACCCCGGCCGCCGGTCGCGCGACGGTGATCGCGTGGTTGATCTCGGGCAGCCGGTCGGGGAAGACCGCCTCGATGACGACGCCCTGGATCTCCTCGATGCGTCCGACATTGCGCTGCGTGCCGGCGCTCGCGGGCGCGTCCGTGTGGGGGGCGGTGCTCGCTTCCATTTCGTGTCTCGATTCTCCTGTTGTCTATTTGAAGTCGGGTGGGGACGGGTCGGAGACGCGTCGTGCGCCGGCGCTGTGAGTGGCGATCAGCTCACGCCCTCGGCGCCGGCCACGACCTCCATGATCTCCTGCGTGATCTCGGCCTGGCGGGCCCGGTTCATCTCCAGCGTGAGGTCGGTGATGATCTCGCCCGCGTTCTCCGAGGCGTTGCGCATCGCCGTCATGCGCGCGCCGTGCTCGGAGGCGGTGGACTCGAGCAGCGCCCGGTAGATCGAGATCTCGACGTAGTCGGGCACGAGCGCCCTGAGGATCTCCTCCGGATCGGGCTCGTAGTCGACGAGCGCGCGCGGGGCCACGTCCTCCTCGTCGCCGTCGATCACGTCGCCGTGAGCGAGCGGCAGCAGCGTCTCGTGGCGCACGATCTGGCTCAGCGGCGACACGTACCCGTTGTAGATGATCTCGACGCGGTCGACCTGATTGTCGCTGTAGGCGACGATGAGGTCGTCGGCGATCCGCCGCGCGTCGGCGTAGGCCGGACGGTCGGTGAATCCGGTGTAGGCGCCGACCACGTCACGCCCGCGGAACGTGAGCGAGCTGACCCCGCGGCGCCCGCTCGCGTACCAGCTCACCCGGCGTCCCTGCGCCTCGTAGTCGGCGGCGGAGCGCACCCCGGCGCGCACGATCTGCGTGTTGAACGCCCCGGCCAGCCCGCGGTCGCCGGTCACGAGCAGGAGCGCGACGCGCGTGTCGCTCTCGTGCTCGGCCAGCAACGGCAGTCGCGACGCCTCGGTCCCCGCGGCCTGCGCGGCCTGACGGGTCATGCGGCGGATCGCCTCGGCGTACGGGCGCAGGGCGGTGATCCGCTGCTCGGCCCGCCGCAGGCGCGCCGCGGCGACCATCTCCATGGCTCGCGTGATCTTCTGGATGTTCTTGATCGAACCGATTCGGTTCTTGACGTCGCGCTGGTTCTGGGCCATGGCGGGTGTGGGATCGGGCGCGGGCGGAGGCTACGCCGCGGCGGGCTCCTTGGCGCCCTCGTCGGCGCTCTCGTCGGCGCTTGTCGTCTCGGCGCTCGGCGTGTGGCCCCCGAGGGCGTCGTCGTCGAGCGGCTGGCCCTCCTCGTCGAGGTCGTAGCCGAAGTCGTCGGCGAAGCTCGCGACGGCGTCGCGGACGGCGGCCTGCAGCTCGTCGGACCATTCGCCGGCGGCGATCTTCGCCCTCAGCTCGCCGTACTGCGCATGGAAGCGCTCCGTCAGCCCGAGCAGGAACTCGGGCACGCGGTCGACCGTGATGCGGTCGAGGAAGCCGTTCGTCGCCGCGAAGATCTGCACGACCTGATCCTCGACCGGCAGCGGCGCGCGCTCGTCCTGGTTGAGCGTCTTGACCAGGCGCTCGCCGCGCGCGAGCGTGCGCTGCGTGTCGGCGTCCAGGTCGGACCCGAACTGCGAGAACGCCTCGAGGTCGCGGTACTGCGAGAGCTCGAGCTTGATGCGCCCGGCGACCTTCTTCATCGGGCCGATCTGGGCGTTGCCGCCGACGCGCGAGACCGAGATGCCGACGTTGATCGCCGGTCGCACGCCGGAGTAGAACAGCTTCGGCTCCAGGAAGATCTGCCCGTCCGTGATCGAGATGACGTTCGTCGGGATGTAGGCCGACACGTCGCCGGCCTGCGTCTCGATGATCGGCAGCGCCGTCAGCGAGCCGCCGCCGAGCTCGTCGTTCAGCTTCACCGCCCGCTCGAGCAGGCGCGAGTGCAGGTAGAACACGTCGCCCGGATAGGCCTCGCGGCCGGGCGGGCGACGGAGCAGGAGCGACATCTGCCGGTAAGCGTAGGCGTGCTTGGTGAGGTCGTCGTAGATGACGAGCGCGGCCTGGCCGTTGTACAGGTAGTGCTCGGCCATCGCACATCCGGCGTAGGGGGCCATGAACTTGATCGGCGCGGCCTCGTCGGCGGCCGCGGCGACGATGATCGTGTTGTCCAGCGCGCCGGCCTCGTCGAGGATCTGCGCGAGCGCCACGACCGTCGCCATGCGCTGGCCGATCGCGACGTACACCGACTTCACACCGGTGTCCTTGTTGTTGATGATCGCGTCGATCGCGATCGCCGTCTTGCCCGTCTGGCGGTCGCCGATGATCAGCTCGCGCTGTCCGCGGCCGATCGGGATCATCGCGTCGATCGCCTTCAGGCCGGTCTGCAGCGGCTCCTTGACCGGCTGGCGCTGCACGACGCCCGGCGCCTTGAACTCGGCCGGCCGGGTCTGGGAGGTGATGATGTCGCCCCTGCCGTCGAGCGGGCGACCGAGCGGGTCCACGATGCGCCCGAGCAGCTCGTCCCCGACCGGGATGTCGAGCAGATGGCCGGTGCGCTTGACGGTGTCTCCCTCGGAGATGTGCTCCCACGCGCCGAACAGCACGACGCCGACGTTGTCGGACTCGAGGTTCAGCGCGAGCCCCGTGACGTCGTGCGGGAGCTCGAGCATCTCGAAGGACATGCAGTTCTCGAGGCCGTGGACGCGCGCGATGCCGTCGGCCACCGAGAGCACCGTGCCCACCTCGGTGAGCTCGGCCGATCCGGCGTCGAGTCCCTCGATGCGGCTCTTGAGGATGCTGGTGATTTCGTCGGGGTTGATCTGCATGGTGTGGTCTCTGAGGCTCCTTGGCCGGTCGTCGACGTCAGGCGCTGCGCGCGACCTGCTTGCGTAGTTGTTCGAGGCGGTTGCGAATCGAGGCGTCCACGATCGAGTTGCCGACGCGCAGAACGAGCCCGCCGAGGATGTCGGGGTCGACGCGCGCCGTCAGCTGCACGTCCTTGCCGGTCCGCTGGCCGATCTGCTCGCTGAGCTGGCGCAGCGTCTGCTCGTCGAGCGCGATCGCGCTCGTCACCTCGACCGGCAGCTGACGGTGCTCCTCCTCCCACAGTCGATCGAACTCCCGGCGGATGCGGAAGATGACCGGCATCCTGTGGTTGTCGATGAGCACGCCGAGGAAGTTGAGCAGCGTCGGGTCCGCGTCCTGGAGCACGCGGGCGAGCGCCTCACGCTTCTCCTCGGTCGAGAAGTACGGCGAGAAGAAGAACGTGGCCAGGTCGTGGTTCGAGCCGAGCGCATCGGCGACCTGGCCCAGCTGCTCGCGCAGCACATCGAGCCTGCCTTGCTCCTTGGCAACCTCGAACAGCGAGCGGGCATAGACGCGGGCGATCTCTTCCATCGGCGGTTCTAGTTGTCCTGGGCCGTGCTCGAGAGCGCCGAGAAGTCGATCTCGCCGAGCGCCTCGTCGACGAGCCGGCGCTGGTCGGACGCGTCGAGCGACTTGCGCGTGACCTTCTCGGTGGCGAGGATCGTCAGGTCGGCCACCTCGTTGCGCATCTCCTGCAGCGCCCGCTTGGTGGCGGCGTCGATGTCGCGCTCGGCCCGGCGCGCCGCCTCCGCGGCGATCTCGTTCGCCTGCTCGCGGGCCTCGCGCTCGTGCGCATCGGCGGCCTGGCGGGCCCGGGCGACGATCTCGTCGGACTGCGCCCGCGCCTCGGCGAGGCGCTCGCGGTACTCGGCGAGCAGCTTCTCCGCCTCCTCGCGGGTGCGCTGGGCGCTGTCGATCGAGTCCTCGATCGCCTTCTGGCGCTTCTCGAGCGCCGTCCGAGATCGTACGGGAACGCCCACCGACGCAGGATGAGCAGCGCGACGATGAACGCGACGAGCGTCCAGATCATCACGCCCAGACTCGGCGAGACGAGGAAGTTGCCACTGGAACTGCTGCTGGCGGCGAGCGGCGGCATCGTCTAGCCCAGGAAGAAGGCGATCAGGCCGAAGATGAACGCGTAGAAGACGATCGCCTCGGTGAGGGCGAAGCCCAGCCACTGGATCGAGGTGATCTCGTCGCGCATCTCGGGCTGGCGGGTGACCGCCTCGATGACCTTGCCGAAGATGTATCCGACGCCGACGCCGGGGCCGATGGTGCCGAGGCCGGCGCCGATGCCGAGCGCGAGCGACTTGATCGCCTTGTCCAGGGCGGGGTCGGCGACGGCAAGAGTGATAAGCGACACAACGGGCTCCTTGTTGTCAGTGAGACTCGGCGACGGCGCCGCCGAGGTAGATGGCAGTGAGGGTGGCGAAGATGAACGCCTGCAGCGTGGCGATCAGCACCACCTCGAACAGGAAGAACACGATCGCGATGGGCAGCGTGACCGCGCCGAGCGCGGCGAGCCCGAGCAACACGACGAGGCCACCGCCCATGAACAGGATGAGCAGGTGGCCGGCGAGGATGTTGGCGAACAGTCGCACCGACAGCGAGACGATGCGGACGAACTGCGAGATGACCTCGATCGTGAAGATGAACGGGATCATCAGCCAGCGCACCGGCACCGAGTCCAGGCCCGCGGGCAGCCAGCTCTTGATGTAGCCGGTGAAGCCCTTCGCCCGGATCCCCTCGATCTGGTAGCTGAACCACACCATCAGAGTGAGGGCGAGCGTGACCGAGATGTTCGCGGTCGCGGCATAGATCTGGAAGGCCGGGATGTGCAGCCCGAAGATGTTGATCGTCTCCTCGCTGTTCACCGGCAACGGGATGTAGCCGAGCAGGTTCGAGAACCAGATGAACAGGAAGAGTGTCGCGATGAACGGGAACCACTTGGCCGACATCGCCGGGTCGATGTTGTTCGGGCCCGAGATGTTGTCGTGCATCAGCCGGTAGATCGTCTCGACGGCGGTCTGCACCTTGTTCGGGCGGGCCTGCATGCGCCGGGCGATCCAGACCATCGTCCCGACCGTCAGCAGGGTCGCGAGCCACAGGTAGAGCACGGCCTTGTTGATCGACAGGTCGATGCCGCCGATCTTGATGGGCACCCAGTCGTCGAGCTGGAACTCGTTCTGGGGCTGGTAGCTCGTGTTCTGCCCGTGGCTGCCGAAGATGACGGCCAGCGCGACGAGCAGGGCGATGTAGAGCACGAGGCCGATGACGACCTTCGCCTTTGTCGACAATCGCGCGAGCGCCTTCATCGCGTTCCCCCGTTGGGCGCCAGCGGGGGGCCGCCGGCGTCGCGCCGCGGAGGAGCCGGCGCGTCGAACGGGCGCATGATCATGCCGACGGTGAAGTAGACCGTGAACAGCACGACGACCAGCACCGCCGCGGCGAGGCCGGCCGCGTTGTCGTTGACGCCGACGAGGAAGATGGCGATCGCCACGAACCAGCCGCGCCCGATCATCGAGCCGGCGAGCAGCCCCACGGTCGTGCGCGGGTCGTGCGACGCCGCCGCGCGCCGGGTCGTGTAGATCTGCACGCCGCGCTGGATCAGCCAGGCTCCCGCGGCCACGGCCCAGCCCGCCATCGGCAGACCGGCCGCGATGAAGATCGGCAGCGAGATGGCGAGCACCACTATGTCGAGATAGCGGACGACAACCATCAGCTCACGGGTCCGCGACGCGGGCGCTCACAACGCTCCCAGCCGCCCCGAAAGCGTCCGTGCAATCGCCGCGTCGTGCCGCGAGCGGCCCGCGGGCACGCTCGGCGCAGCAGACGACGCTCGCCGTGACGCGGCCCGCGCAGGCGCCGGCGCGCCCCGCGCGGGGTCCTCCCGCGGTGGCGGTTCGCCTCGATGCCGCCCGCGGGGGCGGGCTCGGGCAGACGCGGAGCGTCGGGGTCGCTCGCGTCAGGGAAACCGTCAGTGGCGTCAAAGTCTGGCATTTGTGTGGGGGCACCCTACAGACGACAAAAGTCCGCGCGCGCTGTCGCCGGCGGACTCTGCAGTGCCCTCTCCTCCCGGGGATCCTTCGTTGCGGCTGGGAGTGTACTCGGTTACGAACTTCGTAACAACTTTGTGACACCCGCCACACCGTCGTGACCGGCGTTTCTCCGCAACTCCTCCCCGCGCCATGGCGATGGCCGGCCGCCGCGGAGGAAACCGCCGGAGCGCCGGCCGGCGGGCCGTAGGATCAGGTCCGGGCCGATGCCGCGATTGCCGTCGCCGACGACGGCCCCGCAGCCCGCCGGGGGTGCGACGGACGCTCACTCGACGCGAACGCGGCGGCGCGACGCCCACCGCGGGCCCGCCCACGCCCGCCAGCGGGGCACGCCGAGCTCGACGATCGCCACCGCCACGGCCATCGTCGCGACCCCGGCGAGCACGTCGGCCAGGTAGTGGTTGCCGGTGGTCAGCACGCCGACCGCGGTCACGACCGGATACAGGGCCGCGAGCGTCCGCCAGAGCCACCGCCGCGACAGCCGCCACATCGCGAGCGCCGACCAGCAGGCCCAGGCCAGGTGCAGCGAGGGCATGGCCGCGAGCTGGTCGGCCTCGGAGGCGAGCTTGCCGGTGTGCCAGGACCCGAACGTGTGCGACGCGGCCACGATGTCGGCGAAGTCGCTGCCCGGGAGCAGTCGCGGCGGTGCGACGGGAAGACGCCAGAAGACGACGAAGCCGATGACGTTGATGAGCACGAGCGAGTTGCGCAGCGGCCGGTAGAGGTCGGGGCGACGCCACCACAGCCAGCCGAGCAGCCCGAGCGTGACGACGAAATGGGCGTTGTCGTAGTAGTAGGAGAGGACGATCCCGAGCGTGTGGTGGGCGGCGAGCCAGTGGTTGAGCGCGAGCTCGGGATCGAGGTGCAGCGTGCGCTCGAACGAGAGGATGTCCTGCCCGTGCACGATCGCCTCGTGCAGGCGCAGGGGCGCGAGCGAGGTCACCCAGTCGTAGAGCACGACGAGCCAGGCGACGGCGAGCGCCTCGATCCACCAGGGCGACCGCTGCGCCGCGATCGGGGTGCCCGCGACGGCGCGGGCCGTGCCGGACGCTGCGGCGGCGCCTCGGCCGGGCAGGGCTCCGGGCAGGACCACCGCCGTGGCGGTCGGCTCCTCGCCCTCCGCGGCCGGTCGCCACGGGGCCTGTGGGTGCTCGGTGACCGACATCTGACTACCGGACACTAGCTGTTCACACGAAGGTCACCGGTCGCGCCGCGACAGGGGCCCGCGACGCCGCCCGGCCCGTGTTTCAAGGGGCGACGAGCCGCAGTCCGCGCTCGTCGAGCGACTGCAGCACGGCCGGCAGCGCCGCGACCGTGCGCCGCCACGATCCCGGGCTCGAGTAGTCGTCGGCGTCGTGCAGCAGGAGCACCGATCCCTCGCCGACCCCGCGGGTGACGAGACGGCTGATCGACTCCGGTGTCGCGCCGGCCTCCCAGTCGCGGCCCCACTGACTCCACAGCAGGGTGCGCCACCCGCGGTTGCGCGCGTAGCGGAGCGCGGCGCCGTTGAGCACGCCGTAGGGCGGCCGGTACAGCGACACCGCGCGGCCGGTCGTCTCCTCGATCGTCACGAGGGCGCGAGAGATGTCCTCGTGCACCTGCCAGGGCGTCAGGCGGAGCAGATTGCGGTGGCGATCGCAGTGCAGGGCGATGCCGTGGCCGGCGGCGACGATCTCGGCGGCCAGCCCCGGGTTGCGGCGGACCTGCTCGCCGACGAGGAAGAACGTCGCCTGCGCGTCGTGTCGCGCGAGCTCCTCGAGCACGGCCGGCGTGCCCTGCGGGTGGGGGCCGTCGTCGAAGGTGAGCGCGACGCCGCGACCGCTCGCCGTGGCGTCCTCGATGCCGAGCGGACGGTCGAGCGGCACCCACGCCCGCGCGCCACGAGGCGCGTGCGCGACCCAGGCTCCGGCGGCCGCCGGAAGTGCGTGCGCGACGCCGGCGAGCGCGAGCGCCCCGGCCGGGAGAGCGAGGGCGCCCCGTCGGCTGCGATGATCGGTGTCCGTCATGACTCTTGATCTTCTGCTGGGAATCCTCGCGGCGGCGGCCGCGTCGACGTTCTACAGCCTAGGGGTCGCCCTCCAGGCTCTCGACGCGCGCGAGGTGGACGCCGGGCACCACCTGCGCGTCAGCCTCATCGGCGAGCTCGCCGGCCGGGCGCGCTGGCTCGCGGGGACGGCGCTGTCGATGCTCGGCTTCCCGTTGCAGGTCGTCGCGCTGCTGCTCGCCCCGCTCGTCGTCGTGCAGCCGGCCCTCGCCTGCGGGCTGCTCGTGTTGCTGCTCGTCGGCGAGCGACTGCTCAACGAGCGCGCCGGCCGCCGCGAGCATCTCGCGATGGCGGCGATCGTGATCGGCGTCATCGGGACGGCGCTCGCGGCCCCCGACCGCACGACGACGCACACGAACAACCTCACCCTGACGCTCGTGCTCGTCGGCCTCGGGGTGCTGACGATGCTGCCGTACATCGTCAGCTGGCTCTGGCGGCCGATGCCGACCGTGACGATCATCGGAGCGGGCCTCGGCTTCGCCTGGAGCGGGCTCGCGACGAAGCTCGCCTCCGACGGCCTGGCCAACGGCCGTCTGCTCGTCGCGCTCGCGTGGGCCCTGTCAACCGCGGGCGCATCGGCGATCGGCGCGCTCAGCGAGATGAGCGCTCTGCAACTGCGACCGGCGATCCAGGTCGCGCCAGTCGTGTTCGTGACTCAGACGCTCGTGCCCGTGCTGCTCGCGCCGCTGCTGCTCGGCGAGAGCCTCGCGACTACGCCGTACGGCGGGGTGCCGCTGGTGGCCTCGCTCATCCTGCTCGCGATCGGGGCCGCGGTGCTCGCGCGCTCGCCACTGCTGCTCGCCCTGATGGTGCCCGAGAGCGCCGAGCCCGTGAGCGAGGCGAGCGATTCGACCCCCAGCCGCTCGGCGCGCAGCGAGCCCACGAGCTCGGCCACCGCACGCAGGGACGAGGTCGATCCGTCGAGCGTGAGCACGACGACGTCGCCCGCCCGAATCTGGCCGTGAGGGAGCGGACGGCGGCCGTCGAGCTGCCACGCTCCCTGAACCGGCGTCGCGCCGGTCGTGCGTGCGAGCACGAGCTCGCCCAGGGTGGGCGAGCCCGACTGCAGGAAGTAGAAGTGACGGCGTAGCCCGTACGCGTGCGCCTGCTCGTGGAGCAGGTGCGGGGTGAGCACCCAGTGCAGCAGGCCGCCGTGCCGGGCCTCGGGGAGGCCCTCGTCGCCGAACGCCCGCAGGCTCGCGAGCACCGGCTTCGGCGGCTGCGGATCGGGCTCGGCGAACGTCGCGTGCACGCCGGCGGCGGCGAGCTCGGCGGCCACGCCGGCCACGGCGCCGTCCGGCGTGCGGATGATGAGGGCCACGCGACGCTGGGCCGTGGGCACGTGCGTGAGCGGTGCCCGGATGTGGAACACGGTGTTCGCCATCGCCAGCATCTCGTCGGTCGACATCGCCCAGGCCCCGGCCGTCACGACGAGCGCGAGCTGTACCGCGATCTGCACCGTCCGCGGGCGCCACGCCGGAATCGGGCGCACGCGCCGCGGCGCGCGGAGCACCGCTTCGACGGCGTGCGGCAGGCCCGCGGCGGGTGACCGCGGCGTCGCGGCGGCCGCGGCCGCGGCCGCCGTCGCCGTCGCCGTCGCCGTGGAGGCGAAGCTCGACTCGACGTGCTCGCGCAGCTCGCGCGTATCGTTCGCGAGGCGCACGAGGTCGAGCTCGGCCATCGCCCGCGTGTTGATGCGCGCGTGCCCGACGGGCAGGCCGTAGGACACGACCGGGGTCCCGGTGGCCATCGCCTCGAGGCACGTGACGCCCCCGGTCGAGTGCACGAGCGCGTCGGCGGCCGCGAGCAGGTCGGGCATCCGGTCGGTGAAGCCGTAGACGTGGACGCGCTCCTCGCCGGCGAACGCCGCCTCCAGGCGGGCCCGCAACGCGTCGTTGCGCCCGGCGAGGCAGACGATGCTCGAGACCGCCTCGATCTCGCACAGCTCGCGCACGGCGCCCTCGAGGTCCCCGACCCCCCAGCCGCCGCCAGAGACGACGACCATGCGCCCGTCCTGCGGGAGCCCGAGAGCGCCGCGCGTCTCACGCGGGCAGCGCGGTCGCAGGAACTCGGCCGAGATGAGCGGTCGCACGAGCTCGACGCTGTCGTCGCCGGCGATGCGGCGCACCGACTCCATCGAGTCCTCGTACATCGCGAGGTGCAGGTCGATGCCCGGCTGCGCCCAGAAGAACAGGCCGGTCAGATCGGTGATCGTCGCGACCGTCGGGCAGCGCACGACCCCGCGGCGGCGCAGCCGCGCGAGCACGACCGTCACCGCGGGGTAGGTGGAGACGACGACGTCGGGGTCGTGGTCGGCGATCACGCGGGCGAGCGGTCGCGCGCCGAACGTGCACAGCGACAGGCGCGCATACCAGCGCACCGGCGCGACGTGCTCGAGCAGCCAGTAGATGACCGTGTAGGTCCAGGGCATGAAGCGCAGCTGCCAGCGATAGCCGTCCTCGACGACGGGACGCAGCAGCCGCCCCATCGCGGCGAGACCGTCGATGACCGTCACGTCGACGTCGCCGCGCGCGGCTTGTATCTGGTCGCTCAGCGCCCGCGCCGCGGCCGCGTGGCCCTCGCCCACGTCGGCCGAGAGGATGAGGACGCGTCGCCGATCGGACGGCGCGGAGGGCGAAGGTGGGCGTTGGCGTCGTAGGCGCATGATTCGGTCGTACCCCGCGGGCGAGCGAGGCCGGCCGTAGCGGACAGCGCTCGGGGAGCGATCCCCCCGGCGGCGCAACACGCTCAACAGGCTATCGGCCCTGTCGTACGGCTGCGCGCACGTCCGCGTAATCCCGAGACCGTGCGGATCCGCGTAGGGACCATCGTGCTCGGACGCGCCGCTCCAGTGCACAATAGCCGAGTGCAGGTCACCACCCCGCTACCCCGACCGCCCGCACCGGTTGCGCCGGGTGCGACCCGCGCGGCGCCGACCCCCGGGCCGTCGCCGCGAACCCGGCGGGCGCTCGCCTGGGCCGGATGCGCCGCGATCATCGTGGGGGTCGCGCTGCTGACCGCCTTCGCCGCGGACGCGCCGAGCGTGTACGTGCCGGCGAGCATCCGCGGCGGCTTTCCCGGGTGGCTGGCGGGCCCGTTGCACGGTCTCGGCCTGGGCCGGCTGAGCAACAACCGCTTCCAGGACGTCCTGCTGCTCATCTGCGCCGGCTACGGCCTCGTGCTCGCCGCCGGCGACGGGGCGCCGCTGCGCGCCGTCGCCGCCACGATCGTCGCCGCGCAGCTCATCCTGCTGCTCGGGCCGCCGCTCCTGTCCCAGGACGTCTTCGGCTACCTCAGCTTCGCCCGCCTCGGCGCGCTGCACGGGCTGGACCCGTACAACCACGCCTCGGCCGCCGTCCCGCTCGATCCGGTCTACCGGTTCCTCGGCTGGCGCACCGTCGACTCCCCGTACGGGCCGGTGTACACGGTCGCCAGCTACGGGCTCACGCCGCTCGGCGTAAGCGGCGGCCTGTGGGCGCTCAAGGCGATCGCCGTCTCGGCGAGCCTGGCGATGGTCGCGATCGTCGCTCGCACCGCGACCGTGATCGGGCGTTCTCCGGCGCGCGCCGCGGCCTTCGTCGGGCTGAACCCGGTGCTGCTCGTGGACGCCGTCGGCGGCTTCCACAACGACACGCTGCTCGCGGCGCTGTTCGCGGCCGCCCTGCTGTTCGCCGCGGTGGCCCGCTACGGGCGCGCGGTCGCCGCGCTCGTCGTGGCGATCGGGATCAAGCTGTCCGCCGGCCTCGTGCTCCCGTTCCTCCTGCTGGCGCCCGAGCGCCGGGACGAGCGGGTCCGCGCGCTCGCGATCGCCGTCACCGGCCTGGCGCTGATCGCGCTCCTGGCCGCGATCGGCTTCGGCGGCCACGCGTTCGCGTTCGCGAACTCGATCCAGGGCGAGCAGCAGATGGTCGCCACCCATGCCGTCCCGAACGAGCTCGCCCGCCTGTTCGGCCTCCCGACGGTGCTCAAGCTCCCGACCTGGTGGCGGGACCTGTTCGTCGCGGGCTTCATCGCCGTGTTCGCCGCCGGCCTGTGGCGGACGGCGCACGGCGGCGACTGGCGCGCGGCGGCCGCCTGGTCGACGGTCGCGCTGATCGTGGCGACGGCGTGGCTGCTCCCCTGGTACGTGATCTGGGTGCTCCCGTTCGCGGCGCTCGTCGACGATCGCCGCCTGCGCGTGGCCGTCCTTGCCCTCTGCGCCTACGCGGTCCTCATCCGCCTGCCCGCCGCGTCCTCGCTGCTCGGCGGGCGCCGCAGCTGATCGGCGTCCGCCGGCGTCCGCTTCAGCAGGCGATGTTCAGGATCGCGCCGCGTCCGCGCCTGATCGTCGCGTGCTGCGCCGAGCACGGCGCGGTCGTCCCGGCGGGCGCGCCGAGCGGAGTGAGCGACCCCGGGTCCGGCACCGGCGCGAGCGACCGCAGGGCCGCCAGCGTGTAGTGGCCCGGGACGACCGCGAACGCGAAGCGCTGCCCGGCCCCGAGTATCTCCGTCTGCGCGACGCGGCCGCTCGCGGCGTCGCGCAGCTGGACCGTGCCGGCGAGCGGGCCGGCCGGCGAAGCCGCGGGCCCGCCGGGCCCGAACAGCCCGCCGGCGATGATCGTTCCGCCGGTCGCCGAGCAGGGCGGCCGCCGTCGCCGTCGTCAGCGTCGACTGCGGCAGCGCAGCGACGACGCGCACGAACGTCGAGAAGGCCGGGCGCGCGGCGAACCCCGGCTCGGGTCCGAGCAGACCGGAGTCCCAGCTCTGCCTCGCGCCCGGACCGGCGTTCCACTGGTACAGGTAGACGCGCGTGATGCGCCGGCTGAGACGCGCGAGCCGGTTGAAGATGAACGCGGTGACCCGGGCGGCGTGGGCCGGACTCTGCGGAAAGTCCGCGCTTGAGTGGTTGTGGCGCGCGACGACGCCGCCCGTCTCGGTGAACCAGATCTCGCTGCGTGTGGCGCGCAGCAGCGACAGCGTCGAGGAGACCTGCAGGCGGTTGGCGCCGAGGTAGTTGTGCAGCCCCCAGATCGCCGGCTGCCCGCCGAGGGCGCGGTCGAAGCCCCGCACCCAGGCGATCATGCCCGGCTCGTCGAGCAGCTCGGCGCCGAGCACGGTGCACGATCGACACGTCTGACGCAGGGCACGGTAGTAGCTCGCGACGAGCGCCGGCCGGTGGCAGGTCGGCTCGCCGCAGTGGTTCGCCTCGTTCCAGGTGGCGAAGTCGTGCACCCAGGGGTAGCGGGCGCGGAAGATCCGGAACTGGTGGGCGAGCGCGCCCGGCGTCGGGAGCGAGTGCCCGCGCTGACTCGGAAAGTGGTGGTCGAAGCTGATGAGCGGCGAGACGCCGTCGGCCTTCGCCGCGCGCAGCCACCGATCGAGCGCCCGCGTCTGGGCGCGGTTGTCGAAGACGTCCCAGGCCACGCTCAGGCGGGCCGCGCGGATCCCGAGCGCGACGAAGCGCGGGTCGTTGAACACGTCGGGGGTCTGCTCGGCGATGCCGACCACGAGCGCGCCGGCCGACGCGGGCGCGGCGAGGGCGAACACGAGCGCGAACAGCGCGAGGAGCGAGCGGCGGCGGGGGCGGGGCATTTGTAGGAGACGGACGGGCGAGGCGAAAGTCGCGGCCTCAGCCGCCGACCTCCGGCCGCGCGGGCGCGCGGGGCACCGCGCGTCGCTCGCCGGTGGCGACGCTGCGCTCCTCGCCGACCGCCCGTCCGACGACGACGTCGTACTCCCCCGTCTCGAAGTCGCTCGTGACGTGGTGCTCGATCTCGGCCGGGGTCGCGTCGGGGCGCAGGCGACGCAGGCGGATCGCATCGAGGCGCCGGAACTTGAGGATCTCGAGCACGTATACGAGGTACACGCTCGCGGCGGCCACGAGCAGCCCGATCCCGAGCATCACGAGCGACCAGCCGAGCGCGTAGTGCCCGTGGTGGTCGCTGTAGGGGACGAACCGCAGCGCGAGCGCGAGGCCGGCGAGCATCAGCGTCCATGTGTACATGTAGACGAGCGTCTTGCGTCGACTGAAGCCGATCCGCGCGAGGCGGTGGTGGAAGTGCTCGCTGTCGGCGCGGTAGACGGGCTGCTGGTACTTCAGGCGCTTGAGCACGACGAACGTCGTATCCAGGAACGGCACCGCGAGCAGGATGAGCGGCAGCACGAACGAGACGACGACCTCGGTCTTCACGGCGGCGTCGACGCACACGACGCCCATCAGCAGACCGAGCAGGTTCGAGCCGCAGTCGCCCATGAAGGTGCGCGCCGGCTTGTCGGCGCGCGGGAAGTTGTGAACAAGGAAACCGAGGGCGGCTCCCGCGGTGAGCGCCGACAGGACCCCGGCGGCGGCGTTGCCGAGGTCGAAGGCGATGATCGTGAAGGCGAGACCGACGATCGCGCACAGGCCGGCCGCGAGCCCGTCGACGCCGTCGGAGAAGTTGACGACGTTCATCATCGCGACCAGCCCGATCACGGTCAGCCACGTCCCGGCGTGCGGGAAGCTCACGTGCCCGATGAACGGCAGCGTGATGAAGCGGACCCAGACTCCCGCGTCCACGGCGATCGTCGCCGCCCCGACCTGGCCGGCGAGCTTCAAGACCGGATGCAGGTCGAAGCGGTCGTCGAGCGCCCCGACGACCGTGATCACCGCGGCGGCGAGCAGCACCTCGTGGTAGTTGGTGCCGTTCGCCCCGTGCGAGCCGTACCAGACGCCCTTGGGCAGCCACAGCCAGCCGGCGACGAATGTTCCGGCGAAGATGGCCAGGCCGCCGAGCAGTGGTGTCGCGTGATCGGACAGCCCGCGCTCGCGGGGCTGGTCGACGACGCCCAGCCGGGTGGCCAGGCGCATCGTCAACGGAGTGCACAGGACCGTCACGATCGCGGCCGCGAGGAACGCGTACAGCGCGTGGAGCTCGTTGGGATACCGCATGGTGCCTCCCGACAGGATCGCAGGAGTCTCGCTTCCTTACGGCGAGGGCCCGACCGAACCGCCTTCGACGCGGCGAGTCGGGTCCCTGCTCGGCGACCGTCTGTGCTCGGCGATCAGTCTACGCGCCGCCGCAGCGGAGCAGCGCCGCGCGGGCGGTGGCTACGCCGGGCTCGCCGCAGCCGGGCGCGACAGGTGCTCGTACAGCGGGTAGCGTTCGACGAGCGCCGCGACCCGCTCGGCGAGCTCGGCGGCGCGCTCCTCGAAGCCGGGCACGAGCGCGGCGGCCACGATCTCGCCGACCTCGACGAAGTCGTCGTGCTCGAAGCCGCGCGTCGCGAGCGCCGGCGTGCCGATGCGCAGGCCGGAGGCCTCCATCGGGGGACGCGGGTCGAACGGCACGGCGTTGCGGTTGACGGTGATGCCGATGTCGTGCAGGCGATCCTCGGCCTGGCGGCCCGTCAGCTCGCCGTCGGCGTCGCGCAGGTCGACGAGCGCGAGGTGCACGTCGGTTCCGCCGGTGAGCACGTTGACGCCGTGACCGGCGTCAACGAGCGCCTGCGCGACCGCGCGGGCGCCGTCGACCGTGCGGCGCTGGCGCTCGGCGAACAGCTCGGAGGCGGCGATCCGCAGCGCGACCGCCTTGGCCGCGATGACGTGCTCGAGCGGCCCGCCCTGCTGGCCCGGGAAGACGGCCGAGTCGATCTTCTTGGCGTACTCCTCGCGAGCGAGGATGATGCCGGCGCGCGGGCCGCCGAGCGTCTTGTGCGTCGTCGTCGTGACGACGTCGGCGTACGGCACCGGGCTCGGGTGCAGGCCGGCGGCCACCAGGCCGGCGAAGTGCGCCATGTCGACCATCAGCAGCGCCCCGACCTCGTCGGCGATCTCGCGGAAGCGCGGGAAGTCGAGCTGGCGCGGATACGCAGACCACCCGGCCAGCAGCAGCTTGGGCCGTCGCTCGCGGGCGATGCGGGCGACCTCGTCCATGTCGATGAGGCTGCTCTCGCGGTCGACCTCGTACGGCGCGATGTCGTACAGGCGTCCCGAGACGTTGATCTTCATGCCGTGCGTGAGGTGCCCGCCGTGCGCGAGCGACAGGCCCATGATCGTGTCGCCGGGCGTGAGCAGCGCGTGATAGGCAGCGGTGTTGGCCTGCGCGCCCGAGTGCGGCTGGACGTTCGCGTGCTCGGCCCCGAACAGGCTCTTCGCGCGGTCGATGGCGAGCTGCTCGACGACGTCGACCCACTCGCAGCCGCCGTAGTAGCGGCGGCCGGGATAGCCCTCGGCGTACTTGTTGGTCAGCACCGAGCCCTGGCATTCGAGCACGGCCTGGGGCACGAAGTTCTCCGAGGCGATCATCTCGAGCGTGCGCTGCTGGCGCTCGAGCTCGCCGCGCACGGCGTCGGCGACCTCCGGGTCGACCTCGGCCAGGGGTCGATTGAAGTAATCGGGGCGCAGGTCGGACACGACGCATCTCCTTCGGGCGGACGACAAACGGGATGCCCAGGCGCGCGGCGGTGCGGCGACCGTCGCTTCCCCGTGGTCGTTTCCACGAAATAGGCGCCAGTAACGACGGCCAGACGAGGCTATCAGGCGCCGCCGCCGCTGCCCAGCGCCTGCGCGACGGCCGCACGCGACAGCGCGCCCTCGCGCAGGATCGCGAAGCGGCCCTCCGCGGCGAACGCGCGCAGGTCGAGGACGGTGGAGGCCGTCCCGGGCCGCTCGCCGCCGTCGAGCACGAGGTCCACGCCCGCCCGCAGACCCGGGTCGACGTCGGCCAGGCGTCGCGCGTCGGGCTCCCCGGAGCGGTTCGCACTCGACTGCAGCAGCGGCCGCGAGAGCGCGCGCAACGGGGCCAGCGCACCGTCGAGCACCGGGACCCGCAGACCGAGCGTGCCGGGCTCGGGACCGCAGGCGAGCGGGTAGCGGCGGCCCCGGTTGGGCAGCAGCAGCGTCACCGGGCCCGGCAGCAGCGCCGCCGCGGCCTCGCGCTCGGCGTCGGTCAGCTCGGGCAGCGCCCGCCAGGCGTGCGCCGCCGACGTGAACAGCACCGCGGCGGGCTGCTGAGGCGGACGGCCCTTGAGCTCGTACAGCCGCGCGACGGCGGCGGGCTGCTCGGGGTCGCAGGCCAGGCCGTAGACGGTGTCGGCCGGGAACAGCGCGATGCCGCCCGCGGCGAGGCATTCGGCCAGGCGCTCGGCGTCGGCGGCGCGGAGCACCGGCGTCGCCTCAGCGCTCGGCCACGACGACGCGCTCGATCCCGGCGAGGTCGCGCTCGCGCCGGATCGTCGTGAAGCCGGCGGCGGCGGTCAGGCGCTCGACGTCGTCGGCCTGACCGGCCCCGACCTCGACGGCGAGCAGGCGCACCCCGACGCGCGCCGCGGCCTGCGCGACGAGCCGGCGCAGCACGTCGAGGCCGTCCGGTCCGGCGTACAGGGCCAGCGCCGGCTCGTGGCGGGCGATCTCGGGCTCGAGCGCGGCGCGGTCGCCCTCGGCCACGTACGGCGGATTGGAGAGCACCGCTTCGACCGGCTCGCCCTCGAGTCCGGCAAGCAGGTCGGCCTCCAGGAGGCGGACGTCGAGGCGCAGGCGCTCGGCGTTCGCGCGGGCCACGGCGAGCGCCTCCGGGCTGACGTCGCTGGCGAGGACGTCGAGATCGGGCCGCTCGGCCTTCAACGCGAGCGCGATCGCGCCGCTGCCGGTGCCGACGTCGAGAACCCTCGTTCCCGGCGCGAGGCCGAGACCGACCTCGACGAGCAGCTCCGTCTCGGGCCGGGGCACGAGCACGCGGCCGTCGAGGAGCAGCTCGATCCCGCGGAAGCCGCGCCGTCCGAGGATGTAGGCGATCGGCTCGCGCCCCTGCGCGCGACGGCGCACCGCCTCCTGCAGCGCCCGCACGGCCGGCCCGCTCACCTGCAGGTCGTCGTCGATGAGCAGCCGCTCGCGCCCGACGCCGAGCGCGTCGGCGACGAGCAACTCGGCGTCGAGGCGCGGGGTCGGCGATCCCGCGGCGCCGATCGCCGTGGCCGCGCTGCGCACGGCCTCGCGCGCCGGGGTGCCGGTGAACGGGGACCCGCGCGGCACCCGCTCAGGCGTGGGCCTGCTCGAGGCGGCGACGCTTCTCATCGGACGCGAGCGCATCCGTGAACTCGTCGAGCTCCCCGGCGAGCACCTGGTCGAGGTTGTGCGCCGTCAGCTTGATCCGATGGTCGGTCACGCGCCGCTCGCCGTAGTTGTAGGTGCGGATCTTCTCGGCGCGGTCGCCGCTGCCGACCTGCGAGCGCCGGTCGGCCGCCAGCTCGGCCTGCTGCTCGGCCAGCGCGCGTTCGTACAGCCGCGCGCGCAGCACGCGCAGCGCCTTCTCGCGGTTCTGCAGCTGCGACTTCTCATCCTGCATCGAGACGACGATCCCGCTCGGCTTGTGCGTGATGCGCACGGCCGAGTCGGTGGTGTTCACCGACTGCCCGCCCGGACCCGAGGAACGGTACACGTCGATCTGCAGGTCGTTGGGGTCGACCTCGACATCGACGTCCTCGGCCTCGGGCAGCACGGCGACCGTGGCCGTCGAGGTGTGGATCCGCCCCTGGGACTCGGTGACCGGCACCCGCTGCACGCGGTGCGTGCCGCCCTCGTACTTGAACACCGAATACGCGCCGTCGCCCTTCACGGCGAACGTGTACTTGCCGTCGCCGACGTCGAGCGCCTCGGTCCCGAAGCCGAGTCGCTCGGCGTACTTGGAGAGCATGCGGTACAGGTCGCCCGCCCAGAGGCCGGCCTCCTCGCCGCCCGCGCCGCCCTGGATCTCGATGATGACGTTCTTGTCGTCGGCCGGATCGCGCTCGACCATCGCCAGGCGGATCTCCTCCTCGAGCTCCTCGACGCGGGCGCGGGCCTCGGTGAGCATCTCGCGCACCTCGGCGTCGTCTCCGTCCTCGCTGATGAGCTCCTCCGCGCCGGCGGCATCGTCCATCGCCCGGCGCCAATCCGCCGCGAGCCTGGCCGCCGGCTCGAGCTGGCGGTAGGCGCGCCCGACCTCGGCGTAGCGCACGCGGTCGCCGATGACCGCGGGGTCGGTCATCTGCGCCGACAGCTCGGCGAACCGGGCCTCGATCTGCTCGACGAGTTGCTCGATCATCTCGCGATCAGTCTATGGCGAGCCCGCGCCGCCGCCGCCGCTGAGACGCTGCCGGCACCGTCTCCCCTCCGAGCCGGTTAGTCTTTCGCACCGCCGGGGATCGTCCGGCGTCTCGCGGCCCCTCTCCCCTGTGAACTCGGTTCTCATCCTCTCTCGCGCGCTCGTGCCGGCCGTCATGCATCCGCTGTCGTACTTCCAGGCGGTGGTGCTCGGGCTGCTGCAGGGCGTCACCGAGCTCTTCCCGATCTCGAGCCTCGGGCACACCGTCCTGTTCCCCACCCTCTTCGGGTGGAACGCCCTGGTCCGGGCGCAGAGCGACCCGGAGTCCTTCTGGCTCGCGCTCGTCGTGATGCTGCACGTCGGCAGCGCCATCGGCCTGCTCATCTACTTCTGGCGCGACTGGGTGCGGATCGTGCGCGGGTTCCTGCACACGCTCGTCACCCGCAAGGTCGAGACGTCGACCGAGCGCCTGGCCTGGCTGATCGTGCTCGCCTGCATTCCGGTCGGGATCCTCGGGCTCCTGCTCGAGCACCCGGTGCGCGTCGCGCTGGCCAAGCCGTCGCTGGCCGCCTTCTTCCTGATGGTCAACGGCGTCATGCTCATCGGCGCCGAGCGGCTGCGCCGGGGCGCGGAGGTCCGCTCCCTGGCCGCGCGCGAGGGCCTGAATCGCGAGGGCTACCGCAAGCTCGACACGCTCGAGTACAAGGAGGCGGTCGTGATCGGCACCTTCCAGACGCTCGCGCTCATCCCCGGGATCAGCCGCGACGGCGTCGTGATGGTCGGCGGCCTGCTGCGCGGCCTCGACAACGAGGACGCGGCGAAGTTCTCCTTCCTGCTCGCGACGCCGATCATCCTCGCCGCCGGCATCTTCAAGTTCTCCGATCTCACCGGCCCGCTCGGGGCCGGTCTGCGAGGCCAGGCGGTCGTGGCCGCCGTGTGCGCGGCGATCGGGTCGATCGTCTCGGTGCACTACCTCCTGCGCTACTTCCGCAACAACAACCTGATCCCGTTCGGGATCTACTGCCTCGTGTTCGGCGGGGCGATGCTCATCTACACGGCCGTCGACTGACGCGCCGCCCCCGGGGCCGGCGGGCTACGCGACCACCTCGACCCCGATGAGATCGCCCGCCGACTGACCCGGCGTCTCAACGGCGAGCACCGCCTCGAGCGCGGCGATCGCGACGGCGAGCTGATCGTGATCGGGCTCGCGCGTCGTGAGCTTCTGCAGCTGCAGCCCCGGCCACATGACTCCGCGCACCCAGCGCCGCCGGCGGTGCTTGCCGGCCAGCTTGATGAGCTCGAAGGAGATCCCCGCGATGAGCGGCACACCGACGATCCGCGTCAGCACGAGCCAGTACCACGCGGGCAGCCCGATCGGGGCGAACACGAAGATCGCCACGACCATCACGATGAGCAGGAAGCTCGTTCCGCAGCGCGGGTGCAGGCGCGAGAACCGCTGGGCGTTGGTCGGCGTGAGCTCCAGGCCAGCCTCGTAGCAGGAGATCGTCTTGTGCTCGGCGCCGTGGTACTCGAACACGCGCCGCAGGTCGCGCAGGCGGGAGAGGAGCACGAGGTAGCCGAGGAAGATCGTCGTCCGGACGACGCCCTCCACGACCCAGAACAACACCGGCGAGCCGAGCTGCTGCTTGATGAGGCTCGTCAGGCCGACCGGGAGCAGGAAGAACAGCCCGATCGCGAACACGACCGCGACGATCACGGTGCCGGCCCACGTTCCGCCGGAGATCTCCTGCTCCTCCTCGGCCAGCTGGGCGCTTGCCGACAGCCCGAGCGCGCGGAACCCGACCACGAGCGACTCCCACAGCGCCACGACGCCGCGGATGAGCGGCAGCCGCAAGGCACGGTGACGGCGCAGCACCGACGTGAGCGGAAACGAGGACACCTCGATCGGGCCCAGCACCGCGTTGCCGTCCTCGGCGGGGCGGACCGCGCCGTTCCCGTTCGCGCCGGCGCCGTTGGGGCCCGCCCCGTTCGCGCCGGCGGCGTCGCCGTTCGTGCCGGGCGCGACGTCATCGTCTGCGGGCAGGCGCACCGCCACCGCCCAGCTCGACACGCCGCGCATCATGACGCCCTCGAGGACGGCCTGGCCGCCCAGGGGCGCGTCCCGCTGAGCCATCAGCCCGCGGTCGGTCATGATCGTCGATTCGTCGTGCGCAGCCGGCGAGGGGTATGTCCCGGCCGCCGAGTCGGGCATGCCCGCTACTTGGACTGAGAGGTGCGCTGCTGGCGGCCCTTCGCCACCCGACGCTGGAAACGCTCGACGCGTCCGCCGGTGTCGATCAGCTTCTGACGGCCGGTGTAGAACGGATGGCAGTTCGAGCAGATCTCGACGTGCAACTCGCCCTTGGTCGAGCGCGTCACGAACTCGTTGCCGCACGTGCAGCGCACGTGGGACTCGACGTATTCGGGGTGGATCTCGGTCTTCATCGGAGCGATCAGTTTAGCGTGCTCGGGCCGAGCGCCTCGACGACCGTTGGCGTGAGCGTCGTCCGCGAGATCAGGGCGCCGTCGGTGCGGTGGTGGCCGCCAGGGGACAGGCGACGGTCTTGGGCAGCCCGCCGCCCGGCGCCTCGCTGATCGTGTCCTGCGGGTCGATCGTGACCGTCACCGAGCTGCCCGGGGTGCAGCGCGGAGCGACGGCCGGGAGCACGACGCGTGCACCGGCCGCGAGCGACTGCACGACGAGATCGGGCTGCGGCATCCCGTTGACCGTGAGGGCGACCGGGAACGGACCGGCGGGACCGCGCCCGTCGTTGCCCACGGTGATCGCGTACTGCGCATCGAGCGAGCTCGGCGACGGCGCGATCGAGACCCGCGCGACGACGAGCAGCGGGCGCTCGTCGGGCTGGACGCACACCGCGGTCTGACGTGTGGCCTGGCGCACGACGCGTCCCTGGGCGTCGAGCCAGCGGTAGCTGATCGCCGCGCGGAAGCGGGCCGGGGCGGGCAGGTTCGTCACCTGGCGCACGTTGCGGTAGATCTGCACCCGCGGCGCGGACTTCCGCCACACGCCGAGGCCCGGCGCGCTGATGCGCGCGTAGGTCGTCGAGGTACCGCTGCGCTCGAGCAGGTCGATGCGCATCTCCATCGCGCTGCTCGACCCGGTGGCGACCATCTGTCCGGCGAAGGTGGCCGAGCGATCCGCCTGGTCGGCGGCGACCTGACAGGCGGCGAGCGATGCGGTCGCGCTCCCCGGGGGGGCGGACGTCGCCGGCGGCGCGGAGGCCGCCACGGCCGCCGCCGTCGCCGGCGAGGCGCACAGCAGAGCGCCGGCGAGCAGTAGGGAAATCGCGGATGGGGGCGAAATCGACATGGCGAACCGGTAACACCCGCCGCGCCGCGATGTTTCGTCTCCGTCCTCGCGGGCACGACATTCGGCCGGTGCTCCCCGTACACTGCCACGCCGATCGGGGAAGGACGGACGTCGTCAGCCGACGGATCGGTGCGGCGTTGCTCCTGCCTGCCGTATGCCGTGCCGATGACAGGAGAGCGAGCGCGAACATGCCCCCCACTCCCCCAGCCGTCGCCGCCCACCCGATGCGCCGCCTGACCCGTCGCTGGCCCCCGGCGCTCGCCGGGGGTGCCGCGCTCGCCCTGGCGGCGCCGGCGACCCCGGCCGTCGGGTCGACGCCGGCGCGCGACGTCGCGCACTCGAGCGTGGCGTGCGCGAACGAGAGCCTCATGCCGACCGCCCACGACACGGCGCAGGTGAGCGGCGCGATCGTGTGTCTCATCAACGCCATCCGCGCCGGCCACGGCCTCGCGGCGCTCACGCCGAACCGGGCGCTCAACGCCGCGGCGATGACCCACTCGCGCGACATGGTCGCGCGCGACTACTTCAGCCACGTCACGCCGTCGGGGACCACGCCCGAGCAGCGCATGCGGCGCAACGGCGCCCCGTGCTCACCGGGCTGCGCCCTGGGCGAGAACATCGCCTGGGCGTCCGGCTCGCTGTCGACGCCGGCGGCGATCGTGCGGGCCTGGATGGCCTCTCCCGGGCACCGGGCGAACATCCTCGACGGGGCGTTCCGCTACGAGGGCCTCGGAGTCATGCAGGGCGCGCCACAGATGCTCGGCCACGGCCAGAGCGGCACGACGGTCACGCAGGACTTCGTGAGCTGACGCGCGGGCGCCCCGACACGCCCGGACGCCCGCGGGGGGCGACCGGGCCAGACGTCAGTTGATCTGGTAGAGCGGGCCGTCGCCACCCTCGGGCGGGGTGAGCCGCCCGCCCTTGGCGGTGATCGCGCCGCACTGCACGCAGTTCGTGTAGTTGACCGTCACGTGAACGGGACCCTCCTCGGGCGCGTCCTCGGGGATCTCGTACACCCCGGCCGGGCACATCCACACCCAGGTCTCCGCGAGCGTGCGCGGAACGTCCTTCTGGACGCGGATGTGATTCGGCGCGTCGTCGCGCGTCGCGTTGCCGGTGATGAACACCGAGGACAGCTTGTCGAACGTGTACTTGCCGTCCGGCTTGGGGTAGCCCTCCTTCGTGTCCCCGACGAACATCTCCTCCTCGTCGTCGCGATGCCACGACAGGCGGCCGGGCGGGATCTTGCCCTTCGTCATGATCGCCGCCCCGGACAGCGGGCCGCCGGCGACGAAGCCCTTCTGCAGCGGCTGGCGCACGTTTCGCACCTGGTAGAGCTCCTTGCCGGTGACCGACTCCTCGAGCGCCTCCTCATAGGCGTCGAACGAGCTCTCGCCGCGCTTGAGCGCCGCGTAGATCGCCTCGGCGGCGAGCTTGCCGGAGTTGACGCAGTGGTGCACGCCCTTCAGCGCGGCCGCGTCGACGAGGCCGGCGCTGTCACCGACGAGCACCGCGCCGGGCATCGTCAGCTTCGGCACCGACCAATAGCCGCCGCCGGGCAGCGCCTTCGCACCCCAGGCGATCCGCTCGCCGCCCTCGAGGATCCCGCGCACGAGCGGATGCGTCTTGAACTGCTGCAGCAGGTCGTGGGCGGAGGTCGTCGCGTCGCGATAGTCGAGGTCGACGACGAAGCCGATCGAGACGAGATCCTCGCCGGTCTTCTCGTTCTTCATGGGGTACAGCCAGGTGCCGCCGATCTGCCCGTACTTCGAGGACAGGTGCAGCGGCCACGGCCCGAGCGTGTGGATGACCCGATCAAGGGGCTTCGGAACCTTCCAGACCTCCTTGACGCCGAGCTCCCACACCTGGGGCTCACGATTCCTCGCCAGGTCGAACTCGCGGATCGCGGCGCCGGTCAGGTGGCCCCAGCAGCCCTCGGCCAGGACGGTGGCCTGCGCCTTGATGTCCGAGCCGGGCTCGAAGTTGCCGAGCTCCTCGCCGTCCTTGCCGCGGCCCTTGTCGCCCGAGCGGACGCCGACGACGCGTCCATCCTCGACGACGAGCTGGGTGGCCGCGGTCTCGGTGAGGATGTACGCCCCGGCCTCCTCGGCGAGGCGCTGCTGGTAGCGCGCCAGCGCCGACACCGACACGACCTCGTTGCCGTGGTTCTTGAAGTTGGGCGGCACCGGAACGACCTTGAAGTGGCGCTTGCCGTTGGGCAGCGCGTACACCGCCTCCTTGGTGACCTCGCCGAATGCGAAGCCCTCCTCGCGCCACTGCTCCCGCGTCAGGTCGGGGAACAGCTCCTCCAGCGGGCCGGGACGCATGACCGCGCCCGACAGGTTGTGCCCGCCGCACGTCTTCGCCTTCTCGATCACGGCGACCGGCACCTCGCCGAGGCGCTCCATCGTCTCCGGGTCGTCGGCGAGCAGCTGCAACAGCCGGTTGGCGCAGGCGAGCCCGGCCGTCCCACCCCCGACGATCGCCACGCCGACCTCGATGAGCTCGTCCTCGGGGTCGAGGCCGTGCTTGATGAACTCCTTCTGCGGGTCGACCGGCGGCGGGAAGGCCGCCGGAGCGACCCTCCCGTTGTGGCTGCCGTGTCCGCCAGACATGCCGATCAGCTGCCCTTCTTGGCCTTCACGGCCTCGGTCAGCTTCGGCAGGATCTTGTTCAGATCACCGACGATGCCGAGGTCGGAGAACTCGAAGATCGGCGCGTTCGCGTCCTTGTTGATGGCGACGATGTTCTCCGAGTTCTGCATGCCGACCTTGTGCTGGATCGCGCCGGAGATGCCGGCCGCGACGTACAGCTTCGGCGCGACGGTCTTGCCCGTCTGGCCGATCTGGGCCGCGTAGGGGTACCAGCCCGCGTCGACGACCGCGCGCGTCGCGGCCACCGCGCCGCCGAACGCGCTCGCCAGGTCCTCCGCGAGCTGGAAGCCCTCCGGCTTGCCGAGGCCGCGACCGCCGGCGACGAGGACGTCGGCGTCCTCGATGTTCACGTCGGCGCCGCGCTGCTCGCCGCGCTTGACCATCTTCGCCTTGGTCGAGAACGGCGAGAACTCCACCGTGACGTCCTCGACCGCGGCCGCCCCGGCGCCGGTCTCCTTCGCCTCGAAGGCGTTCAGGCGGCTGATGATGATGCCGCGATCCTTGTAGCGAGACACCGAGATCGACGAGTCCCCGAGGATCGGGCGCTCGGCGGCGAGCCTGCCGTCCTCCACCCGCACCGTGGTGACCTCCATCGTCACGCCGGCATTCAGCCGCGCGGCGAGACCGGCGCCGATCTCGAAGCCGAGCAGGCCGCCGCCGAACACGGCATAGTCGTGCCCGTTGTCGTTCATGACCTTGGCCATCGCGTCGACGACCGGCTGGGCGAGACCCTCGGGTCCCTCGACGCGGTACACCTTGGTCGCGCCGTAATTGCCGAGCTGACCGGCGAGATCGTCGGAGACGCCCTCACCGACGACGACCGCGTGGGCCTCCGTGCCGAGCTCGCTCGCGAGCCGGGAGGCCTCGGAGACGGCGCCGAGGGAGTTCTTGTTGAACGCGCCGTCGTAGTGCAGCGCGTAGACGAGGATGCCGGGCATCTAGATCAGCTTCCTTTCGTCGAGCCAGGCGATGATCTTCTCGACCGTCTCGTTCGTGTCTTCGTCCTCGATGATCGTGCCGCCTTCCTTCGCCGGCGGGGCGTGGAAGTCGCCGCAGATGACCTTCGAGCCGGCCTCGCCGACGCGGTCGGCCTCGATGCCGACGTCGCCGGTGGCCTTCGTGTCGAGCGGCTTCTTCTTGGCGCCCATGATCGCCTTCAGCGACGGGTAGCGCGGCTCGTTGATCGCGTCACCGACCGAGATGACGGCCGGGAAGTCGACCTGGACGGTGTCGTAGCCGTACTCGGCCTGGCGCTCGCAGAGGACGCCGTCGGGCGTGACGTCCATCTTGATGACCTGCGTCAGCGACGGCATCTGCAGGTGATCGGCCACGACGGCGCCGATCGTGTAGCACTCGCCGTCGTCGGACTGCTGCCCGAGCAGGACGAGATCGGGGCTCTCGCTCTGCAGCACCTTCGCCAGCGCGTAGCCGGTGGCCGCGACGTCCGAGCCGGCGAGCGCGTCGTCGGTGAGGTGGACGGAGCGGTCGGCGCCGAGGGAGACGGCCTTGTGCAGGGCGCGAACGGCGCTCGTCGGGCCCATCGTCACGGCGACGATCTCCTCGACCGGAACGGCCCCGCCTTCGCGGATCTGCATCGCCGCCTCGATGGCGTGCGTGTCGTACGGGTTGAGATTCTTCTCCCCGCTTCGGTCCATGCGCCCCGTCGAGGGATCGATCCTCTTCACGACGGCAGCGTCCGGGACCTCCTTAACCAGGACGGCAATTTTCATTCGGCTACTCCTTGAGGGCAATCGGGTGTCTGGATGGTACCCGTTTCGTTGACTGACGAGTCAATCACTGGCTGTGCCGGCGTCGCTTGCCCGCTCACACGCGCGCACGAGCGCCTGCTGGAACTGTGCGGCGGTCGCTCGCGTCGCGCCTCCTACTCGGCGACGGCGCCGCGGATGAAGTCGACGATCGCCTGCGTCGACGCACCGGGACCGAACACCTCGGCCACGCCGAGGCGCTTGAGCTCGGGAATGTCATCGGCCGGGATCGTCCCCCCGACCGTGACGAGCACGTCATCGATCTCCTGCGCGTGCAGCAGCTCGATGATCCGCGGCACGAGCGTCATGTGCGCGCCGGAGAGGATCGACAGGCCCACGGCGTCCGCGTCCTCCTGGATGACCGTCTCGACGATCTGCTCGGGCGTCTGATGCAGCCCGGTGTAGATCACCTCCATCCCGGCGTCACGCAGCGCGCGAGCGATGATCTTCGCGCCCCGGTCGTGGCCGTCCAGGCCGGGCTTGGCCACCACGACGCGGATCTTCTTCGTTGACTGAGCGGGGGTCGACATGATGCAGGCGCTCTGGGCGCCGGACCGGTCATCCATTGACCGACAAAGGCCCGACGCGAGCGCGGGTCGCGCATTCTACGTGTCCGCGGAGGATCGGGGCCGGCCGGGGGCGGGTCGCGCGCGCGGGCGACCGGGGGCGCGGGCGCGGGCGGGCGGGCGGCGCGGGCGGCGCGGGCGCGTGGGCGCGGGCGCGCGCGGGCGCGGGCGGGCGGGCGGCGCGGGCGTCGACGCGGGCGGGCGGGCGGCGCGGGCGGGGGCGCGCGCGGGCGGGCGGGGGCGCGAGCGCGACGCGTGGGCGCGGGCGCGGGCGGGCGGGCGGCGCGGGCGGGGGCGCGCGCGGGCGGGCGGGGGCGCGAGCGCGACGCGTGGGCGCGGGCGCGGGCGGGCGGGCGGGCGCGTCGGCACAGGTCGGGGTGGGGCGGGGACCGGGCGCGCGGCGGATCGGTCGCGCGCGCGGGCTTCGAGCGCCGACGGGCGAGCGCCGAGCGAACTTTGTTCGATCTTCTTCCACCAGGAGAGAACATCGAACAAACTTCCCCGATCGACGCGCCCCGCGCGCCCGCACGCGCCCGCACGCGGGCGGACCGGTCAAGCGGCGCGGAGGCCGATCAAACGCCGCGGCGCAGGCGGGCTTCGAGCGCCGACGGGCGAGCGCCGAGCGAACTTTGTTCGATCTTCTTCCACCAGGAGAGAACATCGAACAAACTTCCCCACCGACGCGGCGCGCGCGCCCGCACGCGCGCGGACCGGTCAAGAAGAAGCACGCGGCGACCGCCGACCTCCCGCACCGACAGCCCCCGGCGCCCCGGCCGGCGGCCGGGGCGGGCCTCCAGGGCACGCGCCGACCGCCGGCCTCCCACCGAGCCCAACGCATCGTGAACCGTGCCGGCCGCAATGGCCAGCCGGTACCTCACCGCCTGCGCGAAGCGCGCCGCACGCGCGCAACCGCCGGCCCATCGCAGCGGCCCCTCCCCGCCTACGCGACGCCCCGGTCAGGAGCCCGGCGCGCCGCGTAAGGGGGGGTCCTAAGCGCTGCGTCTGACGAATCGCTCCCGACCGGCCCGGCTCGGGGTGGAGACGATCCGCGGCGCGGATGTGAGGCTCGGACCGGTGATCCTCGGACCGGGAGGGGTCTGACGGCCGAGGAGCATGCGCCGGCCGGCGAGCTGCGCCGCGACGGCGCCCTCGACGAGCGGGTGATCGAGGAGCCTCCAGGCCATCGCCTTGCGCAACGCCTCCTCGCGCGCGCGCGCCGCGCGCTCGAGGTCGTAGGCATGCACCGGCCGGGAGACGACGATGTCGTGGAAGTGGACGGCCTGCGGCCGCTCGTCCACGAGCTTGTGTCGGGTGATCGTCTTGACCGCGGCAGCGGCCTGGATGGCCGCGTCGTGACCGTCGATGGCCCCGCATCCGAAGATGCACCAGGCCGTGTTATCGATCACCGTCGAGGAGCTGCGCGGGAAGGCCTTGCGCCACTGATACGCAAAGGCGTCGGCCTGCCTCGAATTGCTGAGCGTGACGCCGAAGCGCACCCTCATGTCTCGGAGCACTGTCGAGTGCTCGCGCACCAACTCGTGCGCGGGGTGGGGTTGGGTGGGGTCCCAGGGCGTGTTCATAGCGAGAACGTAGACCCGCGTGCACGAGTGGGCCAGGAAGTTGGACCGTTCGTCCAGTGTGGCGACGGGTTGTGCCCGCCTGTCGCGGACCCGTGGGCGATTTGCGGGCGGTTTGGGAGTTTCGGGCCGGGCGCCGTCCACGGCCCGTCCACCGCCGTCCAGGCATTCGTCCCACGGGCGTCCAGACGTCCGTCGAACGAACAACGAGCCGGGCTAGAACACGGGCGTCTCGGTGTAGCGGCCGAACACCTGCTGGAGCGCCTCGATGATCTCGCCCTCGGAGGCGTCCGCACGGGCGCACTCGAGCAGCTCCGGCATGAGGTTGCGCGACGGCACGGCCGCCGCCTCGCGCAGCGCCGCGAGCGTCCGCTCGACCGCGGCGCCGGCGCGGCGCGCGCGGGTCGCCTCGAGCCTGCCGATCTGCTTGAGCTCGAGCGCCGGGTCGACCCGCAGGGTCGAGATCGGCTCCTCGTCCTCGGCCACGAAGCGGTTGACGCCGACGACGACGCGTTGACCGCCGTCGATCGCCTGCTGGAGCTCGAACGCGGCGTCGGCGATCTCGCGCTGCGGATAGTTGCGCTTGACCGCCGCGACCATCCCACCGAGCTCGTCGATCTTCGCGAAGTACTCGTAGCAGCGCCCCTCCATCACGTCGGTGAGCGCCTCCACGAAGTAGCTGCCGCCGAGCGGATCGGCCGTGTTGGTCACGCCCGTCTCGTGCGCGATCACCTGCTGGGTGCGCAGCGCGACCCGCACGGCGTCCTCGGTGGGCAGGGCGAGCGCCTCGTCGAAGCTGTTCGTATGCAGCGACTGCGTGCCGCCCAACACCCCGGCAAGCGCCTCGATGGTCGTGCGCACGATGTTGTTCAGCGGCTGCTGGGCCGTGAGCGAGACCCCGGCCGTCTGGGTGTGGAAGCGCATCAGCCAGGAGCGCGGGTTCTTCGCGCCGTGCGTGTCGCGCAGCTCGCGCGCCCAGATGCGCCGGGCGGCGCGGTACTTGGCGATCTCCTCGAAGAAGTCGATCTGCGCGTTGAAGAAGAACGACAGTCGCGGCGCGAAATCGTCGACGTCGAGGCCGCGCTCGATCGCCTGCTCGACGTAGGTCAGGCCATCCTTGAGCGTGAAGGCGAGCTCCTGGGCGGCCGTCGAGCCGGCCTCGCGGATGTGATAGCCGGAGATCGAGATCGGATGCCAGCGGGGCATCTCGCGCGTGCACCACTCGATCATGTCCCCGCACAGCCGCATCGCCGGGTCGATCGGAAAGCACCACTCCTTCTGCGCGATGTACTCCTTGAGGATGTCGGCCTGGATCGTTCCGGACAGCCGATCGGCGGCGACCCCCTGACGCTCGGCGGCGACGACGAAGAAGGCGAGCATGATCGCCGCCGGCGCGTTGATCGTCATCGAGACGGACACGTCGCCGAGCGGGATCCCGCCGAACAGGGTCTCCATGTCGTCGGCCGTGTCGACGGCGACGCCCTCGCGGCCGACCTCGCCGAGGCTGCGCGGATGGTCCGAGTCGTGCCCCATCAGCGATGGCATGTCGAACGCGGTCGAGAGCCCGGTCTGACCGTGCTCGAGCAGGTAGTGGAAGCGCTCGTTGGTCTCCTCGCTCGTGCCGAAGCCCGCGAACTGGCGCATCGTCCACAGCCGCCCGCGGTACATCGACTCGTAGATCCCTCGGGTGAAGGGGAACTCCCCCGGCCGTCCGATCGGATCGTCGGGGCCCGCGGCGCCCTCGGGCAGGTCGGCCGCCGTGTACAACGGGCGGATCGGCTCGCCCGAGAGCGTCGTGAACGGATCGGCGGGTGACCCCGCGCGCGGCTCGCCCTCGCCCGCGGGCGCCTCTCGGGGCTCGATCGCCATGTCCGGCAGTCTACGCCCGCGCGCGGAAGAAGATGACGCCGGTGTCATTCAGCGCGGGGCGTGCGCCGCCGCCGCAGCGCGAGGGCGGTCATGCCGGCGCCGGCCGCGCCGGTCCCCACGACGAGCGCGCGCAGCCGTCGCCCGAGCGGATCGATCCGCAGCACCTCCCAGCCCTCGCGCGCCGCGATGCGCGCGAGGTCCGGATCCGGGTTCACCACCACCGGGTGGCCGACCGCGCGCAGCATCGGCAGGTCGGACTCCGAGTCCGAGTACGCGTAGGAGCCCTCGAGGTCCAGCCGCTCCCGTTCGGCGAGCTCGCGCATCGCCGTCACCTTGCCCTCGCGGTAGTTGAACGGCCCGGCCGCCCGTCCGGTGTAGACGCCGTCGACGACCTCCGAGCGCGAGCCGAGACCGCCGTCGAAGTCGAGCACGTGGGCCATGAGGTCCGCCATCTCCTGCGAGGCGGCGGTCACGATGTATACGAGGGTCCCGGCGTCCTGGTGCTCGTAGGCGCGCGCGAGCATCTGCGGATACAGCCGCGGCAGCACGCCGCTGAGCACCCGCGGCGCAAGCCGCTGGAGGTCGCGCACGCGCACGCCGGCGATGAGCTCGCCGACCCGGATGCGCACCGCGTCCGCGCGCTCGTCGGTCGAGCCACGCAGGCGGAAGCGCAGGTTCTCGAACAGATCGAGCGCGAGGCGCCGACGGCTGATGAGGCCGTTCTCGAACGCCGCGCGCGCGAAGAACACGCCCGAGGAGCCCTGCATGAGCGTGCGGTCGAGATCGAAGAACGCCGCCGGCCGGCCGGCCGGCGGCGTGTCGTGCTCCCCTGGCGCGGGCGTGTGTGACCGCACCGGGACGTCCGGCGGCGCCGCGCTGTCCGGCGACGACCCGGAGCGCGTCAGTTCCCGGACACCTCGATGATCACCGCGTCGCCCTGACCGCCGCCGGAGCAGATCGCCGCGCAGCCGAGGCCGCCGCCGCGACGCCGCAGCTCGAGTGCGAGGCTGCCGAGGATGCGGGCGCCGGAGGCGCCGAGCGGATGGCCGAGCGCGACCGCGCCGCCGTTGACGTTGACGCGATCCTCCTCGATCCCGAGCATCCGGATCGAGTTCAGCGTCACCGAGGCGAACGCCTCGTTGATCTCCCACAGGTCGATGTCCTGGGGCGTCTTGCCGAGCTTCGCGAGCGCCTTCAGGGCCGCGTTGGCGGGGGTGCGCGCGAGGTACGGGTAGTCGTCGGCCACCTGGGCGTGTGCGAGGACCGTCGCGAGCGGCGTCTTGCCGTTCGCCTGCGCCCACTCGTCGCTGGCCAGCACGAGCGCCCCGGCGCCGTCGTTGACCCCCGGCGAGTTGCCGGCCGTGTGCGAGCCCTCCTTGCTGACGAGACCGGGCAGGGAGGCGAGCCGCTGCAGCGAGGTGTCGCGCCGCGGGCCCTCGTCGACCTCGACGACGGTGTCGCCCTTCTTCGAGGTGATCGTCACGGCGACGATCTCCTCGGACATGCGGCCGTCGTCGATCGCCTCGAGCGCGAGCTGGTGCGAGCGCAGCGCCCACCGGTCGAGGTCCGGGCGCGTCATCTCGAGCTCGTCGCCGACCTCGGTCGCCTCGGCGAACATCTGCTTGCCGGTGAACGGGTTGGTGAGGCCGTCCTTGATCATCAGGTCGAGGACCTTCGCGTCGCCCATGCGGTAGCCGAAGCGGGCGTTGGGCAGTACGTACGGGGCGTTGGACATCGACTCCATGCCGGCGCCGACGCCGACCTGCACCTCGCCGGTGCGGATCGCCTGGTCGAGCAGCACGGTGGCCCGGATGCCCGAGGCGCACACCTTGTTGACCGTCTCGGAGGAGACCTCCTTGGGGATGCCGGCCTTGATCTGCGCCTGGCGCGAAGGGATCTGCCCCTGACCGCCCTGGAGGACCTGCCCGACGACGAGGTGCTCGACCTGCTCGGGCTCGACGTCCGCGCGCTGGAGCGCGGCCTCGATCGCGGTGCCCGCGAGATCGGTCGCATCAAGCGACGACAGGCCGCCGCCAAGCTTGCCGATGGGGGTGCGGGCAGCGCCGAGGATCACGGTGGTGGGCATGGGGATGGGCGACTCCTGTGTCGGGTGAGGGAGCGGGGAGCTCGGATGGTAATAGACCGTAGCGGTCACAAACGGCCGATGGAAAGCCCCCTCTGTGACAATGCCGCGATGGACTTCGACCTCTCGCCCGACCACGAGCTGATCCGCCGCACCGTGCGCGACTTCGCCACCGGCGAGGTGGCGCCCGTCGCCGAGGACCTCGACCGGACGAAGTCGTTCCCCTACGAGATCGTCCGCCAGCTCGGCGAGCTGGGGCTGATGGGGATCCCGTTCCCGACCGAATACGGCGGCAGCGGCGGCGACACGCTCGCCTACGCGCTGGCCGTCGAGGAGCTCGCCCGCGTGGACTCCTCCGTGGCGATCACGATGTGCGCCCACACCTCGCTCGGGACCCAGCCGATCTACCGCTTCGGTACCGAGGCGCAGAAGCGCGAGTGGCTGCCCGAGCTGTGCGCCGGTCGCCGACTCGGCGCCTTCGGGCTGACCGAGCCCGAGGCGGGCTCCGACGCTCAGAACGTCAAGACCCGCGCGCAGCTGCAGGACGGCCAGTGGGTGATCAACGGCGCCAAGCAGTTCATCACGAACGCCGGCACCGACATCTCGGGCCTCGTCTCGATCACGGCCGTAACCGGCGACGCCGACGGGCGCCGCGAGATCTCCAACCTGGTCGTGCCCGCCGGCACCCCGGGCTACGAGCCGGGCGAGCCGTATCGCAAGATGGGCTGGAACGCCTCGGACACCCGGCCGCTGACCTTCGCTGACTGCCGCGTGCCCGAGGGGAACCTGCTCGGCCCGCGCGGGGCCGGCTTCCGCCAGTTCCTGGAGATCCTCGACGGGGGGCGCATCGGCGTGGCGGCGATGGGCATCGGGCTCGCCCAGGGAGCGCTCGACGAGGCGCTCTCCTACGCGAAGGAGCGTCGCGCCTTCGGCCAGCCGATCTCGCGCTTCCAGGCCATCCAGGGCAAGCTGGCCGACATCTCGACCGAGATCGAGGCCGCCCGCCTGCTCGTCTACAAGGCGGCGCGCGAGAAGGACCTCGGGCGCAACTTCACGCTCACGGCCGCGCAGGCGAAGCTGAAGACCGGGCGCCTCGCCGTGCGCGCCGCCGAGGAGGCGGTCCAGATCCACGGCGGCTACGGCTACATCGAGGAGTACCCGGTGTGCCGCTTCTATCGCGACGCGAAGATCCTCACGATCGGTGAGGGCACCGACGAGGTGCAGCAGATGGTCATTGCGCGGGCGCTCGGCGCCTGAGCGGGGCGCTACTCCGTCGCGAGCGCCTCGAGTACGTCGACCTTGGCCGCACGCCGCGCCGGCCACACGGAAGCGAGCACCCCGGCCAGCGCGGCCAGCACGAGCAGAATGATGAGCGTCCCGACCGGGAACGCAAGCTGGAAGCCACTGCTGGACAGTGACGCGCTCGAGATGAGCGCGATCACGATCCCGAGCAGCACACCGAGCACGCCGCCGATGAGCGCGGTGATGACCGATTCGTCGCGGATGAGCTCGCGCACCTGACGCCGCGAGGTCCCGACCGCCCGCAGCAGGCCGAGCTCGCGCCGGCGCTCGTAGATCGACAGCACGAGCGTGTTGACGATCCCGAACAGCGACACGATGATCGACAGCGTCAGGAGCACGTACACGAACGTCAGCAGGGTGTCGACCTGGCCCGCCTCGTCGGCCTTGAACTGGGCTGCGGTGCGCGACTGGGCCTGCGGGTAGCGAGCGGCGAGCAGGCGGTTGACGGCGGGCTGGACCTTGGCGTCGGTCGCACCGGGAGCGTAGGTGACGAAGTCGACCGCGTCGGTGCGCTGGGCGAACGCGCTGCGGGCCAGCGCGATGTTGATCGTCAGGTTCGTGAGCAGCCGCGCATTGTCGGTGGCGATGCCGCGCACGAGCAGCGACACGCGCTGCCCGGTCGGCGTGAGGACCGACAGGCGCTGACCGACGTGCAGGTGATGCGCCGTGGCGTACGACTTCGTGAGCACGACATCGCCGTTGCCGAGCGACGCGAGCGTCGCGTTCGAGCCCTGGTTCCAGTCGATCCGGTACACGCTCCCGAACGCGACCGGGTCGATCGCGGTGACGGACGAGTTGCCCGCCACGCCGGCGACCTTCGCCTCGGTGAAGGCGATCGCCGTCACGCTGCGCACCCCGGGTACGGCGCGGACCGAGGCGGGGATCGTCGCCGGTATGCCGGCCCCGGAGTTCGCCTGGGAGTTGTCGATGATGAGATTGCCCGCGAACGAGCGGTCGACGGCGCTGTTGATGGATGCCTTCAGCCCCGCGGCGAGGATCGCCGCGAACGTGACGAGCGCGAGCCCGATCATCAGCGCCGCCGCGGTGACGGCGGTGCGGCCGGGCTGGCGGATCGTGTTGTCGCGCGCGAGGCGGCCGATGATGCCGCGACGGGCGAGCGGCTCCCCGAGCGCCCGCCCGAGCGCCGAGACGGCGTGCGGGACCCAGCTGAGGCGTCCGTGACGGCGAAGGAGAATCGCGTAGCCGACGGAGAAGACGATCAGCACGATGCCGAGGACCGTGCTCCCCGAGGCGAGCGATGCGATGCCGCGGCCGAGCGCGAGCACGATCACGATCAGGCGGACGACGAGCCCGCGGCGCGAAAGCGGCGGGCGGACGCGTTCCTCCGACGGCGCGCCCTCGCGCAGGGCGGCGATCGGCGAGACGCGCGTCGCCCGGATCGCCGGGACGATCGCGGCGAGGACGGTCACGGCGGTGCCGGCAAGCAACGAGACCCACACCGTCCGCGCCTCCACCACGGTGCCCGTGGTCGGTAGGGTGGCGCCGAAGACCGACTTGAAGAGCTGGTCGAGCCCCGGCGCGATGAGCAGGCCGGCGAGCAGTCCGAGCGACGAGCCGAGGAGGCCGAGCAGCACGCCCTCGGCGAGCACCGAGCGCAGCAGCTGGCGGCGCATCGCGCCGAGCGTGCGCAGCAGCGCGAACTCGCGCGTGCGCTGGGCAACTGTGATCGCGAACGTGTTGAAGATGATGAACGCGCCGACGAACAATGCGACGTAGGCGAACACGAGCAGGAACGTGCGCAGCGGGGCCAGCTGCGTCTGCAGGTCGGAGGTCTGCTGGGCGGCCTGCTGGGCACCGGTGCGCACGTCGACCGTCGCCGGAAGGACCGCCCGCAACGTAGCGCGCAACGCGCTCGCGCTCACCCCCGGCGCGGCGGCGACGTCGATCCCGTCGAACGCGCCGGGCTCGCCGGCGACGCGCTGGGCCTCGGGCAGCGTGAGCAGCGCCGCGCCGCCGCCGGCCGAGGCGCTGCCGCCGAAGCGCAGGATGCCGACGATCGAGTAGCGGTGGGCCGGCGCCGCGCCGGCGACCTCGAGCGGGTCACCGAGCTTCAGGTTGTACTGGCTCGCGGTCGACTGGTCGATCGCCACTTCGCTCGCCGACGTCGGGCGGCGGCCCGAGACGACCGTGAACGCCGCGAACGGTGGGGGCGACGAGGACGCGGCGAAGTTGAACGAGTGGGCACCGAGTCGGGTGCCCGATCCGTTCAGCAGGGTCACCGGCGTGAAGATGGTGCCGGCGGCCTTCGCGACGCCCGGGACCGACTGCACCCGGGCGAGCGTCGCCTCGGGGATCGTGGCCGCGAGCGCCCTCGTGTTGCGCCCGAGCGCCTCGTGGGGAGAGATGACGACGTCGGTGCCCTTGTTCGCCGTGGCGAAGATGCCGGCGAACGTGTTGTTGATCGTGTCGGTGAGGATGTACGTGCCCGACATCAGCGCGACGCCGAGCGCGATCGCCACACCGGTGAGCGTCGCCCGGAGCTTGCGCGACAGGAAGCCCGCGATGACGACGCGGGTCATCAGGCAACCGTTCTCATGAGGTCGTGCACCTCGTCGGCGCTGACGGCGTCCTGGTCACGAACAATCCGCCCGTCGACGAGCACGACGAGGCGGTCGGCGAAGGACGCGGCGTGGGCGTCGTGGGTGACCATGACCACCGTTTGACCGAAATCGTCGACGGCGCCCCGCAGCAGCGCGAGCACCTCGTTGCTGGCCACGGAGTCGAGGTTGCCCGTCGGCTCGTCGGCGAACACGACCGCCGGTCGCGAGACGAGGGCGCGCGCGACGGCCACGCGCTGCTGCTGTCCCCCCGACAGCTGGGCGGGGCGATGCGTCAGCCGGTCGCCGATACCGACGGTCTCGATGAGCTGGTCGAACCAGACCTGATCGACCTTCTTCCCGGCGATCGACAGCGGGAGAAGGATGTTCTCGCGCGCGTCCAGGACGGGCAGCAGGTTGAACGTCTGGAACACGAAGCCGACCTTCTCGCGGCGCAGCCGGGTGAGGTCGTCGTCGTTCAGCGCGCCGAGCTCGACGCCGTCGAGCCTCACCGATCCCGAGGTGGGCCGGTCCAACCCCGCCAGCAGGTGCATGAGCGTCGACTTCCCCGAGCCCGACGGACCCATGATCGCGGCGTAGCGACCCGCCGGGAACGCGACGCTCACGCCGGCAAGCGCATCGACGGCCGCCTCGCCCTCCCCGTAGCGGCGCTGCAGGTCGGTGGCGGAGACGATCGGTTCTGGGCTCATCGGCGGACCTCCCGGGGGTCGCGTCGGCTCGTGGTCGCCCGATCACCACGCCGCGGCGGACGCCCGCGGAAGGCAGCGGCGCTTGGCGGTACGACCCCCGCGCGGGCGATGTCTGCGACCGGGCACCCGCCACGTTAGCGTCGCGACGCGCGGCCCGCACTGCGGGGGCTCTCGCGCCACCACGGCTCTCGCGCCATCACGGCTCTCTTGCCGGCACGGCCAGGCGCCGTCCGACGCCGCGCCGGTCACGTTGCGCATCCGTCTGGACCGCGTCGGGCTGGCCCGCGTGCGCGCTCGCGGCCACCTGAAGCTCATCCTGCGCGTCGGCCTGGTGCCGTCAACACGGACGCTCGCCACGGCCCGCGCGTTCACGACGTTCGCTGCCGGGCGGTGACGCACGGCCACGCGCCGCGTCCGGTCAGGCGGTTCGCCCACTCACGCCGTCGCCGTCGGTCGAGTCGTCGTCCTCGGCCGCCCGGGCCATCAGACGATCGGCGGCGCTCGCCGGGTCCAGCCGCCGGGCGACGACCTCGTCGAGCAGCTCCTGGAAGCCCGCGTCGCCGGCGAGGCGCTCCTCGAGCCGGCGCCGCAGCCGCGCGGTCGCGAGTGCGAGCACCTCGTTGCGCAGGTTTCGCCGGCGGCGCTCGGCGAGCAGGCCGTGCGCGCGGATGAAGTCGCGGTGGGCGTCGAGGTGGCCGACGAGATCGTCGATGCCCTCGCCGCGCGCCGCCTCGGTCTTGACGATCGGCACGCGCCATTCGCGGTCGGGGGCGAGCGACAGCACGCCCCGGATCTCGCGCACCATCGTGTCGGTGAGCGGGTGATCGGCCTTGTTGATCACGATCACGTCGGGGATCTCCATGACGCCCGCCTTCAGGGCCTGGATCGAGTCGCCCGAGCCCGGCATGAGCACGAGCACGATCGTGTCGGCGTGGTCGATGATGTCGACCTCCGCCTGACCGACCCCGACGGTCTCGACGAACACGTCGTCGCGACCGGCGGCATCGAGCAGCAGCGCGGCCTGCAGCGCCGCCTCGGACAGGCCCCCGAGCGCGCCGCGGTTCGCCATCGAGCGGATGAACACGCCCGGATCGAGGAAGTGGTCGACGAGGCGGATGCGATCACCGAGCAGCGCGCCCTGCGTGAACGGCGAGGACGGGTCGACGGACAGCACGCCGACGGTGCGCCCGGCCTCGCGACGGGCCTTGGTCAGCGCGCCGATGAGCGTCGACTTGCCCACACCGGGCGGACCCGTGAAGCCGACGACGTCGGCTCGACCGGTGTGCGGATAGACCTCGCTGACGAGATGCCACCCCTCGGGGCGATCGTCCTCGACGAGCGAGATGGCGCGGGCGAGCGCGCGGCGATCGCCGGCCAGCAGGCGCTCGGCGAGCGTCGGCGTGGGAGAGGACGCAGTCGACATGAGGCGGGAATGATGCCAGCCACGCTGTCGCGAGCGAGCGTGTCGCGGGCGATCCCCGCACCGCCTGGTGTTCCGGACGCGTTTTCTCCGCGCGGCCGACTGTCGCCGGCCGCCCCCGAGGTGCCCCCGAGCTGCGCGTCCCGAGTACGCCCATCCGGCCACCATCCCTCGCGCACCGCCCGCACGAATTACCATGCCGCACGTGGATCACCCTGCAACGAGCGTCTCGGCACCGCCGGGCCTGACACTGCCGCCTGACACCGGGGTCCCGCCGCCGGCGCCCGCCGACGGCCTGCGACCGCCGCCCCCGCCGTTGCACGGGGGGCCGCTGGTGCTGCTGCGCTTCATGCGCGCCCACCGCATGTTCAGCGTGGGATACGCGCGCCTGCTCGCGCGATTCGTGTACCTGAAACTGCGGTGGCGTGGGCGTCTGCGCACCGACGGGATCTGCTTCGTGTGCCCGGGGGTGAAGCTCGAGATCGGGCCCCAGGCGACCCTGCACCTCGGGCGCTGGTCGTGGCTCGGGCACGGCACGAAGATCCGCGTGCACGAGGGCGAGGTGCACATCGGCGCCAAGACGGTCATCGGCCAGGAGTGCACGGTGTCCGCCTACCGGCACGTGTCGATCGGGCGCGAGTGCATCATCGCCGATCGGGTCATGATGATCGACTTCGACCACGGGGTCGTGGAGGTCGAACGGCCGATCCGCCAGCAGGGGATCTACAAGCGGGACGTGCGCGTGGGCCACAACGTGTGGCTCGGCTATGGCGCATGCATCCTGCGGGGCGTGACGGTCGGCGACAACAGCGTCATCGGCACGAACGCCGTCGTCACCGGCGACGTGCCCGCCAACGCGGTCGCCGGCGGCGTTCCGGCGCGCATCATCCGCATGCGCAAGGCGCCCGCGTCGATGCGCTGGGACACGGTCACGGCTCCGCGCGGGGCGACCATCCCTCGGGTAGCGCCCACACCTCGACCGAGCGGTCGACGCCCGGATTGAAGACCTCGGTCTCCACGGTCATGCCGAGCTTGCCGGCCACACGCCGCGAACGCTCGTTCTCGGGATGGATGATCGAGACCAGGTCGCGCATGCCGAGCGCGCCGACGGCGTGGTCACGCACGGCCGTTGCCGCCTCGGTGGCGTAGCCCTGGCCCCAGGCGTCGCGGCGCAGGCGCCAGCCGAGCTCCAGACGATGCGCGAACGCCGGCAGGAAGCCGGGGAACCCGAGTCCGACGAAACCGAGGAGCACTCCGCGGCGCGGTCCCTCCCGCGGCTCCACCGCGTAGACGCCGCAGCGATGACGATCCCAATGCGCCTCGACCTCGGCCAGGAACACGCCGGCGGCCGCGACATCGACCGGGCGGTTGAGGTAGCGCGCGACCTCCGGATCGAGGTTGATCTCCATCATCGGCAGCTCGTCGGCCCGGCGCCATCGGCGCAGCCGCAGCCGCCGCGTGGTGAGCTCGGGAGCGGCGGGGGCACGCATGGCGAGCACCGACTCAGGGCTCGAGCAGCGCCGAGACGTCTGCGTGGCGGGCCAGCTCGCGCAGCGGCCCCTCGCCCATCCCGTCGCCGCGCAGCCCGGCGGTGAGGCCCTCCAGGTGCTGGCGCAGGCGCTCGCGCCCGTAGGAGGGGGCCAGCTCTCGCGACACGAGGAAGGACCAGTCACTGGACTGCAGCGCGAGCAGATGCCGCGCGCCGGCGCGATCGATCCGCGGCCCGGCGGCAACCGCCGCCAGCTCGGCTCGCCGCATGGCCCACGCCATGTCGGCCACGTCGGGACCGTCCCACGTGCTAAGCGTCCGATCGTTGCCCCAGCTGCAGACGCCCTCGAGCACCCCCTCCGCTGCCTGGACCCCCGGATGGCGGACCAGGGCATCGTCGAGATGCGCGAGGGCCACCCCCTGGCGCTCGGCCTCCTGCACGACCGCCGTGAGCCACGCCACCCCCTCGTACCACCAGTGGCCGAGTAGCTCGGTGTCGAGCGCGCAGACGAGCAGCCCCCCGTCGCAGAGCTGTCCCTCCGCCGCAAGCAGCCGGGCGCGCACGTGCCCGACGAAGTCGCGCGCGTCGTCTCGCGCGCAGGACAGCGCGGCCGCGGGGTCGTATGGCTCGCCGCTGTTCGCCCACGGGTGGTGCCAGTGCGCCGTGCGTCGGTGCGAGTCGCGGTAGGCCGGCCGCGACGGGTAGCCGCTCGCTCCCCACGCGAGGTCGATCGTCTCGCGGTCGACCGGGACGAGCGTCAGTCCGGACGCGGTCGTGATCGGCGACAGGTTCGCGACCGACCCGAGCCCGAGGCGGTCCGTGAGCTCAACGCAACTCGCGTGCACGCCGGCGTCGGCGAGCGTCTCGTGCAGCCAGGTCGCGTGGGCGCACTCGGGCAGCCAGAAGCCGCCGCGCCAGCGTTCCGACACGCGCGCGCGGTGGGTGCGCAGACCCGAGTGCACCTGCAGGCGCACCCCGGCGTCCGTGGCGAGCAACGGCAGCACCGCATGCGTCGCCGAGGACGTCCAGGCGACGAAGGGCGCCAGCGCACCGAGCAGGTCACCGTCGATCTCGGCGAAACGGCCGAGCGCCGACTCGTAGTCGCCCGCCGACCGTTCGACCTGCCGGGCGAGCGCCTCCTCGCCGGCGGCCCGCAGCGCGGCCGCGTCTCGCGCGTGCGTCTCTCGGCGCACACCGCGCAGGAACGCTTCGAAGCGCCCCGCGATGTCGGCGTCGAGCTGATCGGCCAGCACCGGCGTCATCGAGATGGTCAGCGGGGCGCCGGTCCGCAGCAGGTCGAGCAGCGGCAGATAGCAGCCGGCCATCGCCTCCCACAGCCATTCCTCTCCGAACGGCCACGTCCCGAAGCCCTCGACATACGGCATGTGGGTGTGCAGGACGATCGACAGCTCGCCCCGCACCGGCGCGTCCGCATTCACGAGACCGCGGAGCTCACGGACGACACACGGCGAGGAAGTCGAGTGCACGACCCAGATCGCCGGCCGAGCCCTCGCGCAGCACGAAGTCGCTCGCCGCGAGCGCGGGCGTGAACCAGCGGTAGAACGGCGCGGTCAGGCGCAGCTGCTTGTGCACCGTGTCCCAGCCGGCGCGGAGGGCCAACTCGTGGACGCGCAGCTTGCGAGCGTGGTACAGGCCGTAGAGAGCGACCGAGCCGAACGAGGCTCGACACAGGTCGTGGAACTCCGCGGCGCGGTACTCCTTGACGTGCCACGGATTGTCCGACCGCTCTGCGCCCGGCGGCGCGAGCGTGAGCACATTCGGGGTGGAGATGTACACGGCGCCGCGCTCGCCGACGAGCGAGCGAAAATGCTCGAGCACCGCCGCGGGGTCCTGGACGTGCTCGATCGTCTGCAGGAAGACGACGGCATCGGCCGGGGCGCGGAACGTCTCGACGAGATCACGGGCGAAGCGCAGGTTCTCGCGCCGGTACCGGCAACGGGCATGCTCGTGAGCCTCGGGATTCGCATCCACGCCGATGACGCTGGCCGCCGTGTGCGCGAGCACGTCGGAGCCGTAGCCCTCTCCACAAGCCATGTCGACGACGTCGAGCCCGGACACGCGCGCGCCGATCCACTCGTACACCGCCAGATGCCGACGGAACCAGTAGTTCTCCTCGGGCACGTCGGGCAGCGTGCGCTCGCCGGTGAGCGAAAGCGGGGGCACACCCGGGGGCTGGTCGCGCTGGACGTAGAGAGGCATGGACACGGCGCGCGAGTATATGGTCCCACCCGATGACCGCACCCGCGAGCGCCGAAGAGATCCGCGACGTCAACGAGCGTTACCACGACGTCGCCGCCGAGAGCTACGACTCCAAATGGGGGATCGACTTCGGCGGGATCGGCCACGCCCAGGTGCTGGGCAAGGTGCGCAAGGCGCTCGGACACCCCCCGGGGCGCTATCGGCGCTCGCTGGAGATCGGGGCCGGTACCGGGTACTTCACCCTCAACCTGCTCGCCGCCGGGATCGTGCGGGAGGCGATCTGCACCGACATCTCCGCCGGCATGCTCGCGACGCTGCGCGACAACGCCGAGCGTCTCGACCTGACGGTCGAGACGATGGTCGCCGACGCCGAGCGACTGCCGCTGCAGGACGAGCAGTTCGATCTCGTGCTCGGTCACGCCGTGCTGCACCACATCCCCGATCTGGGCGCCGCGTTCGCCGAGTTCCGGCGCGTGCTGCGGCCCGGCGGGACGATCCTCTTCGCCGGGGAGCCCTCGCGCTACGGCGACCGCATCGCGGCGGTCCCGAAGCGCGCCGCCTCGCGCGTGGCTCCGGCGTGGCGGCTCGCGGTCGGAGCGACGGAGGCACCGCGAGGCGGCGACGCGAGCGCGGACCATCGGTTGGAGAGCGTCGTGGATGTGCATGCCTTTGCCCCGAGCGAGCTGCGCAGCTGGGCCGAGGCCGCCGACTTCGAACGGGTGCGCGTCGGCGGCGAGGAGCTGCTCGCGAACTGGTTCGGTTGGGCGAACCGCACGCTCGAGGCGACCGCCGCACCCGAGACGGTGCCGTGGGCTTGGCGCCAGTACGCCTACCGAGGCTACCTCGCGCTGCAGGAACTCGACCGTCGGCTGCTCGAATCGCGCTTGCCGCCGGCGATCTTCTACAACCTGATGATCTCGGCGCGCCGCCCCGACTGACGGGCGGCAAGGCGCCCCGACTCAGAGAGCCGCCGAGCCGACGCGCTCCCGCGCGTCGCCGGCGCCCGTGCCGGTGACAGCGCCGAAGGCCAGGAAGTACGACGCCCACGGCTCGAGCGCCACGTACAGACCGTCGCCGGCCAGCTCGTCGCCGTCGCGCTCGAAGCGTTGTCCGCCGATGCGGTCGTCCAGCTCCCACACCCGCCCGCCGAGATCGTCCCAGGGCGGGTGCACTCGAGCCTCGGCCGGTGAAGCAGCGAGGTTGACCACGACGAGGTGGTGTGTGCCCGCAGTGGACCAACCCCAGGCGACCAGCTGCCGGAACGAGTCGTTGTCGGGCCACCCGCTGCAGTCGCACAAGCGCCAGTCGCCGTTGCGCAGGCCAGACTCGGCCACCGCGCGCAGCAGCCGCTCGTAGAAGGCATGCAGATCGGCGTCGTCGGGCTCGTCCGGGGCACGGGCGAGGAAGACCGGGATGTGCGTCCGGCGGCCCTCCAGCTGGCCGTCGTGGTACAGCCGCGCGCCCTGAAGCGTGGACATGACGACGGCGGCGGCCCGCGCCTGCGCCGCCCCGAACGTGGCCGCCGCGCGCGGCTCGTCGTGATTCTCGACGAAGCGGATCAACCGCTCCTGATAGCCCGCGTCGGCCTGTAGGTGGCCCCGCACCGATGCGGCCCCGTCGTGGACCAGGCGATCGTAGAGGCGCTTGTCGTAGCAGAGGTCGAAGCCCTGCTGCTGGAGGGCCCATTCCATTTCCCAATACGCCTCGGCCATGAAGAGCAGATCCGGATGCGCCTCCTTCACGCGGCCGATCACCGTCGGCCAGTAATCGGCCTCGGGGGCCGGGCCGACCCGCTCGCCCCAGGTGCGCGCGAACACCTCGTTGGTCATCAGCATCGCCATGTCGCAGCGCAGTCCGTCGCAGGCGTCTCCGACCGCCGTCAGCGTCTCGACGACCGCGTCGCGGAGCACCGGGGAGAAGGCGTTCAGCTGCACGACGTCGGGCCACGGCGGGAAGTAGGGATCGCGCCCGTTGGCGAGGACCCCGCCGGCGGTGCGGATGAACGCCTCGGGGTGGGCGGCGAGCTCCTCCTCGGTGCCGGCCAGAAGACACTGCGGGCGCGCCGTCACCCACGGGTGGTCGGGCGCCACGTGGTTGGGGACGTAGTCGAGGATCAAGCCCAGGCCACGGTGCGCGAGCTGCTCGCGGGCGGTGGCGAGGGCGTCCGGTCCGCCGAAGCGCTCGTCGACGACGTAGTCGCGGACGCAGTAGGGCGAGCCGATCACGTCCTCGGGGCGCAGGTCGGGGAGCGCGGCCCGGTTGCCGGCGTCCAGCTGCGGATTCGCCAGGGCGACGCGCAGGCCGGCGGGGCTGCGCTGCCAGACTCCCATCAGCCAGACGGCGTCGACCGGGAGCGCGGCCAGCGCGTCCCACTCGGCGGCCGCGACCTCGCTCAGGAGCAGCGGCCGTCCCCGCTCGCGACCGAGCCGCTGCAGCCACGCCGCGGTGTTGAGCTCGTACACCGTCGGGCGGGTGGACAGACGCACGCCGCCACTCAGTCGGTCAGCGCCGCGATTTCGTCCGGATGCGCATGCAGCGCGCCGCCGAGCATGAACAGCAGCGCCACCGTGCCGGTCCAGCCGGTCTGGTGACTCGCGCCGATGCCGGCCCCGTTGTCGCCGTGGAAGTACTCGTGGAACATGATCAGGTCGTGCCAGTGCGGATCGTTTTGGAATTTCTCGATCCCGCCGAACACCGGCCGGCGTCCGTTCTCGTCCTCGGTGAACGTGGTCGCCAGGCGCGTGCCGATCTCGGTCGCGATCTCGCTGAGGTTCATCTCGCGCCCGGAGCCGGTCGGGCACTCGACCTTCAGCCGGTCGCCGTAGAAGCGGTGCAGCTGCAGAAGTCCGCGCAGGATAACCAGGTTCATCGGGAACCAGACCGGGCCGCGCCAGTTGGAGTTGCCCCCGAACATGCCGGTGTCCGACTCGGCCGGGAGGTAGTGGACGCTGTACTCCTGACCGCCCCAGTCGAAGACACACGGCTGCTCGAGGTGACGACGCGAGATCGCCCGGATCCCGTGGGCGCCGAGGAACTCCTCTTCGTCGAGCATCACCGCGAGGATCCGCCGCAGCCTGTCCTCGTCGACGAGCGAGGCGAGGCGCCGGCCCTCCGGGCTGCCGCTCAGGAGATCGGCCAGCGACGGCACCTCGTCTGAGAAGTCCTGGACGAAGCGTTCAACGCGTTCCACGAGCTTGGGGTAGCGATCGAGCAGCTCGCCTTCGAACACGGTCGCGGCGCAGAGCGGCAGCAGACCCACCAGCGAACGGACCCTCAGTTGGATGGGGGTGCCATCCGGCTGACGCAGGACGTCGTAGTAGAAGCCGTCCTCCTCGTCCCACAGCACTGTGTCGCCATCCGGTGGGTCCATGGCGATCGCGATCCACTCGAAGTGGGTGGCGAACTTCATCGCCATATCCGCATACGCGGGATCGTGCTGGGCCAGCTCGGCGGCAATCTGCAGCATCCATTGGCAGTACAGGGCCATCCAGGCGGTGCCGTCGGCCTGCTCGAGCGTCCCGCCGCCAGGCAGGGGCGCGGAGCGGTCGAAGATGCCGATGTTGTCCAGGCCGAGGAAGCCGCCCTGGAAGAGGTTGCGGTCGTCGGGGTCCTTGCGGTTGACCCACCAGGTGAAGTTGGTCAGCAGGCGGTCGAACACACGGGCGAGGAACTCGCGGTCGCCCTCGCCCCTGATCTCGGCCTCGCGCTCGTACACGAACAGCGCGGCCCACGCCGTCACCGGCGGGTTGACGTCGCTGAAGTTCCATTCGTAGGCCGGGATCTGGCCGTTCGGATGCTGGTAGCGGGTGTCGAGCAGCAGCTCGACCTGCTCCTTGGCGAAGTCGACGTCCACGAGCGAGAGCGGCGCGCAGTGGAAGGCCAGATCCCAGGCGGCGAACCAGGGGTACTCCCACTTGTCCGGCATCGAGATCACGTCGCCCGAGACCATGTGAAACCAGGGCACGTTGCGAGTGGAGCTCGTGGGGGCGTTCGGAGCCCACGGGTTGACGCCATGCTCGCGCAGCCAGCGATGGACGTTGTACTCGTAGTACTGCTTGCCCCACAGCAACCCGGCCAGCGCCTGGCGCATCACCATCGCTCCGTCCGCCCGCAGCGAATCCGGGATGACGGTCGCGTAGAACTGATCGGCCTCCTTGCGGCGAGCCCGGAGAGCGCGGTCGAAGCTCGAGCCCAGTGGGTTGGCCTTGCTCGGCGAGCCGCTCTTCGTCGTGCCGCAGGCGCTCAGCCGGACGCGAATCGCCGCGCTCTCGCCCCCCGCGACCTCGAGCACGTGATGGGCGGCCATCTTGGTGCCGGTGCGCGCCGGATTGACGGCGTCGTCGGCGCCGTGCACGACGTAGTCGTTGATCGCATCCTTGACGTGCGGCGACCCGTTCGGCACTCCGAACAGGCGCTCGTTGTTCGTCTCGTTCTCGCAGAACAGCAGCTCCGCCGATCCATCCGCGTACAGCGACCAGTCGCCCAGCTCGGGGTGCGAGGCGCGCGCCGCGGCGATCCCCCGCCCGCCCTCTGAGGCCGTCAGCATCGGCTTGACGACCTCGTCGCCCCATGACCACGTGTTGCGGAACCACAGCGTCGGGAGGAGATGCAGGGTCGCGGCGTCCGGCCCGCGGTTGTGCGCCGTCACCTGCATGAGGATGTCGTCGTGGGCGCCCTTGGCGTACTCGACGATCACATCGAAGTAGCGGTCGTCGTCGAAGATGCCCGTGTCGAGCAGCTCGTACTCCATGTCCTGCTTGCCGCGGCGGGCGTTCGTGGACACCAGGTCCTCGTAGGGAAACGCGCCCTGGGGGTACTTGTACTGGCACTTCAGGTAGGAGTGGGTCGGGGTGCTGTCGAGGTAGAACCAGTACTCCTTGACGTCCTCGCCGTGATTTCCCTGCGCGTTGGTGAGGCCGAACATGCGCTCCTTGAGGATCGGGTCGGCCCCGTTCCACAGAGTCAGGGCCAGGCACAGCCGCTGGCGCTCGTCGCAGATCCCGGCGATGCCGTCCTCGCCCCAGTGGTACGCGCGCGAGCGAGCCTGGTCGTGCGTGAAGTAGTCCCAGGCGTCCCCACCCGCGCTGTAGTCCTCCCGAACGGTCCCCCACTGACGCTCGCTGAGGTAGGGACCCCACGCCTTCCACGGCACCTCGCCGGTGCGGGCCGCCTCCAGCCTCGTGTGCTCGGGCGTCGTGGCCTTCGCCATGGGAGCGAGTATCCAACTCACTCGCGGAACGCGCAAGGGGGCTTCCCGAACCGGTCACACGATCGCCGGTGCGTTTGGCGTGGCGAGCCGGATCTCTGCGTGTGGCGGGGCCGCGGTCAGACGCGAGGGGCCCGGCGGGCGGGCGCGGCGCCGAGCCCGCCCGGTCGGGCGCATGCGTCCGCGCGCAAGGAGCCATAGACCTCGCGGGTCCGCTGGGCGACGTCGCCCCAGTCGAAGCGCAGGACGTGCTCGGAGGCCTCAGCCACGAGCCGGTCGCGCAGAGCATCGTCGGTGAGGACCCGTTCGAGCATGCGTGCGAGCGAGCGGGGATCGCGCGAGGTGAACCGCAGTCCGACACCCTGATTGGGCACCAGCTCGCGCAGCCCGCCGGTGTCGGCGACCAGGCACGGGCATCCCGAGGCCATCGCCTCCAGGGCGACGAGTCCGAACGGCTCGTAGATGGAGGGCACGACGCACAGATCGGCGATCCGGTAGAGGGAGTGCAGCGCGTCGTCGCCGATCCAGCCGAGGAACGTCCCGTGCGCGTCGAGGCCGAGCCGGCGGGCCTGGGCCCTGAGCTCGCGCTCGTGCGGCCCCGATCCGGCCACGACGAAGCGCACGCCGGGCTGCCGACGGATCACGCCGGGCAGCGCCTCGAGCGCGAGCTGGAAGCCCTTCTCGTAGACGAGCCGCCCGACGAGCAGCACGAGCTTGTCCGCCGGGCCGGCGAACCGGGCACGCAGCGCCTGGAGATCGTCGACCGGCCGCATGTCCACCGCGTCGACGCCGTTCGGGATCACGGTCACGCGCCGCTCGTCGATCGAGAAGACGTCGGCCACGTGACCGCGCATGTAATGCGAGCACACGATCACCCCGTCGGCGCGGCGCACCATGCGGCCTTCGGCGCGATGGATGCGCGACTGAGGCGGCTTGTCCACCCAGCCCTGATGGCGACCGTACTCGGTCGCATGCACCGTGGTGAGGAGCGGCACGCCAAGCCGATCGGCGAGCGCCGTGCCGGCCGCGGCCACGAGCCAGTCGTGCCCGTGGATGAGGTCGAAGGGCCGGTCCTCGGCGAGCGTCTCGCCGGCCCGGCGCAGGTCTTCGTTCATCTGCGCCACCCAGGTGAGGAAGCGATCGAGGTCGCGCGGCCAGCGGGGCTCGCGAACCCGGTGCACCGCCACGCCGGCTCGCTCCTGGAGCTCGGGCGCATCACCGCCACCGCGCGTCAGCACGTCGACCTCGATGCCCTGGCGCACGAGCTCCTCCGAGAGCCTGCACACGTGGCGGCCGAGACCGCCCTCGATGATCGGCGGGTACTCCCAGGCGAGCATGAGCACGCGCGTCACGACCCAAGAGACTAGTACCGCGGGTCTCGCGCAGGCAGGCGCCGGGGCGCGCCGCCGGGCCGGACGCCGCACCCTATCGCCGCTCGAGCAGCCAGTGCCCCTCGAAGCCGTCGCCGAGCTCGGCGAGCGTGGGCGCGCGCGAGAGGTCGACGTCACGGTCGGCGAGCACGTCTCGCCACCGTCCGCCCGCGTCGGGCGCAAGCGGAGACCCGCCGGCGCCGCCCGCCCGTAGCGTGACGACGACGAGCGCTTCGGCGTCGCCGCGCAGGAAAGCGCAGACATCCGGCCCCGCCTCCACCGGCTCGTAGGCGCCGGCGAAGGCCTGCGGCCGGCGGGCGCGCAGCGCAAGCGAACGGTGGATGAGAAACAGCTTGGCGTCGTCCGCACTCGGGCGGGCCCCGGCGCGGACGCGCGTCAGCGCCGCCCGACGCTCGTCCCAGTCGACCGGCCGGCGATTGTCGGGATCGACGAGCGACAGGCGCCACAGCTCGTCGCCCTGGAAGATGTCCGGCACGCCCGGGCAGGTGAGCTTCAGCAGCAGCTGGCCGAGCGCGCTGCGCCGCCCCTCCACCCCGAGCCGGCTCATGAAGTCCGCCAAGTCATCGACGAAGGGCCGGTGATCGAGCAGCGCGGCGGCGAACGCCCTGACCCGCTCCTCCCATCGCTCGTCCGGCTCGACCCAGCTCGTGTGGCGCTTGGCCTCGCGCAGCGCCTTCGTCAGGTAGGCCTGCAGCCGCTCGAGCTCGATCGGCCAGACGCCGACGAGGGTCTGATAGATGAGGTACTCCTCGCTGAAGTCGGGGGCGCCGCCCTCCCCCTCCCCGCCGTCGCCCGCGCGCAGCCCGGCGGTCAGCCGGTGCCAGGCCATCACTCGCTCGCGCCACTCGTCGGCGCGTCCGGCGAGCGCCCCGATGCGCGCTCGAGCGTCGCCGGAGCGCTTCGTGTCGTGGGTCTGGGTGGCCAGCAGACCGCGCGGGAAGCGTCGCGCGCGCTCCAGATTGGCGGCGTGGAAGTCGGCCACCGACAGGCCGAAGCGACCCGGGTCACCGCCCACCTCGTTGAGCGCGACGAGGCGCAGATAGCGGTAGAAGGCGGTGTCCTCCACGCCCTTGGCCGTCACGGCGGGCGAGGCCTGCTGGAAGCGGGTGATGAACTCGTCCGGGACGGCCTCGGGCCGAGCGAGCAGCAGCGCGGCCGCGAGCTCATCATCGGCGATCGCGCCGAGCGCATCGGCGTCCGCCGCCTCCGCGCGCCCGTTCCAGGGCTCGACGTAGGTTCGGTAGACGGGCAGGGCGGCGAGCGCCCGGGCCAGCCGCGCCGTCGAGAAATGCGGCGCGAGACGCCGCAGACGCTCGAGCTCGCGCGAGAACGTGCCCCGCGCCTGCTCGACCTTCGCCGCCGTCGCCACCTCGTCGAACGGACGGCCGTCCCCGCTGATCTCGGTCCACAGCGCGGTCAGCGACGCCTCGCCGGCCGGGTCGACGAACAGCGCGGCGACGTCGTTGAGGAACTCGTAGCCGACCGTCCCCTCGACCGGCCAGGCCCTCAGCGCCTCCCCGGGGGGCGTCGCGCTGAGGATCTTCTCGACCCAAACGTGGGGCGCGCCCTTCTCGCGCAGGCGCTGCAGGTAGCCCGCCGGATCGGCGAGTCCGTCGGGATGGTCGATGCGCAGGCCGGCGAGCACGCCGTCGCGCACGAGCTCCAGCACCTTGGCGTGGGTGACATCGAACACGACCGGGTCCTCCTGACGCAGCGCCACGAGGTCGTCGATGTCGAAGAAGCGCCGAGGGAACCCGGTCTCCGGATCGAGGTCGAAGAACCGAACGCGCAGCGCCGGATCGCTCCACCACCGGTTCTCGTCGCTGCGCGCCATGTGGTTGGGCACGATGTCGAGGATGATCCCCAGGTCGGCCTGGGCCAGCTCGCGAAGGCCCGACTCGCCGCCGAGCGCGTCCGACACCCGGGTGGGATCGATCACGTCGTAGCCGTGCGTCGACCCCGGCCGCGCCTGCAGTGCCGGGCTCAGATACAGATGGCTCACGCCGAGCTCGCGCAGGTAGGGCGCCAGCCCGCGCACGCGCGCGAAGTCCAGCCCGGGCCCGAGCTGCAAGCGGTAGGTCGCGCGAACCTCCATCAGTCGGCGTCCGTTACCCCTCGGCCTCCTCGACCACACGTCGCAGCAGCACGACCGACCGCGCCTGGACGTTGACGTGGTCGCGCGGGGCGAAGCGCGCCTCTCCGCCCGCGACCGGATCGGCCGTGGACAGCTCGAGCACCCACGCGGAGCCGAACGCATGGTTGGGCAGCCGGAACGGGACGACCTCGAAGTGGGCGTTGAACAGCAGCACGAACGAGTCGTCGATGATCGGGTGGCCCTCCTCGGTCGTCTCCTGCAGCTCGTCACCGTTGAGGAACACGCCGAGCATGTGGGCGTCGGCGCGCTTCCAGTCGCGCTGGGTCATGCGTCTGCCGTCGGGGCGAAACCACCACACGTCGGGGAGCCCCGAGCCGTCCAGCTGACGGCCGGCCAGGAAGCGGGTGCGGCGGAACACCGGGTGCTTGCGGCGGAGCGTGATCAGCCGGCGCGTGAAGTCCACCAGCCCGTCCTGCCAGCCCTCGTGCTGCCAGCTGTACCAGGAGACGGCGTTGTCCTGGCACCAGGCGTTGTTGTTGCCGCTCTGGCTGCGGCCGAACTCGTCGCCGCCGAGGAGCATCGGCACGCCCTGGGACAGGAACAGGGTGGCGAGGAAGTTGCGCTGCTGACGCTCGCGCAGGGCGTTGACGTCCGGATCGTCGGTCGGTCCCTCCGCTCCGCAGTTCCAGGAGCGGTTGTCGTCGCTGCCGTCGCGGTTGTCCTCGCGGTTGGCCTCGTTGTGCTTCTCGTTGTAGGACACGAGGTCGCGCAGCGTGAAGCCGTCGTGCGCGGTGATGAAGTTGATCGACGCGAACGGCTTGCGACCGTCCGACTCATACAGGTCGCTCGAGGCGGTGAAGCGCGCGGCAAAGTCGCCCACGCTCGCGTCGCCGCGCCAGAAGTCGCGCATCGTGTCGCGGTAGATCCCGTTCCATTCCGACCACAGCACCGGGAAGTTGCCCACCTGGTAGCCGCCGGGGCCGACGTCCCACGGCTCGGCGATGAGCTTCACGGTGGAGAGCACCGGATCCTGGTGGATCACGTCGAAGAACGCCGACAGACGGTCGACGTCATAGAACTCCCGTGCGAGCGCCGAGGCCAGGTCGAAGCGGAATCCGTCGACGTGGCACTCGGTGACGAAGTAGCGCAGCGAGTCCATGATCAGCCGCAGCACGCTCGGCTGGACCGGGTTGAGCGAGTTCCCGGTGCCGGTGAAGTCCATGTAGCGCCGCGGGTCCTCGGGCGTGAGGCGGTAGTAGGCCGAGTTGTCCACGCCCTTGAACGAGAGCATCGGGCCGAGGTGGTTGCCCTCCGCGGTGTGGTTGTAGACGACGTCGAGGATCACCTCGATCTCGGCCCGGTGGAGCGCCTTGACCATGCCCTTGAACTCGCGCACCTGCTGTCCCTCGGCGCCGGTCGCCGCGTACGCGGCGTGCGGCGCGAGGTAGCCGATCGAGCTGTAGCCCCAGTAGTTGGACAGCCCGCGCCCGGCCAGGAAGCTCTCGTCGATGATGTGGTGCACCGGCAGCAGCTCGACGGCGGTGACGCCCAGCCGGCACAGATAGTCGACGGCCGGCTCGGCGGCCATCCCCGCGTACGTGCCGCGCAGATCCTCGCGCACGTCCGGGAGGCATTGCGTGAAGCCCTTGACGTGGGTCTCGTAGATGACGGTCTCCGCCCACGGTCGCCGCGGCGGACGGTCACCCTCCCAGTCGAAGCTCGGATCCACGACGACGCAGCGCGGCATGGCCGGCGCCGAGTCCTCGTCGTCCGGCTCCAGATCGGCGTCCGGGTTCTCCGGGTCGGGCACGTACGGCAGCACGTTCGCCTCGTCCCAGCGGACCTCGCCCACGATCGCCTTGGCGTAGGGGTCGAGCAGCAGCTTGGCCGCGTTGAAGCGATGCCCCTGCTCCGGAGCGTAGGGTCCGTGCACGCGATAGCCGTAGCGCTGCCCGGGGCCCACGTCCGGCAGGTACACATGCCAGTTGTGGGCCGTCTCGTGCGTGACGGCGATCCGTGTCTCGTTGTCCTGCTCGTCGAACAGGCACAGCTCGACGCGCTCGGCATGCTCGGAGAAGAGCGAGAAGTTCGTGCCCTGCCCGTCCCAGGTGGCGCCCAGCGGGAACGGCGCTCCGCGCCACGCCCGCGTCAAGCGACCAGCGCTCCGGCGAGCGCGGGGAGCCGCACGCCGGCCTCGGCGCTCTGGGCAGTCGTCTCGGGATGAGTGGCGAGGACGATGTGGCGGCCCCTCTCGATCGGCAGTTGGACGGGGTGAGCGCCAAAGTTACAGAGCAGCTCGCCTCCGGTGCGGCTCACCCGCAGCCAGCGCTGGTGCTCGTCGAAGCGGATCTCGGCCTCCCCGCTGAGGCGACGACGCGCTCGCAGCAGGTCACGGTACAGGCCCGCGAGGCCCGGATCGGCGCGGCGGGTGAGCTTGGAGCGCTCGAACGTGCGCGGGTCCTCCGGATCGGGGACCTCCTGGGCAAAGGACTCGAAGGCGGCGAACTCCCGGCGCCGACCCTCACGCGTCGCGAGCGCGATCTCCTCATCGATGTGGTTGGTGAAGAACTGGAACGGGGCGTCCTCACCGTACTCCTCGCCCATGAACAGCATCGGAACGAACGGTGAGAGCAGTGTGCAGAAGGCGGCGAGCGCCCGGGCCGGGCGCGGCAGCCGCTCACCGAAGGCGCGGTTGCCGACCTGATCGTGGTTCTGGTCGAAGACGACGAACTGCGACGCCGGACGATCCTCGGCGGGCGCCCCGAAACAGCGGTGGCGGAAGGGCGAATACCGACCGTCGTGGACAAAGGGCCGGTGGAAGGCCTTCGCCAGATCGGCGACGGTCCCGAAATCCGCGTAGTAGCCGTCACGATCGCCGGTGAGCAGCACGCGCAGCGCGTGGTGGAAGTCATCCGCCCACTGGGCGTCGCAGGCCCAGCCGCCCCGCTCGGGGGGCCGGATCACGCGCGGGTCGTTCAGCCCGCTCTCGGCGATCACGAGCGCGCGGGGGTTGAGCGCGTGCACGCGGGCCGCCACCTCGGCGACGATGTGGGTCGGGCTCGTGTCGTAGATGGCGTGGATCGCGTCGAGCCGCAGCCCGTCGACGTGGAAGTCGCGCACCCACCCACACGCGCTCTGCGCCACCCATTCGCGCACGCCGTCGCAGTCGGCGTCGTCGTAGTTGATCGCCTTGCCCCAGAAGGTCGCGTACCGATCGGTGAAGTACGGACCGAAGGCCTCCAGTGCGGGCGCGCCACTGGCGCCGACGTGGTTGTAGACGACATCGAGGACGACCGCCAGGCCGGCGGCGTGCGCGGCGTCGACGAAGCGCGCGAACCCCTCCGGTCCGCCGTAGGTCCGGTGCGCGGCCGAGAGGTAGACGCCGTCGTAGCCCCAGCCGCGATCCCCCGGGAAGTCCGCGATCGGCATGATCTCGACCCCGCCGACGCCGAGCTCGGCGAGCTCGGCAAGGCACCCCGCGGCCGCAGCGAAGGTGCCCTCCGCCGTGAAGGTGCCCACGTGCAGCTCGTACAGGACGAGATCGTCCAGCGCCGGCGTCGACCAGCCGTCGTCCGTCCAGGCGAACGCCGATGGATCGAGGACCCGGGACGGTCCGCGCAGGCCCTCGGGCTGATGGCGCGAGCACGGGTCGGGCAGCACCCGCTCCCGTCCCCCATGACCGTCGCGCAGGACATAGCGGTAGTCGGCCCCCGCGCCGACCGGGGCGGTCCCCTCATGGACGCCGCGGTCGACCGGCGACAGCGCGAACTCCTCGGTCCCGCTGCGCACCAGCGCCCGTTCCGCCCGCGGCGCCCACACCCGAAACGTCGCCCCGCCGTCGGCCCGCGGGGTCGCGCCGAGCCCGGCCAGCCACGGCCGGTTCATCGCGGGCCCGAGGGACCGGACGAGGCGGCGCCGGCCGCGTCGTCCTGCACCTCGGGGGTGAGCCAGAGCACGGCCAGGGGCCCGAGCGTCAGCGCCGCGGAATGCGACTGGCCCTGCCAGGGCACGTCGTCGGCCTCCGTGCCACCGCCGTTGCCCACGTCGGCCCCGCCATAGCGAGCCGAATCGGTGTTGATCGCCTCCCGCCATCGCCCGCCGCGCGGGAGCCCGACGCGGTAGCCCTCCCGCACGACCGGCGAGTTGTTGCACACGCACACGAGCAGCCGCCGGCCGCCGCGCGAGGCGCGGACGAACGCGAGCACGTTGCTGTCCGCGTCGTTGGGCTCCAGCCACCAGAATCCCTCCGGGCTGAAGTCCTCGTCCCACAGCGCGGGTTCGCCCCGGTACGTGCGGTTGAGGTCACGCACGAGCGACTGGACCGCCGCGTGCTCGGGGCGCTCGAGCAGATGCCAATCGATCGAGCCCTCGTGGTTCCACTCGGCCTCCTGGGCGAATTCCTGGCCCATGAACAGCAGCTTCTTACCAGGATGGGCCCACATGTACCCGTACAGCGCGCGGAGGTTGGCGAGCTGCTGCCAGCGGTCGCCGGGCATCCGACTGAGGAGCGAGCCCTTGCCGTGCACCACCTCGTCGTGACTGAGCGGCAGGATGAAGTTCTCGGTGAACGCGTACAGCAGGCTGAAGGTGAGCTGGTGGTGGTGGTAGCGCCGGTAGACGGGATCGTTGCCGAAGTAGTCGAGCGTGTCGTGCATCCAGCCCATGTTCCACTTGAAGCCGAATCCGAGGCCGCCGAGATAGGTGGGACGCGAGACCGCGGGCCACGCGGTCGACTCCTCGGCCACGGTGAGGATCCCCGGCTCGCGGCCGTAGAGCAGCTCGTTGACCTCCTTCAGAAACGCGACCGCCTCGAGATCCTCGCGTCCGCCGTACTCGTTCGGCACCCATTCGCCGGGCTCGCGCGAGTAGTCGCGGTAGAGCATCGACGCCACCGCGTCGACGCGAACGCCGTCCGCGTGGTACTCGCGGGTCCAGAACAGCGCGTTGGCGAGCAGGAAGTTGCGCACCTCGTGGCGGGCGAAGTTGAACACGAGCGTCCCCCAGTCCGGGTGCGAGCCGCGGCGCGGGTCGGCGTGTTCGTACAGGGCCGTCCCATCGAAGCGGGCGAGGGCCCAGTCGTCGCGCGGAAAGTGCGCGGGCACCCAATCGAGGATCACGCCGAGGCCATGCTCGTGGAGGCGATCGACGAAGTCGCGGTAGTCGTCGGGTGAGCCGAAGCGTGGCGAGGGCGCGTAGTAGGAGGTCACCTGGTAGCCCCACGAGCCCGAGAAGGGATGCGCCATGACGGGCAGCAGCTCGACGTGGGTGAAGCCCAGGTCGACGGCATAGGCGGCGAGCTCGTCGGCGAGCTCGTGATAGGTGAGTGAGCGGTTGCCTTCGAGCGGGTTCAGGCGCCAGGAGCCCAGGTGCACCTCGTAGATCGACATCGGGGCACGCAGCGGGTCGGTGTGGGCACGTGTCTCCATCCATTCGGCGTCGCGCCACGTGTGGTGCGGGCGGTGGACGATCGAGTTGGTTCCCGGGGGTAGCTCCGCCTCGAAGGCGACGGGGTCGGCCTTCAGCCGGAGATCGCCGGCCGCGGTGCGAATCTCGTACTTGTATTGCGCGCCCTCGCCCACGCCGGGGACGAACAGCTCCCAGACGCCGGAGCCGCCGAGCACGCGCATCGGGTGCAGGCGTCCGTCCCAGGAATTGAAGTCTCCGACAACGCTCACCGAGCGTGCGGCCGGCGCCCACACCGCGAAGGCGGTGCCGGCCACGCCGTCGATTTCGACGAGATGAGCGCCCAGGCGCTCATAGAGCTCCTCGTGGCGGCCCTCGCCGACGAGGTACAGATCGAGCTCGCCGAGCACCGGCGGAAACGCGTACGGATCGCGCAGACGGAAGCTGCGCCCGCCCGGATAGGCCACCTCGAGCTCGTAGCGCAGCGGGAGCGTGGCGCCCTTGACCGTGCCCTCGAACAGCCCGGCAGGATGTGAGCGGCGGAGCTTCACGGGTCGGTCGCCGTCGCCGTCGAGGAGCACGCGGATCGACTCGGCGTCGGGCCGGAAGACGCGGATGCGCACGCCGGCCTTCGTCGGGTGCGCGCCGAGCACGTGATGCGGGTCGGGGTGATCGCGCCCGATCACCCGCTCGATCTCGCCCTTGCTCACGGTCATCACGACCTCCCGCGCGTCTCTCCGCCGGTCATGCCGGCGTCTGATCGAGGAGGCGGATCATGCCCGCCACCGGGATCCCTACCCACTCCGGGCGGTGGTCGAGCTCGTAGCGCAGCTCGTAGATGCCCTTCTCGAGCTCGAACAGGGCCAGCAGCTTGGCGATCGCCGCCTCGCCGGCCGGCAGCAGCGCCCGGTCGATCGCGCTCTGGTAGCCGTCCAGGAAACGGCGGCGGGCCTCTGACTCCCAGCCATCGGGGACCGGAGCGCCGCGCAGCAGGCCCGCGGCCGAGGCGGCGTAGGCGAACGAGCGCAGCATCCCCGCCACGTCGCGCAGCGGCGACCGCTTGCGCCGGCGCTCGAGCAGCGGCCGTCCCGGCTCGCCCTCGAAGTCGAGCAGGATCCAGCCCTCGGGCGCGCTGACCACCTGACCAAGGTGGTAGTCGCCGTGCAGGCGGATGAGCCGTCCGCCGATCACCGTGTGCGACAGCGACTGCAGGTGATCGCGCACCTCCTCGCCCCGGCCGGTGAGCGGCGCCAACGCCGGGTTGTCCTCGGGGAGGTCCACGAACAGACGCTCGATCTGCTCGTCGATCGTCGCGGTCAGCAGCGCCACGTTCTCGCGCGAGGCCTCCTCGGGCGAGAAGCCGGGATCGCTCGAGTCCGAGCCGAGCGTCGTGTGCATGCGCCCGGTGACCTCGCCGAGCTCGGCGACCCGGTCGAGGAAGGAGCGATCGTCGGTGACGATCGCGTCCAGAGCGAGATCCCAGCCGTCGCGCGAATCGGCCATGAACCGCTGCATCACGCCGAGCGTCGCCTCCATCAGCTCGCCGGTGTACCCGTACCAGCCGACCAGGCTGGCGATGTTCGCGAAACCGCGGTCGGCCAGGAAGCGCAGCATCTCCAGCTCGGGGTTGATGCCCGGCTCGAGCCGGCGGAACACCTTCAGCACCAGCCGCTCGTCGAACACGATCGAGGTGTTCGATTGCTCGGCTTCCATCGGGCGGATCCGCGCCTGCGTCGCCGGCGGGGCCGCCGCCTTGTCCCAGTGAAAGCGCAGCGCGCCGGCGGGTCGCTCGATGACCGCCGTGCCCGCGAGCTGACCGGCCAGCACCGCGCCGCCGATCGGGTCGACGAGCGCGTCGTAGACGACGTGCTCCCGGGTGCGCCAGATGACGCCTTTCTCCCAACCGGCGGCGCGCGGACGCAGCCCGATCGGGACCTGATAGAGCTGGTGCGTGCCCGTCCCGAAGCGCGCCTCGACGATCACGATCGCAATGACGGGATCACCGGGGCGCAACACGACGAGGTCGAGCAGCTGGAGCTCGCTCACCTCCCGGGACTTGGAGCCGAACCAGCGCTGCGCCGTCACCCATTCGGCAAGCGCGCCCCCGGGGAGCAGCCCGGTGTCGCCGGCGGCGAGGGCCTGAGCGAGGTCACGCATCGGCAACATCGGCCCGCTCGGGTGCGGTCAGGAGGAACCAGAAGAAGCCGCGCGGGCCGAGCGTCAGCAGATACGGCAGCTCGCCGATCTGCGGAAAGCGCGTGCGCCCGAACATCTCCTCGGGATAGCGCCCCTCGAACTGGGAGAGGTCGAGCTCGACCGCCTGCGCCGAGCGGGCGAGGTTGTGCACGCAGAGCGCGATGTCCTCCTCGTAGCGGCGAACGTGGGCGAAGATCTTGGCGTTGGCCGGCCGCAGGGCCTCGTAGCTGCCCAGACCGAACACCGGGTGCTCCTTGCGCAGCGCGATGAAGCGCTGCAGCCAGCGGAGGATGGAGGTGGGCGTGCGCAGCTGGGCTTCCACGTTGACCGCCTGATACCCGTACACCGGGTCCATGAGCGGCGGCGCGTAGAGCTGCGCGAAATCCGCTCGGCTGAAGCCTCCGTTGCGATCGCCGGTCCACTGCATCGGCGTCCGCACGCCATCGCGATCGCCGAGGTAGACGTTGTCTCCCATCGCGATCTCGTCACCGTAGTACAGAACGGGGCTTCCCGGGAGGGAGAACATGATCGCGGTGAGCAGTTGGATCTCGTCTCGACCGTTGTCGAGCAGCGGCGCCAGACGGCGGCGGATGCCGAGATTGAGCTTCATCCGCGGATCCTTGGCGTACTCGGAGTACATGTAGTCGCGCTCCTCGTCGGTGACCATCTCGAGCGTGAGCTCGTCGTGGTTGCGCAGGAACAGCCCCCATTGCGCGTTGCCCGGGATGTCGGGCGTGTTGTCGAGGATCTCGAGGATCGGGGCCGCCTCCTCGCGGCGCAGCGACATGAACATGCGGGGCATCACCGGGAAGTGGAACGCCATGTGGCACTCGTCGCCGTCGCCGAAGTACTGGACCACGTCCTCGGGCCACTGGTTGGCCTCGGCCAGCAGCACGCGGTCGGGGTACTCGGCGTCGACGGTCGCGCGCACCCGCTTGAGGAAGGCGTGGGTCTCGGGCAGGTTCTCGCAGTTGGTGGCCTCACGCTCGTACAGGTACGGCACGGCGTCGAGGCGAAACCCGTCGAGGCCGAGATCGAGCCAGAAGCGCAGCGTGTCGAGCATGGCCTGCTGCACCTCGGGCTCGTCGTAGTTGAGGTCCGGCTGGTGGTGGAAGAAGCGATGCCAGTAGTACGCGCCGGTCAACTCGTCGTAGGTCCAGTTGGACGTCTCGGAATCGACGAAGATGATCCGCGCATCCGGATAGCGCGAGGGATCCTCGGACCACACGTACCAGTTGCGCTTCGGCGAGTCGGGCGACGAGCGGGACTCCACGAACCACGGGTGCTCGATGGACGTGTGGTTCATCACGAGGTCGGCGATCACGCGGATGCCCCGCTCGTGGGCCGCCTCGATGAAGATGCGGGCGTCGTCGATCGTGCCGTAGTCGGGGTGCACCAGCTTGAAGTCCGCTATGTCGTACCCGCCGTCGCGCAGCGGCGACGCGTACATCGGCAGCAGCCAGATGCAGTCGATTCCCAGCCAGTCGAGATAGTCGAGCTTCTCGGTCAGCCCACGGAAGTCGCCCGAGCCGTCGCCCGTGCCGTCGAAGAAGCCACGCAGATGGATCTCGTAGAAGACGGCGGTCTTGAACCACAGGGGGTTGGACTCGAACCACTGCCCGGACGGGTTCATTCGTTCGTGGCGATCGCGAGGAGGTGCGCCGCGCGCACCGCGGGATCGAGGCGCACGTAGTTGCGTCCCGTCTGCCAGCGCAGGTGCTCGCCGTTGAGCAGGTCGACGGCCTCGACCACGGGCGCGAGCCCGAGCTCGTAGGGGACGATGACGATCCCCTCCTGCGCCGCGTGGGGGTCGAGATTGACCACCACGATGAGCGTCTCGACGGCCGAGCGCTTCGCATAGGCGATCAGGGCCTCGTTCTCGACCGGCAGGAAGGTGACGTTCTCCAGGCGCTGAAGAGCGGGGTGGCGGCGGCGGATCTCATTGAGGTGCGCCACCAACGGGAGCAGCGGGCCGTCCAGGGCACGCTGCTTGATCTCGTACTTCTCGGAGTCGAGGTACTCCTCCGAGCCTGGTGCCACGGCCACGTGCTCGAACTGCTCGAAGCCCGAGTAGATCCCGTAGCTGGGCGACAGCGTCGCGGCGAGCACGAGGCGGACCGCGAAGGCCGGCGGACCGCCGCGCTGCAGATACTCGGTGAGGATGTCGGGCGTGTTGACGAAGAAGTTCGGGCGGTAGTAGTGCTGCATGCCCGAGCCGGCCAGCTCCGTGACGTACTCGACGATCTCGTGGCGGCCGTTCTTCCAGGCGAAGTACGTGTAGGACTGGTTGAAGCCGATCTTGGCGAGCGTCCGCATCTTCGCCGAGCGGGTGAACGCCTCGGCCAGGAAGAGCACGTCGGGCTCGCGAGCGCGGACCTCGGCGATCAGCCAGGCCCAGAAGGCGATCGGCTTCGTGTGTGGGTTGTCGACCCGGAAGATGCGCACGCCGCGGTCGACCCAGAAGTCGACGATGGCCTCCAGGGCCTCCCACAGACCGCGCCAGTCCTCGCTCTCGAAGTTGAAGTTGTAGATGTCCTGGTAGCGCTTGGGCGGGTTCTCGGCGTACTTGAGCGTCCCGTCCGGGCGGCGGTGAAACCACTCGGGGTGCTCCCGCAGCCACGGGTGGTCGGCCGAGGTGTGCAGCGCGAAGTCGAGCGCGATCTCGATCGAGTGCTCACGCGCGGCCGCGACCAGCCGGTCGAAGTCCGCCAGGGTGCCGAGGTCGGGGTGCAGCGCGGTGTGGCCGCCCTCGTCGGAGCCGATCGCCCACGGGCTTCCGGGATCGTCCGCCTCGGCGGTCAGCGCGTTGTTCCGGCCCTTGCGGTTGCGGTGCCCGATCGGATGGATGGGCGGCAGGTAGACCACGTCAAAGCCGAGCCCGGCCAGGCGGGGCAGCTGCGCGGTGACCCCGGCCAGCCCGCCCCACGAGCGCGGGAACATCTCATACCACGATCCGAACCGGGCCCGCACGCGGTCGACCTCCACCTCGGCCGGGGGCTGCATGAGCGTCGACCGGGTCCGGTCCGGGCGAAGCTCGGCCACCGACAGCAAGCGTGGATCGAGCGCCCGTTCGCAACGCTCCGTCACGGGCGTCCGCATATCCTCGAGGCTCGCCGCGGCGGCAAGCAGCAGCTCCCGGTCATCGCCCCGGGCTCGCCGGGCGGCGTCGCGCATGAGGGCCGCGCCCTCGGACAGCTCGCTCTCCAGGTCCTCCTGCCCCGCGGCCGCCTTGCGCGCAAGCTCGTCCTGCCATGTGGCCTGCGCGTCGGTCCACGCCTCGACCATCCAGCGCCAGCGCCCCTGGGCGTCGACCGGGAACGAACCGCCCCACGTATCGCCGCCGTGATCGCGGTCGAGCGGATGCATCGGCGCCTCCCGCCAGCGCCGGTCCCGTGGTCCTCGGTAGCGCACGACGGCGGCGACGTGGTCGTGTCCGTCACGAAAGATCGTGGCCTGCACGACGACCTCATCGCCGACGCACGCCTTGATCGGATAGCGGCCGCAATCGACGAGCGGCGACGGGTTCTCGATCTGAACGCGGGGCGGAGGAGCGGGTGAGGAGGGGTCGGGCACTCGTCTGTTCTATCCGGTCCGTGCGGGTCTATTCAGTTTGGGCGTCGCCGGAAGATTGTCGTGAACATGGCGCATCCGGATCGTTGCCGACTGCCCGCCGGCCGTGCGGACAACTACGGATCGGGTCGCGTTCGTGGCCGTGCGGGTAGCGTCAAGACATGGACGTCCCCCGAACGAGCGGCGTGCAGCTGCACGTGACCTCGCTTCCCGGGGGTCGCCTCGGCGACGAGGCGCGCGCGTTCGTCGACTGGCTCGCCGCGGCCGGCCAGTCCTGGTGGCAGACGCTCCCGGTCGGCCCGCCCGACCGCTCGCGGTCGCCGTACAAGGCGCGTTCCGCGTTCGCCGCCTGGCGCGGTCTGCTCGCCGAACCGAGCGCTCCGGTGTCCGTCGATGAGGAGGACGCGTTTCGCGCGCGCCACGCCTACTGGATCGCCGACTGGGAACGCGTGGCCGGGGGTCGGCGGGCCGTCCACGACCAGGTGCGCTTCGAGCGTGAGTGGGGCCGGCTGCGCGCCTACGCGGCCGAGCGGGGGGTGCGTCTCATCGGCGATCTACCCATCTACGTCGCGGTGAGAAGCGCCGACGAGCTCGCCCACCCGGATCTGTTTCAGCACGGGATCGTCGCCGGAGCGCCCCCCGACGCCTACGCGACGAAGGGACAGCTGTGGGGCAACCCGCTGTACGACTGGCCGGCGCTGCAGCGTCGCGGCTATCGCTGGTGGATCGAGCGCCTGCGTCGCACGTTCGAGTTGTTCGACCTCGCCCGGATCGACCACTTCCGCGGCTTCGTCGCCTACTGGGCGGTGCCGGCCGGCGCTCCGGACGCCTCGACGGGCGAGTGGCGGCGCGGACCGGGCCGCGCGCCATTCCTCGCGGCGGGCCGCGCGCTCGGCGCGCTGCCGCTGATCGCCGAGGATCTCGGGGTGATCACCGAGCCGGTTCGCCGCCTGCGCGATCAGCTCGGCCTGCCGGGGATGGTGGTGCTCGAGTTCGCCTTCGACCGGAGCGACCGCCGCAATCCGCATCGGCTGGAGAACCATCGCGAGCGCAGTGTCGTGTACACGGCGACGCACGATCAGGACACCGTGCGAGGCTGGTGGGACGGACTCGACGCGCGCGCACGCCGCCGCGTGGAGGAGGCGCTCGCGACCCACGGGATCGCCGAGCCCGAGCCGCACTGGGCCCTCATCCGCCTCGCCTTCGCATCGCGCGCCCGCCTGGCGATCGTTCAGGCCCAGGACGTGCTCGGTCTGGACAACTCGGCTCGCATGAACGTCCCGGGGCGCGCCACCGGCAACTGGAACTGGCGCGCGACTCCGGGCGCGTTCACCCCGGCGCTCGCCGATCGCCTGCGGGGCGCCACCGAAGACGCCGGACGCCTGGCCGGGGGCTCGTGAGGTCGACACCGCAGCCGGGACGCGGACTCGTGGCGCTCGGGGACAGCATCACCGTGGCCGAGGGCCAGACGATGCCGGGGCTCCCGTGCCGATCATGGGCCCTGTGGCTGGCGGCGGCACTCGAGTTGCCCTATACCAACCTCGCCGCCAACGGCGCCACCTGCGCCGATGTCCGCGGCGGGCAGCTCCGGCGCCTGCGCGGACCCTACGACCTCGCCTGCCTCTACATCGGCGTCAACGACGCCCGGGCCCCGGACTTCGACGCGATCGCCTACGAGCGCTGTCTGGTCGCAGTGGCCGGCGGCCTCGCGAATGCCGCCGCACGCCTGTGCCTTGTGCTCGTTCCGTTGGATCTCGGCCGGCCTCGGGCCGGCCCGGCCGTGCCACGCGTCAACGCGGCCATCCGTCGTGTCGCCGCCGCGCATGGCGCCACGCTCGTGGCCAACGAGGACGTTCGCGGCTGGCGGCACGTGCTGCCCGACGCCGTCCACCTCACGGCGCTGGGCCAGGTCGACCTGGCCGAGCGCGCCGCCGCCGCACTCGACGCCGACACGGAGCTCCGAACCTGGCCGTCGGAACTCGCCGGGCTACCGCTCACGCGGCGTGCGCTGACGCGCTATGCGATTTCGGGCCATGCGCCGGCGGTGGTCCGCGATTGGCGCCGCCGACTGCGCGAGGACATGACGCGTCGCATCACGCGGCCCCGGCTCGCTCGAAGACGTAGACCTCGGTGAGGTAGTCGAGCTCCAGCGTCTCGGGGCCGTCGGCGACGAGCGCCGCGACCTGCTCGAGCACCGCCTCGCGCTTCGGCGGCGGGAGCGCGGCGATGAAGCTGATCGATCCGACCCGGTCGAGCAGCACGTCGTGCTCGACGAGCTGGCGATACGAGAAGCCCTCCGCCTCGAGCCGGCGGAAGCGCTCGGTCGCGGCGAGCGACTCGCGCCACGCTCCGCTGCGGTGCTCGGGCGCGTCCTCGCGCAGCGGATCGATGATCCGCGAGACCTCGCGCCAGTACGGCCGCGTGAGGTCGCGCGCGTTCCACGCGAGCGCCAGCCGGCCGTCCGGGCGCAGCACGCGCGCGAACTCGGCGAGCGCCGATTCACCGGCGAACCAGTGGTAGGCCTGCCCGACCGTGATCGTGTCGGCGCTGCCATCGGGCAGCGGCAGCTCCTCGGCGGTGCCGGCCAGCGCGGCCACCCCCGGCAGCGCCGCCTCGAGCTCAGCGCGCATCGCGTCCACCGGCTCGACGGCGATGATGGTCCCCCCGAGGGGCACGAGCACCTCGGTCAGCTTGCCCGTGCCGGCGGCGACGTCGACGACCGTCGCGCCCGGGCCGAGCGCGCACTGCCGGGTGAGCCATTCGATCGCCTCGCGGGGATACGACGGACGCCCGCGCGCATAGGCATCGGCGGCGCGTGCGAATCCCTCGGCGGCAACGGGATTGACCGACATTGCCGGACATGGTGGCAGGCCCACGCGCGCCTGACGCCGCCTAAACTCTGTGCGTGGACGAGTCCGTCGAAGGCTTTCCGCTGTTCCCGCTCGGCATTGTGGCGCTGCCGAGCGAGCTCGTGCCGCTGCACATCTTCGAGGAGCGCTATCTGACGATGATCGAGCGGTGCCTCGACGAGCAGCTCGAGTTCGGGATCGTGTGGCTGTCCGACGACGATCTGGCGCAGGTCGGCTGTGCGTGCGAGATCGAGCGCGTGCTCGAGCGGCTCGAGGACGGGCGCATGAACATCCTCGTCCGCGGGACGCGTCCGTTTCGTCTGCTGTCGCGCGAGGACCATCTCCCGTACCCGGCGGGCACCGTCGAGTTCCTGGACGACGACGACGAGCCGCTCGACGCCGACGTCGGCGACCGCGTGCGTGAGAGCTACGGGGAGCTCGTCAAGCAGGCCACCGACGACGATCCCGATCCCGACGAGCTCGCGGCCATGGACGCGTACGAGCTCGCCGCCACGATCGACTTCGGCCTGGACGCCAAGCAGGGGCTGCTCGAGCTGCGATCGGAGAACGCCCGCCTGCGCCAGGTCCTGCGCCTGCTGCGCGCGGCGCTCAAGCGCCTGGAGTTCGTCGAGCGCGCGCAGGCCCGCGCGCGCTCGAACGGCAAGATCCGCTTCGGCTGACGCCGATCAGGCGATGACGAGCGCCAGCCGGCGCCAGCGCGCCTGGCGGTAGCGATAGATGAACAGGGCGAACAGCGCGACCGCCGGCGTGAGGCACCCGGCGCGAATCTCGACGCGGTCGGTGTAGCGGCACGACCGCTCGCCGGTCGGCTCGAACCGCAGCCGGTGGTTCCAGACCCTCACGGGACCGCCGTGCTCCTCGGAGGCGAGCTCCAGCGGCGCGACCCGCACGAGCCGCAGCGTGTGCGTCCAGGCCGGCAGCACGCCGAGGAACCAGATGCGGGCGCGGAGCTCGTCGCCCTCGATCACCGCGTCGGGGAGCGGACCGAGCGAGCGGAAGGCGAGCCAGGGCCACAGCACGTGACGCAGGAGCGCCGGCTTGCGGGCGAGCTCGGCGGCGCGCTCGGCGGGGATCGGCAGCTCGGTGGTCACGGTCACGGTCATGGGGCCTTCCTTTCCCTCGGTGTCCGACCTAGTATGAGCAATTGCTCGTGTTTTGCCACTCGCGTTCGACCATCCCCCGCTCGTGACGCGTGCGGCCGCCCTGCAGCCCCGCCGCACGCCGGTTCAGCGGCGCTCGACGGCGACCGTCGAGGCGATCGTCGAGGCGGCGGCTCAGGTTTTCGAGCGCCACGGCTACGCCTCGGGGACGACGAACCGCATCGCCGAGCGCGCGGGCGTGTCGATCGGGACGCTCTACCAGTACTTCCCGAACAAGGACGCGATCCTCATCGCGCTGACCGAGCGCCACCTCGACGAGGGCATCGCGCTGCTCGGGCCGCTGCTGCGCGACCTCGTCGAGCACCCGCCACCGGTGCGGGTCGGCGTGCGGCGACTGCTCGACGGGCTGCTCGAGCTGCACCGCCACCAGCCGGCGCTGCACCGGGTGCTGTTCGAGGAGGCGCCACGGCCGCCGGCGCTGCGTCGCCGCCTCGACGCGGTCACCGAGCGCGCCACGGGCGCGGTGGCCCGCTACCTCGCCGCCCGGCCCGAGGTGACCGTGCCGGACCCCGCGGTCGCCGCCGCGCTCGTCGTGGCCGTCCTCGAGGCGACGACGCACGGGCTCGCGATCCATCCGCGCGCCGGCCTGGAGACCGACGCCCACGTGCGGGCCGCGGCCACGATGCTCGAGCGCTACCTCACCGGCTGACGCCGCCGGGCCTACAGCGGCAGGTGGCAGTCCGTCTGGGCGATCTGCAGCGTGAGCAGCGCCAGCGCACTGAAGATCGACGGCTGGTGCGCGGAGTCGTCATAGAACGCGACGTGCCCGTCGGGCGTCTGCACCGCGTAGTGGAACACGGGCCGCGGGCCGGCGGGCAGCGTCAGGCCCTTCTGCGCCTGCGGGGCGATCGTCGTCTGGATGTAGCGGGCCTGGATGAGCTGCGGGTCGGTGATCGGAACCGCGGCGGCGTGATTGCAGGTCGCCATACCGGCGTCGTTGACGACGAGCGTCAGCGCGGCGCCCGGCTCGTTGCCCGCGCGCTGTACGAGGAAGTCGTCCTGCACGATGATCCCCGAGCCGCAGCCGCCGAGCGCGAGCGCCACCGCCGGCGCGAGCAGCCCGGCGCCGAGCCACGCACGCCGGCGACGCCGCGCGCGAGCCCTCACGCGGCCACCGCCACGCCGCCGCGGCGCGGGTCGCCGCCGCCGTACAGCGCGCCGCTCGCGGCGTCGCGCTGGACGGCCTGCACGCCACCGAAGAACAGGTTGAGCGAGCGGAAGCGAATGACCTCGCGCCCGGCGCCGCCGAGCGCGTCGGCGTCGACCCCGGGCTCGACGTAGACGGTGCCGTCCTCGAAGTGCACGCGCGGCCCACGCACCGCCTCCTCGGCGCGCAGGCCGTGATCGACCACCCCGACGATCGTCTGCAGCAGGGCCGAGCGGATGCGGTTCGAGCCGGCGCTGCCGAGCACGAGCTCGACGGTGCCGTCACGGAGCACGACAGACGGGGCCATCATGCTCGGCATCCGCCGGCCGGGCGGGTGCCGATGGAACCCGAGCGGATTGAGGTCGAGCTCTCCCATGATGTTGTTCAGGTGCATCCCGGTGCCCGGAACGACGACGCCCGATCCCTCGCCGTTGGTGCACGTCACGCTGCACGCCCGTCCGTGCCCGTCGAGCACGGAGATGTGGGTCGTGGAGCCCAGGCGCGAGGACACGAAGCGCTCGAGGAACCCCTCGTCGCCGAGTCCGAGCACGAACGCGTCCGTGCGCTCGGCCTGCGCGGCGGCCATCACGTCGACGATCGCCGGGAGCGGCGGCGGGCTGCCGATCCGGTCGAGCAGCGCCAGCGCGTAGGCGAGCAGCGTGCCTCCGGCCGAGGGCGGCGGGTTGGTGAGCACCTCGCGGTCGCGGTAGGAGGTGCGCACCGGCTCGCGCACCACCGCCGCGTACTCGCCCAGCTGCGCCCGCGGCAGCGATCCGCCGCGTCCATCGACCCAGTCGCTGATCGCGGCCGCGATGTCACCGCGGTAGAACGGCTGCGCCCCCTCGGCTCCGAGGCGGCGCAGCGCGCCGGCGAGCTCGGGATTGCGCAGCACGTCCCCCTCGCCCAGCACGCGCCCCTCGGGGGCCCACAGCGCCGCGCACTCCGGCGTGCTGGTCAGGATGCCGGTGAGGATCTCGGCGATGTAGCCCTGCTCGGCGTTCAGTGCGACGCCCTCCTCGGCGAGCGCCGCGGCCGGCGCGCCGAGCTCGGCCACCGGCATGCTCCCCCAGCGCGCGGCCGCCTCGCACACCCCGGCCGGGGCCCCGTACACACCGCAGGACGCGGGCCCGACGTAGAACACCTGCGCGGCATCGCCGAAGGAGACGTCGACGGCCTCGAGCGTGGCGCGCGGTTCGTCGCCCCCGTGGGGCGCCTCGACGAAGAAGTCGAGCAGCGCCGGCTCGTCGTCCCCGCCCGCGACGAGCAGGTACCCGCCGGCGCCGAGCCCGGTCAGCAGCGGCTCGGCGACGAACGAGGTGAGCATCGCGGCCACGGCCGCGTCGACGGCGTTGCCGCCGGCGCGCAGGACGCGGGCGCCGGCCTCCGCGGTGAGCGGATGGCCGGCGGCGACGATCCCCGGCGGTTCGGTGGCCATGGCGGCAAGGGTACGAGCTACGCGGCGCCCGCCGCGCGCCGTCGCTCGAACGGTGTGATCAGACGCGGGGCAGGAACTCGGGCACGTCGAGCTCGCCGACCCGCAGCGCGCTGCCGCGCTCCTCGCGGCGCGGCGCCGCGCGGGTCGTGCGCTGGACGCGCGGCTCGCCGATCGGCTCCTTCAGCGCCGAGCGCGCCGTCGACTGCGCCTTGCGATCGCCGTACCCCGTCGCCACGACGGTCACCCACACCTGGTCGTCGAGCTTCTCGTCGACCATCGCGCCGAAGATGATGTTCGCGTCGGGGTGCGCCGCCTCCGAGACCGCCTTCGCCGCCTCGTTGACCTCCCACAACGAGAGATCGCGGCCGCCGGTGATCGACAGCAGGATCGAGTGCGCACCGTCCATCGAGGTCTCCAGCAGCGGCGAGGCGACCGCCTGCGCGGACGCCTCGGTGGCCCGATGCTCGCCCGTGCCCATGCCGATGCCGAGCAGGGCCGTGCCCGCCTCGGACATGATCGTGCGCACGTCGGCGAAGTCGAGGTTGATCAGCCCCGGCAGGGTGACGAGATCGGAGATGCCCTGGACGCCCTGGCGCAGCACGTCGTCGGCCACGCGGAAGGCGTCGACCATCGACGTGTGCTTGTCGAGCACGGACAGCAGGCGGTTGTTCGGCACGACGATGAGGGTGTCAACCTCGTCCGCGAGCGCCTCGATGCCCTCGTCGGCCTGATCGCTGCGCCGCGAGCCCTCGAAGCCGAACGGCTTCGTCACGATCGCGACCGTCAGCGCTCCGACCTCCCGCGCGATCCGCGCGACGATCGGCGCCGCCCCGGTGCCGGTGCCGCCGCCGGCTCCCGCGGTGATGAAGATCATGTCCGACCCCTTCAGCAGCGCCTTGATCTTGTCGAACTCGTCCATCGCGGCCTGCCGGCCGAGGTTCGCGTCGGCGCCCGAGCCGAGGCCGCGCGTGACCGCCTGTCCGATGTGAAGGGTCACGTCCGCCGTCGACTGCTGCAGCGACTGCAGGTCGGTGTTGATGGCGAGGAACTCGACGCCCTCTATCTCGGCCTCGACCATGCGGTTGACGGCGTTGACGCCCGCGCCGCCGACGCCGACCACCCGGATGACCGGCTGGACGACGGGGGCGGCGGTGCCGAACGCGGGCCGCGGGTCCGAGCGGGCGTAGACATCGTCGTGGTGGGCGATCGCCGGCGGAGACTCGAGGATCGGGGCCCGCGGCGGCGGCTCCGCCGCTCGCGTCCCGGCCCCGGACGGAGTCTCCATCACGTTCTCGGGGACCTCCGAGGAGAAGGCGTGGCGCAGGCGCTCCTGGGGCGTCGGCACGGGCGGAGCCGGCATCGAGCGCTCGACCGACGTCGGCTCTGCGACCCGGGTCGGCTCGGCGGCGGGACGATCGGCGGCCGGGGGATTGGCCGCGAGCCCCGGATGGGGAACGCCGCTCTCGCGCGGATGCACCGGGGGCGCCGCCGGTTCGCGCGGCTCCGCACTCTCCTGCTCGAGCTCCTCGGTCTTCCGGAACAGCGCCGCGAGCGGCCCCTCGCGCATGCTCGCCCGCTTATTTTGTGCCATGAGCCAGAACCTCCTGCGCCAACTGGCGATAGGACTGAGCCGCCATCCCATCCGGCTCGTACTTGAGCACCGACATGCCCTTCACGGGCGCCTCGGCGAAGCGCACCGTCTTGCGGATGCGTGACGCGAACACTCGGTCGCCGAAGTTCTCCTCGAGGATCTCGATCGCCTCCTTGGCGTGGATCGTGCGCGAATCCACCAGGGTCGGGAGGATACCCTCGATGTCGACGTCCGGGTTGAGGTTTTCCCGAATCATCGCCAGGGTGTTCTGCAGCTGGATCAACCCGCGCATCGACAGATACTCGCACTGCACGGGGACGATCACTTTGTCCGCCGCCGTGAGCGCGTTGATCGTCAGCAGGCCGAGGCTCGGCGGCGTGTCGATGCAGATGAAGTCGTAGTCGGTCAGGATCGGCTGGAAGGCCTTCTGCAGCGCGCGCTCGCGGCCGATCATCGTCGACATCGCGATCTCGGCGCCGGCCAGGTCGATCGACGCGCAGGCGATGTCGATCTCGCGCCGGCGGATCACCTCGCGGATCGAGGTCTTGTGCACGAGCACGTCGTACATCGACTTCTCGAGCGTGTCCGGGTCGATGCCCTGGGACATCGTGAGGTTGCCCTGGGGATCCATGTCGACGCACAGCACGCGATGGCCCTCCTCCGCGAACGCGGCGGCGAGGTTGAGCGTCGTTGTCGTCTTGGCCACACCGCCCTTCTGGTTGGCGAAGGCGATGACCTTGGCGCTGGCTTCCACGGCAGGCTCCGACACGGCAGGCTCCGATGATCGATGGACGGGAAAAGCCGTACGCCGTGAGTATTCGCATGCCCGTCGGGGATTCCTTCACGTCGCGGGCGCGTCGCGCGCCTGCGAAGCTGGCGCCCGTGACCGACGCCGCCACCCCGACCGCCGAGCCGCTTCCCGCTCCGCTGGACCGCCGCCTCGTGTTCGTGACCGGCAAGGGCGGCGTCGGCAAGTCGACCGTGTCGGCCGCGCTCGGGGTGCTCGCCGCCCGGCGCGGGCGCCGCACGATCGTGGCCGAGCTCGCCCGCCGCGACGACGTCAGCCGCGCGTTCGGGACGCCGGTGGGCGGCGCCGGCGCGAAGGGCTCGGTGTTCGCCGAGGTCGAGCTTCCCCTGTCCGGGACCGGCGCCGGCCTGCACGTCATCTCGGTCGATCCCGAGCTGGCCATGGAGGAGTACCTGATCGACCAGCTCCCGCTGCGATCGCTCGCCGAGCGGCTCGCCTCCAGCCGGACCTTCGGGTACCTCGCGGCGGCGACGCCGGGCCTGTCCGAGCTGCTCGCCATGGGCAAGCTGTGGGAGCTCGCGCAGCCGACCCGCCGCACGCCGGGGTCCGAGCCGTACGACGTCGTCATCGTCGACGCGCACGCCACCGGGCACGGCGTCGCGCTGCTGCAGGCGCCGCGCACGTTCGCCGCCGCCGCCAGCGTCGGGCCGATCGCCCGCCAGGCGCGCACGATCGCCGCCATGATCGACGACCCGGCCCTCAGCGCGATCGTCGCCGTGACCGAACCGAGCGAGTCCGGGGTCACCGAGACGCTCGAGCTGCGGGAGGCGCTCGCCGACGGGCTCGGTCGCGAGCTCGAGCGCGTGATCGTCAACGGTGTCCAGCCGCGGCGCTTCAGCGCCGCCGATGACGCGCTGCTCGCCGCCGCGCAGGGCACCCGCCACGGCGACGGCACCGCCGCCGCGTTGCGCGCGGCCCGGCACGCCCACCGCCGCGGCGCCGGTCAGCAGCGCCAGATCGCGCGCCTGCGCCGCCAGGTCTCGCCGTCGCCGGTCACCCTGCCGCAGCTGTTCGTCGACGCGGTCGGCGCGCCCGAGATCGAGCACCTCGCGCACCTGCTGGAGCTGCGCCTGTGAGCCTCGAGCAGCGGCTGGAGGGCACGCGCATGTGCATCTGCGTCGGCTCCGGCGGCGTCGGCAAGACAACGGTGTCGGCGGCCCTTGCCCTCGGCCTCGCGCGCCGGGGGCAGAAGGTCGCCGTCGTCACGATCGATCCGGCGCGACGCCTGGCGACCTCGCTCGGTCTGCAGCAGCTCGACAACGAGCCGCGGCTCGTGGACCCCGCGCTTCTCGGCGCCGCGGGCATCGAGTGCAACGGCGAGCTGTGGGCGATGATGCTCGACGCCAAGCTCACCTTCGATGAGCTCATCGTGCGGCTCGCACCCGACGCGCAGACGGCCGAGGAGGTGCTCGCGAACCGGATCTACCGCGAGCTGTCCTCGGCGGTCGCCGGATCGCAGGAGTTCACCGCGATCGCCAAGCTGTACGACCTCCACCGCGAGGGCAAGTTCGACACGATCGTGCTCGACACCCCGCCGTCGCGCAACGCGCTCGATTTCCTCGACGCCCCGCGCCGGCTGACGCAGTTCTTCGAGGGGCGCGCGCTGCGCATGCTGCTCGCCCCCACCGGACTCGCGGCGCGCGTCGTGGGCCGGGGTACGAGCGCCGTGTTCGCGATCCTCTCGCGGCTGACGGGCGTCGACCTCGTGGCCGACCTGTCGCTCTTCTTCCGCTCGCTGACCGGGCTCATCGACGGGTTTCGCGAGCGCGCGCTCGGCGTGCAGGCGTTGCTGTCCGACCCGGCCACCACGTTCCTCATCATCAGCTCCCCCGAGCGGGCGCCGACCGAGGAGGCGATCTTCTTCTCCTCCCAGCTCGCGGTCTCCGGGCTGCACGTCGGCGGACTGATCGTCAACCGCGTGCATGGAGACGGCCTGGCCGGTCGCACGCCGGCCGAGATCGCCCTCGCGCTGCGCGGCACGCTCGGGGAACGCCTCGCGCAGCGGGTCGCCGCCAACGCGGCGGACCTCGACGTCCTCGTGCGGCGCGACGCGCGGGCGATCGCCCGCCTGGGCGCCGAGCTCGGCGAGCCCGAGCCGATCATCGTCGGACACCTGGACCACGACGTGTACGACATCGCCGGCCTCGCCGAGGTCGAGTCGCAGCTGTTCGCCGCGCGCCGGCAGCGCGCCGGCGAGGAGCCGCCGCCCGCGGGCTGAACCGGGCCCGCGCCGCGCCGCTCAGAACGGGAGCGTGTCCTGCTGTGCGCGCGCCGGCATGCGCCCGGGCGCAGGCACGGACCGCGCCGGCACGGTGTCCGCGGCGCGCGCGTCGGGCGACGGCGTCGCGCGTACCGGGGCGGCGGTCGCCTCGCGCGTGTCGACGGTTCGCCCCGCCACCGCCACCGGAGGGCGGGACCCCGCCACGAAGGCCGGTCCGGCGAACCAGTCCTCGACCGCCTCGGCCGGGTCGCGGTCGTCCGCGTGGGGCGTCGGATCGAGCGTGGGCTCGGGGTCGGGCGCCGGTTCGGGCTCGAGCAGGAGCTCGTCGGCGAGCGTGACGAGGTCGTGACCCAGATGACCGCAGATGAGGTCTCGCAGGAGCGCCCGCAGATGGCCGGCGATCGCCTGCACGAGCGCGTCGCCGCCCGCCGACTGCGGCGCGTCGCCGCGGATGACGGTGCGCTCGAGCTCCATCGCGCGGAGCACCCGCTCGGCGAGCGCCTGGCGCTCCTCCGGAACGGCACAGATGGCGGCGAGCCGACCGGCGAGCATGCCGGCGGTCGCGCCCTCGGGCTCGAGCAGGGCGCGCAGCGCGAGCAGGTAGTCGGTGAGGGCCGTGTGGTCGCTGTCGCGCTCGCAGCCGAGATTGAAGCGCTCCAGAGCCCACGCCAGCTCGTCGCCCTGGGGCGCGCGTCGCGCGATGAGGCTGCAGAAGGCCCGCAGCTCGTCCTCCTGCTCGGCGGTGACGACGAGCATCCCGCGCGGGCGGCCGCCCGTGCCGAGGGCGAGCGGGCGCCACGAGCCGCCGCCGACGCGCGACCAGCCGATCGGGCCGAGCGCGATCCGGCCGTCGCCGAACAGGCGCAGCGCGCGCACGAGGTCCCGCAGCGCCGCGACGCCGTCCGCGGCCGCGCGCTGGGGATCGTCACCCTCGGTGGTGAGCACGGCGAGCAGGTGGGGCACCCCGCCGGCGTCGCGGGCGAGCGCCTCCTCGGGCGCGCCATCGACCGCGTCCGGCGCCGCGAGCGTCAGCCCGCGGGCGAGCGCGAGCTCGGGTGAGGACAGCGTCAGGCCGTGCAGCGTGCCGACGACGACCACCGGATCGCCGTCCGGGCGCACCGACTCCCGCAGACGGTCGAGCGCGGCGCGCAGCTGCTCGGGCCGCACCTCGAAGTCGCTCTGGCCGTCGAACACGTCCTCGAGGAACTGGCGCAAGGCGGTGCGCGCCCGCTCGCGGGGCTCGGCCGGCGCGTGCGCGGCCCCGCGGCAGAGCAGATAGCGCCCGAGGCCGTCGAGCTCGCCGAGCGCCGCCAGGGCCCGGGCGTGGCTCGGCAGAGCGGCGAGCGGCGCGCTGCGCTCGCGGATGAATTCCCGCGTCAGCGGCCGGTAGCAGTACAGCGGCGTGCGATGCGCGCGCGAGGGCTGCGCGACGATCTCGAACGGGACCTCCTCGCCGGCCGCCGTGTGCTCGCCGAGCGCGAGCGCCGCCTCCTCCACGAACGCCGTGAGCGCTGACTCGAGTGGGCGGGAACGCACGACTCACCCGATTCGCCGGCCGCGGGCCGGGTCCTGCCGGGCGCACGGTGGCTTGCAGCCGGCGGCGCTCAGGCGGCGGCGATGGCGGGCGCGGCGTCCTTGGCGGCGGGCGCGTCGCCCTCGCAGCCCAGCCCGAGCCAGTCGGTGCCGTACGCGCGCATCGAATCGATGATCGGCAGCAGAGCGCGCCCCTTCTCGGTCAGCGCGTACTCGACGCGCGGGGGGACCTCGGCGTAGGTGTGGCGTTCGACGATGCCCTCGTCCTCGAGCGAGCGCAGGCGCAGCGACAGCGTCCGCGGGCTGATGCCGCTCAGCGAGCGCTCGAGCTCGCAGAAGCGCGTGCAGCCCTCGGCGAGATCGCGCACGAGCAGGATCGTCCACTTGCCGCAGACGATGTCGGCGGTTCGGCAGACGGGGCACGACTGATCAACGGCCATCTCGGCCAACACTTTACCAACTGAAGTACCGGGCGCCAGGGGCGCACGACCGCCGCGAGCCGACGTCGCCGGGTGCGCCCGGGCGCGGACGACGTCAGGCCGGGCGCGGCAGCCGCCGCGGCTTGGCCACGTAGAGATCACGGTCGGCGCGACCGGTGAGCGCCTCCCGGGTCTCCCCGGGACGGAGCTCCGCGAGGCCGACGCTGATCGAGGCGCCGGGCTCGGCCGCTTCGATCGTCGCCTGTATCCGGTCGAAGCGGCGTCTGGCCTCGTCGACGTCGACGCCGCCGAGGCCGCAGATGAACTCATCGCCGCCGGCTCGCACGACCGGGTCGTAGTCGCGCAGATTCGCCTGGATCGCCGCGACGACGGCGCGGAGCAGACGATCGCCGGCCGCGTGGCCGTCCCGGTCGTTGACGCCCTTCAGGCCGTCGACGTCGACGACCGCGAGCACGAGCCGGCCGCTGCCGTGACGCGCCCGGCTGACCTCGCGGTCGAGCGCCACCATCCCGAGCTCGCGGCCGAACGCGCCGGTGAGATGATCGAGCTGCGCCCGCCGGAGCTCGGCGTCGGCCTCGTAGCGGTCGCGCGCCGCGGCGGCGCGATCGGTCGCGGCCCGCTCGCGATCGCTCGCCGCACGGGCGCGATCGGCGGCCGCCCGCAATCGCACCGCCGCCGTGTGCCGGCGCACCGCCTCGCCGCTCGCCGGCGCGCCGCCGAGCTCCTGCTCGAGGCGGTCGGCGGCGCGGTCGAGCTCCTCCGCGGCGTGATCGCGAGCCTGCGCGCTGAGGTCGCGCAGGCGGGCGTGCTCGTCGCGGAGCGCACCTCGCTCGAGCCGCTCGGCGGCCGTCTGCGCGCGGGCGCGGGCGGCGCCGGCGCGCTCGAACCGTCCGAGAGCGCGATCGGAGCGCGAGACGTCGTAGGCCTGATCCTCCGGTCCGCCCACGGCATGCACCGGCGATTCGTCCGCGACCGCCTGGTCGCGGTCGGACGCGGCCTGATCGCGGTCGGCGGCCCGCTGGTCGACCTCCGCCTGGGCCTGATCGGAGTCGGACGCGGTCTGGTCCGCGTCGGAGGCGGTCTGGTCGGAGTCGGAGGCCGTCTGGTCCGCGTCGGAGAGATCGAGCTCGAGGGCGTGGAGGCCCGTGTCCAACGGGTCGAACTCGACCGGTGGCTCGGCCTTGTTCGTGGCGCGCTCGTCGGGAGTGCTCATCGGGCGCGGCGGACCGGTCGTTGGGCGGCGGCCGGTTCCACGCGCGCCTCACGGGCGGCCGCTGGGGCGGCGACCGGGTATCGGCTCACGTCGGTCACGCGCACGCCGCGCTCCCTACACCCCGACCGATCCGCTCGGTCGTGACGCCAGCGCGTCCGGATCCGTAAGCGTGTCCCGTCCGTCCTGCCGGCGGGCCGGAAAGACGGCGCACACCGCCGTGCCGTGCATGAGCATCGACTCGATCGCGATCGTCCCGCCGAGCAGCTGCGCCCGCTCGCGCATGCCGAGCAGCCCGAACCCGTCGGTGGCGCTCTCCGGGTCGAATCCGTCGCCGTCATCGCGCACGCTCACCCGAACGCTCTCCTCGTCCTGGAGCACCTCGACGACGGCCCGGCGGGCGTGACCGTGCTTGCTCGCGTTGGCGAGCGCCTCCTGGACGATCCGGTACATCGCCGTCTCGAGCTCGGGGTCGTACCGGCCACCGGCCCGCCCCTGCTCACCGCTCAGCGCGACCGTTACCTGCACGTCGAGGCCGGCGCTGCGGACGCGCTCGGCCAGCGCTCTGACGGCCGCCTCCGTGCCCGTGTCCAGGGCGGCTGGTCGCAGGTCGGTGACGAGCCCCCGTAGCCCAGCTATCTCGACCTCGACCCGCCCGATGGCCTGCCTGATCGCGCGTTCCATCGCCTCCGGCCCGCCCGCCCGAAGCGCCGCCGAGAGGCCCAGCCGCAGGCCGGCCAAGCCCTGGAGGCTCTCGTCGTGCAGCTCCCGGGCCCACCGTCCGCGTTCCGCCTCGGTGGCGGCCAGGCGCTGGCGACGCCGCTCGTCGGCCGCCGACCGGGCGGTGGCCACGGCCGCGGCGGCGCTGGCGGCGAAGGCGTCGAGCAGCCGCTCGTCCTCGGCACCGAACGGCGAGCCGTCGAGCCGGTCGATGGCGACGAGCGCACCGTGGACCTCGTTGCGAAACACCAACGGAACCGCGAGTGCGGCCCGAGCGGTGAGGCCGAAGCGGCCGAGCAGCTGCCGCTCGAGCGGGCCGGGCGCGAGCTCGCCCCCGAGACGCTCGACCGTGCCGGTGCGAAGCGCCCCTGCGGCCAGGGCGTCCGCGAGCGCGACGCGTTGGCCCACCACTTCCTCCGGCACGCGGCCGGCGGCCGCGGCGATCACGGCCTCGCCCGCCTGCTTCAGCTCGATCACGAGCGCGCGGGCCGCCACGAGCGCGCGTCCGCGCTTGGCCACGAGGGCGAGGATCGCGGGCAGGTCGGTCTGCCCGCCGAGCGCGCGGGCGATCTGGATCGTCGTCTCGAGCGCCTCGACCGTGCGCTGCAGGCCGTGGCCGCGCTGCTCGGAGCCCGTGTATCGCCGCGCGTGGTCGATCGCCAGGGCGGCGAACTGGGCCAGCAGGACGAGCGCGCGCTCGTCCTCCTCGGTGAATCCGGCACCGTCCCGCTTGTTGGTCAGATAGAGGTTCCCGTACGGCTCTCCGGCGATGAGCAGCGGAACGCCGAGGAACGAGGTCATCGGAGGATGTCCGCACGGGAAGCCGTAGGAGTGCGGATGGGTCCCGACGTCGGCGATCCGCAACGGCTCCGGACGCAGGATGAGCTCCCCGAGGACCCCACGACCCGTCGGCGGCTCTCCGAGCCGGCGGGCGTGCTCGTCGTCGAGGCCCGAGGTGAGAAAGCGCGACAGCTGCCTTCGCCGATCGTCGAGAACGCCGACCGCTGCATGCTGCGCGCCGGTCAACTCGCGCGCCGACTCGAGCGTCCGCTGCAGGACCACGTCGACATCCAGCTCGCCGAGGACGTGCTGGGCGAGGGTCAGAACTCCGCGGGCCGGGGCGTCCGGCTCCGGCGCCGTGGCGGCCGGCGACCGCGCGGCCGCCGCGAACCCCTCAGGCACGGGCCCCGGTTCTGCACCTCCCGGGCCGCCGCCTCTGACCTGCATGACACCGCTCCAGACATTTCGTAACGATGATCAACGGTCACCAGGGTCTGGAGCGACGCGACCGAAGTCTACCGGCCCGCGCAGCCGATCCCGAAAAAAGATGGACTTTCAGCCCGTCGACGACGATGACGCCGGGCGCGCGAGGGCGGCGGCGTCCAACTCGCCCTCGACGAGCTCGCGGGCCACGTCGCTGAGCCGGAGGTTGTGCCGCCGCGCGTAATCGCGCAGCTGTGCGAACGCCCGGTCGACGCTCGTGGTCGTCCGCTCGGCGAGCATGCCCTTGGCCTGCTCGATCACGACCCGGCTGTTGAGCGCGGCCTGGAGCTGCTCGATCACGCCGAGCGACTCACGCATGGAGCGTTCCTGCAGCAGCGCGATCGCGGCGATGTGGGCCATCCCCTGCCCGACCGACAGATCGGGCTCGGCGATCCGGCCGAGCTCGGTGCGGAACAGGTTCAGCGCGCCGATCGTGTCGCTGCGCACCCGCAACGGGAGCGCCTGCACCGAGCGGAATCCCTGCTCCGCGGCCGCCGGGGCGAACGCCGGCCAGCGCTCACGGTCGACCACGAGATCGTCGCTGAACACGGGCTCCCCGCGCTCGAAGCATTCCACGCACGGTCCGTCGGCGGTCTGGGACTGCAACAGCTCGAGCGCCTCGGTGCGCTCGCTCGAAGAGGCCATGACCCGCAGCACGCCCGCGGCGTCGGCGAGCAGCAGTCCCGCCTCGGCGCAGTCGAGCAGCTCGACGCAGCGCTCGGTCAGGCGGTGCAGGAGGTCGAGCACATCGAAGTCCCCGACCAGCGAGTCGGCGAGCTCGACGAAGACCTCAACGATGCGTTGCTCTCGGGTCAACCGCGTCCCTCTGTCCCTCGTCGGCGCCGGGCCCGGCGCCGACGCCGGCTATCTGAATTATGACGTGCTGTCGCGGCGCATGCGGTCACGACGACGGCTCCAGGCGCAGTCGTCGCGTGACCACGTCGCTCGCGACGTCACGGAGGGGGCGACCGCTGGCGAACGCGTGGGCGCGCAGCCGCACGAATGCCTCCTCGAGCGGCACCCCGAGCTGCACGGCGGCCATGCCGGTCGCCTGGTGGACCTCCGCCCAATGGTCCGGCTCGCTGGCCAGCAGCTCATGCATACCGCTCACGGGAGCGTCCGATTGCAGGCCGAGGACCACCCACGTCGCGACGTCGGCGAGCACGAGCGCGTAGCCGTGCTCATCGACGCTCAACCCGCCCCGATGATCGCGGTACAGCTCGAGGACCCCGATCCGGATCGCGCCCAGCCGCAGCGGGAAGGCGAACACGGCCAGCAGCCCCGCCCCCGCCGCCGCGGATGCGAAGGCCGGCCAGCGTACGACGCTCGGCGCGGCCAGGTCCGGCTCGAGCACCGGCTCCAGGGCCGCCCACGCGTCCACGCCCGGTCCCTCGCCGAGCTCGAGCTCGAGCTCCTGCACGGACGAGATCCCAGGCCCGGAGGCGCCGACGGTCGCGCGCAGCTCGCCGTCGACGATCAGCGACAGCCCGGCGCCGGTGACGCGGACCAGCAGCTCGGCCGCCCCGCACACCCGATCGATCACCGAGGCGCGGTCCTCGCCCACCTCCGACATGGCCCCCAGGACCGCGGTCATCCGCTCCGTCGGCACCGGCCAACGGTAGACCATGGTGGTCCCGGCAGCGGCCGGCCGGCCGCGGGGCCGATCCGGAGCGTGGGCGGCGAGTCGGGGCTAGGAGACCGGAAGGCGCGGGCGTTGCGGCGGCCCGGGCGGACGCCCGCCCGGAGGCGGGCCCTGGCGCGGGCGCGGGGCGGCGGGACGACCGGCGGGCTGGCCCTCGGTGCTCGCGTCGGGGTGAACGAACTCGGGTCGCTTGGCCGCCGCGGCGTCGACGTCCTGCATCGAGGTCCGGCGGCGCCCGTCGGCGGCCACGAGCAGCTTGAAGTCGTGCGGGCTCGTCGCGGTCCGCATCGCGTCCTCGATCGTCACGCGGCCGGCCTTCAGGTGGGTGAACAGGTGCTGGTCGAACGTCTGCATGCCGTAGTACTCGCCGTCGGCGATCACCTCGTGCAGCTTGCCGGTCTGCGCCGGGTCCATGATCATGTCGCGCACACGCCCGGTCATGCGCAGGATCTCGCAGCACGCGACGCGGCCACCGCTCGCCCCGGGCACGAGTCGCTGCGAGACGACGCCCTTGATCGTGCCGGCGATCATCGCGCGCGCCTGGCTGTGCTGGTGGGGCGGGAAGAACTCGAGCAGGCGGTTGATGGATTCGGTGGCGTCGACCGTGTGCACCGTCGACAGCACGAGGTGCCCGGTCTCGGCGGCCGATAGAGCCGTCTGGACGGTCTCGTCGTCGCGCATCTCGCCGATGAGGATGACGTCGGGGTCCTGACGCAGCACGCGGCGCAGCGCCCGCTTGAACGAGGCGGTGTCCATTCCGACCTCGCGCTGGTTGATGACGGAGCGCTTGTCGCGGTGCACGAACTCGATCGGATCCTCGATCGTGACGATGTGCTTGGCCATCGACTCGTTGATGTGGTCGATGATCGCCGCGAGTGTCGTCGACTTGCCCGAGCCGGTCGTGCCGGTGAGCAGGATGATCCCGCGCTCCTCGCCGGCCAGGTCCCGGATCGCCTTCGGCAGCGAGAGCTGCTCGATCGTCTTGATCTCATGTGGGATGGCGCGACAGGCGAGAGAGGTCAGTCCGCGCTGGCGGAACGCGTTCACACGGAAGCGGGCGACGCCCGGCAGCTCGAAGGAGAAGTCGACCTCGTGCTCCTCGTGGAACTCCTGCAGGCGGTTGGGGTCGTGCAGCAGATCGCGCAGCGCACGCTCGGTGTCATCGTCGGTCAGGGGCTCCATGCCGGCCCGGCCCCCGAGCTCGCCGTCGACGCGGAACAGCGGCGGAGCACCGACCTTCAGATGAAGGTCCGATCCCCCCGCCCCACGAGTTCGCGCAGAGATTCCTGGACATCGAACATCCCGTGCTGCATCGGCGGAGCCCCGCCCCCACTTAAACGGGGAGCGCGTGACTAGACAAACGCCGTCCGGCCCCCGTCGGCGCCCGTGCGAGGGTGCGCCCTCAGGCGACGTCGCGCAGCTTCTGGGCCTCGGCGAGGCTCTGCAGCTTCTTGAGCGACTGGTTCTCGATCTGGCGGATGCGCTCGCGTGTCACGTTGAACGTGCGCCCGACCTCGTCGAGCGTGCGCGGGTGCTCGCCGCCGAGCCCGTAGCGCAGCTCGAGCACGCGCCGCTCGCGGTAGGAGAGGTTCTCCAGCGCCTCGCGCAGCGCCTCCTTGGTGAGGATCTCGGCCGCGCGCTCGTACGGCGACTCGGCCCGCTCGTCGGCGATGAACTGGCCGAACTCGGACTCCTCCTCGTCGCCGACGGGCTTCTCGAGCGACACGGGAGCCTGCGCGGAGCGCTTGATCGAGTCGACCTCCTCGGGCTCGATCCCGGTGACCTCGGCGATCTCCTCGGCCGTCGGCTCGCGACCGAGCTCGGTCACGAGCTTGCGCTCGGCGCGCCCGATCTTGTTGAGCTTCTCGACCACGTGGACGGGGATCCGGATCGTGCGGGCCTTGTCCGCCAGGGCCCGGGCGATCGCCTGGCGGATCCACCAGGTCGCGTAGGTCGAGAACTTGAAGCCCTTGCGATAGTCGAACTTCTCGGCCGCCCGCACGAGTCCGAGCGTGCCCTCCTGGATGAGGTCGAGGAAGGGCAGGCCCTGGTTGCGGTAGTTCTTGGCGATCGAGACGACGAGGCGCAGGTTGGACTCGACCATCTTCTGCTTGGCGTCGAGGTCGCCGCGCTCGATGCGCTTGGCCAGGTCGACCTCCTCCTGGGCGGTCAGCAGGCGGACCTTGCCGATGTCCTTCAGGAACAGCTGCAGCGAGTCGGTCGTCATGTCCGGCTTGAGGTCCAGCGCCCCCTTGGCCTTGCGCCGGCCTCGCTTGTCGGGCGCCCGCTCGACCTGGGTGGCGGCCGCGAGCGCCGGATCGATGTCCTCGACCAGCTCGATCTCGGCCCGCTCCAGAAAGCCGTGCAGCTCTTCGACGTCGGCCTCGTCGAGATCGAGCTCGGAGGTCGCCGTGGAAATCTCCGCGTAGGTGAGCACGCCGACCTGCTGCCCCTTGGCCAGCAGACCCTTGACCTCTTCGAGTTCCTGAAGTTCGACTACTGACATCTGGTTCCGTTTCCGTCGTGGGGCCAGTTCCGCGTTCGCAGCGGTGCTGCCGGGTGGCATTGCCGAGGGACGCAGGCGCGCAGCCCTCGCAAGGCTAGCGTCCAAGCGTAGCTTGAAATCCTAACGCTCCGGTTGCTGCCGTCAACCCGGGCGACCGGCGACCGGTCCATTCCCATCGCACCGCGTCCACAGCGGCACGTCGCGTCACGTCTGGTGTCGACCGGCGAGCCTCGGGCGTCATGTTCGCATATAGGCAGAACACCAAACCATGGGTCAAGGTTTCTCGCACCGTCGCGGACGGCGGCGCCTCCAAACAGCGGGCGAATCTCGTGCGCGGCTCGGCCGCACCGGCCGGCGTCGTCGTGCGCCATCGCACCGTCTCCGACCGGACCGGCCGATGCGGGACACGGCGCGCCCGGAAGTGCGCGATGATGTCGCCCGACGATGAGCGATTCCAACGGGCACGACGGCCACGGCGACGGCGCGGGCTCCGGGGAGGTGCTTCGCAACCTCCCGCGGACGCGCCCCCAGCGTCCGAGCTCGCGACGCGTTCACGACGCCGGCGAGGCCGCCCCGACGGAGCCGCACGCGCCCGCGCCCCCTCGGGCCGCGAAGCCCGCGGCGGCCGAGCCGCGCACGGCCAAGCCCAAGTCACGCGCCAAGGCGTCGCGGACGGGCGACGCCGCGCGTCCCAATTCGGCGCGACGCACAGCGGGCGCGCGCGGCGCGACCGCCAAGGCCGCGGGGCCGAGCGCCGCCGCGAAGCGGACGCCGGCTGGCCGCCGCCGCGCCCCGGCCGCGTCGCGGGCGCCACAGGGCTTCGAGGCCGAGCGGCCCGCCGCGGTCGATCCGCCGAGCGCCGCCGACGTGCTCGACTCGGCGCTCGGCACGGCGGGCGACCTCGTGCAGGCCGGCCTCGGGCTCGGCGGCCGCGCCGTGCGCGGCGCGCTGTCGCGGCTGCTGGGCGGCTGAGCCGGTCCGACCCCGGTCGACGGGCGCGGTCACGGACGGGGGCAGCGCGCGGTCGACATAACTCCGCACGGGGAGCGCGTCCCACGACGGCGGCGATCTATATACTCGCGGCCGAACGCCGAGCCTCCGAGCTGTACGCAGCCGGAGGACGGGGGAACCAAATGCGGTGCTCACGAGCACCGCTGGGGCGAATCGGCCACCGTCGGCCGTAGCGCTGCTTGTTCTGCGCGAGCCCGTCAGCTCACCCCGTAGGCACTGGAACGAGGTTCGAGATGACGAGTCGTACGCTTGCCAACCGCATATGGGGCTGCGCGGTCGCCCTGCCGGCGCTTGTCGCCCTGTCCGTCGCCGCGCCGGCCACCGCGGCCACCGCGGGCGGCGTTTCCTCCACCACCGGCGGAACGACCCCGGCGCCGACGGTCCCCCTGCCGACGCCGACGCTCGCTCCGGCGGTGCTCGTGGTCGGAGGCTCGATCACCGTGCGCACCCGCCCGGCCACGTTCCTCGGGGACGTGCTCAACTTCCGCGGCACCACCCGGCCCTCGGACCCGGGCGCCAGCGTCCTCATCCAGACGCTCCCCCCGGGACATCGTCCTGGTCCACGCTCGCGACGGCGACCGTCGACCGCCACGGCGCATTCGTCGCCCGCTGGCGCACGAACGTGACCGGGCACATCGCCGTGCGCGCGATCATCGCCGACGCCGCGAGCTCTTCGCAGGGCCATCCGGCCGGAGCGCCCGAGACCTCGCAGACCGGCGAGCTCGCCGTGTACGCGCCGGCGGTGGCCACGTACTTCGGTCCCGGGTTCTACGGCAGTCAGACCGCGTGCGGCGAGACGATGACGCCCGAGCTCATCGGAGTCGCCAACCGCACGCTGCCCTGCGGGACGCAGGTCGAGGTCAACTACAACGGCCGGTCGCTCGTCGTGCCGGTCGTGGACCGCGGCCCGTACGCGAACGGGGCCGACTGGGATCTCACCGCCGCCACCGCCACCGTCCTCGGGATGACCGAGACCGAGACCGTCGGCACGATCGTCGGCACGGCCGGGCCGACGCCGGCCGCGCCGGCGCCGGCGGCCACCTCACCGCTCGACGCCGCCTACCAGCAGACGACCGGCGGCGTCGTCGGCAACTGACGTTCGCGACAATCCGCGCGTGCCCGACACGCTCATATCGATCGCGCAGGCCCGCGCGATCATCGACGCCGAGGTCGTCCCGGTCGGCGACGAGCTCGTCCCCGTGGCGGACGCGTACGGGCGCGGGCTGGCCGAGGACGTCGACGCGACGGCCGACGTGCCCCCCTTCGTCAGCAGCGCCATGGACGGGTTCGCCGTCGTCGACGGGCCCGCGCAGCGAGAGCTGCGCGTCGTCGGCGAGTCGCGCGCCGGCGCGCCGTTCGCCGCCGCGATCGCCCCGGGGGAGGCGGTGCGGATCTCGACGGGCGCCGTACTGCCCGACGGGGCCACCGCCGTCGTCCCGGTCGAGCGCGTCCGCGAGCCCGAGCCCGACCGGGTCGTGCCGCTGCGGGACGCGTCGCCCGGCCTGAACGTGCGCGGCGCCGGGGAGGACATGCGCGCGGGCGAGCGCGCGCTCGCCCGCGGCCGCCGGCTCGGACCGGCCGAGCTCGGCGTGGCCGTGGCCGCCGGGCGCGCCGACCTGCGCTGCGCCCGCCGCCCGCGCGTGGCGATCGTCGCCACCGGAGACGAGCTGCGCCCGCCGGGCGCGCCGCTGGGGCCAGGCGAGATCCACAACACGAACGCCGTCACGCTCGCCGCGCTCGCGCGCCGGGCCGGCGCCGAGCCGACCTTCTCGTCCGGGTCCGCCGACGAGCGCGCTCAGACCGAGGCCGTGCTCTCGCGCGGCCTCCGCGACGCCGACGTGCTCGTCGTTTCCGGCGGCGTGTCCGTCGGCCCGCACGACCACGTCAAGGACGCCCTGCGGGCGCTCGGCGTCCAGGAGCGCTTCTGGCGCGTCGCGCTGCGACCGGGCAAGCCGACGTGGTTCGGCGTGCGCGACCGCACGCTCGTGTTCGGGCTGCCGGGAAACCCGGTCTCGGCGATGGTCACGTTCCTGCTGTTCGTCGCGCCGGCGCTGGCGCGGATGCAGGGCATCGCGCCCGAGACGGGTCATCGGGCGGCCACGCTGGCGCAGGCCTATGCCGGACAGGAGGATCGCGACGAGGCGGTACGCGTCTCGCTCACCGAAACCGACGACGGACTGCGCGTCGTGCCCACCGGACCGCAGGGATCACATCAGCTGCGCTCGATGCTCGGCGCGGACGCGCTGATGATCGTCCCGGCCGGGCAGGCAACACCCGCCGGATCGCGAGTCGTCGTCGAGCCGATCTGAGCCCGCCGGGCGCGACGGACCGGCGTGCGGCCGCCCACCGGCGGGAGAGCGTCTAGCCTTGTGCGGGCATGCTCGCGATCATCGCTGCTCTGGCGCTCGCCGCGCTCGCGCTGCTCGTTCGCACGGTTCGCGGACTCGGCCGGAGCCCCGCCGTCGCCGACGTCGACATCTGCGACCCCCAGGACTCGACGACCACCGACGCCACGGGCGCGGTGCGCTCGGTGCAGGCGGCCGATCTGGAGCTCCCCGAGGACGCCGTCGCGGCGATCTGGACGCCGGCCCACCTCGAGCGCCTGGCGCGGACCTACTGGCGCTTCCTGAGCCGGGCCACGCTCGGACTCATCCGGGTCATCTACACCGACGACGAACGCTACATCGTGCTCCTGCACCCTCGTCTGCGCCTGCTCACGTTCGCATCGCCGGAATACGAGATGGACGACCGCCGCGGCGTCGTGCGCTGGCGCATCGCCCGGGGGCTACTCGTGGCCCGCCGCGGCCGGGGCGGAGACGGCTACCTGCAGATCGACGTGCAGCGGAAGTCGATCGGCGACGGACGCGCGTGCCTGCACGTCGAGGTCGAGGTCGCGAACTTCTACCCGGCGATCGCCGCCGGCTTCGGGCGCTGGGTCTACCAGCAGACGCAGTCGCGCATCCACGTGCTCGTGACGCACGCGTTCCTCCGCTCGCTCGCGCGCCTCGATCTCGAGGAGTCGCGCGTCGGCCGCTACTCCCCGTCCGTCGGCGAGGTGCCCAACCCTCCGGCGCCCGGTGAGGCGTCGGCGCCCGGGCGCGAGACGGCGGCGCGCCGCTGAGGCCGCGGCCGCGGGGGCCGCCGCGAAGTTCGCCCCGTCGAAGTGTCACAAGCGCGAAACTGCAGTTAAGTAGAGCTATTCGACCCAACTGCAGCTTCGTTGCTCGGACGGCGCTGTCGCCCGGGCACGGAGAGGGTCGCGCCCTGTGTCCGGCGCCGGCGCGACCCGGGACCGCCCCGTGCAAGCGGCGATCCCGGGCCTCCGTTCGCCGCCGCGCTCAGCGACGGCTACCGGCAGCCGGCTGCGCTACAGGCCGAACGACCACCAACCGCGGGACCACCAACCGCGGTGGTGTCCGCGCGTGTAGGTGAACGCATCCGCCCTGGACTTGGCGCTCGTTCCGTCGGGCGTCTTGACCGTCACGTCGACCGTCTTGGTCGAACCGTGCTGGGGCGGCGCCAGGGCGACGATCACCGAGTCGGAGAGGACGGCGAACTGCGCCGAGCTCGTGCCGAAGTCGACCTGCGTCGCTCCACTGAACCCGGAGCCGGCGATGAACACGAGTCGACCCGCGTGACCGCGATCCGGGAAGACCTGCGTCACCGTCGGAGCGGCGCCCGTGGACGTCGTCGTCGTGGTGGTGGTCGTGACCGGCGTCGTGGTGGTTGTCGTGGTCGGCTTGGTCGTCGTCGTCGTGGTGACCGGCGTCGTCGTGGTTGTCGTGGTCGGCTTCGTCGTCGTCGTCGTGGTGACCGGCGTCGTCGTGGTTGTCGTGGTCGGCTTCGTCGTCGTCGTCGTGGTGACCGGCGTCGTCGTGGTTGTCGTGGTCGGCTTCGTCGTCGTCGTCGTGGTGACCGGCGTCGTCGTGGTTGTCGTGGTCGGCTTCGTCGTCGTCGTCGTGCTCGTGGTCGTGGTGCTCACGATCGGCACCGAGCCGAGCACGACGGCCGGGGTCGGCGCGTTGCACACGACGCCCACGGGACCGACGACCGCGTTTCCGCTCGCGTCAAAGCCGGTCGCGTTGGAGATGATCCCCTGGCCCGTCGCGGTGCGACCGCTGAAGCCCGGTGTCGTGTCCACCGTCAGCACCACGTTGCCGCCCGCGGCGCCCGTCACCGTCAACCCCGACAGCGTGAACGGACCGGTGTTCGGCACGATGAGCGTCAGCGGCTGAGCCGCGACGACGTTGGCCGGCCCGAACGGCAGCCCGGCCGAGCCGAACGGCGCTACCGTCGCGGCGTTGATCGAGCTCGGCGTCCCACCGGCGATGTCGAGCACGAAGTTCGTCACCGCGCCCTTGGCCGTCTTGGCGCCGAGCGAGGCGAACGACGTCGACCACGCGGCCGGCGTGGTCAGCGAGGTGGTGGTGTTCGTGAGCGACACCGACTCCCCGGGTGTCACCGAGGTCGGACCGTCGGCGCTGAGGCTCACCTGCACCGTCCCGGCGACGTTCAAGACGCCGGGCGCGAGCAGGCACGGGAGACTGAACTGCGCGCTGTAGGTCTTCGTGCTGCCCGCAGCAGCGGCCGGGCCCGCCGACGAGAACGCCAGCGCGGCGACGGCCGCGACGACGCCCAACGGAGCCAGACCTGCGAATAGGCGTGATCGCCTTCGTTCGTTCATCGACCCTCCTGCCAATTGACAACAGACCAGCCTCGGCGGCCCGGACCGCGTCGGGTCCGGCCACGCGTCCGCCGGCCAACCAGTGGCGCGGCAGCGACCGGACGAGCCGGCCGAACAAGCCGCGCTGACCTTCGCCTACCCAGGGCCCGCGCGCCTAAACGCGGCGCAAGAGAGATCCTCCCCGCAGCCTCAGCGGCGGGGGCCCGGGCCGGGTCACCGCGCTCCGGCACCCTGAGACGATCCCGGCCCTGGCGGCCCTGGCGGGGGTGTGCGGGCCCGATTCGCGGCCACATGGCCGCCTCCGGCACCGTGACACGATCCCGGCCCTGGCGGCCCTGGCGGGGGTGTGCGGGCCCGATTCGCGGCCACATGGCCGCCTCCGGCACCCTGAGACCATGCCGGCCTGCGGCCGGCTGGGGCCCCACCTCCGGCGGCCACATGGCCGCCTCCGGCACCCTGAGACCATGCCGGCCTGCGGCCGGCTGGGGCCCCACCTCCGGCGGCCACATGGCCGCCTCCGGCACCCTGAGACCATGCCGGCCTGCGGCCGGCTGGGGCCCCACCTCCGGCGGCCACATGGCCGCCTCCGGCACCCTGAGACCATGCCGGCCTGCGGCCGGCTGGGGCCCCACCTCCGGCGGCCACATGGCCGCCTCCGGCACCCTGAGACCATGCCGGCCTGCGGCCGGCTGGGGCCCCACCTCCGGCGGCCACATGGCCGCCTCCGGCACCCCTAAGGCTGGTAGGAGTCCGCGCGCAGCTCGCGCATCTTCGCGCGATCGTGCACGGCGGTGACGCGGCGCACCGTGCGGGTGCGCGAGCGCATGACGAGCGATTCGGTGCTCGCGCCGCCGGCGCTCGGGTAGCGCACGCCCTGCAGCACGTCGCCGTCGGTGATCCCGGTGGCGGAGAAGAACACGTCGTCCCCGGCCACGAGGTCGTCGCGGTCCAGCACGCGGTCAAGGTCATACCCGGCCGCCGCGGCCCCCGCGCGCTCGTCGTCGTCGCGGGGCCACAGGCGACCGAGGATCTGCCCACCGATGCACTTGATCGCCGCGGCGGAGATGACGCCCTCGGGCGTGCCGCCGATGCCCCACAGCAGGTCGACGGGCGAGCTCTCGGTCACCGCGAGCAGCGACGCCGAGACGTCGCCGTGGGCGATGAGGCGCACACGCGCACCGGCCTGTCGCATCTCGCGGATCCCCTCCTCGTGGCGCGGCCGGTCCAGCGTCACGACCATCACGTCGCCGATCTCGACCCCGCGCCGCTCGGCAACGCGCCGGACCGTCTCCGAGAGCGGCACGTTCAGATCGAGGACGTCCGCGATCTCGCGCGAACCGGCCAGCTTCTCCATGTACACGCACGGCCCCGGGTCGAACATCGTGCCGCGTGGGGAGAGCGCGATCACCGACAGCGCGCTCGGCATCCCGTGCGCGGCCAGCGTCGTCCCCTCGAGCGGATCGACGGCGATGTCGACCTCCGGCGGGCTGCCGTCGCCGATGCGCTCGCCGTTGTAGAGCATCGGCGCCTCGTCCTTCTCGCCCTCGCCGATCACGACGATGCCGTCCATCGAGACGGAGTGCAGCATGTGGCGCATCCCGTCGACGGCGGCCTGGTCGGCGGACTCCTTCTCGCCGCGTCCGACCCACGGAGCGGCGGCGATCGCCGCGGCCTCCGTGACGCGTACGAGCTCCAGCGCGAGGTTGCGATCGGGCGGCTGCTTGTCCGGCATCGCGCGGCAGACTATCCGAGTCCCTTCGGCATCGGCGCGGGCCCTGATACGTTGCCGCCCGTGAGCGCAGCCACGGCGAGATCCCTCCCCCACCCGGCCGGCTCATCGCCCGACTTGCTCGCCGCCCACGGTGTCGTGCCGCGGCCCGGGACCGGCAGGTGAACGCAACCGTCATCGGCGTCGACGTCGGCGGCACGAAGATCGCCGTGGCGACGCTGCATGAGGGCGAGCTCTGCAATCCACAGCTGCAGCCGAGCGACCACACCGACGCCTCGACGATCATCGATCAGCTTGCCGGCGCGATCCTCGAGCAGGCCGCGGGGGCGCCGGCGCCGATCGCCGCCGTCGGCGTCGGCGTCCCATCGGTGATCGACTTCGCCAACGGCCGCGTGCGCTCGACGGTCAACCTCCCGCTGAGCGACGTGCCGCTGCGCGACGTTCTGCAGCAGCGCCTCTCGCTCCCCGTGATCGTCGACAACGACGCCAACTGCGCGGCGCTCGCCGAGGCCCACGACGACGAGGGCCGCATCGACGTGAACCATCTCGTGATGTTCACCGTCGGCACCGGCGTGGGCGGCGGGATCATCATCAACGGGCGCATCTACCGCGGCGCGACCGGCGCCGCGGCCGAGGTCGGGCACCAGCTGATCGGCCTGCGCATCGACGCCGGCGTCCCTCCGCCCGAGCACTTCCCCCAGCGCGGCTCGCTCGAGTGGTACGCCGCGGGCCGCGCGCTCGACCGCCTTGCCGAGCGCACCGCCGTCGAGCATCCGGACTCCGGTCTCGGTCGTCTCGCCGCCGCCGGGCGGCCGGTCGCCGGTACCGACTGCGTGCGCCTGGCCCTCGAGGGCGACGACGCGGCGATCGCCGCCGTCCGGCTGCTCGGAGAGCGCCTCGGGATCGGGATCGCCAACGCGATCAACGTGTTCGACCCCGAGGTCGTCGCGGTCGGCGGCGGAGTGTCCACCGCCGGGGAGTTGCTGCTCGGCCCGGCCCGCGAGACGGCCCGCCGCTACACCCTCCCCGGGGTCGGCACCCGCACCGAGATCCGGCTCGCCCGCTCCGGCCCACAGGCCGGCGTGCGCGGGGCCGCGCTGCTCGCCGCCCAGGAGCTCGCGCACGAGACGCCACCGGGAACGCGGCGCGCCGCGGAGGCTCGATGACGCGACGGCGAGCGCCGTGGAGCGCGCGGGCGGGTCGGATGCCGGGCGCCGCCGCGTCGCCTTGTCCCATATCCATAAGAGACCCCTGGAGGGTGACCTGATGCAGATCGGCTTCGTCGGACTCGGCAAGATGGGCGGCAACATGGTGCACCGCATCCGGCGGGACTCCGACAACGAGGTTGTGGCCTTCGACTTCAACGACACTGCGGTCAAGGAGGCAGTCGGCCACGGAGCGCAGGGGGCGAAGTCGCTCGCCGACCTCGTCAAGAAGCTCGCGCCGCCGCGCATGGTGTGGATCATGGTGCCGGCCGGCGACCCGACCGAGGAGACGGTCGTCAGGCTGTCCAAGCTGCTCGACAAGGACGACACGATCATCGACGGCGGCAACTCCAAGTGGACCGATGACAAGCGTCGCGCCGCGATGCTGCGCAAGCTCGGGATCAACTACGTCGACGTCGGGGTCTCCGGCGGCGTGTGGGGGCTCGCGGTCGGCTACTGCATGATGGTCGGCGGCGCCAACAAGGCGGTTCGCCGCCTCGCGCCGATCCTCGACGTGCTCGCGCCCGAGACGAACGAGCTCAGCCGGCAGGCGATCGGGCCGCGCGGCTGGCAGCACTTCGGGCCGTCCGGCGCCGGGCACTACGTAAAGATGGTGCACAACGGTGTCGAATACGGACTCATGCAGGCGTATGCCGAGGGCTTCGACATCTTCGACAAGTCCGAGTACGACCTCGACAACGCGAAGATCGCCCATCTGTGGGGTCAGGGCTCGGTCGTGCGCTCGTGGCTGCTCGAGCTCGCCGCGCGCGCCTTCGAGCAGGACGGCAATCGGCTCGAGTCGATCGAGGGCTACACCAGCGACTCCGGCGAGGGGCGCTGGACGATCGAGGACGCGACCAACCACGACGTGCCGACCCCCGTCATCACGGCGTCGCTGTACGCTCGCTTCTACTCGCGCGGCAACGGCGACTTCACCCACCGCGTGCTCGCGGCCCTGCGCAACCAGTTCGGCGGGCATGCGGTGAAGACCAACCCCAAGGCCTCCCGGAGGTAGCCGCCCATGGCCGTGACGACCGAGCCCGAGAACCCGCTCGCGGCGGGCCTGGAGCGCCTGCCCGTCCACCCCACCACGCTCGTCGTGTTCGGCGCGACCGGCGACCTGGCCCGGCGCAAGCTGCTCCCGGCGATCTACAACCTCGCCCACGAGGGGGCTCTGCCGGAGCGCTTCTTCCTGATCGGCGTGTCGCGCTCAGAGATGCCGCACGACCAGTTCCGCGACATGGCGGCCGAGGCGATCCGGAGCTTCTCGCGCCGAACGCCGGACAAGGACGTGCTCGAGCACCTGCTCGAGGACGTGCGCTACGTGCCCGGGTCGTTCGACCAGGACAGCGTGTACTCGACGCTCGCGACGACGCTCGCGGAGTTCGACGAGAAGGCCGGGCAGCCGCTCAACCGGGCCTTCTACCTCTCGACGGCGCCGCAGTTCTTCCCGGTGATCATCGACGAGCTCGGCCGGCACGAGTTGCAGCGTCGCGAGGACGCCGACGTGCGGGTGATCATCGAGAAGCCGTTCGGGACGAGGCTGAGCGAGGCCCAGGCGCTGAACGCCAAGGTGCTCTCCGTGTTCGACGAGCGCCAGGTGTTCCGCATCGACCACTACCTCGGCAAGGAGACCGTCCAGAACATGCTGGCCTTTCGCTTCGCGAACGGCATGTTCGAGCCGTGGTGGAACCGCAACTACATCGACAACGTCCAGATCACGGCGGCCGAGGATCTCGGCATCGGCAGCCGCGCCGGGTACTACGACTCGGCCGGCGCGCTGCGCGACCTCATCCAGAACCACATGCTCCAGCTGCTGACGCTGCTGTGCATGGAGCCCCCGGTCGCGTTCTCCGCCGACGAGGTCCGCGACGAGAAGGTCAAGGTCCTGCACGCGGTGCATGCGCCCACCCTGGACGAGGTGGACGAGATCGCCGTGCGCGCCCAGTACGCCGCCGGCAACATCGCCGGTGAGCCGGTGCGCGGCTACCTCGAGGAGGACGGCGTGCCGGCGGACTCGAACACCGAGACGTACGCGGCGCTCCGCCTGAGCGTCGACAACTGGCGCTGGGCCGGCGTGCCGTTCTATCTGCGCACCGGCAAGCGCCTCGCACGGAAGCTGACCGAGATCGCCATCACGCTGAAGCCCGTTCCCCACCTCGCCTTCAAGGAGAACGCCGAGGGAGTGCGTCCCAACCAGCTCATCCTCACGATGCAGCCGAACGAGGGCGTGTCGCTGTCGCTCGGCGCGAAGGTGCCGGGCACGCGCATGACGATCGCGCCGGTGAACATGGAGTTCCTCTACGGGACGGCGTTCATCTCGCAGTCCCCGGAGGCGTACGAGCGGCTCATCATGGACGCGATGCGCGGCGACGCGACACTCTTCACCCGCGACGACGAGGTCGAGGCGCAGTGGCACATCTGCGACCCGATCGTGGAGAAATGGGAGAACACGCCGGGACCGCTCCCGCAGTACCCGGCCGGCAGCCAGGGTCCCAGCGAGGCCGACCGGCTGCTGCTCGGAGGCGACGAGTGGCGCGCGATCTGACGATGGCGACGGCGACCGCGAGCGACTGATGCCGGCCGTCAAGGACAGCCTGTGGACCGCACAGGACACCAACCCCGCGGCGATCGAGGAGGCGCTGCGCCACCTGCTGAGCGAGCGCCACGCCGAGCACGCCGGCTACATCCCGGCCCGCGTGCTCAACCTCGTCTGCATCGTCGAGAAGGCCTGGAGCGGGGAGATCGCCAACCGCCTGCGCACGGTCGGCGACTCGCACGCCTCGCGCACGATCGTGTGCCAGGTCGAGCCCGGCCGCACCCACATCGACGCCGTCGCGACGATCGCGTCGGACCGCGAGCCGGGACCGGGCGAGTTCGCGCTCACGCGCGAGACGGTCGTCCTGACGATCGGCCCTGGGCACCTCGCGCATCTGGACACGATCGTCGACCCGCTCGTCGTGACCGACATCCCGACGGTCGTGTGGGCCCCGCACGGGCACACCCAGGCGATCGAGGCGCTCCGCGGCCTGGCCCAGGTGGCGCTGGTGGACTCGATCGACGATCCGGAGGTCGGCGAGGCGCTGCAGCGGGCGCGGTCGCTCGCCGACTCGGTGCACGTCGTCGACATGGCCTGGCTGCGGACCATCCCCTGGCGCGAGCGCCTCGCGGCGACGTTCGACCCGGCCCCGCTGCGCCCGCAGCTGGGGATGATCAGCTGCGTGGAGGTGCGCCACCAGGCGGACTCGGTGGCCTCCGGAGTGCTGCTGTTCGGCTGGCTCGCCTCGCGCCTGGGCTGGCAGACCAGCCCGTTGCTGCCCTCCGGTGACGGGCTGAGCGGCAAGGCCCACGGGCGCCGCCAGGACGTCACGCTCACCCTGAAGCCGGCCCGCGACATGCAGGTCCGAGGGCTGGAGGGGCTGACGCTCGAGACGGCGTCGGGACGGCACCTGTCGCTCGATCGCAGCCCGGGAGGGCTGCTCGCGCGCTATCGCAACGATCGCAAGGACGTCGACCGCACCTGGACCGTGCTCGGCGCCTCACGCGGCGAGGGCGGCATCCTCGGCAACGCGATTCGGGCCGCGCTCGCCCGCGACCGGATCTACCTGCCGGCGCTGGAGTCCGCGACGGGCATGGTGCACTGACCGATGGCCGACGGCGTCGTCAAGCCGCTGCCGAACGTGAACAGCGACCGTCCCATCGGGGCGAGTCCGTTCCCGCCGATCGCCGAGTACGCGTTCCTGTCGGACTGCGAGGTGACCGCCCTTGTCGCGCCCGGCGGGGCGATCGAGTGGATGTGCCTGCCGCGCATGGATGGCCCGAGCGTGTTCGGCGCGATGCTCGACCGCGCGGCCGGGAGCTTCCGGCTCGGGCCGGCCGACGTGACGGTCCCGGCCGGACGACGTTACATCCCGGGCACGATGGTGCTCGAGACGACCTGGGGCACGCGCTCGGGCTGGCTGATCGTGCGCGACGTGCTGCTCATCGGACCCTGGCACCACGAGGCCGAGCGCTCGGAGTCCCACCGCCGCGCCCCGACCGACTACGACGCCGATCACGTGCTCCTGCGCACGCTGCGCTGCGTCGACGGCACCGTAGAGGTGACGCTCGACTGCGAGCCGAAGTTCGACTACGGGCTGATCGAGGCGAACTGGGAGTACACCGGCGAGGCCTACGGCCAGGCGGCCGCCACCGGCGAGGGCACCGACCTGCGTCTGCACCTGACGAGCGACCTGCGGCTCGGGTTCGAGGGCGGGAGGGCGCGGGCGCGGACGACGCTCAAGAACCAGGAGACGGCCTACGTCGCGCTCTCCTGGACCTCGCACGCTCCGCCGAAGACGTTCGACGAGGCGTACCGGCGGCTCGTGTTCACGACCAACTACTGGCACGAGTGGCTCGCCCAGGGCGAGTTCCCCGACCACCCCTGGCGCGGCTACCTGCAACGGTCCGCGCTGACGCTGAAGGGCCTGACGTACGCCCCGACGGGCGCGCTCGTCGCCGCGGCCACGACGTCGCTGCCGGAGACGCCGGGCGGCGAGCGCAACTGGGACTACCGCTACAGCTGGATCCGCGACTCGAGCTTCATGCTCTGGGGGCTGTACACGCTCGGCTTCGACTGGGAGGCCAACGACTTCTTCTACTTCGTCGCCGACGTGGCCCAGGGCGAGCAGCCGCTGCAGGTGATGTACGGCATCGGCGGGGAGCGCGACCTGCCCGAGCGCACGCTCGACCACCTCTCCGGCTACGAGGGCGCGCGCCCGGTGCGCATCGGCAACGGCGCCTACGACCAGGACCAGCACGACGTCTGGGGCATGGTGCTCGACTCGGTCTTCCTGCACACGAGGTCGCGCGACAGCCTGCCCGACCGCGTGTGGCCGACGCTCGTGCGCCAGGTCGAGGCGGCGATCGAGCATTGGCGCAAGCCCGACCGCGGCATCTGGGAGGTACGCGGCGAGCCGAAGCACTTCACCTCCTCCAAGCTGATGTGCTGGGTCGCCTGCGACCGCGGCGCGCGCCTGGCGCTCCTGCGCGAGGACCTCGAGAAGGCGGCGCGCTGGCAGGGCTGCGCCGACGAGATCTGCGCCGACATCCTCGAGCACGGTGTCGACGAGCGCGGCGTGTTCGTCCAGCACTACGAGACGACGGCGCTCGACGCCTCGATGCTGCTCGTACCGATGGTGCGCTTCCTGAACCCGGAGGACGAGCGCGTGCGCCAGACGGTGCTCGCGATCGCCGACGAGCTGACCGTCGACGGGCTCGTGCTGCGCTACCGCGTCGAGGAGACCGACGACGGATTGACCGGCGAGGAGGGGACGTTCGCCATCTGCTCGTTCTGGCTGGTCTCGGCCCTGTCGGAGATCGGCGAGGCGGTCCGGGCCCGCCAGCTGTGCGAGAAGCTGCTCTCCTACGCGAGCCCGCTCGACCTGTACGCGGAGGAGATCGACCCGCATTCGGGCCGCCACCTCGGTAACTTCCCGCAGGCCTTCACCCACCTGGCGCTCATCAACGCGGTCATGCACGTGATCCGCTCCGACGAGGAGATCGCCGAGGCCCAGGAGGCGATCTCGGCCAAGGTGAAGGCGCCGACGCTGCGCCGGGGCGGAAAGTGAGGAGGATGGCATGACCGTCGTGCACACCCTGTCCGACCCCGAGGCCGCCTGCGCCTTCGCGGCGGCGGAGATCGCCGCCGGAATCGAGCGCGCGCGCTCGCACCGCGGCGTTGCGCACGTGTCGCTGGCCGGCGGCAACACGCCCCGCCGCGCCTACGAGCTGCTCGCGCCGCTGCTGAGCGACTGGAGCGGCGTCGAGCTGTGGTACGGCGACGAGCGCTGCGTCCGGCCGGAGGATCCCGAGAGCAACCACCGCCTGGTCGCCGACACGCTGCTGGCCGGGATCGCCGCCCACGGGGCACCCCCACCCCTCGAGCAGCGCATCCGCGGCGAGTTCGGCCCCGAGGGGGCGGCGCGCGACTACGAGAAGCTGATCCGCGAACGGGTGGCCATCGGCGACGATGGGCTGCCGGCGCTCGACATCTCGCTCCTCGGCCTCGGCCCCGACGGGCACACTGCGTCGCTCTTCCCCGGCCATCCCGCGGTAGACGCCAACGACGCGCTCGTGCTGCCGGTGCGAGACGCCCCGAAGCCGCCGCCGGAGCGCGTGACCCTCAGTGTGCCGATGCTGCGGGCAGCCCGCTCGACGCTGCTGCTCGCCACCGGCGCCGAGAAGGCGCAGGCGCTCGCCGGGGTGCTCGCCGGCCCGGACCCGGCCGTCCCCGCGAGCCTCGTCGGCGACGAGCGGCTGCAGGTCATCAGCGACACCGCTGCGCACCCTCCGGCGGGAGCGGCATAGGCGAGGCCATGGCCGACCTGGCGCGCGTGGGCATCGGGCGGGTCGCATGCGCCCGCGGGGAGAGGGCGACATAGCCGCTCCCGGGACACCCGAGCGCGTCGTGCTCGTCCGCCACGCCCAGACCGAGTGGAGCCTCTCCGGGCGCCACACCGGCCGCACCGACATCCCACTCACCGAGGAGGGGCGGCGCGTCGCGCGGGCGCTCGCCGCGCCGTTGCGGGAGTGGACCTTCACGCACGTGCTCTGCAGCCCGCTGTCGCGGGCCCGCGAGACGTGCGCGCTCGCCGGACTCGCCGACGTGGCCCAGATACGCCCCGAGCTCGCCGAATGGGACTACGGCGACTACGAGGGCCTGACCACCGTCCAGATCCGCGAGATGAGACCCGAGTGGGACCTCTGGCGCGACGGGTGCCCTGGCGGCGAGACGGCCGACGACGTCGGCGCCCGCATCGATCTGCTCCTCGCCGAGGTGCGGACGCTTCAGGGAGACATCGCCTGCTTCGCCCACGGGCACGTGCTCCGCGTGCTCGGCGCACGCTGGATCGGACTCCCGCCCCGCGACGGGGCCATGCTGGCGCTCTCCACCGGCTCGATCAGCGTGCTCGGCTCCGAGCGCGAGCACTCGGTCCTGTGGCGGTGGAACGACGCGCGGGCGGCGGAGGCGGCGGAGCGGCGCTGAGGGGGGGGCGGGTCGGGGGCGCGGGCCGCGGGTCGGGGGCGCGGGCCGCGGGCCGCGGGCCGGCGCGTGTCGGCGGATCGCGACGGCGAAGTTTGGTCGATCTTCTCTCCTGGTGGAAGAACATCGACCAAACTTCCCCAACCCGGGCCTGGCCCGACGGCCGGAGGTGGCCGACGCGCCCGGGGGCGGCGCGGGCTCCCGGCCGGGGGCGGCGCGGGCTCCCGGCCGGCGGCGCCGCGCGGGGGGTCGGAAACGCGGCGCAAACGGGAACTTTGGTCGATCTTCTCTCCTGGTGGAAGAACATCGACCAAACTTCCCCAACCCGGGCCTGGCCCGACGGCCGGAGGTGGCCGACGCGCCCGTCGGCGGCGCGGGCTCCCGGCCGGCGGCGCCGCGCGGGGGGTCGGAAACGCGGCGCAAACGGGAACTTTGGTCGATCTTCTCTCCTGGTGGAAGAACATCGACCAAACTTCCCCGCCCGCGGCCGCGCACAACCGTCCCGCCCACCCAAGACCAACCTCCCGCCCCCCGCCGCGCACAACCGTCCCGCCCACCCAAGACCAACCTCCCGCCCCCGCCGCGCACAACCGTCCCGCCCACCCAAGACCAACCTCCCGCCCCCGCCGCGCACAACCGCCCCGCCCGCCCAAACCCCACACCCGACGCCCGCGCCCGGCGGCCGGAGGTCCCGTCGCGCCCGGCGGCCGAAGGCGCCGAACCCGCCCGACACCGCACGCCGCGCCCCAACCGCGCCGGCCGAGCGCGGCGCCTGTGTAATGTTGACCCGGACGCGGAGACTGCTGCAGCGCCAGGTCGCCGAGGCGACCGGGATCCCATGGCCGCCCCCACCCGACAGGACGCTCCCCTCTCACAGCGCGCCGACGGCGACCGCGACGTGCGCGCGGCGCTCGCCGAGGCCCGGGAGCGGACGCTGGGGCTCGTCGCGCCGATCAGCGACGCAGACCTCACGCGCGCGCACTCAGAGCTGATGAGCCCGCTCGTCTGGGACCTCGGTCACATCGCCGCATACGAGGACCTGTGGCTTGTTCACCGCCACGGCGGCACGCCGCTGCTGCATCCCGAGCTGGCCGAGCTGTACGACGCTTTCGAGACGCCGCGCGCCGTGCGCGGGCGGATCGAGATGCTCGGGCGCGCCGAGGCGCTCGGGTATCTCGCTGAGACACGCGAGCGCACGTTGCGGGAGATCGAGCGGCACGGCATCGGCGACGGGACGCTGCACGAGATGGTCATCCAGCACGAGCACCAGCACAACGAGACGATGCTCCAGGCGCTCGAATTGGCACGGCTCGAGGGCGCCGGGCCGCACGGCGCCGCCGGCACACCGCGTGCGCGGGGCGCCGCAGCCCATACCGGCCTCGAGACGGTCGAGGTCCCGGCCGGGCCGTTCGACTTGGGCGCGCCGGCGACGCGCTTCTCCTACGACAACGAGCGGCCCCGCCATCGGGCGTTCGTCTCGGCCTTCCGCATCGGCCGCACACCGGTCACGAACGCCACCTGGCTGACGTTCGCCGAGGGCGGCGGGTACGAGCGGCGCGAGTGGTGGAGTGACGAGGGCTGGGCGTGGAAGGAGGAGTACGACATCGAGCGACCAGGCGGCTGGGGCTCGGGGCCACCGCCGACGAGCCGTCGCGACACCGCCGATGACGCGACGCCGTGCTGGCGGGGGGAACCGGTCTACGAATGGCGGTGCGGCGCATGGGAGCCGCTGCATCCCGACCGGCCCGTGGTCCACGTGTCCTGGTTCGAGGCCGACGCCTTCGCCCGCGCGCACGGAGCGCGCCTCCCGACCGAGGCGGAATGGGAGAAGGCGGCGACCTGGGACCAGTCCACCGGCGCCACCCGCGTCTGGCCGTGGGGCGACGAGGCACCGACGGCGGCGCAGGCCAATCTCTTCGAGAGCGCCATCTGCGGGACCGCCCCGGCCGGCTCGCATCCCGCGGGAGCCGCGGCGTGTGGGGCGCTCGGCATGGTCGGCGACGTGTGGGAGTGGACGGCGAGCGAGTTCGCCGGCTACCCCGGCTTCCGGGCGCACCCGTATCCCGAGTACTCGCAGGTGTTCTTCGGCACGGGCTACCGCTCGCTGCGCGGCGGCTCGTGGGCGACGAGCCGGCGAGTCGCCACGCCGACGTTTCGTAACTGGGACCTACCGATCCGCCGGCAGATCTTCGCCGGCTTGCGCATAGCGAGGGACGCGACATGACGCTACAGACCGAAACCTCCTGCAGAGCGACGCGAATCCGTGTCGATTCCTATCTCGGCGGCGGCCAGGAGCGCTCGCTCGCCGACGACGTCCTCGACGGCCTGACGCGGCCGTTCAAGGAGCTGCCCCCCAAGCACTTCTACGACGCGCGCGGCGCCGAGCTGTTCGATCGGATCTGCGACCTGCCGGAGTACTACCCGACGCGCACCGAGCGGCTCATCCTCAACGACCGCGCCGCCGACATCGCCGCCGCCACCGGCGCCGCCGAGCTCGTCGAGCTCGGCTCGGGCACCGCGGCGAAGACGCGCGTGCTGCTCGACGCACTCCAGGAGGCCGGCACGCTGCGCCGCTACGTGCCGCTCGACGTCACCGAGTCGATGGTGCGCGAGAGCGCGGAGGCGCTCGTGCGCGAGTACCCGGACTTGCACGTGCACGGCGTCATCGGCGATTTCGAACGTCACCTCGACCAGGTGCCGGACGCCGACGGGCCGCGCATCGTCGCCTTCCTGGGCGGCACGATCGGCAACTTCCCCCCCGGCTCGCGGCGCCGCTTCCTGCGCCAGATCGCCCGCCTGCTCGGTCCCGATGACTACCTGCTCATGGGCACGGACCTGGTCAAGGATCCCGGCGTCCTCGAGGCCGCCTACGACGACGCCGAGGGCGTCACCGCCGAGTTCAACCGCAATGTCCTGCACGTCCTCAACCGCGAGCTCGACGCCGACTTCGACCCCGACGCGTTCGAGCACGTCGCGCTCTTCGACCTGCGCCACGAGTGGATCGAGATGCGCCTGCGCGCCCGGGGCGCCCAGTCGGTGACGATCCGCGCGCTCGACCTCCCGGTGCAATTCGAGCCGGGCGAGGAGATGCGCACCGAGATCAGTGCGAAGTTCACGCGCGAACGGCTCACCGGTGACCTCGCCGCGGCCGGACTCGAGCTCGTCGACTGGCTGACCGACCCCGACGAGCTGTTCGCGCTGTCGCTGTCGCGAACGAGGGACTGACGCGCCGTGCAGATCGCCGGCACGAACGCGCTCGTGACCGGAGGCGCCTCCGGTCTGGGCGAGGCGACGGCGCGCGCGCTGCACGAGGCCGGCGCGCACGTGTGCATCGCCGACGTCAACGCGCAGCGCGGCGAGCAGCTCGTCGCCGAGCTCGCCACGCGCGCCGTGTTCGCCCACGCCGACGTGACCGACGCCGAGCAGGTCCGGGCGGCCGTCGCCGCCGCGGCCGGTGCCGCCGGCGGGTCGGGCGCGCTGCGCATCAGCGTCAATTGCGCCGGCATCGGCTGGGCCGAGCGGGTGGCGACCCGGCGCGGGCCGGCGGCCCTCGAGCCGTTCGAGACCGTGATCGCGGTCAACCTCATCGGCACGTTCAACGTGCTGCGCCACGCCGCCGCGGCGATGATCGCAGCCGAGCCGCTGCCCGACGGCGAGCGCGGCGTGTGCGTCAACACGGCGTCGATCGCCGCCTACGACGGGCAGATCGGCCAGATCGCCTACGCCGCGTCCAAGGGCGGCGTCGTCGGCCTGACCCTCCCGGCCGCCCGCGACCTCGCCCGCTCCGGCGTGCGGGTCTGCACGATCGCGCCGGGCCTGTTCGACACGCCGCTGCTCGGGGCCCTGCCCGAGCCCGCCCGCGAGGCCCTCGGCGGCAAGGTGCCGTTCCCGGCGCGCCTCGGGCGGCCGGCCGAGTACGCGCAGCTGGCCTGCCACATCGTCGAGAACGTGATGCTCAACGGCGAGGTCATCCGCCTCGACGGCGCGCTGCGGATGCCGCCGCGCTGAGCGGCCCCGCCCCCGGCGACGCGTCGTCGCCGTAATGCCCGGCGCGCCGGTATAGACTTATTGCCGAGGCCCCGTGGAGTGCGACCGCCGGGGGTAAACCTGCCCGTGGAGTGCGACCGCCGGGCGTCATCACCGAAAGGAATTCATCCCATGCCTGAAGCCGTCATCGTCGACGCGATCCGGACACCCGTCGGCCGCGCCTTCAAGGGGTCGCTTGCCTCGCTGCGCCCCGACGAGACCCTGGCCTTCGTCGTGGACAAGGTCCTCGAGCGCAACCCCGAGGTCGACCCGAGCACCGTCGAGGAGCTCGTGGCCGGCTGCGGTCTGCCCCAGGGCCTGCAGGCGAACAACGTCGCCCGCATCGCCGTGCTGCTGTCCGACAAGCTCGGTCAGAACACGAACGGCTTGACCGTCTCGCGCTACTGCGCGTCGGGCCTCGATGCCATTCGCCTCGCGGCCAACAGCGTCGTGGCCGGTCACGGCGACACCTACCTCGCCGGCGGCGTCGAGTTCGTCTCCCGCTACAACGCCGCGCAGGAGGCCGCCCACCCGGAGGACCAGAACGAGCACCTGCAAGGCAACAACGGCACGCCGAACGCGTACATCGCGATGGGCCTGACCGCCGAGAACGTCGCCGAGCGCTACGGCGTGACGCGCGAGCAGCAGGACGAGTACGCCCAGCGGTCGCAGGAGCGCGCCGTGGCCGCGCAGCAGAGCGGCATCTTCGACAACGAGATCGTCCCGGTGAAGCTGGCCGACGGCACCGAGGTCTCCAGGGACGACGGCCCGCGGCCGACGTCCACGCTGGAGAAGCTCGCCTCGCTCGAGCCGGCGTTCAAGCCGGACGGCACCGTCACGGCCGGCAACTCCTGCCCACTCAACGACGGCGCCGCCGCCGCGCTGGTCATGAGCGCCGACAAGGCGAGGGAGCTCGGCCTGCAGCCGCGCGCCCGCATCATCACCGCGGCGACGTGGGGCAACGAGCCCGAGTACATGGGCGTCGCCCCGATCGGCGCGATCAAGAAGGCGCTCGAGCGCGCCGGCATGACGATCGGCGACGTCGACATCGTCGAGCTCAACGAGGCGTTCGCCGCCCAGGTGCTGCCGATCGCCGACGAGACCGGGATCGACCTGGACATCCTCAACCCGCATGGTGGCGCGATCGCGCTCGGCCATCCGTTCGGGATGACCGGCGTGCGCATCATGACGACCCTGCTCAACGATCTCGAGACGCTCGACGGCACGATCGGGCTCGAGACGATGTGCGTCGCCCAGGGCCAGGGCGAGGCGATGCTCATCGAGCGGCTGAGGTAGCCGCCGAGCACACGCGACGCTGCACCGAGGACCCGCCGACCGGCGGGTCCTCGCGCGTCCGGCGCCGCCGGCGACCTACAGGTCCAGCCGACTGACGCCGAGCTCGTCGAACCCGACGTGGTGCGCCAGCTCGTGGCGCACCGTGCGCGTCACCTGCTCGCGGAGCAGATCGGCGTCGTGGCCGAAGTCGCGACGCAGCGTGTCGCGGAAGATGATCACCCGGTCCGGGTAATCGTCGCGGGCCGCGCCGTCGCCCTGGTAGAGGCCGTAGGCGCCGTGACGCGCGCCGTCGTCGGACACCATGACGGCGACGTGCCCGAGCGCGTTGCGCAGCAGATCGGGCAGCTCGTCGAGCGCGTCGCGCACGAGCTCGTCGAAGTCGTGGTCGTCGAGCGGATCGAGCTCGAGGAACTGGCTCTCGCTCGGCTCGGCGGCGAGACCGCTCCCCGCGAGCCGCTCGGCTCGGAGCACGACGGCGTCGAATTCGCGCTCGGACACCGGATCGGACCAGCCGGCCATGCCGACGGCGGCAAAGGCGATCATGGCCACGAACGCGGCGATCACGACGAGCCCGATCGCCACCTGCTCCACGGTGCGGATCGCTCCCGAGGAGCTGAGCCCCTGGGCCACGACCACCACGACGAGCCCGAGCGACAGCGCGATGAGCGCCGCGAGCGCCACCCGCCTTCCCGATGCCGAGCGCGACGTCCCGTGAGGCTCGATCGGCGCGGGCACGGCGAGCGCCTACTTCAGCGTACGGGCCACGACGAGACGCTGGATCTCGTTCGTGCCCTCGTAGATCTGGGTGATCTTCGCGTCGCGCATCATGCGCTCGACCGGGTACTCCTTGACGTAGCCGTAGCCGCCGAGCACCTGGATCGCCTCGATGGTCACCTTCATCGCGGTGTCGGAACAGAAGATCTTGGCCATCGAGCTGTACTTGCCGAAACCCGGCTCGTTGCGATCGGCCATCGCGCACGCCTTGTAGAGGAGCTCGCGGGCCGCCGCGGTCTGCGTCTCCATATCGGCGAGTTTCGCACCGATCATCTGAAACTCGTTGATCGGCTGGCCGAACTGGCGCCGCTCGCGCGCGTACGCGACCGCGTAGTCCGTGGAGCCCTGCGCGAGCCCGACCGCCTGCGCGGCGGCGCCGAGGCGCGTGCGGTCGAGGGTGGCCAGCGCGACCGACAGGCCCTTTCCCACCTCGCCGATCACGTTCGCGGCCGGCACTCGCACGTCGTCGAAGATCGGCTGCCCGGTCGGCGAGCCACGGATGCCGAGCTTGTGCTCGAGCTTGCCGACGCTGAAGCCGGGCCGGTCGGCTTCGACGACGAACGCGGTGATCCGCCGGTTCTCTCGGTCGGTGACGGCGAAGACGGTGTAGAAGTCGGCCACGCCGAGGTTCGTGATCCAGTTCTTGGTGCCGTTGATGACCCACTCGTCGCCGTCCTGCACGGCGGTCGTGATCATGCCGCCCGGATCCGAGCCGGCCTCGGGCTCGGACAGCGCGAAGGCCGGTGACCACTCGCCGGTCGCGCACTTGGGCAGGAAGCGCCCCTTCAGCTCGTCGGAGCCGAACAGCTGGAGCGACAGCGTCCCGAGCTCCTGGACCATCAGGATGAGCGCGCTCGAGGCGCACGCCTTCGCGATCTCCTCGACGGCGATGTTCAGCATCAGGGTCCCGGTGCCCGTGCCGCCGTACTCGATTCCGAACGGCAGGCCGAGGATGTCGTGCTCGGCGAGCAGCTCGCGGACGTCCCACGGGTACTCGGCCTTCTCGTCGATCTCCGCCGCCCGCGGGGCGATGCGGTCCTGCGCGAGTGCGCGGATGGTGTCGCGCAGATCGATGTGCTCCTGCGGGAGCGTGTAGACCTCGGACGTCGTCTCCATCGCAGGTGATGCTAGAGGACGCTGCCGGCCTGCGCCGCCCTCGCGCGCGGGCGGATAACCTCAGCGCGATGAGCTCCCCCGGCGGAGACCTCGACGTCGAGCCCGAGCGGGTCGCGGCCTGGCTGGCCGAGGATCGCACACTGCAGGTCGTCGACGTGCGCGAGACCTACGAGCGCGAGGCGGGCCACATCGCGGGCTCCCGTCACATCGAGCTCGCGCAGCTCTCGGGACAGGCGGGCACGATCGACGCGGCGCGGCCCGTCGTCTTCTACTGCCGGGTCGGCGCCCGATCGACGATGGCCGCCCAGGCGTTTCGCGCCTCGGGCTTCGACGCCTACTCGATGCGCGGGGGCCTTCTCGGGTGGGTGGCCGAGCACCGTCCGATCGTCCCGGAGGACGGTCGAGTGGCCGACCATTGACGAACGCGTCACCGACCAATCTGGAAAAAGGAGGAAACCGATGGCGACACCAACAGACGGCGGCGTGATCGAGGGAGACGGGTATGCCCTGGCGCACATCGACGCGCTCGGCGATCGCTACGGGTTCCGGTCGGTCCGGCGGAAGCTCGGCGTCACCGCGTTCGGGGTGAATGCCATCTCGATGCCGCCCGGGTACGCCGCCGGTCCCCATTACCACGAGGAGCAGGAGGAGCTCTACTTCGTGTACGCCGGCACGCTGGAGATGCGGTTCGGCGACGGTAGCGTCCACGTGCTCGAGCCGGGAACGTTCGTGCGCGTCGACCCCTCGACGGTCCGGCAGCTGCGAAACATCTCCGACGTCGATGCGATCTACCTGTGCGTCGGGGGCAAGGGTGGTTACGTCGGGCGCGACGGTCACGTGCCGGGCATCGACGACGCGGACACCGAGGGTCCTCCCGGCGCCCCGCAGACCTGACCCGTGACCGAGGAGCGCCTGCGCGTCACGCGCGACCTGTCGATCCCGCTGTCCGAGATCACGCTGCGCGCGAGCCGTTCCTCGGGCCCCGGCGGACAGCACGCGAACGTGACCGCGTCGCGGATCGAGGCGATCTTCGACGTGCAGGCGTCGCGCTCGCTCAGCGAGGAGCAGCGCCGGCGCATCCTCGCCCGCTCGGGGCCGCGCGTGGTGGCCGTCGCGCAGGACACGCGGGGTCAGGCACGCAACCGCGAGCTCGCCCTGCAACGGCTCGCCGAGCGCCTCGCGCGGTCGCTCGCGGTGGCCCGTCCCCGGCATTCGACGCGCCCGACGTCGGCGTCACGGGAGCGGCGCCTGGCGGCCAAGCGGCGGGCGGCGGAGCGCAAGCGCGACCGCCGCCGCCCGGACGACGATCGCTAGAGGCGGCCCGGGGCGTCCGGGTGCTCCTGGCGCTCGGCGGCCGCCTCCACGGCGGCGAGCACCTCCGCCGGATCGTCGAGCACCTGCAGCAGGTCGAGATCCTCGGGGCCGATGTTCCCGTCGCCGAGCATCCGCTCGCTGATCCAATCCATGAGCCCGGCCCAGTAGTCGCGGCCGATCAGCAGCAGCGGGAACAGCTTGATCTTGCCGGTCTGGATGAGCGTGAGCGCCTCGAACAGCTCGTCCATCGTGCCGAGCCCGCCGGGCATGACGACGAACGCGTTCGAGTAGCGCACGAACATGATCTTGCGCGTGAAGAAGTAATGGAAGTCGAGACTGACGTCGAGGAACGGGTTGGGCTCCTGCTCCATCGGCAGCTCGATGTTCAGCCCGATCGAGAGGGCTCCCGCATCGCGGGCGCCGCGATTGGCCGCCTCCATCGCGCCCGGGCCGCCGCCGGTGATGATCGAGAACCCGGCCCCCCCGAGACGCCGGGCGACCTCTCGCGAGAGCTCGTAGGTCGGGTGATGCGGCGAGGTCCGCGCCGAGCCGAAGATCGCCACGCCGCGCTGCACCGCTCGGAGGGCGGCGAACCCCATCGTGAGCTCGCGGCTCATCGAGGCGACGCGCTCGTCGTCGGTGCGCAGCGTCGGGACGAGCGCGTGCTCGGCCCCGAGGAGCTCCTCGTCGCGCGTCGGGGCCGGGAAGGGCAGGCCCTCCCCGAACGGTTTATCCGGTGAGCTCAACGACGGTGCCGGCCGGTCAGTAGTCCAGGAGGTCCTTGACCTCGAGCGCGTGCTGCTCGCCGAGCTTCGTCGACCCCGGGTAGAAGCCGATGTCGCGGTACCAGCCGCCCGCGAGCGGAACCCACACGATCAGCAGGTACACGCCGAGCACGAGCGCGATGTTGACGAGCGCGCGCGAGCGGACGAGCGCGACGAGCGGCAGCAGCCACAGGATGTACCAGGGCAGCACCCAGCTGAGCGTGACGAGCAGGGCGACCGTCGCCCAGGCGGCCGGTCGCAGCAGCTCGTGCCGCCGCCAGGCCACGACGCACGCGGCGCCGATCGACAGCACGAGAGCGACCTGCATGACCTGCTGCAGGCTCTGCGTCTCCCCGCCGAAGCCGAGCGCGAAGCCGAGGACGTTGGGCAGGCTCTCGTTCGTGACGAGCCGTCCCTGCGTCGAGAGATCCGGGATGTGCGGGCCGAAGGCGACGTAGGTCGCCACCGCGACGATCGCCGCGGTGAGCGCCATGCCGAGCAGCACCTGCACGACCCGGCGCGGCGAGGTCCGCAGCGCGCACAGCGTGACGGGGATGATGATCGCCGCCGACGCCTTCATGCCGGTGGCCACGACGAGCGAGGCTCCGGCGGCGATCTCGGCCGGAGCGAGCGGCCACACCCATGCGCGCAGGTGCTCGCGCGCCGCGGCCCGATCGAGCGGCTCGGCCCAGGCGCGCCGTCGGGGCGCCCCGACGGCGGCCGTGGCGCGCACCGGCGCCCCGAGGACGGCGCCGGGCGCCGAGCCGGGAGCCCCGGCCCCGCTCGCGACGAGCCCGGCGCCGGTCGCGCCGACGACGGCCTCGCTGGCCGCCTGGCCGACGCGCCGCGCGTGGGCCACGGTGGCGACGCGCTCGCGCAGGGCGACGAACGCCTCGCCGAGCGCCACCGGCAGCCACGTCCGGCGTGCTCCGGCCGGGGCCGCCTCGCGCTGCCCGGCCCCCGGATCGTCGTGCTCCTCCGCGGCCGGCGGACCGTCTGCGGCGCCGTCCATCGTCCGTCGCACCCGGAGCAGCAGGTAGATCCCGAGCATGACGAAGAAGATCGTGATGAAGTCGTTGTGATCGCCGCCGAGCCCGAAGACGAGCACGACCGGGTTCAGGCCGACGAACACGATCGCGCGCACCGGATCGCGACCGAGGAGCTCGGCGCAGCGCCAGACGAGGAAGATGATGCCGAGGCTCGCCACCATGAGGATCCCCTTCACCGCCCAGAACGCGCCGGCCACGCCGAGCGGCACGAGCGCGAAGGTCAGGAGGGTGAACAGCGGGCCGTACGGGCTGAGCAACAGATGCCAGTTGCTCAACAGGAAGGCGGGATCCGCGTGGGGCTCGGCGTACGGGATCGTCGCGTACGGGTTGAGGTGGTAGACGACCTCCATGCGCCCGTAGTTGATGTAGTTGAAGACGTCGGTGAGCGACAGCGGCGGCGAGAGCAGGAACACGATGTGGACGACGACGATCGCGCCGATCGCCCAGCGCGCGCGCAAGCTCGGGACATAGACGATCGCGAGCACGTACGCGACGTACATCGCGATCAACCCGTAGGTGAAGATGTCCTCGAGCACCTTGCCGTTGTGGGTCATGAACGGCAGCGCGCCGCCGAGCGGGCCGGTCAGCCACTGCGGGAACCAGTTCGGGTTCGAGGACGGCGTCAGCGAGCTCGGGCGATTCGCGCAGATGAGCACGATGAACGCGCTCAGGGCGACGAGCAGGACGAGCATCGTCGCTCCGAGGAACGCCCGGCCCGCCGTGCGCGGCGGACGCTCGTCCTCGAGCACGTAGGCAGGGGTCACGGAGGGGGCGATTGAAGCCATGCAGACGAGCGGGGCGAAGAGCGCGGGTCGCGGCGCACGCGACCACCCGCGCGCGCCGAACCGTCCGCCCGGCAAGGATAACGCCGCGCATGGCCGGCGGCTGGCACCATGGGTGCGCCCGAGACGACGAAGGGCCCGCACGATGGCGGGCCCCCACTGGGCGTCAGCGCGCCGGCGTCGGACTAGATCGTCGCGACGTTGACCGCCTTCGGGCCCTTCTCGCCCTGCTCAGCGTCGTAGGACACCTTCGCGCCCTCCTGGAGCGAGCGATAGCCCTCGCCGTTGATGCCGGTGTGGTGGACGAACAGGTCCTTGTCGCCGTCATCAGGGGTGATGAAGCCGAAGCCCTTGTCGTCGCTGAACCACTTCACGGTGCCGGTAGGCATGTGGGTTTCCTCCACGTGGGTGTGTGCTTCGCGCGGAGGATGCTGCGAGAGCTTCGACCAACGCCTGCACTTCTTTCGCCGGTTGTCATTGACCGGCCATACTTGCGGGACGGTAGCAGCAAACAGCCGCCGTCGTTGTTTCTGAGATGAAAATGTTAGGGGCCCGGTAGGCTCCGAAAAATGGCCTTCGGACGTGACCATTTTCCCCGGTGGAACAGGGCCCCTCGGACCCGACGCTGAAACGGCTCTGCCCGGCGCGCGTGCCCGCGTCGGTGTCCGGGCTGACCGCCGGGTTCGAGCGCGACGCGCGGGCTCGCGCGGCCGGGCTCGACCGCCCGCTCGTCGCGCTCAACATGGTCTCGAGCGTCGACGGTCGCGCGACGATCGCGCGGCGGTCCGGCGGGCTGTCGAGCGCCGCCGACCGCGCCCTCTTCCACGGGCTGCGGGCGAGCGTGGACGCGGTCCTCGTCGGCGCCGGGACGGCGCGCACCGAACGCTACGGCCGCATGATCCGCGACCCGGCCGTGCGTCACGCGCGCGAGCAGTCGGGCCGCTCCCCCGAGCCGCTCGCGTGCATCGTCTCCTCCCGGCTCGCGCTCGACCCCGAGCAGCTGCCGCTGTTGCGGGAGTCCGCGGCCCAGGTCGTCATCGTCACGGCGTCGGAGCGGTCGCTTCCGCCGGTCGCGGCGTCGGTGCAGTACGTGCGAGCAAGCAGCGCCCACGGCACGCTTGACGTCCAGGCCGCGCTTCGCGAGCTGCGCGCCCGCTTGGACGTGCGGATCATGCTCTGCGAGGGCGGGCCGTCGCTCAACGCGCACCTGTTCGCCCACGAGGCCGTCGACGAGCTGTTCCTGTCGCTCGCGCCGGTCGTCGCGGGCGGCAGCGATCCACTCCGGATCGTCGGTCCGGCGGACGCCCTGCAACCCGTGTCGCTCACCCTCGCGGACACGCTCGCGGCCGACTCGCACCTCTTCATGCGCTACCGGGTCGGCGCCGCTGACCCTCTAACGTGACGCGCGTGCCCGAGGCCGAGCCGCTGCTCAGCGTGACCGGTGGCGCGCTCGCGCAGTTGCGCCGGTTCCGCGACGCGCACCCGGCGCCGGAGACCCGCTGCCTGTACGTGCGCGTGAGCGCCGTGCTCGACGGCGAGTACCAGCCGGCGCTCTCGCTCGAGCCACTGGCCATCGCGCAGGACGGCGACGTGCACGAGCGCGCCGAGGACCTGCCGATCGTCATCGCGCAGGGGAGCGCCGACCGGCTGCGCGGCGCGACGATCGACTGGTGGGAGGGACCCTCGGGCGGCGGCTTCGTCGTCGACAACCCGAACCGCCCGACGGTGGACGACGCCCTCCAGGCGCGCGCTCGCGAGGTGCTCGAGCGGGACGTCAACCCGGGGATCGCGCTCCACGGCGGGCGAGCCGATCTGGTCGCCATCGAGGGCCGGACCGCCTACGTGCGACTCTCCGGCGGTTGCCAGGGGTGCGGTATGGCGTCGGCCACCCTCACGCAGGGGATCGAGGTCACGCTCACCGAGGCGCTGCCGGAGATCGCCGACGTCGTCGACGTCACCGATCACGCGTCGGGTACGAACCCGTATTACGCCCCGGCGTAGGGCGTCGCGTCACGACGGCGCCGGCGGGCGACGCTCAGGTGTGCAACCGCCGGCGGCGCTGCGGCACGGGCGGCGGCGCCTTGTCGCGACGCTGGATGCGCCCGGCGAGGGACATGAGCGCTGCCAGGCAGGCGGCGGTGAGCGCCACGTAGCCAAGGACGGCGAGGACCGCGATCAGCATCAGCCCGCCCTCGAGCTTGTGCGGATCATCACGCGCATGTGTAACCATCGGCTCGCGCAAGCGGCCGCACGATCACACATCCGTCCAGTGACGGTTGACCGGGCGACGGCCGAGGGCTATGCGCGATCGCCGCGATCGCCGGCGGGCGGCCGCACGGCGGTCGGGGCCGCGTCGTCGAGCTCACCCGATTCGGGCCCGCCGTCGCCGGCGGGCGGCCGCACGGCGGTCGGGGCCTCGTCCGCCGCCGTGGACGTGGCACGGACGGCTACGGGCGCGTCCAGTCCGGTCCGCGCGGTTCCATCCCCGCGCGCGGGACCGGCCGACGCGCGTCCCGGCCGCGCCGGTTCGCCATCGCTCGCGTCGGCCTCGTCGGTGGGCCGCGTCACCCCTGACACGACCTGGAGCACCTCGGTGGCGAGGGCCGGCCCGTCGACCGCGTGGCGCGGCGTGGCCGTGATGCGCACGACGACCTCATCGCCGTCGAGCTCCTCGAGCGCGATCCGGGGCGTGTCGCGCAGCGGCGTCTCGATCGACTCCTCGAGCAGGCGCTGCAGCTGGCGCGGGGTCACTCCCGCGCGCAGGCGCGCGCGCAGGTCGATCGAGTCGGGCTCGCGCAGCGGGATCACGGCCGAGTTGAGCACGACGCTGTTCGGGACCATCGTGAGGTCCTCGCCGCTCGCGAAGGCGGTGTAGAGCAGGCCGAGCGAGCTGACGACGCCCTCGATCCGTCCCCCCACCCCGCCGGCCTGCAGGCGCACACGCTCACCGACGCGGAACGGGCGCGCGCTGAGCAGCACGACGCCGGCGAAGACGTTACCGAGCGTCTGCTGGGCGGCGAGGCCGAAGATGATGGCCAGGAAGGAGGCGCCGATGGTGAGTGAGGTCGTGTCGATGCCGGCCTGCTCGAGCGCCACGAACAGGACCACGACGAGCACGGCGAGGCGGGCGAAGAACCCGACCGTGCCGGCCGTGGCCGGGTCCATCCGGCGGAACAGGCTGGGACCGATCGCCCGCCCAACCTCGGCGGCGAGCGCCCAGCCGAGGATCAGCAGCGCAACGACGATCGCCCACTGCACGCACGTATACGGGAACGTCCCCTTGGCGAGACCGAAGATCGAGTCGCGGTTGTCCGCCACGACCAGCACCGCCGCGATGAGCACCAGATACACGAGCGCGCGCCACCGCGCCCGCCGCACCGCCTGCTCATCCACCTCGTCCAGCGGCAGCCCGGCATCGAGCCACGACTGGCTGCGGGTCTCGAACATCTTCTGCGCGGCGGGATTGCTGCGAAGACGCTTCACGGTTCTCCAATGATGCGGGTTGCGTAGCGGTTCTGTGAAGAAATCGTGGCCGCGACGAAGACGGGCCCGGATGTCCGCAGAGGATGGCTATCCTCGAGGCGAACCCGCAAACGAGTTACGGCGGACATCGACGATCCGTCAGAAGGGAAGCACATATGTCCCTGGTGGACCTGCACCTGCACCTGCTGCCGGGCGTCGACGACGGCGCCCGTGACCTCGCCGAAAGCCTCGAGTTCGCCCGCCGCATGGTGCGTGAGGGCGTGACGGAGGCGACGGTGACGCCCCACGTCGGCTCCAGCTTCGGATACGACCCGCTCACGATCCCGGAGCGGGTGGCCGCGCTGCAATGCGCGCTCGACGACGACGGGACCCCGCTGCGCCTGCACGCCGGCGGGGAGATCCACCCACGCGGCGCGGACGGACTGAGCGACGCCGTCCTGCAGACGATCGCCCACGGGCCCGCGGGCGCGCGCTGGGTGCTCATCGAGGTGCCGTTCGCCGGCATCGAGGAGGCCTTCGTCCGCAGCTGCCGCCTGTTGGGTCGGCGCGGATACGGCCTGCTCATCGCGCATCCCGAGCGCGCCGCCGGGCTGCTGAGCGGCGGTATGGAGCTCCTCTGGCCCGAGATCGAGGCGGGCGCGCTGCTGCAGGTGAACATCTGCTCGCTGCTCGGCAACCACGGCCCCGAGGTGCAGCACGCCGCCCGGGAGCTCGTGCGCCGCGGCCTGGCCTTCGTCCTCGCCTCCGACGCGCACCCGGGCACCCGCGAGCACACGATCGCGCTCGGCTTCGAGCTCGCGCGCGACGCCGGCCTGTCGTCGGTCGCGGCCGAGCGCCTCACCGAGGCCAACCCCCGCTTCCTGCTCGAGCAGGGCATCCCCCGCTGGCCGATCTGGGCGCCGACGATCACCGCGCATCGATCCGCCGACAAGGCGCTCGACTGGGCGCCCGATGCGGACGTCATGTCCGCGCGCCGTAACCGCGCAAGCTGACGCAGCCGCAACCGCCGCCGCCGCGTGCGCGCGGTGACCGTTCACAAAACGGTCACATGAATCCGCGTCGCGGTGACGAAGGTTTGGTTAGCTTGCTTTAAAGGAGACGCCAGATGGGTCGCACGATCGCGATCGCGCTGCACGACATCGAGCCCGCCACCTACTCCCGTTGCGCGCTCATTCGCGACTGGCTCTATGACCACGGGGTCGATCGGGTCACGCTGCTCGTGATCCCCGCCTGCGATCTGCACCCGCTCTCCGAGCGCTGCCCGGAGATGGTGACCTGGCTCGACGAGTGCCGCGACGGCGGTGACGTGATCGCCCAGCACGGCTTCCAGCACGCCCAGCTGCGAGCCGCCTCGTGGCCAGGCCGGCTCGTGCGCAGCCGGGCGCGGGCGCGCGCCGCCGAGTTCGTCGGTCTCGACCCGCGCGAGACGCGTCATGCGGTCGACGCCGGCTGGCGCGTGATGCGGCTGGCGGGCATCGAGCCCCACGGCTTCGTGGCGCCCGCGTACGCGTACACGCCGGCCCTCCACGGGCTGCTCGCCGAGCGCTTCCACTGGTGGGCCGGCCTGTTGCGCGTGCACCGCGCCGGGCCGAGCCCGGGACATTCGACGATCAACCCGGCCTGGAGCCTGACCGGCGGCGGAGCGCTTCGCCGCCTCCTGTCGCCCACGTTCGTCCGCTCGGCGGCATTCACCGCCGGCTCCACGCTGCGCCTGGACCTGTACCCGTCCGACCTGGACCACACGCGCCACATGCTCGCGCTGGAGGCGGTGCTGCGGGGCGCGCACCGGCGGCGCGCGATCACGTACGACGAGCTCGCCGCCGGCTGACGGCCCGTTCGTCCACACGACACGGAGGGATCCGCACGCGCGGGTACATTCTGCGCGGAGCCTTCGATGAGTCGGCGGACCCTTCGTCCGTCGCGCGCCGCGCGAGGGACGGCGCCGTCCCCTTGCGGCCTGCTCTGTCATGAACAAGGTCTCGCGATCACCGCCACCCATTCCAACCCCCGCGTCCTCATCGCGGCGGCGACCGGTCCCCGATGCCGACGGGGCGCCGGTAATCGTCACGTTTACGCAACACGCGCTCAGGCGGCTTGGGTAACGTGCCGATATCCATAACTGTGCCTGACCCCGAAGGCCGCCCGCTCCGTGAGAACCATCGCCCCGACCTCGAGCCGTGTCCAAGCACCGCCGCCGCATTCGGCGGTGCCGCGACGTCCGTCGCCGCTCGCGACGGCCTCGCCGACCACGTCTCGACGCCGCGGCCCGAGCTCGTGCTGAACGGCGTGCGGACCATCCCCGACCCGCCCCGCGGGCGCGACGCGCCGCGCGCGATCGCCGAGCGCCCGGCGGCGCGGTTTCATGTCTTCTTTATCGGTAGTCCCTACGGTGCCGCGATCCCCATCGGCGCGCCCCCAACCACTCTGCGATGACGACGTACAGGCGTGTTCGCTCGCGCGCAGTCGCGATCATGGCCCTGGCCGCCGTCGCGGCCCTCGACCGTTCGCCCCGACCGGCGGACGCCGCGACAAGCGCCGGTCGGCACGGCGACGGCGCGTCGCAGCCGCGCGTGTTCGCGACCCTCCCGGGCGCCACGAGCACGACCTCGAGCTCGGCCACGCCGGCGCTCAGCACGACCACGACGACGTCCGCGACGCCGATCACGACCACCACGGCCGCGTCGAGCACCACGGCCGCGTCGAGCACCTCGGCCCCCGGGGGTCCGACCGGTCCCACCGGACCGCTCGGACCGAGCGGTCCGACGAGCCCGACCGGCAAGGGTTCGCCCAGCGGCCCGACCGCCGGCTCGGGGCCGCTCGCGGTGGCCGGGACGCCGAAGTCGCAGACGACGACCGGCCGGGCGTTGCGCCCCTCCGCGCCGTCCAGCCACGTCAAGAGCAAGGCCGCGCCGAAGAAGAGCGGCGGGAAGGTCGCACCTCCCCCGACGCTCAACCCGGCCGCCAACCCGCTGCTCGGCGTGCTCCCCGGCGGCTTCGCCGCTTTGCCCGGCCCCGGGACCAACATTCCGGACTTCTTCATCCAGAGCTACCACGTGCCGGTGTTCCTGCTCCCGATCTACCAGGCCGCGGCGAGCGCCTACGGGATCCCGTGGCAGGTTCTCGCCGCGATCAACGAGGTCGAGACCGACTACGGCAGCGACCTGAGCATCTCGAGCGCCGGTGCCGAGGGCTGGATGCAGTTCATGCCCCCGGAGTGGACGATCTACGGCGTGGACGCGTCGGGCAACGGGGCGGCCGACCCGTACAACCCGGCCGATGCGATCTTCGCCGCGGCCCGCTACCTGAAGGCGGCCGGCGGCCAGCACGACATCAAGACCGCGATCTTCTCCTACAACCACTCGGCCGCCTACGTCGAGTCGGTCCTGCTCCGCGCCCAGCTGCTCGCCGGGCTGCCGAGCGCCATGGTCGACGCGCTGAGCAACCTCGCCGACGGCCACTTCCCGATCCAGCCGCACGACCGCCCGAGCTACGCGCCGAGCGGCCCGGCGTCCACCGGAGCCGCCCCGGTCGCGACGACGGCCGGCGCCTCAGCGCTGCCCGCGGCGCCCGCGCTCGAGACCGCACCGGCCGCCGGCCCGCCGCGCGCGACGATCTACGCACAGCCCAACGCCGCCGTGGTCGCCGTCCAGGACGGCGTCGTCACCAAGATCGGCTACAGCCGGCACATCGGCCGCTACCTCGAGCTGCGCGACGCGCACGGCAACACGTACACGTACGGCAACCTGGCGACGATCGAGCCGCTCTACCCGGTCCCGACCCCGCCGACGCCCCGCTCGGCGCCCCGTCCGAGCGACGCCTCGCCGGTCCCCGGCGCCCCGGCCCCGAAGGCGCCGGCGACGGCCGGCGATCACCCCGCGAGCGCAGCCGCGGCCCCGACCGGCGCCACCGGGCCCACGGGCGCGAGCGGCCCCACCGGCTCGACGGGGCCGGCGACCCCGGCCGCGACCGCGCCGGCCGCGGCCCCGAGCGCGGCGACGCCCGCACTGATCGGGACGTTCGACCTGCGCGAGCTTCCGCGCCCGCTGACGGACGTGCTCGCCGAGGCCGCGACGCAGCGCCGCCCCGCCCACTCGGCGCGGCCCGCCCGTCGCCGTCGCAGCGCCCCCCAGCCCGGGACGACCGCCGCGATCGGGCCGTACTACACCTCCGACTTCGGGCTCGACCCCAACCAGCTCGAGCTGGCCCCGCTGCGCAAGGGCTCGCAGGTGCTCGCCGGCACGATCCTGGGCCGCCTCGGGGCCGGCACCGCCGGCGCCAAGCCGCACCTCGTCTTCGAGCTGACGCCCGCCGGCCCGCACTCGCAGCCGATCGACCCGCGGCCCTTGCTCGGCGCGTGGTCGCAGCTGGAGACGACGCTGCTGCACCGACGCCACGGACTCCAGCCGCTCGTCGGTCCGGACTCGCTCGCCGCCTCGGCCGGCCGTGTGGTGTTGCTGAGCAAGGCGGATCTCCAGCGCATCGTGCTGAGCGACCCGCACGTCGGCCTCGACGCGTGCGCGCGCGCGGACATCGCCGCCGGCACCGTCGACCGCCGTGTGCTGGCCACGCTCGAGTACCTCGTCGTCAGCGGCCTCGATCCGACGGTGGCCAACGTGAAGTGCGGCGCACCCGGACTGACGACGGCCGGCGACGCTCAGATCGGCGGCAGCTCGTCGTCGCTCGACATCACGGCCGTGAACGGGATCCCGATCCTCGGCCACCAGGGCGCGGGTTCGATCGCCGAGACGACCATCCTGCGTCTGCTCGAGCTGCAGGGCAGCATGTACCCGAGCCAGATCGTCAGCCTGAAGGCGTTCCCCGGCGCCGAGAACACGATCGCGCTGCCCGATCACACCGATCGCATCGAGATCGTCTTCTCGGCCTCCAACCAGGTGGCCACGGCCGCCTCGGCCACGACCGCCCTCGGCTTCTCGCTGTCGCCGAGCCGCTGGAGCGAGCTCGTCACGCGGCTGGCGGCGATCCCGCAGCCGACCATCTCCCCGGTGCGATCGACGGCCTCGTTCCCGGACCCCGCCGCCGCGCGCCTGCCCCGGGCCGGTGCGACGACCACGAGCGCCGTGGTCCCCGTCACGACGCCCGCGCCCGCGCCCGCGACGAGTGCGACGGCGGCTCCGCCCGCGGCGCACGTCGCCCGGGCCACCCGCGCGACGCACCCGACGGGCGCGCTCGTGTCGCGCCGGACGACCTACAAGTCCGGGATCCTGACGAGCGTCATGCGGACGACGATGAGCCGTGGCCTGCTCGAGGTCGCCGGTCGCTCGACGACGAGCACCGCCGCCGCGAAGCGCCACCGGACCGCCGTCACGAAGCGCCAGCGCGGCTAGACGCGCCGACGACGCTCAGCCCGTCCCGGCCGCGTCGGCGAGGGCGAGGAACGCCCGGGCCGCCGGCGAGAGCGGCGCCGGACGATGCACGAGGCCGATCCGGCGCGTGATCCGCGGGCGGGGCGCGCGGACGACCGCGCCGCGCCGCTCGGCCTCCCGCGCGAGCGCGGCCGGCAGCAGCGCGGCCCCGGCGCCGGCGAGCACGAGCGGAACGATCGCCTCCCGCGCCGCCGTCTCCACGGCGATGCGGGGCGTGACGCCGGCCGCCGAGAGCGCCTGCTCGAGCAGCATCCGCGTCGACGTGCCCGGCGGGCTGACCACGAGCGTCAGGTCGGCGAGCGCGGACGCCCGCAGCGGCTCCCCGGCCCCCCCGCTGCCCGGTGGCAGCACGACGAGCAGCTCCTGCTCGCCGAGCCCGCGGGTGACGAGGTCGCCCGCGACGAGAGGCAGATGCGCCAGGCCGAGCTCGGACGCCCCGCGCCGCACGTCCTCGCTGACCCCCGCCGCGCCGTCGGGCTCGCGCACCCGCACGAGCACGCCGGGGTGGGCGCGGCGGAAGGCGCCCAGCAGCGCCGCGAGTGGATCGACCGCGAGCGTGGCCAGTGCGGTCAGCTCGAGACTCCCGGCCCGGACGCCGGCGACCTCTGCGGCGGTGGCCCGTGCCTGCTCGAGCGCGCGCAGCGCCTGCCGGGCCGGCCCGACGAGCTCACGGCCCGCGGCCGAGAGCCGCAGTCCGCGCCCGACGCGGTCGAACAGCTCCACCGCGAGCTCGCCTTCGAGCGCGTGCAGCGTCTGGGACAGCGACGGCTGCGCCACGCCGAGCCGCGCGGCCGCCGCGGTGACCGTCCCCTCGTCAACCACGGCCAGGAATGCGCGAAGGCGCCGCTCATCCATATTATCTTCCTATCTGACCTAGTACAAGTACGTATTTGAACTATAGGCGCCGACCCGCTGCAATGGTGGCATGAACGCTGCGCGTGGCCTCAGGTCGATCTCGCTCCCCCGGCGGCTCGTCGTCGAGCCGCGCCGGCCCGCGCGCGTGCGCAACAGCTCGCGGGCCGCCTGGTACGTCGTCGCCGCCGTCAGCGTCGGCGCCTTCATGGGGCAGCTCGACGCGAGCATCGTCACCGTCGCGCTGCCCTCCATCGGGGCGCACCTGCACGCGAGCGTGAGCGCGACCCAATGGGTGTCGCTGTCCTACCTGCTCACGCTCGTCTGTCTGCTCGTGCCGATCGGCCGCCTCGCGGACCGGGCCGGGCGCAAGCTGCTGTACGTGTACGGGTTCGCGGTGTTCACCGCCGGCTCCGCGCTGTGCGCGATCGCCCCGACGCTCGGCTGGCTCGTCGGCGCCCGTGTGGTGCAGGGGGCCGGGGCCGCGATGCTGCAGGCCAACAGCGTCGCGCTCATCCGCGAGGCGCTTCCGCGCCGCGCGCTCACCCGCGGGCTCGGCCTGCAGGGCGCCGCGCAGGCCCTCGGTCTCGCGTCGGGTCCGGCGATCGGCGGCCTGCTGCTGGCGCTCGGAACCTGGCGGCTGCTGTTCCTCGTCAACCTGCCGGCCGGATGTGCCGGCATCGCGCTCGGTGTGCTCTTGCTGCCCCGCAGCGCGCGCCGCCGCGCGGCCGCGCCGCACGGCGGCTCGGACCGTCTCGGCGGGCTGCTGCTCGCCGCCTGCGTCGGCGACGTGCTGCTCGCGCTGTCGCTCGCCCTGCACGCGAGCGCCGCCATGCTCGCGGCGCTGACGGTGGCCGCCCTGGCCGCCGGGATCGCCTTCGTGCGGCGCGAGGCGCGAGCGCCGGCGCCGCTGCTCGATCTCGGGCTCCTGCGGCGTCCCGCCCTGTCGATCGGGCTGTCGAGCGGCCTCATCTCCTATGCGGTCATGTTCGGGACGCTGTTCGTCGTGCCCTACTACCTCGTGGCGCTGCACACGAGCGCCGCCGTCATCGGCGCGGAGCTCGCCGCGCTCCCGATCGCACTCGGGATCGTCGCGGCCCTCGCCGGGCGCCTGGGCGACACCCGCCGGGCGCGCGCGGTGCCGGGCGCCGGGATGCTCATCGCCGCCGCGGGGTTGCTGTGCGTCGCCGCCGCGTCCGCCGGCCCGGCGCGGATCGTCGGCCTGATCGTCGTCGGCGCCGGCATCGGCGCGTTCACCCCGGCGAACAACGCGGCGATCATGGGCGCCGCCCCGGACGGGCGGACGGGCGTCGTCAGCGGCACGCTCAACCTCGCGCGCGCCCTCGGCACGGCGCTCGGCATCGCGCTGACCAGCGTCCTGTACGCGGGCGCGACCCGCGCGTCGGGCGTCGCCGGCCACGTCGCGCCGGGCGCCGCCCGCGACGGGCTGACGCTGACGCTCTGCGTCTGGGCCGCCGTGGCCGCCGCCACCGGGATCGGTCTGCTCGCGGCGCGTGGCGCGCTCGACCGCCGGCCGGGGGTCCCGGCGGTGGCTAGGCGCGAATGCGCCGACCGCGCTGCTTGAGCGTTATGCCCTCGAGGATGTGCGCCACCGTCTCGCAGGAATCGACCGCGGCCTCGAGCGACTCGAAGATGTCCTTCCAGCGGATCACGACCATCGGGTCGGTCCCGTTCGCGAACAGCGACGCGACGCCGTCGCGCTGCAGGCGATCGCCCTCGTTCTCGAGGCGGTGGATCTCGACGAGCTGGGGACCGAGATCGACGCCGTCGCGCAGGCCGTGCAGTGCCCGAGCGATCTGCTCGGCGGCGCCGACGAGCACCTCGGAGAAGTCGACCGCCTGCTCCATCGGCGCCTCGACCCCGTAGAGGCCGAGCAGCGCGGCGGCCTGCTCGGCGTTGTCGACGATGTCGTCGAGCGCGGTCGCGAGCGAGTAGCCGTCGCCGGCGTCGAAGGGGGCGCGCACGCGGCGGCTCGCCGCGAGCCGGTGGATGATGTCGTGCGTGATGCGATCCCCCTCCTGCTCGCATGTGCCAAGATCCACCGCCAGCGTCGCCCGCTCGGGGAACCCGGCCAGGAGGTCACGCAGAACGATCGAGGCCCGCTGCACATTGCGTCCGGCATCCTGGACGAGCGCCATCAGGTACGGGTCGTAACCGCCCGAGAGCATCCTCATCGAGCGAGGGTATTGGGCGCGGGGCCCGGAGTTGCGGTGTTTCACGGCTTTTTCACGACGTCATCACGACTTCGTAACGCCGGTTACCCGTCGCGTGCGCGAACCTCGCTCGCCGTGGCAGAGAGCACGCAACCGTCGGACACTCTGTACGCCGGTGAGCTCGAGATCCGCGTCGGGGAGGGCCTCGTGCTCGCCACCGGCCGGGCGCTGACGCTCTCGGTGCGCGAGTTCCAACTGCTCGTCGCGCTCGCGGAGCGCAGCGGCGGGATCGTCTCGCGCGACGAGCTCTACCGGACGGTCTGGGGACGCTCCGCCCGGGCCGGCGATCGCTCCGTCGACGTGTACGTGAGCAAGCTGCGCAGCAAGCTCGAGTCCGCGATGCCCGACCGGCGCTTCATCCACACGCACCCGGGCTTCGGCTACCGCTTCCAGCCCCAGCCCCAGCCTTCACGAGATTTTCACACACAGGTCGTCGCGGACTAAGAGACTCGGCCCCGCGCGGAGCCTGCCCCCCGAGCGGCGTCGGCGCGGACCCCTTCAGACCGACAGAGGAGACGTTGTGAGACGACAGAAGATCGGCGCGATCCTGGGCGTGAGCGCGCTCTCGATCGTCCTCGCCGCCTGCGGAAGCTCCAGTTCGAGTTCCACCGGTTCGACCTCGAGCGGCAGCGCCGGCGCCGCCGCGTCTGGCAACTCGGGGACGCTCTCCGGCGCCGGCTCGACCTTCGCCGCGCCCGTGTACGAGCAGTGGGGATCGACCGGCTTCACGCTCAACTACCAGGCCGTCGGCTCGGGCGCCGGCATCACCGCCCTCGAGGGCAAGACGGTCGACTTCGGCGCAAGCGATCCGCCGCTGAAGCCCGCCGACTTCACGGCGCTGGCCAAGAACGGCAGCCCCGCGATCCAGCTCCCGATGTTCTTCGGCGCGATCACCGTCTCCTACAACCTGCCGGGCGTCGCCGCCGGGCTGAAGCTGAACGGCACCACGATCGCGAACATCTACCTCGGGACGATCAAGACCTGGAATGATCCGGCGATCAAGTCGCTCAACCCGGGCATCTCGCTGCCGAGCACGCCGATCACCGTGGTCCACCGCTCCGACTCCTCCGGTACGACCGCCGGCTTCACCGGCTTCCTGGCCGCGGTCGACCCGACGTGGGCCTCGAAGGTCGGCAGCGGCAAGGACGTGCCGTGGCCGACCGGCACCGGAGCGAAGGGCAACGCCGGCGTCGCCGGCGCCGTCTCGCAGACCACCGGCGCGATCGGCTACGTCGAACAGGCCTACGCGCTCCAGCACAAGTTCACCACCGCCGACGTCCAGAACAAGTCCGGCAACTTCGTCGCGCCGACGCTCGCCTCCACGACGGCGGCCGCGACCGGCCTGACCATCCCGCCGAACCTTGGCATCCAGGTGGTCAATCCGACCAACCCGCAGGCCTACCCGATCGTCTCGCAGACGTTCATCGTCTCCTACAAGGATCCGTGCAAGGTGGGCGTTCCGGGCGGGAGCGCCGCGGCGACCACGCTGGTGAAGTTCCTCAACTACGGCCTCGGTGCCGGGCAGGCGATCCTCGCCCAGGCGTACTACGCGGCGCTGCCGCCCTCGATCCTCAGCGCATCGAAGGCCGCTGCGGCGACGATCGTCTGCAACGGCTCGCCGGTCACCGGCTAGGGATCGGCGAGCGAGGGCGGGCGAGCACCACTCGTGGAGGCAGCCGGACTGAGCAGCCGCGACCGCTCGATTCTCGAGCGGTCGCGGCTCGCGCGCGTTCCGGACGTGGTGCTCAAGTGGGGCCTGGGGATCCTCGCCTCGCTGATCCTCGTCCTGATCGTCTTCTTCTTCATCAAGCTGTTCGGCCAGGCGCGCCCGGCGTTCGAGAAGTTCGGCGTCATCGGCTTCACGTTCACGGACAACTGGAACGTCGCCGCCAACCAGTTCGGCGCCTGGGCGCTCGTCGTCGGGACGCTGCTCACGTCCGCCCTCGCGCTGCTCATGGGGGTCCCGATCGCGGTCGCCGCCGCGATCTACATCACCGAGCTGGCGCCCCGCCGCATCCGCAGTCCGGTGACGATGCTCGTCGAGCTGCTCGCGGCCGTCCCCTCGGTCGTGTGGGGTCTGTGGGGCATCTTCTTCCTGGCGCCGAAGCTGCGGCCCGCCGAGCAGTGGTTCGCCGACACGTTCAGCTTCATCCCGTTCTTCGGCGGCGGCGTGGTCACGATCCCGAACGTCTTCATCGCCGGGCTCGTGCTCGCGATCATGATCCTCCCGATCGTCAGCGCGATCAGCCGCGAGGTGATGGCGACCGTCCCGCCCGATCTGAAGGAGGCGATGCTCGGACTGGGGGCGACGCGCTGGGAGATGATCCGCCGGGCGGTGATCCCGTACTGCCGCTCGGGGATCACGAGCGGGGCGATGCTCGGGCTCGGCCGCGCGATCGGCGAGACGATCGCGGTGACGATCGTGATCGGCGACTCCCCGAACCTCCCCAACCACCTCTTCCAGCAGGGCGAGACGCTCGCCTCGGTCATCGCGAGCGAGTTCGGCGAGGCGCAGGGACTGCACCGCTCGGCCCTGTTCGCCTGCGGGCTCGTGCTGTTCGTGCTCACGCTGCTCGTCAACGCGATCGCTCGCGTCATCGTGCTCCGCTCGTCGCGCGGCACCAAGATCACCCATCGGGACGTCCCCGAGCCCGGCGCGCCGGGGCTCGACGTGACCGCCGACGCCGCCGCCGGAGCCTAGTCGGATGGCCGCTCCGAGCGTCGTCGGCGACCGGCTCTCGCGCTTTGCGCCGAGCCCCGCGCGCCGGCGCACCGACAAGGTCGCGCGCGGCCTGCTGCTGGCCGGAACGATCGTCGCCCTCGTCCCGCTCGTGCTGATCATCTACTACCTGCTCAAGCAGGGCCTCAGCGCGTGGACGACGAGCGGCTTCTTCACGACCGACCCGACCGGCAGCACGTTCTTCGGCGCCAGCAGCATCGGCGGGATCCGGAGCGCGATCGTCGGCACGATCGCGATGGTCGCCCTCGCCTCGCTGATCGCGATCCCGATCGGAATCGGCGTCGCGCTGTGGCTCGTCGAGTACGGCAAGAACAACGCCTTCGCGCACGTCGTGCGCTTCTTCGTGGACGTGCTCACCGGTGTGCCGTCGATCATCTTCGGGCTGTTCATCTTCATCGTGCTCATCTACGGCATCGGCACGTACGCGGGGTACAAGGGCTCGCTCGCGCTCTCCCTGCTCATGCTGCCGATCGTCATCCGCTCGGCCGAGGTGATCCTGCTGCTCGTCCCCAACGCGCTGCGCGAGTCGGCGCTCGCCCTTGGCGCGCCGCGCTGGAAGGTCGTGTTCAGCATCGTGCTACCGACGGCGCTGCCCGGGATGCTGACCGGCGTGCTGCTCGCCGTGGCCCGCGCCGCCGGCGAGACCGCGCCGCTGCTCTTCACCGCCGCGGCCACGAACAAGACGACTCTCGATCTGAGCGGCGCCACGAACTCGCTGCCGGTCCAGATTTACAACGACGTCACATCTCCCACCACCGCCGTGGTAAACCGTGCGTGGGGCGCTGCGCTCACGCTCGTCGCCATGATCTTCATACTGAATCTCTTTGCCCGACTCGTCTCGCGAAGGAGCCGCCTCTCATGACCGCCGACGGACCGCCCCCGGCGACAACCGACGTCGTGACTGACCAACGCGCGCCGGGACCGATGCCGACCGTCACGACCGCGCCGGCCGCGTCGACTCCGCCGAACGTCGTGCGCGAGGGGCACACCGTCAAGCTCGAGGGCCTGCGCGCGTTCTACGGCACCGCCGAGCAGGTCAAGGGGGTCGACCTGGCATTCCCGGCCAACGAGGTGACCGCGATCATCGGGCCCTCCGGCTGCGGCAAGTCGACGATGGTGCGCTGCATCAATCGCATGCACGAGGAGATCCCCGGCGCGCACGCCGAGGGGAAGGTGCTGCTCGACGACGTCGACCTGTACGACCCGGGGGTCGACATCGTCGCCGTGCGCCGGGCCATCGGCATGGTCTTCCAGAAGCCGAACCCGTTCCCGACGATGTCGATCTACGACAACGTCGCCGCGGGACTGCGCCTGAGCGGCGCCGGGCGCTCGAAGCTCCAGGACAAGGTCGAGACCGCGCTGCGCGGCGCTGGCCTGTGGGAGGAGGTCAAGGACCGCCTCGCCGAGCCGGGCATCGGCCTGTCGGGCGGTCAGCAGCAGCGCCTGTGCATCGCGCGCTCGCTCGCCGTCGAGCCGGAGGTGCTGCTCATGGACGAGCCGTGCTCGGCCCTCGATCCGATCGCGACCCTGAAGATCGAGGAGCTCATCGGCGAGCTCAAGCGCAGCATCACGATCGTCATCGTCACGCACAACATGCAGCAGGCCGGGCGGGTGGCCGATCGCACCGCGTTCATGTTGAGCGGCGACATGGTCGAGGTCGGCCCGACCCAGGAGATCTTCACGAACCCGCGGGACTCGAGGACGGAGGAATATGTCACTGGAAAGTTCGGCTGACGGCCCCGCCACCGAGGGCTCGCACGGCGGCAATCGCGCGCACTTCCAGGCCGAGCTGCACGAGCTGGAGGTGCAGGCGCTCGGCGGGCTGGACATCGTGGTCGAGCAGCTCGACCGCGTGCTCGAGGCGCTCGAGCACCAGGACGTCGAGCTGGCCCAGATGGTCATCTCCGACGACGACCGCCTCGACGGCCGCTACCTCGAGGTCCATCAGGGCATCCTCTCGCTGCTCGCCCGCCAGGCGCCGGTGGCGGGCGACCTGCGCCTGGTGGCGGCCCTGCTGCACGTGATCATGCACGTCGAGCGAATGGGCGATCAGTGCGTGAACATCGCCAAGCTCATCCCGCTGACCGGCCACGAGCCGCCGATCCGCGAGGAGCTGCGCTCGTCGCTGCTGCGGATGGGCTCCTACGCGCGCTCGGAGGTGACGCAGAGCAAGGTCGCGTTCGCCAACCGCGACGTCGCGCTCGCCGAGGACCTCGTGCGCCAGGATCGCGACATCAACCGCATCAACCGCGAGGTCTTCCGCCTCGCGCTCGAGGTGGGCGACGACCCCGACGTGCGCGAGTGGGCGATGACGATGGTCCTCGTGGCCCGGGCGCTCGAGCGCGTCGGCGATAACGCGGTCGACATCGGCGAGCAGGTCGCGTTCGTCGTGACGGGCCTGTTCTCGGAGTTCGCCGAGGGCGCCAACGTGCCGGTCCCGTCACCGATGGGCGGAGCGTGACCCGCCCACTCGGACGCAAATACCGGGCTTTCGCTGTGAAGATCCTGTGACACGGCGAGCAGCGCGCGACGTCTGCCCGGCCGGTCGCCTACACTCCGCGGCGAAATGATGAATGCCATCTCCGGGGGGGAGGACACGCACGTGCCCCTTAGTTCGGCTTCACCGTCCGCACCCGCTGCGCCCCTGCGGGTGGCCGTCCTCGACCGGGACAGCGGCTTCATCCAGGTGCTGTCGAAGCGCCTCGACCGGCTCGGCTGGGAGCACCGCGTGCTCGGCAGCCCGCTGCCGAGCGAGGCGGTGGCGGCGATGCGCCTCAGCGCGCTGGTCGTCGATCTCGCCGTGCTCGGCCCGCACGCCTGGGACTGGCTCGAGCGGGTCAGCGCGAGCCTGCCCGAGCTCGGCATCGTCGTCTGCACCGGACCGTCGTCGGTGGCCCAGCGCGTCCGCGGGCTGCGCCTCGGCGCCGACGATTGGATCACGAAGCCGTGCCATCCCGAGGAGGTCATCGCGCGGGTCCAGAGCGTGACCCGGCGCCGGCGTCGCGGCGAGAGCCGCACCGAGCAGGAGCCGCTCGCCGCCGGCGAGGTCGAGATCCGCTCCGATCAGTTCCAGGCCTTCGTCTCCGGACAGAGCATCGACCTCACCCGCCGCGAGTTCGAGCTCATCGAGCTGCTCGCCGCCGCGAACGGCCGCGTGCTCGAGCGGGAGGAGATCTACTCGCGCCTATGGGGCTACGCGATGGTCCGCGGCGACCGCTCGGTCGACGTGTTCGTGCGCAAGCTGCGCCAGAAGCTCGAGAAGGCCTCCCCCGGCTGGCGCTACATCCACACGCACTTCGGCATCGGCTACCGCTTCGCGGCCGAGCCGCTCGACGGCGCCGAGCTGCGGACGTCCGCCGCGGCGCGCGCGTCGCTGCAGGCCGTCGATCCCGACGACGACGCCCTGCTCGTCTCGCGCTGATCCGCGCCGTCAGCGCGGATCGGGCTGCGCCGCGGCGGCCAGCGCGATCTCGCTCGGTCGCAGCAGCGAGATCAGCTCGCCTCCGCCGCCGCCGATTCGCACGGCGGCCACTCCGCCCTTCTTGAAGTCGACGCGCGCGCCGGTCAGCTGGGCCACCGTGGTCGAGAAGTCGGGCTCGTGACCGACCACGAGCACGCGGTCGTCCGCGTCGGAGCCCGCGTGGGCGTCGAGCGCCGCGAGCGCATCGCGAGCATCGAAGCCGCCCGCGAGCGGCTCGAGGATCTCGGGCTCGGCGCCCCAGGCCGCGGCGGCGAGACGAGCCGTCTCGGCGGCGCGCACCTTGGGACTCGTGAGCACGGCGGCGAAGTCGACGCCGAGCAGCGCGAGCACGATTCCGGCGTTGCGGGCCTGCTCCACACCCCGCTCGGTCAGGCGCCGTTCGTGGTCGGGGCGAGTGCCGTGCGGCTCGGCCTCCCCGTGTCTGAGAAGCCACAGTTGTCGTGCCATGGGCCCCACGGTAGCGACTGCGACGCGATCGCTCCACACACGTTGCCTCGCGCGATCGGCGAACTTGTTTGTTGATCGGACTCGCGCCTTGCCATCATGTCCGTGATGAGCACCGACAGCCCCCAGGCTCCGGCCGTCGTGGTGGGCGAAACCTTGCCGTCCCCCGCGGTCGGCGCGCCGCCCGGCGAAGCCGCGACCGACGCCAACCTCTCCGACCCGTCGCTGTACTTCAACCGCGAGCTGTCGTGGCTCGACTTCAACGATCGCGTCCTGCAGATCGCCGAGGACGCGAACGTCCCGCTGCTCGAGCGCACGAAGTTCTCGGCCATCTACACGACGAACCTGGACGAGTTCTTCATGGTGCGGGTCGCCGGCCTGCAGGACCAGGTCGACGCCGGTGTGACGACGCCGTCGGCGGACGGGCGCACCCCGACGGAGACGATCGCGGCGATCCGCGGGCGCGTCCTGGAACAGGGGCGGCGCCAGAGCGAGAACTTCCGCCGCGAACTGCTGCCGGCGCTCGCCGAGCACGACATCCGGATCGTGCCCTACGACGAGCTCGGCCCCGAGGACCGGCGGTACCTGGCCGAGCGCTTCGAGAAGGTCGTCTTCCCGGCGCTCACACCGCTCGCCGTCGCGCCCGGCCGTCCTTTCCCCTACATCTCCAACCTCTCGCTCAGCCTGGCCGTGCTCGTGCGCGATCCGGCGAGCGACCAGACGGTGTTCGCCCGCGTGAAGGTGCCGACCGAGATCCTCCCCCGCTTCGTGTCCGTTGGCCAGACCCGCACGTTCGTGACCCTGGAGGACGTCATCGCCCACCATCTCGACACGCTCTTCCCCGGGATGGAGATCGTCGACTACGACCTGTTCCGGGTGACCCGCGACGCGGACCTGGAGGTCTCCGACGAGGCCGCGGACCTGCTTGCAGGCGGTGGAGGACGAGTTGCGCCGACGGCGCTTCGGCGAGGTGGTGCGCATCGAGGTGGGCGCCGACATGTCCGAACGCCTGCGCGAGGCGCTCGTCGAGCTCATCGGCGTCGACCCGGCCGAGGTGTATCCGGTGACCGGGCTGCTCGATCACGGCGCGCTGTGGCAGATCGTGAAGCTGCCCGGCATGCCCGAGCTGCGCGACCCCCCGTGGGCGCCGCTCACCCCGGCCCGCCTGCGCAGCGACGGCGACCGCCCGGACGTGTTCGCCGCGATGCGCGAGGGCGACTTCCTCGTCCACCACCCCTACGAGTCGTTCTCGGCGTCGGTCGAGCGCTTCGTCGAGCAGGCGGTCGCCGACCCGAATGTGCTCGCGATCAAGCAGACCGTGTACCGCACGAGCGACGATTCGCCGCTCGTGCCGGCGCTCATCGACGCCTCCGAGCGGGGCAAGCAGGCCGTCGCGCTCGTCGAGCTGAAGGCGCGCTTCGACGAGGGGATGAACATCCACTGGGCGAAGGCGCTGGAGGAGGCCGGGGTCCACGTCGTCTACGGCCAGCCCTCGCTCAAGACGCATGCGAAGTGCGTGCTCGTCGTCCGCCGCGAGGGCGACGGCGTGCGCAACTACGTCCACATCGGCACCGGCAACTACCACTCCACGACCGCGCGCCTGTACACCGACTTCGGTCTGTTCACCACCGATCCGGACATCGGGGCCGACGTGGCGGACATGTTCAACTACCTGACCGGGTTTGGACGGCCACAGCACTACCGCAAGGTGCTCGCCGCGCCCGCCTATCTGCGCGACGGGCTGATCGCCGAGATCGAGCGGACGATCGAGCTGCACACGCCCGAGCGCCCCGCGCACATCGCGATGAAGATGAACTCGCTCGTCGACGGTCGTTGCATCCGCGCGCTGTACCGGGCCTCACAGGCGGGCGTGCGGGTCGACCTCAACGTGCGCGGGATCTGCTGCCTGCGCCCCGGCGTGCCCGGCGTGTCGGACAACATCCGCGTCGTCTCGGTGGTCGGGCGCTTCCTCGAGCACTCGCGGATCTACACGTTCGAGCGCGCCGGCGAGCGCCACGTCTGGATCGCCTCGGCGGATCTGATGCCGCGCAACCTCGATCATCGCGTCGAGCTCGCGACGCCGGTCCAGACGCCCGAGCTGCAGGACGAGCTGCTCGACGTGCTCGAGCGAGCGCTCGCCGACAACACGAACTCCTGGCTCCTGGCGCAGGACGGCGCCTGGCGCCGCCGCCACCCGGCCCCCGGCGAGCAGCCCCGCAGCCTGCACCGCGAGCTGATGGAGCTGTACACCGTCCGCGACGCGGTCGAGCCCGGCGACGAGGCCTGACGCGCCATCCGCCCGCAGCGCTGACTGTGCTGGCGCTAGCCCGACGAGCCGGCGCTCGCGGCGTTGTAAACCTGCGAGTCGAACGCCGGCAGCCCGGCCCCGCCCGCGTAGCCGATCGGCGGCAACCCGAACAGCTTCTCGATGCTGAGCAGGAGCGAGAAGTGGTTGTAGAGCGTCGGGTCGACGCTGCCCGCGGCGACGGACTGTGACAGGAGCAGCAGTCCGATCTGGCCACCGCCGCCGGTGCTGACCAGCCCCCCGGAGGATCCGCTCGAGCCGGTGCTGCCGCTCGAGCCGGTGCTCCCCGTCGCGCCGGTGCTGCCCGTCGCGCCGGTGCTCCCGGCGGCGCCGGTGCCGCCCGTCGGGCCGCCCAGCCCGGTCGCGCCGGTGCTCCCGATCGAGCCGTCGATGCCCGTCGCGCCGGTGCTCCCGGTCGCGCCGCCGACCCCGGTGGCCCCGGTCGCGCCCGTCGCGCCGCCGGGCGCCGGCGGCTGCGAGACCCCACCCGGGAGGTTGGGATAGGACGGGGTCAGGCAGCAGGCGCTCGGATCGGCGAACGGACCGGTCTGCTGTGCCTCGTCGAAGGTCACCGCGATCAGGCCCCCGGCCCGGTAGGCAGCCGAGCCGGTGAGCTCGGGAACGAGCTTCTGCAGGAACGTGACGGCGGTTGTGACGCCCGACGGCGCGCCCGGCGCGCACGGCTGATCGGAGCCGTCGTGACAGGCGTCGGGGATGATGTAGGACAGGCTCGGGGTGCTGCTCGCGCTCTTGAGATCGTGCGTGAGCTGACCGAGGCCGGCGACGTCGGAGGCGCAGGTCGACGAGTCGGTGATCGAGTGGAAGTACACGAACGGGTCGCGCCAGGTCAGGTAGGCGTTGCCGGGTCGCGGGGCCTGGTCGGGATCGGCGCTCCCGGGCGTCGGGTGCGCGCACGCGGGCTGTGGCTGACCGGCACCGATGCCCTCGACGTACGCCCGCCAGGTCTTGTGCGCCTTCGTGAGCTGGCCCGGCAGCGTGGGCGTCGAGGCGGGATACACGCAGCCGCTGCCGAGCACCTGGCCGAGCGACCCGGTCGTGCCGGGAGCGATGTCGGTGTAGTCGGGACAGTCGGCGTCGGTCTGAGGCGTCGGACCCTGGCCGCTGATGAGCGCGATCGTGTTCGACAGCTCGCCGGCGGAGACGCCGTAGTAGTTGGGCACGACCTCGCCCTGCGAGCGGAGCGTCTTGGACAGATAGGTCGCCGTCGAGGCTGGCCCGAACGTCGACTGATACCCCTGCCCGGAGAGCATCACGACGAAGACGTGCGTGATCTTCGGCGGCTTCGAGCTGACACTGCTCGACGTGCCCCCGCCGGAGGCCGGCGCGGGCGCCGCGGCCGTCGCCGCCGGCGCCGGGGCGCCGGACGCCGGGGCCACGCTCGCGCTGACCGGCGGGGGCGTGCTCGTGGTGGCCGGCGCGGTCGCCGGGCGCGGCGCGACGGCGAGGATCAGCGGGGCGGACGCGTTGCTGGCGCCGACCGGGCTGACGGCTCCGCCGAGGACGACGCCGAACGCGAGCAGCCCCATGATCGCCACGGCGGCCGCGCGCGGGGTCGGCCACGCAAGCCCGGCCCACCAGACCGGGGCGCCTCCCGCGGGTGCCATCGTGGCCGCTTCGGCGGGCGCGGCGCCCGCGACCGTGGCGGCAGCCGCTGCGGCCACGGCGGCGCCCGCCGCGCCGGGCCCGAGCAGGTCGGCGATGCTGCGGGCCATCGGGTCACGGCGCTCGCCGCACTCCACGCAGTAGCGCTGGTCGAAATCGAGCGCGGCCCGGCACGACGAGCAGGTGCTCACCCGCCTCGTTTCCAGCCAGGAGTCATCGGCGCCGAACGGCATCCTGGCGCAGTCTCACACCCCGGCGCGAGCACGGTGTGAAGAGGATGTATACGTCGGACGCGTGGTCGGGAGGCGACGGCACCTTCGTCGCCGACGCACGTGGCCGCCGAACCGTAACAGTCCTTTTACATCTCTGCGGCGGTCCAGCGCCCATACTCCGGCGGACATGCCGGGACTCGAGGACACCGGCGCGGCGTGCACGGCGTGCGGTGCGGCGCTCGCGCCCGAGCAACGCTACTGCGTCGAGTGCGGCCAGCGCCGCGGGCGCTCGGATCTTCCGTTCGCGGCGGTCGCGGTCGTCGAGTACGAGGACCCGCCGCCCACGAGCCACTCCGCCTCGCGCTGGCGCATGTCGACGAACACCGGGTTCATCGCGGGAGTCGGCGTGCTGCTGATCGCCCTCGGCGTCGGTGTGCTTATCGGGCGGGGCACGACCACGGCCTCCGCCTCGAAGCCCAACACCCCGGTACAGGTGGTGACGCTCGGCGGTGCAGCCGCCGGCACGGCCGGCGCGGCCGGCACGACGGGAGCGGCGGGCTCGACCCCGGCGACGGGCGCCCCCACCCCCGCCGCGGGCTCGACCCCGGCGACGGGCGGCGCGACAAAGACTTCGACCGCGCAGGTGAGCACGTCGACGACCTCGACGACCGTCGTGTCCGCCGTCGAGCACACCAGGCCGCTGACCGGGCCGAACCGCCCCGGCTACCACAACGGCAAGTTCACCGGTAACTTCTTCGGACCATGAACTGGCTCGAAGAGAGCCCACGCGCCGACGGCGCCTCCCCGGCCGCTCCGGTCAACGGCGCCGTGAACGGGGGCATGCCCGCCCCGAGCCCGGACGAGGCGCCAACCGTGGCCATGCCGGTCGACCTGAGCCTGCGCCGCGAGGAGCTCGCGCGGCGGGTCGCCGAGTTGCAGTGGGACCTCGGCGGCCTCGTCTACGAGATGGCGATCCGCGACCACATCCGCGTCGACGTGATCGTGCAGCGGGCCGCGATGCTCCAGGAGGTCGACGCCGAGCTGGCCGAGGTGGACCGCATCATCAAGAGCGAGCAGACCGGCACCGCCGGTGCCTGCGGAACGTGCGGTGCGCTGCACAGCCGGGCCGCGGTGTACTGCTGGCAGTGCGGGCAGCCGCTGGTCGCACAGGTCGCGACCGACACGCTCTCGAGCGACACGCTCTCCCGGCCGTAGGCGCGCGGCCGCCGCACCGCCCGCCGGAGCCGCGCGCGGCGGACGGCGCTACCCGAAGCGCCCGCGGACGTAGTCGCTCGTGCGCGTATCGGCGGGCCGCGTGAAGATGAGGTCCGTGTCGTCGTACTCGACGAGCACGCCCACGCCATCGTGCACGCTGAAGAAGGCGGTGCGGTCGGCGATCCGGGCCGCCTGCTGCATGTTGTGCGTGACGATCACGATCGTGTAGCGCTCCTTGAGCGTCTGCGTCAGCTCCTCGATGGCGAGGGTGGCCACCGGGTCGAGCGCCGAGGCGGGCTCGTCGAGCAGCAGCACGTCGGGCTCGATCGCGATCGCCCGCGCGATGCACAGCCGCTGCTGCTGGCCGCCGGACAGGCCGAGCGCGCTCGCCTTCAGGCGGTCCTTCACCTCGTCCCACAGCGCCGCGCCGCGCAGGGCCTGCTCGACGCGCTCGTCCAGGTTCGACCGCATCCCGAGGTTGCGCGGCGCCCACGCGATGTTGTCGTAGATCGACTTCGGGAACGGATTCGGCTTCTGGAAGACCATGCCGATGCGGCGCCGAACCTCGATGCGGTCGGCCTGCGGGCCGTACACGTCGTGGCCGTGGTAGAGGATCTGGCCGGTCAGGGAGAAGCCGGGGATGGAGTCGTTCATCCGGTTGAGGCTGCGCAGGAACGTCGTCTTGCCGCAGCCCGAGGGGCCGATGATCGCCGTGACGAGGTTGCGGTAGATGGGCAGCGTCACGCCGCCCACCGCCACGTTCTTGCCGTAGGAGATCGACACGTCGCGGGTGTCGAACACGACCTCGCCGCGCGGGGCGGATCGGAGCACGTCGCGCGGCGCGACGCGTGGCGGAGGGCCGGCCGGGCGCAGCAGGGTCTCGGTGTCGCCGGCCGGCACGGTCCCGGGCCCGGGCTCCGGCCGGAGCCGCACGCGCGGACGCACGGGCGCCGAGTATCGGGTCGGCGGCTGTGGCTCGGTCACGTCGGTCATCGGGTGATCCTACGGCTTCGAGCGAGCACAGCGCGCGCGGTCACGTTGGCCACGAGGATCAGGGTCAGCAGCACGAACGCCGCCCCCCAGGCGCGCGTGAACCCCGACGGGTCGTCGGCTTCGGAGAGCGAGAAGATCTCGACGGGGATGTTCGGGACGCCCTGGCCGAACGGGTTGAGGATGACCCCGTTGTGCCAGAGGTTGTCGGCGATGATGAGCGGCGCGGTCTCGCCCGCGGCGCGAGCGACGGACAGCACGATGCCGGTGAGGATGCCCCCGAGCGCGCTCGGCAGCAGCACGCCCATCACGGTGCGCCAGCGGCTCACGCCGAGCGCCTCGGCCGCCTCGCGCAGCGAGCCGGGCACGAGCACCAGCATCTCCTGCGTCGAGCGGGCGATGAGCGGCAGCATGATGATCGCCAGCGCGAACGATCCCGCGAAGCCGCTCACACCCTTCCCGGCGACGAGCAGGCCGAACACGAACACCCCGATGACGATCGAGGGCACGCCGTTCAGCACGTCGAGGCAGAGGCGAACGACGTTCGCGATGCGCGGGGGGGCGTATTCGGTGACGTACAGCGCCACGAGGATGCCGATCGGCACCGCCATCGCCCCGGCCAGGACCACGATCACGGTCGTACCGATGATCTCGGGGGCGATCCCCCCGCCGGAACCGAACGGCGCCGGGGCCGTGGTCAGGAAGTTGAGGCTCAGCACGGACGCGCCGCGTGAGAAGACCGCGAACACGACGATGACGAGCACCGCGACGGCGATGATCGCCGAGGCCATCGCGCCGCCCTCGGCGATCCGGCTGACGAACTGGCGACGGCGCAGGTTCCCCGACGGCGTCAGCGGACGGGCGTATGCCGGCCGTGGCCGGCGCGGGCGCGCGGCGGGAGCGGGGGCCGTCACCGGACCACCGTTCCCCGACCGACGTCGAAGCGCCGCGCGATCGCGTGAGCGGTCACGTTGGAGAGCACGGCCAGGACGAGCAGGATGAGGGCCAGGTAGAAGAGCGACGCCGTGTGCAGCGGGTTCTCGGCGCCGGCGAACTGATCGGCGATGCGGCTGGCGAGCGTGTCGCCCGTGGCGAACAGCGAGCCGTGGATCGCGTTCCCGGCGGAGATCACCTGCGTGACCGCGATCGCCTCGCCGAGCGCCCGCCCGAGTCCGAGGATCGCTGCGCTCGCCACCCCGGACGCGGTGCTCGGCAGCACAACCCCGCGGATGACCTCCCAGCGCGTGGCGCCAAGCGCCGCCGCGCCGTCCTGCATCTCACTCGGCACGGTCAGGAACAGGTCGCGGCTGATCGACGCGATGATCGGAAGGATCATGATCGTCAGGATGATGCCGGCGGCGAACAGCCCGGTGCCGGTCGTCGACGGGGTCCCGAACAGCGGAATGAAGCCGAGCGCCTGGTGCAGCCGCGGCTCGAACCCCTGCAGGAACGGGGCGAGCACGATGATGCCCCAGAATCCGAGGATCACGCTCGGGATCGCCGCGAGCATCTCGACCAGCGGTCCGACGACGACTCGCACCGACCGCGGGGCCATGAGGGCGAGGTACAGCCCGATCGAGACCCCGAGCGGCGTGGCGAGCACGAGCGCCATGGCCGAGGTCACGGCCGTGCCGTAGAGCAGCACGCCCGCGCCGAACTCCATGAAGTTCGGCTTCCAGGTCGTGTGCCCGATGAAGCCCAGGCCGAAGCGCGCGAACGACGGACTGGCGCCGCTGATCACCTGCTCGGCGATGGCCAGGATCGCGAGCAGCGCGAGGACCGTCGCCAGCATGCACAGACCGCGCAGCACGAGATCGCCGACCCGGTCGGCGAGGTTCCCGCGCCGCTCAGCGAATCCATCGGCGACGGCGGCGACCGAGCTCATGCCCGCGAAAGGCTAGACGCGCGTGCGCGTCTACGCCAGTGACGTTCACAGCATGATCACTTCTTGCTCACAGAATGATTACTCCGGCCGTCCGCTGAGCGACGATCCTCGCGCTCCGTATCAGCAAAACTCTCCAGGAGGACTCTCAGTGGCGCATTTACAGGGCAAGAGTAGGTTTGGGCTCGCGATCGCGCTCGCGATCACGACCGCGGCGGTCTCGCTCCCGTCGGCCGCGGCCGCGGCCAATCTGACCGGGGCAGGCTCCACGCTCGTCGCGCCGCTCGAGAAGCAGTGGGCCGCGAGCGTTCAGTCCCAGGGCATCAACGTCACCTACGGCTCCGTCGGCTCGGGCACCGGTATCGCCGACATCACCTCGCGGACGGTCGACTTCGGCGCGTCGGACGCGCCGCTGACCGCGGCCCAGGCGAGCTCATGCAACAGCTGCGTGCAGATCCCGTGGGCGCTGACGGCGACCGGCATCGCGTTCCACATCAACGGCGTGAGCCGGCTGTACATGTCCCCGCAGGTCCTGGCCCAGATCTACCTCGGCCAGATCACGAACTGGTCGGCGCCGCAGATCAAGAAGCTCAACAAGGGCGTGACCCTGCCGAACCTGGCCATCACGCCGGTCTACCGCACCGACGGATCGGGCGACACGTATGCCTTCACCGACCTCGAGTCTCGCGTCAGCTCGACGTTCGCGAGCAAGATCGGGACCGCCACCTCGGTGAGCTTCCCGGTCGGCGCGGGCGGCAAGGGCAACTCGGGCGTCTCCGCCGTCGTCTCCTCGACGAACGGCTCGGTCGCCTACATCGCCGCGTCCTACATCGCCGGTAACGGCCTCGGCGCCGCGGCCCTGGAGAATGCGGCCGGCAAGTTCGTCTACCCGAACCTGTCGAACATCGCCGCGGCCGCGGCGGCGTTCCCGACGGTTCCGGCGAACAACGAGATGCACATCGTCAACCCGCCGAAGAAGGCGAAGACTGCCTACCCGCTGAGCACGTACACGTACGCGATCGTGCCGACGAGCGCGGGCGGCAACGCCTCCACCCTGACGTCGTTCATCTCCTACGCGATCAGCGGCGGGGCAGGCCGCCGGGCCGGCGCTGGACTTCTCGCCCATCCCGAAGGCCATCTACAACGCAGACGTCAAGACGCTGCAGCAGATCCACTAGTTCCGGCCTCACCGGCGAGAGCGCGACGCGCGCTCTCGCCGAGCGCCGCCGGTGCGGGAGCCACGAGAGCTCCTGCGCCGGCGTCGCGCGTTGAGGCCGCCGTCCGGGCCGTCGGGCGGCTCAGGTCCGCGCGCGCTTGGGCAGCGAGGCGAGCGCCTGATCGAGCTCGGCGCTCGTCTGGTAGTCGAGCCCGAGCCGGTGGTCGTGCCGGTAGCGCACGATCCCGTGCTCGTCGATGATGATCACGGCCCGCCGGGTCATGTTGAGCGGCCCGACGAGCGCACTGTACGCGCGAGCGACCCCGTGGTCGACGTCGGCGAGCAGCGGCACGGTGAGACCGTGCGCGGCGACGAACGCGCGATGGCTGTCGAGATCCTGGCCCGAGATGCCGACGATCGTCGCGTCGACGGTCCGCAGACGCTCGTCATCGTCGCGGTAGGAGCAGAACTGGCGGGTGCACACCGGCGTCTCGTCGCCCGGGTAGAACAGCAGCACGACGCGCTCGCCGCGATGCTCGGACAGGCGGAAGCGCCCGCCGGTGCCCTCCAGTTCGAAGTCCGGGGCCGCGTCGCCCACTCGCGGAGACTTCGCCACGCCACGCCTCCTGCTGGTCGCCTTCGGTCTGAAGGCCGAGGATAGCGGTCGCCCGACCGCGGCTGTCTCCGCGCCGGGCGACCGAGCGATGACGGAGCCCTTCGCTCGACGTCACTCCTCGAGTCCCCGAGTCGTTCGCTCCTCGAGTTGCGCTGATGGTGACCGACCGCGCGGCCCTCGATGTGACCTCGGTGTGACCCTTTTGAGCCTTTTCGGTTACAACATGCTTGATGCCGAGTCGCCTGCGCGTGCCGCTGCTGCTACTCGCGGTCCTCGCAGCCAGCGGCTCGACGATCGCGGCGTGCGGGTCCTCCGCGCCCGCGTTCTCGAGCTCGCCGGATGCCTCGGCGATCGTGGCCGCCGTGCCGGCCGCGACCGGAGCGCAGGCGTCCACGCTGCAGAACTGGCCGATCTTCGACCTCACGCCCCAGCGCTACGGGACGACGACCGCGTCGACCGGCATCACCGCCGCGAACGTCGCGGCATCTGCGCCACCTGCGCGTCTCGCTGCCCGGCACGGTCGATTCCTCCGCGGTCTACCTGCACCAGGCCACCGTCTCCGGCGGCGCGCACGACGTCGCCTTCGTGACGACGACGTACGGCCGCACGCTCGCGATCGACGCGAACAGCGGGGCGATCCTCTGGTCCTTCACCCCGCCCGGGTACTCGAGCTGGGCCGGGAGCGCGCAGGTCACGACCGCGACGCCGGCGATCGACCCCGGCGGCCAGTTCCTGTACGCCTCGGCCTCCAACGGCAGGATCTACAAGCTCTCGGTGAGCAGCGGCCAGGTCGCCCCCGGTTGGCCCGTGACGGTCACGTACGACCCGACGCACGAGAAGATCGCCTCGGCGCTCAACTTCGACGGTCCGTATCTCGTCGTGACGACCGGCGGCTACTACGGCGATACGCCTCCGTACCAGGGCCACGTCGCGCTGATCGACCGCTCGACCGGGCGCCTCGTGTCGGTCTGGAACTCGCTGTGCGCGAACCGGCGCGGGCTCCTGCACCCGTCGACGTGCAACGCGAGCGACTCCGCGATCTGGGGCCGCGCGGGCGCCGTCGTGGAGCCGGACGGCAATCTGCTCGTCGCGACCGGCAACGCGCCCTACAACGGGACCACGAACTTCGGCGACAGCATCATCGAGCTGACGGTGCCGGCACTGCAGATCACCCAGGTCTACACGCCGAAGGACCAGCAGCAGCTGAACAGCGGCGACGCCGATCTCGGCTCGAGCTCGGCCGTGCTCCTCAACGGCAGCTTCATCGTCCAGGGGGGCAAGGACAGCCTCCTGAAGGTGCTCCGTCTCGACGCGCTCGACGGCCGCCCGCCCGCCTCGGGCCGGCGCCTCGGCGGCGAGGTCCAGACGCTCCCGACGCCCGGCGGCGCGCAGCTGTTCAGCGCGCCGGCGGTACTCCAGTCCGGTTCGACCTCGACGCTCTTCGTCGCGGACGGCAGCGGCACCTCGGCCTACGTGTTCCGCGGCGGGCGCCTGCATCCGGCCTGGAGCAACGGCCTGCCCGGCACGAGCCCGGTGCTGGCCGGCGGCCTGCTCTACGTCTACGACATGAACGACGGCGGGATCAACGTCTATCAGCCGAGCTCGCCGCACCCCATCGCGACGCTCTCGAGCGGCTCCGGTCACTGGAACAGCCCGATCGTCGTCGACGGGCACGTGATCGAGCCCGAGGGCAACTACATGTCGCAGTCCCAACACGGGACGCTCGACATCTACCTCGCCGGGTAGCGCACCCGACGGGCTACCCCCCCGATTCGTAGGCCTCCTGCAGGCGCAGCCACACCTCGCTGCGTGTCGGGAAGGCGGCCACCGCATGGCGCAGGCGATCGAGCGGGACCTCGCCGATGACCGCGATCGTGGCCGCGTGCAGCCATTCGGCGACGTCCACGCCGGTGAACGTGGCGCCGACGATCACGCGGCGATCTTCGTCGATGACAAGGCGACTCGTCCCCGGTGCCCCCTTCCCCACGAAGCTCGCACCGGCGGTGCCTCCGGTCGGGTAGTCGACCGGGCGCACCCGCAGTCCCTGCGCGTGCGCGTCTGCGAGCGTCAGCCCGACGGCGGCGACCTGCGGCTCGGTGAAGATGACGCGCGGGGACTGTGGCCCGTCGGAGCGCAGGCGCACGTCGCGGCCGAGGATGACCTCCCCGGCCACGTAGGCCTGGTACTTGCCCATGTGCGTGAGCAGGGCGCGGCCGTTGACGTCGCCGAGCGCGAACAGCCAGTCGTGGCCGGGCACGCGCAGCTGGTCGTCGACCTCGATCGTCTTCCCGGGCGCCAGTCCAACGGTCTCCAGGCCGATCGTGTCGGTGTGCGGGCGGCGCCCGACGCACACGAGCAGCTCGCGGGCGTGGAGTTTCGTGCCGTCCTCGAGCTCGAGGCTCACCTGGCCGTCGCCGTCGCGCGCGGCGCCGACGGCCTTGACGCCGACGTGCACGTCGATCCCGCGCTCGCGCATGGCCTCGGCCACCTGCTCGCCGGCGAAGGGCTCCTCGCGCGAGATGAGCCCGGGGAGCGCCTCGACGATCGTCACCCGCGCCCCGAGCGAGGACCACACCTGACCGAGCTCGACGCCCACGACGCCGCCGCCGAGCACGAGCAGCGACTCGGGCACCTCCCCGGCCGTCGTGGCCTGCCGGTTGTTCCACGGCCGCGCCTCGGCCAGGCCGGGGATCGGCGGCATCGCGGCGCCGCTGCCGGTGGCGACGATCACGGCCTGCTCGGCCACGAGCGTGAGCGTGGCGCCCTGCGGATCCTCGACGACGACGCGGCGCTCGCCGTCGAGGCGCCCGTGTCCGCGCACGAGCGCGATCCCGCGACTCTCCACCCACGGGAGGTGCGCGCCGTCATCGAGGTTGTGCACGACCTCGTCGCGGCGGCGCAGGACCGCCGGCGCGTCGAGCTCACCGGTCACGGCCTCGCGCGCGCCCGGAATGCGCCGCACCTCGTCGAGCGCCTGGAAGGGGCGCAGGAGCGCCTTGGACGGCATGCAGGCGTAGTACGAGCACTCGCCTCCGACGAGCTCGGCCTCAACCATCGCGACGCGCCGGCCGGCCTCGGCCAGGCGCCCGGCGGCGACCTCGCCGGCCGGTCCCGCGCCGATCACCACGACCTCGAAGACCTGCTCGCCCACCGCCGCCACCCGATCGCCTCCTCGTGTTGTGATCGCCACCCGGTTTCCCGCGGGCAGAAAGTATCCGATCGCGGACACAGGCAGGAGACCGTCCGCGACGCTCGAAGTCCGCCGTCATGACCACCGACTCCACCCCGTCGCCGCACGCGCTGCCGGCGAACGCGTTGACCGTCCTGCATCGGCTCAACGAGCAGCGTGTCGAATACGTCCTCATCGGCGAGCTCGCCGCCACCCTGCACGGCTGCCCGTCGGCCGAGCAGACCGTCGTCGTCGTCCCCGCGCGCTTCCAGCGCAACCTCGATCGCCTCGCGCGGGCGCTGCGCTCGCTCCACGCGCGCGGTCGCGGACCGGCCACCGCGAGCGCGGACGGCCCGGCGCTGACGGCGACCGGGCTGCGCGCGCTCGGTCACTGGCGCCTGTCCACCGACTTCGGCGCGCTCGACATCGACTTCGAGCCGCCGGCCACCGCCGGGCACCTCGACCTGTTCGAGAACGCCCGCCGGCTCGCCCTCACCCCGGAGGTCGAGGTCGAGGTGGCGGCGGCCGGCGATCTCGTGCGCATCGCCGAGATGCGTCGCGGCGCGCACGACGAGGCGCTGCTGCCCGCGCTGCGCGTCGCCTACGCCCAGGCGCCGGTCAGCGCTCGGTGACGACCGTGTCCTCGTCGGAGTAGGCGGGGGCGCAGCAGCACAGCAGGACGAGCGACCGCGTCGCGTCGTCGTTGAAGAGCTTGTGCGGCGTGCCCGGCGGGATGACGACGCAGTGCCCGGCGCGGACCGCGAACGTCCGCTCGCCGAGCCGCATCCGTCCGCTCCCGGCGACGAAGTAGTAGATCTCCTCCGTGCGCACGTGGTGGTGCTCCGCGGTCTGCCCGCCCGGCGGGACCGTCGCCTCCGCGAGGCTCTGCTCGCGCGCGTCCGTCCAGGCCGGTCCGGCGAGCTCACGGATGAGCGACCCGTCGAGCGTGCGGAACGACTCGAGCTCGTCGAGGTGCGGCGGTGCGTCGCTCACGCGCGCAGCGTAGCGGTGGCGGGGCCGACATGCGCGAGAATGCGGGGGACCGTCTCATGGACTCCCTGCGCGGACAGCTTCTGATCGCGGCGCCGTCGCTCGCCGACCCGAACTTCGCCCGCACGGTCGTCCTCGTGAGCGAGCACACCCCCGAGGGCGCGATGGGGGTCGTCCTGAACCGCCCGTCGGAGCTGACCGTCGGCGATGCCGTGCCGGCGCTGTCGCCGCCGCTCGACGCCGAGCAGCCGATCTACGTGGGCGGACCGGTGGCCACGACCTCGATCGTCTTCCTGCTCGAGTTCGTCGAGCCCGAGCTCGCCGCGCTCCTCGTGTTCGGCCGCATCGGCTTCCCCTCCGCGCAGGCCGACATCAACGAGCTGGCCGACGTGACCGAGCGCGGGCGGGTGTTCGCGGGCTACGCGGGCTGGGGCGCCGGACAGCTCGACGAGGAGATTCGCTCGGGCGACTGGATCCTCGAGCCGGCCGGCCCCGACGACGTGTTCGGCGACGAACCGCAGTCGCTCTGGAGCGCGGTACTGACCCGCAAGGGCGGGCGCTTCGCGCTGCTGGCGACGATGCCGCTCGATCCGTCCGTCAACTGACGCCGCGCCGGCTGGTGCGGCGTCAGGCCGCCGCGACGGCGTCGGCGCCGTGGCCGGGAGCGCCGAGGACGACCCGGCCGTCCCAGCGGGCCACCCGATCGCGGCCGCCGTCCTTGGCCGCGTAGAGCGCCTTGTCGGCGAGCAGCAGGAGATCGTCGGGCGTGGCGGCTCCCGGGCCGAGCGTCGCAACGCCGGCGCTGACGCTGAGGCGAACGCCGCCGCCCGTCGCGTCGGACCGCAGTCGGCCACCGACGGCCTCGGCGAGCCGCTGCGCATCCTGGGCGTCGGTGTTGAACAGCACGGTGGCGAACTCCTCGCCGCCGATGCGCGCGACGACGTCGCTGCCGCGATACGCGTCCTGGAGGGCCGACGCGAAGTCGCACAGCGCGGCGTCGCCGCCGGCGTGTCCGAGCTCGTCGTTGAGCGCCTTGAAGTGATCGAGGTCGAACACGATGACGCTGAGCGGCATGCCGGCACGGGTGGCGCGGTCGAACTCGCGCTCGAACGCCGTATTGAACGCGCGCCGGTTGAGCAGCCCGGTGAGCGGATCCGTGGTGGACGCGCGCTCGAGCTCGTGTAGGAGCGCGAGTCCGCGCTCGCGCAGGACGCCGGTCATGATCCCGATCAGACCGACGCAGCCGACGGTGGAGAAGAACATGATCAGCTTGATCTGCTGGCCGGCGGCGAAGAAGCCGAGGGCGATCCCGAGCGTGATCGTCATCCAGGCGATCGCCAGGTACAGCGTTCGGCGCGGGAAGGCGTACGCACAGGCGGCGACCGGCCAGATGTAGAAGAACGGCGACGCGCCGATCGGGCGCGCCACGGCGATCAGGATGCTGCAGATCGTGATGGAGTACAGCGTCCCCGCCTGGAACAGCCACACCGGCGGGCGGCGCACGAACGGGACCGCGATGCCCCAGGCCAGGAGCGCGGCGGCGAGACCGAGGTCCCACGGCCGGTCGCTCATGTCGGGCTTGGGCACGATGGCGGCGCTGGCCAGCAGAACCGCCGCGACGGTGAACATCAGCGCGCTCGAGCGCTGCATGAACCGTGTCTGAGCCTCCATCTGCTCCGGCGTGGCGTTGGACAGGTCAAACCAGGCGACTTCGTGCGAACTCGTCACAAGGACTTGATCGTCAAACGCGCGTCGTCTCCCAACCCCGCCATCCCTCAATCGGCGGATCGACGACGAGGATTGCGACGGGTTGCGCGCGCGCTTGGACGGACTCTCATCCACCCCACCACCCCGAGAGTCGGCCGCAATGTCGGACGGCTAACGGCGATCCAGCAGCCGCGCCAGATCGCGAGCGATCTGCTGCTCGCGCTTCTTCGCGTCAGCGAGTTCCGCCCTGACGTCCTCGAGCAGTCGCACGATCCTCTCGTTGGTCGCCGCGTGGGGGCTTTGGCTGGGCATTTCGTCACCTCCTTTCAAGTCGGGGACGCATGCGAATGTACGCCGATCGGGGCGGGGGCGCGAGGGGGCGCGGCAACGGGCGCGGGCGGCGCGGGCACGCGGCGGGGCGACCCGTCGTCGCGGGGAGGGCCCGCGATCGGAGCGACCGGCGACCCGCGCGGCGGTGCGACCCGGGCCGCGGCGCGACCCGGGCGTCGGTGCTATCCGCGCGGCGGTGCGATCCGGGCGGCGGTGCGATCCGGGCGGCGGTGCGACCGGGGCGGCGGTGCGACCGGGGCGGCGGTGCGACCCGGGCGGCGGTGCGACCCGCGCGGCGGTGCGACCCGGGCGGCGGTGCGACCCGCGCGGCGGCGCGACCCGGGGAAGTGTGGTCGATCTTCTCTCCTGGTGGAAGAACATCGCACAAACTTCGCTCGCGCGGGCCGGCGCGACCCGGGCGCGCGACCGGCGACGGCGCGACCGCCGACCCGCCCCCGGCGCGACCCAATCCCGGCACGACCCACCCGCGGCGCGACCCGGGAAGTGTGGTCGATCTTCTCTCCTGGTGGAAGAACATCGCACAAACTTCGCTCGCGCGGGCCGGCGCGGCGACCCCGCGCCCCGCCCCGCCCGGCGCCCCGCCCGCCCGCCGTCCCGCGCCCCGCCGCACCCGGCGTGCCCGCACGGCACCCCGCCCGCCGGCCGTCCCGCGCCCCGCCCCGCGCCGTGCCGCGCCCGCGCCCGTGCCCTCCGCCGCGCCCCGCGACGCAAATGAGACGGCATCTCGTTATCATCGCGGCCTAGATGAGACGGCGTCTCAACAAGCGCTCCTCGACCACCTCGCACCACCGGGCGCCGATCGCTGCCGGCCGACCCCGAAAGGCACCGCCCGCATGAGAAAGCACACGCTCGCAAAGACCCTCCCCCTGCTCGCCCTCTCGCTCGCCCTCGCCGCCTGCGGGTCCGGCACGGCCACGCCCGCGACCTCCACCTCCGGCCACCTCACCGTCGTTGCGGCCGAGAACTTCTGGGGCAGCATCGCGTCCCAGCTGGCCGGCGACAAGGCAACCGTGGCGTCCATCATCGTCAACCCCAACACCGATCCACACAGCTACCAGCCGACCCCGTCCGACGGGCGCACGCTCGCCGGCGCGCAGCTGGCGATCGTCAACGGCATCGGCTACGACAAATGGGCGTCGCAGCTGCTCGCCGCCAACCCGTTGCCGGGGCGGGTCACGCTCACCGTGGGCGACCTGCTCGGCCTCGTGGACGGGGACAACCCCCACCAGTGGTACTCCCCGGCGAACGTCGAGCGGGTGATCGGCGCCATCACCGCCGACTACGAGCGGCTCGATCCGGCCGACCGCGCCTACTTCGCCGCGCGCCGGCAGCAGTTCGAGAGCGCCGGGCTGGCCCAGTACCACCAACTGATTGCGATGATCCGTGCCCGCTACGCGGGCGTCCCGGTCGGGTACAGCGAGAGCATCTTCCAGCCGCTCGGCACGGCGCTCGGGCTGAAGCTGCTGACGCCGTACAGCTTCGCGAAGGCGATTGCCGAGGGCACCGACGTGAGCGCGGCCGACAAGCAGGCCGTCGACACCCAGGCCTCGCAGCACCAGATCAAGGTCTGGGTGTTCAACAGCCAGAACGTGACCCCCGACGTGCAACGGGTCAACTCGCTCGCCGCCGCAGCGGGCATCCCGATCGCGACGGTGACCGAGACGCTCTCGCCGGCGACCGACACGTTCGAGCAGTGGCAGGTCTCCGAGCTGCAGGGCCTCGCCCGCGCACTGCACGCGGCGACCGGGCGCTAACGCGATGCCGCCCCCGGCGGTCGAGCTGCGCGACGCCGCCGTGCGGCTCGGCTCGCGCACCGTGTGGAGCGACGCGAACGTCGCCGTGCAGCCGGGCGAGTTCATCGCCGTGCTCGGTCCCAACGGCGCGGGCAAGTCGACGCTGCTGTCGGCCCTGCTCGGCCTGATCCCCCTTGCCCAAGGGTCGGCGAGCGTGCTCGGCGGGCGCCCCGGCGAGCACAACGCGCAGATCGGCTACCTACCGCAGCGGCGCAACTTCGACGCCGCCACGCGCATCCGCGGGATCGACGTCGTGCGGCTCGGGCTCGACGGAGGGCGCTGGGGCGTCCCGCTCCCGTGGGGCGGCGCGGCGCAGCGCGAGCGCGTCGAGACGGCGGTCGCGCGCGTCGGCGCTCAGGCGTACGCGTCAAGGCCGATCGGCGAGCTCTCCGGCGGCGAGCAGCAGCGGCTGCTCATCGCGCAGGCGCTCATCGGCGAGCCGCGCCTGCTGTTGCTCGACGAGCCGCTCGACAGCCTCGACCTGCCCAACCAGGTGAGCGTCGCCGCGCTCGTGCGCGACATCTGCCAGCGCTCGGGCGTGACCGTCCTGCTCGTCGCGCACGACGTCAACCCGCTGCTGCCCTACCTGGATCGTGTGATCTACGTGGCCGGCGGTCATCTCGTGGCAGGACCACCCGAGGAGGTCGTCAGCGCACCGACGCTGAGCGAGCTCTACGGGGTCCCGATCGAGGTGCTGCGAGCCTCCGACGGGCGACTCGTCGTCGTCGGGAGCCCCGAGGCACCGGGCGTGCACGGCGGCCACCACGGGCACGATCACTGAACGGCGGCGCGATGAACCCGAGCTTCTCGCTCGACCTCGGATCGGATCTGCACCAGCTGCTGCTGTACCCGTTCATGGTGCACGCCCTGCAGGCGGGCACGATCGTCGCGGTGATGGCCTCGCTCGTCGGCTGGTTCATGGTGTTGCGCCGCGAGACGTTCGCCGGGCACACGCTCTCGATCATGGCCTTCCCGGGGGCGAGCGGGGCCGCGTTGCTCGGGCTCCCGCTCGCTGTCGGCTACTTCGCCTTCTGCGCGACGAGCGCCGGCGTGATCGCGGCCGCCTCGCGGGTCGGCGGCCGCCGCGACGTCGCCGTCGGCTCGGCCGTCGTGGGCACGGTGCAGGCGACGGCGCTTGCGCTCGGGTACGTGTTCCTGAGCCTGTACGGCGGCGTGCTGGAGGATCTCGAGAACCTCCTGTTCGGCTCCGTGCTCGGCGTGAGCTCGGGCGAGGTCCGCGAGCTGCTCGCCGTCGCCGTGGCCGCGCTCGCGTTCCTGGCCGTCGCCGGCCGGCCGCTGCTGTTCGCCTCGGTCGATGAGGACGTCGCTCGCGCCCACGGCGTACCCGTCCGCGCGCTCCACGTCGCCTTCCTGCTCGTGCTCGGGCTCGCCGTCGCGGCCACGGCGCAGATCGTCGGCGTGCTGCTCGTGTTCGCGCTGCTCGTGGCGCCGGCGGCCGCCGCGCAGCAGCTGACGTCGCGCCTGCTCTGGAGCCTGCTGCTCACGGTGGCGATCGCCCTGCTCATCACCTGGATCAGCCTCACGCTGTTCTACTTCACGAACCGCCCCGAGGGCTTCTTCCTCACGTCGCTTGCGCTCCTGGCCTACGCGGGCGCGCGCGCCTGGCGTGCGTTCGCGACCCGGCGGGCGCGGACCGCGCCGAGCCGCCCGCGGGCGGCGGCGAGCACGGCGGTGGTCCGCTGATGTTCGCTCAGGCGTTCGTCCGCAACGCGCTCCTGGCCGGGTCGCTCGTCGCCCTGGCGAGTGGGTTGATCGGCTACTTCGTCGTGCTGCGCGGGGAGATCTTCGCCGGCGACGCGCTCAGCCACGTCGCCTTCACCGGCGCGCTCGGCGCCGCGGCCCTCGGGCTCGACCTGCGCGTCGGCCTGTTCGCGGCGACGGTCGGCGTCGCGCTCCTGTTCGCCGCGCTCGGCTCGCGCGCGCGCGCCGACGACGCCACGATCGGCGTCGTGTTCGCCTGGGTGCTCGGTGTCGGCGTCCTCTTCCTCGACATCTTCAACGCGGGCAGCGGCGGCGGCAGCGGCATCACCGCCAGCCGCACCCTGTTCGGCTCGATCTTCGGGCTCAACGGTGGGAGCGCCGGGCTGGCCGCCGGCATCGGCGCCGCGCTGGCCATCGCCGTCGTCGCGATCGCGCGCCCGCTGCTGTTCGCGACCGTCGACCCGGTGGTCGCCGCGGTACGAGGCGTTCCCGCGCGCGCGCTCGGGGCCGTCTTCCTCATCCTGCTCGGCATCGACGCCGCCGAGACGACGCAGGCCGTGGGGGCGCTGCTGCTGCTCGGGCTGCTGGCCGCCCCGGCGGGCGCGGCGCAGCGCCTGACCGCCGACCCGTACCGTGCGCTGGCGCTCTCGGCCGCGCTCGCGTTGATCGCGGTGTGGGCCGGGATCACGCTCGCCTACGAGCTTCCCGCGCTGCCCCCGAGCAGCGCGATCATCGGTGTCGCGGCGGCGATCTACCTCCTGGCCTACATCGCCGACGCCGCCGGGCGCCGGCGCGGGCGGCGGCGTTCCGCTCACCCGGCGGCGGTCGCCGTGCGAGAATCGCCGGGTGAACCCGCACGCCGCTGAGTCACGACCGTATGCCGGAGTCAGCAGCGAGGAGCGCCGCGCGCGCCGTCGCGCCCAGCTCCTCGACGCCGGCCTGGAGCTGTTCGGGACAAGGGGATACGCCGCGTCGTCGATCCGCGAGGTCTGTCTCGCTGCGTCGCTCAACCGCCGCTACTTCTACGAGTCGTTTCGCACCCGCGAGGATCTCCTGCGCGCCGTGTACGACGAGCGACGGGTCGTAGGCGGACTGCAGCTGACCGGCCCAGGCCGCGGCCTGGCCGCCCTGCGAGTACCCCCAGATCGCGGTCGGAGCCGAGGAGCTCAGCCCCGTCCCGGGAACCTGATCGGCGGCGGTCGCCGCGTCGAGCACGGCGTGGCCCTCGGCCGCGCCGACCGTGTACAGCGATTGCGAGCCGGTCGTGTATCCCTGGTAGTCGCTCACCACGACCGCCCAGCCCTGCTTCAGCAGCGCGACGATGTTCGCCGTCTCGTACTCGGTGCCGTCCTGCAACTGCGACGACGGCGCGCAGGACTGCGCGAGCCCCTGGGTGCCGACCGCGTAGTCGATCACCGGGCGACTGCCCGAGCCCGTCCACGACGCCGTGGGCACGATCACCGCGCCGGTGGCGAGGTCCTGCGTGCCGACCGCGTCGGTCGTGTAGTACAGGATGTCCCAGGCGTTGACGCTCGGCGCGCCGCTGCCCAGGCTGAGCGTCGAGGGGCGATACCAGATGAGATCGCCGTTGCCGCCGCTCGGAAGCGGCGACGGCGGCCCGCCGCGACCGGCACCCGGAGAATCAGGTACCAGCGTGTTACGCGGGCGCCACTTTAGGTACCAGCGTGTTGCCTCTCAACCCCCATACGGAAAAGAGCGCGAGCGCGAGCGCCCTAAGCTGTGAGAGGTGCCTGCCTCATCGCTCACCCCGTGGGCCGCGACGGCCAACCAGCTCCTGGCCGACGCCGGCTACCGGCGGGGCGGCGCGCGGCGCGAGGTCGTCGCGCTGCTCGGCGAGCAGCGCTGTGCGCTGTCGGCGGCCGAGATCGAGGAGGAGCTGCAGCGGCGCGACCGCCGCGTGTCGCGGGCGAGCGTCTATCGCGTGCTCGAGGAGCTCGAGCAGATCGGTCTCGTGCAGCGGGTCGGCATCGGTCAGGGCATGGTCCGCTACGAGCCCGTACAGCACGGCCCCGGCCATCATCACCACCTCGTCTGCGACCGCTGCGGGCGGCTGCAGCCGTTCGCCGACGACGGCCTCGAGCGGGCGATCGCCAGCCTGAGCGAGCGCGTGCCCTTCCAGGTCGCCGAACACGAGGTCGTGCTGCGCGGCGCCTGCGACACCTGCGCGGACGAGTAGTTCCCGGTGCGCGTCAGGCTGCGCGCCGGCGCTCGTCGCGCAGCAGCTGCAGCACGGTCGCGCCGACGGCGGCGAGGCTCGTCTGGGATACCTGGCTGAGGTTGTCGCACGTCCGCTGCCAGCATTGATAAGCGAAGTCGATCAGGTCGATCGCCGGGATCCCGACGTTCGTGAACGACGTGTGGTCGTCGAAGATCTCCTCGCTCGTACGCGGCGGGAAGTAGGACAGCGTGCCGGCCTGCGCTGCGGCCGCGCGCAGACGGGCCCACAGCGCCGGGTTCGAGCCGAGCTCCCGCGGGAGCGTCTCGTTGCGGAGCGCGATGAAGTCGAGCAGCACCATCTCGCGCGTCGTCGCGCGGTGCGCGGCCACGTACGCGCGGCTGCCGCGCAGGCCCTGGGACAGGAAGTCGGTGAACCGGGCCGGCGCCTCCTCGCCGTCGAACAGCACGAAGCGGATGGCCGGCGCCCCGGCCGGACGGGGATCGCGAGCGAGGTCGCGGGCGATCTCGATCACCGCGCCGACGCCCGTCGCGCTGTTGTTCGCGCCGAGATACCCGGGCACCGGCGTCGTGTCGTAGTGGGCGCCGAGCACGATCGCCGGCTCGCGCCCGGCGAGGCCGCCGACGATGTTGCGCAGCCCTCCGGGGACGGGCTCGAAGTGGCCGCCGGGCAACAGGCGCACGAGCAGGTCGGCCGCACGGCGCTCGGCCGCGGAGCCCGCGGGGCGCGGCCCGAAGGCGAGCTGGCGCTTGACGAGGTCGTACGCGCGGGCCTCGTCGAAGCGCGTGAGCGCCGCGCGCGTGCGCGCGGCGGCCGCGCCCGTCCCCGCCGTCGCCAGCCGCGCCCCACCCGCGAGCAGCGCGAGCGCGAGCAGCAACACGAATATGCGAGCGCGAATCATCCGCGAGACGGTACCGCGAAGCGACCCTCCTCACCCCGGCGCAAACCCCGCGATGTCGCCCCGCCAACGCGCCGCAACCCGACCGAGGCCGTCGCGAAATCCGTCGCCCGGCCCCGGAACCCGTCACGCGGCGGCGGAATCCCTCACATTGGCGCCGAACCCCCAAATCGCACGGACACGTCTACGACGTTTGCGCAGAGTCGCTGTGGGAGCGGGCGGGCCCGGCCGATCAAACCGGGCGTGACCTCCTCCCCAGCCACGCAATCATGACCCGAGACTCCGCACATCGCACCCGCATCCTCATCGCCGACGACGACGACGAGGTGCTCGAGCTCGTCCGCGTGCTGCTCGGCGGCGCGGGCCACCAGGTGCTCATCGCCTGCGACGGACGCACGGCGCTCCGCGGCCTGTTCACGCGCCGCCCCGACCTGATGATCGTCAATCTCGACATCCCGGTGCTCGACGGCTGGCGGGTGCTCGAGAGCGTGCGCCATCTGAGCGACCTTCCGGTGATCGTGCTCAGCTGCAGCGACAACGAGTTCGACCGCGCGCGAGCGCTGCGGGCCGGTGCCGACGACTGGATCCACACTCCGTGCAGCGGCGAGCTGCTGCTCGAGCGCATCGAGGCGGCGCTGTCGCTGGCCGCCGACCCGGAGACCCAAGTCGACGACGGCCTCACCGTCGTCGACTTCCTGCAGCGCCGCTGATCGGCGCTACGCGTCCGGCGCGCGGCGCGCGGCCGGCGCCACCTCGAGATCGAGCAGCTCGCGCGGCTCGTGGTCGACCTGCAGCGTCGTGTGATCGATCGCGAAGCGCTCGGCGAGCATCCGCTCGAGCGCACGCCGGGTCGCGTGGCAGTCGGCGTCGGCGGCGACGAGCACGTGCGCGGAGAGCGCCGGGAAGCCCGAGGTCACCTCCCACACGTGGAGGTCGTGGACCTCGACGACGTCGGGCTCGTGGACGAGCGCGGCTCCGATCGCCGCCGGTTGCAGCCCGGCCGGGGAGGCCTCGAGGAACACTCGCGCCGACGCGCGGATGAGGCCGTACCCGGAGCGGAGCATGAGCCCGGCCACGAGCAGCGAGGCGATCGCGTCGGCACGTACGAAGCCGGTCACGAGGATGACGACCCCGGCGATGAGCGTCCCGATGAAGGCGTACAGGTCGGTGAGCAGGTGCGTGAACGCGCCCTCGATGTTGAGGCTCGCGCGCGCGCCGCCGGCGAGCACCATCGTCGCCGCCGCGTTGACCGCGATGCCGGCGAGCGCGAGGGCGATGATCGGCCACGGACGCACCGGCTCGGGCGAGATGAGCCGGCCGACGGCGGCATAGATGATCACGCCGGCGAGCACGATGAGGGTGATCCCGTTCGCCTGCGCCGAAAGGATCTCGGTCCGTCCGAGCCCGAACGTCATCGCGCCCCGCGCGGGCCGCGCGGCGAGGCGAAGCGCGACCAGCGCGAGCCCGAGCGCGGCGGCATCGGTGAGCATGTGGCCCGCGTCGGAGAGGAGCACGAGCGCGTTCGCGAGGATCCCGACCACCACCTCGCCGGCCATCAGCCCGAGGATGAGCGCGAGCGCGATCGTCAGCCGGCGGGCGTCGGCATCGCGCGGCGCGCCGTGGTGATGATGAGCACCCGCCCCGTGCGAGTGGGCGTGGGCCATGGCCGTATGATCGCCCGTGGGCGTCACGGACACAGCGTAGGCCGCGACGCGGTGGGTGTCACCGCGCGGTCCGGCCCGCAGCCGGGCGCTACTCGCCGGCCGGGGTCTCGGGCGAGGGCGGCGGGGCCGCGGCGCCCGGCGCATCGCCGGCGGCCGCCTCGGCCGGCGGACGGCGGCGGTTGAACCCGAGCACGAGCACGATCACGATGATCACGACGACGAGCACGCCGGCCGCGATGTAGCGCAGCTTGTGGTGCGTCGTGGTCGTCGTGCCGGCCTTCGTGACGTGCTCGATCGTCACCGGCACGCCCTTCGCCTTGATCTGCGCGCTGATCGTCTTGTACTGCAGGGGCGGGTAGGACGCGACGAGCAGCTCGCCGCTCTTCAGCGTGACGTGGACGGAATGGGCCTTCTTGTTGAAGGTCACCGCGGTCACCTGCCCGCTGTTCAGCTGCGCCTGGAAGGCCGAGAAGTCCTCCTTCGTGAACTTCGGCGTCGGGTTCTGCGCCCCGGCGACCACGCTCCCGAGCAGGGCGAGCGCGACGGCAAGCGGCGCGATGAACGTGACTGTGCGGCGGCGCATTCGGCGGCAGACTAGTGAATCCGCCCGACGATGGCGCCTCCCGGCGCGTCCGCGGTGGCCGCGCGCCCCGCGGTCCGGGGGGCGCTAATCGAAGAAAAACCCGACCGTCAAGCCATTTACATATTCTTGTGCGGCCCCTTCCCTGCGATTCGAGGAGATCCACGCCTTGCTCAAGAGAACCGTTCGGTCCGCACCCTTGCTCGGCGTCATCGCCACGGCGGCGATCGCCGTCGCCGCGTGCGGCAGCAGCTCGTCGAGCAGCACCAGCTCGTCCTCCTCGAGCGCCGCGACCGGGGCCGGCGGCACCGGGGTGAGCGCGGCCGGCGTGTACGCCCCCGCCGCCGCTCTCGTGCCGGCCTCCATCAAGTCGAAGGAGACGGTCATCGTGGCCGCGGATGCCACGTACGCGCCGAACGAGTTCATCGCCTCGGACGGGCACACGGTGATCGGCTTCGACGCGGATCTCGCGCACGCGCTGTTCCCGCTGATGGGCCTGAAGGCGAATGTCGTCAACGCGACCTTCGACACGATCATCCCCGGCCTCACCTCGGGCAAGTTCGACGTCGGGATGTCCTCGTTCACGGATACGAAGGCACGCGAGGCCCAGGTCAACTTCATCGACTACTTCACCGCCGGGGAGTCGTTCTACGGTCTGTCCACGAGCGGTAACAAGGTGACGTCGCTGTCGAGCATCTGCGGGTTGACGGTGGCCGTCGAGTCGGGCACGACCGAGGAGTCCGACGCGCAGACGCAGTCCAAGACGTGCGTCACCGACCACAAGCCGTCGGTGAAGGTGCTCGTCTTCCCCGACCAGAACAGCGCCAACCTCGCCGTGGCCTCGGCGCGCGCGCAGGTCGGCTTCGCCGACTCGCCGGTGTCGGCCTACGTGGTGACGCAGTCGCACGGCAAGTTCAAGCTCGAGGGCCCCTCGTTCTCCAACGCCCCGTACGGCATCGCCGTGCCGAAGTCGTCGGGCACGTTCGACAAGGCGATCCTCGTCGCCCTGCAGTTCATGGTCAAGAACGGGCAGTACGCGACCATCCTCAAGAAGTGGGGCCTCGAGGGCGGCGCGGACGACGCGCCGGCCATCAACGGCGCCACGAGCTAGCGCCGCTCGGAGGTTGTGGTGTCCTCCGCCCCGAACGCCACCGACACACCCGCGCCGACCGGGCGGCCTGAGCAGATCAAGGCCGTCCCGGTCCGGCACCCGGGCCGCTGGGTGGCCGCCGCGATCATCCTCGTGATCGCGGTGGCCCTGGTGCGCTCGGTCATCACCAACGGCAACTTCATGTGGGGCCAGGTCGGGCACTACCTGTTCGACCCGCGCATCCTGCACGGAGCGCGCCTGACGATCGAGCTGACGATCGCCTGCATGGCGCTCGGCGTCATCCTCGGCGTGATCCTCGCGGTGATGCGCCTGTCGCCCAACCCGCTCATCGCCGGGAGCAGCTGGCTGTACATCTGGTTCTTCCGCGGCACGCCCGTCCTCGTGCAGCTGCTGTTCTGGTACAACGTCGCCGCCCTGTACCCGAAGATCAAGCTCGGGATCCCCTTCGGGCCGTCGTTCGTCAACCTCGACGCGAACACGCTCATCAAGCCGTTCGTCGCCGTGCTGCTCGGCCTCGGCCTCAACGAGGCGGCCTACATGTCGGAGATCGTGCGCGCCGGCATCATCTCGGTCGACGAGGGCCAGAGCGAGGCGGCCGCCGCGCTCGGGCTGACGCGCATGCAGACGATGCGCCGCATCGTCCTGCCCCAGGCCATGCGGGTGATCATCCCTCCGACCGGCAACGAGACGATCTCGATGCTCAAGACGACCTCGCTCGCCTTCGTGATCGCCTATCCCGAGCTGCTCGGCTCGGCCCAGCTCATCTACGCGCAGAACTACGAGACGATCCAGCTGTTGCTCGTGGCCTCGTTCTGGTACCTCGTGATGACGAGCGTGCTCTACGTCGGGCAGTACTACCTCGAGCGCCGCTACGCGCGCGGCGCCACGCGGGAGCTGCCGCCGACGCCGCTGCAGCGGATCAGGCGGGGCCTGGGCACCTTCCGCCACGATCCGGCGGCCTACGGCTCGGATCCCGGGTTCGGGCGGAGCCCGGTCGACCCGAGCTCGGTCGGCCGGGGCGGCGCCGGCGGCGGCGTGGGACTGTGATGACGGAGCCGATGGTCCGCGCCGAGGGCGTGCACAAGTACTTCGGGCGCCTGGAGGTCCTCAAGGGGATCGACCTCGAGGTCGGACAGGGCGAGGTGATGTGCATCCTCGGGCCCTCCGGGTCGGGCAAGTCGACCTTCCTGCGCTGCATCAACCACCTCGAGAAGCTCAACTACGGCCGGCTGTGGGTCGACGGCGATCTCGTCGGCTACCGCCAGCAGGGGGACAGGCTCTACGAGCTGCGCGAATCCGAGGTCGCTCAGCGCCGCTCGGAGATCGGAATGGTCTTCCAGCGCTTCAACCTGTTCCCGCACATGAGCGTCGTCGACAACGTGATCGAGGCGCCCTGCCGGGTACGCAAGGTGCCCCGCCGCGAGGCGATCGAGCGCGCGGAGCAGCTGCTCGACCGCGTCGGCCTGGCCGACAAGCTGAAGACGTACCCGTCCCAGCTGTCGGGCGGCCAGCAGCAGCGCGTCGCGATCGCCCGAGCGCTCGCGATGCAGCCCAAGCTGATGCTGTTCGACGAGCCGACGTCGGCTCTTGATCCCGAGCTCGTCGGGGAGGTGCTCGACGTGATGCGCGGCCTGGCCGCGGACGGCATGACGATGGTCGTCGTCACGCACGAGATCGGCTTCGCCCGCGAGGTCGGCGACACGCTCGTGTTCATGGACGATGGGGTCGTAGTGGAGTCGGGCCCGCCGCGCGAGGTGCTCGCCAACCCCCGCGAGGAGCGCACTCGGTCGTTCCTCTCGAAGGTGCTGTAGCGCGCCCGCCGGGCCCCCGGCGGGGTGGGGATCCGCGCCGTTTCGTTACTCTCCCAGGGGCTGAATGTCGGGCGAGCGCCCGCCTCACGCCGCCGCCGACCCGCCTGACCCGCGCCCGTTGAAGTGAGGGCGCCCTTCCTTTGTGCGCTTCCATCCGTCCGTGACGCCCGTATCTTCGAGAGTCCGCATTGAGTGATCCTCTGAGCGCATCCGCCGCGACCGCGCCGGTCGCCCCGAGCCTGCCGCGCCCGAGCGAGCGCGCGGCGCGTCGGCGCGCGGCCGCAGGCGGCGACCCGGCCGCCGGGGGGCCGGTCTCGCCGCACTTCACGGGCCGCGAGATCGCGCTGCTGATCGTCGGCTCGCTCCTGCTCGCGATCGTCACGAGCTGGCCGCTGATCCTGCACATGTCCACGCGGATCGATCCCGATCTCGGCGATCCGATCCGCACGGCGTGGCAGATCGCGATCGAGGGCCACCAGCTCCTGCATCATCCGACGCAGCTGTTCCAGACGAACGCGTTCTGGCCCTACCGGAACAGCCTCACGTTCTCGGACTCGCTGCTCGGCTACGCCCCGGCCGGTCTGATCGGGACCGGCACCACGGCGGCGCTGGTTCGCTACAACCTGCTCTTCATCTTCGCCTGGACGCTGCCGGTCATCGGCGCGTACCTGCTCGGCCGCGAGCTCGGGCTCCGTCCCGCCGCCGCGGCGATCGCGGGCGCAGCCTTCGCCTACGCGCCGTTCAAGGCCGCCGAGGCCGGCCACCTGCACGTCATCTCCAGCGGCGGCATCGCGCTCGCGTTCTTCCTGCTGCTGCGCGGCTACCGGCTGCAGTCGTGGAAGACCGTGCTCGCGGGCTGGATCGTCGCCACCTGGCAGCTGAGCCTCGGCTTCACGCTCGGGCTGCCGTTCTCCTACACGCTGCTGGTCGTGGCGCTCGTGACGATCTATCTGTGGTGGCGCCGCGGCGCCCACCGGGTCGCCGAGAGCGTGCTCATCGCCTCGCTCGTCGGCATCGCGCTGTTCATGGCCATGGGCGTGTTCGAGGCGCGGCCGTACCTGAAGACCGCCAGCGACTTCTCGACCGCGACTCGCGCCATCAAGGAGATCAAGAGCTACTCGGCCTCGCCGAAGGCGTTCCTCGCTGCGGCCAAGGAGAACCTGATCTGGAGCGGCGCCCTGAAGACGTTCCGCCACGGGGTGAGCTCGCAGAACGAAAGCGTGCTGTTCCCGGGCCTGATCACCCTTCTGCTCGCGATCGGCGGCCTCGGGGCGGCCGTGTTCTCGCGCCGATTGCGCTGGTGGCTGCTCGGAGGCACCGTGCTGTTCGCCACCCTGGCGCTCGGGCTCGACTTCCTCCCGGGCGGCTATCCGTACAAGTTCGTGCACGACTTCCTCCCGGGCTGGAAGGGAGTGCGCGTACCCGGGCGCGTGTACACGATGACCGCGCTCGGCCTGGCGCTGCTCGCCGGCGCCGGCGCTCACCGCCTGCTCGCCGCCGCCGGGCGCCGCGCGGCCACCCGTTCGCCGCGCGTGCGGGCCGCCGCCATACCGGTGCTGACGGCGCTGCTGTTCGCGGCCATCGTGGTCGAGGGCGCCGGCAAGGAGCCGCACCCCGTCGTGCCGAAGGCGCCGCCGAGCACCGCCTACCTCCCGCAGCCGCAGCTGTACCTGCCGTCGATCACCTCCGCCGATCGCCTGTACCAGTTCTGGTCCACGAACGGGTTCCCCGAGATCGCCCAGGGCGTCTCGACCTTCGACATCCACTCGATCGACGACCTCCGCGGCGGGCTGCAGGACTTCCCCGACGCCCCCGGCGTGCGCAAGCTCCAGCGCCTCGGCATCCGCACGGTGGTGCTCGATCCGCAGGTGCAGTCCTTCGGCCTGCCGCCGGACCGGGGCGCGATCTACGAGCCGCCCGACCCCGCCCAGGCCGCCGTGAAGTCGATCAAGGGCCTGCCGGTCACGCGCTTCCGCCTCGGCCCGCTGACGGTCTTCGAGATCGAGCCGCCGCACCGGTGAGCGCGCGACCCGTCCTCACGCGGCGGCAGACGGGGCCGGTCCCGCCCGGCGGCGGCGCCGCCGATCCCCCGGCCGTCCCCGCGCCGGCCCGCGCCGCGGGGCGCCGGCGGCAGCACCTCGCGCTCGCCGCGGTCGTGCTCGTCGGGCTCGCCTTCGCGACGGTCATCCAGAGCTTCAGCTGGAACCAGACCTCCCACTACGACCTGTTGCGCTCGCTGAACAACGGCGGCACGACGATCGACGCCTACCAGAGCAACACCGGGGACAAGGTCCTCTACAAGGGCCACTTCTACTCGGCCCGGGCGCCGGGCCTCGCGCTCTTCACGCTGCCCTGGTACGACACGCTCAACGCCGTCAACGCCGAGGCCTGGGCCCGGCAGTCGCAGGCGCAGCCACGCGACGACGAGATGATCTACCTCGTCGGGCTCTGGGGAAGCGTCCTGCCGGGGTTCCTCCTGCTGCTGCTCGTCTGGCGGGTTTCGGAGCGCTTCGAGCCCGGACACGGGGCGGCCGCAGCGGTGATCCTCGGGCTCGGCACGCTCGTGCTGCCGCTCTCGACGCTGCTCTTCTCGCACGTCTTCACCGCGATGCTCGGCTTCGCCGCGTTCGCGCTCATGTTGCGCGAGCGCGACGGGCCGCCGAGCGCGTCCCTGCTGGCGCTCGCCGGGCTGCTCGTCGGCTATGCGGTGGGCTCGGAGTACCCGCTGTTCTTCGTCGGCGCCGTGCTCGGGCTGTACCTCCTCTCGCGCCGCGACGCGCTGACGCCGCTGCTCGTCGTGCGCCGCGCGGGCGCCTACATCGCGGGCGGAGTCGTCGGGATCATCCCGCTGCTGCTCTACAACCACTACGCGTTCCACTCCTGGACCCATCTCGCCTACTCCGACGTCCCCCGCCAGCAGAAGGGGTTCTTCGGCATCGGCGTGCCGAGCCTGAAGGTCCTCGCCACGCTCCTGTTCGACTCGCGTGGCCTGCTGACGCTGTCCCCGGTGCTCGTCATGGGGATCGTCGGCGTGGTGCTGATGTACCGTCGCGGCCGGCGCGCCGAGGCGCTGACGATCACCGGCATCTGCGTCTGCTACGTCGGCTACAACGCGGGCTACTACCTGCCGTTCGGCGGCGGCTTCATGGGCCCGCGCTTCCTGGCCACGATGCTGCCGTTCCTGGCCGTGCCGCTCGCGATCGCGCTGAAGCGCTTCCCGGGTCCGACGGTCGCGCTCGCCGGCGCCTCGGTCTTCATCATCGTGCTGGCCACGCTCACCCATCCGCTCGTCGGCTACGAGAACGAGACGGTCGTCTGGGTGCGGCTGCTGAAGGCCGGCAACTTCCAGCCGTCGATCGCCAGCGCCTACGGCGCCGGGCGCGGCTGGCACGCGATCTACCCGTTCCTGCTGCTCGCCTTCGGTGCCATCGGCTGCGCCGCGTACGCCACCGACCGGCTCAGCCTCGGGATGCGCGCGCTGCTCGCCGGCGTGGCGGCGCTCCTCGCGTGGGCGCTGATCGCCGCGTTCATTCCGACGCTGCTCGGCATCGACCACCAGGGCCTGCTCGACATCCAGGCCGCCGGGGACAAGACGGCGCTGCACAAGCCATTCCCGACCACCGACCCGATCCGGACGCTCGTCGTGTACGCAACCGTGGCCGGGCTGCTCACCCTGCTCGCGGCACGACTGCTGCGCAACCGCCGGCCGGCGGGCCGCACCCGGGAGCGAGCCACCGCTGCGCGACCGGCGATGCCGGTCCAGACGGCTACCTAGGTGTAAGACCCCAGGAGGCCGTTCAGCTCGTGTAGGTGAGCGATGGGCGGCTTGTGTCCGGGGGCGCCGTGTGGTCGGCCACGGGTGCGAGCCCCCGTCGCGCTTTTGTGTTGTTGTTGTCGTCTCGCAAGCTTCGGGATGAACTCCGGGTCGCGCCGACCGGTATCAGAAATGTAAACCGTGTCAAGAATGTAAACCGACCGACACGGCTGCTTGGATTGCGCCGCCGAACGCTTTGCCCGACGCTACACAAGGGGGTCTTGCCTTGACGGCTCTCCGTCGAACTCGTCTGGCCGCCGGTTGCGTGTTCCTCGCGTGCATGTTCACTTCGGCGTTCACGTCGGTGAGCGCCGCCAACGCTCCGTCGGGAGTCGGCTGCCAGCCGACCGATGGGAAGGTCTACGGACTGGGCGATCCAACCCAGCTGAACATCCAGCAATTGTGGTGGAACGAGTTCAACCAGGACATTTGCGGTAACACGATCGAGTCGCCGGTCGACGCCGCGGGCGACGACATGGGCAACTACCAGCCGAGCACGGACGGGGGCATCCCCTCCGGCGGGCTTGACACGGCCCTGGAATGCCGCACGATCGACTACGCCGGCACCGACGCTCCGTATACGGAGGCCGAGTTGGCCCTGCTTGATGGTCCGGCCTGCCCGCCGCAGTACGGCCAGCTCACGAACCAGATTGCGCCCATCATGTCCTTTCCGGTTGCCGGATACGCGGTAGCGATCGAGATCAACCTGACCGCGGCCGATTGCGGCGGCACCCTGCCGACGATCGACCTGACGGGCCCACAGCTGAGCGCCATCATGGGCGGCAGCGTTCGAAACTGGGACGACCCGTCGCTCCAGGTGAACAACCCTGGCCTCGGGACGTGCAACGAGCCGATCACCCGCTTCGTCGACGGCTCGGGCTCCACCGACCTCGTGAAGCGGTATCTCATCGACGTCGATGACAGCCGCGCGGGCGCCTCGTGCCAACCGGGCGCGACGTGGCACTCCTACTACGGGACCGGCACCGGACAGGGCAGTTCGCAGCCGTCGTATCCGTTCATGGACCCGACCTGGCCGTCGGGGTCGAACTGCAGCGAGGTCTTGGACAACCAGAATGCGTATGGGTACGGTCAGGGGAACCAGTACCTCTCGGGCGTGCTCGCCTATACGCCGGGTGGCATCGGCTACGCGGACCTGTCAGAGGTTGATTCGCCTCAGGTCGACCCGTCGCCGTTCGCGGGACTCGTTCAGGCGCAGATGGCCGACGGCACCGGCACCGGCTACGCGCCGCCCCAGAGCGGGTCGGGCGCCGATTGCGATCTCAGCTCGCTGAGCGAGCCGGGCGGGGGGGCGGCGGTTGCCATGGTCGGCCTCGCGAGCACCGACAACTGGGCCAGTGACAACAACGAGGCCAACGGTACGGGGAATCACGACGACGCGGCCGGCCTGGGACCGTCATACCCGATCTGCGGCATGTCGTTCGATCTCGTGTACTCAGGGCTCAGTGGCGGACCGGCTGCACCGAGCGCCATCGGCGGCCTGACCGCCGACCAGCGCCGAACGCTGTACTCGTACATGTCGATGGTGCTGTCAACGCTCGGCCAGGCGACACTCGGGACCAACGCGTACGCGCCCCTGCCGACCACCTGGCAAGCCGCGATCGTCGGAGGCTTCCAACGAGGCTTCTGAGCGGGGCCGGATCGGGTCTGGCAATCGACGCGCCGCGGTGACGGCTGCGGCGTCAGCGACCAACCGACGAAGCTGAATCGTGGCGGCCCGCCGGTCAGCGCCCGGCGCTCGGCGTGCGGGCCGCGCGGTCCATCGTGGCGGCGATGCTCGGGAACGGCTCCAGCCCCGGATTGCGGATCGCCGCGAGGCGCGCGGTGACCTGCGACCACTCGAGCGTCGTCAGCGGCGCGTCGAGCGCGGGCACGCGCGCGGCCGCCGCCTGGGCCGGCGACGGCGGCCTCGGCAGCCGCGCGCCGGCCACGGCGAAGGACACGCGCAGCTCGTGCGGCGTCCCGCGTCCGGGCGCGACGAGCGTGGCCGAGGAGGCGACGTCGAGGACGCTCTGGGGCACGAACTCGCCGTACAGCGCCCGCAGCCGCGCGAACACCAGCCCGGTGACCGAGTTGGCGCTCGGCCGGGCCGCGACCGGCGAGCCGTTGACGCTGGACACATCCAGGGACGCGCTGCGCGCGCGCGCCGCGACGCCGGTCACCGGCAGCACGCCGCAGCTCGAGCGGTCGACGCCGAGCGTGAAGCCGGACTGCGAGAGATACTCGAGCACCGCGAGCACGCGCCGGTCGATCCGATGGGCGGCGACGCGCGCCCGCTCGCAGGCCGGCAGGCCGACGTGGCGGTCGGCGAGCACCGCGTGCTCGAGCGCGCCGGTCGCGGCGAAGAAGATCGTCGTGCTGCCCCAGGTGAACAGATCGGTCGCCGCGCGCGCCCGCGCGAGAGCCGCCGCTCGGGCCCGCGGCGCCGCCGCCGCGGCGGCGATCGGCCCCGGCGCGGCGCCGGCGCGCGCGCCGCTCGGAGCGCTCGGAGCGAGGGTGCCGAGCACGCTCACAGCCGGTCCGGCCGCGGGCGCCGCGACGGGACCGGTCGTGCCCGCGGGCGCCGGGGGCGCAACCGTCGCGGCGCTCGGCGCGAGCGTCTGTGCGCGCATCGCCCAGCTGTCGAGGTAGGGCAGCGGGTCGACCGGCTGCTGATCGCCGCCCGGGCGCACCACGAACCGCAGCATGCCGATCGAGCTCGTGCCGCCGACCTCGCCGATGACGGCGCCGGCCCGAACCGTGGCTCCGACGCCGAGCGGGTGCCACTGCGGCGGGTGCTCGGGCCCGTACACGGCGCGCCGTGAGAGATGCCCGTACGTGAAGTGGTTGCCGTCGGCGTCGCGCAGGGTCAGGTACGCGCCGCCGAGCGCGGCCGAGACCCCTTCGTGGACGACGCGTCCGTCCCGAACGGCGAGCACCCGTGCCCCGGGCGTGGTGATGAGCGTGAGCGGCGCCGGCACGGGCACGCTCGCGGTCCGGTGCGGGCGCGCCGCGGTTGGGGCGGCGCCGGCCGGCGCGGGCGCCGGTACTGACACCGGCCGGGGCGCGGGCCCGTACTCGACCGAACGCACGTCGGTGTCGTGCACGGGGGTGACCCCGATGCTGAGCGTGGTCAGCGAGTCGATGAGCGACGCGGGATACGCCTGGATGAGGCGCGCGCGCAGGAGCACCGAGGCGACGTACGCGCTCGAGTGGTTGTACGCGAAGACCGCGGCGGTCAGGTTGGTGCGCGCTCCCGCGTCGCGCAGCAGGCGGGCGGCCGCGAAGATCGCGTCGGCCGGGTTGTACGGATCGGCGGCGCCGCTCGCCGTCGCGTCGACCCCGTAGAGCATCCACGTCGTCGGCAGGAACTGCATCCACCCGAGCGCGCCAGCCGATGACACGTTCAGGTCGTGCCCGTAGTCGGTCTCGATCTCGTTGATCGCCGCGAGCACCTGCCACGGCACGCCGTACTCGTCGCCGGCGGCCTGGTAGATCGGGAGCAGGAACAGCGGAATGCGGAAGTAGCCGAGGACGGCGTCGGCGACCGAGGCGAACGGGTCGGTGAACACGAGCACGCCGGTGAACGGCGCCGGTGGAAGCGCGGCCGCCACCGCGCTGGCGGCAACGCCGCTGGCGGCGGCCCCGATCGCGCCGCCGAGCGTCGCGGCCGGCGCCTGCGTACCGCCACTCTCGATCGCCGATCCGGGCGCCGAGGCGCCGCCGGCCAGGATCGGGCCGGAGGAGAACAGCGACCCGTCGTCGGGTCGCGTCGCCGCCGAGCCGCTCGCCGTCGGACCGGTGGCCCCGCTCGTCGCGCCGGGCCCCGGCGACACCGGGGACACCGGCGACGGCGCCGCCGGTGTCGCCGGCGACGCGCCCGCGGTCGCGATCGTCGTCGATTCGGTCGAGCTCGTCGCGGGGGCCGGCGGCCCGACGGGAGCGCCACTCGTCGTGGACGTGCTCGACGAGGTCGAGGTGGTGGTGCTCGCAGAGGTCGTGGTCGTCGTCAACGAGCTCGAGCTCGCCGCGCTCGGCGCCGCGGGCGGCGAGACCTGTCCGGAGGCCTGCTGGGAGGCGACCGCCTGGGCGGCGTATGCGCGGGCGGGGTCCGTGCCCGCGCCGGCGGGCGGCGCGCACGCACCCGCGAGCCCGGCGCCGCCGAGTATGGCGAACAAGGCCGCACGGGATCGTCTCGCTGGGACCAGCACAGAGCACCAATCGGCGCCGGGCCGGGCTTGTCCTGCCCGCTGCAGAGAAACGTGCAGCGCGCGCGGGCCGATTCCGCCCCCCGCGGGCCTATTACTGGTTTGTCGATCAGATTTGTGTACTATCACGGCCCCGGCACACACGATCGATCGAGGAGCAAGATGCTTCGTCTCGCATTCACGCGGACCCCGCAGCTGTCCGCGCCTTCCGCGTCAGCCGCACGCCCCGGCGTCCCACGCACCGTGCTCGCCTGCGCCTGCCTCCTCGCCCTGCTCACGCTGCCGGCGACCGCCGCGCGCGCCGCGAGCACGTCGGCCTTCACGCCGGCTGCCGGGTCGCCGCTGACGACCGGCACCGACCCCTCGTCGCTGGCGCTCGCCGACATCAACCGCGACGGCAAGCCGGACCTGATCGTCGCCAACTCCGGCTCGGACAGCGTGGGGTCGGTGTTCCTCGGCAAGGGCAACGGGACGTTCACGGCCACCGCCGGCCTGCAGCTGACCGCCGGCAGCGGCCCGTTCGCGGTCGCCGTGGCCGACCTCAACGGCGACGGCCTGCCCGACCTGATCGTGACCGACGGCGGCGCCGGCATGGTCTCCGTGTTCAACGGCAACGGCAACGGCACGTTCGCGTCGCAGGTCGAGTACGCCACCGGCAACGACCCGGCGGGCGTGGCGGTCGGCAACCTCGGCAACGGCCACCCGGACCTCGTCATCGCGAACGAGGGCGACAGCACCGTGACCGTGCTGCTGAACGACGGCAACGGGAACTTCACCCCGGCCCCCGGCAGCCCGTTCCCCACGGGCGCGGGCGCGGCGCCCAAGGGGGTCGCGCTCGGCGACTTCAGCGGCAACGGCAGGCTCGACATCGCGACGGCCGACTCGGGCACTGATTCCGTGTCGGTGCTGCCGGGCAACGGCGACGGCACCTTCGGGGCCCCGCAATCGGTTTCCCTGCCGGTCGGTAGCCAGCCGTCGGCGCTCGCCGTCGGCGACCTCAACGGTGACGGCAAGCCCGACCTCGCCGTCGCCGACGCCGGCACGAGCCAGGTGTCGGTGCTGCTCGGCACGGGCAACCACGCGTTCGCCCCATCCGTGCAGTACGCGACGGGAACGACCCCCGACGCGATCGCGATCGCGGACCTCAACGACGACGGCAAGCCCGACCTCGTGACCGCGAACAGCGGCGCGAACGCGAACTCGGCGTCGATCCTGCTCGGCAAGGGCAACGGGACGTTCGCGGCCAAGCAGGATCTGACCGCCGGCATCGGCACCGACCCGTCGTCGGTCGCCGTGGCCGACGTCAACGGCGACGGCAAGCCCGACCTCGCGGTCGCCAACAACGGGGACGGCACCGCCTCGGTGCTGCTGAACGCCTCGACGCCGACGGCCGACCTCACGGGGACGATCTCCCCATTCGGTCTGCAGCTGTTCGGTACGAAGAGCGCGGCGCAGAAGGTCACGCTGACGAACAACGGCTCGGCGGCGCTGACCATCAACTCGGTCACCGCCACCGGGAGCTTCACCGCCTCCGGCTGCAGCGGCTCGCTCGCCCCCGGCGCGAAGTGCTCGCTGAGCGTCGTGTTCGCGCCGAAGGGCTACGGACCGCTCAGCGGCACGGTGACCGTCGCGACCAACGCGCCCACGAACCCGAAGGCGATCTCGCTGTCCGGCTTCGGGGTCCCGCCGGCCGCGACCGTGACGACGGCCCCGGTCAGCGACAACGCCGAGGACTACGCGACCCTCAACGGATCGGTCCTCTCGCAGGGACCCGGCACGTTCGAGTTCCAGTACGGACCGACGACCGCGTACGGCACGCAGACCCCGGCCCTGGCCGACGCCTCCAGCAGCAGCCTGCAGCCGTTCGCGGCCACGATCCCGGTCAATCCGGGCGCGGTCTATCACTACCGGATCGTGGCCAGCAACCTGGTCGGCACCGTCAACGGCGCCGACCAGGTCTTCACCACGCCGCCGGACGCACCCGAGGTCGGCTCGGCGGTGGGCCGGACGCCCCTGGCGGGCGTGCTCAAGGCGGGCATCCCGCTGCTGCTGCGGCTGACCTCCGACGGCACGATCACCGTCCAGGTGTTCATCCCGGTGTCGGTCGCCGTGGCCGATCGCGTGATCTCGCACCGGCTCCCCGGCCTCAAGCGGGTGTGGATCGGCAGCGCGCGGATCGAGGTGCGCGCCAACACGGCGGAGGAGGTTCGCCTGAGCGTGGCCCGGCGGGCGGCCAGGCTGCTGGGCCGCCGAAGCCAGCTGACGCTGACGGTCGACGCGCGCGCAACGGCGTACGGGGTCGGCGGCGACCTCACCGAGACGACGGTCGCCTTGAAGCGCAAGCCCAAGATCTCACGATCATGACAAGTGCTCTTGTAATTCTGATCGATATTGTGGTCAATATGCTGTACACACGAAAGGAACGAGCTGAGATGACGTGCAAGAGGACCAAGCGGACGGCGTTGGGCGCAGCGCTCGCGCTGCTGCTGGTCGCGCCGGCGTCCGCGGGTGCGACGACGCTCATCGGATCGGGGTCCACGGCCGCCCAGCCGTACTTGGAGGCCCTCTTCCAGGGGTACAAGAAGGTCAATCCGAGCATCTCGTTCCTCTACACGGGTGACGGCGGCAACTCGGGCGTCAAGGACGTGCAGAGCGGCAAGAGCCAGTTCGCCGGGCAGTCGCGTGCGCAGTTGCCGACCGACACCGGCACGACCTACCTGCAGCTGTTCGCCGACGGCCTGTGCATCGACGTCAACCCGGCGAACAGCCTCTCGAACATCTCCTCGACGACGCTGGCGAACATCTTCGAGGGCACGGCGACGAACTGGGGCCAGATCCCCGGCTCGGGCCTGAGCACCACGATCGACGCGTACGGTCGCGACTCGACCGCGGGGACGTTCACGTTCTTCACGAGCGCGATCCTGGGCGGCGCCACGCAGGGAACGAACGTGACCACCGAGTCCTCCGACGGTCTCGTCGCCAACGCGGTCAAGCAGGACAACAACGGCATCGGGTACGCCGGACTGGCCTACCAGGGCGCCGGCCTGAAGTCGGTGAGCGTGAACGGCCTCGCCTGCGATCAGGCCAACATCAAGGCGCAGACGTACCCGCTGTCGCGCCACATCTGGCTCGTCGTCCCGTACACGAACCCCGATCCCGACGTGCTGGCGTTCGCCAGCTGGGTCCAGACCAGCGCCGCGGCCGGCCAGATCATCAGCCAGGTCGGCGGCGTGCCGGTGACGAACAAGTCGGCGGCCAAGCCGAAGCCGAAGCCCAAGCCGAAGGCCAAGAGGAAGAAGAAGTAGTCGGAGAGCCGATGCCGCAGGACACGTTCCCTCTCAGCGACGACCAAACCCCCCGGTGGTCCGACAAGCGCGCCGAGCTGACGCTCGGCGCGCTTGTGTGCTGTCTGCTGGCGATCCTCGCGGCGATGTTCGCGTTCGTCTTCGTGGAGGGTTGGCCGTCGTTCGCTCACAACGGCCTGGCCTGGTTCGGCAGCGGCGGCAACGTCGACAACCAGATCCGGTTGATGTTCGACTCCGGCCAGACCGGCACCGCGTACGTGTGGACGTTCCACGCCTGGCCGCTGATCTGGAGCACGGCGCTGATCGTCGGCGGCGCCATCGTCATCAGCGTCGTGTGCTCGCTGTTCGTGGCCGTGTTCGTCGTCGAGTTCGCGCCGGAGCCGATGCGGCGCGTGCTGTCCCCCGTGCTGCGACTGCTGGCGAGCGTCCCCTCGGTCATCTACGGACTGCTCGGTGTGCTGATCGTCGTGCCCTACGTCGACAACCACCTCATCACGCAGTCCGAGAAGGCCTCCGTCGCCTACGTCATCTCCCTGAGCGGCGCGAGCCTGCTCGCCGCCGTCGCGATCCTGACCGTGATGATCGCGCCGCTGATGACGTCGATCTTCGCCGACGGCCTGCGGTCCGTGCCCCGGGGCTGGCTGGAGGGCTCGCTCGCCCTCGGCATCAACCGCTGGCGCACGTTCTGGAAGGTCGGCGTGCGCGCCGCCCGCCCGGCGATCGTGGCCGGCACGGTCCTGTCCACCGCACGCGCCCTGGGCGAGGCGATCATGCTCGCGATGGTCTCGGGCTCGGTCGCCTTCGCGCCGAACCCGTTCGACGGCGGGATCTTCCTGTTCGAGCCGTCGCGGCCGCTCGCCCCGACGATCATCCGCAACGTCGAGGGCCTCAGCTCCCCGCCGCTCAAGCACACGCTGTTCGCGATCGCCGCGGTGCTGCTCGTCTCGGGGATGCTGCTCTCGTTCGCCGGCTGGGCGGCGAAGCAACCGCTGAAGCGGTACGGGATCGTGTGATGTCGGCGCACGCCTCGACGCCGCCGGCGGCGCTGCCGACCCGCAAGGGCGCGTCGGAGTCGAGCGCCACGTGGCGGCTGTCCGACCGCGTCGGCCTGGCGATCTGCTGGACCCTCGGGATCGCCGTCTGCGCGATCACGGTGGCGATCGTGCTGTTCCTGCTCGTGCAGGGGATCCGCTACCTGCGACCGTCGCTGCTGGTGACCAGTCCGAGCGTCGGGGTCAGCGAGTCCCAGAGCGGCGGTTTCCTCGACCCCCTGATCGGAACCGTCGTCGTGGCCGTGCTCGGCATGGCGATCGCCCTGCCGATCGGCGTGGCGACCGCCGTGTGGCTCACCGAGTACGGCCGTCCGTTCCCGCTCGCGCGTGCCGTGGAGGCGACCATCGACATGATCGCGGGCGTGCCGACGATCGTGCTCGCCCTGTTCGGCCTGCTCATCTTCTCCAGCCCGATCCTGGGCTTCCTGAGCCGCACCTCCGGTCACGTCGTGTACGGGCGCTCGTTCTTCGCCGCGGGGGCGATGCTCTCGCTCGTCGCGCTGCCGCTGATCGTGGGCAGCACGCGCGCGGGCCTCGAGGCGATCCCGAGCCGGGTGCGCGAGGCGTCGCTCGCCGTCGGGAAGACGCGGATCGCCACGGTCCGGCGCATCCTGCTCCCGACCGCTCGCCCATCGGTCGTGACGGGGGCGATGCTCGGCCTGGGGCGGATCATCGGCGACACGGCGATCATCGTGACGCTGCTCGGAGCCACGCTGACCCTCGATTCGGCCAGCGGGACGCCGCTGCTCGGCCTCCTGAGGGGCACGGGCAGCACGCTGACGAGCTTCGTCTACCAGAACGCGCCGACCGGGGACTTCAACCAGCCCCACAAGGCCTACGCGGCCGCGTTCGTGCTCCTGCTGATGGTGCTCGGGCTCAACGCCTGCGTCGAGATCGTGTCCCGGCGAGGAACGGCGGCGGGATGGAATTCCTGACTCCGCCGCCGGTCCGCTGGCTCGAGCTCGACGATCCCCCGGCGCCCGCCGGCCCACCGCCGGGTGCCGACCTGCACCCGTCCAACGGCAACGGCAACGGCTCGGCGCCCGATCGCAACGGGCACGCGCCGCGCGCGAGCTTCGCCGCAGGCCTCGCCGCGCGCCGGCGCTCCACCTCGGTGGCGATCGACCGCATGCAGATCGAGCAGGTCTCGGTCGCCTACGGCGTCAAGCTGGCCGTCCGGTCGGTGTCGCTGCCGGTGCGCCAGGGCGAGGTGCTCGCCCTGATCGGCCCCTCGGGCTGCGGCAAGACGACGCTGCTGCGCTCGTTGAACCGCCTCACCGAGCTGACCCGGGGGGCCTCGCTGCGCGGTCGCATCACGCTCGACGGCAGCGACATCACGGCGATCGAGCCGACGCTGCTGCGCCGACGCGTGACGATGGTCTTCCAGCAGCCGAACCCGTTCCCGATGAGCGTGTTCGACAACGTCGCCTACGTGCTGCGCGAGCAGGGCTCCAAGCGGCCGCGCAAGCGCGTCCTGCGCGAGGCCGTGCTCGACGCGCTCGATCGCGCCGGCCTCCTGGAGGAGGTCCGGGACAACCTCGACCACGCCGCGCTGCGGCTGTCCGGCGGCCAGCAGCAGCGGCTGTGCATCGCGCGCGCGCTGGCGGCCAATCCCGAGGTGCTGCTGCTGGACGAACCCTGCTCCGCGCTCGATCCTCAGTCCACCCAGGTGATCGAGGACCTGATCGTGCGCCTGCGCGACGACGTCGCGGTCGTGATCGTCACCCACAACCTCCAGCAGGCCCACCGCGTCGCCGATCACGTGGGCTTCATGTATCTCGGCGAGCTCGTCGAGTACGGCACCGTCAGCGCCGTGTTCGAGACGCCCCGGGAGCAACGGACGAGGGACTACGTCAGCGGCGCCTTCGGCTGATGCGCCGCGGCCTGATAGCGATGACCTCCATCCTTCTCACCAGCACTCTCACCGGTTGCGTGGAGACGACCGAGCAGAAGAGCGCTCGGGCGAAGCTCACGGCCGACCGCGTGCTGGCCAGCCAGGCGCCGGTGCGGGTCACGCGCCGCAATCCCCAGGTGTCGGTGCTCGACGTCGGGCTCGTCACGCGCCACGGCACGAGCGCCGTCGCCGTCACGCTGCGCAGCAACGTCGCGCGACCGGTCAGCGACCTGCCGATCTCGGTGGGCGTGGTCACCGGCCGCGGTCGGGCCACGTACCTCAACCGCGCGGCGAACCTGCCCTACTTCCAGACCCACGTCGCCGCGATCGCGGGCGCGGGCTCCGTCACCTGGGTGTTCACCACGCGTGGCGCGCCGCCCGCCGGCGCGAGGCCGTTTGCGGCCGTCGGCTTCCCCACGGTCGCGGACCAGGCCGGCGCGACGAGCCTGCCGACGATCACGGCGTCGACCGCCGCGCCGGGACCTGGCCATCCGGGACCGGTCAGCGCCACGGTCACCAACCACTCGAGCGTCCCGCAGGTCGGGCTCGCCGTGTACGCGATCGCGTCATCCGGGCGGCGGCTGCTCGCCGCCGGTCAGACGTCGGTGGCGCAACTGGATCCCGGTGACAGCGCGACGGTGGCGATCCGGCTCGTCGGCGCGCCCGCCGCCGCGACCGTTCAACTGAGTGCTCCCCCGACAAACCTCCGCTAGGGACGAGACCATGAACCCCCCCGAGACCGAGTCGCCCACCGAGATCCTGCCGCCGGCGCATGCTCCAGGGCGTCCGATGCCGCAGATCGTCGCGGCCGACTGGACGGCCCCGCGGCCGGTGACGCCCGAGCCGCGCGGTGGGGCGTCCCCGGCCGGCGCATCCGGCCACCTGCTGTGCGAGCAGTGCCGCGCGCCCGTCGACCGCGAGCAGCGCTACTGCGTCAGCTGCGGCGCCCGCCAGACGCACGCTCCCGACCCGGCCGTCGGCTACTTCGCCGCGGCCGCCGCCGCCCGGCGCAGCGCGCGCGCGCGACCGCGTTCGTCCCGCGACGGACGCGCGCCGCTGTACGGGCTCTTCTTCATGCTCCTCCCGCTGGCGGTCGCCGTCGGCGTCCTGGTCGGACGCGGCGGCTCGAACGACAACGCCGCTCTGCTGGCCCTGCTGCGCAACCAGAAGCCCATCGTCGTCAACACCACCGCCGCCGGCCCCGCGCCGGCGGCCGCCACCGCCACCGCGGCGGCGACGTCGGCGAGCACCCCGCCGAGCAGCGCCACCCTCGGCACCGGCTTCGTCGTGGAGCTCCAGACCCTGCCGACGGCGGGCACGACCGAGGCGACGGTGACGGCGGCCGACAGCGCCGCGACCGCGAAGGGCGCCACCGCGCTCGGCCTGATCAGTCCGACGACCACGCGGACGTCCCCCGATCAGGGCCCGGCCGACTACGTGATCTACTCGGGCTTCTACACGTCCAGGTCCGCGGCCACGGCCGCCCTGGGCCGGCTGAAGAGCCGCTTCCCGACCGCCAAGGTGATCGCCGTGGCGCCGGTCGCGAACGCCGCGAGCAACCCCGCCGCCGCCGCCCCCTCGCAGGGCAGCGCGGGCCAGCTTCTGCACTCACGACCGACGGCCGCGCAGATCATGCAGGACAGCCACGCCCTCACCCAGCTGAGCAAGGCCACCGGCCAGAGCTACATCCAGGCCCAGAACCACCTTCCGCGTATGACGAGCATCCCGCCGAGCGGCGCGCCTGCGACCGCCGGCTCGACCCCGTCGGCGCCACCGTCCTCACAACCGTGAGCGCCCCCGGTCGCATGTCCGCTCGCGCCGACGCCGCCCCACCGCCTCCGGTCGCGGCGCCGGCGCCGGCGCAGGCCGACCGCGAGCTGCTCGCCAAGCGCGATCGGCTGATCGAGCGCTTCACGGCGATGCAGCTCGACCTCGGCGGCGTCTACTACGAGATGGCGATCCGCGACCACGTCAGGCACGACGTCCTCACGCGCAAGGCCGCCGAGCTGCAGCGAGTCGACGCCGAGCTGCGCCACGTGCAGCAACTGCTCCAGGGCGGCGGCTCGAGCGCGGGGCCCTGTCGGTCGTGCGGCGGCCTGGTCCCCGAGGGCGCGGCGTTCTGCTCGCGCTGCGGCACGCCTCTGGCGGGGGCCGGGGCGACCGTGCCGGGCGTATGACCGAGTCCGTCGACCCGCCGCCGCCCTCGTCGACGCCCGCCCCGGGCGCGGTGCCGTGGGCGAGCGGCGAGGACGGCGCGCCGGCGCCCGACGAGCGGGCCTCGAGGCCCGGGGCGTGGCAGTGGGCCGATCAGATCCTGACCCCCCGTCGTCTGCGCGCGCTCGGTGTCGTCTCGCTGCTGACGACCGGGCTCGTGATCTGGGCGGGCACGACGGCGGCGAGCCCCACCCGCCTTCCGGCCGCCCTCCTGCACCCCCGGGTGATCGTCGCGTCCTCGCCGGCCCCCGTGGCGCCGAGCCCGGCGCCCGCCACGACCCCGGCTGTCGCGCCGGTCGCCGCGAGCCAGCCCACGCCGGCACCGGCAACCGCCGCGCCCGGCGCCCCGTCGGCGTCCGCGTCATCCACGCCGGCGTCCGCCGGCGCCGCGCACGACCCGTCGACAACCAGACCGCGCAGCTCCGGCACTCACGCGACCGGCGCGACCGGGGCGACCGGGGCCACGGGCGCGACCGGTGGTCAGGGCGCTTCCGGCGGCTCGACCGGGGCGAGCGGCGTCGCGCCGGCGCAGACGAAGCTCAAGCACGTGTTCGTGATCGTGCTGACCAGCCCGGGCTACGAGCAGACGTGGGGACCGGGCTCGTCGGCTCCGTACCTCACGACGCAGCTGCGGCCGCAGGGCACGCTGCTCACCGACTACTACGCCATCGCCCACCCGGACCTCCCGAACTACATTGCCATGGTCAGCGGGCAGCCGCCGAACCCCGACACCGAGCAGGACTGCACCACCTTCAGCGAGTTTCCCGCCGGCACGACCGCCAACGCGGCCGGCCTGGTCCCCGGCGCCGGTTGCGTGTATCCGAACACCGTCCTCACCGTCGGCGACCAGCTGACGGCGAGCGGGCGCCAGTGGCGGGCGTATGCCGAGGACCTGTCGAACGGGACCCCGCCGGTGAAGGCGTGCCGCCACCCGAGCTCCAATCAGCCCGACACCGCCCAGCAGGCGGTCGTCGGCGACGAGTACGCCACGCGCCACAACCCGTTCGTGTACTTCCACTCGCTGCTCGACCTCGGCGACTGCCAGTCCGACGACGTGCCGCTCACCCAGCTCACGGCGGATCTCGCCTCCACGGCCACGACGGCGAACTACTCGTTCATCGTGCCGAACCTGTGCGACGACGGGACCGACAGCCCGTGCGTCGACGGCCGGCCGGGCGGCCTGGCCGCCGCGGACGCCTTCCTGGCCCAGTGGGTGCCGCTCATCCTGAAGTCGCCGGCGTACGTGAAGGACGGCCTGCTCGTCATCACCTTCGACGAGGCCCCGGCGAGCGACACGAGCGGCTGCTGCCAGGCGACCGCGACCAAGGCGGCAGCGACCGGCGGCGGCCGGATCGGCACGCTGCTGCTGTCCCGCTACGTCACGGCGGGCGGCACGAGCACGACGCCCTACGACGACTACTCGCTGCTGCGCACGGTCGAGGACCTGTTCTCGGTGAGCCACCTGGCCGACGCCGCCCTGCCGAGCGTGCACTCGTTCGGCAGCGACGTCCTCCGGGGCGTGTTCGCACCCCCCGGCGCCAAGCGGTAGGCGCGGCGTCAGTCCCCGAGCGCGAGCACGAGCTCGCGGATCGCGCGCGGATAGCGGTAGGTGATGCCGCCGTGACCGCCGTCGAACAGCTCGAGGGTGTGATCGATGCCGCCGGCCGTGAGCGCGGCCGACACGGCCTGGGCGCCGAGGTCGAGGTAGTACTCGTCGCTGCGCCCGGCGTCGAGGTACACGCGGCGCAGGCTCGCGAGCGCCTCGAGATGGCTCGGGACGAGGCGGACCGGATCCCAGGCCAGCCAGCGCTCCCACACGGCCGGGACGAGCTTGCTCGTCCGCGCATCGAAGGGCAGCAGCGCCTGGCCGGGACGCTCGGGGTCCGGCGAGTAGGCCGCGGCGTAGGCGAACATCTCGAGCAGCACACCGTGCACCTCCCACCGGAACGGATCGACGTCCGGCAGGCGCGCGAAGAACGTGTCGTACGAGCCGTCGAAGTGGTCGCGCAGCAGGCGCGTGACCGACACGAACGAGCGCGCGATCGTGGATTCGAACAGCGCGTCGCCCGCGTGCGACGCGAGCGCGCCGAAGACGTCGGGGCGCAGCATCGGCGCGACCATCGCGCCGTAGCCGCCCGACGACTTGCCGGCGATCCCGCGGTGCGCCCGGTCGGCAAGGGTCGGATAGCGCGCATCGACGAACGGCACGACCTCGTCGCACAGGTAGTCGAGGTAGCGCCCGGTGCTCGTCGAGTTCAGGAACTGCGAACCCCCGTAGCGCGTCCAGGCGTCGACGAACACGATCACCGCCGGCGCGCAGTCCCCGGCGCCGAACATCGCGTCGAGACGCTCGAGCAGGTTCACCTCGAACGGCTGGCGGTTGGCCCACAGGTCGAGCCGCCCGGTGTAGCCCTGGATGAGGTAGACCGAGGGGGCGCGGCTCACCTGCTCGGAGCCGGCCAGCTGCGGCGGCAGGTAGACCATCAGCGGACGCACCGCCGAGTCGCCGAGCGGGTTGTCGGCGAGCAGCTCGGACTCCACGACGAGCTCGTCGAGCCGGCCGCGCAGCGCGCTCCGCCAGGGCGGCGGCAACCGGCCGGTCGACTCGCGCAATGCCACGCGAACATTCTGGCGGCCACGGCGGCGCGCCGGCGCCTCGCGTCAATCGCCGGCTGTCGCCGTCCAGTCGCGGAAGGCGTGCAGCAGCTCCTCGCGCACCGGCGCGTCGATGTCCTCCTCGCGCAGCTCCCCGAGCTCGCTCAGCGTCACGCGCAGCTGCTCGAGGTAGGCCGTGCAATGTGGGCAGCCCGCGATGTGCCGCTCAAAGCGGGACTGATCGCGCGAGGACAGGTTGCCCTCGAGGTAGTCGGTCACGAGCTCCACGAGCTCCCGGCAGGAGACGTTCGAGCGGCCGAAGTTGAGACGTTCCAGCAGGCTCATGCTCCTTCGTCCTCCCCAGCCGCCGCTTCGTTACTCCCGTTCGCCGCAGCCACGCCGTCGACGTACCCTGCGAGCGCGGCCTGCAGCCTCGCCCGCCCGCGATGCAGCAGCACGCGCACGTTGTTCGTGGTCAGCCCGAGCGCCTCGGCGACCTCCTCGGTGGCGAGGCCCTCGACGTCGTGCAGGGTGACGACGATCCGCTGCCGGTCCGGCAGCGCGGCGAGCGCCTCGCGCAGCTGCAGGCGCAGCTCGAGCAGCTCGGCGCGGGTCTCGGGCAGCTCGAACGGGCGCGGCGGCGTCGCCCATGCGCCGTCGCGCCCGAAGCGCTCGGCGCTGACGGTGGGCCCCTCGTCCTCGGCCGGGTCGCCGAACGAGGAGAACGGCAGCGCCCGGGCCTCGCGCTGGCCCCGCGTCATCGCCCGGTTGACGAGGATGCGGAACAACCACGTCTTCACCGACGATCGCTCCTCGAACGCGTCGAGCCCCTTGAGGAACCCGAGCCAGGCCTCCTGGACGACCTCCTCGGCGACGGCGTCGCTCGACACGTAGGAGCGCGCGACGCGCAGCATGGTCGCGCGGTAGCGCCGCACGAGGGCGGCGAAGGCCGCCTCGTCGCCCGCCTTCAGGCGGACGAGCAGCGTCGCGTCGTCGGGCGCGGCGGCGTGCGTGTCAGCCCCACCGGGCACCCGATCAGCGATGCTCGGCCGATTTCGGCCGGGAGGCGTCGGAGAACTCGTGGTACTCCCCGGTGACGATGAACGCCGCCTGCTCGGCGATGTCGACCGCGTTGTCGCCGACCCGTTCGAGGCTGCGCGCCATCAGCATCTGATGCAGCGCGAGCTCGCGGCGGCCGACCGGCCCCGAGACGTTGCACGCCGCGGCGAACACCTCGCGATTGAGCAGGTCGAGCGCGTCGTCGTCGCGCGAGACGGACTCGGCCGTGGCCAGATCACGCGTCGCCAGCGCCTCGCCCGCCTTCGTGAGCTGGAGGCTCGCGTGGCTGGCCATCCGGCCGAGGCGCTGCAGGATGTGGGGGCTGCCCGGCTCCTCCGGGTCCATCTCCATCAGCTGCTCGGTGAGCAGCTCGAACTGGTTGGCGATCAGACCGAGGTGCTGGTTGATCTGGAAGAAGCCGAGCACGAGCCGCAGGTCGCTCGCCACCGGCGCCTCGCGGGCCGCGGCCACGACGAGCCGATCGTGCGTGATGCGGCCGCTGTCCCGCAGACGCTCCGCGTCGGCCTCGATGTAGCCGGGGGTCGGCCGCGACGGATCGCTGACGACGTCGCTGAGGCCGCGCAGCGTCGCGCTGGCGAGATCGGTGTCGCGCAGCAGCCGCCGCTCGATCGCGCCGAGCTCCTGATGAAACCCCTGCCGCATGGCCAGGTGTCATACCACCCCCGGCCGGGGAGTGCGCCGCGGCCCCGCTCAGGTGTGCGCGGACCAGCTGATCGGCCCGCTCGTGCAGGCCGACGAGCCACCGGCCGTGTCGACCGCCGTCACCGTTCCGCTCACCGCGCCGGCGGCGCCGAAGGTTCCGCTCACGCTGTAGCTCAGGCCGGGCGGGACCGCGTAGCTGTGCGAGAAGGTCCAGCTCGCCCCCGGCAGCAGCGCGAGCGGGTTGGCCGGCCCGACGAGCGCCGGCGCGAAGGTGAGCGTGCCGCCGCTGCACGGCAGTGACAGCTCGAGCGTCAGGCCCGTCAGCGACGAGCCGGCGACCGTGAGGCCGAACGGAAGGCCCTGGGCGGTCTGCCCGTGGTACGCGCCCGCAGCAGGGGCCGGCCCGGGCGCAGCCGTCCCGCTCGATCCACCGGCGCCGGGCGCCGAGGTCCCGGCCGGCGAGTTGGGCCGCAACGAGCACAGCGGCGCGCCGGCGGCGATCGCGTTGCAGACGTCGAGCATGCCGTAGCGCCACGCGCGCCCGGTCTGCGGCACCGAGCGCGCGTACGCGAACAGGCGGGCGGCGACCTGGCGGTTGGAGAGCCCGCGCGCGAACAGCAGCGCGGCGGCCCCCGACACCATCGGCGCCGACACCGACGTGCCGCTGTCGAGGCCGAGGTCGGTCGGTCCGAGGCGGTTGGCGTACGTCGGCGCCGTGGTGAGGATGTTCGTGCCCGGAGCCGTCAGGTCGACCCAGCTCGCGCCGCGATTGCTGAAGGAGGCCGGGCGGTCATAGGCGTCGGTGGCGCCGACGGAGACGACGTCGTTGTAGGCGGCGGGATACTCCGGTCCGGTGGTGCCCGAGTTGCCGGCCGACGCCACGACCAGGTCTCCCTGATTCCAGGCCAGCGTCGCCGCCTGCGCGAGCAGCGAGCACGGCTGCGGGCCGCCCGAGGACACGTTGATGACGCGCGCTCCGGCCCGCACCGCGGCCACGATCCCGTTGGCGACCGCGCTGCACGAGGCCGCGTCGCTGCGTGTGGCGTCGCCGTAGACCTTGACGTTGAGCAGCGACACGCGGTAGGCGACGCCGGCGATCCCGATCCCGTTGTCGGGGATGGCGGCGGCGACGCCGGCCACGGCGGTGCCGTGGCCGATGCGGTCGCTGACGTCGTCGCCGTTGGCGGCGATCGTCGAGCTGGCGATGATCCGTCCCTGCAGGTCGGGCTGGGTCAGGTCGACCCCGGTGTCGACGATCGCGAGTCGCACCGAGGAGGAGCCCTTGTCGAGCGCCCACGCGAGCGGGGCGTCGATGTCGTCCCCGAGCACGCCGCCGCCCTGCGGCTGCACCGTGGCGCGATCGTTCTCCAGGTACCACTGATCGACGAAGCCGGGGTCGTTCGGCACCACGCAGGCGGACGTCAGCGTGCAGTCGGCGTCATCGGGCACGAGCCGGACGTCGGGCTGCACCGACACGACGCCGCGCATCGAGGCCATGGCCGCGACCGCGCGACCGCGCCGACCGGCGACCCGTACGACCAGCGCGTGCAGCGCCGGGATGCGCTCGATGATCGAGCCGCCCGACGCGGACGCCGTGGAGGCGATCGCGGCGGACCGGACGCCCGGGCGGTAGGTGACGATCTCGCGGTCCGGGATGATCCAGCGGCCCGGGTCCTGGACCGCCGGCGGGGGCGGATCGTGCACGATGCTCGTCAGCGCCGGATCGGCGAGCGCGCCCGCCGGCCACAGCGCGACCGCGAGCAGCGGCCCGAGCAGCAGCGGCCGGCGCAGGACCTCGGGGACCATGCCCGCGACATCGGTCCCGGACGCCGTTCCCTTGAGCGCGGCCCGGCACCGCGCCGGCTCAGTTGCGCGCGGGGCGAACGAACCGCGCGGTGACGGCCTGCGCCGTCATGTCGGGCAACAGGGCCAGGCGCCCCGGTACGTCCGCGCGGTCGCGAGCGATGAGCGCGGCGCACGCTCGGTGATAGCCGTCGGCGATCTCCAGCCGCCCGCGACCGTCGTGGACGAGCAGCAGCGGCGCCAGCGGGGCCGCCCCATCGATCCGGCGCAGCGCGGCGGCGACCTCGCTGCTGCGCTTGCGCCGCAGGGCCGGGAGCCGCGCCGCGCGCAGGATCGCCTCGGCCGGCCAGCTGCCGTCCGGCGCGGCGCGCAGCAGCTCGATCGCCTCGTCGACCCGCGCGGGCGCGAGCAGGAGCGAGAGATAGCGGCGCGCGGCCGTGTACTCCTCCTCACCGGGTTCGCTCGCCCACCGCGCGGCGCTCATCCGGCCACGATACGCGACGGCGCTGCGGCCCCGCTACGCCTGGGCTGCGCCCGGGGCCGGCGCGGACACGCCGGTGGCGGCGCGGTGCGCGGCCACCTCGGCGCGACCCGCCTGGCGGAACGTCACCAGGCGCCCATGCTCCGCGTCCCACAGCTTCAGCCGCGTGCAGCGCAGTCCGTCGCCGAGGGTCAGGACGGGAACGTCGTGGAAGATCTCGAGGTTGTCGTGAGCGGCCTGCAGGTTGTAGTTCGGCACCCGCGCGCTGAGGTGATGGACGTGATGCAGGCCGATGTTGCCGGTGAAGAACTGCAGGACCTTCGGCAGCTTCAGGTAGGAGCTCCCCTGTAGCGCCGCGTCCGCGTAGCTCCACTGATCCGAGCTCTCCCAGTAGGCGTCCTCGAACTGGTGCTGCACGTAGAACAGCCAGATCCCCGTCGAGCCGGCCAGGAGCGCCGGCGGCGCCCACACGAGCAGCAGCGGACCGAAGCCGAGCCACGCCGCGAGCGCGCCGAAGGCGACGAGCAGCGCGACGTCCGTGAGCATCACGCTGTGGCGCAGGCGGCTGCGCTGCTTGCTCGTCCAGATCCGCGGGCCGACGATCATCGCGAAGATCGGGCCGATCCCGAACATGACCAGCGGATTGCGATAGATGCGATAGGCGAGCCGGCCGCGCCGCGATCGGCCGTGATACTCGGCGACGGTCAGCGTCGGGATGTCGCCGACGCCGCGCCGGTCGAGGTCGCCCGCGGTCGCGTGATGGACGGCGTGGTCGTGACGCCAGCGCGCGAACGGCGCCAGCACCATCAGCCCGAGCACCCGGCCGAGCCACACGTTGGCGTGCTTGGACGGGAGCAGCGAGCCGTGCGCGCAGTCGTGAAACAGGATGTACGTACGCAGCAGGAAGCCGGCCGTCGGCACGGCGAGCACGAGGGTGACGAGGTACGACACGTGGCCGAGCGAGCGGTACATGAGCACCGAGAGCGCGAGGTACGGCACCACCGCGCTCAGCAGGTCGAGCAGGCTGCGCGCGAGCCGGGGTCGTGCGTACGGTGCGAGCGGCTCGCGCCAGAACGCCCCGGTGGTGTCGGCCTGCGCCTCGCTGCCTACGCCTGGTCCGGCTTCCGCTACTTCGCTCATCGTCACGCCCGATCTTGCTCGTCGTTTAACCGCGGCATGGGCGCGGCTGAGGTCGGCTGATCCTAATGATGCATCGTCAAGCGGAGAGAAAATGTTGACCCCCGCCACACTCCTCGCTCGATCCTACGGCTCCCCCCGCGTCCTGACTTGCGGGTTTTCCTCCCTTCCGCGTTGCGGGTTTACCTCCTTCTTCGGATCGTGTTAGCTGCGCCTTGGGTGCGTGTTAGCGAGCACTCAGGGCCGCCTCCAATGATGTCCACACACCAATTTGGAGGTACAACCCACGTGACCCACGGTATCCCCCGACTTCTCAGCGGCGCGGCCCTCGGCGCCGCCGCCGCTGCGGTCGCATTCCTCGCCATCTCGGCGCACGGCTCGACCGCTCACCCCGCCGCGACCGGCGCCTCGGCTCCGAAGACGGCCACGATCTCGCACGCCACGCTCACGGCGAGCGGGGTCTACAAGCGCGACTCCGCCGGCGTGGTGGCGATCTCCGCCACCTCATCGTCGCAGTCCGACACGGGCACCGGCATCGTCCTGAACAACAGCGGGCTCATCCTGACCAACGACCACGTCGTCTCGGGCGCGTCGAGCGTGACGGTGAGCCCGGGCAACGCCCCGAACACCACCCGCAGCGCGACCGTCGTCGGCGAGGACCCCGACGCGGACCTCGCGGTGCTGAAGATCGACCCGTCCGGCCTCGGCCTGAGGCCGCTCACCTTCGCCGACTCGAGCGGCGTGTCGGTCGGCCAGGCGGTCTACGCGATCGGCAATCCGTACGGACTCGACGAGACCCTCACCACCGGCATCGTGTCGGCCGTCGGCCGGCAGATCCAGGCGCCCGACGGCGCGACGATCAACGACGCGATCCAGACCGACGCCGCGCTGAATCCCGGCAACTCCGGCGGTCCGCTCATCAACACCGACGGCCAGGTCATCGGGATCAACTCGCAGATCGCCAGCGACCAGAGCAGCAGCGGCGGCGGCCAGCCCGGAAGCACGGGCGTCGGCTTCGCCATCTCGAGTAACACCGCGTCGCAGGTGGCGCAGCAGATCGAGAGCAGCGGCGCGAGCATCCCGAGCACGCAGGGCCAGAGCTCGGGCAGCCAGACCCAGGACGGCTCCGGCTCGCCCTACGGCTCCGGCGGCGGCTCCGGCTCCCCCTACGGCTCCGGCTCCCCCTACGGCCAGTCCGTCGACCCCTACGGCTCCGGCCAGTCCGGCGCCGACCCGTACGGCTATGGCTCCGGCGGCTATGGCGCCGGCGGCTACGGCTACGGCTCGGGCGACGGCGGCGCGGTCGTCGTCCCCTGATCGAGGGCGCACCCCTGCGGGTTCGGCGGTCTACAACCGTCGGACCGCAGGGGCCGCGATCGGCGCGTTCGAACCGGTGCGTTCGCGCCGGCCGGTCGGGGGTGACCGACTTTTCTTCAGATGATCTGAAGAAAAGTCAGACACGTCGTGTCCCTTGCGCCGTCGCGGCCTCGACCGCTGCGAGGGGCGCCGCGCCCCGGCCGCCGCGCGCCCCCTAAGATGGCCGCCGTGCCTCCCCCCGCGAACGAGAGAGCGCCGCGACCGTGAGCGCGATCGCAGACGCCTGGATCGTCGACGCGGTCCGCTCCCCGGTCGGCCGTCTCGGCGGCGCGCTGAGCGCCGTGCGCCCCGATGACCTCGGCGCGGACGTGGTCCGCGAGCTCGTGCGCCGCACGGGCGTCCCGCCGGGCGACGTCGAGGACGTCTACCTCGGCTGCGCCAACCAGGCCGGCGAGGACAACCGCGACGTCGCGCGCATGGTCGCGCTGCTGGCGGACCTGCCCGAGACCGTGCCCGGAGCGACGGTGAACCGCCTGTGCGGCTCGGGGCTGGAGGCGGTCGCCGCGGCAGCACGGGCGCTCATGCTCGGCGAGGGCGACGCATACATCGCGGGGGGCGTCGAGTCGATGAGCCGGGCGCCGTGGGCCGTGCCCAAGCCGGCGCGTGGCTTTGCCACCGGTCCGGCGACGATGTACGACACGAGCCTCGGCTGGCGCATGGTCAATCCCGAGATGGAGCGCCGCGGACACACCGACTCGCTCGGCCAGACGGCCGAGAACCTCGCCGCGGAGCGCTACGTCTTCCCGCCGGGCGCCTACGGCGAGGGCTCGCCGGTCGACGACCTCCTGCGCCAGGCGCACGAGAGCGAGGCGCTGCGAGGCCCCTACGACATCAGTCGCGAGGCCCAGGATCGATTCGCGCTGCGCAGCCATCAGCGGGCGGTCGCCGCGACAACGGACGGGCGCTTCGCCGCCGAGCTCGTCCCGATCGAGGTGCAGGAGCGCCGCGCGACGCGCACCGTCGAGGTCGACGAGGGCCCCCGGGCGGACACGACGCTCGAAGCGCTCGCGAAGCTTCGACCCGCCTTCATCGAAAACGGAACCGTCACGGCCGGGAACGCGAGCCCGCTCAACGACGGCGCGGCCGCGCTGCTCCTTGTCACACCTGACTACGCGCGCGCGCACGGCCTGACGCCGCTCGCCCGCGTCCGGTCGATCGCGACCGCCGGCGTCCCGCCCCGCGTCATGGGCATCGGGCCCGTGCCCGCCGTGGCCAAGGCGCTTGCCCGCGCCGGGCTGACGCTCGACGACATCGGCCTGATCGAGCTCAACGAGGCGTTCGCCGCACAGTCGCTGGCCGTCCTGTACGAGCTCGGCCTCGACGCGGCGGACGAGCGCGTCAACCCCAACGGCGGGGCGATCGCGCTCGGGCATCCGCTCGGCTGCTCGGGCGCGCGCATTCTCACGACGCTGCTGCACGAGATGCAGCGCCGCGACGACGTCACCTTCGGCCTCGCGACGATGTGCATCGGCGTCGGTCAGGGCATCGCGCTCGTCGTCGAGCGCGTCGGCGCCTGAGCGTCCCAGGGGACTCCCAGGCTCGCTCGCCATAATCGACCCATGACGACGACTCCGCTTCGCATCGCCATCGTCGGCGCCGGTCCGGCCGGCGCCTACGCCGCGGGCGCGCTGCTCGGCCAGGACGCGCGCCCGGTCGAGGTCGACATGTACGAGCGGCTGCCGACGCCCTGGGGGCTGGTGCGCGCCGGCGTCGCCCCCGACCATCCGAAGATCAAGACGGTCACCCGCGTGTTCGAGAAGACCGCCGACCTGCCCGGCTTCCGGCTGCTCGCGAACGTCGAGGTCGGCCGCGACGTCGGCCACGACGAGCTCACCGACTGGTACGACGCCGTGATCTACGCGAGCGGCACCGAGCGCGACCGGCGTCTGGGCATCCCCGGTGAGGACCTCCCGGGCAGCCTCCCGGCCACCGCGTTCGTGGCCTGGTACAACGCCCATCCCGACTGGCACCGGCTGCCGGTCGACCTCGACGTCGACCACGCGCTCGTCGTCGGCAACGGCAACGTCGCGGTCGACTGCGCCCGGATGCTCGCGCTGCGCCCCGAGGAGCTCACCGGCACCGACACCGCCGACCACGCGATCGCCAAGCTGAGCTCCGGCGTCGTGCGCGAGGTGACGATGATCGGACGCCGCGGCCCCCTGCAGGCAGCGTTCACGAATCCCGAGCTGCGCGAGCTCGGTGAGCTGGCCGACGTCGACCTGCTCGTCGACGCCGCCGACCTGGCGGTCGAGGACGCCGACCTCGAGGCGGCCGAGCCGACGAACCGGCGCAACGTGCAGTTGCTGCGCGAGTACGCCGAGCGGACGCCCACGGGCGCCGCGCGCAGCCTCGCCCTGCGCTTCTACACGATCCCGGTGGAGATCCTCGGTGACGGACGGGTCGAGGCGGTCGTGCTCGAGCGCACGCGGCTCGTGCGCGGCGCCGACGGCCGCGTCAGCGCGCAGCCGACGGGTGAGCGCACCGAGCTCCCCGTGGGGCTCGTCCTGCGCTCGATCGGGTACTACGGCACGCCGATCCCCGGGCTGCCCTTCGACGAGGCCCGCGGGATCGTGCCCAACGCGGCCGGTCGCGTCGCCGGCGCCGGCGGGGAGCCCCTCACCGGGGTCTATGTGACGGGATGGATCAAGCGCGGCCCGTCGGGTGTGATCGGGACGAACAAGAAGGACGCCAACGAGACCGTCGATTCCCTGCTCGAGGATCTCGACGCGGGCCGGCTGTCGGCCGACGCGGCCCGCCCGTCGGGCGAGGACGTGGTGCAGCGCCTGCGCGAGCGCGTGGAGCACCTGGTCGAGCTGCATCGCTGGCGGGCCATCGACGCGTACGAGCTCCAGCTCGGCCGCGCCGACGAGCGCCCGCGGGTGAAGCTCGCCACCCGCGAGCACCTGCTCGGCGTGCCGCACGGCGACGCCGAGCCGGCGTCGCACTGAGCGAGAGCTACGTCTGGCGCATCCGCCGTCGCAGCGTCGCCATCAGACCGGCCGCGGAGACGACTCCCGCGAGGACCCCGGCGACCTGCTGGCCGGCCGGCGCTGCGCCCGGGCCGAGCCGGCGCCGAAGGCCGGCGACGCTCCAGGGCAGCATCAGCAGCGCCGCGGTGGCGGCGCCCGGGTCCCAGCGCCGGTGGCGGGCCGCCCAGCCGAGGTGCAGGAAGGCGTTGCCGACATTCGAGATGGCCACGGTGATGGGCAGGGCCTCGACGCGCTCGCCGAACGCCGAGGCGGCCAGGCTGACGCCCCACCCGAAGCCCACGTTGACCACGAACCCCGTCCTCGCGTCGAGCGGGACCTGCGCCTCGGAGCTGCCGAAGATGTCCTCGTTGAGCCACTCCATGAAGCCGTCGGGCCACACCCACTCCTCGAACTGGTGGCAGAGCAGGATCGGCATCGCGGCCCAGAGCCAGCGCTGCTCGTCCGTCATCCGGTCGCGAGCGGCCAGCCACGCCGCGCTGCTCAGCGGCGCGCCGACCGCGGCGAGCTTCGGCCATTGCCCGTGGGAGGAATCGAACATCAGCTCGTCGATTGTCGCGCCGTAGCGTGCAGCGCGTCGTACAACGGCGGGAGAAAGCGCGCAACGTGCTGCATCTCCTCCGAGCAGTGGCGCAGCAGCGCGAGGCCGAGGGGGTCGACGCTCGTGCGGAGCGCTTGCAGCGCCGATGCATCCGGGGACATGACCGCCCATTATGGGACACTCGCCCCAACGTGTGTCGCCTAAGCACCCCCGTGGCGCCACCCCGCCAGCGTAAGGAGCCAGCCGTGCACCGTCTCTTCGCCCTCCCGCCATCGCGAGCGCCCCGCCGTGCCCGGGCGCGGTCATCGCGCTGGCTGCTGCCGCTCGTGGTCGTGGCGGCGGCGGGCATCGGTGCGACCCCGGCGTCGGCCCGCACGGTCTGGCTGTGCGCTCCGGGGGTCGCCAACAATCCCTGCACGGCGAATCTGAACACGACGATCCTCGGCCCGAGCGGACCGACCGGCGTAGAGCACGTGCGCGATGCGAGCAAGCCGGCGATCGACTGCTTCTACGTCTATCCGACCGTCAGCGCCGAGGGCACGCTCAACGCGGACCTGAAGATCACGCCCGAGCAAACGCTCGTGGCGATCCAGCAGGCATCGCGCTTCTCGCAGGTCTGCCGCGTGTGGGCGCCGATGTACCGGCAGGTGACCGTGAGCGGCCTGCTCAGCGGCTCCGCGACGAAGGTCGCCGCCGGCGAGGCGATCGCCTACAGCGACGTCGCGGCGGCGTGGCGCGACTACCTCGCCCACGACAACCACGGCCGCGGCGTGGTGCTCATCGGCCACTCGCAGGGCAGCGGCATGCTCATCCGGCTGCTGGCGCAGGAGATCGACGACAAGCCGTCGGTGCGCCGGCGGCTCGTCTCGGCGATCATCCCCGGCGGCAACCTCGCCGTCCGGGTCGGCAGCGACGTCGGGGGCAGCTTCAAGCACATCCCGACCTGCCAGAGCGCTCAGCAGATCGGTTGCGCGATCGCGTACTCGACGTTCGACCAGACGCCGCCCGCGGACAGCATCTTCGGGCGCGAGTCGGCCGCCTACGGCGCCGTGCTCGGCGGGGCGCCGATTCCCGGCACGCAGGTCGCGTGCACCAACCCGGCCGCGCTCGGCGGCGGCAGCGCGACGCTGCAGTCCTATTCCGTGGACCGGCCCGTCCCCGGACCGCTCGGCGTCGTGGCCGCCGGCCTCGGTCCGCTGCCGACCGGCGTCTCGACGCTCTGGTTCCAGCCGGTCGGCGCGTACACGGCCCAGTGCGTGTCGGAGAACGGCGCGAACGTGCTGCTGGCCACGCCGACGCCCGGGACCGGGGTGTTGACGCCCGAGCCGACCGCCGAGTGGGGCCTGCACCTCGCCGACATCGATCTGTCGATCGGCAACCTGGTCGACGACGTGCGCAGCGAGGCGGCTGCGTACCTCGCGCACCCCTGAGCCGCCCGGCTCCTACCCGAGGCGATCGGCGATGTACTCGGCGATCGCCAGCGAGGACGTCGCGCCGGGCGACGGGGCATTGCGGATCGCCGTCACGGCGCCGAGGTGGCTGATCTGGAAGTCGTCCAGGAGCGCGCCGTCGGCGCCGAGCGCCTGCGCGCGCACCCCGGCCGGCGCGCGGACGACATCCGCGTCGCGCAGCGACGGAACGAAGCGGCGCGCCTCCGCGAGGTACGCGCGCCGCGAGAGCGAGCCGCGCAACTCGCGCGCGCCCGCCCGCCAGTGCACCCGCGCAAAGCGCGCCAGGCCCGGCGCGCGCAGCAGGTCGCGCACGTCGCCGAGGCGCACGTCGCGGCGCCGGTACCCCTCGCGAGCAAGGGCGAGCACGGCGTTCGGCCCGATGTCCACCGTTCCGTCGACGCGCGGGGTGAAATGCACGCCCAGAAACGGGTACGCCGGATCGGGCACGGGATACACGAGGCCCCGCACGAGCCCCTCGCGCCCGCGCACGAGCCGGAAGTACTCGCCGCGAAACGGCACGATCGCCGGCGCGGGTCCGTCCCCGGCCAGGCGCGCGAGCCGATCCGACTGCAGACCGGCGCACAGGACGACCCGATCGAAGGCGAGGCGCCCCTGCGGTCCGGCGAGCTGCACGGCCTCGCCGTTGGGCTCGATGCGACCGACCTCGAACCCGAGCCGCACCGCACCGCCGCCGGCCACGATCGCTGCGGCGTACGCCGCAGCGATCGCACCGTAGTCGACGATCGCCGTGTGGGGGGAGTGCAGCGCCGCCACCCCGTGAACGTTCGGTTCGAGCTGGGCGATCTCGCCGCCCTCGAGCACGCGCAGGCCCGGCACGCCGTTCGCGCGGGAACGGGACTCGAGCTCGCGCAGCGCCGGCAGCTCGGATTCGTCGCGGGCGACGACGAGCTTCCCTCGCTCGTCGTAGGCCAGGCCGTGCTGCGCGCAGTAGTCGCGCAGGAGCTCGCGCCCGCGGGTGCACAGCTGCGCCTTGAGCGAGCCCGGTGCGTAGTAGAGGCCCGCGTGGACGACGCCGCTGTTGTGGCCGGTCTGATGGACGGCGATCCGGGACTCCTTGTCGAGCACGGTGACGCGTGCCGCCGGGTCGCGCCGTTGGAGCTCGCGCGCGAGCGCGAGCCCGAGGATGCCCGCGCCGACGATGCCGACGCCCGCCGCTGTCGTTGGGCCGCTCAAGGGCGCCGACGGTAGAGCGGGGACGGGCCGGGTGTCAAGAACGCGCCCGCGCGGCCGAGTCATCCGGACACGCCGCCGCCAGGCAAACCGGACTGACCGATCCGGTACGTGCGTCGAGATCGTCTTCGCCGGTCTGCGGGCCGAGCCGGGCGCTACGCGTCGGCGCCCGCGGCCGGACCGCCGAGGAACGCCGCCAGGGCGCACGAGCTGAGCGTGTCCTCGAGCGCCGGCAGCTCGTCGATGCGGCCGGCGCGAATCCACACCGACACGAGCTGATCGACCCCGGCCGTGAGCAGGAAGAGCGCGTCCGGTGACGGTACGGCGAGCTCGGGATGCTCCTGCCGCCCGCCCTCGAACGACAGGCGGAACCGCTCCGCAAAGCGGCGCAGCGTCCGGTCGCGCTCGGCCTGCGCCCGGTCGCCGGCAAGCGGCAGCTCGATGAGGTGCGCGCGCGCGAACATCGGGCGCGTCGACAGCGACACGAGGTAGGACTGCATCCCGGCGCGCAGCTTCACGCGCCAGTCGCCCGGCGTGGCCCGCACCGCAGCGTCGATGTGCGAGATGAGCACGTCCACGCCGTAGCGGTAGCCCTCGATCAGGCAGTCCTCCTTGGAGGAGAAGAGCGCGTAGAACGTGCCGCGCGACACATGCGCGGCACGCACGGCGTCGGCGACGGTCGTACTGGCCCAGCCCTTCTCCCCGACGATGTTCGTCATCTCGACGAGCAGCCGCGCCCGCTGCGCGGCGTTGCGCGGACCGAGCAACGGCTCCACGGCCGGGTGGCTCGCGACGAGGGAGATCTCGGTCATCATCGGACTGTAGCCGGTGGGACCGCTCGCGGGTACCCGCCGAGTACGCTCACGGAGCGAAGTGTCTCAGGCAAGCTGCGAAGCTTGCGCCATGACGATCGAGCGCCAGAAGGGGTCGCCTCGGCCCGCGCGGACCCCGCTGCAACGAGCGCTCGCGGCCGAGACGCCGACCCGCCGGGCGACGCCCCTTGACGCGTTCCGGCTCGCCCGTCGCCGCTTCCACGCCGCGGAGCGGCTGGACATGAGCGCACTCGCCGAGGAGCTCGGCATCAACCGGGCCACGCTCTACCGCTGGGTGGGCTCGCGCGACCAGCTGCTGGTCGAGATCGCCTGGTCGCGCACCGAGATGACGCTCGACTACATCGACGACTCGGTGACGGCCACCGGCGCCGAGCGCGTGGTGCAGATCGTGACCGGGTTCATCGCCCTCGTCTCCAAAGACCCGGGGACGAGGCGCTGGCTCGCGGAGGAGGGCGAGTCGGCGATGCGCCTGCTGACGCTGCGCGACCCTGGGTATCAGCCCCGCCTGATCGGCGCGATCGAGCATCTGCTCCACGAGGAGACGGCGGCCGGGCGGATGGCCTCGCCGATCGATCTGCATGAGCTCGCGTACGTCGTCGTCCGCCTCATCGAGAGCTACGTCTACCTCGGTGTCATCACGGGCGAGGAGCCCGACGCGCGCCGTGCTGAGCCCGTGCTGCGCCTCGTTCTGCGCTGAGCCCGCCGGGCGGCCCGACCGGCCCCGCCGCCACACACGACGACGGGGCCGGCGCCACGCCTTCAGCCCGCGATCAGAACGGGATCGAGGGCGGCGGCGAGGTCGTCAGCGTGTACGGATTGCCCGGGCCGGAGAACAGGAGGCTCAGGAGCGGTCCGATGATTCCGCAGCCGGTCAGCGAGGGGAACGTCGTCGTTCCGCTCGTGCTGAGCGAGGCCGAGGTGAGCTGGCCGAGCGCGATGCTCTCGTTCTGCGCGAGCGCGACCGGCTTGCTCGTGTGACAGCCGATCGGGATCGTGAGCGGACCGATGCTCGTGGAGACGAGCGTCAGGTTCGCCGACGTGCCGCCGGCGATCGTCAGCACGCCGGCGGGCGACAGCGACACGGTTCCGGTCAGCGGCCCGGTCGGTGTGAACGTCGCCCTCGACGTGATCGGGATGCCGAAGATCTTCATCGTCATCACGATCGGCGGGATGTTCGTCGTGCCCTGGAAGACCCCCGACGTGAAGTCGGCCGTGCCGCTGAACGTTCCGCCGGCCGGCAGGGGCAGCGCCAGTCCGAGCTTCTTCAGGGTCACCGAGCCGCCGAGGACCCAGTTGTTGAACGGGACGACGAAGTCGCCCGTCTCGGGCGTCGTGCGAGCGTCCGCCGGGAGTGGATCGCTCAGGTTGCAGGTGCTCGGCACCGGCTGGCCCGAGAGCCGGTCGGAGATCCAGGAGACGACGTTCGCCACCGCCGCGGGATCGGTGAGCAGGTGCTCCTCCGGGTACAGGTTGAAGTCGTCACTCACCCCCATCGCGCAGTACTGCTGCTTGAGCGCGAACTGCTGGGTCAGCGCCACGAACTCGTCATAGCGTCCGGCGTACTGGTACAGCGGCACCGGGATCGGGGATCCCCCGAGGTTGTTCTGGTTCAGGAACGAGCTGATGATCGGATCGGCCTCGAGCGTCTCCAGCGGCGTGTTCAGGTACTGGTCGATGTTCTGGTCGAGGAATCCCAACTGCGTCGCGATCGCGCACTGGCCCTCGATCGTCGGCACGATCGCCAACCCGGCGGCGTTGAACAGTCCGTTCAGCGAGATGAGATTCGGGAACGCCGTCGCTCCCCCGATGAGGCTGTAGAGCTCCAGCCCGGCGCCGACGGCGCCGTTGTCGAACCCGGCCAGCACCGACTGGTCGGCCGGCACGCCGCCCGCGGCCACGCCGATGATGTCGATCTCCGGCGCGTAGCTCTGGAAGACCTGACCGGTCCACGCGGCGGCGCCACCACCCTGCGAGTACCCCCAGACGACGACCTGGGCGCTCGGCGAGATCGGCGAGCTCGGGATCTGCTCGGCGGCGCGGAACGCGTCGAGCACGGCGTGCGCCTCGGCGAGGCCCTCGATGTAGGTCGGGGTCGCGCCGGTCGTGTAGCCCTGGTAGTCGGTGGCGACCACCGCCCAGCCCTTCTTGAGCGAGGCGACCACCTCGGCCGCGTCGTACTCGGTGCCCACGGCCATCTGCAGCGACGGGGCGCATTGCTGCCCGAATCCCTGCGTGGCGAACGCGATGTCGATGACGGGCCGAGGTCCGGAGCCCCGCCAGGCGGCCGTCGGCACGATCACGGTGCCGGTCACCGGATCGGGGCTCCCCTGCTCGTCCGTCGACAGATACAGCATGTCCCACGCCTTCGTGGCCGGCGCGGTCGACCCGAGGTTGACCGTCGTCGACCGGTACTGGATCAACGTGCCCGGGTTGCCCGACGGCAACGGCGACGGCGGCTGGTAGAAGGCCAGCCCCGATGGACCGACGATCGGTTGGGCGACGGCGGATGACACCCCGGCGGCGCAGGCGAGTACGGCGACGAGCGCGGTCAGCCCAACCGTCGAGCCAACCGCGCGACTGAACGTACGCAACATGTGGCGCTCCCTCCTCGAAGTGGGCGCGAGCCACGACGGCCCTCCGCCGCGATCGCGCCGGTGAATGCGTCCTTGCTCGCGGGGCCGACCCATCCACCAGGAGCTCGGGCGCGGACACTCTAACCGGGTTACGCGACAAGCTCAAGATATGATGCATCTCGCGTCATCGAAGCACGTTGTCTCGCCGCGGCCGGCGGGGCCGGGGCGTCTCCACGCGCTCGTGGCGGACTACCCTGGCGGCATGGCTCGAGCGGCCCAGCGCTACACCGGCACACGCCCCGGGGGGCGCAGCGCGCGCGTCCGCCGGGCGGTGCTCGACGCCTCAGCGGCGATGCTCCTCTCGGAGGGGCTCGACGCGCTGACCCTGGCCGCCGTCGCGCAGGCCGCCGGCGTTCACCACGCGACCGTGTACCGCCGCTGGCCGACCCGCTCGCGCCTCGTGCTCGACACGATCATCGACCTCACCGAGGCCCGCGTCCCGGCCCCGCCGCCGAGCACCGGCGGCGTCCACGGTGACCTGGTCGAGTACTTCACGCCGATCGTGCAGGGGCTGCGCGACCCACACGTGCAGGCACTCGTGCGCAGCCTGATCGCGCTCCCCGAGGAGGAGATCGCCGGGGAGCGCCGCGAGTACTGGCGCGCGCGTCACGCAGTGGCGACGGCGATCATCGAGGCGGGCGTCGCCCGTGGGGAGCTCGCCGACTCGATCGATCCGTGGCACGTGGTCGAGCTGATCGCCGGGCCGATCTGGATGCGGATGCTCATCACCGGCGACGGCGTCGAGGACGCGATGCTCGAGCAGCTCGTCTCCGAGGCGCTGACCGTGGCCCGGCGCAGGACAAGAGGCGCGGCGCCGCGCGGGAGCCGGGCGCGAGCATAAACACACATCGCTGCGCTTTTGTAATACAGTGCCCACGCCTCCGGAGCCGGCGTCCCGGGGCGCCTCACTCATGACCGTGGAAGCGAAAGCCCCACAGCGATGACCGCCGCCGACCTGACGACGCTCACGGGCGAGCCCGCCGCGTTCGAGCGCGGGTGGCACCAGCTTGCTCCCGGCGTCTCGGCCTGGCTGCAGCCCAACGGTGCGTGGGGCGAGGCGAACGCCGGGCTGATCACCGGCGACGGCGCGTCGCTGCTCGTCGACACGCTGTGGGACGAGCGACAGGCGCGCGAGATGCTCGCCGGGATCGCCGCCGAGGCGGCGGCCGCGCCGATCCGGCTGGTCGTCAACACGCATTCCGATGGCGATCACTGGTGGGGCAACGGCGTCGTGCCCGCGGACGCGGTGATCGTCACCTCCGGCGCGAGCGCCGAGGCGATGCGCGCCGAGGCACCGCCCCGGGAGCTGGCGCGACTGGCGCGACTGACATCGCGGGGCGCTCGCCTGCCGGGCCGCGTCGGGGACCTGTCCCGGTACGTGGGCCGCATGCTCGCCCCATTCGACTTCGCGCACGTGCGCCCGCGCCACCCGGATCGGACCTTCTCGGGGGCGGACACGCTCGAGATCGGCGGACGCGAGGTGCGGCTGATCGAGGTCGGCCCGGCGCACACGGTCGGTGACCTCGTCGTCCACGTGTCGGACGCGTCGGTCGTGTTCGCCGCCGACGTGCTGTTCGTCGACTCCACGCCGGTCATGTGGCATGGCCCGGTCGAGGGTTGGCTGGCCGCGATCGACACGCTCATCGGGCTCGATGCCGAGGTCTACGTGCCCGGGCACGGACCGCCCTGTGGCCCGGGCGGCGTACGCAGCTTCCGCGAGCTGATGGCCGCGATCCACGAGGGCGCCCGTGAGCAGCACGCTGCGGGTCGGCCGCCGCTGGAGGCCACGCGCGCGCTGCTCGGCGGCGCCGCCCTGGCTGATTACCGCGCCTGGCAGTGTCCCGAGCGGCTGTACATCACCGTCGCGGCGATGTACCGCGCCTTCGACGGCGCCAAGCCCCTCTCGACGTCGCCGATCGGGCGGACCGCCGTGTTCGCCGCGGTCGGCCGGCTGGCCGCCGAGCGGGCGCGCGCATGAGGCTTCGTCGCGTCGCGCTCTCCGACGGCTCCGGTCCCGCCACCGCCGTCCTCGACGAGCCGCGGCAGCGTTGGGTGCCGCTCGCCCCCGCGCTCGCGCACGCCCCGGAGCATGCGGATGCGCTCGGGCCCGGCGCTCGCGACGTCGTCGCCTTCCTCGGCGCCGGCGCCGCCTCGGCCGAGGCGGCGCGAGCGCTCTGCGAGCGCGTCGCCGACGTCGACCTCACCGCGACGTTCGTCGACAGCCCGCTGCTGCCCTTCGCACCGCGGGCACTGCGCGCGTTCGCGAGCTGGGAGCGCCACTGGATCGATGCGGCGCGAGGCCTGCAGCGCCGCTACGTGCCGGCCGCGCGACCGATCGTCGACGCGTTCGAGCGCGTCAGCGGACGCCCGTTCCCCGCGTTTCGCCCGCGCAAGCTGTTCTACACCGAGCCGTCGTTCTACATGGGCAACCACCTCAACTACTTCACCGACGGCGAGACGCTGCCGTGGCCGAGCTTCTGTCGTGACCTCGACTACGAGCTCGAGATCGGCGCGCTCATCACGTCGCCGCTGCTCGACGCGACGCCGGCGCAGGCCCAGGACGCGATCGGGGGATTCGTCGTTCTCAACGACCTGAGCATGCGCGACGTGCAGTGGCGGGAGTACCGCCAGGGCCTGTTCGGCCCGCTCGGTAAGACGAAGACGTTCGCCAACGCGATGAGCAGCGAGCTCGTCACCGCCGACGAGGTGCTCTCACGCATCGGGCAGTTGCGTGGGCAGGTGACCGTCAACGGCGAGCGATGGACGGACACCTCGACGGCGGGCATGCAACACTCGTTCGGCGCGCTCATCGCGCACGCCTCGCGCGGCGAGCAGATGCACCCGGGCGAGCTCGTCGCGTCGGGCACGCTGCCGGGCGGGTGCGGCCTCGAGCTCGATCGCTGGCTGCGCCCGGGTGACACGATCGAGATGAGCATCGAGGCGGTCGGCACGCTGCGCAACACGGTCGGCTCGCCGCGATGACCGGTCACCGCGCGAGACGCGGCTCAGGCGTGATGTTGAGCAGCAGCGCCTCCATCTGCAGCAGGCGGTCGACGTCGCCACGGATGCCGGCGATCGCGTCGTTGTACAGGAACGCCTCGGCGATGCGCACGACGGCATAGGCGAGCGTCGCCGTGTCCGCCGGCGGCTCGTACGCGCCGCGCGCCACCTCGGCGTCGATGACGCCCTGGATGGCGGCGACGATCCTCGGCTGCACGTTCGCCGCTCCGGAGGTGAGCGTGTGCAGGGCCGCCTCGCGCTCGAGCTCGAGGTAGCCCCGCAGCGCCTGCGACCCGGCGAGCTCGCGATTGACGCGGTCGAGCGTGTCGAGGAGGCGCTGCGGGCCGCTGCCCCGCGCCAGCCGGTGCGCGCGGGCGACGACGTCCTCGCCCGCGGCCGCCAGCACCTCGCCCACGAGCGCCTCGCGGGAGCCGTACCACCGGTAGATCGTCGCCCGGCTGAGGCCGAGGCGACGCGCGACGGCCTGGACGTCGATCCGCCGGCCCGCGAAGTATTCCTCCGTCGCCACGGCGATCACGGCGGCCCGATCGGCGGCCGCGGGCCGTCCGCGGGGTCTTCCGGTGGTGGTCATCGCGCAGACAGCGTACGGACCGACGCGGAGCCGGGTTTGCGTCCCGCTCCGGAGTGTGACCTGAGCGACACATATGACTAGAAATCTTCTCGAGAAGGTTCGAGAGTCCGGCGGTGCCACGGATGCGTGTGGCCGCCCACCGCTCGGGCAGGGGGCGCCGACCGTCCGCGAGACCTTGACCCATCGCACGCCGACGGCGGAAGGAGCCGCCCGGCGCACGATCTCCCAGCTGATTCCCAGCCGGGATTAGCGCTACGCTTACCCGCTGTCGGCAGACTGCGCACGCGTGACCCTCCGCTCTCGCCACCGCACCGCCGCCGTGAGCGCGCTCGACGGGACGATCGTCGCGCCCGCCACGATCGCCACGCGGCCGTCCGAGCGCGACGCCTCGCGCGTGCGCGCGCTGCGTCTGCGCTATCCGGAGCTCATCCCGCTGCTGCTGCTCGCCGCCGCGCTCGATCTGTGGTCGCTGGCTCGCAACGGCTGGGCGAACGACTACTACAGCGCCGCCGTGCGGTCGATGAGCGCGAGCTGGCACAACTTCCTCTACGCGTCGATGGACCGCAGCGGCGTGATGACCGTCGACAAGCCGCCCCTGGCGCTCTGGGTGCAGGCGCTCTCGGCCCGCATCTTCGGCTACCACCCGTTGAGCATCCTCGTGCCGCAGGCCGTGATGGGCGTCGCGACGGTGGCGCTCGTCTATGACCTCGTCCGGCGGCGCTTCGGCCGCATCGGCGGACTCGTTGCCGGGCTCACGCTCGCCCTCACGCCGATCACGGTCGCGATGTCACGCCACAACAACCCCGACGCGCTGCTGACGCTCTGCTGCGTCGCCGCGGTGTGGTGCGTCGTCCGGGCCTTCGAGGACGGCCGCACGCGCTGGATCGTCCTCGCCGGCGTGTCGGTCGGCCTCGGCTTCGAAACGAAGATGGGTGCGGCGTTGCTCGTCGTGCCGGCGATCGGCGCCGCCTGGCTGTGGGTCGCCCCGCGCGGCCGGATCGCCGCGCTGCGTCAGCTCGGGGCCGGCGGCGCCGCGATGGTCGTCGTGGGCGGCGCCTGGCCGCTGCTCGTCACCCTCACCCCTGCGGCCGACCGGCCGTGGATCTCGGGCACGAGCGACAACAGCATCCCCTCGCTCATCCTCAACTACAACGGCGTCGGGCGCCTGGCCGGACAGTCGGGCGGTCCCGCCGGTGCCGGGCCGGGCGGTGGCGGTGGCGGCGGCGGGCTGTTCGGCGGCTCTCCCGGTCCGCTGCGGCTCCTCAACACGGCACTCGGCGGACAGGCGGGCTGGATGCTCGGATTCGCCGTCGTGGCCGGCCTCGGTCTCCTCGCGGCCACCCGGTTGCGCCGCGGGGATGAGCGAACCGGATGGCTGCTCGCGGTCGGCGGCGCCGGCCTGACGATCGCCGTCGCCTTCAGCGCCGCGGCCGGCATCTTCCACCCCTACTACGTCGCCCAGCTCGCCCCGTTCGCCGCCGCGCTCGTCGGCGCCGGTGCCGCGATGGTGCTCGGGCGCGCCCGCCTCGCGCGGATCCTCGCGCCGATCGCGGTGGCCGCCGGGGTCGCGAGCGAGCTGATCGTGCTCCACGACAACCCCGGTCAGCTGACCTGGCTGCCGGCGGTCCTGGTGGTCGCCGGCGTGCTCGCCGCGGCGGCGCTCCTGGCCGTCGCCGCGCCGCGGCTGCGCGTCGCGCTCGTGGCGGCGGTCGTCGGCCTGCTCCTCATCGCGCCCGCCACCTGGGCGGTCGACACGCTCGGCCACGCGACCAGCGGCACCTTCCCCGCGGGCGGACCGGCCGATGCCGGCACCGCCCCCGGCCCCGGCGGATTCGGCGGCCCCGGAGGCCTCGGCCGCGGCTTCGGCGCGCCGGGCGCGAACGGGGCCACCGGCGGCGGCGTGCCCCTCTTCGGACCCGGTCCCGCGGGCGCGGTCCCCGGGACGCCCGCCGGCGCCGGCGCCGGCGGCGCGGGCGTTCCGGGCGCCGCGGGCGGGTTCGTTCCCGGCGGCGGCCCCCCGAGCGGCCTTGGCGCCGGCGGCGCGCGCGGCTTCGGCGGCGCGCGCGGCTTCGGCGCAGCGGGCGCCTTCGGCGGCCCGGGCGGGCCCGGTGGGTTCGGCGGCCAGGATCTCGGCGCCGAGCTGGCGTACATCAAGGCGCACGGCGGCGGCACGCTCGCCGTGGCCAGTCAGTCGTCGGCCGCGAGCGCGATCGTCGCCGGCCAGACGAACGTCGCCGGGATCGGCGGCTTCTCCGGCAACGAGAGCGAGGTCAGCACGAGCTGGCTCGCCGGCGAGGTGCGCTCGGGGCAGATCCGATGGGTGCTCGCGAGCACGGGCGCCGCCGGGCCGCTCAGCGGCGGACGGGTCGGCGCGACCCGCGCGATGGCCGCCGTGCGGGCCGCGTGCGTCGCCGTCGCGCCGAGCGGCGCCGCAGCGACGAGCAGTTCGACGCTCAGCGGGCTCTACGACTGCGCCGGACGCTCGGCGCAGCTGCTCGGTGCCGGCGCGGCCGGCGCCGCCGCGTGACGAGACCGGCGAGCCCCTAGGCTGTCGGCGTTCCCGTCAACGGACCAAGGAGCTGCTCCGTGTGCTTTGCCTTCGACGCCCGTCCGCCTGAGCTGCCCGCCGATCTCCCGCGGCCACCGATCGCCGGCGGCGCGCCACCGGAGATCCTCGAGCTCGTGTCGGCCGACGACACGCATTTCTCCGCGGCGCTCGCCGAGTCGCCACACCGAACGAACCCCGGCGTGGTGATCCTCCCCGACGTCCGCGGCCTGTACGCGTTCTACATCGAGCTCGCCGAGCGCTTCGCGCAGGCCGGTCATGCCGCGATCGCGATCGACTACTTCGGGCGCACAGCGGGCCTCGGCCCGCGCGACGAGGCGTTCGAGTTCTGGCCCCACGTCACGCAGACGACCGTCGAGCAGATCCAGCTCGACACGGCCGCGGCCGTCGAGGCGCTGCGCGAGCGCACCGGCGTGAGCAGCGTCGTCACCGTCGGGTTCTGCTTCGGCGGCATGCAGTCGTTGCTCGCCTCCACGAACCCCGACCTCGGCCTCGACGGCGTCGTCGGCTTCTACGCCGGCCTGTCCACGCAGGAGCGCTTCGGGTTCCCCGGGCCGCTCGAGCGGGCCTCCGAGATCGCCGGACCGCTGCTCGGCCTGTTCGGCGGCGCCGACCAGGGCATCCCGGTCGAGAAGGTGAACGACCTCGACGCGCGACTCGACGAGGCCGGCGTCGAGCACGAGATCCACATCTACCCGGGCGCGCCCCACTCGTTCTTCGACCGCTCCTTCGAGGAGCACGCCGAGGCGTGCGCCGACGCCTGGCGGCGCGTGCTCGGGTTCCTCGAGAACGTCGGGGCGCGGGCGACGGCGTAGGGGGCGCCAGCGGCGCCGCGCGACGAGGCGAGACGCGAAGCGTGCTCGATCCTCTCTCCTGGTGGAAGAAGATCGAGCAACCTTCACCCTCGAACCGCCCGCACACCTCAGCCCGCGGCGCTGAGCGCGGCGCCCGCCGCGGGCTCGCCCCGCGACGGCCGGATCCGCCGGACCGCCGCCACGCCGATCGCGGCGACGAGCAGGCAGGTCAGGCCGCCGAGCCCGAGGCCCGCGCGGGCCCCGGAGGCGGCCATCACGAGGCCCACGATCGGGCCGCCGATCGGGGTGGAGCCCTGGAAGGCCACGAACCACAGCGACATCACGCGGCCGCGCATCGAGGGCTCGGCGATGAGCTGGAGCGTCGCGTTGCCGGTCGACATGAAGGCGATGCTGCTCGCCCCGACGAGCGCGAGCGCGACGAGCTCGACGGCGAGCGTGGGAGCGGCGGCGGCGAAGAGCATCGTCACCCCGAAGGCGGTCGCCGCCCCGGTGAGGAAGCGCAGCCCGATCCGTCCACGGCCGGCGACGAACAATCCGCCGATCACCGCGCCGACGCCCATCGCCGCGGTCATGAAGCCGAAGCCGGTCGCGCCGACGTGCAGCCCCTGCCTGGCCATCACGGGCAGGGAGACCTGGAACTCGTACGCGAGCGTCCCGGCGAGCCCCATCATCAGCAGCGGCACCGCGAGCTCGGGGGTGCGGGCCACGTAGCGCAGGCCCTGACGCAGCTGACCCCGGGCGCGCGGCGCCGGCGCGCTCGGCGTCAGGGCGGACCGGTCGAGCATCAGCAGCGAGGTGACGACCGCCCCGAAGCTGGCGGCGTTGATGAGGAAGCACACGCCGACTCCGACGGTCGCGATGAGGATGCCGGCCACCGCCGGGCCGATGGCCCGGGCGACGTTGACGAGCACCGAGTTGAGGCTGACGGCATTGCGCAGGTGGACGGGCCCGACCATCTCGAGCATGAACGACTGACGCGCCGGGTTCTCGAAGGCGTTGTTGACGCCGAGCAGGGCCGCGAGCAACGCGATCTCCCACACGCGCGCGGACCCGGACACGACGAGCAGCCCGAGCACGAGCGCCTGCAGGCCCATGAGGCTCTGCAGCCCGATCATCAGCCGTCGCTTGTCGACACGGTCGGCGATCACGCCGCCGTAGGGCGCGAGCAGCAGCACCGGCAGCGTCTGTGCGGCCACGACGAGGCCGAGCGCCGTGCTCGAGTGCGTCAGCGTCAGCACGAGCCACGACTGGGCGGTCATCTGCATCCAGGTGCCGACGAGCGACACCGACTGCCCGGAGATGTAGCGCCGGTAGTTGGGGACCGCGAGCGCCGCGAAGGTGATGCGTCCCGCCTTTTCGACGCGGGTCACGCGCGCCGGTCCTTCAGTCGCTCGGCGAGCGCCTCGAGCACCGGCAGCGCCTCGTCGAGCACGCGCCGCTCCTCGGCGCTCAGTTGGGCGAGCTGGACGTTAAGCACGTCGCTGCGCTCGTTGAGGATCTTCTCGCGCACGCGCTGGCCCGCCGGGGTCGCGTCGACGAGGGCCGCGCGGCGATCATCCGGGTCGGCGACGCGTCGCACGAGTCCCCGCGCACCGAGCTCGGCGATGACGCGCGAGAGCATCGTCGGATTGAGGCCTTCGAGCTCCGCGAGCTCGGACAGGCGCAGCGGGCCCCGGCGACAGACGGTGGCGAGCACCGAGATGAACGTCGGCGTGAGGCCGCCGCCGGCCAGCGTCGGGCGCAGGCGGCGCGAGAGCTTGCCCACCACCGCCCTCAGGCGGGAGGCAGAGTCGATCCGGGTCTGCGGCATCGCGCCTCCTTGTTCCAAATACTTGCTTGCCAGCAAGCATTTTAGCGCGTCTCGGCGGGCGCGCCGGGGCCCGCACGGTCAGCCGGCCCTCCTGCCGATGAGCGACGCGACCTGCGGGGCTTACGACGCCCGGCGCGCCGCCACGCGCGCGAGCAGCCGGGCACCGAGGCCCCGCGGCGGCGCGGCGGCGTCCGGCTGGATGCCGAGGCTGTTGATCACCCCGGCGAGCATCTCGTAGTGCCCGATGAGCATGAGCAGCTCGATCAGCTGCCCGTCCGAGTAGGCCGGGCGGAGGGATTCCCAGGTCGGATCCGAGACGCGACGCCGCGCGAACAGCTCCTCGACGGCGCGCAGGAGCCCGCGCTCGTGCGCGTTCCACAGGGACGCATCGGCGCCCTCGCGGGCGGCCGCGATCCGCTCCGCCGACAGCCCGGTGGCGGCGGCGATGCGCTCGTGCGCACGCCATTCGTACTCACAGTCGCTCAGGTGGGCGACCCGCAGGATGACGAGCTCTGTGTCGATGCGCGGGATCGTGCCGCCGGGCATGAGCGTGCCGGCGAAGCGCAGCCAGCGACGGAAGAGCCGGCGGTTGCGCCCGAGCGTGGTGAACAGATTCAGCGGCCCGGTCCCGGTCGCTGCCCCCGAGATCTCCGCAATGAGCGCGTTGACCGATCCGATCTCGGCGCGGCTGCCGGGAGTCAGGCGAGGCTCGGGGTACGCTTCTGGACGGCCAGGCATGACCCGTACCGTATTGATGCGCGGGTATGAGCGTCCGGTCGCGCCCGTGGCGTGGCCGGCGGTCTTGGGCATGGCCGCGGCCGCGATGGCCGCGCTGGCTCTCACGAGCGGCCGCTACGGCTATCACCGCGACGAGCTGTACTTCATCGCCGCCGGCTCGCACCTCGCGTGGGGATACCCCGACCAGCCGCTGCTGACCCCGCTGCTCGCGCACGCGATGAACGGGCTCGCGCCCGGCTCGCTGCTCGCGCTGCGCGCCCCGGCGATCCTCGCCGGCGGCGTCACGACCGTCGCCACCGGCCTGCTCGCGCGCGAGCTGGGCGGGGGCCGACGGGCGCAGCTGCTCGCGGCTGCGTGCTGGGCGGCCGGCGCGATCTGCCTCGTGACCGGCCACTTCCTCACCACCACCACCGGCGACGTGGCCGCGACGGCCGTCGCCGCACTGCTGATCGTGCATGTGCTTCGCACGGGGGACGATCGCTGGTGGCTTCCGGCCGGGCTCGTCGTCGGCGTCGGTCTGCTGAACAAGTCGCTCGTCGGCGTCGTCATCGCGCTCGTGCTCGGCGCGCTCGTGTTGCTCGGTCCCCGCGAGACGCTGCGCTCGCGCTGGTTCGTGGGCGGCATCGCGGTCGCCGTGCTCGGCGCCCTGCCCTACGGCCTCTGGCAGCTCGCCCACGGCGTGCCGCAGGAGGCGCTCGCCCGGTCGATCGCATCGACCGGCGCCGAGGGCGGCCGCGTCGGCGTCATTCCGTTCCAGTTCCTGCTCATCGGCCCGCTGCTCGCGCCCGTGTGGATCGCCGGGATCGTGTCGCTGCTGCGCGACCCGGCCCTGTACGCGTACCGCTGCTTCGCCGTGGCCTACCTCCTGCTCATCCCGCTGCTGATCGTCACCGGCGGCAAGGCCTACTACACGGCCGGCCTCCTTCCGGTGGCGCTCGCCGCCGGCTCGCGCGCCACCGAGCGGTGGATGTCGCGGCGGCCCCGCCGGGTCGCGGCGCTCGTCCTGGCCGTCGGGCTCACCGCGGCGATCAGTGCGGTCATCGGGCTGTCGGTGCTGCCGGCCGACCAGCTGCGCGGCAGCATCGTGGTCGCGCTGAACCCGGACGAGGGCGAGATGGTCGGTTGGCCGCGCTTCACGGACACCGTCGCGGCGGTCTACCACTCGCTGGCGCCCGCCCAGCGCATGCGCACGGCGGTGTTCACGAGCAACTACGGCGAGGCCGGGGCGATCGCGCTCCTCGGCCCGGCCCGCGGGCTGCCGTACCCGTTCAGCGGCCACAACGGCTGGTGGTTCTGGGGCCCGCCCCCGAACTCCGACACCTCCGCGCTGCTCGTCGGGATCGACCGCTCGACGGCCGCGAGCGATTTCGTCGGGTGTCGCGTGCGGGCGCGGATCGACGACGGCATCGGCCTGAACAACCAGGAGCAGGGCGAGCCGGTCTGGGTGTGCCCGGCCGAGCGCGAGCCCTGGTCGCGGCTGTGGCCCTCGCTGCGCCACTACAACTGACCGAGCGCGGCCCGCGGGGGCCGTGGCAGCGGTGCTCCGGCGTCAGTCGGGAAGGTGGAAAGGCACGGCCGTGATCGCGATCCCCTCGTAGTCGCGCAGGGCGCTGCGCAGGCGCGGGCCGAGTCGGTTGTGCAGGACCTGCTCCCAGCGATGGCGGGTCACGATCTCGGCGACGATGACCGTGAGCGTCACGTCGGACCGCTGCAGGTGCAGGGCCTCGATGTAGTTGGCGAGCGGCTCGAGCGTCGCGCGGTAGGGCGACACGACGACCTCGAGCGGGACGTGATCGCCCCACGCCCCCCAGTAGCGGTGGAAGCGATCGGCCTCGTCCTCGCTCGGGCTGATGTGCACCGCGAGCACGGGTACCGAGAGCGACACCGCGTAGGCGAGCGCGCGCAGCGCGGCGAGATCGAGCACGGCGGTCGGGACGACGAGGAGGTGGCGGATCTCGGAGGGGTCGGCCTGCTCCTCGAGGCTGTGGTGGATCTCCGGCACCCGCACGCGGCCCGGGGCGAACGAGCGCGTGTGCGTGTCCCGGTCGGGGTGCGGCGTGAGCGCTTCCCGCGCGCGGTCGTAGTGGCGGCGTATGCGCAGGCAGAGCAGGACGATCGCCGGGATGAGGATGACGACCACCCAGGCGCCCTGGGTGAACTTCGTCAGGGCGGCGATCACCACGACGATCCCCGACAGGGATGACCCGACCGCGTTCGTGACCAGCGCGCCGCGCCAGCCCGCATCGCGGCTGCGCCACCAGTGCGCGACCATGCCCGCCTGCGCGAGCGTGAAGGCGAGGAACACGCCGACCGCGAACAGCGGGATGAGCGGCTCGGTCTGCCCGCCGAAGGCGGCGTAGATGATCGCCGAGGCGATCGCGAGCAGCATGATGCCGTTCGTGAAGGCGAGCCGGTCGCCCATGCGCAGGAACGCGCGCGGCACGTACCCATCGCGGGCCATGAAGAAGAGCAGGCGCGGCAGGCCGTTGAAGGCCGAGTTGGCGGCCACGAGCAGGATGAGCGCCGTGGCCGCCTGCACGAACCCGTACAGCACGCCCCCGCCGACGGTGAGGTGGGCGAGCTTGGAGAGGACGGTCTGGGTGCCGCCGGGGCTGACGCCGTCGAGGTAGGCGAGCACGACGACGCCGACGAACATCGAGATGAGCAGGCCCATCATCACCGTGAGCGTGCGGCGGGCGTTGACCGCCTCGGGCGGCTTGAACACCGGGACCGCGTTGGAGATGACCTCGATGCCGGTCATCGCCGTCGCGCCCGAGGCGAACGCACGTAGCACGAGCAGCACGCCGAGCGCCTCGGTCGGGGCGGTATAGGGCGGGGGCACGGGTTTGAATCCCGTCGAGCCGGAGTCGACGAGCCCGACGACCAGGACGAGCCCGATCGCGAGCACGAACAGGTACGTCGGGGCGGCGAAGAGCGCACCGGCCTCGCGCGTCCCGCGCACGTTCCCGGCGACGAGCAGCGCGATCACGACGAGGCCGAGCGGGACGACGGCCGAGCCGAGCGACGGCACCGCCGAGGTGACGGCGGCCACCCCCGAGGCCACCGACACCGCGACGGTGAGTATGTAGTCGAGGATCAGCCCCGCCCCGGCGAGCACCCCCCAGATCGGGCCGAGGCTGTCGCTGGCGACGATGTAGGAACCGCCGCCATGCGGGTAGGCGCGGATCACCTGGCGGTAGCCGAGGCCGACGGCGAGCATGAGCACCGCGATCGCACCGCCGATCGGCAGTGAGAGCTTCAGCTCGGCGCTGCCGGCGAGCAGCAGCACGGCGAGCATCGCCTCGGGGCCGTACGCGACCGACGAGATCGCGTCCGGGGACAGGACGGGGAGGGCGAGTGCCTTGCTCATTCGCTCCTCGGCGAGCGCGGTGGAGCGCAGCGGCGCGCCCACGAAGACGCGGCGCGCGGCGAACAGCGCGCGGCCGAGACGCGACTCGGGCTCGGACGCCTCCGGCGTGGCCTCGAGGTCCTCCGGGTGCCCGGGCCGGACCGTCGCGATCCGGACCAAGCGCCCCGGTCCGCTGACCTCCTCGTACTCCAGGTGCGGGTCGACCGGCAGGGCCTTCTCCCAGGCCTCGCGATCGGGGACGCATCCCGACCAGGATTGCCCGACCGCCTGGAGCGCGCGGAGCTGGCGCGTGTCGAGCGCGGGCAGCGTCGCCGTCGGGCTGACGGTCGCGTCGATGGAGCCGGCGTGCGACCCGGCGGGCGCGCCGTTGTGCTCTGGTGGGTCCGCTGGCGTCGGGTTGTCCGTGTCGTTCACAGCGGTCCTGCTCACACGGCCGGGGGCGCGCGTCATGCTAGCGGCGGCGGCACCCGGCCGAGCCGTGCGGCGCCGCCGCGGCACGCGGCGGGTCGACGCGTCATCGTGTGCGCGGTGAAGCGGATCGGCCTACTCGGCGGAATGAGCTGGGAATCCTCGGCCGAGTACTACCGATTCGTCAACGAGGCGGTCCGGGCCCGTCTCGGCGGTCTGCACTCGGCCGACTGCCTCCTGCGCTCGGTCGACTTCGCCGAGATCGAGGCGATGCAGCGGGCCGGCGACTGGGTGGAGGCGGGGAGCCGGCTTGCCGGCGAGGCGCGGGCGCTGGTGACCGGCGGGGCCGAGCTGATCGTGCTCTGCACGAACACGATGCACAAGGTCGCCGACGCGATCGCGGACGGCCTCGGCGTTCCGCTCGTGCACATCGCCGACACCACCGCCGACGCCGTGCACGCGTCCGGGCTGCAGACCGTCGGCCTGCTGGCGACCGCGTACACGATGGAACAGGACTTCTACGTCGGCCGGCTGCGAGAGCGCCACGGGCTCGAGGTGATCGTCCCCTGCGCGGACGACCGCCGGCTCGTGCACGACGTCATCTACGAGGAGCTCTGCCGCGGCGTCGTGCTCGAGACGTCACGGAGCGTGTACCGGGCCGTGATGCGACGCCTGGTCGCCGCCGGGGCCGAGGGGATCCTGCTCGGCTGCACCGAGATCGAGCTCCTCGTCGGCCCCGACGACGCGCCGGTTCCCCTGTTCGACACGACCCGGCTGCACGCCGAGCGTGCCGTCGAGCTCGCGCTCGCGACCTGAGCATCGGTCAGTGCTTGCTCGCCTCCTGGGTGGCGAGCGCGAGCGCCGCGTCCCAGTCGATGACGATGTACTGGTCCCCGCGATCGGGGAGTCGCTTGGCCGGCACCGTGTTGCCCGGGTAGATGAGCGGCACGGCGTCGGCGGGCACCGGGTTGCCCACCTGCACCTGGTAGGGCGCCCGGCCGTCGGCCATCACCGTCAGCAGGAACGCGTACATGTCCTTGCCGGCCTGGTTGCGCGTCCCGAGCGGCTGCGACTGGACGATGACGGCGCGGCAGTGCTCGCCGTATTCGAGGACCTCGGCGGCCGAGCTCGTGTTCGGATCGCCGTTCGCCGCCATCGTCACGGTCGGTGGCGCCTCGTTGAGCGACAGCGCGATCTCCGAGTGGTCGTTCGGGTTCACGCGCACGGCGACGGTCGGCTGACCGCTGATGAGCTGCGGCAGGACGGTCGCCATGATCGCCTGGCGGCACGTGGCGGTGTAGCGCGGCTCGTTGTCGAGCTGGACCTCGACGGTGAACACGCAGACGTGCGCCGGGTTGAAGTCGGCGCCCACGCTCACCGAGGTCTGCTTGACGTCGACGATGATGCCCCGTCCGAGGAGCCCGTCCTCGAGCAGCTTCTCCGACACCGAGCCGGTCAGGTTGCGCAGCTTGCCGAACAGGCCCATCTGGATCTCCTTCTCGTCGTGCTGGTCTGGCGGTCGGAGCCAGTCTCGCCCCGCGCCGACCGCCGCGCAGTGCCGGATGGGTGTCAACCTGCTGTCGAGTTGCTGCCGACGAGCGTGACCCTTCCGCGGGCGGGCCCGAGGCGGCTGCCGGGCGCCGAGAGTTTGATGAGATTCTCCTGCACGGTACGCGCCTCGACTGGTACAACTCCGCCGTGGCCTCTGACGAGCAAGTGTCCGGACTGTCGGGCCGGCTGACGATCGCCACGCGCGGCGCCGCCGGGCCCGGCGAGGTGAGCCTCCGCACGGCGGGTGGCACCGAGTCCTACATCGCCTTCTCCGAAGTGCCGATTCCCCGAGGGGCGACCGTGCTCGTGCTGAGCTTCGAGGGCGCCAGGACGGTCAACGTCATGCCCTGGCAGGAACCAGCCGCCTGACCGGCCGCGCGGCGCGGCAATCCCCGAAAGGACTGAGGAGAACATGCTCGGAATCAGAGTGCCCGAACCCGATGAGGCGATGCTCATCGCCGGCGGCAAGAGCGGCAACGACGGCGCGCCGTTCCGGGTTGTCGTCGGCCACAGGGCGTTCGTACTGCCCTTCATCAACCATGTCAGCTTCCTCACGCTGGCGATGTGCGAGGCAGAGGTCGCCGAGCAGTGCGTCACCAAGCAGGGCATCTCCTTGCAGGTGAAGGCGGTCATCGCCTTCAAGGTCGGCAACGACGTCGACAGCATCATCAATGCCGGTCAGCGCTTCCTGTCCGACCAGAATCAGATGACCGTCCTCACCGGGCGCATCTTCGCCGGGCACCTGCGCTCGATCGTCGGGTCGATGACCGTCGAGGAGATCGTCACCGAGCGCCAGAAGCTCGCCGAGCAGGTCCTCGACGGATCCAAGGGGGAGATGGCCAAGATGGGCCTCGTCGTCGACTCCCTGCAGATCCAGTCGATCGACGACCTGGACAGCGGCTACATCGCCTCGATGGCGGCGCCGCACACTGCAACGATCCAGCAGGCGGCGAAGATCGCCCAGGCCGAGGCGAACCGGGCCGCGGCCGAGGCGGAGCAGGAGTCCGCGCGCAAGCAGGCCGAGTACGAGCGTGACACGGTGCTGGTGCGCGCCAAGTACAAGGCCGAGACCGACAAGGCCGAGGCCCAGGCGAATCAGGCCGGTCCGCTCGCGCAGGCCGAAGCCGAGCAAGGGGTGACCGACAAGCAGGCCGAGCTCGCCACTCGCCAGGCCGAGCTGCGCCGGCAACAGCTCCTGGCCGAGATCGTCCGCCCGGCCGAGGCGGAGGCCGAGAAGGTGAAGACGCTCGCCGCAGCCAACGCCGACGCGACCAAGCTCGAAGCCGAGGCCGCCGCATCGAACAACCGAGTCGCACTCGAGCGCATGCTCATCGAGCAGCTCCCGGACATCGTGGCGGCGGCCGCGCAAGGACTGGCCGGCGCCAACGTCAGCGTCCTCAACGGGACCGACGGACTGAGCGACATCGTGGCGGGGCTCGCCGGCCAGGGCCTGAGCATTCTCGACGTGATCCGCGGCCGGATGCCGGATGGCGGATCGTCCGCGAACGGGCCGGGCCCGAGCACTCACGCCCCGTCCTCGGCCTCGCAGGCCTCCGACGCCGCCGCGCTCTCGAGCGGCGACGACACTCAGGCCGGGACCGACAGCCGATGAACGGGACTCGGCGGCTCTGCTCGCTCGCGCGCGGGCCGAGCAGCCGTGGGCGTCGGGCATCGGAGCGCTACGGTCTGCATCGTGCGGGTGGCCACCTGGAACGTCAACTCGGTCAGGCAACGCCTCCCACGGCTCCTGCCATGGCTGGACGAGCGGCGGCCGGAGGTCGTCTGCCTGCAGGAGACCAAGCTCGCCGACGACGCCTTTCTCGAGCTGCTCGGCGACGAGCTCACCGGGCGCGGATACGAGATCGCCGTCCACGGTGAGCCGGCCTGGAACGGCGTGGCCATCCTCTCCCGCGCGGGTCTGGACGACGTGGTGAAGGGTCTTCCCGGTGCGCCGGGCTTCCCGGATCCGGAGGCGCGAGCCGTGGCCGCGACGTGCGGCGGCGTCCGCATCGTCTCCGTCTACGTCCCCAACGGCCGCGAGCCGGACTCGGACCACTACCGGTACAAGCTCGCCTGGCTCGCTTCGCTGCGCGAGACGGTGGCCGCGGGCCCCGAGGCCATGATCGTCTGCGGGGACATGAACATCGCTCCGACCGACGACGACGTGTTCGATCCTCAGGCCTACGTCGGTCATACCCACGTCACGCCCCCGGAGCGCGCCGCGCTCGCGGAGCTTCGCGATGCCGGCCTCCACGACGTCGTGCGCGACCGGTGGCCCAACGAGCGGGTGTTCACGTACTGGGACTACCGGGCCGGCATGTTCCACCAGGACCTCGGCATGCGGATCGATCTGGTGCTCGCATCCGCGAGCGTCGAAGAGCGCGTCAAGGCCGCATGGGTGGACCGTCAGGCCCGTAAGGGGCGCGGTCCGAGCGACCACGCGCCGGTGATCGTCGACCTCGACGAGGCGCCGGACGGGGACATCGGTCCGGTCGTACCGCCACCCTCTGCGCCGGTCACGGTCCGCGGGGCGGCCAAGCTGCCGCAGTCGCGCTGACGGTTGTCTCCCCCCGTGTCCGGCCTACCGGCCGGGACGCTCGCGGTCGCGAGAGGGCTGTACGCGCTTCGGCTCGCCCGGCATCTTCGGGTAGTCCGGCGGGTATGGCATGTCTCCCTGACCTTCGCCGAGGTCGCGCTCGTAGAGGTCGAGCAGCGGCTGAAGCGAGTGGGCGACATCGTCGATCGTCGCGTGTCGGTCGCCGAGCTCGGCGAAGCGGGCCGGCATCGTGGCCACGGTGAAATCCTCGGGCTGGACCTCGCCGAGCTCCTCCCACGCCAGCGGGGCGGACACGGGCGCGCCGGGTTTCGGGCGCACGCTGTAGGCCGACGCGATCGTGCGGTCGCGCGCGTTCTGGTTGTAGTCGACGAAGATGCGCTCGCCGCGCTCCTCCTTCCACCACTTCGTCGTCACCTCGTCCGGGAGGCGACGCTCGAGCTCGCGTCCGAATGCGATCGCCGCGTGACGGACGTCGGTGAACGTCCAACGCGGCTCGACGCGGACGTAGATGTGGACACCGCGGCCGCCCGAGGTCTTCGGAAATCCGAGGTAGCCGAGCTCGCCCAGCAGCGCGTGCGCCTCGGCGGCGACGCGCACGGCGTCGGCGAAGTCCGTCCCGGGCTGGGGGTCGAGGTCGATCCGCAGCTCGTCCGGGTGATCGACGTCCTCGCGCCGCACGGGCCAGGGGTGGAACGTGATCGTGCCCATCTGCGCCGCCCAGGCCACGACCGCCACCTCGGTGGGTGCGATCTCATCCGCGTGGCGACCCGAGGGAAACTCGATCCGTGCGGTCTGGACGTAGTCGGGCGCACCCTGCGGAACGCGCTTCTGGAAGAAGGCGTCGCCGCCGCCCCGCTCGCGCGTCGACACCACCACCCCGGGATGCACGCCCTTCGTCCAACGCTCGAGTGTCGTCGGCCGGCGGCAGAGCGCCCGCATGATCCCGTCATCCACGGCGAGGTAGTAGCGCACGACGTCGAGCTTGCTCACCGCGTCCGTGCGGTCGGTCGGCGGGAAGATGACGCGGTCCGGGTTGGAGACGCGCACGTCCCGCCCACCGGCGTCGATGACAACGGCCTCAGGCCCACCCATGCCCCGGAGTTGTATCGGCAACGGCGCTTCGGGCGCACGCCGTGGTCACACCGCTGCTGACGGTCGTCAACCTCGATCGGTTTCAATGCCGCCTTCGGGATCGGCTCGGCCGGGTCCAGCGAGGGGATAGTGTGCGTGCCCCCGGACCGGCCCTCCCCCAGCCCCGCCCTGGCGAGGATCGCCTGGAGAACGGCCCGATCGGCCGGGCGGCGGCGAATGGCCGGCTTGTGGGAGCCCGCGGCCGGCCTACCGCGGCGAGCAAAATGGCGACGGTTTCAGAGGATCAGCTCGTATATGTCCATGGCGGCGAGCTCAGTCTGCGACGGGAGCAGAGCCGAGCTCATGGTGAGCTCGTCATCGTCGACAGCGTGGGTGAGCGCGTCACGGACGACGAAACGCTGGCGCGGATCAAGGCTCTGGCGATCCCGCCGGCGTGGACGGACGTCTGGATCGCCCTTGACCCGAACGCGCACCTGCAGGCGACCGGGCTCGATGCCAAGGGGCGACGCCAGTACCGGTATCACCCGCTCTGGCGGGCGCGGCGCGACGAGGAGAAGTTCGAGGACATGCTCGAGTTCGCGCAGCGGCTGCCAACGGTCAGGTCAACGGCCCGAGAGCTTCTCGGCTCCGACAGCCCACGTCGAGAGCACACCCTCGCCCTTGCGGTTCGGTTGCTCGACATCGGGTTCTTCAGGGTGGGATGGGATCGGTACGCGCGCGACAACGGCCACGTCGGTCTCACCACGCTGCGGCGCGAGCACGTGTCGGTCCGCGGCTCGGAGATCCACTTCGACTACATCGCGAAGTCCGGCAAGCGCCGTCGGATGGTGGTGAGGGACCCCCAATCGAGACAAGCCCTCGCCGCGCTCAAGCGCCGCCGCGGTCTGCCGGACGAGCTCCTCGCCTACCGCTCGCGGGATGATTGGCGGCGCGTCCACGCCGCCGACGTCAACGATGCCATCCGCAGCTGGGCTGACGGCCCATACTCGGCCAAGGAGTTCCGCACGTGGGCGGCGACGGTGCTCGCAGCGGTCGCGCTCGCCCGCCAGCACGCTTGCGCCAAGAGCGGCCAGCGGGCGGTCAATCGGGCGGTGCGCGAAGTGAGCACGGCGCTCGGAAACACACCGACGGTGGCCCGGAAGAGCTACATCGATCCGCGTGTGATCAGCCGGTTCGAGGAGGGCGTGGTCATCGATCTTGCCGACCGAACGCCCGCAGCCGCCGCCCCGCTGCGCATCGAGTCGACCGCCGACGGCATCGTGATCGAGATGCCGACCGACGTGGACGGCGATGCGATTCGCCTCGAGACCGAGCGGCAGGTGTGGGACCTGCTGCGGACGGGGACATAAGGCCTGGGTCGTGGCCGCCGTTGCGCTCGAGCTCGACTCCAGCGTCAGCTTCGTGGTCCTCTACCGGGTGTTCTTCGATCGTGTCGACGGTCGCGACGCGCCGGCGGTGATCGGCGCCGACCGCCACCGGGCGCCGCCGGTGCGCCCAAAGGTTCATCGGCCGAGGTCGAGCAGGTCCTGGTACAGGGCGAGTGAGGCCTCGGCGATCCGCTCGATGACAGCCTGCTCGCCCGGGCCGGCGGCGACGACCGGCAGCCAGACGACTCCCTGCCGCGTGACATTGACGTCCCGGTCGCGCTCGAATTGATCGGCGATCGTGAACCAGCCGGCCGGCCTGCCCGCCCGTTCGACCGCTGCGCCCCGGTCGGAAACCGATGTCCGCTGCGCCCGGTGGGTCACCGTAACCGTGACCGGCTCGCCTGGCCCGTAGGCCAGTGCGGTCGTGACGGTGTCGTCGGTGCGCGCCTCGTGAGCGGCAAGGAGGAGCTGCGCCCTGGTCTGACCGTGGTGCTCGGCCCACCCGGCCGGCGTCGCGTCGTGGCCCGTGTCGCGCAGATTCGGGTTCGCGCCGTGGTCGAGCAGCAGCTCGGTGATCGCGAGGTTGCCTCGCATCGCCGCCTCGTGCAGCGGAGTGGTCCGTTCACGAGCGTTGACGTCGAAGCCGAGCTCGATCAGCTGCCGGACGCCCTCGACGTTGTCGCGGCGTGCGGCACGGATCAGCTGCGCTGGCTCACGGGCGATCGCGCGCTCGACGAGGGCCGGGTCGCCGGCGCGCATCGACTCCACCCTCTCGCGGTCGCCGGCCGTGGCGGCCGCCAGGAAGGCCTGGACGTCGTCGAGCGCCGAGCGCGCCCCGGCGACTTCGAGCATCGCCACGATCTCCTGGTCGCCCGACACCGCTGCCTCCTCGATCGGCGAGCGGCCCTCGTAGGTCGGGTGGCGGCTGCCCGTCCCGTCAGGGTCGGCTCCGTGGTCGAGCAGCAGCCGCACCCGGTGGGCGCGGCCATGGCCCGCGGCAGCCATCAGCGCGTCCTCGAGCATCTGCCGCGGACTGTCGTGTCGTTCTCCCAGCAGCCGGCGCCACGGCCCGCCGTCGCCGCGACCGAGCCCGAACTCGAGCAGTAGCCTGAGCCATTCGTCGCCCGGGAAGCCGCCCATGTTGTAAACGGTCTGACCGTCGTTGGGATCGGCGCCGCGCTCGAGCAGTAACCGGGCGATCCGCAGGCCGTCCGGGTGCGCCGGGTCCGTGCCCTCGCCGCTGCCGAAAGCGCCGGTCAGGGCGGTGAACGGCGGGCACAGGCCCTCCCACAGAAATCCGGCGTTCGGATCGGCGCCGTGGTCGAGCAGCAGCTCGGCGGTCTCGAACGCCGCCGGCGCCGCCACGCGCGAGTAGGTCAGATACAGCAGCGGCTGCCAGCGGTGCGGACCCGACGGGACCCGAACGGCACCCGGATCGCGCAGCAGCAGCTCGCGAGCCGCGTCGAGCGCGCCGACCGCGGCCATCGTGGCCAGGTTCGCCGTCGCGAGCTCCGGGGCGACGGCGAGCATCCGGTCGGCCTCCGCCCACCGAGCGGGTTCGTCGCCGCCGTAGGTCAGACACGCGAGTCGCAGGAACTCGTCGGCCGGGCTCTCGCTCGGACCGACTTCATGCGGGGAGCGGGCAAGCGGCGCCACCAGCTCGAGGTGGGCCTTCAACGTCGGCCAGCTCGCGAACCCGAACCGGCGCGCGATGACGAGCAGCGCATCGGCACGCGAGAACACGGCAAGCTCCGGCGAGCCGACAGTCGCGTCCCCGAGGCGGGGGTGGAACTCGCGCACGACCGCGGCGGCGCCGGCGTCGCCGGCGCGGACGGCGCGCTGGAACGACTTGGCACCGTTCTTCAACCGCTCCAGGTTGGCGTTGCCGGGAAGTCCGCGGGGTGGCACGTAGGCCTCCTTTCGCACTGGCCCGGCGTCCGCATGCTCGGGCCGGAAAGGAGACGGGCCGAAACGAGCACAGCTGAGCGACTCAGGCGGGCTTGGCCCTTTCCGCGGACCGGATGCGCCCCGCGCGCGAGCCTAAGCCTAGAGCTCCGGGACCCGAGACCACAAGGAGTCGGCACCTCGATCGCGAGCTTGCCGGTGTTCTCCCCCACTGTCTGTCGCGGTGCCCGCGGCGCGGGCAGGCCGCTTCGACGGGCCCGGTCACCGGCGGGTCGGCGAGAGCTCCCGCCGCGCCTGGGCGGCGAGGCGCTCGGCACGATCGCCGACCTCCTGGACGCGTACGAGCGCGTCTGCGACCGACCGCCGGCCGGTGCAGACCGACCAGCACTCGAGCATCGTTGGGCGCCCCCTGATCGCACCGGCCAGTCGCGCCAGCTCGCCCTCCTCGAGGCGGACGTGTCTCCGATACCGGGAGCTGACGACGTCGATCAGGCGTGGGTGCATCGAACCGGCGGCCCACAGCAGGACGCCGATCGCCCACACACGCGGTCCGCGTCCGGCGCCGGCCCAGTCGACGATGACGAGCTGCTCGTCGGCGGTGGGGATCGCGTTGCGCAGCACGAAGTCCGGGTGCACGAAGGCGTGCGGCAGGTCCGAGCAGTCGTCGCTCCGCTCGACCAGGTCGCAGAGGCGGTGGTAGTCGCCGAGATCGCGCAAGCCGATCTGGGACGCGTGCTCCTCCAGCAACTGCCGGGCCGCAGCGATCTCGTGTGCCGGCCCGCCGGTCGGCGAGAGGTGGTGCCAGGCGCCGCCCGCGCGCAGCCCCTCGGCCGAGTGGGCGCTGAGCCGTCCCAGCAGCGCACCGAGCAGTGCGGCCGAGCGGCCCGGCCGCAGCGGCGCGGCCGGCTCGACGAAGCCCGTCACGAGCACCGGCCGCCCGTCGAACATCGACACCGGATCCGCCGCAGCACAGCGCTCGGCGGGGAAGCCGCCGCGCTCGAGCGCCCGGAGGATCTGGGCGTCGGCCTCGGCCTCCGCGACCGGCCGGGCGCCGCTGAAGACGCGCGCGACCCAGCTCGGCCCGTCGGCGCGATCGATGCGCACCACGCTGACGTCGAGCGCCGCGGTCGCGGTCACCGCAACCCCGTAGCGGTCCGCCAAGTGCTCCGCGAGGCGGTCGCCGTTCACTGATTCAAGGACGCCAGGGGCTGCCGTCATGCGCCTCAACTCTGAACGATGGCCGGCGCGTCGGCATCGATGGCCTCCCGCGCGCATCGGCATTCGCCCCCAGGACGAAGCCGTCCGCCGACGAGCAGCCATCGCTCAACCGCTCGTCCTTCAATCCTCGGCCAGCGCTTTCTCCAGGAGCGCGCGGATCCTCGCCTCTTCGGTGGCCGTCAGCTCCTTCAGCGCGAATTCGACCGGCCACATGGCGCCTTCGTCGAGGTTCGCCTTGTCGCTGAAGCCGAGAGTCGCGTATCTCGTCTTGAACTTCTCCGCGGGTTTGAAGAAGCAGAGGACTTTGCCGTTCTGGGCGTAGGCGGGCATCCCGTACCAGGTTCTCGGCGACAGGTCCGGCGCGCTCGCTTTGACGACGGCGTGTACCCGCTGGGCGATGGCCCGATCGGCTTGCCCCATTTCGGCGATCTTGGCGAGCACGTCGCTCTCTCCGTCCGCCTCCCCGCTCTTGGCGCGCGCGGCCGCCTTCAGTTCTCGGCTGCGCTCCTTCATCGCGGCTCGTTCCTCGGCCGTGAATCCATCGAGGTTCCGGTTGGCTGCGGTGGTGCGTTCGGCGGGCTCGTGGGCGCTTGTCTTCGGGGTCATGAAGCCTCCTCGTCGGGTTCAGGTGGATGCCAGCGATAGTCGCCAATGATGGTAGCGGACTATCATGGCTTTGGTCAATGATTGTGGTCGTCCAGCTAATCTGCGAAGCTACAGGCATGACGTCGTCTCTATCGACCGACATCGAGGTGGCCGAGTTCACCGGCCAACTGTTCTTCCGGCTCTGGCGGGCCTCGCATACGCGCACAGCTGAGGCACTGAACTCGATTGGCCTCACCCCGGCGCTGTTCGCGCTCCTCAATGTGCTCGGCGCCCGCCAAGGGGCGATCCAGCAGCATCTGAGCTCCGACATGGGCATCGACCCGAGCGCCATGGTCAAGCTGATCAATGAACTCGAAAGCGCAGGGCTGGCCGAGCGCCGACGGCGCCCGGGCGATCGCCGCGCCTGGGAGGTCGCAATCACGCCGAAGGGTCGGCGCACTCTCGAGCGGGCCAGACGCCTGGTCGCGCAGGTCGAAGACGAGGTGCTGGGCGGGCTCAGCGACAGCGATCGCCGCCAGCTGCTGACGCTTTTGCGCCGAGCGCTCGTCTCGGCGCCTCCGCAACCTCCGTGGCGCTCGGAGGAAGGAGCCTGAGCGATGCGGCAGAGCGCACGACGTACGCTGTGGATGCATGTCTCGCGCCGTGGAGGATCGCAACCGCCGGATGTTGCGCGCGCGCGACACGATGGACCGCGCGTTTGCGCAGCCGCTCGACGTGCCCGCGCTGGCGCGGATCGCCCACGTCTCGCCTGCCCACTTCAGCCGCCAGTTCCGGGACACGTTCGGCGAGACGCCGCACAGATACCTCCAGCGTCGCCGCGTGGAACGGGCGATGGAACTGCTGCGAGAGACGGAACGTTCGGTGACCGAGATCTGCCTCGATGTCGGCTTCAACAGCCTCGGCACCTTCAGCCGCACGTTCCGGGATGTGGTCGGCGATTCACCGAGCGCCTACCGGTTGCGGTTCGCGGACGGCGGCGCGGCGTTGCGCGTGCCGGCGTGCTGGGCGATGGCCTGGACACGACCCGCCGGCTGAGCGTCGAGACAGAGCAGTTTCGGAGAAGCGGTGACGCTTGAGAGGGATTACCGTGAGGCCATGCTCACACGGATCTCCCACACCTTCATCCACGTTCTCGACCAGGACGAAGCGCTCGACTTCTACGTCGGCAAGCTCGGCATGGTCGTCCACACCGACGCCGATCTCGGCGCCATGCGCTGGCTCACCGTCACCCTGCCTGACCAGCCCGACCTACAGCTCGCCCTGATGCGACCGGGCGCGCCGGTCCACGACGACGCGACGGCCGAACAAATCCGCGAGCTGGTCGCCAAGGGCGGTGCCGGCGGTGGGCTGATCTTCGAGACCGACGACTGCCGGGCGACCTATGAGCGGTTGCACGCCGCCGGAGTCGAGTTCACCCAGGAGCCGGTCGAGCGCTTCTACGGCACCGACTGCGCGCTGCGCGACCCGTTCGGCAATTCGATTCGCATCACGCAGCCGCCCGCGGGACCGATCGTCGTGCCGTCGGCCGAGGAGCTCCGCGCCGGAGCGTAGGCACGCCCGCACGTCGCGGCGGGACCTGGTCGACCGAAGCTCGGAATCATCGCTGTTGAACGACAGGCCCAGATCGACCCGCCGGGCACCGCAATGCGAACGAGCTAGCGAACGTCGCCGAGCACGAGCGCCATCGCGCGTCGGGCGCGCTCGAGGGCCGTGCGGTCGCGGTGCAGCTGGTAGTCGCAGTTCGCGCCGATCGCCAGGGCGTTGATCGTGAAAGCGATGTCCGTCGGGTCGGCGTCGGCGGGCAGCTCGCCGTTCTCGATCGCGATTCGCGCCTCGCCTTCGAGCACCCGCTTCCAGCGGGTGGCCGTGCGCCTGATCGCGTTGTTGACGGGGCCGGGACGGCCGTCGAACTCGACCGAGGCTGCCGTGAGGAAGCAGCCCCCTTCGAACGGAGGGTCAGCGAGGTACTCGAGCCACGCGCCGGCGATCGCGCGCAGGCGCGGCAGACCACGCGGCCGGGCGGCGGCCGGTTCGTACACGATCTCGCGGAACATCTCGGACGCCCGCGCCAGAGCGGCGAGCTGCAGGTCCTGCTTGGAGCCGAAGCGACCGACGAGGCCGCTCTTGCTCATCTCGAGCTGCTCGGCCAACCCGCCGAGGGTCAGGCCCTCGAGGCCGACGACCGAGGCGAGCTGGACCGCCGCGCCGAGCGTCTCGGCACGGGAGTCGGCGACCTGGGCGGCGGAGCGGCGGGCCATCGTCTGTTGAATTTAGCGAACGGTCGTACGGAATCCCTGTATATTCCGCACGAGCGTTCGGTAAGCGACGATTTCGGGAGGACCGCGATATGAGGATTCGTTGGCTGGGCTGGGCGGGCATCGAGGTCGAGGCGGAGGGCGAGCGCATCGTCATCGACCCGCTCGAGGATCCCGGCGCGGTGTTCGCGCCGTACGGCGAGCCTGCTGCCGGCACGCCGGTGCCCGAGGTCATCGCGCCGCAGCCGGACGCGGTCGCGGGACTGGTGACCCACCTGCACCGCGACCACGCCGATGCGGCGGCGCTGCGCGCGGCCCTGTCCGACGAGGCGGTCGTGTACGAGCCGCCCAGCTACGGCGGGGACACTGCCGAGCAGCTCGCGCTCATCCAGGCCGACGGCGAGATGACGGGCGCCGGACTGACCCGGGAGCCGACCGAGCCGTGGACCACGGTGACCGTCGGCCCGTTCTCGATCACCGCGCTGCCGGCCGTCGACGGCACCGGAGACCCCCAGGTGTCGTGGCTGGTCGAGGCGGGCGGCCAGCGGATGGTGCACCTCGGCGACACGTTGTTCCACGGCTGGTGGTGGCGTTTCGCCGAGCGCTTCGGCGCGCCGGACGCCGTGTGCGCGCCGATCAACGGGGCCCGCCTCTCCTTCCCCCACCGCCGGCCGGCCAGCCCGCTCCCGGGTGTGATGGATCCCGAGCAGGCGGCGCTGGCGGCGGAGTTGCTGCGCGCGACGCGCCTTGTCCCGATGCACTACGACGGCTATGCCTTCCCCGGCGTGTACGAGCCGGTGTCCGACGCGCTCGAGCGGGTGCGGTCGGCGAGCGAGCGGGTGGTGGCGCTCGGGCTCGGCGAGACGCTCGCGCTGTAGGCGTCGTGGTCTCGGCGGGCGCTACGCGCCGGCGGTCGAGCGCTCGTGCACGCGCGAGAAGCGGTAGTCGTCGAGGTCGAAGCGCGCGCTGCGCCAGGCCGCCTCGAGCGTCGGCGAGGCGCGCAACGGCACGTCGCCGTGCGAGTCGAAGTAGTAGCTGTTGGCCAGCGAGCAGGTGGGCTGGAAGAAGATCTGGCGGCCGCGCCGGCCGAGCATGCGCTCGAAGTAGCGCGCGTTGGCCCCGGGGCTGACCTCGATCGCCGTCGCCCCCTCCTGGCGCGCGCGCGTGAGGCAGCGAACGATGTGGCGCATCTGGTTCTCGATCAGTGTGAAGTAGCTCGCACCGTTGAAGCTGTACGGGCCGAGAATGAGGAACAGGTTGGGGAAGCCCGGCACGCTGACGCCCTCGTAGGCCTGGAAGCGATTCTCGTCCCAGAACCGCTCGAGGTCGACCCCGCCGGCGCCCTGGACGGAGAACGGCGGCATGTTGCCTTGGTCGAAGACCTTGAAGCCGGTGGCCAGCACGAGCACGTCGATCTCGTGCCGGGTGCCGTCGGCGGTGCGGATGCCGCTGCGCGTGATGGTCTCGATCGGCGTCGTCTCGAGCAGGACGTTGTCACGGTTGAAGGTGGCGAGGTACTCGTTGGAGAAGCCCGGGCGCTTGCAGCCGAGGCCGTACTGCGGGGTGAGCTTCTCGCGGACGGCGGGGTCGTGGACCTGACTGCGGAGATGCGCGTGCCCGGCGCGCTCGCCGCGGCGCGAGAGCGGCACGATGCCGTGAAAGTGGGCGGGCAACGGGAAGGTCAGCTCGACGAAGGACTGGCTGAGCCACCGCGCGGCGCGCGCCGCTCCCGGAACCCGGCGCAGCACCCGCCGCCGCCAGCCGTCGATCGGGCCGTCGGGCTTGGGCAGGCACCAGATCGGCGTGCGTTGGAAGACGGTGAGGTGGTCGACGATCGGGGCGATCGAGGGGATGACCTGGACGGCGGACGCGCCGGTGCCGATGACCGCGACCCGTTTGCCGCTCAGTTCCGCGGCGTGGTCCCAGCGCGCGGTGTGCATGACCGTGCCGGTGAACTCGTCGATCCCGGCGATGTCCGGGAACGTCGGCTGGCTGAACACCCCCGTGGCGCTGATGACGAAGCGCGCCGAGATGGTGTCGCTGTTATCGGTGCCGAGTCGCCAGAGGTGGGCGTCCTCGTCGAAGGCGGCGGAGACGATCCTCGTGTTCAGACGGATGCGCGACTCCAGCCCGTACTTGTCGACGAGGTCGGTCGCATAGCGCTTCAGCTCGCGGCCCGGCGCATACACCCGCGACCAGTCGGTTCGCCGCTCGTAGGAGAACTGGTAGCTGAAGGACGGGATGTCGACCGCGACCCCCGGATAGGTGTTCCAGTGCCAGGCACCCCCGACGCCGTCGCCGTCCTCGATCACGGCGAAGTCGTGGATGCCGGCGCGGTCGAGCGCCATCGCCGCGCCGATGCCCGAGAAGCCGGCGCCGATGACGGCGACCTCGTGATCGGCGCTGGCGGTGGACACGGGCGTCACGGCAGAGAGGCTATCCGGAGAGTCGCGCGGGCGGTACTGCGACGGTGATCAAGCGGGCGACAGCGAAGGCGGAATCGCGCATGCGCCTCGGCGTCTCCTCAGCTCGGGCGCGCCCGGTCCGGCCAAGTGAGGCGTCCGGCTCCATCAGGTCCGCGGGGCGGTCCCCCGATGGAACCAAGGGTCACGCGCAGGAACAGCCAGGCGATCGCGCCGCCGACGAGGGGCACGAGCTCGCCAACCGCCTGGTACAGGATGACCGCGACGGCCGCATCGCCGTGCGGGACCCCATACAGAGAAAGCATGCCGACCATGCCCAGGACCGAGCCGATCCCGGCCGGCAGCGGCACGGAGCCGCCGAGGGCACCGATGACGTAGGCGAGCAGCACCACGCCGAACGCAGGCTGCGGGTGAGTGCCGAGCGCGATGAACGCGCACCACAACACCGTCACGTCGAACACCAGGTAGACGATCGCGCCGAGCACGCTCCCGAGCCCGTTTCGATGAGTGAGAAGGGCTCGGGTATCCTCGACCGCGCTGGTCAGGGTCTTCACCGCGTTGGCGAGCTTGGGGTGGGCGGCGTCGGTCGCCTGGGCGTAGCCGGGGCCTCTCGCCGCAATCCACAGCACGGCGGCCAGGGCGAGCGCCGCGAGGAGCGCGGGCAGCAGGGTGAGAGCGAGGTTCTGGCTACCGGGCAGGATTCCGCTCGCCAGCCCCAGGCCGAACACGATCAGCGCCAGCGCGTCGACGGCGGTGTTGAGAAACTGGAGGTTGAACTGACGCTCGGCGATGAGCTCGTTCGGCATCCCGAACCGATGCAGAATCCAGGCGCCGACGCCGACGCTCGACAGCGACCCGCCGGGTACCAGCATTCCGCCGCCGAGCTGCACCCAGGCCAGCCGCGTCGCCGTCCGTTCGCCGCGGCCATCGCAGCACAGCACGTCTTCGGGATCGACGATCCGCCGCCAGGACGCCACGAAGCCCAGCTCCGACACGAACTCGAGCGCGAACGCGATCGCCAGCCACTCCCCCTGCACTCGTCCCAGCGTTCCGATGTCGTGCTCCAGCCCGGGCACCAGCCTGACGAGCAGGTAGGCCAGTGCGACGTACCCGATCGCCTTCAAGGCCTTCTTGCCGAGGTGGCGCCTGGCCGCCCTGACGGCGTGAACGCTCTCATGCCAGGGCGACTCGCGTGAAGCGCGGGGCCCGGTGAGGGCGGGGCCGGCAATCCGGTCAGCGTCGACCTTGGACACGGTGGCTACCCCGGAGCGGGCCTACGGAGGCGAAGTGGCCCGGGTAGCCCGAGCATCGCGCCGAGGCCGCGCGGCGCCGCGCCGCGGTACCGCGTTGGTGACCGCCCCCTCTCGCGCGCGGCGCGCCTGCGCCAACAACTTCGCGGTCCGCGAACGTTGTTGACTCCCATCGCGCGATCCTAGCGCCGGTGAGTGGTCGTGTCGCCGGGAACACGGCAGCCGTGACCTCCGGCGCACGGCTGGACGTCTGCGCAGCGCGCTCAGCGAGCCGGACACCATCGTCAATCCTCGCGTCCGGTGGAGAGGGAGAACCAGCTGGCGCCGAACACGGCGCCGTCCCTCTCGGGCGCGAACGGGATTCCGGCCGCGACCGCGCGGGGTACGACCACCGCCGCCTGGGCGGCACGATTGAGACCGAGCATCAGCAGGATCGCCGCGATGCCGGCGGCGACGTGCGCGCCCGCCGCGTTGGCGATGCCGCTCACTGCCAGGCGGCTGATGAACAGCCCGCCCCACAGCCACAGACCCTGCTTGGGGAGCTGCGCCCACAGAGATCCGGCGCGGCGCTCCAGGCGCGTCATCGCGCCGAGCCCGGCGCCGGTCGCGATGGCTACGGCCGCGCTCACGACCAGCAGCACGATATCCATCGCATGCGGGTGCGAGTTGTGGCCGCTGATGTCGAGGATCCCGATGACGGTCAGGACGGCGGGCAATACGACCAGACGCTTGCCGCTCACCGCGCCGCCGACCAGCTGCTGACCGATCGCGTAGACGATGATTCCGATTGCGCCCAGCGCTGTCAGAAGGGACATCTCCAGACCTCCTTGGCGGGTCGATTCACGGTCCCTGACGCTACGGCGCCGCGGCCCCGCGCACATCGGTCCACGGCTTGATCTGCGGGTTGATTCCGGGTGGAGATCCGGGTTGAGAGCAGGTTGAGGCCTGCGCTGCGATCAACCGACGGTCACGCACAAACCACCCGGCTCGGCGCTCCCCTTGACGAAGCGCCGGACGCTTCAGGCCGCGAGCAGCGCGGCGAGACCCCCGGCGTCCGCGGCGGACACCGGGTGCACGATCACGACGCGTACGGTGAGATCGTCGGCCAGGAGCAACGAGGCGCTCTCCAGCGTGGCCGGAAGATGTCACATCTGGCGCGCGGTCTGTCGCTGAGCGGCGGGGAGGACAAGTCAGTCGTCGGGAAGCGCCGCAAAATCACGCTTGGCCTTTCGATACCACCCCATCCCTGACACGGGATGCTTCCACCTGCCCTTCATCTCCTTCAGGGCACTCTCGTGCGTTTCATCACCCGCTGAGACGATGTCCTTCAGATGCTTGTCCTGCGCCTTTATGACCTCGTCAGCGGTGTCTCCCTTGTGCGGGAGATCGCACGGTCCACCCAATTGTCTACACGTCATCGTCTTCATGGCTGTCGGTCCCTTTCAGTACTCGGCCGCCAACTCGGACCAGATTGGAACGGATGAGAGATCTCGTCTCAGCACCTCGCGCCGGCGTCCGCTCGATCCACGGCGCCCAGACGATCAGGCTACGCGACCGGTCGCGTTCCCGGTCCACGAAGGCGGGTAGTGGCCACCCGGGTCCGACGGCCTCGAAAGCAACGGCTGAGTGACTCATGCCCCGGCGCCCTCCGCCGACGAACTGCCATGTGCCCGCTCCTCGCGCTGCGCGTGCTCGTGGCCGTGGGCAGGCGCCGCGGCGGGCGCGCCGGCGGGCGCGCGGCCCCGATCGACCGCCGCGAGCACAACGGCGAGCGCGCAACCGACGAGGGCGGCGGCCACCCAGAACGCGAGGTGGTAGCCCGCGGTCAGCGAAGACGCGACTGGATGCCCGCTCGCCGTCAGCGCGTTGCTGCGTGACGTCGAGAGCGTCGCGAGCACCGCCAGCCCGAGCGCGCCGCCGACCTGGGCGGTCGTGTTCACGAGGCCCGAGGCGAGGCCCGCGTCCTGCGGCGTCGCGCCCGACATCGCCAGGTTCATCAACGCGGGGAACGCCGTGCCGGCACCGAGACCGAGCAGCAGCATCGACGGCGCGACCTGGGTGGCATAGTCCGCGTGCACCGGCGCGAGCGCGAACACGACGAGGCCCGCCAGCACGAGCGTGAGCCCGGCCAGCAGTGCCCGGCGCGCGCCGAGCGCGATGAAGATGCGCTCCGAATACCGGATCGAGAGCGTTCCCATGGCGATCGTCACCGGTAGGAACGCAAGTCCGATTTCGAGCGCGTCATAGCCGAGCACGCGCCGCAGGTACAGTGCGCCCAGGAAGAACATCCCGAACATCCCGGCGACCGACAGGATCTGGATCGCGTTCGCGGCTGCGATCGGCCGTGAGCGGAAGATCCGAAGCGGCATCAAGGGGCTCGCGGCGCGCGTCTCCTGCGCGACGAACGAGGCCAGCAGCGCAATCGAGCCCGCCCCGAACAGCAGCGTGCTCGCCGAGGCCCAGCCCTGTCTCGCTGCGGGGCCCACGATCGTGTACACGCCGAGCATCAGCGCGCTCGTGATCAGCACCGCGCCCGGGACGTCCGCGCCCTGGCGTAGCCCGATGCCCGGCTCGTCGGGCACCAGCCGCCGCGCCGCGAGCGCCGTCGCGATGCCGATCGGCAGGTTCACGAAGAAGATCCAATGCCAGTCGAGCGACTGCGTCAGCACGCCGCCGGCGAGCAGGCCGACCGAGCCGCCCGCCGACGCGACGAACGCGAACACGCCGATCGCCTTCGCCTGCTGGCGGGCGTCGGAGAACATCGTCACGATCATCCCGAGGATCACCGCCGACGTCATCGCGCCCCCGATGCCCTGGACGAAGCGCGCGGCCACGAGCCACCACGCGGCCTGCGCGACCCCGCACAGCAGCGACGCGCTCGTGAACAGCGCGACGCCCGCGAGAAATATGCGCCGGCGGCCGACCAGGTCGCCCAGGCGGCCGGCCAACAGCAGCAGTCCTCCGAACGCGATCAGGTACGCGTTGACGACCCACGCGAGGCTCGACGTCGAGAAGTGCAGGTCTTCCTGGATCGACGGCAGCGCGACGTTCACGATCGTCACGTCGAGAACGATCATGAGCATCCCCACGCACAGCACGTAGACCGCCAGCCAGCGCGCGCGGTCGCTCCCGCCGTCCGCGACCCCCACCTCGAACGAGGGAGGCGTCTGCGTGGAGTCGGTGGTGCCGGCGCCCACGCTCATACCGTCGCGACCCCCTGCGCGAGCGCCTGGCCGAGCTTGTCGAGGAGCTCCTTCGTTCCGTGCTCGCGCAGCTCCGGCTTGTCCTCGCCGTCGAGGAAGACACCCTGCTCGGTGTAGCGCAGGTGCGTCCCCGCGCCGACGGCGACCAGCTCGACGGTCGTCACCGAGACCGACATCCGCACGCCGTCGCGGTGCATGTTGTACGTGTAGACGATCCGCTCGTCCGGGACGATGTCCTCGTAGGAGGCGTCGTAGGAGTAGACCGCGGCCCCGCCCGCCACCTCGAGGTGCTCGCGGCCGCCCTCGCGGAAGTCGAGCTCGTGCTCGCCGCCCGCCCCGAACCACTGGCCCTTCGCATTCACATCCCGCCACGCCGCGAAGACGCGCGCGGGGGATGCGTCGTAGTCGCGCTCGATCACGAACGTCGAGTGTGTCGCTGACCTGTTGCTCATTGCGATCTCCTTCTCGGTCTCGCCTTCTTTGACGGTGTGGACGGCCCCGACTCATCGGTCTCTTCTGCGAGGAATCGGCCGAGCCGATCGAGCCGCGCTTCCCACGCCGCGCGCCGCTCGCTGATCCAGCGCTCGGCCGTGCTGAGCGCGAGCGGCTCGATCTCGCACGTGCGCACGCGCCCCACCTTGTGCGAGCGCACCATGCCGCTCGCCTCGAGCACGTGCAGGTGCTGGATGACCGCCGGGAGGGAGATCCCGAGCGGGCGCGCGAGCTCGCTCACGGAGACCGGCCCGTCGAGGAGACGGTCGATCATCGCACGCCGGTTCGCGTCCGAGAGGGCGTGGAACACGACGTCGATCGGCGGTTCGCCTGGTGTGGGTTGCGCGGGCAGATACTGAAGCATCTACTTAAGTATTGCACGAAGCACCCGGGGTCATGAGCCGCAGAGCTGTATCTTGATGCTTGCTTTCTAACATCACGATTCGCTAGGCTCACTGGTATGCGCACCACTCTCACCTTGGCGGACGATGTCGCGGCCGCTATCGAGCGAGTTCGTCGTGAGCGCTCGATCGGCCTGAGCGAAGCCGTCAATGAACTTGTTCGTGCCGGCCTCGTCGTCACACAGGACAGACCACCGACTTCGTTTCGGCAGAAGTCCCACGACCTCGGCCGCGGGATCGACTTCGACAACATTGCCGACACCCTCGAGACGCTCGATGGACCGTCGAGCAGCTGATGCTGCTCGACGCCGACCTGCTGCTCTACGCCGTTCACGAGCGCGCCGAGCAACACGAGCAGGCCACGGCGTGGATGACGGAGAAGCTCAACGGCGCAGTTCGCGTGGGGTTTCCATGGCAGAGCATCAACGCGTTCCTGCGCATCTCGACCCATCCACGCGCGTTTCAGCGGCCGCTTGACCCTGAAACAGCATGGGAGCGCGTCACCGACTGGCTCGCCGCGCCTGTCGCCTGGGTCCCGCAGCCGGGCTCTGAGTATCAACGCATCTTTGGCGAGCTCATCGGAACCCACCAGGTACGCGGCAACCTGATTCCCGACGCCGCGCTTGCCGCCCTCGCCGTCGAACACGGCGTCACGCTCGCCTCTACCGACACGGACTTCGCGCGCTTTCGCGGGCTTCGGTGGGAGAACCCGCTGAACTGAGCGAATGGGGCAGGGCCGATCCGCGCCTCCCGGGGCGACTCTGACAAACTCGACCGTTGCGACCGCCGCGCCGATCGCTCGCGCATGTCATTGCTGGATCGCGAGCTCGATCCGACGTCCAACACACGATCGAGGCAACCTCGAGCAGCTGGCTGAGCTGCCTCAGCACGGGCGGGAATCCATGCCAGGCGAGCTCTCTGGTCGACCGACCACCCGGCATGTTTGACATCCGTCTGACGCGCGCCCGATTCGGGCGCAAAGCGGCGTCGCCGTGGTCGCGATAAGCCGGCCGATCGGGTGCACCCTCTCGGGACTCGCGCCTCGGTCGGCCGGGAGTAGTGGGGGCGGGATTCGAACCCGCGACCTTCGGGTTATGAGCCCGGCCTCGACACCAGCCGGCACGATGCGGATGGGTCGGTCCGTATCAGGTTTGGCGGGCCGGCGCTCTTCGTCTTTGAGCACCGACCCGATCGGTTCACCACACGCCAAGACAGGGGAGTTCGATGAGTCCTCAGCCACCCGAGTTCGAAGCGGGAGGGGCACCCAAGCTCCCGCGCGAGCGCGCGCATTTCACCGAGCTACTGCTCGCCAACCACTTCAAGGAGATTGCTGCTCCGGCGGAGGGGACTCCGCCCGAGGGCAACACGACCTACGAACAGCTCACGTGCATCGGCTATCAGCCACAGCTCGGCCAGCTCAACGCCGTCGTGAGCCTCAAGCAGGCGAACGGCTACTCGGGCGGGATCTGCAGTGCCGGCTCGCAGGAGTACGTGAAGTTCTTTGCCTCGACCGACGGCGGTGCAACATGGACCACGCTTGGCGTCACCTCGTTCACCTCCCGGGACGTGGCCGGACCGAAGCCCCTCGAGTTCGACGTCACCCTTCCGGTCGATCTGGCCCAGGCGTGCTGCAAGAAGGAGAACCTCGTCCTCATCCGCGCGATCCTCTCCTGGCGGGTGCCGCCGGGCGGCGCCACCGACCCGGTGGTGTGGGGCAATGGCGTCGACGCCTACGTCCAGGTCGCTCCGCTGACGCTCGGCACCCTCACCGAGGTCTTGGAGTGCCTGGAGATCCCGCTTGAGCCCCACGTGCTCAGCGAAATCGCCAACCCCGAGCAGATCGTCGAGTTCGGTCCCGCCAAGCCGCTCACGCCGCTGCAGCTGCACGAGCTCTACCGCGACACCGACATTCCCCAGCATCGGTACCTGCTCGGCCCCGTGGCGCAGCTGCTGGCCGATCCGGTGGCCCTCGGCGCCGCGGTCGACCAGCCTGGGCTGCAGCTGTTTCCGGGACTGCAGGGCATCGCCGAGATCGGATCGATCGTCGGCAGCATCCTGGATCCGCAGGGCAACGAGACCTACGAGCAGCTCGGCTGCATCGGGCTGAACCCGAGCACCAGCGCGCTCGTGGCCACGATCGACGTCAAGCAGTCGGCCGGGTACTCGGGCAGCCTCTGCACCAGCGGCAGCCAGGAGTACGTCGCCTTCTGGGCCGACTCCGGGAGTGGCTACGAGTACGTGGGGACGAGCTCGGTCAACGTGCACGACCTCCCGTCGATCCCTGCCGGCGGCGTGCGGTACTCCGCGGCGCTGCCGTTCCCGCAGGCGCTCACGCAGCGCCGGGCATGCACCGACGGACCGAACACGGTGGCCATCCGGGCCGTGCTGTCGTGGGCGACGCCCCCGTCGGACACGAACCCGTACGCGGTTCCGGTCTGGGGCGGGCATCTGGAGGCGACGGTCCTCATCCCGCCCGGCGAGCCGGTCATGCCCGGGGGCGGCCCGGACCTCGAGTCCATCGGCAACATGCCGATCGGCCTCATCGACCAGGGGACCGGCCTGGCCACCGGCCAGTCGCTGGCCACGTTCGTCGCCACCGCGTCGCCGTTTGGCGGAGTCGTCAACTTCAGCGGGCACGTGATCAATCCGTCGGGTGGCGTGGGCGGCACCGGCCTCAGCTACCGGATCCTCATCAGCACCGACGGTGGCGTCACCTCGACGCCGATGACCGCGCCGTTCCACGTCGAGACGAACAACTGGATCACCTCGGTTCAGACGTCCGTCCTGCAGACACCCGACTCGTCCGGGTGGGTCAGCTGCCTGGAGAACTACGCCGCGAACACCGACGTCGTCGGCAACCTGCTCGGCCAGTGGACGACTGCGGGCAACGGACAGCTGTGGGTGGCGATGGAGGCTCGTCAGGGCTCCACGCCCCTCGGTCCCGCGATGCCGACGTGGACGCTCATCCAACTGGACAACACCGCCCCGTCTCCGGTCACGGTGGAGATCACCAGCGGCGGCGGCTCGTGCGGCGACTTCCAGCCGGGAGCGCTCATCGAAGGCACCTACTCGGCGGCCGACAACGAGGATCTCCGGGCCGTGAGCATCGCAGTCGAGATGCCGATGCCCGGGTCGACCCTGACCAAGGTGCCGACGTTCACCAGCCTGACCAGCGAGTCGGGCACGTGGAGCCTGCAGACGCTGCCGACGACGGAGCCGTGCGGGTACACGATCGTCGCTCAGGCCAGCGACAACACGATCGTCAACAGCGGGTTCGTCGGCTGGACCACGGAGGCCTTCACCGGTCTGTGCCTGCGGCCCGCCACGTGACCGCGGGGAGGAGGGTCACATGCGCCTGACCGACCCACCGGCGCGTTTCGTGCTGGCGTCACTCGCCACCTGGCGAGTGACGCACCTCCTCGCCGAGGAGGACGGGCCGGCCGACGTCGTCGTGCGCCTGCGGGCGCGCGCCGGCGCCGGCCGGCTCGGCGGCCTGATGGACTGCTTCGGCTGCCTGAGCATCTGGGTGGCGGCGCCCTTCAGCGTCGGCCTGGCCGGCGCGCGACGCCGAGGCCCGGTGGCGTGGCTCGCCGTGTCCGGGGCGGCCTGCCTGCTCGAGCAGGCCACCCGCGCGCGCACCGCGCCGTCCCACGTTCCGACCGAAGAGGAGACCGAACAGCCATGAGCTGCTGCGGCGCTAAGCGCGAGACACTGAAGCGAGGTGGGACGGCGACCTCGGGGCGTGCGTCGCAGTCGCCTCGCGCGGCGGGGGCAGCGCCGGCGCCTGTGCGGGACCCCGGGTCGGGCAGGAGTGTGGCCATCCTGGCATACCTCGCGCGCAATGCGCCCGGGCGCAAGGCGTGAGCGGGACGTGGCTGACCGTGCGCGGCCGCCACGACGGCTCGACCTCCCGATCACGAAAGGCCGCAGAGACAAATGAGGGCCAGCTGACGATCGCATCCAACGACTGCGTCGTCGCCAGCCCGCCCGACGCTGGTAGGGTGGCCACCACCGTCCGATCTGGGACGGGACGTTGCGCAAGGGGGCGTCATGACGAAGAAGGCGATCAGACGCGCAGCCACGGCTGGGGCTCTCGCGTTGGGCCTCTTGCCGATCGGAGCAGTCGCCGCGCCGCCGACGCCGGCGACCGCGCACGCCGGTTACGTCGGCACGGTGAGCGGCAGCCGGGCCTTCGTCGCCGTCGTAGTGAACGGCGGGAGCGTGACGGCCTACGTGTGCGACTCGCACTCGGTCGCTCGGTGGTTCAGGGGAACGGTCCACGGTGGACGGGCCACGCTCGAGTCGACCACCGGCGACTCGGTCCTGGCAGTCACCGTCGCGCAGCGGCGGGCAACGGGAACCGTCCGCCTTGCCGGCGTGACGCACTCCTTCTCGGCCACCCCCGACGACGGGGAGGCGGGCCTGTATCGCGGCACCAGGACCGCGGCCGGTCAGCGGTATCTCGGCGGCTGGATCATCCTGCCCGACGGGCGCCAGCGCGGCGCGGTCGTCTCCGGTTCCACAGTGGTGGCCAGCCCCACGCTCAACCCGAACGACCTGACGGTCGACGTCAAGCCCAAGGACATGCCGAAGCACGTGGTCATCGCCATCATCGCGATCCTCATCGGCTGAGCGCGCCGGCTGCGAGGTCTCCCATCAATCGGGTAGGGGCCGGGCGGCCCCGGCCCCTCCCACACCACCGGACATGCGGGTCGTCCCAGAGACTCCCGCAGAGGCCTCCCGGGATAAGGCCAGCCACCTTCCTCGCGCACCCGCCGCATTTACGTGACGGCCCCCTGATGACATCGGGCTTCGCCATATCGTGCTGGCTCGCCCAGACCGCCCCGCCTCTGATGCGATTCGTGTCCCTCGGGTCGCGATTTTCGCCTCCGGCTTCCTTCCCACCCCGCCTCACGACGACGCAGTTGCCCTTGACTTGTGGTTGGTGTCATCAACCTCCACAGGGGACTCGCACCCCCAAGCGGCTGGTCATGCCCGGCGTACACGCCGAAGGCCGCCCTCGCGGGCGGCCTTCGGGTCTCAGTCGGCCTCCGTGCGGGCCCTTTCGGGCCTCGCGCTGCGGTCGGCCGGGATAGCGGGGGCGGGATCCGAAACCCGCGACCTTCGGTTATGAGCCAAGACGGGGTCCTGCTGAGCGGAGCGTCAGGCCGCCGGCGCGACGACCGTCTCGACCAGGCCGCTGACGACGTCGTAGACATGGCCGGACAGTCTGATGCGAGGAGAGATCGCGGGCGCCGCGCGGAGGCGCTCCACGTCGTCGGCGACGGTCGCCGCGGGATCGACGACAGCGTGCGCGCGCAGGCTCGATTCCTCGGCGCCGATCCGCGCGGCGTACCGGTGTCGGAAGGTGTCGTCAGCGAGCGCCCCGGCGCCGCACTGGTTGTGGTGGATCACCGCAACCTCGAAGAGTGGCCCGTCGTCGGGGATTGCGTACTCCGCGATTTGGCCGATGAAGGCCACGTCGTTGATGACCTCTGGGGTAGCGCGCCCGCCCACGTTGCGGACGACCATCGCGTCGCCGAGGCGGAGGCCCAGGAAGTGCGCGGGGTCGACGCGCGGGTCAAGGCAGGTGATGACGAACAGGCGCAGGTTGGGGAACACGACGGCGCCTTCATGGCCGCCCGCGACGGCGAAGGCGCGGTTGCGCTCGAGCGCGATCTCGACGTTCCCGGCGACCGGCTCGGCGGGCCTGGCCAGCTCGAATCCGGTGGCCCGGCCGATCCCCGAGCCGGCGTTCGTGCGGAGCGGTGTGGATGGATGGTTGCTCATGGTGTGCTGTCTCCTGCGGCTTGGGGATGGGATCAGCTGCTCGCCCTAGCGGTGGTGGGCGAGCCGGTTGCTCGCAGCTCGGCTGCTTGATCGTTGCTCACGCTCGGCTGGGCGGGCAGCAGCGAGAGCGCCATCACCGCGCCTGCGGCGGCAACACCTGCGGCCAGGTAGTTCGCGGCGTGGAAACCGTGGAAGAACGCTGCGCTTGCGGCGTTGTGAAGAGCCGCCGCGAACACTGGATGGCCTGCTGACCCCAGCTCACTTGACGCGGTGAGCGCGGCGCCAACGGACGCGTGCGCGGTCCGCGCGACGGCGGTCGGCAATCCGATCGGGAGCGCGATCGAGAGCCGGCGGGCGTACAACGAGGCGTACAAACTCCCCATCACCGCAACGCCGAGCGTGCCGCCGAGCAGGCGCGTGGCGTCGTTGATCGCCGACCCGACGCCGGCCTTGGCCTTCGGCACCACGCCCATGATCGCCTCGGTCGCGGGTGCGCTCGTGAGGCCCAAGCCCGTCCCGGCCACGACCATCTGGGCGGCGATCGTCCCATAGCCGGTGCCGGCCGTTGCGGTCGTGAGCCACAGGTAGAAGGCAGCCATCAAGAACAGCCCGGAGGCCACGACCAACTTCGTGCCGAGCCGCACGGCCAGCCTGGCACCGAAGATCGAGGAGACGGCGACGCAGGAGGCGACCGGCAGCAGACGCACCCCGGTTGAGAGCGGGCCGTAGCCCTTCAGGAACTGGAAGTACTGGGTGACGAGGAAGATGAACCCGGACAGCGCGAAGAACGAGATCGCGACCGAGGCACTCGCGGCGGTGAAGCGAGGGTTGGCGAACAGGGTCAGGTCGAGCATCGGCTGCTTGGTGCGGCGCTCCCAGGCCACGAACGCCGCCGCCAGCGCGGCCGTGAATGCGAAGCCACCGAGTGTCCGCGCGCTAGCCCAGCCTTGGTTCGGGGCCTCGATGATCGTGTAAACGAGCAGCCCGATCATTGCGGTCGAGAGCGCGAAGCCGGCGCGGTCGGTGTCGGGCGCGTGCGGGTCGCGCGAGGCCGGCGCGTAGCGGGCGACGAGGAAGCCGGCAAGAGCGGCGATCGGCGCCATCGCGAAGAAGATGCTGCGCCAGTCGAACGCCTGTAGCAGCCACCCGCCGGCGATCGGGCCGAGCGCGATCGCCGCTCCCGTGGTCGCACCCCACAGTCCGATCGCCCGTGCGCGCTCGCCGCGTTCGCTGAAGACGTTCGAGATCAGCGACAGCGTCGAGGGAAACACCATCGCCGCACCCACGCCCATCACCGAGCGCGCCGCGATCAGCGCGCCGGGACTGTTCGTCAGCCCCCCGGCCAAGCTCGCCAGACCGAACACCGACAGGCCGGCGAGCAGCATCCCCTTGCGCCCGAACCGGTCCGACAGGCTTCCCGCCGCCAGCACCGATCCAGCGAACAACAGGTTGAACGCGTCCACGACCCACTGCAGCTGCGAGTTTGACGCGTGCAGCTCGCGGACGAGGGTCGGCAGCGCGACGTTGACGATCGTCGTGTCGAGGTTGATGACGAACGCCGCCAGCAGCAGCGAGGTGAGGATCAGCGGCTTGAGTTTCATGACTCCTCCGGTCGAACGCGGTCGGACAAGGCTCGACATCGTTCTAAACCAAGAAGACAAGAAAATCAAGTTATCAGACTAATATTAGTACCTTCTGCTAGAGTAAGTTCGCAAATGAGGTCCTACGACGAGTACTGCGCACTCGCGAAATCGCTCGACGTCGTCGGCGACCGGTGGACGCTGCTGATCATCCGCGAGCTCGCGTTGCGCGGACCATGCCGGTACACCGACGTGCGTAACGGACTCCCCGGGATCGCCAGCAACCTGCTGGCCGAGCGGCTGCGCGAGCTCGAGCACGCCGGCGTCATCGCGCGCGAGGAAGCGCCGCCACCGATCGCGACCACCCTGCTCCGCCTCACCCCGCGCGGCGAGCAGCTCCGGCCGGCACTCGAGGACTTGATCCGGTGGGGGCTTCCGCTGATGACCGATCAGAAGCCCGATGATGCCGTCCGGAGCCACTGGCTGGCGTGGGCGCTCGAGCTCATGCTCAGCGATCGCCAGCCGGACGCACCCGCCGTGACCGTCGAGCTTGTCACGGGCGATCAACCGATCGTGATCGAAACACGCGACGGCGCGATCCACACCCGGCTCGGCCCGGCCGACGGAGCCGACGCGACGCTCACCGGACCCCCGAAGCCGATCCTCGGGCTCCTGCTCGGCCTCCTCCAACCCGCCGATGCCAAGGCGCGCGGAATCGACTACCAGGGCGACCCGGCCATCCTCGACCGCATCGGCGTTGCACACGACACCAAGCGCTTCACGGAGCTGAACGCAAACGGACCCTCCTGATGCGGGAGCGACCGTGCGGCTCTGGCGATGGACAGAGCTGATCGGCGCTTTCGAACCGCGTGGACGTGGGAAAACTCGCGGCGGAACTGGCGGTTGCCGCCTGTTGTGACCGTTGACGCGGCCCCATTTCACGGCCTGCGCCACCAACGCCGAAGGCCACTTCTCGACTGGCCTTCGGGTCTTCGGTCGGCCTCCGTGCGGGCCCCTCGGGTCACGCCCCTTGCTCGGCCGGGGTAGCGGCGGCGGGATTCGAGCCGGAGACTTCGGATTATGAGCCCGGAATCTGGGAGCGAGGCTGCGCCCGCCCGGCGATTCGGTTGAGCTTCTTGTCGAGCGTCAGCAGCGTCGCGTCCGCGCCCAGCGCAGTCGCGAGAGACAGCGCATCGGGCAGACGCAGCGAGGGGTGGTCGGCCCTGAGACGAGCCGCGCGCCGAGCAACGGCGCGATCGACCGGGACGACCGCGATGCCCGCTGCATCGAGAAATCCCTCCACCGTCGAGTCGGTCCCCTGCTGCAACGGGCGCACGATCGTCTCGGCATAGACAGTCGCGCCCAGCAGCAACTCGTCGCCCGCTGCCAGCCGGGGACGCAGCTGCGCCACGGCGCGGTCGTGCTGATCGTCCCCGGGATCGAGGAATGCGATCACGACGTCCGCGTCCAGCGCTACCCGCGCCACTCGCCACGCAGCTCGTCGAGGTGCCCACGCGGATACGTTCCAGCAGGCAGGCTGCCGGCGTATCGGTCGATCACGTCGTCGGCGCGCTCGACCTCGATCCGGCCGCGGCCCGCCGCTCGAATCACGACCTCGTCACCCGCTGCCAAGCCAGCCTCCTTGATCACGCGAACGGGAAGGGTCACCTGATTCTTTCTAGAAACCTTGCTCATCGCTTTACGATCATAGCAATAGGTAAAGCAGTAGGCGGCGGGCGTGACGGTCATCCTGCTCGCTGCAACTGTCCCGTTCACAGACCATGTGATGCCGCCGAATGGATGCAGGTTCGCGAGGCCGTGCTGGAACGCGAAGGTGCCCATCGGCCCGATCCGGCCCATGCGGACTCTGAAGCATCCGGCCCCACCAACGCCGAGGGCCGCCATCACGCGCGGCCTTCGGGTCTCTGGTCGGCCTCCGTGCGGGCCCTTTCGGGTCTCGCGCTGCGGTCGGCCGGGGTAGCGGGGGCGGGATTCGAACCGGCGACCTTCGGGTTGTGAGCCAGAACGCGTGCCGGGATCGCTGCGGTCGAGCGTGACCGTGACGCTTCCTGCTTCCCGCGCTTGACGATCCGCAGACGCGCCGCAGGTCGCCCCAACCGACCGCTAACCGACGCTTTCTGCGGCGTGCCCGGTGGACCGCGCGATCACCGGCTGCGTCCGCTCTCCGGCGCGGGGCGCGATCAGGGCCACCGTCAGCGCGGCCCCGACGCCGGCGAAGCCCGCGCCGAGGACCGGTCGATTCGCCGGCCTGTTTGTCGTCATCTGGTGGGTCTGGGTCGCCCTCACCACCTACGCCGATCGATTCGGCACCGAAGACGGGTTCAACCGCGTCGCCATGCTCGTGGCGATGCTCCTGGCCAGCGCGCTGGCCGCCTCCGTGCCCGGTGCGTTTGCCGGGCACACGGCGCCCTTCGCGATCGCCTATACGCTGCTCGAGTGCGAGGAGGTGGCGCTGTACGAGCGCGCCCGCCGACAGGTGATCGCGGTCCGCGAACTCCACCGCCGCTATGTCTTGACAGGCGTCGTGAGCCTGGGCTTCTGGCTGGCGTCGCTCACGCTCGTCGGCACTGGGCGATACACGCTATGGGCGATCGCCATCGCCATCGAGATGGCCAATCCATGGCTCAGCCTGAAGGCGTCCCGCCCGGCGCCGCATAACGCCTCTCACCTGCCCGAGCGCTTCGGCACCTTCATCCTCATCGTGCTCGGCGAGTCGGTCGCGCGGCTCGTCAGCGCCGCCGCACAGCGGCCGTGGACCGTGGCGCTGTGCGTAGTGCTCGCCGCCGCGTTTGCAATCGTCGCAGGCCTGTGGTGGATTTCCTTCGGCGCCATCGACCATGGCTCGGTCCGGCGCGGTCGGCGAGCGACCTTGGCCTACATGTACACGCAGTTGCCGATGGTGGCCGGCATCGCAGCCGCGAGCGCCGGCCTGCATCGCGCCATCCTTGCGGCCGCGGGAGCCGGCCCGATCGCGATGGGCCCCCGAGCAGCGCTGTACGGCGGCGTGGGCCTGTATCTGCTTGCCGCGGGCGCCTCGGCGTCTCAACACGGCCGCCGGCGCGCTCGGCGGGTCCGTTTGGCCGCGGCCGTGTCGTCCTTCGGACTCATCTTGATGGGCGCGATCGTCGCACCCGTCTATCTCGTCCCGGCCCTCACGGTCGTCGTGCTCGTCGCGATCGCGCTCGATGCGCCGCGCCGCCGTGATCCCGAGCCGGTGCGTCGAGTCGGGTCACTCGCGCTCGCGCGGGCGTAGGGGCCCCGGGCATGGATCCCGGTCAAGCGACCTCGCGGCAACATCGGCCGGCAGGGCTCCTGTGAACGACAAGTGGCGCGGTGGCCGAGATCGGATCATCCTCCGCGACGGGCGTCAGCGCGGCGCCGTCGTCTCGGGCACCGCAGTGGTGGCCAGCCCGACGCTCAACCCGGCGGACGCCACCGTCGAGGTCAAGCCCAAGGACAATCCGAAGCAAGTAGTCATCGCGATCCTCATCGGCTGAGGACGCCGGCCGGGCGCCGCCTGCCCGCTCTTCTCTACGTGGGGAACGTCCTGCATGGCCGTGGCGCGGCGGGCGCTGATCTCGAGACACCGAAGGCCACTCTTTCCCGGTCTGGCTCGGTGTCGGTCGGTCCCGGGTGGACTCGATGCCGCCGTCAGCTCTGGCGGCGCGGCGGCGGTATGAAGTCTGAACCGTAGAATCGCGGCCATGCCGTTCACGCTCAGGAACCTCAGGGAGGATCTGCCGGACGTCGGGTCCAACTTCGACGGCGCACCGGACCTGGAGTTCCGCCCCGCGACTAAGGCGCTCGAGCTCGAGCAGTCCGGCCTGAGCTATCAGCGCATCCCGCCCGACTACCGGTTCCCATACGGCCACACGCACGCGGAGCAGGAGGAGGTGTTCGTGGTCCTCGGCGGGAGCGGGCGGATGAAGCTCGACGACGAGATCGTCGAGGTGAAGAACTGGGACGTCGTGCGCGTTCCGCCCGGTACATGGCGAGGGTACGAGGCCGGGCCGGAGGGCCTCGAGATCCTCGTCTTCGGCGCGCCCAACGTCGGCGAGAACCCGCGGGAAGACGTGGAAGGTCAGCGAGACTGGTGGGCTGACTGAGCGTCGCCCGGCGGATGGTCGGCGGTTGCTTTCGCGGAACCGGCTCGCGTCGTGGCGTGCCTCCTGGCCGATGTTCGACATCCGTTGTTTGACACGTGCCCAATTCGGCCGCCTCCCGAGAACGCCGAAGGCCGCCCTCGCGGGCGGCCTTCGGGTCTCTGGTCGGCCTCCGTGCGGGCCCGTTCGGGCCTCGCGCCTCGGTCGGCCGGGATAGCGGGGGCGGGATTCGAACCCGCGACCTTCGGGTTATGAGCCCGACGAGCTACCAGACTGCTCCACCCCGCGTCGCTGCTTACGTTTTAGCACAACATCTGCGCCCTGAACAACCGGACCGGACGCCGATCGGGGCGTCGACCGGCTCCGTGCGCAGGCCATTCGCGGCCCCCGGCTACGATGCCCCGCGTGCACGTGGCGGTCGTCGATATCGGGACCAACTCCACCCGCCTGCTCGTCGCCGACGTCCGGGACGACGGCGGAGTCGACGAGCTGGTGCGCCGTTCGGAGGTGACGCGGCTCGGCGAGGGAGTGGACGCAACCGGCACCCTGAGCGAGGAGGCCATGAGTCGCGTCTTCGCCGTGCTCGACGACTACCGGCTTGCGATCGACGAGCACGGCGTTCAGGCCAACCTCGCGGTCCTCACCAGTGCCGTTCGCGACGCGGCCAATGGCGCGCAATTCACCGCGCGCGTCCGCGAGGAATACGGTCTCGACGCGCGCACGCTTTCCGGCGACGAAGAGGCCGCGCTCACGTTCCTCGGAGCGACGAGCGAGCGTGACGACGTGACGGAGCCGCTCGTCGTCATCGACATCGGCGGCGGCTCGACCGAGTTCGTCGTCGGCGAAGGGCACCACGCGTCCTTTCACGTCTCGACCCAGGCGGGCGTGGTGCGGATGAGCGAGCGTCACATCCATTCGGACCCGCCGCGCCCGGAGGAGCTGCAGGCGCTCGAGGCGGACACGCACGAGGTGTTCGAGGCTGCGCTGCCCGAGGCGGAGCGACGGCGGGTCACCGAGGGCATCGCCGTTGCGGGGACGGCGACGTCGGCGGCCGCGATCGAGCTCGAGCTCGAGCCGTACGACCCCAAGCGGGTGCACGGGTACCGGCTGCTGCTCGCGACGGTCGAGCTGCTGCTCGCGCGCCTCGCCGCGATGACCGACGACGAACGGCGTCGCGTCGCCGGTCTGCATCCCGAGCGGGCGCCAACGATCGTGGCCGGGATGATCCTGCTCGCCGAGGCGATGCGGGCGTTCGGGCTCAGCGCCGTCGAGGTCTCCGAGCACGACATCCTGCGCGGCGGCGCGCTGCGCCTCGCCGGGCGCGGCTGAAGCGGCCGGGGCGGGGAGACCGGGGCCCGGCGACCGGCGACCGGCGACCGGCGGTGATGCGGCTACCCCCGCGCGCGGGCCGCGGGGACGCCCAAATCGGGCCGCGCGCGGGAAGTTTGGTCGATCTTGTCGCACCAGCAAAGAAGATCGACCAAACTTCGAGCGAGAGCTGGCTCCCCGCCGCAAACCCGAACGCGCGCCGCCCGCCGCACCCGCCCCGGACGCGCCCCGGACGCGCCCCGAAACACGCACGCCCCCCGAACGCGCCCCGCCCCCAAACGCGCCCCACCCACCGAACGCGCCCCGCCCCCCGCACCCGCCCCGCCCGCCCCGCCTGCCGACCAGCGCGCGCCCCGACTCGCAGCCCCCACCACCTCCGCGCTTCAAGTCGCGCCAACCGACCCGCCAGCGACCAGCGCCCAAACCCTCCCGCACACCAAATCTCCCGCAAATACGGGGAACGACTGGACGTATGTACGATTGCTGGCCAGCCAGCCAGCCCGGATACTCCCCTCATCGACGGGCATGGCGAGCTTGCTTGCCGTTCCCGCTGATCATAGGTTCGGGCGTATTTGCCGCCTCGTGCGGCACCTCCCGCCGTCCGAACCACACCACCCGGCCCCTCATAGGTACGTACCCCTGCCCGTCCTTGGGGCCAGCTTTGAAGGCCGCCCGTGAGGGCGGCCTTCAGGCTTTCGAGACCGGGCGCGCCGCGCCCGGGCACGACCCGCGGCGGCGCTTGCGCGACGACCTCACGCCAGGTTCGCGCGCCGCGGGTACGCGATGCTCGGATCCGTGAGCACGTTGACGAGCGCCGGGCGCCCGGCCTCGAACGCCCGCGCGAGCGCCGGCTTGAGGTCCTCGGGACGCTCGACGAGCTCGCCGTGGCCGCCGAGGGCCTCGACGACCTGGTCGTAACGCGTGCCCGGGCGCAGGTCGGCGGCGACGGAGTAGCCGTAGAGGAACTCCATCGGGTGCTTCTCGAGCGCCCAGATCCCGTTGTTGCCCATCACCCCGACCACGTCGACTCCGTGCCGGGCCAACGTGTCGAACTCCAGGCCCGAGAAGCCGAACGCGCCGTCGCCGAGCAGGAGCACGACCTGGCGGTCGGGATGCGCGAGCTTGGCCGCGAGGGCATACCCGGGGCCCGAGCCGAGGCATCCGAACGGACCGGGATCAAGCCAGCACCCCGGCTCGTAGCTGTCGATCACCCGCCCGGCGTACGAGACGAAGTCGCCGCCGTCGCCGACGATGATCGCGTTGCGGTCGAGCACCTCCCCGAGCTCCCGGTACAGCCGCATCGGATGCAGCGGCGAGCGTCCGTCCGCGCGCTCGGCCTCCTCGCCGGCGCGCTTGTCCGTCTCGCCGGCGCGCAGGCGCTGCAGCCACGCCGCCGTTTCGAGCGGACCGCCCCCGGCCGCGCCCGCGAGGTCGCGCAGCGTCGGCTCCAGACGCCCGTAGCACTCGGCCGCGACGGGGCGCGGATGCGTGCGCTCGGGCTCGGCGACGTCGATGGCGACGATCTCGGTCTCGGGCCCGAACGCCCCGCCGAAGCCGAGACGGAAGTCGAGCGGCACGCCGATCACGAGCGCGACGTCGGCTTCGGCGAGCGCCTGCCCGCGCATGCGCGAGAAGAACAACTCGTGGTCGGCGGGCACGCACCCGCGCGCCATGCCGTTGAGGAAGACGGGGATGCGCAGCGTCTGCGCCAGCTCGAGGAGCGCCTCCTCGCCGTGCCCCCAGTACAGATTCGTCCCGGCCATGATCACCGGGCGCTCGGCCTCGCTCAGCAGCGCGCCGGCGCGTTCGATCGCGTCGCCGTCGGCGAGCGCCTCGGCGTGGCGCAGGAGGTGGCCGCCGGCGAGCGAATCGTCCTCCTCGGAGGCGTCGGCCGCCTCCATGAAGACGTAGTCGAGCGGGAAGTCCACGAACGTCGGTCCGCTGTGCGGTTCGAGCGCGGTCGCAAACGCCTCGTCGACGAGCGCGGGGATCTCCCCGGTGCTCTGCACGGTGGACGCGCGCTTGGTGAGCGGTCGCACGAACGGCACATGATCGATCTCCTGCAGCGAGCCCTGGCCCCAGCGCATCTGCGGCGCGCGCCCGCCGAGCACAACGATCGGTGAGTGGTTGGACTGCGCGCTGGCGATCGCGCTCATGCCGTTCGTGACCCCCGGGCCGGCCGTCAGCGCGGCCACTCCGGGCTCGCGGGTGACCTTCGCCCAACCCTCGGCCGCGAACGTCGCCGCCGCCTCGTGTCGCGTGTCGACGATGTCGATCCCCTCGGCCCGACAGCCGTCGTAGATGGAGAACAGGTGACCGCCGGAGAGCGTGAACAGCTTCCTCACGCCGTGGGCCTTCAACCGGCGCGCGACGAGCCGCCCGCCGTGCACCGTCGTCTGCTGCTCGGTTTCGCTTGACATCGCCGGCGACTCTACTGGAGTCGCGCCGGCCGACCGGCCGTTCATCGGCTATCGTCGCGGTGGATCAGATGGAGCTCTGATGTGAGGGCGGGCCGAACGCCCGTCCTGCGAACCGCCCGCTGACGGACAAGGGCTGATGGCTCCTTTCGCGAACCTGTGTTCACGCGAGAGGAGACGTCGACCGTGCCGCCCCGCCCATCGCTCAGCCTGCCGCCCTCACCGGCGACCCGCCGCCCACCCACAGCCGTTCGGATAGCCGATGCCTAGGCCCGACCGGCGCGAGCTGCTCGCGATCTTCCTCGGCGGCAGCGCCGGTGCGCTGCTGCGCGTGTGGCTCGTCCGCGCCTATCCGGCGCCGGCCGGCGCGTGGCCCTGGGTGACGTTCGCGATCAACGTCAGCGGCTCGTTCGCGCTCGGCTACCTCGCCACGCGACTGCAGGAGCGGCTGCCGCAATCGACGTACCTGCGGCCGCTCCTCGGCACGGGGTTCTGCGGCGCCTACACGACGTTCTCGACCATGCAGCTGGAGATCCTGCGGATGCTCGATGCCGATCGCTACCTCCTCGCCGCCGGCTACGCCACGGCGAGCATCGCGTGCGGCTACCTGGCGATCTGGGTGGCCAGTGCGAGCGTCCGCCGGGTGCGGGTGCTCGCGTGAGCCCGCCCGCCTGGGTGGCGGTCGCGCTCGTCGGCGGCGCCGGCGCGATCGCTCGGTTCCTGCTCGACGGGACCGTGAGCGCCCGCGCGGGGGGGCGCTTCCCGCTCGGGACGTTCGCCGTCAACGTCAGCGGCGCGTTGGTGCTCGGGCTGCTCACCGGCCTCGCTCTGAGCGGCGAGGCGCTCATCATCGCCGGCACGGCGACGATCGGCTCGTTCACGACGTTCTCGACCTGGATGCTCGAGTCCCAGCGCCTGGCCGAGGACGGGGAGGCCGGAACGGCGGCGCTCAACCTGACCCTGAGCGTCGTGGCCGGCGTCGGCGCGGTCGCAATCGGTCGCCTCATCGGAGCGCACCTGTGAACGAGGACTGCCTGAAGCTGACGACCTACTCCGGCGAGCGCGACCGCACGCCCGACGGACCGCTGACCGAGGCGCTGCTGCGCCTGTACGGCGCGCACCACGTCCGCGCCAGCGTGCTGCTGCGTGGAAGCGAGGGCTTCGGCCGGCTCGCGCACCTGCACACCGAGCGCCTGCTGACGCTCTCGGAGGACCTCCCGGCCGTCTCGATCGCCGTCGACACCCGCGAGCGCGTCGAGGCGCTGCTGCCGGAGGTGCTGCGCATCAAGCGCCGGGGGCTCGTCACGCTGGAACGCGCGCGCCTGCTGACCGGCGCGATCGAGTCGGTGACGCTACCGCCCCAGCTCGGGGAGGCGGCGAAGCTGACCGCCTACCTCGGGCGCCAGGAGCGGGCGGGCGGCGCCAAGGCGTTCGCCGCGGTCTGCGATCTGCTGCATCGGCGCGGCCTGGCCGGCGCCACCGTGCTCCTCGGCGTCGACGGCACGCGTAACGGGACCCGCGGGCGGGCGTCGTTCTTCGGACGCAACGCGGACGTGCCGACCTCGGTCATCGCGGTCGGGCCCGGGGCCGGGATCGCGGCGGTGCTGCCGGAGCTCGGCGCGCTTCTGCGCGAGCCGCTGCTGACGCTCGAGCGCGTGCGTATCTGCAAGCGCGACGGCGTTCTGCTCGCGCCCCCGCACGAGCTGCCGGCCGCCGACGAGCGTGGGCTCGGGATCTGGCAGAAGCTGATGGTGTTCACGTCCCAGAGCGCGACGCACGCCGGCCATTCGATCGCGCCGGAGATCGTTCGCCGGCTGCGCGCAGCGGGCGCCGCGGGCGCGACGACCCTCCCCGGCATCTGGGGGTTCCACGGCGACCACCCGCCCCACGGCGACCGCCTCCTTCAGCTGCGGCGTCACGTCCCCACGGTCACGATCACCGTCGACACCCCCGAGCGGATCGCGCGCTCGTTCGCGATCATCGACGAGCTCACGAGCGAGCACGGCCTCGTGACGAGCGAGATGGTCCCGGCGTTCAGCGCGATGAGCGACGCGAGGCGCATCGGCGGCCTGCGGCTCGCCGACCTGGACTTCTGAGTCGGCGACGGCGGCGACCCCGGCATCCCGCCCGCCCAGCGTGAGCGGACGGATGTACGACCCCCTCCCTGCTCCCCGGGGACGCGCGTGGACGCAGGAAGGAGCCCCGACCCTCGTCTATTGGTCGAGTTTCGCTCATGTCGCTTTCGCGCCGGGACGACGAGAGCCTCGGAGCACCGTTCTGTTCATCCTCAGCAAGGACAAGGGGGTACGGGGCCGGACGGCGGGGACGCGGAGGGATCCCCGGCCGGCCGGCGCCGAGGTCGGAGGACATCGCAGTGCAAGGACGAGTCAGGGGATATGCCGTCGGGGCACTCGCCGCAGTCGCGGCGCTGATCGCGTGCGCGTCGACGGCCGGCGCCGCCACGTCGACCGCCACGATCGCCGCCGGGACGCTCGGGTTCGTGAGCACGCCGCCGAACGTCACCTTCAACGACACGCTCAACGGTGTAAACCAGACGGCGACCGCGAAGGAGGCGATCGACGTCCGCGACGCCACCGGCTCGGGCGCCGGCTGGAACCTCACCGCCACGTCGACGACGTTCGCGCTCGGCGCCCACACGCTGAGCACGACCGCGACGACGCTCACGGCCGCCCCGACCGTCGCTTGCGACGCGGGCGTGACCTGCCGCAAGGCGACGAAGACGGCGCTGGTGACCTACCCCTACACGCTTCCGGCCGCGGCCGTCGCGCCGACGGCGACGCGGTTCTTCAACTCGGCCGCCAACCGGGGCATGGGCGACCAGACGATCACGCCGACGTGGCGGCTCGCCGTCCCCGCCAATGCGTACACGGGCAGCTACACGTCGGCCTGGACGATCTCGCTCGTCAGCGGCCCCTGACGACGATCCGCCCGAGCGCCGCGATCATCGCCGTGACCCCTGGGCGACCGGCGGGCATCGTGGCCCGCCGTCGGCGAGCGCCTCACACACATCGAGCAGCCCGTAGCGCCAGTCGCTGTCCGAGCCGGCGACCGCTCGCGCCGTCCCGAGCAGGCGCCCGGCCACCTGCTCGTTGTCGAGGCCCTGCGCGAACAGCAGCGCGGCCGCGCCCGAGACCATGGGGGCGGCGAAGGACGTGCCGCTCACGTACCCGAGGTCGCGCCGGCCGTACGAGTTCGCGTACGTCGGCAGGGTGGTGAAGATCCCGACCCCGGGCGCTGCGAGATCGACCCACGCGGCCCCGCGCGAGCTGAACGGCGCGGCGCGGTCGAAGGCATCGGTGGCGCCGACCGCGATGACGTCGTCGTAGGCCGCGGGGTAGATCGGCTGCCCGTTGCCGCCGTTGCCGGCGGCGGCGACGATCACGTCCCCGTGCGTCCACGCGTAGGCGACCGCCTGCGCCTCGAGCGCGCACGGCATCGGGGAACCGGCCGAGACGTTGATCACGCGCGCCTGCGCGTTCGCCGCCGCGACGATCGCCGCCGCCACGGCGGTGCAGTCGACGGACCTCGGATGGCTGTCGGTGACGACCTTGATGTTGACGATGCCGGCCCGGTAGGCGACCCCGGCGATGCCGGCGCCGTTGTTCGGGATCGCGGCCGCGATCCCCGCCACCGCCGTCCCGTGCCCGCTCGCGTCGGCGGCGTCGCCCTGGTCGGCGGCGAGCGACTGATCGCTGACGATCCGCGGAGCGACGTCGGCCTGAGCCGGGTCGATGCCTGTATCGATGATCGCGATCTTCACCGCGTCCGAGCCGGACTCGATCGACCAGCCGAGCGGCGCGTCGACGTCGGCGCCCGGCGCGCCGCCACCCGGAGGCTCGATCGTGCGCCGGCCGTTGTTGAGATACCACTGACGCGGGAAGCCGGGATCGTCGGGAATCGCGCACCCCGCGACCACGGCACAGTCGGCGTCGAGCAGCTGCAGGCGCACGTCGGGCTCGATCGCCGCGACCCCCGCCGACGAGGCGATCGCCGCCCGCAGCACCCGCGAGCGCCGGCCCGCTCGCGGGCTCACGACGAGCGTGTCGAGCTCGGGGAGGCGCTGCACGACCAGACCGCCGTGCGCCCGCACCCGGGCGACGATCGCGCCGCCGGCGCCCGCGCGGTAGCGCACGATCTCGCGGCCGGCGACCACCCAGCGACCCGGATCGGCCACCGGCCAGGCCGGCGGGTGGTGGACGACCTGCGCAATCGCCAGATCGCGCGCCCGCGCGCCCGGCGAGCGGGCCGCGACGCCGCCGTGCGCCCCCACGGCGGCGAGGACGGCCGCGGCGACGACGGCGAGGAGCGCACCCGTCGCGCGCCATGGTGCCGCCTGGCGGCCCCCGCCCGGCGCCGGCGCGGCGCGTGACCGACCGCCCGGCGGGCCGGCGACCGCCCGCGGCGGCACCGCGCCGGCACGTGCGAGGGCGCTCGGGCCGGGGAGCCTCCCCCGGTCGATGTCGTCGCTGCAGGGAGTCACAATGGCGGCCGCGACCCGGGGGCGGGCCCGCGCCGACGGCCTGCCCGACAGCTAAGCACAGGAGCGAGCCGAGCGAGCCGAGCAAGGTCCTGCGCCCGCCCACCGGTAGTGTCCCGCGCGCATGTCCCCCTCCCCGGCCCCGCAGCTCGCGCTCCTCACCGGCTTTCCCGGGTTCATCGGGCGCCGGCTCGCCCGTCGCCTGCTCGACGGCGATCCGGGGCTGCACCTGGCTGCGCTCGTCGAGCCGCGCATGCTCGACACCGCCCACACCGTGGCCGAATCGATCGACGCGGAGCGCCTGGAGATCGTCAGCGGTGACATCACCGACGCCCGGCTCGGCCTGAGCGACGAAGACTACGAGCGCTTTCGCGCCGATGTCGACTACGTCTTCCACCTCGCGGCGATCTACAACCTCGCCGTCCCGTTCTCGGTCGCCCACCACGTCAACGTCGAGGGCACCGGGAACGTGCTCGGTCTCTGCCGCGCCGCGGCCCACCTGAAACGCCTCGTCTACGTGAGTACCGCGTACGTCGCCGGCCAGCGCACCGGCGTCGTGCTCGAGCACGAGCTCGCGATGGGCCAGGCGTTCAAGAACCACTACGAGTCCACGAAGTTCCAGGCCGAGGTCTGGGTCCGGGAGCTGATGGGCGACGTACCGACGACGATCCTGCGGCCGGCGATCGTGGTCGGCGACTCGCGCACCGGCGAGACCGAGAAGTTCGATGGCCCGTACTACTTCCTGCGCGCGATCTCGCGCGCGAAGACCCTCCACCTCGCGATCCCGCAGTTCGGGAGCGCGGCGGCCGCGTTCAACGTCGTGCCCGTCGACTACATCGTCGACGCGATCGCCGCCGCGGCCACCGACCCGAACACGCTCGGGGAGACGCTCCAGCTCGTGGACCCGGAGCCGCTCTCCACGCGCGAGCTCGTCGACGTGCTCTCACGCGAGTACGCCGGCAAGCCCGCGTTCGGGCGCGTCCCGCCCGTATTGGCCGACGCTTCGCTGCGGCTGCCCTTCGTGCGAGACCTTCTCGGCGGAACGCCGCGTGAGTCGATCGTCTACATGAACCATCCCGTCGTCTACGACGCCCGTCGCGCGGTCGAGCTGCTCGGCCCGCACGGCCTGCGCCCGCCGCGGTTCGCCGACTACGTCGGGCCGATCGTGCGCTTCTTCGCCGAGCACGAGCGCGACCGGCGCTTCATGCCGCCGCGCGTCTGACCGGCCACGGCCTGCCCGCCCCGGGCGTTCTCAGCGCGCGCCGACCGCCGGGCGCGCCGCGGGCCGCGCGGCCGGGGCCGCACCCCGCCGGCGGCGCAGGCGCCGCACGCCGCGCAGGTCCTCGAGCGCCGTGGCGAAGATGTCCACCCGCGAATCGGGATCGTCCTCCCAGTGCACGGGGACCTCGACGATCGTCATCGCCTCCCGCTCGGCGAGCACGAGCAGCTCGGTGTCGAAGAACCAGTTGTCGTCCTCCACGAGCGGCAGCAGGCGCGCGATCGCGGTGCGCCGGCCGGCCTTGAAGCCGCATTGTGCGTCGGAGAAGCCGACGCCGAGCGCGACCTGCAGCAGGCGGTTGTAGCTGCGTGAGATGAACTCGCGCCGCGGCCCGCGGCTGACGACGGCGCCCCTGGCCAGGCGCGAGCCGATGGCGATGTCCGCCTCGCCGGCCAGCAGCGGCTCCACGAGCGCCCGCAGGGCGGCAAGGTCGGTCGACAGGTCGACGTCCATATACGCGACCACGTCGGCATCGCTGCCGGACCAGGCCGCGCGCAGGGCCCGACCGCGGCCCTTGTGCTCGAGGCGCAGGTGACTGACGAGCGGCAGCTCGCGCGCGAGCGCCGCCGCGATCCGCGGCGTGCGATCGGCGCTGGCGTTGTCGGCGATCGTGATGCGGAAGTCGATGTCGCGCATCGAGGTGGCGAGGTGGCGGTACAGCCGCAGCACGCTGTGACGCAGCTGTCGCTCCTCGTTGTGGACGGGAATCACGATGTCGAGCTGGGGCGGGTCGTAGCCGGGCCCGGCGACGTGCGCTGCGGAGGTGATATGGGGGGTTTCGATCGGCATGGGCACAGCATCGCCGCCGCCCGTGCGATCAGCCTGAGGCGCCTCTGAGACTTGGCTGGGAGCCCTCCTCGCGCCGGGCCGAGGGCCCGCCGTCCTCTGCGCCGCCGAGCCCCGCGAGCGGCAGCAGCACGGTGAACACGGCACCGCCGTCCGCAGCGTTGGCGGCGTGCACCTCGCCGTCGTGGCCATGGACGATCCCCTGCACGATCGCCAGCCCGAGCCCGGCGCCCCCGCGACCGCGGCTGCGGCCGGGATCCGAGCGCCAGAAGCGCTCGAAGATCCGGTCGGCCACGCCGTCGGGCAGCCCCGGCCCGTGGTCGCGCACCGTCAGGACGGCGCGCTCGCCGTCGCGGGCGAGGCCGACCTCGATCGGCGTGCCGGACGGCGTGTGGGAGATCGCGTTGCGCAGCAGGTTGACGAGCACCTGGTGCAGCTGGTCGGGGTCGCCGGCGACCGGCGGCGCCTCGCCCTCCATGCGGATCGCCCGCTCGGGGGCGATCGCCCGCGCGTCGGCGACGGCCCGCTCGGCGAGCTCGGCGAGCTGGACCGGCTCGGTGCGCGTCTCGGGAAGCTCGTCCAGGCGCGCGAGCATCAGCAGCTCCTCGACGAGGATGCCCATGCGCGCGGCCTCGGCCTCGATGCGCTCCATCGCCTTCGCGAGGTCCTCGGGGTCGCTCGCCGCGCCGAGCCGGAACAGCTCGGCGTACCCGCGGATCGAGGCCAGCGGCGTGCGCAGCTCGTGCGAGGCGTCGGACAGGAAGCGTCGCAGCCGGTCCTCGCTCGCGCGCCGGTCGGCGAACGCCTGCTCGATGGTGACGAGCATCGCGTTGAGCGCCAGGCCGAGGCGGCCGACCTCGGTGCGCGGCGTCGCCGGCGTGACGCGCCGCGACAGGTCGCCACCGGCGATCTCCTCGGCGACGCGGCCCATGCGGTCGAGCGGTCGCAGTCCGACGCCGATCACGACCCAGGCCAGCGCCGCGAGCGCGAGCAGCACGGCGGCGGCGACGAGGACCTCGACGAGCAGCAGGCGGTGCAGGTTCTGCACGACGTCGGTGACCGGCACCGCGACGATCGTCGTCCCCGAGCCATCCGGCGACGCGACGGCGATCACGCGGTAGGTGATGCCCGAACCGCCGGTGGACGAAGCCGTGAACAGGTGCGGGTGCGCCAGCGAAGTGGTGACGGGGTGGTTCTTGGGCAAGGAGGGCGCCGCGCCGGACGTCTCCCCGCTGAAGCTGGACTCGATCGGCGTTCCGATGACCTTGCCCGCGGGGCTCAGGCGCTCGCCGAACGTTCCCTGCGGAGCGAACGCCCCCGGCGGTGGACCTCCGCCGCCTCCGGGCCCGCCCGGGCCGCCGCCGTCGTCAGGGTGCGTCCCGAAGCCGCCGGCGCCGCTGTAGGGGGCGCCGAAGAGCGGTTCCCCGCCACCGGCCGAGCCGGCCCCGGTCGCGCCGGTCGCCCCGGTCGCCGGCGCCCCGCCGACGCCCGCGTACACCCCGAGCTCGTGGGAGATCGGGGTGACCGCCGAGGTGACCTGCTGGTCGACGCGCTTGTAGAGGAACGAGCGCTGCGCGGCGTAGGTCGCGACGCCGGCCACCGCGAGGCCGGCGGCCACGAGCACAACCAGTCCCACGAGCAGGCGCGCGCGTAGGGACATGCGTCAGGAGCCGGCGTCGCCGCCGCCGGCGGAGGATGCGACCGTCTTCGGCAGGCGCAGCGAATAGCCGACGCCGCGCACGGTGTGGATGAGCGGCGGGCCCTCGGCGTCGACCTTCTTGCGCAGGTAGCTGATGTACGTCTCGAGCACGCGTCCGTCTCCGCCGAAGTCATAGCTCCACACGTGGTCGAGCAGCTGCGCGCGGGTCATCACGCGGCGCGGGTTGAGCATCAGATAGCGCAGCAGCCGGTACTCCGTCGCGGTCAGCTCGATCGGCCGGCCGTCGCGGGTCACCTCGCGGGTGTCGTCATCGAGCTCGAGGTCGGCGAACGTGAGGGTGCTCGAGCTCGCCTCGGCGGCGCCGGTGCGGCGCAGGATGTTGCGCAGCCGCGCGATGAGCTCCTCGAGGCTGAACGGCTTCGTGACGTAGTCGTCGCCGCCCGTGGTCAGGCCGCGGATCTTGTCCTCGGTCGCGTCGCGGGCGGTGAGGAACAGGATCGGGACGTCGACGTGCTCGGCCGCGAGCCGGCGTGCGACGTCGAACCCCTCCATGTCGGGGAGCATCACGTCGAGCACCATGGCGTGGGGATGGAACTCGCGCACCTGGCTGAGCGCCTCGGCCCCGGTGCCCGCCGAGGCGACGGTGAAGCCGTTGTAGCGGAGCGCCATCGAGACGACATCTACGATGTTCGGCTCGTCGTCGACGACGAGAACTCGGAGTTGGTCTGCTTGATCGTTCATGGCTGCATTGTCGATCTCATACCTGGGAGATTCCTGAGAGCCGCCTGAGACCCTCCCACGATCGGGCGCGGACCGCCAGCCGGCGGTTCAGCGGGCGGGCCGGACGGCGTCCGGGCCCAGCGGCTCGATCACCTCGTGGCGCTCGTCGTCGTAGACGACGACGCCGCCGTGCGGAAGCCACTCGATCGCACCGTCGGGTCCCGACAGCAGCGCGGCCTTCGCCCGGGCCTCGGCCTCGGCGGCGCTCGGTGCGAGGGCGGTGACCTGCACGACGCCGGTGAACGCCGGACGGCCGGTCGCCGGGTCGAGCAGGTGATGGGCCGGGCGGCCGTCCGAATCGATCCAGCTGCGCTTGCCGATCCCGCTCGTCGCCGCCCCGCCGGCGGCGAGCTCGAACACGTGCAGCGTCCCCGGCCCGAACGGACTGGACACCTCGACCGCCCGGGTGAGACCGCCGCGGCCGCCGAGTCGCAGGTCGCCCCCGCAGTTGATCGCCACGCTCTCGTGCTCGCGCAGCGCGGCCACGAGCAGGTCCGCGAACAGGCCCTTGGCGATCCCGCCGCTGTCCAGGCGGACCCCGACGGGCCGCGTCACCGCCGTGCCGCTCGAATCGAGCTGCACCGAACCCCACGCCGACGTCGCGCTCGGCCGGCCCGGCGCGCGCGCCGGGGCCTGCGCGAGCGTCGCCCGCAGGTCGAGCGCCGACTGGGCCGCCTCCGGCAGGTCGCCCGCGTAGCCGGCCGCCTCGATCTCGCTCGCGAGCGTCGGGTCGACGAGTCCGCCCGTGAGCCGCGCCGCGTCGCATGCCGCCGCCACGAAGCGCGCCATCGTCGAGCTCACCGGCACGGTCTCGCGCGGATCGGCGTTCAGACGCGAGAGCTCGCTGTCGGGCTCGAAGCGAGAGAAGCCGCGGTGCCATTCCAGGAGCACCGTGCGGGCGAGCTCGACCGCCTCGACGTTCGTGCGCTGCGGCGTGTCGCCGATCACGTACGCCGCGCAGGTGGTCCCGAAGCAGGGGAACGAGTCGCTCGCCTCCGGCCCGGGGCCGGTCGCCGCCTCCCGCGCCAGCGCCGTCGCATCCTGCACGACGAACCCCGACGCGGTGCGGCGGAACGTGATCTCCGGCTCGGTCATGACGTCGAGCGTACTCACGATTGACTCGTCGTCACGGCGGACGCCCCGCTCGAGGAGCCCGAGGAGCCGCTGCTCGAGGACGAGCCGGACGATCCCGACCCCGACGAGCCGGTGCTCGCCGAGCCGCTGCCGCTCGTGCCCGAGGCGCCGCTCGAGGTGCCGCTCGTGCCGGACGAACCCGACGACCCGCTCGAGCTCCCGCTCGTACCCGACGTGCCGCTCGAGCTCCCGCTCGTACCCGACGTGCCGCTCGTGCCCGCCGAGCCGCTCGAGGAGCCGCTCGTGCCGGACGTGCCGCTCGAGCTCCCGCTCGTTCCCGATCCGGTGGACGCGCTCGTCGTGCTGGTCGAGCTGCTGGTCGTCGTAGTCGCCTTCCGGTGGGACGTCGAAGACCTGCGGTGAGTCGTGGTGCTCTTCGCCGCGCCACTTCCGGTCGACGCCGTGACGGCCGCGGCCCCGGTCGTGCTCGCGCGGCGAGCGGCGTTCGCGGCCAGCGCCGGATCGTGCCCGGTGACGAGCCGCACGAAGATGAGCCCCCACATGGCGACGAACAGCGACAGGACGACGGCGATCGCCCGGCGGCGGATCATCCGGGTACGGCGCATCCGCTCGCGCAGCTTCGCGCGACCGGCGCGCTTGGCCGCCTCGGCGTCGGGCGGCGTGTTCGAGCGGCGGGGGATCGGCGGGAGCGTGCGGCCCTCGGGGGGCGCGTCGCTCACCAGGAGAGCCGTGGGGGTCATGGCAACGTCCTCACAGGTTGGGGGAGCAGGTGTCATGACTCGAGGATCGGGCCGCGCGCTGGGAGATCCCTGAGAACACGCCGAAAGGGCTCTGGGAGCCTCACCCGAGACGAGACCGGCCCGGGCGATGCCCGGGCCGGTCCAGCGTGCGACGGGGTGTGACGTGCGCGCCTACGTCGACGAGGTGCTGGTCGTCGTCGACGACGTGCCGGTGGACGAGCCCGACGGCGGTCCGCCCGGCCAGCCGGCGCCGGGGCCGCCATGGCCCTGCGACGGCGTGAAGGACGAGTCGGTGGCGAACACCGTCGTCGTCCCGTCCGAGGACGAGCGCACGACGACGTGATCGCCGGACACGAGCGCGCCGAGCGTGCTCGTCTTGCCGTCGAGCGTGATCGTGGCGCCGGACGGCACGGAGATCGTGGCCGTCTTGTACGGCGAGGAGCTGAGCCCCTCGACGATGGTCACGGTGTCGCCCGTCGTGTCGACGCTCTGGACCGTGCCGCCGTCGGAGGTGACGGTGACGTAGCCGGTGCGCGCCTGGTTGAGCTCGACGCTCACCGAGTGGATCGAGCCGCCGTCACCGGGACCGAAGCCTGCCGGACCGCCGGGCGGGCCGCCCCCCGGACCGCCGGCCGGCGCTCCGCTCGTGCTCGGCTGCGCGGCCGCGTGGACCGTGGCGTGGGAGTTGGATTTCGAGGCCGAGCTCTCGGCGATGCCGCCGAGAGCGCCGACGAGTGCGCAGGTCGCGGCGACGAGGCCGCCGGCTGCGATTCGCTTGGTGTTCACTTGAGCCCTCCTGGACTGTGCGTCGTGGGTGGCGCAGGAGCGATTCGGGCTCCGCGTCGTTGACAGGAGAGTCGTCGCCGGCCGTGGGGAGGCCATGTGCGCAACCTGAGACTTTCGCAAGAGCGGCCCGCCGGCCCCGCGCCCGCCGGCCGCGCGGGTCGTCGCGCCTGACGCTCAGGCGAGGACGTTCAGGAGCGACTGATCCATCCGGCTCTGGACGGAGACGACCTTCGCGTCGGCGCCGTAGAGCGAGGACGCGATCATCATGCCCGCCATCTGCTCGCCGAGGTCGACGTTGGAGATCTGCGGGTCGGCCGGAGGGATGCCCGGCAGGACACCCACCCCGGTCGTCTCGACGCCGCCGCCGGGCAGCGGGGCCTGAAGGACCTGCTCGCTGTTGTACCCCGGCGTCTCGGCATTCGCGATGTTGTTGGCCGCGACGTCGAACTGGGCCTCCTCGGCCCGCATCCCCGACGCGGCCACCCCCATCCCGGATGACATCGGTGTGGTACCCGTGGCCATCATGCCGACATGGTCGCGCACGCGGGCGTGCGCGGGGTCACGACTCGACGAAGGTACGGGTGACGCCCGACGGGCGCGGTGATCGAGAAGATCACCCGTCACCAGCGTGCCGCGCCGGTCGCGCTCGCAGCCTGAACACCGGACGGTCCACTAGCCTGGAACGCGTGCCGGGTGGTGGTGAAGCGATCCTCTACGTGCGGGATCTCAAGCGGGTGGCCGGCTTCTACGAGGCCTGCCTCGGGTTGCGACGCATCGAGGCAGGCGAGGGGTATTGCGGCCTTGTGGCCGCCGGCTTCACCCTATGGCTCGTCCGGGGCGAAGAGAGCTCCACGCCGAACCACGCACCGGCGTCACCTGCCCGCCGTCGATCACAGGTGCCGGTCAAGCTCTGCTTCACCGTGCAGAACCTGAACGCCATCCGGTCAGTGATCGCCGATGCCGGCGGTCAATTCGACGAACGCGTATCGACCTTCGGTGGATACCACCGCTGCGATGCAGTCGATCCCGAGGGCAACATCGTCCAGGTGCTGCAGCCGCTCGGAACCGAGTGACCCGGCAAGCCCTGCAGGTCCAAATTCGACCTGAACACCGCATCACTTGCGGACAGGTCCACTAGGTGTTCGAGTGGCTGATCGCAACCGGCACGCCGCGCGCAAGGCTCTGGTAGACGACGCAGTAGCGCTCGGTGAGCGCCAGCAGCGCCTCGACGTCCTCGTCGCTCAGTGACGACTCGAGATCGAAGCGCAGACGGATGGCGCGGAAGCCGACCGGGGCGTCGCGGTCGACGCCCATCGTGCCGCGGAAGTCGAGCTCGCCCTCGGCCGTGATCCGGCCGCCGGCGACGGGGAGGTCGCGGTTGATCGCCACCGACCGCAGCGTCACCCCGGCGCAGGCGACGAGCGCCTGCAACAACATGTCGCCGGAGCAGGCGAGACTGCCGTCGCCGCCGCTGGCCGGATGGAGTCCGGCCTCAACGACGGCGCGCGCGGTCTGCACCGAGCACGACAGCGCCTCCCCATCGAGCTCGCCCTCGGCCCGCAGCGTCAGCAGGCCGGCGGTCTCGTCCTCTCGGTAGCGCTCCTTGAGCGGCCGTTGCACGGCCTGCAGCTCCTCGCGTCTCATCGGCACCTCCTCTCCGTGCGTTCACCTGGCGCGAACAGTAACCGGCGCGCGCGGAACCGCCGACGTCGCCATCCGCATCAATCCGGCCTTTCGCGCGCCGGGACTTGACAAACGACAGATAACGATATATCTTTGATGCATCCGTATATGCCACAACAATATTGGAGACACAGTATGCATGGCTACGCAATCAATCATCCACCGCGCGGCAAGCGCGGAAGAATCAACATCGACACCGGCGACTTCGTGCGACTGATGACCGGTCGCGCCGGTCACGGACCCCGCCACGGGCGCGGCGGACCGTTCGGGAGGGAGGGCTTCGCGTTCGGCGGACCGCCCTTCGGCGAGGGACCCGGAGGGCCGTGGGGCGCCGGACGGCGCCGCGGCCGCAAGGCGCGCCGCGGCGACGTGCGCACCGCCGCGCTCATCCTGCTCGCCGAGGAGCCGCGCAACGGCTACCAGATCATGCAGGAGCTCGAGACCCGCAGCGACGGCCTCTGGCGACCGAGTCCCGGCTCGGTGTACCCGGCCCTGCAGCAGCTCGAGGACGAGGGGCTCGTGCGCTCGGAGGAGCTCGACGGCCGCAAGGTCCTCCGCCTCACCGAGGCGGGCGAGGCGGCGGTGCGCGAGCGGCCCGAGGGCGCGCCGGCGCCGTGGGAGGAGTTCAGTCACGACGTGACCGACGATGCCCGCGAGCTCGCGAGCCTCATGAAGGAGGTCGCGTTCGCCTTCACCCAGGTCATGCGGGTCGGGGGCGCGCGCCAGTACGGCGAGGCCAAGGCGGTGCTCGCCGACACCCGCCGGGCCCTGTACCGCATCCTCGCCGACGGCGAGCCGGAGGCCGACAGCGAGTCGGCCGAGGACGCCGGCGAGGCCGGCCCGAGCGGCAGCGGCGAGTCGGTCTGACCGGCCTCGCCCCGCGGTCGTGCGCCGCGTCCGGTCATCCGGACGCGGCGCAACGGCTGAGCGAACCGCCTGCACGGTGGCCGGCGCCGGCCTGACATTCGCCGTGATCCGGGCTCGGCGCGTCAAGAGTGAGCGCCGCAGGCCGATGTTTGGTCGGTGAGGGCGCACACCCTGATTTGCCGCTCGGACGCCGAGCGGCGGCGCTTCATCGACGTCCGCGAGCGGCTGCGACTCGTCTCGCCGGCCGCCGTCGGGATGTACCTGATCGCGGCGCTGACCGGCGTTCCGGCCTTCGGCTGGCTCCCGATGCTCCCGGTGCTCATCGGCGCCGCCGCCTTCGGGCTCGTGTGGCTGCGCATGCCGCGCCTCGTGCATCCGGAGTACGCGATCACCGCCAGCTGGCTGCTGGCCGAGTTCGCGTTGGCCACGGCGATCGCCGTCGCGAACGGTCCGCACGCCTACCTGCTTCCGGTGCTCATCCTGCCGGTCGCGCTCGCGGCGGTGATCTTCCCGGCGCGCGTGATGCCCTTCCTACTCGGCCTGGGGGTGGCGCTCAGCGTGACCGTCGCGCTTGGCTTCAGCGGGGCCGAGGTGGCGCGCACGCCGCCCGTCATCATGCTCACGCTCGTCGTCATGATCATCGTCTCGGTGGCCCTGGCGGCGCTGCGCGACCTCGATATCGCGACCCGTCGCAGCGCGGTCGTCGACGAGCTCACCGGCGTGCTCAACCGCGCGGCGCTCGCTCCGCGCGTCGCCGAGCTCGCGCACCACGCCGCACGCACCGGCGCCCGCATCGCGGTGATCGCCGCCGACGTCGACCACTTCAAGGCGATCAACGACACGAGCGGCCACGCCGCCGGAGACGCGGTGCTGCGCGAGGTCGCGCAGCGCCTGACCCGCTGCGTCGACGCCGACGAGTCGATCTACCGCTTCGGCGGCGAGGAGTTCGTCGTGCTGCTCGCCGGCGCCGACCGCCGGGCCGCGGAGCGGACGGCGCAGCGCATGCACGCCGCGGTGCGGAGCTCGTCGATCGCCGGACTGGACGTGACGATGTCGTTCGGCGTTACGACCTCGGTCGCCGGGCAGCCGTTCGAGTTCGAGCCCGTGTTCGCGCGCGCCGACGCCGCGCTCTACGAGGCCAAGCTCGCCGGACGCGACCAGGTGCGCGTGGCGATCGCGCCGGCCGAGGAGCCCGCCGCGCTCGAGCATCTCCCCGTGCGGGGCGCCGCGCGCGCCGCCGACGACAAGGGCCAGACCCGCGCGGCGCGAGCGCGCGAGCGCCGCGGCGATCCCGACCCGCCCGCCGACGACGCGCCGGCGGGGGCGTCCGGCGGCGTCGCGTTCGTCGAGGGCGCACCGTCGCGGATCCCCGAGGACGATGGCAGCTGGCTCGTCGCCAACGCGCTCGAGCGCGAGCACATGCTCGACCTCAACGCGCGCCTGCGCGGCATCTTCGCCGGCTGCGCGATCCTCGCCTTCGCCGGCTTGGTGGCCACCGTCCCGTGGTATGGGTGGGCCATCCTCCCCGTTCCGATCATGGGAGCGGCGATGTACCACCTCGTGCAGCGGCACATCGAGCGCTGGCGCCGGCCGGAGTACGTCCTCGTCGCGGCCTGGATCTTCTTCCAGCTCGCGATCGCGATCGGCTTCAGCCGCGCCGCGCACGCGCCCATCTTCGCCCTCTCGCTGTTCGTCCTGGTCGTTCCGGGCATGGGCGCGATCTTCCCCCGCCGCGGCGTGATCATCAGCACCGCCTTCACGGCGGCGCTGATCGTCGGCGCCGCCTTCTACCTGGACGCGAGCGCGGTGCTGGCCAACCCGGCCCTCGTCACCCTCCCCCTGGCCCTGCTCGGGACGACGGCGCTGATCGGCTCGGCGGTGGGGCGCTCGGCGGTCAGCCACCGCGGAGCGTCGGTCGTGGACGAGCTGACCGGACTGCTCAACCGGGCCGCCCTGCACACCCGCGTCGCCGAGCTCGGCGTGCGCGCGGAGCTCGGCGGCCAGGACGTGGCGGTCGTGATCGGCGACGTCGACCACTTCAAGCGGATCAACGACACGCACGGGCACGCCGCCGGCGACGCGGTCCTCGAGGCGATCGCCACGCGCATCCGCGGCTGCCTGCGCACGTTCGAGTCGGCCTACCGGATCGGGGGCGAGGAGTTCGCGATCCTGCTGAGCGGCGTCGAGGCGGCCGAGGCGGCGGAGGTGGCCGAACGGCTTCGCCGGGCGCTGCGCGCCGAGCCGGTGAACGAGCTGCACGTGACGATGTCCTTCGGCGTGGCCACGCTCAGCCCGGCTGGCGGCTTCGACGAGGAGGAGCTGTTCGCCCGCGCCGACGCCGCGCTCTACCGGGCCAAGTCGGGCGGCCGCGACCGGGTGTGCGTCGACGGCGTCCCGAGCGAGGCGACGACGGCGGTCGCCTGACGGGAGCCGGCCCGCCGAGGCCCCGGCCTCAGGCGACCTTTGACCCGTGCGGCGCGAGCCTGCGCCCGGCCTTGCGCGCGAGCAGCGCGGCGTCGGCCTCGGCGACGAGACCGAGCAGGTCGAGGCCGACGCGATGCACGGCCCAGCCGATCGTCAGCGACACCGGCTCGCCGTCGGGCCGGCGGACGTACTGCGCGACCGCCTTCTCGAGCCGGCCGCACACGACCTCGGCCTCGCGGACGTCGGCGCCGGGGAGCAGGATCGCGAACTCGTCGCCGCCCCAGCGAAAGACGCTGTCGCCCGCGCGGGCGTGCTCGGTCAGCACCCGCGCGACGGCGGTGAGCACCTGGTCGCCGGCCAGGTGGCCGTAGCGGTCGTTGATGCTCTTGAAGGCGTCGAGATCGCCGACGCCGACCGCGATGCCGTGATCGAGCACACGAGTGGCCTGGCGATCGAACGCCCGCCGGTTCGCGAGCTGGGTGAGCGCGTCGACGTTCGCGAGGTGCTCGGCGACCAGCCGCTGGTGGCGCACGCGCGACATGAGCACGAGACACACGACCGCCATGCCCGCCAAGATGAGCAGCCGGAAGATCGCGTCGACGAACATCGGGCCGTTCGGCGCGTAGGCCTCGGGCAGCAGCGCCGCGACGCCGAGCACGACGAACAAGGGGATGAAGCGGCTCGGCGGGTGACCGAGGGCGCCGACGAGCATGAGCGGCAGGTACACCTCCCCGTAGGAAGACGGCCAGCCGCCGGCCAGCCACTGCGCGACGGCGATGGCCCCGATTCCGTAGTAGCAGCTGGCCAGCAGGACCCTCAGCGTCGCCTGCCGCGGATGGGTGGCCAGCCAGGCGAGGCCGGCCACGGGGATGAACAGGAGCCCCGCGCCGACGATCCATCCCGACCAGCCGATGGCGTCGTTGGGCGGGTAGAACGGCGCCATCAGCGCGACGAGCACGAGCACCGCCGCCCAGCCCACACCGGAGATGCGGCGCAGGTTCTCGATGTTCACCCCGGCGTAGGCCCCGCCCGAGCGAACGGGCGTGGGCACACGACGGAGGCGCGCGAGGTGGAGCATGCCGTCTCTATCGGCGGGCGACCGGTAACCCCGCACCCGGAAACTCGGCCGTTGGACACGGTTTTTGCGGCACTTTGCGACCAAAACCGGCGGCGTCGATCGCCCTCGCGCCCCTCGGGCGGTCCGATGCACCGCGAGGGTCCGCGGCGGTTTGCGCGAACACCGTGCTCACGTGCCATCGAGCCCGACGCGCCCCCATATCCCGCCCCGCCGACGGCGCCGCCCGTGGACCGGGCGGCGCGAACACGACCGAGGCGCGAGACTTCATCCACACTTAGTCGAGTCGTCTAGACGTGACTCCGTGTCCGAGACCGCCGTCCAACCCACGCGCCCGCTGCCGACGGCGCCCGCGCTCGTCGCGCGCGCCTCGCGCGTGCGTCCCAATTGGCGGGCGATCGCTCCGTTCGCCGGCGTCGTCGCCCTGGCCGCCGTGCTCAATCTGTGGGCGCTCGGCCAGAACGGGTATGCGAACGTCTACTACTCCGCGGGCGTCAAGTCGATGCTGCTGTCCTGGCACAACTTCGTCTTCCTGTCCGCCGATCCGACCGGCCTCATCTCGATCGACAAGCCGCCGCTCGGCCTGTGGCTGCAGGCGGCCAGCGCGAAGGCGTTCGGCTTCTCGCCGCTCAGCCTCCTGCTCCCGCAGGCCCTCGCCGGCGTCGCCGCCGTGGCGGCCCTGTACCTGATCGTGCGCAAGCGATACGGAACGCTCGCCGCGACCGCGGCCGCGCTGACGCTGGCGACGTTCCCGGCGTTCGTCGCGATCTCGCGCGACAACAACGTCGATGCGCTGCTCATCCTCCTCATGACGCTGGCCTGCGGCGTGGCGCTGCGCGCGACCGAGACCGGACGGTTGCGCGCGCTCCTCGGTGCGGCGGTGCTCGTGGCGCTGGCCTTCAACACGAAGGCGCTCGCGGCCATGCTCGTCGTCCCGGGGATCGCGCTCGCCTACCTCGTGTGCGCTCCCGGCTCGGCGCGCCGGCGCATCGGCCACCTCCTGATCGCGGGCCTCGTATGCGCGCTGCTCTCGGTCTCCTGGATGGTGGCCGTCGACCTCACGCCCGCCTCACACCGGCCGTTCGTCGGCAGCACGACCGACAACTCCGAGCTGGGCCTCACGTTCGGCTACAACGGCCTCGGACGCGTCGACGGTCAGAACGGGGGTCCGGGGCCGCTCGTCAACCAGACGGTGCAGCCTCAGTCCGGCGCACCGGCGGCGTCGGGCGGCGGGGTGATCGCGTCGGCGATCGAGCCGCTGCCGAAGCCCTCGCCGCAGGTCGCGCCGAAGGTGAGGCGCACGATCAACGCAAACCCGGTCGCCTTCGGATCCTCTCCGGGGCCGCTGCGACTGTTCGGCTCAGGGCTCGGCGACCAGGACGCCTGGATGCTCGCGTTCGCCCTGCTCGGCATGATCGCGATCGCGCTCACGCGCCCCGCGCGCCGCGATCCGCGGCTCGCCGGCCTGATCGTGTTCGGCGGCTTCCTTCTCTGCGAGGCCGCGTTCCTGAGCATGTCGAAGGGCATCGTGCACCCGTACTACGTCTCGGCGCTCGGCCCGGGCACCGCGGCGATGGTCGGCGCCGGGATCGCGGCCATGGCCCGCCCGGCGCGCACCTGGCATCGCCTCATCACCGTCGCCGCCGTCGCCGCCGCCGTCGCCGTGCAGGTCGTACTGCTGCACCAGGCGCACTACCTCCACGTGTGGCCCGCAGTACTCATCGCCGCGGCGACGGTCGGCGTGCTCGTCGCCGTGTCGCTGCGCCGGTTCACGCGCGCCGGACTCGCCGCCGTTCTCGCCGTGCTGCTCGTCGCCCCGACCGCGTACGCAGCGACGACCTGGCGCCAGCCGGTGCAGGGCACCTTCCCCGCCGCCGGCCCCCGCGCGGTCGGCGGCAACGGCGGGGCCGGGCTGAGCCGGGCTCAGCTGGCGACGGAGGACGCGCTCATCCGCTACGTCCTGGCCGGCGGGCCCGGCACGCGCTACCAGCTGCTCACCGAGGCCTCGCTGACCGCGGACAGCCCGATCCTGCTCGGCCTGCGGGCCGCCGCGCTCGGCGGCTACGGCGGCACCGATCCGGCACTCGACGGGCCGGCGCTCGGTCGCCTCGTGGCCTCGGGGCAGGCACGCTACGTGCTCCTCGGCGGCGGCTACGCGTACCGCGGCGGCAACGCCGCCAGCCAGGCGGCCGCCGCCGTCTGTGCGACCGTGCCGCTGCGGATCTGGCGCGGCGTGCACGCGCGGACGAACAACGGCCTCTACCTGCTCGACTGCGCCGGCGACGCGGCCGCGCTCGAACGGCAGCCCCGATAGCGCTCGCCCGGCGACGGTGATGGCCCGCGCGAGCGCCGGCATCCTCCTCTACCGCCGAAGCGACGCGCCGGATGCGATCGAGGTGCTCATCGCCCACCCGGGCGGACCGCTCTGGGCCGGTCGCGACGAGGGCGCCTGGTCGATCCCCAAGGGCGAGATCGAACCCGGCGAGTCCCCCGAGCAGGCGGCACGACGCGAGCTGATCGAGGAGCTGGGAGTCGAGGCGGCGGCGCCGCTCGGCTCACTCGAGCTCGTCGCGCTCGGCGAGATCCGCCAGCGCGGCGGCAAGGTCGTCCACGCCTGGGCCGCCGAGGGCGCCGTCGATCCGGCGGCCGTCCGGAGCGCGACCTTCGAGATGATCTGGCCCCCGCGCTCGGGTCGCACGGCCACCTTCGCCGAGATCGACCGCGTCGCGTGGGTCGCGCCCGAGCGCGCGCGCCTGCTCCTCAATCCGGCCCAGGCCGAGCTCGTCGACCGGCTGCTCGGCGCGCTCGCGCGGACGCCGGCGTCGGGCTGACGCGCTCTGCACGCTGCGCGACGTGCCCACGCCGGCCGGGGGGTGCCGGCGTGGGCACACGCGGGACGAATCGCGTGGGGTGCGTCACGCACTGCGTGTGAGAGAGATCGGACGCGGACGCCGGTTCTGTAGTTATGGACACCGGCGCGGATGCCGGCGGCCCCCGGGACGTCGCTCCGTCAGCGGCGCGCGAGCGGCTCGAGCCGCTGCAGCACGTCGAAATAGCGCACCGGCACGGCGCGCGAGAGGACCGACACGAACGCGGCGTCCGGCCCGATCAGGATCCGGTCACGTCCGCGCTGGATGCCGGTGTGGATCGTCTTCGCGGCGCGCTCCGGTGAGGTGCGGGCGACCTTGGCGAACTCGCTCACCCATGCGTCCTTGTCCGTGCCGCCCTGGTCGTCGACGTGGAAGCGCCCGTGCTCGGCGATCTTCGTGGCGATGCCGCCCGGATGCACGGTGATCGCGCGCACGTTCGTGTCGCGCAGCTCGTGACGCAGCGACTCGGTGTACCCGCGCACGGCGAACTTGGAGGCGCAGTAGGCGCTCTGCGTCGGGAAGGCGATGATCCCGAACACGCTCGAGACGTTGACGATCGCGCCGCTGCCCTCCTCCAGGAGGATCGGCAGGTACGCGCGCGTGCCGTGCACGACGCCCCAGAAGTTGACGTCGATCACCCACTCGTCGTCCTCGGGCGAGCCGCCGGCGACCGTCTGCGCGAGCGCGACGCCCGCGTTATTGACGACGAGGCCGAGCGGCGACGGCGCCCACTGGCGCACCTGCGCGGCCAGCGCCATCTGCCCCTGACGGTCGCGCACGTCGAGCTTCTGCTGCAGGACGGGACCGCTGATCCCGGCGGCCGTCTCGGCCAGAGCGTCCTCGTCCCAGTCGCAGATCGCCACCGGCGAGCCGTGGGCGGCGAGGCGCTGCGCGAGCGCACGCCCGATCCCCGAGCCGGCGCCGGTCACGACGGCGGTGCGGCCGTCGAGGTTGATGGGGCGGCGACGCGCCATTCGTCTAGCCGCGTGCCCCGACGAGCTCTGTGGCGGGGAGCGGCAGCGCGCGCGGGACCTCGAAGCGGTACTCCGCCGCGTGCAGCGGGCGCAGCGAGCGCCGGAAGGCCGATGAGAACCCCGGGTACAGCGTGCCGTTACGGCCCTGGTCATCGAGGTACCAGCTGTTGCAGCCGCCACGCAGCCACACCGTGCGCTCCATGCGGGCGTCGAGCTCGCGGTTGTACTGCGACTGCGCGGCCTCGGTCGCCTCCATCGTGGCGTAGCCGTGCGTTCGCATGTGGGCGAGCGCGCGCAACGCGTAGTGGATCTGGCTCTCGATCATGTACACCTGTGACGTGCTCCCGGTGCCGGTGTTGGGGCCGGACAGGATGAGGAGATTAGGGAATCCGGCGATGGCGGTACCCCGATGCGCCTGCAGCCCCGCGCTCCACGTCTCGCCCAGCGACCGTCCGTCGCGCCCGCGGACGTCGATCGCCGAGAACGCCTCGCCGATCGAGAAGCCGGTGCTGCACACGAGCACGTCGAGCTCGTGCTCGACCCCGTCGGCGGTGACGATGCCCCGCGGCGTGACCCGCGCGATCGACTCGGTGACGACGTCGACGTTGGGCCGCATCAGCGCCGGGTAGTAGTTGTTGGCCACGAGGATGCGCTTGCAGCCGAGCCGGTAGTGGGGCGTGAGCTTCGCGCGCAGCTCGGGGTCGGGCACCTGGCGCGCCAGATGCGCGAGTCCGCGCCGCTCGAGCGGCGCCAGCAGCCGCTGGTCGCGCGTGATCGGCCAGGCGAGGCTCTCGGTGAGCGTGAAGACGAGCCCGCGCAGCGCCCGCTGGATGATCGGCAGGCGGCGGTACAGGTGCCGCTCGCGCCGCGAGAAGCGGTGATCGAGCTTCGGCATCACCCACGGCGCGGTGCGCTGGTAGACGTCGAGGTGCTCCGCGCGGGCGGCCACGTGCGGGACGAGCTGGATCGCGCTCGCGCCGGTGCCGATGACGCCGACGCGGCGGCCCTCGAGCGGCACGTCGTGCCGCCAGTCGGCCGAGTGGAACAGCTCGCCGGCGAAGCCATCGAGTCCCTGGATGTCCGGATAGGAGGGGCGGTTCAGGCCGCCGAAGCCGCCGATCACGACGCGCGCGGTCAGCGTCCGGCCGTCCGCGAGCTCGAGCACCCACCGCTGGCGCTCGTGCTCCCAGGTGGCCGTCGTCACCTCGGCCCGGAACCGGATGTGCCCGCGGACGTCGAACCGGTCGGCGCAGTCCTCGAGGTAGTCGCGCAGCTCGTCCCAGCGGGCATACAGGCGCGACCAGTCGGGGTTGGGCGCGAACGAGAACGAGTACAGCGGGGCCGGCACGTCGCAGGCGCACCCCGGGTAGTGATTGTCCCGCCACGTCCCGCCGAGGGCGTCCGCGCGCTCGAGCACGACGAAGTCGTCCTCCCCGCTGCGCTTGAGCTCGATCGCCATGCCGAGGCCGGCGAAGCCGCTGCCGACGATGGCGACGTCGTAGTGCTCCCGCAACGGGATCGGTGTCACTGCCTCCTCCTCGAGTAAAGTACGGCGTCGTACGTTCGCGTACGTACTTTGCCCGAGCGCCACTTCGCTGTCAAGCTACAGGCACCATGGCCCAGACCCTGCGTCGCAAGTACTCCCCGCGGCGCTCCCGCGAGGAGCGCCGCGAGCAGCTGCTCGACGCGGCGCTGAGCGTGATCGACGCCGGCGGCTTCGGCGCGTTCACGATCGAGGCGGTCGCCCGCGAGGCCGATCTGGCCAAGACGGTCGTCTACGCGACGTTCGGCAACCAGGAGGAGCTGCTGCGATCGCTCATCGCGCGCGAGCAGCAGCGGGCCTTCTGGGCCATCACCGGCGTGATGCCCAAGCCGCCGTACGGCGATGACCCGCTCGACGTCCTCGAGCGGGGGCTGCTCGCCGTGCTCGGAGTCGTCCAGCAGCACCCCGAGACCTGGCGGCTGATCCTGTTGCCCCCCGAGGGCGCCCCGCCGGCGATCCGCGAGAGCGTCGACGAGCACCGCGCAGGCCTGAAGGCCTCGATCGATCCGGTCGTCGCCTGGGGCCTCGAGCAGATCGGCGCCGGGCACCTCGACGCCGACCTCACGGCGCACCTGCTCATCGCGGCCGCCGAGGAGGGCGTGCGGCTCAACCTCCGCGATCCCGAGCGCTATACGCCCGAGCGCATCACCGCGTTCTCCTCGTCGCTCATCGCGACGTTCCTGCAGCGGCGCTGAGGGCGTCGGAGGCGCGTGGCCCGCGCGACGGCGGATCGAGCGCGCCCGCCCGGCCTGGGGCGGATCCGCGGGATCTCGGACGAAGTTTGGTCGATCTTCGCTCATGGTGGAAGAAGATCGACCAAACTTCGCGCCCGCTCCCGTCGTCCACGCGTCCACGGTGCCGGGAGAGGCCAAACCTCCCAAAACGACGGCGGCCCGGGCATACCGCAGCGGGCCGCCTTGACAGCCAAGGCGCCCTGCGCTAAATGTACGCCTTCGAATGTTCGCGCTCGTACTTATCGAAATCGGTCGCGCGGCCGAAACAAGGAGAATCCCATGGCCAGCACGATGACCTCCCCCGCCGTGCTCGACCGCGAGTCCGCGGACGCTGCGACGCTGGACGGGCTGGTCGCCAACGATCTCGTTCGCGAGGCCGTTCCCTCGCCGGCCGGTCCAGCCGAGCCGCAGGACATGCACCTGCCGGCGCCTCCGCGCGTGCCGCTCCCGCGCGCGGTGCAGATCATGCACATGAACTACCGGCAGATCGAGTTCATGTTCCGCTGGCGCCGGCGTCTCGGCGAGGTGTTCGCGGCCAACGCGATCGTGGCCGGGACCCCCGCGATCACGAGCCACCCCGAGCACGTGCGCTCGCTGTTCACCGCCAGTCCGGACATCGCGCCCTCGCTGACCGGCGAGTCGCCGCTGCTGCCGATCGTCGGCCCGAACTCGGTGCTGACCTCCAACGGCCCGCGCCACCTGCGCCAGCGCCGCCTGCTGCTCCCGCCCTTCCACGGCGAGGCCATCGAGCGCTACTCGCGCATGATCGCCGAGATGACCGAGCAGGAGATCGAACGCTGGCCGGTCGGAACGCCGTTCGCGCTCGCGCCGCGCACGCAGTCGATCACCCTTGACGTGATCATGTCCGGGATCCTCGGCGTCGAGGGCAAGCCGAAGCGCGGCACGCCCGAGTATGGGCTCCGCGCCGCGGTGAAGCACCTCGCCGCCGCCTCCACGCTGCCCCTCTACCAGGTCGCCGAGCTGCTCAACCTCGGCCACGAGGAGCCGGTCGGGCTGACGAAGCGCGGCGTCCAGATCCTCGACCGCTACACCTACGGCGTCATCAAGGCCCGTCGCCGCGCCGCCGATCTCGAGGAGCGCAACGACATCCTGTCGCTCATCATGCGCGCCCGGACCGAGGACGGCGAGCCGCTCACCGACCGCGAGCTCCGCGACGAGCTGCTGACGCTCATCCTCGCCGGCTTCGAGACGACGGCCAACTCGATGGCCTGGACCTGGGAGCGCCTCGTGCGCAATCCGGAGGCCTACGACCGCCTGCGCGACGCGGTGCGCAGCGACGATCACGCCGACGAGCACATCGAGGCCGCGATCGTCGAGGGCATGCGCGTCCGCCCGGTCATCCCCGCGATCGGACGGCGCGTGATGGTCCCCTGGCGGCTCGGTGACTACGTGGTTCCGGCCGGCACGCCGGTCGTCATGAGCATCCTGCTCGTCCACCACCGCGAGGACCTCTACCCGGACCCGTTCTCCTACCGCCCCGAGCGCTGGCTCGGCCGCAAGCCGGGCACGTACGAGTGGATCCCGTTCGGCGGGGGCACGCGGCGCTGCCTCGGCGCCTCGCTCGCGATGGCCGAGCAGCGGGTCGTGATGAACACGATGGTCCGCCGCCTGGACCTCGAGTACGAGGACCCGGCGCCCGAGCGCGTCAACCACCGCAACGTGACGATGATCCCCAAGCGCGGCGCGCGCGTGGTCATCCGCTCGCGCCACTGACGCCGCCGCGAGCGGCCGAGCGGCCGTGTGATGAATCGCGCGCTCGCACGTAGTTTCCATGTGAGCGTGCATCGCCGATCTCGAGCAGCGGGCCGTCCGGCGTGAGCGCTCCGGCGTCGGCCCCGCGACGCGAGCCCGCCGGCGGCGAGCGCTTCGAGGCGCTCTACCGCACCTGCCGCGACGACCTGTACGGCTACGTCGCCTCGCTGCTGCGCGATCGCGCCGCCGCGGAGGACGTCACCGCGCTCGCCTTCGAACGCGCCCTGCGCGGTCGCGGTCGCTTCGACGCGTCGCGCGGGAGCGAGCGCGCGTGGCTGTTCGCGATCGCCCGCAACGCGGCGCTCGACGAGCTGCGTCGCCGCTCGCGCAGCACCGCGCTGGTCGGTGAGGTGGCCGACGAGGCGCCGCTGCCCGAGGACGACGCCGAGCTCGCCGAGCGGCGGCTGATCGTGCGCGCGGGCCTGCGGCGCCTCGACCCGCGAGAGCGCGAGATCGTCCTGCTCAAGTTCCTCGGGCGGCTGTCCAACGCCGAGCTCGCGCACGTCCTGCGCACGAGCGAGACGAACGCGGGCACGCGCCTCTCGCGCGCGCTGAAACGACTCCGGGAGGCGTGCGATGCGCCGTAGCGAGCTCGACCCCGCCGACCTCGCCGAGCTGGCGGCGCTCGACCGGATCCTCGCCGGCGACGCGGTCGACGCGAGCGAGCTCGAGCTCGCCGCGCTCGTCGAGTCGGTGCGGGCGGACGCGCCGCGGCTGGACGACGACGCGGCCGCTCGCCTCGACGACCGCCTCGCCAAGCCGGCCTCGACGGCGCCCGGCGCACCCCGACGTCGCCGACGGCAGCGTGTCGGCCGCATCCGCCCGAAGACCGTCGCCCGCCTGGTCGTCGCCGGCCTGGGGGTGGCCGCCGTCGCCGGCACGGTAGCGCTCGTGATCACCACCGCCGGGCCCAATTCGACCGTGACCGAGGAGGGACTGCCGGCGCACGCCGCCTCGCCGGTTCAGGTGGCGCCCGCCGGCGGAGCTGCGAGCGCGGGCCCGGGGGTCGTGGTTCCGGCACCCGCGCCGGCCCCGGCCGCTCCGGCGCTCGCCGCCCCGCCGACGTTCGGCCCGTCGCGCCTGCAGCAGCGCTCCGCGACCGTCACGCTCGGCACCGGATCCGGCTCGATCGGGCAGGTGGCCGACGAGATCGTGGCCGCCACCGAGCAGCTCGGCGGGGTCGTGCAGAACTCGAACGTGACCGAGGCCGGCAACGGAAGCCTGGCCACGTTCAGCCTCACCGTTCCGTCGGGAAGCCTTGCCCAGCTCGTCACCACGCTCTCGCGCCTGGCGCGCGTGGAGTCGCTCAACCAGAGCACGCAGGACATCACGGACGCCTATGGCCGGGCGACCTCGCGGCTGGCCGCCGACCGCGCCGAGCGCGACGCGCTGTTCGTGGCGCTGGCCCGGGCCACGACGCCGAACGAGACGGCGAGCCTGCACGATCGCATCGCCGCGCTGGACGGTCGCATCGCCTCCGAGCAGCGTGCGGTGGCCTCGCTGCGCGCGCGGGCGCGCACCGCGACCGTCGCGGTGGTGCTGCAGTCGGTCGCGCCGGCGCCCGCCGCGCACCGCGCGGGGGGAACGCTGCGCACGGGCCTGCACGACGCCGCCGACGTCCTGCAGGTGAGCCTCGCCGTCGCGCTCGTCGCGCTCGCCGTGCTCGCGCCGTTGGCGCTCGTCGCGCTCGCGGCCTGGTGGACGGCGCGCGTACTGCGCCGGCGCGCCCGCGAGCGGGCGCTGCAGTCCAGCTGACCGAGCGGCCCCGAGGGGTACGCTGCGGCGATGGCCAAGGCTCTCAGGCGTCTCGGCTTCGTCCCCGCACCACGCGGCGCCCGCCGCCCCGTGCTCGATCTCCTGTTCGGGCTGTGGCTCTGGGTGGGGTTCGACGCGATGAACAACCTTGCCCCGGTCCGCCAGGCCGCGGCGGAGCGCCACGCCCGCGACGTGCTCGCGCTCGAGCAGACGCTGCATCTCGCCCCCGAGCACACGCTCAACCTGTGGCTGGCGGTTCACCACGGCATCCGCGACCTCGTCGTCTTCTGGTACTACAACGTGCACGGGGTCGTCACCATCGGCCTGTTCGTCTGGCTGTGGTGGCGGCGGCCACTGCTCCTCGCGCGCAATCGCCTCGCGCTCCTCCTTCTCAACGTCGCGGCGCTGGCGGTGTTCTGGAGCTGGCCGGTCGCGCCGCCCCGGATGCTCGTCTCCGACGGCTACCGGGACCTCGTCTCGCTCTCGCTGGGCATGCCCACCTGGCACGCGGGCGCGACCGCGATCGACTCCAACCAGCTCACGGCGCTGCCCTCGTTGCACATCGCCTGGGCCGTGTGGAGCGTCGTCGTCCTGTGGCAGGTGTGGCATCGGCGCTGGGCGCGCGCGCTGCTCGTGTGCTACCCGTTCGTGACGTTGTTCGCCGTCATGGCCACGGCCAACCACTTCCTCGTCGACGGTGTGGTGGGCGCCGCGATGATGGGGCTCGCCTTCCTCGCCGCCGACCGCATCCTGACCCCGGCTCGCGTCCGCGGCGCGTCGCCGCACGCACCACCCGCACCGGTGCTCGCGCCCGAGGGCGCCGGCGACGGGTGACGGGGGCACCGACCACCGCGGCCGGTACGGTTGCCGCCGTGCCAGGTCGCCGGCGATCACGGCCGGGATTCGCGGAGGGGTGATGCTCGCGCCGCCGGTCGCGCTCTCCTCGGATGCCTGGGCCGGGCTCCTCGGCGCGCTCATCGGCGGGCTGGCCACCCTGTCGGCGCAGGCGCTGAACAACTGGTATCAGGGCCGCAGCGCGGCGCGGGCGGGCAAGGACGCCGTGGCGGCCACGGCGCTCCTCATGCAGGACGACTTCCTGCACTACCAGGCGACGCTCGCCCGCTCCATCGACCGCTGCACCTGGTGGGAGAAGTCGTGGCTGTCCAAGGCCCAGGCGACGATCGACGACCGCCGCACGGTCTGGGCGGCGCTGCCGGACAAGAAGACGAACGTCGTCGCCGACGCGCAGGGCTGGATGGACTACCTGATCGCCTGCCGGCGCGGGCGGGAGCGCGGGGACGGCCCGGGGCTCACCGCCACCGAGCTCGAGACGATGAAGATGACCTTCCGCGACCTCGAGCGAGGCCGCAAGGCCCTGGGCACGCTCGCGCGGCGCGACGCGACGAGCTTCGGCAAGGCCCACGTGCTCCAGGATCTGAGCCAGTGCCACACGGTGGCCGAGTTGCTCGACCGGCCGTGGGTCGACGTCGGCTGACGCCGCGCGCCGCGCTTCAGTTGCAGAGGCCGCAGCGCCCGTCGGAGCAGCGGCAGGCCGGCAGGGGCGCGTCGAACCGCGTCGGGCGCCAGCGCGACAGCCAGGCGCGAGCGGCCGGCTCGGTCCGGTCGAGGCCGCCGCCGGGCCAGCACTGATCGAGCATGCGCTCGGCCAGGCGCCGCGTCTCGGCGGGCGAGCGCGATGCGGCGGATCTGATGAGGTCGTGCACGGGGTTTTGGCGCATGGCGTGAACCTGCCCGTACGAACAGGCGTGGGGCCTGTTCGGAGCGGTCGCGCCCGAATGGTGGTCCACCGGGTGATCGGCAGCGACCGCGTTCCCTTGACGACAGGCCTGGCGGCGCCCCCCGCAACGGCCGGAGGGGCGCGGACCAGGCCGGACCAGGCAGAGGCGCTCAGGCGCGCTGCGGCACCCGGGCGATGGCCTCCTGGTAGAGGCTCATCCGGGGACCGACCGCCTCGTTGGTCGCGCCCTCGAGGTGGCGGATGCCGTCGACGCACAGCTGGGCGTCGATCTGGTTGCGAAGGAACTCCTCGCTGCTGCGCAGCGCGGTGATCTGCTCCGGTGTGCCGCGCACCTCGATGTAGCCGGCGAGGTCACCCGTCGGCTCGAGCAGCACGACGTCGAACCCCTCGATGCTTCCCTCCTGCTGACGGCGCCCGAGGAGGCCCAGCGCCTCGTTGAACACCTCGAGTCCGCGTTCCTCGGACCCGCGAGCGACCGCCCCCCAGCCGATGAACAGCACGCGTTCGGCCATGCCGATTCCTCTCTCTCTTGGCCCGGTCGGCGTGGCCGGGCCGGTGGCGCCACTCTCGCACGTGCGCGCCCCGCGACGCAATACGTAGAGTTCCGTGCGTGGGACGCCCCGGCCTGCAGCGCCTCGCCGCCGTGCTCGCGGTGCTCGCCCTGCTCGGCGGTCTCGCCGGGTTCGTGCCGGCCGCCGGAGCGCCGCCGCGACCGGCCGGGACGCTCGGCCACGCAGCCCGCGCGAGCTGTCCGCGCCCGCCGTCGCCGGCCGCGACGCCGCCGGCGTGGCGCCCGGGGATGCGCGCGGCGATCGCCTACGCGCACCTGCGCCGCGGCGACATCTCCTTCGCCGTGCGGGTCGAGCACCGCTTCTGGGGCTACCGGGCCGAGGACACCGTGCCCTCGGCGAGCGTGCTCAAGGCGATGCTGATGACCGCCTACCTCAACCGCGCGTCAGTGCGCGACCGCCCGCTGAACGCGGCCGACCGCGCGCTGCTCGAGCCGATGATCCGCTGGTCGGACAACACGGCCGCCACCGACGTGCGCAACATCGTCGGCGACGCGAGCCTCGTCGCGCTGGCCCGGCGGGTCGGCATGCGCCGCTTCTCCCCGGCCCCGATCTGGGGCCTGTCGCAGATCGACGCCGACGACCAGACGCGCTTCTGGCTGCACATCGACCGCTACATCGCGCCACTGCACCGTGCCTACGCGCTGCGCCTGCTCGCGACGATCGTCTCCTGGCAGCGCTGGGGCGTGGCCCGCGTCGCGCCGGCGGGCTGGCAGCTGTACTTCAAGGGCGGCTGGGGCTCGGGCACCGGCGCCGTCGACCACCAGGTGGCGCTGCTGACGCGCGGGCCCGACCGCGTCGCGCTCGCGATCATGACCCTCGACGACGGCACGCACCTCTACGGCCAGCAGACGCTGCAGGGGCTCGCGCAGCGCCTGCTCGCGGGCCTCGCCTGCACGACGCCGCCGAACGCGCGCGCGGCGGGGCGAGGGTAGGGTCGTTCCGCATCGCTGTGACGCATCAGCGCGGCAGCCGCCGCAGCACGGCGAGCGCCGACGTGGCGCTCGCGCTCAGCACGGTCAGGTACGCCGCCCGCGGGCCGAGGGCGGTGGTCCAGAAGCTGACGATGGTGGTGTAGCGGCCGGCGAGCGGGCCGACGCAGTGGTTCGGCGTGCGGCCCTCGCGGATGGCGCCGGGTTGATAGCCCCCGTCGCGTGAGACCTGCGTCACCGCCGAGGCGATGATGCGGTCGCGCGCGTTGGCGATCGCCGGACCGAGGAGCAGCTTCTGGTCGCAGTCGTCGACGCGCACGTAGAGCAGGCGACCGGCAAGCACCGAGGGGTTGAGAAGCTGCGCGTCGATCGCGTGGCGCAGCGTCGTGTGACGTCCGTTGCGCAGGTCGATCGCCACGATCCGGCTGCGTCGTCCGGCGGCGCCGAAGACGAGCGTCCGGCCGGCCAGCGCCGGGCGCCCGAGCTCGTCGGGCACGTTCGCCGAGGCGACCTGGTACGCGGGCGCGGTCGGCGGCAGGCGCTGGACGAGGATGCGGTACCGGCCGGGCCCGCCCGGGGCCGGCGGCACGCGATAGGCCAGCCAGCCCGCGGAGATCGCGAGCTCGTCCGCGCCGGGTGCGGCGACGGTGAACGCCGGCGTGAGCGAGCGGCGATCGGCGATCGTGATGGTGTCGGCGCCGCGCCAGGCGATCCAACCGCCGCCGAGCGCCGGATCGTCGCCGGGGAGCGCGGACACGGCGGCGCCCCGGCGGACGAAGCCGCCGACGCCGGGCTCCTGCCAGGCGAGCTCGCCGGCGACGACGCTCGGATCGACCTTGCCCGAGTAGATCGGCGCGGCGGGCGGCGTCGCCGCGCCGGCCGGCCCGGCGAGCGCGAGCGCGCAGCCGATCAGCGCGAGCGCGTCGAGCAGCCGCATGCCGCGCAGGGCCCCGGCGCGCTCGGTCATGCCCGAGATCAGCCTCGCGCCGAGCGATGTGTCGGCGATCGGCGCGATGACGAGCACCGGCAGCGCGCGCCCCGCGCCGAAGGCGAGGCCGACGACGAGGCCCGCGCGCACCGTGCCGAGCGCGACGGTCATGCCGGCGAGCGCCCACACCGCGAAGCTCATGACGAACGTGGTGAAGGCGAGTCCGAGCAACGCCCCGTACAGACCCGCGGTCACCGCCACGGGCAGGCCCCGTCGCCACGGCTCGGGCACCTGGCGGCGCACCTGCGGCAGGATCCGCGTGCCGCTCGCGTCGAGCAGCGCCGCCGCGAGCGCGACGGCGAGCGCGAGCGTCGCACCGCCTCCGCCGCCGTGGTGCACGAGCGCACCGAGCGCGCCGAGGCAGCCGAAGGTCAGGACGCCTCCGGCGAGCGCACCGGCGGCGAACACGATCGTCGTCGCGGCCGCGACCGCGCGCCCGCCGCGGTGCACGCCGCCGGCGCGCAGCGTGTCGATCGTCGACAGCCCGCATGGCGACCACGTGCCGGTGATGCCGGCGAGCAGCGCGGTGGCTGCGAGCGCCGCGTCGAGGGCGCTCAACACGGCACCTGGGTGTCGAAGTAGTACACGCAGAAGACGCTGCGGCCGCTGTAGCAGTAGCCGGTCAGCGCGGCATCGCCGTTGATCCGCTTGCTCGTGTAGGCGCAGCAGTCCATCAGCTTGCGCACGTGCCCGCCGCAGCAGCGGTGCCACGTGCCGTCCTCGTACGTCTTGATCCCGAAGCGCAGCGGGACGTTGTCGAGGCACACCCGGGTCCGTGGGGCCGGCGGCAGGGGCTGGCCGTCGGGACCGAGGAGCGGGTTTCCGTTCGCGTCCACCGGCTGGTCGCGCGCGTTGACCGGGCGCCCGAGGTCGTCGATCGGATGGCCGTCGCTCGCGCGCAGCGGGTAGCCGCGGCTGTCGACGCGCGGCAGACCGGTCGGATGCGGGCAGGACGCGGTGGTGTACGTGTGCCCGCAGAACGTGTAGTAGGGCTGCGCCTCGGCGCCGGCCGGATCGAGCGCGTCGTCGAGGGCGAGGCGGGCGCCGGCCAGGGCGACGAGGGCCTCGCCGCCCCGGCGCAGGAAGCCGCGCCGCGACTGACGGCCCGCGGACGGCTGCCGCTCAGACACCCGCTCCCTCCGCCGCCCGCCGCCACAGCGCCGTTCCCGGGATGCTCTGCAGCTGCTCGGCGGTGTTGAACGTGCCCTTCGCGAGCACGATCCCGTCGGCGCTCATCGCGACGGCGTAGGGGCTGCCCGGGACCTCGGCGACCCGCCAGGCGAGCACGTCGCGCTCCTCGTCGAACACGATCAGCTCGAGCCCCGGGCGCTCGGCCAGTGCCGCGATCGCCGGTCCGAGCTCCGCGCACATCCGGCACCCGGGCGAGAGGAAGACGGCGAGGGCGAGCTCGCTCCCCTGGACTCCGAAGCGCTCGATGAGCGGGCAATCGGTGCCGCGGGCCGGCCCCTCGGCCTCGATCTCGAGCGCGCCGCGGCGGCGCTCACGGGCGCGCAGGAAGGCGACCTCGCGGGCGAGCGAGTACGCGATCCAGGCGAGGGCCGCGCAGGTGAGGGCGAGCAGGCCGACGAGCACCGCGAGCCACCCGCCGACCGCGAGGCTCGGCGCGGGCGTGAGCGCGAGCACGCCGGCCAGCAGGGCGATCACGCCAACGTGTACCGCCCCGGCCCGGCTGACGGTCGTGGCCGCGCCGAAGCAGGGACAGGGCGTCCCGGCGCGGCCGCTCGCCAGGGCCCGCACCTGCCAGGCCGCGAAGGCGAGCAGCAGCGCGGCGCCGGCGACTCGCGCCGGCCACCAGAGCGCCCAGATCCCGACTCCGACGACGAGCTCGAGCGCACCGAGGGCGCGCAGGCCGAGCCCGTCGAGGGCGCCGAGGACGCGGAGACCCGGCCGCCGCCCGAGCGTCGAGGCGGTCGCCGGAGCGCGAGCGAACTTCAGGAGGCCGGCGGCGACCAGCTCGCCGCCCACGACGATCGTCGCCACCGCCGCGAGCGGGGCGAGCCCGATCATGTCCGTTGCGCCGGCGTCCGCACGGGCGCTCATTGTCGGGCATGGATCGGATGGTCCGCGGTGGGCGGGAGTGCCGGCTCTATGCTGTCGCCGGATGCTCAAACGCGACTACGAGACCCAGGTGTGCTCGGTGGCACGTTCGCTCGAGGTCGTCGGCGAGCGCTGGTCGTTGCTCATCCTGCGCAGCGTTCTGCTCGGCGTGAACCGCTTCGACGACCTCCTCGGGGACCTCGGCATCACGCGGAGCGTCCTCACGGCGCGGCTCGCGCGGCTCGTCGACGAGGGCGTGCTCGAGCGCGTTCCCTACCAGGACCGTCCCCCCCGCTTCGAGTACCGCGCCACGGAGAAGGGGCGGGCGCTCTGGCCGGTGCTCGCGCACCTCATGCGCTGGGGCGACCGGTACTACCCGGAGCCGGGCGGTCCTCCGCGGATCATCGAGCACACCGACTGCGGCGGACGCCCGGACGAGCACCTCATGTGCGATCGCTGCGCTGCGCCGCTGACGCCCGCGACGATCACCGTGCATCGCGGGGCCGGCCTGGAGCCGGCCGCCGCGGGCTAGCCGATCGTCGCGCCGCCCGGTCGCGTGCCCGACGCGTCGGCACGACCGTCGAAGGTCAGTTGCTTGATGCGACTGCCTTGTTATCCTGATCGTCACCGCACACACCGCACCCGGAAGGAGTCATCGTGGCCGTTCTCCAACCGACTCCGGAGGATCCTCTTCCCGCTCCCGCCCCGGCCGGCGGCGAACGGATCAGGCTCGCCGACGGTGGCGAGCTGCTCGTGCGCCCGCTGCGCGCGAGCGACCGTGGCGCCTACGCGTCCTCGATGCGCGGCATGTCGGCGCGCTCGCGCTATCTGCGCTTCGCGTCGCCCAAGCCCCGCCTGAGCGACCGCGAGCTCGACTTCCTGACCGGCGCCGACGGCGACCACCACCTCGCGCTTGTGGCGATCGCCGCCGAGCCGGCCCGCGGGGTGGCGGTCGCGCGCTACGTGCGTGGCGACGCCCGCAGCGCGGAGGTCGCGATCGGCGTCACCGACGCGTGGCAGGGCCGTGGGCTCGGCCGCCTGCTCCTGTCGCGCCTGCTCGAGCAGGCTCGCGCCCACGGCGTGACGGTGCTCACCGCGACGACGCTCGCGGAGAACGTCGCCTCCGAGCGTCTCCTGCACGCGGCCGGCTTCAGGCTCGCACGGCGCGACGGGACCACGAACGATTACCGCCTCGAGCTGCCGTCCACGCCGGTCGCGGCCTGAGGCCGCCACCGGCCCCCTCAGACCGGGTCGCGCCCCGCGCGCTTGGCCTCGTACATCGACGCGTCGGCGAGCGAGAACGCCTCGTCGGCGGTCAGGGCGCCGCCCCCCAGTTCGGCCACGCCGACGCTCGCCGAGACGACGGTCGCCCGGGCGCCGATCGACAGCGGCGAGCTCCGGAGGCGCTCGAGGACGCCGTCGGCGAGCTGGCGCGCCTCGCTCGCGTCGCTGTGCGGGGCGAGGACGACGAACTCGTCGCCGCCCCAGCGCGCGACGATGTCGCTGTCCCGGACCGAGGCCGTGAGCGTCGCGGCGACGTGCTTCAGCGCCTCGTCCCCGGCCTTGTGGCCGTGCTCGTCGTTGAGGCGCTTGAACGCGTCGAGGTCGATGACGAGCAGCGCCGCCCGCTCGTCGTAGCGCCGGCAGCGGGCGAGCTGCTGCGCGAGGTCCTCCTCGAAGCGGGCGCGGTTGCGCAGCCCGGTCAGCGCGTCGTGCTCGGCCCGGCGGCGCAGCTCGTGCTCGAACTGCTTGCGCTCGGAGATGTCCTGCAGCTGCGCGATGTACTGCAGCGGCTCGTGCTGCGCGGTGCGCACCAGCGAGACGGACAGGAGGACCCAGACGACCCGACCGTCGGCGCAGATGCAGCGCTTCTCCATCTCATAGCTGGCCACTTCTGCGGCCAGCAGGCGCTCGGCCTCGGCGCGGTCGGCGTCGACGTCGTCGGGGTGGGTGACGTCGGCGAACGAGCTCGCGAGCAGCGCGGCCTCGGCGTGACCGGTCAGTTCGCACAGCGCGCGGTTCACCTTCACGAAGCGGCCCTCCAGCGAGACGACCGCCATCCCGATGGCCGCGTTCTGGAAGACCTGCTCGAAGCGCTCGTGCGCCTCGTGCAGCGCCTCGGCCTCACGACGCGCCGCCGTGACGTCGGTCCCCACGCCGACGAGCCCGTACACCCGGCCGGCCGAGTCGCACAGCGGCGAGCGCACCATGTGGAAGTACCTGATCGAGCCGTCGGGCTGTGGCACCTCCACCTCGTTGCGCACGGCCGTTCGCGTCTCGAGCGCGCGCCGGTCGTCGTGGTGGAACTCCTCGGCCGAGCCGTCGGGAAAGAGGTCGAACACCGTCTTGCCGACGAGCTCGGAGCGACCACGGCCCTGCAGTCGCTCGTACTCGCGGTTGAGCATCACGAAGCGGTATGAGGCGTCCTTCACGGCGACCGGGACGTTGAGGCAGTCCAGGACGTCGCGCAGGTAGCTGCGGCTGTCGCGCTCGGGCTGGTCGGCCCCGCTCGCGTCCATCGGGTCCGGTGGCTCGACGCTCATCGGATCCCCGGCCGGCGCAGGCGGCGGCGCCCGCCGCCGCCGCGGGGTCGGCCTTGCCGTCGGATTCGCCATCGAGCCTGCACGTGCCAGGTGAGCGTAACGTGGCCGCGAACGGCAGCGGCGGCCGTCAGCCGCCGTGGTGGGCGGCGCGCTTGGCCTCGTACATCGCGGCGTCGGCGAGCGCCAGGGCGTCTTCGGCGCTGACCGTGCCGTCGCCCAGCTCGGCCACGCCGACGCTCGCGGACACGCTCGTGGGCCGGCCGCCGATCCGCAGGGGCGAGGCCTCGAGGCGTCGGGCGATCTGTGCGGCGAGAGTCTGTGCCTCGCGGCCGGCGATGTGCGGGGCGAGGATGACGAACTCGTCCCCGCCCCAACGGGCGACGATGTCGCTTTCTCGCACGGACGCCGTGAGCGCGGAGGCGACGTGCCGGAGCGCGTCGTCTCCGGCCCCGTGGCCGTGCTCGTCGTTGAGGCGCTTGAAGCCGTCGAGGTCGATCATCAGCAGCGCCGCCTGCTCGCCGTAGCGCCGGCAGCGGGCGATCTGCTGATCGAGGTCATCCTGGAAGCGCGCGCGGTTGTGCAGCCCGGTGACCGCGTCGTGCTCGGCCCGGCGGCGCAGGCGCCACTCGACCTCGCGGCGCTCGGAGATGTCCTGCACCTGGCCGACGTACTGCACCGGCTCACCGTCGGCGCTGCGCACGAGCGCGACCGACAGCAGGGTCCAGACGATCTCGCCGTCGGCGCGGACGTAGCGCTTCTCCAGCTCGTAGGAGCCGATGTGCCCGGCGAGCAGCCGTTGCAACTGGGCGACGTCGGCATCGAGGTCGTCCGGGTGGGTGATGTCAGCGAACGTCCGCTCGAGCAGGCTGGCCTCCGTGTAGCCGGTGAGCGCGCAGAGCGCCCGGTTCACCTTGGTCAGGCGCCCGTCGAGGGAGACGACCGCCATCCCGATCACGGCGTTCTGGAAGATCTGCTCGAAGCGCTCGTGGGCCTCGTGCAGGGCCTCGGCCTCGAGGCGCTGCGCGGTGATGTCGGTGCCCGTCCCGATGAGCCCGTACACCCGCCCGGCGGCGTCGCGCAACGGGGACCGGACCATGCTGTACAGGCGGATCGCTCCATCGGGACGTGGCACCTGCCGCTCGTTGCGCACCACGGCGCCCGTCTCCATCACCCGGCGATCGTCACGGTGGAAGAGCTCGGCGAACTCGTCGGCGTACAGGTCGAACACCGTCTTGCCCACGAGCTCGGCCGTGTCGATCTCCTGCAGGCGCTCGTACTCGCGGTTGAACAGCACGAAGTGGTAGTTGGCGTCCTTGACCGAGACGGGGATGTTCAGGGAGTCGAGGATGTCCTGGAGGTAGGCACGGCTCGTGCGCAGCGCCTCCTCGGTCTCGCGCTCCTCGGTGACGTCGCGCGCAGCCGCGAATCCGCCGACGACCCGCCCGTCGTCGTCGCGCACCGGGCCGATGTCGATGCGGTTCCAGCGCCCGCTGTCCGGCGGCTGGTGGTCGATCGTGCACGTCCCGCCGTCGAGCGCGGCCCGGTAATACGACTCCAGGCGCCGGAAGGTCTCGGCCGAGACCGCGTCGGCGAGCAGTCGCCCCGTGATGCGCGCGCTCGACCAGCCCTGGTCGGCCAACGCGGCACCGGCGGCGAACACGAAGCGCAGATCGCGGTCGTACACGTACACGGCCGTGCCCGGAAGCTCGCGCAGAACCGCCGACTCGATCTGCCGGACGTCCAGCCCGTCCATGGAACTCGGTTTATCGGCGCTCATACGCTTGCCGCGCACCCCGACACGCCCGTGCACGTACAACGATCGTAACGAGGCCCGAGCCGCGCGCGGGTGGGCGAACTACGGATTCACGTCGCTTCGGGCCGGCTACGGGGCGCGAGCGGAGCGGCGGCGGCCGGGGCGCGGAAGCGGGCCGCGGACCGAGCGGCGGCGGCCGGGGCGCGGAAGCCGGCCGCGGACCGAGCGGCGGCGGCCGGACGGCCAGCGGGCCGGGGCGCGGAAGCCGGCCGCGGACCGAGCGGCGGCGGCCGGACGGGCAGCGAGCCGGGGCGCGGAAGCCGGCCGCGGACCGAGCGGCGGCGGCCGGACGGGCAGCGGGCCGGGGCGCGGAAGCCGGCCGCGGACCGAGCGGCGGCGGCCGGACGGGCGGCGGGCCGGGGCGCGGAAGCCGGCCGCGGACCGAGCGGCGGCGGCCGGACGGGCGGCGGGCCGGGGCGCGGAAGTTTGGTCGATCTTCTTCCACCATGAGAGAAGATCGAACAAACTTCGGGTGTCAGGGGCGTTTGGACGGATCCCGCGGGTCGGCGCGGCGGCCGATGCCGGCGGCCCGCGCGCGGAAGCGGGTTGCGAACCGAGCGGCGACGACGCCGGACAGCGGCCCGGGCACGGACCGAGCGGCGACGACGGCCGGACAGCGGCCCGGGGCGCGGAGGCGGGCCTCGGACCGAGCGGCGACGACGCCAGACAGCGGCACGGGCACGGACCGAGCGGCGACGACGGCCGGACAGCGGCCCGGGGCGCGAAGGCGGGCCGCGGACCGAGCGGCGACGACGGACGGACGGCGGCCCGGGGCGCGGAGGCGGGCCTCGGACCGAGCGGCGACGACGCCAGACAGCGGCACGGGCACGGAAGCGGGCCGCGGACCGAGCGGCGGCGACGGCCGGCCGGACAGCGGCCGGGGCTGCGGAAGTTTGGTCGATCTTCTCCCACCACGAGAGAAGATCGAACAAACTTCGGGTGTCAGGCGCGTTTGGACGGATCCCGCGGGTCGGCGCGGCGGCCAATCCCGGCGGCCCGCGCGCGGGACCGACCCGCCCGCCCAACCCGACCGACCCGCCCGCCCGACCCGACCGACCCGCCCGCCCGACCTGACCGACCCGCCCGCCCGACCCGACCGACCCCCCCGCCCGACCCGACCGACCCCCCCGCCCGACCCGACCGACCCGCCCGCCCGACCCGACCGACCCGCCCGACCGACCCGACCGACCCGCCCCTCAGCGGTGGTCGAGCGCGCTTCCCGTCGCCCAGACCCCGAGATCGTCGATCGCCAGGCGCACGACCTGGGCAAGATCGTTCCCGGAGGCGCGGCCGTAGACCGGTGAGAGCCCGTCGCCGAGCAGCACGCGCACGCGCGCCATGCCGCGGACGTCGACCGGGTCGGGGCCGAGCAGCCGGTCGGACAGCTCGAGCAGTTCGGCGCGGGCGGCGGCCACGTTGCGGCGCGAGATCGGGACCCGCGAGGTGAGTACGGTCGGCGGCCGCTCGGCCTCGGCCACGATCTCGCGCAGGCGCTCGCCGAGCCCGCGGCGCATCGACGGCCGTCGCAGCAGTCGCGCACGCAACGCCAGCGAGGGACACGCGTCGGGTGACGCGCCGGCGGCCAGCCGGCGATCGAGCGACGTGCCGTTCAGGCGCGACGCGAGCACGTCGCGAAGGCGGGCGCGGCGGACTTCGACGTAGGTGCCGTCGAGGCCCTCGTTGAGCAGGAGCACGGTCACAGCAGCCGCTCGCGCAGGAGGCCCTGGTGGACCGAGGCGGCCTCGACGCCGACGGCGCGCAGGTTGCGCTCGAGCTGCTCGAGGTGGGCGATCGAGTCCTGGACGCGCTGGTCCGCGCAGCTCGGCAGGCGTTCGAGCACCCCGCGACACCGGTGGGCCTCGACGACCAGGTCGGCGAGGCACTCGAGCAGCTCGGCGAGCCGGTCGGGCTGCTCCTCGCGCGCCGACGGCGGGACGAGGGTCATGAGCGGCTCGCAGGCGGGACCGGTCATCGCCGTCCCCCCCGACTCAGGCCGCCGGCGGCGACACGCAGCCGCAGGCCGCGGCGTTCGCGGGGACCCCGGGTGCCGAACGGCGCGCACCCACCGGAAGGCAGCTGGGCCGACCATGCGGGGAGCCGCTTGGGGATCGCTGGGGCGGAACGGGGCATGACGGGTACCTCCCGGCTGACTGGCCGCCGGCGTGGCAGCCAATACGGTCAGTTTGTACCCGCGCACATCAAGGATTCATCACGATCGAGGCCCCCGGTATGACGATCTCATTACGCTCGCCCGCTTCGGGGCCCGGGCGCCCTCCGGGCCCCCGGAACACGGGCCGCCGCGGCCCGGCGACACCCTGGCTGGTTGGCCAGCCAGCCAGCCGGTAGAATCCGCCGCGCGATCTCGCACAGCGGCTGACTCCCGGAGGTGGGGCAAATGACGGTGACCGGCAACGACCTGGACCGGACGGTGGTGATCGATCGCGGGCTGTGGAGCGACGGCCCGCCGCACGCGCTGTTCGGCCGCCTGCGGAGCGAGTGCCCGGTGCACTGGAGCGACCACATCCCCGAGTACCCGCGCGAGGCGGGGTACTGGTCGGTCACGACGGCGGACGACATCCATGCGGTCAGCCGCGACTGGCGCACGTACTCGTCCGAGCTCGGCGGGATCACGGCGGCGCTCGACGCGTTCCCGCTCGAGCTCATGCGCGCGATGTTCATCGGGATGGACCCGCCCAAGCACGATCGCATCAAGGCCCTGTTCCAGGCCGGCTTCACACCGAAGCGGATCGCCGCGCACGAGGACGCGATCCGGGCGATCGTGATCGAGGTCCTCGACGCGTTGCAGGGGCGCGAGCACTGCGACCTGGTGACCGACGTCGCGCAGCCCGTGGTGTCGCGCGTGATCGGCAGCTTCATGGGCATCCCCAAGGAGGACGACGCGATCTGGGCCACGCTCATGAACAGCGCCCTCGGGGCCGGCGACCCCGACCTCGCCCCGGGCGGGATGGAGAGCGTGATGGCCAATGAGGTGCCGGAGATCTTCGAGCGCTGCCGCCGGCTGATCGCGGCGCGCCGCGAGCATCCGACCGACGATCTCACGAGCGTGCTCGTGCACGCCGAGGTCGACGGGGAGCGCCTGGAGGAGCACGAGATCGTGATGGGCTTCTTCCTGCTCGTCGCCGCCGGCAACGACAGCACGAAGGCGACGTTCTGCAGCGGCATGCGCGCGCTGATGGAGCACCCCGATCAGCGCCAGCTGCTGCTCGACGACCCATCGCTCATCCCCGGCGCCGTCGAGGAGGCGCTGCGCATGTTCCCGGCCTTCGCCCACTTCCGGCGCACCGCGACCTGCGACACCGAGCTCAACGGCCAGCCGATCCGCGAGGGCGACAAGGTCGTCATGTGGTACGTGTCCTCCAACCGCGACGAGACGCGCCACGAGGACCCCGACCGCTTCGACGTGCGGCGCAACGCCGAGCACCAGGCCTTCGGTGCCGGCGGCCGGCACTTCTGCCTCGGCACCGCCCTCGCGCGCCTGGAACTGCGCGTGATGTTCGAGGAGACGCTGCGACGCTACCCCCACATGACGATCGCCGGCCGACCGACGTTCGTCGAGTCCCCGTTCGTCAACCAGCTCAAGACGCTGCCGGTGCGCCTCGCCGGCGGACGGTTCACCCGCGAGCCGGCCGCGCGGGCCGACGCGACGAGCGGCGCACCCGGGTAGCCCGCGATCGGTCCCCGGGCCACGGGCCGCGGCGCGGCGCGGCGCGGCGCGGCGCGGCGTGAGCGTCGCGCACGGATGCGATGGCGCGAGTCGGCCCCTCGATGCCAAGCACGCTCCCCGTCCCCGGCGCGCGCGGCCGCCCTCGCGCGCCGGCCGCGGGCGTCGGACGCGGGCGTCTCCTCGGGCGAGCGGCGCCCGCGCCGCTCAGCCCACCTGAACGCGCGGCGACACGGCGACCGGCGCTGCGCGTGCGGTCGCCGGCAGCGGCGGTCGCGCCGGTGCGCTGGGGCGAGCGGCCACCGCGCGCACCGCGGTCACCGCACCCTCGAGCAAGGCCGCCTCGAGCGCCCGGCGGTCACAGCGACGATGCGGCACCGACGCGAGCACGAGGACGTCGACGATTCCGCGGCGCAGACCGTCGAGCAGCCACGGGGCCCGCCACCCGGCCGCGCAACGGTGAACGACGCGGGCGCGCGTGGGCGCCCGGAGCGCCGCGACCCTCGCGGCCTCGGCCGCGTCCACGCCCGACTGCCCGAGCAGGTGCGCGGCGGGCAGGCCGGCGCCAAGCGCGGCCATGTACCAGAGCGGACTCGGCTCGGACGACACGCCCACGAGCATCAGGCTGAGCGCGCCCACCGGGGCCACACGCGCCACCTCCGAGAGGGCGGCATCGACCTGGTCGCAGGAGCCGATGACGACCCCGACCCGGGTCAGGGTCGCGGCGCTGCAGCACTGCTCGGATCGCTTGCTGCCGTTCATCTCTCCCTCGAAGACGAGCCGACCGCTCGGACGTACCTTACCGCCGCCGGACGGCGGCGATGTGCAACCGGCGCCGGAACGGCCGCGCCTCTTTAGCGTGCCGCGCGACGTCCTACCACGGTGAGGGACGGCGTCGTCCAACGACAGGAGAGAACTCGAAATGAAGATCGCAAGGCTTATCCTGCGCGTCACGATCGGCGCGCTGTTCGTCGGTCACGGGACGCAGAAGCTCTTCGGCTGGTTCGGGGGCCACGGCCTGGAGGCCACCGCCGGCGCGTTCGACTCGATGGGCATGCGCCCGGGCAGGCACCACGCGCTCGCCGCCGGTCTCGCCGAGGCCGGGGGCGGGGCTGCGCTGGCGGCCGGGCTGGCCACCCCGCTCAGCAGCGCCGTGCTCACCGCCACCATGCTCACGGCCATCCACCGCGTTCACCTCAAGAATGGGCCGTGGGCCACGAGCGGCGGCTACGAGTACAACCTCGTCCTGGTGGCCGGCGTGCTGCTCTTCGCGGAGGAGGGCCCGGGACCGGTGTCCATCGACGCCGCGCTCGGACGCGAGCGCACCGGCCCGGAATGGGGGCTGTTCGCGCTCGGCGCCGGGATCCTCGGCGCGCTCGGAGCGCACCTGTACGCGGCCATGCACTCGCAGCCGGCGCCCGCAGCCGACGTGGAGCCCGAGCCGGCGCCCGACGCCGTCGGGGTGGCCTCGCCCAACGGCGCGTGAGCCGCCGACGGCCGATCGACGACGACCGAGGCGGCGTGGCCCTCGCTCACGGCGCGGGCCTACCGCCGTGACGGTCAGCCGGGTCGGCGCGCGTTAGCGCTCGCGCGGCCGGGCCGGCACCGCCGGATGCCCTCCGGCAGCGGGTGGCGCGATGATGTCGGCAATGGGCGACCGGCGGGCATGCGCACACAGGTAGCGATCGTCGGCGCGGGCCCGGCCGGGCTCCTGCTCGCCCATCTGCTCGGTCGGCACGGAGTCGAGGCGGTCGTGCTCGAAGCGCGCGGCCGCGAATACGTCGAGGCGAGGGTTCGCGCCGGCGTGCTCGAGCAGGGCACGACCGACGTCCTGCGCGAGGCGGGCGTCGGTGAGCGGATGGCGCGCGAGGGCCTCGTGCACGGCGGCATCCACCTGCGCTTCGCCGGACAGACCCACCGCATCCCGTTGAGCGAGCTCACCGGGGGTCGCGCCGTGACCGTCTACGGTCAGACCGAGGTCGTCAAGGATCTCGTCGCGGCCCGGCTCGCCACCGGGGCGCCGCTGCTGTTCGACTGCGACGACGTGGCCGTGGACGGGATCGACGCCGATGCCCCCGTCATCCGCTACGTGCACGAGGGGCGCCGCCGGACGCTCGAGTGCGAGTTCGTCGCCGGCTGCGACGGCTCCCACGGCGCGTGCCGCACCGCCATTCCGCCCGGCGTCCTGAGCGTGTGGCAGCGGGAGTACCCCTACGGGTGGCTCGGGATCCTGGCCGACGTCGCGCCGTCGAGCGATGAGCTCGTCTACGCGCGGCACGAGCGGGGGTTCGCCCTGCACAGCATGCGCTCACCGACACGCAGCCGTCTTTACCTTCAGGTGGATCCGCGCGAGGACATCGCGTGCTGGCCGGACGACCGGGTGTGGGAGGAACTGCGCGTCCGGCTGGCCACCGACGGATGGGAGCTCGACGACGGGCCGGTCCTCGAGAAGTCGATCACTCCGATGCGCAGCTTCGTGGCCGCGCCGATGCGTTACCGCTCGCTGTTCCTCGCCGGCGACGCCGCCCACATCGTGCCGCCGACCGGCGCGAAGGGCCTCAACCTCGCCGTCGCCGACGTCACCCTGCTGGCCGATGCGCTCGCCGAGCGGCTCGGCTCCGGGTCCTCGGCCGGGCTCGACGACTACTCGGACCGCTGCCTGGCCCGGGTGTGGCGGGCGCAGCACTTCAGCTGGTGGATGACGACGATGCTGCATGTCGATCCCGCCGACGACGCCTACGACGACGCCCTGGCGCGCTCGCAGCTCGAATACGTGTGCAGCTCGACCGCCGCCGCGACGTCGCTGGCCGAGAACTACGTCGGGCTACCGCTGCGACGGCCGTCACGCGTACAGTCTCGCCATCACCGAGTCGAACAGGGCGCCGGCCGCGAGGAGGCCGGAGGACCGAGGGAGTGAGCTTGCCGTGAACGAACCGAGCACCGAGACGACCGGCATCCAGCCGTCGGCGTCCGACACGCCGACGAGCTACGCCCGCGAGCCCGCGGGTGCGCACCCCCCGCTGGACTACGAGCCCTACAAGTCGACCGCCCGGCGGCACCCGCGGCAGCCGCTCGTCTACCTGCCCCAGACCGTAACGGAGATCACCGGTCCGCAGCTCGGTTCCGAGCGCGTCCTGGGCGAGCACGACGACGATCTCACCCGGCAGCACGAGGGCGAGCCGATCGGCGAGCGGATCACGGTCACCGGCCGTGTCATGGACACCGAGGGCAAGCCCCTGCGCCGGACGCTCGTGGAGATCTGGCAGGCCAACGCGGCCGGTCGCTACGCGCACCGTTGGGATCGCTGGCCCGCACCGCTCGATCCCAACTTCTCGGGGGCCGGGCGCTGCGTGACCGACGACGACGGGCGCTACCGCTTCGTGACGGTCAAGCCCGGCCCGTATCCGTGGGGCAACCATCACAACGCCTGGCGGCCGGCGCACATCCACCTCTCGCTGCTCGGCCGGGCGTTCGCGCAGCGGCTCGTCACGCAGATGTACTTCCCGGGCGATCCGCTGTTCGCGTACGACCCGATCTTCAACTCGGTGCGCGACGCGGAGGCCCGCGGACGCCTCGTATCGCAATTCTCGATCCACGGCAGCGAGGCGAACTGGGCCCTCGCCTACGAGTTCGACATCTATCTGCGCGGGCCTGGGGCGACGCCGTTCGAGGAGTCTCATTGATCTTCGGCCCCACCCCGTCGCAGACCGTCGGTCCGTACTTCGCGATCGGGTTGCCTTGGGCCGATGGTCCCTCGGCCGTGCCGGTGGTGACGCCCGGCGCGATCACGATCGCCGGCTCCGTCCGCGACGGGGCCGGCGATCCGATACCCGACTGCCTGATCGAGACCTGGCAGGCCGACGGCGACGGCCGCTTCGCCGATCTGCTCGGCCACGGCCGTCGCTCGGCGCTGCCGGGCTTCCGCGGCTTCGCCCGCTGCGCCACCGACGACGACGGCGCCTACGCGATCGTGACCGTCAAGCCGGGCCCCGTCGCCGGCCCCCGGGGTTCGACGCAGGCGCCGCACATCGACGTGTCGGTGTTCGCCCGCGGCCTGTTGCATCGCTGCGTGACGCGCATCTACTTCGCCGACGAGGCCGAGGCCAACGACGCCGACCCGATCCTGGCCGCGGTTCCCGCCGACCGGCGTGACACGCTGCTCGCCCACCCCGGCGACGATGGCTACCGATTCGACATCCGGCTCCAGGGACCGGGCGAGACGGTCTTCTTTGCCCTCTGACGGCGGCCTCTTCGGAGGCATCTACGCACGGGGCGGCGCCGCCGAGCAGGTGAGCGGCCCGGCATGGCTGCAGGCGCTGCTCGACACGGAGGCGGCGCTCGCGCGCGCGTGCGCACGCGAGGGGCTCATCACCGCCGCCGACGCCGAAGCGGTCGCGGCAGCGTGCCGCGCGGACCGCTTCGACCTCGCCGCGCTGGCCGGCGCCGCGGCCCAGCACGCATCGCCCGTCGTGCCGCTCGTGCGCGCGCTGCGCGAGTCGGTCGGGGACGAGCTCGCCGGCGCCGTGCACCTCGGTGCCACCAGTCAGGACATCCTCGACACAGCGGCGATGCTCGTCGCCCGGCGGGCGCTGCACCCGGTGCTCATCGACGCGGGCGCCGCCGCCGCCGCGTGCGTCCCGATCGCCGAGGCCCACCGGCTCACGCCGATGGCCGGGCGGACGCTGCTCGCGCAGGCGCTGCCGACCTCGTTCGGGCTGCGGGCGGCCGGCTGGCTCGTCGGGATCGACGAGGCGCGGACACGGCTCGCGGCGATCCGCGACGGCGAGCTGGCCGTGCAGATGGGTGGTCCGGTGGGGTCCCGCTCCCCCGTGATCGCCGCGCACGTGGCCGCGGAGCTCGGGCTCGCCGAGCCGACCCTTCACTGGCACACGATCCGCACGCGCATCGCCGCCCTCGCCGGAGCGCTCGGCGCCCTCGCGGGGGTGCTCGCGAAGGTGGCGCGCGACGTGACGCTGCTGGCGGAGGATGAGATCGGCGAGGTGCGCGAGGGCGCCGACGCCGGCCGTGGCGCCTCTTCGGCGATGGCGCACAAGCGCAACCCGGTCGCCGCGGTGTCCGTGCTCGCCTGCACGCGACGCGTACCCGGGCTCGTGGCGACGCTGCTCGGCGCCATGGAGCAGGAGCACGAGCGCGCCGCCGGCGCGTGGCAGGCGGAGTGGGGCACGCTCGCCGACCTGCTCGCGCTGACCGGGTCGGCGACGGCCTGGGCGCGGGACCTGCTCGAGCGGCTCGAGGTCGACGAGGCCCGCATGGCCGAGAACCTCGCCCGTCTCGCTCGCGCCGGCGTGGCCGAGGCGGCCGACCCCGGGCATCACCTCGGCGCCGCCTCCGAGCTGATCGATCGGGCGCTCGGGGCGCACGAGCCGTGAGCGATTGCCCGCTGTACCACGAGGTGACGGGTCCGGCGGACGGCCCGGCGCTGCTCCTGGGCGGCTCGCTCGGCACGACCCTGCGGATGTGGGATCCGCAGGTGCCGGCGCTTTCCGCGCGGTGGCGGGTCGTTCGGCTCGACCATCGCGGGCACGGCGGCTCGCCCGTGCCCGACGGCCCGTACGCGATCGACGATCTCGGGCGCGACGTCCTGGCGCTGCTCGACCGTCTCGGGCTCGAGCGGGCGTCCTGGTGCGGCCTGTCGCTCGGCGGGATGGTCGGCATGTGGCTCGCCGCCCACGCTCCCGAGCGGATCGACGGGCTCGTGCTCGTCAGCACGTCGGCCCACCTGCCGCCCGCGTCGGCCTACGCGCAGCGGGCCGCCGCCGTGCGCGAGGCCGGCACGCCCGCGGTCGTCGCCGACGCGGTCGTCGGGCGCTGGTTCACACCGGGTTACGCGAGCGCGCACCCCAACGTCGTCGCACGCCACCGCGCGATGATCGCCGCGACGCCGGCCGAGGGCTACGCCGGCTGCTGCGAGGCGATCGCGCGGCTCGATCTGCGCGCCGACCTGGGGCGGATCGTGACGCCGACCCTGGTCATCGCCGCCGCGGACGATCCCGCGACGCCGCCGCCACACGGCGAGGCGATCGCGCGGGGCGTCCGCGGCGCGCGGCTCGAGATCGTGCCCGACGCCGCGCACCTCGCCAGCGTGCAGCAGCCCGACGTCGTCAACCGCCTCATCGCCGACCACCTCGATACCCGGGAGGAACCATGAGCGACCCGCTCCACGACGCCGGCATGTCGGTGCGCCGCGAGGTGCTCGGCGACGCGCACGTCGACCGCGCCGTGACGGCCGCGACCGCCTTCACCGCCCCGTTTCAGGACCTGATCACGCGCTACGCGTGGGGCACCGTCTGGGCGCGCGATGGCCTGGATCGGCGCACGCGCAGCTGCATCACGCTCGCGGTGCTGACCGCGCTCGGCCGCGAGCGAGAGCTTCCGCTGCACGTCCGCGGAGCCCTGCGCAACGGCTGCACCGCCGAGGAGATCGGCGAGGTGCTCCTGCACACGGCCGTCTACGCGGGTGTGCCGGCGGCCAACGGGGCGTTCGCGATCGCCCAGGAGGTCCTCGCCGAGGAGGGCGCGCTCGACCCCTGAGGCCGCGGATCAGAACGGATACGGCGCGATGTCCCCCTGCATCGTCAGCCACTGGGTCTCGGTGAACGCGTCGAGGTTCGCCCCACCGCCGAAGCGCGCCCCGGTGCCCGACGCGGCGACGCCACCGAACGGGGCGACCGCCTCGTCGTCGACCGTCTGATCGTTGATGTGGACGATCCCCGAGCGGATGCGATCGGCGAGCGCCATCGCCCGCATGACGTCCCGGGTGAGGATCCCGAGCGAGAGCCCGTAGTCGGTGTCGTTGGCGATCTGCGCCGCCTCCTCCAGCGATGAGAAGCGGGCGATCGGCGCGACCGGGCCGAACACCTCCTCGGCCCAGGCCGGGGTGTCCGGGCTGACGCCGGTCAAGACGGTCGGGCGGTAGAAGAGCCCGTCGTAGCTGCCGCCCTCCTCGATCGTCGCCCCTGCGTCCCGGCTCGCCGTCACCAGCCCGTGGATGCGGTCGCGCTGGCGCTCGTCGATGACCGGGCCGATCGCCACCTGTTCGCTCGCGGGGTCACCGACGGGCAGCTGCGCGGCCTTGGCCGCGAGACCCTCGGCGTACGCATCGACGAGCGAGTCGTGCACGATGTGGCGGCCGGTCGTCATGCAGACCTGGCCCTGGTGGATGAACGAGCCGAACGCCGCCGCGCTGAGCGCCGGCCCCAGGTCGGCGTCGTCGAGCACGATCAGGGCGGAGTTGCCGCCGAGCTCGAGATGCGCGCGCTTGAGCAGCCGCCCGGCGAGCTCGCCGACCCTCCGTCCGGCGGCGGTCGAGCCGGTGAAGGAGATCACCCGCACCTCCGGCGCCTCGATGAGTGCGGTTCCAACCTCGGCGTCGCCCGGCAGGACCTGCAGCACTCCGTCGGGCAGCCCCGCCTCGGCGAAGATGCGGGCCAGCACGAGGCCCCCCACGACCGCCGTCCTCGGATCCGGCTTGAGGATCACGGCGTTGCCAAGCGCCAGCGCGGGCGCCACCGACCGGGTCGACAGGATGAGCGGGAAGTTGAACGGCGAGATCACGCCGACCACGCCCGCCGGCAGGCGGCGGGCCAGGGACAGCCGCGGCTTGGCGGTGGCCAGGACCTCGCCGCTCGGACGTGACGGCAGCGTCGCCGCCTCGTAGCACTCCTGCGCCGCGATGTGCGTCTCCAGTTGCGCCTTGGGCGCCACGGACCCGGCCTCGCGAACGATCCAGGCCTCGATCTGGGCGGCATGCTCGGCCACGAGATCGCCGGCGCGGCGCAGCACCGCGGCACGCTCCTCGTACGGGCGCCCGGCCCACTCCGGTGCAGCCGCCGCCGCCCGGCGCGCCGCGGCCGCGACGTCGCCGGCGTCGCCGCGCGCCATGCGTCCGAGCTCGTTGCCCGTCGCCGGCTCGACCACGGGCACCGACGGTCCGGCGGCGACGCTCCATTCCCCCGAGAGCAGGCTCTCAGACCAGCTGTCGGTCTCGATCACGCTCATCTCGATCCCTCCTCCTCCGACAAGGCGCAGAGCGCCTCCGATCGACTGCGGTCCGTGGCGGATTGTCTCGCGATATCGCGGCGCGGTCGAGCCGGCGGCTCGGACGCGCCCCGACGGGCGGCGTCACGCTAGGGTGCGTGCCCCCAAATGCGGATCATCTACACCCACACCGACGAGGCGCCCGCGCTGGCCACGCAGTCGCTGCTGCCGATCGTGCGGGCCTTCGCCGCGGCGGCCGACGTCGATATCGAGCTGCGCGACATCTCGCTCGGCGGACGCATCCTGGCCCAGTTCCCGGAGCGTCTGGAGGCCGAGCAGCGCGTCGCGGACGCGCTGAGCGAGCTCGGCGAGCTGGCCAGGACGCCCGCGGCGAACATCATCAAGCTCCCGAACATCAGCGCCTCGGTGCCGCAGCTCAAGGCGGCCATCGCCGAGCTGCAGGCTCAGGGATACGAGATCCCCGACTACCCCGACGAACCGGCCGACGACGAGCAGCGCGACGTCCGGCGGCGCTATGACCACGTCAAGGGCAGCGCCGTGAACCCGGTGCTGCGCGAGGGCAACTCCGACCGTCGGGCCCCCGCGTCGGTGAAGGCGTACGCGCGGCGGCACCCGCACTCGATGGGCGCCTGGTCCCCGGACTCGCGCTCGCACGTGTCGACGATGAGCGACGGCGACTTCCGCGCGACCGAGCAGTCGGTGACCGTCGAGCGGCCGGGCGCGGTCCGCATCGAGCACGTCGCCGCGGACGGCACGGTCACCGTGCTGAAGGAGACCACCCCGGTCCTGGCCGGCGAGGTGCTCGACGCCTCGGTCATGCGCCGGGCGGCGCTCGACGCCTTCCTGGCCGAGCAGCTCGCCGAGGCGCGCGAGCAGGGGGTGCTGTTCTCCGTGCACCTCAAGGCGACGATGATGAAGGTGTCGGATCCGATCATCTTCGGCCACGCCGTGCGCGCGTTCTTCGCCGAGCTGTTCGACGAGCACGCCGCGGCCCTCGCCGCCGCGGGCGTCAACGCCAACGACGGCATGACCACGGTGCTCGCCGCGATCGAGGCCCTGCCGGACGAGGAGCGTGCCCGGCTGCAGGCGGCGATCGAGGCTGCCTACGCGAACGGCCCGGCGCTGGCGATGGTCGACTCCGATCGCGGCATCACGAACCTGCACGCACCGAGCGACGTGATCATCGACGCTTCGATGCCCGCCGCGATCCGCACGTCGGGGCAGATGTGGAACGCGAAGGGCGAACTGCAGGACACGAAGTTCGTCATCCCCGACCACTCGTACGCGGCGCTCTACGCCGAGACGGTGGACCACTGCCGCGAGCACGGCGCGTTCGACCCGGCCACGATGGGCACAACGCCGAACGTCGGGCTGATGGCCCAGCAGGCCGAGGAGTACGGATCGCACGACAAGACGTTCGAGATCGCCGGCGCCGGCACCGTGCGCGTCGTCGACGACGCGGGCGCGACCCTCATGGAGCACGTGGTGCAGTCCGGCGACATCTGGCGGATGTGCCAGGCCAAGGACGCGGCCATCCAGGACTGGGTGCGCCTTGCCGTCTCGCGCGCCCGCGCGACCGGCGCACCCGCCGTCTTCTGGCTCGACGAGACCCGCCCGCACGACGCGCAGCTGCTGCGCAAGGTCCGACCGGCGCTCGACGCACTCGACACCGACGGGCTGCAGATCGAGATCCTCGACGTCGCCGCCGCGACCCGCTTCACGCTCGAGCGCGCGCGTCGGGGCGAGGACACCATCTCGGTGACGGGCAACGTGCTGCGCGACTACCTCACCGACCTGTTCCCGATCCTCGAGCTCGGGACGAGCGCGAAGATGCTCTCGATCGTGCCGCTCATGAACGGCGGCGGGCTGTTCGAGACCGGGGCGGGCGGATCGGCCCCGAAGCACGTCCAGCAGTTCCTGCGCGAGAACCACCTCCGCTGGGATTCGCTCGGCGAGTTCCTGGCGCTCGCGGTGTCGTTCGAGATGCTCGCGACGTCGACCGACAACCGGCGCGCCCAGCTGCTGGCCGACACGCTCGACCGGGCGACCGGCACCGTCCTGGAGGAGAACCGCTCGCCGTCGCGCCGGGCCGGCGAGCTCGACAACCGTGGCAGCCACTTCTACCTTGCCCTGTACTGGGCGCGCGAGCTGGCCGGCCAGCGCGACGATCCCGAGCTGGCCGCCCGCTTCGCACCGCTGTCCGAGCGCCTCGGCGCGTCGGAGGCCACGATCGTGCGGGAGCTCGGCGCCGTGCAGGGCTCGCCCGTGGACATCGGCGGCTACTACCGCCCGGACGCAGACCGGACGGCGGCCGCGATGCGCCCGAGCCCGACGTTCAACGCGGCGCTCGACACGCTGTAGGATGCCGCCGCGCGGGGTCCGCGCACGGCTTCGCAACATCTTCCGTCCAGCCCCGGCGCTCGCGGGGTACATAATCGCGAGCCGCTGCCGACTACTGCCGACATGGCGGTACGGAGAGCAGCACGGGAAGCGGGGCGGGCACCGTCGCCGGGCGGCGGGCGCCGCCGCCGGGCCGGACGCGGGCTCGCGCTCGTCGCGATGGCCGCCTGCGCCCTCGCGGTGCCGGCGGGCGCGCTGGCGCTGACGCACGCTGCGTCGTCGCGCACCGTGACGCGACAGCACCGTCGAGTCGCCCCCCGGCACCCGGGTCGCGTGACCCACCCGGCAACGCACACGAGCGACGCGCGGCGCTCGTGGTGGCGGCGCGAGCGCCATCCGCGCGGTTCCGGCTCGACGACCACGACATCGACCGCAACCACGACGTCGACGTCAACCGCCGCCCCCACCGTCACCTCGACCTCGACCGCCACCACGACCGTGGCCTCGACCTCGACCACGACCACGACCGTGGCCTCGACCTCAACGGCCACCCCAACCTCGACCGCCACCTCGACCGCGTCGAGCGCGCCGACGACGTCGGCGTCCGCGTCGAGCACGGCCTCGACCACGGTCACGGTGACGTCGACATCCACGACGACGGCCACGGCCTCCGACCCCGCGACGTCCTCGACCTCGTCGGCGTCGACCTCGACGACCGCGTCCTCGACGCCGACCGTGACGTCGACCTCCACCTCGACGGCGACGACGACCTCCGACGCGGGCCCGATGCCGTCGGACCCGGCGCTCCAGCCGTATGAGATGGGTGGCGACTACGCCGGGACGTTCAACCAGCCGATTCCGGCCGGCGAGCCCACCGACCCGCGGTCCGCGCAGGTCGTCTCCGACATGGTCGCCAGCATGGGTCAGCAGCGAGTGCTGCTCAACGAGGGCGTGGACGTACCGGGGATCTACATGGCCTCGGCGTCCGATCCGACCTGGACGATCACGAACTCCGAGGGCCTGCCGACGATCACCTTCCCGGTTCCGGCGGACGCCGCGCCGGGCGGCACGGTCTCCACCGGCTCCGACGCGCCGATGGTCGTGTATGACCCGAGCAACCCGCGCTGGGGCGCCGACACGGAGCTGCGCATGTGGCACGCGACCATGGACCCGTCGACGCACACCATCACGACGGACGGCTACGGCGTGTTTCACTACGACCGCGGCAGCGATGGACGACCGCTGCTCGGCACCGGCACCGGCAGCAACCTGCCCTGGGCCGGGCTGATCCGCGGCTGGGAGGTGCAGGCGGGATCGATCAACCACGCGCTGCGCTTCGCCGCGCCCGGCGCGTCTTCGGGCTTCCGTCTCCCCGCCACGACCTCCGATCAGAACGGCTCCGGGCCGCTGGAGGAGGGCATGCGCCTGCAGCTCGACCCGTCGGTCGACTGCTCGACCCGCACGGTGCCCTTCTCCGACCCGACCGGTACGGACACGCGCTTCCTGCGCGAGATCTGCCGCGCGCTACAGACCTACGGGATGATCATGACCGACGGAAGCAGCAACTACGCGCTCATGATGGAGCTCGACTCGGCCGACGGCGGCACGGCGGACTGGAGCTCGATCCTCGCGCCGCCGCCGTCGAACCTCTGGGGCAACATCGTCCGCGATCAGACGGCCAACCTCACCGGAGACGGGGTGCCGCGCGATGCCACGACGGGCATCCCGTGGGGCCAGATGCGCGTGCTCGCCTCCAGCGTCTTCCCGAGCGCCGGTTAGCGGCGCCGCGACGGCCGCGGCCGCCTACGCCGGCGTCTGGGGCCGGTGGTACGGGTCCCTCGGCGCCCGGTCCTCCGAGAGCGTCGCCCGCGACCGGCTGACGAGCGTCTCGATCGCGTCCGCCAGGTGGTCCTCGGCGATGTTGTAGTCGCCGCGCTGCATCCGGATCCGGTGCGCCTCGAGCAGCACGTCGGCGTGCGTGAACCCGAACGGCGGCTCGAAGCGGTAGGACGCGAGCTCGATCAACAGGCCGAGCGGATCCTCGAAGTAGATCGAGTCCATGAAGCCGCGGTCCTTGACGCCGCTGTGGCGGATCTGGCGATCGTCGAGGCGCTCGACCGCCTGGTGGAACGTGGCCTGGGACAGCGAGAACGCGAGATGGTGCACGCACCCGGGATCCGTGGCGGTGCGCTGCGGATCGGGCTCGCGTTCCTCGTTGGTGAAGATCGTGATGAGGCGGCCGTCGCCCGGATCGAAGTACAGGTGGCTCTCGGACGCGTTGTCGAGGTTGGGCTGCTCGAAGACGAACGGCATCCCGAGCAGGCCCTCCCAGAAGTCGATCGACGTCTGCCGATCGGCGCCGCAGAGCGTGATGTGATGGACGCCCTGGCTCTGGAGCTTGCGCATGGTCGAACCCTACTCCGGCGGCCGCTCGTACCGGATCGCCGCCTCCGCCCTCGCGGCCATGAGGAAACCGAGCGGCTGCTGCTGCTCCTCGGCGAGATGCGCGAGCAGGCCGGCCGTGCGCGCGAGGATCGGCACGGCCTTGACGGCGGCGGGCGAGAAGCCGAGGTCGAGCATCACCGCCGCGATCGGCATCGAGACGTTCATGGTCAGCGGTCTCCCCCAGGCGCCGGCGGCGGCATCGCGCAGCTCACGAGCGAGCAGGACATGCGCTCCGCTCACCGCGCGGGCGTCGGCCAGCTCGAGGATCCGCTCGGCCCGCGGGTCGACCGGCCGGTGGACGGGATGGCCGAAGCCCGGCAGCTTGCCCCCCGCGGAATGGATCTCACGCGCCACCTCCGCGGCGACGGCCGACGGCTCGCGGCCGCTCGCCACCCGCTCCTGCGCCTCGTCGAGGAGCCGCGCGCACGACTCGGCCGTGCCGAGGATGACCGGGCCGCAGCCGAGGATCCCCGCCGCGACGGCCCCCTGCAGCGATCCCGGGTCGGCGGCGAGCGTCATGCGGGCGGCGATGTTGGTCGGCATCATCCCGTGCTCGGCGATGGCGACGAGCAGCAGGTCGAGGAAGAAGCGCTGCTCCTCGGTCGGCTCGCGCCCGGTGAGCAGCAGGTGGAAGTACTCGGTGAAACCGAGCCGCCCCATCACCTCGGCGCAGAGGTCCCGTCCGCGCACCTCGACCCGGTCGGGATAGGCCTGGCTGATGTGGCTGATGGGCTCCCCGGGGTTACCGATCTGCATGGCGCCTCCGGCCCCCGCTCCGCTGTCGAAGCCGATCCGTCACGCGCCGTGCGGCGGCGCGAGCCCGTGCACCCTATCGAGCCTACCGAGCGAACAGCCGGAACGAGCCGACCTCGCTCAGCTCGGTCGTCGTCGGAGGCTCATCGCAGCGATCGCCGATGCCCGCCAGGAAGTGCTTGAACGCCTCCAGGTCGCCGAGCGGATTGCCGTCGGCATCGATCTGCGCGAGGTGAACGAACGTCACGCCGTCGTCCAACCGGAAGGTGGCGTAGCCGAGCCCGTCCGGCTGGCGACGCGCCAGCTCGTCGTACACCGCGCGCACGAGCTCCTCGTTGCGCGCGACCTGATCGGGCTTGACCTTGTAACGGACCATGACGTGTCTCATCGGCTGCCTCCGGATGCCGTGTCCCCAATGTCTTCGCAGCTGCGCGCGAACCGCTCGCCGATCGTTCCCCAGGCGTGCTCGGTTCGGGCCCGCCGATCGACTCCTTCGGGGCCGAGATGCTCCCAGCCACCTTGCTCGAGGCGAACGGCGGTTCGGTCGCCGATCGCCGTGAACGTGACCTCCACCTCGGTGGCCTCGCTCGGGTCGAAGAACAGGTGCCAGCGATACCGCAGCCGCGTCGGCGGCTCCCAGTCGAGGACGCGACCCCAGTCGTGCTGGTCGCCCTGGGGGGAGCGCTCGAAGATCCGGCCGTCGCGCCGCGGCTCGAACGTGATCGCCGCCGGCCGGCCGCTGATCGTGTGAGACGGCGGCCACCAGCTCGCGCAGCGGCGCGTCCACAGGTCAAACGCCCGCTCCGGCGGGACGGCGACCTCGAACTCCACCACGAGCGGATCGGTCATCGGTCCCCGCCGTCCGCCGGCGGCGTGGTGTTCTCGGCGAGGATGCGAAAGCGAGCGGCGGCCTGCTCCCACACCTGCGCGAAGTACTCCCTGACGGCGTCGATGCCCTCGTCACGCAACCGGTACACCCGCCGGGTGCCCTCGGCGTGATCCATCACCAGGCCGGCGTTCTTGAGCAGACGCAGGTGCCGGGATACCGCGGGTCGGCTGATCGGCAGCTCGTCGGCGATCTCCTGGACCGAGCGTTCACCGCCGCTGAGGATCTCGACGATCGCTCGCCGGTTCGCGTCTCCGAGCGCGTCGAGCGCACTGCGATGCAGGCCGTCCGCCATCTCAGCCGTCCGCCTCGGACGCTTGTCCGCCAGCCTCCGTGAGCACAGGTCCCCTGATCGCCTCTCGCCGCCGCTTGACACCGGGCGGTCCACGGAACGCACTCCGTAACCGCTGTGCTACCGTAACACAAGCTTGACGAATCGTCCATCCGAGGAGGCAGCGCGATGTCAGCACGATCGTCGAACGGCTCGGGCACGCCCGGGGATCCCTGGACCCTCACCACCCCACCCGGCCGCTCCGAGTATCAGGCCTATCGGGACGAGGCCGCCGATCCGCCCGCCGTCGTCGTCACCGTCGGCGCAACCGAGCTGCGCTACCAGCTGCGGTGCATCGGCGACCTCCACGCGATGCTCGAGCGCCACGGCGACTGGATGCCGCTCGGGAACGCCGACGAGCAGCAGCCGGCGGCCGATGGGACCGTCGAGGCCTGGGGCCGCTCACCCGGCAATCCCGTCGGCGGCTGGTACGGCATGAAGAAGGGCCTTCGCGGCCGCTTCGCCAACTACGTACCGCCGATCCTCGAGGCGCTCGGTCTGGCCGAGGTGGAGCACAACGCGCGCAACAACAGGATGCGCGCGATCTGAGTCGCCGGCGCCGCTCAGGCCGGCGTCTTGCGGATCGCCTCGCCCGCGCGCACCCGTCCGCCGCGCACGACGCGGGTGTTGATGCCGCGCAGGTTCAGCTCACGACCGACCGGCGAATTCACGAACCTCTGCGCGTCGGCGCCGTAGCGCCTGACGAACTTGCCGCAGCCGCGGTGCGGCTGGGCGGTCACCTCGAGCAGCGCCGAGCCGGCCTGCAGCAGGGTGCCCGCCGGGAGGTTGTCGACGCTGAGGTCGAGGTCCACGTAGAACTGGTCGCCGGCCAGCGCCCAGCGTTCCCGATCGCCGGCGATCACCGCGGCCGAGCGCGCGTTCATGATCGTGACCTGGCAGTCCGGGTTCGCCGACCCGTCATCCATCGAGCTGCTGCCGCGCTCGCGCCAGCAGTCGCCGACGAGCCCCATGCGTTCGTCCAGCTCCGCCTCCGCGAGGACCTCACGCGACTCGACCTGCGGGCGGCGCACGATCAGCTCGATCACGCCATCGACGGTCGGCGAACGGCGGATCGCGTCGATGCCGGCTTCGAGCTCGGCCAACGGGACGTGCGTCATGTGCACAGGATGACGGACCGGCACGGCGGAACCTCGTCGCGCCGCCGCGGCGGTGGGCCGAATTCTCTGCAATGCTCGCCGCGTCATCGTGGCCGCGACCTCCAGGACGGCGATCATCACCGGGGCCAGCTCAGGCCTCGGGCTGGCCTGCGCCCGCTCGCTGCTGGCAGACCCGACGTGGCACGTCGTGCTCGCCGTCCGCGATCGCCACCGCGGACAGGACGCCGTCGAGCGCCTCGGAGAGCCGTCGCGCTGCACGGTCGCCGAGCTCGACCTCGCATCCCTGCTCTCCGTGCGGCGATTCGTCGCCGAGCATGGTGAGCGGGCGGTCCCACCCACACACGCGCTCATCTGCAACGCCGGCGTTCAGGAGGTCTCGGGCGCATCGGTGACGAGCGACGGCGTCGAGCTCACCTTCGGCGTCAATCACCTCGGCCACTTCGCCCTGGTCGACGGTCTGCTGCCCCAACTCGCGACACCGGCGCGGATCGTCGTCGTGAGCAGCGATACCCACGATCCGGCCCGGAGCACGGGCATGCCCGCGCCGCGGTATCGCTCCGCGGAGGCCCTCGCCCACCCATCCGGCGAGGACGTCATGCCCGGTCGGCAGCGCTACACGACGTCGAAGCTGTGCAACATCCTGTTCGTGTACGAGCTGGACCGCCGTCTTGGCCGGGGCAAGGAGGGCGTCGGCGTCAACGCGTTCAACCCGGGGCTCATGCCCGGCACCGGCCTCGCGCGCGACTATGGGCCGGTCCAGCGTCTCGCCTGGCGCTTCCTGCTGCCGGCGGCGAGGATCCTGCCGCAGGTACGCGGCGTGGAGCAGTCCGGGCGCGACCTCGCGGCGCTCGCCGCGGACGCCCGCTATGACGGCGTCACGGGCGAGTACTTCGACGGCGCCAAGGCGATCCGATCCTCGGAGGAGTCATACGACACCGCGAAGGCGCTCGACCTCTGGGAGACGAGCGAGCGGCTGATCGGCTGAGGCAGCGCGAGCCGGTGCTGCTCGGACCGACGGCGGCTGCGGCCGAGGCTCGGCCACAGCCCGCCGCAGCCGGTCCGGCCGGCTAGGTGGCGGCGTACTCCTTCTCGGCCTGGTCGAGCTCGCGCTTGAACTCCTTGTTGTCGACGTCCAGCTCCTTCTCGACCGACTTCTCGGAGCGCGTGAGCACCTTGTCCAGCTGCTCCTGCACCTTGGACTCACCGATCACGAGCAGGGTCGCCTGCCCGGCGTCGATCAGGTCGCCGAGCTCCTTGGCGTCGCCCCGGGAGATGCCCTTGCGGAAGTGCCCGCCGAGGCCGCCGATGACGCCGCCGACCAACGCCGCGGGGATGATCGCCGGCGCGGCCAGGACACCGACCGCCGCACCGACGGCGATGCCGCCCCAGGCGCCGTGCTGCGTCGGCTTCTCGTGCTTCTCGACGTGGACCTTGCCGTCGGTGTCCTTGGTCACCAACGCCACGTCGTACGTGCCGACGAGCTTCTCCGAATGCAGATCGAGCAGGGCGTCGTAATCCGCCTCGGCGCCGGCCTTGTCGGCGTAGGTCGCGAGGTAGATGAAGACTGGTCTGTCGCTCATGTGAACTCCTGTCCTCGTTGTGATCGAGCGTTCTCCGCCATCCTCCCCGCCGGGCGATCCCGGGCAATCCGACGATCCCCGCGCCCGCCCTCCGTGTTTATCCGCAACCGCCGGCATCGTGGGATGCTTCGCGCATGGCCTCTCAGGCCGATGGGTCGAACGGAGCGCGCTCATGAGGATTCACGCCCTGACCACCGGAGCCGTGCGCGTCAAGCGCAGCTTTCTGTTCCCGGGCAGCGGCATGCGACGGCAGCTCGATCTGTTCCTCCCCGACGACTGGTCGGACCCGCTGCCGATCCACTGCTGGGCCATCGAGCACGACGGAGTGCTGCGCCTCGTGGACACGGGCGAGACCGCCGCCGCACGGAACGTGCCGTTCGCGCGCATGGAGGTGACGGGCGACCAGGAGCTGCCGGCCGCGATGGCCGCGGCCGGTCTGCGTCTCGAGGACGTCTCCGAGGTCGTGCTCACCCACGCCCACGGCGATCACATCGACGGACTCGTTCACGTGCGCGCGAGGGTCCTCATCAACGAGGTGGAGCTGCGGTACGTCCACTCCCCGTTCCCACGCGTGATGCGCCGCGTCCTGCGACAGCCACTCCCGCCCGGCTTCGCCCCGCAGACGTTCGCACTCGACAGCGGCCCGTTCGGCGCCTTTCCGAGAAGCCGTGCCCTCAGCGCCGACGGACGCATCATCGCCGTCGACACGCGCGGGCACACTCCGGGTCACGTGTCGGTGGTCTGCATCGATGACTCGGGCCGGCACGTGATGCTGGCCGGCGATGCGACCGACACGCTCGAGCAGCTGCAGGCGCTGCGAGCCGACGCGATTGCGCCGGACCCGAAGGCGCACGTCGCAACGCTGCGCACGATCCGCGCTCACGCTGCGCAACACCCGACGATCTACCTGCCGTCCCACGACCCGGGCTCGGCGGCACGGCTGGCGGAGGCGGTCACCTTGGCCGACACGGCGGTCGCCACGTAGGCGACCCTCGCGGCGTGCCAAGCGGCGGGGTCCCGCGGGGAAACGCGACTTACCACGCCCCCCTGCGGAGAGCTACGGAGCGCTCGCGACGATCGGCTGCCGAACCAGAGGATGAGACCCGGAACAGCGGGCCCGCTCGCCGACAGGACGACGTCGGCCAGGCCGGACATCGAGCAAGGAGGCCATCATGGTCCGCCGCATTCTCATCCTCACCGCCACCGCGCTCGCCGCCTCGGCGACGCCCGCCCTCGCGTGGTACCCGACACTGACGACGACGGCCAGCGGCCCGGTCACGCTCGGCGGCGCGCTCGGCGACACCGCGCACCTCAGCGGCGGCCTGACCCCGAAGGGCACCATCACCTTCAAGCTGTACGGCCCCAACGACAGCACCTGTACCACCGAGGTCGCCAAGGCCGTCAGCGCGACCGTCAGCGGCAACGGCAACTACCCCTCCCCCACCATCACCCCGACCGAGCCCGGCACCTACCGCTGGACCGCCACCTACTCCGGCGACAGCGACAACCACCCCGCCGGACCTACCACCTGCAATGCCCCAAGCGAGAGCGCGACCGTCGGCCAATCGCAGCCGGCGTTGACGACGACCGCCGGCGGCCCGGTCACCCTCGGCGGCGCGCTCGGCGACACCGCGCACCTCAGCGGCGGGCTCACCCCCACGGGCACCATCACCTTCAAGCTGTACGGCCCGAACGACGCGAGCTGCACCACCCAGGTGGCCGCCGCCGTCACCACGACCGTCAGCGGCAACGGCGACTACCCCTCCCCCACCATCACCCCGACCGAGCCCGGCACCTACCGCTGGACCGCCGCCTACTCCGGCGACAGCGACAACCACCCCGCCGGACCAACCGCCTGCAACGATCCGAGCGAGAGCACCGGCGTCACCGCAAGTCCCGCGCTGTCCGTCGTCAAGGAGCAACGCATCGCCGGCACCACCGACGGCTTCTCCGGGGCGAGTCTGAATGTCACCGTCGGCCAGCAGATCGAGTACGAGATGATCCTCTCGAACACCGGCGACCTTCCGCTCGCCCTGACCGCGTCCGACCCCGGGTGCGACGCCAGCACGCTGTCGGGGCCGTTCGGCGCGCTGGACGCCGGCGGGCTGCTCGCGCCCGGCGGCGCGGTCTCCTACGACTGCACGCACGTGATCGTGCCCGGCGACGCGCCGGCGTTCACGAACACGGTGACCGCGAGCGGGACTCCGCCCGGCGCTCCCGTCGTCGGCCCGCTGTCAAGCTCGGTCCAGGCGATGGTCGCCGGTCAAGGCGTCGCATCGAGCGGGACCACGGTGCCGCAGAGCCCGACGCCATCCGCGCCGGGCGGGTCGACGGTGTCCCCGGGCTCGGCCTGCATCGCCGGCTCGGTCGCCTTCCGGGCGTACGCCGGCTGCGCACGCGATCCCTTCCAGGCGCAGATGAGCGCCGGCGGCGTCGAGAGCGTGACCTTCTACCTGGATGGGCGCAGGCTCCGCACGCTGACGCCGCGAAGCGTCCGCGACGGCAAGTACGTCGTCACGGTGGATCCGCGCCGGCTCACCCTCGGCCGGCACCGCCTGACCGCCCATATCACGATGAATTGCGGCCACGTCCAGCTGCTGCGCAAGCTCACGTTCGATCACTGCCGCCAGCGGCCGCTGGTGATCCCGCGCTTCACCGGCTAGCTGCCCTACCGTCCCCGTCCCGGACGGAGGCCCGGCCTCGCCGTCCGCGTCGCCGGGCCTCCGGACTCCTCACCGATCCGCGCCTGGTCCGGTCAGGCGGACATCGCCGGCGCGTGCGCGCCGATGAACTTCAGGAGGGCGGCGTTGACCTCGTCGGCGTGCGTCCACGCGATGGCGTGCGGGCCGCCGCTGATCACGACCAGGTCCATGTCCTTGATCTGGCCGGGCAGGCGCTTTCCCGTCTTCTCGAACGGCAGGACGCGATCGGCGTCGCCCTGCACGACGAGCACCGGCACGTCGATCTTCGGCAGGTCATTCCTGAAGTCGGTCTCCCAGGTCGGTACGCACGCGACGGCCGCGGAGGCCGACGCCGCCGCTGCGATGTTCCAGCTGGCCTGGAATGCCTGGTCGCTGACACGCGTGCCGCCGAACACATCGATGTTGTAGAAGTTGTCGAGGAAGCCCTTCATCCACGCGGGACTGTCGGCCTTGGCCGACTCCATGAATCCGTCGAACAGGCTCCCGGGCAGCCCCTCCGGGTTGTCGCCGGCCTGCAGCAGGAACGGCGGGATCGGGGAGATCAGCACGCCGCGGTCGACCCGTTCGGAGCCGTAGGTGCCCAGGTAGCGGGTGACCTCGCCGGTTCCCATCGAATGCCCGACCAGCGTGGCCTCGTGCAGGTCGAGCTTCTCCATCAAGGTGTTCAGATCCGCGGCGAACGTGTCGTAGTCGTAGCCGCTCGTCGGCTGGCTGGACTTCCCGAACCCTCGCCGGTCGTACGTGATCACCCGGTGGCCGGCGTCGAGCAGGACCGGAACCTGCTTGTCCCACGCCCGACCGCTGAGCGGGTAGCCGTGGATCAGCACCACCGGCGTTCCCGAGCCGTGGTCCTCGTAGTACAGGTCGATCGACCCCGAGTTCTCGACGCCGACATGGAGATAGGGCATTGTGCGCTCCCTTCCGGATCTCGTGAACGATGCGCCAGGCCTGTCGCGCCGCTACACCAGTAGGACGGACCCCCCGGGCGTCAAGCCGTCAGCGGTTGCCCGGTGGCTCGTGGGCCCGTTCGATCCGCGTGCGAAACGACCTGGAGGGCTCGACGGTCGCACCCCCGGCTCGCACCCGGTCGGCCAGCCGGCGGTCGGAGGTCACGACGCGCAGCGTGGCCGGGTCCGCGTCCGCCTCGACGCGCCTGACGATCTCATCGTCGGCGGCGTCCGGGCGCGGGTCCGGGGCGTGCGCGACCTCGATCACGCTCGAGCGGATCGGTGGCCGGGTCGGGCGCTCGAACACGACCGTGACGTCCTGGCCTTCCGCGCCGGCCCACCGCTCGAGCACGTCCACGAGCCGCCGCATCGCGCGGTCGCGATCCTTCCACCACGCGTCGGGGCGCGAGCCGATCACGTTCATGCCGTCCACGAGCCAGCGCATGCCGGGCAGGGTATTCCCACCGCCGCGCTCGCCGCACGCGGCGCCGCCGTAAGTCAGGGAGCGTCCACCGACGACGCGAGGCGCTCGATCAGCCGAGCGATCGTCGGCGGTTCCTCGATCTGGGGATAGTGGCCCAGGCGCTCGAGCTCGGTCACCGGCATGGACGGCCTCAGCAACCGCAGTCCGGCCAGCACGTGCGGCGTCGCCACCGGATCCCGAAGTCCCCACGCCAGCTCGAGCGATCCCGGCCAGTCGCGAATCGCTCCGTGCCAGCGGGGCGCGAACGTGCGGCGCTCGCCGAGGTAGCGGACGAGCCGGTGGCCGAGGTGGTCCCCGCCGGCGCGGGACCACAGCTCCCATTGATCCTCGGCCTCGCTGTCGCTGAGCGGATGCTCGGCCGAGAACAGGCCTGCGAACTGACGCCGGAACACACGCCGGTTGCTCAGGCGCGCGAGCGCGGGCCCGAGCGGCGAGCGCAGCGCACGCTGCCCCCAGGTCAGCGATGCGCGTTCGATGATGATGCTCCCGTTGAACAGCAGCGCACTCGCGAGTTCGAAGCCGAGCCTGCCGTCGATGTCGCGGGCGAGGAGCTCGGTCGCGACCGACGTGCCCATGTCGTGCGCAACCAGAACGACCGGCCGCGGGTCGCCGTCGAGCAGCGCCTCGACCCGGTCGGCCTGCGCCATCAGACCGTAGTCGCCGCGCCGGGGCTTGTCGGAGAGTCCGAATCCCAGGAAGTCCAGCATGATCGTGGAGCGGTCTCCCAGTTCGGCGATCGTCTGTCTCCAGTCGTACGAGCTCGACGGGAATCCGTGCAAGAACAGCAGCAACGCACCACGCCCCTCGGTCCGCCGCGTGAAGACCCGGTCGGCGCCGATCGTCACCGACGCGCCGCCCGAGCGCCACTGCGCGATGCGGCTCGCGGCCGCATTCCGATGTGAAGGATGACCAGGACGCACGCGGCGCTTCAGGCTACAGCCGACTCGGGCCGCCCACCGTCACACATCACCGAGGCCGCCGGCACGGCTCTTCGCGCGCAGGTACTCGCGCATGCGCATGTCCTCGACGGCGCCCAGCGCGCCCAACAGCGCGCCGAGGGCGGCGAAACCGTCGGGCCCGAGCTCCCGCCGCAGCTCTCGCTCGATGCGCCGCGTCGCCTTCCGGACCGTCGCGAGATACTCGACGGCCCGCGGGGTCGGCGTCACGACCTTCTCCCTGCGATCGATGGTCGACGGGCTGACGATCACGTACCCGCGTTCGGTCAGGCTCGCGACGACCTTGCTCGCGCGTTGGCGCGTGATCCCGAGCTCCCGGCCGATCTGCGAGATCGTCGTCGGGGCGGGACCCGAGCACATCCGCAGCACCCGCCCATCGGGGAGACCGCGGTCGCCGAATCCTGCGCCGGCGAGCTCCTCATCCAGGCGACGTTGATAGCCGACCCAGGCGCGGCGCAGGGCGGGGCCGAGTCCGGCGGAGGGTCCCCGGCGGTTCGCCGCGTCGCCCGCCGCGCCGGCCCCCCGACGAGTCCGCCCGCGGTCGGTCGCCGTTTCGCCGGAGGACCCGGGGGGTAGATTGTCAACCATGGTTGACAATCTACCCCCACGATCGGATACTTCGCGGATGCCCGGACCGTTTGCGCGTCGCGGCGCCCTGATTGTCGTGGCGGCGCTCGTCGCGGCCGGCGTCCTCGTTGCCCGCGCCCCGGGCCGGGGTTCGGCGCAGGCGACCGCTCGCCAGGCGCGCGCCGCCGTCGGCTGCCGGCCGGCGTTCACTGGGTCGACGCGGCCCGGGGCCGCTCGTACGACGGCCTGCCCGGGCGAGCGGGTGGCCGGCGGGCCGACCGGCACCTACCTCGTGCCGGCGGGCATCCACAAGATCAAGCACGTGATCGTGATCCAGCAGGAGAACCGCTCGTTTGACTCCTACTTCGGCACCTACCCGCACGCGGACGGCATCCCGATGCACAACGGCACGCCGACGGTGTGCGTGCCGGATCCGGCCTCCGGGGCGTGCGTGGCGCCGTATGTCGACCACGCCGACGTGAACGGCGGCGGACCGCACTCGTACAAGAACGCCATCGCCGATATCAACGGGGGCCAGATGAACGGGTTCATCGGCCAAGCCGAGTCCGGCCGGCGCGGCTGCCTGGATCCCACGGATCCCGCCTGCACCAATTCCGCCAACCCGGACGTGATGGGCTATCACACGGGCAGCGACATCCCGAACTACTGGGCCTACGCCAAGGACTTCGTCCTGCAGGACCACATGTTCGAACCGAACGCCTCCTGGAGCCTTCCCGCCCACCTGTTCCTGGTGTCGGAGTGGTCGGCGCTGTGTACCGAACACGACAACCCGTTCAGCTGCGTAAACGCGATTCAGTTGCCGGGCCAGCGCCCGCCGGACTTCCCCGCCGTCTACGGCGGCGCGACCCGCGACACTCCGATCTATGCCTGGACCGACCTGACATACCTTCTCTACAAGTCACACGTCAGTTGGGGCTACTACGTGGTGAGCGGGACCGAGCCCGACTGCGAGAACGACGCGGCCGAGACCTGTGCCCCCGTCGCTCAGTCTTCGAGCACGTACGGGATCTGGAACCCGCTGCCGTTCTTCGACACGGTGAAGGCCGACCACCAGCTGACGAACATCCAGTCGGTCGACAGCTTCTACAACGCCGCGAAGCGCGGAACGCTCCCAGCCGTGTCCTGGGTGGTGCCGTCCGGGGAGGTGAGCGAGCATCCCCCCGCCCCGGTCAGCTTCGGGCAGAGCTACGTGACGAGCCTCATCAACGCGGTCATGAGGAGCCCGGACTGGAGCTCGACCGCGATCTTCCTGGCCTGGGACGACTGGGGAGGCTTCTACGACCACGTCCTCCCGCCGACGGTCGACGAGAACGGTTACGGGCTGCGCGTGCCCGGCATCCTCATCAGCCCCTACGCCAGGAGGGGCTACATCGATCACCAGACGCTCAGCTTCGACGCGTACGACAAGTTCATCGAAGATGACTTCCTCAACGGCCAGCGCCTGAACCCCGCGACCGACGGCAGACCCGACCCGCGTCCGGACGTCCGCGAGGACGAGGCGATCCTGGGCAACCTGGTGAGCGAGTTCAACTTCAACCAGCGGCCGCTGCCGCCCGCCGTGCTGCCCGTTCACCCCCAGACCACGCTGACCGGTACGCCAAGCCCCTCGCAGGTTCCCGCAGCGGCGAAGGCGGCGGACGGGTAGCCGCCGGCGGTGGCGCCGGGCTCCGCGGATCTCCCGATCCTCGCGCGCGGCGGCGGCCCGCCGGACGGGGCGTGCACCTCTGAGGAGCTCGCCGGCCTCTTGGCCGATCCGGGTGGACGGGTGTTGGACGGGGCGACGCCGAGGCCCCCAGCCGGCGGGCCCGGAATCCGCCGCCCCGGCGAGTGCGTCCGGGAGGCTTTAGGCGAACTGGCCACAGACCGACATAGACGGCATGGGCACGCAGTCAACACCCGTGCGGATCAACCTCGAAGCGCTCGAGAGGGTTCTGTACGACGAGGCCCTGACCGGGTCGCCGTCCGCTGCCGTGCGCGCGACGCTCAAGGCCGTGGCGGGCGCCGCGTTCTGCGTGTTCGACTCGGACCTGCGTTTCCTGTTCGCCGAAGGACAGGCGCTGGATGCCCTCCGCGGCGCGACCGGGCTCGAGATCGAGGGGAGCCTGTTCGACGAGCTGCTCCCCGCACCGCCCCCTGGGCTGCGCGAGGCCTACGAGGCTGCGCTGGCGGGCGAGCGGGCGCAGGCCGACGTCCGCGCTGACTCGAAGATCTGGGAGGTGCATACCGTGCCGATCCGCGACGCCGAGAATGTCGCGGTCGCCGGCCTGTCGATCACCCTCGACGTCACCGACGAGCGATATCTGCAGTTGCGGATGAATCGACGCACGCGGGGCCAGGCGGCGCTCACGGCACTGAGCCGCCTCGCCGCAGATGACACCGGCGTGGAAGAGCTGCTGCGCGAGGCCTGCGCGGCGATCGCCCAGACGCTCGATCTCGATCGTGTCGGCGTCCAGCAGATCGATGAGGCGACCGAGCATCTGCTGCTCGTCGCCGGCTTCGGCTGGCCACGCGACACGATCGGTCGCACCCGCTCCCCGCTCACCCGAGCGCGCCGGGAAGTCGCGCTCGGCCTGGCGGCCGCCCCGCAGCTGCTTACCGACGTGGCTGCGGGCGATCGCGACCGAGCGCTGCTCGAGGGGCCCGACCACGCGAGCATGCTCTCGGTCCTCATCGGGGGCGCTGATCGAGCGTACGGGACGCTGCACGGCATCAGCGTCACGGCGCGCGAGTTCAACGAGCAGGAGGCCGCCTTCCTGCAGGCGATCGCGAACATCCTGTGGAACAAGATCGAGCGGTCGGACACCGAGGCCACCTACCGCAGCGCCGAGCTGCAGGACCACACGACCGGGCTGGCGAGCCGGACCGTCATGCTCGAGCGCCTGGAGCGCGCGATCGACCGGGCTCGCGAACAGGGCTGCGCGGCGTCGGTGCTCCTGATCGATCTCGACAACTTCAACGTCATCAACGACTCCATCGGTCGGCTCGCCGGAGATGAGCTGCTGCGAGCGCTCGCCCCCCGCCTGCAGGCCGTGGCCCGCAGTTGCGACACCGTCGCCCGGTTGGGCGGCGACGAGTTCGCCATCGTGTGCGAGGGGATCGTGAGCGAGCTCCACGCGCTCGACATCGCCGAGCGCGTCGCGGCGGCCGTACGCGAGCCGATCGAGCTGGACGGGCGCCGCCACGTGGTCCAGACGAGCGTCGGCGTCGTCGTGGACGCCGGCCTCGCGCCGGCTGACCTCATGGTGCGCGACGCCGACGCCGCGCTACACGCGGCCAAGACGCTCGGAGGCGGACGCGTCGAGCTGTTCTCGCCGGCCATCCGCCAACGCGTCGTGACACGCATGAAGACCGAGTCCGAGCTGTATCGGGCGCTCGAACGCAACGAGATGAGGGTGCACTACCAGCCGTTCTTCTCGCTCCCCGACCGCAGGTTGCTCGGCATGGAGGCGCTGGTGCGCTGGCAGCACCCGGATCGCGGTCTCGTGCCACCCGACGAGTTCATCCCCCTCGCCGAGCAGACCGGGATGATCGTCGAGCTGGGAGCCTGGGTTCTCCAGACGGCCGCGCGCACCCTCGAGGAGCTGCTGTCCGTCCGTGCGAGCACCGAGCCTCTGACGGTCAGCGTCAACGTCTCTGCGTGCCAGCTGCGACCCAAGGGCGGTCAGACCAGCCTGATCCAGACGGTCGAGCGAACGCTCGCCGACACCGGTCTCCCGGCCTCGGCGCTCGCGCTCGAGATCACCGAGAGCACGATCATGAACCGGGATGAGCTGCCGGTGCTTCACCGGCTCAAGGAGCTGGGCGTACAGACGATGCTCGACGACTTCGGCACCGGCCACTCCTCCCTCAGTCGCCTGAGCGACGTGCCGCTCGACGTGGTCAAGATCGATCGCCACTTCGTCAGCGGCCTCGGCGAGCATCAGAACCGCGAGCCGCTCGTCGCGGCGATCATCGCCATGGCCGGCGCGCTCGGCCTGCGCGCGATCGCCGAGGGAGTCGAGACCGAGCGCGAGTGGGATTCCCTCGTGGCCCTGGGCTGCACCGCCGCTCAGGGCTACGGGCTCGCCCGGCCGATGCCCGCACAGGATCTGATGTCGATGGCGTGCGGCGATCGCTGGCGTCGCGCCGCCTGAGCCCGCGCCGGGACCTTCCCGGGGCAGCAGCTCAGCCGCGAACGAGCAGCGCCTCGGGGTTCAGATCACCGATCGACGCGTAGCCGTCGACGGCCATGAGCAGGTCGGCCTCGGCGAGCAGGCAGCGCAACACGTGCACGATCCCCTCCTCGCCACCGACGGCCAGGCCGAACGCGTACGGACGTCCGACCGCGACCCCCGTGGCCCCGAGGGCGAGCGCCTTGACGACGTGCTCGCCCGCGCGCACACCCGAGTCGAAGATCACCGGGATGTCGCCGGCGGCCTCCACGACCGCGCCGAGCATGTCGATCGCCGCCGCGCCGCCATTGGCCTGGCGCCCACCGTGGTTGGAGCAGTAGATCCCATCGACGCCGCCGTCGACGGCGCGTCGTGCGTCCTCGGGGTGGCAGATCCCCTTGAGCAGGAGCGGTAGGTCCGTCAGCGAGCGCAGCCAGGCCAGGTCGTCCCAGCTGAGGCCGGGATCAGAGAAGCCGAGCGCCCATTGCAGCGCGGCGGCCCGCGGATCGTCCTCCGGCGCCGCCGTGAGCTTCGCGCGGAACAGCGGGTCGCTGAAGTAGTTGGCCAGGCATTTCCCCTTCAGCTGGGGAAACGAGCCGAGCGCCAGGTCGCGCGGGCGCCAGCCGAGGACCTGGGTGTCGAGGGTCACGACGATCCCCCTGAAGCCGGCGGCTTCGGCGCGCGCGACGAAGCTCGCGGCCAGATCGCGATCGGCCGGCGTGTAGAGCTGAAAGAACCCCGGCGTGTCGCCGAGCTCCGCGGCCACGTCCTCGAGCGGGTCCTCCATGAGCGTTGACGCGATCATCGGCACGCCGGTCCGGGCGGCGGCCCGCGCGGTCGCCAGGTCCCCGTGGCCGTCCTGGGCGCACAGCGCGATCACTCCAACCGGAGCGAGGAACAGCGGTGTCGGCAGCTTCAGTCCGAACAGCTCGATCGACAGGTCGCGCTCGCCGGCGCCCGAGAACATGCGCGGGATCAGCCCGTAACGGTCAAACGCCGTCACGTTGGTGTTCTGCGTGTGCTCGTTCCCGGCGCCGCCGGCGACGTAGGACACGATCTCCGGTGCCAGGGACGCCTGGGCACGGCGCTCGAGCTCGGCGTAGGCCAGCGGCAGCGGGGAGCGCGTCCCGGACAGTCCCGCGAAGTACAACTCGTATTGGAAGTCGCCGAAGTTCGGCACGACCGTCCTTGCGCTGTGGGTGAGCGCGTGAGGGTACCGAGTCGCGCCGACCGGGCGCGCGGGGCCCGGCCCCGGTCGCGACGACGTCACACTGTGCCGGAGATGCGCCGCTCATGACCGCGAACGCAGCCGACGCCGACGACCCGACGACACCGGGGCTCGCCCGGGCCGTGGCCGAGCTCGCGTGCGAGGTGACCTACCCCCGTCTGCCCACCGAGGTGGTCGAGGTGGCGCGCCACGCGGTGCGTGACTGGTTCGGCGTCAGGCTGCGCTCGCCGCCCGAGGCGGCCGCCCGTTCAGGACACCGGCGCGCCCAGCGAGGTATCGCCGAGGCTCGGCGGCGAGTACCCGCTCGCGGCCAGGGGCATGCCGGGCAGCGATGACAGCGCGATCGTGGCGATGTCGTTGCCGAGGGCACGGCGGAAGATCTGGCTGTAGAGGTTGCCGGATTGGGCGTAGCGCGAGGCGGTGGTCGCCAGCAGCGGGGCGGCGTCGCCCGCGAGGTCGGCTCGCCCCGCGTGCTGGGAGAGAATGGCGAACGCCGAGGTGAGGAAGAACACATAGCGATCGCGCTGCGTGTGCCGCGTGCCGCTGCTGGTGTCGAGCAACCACTGGGGGGTCACGTACGGCAGCAGCTGATTGACGAGGAGGTTGGCCAACTCGAGCGCGCGCCGATCGCCGGAGAGCAGGTAGAGCCGGGCCGCGTCATCGAGCTGCAACTCGCTGTACTCGGGGTCGAATCCGGTTCCGCCCGGGCCGATCTCCGACAGGTAGCCGGCGCCGTCGCTGTCGTCGGGCTTGGTGGGAGCCGTCGTGACGATCAGGCCCGCGCCCGGCCAGCGTCGCTGGTCGGGCCGCAGGGCGGTATGCCAGGTGGTGTTGTACGCCGACAGGAACGCGGCGTCTCCGGTGGCCCGGTAGACGAGATAGAAGAATTCGGCCTCGCCCAGGTCGACGTTGCCGTTCGTGTACCAGGTGGGGTCGCCGTTGGCGATCAGGTAGCGCGCCGCAGCTGCGAGCGACTTCTGCCAGCTGGCCCGTTCGGCCGCCGGCAGGGTGGGTGCGAGCTCGAGGTAGGTCGTCCCCATCTCGACGCCCCAGAACACGGTGGTGATGTCCGGGCTGCTGCCGGAATCGGGGCGATAGCTGCCGTTGGGCAGCTGCTCGGTGGCAATGACGTGGTCGACCGTCGCCTCCGCCCACCCGAGATCCGCCGCGTCGCTCGAGCCGCCCAAGAGCCAGGTGGTGGCGGCGGCCGTCGCCGGCCCTCCCTCGTTGCAGGCCCAGCAGATCTGGTTGGACGAGGCCCAGACGCCATCGCGATAGGGGCCTCCCGTCGTGGCGTAGGCACCCAGCTGCTCATCCAGCAGCGCGTGCGCCGAGACATCCACGCTGGGGCTCGCCGCGGCGCCCGGGGCGGCGCGTGCCCCCAGCCAGAGCAGCGCCACGAGCAGGACGCCCGTGATGGCGAGAGCGATGGGACGACGGTGGGAGGCGATCACGATGGGGGGCTTGGCGGCACGTAGCCGCCGGGTCTTGGTGGGGGAGTCGGTGCCGCGAGGGCACCTACTCTTGATTCGACGATCGTCGCAGCCGCCTCTAGATCCGTGGGCCTTCGTGGACGCCTGATTGGCCGCCACTCGTCCACATCGGCGGCCGCGACGTGGACGAATGGCGGGGTCGGTCGAAGCGTGTCCGGCGTCGGCTAGGGTCAGGGCGTTCCTCCCGATTCGACGCCACCGATGCGAATAGCCCTCATCACCAACACGGTCGACAAGAGCGGGGGACTCGAGCGCTACGTCAGCGAGCTCGCCGGTGCCCTGTCACACCGCGGCGCCGATGTCACACTCGTCGGAAAACGCCTGGATTCGGCGCTGTCGCGCAGCGAGCGGCGCTCGGACGGCGTCCGCATGATCCGCACCTCGGTGCCGAGCAAGAGCGATCCGAGCTTCGCCGTGCGCTATCCCTTCGTCACCGCCTTCGGCGCGCTGCGCGCGGTGCGCGGCCTGCCCCCGGACACGATCCTCCACGGGCACTTCGCGGTCCCCGTGCTGCCGTTCGCGCTCACCCGGCGGCGCTACCTCTACACCTTCCACGCGCCGGTCTACCGGGAGCTGCTGAGCGAGCGCCAGGGCAGCTACGCCCTGCCGCCGATCGTGCAGGGCACAGCGGTGGCGGCGCTGCGCACCGCCGAGCGACTCGTCGTGAACGCGGCGAGCGCGATCACCGTGCTCAGTGAGTTCATGCGCCGCGAGCTGTCGGCACTGAGCCCGCGGGCCGGCCGAGGAGCGCTGCTGCTGCCCGGCGGCGTCGACACGCAGCGCTTCTCGCCCGGCCCGGCCGAGCGACCCGCGTGGGCTCGGGACGCCGACCCGCTCCTGTTCACGGCGCGGCGTCTGGCGCCGCGCACCGGCGTGACCGAGCTCATCGAGGCCATGCCGGAGATCCTCGTCGCGCACCCCGACGCGCTTCTCGCGGTCGCCGGCACGGGGGGCGAGGAGCGGCGAGCGCGCGCCGCCATCGCCCGTGCCGGTCTCGAGGCTCGAGTGCTCCTGCTCGGACGCGTGAGCGACGAGGAGCTCGTCCGCTGCTACCGGGCGGCGGACCTGTTCGTCATGCCCACTCAGGAGCTCGAGGGGTTCGGACTGTCAACGGCCGAGGCGTTGGCCTGCGGCACCCCGGCGGTCGGCACGCCGGTCGGCGCCACGCCGGAGATCCTCGCCCCGCTCGATCCGCGGCTCGTCGCCGCCGACCGCACCCCGGCGGGCATCGCCCGCGGGGTCACCGACGTGCTCGCCGACCCGGCCCTGCTCGAGCGCGTCCGCCGCCGGGCCCGCGCGCGGGTCGAGCCCGCGATGAGCTGGCCGGCGATCGCCGAGCGCTTCCTGGAGCTATACGCCCGCATGCCCGCAGCGCCGACGAGATCGCGCGCGTAGCGGCGCGCGGACGTTCATCCCGGCGGCGGCCCCCGCAGCAGCTCGGCGATCCGCTCCGCCTGCGCCTCGAGGTCGGCATAGGACTCCACGAACAAGCGCCCCTTCGACCCGTGGCGCGCCCGCAGGTCGGGGTCGGCGGCGAGCGCCCGCAGGGCCCGCTCCCAAGCGTCCGGGGTGTCGGCGAGCATGCCGGCGCCCGAGTCGCGCACGAGCTGCGTATTGACGCCCACCGGGCTGGCGACGACGGGCAGCCCGGCGGCCATGTATTGCAGGAGCTTGAATCCGGCCTTTGCGCGCGTGTACTCGGTGTCGAGCAGGGGCATGATCCCGACGTCGAACCGCGCGAACAACGCGTGCTCCTCCTCCCGTCGCCATGGGCGGAATTCCGAAGGCCCCGGCCACGGCCGTGAGCTCACCACCTCCAGCCGGACGATGCCCTCGTCGGCCAGGCGCTCGAGCACCTCCCGCAGCGGGTCCAGATGTGGCAGGTTGCCCGCGTTGCCGACCCAACCGACGCGCAGCGGCGCTCGCCGCCGAGGATCGACGAGCGGGTAGCGCCCGACATCGGGCACCGTCGGGAGGACGGCGTCGGCCTGGCGCCCGCCGGGCAGTGCGGCGGCGAGCGCCGTGCTGCTGACGATCACGGCGTCGGCCCGGTCGAGCAGCCGCCGCGCCTGCTGGGGTCCGTACAGCCAGCGCGCCGCCGGCGAGCGGCCGCTCAGCGTCACGGAGGGGACGAACACGGCGTCGTCGAGGTCGTATACGAGCCGTCCCCCGAAGGCGATCAGCGGCTCTACGACGGGCCCCGGTCCCATCGGGTAGGCACCACGCTGCACGAGGACCGCGTCGAAGCGCCGGAGCTCGCGCCGCAGCTGCGCGGCGCGCCGCACGTACCCGACGGCGTGCCCGCCAAAGAAGGCGACAGAGCCCATGCGGTTCCCGCGCGGCTCGCCCGTCTCGCGCGGGACGAGGGCCACCGCCTCATCGAAGCGCGCCGACAGCGCCGGGACGTGCGCCAGCGCCCGGTGGCGCGTCGACGCGTTGCCGACTCCGAACTGCGTGACGATCGCGACCCTCACGTCGCCGTCCCCGTCGCGTCCGCGCCGAGTAGCGCCCGGGACCAGTCCGGCCAGCGAGCCGACCACGTCTGGCCCTGGGCCCACCGCCGCCGCTCGGCGGCGTGCGCGTCCGGCTCACGGTCGGCACAGCGGATGGCCTCGGCGAGCGCGTCCGCGCCGTCTGCGGCGAGCACGTGCGGCGGGACCTGCGCAGCGCCGTCGAGGCTCCCGGTCGTGACGGCGACCGGTCGTCCGCGCGCGGCGTAGTCGTAGAGCTTCATGGAGTCCTGTCCCCGGGCCTGGTCGCGGTTGGCGACGACGAGCACGTCGCTCGAATCGAGCGCGCTGCCGAGGTGTTCGCGGGGGACGGTCCCGCGCCAGCGCACGCGTCCGCCGCCCGCCGCGAGCAGCTCGGTGAGCTCCGGCGCGGGTCGCTCGCCGTGCCCCGCGTAGCTGCACGGCCCGTACAGATCGAGCGTCCAGTCCGCCAGTCGCGCCATCACGTCGGCCATCAGCGGAGCGTCGAAGCGCTCGGAGAGCGTGCCCACGTACACGAGGCGGCGCGCGCGCGGTCGCTGTGCCGGCGGTTGCGCAAGCAGCTCATCGCCGACCGCGTTCGGTACCACGACGACCGATCGCCCGGGAAACAGCTCGGCCAGCGCGGGCGCCACCACCACGATCTCGTCAGCCTCGGCGGCGATACGCCGGTGGAGCTCCTCCAGATGGCCTGCCCGCCCCGGGATGAGCCGGCGCCAGTCGTCCGCGAGGTCGAGCACCCGTCGCGCCGTCCCGGCGCGCAGGGCCGGCCACTGCCAGGGCAGCATGGCCACGCGAACCGTTCCGGGGTCGGCGAGGCGATCGAGCGCCCGCGCCAGCTGTGCGGCGTCGAAACGCTCCGCCACCGCGTTGCGGTGGCCGGGCACAAGCGTCGCTCGCCGCCACGCGACCACGCGCTCGCCGACGACACGCCGTCGAGGCACGGCGAGCAGCGACACGTAGCGGCCGGGCGCGCGCCGCAGCGCGCGCACGTCGAGCGGGCGCTCGAGGAACGTCACGTCGTGACCGGCGCCGGCGGCCAGGCGCGCGAGCGCGTGCTCGCGCCGGATGGCCGGGTGCCACGCGCTCTTCGAGCACAGGACGAGAGCTCGGCCGCTCATCCCGAGAGCTCCGCGAGCAGTTCGGAGATCGCCGCCCCCGAGCGTCGCCAGGTCCAGTCGGCCGCCCACGTGCGCGCGGCCTCGCCGGCCCGCTCCCGCACGCCGTCCTCCTCGAGGGCGTCGACACGCTCGGCGGCGGCCGCGGCCGAGCGCGGCACGATCCATCCGGTGCGCCCGGGTAGGAGCGTCTCGGGAAGTCCGCCGTCGTCGGCCACGATGACCGGGCAGCCGGTGGCCTGAGCCTCGAGCGAGGCCAGTCCGAACGGCTCGCGCACCGAGAGATACATCGTCGCGTACGCCGAGCGATAGGCCTCGAGCAGGTCGTCGTCGCTCGAGCCGACGCGGATGGCCAGCGGCACGTAGGCGTCAGCGGCCAGCGCGTGCAGCCGGCGGCGCTCCTCCGCGTCGTCCCGGGGTGAGACCACGAGCACCGGCCACCGCCGTCGCGTACGGGCCGCGGCGGCAATGACGAGATCGTGCCCTTTTCTCTGGATGAGCTGTCCGACCGAGAGCAGATGGCGGGGCGGCAGCCGGTCTCCGGCGCCCAGGAATCGGTCGGCGACGCCGCAGGGCACGACCCTCGCCTCGCGACCGTACGCGGCGCGGATCTGCCCCGCCATGTAACGCGAGTTGGTGACCAACGATGTCGCACCGGCCGCTGCTCCGGCGTCGAGTCGGCGCTCGGCCGCGTAGAGCGGCCCGTACAGGGGTCGCGTGAGCTGCCGTCGCGTCGCGCGCGCCTCCGGCTCGTGGTCGACCCGCCGCGCCTCATCGCAGTAGTACAGGCTCGGGACCGAGCCCCCACGCAGCGGCGGCGGACTCTGCAGCAGCCGGCACGGATTCGCGAACACGACGTCGGGCCGCACGCGCTCGAGCTCCGCGGCGACGGCACGCCAGGCGCGCACGAGCGCACTGAGGTCGGCGTAGCGCAGCGGAGGTCGCAGCGCGTGCGGCACGGCCGGGGCCAGCTCGGGCCAGGGGATCACGACGGCGTCCTCGGTCACCGGCGTCGCGCCTCGCAGCGTCACCTCCACGACGTCGCCGTCGAGGTACGTGAGCTGCTCGCACAGACGCCGGCGCGCACCGCCGGTGAGCAGGTTGTGGATGACCGCGATCCTCATCGCTCCGGGGGATGCGTCTCAGCGGTCATGCGCGGCGAGCCCGCAGCGGGCGGAACTCCTCGGGCCAGCTGCGCAGCAGGACGAGCATGCTCAACAGGCTGGCCAGGAACACGACGACGGCGACGAGTGGAGCGCCGAGGAAGGGGAGCGTCAGCGCCGACGCCACCACGAGCGCCGCCGCGGGGCCCCGGCTGACGCGGATCAGGACGGGGATCGAGATGTGCCGCCGGACCGCGAACAGCGATATCGAGCACACGAGCGCCTCGGTCGCGACCGTGATCCACGCCGAGGCATACACGCCGTATCTCGGGATGAGGATCAGGTTCGCCCCCACGTTGAGGCCGATGGCGAGAACGGACTGCACGTAGAGCGGGCGCATGGCTTCGCGGGCGACGAGCACGTTCGCGGCCAGGTTGGTGACCACGGAGAGCGCGCCGAAGATGGCGAGGATGCGCAGCAGCCCGACGGCCGCGTGGTAGCGCGGACCGATGGTGAGGTCGATCACCAGCGGCGCGAAGAGGGCGACGGCGACGAAGGCGGGGACCGCGCTCACCATCAGCCAGTGCCAGATGCGCGAGCCCAGCTCGGTGCCGTCCTCGCCCGCGCGAGCGGTGCTGGCCAGCGCAGGCAACGAGCCGGCCATCACGGTGCCGGCCAGGCCGCACATGACGATGATGATCTTCGAGGCGGCGGCGTAGTCGCCGAGCCGGGGCCCGGCGACGAACCAGCCGAGCAGGACGAGGTCGATCATCCCGTACGTCCTCGTGAGGATCGCCAAGGCCCCGAGCGGCGCGGATCGCCGCAGGACATCGCGCCGGCTGGCGCGCCCCGCCGCCGCCGGGAGCAGCCGGTGGGCGGCCACGGCGATGACGACGCTGTTGATGATGCTGCTGGCGCTGACCGTGGCGGTGACCGCGACCGGACCGAAATGGGCCGCGGCCACGGTGGCAGCGGCGATCGCCTGGCAGAGAACCGTCAGCACGTTGATCCTCATCAGGCGCTTCGTCTGGTAGCGGACGAGGAACACGGCCGTCGCCGGGTTCAACCCGTTGAACGCCATGCTCGGCGCGAGCACGAGCAGGGCCATGCCCCGCGGCGACCCGACCGGTGCGCTGAACGCCAGCGCGACCATGACGAGGGCGAGGAATATCGACCAGGCGCCCGCGACCTGGTAGGCCGCGCGCAGGAGCGGACGATGCGTGGCCGGATCCTCGGCCATGTCCCGGCTGAGCATGATCGTGAAGCCGAGGTCCGCGGTCGATCCGAGCACCGCCGCCGTGGCGATCGCCGTGCCGTACACGCCGTAGCCGGAGGGGCCGAGAAATCGGGTGATGGCGATCGTGCTGGCCGCGGACACCGCGGTCGTGATCCCGAACTGGCTGACCAGCGTGGTCGCCGACGCCGCGACGCGGCGGGTCAGCGACGATTTCGCTGCGTCCTCGTGCTCGGCCGACGAGGCGTCGGGGGTCTCAACGGTCGTCGTCACGACGCGGCTCGGCATGCGCCAGGTGCTTGATGACTTTCGCCGGCACGCCGCCGGCGAGGACGTCGTCGGGCAGGCTGCCGGTCACGACCGCGTTGGCTGCGACGGTGCTGCCGGAGCCGACCTCCGCGCCGGCCACGAGCACGACGCCCGCTGCGATCCACGCGCGCGAGCCGATCCGGACCGGCCGGGTCCGGAACACATGACGCTCGTCGGGAGGCCCGTGATTGTTGTCGTGGATGCTCACGCGCTCTCCGAGCAGCGTGCCCGAGCCGATGCTCACGCGCTCGTGCGCCGAGATGACCGCGTCGCGACCGATGTAGACGTCGTCGCCGATGTGCAGCTCGCCGAGCACGATGATCCGAGCGCCCGAGTCGATGACGCAGCGCGCACCGGTGCGCACGACCCCATCCGGCCCGATCCGAAATCGCTCCGCCGCCCGCAGCACCGAGTCCGGCCCCACGTCGAGACGTCCCTGTACGGCGTGTATGGCCCCGGAGGCGACTTCGCTTCCGGCCCCGACGCTGACCGAGCCCGTGCGCCTCACCCGATGCCAGAGGCCGATGGGTACGCGCGCGCCGCGGTCGTCGATCCGCCCGCGGAACAGCAGTCTGCGGAGCGGCCGGGTCAGCAGCCAGGCCAGGCGCGAGCTGAGCGCCAATGCTCCTTCGACGGTCCGCGTGTGCAGAGGGGGGCTTGTCGATGCGCTCACGCTGCCTCCAGCCCGGTCGCCCTGACCGCGGCCGGGCCGGGCGCGTCACGGGCGAGGAGGCCGAGGGTTCGCTCGACCATGCCCCGCTCGGAGAACTCGGCGGCCGTCCGCCGCCGGCCGGCCGCCGCCATCCGCCGCATCAGTTCGGGGTTCGACAGCGCCCACGACGTCGCCTCGGCGAGCGCGTCCGCGTTCGCGACCGGCACGAGGAGGCCATCGACCCCGTCGCGGACGATCTCGGGCAGGGGACCCGCGTCGCTGGCGACCACCGGAAGCTCGGCCATGTGCGCCTCGAGCACGGCGATCCCGAGACCCTCGTAACGGCTCGGGAACACGAGCAGGTCGCTGGCCAGCATGAGCTCGCTGACATCGCTCAGGTGACCGAGCATTCGCACGCGGTCGCTCACGCCCGCCTCGGCGGCGCGCCGGGCCAAGACGTCGCGCTCCGGTCCCTCGCCGGCCCACACCCACCACGCATCACGGTGCCGGGCGACCACGGACGCAATGCCGTCGAGCATCACGTCGTGCCCCTTCTGAACGTTCAGGCGCGCCACCGACAAGACGATGCGAGCCGCATCCTCGAGACCGAGCGCGCTGCGCCACCGCGCGCGCGCCGCGGCTCGGGCGCGCTCGTCGGTGTCGCTCGGCACCCGGACTCCGTTGTAGATGACGGGTACCGCTCCCTCATCCCAGCCGAGCGCCGCGGCGAGGACGCGCCGGTTGTCCCTGGACACGGCCACCCAGACCTGGCCGCTGCGCCGCGCCAGCCCGTAGATCAGGCGCCGCGCCCCGCTGAAGGCGAGGTCGGGCGGAGCCAGGTGGGCCACCGCGAGCGAGCGTCTGCGGAGCAGGGCGGTCGCGAGCACGGCGCCCGGGGAGACATCCGGATGCGGAAGCATGATCATCGCGCCACCGGCGCCGCTCCTCAGCAACGCGCCGGCGGTCTTGGCGAAGTCCCCGAGGAAGCCGAGGGCGGCCTGGCGAAGGCCGCGCGGCGCCTTCAGGCCGATGCTCAGCACACGACAATCAGCGCCCAGCCGCTCGAGATCCTCGCGGACCTCGATGATCGCCGGCCGATCGGGGAGATAGACGACCACCGAGTAGCCTCGCTCGATCGCCCCCCGGGCCAGGGTGCGCAGGTAGACCTCAACGCCGCCGTCCTCGGTGGAGGGAGACAGCAGCACCAGGCGCCGCCGCGAACGCCGGGTCACGAGGCGACCCGCGGGGTCGGCGAAACGCGCGCGATGGTGACGGAGCATCCGGGGACCTGGAACCCACCCGCGAACCGGGGCCTCGATCGATTCACGTTGCAACGGTCCATGGTGGTCAGGCGCGGGGTTTCGCTCGCTGCGGAGAGCATCGTCCGCAAGCGGCGACTGCTTGAGCAGCGACAACGCGGAGACGTACGCGACCCGCCGACCGGGATGGCCCGGCAACCCGGGCCGCGCGACCGGCCGAGCGAAGAGGCCGCGTGCGGCGACAACCGGGCCGCGGGGAACGGCGTCGCAAGCGCCATCACCGGCCGCGATCTGCCAGCTCCGGGACGGCCCGTTGACCGTCTCGTCGGTCGACGAGCGCCGCGACCAATCCGAAGACGATCGCAATCGGACCGCTGATCTGCACGTACTTGAGCTGGAAGTCCGTCGACCAGGCGATCAGCTCGGCCGTCAGGGCACCGGCGGCCCCGGCGACCCACACGCGGTGGCGGGCGAAGCTGCGGAAGAGGTCGCGCACGTAGCCGTAGACCATCCCGACGACCGCGAGCAGCCCCAGCACGCCCCCCTCCGCGAACAGCTGCAGGTAGACGTCGTGGGCCTCCGACGCCGAGTTGACCGCCACGCCGTACCTGGGCAGCCACTCGGTGAGGTGGCCGAAGCCGACGCCGACCAACGGGTTCGCCTCGATCGTCTTGAGCGTCGCGGCCCAGATGTGAAGACGCAACAGGTCGCCCTGAGACGTCGAGACGTGCGCCGCCGTGGGATTGAAGATCGAGGTGAAGCGTCGCGTCAGCGCCCCGGGGGCGAGCCCGAAGGCGAGCAGGATCGCGCCGGCCGCCGTGAGAACGACGAGCACGCTGCTCTGCCCGCGGACACGTCGAGGCAGCAACGCGAGGGTGACGACGGTGCCGACCCAGCCGCCGACCAGGCTCATACGCGACAGAGACAGGGCGAGGCCGAGGGCCGCCGTGCCCGCCATCGCCATCACGATCACGGCCCACACCCTGCGCGTCAGGCTGGCGCTCAGCGCGATGGCCATCGGGATGCACAGCGCCAGGACCTGCCCGAGCCCGATCGGATCGGGAGTCGCCCCCGACGGGCGGAACAGGCTGCCATAGCTGAAGAAGTACTCGTCCGACGTCGCCGTGCTGCCCGAGGCCTGGTAGAGGTTCAGCTGGTGCCCGGACTTGAACTCCCACACCGCGAGGGCCCCCTGAATGAACCCCGTGAGGGTCAGGGCGGCGGCGATCAGCGTCGGACCGCCGTCCTCGCCGGCGACGATGAAGGCGAGCCAGCCCGTGGCGAGCGTGACGGCGAGCCAGACGGCCCAGTAGCCAGGGTTGGTCGATGCGACGATCGCCGGCAGCAGCAGCAACGGAAGCGCGGCGGTCATCGGCGCCAGCGTGGCCGTGCTCCGGGAGCGTCGCGGCAGCGCGACGCACAGCGCGAGCAGGTCGACGGCGAGCAGCGGCGTCGGCTGGAGTCCCTGGAAGGTCAGGACGAAGTCGAAGGGCGCCACCACGATGGCGAGGAACAGCAGGAACCGCAGCGGCGCCCTGATCGTGGCCAGGAGCGCGACGAGCGCCGCGGCCACGATCGTCACGAGGTACTTCGTGTTCGACGGCTGCACGAACAGCGCCGACTCGAGCACCCCCGATGCCGCGAGGAGCAGCATGAGGGAGCCGAGCAGGAACGCGGCCAGGCGCACCCCGCGCCACTCATCCCCCGGGAGGACGCGCGACCAACGAGCGGACGTCCCGGGGATCAACGTCTTGCCGGGGACCGCAGGACGAACGCGACGCGCAGACTGAGCAGGAGGACGACGACGAACGCGACGATCGCGTACAGCTTGGGCTTGGGCGCCGTCTGCGCGGCCGCGCCGGCGGCATCGACGATCTGAAAGCTCGGCTGGTTGCCGGCCGCGTCCCGCAACGCTTGGAAGAGCGCCGTCTCCCGGCTGTTCGCGTTGGCAGCCAGCACCTGCGGCGGTTGGTTCGGCGCCGTCTCTCCGGGAAGCGCCGTGTTGCGAATCCGGCTCTCGAGCCTGATCGCGTAGGCGGTGTTGAACTGGACGGTGAGCTGGGTCAGATAGAGCGCGACGGCGCTGGCCGCTGCTTGCGCGCGCGCGACGGCCGCGCCGGCCGTGCTGGCCGTTGCGGTCACCTCGAGGACGTTCTGCGCCCCCACCGTGCTTCCGCTGATCTTCCCGCTGAGCGTCTGCGGCGGCACGCCCAATGCCTTGGCCGTCATCGCCACCACCGAGTTCGAGCCGACGAGCTGCGCGTACTGTGAGGCGAGGTCGTTCTCAGCGGTCACGTTCGAGTCCGCGATGCCGTTCTGCGTCGCCGTGGCGACCCGGATCGTGCCCGACGACTGGTAGACGGGAGGAAGGCGGTGCCCGATGCCGTAGGCCAGGACGGCGGCGAGCACGGAGACGGCGAAGCACGCCAAGGCGACCCGAAGCGGAAGCGGGGCTCGCGGCGCGGTGGTCATCTGCAGCTCTCGGCGCCCGGGATGGACGGCGCACTTCGCCGCGTCGCCGGAGCCCGGTCACGGCGTGCGCGCGGGCGGCGAGGCGAGGGCGGCCCACGCCGCGACCGCCGCCCGGCTCCCGGCCGGGACGGAATGCTTCGACGATGCGACGCCGCTGGCGCCAGCTCGCGACACGGTGCGGGGGCCGACACGCTCTTTGGCATCGGCGGCCGTGCGCCGATCTTTAGTGCTGCGCGTGCGTCACCTGGTCGCGATCCGAGGAGGCGCTGCCCTCGCGCCGGCGACGGGACGGGGGCGGTCGGTCCGCGCGCGCCGACTCGCCCGCGCGCCCCAGGACGTCGGCGTAGACCGTCTGCACGCCGTCGAGCATCTGCTCGTGGCCGAGCCGCCACGCGAAGTGATCGGCGCCCGCACGGCCCATCGCGAGCCGGCGAGTCGGGTTCTGCGCCAGGTCGAGCACGTGCGCGGCGATGCCGGGCACGTCGCCCACCGAGGTGAGGAAGCCGGTCTCGCCGTGGACCACCTGCTCGACGGTGCCGCCGGCCTCGTACGCAACGACGGGCAGGCCGGCGCGCATGGCCTCGATGATGGCGAGCGACAGCCCTTCCCAAGCGGAGGTCTGAACGAACAGGTCGGCGGCGGCGTACAGCACCGCGGGCGACACGTCCTCATCCACGAGCCGCCCTCCGGCGATGAGGAGCTCGAGGCCCTCCGAGGTGCCGGCCAGCCCGGATCCGAGGGCCACCACGGTGGCTCTGGGGCAGAGAAGCTCGGCGAGCGCGCACAGGTCCCGCGGGCGCTTCTGCGCGGCGTGCCGCCCGACCCAGGCCACGACGACCTCCTCGTCGCCGAGGCGCAACTGCGCTCGGGCCTCGGCGCGACTCGGCGCCACCCCGGCCGCGGGCAAGCCCGTGCGGACGACCCGCAGCATCGCGTCCCCGCAGACCTCCCAGCCGAGCGCGATGTTGCGTTCGTGCTCGGAGACGGCGATGATCGCGTCCCGACACGACCGGGTAACGGCTCGCTCGACGGCGGCGTAGCCGACGCGCACCGCTCGCGGCGCCTGCATGTCGAACGCCCAGGAGTGCGCCGTGTGCACGACGGGCACGCGCGCGCGTCGCGCCGCCAGCGCCGCGACGAGGCCCGCCTTCGAGCTGTGGGTGTGCACCAGGTTGACGTTCGCGCGGCGAATGTGCTCGGCGATCGTCCTGATCGCGCGAGCGTCACGCAGGGGTTGCGGGCGCCGTGGGAGGCTGAGGGGCAGCGTCTCGACACCGCGCACGCCCAGCTCCCACGTATCGAGGTGCTCGGCCGGTCCTGCCACGCTGACCCTCCAGTTACGGTCGAGCAGGCCATCGGTGAGCTGCCGCACGTACCCCGGCACGCCGCCGATCTGCGGCTGGAACACGTGGAGGATGTGCGCCCGGCTCACGTCAATGCGCCCCGCGTCGCCCGAAGACGGCCGGGATCGTGTCAGTGAGGATCGCGAGATCCCCAGCGACCGAGCGGTGACGGACGTAGAGGTAGTCGAGTCGCATGCGTTCGCTCCAATCGAGATCGCTGCGTCCCCGCACCTGCCACAGACCCGTCATGCCGGGCCGAACGCGCAAGCGGGTCAGCTGCCAGCTCTCGAGCGAGCGGACTTCGAACACCCGGAGCGGGCGCGGCCCGACGATGCTCATGTCGCCCCGGAGCACGTTCCACAACTGCGGTAGCTCATCGAGGCTCGCGGCGCGCAGGGCGCGGCCGAGGCGGGTCACGTGCGTCATGCTCGCCTCCTTGACGGTGCGCACGAGATCCGGCATGTCCTCCTGCGCGACGGCCTCCATGGCGTGCGCGGACAGGCCGTGATCGGGGGCGTTGCGCATCGTGCGGAACTTGATCATGTGGAAGGGCCGCCCGTAGCGACCGGTTCGCTCCTGCCGGTAGAAGATGGGCCGGCCGTCGAAGAGGGCGACCGCGACCGCGACGGCGGCGATGAGCGGCGAGAGCACCACGAGCGCAGCGCCGGCGATCACCAGGTCGATGAGCCGCCTGACCGGCTCCCAGGCAGCGCGGCGGTCCAGCGGGCGGACCTCCTGCAGCGGGAGCGATCCGACCGCGAGCGGCCGCGGTCGATCCCCGAGGATGTCGAACAGGCGCGGGACGATCAGCGTATGGACGCCGATTGCATCGCACGTCCGGAGCGCGCGAGCGGTCGCGGCGTCGCCTCGATGGGAGAAGGCCACGAACACGTGGTCGATCTGGTACCGCGAGACGACGGCCGCGAGGTCGGCGAGCTCACCCAGCAGCGGCGGCCCACCGAAGCGCGGATCGTCTCCGTCGTCGGCCCGCCCGACGACTTCGAGGCCGGGCGCGTTGCGCGCGAGATGCGCGGCGAGTTGCTCGGCCACCTCCCCGCTGCCGATGATCAGGGCGCGTGCGTTCGTCTGCCGCTGGGCGTGGAAACGCCGACTGAGCGCGCGGACCAGGAGCCACCACGCGGGCGCCACGGTCCACACCAACAAGAGGCCATGCGGAATGACGGCTCGCCCGAGGTCGAGCTGGACGAGAACGCCCGCCCAGGCGGCAAGCGACGCGATCAGGATGAACCGGATCAATTGCGTGAGCGGACGGTGGTCCATCGACGTGGCAAAGTTCGGTCGGCGCGCTTCGGTGTAGGCGCCGTAGAGGGCAAGCGCGCTGACGGCCACCGCAGCCATGACGGCGTCCTGGACGAGGACCACGGATTCGCTGCCTCCCGGCAGACCTGAGACGGCCCACGCAAGCAGGAACGGCAGGGCGTCGAGGGCGACCATCGTCAGCGTCCGGCCGCGGCGCGGTGAGCGTCGCACGATCGGTTGCGAGCGCGCCACGACGAGCGGAAGCGCCGCTGCGGCGGACGCGCCGCGCCGCCGGGCTTCAGGCTGGACGAGGTCGGCGTCTGAGAATTCGACCTCCGTCGGCACGGTCGGGGCTCGCGGCTCGATCATCCCCGCCCGCACGTCACGAAGTACGAGCTCGGCGTGCGAACCTGCTTTCCGCTCGCCCGCGTGACCACGACCTCGACCGCGTACCGGCCGGGGGGTTTGTTGCGCACCGAGACGGAGATCGCCGTGAGGCCACGCTGGTGCACGGCCGCCGCGAGGCGCCCGTCGATGTACACGCTGGCCGCGACGTTGCTGTCGCTGGCCGAGGGCCGCAGGCGGACGATGATGGTGCGCTGGGACGTGCACTCGGCGCCGGACACGATGCCGCCTGATCCTGCGGAGCCCGAGCCCCCGGATGACCCTCCGCCCGACGAGCCCGAGCCTCCGCCGGAGCTGCCCGAGCCTCCCGTCGAAGTCCCGGTGGTCGTCGTCGAGGTCACCGAGCTCTGGGTCGACGTCGTGGTGACGGTCCGGCGATCCGGAGGCGCGCAGAACGCGGTCTGGGCGAGCGGCACCGAAGCGGTGAAGCCGCTGCCGGCGAGCGTCATGTAGGTGAGACAGACGTCCCGGTTGTCGCTGATGAGCAGGTTGGCCAGGCGGGTGCCCGGCTTCGTGGGATGAAAGACCACCGTCAGAGTGCACGAGCGGCCGGAGCTGAGCTCGATCCCCGCGCATTGGTTGGCAACGACGCTGAAGTCCTTTGGATAATCGCCCCCCACCTGTACGGCGGTCAGGCCGATCGTGCCGCCACCGGAGTTGGTGATGGTCGCGGTGAGCGGAGCGCTCGTCTGGCCCACCTCGACGAAGTCGAAGACGAGCGGGCTGTTGGTCGTGAGGTACGGCCGGCCCGCCGCGGCGCCCGCAGTGAGCGCCGATCCGCCGTAGGCGACGACGGCCACCAGCGCAGCCGGCAGCCCGACGAACGTGAGCCGCCGAACGAGCGGGCGTATGGCCGCGCGAACCCCTCGCGCGGGATGCAAGCTTCGATCGTCCATGACCGTTTGGGTTTGTCGCTACGGTTCGTCGGGTTAATTACAAAGCCCTGACATCCTCAACGCATGTTCGAGGATCCGCTGTCACTGTGCTGAGGTTCGAGGGTGGTTAATGAGGGAGCGTCGTTTTCACAACTGCCGGCCGGAATCGCGAACCGCCCGCCGAGCGCCCTGGCCGTGGAAGCGGCCGCATTTCCAGGTGTCAGCCATCCATGACCGCCACCGGCCTGCTCGTTGGGCGGCCGGTCGCCACCCCGTCGACTGACGCCCACGCCAGCCGGCTGCGACTCGGTGCCGCGCCCGGCGTGTACAGTGGCCCGCGATGCTGTGGCGCCGCAAGGGGTCCCCGAACAAGAAGCCGTCCGGCCCCCGCGCCGGCCGACAGGTCTGGACGCACGACCCGGGGCCGACCGAGGCCATCTTCGGGACGTTCTCCCAGCCGGACGACCTCCCCGACGATCCGAGCAAGATTCGGGTTTACGCCGACGAGATCGATCCCGCGTGGGCCGATTCTGCGACGCCCGATGACTCGGCGGCAGCGTCCGACGGCGAGGACAACTCCGCGCGTCCCGACTAGGCCACGGAGCCCAAGCGAGCGGCCAAGTACTCGCCGAGGCCGCCGAGCTTCTGATGTCGCCATACCCGGGGGGACTCGAACCCTCAGAACCCCGTACTCGTTGACCCCGTCCTCACGTGCGCTCGGATGCGCTCGCCCCTCGGCGGAATTGCGGGGTCGGGACAAAGCCTGGGACAGAGTTCGAGTCGACCGCGATGAGCGACACCTACGGAAGCAACTTGGCAGCGGTTCCGCGCGATGCCCTCCTGTACGTCGGCCCGAACACAATCGGGTTGTTGCCCGCGCTGAGGTGCGGACCGCTGCCGATACGAGAGCGTCATCACCGCCGTGATCGGCGGCGTGCTCGGCACGATCGTCGGAATCGCGTTCGCCGCGCTCGTCACGGTTGCGCTGTTCGATCTCGGGCTCAGCTTCACCTCCCTGTCACCAGCTCCTCATCTTCCTCGTCCTCGCCGTGCTCGTCGGCATGCTCGGCGCAGCCGGACCGGCCGACGCGGCGCGAGAGTGGACGTGCTTGACGCGATGCATCAGGAGTAGCCCGCCGCCCAGCCAGCATTCGGGCGGCCTGGCGCTGGTGCGGCGACCGAGCCAGCGTGCCTCGAGCGATCGGATGCCGCGGCTGAAAGTCGGCGTGGCGACATGGCAATCGGTCGATCGCCCCGCTGCGATCGGCCGGTGCCGTGCGAGCGGCTAAGGTCGCGGCGATTCGCGTCCGATGCATGGGAGGGAATAGCGACCCGTCTGTCCGCCGCCGATGTCCACATCCCCGAAACAACCTCTGCCACACGCGCTCGCCGCCCACCGGACCGAGCCACTCCAGCCGGCGCCGCGAGGACGCAATCCGTTCGATACGAGTGCCCTCGAGAGGGGCGCGGACGGCATCGCGCGCTACGTCAATCGACCAGAGTCGCTGGTCCACATGCTCGCCATCAACGTGGAGCGCGACCCCGATGCCGTCGCGCTGGTCGAGGTCGGCGGCGGCCACACCCTCAGCTACCAGCAGCTGTGGGACCGCGCCGCGAGGGTCGCGGGTGGTCTGCGCGCGGTCGGAGTCGGGCGTGGCGACCGGGCCGCCATCCGGATGCCGAACGGCATCGACTGGGTGCTCGCCTTCTTCGGCTCACAGTTGGCCGGTGCGGTCGTCGTCCCGATCAATACGCGCCTCACCGACGAAGAGGCGAGCTATGTCATCGAGGACTCCGGCAGTGCCTTCACCTTCACGGCCGGCGCCTCCTTACCGGACGACAAGCCGTTCGCAGTTGACGATTCCGGCCCGGACGATCTCGCGGCGATCTTCTACACGAGCGGCACGACGGGACGCCCGAAGGGGGCGGCACTTACTCACGCCAACTTCCTGGCCAACAGCGAGAACGCCACACGGTGCCACCACATCGACCGCTCTGAAGGTCCCGCCATGTCAACGCTGATCGCCGTGCCGCTGTTCCACGTCACCGGCTGCAATACACAACTCATTCCGCTCCTTGACCTCGGCGGACGGGTGGAGCTCCTCAGTAACCCACTGGACTTCGACGGATTCTTCGAGGCTGTCGGCGAGCACGGCGTCGGTGGGATCGTCGCGGTCCCGGCGATCTATCACGCACTGCTCCGATCCCCGCGCTTTGCCGACCTCGACGTCACGCGCGTGCAACGCGTCTCGTACGGAGGCGCTCCGATCGCCGAGAACCTCGTCCGTGAGATCCAGGCCGCGTTCCCGGACTCACGCGTGGGTAACGGATTCGGCCTCACCGAGTGCTCAGGGCTCGCAAGCTACCTCCCACACGAGGAGGCTGCGACCCACGCCGATTCAGTCGGCTTCGCGGCGCCAGCCGTCGATCTCGCGATAGCAAGCGCGGATCCCGAGACCGGCGTGGGCGAGCTGATGATCCGCGGCCCGAACGTGGTGCGGGGCTATTGGAACAGCGAGGAGGCGACGGCGGAGGCCTTCGTCGCGGGTTGGCTTCACACGGGTGACCTTGCGCGCGTCGACTCGGACGGTCTGCTCTATGTCGTCGACCGCAAGAAGGACATGATCAACCGGGGCGGGGAGAACATCTACTCGCTCGAGGTCGAGAACGTGCTGGCCGGCGCGCCGGGTGTCGCCGAGGTCGCGGTCGTGCCGGTGCCAGATGACATGATGGGCGAGAAGGTCGGAGCGGTGATCGTGCCCCTCCCCGGCAAGGAGGTCGACGTCGACTCGGTGTTGACCCACTGCGAGCGACATCTTGCGGACTTCAAGGTGCCCCAATACGTCGTTGTGCGCGTTCAACCGCTGCCGCGCAGCTCGGTCGGCAAGGTGCTGAAGGGTTCGTTGCGGGTCGAGACCACCTGGGCCGCGCCGCGGCGCTGACGGCGGGCCGGCCGCGAGGCGTTGCATCCTGCCTTGCCATACCCGGGGAGGGACTCGAACCCTCAGAACCCCGTACAGGGCAACGGATTTTAAGATCGGCAGAAAGCGCCCATCTGCGGTCTCTGGCCTGCGCTCAAGTGATCTCCGATGCGCTCAGGTCCCCCAAGAATTGCGGAGGTTGGGACAAAGTTTGGGACTGAAATTCCGCCGGCGCCGGCGGCACGTTCCCGCTCGCCCGCATGCGGTGCTGCCCACACCTGGCACGTTCCGATCTAGACGTCCGCCAGGACAGCGGGAACGGCCCCGTACAGCTTCTTACGGCTTTTCAGTAAGGTGCCGTAAGAACCTGTACGCTTGGGTCGTGGCGCGGAACCCGTACCAGCCTGGCGTCGGCACGACTCCTCCCTATCTCGCCGATCGAGAGCAGCAGCTGCAGCGGTTCGCCGGGTATCTTCGCGACTTCCCCGATAAGCGCCGCAACGTTCGCGTGAGTGGCCTTCGTGGCGTTGGTAAGACTGTCCTGCTCAAGGAATACCGCGCGCTTGCGCGTGAGCGTGACTGGGTTGTGCTGCGTCGCGATCTCAGCGCTCGCCTGTGCCGGGAAGCTGAGTTCGCGACGGCGATCGCCGATGACCTGAGCACGGCGCTTCGCGCGTTCTCAAACAGCGCGAAACTCAAGCGCGCGCTCGCGGCTGCGCGCCGGGCAATCGGCGACATCACGCTCGGGCTGCCCGACGGCGCGAGCATCGCCATCCGTCCCGAAGCCCCGGACAGCGCGGCCATCCTCGAGGATCGAATTACGGGCGCCCTCCGGCACGTCGGCCAGCTCGCCGCCAAGGCCGACCGAGGGATCGCGCTGCTCTACGACGAGGCCCACGCGATGTACGACCAACCTCGTCAGCACGAGTATCCGCTCAGTGCGCTACTGGGCGCGTTCGTCCAAGTCCAAGACGAGGACGAGCCTCCCCTGCCCGTTATGCTCGTGATGTCCGGTCTACCGCCGCTGATCCAGAACTTACAGGCGGCCCGCAGCCACGCCGAGCGGCTGTTTCGCGTCGAAGAGTTGGGCAATCTCAGCCTCGAGCCGCCGCAGTCCGGCCAGCCGAGCCCTGCCGCGCTCGCGCTCCTCCGGCCCGCCGAAGCTACGGGCACCCGCTTTGAGCTCGCCCTGGCCGAGCGAGTCGCCCAAGACGTGGACGGTTATCCGTACTTCATCCAGAAGTACGGCGAGGCGTTGTGGGATGCAGGCGACGCCGCCGGAGAACCCGTCATCACCGACATCACGTATCGAGCCGTCAGACACCGCGTGCAGGACGAACTCGACGCTGAATTCTTCGAGTCGCGTTATCTCGATGCTGCGCGTGCTGACCGCCTCACGCTGCGGGTCGCCGGGGCGCTCGGCCAGGAGCGCTTCGAGATAGCAAGACTCGCCGAACAGTTCGCGTCGCGCAACGCCAACGCAACACAACAGAGCGTCAATCGGCTGCTCAAGAACAACCAGATCTACCGCGAGAGCCAAGGCGTATACGCGTACACGGCGCCGCTGTTCGGAGACTTCCTGCGCCGCAAACATCCGCGAGAAGACGACGACCGATAGCGCCGCGGAGTTCCGCGGGGCTCGGCGGGCGGCCGACCAGCTACGCGTCCCTGTGCGCCCGGACGCGACGGGACCCGTCTCCATCTCCGCTGGACGGCAGCGCCGACCACGCGGGCGGTGGGCCCGGGGCTCGAACTGATCCGAACGCCGATGACCGACTCCGTGGAGCGGCCCATCGCCGACGGTGACTTCTCAAAGCCGCCAGCGGCGGCGACGCGCGTCGCCATGCCCGAGGAGTGGATCTCGGCGGCGAGCCGGGGGCCCACGACGACAGCTCTCGCCGGTCACGATGGCCGTAGGCATGGCAACGATGACGCGATGATCTCCATACAGGGCAACGGATTTTAAGATCGACAGAAACGGGCCAGCTCCGGTCTCTGACCTGCGCTCACATGCCGTCAAGTGCGCTCAGCGGACCCGAGAATTGGGGAGTTTGGGACAGATTTCGGGGCGGGAGCGACCCGCCGGGCGCCGCCGGCGCCATGCGATAGACGCGCTCGAATCGTCAAGCCGTAGTCGAGCTTCGACGATGACAGGCCGCGATCGCACCTGCCCGGCCTTGCTACCCAGCTCTCAGCTGAACGGCGCTACGCCGGCTGGCGGTCGCGCTGCTCAGAGAGCCAGAGATGCAGCGTCTCGGGCGCGACGTCGGCCCCGTTCGGCCAACTGATGGTGCCCAGCTCGTGGTCCAACGACACGCGCGCGAAGTAATCCGGGTCTTTCAGTGGCAAGAAGACCCCACGCCACTCCCAGTTTGCGGCATTGAGAACGCCCGCCAAGCCGTCCTCGAACGAGAGCCGAAGGCGGTGCTCACCGACAACCTCGACGGCGGTGATCCGATACAGGTGCTCTGCCAGATCCATCTCAGCAAGTTTACGGGAGCGGCTCGATGCGCTCCAGCGGCTCATCCTTCCGAGCCCGGTCCCAGTTCGCACTGAGCTCCGCTCGATGGACGTCGAGCCATTCAGAGACCATTCGCAGAGCCCGCGGCGGCACCGCCCCGGCGAGAAGCTCGCCGGTCTCGATGGCGACCACGATCGTCGCTCCGGCATACGTCGCGTGGAAGTGCGGGACGCCGTGCTCCCGGAAATACATCGCAATGATGATCCCGTAGAACTCGCTGATGCGAGGCATACCGGCATGCTCACGCTCTGGCCGGACGGCCGTAGCGATCGGTCCGGGGACCGACGATACGCCGGCCCGAGAGACGCGGCACTACGCGCGGCAACCGCGTACGTGATCAGGCTGAGAAGATCGCCGCGCCGCTCGAGGTAGCCGAAGGCGACATCCTCGGCTTCTACGCGTTCCCGGCGGAGCACGAGCCCAAGCTGAGGGGCACTGAGCCAGGCCCGGTTTTGCGGAGAACCTCCAAGAAACCCGGGGCGATTCATGCCGGATCGATAGCGGGGAACCTGGCTCACGAGTCTGCTCGTCTATGACTCGACGATCACACGTCGGTCGGTCGCCAATCCCGGCATCGGCAGGTCGTCAGGTCCGCTTGATCTAACGATCCTCACCGATCTTCGGCGGTCGCCGTCGGGCCCCAGCTCGGGAGACCGTCAGCCCTAGCCCGACGCGGTCGGTCACGCGGCCAGCCGGCGCATCCGAGGTGTCGTAACTGCTCGCGCCCGTTCCCTGGCGTCAGGCCCGGCGAGCGCGCCCTCAACTCCATACTCAAAGTCGGGCAGCGTCATCAACGCCTCGAGGCGCTCGCCGACGTAGTTCCGTAGCTCGGCGGACGCAGCGCCCAGCTCGTCTCCGATTTCCGGTCGGCCATCGACGAGGAGCACGATGTCTTCGAAGTCGCGGCTTCTCAGGCAATCGCCGTTCCCTCGGTCACCGAACGCCTCGACTTTTGTGGCCACCAGGTGTGGCGGTGGCACTGCCGATGACCTCGCCCGACGGAAGTGTGACCTCCACGTGGGCCTCGGTTGCCGGTCGCAGCCACTCGCCTGACAGCCCGGCGAGCCTGGGACTGATTTCCGCCCGGCGATCCGGTGCGCCGCCCGGGCGGCTGCCGGCGTCGGCTTGCTCTGCCCTCCAGCCCAGACATACGCGACGCGAGGGTGGGCGCAGCGGCGGGTGCTACCGGGGCTGGCCCGCCCTCGAGCAGGCCGCCTGGCCGTGGCACGCATGGAGCCCGATGAGGATCCGGTGCAGGGCAGCGCGCTGCGCGGCGGTCAGGGCGCCGGCGATGTTGTTGCGCTCAAACGGGTCCTTGGCGATGTCGTAGAACTCGAGCTCGTGCTCGGCGTCCTGGTACTCGACGTAGACGGCGTCGAGCGGGTGGGCGAAGCCGGGCACGTGGGCATCGACGAGCCGGATGGCCTGGTAGGTGGTCGGGTCGCCGCCGGCCACGCCGCCGTCGAAGTCCGGGCCGGCGCTGTTCTTGTCGACGTGTTCGTGCTCGACGAGCGCCACTGTCGGCCAGCGCGGGGAGCGGGCTGCCGGGCGCAGCAGCGGCAGGAGGCTCGACCCGTCGGCCGAGGTTGTCGGTCGAGTGTGCGCGAGCGCCTCGAACGTCGGGCAGAGGTCGGTGTTCTGTGCGACCTGGCCGATCGACCTGCCCTTCGGGACGCCGGGGCCCGCGATGATCAGCGGCACGTGGATGTCGGTGTCGAACGCGGTCTGCTTGCCGCGGGTGAGCTGATGCTGGCCGATGTGGTAGCCGTTGTCGGAGCTAAACACGATGTAGGTGCTGCTTAGCTCGTGTCGGTTGGCCAGGGTCTGTTCGACATGGGAGAGCGTCAGATCGACGGCCTCGACGTCCTGGACGCGAAGGCGATAGTCGGCGTCGAGCGAGGCGATCGTCGCCGGGGTGAGGGGTTTCTTGCGCGCCAGCCAGCCCGGCGGGTCGATGTTGGGCGTGTTGAACGACGGGTCGCGCGGTTCGGTCAGGCCTGGGAAGTCGTTGGCGTTGCGCGGCGCGGGCACGAACGGCTCGTGGGGCGCGAACGTCGCGATCTCGACCGCGAACGGCTTGGATCCCGACTGCTCGATGAACTTCTGCGCCCACGCCCCGTCGACGTCGACGCCGTAGGCGTCGGGCGCGCCGCTGGGTCCGCCGCCCGCGGTCGGTCCGCCGTAGCTGTCGATCTTGCCGTTGTCGTTGAGCTCGTAGTTGAACTCGGCATAGCCCGAGCTGTTGGAGACATGCCAGTCACTCCAGCCGGGCGGGATCGGCGCCGTCTGTGGGGTCATCTGCGGATCGCCATAGCCGTTGAGGTACTTGCCGATCATCGAGGTGCGATAGCCGGCGGCGTGCAGCGCCACGGCCCACGTACGAGGCGCCAGGTTCTCGGCCTGGAAGCGCTGGTAGCCCCCGTCTGGCCCCACGTTGGTGATCACCTTGGAGTCGTGCGGGTACAGGCCGGTGAACAGGGTCGTGCGCGACGGGCAGCACAGCGAGTCGGCGACGTAGTAGTTGCGGAAGGTCTCCCCCTGGCGCTCGAGCGCCATGATGTGCGGCGCCCACCGCTGGCTCAGCAGATTCCACGACAGGTCGTCGGTGAGGATGAACACGATGTTGGGGCGCTTCACGGAGGCCTCCGGGGCTGCGGCGGCCCGCGGCGCGGCACTCGGGGCGAGCGCGATCGTCATCACGGCGGCGACGGCCGCGAGGGTCAGCGAGGTGGCGAGGATGCGGTGTCGGGTCATCGCAAGGCTCCCTGGGTCGTAGTCGCTATCCACGCCGTGCCGTCGGCGGGGAAGAAGTTGCAGTCGTAACCGCCGAAATAGACGCGGTCGTCGCGGAACGGCGACGCGACGATCGTGCGCACCGAGACGAACGCCTGTCCCAGGCGCACCGGTGAGCCGGCATGGCCGGCGGGCGTCATCGCGGGGCCTCCGAGGCAGTGCAGCGCGTAGTGCTGGGCCGTGCCGGTGTCGTCTCGCAGGGCGAAGCACGCGGTCGCGTCGAAGCCGGTCGGCTGGCAGGTGCGGGTCGCCGGACAGCCGCCGGCGTAGCGCCACTCGATCCCGAAAGCCTGCCGGCGCGCACCGTCGACCTCGATCGTCGCCACGTTGTTGTAGGCGGCGATCACGTAGTCGATCGCACTCGGCGCCACGGTGGTTCCCTGGGCGCTGAGCATCCGGCTGATCGCGGTCATCGCGGTGAACTCGACGATCGGCGTCAGCTGCGCGGCACGCAGGTCGTCGAAGCGCAGCATGTCGCCGTTGCCCTCGGTCGAGACGAGCAGCGACGGCCGCCCGGCGTGAGCGACGCACGTGAGCCCGCGCAGGCCGCTGTTGAGGGGGCCGACCGCGGGAGCCTGGTACACGAGCGACCAACGCCGCTCGCCGCTGCTCAGCCGGCCATCGTTGCGGCGGTACAGGCGTGTGTTGATCGAGACGTAGAGCGCGCCGCCGCAGTCGGCGAAGCCGGTCACCTTCTGCGTCTTCAGTCCGGGCGATGACGGCGCCGCGACCGACAGCTCGGGCTTGGCGTCGAACACGAGGGTGCGGCGCGACGGCGACCAGACGCCACGCAGGATTCCGGTCGGGTTGACGCCGGCGTAGACCGCCCACGTGCCGCCGGATTCGTGGGCGCCGAACGCTCGCACGTCGGCCCCAAGCGAGGCGAGCGGGTACGCGGCCGCACGCGCGAACGCACCGGCGCCGTCGAGGAGCCACTGGATCTCCGAGCGTCCGCCGACGATCGCCTGAGTGACGAGTAGCGAATGTCCCGGGTCGGTTGGCATCTCGAACGAGTCGATCGCCTGCACGCGGGTGGACTGCGTGCGCTCGAACACCCGCCACGGGCTGCTCGCCGAGTCCTTGACGAGGACCTGGCCGGCCGCCTGCGGACTCGGGCGCTCCCACTGATCGGTGATCGCGAACAGCCGGCCGGCGTGGGCGACGAGCGCGAGCGTCTCGTTGTCGTGGGCGACAACCGAGGCGGCGTCGGTGGTCAGTGGCTGCCGCTGCGCGGAAACGGCGACCATCGTCCCGGCGGCGGGCGCGGCGGCGGTCGCGGCGACGGTCGCGAGGACCAGGGCAATCGGAACGAGCATCCGTCGAAGCATCCGTAGGCCAGGATAGACTGTCAACCATGGTTGTCAATAGTCGCTCCCCCCTCGGCGGCGCGCTGCGGCGCGCGTGGGTCGGCTACCAACGCCGGCTCGACGCGCGGATGGCCGACGCCGGATTCGGCGACCGCGGGTTTCCCGATGGCCGCGTGCTGCGGCTGTGCGCGCGCGGCGACGCGACGACCGCGGCGCAGATCGCCCGCGAGCTGGGGATCTCACGCCAGGCGGCCGGCAAGATCGTCAACCGCCTGCGCGACCGCGGCTACGTCGCGCTCGAGGCCTCAGCGCACGACGCCCGAGCGAAGCAGATCGCGCTGACGACCCGCGGCGCGGACTACCTCGCCACCCAGCGTCACTCCGCACGGGCGATCGAGCGCGAGCTGCGTGCCGAGATCGGCACCGAGGCGTTCAACGCCCTGTGGGCGCTGGTCGACGCGCTCGGGGGCGACGACCAGCCGCGGATGAGCGACTACCTCCGTGGGAGCTACCGCGGGGAAGGGCGCACGCGGTAGCAGCGCGGCCCGACACGACAGGAACCAGCGCAAGACGAAGCGCCCGGAAGAAGACGTTGACCGGCTGCCGTCGCTTCGATGACTCCGGGGTCGATCGCCTCGCAGAGTGGCCGGGCGCAAGACCCGCCGTTTCAGCCCCTCCGCCACCATACCCGGGGAGGGACTCGAACCCTCAGAACCCCATACGGGGCAACGGATTTTAAGATCGACAGATAGCGGTCATCTCCGGCCGGTAGGGCGCGCTCAGATGCGCTCAGATGCGCTTTGGTCGCCTCAGAATTGCGGAGGTTGGGACAGAGTTTGGGACAGAATCGGGGCCCGCCGAGCGGCATGCGATTCTGATTGCCTCCCCTTGCCTGACGGCGGCAGGCTTCCACGGCGGCGCTTCCGTATACCGAGCGCCGACGCGGATTGAGGATGTCGGCACGACTATTTCGCGCATGTCACGCTGCCGCGCTAATGCGTGCGCTTCCTGCCGCCGATCGGCTCGGTGTGCGGTCGCGCGCCGAGATGCAAGCTGTCCGAACGCGAGTGACCCTCGTCGCCTGCGTGTTGATCGCGATGCTCATCGCCGCCTGTCCATGCGCAGCTGCTCCAGGCCTATCGGCTCCGGTCCTGGTGGCTGGGGCGGACGCGATCTGCCCCGACGTGGCCGGCGACGCGATCGGGTGGACGTCGATCATTCCCCACAGATCCACCTTTGGCTCGTCGCCGGCAACACCGCCAGTTGTCATCACCAACCACATCGCCACACTCAACTCCACGGGCATCGTCGACGCCGAGTCCGTCGGACCGGCGAACGGAACCGCCTACCCCTGCCCGGCGGTCGCCGCTGGCGCCACGGACGCCCGCGTGGTGTCGAATGTCACGGCGCCTCCGCCAGACGCCTTCTTCTTCGACCTAGTCGCGGCACCGCTGTGGCTCGCCTCGCCGGGCGCGGCCGCAAGCGAGATCACCCCCGACGCCTCGCTTTCGACGATCGCGCTTGCCCCAGACGGAAGTGGGGTCGTGGCCTGGCTTCGTCTCGACATCGCCGCATCGACAAACGGGCCTAGCTTCGTGGTCGAGGCGGCGCGCGTGTCGCCCAACGGCACCGTGGGGCTCCCCCAGCAACTGGCCGGTCCAAGCGGCGACGTCAACGTGCCCGACGTCGAGAGCGGACCGCAGGATCTCATCGCGCCAGTCGCGACGGCCACCCCCGACGGCAGCGTCACCGTGGCGTACGCCCTCCCCACGACCGACGCGCAGCACGAGACCGTCCAGGTGAGCATCGCCCGACCAGGCAGCCCGTTCGTCCCAGCGCAAACGCTGTTCACCACCGGCATCAACAACTCCGTCGGCCACGTCGACGACCTCACGGTGGCCAGCGGACCGAACGGCGCCAGCGCTATCAGCTGGTCTACCACCACGGACGCGACCAACCAAGCGTCGCACGGCCCCCCCTACGAGAACCGCTTCGCCCGGCAGCCACAACCGGGCACGCCGTACGCGGTGATCTCCCAACCGTTCCCCAGCGCGGCGATCCGCAACGCCGACTCCGGAATCATCCCCACCCTCGTTCTCGACGCGGCCGAACGCATCACCGCCCTCGCCACGAACGGGCCAGGTGACCTCGAGACGGGGCGTAGCGGCGGGCTGTGGGCGCTTCGAGCCTCCGCCGGCCAGCCCTTCGGCGCCGCGCAGCAGCTGTCCGACGGCGAGATCGCGTCGCCCTCACTCGCCGTCGCACCCGACGGAACGGTGGTCGCCGCCTGGGTACAAACCGCCATCGGACCCGGTGGCGGCCTCACCTCCCAAGCGGTCATGGCGACCGCCGCGCCCGGGATGCCCTTCGGGCCGCCGATCGCAATCACAGCGCCCGCCCAACCAGCCGAGCAGACAAGCGTCACATTCGACGCAACCGGCATCATGCACGTCGCGTGGATGATCGGGACCGAGAGCCCGCTCGGCGCACAAGGGAAGACGAGCTTCGGGGCGATCTACGCCAGCACCGCGCAACCCGGAGCGCCAGACCCGCTCGCCATGACGGGCCCCCGCGTCGCGCTCGCACTCCTCAACCAACGTAGGTTCCGCAATCCGATCCACATACGCGTCACCGTCGACCGTCCATGCCTCCTCAGCCTGCAAGCCGTGGCCGATGGCAAGCCGAGCCCGTGGTCGGACCTTGACTCCGTCCTCTACCGATTCACCCACGCGGAATCGCTCGTGCTCCCGCTCAGCACCAGCTCCAACCCACACCCGCATTACGTGCGAGTCGTCGCCTACGCGTCAACAGACACCGGGGCGTCATCAGCCGCCCGAGCGCGCTACTACCTCCCTGCCCCGTAGCAGCCGGACAGAATCGCGACCTCAGGATGCGGCGGGGCGCTGCTCTTCCGCTGAGCGGCCTGACCGCCACACCTCCTACTCCGCGTTCGCGGCGCGTCCGCAGACGCCATCCGCGGAGTCGCCGCTGCGGACGTGCCTCTCCAACAGCGGCGCCGTTGATCGCAGGATCGCCGACAGCTCGTCGACAAACGTCGCGGCCACGTGCGAAGGGTGTGACCTCTGGAGCCCGACTCGTGAGATGCACACGGGAGCGATCGGGGCACTCCTCCACGGTGCAGGCGCCAGGCTCCTCCCCGATCGCATCCTACCGATAAGAGATCGTCTAGTTCGCATCTCACTGATCCAGCTGGCGAAGTAGCGAAGCAGCGCGGACCTCGCTGCACCGTGGTCGTGTTCAGGTGTCGAGCTCGTGGGCGGCCCTATGCAGCCGTCCGCTGCTCTCCCCGGCGCCCCAGGCGCAAGCGTTTCACGGCCGCCACCCCCACAAGCGCAGCCACAACGCACCAATACCCGAGGCCCCACCACGACACGAACCCATAGCGCAGATGCCAAGCCTGATAGCGCGGGCCGATGAGCGCCGTATCCGGACTGGTGTAGACAACCCAGAAGTTGCCCCCCGACGCGACAAGCCGCATTCCCGGCGTCTGATTGCCCGCGCGCGGATCCCAACACGGGTACCCAACCCCGCACGTGGGCGTCACCGTGCTGTTCGCCACCAACAGTGGGCCGCCCGCCCACGACACCACCTTCAGCTTGTTCTGCGGCCCCTCGTCGCCCCCGTTCGTGAACAGTCCGCCGTATCCCGCCTCGTACAACTCAAAGCTCACCGGAAGCCACCCGTCCGCCACGAACGAGTGCGCGGCCGCTGAGGACACCGGACGTGCTCCCGCTGGCGCACGCGGCACGCTGACAGCAAGCACACCCCACGGCTGGACGATTGTCACCGCCAGAACCGCCGCACACGCGGCGCTCCACCACATCAACTTCATCCATCCGCGTGCAATGCTCAACACAAGGCATAGCGCCGCCAGTAAGGGGAGCAACACCCGTGCCCACACGATGACGGGCTGGAGGCCGACCATGCTTCAGCCGCCGCTCCCCCAGATCGCCGGGGGACACGCCGTCTGCGCCGCTGCCTGTCCGGCGGTCCTCAGCTCGCCCTGCGGCAGCAAGCCCTGTTGCTGAAGCGGGCTAGATGGCGACTGAGCGAACTTGTGGCCCAACTCCACCCATGGCGCTGGCTGCCCGCCGAACCGACCGGCCCAGCAGGCAAACCTTCGCTTCAGCGCCGACGACCCCAGGTTGGCCATTCTGCTTGCGCTCAGCGATTGCTCCACCACCGGCGCCACCGAGCCGCTCTCCGTCGCCGAATCGCACGGATAGTCCTGCGGCTTGCCAAAGAACGCGTCCACGAGCAGCCCGAGGCCCTGGGGCACGGTTGGCAACCGGACGCCCCCGGAGTCGCAGCTGAGCCACGGCGGTGACACGTTGAGGCCAGCCCGAACGAGGTCTGAGCGGGTACCCGTCTGACTCGCCGTGAATGGGTAGTCGGCATGGTCCCCGAGAGCCGAGAACGCAAGTGGATGTGTGCCGTGTACCTCTACGCTTCGCAAATCGGAGTTACCGATCGACCCCCCCGACTGCCATGGTATGCCGTGCTGGAAATAGATGAAATCCGGCGATGTATCGATCCACGCGGCGCTGCTCGCGGCGCCTGGGGTTCCAACCAGCTGTCCGTTCGCATTCACCACAACGTCAATGTTCTCCCAGTCGCCCTCATGGAGATCATACGGCGCCCCGTCACAGCTGACGCGACCGCGCCCCATAATCGAGCCACACGGCTTTCCATCCGGCTCCCACCAGTTGAAGGTGTAGTAAAACCAGTACTCAATCAGCTTGCCGCCGCCTGGTAGCGGCACGATGAAGTAATACCACTGCCTTGCATCGAATTGTGACGCCGAACCTCGATTCACGGAGAGCGTGTAGCTAGTGACCCCCTCCGCATTGGCTGGGTCGTTAGTGCCCAGATGCCCGGCGGGCAAACCCGGGTACTCAAGCCAGCTGTTCGCGGTATTGAGCTTCGGGGACGGCGGAAGCGGGAACGTCGCGGGCCCGCATGAAGCCTTCGCGAGACTGTTTGGGTCTCCGGTACAGTACTGACTCGTCGCCGGCGTCTGCAGCGGGGCAGCGAACTTGGTCATCCAGTTGGCTGCTACCGGATAGAAGCCATCGTCGCCGTTCAACTGCAGCTTAGGCTCGTACCGCAGTACGACGCCCGGCGTCCCATCGCTGGAGCCGTTTGGCGGCCTCAACCTCGTGGTGTCCTCGGTGAAGCCGCTCGCTGGCCCGCCCGGCTTGCCCGCGCCGAATCCTGTGCCCGTTCCACGAGTCGGGTCGCTGATCGGTGACGGCAGCGGAAGCCGGACACACGACGTGCTCGGCGGGGTGATTACGCACGCCCCAGGGGAGCTCCTGCCGATTTCGATACCGTACGTGCCCAAGGCAATGACACCTGTGTGGCTCGTCGCATAGATCGTCCCGTCGGGCCCGAAGCTTGGGTTGCTGTACTCGGCGTATTGGCCGTCGGTGCTGGACGTCGCTGGTGTCATGAGGGTCGCTCCGGCCGGATCAACCGGCTGGCTGTATATACCGTCGAAGGACAGCCCAACGCTCGCATCCGGCACCGGCGCGGTATAGACGATGTTCGCGCCGTCGGGCGTGAACGCGGGGTCCTGCGCGTGGGTGCCAGGAACCTGTGACGGCAGTACGGTCGGACTGGTGCCGTCGGAGTTGGCCGTATATACCGACCAGGTAAGAGTAGATGGATCTAGCGCGCTATAGGCCATGTAGCTGCCGTCCGACGAATAGCTGCCACCGTCCGCGCTCACTGTCCCACTTGGTAGCGGGAGCGGAGCGCTGCTGTCGGCCGGATCGCCAAGATACGCCGTAAACAGCTGCGTATTCGGGACCTCGGGATCGCCGGGCGAGAACACCGGCTGGAAGCCGCCGCCGGTCGCAAGCCCTGTGTACAGAACCGCGGTTCCATCCGGAGCCCAAGCGGGGTTCTCGCCGTAAAACGGCAGTTGTTGGGCCGCGCTGCCATCATAGTTCATCGTGTAGAGCAGCCCGAGCATGCTCCCGCACGGCGTTGAACACGCGGCGCCGGGGCTCAGCACATTCACAGCGACCATCTGTCCGTTCGGGGAGATCCTAGGGTGACTGAAGGAGCAGTTGGTACCGGTGAAAGCGCTTCCGAGCGCGCTGAGCATCAGTAACGTGCAGTCGCTGATCCTCGTAGCGTTGCTGCCGTCAGCATTTGCGGTGTACAGCCCGGTTCCCGAGTCATACACCAGCTTCCCGATGAGGGTCGTGGTGCTCGGAGTCAATGGCGCGCTCGCAGGCGACGCGGCGATGGCGGCACCGGCGTCGGTTTCTCCGGTGACGACGACGCGGATGCGCTGGCCGTCGTTGGCTGCGGTGGCATCGTAGTCCTGTGCCGTCGCTCCTGCAATGTCGCTGCAAGCCGCGCCACTTGGATTGCAACTCTGCCACTGGTAGAGCAACGCGTCAGGAACCGAGCCAGCGGGGAGGTTGCTCCATTGACCGCCGTCAGTGATGAACGTAGCGGCGTCGGTGCTCGGTCCGAGGATCTTAAGGCTCGGGAGCTGCGTGTTGGCGGGCGGCGGTTCGGGAGCGATCACGGGCGTGGTGGCCGTGGTGACGGTGATCGAACCCGCCCCGTTGGTAGCCGTCACATTGACTCGGATTGTGTCGTTCACATCGCTGTCCTGCAGGGTGTACGTCGGACTAGTCTCACCGGCTATGTCAGCGCAGTTGGCTCCCTGGGAGTCGCACGACTGCCACTGATACGTGTAGCTGACGGGCTGATCGCCGCTCCATGCGCCGGGGGTGACGCTCAGCGTCTGGAGGGCCGCCGGCTGTCCGTTGATCTGTGGCGTGGCCGTGTCTTGTGGGGCGCCGGCAGCGAGGATTGCGGGCGACGGCTCGGACGGCGAAGTGACACTGTTCGCGTCGATCCCCGCCGTAACGACGACGCGAATGGCGTGCCCGACATCGCTCGCAGTCGTTGTGTAGGACGGATGAGTCGCGCCTGCGATGCTGGCGCATCGGGACCCGGCGGCGTCGCAGTCCTGCCAGTGGAAGGCAAGCGGGGCGTTGCCGTCGGCGGGCCAAGTGCCAGGCGTTGCTGTGTACTGACTGCCAGCGATCGGGATCCCGCTGATCGTCGGAACAGGCGGCGATGTGATTACCGGCGTGGTGGTGATCGTGGTGATCTCCCGGCCATTTCCGGGCAGGACGAGCGGGTGGCCGTCGGTGCGGAAGAGGGCGGTGTTGGCGGTGATTTGCACGCTGTCGCCGACCGCGCTTGGCGGTATGGCGAGCGTGGGATTGGAGCCGTTCTGCACGATCGAACTGTTGCCGCTCGGCGTGATGAGCACGAACTGATACGTGGTACGGCTAGCCGGGATCGGCGTGTACGTACTCGAGGGCTCCCCCGTGATCCGCGCGCCCGCGACCGCCGGTCCAAGGAATGTCGGCGCGGCGAAGCTACCGGTGCCGACGACGATGCTGGTTGCGGGCGAGGTAGCGGTGGCGCTGCCGGTCTGGTTGCTGGCGGTGATGGTGACCTCCAGATCGAAGCCCATGTCGGCCGCGGTTGGTGTGTAAGAGCCGGCGGTTGCTCCGGAGACCGGCAGGCAGACCGGCGCTCCAGTCGTGGGGTCAGTGAGCTGCGGGTCGCAGAGGAGCCACTGGTAGCTGTATGTGGTGGGGTCCCCGCCCCAGGAGCCTTGGGCGACGAGCGTTTGCCCGACGGTCGGGTTGTCGTATGTCACGCCGCTGAACAGGCTGCCGTTGGCGGCGATATACGGTCCGCCGTGGGTGGCGGTTGGCAGGGCGGGCGGCTGCACCACGGTGGTTGGGCTGCTGGTGGCCTGCGCGGTTCCAGCGGCGTTGGTCGCGGTGGCCACGATGACGAGCGTGTTGCCGATGTCGGCGCTGGTTGGGGTGTAGTTGCCGCTGGTCGCGTTGGGGATGGGTGTGCAGTTGTTGCCTGTTGGGTCGCAGCGCTCCCATTGGGCGGCGTAGTTGATGGTCGGGGTTCCGGCCCAGTTGCCGGGGTCTGCGGAGAGGGTTAGCCCGTCCTGGGCGGCGCCGCTGATGGTTGGCGGGGAGGTGTTGCTCGGCGGGCTGCCGGCGCTGATCGCGGGCGTGGGCGCGGATAGCGTGGTGGTGCTGGCTGGCTGGCCGGTGGTGTAGAGCGCGGGCGCGGGACTGTAGGTGGTCACCGCGACCTGCAGCGAGTCGCCGACTTCGCCTACGGGCGGGGTGTAGAAGCTGGTGGTGGCGCCGGGGATGTTGGTGCAGGGGTCGCCCTGCGGGTCACATGTCTGCCACTGGAAGGTGTACTGGGACCGGGAGGTGTTCACGTTGGTGGTGCCCGTCCAGTCGCCGGTAGTGGCGCTGAGTCGGTTTCCGGCGATCGGCTGGCCGCCGATGCTCGGGGCCGCGATATTGGCGGGTGGGACCCCGAGGACCTGGGGAGTGTCGGGCGCGGTGCTTGTGCTGCTCCCGTTGGCGTTGGTCGCGGTGACGGTGACGGTGATCTGGTAGCTGTCGTCGTCGATCGTGGGCTGGTAGGTGGCGCCGGTCGCTCCGGGTATCACGCTGCAGTACCCGGCGCCGACGTAGGTCTGGTAGTTGGGGTCACAGCTCTTCCACTGGTAGCTGTAGCCGGTGGGGTCGCCGTACCACTGGCCGGTGCTCGCCGTCAGCGTCTGGCCGTCCTGGGCGGTTCCGGTGATTTGGGGCGGGCTCCCGACGGCCGGCGCGCTGCTCGGCGTATCGACATACACAGGCGCGGCCGAGCGGGTCATGGTGCCGAGCGAGTTGGTTGCGGTGGCGGTGAGCAGGATGTAGCGGCCCGCGTCCTCGCCGGAAGTGGTGTAGGTGCCCCCGCTGCTCTGGACGGCGCAACCGAATGTGGGGGTCTGGCAGCTTTGCCACTGGTATGTGGCGGTCATCGGCGTGCTGCCCTCCCAGGCGGTCGGGGTGAGGGTGTCGCCGACCTGGGCCTCGGTCTCGTTGAGCGTCAGGCCACCGGCGGGGAGCGTCGGTGGCGCGTCGGTGATCGCCATCGCCACGGTGGAGGTCACGCTGGTGGTACCCACCGCGTTGGTGTAGGTGATGACGGCGGCGATGGTGTAGCCGACGTCGCTTTCGCTTGTGGTGTAGGTGTCGCTGGTGGCGCCTTGGATGTCGGTGCACTGCGTGGCGGTGGAATTGCAGTCCTGCCACTGCACGCTTGAGGTGATCGGGCCCTGCCCGGCCGCAGAGAGCGTGCCGAGGCTTAGTTGCGCGCCGGGGATCGCAGAGCCCTGGATGAGCGGTGGGGTCGCAACGGGCGGGCCGGCGGCGATCACCGGGGTGGCGGTTGATGTGCCGATGGTCGATCCGTAGGGGTTGGTGGCGGTGACGGTCACGATGATCGTGGCACCGAGGTCGGCGTCGGTGAGGGTGTACTGATTGGCGGTGGCGTTTGCGATTGGTGCGCAGTTGGAGGCGTTCGTGTCGCAGCGCTGCCAGGCATATGCGTAGGTGAGCGGTCCGGGTCCCGACCATGTGCCCGGGGTGGCGGTGAGCGTTTGGCCGTCGAGGGGGGTGCCCGTGATCACCGGTGGAGCGTCGCTCGGCGCGACCGGCGCGTCGACCGGACCGGACGTATAGCCGATCGCGCTGCTCGCTCCCGCTGGGTTCGTGGCGGTGGCGACGACGGCGAGCACGTTGCCGACGTCGCCGCTGGTCGGTGTGTAGGTGGTGCTGGTCGCGCCGGCGATGTTGGCGCACGGGTCGCCCTGCGGGTCACACGATTGCCACTGGTAGCTGAACGTCAGCGGCGCCAGTCCGGTCCAGGACCCGGTGTCCGCCGTGAGGGGCTGTCCGACGACGGCCTGGCCGCTGATCGTGGGGGCGCCGAGATTCTGCGGTTGCGGGCCGATCACGGCGCCGCTCGTGTACGCCGTCGCCGTGGCGGCTCCGGCGGCGTTCGTCGCGGTGACGACGACCGCGAGGGTTGAGCCGAGGTCGCTCTGGGCGGCGGTGTAGGTGTTCGCGGTGGCGCCGGCGATGTCGGCGCACGGGTCGCCCTGCGGGTCGCAGCGTTGCCATTGATAGGTGTAGTCGACGGGCTGGGTGCCGTTCCAGCTGCCCGGCCGGGCGGTCAGTGTCTGCCCGCTGATGGCCTGCCCGGAGATCGTGGGGGCGCTTGCCTCGTTGGGGGGTGTCGGCGCCGCGGGGACGACGGTGGTCGGGTCGGATTCGACGACCTCGCTGATCGTCGGCTGGTTGCCGAACAGCACCGCTGCGGTGACCTGCACCCGCAGTGTCGTGCCGATGTCGGCGGCGGCCGGCGTATACGTGCCGCTGGTGGCGCCGGTGATCGCGGCGCAGTTCTGCCCGTTGGTGTCGCAGCTCTCCCACTGGTAGGCGTACACGAGCGGCGCCGGGGATGACCATGTTCCCTGGCCGGCCGTGAGCGTCTGGCCCTGCTGCGCGACGCCTGCGACGGTCGGTATCGCGGTGTTCGCCAGCGACACTGTGCCTATCGGCCCGACCGGGGATGAGTACGCGCTTGCGCTGCCGCCGGTGCCGGTTGCGGTCACGACGACGAGCAGGGTCGTGTTGACGTCGCCGAGGGTGGGGGTGTAGGTGCTGCTGGTGGCGCCGTCGATGGGTACGCAGGCGCTGCCGGTCGGGTCGCAGCTCTCCCACTGGTACGCGTATGAGGTCACGGCGGGCCCGGCCCAGGTTCCGGTTGAGGCGCTCAGCGTGGCGGCGGCCTGCGGGGTGCCGCTGATCGACGGCGGCGAGGTCTCCGATGGCGCGGCATCCGTTGCGACGGGCTGTGTGGCCGTCGAGGTGTCGGTGAGCGAGCCATTGGCGTCGGTCGCCGTCACGCTCACGGCAAGCGTCGCGCCGACGTCTCCCGCGCCCGGCGTGTATGTGGGTGAGGTGGCTCCGGCGATGCCGGTGCAGTTCTGGCCCAGCGCGTCGCATGACTGCCACTGGTACGTGTAGGAGATCGTGCCGCCGCCGGTCCACGACCCCGGATCGGCGGTCAGCGTCTGCCCCTGCACGACAGCGCCGCTGATCGACGGCGGCGAGCTCTCGCTGAGCGTCGGGGCCCGCGCGATCACGCCACTGGGCGCGGTCGCGACGGTCACGGTCCCGAGGGTGTTGCTCGCCGTGACGACAGCGACGAGGGTGCCGCCGTCGTCCGGGCCGGTCGGGTCGTATTCGTCGTTGGTTGCGCCCGGTACATCGGCGCAGTTCGAGCCGGCGGCGTCGCAGCGCTGCCACTGCACCTGCAGGTTCACGCTGGTGCCGCTCCAGGTCCCGGGATCGAGGAACAGGGCCTGTCCCGCCTGCGCCGTCCCGACAATCGACGGTGCCGTCAGTCCCGACGGCGGCGTCGGCGCGATCACGGGCGTGGGCGCGGACGCCGTCTGCGTGCTGCCGTCGGTGTCGGTCGCGGTGACGATGACTACGAGCGTGTTGCCGACGTCCGCGTCTGAGGTCGTGTACGTGGCGTTGGTCTCGTTAGTCAGGATGCTGCAGTTGTTGCCTTGGGCGTCGCAGCTCTCCCATTGATAGGCGTAGGCGATCGTGCCGTTGGCGCTCCACGTTCCGGGGTTCGCCGTGAGCAGCTGATTGTCTTCGGCGGCGCCGGTGATGGTCGGCGCCCCGGTCAACGCTGGCCCGGTGGGGGCGCCGCCGCTCACCGTGGTTCCCAGCCCGGCGGTGTACGCGGATGTCCCACTTTCGTTGGTTGCTGTGACGATGACCCCCAGCGTGCTTGAGGCATCGCCCGCCGCGAGGGTGTATGTGGAGTCGGTGGCTGCTGGGATGATTACGCACGTCACGCCGGTGGGATCGCAGCTCTCCCACTGATAGGTGTACGACAGCGGTGTCTGGCTGATCCAAGTGCCGTCGCTGACGGTGAGCGTCTGCCCGACGGCGGCTGTGCCGGTGATCGCGGGCGCGAGCGTGTTCAGGGGCGGCGCGGCCGTGACGACGCTCGACGGTGTCGAGGTCGCGGTCGCCGATCCAGCGCTGTTGGTCGCCGTCACGGTCAGGGCGATCGTGTTGCCGGTGTCTGCCGCCGTGGCCTGGTAGGTCTGGCCGGTCGCGCCGGTGATCGGGGTGCAGTTGTTGCCCAGGTTGTCGCAGCTTTGCCACTGGTAGGCGTAGGTCAGGGGGGCGGCGGTGCTCCACGTTCCAGCTCCGGCGTACAGCGTCTCGCCGGCCTGCGGGAGTCCAGTAATCGTCGGGGTGCTGAGGACCGTCGGTGCGGATACCGTCTCGGCCGCGATCACCGCGGCGCTCGCGTAGGACGTCGCCGAGGCGGTCCCCGCGGGGTTGCTCGCGCTGACCTGTACTCGAAGGGTCGCGGCTAGGTCGCCGGGCGCGGGGGTGTATGTCGCGCTGGTGGCGCTGGCGATCGGGGCGCAGGTCTGGCCGAGCGCGTCGCAGCTCTCCCACTGGTAGGCGTATGAGAGCGGGGTCGAGCCCGACCACGAGCCCCGGATTGCTGTCAGGGTCTGGCCGACCTGTGGGGTGCCGGAGATCGTCGGCCCGGCCGTGTTGGCGGGCGCCAGCGCCGCGACCGTGCCGGAAGCGGGCGAGGTCGCCGTCGCGCTCCCGTTGGCGTTGCTGGCCGTGACGATCACCTCGAGCGTGGTGCCCACGTCGGTTGAGCTGAGTGCATACGTTGGGGCCGTGGCGGCCGCCACCGGGTTGCAGTTGGCGCCCGACGCGTCGCAACTCTGCCATTGGTAGGTGTAGGTGATCGGCGCGGTGCCCGACCATGTGCCTGGGATCACCGTCAGCGTCTGTCCGTCCCGCACGGTCCCGGAGATCGTGGGCGGGACCGAGTTCGTCGGTGCACCGGTAGATCCCGTGATGGCCGGCGTCGCCGGTGAGACGCCGGTGCCAGGTCCGGCGGCGTTGCTCGCGGTGACGGTCACGCGCACGGTGGCGCCCACGTCTGCGTCGGCGAGGAGGTATGTCGATCCGGTCGCCCCCGCGATGTTGACGCATGAGCCGCCGGATGCGTCGCAGCGCTGCCACTGATAGGCGTAGGACAGCGGCGCGGTGCCGCTCCAGGTGCCCGTGCTCGCCGTCAGCGCCTGGCCGTCCTGAGCGGTCCCGGACACCTGTGGCGCCGTGGTGTTCGCCGGCGCCAGCGCCGTCACCGTGGCGCTTGGGGCTGATGATTGCGTCACGGATCCGGCCGCGTTGCTCGCCGTCACGATCACCTCGAGCGTTGACCCGACGTCGCCCGCGGTCAGCTGATACGACGAGGTCGTCGCGCCGGTAACCGCAACGCAGTTGCTGCCCGTGGTGTCGCAGCGCTGCCACTGGTAGGCGTAGCCGATCGGTGGGGTGCCCGACCAGGACCCTGGGCTCGCGGTCAGCGTCTGGCCGTCCTGAGCGCTGCCGGAGATGACCGGCGCGCTCGTGCTCGACGGTGCCAGCCCGGCGACTGGCAGGCTCGGCGGCGAGCTCGCGGAAGTCGAACCCGCCGTGTTGGTCGCGGTGACGGTCGCGCGCAGCGTGCTTGCTACGTCCCCGGGACCCAGCTGATAGGACGAGCTGGTTGCGGCGGCGATCGGCGAACAGTTCGCGCCGCTCGTGTCGCAGCGCTGCCATTGATAGGAGTAGCTCAGGGGAGGGGTGCCCGTCCAGGAGCCGCTGCTCACGGTCAGCGTCTGGCCTTGCTCTGGGCTGCCGCTGATCTGCGGCGCCGTGGTGTTCGCCGGGGCCAGCGGCGCCACGGCACCGTTGGGCGAGGAGGTCGCGGCGACCGAGCCGGCCGCGTTGCTGGCGCTCACCACGACGACGATCGTGCTGCCGACCTCGGCGGGACCGAGCGTGAGCGTCGAGCTGGTGGCGCCGCTGATGTTCGAGCAGCTGTTTCCGCTGCTGCAGGCCTGCCATTGGTAGGCGTAGCTCAGTGGCGCGGTGCCGCTCCACGTCCCGGCGGTCGCGCTCAGTGTCTGCCCGTCGGTCGCGGTGCCGGAGACCGCCGGCAGCACCGTGTTCGCCGGCGGCGCCGCCGCGACGACGGCGCTGGCGGCCGACGTCGCGGCGGCCGACCCGGCGGAGTTGCTCGCGGTCACGGTGACGCGCAGCGTCGTGCCGACGTTTGGTGGGCCGAGCACGAACGCGGCGGCGGTTGCCCCGCTGATGTTCGTACAGCCCGCGCCGCTGGCGTCGCAGCTCTGCCATTGGTAGCTATAGGTCAGCGTCGGTGTGCCCGTCCAGCTACCCGTGGTGGCGCTCAGCGTCTGCCCATCGGTGGGGGTTCCCGAGATCGTCGGCGGGGTGGCGTTGAGCGGTGACGCCGCCGCGGCCGCCGCTGTGGGCGCCGAGGTCGCCGACGCCGAGCCGGCCGAGTTAGACGTGGTGATGACGACGCGCAGGGTGTTTCCCACGTCGCCGGGGCCGAGCTGGTACGTCGAGCTGGTGGAGCCCGTGATGTTTGCGCAGCCGCTCCCGCCCGCGTTGCAGCTCTGCCACTGGTAGGCGTAGCTCAGGGGCGCCGTGCCCGACCAGGAGCCGACCGCGGCGCTGAGGGTCTGCCCGTCGGTCGCTGTTCCCGAGATCGATGGCGCCCCGGTGTTGACCGGCGGCGCCGCGGTGACGACAGCGCTGGCGGCCGAGCTGGCCGACGCCGTTCCCGCCGGGTTGCTCGCGCTCACGACCACGCGCACTGTTCCGCCGACGTTCGATGGGCCGAGCGCAAAGGTGGAGGCGGTCGCCCCGCTCATGTTCGAGCAGGAGGCGCCGCTCGCGTTGCAGCTCTGCCACTGGTAGGTGAAGTTCAGCGGCGCCGTACCCGACCAGCTACCGGGGCTTGCGCTGAGCGCCTGCCCGTCGGTCGCGGTCCCCGAGATCGCCGGCAGCGCCGTGTTCACCGGCGGCGCTGGGGCGACGACCGCGGTGGGCGCCGAATTGGCCAGTGCCGACCCCGCCGCGTTGGACGCCGTGATCGCGACGCGCAAGGTCTGCCCGACGTTAGATGGACCCAGTACGAGCGCCGACGCGGTCGCGCCGGCGATGTTCGAGCAGCCGCCGCCGCTGGCATTGCAGGTCTGCCACTGGTAGGCGTAGCTCAGCGGCGCCGTGCCCGACCAGCTGCCCGTGCTCGCGCTCAACGTCTGCCCATCCTGCACGGTTCCCGACACGACCGGTGGGGCACTGTTGGTCGGCGCGACTGCGGTAACCACGGCGGTCGCGGCCGACGTGCTCGAGGCCGACCCCGCGGCGTTCGAAGCCGTGACCGTAGCCCGCAGCGTGCCGCCGATATTCGACGGACCGACGGTGTACGTCGAGCTCGTGGCGGCGCTGATGTTCGCGCAGCCGCCGCCGCTGCTATTGCAGGTCTGCCACTGGTAGACATAGGAGAGCGGCGGAGTGCCCGTCCAGGCGCCGGTGCTCGCGCTCAGGGTCTGCCCATCCTGCGGGGTCCCCGAGACGGTTGGGGCCGCGGTATTCGCCGGCGCCAGCGCGCTCACGACGGCGGTCGCGGGCGAGGTGCTGGAGGCCGAGCCGGCTGCGTTCGACGCGGTGACCGCGACGCGGAGGGTGCTGCCCACGTTGGACGGACCCAGCGTGAGCGTCGAGCTCGTCGCTCCGGAGATGTTCGAGCAGCTGGCGCCGCTGGCGTTGCAGCTTTGCCACTGGTACGCGTAGGAGAGAGGCGGGGTGCCCGACCAGCTGCCCGTGCTCGCGCTCAGCGTCTGACCGTCCTGCGCCGTCCCGGACAGCGCCGGCGCCGCGATGCTGGTCGGGGCGACGGCGGTGACGACGGCGGTCGCGGTTGACGTGCCCGAGGCCGACCCCGCCGAGTTCGAGGCCGTGACCGTGACCCTTAGCGTGCTGCCAACGCTAGACGGACCGAGCGCAAACGTTGAGCTCGTGGCCCCGGAGATGTTCGAGCACGCGGCGCCGCTGGCGTTGCAGCTCTGCCATTGGTAGGCGTAGGAGAACGGCGGGGTGCCCGACCAGCTGCCCGTGCTCGCGCTCAATGTCTGCCCGTCCTGCGCGGTCCCCGAGACCGTCGGGACGGCGGTGTTCGCGGGCGCCACCGCGCTTACCACGGCGCTGACCGCGCTATTCGTGCTCGCCGACCCGGCGGCGTTGGTCGCGGTGATCGTGACCCGGACCGTGTTGCCGACGTCGGACGGCTGCAGCGTGTAGGAGGTGCCGGTCGCGCCGGCGATGTTCACGCAACCGCTGCCCAGGCTGTTGCAGCTCTGCCACTGATAGGCGTAGCTGAGCGGCGGCGTGCCCGACCATGACCCGGTGGTCGCCGACAACGGCGATCCGGCCTTCGGGGTGCCAGAGATCGTCGGCAACGCGGTGTTCGCCGGCGCGACCGCTGCAACCACCGCGCTGATCGGCGAGGTCGCGCTCGCCGATCCCACCGAGTTCTTCGCGGTCACCACCACCTGCAACGTGCTGCCGACATTCGACGGGCCGAGCGTGAACGTCGAGCTGGTGGCGCCGGAGATGTTTACGCAGCTTCCGCCCGTGGCGTTGCAGCTTTGCCACTGATACGTGTACGTGATCGTGGCCGTGCCCGCCCACGTCCCCGCGCTCGCGGTCAGCGTCTGACCGTCCCGCGCGGTACCGGTGATCGACGGCGGCGTCACGTTCACCGGCGGCCCCGTGGTCACCGTCGCCGTCGCGGCCGACGTCGCGCTCGCGCTCCCCCCGGCGTTGCTCGCAGCGACCACGACCTTGATCTTCTTGCCGACCTGCGCACTGACCAACCGGTACGTCGACGATGTCGCCCCGGTAATGCTCGCGCAGCTCCCCCCGGTGGTGTTGCACGCCTGCCACTGATACGCGAACGACAGCGGCGGTGTGCCGGTCCAGGTGCCGGTACTCGCCGTCAGCAGCTGGCCCTCCTTCGCCGAACCCGAGATCGTCGGCGCTGCCGTGTTCGCCGGTCCGAGCGCCGCGACGGTCGCCGTCGCCGCTGACACCGCCGATCCGCTGCCCGCGCCGTTGGTGGCCGTCACCGAAACCCTGAGCGTCCAGCCGACGTCGGCCGGCGTGGCCTTGTACGTCGACGCCGTCGCCCCGGAGATGTTCGAACAGCTCGCGCCGGAGGTGTTGCAGCGCTCCCACTGATACGCATAGGTGATCGGCGCCACCCCGGTCCACGCCCCGCTCGCGGCGGTCAGGGTCTGGCCGTCCTTCGCGGTGCCTGAGATCGTCGGTGCGCTGCTGTTGACCGGGAACTCCCCGGCGTTGTAGTGCGCCAGCACCTGGCTGGCCGACAGCGCCTTCGCATAGAACGCGACGTTGCTCAAACTGCCCTTGAATAGCGGATCGGTCGAGACCTGTGACTTACCCAGCAGGTTGCTCGACGTCGATCCCAGCGACGACGGCGTCAAGGTCGCGCCCGTCGTCTGCCCGACCTGTTTGCCATTCACGTACAGCGTCAGCACGCCGCTGCTCGATTCGGTTACCGCGACGTACTCCCACGCATTCGCCGACAGCTCCGGCGCCGTGACCGACACGATCGTCCCCGCCGTCGTGCGAATCTCAAACGTCAACGGGTGATTCGTCGCCGAGGAGGCGGGCGTCAACGACAACCAATTCGTCGCGCTCGACCCGAAGTAGAAGATCCGCTGCTGATACGACGCGCCACCGGACCAATCGACCCACGCCTCGGCGGCGAACGCGGTATCACCGGCCAGCGGACTCGACGCAAACGACGCGGACGCCGAACCCCCGAACGAACCCGCGTGCGCCCCCGTGAATGGTCCCGCGGCACCCAGAGTGATGCCGCTTACCGTCCCCGCCAGCGACCCCGCAGAATCAGCCAACGTCTTGGAACCCGGCGCGTCGTCAAAGCGGTACTGATGCGCCGGCCCATCAGCGGCCACCGTGGTCTCATACGTCGCATACGGCTGCGTTCCGCCGGCACCACCGGCCACGCCGACCACTAGCACTGCAACGACCGCCGCGCACGCCCCGATGCCAAGCGCCGGCCAGGTTCGACGACGTATCCGCCGGCCGCCTACACCGAAACGGCCGTGCGCGAGCCAGGCGACTAGCAGCCGCACGCGCCGACGCCCGAAGTGTTCTCGCCGCACAACTTGCCTCTCGTCAATGAAGCCCAAATGCGGCCGGCGCCGACGGCGCTGCGCCCTATGCACCCAGAGACACCAAGACAGCACAGGCTGCCCACGCGATCGGCCAGCTCCCCCACTTCGCCTTCTCCTTGGCTTCGCCGCGACGGAGACTGCCGACGCGACCCTTTTCGGCCGGAATGCTTATCGGATCTGCACCGGTCGTGTAGGACAAGAGTTCAGCAGGCCTGTCAAGGGCAAGCGCTCGCGCGCCGCGCGGCCGACCGGGCCACCGCCGGGGATCCGCCATCACGAGAAGCCCGCTTTGCAGGCACTATTCGCCCTGCGGAGCGCCTGAGATGGCCCGGGATCATGAAGAATTCGAGACGCCACCAGGGATACGAGTCTCGATCTCACGGGCCCTGCGAATATCGGGCGACCGCTACGTGGCGCAGACGCCCGGCACCCGGCGGCCCGATCGCAACGTGACCCAGTACGGCCGCGTAGCTCGCAAGCGCCGACACGACCGCGAGCACCGGCTCGCTGCCCGATCGCCCCGGCCAACTCTTTGCTGATCCGGACGTCCGACAGCCACCGCTGGCGAGGCCGAACGCGGCGTGCGGCGTCTGGGCGCGCAAACGCCGACGAACTCCAATACGGCCCGTGTGACACAAGACCTTACGGGCCCTCGTAGGAGCGTTTAGCGCCGTTCGAGGCGCGCGATAAGGGCAAGGTAGGCCAGGAGCACGGCGACGCAGCACCAGTACGCGAGCCCGAGCCACGAGGTCAGACCGAACCGCAGGCTCCACGTGGCATGGTTCACGACAGCAACTCCATTGGACCGGTACACCAGCCAGTAACGTCCGTCCTTGGTGACCGCCTGTAGGCCGTCTGCCGTGCTCGAGGGGTCAGGTGCCCAGCACGGCGTCGTCGCGCCGCAGATCTCAGTCACAGCTGTCGTCGAGAACAGCACCGGCCCCCAGACTGACGAGTCGAGTCGCAGCGTACCCTGGGGCTCACCGCTATCTCCGTGCAGCAGCCCCGTCGTGTACAGCGAAGCGGAGACGGGCACCCATCCCGCGACGCGGAAGTCGAGCGCGGAGCGCGGACTGACTGGCTCGGCCCCAGCGGGAGGGGCCGCAACCCTTACGGCGTGGATCCCGAATGGCTGCGCCAGGGTGAGCGCGATGATCAGCGCGAACGCGCTCGCGAACCGAGCGAGGCGCCGCGTGTATCGGCGGGCCGCCAGAATCAGCCACGAGACCGCGACGAGTGCGAGCAGCGGCCGCACCACCAGGAGCACCCAATACCAGCTCGCAGCCGACAACGAGACCGCAACGGCCACAAGCAGAACCGCGGTGGGGATAAGCACTGGCGAGAGCACGACCACCCACACCCACGGGCGTAGACCCGCAATGCGCCGCGACGACTCATTCTGGTCTCGCAGCCCGGAAGGCGACGTCGGGATCATCTAGACCAGGCGCGTGCCGCTAATTGACGTCGACGCCTCCGGAGAACTCGGACTGCCTGAGCGACGTCCCCGGCTGTAGGTGAGTCGATACCCCGTTTGCAGATCTGTCGCGCCGCCAAGCGCCCGGCGACGTCTGTTTCGCGCCTCGCGCCGCCACTAGCGCATCGGTTCCTCTGCGGTCTCCTGTCGAGCGGCGCCCTGGCCTTGGTGCGCGAGCATCTCCAGGGCCCTTCGGGGCCGATGTTGGTCGTAGCGGTCATCGGTCGATGACTATCCCACCTTGTCGACCGTAGGTCAAGAGTTGCCATCCGGTCGTGGCGACCGGCGCGCCGCAACAACAGGTGGCTGAGCGCCTTGACCGGTCGCCGTCCAGGGACGGTCTGGCAGCGGCGCCACCGGCAATCTGCGTGTCGTGCTTTGTCGTCGGCCGCTCATCGGGGCCGTCCGCCAGGTGGGATCTGGTTGTTGTTGACCCATTGGATGAGTTCGTGGGTCGAAGCGCACGCAGTGTCCGAGGCGGTGGTGGGGCACCGTGTGAGCTCGGGCCTCGCGAGTGGTCAGCGGGACCGCCGAGGGCTTTGACGCGTGCTCCGCATCCAGCAGCGGGCTGGTCTGGCCGCTCTGCCACGGTCCGATGCCCAGCCGACCCGCGGCTCGGCGTACGCGTTGGGTCGCAATCTATCAACGAGAGCCAGGCGAACCAGGATTGTCCAAGTACCGCAACTTGCAGGGCCATCGGCATACCCGGGGAGGGACTCGAACCCTCAGAACCCCGTACGGGGCAACGGATTTTAAGTCCGCTGACTTTGCCAGTTTGTCTACCCGGGCGGGTGTCGGGGATCGTAGTGCCCGACCAGGCGCGCGGGACGCGTCCTGGGCTCCCGGCGGACGCCCGCGAGGGGTCGGCGTCGGCGCAAGGGAGTTCGCCGCGCCGGGCCGTGAATCACGCCGAGCTTCGCCGAAGCTTGTGACGAATCGGACGAACGCGGATACCTAACCGAGCGCAACTTATCCGGTGTTAGCGTGTCCTTTAGGGAGCAGCAGGCTGCAAGGAGCAGACTCCCAACCGCACTCGTGGAGGTCTCAGCCCTACATCACCATCCGCTGCCCGGATTGCGGGGTCCTGCGCCCCTGCTCAGATTGCAATCCGACGAGCGGCTGGTCGCGCTCATCCGCAAGGGTCAGCACGGGGCGTTCGAGGCGCTCGTGGCGCGCTACGAATCGCGGCTGCTCGCGTTCTGCCGGCACATGCTCAACTCGCGTGAAGACGCCGAGGACGTGCTGCAGGAGGTCTTCACGGCGGCCTTCAACGCGATGCTCGCCGACGATCGCGAGATCAACGTGCGCCCGTGGCTGTATCGGATCGCGCGCAACCGCAGCCTGAACCACCTGCGCCGCGCCTCGGCGATCGGGGTCGACTCGATGGACGTGCACTTCGCCGACCACGGTCAGTCGACGGGCGACAAGGTCTTCAAGCGCGAGGCGTTCCGCCAGCTCATCGAGGACGTCGGACGGCTGCCCGAGACACAGCGCACCGCGCTTCTGCTGCGCGAGATGGACGCCCTCTCCTACGACCAGATCGCCGAGGCGATGGAGACGACGGTGCCGAGCGTCAAGTCGCTGCTCGTGCGCGCACGGGTGTCGCTGGCCGAGGCCGCCGAGGCGCGCAAGCTGACCTGCGACGAGGTCCGGCTCGAGCTCGGCGAGGTGGCCGAGGGCCTGAAGAAGACCTCGCCCCCCGTCCGCCGCCATCTGCGCGACTGCAATCGCTGCGAGGGATTCCGCAAGGAGCTAAAGACGAACAACAAGGTGATGGCCGCGATGTTCCCCGTCGGCCCGCTGCTCATGGCCAAGAAGTTCATCCTGGCCAAGCTCGGTGCGACGGCGAGCGCCGGCGGCGCCCAGGTCGGCGGCGCCACCGCAGCCGCGGGCGCCGGCGCCGGCGCCGGCGCTGCCGGAGCGGCGACCGCCGGCGGGGGTGCGGGCATCGTCGCCGCCGGAGCCGGAGCGCTCGCCACGAAGGCGGTCGCCGGCCTGGCCGCCGCGGCGCTCGTCACGGCCGGCGCCGTCGAGGTCAACGACAACGTCGGCGTGACGCACCACGCGTACCCGACGCATCCGTCGGTCTCGATCGCCAGCGTCGCACCGCGCCCGATCGTCCATGACGTCATCGCCCCGGCGCCGGTCATCGTGCGCGCGGTGTCCCAGCGCGTCAGCGGCGCGGGCGTGCTCGCCCAGCGTCGCGCCCGCGCGGCCATCGCCCGGATCAAGACGCCCAAGGCGGCGACTCCGGCCGTGGTGCCGCTCGTCACCCATGTCGTCACCACGACCACCACGACGAGCAGCGCCGAGACGCGGACGCCGACCACCCAGGTCCAGAGCGACGTCACCGTGCTGCCCTCGACCCCGGCCGCGCCCCCGGCCGCGCCGGTGAGCACCCCGGTGGTCGTCACCCCGCCGCCGACGGACACGACGACGAGCTCGACCGATGCACCGACGAGCAGCTCGTCCACGAGCACCGCTCCGACGGCCCCGGTCGCCACGCCGGTGCCGGACCCGGCGCCGCCGGTCACGACGACGACGGACACGAGCGCCTCCGCAACCTCGGCGCCGACGACGACGGGCGGGACGCAGGCCGGCGTGATCGTCACGACGTCGGCGACCACGACGAGCACGCCGTAGGGCACGACCGCGGCGAGCCGCGGTCGTCTACCCGGTGAACGTGAGCGTGCCGAACGGCAGGTTGAGGACGCCCTCGCTGCCGACGGGATGCGCCTTGTCCACGCTGCTGTTCGCGTGCTCGAGCATGGTCACGACGAGTCCGCGCCGTCCGTCGGCGTGCGGCGCGACGAGGAGCACGACGCGACCGTCGACGAGCTTGCCGCCGGGTCGGGCCGTGAAGTCGATCTCGTAGCCGGACTGGTTGTTGGCCCCGCTCGTGACGTTCAGACGTTCCTCGCCTTCACCGATCAGCCGGAAGTCCGGGTACTGCCGCGCGAGCCCGGCGATGAAGCCCGTCGCGTAGACGGGCAGGTAGCCGTTGACGAGCCCGGTGTACGCCGGCAGCTCCAGCGGCCCGACGGCGAATGCGTTCTGCAGCGATCCGTGTGCGCCGCTCGCCTCGAGCCGGACGTATTCGCCGGCCCGGGCGGGGCGACGGGAGAGCGAGCGGTAGCGGAAGTGAAACGGCACCGGCCCGCCGCGGCTGTAGGTCGAGTCGATGAGGGTGAGCACGACGGCCGCCGCCAGCGCGAGGACGGCAACCCCGGCGACGACGACCGCCAGGCGACGCGCGTGCGACGCCGCTCGCCAGCGGGGGGCGAGCAGCTCGCCGAGCGTCGGCGCGTACTCGCGCCTGAGCGGGATCGAAACCATCGGCGACCCAGTCTAGGAGCCGGTGCCGCCGTCGTGCCGCGCGCGCTCAGCCGAGCCCGATGACCTTCAGGCGGCGCGACAACGCGGTGAGCGCGAAGTCGCGCGACTGGGCGACCGAGGCGCCGAACAGCTCGACCGTGTCGTCCTCGGGCGCCCACTTTGGGCGTAGCACGCCCTCGGCGGCCGGCAGGACCTCGGCCAGCGTGCGCTGGATCGCCTCGCGATAACGCTCATCCGCCCGGGCGTGATCGCGCAGGAAGCGGGCACCGAAGGCGACGTGGCGATGCTCGTCGCGCGCCACGTTCGTGAAGCCGGCAACGAACGCGGGCAAGGTGCCCATCTTCTCGTTGTAGTCGATGATGAAGTGCTGACCGGTAAGGGCGAGCATGCCCTCGATCACCATGTGGTAGATCGTGATCGCCTCGACGAGCGTCTCGACGTCCTCGGGCTCGGCCGCCAGGCGATCGACGCGGCGACGGAGCATCTCGTCGAAGAGCACCCCGAACTCCGGGTTCAGGTGCTCGCTCGTCTCGGCCAGGCGCTCGTCGAGGCCGTCGGCGTGCAGCACGCCGACCTTCGAGTAGAACGCGTCGAAGAAGGCCACGTGCCGAGCCTCGTCGGCGATCTGCGTGCAGAGGAAGATCCGCATGTCCTCGCTCGGACAGGCTCGCATCATCGGCCCGAGCTCGGCGGCGACGCGCTGCTCGCCGACGAAGAAGCTGCTCAAGCCGTACATGCGTGCGTAGCGCTCGTCGGCGTCGATACGCTCGTGCCAGTCGACGCGGTCCTCGGTGAAGTCGAGGTCGCCCACCGCCCACTGCTGGCGCTCCCACAGCGAGTAGAGCTCGTGGTAGGAGAGCAGCTCGGCCTCGCCACGGGCGGCGGACTCGGTGAGCGCCGGGTCGCTCGTGGCTCGGAAGTCGGCGCGATCCGTGCGGTGGTGCACGCCCAGCTCAGCCATCGGTTGCTGACCCTACATGACCTCGCGGGTCGGCCGGCCACGATTTGCGCTATCAGACGGCCCGCCGTCGCGGGCGCCTACTCAACGCGTGTTCGAGCGTGCTGCACCTGCGGCCGCGCGGCGCCGATTAACGGGGTGAGGAAGAAGACATAAGACCACCCCCCGCGACATGCTCCCGAGCGCCCCCAGACGACACCAGAGCTTCAGGCTCACGCACCCCGTGGAGTACGACGCTCTCCACCGCCGGGTGTGGATCCTCGGGCAGCGCTGCCATCACGGCGCCACCGGCGCGATCCTCACCGGCGGCGGCGTCGCGGGGGTGGTGCTCGGCCTGCTGCGAGGCCGGCGGCTGCTGCGCGGCGGTCGCCTGGCGGCCACCCTGAGCGCGGGCATGCTGCTGATGCTGCACGATTGGCACGACCGGTCGGTCTGGTTCCGCGCCGGCCGCGGCGCCTGAGGGGCGCGCGGCGCCGCGCTCGACCGCCCGCTCCTGCCCACGCGCGGCGCTCGCTAGGGTGCGCGGCACGCGGTGAGCTCGACGCCCTCCAACGGATCGCACGACAACGGCGCCCGCGCGACGATCGGCAAGTCGCGTGTCGAGGCGTTCTCCGACGGCGTGCTCGCGATCGCGGCCACGCTGCTCGTGCTTGACATCCCGGTCCCTCAACCCGCCGCACACCACGGGTTGGCGTATGGGCTCGCGCACGAGTGGCCGATATTCGCGGGCTACGTTGTGTCGTTCCTGACGATCGGTGTGATCTGGATCAACCATCATGCGATGCTGCGGCGCCTCGCTGCGGTCGATCACACGCTGCTCGTCCTGAACATCCTGCTGCTGATGCTCGTCGCGATCCTCCCCTGGTCGACGCTGCTGATGGCCGACTATCTGCGCAGGAGCCAGGGCCAAGGCCTCGCCGCCGCCGTGTACAGCGGCTCGTTCCTGGCCATGTCGTGCGTCTTCTTCGCGATGTACCACTACGCGCTCGCTCGCCGCCCGCACGAGCTGGTCCCCCAGCTCAGCGACGCGACCCGCCGGACGATCCTGCGACGCAATCGGGTGGGCCTGCTGCCGTACGCCGTCGCCACCGCGGTGGCGCCACTGTCGCCGTACCTCACGCTGGCGATCTGCGGCGCGATCGCCGTCTTCTACGGCTGGCCCACGACGACGTCCGACGCGCCACAGCAGTCGACGCGCTGAAGAGGGCGCTGCGCCCTCAGGCCAGGACGGGCTCGTCGTCGGCCGGCGTCGCGAGCTCCTCGCAGACCGGGCACCACCAGCGCACCTGCAGCGCGGTGCCGCAGATCGCGTGCCGAGGCGCATCGGCCGGCTCCGCGCCCTGCGTACGCGCGGACCAGTCGGCGAGCAGCCGCAGCGCATCGGCGAGCGCCTCGCCGTCGGCCGTCAGGCGGTACTCGAAGCGCGGCGGGCGATCCGAGTACGGGGAGGAGACGACGATGCCGTCCTCCTCGAGCTTGCGCAGACGGGCGCTGAGGATGTTCGGGGCGATGCCCTCCACGCGCTCCTGCAGCTCGCCGTAGCGCAGCGGGCCGGAGAGCAGCGCGGCGATGACGACGAGCGACCAGCGATCTCCGAGCCGCTCGGCCACGCGCGCCACGTGGCCGAGGGCATCGGCGCCGACGCCGGCGGGCGAATCGCGATCGGGCACGAGCGGAGCATGACACGCGCTCTCGTAGTTGTGTATAGTCACTTGCATGTCACAAGTTACAAGTCTCTCCAATGATGTGGGCCGATCGGTCGTCGGACTGCGCCGCGGGGCGCGGCGCGGATCGGGCGTCGTCGTCGCCCAGGACCGGATCGCCGTCCTGACGCATTCGATCGCCAGGTCGCCGGTCGAGGTCGTCCTCCCCGACGGCCAGAACGGCGACGGCGAGCTCGGGGGCGTTGACCGCCGCCACGGCATCGCGCTCCTCGAGGTCCCGACCGGCGACGCGCCGCCCGTGCGCTTCGCCGACGCCGCGCCGCAGATCGGCGACGTCGTCTTCGCGCTCGCCAACCCCGGCGCGAGCGGCCTGCGCGTGACCGAGGGCCGGGTCTCGACCGGGCCGCTCACCGTCCGCGGCCGTCACGGGCGACCGGTCGAGGGCGTCATCGAGCACACCGCCCCGCTGCCGCGCGGCTCCGGCGGTGGCCCGCTCGTCGACGCCGACGGCACCGTGCTCGGGCTGAACGTGCTGCGCTCGGACCCCGGCTTCCTCCTGGCGCTGCCGGCCGGCGTCGTGCGCACCTCCGTCGAGCGCCTGCTCGAGGGCCGCGAGGAGAGCGGCCACCTCGGCGTGGCGCTCGTGCCGGGCCGGGCCAGCCGGCGCATGCGCGCCGCGGTCGGCCTGCCCGAGCGCGATGGCCTGCTCGTGCGCCATGTCGAGGACGACGGACCGGCCGACCGCGCGGGCGTGCGCGCCGGCGACCTGCTCGTCGCCCTCGGTGAGACCGAGCTGAAGTCGATCCGCGACGTCTTCGCCGCGGTCGATGCCGCCCCCGACTCGGTCGCGGTGCGGATCGTGCGCGGCACCGAGGAGCTCGAGCTGACCGTGTCAGCTGCGCGGCGGAGACGCGACGTGAGCGCCGACACGATGGAGCGCGACGCGGCCGCGCTGGACGCGTACAGCACCACCGTCATCGACGTGGCCGAGCGGCTCGCGCCGTCGGTGGCCAACCTGCGTCTGACCGCGCACGCGCGCGACGGGCGCCACGTCACGACGGGAGCCGGGAGCGCGATCGTCCTCAGCCACGACGGGTTCCTGCTCACCTCCGCGCACGTCGTCGCCCGGCGCCGGCGGGCGGCGTCCGCGCGCCGCGGCGTCGCGTCGTTCACTGACGGGCGCGAGCTCCCCTTCACCGTCGTCGGCGCCGACCCGCTCACCGACCTCGCCGTGCTGCGCACCGAGGACGGCGGCCTGACGCCGGCCGTGCTCGGCGACGCCTCGCGGCCTGCGCGTCGGGCAGCTCGTCGTGGCGATCGGCAACCCGAACGGATTCGCCGGGTCCGTCACCGCCGGCGTCGTCTCGGCGCTCGGACGGTCGCTGCCGGCCGAGGCGAGCGGCATCGCGCGCACGATCGACGAGGTCATCCAGACCGACGCGGCGCTCAACCCCGGCAACTCCGGCGGCGCGCTCGCGGACAGTCATGCCCGCGTCGTCGGCGTCAACACCGCGCTGGCCGGCATCGGCCTCGGCCTCGCCGTGCCGATCAACCACGCCACCCGGCGGATCATCGGCGCGCTCATGACCGAGGGCCGCGTGCGCCGGGCCTACCTCGGCGTGGCCGGAGCGCCGCGTCCGCTGCCCCCCGCGGCCCGCGCCGACTGGGGCGCCGACGCGTGTCTCGAGCTGGCCGAGATCGTCGCCGGCTCACCCGCCGAGCGCGCCGGGCTGCGGGCCGGAGACCTCCTCGTCGAGCTCGGCGGCGTCCGCATCGCGGGCGTGGCCGACGTGCTCGAGCTGATGGAGCACGAGGTCATCGGCACGCATCTGACCGCCGTCGTGCTGCGGGACGGACTCGAGCGGCGCCTGCAGGTCGTTCCGATCGAGCTCGGCTGAGGCTCCCCCGGACGCCACCGCCGCGCGCCGCCGCGCCGACGGCGATGCTCAAGCCAGCCTGAGGAACGACCGATCCGTCCCGCATGAGCGACGAGTCCGGTGGCTACCTCGCGCACCAGACCGGCGGTCAAAGCGGAGTTCCGCTAGCGCGCTGCGCCTCGCCCGGTGCGCGATCGCGAACGGGACCGTCCCGCTCCCCGCGCCCGCCACGGTCACGATCGCCCGGTACCTGCCCTTCGCGAGCCGGTGCCCGGCCGGCTTCTTGATCTTCAGCGCGTTCAGCCCGGCGTGTCCCGTGAAGGTGGCCGTGCCGATGAGCCGCAGCCTGGCCTGCCGTGAGCCGCCACCGGGCGTGTTGCCCGACAGCGGATCGCCGAAGAGCCGCGCACCGTTGACCTGATACGCGACGGGAGCCCACGGCCCTTGACGTCCGAGCCGCATAGCCGTATATTCGACGTCGAATAATCGTCTCTGGATGTCCGGGGAGACAACCATGACCCGCCGCAAGCTGAACAACCCCCTCGCCCTCGCCGTCCTGGGCCTCCTGCTCGAGCGCCCGATGCATCCGTACGAGATGTCGACGACGCTGCGCGAGCGCTCCAAGGAACAGAGCATCAAGCTCAACTACGGCTCGCTGTACTCGGTCGTCGACTCGCTCGCGCGGCACGAGTTCATTCGCGCGCGCGAGACGATCCGCGAGGGCCGCCGTCCCGAGCGCACGATCTACGAGCTCACCGACGCCGGGCAGGCCGAGTACGTCGACTGGATGAGCGAGCTGCTCGCCGTCCCGGAGAAGGAGTACCCACGCTTCGAGGCGGCGCTCTCGCTCATGCCCGGCCTGCCGCCCGAGGACGTCGTGGCCCTGCTGCGGGAGCGCACCAAGCGCCTCGAGGTGGAGCGGCTCGCGCTGCGCTCGGTGCACGAGTTCGCCGACCAGGAGGGCCTCCCGCGCCTGTTCGTCGTGGAGGGCGAGTACCACCAGGCGATGCTCGAGGCCGAGCTCGCGTTCGTCCGCCGACTGATCGCCGACATCGAGGACGGCTCGATCGGGGTCGAGCTGTGGCGCGAGCTGCACGACGACCCCGAGCACGGAGGTGATCGCCTGCGCAGCGTGCCCTAGCGAAGGAAGAGCGGCTCCGAAGCGGTGCGCGAACACCGCCTCGGAGCCTTCCTCGAGCGGTCTCGCCACCCGAAGCTCATTCGTCACTGTAGGCGGGACCGGCTCGTTCGTCCATTCCGACTCCCTCGGAGGTTGAAGCGAACATGCCGACATCGACTGTCACGGCACCCGCCGCGACGCCTTTCCCCACATCCACAGCGCCCGCGATCGAGGCTTGCGGGTTGAGCAAGCGCTACCCCGGCAAGCCGCCGGTCGTTGCGCTCGACGGCCTCGACCTCACTGTGCCTGGCGGCCGCGTGTTCGCGCTGCTCGGCCCCAACGGAGCCGGCAAGTCGACCACGATCCGGGTGCTGACCACGCTCAGCCGGCCCGACGCGGGCGCGGCCCGGGTTGCCGGCCACGACGTGCTGGCCGAGCCCGACCGCGTCCGCCGCCAGATCGGCGTCGTCGGGCAGAAGCCCGGCTTCGACCCGATCGCGACCGGCCGCGAGAACCTCGAGCTGCAGGGCGCGATCTACGACCTGCGCGGCGACGAGCTGCGACGTGGCGTCGGGGAGGCGCTCGAGCGCGTCGGCCTGCTCGAGGCCGCCGATCGCGCCGCGCGCACCTACTCCGGCGGGATGCAGCGGCGGCTGGACATCGCCATGGGCCTGCTGCATCGCCCGAGCGTGCTGTTCCTCGACGAGCCGACGACCGGCCTGGATCCGGAGGCCCGGGCGGCGCTGTGGGAGCAGATCGCGCGGCTGGCCGACGAGGAGCACATGACCGTGCTGCTGACCACGCACTACCTCGAGGAGGCCGACGCGCTCGCCGCCGAGGTGGCGATCATCGACCGCGGACGCGTCGTGGCCAGCGGCTCGCCGGACGCGCTCAAGCGCGAGCTGCACGGCGACACGCTGCAGGTCGAGCTGGCCGGCGGAGGCGCCGGCGGCGCTCGTCGCCGAGGCGCTCGCGCCGCTGGCAGGTCAGCGTGTCCGGGCGCGTGCTGCGCGCCCGCACCCCCGACGGCGCCGCCGCGCTGCCGCGAGCGCTCGCCGCCCTGACGGCGCTCGACCTGACGATCAGTGCGGCCACGATCGCCCGCCCGTCGCTGGACGACGTCTATCTGCACCACGCCGGGCGCTCGCTGCGCGAGGCCAACGAGGAGGAGACCCGATGAGGATCGTCAACCACACCCGCTACGTCACCCTGCGCTACCTGCGCGCCTTCGTGCGCCAGCCCGCGTGGGTGTTCATCACGCTCGTGCAGCCGGTCATCTGGTTGCTGCTGTTCGGGGCGCTGTTCAAGCGCGTGATCGAGATCCCCGGCTTCCACGCCGGCTCCTATCTGGACTTCCTCGCCCCCGGCGTGATCGTGATGACCGCGATCAACTCGGCCGGCTGGAACGGGATGGCGTTCATCGACGACATGGACCGCGGCGTGATGGATCGCCTGCTCGTCTCGCCGGTCTGGCGCCCGGCGCTCACGGTGGGCAGCCTCTGCTATGGCGCGCTGACCACCCTTGTGCAGTCACTCATCATCGTCGCCCTCGTGCTGATCGCCGGCGGCGACATCCCCGGCGGCGTCCCCGGGGTGCTCGCCCTGCTGGCCTTCGCCTGCCTGATCGGCGCGACGTTCGCGGCGCTGTCGAACGCCCTGGCCCTCGTGGCGCGCCAGCGCGAGACGCTCATCGCCGCGGTGACGTTCGTGGTCCTGCCCCTGACGTTCCTGTCCGGGGCGTTCATGGAGCCGAGCCTCGCCGCGGGCTGGATCGGCGAAATCGCGCGCTTCAATCCGGTCAACTGGGCGGTGGAGGCCGGCCGCTCGGCCGCCGGCGCGCACGCCGACTGGGGCCTGATCGGCTCGCGGGCGGGGTATCTCGCGCTGCTGCTGGCGGCGAGCGTGTGGCTGGCCGGACGCGCCTTCAGCGCCTATCAGCGATCGTTGTGAGCACGCTCACTGGCCGATCGAGAACATCGCCTCGAGGTCGTGGCGCGAGTATGCGGCGAAGGCCACCATCGTCTGCGTGCGCGCGATGCCGCTCAGCTGGCCGAGGCGACCGGCGATCACGTCGGCCAGCTGGTCGTGGTGGGGCACCCGCACGATCACGACGAAGTCCCACTGGCCGGTGACCGAGTAGGCCTCGGCGACGCCCTCGATGTCGGCGAGGGCGCCGCCGAGCGTCGCCAGGGCGTCGCGTTCGGCCTCGATGAGCACGATCGCGTGGGTCATGGGGTGTGCGTCCCGCCGGGGTCGAGGACAACCACCTTGGAGGAGGTCGCGGCCTCGACGTCGGCCTTGAAGGCGTCGGCGTCGGTCTCGATCGGCGGGAAGGTGTTGTAGTGGATCGGGATCACCTCGCTCGCGCCGATCAGGCGTGCCGCCTCGATGGCGTCGAAGCGGTCCATCGTGTAGTGGCCGCCGATGCACACGAGCGCGACGTCGATCGGGTTGCGGCGCCCGACGAGCGACAGGTCGGAGAACAGCGCCGTGTCGCCGGTGTGGTAGATCGTCTTGCCGCCGAAGTTGATCAGCAGCCCGGCCGGCGTGTTGATCGTGCCCTTCGGCGTCGTCGACGTGTGCCAGGCCGGCACGAGCTTGGCCCAGCCCCATTCGAACATCACGGTGCCCCCGAGGTTCGGGTCACGCACGTTCGCCAGGCCGTCGGCCGTGAGCTCACCGGCGATCTCGACGATCGCGAGCGCCTCGGCGCCGGTGCGCTTGGCGATCGCCACCGTGTCTCCGATGTGGTCGGCATGCCCGTGGGTGAGCAGGATCGCGTCCGCGTCCAGTTCGTCGGCGCTCGCCGCCGCCTTCGGGTTGCCGGTGAGGAACGGGTCGACGAGCACGGACGTGCCCTCGTGCGTGAGCTGGAGGGCCGCATGGCCCAGGAAGCGGATCTCCACGGTTACTGCTCCTCCTGTTCGGTGACTGTGCTTGGGTCCGGCCCGCCGGCGCCGGCGGCCGCCGCGCCGCTGCGGCGTACGTTCTGAAGCTCGTGGGCGAGCTCGAAGCCGACGGCGACGCCCACGAGCATGCCGATGCGGGTCTCCTCGGCGACGAGCGTGCGCACGGCGATGACCCGCTCCTGGGCATCCTCCCCGAGCGCCGCCTTGGCGACCTCGGACTCGTGCGCATCGTCGAACCATCCGCCGGCGGCGAGCGACTCGGCCAGCACCCGCTGCAGGCTCGGAGCCGCGTGGGTCACGACGTCCTGGGCGTGCGCGAGGCGCTCGGGCTCGCGCAGCGCGGCCACGGCGGCATCCACCTCGGCAGCGGTGTAGGGGGGTTCGGGCACGCCGCGGATGATGATACGGACGGCGGGGACCCGGGGGCGCGGGGTCGACCGGCCCGCCGCGAGGCGCGATCCGCCGCCGCGAGCGGCGGGAGGCGGCGGTCTTGCCGGTCGCGCCTCGCGCCGCCGGACGCCATCAAAACCTGATGAGCGCTCGGACGATCTTGACAGACACGATCGTTTCCGAGAGGCTGCAGCCGCTCGGTGGGTTGACGCGATCACATGGGAGGGGTGGCGATGAGCAAGGCAAGGTCGCGGCGTCGGGGTTGGTTCGCACGCACCGGGTTGGCGACCGCGATGTTGACGCTCGCGGCCGCCGCGCCACCGGCGACGGCGACGCCCGGCCCAACGGTTACATACCAGGCGCCGATCAGCCTCCCCTGCATGCTCGCCCCAGGCGTCCTCAACACGAGGATGACGGTGACCATGGCGATCTCCGCCCAGGGACCCGCGTTCGTCGAGTCCGGCGATGCGTTCAGCCTGCAGGGCGCCGACGTCGCGCTCACGCTGCCGAGCATCGTGGGCACCTCGTTCGCCGGGTTCGGCTCGCAGTATCTCGGCGGCGACTGGCAGCACCTCACCCTGGACGGCACGGGCACGACGCCGAGCAGCATCGACGCGGCCCAGGAGTCCCCCTACAACGCCTTCGACATGCTCGAGTTCGACGAGCTCGGCCAGTTCGCCGGATCGGGCGCCGGCCTGCCGCTCGGTCCCGTGCCGGTGCTCGACGGCGCCCCGATGAACCTGACCGTGCCGGTCGCCGTGCAGACGCCCACCGACACGACCGCGACCCCGCCGCTGACCTACCAGCAACCGGACGGCCCCCAGAACGTGCCGCCGGGGTCGACCTCGTCATTCGGTGTCGGTCCCTACACGGTGACCGGCGCCGCGGGCGGCGACGTCAACCTGTCGATCGGCACGACGGCGGCGTTCGCCGGCCCGCCGTACACGATCACGGGCGGCGGAACGCTGCTGACCGTCGCCGGCTCGACGGACAACCCGATGACGCCCGACGGGCTCGACGCCGGGCCGTTGTCGATCGCCTGCAACCCGACGGCCTCGGGCGGCGTCGGGCCGTCCGTGGCCACGGCACCGATCGTGGCGCCGGTCCAGTTCGGGCAGCCGAGCTTCACCCAGACCGCGACGACCGAGACGATCACCGTGCCCACGACCGGGACCCCGGCGCCGACGTTCCAGTGGCAGGCGTCGACGAACGGCGGCACGACGTGGACGCCGATCTCCGGGGCCAACTCAGATTCCCTGACCATTCCGCTTCCCCAGCCCGCGAACAGCGAATACGAGCTCACGGCCACCAACTCGGTGTCGAATCCGAGCGCCATTCCGTCGGGTCCGTTCGTCGTCTCCACCGCGACGATCCGCCCCGTCGGGCCTCCACCGCCGCCCACGCCCCCGGTGATCACGCAGCAGCCCGCCAACGCGGCGGTGACGCCCGGCCAGACGGCGACCTTCACGGCCGCGGCCACCGGCAGCGGGCCGCCGACGGTCCAGTGGCAGGTGTCGACCGACGGCGGCACGACGTGGACGAACGACACGACCGACTCCGGCGCGACGACCGACACGCTCACCGTCGCGAGCACGACCGCGCCGGAGAGCGGCGATGAGTACCGCGCCGTGTTCACCAACGGCTTCGGCTCGACGACGAGCGATGCCGCGACGCTGACGGTGTCGAGTGGAGGTCCCCCGCCGGTCATCACGACGCAGCCCACCAACCAGAGCGTCTGCGGCGGAGGACCGGCGACCTTCACGGCGGCCGCGTCCGGTGCGCCGGCGCCGACCGTGCAGTGGCAGGTCTCGACCGACGGCGGCGCGACCTGGACCAACGACACCACCGACGGCGGGGCCACGACCGCCACGCTGACGATCGCCAGGACAACGGCCGCGCTGAGCGGCAACCAATACCGCGCGGTCTTCACGAACACGGCCGGATCGGCCACGACGAACGCCGCCACGCTGACGGTCTTCTTCTCGCCGGCGATCGTGACGGAGCCGTCCAGCGTGACCGTGAACGAGGGCGCGACGGCGACCTTCACGGCGACCCCGGGAGGCGCGCCGTGCGGTCCGGGGGTCGACGCGTCTCCCCAGTGGCAGGTCTCGACCGACGGCGGCACGACGTGGACGAACGACACGACCGACTCCGGCGCGACGACCGACACGCTCACCGTCGGCCCGGTGAGCCGCTCGCAGAACGGCAGCGAGTACCGGGCGGTGTTCACCACCTCATTCGGTGCGGCGACGACGACCGCCGCCACGCTCACCGTCCGCTACGCGCCAACGGTGACGCAGCAGCCCGTGAACGAGACGATCGCCCTCGCGGGGACGGCGACCTTCACCGCCGCGGCCAACGGCAATCCGCCGCCGACCGTGCAGTGGCAGGTCTCCACCGACGGCGGGGCGACGTGGAGCAACGATACGACCGACTCCGGGGCGACGACGCCCACCCTGAGCGTGCTCGCCAGCCTCTCGGACTGCGCCGGCTACGAATACCGGGCGGTGTTCACGAACAGCATCGGTTCGGCGACGACGAACGCCGCCTCGCTGACCACGAGCTCGCCCCCCATCGTCGCCACCCAGCCGACCAGCCAGACGGTGACCGCCGGGCAGGACGCGTCCTTCACCGTGGCGGTCGGCGGGTGCGCCATCTTGCCGCCGACCGTGCAGTGGCAGGTCTCGAGCGACGCCGGCGCGACGTTCGTCAACGACACGACCGACGCGGGCACGACGACCGACACGCTGACGGTCGCCAGCACGACCGTGGCCGAGAACGGCTACCGATACCGGGCCGTGTTCACGAATTCAGTGGGCACCTTCGACTCGAGCGCGGCCACCCTGACCGTCGACTACGCCCCGATGATCACGACTGATCCGGCCAACGCGAGCGTCAACCCCGGCGCAACCGAGACGTTCACCGCCGCGGCCAGCGGTAATCCGGCGCCGACCGTGCAGTGGCAGTCGGCCGCGAGCGGCAACTCGGCGTTCACGGACATCGCCGGCGCAACCTCGACCACGCTGACGCTCACGGGCGTGACGGCCTCGCAGAGCGGTGGCCGGTACCGGGCCGTGTTCTCCAACTCGGTCGGCACGGCGACGTCGAACGCAGCGACGCTCACGGTGGCGCCGCCGCCGAACACGCCGGTCGTCACCGGCGTGTTCCCGAGTCGCGGGTCCCGGTTCTCGGTGGTCGTGATCACCGGGAAGAACCTCAACCGGGCCTCGAAGGTCGCCTTCGGGTCCGTCCGGGCGCCGTTCTTCCTGCGGCTGTCGAGCACCCTGATCATCGCGCTCGCCCCGCCACAGGCCTCCGGCACGACCGTCGACGTGACCGTCACGACCCCGGTCGGCACAAGCGCCGCGACGAGCGCCGACCGCTTCAGCTACACCTAGCGCCCTAGTGGGGGCGCAGGCGATCGACGCCGGCGCCGACGAGCAGCCCGATCGCGGCCCCGATGAGGCCGGCCACCCAGCTCGCCTCGTCGGGGCGGGCGAGCGGCATGGCCAGGAGCGCGCCGGCGATGGCGAGCGTTCCGAGCAGGTCACCGTCGTAGAAGCGATTGGCGCGCCGCGCGCGCAGGTCGGGCACGGCCCAGGCCGCCAGCAGGCCGAGCGCGGCGGCGTTGGCGCCGATGACGGCGTGGTCGGGATACGCGGCGAACGCGACCAGAGCCCCGCCGACCCCGCAGGCGAAGAACAGGGCGAGCACGAACAGCGGCCCGTGGCGGCGCTCGAGCAGCGTGCCGAAGAGGGCGATCGCGACGAGCGCGGTGAACTGGTAGAAGCCGCTGATGTAGACGAACTGCGTGGTGATCAGCCGCCACCACTCGCCGTGCAACGGCTTCGAGGCGGCCCAGAGGCTCGACGCGTCGATCCACGCCCCACGCCAGCAGAGGATCCACACGACGCACGTGGCGATGACGAGCGCCGCCGTGACGTACGGCCGCGCGTCGCCGCGGATCCCGGGGATCTCCCCGGGCCGCAGTCGCCCGAGCGAGGAGGGGACGCGCGCGCGCCGTCCCGTCCGCCGGCTCTCGCGGGGCAGCTTCGGCGCGCGGCGCCGCAGCCGGTTGCCGCAGTACGGACACTCGGTGATGTACGGACTGACATGGGATCCGCACTGCTTGCAGACCACGAACAGATCGGCGCCCGAGGACATCGCCAACCCATTCTAGGGGTGTGACAAATGCGCGCTCGATATGCTTCCAAGCCGGAGGCCGCCGGCCCCCGCGGCGAGCGCCGTGGGCCTGCCCTTCCGGCGCAGAACGCGTCCTGGAGTCTTCGATCCTGGAGGAGTCACCTCATGGCTAGCACCGCCGCCACCGGCGTGGACCGGCTCACCGACCTGCTCGGCGACGAGGCCGATTCCCTGCTCAACCACGTCTGCGAGACCGTCGACCGGTCGCTGCTGCACCTGCCCGGCCCGGACTTCATCGACCGGGTGGTCACCGAGAGCGACCGACACATCCAGACGATGCGCAACCTGCGCGCGATCTTCAACCACGGCCGCCTGGCCGGCACCGGCTACATGAGCATCCTGCCGGTCGATCAGGGCGTCGAGCACAGCGCCGCAGCCAGCTTTGCGCCCAACCCGCTCTACTTCGACCCCGAGAACATCGTGCGCCTGGCCGTCGAGGGCGGCTGCAACGCCGTTGCCTCCACGATCGGCGTGCTCGGGGCCACCGGGCACAAGTGGGCCCACCAGATCCCCTACATCGTCAAGCTCAACCACAACGAGCTGCTCACCTACCCGAACCACTACGACCAGATCATGTTCGGCAGCGTGGAGCGGGCCTGGAACATGGGCGCCGCCGCGGTCGGGGCGACGATCTACTTCGGCAGCGAGCAGTCCGACCGCCAGATCCAGGAGGTCAGCGAGGCCTTCGAGGAGGCTCACAGCCTCGGGTTGTTCACCGTCCTGTGGTGCTACCTGCGCAACGACGCCTTCAAGCGCGACGGCGTCGACTACGACCTGTCCGCCGACCTCACCGGCCAGGCCAACCACCTCGGCGTCACGATCGAGGCCGACATCATCAAGCAGAAGGCGCCGGAGAACAACAACGGCTACGGCGCGCTGAACCAGAACGGGGCCTCGTACGGCAAGACCTCACCGCTCGTTTACAGCAAGCTGACAACCGACCATCCGATCGACCTCACCCGCTACCAGGTGCTCAACTGCTACAGCGGCCGCGCGCCGCTGATCAACAGCGGCGGCGCGTCGAGCGGCGACTCCGACCTGGCCGAGGCGGTGCGGACCGCGGTCGTCAACAAGCGCGCCGGCGGGGCCGGCCTGATCACCGGACGCAAGGCGTTCCAGAGGCCGATGGCCGACGGGATCGAGCTGCTCAACGCGGTCCAGGACGTCTACCTGGCGCCCCAGATCACCGTCGCCTGACCGGAGCGCCGCCCCGGCAGCGGGCGAGGCGGTTATGTCAAGCGAATGTTTGGTCTAGGCTTCAAACCATGAAGATGCGTCAGACCATCGACGATCTCGAGCAGGAGTTCGCGGCCGAGATCAGCCGCGAGCGCAGCCGGCGCCGGTCGCTCGTCCGCTCCACCGAGCAGCGCTCCCTGCGACGGGACCTCGAGCGCCAGAACAAGCGCGGCTCGATGCGCTTCGCGACGCTCGTGATCTCGCTGATCATGACGGCCTTGTTCGTCACGGTCGTCATGTTCCGCGTGCTGTACCTGCTGCTCGCCTGACCTACCCTGCGCGGCGGGACCACGAAGCCGGTCCTGGCCCGCGCCGGCACCCGGCACGGGCATCGGGACCCTCCCACCTAGCTGTCGCCCAGCTTCCTGAGCGCCTGCTCGACCGTCGCCCGCGCCTCCTCCGCAGGGACCTGCTCCGCACTTCGCTGACGCTGGATCTCGAGATAGATCTCCGTCCGGAACACCGGCACGTCCTGCGGTGCCTGAATTCCGATCCGCACCTTCTCACCCATCACGGAAAGCACCGAGATCTCGATGTCGTCACCGATCATGATGCTCTGGTTGGACTTGCGTGTCAGAACCAGCATTGGGTGTGTACCTCCATGTTGCCGACAGGCTTGGGTCCTTGTCCCCCTACGGTTGCCAACAATACGCCCGAGCATCCGGAAAAGCGACCGCCAATTCGAAGCATCGCGCTCGTTGCGGCACGTGACCGCTCGCCAGCGACCGGTCCACACGGTCGGATGCGCTACGCTCCCGCTCCGTCAAATGGCTCGTCAATCGTTGCGCCCACATCTCAACCAGATCCGCACCTGGGTTCGCCAGGGCCGTACCGATGCCTGGGTCGCGCACCAGCTCGAGGTGACCGTCCAGGAGATCCAGCAGTTCAAGCGCCAGAACGACCTCGTGACCGGCGAGGAGCCGGAGGGCGTCAACGGCGTCGACTTCAACGACGAGATCGATCTCCGCGCCGAGGACGACGCCCTGATCGCGGCCGAGCTCGAGGCCGCCGAGGCCGAGCGCGCCCGGCTCGCCGCCGAGCGCGAGGCGGAGGCGGACGAGGAGGAGTCTGCGGCGCCTGCGCGCCGCCGCACTCGTCGGGGCGGACGTCGGTCGACCCGCGCGAGCGGACCGCTCGAGGGCACGTTCGACCATGGCGAGGAGGGCTACGGCCTGTGGCTCGACCCCGCCGTCGCCGACAACCCGGTCTACGCCGAGCACTGGGCCGGCCACCGGCCCGTCGAGGTCATCGTCGAGGAGGATCAGATCGTGATCCGCCGCGCCGAGACCGAGACCGACGAGGACTGAGCGCGTCCTACGGGCCCCGGCCCGGCCGCTGAACCGCTCGGCGTGGTCCTACTCGGCCGGCTCGAGGAGCCGGCCGCCGGCGAAGTCGACGGCGCCCCGCAGATAGCGGGAAAAGGCGGCATCGACGACGACCGCCGAGTCCCAGGCCCACGGATCCTCGGGCGCCACGGCCATCGCAACCTCGAGGCACCACGTCGTGCCGCGGTCGTACAGCGCCACGAGCTCGTCGGACGAGAAGCGCCCGCCGAGGCGCCGCCGCAGCTCGGCCACGATCTCGTCGATCACCCGCTCGAAGACGGCCCGGCGCTCGGCCGGCGCCGCCGCAAGCCGGCGCTCTCCGGTCTGCCATTGGTAGAGCGCGTTCGTGAACGACACTGACGCCGAGCCTAGCAGCGGTCCCTTCCGGGTCGCGCCGCCTCAGTTGTTCGGCAGGTGCGTCTCGAAGAAGCCGACCTCGCCGCCGCGCGTCATGCCCAGGCGGCGGCCCTCCTCGATGATCGTGTTCGGCTGGCCCAGCCGCGTCAGGGCGTCACGCAACTGGCGATTCTGACGCTCCATCGCCGACACTCGGGCGCGGTGCGTCGACGCCGCGCGCCAGGTCGAGAGGATCGATGCCCCGGCGCTGACGTACAGGTAGACGAGCACGGCGACGACGACGAGCATCGCGATCCGCCCGAGCCGGTCCCAACGGATCTGCGCGGGCGGTCGCTTCGCGCGGCGCGCGGTCGAGGCGGAGGCGGGCACCTCGGTCTCTTCGCGCTCGCGGGCGGGTCTCCTGCCTGGAGGTTGGGGGTGCGGTGGGGCGCGGGGCGGGCCGGGCGGCGGCCGCTCGCCGTCGGGGGGCGGGCGCGGAGCGGGTCGGGCGGGCGGGCCGGCCGCCCGCGACCCGCGGATCCGCCCCGCCCGCGGAAGTTTGTTCGATCTTCTTCCATGAGGAAACAAGATCGAACAAACTTCGCCCCGGAGCGCCCGACAATCACCCTCCCGCCGCGCGCTGCCGCCGCGCGCACCGAGCGGATCCCGCCCCCGCGCCGACCCGCCCCCGCGCCGACCCGCGGATCCGCCCCGCCCGCGCCGACCCGCGGATCCGCCCCGCTCGCGGAAGTTTGTTCGATCTTCTTCCATGAGGAAACAAGATCGACCAAACTTCGCCCCGGAGCGCCCGACAATCACCCTCCCGCCGCGCGCACGCCGCCCGCGCGCAGCCGCCGCGCGCAGCCGCCGCGCGCAGCCGACCCGCGAACCCGCCGCCCCGCGAATCGCCCCGCCACCCCGACCGGCGCCCCCACGCCCCCCCGCCCCTGCCTCACCGCCGGAACACGGACCCGCCCGGATACACCGCGGCCGCCCCGAGCGCCTCCTCGATGCGCAGCAGCTGGTTGTACTTGGCAACGCGGTCCGAGCGCGCAGGCGCTCCCGTCTTGATCTGCCCGCAGCCCGTGGCCACGGCGAGGTCGGCGATCGTCACGTCCTCGGTCTCGCCCGAGCGGTGCGACATCACGGACGTGTAGCCGGCCTCGCGGGCGAGGGCGATCGCCTCGAGCGTCTCGGTGAGCGTGCCGATCTGGTTGACCTTGACGAGGATCGAGTTGCCGACGCCGAGCTCGATGCCGCGGCGCAGGCGCTCGGTGTTCGTGACGAAGACGTCGTCGCCGACGAGCTGCAGGTGCTCGCCGAGGCGCTGCGTGAGCGTCGCCCAGCCGTCCCAGTCCTCCTCGGCCATGCCGTCCTCGAGCGAGACGATCGGATAGCGCTCGACGAGGTCGGCCCAGTAGGCCGCGAGCTCGTCGGGGCTGAGCGTGCGGCCCTCGCCGTCGAGCACGTAGGCGCCGTCGCTGAAGAGCTCGCTCGTGGCCGGGTCCAGCGCGATCGCGACGTCCTCACCCGGCCGGTAGCCGGCCGCCTCGATCCCGGCGATCAGCATCTTCAGCGCGTCCTCGTTGGAGGCGAGGTCGGGCGCGAATCCGCCCTCGTCGCCGACGGCGGTGGCCAGCCCGCGCTCGTGCAGCGTGCCCTTGAGCGCGTGGTAGACCTCGGCCCCCATGCGCAGCGCCTCCGAGAAGCTCGGCGCGCCGACGGGGACGACCATGAACTCCTGGAAGTCGACGTTGTTGTCGGCGTGCGCGCCGCCGTTGAGCACGTTCATCATCGGCACCGGGAGGATGTGCGCGTCGGCACCGCCGAGGTGGCGCCAGAGCGGCAACCCGGCCTCGGCCGCCGTGGCCTGCGCCGTGGCCAGGGACACGCCGAGGATTGCGTTGGCGCCGAGACGGGACTTGTTCGGCGTCCCGTCGAGCTCGATGAGCGCCCGGTCGAGACCCGCCTGATCGGCCGCGTCCCGACCGCGCACCGCGTCGGCGATCTCCCCGTTGACGTTGGCCACGGCCCTCATGACGCCCTTGCCCCCCCAGGGCTGCCCCCCGTCGCGCAGCTCGGTGGCCTCGAACTCGCCGGTCGAGGCCCCGGACGGCACGGCCGCTCGGCCGCGCGCGCCCGAGCCCAGCTGCACGTCGACCTCGATGGTCGGGTTGCCTCGGCTGTCGAGGATCTGGCGGGCGTGGACGGTCTCGATCTCGCTCATGGGCGGGCCTCCTGGTAGTGCTCGAGCTGACGGTCGGGGGGAAGCTGCGTCCACGTCTCGCCGAGGCGCTCGGCGCGCTCGCTGGCCGCCTGCACGCGCCGGCGGAACCGGTCGCTGGCGGCGCGCAGGGCGAGCTCGGGGTCGAGCGCGAGCTTGCGCGCGACGGTCACCGCCGCGAAGAGGACATCGCCCAGCTCGTGGAAGGCCGCGGGGTTGGCGCTCTCGCCCGAGGCCACGTCCTGCCCCGCGACGTCGCCGGGCGGGCCGGCCTCGTCGAGGGCGAGCTCGAGCTCGATCAGCTCGTCGCGCAGCGATCGCATCGGGCCGCCGACGTCGGCGTAGTCGAACCCGCTCTCGGCCGCCCGGCGCTGGAGCTTGCGGGCATGCAGGAGGGCGGGAAGGTTCTCGGGCACCTCCCCGAACAGCGACGTGTCGCGTCCGGCCTCGCCGCGCTTGATCGCGTCCCAGTTGCGCAGCACCTCCTCCGCGTCGCGGGCGGAGGCCTCGCCGAAGACGTGCGGGTGGCGGCGGATCAGCTTCTCGGCGCAGTGATCGGCGACGGCGGCCAGGTCGCCGACCGCGCGCTCCTCGAGCAGCACGGCCAGGAAGTACACCTGGAAGAGCACGTCGCCGAGCTCGTCGACCATCTTGGCGTCGTCGCCCGCGTGGGCGGCGTCGGCGAGCTCGTACGCCTCCTCGACCGTGTGCGGCACGATCGAGCGCTCATCCTGCTCGCGGTCCCAAGGGCATTCGCGGCGCAGTCGCCGGGTGATCTCATCCAATCGCGCGAGGGCCTGCTGGAGCTCGGGGGTCGACACGCTCGGTCGACCCGCAGCGGGCTAGGCGCCGCCGGCGCCGGTCGCGCCGGTGGTGCCGGCCGGAGCGCTCTTCGGCGCGACGTAGTTCTTGCAGTCCTGCACGACGAAGGTCGACCGGCAGACGGTCAGCGCGGTCCAGCGCTTGGTGAAGCCCGAGACGAACGAGGTGAGCGCCGTCTGCTGCCCCTGGGCGAGCAGCTGCTGCTTGATCGTGGCGCTCACCGACGAGAGCGGCTGCTGGACGGCGGGCGTCACCTTCGTGACCTTGAAGACGTAGTAGCCGAACGGCGTCTTGACCGGGCCGAGGAGCTTGTTGACCGGGGCCGCGAAGATCGCCGCATCGAGCGCCTGCTCCTCCTGCCCGCGGACGACGTTCGTGAGCGCGCCGCCCTGCTTCTTGGTGGCCACGTCGATCGACGTCTTCTTGGCCACAACGGCGAACGGCTGGCCGCCGTTGATCTGGGCCAGCGCGGCGTTGGCCTGCGGGAGCGTCTTCACGAGGATGATGCTCACGTTGCGGGTCTCGGGCGTGCCGTAGGTGCTCTTGTGCGCGTTGTAGTAGTTGGCGATCTGCGTGCTTGTGATCGTCGAGGAGGCCTTCGTCGCCTTGTTGCGCAGCTGCGTCGAGAGCAGCTCGAGCTTCACGCGCAGGAGCAGGTCGGCGAGCGTCTCACCGGAGGAGGCGAGGAAGGCGTTGTAGGCCGCCGCGGTGGGGAACTGCTGCTTCTTGATCGTGGCGAACTGGCTGGCCACCTGCTGGTCGGACACCTTGATGCCCTGCTTCTGGGCCTCGCCGATGACCCACTCGGCGGAGATGAGGAACTGCATCACCTGCGCCAGGTAGCTCTGGTACTCCTGCGCGCACTGTGCCTTGATCTGCGCGACGGTCGGCTGCTTCTTGCCCTTCAGCACGGCGGCGAGCTGCTTCTGGATTCCGGTGACGCACGCCTTGTAGTCGGGCGGCACGGGGACGGGCTGATGCGTGCTCTGTCCGGTCGCCGACTGCGTGCTCGAGTTGGCGGCGACGGTCAGCCAGTGGTTGAACGTCGCCATCGTGATCGGGACGCCGTTGACCTGCGCCACGGCGTTGCCGGGCACGGAGCTGCTGCTGCCGCACGCGGCGAGCGCAACCACGACAAAGAAAACGGCGCCGAGCGCCGCGATGCTGCGAGTCATACGAGACACGGGGCGGCCATGCTAGCGAACTCGCGATAAACGTGATCTAACGGTTTGGGGCTCACGACCTAAAAGCTCGATCCGCCCCCGCGGCGACCCGCCCAGAGCGGCCGCCGCCGGCTATGCGTTCGCCGTCAGCGGCCAGGCCGCGTAGGGCACGACGGCGTCATGCGCGGCGGGCACGGCGAGCACGCACGTGCGTCCGTTGCGCACGAGCGTGACCACCTGCAGGCCCGACGCGGTCCTGAACACGTGCAGCGGCACGCCGTCGACGTGCACGGTCTGCGTCCCGACCGGCAGCGAGACCGGTGTGCCGTTGAAGATCGAGTAGCTCAGCCGCACGCCGTCGCGCAGCCGGTAGTAGACGGTGAGCACCTCGCGGCCGTCGATCCGATCGATCCGCTGCCCGTCCGGCGTCGCGCCGAACTGCGTCGCGTAGTTGGGATAGGTGATGCCGCCGTAGGAGACGTTGAGCAGCTTCGCGCTCCTGACCGGCGCCGGCGGCGCCGTGGCCGGGGCGTAGGCGAGACTCGCCGCCGCCGTGATGCTGTGACCGCCCGCCGTCCCGCTGCCGCCGGACGCGATGACGACCGCCGCCACGGCCACGGCCGCGCCGAACGCGATCGCCCCCATCAGCGGGCGCCGCCGTGCGGCGAACCACGAGCCACGCGGCGTCGTGCGCGCGCGCGGGGACCGCTCGGCCCGCTGCAGCTTCGACTCGATGCTCGCGATGAGCAGGTCGGGCACCGGAGGCCCGCCGGAGCCGAGCGCCAGGGCGACCTGGCGGTCACGCTGAACCTGGCGCATGACATCCGGTCGCTGCTCGGCCCACGCCTCGACGGCCGCGCGCTCGGCGGGTCCGAGCGTGCCGTCCGCCAGGCGGGTGATCGCCCGCTCTTCCTCCTCGGCTGATGTGGGCGTGAACTCGTTCATCTCGGTTTGATGCTAACGGCCGCCGGGCGGTCCGGCGAGCGGTTGCAGGGCCGTCTGCGGAGGCCGGGCAAGGCCGGCCCGGGCGGACCGGCGTGGTGTCGAAGTGGCCGTGGACATGGGTTCGTTGAGAGAAGACGCATGCCCGTGGCGCTTTATTCCATGTCTACCCAACAATTTCGCTTCGGCGGCCGAGGGACTGGGATACTTGCGGGCGTGCCAGCCCGCCTGGCGACCGCCATCCGTCGACGGCGCTCGACGGGCCCCTCTGCCGCCGGTGAACGTCGGATCTCCATCCTCGGCTCCGCGCCAACTCGATCCCGAGCAGCTCGGGACGCACGTCACCCGTCTCTATCGTGCCGCCTACGGACTGTGCGGTTCGCGCGAGGACGCCGAGGATCTCGTTCAGAGCACCTACGAGCGCGTGCTGCGCCGGCCCCGCTTCGTGCGCCACGACCAGGACCTCGCCTACCTCCTGCGCGTCATGCGCAACACGTGGATCAGCTCGGCCCGCAGGACACGCGCGACGCTGGTCGCGCTCGACGCCGATGAGACCGAGGAGCTCGCCGACCCGCAGGGCGACCGCACCGCGCAGGCGCTCGAGGCCGGCGCGATCTACGAGGCGCTGCGCGAGCTGAGCGACCCGCTGCGCGAGGCGGTCGTCGCCGTCGACGTGCTCGGTCTTTCATACAAGGAGGCAGCGAGTGCGCTGCAGACGAAGGAGGGCACGATCATGAGCCGCCTCCACCGGGGACGCGACCGGATCGCGCAGCTGCTGGAGGGCGCCCCGCCGGACCCGGCGAACGCGCCCTGACGGACGCCCGCACGGCGATCGCGAAAATTTTCCGGCGGATGGAATGCGGTCGCGGACGGCCGCGTCTTATGCAGTGTCGAGCAGTTCAGGTCGTTGATCCGGCGCAGCAGCCAGCGGCACCGGTGACAGACCGCGACTGAGCCGACACCCCGTGGGCCGTGGCCCGGTGGACGCAGCTTCACCGGTACGCCAGGGCCATATGCACACGTCACAGCGACGGTCGTCGTGGCCGCGGTGCTGCCGTGCGCCCAGAGCCGTTCGCACCACTCGATCACCCCTGCCCAACATCGCTGATGACAAAGGAGTTCCCGATGAACCTGAAGTCCCTCACCGCCCCGAAGCCCGCCACCGTGATGAGCGGCGTGGCCCTGTTCGTCGCCCTCGGCGGCACCGGCTATGCCGCGAACTCGGCGCTCCCGAGCGCGCACCAGGCCTCGCAGAGCCACCTGTCGAACCAGGTCACGAAGGACATCAAGCAGATCGTCCGCCAGGTCGCGCCGTCGCTGAGCGTGCACGCGGCGGACATCGCCCGATTCGCCGACAGCGCGTCCTTTGCGACGAACGCCAATCACGCCAGGACGGCGGACAACGCGACGCACGCGACGAACGCCGACAACGCGACGCACGCGACGAACGCCGACAACGCGACGCACGCGACGAACGCCGACAACGCGACGAACGCGGTCAACGCGACGAACGCGGTCAACGCCAAGAACGCCCTCAACGCGACGAACGCCACCACGGCGACGACGGCGACGACGGCGAACAACGCGCTTGCCCTCGGTGGCCAGCCGCCGTCGGCCTACCAGCCCGCCGGCAACTACCAGCTCGCCGGCAGGATCTTCACCTCCGGTGGCGATCAGGTCATCCCGGCCGACGGCCAGCCGCACGTCCTCGGGACGGCGGGCCAGTTCACGTTCACCGCGACCTGCACGGCCATCCCGGCCGGTTCGGGCGACCAGGTGAGCCCCGTCGACGCGACGCAGGTCCAGCACGAGCTCGAGTTCGACGCGCTCGACAAGACGAGCGTGGCCGACCTCGACGGCAACCAGGCCATCCCGGCCAACACGCCGCAGGACGTCATGACGATCTATGACAACTCCTCGATGGCCGGCGGCATCGCCCAGGGCGCGATCGCCCCGGGCGGCTTCAACCAGACGCCGAGCGCGAGCTCCTCGACCGAGATCGCTCCGCGCGCCGGCAGCACGACGGTCGTCGACGACGCCGACGTGTTCTACACGATCGCGCTCAACCCGCTCGGCTCGAACCAGCCGGAGTGCGTCGCCGGCTTCACCGGCCTCCTGTCGTAACCCTCCCCACGCAGCACCCCTCCCCCACCACGGCCGCCGGGGCGTTCATCGCCTCGGCGGCCGTCGCCGTTTCGGCGCTCAGGCCACGGCCGGCGGCTCCTCGCGCTCGAGCACGTCGAAGGACCACAGCTCGCTCGACGTCCCGATCGGTCCGCCCTCCCGGTGCTGGGAGTGCCCGGCGGAGAAGTCGGCGCTCGCCACCCAGGCGCGGAAGTCCTCCTCCGAGCGCCAGCGGGTGAGCACGAGGCACACCTCGCGCTCGTCGTTCGGCCGCAACAGCTCGAAGGCCTCGAAGCCCGGCGCGCTCGAGACCCGTCCCGCCCGCGAGGCGAAGCGCTCGGCGAACTGCTCGAAGCGCTCGCGGGGAACCGTGATCGCATTGATCTTCACGACGCTCACGGGCGAGACCCTACCGCCGAGCCGATCCCGGCGACCGCCCGGCCCGGCGCGGCGGCGCTGTCATCATCGGTCTCGACCATCCAGCCGAAGGAGGACGAGATGCGCGCCGCCGTCTTGCACGAGCCCGGAGTCCCTCGTGTCGAGCAGTTCGACGATCCGCAAGCCGATGAGTCCCATGTCGTCGCCAAGGTCGTCGTGGCCGGTCTCAACCCGGCCGACCTCTACTTCGCAGCCGGCCGATACGGCCAGCTGACCCTCCCGGCCGTCGTGGGTCTCGAGGGCGTGGCCGAGCTCCCCTCAGGGGAGCGCGTGTACTTCTCGAGCCCGCCCGCGCCCTTCGGCTCGATGGCCGAGCTCGTGCCGCTCGACCCGGCCCGGACGTTCCCGCTCCCCGAGGGCCTCGATCCCGAGCTCGCCGTCGCCCTCGGCATCGCCGGCCTGGCCGCCTGGCTTCCGCTGAGGCTCCGCGCCCAGCTACAGCCGGGCGAGCGCGTGCTCGTCCTCGGGGCGAGCGGGGTCGTCGGCCGCGTCGGCGTCCAGGCGGCCAAGCTGCTGGGCGCCGGCCACGTCGTGGCCGCGGCCCGCAACCGCGATGCGCTCGCGGAGCTGCGCGAGCTCGGGGCCGACGACACCGTCGTACTCGAGGGCGACTTCGCCGCCGCGCTGAAGCAGGCCGCCGGCGACGGCTACAACGTCGTGCTCGACCCGGTGTACGGGCCGCCGCTGGAAGCGGCGCTCGACGCGACAGCGGCGGGTGGGCGCGTCGTGACGATCGGCGTCCAGGCCGGCGACACGATCACGCTGCCGGTCGCGCGGATCAGGCTGCGGACGCTCATCCATCACAGCAACGCACAGATCCCTCTCGAGGTCGTCCGGGCGGAGTACGAGGAGATGGCCGCGCATGCGGCGGCCGGGCGCATCAAGGTGCCGATCGAGCGCTTCCCGCTCGATCGGCTGACGGAGGCCTGGGAGCGCCAGGCCTCCAGCCCGCACAGCAAGCTCGTGATCGTGCCCTGACACCGCCGGGCGCGGCCGGCCGGCCGCGCTCAGACCGAGCCGTCGCCGGTGACCGCGAAGCGGGTCCCGTCGGTGATGCCCGCGAAGCCGTTGCTCGCCGCCGGCGCGCTGCGGCCGCTGAGCACGGCGATGATGCCGCCGGCGACCTGATCGTTCGGATCGCTCCTTGGGATCGGGTGACTCATCTCTCGCCCAAGGTCCGCCGACCCGCCGCCGCGTGACGCGCGCCGCCGCGGTCTAGGGTCGCCACACTCGGCACCGGTCGAGGGAGCGCCCGGGCACCTAAGTACGGGCTCACAAGCACCATAGGTCGGCGGCGTCAACAGACGACCCCACGAGTCTCACCCATTTCAACCGCCCGCGCATGCCCGCGCCGCGGGCACAATTCCTAAGTGGATTCTCGCGCGGTACTTAGCGCGCCGCCAGATCCCGGGCGCACGCTCGGAGTGCGTGACGTCGCTGGGCAATGCGCCGTCGCGGACCCATGGATGCCGCCCGCCCACCCGTCCTCGCCCCGAGCCCCACCGGGGTCACGCGCGTACTGCTCGTCGAGGATGAGCGGTCGATCGCGGAGCCGTTCGCGCAGGCGCTGTCGCGCAACGGATTCGCACCGACGATCGCACGCACCGCCGCTGAGGCGCTCGCACTCGCGCGCGAGCTGATGCCCGACGTGATCCTGCTCGACCTGCGACTGCCAGACGGCGACGGCCGCGACGTCTGCCGGACGCTGCGGCGGGAGTCGAACGTCGCCATCATCATGCTCACCGCCCGTGGCGCGGTGACCGACCGAATCGTCGGGCTCGAGCTCGGCGCCGACGACTACGTCGTGAAGCCATTCGCCGCCGGCGAGGTGATCTCGCGCATTCGCGCCGTCCTCCGTCGCGGCGACCGCACCGCACCCGAAGCACGGGCGCGCAGGCTCCGCGCCGGCGACGTGACGATCGACCTCGCCGCTCGTCGCGCGTGGCGCGACGGCCACGAGCTCGAGCTCGCCCGCAAGGAGTTCGACCTCCTGGCGCGACTCGTGCGCGATGCCGGCCGGGTCGTGACGCGCGAGGTGCTCATGTCCGAGGTCTGGGACGAGAACTGGTTCGGGTCGACGAAGACGCTCGACGTCCACGTCGGGTGGCTGCGCCGCAAGCTCGGCGACGATCCGGCCCGGCCGCGTTTCATCGAGACGGTGCGCGGGGTCGGCTTCCGCTTCGCCGGCGCCGAGACGCCGAGTGAGGGGACGGACCCGTAAGTCTGCGCATCCGCCTGCTGCTCGCGCTGGCGTACATCCTCGTTCTCGCCGTCGTGGCGCTGGGGGTGCCGCTCGCGCTCAGCCTGAGCGCCCGGGTCAACGCCGAGGTGCGCTCCCAGGCACAGGGGCAGGCCGACACCGTCGCCGCGACGGCGGCGGACCTGCTCACCGCCACGCGCCGTCCCACGCTGCAGGCCGAGGCGGTCGGCGCGGCGGCAGCCGTCCACGGGCGCGTGATCGTGGTCGATCGCCGCGGCGTCGTGCTCGCCGACAGCGCCGGCGGCTCGTTGATCGGCTCGAGCTATCTCGCTCGTCCGGAGGTCGCGAGTGCGCTCGCCGGACGACCGGTACAGGTGCAGCGAGCCAGCAAGACGCTCGGCCAGTCGATCCTCGCGACCGCCGCCCCGATCGTGCGCGCCGGCAGCACCGTCGGGGCGGTGCGCATCACGCAGAGCGTCGCGGCGGTGCACGACGCGGTGCGGCGCGCCGTCCTCGGCCTCGGGCTGATCGGGTTCATCGTCCTCGCGCTCGGGCTGTCGGCCGGGGCCGTGATCGCCGGCCAGATCGCACGTCCACTCCGACGGCTCGAGGTCGTGGCCCGACGCATCGCCGGTGGCGAGCTCGGCGCGCGAGCCCGGGTCGAGGGAAGCCGAGAGCAGCGATCTCTCAGCCTGTCCTTCAACGAGATGGCCGACCGCGTCGGGCGCCTCGTCGAGATGCAGCGCGACTTCGTCGCCGACGCCTCGCATCAGCTGCGCACGCCGCTCACCGGCCTGCGCCTGCGCCTGGAGGAGGCCCAGGCCGCCGGCCTGAGCCCGGCCGCGGCCGCCGAGCTGGCCGCCGGGGCCGGCGAGGTCGACCGTCTCGCGCAGGTCGTCGACGAGCTGCTGCTGCTGAGCCGTGCCGGAGAGCGAGAGCTGCCCGGCCAGGAGGTCGACCTCGCCGGAGTCGTCCGCGACGCGGCGCACCGCTGGCGGCCGACTGCGGCGCGGCGGGAGATCACGCTCGAGCAGTCGATCGAGGTTCCGCCTCGGACCGTTTGGTGCGCTCGCGCCGATCTCGAGCGGGCGCTCGACGCACTCGTGGAGAACGCGCTGCGCTACTCCCCGCGCGGCTCGCGCGTGACGCTCGCGGCCACGCCGCGCGCGATCGAGGTCCTCGACGAGGGAAGCGGCATCGAGGCGGCCGAGCGAGAGCTCGTCTTCGAGCGCTTCCACCGCGGCCGCGCGGGGCAAGCCGGTCCGCCCGGCACCGGCCTCGGACTGGCGATCGCGCGCGAGCTGGCGCGCGAATGGGGTGGCGAGGTCACGCTCGCCGACCGCGCCGGTGGCGGGCTGGCGGCGAGGATCTCGCTCGGCGGCGAGCGAACGTGACGGGCGCTCGCTTTGCCGGGCCTTTACCGTCCTCGGGCTAGGTTCGAATCGTGAGCGCCAGGAGCGCAGCCTGGGCCGTCGCCGCCGTGCTCGGCATCGCGTTGACCGCGATCATCACGTGGGCCGCGAGCCAGCTCGCCAGCCAGCGGATCGGCCTGGCCTCCGAGCCGCTGTCGATCATGGCGCACCTGGCGCCGCCCCCGGCCGCGCGAGCACCGACCGTCAGCGCTCCGCGCCGGACGTCCACCACCACGCGCCCGACCGGGACGGCAACCGGCGGCCGCGTCAGCACGACGGCCACGGCCATAGCGACTGCGACAGCGACAGCGACAGTGCCGAGCGCCCCTCGCGTCCCGGCTCCGGCGCCGGCGGCGAGCACCGCGCCGAGCGCCTCGGCGTCGCGCACGAGCGGCGGCGAGGACCGCGCCGGTGGGCGGGCCGGGCGGAGCGGATCCGGCTCGGACAGCGCGTCGGCGCCGGCTACCCCGTCCCCCGCCGTGACGCAGACGGTCCAGACCGGGCCGCTCGCGCAGACCTCGGGCGCCCCGCCCGCCGTGGCGCCGGCGGCCGTCTCCGGGGGCTCCGGGGGCGGCGCCGGGGACAACCACGCGCGCGACGACTGACGCCGGCGACGCCGGAAAGCTTTGCCGGCTCTTTGCTCGGCCTTGGCGCTTCGCTGGGTGGCACTGCTGCACGATCGACATGTCCGACCGAATTGGAGGCCGCAGATGCGCAGGACCGAACGCCGACTCGCCGCCGTCGTGACCGTGGCGCTCGCGGCCGCCTTTGCCGCCTTCGAGCTGCGCCCGTCCGATCGGCCCGCGCTCGTGGCGGGAGCGCGGCCGGCCGCTGTCGAGGTCCGGACCCAGGTCGTGCGCCGCACGGTCACCGTCGTGCGTCATGTGCGTGCCCCGAAGGCGGCGCGGACGTTGGGAGCGGCGCACGGCGCAAGCGGTGCGCGGGCGATCGGCGCCGTCAGAGCGTCGGCGCCCGCGGCCGCTGTGCGCACCGGCGCGAGCGGCGGTCACGCGAGCGGGTCGGCGGCGACGTCCGTTGCCGCCGCGACCGCCACCCCGCGGACACGAACGAGTGGATCCCACGCAGCGCCCGGGTCCGCCCCGGCGCCCTCGCCTACGTCGTCCGGCAGCGCGCCCGTCACCACCCGGTCGAGCGGCGCGCCGCACACCTCGGGCTCGGCCTCGTCGTCGAGCGCCGGCGCCTCGCCCTCCGTCGCGTCGACCGGCAGCCCCCCGAGCGCCCCCCGCACCCGCACGAGCGGCGCCTCGGGCAGCGCGCCGAGCGCCGGTGGATCGTCGGGAACCTCCTCCAACGCGAGCAGCACCCCGCGCACCCGCACGAGCGGCGGCTCGCACGGCGAGAAGGGTGACGGCGGCCATGACAACTGAACCCCGGTCACCGAAGCGCCGGGCGGACTCGGGTCGGTTCGCCGCGCGGGATGTGCTCGCCAACCCCCTGTCGGTGATCGCGGGCACGCTCGCGGCCTTCCTGTGCGTGTTTGCGCTGCTCACGAGCCGCGCCGTCAGCGGGCAGGACCCGGCGCTCGCGCGGCCGGCCGCGGCCCAAGGCGCCGGTCAGCGCTCGAGCACCGGCGCCGCACTGCGTACGACGGCTAGCGGCCGGGTCATCGCCACGCCGACGGCGGCGCCCGGTCAGGTCGGCGCCGGCCCCGCGCCGGCGCCGGCGCTCACCACGGCCGCGAGCGGCGGCGCGACGCGCCCCGGCGCGACGCGCGAGGGCGAGGATGGCTGAGTCCACCGCCACTGCCGTCGGCAGCCGGCCCATCCAGCGCGCCGACCGCCTGACCGTGTGGCTGCTCGCCATGGCGGCGTTCCTCGTCGTGCTCGGGTTGCTCAGCCTCCAGCAGCGGGACCGCGCGTCGACCACCGCGCGGGTCGCCGCCCGCGTGATCGTCCAGCGCCGCATCTACCAGACAACGGTGGTCGAGCGGCTCATCACGTCCTCCGCGGGCTCGGGCGCTTCGTCCGCCGGCTCCGGACCGGCGACCGTGGTGCAGTCGGTGTCCGGATCGGCGCCCGTGGCCGCCGCCGTCCCCACCGCACCGGTGACGAGGACGTCATGAGCGACGGCGTCGACCTCACCTTCCACAGCATGGGCAGCGACATCCGCCTGCTCATCGGCGGGCCCTCGCTGCTCGCGGGTGACCGCCCGCCGGCGGCGGCGGCCGACGTCGAACGCGTCTACGTCGAGAGCTTCGCCGCGCGTCTGTCGCGCTTCGCCGCCGACAGCGAGCTGAGCGCGCTGAATCGCGACCCGCGCGCGGTGGTGCCGGCCTCGGGCCTCCTGCGCGCGGCGGTCCGCGCCGGAATCTGGGCCGCCGAGCGCAGCGGCGGCCTCGTCGAGCCCACGCTCGTCGCGCCCCTGCAGCGGGCGGGCTACGTGCACTCGATGGACGGCGTGAGGCCCGCGTCGCTGGTGGAGGCGCTGGCCAGCGCTCCGCCGCGGCGCGCGGCGAAGCCCGACGCACGCGCCCGCTGGCGCGAGATCGCCGTCGACGACGACGCTGGGACGGTCGCGAGGCCGCCCGGGCTGCAGATCGACACCGGCGGCACCGGCAAGGGCCTATGCGCCGACGCCGTGGCCCATCGCCTCGCGCGTCACACGCGCTTCGTCGTCGACTGCGGCGGCGACATGGCCATCGGCGGCGTCGACGCGCAACTGCACCCGTACGAGGTCGAGGTCGAGCACCCGATCACCGGCGAGAACGTGCGCACGGTGCGGATCGGGGCGGGCGGGGTGGCCACCTCGGGATGCAACGTGCGGATCTGGCGCACCGCCGAGGGCTACGCGCACCACCTTCTGGATCCCTCGACCGGGCGCCCAGCCTGGACCGGCCTGATCGGCGTGACCGCCCTCGGCCCGAGCGCGCTGCAGGCAGAGACGCTCTCGAAGATGGCCCTGCTCCTCGGGCCCCGCGGGGCGCGCGACGTGCTCGCCGCGTACGGCGGCGTGATCGTGCACGACGACGGGGACGTCGAGGAAATCGGTCGGCTCGACACCGTCCTCGGTCCGATGGCTCTGGCGGGGAGGACCGGATGACGCCCGCCGATCCGACCCAGCTCCTGTGGTGGCTGGCCAGCCGCGCGTCGGGTATCGTGGCGCTCGGCCTCATCTCGATCTCGGTCCTCGTCGGGCTGCTCATGTCCACGAAGTCGGTCCGCCGGCCGGCGCTGAAGCGCTCGTTGCTGCGGCTGCACGAGCATGTGGCGCTGGCCGGCCTCGTGGCGATCAGCGTGCACGGCCTGACCCTCCTCGGCGACCACTGGCTGAAGCCAGGACTGACGGGGATCACGATCCCGTTCGCTCTGAGCTACCGGCCGCTGTTCACCGCGGCCGGGATCGTCGGCGGCTACCTCGCGGCGGCGCTCGGGTTGAGCTACTACGCCCGGCGCCGCATCGGCGCGCGCCTATGGAGGCGCCTGCATCGGGCCACCGTGATCGTCTGGGCGCTCGGCGTGGTGCATACGCTGGGCGCCGGCAGCGATGCGAGCACCGTCTGGCTGCGCGCGATCGTGCTCACGAGCGGCGTCCCGATCGTGTACCTCGGGCTCGTGCGCATCCTGCCGGCGCTCGGACGGACCGCGACCACACCCCCGCCCGCGCGAGCCCCTCGAGCAACGCCTCAACGCTCACCGGAACGCCCCGCCGCCGACGCGCCGCCCGCCCACCCCGCGCACGCATCCCGGTCGCAGCGGGCGGCCCCCCGCGTCCTGCGCCCGCTCGGAGAGGACGCCTCATGAGAACACCCGACACCGACCTGCTCATCGTCGGCGCCGGCCTGGCTGCGCAGCGATGCGCCGAGACGCTACGTCAGCTCGGTCACGACGAGCGGATCGTGATCGTCGGCGAGGAGGACCGAGCGCCGTACGACCGGCCGCCGCTCTCGAAGGACGTGCTGACCGGCAAGCGCGACCCCGCGTCCCTCTCCCTGCGCCCCGACGGCTGGCACGCCGATCACGCGGTCGAACTCGTCCATGGCACCGCGTGCGGCCTGGACGCCCGCGAGCACATCGTGACCCTGGCCGGCGGCGCGGCCCTGCGCTACCGCCGGCTGCTCATCGCCACCGGCAGCGCCCCTCGGCGGCTGGACGTCCTCCCGCCGGGGGACGCGGTGCACGAGCTGCGCACCGCGACGGACGCGGCGCGCCTGCGAGACGTGCTGCGCGCCGGTTCGCAGCGCCTGGCCATCATCGGCGCCGGCCTCATCGGCCTCGAGGTCGCGTCGTCGGCGCGCGCTCTCGGCCTGAATGTGACGCTCGTCGAGGCCGCCGCGACCCCGCTCGCCCGCGTCCTGCCACCGTCGCTCGGACAGTGGATCGCGGCGTTGCACCGCCGCGCGAACGTCGACGTGAAGCTCGCCACCGCTGTGCGGTTGGTGCGCTCACGCGTCGGCGGCGTGCGTCTGAAGCTGAGCGACGGGAGCGTCGTCGGCTGTGCCGCCGTGCTGGTGGCCACCGGCACGTCGCCGGCGACGGCATGGTGTGCCGGCGCCGGAGTCGGTCCTGGTCAGATCGCGACGGACGCCGGCGGGCGATCGCCACTACCCGACGTCTACGTGGCAGGCGACGCGGCCTGCTTTCCCGACCCGGCCGGCGGGCGGCCGCGCCCGACGCCACACTGGGAGGCCGCCGCGCGCCAGGGCGCCGCGGTCGCCCGGTCGATGCTCGGCGCGGCCGTGCCCGCCGGGAGTCCCCCGATGTTCTGGAGCGACCAGCACGGCGTGCGCATCCAGTTCGTCGGTCACGCGGCCGCGGGCGACCGCATCCGCATGGACGGCTCACCCGAGGCCTCCGACTTCACCGCCTGGCTACACCGCGACGGGCGTCCCGTCGCCGCAATGCTCGCGGGCCGCCCCGGGCTGCTCGCCGCCGTGCGCCGCACGATCGCCGACCCCGACGCCCATGAGACCGGCCGCCGCGCCGAGCGGCGTAGCCGACCCACCGACCTACCGACCCGATCCCCGGCCCCGCCCCGACCCGCGCCGACCCGACCCGAAGGAGCACGAGCATGAGCTGCCAAGCCATCATCGACGAGGCCTCCTGCCTGGCCCACGGCGACTGCGCCGAGATCGCGCCCGACGTCTTCCGGGTCGACGAGTTCGCCGTCGTCGTCGGATCCGCCCCGCTGTCCGAGCTCCGCGCCGCCGCCGAGGCCTGCCCGGCATGCGCCATCTCGATCATCGACGTCGAGAGCGGCCAGCCTCTGTACCCCTGACGCGCCCGCATCCGGGCCGCCGACGCTCAGTGCTCGAGCATCCAGCAGTTCTGCGTCCACAGGAAGCGACTCTCGCTTCCGAGGAGCGGCGTCGGCAGCGCGATCGTGCCGACGTAGTCGCCCGAGCTGAGGGCGACGTGCGCTGTGGCGATCGCGTGCTCGTCGGCGAGCAGCCGGTGACGCTCGCCGGGGACGCCCAGCTGCGCCTTCAGCGAGGCGTCCCAGCGCTGCGCGCAGGTGCGGTGACCGACGACGCCGGCAAGCGGCGGGTTGAGCACGGCGCAGGCGGTCGCGCCGTCGCCGTTGAGCTCGGCGGTCACGAAGCGGGTGGCAGCGGAGCGCAGCGTGGCGATCTCGTTCGCGGTGCTGCTCCAACCGGCGCCCGCCGTCGCGGCGCCCATTCCGAGGGCGGTGAGGGCGAGCAGGCCGACACAGCCGAATTGAGCCAGGCGCCAACGCATTCTGCGCACCATATCGGCCGGCGAGGTCGAGGGAATGAGCGCGTCGCGCGCCGGCTGGCCGGTTGGTCGGCCTCCGCGTACGCACCCTGCGGACGCGGAGGCCGGACCGTCGGTCGGGGAGCCTCAGCCCTTCTTCTTGCTCGAGCGCACGACGAGCCTGACGGTGCGGATCGTCTGGGTGCGTCCGTTGCCCTGGCGCTGGGTGATGTTGAGCGTCACCGGCAGTGAACCGCGCTGCCGCAGCAGCGAGCGGCCGGTGGCGTTGAGCGTGACCATCAGCTTCTTCTGGCCACCGGGGGTGAGCGTGAAGCTCGACGACCCGACCACGACGGTCTTCGTGGTCCTCTTCGCCCTGCCCTTGGAGCTGATCGACGCGAGGTTGCCGCCCACGAGATGCTCGACGATCGTCTCGAGCGCCTGGTCGTGACACGTGGCGGTGGCGCACTTGACGGTGAACGTCACGTTACTCCCGTCCACGACCACCGGGACGAACACGAAGATCGTCACGGCCTGGACGGCGTTCTGAGCGGTGCTCGTGGAGCTCGTCGTCGAGCTGGTGCTCGTCGACGTGCTCGAGCTCGAGCTCGTCGTCGTCGCCGTCGCGGACACGCTGGTCGACGTCGTCGAAGCCGATGCCGGCGGGAACACCGTCGTCGGCGTGGGCGAGCTCGTCGTCGTCGTGGTCGTCGTGGGCGTCGGCGTCGAGGAGCTCGTGCTCGTGCTCGCGGTGGTCGTGGTCGTCGGCGTGGACGTGCTCGAGCTCGTCGTGGTCGTGGTCGTGGTCGTGTTGATCGTCCCGTTCAGCGTGTCGGCGAGCACGTCCGCCGACAGGTTCAGGCGATCGAGCGTCGAGGAGACGAGCGGGCTGTCCTCGGCCAGCGCCCCGCCGCCGGCGGCGCTGTTGTCCTGGCCGCTGGCCCGGCCGTGGCGGACGTAGGAGCCGAGCGCGGCGATGAGCGCATTCGCCCGGTCGGTCACGGCGGGCACGAACGAATGCTTCGCCGTGGACGCCGGATCGAACGACGCCGGCACGGCGCGCGCCGCCTCGAGGTACTGGACGAGCTGCGCCGGCACTCCGGACAGCGTCGTGTCGCCGAACGAGTTCACGCCCGGATAGGCGAACACGTCCGACTCCGCCCCGTTGACGAGGTTCTGCAGGTTGTCGTCACTGGCCAGGGCCTGCGGGAACCCGAGGCGCACGTAGTCGTTCAGCAGCGTGTCGGCGCCGTCGAGGCGCTGCGCGGCGGTGGCGACGTCGGTTGCCTCCGACGTGCCGTGCGTCAGCGTCGAGCCGTTACTGAGGATCGCGTTGTACACGCCCTGCTGGATGCCGTTCAGCTCGCTCGTGGTGATCGGATCGCTGTAGGCCTCGACCTGCTGCGTCCCGACGGCCAGCGACGCGAGCGCCGTCGGATCCGTTTGCGGATGGAGCAACGTCGAGAAGTCGGTGGCTCCGTTGGTGGCCTGCCAGCCCTGGAGCACCGTGAACTCGGCGTCGTTGGTGCCGTCGCCGCCGGCGAGATCGTTGTCGAAGGTGTAATTGTCCGCGCTCAGGTAGCCGACCTCGTGCCGGTCCTGAAGGCTCGGGTTGTTCGCGTTTGGCGTCGTGCCGATGAAGACGAGCTGCATCGTGAGGTTGCCGTAGTTCTGCGCTCCGGGGGAGCCGTTGTCGAAGTTCGCTCCCCAGCAGACGCTGATGTTGGTCGCGCCGAGGCGCACGGCGTTGAGCAGGTCGAAGGGGAGTCCCTCGGCCAGCAGCGTCGTCGACAGGTGCGGCAGGACCGCGGTCTGTGCGGTGTACCCGGGCGGGAGGTCGGCCGTGTCGCAGATCGGCACGTTGGTGAACGTCGTCGAGTTGAGCAGGTGGTTGAAGTCCGGGACCTGGTTGACGGTGCCCCACGGGTTGATGCCCTGATCGTTGAGGTTCTGAGTCGGAATCGCCTGCGAGACGAGGTAGGCCTGCTCCTCGTTCTCGAGCGCCTGCTGGAGCGAGGGCGGGCCGGACGTGTGATCGCCGGTGGCCCAGTACTGGTAGTAGTTGATGAGCCCGTCGAGCAGCTTGCTGCCGGTGCCCTGAGCGTCGGTCCCGGCGTCGTTGGCCGAGATGTTCGACAGCGCCTGCTGGAGCACGGTGCCGTCGCCGATCATCGACTGCAGCTGGTTGACCCGGGCCTGCGTCACGTCGCTCGGGTTCTCGAGCAGCAGCTGCGCGAACGCGCGCGTGGAGCTCGCCCAGAAGTCCGGGTTGGGCAGGCACAGCGCGCCGCTGGCCCGCGCGGCGCAGCCGGAGGTGAGCGGTGCCGTCTCGAAGCGACCGGTCGGGCCGTCGCTCACCTCCGCTCCGAAGAAGTCGAAGTAGTTGATGTTCGTATCCAGCGGATCCGAGCTCGAGGCCGTCAGCTGTGTGTCGGCGTCGGGCGCGTCGAACAGGCCGGGCGGGCTGAGCACGGTCTGGCTGACCGCGGTGCCCGTCGCGTCCTGATACAGGTCGCCGGCCGGGGTGCCGAACATGCTCGACGGGATCTGGGTGCCGTTGAGCGCCGGGTAGCCGAGGTACTGCGACGTGACCTGACCGAGATCGTTGTTGGCCCCGGCCACGAACAGCGACTGGATCTCGGCCTGCAGCTGATCGACGGAGGACTGCAGCTTCGACAGCGACGAGCCGAGCGTCGTGATCTGATTCTGCGCGTTCGTCAGCTGCGCGTTGAGCTGGTACGTCTCCTGCGCGATCTGCGTGGACAGCGAGCCGAGCTGCGCGTTGATCGAGGCGAACGCGGCCTGGGTGTACTGCTCGAAGTCGGAGATCTGCTGGGAGATGTTCTGCAGCCCCTGGATGATGATCATGTTCGGGTCCGGCGCGTTGACGCCGTAGCCGACCGCGTCGTTGACGACGCCGAACAGCGCGCCGATCGCGGCCACCGGGTCGATCTCGGACACCGACAGCGTCGCGACGAGGCTCACCACGTCCTCGCCGGTCTTCAGGCCCATGTTGAGCGCCTGGGCGTTGAGGTACTGGTTCTCCTCGTCTGAGATCTGCGCCGACGTCTCCGCGGCGGCCTGCTCGGCCGTCTGCAGCTGGGCGTTCGCGTAGCCGAGCAGGCCCGCCTGGGCCGTCTCGGCCGCCGTCTCGTTGGCGATCGTGGTCGCCTCGTCCTGGGGATCCTGGGCGAGCGTGGCCACGAGCGCGCAGTTGCTGATGCCATTGGGGCACTGCGCCGCGACGAGCTCGGCATCATGCAGGGCCCCCGAGACGCAGTTCGGCAGCCCGGAACCCGGCGCGCTCGCGCCGCCGCTGGGCGTGCAGGTCTGATCGCTGACTTCGGTCGACTCGTTCTTGATCGTGGCCAGCACCGTGTTCACGTCGGAGGAGAAGCTGCCGCCGGTCAGGCTCGAGACGAGCGCCTGGATCGCGGGATCGTTCTTCAGCACCGGGTTCTCGTTCAGGAGCGTGCTCGTGCTGTCGCCGAGATGCTCATGGCTGACCGCGGCCCACAGCAGATTGCGGGCGCTGAAGAAGCTCCCGTTGCTCGAGGCCAGAGCGACCGTCGCCTCGAGCACCACCGCGGGCGAGAAGCGGCCCAGTGACAGCGTCGACAGTGTGTCGGCCGACGCGTCGAAGTACTGTCCGGACGACGCGAGCACGTTCGAGGAGTCGGTCAGGGCGACCTTGGCCACCTGGGTGATCGCGAGCGCGACGGGCGCAGGCGGATTCGCGGCCTCGAGCGCCTGCAGGATGGCGAGGATCCGCTCGTTGCCCGACATCACGGTCAGCGTGGCCGGCGACGTCTCGGCTGCACCCGAGGACAAGGCGGTCTGCAGCCCCTGGATGTCCGTCACCGCATCGCTGGCCGCCAGGGTCGGGTTGTTCGCGTACAGCTGCTGCAGGACCTTCTCGAGCACGAGGCTCTCGGTGCCGCTCGGCACCGTCGAGAGCCGTCCGACGTCCCCGGCGACGAACAGCTGCGCCGCGACCTGCGCCGGCGTGGCGGTGACGGGGGTGGTCGCGGCCCGCGCCGCCGCGGCGCCGAAGCACGCGGTGGCGAGCAGCGCGCAGAGCGCGGCGGTGAGCGTCACGGCAGGCCGTGACCGGCGGAGGCCGGGGAGGAGAGCGAGGGCGGTCATGGCTGCCTTTCGGTAAGGAAGAGAAGAAACGGGGGAAGGAAGACGCGCACCGGCCGTGGCCGACGTTCGCTCAGGTTCGATGGCGGGGGCCGGCATCCGTGCGGCTCGCATCGGGTTGGTCATAGGGGGGAAGACGCGCCGACTCGGCGGGATATTCCATCTCGTGACAGCCGTCGCGCGGCAGCGCCGCCGGAGCCGCGCCAACGCCTCGGACGCGGCCACGCGCTACGCGGCCACGCACGCCTCGCTGCTCCGAACCGCTTGCAGTTGCGCAGCCACCTGGCTGCGCCCCCGATGCAAGCGGCTCATGATCGTGCCCTCCTTCGTGCCGAGCGCACGAGCGGCATCCCGGTAGGACAGATCGAGCACGTCGACGGCCACGAGCGCCTCGCGCAGTGGCACGCTCAACTCGCGCAGCGCGTCATAGACCGCCGAGATCCGCAGCGAATCCGTCGCCTCGTCGCCGCGAGGGTCGGGGATCGAGTCGACCACGACGGAGTCCATCGGCACGACGGCCACCCGCCGAGCGCGGCATGAGCTGGCCCACGTGTTGCGCAGCACGCGCAGCAGGTACGCGAGGTCGCGCTCGTCGCGCAGAAAGCGCGGTCGCCGCAGGATGGACTCATAGGTGTCCTGCACGAGGTCCTCGGCGTCCTGCGCCGATCCGCAGAGGGCGTATGCGGCGCGGTACAGCCGAGCCGCGTGGTCACCGAGTCGCTCCGGATCGAGCCGGTGAAGCCGTTCGTCGCCTCCCGAGTGTCCTGCTGTGGCCGTCATGGCGAGTGCGCTCCTCTTCGATGGGTTGTGCACCGGATCGGACGCTCCTCATGATCTGCGGGTCCCTCGCCACCTGCCAGGCACACCACCCCGACATCGCCCCTACATCACCTCGATCTTCGGCGTCTGCCGCCGCAACAACGGAGTCCGCGGCGCCGAGCCGCGCGCTCAGGCCGGCGTGGGGTCCGGCCGGGCGAGAAGCGCGCCCAGCTCGTGCCGTGAGCGGACTCCGAGCTTGTCGTAGACGTGGCGGAGGTGCGTCTCGACCGTGCTCTCGGTGATGAACAGGGTCTGACCGATGTCCTTGTTGGACTGGCCTTGGGCGGCCAGCTCGGCGACGCGTCGCTCGCTCGGGGTCAGCGAGGAGACACCACGCGGCCCGGCCGGCGCGACGCGCGCGCCGGTGGCGGCGATGCCGGCCCGAGCGCGCTCGGCGAGCCGGGTGGCGCCACACAACACCGCGAGGTCGTGGCCCTCGCGCAGCCGCCCACGCGCGGCCGCACGGTCGCCGGCTCGGTGTTGCGCGGCACCGAGATCGACGAGCGCGCGAGCGTGCTCGAGCCGCGCCGGCGACCGCTCGAGCACGCCGACGGCCTCCTCGAGCGCTGCCAGGTCCGGCCGCGTGTGCACGACACCGAAGGCGCGCAGCGCGATCCCGACCGCCCGCGGAGCGCCCATCGTGCGGGCGAGCGCCACCTCTTCGCCGGCCAGACGCTGCGCCCCGCGCAGATCGCCGAGTTGGTGCATGACGAGCGCGGCCAGCGATCGCCACGGGACGTAGGCGGGGGTCTCCACCCCATACGTGCGCGGGAGCTGGCCGAGAGCAAGCAGCTGGTCGAGGGCGGCCTCGGCCCGGCCACGGGCCAGCAGCAGGCGAGCTCGCGAGATGAGCGTGTTCCCATGGTGAAGGGTGTCCGGGTCGAGCTTCTCGTCGGTGCGGAGCAGCAGCTCGGCCAGCTCGCGATCGGAGTGCTCCCGCTCGGATGCGACGTTGTTCGACGTCGCAATCGGATGCTGAAGCAGAAGCGGGCTCGCGGCCGCGACGGTGCCGGACAGCTCGAGCGCCTCGGTCGCGTCGGCGAGCGCCTCGGCGAGGTCGCCGCGTCGGAGAGCGATCTCCTCGCGCATGCTCAGTCCGACCACCACCGCGCCGATCGAACCTCGCCGGCGGGCGCGGTCGACGAGCAGGTTGGCGCCCGCCAGCGCCTCGTCCAATCGGTCGCAGTAGGTGAGCACCACGATCTCGAGCGTCGCCTGCGGGGGCCGCACGACCCGGTCCTCGACCGACGCGCGCTCGATTCGTGCCCGCCCGAGCAACTCGAGGATGCGGGCCACCGGCTCGTTGGCCAGCATCTTCTCGAACGCGAGCAGCACGAGCTCGAAGCGCTCGCGCTCGGTCTGCGCTCGGGCGCCGCGGTCCTCGAGACGCCCGATCCGCTCGGCCAGCATCTCGTGTGCCCCGTGGCTGACCAGGGCCGCGCTGAGGAGCTCGATCTCGACCCGGTCGTTGAGCTTTCGATCAGCGACCGCGTCGACCTCGGTGAGCACCTCAACCCCTTGCGGCGCGCGTCCCGTGAACCTCAGCAGCTCGGCAAGCCCGATGGCCACCCGGGCCCGCGCCTCGGGCTCGGAGATGGCGTGCACCGCCTCGGTCAGATGCTCCGCCGCGCCACTCTGGCCGCCGAGCGCCTCGGCCTGACCGAGCTGGGCCAACAGCCATGGCCGGGCCGACACCGTCGAGCTCCACGTCCAGCGCCCGGCGCAGGTAGGCCACCGCGTTGCCCGGAGCGCCGACGGCGAGCGCGGCGGTCGCGGCGGACCGAAGCGGCTCGAGCACCCATGGTTCGCCCAGATCGCGGGCGAGCAGGATCTGCGCGGCGATCTGCTCCGCCGCCGCGCCGCGCTCATGCAGCAACCTCGCCGCCTGGGCGTGGCGCATGTCTCGCTCGGCGGCCATGACGCTCTGGTAGATGGCCGCGCGGATGATCGGGTGCGCGAAGGTGAGCCCCGCCTCGTCCCCGAACAGATCGGCGGTACGCATCGCCCCCGCCGCTTCGATCGCGACCTCCTCGTCCAGGCCGGCGAGCGCCGCGGCGGCGTCCAGGCCGGCACCGTCACCGAGGATCGCCACCGCGCGGGCCAGCGCCGGAGCCGCGGGCGACAGGCGATCGAGCCGTCCGAGCACCGCGCCGGCGACCCGCTGCGGACCGAGTGACCCGATCTGCGGCGCGTTCGCCGCGAGCGCCGGGATGCCGCCCTCGTCGAGCTCGTGAATGAGCTCTTCCAGCAGGAACGGGTTGCCGACGGTGGCCTCGTGACAGGCCCGGGCGAACGGCGCCTCCACATGACCGCCCACGCGCGCCGCGAGCGTCCGTCCGACCGCCTGCTCGCTCAGGCCGCGTGGCTTCAGGACCCGCGCGGCGGGGTCGACGATCAGGGCCGTCAGGGCTCCCGGTGGGTTGGCCGTGGCCGACCGCACGGCTGCCACGAGCAGGATCGGCAGCTCCTCCAGCCGGCGGGCGAGGAACCCGAAGAACGCCAGCGACGGCTCGTCCGCCCACTGCGCGTCGTCGATGAAGAGCGCCAGCGGCTGCCTGCGGGCGAGATTGGCGCACAGCCAATACAGGCCGTGCAGGCGTGGGTAGATGGAGGCCTCGCCGCGGGGTTCGCTGACGGCCGCGCGGGGATCGAACAGCGCGGCCGCCAGCTCGGCGGCTCCCGACAGGAGGTCGCCGCGCTGCGAGTCGGTCGCCGCCCCGATCAGCGGATCGAACAGCTGACGCACGACGCCGAACGCGAACCCCTGCTCGAGCTCCGCCCCGCGGGCCGCCCGCACGTTCATCCCTGATTCGCGTGCCGTCTCGCGCGCGGCGCCGAGAAGACTCGTCTTGCCGATCCCGGCCGGGCCCTCGATCACCACCAGACGCCCGACGCCATGACACGAGTGGTCGACGGCGCGTCGCAGGTGCGCCGCCTCCAGATCGCGCTCGAGCAGCCCGTCGGTGCCCGGCGCGGCACCGGGCCAGGCGGCGGGCGTGACCGCGAGCTCGCGATCCGGCTCCTCGCTCGCGCCGCTCGCCGCACCGGCGAGCGCGGCGCGGTCGGAGGAAGGCAGGTCGAGCGCGTCGGCGAGCAGACGCACGGTCGACAGTCGCGGCGCGCGCCGCCGGCCCTGTTCCAGGGCCGCGACGGCAGCCGGGCTCACCCTGGCCCGATCCGCGAGCTCTTCCTGAGTGAGGCTCGCGGCCACCCGAAAGCGCCGCAACACCTCGCCGAAGGAATCGGCCATGGCCCGTATTCGTCCCCGATCTCGGTTGCGGCGCGAAGTCTACTTTCGCGGCGAGCTCCGGCGGATGGAATACGCCGGGCGGGTGAGCGCGTCTTAGGGACACAACGTCTCTCAACGCGACCAAGGAACCGGCCCGCCATGCATACGCCCCGTCATCTCGTCTCCCCCGCCGTGCCCCCGAGCGCCCAGCAGTGGCGACGTCGCGCCGCCGCCGCATGGTGTGCGCTGCTGTTCGCGGTCGGAGCGTTGTGCTGGTCGGGCGCGGCGACGGCGGGGGCCGTCCCGGGCAACACCGCGGTCACGGCGTCCGCATCGCAGGTCGCGTCGGAGCTGTTCGTGGCCGGTGACGTTCAGCGCCTGAGCCAGGAGCCGAGCGGGACGGTCGACGTGGCGCTCGAGCAGGTGCTGCAGCAGCTCTACCGGGACAACCCGATGCTGCCGGTCGGCGACGCCGTGTCGGCCATCCAGAACCTTCAGGGTGCAGTGTCCGGCGCCGGCGCCGCGGGCTCGGCGGCGACGCTGGCCGACATGGCGCCGAACGAGCGGATCGTCAACGTGTTCTACACGATGCTCTCGGCGTCGAAGTCCGACATCGCTCCCGACATCGACACGGCGATCACGCAGGTCGTCGATCGCGCGCTCACCGAGTCCTCGAACTCGCTCGTCTCGGACGGGCAGGCGTTCGACGCCGGCGCCGACTCGCAGTCGACGCTCAGCTACGGCGACTTCTCTCCCGCCGAGACCCTGCAGGGGACGACCGAGCTCGCCCAGCAGGACGCCGCCTTCGGCGAGGCGCGTGACGCGCTGTGGGAGTCCGACAGCCACGAGAGCGTGTTCTCGGACACCGACCAGCTCCTGGCGAGCGACCCCGCGCTCGACAACCCCGCCGTCAAGTCGATCGTCAGCCAGCTCAACGCCGACGGCAGCCTGGACTCGACCACCGGCGACCTCGAGACGGCCGTCGACGCCGGCGTGTCGCTGATCGACGCGCAGGCGTGCGCGAATGACAACCAGGTCGCACTCGCGGCGGTCACCACGGCCGGCCATGCGCGACCCGCGGGCGAAACCGGCGCGATCACCTGCACGAGCGGCGCGCTGCACGACGCCGAAGTCGTCGAGCAGGCCTGCCCGAACGGGCCGAGCACCAACACCTCGGCCTGCACGGAGGCGATCGATAACGCCAAGCCCGACGTCACTGTGGAGGAGCAGACGATCGCCGACGAGGAGGCCGCGACGACGTTCGACGCCGGCCTGCTCGGTGAGGCCGACTCCGCCCTGCAGAAGTCCGAGTTCGCCGCCGAGGAGGCGTCGTCGGAGCTCGTCATCGAGGAGACGGACTTCCTCAACACCGGCGCGCTCGGGATCCTCGACACGTTCGGAGAGGACGCGGGCGCGGACGTCGGCTCGCTCTCGCTCGCCGAGCTCAACCCGGTCTTCGCGGTCGCGGGGCTGCTCTCGATCGTGCAGCAGGTGCTCGGCGGGTTCAACGGGCCGAACCCCGACACCCTGATCCTGCAGGCGATCCAGAACGTCTCGACGCAGCTGTCGGCCTTCGAGCAGTTCACCGCGACCGCGTTCGGCGCGATCAACTCGCAGCTGTCCACGATCTCCGGTCAGGTCGCGCTCGAGAGCTTCCAGCTGAGCACGCAGATCAATAACGTCCAGCAGGCCGTCAACACGCTCGGCGGCCAGCTCACCAACCTGCAGGACTCCGTCGATCACCTGCAGTCCGAGGTGCAGTCGCTGTTCGCCGCCGGCGCCAACAACGACCTCGGCACGATCATCAACACCGATCTCGGCTATCAGGCCGCGAACGGCGTGCCATTGCCCCAGCAGCAGTTCGCCAACGCGGCCGGCATGCTGTTGCAGGACGCCACCAGCACGGCATTGTCCCCGACCGTGCTCGCACAGCCGAGCGGCTACGACGCGCTCGACGCGTACTCACAGCTCATCGGCAGCGGCAGCGCGGACACGCTGAACGCGAACATCAACTTCTTCAACCAGTTCCCGCTGAGCGTCACCGACTCGCCGTTCCAGTGGTCGGGATCGCTGACCAGCGGGTGCGCGGCGAACGGCAACGCCGCCCAGGGCGTGTGCCTGCCCAACCCGGCGTACTGGTCCACGGCGTCGCGGGCGTTCGCGCAGCTGTTGCTCGAGAACCCCGGCTACGTGACGCCGGCGCGCGAGCAGCAGCTTCAGGCGATGCAGCAGGAGGGCCAGCTGCTGCAGCAGGCGATCGCGCAGATCAGCGCCGCGAACGACGGCGGCGACGCCGGCGGGACCGGAAACACGACGCTCGACAACGCGCTCAACTACTTCCTGTACTGGGGCGAGCAGAACCACTCGGGATCGACGCCCCCATCGCTGGCGCAGGCGCTCGAGAACGCCGAGCAGGCCTATCTGCAGACGCAGCTCATCCCCGGGCAGGGCACGCTGAGCGCGCAGGGCGTCAACCCGTGGGGCGGCGCCACCCAGACGCCCGACGTGAACAACATCGTCGGTGAGACCGGCTTCTCCAACGTCCCACTGTGCTCGGGCTACGCCGGATTGCAGCCCGGGTACATCAGCAACCCGGACCTGCCGCAGCTCAACGCGCAACAGATCGAGAACCTGCCCCCGCTCGTACTGAACGCCGTCCGCCTCGGGATCGGCAGCATCTCCGACTGCTGGTTCGCCAACCTCACCACGCGGGCGAACAACCAGCCCGGGATCCAGATGAACATCAGCTTCAGCTACCAGGGCCCGGCGGGCACGAACATCGATGTCGGCGTCGGCGACATCGACGCGAACGCGAGCGGCAACGACTGCGCGTTCAACCCGCAGGCCTCGAACGGCACCGTCGAGGGCGAGAAGGCCGACGCGATCGCCTCGGTGCTCGAGCGCTGGCCCGGCGTGACGACCGTCACCCAGCTCCCGAGCTGCCCGGACGTCTACGACGAGACGCTGCAGCCCGACAGCCTGCTGACCAACCCGCTCCCGAGCGACGTGAGCGGCTACCTGACGACCGCCGTCACCGCGCGTCTGACCCAGCTCGGCCAGGGCGCCGACGAGACGATCCTCAACAACGGCTCCACGCTGTCGAGCGGCACCGGCGACGCCACCAACGTCGCCGCCGCCGCCGAGCGCACCGCCGGCGCGGACGCCCTGCTCGACGGCTATATCCGGCTCGGGCTCTCCCAGGCGCTGTCGAGCGACGACACGCTGCAGGGACTCGTCAACGGCGCCGCCGCCGACCCGCTCACCCAGCCCCAATGGAACACGCCGTTCGCGCCCGACGTCGTCCACCAGGTCATCGACCTGTACCAGGCCGCCGACCAGAACGACACCACCGTCGACCCGGCCACGCTGGTCGGCCCGGCGATCGCCAAGTACGGTGGCGCGTTGGCCACCGCGTTGGCCGACGACATCGAGCCGCACGCCTTCTCCGCGGTCCGCGCGACGGCCGCTGTGACCGCGGGTCCGGGCCAGCTGGCCGAGGAGAACCCGCTGGTCACCTCGACCGTCGACCGCCTGGCGCTCACGCAGCAGATCGTCACCGCCGCCCTCAACGGGACGCTCAACACGAGCGCCACCACCACAACGACGAGCGCTACCACCCGCACCGGCTCGACGAGCACCAGCCCGACGAGCACGAGCACGAGCACGAGCACCGAGACCAGCACGAACACCACCACGACAGCCACCAGCACCCCCGCGCCGGCTCCACAGGCGACCGATCCCACGACGACGACGTCGACGACGACGTCCAGCGCCTCGTCGGCGGCGGCGTCCTCGCGTCATGGCGCGCGAGTGGCGTGCACGCTCGCGCCGAGCAACGGCAAGGTGCTCCTCACCGCCAGGCCCAGGCGAGGCAAGGTCACAGTGAGGCCGGGGGCCCTGACGCTGGCCGTCCGCTGCAACCAGGCGGCACGGGTGTCGCTCACCGGCACCGTCAGCACGGCGACCGCCAAGGCGAAGTTCGCGCCCGTGCGCGGATCGGTGAAGCCGGGCGTGCCGCTGACGCTCGCGCTCCGGCTCCCGGCCGCGAGTCTGCGGTCGCTGGCCCTGGGCAAGCGCGAACGCGCCAGCTTCGTGCTGACGGCCGTCAACGCGGTCGGCGCGGGCACCGCGAACGCGACCGTGCCGCGCCTCGTGCCCGTGCGCTGACCGCCCCTACGCGGCCTCGCGCGACACCGCGAGCAGCACGTCCGCCGCGTTCACCACCGCGGGGAACCGCCCGGCGTCACCGTCGGGCGGCACCCGCACCGACACCTGCGACTTGCCGCTCTCGTACAGCGCCTCGGGCAGCTCCTCGCGCAACCGCTTGGCCCGCACCGAGTCAAGCTCGATCGGGGTCACCGCGAGCCGGTCCCCCCGGAAGGACACCGCGCGGGCGCCGGCCTGGCCGAACTTGATCCGGGCCCGCTGGAGCGCGAGCAGGTTGGCCAGCGGCTCGGGCACCGGCCCGAAGCGGTCCTCGAGCTCCTCGCGCAGGTGCTCGACGTCGGCCACCTCCAGGGCGCCGGCGACGCGGCGGTGGACCTCGATCTTCGCCTGCTCGTAGGGGATGTAGTCGGCGGGCACGTACGCGTCGACGTGCACGTCGAGGCGCACCGGCTCGGGCGCCTCCTCCTCGAGCGAGCCGTCCTCGCGGCCGCCGGCGCGCACCGCCTCGTCGAGCATCTGCATGTACAGCTCGAAGCCGAGCGCGGCGACGTGCCCGGACTGCTCGTCGCCGAGCAGGTTGCCGGCGCCGCGGATCTCCAGGTCGCGCATCGCGATCTTGAACCCGGCGCCGAGCTCGGTGTAGTCGCTCAGCGCCGACAGCCGCTGCGCGGCCTGCGCGGTCAGTGCCGCCGCCGAGTCATAGAGCAGGTACGCGTACGCGCGCTCGCGGCTGCGCCCGACCCGTCCGCGGATCTGGTAGAGCTGGGCGAGGCCGAAGGCGTCGGCATGCTCGACGATCAACGTGTTCGCCTGCGGAATGTCGATCCCCGACTCGATGATGGACGTGGACACCAGCACATCCGCGCCTCCGCGCAGGAAGTCCATCATCACCTCCTCGAGCTCGCCTTCACCCATCTGGCCATGGCCGACCGCGAAGCGCACGCCGGGGCACATGGCCCGCAGCCGTTCGGCCGTCTCCTCGATCGTCTCGACGCGGTTGTGCAGGAAGAAGGCCTGGCCGCCGCGGGCGTGCTCGCGCAGGATCGCCTGCTTGACGAGCTCCTCGTCGTACTCGCCGACGTACGTCTTGACCGGGCGCCGGCCCTCCGGCGGGGTCTCGATGACCGAGATGTCGCGCAGGCCGGCGAGCGACATCTGCAGCGTGCGCGGGATCGGGGTGGCCGACATCGCCATCACGTCGACGCGCAGGCGCAGCTGACGCAGCAGCTCCTTCTGCTTGACGCCGAAGCGCTGCTCCTCGTCGACGATGATCAGCCCGAGGTCCTTCGCGCGGACGTCGCGCGAGAGCAGGCGGTGGGTGCCGATCAGGATGTCGACCCGACCGTCCTTGAAGCCGGCCACCGCGGCCTTCTGCTCGGCCGCCGTGCGGAAGCGCGACACGTGCTCGAGCGTGAGCGGGTAGTCGGCCAGGCGCTCGGCGAACGTGCCGTAGTGCTGCTGGGCGAGGATCGTCGTGGGCACGAGCATGAGCACCTGCTTGCCGGCGTTGGCGGCCTTGAACGCGGCCCGCAGCGCGACCTCGGTCTTGCCGTAGCCGACGTCGCCGCAGATGAGGCGGTCCATCGGCCGGGGCGCCTCCATGTCGGCCTTGACGAGCTCGATCGCGTCGCGCTGGTCGGGGGTCTCGGTGTACGGGAAGCGGTCCTCGAACTCGCGCTGCCAGTCGGAGTCCTCCTCGAAGGCGTAGCCGGCCCGCCGGCGCCGCTCGGCGTACAGGTTGAGCAGCTCGCCGGCGAGCTCCTGGGCCGCGCGGCGAGCTCGGGCCTTCATGGTGTCCCAGCGCGTGCCTCCGAGCTTGGACAAGGGGGGATGCTCCCCACCCGCGCCGACGTAGCGTGAGATCTTCGCGAGCTGGTCGGTGGGGACGAAGACGCGATCGTCACCCTGGTACTCCAGATACAGATAATCACGGGTGATGCCGGCCACGGTTCGGGTCTCGAAGCCCGCGAAGCGCGCGATCCCGTGGTCCTCGTGCACGACGATGTCGCCCGTGCGCAGGTCGCTGAACGAGCGCAGCGCGCCCCGGCGCCGGCCCCCCGGACCGCCCTCGGGCCGTTCGGCGCGGCGGCGGCGCAGCAGGCGGTGCTCGGGGAAGACGGCGAGCTTCAGCTGCGGGGCGATGAAGCCCTCGCGCAGCGACGCGCGCGCGAAGCGCAGCGCCGGGTCGATCGGCTGGGCGCCGGCGCCGTCGCCCTCGCCGAGCCAGGTCGCCTTCAGGCGGGCCAGGTTGTACGCGGCGCGCTCGCCCTCGCCGCGGCGCGGGAAGGCGACGACGGTGCGGTAGCCCGAGCGCACGAGCTTCTCGAGCTCGGGCTCGGCGTCGAGCACCGTCCGGGCCGCCGTGTCGGCGGTCTGGGCGCGGAACTCGAACGGCTGGTCGCCGGAGATCGCCGACAGCCACACGGCCGCGCGATCGCGCAGCGCGGCATCGATCTCGGCCGGCTTGACGTAGAGGTGGTGCGCGTCGGTGTCGTGGAAGGCGGCGGTGACGTCGTCCCACTGGTCCGACAGCGCCGGAGCGATCTCCTCCTCGGCGGCCACGACGATCGCCGCGTCGGGCGGGACGAGGTCGAGCAGCGCGCCGAAGCGCTCGACCGGCAGCAGCTCGGCCACGTCGGGCCGCTCGCCCCCCTCCTCGGCCTGCAGCGCGGCGATCTCGGCCAGCTCGCGGTGCTCGACCGCGAGCTCGGCCGCCGGCGCGATCTCGACCGCCTCGGCGTCCCCGAGCGAGCGCTGCGTGAAGGTCGAGAACCAGCGCATCGAGTCGATCTCGATGTCGAACAGGTCGACGCGCACGGCGCGCTCCTCGGTGGCCGGGAAGACGTCGAGCAGGCCGCCGCGGATCGCGAACTGCCCGCGGTCCTCGACCTGCTCGACGCGCTCGTAGCCGGCCGCGACGAGCTCGGCCGCGACCTCGTCGAGGTCGAGCACGTCGCCCACGCGCAGCCAGAAGGAGTGCGGGCGCAGGGCGGGATCGGGCACCTTCTCCGAGAGCGCCGTCGCGGACACGACCACCACCGGGGCCTCGGCGTCCTCGGCGTCGCCGTGGGAGGCCCTTTTCGGATCCGGCGGGGCACCGTAGGCGAGCAGCGCGTCGAGCGCCGCGACGCGCAGGCCGACGAGGTGCGGCGGCGGGGCAAGGTGGGACTCGTAGGCGACCCCGCGCGACGGGTAGAAGCGCACCGGACGCGGCGCGAGCCAGGCGCGCAGGTCGGCGGCCAGGTCGCGGGCGGCGCGGTCGTCGCCGACGACGACGAGCGCCGGGCGGTCGGCGGCGAGGGCGCGTGAGCGCGCGCCGTCGCCCGCCTCGCCCCCGCCGTCGAGCAGCGCGGCGATCAGGTACGGGCGTAGCGAGGCCGACACGAACGCGCGCCCGCCGTCGCGGGCGAGCGCGAGCGCGCTGTCGTCATCGGCGATGTGAGCAAGGAGAGGTCGGAGCGCCATGCGGATCGTGCGGACGCGGCCGCACCCACTGCAGAGATGAAGTCGTCCGCGAGCACCGTGAATTGGCGACGCCGGGCCGACCGGCGCGCGAGCGGCGCGCGCCTGCCTTCCATTCTACGGGCGCCGCGCGGGCACCCGGCCCGGCGGGCCGGCGGCGGCTCAGGCCGCGACGCCGGCGGCCATCGCCGGTGCCGACCCGGTCACGACCCGGTCGCGGCCGCCCGCCTTCGCGGCGCGCAGCGCCGCGTCGGCCGTGGCGAACAGCTCGTCGTAGTCGAACGGGTCGCCCGGCGCGCAGGCGGCGACGCCGACCGAGACCGTGACGGGCAGCCCGGCGACGCGCCGCCGGCTCAGCGACGTTCGGACGCGCTCGGCGACGGCGGCGGCCTCGCGCTCCTCCATGCCGACGAGCAGCACGAGGAACTCCTCGCCTCCGATGCGGTACACCGAGTCGAACAGACGCAGGCCCTCGCGAATCCGTTGCGCCACCTCCGCCAGCACGCGGTCGCCCGCCTCGTGGCCGTGCTCGTCGTTGATCGCCTTGAACGCGTCCAGATCGGCGATCAGCACCGCCACCGGCTCGCCGCCGGCCGCGACGCGGTAGGAGAGCTCGGCGACGCGCGCCTGCAGCGCGCCGCGGTTGAACACACCGGTGAGCGGGTCGACCGTCGCCTCGGCGAGGTGATCGACGGTGGCCTGGCCGATGCCGTGCCCGAACAGCGAGATCGCGCCCAGCAGCGCGAGGGGCAGGACGAGGATCGACGGGTTGTGCAGCACCTGATCGGCGCCCATCAGGAGCGCCGCCGCGGCCATGATCGCGCCGCTGAGCAGGGACATCGCGGTCGCGCCCACGGCCGGCATGCTCGCCGCGGTCACGAACATCAGGACGGTCAGGAACGGGAGCGCGAACAGCGGCGGGGGGTGCGCGAGCAGGAGCCCCAGCGCGGAGCCGATGAGCACGAGCACCACCGAGAGGGCCATCGGGTATTCCGGGCGTGCAGCGTGCTGCGAGAATACGAGGTTGATCACCCGGGCGACGACGACGCTCGCGATGACCGGAACGAGCGCCCTCCAGCCGAACCACGGGATGGCGCTGACGAGGGCCACGAACATGAGCGGGTTGGTCAGCGTCCCCGCCCGCTCCAGCCGCGCGAAGATGTCGAGCATGTGCTCGCGCTCGGTCGCGGTGCGGATCAGCAGGCTGCGCGGCGCGTCACCCGCAGGATCGTGCCGATCCTCGCCCACCGCCTCCGGCCCGCCGAGGTGCGGCGCACCGGCGGCGGGCGGCGGCGCGACGGGGCGCAGCCGCCGGTCGTGCGAGGCCTCGGCCGCCTCGCCGGCCGGCGAGCAGGCCAGCGTCAGATCCCGGCGGTCGCTCGTGCGCACCCGATCCCGCCCGGCCGCCTTGGCCCGGTACAGCGCGCGATCCGCGCACTTGAACAGCAGCGCGTAGTCGCGCACGGCGGCGTCCGAGGTGGCCACGCCGAACGACATCGTCACCGACACGCCCTCGGCGATCCGGTGGCGCGCGGCCGATCGCATCCGCTCCGCCAACTGGGTCGCCGCGCCCGCCGCAGCACCCTCGAGCAGCACGACGAACTCCTCGCCGCCGAAGCGGTAGAGCGACCCGTTCTGGGCCACCGCCCGCTCGAGCCGTTGCGCCACCGCGACGAGCACGGCGTCACCGGCGGCGTGCCCGTGCTCGTCGTTGATGGCCTTGAGGTAGTCGACGTCGGCGACGATGACCGCGATCCGGGCCGACTCGACCCCGGCCAGATGGTGCGCGAGCTCGTTGGCCCGGGCCTGGAGGGCGGCCCGATTGAGCAGTCCGGTGAGCGGGTCGACGACCGCGGCCTGGCGCGACTTCTGTTCGGCGTCGATCGTCGCCGCGGCGAGCACCGAGATCACGATCAGCATGGCGACCGGCAGGACGAGCGCGGGCGGCATCGCCGCCACCAGGCCCGGCATGAACAGGAGCGCGGTGGCGACCATGCTCGCCACCGTGATGGCCGTGCCTGCGGCCACCACGCGCCGCGGGTGCTCCGAGGCCACGACGAGCACCGGGAAGACGAGGATCGAGATCGCGTACACGCGCGGGCCGGCCGCGAGGGCGATCGCCAGCACGATCATCGCCTGGGCGAACAGGAAGACGGCCGCCGACGCGTACTCGGGGCGACGCATGCGGTCCATCGTCCGCTGGTTGACGGCCAGCGCGACGCCCGCGGCGAGGAACGGGATCTGCATCGCCCACCCGTACACCGGCACCGATACGCCCGCGGCGATGGCGAGCAACACGATCGACAGGCGCTTGGCCGGTCGTAACCGAGCGGCCATGTCGAGCAGGCGCGCCCGCTCTGACTCGTCGCGGCAGAGCCAGCCCTTGGTCTCCATCTGGGACGCATCGGTGCGATGCGCACGAAAGCGCACCGATGTGCCGCGCCGATGGCCGCATTTTCGGCCCGCGAGCGCGATCGCAGGCGTTCATCGTGTCCCGGGGCGGCGGCGGCGGCGGAGCGCTCCGTCGCCCCGCCACCCCCGGTTCAGCGTTCCGCGAGGTCAGATCAGCGGCGGCCACCACCAGAACGGCGCCGGCGGCACGAAGGTCAGGCCCTTGACCTCCTGGAAGCCGACGATGAACGGCGACAGGGTGCCGCTCGCGAGGTCGAGCCGCTCGATCTCGGCGTTGTCGGAGGCGCTGCCCACGGAGTCGAGCGCCGCGAACGAGTCGCCGGGCGAGAAGGACCCGGTGATCGCGTAGACGGCGTTCGCCGCGTGGTCGGTCGCGTACAGCGTTCCGTTGCGGTCCGTCGCCCAGGCGACGTCGTCGACGCCCGCGGGCGTTCCGGCCCGGTTGAGCGGGAGCTCGGTCAGCGCGAGCCGTCCGTCGAGGCACAGCCGCGCGAACACGAGCAGCTGGTCGCCCTGGCTGTTGAGCATGTACTGGCCCGCGTACCGCGGGCTCACGCCGGGTACGAGCGCGTTGGAGTCGGGGTCGGTGAGGGCCTCGGGCGTCGCCCCGGGCGGTCCGAGCGTGACGGTCTGGCCGGTGAGCGCGTCGACGGCCTGCGCATCGTCGGCGAACGTCGGCGCGAGGTGTGCGATGTGGTGGGAGCGGTCGAGCGTCACGAGGAACGTGGCCGTCGCCGCCGGCACCGGCCCGCCGGTGCCGTCATTGGGAGCGGAGGCGCTGACGAGCAGCTGCCCGTCGGGCAGGACCTGGACGCCGTCGGTGCCGCCACCGGTGAACACGCCGCCGGTGTGCGCCGAGTCGGGCTCGGGCGAGAACGTGTACAGCACCGGCTCGGTGCTCGCGCGGCGCACGTCGATCGTGGCCAGGCTCGTGTTGCCGTCCTCGTTGATCGTGGCGATGAGCTCGCCGTGCCACAGGTCGGCGGCGAGGCCGTCGACGTGGCCGGTGACCTTCCAGTCGTCGCGGGCGATACCGTCGGGCGTGTAGAGCACGACGTCGCTCTGCGTCGCGCCGCTCGGGCTCGGCTCGCCGAGCGGCCCGAGGCCGTTCTGCCAGGCGACGGCGACGTACGGGCCGAGGTGGGTGATGTCGTCGGGCTGGGTCACCCCGAGGGGTGCGCCGCTGAACTCGGTGACGGTGAACCCGGCCGGGGCGAGGGGGCCGGTCGGCGTGGCCTGGGCCCATGCGGGCGTCGCGCCGGCGAGCGTGCCGGCAGCGACGGCCAGGGCACCGGCCAGGAGTCGTACTCGGTGAGACATGCCGTGCTCCTCTGGTCGATTGACGGCGCGTAGGGCGCCGCCATTGCGAGGTTGATACCCGTCGCTTCGCCTCGGCTCGTGAACAAAACGTAACCAGCGGCGCGCGCTTGACGACCTCCGACCGCGACGTACCTGAAGGTACATGCGGCATCCCGACCGTCGACGTGCGGTCACACCCGTTGCGCGCCGGCGGCGGCCGAGCGTGCCGCGGCTAGGCCGTGACGGCGCGTACGAGCCGTCGCCAGCCGGACTTCAGCTCGCTCAGCGAGCGCCCCTCGACGCGTCGCTGATGCAGGACGAGCTCGGCGGACAGCACCTCGAGCAGTGCGTCGGCGAGGTATTCCGGATCGGCCACGGTGCCCGCCTCGGTCAGCAGCGTGAGCACGTGCAGGCGGCGCCCGGCGTACACGGGCGAGCGCAGCCGCGCGCCGGGGGCGCCGGACTCGGCCACCGCGATGATGTCGCCTTGCTCATCCATCAGGTCGAGTAGGGCCTCGCCGAACGCGCTCAGGCGCTCCGCGGGCGGCGCGCCGGGGCCGAGCGGGGCGGGACCGCGCAGGACCGCCTCCTGCAGCGCCCGCTCGCGCTCGTCGAGGAGCGCGTGGAACAGGGTCGAGCGGTCGCCGAAGCGACGGAAGAGGGTGCCCTTGCCCACGCGCGCCTCGCACGCGATCGCGTCCATCGTCACCCCGCGCGCGCCCTCGCTCGCGAGCAGGCGCTGCGCGGCCTGGAGGATCGCGGCCCGGTTGCGAGCCGCGTCGGCGCGCACCGCGGGCTCGGTCTCGAGCATCGGCAGCGCCGGCAGGGGCGGCGGGGAGGCCGCTGGGTCAGGCGTTTGGTTCATACGGGAACCGGGAAGTATCGGTGCTTGAAAGCGGACCACAGTCCGCTATAGTATCGCAAGTAATCGGACCGAAGTCCGCATAACGCTCCGGCAGGTGTCCAGGCCGGCCACACCACCCATCCAACGGAGGCCCCATGTCAACCTCAGAAGCAACCCTCACCCGTCTTCCCGTCGGCACGTGGAAGCTCGACCCCACCCACTCCTCGGCGCACTTCGCCGTCAAGCACATGATCGTCGCGACGTTCCGCGGCCGCTTCGAGGAGATCGACGCGACGCTGACCGTCGGCGAGGACGGCGACGCGAAGCTCGTCGGCATCGTTAAGGCCGACTCGATCGTCGTGAAGGACGAGAACCTCAAGGGCCACCTCGGCGCGCCGGACTTCTTCGACATCGAGCGCTACACCGAGATCCGATTCGAGTCCACCGACATCCGTCGCCACGGCGACGAGCTCGTCGTCGACGGCGAGCTGACGATCAAGGACCAGACCCACCCGGTCGAGGCGCGCGGGACGATCACAGGGCCCGCGGTCACGCTCGGCGATGTCGAGAAGCTCGGGATCACGCTCGAGACGGTCATCGATCGCACGCAGTTCGGCCTCAACTGGAACGCACCGCTGCCCAAGGGCGGCTTCGCGGTCGAGAACGAGGTCCAGCTGACCGTCGAGCTCGAGCTGGCCAAGGTCGAGGGCTGATCACGATGCGGATCCTGGCGGTGCCGGGTTCGCTGCGACGCGACTCCCACAACCGGCGCCTGCTGCGGGCGGCGGCGGCGCTCATGCCACCCGGCGTGGAGGTCGAGGAGTTCCGCGGGCTGAAGGCGATCCCCCCGTTCGACGAGGACGACGAGCCCTCGCCCGGCCCGGCGGTCGACGCCTGGCGCGACGCGATCGAGCGAGCGGACGGCGTGCTGTTCGCGACCCCCGAGTACAACTCCTCGATTCCGGGCCAGCTGAAGAACGCGGTCGACTGGGCGTCGCGGCCGTTCTCGGACACGGTCCTGCGGAACAAGCCGGTCGCGGTCATCGGCGCGAGCCCGAGCATGTTCGGCGCCGTGTGGGCGCAGGGCGAGCTGCGCAAGGCGCTCGGGGCCGCCGGCGCCCGCGTCATCGACCTCGAGTTGCCGGTGCCGAACGCCGAGGAGGCGTTCGACGAGAGCGGCGCCCTGGTCGAACGCGAGCAGGAGGAGCGGCTGCGCGGCATCCTCGCCGAGCTGCGCGACGCGGCCGAGCGCCACGCCGCGACGCGCGCCCGGACAAGCGAAGCGGCACCGGCGGGCCAGACCGCCTGACGGTGGCGTGGCGGGGGCGGTCCGGGCGCTGCGCCCGGGCCGCCTCCGAGCGGGTTCCGGCGCTTCAGCCTCCGTCCAACCAGCGGCGAATGAGCCGGTGCCCGAGGGAGATCTCGCTCGGGATGTCGATGCGGCCGTCGTGGAGAGCCTCGCGCAGCTCGTCGCGTGAGAACCAGCGCGCGTCGACGAGCTCGGCCCGCTCGACGGCCAGCTCGTCGCCGGCGCCCGGCGCGAGCCCGGCCTCGAAGCCGAGCATCAGCGAGGCGGGAAACGGCCACGGCTGAGCGCCCCGGTAGCGGACCTCGCCCACGCGCAGCCCGACCTCCTCGCGCACCTCGCGCGTCACCGCGGCCTCCGGGGTCTCCCCCGGCTCGATGAACCCGGCGAGCGCCGACCAGCGGCGCTCCGGCGCGCCGAAGCGGCGCGAGAGCACGCAGCGGTCGCCGTTGACGACGAGCATGATGACGGCCGGGTCGGTGCGCGGGAACTGATGCGCCCCGCAGCTCGGGCAACGCCGCAGATGGCCCGCCTGCTGCACCTCGGTGAGCGCGCCGCAGCGGCCACAGTGCCGGTGCCCGCGATGCCAGGCGACGATCGCGGCCGCGTACGCGGCGAGCGCGGCCTCGGACGCCTCCAGGCCGGGCGCGGCGTCGCGCAACGGGGTGAACGGGCCCGCCCCGGTCGGATCCTCGGGGTCGGCGTCGAGGGCGAACAGCGCGCCGCCGTCCGCCTCCACGCCGAGCAGCGTCAGCTCGGCCCCCGCCGGCGCCGCGTCCAGGGGTGCCCGGGCGAGCCGTGACCCGCCCTCCAGGACGACTCCCGGGCCGGGGCCGACCGGGATCACCCGCGCCGCCGGGTCCTCGCGGGCGGCCGACGCCGCCGCCTCGTCGCGCAGCGCCGCGGCCCGGTCCGGGCCCGGCCCAACGAACGGCAGCGGCCGTGGCTCGGACACGCCGCGGGATGCTAGTCGAGGGCCGGCGCCGGCCCGTTAGGATCGGCGCCGTGAGCCTCTGGGGCCGGGTCTTCGCCGCCGTCTACGACCGCATGATGTCCGACACCGAGCGCACCGGGATGGCGGCGCTGCGGGAGGACATCGTCTCCCAGGCCCACGGGCGCGTGATCGAGATCGGCGCCGGCACCGGCCTGAACCTGACCCACTACCCGTCCGACGCCGAGCTCGTGCTCACCGAGCCCGAGGAGCCGATGGTCCGGCGCCTGCGCCGCCGCTGCGGCGAGCTCGGCAGCGACGCCGCGATCGTCGCCGCCAGCAGCGACGCGCTCCCCTACCCCGATCACTCCTTCGACGCCGCCGTCGCGACGCTCATGCTCTGCACGGTGCCCGAGCCGGCGGCCACGCTGGCGGAGGTGCGCCGCGTGCTCCGTCCCGGCGCCCCGCTGCTGTTCCTCGAGCACGTCCGCGCCGCCGAGCCCGAGCTCGCCCGCCGCCAGGACCGCTGGGATCCGGTGTGGCGGCGAATCGGCCACGGCTGCCGTTGCAACCGGACGACCCTTGCCTCGATCGAGCGGGCCGGCTTCGACGTCGTCGACCTGCGCCACGAGCAGCTGCCGAAGGCGCAGGCGATCGTCCGCCCGCTCATCCTGGGGCGGGCGCTCGCGCCGGGGTAGGGGGCGGGGGGGCTCGGGTCGGGCGGCGGGGCCTGGCGGCGGGCCGGGCGGGGCCTCGCGGCGCGCCGGGCGGGGCCTCGCGGGCCGGGCGGGGCTCGTGGGTCGGGCGGGGCCTCGTGGCGAGCTGGGCGGGGCCTCGCGGGTCGGGCGGGGCCTCGCGGCCGGGCCGGGCTCGCGGCGCGCCGGGCGGGCCTCGCGGGTCGGGCGGGGCTCGCGGGCCGGGCGGAGCCTCGTGGGTCGAAGTTTGGTCGATCTTGTTTGCTGGTGGAAGAAGATCGAACAAACTTCCGCTCGGCCGACGGTCCGGGCCGCCCCACCTGGCTCATCGGCCGGCGCCCGGCGAGGGCCGACCGCCCTGGGCCGCCCCGCCGGCACCGATCGCCCGGCGCATGGCGCCGGGCCTCACCGCCGCGCCGGGGGTCGGACGGCGCGGCGAGGCGGGCGCCGCGCGGGTCGGGCGGGGCCTCGCGGGTCGGGCGGGGCGGGGCCTGGCGGGTGGGGCGGGTCTGGCGGGCCTGGCGGGCCTGGCGGGCCTGGCGGGTCGGGCGGGGCCTCGAGGAGTCGAACTTTGTTCGATCTTGTTTCCTGGTGGAAGAAGATCGAACAAACTTCCGCTCGGCCGACGGTCCGGGCCGGCCCGCCTGGCTGCCCGGCTCGGCCGACGGTCCGCCGCCGCGCCGCCCGGGTGATCGACCGCCGCCCGGCAGGGCCGGCCAGGGCCGAAGCCGCCGCGCCTGGCTGATCGACCCGCGCGCGGCTCATCGGCCGCCCCCGCCAGGGCCGACGGGCCGACGGGCCGCGGTCGCCCCGCCGTCGCCCATCGCCCGGCCCCCGGCGCGCCGAGCCTCACCCCCGGGCAGCGAGATCTCCCGTGCGCTCGGCCACCACCTCGCCGCCCCCTGACGCGAGCCGCTCCGCGATGCGCTCGGCGAGCCCGACCGACGGCAGCGCGCACCCATCCAGGCTGCGCGCCGGCTCGGCTCCGCCGAGCGCGCCGGTGACGAGCACCTCGCGGGCACCAAGGAGCATCGCCGGCGTCAGGGTCGCCTCGCGCGCGACGATCCCGAGCTCGCCCGCGAGCTCGAGCACCCGCGCCCGTGTCACGCCCGGCAGGATCCGACCGTCGAGCGGCGGCGTGCAGAGCGTTCCCTCGGTCATCAGCGCGAACACGCTCGCGCGCTCGGCCTCGAGCACGCCATCGTCGAGATCGCACAGAAGCGGCTGCGCCGGGGCGACGCGCGCGGCGAGCGTGTCGAGCAGGCGCCGGTCGGCCCACTTGTGCGCGCCGATTCCTCCCGGCACGGTGACGCTCTGCAGGTGCACCGGCGGGCGAGGCGCCGGCAGCGGCGTGCACTCGACGGCGAGCGGGTCGTCGCCGTCCGGCCGGTAGGTGACTCGCAGGCGCGCAGGCGCGGTCGCGGCCGCGGCGGCCGCAGCGGCAAGGTCGTGCGTCTCCCCGGGCAGCCCGGCGCCGTACAGCGCGCACACGCTCGTGGCGAGGCGAGCGAGGTGCGCGTCGAGCTCGACCGCCTCGCCGTCGCGCACGAGCAGGGTCTCGAATACGCCGGCCCGCGGATCCGGGCGCGGAACCGGGCGCGGGCCGGGGCGCACGAGCGCCGGCGCCACGTGGCTCTCCGTTCGGGGCGGGGCCGGTTCGCGGGACAGCCGCGCACCGATCGCCGCGAGCAGCGGCGCGGCCTTGATCGCGCACTCCGTCGCCTCCGCGGCGGGCTCCGAGTCGGCCACGATCCCACCGCCGACGCCGAGCCAGAGCTCGTCCTCGCGGGACTCGAACGTTCGGATCGCGACGCTCAGCTCCAGCCCGGCCAGCGGGCTGGCGAAGCCGATCGCGCCGGTGAAGACGTCGCGCGGCGTGCTCTCCAGCTCGGCGATCACGTCCATCGCGGCGACCTTCGGGGCTCCGGTCACCGAGCCGGGCGGGAACGTGGCCCGCAGCAGCGCCCCGTTGCCGACGTCCTCGCGCAGCCGCCCGCTGACCTCGGAGACGAGATGCCAGACGCCCGCGTGGCGTCGGGCCTCGGCGAGCGCCTGCACGGTGACCGAGCCGACCTCGCACACGCGACCGAGGTCGTTGCGCACGAGGTCGACGATCATCGTGTTCTCGGCCCGATCCTTCTCCGAGGCGGCAAGCGCCCGCCCCTCGGCCTCCGCCGCGGTCGGGTCGGGCGAGGCCGAGCGGGTGCCCTTGATCGGCGCACTGCGCACCTCACGGCCGTGGCGCGCGAGGAACAGCTCGGGCGAGAGGCTGACGAGCGCGCCCCATGGACCGGCGAGGTAGGCCGATCGGTCGGCCGGCAGCCGGGTCCGCGCCGTCACGAACGCGTCGAGGGGGTCACCGCGCAGGCGCGAGCGCAGGCGCGAGGCGATGTTCGCCTGGAGTAGATCGCCGGCATGGATGCGCTCACGGGCCGCCGCGACCGCCCGCGCGTGACCGGCGGGCATCGGGTGCTCGGTCCAGGGCTCGGTGGCGAACGGCGCCGGCTCGGGCCCGATCCGTCGCGCCCGCCGGCACAGGAGCGCCAGACGATCCCGCAGCGGGCGATCGCGCTCCTCGCTCCAGAGCGCCTCGAACCACCAGCGTCCGTGCGCGTCGAGGCGGAGCAGGTGGTCATAGAACGCGAGCGCGGCGTCGGGCAGCCCGGCGGGCGCCGGGGCGCCCGCGCCGAGTCGCTCGAGCCGCCCGCCGAGGCGATACCCGAGATAGCCGAACCATCCCCCGGCGACGAGCCCCTCCTCGTCGGCCTGCGCGGCCGGCTGCTCGTCCAGCAGCGCGAACGGATCCTCCGCCGGCCGCGCGACGCGGACCGGCTCGGAGCCGATCAGCGCGCCGCCGCCCGCCCACCGCCCGATGAGCGCGAACGGTCGCCGATCGCCCCGCACGAGCAGGGTCGCGTGCTCCGCGGACAGGCGCCACGGAAGCGCCACACGCCGCGCTGGCGGCGGTGGGTCGGTCACGCCGAGCACCATCGCCGCCAGTCTAGGCGCCGGCCCGCGCTCGCCGGCGGCAGGCAATGCGCTCCCCCGGGGTCGGCGGGGGAGCGCGCTGCCGCTCGCGGATCAGGGCGAGGTCTGCAGGGCCGGACGCGACGGCGCCGTCTCAGCGCCCGCCACGTCGACCCGCCGCCCGCGCGCACGGGCGCAGAGCCGGCGGAAGGTCTCTCCGCCCGCGCCTTTTCCCGGCCGCGAAGATGCAGTCAGTTGCCCTCGACACTCCTCCTGTGACCCCGTGAAACGACCCTGCTGACGCGACCTTACCACGAGACGTAAACATAAGTCGCTTTTAGATTTACGTCGATTTGCAACCCGAAGCGGCCTTTGTTGCACTACCGTGGATCCATGACGGACACACAGGGCGAGGACGCGGCCCAGCGCCGGCGCACGCCGGTGCAGGAGCGCAGCCGCGGGCGGGTTCAGGACATCCTCACCGCGACCGGCCAGCTCCTGGGAGAAGGGGGCGTCGACGCCGTCACGACGCGCGCGCTCGCGGATCGGGCGAACATCTCGGTCGCGGCCGTCTACCAGTACTTCCCGAACCGGGACGCGATCATCAGCGCCTACCTCGAGCAGGCTACGAGCCGGATCGATGCGAGCGTGTTCGAGGCCGTGCTCGGGCTGCCGATCGTGTCCCCGCGCACCGTCGTCGAGACCGCGGTGCTCGCCCATCTGCGCTTCTACCAGCAGAACGTCGATCTCGTGCAGGTGTGGCTGAGCGCCGGGACCGACTCGCTCGTGCTCAGCAGCGCCCGCGAGCGCAACGTCGCGATCGGCCACTGGCTGCGCGACGCGTTCCTCGCCGCGGGCTTCCTGCGCGACAACTTTCCCGAGTGGGGCACCGATCTCGTGGTCGAGATGTGCCGCAGCGCGATCGAGTTCGCCTTCTGCGAGCCACGCTCGGCCACCGAGCAGGAGGACATGGTGCGGATGGGCATCGAGATGGTGCTCTCACAGATCGAGCCGTACATGACCGAGCGCGCGCTCGCGGGCGTCCCGGCCGCGGAGTTCGCCGGCGCGCTCGCGCCGGCGACGGACGAGTAGCGCCGCCGGCCGCCGCCGCGGCGCCCGTCTAAACATCGGCGCCGATCGCCTAAAGAGGGCCGGCAGAGGTCTGAGCGACCGTCCATTGCGGACCCCGGGGTTTACCGCGAGACTCCGGCCACGGTCGGAGCGGAGCCCGGATCAGGGACGAATCCGTCACCGGCCCCGAGAAGTGTCGATGACCGTCCGGAGGAGCAAGATGTCGGCGACCTCAGCCATATGCGCGCCCGAAGCGGCGCCCGAGTACGAGCGCGATCCGGCTGGGGTCGAGGCGACGGTCGACCCGCGCGCGGGCCGCAAGCTCGATCCGCAGCGGCTCGGCGATCACGCGGCGCGCATGTACCGGGCCGCGTACGGGCTGTGTGGCTCGCGCGAGGACGCCGAGGACCTCGTGCAGGACACGTACGTGCGCGTCCTGCGCCGCCCGCGCTTCCTGCGTCACGAGAACGACCTCGCCTACCTGCTGCAGGTGATGCGCAACACGTGGATCAGCTCCGCCCGCGCACGCCGAGTCACGGTCGTCCCGATCGACCTCGAGGAGTCGGACGCGATCCCCGATCCCAACGGCGACGCGACGATGGCCTCGATCGAGAGCGCCTCGATCTATGCGGCGCTGAGCGAGCTGAGCCTGCCCCTGCGCGAGGCGCTCGTCGCCGTCGACGTCGTCGGCCTCTCCTACAAGGAGGCCGCCCGCGCGCTCGGCACGAAGGAGGGCACGATCATGAGCCGCCTGCATCGCGGCCGCAGCCAGGCCGCCTCGCGGCTGCAGGCCGCGGCCGCCTGAGCGTCACTCGGCCGGGTCGTCCGGCGACGGCACCGGGGAAGGATCGGCGGCCAGGCTCTGCGCGAGCGCCGCGGCCTGGGCGCGGTTGCGAACCCCGAGCTTCTGCAGGATGTTCGACACGTGCACGCCCGCCGTGCTCGGGCTGATGAACAGCTCCGCTCCGATCTCGCGGTTCGTGAGGCCGTCGCCGATCAGCGCGAGCACCCGGCGCTCGCGCTCGGTCAGCAGCTCCGCCGCCGCCTCGGCGAGCAGCTCGTGCCGGTCGGACTGCAGGCGCTCGGCGAGCGCCACGGCCCGGTCGATCGCGTCGTCGAGGCTGAGCTTGGCCCCGGCCCGGCGCGCGGCCGCGAACGCGTCGGACGACAGGCGGCTGCGCACCGTCCGCAGCGCCGCCTCGTGGTCCTCGCGCTCGGCCGGCGGCAGCGGCGCGCCGAGCGTCTCGCGCACCGCGCCCGCGGCGGCCAGCAGCTCGGCGGCCTCGGTCGGCTCGGCCCGGGTCGCGAGCCCGCCGATCTCCTCGAGCACGCTCGCCGCGCGCCAGCGGTCGCCCAGGTGACGGTGCAGCGAGAGGCTTTCGCCGAGCAGGCGCGCGGCCAGCGGAACCTCGCGCCGCCGCCGGGCCATGATCCCGAGCTCGTGCAGCGACCACGCGATGCCCTCCTGGTAGCCGAGCTCGCGCGAGATGGCCGCGGCGGCGTCGAGCGCCTCGCGGGCCGCGCCGAGCTCGCCCCGCGCGAGCTGCGTGGCGCCGAGGTTGACGAGCGCGCCGGCGAGCTGGCGCTCGTCGCCGATCTCGCGGGCCGCGGCGACGGCGCGGTCGCACAGCTCGAGCGCCGCATCGAGCTCACCCGAGAGCCAGGCCGCGAACCCGAGGTAGTCGAGCGACGCGGCCACGCCCGCGGCGTCGTCGAGCTCGCGGAAGATGTCCAGGGCCTGGGCATGCAGCTCGTGAGCCTCCGCGTAGCGCCCCTGCTCGCGCGCGATCGAGCCCAGCCGCTGGGTCACGAGGGCGACCCCGCGCCGGTCGGCGAGGTCGCGGCGCAGCGCGAGCGCCGCGTCGAGTCGCTCGGTGGCGGTCTCGTACTCGCACTGCAGGAACGCGAGCACGCCGGCGCCGGTGAGCACCTCAACGCGCACGGCCGGTGACATCTCGTCGGCGACGGAAAGCGCCTGCTCGAGCCACAGGCGTGCCTCCTGGTAGTAGCCGCGCAGGTACCAGAACGGCCACAGCAGCCCGATCAGGCGTCCGCCCGCCTCGGGATCGCGCGGCAGGCGCCAGGCCAGCGCGGCGTTCAGATTGTCGTGCTCGAGCTCGAGCACGGCGATCGACTGGGCCTGCTCGCCGGCGAGACCGCCCTGCGCGTCGAGCGCCAGCCCGAGGAAGAAGTCGTGGTGGCCCTCGCGGATCGCAGCGGCCTCGCCGCTCTTCGCCAGGAGCCCCGCACCGTACTGGCGGACGACCTCCAGGAGGCGGTAGCGCGTGCCCTCCTCCCGCTCGACGACCTGCACGAGCGACTGCGCCACGAGTCCCGCGAGCAGGTCGAGGACCTCGTCCTCGTGCAGGGGCGCCGCGCCGCAGACGGCCTCCACGGCGTCGAGCGAGAACGCGCCGGCGAACACGGCCAGGCGGCGGAAGAGCGTCTGCTCGTCCGCCGCGAGCGCGCGGTAGCTCCAGTCGAGCGTGGCCGTGAGCGTGCGCTGGCGCTCGGGCGCGGCACGACTGGTCTGGCGCAGCAGCGAGCTGTCGCGGTCGAGGCGGTCGGCGATGTCCGACGGATGCAGCATCGAGACTCGTGCCGCGGCAAGCTCGAGGGCGAGCGGCATGCCGTCGAGCTGCCAGCAGACGCGAACGACGGCGTCGACGTTGGCGTCGGTGAGCGCGAACGCCGGCGCCACCGCGGTGGCGCGCTCGACGAACAGCTGCACCGAGGCCGCCTCGGCGGTCGCGTCGAGGTCGGCGCGCGTCCCGAGTCGCAGCCTCGGCGGTAGGGCGAGGCCCTCGACGCGCCACACCTGCTCGCCGGGCATCGCCAGCGGCTGGCGCGACGTGGCGATGACGCGCAGCGTGGGACAGGCGGCCAGCAGCCCGTTGACGAGCTCGCCGCAGGCGTCGATCACCTGCTCGCAGTTGTCGAGCACGAGCACCGTGTCCCGGCCGTCGAGCGTGCGGGCGATCACGTCGATGCTCGGCGCTCCGGCCGCCCCGCCGGGAGCGAGCGCGGCGGCGACGACCTGGGGCACGAGGGCGGCGTCGGACATCGACGCCAGCTCGACCCACCAGGCGGAGGCGCCCGACGCGTCACGGCGCCGCTCGGCCAGCCCGAGCCCGAGGCGGCTCTTGCCCGACCCGCCCGGTCCGCAGAGGGTGAGCAGGCGTGTCTGCTCGAGTCGCTCCGCGAGGACGTCGAGCGTCGCGTCGCGACCGACGAGCCGCGTCAGCGCCCGCGGGAGGTTGCCGGCGGGCGCGCTCTCGGGTGCGGCAGCCCCGTGAGCGTCAGCGTCGCCGTCGGCGTCCCGGCCGTCGACGAGCTCCAGGGCAACGGCCCCATCGGCGCCGCGTGCTCGGCTCGTGGATCGTCGCGGTGGCACGCTGAATAAAGAGGCCGGAGAGTGAACTAAAGATCGCGGGCCGGACTCTAAATTCGCCCCGGCCCCCGGTCAAGGAATATGAGAGGCCGTTAACCCGCTGGTTGCGTGTGCGGTCAGGCGGGTCGGCGTCCCTACGCGGCCGTCTCACCGTCGCCGAGCACGAGCCGTTCGGCCGCGTCGCGCCCCGCGTCGACGAGCGCCGCGACCTGCTCGCGCGGTTCGGCGAAGCGCCCGAGCACGTAGGCGGCGACGATCTCGGGGTCGGTCGAGTCGGGGCGCCCGACCCCGATCCGCACGCGCGCGAAGTCGGCGCTCCCGAGCTCACGCTTGAGCGACTTCAGGCCGTTGTGCCCGGCGAGGCCGCCCCCGACGCGCGTGCGCACCTCGCCGAACGGGAGGTCGATCTCGTCGTGCAGCACGAGCACGCGCTCGAGCGGCACCTTGTAGGCCCCGCGTGCCGGGCCGACCGAGCGCCCGGCGTCGTTCATGTACGTCTGCGGGCTGAGGATCGCGACCCGCGGACCGCCGATCCCGGCACGGCCCTCGACCAGCCGCCCGCGATAGCGGTCGCGCGGGCGACCGAGGTCCCACCGCTCGGCGAGCGCGTCGGCGACGACGAACCCGACGTTGTGGCGCGTGCGCTCATACTCGCGGCCCGGGTTGCCAAGGCCGACGATGAGCCAGTCGATCGGGGGGGCGCTGCCGCCCAGGCGCATCACGAGCGCTCCACCGCGGCCCGCCCCGGCGTCGGGGCCGCCGGGCGGCTACTCCTCGGACTCGCCGTCGCCTTCGGCGTCGGCCGCGCCGGGCTCTTCCCCGACCCGCTCGGTCTCGGACTCGATCTCCTCCTCCTCCGCCTGTAGGCGAGGAGCGCTGAGGATGACGATCGTCTCCTCGGGGTCGTCGACGATCGTGACGCCCTCGGGCGCGACGAGCGCCGACAGCGTGACCGTGTCACCGATCTCGAGCTCCGAGACGTCGTAGGACAGCGCCTCCGGGATGTTGTTCGGCAGCGCCTCGATCGTCACCTCGCGGATGATCTGCTCGAGGATCCCTCCGAGACGGACGCCGGGGGCGTCGTCGGTGCCTCCGAGCTCGAGCGGCACGACGGCCTGGATCGGCTTGTCCAGGCGGACGCGGAGCAGGTCGACGTGGACGGTCTCACCGCGAACGGGATGGCGCTGGGCGTCCTTGAGCACGACCGGCGTCGCGCCGCCGCCGTCGACCGAGACGTCGATCACCGCGCCCGAAGCGGCGAGCGCGTGACGCAGCTCGCGCTCGTCGACCTCGAAGCTGACCGGCTCTCCGCCGCCACCGTAGATGACGCCGGGGACGCGCCCGCTGCGGCGCAGGCGTCGCGCCGCACGCGACCCCTCCGGGGTGCGGCTGGCAACCTCGAGCTTGGTGGTGGTACTCGCCATGGGCCGGGTGACTTTAGCAACCGCTCCGCGGCGAGGCCGGCGCCGGCGCGACCCCGTCGCGCCGGCGGCCGGCGGATGTACGGCCTGCGCTACGCGTTGACCGGGGCGCCCGGCGCGATCAACGTCGCGTGCAGATCGAGGTCCTCGATCGCCGGCATAGCCATGCCCCTGGCCTGCGAGACCGGCGCGATCACGTTCTCCACGAAGGCGTCGCGCTTCTCACGCGAGCTCCAGTAGTCGACGACGCGCCAACCGCCGTCGACCGGTCCGTTGACGTGGAAGATGCAGCCGTCCGGCAGCGCGCCTCCCGTCACCGCGGTGTCGTCCAGCTCCCCGAAGGCGGTGGCGTCGATGCCATCGATCGTGACCACCTGTGCGAAATGCGCCCGGGCGTCGGGGTCGGGACCCCGGCGCAGCTGTGCGACCTCGACGCGCTGGACCACCGGCTCGGGCATCCCGTGAGCGGCGGTGATCGGTCCGATCTTCGTGCGGGCGAACTCCCGGAAGGCCTCGTCGGAATCCCACACGTCGACGACGCGCCATCCGGCCGGCGTCGCGCCGGCGCCGTGGTAGAGACCGCCCGGGGCGGTCCGCCCGCCGAGCTGCATGTCGACGACGACGGCGTCGTACTGCGCCGCCGTCGTCGCGTCGAAGTCGAGGATGAAGGCAACTGCCATGGTGAGACCCCCTTGGTGAGTGTTTGCGCGGCGATGTCGCAGCCGCGCTCTGTGCGACAGCCCGGCGACGTTCCTGCGCCGCCGCCGCGCGGCAGTCTCGCTCGTGCGAGCGCCCGCGTCTACCCCCGCCGGCGCCGGACCGCCGGCGGCCGACCCGGCGGGCCGCCCTACCCCACCTGCCGCGTCGCCCCGAACAGCTGCTTGACGATCGCGAACGCCGGCTTGGGGTTGCCGCTGAAGTCGAGCAGGCCCTTGTTGAATATGGGCGGATCGGGGATCGGATTCTCCCCGGTCCAGGCCGGGAACACGCGGAAGTCCTCCAGCGCCCAGTACAGGGCGGCCGACAGGTACGGCTTCGTGGCGAACACGCCGAGGTGGTACTGGATGAAGTCGTTCTGGAACTCGTAGGTCCCGCGCTCCTGCACCGGCCCGTCGCGATTCGCCTCGGCGCCGAACTCGGTGACCATCAGGGCCTGGCGGTGGTAGCAGTGCTCCTCGGCGTCCAGGTAGGCGGGCAGGAGCGTGCGGTCGGAGATCTGCCCGCCCGGTCCCGGGTACCAGCCGAAGTAGTCGTTGATGCCGATCACCTGCAGGGGCGCGTAGGCCGGCTGACAGGAGACCGACGGGTAGCCGGCGAGCGCGAGGCCGACCGGGCGCGTCGGGTCGAGCCGGTGGGCGAGCGCCACCGCGCCCTTGATGTACGCGATCTGGCCGGGTCCCGGGCGCGACGACAGCTCGTTGGCGATCGACCACACCGCGATCGACGGGTGGTTGCCGTTGTCGACGATGTTCTGCTGCAGCGTCGCGTCGGCCGTGGCCCGGAAGGCCGCCGATTGCAGGACCGATTCGCGCACGGAGAAGACCGGTATCTCCGACCAGAGCAGGATCCCGTCCTGGTCGGCGAGCTCCTCCTCGTAGGGGCTGAGCGGGTACTGCGTGCGGATCAGGTCCGCGCCGACGTCGCGCGCCGCGTTGATGAGCGCCGCCCGCTGCGCGTCGTCGATCGCGAAGCCGTTGGCGGCGGAGTCCTCCTGCATGCCCACGCCGCGCAGGTGCACGGGGAGTCCGTTCAGGTACAGGTGCCCGCCGATCACCTCCAGGAGGCGGATGCCGCTCTGCAGGAAGTAGTGCGCGAGGGTCGTCCCCGAGACGCTCGCCTGTAGCGCGACCGGGTAGAGGGTCGGGTGCCCCGGCCCCCACAGGTTCGGGTGCCCGATGATCACGCTGCCGCTGAACGTCGCGGTCGCGCCCGGCGCGATCGTGTGCGTGCCGAGGTCCGACGCGACGGTGCCGTAGGTCGCGCTGACCTGCACAGGCTCCGCGCGGGTGTCGTCGTTCGTGACCACGGCGGAGTACTCCACGCGGGCGGCGCACGAGGCGCAGTGCAGCACCGGCAGCACCCGCACGCTCGTGAAGTCCACGCGGTTGACCTCGCGCAGGTAGACCTCGCGCAGGAGTCCGCCGTAGTTCCACCAGCCGCCGCTCGGCTGAGTGGTCCCCTGGCCGTAGTTCGGCGGCAGCGAGTCCCCGAAATGGTGGCTGTCGACGCGCACGACGAGCCGGTTGGTACCCGCGCGACTCAGATAGCGCGCCGGGAGCACGATCTCGAAGGGCAGGAACGTGCCCGTGTGCTGGCCGATCGCGTGGCCGTTGAGCCAGATCTCGGCCTGGTAGTTGACCGACTCGAAGCGCACGATCCAGCTGAGGCCGGCGGCCGCCGAGGGGAGGACGAAGTCCTTGCGATACCAGCCGACCGCGCCGTTGAAGCTGGCCACGCTGTTCTCGCCGACGTTCCAGGCGTTCGGAACGCTGACGACGGTCCAGCCCGCCGTCGACGGGCTCGTCGCGAAGCCGGAGCCGACGCCGTTGCCGTTGTCGAAGCGGAACAGCCACGGCCCGTCCATGAGGAAGCGCCCGCTCTGCCCCTCGCTGTAGAGCACGTTCGTCGATGGGACGGTCGGGGCGTACTGGCCGGGGCTCGGCGCCGGCGCCGGAGCCGGCGTGGGAGCCGGCGCGGGTGTGCTCGGCGCCGTGGTCTGGGCGCTCTGCGCCCGCGCTGGGCGCGTCGCGCGCGCCGATCCGGCGGCGATCGCCGCCCCGCCGAGGAGCACAAGCACGACGACGAGGGCCGCGGCCGGGCGGAGCAGTGTGCGCAGCGGGCTGATCAAGGGCTGGAAACGGCGGTCGCCGGCAAGCGGCGTGAACGAGGTCCTCTCAGCACTCCCCGGTGTTCGCGATCGGTGCGCTGAGACCGAGGAGGGTAACCGACAGACCCGAGAGAGCCGTGCCGGAGCGATGGACGAGAATGCATTGCACGACCGGCAGGCGGCCGATGATCGTCCACGCGATGCGCGTCTTGCCGGTCGTCGTGTTCGGCGCGTTCGCCGTCGCCGACTGCAGGTTGAGGATCTTCACCGCCCCGGGCTGGCGTAGCCGCGCCGCGTTGGAGCGCTCGAGCGCGACGCACGCGGGGCTCGACGCGCAGCCGCGGATCAGGGCGATGAGCGCGGGTGCGTTCCCGGCCGCCTCCGCCTTGAGCAGGTTCAGGTCGGCGTCGCGCTCGGCGTTGTCGGTCGACAGATACCGGGCGAGCAGCGCACTGACGACCAGGAACAGGACCACGCCGAGCCCGATCAGCGCGATCCGCAGCGGACGGCTCATGCGGGCAGTGTGCCCGAAGGGCGGCCCGTCCCGCCGCGCCCTACTCGTCCGACAGCTCCAGGAAGCGCTCGACCGAGGCCTCCTGGTGGGCGAGCCGCTCGGCGAGCCGGCGCGCGTGCTCGGCGGCCCGCCCGAGGAAGTCGTCGAGGCAGCGCTCGGGATCGTCGAACAGCGGATAGACGTGCGCCACGTCCTGCTGCGCGCAGGCGATGCCGAGCGGCGGGCGACCCTCGGCCAGCGTGCGGGCGCCGCACACCGGCGCGACCATCAGCTGGCGCTCGGGCGCGATGAGCGCGACCGGCATCAGGCGATAGGCGGGCAGCGCGACGTTGAGGTCGATCGAGCGGTCGACGCTGATGCGCGAGCCCGCCACCTCGGCGAGCGGGCCGCACCACACCGACAGCACGGTGTCCGCCGCGTGCAGCGCGTCGCGCAGCGCCCGGGCCTGCTCGACGTACAGCTGCTCGGCGTCGTCGCGGTCCTCCGCGTCGGCCAGGTCGAGATCGCAGGGAACGCGCAGGAGGTCCGACGCGGCGACGGCGCTGCCCGCGCCGCGCCCGCCGTGCGCGACGTACGTCTGGATCGTGGACAGGTCACGCCGGCCGTGGAAGATGATCGTGAGCGCCTCGCAGAGGGCCAGCCCGTCCACCTTCATCGCGACTGCGGCCGCCGCCCCGTCTCCGTCGAGCAGGGCACGCCGCAACAGGTCGTCCGCAGGATCTTCGTCGTGTTGGTGTGGCTGCTCGGTCATGTCGTCCCTTCTTCTTCGAGGGGGTGGAAGCAGCCGGCCTACGGGGATGCCGGTCGTGTCGGTTTGGGTTTCAGGAGGGTACTCTTGTGAGCCCGTCGGATGGCATCGGTCAATTGTCCAGATCGCTTGACCGCGTCCGTCTCCCACCCCACGGATAGCCGAGGTGCCGATGAAGCTGATCCTGAAGCTGCTCTACCTGCCCTTCGGGATCGTGTTCGGCTTCCTCGGCAGCCTCGCCGGGCGCCAGCTGTTCGAGGCGATCTGGTCGAAGATCGACGCCGGCGACCCCCCCACCCCGAAGACGCGAGACGCGAACATCGCCAAGGTCGCGGCCGCCGCGGCCCTGCAGGCGAGCACCTCCGCCGCCGCGGGCGCCGTCGCCTACCGCGCCGGCGCGAACACGTTCCACCACCTCATCGGCGCCTGGCCGGGCGAGCCGCCGGCGCCCGAGCAGGACTGACGCTCGCTCCCCGTCGCCGCCGGCCGCGCGCAGACCGGCGTGTGGATTTCGCGCCGGCCCGCTCCGCCGTGTCACGCGGCGAGGCGCGCGACGGCCGCGGCGAAGCGCGCCGGGTCGCGCAGCGGCGGGCCGTGCCCGAAGCACACGAGCGCCGGCTCCAGCTCGGCCAGGCGCCGGGCCGAGCGGCGGTTGAGCGCGGGGTCCGGGCTCGCGAACGGAAACGGCTCGCGAATGCCGCCCGAGAGCAGGAACGGGTTGAAGCCCCACATGACGTCGCCGCAGACGAGCACGCGGTCGGCCTCGCGCCAATAGGACACGTGCCCCGGCGAGTGGCCGGGCGTGTCGAGCACGGTGAAGCCGGCGACCTCGTCGCCCTCGCGCAGCCCCCGGTCGACCGGATGCGCCGGCGCGGCGGGCACCATGCGGCCGCGGGCGAGCATCCTTCCCGACTCGACCGCGGCCACGTCCTCGGCCCCGCACCACAGCGGGATGCCGAGCTTCGTGCACACGGCGTGGCTGCACCCGTAGTGGTCGAGGTGCGCATGCGTGATCGCGTGCGCGGTGATCTCGCGGCCCTCGATCTGACCGAGCACCCGGCGGCGCTCGAACACGAGCCCGGAGTCGATCAGCACGTCGCCGATGATGTAGATGTTGACCGCGTTGGGCGGAAAGCCCGAGAGCTGCCAGACGCCGTCGGCGAGCTGCTGCATGCGCGGCACTGTAGCGGCCGCCGCGCCGTTCAGAGCAGCCGGCCCGTCGCGAGCTCGCCCTCCGGCGCGACGCCCGCGACCTCGCGCTCGTGGGCGAGCAGCAGCCGCTTGCGATCGAGTCCGCCGCCGTAGCCGGTGAGCGAGCCGTCGGCGCCGATCACCCGATGGCACGGGATGATGACCGCGATCGGGTTGCGTCCGTTCGCCAGCCCGACCGCCCGCGCCGCCCCGGGGCAGCCGATCTCGGCGGCCAGCTCGCCGTAGGAGCGCGTCCGCGCGAAGGGGATCGCGCGCAGCCCGTCCCACACGCTGCGCTGAAACGCCGTCCCCTCGGGAGCGAGGCGGACCGTGAACTCGGTCAGCTCCCCGGCGAAGTACGCCCGCAGCTCGTCGCGCGCCTCCGCGAGCGCCGCGTCGTCGCGCCGCCACCCCGGCGCGATCCCGTAGCGTCCGGAGTGCGGCGTCATGTGCACGCCGCGCAGTCCATCGTCGCCGCCGACGAGGAGGAGGTCGCCGATCGGGCTGGGGGCAAGGGAATATCGGGTCGCAGTGGTCATCGGGCCCTCCTGGATCAGTGCACGCCGGTCAGCAGTGCCGGTTCAGAGGGTGAAACGCGCGGACGGGCCGGCACGTGAGATCGCCGGCGGGCGCGCCCCGCCGTCGCGGTCACACCCGCGTGGGCACCCCACAGGTACATGAGCCCGTACGCCCGCCACGGCCGCCAACGCTCGGCCCGCCGCGTCGCCGACGCCGGGTCGCCCGGCTGCCCGAGCCGCTCGAGCGCGCGCCGAACCCCGAGGTCGCTCGGCAGGAACGCGTCCGGATCGCCGAGCACGCGCATGGCCACGTACGTGGCGGTCCACTCCCCGAAGCCGGGCAGCGCGAGCAGTCGGTCGTGCGTCTCGTCGCGATCGGCGCCCGGGTGAAGCGCGAGCTCGCCGTTCCCGACCGCACGGGCGAGCGCGCGCAGCGCCCGCCGGCGCGAGGCGGGCATGGAGAAGGCGTCGTCGGGCGCGCCGTCCACGCGCGCCGGATCGGGGAACAGGTGCGTCAGCGTGCCGTCCCGGACCGAGACCGGCGCCGCGCAGGCCCGCACGAGCCGCCCGGCGAGCGTGGCCGCGCCGCCGATCGAGACCTGCTGTCCGAGCACCGCACGCGCGGCGAGCTCGAACCCGTCGACGCTGCCCGGCACGCGGCGGCCGGGGGCGCCGTGCACGAGCGGGCGCAGCAGCGGGTCGCGGGCCAGCCGTTCGTCGACGGCCTCGGGGTCGGCATCGAGGTCGAGCAGCCGCCGGCAGCGCGCGACGGCGGCGCCGAGGTCGCGCAGGTCGGCCAGGCGCAGCGTCGCACGCACGAACCCGTCGTCCGGTGCGAGCTCGACGATCCCATCGGCGCGCGGCAGCCGCAGCGTGCGCCGGTAGCTGCGGCCATCCCAGTCCTCGACGCCCGGCACGGCCCGCGCGCCCAGAAAGCCGAGCAGGGAGGTCGCGTCGAGCGGTGCGCGGTGCGCCAGGCGCAGAGTGATCGCGCCCGGGCTCGTCGCGCCGGGCGTGCGGCGCCGGCGCCGCAGCTCGGTCGGGGTCGCGGCGAACACGGCCCGGACCGTCTCGTTGAACTGGCGGATGCTCGGGAAGTCGGCCGCGAAGGCGACCGCGCCGAACGGCAGATCGGTGGTCTCGATGAGCAGTCGCGCCGTCTGGGCGCGCCGCGCGCGGGCGAGCGCCTGCGGACCGGCGCCGACCTCGGTCACGAGCTGTCGGTGGATGTGGCGGGCGCTGTAGCCGAGCTCGGCCGCGAGGCCCCCCACCCCGTCGCGCTCGACGACCCCGTCGGCGATCAGCCGCATCGCCCGGCCGACGAGGTCGCCGCGCGCGTCCCACTGCGGCGATCCGGGGGCCGCGTCGGGCCGGCAGCGCTTGCACGCGCGGAATCCGGCCAGTTGAGCCGCCGCCGCCGTCGGGTAGAAGCGCACGTTCTCGCGCTTGGGGACCCGTGCCGGGCAGCTCGGTCGGCAGTAGATGCCGGTCGAGGTGACGGCGACGAGGAACCAGCCGTCGAAGCGCGGGTCCTTGGCGGCGAGGGAGCGGTAGCGGTGCTCGAACGTGTCGACCATCGCCGTCGATGCTCGCACGCCCGGCCGGGGTGTGGCTAGCGATGATCGGACGTCACCGTCGAGGGCGGGCGTTGGCGCGCGCGAAGTAGGGGGTCTTCGCGCGCGCCGGGCCTGGCGGTGTACGACCGCACATTCGGAGTATCGACGAGTGCCGGCGCCGGAACATCCCCCGATCGAGGGGTTCTGCGCCGCCTGTCTAACCGGCGGGTGTGGTGGGCAGCGTGTAGGTGCCGAAGGAGTGCCCGCGCAGCAGCACCGACGTCTGGGCGCGGTAGACGGCGCTCTGGCTGGCCGCGCCGCCGAGGGCCCGGACCTTGGAGCTGAACGTGCCCGAGCGGGTCAGCCGCACGCCGGCCACGGTCCTCCACGTGGAGCAGGTCACCCGCAGCCTGATCGACACCGGCGTTCCGGACCGGAAGCTTCCGGAGACGCGGCCGCCGAGCAGGACGTACTTCCCGCTCCGTTTCGCCGTGGTCATCTGCAGGCGCCGCTGGAGCTTGAGCGCCGGGGACACGCTGCGGCCGACGATCGCCTCGTAGCGCGCGCCGTTGGAGTACGCCAGCTTGGCCGGCGGCATCGGCACGGTGAGCGAGAAGTTGCCGTGGCGGTCCACCTTCGCGCGGCCCACCGTCGCCTTGAAGGCCATGAAGCGGATCGACACGGTCTTCCCGATCCAGGCCCCGCGCGCCGCGCCGCTGAGGTACACGCGGCGGCCCTGCTGGTAGACGTTGATGAGCACGACCTGGGCGCTGGTGCAGGCGAGTGCGGGCGACAGGGGAGCCTGGCCGGCCTTCACGGTGAAGTGGTCGGTGACGGTCTGGCTGACGTTGCCCACGGCGTCGATCTCGCGCAGCGAGAGCGTGTGCGGACCGGCCGGAAGGTTGATGAAGCTGATGCCCGACGTACACGTGTGCCAGCGGCCGTCGTCGAGTTGGCACTGGGTGACGTCGCCGAGCTGGGACGGCGTCCAGGTGAAGGTGCCGGTGCTCACCTCGGTGATGCCCTGCGGACCGCCGGTCACGGTCGGCGGCGCCGGCGGCGTGGTGTCGAGGATCCAGCCGATCGTCTCGGTGCTCGAGGGCGTGCCCGCGTCATTGGTCTGCTTGACGCTGAGCGTGTGCGGTCCGTCGCTGAGCGTCGTCGGGTCGAAGTTGGCCGGGCACTGCTGCCAGGCGCCGCCGTCGATCGAGCATTCGAGCGTCGCGCCCGGCGTCGGGTCGAAGGTGAAATCCGACGTCTTGGAGATCTGCGGCGGCTGCGCGACGACGTCCACGGGCGGCGGTGCCTGGGTGTCGACGGTGATGGTGACCGTGTCGGTGGCGGAGGAGCTGCCCGAGCCGCCGCCCGAGCCGGAGCCGCTCGTGTTCGGCTGGGCGCTCGTGTTGCCGGCCCGGTCCGTCGCCGTGGCCGCGATCGTGTGCGGCCCGTCGCTGAGCGGCGTCGAGAGGGTGAGGGTCCAGTTCCCGGAGCCGTCGGTGGTCGTCGTGCCCACCGGCTGGCCGTCGACGTAGACGGTCACGGTGCTGTTCGCCTCGGCCGTGCCGGTGACGGTCGGCGTGTTGTCGCTCGTCGTCGTGCCGCCGACGGGCGTGTCGATCACCGGCGGCGCCGGCGCCACGGTGTCCACGGTGAACCTGGAGGCGGTGGAGGCGGTGCTGACGTTGCCGGCCGCATCGGTCGCGGTCACGTCGACGGAGTGCGTCGCGTTGGACAGCGGCACGGTCGGCGTGTAAGTCCAGGTGCCGGAGTTGTTCGTCGTCGTGGTGCCCACCGCGACCCCGTCGATGTAGACCGTCACCGTGCTGTTCGGCTCGGCCGTGCCGGTGATCGGAGGCTTGGTGTTGCTCGTGTAGGACCCGTTCGCCGGTCCGCTCACGACCGGCTTCGCCGGCGGGATCGTGTCGACCGTGAACGTGTTCGTCGTCGTCGAGCTGGTGTTCCCGGCGGAGTCGGTCGCGGTCGCGCTGACCGTGTGCTCGCCGTCGGACAGCGGCGTCGAGGGCGTGTAGGACCAGGTGCCGGAGCCACCGACGGTCACCGTGTCGACGAGCGTGCCGTCGACGTAGATCTTGACGGTGCTGCCGGGCGCGGCGGTGCCGGTCAAGGGGGGCTCGGGGTTGTTGGTGAACGACCCCTTCTCGGGCGTGCTGACGACCGGAGGCACCGGCGGGATGGTGTTGACCGTGACGTTGTTCGTGTTCGAGAACCCGCTCGTGTTGTTGGCCGCATCGGTCGCCGTCGCCTTCACCGCATGCGAGCCATTGGACAGCGCGGTGGTCGGCGTGAAGGACCAGGCGCCCAACCCGTTCGCCGAGGTCGTGCCGACCGAGCTGCCGTCGATGTAGACCGTCACCGTGCTGTTCGCCTCGGCCGTGCCGCTGATCGGCGGCGTCGTGTTGTTCGTCGAAGAGCCGTCGACCGGCAGGATCACCACCGGCGCCGCCGGCGCCACCGTGTCGACCGTGAAGTTGTTCGTGTTCGAGAACACGCTCGTGTTGTTGGCCGCATCGGTCGCCTTGGCCTTGACCGCATGGGCGCCGTCGCTGAGCGCCACGGTCGGCGTGTAGGACCAGTTGCCCGACCCGTTCGCCGGAGTCGTGCCGACCGCCGAACCGTCGATGTACACGGTGACCGTGCTGTTCGCCTCGGCCGTCCCGCTGATCGGCGGCTTGCTGTTGTTCGTGATCGACCCGTTCGCCGGCACGCTCACCACCGGCGCCGCCGGCGCCACCGTGTCGACCGTGAAGTTGTTCGTGTTCGAGAACACGCTCGTGTTGTTGGCCGCATCGGTCGCCGTCGCCTTCACCGCATGCGACACCGTCGCTCAGGGCCACCGTTGGCGTGTAGGACCAGTTGCCCGACCCGTTCGCCGCGGTCGTCCCGACCGCCGAACCGTCGATGTACACGGTCACCGTGCTGTTCGCCTCGGCCGTGCCGCTGATCGGCGGCTTGCTGTTGTTCGTGAACGACGCATTCGCCGGAACGCTCACCACCGGCGCCGCCGGCGCCACCGTGTCGACCGTGAAGTTGTTCGTGTTGGAGAACACGCTCGTGTTGTTGGCCGCATCGGTCGCCGTCGCCTTCACCGCATGCGACCCGTCGCTGAGCGCCACGGTCGGCGTGTAGGACCAGTTCCCGGACCCGTTCGCCGGAGTCGTACCGACCGCCGAACCGTCGATGTACACGGTGACCGTGCTGTTCGCCTCAGCCGTCCCGCTGATCGGCGGCTTGCTGTTGTTCGTGAACGACGCATTCGCCGGCACGCTCACCACCGGCGCCGCCGGCGCCACCGTGTCGACCGTGAAGTTGTTCGTGTTGGAGAACACGCTCGTGTTGTTGGCCGCATCGGTCGCCGTCGCCTTCACCGCATGCGCACCGTCGCTGAGCGCCACGGTCGGCGTGTAGGACCAGTTGCCCGACCCGTTCGCCGCGAGTCGTGCCGACCGCCGAACCGTCGATGTACACGGTCACCGTGCTGTTCGCCTCGGCCGTCCCGCTGATCGGCGGCTTGCTGTTGTTCGTGATCGACCCGTTCGCCGGCACGCTCACCACCGGCGCCGCCGGGGCCACCGTGTCGACCGTGAAGTTGTTCGTGTTCGAGAACACGCTCGTGTTGTTGGCCGCATCGGTCGCCGTCGCCTTCACCGCGTGTGACCCGTCGCTCAGCGCCACGGTCGGGGTGTAGGACCAGTTGCCCGACCCGTTCGCCGCGGTCGTCCCGACCGAGCTGAACCGTCGATGTACACGGTCACCGTGCTGTTCGCCTCGGCCGTCCCGCTGATCGGCGGCTTGTCGTTGTTCGTGAACGACCCATTCGCCGGCACGCTCACCACCGGCGCCGCCGGCGCCACCGTGTCGACCGTGAAGTTGTTCGTGTTCGAGAACACGCTCGTGTTGTTGGCCGCATCGGTCGCCGTCGCCTTCACCGCATGCGCACCGTCGCTCAGCGCCACGGTCGGCGTGAAGGACCAGTTGCCCGACCCGTTCGCCGGAGTCGTGCCGACCGAGCTGAACCGTCGATGTACACGGTCACCGTGCTGTTCGCCTCGGCCGTCCCGCTGATCGGCGGCTTGTCGTTGTTCGTGAACGACCCATTCGCCGGCACGCTCACCACCGGCGCCGCCGGCGCCACCGTGTCCACGGTCCAGGTGAAGCTCTGGGGACTGGGATCGGAGAGACCGTCGTGGACCGCACGCGCCTGCAGCGTGTGGATCCCGTCGGCCAGGCCGCTGTAGGACGGGGTCGACGTGCAGTTGCTCCAGCCGGCGCCGTCGAGGTTGCACTCGTAGCTCACCTGGGCCGCCGTGTAGTTGGACGATCCGAGCGTGAAGCTGGCCGAGGTCGAGTTCGTCACCGCCGCCGTGGAGGTGCTGAGCGTCGTGATCGGCAACGGCGAGAAGACGGCCGTGTAGACGATTGGCGTGGAGCCGGCGGCGTTGCTCGCGATCTCACCGACGCGCAGCGTCGAACCGCGATCGGCGTTCGTCGTGTTGTAGGTCGTGCCGGTCGCGCCCGGAATGTCGACACACGTGCTGCCGTCCGGCGTGCAGTCCTGCCACTGCTCCGTCACACTCACGCTGTTGCCGAAGTACGTGCCCTGCGTCTCGGTGGCCGTGCCGTTGTAGTTCGTGCCATTCTTGGCCAGCGTGAAGGTCGGGGCCGTGAGCGCGACCGGCGGGAGCAGCGTGTCGGCCTGCGCGACGTTGTCACCCGGGACGTCCTGTCCGGTGGCGCCGCTCGGCGTCGCCGTGAGCTGGATCGAGGCCTGTGCGTCGCTCGTCGAGTTGTCGGTGCCGGTGATCGTGTAGACGGCGCTCGCGCTGACCGGCAGGTCGATCGTGTCGCTCGGAAGTCCGGAGCCCGAGGTGGCGTTGCACGTGCCGGTGCAGGTCCAGCTGAGCCCGGAAAGGGTCGAGTTCGGCGTGTTGGCGGTGATCTGCGTGGCCGACGACTCATTCGGTCCGGTGTTCGTGACCGTGAAGGAGTCCGTGATCGTCGCACCGCGGGCCGCGTTCGCCGTCGACGAGGTCACGCGGGTCTGGATATCGACCGGCTCGGTGACGTTGTTGGCGCGGATGTCGTGGAAGTCGGTCGACCCGCCGGTGGAGGCGACGAAGCCGAGCTGCAGGTAGGTCGGCGGGTTGGCGGGAAGCTGGTAGCCGCTCGTCACCGTCTGCGTGTTCCCGTCGGGGAAGGTGATGTACACCGACAGCAGACCGGCCGGCGTGATGAGCACGGTCACGTGCCGGTAGTCGGTGATGCTCGTGCCCTTGAGCTTCTCGTTCGCGTTCTGCGGATCGGCCACCGGCGCGCCCGTCTCGTAGGGATACCCGGTCTGGGCGCTCCCCGGACCGCGCACGATCAGGTAGTTGGGGTAGCTGCTAGCGCCGCCGACGCCGCCGCTCACGCCGCAGAACGAAGATCCGCGGCCGAAGTTGCCGAACTCGTCCAGGCCGACGCCGACGTAGGCATTGGTGAGGCCGTCCTCGTGGCTGGTCGGGCAGTCGGCGTAGCCGAGCGAGCCGCCCACCGGGCCCGTGGTGAGCGACAGCGGCGTGCTGCCGTCCGGGTCGCCCGTGTTGTTGCCGAACAGGAAGAACGTGAGGCCGTCGGCCCCGGACCCGCCGTAGTCCGCGTAGTCGAAGTTCACCAGCACGCCGGCGGAGGAGGGGAACGGTGTCGTGTTGTAGACCCAGCCGGCCTCGTTGTTCGAGGCGGTGGTGAGCTGGAGCCAGCCCGGCGTGGAGTTCGTGCCGGTGAGCGAAGCGCTGTTGCTGAGCGTCGAGCCGCCGGTGCCGCCGACCGTCTCCGAGCCGGGCATCACCCAGCCGTTGTCGAGCGTCGGGCCGGTGAAGGAGCCGAGGATCGGGAACGGGTTGGAGGCACGGGCTACAGGCGCGCCGACGGCAACGAGCGCGAACGCGATCACCGCGATGAGCAGTGCACGGCCGGTACGGCTTGCGCAAGCAAGCGAGGAAGCCCCCATGGCTTGCTCATCGACCGGTGGGGGTGCACCTTGATCGTACGAACGCGGGCTTTCTGTCCACGCGAGGCGCCCGCGACGGCCACGAACCGTCCACGAAACGTCCAGATGAGGCGTAATTCCCCCATCTGATGGGGGATTACGCCTAGAACAGCTGGTTCTCGCCGCCGAAGACCTCGCTCACCGAGTCGTCGGTGAAGATCCGGCGAATCGAGTCGGTGAGGAGGTCTGCGCACGGGAGCACGCGGATGTTGTCCGGCGCGCCGGCGGGGATCGGGATCGTGTCGGTGATCACGATCTGCTCGAGGCCCGAGCTGCGCAGATTCTCGAAGGCGTTGCCCGACAGCACGGCGTGCGTGGCGGCGGCATACACGCGCGACGCCCCCTCCTCGAGCACCGTCTGCGCGGCCGCCTTGAGCGTCCCGGCGGTGTCGATGATGTCGTCCACGATCACCGCGGTCTTGCCCTTCACGTCGCCGATGACGTAGCCGATCTCGGCCACCTGCTGGGCCGGGCGCTCCTTGTCGAGGATCGCGAGCTCGGCGCCGATCTTCGAGGCGAACTTCTTGTTCATCTTCACGCGGCCCGCGTCCGGGGCGACGACGACGAGATCCTCGAGCCCGAGATCACGGAAGTACTGCGTGAGGATGAACAGCGCCGTCATGTGGTCGACCGGCTTCTGGAAGAAGCCCTGCACCTGTCCGGCGTGGAGGTCCATCGTCAGCACGCGGTCCGCGCCCGCCGACTCGATCATCCTCGCGACCAGGCGAGCCGAGATCGGCTCGCGCGGCGATGACTTCTTGTCCTGGCGCGAGTAGCCGAACCAGGGCGTCACGGCGATGACGCGGTGCGCCGACGCGCCGACGGCCGCGTCGATCATGAACAGCAGCTCCATGAGCGAGTCGTTGGCGGTCACGCCCGTGTGGGGGTTGCCGCAGGTCGGCTGCACGATGAACACGTCCGCGCCCCGGATCGACTCCTCGTAGCGGCAGTACACCTCGCCGTTGGAGAACGTCTTCAGCGTCACCGGGCCGAGATCGACGTTCAGCCGCCCGGCGATGTCGGCCGCGAGCTGCGGATTCGCACGGCCGGAGAACAGCATGAGCCGCTTGTTGTAATCGATCGGCAGGCTCGTCCCGGCGAGCTCGCTGCGAGGCTCCATCGCGGCGCTCACCCCCTGAGTGTAGAACCGCGGCCCGACGACCGCGGTGTGCCCGTTCGGCGGGCGCCGCTCACGGCGTCTCGTCCGGCGGCGCCCCGTCGGACCCGGCGCCGACGGCGGCGCTCGGCCCGGGCGCCGGCGCCGCCGGAGCGGCCTGCGAGGCGTCCGGCGTGGGCGCGGGCGGAGCGTCTCCACGCCGATCCGCGTAACCCTCGATGTTCGACTGCCGGGCGCGCGCGATCCCCAGGGCCCCCTCGGGAACGTCGCGCGTGATGACCGACCCGGCGCCCGTGTACGCGTCGTCGCCGACGCTGACCGGGGCGACGAGGGTCGTGTCGACGCTCGTGCGTACGCGCCGGCCGATCGTCGTCCGGTGCTTGTCGCGCCCGTCGTAGTTGGCGGTGATCGTGGCCGCGCCGAGGTTCGTCCCCTCGCCCACGTCGGCGTCGCCGATGTAGGAGAGGTGCGGCACCTTGGCCCCCACGCCGATGTCGGAGTTCTTGATCTCGACGAACGTGCCCGCCTTCGCGCCCTCGCGCAGCAGCGCGCCCGGGCGCAGGTACGCGAACGGCCCGACGCTCGCCCCGGAGCGCACCTCGCACGACACCAGATAGGAATGCGGCACGCGCACCTCGTCGCCGAGCGTCGCATCGATCAGCGTCGTCAGGGGCCCGACCCGGCACCCCTCCCCGATGCTCGTCGCGCCGCGCAGGAAGCTCGACGGCTCGATCACCGTGTCGGCCCCGACCCGCACCTCGACGTCGACGACCGTCGAGCCCGGGTCGACGACCGTCACCCCGTCGCGCATGAGCGCCTCGAGGATCCGCCGCTGCGCGACGCCGCGGGCCGCGGCGAGCTCGACCCGGTCGTTCACGCCGGCGAGCTGCTCGGCGCCGAGCACGCGGTGCGCGGCGATCAGCCCACCGCGTGAGCGCAGGACGGTCAGCACGTCGGGGAGGTAGTACTCACCCTGGGCGTTGTCGGTGCCGACGGCGCTCAGCGCGTCGGGCAGCCCGCCGGCGGCGAACACGTACACGCCGGCGTTCAGCTCACGCAGCGCGAGCTCCTCCTCGGTGGCATCGCCGCCGGCCTTCGTCTCGACCACCCGCTCGACCGAGCCGTCCGCGTCTCGAACCACGCGCCCGTAGCCACTCGGATCGTCGAGCTCCATCGTGGCGAGCGTCGCCGCGGCGCCGCTCGCCCGGTGGGTCGCCACGAGCTCGCGCAGCAGGCTGGCGGTGACGAGCGGCACGTCGCCGGACAGCACGAGCACGTCGCCCTCGGCCGGCAGCTCGTCGCCGGCGGCCAGGACGGCGTGGGCGGTCCCGCGCGCCTCCGCCTGAACGGCGAGCACCACGCCCTCGGGCAGGTGCTCGGCCAGCGCCCGGTCGGGGCCGCCGACGACGACGATCCGATCGGCGCCGGCCTCGACCGCGGCCGCGATCGGCCAGGCGACCATCGGCCGCCCGCAGAGGTCGTGCAGCACCTTCGGCGTGCGCGAGCGCATGCGGGTGCCCTGACCGGCGGCGAGGACGACGGCGGTGAGCCCGGACATAGCCCGCACTCTAGTCACCGATCGGCGCGATCGGTGGGGTTGGCCGGGCGCCGTCGCCGCGACCGGGCGTCGGGTCGATGGGCGATGGGCGGTCGGCGAAGCGTGGTCGATTCTCTTCCCTGGAGAGACAAGATCGACCACGCTTCGCCCGAACGATCGTCGCTTCGACCCGGCGCGCCGCTCCGAGAGGGAAGCGCGGCTCGAGCTCCGTCAGGGGGCGACGGTGAGGGTCCTCGGTACGCCGCGGCCGCCGGTACCGCCGCGAGACTGTCAGAACGGGCGTGACCGTCACATGGCTGACGCGACCACGGACACCCCAGGAACACAGCGTTGACGACCTCATCTCTCGACCCGCCGCATCGTCCCGAACAGCGCCGGCTTGTGCCGCGGCGTCGCCTCCGACCACGAGCTCCAGTCGCTGCGCGGCGCGTCGGTCATGCGACCGAGCGCGGCGATGAGGGGCTCGTAGCGCGCGCGCGTGTCGCGAAAGGCGGTCCACACCGCCTCTCGGTTCGCCCGGATCGGCACGCCAATGCCCGCGAGCTCATCCAGGGCGGCATCGAACCTGTCCCGCGCGAGGGCGATCTCGGCGTCCGGCCCCGGCCGGTGATGCGGGATGCCCGCAAAGTCCGCTATCACGATGAGGGCGTGTACGCCGGCGTTCATGCACAGCTCGCTGCGCGACTGCCGTGGCACCTCGCACGCGGTGATGAACAGTGCGGCCCCATCGAGCACCGACTCCGCGGCGAGCACCCAATGGTTGCGCCCGCGTGGGGAGCGAAACCATCCGAGCTGGGGAAACGTGGTGTGCGCCTCGCCCACCGAGATGAACCAGTCTTCCCAGGAATTCCACACCTCCTCCAACTGATCGAAGCGACCGAGCTCCCAGCTCGAGGAGAGGAGCTTGGGGCCGGAGGGTGGCGAGCCGGTGCGGACGCTGAGCTTGGTGATCAGCGCCTCGCGGCGCGAGAATGCCGTATATAGCGTCGGCAGGTAGGCGATCACCAGGGCGAGGAGCGTCAGTCCGACGCCCGCGGCCCCGAAGGCCGCGAGCTGGCGCACGAGACCGGGGGGGCTTTCGAAACCAAGCGTCAGCATCGAGGAGCCCGATAGCTCGATGGCGTGCGAGATGCTCGGCCCGTCGACGCGTGAGGGCAGCAGCGCCCAGAAGAGCGCCGCGAAGAGCAGGAAGAGCAGAACGGCCCAGGTGAACAACTGCGCGAAGATGCCCAGCGGCGCCTGCAGCGCGAAGACCCGGTCCCTCGTCTCGTAGTCCGACGCACCGGTGAGCCGAAGGCGGAGGTCCAGCAGCCGCTGCACGCCGAGGAAGGCAACTCGTGCCAGCCGCGCCGGCACCGCCCGCGGCACGACAACGGTACGTATGACCGACCCGAGCACGGCCGCGACGCCGCCAATCGCGAGCAGCCCCACAACGATCCGTACGGCGATCACGACGCGAGCGTCCTCACGACACGACATCGTCCCAGCTCAGCGGCCCTCGGCGGGCGTGCGCGTCGTGGCTCCCGAGGCCTGAATGCGACGGCGCTACGGGGAGCGAGTAGCGCGGCCAGTGCAGCACCGGCAGCAGCGAAGCTGATGCCTTGGGTCATCCGGCGCGGGCTGCGGCCGCCGGCCCGACGCCGCCGCAAGACGCACGCCACCGGGGTCGTGGGACGAAGTTCGAAACCCGACGCGGTTTGGACTGCGATCCGCGGCTACGCGACGCGCGCTGCTCCTACACCTCCCGACACGTCTGGTCAGGTCCTCGGCCGCGAGGGAAGCCGTCGACGGCGCTCGATGTGGATCGGGACGGCCCTGAACGCGACGGTGATCGTCCCACCGGAGGGCACCCGGGTGCCGGCCTTCGGTTCCACCACGCGAGCGACGAGCTTCTGCTTCCTGGTGTGGTGTGGCTCGAGGATCGTGACGCTCGAGCAGCGGGCCTTCTTGAGGGCTGCTTCGCTGGCGGCGATCGTGCTGCCCACGATCCTCGGGACCACGCAGCCCGCCGCCGAGGCCGGCGCGGCCGGAACGGTCTGGATGATCGTCTGCGTGGGCTGGACGACGTAGGTGGTGACCGTCGTCGTCGCCGGCGTCGCGCTCGTACTCGTCGTCGTGTTCGTCGGCGCGGCCAGCGCGGTCAGGGTCGCTGTGTCGTAGTCGAGATTGCTCGTCGCGCCACTGCTCGCATCGATCTGATCGAGGTCGGCCTCGAGACTCAGTGGCGACCCGGTCGCCGCCGTGGACGGCGCTCCGGAGACGAGCGAGAGCTGCCACGTCGTGGTCTCGGAGTCGCCCGCAGGCAGGTCGAAGCCGCTCGCGGGCAGGGTGGACCCGCTGATCGTCCCGTCGGCGAGTGTCGTGCCGCTCAGCGGCACGCTGACGAATTGGCCTCCGGTGCTCGCGTTCGAGTAGGACAGGGTGACCTGGCTCGAGTTCAGGCCCACACCCGAGGTGTTGTCCCCTTGGAGATAGATCGTCTCCAGCGCCCCGCTGAGATCGCTGGCGCCGGGGTTGTTCGCCGTCGTCGTGAACGTGACCGGGGTCGCACCCGCGGTGATCGCGTTGGGCACGCCGTCGCTGCTCAGAGTCGGCGCGTCAGCCTGGGCGGTGGGGCCCTGGTTGATCGTGACGGTGTCGGTCGTGCCGCCCTGGGCCTCGCTGGCCACGACGTCGCAGGCCACGTCGTCGGTCGATGCGGTGTAGGTCACCGACGCCTGACCGCTGTCGTCGGTCATGGCACCCACCGCGTCGACCGCGGCGGCCGCCCCGCTGTCGGCCGATCCGCCGCTGAGGGTGCCGCAGGCACCGGTCTGGCCGCTGCTGGTCGCCACGCTGAACTGGATGTCGTCGCCGACCACGGGCTCGCCGTCCTGCTTGGTCACGGTCTCGGTCACCGTGGAGGTGGAGCTCCCGTCGGCCGCCAGGTCCATCGGCGACGCAGCGACCGTGCCGGTGCCCAGGTCCGCTGCGGGTTGGGTGGCGTTCGCGCCGCCCTGGGGCACGAATGCCTTCTGCACGCAGCCCTGGCCGGTCTTGAACGCTGCGAACGTGGCGTTGCTGAATATCTCCTGCGTCCAGTAGTCGTGACCGTTGACCACCTGGTTGTATTCGCTCTGCTGGGTGTCGGTGGCGTTGTCGGTCTGGGTGGAGCCGCGTGGCGCGCCGAAGATGTCGGCACAGTCATCGCCGATCTCGTTGCCGGTGCTGTCGTACCAGGCGTAGCTGGCGTTATAGGAAGGGTCGGTGATCGCCTCGGCGATCTCGTGGCTGAGGATGTCGACTTCAGCGTCGGCGTCGGCCGTGCCCGACTGGTACTGATTGGGCCCGGCGGCGAAATACTGCGGCCATTCCGACCCGCTGCAACCGCTGCCCGGGTAGGGCTCCTCGGCATCGATCACCGGTCCCGTCGCGTTGGTGACGGCCGACGTGTAGGCGCCGTGGATGCCGCACCACGCTCCGCTGGAATACTGACCGCCAGAGTCCGTGATCTCGACGCCCGGCGGAAAGAACACGGGATAGAAGTACTGAAGGCCGGTCTGATTCGGGGCGTGGGCGGCGATGAGCGCCGACACCTCGCTGCGAACCTGCGCATCGGTCACGCACGTCGTATAGCCGGCTGCGGCCTGCGCCGAGCTGATCGTGCATCCGGGCGTCGGGTACGTCGTCGTGTCTGTGATCGGCGCCCCCGCGCCGCCGGCGAAGTTGGCGCCGATCGAGTACTCGATCTGGTCGCCCGTCCCGGCCCCGGTCGAGGCCCGGGAGTACTCCTGCAGGACGCCGAGGGCGATGCCCGGCGACCCGCTCGCCGCGGCGATGTCCGTGATGTACTGATCCACCGTCGCCGGGTAGCCCGTGGGGAAGCTGCTGAGCCCCCCGGGCGCCCAGTAGATCGGTGTGATCGTGATCGCGCCCGCCTGAGCGCTCGTGCCCATCACCGCGCCGCCGTGATAGACGAGCGGCGGCGAGCACCCGGCACACGTGAGGGGTTCGTTCTGCTCCGCGGGCGCGCCGGCATCAACGCCCTCCAGCGGATCCAGACCGAACATGGTCGCTGCCGGCGTCGACAACGGGGCCGCCAGGTCGGCCGTGACCGGCGTCGCACTCGTCGCATCAGCAACGCCGGGGAGGTCGCCGACGACCAGCGCGATGACTGCGAGTAACCCCAGCAGGAACCGGGCCGGCGTCAGACGGGCGTTCACGGGCGGCATGGGCGCTCTTTTCGTTTGAGCGGTCGCGCCGGGTCGGCGCCCCACGCGGCCTCGTTCGGTCGGGAGTCGACGGGAAGCTCGACCGACGGCGCCGCGCGGCGCTCTCCGTCGCGCGTCGGTGTGCCGGCGAGGCACCCGGCCGACGACCCTAGCGGATCGACGCCCCGGCGATGCTGAGTACACGTGAACAGCTCGAACAGCGCGTCAACCGTCGTTGTCCGCGATGAGCGGTGATGTATCACGGGTGATACACTGGGGTATGGCCAGGGTGACGATTCGGGAGCTGCGCAACAAAGGTGGAGAAGTCGTGGACCGAGCAGCGCGCGGCGAGCGGATCACGATCACGCGCGCCGGGAAGCCAGTTGCCGCTCTGCGCGGACTCGACGCGCCGGCTCTGAGCGCGGACGCGGTGCTGTCGCGTTGGCGACATCTGCCCATCGTCGACCCGTCCGCCCTACGGCGTGATGTCGACGACGCGCTCGACGCAACGATGTGATCATGCGCCATCCTCGCGGCATCCTCGACACCTCCACGGTGATCCAGCTGCCGCGGATCGCTGACCCCGACACCCTGCCGGCCGAGCCGCTGATCACCGCCGTCACGCTGGCCGAGCTCAGCGCCGGTCCGCTGGTGGCGCCCGATGACCACGAACGCGCCGCGCGACAAGCCCACCTTCAGCAAGCCGAAGCGGACTTTGAGCCTCTCCCCTTTGACGCTGCGGCCGCACGAGCGTTCGGACGGGTCGCCCAGTCGCTGCGCCGCGCCGGACGAAGGACGACGGCACGCTCGTACGACGCGATGATCGCGGCCACGGCAATCGCCAGCAACCTGCCGCTCTACACATCCAACCCGACCGACTTCCGGGATATCGACGGGCTCGACGTGGTGCCGATCGATATTCCGTAGGCGTCGGCGGCGAAGCGATCAGCGCTCTGTTCGCGCGGGGACGCCCCTTCGGGTCGCGGTTCGCTGATGCTCGCGGCGATCAGGTGTCAGGTAGCCCAGACCATCGCCCGGCTGGCGCTACCGAGCCGGTGGGAGTCGCATGACCGCGCCGGACTGGACACACCTGGGACTGCCGCGGCGCGGGCCGGCGCACCACCAGCCGCCTGGAGCGGCTCCACCCAGCCCAGATCACGCTGTAGGCCCTCGGGCGCACGTCGAGCGCCTTCGGCGCCATGAGCCCAGCGCACCCGCCGCCGCTCCTGCGGCGGCTGTTCGCTGAGGACTGACAGCGGCGGCCCGCGGCACTTAGCGCCGGCCGGGTACCGCGATTCGCGTCGTGCGCGTTGGTCCGTTGAGCCGCGCCAGCGTCACCGTCACTCCCCTCGGGCGATCGGTGGTGAGGTAGAGGCGACCAGCCCGGGCCAGCGAGATCGCCACGGAATGAAAGGTTTCAGACCATCGATCTGACCCAGCTGGCCAGGCGGGACGAAGTTCGATACCCGACGCGACCCGGGGCCGCATCCGGATGTTGCACGTCACACGTTTCGACACGCGGTCGTAGGGGCCGGGACAAGCTACGAGGGCGCCGCATGTCGGGCTCCGTCAGGGGGCGACGGTACCGACCTGGTGGTGCGGCGGCGGCAGCGACTGCCCGCGGGCGCGAAGGTCGGCGGCGTAGGCCTCCAAGGCCTCGCGGATCCGCGCCTCCGCCTCGTTCCGCGACGCCCCGAGCCCTACGACACCGGGAAGGTCGGGAAGGTACGCCCCCCAGCCTCCGTCCTCAGCCTGCTCGTATATCACGGCGTATTCGCTCAACGGAGATGCTCCAGTCCGGTCGCTCGCCTAATGCTAGCCAGGGTGCCAACCGGCACGGAGTCGCCGTCCTTGCCGGCGACGATCACGCGGGCATCGCGCTCGAAATGCGCCCATACCTCGTGCGAGCCGCGTTGACGGACAACGAGCCACCCAGCGTCTAGGAGCGCTTGGCGCACCTCGCGGTACTTCTTAGCCATCGCGGGAGGACGGTACTCACGAGTTGCGATGCAATCTGCAGCCGTCCGCTGCAGCCGGTTGAGGCCGACGTCCACTTCGGTGGTAACTGGGGAGCCAGGACTTGAACCCGGACCTGGAGATCCAAAGTCTCCCGTGCTGGCCGGTTACACCACTCCCCAGGGGGCCGGCCCGAATCTACCAGGGGCCTGCCGCGGGGGCCCCGCGCCGCCGACTCAGCCCTGCGCCGCTCCGCCGCCGTTCTGGATCGCGCCGGTCACGAGGCTGGTCGCGTCGAACACCTGATCGGCGGGCGGCGGGGTCACCGTCGGCGTCGGGCCGAAGCTCAGGAAGTCGATGGTGGCGTTGACCGTCACCGTCCCGGCCCGCGTCTGCGGCGATAGCGAGAAGGACTCGCGCCGGACGCGGTGCTGGCCGTCGATCCACACGTCGATCGGGAACGACGTCAGCCCGGTCGTCTTCTCGAGCTGGGCGACGCTGGCCCGGGCGGCCGCCCGTTGGGCGGCCGGAAGAGCCGACGGGACGCGGTCGAGCTGGATCGTGGCGCGATAGTGAGTGGTCGGCGTGCCGTCGATCGTCTGCGGGCCGACCGTGCTGACGTCGCCGCTGCTCGCCCGCAGATAGCCGAGGAACTGGTTCGGATCGAGCCCGCCGGCGGAGGACAGCCCGGACGGGTTGATGCCCTGCGACCGGACCAGCGCGGAGAGGTCGAGCTTGACCCAGTCCTTGCCGCCGTAGGCCTGGCTCAGGAACGGCGCGTTCATGTACAGCACCGGGTACTGGACCTCCATGGTCACGAGCTTGCTCCCGCCGCCGAGCCGCGAGATGCCGGGGATCGAGGAGAAGTCGAACACGAGCACGGCGTCGCGGTTGTGCTGGTTGATGTAGCCGTGGCCGTTGAGCGTGAAGCCCTGCGGCAGCGCGGGCGACGACAGCTGCTCGACGAGGGACACCTGGGCGCCGGCGAGCTGCGAGGTCGTGTCGGCGGCCTGGGCGACCGGGTCGATCGTGGCGGACGCGCCGCAACCGCTGACCGCCGCGCCGGTGACGGCGATGGCGCCGAGCGTCGCGAACGCGGAGATGGCCTTGCGGATGCCCATGGTGCGCCTTCCTGACGGAGTTCTTCGTCGTGTTGTACCGCTTACCCGAATCCCGACGCAGGCACGCCCGCTAACGGCGACGGATTCGGTCCTGGCGCAGTCATCGGACGGACCGAGCGAGAGCTGAAGTTGCGGTCCTGGCGAGCGGCCGACCGACTTGCTGTCGCGCGTATCGCTCAGGCCACGACCGCCTCGATCCACTCCAGTCCCCGGCCACAGCTTGCGCGGGCGAGGGTCGGCGCGATCCGGCTGATCCTCACGCCGGCCCGGGCCGGCGTGAGGAACATCGCTCGCAGAATCTCCGAGCTGGCGTCACCCGGAGCCAGCCATGTGGCCGGCCGCTGGAGCTCGACGGTGTGCTCGCCGGCCGAGAGGCGGACGCGGATCGGCGCCGCGTTACTGGGTGCGATCGAGCTGGCGCCGACCTCTCCGCTCACGGTGGCGGCCGTGCGGCCGTCGACGGTGACGCGCAAGGCCGACATGAACTCGCCCTGCAGCCATACCTCCCAGGGTCCGGCCCGGGGCACGTGCACCCTCGCGCCGAGCCGGCCGGCTGCGATCACCAGGCCGTAGCTCGTACTCACCCAGGTTCCGGGGCGCCGGGCGTGCGCGAGGTCGACGCTGACGATCGGCGGCCGGCTGGCCGCCAGCAGGAAGCCGCCGTGGGCCGCCGCCACCGCCGCCACGCGCTGCACAGCCTGACACCGAGACCGTTCCCCGCCCGCGACCGCGGCGTGCACGAGCGCAGCCGGTGCCGCCTTACGCCGGCCCCAGACCTCGTAATAGGTCCCGGACCACAGCAGTCGGTACACAGACGGCGGGCGGCTCGAGAGCGGATCGACCCGGGTGATGATCAGCGGGTAGGCGCGCAGCGCGGCCGGCGTGGCGCGGTCCAGTTCGACCGCTCGTCCGTGAGGCACGTCGAGCGCACCGACGGCGGTCGGCGGATACAGGAAGTCGGGGCCACCGACGTCGAGATCCCGCAGCTCGTAGAGGGAGTACTCGTCAAAATCGGTGAACAGCGTTGGGCCGCGCCCGGCGAACCTGGTGTCCAACGACGCCAACTCCTCGTAGCGGTCGGTGGGCGCGACGGTCGTACCGCCGTACTGCATGAGGTCCGAGCCCAGCACACCGGCCGCCAGAGCGGTGGCCAGCGCGAACGCCAGCGGGCCGAGCCGTGACTCGCGCAGCACCCGCACTCCAGACCACGCGAGCAGCATCACCATCGGCGAGGTGATCATCATCAGCTTGGCGTCCGCCCACGCCCCACCGTAGGCGGTCAGCCCGAGCCACGCCCCGATCGAGAGACCGAACCAGGCCACGAGCGCCCAGTCGCGCCGTCGCACGCTCTGAGCCGCGCCGAGAACCGCGGCGGCCAGCGTCACCGCGATGAGTACCTCCGTCAGCAAGCCGTCGGACCCGGTCGGGCTCGCGAGGTAGTTCGCGCGCAACCAGGTTCCGAACACCTGGCTGAGGTTCAGCGAGGACGCCAGGTTGCCCAGATGGCCGGTGGTGGCGATGTCGTTCGCGACCGTCACCGAACCTGAGACATCGGCCCACGTCGGCCACGCGCACACGATCACGGTCGCACCGGCCATCGCGGTGATCGCCGCGGTCCGTCTGAGATCGCGTCGGCCCGGGCGCGGATCGGCGGCCACTGTCGCGGCCAGCACGGCGGCGCTGATGACGATCCACACGGCGAACGCGGCGCCGAGAGCGGAAAGGCCGGCCGCGGCGAGCAACGCGAGCGGGATGACCGCGCGCGCCGGGCCGTTGCGCCACCGCGAGTCCACCACCGCCAGGGCGCCCAGGCCGAGGATGCACGCGAGCGCGGCGATCTCCTTGACCGACCCGACCAACTCGTATCCATACACGAGCGCGGGCACGCAGGCGGTGATCGTGGCCGCCGCCGCCCACCCGCCGCCCAACCCGAAGCGACGAGCGAACAACCACGCCGGTCCCGTCGCAATGGCGAGCAGGAACGCGACGAACGGCTGAAAGGCCCAAATCAGCGGCAGCCCGAGCAGCAGAGCAGTGCCCCCGAACAGCGTGTCGCCCCCGGACGGATAGCTGGTGCCGTAGTAGTCCCTGATGTACTGGCCGTAGGAGTTGGTCAGGTCCAGATGCGCGTAGGACTGACCGTGATGGAGCAGGTAGTCCGCCCCGGCGATGTGCACGGCAGAGTCCGACAGGGTGCGGTAGCCCGAGAAGGTCGGCCGCCCGGCGCAGAGCACGGGCGCGAGCGCCAGCGCATAGACGACGACGGGCATCAGCACCTGCCAACGGGTCCCGGACTCGCCGCGGGCGAGCGTCACGACGCGGCGTCGCCCGGCGAACAGCCCGGCGACAGCGACGGCCGCGATCACCCAGGGGGTCCACGTCGCCAGCGGCGGCACGTCGGTGACCAACTGCGCGACCGCCATCAGGGCCGCGGCGCCAACAACCGGCAGCAGCGCCGTCGGCAACCTCGCCGCTGCCAGCCGATCGACGGCGAGGCCCGCGCCGACGCACAGCCCTGTGAGCACGAGGGGATACAGCGCCGCTATGAGAATGAACGTGCTCACGAGGGCGAGGCGCGGCGCCGCGCCCGCCGATCGTGACCTGCCCGGAGCGCTCGACGCCCGGCCGGGTCAGGCGACTGCCCGGCACCCCTCACGGACACGAATACTGGCGCAGCTCGCGTCCTCCGCGACCGTCTTCGCGCAACCCTTGCGAGTCCCTAACAAGCGCTAACCGAACCGGCGATTCCCCGCTGCGGCTCGGCTGACGCCCGCCACGCCGGCGGCGGGCCCGGCGCCGCGGCCGGCCGGAGGCGCGTAGACGCGCTCAATCCCCGAAGCCGGCTGACGATCACACGGAGACGAATCGATTCCGCGGAAAGGACTCCGAATGGACATCCAATCAACGGGCGCCGTGCCCCCCGACGTCACCGCGGTGAGTGGCACGACACCGACAACGATGGCCAGCCCGCCGCCGACGCCCGCGCTGGATGGCACGCTGGCGAGCATCTCACAGCAGTTGGGCCTGGGCGTCGGCGCCGTCCAGAGCGCCCTCAAGCAGGGCCTCTCGATCACCGATCTCGCCCAGCAGCAAGGCGTCTCCAGGGGTGCGCTGGTCACCGCGGTGCAGAGCCAGGTCCAGCAGAACCGCCAGGCGAGCGGCCAGCCGGCCCTGGATCAGACCACGCTCGAACGAATGGTCGGTCGGGCGTTCGACCATCACAACCGGCTGCCCACGGCCGCGGCCGATTCGACGAGTGCGCCGCCCGGCGCGGGGTCGACGAGCGCCGCGACCCCGGCCGGATCGGCGGACGGCTTCTCGCTGCTTGCGTGAGCGGGCCGGCCGCTCCGACCCGTGACCTCCACCGACCCCGAGCTCGTTCGCGCCCGGCGCCGGCCGGACGCGCCCGCGTGGGAGTTCACCGCGACCGGGACCCGGTGGCGGATCTACCATTCCGGCGGCGCCGACGAGCGGGTCGCGAGCACGATCGCACTCGCCGTTGCGCGTGATGAGGCGCGCTGGTCGCGCTTCCGCGATGACAGTGAGCTCAGTGCGTTGAATCGCGGGGCGGGAAGCTGGCAACGGGTCTCGCCGGAAATGCTCGAACTGCTCGACGTCTGCGAGTCGTGGCGATGCCGCACCGACGGCGTGTTCCAGCCGCTGATCGGGAGCGTGCTCGCCGGCTGGGGTTATGAGCGCAGCGTCGCCCATCGGGCCCCGTTCGCGCGGACGACGCCCACCGCGGGGGCGGTGACCGGGTCGCTCGATCTCGACACGGCGCACGGGCTGGTCCGGATCCCGCGCGGTACGACGATCGACCTGGGTGGCATCGGCAAGGGCTGGATGGCATCGCGAGCGGCGAGGCTCGCGCGCGCTCTGTGCGCCGATCCTGCGTTGCTCATCGATGCCGGCGGCGACCTCCTGGCCGTGACCGGCGAGCACGTGGTCGCGGTCAAGGCCGGCGGCGGGGCCTCCGCGCCACCTCAGGCCTGGATCCGGCTCGGTCCCGGACAGGCGGCCGCAACCTCTGGATTCGAGCACCGGCACTGGGTGAACGGAGACGGGCGCTTCTCGCACCACCTGATCGACCCGGCGACCGGCGCGCCGGGCCCGCTCGCCCACGCAACCGTCGTCGCCGACGACGCCGCCACGGCCGACGTGACTGCGACGGTGCTGGCGCTCCGGCCCGACGAGGTGCACCGGACCGCTTACCCGGCACTCGTCACGACGCCCGAGCAGACGCGGCGAGCGCATCCTGGTCGACCGTGGCGGTGCCGTCACGGTCGAGTGACCCGGCGGCTCGCCTCCCGGAGCGGCGTGCCGCCGCCCCGCCGTCGCGACGCTGCGGTCGCTAGTGACAGACTCGTTCCAGCCGGCGGTCGGCCGTGCTGCCGGAGCGGCCGGGGGCTCCGCTCGTGACGTAGCGCCACGCACGACCGACGTGGCGGAAGACATACGCCTGGGCCCCGGCGTCCGGTGTCCGGATGCAGACGACGCCGAGGCCGGCATCGGTGCCCGAAACGTAGACACCGTGGATCTCGGAGGCACTGCCATCGTTCGCGGTGAAGCTGGAGACCAGTCCCGAGCGCGCGGCAGCGGAAGCCGGGCGGGCGGGCGGCGCGGCGGCGACCGCCGTTGCGCCGCCGGCGCCGAGCAATCCTGGGACCAGCATGGCGGACATCACGGTCTTGCGGGTCATGCCGATCACGCTAGTCCGAGGTCGGCGAGGGCACATGAGCGTTCCCTCACCGAGCATGGCCGCGGCTCCGGATGGCCATGAGGGAAATCTCACGCCGCGGATGAGCTGCGCGGGCATCTTCAGCCTCGATGGCCAGATCACGTTCGCGAACCCGCGGTCGTCGAGTGCGGACCGGAAGGCACGCGCGCTCTCTGATGCTGATCGCCGCAGGCCTCGCTGTGGCGCTCGGCGTCGCGATCAACGCAGGCGGCCGCGCGTCGAAGCCGGCCCGGGCCGCGACGGTCGCCTCACCCGTGCCTCGAGCGCTTGTCGTCCGGACCCCAACCTCGTCATGACAACCCGTCGCGACCGTCGGGGGGAGCCCCGCGGCCTGGATCGCGCAGCGGGGCGGCGTGTCCCTGCTGCGCTTCGATCAGCAACTGACGCAACTGCATCTGCACGCCGGATCGACATACCCGGGCGGTACCGGTTGGCTCTTCGGCGATCAGATCGCAGCGAGCGAGATCCACCGGATCATCGCCGGATTCAACGGCGGGTTCAAATTCAACGTCCCGGGCAACGGGTTCATGGAAGGCGGCCGGACCGCGGTCCCGATCAAGCCGGGGCTCGGCTCGGTCGTCACCTACGCCAACGGGACGACCGCGATCGGGGCCTGGGGCTCGGGGGTCCCGGCGCCGGCACTCTCCGTGACCTCGGTGCGCCAGAACCTGCGGCTGCTCGTCGACCGCGGACGGCTGGCAGGCACGGCCACGAGCTGTCCGCTGTCCTGCTGGGGCTCAACGGTGGGTGGGCACGTCACCACCGCCCGCTCGGGCCTCGGGATCACGGCCGGCGGCGACCTCGTTTGGGCCGCCGGCACGCAGCTCACGCCCGCATCGCTCGGGCAGGCGCTCATCGGCGCCTCCGTCGTGCGCGCCGTGCAACTGGACATCAACGGGTCCTGGGTGGCCGGATACCTCTATGCGCACCGGCCCGCGGGACCGCTGACCACGCCGGTCGTCGCCGGCCAGAACGGAATTCCCGGCCAGCTTCGACAGCCCTACAGCCGCGACTTCTTCACGTGGTGGCGCGATAGATCGTTGGCCGCCTCAGGCGACGCTGAGCGTGAGGACAGGCGAGACTCCGGCCGCGCTCTGGAGGCCGGCGGGCGTGCTCGCGACGCAGCGGTAGGTGCCCGCCACGGGAGTAAGGGTCAGAGCGAAGGCCCCCGCGGCCGTCGGAAGATGGTGCGTCGTGACCGTGGCTCGCCCGCCGCCGGCGGGCACGGCGGAGACCGTGACCACGACGCGCGCGACCGCCGGCGTGACCGTGCCGCTCAGCGTCAGCGGGACCCCGGCCGCCGCCGCGCCTGCTGCGGCCGTGAGCGTCAGCGCCGGCGCCACGCCGAGGTTCAGCGGCGGCGAGACGGTGGCGGAGAGCCCGGCAGCACCGGCAAAGAGGATCCGCAGCGCCGCATTGAAGCGGATGGGGAGGGTCGCTGCGAAGCGCCCGTTCGCGTCGGTGGTGAGCTGCGCGACGTCGGTCTCCAGCGGCTCGGCCGGCGAACCGGCGAGGGCGCGGCTCTGAAGCGCGACGGGCACGCCGGCGATCGGGCTGCCGTCGGTGGCGATCAGGGCACCGGTCAGCACGACGGGTCCGGGAGCCGTGAACGTCGCTGCGGCGTGGTCAGGTGGCCTGGAGGACGCGGCCGGCAAGGGCGTTGGCCGCTGGCGCACCGCGGCAGTTGCGCGTACAGCGCGTTACCGGACAGTCGGTCGAGTCGCGTCGCGTGGCCGGCGATCAGGGGGAGCGAGACCAGGGCGTTGGCCGGGAAGCGGCTGTAGACCGCGCCGGCCGGGTCGACACGGATCGACGCCCGGCCGATCGTGGGCGCGCCGTGCAGCGAGAGCTTCCACGCGAGCAGCTGCTGCAGCGCGGTCAGCGCAGCAGCGGAGACCGGGCTGGCGCTGAAGTCGCCGAGCACCGCCACTCCGGTCGAGGCAAGGTTGTACCCGCCCGCGTGCGCTCCGACGACCGGCTCGTCGATGCCGCCGGCGCGCGCCTCGAACGTGCGACCGAAGCTGTCGATCACGAAGTTGTAGCCGATGTCCTGCCAGCCGTTGACGTGCACGTGAAAGGCCCAGATGGCCCGCAGCATCCCGGGCACCTCAGCGCTCGAGTAGCCGTTCGGGTTCGCCGTGTGGTGCACGAAGGCCACCCGCACGACGCCGTACGCGGCGCCGCCGCGCGGCGCCGGGGCCATCCCCTGAGCCCACGCGGAGCGCGCGATGATCGACGGCTGCCCCGGACCCGCATCGAGGACCGGGCCGGCCAACGCAAGCGCGGCGATCGCCGCGCTGTCGCTGTTCGACGGCGCGACGACAAACCGCAGGACGACATCGCGCACCGACCCCGTGGCGCGCAGCTCGAGGTCCTGCGCGCGACCCGTCCACACGGGGTCGCCGCCCAGGGTCGCACCCGTCGCGGGGCGATCCGGGCCATGACCGGTCGCGGCCGCGTTCGCCCAGGCGCGGCCAGGGATGCCACCGGCGGCGATCGTGCGCAGCGCCAGCGCGGCGTGGCCGGGGCGGACCACTGAACGCCGACCAGACGAACGGCGCGGGAGCGCGCACGCGGTGCGTGCCGGCGGCCAGGTCACCGAGGGGCATCGCAAACACGCGCGGACCGCCCGCGGCGCTCGGCGTCCAGCCCAATACGCTCGACGGTGCCGCCGCGAGGGCGCCTGACCCTGCAGCGGCCGTCAGCAGCGAGCGCCGCGTGAGGGGCGGAACGGTCATGCCCTCATGAAACACCTCGCACACCACCGCCGAGCGCCCACGTCCACGTTGCTGTGCGAATTCTCATCGGGGCACACCCCGGGGGTGAGCGTCGGCCCCCGGTTCGCGGCGAATGGCCGCCCGCGCCGGCACGCATCCGTCGCGTCGCTGCGCTCACGGGCCGCTCGACAGGGTCCATACGAGGTCGACCCGGCACACCTCGCCGCCGGGGCCTACGCGCGCCCGTTCGCCGAGCGCGGCACGCGCCCGCCGCCGGCGCCGGCCTCGGTCGCGGGCCCGGCCGCGGTGGCGATGCCGAGCACGCGCATCGCCTTCAGGCCGAGCGACAGCTTCTCGCGCCCGTCGCTCGAGCTGACGTCCAGGCCGGAGAGCTCACGCACGCGATCGAGGCGGTAGTAGATCGTGTGGCGGTGGGTGAACATGCGCTGGGCCGTTCCGGCGACGTTGCCGTCGGCGTCGAGGAAGGTCTCGAGCGTCTGGATGAGGTCGGTCTCGTACTGCTCGTCGTAGGCCACGAGCGGCTCGACGGTCTCGGCGTAGAAGCGGCGCAGCTCCTCGGGGTCCTCGCTCATCGCCGACAGCAGCAGACGGTAGGCGCCCGTCTCGTCGAAGGCGAGCACGGGCTGCTCGGTGCCGCCCTCGACGACGTTGGCGGCGAGCAGCGCCTCGTTGACCGCCCGGCCGAGATCGGCGGGATCCTCGGCCACCCGGCTGCGCCCGAGCGCGAACGTGTAGCCGCCGAGCCCGGCCTCCAGCTCGCGCAGGATCGCCTCGCCGGCGCGGCGGGCGAGCGCCTCGTCGGCGCCCGGGACGAGCAGCAGCACCTCGGCTCCGACGGACCCGTCACGCTCGGACAGCCCGGCGATCGAGCGCGAGGCGACCGCCCGCGCGCCGCGCTCGGCCGCGCCGAGCACGCGGGTGCGCCAGCCCTCCTCCGTCGGTACCTGCGGATGAGCGCGGGCGACGATCACGCTCGCGCCGTCGGCAAGCTCGAGCCCAAGCTCCCGTGCGCGCTCGAGGATCTCCTCGCGCCCGGTGATCTCGCGCTGGACGACGGCGCGCAGGAAGTCGCCGGCCGCCTCGGCCGAGGCCCGGCCCGGGGCGTGGGCGCGCTCGACCTCGGAGGCGATGAGCGTCGTGACCAGTCGCAGCACCGACGGCCCCGGCTCGGCGCGCGTGCGCATGCGCAGCTGGCCGACCGACGTCTCGCCGAGCCGCAGCGCGACGCTCGTGACGCCGCTCGTGCCGTTCTGCAGCGAGCGCTCGTCCGCCGGCGAGCGGGCGGCGACCGCCAGCGTGGCGCCGGCGGCGTCGGAGACGCTCAGGCTCGCGTCGAGCGCCCGTGCGGCGGCCCGCACGACCTCGGGCAGGCCGGCGCCCGACTCGACCGCCTCGGTGATCGCATCGAGTGCGGCGAGGTCGAGTCCTCCGGATGCTTTCCGGGCCGAGGGCATCGCGGGGTGAGCGCTCGCGCTACAGACGATCCCAGAAGTAGATGACCGCACCCCCGGCCAGCACGCCCAGGCCGACCAGCGCGGCCAGCACGTACAGGGAAAGGATGGTGGCGGCGATCCGCTCCCACAGACGGGAATAGGCACCCCAGGCCGGAACCAGGATGAGGCCGGCGAACGCGGCGAACCCGAAGACACCGGCGAACGCCAGAACGATGTAGGTGATCTCAGCGTTGCTCATAGGTCGCTCTCAGGTACGCAATTGTGACGCACCGGGCCCCGGCAAGGGAAGACCGGCCATGTTCGCGACCGGTTCGGCCGCGATCGCGGCCGGAACGCGTCCCGCCAGCGCGGCGAGCGCGCGCTCGAGGCGGGCCTGGAAGTTCGCCCGCACGAACAGGCCGATGACCGTCGGACCCGATCCGCTGACCAGCGCGACGTCGGCCCCCGCCTCGCGCGCCTGCTCCAGCGCGGTGTCGATCGACGGGCGGAGCGCGCGGGCGGCATCCTGGAGCTCGTTGACCAGCCACGGAGGCGGGGGAACGGCCACTCCGAGGCCGAGCGAGCCGGCGAGCTCTCGGCGCAGGCGCTCCAGATGCGCCTTGTCCCGATCTCGCCCGATCCCGAGCCGATCCGCCTGCGCATAGACGTCGGCGGTGGAGAGCGACTCCGAGCTCGGAAGCACGAGCACGCCGAAGGACGGATTCGGGTCCGGCAGCGCCTGCAGCGTCTCCCCTGCCCCGCTTGCGAGCCAGCGCCCGGGGCGCACCTGGGCCGGGACGTCGGCGCCGAGCCCGGCCGCGAGCTCGAGCAGCAGCGGCTCGTCGCCGAGGCCCGACGCGGCGTGGGCCAGACGCAGCGTCGCCGCCGCGTCCGCCGAGCCGCCGCCGAGACCGGCGGCGACGGGAATCGCCTTGCCGATCGTCAGTCGCCGCGGCGGGGCGTCCCAGCCGGTGGCGGCGCGGAACCCCCGCAGCGCCGCCGCGGCGAGGTTGGGACCGTCGACGCCCGCGCAGACGACGAGATCCCCGCGCGCGCCCTCGGGCGCCGGCTCGAGGGTCAGCTCGTCGGCGAGCGAGATCGACTGCATCACGCTGACGATCTCGTGGCGCCCGTCGGCTCGGGTCGGGCCGAGGAAGAGACCGAGATTGATCTTCGCCGGGGCGAGGGCGTGCCAGGCGTCTGCGCGCGGGTCCGGGTCGCTCATCGGCGCCCGATCTTCGCACGGCCGCGCTCGCCGCCGGGCGGATGGACAGCGGGCGACCCATGCGAGACACTGCCCCGATGCCGCCGGGTGGCTCACGTGAGCGCCTCGCCCGCACGCTGAGCGCCGCCTTCGCCGAGGGCCTGCTGAGCGAGCACACGCTGAGCCAGCGCCTCGGCGTGCTGTTCGGCGCACCGCTCATCGACCCGCAGGGGCTGGTCGGCGACCTGTCGCTGCGCACGCGCCGACGGCGTCCGCTCCTGGCCGCGCTGACGGCGGCGGCCGCAGCGCTGCAGCGCCGGGTGACGTCCGTCGCCCGAGCGTCCGTGGCGGCCCGGCCGCCGCTGCTGCTCGCGCTCGACTGGACCGGCCGGGTGCAGGAGCTCATCGCCGGCCGCGCGAGCGACTGCGACGTCGTGCTCGGCGACCGGTCGGTGTCGCGCCGTCACGCGCACCTGCTGTTCCGCGACGGCGGCTGGATCCTCGTCGACCTCGACTCGACCAACGGCACCACGCTCAACGGCGTGCCAATCGGCCGCTCCCGCCTGCATCCCGGCGATCGCGTTCTCCTCGGAGCGCAGCCGGTCGACATCGACTGACGCCGGCGCATCGGCGGGTGCATCGGCCGGCGCCCGCGCGGGCTTGATCGCCGGTCGAGCGCGCCGCCGTAAGCGCGTTTCTGCGGTTGATGCATGGGATATGCTCTTTCCGCTATGTCAACTCCGACTCCGGACCGTCTCATCCGCGAGGCCCGCCAGGGCCTCGGTCTGACCCAGAGCGAACTGGCGGAGCGCCTCGGCACGACCCAATCGGCGATCGCGCGGCTCGAGTCCGAGCGCGCCAATCCTCGCGTTGCCACCCTCGCCCGCGTCCTCGCGGCTTGCGACCGCCGCCTGACGATCGACGCCGCGCCACGGTCGTCGGACGTCGACGAGACCCTCGTTGCCTCCCAGTTGCGGCTCAGCCCGGCGGAGCGGCTGCGGCGCTTCGAGCAGAGCTATGCGGCCGCGCGGCGGCTCGCGCTCGCCGGGAGACGGGCGCGTGGTGAACTGGCCTGAGTTCTCGGCGACGCGCCTGTTGCGCGAGCTCGTGCGGCACGGCGTGGACTTCGTCGTCGTCGGCGGGATCGCCATGGTGGTCCACGGGTCCTCGCGGCTCACGCAGGATCTCGACATCTGCTTCGCATCGGACGCCGCCAACCTGAGCGTCCTCGGCACGGCGCTGTCGCACGCGGGGGCGACACTCCGCGGGATCGACGACGACGTGCCGTTCGTGCCCGACGCGCGCACGCTCGCGCAGCTGTCGACCGTCACCCTCCAGACGCGCCACGGCCCGATCGATCTCCTGCGGGAGCCGAGCGGCGCACCGCCGTACGTCGACCTCCGGCGCCGAGCGCTGCGGGTCGAGATCGACGGCATGGCGGTGCTCGTCGCCTCGCTCGAAGACCTGGCGGAGATGAAGCGCGCGGCCGGCCGGCCGAAGGACCGCCTCGACCTCGAGGAGATCGACGTCATCCGGCGCCTGCGGGCCCGCGGCGTCGGCGAGGGCGGCGGCTGAGCTTCCGCCGCGGGCCCGTCAGGCGAGCCACCCTCCGTGGCCGAAGCGCCACGAGAGCACGGCCAGACCACCCGCCGAGAGCAGCAGGAGGACGCGCGCCGAGCGACCCTGCGTGCGGGCCCCGAGGTAGAAGTAGATCGGGAAGAGCGCGCCCGCGTACCGGAGGAACGACGCAAGCGGGTGGTCGGGCCAGAAGAAGCTCAGGTCGAGCGCGAGGAAGGCGAGCATGTACAGGCCGTAGGCGACGGGCAGCCGCCGAAAGGCCCAGACCATCGCCACGACCACCAACACGAGCGCGGCGAACTCGAGCTCGCGCAGCCACCCGATCTCGAAGGCCCACCTCGGCGGCGTCTGCCCACCGAGCGCGGCCAGCGTATCCCGAACGGACGGCCCGACGGCGCCGAACAGCCCGTGGAATCCGCGGTCCCAGGCCTTCTCCGCATTCTTGGGCGCCCAGACGTCGCCCGTGGCCAGGTAGGCGATGACGAACCAGATGACCACGCCGAGCACCGGCCCCGACGCGGCCAGCAGCCGGTCCCGCACCGATCGACGGCCGAGCAGCAGCAGCGGCACCGCCAGGGCGATCGCGCTGTTGCCCCGCGTGAACGCCGCGGCGAAGCCGAGGTTCGCCGCCAGCAGCGGACGCTCGCGGACCGCGGCCAGGAAGGCACCGACCGAGAGGCAGAGGAACAGTCCCTCGGCGAAATAGGCCGAGAAGTAGACCGAGGCCGGGAAGAAGGCGGCGAACCAGAGCGCGCGCCGGGCCGCCGGCCGGCCGAGGTACTCCCGCGCCAGGGCGTAGATGAGCCGCAGCGCGATCCAGAACGAGACCGTCGACACCGCCGCGCCGATCGCGACGGTGCGGGCCAGCGCCGGGTAGAACGGGTAGAACGCCCACTGCTGGTCGTCGTGTCCGGGGTAGCCGTGCTGGGCGATCGTCAGGTAGTGACCGCCGTCCCACTCCACGAACGCCTGGTACCAATCGCCGTGAGCGCCGCGGAGCGCGAAGCCCCACGCGACCGCTCGGGAGGCGATGAGCGCGAGGGTCGCCTGACCCCAGGGAGATCCCAGCCAGGCGCGCAACGCCGCGGGTCGCAGCGCGCTCGCGGGGCGGCCCACGATGCGCGCGACCGACGGACGGCGCGCCGGCGGCGGCGGAGGGCGCTCCGGAGGGCTTCCGGGAGGCGCGCCGACCGCGACCGAGGTGTCCGTACCCGTCCCCACCGCGCGAACATAGCATCGGCCGACCGACACGGGCACCGGTTGCCGCACACGGTCGGCGGGCGCGCGAGCGCTGCCGCCGAAGCGCCGCGATTGCGATGGTCAGCTCGGCCGCGCCGCCGCCACCACGTAGCGCCTCGGCGCCCTGAACGCCCGGGGGTCCTCGTTCGCCGCCTCGAAGGTCTCGAGCGCGCGCTCACGCACCGCCCGCGCCTGCCCGCGAGCCTCGAGCAGCGCGCGCCCGGACACCCGTAGGCGCGGGCCCGGTCGGTCATCTGTTGACCTTCGGTCGACACGACGATAATCTTGTTGACCCGCGTTCGATACACGAAGAGAGACGGAGCCCGAGCATGACCACGACGAACACCCCCGGATCGAGCGACGCAACGGCGCCGAACGGCTCGTACGACGCGCTTGAGCGACGCCGCGGTCCGTAGGAGGTCGTCGTACTGGTCGCGAATCCGGTCCGGGCGCGCTCGGTACCTGAGGACAGCGTCGACGGGCAGCCCGGTGGGCACGCCCAGGCGAGGGAGGCGTAGATCGCCGGCGTCGCGCAGGCGCGGAATGAAGCTGAGCCCGAGCAGGTCGAACAGCGCGAACACGAGCTCGGTGGCGCGCGCCGTGGGTGTCGGTGGTGTGCTCGGTGATCGGCAGCTGGGTGTGGAGGATCGCCTCGAGCGTGTGGATCGCTTCACGCTCGGCGACCGACACGACCTTCGTGCCGTACTGGCTGTACTGGTCGCTGACCCAGTTGACGAGGTTCAGCGCACCGCGGCGAAACCCGAACTCGCGAGCCATAGCGTCAGCGGTTGCGGCGCGGGCGCGAGCGGCGGAGCGTTGGCCGTCGGAGCTGGAGAATGCGCCGGTGCCCCAGTGCGCGGCGAGCTGCAGCTGGTGGAGGTAGTCGACGAGGACGTCGTTGGCGGCCTGGAGCTGTTCGTCGCCGAGATACCACTCGGTGGCCCACGCGAGCTGGCGGTAGCTGAGCGGGCAGCACTCGGCCATCCGGGTCGGTCCGAGTTTCAGGCCGCTGGCGAGCAGCGCGGCGTGGAGATGCTGCTGCAGATCGGCAAGTCGCGGCGTCGCGCCGCCGGCGTGCGTGAGCTGTCCGGTGAACCCGATCCAGCGTTCGACCTCGGCGAGCACATCGGTGATGTCGACGCGCGGCATCAAGCGATCCAGGCAGGAACGCAGCCGCACGGCGGCGGGGCTCTCCTGCAGCGCGTCGGGCTGGGTGAGCTCAAGACGGTCGCCAACGAGGCGCACGCCGTCACCCGCATCGACTGCGTCTTGCAGGCGGCGCGGCGCATGTTGCTGGTCGCGCTCGAGCTCGGCCAGGCGCTCGTCGGCGTCCAGCGGTCGGCCGAACGTGACCGCGAGCTCGAGGCGGTCTGCTTGCCAACGTGCGGCGGGCATCAGGAACCCGGCCGGATCGGCGTAGCGGCGACCGATCGGGCGGAAGAGGCGCCCCACGCGGAGCGCGTCGCGCGCGGCGAACCACAGCCCGAGCTCGAACCGCGTGCGGTGAACGCGGCCGTCAGCATCCCGGACCCATGCCCGCCACGCCTTCGGCAGGAGCTCGACCGGCTCCTCCACAAACCTTTCGCGTGCTTGGCGGACCCGGTCGAGCACGGCGAGCAGCTCGTCGTCTGGTCGCGCCCCGCAGCGCGACGGCGTCGAGAACGGCGTGCATCCCGCGGCGCAGATGGCTGTAGCCGGCGTGGATCTGGTCGAGCTGCTGCTCCTGCAGCGGCGGTAGCTGCCCCGCGTTGAGCGCGGCCGCGGCCCGGAGGCGATCGAGGCCGACCTCGCTGCGCACCCGCGTGAACGGCAGCTCGCCGGTCTCGTCGCACTCGAGCAGGATCATCGAGAGCTGCCGCCCGAGCGCGGCGAGCTCATCGCGCTGGCCGGCACTCTGGCGGCGCTGCTCATCGACGCGGCGGCGAGCGCGGCCGTCGGCGAGTCTCAGCAGCTTGTCGAACAGGTCGAGCAGTTCGTCGCCGCGCTCGATCAGCAGGGCGTTCAGCAGAACCAGCATCTGCGGGTGGCGGCGTGCGGGCTCAAGACGCCGCAGCTGCTGGGCGGTCATTCGCCGCCCGAGCGTCTCCAGCGCGCGGCGGCGCGCCGGCGGCAGCGCGCTCACGTCGATCTCGAGCGCGCCAAGCTCGACGAGGCGGCGATACCTTGCGACCTGGCTCAGTAGCTCTCGCACGCCCGCTCGCGCGGACCGAGCCCGCAGGTCCGCCATGTCGCTTGTCGGTCCGGACGCGCCGGTGAGGAGCGTGTCGAGCTCGCGACGTCGGCGATCCGCGAGCTGGCCGCGCAGCAGCTGCTCGACATGGCGGTGCGCGTTCGCGCGCGCGGTCACGATCATCCGAGCGAGCACATCGACCGGCGGGCGCACCACGCGACGGGCGCGCAAATGTTCCCCGACAAGGTCCATCAATGCCACCGGCGCCTCCTGCTCAACCGCGCGCTCGACGAGCCACTCCGCGAGCCGCTCACGATCCTCGTCGTCAGCGCGCCGCCAGCCAAGGTGAGCGAGGACCAGCTGGAGATCATCGCTGCGCGTCTGCGCGCGTGCCCCGTAGGGCAGCAACTCGTGAGGCCCGGCGTCGACCTGGCCCGCCACGAACAGCAGCGCCTCGTCGGGGATCGACGCGATGTCGTCGGGCACGAATCCCAGAAACCGCAGCGCGCATAGTGACACCGCGAGGCCGAGCCGGTTCTCGGGCCCGCGCTGGTCAAAGACCAGGCTGCGGTCGCGGTCAGAGAGCGCGAAGCACGCTCGGAGATCCTCCACGGCGATACGGTCAGGGAACCGCTCAAGCCGCCTGCGCTCCGCCTCATTCGGATATCTCACGCCGGCGCCTCCCTCTCGTCAGTAGTCGATCTGCAGGTCCTCGACCGCGCGCTGGCGATCAGCCGCCGAGGGCAGCGTGTAGCGCCGCGTCGTCTCGAGCTTCTGGTGACCCGCGAGCTCGGCGACCATCACCAGGTCGTTGCCCCGCCGCACCAGCCCCGTCAGGCACGTGTGGCGCAGCGTGTGCGCCGACAGCTGCAGCCCCGCGGCCGCCGCGACTGTCCGCACGTCGCGGTCTGCCGAGCGAGCCGACAGCCGCCCACCGGTGCGGCTGATCCACAACGCCCGCTCGCCAGCAACGGCGACCGTCGCGCGGTGCTCAAGCCACTCCTCGAGGACCTGCCGCACCAGCGCGTTGAGCGGGACCTCGCGCCGCATCTCGCCCTTCCCCATCACGACAAGGACACCCTTGCGGCTCATGATCCGCACGTCGTCGAGATCCAGCGCGACCGTCTCAGAGATCCGCAGCGCCGTGAACAACATCAGCATCACCAACGCCCGTGCACGGATCGGCGCGCCCTCCGCCGCGCGCAGCAGCAGCCGTTGCCCCGCCTCATCCAACGCGCGCGGCGCGGCCTGCGCCGGCTTGTCACGACGCACGTTCGGCCGCCCCAGCCCCAGGCAGCGATACAACGCATCCAGCGACGCCAACGCCAGATTCACGGTTGACGGCGCCGCACGCCGCTCGACCTGCAGCCAGCGGCGGAAATCCCGGGCGGCGTGATCCCGCGCGAGCGGATCGCTCAACGGGTCGCCCTGCCAGCCATCACGATCCGCCGTCTCCGCCAGCCACGCGCAGTACGTCCGCACGTTTCGCGCGTACTCCCGCCGAGACCGATCCGCTAACGGCCGGCCCGCCAGCCACCGCTCGAACACATCAGGGACGTCCTCGAGACCGTGTTGCTCATCAGGCAGTCGAGCCTATTTGTCGCCACGGCGGAAGCCCGATCGCACCCCTCTCCAGACCCGGTTTGTCGCCACCCAGCCGGGATCGGTGGCGACTAAGAGCGGTTAGCCGCCACGGGAGATCGATCGGTAGGTGGCCCGCGCCGAGACGTGACGTGACCGCTCGGGTTAGGCGGCGAGCGCGTCGGGGCTCGGTGCGATCAGGCCGCGCATGCTCACCGCAAGGTCGGCCGCGATCTGCGCCAGCACGCCAAGGTCGCCGCTGATCAACGTGATCTCACGCGACGCCACGATCAGCCGGGCGACCTCGATCTCGCCTGGGTCCTCGTGCCAGCCGCCAAGGTCGATTGTCTCGCCGAGCTGCTCCTGGATGTATGCGAACGCCCAGCCGGTAGGGATCGCTTCACCGAGACTCTCCCAGGCGTCGTCGTGTTCAACCGCCTCCAGAACGGATTCGTCATCGTCGATCGACCATGCCACCGACCGCGGCTGGATATCATCCGCGATCGGCTCGGCCGCATCGTCGGGATGAAAGCCCATCACGATCAGAGCAGCTTTGGCGCGATCATCGGGCAACACCGAAATCCGCGCCGTCCAGCGCCGCTCGCTTGCCGCGGGGAACCGGGCGCCCAACCCCCACACCGTGGGTACGCTCGTCGAGCAGACGACGCGCGCGACAAGGATCTCACCGACCTCCAAGCGGTCCAGACCGTCCTGGCCGGCAATCAGGACCGCCGGGCCGCCGCGTAACGGCTCAAGCTCGACACCGACCCCCGGCGTTACGGCTCGGACTCGGTAAACGTCTAGGACCGCCTCGGCCAGCCCGTCCGCGATCGAACGCTCCTGCTGATTGAGTCCGGGACGTTCGCCATAGCGTGCCAGCAGCGACGGTCCGTTGTCAGCCGGCGCGTGATCAGCAAGTGCCCAGATCGTGCTCATGCTGCGCCCCGTCGCGCCCCGCAGCAGCCGAACGAGCGTCGTCTCGCCGCTCGCGTCGCGAAGCGTCTCCTCATGCTCGTCGCGTAGCCACGCGACGACACCACTCAGGAACTCGTCGCGCTCGCGCAACTCGCGTGCCACGACCGCGTGACGCTCCAGACAGCAGCGCTTGTACTTCTTCTCACTGCCACACGGACACAACTCGTTGCGAGACGGCACCACCCCGAAGATAGGACCGCGACCGGACAGCAACTGCCGCGCCGACCACCCATAATCGCCGACGTGCTCCCCAAGCTCGACATCGCCGCAGTACGAGCCTACTGCGAACAGCGCGTACCGGCGCACGCGCTACATCAAAACCGCGTGGAAGCAGTCATCACGCGCGGCGCGATCACCATCGTCGAACGCCGCGCGCCGCGCCGATGATGGCGCTACCCGTAATTGATCACGCACTGGGCCTGAGACTTGGAGCCGCCCTTTCCCCAGCCGCGGTAGCCCGTTGACGACCAGATCACGTCGGTATCGGAGCCGCTGACCGTGAACGATGCTCCGCCTTGAGGGCCAAGGCTCACCGAGAATCCGCCGCTGTCGCCGTTGCAGCCCACGCTCACGCTGCCTCCGAGTAGCGCCGACCCGGACACACTCTCAGAGCAACCCGGGCCGGCAAGGTCCTCCGGGCTCGTCGCGCCAAGGTCGTATTCGAGGGCGATGTGACCGCTGACACCGGCGTCGAGGCCCACGCCAACCCCCGCGCTGGGCGTGAATGTCACGGCGCTCCAGCTTGGCCACAACCCGTTCCCGCCCGTCCAGTCGCAAATCTCTCCGCTCACGCTGCCGCCCACGACTCCGGCTGCGCTGGCGTCACCGCCAACGCAGGTGGCGAAGGCCCAAAGGCCGAGGGGATCGCCGAAACGGACCGGATCGTCTGACGCATACTGGTAGCTGCTGCCGGTGGCCTTGATCGCCGGGTCCACCGTTAGGAACTGCCCGGTCGACGGGTCGTAGTACCGCGCCCGCAGATACTCGTACCCCGTCTCGGCGTCGGTGTATTGGCCGTCGTATTGCAGGTCGCTCGCGGCGCTGCCGGTGTGCGTGGTCACCGCGCCCCACGCGTTGTAGCCGTAGGTACCGACGACTGACCGCTGGCGTTGGTGAGCAGTCGTGTGCTGCCCTGCTGGTCCTGGTGCAGGTAGGTCGGCGTGGTCCGCTGATCTGTTCGACGGGTAGCTCGGTGGGTCCGTAGATGTAGTAGGTGCTGCCGGCCTGGAGCAGATCGGGCACTGACCCCGACTGGTCCCAGACGAAGTGGGTGGTGGTGGCATTCGCCGTCTTGGCGGTCCGCAGCCCGTCGCCGTTGCAGGCGTAGACGACGCCGCTGCCGACCCGGATCAGCCGATCGGCTTGGTCGTAACCGAGCGTCAGTGTGCCCGCCGGGTCGGTGACGCTCGTGCGGTCGCCGTCGCCGTTGTACGCGAACGTACTGCCCGTAACGTCGGCCGCCGTGGCGACGTCGCGCAACGCCGTGAGCTCGAGCTGTGCCCGCTCTTGTCCCCCTCCCTCATCAGTCGCCTGCGCAACCGTGGACGTGCTGGCCGAGACGCCCGATGCCGAACGGCGCTGCCGTTCGGAGCTGCCGCCGCCGGACCTGAGCCAGCGACGCGATCGCCGAGACGGCGGACGGTCGCGGCAGACGTCGGCGCGCTCACGGCCACCGCCGCCAACTGCCAGGCGCCGACCTTGGGCGCGGTCGCGCCGACCGCGGTCGGCCCGCCCGTGGCCGAGCCGTTGCCGCGCGCTACCCACGAGTTTCCGGCGTGGTCGATGAGCGCGAGCCGCGTGTGAGTGTCGGGGCGCTGGGGCTGGCGCTGTGCGCGACGGCGAAGAGCAGCGCGCCGCCCGGCGGGTCCAGCGTCAGCGTTGGGACACCTTTCTTAGCGGTTGCGGTGCCGTGCGCGCTGACCACGGTGGAACTGCTGGACAGCGCCACGAGGGTGACGCTGGCGGGGTAGCCCGCGTCGTGCAGGTGAGCGACCACCTTGACGGTGCTGCCGGTCCGGCCGGTCTCGTGCGTCTCCCACACTTCCGCGACCCCGGCGGCGCCCCGCGCCGCCGCCACCGCAGACCAGTCAAGCGCTCCGCCGGTGACGCTGCCGACTCGCTGGCCGTGGGGCCCGCCGGCGGTGATGAATGCCAGCACCAGTTCGCCGGACGCGGAGATCGGGAGCCTTGCCGTGGCCGTTCCGGTCCCGTGGGTCGTGGCGCCGACGATCGTCTTGGCCACGCTCGGCGGGTGCGCACTGAAGCCCTGAACGCCACCGTGGCCGGTCGAAGTGCTCGACGTCGTGACGCTGGTGGTCGCCGATTGCGTCGCGGCGGTGCCGGTCGTGGCGCCCGCGCCGGTGTTCGTATGCCGCCGGGCCGCGGATGTCGGCGAGCCCGCCTGGCTGGTCGTCGTGCTCGTGCTCGCGCTCGGCGTACCCGAGCTTGTCGTGGTCGCCGGCGTGGTGCTGGTCGGCGTCGTCGTCGTGGTCGTCGTCGGCGTCGTGGTGGTCGTCGGCGTCGTGGTGGTCGTCGTCGGCGTCGTGGTGGTCGTCGTTGGCGTCGTGGTCGTCGTTGTGGTGCCCGGATTGCTCGTGAGCAGCTCGCTGGCCGGGTCGAACGTCTGGGTGGCGCCCCCATAGCTGGTTGGGTTGTCCGCCTTGTCGTAGCCGTACGTGGCGTTTCCGGCGCTGGTCAGCTGCCCGAGCGAGTTGTAGGTGTAGGCGACTGTGCCGCCGGGGTCGCTGGGAGACGTCTCGCTGGTCACGCGTCCGTCGGCGTCGCGGGCATAGTCGAAGCTGGCCAGCGTGCCGCCTGCGTTGGCGTCGGTGATCGCAGTCAGCTGACCGGCCGCGTCGTACGTGCGCGTCGAGGTCACGCCGTTGGGGTCGCTCTGGCCAGTGAGGTTCCCGTCGGCGTCGTAGTGGAAGGTGGTGGTGTTTCCGAGCCAGTCGGTGATGGACGTCAGGCGCCCCGCCGGGTCATACGCGTGCGTGACGGTCTGTCCGTTGGGGTAGGTCAGGCCGGTCAGCCTGCCGCCCAGGTCGTAGGCGTAGCCGACCGTCGCGCCGGAGCCGTCGGTGACCTGCGTGAGCCGTCCCAGTGCGTCGTAGGTGTAGGTGCTGGTGCCGGTACCGTCGGTCATCGTGGCGCGGCGGCCGTCGGCGTCGTAGGTCTCGCTCACGTCCGGGGTGCTGCCGTCTGAGTAGCGCACGCTGGTGACCTCGCCGTCAGCGTCATAGCCGTATGTCGTGGTCGCGCCGTCGGGATTGGTCTGCGTCAGCTCATGCCCGGCCGCGTCGTAGGTGTAGCGGCTGAGCTGGTTGTCGGCGTCAGTGCGCGCGATCACGCGCCGAGAGCGTCGTAGGCGTAGGTCGCCGTGTTCCCGGCCCCGTCGATCTCGGCCGTGATGTTGCCGTCCGCGTCGTAGCTCCTGTGCAGGACGCTTCCGTCGGCGCGCGTGACGGCGGTGGGCTCGTTCACGGCATCGTAGGTGTAGCTGGTCTGGTCGCCGGCGCCGTCGGTGACCGTGCTCTGGTTGCCGTCCGGATCGTAGGTGTAGGTCGTGGAGTGTCCGAGCGGATCGGTCCGCTTGAGCAACTCGCCGATGGCGTCGTAGGCGTAGGTGGTGACGTGCCCGTCCGGCGTGGTCTGCGACGTCTTGCGTCCGAGCACGTCGTAGGCGTAGGTGGTCGCGTTTTCGTTGGTGTCGGTGACGCTCGTGCGATTTCCGGTGGCGTCGTAGCCGTAGTGACTGACGTCGCCGTTCGGATCGGTGACCGCGGTCACCTCGCCGGGGGACGCGGTGTAGGCATAGGACGTCCTCGCCGTCTGTCCGCCGATCGGGGCCGAGACCGACACCAGGTTGCCGTGGCCGTCGTAGCCGTAGCTGGTCGTGTGTCCGAGCGGGTCGGTCATCGAGGTGCGGTCGTTCAACGCATCGTAGGTGTAGGTCGTGGCCGGCTCAGCGGATCGGTCACCGAGAGCACGTTGCCGTCAGAGTCATAGGCCGTGGTGATGGTCTGCCCGAGGGGATCGGTGCTCGTGGTGCGCCCTCCGGTGACCGGGTCATAGGCGTAGGTCCAGGTCGCCGCCGCTGGGGTTCCAGAGGCCTGCGTGCTCGCGGTGAGCAGACCGCCCGTGTAGGTGTCGGCGGTGACCGTTCCGCGCGGGTCTGTGACGAGCGTCGTGCCCGGGGTGCTGGTGTAGTCGAACGTGGTCTTCCGCCCGAGCGCATCGACCTGGCTGACGACCCGCGCCTGCTCGTCGTACGCATTCGTCAGGACCCCGCCGCGCGCGCCGGTGACCGTCAGCAGCCGGTGGCTGGCGTCGTAGGCGTAGCTGGTGGTGCGCCCGAGCGGGTCGGTGACGGAGGTCAGCTCGCCGGCGGAGTCGTAGGCGAAGTGGGTCACGTTCCCGGCCGGGTCAGTGAGTGAGCCGACGTGTCCGCCAGCGAGGGCGTAGGTCAGCGTGCGTCCGGACGGATCGGTGACCACGAGGTGATCGGCGTCGGGACGCCTGACGGTGGTGGTGTAGCCGTTGAGGTCGGTGATCGCGGTGAGGTTGCCGGCCGCGTCATAGGTGTACGTCAAGCGGTGCGCGACGACGAACGTGTACGTGCCGTTGGTGTTCTTCGTCAATGAGGCGATCACGCGCGAGGCGGCCACATACCCGCGCGCCGTGTTGGCGAAGCTCACCTGTGCCCCGCTGGCCTGGACCACCGTTACGTTGCCGGCCGGGTCGATGGCGAGATGGTCGCCGTAGCTGAAGCTCCAGCCGTAGCCGAAGTCGCCCATGGTCGAGGCGTTGAGGGAGTCGTAGGTGCGCGTCGCGTTCAGCGCCGGCCCGTTTCCGGGGATCGATGCGTCGGTGTCGGTCTCGGTGTAGTCACCGGTCTGCGTGTTGACGGGGTCACCGCGCCACCCCTCCGAGCAGCCGCACGCGCGCTCCGCGGGGTTGTTGTCACCATAGGTCTCGGCGCGCTGATCTCCGGTACGCCACCCGCCAGCGGGTGCTCGAGCACCGGCGTGCCGTTGACGATCGAGCTGACGGCGTAGAACGCCGGGAAGCTCGATTCACGTAGGCATCGTTGCTCGAGGCCGGCAGCATCGACAGGAGCGCGCCGCCCGGACTCGTGGAGACGTCGGTCGGCGACGCGGCGAACGGCGTCGTGAGCTGGGGCGTGACGAACACCTCGTATCCGGTGGCGCCGGGCACGGTTTGCCAGTGCAGGTGCACGTAGCCCGGCGTGTCGCCTGGCGCGGTGAGCGCATAGAGGGTCGGCCGGGTCACCGTGCTGACTCCCGTACCGGGAGACACCGACTGCCCGGCGAAGCTGATGCTCGACAGCGGTGGAGTGAACGCGCCCAGTACGCCCCCGTTTGGCACCAGGATGTACCAGTGCGAGTAGAAGGTCTGGCCGGGGTCGAGCTCTGCGTGCTGTCGCTGAAGTGTTCGTCGGGTTGGTACAGGAACCCGTACGGCGATGCCGACGCCAAGGCGATCGACAGGTTGTACAGCGGGACGTCGGCGTTATCGGTGATCGCCACCCGCACGTGGTAGGGGTAGCCGGTGGCCAGCGAGCCGGCGTCGGCTTGCACGCTGAGGCCGAGCGCGTCAGCGCCCCAGACCTTCAGCGGCTGCGCGATCCCAGCGTGAACCGAGACCGGTGCCCCGAACGGCTGCAACGTCCCGTTGTAGTCAGCCGACAGGTTGTAGCTACCCGGCTGGTCGCCGCGGATGATCCACTGCACGCTCTGACTGGACGATCCGGCGATCGTCGGAACGCTCTGGGTCAGCGACTGCGGTGCGCGGGTGGGCGCGAGACTGAGGCCGCTGGGCACGGCCAGCTTTGCGCTGCCGCCGGTGATGTCGAACGGCTGCGGTGACAGGTTGGTCACGGTCAGCGTGACGTCGAAGAACTGTTTGAGCACCGTCGCCTGCCCGCCCATCGTGAGCCACTCGATGTACGGGTGCCCGTCGGTGTAGCCGCCGGCAACGCTGCCCAACGGTCCCTGGCACCCGGTGAGCGAGCAGTTCCAGCCGAGGGCGCCGCATGAGCCCACGAATTGGCCGGCGGTGTTGATGTGGCAGACGAAGTTCAGCCCGTTCCCGGCGAAGGCGAGATGGAGCGAGAAGCTGAAAACCTCGTTGTTGGCCGGGTCGTTCGGGTTGATCCCCGCCGCCTCGATCTGCGCGAGGGTCATCTCCGTGGAGGTCAGGTTGCTCGTGACCACGGCACCGCTGTTGAGCGTGATCGTCGCCCGTCCGACGCCGCCGGCCACGGTCACGCTGCCGGCGGCCGGCTGGTCGCCGCTCGCCCACGCGTACACGGTGTCCGCGCCGTCCGGCAGCCCGGGCAGCGAAGCCACCCCCGAGCCGTTGGTGGTCGCGCTGATCCTGGCTCCCGAGGGACCGACGTACACGACATCGGCGCCGGCGATCGGGCTGGCGCCGGCGTCGAGGACGGTGATCTGCGCCCCCGCTGCGGCCGCGGCGACGACCACCCGCACGGAGGCGCTGCTTGTGCCCGAGGGCCCGGTCACCGTGAGCGTCGCCGTGTAGGTGCCCGGCGCGGCGTAACCGTGGTTGACGATCGCACCGTCGGCCGAGGTGCCGTCCCCGAAGCTCCAGGCGTAGGCGGTGATCTCGCCCGCCGGGGTGCTGCCGCTGCCGTCGAACGTGGCCGGCGTGCCGACCGTCGTCTGGACATCATCGCCGGCCACCGCCTTCAGGGGGACCGCCGTGACGGGCGTCGTGGCGGTGCTGGTCGCCGGCGCGCCGGGGCCGCTGGGACCGTAGCCCTGCTCCTGGACCTCGAGCTCGTCACCGAACTGCGCGGGGCCGGGCACGAAGGTCTGCGCGGTCGCGCCGGGGATCGGAGCGCACGACGTCCCGATCGCGGTGCACGACAGCCACTGGTAGCCGTAGGTGGTGACGCCGGGGCTCCAGGTCCCGTGGACCTCCACGAGGGTCTGCCCCTCGACCGGCGACTCCAGGACGGTCGGAGGCGCGCTGCTGGTCGGTAGCGGCACGAGCGCGCCGTCGATGCTCGCCGTCGTCTGTCCGTCCGCCACCGCCACCGCGTTGGCCCCCGTCAGCGAGGGCTGGCCGTTGTAGTACTGCGACGGGTAGCTGGTGCTGGCTCCCCAGCTGAATCCGACCGCGTAGCTGCTGGCCGCGAGGCCCGCGACCGTGTAGGTCCCGTTGGTCCCCGTGGTCGCGGTGGTGACCTCAGTTCCGCTGCTGTCGTAGACGGTCACCGTGGCGCCGGACGCGCCGGTCGATCCGCCCGCGACGGTCACCTTGCCGGAGATGCCCCCCAACGGAATGAGCGCGGCGTCGACGCCCGCGATCACCTGGCCGGCGGTTACGGCCACCGCCTGCGCGCCGCCCACCGTGGCGCTCGCCTTGTAGTACTGGGACGCGTGGTCGTTGGTGGGATCGGTGAACGCCACCGTGTAGCTGCCGCTGGGCAGCCCGGTGACGCTGTACTGCCCGTTGGTGTTGGTCACGGTCGTCTCGTCGGCCGCGCTGCCGTCGATCTGGACGTGGATCCCGGCAAGCGGGGCGCTCGAGACCGAGTCGGTCACCGTCCCGGCGATCTCGCCCCCGGACTGCAGCGCCGCGTCGATGCCGGTCGTCGTCGCGCCGGATGTCACGCCGACCGAGTTGGCACTGGCCAGCGTGGGCTCGGACTTGTAGTACTGCGGCAGGAAGCCGCCCCCGGTCGGCACGAACTTCACGTGGTAGGTGCCGGCCGCCAGGCTGTTCAGGGTATACGTGCCGTCTGATGCGGTGTCCGTGTCTGCCGCTAGCTGGCCCCCAGCGTCGTAGGCGTTGACCCCAACGCCGGCGGCGGCGCCGCTCGGCCCGGTGACGGTGCCCGAGATCGCTCCGGGCAACGGCAGCGTCGCGCTGATGTCCGTCGTGGTCTGACCGATCGTGGCCGTCACGGCGTTCGCGTCAGCCAGGGTGGCCTGCCCCTTGTAGTACTGCACCGGATAGCCCGGCATCTCCGGCTCGAACTCCATCAGGTAGGTCCCGCCCGGGAGCGGCCCGACGTGGTAGCTGCCGTTCGTGGCAGTGACGGCACCACCTACCTGCCGTTGGGTCGTGGCGTCAAAGACCAAGACATCGGAGACCACGGCGGCGCCCGCGGTGTTGCTAACCACCCCGGAGATGACGGCCGCCGGCGCCAACGCGGCGTTGATGTTCGCCGTCAGCTTGCCGGTCGTCACGGCGACCACGTTGGCGGTGGCCAAGGTCGACTGCGCGTTGTAGTACTGGGAGAAGTGGCCATCGCTGGGATCGGTGAACTCGACGCTGTAGCTGCCGGTGGCCAGCCCCTCGATCACGTACTGGCCTTGGGCGTTGGTCGTCGCCGTGCGCACACCCGAAGTGCTCTGCGCGCTCACCTCGATACCGGCGAGGGGTGCGGTGGATGCGCTGTCGGTGATCGTGCCACCGATCTTCCCGCCCAGCACCAGGGCCCCGTTGATCGCGCCGGCGGTCTGTCCGTTGGTGACCGCAAAGGCGGTTGCCGCGGCAAACGTGCCCTGACCGTTGTAATACTGGGACAGATAGCCGGAGCCCGCGGGCGCGACGAACTCGGCGCGATAGCTGCCGGTGTCGACGCCATAGGCGGTGTAGGTGCCGTCGGCCGCCGTCGTGGCGCTGGAGATCTGGCCGTCGTTCGCGTCGAAGATGAGGACGGTGACACCGGCGATGCCGGCGTGGGTGGCGGCGTCGGTCACCGCGCCGGCGACCATGCCCTTCGGTTCGAGCGCGGCGTTGATGTCGCTGGTGGTCTGGCTGCCGACGACGGTCACGGTGTCGGCGTTCGTGAGCGACGACTCATCGTTGTAGTACTGCGGGATGTAGTCGTCGATCTGGGCGCCGTCGGTCAGGAACTCGAGGTGGTAGGCGCCGGGCGGCAATCCGGTGGCGACGTACGTGCCAGCGGTGTCGGCATACGCGGTTTCCACGAAGTTGCCCGACGCCGTGTACACGTTGACCTGCGCGCTCCCGAGGGGGGCGTTCGTGGTGGCGTCGGTGAGGGTTCCGGTGATCGTCCCCGCGGGCTGCAGCGCGGCGTTGATGCCGGAGCTGGTCTGGTCGGCCAGGACCCCCACGAGGGTGGCGCCCGAGGATGTGCTGGCGCCCTTGTAGTACTGCGTGAGGTAGCCCAACCCGTTGTAGCCCGAGCCGGAGAACTCGACCGTGTAGTCGCCGGCCGGCGCCCCGTAGAGCGCGTAGTCGCCCTGCGAGTCGGTGGTCAGCTGCCAGGTCTCGCTATACGGGTAGCTGCTCAGGGTGGCCGTGAGGGTGACGGTGATACCGGCGATGGCGGCCTGACTCGTCGCATCGGTGACGGTACCGGTGATCGCCCCTCCCTGCACCAGGGCGACGTTGATGTTCGGCGTCAGCGAACCGGCCGTCACGCTGATGCTCGTGGGGCTCGCGCCGCCGTACCACTGGCTGACGTAGTAGCTCTGGTACGGACCGCTGGCATAGACGTAGTAGTGACCCGTGGCCAGGCCGTTGATGGTGTATCGACCGCCGGCGCCGATCGGGACCGACGTGAGGTAGCCGTAGCTGGTGGTGTACACCTGAACCGAGCCGCCGGCGATGCCGCTGCTCGTGGCCGCGTCGGTGACGGTGCCGCTGATCTGCCCGCCGGGCTGAAGCGCGGCGTTGACGTTGGTGGTCAGCGCGCCGGCGGTCACCGTCACGTCGGTCGCGCCCGTGGCCGTGGGCTGATCGTTGTAGTACTGCGTCAGGTAGTTGGCGCCGATGTTGGCGGCCGAGAACTCGACTTGGTAACTGCCGTTGGCCATGCCGTCGACCTCATAGCTGCCGTCCGCGGCCGTGGTCGTCTGCTGCTGGACGCTCCCGTTGGGCCCGAGGACGCTGACCTCGATCCCGGCCACCGGCTTGTGCGTCGCGGCGTCGGTGACCGTGCCGGCGATCCCGCCCGGCGGGATGAACGCGAAGTTCACGCCGCTGGTGACCTGCCCACTGGTGACGCTCAGCGGAGTCGCCCCGCCGAGGGTGGAGCCGCCGCCGTCGTATTGGTAGACGTATCCGTAGGGCGCCGCCTCCTCCACGTAGGTGCCGCTTGGCAGTCCGGTGACCGTGTAGTCGCCGTTCACGTCGGTCCGGGACGAGGCGACGTATACGCCGGCGGTGGTGTAGACGTCGACGAAGACGTTCTGCAGCGGGATGTGCGAGGTGCTCTCGGTGACGGTCCCGCTGATCTCCCCGCCGCTGGGCAGCGCCGCGTTGATCTGTGGCGTCGTCTGGCCGGCGGTTACCGCGACGCTGTCGGCCTGCGACGCCGTCGTGCGATTGTCGTAGTACTGCTGGGCGTGGCCGGCGGCGCTGAATGACACGGTGTACGTACCGGTGCCCAGGCCACCCACCGAGTAGGCACCGGACGCGTTGGTGGTGGCGATGCTGCCGCCGTAGAGCGCGCCGGAGGCGGAGACGGTCACGGTGGCGCCGGCGATCGGCTGATGGAATGTCGCGTCGGTGACGGTCCCGGTGATCTGCCCGCCGGCCGTCAGCGCGCCGTTGATCCCCGAGGTCACCTTTCCGGCGGTGACCGCCACGGCGGTCTCGGTGCTCGAGGTTGGCTGCGCGTTGTAGTACTGCGGCGCGTCGTTGGCGCCCGCCGGCCCGTCGAACAGAACGTAGTAGGTCCCGGTGGTCAGCGACCCGAACGAGTACGTCCCGTCGGGCGCGGTGGTGGTGAAGTCGTACGCCTCGCCGCCCGGCCCGTACAAGGTCACCTCGGCCCTGCTCACCGTCGCCTTGGTCTGCGCATCGCTGACGGTGCCGGTGATCTGCCCGCCGGACTGCAGGGCGGCATCGATGTTCGCGGTCAGCTGCCCGCCGACCACGGCGACCTGCCCGGCGGTCGCCGCCGGGCCGTCGTAGTCCTGCGACAGGTAGCCGCCCGAGGCGGCGCCGTTGTAGAACGCCACCGTGTAGCTGCCGGCCGGCAGACCGCCCAGGAAATAGTCGCCGCTGGCGTCGGTGGTGGCGAGGAAGTCCCCGGCGGTGCCGTAGACGTCTACCTGGATGCCGCCGATCGGGTGGGTCGTCGCGGCGTCGGTGACCGTTCCGCCCAGCTCCCCGCCGCCCGCCATGGCGGCATCGACGTTCGCCGTCGTCTGCCCGAGCGCCACCGTCACGCTGTCGGCCGAAGCGAGCGTGCTGCGCGCCTTGTAGTACTGCGTGGCGTAGGCGCTCTCGCTGCCGAAGAACGACGCGCCGCTGCCAGAGAACTCGACCCGATAGTCACCGGCGGGCAGGCCCTGGAGCGCGTAGGTGCCGTCGGACGCCGTCGTGGTCACCGCGTCTGCGTTGCCGTTCGTGTCGTAGGCCGTCACCGTGACGCCGCCGGCCGTGTGGGCCGAGGCCGAGTCGGTCACCGTCCCGGTGATCTGGCCACCAGGTGACAGCGCCTGGTTGATGTTCGGTGTCGTCGCCCCGGCCGTGACGGCGATCGCGCTGGCGCCGGCCAGCGTCGCGGCGCCGCTGTAGTACTGCGGTGCATAGCTGCTGCTGCTGGCGCTGGACCCCGTCCCGGCGAACCCGAATCCGAGCCGATAGCTCCCGGTCGCCAGGTCACCGATGACGTAGTCACCGGCGCTGTCGGTCTGCGTCGCGTAGATCAGGTTGCCGCCCGAGTCATACGCGTCGACGGCGATACCGGACAGCGGCCCGTGGGCAGAGGCGTCGGTGACCGTGCCCGAGATCTGTCCGCCGGCCTGCAGCGTAGCGTCTATGCCGCTGGCGGTGGCGCCGGCGCTCACCGCGACCGCGGTGGCGCTCCCCAGCGCGCCCTGGGCGTTGTAGTACTGCGGCGCGTAGTTGCCCGAGCCCGGGTTGAAGAAGCCAACGGTGTAGCTGCCCGCGAGCAGCCCCGCGACCGAGTAGCCGCCGCTGGGGTCGGTCTGCGTGTAATAGGTCGAGGTCGGGTTGCCGGCCGAGTCGTAGACCTCGACAGCGATCCCGGCCAGCGGCAGATGCGACCCGGCCGCCGTCACCGTCCCGCTGATGACGCCCTGCCGGTGAAGGGACGCATTGATGCCGGTCGTGTTCATCCCGGCCGTCACGGCCACCGCATCGGCCGCGCCGCGGGTGCTGTGGTTGTTGTAGTACTGCACCCCGTAGGCCTGACCGTGGGCCGGCAGGAACTCCACGACGTAGCTGCCGGCGACCAGCCCCGACACGCTGTAGTGGCCCCCGAGGCCGGTCTGAGCCGAGCCCTCGTAGGTGCCGCTCGGAATGCTGGGCACGACCGGCCCCGACGGCCCCGACGGCCCGAACCCACTCACGCTGCCCGAGATCGTCGTCGTGGTCGTGGTCGCGGTCGAGAAGATCTCCACGGCGATCCCGGCCTCCGGCGTGCCGCTTGCGGCATCGGTGACCGTGCCGCTGATCTGGCCGCCGAACTGCAGCGCCTGGTTGATGTTCGCCGTGGTCTGCCCTGCACTGACCACCACCGGGGTGGCGGCCGAGAGGGTGCTGGCACCGTTGTAATACGCCGACAGATAGCCGTTGGCGGAGTACTGCAAGCGGTAGCTGCCCGGCGCCAGGCCGGTGATCGTGTACTGGCCCTGACTATTGGTTGGCGCAGACGCCGAGTACACGCCGCCAGCGCTGTACGCGACGACGTTCACGTTGGCGATCGCGGCGTGCGACGTCACGTCGGTCACCACACCGCTGATCTGCCCCGTGGACGCCGCCTGTGCGCTGACGATCGGACTCACGCACACCACCACGGACCAGAACGCCAGCGCAACCACAAGGGCTCGGGCGGGGCGCACGAGATCCACCAGACCCCTCGCGCCAGCGGACCGCCACCGACGACCTCGCATGTGCGCCTATGACCCCCTGTCGCGCCGTGACTCGTCCCTGGTCCACGGCGATGCAGTGATACAGCCACCGATTGCGCAGGCCAGTCCGCGACAATCTACTCATCTCTACTCATTCGAGTCAAGCGCCAGCTCGGCGCGACTGTCACGATGACCGCGGCAACGCGCAGCCGGGCAGCCCCGCGGCCTGCGCCGCCGCGATGACCAAGCCCTCATGCTGCCCGATCGCGGCCGCCCATTGACCGGGCCCGCCCCCCACCGCTCCATGCACCACGGCGACATAGAGAGCCAGCAACTGCCCGTACGCCCCCTGCAGCCGAGCCACCGGCAGTCTTTGGGCACGCGGCGTCGGCAACCGCCCGAGTGACTCGAACGTGCGTCGCGCCGGCGGGCTGGCACCGGCGGCGTAGCCGCGGAGCTGGGCGACCGAGTACGGAGCCTTCAGCGAAGGTGGCAGGCCGCCGAGGGTTGCCGTGCACACGGTGTTCGCCAACTCCGCGAAGCGCCCGGCGGCGGTGGCCGGCGTCGAGGCCGCGGCGGTCGAGGAGATCGGCACCTCGATCGGGGCCGTGCTCGCGCCGCTCTGATTTGAACCGCATCCCGCCACCGCCAACGCCAGCGCCGTCGCGCCGAGGACCGTGACGGCGAAACCCCGGGTGCGGTCCCCCAACGCCGTCGTTCTCCGATTCACCGGGCCACCTCGATCGCCGGGCAATATAACCGCCCGCAGGAGCGCGGTCAGTATCTCGGTACCGTCGACAGTGGCCAACCCGTTCGTTGAACCCGCGATCCACCGCTTCGTCCTGCTGGGGGTGCCGGTGGTCACGGTCGGCTGAAGAACGCCACGCCCCAGACGCCGCTCGCTGTCGCGCTCGGCGAGTACGGCCGGATCGTCCGCACCAACTTCCTGCTGCGCTACTGCGCCGACCCCGCGCTCCGCGCCCGGATCCACGGCCAGCTCAACAAAGGCGAGACACTCCACGCCCTGCGCCGCCGCCTCGTGATCGGCTCCCGCGCCCAGATCCCCGCCGACGAAGACGACCACCGCCGCCACGCGCTCTGCCTCCAGATCCTCGTCAACGCCGTCCAGGTCTGGAACGCCCGCTACATGACCGCCTCGATCGACCACCTCCACGCCGTCAAACCCGACATCGTCGCCGACGACCACGCGCTCAGCCGCGTCGCGCCGGTCACGCACGCACACATCAAGACGCTCGGCCGCTACGAACTGAACCGCCAGCCACCACCCGCGGGACAACTCCGACCCCTCCGCCAGCACGACCGCGATGATCGAGCCGTCCCGACACCGCCGCTGGGCGTGAATGGCGACAAACACTAAGCGTTGGATTTCGCGCGGATGATGGCGCTACCCCTGATCGTCGGCGGCGGGATCACGCTCGGCGTCGCCATCGTGTCGGCCGACCGCCGCGACGGCCCCGGCTGGCTCGGCATCCCGATCGGCATGTCGACGGTCCTGGCCGCCCTCTTGTTGATCCGGACCTTGATCGCCGTCTGGATCGTCGGGATGGGCCTCGGATGGTGGCCGCCCGGCCTCGGCGACTGAGCGGCATGCCGTCGACGACAAGATTCGCCGGCCGCGACGCATCGCGCGTGCTGGGCTGGTGCGTGATCGCCGCGCTGCTCGGAGATGTCGCCGCGACCGTCTCGAGTGTGGCCGGTGTCTCGAGCCCGGCCCAGTTGGCCATCGGCGGGGCCGTCACGCTGGCAGCGACCCGCCTGGCCACCAGCCCGCGCCACGGACGCGGCCGGCTCGTCCTCCCGCTGACCATGTCGGCGGCCCTTGCCGTCCTGCTCCTGATCCCGACCGTGATCGCGGTGTGGTTCGCCGGATGGTCGCTGGGATGGCTGGGCCCCCTCGGCAACTGACCGGCGTGCCGGCCGGACGGTCTGGGGGCCCGCCTATGATCGGCGCCCATGGACCCGTCCGAGACGCATCGCGGCGTGAGCTGCTTCACCGGCATCCAGACCGACGAGTTCCGCGAGCACATCGACAGCGAGCGCTTCTTCTGGGTCGATCTCGACGACCCCAGCGACGAGCAGATCGAGTCGCTCGGCGCGCTGTTCGGCTTCCATCCGCTCGCCGTCGAGGACGCGCGCGAGTTTCACCAGCGCCCGAAGCTCGACCTCTACGGCGACCACGTGTTCCTCGTCTTCTTCGGCGCCGCGCTGGAGGCGGACGGGCAGACGCTCGCGCTCAACGAGGTGCACATGTTCATCTCCGGCAACTACGTCATCACGCTGCACCGCCGGCCTGTGCCCGAGCTGACCGAGCTGCGGCGGCGGATCGACGGTCAGCCGCTGCGCAGCGAGCAGTTCCTCGTGTACAAGGTGATCGACGCGCTCACGGACACCTTCTTCCCGGTGCTCACGAGCATCGACGAGCAGATCGACGACCTGCAGGAGGCGATCATCGAGCACACCGGCGAGGAGCAGCTGCAGCGGGTCTATGCGCTCAGGCGCCAGCTCGTCGCGCTGCGCCGCGTCGTCACCCCGCAGCGCGACCTGTTCGCCCGCAGCGCCGACGAGATCCGCGACCTGCCCGGCCTCGAGGCCGACGAGCACGAGTACTTCCGCGACGTCTATGACCACCTGATCCGCATCTCGGACCTCGTGGACTCCTACCGCGACCTCCTCAGCGGCGCCACGGACCTGTATCTGACAACGGTGGCCAACCGCCAGGGCGAGGTGAGCAAGCAGCTGACGATCATCGCCACGATCTTCCTGCCGCTCACGTTCCTGACCGGGTTCTTCGGGCAGAACTTCTCGTTCCTGCTCAACCACGTCGTCAACACGACCGCCTCGTTCGTCGGGCTCGGCCTCGGCAGCCTCGTCGCCTCGTGCATCGGCTTCGTCATCTTCTTCCGGCGCAAGGGCTGGGTCTAGGACTCGATCCCCAGGCGCCGCGCCAGCTCGCGGAACGCCTCCGGCGAGAGCGTCTCCGCGCGCGCGTCGGCCGGCTTCCCGATCTCCACCAGGGCCTGGCGCACCGCCTCGCGTGACGGGGCCGCCACCCCGAGGTCGACGCCGCCGGCGCCCGTCGCCAGCGTCAGCGAGCGCGCGAGCGCCTTGCGCCGGTGGGCGAAGGCGCCGTGGACGAGCGCCCGCAGTCCCGCCGGCGGCGGCGGGCCGCGGCGGTCCATGACGACGAGCGCCGAGTCGACGTTCGGCACCGGCTGGAAGACGGTGCGCGACACCGCCCGCGCGACGCGCACGTCGCCGGCGAGCTGCGCGAGCACGCTCGTGGCGCCGTAGACCCCCGACCCGGGCGCGGAGGCGAGCCGCTCGCCGACCTCGCGCTGGACCATCGTCACCCAGCGCGTGACCTCGGGGAGCTCCTCGACGGTGCGCAGCAGCACGCCGGCGGCGATGCCGTACGGGAGGTTGGCGACCACCTTGGTCGGAGCCGGCACCAGAGCGGCGAGGTCAAGCGCCATCGCGTCCCCCCAGTGGACCGAGATATTGGGAAAGGGATCAGTCGCGTCGTGCAGCGCCGCGGCGAGGCGGCGATCGAGCTCGACGACGTGGACGTGGGCAACGCGGGGCGCGAGGTACTCGCTGAGCACACCGAGTCCCCCGCCGATCTCGAGCACGACATCGCGCTCGTCGAGGTCGGCCAGCCGCTCGATGACCCCGAGCAGGTTCGAGTCGATGAGGAAGTTCTGGCCGAGGTCGCGGTTGGGGCGGATCTGGAACTCGCGCAGGCGGCGCAGGCTCGGCTGGGTGGGAGTCCGCTCGTCCACGGCTTGAGCGTACGCGCCGGCTCAGCGCCCCGGGAGCCGCAGGGCCCCGACGAGGGCGAGCGCGAAGAACAGGTCGCCGCGCAGCCTCAGCTTGCCCGCGACCAACAGCCGCTGGGGGCTGGCGCTGCCGGCGATCAGGCGCAGGAAGGCGACCGCCTCGAGCTCGAGCGTCAGTCGCGCCGGGCCCTCGGCGCGACGCGACGCGCGGCAGCGGCCGTCGGCGAACGTGAGCCGGTAGCGGTCGCTGCCGCCGCCGCGGCGCCCGTCGACCCCGAACTCCACGACTGCGGTCATCGACGCGTCCGGCCGAGCCCGCCGGGCCATCGTGCCGAAGATCCCCCAGAGCAGCGGGCCGCGCAGCGGGCCGTGCATGACCCACCGCAGGCGCTCGTCGGAGGCCGAGCCCACCGACCAGGCCAGCCCCGCGGCCACGCGATCGGCGAGCCGGCGGCGGACGGAGCGCCATCGGGCGAGGAGCGCTCGCATGCGTCGATGGTACGGCCGCGGGCGGCCGCGGCCCACGGCCGGTCTGCGTCAGGCGGCCTCGCGGGCCGGGTGGGTGGGCCCGGTCTCGGGCTGGGCGTCGGCGTCGGCGGCGGGTTGGGGCGGGGGCGCTGCGGCCGCGTCGCGCTGCTCGAACCACGCCTCGCCCTCGATCGAGAGCGGCGGCGTGACGCGCGCCAGCCAGGCCGGCATCCACCAGGCGGCGCGGCCGAGCAGCGCGAGGATGGCCGGCACGAGCACGCAGCGGATGAGCGTCGCGTCGACCGCGACGGCGGCCGCCATCCCGAGCCCGAACTGCTTGATCGTCGGGCTCCCGCTGAGCAGGAAGGCGCAGAACACGGAGACCATGATGAGCGCGGCCGAGGTGATCACCCGCGCCGTCCCGGCGAGCCCCTCGACGACCGCCGTGTGGGCGTCGCCGGTCGCGCGCCAGCGCTCGCGCACGTGCGTCATGAGGAACACCTCGTAGTCCATCGAGAGCCCGAAGAGGATCGCGAACATCATCAGCGGCACGAACGACACGACCGGCGAGACGCCGTCGATCCCGAGCAGGCGCGAGCTCCAGTCGTGGGAGAAGACGTAGGTGACGACCCCGAACGCGGCCGCGATCGACAGCAGGTTCATGACGATCGCCTTGAGCGCGACGAGCGGAGCCTGGAAGGCGACGAGCAGCAGCAGGAACGAGAGCGTCAGCACGACCGCGATCACGACCGGCAGGCGGTTGCTGATCTCGGCGGAGAGGTCGATGAACCCGGCCGTCGAGCCGCCGACGTGCGCGGTCAGGGCGGTGCCGCGCGTGGCGGCCGGAACCGTCCTGTCGCGCAGCGTGTGCACGAGCGCCACGGTCGCGTCCGCCGACGGCGCGCTCGTGGGCGTGACGGTCAGCAGCGCCGCCGAGTCGTCGCGCGACGGCAGCGGCGGGCTCACGGCGGCGACGCCGGGCGTCCGCTTCAGCGCGGCGGCCAGGCCGGCGAGCGCGGCCTGGTGCCCGCGCACGCCGCCCTTCGCGACCGAGACCGCCACGATCAGCGGGCCGTTGTAACCGGGGCCGAAGCCCTCGCTCAGGGCGTCGTACGCCTGCCGGGCGGTCGTGTCGCGCGGCAGCTGACCGTTGTCGCTCTGACCGAGATCGAGCAGGCGCAGCGGCGCCGCGAGCACCGCGAGCAGGACCACGGCGACGGCGAGCGCCGGCCAGGGACGGTCGGCCACCGCCCGCGCCCAGCGCGCCCAGCCGTGGGGCCGCTTGTCGTGGTGGACGCGCAGGCCGGGCAGCCGCAGCGACTCCAGACGGTGGCCGACGAGCGAGAGCACCGCCGGAAGCAGCGTGATCGCGGCGGCGACCGCGACGAGCACGACGAGCGCGGACAGGTAGCCCATCTGGGTCACGATCGGGATCCGCGCCAGCATCAGCGAGCAGAGCGCGATCGTCACGGTCGCGCCGGCGAACACGACCGCCCCGCCCGCCGTCGCCGTCGCGCGCGCGATCGACTCGCGCACGTCGAGGCCCGCGTGCATCTCCTCGCGGTGGCGCGTCACGATGAACAACGAGTAGTCGATCCCGACACCGAGGCCGACCATCGTCGCGAGCGCCGGCGCGCTGCTCGGCACCTCGGCCACGTGGCTGAGCAGCCCGATGACGCTCAGCCCGGTGCCGAGCCCGAACACGGCCGTGAGGATCGGCATCCCCATGGCCACGACCGTCCCGAAGGTCAGCAGGAGGACGACGATCGCCGCGAGCAGGCCGATCGCCTCCGAGTTCGCGGACGCGGGCTGGGAGAGGGTGCCGCCGAGGTAGCCGCCGGCCGCGACGGCGATGCCCGCCGAGCGCGCGGGCTGGGCCAGCGACAGGAAGTGGCGGGCCTGCTCGATCGTCAGGGCGGCCGGGCCGGCGCGAAGCGTCACGGCGACGTAGCCGATGCGGCGGTCGCGCGAGAGCTGCGCGGCGCCGGCGGGGCCGAGCGGGCTGACCGCGCTCAGGACTCCCGGATCGTGCGCATAGGCCGCGACGGTGCGCTGCACGGCGGCCCGCTGCGCCGCCCCGGTGAGGGTCGTGCCGGCCGCCGCGCGCAGCACGATCGGATTCGAGCCGTTGGCGCCGAGGGTGCCGAAGCTGTTCTGCAGGATGTTCGCCGCGCGCTGGCTCTCGGTGCCGGGCAGCGTGACGTTGTCGGTCACGAGCGTGCCGCCGAGCGAGCTCGCCCAGGCGCCGACGCCGACGGCGATCAGCAGCCAGGCGCCGAGCACGAGCAGGCGGCGCCGCGCGCAGAACTGTCCGATGGCATACAGGAGCGGGGTCATCTCGGCTCCCGCCGTAATCGGCTTGCGACGTCGCGATCTGTAGCCGCGATCCGGGCGGCGGACCATCATCCGCGCCGCCCGCCGGGTGGTACGCTGCTCCGACGATGCTTCTCACATCGAGACTCTGACCGCCTGCCCCGCAGTTCCCGCCGGCGCCCGCTGACGTCCGCGCCGGCCGCCCCGTCCCGTCGAGTCCCGTTGAGAGTGTCCCGTGAGTACCTGTCCGCGCGTCCTGCGCCACCCAGATTTTCGGAACCTGTTCGCCGGCCAGGCCGCGAGCGTGATCGGCGACCGCGTCGTGCTCGTCGCCCTGGCGCTGTTCATCACGCAGCGGACCGGCTCGCCGACCGACCTCGGGCTCGTCCTCGCGGCCCAGTCGCTGCCGTTCGTCGCGCTCGTGCTCATCGGCGGCGTGTGGGCCGACCGGCTGCCGCGACAGCGGATCATGATCGCCGCGGACCTGACCCGCGCGGCCCTGCACGCCGCGCTGGCGGTCCTCATCCTCGTCGGCTCGGTGCGCATCTGGCAGATCGTCGTGATCGAGGCCCTGTACGGCGCCGCCCAGGCCTTCTTCCAGCCGGCGTACAGCGGGCTGATCCCGCAGACCGTTCCCGACTCGCTCCTGCAGGACGCGCGGGCGTTGACCGAGTCGATGGCGAACGTCGCGTTCTTCGTCGGGCCGGCGCTCGCCACCGCGCTCGTGCTCGGCGCCGGGGCGGCCGACGCGTTCGCGTTCGACGCGGCCACGTTCGTCCTCGGCGCCGTCCTGCTCACGCGCGTACATCCGCGCGCGCGCGGTGAGCGGGCCGCGCCGCTCTCGGTCCTCGGCGACCTGCGCGCGGGCTGGGAGGAAGTGAGATCGCGGGCCTGGGTGTGGGTGACGATCGCGGTGTTCACCGGGGCGGTCCTGTGCATGTACGCGCAGTGGTACGCGCTCGCCCCGGGGGTCGCCCGCGACGCCTACGGGAGCGCCGGCGTGTTCGGGCTGCTCGAGAGCGCGGCGGGCGTGGGTGCCGTGCTCGGCGCGCTCGTCGCCGTCGTGTGGCGTCCGGCGCACCCGCTGCGGCTCGGACTGCTGCTCGTGCTCGCGTGGCCGCTGCAGGACGCCGCCTTCGCGCTCGGCGCCCCGCTCGCGCTCGTGACGGCGTGCGCGGCGGCGACCGGGTTCGGCTTCGCGCTGCTGATGATCTGGTGGGAGACGGCGCTCGCGCGCCACATCCCGGCCCGCGCCCTGTCGCGGGTCAGCGCCTGGGACTGGATGGGCTCGCTCGCCCTCCTGCCGCTCGGCTACGTGCTTGCCGGTCCCCTCGCCGGCGCCTTCGGGGCGCGCACCGTGCTCGGTGTCGGCAGCGCGATCGGTGTCGCCTTGCTCGCGCTGGCGCTCGTGCCCCGCTCGACCCGCGAGCTCGGCGGGGGCGTCAGCCCTGCTGCTGGACGGGCGCCGGCGTGGGCACGAGCGTGATCTGCTGGATGCAGGGCATCGTCGTGCACGGGTCGTTCTTGAAGATCGAGGGCCCGGGCGGGGCGAAGCGGATCTGGAACGTCCCGGTGCCGCCGGCGACGTTGGTGCTCACCCACGTCCCGGTGGCGTACGTGCCGAGCCCGTCGCTGCCGAGCTGGACGTTCGAGAGGACGAGCTTGTTGTTCTTGCCGTTGCTGTTGAGCAGGCCGACGAGGTGGTTCTGCACCTTGCGAAAGCCGCGGACCGGCGTGAAGCCGGAGGTCTGGTAGTCGTAGACGACGTTGTAGGTGAGGATGCCGTCGATGCCGCCGCCGCGGTCGTCGGCGTCCCATGCCGTCTGCAGCTCCTGCAGCAGGGTGTTCGCGTCGGTGTTGGACACGCCCACCGTCCCCGTCGCGCCGGTGGCGCCGGCCGTCGTCGTGGTGGTGGCCGCCGCGGCGGCCGTCGTCGGCGGCGCCGTCACCGTGACCGTCTTGGTGCTCGAGGACCCGCAGCCCGCCAGGGCCAGGGCGACCACGAGCGCCGCGCCACGTGAATGGTTTGTTCCCCACATGTCAGGACATCGCTCGATCCATGAGCGGGCGGCGATCCTATCGTGGCTGGCGCATGCGTCAACCGTCACTCGCTTGCGAGTAACCGTCCCCGCGGTTAGGGTCTCGCGGCGCGGGGCAAGCAAAGTCAAGGGGGACACATGTGGATCCTGGTCGAATCGGGAGAGCTCGAGGGCAAGGCAGTTGAGATCGCGGGCGACCGTTTCGGCGTCGGCCGCGACGAGAGCTCCGACCTCTCGCTGCCCGACAGCCAGGTGTCCGGCCGCCACCTCGCGTTCATCCGCGCCGCGGACGGCAGCGTCACGATCGAGGACCTCGGCTCCACGAACGGCACGATCGTCGACGGCACGCGCGTCAGCGCCCCGGTCGCGCTGACCGGCGGCGAGCACATCCGCGTCGGCCGCACCGTCCTCGTCGTCTCGCTGGCGCGACCGGGCGAGCCGGCCAGCGATCCGACCGTCATCGCGCCGTCGCCGGGCGCAGCGGCCGCCGCCCCGGTGGCCGCCGCCCCCGTGGAGCCCGTGGCGCCGGCCGCCCCCGTCGAACCGGTCGCGCCGGCCGCCGCCGCCCCGGTGGCCGCCGCCCGGGTGGCCGCCGCCCCGGTGGAACCCGTCGCTCCCGCGGCACCGGTCGCACCCATCCCGCCGGCCGCCCCGGTGGAGCCCGTCGCACCCGTGGCACCGGTCGCGCCCATCCCACCGGCCGCCCCGGTGGCGGCGGCCGCTCCCGTCGCCGCGGCAGCCGGGGCTCCGCCCGTGCCGCCGGCGCAGCCTCCCGCCGCGGCGGGGGCGACGCCGCCTGGCGACCCGTTCGCGGCGAAGGGACAGACGCCCTCGGCGATCGAGCGCGTGAAGCTGCGCCGCTCGGTGAACTGGGCCATCGCGATCGCCGTCGGCGCCGTGGCCGTGGCGATCGTCGCCGTCGCCCTGCTCGTCAGCGGCGTCCTCAACGGCGGCGGCACGCCGACCGTCGCCTCGGTCGTGGCGAAGGTCTCGCCCTCGACCCTGCTCGTGGTCGCCTCGCAGAACGGACAGCCGGCCGAGAAGGGCACCGCGTGGGTGCTCGACGGCAGCCAGGGCCTCGTCGTGACGAACAACCACGTCGCGCAGGGCGGCAACTCGCTCAGCGTCGGCACCGGGGGCACGCCGACCGGCACCGTGGCCATGACCTCGCACGCCGCCACGATCGTCGGCACGGCGCCGTGCGAGGACATCGCCGTGCTGCGCGTCCCGAGCGTCCACAACCTGCCGTCGATCCCGATCGCGTCGCAGTCGGGGCTGCAGTCGGGCGACAACGTGATCGCGCTCGGCTTCCCGGTGAACGCCTCGCTCAACGACAACCTCGTCGCGACCTCGGGCATCGTCTCGACGCCGCACACGCAGTTCTCCGCGGTGGCCACGGGCGCCCCCGACGTCCCCAATCTGCCGAACGTCGTCCAGACGACCGCCGCGATCAACCCGGGCAACTCGGGCGGCCCGCTCGTCAACTACCAGGGCCAGCTCGTCGGCATGGACAGCGCCGGACTCGATCAGAACCAGGGTCGCACCGTGCAGGGCGAGGGGTACGCGATCGGCTCGGATCGCATCTCCCAGATCGTCGCCAAGCTGCGCACCGGTCATTCGATCGGCTGGGCCGGGTTCGGCTTGGACTACCCTGACCCGACCGTGCTACAGCAGAAGGGTCTGCCCCCGGGCCTGATCGTCAACTACGTCGAGCCCAACAGCCCGGCGGCCGGACTGCAGGCCTTCCAGAATCCGCCCGTGCTCATCACCTCGATCAACGGCCACCAGCTGGACACGACGCTGAAGTCCTACTGCGACGCCGTGAAGGGCATCGACGGCCAGACGGTTCCTGTCACCGTCGTCCTCAACGACGGCACGCAGGGCACCGTGCAGGTGCCGTTCCAGTAGGTGAGCTCGGGCCGACTGACGCGGCGCGCCCCCTGATGGCCGGTCTGCAGATCGGCCAGGTCGTCGGCGGATACCGCATCGACACGCCGGCCGGGCGCGGCGGGATGGGCGTCGTGTACCGCGCGACGGACCTGCGCCTGAAGCGGACCGTCGCCATCAAGGTGATCGCGGCCGAGCTGGCGAGCGATCGCGACTTCCGTGAGCGCTTCGGACGCGAGACGGAGATCGCCGCGCAGATCGAGCACCCGCACGTCATCCCGCTGTACGGCGCCGGCGAGACCGAGGACGGTCAGCTGTACATCGTCATGCGCTACATCGAGGGCATCAACATGGCCGAGCTGATCACCCAGCGCGGCCGTCTCGAACCGCGGCTCGCCGCCCAGCTCGTCTCCCAGATCGCCTCGGCGCTCGACGCGGCCCACGTCCAGGGCCTTGTGCATCGCGACATCAAGCCGGCGAACGTGCTCATCGCCGGGCAGGGCGGCGAGTACCACGCCTATCTCACCGATTTCGGTCTGGCCAAGCGGGCGAAGTCGACGACCGGACTCACCGCGCGCGGGATGATGGTCGGGACGATCGACTACATGGCGCCCGAGCAGGCCGACGGCTCGCCGGTCGACCTGCGCTCCGACGTGTACGCGCTCGGCTGCGTCCTCTTCGAGGCGCTCGCCGGGCACCCGCCGTACACCGGCGCCACCGACGTGGCCAAGCTCGTCGCGAAGGTGAGCGAGCCGCCGCCACTCGTCAGCCAGGCGGTCGCCGGCGTGTCGGCCGAGTTCGACGCGATCATCGCGCGCGCCCTCGCTCGCGCCCCCGACGACCGCTACCGCTCGGCGGGCGAGCTCGGCCGCGCCGCGCTCGCGGCCGCCGGCCGCCGGGCCGAGACGATCGTCCCGCGTGAGATCGGCATCGGCTCGGTGCTCGCCGACTGCCTCATCGAGGAGGTCGCCGGCGAGGGCGGCATGGCGACCGTGTACCGCGCCACGCAGGTCAAGCTCGGCCGCACCGTCGCGTTGAAGGTGATGGCGCGCGACGTGGCCGGCGACGCGTCCTTCCGGGCCCGCTTCGAGCGCGAGACGCGGGTCGCCGCGTCGATCGACCATCCGAACGTCGTGCCGATCTACTGGGCCGGGGACTCGGACGGTCAGCTGTACATCGTCATGCGCTTCGTGCAGGGAAGCAACCTCAAGCAGGTCGTGCTCAACGAGGGCCGTCTCGACCCCGAGCGCGCGGTGGCCACGATCGAGCAGATCGCGGCGGCGCTCGGCGCCGCCCACCAGCGCGGCCTCGTGCACCGCGACGTCAAGCCGGGCAACGTGCTCATCGAGGAGTCGACCGGCCGCGTGTATCTGACCGACTTCGGGCTGGCCAAGACACTCGACGACGACATCACGGGCGAGGGCGAGCTGCTCGGCACGACCCGCTACATCGCCCCCGAGCGCAGCCGCGGGGTCGGCCACGACGACCTGCGCGGCGACATCTACTCCCTCGGCTGCCTGCTCTGGGACCTTCTCGGCGGGATCGACCGCGTCAATCTCGAGCAGGTGCCCGGCGTCTCGCCCGCGCTGCGCGCGGTCGTCACCCGAGCCACCGAGCTCGAACCGAGCGCCCGCTACGGCTCGGCCGAGGAGCTCGCCACCGCGGCCCGGGCCGCGCTGCGCGGTCCCGGCGCCATGTGGCCCGAGGCGGCGCCGACGGTGCTGCGCGCCGGGGCCGTCGGCGCCGGGGGCGGATCGCTCGCACCGCACGAGCGGCGCGAGCCGTTCGAGCCCGAGGGTCTGTCGAGCGGTCTCGCCGATCGGGTGGCGGCGCTCTGCAGCGCGGTGCTCGAATGGCTCGAACCGGACGACGAGGCGCGCGCCGATCTCGAAGGGGAGATCGAGCAGCTGGCCGAGCCGCTGCGGGTCGCCGTCGTCGGGCCCGCCGGCGCCGGGCGCTCGTCGCTCGTCAACGCCCTCCTCGGCTCGCGCGTCGCCCGCGGCGGTGACCCCGCGCTCGCCGGCGCCGACGTGTCGTTCGCCTATGGCACCCCCGAGCGCGTCGAGGTGCTCCTCGGTGGCGGTGACACCGTCACCCGCGGGCTCCAGCCGGACGGCACGCTGCCGGACGAGCTCGTGCCGCCGTCCAGCGAGGTCGCCGCGGTCCGCGTGTGGCTGCCGGTGCAGACGCTGCGCACGCTCACCTTGATCGACTCGCGGGCGACGCCCGCGCCGGGCGAAGGTGCCCGCGGCGGCACTGCGTCGGCGCTCGAGGCCGACGCCTTCCTGTTCGCCTGGCCCTGCGACCCCGCCGCCGAGCCCGAGGCGGCGCGCGCCGGCCTCGACGCCGCGCTCGGCGGCGCGCGCGCGTCGGCCGTCAACGCCGCGGCGGTGTTGACCCACGTCGACGAGCTCGAGGTGGTGGAGCCCGCGGAGGTTGACGCGACCGTGGGGGCGTCGGCGGTGGAGGCGGAGCGTCTGGCCCAGGCGCTCGGCCCTCGCGTCGCCGCGGTCGTCCCCTGCGACGCGCAGATGGCCGAGGACGCGAACGGCCACGCGATCGACGCCGGCGACGTCGAGCTGATCAAGCGGCTGGCCGGGGTCGGCGCCGGCGAGCGCGAGCCCGAGCTCGAATCCCCCGAGGCGTTCGTCGGCGCGGACGGCCCGCTCGACGGGCAGGAGCGCGAGCGGTTGCTGCTGGCGATGGATCTGCGCGGCGTCCGCGTGGCGCTGGCGCTCGCCGACGCCGGGCAGCTCACGGTCGTCGGGCTCGTGCGCCGCCTGCGCGAGCTGTCAGGCATCGAGCGGGTCGACCGCGAGCTCGACGGCTTTCACCTGCGGGCCGACGTGCTGAAGGCCGGCCGTTCGCTCGTGCGCCTGGAGGCGCTGTCCTACCGCTGGCCGCAGCTCGCGTTCCTGCGCGATCGGGTGGAGACGCTGCGCCAGGACCCCCAGATGCACGTGCTCGATCTGCTCGCGGCGTTCGACCGCTGCGCGGCGGGCGAGGCCGAGATCCCGGGCGACCTGATGGACGAGCTGACCCGCCTGGTCACGGCGCGCACGCCGGCGCAGCGCCTCGGGCTCGGCGACGACGCCGATCCCGACGACCTGCGAACGGCGGCCCGCTCGGCCCTGCGCGCCTGGAAGATCTACGAGAACGGCAGCCAGGCCCCGCCGTCGGGACGTCGGGTCGCGCGCGTCGTGTCGCGCTCGTACGAGATCCTCGCCACCGAGGGATTGGTGCCGCACGCGCCCGCCGCGTCGTGATCGCGCGCCCGGGACGAAACGCCGAGCGCCCGCGAGCGCACCGGCTTGGCGCTCCCGGCCCCACTCGACTACGCTCCCCCGCTGATGTCCGGCTGGGTACTGGCGATCGACTTCGGGACGACCTCGACGGCGGCTGCCCTGGCGGTCAGCGGGCGCGTCGAGCTCGTCGAGATCGACGGCGCGCCGCGGATGCCGTCGATGGTCTTCTGGCGCGACGGGACGGGGGGGCACACGGGCCGGCTCGTGCTCGGCGAGGAGGCGGACACGCTGTCCAGCCGCGCGCCGTGGTGCCTGGAGCGCACCCCGAAGCGGCGGATCGGCGACGAGTACCTGCTGCTCGGGGAGCAGCAGGTCCGCGTGACGGACGCGATCGGCGCGATCCTGCGCAAGGCGGCGGAGGAGGCGGTCAGCCGTCGCGGCGGGCAGGCGCCGAGCGTCGTGCGCCTCACCCATCCGGCGCGATGGGGCGCCGCGAGCCTGGACAAGCTGCGCCAGGCCGCTCGCTCGGCCGGGTTCGACGATCCCGAGTTCGTGCCCGAGCCGGTCGCCGCGGCGCTGCACTTCGCCAGCGAGCGCCTCGCCGTCGGCGAGCACGTCGCCGTCTACGATCTCGGGGGCGGGACGTTCGACACCGCCGTCCTGCGACGCACCGAGGACTCCTTCGAGGTCATCGGCGCCCCGGGCGGCAACGAGGACCTCGGCGGCGAGGACTTCGACGACCGCCTGTATCGCCACCTCGGGGCCCAGCTCGACCCCGAGCAGTGGTCCCAGCTGCGCGAGTCGCGCGAGCGCTCGTGGTCGCAGGCCAACCGCCTGCTGCTGCACGAGGCGCGCCGGGCCAAGGAGATCCTCTCCAAGAGCCCCGACTACGAGCTCTACGTGCCGCCACCGGTCGACCGTGACCTGCACGTCACCGCCGAGGAGCTCAACGGCCTGATCGCCGCCGACCTCGAGGGCACGGTGACCGAGCTCGAGCGCACGATCCGCAGCGCCGGCCTCGAGCCGGGCGACCTCGCGGCCATCTATCTCGCGGGCGGATCGAGCCGCATCCCGCTCGTCGCCCGACTGATCCAGCAGCGCCTCGGACAGCTGCCCGACTATCTCGACGACCCGAAGTCGGTCATCGTGCTCGGCGCGGCGCGCATCCCGGCGCCGGAGGCCGCCGCCGACACCGTCGCCGGGCGTCGCGTGCCCCGCGTGCCGCCCCGGCCCGCCGGACACACCGAGCTCGCCCCCGCGCAACGGACCGAGCTGGCGCCCGCGGCACGCACCGAGCTGGCCGGCTCCGACCGCACGGAGGCGGCGCCCGTCGCGGCCGCGGGCACGCCGCCCGCCGGCGCGGCCCCGCCCCTCGGCGGGGCGACCCCGCCCGCGCCGCCCCCGCCACCGCTGCCGCCGCTCGCCTCGACCGTCGCTCCGGCCGGCGGAGGCCCGCCGGGCGGCGTCGCCACGCCCGCGGCGCCCGCCAGGCGCAGCGGGCCGCCCTACGTGCTGCTCGGTATCGGCGCGGTCGTCGTGATCGCGATCATCGTCGGCGCGATCGTCGCGCTCGGGGGAGGCTCCTCGCCCAAGACCGTCGCCCAGACGGTGCCGCGCACGACGACGGCGACGAGCACCACGCCGGCGCTCGCGCCGGGCCCGAATGTCGTGCCGCAGGCGACGGCGGCCGCCCTGCTGCAGAGCTTCTCGCGCGTGTGGGACAACAACGGCAAGACGTTCGCCGGGTTCGCGCCCTACCTCTCCGACGGCGTGACGTACAACTTCCAGGCCTCCAACCCGGCCGACGCCGTGAGCCTGAGCGGATTCAACAATGTCGCCGCTCATTTCAAGAGCGACCTGTCGGCCTCCTCGAGCAACTCGTTCGCCTTCAGCAACACGACCTACGGCGAGGACGCCGGCTTCACGGTGGCCAACGGCACGTGGACGAGCTCGACGCTGCTCGGCAGCCCGGGGTCGTTCACGATCCGCTTCATCCAAGCCAACCCGCAGGACACCGGGACCTGCCAGTCGCAGCCCTGCATCTCGGCCATCACGCTCGTGCCCGGCGCGGGCGGGTAGGCCCTCGGACGCTCCCGGCGCTCACCACCCGAACAGTCGCTTCGCGTTGCGCTCGACGAGCGCGTCGAGCTCGGGCACGCTCACGCCCCGCAACTCGGCCAGGAAGGCGACCGTATGCGCGACGAACGCGGGCTGGCTGCGCTGCTTGCGCACCGGCTGGGGCGTGAGGTACGGGGCGTCGGTCTCGACGAGCAGCCACTCGTCGGGCACGATGCGGGCCGCCTCGGCGAGCTCGGCGGCGCTCGGGTAGGTCACGTTGCCCGCGAAGGAGATCCACCACCCGCGCTCCAGGCACAGCCCGAGCCGGTCGGGCATCGAGAAGCAGTGCAACACGACGGTCAGGTCGCTCGCCGCGTCGCTCAGCGTGGCGATCGTGTCGTCCTCGGCCGCGCGGGTGTGGATGATGAGCGGCTTGCCGACCTCGCGCGCGAGCTCGATCTGGGCCGAGAAGGCCCGCCGCTGATCGTCGACCGGCGCCCCCTCGCGGTAGTAGTCCAGTCCCGTCTCCCCGATGGCCAGGCAGCGCTCGTGGGCGGCGAGGGCGCGCAGCTCAGCGAGATCCGCGCCGTCGAATCCGTGGGCGAGGTTCGGGTGACGGCCGATCGCGGCGTACACCTGCGGGAACGCCTCGGCCGCGGCGAGCGCCGAGCGGCAGCTCGCGCCGTCCATCCCGACCGTGAGGATGCGCCGCACCCCGGCCGCCTCGGCGGCCGCGACGAGCTCGGTGTTCGGCTCGGCGCACTGATCGAGGTGGGTGTGGCTGTCGATCATGTCGGCGAGCGGGACCGGCGGCCTGGCCTACACCGTGCTCGATCCGGCGAGCGTGGCGAGGTCGATGGCCCCGGCCGGCGCCGTCACCGCCGGCGCGCGGTTGAACTCGCTCAGGTTGACGACGTTGGCCGTCGTGGAGCCGGACACGTCCGCCTGCGTCTCGTGGCAGACGGCGTCGGGCTTGCCGCCGGGGACCTGCCGACCGGTCTGCACCTCGCGCAGCGGCAGCGGCGGACCGCTCGCCGCGACGTACAGCAGGCCCGGGGTGCTCCCGGGCACATCGCCCCTGTCGGCGAGGATGATGACCGGCTGCCCGCTGAGCGTGCCGCGGCCCTTCACGCTGACCGTGCCGAGGTGGGCCGCGACGACGCAGTGCCCGATCGTCGACGGCTCGGTTGCGGCGAGCAGGGTTCCGATGCCCGACGTTCCCCCGGGCGGCAGCTTCACCCAGCGGTTGGCGATGCGACTGGCCACCGTCGCCGGAGACCCCTGGGCGGCGAAATATGGCGCGTTCGCGTTGAGGTAAACGTCGGCGCCGATGACGATGATCTGGGCCGCGCCCTGCCCCTGATGCAGGGTGACGCGCAGCCGCCCGGGGATCTGGATGTCGCCGCTGATCGTGGCCGCCCGGCCGGATTGGATCGTCCGGCCGACGATGTGGAAGCTGAGCACCTGGCCGAGCGCCGCCTGCGCTTCGGCCAGGATCCGGGCGGCCGGCTGCGACGCCGTGGCCGTGCTCGCCGTCGAGCTCCCGCCGCCGCAGCCCGCGAGCACGACGGTCAGCGCGACGAGCGGCCAGGCGGACCGCCGGCGGACTCGGAATCGCATGGACGCGCACTCTGCCATGAAGCGCCGCGGTTTGTCGGACACCGGGCCCCGCCTCGAGGCGGAGCCGTCGCTACACCCGCGCCGTGTCGCGCCGGTAGGCGTACCGCGCCAGGCCGGCGCACGCGACCGTCCACACGGCCACGACGACCCAGCCCATCACGCCCCACGCCCGGCCGCCGGCGCCGACGTGGCTGGCCTGGACCAGCCACCACGACGGGAGGAGCCGCCCCAGGTGGTACAGAAACCCGGAGGTGATCGGAAACCACGTCCCGCTCACGAACGCGAACAGCGACACCAGTCCGCCGGTGGCCGGCCCGACCGAGTCGACGTTGAGGACGTGCCCGAGCGCCACCCCGAGGCCCGCGAAGGGCAGCAGGGCGATGACGATCAGCGCCGTCATGGCCAGCCAGCGAGTCGCGGTGATGCTGACCCCGAGCGCGATCCCGCACACGTACAGTGCGAGCAGCGACGCGAGCGCGAGCGCGTAAGCGGTGATGAGCTTCGCGAGGAAGTAGTCGCGCGTGGACAGCGGGGTGATCCGCAGCTGCCGCGTCCAGCCGATGTTGCGCTCGCCGGCGATCCGCCCTCCCGAGGCGATCATCGCCGACATCGTGCCGAACGCGGCCAGCCCGACCATGTAGTACAGCGGCGCCGACAGGCCGGTGTTCAGGAAGTCCTTCACGTCGCGCTGCGGCCCGGCGATGAGGAAGAACAGCGTGATCGGGAACCCGAGCGCGAACAGCAGCAGGCGCCGGTTGCGCACCGTGCGCAGGAGCTCGAGGCGGGTGTAGACGAACGACCTCACGGGCCTCCGTTCTCGTCGGCGGTCAGCTCGAGGAACGCCTCCTCCAGGCCCGCGCCCGTGATCTCGAGGTCACGCGCCTGCGGATAGCGGTCGAGCAGCGCGCGGATCGCCGCGTCGGAGTCGGGGCAGCGCAGCACGACCGCCTCGCCCCGGCGCTCGACGCCGCTCACGCCAGGCAGCTGCGTGAGCGCCTGCGGGTCGACGTCCGGGAGCGTCGCGCGGATCGTGCGCAGGCCGACGCGCGCCTTGATCTCGGTCGTCGGGCCGTCGGCGACCACGATGCCGTGGGCCATGAGCACCGCCCGGTCGGCGTATTCGTCCGCCTCCTCGAGGTAGTGCGTGGCGAATATGACCGTCTTGCCCCGGGCGGCGAAATCACGCATCGTCGTCCAGAACGCGCGGCGCGCCTCCACATCCATCGCCACGGTCGGCTCGTCGAGCACGAGCACCTGTGGATCGCTCACGAGCGCGAGCGCGAAGCGCACGCGCTGCGTCTCGCCCCCGGAGAGCTTCTGCGTGCGCCGCCCGGCGATCTCCCCCAGGCCGACGAGCTCGATCACCTCGTCGACGCCGAGCGGCGCCGGATACAGCGAGGCGACCATCTCGACCAGCTCGCGCGCCGTCAGGTCGCGGATGAGCTCGCCGGTCTGCAGCATCGCGGCGACGAGACCGCCGTCGACGGCGCCGCGTGGCGAGCGACCGAACACCGACACGCGGCCGGCGTCGGGCTGGATGAGCCCGAGCAGCATGTCGATCGTGGTCGACTTGCCCGCCCCGTTGGGGCCAAGCAGGGCGAGCGTCTCACCGCGGGCGATCGAGACGTCGATCCCGCGCACGGCCTCGACGAGCCCGCCCGGACCCCGGAAGGACTTCCGCAGCCCCTCGAGCTCGATCGCTGCTGCACCGACCGCCTCGGGCGGCGAGGTCATCGTCGTACCCACCGGGGCCAAGATAGCCGGGCCTCGACGCCGAGGCGCCGCCCGCCGTCACGCGTACGGCAGCCGGTCGCTCGCGCCCACCATGTCGAACAGCCGCCTGACCGGCTCGCTGTACTCGCGGCGGATGCGCAGCTTGTCCGCGTTGGAGCGACTGGACGCGACCGCCTGCAGCACGCAGCGCACGCCGGCCGAGTCGATGAACGTGACAGCGGCGAGGTCGAGGATAACCACCGGCGCATCCGACCGATCGGCGCGCTCGAGCGCGTCGCTCAGCACCTGGGCCGCGGCGATGTCGAGCTCGCCGACGGCGCGGATGGTCTGCGTCCCGGCGCTCGTGTCGATCTCGATGTGAAACGCGTCCCCGGGGGGATCGGTCATCGGGCCTCCAAGTGTTCGACGACGCGAGTCGGTCTCATCGGTGACACCCCCCGACCGTCGTCGCGCACCAAGTCTAGTTGCGGATCGTCCTGGTGCCCGGCGTGGCGACCTCGGCCCACACCGTGCCGCTGTCGGGCTCCGTCCCCCAGCGCTCGCTCAGCCGCGCCACGATCCGTAGGCCGTAGCCGCCGGCGATCGTCGGCTCGATCCGCATCACGCGCGCGGGGTCGAACCCCTCGCCGTGATCGACGACCTCCACCCGCACGCGGTCGTGCAGCCGCGCGGCGCGGAGCGTGAGCATCTGGCCGCTCGACAGGCCCGCATGCCGCACCGCGTTCGTGACGAGCTCGCTGACGACGATGAGCAGCGCGTCCAGCGCCCCGCCGTCGACCTCCCCGAGCGCCGCGATCCGTGCCCGCGCCACGGCGACCGACTGTGGAAGCGCGGGCAGCTCGAGATGCAGCCTGGCCGACTCGTCCGTGTCGCGCCGCGTCCGTTCCACCCGACTGGCGTACCCCGCGGGGGCGAAATCGAAACGACGCCCAAACAGCGGCGCAAGCCTGCGACACTCGCGACAATGGGAGCCGTGACTTCGCACGGGCGCCTGCTCAGATGGGTCCTGCTCGCGGTCGGCGCCGGCGCGGCCGCCGTCGCCGTCGGCGTGGCGCTGCTGCTCGCCGGCATCATCAACCTGCGCGACAGCGCCGACGCGACCCTGCGCTCGGACACCTACCTCGTGCGTGTCATCAACGTCGAGCGCTCCGTCGTGGACGCCGAGACCGGGCTGCGGGGCTACGTGCTCACCGGAGACACCTCGTTCCTGGCTCCCATGGTCCAGGCACAGGTGCAGCTGCCGGCCGAGGCGGCCGCGCTCGAGGACGAGGCGAACCGCGAGAACGCCTACGTCAGCCAGGCCCACGAGCTGTTCGAGGCGGCCCGCGACTACATGCGGACCTACGTGGTGAGCCAGTTGGCCCTGATGGCCCGCGATCCGAGCACCGCCCGTTCGTTCGCCGCGACTCTGGCGGGCAAGCGGGTGGTCGACGGCATCCGCGAGCGCGCGGCGGCGCTCGAGCGGCTCGTGTCGGCGCGCCAGGCCGCCCGCGAGCGCGCGGCGCACAGCTCAGCCAACCGCGCGGTCGCCGACGGCATCGTCGTTCTCGTCCTGCTGACGCTGCTGACCGTCCTGCTCGGCGGGATCCTCGGGCGGCTGCTCGTCGGGCGCGAGCGGGCGCGGGAACGCTCGTCGTTCATGGCCGAGGCCAGTAAGCAACTCGACCGGGCCGCGACGATCGATCAGACGCTCGAGACGTTCGTGACGTTCGTCGACGGGCGGCTCGCCGAGTGCTGCATCGTGCGGGCGCTCGCCGGCCACGCGTTCGAGCCGTTGACGCCGACCGCCCAGGCGAGCGGCGGACATGCAGCGCTCCTCGCGCTCGGCGAGGCGGACGAGGTCGCCGCGGCCGTCGGGCGCGCGCGCGCCACCGCGACGGCGGAGGCCGTGACCACGGCCGAGTCGCTCACGATCGGAGACGGCGACCACGCGGTGCAGGCGCTCGCCGTCGCCGGCATGGCCCGCGGGCGGCTCGTCACCGAGGCCGTGCTGCTGCGCCATGGCGGCGCCTGGCGCCCGGACCAGATCGAGGACGCCACCGAGCTGGCCTCGCGCCTTGCCCTCGCGGTGCAGGCGCGTGCGCTGCAGGCCGAGACCGAGGCGCAGTACGTGCGCAGCGAGCGCACCGCCCTCACCCTGCAGCAGAGCCTCGTCCCGCGGGTGCTGCCCGAGATCTCCGGATGCGAGTTGGCGGTTCGCTTCACGCCGGCCGGCGAGGGCGACCTCGTGGGAGGCGACTTCTACGACGTCTTCCCGGTCGGGCCGAACCGCTGGGCGATCGTCGTCGGCGACGTCTGCGGAAAGGGCGCCGAGGCCGCGGCCGTGACCGCCATGGCCCGCTGGACGCTGCGCAGCCTGTCGGGAGCCCCGGTCGCTCCGCCGGACGCACTCGGATTCCTCAACGACGCGATGCTGCGCCAGGACTTCGACGGGCGCTTCATTACGCTCGCGTACCTGCTCGTGACCGTCCGCGCCGGCGAGGCGCACGTGATCGCCGCGTGTGGAGGGCACCCCGCGCCGATCCTCGTGCCCGCTTCCGGCGAGCCGGCGCCGCTGGACGTCCGCGGCGACCTCATCGGGATCTGGCCCGACGCTCGACTGGAAAGCGTCGAGCTGAACCTCGGTCCGGGCGACGCCCTCATCGTCTACACCGACGGGGTGACCGACCTCGGACCCGAGCCGCCGCAGCCGCCCGAGCGGGCGCTGCGCGGTCACGCGCCCAACGCGAGCGCCGCGACGCTCGCGCGGGCGCTCGAGGAGCACGCCCTGCGCTCGAGCGAGCGGCGACGCGACGACGTCGCCGTGCTCGCCCTGCGATTCATCGGCGAGCGGGCCGCGGGCGAGACGACCCCGGGCGCCGAGGCGGGGCGCCCGGCGTCCCGGCCGGCGGTCGCGGCGGGGGACGAGTCCGAGCGCGGCGGCCCGCAGCTCGTGTCCTGACGCGCCGATCGCGCGTCGACCCGCGGCCCCTCAGTCCAGCGCCGCGGAGGCCGCCGCCTGGATGTCGCGGTGCACCTGCGGCGCCGACGGCGTCTCGAACGCGCGCATCGGCACGCGGACGTCCCGCCGGGCGCCGAGGCGAGCGTCTCTCGGCGCCCGGCGCCCGAGGCCCGCTTCGCGGGGCGGGTCGCCGCGGGCGACTACTTCTTCGTGGTCGTCGCAGTGACCCGCAGGCTAGGCGTGCCGCGCCCGCCGTGGGCTCGCTGAACGGAGGCGAGCGCGGCACGCAGTCGCCCGTACATCCGCAGCAGCGGCGCCTCGCGCGCCACGCCGGCACGCGCCGCGGACGCGCTGACGCCGGCGGCCGGCCCCACCGCCGCCGCCTGGGCGACCGGCCCCGCGGCCGCCGCCGCGGTCACCGCGGCCGGGTCGGCCCCGGTGAAGCTGACGACCTGCACGCCGAAGAAGGCATCGAAGCAGTGCCCGCCGTCGGCCAGCACGAACTTCCCGCCGCTCGTCGATCCACAGCCGAGGCCCGCGACTTGCTGCAGGCCGCCGAGGTGCAGGAAACCGGGGCGGAAGCTGATGAGCGGAGCGATCCCGGTCAACGACGAGCCGGCCACCGCCGCGGCCGCGGCCACCAGCGGCCCGTTGCCGACGATCGTTATCGGGAGCGTCTGGCCGACGCCGATGTCACTGCCGTCGTTGACGCCGCCGGCGGATATGAGCGGCGGGCTGCCGCACTCGATGCCCGGGAACGTCTTGTCGAACACGGTGACGGTGATGCCCAGGATCGTCGTCGTTATCTTGATGTGACAGCTCGCGGCCTGGTTGACGATCGCGAATATCGCGGTCCAGCTCGATCCGATGCTGTGTATGACGTGCAGGTGATCGAGCGTCACGTTCAGCGAGGCCGTGGGTTGCACGACCGTGACCATGTCGGAGACCACATCATTCGCGCCCGCCGCCTTGACGACCTGGTTGAACGGGTCGAGCGTAGCCGTGGCCGTGAACGTGCCCGATGTGGAGTAGGTCACCTTGAAGGTGAGCGTTCGCGACTCGCCCACGTTCAGGCCGTTGATGAACTGGAACTGCGGAAAGCCGTTCGCCTGCGGTTGCAGCTCGACCGCGAACGGTCCCGTCGCGATTGGTCCGTTGTTACGGATGCCGATCGTCGCCGTGGCGGGGTCGCCGCTGATCGGCGGCGACGGGGTGAAGGTGATCGGTCCCGTGAACCCGACGTCGATGTGGGCCGGCAGCACCGTCACGTTGAGGATCTTCTCGTTGTTGGCGGTGTTCGTCTCCTTCACCGTGTTGAACGCGTTGGCCTGCGCGATGCTCCGGAAGTTCCCCGCCTGCGGGTAGCTGAACGTGAAGGTCACCTGGACCGACTGGCCCGGGGCTATCGATGGGGTCTCCTGCGTCTGGGTCTGGCCTCCGGGCACGATGATGCTGAACGCGTCGGGGTTCCAGCTCGTCACAGAGGGTCCGGACGGGCTGTTGCCGAGATTCTCCACGGTCGCGGTCACCGTGGCCGGCACCTCCTGCGTCGGCTCGGGCGGGTTGATCGTGAGGTCCGTGATGGTCAGATCCACCGTCGCCGCCGGGATCGTGAACGTCGTCGGCGCGGTGTTGTCCGCCTTGGTGACCTCGGCGACCACGTGCGTGCTGTCGAGGGTCACGGTTCCGCCAAACGTCCCGGCGAGCGGGAACGCATAGCTGAACGTGAGCGTCACGCTGGCCCCGACCGCGAGCCCGTCGACCTGCTGCGCCTGCGCCGGGAGCAGGAAGCCCGGCTGCCATTCGACCACGAAGGCGCCCGCGGGATTGTTCCCGTTGTTGACGACGGTCACGTCGAGCGTCGAGGTGCTGCCGGCCGGCGCCGGATGCATCTGGATGCCATCCGGGGCGATCGCGAGGTTGGGCAGCGGTGGCTCGACCACCGTCTGCAGCGTGGCCGTGTTGTCGAAGTGGCCGGTGATGACCTGGTGGGTCGGATCGGCGACCGCCGTGCCCGTCACCGTGCCGGCAAACGGGAACGTGAAGTCCATCGTGACGGTCGTCGAAGCGCCGGCGGCGAGTCCGCTCACCGTCTGTGAGAGCGGCTCGGCCAGGAAGTACGGCGTCCACTGCACGACGAACCCGCCCGCGGGAGCGTTTCCGATGTTCTTGACCGTGATCGAGGCGGTCGCCACGCGACCCTGCACCACCGCGCCATTCGGGCCGGGCACCTGCGGCGCCACCGAGAAGCTGTCGACGATCAGGTGAACGTCCGGCTTCACCACCGTCACCGCCTTGATCTCCAGGTTGTTCGCCTTGTTCGTCTCCCTGACGGCATTCCCCGTGTCGACCTGGACGACGGTCTCGAAGTTGCCGGCGGTCGGGAACACGTACGGGAGATTCAACGTCGCCGTGGCGCCGGCCGCCAGGCTGCTGATCGACCCGGACGGCCCCGTCGGGGCGAGGAGCGAGGTCTTGAACTGGGTCACGAAGCCACCGGTCGCGCAGGTACCGGCGTTGAGGATCTTGATCGAGACCGTGGCCGGCTGCCCCTGCACCGGGGTCGTCGGAGAGAAGGAGATGCTCGAGATCTGAAGATCGGCACAGGGCGTGGCCTGCGCCGAAGCCTGCGCGGTGGCCAGCCAGGACGGCGCGCACACCGCCGCGCAGATGATGAGCAGCCGAAGCAGCTTGTGACCACGGTTCAGACGCACCGTTCTCCTCCCCTTGTACTTGGGCGCCGACGACCGACGCGCGCCGACAAACGCGTTATCCGAGGCGGCCCGCTGGTACTAAAGCACCGGGCCACGACCCACTGCCAGAGGGGTACCAGACGACCGGCGGCCGAGTCAAGGTTCCGCGCGGTTACTTACCCTTATTGACTCAATGACGCATCTGCAGCCGCTGTCCCGCCGGCGGGACAGCGGCGTGGCGGTCGCGAAGATCACGAACTTGGTGAATTAATCTTGCGGGACGCGATCGGAACGGCTACCCCTCGGGTATGAACGACGACGTGGCCCGTCGAGCGCGCCCCGGCGCCGCAGCGACCATCGTCCTCGCCACGCTCGGGCTGGCCGGCGCGCCCGCGCTCGGCGCGACCCCGACGCGCGCGGGCGCCCCGGAGCATGCCGGCGTGCGCCGGCATGCTCCGACGCCCGCGACCATCGCCCGGCGACGGATCAAGCCGAAGGCGCGGTCTCGGCGCGCCGCGGTGCTCGCGCCGGACCCGGTGATCACCGCCACCCCGGCGCTCCAGCCGGCGTTCGATCCCACCGTCCACGACTACGTGACCCGGTGCGAGCCGAGCGAGAGCGTGTCCGTCTCGGTGACCACGCCCGCCGATGCCCCGGTGTCGGTCGACGGAGGTCCGGCCGAGACCGGCAGCTTCTCCACGGCGGTCCCGCTCACGGCCGGTCAGCGCTTCACGTTCGAGACGGAGTCTTCGGCGGGCACCGCCGGTTACAACGTCCGCTGCCTGCCCGAGGACTTCCCGCAGTTCACCGCCCAGCGCATCGGTCAGCCGCAGGCCGCCTACTACCTGACGACGCCGAGCCTCTCGATCGCCGGGCCGACGACGCCGTACGTCGCGCTGTTCGACGACGACGGGGTGCCGATCTGGTGGTTCCGCGCCGAGAACGGCATCCCGACCAACGCGGCACTGCTGTCCGACGGCGACCTGTCCTGGAACATCGAGACGGGCACACCGGGGCCGTTCGGGGTCAATTTCGGCGACCACCTCGAGGTGCGCCGCCTGGACGGCTCCCTCGTGCGCACGGTGCAGACCTGGTACACGCCGACGGACGCCCACGAGTCCCTGCAGGAGCCGAACGGCGACTTCCTCATGACGAGCTACGCACCCTATGCCAACGAGAACCTGTGGTCGATCGGCATCCCGTGGGGCGTGACCGTCCTCAACGCGTCGTTCCAGGAGATCCAGCCGAACGGTGTCCCGGACTTCACCTGGAACTCGCAGGGCCGCATCCAGCCCGCCGAGAGCGTCCGGTGGTGGGACGCGCTGTTCCCCTACCCCGGCGTCAGCGGCGTCGTGTGGGACTGGCAGCACATCAACTCGGTGGCCCCGGACGGGGACAACTTCCTCGTCTCGATGCGCCACACCGACGCGATCTATCTGATCCGCCGCAGCGACGGCGGAGTCGAGTGGAAGCTCGGCGGCACGCCGACGCCACAGAGCCTGAAGATCATCGGCGACCCCGACGCGTCCACGGATTTCGGCGGCCAGCACGACGCCCGCGTCCTGCCCGACGGCACGATCTCCGTGCACGACAACGGGACCGCGCGCAACCGAGCGCCGCGTGTCCTGCGCTTCCGCATCGACACGCAGGCGCGCACGGCCACGCTCGTGCAGGAGCTCACCGACCCGACGGTCGCCGCGTCGCCGTGCTGCGGGAGCGCCCGCCTGCTGCCGCAGGGCGACTGGGTCGTGGCGTGGGGCGGCACGGGCCTGGTCGAGGAGCTCACGCCGGAGAGCCAGCCCGTGTTCCGCCTGGACTTCGCCGCGCCGATCTTCACCTATCGGGCCGTGCCGGTCCTCCCCGGGCGGCTCGACGAGGCGACGCTGGTCGCCGACATGGACCAGATGTATCCGCGCGGCTGAGGCGCGTCTGACGCCGGGTCACGCCCTCCTGGCGCCGGCCGCGAGCAGGAGCTCGCGTAGCCGGCGCCCGGGGGCGTCGGCGAGGGCGTCGACCTCGACGCGGGCGTCGCCGTCGAGCCCGTGTCCGCCGCGTTCAGCGCGCTCGCGAGACTGCTGACGAGCACCGGGTCGGACGGCGCCGGCCGCTCGGCCATCGCCAAGGACCTCCATTCGCGGCTCGCTCGCAGCGGAGCGTGGCCCAGGTCGAGCGGCTCGAGATGACGAAGATCGATCACCGGCCAGGAATGTAACGACCAACCGACGGGCGCTGCCGGGCCGCCGCTCCCGCGCCGAGCGCGAACTTTGGTCGATGTTCTCTCATGGTGGAAGAAGATCGATCAAAGTTCGCCTCCGGACGCCGCCGCGCCGCCCCCCGGACGCCGCCGCCCCGCCACCGGACGCTGCCGCCCCACCACCGGACGCCGCCGCCCCACCACCGGACGCCGCCGCCCCACCACCGGACGCCGCCGCGCCGCCCCCGGACGCCGCCGCGCCACCACCCGGACAACCGCGAGCGCACGCGCGGCCTGCGCGGCCCCGACGCCCGCCACCCGGGCGCCGCCGGGCCGCCGCTCTCGCCCCGAACGCGAACTTTGGTCGATGTTCTCTCATGGTGGAAGAAGATCGATCAAAGTTCGCCCCCGGAAGCCGCCGCCTCGCCTCCGGACGCCGCCGCTCCCGCCTCCGGACGCCGCGAAACCGCAAGCGCCCGCGCGGCCCGCGCGGCCCGGACGCCCGCCACCCGGACGCCGCCGCCCCGCCTCCGGACGCCGCCGCGCCGCCCCCCCCCCCGGACGCCGCGAAACCGCAAGCGCACGCGCGGCCCGCGCGGCCCGGACGCCCGCCACCCGGGCGCTGCCGGGCCGCCGCTCCCGCCCCGAGCGCGAACTTTGGTCGATGTTCTCTCATGGTGGAAGAAGATCGATCAAAGTTCGCCTCACGCCGCCGCCGCCCCGCCTCCGGACGCCGCCGCGCCGCCACCGGCCGCCGCCGCGCCACCGCCCGGACGCCGCGAAACCGCAAGCGCCCGCGCGGCCCGGACGCCCGCCAAACCGAGCGCCCGAGTGGCGCCCGCGGCGCCCGGCCGCCCCCGGCCGAGCGCCGCGCCCGCGGTCAGGCGGAGCGCCGCGGCCGTCCGCCGCGGCGCTCCGCGCCTCCTCACCGCCCGCCGACGCTGAACGCGTAGAACTTGTTGCTCGGCAGGCCCTGGTAGTACCCGGACCCCCAATAGACCGTGCCGTTGACGATCGACGTGCCGCCCCACACCGAGCCGGCCGACGGGAAGCCCCAGAGGACCCTCCCGGTGGCCGCGTCGAGCGCGAACATCTTGTTGCCGAACCAGGCCGCGCTGGCTCCGAACAGGACGCCGTTGGCCTCGCTCACGGGACCGATGTCCGCCGAGCCGTTGGGGTCGGCGACCTGCCAGATGATCTTGCCGGTGGCCGGGTCGAGCGCGGCCCACGATCCCGCCTTGGCCGGCTGGCCGGACGCGAGCTGATAGGCGGTGCCGCCCGCGTTCGCGATCGGGACGTAGAGGCGCCTGCCGTCATAGGCGGTGCCCCATTGGATGCCGCCTTCCACGCCGCCCGGACCGACGAGCGTGTCCCACACGAGGTTGCCGTTCGTGGCGTCGAAGGCCCAGTACACGCCGCTCTTCTGACCGAGGCCGACGAGCGTGCGGCCGCCCGTCTGCATCAGGTTCGGTCCCGACCCGCTGAAGTCGTAGTCGTCGCCCGCGATCGACGGACACCAGCTCACGCCGGTGCCCAGGAAGCAGGCGAAGTTCCACGCATCCCAGCCCTCCACCTTGTGGCTCCAGTTGATCTGCCCGGTCTGGAGGTTGAGCGACAGCGCGCTGTCGAAGTGGTCGTCGGGTGACGTACAGCCGTCATCCGACATCTTGTTGGCCACCGCCGCGGCCTGGCACGCCGCGGCGGCGTCGGGGACCGTGTAGTTGTTGCCCGTGCCCACGTACACGCTGTCGGTCGCCGGGTCGATCGCCGGTGCATCCCACACGGCTCCGCCGCTGTAGCCGCATCCCGCCGGCGGGCTGTGAACCGTGCACGGGCCGGCGTTCACCGGCACGGTGTAGGTCTTCCACAGGATCTGGCCCGTATCGGCCGAGAGGGCGACGACGCTGCCGCGGAAGGTGCAGCACGGATAGAACGAGAACAGCGCGTCGTCCTCCTCGTTCGAGGACACGCCGACGACCACCTCGTTGCCGTACACGACCGGGTTGCTGGTGATGATGGCGGCCGGATTGGATTCGACCTGGGTGCTCCACAGCAGCTTCCCCGTGAATCGGTTCACCGCGAACACGTGCGCGCCGCCGGGGTGGACGAGGAAGAAGTTGTCGCCGGAGATCAGCCGGTCGCCGTCGACGGCGGGACTGACCCGCGAGGCGGCGTTCGCGACGCCCGTGTAGCTCGGAACCCGCGCCTGCCAGAGCAGCGAGCCGTTGCTCGCGTTCACGGCATTGAGGTAGCCACCGGAGTCCGGGAAGTACACGGCGCCACCGTCCACCGTCGGCGTGGCGCTCACATCCCCGTGGGTGGTGAACACCCACTTCGGCGCGAGCCGGCCCACGTCGCCGACGTTGATCCTGAACTCGCCCGGCTGGACGCGAGTGTTGGAGAGGTCATGCCCCGCGGATGGCCAATTCGGGCCGCCGAACCACGATTGCGCCATCGCGGCGCGCGGTGCTACGCCGACGGCCAGCGCGGCACAACACAGCACCGCCAGGGTCAGTGCGACGTGTCTACCGGACACTGCTCGTGAGCCCGATAACGGGGACATCGTTCCTCCGATCGATTGGTCACATGAGCGAACGGACCCCAAGACGTTCCGACGGCCCGGCTTCCTGAGGCCACCGTGAACGCGCGCAGTTGCGAGATTGATGCGGAGCAGTGGACGCCGCCGGTCGGCAGGCACACGGCGATTCGGCCCGACGCGGCGAATCTGCCAGCCGTGGCCTGCATCCGGTCGCTGCCCGGCTGCATCTCGTCCAGCGTGAGCGAGTACGCGCTGCGGGCCGGCCCCGACGCCGTCACCGTATAGCGTCCGCGTGCCGCCAACAGGACGACCGCCGAGTAGCCCGAGCGGCCGGCGACGAACACCGATCCCGGTATGTCGCGCACGGCCCGTCCGTCCGAGGCCATCCCGGTCACGCGATCCGCCGAGTCGACGACGGTCAGGCGCGCCGGCGGTTCCTGGATCAGGTAGATCGGGTTGATGTCCTGCAGGTGGGCGATGAGGCCGAGATGGAAGGCGGTCTCGGCGGCCTGGACCTGCTCTGCGAAGGAGAGACCCGGAGCGACGCTGTCGTAGAACGTGAGCGGCCCCGAGTTGAACACCTGGACCCACCGGCCCGGGCTCGTCTGGATCTGCTCCGAAAAGCCCTCGGTGTGCCAGCGCAGCACATCCCCGCTCACACCGTCGAGCGAGCAGTCGAGCTTGACGGTGACCCAGTCGCAGGTCGGGATCGCCGCGGTGGCGTCGGGCCGCAGGACGTCCAGCTCGGCGGTGGCCACGCTGTCGACGGGAATCGTCAGTTGCGGGGCGCCGTTCACGAACCGAAGCCCGATCTGGACCTGCAGCGTGCCCGTCGCCACGAGCGAGCACGTCGAGGACGTCGCGGCCGAGACGGGGGTGAACGTGAGGCCGAGGGGCAGGTAGCGCACGCCCCACGGCTTGGTCGTGTGCGTGCTGTACGACACGTCGACGCCGGGGAGGCTGACCGGCACCGAGGGGCCGTCGCACCCGGGGCCGCCGGCGCTGAACGACACCACCGGCGACCACGAGGAGGTTGGGCTCCACGGCACCAACGGAGTCCACCTGACCAAGGCCGTATAGTCGCCCGGTTGCAGCCCGGCGACCCGGAGGTCGGCCGAGAAGACGCCATCCACCCGGGACACGAACGACACGGACCCGGCCGGCCGACCCGCGACGTACACCTGCGCGATGGCCAGGCGCACAGAGGACGGGAAGGTGGCGGTGTCGAGGACGTTCACCGACCACGTCGTCCCGGTCGGCTGAGACGAGGTGACCCACGGCGCCGCCACCTCGCCACCGGCGGTGGCCGGGTTCGGGGACGCGACCGGCGCCAGCCCGAGCGACACCAGGCCCGCGACGGCCGCGGCCAGCGCGAACGCCACCGGCCCGCGGCGCGGAACGCGCCCCCGTCGGCGCGCACGTCCGCGCGCGCCGGGCGGTGCCCCGACGGGCCGGCGCTCGGACCGGTCGAGCGGGGCGTCGAAGACGCCGCCGCCCGGCCGGTCGCGAGACCGAGAGCGAGAGCCGTTTATCTGGTGCGCGTCCGTGACCTACCCCCTGCTCGCGACGCCGGCACACTGCAGCCGGCGCGCGAGTCGGCAGGCGAGGTCCTCGACGCGCCGACAACGGACGCGGCCTTGCCGCGCTCGGGGCGCAAGGGCTACCACAGCGCCCCGAGCGTTGCCGGCGTAATCAGCGGCGGCGGGGTGGCCGCCAGATTCGACGGGGCCGAGGTCCGGCCGGTGGGCGACACCGCGATGACGTCGTATTGGCTGCCGGCCGGCGCGCCGTGGTCCACGAAGTGCGGCCGGGTCGTGGTGGCGATCGCCGTCGGTGCGCCGCTGAGCGTCAGCGATCCCACGGCGCCCGAGAAGCCCGTCGGACTGTCGGGGACGGCGCCGCCCGCGAGCAGCGTACGCCGCAGCAGCGGCACGTCGGGGATCGTGCGCGGGGTCGCGCGCATCACCTCATAGCGCACGGCTCCCGGGGTCGGCTGCCAGGACAGGACGGTCCCACGGCTCTGGACGTCGGTGAGCAGCCGGGCCGGGCGGGCGAGCATCGCCGTGCTCGGCGACACCCGGGACGCGCTGCCCTGCGGCTGCGCCGCTCCCGAGGCGACGTCGCCGCCGCACGACGGCGCGTTGATCGTCGACCCGTAGATCGTCGTGCCCTGGGCGTGGTTGGCGCTGCCGAGGAAGTTCCCGAACGGTGTCGGCACCATCGTGCGCAGGCCGAAGTTGTCGATCCCGCTTCCGAAGGCGTTGATGGTCACCGGGTACCAGTAGCGCCCGTCGCACGTGCCGTACATGTCGAAACCGAACTGCCCCTGCAGCAGCTGCGAGACGATCGGGACGGTCTGCAGGCTGTAGCTCCAGTCGTTCGTCCCGACGTACAAGCCGCCGTTGAACACGTCCATGCGCCAGAAGTGCGCGTTGAACGGGTTGCCGAAGCCGTCCGGCAGCCCGCTGATCGGTGCCTTCGTCACGCCGTCGACCTGGCGCGACGAGCCCACGACCACGTCCCATGTGCCGTCGGGCGCGATCCGGATCATCTCCGAGGCCGGGAACAGCGTGTTGTACCAGCCGCTTGCTCCGACGTACAGCTCGCCCCGGAACACGCCCATCGAGACGACCGAGGTGATCGTTGCCCCGAGACCGGCGCCGTTCGTGACGACCGGCGTCCACGTCGGCGAGGTCAGCGACCCGTCGGTCCGCCACACGCTGTAGCCCAGATTCGCCGAGCTGCCGTCGCCCGCGTACAGCTGGCCGTTGAACGGCTGCAGCTCGAAGACCTGCATGTTCGACGGGCTGATCTGCGTGTACGTGGGATTGCTGGCGGCCGGGTTGCCGACCGCGAGGATGACGCCGTCGCCCGTGATGCCGCTCGAGGCGGTCACGTACATCCGGTCGTTGTAGACGACCATGGCCCGGAAGCCGATCGGCTTCTGCACGCCAAGGAAGGTGTGGATCGTCGACGGCGCGTCGAACGAGGTGAAGTGCGTCCCGTCGCTCGTGCGCAGGATCCGCGGCGGTTCGCTGGCGGCCAGCTCGGGGATGTACTCATCCGGCGTGACGTCGCCGATGTACAGCTCTCCGTGGTAGACGACCATGCCGCGGAAGGCGAGGTCGCGGGACACGAACTTGCCCGGCGCGCGCGGGTTGGGGATGTTCTGCGGCGACTGGTAGACCATCCGCCACACCTGCGTCTGCGGCGTGTACTGCCAGATCTGGGCCTCGAGGTCGATGTCGTACTCGTTCGCCGGGCAGGTCGCCCCGGGCTCCGGGTTGGTCGAGTAGAGGTACGGCCTCGTCGGGTAGTAGAAGATCTCGGTCGCCTGCTCCACGCACTGCTCGCTGCGTGCGGTGCCGACGTAGAGCTTCCCGTTGAACCACGCCATCGACCACGCGTAGTCGTTCTGCGGCGTGTTGAACCCGTTTTCGGCGATGACGCCGTAGGGCGGCAGGTCGGACGGCGACTGCGCCATCGCGGGCGTGGCCGCGCCCAGCACGCTCAACGCTGCGGCCGCGATCCCGGCCAGCAGCATTCGGTTGACCCTCATGTGAGCTCCTTCCCAGTGGTGAACGACGCTGCGGCGAGGACGGTGCGCCTCGGCGCCGCCCCACCTCCAATCAAGCCTTCGAGCAGCTCGGCGGCGCGCTCCGGGCCGCGTGTGCGACGCATCCGCTCACCGAGCCGAGCGGCCCGCTCCCGGCGACGGTCGTCCCCGAGCAGGTCCTCCACCGCCGCGCCGAGGCGCTGCGGCGTGCAGCGGCGCCTCGACAACGTCAGCCCGACGCCGGCCTCGAGCACGCGCCGCCCGTTGTCGGGCTGATCCCAGCTGGACGCGACGACGAGCTGCGGGATGCCGGCGCGGGCGGCGGCCATCACGGTGCCGGCGCCCCCCGTGGTGACGATCGCCGCGCACCGCGGCAGCAGCTCGGCGTGGTTGAGAAAGGACGTGACGTGGACGTTGGGCGCCCCGGCCCCGGCCCCGGCCCCGGCCCCGGCCCGCGCCCCGGCCCCGGCCCCGACCCCGAGACCCAGCGTGGCGGGATCGCGGTGCCCGGTGGTCAGCAGCGCCTCGAGCGGCCGGCCGGCGAGGCCGCGCACGGCCGCGTCGAGTAGGAACGCCCGCCCCGCGTTGGACGTCCCCTCGGTCACATGCACCCACGGTCGCCCGGCCGGAATCGACCCGAGCCACTCGGCCGACGAAGCGTCGTGCGAGGGCTGCCACGTGCACGGCCCGACGTAGTGGACGCTCGCCGGCAGGTCGCGCCGCGCGTAGTCGAGCTCGGGCACGTTGCCGACCAGATACAAGGGCAGCCGGCCGGTGTGCGCGTTGATCGAGCGCCCGAGCGCCGGCAGCCCGTGCGCGGCCCGGATCCCGTCGATGTCGCGGCGCAGCCCCGCGGCCACGCGGTCGACGACGCGGTCGGCGAGCGCCTTGGCCAGGCGGGTGGGGCGCGTGCGCGCGGGCGGCAGGCCGAGGTTGAGCGCGATCGGGGCGTCGGGGCCCGGGATCAGCGGGCCCATGAACGTCGCGAGCGCGGCGAGCGGGATCCCGGTCTTCTCCCACAGCACGGTGATCGGGCCGAGCATGGCCGGCTCGGCCACGAGCACGTCGGGCGTCCAGTGCTCGACGATCGGCTCGAGGTCCTCCACCTGCGCGGGCACGGTCCCGAGCAGCCAGCCGCGGAACGCTGCGGCCTGCGCGCGCAGGTGTCCGCGCCGGCCGACGGCGCGGCGCTCGAGCTCGAGCACGGGCTTCCAGGCGGCGGCGACGCGCCGGAATCCGAACACCGTGAAGCCCTCGCGCTCGATCGTCGCGCGGCCGTCCTCGCCCGTGTAGAACGCGACCTCGTGTCCGCGCTCTTGCAGCGCCCGTGCCACCGCGACGTTCGGGTTCACGTGGCCGGGGAACGGCCAGCAGCAGAGCAGGAAGCGCGCGCTCATCGCGCCCTCCCCGCCGTGGCCGCCCGCGACGGCGCCGTGGCGGCCGAGGGGACGAGGTCCTCGAGCAACGCGGCGGCGCCCGGGGGACCAGGCGCCGCCGCGAGCTGCCGCGAAGCACGCTGCGCGCCCTCGCGGAAGGTGGGGTCGGTGAGGACCTGGCGCACCGCCGCGAGCAGCCGCTCGGGGGTGCACGCACGCGGAGCGAGACGCACGCCGGCGCCGGCGTCGACGACGCGCCGGGCGTTGTCGGGCTTGTCGTGCGCGGTGGGCACGACGACGAGCGGCACCCCGCAGCGCAGCGCGGCGATCACGGTGGCCGCGCCGCCGCCGGTGACGACCGCCGAGCAGCGCGGCAGCAGCGCCGCGTGGCTGATCCACCGCGTGAGGTGGACATTGGTCGGCATCGGGCCGAGGCCGAGCTCACCCGGATCGCGGTGGCCGCCGGCGGTCATGAGGACCTCGACGGGCTCGCCGCCCAGCCCGAGCGCCGCGGCGCGCAGCAGGTAGGGCTCCCCGACGCGGACCGTGCTCTCGCTGACGTGGACCCACGGCCGATCGGAACGGATCGAGGCCAGCCACTCGGCGTCCTCGCCAGCGGCGGGCGGATGCCACACGCACGAGCCGACGTAGTGCACGCTCGCCGGCAGGTCGCGGCGCCCGTAGTCGAGCTCGCGCACGTTGCCGACGAGGTACAGCGGCAGCCGCGCGGCGAAGGCGTTCGGCGTCGCGCCCGCCGGCCCGAGCCCGTGCGCGGCGCGCAGCTCGTCGATCCGGGCGCGCATCGGAGCCCCGGCGCGCTCGGTGACCCATTGAATGGCGCCCGCCAGCAGCCGCTGCAGCGGGCCGCGCGGCGGGGCCATCCCGAGCCCCCACGGCGGGGCGTCCGGTCCGGGGACGAGGGGACCCATGAACGTCGACGACAGCGCCACCGGGATTCCTGTCTTGTCCCAAAGGACCATGATCGGGGCCCAGAGGGAGAGGTCGCACACGATCACGTCGGGCGGCCAGCGCTCGAGCAGCGGCTCGAGGTCGGCGAGCTGATCTGGGATCGTCTCGACGAGCCAGTCGCGCAGCGCGCGCCGGACCACGGCCGGGCCCGGGCGCGATCGCGCATCGGCGGGCTCGAGCGCGCGCATGCCGGCGTAGCCGCGCAGCTCGTCGAGGCGGTCGAAGGCGAAGACCTCGAAGCCCTCGCCCTCGAGCAGCGCCCGGGCGCTCGGGCCGGTGTAGAACGCGACCTCGTGACCGCGCGCGCGCAGCTGCTCGGCGATCGCCAGCTGGTTGTGCACGTGGCCGGTGAACGGCCAGCAGGTCACGAGGAATCTGCTCATCGCGCGACCCCGGCGGGCGCCTGGTCGCGAGCGGCGTCGCCCGCCACCGGGCGGGCGGCCTCGGCCGCCGCGGCGCGCGAGCGGATCCGGCGCAGGAACGGGCCCCAGTACACCCGCTCGAACAGCCCCGACGGCAGGTAGCGGCGCAGCACGATCGCCGCCGCCGCCGGGCGCCCGACGACGTAGCGCATCTTCGGCCGCCGGGCCGTCAGCGCCTCGTGGATCGCGGCGGCCACGTCCTCGGGCGTCGTGCGCGAGCGCTGCACGAACGCGTCGGCGACCTCCTCGCTGGCCCGGAACAGCTCGTAGTACGGGCTCGACGGGTCCTGCGCCCCGGCCGCGGTGCCGCGGTGCTCGCGCCAGCGCTCGGTCTTGATGATCCCCGGCTCGATCATGACGGCGTGCAGGCCGTCGAACGGCGCGAGCTCGAGCGCGAGCGCCTCGCCGAAGCCCTCCTGCGCGAACTTGCTCGAGCAGTACACGCCGAGCCCGAAGGTCGAGATCCGCCCGCCGACCGATGTGATCGTGACGACGCGGCCGCGGCCGGCGGCGCGCATGTGCGGCAGGACGGCTCTGGTCGCGGCCATCGTGCCGAACACGTTGGCCTCGAAGACGGCGCGGATCTCGGCGTCGGTGACGTCCTCGGTGCAGCCGCGCAGGCCGATGCCGCCGTTGTTGACGAGCGCGTACACGCTCCCGCACTCGTCCACGACCGTGCCCACGGCGGCGTCGATCGACGCGGGGTCGGTGAGGTCCAGGCGCAGCACGCGCAGGTCCACCCCCCGCTCGGCGGCGGCCGCCTTGACCGCCGGCTGCTGCGCGGGGTTGCGCACGGTGGCGTACACGCGGAAGCCGCGCTCGGCCAGGTACAGCGCGCCGGCCAGGCCCAGGCCGGTGCCGCTGCCGGTGATCAGGACGCTATCGCCGCTCATTCGCGGTCACCTCCAGGGTCTCGAGGATGTGGGTGGCGACGAGCTCGGGCTGCTCGAGCGGCCCGAAGTGCCCCCACTCGGTCTCGGGCAGGAAGATCGAGGTCGCGTCCGGCAGGCGATCGAGCAGCACGTCGTGCGTGCGCAGGAAGGCGGAGTCCTCGGCGAACATGAGCGTCACCGGCGTCCGGACGCTCGCCAGGCGCTCGAGCGGGAGGCTGCCGACGTGCTCGTAGTCGGTCGACATCGTCGTCTCGTCGAGCAGACGCAGGTACGGCTTGGGGTTGCGCGGCAGGCCGGCGAGCGGCCCCCACTTCTTCGGCAGGTCGAGGCTGAGCCGAAGCAGGTAGGGGACGTCGGAGACCTTGTCGGGCGGAACCTCGCAGCCGGCGCGGCGCAGCATCTCGGCCCAGTTGCCCCAGCCCTCCCACTCCTCGCGGCCGCGCTCGTGCACGAGCGCCGGCAGGGCGCCCTCGATCGCCACGACGCCCCGGACGCGCTCGGGGTGGTTGGCGGCGAAGTACAGCGCGACGTCGGCGCCGAAGCTGTGCCCGACGAGCGGCGGCCGTTGGATCTCGAGCCGGTCGAGCAGCTCGAGCAGGTCCTCGGCCATGTCGTCGCAGGTGTAGCCCGACGGCGTCATGTCGCTGTAGCCGTGCCCGCGCAGGTCGTAGGACAGCACGCGGAAGCGGTCCCACAGCAGGGGCACGATCTTCAGGTGCCAGACGGCGAGGTTGCCGGTCAGCCCGTGGATGAGCACGAGATCCGGGCCCTCGCCGACCTGCTGGTAGTGGAGGCGTGCTCCGTTGCTCAGTGTGACCTTCGGCATGGTTCTCCCTGTTCTCGGGTCACTCGACGTAGCCGAGCGCCTTCAGGCGGTTGACGATCGTCTGCTCCTCGTCCGCGTCGAGCTCCAGATCGAGCTCGACCGCGGCCGGCCCGGCGCCCGCCGCCGGCTCGCCCGCCGCGATGCGGGGCGGGCGGGCGCGCAGCGCCTCGGGCTCGAACGCGCCCGTCGCCAGCCGCCCGGTCATGTCCGGCGGGATCGGGACGTCGAGCGTGTACAGGAGCGTCGGCGCGACGTCGAGGATCGACAGCTCCTTGATCCGCTCGCCGGCGCGGATGCCGGGGCCGGCGGCCATGAAGACCCCCTGCCACTGGTGGTTGCCGTACGGCTGCTCCCGCCGGCGGGTGATCTCCCCCGAGCGCAGGATCGACATCGCGGCGCCGTCGGCGAGCACGAGCGAGAGGTCGGGACCGAGCGCCTCGTGCGGCCCCGAGTAGGCCTCCTCGCGCGTGAGCACGTCGAGCACGACCGGGCGCCCCGTGACGGGGTTGACGATCTCGCGCAGCCCGGCGCTGATCTCCTCGCACAGCTCGGCATGACGCCGGCGCGAGACCGGGCTGCCGTCGGGTCGCGTGTGCACGACGATGATCCCCTGGCTGCTCGGCGTCGCGGCGTAGGCCGACGTGCGCTCCCAGTCGAGCTGGAAGACGTGGCGCGTCATCTCGGCGAAGCCGACCGCCGTGGCGGTCTCGCCGTCGGCGGCCTCCTCCTTGTAGGCCAGGTAGCCGCTGCGCTCGAGCCAGGCGTTGACGTAGAACAGATCCCAGGTCGGCCCGAAGCCGTGGTCGGAGGCGATCACGACGGTCGGGTCCGCGCCCGACATGGCCACGATCTGCTCGAGCTTCGCGTCCAGGCCGCGGAAGTAGCCCTCGCAGAGATCGATGATCTCCTGTTCGGAGGCATCGGGCGAGGACGGCCGGCAGGCGGCGTCGATGAAGCGCCAGCAGAGGTGCTGGAGCTTGTCGGTGCCGTCGAACATGATCCCGATGAGGTCGGCCGGGCCGTCCTCGGTCAGGAGGTGGCGCAGGATCTCGAACCAGCGCTCCTCGCGCCGCGTGTGCAGGCGGATCCAGTCCGCGTACTCCTCCTGCGGGCAGCCGTCGATCGCCTTGGCCTCGAGCTCCATGTCGAGCGCCATCTCGCTCGGCTCGAAGCTCGGCAGCTGCTTGAGCCGGTCGAACAGGCCGGGCGGGTGACAGCCGAGGCGCAGCTGGCGCCAGGGCATCCAGCCGCCGGGCACGACCGCGCCGTCGACCGGCGGCGGCGGGAACAGCAGCGGGAAGTTGAGCGAGACGATGCGCTTGCCGGCCTCGCTGGCCAGCGACCAGATCATCGGGCTGCCGACGTCCTGGCTGGTCGCGAGGTGCAGGTACTCGCTGTCGGGATCGTCCTTCTGGAAGAAGTCGAACACGCCGTGCTGGCCGGGGCGCTTGCCGGTCATGAGCGACGTCCAGGCCGGCGGCGTGAGCGGGGGCATGACGGTGCGCAGCGGCGCGCGCACGCCGCGCTCGCTCAAGGCCCTCAGGAAGGGCATCACGCCGCGCTCCATGAGCGGGTCGAGCACCGTGAACGTCGCGCCGTCGAGGCCGAGGAGAACGGTGGCACCCATGTCAGCGGCCCTCCACGGTCGCGGGCTCGCGGTTGGCGCACACGAACTCGACGAGCTCGTTCACCGTCACGTCGCGCTGCTCGGGCGGGCGCTCGCCGATCTCCGCCAACCACTCGGTGAACGGCAGGCGGCCGTAGCGGTGCTGGATCATCGTCCCGATCACGACGATGTCGAGCGACTCGAGGCCCATGTCGGCCAGGAAGCGGGTCTCGGGCGTCAGCTCGCCGTCGTACTCCCAGTCCTCCGCGAGCTCGCTCACCATGGCCAGGAGCTCGTCCTGGACCTGTGGGTCAGTGGGCGTGGGCGTCATCGTGGCGCTCCTTTCTCGATGAGGGTCGTGGCGACGATCACGTCGTCCTCCTGGGTGCAGCGCACCCACAGCTCGGGGCCGCCGGACTGGAAGGCCCGCACCGTCACCGTCTCGCGCGGCGCGTCGATGCCGGTCACGGTCATGTCGCGCGGGCCGCGCGGCAGGCCGGTGCCGAGCGCCTTGCCGGCGGCCTCCTTGGCGCAGAAGCAGCGCAACGGCCAGACCTCGTCCAGCGCCGCGAGCAGCGTGCGCTCGGCCTCGGTGAAGGCGACGTCGGCGAAGTGCTCCGGCGGCGGACCGGCCATCTCGAGGTCGATCCCCGGCATCCCGTCGAGCGCCGCGAGGGCGACGGCGTGCTCGCCGCTGTGGGCGAGCGAGACCGCCGGGCGGCTCGACAGGCCGGCGAGGGCCGGGCCCCCGACGACCGGCCGGCCGGCCGCGTCGGGCACGAGCTCGATCTCGCGCGGGTCGACCGCGCGGCCGTGGTGGGCGAGCAGCAGGTCGGCGAGCGCCTCCTTGGCGGCGGTGCGCGCCGCCAGCCAGGCCATCCGCCGCCGGGGCGGCTGGCGCAGCGCGGCGAACTCGGCCCGCTCGGCCGCGCTGAGGATGCGCGGGCCCCAGATGCGGCCCCACAGGTCGGCGTCGGCCGCGCCCGGCACGGCGATGCGCCGGCACTGCACGGCCTGGCCGGCGGCCAGCTCGGCGGCGATCGGCGCGAGCCAGGGCGCCGACATGCTCGCGCCGGCGCCGCCGAGCACGAGCGGCTCGAGCGACGGCGGCAGGTCGAAGCGCTTGTCCTCCCAGCCGCTCAGGCGCATCCACACGCGCCCGTCGGCGTCGAGCACGTCGATGTCGGCGCGGGTCAGCTGCTCGCCGACGAGCTCGATCTCCGCCACGCCGGTGAGCGACTGCCCGACCGGGCGCGGCGGACCGAACACGTCGAGCGCCGCGAGGCGGAACGGGAAGACGATCCGCCCGCGCGCCAGTTGCTCGGCGGCCCAGAAGCCGACGAGCTGACCGGCGGCGTCGAGCACGACCGGGTCGAGCGCGAGCGGCGGCCGGTCGAGGACCTGCAGGCGGGCGCGCACGCCGCGCGGTGCGGTCGAGTCGATCGCGCGCACGGCCTGCCAGCTCGGACCGTGGAACATCGTCTCGACGTAGAGGCGCTCGGGCGCGAGTCGCGACTCGACGCCACCGTCGGGCGGCGCCATCGAGGCCGGCGGGGACGGATACGCCGCGGCGAGCAGCGCGGTGGCCTCGACCTCCGGCGGCAGCTCGGCCGACGGCGGCGGATCGACGACGCGGGCCTGCACCTGCACGCGCACGCGACCGTCGGCGTCGGGCAGCCGGCGGGCGGTGATCTCGACCGTGGGCGGCTCGCCCTCGACGGCGATCCAGCGATGGGCGCGCACGTCGCGCAGCCCGACCACGTGCAGGCCGCCGACGAGCTCGGCCGCGGCCTCGGCCAGGAGCGCGAGGCTGAGCGTCAGCGGCACGACGACGAGCGCGCCGCCGAGGCGGTGGTCATCGAGCGACGCGTCCGCGGCGGGATCGAACCGGTACAGCGCCACGAGCTCGTCCGGCGATCGCGCGACGACGTCGCCGAGCGGACCCTCGGGGCCACTCGGCGCGAGGTAGGCCTGCATGATCTCCGCCTGCGCGGCGAGGAACTGCTCCATCGTGCTGAAGTGGGCGTCGATCGCGCTCTCGGGGTCGTCGAGAGTCAGCGGGCTCGGCCACGCGAGCGAGTCCTCGGGCTCGAGCACGAGGTCGCCGACGAGCAGCTCCTCCTCCGACGGGGCGGCGTCCTCGCCCGCGGGCTCGCCGGGCTCGCCGGGGTCCGCGGAGCTCCCCGCGGGCTCGGGGCCCACCGCCGCCGGTGCCGGCTGCGAGTGCGAGCGGTCCGGCCGGTCCCGCCCACCGCCGCCGCCGGCCGCGAAGTCGGCGACGATCTCGTCGCCGAGCTGCAGCATCGGCCAGCCGTTAGTGAGCGGGATGCGCAGCGGCGGCTCGGCCCCGGCGTCCGGCGGCGGCGCGTCGAGGTCGATCACCTGCGTCGCGCGCCCGGCGTGCAGCGCGGCCGCGTCGACCGTCACGTCGTGCACGAGCAGCTGGGCGACAAGGTGGTTCAGCTGCGTCGTCCCCGAGCGCCGCTGCGTGTCAGCGGGGATCGCGCAGAACGGCCGGCCCCGCAGGATGTCCTCGATGAAGGCGGACAGATTGCCGCGCGCCCCGCACTCGATGAACACGCGGTCGCCGGCGGCGTGCCGGGCCTCGATCGTACGGCGGAACTCGACCGTGCTCGTCCAATGGCGGACGAGCAGCGCGCGGATCGCGTCCGGGTCCTCCGGATACGGCTCGGCGGTCGTGCACGAGTACAGCGTCGTGCGCGCGGGCCGGATCTCCGTCTGCGCGAAGATCTCGCGCAGCCCGTCGGCAAACGGTTCGAAGCGCGGCGTGTGCACGGCGCGGTCGTACGGCAGCTGCTCGTGGATGAGCCCGTCGCGCCGCAGCAGCTCGCGTGCCCGCGCCGCCGCCTGCGGCTCGCCGACGAGCACCGTCTGGTGCGGGCAGTTGTCCATGCCGACGTACAGCTCGCCGCCGGCCTCGCGGGCGATCGCCTCGACCTGCTCGCGGTCGGTGGCCACCGCGAGCAGCGTCGCGTCCGGCAGCCCCTCGCTCGAGGCCGCCCGGGCGTAGCAGTCGTACAGGGCCGAGCTCCACCGCATGCGGCGCTCGTCGTCGTCGAGGTCGATGACGCCCGCGGCCGCGGCCGCGGAGTAGTCCCCGGTGCTGTGCCCCAGGCAGGCGTCGGGGCGCACGCCGAGCGCGCCGAGCAGCGTGTGCATGGCGTGATTGGCGGCGAGGACCGACGCGACCGCCACGTCCATGTCCATCAGCCGCTGCTCGCCGACCCGGCGCTCCTCCTCGCTGAACGACGGGCGCGGGAAGATCCAGTCGCTCGGGACGTCGCCCCGCGGGCGGTCGTGGTAGATGCGGTCGACGAGATCGAAGGCCTCGCGAACGGCGGGGAAGTGCAGGCACAGGTCGGCGAGCATCCCCGGGTACTGCGAGCCCTCGCCCGGGAACACGAGCACCACGCCGCCGTCGCGCCCGAGCGGCTCGGCGGCGAAGTACGTGCCCGAGGTCGCCTTGATGCGAGTCGTCCCGGGCTGCTCCAGCTTGGCGACGGCCTTGTCGAGCTTGGCGCGCAGGTCCTCGGTGGAGGTCGCGACGATGGCGAGGCGCAGCGGGTCCGGCACGGTGCCGAGCCGCGCGGCGAGCGTGGCCGCCACGTCGCCGAGCGCCCACGCGTCGCCGGCCGCGGCCAGCCGCGCGGACAGCTCGCGCGCCTGTGCGGCGAGCGCCTCGGCGTCGGCGGCCTCGAGCGGGCACAGCTCGGTGTCCCACGGCGGCAGGTGCGCGGGCGCGGGCGCGGGCACCTGCTCGAGAATCGCGTGGGCGTTGATGCCGCCGAAGCCGAAGGCGTTGATGCCGGCGCGCCGCGGCCCGCTCGCCCCGTGGATCCACGGGCGGGTGACCGTGCTGAGGTAGAACGGCGTGCGCTCGAGGCCGAGCTTCGGGTTGGGCCGGCGCACGTTGAGCGTCGGCGGCAGCACCCGATGGTGCAGCGCGAGCGCCAGCTTGATCATCCCGGCCACGCCCGAGGCCGGGATCGTGTGGCTGATCATCGACTTGACGGTGCCGAGCGCGCACCGCGGCAGCCCGCCGTCGCGCGCGCCGAACACCTCGGTGAGCGCCTCGATCTCGGTGGCGTCGCCGACCGGCGTCGCCGTTCCGTGGGCCTCGAGCAGACCGATCGTCGCCGGGTCTACCCCGGCGTTGGCGTACGCGCGCCGCAGGGCGAGCACCTCGCCGTCGACGCGCGGCGCCATCACGCTCATCCCGCGCCCGTCGCTGGCCACGCCGACGCCGCGCACGACGGCGTACACCCGATCGCCGTCGCGCTCGGCGTCCTCCGCGCGCTTGAGCACGAGCATCCCGATGCCCTCGCCGAGCAGGGTGCCGTCGGCGTCCTCGTCGAACGGCGCGATGCGCTCGCTGCGCGACAGCGCGCCGAGCTGACAGAAGATGTTCAGCACCGGGACGGGCATCCAGACCTGGGCGCCGCCGGCGACGACGAGGTCGCACGACCCGTCGCGCAGATGGGTCATCGCCTGCTGCACGGCCAGCAGCGACGACGCGCACGCTGCGTCGACGGTGTACGTTGGACCCATCAGGTCGAGCCGGTTGGCGATCCGCCCGACGATGATGTTCGGCACGAGCCCGGGCACCGTCTCGGGCCCGATCGCGGGGAGCACCCGCTGCATCTCGCCGCGCAGCCGCTCGAGCTGCTCGGGCGTGTGCTCGGGGTGCAGGCGGGCGATGACCTGGAGGGTCTGCTCGACGATCAGGCCGCGCTGGACGGCGACGACGTTGCCGCCGTTCAGATACGTCCCCTTGCCGAGCATGACGCCGGTGCGCTCGCGCACCTCCGCCGGCAGGTCCTCGCAGCCGGCGTCGGCGAGCGCGTCGACGGCGAGCTGCAGCGCAAGCCATTGGTCGGGCTCGCCGCCGACCGCCACCGGCGGGATGCCGTACTCGAGCGGCGCGAAGGACACGAGCGAGCCGAGGTAGCCACCGCGCTTGCAATACGTCCTGTCCCGATTCTCGAAGTCGGGGTCGTAGTAGCTGGCCGTGTCCCACGCCTCGGGCGGCGGGTCGGAGGTCGCGTCGACGCCGGCGAGGATGTTGCGCCAGTACGCGTCGAGGTCGCGGGCGCCAGGAAACAGGCACGACATGCCGATGATCGCGACGCCGGGGTCGGTGGCGGGGGTCATGCCCATGCCTCCATCCGGGAGGCATTCCCGGTGACGGCGCGCGAGGGCGGCGAGGCGGCCCTCCGGGCTCGCTTGACCGCGCCTTCGCCGCTCATGCCGGCACCCTCGCGAGCCGGTTGAGCGCCCGGCTGCCGGCGCCCTGCATCCCGTTGATCTCCACCAGCAGCGTCCCGTCCTCGGCCAGGAAGCGGTGGTCGGCCACGCACATCGGCGCCCGGCTGGCGGGGCGCACGCGCAGCTCGTGGCGGATGGCCGAGCCCGGCGGTGGCGCCGGCGCGTGGCGGCGCACCGCCGCGGCACTGACCGGCAGCAGCGTCATGTCCCAGCGCGTCCGGCCCCACAGCAGCTGCACCTGCAGCGCGCAGTCCAGGACCACCGGGTCGAGGATCCAGGCCGACTCGGGACCGGCCCCGCGCAGCGCCTCGGCCGGGTCGGAGCCGCTCAGCACGGCGACGGCACCGCGCGCGTCGAGGCCCTCGATCGCCTCGATGTGGTGGAACAGCGGACCGTGGAAGAGATACTCCTCATACGCCTGCCGGGCGGTGATCGGGGATGGGGAAAGGTGATCGAGCGGCTCGACGAGGGCTCCGGTTGCGCCGGGGGTGTCGAGGCGCGGGCCGAGCACCGCGACGGCTCGGTAGCGCGCCCGGCGAGCGTCCGCCGTGTCGATCGTCACCTCGGCGATCTGCGTCCCGTCCGGCGCCGCACCGTCGTCGCCCGGAGCGCCGGGCGACGCGAGCACGCGCACGGCCACGCTCGGTCCGGTGACGGTGACGCCGTCGTGCAGGCGCACGTCGCGGAGCTCTCGCAGCTCGAGCTCGGGGTACGCGGTGAGCGCCGTCTCGGCCATCAGCTCGACCGCGCCCGTGAAGGGCAGGACGGCCTTGCCGTCGAGGCGGTGGTCGTCGAGCAGCCGGTCGTGCTCGGGCTCGAGCGCGCGGATGACCTCGAGCTGGGCGCCCTCGCGGCGGGTGATCGCGCTCGGGCTGCGCAGGAAGGCCGCCGTCGGGCGACGCGCCGGGGGTCGGGTCTTCGGCACTGCCGCCGGGACGTCCTCGGCGCCGCCGATGAGCACCTCGACCTCGCCCTTGCGCCCGCGGCGCAGCTCCTCGTCGAGCCGGGCGCAGCCGACGTCGAGCGGGATGAGCGCGACCCCGCGCTCGGCGAACTGCCGGGCCACCTCCGGGCTGACCATCCCGGTCCCCGCCCACGGACCCCAGTTGACGGCCACGACGCGCGCGTCCCAACGGCGGTCGAGCTGCTGGGCGAGCTTGTTGAGCACCTCGCTGGCGGCCGCGTAGTCGGCCTGACCGCGGTTGCCGAAGCGGGCGGACACGGAGCTGAACAGGACGAGGAAACGCAGACCCTCGGGCCGCAGCCGCTCGGCGAGCGTGAGGGCCGAGCCGGCCTTCGTGGCCAGCACGCGCTCGAGCGAGGCGAGCTCCTTGTCGCGCACGAGCCGGTCCTCGATGACGCCGGCCCCGTGCACGACGCCGTCGAGCCGGCCGTGTTCGGCGTAGATCGACTCGACGAGCGCGCCGAGCGCGCCGGGGTCCTGGACGTCGCAGGCCACATAGGTCGCACGGGCGCCGGCGGCGCGCAGGCGCCGAAGCGTGTCGCGCACCTCGCGCGCGGCGAGGCGCGACCGGAGCTCGTCGCGGACGGCGCGCGGGGTGAGCGTCTCACCGGCGGCGCGGCGACGCTCGATGATCGCCTGCTGCAACTCGCGCTCGCCGCTCGATGCGCCGAGGTCGTCCTCCTCCGGCGGCGGCGGCGTACGCCCGGCGAGCACGAGCGTCGGGCCGTAGCGGTGAGCGAGGTCGATCGCGATCTCGGCGGTGATGCCGCGGGCGCCGCCGGTGACGAGCACGACGGACGCCCCCTCGAGCGGCGGGATCGACTCGCGCCGCTCGGTGGGCGCCGGAACGAGGCAGGGCGCGATCCGGTGTCCGTGGCGGTAGCCGACCTCGACCAGCCCGTCGCCGGCGAGCAGCTCGTCGAGCAGCCGCTCGGACGCCACCTCGGGGTCGTCGAGGCCGAGGTCGACCGCCTTGACACGGACGTCGGGCCACTCGTGCGCGAGCGACTTCAGAAAGCCCGGGATCACGGCCGCCCGCGGGTCGAGGTCCTCGTCCGGCGCCTCGATCCCGAACGCACCGTCCAGCCGCGTCGCGCCGAGCACCGCGGCACCGCCGCGGCCGGCCGCCCGCTCGAGATCCTCCCGGAGCGCCTGCGTCAGGGCGAGCAGCGTGCCGAGGTCGGGGGGCGCCTCTCGCGCGAGCGCCGCGAGATGGACGAGCGCGGTCACCGGGCCCTCGTGGCGGCGCACGTCTTCGATCAGCGTCACGGCGGCGGCCGCCTCGACCGTCGGGACGACGACGGCGCGCCGGCCGTCGCGGCTCAGCCGCTCGGCGAGCGCCTCCGCGATGCCGCCGCCGTCCCCGACGATCACGGCGACGCCGTCCGGGTCGAGGCCCGCGTCGCGGGCCACCGCCGGGGCGCCGGCGGTCTGCAGGACGAACCGGCCGATGCGCCCATCGACCGGTTCATCGCCTAAAGGGACGGGTTGCCCCCCGTCGCCGCCGGCGGCGACCGGCTCGGGGGCGGGCGCACCGGAGGCCAGCCGCTCGAGCACGCCGATGACCTGACGCAGCGTCCGGCTCGCCGTCAGCTCCTCGACGTCGAGCTCGGCGTCCTCGGGCATGCCGGCGTCCTGCATCATCGTGCCGGCGATCTCGACGCGCTTGATCGAGTCCACCCCGAGGTCGGATTCGAGGTCGGCGTCGAGGTCGAGCAGATCCGGCGGGTAGCCGGTGCGCTCGCTGACCACCTCGAGCAGCCGCCCGGCGATGTCCGGCGGCGCGGCCCCGGAGTCGGCGGGCGGCGCGGCCCGATCGGCCGCGGGAGCGGCGGACGACGCTGCGTCCTCTGCGACCGGGGCGGCGGCGGGCGGCGGCGTTGCGTCCCCTGCGACCGGGGCCGTGGCGCCCGGCGGCGCTGCGACCTCTGCGACCGCGGCCGGGGCGGGCGCCGAGCTCGGCCGGCCGAGCGCCGGACGGGCCGGTGGCGGGGGCGCCGCCGCCGCGTCCGGGCGCAGCGACGCGCCGCGGCGCTGGCCGAGATAGGCGAGCATCACGCTCTTCTGGGTCTCGAGGAAGTGCTGCATCACCTGGTGATGGCGGGTCATCACCTCGCCGGCCCGCTCACCGTCGAGCCCACCCGGCCCGCCGGTGCGCGGCAGGGCGGGCGCGGGAGCCGGCGACGGGGTCGGCGCCGTCGCGCTCGCCGAGGCAAGCGAGATCGGCGGGTCATCGTGGTCGTGATGGCCGTTGGATTGCGCGCCGTTGGCGTGGGTCATTGGCACCTCGCTAACCGTGGGCGGTGGTAGTGGGCTGACGGGACTGAGCGACCGGGAGGCGGGACGGGCCCGCCCGCCGTTCACGAGCCAGGTCGCGGGCGAGCGCGGGGGCCGGCCCGCGAGCGGCTCGAGCGTGCGCGGGTTCAGCCGCGCGACACGGCGCCCGCTGAACAGCCGCTGCAGCGAGAGCTCGACGCCCTCGACGGCGAGCGCCGCGAGCGCGTGAGCGAGCTGCACGAGGCCCGAACGGCCGCCCTGGTCGACCGCCACGGCCACGTGCGGGCGCTCGCCGAGGATGCGATCGACGAGGCCGGTGAGGACGTTCCGCGGACCGACCTCGAGGAAGATCCGCGCCCCGGCCGCGTGCATCGCGGCGATCTCGTCGGCGAACGCGACCGGCTCGACGAGATGGCGCGCGAGCGTGGCGGTGATCTCGGCCGGATCCTCCGAATGCGGGCTCGCGGTCGTGTTGGAGAACACCGGCACGTCCGGCGTGGCCAGCGGCGTCTGCTCGAGCAGGCCGGCCAGGCGGCGCTGCGCCGCCGCGACATAGGGCGAGTGAAAGCCGCACGCGACCGGCAGGCGACGCGCGCTCAGGTCGTGCTCGCGGCACCACTGGAGCGACCGCTCGATCGCCGCCGTCGAGCCCGACAGCACCGTCTGCTGCGGGCCGTTGAGGTTGGCGAGCACGAGCTCGGGGTCCGCGGCCAGCTCACCGAGCGCCTCGGGCCCGGCCGCCACCGCCGCCATCGCGCCGCTCTCCCCGTCGGATTCCTCGCGGATGAAGCGCCCGCGGGCCTCGGAGACGCGCAGGAGGTCGTCCTCGCCGAGCCCGCCCGCCGCGGCGAGCGCGACGAACTCCCCGTAGCTGTGCCCGGCCGTCATCCCCGGCGTGACCCCGAGCGCGCGCAGCACGTGCAGATAGCCGAGCTCGACCGCGCCGAGCGCCGGCTGCGCGACGTCGGTGCGCGTCAGCTCCTGGAGGCGGCTCGCGCGCTCCTCGTCGGTGAACGCCGGCGGCGGCAGGATGTGGCGGCTGAGCGGCTGCGGATGGCACCCGGCGAGCACGGCGTCGGCCCGCTCGAGGCAGCGGCGCGCCTCCGGGAACGCGAGCGCGAGCTCGCGGCCCATGCCGACCACCTGGGAGCCCTGCCCGGGGAAGAGGAACGCCAGCTCCCCCTCGCCGGCGAGCGGCGCGAGCGACAGGTACACCCCGGCCGGCTGGTGGACTCGCGCGGCGCCCTCGCCCAGGGCGCCGCGCGCCACGACGAGCTTGCGCCGCAGGTCGTCGAGGTCCTCGGCCACGATCGCGAGCGCGGGCCGTGCGGCCGGGCCGCCCGGGAGCTCCTCGGCGAGCGTCAGCGCGAGGTCGGCGAGCACGGGCTGCGCCCCGGCCTCGAGCCGGGCGAGCAGACCGTCGACCGCCTCGGCGAGCTCCTCCGGGGTGTCGCGCCGCCACACCAGCAGCTCGGCCGGCCAGCGGTCGAGGCACGCCTCGGCGTCGGGCAGCACCGCGTCGGCGTGCTCCTCGAGCACGACGTGGAAGTTCGTGCCCCCGAAGCCGAACGCGCTCACGCCCGCCCGGCGGGGCGCCGCGCCCTCGGCGCGCACCCACGGCCGGGCCTCGACGTTGGGGTAGAACGGCGTGGAGGGAAAGTCGGTGCGCGGGTTGGGCGTCTCCACACCGAGGGTCGGCGGCAGCACCCGGTGGTGCAGCGCGAGCGCCGTCTTGACCAGGCTGGCCACCCCCGCGGTCGCCTTCGTGTGACCGATCATCGACTTGACCGACCCGATCGCGCATTGCTGGCGCTCGGCGCCGGCCTCGTCGAAGACCGTCTGCAGCGCGGCGATCTCGGCCCGGTCGCCCGCCACCGTCCCGGTGCCGTGCGCCTCGACGAGCCCGATCTCCGCCGGCGAGATGCGCGCCTGCGCGTACGCGCGGCGCAGCGCGAGCATCTGCCCCTCCGGCCGCGGCGCGGTGAGGCTGCGGTCGCGCCCGTCGCTCGCGGCGCCGACGCCGCGGATCACCGCGTAGACCCGGTCGCCGTCGCGCTCGGCGTCGGCCAGGCGCTTGAGGATGACCGCGGCGAAGCCCTCGCTGATCGCGATGCCGTCGGCGCCGGCGTCGAACGGGCGGCAGCGGCCGCCGGGCGAGAGCGCCTGCGTCTTCGCGAAGCAGAGGTACGCGAACGGGTTCTGGATGGCGTCGACGCCGCCGACGACGGCCATGTCGCTCAGGCCGCTCTGCAGGTCGCGCACCGCGAGCGTCACCGCGGCCAGCGACGAGCCGCAGGCGGCGTCGACGGTGAAGTTGGCGCCGCCGAGATCGAGCCGGTTGGCGATCCGCCCCGCGGCCACGTTCATGAGCAGCCCGGGGAAGCTGTCCTCGGTCCATTGCGGGAGGCGCTCGCCGAGCTCGTCGATGAGCCCCTCGCCGCGGTCGCCGAGCAGCGACGGCAGCGCCGACCGCACCGTGTAGCCGACGGCCAGGTCGCCCCCGCCCCCGCCGGCGCCGAACATCACCGACGTACGCTCGCGCGGGAAGGGCCGCTCGCCGTAGCCGGCGTCCTCGATCGCGGCCTGAGCGGCGAGCAGGCCGAGCAGCTGGAACGGCTCGATCGACGCGAGCGTGTTGGGCGGCATCCCGAAGCGCAGCGGATCGAACTCGACGTCGTCGACGAAGCCGCCCCAGCGCGAGTAGACGCGATCGGGCGCGGAGCGCTCGGCGTCGAAGTAGCGCCTCCAGTCCCAGCGAGTGTCGGGGATCTCGGTCACGGCGTCGACGCCGCCGACGACGTTCTCCCAGAACGTGCGCGCATCGGAGGCGCCGGGCAGGATCGACCCCACGCCGATGATCGCGATCTCGGCCGGCTCGGGGGCCGGCTCGGGCTGCAGGTCGGGCGTCGGGAGCGTCGCGAGCCGCTCGGCCGCGCCGTCGATCACCCGCTCGTGCAGCTCGGCGATCGTCCCGACGCGGTCGTGCATCGCGGCGACCTGCCCGATCATGAACAGGCCCTGGCGCCACTGCTCGGCGTCGTCGATCTCGACGAGCTTGGGCGCCTGCGGGTCGCCGGCGAAGGCCGGGTTGCGGTCGACACCCTTGGCGGCGATCCGCAACCTGCCGATGTTCAGCTGCTCGAGCCGGTCACGTCGCTCCGCGGGCGCGACCTCCTCGGTCATCAGCCGCAGCCGCTCCGCCGCGAAGTCGTCCACGAACGGCGACGGCAGGCAGCGCGTCGCCTGGCCGGGGCCGCTCTCGAGCAGCACGGTGCGGTCGCCCGCCACCGCGGCCTGCTGGAACGCCGCGGTGATCGCGCCCCCGCTAACGGCCTCCTCGGTGTACAGGTACGCGGTGCCCATGAGCACGCCGATCCGCACGCCCCGCTCCGCGAGCGGGGCGGCGATCGCCGCCGTCATCGCCGCCGACCGCCCGTCGTGGATGCCGCCGGCGAACAGCACCGACACCTCCGGACCGGCGCCGGCGGGCAGCGCGTCGAGCAGCGCGTCGACCATGCTCTCCCAGAGCACGAAGCTCGTGCGCGGGCCGACGTGTCCGCCGCACTCGCGACCCTCGAAGACGAAGCGCCGCGCGCCATCGCGCAGGTACATCCGCAACAGCGCCTCCGACGGCACGTGCAGGTAGGTCGTCGTGCCGTCCTGTTCGAGCACCCGCGCCTGGTCCGGCCGCCCGCCGGCGATCAGCGCGAACGGGGGGCGCACGGCGCGCACGGCCTCGAGCTGCTCGGCCCGCAGCGCGGCCGGGACGAAGCCGAGGATGCCGACCCCCCACGGGCGCTCGCCGAGCTCCTCGCGCGTGCGGCGCAGCAGGTCGGCCACCTCCGGACCGCGCAGCAGGGCGAGCGCCAGGAACGGCAGCGCCCCCGCGTCGGCGACGGCCGCCGCGAACTCGGCCCGGTCGCTGACCCGGGTCATCGGGCCCTGGACGATCGGGTACTCGGTGCCGTGCGCGGCCGCGAGCCCGGCGTCGCGCGCGAGCGGGTTACGCGCGCGGGCGGCGGCAAGCTGCTCGCGCACCGACGTCGCGAGCGCGGCGAGGATGCCGCCGACGGTCACGAACCGCCGGGCGAGCTCCGCGGCGAAGGCGCCGTCCTGTCCGATCGCGAGCACGCCGCCGGGGCGGTCGTCCCACGCGACGCGCTCGTGCAGCTCAGCGCGCCAGGCGCGCTCGGCGTCCGGCTCGTCGGCCTCGGCCTCGAGCCGCGCCGCGAGGCGCTCGAGCTCGCGGGGACCGTCGAGGTCCGGGCGCGACAGGAGGCGGAACGGAGCGCCGAGGGCGCGCCCGGGGCAGGCCGTCTCGCTGCCGTCCATCGCGGCGACCCGCTTGCGCACCGCGGCCGGAAGGGGCGACTCGCGCGCGAGCAGGACCTGGCTGTCGAGCACCGCGCCGGCCGCGCCGGCCACGGCGCAGGCGGCGGCGGTGTGCAAGCCGACGCCGCCATGGGCCCAGACGGGAACGCTCAGCTCGGCGGTGCAGCGCTGCAACAGGACGAACGCGCCCTCCTCGCCGATCCAGCCCCCGGCCTCGTGACCCGTGGCGATCACGGCGTCCGCGCCCGCCTCCTCGGCGGCCCGGGCGTCCTCGAGGCTGAGCGCCTGGACGAGCGCTCTGGCGCCAAGGGCCTGCACCTCGCCGACGAGATCGCCGAGCGGCCCGCCGCGTCCGCAGATCACGACGGCCTCGAGGCCCGGCGGCGCCGCGTGGCGGACGGCGCTCGGCAGACCGTCGGCGCACTGCACCGCGACCGCCCAGCGCCCCCGCGCCGCCGCCGAGAGGCGCTGCAGCGCCGCGGCCGCCTGGGCCTCGTCGGCCGCATCGCGCAGGTCGAGCGTGCCGATCGCGCCGGCGCGGCTCGCGGCGATGGCGAGGCTCGGCTCGGGCGCGCCGGTCGGCGTGAGCACGAGGAAGTCCAAGACGCCCGGCACGTCCGGCCTCGGTGCAGCGGTGCTGAGGTGACGCGCCTCACCCATCAACGACCGCCATCGACTTGGACACCCGGTCCGAGGTGAACGCCGGCACGAATGGACCTCCGGTACCAGATGCGGATCGGTACAAATGACAATCGCGGTGCAGGGATGACAGCCCTGTTCCCTATCCGGTTGTTGTTCACTCGCAGTTCCTCCGCAGAACGATCACGTTCTCGCCGTAGTAACCGTTTTCGCCGCCGGCAAACGCCACCGCCACACCCATGACGGACGCCCCCCGCGCTTTCCTTTTTGTGACACACCGATCGCGGGAAAGTCAAGACGGCACAGGCAATGGCCCACTAACTCACTCGTTCCTTGCGCTCCGGTGGGAAGGCGACCTACGATGACCCCACTTGGGCGGAGAGGACACGTGTGATCAACCATGCGGGGTGACGAATGCACGATCAGACGAGTCCATTTCGAGCGGAAGCCCGGCAGCTCTCGGAGGTGATCGGCGCGCAGCGCCACGCAACGGCCGGCCCGGCCCGCGAGGTCACCCGCCTCGGCGGCGCGGCGCGCCCGCTCGAGCTTCTCTGTGACCCGCAATCGCTGCGCCCGCTGCCGTCGCACACCGCGGCCGTGCGGGTCGGGGTGGTTGCCGGCCTCGGCGCCGTCGAGGGCCGACCGGTCGTCTGCTACGCCCACGACGGCTCGCTGGCCGGCGGCTCGGTGGGGCGGATCGAGGCGGAGGTGATCGTTCACGCCCTGCGCACCGCGCGCGACCGCGGCATGCCGATCGTCGCCTTCCTCCAGTGCGCCGGCGCCCGCCTGCAGGAGGGCGCGGCCGCGCTCGGGGGCTTCGGGCGGATCTTCAGCGAGAACGTCGCACTCTCGTCACGCTCGCCGCAGATCTCGGTGATCACGGGCACCTCGGCCGGCGGCGGCGTGTACTCGCCGGCGCTCACCGATTTCATCGTCATGACGAGGCCGTCGGCGATGTTCCTCACCGGTCCGGGCGTCGTGCGCGAGGTCACCGGTGAGCTCGTCGACACCGCGGAGCTCGGCGGCACGCGCGTGCACCAGGGCACCGGTGTGTGTGACTTCGTCGTGGACGACGAGCTCGAGGCGGCCGTCACGGCGCGACGCCTGCTCGGCTACCTCCCGTCGCGGGTCGGGCGGGCCGTGCGCCGGGCGGCGCGACCCCCGCTCGACCCCGATCCGTCCCGCCACGTGCCCCGCGAGTCACGCCGCGTGTACGACGTGCTCGACGTCGCCCGCAGCCTGTCGGACGGCGGCGAGCTGCTCGAGGTCGCGCCGCGCTGGGCCCGCAACCTGGTGACGGCGTTCAGCCGCATCGACGGGCGCGTGGTCGGCATCATCGCCAACCAGCCGCGGCACCTCGGTGGCGTGCTCGACGCCAACGCCTGCGACAAGGGCGCTCGCTTCGTCACCACCTGCGACCGGCTGCGAATTCCGCTCATCGTGCTCGTCGACACGCCCGGGTTCATGCCCGGCACGAAGCAGGAAGGCGTCGGCATCATCCGGCGCGGGGCGCAGCTCGTGCGCGCCTTCGCGGCGGCCACCGTGCCGCGGCTGACGGTCGTGCTGCGCAAGGCCTTCGGCGGCGGATTCATCACCATGAACTCCAAGGACCTCGGCGCCGATGTCGCGCTCGCCTGGGGCGGTGCCGAGATCGGCGTCATGGGAGCGCAGTCGGCGATCAAGATCCTGCACCGCCGCGAGCTGGCGGCGGCGCGCTCGCCGCAGGCCGTCGCCACCCGGCTGGCCGAGGAGTACGCGGCGCGTCACATCTCGACCGAGCGGGCGCTGCGGGACGGGGTGGTGGACGCGGTCATCGCGCCGCACGAGACGCGCTCGCGGCTGATCGCCGCGCTCGACGACGCCGGGTAGGGCGCCGTCGGGTGCGAATTGTCCCGCCGGCGGGACAATTCGCCGTGCCGCGAGTCAGGCCGCGTGGGCGTCGAGCGCGCGCCCGCGCATGTCCCCGTCGGGCGACAGGCCGGCGAGCGCCAGGATCGTCGGCGCGATGTCGTAGATGGTGAGGTCGTCGCGGCGGCCCACCGGCACGCCGGGACCGGTGATCACGCACATCCCGTCGCGGTCGTGGTTGGCGTCGTCGGGCCCGGTGTCGTTGTCGAAGGTCCAGTGCCGGCCGTGCCCGAGGCTGCCGTTGCTGCGCCAACCGAGGTCGCCGAAGTACACGATCAGGTCGGGCGGGATCCCCCGTTGCCGGCGCCACAGCTCCTCGGGCCGGAAGGCGCGGGTGCCGATCCGGTTGCCGTGCGGACCGGGCAGCTCCTCGAGCCGGCGCGCCAACTCGTCGCGGAGCGGCTCGTACTCGTCCGCGCCGACGATGCCGAGCGGCTCGCGCCCCTCCACGTTGAGGCACAGGCGGCAGTAGTACCCGCCCTCTCCCCAGGCTCGCGTGCGCCTCCAGTCCACCCGAGCCTGCCGGAAGGGGGTCGGCCCCCGGGGCGGCTCCTCGAGCACGAGGTAGCCCTCCTGGGCGAGCCATTCGTTCACGCAGATGGCGCCCTCCATCGGACGCGCGCCGTGATCGGAGACGACGATCACCGACGTGTCGTCGTCGAAGCGCTCCATCGTCTCGCCGATCTCCTCGTCGAGGTAGGCGTAGTAGCTGCGAATCGCGTCGCGGTACCGGTGGCCGGGCTCGTGACGGGGGTGCTCTTCGTCGAAGAAGCGCCAGAACGCGTGGTGCATCCGGTCGAGGCCGATCTCGACCATCATGAAGAAATCCCACGGCCGCGTGTCGAGCAGGTGCCGGCAGAGGCGAAAGCGCTGCTCGGTCATCTCGTAGATCTCGGCCAGGATGCGATCGCGGTCATCGCTGCGGAAGTTCTGCACGTCGACGCGGTAGGAGCCGACGAGACCCTCGATCTCGGTGCGCAGGTCGGGCGGATGCGTGTAGGCCACCGTCCGCGGATCGGAGGTGAGAAAGCACGACACGAGCTCCCCGTTCACCTCGACCGGCGGAGAGGTCTGGGGGACGCCGACGACGACGACGTGCCGGCCCGCCCGACCGAGCACGTCCCACACCCGGTCGAGGCGCACCGACCGCGAGTCGGCGACCCCGAGCGAGTCGTAGCCGTGCTCGGTGCGGTTGCGGAAGCCGTATATGCCCAGCTCGCCGGGATCGTGGCCGGTCATCATGCAGCTCCAGGCCGGCACGGTGATCGGCGGGTCGACGCTCCGCAGCGGCCCCCACGTTCCCGAGCCCATCAGCCGCCGCAGGTTGGGCAGCTCGTCGGGCCAGCGCTCGAACACGAGCCGCGGGTCGGCGCAGTCCAGCCCGATGACGGCGACACGCCGCTTCACGGCCGGTTCACACGTTCGCTCTGCACCCGCGCCATTTGAGCAATCGCCGCCGCCGCCGGCAAGGCTTCCGATCGCATGCGCAGTGTGTTCCCAACCGTCGCCATCGGGCACGGTGATACCCACATTGCCACTCGCCACATCACCGAGATCAATGGTGCCACGACGAAGCCTTTTCCCTCATGCAGGTGAGAGAGTTGCGAAGGCGCTTGCGCTCACACCGCGCAGTTTGCTAGACCACCGGGCTGGGTACTCGCTGCGTAGCTCGCTGAGCAGATTCGTCATGTCCGACGGCAATAGGGGGTCGGAAGATTGCGCCTGCATCGCTACCACAACACGCTGCCCTGGCTGCTTCTCATACCGATGTGTGCGGTCGCCTCGAGCGTCCGCGGCGCGTCGGGACCGGAGGCCACCCCGCTGGGCGATGGGCCCCGCGAGGATGACTGGGACGGTTCGGAGAACGGGACCCGCGGCGAGACCGCCTCCGTCCCGCATCCGCAGCCGCCGGCGTCCGGCGCCGGACTGCCGACGAGCGGTGGCCGGCCTGCCGCGGGAAGCATCAAGTGCCTGCGCACGTCCATGCGGTTTGACGCTTCGATGACAATCGACCACTGGAAGTCGGTGGGGACCAAGATCGGCATGCATTCCGATGCGACCTCCTGGTGGCTGGGCGATTGGCTCGCGTTCGGGCGGCGGATGTACGGGCTCCGCTACCGGGAGGGGATCGCGCTGACCGGGCTCGAGTACAAGACCCTGCGCAACTACGCGATGGTGGCGCGGGCGTTCGACCCGTCCCGCCGCCGGCACGATCTGAGCTTCCAGCATCACGCCGAGGTCTGTTCCCTGCCCCGGGAGGACCAGGACTTCTGGCTCGACCTCTCGATCCAGCGCGGGTGGTCGAAGTCCGAGCTGCGACGGCGGGTCCGGGCCCGGGCGGCGATGACCAGTCCGCCGAGCGCCGCGCTGCAACTCGCTCTCGAGCGCGAACGGCACGAACGCTGGCGTGAAGCCGCGGAGGCCAGCCGGTGCACGCTGCGGGAATGGGTCACCAACGTGCTCGATGAAGCCGCGAGCGCCGTCCTGGAGACCTCGGGTGACGAAGCGGACGAGACGTATGTGGCCGCCTCACATACGTCTCGGGAGTGAGAAGAGCGCGGTCGGTCGGCCGCTTTTCAGTTAACCGCCGCTAATGCAGCGCGGCGGTCACATAAGAACTTCGGTGTCTGTGCCAGTCGTCGGTAGTTGCAAAATGGTGAACGCTCCCCTCACAGCCCCGGTCCCCGAGGCACATCATCTCGATGCGCTCGAGGCCGAGGCGGTTCACATCATGCGCGAGGTCGCGGCCGAGCTCTCGCGTCCGGTGCTGCTGTTCAGCGGCGGCAAGGACTCGATCGTCCTGCTGCGACTGGCCGAGAAGGCGTTTCGCCCGGCGTCGTTCCCGTTCCCGCTACTGCACGTCGACACGGGACACAACTTCCCGGAGGTCATCGCGTTTCGCGATCGGCACGTCGCCGGGCTCGGCGAGCGGCTGATCGTCGCGTCGGTGCAGGACTCGATCGACGCCGGACGCGTGACCGAGGAGCGCGGGCCGCGGGCGTCGCGCAACCGGCTCCAGACGACGACCCTGCTCGATGCGCTCGCCGAGCACGGGTTCGACGCCGCCTTCGGCGGCGCCCGCCGCGATGAGGAGCGGGCGCGGGCCAAGGAGCGGATCTTCAGCTTCCGCGACGACTTCGGCAGCTGGGATCCCAAGACGCAGCGGCCCGAGGTCTGGAGCCTGTACAACGGGCGCATCCGCCGCGGCGAGCACGTGCGCGTCTTCCCGCTGAGCAACTGGACCGAGCTCGACGTGTGGCGTTACATCGAGCGCGAGGGCCTCGATCTCCCGTCGATCTACTTCGCCCACGAGCGCGAGGTCTTTCGCCGCGACGGGATGCTGTACGCGACCAGCGCCTTCGTCGATCACCTCCCCGGGGAGACGCCCTTCGTCGCCGGCGTGCGCTACCGCACGGTCGGCGACATGTCATGCACCGGCGCGGTCGTCAGCGAGGCGACGACGCTGCCGCAGGTCATCGCCGAGATCGCGGCGACGCGCATCACCGAGCGCGGGCAGACCCGCGCCGACGATCGCGTCAGCGAGGCGAGCATGGAGGACCGCAAACGGGCGGGCTACTTCTAGATGGGCGGCTCGCCGGCGGGACCGCGGCAGGATCTGCTCCGCCTGGCCACCGCCGGTTCTGTGGACGACGGCAAATCGACGCTCATCGGGCGCCTGCTGTTCGAGTCCAAGGCGCTGATGCAGGACCAGCTCGACGCCGTCGTGACGGCGAGCCGGCACCATAACGGGGGGTCGGGCAACGGTCACGTCGACCTCTCCCTGATCACCGACGGGCTCCGCGCCGAACGCGAGCAGGGCATCACGATCGACGTCGCCTACCGTCACTTCGAGACGCCGCGCCGGCGGTTCATCATCGCCGACACGCCCGGCCACGTGCGCTACACGCGCAACATGGTCACCGGTGCGTCGACGGCCGACGTGGCGGTCATCCTCGTCGACGCGCGCAAGGGGATGGTCCAGCAGACGCGCCGCCACGCGTTCCTGTCGTCGCTGCTCGGGATCCCGCACCTGGTCGTCTGCGTCAACAAGATGGACCTCGTCGACTGGGACGAGGGCGTGTTCGAGTCGATCGCCGCGGAGTTCCGCTCCTTCGCCGCCCGGCTCGACGTGACGGACATCGCCTTCATCCCGGTCTCGGCGCTCCTCGGCGACAACGTCGTGCGGCCCTCGGCGGAGCTCCGGTGGTACGAGGGGCCACCGCTGCTGTACCACCTCGAGCACGTCTACGTGGCGGCCGACGCCAATCTCGTGGACGTCCGCTTCCCCGTCCAGTGGGTGATCCGCGTCGACGACGACACCCGCCGGGACTACCGGTCCTATGCCGGATCGGTCGCCGCGGGGGTGCTGCGCGCCGGCGAGGAGATCGTCGTGCTGCCCTCGGGCGCCCGGACGCGGGTCGCCGCGATCGAGACCTACGACGGCCCGTTGCCCGAGGCGACGCCGCCGATGGCCGTGGCGCTGCGGCTCGAGGACGAGCTCGACGTGTCCCGCGGCGACGTCATCTGCCGTCCCGGAAATCGCCCGGTCGTCGGGCGCACGGTCGACGCGCTCATCTGCTGGATGAGCGATCGGCCGCTCGTCCCCAAGCAGCGGGTGCTCCTCAAGCACCTGACGCGCACCGCCCACGCCGAGATCCGCGAGGTCCGCTACCGGATCGACGTCGACACCCTGCACCGCGACACGACGGCCGACGGCCTGGAGCTCAACGAGATCGGGCGGGTCGAGATCGTCACGAGCGCGCCGCTGGCCTACGACGACTACCGCCTCAACCGCTGCACGGGCTCGTTCATCCTCATCGACGAGGCGAGCAACGACACGCTCGCCGCCGGGATGATCCGGGTGATGCACGCCGAGGCGGTCGAGCGCTCTCAGGACGCGCGCAGCGCGAACGTCACCTGGGACCCCGGCAGCCTGTCGCGGGCGGAGCGCTGGACCGCGGTCGACTCCCGCGGCGCGGTGCTCTGGCTGACCGGGCTGCCGGCCTCCGGGAAGTCGACCCTGGCCGCGGCGCTCGAGCGGCGGCTCGTGATGTCCGGGCGGCCCGCGTACCGGCTCGACGGCGACAACCTGCGCCATGGCCTGAACGGCAACCTCGGCTTCGCGCCCGCCGACCGGGCCGAGAACGTGCGGCGCACCGCGCACGTCGCGCGCCTGTTCGCCGACGCCGGGGTCGTGGCGATCGTCAGCCTCGTCTCGCCCTACGCGGCCGACCGCGAAGCGGCGCGCGCAGCGGTGCGCGAGTGGGAGCTGCCGTTCTTCGAGATCCACGTCGAGACGCCGCTCGCCGAGTGCGAGCGGCGCGACCCGAGGGGCCTGTACGCCAAGGCCCGGCGCGGCGAGCTGCACGGGATGACCGGCATCGACGACCCGTACGAGCCACCCCGCCGGCCTTGTCTGCGCCTGCGACCGCTTCAGCATGACTTCGAGCACCAGGTCGGGCAGCTGCTCGCCCTCGTCGAAGACCTCGCGGACCGCGCGGTGATCTGACGCCCGCCCGGTCAGCGGGCCGGCGGGCCCACCACCTGCTCCATCCAGCCGGCGAGCGTGCTGCTCGACAGCTCGGGCAGGCCGTTGTTCTGCACGCGGGCCGCCGTGAGGACGTCGAGGTGGTTGTAGCCCGGCGCGGTCACGTGGACCTGCGGTGCCGGCCCGTTCGGGATGAGGGTCCCGTTCGGATCGAGGACCGGCCCGATGCCCTGCCCCCCGTCCACATACATGGCGGGGTGCCGCGTGATCCCGTCCGAGTAGCGGAGGCCGGCCAGGCCGCCCGAGCGGTCGCCCGAGCCCGCCGCGATCGAGTCGAGCGCGAGCGCGGTCGGGAAGTACGGCTCGGTGAAGAGCGCGGGCGCCGCGTCGAACAGCGTGCGCGAGAACTGCGCGATGTCGCTCACCTCGCTCGTCGGCGTCGCGTACGGCACCCCCGGGTCCGCCGGGAGCGAGAGCGGCGCGGTGACCTGGTTGTAGTTGAGCCAGCCGTACAGCGGTCCGGAGGCCGTCGCCGCGGACGGCGCCGGCGCGACCTGCGGCTGGCCGCCGAAGAGTCCGGCCAGGACGGGCGGGGAGTTGAACGGGACCGGGAAGCTCTTCTCGACGAGCGGCCCGCCGGTCGGCGCGCCGAGGCTCGCGCGCAGGATGCCGATCGGCTGGACCTCGTCGGAGAACACGTCGCCGACGACGGCCTCGTTCGTGGCGTTGATCATGCGCCCGTCGGGCCGGCCGAGCAGGAAGTCGAGCCAGTTGTCGGCCAGCAGAAGGCGATAGGTCGCGCCGAAGTTCGCGTCGTTCGGGTACGCCGCCAGCAGCGTGCTGCGCGCGTTCGGCGACCAGTAGGACGCCATCCCGAGGATCGGGACCGCGTACTCGGTCTCGGGCGTGATCGGCGGGAAGTCGACGTACGGCGCGCCGCTGCCGACAGCGGAGACGATCCCGTTCAGCAGGCCACCGACCGGAGCGGACAGCACCGTCGCGGCCGAGGAGATGGCGAAGCGGGTCTCGAGGGCGAAATACCCCGCGCACTGGTTGTAGCCGGCGGCGGCCGGGTTGCCGTATCCCGAGAAGTCCCAGTTCGCGAACGCCCCGGTGAGGATGCCGCCGAGCGAGTGGCCGCCGCAGAGCACCTTGCGCTCGCGCACCGAAGGCGGAAGCTGGCTGATGACCGTGTACTCGTCGCGCAGCGTCTGTGCGAGCCCGACGTGCGAGAGCCACGCCGCATCCTTCGCGCTCACGATCCCGGCGAACGTGTGCCCGTCGACGAAGCGGCCGCCGAAGTAGTAGTCGAAGGCGACCTGGGGATTGCGCGCCGCGATCGCGGCCTCGATCCCCGACGTGTCCTCGAGGCAGTTCGAACGGCGGCTGATGGCCCAGAACTCGACGTGGTAGCCCTGCTGCTCGGCGTCGATGATCGTGTTGCGGGCCACCTGGTCGAATGCGCCGGCGCCCTCGAGCACTCCGGGCTGGGCCACGAAGATCGCGTCAGCGCGAGCCGGACGGCGCGGTCCGTCCGCCGCGCGGAAGCGCAGGTACCCGATTCGATCGCACGCCGCCGGGTGCGGGCCGTCGGCGGCAGGCAGGGGCGCGTACAGGCTCACGTAGCTCTCGCGCACGAGCGCGGCGTCCGGCGAGGTCGAGCTGATCGGCGCCTCCTCGCGGGCGGGCTGGAACTGGGCCAGCGCCGGGAGCGGCCCGGCGATCACGACCCCCGCCAAGGCGAGGGCACCGGCCAGTACGAGTCTCGCGACCGCGCGAGCGATGTGTGCGTGCACTCCACGTCCTCCCTCATCGCAGCCGTCTCGAGAAGGGCTGCGGTGTACAACATTCCCGATCGCGTGGGCGCCAGACAAGGCGCGTGCGAACATTCTTCGCCAATGCGTCCTCCGCTCACGCCGCCGGCTCAGCCGGCGCGCTCGGCCGACGCGAGCCCGCTCCGCGCCCACGCCGCCATGAGCGCGATGGCCCCGGCGAGCAGCGCGAACGCGAGCGCGACCTCGGTCGGCGACCCCGCGAGCAGCCCCCGCCCCGCGTCGAGCACGGCCGTCACCGGGTTGACGCGCGCGGCGGTGTGGATCCACCCGCTCAGCAGGTTGACCGGGACGTAGACGGGCGCGAGGAAGAGGATCACGAACACCGGCATCTGGATGAGCGCACCCGCGCGGTCGGTGCGCAGGAACATGGCCACGCCGCAGGCCCAGAGCGCGGCGGCGAGGTTCATCAGGATGCCGAGCGCGACCAGGCCGCCGAGCTGGACCCCGTCGCCGCTCACGCGCATGCCCCCGATGAGCGCCGCGAGCGTCACGATCGCGGCGATCGCGAACCAGCGCGCGAGTCCGCCGAGCACGTACCCGGCGACGATCCCGCTGCGGCGCGGCGCGCTCAGCAGCAGCCGCCGCGCGAAGCCGGTGTCGAAGTCGTGGGCGACGGCAAAGCCGGTGTACACGCCGCCGAACGCCGAGGACTGCAGGAACACGTACACGAACTGGAACGCGGTGTAGCCGGAGTGGTAGTCGAAGTGCGGAACGTTCGCGATCCGCGACAGCCCGCCGGCGAGCGCGACGAGGAAGAAGAGCGGAAAGATGATCGGCGGCAGGAGGACCGCCGGACTGACGAACGCGTTGTGGACCGAGCGCCAGGCGACGGCGCGCGTCACGAGCGCGAAGCGCCTCATGTGCGCACCATCCGGTTCGTCATCGCCGCACTGGAGAGGCCGAGGCTCGCGATCGCGAGCAGCAGCGCGAAGCCGAAGCCGAGCGCGAGCGCCTCGCCGTCCCAGCCGGTGATGATCAGGCTGCGGATGCCCTCGATGAGATACGAGACCGGGTTGTAGGTCGCGACCGCCCGGAACCAGTGCACCTGGATGAGGTTGCGCGGCAGGCTGGCCGAGCTGAGGAAGACGAAGACGAACAGCAGCGGGAAGAACCCCTGCACCGCCTCCCCGCTGCCGAAGCGCAGCGCGAGGAACGTGCCGAGACCGGCGAAGCCGAAGGCGATCAGGACGGCGAGGACGACGACCACGACCGCGCCGGCGAACCCGCTCGCGATCCCGACGCCGCTGGCGACCCCGACGAGCAGGTAGCAGACGGACTGCAGGGCGGCGATGACGATCACGCCGCCGAGCTCGCCGGCGATGAGCGCGCCGCCCCGCAGCGGCGTGAGCGCAAGCCGGTTGAGGAACCCGGACTCGATGTCGCGCGCGAGGTCGGTTCCGGCGATCAGCGCGATCAGCAGGGCGCCCTGCAGGAAGGGCAGGGCGAGCACGAACGCGCGGTAGCTGACCGGGGGAAAGCCCGGGATGTGGCGCGCCGCGGTGAGCGCGTTGCCGTTGATCGCGAACAGGATGAGCGGGAACAGCAGCGGGAACACGAGCAGGGCCCGATGGCGGAACATGCGCGTGACCGATCGCCGCGCGAGCGCGCCGACCTGCTCGAGCGTGGCCGGCCCCGGGGCGCGCTCAGTGTCCACCGCTGCCGTCCGCCGCGCGGGAGGCGCCCTCGAGCTTGCGCCCGGTCTTGGCCAGGAAGACGTCGTCGAGCGACGGCTGGCGCAGGTGCAGCGACGCCACGTGCAGGTCGGCCTGATCGAGGATGCGCACCACGTCGGCGAGCTGCGCCTCCCCGCCGCGCAGCTGGACGGTGAGGCTGTTGCCCCCGTTGCGCGTGACGAACTGAAACAGGGCGAGCCGTTCGGCGATGGCCCTCTGGGCCGCGTGGTCGGTGGGCACGAGCTCGACCGTCGGGTTCGCGATCTCGGCCTTCAGCCGCGCCGGGGTGCCCTCGGCGACGATCTTGCCGCGATCGATGATGCCGACGCGATCGGCGAGCGCGTCGGCCTCCTCGAGGTACTGGGTCGTGAGGAACACGGTCACGCCCTCGTCGTGGGCCAGGCGCGCCACCTCATCCCAGAGGGCGGTGCGGCTCTGGGGATCGAGCCCGGTCGTCGGCTCGTCGAGGAACAGGATGCGCGGGCGGTGCACGAGCGCGAGCGCGAGGTCGAGGCGCCGCTTCATCCCGCCCGAGTAGCCGCCGACGCGGCGGTCGGCCGCCTCGGTCAGTCCGACGCGCTCGAGCAGCTCCTGGGCGCGGCGCCCGCGCTCGGCCTTCGCCAGTCCCTGCAGGGTGGCCTGGAGCAGCAGGTGCTCGCGACCGGTGAGGATCGAGTCGAGCGCCGCCTCCTGCAGCGCCGCGCCGATCGAGGCGCGCACCCGCGCGCCCTCGCGTGCGACGTCGTGACCGCCGACGCTCGCCCGTCCGGAGGTCGGCGGCAGCAGCGTCGTGAGCATCAGGACCGTCGTGGACTTCCCGGCGCCGTTCGGGCCGAGGAACCCGTAGATCTCGCCCGGCGCGACGGCGAGGTCGATCCCGTCCACGGCCCGCGGTCCCCTGCGGAACTCGCGCACGAGCCGGTGCGCCTCGATCGCCGCGGCCCCGCTCGGCGCGGGGGCGGACGCTCCGATCCGCCGTCTCGGGACGATCCCCGCCGCCGCGCGCCGCGAGCCGCGACCGGCGCTGCTCGGCGCGACCGCGCTCACGGGTCCGGCTTGACGAGGGCGAACCGCAGGTACTCCAGCGCGCCCGTGCGCATCGCCTCGTACACCTCGCTGCCCTTCGCCGCGGCGAAGTTGAGCGCGTGGCTCTGCAGCGGTCGTGGGACCTGACGGCGCACGAACGCCTCGCGCCGGGGGGAGTCGAGCTCGAGCGCCCGCACGACGTTCGGGGTGATGTCCTCCTCCTCGGCGATCGAGAAGCCGGCGTCGAGGAAGGACCGGCGCATCTCCTCGACGTCCTGGCGCAGGCGCAGATCGGCGAACAGGAATCGACCCCCGGGGCGCAGCACCCGAAGCACCTCGGACACGAACCGGGCCACGTCCGGATAGCAGTGCGAGGACTCGACGTTCAGCACGGCGTCGAACGACGCGTCGGCGAACGGCAGCGCCTCGGCATCGCCGCGCACGAAGCGCAGGCGCGGGTCCGTGTGGCGCGTGCGCGCGTAGGTGATCGCCTTCTCGGAGAAGTCGAGGCCGGTCAGCCGGGCGACACCGAAGCGCTCGACGACGAACGCGGCGCCACCGCCGCGCCCGCACCCCACCTCGAGCGCCTCGGCGTGCTCGAGCGTCGCCGCGGCCGCGACACGCTCGTAGAGCTGGTGGCTGTAGATCTCGGCGCCGTCGGACTCGTCGCCCGCCAGGACGGCGTCGAGGGGAGCGTAGCCGTAGTTCATGCTCGCGACCTGGACCCGGTCGAGCCGACGGTTCACCGTCGCGTAGCCGAGTCGGATGAGCGCGCGCTGCGCCGCCGGCTTCAGGCCGGGCGCCACGCTCGACACGGCCCCGAGCAGCCGCCTGGCCGGTGCCTGCCTGACGCTCGCGGGCGATGTGTCGGTCGGGGCTGCGCTCATGCTCGTTACACACTCACCGATTCACTCACCGTCCACACGCGGTGCGTCCACAAAAAAGAGCGCGACAACGCCGCCCCGTTTGTGCCACACCGCCGGGCCGCGGTCAAGCAGATGGCGCCGCTATTGCGACAAATGACGTCTGGGCTTGCGTTTTCGGGTTGTCCCGCCGGCGGGACAACCCCGCTCAGAGCTTCGGGAACAGCGGCTCGAGGGGCGTCACAGCGCCGCCACCGCCGCCTGCCCCGTAGCGCGCACTCTCCAACGAGCGGTCGTCGACGCCGAGCGCCGCGAGCAGCTTCTCGGTCGCCTGCGGCAGGTAGGGATGCAGGAGCACGGTGACGACGCGCAGGCCCTCGAGCAGCGAGGCGAGCACGCGACCCAGATCGCCCGCCCGCTCGGAGTCCTTGGCCAGCGTCCAGGGCGCCTGCTCCTCGACGTAGCGGTTCAGGCGCCGCACCCGCTGCCAGACGACGTCGAGCGCCTGCGTGAGCTCGGCCCGGTCCATGAGGGCCGCGACCTCGTCGGCGAGGCCGTCGAAGTCGGCGGCGAGCGCCTCGTCGAGTCCGAGCGCCGGCAGCGCGACCTCCCGGTAGCGCTGCACCATCGCGATCGTGCGGGAGGCGAGATTCCCGTACTCGTTCGCCAGTTCGGTCTCGTAGCGAGTCTCGAAACCGGCCGTCGAGACGGACCCGTCGCGTCCGAAGGAGACCTCGCGGAAGCAGTAGTAGCGCAACGCGTCCGAGCCGAAGCGCTCGATGATCGCGAACGGGTCGAGCACGTTTCCGAGCGACTTGCTCATCTTCTGGTCGTCGAGCAGCAGGAAGCCGTGCACGAAGACGTGCTCGGGCAGCTCCAGGTCCGCCGCCATGAGCAGCGCCGGCCAGAACACCGTGTGGAACTTCAGGATGTCCTTCCCGATGAGGTGGAACGTGGGCGGCCAGAAGCGCTCGGTCAGGTCCTCGCCCTCGCGCGCGTAACTAAGCGCCGTGTAGTAGTTCAGGAGCGCGTCGAACCACACGTAGAAGACGTGCGTGGGGTCCCACGGAACCGGCACGCCCCAGGTCAGCTTGCCGCGCGTCAGCGACACGTCCTGCAGACCTTGGGCGATGAAGCTGCGCGCCTCGTTGAAGTGATGGCCGGGCATGACGAAGTCCGGCCGCTGCGCGTACAGCTCCTCGAGGGCGCCCTGAAAGCTCGACAGCCGAAAGAAGTAGTTCTCCTCGCTCTCCCACAGGAGTGGGATCCCGTGGATCGGGCAGGTGTTGCCCTCGGCGATCTCGGACTCGCTCTTGAAGTCCGCGCAGCGGGGGCAGTACCAGCCCTCGTAGAGGCCCTTGTACACGTGCCCGTTCTCGTACACGCGCGTCAGCACCTCCTGGACCTTCTCCTTGTGCTGCTCGTCGGACGTGCGGATGAAGAAGTCGTTGGTGACGTCCAGGATCGGCCCGAGCGCACGGAAGCGCTCCGCGTTGCGGTCGGCCAGCTCCTGCGGCGTGACGCCCGCGGCCTCGGCGGCGAGGGCGACCGGCTCCCCGTGCTCGTCGGTGCCGGTCAGGAAGAAGACGTCCTCCCCGCGCTGGCGCATGTGGCGGGCGAGGATGTCGGCCGCGATCGTCGTGTACGCGTGCCCGAGATGGGGCGCCGCGTTGACGTAGTAGATCGGCGTGGTGACATAGAAGGACATCGGGCACGCAGGCTACTCAAGCGCGCGGCCCGTGCCGGTGGCCCCGGGGCCGCGGGGCCCCGCGCGCAGGGGCGGGCGTTCACGTCGCCGGCTTCGACACGGTGACCTTCGTGCTCGTGGAGCAGCGCTGCTTGACGTGGCCGTTCACCTTCGTCGGGACGCAGGTTCGCGTGGTCGTCGTGCAGATGTAGACGGCCCGCCCGTGCCGCTTGGCCGGGCCGCAGCTGCTCGAACTGGTGCTCGTGATCGTGCCCGGGCTCGACCCGGTCGGGGCCACCAGGCTCAGAAACTCGAGGAGCTTGTGCACCAGGGTGGGCGGCCGGGCGAAGACGCGTACGATCGAGCCGTCCGGCGCGGTCAGCCACGTGATCGTCAGCGCGAGGTGCTTGTTCACGTAGCGCCGGCGCGCCGACTTCCTGGCCGGCAGGCTCGTGCTGGTGCTCGCGGCGGGTCCGACTCCCGAGGCCAGGTTGTTCTGCACGGTGAGTGCGAACGATCCAACCGGGGGCACGTACGCCACCCTGACCGCGCCCACGCCGTCCGGGACGAGCGCCGTGAGCTCGTCCGCGCCGCTGTCCGTGCTCGTCACGCCGTACGCAAAGCCGCTTTGGCTGAAGGCGAAGCTCGCGGTGGCGAGCACCTCGGCGCTCGAACCGCCGCCGGCGGGAACCTCGACCAGGGCGTACGCCGGCCCGCTCCCCAACAGCGTCCGCTCGAGCGTGAGCGCCCGCAGTTCGGCGGGCGGGATCAGCCGCTTGCACGCCGCCGAGAGCGCGATCCGGCTCGGCGGCGTGACCCCGACCACGAGGTACACCGATCCTCCGCTCGTCGTCGCGAGCAGCCGGGTCAGGGATGGGTCGTAGCTCGCGAGCCCCATTGAGGCGGCATCGGGCACCTCGGCCGAGGCCGGCGGGTGGTCCGAAGGGTCCTGCGGCCGGCGCAGGACCGCGTACGAGGCCAGCGCGCTCGCCGGCGTGGTGCCGGCCCTGACGCGGATGGAGCCCCCGATGCCCAACTCGCTCGCGCACTTCGAAAGGTTAGGCGTTCTCGCCGCGGCCACGCCGGTCACGCCGACCGTGAGCGCGGCCGCCGTGACCGTCGCGATGCCGGCGGCGAGCGGCCACGCCGACCGCCGACCCCGCGCGCTCCCGCCCTCGTCCGCCCGATTCATCGCGTCCCCCCTTGAAGGCCCGTGTGCTGTGGCGCGGCAGTCTACGCCCGCGCCGCGATGGCCGATGTCCTTCAACGGGCCGCGCGGCCGCGCCGCCGAGCCGCGCCGCCGAGCCGCACGGCGAGCCGCGCCGCCGAGCCGCGCCGCCGAGCCGCGCCGCCGAGCCGCGCGAGGGGGAAGTTTGTTCGATCTTCTTCCATGGTGAGAGAAGATCGAACAAAGTTCCCCCGCGCGGGCCGAATCCCGACCCGCGGCCCGCCCGCCCGACCCGCGGACCGCCCGCCCGACCCGCGGACCGCCCGCCCGACCCGCGGACCGCCCGCCCGACCCGCGGACCGCCCGCCGGCCCGCCGGCCCGCCGTGCCCGGCCGCCAGCGGGCCTGCGCGCGCGCCAAGCGCGCAGGCCCTCGCCCACCTACCCGGCGGCTCAGCTCGGCGAGAACACCAGCGAGTACGGGTCGTCGCCGTTGACGAGCAGCAGGGACAGCGCGGCGCAGGCCGGGCCCGCCCACCAGCTGCTCGGCACGAGCGGCGCGATCCCGACCTTGCCCGTGAACGTCAGCCCCGTCTCCAGCGCGATCGCCGGGCCGCCCGAGGACGACAGCGCGAAGTGCAGTGGCGACGAGGTCGTACAGGTACTCGCCGGGGGGCCCCAGCCCCAGCCGGGACCGCTCGGGAGCGTGACCGTCAGCGACAGGTTGGCCGTGGCCGACAGCGCGAGCAGTCCACCCGTCACCGAGGCGGTGCCGCTCACCGGCCCCGTCGGCGTCAGCGACAGATGCAAGGCGTTCGGCACGCCGAGCACGTACAGCGTCGCGGTGAAGTTCGGCACGCTGATCGCACCGGTGAACGACCCGGCGGCGAGATCGGCGCTGCCGGTGAACGTCGACCCGGCCGGCAGGTTGATCCGCTGCCACAGCTGCTCGTCCAGGATGTAGCTGCCGCCGAGCGAGTCGCTCACCGGGACGGCGGTATAGGTGAAGGCGTCGGCGCTCGAGGTGTGGGAGGTGCCGACCGAGGTCGTGACCGTCACGTCGACGGTCCCGGTGCCGGCCGGGCTGATCGCGGTGATCGAGCTCGACGAGTTGACGGTCACGCCGGTCGCCGGCGTCGATCCGAAGGACACGGTCGACGCCGAGGTGAACCCCGAGCCGCTGATGGTCACCGTCGTGCCGCCGAGCTGCGAGCCGCTGGTGGGCGAGATGCCCGTCACGACCGGCGGCGTCGCCGCGAGCGCGACGGTCACGAGGTTGTTCGGCAGCTGCCCGGCGGCCACGGTCGGCGGGGTCTCGGGCGACAGCACCCCGGTCCCGGGCGCGACGCTGTACTGGGAGATGTTGTTGCTGTCGAAGTTCGCGACGTAGACGCCGGTCCCGTCCGAGCTGACGGCGACACCCCGCGCGCCGGTGCCCGCGGGCACCGTGGCCGGTGTCTTCGCCGTCAGCGCGCCCGTCGTGGGATCGATGTCGTACTCGGAGACGGCGTCGGAGGACTGGTCGCCGACGTACAGGCTCGTGCCGCCGGGGCTCACCGCGAGGCCGACCGGCCCGTCGCCCGATGCGACGCTCGCCGGCGTCTTCGGCGTCAGCAGCCCGGTCGTCGGGTCGATGTCGTACTGGCCCACCATTCCGGTGCCGGCCCCGAAGTTGCCCGGATCGGTGACGTACGCGCTCCGCCCGTTCGGCGAGATCGCGATGTTCAGCGGCTCGTTGCCGGTGGCGACGGTCGCGGTCGACTTGGCCGTCAGCACACCGGTGGTGGGGTTGACGTCGTACTCGGAGATGAGGTTCTCGGCCTCGTCGACGACGTACGCGCTGTGACCGTCGGGCGTCACGGCGATGCCGTACGGCGAGCCGGCCGAAACGACGCTGGCGGGCGTCTTCGGGGTCAGCGTCCCCGTCGCCGGGTCGACGTCGAACTGGTAGACGTTGTTGTCCGACGCGCCGGCGTACAGGCTGCGACCGTCGGGGGTCAACGCGAGGTTGCTCAAGCCGGCCGATCCGGTGTACACGGGGCCAGCCGTCAGCGCGCCGCTGACGGGGTCGACGCTGAAGGCGGCGATGCTCGTGCCGTAGTCCACGTACACGAAGCGGCCGTCCGGGCGCGCGGCGATGCCGCTGTAGGAGAAGTCGCCGATCGCCACGGTCGGTGGCACGAGCGGGGACAGCAGACCGCCGCTGATCGCGTACTGCCCGACGGTGTTGTCGGTGTCGTTGACGACGTACAGGCCGTCCGCCCGAGCCGCTGCCGGCACGACGGCCAGCGCGAGGGCGACGACGAGCAGTCCCAACCTGATGCGCGTGCGGTGAACAAGGGCAGGCACGCCGCCGTGCCCCTCATGATCGAACATCGATACGCCTCCCACGGTCGCGTTCGGTCGCACGATGCGGGCGCACGTGCGCTGTGGCGCGAACGTACCAGGCGGGTCGGCCGGGCCTCCTGGCGTTCCGGCGCGCTCGCCGGTACGGCTACGATCACCGCCCGTGAGGCGTTGGCACCTCAGCCTGGCCCTGCTCGTGCCGGCGTTGGTGATCGTCGTGGTCGTGATCGCCGGCGGCCGGGCATCGAGCGCCAAGCGCTCGGCGGTGACCGCACCGCGCATCGCCGCCCTGTACCCGGCGAACCACTGGCTCGCGCACACGCCCCCACGCGGCGATCCACAACGCCGCTCCGCGCGCACGATCGTCGATCGCATCCTGCGCTACACGAGCGAGATCGCGGCCGGTTCGCGCCGCCGGCGCGAGATCGCGCTGACGTTCGACGACGGGCCCTCGGTCTACACGCCGCGGATCCTCGCGATCCTGCGACGCGAGCGCGTCCCGGCGACGTTCTTCGAGATCGGCCTGAACGTGCGCGCCCATCCGCGGATCGCCGTCGAGGTGCATCGGGACGGCATGCTCATCGGCGATCACACCGAGACGCACCCGATGATGGCGCTCCTGCCGCCCGCGGCGCAGGGGGCGGAGCTCGACGGGCTCACGACGGCGCTCCGCGCGCTCGGCATCCCACACCCGGTCGTGTTCCGCCCGCCGTACGGGTCGTTCGACGCGACGACGCTGCGGCTCGCCCGTCGCCGCCACATGCTCACGGTGCTCTGGACCGTTGACACGAGCGACTACGCCCGACCGGGCGTGCGCCGGATCGAGTACACGGCGCTCAGCGGCGCCCGGCCCGGCGCCATCATCCTGTTCCACGACGGCGGCGGGCCTCGGAGCGAGACGATCGCGGCGCTACCCGTCGTCATCGCCGCGCTGCGGCGCCGCCATTTCCGGCTCGTCACGCTGACCCAGTTGCTGCGTGACGACCCGCCGCGGCGCCACCAGGGACCGCCGCGCCACCTCGAGGGCGATTAGCCGGCGCACGTTTGATAGCGGTTGCGCACCTTTCGCCGGCCCGGCGGGTTGTGGCGGTCGAAGCGCCTCTCGCCCGGCAGGCCACTCCTCGCCGGTTGCCGCGGCGGCGCACGACAACGTTCAAGACGCAGGGAGCGGATCTCGATGAACGCTGGACATCTCCTTCGCCGGGCCGCACCGTGGGCCGCCCTGTCCGCGGTCGCCTGCCTCGCGCTCGCGACGCCGGCGGGCGCCTCGGCGGCGATCGCGTCGGCCGCCACCGCGACGACCACGACGACCACGACGACCACGACGACGAGCACCACCACCACGACGACGACCACGACGAACGCGCCGAAGCCGCCGACGGCCTCCACCGGGGCGGCGACCTCGGTCTCGTTCGCGTCGGCGACGCTCGGCGGGACCGTGAACCCGAACGGGACGTCGACCACGTACTTCTTCCAGTACGGCACGAGCACCGCCTACGGCACGCAGACCTCCGCCGCGAGCGCCGGTGTGGGAACGGGCGATGTGGCCGTGTCCGCGGCCGTCTCCGGCCTGTTGCCGTCGAAGACCTACCACTTCCGCCTCGTCGCCATGAGCCCGGCGGGCACCGTCGACGGGGCCGATCAGACATTCACCACGACGGCCACGCCACCGCCGAGCCTCTCCACCGGCGCGGCGCGCAGCGTGACGTCCAACGCCGCGATCGTCACCGCCACGATCGACCCGCACGGCGTGCCGACCACGTTCCAGTTCCAGTACGGCCGCACGGCGGGCTACGGCTCGCACAGCTCCACCCAGTCGGCCGGCTCGGCCGTCACGAACGTTGCCGTCAGCGCCGCGCTCGGCGGCCTGTCGCCCTCGGCCACCTATCACTACCGCGTGATCGCGACGAGCGCCGGCGGCACCGTGGCCGGCTCCGATCGCACGTTCACCACGGGCCGGCGGTCGGTGGCCTCGGCGAGCACCGGCTCGGCGCTGCAGATCACGGCCGCGACCGCCGTGCTGTCGGGCACCGTGTACCCGAACGGCAACCCGGCGCTGTACTACTTCCAGTACGGCACGAGCACCGCCTACACGGCCCGCACGCCGACGCAGTCGGCCGGCTCGGGCCGCAGCGGCGTCCACGTGCTCGCCGGCGTCACCGGCCTGGCCGCCGCGACGCGATACCACTTCCGCCTCGTCGTGGTGAGCGGCGCGGGGACGGCCGCCGGTCGCGACAACTCCTTCACCACATCGAGCATCCCGCTCTCACTCGTGGCGAGCGTGACGCCGAATCCGGTCGGCGTCGACGGGGCGGCGACGATCAGCGGCAGTCTCACCGGCACGGCGGCGGCCGGGCGCCAGGTCGCCCTGGTGTCGACGCCGTTTCCGTACACCGCCCCGTTCACCCAGGTCGGGAACGCCCAGGTGATCGGCCCCGGAGGCGGATTCGCGTTCGCCGTCACCTCGCTGCGGCAGAACACCGAGTACCGCGTCGTGACCGTCGGCAGCCCGAGCGCGAGCAGCGGGCCGCTCCTCGAGCGCGTCGCGGTGCGCGTCAGCTTCGGCGCGAACGCGAGGCGCACGCGCCGCGGCCTGCTCATCCGCGTGCACGGCGACATCGCGCCGGCGGCCGGCGACGTCGTCGTCTATCTGGAGAAGGTCGTCCGGGGCCGCTGGCGGCCCACGACGCGCCTGCGGGTCAGCCCGCTGAACGCCAACCTGCTGTTCTATCGCCGCACGCTGCGCGTCGCGCGCGGCGGACGCTACCGGGTGATCGTGCGCGTGACCGACGGCCAGCGGGTCGGCGCGGTGAGCCGGTCGCTGTTCATCCGGCGCCCGCGGCACTGAGCTTCGGAGGGGATTGCGCCGGCGGGGTCAGCGCCGGCGCGACCGGGCGGGATCGGCGCGAGTGCGGCGCTGATCCCGCCCGGCGACGCGGGGCGGGGCCTCAGGCCTCGCCGTAGGTCTCGTGCTCGCTGCCGATCAGCCGCGACAGCGAGACGAGCATCGCGCCGACGGCGATGCCCATGACGATGACGCCGAGGACCAGCACCACGATGGCGTCGGTGATACCGGCCACGATGATCATCGTCACGCTCGACGCGATGCACGCCGCGAGCACGCCGAGCATGACCTGATTGCCGTGCGCGCTCGAGCCGTCGTCGTCGTGCGCGGAGTGCCCGGGCGGAGGGGAGGAAGCTGCCTTGCTCATGAGTCTCCTTCAGGGGAGGGAGGGAGGTGAGGGAGCGAGGAAATGTACCCGTTTTGCGGGCGCGCCGATGGCCCGCGGCCGGCCGCCGCCGGGCCTGTGGATTGCTCAGGAGGGCTTGACAAACGTCCGCGTTTTCTGCGAGGCTCGCCCCGGCGACCGACGAGGGGCGGTCGCCGACATCGAGCCCGCGCCGACACGGAGGCTGACCATGGGGATTCGCACACGAGTGCCGGGCCGGACGCTGCGCGCGTCGGCGACGATCACGGCGCTCGCCTGCGCGGCGCTGCTCGGCGCCGCCGGGCCCGCGGCGGTCGCCGCCGGCAACCCGGCGACGCTGTCGTGCGTCCTCGCCCCGGGCACACTGAACATAAGCGCGACGGTGACGCTTGACTCGGGCGCGGTCGTCGCGCCGGCGAGCGTCGCTCCCGGCGGGACGTTCAGCGTCACGCTGACGCCGACCGTCACCGTCCCCGCGGCCGTGGCCAGCGATCTATCCAGCTTAGGGATCGTCAGCGCCACGGGTTCGGTGTCGGGCCTCGTCGTCAACGGCGTCAACGTGACGCCGGCGTCGATCGCGCTCCCGGCCTCCATCCCGTTCGCGACGACGCCCGTCCTGTCCGGGCAGCCATTGGCGCTCGCGGCCGGCGCCCCCGTGACGGCCGGCCCGTTCACGGCGGCGACCGCCGGATCGGCGACCCTCACGCTCGGCGCCTCGTCGGGGATCACTGCGGCCGTCAGCGGCCTCGACGCGAGCGGCAACGTCCTCGTCGGCCCGCTCACCGTGCAGTGCAACCCGCCGGCGACGGACGCGGACCTCGCAACGGTGCCGATCGTCGCGGTGACACCCCCACCGACGGTGCCGACGGTCACGAAGGTGGCGCCGTCGAGCGGCATCGCGTTCTCTCTCGTGCTCATCTCGGGCACGAACCTCGGTCACGTGCGCGAGGTCGACTTCGGCGCCGGGCACCCGGCCCTGGCGCTGCCGATCACCTCGCGCCTCATCATCGCCCTCGCGCCGCGCGAGACGGCGGGAACAAAGGTCGACGTGACGGTCCGCACGAACACCGGGACGAGCGCGACGTCGAGCGCCGACACGTTCACGTTCAAGTAAGTGGGGTCGGCCGCCCTGCGCGGCCCGCACCCGTCAGTCCTCGCGCTGGGTCAGCGCCCGGCACGGCCCGTTCGCGCCGCGGCCGGTGAGCCCGGCGACGACCGACGCCGCCCCACGGAATTGCTCAAGGAGACTTGACAAACGTCCACGTTTCCTGCGAGGCTCGCCCACACGACCGAACGGGGTGGGTCGCGACATCGCACGCGGGCCGAGAGGGAGGCTGAGCATGGGGATCCTCGGAGGAGCGCTGACCCGGACACTGGGGGCGTCCGCGACGATCGCAGCGCTCGCCTGCGCGACGCTGCTGGGCGCCGGCACGACGGACGCGCTCGCCGCCGGCAACTCGACGACGCTGTCGTGCATCCTCGCCCCGGGCGTCCTGAACGTGAGCGAGACGGTCACCCTCGACTCGGGCGCGGTCCTCGCGCCCGCGAGCGTCGCCCCCGGCGGGACGTTCAGCGTCTCGCTGACGCCGACCGTCACGCTCCCGGCGGCCCAATCGATCTCGTTCGTCTCCATCGGCGTCGTCAGCGCCGTCGGCTCGATCTCGGGCCTCGTCGTCAACGGCGTCAACGTCTCGCCGGCGTCGATCGCGCTCCCGCAGATCCCGTTCGCGACCTCGCCGATCGTGTCCGGGCAGCCGACGCCGCTCGTGGCGAGCAGCCCGGTGTCGACCGGCCCGTTCACGGCGGCGACCGGCGGCGCCTCGACGGCAACCCTGACGCTCGGCGGCTCCTCGTCGATCACGATGGCGCTCAGTGGCCTCGACGCGAGCGGGAACGTGATCGAGGGACCGCTCAGCGTCCAGTGCAACCCGCCGGCCACGGGCGCGGACGTCGCGACGGTGCCGATCACCGCGAATACCCTCGCCGCACCGGTCATCACCTCCCAGCCGGTCGGCGTGACCGTGCCGTCCGGCTCCCAGGCGTCGCTCTCCGCCGCGGCGAGCGGCACGCCGGCGCCCACCGTGCAGTGGCAGTCCTCCACCGACGGTGGCACCACCTGGACCGATATCGCCGGCGCCACGTCGGACACCCTCACCGTCACCGTGAACACGTCCGGCACCGAGTACCGCGCCGTGTTCACCAACGCCGCCGGCACGGCGATCAGCAACGCGGTCTCGTTCACCGTGATCGCCTGCGGTGACCTGCTCCCGACGATCACCGCGCAGCCGTCGAGCGTGACGGTGACGGCGGGCCAGACCGCGACCTTCACCGCCGCCGCCAGGTCGGCGTGCCCGGGCGCGACGGTGCCCGTGCAGTGGGAGACGTCCACCGACGGGGGCACCACGTGGAGCGACGTCAGCGGTGCGACCTCGACGACGCTGACGGTCACGAACACGACCGTCGCCGAGAGCGGCACCGAGTACCGCGCGGAGTTCATCGGCGGACTCGGCGCCGTGGACACCACGGCCGCGACGCTGACGGTCACGCCACCGGCGCCGCCGCCGCCGACCGTGACCCGCGTGCTGCCGAGCAGCGGCCCGCCGTTCTCGGTGGTGATCGTCCAGGGCACGAGCTTCCGCCACGTTCTCGAGGTCGACTTCGGCGCCGGGCACCGCGCGTTCTTCCTCGCGCTCACGCCCCGGCTGCTGATCGCGCTGGCACCGAGCGAGGCCTCCGGGACGAAGGTCGATGTGACCGTGCGCACGAGCGCCGGGACGAGTGCGGCGTCGAGCGCCGACACCTTCACCTTCAACTAATAACGGGACTCGGCACGCCCACGGTCCGCCCGAGCCCACGGGCGGACCGCCGCTCGCCGCCCCGGGTCAGTCCCCGCGCTCGGCCGTCAGCGCCCGGTACAGCTCGTTCGCGCCGCGCCCGGTGAGCCCGGCGACGACCGACGCCGCCGTGCGGGCCCGGGCGCCCGCGGCCACGAGCGCGCGCACCGCCTCGAGCGCCTCCTCGGAGCGACCGAGGCCGGCCGGCGCCGCGCCGACCACGAGCACGACCTCGCCCCGGGGGGCGTGCTCGGCGTAGTGCGCGGCGATCGCCTGCGCGCTGCCCCGGCGGACCTCCTCGTGGACCTTCGTCAGCTCGCGGCACACTGCCACCGGACGCGCCGGATCGTGCTCGGCGAGCAGCGCGAGCGTGGCCACGAGCCGCTGCGGCGACTCGAAGGCGACCAGCGTCTCGGGCGTGGTCACGAGCGTGCGCACGAGCTCGCTCCGTTTGCGGGGCAGGAACCCGACGAACCGCCAGCGCTCCGACGGCAGGCCGGAGGCGACGAGCGCGGCGAGCGCGGAGCTCGGGCCGGGCAGCACCTCGATCGGCAGGCCCGCGGCCACGCACGCCTGCACGAGGACGTAGCCGGGGTCCGAGACGAGCGGCATGCCCGCATCGGAGACCAGGGCGACGGTCTCCCCCGCCCGCATCCGCGCAACGAGCTCCCCGGAGCGCTCGCGCTCGTTGTGCTCGTGGTAGGAGAGCAGCGGCGCGGTGACGCCGTAGCGGTCGAGCAGGATGCGCGTGCGGCGCGTGTCCTCGCAGGCGATCACGTCGGCGTCGCGCAGCGCCGCGAGCACGCGCAGCGTGACGTCCTCGAGGTTGCCGATCGGCGTCGGGCAGACGACGAGCCGACCCGGTTGGGCGCTCACCGGACCGCTCCGCCGGCGCGGGCGCTCGCCATCGGCGCCCTCATGCCGCGACGGTGTGGTCGATGCAGTCGAACGCGAACGCGGCGGCGCCGATCATCCCCGACTCGGAGCCGAACGCGGCCCGCTCGATGCGCACGACGTCGCGCGAGGGCGCCAACGCGCGCTGCGCGACGACCGCGCGCGCGGGCGCGAGCAGCATCTCGCCGGCGGCGATCACGCCACCGCCGATGACGACCACCTCGGGGTTGAGCATGTTGACCAGGTTCGCGATCCCGACCCCGAGGCGCGTGCCGATCAGCGCGACCACGTCGCGCGCCGCCCGGTCGCCGTCGTGGGCGAGCTCGGTGACCAGCGCCCCGGTGATCTCACGGCCCTGAGCGAAGGCGACCCCGAGCGCCGAGTCGGGCGTCGCCGAGGCCACGCGCAGGCCCTCGCGCGCGAGCGCCGTGCCGGAGGCGAGCGCCTCGAGGCACCCGTGGTTGGGGCAGTTGCCCTGGCAGGGTGGTCCGTCCTGCTCGATGACCATGTGCCCGAGCTCAGCGGCGGCGCCGACCGCCCCGCGGTACACCTCGCCGTTGAAGACGAGCCCCCCGCCGATGCCCGTGCCGATCGTCAGCATGGCCGCGTGCCGAGCGCCGCGGGCCGCGCCGAAGCGATGCTCGGCGAGCATGGCGAGGTTCGCGTCGTTGTCGACGAACGCCGGCAGTCCGAGGCGCTCGCTCATGATCGCGCCGACGGGGACGTCCGCGAGATCGAGGTTGATCGAGGTGACCGCCACGCCGCGTTCGCGGTCGATGAGGCTCGGGACGCCGAAGCCGACGGCCTCCACCTCGCCAGAGGCGGCCGCACGCACCTCCGCGACGGCCTCGGCGAGCGCGTCGAGCGCCTCGGATTGGCTGTGCGCCGGCGCCGCCCGCTGCGCGCGGTGGTGCACCTCCAGGCGCTCGTCGATCACGCCGGCGATGATCTTCGTGCCGCCGATGTCGACCCCGATGACGGTGCGCTCAGGCATGAAGGGACTCTATAGCGGCGCCGCGGGAATACCCGGATCGGGCCCTATAGGGTCGGCCGCGACCGTCATGCGGGCCGCTCGATCTGTCAGAGTCGATGTTAGAGGCGAGTTGCACGCGGGCGTCGGCGGCCTTAGACAGGGGCCGGTTGAACCGACAAGGAGTACATGGGGCGGATGCCAGGCACGGCCGGGCTCAACATCGGGGTGCTCGAAACGATCCTCGCCGAGGGCGTGTCCGATGCCCAGCGAGCATTGCTGCGGGCTGTTCCCGGCGCCGTGTTCGCCGTCTTCGACCGTGACCTGCGGTTCCTGTTCATCGAGGGCGACGCGCTGCGCGACATGGACCGGGAGCCGCGCCGCGACATCGAGTGGCAACGGCTCGAGCACGGCCACAGCCCTGTGGTCGACCGCCTGCACGACGCGTACCGAACCGCGATCTCCGGAGAGCCGGTTGCGCTCGATGTCCCGTACGGGGACCGCATCTTCTGGCTGCATGCTGCGCCCGTTCGCGACGACGATGGTGGCGTTGTCGCCGGCCTGTCGATCGGCATCGACGTGACCGAGCAGCGGCGCGCCGAGGCCGAGGTGCGCCGGCACGCCCGCGCGCAGGCGGCGATCGCCGAGCTCGGCCGTCATGCGCTCGATGGTGAGAGCGCCGCGCGGCTGCTCACGCACGGGGCCGAGGCGGTGGCCGCAACGCTGGGCGTCGACCGGGTGAGCGTGATCCGCCTCGACGAGGAATCCGGACATCTCGTGCTCGCCGCCGGGGCCGGCTGGCCCGAGGAGGTGATCCGCCGGACTCGAGTGCCGCTCTCCGAAGCGCATCGCCGCGCGCTGCGCGACCTGAACGACGGCCCGGAGATCCTCTTCGACGCCTCGGTGCGCGATCCGGACGGCCCGATGATCGCCTCGATGGGCGTCGCGAGCATGATCACCGTGCGCATCGGGGGCGAGGAACGGCCGTATGGCTCGCTGAGCGCGTTCAGCTTCTCGCCGCGGCAGTTCACCGGCGAGGACGCCGACTTCATGCAATCGGTGGCCCACGTCCTGTGGAGCGCGATCGAGCGCGCCGACGCCGAGGAGGAGAATCGCCACGCGGCCCGGCACGACGAGCTGACCGGGCTCGCCAACCGGCGCCTGCTCATCGAGCGCATCCAAGGGGCGCTCTCTCGCGCCCGCGAGGAGCGCTGCGGGACGGCGCTGCTGCTGCTCGACCTGGACAACTTCAAGGTCATCAACGACTCGCTCGGGCACGACGGCGGCGACCGCCTGCTGCGCGCGCTCACGCCGCGCCTGGAGGCCGTCGCCCGCGACGGCGACACGGTCGCCCGCCTCGGCGGCGACGAGTTCGCACTCATCTGCGAGGGCATCGTGAGCGAGGAGCACGCGCTCGAGCTCGCCGACCGCGTCGCGACGGCGCTCAAGGTTCCCGTCAAGCTCGGGCGGCGCCGCCACTCCGTCAAGGCGAGCATCGGCGTGGTGGTGGACGACGGCACCTCCTCGCCGGACCGGATGCTGCGCGACGCGGACACGGCGATGCACCGCGCCAAGGAGCGCGGCGGCGGGTGCGTCGAGCGTTTCTCGCCGGCGATGCACGCGCGCGCCGTGGCCCGTATGCGGACGGAGTCGGAGCTCCATGACGCGATCGAACGCGACGAGCTGCTGCTGCATTACCAGCCGTTCTACTCGACGCCCCAGCGTCGCCTGCTCGGGGTCGAGGCGCTCGTGCGCTGGCAGCACCCGCAGCGGGGCCTTGTGCCGCCCGACGAGTTCATCCCGCTCGCCGAAGACACCGGGCTGATCGTCGAGCTCGGCGAATGGGTGCTCGAGAGGGCCACGCGCGACATGTCCGGCTGGCGCGCGGCGCTGCCGTCGTCCGACGCGCTGACGCTGAGCGTGAACGTGTCGGCCCGGCAGCTGATGCCGGCGCAGGATCGATCCGACCGCTGCCTGCACGACACCGTCGCGCGGGTCCTGGACCAGGCGCGGTTGCCGCCACAGCGCCTCGCGCTCGAGATCACCGAGAGCATGCTGCTCGAGGGGGGCGAGGAGGCGGAGTCGACGCTGCTCGAGCTGACGCGCCTCGGCGTGCAGATCATGCTCGATGACTTCGGCACCGGCCACTCGTCGCTCAGCCGCCTGAGCGAGTTCCCGCTCGACGTCGTGAAGATCGATCGCCGCTTCATCCGCGACCTCGGCGGCGAGGGGAGCCGCGAGCCGATCGTGGCCGCGATCGTCGCGATGGCGAAGGCGCTCGACCTGCGCGTGATCGCCGAGGGCGTGGAGACCGAGGAGGAGTGGCAGAGGCTCGTTGCCCTCGGCTGCCACGCCGCCCAGGGCTACGCGCTGGCCCGGCCGATGCCCGCCGAGGCGCTCATCGCGCTGCTGGCCGGCGACTGCCCGCAGGCGGCGTAGCGTCGCCGTTCACTTGTGCGATCGGCCCTTGCCGATCGTCACGACCGCGCTCGGCCCGCCCGACGCGCGGGCGAGGAACGACTGACCGGCGCGGAGCACGAGGTTCTTGTGGCGGCGGAAGTAGTCGACCACGACGACGCCGCGCGTGACGGTGGTGAGCGTGCCGGCGCACGTGTTCTCGACGCTGTACTGCGTGCCCCGCACCGTCGCGGCGCTGTAGTCACCGCGGGTTGAGAACTTGCCGTGGTCGGTGCTCTTGAGCAGGCCGAGCACCTGGCTGCTGACCTTCCTGGCCGCGGCCGAGGCCTTGACGCCCTTGCCGGTCGAGGCGCACACGCGGTTGCGTGGCCGCGTGTCCATCAGATCCAGCGTGGTCAGGCCCTTCTGGGAGCGGCCCTGTAACAGCTTGAAGATGCCGGCGGTGAAGTCACCGCTGTAGTCGGTGCCCGGCGTGGTGCTGGCCGCCGTGATCGCGACGGTGCCGCCGGTGGTATCGAGGATCGAGTTCACCGGGATCTGGCGCGCCTGCGTGAGCGGCACGAAGCCGGTCCCCTTTGTCGCGCTCGCTGAGGCGAGCGGCTCGCGGGCACCGTGCGCGCGGCTCAGGACGGCGCCGGGGGGCAGCTTGATGAGAACCGTTCCGCTCACCGGCGTGACGTTCACCGCCTTGCCGAGCACCGGCGGTGGCAGTGGCGTCGTGGTGTTGGCGCCGAGCACGCCTCCCCTCTCATTACCGACTGTGGCTGTTGTTGTCGTCGCTCCAATCTGGCCGCCTCCCGTCGGCAAGGGCGACGACGGAGATGGCGCCGTCAGCGTGCTACTCCCGAGCGCTCCCCCAGCGGCGGTACCCGTCGTCGTTGTCGTTGTCGCAGTGGTCGTCGTCGTCGTCGTTGTCGCCGCGACCGCGCCGGTCAGCACGTCTCCGAGCGCGTTGCCGCTCACGCACAGCACCGTGGACGGGCAATCGAGCGCATCCAGGCCCGTGGCACCGATCGCCGCCGGCGCGGTCCAGCTCGCCGCACCGCCGCGCGGAGCCGTCGAGGTCACGGCGCGCCCGGCGGCATCCGTGGCCACGCAGAACGCGATCGACGGGCAGGAGATCGCGCTGAGCGGGACGCCGGTGCCGTTGATGGCGTCGACGTTGACGGGCGCCGACCAGGCCGCAACGCCGCCGTTCGGGTTGGCCGAGCTGAGGACGTCGCCGTGCTCGTCGACCGCGACGCACAGCATCGCCGACGGGCAGCTCACCCCGAGGATCGGCACGCCGTCGACGGCTGCCAGTTTCCACGCCGTCGCGCCGCCGCCCGCGCTGGCCGAGGTCGCAAGGTCGCCGCTGACGTCGGAGGCGACGCACAGCGTGCTTGCCGGCGCACAGGCGACGTGCGCGAGTCCGCCGTTGTCGTCGATCATCGACGAGGTGGTGAACGTGGCGGGACCGCCGGCGGGATTGGTGCTCGTCAGCACCGAGCCCCCGCCATCGGTCCCGACGCACAGCGTGCTCGACGGGCAGGCCAGCCCGGTGATCGCGCCGGCGCCGGCGGCGGTCGGCGCCGACCAGGCGGCGGCGCCGCCGGCGGGATTGGTCGTCGTCAGGAGATTGCCCGCGGCGTCGCCCGCGACGCAGGTCGTGCTCGCGGGCACGCAGGCCAGGGCGAACAGGACGTTCGGGTCGGGATCGACGCTGCCCGACGGCGTCCAGCTCGAGCCACCGGCGGCCGGGTTGCCCGACGTCACCGCGTTGCCGGCCTCGTCGGCGGCGACGCACAGCGACGTCGACGGACAGGCGAGCGTCGTGAGGGGGTTCTGCCCGGGCACGGCCCCGACCGGCGCCGACCAGGCCGCCTTGGCGCCGAGCCCGGCGTTGATCGAGCTCTCCACCGCGCCGCTGTTGGTCGCGGCGAAGCACAGCGTGGCGCTCGCGCAGGAGAACGCAGCGGGCAGGCCGGTGTACGAGGTGAGGCTCCCGGTCGACCAGGTCGAATTGGCGCCCAAGCCGGCGGTGGTCGAGACGACGGCCGCGGCCGGATCGAACGGCGTGGCGGCCGCGCCGGTCGTCCCGGCGATGCACAGGACGGGCGGCTTGGCGGCGCTGTCCGGGTAGCAGGAGATCGAGCTCGTCGGCACGATTCCCGACAGCGTGCTCGGTGAGCTGCCCGCCCAGGCCGTGTTCGCGCCGGCGCCCGGATTGTTCGTGATCGCGATCCGGTTGTTGCCGTCGTCACCGGGATAGTCGCCGTCGAACGCGAGGCAGAAGATCGGCGTGCAGGACAGGCTCGTGACGTTGCGCAGCGGGATGAAGCTCGACATCGACCAGCTGGTCGCGGCGGTCGGGGTGATCGAGCTGAAGTCATACGTGCTCTGGCCGCCGCTCTGGCCGGACCCCGCGGCCACGCACAGCGTCGTCGTCGGGCAGCTGACCGCCGCGACCGGCGTCACCTGCGCGCCGGTCGGCGACGTGACCGGCACCCTCGTCCAGGCGCCGCTCCCGCCCCACACGTACAGCTCCTGCGTCGTGCTCGAGGTCGCCGACGTACCGGCGGTCGCGCACACGGTCGCGCCCGTGCCCTGGGCGCAGGACGGCGTCACGAGGCCGGTATCGGGGAACCCGGTCGTCACCCACGCGCCCGCTCCGCCGGCCGGATTCGACGAGGTGAGGACGACCCCGGGGCCCCCGGCGGCCGCCGCATTCGTGCCGGCGGCGGCGCAGACCGAGGGCGCGCACCCGACGCCGGTGAGCGACGTGCCGGGCGGCGTCAGCTGCGCGGTGGGCAGCGCCGACCAGCCGCTCGCCGGCGCACCCCGCGGGTTCGTCGAGGTCACGAGCTCCGTCGGGTTGGTGGCGACGCACAGCGTCGACGACGGGCAGGACAGCGACTGCAGTCCGAGGTTGGTGAAGTGCGGGTACTGGTTGTCGACGAGCTGCGGTGCCGACCACGTGAGCGGTCCGCTCGAGGCGGCGAAGGTGCTGACCGTCAGCGTCGTCGCGCCGGCGCCGGCCACGAGCACGACGAGCGCCGCGAGCCCCAGCCGCCGCCGTGTCGGCGAACGGTGTCCGAAGCCGCGGCGATCGCTCGCCCGCGATCGCCCGGCACGCGAACCCGCGCGGGCGTCAGCGCGCTTCACGGCATCCCTGCGCTGGCGTACCCCACGACGCATCAGCGAGTCCTTGACCCTGTTCGGCTTGAGTAGGAAAGCGACTGTAGTGCCGGGATTGACGCGCTGTCAATTCGGCGCTTCCGGGCGCCGGCGACCGGCTGGTCGACCGCCGCTGCCGCCAACCTGACGGTGCTCATGCATATGAGAGCGACGATCGCGACGATCCGTACACGCCCGCGGCGGGCCTGTACCCTGGCCGCGCTTGCGCTCGCCTTGTGCGGCTGCGGCGCATCGACGTCGACGGATCGTCCCACGGCGCCCGGCACCGCGTCGGTCGCCGCCGCGCCGGCGAGCGCCGCGGCGACGACGACCGCGAGCGCGACCGCCGCGACGACGACCAGCGCCACGACGAGCATGGCGCCCCCGTCCACGACGACGACCGCGCCCGCACCGCCCGCGACCACCGTTCCCGAGCCGCCCATCGTGCAGGACCCGATCCCGTTCGGCCCGCAGCGCAAGGCGGAGATGACGGCCTACGTCCAGCGCCACTACGGCAGCTTCATGGCGCCCACCTACCGGCTGATCGACCCGCACGTGATCGTCATCCACTACACGGAGACGCCCGACTTCCAGTCGACCTACAACACGTTCGCCCACGACGTCCCCGACTCGGAGCTGCACGAGCTGCCGAACACGTGCGCGCACTTCGTCATCGACAGCGCCGGAGTCATCCACCAGCTCGTCCCGCTGACGATCATGTGCCGGCACACGGTCGGCCTCAACTGGACGGCGATCGGCATCGAGCACGTCGGGTTCAGCGACAGCCAGGTGCTCGACGACCGCGCCCAGATGGCCTCGAGCCTCGCGCTCGTGCGCTGGCTGCGCTGCCGGTATGGCATCCCGATCCGCGACGTGATCGGCCACAACGAGAGCCTCGCGAGCCCGTATCACCGCGAGGACGTGCCGTCGCTGCGCACCCAGACCCACCAGGACTTCATGCACGCCGACATGCAGATCTACCGGTTGCGGCTGCAGGCGGCCGGGGGGTGCTGACGCAGCGGGATTGACGCGCCACAAGCGCCACAATCGCCACGGCTGATCGGCGAATCCACACCAAGGAGGGCCGCCCGCCGGTAGTTCTCGACCCGTCTGGTGTTCATCCTCCTGCTACATAAGGGAGCAGGTACGCGCCGCCCGCTCGGCGTGCAGCACGCGCCGTCCTGCCCCGCCAGGGGCTCTGGGCGCGCCAACCTATACAGACCGAGATGAGCACCGAGTCGGACGATTACACGGGCCGGACGCGCCTGCCGCCCTCACCCGCGACGCCGCCCGGGCGGCGTCGGCGCATCGTGCCCGGGCCTCCCGGTCCCGCGCCGCGCTCCACCCCGGCCGGCGGCCGTGCCCCGGCAAGCGCCCGCGTGCCCTCGCCACCGGCTCCGCCCCCATCCGAGGATGCGCCGGAGACGCTCCCTCGCACGCGCGTGCCGGCACCCGGCACGTCCGCGCCCTCGCGTCCGCAGGCGCCGGGTGCCCCGCCCGGTTACCGCCGCTACCGCGCGCGGCCGAAGCTGCGCCTGCCCTGGCGCCGCGACGAGCTCGGCCTCGACGAGCTGCACGACGGCCAGGAGCGGGCGCCGCGGCGGCGGATCACGCCCCGGCGGGTGCTCGGCGCGCTCGCGCTGCTGATCGTCGGCTGGCTCGTGCTGTCGGTGCTCGTATTCCTGACCAGCTCGCACTTCGAGCGCATCGCGCCGCCCGCCGACGTGCAGGCGGCGCTCGATCCGGGCGGGTCGCTGCTCTTCTCCGCCAACGACATCCTCGTCCTCGGCTCCGACGCTCGCCCTTCGGGGAGCAAGGAGGGTGGGGCGTTCTCCCAGGCCTCCCGCTCGGACACGATGATGCTCATCCGGACCGGCGGTGGCCACTCCGCGCGCCTGTCGATCCCGCGCGACACGGTGGTCGACATCCCCGGGCACGGCCTGCAGAAGATCAACGCCGCGTACGCGTTCGGCGGGCCGGCGCTCGCGATCCGCGTCGTCAAGGCCTATCTCGGTATCCCGATCAACCACGTCGTGATCGTCAACTTCGGAAGCTTCCCGGCGCTCGTCGACTCGATGGGCGGGATCACCTACACCGGAGGCTGCGTCAACTCGAACATCAGCGGCGGGGTGAGCAACGGGGGCCAGACGCTCGTGCTGCCGGCCGGCACCCACCACCTCGACGGCGAGCAGGCGCTCGTGCTGGCCCGCACCCGCCACAACGCGTGCAACCCCGGCGAGGACGACCTCGGACGCGAGCGCGCCCAGCAGGCGCTCTTCCAGGACATGCAACACACGCTCGAGTCACCCTCCACCTTCCTGCGCCTGCCCTGGGTGGCCTGGCACGCGCCGCCGACGATCATCTCGGACATGAGCGGCCCGACGTTGCTGCAGCTATTCGGCGCCCTGGCCATCGGCGGCAGCGCCCCGACACGCCAGCTGCTTCCGTCCGGGAACTACGTCCTGCCCGACGGCGAGGACGGCCTCAGCGTGTCGGCCGCCGAGAAGCAGCACGCCGTGGCGCAGTTCCTGAACGGCTGAGCGCCGTGGCGGAGCTGACCGTCCGCCTGCAGCCGCGCGCCCGCGCGAACGAGATCCTCGGCGAGCGCGACGGGGCGCTGGTCGTGCGAGTCACCGCCCCGCCTCTGGAGGGGCGCGCAAACGAGGCGCTGTGCGCACTGATCGCCAAGCGCGCCGGCGTCGGCAAGCGCAGCGTGTCGGTCGTGCGCGGGGCCTCCTCGCGCGACAAGGTGGTTCGGGTCGATGGCGTCGAACCGGCCGCCCTGCGGCGGGCACTCGGGATCTGAACCGCGGCGCAGGGCGCTTGGGGCCGAGAGCCTCGATTGGCGACTACGCGGGGCGCCTGCGCATCCTACGTGCGTTTCTGTCGTCGCTTGGCGCCGGCGCTGCCGGCGCGCGCGCGGCTGGGTCCGCCGAGTCGCTGCCGCAGCTCGTGATGCCAGCGGAGCTCGGCTTCGACGCGAATCTCGCCGTGGCGGAAGAGCATCTCGCCCACCGCAGGTAGGTATCCGGCGGCGGTGAGCCGGGTGCGCTCGCTTTCCAGCCGCGCTTGTAGCTCTTGAAGGGCGGCGCTGCGGCGTTCGATCGCCGCCTGTAGCTCCTCGGTCGGGACGCCCGCCGAGACCCAGAGGGCGATGTCGAATGGGTCGCTGGGGAGCGCGATGTCGTACAGGAGCTTGTCGCGCAGCGAAGCCAGCTCGACACGGCCAGATTCGGTGATCGCGTAGACCGTGCGGGTCGGACGCAGGCCTTCCTGCTCGGTTCGAAGCGGTTCGATGAGTCCTTCGGCCTCCAGTCTGCGAAGCGCGTTGTAGATCGAGCCGACCTGCGCGTCGCTCCAGTTGGAGATGTCGATGCGCTCGGCGAGGCGACGGATCTCGTGGCCGTGAACCGGTCCGCCGCTCTGAAGCGTTCCGAGCACGAACAGCCGCGCGACCCGTCCCGCGTCCTTCGACGGCATTCATCACCTCGCTTTAGCGCATCCTTATGAGAACAGGAAAACTAGTATATGTAAACTAGTCGACGAACAGGAGGCCTGGATTATGAACGCGCTCGACCCCTCGGGCCGCGGCACGGCCGTCGATCGCTCATCCGGCCGGCTGTCGCGTGCGGTGATCGCGCATCCGGTTCGCGCGCTGGCGCTCACCGGCATCATCTCGGTCGCGGTCGCCATCGGTGTCACCACCGCGGTGAACGGACTTGGGACCGGCGCGCCCCGCGTGCCAGGGCCGCGCGGCCAAGCAGACGCCGGCCTCGGTGCTTCCGCCGCGGTCTCGCGATCCACGTCAGGGCGGATGAACGCAGGGGCCGGGATCGGACGCGCCTTGCTGGGCCGCGCGCCGCAGTACGAGAGTCTGGCGCTGGCCGAAACGCAGGCCAACCAGGCGCCGGCCGGCGCGAGCGTCGACCCCAAGGCAAACACGATCCGGTTCACCGGGCCCAACGCCGCGCTCACGATCGTCGCCAATCCGCCCACTGGCCGGGACATGGCCTTTCGCGCCGCCGGCCTGGAGAACCCCACGATCGAGGTGGCGCGCGGCGCGGTCGTGACGGTCCACTTCGTCAACGGGGACAACGACAGCGCGCACGGATGGCTGCTCATCGCCCCCGTCGTCACGGTTGGCGACACCCCCCACGGACCGTGGGCCTTTCCGGGCTCCTACGCGTCCATCCTCGGAGATCCGACGAACGCCGGCCAGGCCGCCGAGACGATCAGCTTCCGTGCCAGCCGGGGCGGCACCTACCGCTACGAGTGCCCAGTCCCGGGTCACGCCGCGATGGGCATGCAGGGCGGCCTCACCGTGGGCACGTGAGCGCGGCCTCGCGGGACCAGGCGCAGCCGATGCCGGTCCTCAATCGCGCTCAGGCCGCGATCTCGGACCGGGCGGCGGCGAGGTCGTGCGCGGCCACGCCGCCGCCGTCGGGGAGCAGCCGGCCGACGTAGCCGGTGGGCGTCGTGCCGGCGAACGCCCGGAAGTCGCGGTTGAGGTGCGCCTGGTCGGCGTAGCCGCAGCGATAGGCGGCGACGGCCAGGCCCTCGGCGTCGCCGCCACCGAGCAGCTCGATCACCCGCTCGAAGCGCACGATGCGCGCGACCGTCTTCGGCGGCAGGCCGACCTCGGCGGTGAAGCGCACCGAGAGGTGGCGGCGACTCCATCCGGTCTCCCGGGCGAGCGCCGCGATCGGGACGCGTCCGCCCGCGTCGCGCAGCCGCCACCAGGCGTGGGCGAGCTCGGCGGTCACCGGCGGCGCGCCCGCCAGGCGGTCGAGCAGCAGCTCGTCGAGAATGGCGAAGCGCGCCGGCCAGGCGCCGGCCTCCCACAGGCGCTCGCGGGCGCGTTCGAGCTCGCCGAGCAGCTCGCCCATCGCCACCACGCGGCCGGCGATCTCGGCCATCGGCCGACCGAGCAGGCGACGCGCGCCGAGCAGGGTCACGTCGATCTGGATGCCGTGCTGCTCGCCCCGATGCTCGGTCACCGTCGGGCGATCGGTCAACCCGGCGACGAACGAGCAGTGGCGCACGCCGTCGACGCGGATCGGCGGTCCGAAGCTCAGGATGATCGGAATGACCGTGCCGGCCACCTCCAGGCGCCCGAACGGGGCGCCGGTGCGCTCGACGTAGCCCGCGTAGGAGCGCACCACCCCGCGAAGGCGCGGGTCGGGCCTGCCGTGCGCGAGCTCGTGCGTGCCGAGCGGTGCTTCGCCGGGCATGACCGCAGGGTAACCCGGCCCGGCGCCGAGCGCTTACCATCGATGGTCAATCGACCACTGGAGGCCGACGGTGAACGGTGATACGGGCAGCACGGGCGTGGAACTCGAGGTCATGGTCACGGCGGAGATCCCGACGCCGCATTGGTACGTCTTCCGGCCGAGCGGCGGCAACGCCGTCAGCCGCCTCGCCAAGGCATTGCGCTCGGGCGAGGGCGCCGTGCGCTCACCCTGCCTCGCCTACGCGGTTCGCCATCCGGCGGCCGGCACGATCCTCATCGACACGGGGATGCATCCGGACGCGAGCACCGACCTGCGCCGCGACTTCGGGACACCAATGAGCCTGCTGTTCCGGAGCATGCGACCCGCCGACGCGCCGTTCGACGAGCAGCTGCGGGCGCTGTCGATCGAGCCGCGCGACGTGGAGCAGGTGATCATGACGCACCTCCACGTCGATCACACGAGCGGCATGCGGCTGCTCCCGAACGCCGAGTTCACGTGCTCGCGGGCCGAGTGGTCGGCGGCCCGCGGCCGGTTCGCCGCCGGCCGCGGATACGTCCGACACCACCTGCCGCCCGACTCGCGCGTGCGACTCGTCGACTTCGAGCGCGACGGGAAGGCGTACGGTCCGTTCTCGAAGACGATCGACCTGCTCGCCGACGGCAGCGTTCGCCTCATATCGACGCCGGGTCACACGCCCGGTCATCTCTCCGTCCTGCTCACGCTCGCGGATGACCGTCGGGTGCTCGTGATCGGAGATGCCGCCTACACGCTGCGCAACATCCGCGAGGAGATCCTTCCGATGTTCACCGCCGGCGACGAGGACTCGCTGCGGTCGATGCGCGAGATCGGGGCGTTCGCCCAGGGCGAGCCGGAGGCCATCCTCGTGCCCTCACACGACCCCTCGGCCTGGCGGGAGCTGCGCCACGTCACGCGCTCGGCCGAGCCGGCGCCGTGACTGCGCCGCGAGAGAGCGCCGACGCTGCGCGCCGGCATCCCCTTGTCCCATCCATCAAGCACGAAGGGAGCCGCAATGACGACCGACCCACCCGACGCCGCGAAACCGAGCACGATCGTGCTCATTCACGGCCTCTGGATGAACGCGCTCAGCTGGGAGAACTGGGTCGCGCGCTACACCGACCGCGGATACAACGTCATCGCGCGGAACTGGCCCGGCATGCCGGCCGACATCGAGGAGCTGCGGCGCGATCCCTCGCCGCTCGCCAACATCGGGATCGCCGACGTCGTCGATCACTACGCGACGATCATCCGCGAGCTCGACCGCCCGCCGATCATCATGGGCCACTCCTTCGGAGGGGCCTTCACCGAGGTGCTCCTCGACCAGGGCCTCGGCGCCGCCGGCGTGGCGATCGACGCCGCCTCGGTGCGCGGCATCACGCGGCTGCCGTTCTCGACGCTGCGCTCGTCCTGGTCGGGCCTGCGCAACCCGGCCAATCGCCATGAGCCGATCTCGCTCAACGCGAAGCAGTTCCACTACGCGTTCGCGAACACGGTCTCCGAGGAGGAGTCCGATCGGGCGTTCGCGCGCTATGCCGTTCCCGGTCCGGGGCGCGTCCTGTTCGAGGGCGTCGTCGCGAACTTCAACCCCCACTCGCCGCTGAAGGTCGACTTCAAGAACGCCGACCGGGCGCCGCTGCTGATCATCGCGGGAGGCAGCGATCACGTCATCCCCGCGCCGGTCGACAAGCAGGCGTTCAAGCGCTTCAGCAAGTCGGACGCGGTCACCGACTACAAGGAGTTCCCCGGTCGCTCGCACTTCACGATCGGTCAGGACGGATGGGAGGAGGTCGCCGACTACGCGCTCGACTGGGCGATCGAGCAGACGTCGGCGGAGGTCGGCGCCGCGTCGTAGCTTCGGTAGGCTAGGTGACAGCCGGACGGTGGGACGCCGTCCGGCTTTCCTTGGTCCGAGCTCAGTGGCCTCGACGGGGCGGCGGCCTGCCCTACGGCAACGTGCGGCTGATCTCTCGGGGGCCGCTGGACTCGCCCTGGGGGTTGGCGATCGCGCCGCCGGGCTTCGCCGGCCTCAACGCCCCGAGCAACGACCCCTGCTGCTCGTAGGCAATTTCGGCAACGGCCTGATCAACGCCTTCGACGCCACCAACGGCTACCCGCTGGGCCAGCTCAGGGACCCGACGGCGAGCCCATCCAAATCGACGGACTGTGGGCGCTGAAGGTCGGCAACGGCGGCAGTGGTGGCGCCACCAACACGGTGTACTTCACAGCCGGCCTCTTCGGCGAGACGCACGGTTTGCTGGGCTCGCTGACCACGGCCGCCCCCGGCTCGCCCGAAGGACCAGCCGAGGGGCAATCGGTCCAGGCCGATCTCGACGTCGTGCAACTCGGTCTCCAGCAGCTCATCGAGGACTCCTCGAGCGGCGCGCCGGCGGCCACCATCGGCCAGGACACCCAGACCCTCGACACCGACTCCGACAAGCTGGCACACGACGAGCGAGCGTTCTCACAGGACGCCGTGGCCGACACGACCCCGTAAGGCGCGAGGTGGAGGCGGGCCGGGCAGGGCCGGCCTCCACCGACCTGCGCCTCCGCTTGACGGCCGCGTACCGTCAGCATAGACTTACCGTTCGTGGCGACTTACCAGTCGGATGCGTGGACCGCGCTCGGCGACCCAACCAGGAAGGCGATCTTCGAGCTCTTGACGGAGCGTCCGCGCGCCGTTGGCGAGCTCGCCGGCCAGCTCCCGGTCAGCCGCCCGGCGGTCTCGCAGCATCTCAGGGTGCTCAAGGACGCCGGGCTGGTGGTGGATCGGCCGGTCGGCACACGCCGCATCTATCGCGTCGACCCGGACGGGCTCGCCGGGCTGCGCGCGGACCTCGAGCGTTATTGGGGACAGGCCCTGGTCGCCTACAAGGCGGCCGTCGAGCAACCAGCGAAGGAGGACCGATGAGCACCCATACCCAGGCCACGGCTACCACGGTCCGCAGCGCGATCGTGGTCGAGGCCCCGATCGAGCGGGCGTTCCGCGTCTTCACGGAGGACTTCGACCGGGTCAAGCCACGCGAGCACAACATGCTCGCGGTCGAGATCGCCGAGACGGTGTTCGAGCCGCGCGTCGGCGGGCGGGTGTACGACCGCGGGGTGGACGGGAGTGAGTACCAGTGGGCGCGGGTGCTGGCGTTCGAGCCGCCCAACCGGGTGGTCTTCAGCTGGGATATAAGCCCGCAGTGGCAGCTCGAGTCCGACCTCGAGAAGACCAGCGAAGTCGAGGTGCGCTTCATCGCCGAATCCGCGCAGCGCACCCGCGTCGAGCTCGAGCACCGCAATCTCGACCGCCATGGCGAGGGCTGGGAGGGCACGCGCGCCGCGGTCCGCGGCGACGGCGGCTGGCCCCTGTACCTCCAGCGGTTCGCAACGCTGATCGCCGAGGAGGGCTAGTCGCGATCAGCGCAGTCCGGCGGCGAAGGCGTCGCGGTTGGCCGCGAACCAGTCGCGCTCGCCGCGATGCCACACGCTCGACGCTCGGTCGCCGCCGAGCTCTGCGGCGGCGATGACGCGGTGCTGGTTCGCGACGACCGCGTCGAGTAGCTCGCGGCCCCCCACCGCGCCGTAGGCGTCGCGCATCAGCCGGACGCGGCGGACCTGCTCGTCGAGGGCGAGCTGCTCGGTGTCGGAGATGATCGCCCAACGCCACACGGCATGGGCGAACACCGAGTGCTCTCCCAGTGGCCGTCGCACCTCGTCACCCACCCGAACCACACCCGCGGTGACGCGCCCGCCGGTGAGCGCCTGCTCAACGCTCATGCTCAGCCGGCGCCGGATGGCCGGCCTTCGAGACGGTGGGGTCGGTGGTTTCGACCAGTGCTCGATCGTTGCGCGGTGTGGGCGGCGCGTGGGCGGCCGGAAAGCTCACCTCGATCGACAGGCCGCCGGCCGTCGGTAGCGTCGTGGCGACAGTCGCGGCGTGCGCCTGCGCGATCGCCTTGACGATCGAGAGGCCCAGCCCCAGACCGTCGCCGTCGCTCGTGCGCGCCCCGTTGAGGCGCTCGAAGGGCTCGAACAGCCGGCCGACGTCGGTCGGCGAGAGCGGCGACCCGGTGTTGGCCACGGTGAGGATCGCGCGGCCGCGGACCGTGCGCGTGGATACGTCCACGCGGCCCTCGGGGCGATTGTGCCGGACGGCGTTGTCGATGAGGTTGGCCGTGAGCCGCTCGACGAGTCGCGGATCCCCCTCGGTGTGGGCGGGTGCGAGCGCCGTCTCGACGGTCAGGCCGCCGCTGTCGACGGCCGCCAGGGTCCGGGCCGCGACCTGGGCGAGGTCGATGGTCTCCCGGCGCTCGAGCCCGCGCTGGCTACGCGACATCACCAGGAGGGCGTCGATCAGGCGTTCCTGGTGGATTCCGCCGGCCAGCACCTTCTCGCACACCGTGCGAAGGGCCGAGGCGCTGGCGTCGGGGTCGGCGAGCGCGACCTCGATCAGGGTGCGCTCGAGGGTCAGGGGGGTGCGCAGCTCGTGCGAGACGTTCGACGCGAATTGGCGCTGGGCCGCGAACGCGGTCTCCAGCCGCTCCAGCAGCGAATCAAAGGTGTCGGCGAGTTGCGTGAGCTCGTCGTTGGGGCCGGCGAGAGCGAGGCGACGGTGCAGGTTACTCGCCGAGATCTCCCGGGCGGCCGCCGTCATCGCGCGCAGCGGACGCAGCGCGCGCCCCGCCACCACCCAGCCGAGCCACATCGCTATGACCGCCATGATCGTCAGCGCGACGCCCGACTCGATCAGCAGCGTCTGCAGCGCGGCGCTGGACTGCGCCGCGGCGGAGGCGATGAGGATGCGCCCGGCCGTCAACTGGGCTCCGGGGGGCGGCGCGGCGCCGGTCGGCACCGCGGCGCGAAGCTGGCCGTGGGCCGGACCGGGGGCCGGAAGCGCGCCGAACGGCGGGAGCGCCTGACCCGGCGCTGCGACTCCGCCGGCCCCCGATCCCGTCGTGAACCCGAATGCCTGGACTCCCTTGCCGACGCTGAGGACATAGCCGGCCGTGTAGCGACTGGACACGAGTCCGTAGGTGATCCCAAGCAGGGCCGCGCCGCACAGGATGAAGAGCCCTCCGTAGATGATCGTGAGGCGCAGGCGGAGCGTGCGCGGCGGCAGCGAGCGCCAGCGGCGGGCGAGCTTGTTCGCGAGGCGGTTCGGGGTCACGTTCGTATGCGGTAGCCGGCGCGGGGCACGGTCTCGATCGCGACGGGCTCGCCGAGCTTGCCCCGCAGGCGGTTGATCGTCACCTTGACGACTCCGCTGAAGGAGTCGGCGTACTGGTCCCAGCCGCGCTGCAGGAGCTCCTCGCTGGAGAGCGGCGCGCCGCCGGCCGTGAGCAGGAGCTCGAGCACCGTGAGCTCCTTGGGGCTGAGCTCGATACGCCGCCCGGCCCGGGTCGCGACGCGGTGGACGGTGTCGAGCTGGATGTCGCCGCTGGCCAGCACCGGCGGGCGCGCGGGATGGCTGCGCCGTTCCAGGGCGCGGATCCGCGCGACCAACTCGGCGAACGCGAACGGCTTGGGCAGGTAGTCGTCGGCCCCGAGGCTGAGACCGTCCACGCGACTCTCGATCGTGTCGGCGGCGGTGAGCATGAGCACCCGCGCTCGCCCACCGGCCGCGACGAGTGCCCGGCAGACCTCGTCGCCGTGGAGTCCGGGAAGGTCGCGGTCGAGCACGACGACGTCGTAGGTGTCCTGGACGCCCCGGCGCAGTCCCGCCTGCCCGTCGAAGACGGCGTCGACGGCCATGCCCTCGCGGCGCAGGCCGTCGGCGATGGTGAGCGCGAGCTCCTTGTGATCTTCGACGATCAGTACGCGCATCGGTGAGCCCACCAGCATGATCGCCGTCGGGTTACGCACAGGTAACAGGTCCTGTGACCGCCGTGTAACCCCGCGCGCACTATCCATTGCCTTTGAGTCCGCTACCGCCGCGATCAAGGAGCCTTCCATGCCGCCCGCCGAGCACCCGACCAGTCGCCGTTCCCGCCGCCGGCGCGGCGCGTCTCTCCTGTCGGCGAGCGCGGCCCTGCTGGCCCTCGCGGCCCTCCTCGCCGGCTGCGGCGGCAGCTCGTCGCCCGGGGTGGCGAGCGTCGGCGGTTCCAACGCCTCGAGCAGTCAGTCCGCGGCCGCGGACGGCGCCGGCGGCGGGGCCGTCGGAGGACCGGCGCGCTCGAGCGGGGGCGGGGGCGGGGCGCAGAGCGGCGAGGCCCTGTCGATCGGCGGCGGCAGCCGCCAGAACGCCCTCAAGTTCTCGGCCTGCATGCGTGCGAACGGATTGCCCAATTTCCCCGACCCCAACGCCCAGGGCGCGATCCAGTTCGGCACGGCCAACGGCATCGACCCGAGCTCGGCCCAGTTCCAGGCCGCCCAGAAGAAGTGCGCGAAGTACGCACCGAACGCCGGCGCCCCCCCGAGCCCCGCTCAGCGGGCCCAGATGCAGGCGCAGGCGCTGAAGTTCTCGGCCTGCATGCGCTCCCACGGCGAGCCGAGCTTCCCCGATCCGGATTTCTCCGGCGGGCACGTCGGGATCCGGATCCAGGGCGGCCCGGGAAGCGCCCTGGACCCGAGATCGCCGATCTTCCAGGCGGCCCAGAAGGCCTGCTCGGCAGAGGTCCCGGGCTTCGGGCCGAAGTCGGTGGCACCCGGGGCATGAGCCCGAGCGCTGCGCGGAGCATCCTCGCGACCGCCGGCCGCCCGGCGGGCGGCGGCGGGATCCCTGACGGCGCGGGGGGCGGCGAGCCGTGAGCGCGGCCCCGGCCGCCAGCACCGGCGAGGCGATCGACCCGCGGCCGGCCCCTCGCGATCGCGGACCCCGGCGCGGGCGCCGCCGGATGCTCGCGGCCGCGGCCCTGGCCCTCGGCATCGCCGCGGTCGCGATCGTGGTCACCGACCCGTTCGGCGGGGCCAGTCCATCGCACGGGACGGCCGACAACGGGTATCCGACGTCGCTGCAGCCGGTGGCGCGCCAGACGCTCTCGCAGCAGACGCAGGAGGGCGCCACGCTGGGCTTCGCGGGCAGTTCGACGATTCGCATCCCGATGGGCACCTCGCCCTCCGCGGCCTCGCAGGCGCAGCAGTCGGTCACGATGCAGGAGGGGACGCTGGCCTCGGCGACGTCGTCGCTGTCGGCCGACGGCGCGACGCTCGCGCAGGCCCGCGCGACCCTCTCGGCCGATCAGCAGCTCCAGGCCGTTGACTGTGCCGGGGACAACGCGGCCCAGAGCCCGTCGAGCGGCGCCGCCGGGAGCGGCGGCGCGGGCGGATGCGCCGGCGCGGCGCAGATGGTCTCGACCGATCAACAGGCGGTGACCGGGGATGCGGCGCGGGTCGCGGCCGACCAGCACTCGCGGTCCTCGGCGCAGAGCGCGCTCGCGACTGCGCAGGCGGGCCTCGTTTCCGCCCGGTCGCACGAGACGATCTACGGTCAGGATTCGGCGTTCACCGCCGTGCCGTCCACCGGGGCGGTGATCCGCCTGGGCGAGAGCCTGTACGCGATCGACGGCAAGCCGGTCCTGCTTCTGTACGGGCCGGTCGTCGCGACGCGCGCGTTCGTGGCCGGCATGTCGGCCGGGCCCGACGTGGCCGAGCTCAACGCCGATCTCGACGCGCTTGGCTACGGCGCCGGGTTGGGCGGTGACGCGTTCACAGGCGGGACGGCTGCGGCGATCCGCGCCCTGCAGTCCGCGCGCGGTCTGAGCGCGACCGGCGAGCTGCTGCTCGGGTCGGTCGTGTTCGAGTCGGGCCCGGTGCGGGTCACCAGCGTGATGGCGAACGTCGCGGCCGGCTCAAGCGTCTCCCCGGGCCCGGCGCTCAGCGTCAGCTCGACGGAGCCGCAGGTCTCGATCCACCTCGACGCGGCCCTGGAGGGCGCGGTGAAGGTCGGCGACCCGGTCACGATCACGCTGCCCGACAACCAGACGACGCCGGGCCGGATCTCCTACGTGAGCTCCGTCGCCTCCAGTCAGGGCGGCTCGGCCACGATCCTCGTGGACGCCGTCCCGACCGATCCGGCGGCGACCGGCGGCCTGGACCAGGCGCCCGTCAACGTCTCGATCACGACCCAGACCGTCCACGACGCGCTCGTCGTCCCCGTTGACGCCCTGCTCGCGCTCGCCGGTGGCGGCTATGCGGTCGAGGAGGTCGGTCCCCTCGGCGTGCATCGGCTGGTTCCGGTCACCACCGGGCTGTTCGACGACGCCGACGGCCTCGTACAGGTGTCCGGGACCGGACTCGCGGCCGGCCAGCAGGTGGTGGTCCCCGGCACATGAACGCGGGCACGGACACCTCGTGGCCGGCGGGCGACCCGGACCAGCTCGGCCTCGAGGCCACGCCCCCCGACGGGCCCGCGGAGGCGGTGCTCGAGCTCGACGCGGTGACCAAGGAGTATCCGGCCCAGCCGCCGGTCATCGCGCTGTCGGACGTGAGCTTCACGGTGCGTCGCGGTGAGCTGGTCGCCATCGTCGGACCGTCGGGCTCGGGCAAGTCGACGCTGCTGCACGTGATGGGCACGCTCGAGCGGCCGAGCTCGGGGACGGTGTGGATCACCGGGCTGGATGTCGCCGGCCTCTCCGACCGCGAGCTGTCGGTGGTCCGCGCGACCCGGATCGGATTCGTCTTCCAGCAGTTCTTCCTCGCCGAGCACCAGAGCGCGCTGGACAACGTGGCCGACGGGCTGCTGTACGCCGGCGTCCCCGCACCCGCGCGGCGGGCGAGCGCCGAGGCCGCGCTCGCGCGGGTCGGCCTCGCGCAGCGCGCGGGCTTTCGTCCCACCCAGCTGTCAGGGGGCGAGCGCCAGCGCGTCGCGATCGCGCGCGCGCTCGTGGGAGCCCCGGCCATCGTGCTCGCCGACGAGCCGACCGGCAACCTGGACAGCACCAACGGCGCCGCGATCTTCGAGCTCCTGCAGGAGCTCCATGCCGGCGGCGCGACGATCGTCGTCATCACCCACGACCACCAGCTCGCCGCCCGGCTGCCCCGCCAGATCGAGATGCTCGACGGGCGCATCGTCACCGACAGCGCGGGCGTGCCGAGTCGCTGATGCCAGGTCCGCCTCCCCGCCCACGCCGCGCCCGGGTCGCCCTGCTCGCGCTCACGGCGGCCACCGCCGTCAGCGTCGGGAGCCTGCAGCTCGTCCCGGACTCGCCCGCGGCCGGGAACGCCACCACGCCGGCGCCGACGAGCTCCGCATCGTGCCCGGCGGGCAACCCTCCGAACGCGCTGACACTCGTCTCCGGCACCCCCCAGACGTCGCAGCTCGACAGCCCGTTCACGGGCAGCCTGCAGGTCGCGCTCGTGAACACCAACGGCTGCCCGGTGACGACCGCGATCGCCGGCACGCCGGTCACCTTCACGGCGCCGGCGGGCGGCGCGAGTGGCGCCTTCTCCTCCAGCGGGTCGAACACGATCACGGTGGGCAGTGACGCGTCGGGCAACGTCGCCCCGGCGATGCTCACCGCCAACGACACGCCCGGCAGCTATGCCGTCACGGCCACCTCCGCCTACGGCACGGTCACCTTCTCGCTGACCAACACCGCCGCCGGGCTCGCCGCGACCGTCGACGCGCTCGCCCCGAGCAGCGAGCAGGCAACCGTCGGCACCCGCTTTCCACACCCGCTCGCGGCGCGTGTGCTCGACGCCGACGGCAACCCCGTCGTCGGCGCGACCGTCACCTTCAACCTCGGCGCCGGCGCCGGCGCCGCCGGGAACGGCTCCGGCGCCGCGACGGCCGGGGCGTCCTTCGACGGCGGCGGCGAGCAGGCCACCGCCATGACCAACAGCGCCGGAGTCGCGACGTCCCCCGGCTTCAGCGCCAACGCCACTCGCGGCAGGTTCACGGCGAGCGCGTCGGCCCCGCACGTCGCCGAGCCGGCGAGCTTCGCCCTCGACAACCTTGCCGCGGCCCCATCGGCCACCGCGGTCGGATCCACGCACCCGTCGGCCCCGGTCGGCGCCCGCTACGCCCACCCCCTGCAGATCAGGGTCCGCCAGCCCAACGGCAGCCCGATGGTGGACGCGACGGTCACCTTCATGCTCGGCTCGGGCGGGGCGACGGGCTCGAGCGCCGGCGCGGGCGCGAGCTTCCTCGCGGGCGGCGCGCAGGCGACCGCGACGACCGACGCGAAGGGGATCGCCACCTCGCCCCCGCTCGTGGCCAACCGCGTCGCCGGCACCTTCAAGGTGACCGCAACCGTGTCGGGCACGACCGGCGTGGTGCAGTTCACGCTGCGCAACCGGGCCGGCACGCCCGCCGCGATCAGCGCCGGGGTCGCCGCCCGGGAGTCGGCCACAGTGGGGGATCGCTTCGCGATCGCGCTCGCCGTCACGGTCACCGATGCCGAGCACAACGCGGTCCCCGGCGTCCGGGTCACCTTCACCGCGCCAGCAGCCGGCGCGAGCGGCACCTTTGCCACCCGCTCGCGCCGTTCGAGCACCGTCAGGGTGAAAACCGACGCGGCCGGCGTCGCCGTCGCCCCACAGTTCACCGCGAACGGTCAGCAAGGTGGCTACATCGTCAAGGCGACTGTCGGGCACGCCCGGCCCGCCGCGTTCGCACTCGTCAACAAGCTCCCGTGACATGACGGTCACATCAGCGCTCACTCCCGCTCGCCTGCGACCGGCTGATCTGGCCCGACTGGCCAGCATCGGACTGCGCACGCGGCGGCTGCGCGCCGCACTTTCGGCGCTCGGGATCGCCATCGGGGTCGCGGCGATCGTCGCCGTGCTCGGCCTGTCCGCCTCCAGCCAGGCCGGGCTGCTCAACGAGATCAACCAGCTCGGCACCAACCTGCTCGACGTCACGACCGGCCAGAGCTTCACCGGCCAATCCGTTCCCCTCCCCCTGGCCGCGCCGGGCATGATCGCCCGCATCGGCCCGGTCTACGACGTCGCCGACACGGCCACGGTCAGCAACGCGAACGTGTTCCGCAGCCCGCTGATCCCATCGATCAACACCAACGCCCTCACCGTGGCCGCCACCACGCTCAACCTCCCCGGCGCGGTCGGCACGACCGTCGCCCAGGGCGAGTTCCTCAACGCCGCGACCGCGACCAAGCCGGTCTGCGTGCTCGGCGCCGCCGCCGCCCAGCGCCTCGGGATCGACCGCGTCTACCCGGGAGAGCGGGTGTGGCTCGGAGGCATGTGGTTCTACGTCGTGGGCATCCTCAACCCCGCGATCCTGGCGCCCGAGATCGACTCCAGCGTACTCGTCGGCTACCGCGCCGCCGCCAACTACCTCCAGTACACCAGCGTCCTGGACGGCCGGCCCGCGCTCGGCAACCCGACCGAGATCTACGTTCGGTCTGACACCAGCCAGGTCGCCGCGGTCGACAGCGTGCTCGGGTCGACCGCGAACCCGGAGAACCCCAACGAGGTCGACGTCAGTCAGCCCTCCGACGCGCTCGTCGCCGAGGTCGACGCCAAGGGGGCGTTCAACGGGCTCTTCCTCGGACTCGGGGCCGTCGCCCTGCTCGTCGGCGCCATCGGGGTGGCCAACATCATGATCATCAGCGTGCTCGAGCGGCGCTCGGAGATCGGGCTGCGCCGCGCCCTCGGCGCCACCAGGGCCCAGATCCGCATGCAATTCCTCACCGAGGCGATCCTGCTCGCTCTGCTCGGCGGCGCCGTCGGGATCGGCGCCGGGGCCGTCGCGACCGCGATCTACGCCTCCACGAAGCACTGGACGACCGTGATCCCCGCGGTCGCCTGGGGCGGCGGCATCGGCGCCGCGATCGCCATCGGCGCCATCGCCGGGATCCTGCCGGCCGTCCGCGCCGCCCGCCTCGCGCCGACCGAGGCGCTGCGGACCGCGTGATCTCGTCGGGTCGGGGAACCCGGACTTCCCGTCAGTGGTTGTGCAGCGGGAAGTTGCAGGTCGCCGCGGCGCGTGTGAACAGCGGCGACTGCTCGTCGATCGTCGCCGGGAACACGAGGACCACTCCGTAGATGATGCTGATCACGCGGACGCCGGCCATGTTGGACGGGATCGAGGTCCGCGGGTCGGGGAAGTTGTAGATGCCCTGCCGGCGCATGCATTGCGCGACCTTCACCATCTGCGCCAGCGCCTGTGGGCTGGGGTGCGTCTGCGTGCCGGGGCCGGGGGGGCCGCCGCCGGGCAGCAGCTTCAGGCACTTCGCCTGCGCCGCCTTGAACGCGGACGATGAGGGATCGAGTCCAGAACCCCGTTGGAACTCGAAGTCCCCGCCGGGTTGCGGGTCCGGGAAGTTGGGCACGCCGTTGGAGCGCATGCACTTGGAGTACGCAAGCGCGTCTGTTTCGAGGGCGGCCGGCGTGGACGGGCCGGAGCCGGCGGCACCGCCACCGGTCAGGGGCGTCGACCCCGCGGCGGTCGCGCCGGGGGCCGCCGCCACGGTCGGGCTTCCCGACCCGCCCCCGCAGCCGGCGATCAGCAACCCGCTCACGAGCGCTGCGGCGGTGCACAGCGCTCGCGGTCTGCGGGTCTGCCGCTTGGGGCGGATGCTGGCTTGCATCTGGCTCTCCTGGTGGTCTGCGTGGAGTCTGCGCAGCGGTTCTACCTCGCGGGCGGTTACGGGACGGTTTCGCTCCGCTGAAACCGTGTTGAAACCTTGCTGGGGTTACCGTATGGAGCATCGGTGCGCGTGCTGGTGATCGAAGATGACCAGGAGTTGGCCGAGACGGTTGCGGCCGGTCTGCGTCACGCGCGGATGGCCGTTGACGTCGCGCTCGACGGCCAGGCCGGCCTGGCCCGCGCGCTGGTCAACGACTACGACGTGATCGTGCTGGACCGCGACCTGCCCGGCCTCCACGGCGATCAGGTGTGCGCCCGGCTCGTCGACGGCGGCTTGCGCAGCCGGCTGTTGATGCTGACCGCCGCGGCAACGAGCGACGACGTCATCGACGGACTCGGGCTGGGCGCCGACGACTACCTGCCCAAGCCGTTTGACTTCCCGGTGCTGGTCGCGCGGATCGGTGCGCTGGCCCGCCGTGCGCAGCCAAGCATCCCGCCGCTGCTGGCGTCCGGTGATGTCGTGCTCGACACCGCCAAGCGCACGGCCAGCCGCGCCGGCCGGTGGCTGGAGCTGACCCCGAAGGAGTTCGGGGTGCTGGAACTGCTGCTCGCCGCCCAGGGCCGGGTCGTCTCGCCCGAGGAGCTGCTCGCACGCGTGTGGGACGAGGCCACCGACCCGTTCACCGGCACGGTCAAGGTCACCATCAGCCGCCTTCGAGCCAAGCTCGGCGAGCCGCCGGTGATACGGACCATCGCCAAGGCCGGCTACCGGATATGAGCATCAGCGCGCGGCTGAACAGCCGGATCACCCTGCTGGCCGTCGGCCAGCACCTGCCGCACCGGACCGTCCGCATACGGCTGACGCTGCTGTACGGCGGCCTGTTCCTGCTCTCCGGCGCCGCGCTGATGGCGATCAGCTACGCGCTACTGGTCAACGCCGGATTCGTGTTCACCCTCCAGAACGGCATGAGCTCCGAGGTCGCGGGACCGCCCCCCAGCCTGCCTATTACCGGACCACCCCGCGGCCTCCCTGCCCGTCTTGGCCTCCGCTCCACGACGCCCCCCTCCGCCCAGACGATGGCGCACTGGCGCACGGTGGCGCAGTGCATGCGCCAGCACGGCGTCCGCGGGTTCCCAGACCCTACGACCTCGGTCCCACCCAACGCCTTCGGCCGTTACGGCCTCATCGCGGATCGCGACGGAGCGATCCTTGCGATCCCGGCCACGATCGACACGCAGTCGGCGGCGTTCACCCAGGCCGCGAACACGTGCGGCTTCATGCCCGATCGCAGCACCGCAACCGCTGCCGACGACCACCGGCGCACGCAGGTACGCCAAGCGCTGCTGATCCAGTCCGGGATCGCGCTCGCGGGGATGTCGCTGCTGTCGCTCGGCCTGGGGTGGCTCGTCGCCGGGCGCGTCCTGCAACCGCTGGAGGACTCCTACCAGGCGCAGCGCCAGTTCGTCGCCAACGCCTCACACGAGCTGCGCACGCCGCTGACCCGCCAGCGAGCATTGATCCAGGTCGCGCTCGCCGACCCGGAGGCCAGCTTCTCCTCGCTGCGCGCAGCGCACGAGCGCGTGCTCGCATCCGAGCAACACCTCGAGCAGATGATCGAGGCGCTGCTGACACTCACCCGCGGCCAAGCCGGGCTCGAGCGCCGCGAGCGCGTCGACCTCGCGGTCCTCGCCTCCCAGGCCCTGGCCGCGCGCGACGCGGAGCTCGCAGGTCTCGACCTCGTTGTTCGCACGACGCTGGCGACAGCGCCGACGGCAGGCGATCCCCGCCTGCTCGAGGGCCTGATCGCCAACCTGATCGACAACGCGATCCGCCACAACATCCCCGGCGGACATGTCGAGATCGCCACCGCGACCCGCGACCGGCACGCCTTCCTGTCCATCGCGAACACCGGCCCGGCCGTACCGCCCGAACAGATCTCGCGTCTGTTCGGACCCTTCCAACGACTGAACGACAGCCGTACCCAGCACAACGATGGACACGGACTCGGACTCGCGATCGTCCAAGCGATCGCCACCGCGCACCGCGCCGACCTCACCGCACGCGCGCGACCGCAGGGCGGACTCACCATCGAAGTCACATTCCCGCCGGCAGGCGGTGCCAACTCCAGGGCGACATCGTCGCTGCCGGGGCGAAGCGCGGCCGCCCGCGGGCCGGTCGCCGGGACCGATGCGCCGGCGGGAGGCTGATCAGGCGATCGCGCCGCCATAGCGGCCCGCGGCGCACGCTCAGTCCTGACTTACCGCGGCCCCGTATCGCTGCCGCGGCGCAGCCACCACGCCAGCGAGACCGAGCGCCAGCATGGCATCAACGTGGTCTGCCCGGCCACCGGTAGCGTCGCGCCACTCAGAACCCGGGCGGCCGAAGAAGTCGATGACGGCCAACGTAGCATTGCACCGGCATGCCCAGCGCGACTGTAGCGCCGCGCGCAGCGGTGCGCCAGAGCAAGTGGCCGACCTGCCGATTCAGACGATCGCGGCGGGGAGCAGCCGAAGGCCGACTGCGTCGGCCGCCGCGTGGAGACGCCGATCCCACGTGGCCAGGACGAGATCATCGGCAGGCAACACGCGCGCTGCGGCGAGGTGCAGCGCGTCAAGGCTCCGTAGCTCGTATTGGATGGCAAGCTCTGCGGCATCCTCCACGAGGCGCTGGTCGACCTGGACGATCGAGAACGCCGGCCACTCCCCCCGCGCGGCCTTCACCGCGCCCGGCCCGGCGACGAGCCCGACGGCGCGGACGGTCTCCACGAACCCAACCCGACAGATGAACCACGCACTGGCCCCGGCCATCGCGTCGCGCAGCTGGTCGCTCCCAGGCTCCGCGACATAGCGCTTGACGAGCGCGCTCGCGTCGAGATAGAGGTTCAGCGCTCGGCGTCCCGCTCAGCGAGCACAAGCGCGGAGGCACTCCTGCGGCTCCTGGCGAGTCGTGGCGGTCGGACAGGTCGAGCCCTGGCCGGTGGCACGACGCGACCTGCGGCCACGAGCTCTCGCAAGCGGTCATCGGCCGGCGAGACTCCCACCGGGACAATGTCCGCGACGGCTCGCCCACGGACCGTCACTCGGATCTGCTCGCCGCGCCCGACCGCACGCAGCGTCTCGCTCAATGACTGCTTCAGTTCGCGAACGCCGATCTCACGCATGTGTCCACCTTAGCACCGAAGTGTCCACATAGGGCGCCGCCCCGTCGCCGCGCTCAGTCGGGGTATTCGTCCTTGCGCCAGGCGCGAGGCTCCGCGGACTCAGCCTCTGCGGTTCGCCCAAGCAGCAACGAGTGGTACGGGGCGACGAACGGATCGGGTGCCATCACCGTGTAGGTGTGGTACACGCTTCCGTTCTCGCGCGCAAAGGCGATGAAGCCCGGGCCCTCGCGCAGTCCGTCCTCGAGCTTGGCTCCGACCTGCCGTCCCCACTCCTCGAGCCACTCGGGAGGGTTGTCGATCATCCCCTTGACCTCCGGGATCTCCTGCGCCTGCTCGGGGGTGAGGGCGAGTCCGAAATCGAACGGAAACTCCGTCCCGTGCGTGGAGACGTAGGGGAACTGCCAACCCATCCGCTTCTTGTAGGCGATCAGGCGATCGATCGGCGCGCGCGAGAAGCAGATCATCGTCACGTCGCGGTGGTTCAGATGCACGAGCGTGCCGTCGAGCTCGTCCCCCAGGTTCGTACATCCCGGGCAGGCGCCGATCTCGTAGTCGGGCCCGAACATGATGTTGTAGGCGAGGAGCCGCGAGCGCCCGTCGAAGAGCTCGGCGAGGGTCTTCGTCCCGTCCTCGGTCGCGAACTCGTAGTCCTTGTCCACGGGAACCCAGGGAAGCTGGCGCCGCTGCTCGGTCACCTGCTGACCGAGCTTGGCGTGCTCGGCTTCGAGCTGCGCCAGCTGATCGCGGGCCGCCTGCCATTCCTCGCGGGTTCCGATCTTGCGGTCGGGCATCGTGTACCTCCTTTAGCGGGTCGCGTGTCAGCGTAGGCCGCAGTCGTCGATCCGTCGGTGGTCGCCTGTCGACGCCCACACCATCAAGACCGCCGCGCGGCGCCGAACTCATCGCCACGGCCTCCGCCTCACTGATGCGGCGTCAGCGCTTCGGGCCGAACGCCTCGGCCATCCGAACGTCCAACAGCTTCTTCACGAGCTTCCTCGGCAGCGGCTCATCGACCGGGAAGTGCAGTGAACCCTTGGTCTGCGTGTATCCCTCGGTCTCGTCGGCGAGCCGTGAGATCACGGAGCCGCTGTGCGGCACATAGCTCAGATGGTTCTTGAAGGCCGCAAAACCCGCAATGGTCTTGCCTCGGAGCTTGAACGCCGGCATGCCGTAGGAGATGCATTGCTCGGCGTCGGGGACGAGGGCAACGATCGTGTCGCGCAGCTGGGCCAGCGTGGCCCGCTTCGGCTCATCGAGGGTGCCGAGGTAGCGGTCGATCTCGTCCTTGGCCACCGCAGCATTCTCGAGGTCGGCGCCGAGGGGGTCAAGGCAGCCCACGCCTGCGCGCGGGCCGCGGGTCACGGGCACAGCCCGAGCCTGCTGTTCTCCGCCTGGCGCAGGGGACTGGGAGGACCCGCGACGTCGTAGTACTTGGTGCTCGCCTGATCGAGAGCGCTCGAATGCGTCGTGCTGATCGTGCCGGGCCCGGCGTAGCCGAAGTGCCCCCGCCAACAGGCCCACGGCATCGCGCGCAGGTCGACGAGCGGCGTGGTCGCGGCCGGGAAGGCGAACCGGGGGGACCCGCACACGACCCAATCGCTCAGCGGAATCGGGGTGTTGCGGTGCTGCTCGCCACAGACCGGATAGCTGGGGTGGCCGCCGAAGGCGGCCTGGATGATCGGGCGGGTGCCGGCGAGCGCGGGACCGAGACGCCCCCACGGGACGAACGTGCCCTCGTTGCTGTGACGGGCCAGGTACAGCCACTCGGGCGAATGCGTCACGGGGTCGACGAGCACGTCGACGTGCTCCCAGTCGCCCTGGTGCAGGTCGCTGTTGACGAGGTCGCCTCGCAGCGGCGCGCCGTTCATCACCTGGCGGTCGAACAGCGTCGGGAAATAGTTGTATTGGTAGAAGAACCAGTACTCGAGGTTCAGGAGCCCGGCGGGCACCTGCGGGTCGTGCACCGGCCAGCCGGGAAAGCCCGCGGGCACTCGGCCCGCATCGACGAAGTAGATCTGTGCGCTGGCCCAGGGGTTCAGAATTCCCGGATCGACGAGCCAATCGTGCCGCGACGTCCCGACCATGCCCTGACCGGCCAGGAACGGCTGAAGCTCCACCTGGGGCTCGCCGTTGAGCGGGGACGGCGATGTGGACGTGGCCTGCGGCGTGGGGTACTGGAGATAGTCGCTCGGATCCCCGAGCGACCGTGAGAGCGTCTTGAGCGTGACCGGACAGACCACGGACGGGGCCTGCGTCTCGTGCAGGCACGAAACCGCGCCGCCGGGTCCGCGGTCGGCGAGGAGCGCGCCGACCGAGACCGGCCAGTTCTCGTCGGCGGCCGAGATCTCGAGGATCGGCTGCAGCTCACGGGCGAGGCGAGCGATCGAGGGAGTGGTGCGCTCGATCGGCGGGTCGCCGTCGGCCGCGCGTCCCGACGCCGGCGCCGGGCCGGCGATGACGCCCGCGCCGAGCGCCGGATCCTCGAAGCCGTGCGAGAGCGTGGCCGGCCCCGTGCCGGCGCAGGTGGGCTCGTACGGGCGCAGGCCGGTGCCGAGGGGGACCGGAAGGCGGACGCTCACGCCGAGCCAGCGCATCGCCAGCGTGGCCAGCGACGGGCGATCGCCGGAGTCCAGGTAGTAGCTGGGCCCACCGCGGCTCGACCGCAGGACCCGTGACGCGGGCACGAAGGTCACCCGAGGGTCATAGGCGGTGGCATCCGCCAGGCCCTGGCAGGTGACGACGTAGGTGCCGGAGCCCGTTCCCGCCACGTAGCCGGCCACTCGCTCCCCGGCGCTGGTCAAGAGCAGATCGCGCTGGAACGGAACGGGCGGAACGGCGTAGTACGCGACGCCCACGAGCGTGTACACCACGAGCAACGACCACGGCAGCGGCGAGCGCAGGAAGGCGGAGGGCGTGCGCGGCAGCTCGGTGCGAGCGATCACCCGTCCCGCGGTCGAGATCGCCACCCCGGTGAGGATCAGCAGCCCGAGCGGCAGGGTCGTGAGCAGGGCCGCGACCAGCGCCACCGCAATCCACACGCCGGCATGCGTCCGGCGGCCCACCTTCAGCGGGCCCCAATTGGTCAGGAGCGTGTACGAGCCGAGGAACACGACGATGCCCACGGGCACCAGCACCCACAGGCTGTCGGTCAGGATCCGTTCGACGGACGTGACCACGAGCGCGGTGAGCACCCCGGAGAGCACCCCGATGTTGAAGCCGGCCAGGATCCGCACCGCGTTCTCGCCCAGCGGCGCCGTCTCCTCGCCCGGGGGCTCCGCGGACCGAGCCCGGGCCGGGCCGACGCCTCGCCGGAGCACCAGGCGGTGCCACTCCGTGCGGCGTTCGTGCCACCTGCGCCCGGCGAACGCGTAGGCGAGAAGGCCAAGGACCGCGAACACGACGATCATCACCACGAGCCAGCGCAGGCCGACCAGGAGCACCCTCCAGACGCCGAGGTCGCTCGTGGTGGCGGACGGCGGAAGCTGCGCCGTCCTGAAGCGGACCCAGCTGATGACCGCCCCGATCGCGAGCGCCGCGAGGAACAGCAGGATCAGGTCTGCGGTGAGCCAGATCCATTCCCCGGCGGGGACTCGGTCGGACGCGCGTCGCTCCGTCGCCTCCACGAGCGAATGATCGCCGACCGCCGCCCTACGGCTCGGGCTGGACCCGGTACAGCGCGGCGCTGTGCCCGGGCACGGGCGCGCCGATGGCCTCGAGCCCGCCCGCTGCCGCTCGCGCCCAGAGGTCGCGCACCGCATGGCGATCGCGGCGCGAGAGGCCGAGTCGACGCGGGCTGAGCGACAGCTGCACCGGTGCCGTCCCTCGATTGAGGACCGCCACGGCGCACCCGCCGTCGGCGAGCGGCTTGACCCACGCCTCGCCCGAGCCGCGGCGGTGACGGCAGGTGGCCTGCGCGACGAGCGGGTCCTGGTCGACGGCTATGACCTCGGCGTTGGCGAGCATCGCCACGCTGTCCTCGCCGAGCACTCGCACGTCGCTGCCGATGATGAGGGGCGCCGCCGCCACCGCCCACAGCGTCAGCTGCGCTCGCGCCTCGTTCTCGCTCAGGCCGATCTCCGGCGCGAGGTAGTCGGGATCGTTGAAGCGCCCCGGGCCGGCGGCCTCCGGATGCGCGGCGTTGGCGTCGTAGTTGCGGAGCACGTTCTCGAACCTGACGTCCCTCGTGAAGCCGATGTCGGTGTCGGTGCGCCAGCTGTCGGCGACCCGGGGCGCCCACGAGTGGTTACCGTGCGACGAACGCTCGCGCGGCGGATAGCCGCCACCGACGTGACCCGGTCGCCAGAAGTTGCTGACGTTGATGATCAGCGGCCGGGCACTCGCGTTATGGCGCAGCGCCGCGCAGAACTCGCGGTACAGGGGCACCGGATCGAGGCGCTCCTGACCGCCGCCGCAGAAGTCGACCTTGACGGCGTCGAAGCCCCAGGCGGCGAAGCGGTCCGCATCCTGCTCGTAGTGCCCGAGGCTGCCCACGCCGCGCCCCTCGCAGCCGGAGCGCCCGCCGTCGCTGTAGATGCCCGCGAGCAGGCCCCGCTGGTGCAGGGCGGCCGTCAGGCCGTCCAGGCCGTGCGGCCACTGGCGGGGGTCGATCGCCAGCTCACCATCGTGGTCGCGCTCGCCCGAGGCCCAGCCGTAGTCCAGCCACACGATCCGGTAGCCCGCGGCCGCGAGCCCGCGGTCCACGAGCGCGTCCGCGACGTCGACGATCGTCCGCTCGTCGAACACGCCGCCGACGCCGTAGTAGGTGTTCCAGCCCATGTATGGCGTCGCTGCCATCTCGTTCGGTCACCTGGTCTTCCACCGCGGATGGTTCCCCCATGGCGGTTGACGCCACCCGTCACACCGTCAGCGCACCACGAACGTGACCGGGTCACTGACCGCGATCAGCTTGTGCCGTTGGTGCAGCCGCACGATCAGCTCGTACGTCCCGCGGCGCAGCTTGTGACCGCCCACCTTCCGGTTCCAGCGCAGCGCGACGCGGCCCTTGCCGTGCCGTCCGAAGTGCACGGTTCCCACCAGCTTCAGCTTCGGGACGTGCGCGGCGGCCGCCTCGGCAAGGACGCGAGCGCCCTGAGCGGATGCGTTCGCGGTGCCCCCATTGATCAGCCGGAACACCTGGACGTCGACCATGGCCGGCTGCGGGAGCGTGACGGCGAGCACGCCGCGCTGGGTGATGCTCGCGGGCGGCACCGCGACGGCCGCGAACATCTGGAAGTACTCGTCCGAGCCGACGATCGCCCCGATCACCTGCTCGTCGGTCGCGCCGTCGGCCAGGGACGTGTCGAAGAGCGAGCGGTCGGTGGCGCTCCCGGCACGTCGGAGGAACCGCAGGTACCAGCCGCGCACGAGGTCGTCGCGATACTCGGCCGAGGACAGGAGCGCCTGGGCCACCTGCGTGCGCGTGGTGGAGCCGGCCAGCGCCGTGAGGAACGGCCCCTCCTCGCCGGGTGACGGCGCGCGCAACAGCAGGTCGCAGTACGCGTCGACGACGAAGCCCGGGTTCGTGCCGCCCGCGTGCGCGAGGTACTCGGCCGAGCCGAGGATGTTCGCCAGCACCGGCTCGTCGGGCGCCCCGGACGCCAGGAGGTTCACGAACGGGTCCAGGGCGGCCGCCGTCGGCGAGTGCCCGAGGAAGCTCGTGTCGTAGGAGGTGACGAGGTCGGCCCGGTACTCGGTGCTCGAGAGGACGAGGGACGCGACCTGGGCGCGCGTGACGCCCTCGCCCAGCAGCGTGGTGAATGTCGCCTGCTCCGCGGGACTCGGCGCGCGTCCGAGGAGGTCGTGGTAGACGGCCTGCACCCAGCGGGCGTTGGGGTCCGTGGCCGACGGCGCGAACGCGCCGGCCGCTGCCGGCGTCTGCGGCGCGCAGGTCGGCGACGGAGGCATCGGGGGTGAGGGAGTCGGCGACGGTGCCGGTACTGGCGGCGGTGGCGGTGGCGAGGTCGTCGGCGCGCACGGGTTGGCGAGGTTGCCGACGCCGGCGCCGCCGGTGGCCAGGAACACCCACATCGCCGGCTCGGCGCCGCTGAGCGTGACGGTACCGCTGCCGGTTCCACCGGCGCCGGTCTGAACGAAGCCCTCGGCGAGGTTCTGGAGGTCGGCGACGTGGCCGATGCACGAGCCGGCGAGCAGGTCGACATCCCATCCGGTGTTCGGTGTCGCGTTGGCGACGGTCACCGGGAAGGAGACGCCGCCGGCGATCGCGGCCGGCGTCCCCTCGGCGACGGTCACGCCCTGGCCGTTGACGATAAGCGGGGCGGGCCCGCCGCCGAACGACACCCGCTCGACCTGGTTCGCCCCACCGCCGGCGTCGATCGCCGAGCTGCTACCGGCGATCACGACGCCTCCGAGCACGGAGTTGCCGCTCGCCCCGCTCACGAACTGGACTCCGTTCTCGCCATCGGGGTCCTCGGTGCCGCTCAGGCCGTTCGAGTCGGTGCCGATGAGGTTGCCCTCGATCGTGTTCCCGGTCGCCGCCGCACCCTGGATCAGCACGCCGTCGAACGTGTTGCCCGAGATGACATTGGCGGTCGACGCGGTCGTGCCGCCGATCGTGTTGTTCGCGCCGAGGATCGCGAGTCCGAAGCCGTTCGCGCCGGAGGCGCTGCCGATGGTGTTGCCCTCGATGGTGTTGTTGGATGACAACACCGAGAGGCCGGCGCCGCTGGCGCCCGCGATCGACAGCCCACGGACGGTGCTGCCGTCGCTGCCCTGGGCGAGGACGAGCGCGTCGCTCGAAGGAGTCGTGAACGGGTCGATGATCGTGATCCCGCCCTGGCCGTCGAGAATCACCGGTCCGGTGATCTGTGGCAGCGCGCTCTGCAGATCGATCATGAACCTCGGAACGGTGGCGCCGGGCGCCAGCGTGATCGTGTCGGGGGCGGCGGCCGTTCCCGGGTTGGCGTTCGCGCTGGTGATGGCGGCGCGTAGCGAGCCCGAGCCCGAGTCGCTCGGGCTGGTCACGAGGTAGGTCTGCCCGGCCCACGCCGCCGCCGGCGCCCCGAGCAGCGCGAGCAGCGCCCCGGCGGCGACCGCCACCCACCGCCCGTGAGCGGCCCGCCGGTGCGTCCTTGCGTGCGCGTCCATCGCGATTCCGAGCCAACCGGCCGATCCCGGCGATCCTACGCTCATGCGCCCGTCCGGTTCAACGTTTCGGGTCGCCCGCCCGATACACGTCCGAACGTGGCACGCCGACCGCGTCGACTCACCGTCCGCACTCCCCTCGGCCCCGCCACGCCACCCACAAAGGAGCACCATGAAGGTTCTCGCCAAGATCGCGTCCGTTCTGTTCGTCCTGATCGCCGCCTTCCTCGTCTATGCGGTCGTCGCCGCCTTCGCCTCGGCCGGCGGCGCCAACGTCGCGGTCTGCGTCGGGTACGTCATCGGAGCGCTGGTGCTCGGCTTCCTGGCCGTCACGCTCTGGCGCCGGTCGGCGCGCCCGACCGCGTAGCACCCGTCCCGCGTGAGCTCGGCCGGCGGACGGCGCGCCTTCAGCGACGCCGACCCCGGCGGCGCGAGCGGGCGCAGAGACCGCCAAGGGGTGCCAGGCGTCCGCGTGGAATCCGCGCCGATCACCCCGTAAGAGGCACTTGACTTCGCAACCCGCCGGGGTAGTCTTGCCGGCGTTTCCCGCGGGTTCGGGAAGCGCGGGGCCAAGGGGGCGTCGCGGACGAGGAACGGGACAACCGGACAGGTGCTCGGGTCGCGCCGAGCGGGCGATGGAGCGCTGACGGTCGGGCGTGATCGCTCGTCGACGCTGGGGACTTCGCGGAAGTAGATTCGGGCGGTGCGCCCGTTTCACGAACGCGTCCGAGGAGGGGAGCGAGCCCGATGTCCCAGCCACGTAAGCCGCGGTCACCTGCCGAGCCGCCGCCGCCGCCAAGCGCCGCGGCGCCGCCGAGCAGCCGAGCCGACCGAGACGGCCGGTCCGCCCGCTCGACACCACCGACGTCGTGCTCACCCCGGGCGGCGGCCGTCCGCGTTCGCTCGTTTACACCCTCGAGCCCGGACAGCACGTCAGCCTCAAGGACGGCCGAGTCCGGATCATCGAGACCGCGACCGGGAACGTCGTCAAGGACCTCGGCGAGTACGCGACCCACGACGCGACGGCCGGCGACGAACCCGAGGCGCGACCGCCGGCCGGCGGGCCGGGGCCCACCCCCGCCCTGCCCGACATCGCGTGGATCGAGAACTCGCAGTGGCGCAACGGCGGTACGAATCCGATCATCTCCTTCACCACCAGCTGGATCGTCCCGCCGGTACCGACGTCGGACGACAGCCAGACGGTGTTCCTGTTCAACGGAATGCAGCCGGACAACGCCGCCCACATCCTGCAGCCGGTGCTGCAGTGGGGATCGTCCGGCGCCGGTGGCGGGAAGTACTGGAGCATCGCCAATTGGTATGCCGACGGGCAGAACGGCGCGGCGGTCAAGAGCAACGTCATCCAGGTGGCGCCGGGCACGGTTCTGACGGGGGTGATGACCTGCACCAGCAGACCGCCACGGGCTTCGACTACACGTGCAAGTTCGTCGGGTATCCGAGCATCGACGTGAGCGTCACCGACGTCCCGCAGCTGACTTGGGCGTACGAGACGCTCGAGTGCTACGGCAGCGACTACACCAAGCCGCTCACCCAGTGCTCGGACTACCCGCCCACCCCGCTGACGGCCATGTACGCAATCGAGATCAAGACGGGCACGCCGGGCGCCGCCGGCACGGACGCGACGATCGCCTGGTCGGCGGTCACCAACTTCACCGACTGCGGCCAGAGCTGCGAGATCGTCAGCAACGACTCGCCCGGCGGCGCGGTGTACCTCTACTACGACAAGCCGCCGCGAACGCTCTACTTCATCAACGACAAGAGCAGCTTCGGCAAGGACGAGGTCGCCGACCAGATCGCGACCGCCGGGGGCGTGTTCCCCGCCGCCATCTACGTCGCACTCGACGGATTCACCGTCCAGCAGCTGACGATCGACCAGCCGCAGCTCGCCGCGCCGACGGTCAGCGGCCCGTTCAGCTCACTCCAGGGAGTCTCGGTCTACCCAAGCGCCACCTACCAGCCGTCGTACGACCCGACCAACCTGTACACGCCGCAGCGGATCTTGTACCCGTTCGACGTCAAGTTCACGTCGGACGCACTCACAGGTACGGATTTCCCCGCCGGCGGCGTGACGCCCGAGCGGCTCGACGCGAGCATCACCGTCGGAGCGGCCGGCGCTCCGAACCAGCAGACGCTGACCGCCAGCACCGTGATCGAGCTCGGGGCCGGGGCCGACCCGTACTTTGCCAACGTCGACCCGGCGCAGGACAACGTGACGTACCTCAGCCAGGACCTGCGGGTGTTCACCGTCACGCCGACGGCGAGCGGCACCACGCCGGTCGACGGAGTGACGTGGAACTTCCAGGATGGTGGCCCGGTGAGCTTCGACGGCGCCGCGGCGTACCAGTACATCCGCGACCTGATCGGGCACTTCAACTCCAGCTACAGCGACCCGAACGGTGTCGACCCGTTCGACGTCAACAACCCGAGGCTGCCGAGCCAGGGCGCGGTGTATGGCGGCGACTCGAGCGTCACTCCGGCCTCGGTGGACTTCGGCCAGGTGCCGCCGATCGCGCTCAACTACAACTTCGCGCTCGCTCGTGTGCGCCTCCAGGGCTCCTCGGGTACGGCCGGCCAGGCGTCGGACGTGCGTGTCTTCTTCCGCCTGTTCACGACCCAGACCTTCGACACCGACTACATCGACACCGCGTCGGCGCTCTCCGGAGCCGACCCCGACATCACCTACCCGTCACTACCGGTCGGTTCGCCCAACGCGCCCGCCTCGCCGCTGCCGGGGACCGACGCCGGCGGCGCGATCAACGGCTGCTCGCTGCCGTACTTCGCGGCCGCCGACCAGTCCGACCTCGCCCCCGGCGGCGCCAACCACCAGACGATCGTGATCCCGGCCGGTGACGACAAGACGTGGGCGTACTTCGGCTGCTTCCTCGACGTCTACGACTCGACCTACCTGATCGGCGGCTTCGACTCCCAGCACTGGTTGGCCGGTGCCAGCCACTCCTGCCTGGTCGCGCAGATCGCCTACGACGGCCTGCCGATCGAGAACTCGAACGGGGTGATCGAGAACCCCGGCAACTGCGCCCAGCTCGCCCAGCGCAATCTCCAGATCACCCTGAGCGGCAACCCCGCGTTCCCGGAGACGCACCTGATCCCGCAGACGTTCGACACCCGCCCGAGTCCGTCTGCGACCGCTGCCGCGCTCGGTGATTACCCCGACGAGCTGATGATCGACTGGCGTAACACCCCGCCGGGCACGATTGCGAGCATCTACTGGCCGGAGGTCAAGTCCGCCGACGTGCTGGCGCTCGCGGCCAGGCTCTACCCATCCTCGACGCTCGCCGCCGTCGACGACCGCACAATCGCATGCGAGGTCACGCCCGGCATGACCTACGTGCCGATCCCGACGGGTGTCGGCGAGAGCTTCGCCGGGCTGATCACGCTGCAGTTGCCCGCCGGCATCCGCGTCGGCGACCGGTTCGTCGTCGTGATCCGCAGGATCACCTCGCGCCGCCTCCAGGAGCGTCCCTCCGACTCGGCGGCGCTCGAGACACCGAAGCAGTTCAACTGGCGCTACGTCGTCGGGACCTTCCAGATGACGATCCCGGTGGCGGACGACGCCGCGATCCTGCCCGGCGACGAGAACCTGCTGGCGGTGCTCAAGTGGCGGCTCGGGCGAATCGGATCGAGTGACCGCTGGTATCGCGTCCTGAAGGCCTACATCGCGATCGTCGAGCGCCGCGTGCGTGGCTTCGGCGGCGACCCGGGCAAGATCGAGCCGAACCCGCTCGGGCACGTCCCACCGCCCGAGCTGCGGGTCAGGCACCGGGCGGAGGACCTCGAGGAGTACACCGGCAAGGTGATCGGGATCGGCTACGACCGATTCGGGGACTTCGAGGGGTTCGAGCTTCTGACGCTGCGCGGACACCGGCACTACTTCCGCGGCCACGAACGGCGGATCGAGGAGCTCGTGCGTGAGGCGTGGGTCGAGCGGCACCTGATCACCGTGCTCGCTCCGAGGCACCATCCCGACCGGCCGGCGGAGATCATCCTCCGGCGGGCTGGGTGACGCGGGCGCGTCTTCGCACGCCGCCGGCGCGAGCGGGCGCGGAGAGCGACTCCACGCGCGGCCGATCAGCCGGGCGGAGAAGCCCCGGACCGTCGGCCGAGCGGAAGTTTGTGCGATCTTCTTCCACCAGCAAACAAGATCGACCAAAGTTCGACCCGCGAGGCCCGCCCGACCCTCGCGGCGCCGCCCGGCCCCCGGCGCGGCGGTGAGGCCTGGCGCGGCGGCCCCGGCCCGTCGACCCTTGCCGGGGCACCTCCGTACCCGAGGACGCCCGCTCGCGCGTGGGCTTCGCGTCGCCCTCAGCGCAGGCAGAGCACGCCGGACTCGTAGGCCCGGCGCAGGCACGCGCGCCGCGCGTCGGGACCGTCGGCGCTGTACATCACGCGGCCCGAGTCGGTCACGAGCTGCCAGCCCGCGCCGCACGGGGCGAGCGAGAGGATCTCGCCCGCCTCGCGCGCCACGCGGGTCGGCGACCACGCGAGCTGCCGACGGCGGCGGTCCAGCCGAGGGGTGCGGCGGGCCGGGCCGGTCGGGAGCGAGGAGATCGTGGTCGTCGAGGGGGTCACGCCTGCCAGTGTGGGCCACGTGCCTGAAGCCTCGATGAGCGGCACCTGAAAGATTCCTGTGGAACGCAAGGCGCGACGAGCGCGGCCTCAGGCGGCACCGACCGGGCGTGCGGCTCACCGTCTCCGGAGGCCATGCGGCGCGTTCCCGGCCGGAATCACGACGAGTAGTAAGCCAACCACGCGTACAGGCTCGTCGTGCCGGCCATCGTGCGGAACATGCCGGGGTTGGTGTTCGGGTCCGAGATCGGACCGCCCCACCAGCTGTCGAGCCACAGACCGCTGCCGTTGGTCGCATGCTTCGTCGCCGCCGACGCGTTGGCCGCCGCGACGTCGAGCCAGTGCTGGTCGCCGGTGGCCTTGCCGTAGGCCATCATCCACTGCATGAAGATCGAGTCGTACAGCGGCGCGAGCGTGTAGGCGACGCCGTAGACCTGCGTCATCGTCGTGGCGACCTGCGCGGCGCGGGCGCAGTAGTGCTGTATCCCGGTGGCCTGGCAGATGACGTACTGGGCGTAGACGAGGGGCGCCTCGACGTAGGACACGAACGTGTTCAGACCCGGGTTGAGGCTTCCGTACAACCCATCGCTCACGACGTCGTCACGGTTGACCCAGTCGACCCACTTGCGAGCCTCTGCGAGGTCAGAGCCGTCGTGCGTGCTGCTGTACAGCAGCGCGCCGAGCAGACTGTCGGCCGCGAGCGCCTCCCCGGAGTGCTGGGAGTGCTGGGTGTTCCACCACATCCCATTGGCGCCGTCCCACCCGTGCGCCGCGATGAACGAGAACCCGCCCTGGGCGTCGCTGAGCCAGCGACGCTCGCCGGTGGCGCGGTACGCGTCGTAGAACGCGAGCCCGAGCCAACCGTTGTCGTCGAACCAGGCCTGCGCCGCAGGATAGTCGTCGCCCGGGTACGGGTCGAAGCCGTTCAGGTAGCGGTTCCAATACAGCGAGTACGCCTGGCCGGCCAGCCGGTCGACGGCGGCGCGATGGGCGCCCGTCGGCTCCGCGAGCGCGACGGCGTCGACGGACTCGAACATGCGCACGATGCCCCAGACGGTGAGCAGCGGATACGCGTTGTACTGCGTTGAGCAGCGCAGGTACTCGCAGTACCAGTTGTCCTTCGACGTCTTCCAGTGCTGGCTCTGCTGGGTGATCCCCTGTTCGGCCAGCTGGACGTACTGCGCCGGGGTGATGGACGTCGGGGCGGGCTGGTCGGCGGAGGCGGTGGCCGGGCCGAGGCCGGCGACAAGCAGCCCGAGCGTCGCGGACGCCAGCGCAATCGTGCGTCCCATTTTCTTCCTCTTCGGTTTGACCTGTCGCAACGGACAGCGCATCTTGACAGCCGCGGCGCCCCTATGTCGCGACGAGGTAGTCCAGGTACAGCGACATCAGCTCGTCACCGGAGCTGATCGGGCCGAACGGGTCCGAGGGTCCCGACAGGAACGAATCCGCGTCGGAGTCGAGCACTCCCGGATCGGGGTCGTAGGAGATGCGGGCGACGTCGGTCTGCCCGCCGGTGATCAACCCGATCCAGTAGTCGCCCGCCGGGAGCTGCAGGTTCCCCTTGAAGGTCAGCGTCGCCATACCCGAGCCGTCGCTGCCGGTGTACGGGAAGATGTCGGTGGCGCCGACCAGCGGGCCGGGCGCGCCGTGCGAGTCGCCGTACACGACGCCGCGGATCAGCTCGGTCCCCGCCTTGCCGGTGGCGCCCAGGAGCACGTACTCGAAGCCCACCAGGGCGGGGGTCGGCAGCGAGTAGCGGTTCACCTGCTTGACGTTGGCGTCCAGCGGCGCGGTCGTGCTGCCCGGGTCGGGCTTGCCGAGCCACGCCTCGCAGCCCTGGGAGACGGGCGAGGCGGCCGGCGAGTGATAGATCAGCGGTGTTCCGAGCGCGACGCCGCCGAGGCGGTAGGTGATCGCGTAGTCGCCGGGCTCGCCGGTGTAGCAACCGACGGTGGAGGACATGTAGCCGGCGGGATCCGGCGGGGCGAGCGGGTACTGCGTGCACGTCGACTGCCCCGACGGGGTCGTGATGCACAGCTCCGTCGGCTCGCCGGGCGGGCTCTTGGTCGCCAGCGCGGCGACGTACTTGTACAGCGTCACCCGCCGCCCGTCGAGCACCGTGTGCTGCACGAACCCCTCGACCGCGACGCAATACGAGCTCGAGACGGGCGCGAGCCCACCGTTCGCGCAGCGGTAGACGCTCGTCTCGCCGGAGCTCAGCGTGGGCGATGTCACCGCGCCGTTGTTGGTCTCGGTATCGATCTTGCCGCTGTTGTCGGCGAGCAGCGTCCCGTCGCAGCGGTCGGTCGTGGTCCAGTCGGTCCCGCGTACCGCCGCGGCCGCGTAGTTGCCCACCGTCCTGAATCGCCCGTGAGAGTGGCCGTGCAGAAGGCGCAGGACCGCCGGACTGAGCTTCTTCGCGGCGGCGCTCGCCGCCACGCAGCGGGTGGTGCGCCGGCCGCCGGTCAACGTCAGGTCCGCGAGCCCCGACCGCTCCTGCGTGACCACGAACGCGCCCCCGTCGAACATGCCGAACTGGGTGCCGCCGCGGGTCGTGGCGGTCGTGAGCTGCACCTTGCCGCTCGTCGTGTCGATCGTCGAGCCGACGGGGACGACGCTGCGGGCGGCGAGCCGCACGGCGACGGCCGACCGCGGCCGGCGCACGAGCACTGTGCCGGAGACACGCTGGACCGCGACCGTCCGCCCGAGGACGGGCGCGTTCGCCGCGAGCGCGTGCGCCGGGATGAGGGCAAGGCCCACCGCCAGCGCTCCCAGGAGTCTCGTCACGAAATCGCCATGGCGTCTCACCCTCGACCGGCAGAACATACCGCCGGCCCGGGCTGCCCCGGCCCTTCGCGCGCGCCCGGCACCCGACGACCGCGCCCTACACGTACATGTCCGCCGACACGCGGTCGACCTCGACCACGGCGTCGGCGGGGATGCCGGCGCGCTTGGCGGCGGCCATGATCGCGTCGGGCGAGGGCGCCTCGTACAGGCAGTAGGAGCGGTGGCGGTCGGCGCTCAGGAACGAGAAGAGCCAGCGCACGCCCTCGTCGGCGTTGATCTCCTCGATCAGCTTGACGGCGTCGCCGTCGAGCTCGAGCTCCTCGGCGAACGCCCGCTCGATCACATACATCGGCATGGGCGGATGCTACGCGATCGATCAAGCCTCGGCCAGACCGTGTTGGTAGGCGTAGGCGGTCGCCTCGGCCCGGTTGGCGCAGTCGGTCTTGCGCAGGATGCTGCGCACGTGATTCGCGGCGGTGTGCTCGCTGATGAACAAGGAAGACCCGATCTCCCGGTTGGAGAGCCCGCGCGCCGCGAGCCGCAACACCTCGACCTCGCGCGGCGAGAGGCCGTCGGGCAGCATCGCCACCGGGGCGATGGCCAGTTCGCGGGCTCGGGCGGCGAGCGCCGGCATCCCGACCGTCTCGGCCAGGCGGACGGCCTCGGCCAGCAACGGCTGGGCCTCGCGGTCCTCCCCGCGGCGACGCAGCATGCGGCCATACTGGTAGGCGGTGTGGGCCAGCCAGGTGGTCGCGCCCATGTGGCGGTTGTGCTCGAGCGCGTGCTCGAAGTGGCGGCTCGCGGCGTCGCTCTCGCCGAGCGTCGCGGCGAGCATGCCGAGGTAGCGGTCGGCGGCGCCATAGCAGGCCACGCCGTGGCCGATCATCACGTTCGTACCGGCGAATGGCGTGAGCGCCGGGTAGACGAGCGCGGCGATCCTCTCATGCCCGACCGCGCTCGCCGCGTCGGCGAGGTAGGTGAGCGACGCGAGCCACAGCGACTCGCGGAACGGCTCGAGGCCCTCCTCTGCGACGCGGTCGAGCTGGCGGCACACCTGCTCGCGCATCTCGAGCTCGGCGAGCATCGCGACGAGCGCCGGCCGCCACGCCCCGGAGTCCCGGTGGTCGCTCGCGAGCACGCGGATCACCGGGGCGAGCTCGGCCAAGCGGCCCTGCTCGCGGCGGACGCCGAACATCTGGACGCCGTACACCCCGGACGCGTCGCGCCCGACGAGCAGCCGGCCCCACTCGCGCGATCGCTCGGCCGCCGCCTCGGCCGCGGCGAGCCGGCCCTCGAGCAGCGCAAGCGTCGAGTCGTAGTGCTCCGCGACGTGGAGGATGAAGGGCTGACGCGAGCGCCGCGCCAGCTCGTAGGTCCTGGCCAGCTCGGCGCGGGCCGGGCCGATCTGGCCGAGGGCCATGAGCGCGGAGACGCGCCACTCCATCGCCTCGGCCTGGCTGTCCACGTCGCCGGTCTCCCCGGCGAGGTCGCGCGCCTCGGCGAGCATCTCGAGGATCTCGGGCAGGCTGCGCGTCGGGCGCCCCCAGTACGCCCCCATGAGCACGGCGGCCAGCCCGCGCCGATCGCCGATCCGCCGCGCCATCGCGATCGCGTTCTGACGCACGATGTCGGCCTCCTCGGACGCGCCCTGGAACTCGAGCGCACGCGCGAGCCCGCCGAGCACGCCGACCCGCAGCGTCGAGTCCTCCGCGGCGAGCGCCGCCGACGCCTCCTCGAGCAGCTCGCGCGCCCCCTGGTCGACGAGCCCGGGGCGCCAGCACGTCCGCTCGAACCCGATCGCCGCACGGGCGAGCAGCTCGCCCTCGCCGGGAGCCCGGGCGATCTCCGACGCCTGGCGGAAGGACTGCAGGGCGTCGAGCGAGCGACCGGCGCGGAAGAGGGCGGTGCCGAGACCGAGCAGCACCTCGGCCCGCTCGTGCTCGTCCTCGATCCCGATGCGCAGCGCGGTCCGGTAGCGCGCCGTGGCCTCGTCGTAGGCGAGCGCCGCCGAGGCCGCCTCGGCGGCGAGCAGGTTGTACTCGACGGCGCGCGCCGGACCGCCGACCGGCGCCGCCGCGGCGAAGTGGTGAGCGAGGTCGGCGAGCGCCGGCCCGCGGCGTGGCTGCGCGCTCGCCTCGAGCGCGACGGCCACGCACAGGTGAAGCTCGGCCCGACGGAGCGCGCCAAGACCGTCGTACAGCGCACGCCGCACGAGCTCGTGGGTGAAGCGGTACGCCAACGGCGTCGATTGCAGCTCCTCGATGACACCGCTGCGGACCGCCGGCTCGAGCGCGGCGAGCGGCTCCCGGTCGTCCCGGGCGGCGTGCCGCAGCAGGTCGAGCTCGAACTCGGGCCCGGCCACGGCGGCCAGCTCCACCAGGTCGCGGGTGGTCGCGTCCAGGCGGGTGAGCCGCTGGCCGACGACCTCGCGCACGCTCTGCGGCGTCGCGATCTCCGCGAGCGGCCGCGTGAGCTCGAGCGCCCCGTCGCGCACCGTCAGGACGCCGGTGTCCCCGAGCGTTCGCCACAGCTCGCAGAGCAGGAACGCGTTGCCCTCGGTCAGATCGCGCAGCCCGCGGGTCAGGTCCGGGTCGACGTCCACGGCGCCACCGCCCTCCGCGCGCACGAACGCGCCGACGTCGTCCTCGCTCAGGCCGTCCAGCCGCAGCCGCGCGACGTCCTCGATGCGGCGCAGGTCGGCGAGCGCGTCGGCCAGCTCGGCCGGCACGTCGGCCTCGGTGTCGCGGAAGGTGGCGAGCACGAGCATGCGCGCCTCGGTGCCGGCCCGGGCCAGGTGGCGAAGCAGCTGCAAGGTGGGCGTGTCCGCCCAGTGCCCGTCCTCGATCACCAGCAGCAGCGGCTGGCGGCGCCCGGCGGCGGCGAGGACGTCACCCACCGCCGTGTGCAGGCGGTGGCGCTCGGTATCGGGGTCGGCGTCGATCGGCGCCGGCAGCCCGCCGACGCGCGCCGGCAGGTCGGGCAGCAGCCGGGCCAGCTCGCCGCCGGCGCCGCCGAGGTCCGTGCGCAGGACGTCGGGCTCGGTGCCGCGCGCGAGCTGCTCGAGCGCCTCGGCGAACGGCCGGTACGGCGTCGGCACGACGGCGTCGCACGCGCCGTACAGCACGAGCAGCCCCTCGGCCGCGACCTCGTGCGCGAACTCCCGCACCAGGCGGCTCTTGCCCGATCCCGCCTCACCGCCCACGAGGGCGATCCGGCGACTCTCCCCCGCCGCCCGCGGCACGAGCGCGCGCAGCGCGGCAAGCTCCGCCGCGCGGCCGACGAAGGGCGATGATGGCGGGAGTCTGAGGGGTCCGGGAAGGGGGTGCACCTTGCGCGCGCGGGTGGCGAATAGTCCGATCTGATTATCGCGCTCGGGCGCAACCCGCCGGGCGGGCGTCGCGAAGTCGGTCAGTCCAGGTCATGACACGCGGCCGGGGCGGATCTAGCGTGCTCGTCACCCCCGAGCGAGACAAGCCCCGGGGCGCACTGACAATTCGGAACAAGGGGGTACGAGATGAGCACGACCACGACGACGGCGCAGGCGGCGCGACAGGAGCTCGGCGCGAGCTTCGAGGGCGAGCTGATCGGCCCCGACGATGCGGGCTACGAGCAGGCGCGCGCGGTCCATAACGGCATGATCGACCGCCGCCCGGGCGTGATCGCCCGCGCCGCCAACTCCAGCGACGTGGCGCAGACGATCGCCTTCGCCCGCCGGCACGGCCTGCTGCTCGCCGTGCGCGGCGGCTCGCACAACGGCGGCGGCCTCGGGACCTGCGACGACGGGGTCGTGCTCGACCTGTCCCGGCTGAACGCCATCTCGGTCGATCCGGGCGCGCGCACGGTCACGGTCGGTGGAGGCGCCACCTGGGGCCAGGTCGACGCCGCCACCCACGAGCACGGCCTCGCGACGCCGTCGGGGATCATCTCGACGACCGGCGTCGGCGGGCTGACGCTCGGCGGCGGCCTCGGCTACCTGTCGCGCAAATACGGACTGACGATCGACAACCTCATCGAGGCGCAGGTCGTGCTCGCCGACGGCGAGGAGGTGCGCGCGAGCGCGGACGAGAACCCGGAGCTGTTCTGGGCCCTGCGCGGCGGCGGCGGCAACTTCGGTGTCGTTACCTCGTTCCGCTTCCGCGCGCACCCGGTGTCGACCGTGCTCGCCGGCCCGACGTTCTGGCCGATCGAGCAGGCCCCCGAGGTGATGCGCTTCTTCCGCGAGTTCATCCCGGCCGCGCCGCGCGAGCTGAGCGGCTTCTTCGCGCTCATGACGATTCCGCCCGCCGACTTCCTTCCCGCCGAGCTGCACGGACGCAAGGTGTGCGCGGTGATGTGGTGCTACACCGGCCCGCCCGAGCAGGCCGACGCGCTGTTCGCGCCCGTCCACGGTGTGGGAACGCCGCTGCTGCACGGGGTCGGGCCGATGCCGTTCCCGGCCCTGCAGAGCCTGTTCGACGGCATCTACACGCCCGGGCTGCAGTGCTACTGGCGCGCCGACTTCCTGCGCGACCTCCCCGACGAGGCGATCGACGTGCACGCACGCTTCGGGGAGGGCCTGCCGACCCCGCACTCGACGATGCACATCTATCCGATCGACGGCGCGGTCCAGGACGTCGGCGAGGCCGACACGCCGTTCGCCTACCGCGACGCCGACTTCGCCGAGGTGATCTTCGCCGTCGATCCCGACCCCGGCAACGCCGGCCTGCTGCGCGACTGGACCGTCGACTACTGGGAGGCCACGCACCCGTTCTCGGCCGGCGGCGCGTACGTGAACTTCATGATGGACGAGGGCCACTCACGGGTCCGAGCGACGTACCGCGACAACTACGACCGGCTCGCCGCGGCGAAGGCCACCTACGACCCCGACAACGTGTTCCGCGTCAACCAGAACATCGAGCCGGCGCGGGCGGCCTGAGGCGCAAGGGGGGCGGACGAGCACGGGCGGGGGCGGCCGAGTCCGCCCCCGCTCTGATATGAACCGTCGCGGCGTGGGAGCGGTACTCATCACCGGAGCGAGCCGCGGCATCGGCCGTGCGACGGCGGCGCGGCTCGCGGGCTCGGGCTGGGACGTGATCGCCGGCGTGCGCAATGACGCCGACGGCGTGCGGCTCGTGGCCGAGCTCGGGGAGCGCGTCACGCCGGTGACGCTCGACGTGACCGATGCCGACGACCTCGAGGCGCTTCCGGGGCGCCTGCCCGAGCGACTCGACGCCGTCGTCAACAACGCCGGGCTCGTCGTCGACGGCCCGATCGAGACGACCACCCCGGAGGCGCTGCGCCGCCAGTTCGACGTCAACGTGGTCGGGCAGGTCGCCGTCACCCAGGCGGTGCTGCCCCGGCTGCGCGCCAGCGAGGGCCGCGTCGTCTTCATCTCCTCGCTCAGCGGCCGCTTCTCGACGCCGATGACGGGCGCGTACAACGCGTCGAAGTTCGCCATCGAGGCGATCGCCGACGCGCTGCGGGTCGAGCTGCGCCCGTGGAAGGTGGCCGTCATCCTCGTCGAGCCCGGCGCCACCGACACCGACATCTGGCGCGGCGCGCTCGACAGGCACGAGGAGACGCAGGCGGCGCTGTCACCCGCGCAACGCGAGCTGTACTCGAGCCACCTCGTCGGGATGCGCCGGGTGCTCGCGCAGATGCAGAAGCGGGCGGTGCCGGTCGAGGACGTGGCCGCCACGGTCGAGCGGGCCCTGACCGACTCGCGCCCGCGGGCGCGCTACCCCGTCGGGCTGGTCGGCCGCGCGCAGCTGGCCGCCGTCGCCGTGACGCCGACGCCGGTGCTGGACGCCGTTCTCGCGCGCGCCACGGGCGCGCGCTGAGCGTCCGTTCGCCCGGCCACATTGCGTCCACGCCCGGGCCGGCGCGTAAAGGGCCCTTCGGCCCATACCGATTGACACGGTATGGATACCCCTGCGCACCCCGAGCCCGACGGAGTGTCGGCGCTCGAGCGCCGGCGGCGCGCCGAGGCGGTCCGCCGCCACCGCAGCGACACGCGCGTGCGCGCGCTCGCCTCGGCCGGTGAGCTGGCGCTCCTGCGCACCGAGCTGCAGGCGGCCACGCGCCTGACGATGCGCCTCGGCGAGCTCGAGGACGTGACCGAGATGGCCGAGCTCGTCGTCGAGGACCTGCACACCACCTTCGCGCACTACCTCGTCGCCCTCCAGCGACTCGACGACGACGGCGTGCTGCGACCGATCGCCAGTCGCGGCGAGCTCGCGGACGTGATGAGCGAGTTCCTGCTCGACGAGCAGTCGATCGACGAGGGCGTCAACGGCCGCGTGGCGCGCACGCAGCGGACCGCCCTGATCGCCGACACGCGCGAGGACCCGGACTACATGGCCCGTGACCGCCAGACCGACCCGCGCTCGGAGCTGAGCGTGCCGATCATGTGCGACGGACGGCTGTGGGGCGTGCTCAACATCGAGGAGGTGGAGCCGGCCGCGCTCACCGAGGCCTACGCCGTGCTCATCGAGGGCGTGGTCGCGAGCCTCGGCGCCGCGCTGCATCGCGCCAAGCTGATCGCCGAGCTGCGCGATTCGTTCACGACCACCCTTGCCGCGCTCACGACGGCCGTGGAGACGAAGGACAACGCGACGGCCGCGCACGGCTTCGATGTGTCCGATCTCGCCGAGCGCGTGGCCCGCCGGCTCGGGCTCGAGCCCCGCGACGCGGCCGACGTGCGCCTCGCGGCGATGCTGCACGACATCGGCAAGATCGCGATCCCGAGCGAGATCCTGCTCAAGCCCGGCCCGCTCGACGACGCCGAGTGGGAGACGATGCGCACGCACGCCGAGATCGGCGGCGAGCTCGTCGCGCGGATCGCGGCGTTCGCCCACCTCGCGCCGATGGTCCGCCACCACCACGAGCGCGTCGACGGCGGCGGCTACCCCGACCGACTGAGCGAGGAGCGGATCCCGCTCGGCGCGCGCATCATCGCCGCCTGCGACAGCTTCGACGCGATCACCACCGACCGCCCGTATCGGGCCGCGCGCACGACGCGCGAGGCCGTCACCGAGCTGATGCGGGTGGCCGGCACCCAGCTCGACCCCGACGTCGTCGGCGCGCTCGTCGACGAGCTCGCCGCGCAGACGGCGCAGCCCGGCCGCGAGCCGGCGACGCAGGCGACGCGGCTGCGACGGGTCGCCTGAGCCTGCGCGGGGCCTCGGCGCCCCGCCGGTCGGGGGCGCGCCCGTCGGGCCTTGACTTCAAGTGCACTCGAACTTGTAGCCTGGTCGCATCCTGTTGGCGAGCCTTCAAGGAGGCATCCATGGCCGAGCGAGCGACAGCGAGCGAGCAGATCACCGGGGCGGTGACCGCGTGGCCCGGCGTCACGGCGGGCCCCGGCCGGCGCGGCGAGTTCGCGTTCACGGTGGACGGACACGAGATCGGCCACCTGCACGGCGACCACGCCGCCCACTTCGGCTTCCCCCGGGACGTCGGCGCCGAGCTGCGCGAGCAGGGGCGCGTCGGCCCGCACCCGGTCAACCCCCACTCGACGAAGATGGCCGCGCGCCGGATCGAGGGCGACGATGACGTGCGCGACGTGATCGAGCTGATGCGGCTCAACTACGACCGGATTCGGGCCGCCGACGCCGGGCCGCGGGCCGAACGCCCGGACGGGGCCAAGGGCGTGGCCGCGTGACGCGTCGTTGGAGGCGCGCACGTCGAGCCGGCCGGCTCGCGTGACCGGTCGGTAGCGGCGCGCCGCGCGGCGGTCGCGGCGAGCCGGCGCCCGCCGCGACCGCACAGGCGCCGTCGCTCAGGCCGGCGGCGCCACGCACATGGCGTTCGGCGGGCAGCACGGGATCGCGCTGCTCGGGGCCGTCGACCCGGCGGCCACCGGCAGGCAGCAGCGGATCGGCGTGGTCGAGGCCGTGCCGGCGGTCACCGGCGGCGGACAGCACGGGATCGCAACGCTGGTGCCTCCCGAGGCGATGACGCAGCACGGAATCGCCGCCGTGCTCGTCGAGGCGAGCGGGCAGCACCGGATCGCCGTCCCGGCGGCGGCCAGCGGACAGCACGCGATCACGGCCGTGCCGGCGGCGACCGGCGGACAGCACGGGATCACCGGCGTCCCCGTGGCAACCGGCGGACAGCACGGGATCACCGCCGTCCCCGTGGCAACCGGCGGACAGCACGGGATCACCGCCGTCCCCGTGGCGACCGGCGGACAGCAGCGGATCGCGGTTGCGCCGGCGGGGGTGAGCGGGCAGCAGCGGATCGCCGTCGCGCTCGCCGCCACGGGCGGACAGCACGGAATCGCCCCGGCGGTCGGCGGCGGACAGCACGGGACGGTCGCGGTGAGCGGGCAGGCGATCGACGTCGTCGCCGCGCTGGCGCTCGTCACGCCGGCGCCGGAGCCCACCGCCGAGAGCAGCAGCGCCGCCGCGAGGGCGGCGAGCGTCGCGATGACCACCGCCCGGCTTGGCCTCGCTACGAGGTGCGTCTTCATGGACCCTCCTTCTCGATGACCCGGTTCCAGCCGCACCGACGGCCAACGGCGGCCGTCCTGACCCGCGCGGCCGGCTGATGGGCGGGGGTCACGACCCGGCGACGGCGGCGTCGCGCGCGCTCGGCCGCCCACCCGGACGACGTGCTCCCGCTCCGGCGCAGAGCCTACGCCCGCTCGAGCGGGGGCGTCAACCCGCCAACGGCGACCGATGAGTGCGGCCGCGGCCGGAGTCGCGCGGAAGTTTGGTCGATGTTGTCTCCTGGTGGAAGAAGATCGACCAAACTTCAACTGGGACGCGCCTCGCCCAACCACGCCGGCCGCTCTCAGCCGGTGGGTAGGAGAGCGGTCAAGGGCCGGGCTGCGGGTCCGAACCCGGCCGAACGGGATTGCGGATCTCCGCCGGTGTCAGTCCGAGCTGCGCGCCGCCTCGAGCGCGCCGATGTCGCGAAGGTCCTCCTCGCGCCCGGCGGCGGTCTTCATGCTGACCAGCTCCTCGTAGCCGGCGTAGAGCACGCCGCCCACCTCCACGGCTCCGTCGCGCAGCTGCCGATAATCGCGCAGGCCCGCGACGTCCTGCATCACGTCCAAGCGGCCGAACCGGGTCTGCAGCACCCAGTTTCCACCGGCCACCAGGCCTTCCTCGTCGGGCCGGATGCCAGGCTCGTCGGGATCGATGTCGCCCGGGTCGACGCGTGCGTTCAGGTCTCGGAGCGCCACCGCGAGCCGAGCGAGGTTCTCACGCGCCGGTGCGGGCACGATGTCGATGTCCTTGGTCGCGCGCACGTACCCATGGGGAGCCAGCGCGAACCCACCGATGATCACGAACTCGACGCCGTGCCCACCCAGTGTCCCCAGCAGCTCGGCCGGGTGCAGTCCACCCGAGGTGCCGCGCGCCGAACCCGCGCCATCCGCCTCGCTATCCACCATTGTTCACGCGGCCTCGAGCGGCGTGCGCGGCGACGTCAGTCAGGAAGGCGCTCAGTTCGGCCGTGCGCTCGACGCGCTGCTCCGCGGTGAGATCGCGATAGTCCGCACGCAGGTCCTCCACGGAGGCATTACCCGACGGCAGCGGCTCGGTCGAGACAACGAGGCGCCGGCCCATCGCATGCAGCAACCGCTCCAACGTCCGCCACGTCGGCGAGACCGCGCCTCGCTCGATGCGACTGATGTACGTCTGCGTCGTTCCCGCGCGGCGCGCCAGGTCTGCTTGGTCAAGACCGCGTGCGAGCCGGGCGGCGCGCAGTATCTCGCCGGCATCCATACCCAGACTATAGATCACATATGGTCTTTTTGCGACCCGCGAGCACCGCGGCCAGGTCGCCCGGGCGCGCCCGGCGCTCAGACGGCGACGCTGTGCGCGACCTGGCGCACGCGGATCGCGGCATCGTTCGGCACGAAGCGGATCTCTCCGCCGCCGATGAGCTCGCCGTGCGCGAGCTGGGCCCGCTCGAGCCCGGTCAGCAGCGATCCGGCGTACGAACGGGTGAGGTCCATGAGGTGGGCCAGCTCGCGGGAGGTCAGTGAGCCGCGCTCGGTCAGCAGCGCGAGGGCACGCAGCTGGCTGCGGGTCAATCTGAGGCCGTCGAGGAGCACGATGAGGAGTATCGGCACGGGATGCGTAGGACTGAAGAGGAAATTTCACGATCAACTCGGGGCCGGCCGAGACGATCATTTACCCTGCGTGAGGGGTTATCGAGAGCGACAGGAAGGGGCAGGCGTGCCGCCCAGCAGGCCCGTCCCCCGGAGAAAAACGACGCGTACCCTCGTCGCCGCGGCGCTCATGGCGGTCGCCGCGCTCGTGGCCGCGACCGGTGCGAACGCGGCGGTCGTGGCCCGGCCGCTGTGCCCGCCGCCGCCGGCCGAGCACGCCCGCTGCGAGTCCGAGATCCTTATCGACACGGCGACCGGCGGACCCGCCCACCCGGCCGGCCTGACCGGCACGGCGGCGCCGCAGACCGGCAGCCCCGCCTGGCTGCAATGGGCCTACGACCTCGAGGGCCTGTCGGCCGCCGGGCCGAGCGCGACCGACACGATCGCCGTCGTCGACCCGTTCGGCGACAGCGCCGCCGAGTCCGACCTCGGCATGTACCGCAGCACGTTCGGCCTGCCCGCGTGCACGACGCAGAACGGCTGCTTCAAGAAGGTCGACCAGACCGGCGGGACGAACTACCCGCCCGACGCGTCGGGCGCCAACGCCTCGTGGATCACCGAGACCTCGCTCGACCTCGACATGGTGTCGGCCATCTGCCCGGGCTGCCACATCCTGCTCGCGGAGGCGAACACGAACGGTGACTCGGACCTCGCCGCGGCGGAGGTGACCGCGGCCACGACGGCGTCGCCGTTCGACCCCGAGCAGATCACCAACAGCTGGTCGTGGACGGGCGACACCACCCACAACTCCGCCTTCGACCCGAGCAACATCGCCGTCGTGGCCGCGACCGGCGACAGCGGCTATGACACCTTCGGCGTGCCGGCCCAGCTGCCCTCCGTCACCGCCGTCGGCGGCACATCGCTGCCGGCGGCCAACGCGATCGCCGACTGCACGGCGAGCGCGAGCGCCGCGGCCGCCTGCGCGCGCGGCTTCAGCGAGACCGCCTGGTCGGGCACGGCCAGCGGCTGCGCGACCGGCAACGCCAAGCCCTCCTGGCAGAAGGACTCGGGCTGCGCCTCGCGCACGGTCGCCGACCTGGCCGCGGACTCGGACATCGCCACCGGGGCGATCGCCTACGACTCGACCGTGGACGACGGCTGGTTCGTGGCCGGGGGCACGAGCGTCGCCTCGCCGATCGTGGCCGCGTACTACGCGCTCGTCGGCGGCGGCGCCGGCAACGGCGGCGCCGCGTGGGCCTACACGAACCGGAGCGCCCTCAACGACATCACCGCCGGATCGGAGCGAAACTGCGTCACGCCACCGACGCAGACCTACCTGTGCACGGCGCAGACGGGCTACGACGGCCCGACCGGCGAGGGATCCATCAGCGGCGACGTCGTCGCCGGCGCGCCGCAGGCCGCGGGCAGCCTGGCCCAGGCGGTGACCGACACGACGGCCACGCTCGACGGCGGGGTATACGCCAACCAGCTCGACACGCAGGTGCAGTGGCAGTACGGCCCGACGAACGCCTACGGGCAGACGACGCCGGTCCTCGACGCCGGCAGCGCGCTCGGCGTGGCGCCGGTGAGCGCGAACCTCACCGGCCTGTCGCCGGACACGACCTACCACTTCCGGCTCGTCGCAATGAACCGCTCGGGGACGAGCTACGGCTACGACGCGACCTTTTCCACCGCCTCCCCGCCGGCGAGCACCCAGACCCTGAGCACGTCGGCGACGGTGACGGCCAGCACGGTGACCGTGACGGCGAGCCCGCCGCCGACCGTGAGCTCGACGCAGACCACCACGACGGCGAGCGCGCCGCTGACGACGCGCACGACGACCACCTCGTCGCAAACGGCCCGGAGCGCGTCGATCGCGGCGCTCCAGGTGCTCGTCGGGCCGTTCGCGGCCCACCGGGGCCGGCGCGTGCGCGTGCGCGTCAGCTGCAGCCGGCGCTGCGCCGGGCGGATCGCGCTGCGCGTCGACGGCCAGGTGATCGGGCGGGCGCACATCGCGCTGCGCGACAAGCAGTTCACCGGCGTGGCCTCGCTGCCGCTCGACGCGACCGGACGGCGGCTGCTGCGCCACCGCGGCCGCCTGCGGGCCGTGGTGGTGCTCGCGCTGAACGGCCACCTCATGCGCGCGACGGTCGTGGTCGGCTGACGCCGTGACCGCGGGCGACCGGTTGCGCACACCGGCGCGCGACGCGTTACATTTGCGCCCGTGAGGAGTGCCACGGTCCCCGACGGCGGCCTCGGCCGGTCGCCCAACCGCGGCACGTGCTGAAGACGCCACTGAGATGGCTGCGAGCGTTGCAGGCGCTCGCCCGGCGCTGGCTGGTCGTGATCAAGCGCCTGCTCGCCGACCCGCTGGCGCCGATCAGCGCGCTCTCGCTCATCCTCATCATCTCGCTGTTCGCGCGCGTGTACGACCTCAGCCAGCCGTGCAGCGCGCCGTGCAAGACGCCGGCCAGCCACACTCTCATCTTCGACGAGAGCTACTACGTCAACGCGGCGCGCGTCATCGACCACATCAACCCGCCGGCCGGAGCCCCGTACAACAACGCCCCCGGCGGTGAGGACCCAAACGCCGAGCACCCCCAGCTCGCGAAGCTGCTGATCGCCGGCTCGATCAAGCTCTTCGGCGACGACCCGAAGGGCTGGCGCCTGCCGAGCGTGCTCTTCAGCCTGATCGCGCTCGCCGCGATATACGGGCTCGTCGTGTCGCTCGGCGGCAGCGGCTGGTTAGCGGTCGGGGCGACGGCGGTGATGGCGCTCGACAACCTGATGCTCGTCCACGGGCGGATCGCCACGCTGGACATCTTCGGGGTCGCGATGATGCTCATCGCGGCGATCCTCTACGTGCGTCGATGGCCCTTGCTCGCGGGCGTCGCGTTAGGCATCGGCGGGCTGATGAAGGAGACCTCGCTCTACGTGGTGGCGGTCTTCGTGCTCTACGAGGCGATGCGCCTGCTGCGGGCGAAGTGGAAGGACGGCAGCGCCAAGGGCTGGGTGCAGGAGAACCTGCGCCCCGCGTTCACGGTCTTCGTCAGCACCGCGGCGGCGTTCCTGCTCGGGTTCTGGATCCTCGACCTGCTCGTCCCGGCCTATGACACCGGGACGAAGATCACGTACGCGGGCAGCCCGTTCACGCACCTGTTCCACATCATCCACTACGCCGCCGAGCTGAAGGCGGTGCCCCAGGCGACCGGCATCTCCTCGACTCCCTGGGCGTGGCTGCTCGACGAGCGCGCGATCAACTACGCGCGCGTCGCGGTCAACTCGCTCTCCAACGGCAAGGTCATCGCCAGCCGCGCCACGGTCTACTTCCAGGGCGAGATCAACCCCTTCATCATCTTCTTCGCCGTCCCCACGCTGTTCGCGGCGCTCGCGCAGTGGTGGAAGGAGAACGACCGGATCGCCCTGTTCGGCGGCGCCTGGGTGCTCGCCACCTACGCCATCTCCGTCTATGACGCGCAGATCGCCGGTCGCGTCGCCTACCTGTACTACATGACCGTCGTCCTGCCCGGGGTCTACCTGGTCCTCGTCCGGTTCATGGCGCGCAGGGAGATCCCGCGCTCGTTCGTGATCGGATGGTCGTTCATGCTCGTGTACGGCTTCCTGAACCTGTACCCGATACAGACGCTGCTGCCCTGGGGCGGGTAGCTCGGCGGGCGCCAGCCCCGTCTGTCAACCGACCTTCGTAAAGCTCCCGGCGAGGACGATCTGACGGGCCTCGCACACCGGGCTGCTGCTCGCGCCGCTGACGAGCCTGAGCTTCAGCCGTGTCCCACTCGTCTGGAACGTGTAGACGCTCGTCGTCGCGCAGCGGCCCTGACCGGGCGCGGCCCGAATCGTGATCTTCGACCCGTTCACCGAGTAGTTGCCGTGAGTCGCCACCGTCCCGTTCTTGGCGGCGGTGAACACGCCGCGACTGAACGTGACCGTCCAGGTGCCCTTGACCTCGCCGCCCAGCGCCGTGCTGGTGATGATCGTCCGGTAGGTGCCGCTCGGCGCGCTGGCGGCGAGCGCCACCGACGACCCTGCCAGCGCAGTCACGAGCGATGCACCAATCGCGAGTCGCCTCATCTTGCCCCCTCCTTTTCGGCTGGAATGCGTGCTGAAAATTCGTACCTACCCGCTGTGAGGCCATCCGATCCTACGGCGCCTTCTGTCGTCATGCCCGGATGGACCTGATCGTCGTGCAGTTCGTCGCGCGCAGACAGAGCGCGCGCTCGTTCGTGATCGGATGGTCGTTCTATGGGCCGAGGAGCGCCGCCGGCACGACAGCGATGCCATCGGGACGGCGGTATGCGTCCGAGCCGGTGGTGACGACGACCGCATCCAGCAGGTCGGCGCCCATCTCCCGACGGAGCCACTTGAGGTGGGTTACGTCCTCGTCGGTGGCGACGGGGTGGAGTTTCACCTCCATCGCGACCACACGTGCGTCGCCCCGCTCGACGATGAGGTCGATCTCGTGCTCGCCGACGTAGGTGCGTAGGTGGCCGACGGCGGCGTCCGCGGGCTGCGCGTAGACGCGCACCGACTGGGTGACCAACGACTCGAACAGCGCTCCCAAGAACGTCCCGTCGCGCGGAATGCTGATGGCCGGGTGGTCGCCGGCCAATAGCTGCCGGCTGGTGAGTCCCAGCAGCGTCGTTGCCAGCGCCGGGTCGGCGAGATGATGCTTCGGCGGCTCCGTGAGACGCGCGATGTGGTTGCGAGTCGGCTTCCATCCCGGCAGCGGGTCGAGCACATACAAGCGTTCCAGGACGTCGCGGTAGGGCACGACCGTGGTGCGGGCGGGCTTCTCCGAATCGCCGCTGGTCGCCGCGTCGCGTACCTTCTCCCAGCTCGCCGTCGTCGCGGTCGCCGCCGCGTAGGCCAGCATCCAGCGTCGCAAAGCCGCGGGGTTACGCAGCTGATGGCCGAGCTCAGGGAAGTCCTTGTCGATCACGCGCTGGATGTAGCCGTCCAGCTGGACGCGCCGCAGCCTCACCGGGAGGTCGCGCAGACCCGGGAAGCCCGACTTGAACATCTCCTCCGTGTAGTCGGCGAGTCCGAACGAGCTGACGCCAGCGACCCGTGGCTGCTCGCCGCCGAGCAGCTCGCGCAGGCTGACGGTCGCGTTGCCGGGCCAGCGCTCTGCGAGCGAGAGCGGTCGCATCCGCAACGCGATGATACGCCCGGCACCCGTGTGAACGCCTGTGCCCTTCGGCGCCACCGAGCCCGTCAGCAAAAACGGCCCCGGCGGGTCACGCCGATCCACCGCGCGACGGACGCGGTCCCACACGGGCGGATAGTGCTGCCACTCGTCGATGAGCACCGGGGCCGGCTGCGACAGCGCGAGGCCCACGTCCGCCGACACGACAGCGAGATGCGTCTCGTCATCGAGGTCATACCGGGTGGCGGCGCGTTCTCCCGCGGTGGAGGTCTTCCCGATGGCCCGGGCGCCTTCGAGGGCGACCGCGACGGCGACATCGGGCGCCGACTCCAGATAGCCGTCCAGCTCATCGTCAGCAACGCGGCGGCGGTAGCTCGGCGCGTTCGACACGTATTCAGCCTACAGCAGCTCGGGGATATACGCTACAAATTCTCGTCTGTATACACTACAGATTCTCAGGCCTCCAGGCTACAAGCCCTCGGGTGTCGCTGCTGCCCTGGGGCGGGTAGGCGTGGCGGCGCCGCCCAAGCACGGGCGCCCGACGCTTGCCGGTTGCGCTGCACCCCGCATCGCAGTTAGCCTGAGACTCAACGCGGCGCCACCGAAGACGCCGCCCCGAGGAGGAGGCGTGGCGCGTGACGGCTCACGGTTCTGCGCGTCGACGGCTCGGCGGCTCGATCGCCGCCGCGACGCTCGTGCTCACCCTGGCACTGCTCGCCGCGCCCGCGGCGGCGCCGGCGGACTGGCCGGGAACGCTCATCCACACCGACAAGGGGTGGGTGCTCGGTTCGGCGAGCTCGACGATGCGGACCTTCTTCGGGATTCCGTTCGCCGCGCCGACGTCCGGCGCCCTGCGCTTTCACGCGCCGGTGCCGCCCGCTCCGTGGCTCGTGCGCCCGGCGTTCCGGCACTCCTCGCCGTGCCCGCAGGAGCTCCTGTCGACGAACGAGGACTGTCTCGGCCTCGACGTGTACGCGCCGCCCGCGGCGGCCTCGCACAACCTCCCGGTGATGGTGTGGATCTACGGCGGCGCCTACCTGTTCGGCGGGAACAGCATGTACAACCCGACCCCGATCGTCGACACCGGCCGGGCGATCGTCGTCGAGCTCAACTACCGACTCGGTCCGTTCGGCTTCCTGGCCCTGCCCGGGCTCGACGGCGAGAGCCCCGGCCACACCTCCGGCGACTACGCGCTGATGGACCAGCAGGCCGGGCTCCGGTGGGTCCAGCGCAATATCGCGGCCTTCGGCGGGGACCCCGACAACGTGACCATCTTCGGGGAGTCGGCGGGCGGCAACAGCGTCTGTCAGCAGCTCGCGTCGCCGCTGGCGGCCGGCCTGTTCGAGCGCGCGATCAGCGAGAGCGGCTCGTGCGCGGGCGAGGGGCTCCAGCCGGTGAGCAAGGCGACGATGGTCCAGCGCAGCGAGGCGTTCGCGGCGCGCGTGGGGTGTCCGGACCCGGCGATGATGGTCGCCTGCCTGCGAGCGCTGCCGGCCTCGAAGCTTCTCAGCGATCCCTCGGAGCAGCTGAACACCCTCGCGGCGACGTGGGTACCCGACGTCGACGGCTACGTCGAGACCCACACGCTCCAGGACGCGTGGAGCAGTGGCGCCTACGATCACGTGCCGACGCTCATCGGCAGCAACCTCAACGAGGGACGGCTGTTCGTCTTCCTGTTCGACGAGCTGCCCCATCTGAGCGCGCTCACGCCGGCCGAGTACACCGCGTACGCCCAGCAGACGTTCGGTTCGAACGCGAGCAGCGTCCTCGCCCAGTATCCGGTCTCCGCGTACGGCGCCGCCGATCTGGCGAAGGGGGCACTGGTGACCGACGGCTACTTCGCCTGCCCGGCGGAGTACGTCTCCCGCCACGCGAGCGCGACCGGAGGCCAGGTGTGGCGGTACGAGTTCGCCGACCCCAACCCGCCGTTCTCCAACCTGGATCCCTTCATGCCGCTCGGCGACATGCACTTCTCGGAGGTCCCGTACCTGTTCGACCTGAGCACCCTCACCGCCGCCCAGAGCGCGCTGTCGGCGCAGATGGTGAACGCCTGGGTCGGCTTCGCGAGCACTGGGCAGCCCGGGGCGATCGGCGACACGCCCTGGCCGCAGTGGTCGAGCGCCTCGCCTCAGACGATGGTGCTGACGAGCGTCGGCATCCACCTGAGCACGGATTTCGCCGCCGAGCACCAGTGCGGCTTCTGGGGCGGGATCACCGGCGGCTGAGGTCGGGCGCGCGGCCGGTCGAGCCCGGCGGGCTCGTTGCAGACGAACGCGGGGAGCCCCACCGTCGGGGCTCCCCGCGTCGCCGGTCATCCGTCAGTAGCTGAACGCCACCGGAGAGACGGCCTCGGCCGGGACGAGCTCGGTCGATGAGCCCTTGCTGAACACCCACACCGGATCGTTGCCGACTCCGGCCGGCGTCGTGAACGTGAGCGTCGTGTCCGAGCCGACCGAGAACGACGCCGCCACGCCCCCGACGGTCACCGAGGTCACGCCGCCATCCGCGGTGAACCCGGTCCCGGTGAGCGTCACCGGGGTGCCGCCGCCGGGCGGGCCGCTCGTCGGCGACATCCTCGTCACCGACGGGCCGTAGGCGAACTGATCGTCACCGAGGCTGCCGTCGGTCGGCGAGGCCGAGGAGCGGCCGGTCGGGCCGGCCACCTCGACGGGCACGTAGCCCGTGGTGATGAAGCCCTGCGGGCTCGTGGCCGTGATCGAGGTGTCCGAGTTGACCGTGAACGGCACCGACGCGTGGTTGAAGTACACCGCCGTGGCGCCGGTGAACCCGACGCCGCTCACCGCGACCGACGTCCCGCCCGCGAGCGGTCCGCTCGTGGGCGCGACCATGGTCACCGCCGGCCCGTACTCCAGGCCATTGTTGAACTCGGCCTCGGTGCCCCCCAGGTACTGGCCGGCGACGCCGGCCGTGTCGAGCTGGATGTCCGCTGTCCCGAGGAACGGCGCGGTCTCCGCCGGCGTGACTGCCGTCATGGTCGTGTCCGAGGTGACCGTCGTCGGCTCGGAGGTACCGTCGATGAGCACCGAGGTCACGCCGCCGTCGCTCTGGAATCCGGTTCCGGTGAACGTGATCGTCGTGCCGCCGGCGAACGAGACGAGCCCGGGCGAGACCGACGTGACGGACGGGCCGTACACGAACTGGGTCGCCGTCGAGCTGGTCGATGTTCCGGCCGGCGTGACCACGTGGACGTTCACGTAGCCGGTGCCGTCGAACCCTTGCGGGCTCGTGGTGGTGATGTACCCGTCGGAGTGCACCGTGAAGGCGACCGACGCGTTGTTGAACTTCACCTGCGTGGCGCCCGTGAAGCCCGACCCGTAGACCGACACGGGCGTCCCGCCGGCCAGCGGGCCGGCGGCCGGGCTGCTTGGCGCGGTGTCACCGGGCCGCACCGAGTACACGCCGCTGACGACCGGGGCCGGCGCCGATCCGGTCTCGTACTGGAACTGATCGGCGGCCACCACCGGGGTGGTGCCATACGGCGTGGTCACGCGGATGTCCACGAGGCTGCCGGCGGTTCCCGCCGGAGCCGTGGCGACGAACTCGTTGGGCGAGACCGCCGTGAACGCTGCCGGGACCGAGCCGAACTTCACGCCCGTGGCGCTGCCGAAGTTGTCACCCATGACCGCGACGGGGGTGCCGCCGGAGGCGGGGCCGGTCACGCCCCCGACCGCAAAGCGCCCCGGGGCGAATTGAGACGTCAACGCGAACACGTTCGGCGGGAAGTTGCCGTAGTTACCGGCATCCGAGGTCACGCACCCGGCCGAGGCGTTGTCCCACAGGCTCGTGACCACCGACCCGTTGGGGAGCTGGTATTCGCCGCCGCCGGGGTTGGTGGCGGAGGACTCGCACTCGTCGCCGATCTCGTTGCCGTCCGTCGACCCCCACGCGTTGAGCTGTGGATCGGTCGCCGCCTCGGCGTACTCGTGCGAAGCGACGAACGAGGTGGCAAACGTGGCCGACGGCGGGTTGTTCAGCGTGTCCAGGCTCGGGCAGGCGTTCGCGAACACGCCGTCGCCCTCGAAGGGCACGAACGCGTACGTCGAGCCGCTCTGGTCGGTGCCGTGATACCCGCAGAACAAGGGCTGCACGACGTGCTGCTTGTTCGGGTTGCCCTGCGCGAAGCTCGGCGCGTAAGACGTACCCGGCGCCGGCAGGACGATGAACTGCGCGTCGGCCGTGCGCGACCAGCCGTTCGCGGCCACCGCGCGAGCCACCTCGCCCGTGATCTCATTACCGGGCCCGACATTGGTCGACCCGAACGCCGGGTCGATCGTGTCGGTGACCATCGAGGGCGCCGGAACGCTCGTGTCCACCCAGGGCGTGACCTTGACGCTGACCGACACCGGCCCGGACGGATCGGAATACCCGAGCAGGATGTTCTGATAGCTCGACAGGGACAGGTGCGAGTACATCGAGAGGATCTGGTTGTACGACGCGACGTCCGCGCTGCCCGTCCAGTTCGCGCCCCAGAAGATCAGGTACAGGTGGGGCGAGTGCTGCACCGGCCCACCCTTCCAGACCACGACGGTGCCGCTGCCGGACGGCGAACCGGCGGCCCGCGACGTGGACGACGGCGAGCCGCCCACGCCGGATCCGGCGCCGGTCGGGACGCCGGGAGCGGCGAGGAAGTGGATACGGCGGTGCGCGGCCCACGCCGGGGGATGGGCGAGGCCGGTGGGCCCGCTCACCGTCGGTGCGGGCGGCAGGCCCTGACTGCCCGCACCGAGCGAGGCCACGAGACTTCCGCTCGGAGACGCCGCGAGCGCGGCACCCGAACACAGCATGAGACAGACCGCGATCAGCGCGGCGCCGATCGATCCCGCAGCGGCATGGTGTCGCCGACCGGTCGATTGCCGGCCCCTACAAGCACGCGCGTTCCTGCGTCCGGGCATCGGTGCTCCCCTCTCGATTTGGAATGGCGGGCGGTTCGCGCCGCCCGTCCCGCGAGGAGCACGAACCGACAACTGCCATTTACTAATGGCAGCTTCACGAATCAGTGTCTTCTATTCGTTGTGGACTTCTGGTGTCAAGGCTCGGTACCAGGTCCGTCACGAATCGGGCAGCGCTCGCTGGGCGCGCGGCGCGACGTAGCCCCGCGACCGACCCGAACCTACGGGACTGCGCGATCAACCCTGGCGAAGAGGTCGCCGCCGATCGCCGGCTTCGTGGGACGCGGGCGCGTCTTCGGTCCCGACGAGCGCCCGCGCGCGGTCGCCAGCGGGGCCGCTGGGCCGCGGCTATCAAATTGGTTTGATACATATCGCCGGCGCCGGCCGGCGGCGCGCTCGGCCCGGCCGCACGCCACTGGTACTACCGGCGACGCGGGGGTCAGGCAGGGCGGAGCGGGACGAGCGGTTGCGCGCGCCGGAGATCCGCGGCGCGCCTCACGCGCTTGCCGCCGGAGGGCCGAGGGCTCAGTCGTAGACGCGAACCCAGTCGACCAGCAAGGTCGACGGGAACGGCGTCGAGGCGTCGGGCGAGCCCGGCCAGCTGCCGCCGACGGCCAGGTCGAGGATCAGGTGGAACGGATGACCGTCGAACACCCACTGCTCGCTGGCCGGGAGGCTGCTCGGGGTGATTGTGCCGTACGGCACGCCGTCGAGCGTGAAGGTGATCGTCCCCGGGGCCCAGATGACCCCGTAGGTGTGAAACCCGTTGGCCAGCGACTGCGGGGAGAGGACGGTCCCCTGCGCGGCGTAGCCCTTGGGCGCGCCCGGAAGCGGGCCGTGAAGCGTGCCGTACACCTTCGCCGGGTTCTGGCCGAGCATCTCCATGATGTCGATCTCGCCCGAGGCCGGCCAGCCGATCGTGCTGATGTCGTCGCCAACCATCCAGAACGCGGGCCAGAGCCCCTGCCCGGCCGGCACCTTCATGCTCGCCTCGATCTCGCCGTACGTGAACGAGGCCAGCCCGCCGGTCTCGAGTCGGCCGGACGTGTAGTTCTCCGTCCGGCCGTCGGGGCCGGTGGCCGTCTGGTGCAGCGCGGTGACCGCCAGGTGCCCCTGCCCGTCAAGCGACACGTTCGCCGGGTTGCTCGTGTACGTCTCCAGCTCGCCGTTGCTGGGAGCATCGGGATCGCCGAGGTCGAACTTCCAGTTGAGTGGGTTGGGCGCCGAGCCGGACGCACCGTTGAACTCGTCCGACCACACGAGGTGGCTGTACGGCGCGGTGGTGGTGGTGGTGGTCGTCGTGGTCGTCCCGCCCGTGCCCGGGCTGCTCGTCGTCGTGCTGTCGCCCGTGCTGCTCGTCGTCGTACAGCTCGTGCTGGCCGTCGTGGTGGTGGTGGAGGTCGCCCCGCTCGACGTGGATCCGCCCGTCACGGTGGTGACGGAGACCGTGTCTCCGCCGGCCGGCGCGCCGACGGAGGGCGCCGGGGGAAGTCCCGATGCCGTCGCACCCGGCAGGGGCAGCACGGGCGTCGACCCGGGCCCGGGGAGCGCGCCGATGGGCCCGGGGGCGACCGGATGAGTCGATGGCGGCGAGGCCGGGGATTGAGCCGAGCCCGAGAGCGGCCGGGCGGCCACCTGCACGACGGGATGCGCCCGACGATCAACGGCGCGGATCGTGAGCGTCCCCGACAACTCGAGCTGGGTGACGACCCGGGAGGCGCGCTGGCTGGTCGTCGCCACGCGGCGCGCCGGCGCATTGCCGACGTACAGGTCCACCGTGTCGCGGCGGGCCGCGCTGCGGACGTTGACCGTGACCGCGTACAGCCCGGGGCGGTAGACCGGCACCCGAACGACCATCACATGCGCGCCGCCGGGAGCAGCGAAAGCGGCGACCGCAGAGGCGCCGAGGGCACACGCTGCTGCGGAGAGGGCGACCACGCCGGCGCGTCGTATCACACGGGTTCGTTCGGCGCAACGGGGCCCGTCGTTTATGCCGCCGCCGCCCGCATGGACCAACGGTGGACGCGCTGGCGGCGACATGTGGACGAACGATGGATGATCGGGCGGTCGCTCCCCCGTTCGGGCGACGGCAACACGACCGCGGCCACGTATCGTCCCGCCGCCCGCTCTTGGGCCGCGAGACGGCGAAACTGCGGCTACGGCGGCGGTATGGGCGACGCCGACAGGCTGCGATAGGCGCCCTCGACGAAACGTTGCTGCGCAATCCCCTGGGCGAATGCCGTCGTGGCGGCGGCGGAGCTCTCGATCGGCCACAGATCGCGCGGTCGGCGTGAGTCGAGCTTGTTGAACCAGAGCAGCCCGCGAACGGCCGGCATCGTCATGAGCGCTTGGAACATGGCGGCGATCCAGTGCGCCTTACCTCCGACCTCCGAGGCTGCGGTCTCGGCGATGATCATCGGCTTGTCGGGAGCGATCTGCTGCGTGATGTGGTCATACGTGGCGCGAAAGAGGTCGTCGAACGCGGTCGTGCAATCACTTGCGTATCCGTCGAGGCCGGTCCAGCCGACGTAGGCGCTACCCGGGTAGAGCGCGTCGAGCTCGACGTACCGCCCGGCCGGATCGACGTTCGGACACCACACGAACGTCGCGTTGGTGGCGCCGGTAGCGACCAGGCGGGCGTGAACGTGGCGCCAGGCGGCGACGTAGTCGTCCGGGCTGTTGCCGTTGACCGCAGCACCCCAGGGGAACCAGTTGCCGTTCATCTCCCAATTGAGCCGCAGAAAGAAGGGATGCCCCCAGGCTGCCGCCGCCCTCCCCCACGCATCGATGTAGTCGTCGTAGGCCCCGCCGGCGACCGCGGCCAGGCTGAAGCGCGGCTCGTCGACGATCACCGGCGTCGCCGCGCTGTTCCAGGAGAAGAACGGAATGAGCCCCCGCGCGCGCAGTTGTGTGAAGGGGGTGAGAGGAAACGCGTTGGGGAGCAGCCGAGCCCCGGTGCCGTCGAAGAACGCGCTCGAGAAGTGCAGCACCGAGATCCGCTTCTGCGCGAGCCGCTGGAAGCGGTCGATCGCCGTCGGGTCCCATGGGGCCTCGTGGCCGGTGAGCTGATCGCCGATCCAGGCGCCCCAGAACAGACGCGGTGAGCGAGCGAGGGGGCGGTTCACCGATACCATTTCGCGCTCGTGTCCCTCCCGCTTTCCTCGGCGGCCAGCGTCGCGCCTGCGCTTCGCGTCCTCCAAGTCACGCCGCGCTTCGCTCCATCGGTCGGGGGCGTCGAGACACATGTGCGTGAGGTCGCTCGGCGGCTCGTCGCGGACGGCATCGAGGTTGCAGTTCTCACCGTCGACGAGACCGGGACGCTCGCGGAGCGGGAGGTGATCGACGGCGTTCCCGTCGAGCGGGTGCAGGCGTTTCCACGAAACCGCGACTGGATGGCTGCCCCCCGCCTTCCCCACGCCATCCGCTCGGGCGGCTGGGACGTGGTGCACGTGCAAAGCTACCACACGCTCGTGGCGCCGCTGGCGATGATGACAGCGGCGCGTGCGGGCATTCCGTTCGTGGTGACATTCCACGGCGGCGGCAGCTCGTCGCCGTTGCGCCAGAGCGTCCGGCGCACGCAGCTGCGGCTCCTCGGTCCGCTGATGCGGCGCGCTCGCGCGCTGGTGGCAATCGCTGATTTCGAGATCGACGAGTACGCGCCGCTGCTCGGGGTGAAACGGTCACGTTTCGTGAAGATCCCGAACGGCGCTGACCTGCCCGAGGGCGTGGCGGCGGTACCCGCCGAGGGCAAGCTGCTCATCTCGCTCGGGCGCCTCGAGCGGTACAAGGGACACGGCCGCGTCATTGAGGCGTTGCCGTACCTCCTGTCGCGTGAGCCCGCCGCGCGGTTGTGGCTGGCGGGGGCCGGCCCAGATGAGGCACGCCTGCGCGAGCTCGCCCGCGACCTCGGTGTCGCTGAGAAGGTCGAGGTGGGCGCGACCGACCGGGCGACGATGGCGGGCCGGCTGAAGGGCGCCTCGCTGATGGTCCTGCTCAGCGAGTTCGAGAGTCATCCGCTCGCTGTGCTGGAGGCGGCGTCACTCGGCGTTCCCGCGCTCGTCGCCGACAACTCGGGGTTGGCCGAGCTGGCCGCCCAGGGCTTCGCGCGTGCGGTCGACCTCGATGCCCCGCCCGAGGCCCATGCCGAGGCGATGTTCGAGAGCATCACCGGCCCTCGGCCGGCGGTCCGCGATGACATCCCGAGCTGGGAGGGGTGCGTGCGTGATCTGGCTGCGCTGTACCGGGCGGTGGCCGAGCGGGCAGGCGCGATGTGACCGGCGCACACGCTCGTGCCGCGTCGCGACCGGGTCAGCCCGGCATCGCGCCCGGTGCTTCGGCCGAGCGCCGCTCCCCGCTTACGATCCGCTCAGCTGGCGGCGCAGCCTCAGTCGGCGGCGTTCTCGGCGCACGCGGAGCACGATCCTTCGCGCCAGTATGGCGAGCCGGCCCCGCTCCACGACACGAAGGTCGGCCTGGCGCCGCAGCGCCGCAGCCAGCTCCAGGTGCCCCCTGCGGGTGTAGTGCCGGGTGTTGAAGGTGACATCGTCGCGAGTGCGGATGAACGCTCTGACGTCGCAAACGTGGACGTTGCTCAGCGTGGCCGCCAGCGCGTCGAGCGCCTCGTTGTAACGGCGCTGGTGGAGATGGAGCTCGCCGCTCGGGTCCTCTCTGCTCCCCAGGTCCACCTCCGCGCCGTTGATGAGCACCAGCGCCACGCCCGTGGGCACCGCGCTCGCCAACCACCTGATGTTCTCCTGGAAGCGCTCCAGTGACACCGGGCCGCAGTACTCGAACTCTCGGGCGAACCACTCGAGGAACTGATGGTCGATGCCGGCGTGCCCGAGCTCACGCTCCAGTTCGTCCCAGTTGGCGCTGTCCGTGATGTCCGTGTAGTACTGGCCATACGGCACGACGAAGTCAGTCCCCCTGAGCCGGTAGAGGCCCTGCCCGTATTCGTTCAGGAGACTGAGCGCGACATGCGTCACGCGCGAATCCGGGTCAAGCACGGCGGTCGTGTAGTTCGTACGATCGATGAACGGCAGACGGTCGATGATCTCGCCGAACTGCGTCAGCGTGTCCCGAGAGGAGCGCCGCAATATCTCTATGTGGTGCCACTCCACGTAGCAGCCGTGCTCGTTCGTGTAGCTGAGCTCGGTCAGCAGGGTGCCGGACAGAAAGTCGTTGACCTGCACCAGGTCGCAGCCGCCCTTGAGGAGCACCCTCGAGCGCAGAGGCCCGGAACCGGCCAGACCGTCGGCGCCGCGATCAGCGTTGTCGGTGTTGATCCAGTCGATTCCCAGCGTGGGGTCCAGCGGCGTCGCCACCTCGCCGACGACGTCAACCACGGGGGTTTCCAGAAGCTGGTAGAGCCAGTTCTCGACGCCCATGTGCAGGATCCGACAGGTGAACAGGAAATCCGTCAGCACGCCGGCCTTCACGGAGTAGAAGCCGCAGATGCCGTAATCGCCGTAGCGATCCTGGACGCGAACGTAGCCCGTCGTCCGCTCCGGGTCTGACAGCAGCGTCGCGAACTCGTCCTCGCCCAGGCGGCGCTTCGTGTAGTTGAGCTGGTTCGTGCGATTGATGAGCTCGAGCAGACGGGGGCCCTCGGCAGAACAGTCGCTCGCGAGCTCGACACGGATGTCGCAGGACCGGAGGAACTCCTCGTTCGAGACCGCCGACTTCTCGCGATCGGCGAGCCGGTTCTGCAGCAGCCGATACTGGGCCAGCCGCGAGAGCTTGGCGTCGTCCTTGCCTCGCAGCTGCGGAAGCACCAGCAGGTGCGAGATGATGTCCGGCGCCGCCGTCTGCAGGCCGGGCGCGTAATGCATCGCCTCCTGGAGGTTGCCGACGTTGTCGTCGATGAACAGGACGTTGGGCGGGCGCAGCTGCATGTCCTCGATCAGCTCGGCAATCGCCTGGCCCTTCGGGGTCCACCCGATCCGCGGAAACACGAACTCGTCCCACAGGCCGTCCTCGGCCCGGAGCCGTTCCTCCACCTGCGCGAAGTCGTTCTTCGAGCAGATCGCGTTCACGATCCCCCTGCGGTTGAGCTCGCGGATCAGGCGTGCGTTGACGGGAGCGACCGACACCGGGCCTTCGCTCAGCGTGCCGGCCCAGAACGTTTCGTCGAGATCCCAGACAACGAGCTTCACGGGGTCGCGCAGACCGAAGTCGATCGGCGTGACCGTGGCGGGCGAAGGCGCAGGGAGGCGAGCGGTATGGGTGTCAGTCATGACGTCCTCCTGATGTCGACGGAACATGCCGCCACCCGAGCAGTACGGAGTGACGGCGCAACGACTGCCGAATGCGGCGGCTGAGCCGCGACGGGTCCGAGGGAGCCTGGACTGCCGGACCGGTGATCCGCGTGCGCGATCCGGCCTGCCCGGACACGATGGCACAAGTGCTGCCGGCTACTTCCACAGAATCAGCTCTCGCTCGACGGTCTGTGACGGGAGGGCGCGGAGTACCACCTTCCAGTAGCGCTCGGCCACCGGTAGGCTGAGGGCGAAGCTGAGGGACTGAGTGCGCAAGGCCGCGAGCGTCACCGGCTGCGGCTGGCTCGCCTCCGTTGCTTCGCCGTCGGGGATCACCTGCAAGGCGTACGACCCGCCGACGTCGACCGAGTGAACGACCACCTGCGCCCTCGACGCCGAGTGAGTCGGCGTCGAGAGCTCCAGCAGCGGCCTGCCGTTCTGCATGCGAACGCCGGCGGCTCCGAGCACGAGCCCCGCGGGCACGAAGGCCAGCAGCACCGCGAAGGGGACGACGAGCGACCGACGGATCGAGAGCGAGAACGCGAGGCGCGACTCCACGCGGCCGCGCACGACGAGCAGGGCAACCGCGCTCACCGCCGCCCAGCCGATCTGCCAACTTGTCGCCGTCAAGCCGCCGGGAGCCTCGTTGAGCAGCAGGCCCAACAGGATCAGCAGGACGGCCACGCCGGTGCCCGCGAGCAGCCAACGAGTAACGCGGTCGGCATGCGGAGCGACCGCGGTGAGCAGCTCTCCGGTGTTCGCAAGAGTCGCCAGGCCGAGGCCGGCCGTCACCGGCCAGGGCGCAGCGAGGGCGGTGGCGATGGGTGCGGCCGCGATCACGCAGGCACGGAGACCGAACTCTCGCCGGGTCATGACAGCCCGCGCAGGTCGTAGATCCGAAGCGCACCGTTGTCGTAGATTCGGTCTGCGCCGGCAACGGAGTCGAATTTCGTGACCGAAGCCCACGACGGCGGTCGGGTGCGGTTCTCGCCGCCGTACTCGCCGTTATCCGTGTACAGGCCCACGTGCGGCAGATCCGTGGCCATGCGGGTGTCCACGAGGAGAAGCTGCAGGTTGGTCTGCCTCACCGTGGCGACGTCGCTCGGACTCGCGGGCGCGAGCAGCAATCGGCTGAGCTGCCCGTTGTCGATCTGATCGGCGAGGCTGGTCAGCGTGTGCTGGTTGCCGAGCGTCTCCGTCAGGAGCGAGTTCGTACGGTCGGCGTAGATGCGGTGACCCGCCGACACGTGAGCCCCGAGCCAGCTCGATGCCGCGACCGACAGCTCATCCACGGAGCGGTTCTCCGCCTCGACGAGGAACGCGCCCGGGTCCCTGAGCCAGGGAGGACCGGAGCCGACGATGGTTCCGCCGACGAAGAGGACCACGGCGATCACCGTTACGGCGACTGCGACGAGCAGGCGCCCCGCGCGCGTGCGCGCCGCGCTTCGCCGGCGCCCGGGGAGGTACTGGAAGCCCCACCACGCGAGCACGAAGCTGACCCCGACGAAGATGAAACCGGACGAGCGGTCGGCCACCTCGGACGTGGCGTTCGTCAGGTGGCCGAGCGGGATCAGCGGGTACAGGATCGCCATGAGGCAGAGGACGATGGCCGGAGCCCGACGAAGCGTCAGCCACCGTCGGCCGGACCACAGGGCGAACGGGAGCAGCGTGACGAGCACGAGCACGGACGCCAGCGATCCGTACCGCTCCCACACCGGCGTGGTGTCGCCCGCCGTGTCCTTGAAGAACGTGTGGTCGCTGTGGCCGCTGATGAGCTGGGTGACGCTCTTGACGTTGTTCGCCGCGATCTCGGAGAAATACGGGAGCACGGACGCTCGGGCCAGGAAGCCCCAGCCGAGCACCGCCGCCACGAAGATCAGGGTGGCGGCCGACAGATGGCGTGGCCGCCGTCCTGTCCACGCCGAGACGATGCGCCAGATGACGAGGCACGCGACCAGGCCGGCGGCCGTCAGATGGTGGCTGGCGGCGATCGCGATCGCCAGGGCCGCCAGGGTTGGCCACGCCACCGCGGGTCGGCGGCGCTCGAGCACCACGAGCAGGTACACGAACCCGAAGCACAGCGGCAGAGCGAGCGTCTGGTAGGAGAACTGCGAGTTGAAGAACAGGTACTGCGGGTTGGCGATGTACAGCAGCGAACCGACGGCGGCCACTCGGTGCGACCTCGTGATGCGGTCGAAGATCAGGAACAGGGCCAGTCCGAGGATGACGCGACCGAGGATCAGGACGATGGTGCCGCTGGTGTGCGACGAGAGCCCGGTCAGCTGGGCGATGCCGGCCGTGGCGATCTCCAGACCCGGATAGTGCGGCGTGACCGGCAGCAGCGAGTTGGCCGTGAACAGGTGATGGGTCGAGAGGATGTCCTCGAGCACCCGGACGTGGATCAGCTCGTCGTGGTAGACGAACATGCTCGGATAGAGGACCACGCGCGTGAGCTGCATGGCCACGGACAGGAGCACGACCGCCACCGCAGATTCGGACCGGCTCAGGCGGCCGCGAAGCACGACCACCGCCGTGGTTGCGTACATGAGGACGAGACTCACCCAGAACAGAAGCGCCGGGGGGTTGCCGCTCACGCGTCCTTGGTACCCGACGTAGGCTTGGAGCAGAACACCGAGGCCGCAGGCCAAGCCGACCGCCAACAGGCCGAGCCCGTCCGCGCGACGAGACGTCACCCCGGTTGACACCGGCGAGGCAGTGACCGGCGCGCGAGCCACGGTCGGCGCGCTCACCGACGCACCTCCGCGATGGCTCGCTCGTAGAGGTCGACCATCCCGTCGGCTGCGTGGTCGATCGTGAACGACGATTCGAAGCGCTGACGCCCGCGTGAGATGATCTCCGCGAGCGGCAGCTCGCCGTTGAGGACGCGCGCGAGCCCGGCCGCGAGCGCCGGAGCGTCGTTGACCGGGATCAGGGGCCAGCCCACATCTCCGAGGACCTCGCGGACGGGCCCGATGTCGGTGGCCACGAGCGGGAGCTCGAGCGCCAAGGCCTCGACGAGTGTGCCGCCCATGCCCTCCCACCGTGACGGGAACGCCAGGCAGTCGGCGGCGCACATCAGCTCGGCGACGTCGACTCGGTGTCCGAGCAGACGCACGTTGGTCATCGGCGCGGCCATGCCGCGCACGTGCGCGGCATCATTACCGTCGCGACCGACCACAAGGGTGTGCAGATCCGAAAAGGTGCCATTGAGCATCCCGACCGCCCGCAGGGAGACGTCAACGGCCTTCTGCTTGTCGAGACGCCCGACGACAAGCACCAACGGCGCCTGGGGCGGGATGCCGAGCGAGCGGCGGACGGCGTCGCCGCGCGCCGGCGTGCGCCGACCGAGGCGCACCGCGTCGCGTCCGCGGTACACCACGGTGATGCGCTCGGGCCGCAGCCGCAAACGCCGCGTCATGACGGCGCCCACGTCGGCCGAGATCGCGTGGAAGCGCGTCGTCCGGCGGGACGCGAGCAGATCGAGCGCGTGTACGGCGAGGACGCCTCCGGCGCCGTACTTGGAGTGGCGGCGGTGCTCGGCCCCGTAGCTGGCGTTCACGAGCGTGGTGACGACCGGGACGTCGACACCGACCGCGGCCAGTCGTCCGAAGAAGTCGGACCAGGTCAACGACGTGTGAAGGACGTCCGGAGCTTGGCGCGAAAGCGTCCGCCGCAGTTCGGCGATGCGCCCCGGCCACGAGCGCGACCGTACGCGCGCGACGTCGACCCCGACGTCGCCGATCCGCGCCGTCAGCGCGTTGTCATCGGCCAGCAGCGTGACGAGCGCGGGCTCGATGCCGCGGTCCCGAAGCGCCGGCAGCATGTCGATCAGCGAGGTCTCGGCCCCACCGCCGTGCAGGCTGTCGATCGCGAACAGGACTTTCATGGGCCGCGTCATCACGAATGCGCCAGTCTGCCGGCGCCCGATCGCGTCAGGCGAGCCAGTCCTGGGCCGATCAGCATCGCGCCGACGAGTTGAACGGCCAGCACAACGACGGCAATGGCGTTCAGTCCGCGGCTGCTGACGATCGCCGCGCCGCCGAGGATGGCAATGCAGGCCGCGCCCTGCATGGCGGCCGAGCGGTGCGTCTGGCGCTTGACTCGGCAAACGCCGTAGTAGACGAGGAGCAGGGCCTTCGGTAGGCAGGCCAGCGCCAGTATGCGCAGCGTGTCGGCCGCCGCCGCGTAGTGGACGCCGTACACGCGCACGATGAAGGGAGCGAGAGCGACGAAGAAGAGCACCGACGGAACGAGGATCAAGTAGGTGCGACGCAGCGTCGCCCGCACGAGTTCGCCAAGCGCGTCTGGGTCATGGGCGCCGGCAACGACGAGCGCGGAGCTGAAGTTCGACGCCACCTGGTCGAGCGTGCTGGAGAAGAGAAAGGCGGTGTAGAACAGCGCGTCCGACTCGGCCCCGAGCTTGACCGTGACCAGGACCGGCAGGAGGTACGTCCAGGTCTGGGTGAAGGTGCCGGCGGTCGCGTCGCCGAAGACGAACCGCGTGATCTGGCGCTTCGTACCCTCGCGCAACGGGGGGAGCTTCCCGTCGGCGCGCCTCGGGAGGAAGCGGACGAGAAGCCAGGTCATGAGCGGAATGGTGGCCGCCAGGGGCAGCATCCAGGACGCGAAGATGGCACCCCAGCTCGCCAGCGACGCGAAGGCCACGAGCAGGACGATCTTCGCCACGCCGAACGCGCCGTTCTCGGCGGGAACCCACTCCGTCTTGCCGACGGCGATGAGTACGCTGTCCTGAAGGGTGAATACGACGGTGGCCGCGACCGACGCCGCGAACAGCACGGCGACGAGCGGTGACAGCCGCAGGGCAGACGACCCCGATGTCAGCAGCCAGACGCCCACGCCCCCGACGGCGGTGAGCGCGAGCGCACTGCTGCAGGCGACGCCGTAGGTGACCCACACCAACTGGCGGCTGCGCTCGCGCGCCTGGGGCAGGAACCGCATCAGCATGCCGCTCAGGTTCAGTTGTCCCACTCCGGACAGGAGCGTCGACGCCGAGACGAGCGCCCCGGCGCGGCCAACCGCCGACTGTGGATACAGGCGCGCGGCCAGCACCCAGTAGAGGAGACCGAACACGCCGGTGACGATCGTGTTGACGAGCAGCAGGAGACCGCTGCGCGAGACCGGGTTCGCCCACTCGCTGACCGCGAGGCGAATCAGGCGGTTCTCGCGCTCGAGCACGGACGCGGCGAGCGACCTCAGCGCGCGCGGCGAGCCCCCATCGCGATCGACTCTGGCCTCGGGCAGGTTCACGCGGCACCCCGGCGCTTGAGGCGGTGGCCGGCGACGACCTCCTCGTACACCGCTTCGATGCGCGGGACGACGGAGGAGGCAGCGAAGTGCTGTACGCGCGTGGCGGCGGCGGCGGCGAGCCGTTCGCGCAGCGGACGGTCCCGGATCAGGCGGCTCATCGCGTCTCGCAAGCGGTCGGAATCGTCGGGCGCGACCAGCAGGGCGCTTGCCTCGTCAACCATGTCGACGATGCCGCCGACCGGTGTCGTGATCAGCGGGGCGCCCAGGGCCATCGCCTCGAGAACCGTCGTCGGACAGGGATCGGCCCAGTGACTCGGCAGCACCGCCGCGAGCGCGTGGCGGAACGCCGAGGCGACCAGCTCGTGCGCCCAGTCGTGCGCGACGATGACGCCGTCCGGAGTGTCGCTCGGCATGGCGGCCGTGCGGCGCCCGATCACGAACTGCCGCGGTCTTGGGCTCGCCAGGCCTTCGTACGCTCGCAGGACGGTCGTGATCCCCTTGTCGTGCGACAGGTCGCCCACGAACAGGAGATAGTCGCCGCTTGGAAGCTCCGGGGGCCGGGTCTCGGATGCGGCGTGCGCTGCGAGCAGATCGTCGGGCACGAAGTTCGGCACGACCGTATGCGGCACGCCGTGTTGCTCGAGCCCGGTCGCCCGCGCGACGGCGCTGCTGACCGGAAGGAAGCGATCGATGAGGCGTTCCTTCCAGGGCTTCATCAACCACGTGCTGGCCAGGATCACCGGGCCCTTGCCGTATCCGTAGCCGTCGACCGCGCAGGCAAGGCACTTCGCCGGGCGCGGACCGTCGCAAATGGCGCCGTCGTGCAGGTATCGCGTGGTGGCGCATCGATGCTCGTAACCATGGAGCGACATCACGAGTGGCCCGGGCGACCGGCGCTGAATCGGCAGGAAGGAGTTGATGATCCAGTTGTGCGCGTGCACCACGTCCGGATTCACGCGAGCCACCAGCTCGCCGAGCCTGGCGGTGAGCACCGGGTCGGGCACTGGCAGTGCGTGCGGCCGTTGCGGATCCTCGTGAATGACCGACAGCCGGGCCGACAGCGAGCCCAGGCGATGCACGTGAACGCCCGACTCGTCGCGGCAGAAGGTTGGGTTGCCGTCGAGGGCCAGCGTGCCGACGTGGACCTCGTGTCCCCGCTGGGAGAGCTGTGCGGCAAGGTTCTGCACGTGCCGCTCCTCGCCTCCGATGATCGGCGAGTAGTGCTGGGCCAGGAGCAGGACTCTCATAGCGCGCCCGTCGGCTGGACGGAGGTGGTCACACGCCTGACCTGGCCGGCGGCGAGACCGGCGAGGACGGCGCCGGCCATCAGGGTGATCCCGCCGGCGCGCGCGAACCCATGACGATCTCCCGACAGACCGAGCGCCAGCTGTCTCACGAACGCGCGAGGCAGGTGTGCGGCGAAGGCGCGCTCGGGCCGGAGCGCGCCCGGCTGCAGGGAGGCGACTGTCGCCTTCATACGACCCTCGTCGTAGGCGCGCCGGAGCAGGTACCGCGAGGTCAGGCGCTCACCGGGGACGGTGTGATGAATCTGCGCGGCCGGCTCGTAGGCAAAGGTTGCCTGTGGCCAGCGGGCTCGAGCGCGAAGACACAACTCCGCCTCTTCCCCGCCCCCCGCCGACGCCGCGCTGCGGCCGAGCCGCGGGTCGTAGCCGCCGAGCTCGGTGAACAGCTTGCGGCGCAGACCGCAGCATCCACCGTAGACGTTGCGCACCTGGGCACGCTCCGTCGGTTGTCCGGCGTAACTGCAGCCGAGCGTCCAGAGGAACTCGTCTGCCAGCCACGGCGGCCGCTCCGCCTGCCACAGCGGCACGGACATCCCCGAGGCTCCCAGCACATCCGGCCGATCGATCGCCGTCGACAGACGCTCCACCCAGTCGTCGCTGGCCACCGCGTCGTCGTCGAGGAACAGCACGACCTCGCACTCGCACGCCGCGACGCCCGCGTTCCTCGCCGCGGCCAAGCCGCTGCGGGTCGGCAGCGCGACGACGCGCGCGGCTACCGGGAACGCGCGAACGAGATCGGCGAGCTCGTCGTTTCCGTCGACGACCACGACCACCTCGTCCGGGAGACGCGTCTGATGCGCGAGGCTGTCCAACGCCGCGCGCAGCAGGTTCGCCCGAGCGCTCAGATGCGTGCAGATGATCACGGCAACCCCGTCGTTCATGAGGCTGCCGGCCTTCGGTCGACGCTGCGGCGACGCACCTGCCGCCAGGTCGGCTGCAGGGCGCGCTTGACCGTGGGCACGACGACGGGGCCGCCACGACGGACGTTCGCCAGCACTCGCGCCGGCGCGTCCGAGGGACCCACGGCGAGCCTCGAGAGGCTCCACCGATGTTGCGGCGAGCGCAGCCGCCGCCCGACCTCGCAGGCGTTGTCGTAGCCGCACGCCTGGACGGCCGCGCGCACCGCCTGCGAGTGATAGCCATGGGGGTAGCAGAACGACCGTATCTCGACTTCCAGCCGGGCCTCGAGCAGGTCGCGCGAGTGCACAAGCTCCTGGTCGAGAGCGGCCGCCGACAGGGTGTCGAGCTGCGCGTGCGTATGGCTGTGACTGCCGATCTCCACGGTGCCGCTGGCGGTGCAGTCACGCAACTCGTCCCAGTCGAGAAGCCGCGGCATCACGGCCGCGGAAGCCCCCAGCCAGGCCGCGCGGTCGCCCACGTGGGCCGACGGCACGTACAACGTCGCCCGCGCGTCCAGGGCCTGAAGAATCGGCACGGCGTGGTCAAGGAAGTCTGAATAGGCGTCGTCGAACGTCAACGCGACGACGGCACGCGTCGGATCGTACGCGGCTGTCTCCAGCGCCTCGGTGAGCCCGACGAGGGCGTAGCCCTCGCTGCGGAGCCGCGTCAGCTGCTCGGCGAGCAGCTGAGGCGGCACCCCCAGGCGACGGAGCCGCCCCGGCAGTCGAGAGACGGCGTGATACATGAGGACGGGCAGGTTGTTCACCGCGAACGCGCCTGTCCGAGAAGACGGGTGACGTACCCGCCCGCCGTCAAGACCGCTCCGGCGACGACCACCGCCGCGCGCGTCGCCGCCTGCGCATCGCCGCGAACGGCAGCGCGGAGCTCACGCAAGATCGCCTTCCGCAAGGTCGAAACGACATAGGTCCGCTCGGTCGCGAACGCGCGGCTGTGCGCGATCTCCTGCCGGACGCTCGCCTTCGAGACACCCTCGGACCAGCATCGGTGGCGGAAGTACGCGAAGGTCGTTCGATCCTCGGACACGTGATGCCGCACGACGGAACCGGGCTGGTGAACGATCCGCCCGGCGGTGAAGTGCTGGGCGGCGCGGATGCTCAGCTCGGTCTCCTCGCAGCCGGTGGGCACCGTGCCGACCCGGCCCAGAGAGGACGCGAAGAGCCCGGCCCGGGCGAACACCGCCCGCCGGAAGGACATGCTCGCCCCGATCGGGTTGCGGATCACGTCCTCGCCCGTCGGCAGACCGGCATAGGAACATCCCACGACCCACAGGAACTCCTCGGGGAACCACCACGGCGCCGCGCCGGGCCACACGGGCGCGATGTACCCACCCACGCCGATCACCCGGTCGTCCCGATACGGAGCGAGAAGCGCCTCGAGCCACCCTGGGCCGGGGACGGCGTCGTCGTCGAGGAAGACGATGACATCGGTGTCTGCCGCCTCGACGGCTGTGTTGCGCGCTCCCGACAGACCGCGGTCGTGCGCGTTCGCGAGAATCCGCGCGTCCGTGAAGCGGCTCTTCGCAGGCCCCAGTAGCTGCGGAGCATGATCGATGACGACGAGCAGCTCATCGCCGGGCCGAAGCTGGCGCGAGACTTCGGCCACGGCCTGGGTAAGGAGCTCCCAGCGGCGCTCGCTGTAGGCGCAGATCACGACCGTCGCCGAGAGCTCGGGCCGGTGGCTCGGCGAGCCGTGGATTTGGGACGCGTCGGTGCCGCCGCCCGTCTGGGATGCGGCCAGTGAGCCACCGCTGTCACGGAGCTCCGGGCGCGCGGCGGCGTCGCGGCCGGCCGGTCCCGTCATGCCCTCACCCGGCGCCGGCCCATGCGATCCTCTGGTACCCCTGACAAGTGGTTCACGGGTCCCACCTCGTACGCGTAGTTGTGAAAGCGGCTGACAGGACGGGTCAGACTCACACCTCGGCCGACGGCCGGACCAGCTGTGTCGATCGCTACGCGATCGATCCCCGCCAAGCCGGTTCGAGTCGCGTCGAAGGCCACACCAGAGACCTCCGGGTTCCTGGTGCTCGTGCGCCGCTCCCCTGTCCCTGAGTTCGCGTCACCACATCCCGACGGTCCCTCACGGACGGCGCGCCCCACGACCCCGCGTGGCTGAAGGCGCCGAGGCAGAATACCAACGCCCTCGAGCGAGAACGATGGAACAAACGTCGAAGATTCGGGGCGAGGCGTCATGTCGATTGTCAGCGTCGACTGGACCAACGTTGACGCTTGCGTACCCTCGATAGGGCGAATGAGCAGCTCGACGTCATCACCGACCCCACCCGCCTCCGTGTCCGGCCTTACGCAGCGAGGCGCGGCGCTGGGGGCAGCGCCGCGCCGGGGGTTGGCTGATCCCTGGCGGAAGCTCGTCGCACTCTCGCCCGCGACACTTCTGGTTGCGACGGTGACACTGTTCGCCGCCGATTGGACGTACGAGCGCGCGGGCGACTCGTTCTTCCCTGGCGGCGCGCTCGACGAGACGGCGCACCTCCTGACGATGCTCCTCGTGCTCTGGGCGCTCGGGCCCCGCTTCTGCAGGCCTCGCGTTCTCCTTCCGGCCCTTGTCGCATCCGTGGCGATCGACATCGACCACATCCCGGGGTACCTCGGTGCGGACTGGCTGACGGCGGGAACGCCGCGGCCCTATACGCATTCGCTCTTGATGCTGGCGGCGTTCGTAGCGGCCGCCGTGATCTGGCGGCGCCGGCGCGTCGCGCTGTTCGCGATCGCGCTGGGACTGACGGTCCACTTCTGGCGGGATCTGTCCGAGTCGGGAGCCGGCGTGTCGCTGCTGTGGCCCTGGTCGGACCATGTGTTCACGCTGCCGCACACGGGCTATCTGCTCGCGATCGGCGCGATCGTCGGAGTGGACGCGATGCGCTGTCGCCAACGGGGCGCGGTGATCGAGGCCGGGGCATCCGGCTGACACCGTGATCCGCCTCGCGCGGATCCGGAGAGCCGGCCGGAGCGAGCGCTCGGCCGCGGACCGGCCGAAGTCAGGTCGACCGCTTGATCTGACCTGTCGGGCGCGGGTTCCGAGCAGACACAGACGGCTTTGGAGCGGGCGCCTCATGAATGGACTCCATCGCCTCGACATCGCGTAGCGTCAGACGGACGTGAGCTCCGGCGTCCAGTCCAGGCGCGCTCACCACGACGACCGTGACGAGCTCACCGGAGACCTCGACGACGCGGTAGACGGCCTCGGTACCGAGGGCACGCCTTCGTACCAGGAGCCCAGGGGACACGCGCATCGGCCCAGCGTAACCGACGCGAGCCGGTGTTCGCCGGGCGTTCACCGAGAGTACGAGCTTAGGTACGCGTCCTCGCCGGATGTCGTCTCGCCAGACGAGGACTAGACGGCGGCCCCCAGCGGAGCGACGTTGACCTCGATGTCGTGCGGCAACTCCTCGAACGATGGACGCCAGGCATCCGGATCGGGCGGAGCGGCAGCCGTGCGCAGACGTTCGCTGACGATCGTTCGGAGCACACGGAGACCGTCGCGGATCGGATGCAGGTTGCTCGTCCCGTGCAGCCGCTCGTGCTCGTGCGACGGCACCTCGGTGACCTGCAGCTCCGAGCGAGCGATGCGGATGTTGATGTGCGTCTCGACCTCGAAGCCGTCGCAATTGACGTGCATCGTGGACAGGCAGCTGCGCCAGAAGGCGTTGTACCCGTAGCAGAGATCGGTGTAGCGCGACCCGTACAGCAGGTTGACCACGCCGTTGAGGACGCGATTGCCCGCCCGCCGAAACGCGGTGATGTCCGAGCTGCCTCCGCCCGGGGCGAACCGCGATCCCTTGGCGAAATCCGCGCCGTCAAAGAGCGCGTTGACGAACTGCGGGATCTCCGCGGGATCTGTCGAGCCGTCGGCGTCGAGCATCACGATGATGTCGCCGCTGGCGGCCGCGAAGCCACAGGCGAGGGCGTTGCCCTTCCCGGCGCCGCTCTGCACCACGACCCGAATGTCCGGACGGATCGTCCGAGCCACGGCGATCGTGTCGTCGGTAGAGCGACCATCGACGAGCACCACCTCGTCGACGCAATCCGGAATACGTGTGAGGACGTGCGGCAGATTCGCCGCCTCGTTGAGCGTTGGCACGACCACGCTGATCTCGGCGCGGTCGGATCGTCGTCGCGCGGCGCGGCCGCCGGTCAGGGGCGCATCCGCCGTGACATCCCTGCTGTTCATCTTGTAATCCCCTTGATTTTGGGGGGCACCTTGTCCATAGGTCCCCAACGTACGGGTCATCCGGACCCTCTCTCCCGCGCTTCCTCAGACGCAATTTCAGCTGTCCGTCGGATATCCGTCGGGATACGCAGCGCCACGGTACAAGGCCTAAGTGCGCCTATCGATCGGACATCCGTCGAGATACGTGCCATCAAGCTACAGGTCGCAACGCGCTACCTCCCTATACCGATCGTCGGAAATTGGCCGCCGCAGGTCCGACCGAGTGTCATGGGCATCTGCGACGCGACTCGCAGCGGGTGGCCTACGCATGCGTGCGTGGGGCCGGATTCGGGAACGCCGACTGGGCGCACGTTCGTCGAAGCACACATGCTTGCCTTGAGTTTGCGACACGGCGCCGCGGCGTGTGTGAACAGGAGGTTGCCTGCGGGTCCCAGACGAGGCCGGGGCATGTGGGTGCCCGGCGTCGGCGACGCGGCGCGGTGGTCGAACTTCTCGCCCCCCCCTCGTATTAGGGGTAGGACGGCCGAGTCGCGTGGTTCGCGGGGTCGTCCGGTGAGCCCGAAAGACCTATTCGTGCGCGACACCCCACGCCCACGGCGCTACGTGCGCCGGTCCCTGCTGATCATCCTGCGGCCGGTGCTGCGCCACAGCGTCACCCGCGATGCCTACGTGCTGCGAGGAGTCGGTCAGCGCGCGGGGCCGGTCCTGCGCGAGAATCGCCGCCACGCGAGCCTGCCGCTCACCGGACCGGAGCGGCGCGGGACACCACTCGGGTAGCCGGCTACTTGCCGGTCTTCGCCGGCGCGCTCTTGGCCTTGTCCTTGACCGGTTTGGCGCCGTCTGCCTTCGCCGTCCCTGAGGAGGCGCCATCGCCCGAGGCAGCGGCGCCTTCCTTCTTCGTCGCCGCCTCGGAGCCGTTCTTGCTCTCGGCGGACGCCGCCTGCTCTCGCTGGCGCTTGCGGGTGCCGTAGTCGGTGTTGTAGAAGCCGCTGCCCTTGAAGTGGACGGCCGGCGGCTGGAACACGCGGCGGACCGGTCGGCCGCAGACCTCGCACTCCGAGGCGGGCGCGTCGTCGACGCGCTGCATCACGTCGAATGTGTGGCCCTTCTCGCAGCGATACTCGTAGATTGGCATTGGTAGTCAGGGGCGCGGTGCCTGGTGGGCCCGTCTCCCCGTTCCCCTTTCAAACCGTGCGTGCGGTTTTCCCGCACACGGCTTACCGATGATCTTCGTGGTGCTCACGACGCGATCGTCGGGTAGCGAATGGTGCCGCAGAGTCGAATGAGGCCATGGGCCTCAAACCACTGGCGCGTCCAGAGCAGCCACTGTCCGCGGCGGATGCGGCTGCCGTAGCGTTTGCGCATCAGCTTGCCGAGCCGCATGTGGACGTAGCGGTCGATCTGGGCGAACTTGATGGTGGCGTTGCCGGTGCGAAAGTAGTTGCCCCACCCACGCAGGATCGGATTGATCAGCGCGATGACATCGCGGATGTCCATCCCCACGCGGTTGCGAGCGGTCAGCGCCTTGATCCGCTGGCGCAGCCTGTTCATCGCCTCGCGCGACGGCCAGCGCTGCAGGAAGAAGCGGCGGATGCCGCGTTCCAGCAGCCGGCCCGACACGCGAGCATGAAAGTGGCAGCCCAGGAAATCAAAGCCTTCGCGGCCTTCTCGCAGGTCAACGACCTTCGTCTTCTCCGGATGCAGCTGGAGTCCCAGATCCGCCAGGACCGTCCCGGCGAGCCCGTGGGCCGCGTCGGCTTGCGAGCGGCTTGAGCACATCACGACGAAGTCGTCCGCGTAGCGGACCAACCGGCCATGCGTGCCATCAGCAAACGCCCTGTCCAACGCGTGCAGGTAGATGTTCGACAACAGCGGCGAGATCACGCCGCCCTGAGGCGTACCGGCCATCGATCGACAGACCGTACCGTCCTCCATCACTCCTGCCTTCAGCCACTGCCGGATCAGCTTGATCACCCGCCGATCCGAGACTCGCTCGGCGATCATCCCAAGCAAACGCTCGTGATCGATCTGCCCGAAGAAGTCGCGGATGTCGGCCTCAAACACGAACTGGTGCCCGCCCATAAACCCGCGGCGAAGCGCCTCCTTCGCGTCCGTGGCCGACCGGCGCGGTCGAAACCCATACGAGACCTCAAGAAAATCAGCCTCGAAAATGGGCTCAAGCACGATCCGCGCGGCCTGCTGAACAACCCGATCCGAAACGGTCGGGATGCCAAGCGGCCGCACGCCACCACTGGGCTTAGGAATCGCTACCCGCCGAACCGGCCGCGGGCGATAACGACCCAGGCGAAGATCACGCTGCAACTCGCCCAGAAAACGAGCCACGCCGTACTCCTCGACCGCCGCCAAGGTCTGCCTATCGACCCCAGCGGCACCCTTGTTGCGTTGCACGCGCCGCCACGCCTCCCGAAGGACGTCACCCCTCCAGATCCGGTCAAACAGGGCATGAAAGCGCCTACCCGGCGACCGCTTGGCGGCCACCCATAGCCTGCGCTGCAGTTCTCGCGCGTCCCCACCAGTGGCCACCAGGACCATTTCGCTGGCCAAGACACCGGGCTGAAGCCCGGCGGGGTCGTTGGATCGAACCAGGCCGACCATGCCCTAGCGCTTACCCCCAGCACAAACACGATCAAAGCGAGGGCCCTTCGCTCCCGGCGCGTTCTGTTGCACACCGATCCCCACTACTACGGCCCCCTCGGACTCCCGCTGCGCTCCGCCCGACTTCGCCATCGGCTTATACGGACGGTCTTGCTGCCCGACGAAAAGGCGCGCAGACGGGCCTCTCCTGTTCCGCACCGAACTATGCGCACGTGCCACGCCCCCTACCCCGGGGAAACCCACCACGCGCTTCGCAACCAGCGCGGCAGACATGGCCTTCGCCGGGACATGATCGGCTCGGCTACTCCCGTTGTAACTCTGACGAGGCTGCAGGCTTCGCATAACGCTGCGGCCCGCACGCTTGCTCCCTCCAAAAAAGAGGCCTTCGACACCCCGCTCAGCCCAGGAGATCTCGCCCCCAGACCGGGGGCTGCTACCGGGCGCTGCGACGCCTACCCGGACGGGACTTCCACCCACAAGCTCGATGCAGCTTTCAGGACGCACCATTGGCACTCGGAGTATAGGAGTGCCAACGACGATCGAGTAGTCCGTCTCGTGGGACAGACCGCCAAGGTGGACAATAGTTCCAAGGACGGCGCACAAGGCCTCTACAGGTGGGCTATAGCCCGACTGTGCGCGTTTGGACAAATGTGCGGTACACGAGCTGTAAATAGAGTCTATCGTGTGCAATCCGTCTGCATGACGCGGACGTACTTCGTCGCCACCGTCGATGGCGGCTTGCAGTTGGATACGGGTCCCAGCGCGTCCGGAGGACGTCATAGCTACTCACGAACCGATGTCGCCGCAGCGCGCTGCGAGGTCGAAGAAGCCCCACCAGGCCGACGGTCGGAACGAGCGCCAGGCGCGGCCGCACGGCCCGAGCGCGGTCGGCTCGCTCGCAGCATCGGTAGTCCTGCGACCCAGGCAGCGAGCCATGGCGCTGCTTGGAGGTGGCGAGGAGGGCGATGCGGCGCGCGCGGTAGCTCTGCGCGAGCGCAACTACCGCCTCGCGCTCGCGTTCGCGGACGCGGCTGCCGCTGGCGTGTCGCTGCTCGTGGCGTTCGCCGTCGTGGGCGGCGTGCAGCTGCGACTTGCCTATGTACTTGCTCTCCCGGTCATAGTCGCGGCAGCGAAGATCCTCGGGCTCTACGACCGCGACGAGCTTGTCATCCATAAAGCGACGACAGAAGAACTGCCCCGACTCTTCAATCTCGCGACGGTGTTCGCGCTGCTCGTATGGCTCGTGCGGAGCTACGTCGCCGCCGGCCATCCGCCGACGGTAGCGCTCCTTGCCCTCTGGCTCCTACTCACCGCTTCGATCTGCCTGTTCCGCACGCTCGCACGTCAGCTTGCGGCTCGACTGTCCTCGGTGGAGGAGTGTCTGTTGATCGGCGATGCGAATGCGTATCGGCGCCTCGCCGCCAAATTCGACCACAACCGGAGCATCAACCTGGCCGGATTCGTACCGCTCGAGGACGCTGTGCTCGGCAAGGCGTCGCTGCACCGTCTCGCCGACGAGGAGGGCGTGCACCGCGTCATCATCGCGACAAGTCATGCGTCCGAGAACGACGCCACCCTAAACCTTGTCCGCGAGGCCAAGGCGACCGGACTTCGCGTAAGCCTCCTGCCGAGCATCCTCGGAGCCGTTGGTAGCTCGGTGGTGTTCGACGACCTGTGGGGCGTCACGGTACTCGGCGTTCCCCGCTTCGGCCTCACCCGTTCGTCGAGCGGCCTCAAGCGTGCATTCGACCTGCTCGTCGCCGTTCCCGCAATGCTGATCCTGCTGCCCACTTTCGCGGTCGTCTCGCTGCTCATCAAGCTTGATTCGCCAGGCCCCGTGTTCTTCCGCCAGACCAGGGTAGGTCGCGATGGCGATCACTTCTCAATCCTCAAGTTCCGCACGATGGTCGACGGCGCAGACGCCATGAAACGCGACCTCATCGAACTCAACGAATCCGAAGGGCTGTTCAAGATCGCCGACGACCCCCGCATTACCCGGGTCGGCAAGTGGCTACGAAAGAGCTGCATCGACGAGCTGCCTCAGCTGGTCAACGTGCTCCGCGGAGAGATGAGCGTCGTCGGGCCACGACCGTTGGTCGTCAACGAGGATCAGCGGATCACAGGCCTCGATCGCCACCGGCTGCACCTCACGCCCGGGATGACCGGCCCCTGGCAGATCCTCGGCTCCGCGCGCGTACCGCTCTCGGAGATGGTCAAGCTCGACTATCTCTACATTGCGAATTGGTCACTCTGGAACGACGTCAAGATCGTCCTACGGACGCTGCCATATGTGCTCGAACGTCGCGGGCAATAGCCTCTCGCGGTACCATTCCGTCTCATGACGCTCGATCGGTCTGGCGAGGAAGCGTCTGCGCTGCGGGAATACCTTCGGTTACTTCGTCGTGGCAAATGGACGGTGATCTTGACGGTTGTCGTGGCGGTCGCGCTCATGGCGGCTTACATCGTTCACAAGACTCCGATCTATCAGGCCACGGCTCAGCTCGAATTGACACCGCAGGTGTCGTCGGCCGTGCTTCAAGCGAACAACGCCTCGATCAACTCCGCGGCCTCTCTGGTGGATGTCCCGACCGAGATCCAAGTGATCGAGAGCCAGTCCGTTGCTGACCGCGTAGCTCGGACTGTCCCCGGGGCACCTCCCGTCAGCGTTTCGCAGGTCGGAACGACCAACGTCGTGAATCTCGCAGTTCGTTCGCCTGACCGGGTCTTGGCGGCTAGTGCCGCCAACGCATACGCGACGGAGTTCATCGCTTCACAGGCTGACGCCTCAAGCTCGGCCCTATCGAACGCGATCCAGGTGCTGCAGGCGCGGACGGCGACTCTTCAACACGCCGTGCAAAGCATCGAGACGCAGCTGTCCAAGGCAGTCGGGGGCCCCCAGGCGCAATCGCTTCAGAGCCAGCTCAGCTCGCTGGAGCAGACTCAGACCGTCCTTCGCGAAGAGATGACCGTCTACGAAACGGCCGCTGCGTTGACCACCGGCGGAGGCCAGGTGGTCACGGCAGCACGCATCCCCGGGACGCCGGTCGTCCCGAAGCCCGCCGAATACCTTGTGCTCGCACTGATCCTTGGTCTGGCCGGCGGCATCGGCCTCGCATTTCTCCGCGAACAGCTCGACGACAAGGTTCGCTTCCTCGACGATGTGGAGCGCGCGCTGGGGCCCGTGCCGGCGCTAGGGACGGTGCCACCGATCGCGCGAAAGCACGCAGGAGGGATGCTCGTGGCCCGCGATGACACTCACTCGCCCGCAGCGGAGGCGTACCGCGTACTCCGCACGGCCATCGAATTCGTTCGGGTAGGTCACAGCATCAAACTGGTGCAGATCACCAGCCCGGGTCCGGGCGATGGGAAGACGACGACGCTTGCGAACCTCGGCGTCATCCTGGCACAAGCGGGTCATCGCGTCATCGCCATCGACTGTGATCTGAGACGCCCATGGCTGCACACGCTCTTTGACGTTCCCAACGCGATTGGATTCACATCAGTCCTGCTTGGAGAGGTCGCACCTACGGACGCCCTCCTGCCGGCTCGCGACATTCCTGGGCTACGCGTGCTCCCGTCCGGTCCGGTACCGCCGTTCCCATCTGAGCTCTTGTCCACCAGCAGCTCAACGGAACTACTGCGGACCCTCGCCGATGACTGCGACGTCGTCCTCATAGATAGCCCGCCGGTGCTTCCAGTAGCCGACGCAGCCGTGCTCGCGGGGCAAGTTGACGCCGTCATCCTTGTCGGTTCCGCCGGGTATTCGACTCGCCGTGACGTATCGGTTGCTGTCTCGAGGCTCGAGAAGGTCCACGCGCCGCTCCGCGGATTCATTCTCAACCGAGCCGTGGACAGGTCCGGCGCATACGACCGCTACGGCTACTACGGCGCATACGCTGCGGATGACCAACCGCAGCGGTCCCAGCCGAGCCACGGAGACTCGGCGTGGGAAAGCACTGTACAGGCCGCGTCGTCGTCGGGGCGTACCGGCGACCGCGCGGTGTGATCCGCGAGGTCGCGGGCGTGCGCCACTGTGACAGCTACGACGCTCCGACTGCGCTGTGCGATACAGCGCGCGGCTGAGCGATTGCCTTGACAGATACGCTGCCTCGCCTCGTAGTGGATATGGCCGCGCTCGGCGAGCCCGGTAGTGACCGCGGACTGGGTCGATATGTCCAGGCTCTTCGCGGAGCCACCGGTGAGATCTCCGGTTACGACTTCGTTCCTTATCCTGGCCGCCGGCGCTCCCGCCGCCACCGCTTCAGTGAGTGGCTCGACGTCCCCGACCGCACACGCTTCGTGCGATCGTTTGGTCCATATTTCCATGCCACGAGCGCGTATCACCTTTCGCCGCTCCACGCGAGCACGACCGCGGTAAGCATCCAGGACCTGATACCGCTGGAGCTGCCGGCGTACCGCCAAACTGGCGTCAAGGCGCGGGTATTCTTCAGCTGTGCTCGGCGCTGCTCGGTCATCGTAACCAACTCCGTGCACTCCGCTGAGCGCGTCACGGAGCTACTCGGCTTCCCCAGGAATCGCATCGTTGTTGCTCCCCTTCCAGTCACCCCGCGCCCTACGTCGGACCAATCTTGTGCTCGATGCACCCAGTTGCCGAACAGGGTCGAGCGCTATGTGATCTCTGCAATAGACGCCCTCACGCCGGATCCGCGTAAACGGTTCGCGTGGATCACCGGAGCCGCGCGGCACTTGGCCTCGGCCGGGATTGCCGTCGTCGTATTTGGGAACGGCACCGCCGCGCTCAATGAGCACAACCTAATCGGGCTCGGTCGCCTTTGCGACCACCACATGCGCGGTGTGCTCCGCGATGCGGAGTGCTTCATATACGCAACCGCCTATGAAGGGCAGGGTCTTCCTCCACAGGAGGCGCTCGCGGAGGGCACGCCGGTGGTCGCGTTTCGCAACACGAGCCTGCCTGAGATGATCGGGCCTGGTGCTGCTTGGCTTGATGAGCCGGCCAGTTCCTGGCAGCAGCTTCCACGGGTGGCGTCTACAGATCCTCAAGCCCGGGATCTCGCAGATGCAGCCCTCGCGCTCTGCGATGACCAAGCCCGCCGCACTGCGCTGGCCGCAGCAGGCTTACGTCACATCACGGCCTTCACACCCGAGCGATTCTCGCTGGCTCTGACCGACGCATACGACCAGCTCACGTCCCTGCGCCGCACCCCGCAACAGGCATTGGTGCCGTGCGACGTAGCCTAGCCGGACTCTTAGCTCCCCGCGGCGGAGTCGGCGACGGACGCTTTCCCCGCCGGCGCGCGCCGCGGTCGCGTGGCGCGCTCCCAGCGGGCACGGATCCACGGACGTTCCTCGTGGGACCATTGGCGCCGGGTAGTCGGCGATCGGCACATCGCGCCGCCACACCGTCCGTCGTAAGCTGTGGCGCGCTCCTGATCCGTCGGTCACGCGATTCTTGGCGCGCATTGCGCGTCCGCTGCCGGACCGGGCCGCTTGCAGGCCTGATTCCCGCCTATAAGGACCACGACCTCTCCGAGCGTTGAGCAGCCCACGTCAAACCCGGGCGGTCCGCCAGCCAATCGATCTCGTTGCGGCCGGCTTTGTCGGCGCTTTCACGTCCGCCGCCCTAATGGTCGTGTTGCCAAGTGCGACCCTGACAAAGCGCGCCGGGGAGGCTGTCGTTCTCGCGATCGGCATTGCGGTGATGCTCCGCCTCGCGCGGCGCGCCGCGACGCTCGCTGGGTTCGGGCTGTCCGTGCTGTTCGTAGTCCTGTTCCTGCTCCCAGTCGACTATCTCGGCCTCGGTCGTGACGTCTCCGGGATTCAGGCGGACCCATTGCTTGTCGTCGCACTCGGGTGTCTCGCGGTCTCTGCGGGCAACCGCTCGACCTTCCGTGCGTGGCCGCAGATTCTCGCATTCGCAGCGGTGGGACTAGGCGCGGTCACGCTCCTCACCTCCAACGGCCCCGACCAACGCTTCTATTACTTCAGCTTCATTGTCACGGGGTGCCTGATATTTCTCGCGGCCGAGCGGGGAGCACGCGACCTAGCGGACATCGGGAATGTTTCACGGGTCATCATGTGGTCGGGCGCGATCGCCTCGGCGGTCGGGATCCTCGAGTACATCCTCCGCCACAACCCGATCTATGGCTCGTATTATCCGGCCGCCTCTCCGATTGCGGACGGCGCGGTCTACTTTCCACGAACCGTTGGGTTCCGGATCACGACAACCATTGGCCATCCGCTGAACGTCGGCGCCGCGCTCACGGTGGCCCTCCTAGTGACGGTGGGCGTCGTTCTCACAACCACAAATGTGCGGGAGCGCCGAGCGGGAGCAATCATTGCCGCCGCCACGTTCGTGGCGATAGTCATGACAAAGAGTCGTGCCGACGTGGTAGCTGCTCCGGTGGCTGTATTGGCGCTGTCGGTACTTGCCAGTCGGAAGGTGCGAGTAAGTGCCGCCAGTGTGTTCGTCGCGATCGCGTTGCTCTTAGGGCTGTTCGCCACGCGGGGCATCTGGGAGGCGCGGTTCGCAAGCCGGTCTGCGGCGTCATCAACGCAGGCGCGGGTCGCTGGACTGCAATACGTGCGGTCGGTCCTGCCGAGCGCACTGCCATTCGGCCTCGGTTACGGGGCATCGCAGGCACGCCTCAACGCGGGGCAGATCACCGTCAACGGCGCGTCGGCCGAAGACGGCTGGCTCGAACTGCTCGTCGACGCAGGTCCACTCTTCGCACTCGTGCTGTTTGCCATCCCGACGACTGCGGGCCTGCTCGCCTTGCGAAGGTGGCGCGGGGTGAACCCGCTGTTGGTGGCCCACGGTGTCGCCGTCCTCTTCCTCGTAGTGATCGGCTTCTCGTTTGACGGCCTCGTTGTAACCCGCGGCTTCTTATTCCTCCTGTTAGCCGAGGCCGGTATTGCGGCAGCGGCCGCTGCTAGGCCGCGGGGATTGCAAACGGGCTCGCAGAGTCCGTGAGAGTGGCTCTGCTGTGCCGCCGCTTCGACGTAGCGAGCGGCGGCGGAATGGAGGCGCATGCTTCGTGGCTGGCCAGAGCCCTATCTTTGAACGGCCACGAAGTCACCGTGATTACTGCTCGGGGCAACGAATTCCGACACTCATCCCTTCACGAAACGCACGTCGTCGACGCGGAATGCGACAGATGGTCCCCGGCCTGGGTCCGTGAGACGGCTAGGGCGGTCAGAGCCATCGCCCCAGATGTCGTCGCGGCTGAGAGCACGGGCGCCAACCACTTGACTCATGATTGGCCAACCGTGACCCACCTCCACGGGAACCATTGGAACGAGCTGACCGGGGTGTGGCAGACCTGGGGCCGGACCAGGGCGCGACACGCAGTGCGACGCAGCGGCGCGCTCGCCATTGATTACGTCCGTTGGCGGCCGTGGCGCATTGCGCACGGATCGGTGATCGTGCTCACCTCGAGAGAGCAGCGGCTGGCCCAAACACTCTACGGAGCCAGCGCCCAGCGTACCGAGGTGATCGGCAACCCTGTTTCGGCGTCGTTCTCCCAGGGGGCCGGCGCGCGGAAGCCGCGCATCGCCTTCGCCGGACGACTCGACCCGTCGAAGGGTCCACGCGTCCTGCTGCGTGCCTTCGTGTCGAGTGGGCTCGCAGCGCGGGGATACACGCTGGAGTACGCCGGCGAAGGCCCGGAGCGCGCGCGATTGCAGCATGAGCGTGATGAACTCGGCGCCGGTCGAAGCGTACTGTTCCACGGCCGACTCGAGCGACGAGCTCTCGCCGGGTTCCTGTCCACCTCCAAGCTGGCTTGCTTTCCATCGGCGCGCCGCGAGTCCTTTTCCATCGGCGTCCTTGAGGCGATGGCTTCGGGGTGCGTAGTCCTTGCGTCGACCGAAACCGGAGTGGTTCACATCGAGCGCCACCCAATGGCCGGACGTTCCCAGCCCCGAGCAGCCGTAACGGTCCCGAACCACAGCCCGACCACCTGGGCGGCTCACCTCAACGAGGCTACGCGTGACACGCATGCGATGGACGCGCTTTCGGACGCCGGGCGCCGCCTAGCCGAGTGCTTCTCCGAGCGACGCGTTGCCGAGGCGATCATCGCGTGCTACGAGCGCGAGCGCGCCGCGAAGGGTGTCGGCGCGTTATGACGATCGGCGCGTCTGCGATCCAACTTCAAGCATCGAAGCTCGCACAGACCGCGTCCGCTCTGGTCGCCAGCGTGTTGCTTGCGCGGACATTAGGCCCAACCGGCCTCGGCGAATACGCATCCCTTCTGGCCTTGGTCGTCGTCGTACAGGGTCTCACAAGCCTCGGCTTCGAAGATCTTGTCCTCGCTCGCGGCCCACTATATGGCTCAGACACGCGGAGGGCGCGGGGTCTCTACCGGCGCACGTTGGAGATCCGGGGCGCGGCGATCGCGACAATCACGGTCGTCGCGCTTGCCGCTTTCGCTGGGATCCTGCCACCCCCCTTTGGAGCAGGCGCGATCGCCTTCGGGTCCGCCCTTCTCTACGCCGCCCTCAACAGCCTGGCAACACTTGGGGCTGTCATCCAATCCGCCCGTGTTCGACCAGCCAGCAGCGCTGCACTCGACGCGACGTGGGCCCTTGGGGTGACCGCTACGTACGCCGTCCTTCTCGTAAGCCACGCCCTCACCGTCAATCGCGCCCTCATAACTCTTGTCGCGTGGCAGGCGGCCGTCGATATCGGCTACCTCTCCGCCTTGTCGCCGTTCTTTCGCGGTAAGCGTCCGCATCTCAGCAGCTTTACCCGTCGCGAATCCGGCATGTTCTGGGCGAATGGCCTCCTCTCCATCGGTGTGGGGAAGAACTCCGACGTTCTCGCGATGCAGGTCGCAGGCGCCTCCGCAGCGCCGATCGGTCAATACAACGCGGCCTACAACGCGAACCTCACCGCCTCGCAGTTGCTCGTGCAGGGCACCGGTACCATGCTTTACGTTGGGCTCGGGCGCGTATTCGCCACGCGGGACTCGGAGCGCATCGCAGCGGCTTGGCGAGTCACGACAGTCGTAGGAGCGCTCCTCTCCCTGCCGCTTCTCGTGTTCTGCATCGTTCTGCCTCGCGACGTACTGCTGGCGCTCTACGGAGCCTCCTTTCTCCCAGGCGCCTCGGCGCTCATCGCGCTCGCTGGCACAAGTCTCGTTACTCGTGCGCTTGGTGGCGGCAGCAACCAATCCATCCTCTTCCTCGCCGAACGCCAAGCGCAGGTCCTCCTAGTACGCTTTGGCTGCGTTGCGCTCAACATCGCTCTCGACATAGCCATCTACCCTCTCGCTGGCATCCTCGGTGTCGCGCTCGTGAGCGGCAGTTGCGGCGTAGCAATCACGGCGATCGAATTTGCCCTCTCCGCGCGTATTGTGCCGTTGCGCCTACCGCTCGGGTCGATGTTGCGGACAGTCGTCCCCTACGCCGCCGCTGGACTTGCGGCGCGGGCGATCCTTGGTGACGGCGCCAACACGGCGTCGGCGGTAGCTAGCGCCGTCATCGTCATGGTTGCCGGCTCCGTCCTAATGGCGTTCACGCGCCCGCTCCAACCTGCTGATGTCCCTACATCGGCGCCGCGACTTGTACGCCGCATTTTGCACTGGTTCGCGCTGCCCGGCGGCGCCATCGTGGAATGATCGCCTACCTTACGCCTACGCCGCCGCGTCTGTCAGAAACGTTTATCACCGACGAGGTCGCCTATATGCGCGCGCGGGGTGTGAGCGTTCGTCTCATCGCGTTGAACCCGGACATGGAGACGCCGCCGACGCGGCCTGTGCGCCTGCTGCGTGCCGCCCGCGCGGCTGGGTCGGTAATGCGCCGGCGCTGGATCTATCTTCCGTCCTGGCTCGTCGCGGTCTGGCGTTGTCGCGGTACCCCTCGCTGGGTGATTGGCCGCTCGCTTGAACTTGCTCGTTTGTGGCTCGATGAACAGCCCGATCGTGTTCACGTTCACTTTGTCGACGAAACCACAGTCGCTGCGGTTCTCGCCGCCCGGTGGTGCCGGCTCCCTCTCACAGCAACCGCGCATGGTCGAGATCTCTTTCGCTCTCCTCCCGCCTGGTTCGCGACCTTTGCCCGGTACGGCGTCACGTTTGTAGCAGTCTGCCGGTACAACAGGCAGGCATTGCTCGTGCGCGGCGTCCCGAGCACCGCGGTGGTAGTGATTCCGTGCGGCGTTGAGATGCCGACCGCCGCCCCAGCCCGCCCCCGGTCCACCTATCAGGGCGCTCTCCGCATTCTCGCCATCGGCCGCCTCGTTCCCAAGAAGGGGCTCGACGACCTCCTCGTCGCGGTCGCGAGCGCAGCCGCAGCCGGGCTCGTGTCAGAGATCCGCATCATCGGCGACGGGCCGGCACGCGGTCGCCTGGAGGCGCTTGCTGAGGCGTCGAGGGGGACCGGCGTGACCGTCCGCCTGCTCGGCCCGCTTGCTCGGTCCCAGCACGCCGAGCACCTCTCGTGGGCTAACGTCTTCTGTCTGCCCTGCAAGATAGCTCCGGACGGCGATCGCGATTCGATGCCGTTGGCGATCAAGGAGGCTGTCGTCAGTGGCCTTCCTGTAGTGACGACGACGGCGGTCGGCATCCCCGAAATGCTCGATTCGTCGACGGCCGTGCTCGTGGCCCCGGGAGACGCCAGCGCGCTCGCCTCCGCTCTGGCAGCGTTTCACGGCCAGAACGCGGCCTCACGCCGGGACCTCGCTGTCGCCGCGTACCAGCACGTGGCGAAGCACTTTGCTATGGACCAGACGGGAGAGGCCCTCTATCGCCTTCTGCTCCATGGAGAACTCCCGACGCAGTGGAGCCACGATGACGTCGCCTGACCGCGCGCCAATCGTGATTCTCAGCCCGGAGCCATGGCACACATTGGCCCCGACAAACAAACATCAGCTGGCGACGCAGTTCAGCAGCACCAGCGACGTGCTCTACATCAATGTTCGCGGACGGTCCCCGCGCGACGGCACGTGGCCGCCGCTACACCTCCGGCGGGATCCGTCCGGCGTCCTCGTGTGCGACATTGTTGGGTTGCCCCAGCGGATGCAGCACCGCTGGCGCTGCGTCGCCGCACTCCAGGATTGGCTCGCGATCACTGCGGTGCGCACCACGGCTCGTCGCCGCGGATGGCATCGCGTCGTCGCCATCTCGTACTTCCCATTCGCCTTTCGCGCTGTTCAGCGACTCGGTGCCGATGTGCTCGTCTACCATTGCGTCGACCATCATGCTTCGTTTCCGGTCTGGGCGACGCAGCGCGAGGCGCTACTGCGCACCGAAGAGCGACTCGTTGTCCGAGCCGATGCGGTTGTGGCGTCTTCCCGCGCGCTGGAGGCACACTGCCGCCGCTGGCGCACCGACATATTGCTGCTGGAGAACGTGGCCGATGTGTCGCTCTTTGGTCAGGTCGCGACGCGCCGCCGCGAGGCGCCAGATCACGAGCGGAACACCGACGTCGCTTGTCGCTCCCACCCCGTCGGCTTTTTCCATGGCACGTTCAGCGCACACAAGACGGATTTTCCCCTCCTGGCGACGCTGGTCGACGCTACGCCCGACTTCATATGGAGATTTCTCGGCTCGGCTGCAGATCCCAGCGCTGCCGCCGCAATGGCGCGCTTGGCCCAGCGCCCCAACGTTGAATGGTTATCCGCGCGACGTCAGGATGAGGTCGTAGTCGCATTGGCGCAGAGTGACGTTCTGCTCCTACCTTACGCGCGCAACGAACACACCGAGCACGTCTTTCCATTGAAGCTCATCGAGTACTTGGCGACCGGCCGGCCCATCCTCTCTACGCCACTCGCATGCATCCAAGACTATTGTGGAGATGCGCTCGCCTACGCTACGACAGCCAGCGAGGCTGTGCCCGCCCTCGCTCGGCTCCTGCAGGAAGCTCCAGAAGCCGCTGATCGGCGCCGCGCGCTGGCCCATGGTCGCACTTGGGAGCGACGTGCCGAGGAACTGCTCGCGGTTCTTCACGCTGACTCACCTTGACATGGCCGTGTTGTTGCCGTCGCAGGTCGACTAGCCGCGACGCGCGATGCTCGCAGTTACGTCGCATCCAGTGTGCCGCTACCCTTGCCGGCATGGACCGCACTGACATGCGGCACAGCCCGAATTCTGACCAGGCGAAGTCTGCTCGCCGCTCGCAGCTAGCAGACGCCTGGACCGTCGACGGTCGGTCGCGGGCAGAGTTTGTGGTCGACTGCTGCCGCAACAAACACGTGCTCGACATCGGGTGCGTCAACCACAGCGGCCGGGCTATGGACTCGCCGGAGTGGTTGCATCGGCGAATCGTCGACGTCGCCGCATCTTGCCTCGGCATGGACTACGAACTCGAAGGTATCGCCCGGATGCGAGACGCGGGCCTCGCCGCGGTCGCCGCCGACGTAACTCAACCACCGCCCGCCGCCGTTCTCGACGACGCCCCTTTCGACCTTGTGGTGGCCGGCGAGCTCATCGAACACCTTGGTGCGCCTCAGGCCTTGCTTGACTTTGCTAGGGAAGTACTGAAGCCTGGCGGCCAGCTCCTCCTCACCACGCCGAACCCCTTTGCCCTTTGGCGGGCACGCGCCGGCCAGCTGCGACTCACATGGGAGAGCGTCGACCACGTCACGTACCTCTTCCCGTCCGGCATCGCGGAAATGGCCTCGCGCGCCGGTTTGGAGCTGCGCCTGTGTACGACCGTCGACCACCGCGCCCCTCGGATCATCGCCCGCGCAGCGTTCCGATCGCCGGTCATGGCGTCCCTGCGCCGTTTCCGAGGTCGCGGCTCGACCGAGCCCATCGGAAGGCTCGGCCTGCGGCTCCCAACGACGTATCTCAGCCCGATGGAATGGGCGCTTCATCGCACCCGGCGCGCGTTCGGGCAACTCGGGGAGACTTCGATCTACGTGCTTGAGCGTCCACGGGCCGGCGTGACATTCTTGTAGCCGCGCTACCCCATTGGGCCTGGTCGGCCCGCGCCACGGTCGGCGTGTCCCAGCCGTCCCTGACGGACGGCCGTTTCGCCGATCCAACTGGTGTGCCCGCGCCTCGATCATACGACCAACCACAGCAAGTACGTGTGCCCGCCGCGTTTCGGTAGTCCGCGCTACGGCCCCTGTCCTTGCGCAGCTCCATCGACGCCCTGGCTGGACGTACCGGATCCACGCTGCCAACGGCACGCTATGTTACTGGCTTGGTCCCAACGGCAATATGGTCGTACGTACCTTCAGACTTGAAGTGAAGCGCATCCAGTCTACTTGCCATCCCTTGGAGAGCGATTGCCACTAGGTCGATTGGCTTCCGCAACAGCCCGACTCGATACGGTCGCAAGGCGTAACCGAACAGCAGAGCGAGCGTTGCCCATTGACCGGAAATAGGCCAGCTCACGACATCCACAAATCCCGCTTTGTCAAGCACGTACTCGAGGCCGTGTGGTGTATACCGAAAGAAGTCACGCGGCGCCTCGTGTACTCCCCACATCAGAGGCGTAGTCAACACCACCTTGCCACCGGGGGCCAGAAGCCGATAAACCTCACGAAGTGCCTCGGTCGGCTCCTCGAGATGCTCAAGCACCTCGGTCATGAGAACCGTCTGGAAAGTTGCGCTCTCAAGCGGTATGTCGTATACCGTCGCAAAGACGTCGGCGGCGTCCAGAGGGTGCGGTGAGGCAGGATGATCGACGCCAATGTGCTGTGTCACAAACGGTGACAGCATCTCGCGGTAGGGCTTGCGCCCGCATCCGATGTCCAGCATACGTCCAGAGATATGATCCGGCGCCACGTAGAAAAGGGCATCTGCAAGCTGCTGATGCGACAGCCGATTGAGTGGGCTCTCGTTCGGATGCTTCTGTCGCGGCGCCGCACGGGCAGGAATTACGGGTCGAGATCGATTCTTGATGCGTGCGAACATCCGGCTCTGCATTCGACGCCGAGTATAGCCGCGCCCGCGATGGCGACCGGTGCCATCCGGCGCTCGGCGACCCGCTGACTCGGAACAGCAGCGTCACCTCATTACGCACTCGCGTGGCAACGTATGTGACCGTAAGGCCAGACGGCTCGACGTTCCAGGACCCACCGATCGCCGCCGCGCGACACGTAATCGATCCCGACAATCCGCGCGCAACGCTGTCCTAAGTGGGACCGCTGCCTTTGGGCGGCACCGGGCAGGGAGCCGGCGCGTGCAACAAACGCGAGCGCTCGTTACAGAGCGACACCTATCCCACCCCCGGGGTAGAAGTGCGCTCGAGGTGTCTCCTTGAAGAACGCGTAGCGCCTCTTCGACTGTTCCGCGACGCGCTTGAGCGCATCTGTCCCGTGGGCGTTGTCGCTCATCACAGCGCCCCCCTTCATATGCTTCGCCGCGACGGAGAGCTCAAACATCTCGTGCTCGAACGTATGCAGGCTGTCATGTAGGAAGACCTGCACAGGCACCTCAAGGAACGCCTCCTCAAGGATTGCGCGGGAGTCTCCGATACGCCGTGACCATCGCGGGTGCTCGCCCACGATCCAACCGGCGTTCTTGTCGATGTCGAACGACACGAGGTCGCCGTCCGCCCCCTCGTGCGCGTTGCGATCCAGTGCGGCCAGGAAGATCAACGATCCGATGCCATCGTGAATTCCCGTCTCAATGACCCGCGATGGTTTGAGCAGCCTCACGATCACGTACCACCCCAGGCGGCGGCCGGGCGGCGGCTCGGTCTTCATCGACCACCGTTTGGTCGCCCGCTTCAGCGGTATGTAGATCGCTTGATTCGACCGGGCTTCTACGAGCAGCTCCGCGACGCGATCCAGCTTCGCAGAAAACGTCTCAGCAATCCACCTGACCAGTTCGGCCTCGTTCTCCAATTCATACGTAAAGTTATCGACCTCGGGGTCCGTGAGCACGTAGCCGAGGTTCTCGAGCAGCCGGGCATCGTACCGACGAAGCACCTTCGTCTTCTCGATGTACCGGACGCGATTGAATCGGCGCGGCTCCAGTCCCAGCGCCAGGAGGCGTTCCCGTCGGATCATGCGGGGACCGTACCGAAGGACGGACGCCGCTGCTGTCTACCACGGACTGCATCCAAACAGGCCTCCGATTCTCGGCCGACTGCCGAGCAGATCCAACGCGGAGCCGATCCACTCCGCGGGGCGCTACTTCGGCTCAGCCTTGGAGGCGACGCGACGCGCGACGCCACGCCGAACGCTTCCGGCAGCCAGATGCCCAGATATACTCAACGGCAGCTACCGGTTGGTCGCGGTATCACGTCTACAATGTTGAACAGCAAATCCAGATAGGCGTCATACCGCGTGTATGGACGCATTTGCGTGTGCGGTCGTGCAGTCCGACCGCTTCACGCCAGCAATCTGTGCGACGCAGGGGTCATGTCTGTGCGGAGCGTGTTCTGACATGGAAGTCGCCGTCAACTGCGCGATCGCGACACGCGGCATCTCGGGCAGTGCGCGTGGGCTTGAGCATCTCCTGCGCGCCCTTCACGGCGCGAGCGGCGTGGATGTGCGGGAGGTGTGGCCGGGTTACCGCCTGAGGCGTAGCCGGTGGTGGAACGCCTCGGTGCAGGCTTCATGGGATCTCGCACGAGCCGCCCATTCCGCGCGATCCGCCGACGTCTTGGTATCGCCTTGCAACGTCGGCCGAGCCCGAGCTGGCCAGCGGCACGTGCTCGTGCTCCATGACACCACCGTGTTGGACGAACCGCAATTCTTCGACCGCGGCTATGCGGCGTATGCGCGCGCAACGTTTGGACTCAGTGTTAGGTGTGCCGACGCGATCATAGTGCCGTCCAGCTTCACACTCGGGCGGGTGCGCGCACGGTGGCCAGACGCTCCCCCTGCCAAGGTTGCATACTGGCCGCTCGAGGGCGTGAAGCGAGAAGATCAACACTGGGAGCGCCGTCGCCCGATTCTGATGGTGGGTTCAACCGAGGCACACAAGAACCACCGACTTGCGATCGAGGCGGTCGCGACTGCCCGCGCTGCATCCGGAGAGGATCTGCGACTCCTGGTCGTCGGTCCTGAGGGGCGAGCGGAGTCGGAGGTTAGCCATGCGCTGCGGCGCCATGATCCCTCGGGGAGTTGGACCACGCGACTTCGGGCAGTCTCGGATAGTGAACTGGCGGGATGCTACGCCGCCGCGTGGGTCCTCCTGCAGCCGTCTCGCTTCGAGGGGTACGGGTTGCCGGTGGGCGAAGCCAGCATCCATGGCGTTCCATCCGTGCATTCAGGTCGGGGAGCGCTCAGCGAGATTGCGCCGGGAGCCGTTGCGCAGCCCGATCGCCCCGAGTCGTATGCTCAGGCCCTCTGCTCTTTGCTCGACGACACCGTGTATCGGAAGGCCGCTACGGCGGCCTATGACAGGAGCAGCCGACTAACTCCTGCACGCTTTCGGAGCGACGTCGTCACCGTGCTGACGGGCAAACCGCCTGCCCCGTCAGCGGCGTCGTTGACATCGGGAGCCTTCAGCGCGGCGCGGCGAGGAGATCAGAGGCAAGCGCATGCGCCAACGCGAACAGAACTCTCGCACGGCGAGACCCGTCCTCGACCCTGATCAGGCGCCTGTGTGGCCGGCGGCTGCAACCGAACCGTTCCCTCTGCCACCGGCGTGCCTGCCCATGGTCTCGGCGTCCAGGCTAGAATCGCATCGTGCTTTGTCGACGCACCATAAAGGCGCGGTGCTTGGTCGGCTTATCGCGGGGATCTGCTGATCGCGCAGTTCGAGATACGGGCACGGCCGACCACACGTGGAGTTCCGTGGATTCATCACGTTGAGCATTTCGCCGAGCAAGACGGCCGCCCTTCGCTGCCTACTCGTCGACTCCGTGGCGGCAGACGTTGACGCTCTACTGACGGCCGCGGGCGTCGAGTTCCTCTTGTTGAAGGGCCCGGGCATTGCGAAGTGGCTGTATCACGGGGGCGAGTCCCGGCATTACGCAGACGTCGACGTGCTGGTCCGTCCCGGCCAGATGGCGGCGGCCGAGGGGCTGCTCGCGCGGGCGCATTTCAGCAAACCTCTTGCTGAAGCTAGGGCGAGCGAGCACGGCCCGACACTCGATTGGCATAGCCCGAGCGGCGTGCTCGTGGAACTCCACCGCACCTTTTTTGGTATTGCTGCGTCCGACGAGGCGGCTTGGGAACGGCTCGCCGCCGACCCGGACCGAATCGCGGTCGGCGGACGGTCCATTGCGATCCCGTCCGAGCCTGCGCGATGCCTCCTCCTTGCTCTGCACGCTGCCAGCCACGGCAAGGCCGTCGCGCAACCGATTGATGATCTCGCTCTCGGGCTTCAGCGCGTGCCACGCCAGACCTGGGTGAGAGCCGCGGCGATGGCTACACAGCTGGCTGCTGGCCCCGCGATGGCCGCTGGTCTGCGCCTGGTTTCCGGCGCGGACGCGCTGGCCGCTGACCTCGGCCTCCCTCGCACGATGTCTCCTGAGCTCTTGATTCGAGTCGATAGTGCGCCAGCGTACACACGGACGCTCGAGCAACTCGCTGCGCTACACGGGGCGCGGCGACGCTTCGCCTTCGTGATGCAAAGGCTGTTTCCGACAGCCACGTACATGCGACATCGATACCGGCTCGCCGACGCAAGCCAACTGTCCCTCGCGCGTGCATATCTTTACAGGCACCTCGGGTTGGCACGCGACCTGATACCAAGCGTCCGTGCGTGGGTGCGGATCCGGCGGCGACTACGCTGACCCGGCTCAATACATGATCTGCCGCTTCGCCGGGGCCCGCTCACACCGCTCAGCTGTCCTCGCCGCCCGCCGCTCGCTGCCCACCATTCTCCACCGGGGCGACGGTGCCGGTGCCAGCTACAATTCGGCGTCACCATCTCGCTGATGCCCACTTATCGATGAAAGTGTTGCTGCAAGGCCGCTCGGCGCAAAGCTTGGCTTCGACGCCAGGGGGTGATCAGGTACTCATCGACGAACTTGCGGCGAGACTGCGGTCTTCACACGGAGTCCAGGCCATCGCGTCGTCGGAGCTAACTCCCGACCTCACCAGCGTGGATGCCGTGCACCTCTTCGGACTCGTTCGGCCGCAAGACGTTTGGGTACAGGCGCGCCACGCCGCGCTCCATCACAAGCCCATCTTTCTCTCACCAGTTTATTGCGACGTGTGGGAGTTTGAGCAGCGGGGTCGGGGAGGCGCCGTTGGCCTAGTTGCGCGCCGGTCGAACCGCGACGTAATTGAGGCGCTCAAGGCGGCGGGCAGAGGGCTCAACAGTCGTGAATGGGGCCCTGGCTCGTCTGCTCTCTTCACGAGGGGCTTTCAGCGGATGCAGCGCGAAGTACTTGCACTCAGCTCCGTCTTCATGCCGAACTCGCGGAGCGAGTGGCGACGTCTCACCCACGACTTCGGCCTGTCAATTGGCGAGGATGTCGTCAAGTATATACCCATAGGAATAGAGCCGTCGCGCTACGCTCCCCTCGCCCGTGGAGCCGCGCCACCTCACTTGGAACCCTTCCGCGACTGTGTCCTGTGTGTCGCGCGCGTGGAAGGGCGCAAGAACCAATTGGCACTCATTGAGGCCGTACGCGACACGGGACTAACTCTAGTCCTAGCTGGCAAGGATGCCGCTAACCAGCCAGCCTACGTCGCAAGAGTGCGTCGCGCGGCGCGCGCCAATCCCCGCGTCCACCTCATTGGCTCAGTGACAGACGAGGAGAAGCACTGGCTCTACCGCCTTGCTCGAGTTCACGCTCTCCCGAGCTGGATGGAGACAGCCGGGCTGTCCTCTCTCGAAGCCGCGATGGCGAGTTGCTCATTAGTGGTATCACCTAACGGTGACACTGCGGATTATTTCGGAGCGGAGGCGGAATACTGCGACCCGGCGGATCCCGTCAGCATACGCACAGCTGTTATGCGCGCGTTTGAGGTGCCCGCCAGTAACACGCTGGCCGAAAAGCTTCGAACATCGTACACTTGGGACAGGGCCGCAGAGCTCACCCACCAAGCGTACGTGGCGGGCTTGGCCGATCGCCCGATACCGTCGGTTGCGCCGCGCGGGAGGGGGCCGTGGTTCCGGCGCGCTCCGCTCGGCCGCCCAAGCGAAGTACGCTCGGTGACGCGTAACCCAGAGCGGGACCTTGGCTCCGGCCCGTCCTCGGCCTAGGCGCGCCGGCGAGACCGCGCCTTCAATAGCGCGGCTATGTAGCGCGACGACACGTCAGACCAGTCGTAGTTTTCGCGGACCACGGCCCTTCCGTGCGACGAGAAGTTCGCCTGCAGGTTCGGGTCGTCCAGCACGGCGGCGATCCGCGCGGCCAAGGGCTCGGTGCCGTGGGGAAAGAGTTGCTCGTCGCGTCGAAGCACCTCACGGTTAAACGGCGTGTCCAGCGCTAGCGTTGGCGCTCCGGCTCCGAGCGCTTGCAGGAGCGCCGGGTTTGTCCCTCCAACTGAGTGTCCGTGCACGTACACGCCTGCGTTCGCCCACAGCTGCGTCAGAAGCTCTTGGTCACTCACGTGTCCTAACCAGCGGAGCGCCCCCGAGCGATCCGCGTGGCGCAGTCGCAGCTCAAGGGGAGATGTGAAATTCGCGGAGCCTACGACGACCAGCGTAGGCCGCCGTGGCAGAGCGTCGACCGCATCGACGATGAGGTCGACGTTGTTCTCAGGTATCAGACGGGCCACGGCCAGCACATATCGCCCCCTGGTCAGTCCCAGGGCATCGACCCGCTCTGAGCTCGGATGCTCGATTACCGGGGCCCCGTACGGCACGAAGATCGACTCCACGCCAAACTCTCGGCGCCAAACAGCGGCAATCGCTTCCGAATCGGCGATCAGCACGTCGGCGTATCGTGCGGTGATCCGGGCGCCGACTCGGAACACTCGCCGCGCGACGCGACCCCACTTTCCACGCTCCCATTCCACGCCGTCTGTATTGACGGCGATGGGAACGTTCCTGGCCCGCAGCATCGGGAGGAAGAAGCCGTTGGCGACATTCAGAACCAACGTCGCGTCATAGCCGCGAAACGCAGCGTCAACGTGCGCGGTCGCGCCAAACGATAGCGTCGACAGGCTCTTCGATTCCCAGCCGGGGGTCCAGATGCACCGGACGTCTTCCGTCACCCAGTCACGCCGGCCCTCGTCGCGCACACGGCAATACACGGTGACCGTGTGCCCTCGCGCCGTCCAATCCCGCGCGAGGTGGCGGACCAACGTCTCGTAGCCACCGTAGGTGCTCGGAAACCCGCGGCTGCCGATGATCGCGAGGTTGAGGGACGGAGTGCGAATAGTCGGGAGCGTGGCGAGGACGAGGCGCCGGAGAGGATAGAGGTATCCGCACAAAGCCTGCTTCGCTCTATGCCGCGCCGCACCGACTCTCCGTCGGCCGATGCCCTCGGCTGCCGCGCTCCAGTCCGTGCTGGCAGTGACAGCGAAGCCTCCTGTCGCTCGATTGAGCGGGACCGGGGCGCTCCCGGTCGCGTTCTCGCTCGCCCGCCGGAGGGGCAACCCGGGCCTCAAACAGACATGCGCCGATCGCGAAGGCTCGGAACGGCGCGGGGCCGGATATCAAGGTGCGGCGCACCGCATGGCGTCCATAGAGCTCGGCCGGCGGCGGGCCGCGTGCGGATACGCTTCGACCGTGCCAGGCTCGAGCGCAGTGTCGAACCCGCCAGCTTCAAGCGCGACGGCGACCGTCCGTCCCGGCTCTGAGCGTCTCATCGGAGCGGTCGGAACGGCGACCCTCTTCGTGTTCGCGGTGGTCACGGTTCTGTATCTCTCCTTTAGTTCCGGCGGCTACTACCCGAGCGCGCCCGGCTTTGCAGCGGTCGTGCTCGTGCAGGTGCTCGTGATACGCACCACGCTCGCCGCAACGCCCGTTTGAGGGGATCGACTGGCGACTGGCCGTCCCACTCGGTGGCCTTGTGGGCTATGCCGCCTGGGAGCTGCTATCGGCGAGCTGGTCCCACGCGAACGCCCGCGCACTCGACGCCTTCGGATCGCACACTGCTGTATGTCCTCGCGCTAGCCCTTTTCGGATCGCTAGCGAATACGCGGACACGCCTTGCGATGGCTCGTTCGCACTGTCGTGCTTGGCATGGCGATCGTCTGCGTTGTCGGGCTCATCACGCGCGTCCTGCCCGACGTGTGGCCGACGTCTTCTGCGTTCGGCAACGACCGTCTCGATTACCCGCTCACGTACTGGAACGCAGAGGGCATGCTTGCCGCGGCGACGACTATGCTGCTCTTTCACCTCTCGAGCGACACAGAAGAGCCGCCGGCGGTGCGGGATTCTGTCCGCGGCGCTGATCCCGCCGGTGGCCACGCGCGCTGCTGCTCACGTTCTCACGCGGAGCGCTCGGCATCACCGCCATTGGCCTGCTCGTCGTACGTCGCTGCTCGGTCGCCCGAGGGCTCTGCTGTCAGCACTGGTTGCCGTCGTGCCGGCGGCAGCGATTGCCTTGAAGGCTGCGTGGGACGCTCAGCTGCTGGCACTAGAACGACCTTCGCCAGCCCGCCGCGGTGGCGCAGGGGCACCACGTCGCCAAAGTCGTGCTCGCATGCTTGTCGTCGCAGCGGGTCTTGCGCGGAGCGCTGCTGCCTCTCGACCGCGCGTCTTGCCGCTGTACGCCTTCCTCCGGCTCGCGCACGAGCGGCGCGTCCGAGCGGCGGCGCTAGGCGGCGGACTCGTCGCCATAATTGTCCTCGCGATCGCATTGGGGCTTCCCAGCTACGCCCACCGCGAGTATCACCGCTTTGTCAACGGCAACGCCGGTCCCCGCGTTGCGCTGACTCGCGATCGACTCACCGACCCGGCGAACAACGGCCGCATCTTCCTTTGGAAGGCCGCGGTTGCACATGTTTGATCGCGCAGCCGCTGCTGGGGTTGGGAGGCGGAACGTTCCAGGTCTACTGGACCCAGCTCCGCACCCCGCAGGGCGCCTACTACGTAACCGACACGCACGAGCTCTATCTGCAGAGCCTGGGCGAGCTCGGCGTGCTCGGCCTGGCGCTGCATCATCATCGTCGTCGGCGGCATCCTCGTGGGTATCGCGACGCCGGATTCGGGGCCCAGACCGCGCGCTGTACGCGGCGCTGTTCGCCGCCGTCCTCGCCTGGGCGATTCACAGCGCCGTGGATTGGGACTGGCAGATGCCGGCGGCCACGATCTGGGTGTTCATCCTCGGCGGACTGGCCTTGGCCCGTCGCCCGAGCCGGCGGCGCTTCGGCGACGTCCCGCGCAACCGCACCCTGCTCGCCATCGGCTGGCTGCTCGTCGCTGTCGCGCCATTGCTCGTCGCTCTCTCCTACGCCCGCCTGCACACCGCCGCGGCCGACGTGCGCGCGGGCAACTGCGTCGCCGCGCGCCAGCAGCGCCCTCAGCTCGCTGTCGATCAACGCCGAGCGTCCCGACGCCTACTCGCTGATCGGTCTGTGCGACCTCGAGCAGGGCTTCCCCGCCGCCGCCGTGCCCGCGATGAGCAAGGCCGCGAGCCTGGACCCGCAGAATTGGCAGGAGGCCTACTGGCTGGCCGTCGCGCGCGCCGCGCGCCGGGCAGGACCCGCGAGCCGCCGCGCAGCGGGCGCTCGCGCTGAACCCGCTCGAGCCGCTCGCTCGCCGCCTCGTGCGCGAGCTTGGGTCGGCCGATCCGCGCGCTTGGGAGGCCGCCGCGCCCGGTCTGCGCACCGCCGCGATGAACTCGGGCCTGTTCGCGGTGTCCGCGCTCTAGACAAATCGCCCGCAACGGATTTCCAGACAGCCCGTGTAGGAAAGCCCGGCTCCCATCCGTAGTAGGCGGTTGAGAGGCGCGCCAGCGCGCCCGCCCCGCCCCCGGAACGAGCAAGGACTTCGCATGTGGCGTAGAAAGCAGAACCTCCCCGAAGATCTCGAGAGCACCGTCCAGCGTCTTCGCGACGAGCGGCCGCAGGCCAGCCCGCTCGAGCTTGATCAGATCAAGACGACCGCGATGGCACGGGCCGGAGCGAGGCTGCGCAACACGTCCACGAGCCGGCGTCTCGTCACGTCCGGCCTCGTCGTCGGCCTGATGGCCGCCGGCACCGGCGGCGTCATCGCGGCCGGCGCCACCGGCGGCTCCGGCGGGAGCGCCGCCACGGCGCAGTACTCGACGCACGACCGTCACGGTGACCTCGCCCGGCGGCATCACGATCGGCAACAACAACACGTGCGTGCTGATCGGGAACGGCAACACCTTCACCTGCAACGTCATCTCGGGCTCCGGACCGACGATCACGGTCTCCGCCGTCACGACCACGGTGACCGCGACGGGCGCCGTATCCGCCGCGAGCACGACCGTCTCCAGCACGGGCACCGGCTCAGTGCTCGGCGCGTCGACGACGAAGACGGCTACCGGCCCGAAGGCGCGCGTGAGCAAGCGCGCGCTGGTGATCCGCTACTACAAGATCCCGCGGAACACGAAGGTCAAGGTCATCACGGTGACCATCAACGGCAAGGCCTACAAGTTCATCCTCAACGGCAAGAAGCCGGTGCCGATCAGCTTCAAGGGTCTGCCGTGCGCCACGAACGGGCTGCAGGTCGTCCACATCACGACGGTCGCGAAGTCCGGCAAGGTCTACCACGACACCCGCACCTACCACCTGTGCGTGCCGAGCGGCAGGTAGACCCGGCGGGACGTTGAAGTCCTGAGAAACTGAGGAAGAGCCCCGGGGAGACCGAGTCCCCGGGGCTCTTCTGTTTTAGCCCACGATCTCGATCTGCGAGCGACAGCGATGGAAGCAAGCGCAAATGCGAAGTGGCGCGCCAAGCGCCCGGGCACCACAATGATTGGGCGGATGCGGCCCGAAACCTTTGAGCGCATGTTCGAGGAGTACGCCGAGCAGCTGTTCTCATTCCTGGCCTATCGCACCGGCAACCGGGCGCTGGCCGAGGATCTGCTCGCCGACACGTTCGAGCGCGTCCTGCGCACCAAGCACCGCTACGACCCTCGCCGCGGGGCCGAGAAGCAATGGCTGTACACGATCGCGCTGAACATCCTGCGCGACCACGCGCGCCGGCAGGCCACCGAGCACCGGGCGTTCGAGCGCGTCTCGGCCGGCTCCTCGGCGGCCGAGACCGATTCGGCGCTCGAATCGCTCGGCACGCGCGACGAGCTGACCGCCGCGCTCGCGACGCTCAACGAGGACGAGCGCGAGGCGATCGCGCTGCGCTTCGGCGCCGACCTGAAGCTGCGCGAGGTGGCCAAGCTGCTCGGCGACGGCGAGAGCGCCGTCGAGGCGCGGATCTACCGCGGCCTGCGCAAGCTGCGCGACGAGCTCGGCTGAGCGCGCCCGGCCGCCCGCCCGGGCCTCACGGCCCGGCGGCGACGCAGCAGCCGCGCACGACGAGCGCGCCGCCCTTACGCCCGCTCACGACGTACACGCTCGTCCCCTGAATCGATCGGTCGGAGTGGACGATCACCGCGTAGCGCACGGCCGGCGGCGCCGCGTACGTGACCGCGCACTGCCACGGGTTGCGAAACTCGCCACTGCCGCCCGGCACGCAGACCGCTCGGCGGGCCTGCCCGTGGTCCGAGAGCGGGCGCGGGTCGTGCGTGGTGAGCAGCAGGCGCTCGAGCTGCGCCGTGCTCACCGGGACGAGATCCTGCTGCTGCGCGACGAACTGCGTGTCGCCCGAGCGCGACGCGAGGGCCACGATCGACCCGGCGATCCCGACGAGCACGACGATTCCCACGAGCAGTCCCGGCCGATGCACCGGGCTATCTTAGGCGCCGCGCGCCAGCGCGCACTGTCGGTACCCGTCGCGGGCGGCTCGGATAGGCTCGCGACCGGCATGCGGATCCTCGTCACCGGCGCCAGCGGCTTCATCGGCCAGGTCACCTGCGCCGAGCTCCTGCGCCGCGGCCACGACGTCGACGCGCTCGTGCGCCGCCCCGGCACCGAGCCGCCGGGCACGACCGCCGTCCCCGGCGACCTCACCTCCGACGGCGCTCCCCGAGGCCGTCGCCCGGTCCAGGCCCGACTGCGTCATCCACCTGGCCGCCGAGATCGCCACGCAGCGCGACGAGGCCAAGGTGCAGGCGGTCAACGTCGACGGGACCGAGCGACTGGTCGACGCCTGCCGCGCCCTCGCCGGCGACGGCCAACCGGGGCCGCGGATCGTGTTCGCCTCGACCGTGGTCACCGGCGACGCCGCCGGCGCGCTGCTCGACGAGACCACCCCGCTGCCGGTGCAGACCCCCTACGGCCGCTCCAAGCAGGCGGGCGAGCGCCTCGTGCTCGACTCGGGGCTGCCCGCGCTCGTCGTGCGCCCGTCGCACGTCTACGGTCCGGGGGGCTGGTTCGCGCACGAGATCGTCGCCCGGCTGCGCCAGCCCGGGCGCTTCGCCGTCGTCGGGCGCGGGGCGAACCTGTGGGACGTCGTGCGCGTCGAGGACGTCGCGACGGCGCTGGCCGACGCGGCCGAGCGCGGCACGCCCGGCGAGATCTACCACGTCGTCGACGACGAGCCGATCACCTGCTTCGACTTCATCGCGCTCACGGCGCAGGCGCTCGGCGTCGGGCCACCGCGGCGCATCCCGGCCGCCGTGGCGCGCCTCGTGGCCGGGGGCCCCGCGGTCAGCGCCGTGACGCGCTCGGCGCGCTCGAGCAACGCGAAGCTCAAGCGCGAGCTCGGCTGGAGCCCGCGCTTCGCCAGCGCCCGAGACGGTGTGCCCGACGCCGTCGCGGCGTTGGGCTGATCGCCCGAGCACCCGGTCCGCGACACTCGATTTGGTGTGTCATCGCTGGCACACTCCTGCCCATGCCGACGAAACGCCGCCGACACGCGATCGCCGAGACCCCGCCGGTGCAGGCTGCGCTCGACGAGCTGCGCGCGGTTCCGGGGGCGAGCACGTCAGGCTCGACGAGCTCGTGATCCTCGGCGCCCCGGCAAAGGTGATGATGCTCCGCGGCGACCAGGGCGATGCGCCCGAGCGGCGGCGGCCTCGCCCAGCGCCCGCGCTCGCGCGAGGTGCCCGTCGACCCGGCGGCGGCCGACCCGGTTCGCCGATCCGGTTGGGCGCGCCCGTGACCGCGCCGCTGCTGATCGCCGATGCGGTGGAGGACGGAGCCGCGTCGTCTCGCTCGCTTCCTGCCTGGAGGCCGGACACTCCGCGCGCAACGCCCGCGAGCACGCCCACCTGTTCCAGGAGCTGCTCGCGCTCCCGCTCGTGAGCATCGACGAGCACGTCGAGCGCCGCGCGATCGACGTGCAGAGCCAGCTCGCGGCCGCCGGGCACCACCGGCTGCCGCCGGTCGATCTCCTGATCGCCGCGTTGGCCGAGCACCATCGGCTCGGCGTGCTCCACTACGACCGCGACTACGACCTCGTGGCCGACAAGACCGACCTCACGTTTGGCAGAGGCCGCCCTCCGCCACTCTATGCGGGCGCGGTGGTGCGCTCCTGAATGGTGCGCCGCGCGATACGGACACCCGACGCCGGCTCAAAGCGACCGTACAGTACGTCGGCGTCGAGGTCGACCTCGCCCGGCCATTCGATTGTCTGCGACTCGGGGTTGACGCGCACCTGCTCGAAGATGTCTCGCTGATCCCGGATCGTCGCAAAGACCCCGCCCTCGGCGAGCAGCTCGCCGACGTCGACGTCCTTCACGGCGCCGTCGGAAAACCGCAGGCGCAGCCAGTAGCCGTCGAGGGGCTCTACGTCACGAATCTTGATCAGCTCACTCACGGCAGCGCGCGCGACAGGCTCGGGCCTCTGGTGGTCCCGCGCCCGATCCCAATTGGCGTTCAGTTCCGAGCGATGCTCTGCCAGCGATTCTCGCACGAGCCGCAACGCACGACCAGGGATCGAGCCGGCGAGCACGTCGCCCGTCGCGATTACGATCGCTGCCTCCTCGCCGCCATAGCGAGCGTGGAAATGAGGTGGCGGATGATCGGCCGGTATCCCCCGGCATCCGCGAGATGCACCACGTTCCAGGCGCAGGCGCTGGGCTGACCGGTCGGGCGGCTGGCCGGCCTTGGAAACGCGTCGCACGCGTGCTACATTCGCCTGCGTGGCCCGCAAGCTGACCCAACGAGAGCTTCGCAACGACAGTGGCGACATCATGCGCGCGCTCGACCAGGGCGAGTCCTTCGTCGTAACGCGAAACGGGGTGGCGGTAGGCGAGCTGCGTCCGCTGCGCCGACGCCGATATGTGTCGGCGGATGCCGCAGTGGCCGCGTTTGCCGGCGCTCCGGCGATCGACGCGGCTCGATTCCGGGCAGACGTCGACTCCGCCGTCGACCAGGACCCGCTCCCGCGTGGCTGAGCCGGGACACGCGCGAGGGCTCATCGACACGTCGGTCGTGATCGACCTCGAGCACGTCGACGCCGGCGTCCTCCCCCGGGAGCTGGCGGTTTCGGCCGTGACCATGGCCGAACTGGCGGCCGGACCGCACGCGACCGACGACACGGCGGAGCGGGCCCGTCGCCAGGATCGCCTGCAGCGGGCCGAGGCCACGTTCGATCCGCTGCCGGTCGACGCCGACGTGGCGAGGGCGTACGGGCGGGTGTATGCCGAAATGGTCACGGCCGGACGCAAGGCACGCGGTCGACGCGCTCTTGACCTGCTCATCGCCGCGACCGCCGTCGCTTCCGATCTCCCGCTCTACACGAGCAATCCAGACGACTTTCGCGACCTCGAGCCGCTCCTCGAGATCGTGACGGTCGCGGCGGCGGAGGACACGTCCTGATCTGGTTCGGTGGGGAGGCGTCCGCGGGCCGATGACACGGTCACGGGTCGGCGATTGTCACTCGATTGCGGCGATGACGACATCCGCGCCGACGATCTCGTACGTGGCCTTGGCACGACGGTCGCGCGTGGCGAGGCTGACGCCGTGCTCGACCGCCGCGAGCGCCACCAGCGCGTCATAGACCGCTTCACCGGCCATCCCGAGCCGGCCGAGGACCTCGGGGAGTAGCCTGGCCCGCCGGGCGCTCAGGACGAGCGGAGCGTCGAAGCGCTCGGCGATGAGCCGGGCGGCATCGGCAGGCGCGAGTCGCAGATCGCCGGGCAGGCGTGTGAGCACCGAATACGTCTCCGCCAGCGCGTGACCGCTGAGCGCGGCATCCCGACCGTTCCACCAGCGTACGACGGCGTCATGCTGGCGGTGTGTCCGCACGAGCAGCGGAATAGCGACGCTCGTGTCCAGTGCCAGTGCCGTCAACGCCGCCCGGCGTCAATCAGTCCGAAGACGGTGTCGTCGTCGATCGTGGTGTCTCCGGTGGCGACCAGCACCCCGGACTCATCGACCAATCGAGCCGCGCGGCCGGTCGGGAGCAGCTGGAGCCCGCCGCCGTAGCGCGAGATGTCGACGGTCGAGCCCGGGGTGAGACCGAGTGCGTCGCGCAGGGGCTTCGGGACGACGATTCGGCCGACTGAGTCGATCGTGGTCTCCATTGGCAATACGTTACCAGTCGTCTCCCATCACGGCGGGCACCTCGACGTCCGAAACTTGAGCTAGCCGGCTCGACTCAGATCCAGGCCTCGCCGTTGGCCAGGCCGTCCTCGCCGGGATACTCGTGGAGCTTGGCTTCGAGCGCCGTAACAAGCTGGCCGGTCGCAGCCTTCGTGCGGGCCACGTTGGCGGGCACGAACACCATCCCGGGATGGCCCTCGCCTCCTGCAGCGACCAGGTCGGCGTGCAGGGGACGGAAGTCGCGGACATTGTTGGTCACGATCGCGCGCTGCTCTCCTCGCGCGAGGGAAACCACATCAGGATCGGACATCGCCCGCCACTCTGGACGCTCCTTGATCGCGGCCACGTCATGTCCGCGAGAGCGAAGCTCCCGCGCGACCACGAGGGAGAACATCTCGTCGAGCAGCAGCTTCAACGCTTGAGCGCCGCCTGCCCCGCAAGCCACGCCGCTCGTGCGGCCTCGCTCTCGCGATTATTGAGCTCGATCCACTCGTCGATCTCGCTCGGATGGGCGCCGTAGTAGGCGACGGCGGCCTGAATCAGACCGAGCGGAATCTCAAGGTAGTCGGCTGCGACGCGCTCGTCGCCGTCGTTGTCGCGCACGACCGCGATTGCCTCCCAGACATCGAGCCCGGTGCCCTGGAGGCGCGCACGGCGTCCGGCCGGGCCGTCGGCGAACCGGATCAGCGGATGCTCGTCAGTGCGCAGTCCTTCCTCGACGTAACGTTGCGCGAGCGTTCGCGGGGCGACGCCACGGCTGCGCGCACGGGCGCCGAGCCGCTCAACGGTCTCCGTGGGCAAGCGAAGGCTTAGAGGCTGACTCATGTAGCGCAGTGTAGCGCCGTACGCTACAACGGTCTAGCCGCGGCCGAACGCGGTGCTACCGGTACTCCGGATTCGGATGCCCGGGCATCGACAGGTCCCAGTTGTGCGTCGAGTTGCCCCAGGCCGGAATCCCCCCGGCGTCCTTGAGCATCCGCGCGAGGTGGAGCACATTCCAGGCCATGAACGCCGCGTTGCGCGTCGTCCACGCGTTCCCCTGCCCCCCGCCCTCCTCGTCCAGGTAGGACGGACCCGGGCCGCCCTCCCCCACCCAGTAGGCGTCGGACTGCGGCGGGATCGTCAGGCCGATGTGCTGCAGCGCGTAGAGGACCTGGGCGCTGACGTGCTTGCCCCCGTCCTCGTTGCCGGTCGTCACGACGCCGCCGACCTTGCCGTAGTAGGCCCATTGGCCGCTCGCGTTGACCTCGCTCGAGTAGGCGTACAGGCGCTCGATGATCTTGCGCGTCAGCGAGCTCTGATCGCCGAGCCAGATCGGCCCGGCGATGATGATCACGTCGGCCGGCTCGACCAGCTCGCGGTAGATCTCGGGGAACTCGTCGGCGTCGTAGCCGTGCTCGCGCATGTCCGGCCACAGCCCCGCCGGGATCTCACGATCGGCGGTGCGCACCTCGTCGACGCGGACGCCGAGGCGGGTGAAGATCCCGCGCGGGATCGCGAGCAGGCCGTCGGTGTGGCTCTGCTCGGGCGAGCGCTTCGTCGTGCCGTTGAAGACGACCACGCGCAGATCGTCGTAGCGGGTGGGGGCGTGCTCGCAGCGCTCGTCGATGAAGCGCTGGATCGACTCGGGGATCGGCATCGGCGGGAGTCCTTTCGCGGTGAGCTCAGACGAGCTCGGGATCGGTGATGACCTCGACGAGCGCCGGCCCCTCGTGGGCGGTCGCGGCGGCGAGCGCATCGTCGAGCTCCTCGGCGCGCGTGACGCGCACGCCGAACGCGCCGCAGATCGCGGCGTACTGCGAGAAGTCGGGGTTGTGCAGGGAGGTCTGCCACACCTCCCAGTCGCCCGCGAGCTGCTCCTTGGAGATCTTGCCGAGCTGGCCGTTGTTGAGCAGCACGTGCGTGATGTTCATGCCGTGCTTGACCGCGGTGAGCAGCTCGGCCAGGTACTGCGCGAAGCCACCGTCGCCGGTGACGGCGAAGATCGGCCGCTCGGGGGCCGCGGCCCAAGCCCCGATCGCGGCCGGGTAGCCGAACCCGATCGAGCCGAGGTAGCCGGACATCAGGACGGTCTGGCCCTCCTTGCACTCGAAGTAGCGACCGAACGAATACGCATGGTTGCCGACGTCCACCGCGATCACCGCCCGCTCGGGGACGCGGCGCTGCAGCGCCGCGAACACGGCGGCCGAGTTGACGCCCGCGCCGCGGTCATCGCGCGCGCGGCTGGCCTTCTCCGCCGCCCAGATCGCGCGCCGCTCGGCCAGCTCGCCCCGCTGGTCGACGCGCTCGGGGCCCGCGGCCGGCAGCCGCTGCGCCAGCAGCCCCACGGTCACGCCGATCTCGCCCCACACCGGGACGGTCACCGGATGGAACTTGCCGAGCGCCAGCGCGTCGAAGTCGACCTGCACGATCGGCTTGCCGGCGTAGATGCCGGTGTGGTTGGAGAACGACGCGCCGAGCACGAGCATCGCGTCGCACTCGTTCATGAACCAGCTCGCGACCGGCGTGCCGCTGCGCCCGAGCACGCCGCAGGCGAGCAGGTGGTCGTCGGGGATCTGCCCCTTCGCCTTGAACGTCGTGATGACCGGCGCGCCGATCCGCTCGGCCAGCGCGACGATCGCCGCCATGTCGAAGCGGGCGCCGTGTCCGACGATGATCACCGGGCGCTTGGCCGTCGCGAGCAGCTCGACCGCCTGGCGCAGCGGCTCCTCGGGCGGGCTGATCTGCAGCGGCGTGATCCGGCCCTGCGGCCCGGACGCCGCCTCGTCGGGCGCCGCGAGCGTCTGCACCTCGTCGGGGAAGATGAGGTGGGCGACGTCGCGGCGCAGGATCGCGTGCTTGCACGCGAGCGTCATCAGCTCGGCGTGCCGGCTCGTCTCGAGCACCGTCTGGCCCCACGCGGCGACCGCGCGGAAGGCCGCCGGCGAGGTCGACCTCCTGGAAGGCGCCGGGGCCGAGCACCTGGGTGTCGACCTGGCCGGTGAGCGCGATCACCGGCGAGCGGTCGACCTTCGCGTCCCACAGCCCGGTGAGCAGGTTCGTGGCGCCCGGCCCGGCGATCGTCAGGCAGGCGGCCGGACGCCCGGTCAGCTTGCCGTAGGCCGACGCGGCGAACGCCGCCGCGCCCTCGTGACGGATGCCGATGTAGGTCAGTCGCCCGGCCTTCTCCTGGCGGCGCAGCGCGTCGGCGAGCCCGAGGTTGGAGTGGCCGACCATCCCGAACACGTGGCGCACGCCCCAGTTGACGAGCGTCTCGGCCATCACGTCGCTGACCGTGCGCGCGTGAGGGGCGTCGGGCTCGACGCCGACGTACACGCCGTCCGCGCGCACCTGCACCGGGAACGTCGCCACCGAGTCGCCGAACGGCGACTCGCCGGTCAGCGGGCAGTAGTCATAGCCGTGCCACGGACAGCGCAGCATGCCCTTCTCGATCGAGCCCTCGCCGAGTGGCCCGCCCTGGTGCGGACAGCGATTGGACAAGGCCGCGTAGCGACCCTCGTAGTGGGTGAGCGCGAAGCTGTGCCGGCCGGCGGCGACGGTCGTCACCCGACCCTCCGGCAGCTCATCGGGGGACAGGACGCGATGCCAGGTCAGGGTGCTCGTCGCCGAGTCGGACATCAGTGGCGCTCTCCGATGCGGGTCGGGTGGTGACGCGGCGGCCGTCCGCGGCGGCCTTGCCATCGGTCACGCGAGCCGGCTCGAGCGTTACGCGGGCGCGGCGCGCAGCCTACCCGCTTGGCGGGGTTGATCGTCGGCGAGCAGCGGGCCTCGAGCCCACGAGTTCGACGCCGCTGGTCGAAGGCGTATTTCCAAGCGCTGGCCCTGAACCTGCACTGGAATGTGCGAGCGAGGAAGAAAGCTGGTGTTATTCTTCCTCCGCAATGGCGCTGAACATCAAGGATGACGCGGCCGATCAGTTAGCCCGCGAGCTGCGCCGAGACCGGCGAGAGCATCATGAAGGCGGTCACGGTCGCCGTTCGCGAGCGCCTCGAGCGCCTCCGGGAGCTGTGCCGCGTGAACAATGTCACGAGGCGCGGACCGAGATTGCGCGGCGCAGTGCGGCGCGGCGGGTTCGCGACGCGCGAAACCCGACGAGATCGGCGGTTACGGGGCCGACGGCCTGCCCGAGTGAGCGCCACGGCGGTCGTCTGAGACCTTGCGCTCGTGGCGGCGCTTCTCGGTGAGCCCAGCGTGATCGTTTCATCGTGCCGCTGTCCGATGCCGAGGACCCGCTCATCTCGGCGGCGACCCTGGTGGAGAGCTCTATCGTGACGCTGGCCAAGACCGGC
>CAVRUQ010000004.1:0-32989 GCA_963724405.1 uncultured Solirubrobacterales bacterium
CAGCCCGGCGATCGCCGCCGTCGCCTCGCCGGAGGTCTCGCGGATCGCCTGCACGGCCGCGGTCGCCTCGCCGGCCGCGGCGATGCCGCTCTCGGCGGCCACACGGGCGCGCTCGGCCGCGTCCGCCGTTCCGCGCGTGCTCCTCGCGCTCGATTCGGCGGCCTCGGTGACCTCGTGGGCAAACTCGCGCGCCGCCGCGACGGAGCGCACCTGGCGCTCGGCCCCTTCGGCGACGTCGCGCATCGAGATGGCGACCTCGCTCGTCGCCTGGCCAGCCTCGGCAAAGATGGCGACCATCTCGGCCAACGCCTCCGAAACGGTAGTCGTCGTCGCTCGATCGCCACCAGAAATCGGAGACGTCCTGGATCCCCTCGCGCAGCGCGCTGTCGCGACATCCTAGGCCTCCCCACCTGTTCGTCGACAGTCAGGTCGCACCGGCGCAGCCCCTCGGCCAGCATCGCTGATCAGGGCGTGCTGCTCCTCCTGGCCGGAGAGCAGCTCCGCGGTCTGGCGCGTCTCGTGCTCCAGCGCATCGGCGATGTAGACGAGCCGGCGGCCTCGAAGACGACGAAGGCCGCGTGCAGCAGGACCTCGCCGATCCCGCTCAGGCCCGTCGACGCCGTCGGGAAGACGTAGAAACCGGTGTGGTCCGCCTGAAGCAGCTCGAAGCCAAGGTGCTGCACGGCGATGAGGGCGGCGGCGAACACGATCGGGCGCCAGTCGCGGTACAGCAGCAGGAAGGCGAGCGCGGCGAAGACGTGGAAGTGGAGCTCGAGCTTGCCGTGCGACTCCTGGATGAGCAGCGCCGAGTAGGACATGAACGCGGCGGCGACGACCATCCGGCTCAGCAGCGTGCCCGCGTACAGCTGGCAGACGATCACGGTCACGAGCGAGATCACCACGCCACCCACGATCGCGAGGGTCCACTCGCCGTACACCTGGGCCAGCAGGAGCGCGAACGGCAGATGCAGGGCGATGAGGGCCGACAACACGCGGTCGGCGCGCTTGCGCTCGGCGAGCAGCATCTCCTCGGCGCGGCTGTCGCTGATGCTGATCGAGTTGTCCATGTGGTGTCGGCGGCCGGCGGTCTGGCGATCGAGCCCCACGCGCCACCTCCCCGCGTAGTCGGCATCGTGGGGGCCGGCTTGAGCCGCCGGGCGCGTCCGTGGACCGCGCGTCTACAGGGGACGGCAGAGGAAGTGCCCGCCCGGCGCGCCTCCGAAGAAACCCCCGTGCGGGCCGCCGGCGTGTGCGTGCGCGGCGCCGAGCGTGAAGAGCGTCATGCCCGCCAGCATGGCCGCGAGCTGGCAGCGCAGCATCGAGGTCGGAGGGGCCGCGCGGCCGGCCGTCGAGGCGCGCAGGACGCAGGCGGCCATCACGATCTCGTCCACGGCGCAGATGCCGTCGATCGCGCCGACCGGCAGCGGCGGTCCGTCGAGGCCGAGGGTGCGCGACCATCCCCACAGCACGACGAGGCCGAGCTGCACGGCGGCGCCCGACAGCAGCAGCGCGCGCCGCGGAGCGACGAGCAGGCTGGCGGCGGCCCACGTCAGCTCGGCGATCCCGGCGACGGCCTGTAACGCGACCAGGCCGGGGCTCGTGGCCAGGGCCGCGCCGACGAGGTAGATCCCGCCGAGCGTGGCGGCCAGCAGCGCGAGCGCGAGGCGCTCCGCGGAGACGGCCGGGGCGCGCCGGCTCGGCGTCGCCGCGGCCAGGGGTGGGGCGCTTGGAGGGCTCCAGGACACGTCAGCCCTTGCTTCGGCCGCCGCACGCCGGGCTTGAGCGCACGGCGGCCGATGCGCGGGCGAGCGCGGCTCAGCTCACCGCCGAGCGCGAGAAGGCCCGGATCGAGACGGCGGTCAGCGCCACGGCGAACAGCGCGACGACGGCGAGGCTCAGCCACGCCTCCGTGGTCGCGTTGCTCATGCCCCAGATGTCGTGCAGGCCCGTCGCGCGATGGTCGACGAAGCCGTAGCGCATCAGGGCAAGGGCATGCGTGAGCGGCAGCACCTTCGCGACGTCGGTCAGCGCACCGGGCATGGCCGAGATCGGGAACAGCGCGCCCGCGAAGAAGAAGGGCAGGATCGCAACGGCCGGCACGGCGCCGACGTAGTCCTCGGGCTTGCTCACGCGGCTCGCGAGGGTCTCGGACACCCCGTACATGAAGACCGTGAACAGGAGGGCGCCGCCGACGAACCAGCCCACGCCGGCGGCGGTGATGTCGAAGTGCGCCCCGCGCAGCGCCGACAGCGACACCAGCACGACCACCTGCAGCGTCGCCAGCACCGTGGCGACGACGAGGTTGCCGAGCACGAGATACGCGCGCGGGACGGGCGCCGCCAGCAGCTCGCGCTGCGCGCCGCTCTCGCGATCGACGAGCACGCTCAGCCCGGCGAACACGCAGCTGAGCGGGATGACGAGCGCGACGGTGCCGATCCCGACGTAGGCGGTGTAGTCGATGTGCGAGCGCAGGCCGCCGGTGGCGACCTTCAGCGCGGGAGCCGCGACGAGCGCGAGCAACGCTGGTCCGAGCAGCGGCACGGCGACCTGGCGCGGCGTGCGCGACGTCAGCGACGCGCGCCGCCGGGCGAGCGTCGCCAGCGCGTTCGCCGCGCGCGGGCGTGAGGGTCGCAGCGTCAGGGCTGCGGGTTCTGCGACTGCGGTGGCCATGGGATGGCTCCTTTCTCGCGGGTCAGGCGTCGCCGATGCGACTGCCGGTGAGCTGCAGGTAGACGTCGTCGAGGGTCGGGACACGGGTGGCGATCTCCGCGGCGCGCAGGTCGGCGTCGATCGCCCCGACCGCCTCGCTCGCGGCGTGCGCGTGCAGCGGCACGGTGATGCGAGAGCCGATCGCGAACGCGTCCTCGCCGGCGATGCCGCGCTCGCGCAGCGAGCGCAGCGCGGCCTCGGGATCCCTCTGCACGCGGAACTCGAGGATCTCGCGGCCGAGCCCGGCGAGCAGCGCGCCCGGGCTGTCGAGCGCCACGATCTCGCCGTGATGGACGATCGCGACGCGGTCGCACAGGCGCGCGGCCTCGTCGAGGTAGTGCGTGGTCACGAGGATGGTCAGGTCCTCGCGGGCGCGTAGTCCGGCGATCACGTCGAGCAGCTCGTGGCGGATGCGCGGGTCCAGGCCGACGGTCGGCTCATCCAGGAACAGCACCTGCGGCTGCGAACAGAGCGCGCGGGCGATCTCCAGGCGCCGGCGCTCGCCGCCGCTGTAGGTCGCGACGCGCCGCTCGATGAGCTCCGCGAGCCCGAGCGCGTCGACCAGCTCGTCCGTTCGGCGCCGCGCCTGGACGGCGGGGACGCCCCACAGCCGTGCGTGCAGCTCCAGATTGGCCCGGCCGGTCAGCGAGCGGTCGACGACGGCCTCCTGGAACACGACGCTGCTCACCCGCCGGGCGGCGAGGGGCTCGGCCGCGACGTCGTGGCCGGCCAGGCGGGCGCTCCCGCCACTCGGCGCGATCGTCGTCGTCAGCATCCCGACGGTGGTCGACTTGCCGGCGCCGTTCGGGCCGAGCAGGCCGAACACCTCGCCGGGGGCGACGATGAAGTCGATGCCCTTCACGGCCTCGACGCCGCCCGGATACGTCTTGCGGAGCCCGGCGACCTCCACCGCCGGGGCGGCGTGCGTCGGCGCGAGCGCGATCGCCGGACGCCGCGCGGGCCTGCCATTCGGTACGGGCGGCACTGCCTGGGAGTGTTCGGGGAAGCTCATCGTCGGAGTCACCTTCTTCCGGGCCGTGTGGCGGTGTGCGTTACGTGGCGATACCATAGCGTAACGGAACGATGCTGCAACGTAATTTATTCGGTCGCCCGTCGCGCCGAGGCCGGCGGCGGATTCCGGGCCCGAGCGCGGTCGCCGCGACGCAGGAGCGTTTGCGAGACTGCACCCGATGCCCCGACCGACACACGCAGATGACGAGGCCACCGCCGTCGCGGCCCGCGCCGCCGGACGGCCGCTCGACGAGAACGTCGACGCCGCGATCCTCGACACGACGTGGCGCATGCTCATCGAGGACGGCTACGCCCGGCTGTCGATCGCCCGCGTCGCCGACGCCGCCCACGTCGGACGCCCGGCGATCTACCGGCGCTACCGGGACAAGTCCGAGCTCGTCGGAGCGGTGATCGCGCACAAGGCATCGCAGGCGGAGCCGATCGACACGGGAAACGCGCGCGACGATCTCGTCGCCCACCTCGAGTTCGCGCGCCGGCGCTTCGCGGTCGGGCTCGCGGGCACCATGCTCGTCGAGCAGCGCAAGCATCCGGAGCTGCTGCAGCTGTTCCGGGCCGGCATGCTCGGCCCTCGCCGCGACGAGATCGCCGGCGCGCTCGAGCGCGGCAAGGCCCGCGGCGAGGTGCGCCAGGACCTCGACACGACCGTCGCCTTCAACGCCCTGATCGGGAGCTTCATGCTGCGCAACCTCGCGGAGGGGCGCCCCCCGAAGGGCTGGAGCGAGCACGTCGTCGACACGCTCTGGCCGGCGTTCGCCGCGTGATGGCGACCGACGCGATCCGCACCCACCATCTGTCGAAGCGCTACGGCGACACGCTCGCGCTCGATGAGCTCGAGCTGACCGTCAGCGCGGGCGAGGTGTACGGCTGCCTCGGGCCCAACGGAGCGGGCAAGACCACCACGATCCGGCTGCTGCTCGGGCTGCACCGACCGAGCAGCGGGCGCGCCGAGCTGTTCGGGATCGACGCCTGGGCCGAACCGGTCATCGCCCACCGCCGGGTGGCCTACGTCGCCGGCGAGCCGTTCCTGTGGCCGTCGCTGACGAGCGCCGAGACGTTCGAGTTCCTCGCCCGCCTGCACGGCGGCACCGACGTCGCGTATCGCGACGCGCTCGTCGATCGCTTCCAGCTCGACACGCGCAAGAAGATCCGGGCGCTGTCGAAGGGCAACCGCCAGAAGGTGCAGCTCATCGCCGCGCTCGCCACCCGGGCCGAGCTCCTGCTGCTCGACGAGCCGACGAGCGGACTCGACCCGCTCATGGAGGTGGCCTTCCGCGACTGCGTGCGGGAGGCCAGGCAGCGCGGACAGGCCGTGTTCCTCTCCTCGCACATCCTCAGCGAGGTCGAGGCGCTCTGCGATCGGGTCGGCATCCTGCGCCAGGGACGGCTCGTCGACGAGGGCACGCTCGAGCAGCTGCGACACCTCGGCGCACAGACGGTCGAGGTGACGTTCGCCGGCCCGGCGCCGGAGCTTGCGCCGCTGCCGGGGGTGCAGGTGCAGAGCGCCGGACCGAACGCGCTGCGCTTCGAGGTCTCCGGGCCCATCGGCCCGCTCATCGCGGCGCTCGCCGAGCACCCCGTCGCGGCGCTCACGAGCCGCGAGCCGTCGCTGGAGGAGATCTTCCTGCACCACTACGACGGCTCCGACGGCCATGCCGGCGGCTAGCGCCGCGGCGCCGGCGCGCAGCGCGCCCCGCTCCGGCGACCGCCCGGCTCCCGGCGCCGCGCGCGCGCTCGCGCGGCGAACATTCCGCGACGCCCGCACGCGCACGATCACGTTCGCGTACGTGTTCGCGCTGTACGCCTACATCCAGCCGGTCGGCTTCCGGCACACGTACCCGACGGCCGCCGACCGCCTCGCCTTCGCGCACAGCTTCGCCAACAACGACGCGCTGCGCCTGTTCTACGGCTACCCCTACGACCCCGCCACCGTGAGCGGCTACACCGCCTGGCGCGTCGGCGGGACCCTCGCGATCGCGGCGGCGGCCTTCGGGATCCTGGCCGCGGTTCGCGCGCTGCGCGGCGAGGAGGACACGGGCCGCATGGAGCTCGTGCTCGCCGGTGTCGTCGGGCGGCGCAAGGCGTACCTCGCGGCCATGGCCGCGATCGCGGCCGGAATCGCGATCCTGTGGCTGGCGGAGTTCCTCGGCTTCGTGGCCGGCGGCCTCGCGACGGGCGGGTCGGCCTACCTGGCGCTCGCGACCGTCTCGGTCGTGCCCGTCTGCGTCGGCGTGGGCGCCGTCGTCAGCCAGGTCGCGCCGACGCGCCGCATGGCGCTCGAGCTCGGCAGCGCGATCGTCGGCCTGTTCCTGCTGCTGCGGGTGGTTGCCGACACCGCGAGCGGGGCCGCCTGGGTGCGCTGGACGACGCCGCTCGGATGGGCCGAGGAGCTCCGGCCGTTCACCGGACCGCACCCGGCCGTGCTCCTGCTCGGAGCGGGGGCGACCGTCCTGCTGCTCGTCGCCGCGGCGCGGATGCAGGCCGTGCGCGACATCGGCACCGGTGTGCTCCCCGCGCGCGACAGCCGCGATCCGGACCTGCGCCTGCTCTCCTCGCCCACCGCGCAGGCGCTGCGCTCCGAACGGGGGACCCTGATCGTCTGGTTCGCGAGCGTCGGCACGTTCGCGCTCATCCTGGGCATCGTCTCCTCGAGCGTGTCGTCGGCCGGGATCTCGACGAACCTGCAACGCGAGCTCGCGAAGCTCGGCTCCGGCAACATCCTGACCCCGAGCGGATACCTCGGCTTCGTGTTCATCTTCTTCATCTTCGTCCTGAGCCTGTTCGCGTGCGCACAGATCGGTGCCGCCCGGCAGCAGGAGGCCGAGGAGCTGCTCGAGACGCTGCTCGCCCAGCCGGTCAGCCGCCGCCGCTGGCTCGGCGGACGCCTGCTGCTCGCCGTCGCCGCAGCCGCCGTGATCTCATTGGCCACGGGCCTGCTCACCTGGGCGGGCGCCGCCGCGCAGGGCGTCGGTGTGTCCTTGCCCCGAATGCTGGAGGCCGGCGCAAACTGCCTCCCCGTCGCGCTGCTGTTCCTCGGGGTCGCGGCGCTCGCCTACGCGATCGTGCCCCGCGCGAGCGGCGGGATCGCGTACGGGCTCGTGTCGGTCGCGTTCCTGTGGTACTTGACGGGCGCGCTGTTCGGCGCGCCGAAGTGGCTCGTCGACCTGACGCCGTTCGCGCACGTCGGACTCGTGCCGGCGCAGCCGTTTCGCGCCGGAGCCGCGGCCGTGATGCTCGCGATCGGCGCGGTGAGCGCGCTGGCCGCGATCGGCGTGTTCGAGCGTCGCGACCTCCTCGGCTCGTAGGCCAAGGCGGCCGTCGCCGGCGCGCGGCGCACGCGGATTCGGCCAGGCCGGTTCGCCCGCGGGAAACTACTGGTTCGGGTGCGGAGGGGCGACGGATGGCGCCACCCGCGTGGATGCAGAGCATTCAGGTCGGCCCAATCGTCGGCCGAGCTGCTTCGATCGCGGGGAGGAAATGACGGCTCAGTCAGAGGAGGAAGCGGCCGGCGAGACCGCAGCGCTCGTCGGCACGGAGACATACTTCCGGGCTGCGCTCGAGGGGTTGCCGGACGCCTGCGCGATGGCCAGCGCGATTCGCGACGACGGGGGCCGGATCGTCGACTTCCGCTACGACTTCGCCAACACCGCTTTCTGCCGCGCCGTGGGAATGGAGAGCGACGCCCTGTTGGGGCGGCGGCTGCTGGAGCTGTTCCCGGCGCACCGCGAGTCGGGCCTGTTCGACGCGTACCGCCGGGTCGCCGAGACCGGGGAGCCGATGCATCGCGAGGACGTGACCTACCGCGAATCGGTGGCGGGCCGCGACGTTGACCTCGCCTTCGACGTTCGGGCCGTCAAGGTGGGCGACGGGTGCGCCGTTTCCGGTCACGACGTCACCGAGCGTCGGCGCCACGAGGCCGAGCGCGAACGGCTACAGGCACGACTCGTGCGCGTCTACGCCCTGGTGAGCGCTGCGAGCAGCGCGATCGTCGGAGCCGCCACCGCCGAGGATCTGTTCGAGCGGGTGTGCGCGGCGGCCGTCAATGCCGGCGGCTTCGAGCTGGCGTGGGTCGGCCTTGTCGATCCCGAGAGCGGGCGGGTGACGCCCGTCGCCTCGAGCGGCGCCGATGCCTACCTCGATGGCGTGCGGGTATCGGCAGCGGCGGACGAGCCAAACTCGCGCGGCCCGACGGGCACGGCGATGCGCATCCACGAGGCCGCGATCTGCAACGACATCGCCGCCGATCCGTCGATGAAGCCGTGGCGCGAGCGAGCGCTTCGGTTCGGTTTCGCGGCCTCGGGCGCATTTCCGCTGCTCGTGAACGACGAGCTCGTCGGCGTCTTCTCGGTGTACGCCCCGGCAACGGACTGGTTCACCCACCGCGAGACCGGTCTGCTCGAGCAGCTGGCGGCGGACATGTCGCTCGCCCTGCGGGCGCAACAGCATGAGCTCGCGCTGAAGTCGAGCGAGCGCTTCGTCGAGGCGCTGACGGACAGCATGGCCGAGGGCATGTTCGCGATCGACGGGCGGGGTGCGGTGACCGACGTGAACCGGGCCGCCGAGCGGATGCTCGGCTGGAGCGTGAACGAGCTGCGCGGGCACTCGATGCACGACGTCGTTCACCGCCACTGCGAGGACGCGAAATGCCCGCTGCGGATGGTGGGCGTTCGGCCCGACTCGATCTCGGTCGAGGACGACGTGTTCGCGCGCAAGACCGGCGAGCTGCTGCCGGTCGCCTACAGCGGCTCCCCGATCGTCGATGGAGGGACCCATGGTTCAGTCATCGTCTTCTCCGACATCAGCGCGCGCAAGGAGGACGATCGCCGCCGCCAGCAGGAGCTCGAGGCCCTCAGCTGGGTCGGGCGCATCCGTGACGCGCTCGACGAGGAGCGCTTCGCGCTGTACGCCCAGCCGATCATCGATGTGCGCACGCGCGAGGTCGTCAGCCACGAACTGCTGCTGCGGATGCTCGACCGTCACGGGGCGATCATCGCCCCGAACACGTTCCTGCCCGCCGCCGAGCGCTTCGGCCTCATCGGCGAGATCGATCTCTGGGTCGTCGGGCAGGCCGCGGACCACGCGGTGCGCGGGCAGGCCGTCAGCTTCAATCTCTCCGGCGATTCGCTCGGGCGACCGGAGCTGATCGCCAGGATCCTCGCGCTGCTGACCGCGTCGGGTGCCGATCCGGGGCGCGTCGTCTGCGAGATCACCGAAACGGCCCTGGCGGCCGAGCCCACCGTGGCCGAGGCATCCGTCGACCTGCTGGCCGAGCACGGGTGCGAGATCGCACTCGACGACTTCGGGACCGGCTACGGCGGGTTCACCTACCTCAAGCGCGTGCCGGCGCAATACATCAAGATCGATGTCGAGTTCGTCCGTCACCTCAGTGACAGCGAGCAGAACCAACACGTCGTCAAGGCGATCGTCAACCTCGCGCAGGGGTTCGGGAAGGTCACCGTCGCCGAGGGCGTCGAGGACGAGGCGACGCTCGAGCTGCTCGCCGAGTACGGGGTCGACCGGGCGCAGGGCTACTGGATCGGGCGGCCGGCGCCGGTGCAGGAGGTGCTCGGCCGCGATCGCGTCGGCCGCAACCGCGAAGCTGACCCTTCGCCGTCATGAGCGGCGATGCGTTCAGCCGATCGACCGTGCCCGCACGCCGCGACCCCGGTGTGAGCGTCCGAGGCGTCTCCGCGTCCTAGTACCCCCAGGGGGAATCGAACCCCCGCTACGGGCGTGAAAGGCCCGCGTGCTGACCGCTACACCATGGGGGCGGGCAGAGGGGCAAGTCTAGTCGCGGCGGAGCGTCGGGCACGCGACCGTCCGCCGGCGGGCGAGCGCGGCGCTGGACGGACGGCGCGCTGTAGCGACGCCTGACCAAATAAACATAAAGGTCCGCGCCCTCTTCGCCGATAGGTGACCAGGTTGCTCGAACAGAGGGGTCGGGCAGTCGATGGTCAACGTACGTTCCCGTCGGTTCGCACGCACGGCTGGCGAAGCCGAAGTGGAACGTCCGCTGCAAGGGATTCGATCGATGAGCCCAACCTTGAGCAGTCCATCCACACTCGACGCGTGCCGGTGCGCGGCACTCCCTCCGGCACGATGAGCCACGACGGCCCGAGCCCGGTCCTCGACGAGTTCCTCAGCCAGGTCTTCTCGTTCCCGGATCCGGACGCGGCGCTGCGCTACGGACTGAGCCGGATCGCACAGGTGCTCGACGCCACCGCGGCGGCGACCCTCTCCGACGGCGAGGTGTCGGCCGCGGTCGGCTTCGGCGGCAGCCCGCCGACCCGTGAGCTTCGCGGCGCGATCGGCGACGGGACCAAGGCGGTCGAGCTGCCGGGGATCGGGGCCTGCCGGCTCGTCGCGATGGCGCTCGACGACGCCGTCTCGGGACACCTCGTGCTCGTGCGGCGCGGCAAGGCCGAGCTGGCCGAGGCACAGCTCACGGAGCTGCGCACGATGACGCGCGTCCTCGGCGTCGCCTCGCGGTCGCTGCGCAGCCTGGCCGCCGAGCGCGCGCTGCGCGCGCACAGCGAGCAGCAGGCCGAGGAGAACGCCTGCCTGCTGGAGGCGCTCGGCGAGCGCCAGGCGCTGCTCGAGCGCCTCGGCAAGATCCAGCGGCTGATCGTCGACCGCGTCGTGTTGCAGGACGTGCTCGACGCGATCGTCACCGGCGCGGGCGAGCTCCTGCACGACGAGATCGTCGTGCTGCGGCTCGTCGACACGGACGACCCCGAGTGGATGACGACCGCCGCCAGCCAGGGGATCGCCCGGCGAGCGTCCGACGGGCTGGAGCGAGACCGCGTCTCGCACGGAATCGGCGGACGCGCGATCCGCGAGCGGCGCACGGTGATCAGTCACGACTATCCCATCGATCCCGACGCACTCCCGCACCTGCGCAAGGCCGGCCTGCAGTCCTCGATGGCCACGCCGGTGCTCGAGAACGGCGTCGTCGTCGGCAGCCTCACCGTCGGCAGCTTCCGCAAGGGCCGCCTGTACACGCGCAGCGAGCAGGACGTGCTGAAGGCCTTCGCCGAGCACGCGAGCATGGCCCTCGCCGATCACCGCAACTTCGACTCCGCCGTGCACCGGGCGTTCCACGACATGCTCACCGACCTGCCCAACCGGGCGCTGTTCCTCGATCGTCTGGAGCAGGCGATGCTGCGAGGCGAGCGTTCGGGCGCCCTGACCGCGGTGCTGTTCCTCGACCTCGACGGCTTCAAGCGGATCAACGACAGCCTCGGCCACGCGGCCGGCGATCAGCTGCTCATCGAGGTCGCCGGACGGCTCGAGGACTGCCTGCGCCCGTCCGACACCGCCGCGCGCTTCGGCGGCGACGAGTTCGCGATTCTGCTCGAGGATCTCGAACGCGGCGCCGACGCGACGATGGTCGCGAGCCGCATCATGGCCTCGCTGCAGGAGCCGATCGTGCTGCAGGGGCGTCGCGTGGCGGTGAGCGCGAGCATCGGCGTGGCGCTGCAGCGCGAGCCGGGCGAGGACCTGCTCCGCAACGCCGACCTGGCGATGTACCGCGCCAAGAGCCTGGGCAAGAGTCGCTACGAGGTCTTCGATCCGGCCCTGCACACGGTCGTGATGGAGCGCCTGCGCCTGGAGAGCGAGCTCCAGAAGGCGGTCGAGAACGAGGAGTTCCGGCTCGAGTTCCAGCCGATCGTGGAGGTCGAGACCGGCGCGATCGCCGCCGTGGAGACGCTCATCCGCTGGCAGCACCCCGACGACGGCCTGCTCTACCCGACCGACTTCATCGGTGTCGCCGAAGAGACCCGGCTGATCAGCGCCATCGGTCGCTGGGTGCTCAACGAGGCGTGCCGGCAGGCGGTGCGCTGGCAGCGACGCTTCCCGAGCACGACGCCGCTCGCCATCACGGTGAACCTGTCGGTGACGCAGCTGCAGCAGCCGGGGCTCATCTACGAGGTGGCCGAGGCGCTCGAGCGCTCCGGGCTCGCGCCCGAGAGCCTCATCCTCGAGATCACCGAGACGCTGCTGATGGACAACGTCGACCTGATGGCCGAGACGTTCGACGGCCTGAAGCGCCTCGGAGTGCACCTCGCCGTCGACGACTTCGGCACCGGCTACTCCTCGCTGCAGTACCTGCGCCGCTTCCCGATCGACATCCTCAAGATCGCCAAGCCGTTCGTCGACGGGATCGCCGCTCCGGGCGGGTCGACGCTCGCGCGCGTGATCGTCGATCTCGGTCAGAGCCTCGGACTGCGCGTCATCGCCGAGGGCATCGAGGATCAGGATCAGGTGGCCGAGTTGCAGAAGATGGGCTGCCGCTGGGGACAGGGCTTTCACTTCGCCTTCCCGCTGCGCGAGGAGGCGATCGACGCCCTGCTCGTCCGCGACGGAGCGGTCGCGGGCTGGCCGGCCCGCGAACAATCCGCCGAGGGCGCGACTGTTCCCCTCGACGTGCCCGTGCTCCACGCCGACGCCACCGCGGCGTCCGACGACGACGAGCTGCCGCCGCTTCGCCTGATCGCCGGCGAGTAGGTCGCCTCGGGCCGCAGCGCGGGTGGTCGGGGCAGGGCGTTGGCGGTGCCTTGCTTGCCGCCCGGCAACAGCGGTCCGTATGGAACACTGGCCGGGCGCGGCTAGCTCATCGGGTAGAGCACCGGACTTTTAATCCGGCGGGCGGGGTTCGAGTCCCCGGCCGCGTACTGGAGGAAAGGGCTGCTCACGGGCAGGACAGGCGCATAATCAGATTCCGTGGCGCCCGCGCGCGCACCCGACGATCCGGCTGATCAACTCCTCAAACGGAACGCCGCTGCGCTCGGCAAGGATGACGATGTCCCCGTACGCGGGCCCCAATCCGGGCAGCGGGTTCAACTCGAGAAAGCTCGGCTCGCCATGGGCGTCGAGGCGGAGGTCGACTCTGGCGATGTCTCGGCAGCCGAGCGCGCGGTAAGCGCCGAACGCCACCGCGACGATGCGGTCGACGAGCTCCTGCGGGCGGCACGGCGGGACGTGGTACTCGACGAAGGCCTCGTCCTCTCGCTTGACCTCGAGCGAGTAGACGAACTGCCCGACCGGCGCCTGGAGCGGCACGATCTCCATGACGCCGAGGAGCTGGGCGCCGGCGCCGGCGCCGGTGATCCCGACGGTGAACTCCGGGCCGGGGCAGAACTCCTCGACGAGCACCGGCTGGCTGTAGTCGCCAAGCAGACGCTCGATGTGGCCACGGAGTTCCGAAGGACGCTCGGCGCGCGACGAGACCCGGATCCCCATGCTCGACCCCTCGGCCAGCGGTTTTGCGAGCAGCGGGAATTCCAGGGCGACCCTGTGGCCCGCGTCCTCGACGACATGCCAGCGCGGGGTTGGGATGCCGGCGGCGGCGATCAGCTGCTTGGCAACTGCCTTGTCCAGGCTGGCGGCGAGGGTCAGTGGATCGCTGTGAGTGTAGGGAACGCTGAGCAGCTCGCAGACGGCGGGGACGTGCGCCTCGCGCGAGCGCGTATGCGCGCCCTCGGCCATGTTGAAGACGAGCTCGGGCGGCCGCTCGAGCAGCTCGTGCACGAGCGTCCGGCCGCCACCGAGCCGGCGCACCGCGTAGCCGCACGACTCGAGCGCTGCGGCGACCGCCTCGACGGTGGCCGGTGAGTCGTACTCCTCGAATTGGTCGGTCGGCCCGCCGCCGTCGCGGGAATCGCAACGCAGGTCGTAGGCGATTCCGATCTCCACCTAGGCGGTCCTCGCCGTGTCGCCGGTTGCATTCGCGATCTGCGCCTTCCACCAGTTCTGGCCGCTCTCGGGCAGCGTCTGGACCGGGTCGTAGTACTCGTAGCGGCGCGCGGGCGCCTCGGCGTCGCCTTCCTCGATCGGCGTCAGGTACTCCTTGTGCCAGTAGCTGATGCCCCGCTCGCGGTCGTACTCGTCAACCTGGTCGACCCAGAGCTTGCCCAGATAGGGCACGTCGCAGACGATGCGCGGGGTCGCGAAGCCGGGGAGCCGGCCCATGATCGCGTGTTGGAGATTCTGTGCCTCCCAAAGCGGTGTCCGCCAATGCTCGGCGTTTGGGATCAGGTCGCACATGTAGAGGTAGTACGGCGTGATCCTCGCCTGGTCGAGGGCGAGGCAGAGATCGAGGATCGATGCGGCGTCGGCGTTCACGCCTCGCAGGACGACGCCCTGGTTGCGCACGTCGCGAAATCCCAAGTCGAGGAACGAACGCGCCGCGCGAGCGACAAGCGGCGTGATCTGGTTGGCGTGGTTCGCGTGCGTGTGGAGCGCGAGATCGATCTCGCGCTCGCGCGCTTTGCGCGCGAGCCGCTCCATTGCTGCGCGGACCTGCGGCTGGAGGAAATGTTGGGGCAGCGCGACGAGGCTCTTCGTCGCGAGCCGGACGTGCCGGAGATGAGGGATCTCGAGGAGCGAGGAGACGAACCTCTCCAGCGAATGGACGGGCACGTTCGCAAGGTCTCCCCCAGAGACGACGACATCCTTAACGCGCGGCGTGGCCCGGATGTACTCCAACATCAGCTCGTAGCGGCGGCGTGGGAGCGCTTGGAAGTCGTACTTGACGACCTGCGAGGTGTCGGTGCCGACGAGGTCCATGCGCGTGCAGTGCCCGCAGTATTGTGGGCACGTCGAGAGGAGCTCGACCAGTACCTTTGACGGGTAGCGGTGAACGAGCCCTTCGACGGCCCACATCTCGGACTCGGCCAAGCTGTCGCGCCGCGCCCGCGGATGGCTCGTCCAGCGCGGCTCCCGCTCTGATCTTGCGGGCAGCATGTAGCGGCGAACCGGGTCGGCGGCAAGGTCGTGCTCGTCCATCGTCGAGAGGAGTTGCGGCGTAACGAGCAGCGGCATCGTGGCCGTGTGCAGCTGGTCGGCGCGGATGTCGGCGGCGAGCTCGCCGGTCAGGCAGCTCCCGAAGACCTCGGCGAGCTGGCCGACGTTCCGTATCGAGTGCGCGCGCTGCCATCGCGCGTCCTCCCAGTCGGCGGGTGTTACGTCCCGGAAACCGGGGAGGCGCTGCCAGTCGGGCTCGACGAGCTCGTCGTGTCGCACCGGCCCCATGATGGACCACAACCCGGCGGCCTCATCGATCGAACTCGGCGACGATGCGGTGCCCCCGCCGCCGTCACCGGCTATCAAGCTTTGGCTCTCCGCGCCGACCCTATGGCGCGACTCGTACGCGGTTGATCTGTCTCGCGACGGCGTGGCCGGATGGTGGGGAGCCTGTCGTTTGGCGGCTGTCGGCCCGAGGGCGAAGAGAACTCGTTAGCGGGTGCTCCCGCGCTCTGCGACCCGGTGGAGCTGGTCTGCGAGCTTGCCCGCCTGCTCTCTCGCGACCGTTGGATCGTCCCATTCGTTCACCAACACCGGCTCGCCGGCATTGATCTCGATCGGCAGCCATCGAGGATCTCCGTCGTCGTGCCTTCGTGCGAACACCCAGTCCACCGCGATATGGAACTCGCGTACCGAGGTTGCCTGCTCGATTGCGGTGACGATTTCGCCGGTTTTGGCGAGTACGTCCCCCGGGACCGACCGTGGATCAATGTAGACCCAGCCGCCTCGGCCAACGCATCGATCCTCAGGATCGGCCACACGAAGGATCGCGCTCGTGACCAATTCGCCCCCGCGAGCCCAACCAAAGGCGTGCACCCGCAGCTCACGTGGCCGCCGTTCCCGATCGGCAATGTCGGCCTTGGCTTGTTGCTGCGCGTCCTTGCCGGCGAGCGCGAACGGAAACGGTAAGTCGAGCAGCTCCTCCACGATCCAATCGCGATCCCAGTTGGCCAGTCCCAGCTCGTAGGCGATCTTCACGTCTGCCTTGTCGCCCAGGAAGATGTTCCTGCTACGGATGCCGCGTCTCGGTTTGAGCACCACAGCTCGCCCGGATACTGCTTCGAGTGCGGGTTCGATGCCGAGCGCGAGGTCGACCGAGGCGAACGACTTAGCGAGATTCAATCCTTCGAGCAGCTTGTTCGCGAGGAGCTTGTCGCCAAGGAGGCCGTTCACCAGCGGATCGTTGAGCTCGGGCACGCCGCAGCCGATCGCCATCGCGACGTTGCGGATCGCGTCAATGGCTTCGAGCTCGATCGTTCGCGGCACGGTCATCACTTCGTAGAGCCCGGCCACTTTCGTCAACGTCGGTTGAAGGACGGAGACCCGACCGGCTTCGGGTTGGTAGGCGTGCGCGCCAGATGAGAAGGTCACGGCCATGCCGCGTTCTGCGAGAGCCAGCGCCAGAAGCGGCCTGCCCCACGAGCTCAGATCATCGTCGACTGCCCCGGCGGGGACGTGAATGTCGACCACCCTCGTCAGCGGGTCGCCTCCTGGTCCAGCGGCCCGGCCACCACGCGTGTTGCGCGCTGGAAGCCGACCGTGATCAACGTCCGGCACTCGTCGGCTTGGAGCTTGTCCCAAGAGTGGATCGTTCCTCGACTGCGCAGGGCGACAGCCTCGCCGGGGCGAAACAAGAAACGAGTCGGGCGCGACGCGTCGGGCAGGTGGGCTACCAGCGCTGAGCCTTCGGAGTTGGTCGCTGGGACCGTGTGCTCGAGGATCAGATGGAAGCGGATCTCGTAATCGCTCGCGTGGACGTGCGTCGCCACATGAGAGCCGGGCGGTTCATAGATATAGACCGCCTCGTACGCTGGCGCGACCGCGAATCCGACCGCGCCCGCGATCGCCTGGCAAAGCTTCCGGCTGACGGCGACCGTGCCGAGGATGCTGCCAGGCTCCCCGATTAGCCTGCGGCCGGTGGTCGGCCGCTGCGGCAGTTGGACGTCTGCTTCGGCGACCAGTAGGTTGAGCAGTTGTTCATTGATGAAGGGAAGACGACCAAGCGCCTTCGCGCCGCTCCCGCTGAGTTGGTCGACCGCGATGACAAGCGCCCGCCAGGCGGTTGCCCCGGCCGCGGTCGGGGGAGGACGCCCCGCCGGCGCGAGCCTGCAGGCCAGCAGACCGAGAACGTCAACGAGTGCCGTTCGCCGCTGATCGTCCCGGCCGGCGATTGCCGCCAGCCGTTCGCCGAGCGCCGCTGAGGTCTCTCTCCGCCCGTCGACTTGCCCATCCGTCTCAGCGAGACGGTCGAGCAACGCATGAATCAGCTCAAGCTCGAGGTTGCCGTCCGGCGTCCCGCGCGTCGAGAGCCCGCGTCGGACGTCGAGGACGGCGACGACGAGGAGTTCGCGTGCCACCTCAGGCGGGGCTTCGTCAACGATCCGCCTCGAGTCTGGCTGCCCGGTCATCACCGCGTCGCTTCCCTAAAACTGCCGGCTTCGCGGTGTACTCTTCCGACGAATAATGGGAAGCGACCGCAACCAGACGGAGAGCGTGATGTCAAAGCGCGACGGGAAGGCGACGGAGCAAGACAGCAAGCTGGATCAGCAGCATATCGAGGAGCAGAGCATCGAGGACCTGGATGCGAGCGACGACGAGGCCGCCACGGTCGTGGGTGGGGTCATGATGATCGACTCTACGGCAACAACCGAGTTCATGGGATAGCCCGAGCTGCTCTTGCAGGGCACGTCGGTCAGCGCGCAGCCAGACCGGCCGGGTTACCAGACGCACGCGAACGGCAAGGGGTTGAACGCGTGCCGTTGAACGTCCGACCGCTTCGCCCAGAAGACCGCCCGCAACTGCGGGCGGTGCTGTCCGCAACGGGAGTGTTCACGGCTGAGGAAATCACGGTCGCGTCGGAGCTGATCGGGCTCGGAGCCGACGAGGCGGCCGCAAACGGGTATCGATTCGCCGTCGCCGGCGATCACGGCGGGGCGATTGGCTACGCCTGCTACGGCCGTGCGTGGTTCACGGACGAGACGTGGGAGCTCTATTGGATCGCCGTCTCGCCTGACCGGCAGAGGGGCAGGGCCGGAAGCCAGCTGCTCGAGGCAGTGGAGGCAGCGGCATCGGCGGAGCGAGCGAGGATGGTGCTCGTCGAGACCGCTTCGAAAGCGTCATACGAGCCGGCGCGCCGGTTTTACGAGTCAAAGGGCTACACGGAAGTCGCGCGCGTCACCGACTTCTACTCGCAGGGAGATGACAAGGTCATCTACGGGAAGACCCTGCGTGGCGCCCGAGCGGGTTCACAGATGGACACGGCGCGAGAGATCAGGATCGGCGAGAGCCCCGGCTGCGGCCGTGGCGTCTTCGCCTCGCGGGCCTTCGCCGCGGGTGAGACGATCGAGCGCGCGCCTGTCATCGTCTTCCCGGCCGAGCAGTGGGAGCACATTACCCGGACGACGCTCGACGCTTTCGTGTTCAGGTGGGGCGAGGAGGGCGATGACGGTGCCGTGTGCCTCGGCTACGGGTCGCTGTACAACCACTCATTTTCACCCAATGCGCGCTTCGAGCTGCGGGTCGCACAACGCGAGATTGACTTCGTCGCTCTCCGCGTCATCGAGTCAGGCGAGGAGATCGTCGTGAACTACAACGGCAATCCCGAGGATCTGCGCCCGGTCTCGCTCTAGACGCGCTGAGCACGAGCCGCCCGTCACGCGGAGTTCCGAGTGGGTTGGCGCGCTAGAGCCTGGTCGACGACAAAGCCGACGAGATCGTTGAAGGACAGGCCCGCTTGCAGCGCTGCTGCCGCAAGCCCGAAGGTTCCGCCGGGAACGAGCGGCGGGTTGGGATTGACGTCAAGCACGAGCGGCCCCGCGTCAGGATCGAGCCGCAGATCGACACGTCCGTAGTCGCGGAGGCCAAGAGTCGAATAGGCCGCCCGGGCGGCGGAGGCGATGCTCTCGACGACGTCGGGCCCAAGGTCGGAAGGGCTCGCCGGCATCGTCGCTTGGTATTCAAGCGAGTGAGGCATCCATTTCGCCTCGTAGCTCAGAACACGGGGAAGGTGTGGGGGAAGTTCATAGACGATCTCTCGGAGCGGCAAGACCACCGGTGCGCTGGCCAGACCGGTTAGGGAGACGCTGAACTCGCGCCCGTCCACGAACTCCTCGACAAGAGCCGGTTGTGCGTACCGCTCGGCTATGTACCGAACACGCGCGCGCGTGGCCGCATCGTCGTGCACCAGGCTCTCGCTCCGGATGCCGTGACTCCCGTCCTCGCGGGAGGGCTTGACGATCAGCGGGTAGCGGAGGCCGTCGAGGCGCTCGTCGTCACGCCGTAGCGTGAGGCCGCGAGGCACGCGAACGCCTGCGCTCTCGAGGACGGCTCGAGCCAACGACTTGTCGAGGGCCAGCGCCAGCGCGACCGGAGGACTGCCGGTATAGGGGATTCCCAGCCATTCCAATACGTACGCCATCGCCGGCTCCAGCCGCGACTCACCGTCCACGGACTCAACCATCGAGAAGACGACGTCCGGTCGGCGGGCTTCGAGAATCTCGACAGCGGCTCCAAGTCGACGGTCCACGGCGACGCGCCACGCCGTCCAGCCGAGCTCGAGACAGGCGTTCTCGACCGCTTCAAGTTGCTCGATGACCCCCTCGACGCCGATGCGATCGTCTGGCTCGCCCGCCTTCAGCGTGTGGTCGGAGTTGTAGGCGAGTGCGATCTCCACGGCCTTCCGACCCTCAGCGCCACCGCGTGCCGGCGACAGCTCGTGCGGTGAACCGCGCGCTGGGTCGAAGCGACGGCCGGTTCGCGGCAGCCGCCAAGACGGCGCTTCGACAGCAAGATCTGAACCTCATGCGCTCTCTATTGGACCCCAGGACATACACCCGAACGTCTTTGGACCCTACTGCTCCTGACTGTATTCCGCGCGCAGCTCGCGTCTCCACGCGTGAGAGAATCGGGCGCGGGTCTCTGCCACGGCAGCGCTGGTCCTGCAGGTGTTCACGCGATTGTGGCAGTACACCGGGGAGGCGGACTGCGGCACGCGGCCCGCTTCTGGCTCGAACGCACGCTGCGCACCGGCGCGGCCGGCCGGGTGGCACCCACGTCTAACGCGCTCTGGCGCGTCAGCGAGGCCGGTAGACGTCGCGGCGGTGACCGATCGCGACGACCCGAACGACGTGGTCGTCCTCGAGCAGTTCGTAGATGACTCTGTATGGGCCGCGCCGCGCGGACCAGCGGCCTTCGTGCTCAAGTGCCAGGCGCTTGCCGAGCCGCTTGGGATTCTCCGCGATGGCATCGAGTGTCTCGAGTACCGCCGCTGCCACTGAGATGGGGAGTCGGTCGAATTGGCGGCGTGCCGGCGCCATCACGACGACCCGCCAGGGCGCGTCGGTCACTTACCAGCTGCTCTCCTGCGTTCGAGATCAGCGCGCAGTTCGTCGACCTCGGCGCCGGATTCACCAGCTTCCGCGGCTTTCTTGCTGGCGCGGATCTGGGCCATCAGCGATCGGTCGGACATGATCGCGAGCGTCTCCTCAAGCCTTTCGAGATCGTCGGTGCTGACCAGCACTGCGGCTGGCTGACCGTTGCGCGTCACGATCACCCGGTCCTGCTGGCGTGCGACGCGGTCGACGATCTCGGAGAACCGAGCTTTGACGGTGGCGAGAGGCAAGGTCTCGGACATGACCATAATTATAGCCAGCTGACTGCCGGGATCGTAAGGGTCTCAGGCCCTCTCCCCCAGCCGATCCGAAAAGGTCCCGAAGAAGGTCCCGAACTCCTCGAATCTGAGCGAACTTCAGCGCACCTCAGCGCACCTAAAGCCCGGCAAATCGACCTGCTCGCACCAAACTCCAGCGATCTTTTAATCCGGCGGGCTGGGTTCGAGTCCCAGGCCGCGTACTGGAAGAAAGGGCTGCTCATCCGCATATTTTAGCGATGGGCGGTCGAGGCGACCAGCCAAGAATGTCCCGAAAGTGTCCCGACGGTCGTCCGTCTCGGTCCTTAGCGCCGCGGATTGCGCTGATTCGTCTCGCCACGCGCTCAGCCGAACCCGGCAAGCAGCCGCCGGCGGCCGATCGACGGCGTGCGGGGGTACCGATTCCGTTCCGGGGCGGCAGAGCGAGGGCGGCGATAGGACCTCAAGAGCATTCTCCGGGTCGGCGTTGCTAAGCCCAGCGTCGACCCTCCGCTAAGGACCGGATGCACGAGGCGTGCAGCGGACTACAGCGCGGATTGCACTGGCGACCGCCACTAGGCTGATTTGAACAGTGAGCCACCGTTGCGCCGGTGACCACCGCCTCTGTACGATGCCCCGGGACACGCGGGCTTCGCTCGGATCACGACGTCTTGGACGCCAAGGGGGGCAACATCGGGATGAGGGTTCCTAGCGGGGAGGCACTCCCGGCGCGCGGTGAGGCTAGACCACGTCCACGGGCCGGCCGACGAGTTCCGAAGCGGCGCTCGAGAGGAATCGGACTCTTGCGCACGAGGGGAGGCGCAGTAGTTACGGGCGCCGTCGCAACGGTCTTGACGCTGGTTGCAGGCGCACCGATCGCCTCGGCCCTTAATCTCACCCCAGCACCTGGTTCCCCTGTGCCGATTCGCGGCAACTACAGCTCGTATTCGCTGGCATTCAATCCGAGCGGAAGCTTGTTGGCCGTGGCGAATTTGGGCGGGAACAGAGAAGCCAACGAGGACGTGATGTATTCGGTTAGTGCGACCGGGAGGCTGGTGCCGGTGCCGGGCTCGCCGTTCGCTGCCGGGGGAGGCCCCGTGTCCGTGGCTTTCAGTCCGGACGGGAGCCTCCTTGCGACGGCGGACCAAAGCGGTAGCTCGCTCTCGTTGTCTTCGGTGTCGGCGAGCGGCGCTCTGACCCCAGTGTCGGGTTCGCCGTTCAACTTTGGTCTGGACACGCATGCGCCGGACGCCCTGGCCTATAACCCGGACGGCCACCTGATCGCGATGGTCGGGGCAGGCGGCAATTCGATCGCGACGTTCTCGGTCTTGGCCGGAGCTGTGGCCCCCGTGTCGGGGTCACCATTTTCTGTGTGGTCTCCGAGCGGAGGCGGATACGCCGGTTCCACCAGCTCATTTGACCCTGTCGATGTGGCCTTCAGTCCGAACGGGGCCTTCCTGGCGACCGCAAATATCCTCGGTGACTCGGTTTCCGTGTTCTCGGTGGACGCTGCAGGCGCCCTGACACCAGTCGCGGGCTCCCCGTTTGAGACTGGAAGCAGCCCGGGTGCCGACCCTGATGTCGTCGCCTTCAGCCCGAGCGGCGACTTGCTAGCCGTCGCCAACCAGACCCAGGATTCGATATCGGTGTTCGCGGTCGACGGATCGGGACGCGTGACACAAGTCCCGGGATCACCCTTCCCGACCGGCGCTGAGCACGGCGATATCGTGTTGTCGGCGGCGTTCAGCCCAGATGGAAGCATGCTCGCAGTTGCCAACACGTCGAGCTTTCCCAACGCATCGGCAAGTTCCATCGCCCTATTTGCCGTCTCGGCCGCCGGCGCGCTCGCACCAGTCGCTGGCTCCCCGTTTCACAACGGCGTGGCCTACCCGACAGCGCTGGCCTTCAGTCCCAACGGGCAACTGCTCGCGATGACGCATGGCGGCCCGACGGCCGGCGTTTCGGTGCTGTCGCTCGTGCCGACGCAGACGGTGCCGGGCAACACGAAACCGAGCGGAACGGTCGAGCGTCTCCGGTGTGATTCCAGAGCGCCAGCGCGAGCCGGATCAACGCCTATCGAACGGTGCACCGCAACGGCCGTCAGGGGTCCTGTGCAATTCAGCTCCGAGTCCAACCCAGCACGTGCGACGCTCGCACATGGCGGCACAGTCATTGCCCAAGGAACGGCGGCGACCGTGCGAGGGCATCTGGAGTTTGCTTCGACGTCAGCCGTCACGGTCGCACGGGGCACCTACACGCTGCACATCGTGCGCAGGGGCGGCAGGCGGGGAGCGACCGTAACGACAAGGATCGTGGTCACGTAAGGGCGACGGCTTCCCCACTGATGGACGACGAAAGGCGAACCACAGAGCCCGCCCACATCGCTGGGCGGTGCCGGCTGGGCTTGGACACGTCTGACTCGTGAAAGTCTGTCGCCCAAGACGCGGTGCCGTGGCGTTCTCAGTGCTCGTGCTGTGCTGGTTGTCGGTGCCAGCCTTAGCCATGGCCTTAGCCCCCTCTGTCGGCATCGCAGGGACGGCGTCCGTGGCCGAGTCCCCTTTGACGACAACGACCTCTGTTACGGCGGCGTCGAGCACCACAACCTCCACCACGTCAACGTCGAGCACCACAACCTCGCCTCCGACTGGGAGTTGCGCGAGCGGCGAGACACCGAGTCTGGTGTTTGCCGCGTCCACGCTGCAAGTGCCGATTGGTGGTGGGTCCGCCGTGCCGCCTGTTCTGACCGCGTCCTGTAACGGCGTCCCGGCGGTCAATGCGCCCATCACGGTCGGACTGGCACCGGGGAACACGGGCGTCACTTGGAACGCAGTGTCCACCGGGCTGGTGGGTGATGCCGGGGGGCAGCTAGCGCTGCCCCCCGTCGTTAGCGGCCTGGTGGGCGGCTCGTTCACGGTTGAGGCTAGCTGGGCCGGAGTCTCCGCCGTTGTCACGGGCTCAGTCACGGGCGCGTTGACGGGGCTGGTGCCGCCCCAGGATCCGGTCGGGAACGTCGGGGGTTACGGAACGTCGAGCACGGGTGCCGGGACCCTGTGCCTCGGACCACCCGGAGCGACTTGCTTCGTTGGGCCGACAGGATCGTTCAACTACGGAAGGAGCGCGGAGGGGCTCGGGCCGGTGCTCCTGCCGTCCAATTGGGCCGACCTCACAGTTCCTCAGCAGCTGTTCGTGCTGACCGATCTCGAACGCAGTGCTCGGGGTCTGCCCACAGTCACCGGTTTAGCCAGCGACCTGGACGCCATCGCGCAGCTCGGGGCCGACGCTGCCGATGATCCGCCCGGTTTCAGCGTCTGGGCCGGTGGCTACGCCAGCAGCATCGACGCGATGGTCGGGTGGATGTACGAGGACGGACTAAGCTCGGATGGGTTTAGTCCGAACCTAGATTGCGTGCCCCCCGGCGGGGGCGGGTGTTGGGGTCATCGCGACGCCGTGCTGTATGACGAGGCATGGGTGACGTGTGGCGCATCGTGCGGCATGGGCGCTGCGTTCGCGACGGTGTCTGGTCGGCCGTCTTACACGGAGGTGTTCGAGCCGGGACAGACTCCGCCGGACGCACTCAACTTCACGTGGTCACAGGAGCTGCCAAGCCTTCCCGCGTGCGAGCAGTCCGGCGACACCTGTTCCTGGTCATCGGTCCCGCAGTTGATCGCGGTGGCGCCGGCGGCGAGCACCGCAACTTCAGTGGCTCCGACGTCGCGGACCACGGCCACCTCCGGAGCGGGAAGGCCGAGGGCGTCTGCCCACGTCACTGACGCATCGATTTCCGGCATCGCCCACGGACGGGTTCGCCTATCGTTCACGCTGGTCGCCGGCACAGGACTTGCCCGACTCGCCTCAGTCACTATCAGACTGCCACGCGGCCTCAAGTTCTCTGACGCTAGGCGGCTTCTAACGCGCGGGATCGCTGCAGAGCGTAGCGGGACAAAGCTCAGGTCCCGGATCACGATCATTAATGGCACGCTCCGGATTTCCCTCATGGTTCCCGCAGCGAGCGCCCGGTTTACAATCTCGCACCCGGCGATTGCCGCGACCCGCGACCTCGCACACGCCGTCAAGGTCGCCCGCGCGAAGGCGCTCCTGGTGCTCGTGAGCACGAGCACTGCAGGGCAGATGACCACCGTGCTCACCCTTCATCTCAATGCACACTGAGCTGCGATGACGAAGCCGGGGCGGGGAACCGAGGAGCCGCTGACTTACGCCAGGTGTCTCGCGCCGCGGCCTGCAGGGGAGCGCGCGCTCCGGCGTCGCACACGGCCTGTCGCTCCAAATGGCGAACGCTGCCTCACATAAAGTAGGGTCGCCGCAATGATCCGGACACGCGGGGCTCGCTCGCGGGTCGTGATATTGCCAGCAGCGTTGGCGACGATCTGCATGACGGGCGTCGCAGTCGCCGCGGTCGCGACTACCGCGATGCCGTCGCCAGTTGCCAGGCTGGCGAATCGCGCTCCGCCGGTGCACGTGACGGCGAAGTGGCCCGCGTCCGTTGAGGCTGGTCGCGTTCTAGCCGTCCACGTCACCATTGCAGAAGCCACTCCCGGTCTGACTGCGCACCTTGATCGGCGGGTCGGCGCGCGGTGGGTGCCCACGAGTGCGGCAAGCCTCCAATCCGGCAGAGCAGTGCTGCGCTGGCGTGTCGCCGGCGCACTGCCGCTGCATCTGCGAGTGAGCGTCTGGAAAGGACGGCGCGTCGTCGCTGCCTCCGGTTCGCGACTTGTGCTGGTCTCCGTGAGCGGTCAGGTCCTTCCTAACAAGGCCACGACCATTTCCGCGGAGGGGTATTCGCTGACGGTCCCGGCCGGGACGGTGACGACGCCCACGACCGCGACGGTGACGCCGCTTGATCCCTCGAGCGCCGGGCTGCCCGGCCCGTCGGTACGCCTCCATATAAACGCGCATTGGAACGGAACCCAAAGCCCCGTGCGAGTGACGCTCCCAGTTGACCCCGACGTCGGGATACTAGGCAGCGACTACGCGCCGGTGCTCGTGCATTTCTACGACCACGGCGGCGGCCAGATTCTGGTCGGACAATCGATACGAGTCGCCGATGGCGAAGTGAGCTACGAGACACCGTCGCTCTCAATCTTCACGTCGTTTTCGCTTCCGAAGATCTCACTGGCTTCCGTCAAGCAGCATGCGGCGCTCGACCTAGCGAATTGGCTCGGATCGGACCTCTCGACGTTTCTCGGACAGCACACGAGCGCTCCATCATGCTCGCCAGATAGCTCCAGTTGGCCTGGGGTCGCAACGGACGGCAGCGCGTTTGCGGACGCCGAAGCCATCGACTACCAGCCCGCCCTGAAGTACTGCGTGTCGGTCGACGGCAGCACAGCAACCTGGACGCTGGCAAACAACACCGGTACGGTCCTTGCGGTTGACATCGACAGCGGCGCGCCGAACTCCGCCGTAAAGATCGGAGCGCTAACTTCGAGCGGCAATCCTCTACTGGATTACGTGTTTGGGAAGATGAACCCCGCGCTGAACGCTGGCGCGAACGGCGACCCGCCTACATTGATCGCGCTACCGCCCGGAGGTGGCGTCAAGGTTTCAGTTGCGGTCAGCTCATCGGCGAGCCTAACCGTCGACGAGAGCCCACTTGGGACCTTCGGGGCGTTCATCTTGAGCGAGATCGGCGAGGGTGCCGAGGCGGCGGGCGACGTCTACAACGCGCTCGTCCAGTGCGGATACAGTCCGGTCAAGACCGGGCTGAGCGAACTATCGCTGCTGCAGTGCCTGGACTCATCGGCGGGACTGATCAAAGCGGGACCCAAGGCACTGGACGCGGTTGGGAAGATCCTTATCGTCGTAGCCGCGGGCATCACGGTCAAACAGGCTCTCGGTATCGGCCACCGAACCGGCAGCCTCGCGTATTCGGGCCAGAAATCAACCGGACCTAGCGGAGCACCGGGTTCGGGTTCCGGTGGTCCGGGCTCGGGTGGCTCGGGCCCGGGCGGCCCGGGACCCAGCAGCCCGACGCCGCTGCCACCCGCGCAGGCCGTAAGTGCCAACAGCGTCACCACCTGCGCCCTTCTCTTAGGCGGCCAGGCCGCGTGCTGGGGCGTCGGACAGTGGCTCTCGTCGCAGAACGACGGTGGCGATAGCGCATATCCCACACTCATGCCCGGGATATCCGACGCGACCGCAATAGCGACGGGTGCTGGATATGCCTGCGCGTTGCGTAGCGGGGGGAGCGTGGCTTGCTGGGGCGACAACGGGGTCGGAGAACTGGGCGATGGAACGACTGCAAGCACCTCGACTCCTGTGACCGTTCTCGGCATCACCGACGCCGTGCAGGTTGCGGCTGGCGAAAACACGGCGTGCGCCTTGCTTCGAGGCGGCGCAGTGGACTGTTGGGGTGAGAATGGTTACGGAGAACTTGGGAACGGCACGACAACGGGCCCGCAGACTTGCGCTTCTGGTAACGCGTGCAGTACCACACCGCTCCAGGTACCGGGCATAGCGACCGCCACGCAGGTGAGTGCCGGGTTCGGCGAGGCGTGCGCTGTTCTCGAGGCGGGGGCGGTCGACTGTTGGGGCGATAACGGGTTCGGCAGCCTTGGAACGGGCACGACGTCTGGTGGCGCCAGCACCCCTGTTCATGTCAGCGGAGTCACTGATGCCGTCGAGGTCTCGGCCGGCGACTTCTTTGCCTGCGCCGTGACGAAGACCGGTACCGTGAACTGTTGGGGCGACAACTATGACGGCGAGTTGGGCACCGGCACAACCACCGGCCGAAACGGCGTCGTTGTCGACGTCTCGGGCATCACCACAGCCTCGCAGGTTGCCGCCGGGAATGGTCACGTGTGCGCCCTGCTAAACGGCGGGGGGGTGGACTGCTGGGGAGACAACGTATACGGAGAACTCGGCGATGGGGTGACTGTGGGCCCCCAGACCTGCGGATCGGGAGCCAGCACTTTCTCGTGTTCGACCACCCCCGTTCCAGTCGTTGGGATCAGCGAGGCGATTGGAGTTGCCGCGGGCACCGAACAGTCGTGCGCGCTGCTCACCGGGGGACAGATAGTCTGTTGGGGGGCTGACGAGTTCGGCGAGCTTGGTGACGGAACGACTACTGACAGCAGTCGTCCCGTCGTGGTGGTGGGCATTCAGTAGGAGCGCCGACCCTACGCGGACGGCCACGTGTCTGCCGCCGTAACTCATCGCTTCTGGCGACCGTCGGGCGGGATCTGGCTGTCGCGGACCCATTGGATCAGCTCGTCGGGATCGAAGCGGACGTAGTGCCCGAGGCGGTGGTGGGGTACGCGGTGCTTGCGGGCCTGGGCGAGCAGCCAGGTCGGCGGGACGCCGAGCAGCTCGGCGGCCTGCTCGGCATTGAGCAGCGGACTGGACTGGCTGATCGGACGCGGCCCGATGCCGAGCCGCCCGGTGACCCGGCGCAGTCCGTTGCCGATGCGTCGTCCGCCCGGTGGTGGAAGTGTCATGCCGCGTCCTCCGGGTCATCGCTCGACCTGTCCGCGCTGGCGTCAGGGCCCTGCGCGTGTGGCGGGGTGATGATGTCAAAGGTCGGCCCTCCGGGCCGACCTGAGTGCTTAAAGGCGCAGGGAGCGGGTTCAGTCAAGCTCGGGGCGAAGCCCTCGCCGAGTGTGCCAGGCATGTCGTTTGAGATCGGAGGTGGAAGTCCTGTCCTGGGGCCCTGACAGGGGGAACCCAACACTGATGTGGCAAGGGCGCGGCCCGGAATTGACCGGGCGGCCGGCTCGCGTTGCTGGTTGGCGTGGGTGGGTTTCCGTGAGGGCGGGTCTGAAGGAAGCCGTAGGTGCGTGGTGGTTTCGAACGAGAGTGAAGCGCCGTAAGGCGTCCTTTGGCGGGGTGAGCTGGCTCGTGGCAGCGAAGCCCGATTCCTGTTGGTGCCGGGGGCGTATTGGCGACGGGATCACCGCGAAATCTCAACGACTTACCCTGGGAGATCTGTTGGTCTCCGAGGTTCGGTAGGCCGGCGGAGACGGCGGCTGATGGGCCAGCAGAAGTCGGAGGACCGCGTAGTACCGGACGGCGGGGTAATGCCCGCTCAGCCCGTCGTTGGGCAAGGGAAGGCGGTCCCGGTCGAACAAACGGTGGTGCAGCTTGGACTGCCGATCGCGACAGCAGAAGACCCTGTGGGGTCCGCTCGTGAGGTGGCCCGGGACCGGTCCCGGGCAGGCCGAGCGGGGGTGCCGAAGGCGATCGTCACCGAAGAGACGTGCACCCTGGCGAGGATGGAGGAGGTGATCGCGCGACTGGATTCCGCGATGAAGAAGGTGGTCGCGAACAAGGGCGCCCCAGGCCCGGACGCGATGACCGTCGGCGCGCTGCGTGAGCAGTGGCCGACCATCTCGTCGTGGTTGCGCGCCGGGCTGCTGGCGGGGTCTTATCGTCCGGGCGGCATTCGCCGGGTGATGATCCCCAAGGCGGGCGGTGGGCAGCGCGGGCTGGGGATCCCTAACGTGGTCGACCGGGTGGTGATGGAGGCCGTGCGGCAGGTCCTAGCCCGGGGCGTGCAGTAGCGGCCTTGTAATGACCGCGCCCCCGGCGGGCGGGGGCGCGGTCAACGTCCGGCTGAGCGGGGATTCTGGGCTTGTCGAAGGTCCTTGATCCCGAGCTTGGAGGTTCACCTTGAAGGTGATGCGTGATGGACGCCCGGTAACCGTAGAAGTCACCTCGGACGGAGCGGGCTTGGTCTCGCATGCGGGCACCGCGCTCATCGCGCAGGTCGCTGACAAGGTTGGGCTCACGAAGGCGCTGTCGTTGCGGCTGGCCGCGATCAAGCAGCGGCGCCGTGGTCACGATCCGGGCCGGGTGATCCGCGATCTCGCGGTGATGCTCGTCGATGGCGGCGAGTGCGTCTGTGATTTGGGCGCCATTCGTGAGCAGGACGCGTTGTTCGGGACGGTCGCGTCTGACTCCACAGCGTTTCGGGTGGTCGACCGGATCGCGTCGACGCCGGGGCTACTGGACGTGATCCGCGAGGCGCATGCCAGGGCCCGGGCGCGGTTCTGGGAGCTGCACGGCGCTCCGCAGCGGTTGACGCTCGACGTGGACGCGACGCTTGTCACGGCGCATTCCGAGAAGGAGAAGGCGGCCGGGAACTATAAGGGCGGCTACGGGTTTCACCCGCTACAGGTCTACCTGGATGAGACCAGAGAGGCGCTCGGCGGGCTGCTGCGGGCGGGGAACGCCGGCTCGAACACCGCAGATGACCATGTGGCGGTGCTCGATCTCGCGCTGGCACAGATCCCGACCGAGTACCTCGAGAGCTTGGAGATCTTGGTCCGCGCTGATTCCGCGGGCGCCACGCATGGGCTCATCGACTACTGTCGCGATGCCAAGATGCGGTTCTCGGTCGGCTATGAGCTGACCGAGAAGGTCCGCGCCGCGATCCTGCAAATCCCCGCGGATGCTTGGGTTGCGGCGCTCGACCAGGACGGCTCAGAGCGCCCCAACGGCGAGGTCTGTGAGATCACCGACGAGGTTGATCTGTCCGCTTGGCCGCAGCGCTCGCGGCTGATCGTGCGGCGCGAGCGCCCGCACCCCGGTGCGCAGCTGAGCTTCACCGACCACGACGGCTACCGCTTCCAGGCGATCCTCACCGACCAAGACGACGTCGATATCGCCGTGCTGGAGTGTCGCCACCGCCAGCACGCGCACGTCGAGGACCGCATCCGTGACGACAAGGACACCGGCCTGTCCAAGTTCCCCTTCAAAGCGTTTGCACTCAACGAGGTGTGGTTGGAGATCGTGATGCTCGCGCACGACCTGCTCGTCTGGACCCAAGCACTCGCCCTCCACGGCGAGCTGGCCAAGGCCGAGCCCAAGCGCGTGCGTTACAGGCTGCTGCACGTCGCCGGTCGGCTCGCGTTCTCCGGCCGCCGCGCGAAGCTGCACCTCCAGGACAGCTGGCCGTGGGCGACCGAGCTCCTCGCCGCCTTTCAGAAGCTCAAAACGCTCGCCGCGGCCAGCGGCTGACCGCCGCCACCGCCCCACACACCACCAAGCAGGACCCTCCGGCCACCGCCGCGACGACCGCTGCCCGCACACTGGCCACACAAACGCCGCGGCTCCGCGGAACCGCTCGCCCGGCCACCATCACGCCCGACAACCTCCCGCTCACCACCCCCGACCGCCATGCGCCGGCCGCCCGGTCACTCTCCCGCGCTTACTGCACGATCCGGGTTAGACCCGCTGTTCGAACCGACATTCCATTCGTCAAGCCACGGGTTCTGGCCGGGGCGAAGTTGCCACACGGCGATCACCGAGGCCAAGAAGCACGTCCGCGACGGGTACGAGTGGGTGGTCGACATCGATCTGGAGAAGTTCTTTGATCGCGTCAACCACCAGCGGCTGACCGCACGGCTCGCAACGCGGGTCGACGATCAGCGGCTGCTCGCCCTGATCGGACGCATGCTCAAGGCCAAGGTGGTGCTGCCGGACGGTGTCGTGATCGGCGTCGATGAGGGCGTGCCTCAGGGTTCGCCGCTTTCGCCGCTGCTCTCGAACATCGTGCTGGACGAGCTCGACAGAGAGCTCGCTCGGCGTGGCCACCGGTTCGTTCGCTATGCCGATGACGCCAACGTCTACGTGCAAAGCGAACGCGCCGGCCAGCGGGTCATGGCCAGCCTGACCGCGTTCATCCAGTGCCGCTTGCGGCTGCGGATCAACGACGGGAAGTCGGCGGTGGCTCGCCCGCAGGACCGCCACTTCCTCGGGTTTTGCCTGCGAGTCGTGCAGCACGGGCGGCGCAGGACCGTGGAAGTCGGACTCTCGCAGCGCACCAAGCGCAACGCGCTGGTCCGGATCCGCCAGCTGACACCGAGAACCTGGGGGAGCACGCTGGAAAGCGCGATCGCCCGGATCAACGTGTGGCTGGCCGGATGGCATCAGTTCTTCGGGATCGTCTCGGCCGCCGAGCAGCAAGAGATGCGCCGCATCGACGCCCACATCCGTCGGCGCTTGCGGGCCATCGTGCTGCACCACTGGAAACGTCAACGAACGATCGCTCGCCGCCTCATCGCGCTGGGCGTCAAGCCGCACGCCGCGTGGCACGCGGTCTACGCCGGCAGCACGTCGACGTGGGCCCTCAGTCACGCTCCGGCCGTCGATCACGGCCTGCGCAACGCGTACTTCGCGCGGCGCGGGCTCGTCTCGGTCGCCGGGCTGCACCGGCACAAACGCCCAGCCATCAACGCTCCTGCCCATCCAATCATGGCCCAGGAGCAGGAATAGATCGAGGTCGATAACCGGCCGGCGGCGGGGTTCACAACCCGCCGTCCCGAGGAGCCGGATGCGAACAGCGCAAGTCCGGTTCTGTGGGAGCCGGGGCGGGCAACCGCCCCGGCTACCCGACAGGCGACCCCGGAGGGGCGAGCTTGACGGGTTCCGCTGCCTGCGCCACCACCACCCGCACCCCGACCTGTACCCGAGCCCTCGCCGGCGCCGGTGATCGCCGCGAGCGTCAGGTAGGCGGTGAGGCGGTCGATGCGCAGTTCGACCGTGGCTCGGTGTGGGCCTTCATCCAAGCGAACGGGACGGGCTGGTCATAGGCGACGGCACCCTCGAAGTAGTCGATCAGCTCGCCGGCGTAGCCGAGCCGGGCGGCGAACTCGTCAGCGCGGTACTCGCAGCAGCGGAAGTAGCCGGCCCAGATCAGGGTGGTCAGACGCATCGACAGGCCCCCGCTGGCGACGTAGACGACCACGCGCGCCAGCGCGGCGAAGATCCCGGGGCCGCGCGGCCGACCTTCCAGTTGGGAGGCGAAGGGTGCGAGTCGCAGCAGCGCGATGGTGATGCGGCCGTCGTGGTGTTGCAGGTGGCCGAGCTCGTGGGCGAGGATCGGCTCGAGTGCCAGCTCGTGCAGGGTGACGCGGGCGAGGATCAGCGTGTCGCCCATGACCGCGGCGGGGAAGTCGGCTTGGTCAACCACGCACCACGACTTCGGCAGCCTGACGTCGGGGTCGCGGGCGAGGATCTCCCCCAGCGCTTCCTCATAACGCTGGCGCTCGCGGGCCGATGGTGGCCGCCCGCCGTGGTCCTGCTCGATCAGCCAGCCCTCGGCGGGGATGATCAGCCCGCACAGCGACCAGCCCAGCGGCAGGAACGCGATCGCCAACGCGAGTGGGTGCGCGAGTGCGGGATGCCAGCCGAGGATCAGCCCGAGGATGCCCAGCGGGATGAGCAACAGCAGGCTGCGCGCGATCGCCGCCAGCACGTTGGCCAGCAGCGCGCTGGTGTAGGCGGCGACACCAGAGGTCGGGATGGCTGACCGGGACGGCGGATGCTCGGCCAGCACGTCGCACGCACTTTCAGTCGTCGGGGTCATCGTGTGCACCTCCTGGTGGGGGATCGATCAAAAGGGCGGCCGCGTTGCGCGGGCCCGCCAGCGGCGATACGGCGTCCGGATGCGGCAGCTGGTGCTCGTCGGCGAGCGCGATGTCGCGCCAGGGGGCGACGGCAAACCAGGGCGCCAGACGCAGCGGTTCCCAGCCGTCGCTGGTCAGCAGCAGTCCTTGCCCGGCGGGGAGCTGTGAGATCTCGCCGGGCGAGAGCGTGCGCTGGCGGACTGTCTGGTAGCTGGTGGAGCTTGACTCGTTGCCCGGACCGCCCAGCCAGCCGGCCTTCACCGAGACACTCTCGTTGTGAGAGACCAGATGGCGGTCGTACTCACCCAGGCTCAGCGAGACGGCTTCCAGGGTGCGGCTGTCGCCGATGCCGCGCAGAATGAGCTTGGTCTGAAATAGCGACAGGAACCCCTCGGCGAGGGGGGTCCGCCTCCCCGGCGGCGTGACGGGCATAGGTGGCATGGCGAATCTCCTC
>CAVRUQ010000005.1:0-24103 GCA_963724405.1 uncultured Solirubrobacterales bacterium
GATCCGAGCGCGATCGTGTACTTCTGGAGCGTGCGGTTAGTCGGCGAGCGCTCGGCGGCGAACGCGTCGCGCCAGCGCTCCAGCGTGGCGATGTCGATGTCCTCCAGGCGGATCTCGCCGAGGCTGCGGTTCAGCGTCGCCACGACGTAGCGGTAGTCGGCGAGCGTGGAAGGCTTCGCGGCCCGTTCGTGCTCGACGTAGCGCAGCCATTCAGCCGCGGCGTCGGCGAACGTCACGCCGGTGCGCACCATGCCGGGCAGGGTGCCGAGCTGGGCCTCGGCGAGGATGCGCCGCAGCTCGGCCTCGGCCAGCGCGCGGGTCCAGTACCCCTCGGCCGGGCGGGTGCGCTGTGTCCACGCCGGCCCGAGCACGCGCTTGACCTGGCGGCCGTCGGGCAGGCGATACTTCACGCACCAGCGCGGGCCGCGACTGCGTTCCACACGGTAGACGTGACCGGAGGGCGCACCGGATCTCGTGAGGCGGACGGTCATGGCAGGACGAGCTCCCGCGCGCGCACGTTACGCCGCGCTTGGGATGGCTCACGCCCGCTCGCAGCCGATCCGGAAAAAGGTCCCGCAGAAGGTCCCGAACTCCTCGAATCTGAGCGAACTTCAGCGCACCTCAGCGACCTTAAAGCCCTGCAAATCGACCTGTCAGCACGAAGATCTAGCGATCTTTTAATCCGGCGGGCTGGGTTCGAGTCCCAGGCCGCGTACTGCTACTGCGGCTAATTGACCGCTTGGCCGACTAACGCTGCGCCCTTCGCCATGCGCAAGCAGGAGCGCTAGCGACACGATCGGCAGTTCTCCCTGCTAGCGCAACTGGATCGACGCATCTTCCCGAGTCCCGACCTCATCGCCAATCGCGTTCGTGGCGAAGCACTCGCACGGCACGGGCCGCGCCGACGACTCCCACGGCCGCGACGAGTCGTCCATCGTTCGGCGCGCTGGCGAGTGCGACTACCGGCCGAGCAGGAGCGCGCAGCCGGCCGCGGCCTGCTGCTGGTGGGCCACCGCACCGCGCTCCCGTGACGGAGGCGGCAAGAAGGAACGCGAAGTTGCGAAGCCCTGCTTGCAGCCGCGCGAGCGTCTCAAGTCTTTTCTACCCGCATGGAATACGGCGGCTGACGGTCGCGTCTCCTCATGTTGGGCGCATCGTCGTGAGAGAGGTAACGCCCGCCGGTGCGGCACCTGCCGCGATACGTGAGTCTCGGTCTAGTCCCTCAACGAGCTCGGCGTGGACAACACCGGCAGTTGAGACCTTTGCCCAAGTCGTGCTCGCTGAAGTGCTACCGCGCGGCCAGGCGACGTGATCCAAGCGAAAACCAGCAAACGCGATACCCGCCAGACAGTTACCGCCAACAAGCGAGAAAGGATCTCCGAGTGTCCGAATCCCCCACCGCCGACTCGGCTACCAACATCACCCGCGTCGCCCCTACCCGGCCACCGCTGGCGCCGACTGTGCGACGTGCACTGAAGCATCCTCGTTTGATGCATTACAACCGGCTCATCGCCCTCGTCGTCCTGGCCAACGGCGCGCTGCTGGCGCGCCACCTCTCGCATCAGGACTGGCACATCGCCGACGGGACCGCGCTGTCGGGCCTGGCGAATCTGATCGTAGTGAACGTCGCCATCGCCGTCCTAATCCGCCAGCAGCACGTCCTCAACATGATCTTCGCCCTGGCCGCACGAGGCTCAAACCGCTGGCCATTGCGGCTGCGATGGACGGTCTCGAAGGTAAACCACATCGGCGGCCTTCACGTCGGTGCGGCACTCGCGGGCACGGGGTGGCTGTGCGCCTTCACCGTAGTCGCCGCCGTGGCCCACGGGCGCCGGCCCGCGGTCGTGGATCTCACCACGGTCGTACTGTCCACGAGCCTCGGGGCCATCCTCATCGCTGTGCTGCTCGGAGCATTGCCGCCCGTGCGCACACGAGTTCACAACCTGTTCGAGCTGACGCACCGCTTTGGCGGCTGGACATCGGTCGCACTGTTTTGGGCGCTCACCTTGCACCTCACGCACGGCAACCTGAGCGATTGGAAGATCTGGGTCCTCAGCCTGATCACGGCGAGCATCGGCTGGCCTTGGCTCACGCTGCGCCGCGTCCCCGTCACAGTTGACCGCCCATCCTCACATGCGGCGATCGTCCATCTGGACTATGGCGTAAGACCAACGCACGTGGCCGCGGTCGGCATCAGCAGGAGCCCACTGCGAGAGTGGCACGCGTTTGCGACCGTGACCACACCGGGCCGATCCGGGTACCGACTGTTGATCTCCCGGGCGGGCGACTGGACCTCGCACTTCATCGACAACCCGCCGTCGCACCTCTGGGTTCGCGGCGTCCCCACACGAGCACCAATGGCGGCGATCGAGGTCATGTATCGCCGTGTCGTCTACGTCGTGACCGGCAGCGGCATCGGTCCAGTGCTCGGGGCGATCCTCACGCCACGCGTGCCGGCCAGGCTCGTCTGGTCCGCACGCGCCCCGCGCGCAACCTACGGCGACGCGCTCGTGGACGAAGTGCTAGCCGCACATCCCGACGCGACCATCTGGGACACCACTGAGCGCGGCAAGCCCGACCTGCTCCGGCTGGCCCATGACGTATCTCGTGACTTCGCGGCGGAGGCGGCCCTAGTCGTCAGCAACAAGCCAGGAACCTGGAACGTGGTGCACGGCTTGGAGAAACTCGGCCTCCCGGCGTTCGGGCCGATCTGGGACTCCTGACCAGCGGCTCCCGGTTCCGCCTCGCGCGGGCCACACTCGGCCGCCGCCACAGAGACCGTCGAGGGAAGCCCCAGCCAACCCTCCACAACGCTACCTGCGCACACGCGCCCGAGCATTTCTACAAACGAACGCCGCTGGCGGCAGTTTTGAGGGTGCCGAACGGTCGATGACTCGTCGCGGCCGTGGGGGTCGTCCGCGCGGCCCGTGCCGTGCGAGTGCTTCGCCACGAACGCGATCGGGCGGCAGTAGCCCGCCGCTGCGGACGATCGCGGTGGAGACGAAGGACGCGCCCGACCGACACTCCCGTTCAACACCGTCTCACGCGGCGGACGGTTCGAGTCGGACGGCCGCGTATCACTCGACTCACGCGTCTACAGATGTCTAAAAGCTCTAACGACCTCTAAAGCCGCTAGCCTCTTCGTATGGCGGTAAACCCGTTCAAGCCGAGCTTCGGCGCGAGCCCGCCGCTGCTCGTCGGCCGCGACAGTCTGATCGAGGAATTCGCCGAAGCGCTTGAGGATGGACCAGGATCGGCGGGTCGAGCGACGCTCTACACGGGAGCCCGCGGGTGCGGGAAGACGGTGATGCTCAACGCGGTCGAGGACCGAGCCAAAGAGCGTGGGTAGCTCGTCGTCAGCGAGACGGCCTCGCCCGGCTTCGTGGATCGCATCGCCCGCCAGCATCTACCGCGGATTCTTCAGACCTTCGACCCTGACGCTGTTCAGCGCCGCCTGACGGGGGTCACCGGGCCACTGGCATCCGGCGCTCTGACCTGGGAGACGACCCTCAACCACGCGCCCGAGGCGACCCTGCGCAGCCAGATCGATCTCGTCACCGATCTGCTCGCCGAGAACGAGACCGTTCTGCTGGTCACGCTCGACGAGATCCACCGGAACCAGATCGATGAGCTGCGCCAAGTCGCCACCGCCGTCCAGCACGCGTTTCGCGAGGAACGCGAACTGGCGTTCGCCGGGGCAGGACTGGCCTCCGCGGTCAGCGATGTCGTCAACGACGACGTACTCACGTTCCTGCGCCGAGCAGAGCGCCACGCCCTGGGCGCCGTCCCCGACGACGACGTGGCGCGAGCCCTCCGAACGCCCGTCGAAGCCAGCGGACGGCACGTCCGCGATCGGGCGCTTGCGGCGATGGTCGAGGGCACGCGTGGGTACCCCTTCCTCATCCAACTCGTGGGCGCCCAGGTCTGGCGTCTCCGTCGATCCGACGTCGAGATCTCCATCGATAGCGCGCGAGAAGGCGTCGCCAACGCACTGCGCCGACTCGGTGCCCTCATCTATGAACCGGCTCTCGCCGACGCCTCCGCGATCGACAAGTCGTTCCTCCTCGCGATGGCCGAGGATGACGGTCCCTCACGGATGAAAGACATCCAACAGCGCCTTTCGATCACAACGAACTTCGCCAGTCAATATCGGCTGCGGCTCATCGCCTCAGAGCTGATCGAGTCCACGGGCCACGGCTACGTCGACTTCGCGCTGCCATACCTGCGCGACTATCTCAGAGAGCACGCCGCCGCCGGCCTCGGCGCGTGAAGCAAGCCGGGTCCCGAACAAGGTCCCGAACTCCCCGAATCTGAGCGAACTTCAGCATGCCTCAGAACACGTCAGGCCTTGCCAATCGACGTGTCAGCACGAACATCCAGCGATCTTTTAATCCGGCGGGCTGGGTTCGAGTCCCAGGCCGCGTACTGCTTGCTGCTACTGGTGCTGCTGCTCCTATTGATCGAGCGACCGATTCGGGCGAATATCCGGGCCGGCGTCACGACTTGGTCGGGCTTGCCGTGACGGTGGGAGACGCGAACAGGTCGCGGCGGCTCCCACACCTCGAGCGGCAGAACCTCGTCACGCAAGAGCGACACCGATCCGTTCCGGCGATGTGGCCGCTGTCTGCGCACGCGTCGCCGGGTCCAGACGTCGCAATCGCCGTCGCCTACTCGGTGGGCGAGAGCTGCAGGTACTGGGCGATCCCCGCCTGCTGGGCGGCCACGAGCGCCGCCGGCAGCGGCGCGCGCACCTCGTCGGCCATCGCGCTCGCCAGCAGTTCGGACAGGCCGCTCTGGAGGTCGCTCTCGCCGCTCGTGTTGTCTATCTCGTACACGCCGCCCGGCGTCGAGTAGTTGTACAGCTCGGTCTCCTGACCGCCGGCCTCGACGTCGATCGTGCCGGTCGTCCAGTAGCTGTAGGTGGCGAACTTGGCGGTCGGCGTGCGGATCGCGGCCACGTGGCGCGGTGGGTCCTGTCCGGCGTCCACCGGCGCCAGGGCGAGCGCATTCTCATCGGTGACGTGCGCGATCCACGGGCGCCCGGGGGCCTGCGGATCGGCGCAGATCGCCGACAGGTCGAGGCGCTCGGCGAGGTGCGCAAAGGCCGAGTCGTTGCGCCAGTCCTGTGCGCCCGAGGCGATGGTAAGCAGCAGGCCGATCAGGTCGACGCTCGAGGTGAGCTGTGGACGGGGCACGCCGGGATGGGCCGTGAGCACGCCGCGCGGGTCCTTGACATAGAAGGGGACGTGCAGCGCCTCCTCATACGCTGCGCCGCCCTTGCCGTGCAGCCCGTGCGAGCCGCCGTACTCGCCGTGATCGGAGGTAAAGAGGACGACGGTGTTCTCGGCGACGTCCGGGCGGGATTCCAGGGTGTCGAGCACTCGCCCGATCTGGGCATCGACGTACTGCTGCAGTCGCAGATAGACGTCCAGGATCCGCGTCCAGGCGATCCGGCCCGCCTCGCCTTCGTAGGGCGGCGGACCGCAGGCGAGCGCCTCGCAGATCTGCATCGACCGCTGGAGCAGGGGCTTGCCACGGGCGAGGAGCTGCTCGGGGGTCTCGAAGTTCGGTGCGGGGGCGTTGAAGCGGCTGGGGAGGTTGTGCTCGCCCGGAATGACGCCGGTCCACAAAGGCCACCAGGCGATGTCGTGCGGGTTGACAAATGACACCGTGGTGCACCACGGGCCGTCCCCGCCGGCGTCGGCGAACCACGTCGCGAACTGGTCGGCGATCTTCGGATCGGCCGTCAGGCCCTGACCGGGCGCGCCGTTCGGCGAGGGGCAGGTGCCGCCGTCGAATCCGTAGGGGTCGAGATCGCAGGAGCTCGACAGGTGCCACTTGCCCCACCAGGTTGTCTCGTAGTCGAACTGGCGCAGGAACGTGCCCCAGGTCGGGAATCCGGTGATCAGCTCGCTCTGGTTGGTCAACAGGCAGCCCGTCTGATGCGGGTACAGCCCGGTGAGGAGCGCCCCGCGCGACGGGGTGCACATGTTCGACGCGGTGTAGTGGCCGGCGAAGGAGACCGCTCCGTCGCGCAGCCGCGCGAGGTTGGGCAGGAGCGCGTCGAGCTCGGCCTGCGCCGGGAACCACTGCGGATAGCGGAGCTGGTCGACGATCACCACGAGGATGTTCGGGCGCGCCGGCGCGCTCGAGGCGCCCCGCGCGAGCCTTGGCCTCACGGCGGGTCCCGCGACCGACGCCGCGGCCGCGGCGAGCGCGGCCCCCACGAAGCTTCGGCGACTGAGCCGCGCGTCGATTGACTGATCCGTCATCTTCCCTCCTTAGTGGCAGCACTGCCATTTGACAGGTCTGCCATATTATGCCCCATGACCGGGGAGTTGGTCCACATCCCGGGAGGAACATTCACGATGGGAAGCGACTCCTTCTACGAGGAGGAGCGCCCGGCCCACTGGGCGACGGTCGCCGACGCGTGGATCGAGCGGCACCCAGTGACCGTCGAGCAGTTCGCTCGCTTCGTCGCGCAGACCGGATACGTGACGGTGGCCGAGCGCCCGACCGACCCGCGCATGTTCCCGTGGGTCGATCCCCGCGCGCTCGTGCCGGGCTCGCTCGTGTTCACCCCGCCGTCGGCGCCGGTGCCGCTCAACGACGTGCGCGCCTGGTGGTCCTACGTGCCGGGCGCGTGCTGGCGAGCGCCCGAAGGGCCCGGCAGCACGGTGCGGGGACGCGAGCGCCATCCGGTCACCCACGTGGCCCACGAGGACGCGCGGCGCTACGCCGCCTGGGCAGGGCGCCGTCTGCCCACCGAGGCCGAGTGGGAGCGCGCGGCGCGGGGCGGGCTCGAGGGCGCCGCCTTCGCCTGGGGCGAGGAGGATCACTCGCTGCAGCGTCCGCTCGCCAACACGTTCCGGGGGCGCTTTCCGTGGTGCTGCTCGGGGCCGGGGAGGCGGGCCGGGACCTCGCCGGTCGGGGCGTATCCGGCCAACGGCTACGGCCTCCTGGACGTGACCGGCAACGTGTGGGAGTGGACCGGCGACGCCTTCGCGCCGCGCCACCACGCGGCGCCGGCCCGGCGGTGCTGCGATCCCGCGCCGGCGACGGGCGCCGGCGCGGCCGGGACCGCCCAGGTGGTCGTCAAGGGGGGGTCGCATCTGTGCTCGCCGGACTATTGCCTCCGCTACCGCCCGGCGGCCAGGCAGGGCATGACGCCCGACACGTCGTCGAGCCACGTCGGGTTCCGGTGCGCGCTCACGCCGGCTTGAGATCGCGGCCGCTGGCTAAGCTCGTTCTGATGAGCGAGCGCAATGAGGTCGTCGGTTTGCGCGACCGCAAGAAGCGCGCGACGCGGGCGACGCTTCAGCGCGAGGCGCTGCGCCTGTTCGGGGAGCGCGGCTTCGAGGCCACGACCGTCCAGGACATCGTGGCCGCGGCCGAGGTCTCCGAGCGCACCTTCTTTCGCTACTTCGCCAGCAAGGACGACCTCGTCCTCGGCGATTTCATCGACGCGCTGCCAGAGCTGCTGGCGGCGCTGCGCGCGCGTCCGGCTGGCGAGCCGCCGCTCGTCGCCGTCCAGGCCGCGCTGAGGACGCTCGCCCCGCCAGACGGGATGCCGCGACCGGCCGCGCTGCTCGGCAATGCTCGCGCGACGGCGCGCAGCCGGGTGTCCTCGCGCATGCTCGAGGTGATCGCCGACTGGGAGGAGCAGCTGGCCGCTGTGCTGCTCGAGCGCGACGGGTACGAGCCCGACACCGCGCCCGACGCGCTGCGTCTGCGCGCCGACGTCGCCGCCCGCGCGTCGCTGGCTGCCCTGCGGGCCGCTCTCGTGACCTACCGCCGCGTGAATGCGGGTCGGCGCGATGACCAGATCCGGCTCGTGGCGCTCGTCGCCGAGGCGTTCGGCGTGCTCGCCGACGGATGCGCGTCAGCCGCCGCCCCGCCGAACGACGCGCGCCACCCTAGAGCGCGCCCTCAGCCGCGCACGCGGTCCCGGCGCTCGAGCGCCGGATAGCCCTCCGCGGCCGGCTCGTCGAGCAGGCCGCGCCTGGGCGGCTCCTCGCTCACGCGGTTCTCGATGTGGCCGATGCCGTCGACCTCCACCCGAACCGTGTCGCCGGGGGCGAGCCAGCGACGCTCGAACAGGCCGACCCCGGCGAAGGTGCCGGTCGCGATGAGGTCGCCCGGTTCGAGGACGCAGAAGCGCGAGAGGATCGCGACGAGCTGAAGCGGGGTTCGAATGAGGTCGCCGGTGCTTCCGTGCTGGCGCTGGCGGCCGTTCACGAAGGTGCACAGCTCAAAGTCGCCGCCGGGTCGCTCGTCGCTCGTGACGATCCACGGGCCGAGCGGGCCGTGGGTGGGGTAGCCCTTGGCCAGGATCGGGCCCATCGGGGAATCGAGTTGCCAAGCGCGCACGCTAACGTCGTTCGTGATCGTGTAGCCGGCGACGGCCCTCGCCGCCTCGGCCGCGGTCAGGCGGTGGCACCGCCGGCCGATGACCGCGCAGACCTCGCCCTCGAAGTCGGCCGTCGGGGAGTCGGCGGGGGACCAGATCGGGTCGTACGGACCGGTGATCGAGCTCGTCGCCTTGGCGAAGAACATCGGGTAGCGACTGCGCGGGTGCGCGAGCTTGGAGCCGAGGCCCAAGCGCACGAGGTGCAGATTGCGGGCCAGCCGGCCCGGGGTGATCTCGCGGCGGTGGTCGCGGGCGTTGAGCCCGGCGGCCATGAACTTGGCCGGGCGCACCGGCGGCTCGAGGCGCACGTCGGCAAGCGCCAGGCGCGGAAGGTCGCGCCGCAGCGCCCGCCCGACGGCCTCGACGCCGCCGGCGAGCAGCGCGCACATGTCGGCCGGGATGCCGGGGACGGCGCCGAGGTCGATAATCTCCTCGCCGTCAACGACGCCGCAGCGCGTGAGGCCCGATTCGGTGAAGGTAGCCAGCTTCACGGATCGTCCGGGGTCACGCACAGCTCTAGGCGGATCTCGACCGTGCGGCCGACCGCCGCCACGTCGAGACGGCTTCTCTGAACGCCGTAGTGGCGGCGGTCGATCGCCGTCCCGGCGCGGATCAGGTGTCCTCCCGCGATCGGCGCGCTGTCGGCGCGCAGCTCGATGACACGCCTCACGCCGCGGATCGTCAGCTCGCCGACGACGAGGTAGCGGCCGCCGCCGAGCGGCGCGATGCGATCGCTGACGAAGTCGATTGTCGGGTGGCGCGCCGAGTCGAGGAAGTCGGAGGACAGCAAATGGCGATCGCGCAGGCGAACGGCGCTGGTGAGGCTTGCGACATCGATCGTGCCCTCGGCTCGCAGCGGCGCCCCGTCGGTGCACACGAGGGTCCCCGAGGCTCGCGCGAAGTGGCCGGTTCCGCGCGGCAGGGGGGGTGGCGCCCAGGCCGAGAACGCGATCGTCGAGCGTGATGCGTCGAGCCGGTGCACGAGCGGGGTCGGCGCCCGTGCGCTCATCGCGCCGCCGGCGAGAGGGGGCGAGCCCGCACGACGGCCAGCGCACGCGAGAGCTCGGCGTCGGCTGGGGCCGAGGTGAACCGAGCCGCCACGTGCCCGTCGGGGCGCACGAGCACCGAGCCGTCCGCGCCGATGCCGTAGGCGCGTGCGAATTCGTCGTCGGTGTCGCGGTAGAGGCAGCGCGCCCCGATCGCGGTCGCCCGCAGGCCGAGCTCCGCCGCGGCGCCCGTCCACGCCTCGGCGCCAGCGCCGGCACACAGCAGCACCGGCTCCTGCTCAAAGAGGTCCAGCGTGGACACCTGCTCGTGGTCCGGCGTGTCCAGCCACACGTGCGGGGCACGAGCACCCGGATGCCCACTCGGCGTGTAGGCCTGGATCGTCTGGATCGGCGGGGAGGTGCCGTCGGAGAGGACCGCAGCGCTGTCGTAGACGAACCCGAGGTCCTGGCCGTCGAACACGAAATGCTCGCGCTGCGCCGGGATGCTCGCGGCGAGGCGCCCGCGGAGCGTCGCCCCCCGGGTCCCCGCGTCCTCGATGTCCTGCAGCGCCGGGTCGCCCGGGATGAGAACCAACCCCGACTCAAGCATGCGCGCCGCGTTGATGGCCGACTGCTCGCAGTTGGCGAGCGCGACCTGGCGCCGCTCGGCCTCGTAGGCGTCAAGCAGCGCCGCGTCCGCGCGCCCCCGCAGAACCGCGGCCAGCTTCCAGCAGAGGTTGTGCACGTCCTGGATGCCGGTGTTCATGCCGAAGCCGCCCGTAGGGGGAAGCTGGTGGGCGGCGTCGCCGGCGAGGAACACCGCGCCGCGGCGGTAGCGCGCGGCCACGAGCGCGTCCACCTGCCACGGCTTGACCGAGAGGATGGACACGGGCAGCCGCCGGTCACCGACGGCGGCGCGCACCAGCTCCCGGCAGTGCTCGGGGGCGTAGTCGTCGAGCGGATCTCCGGCGGCGGCGACGATGTTCAACAGCCAGCGCGTCTGCGTGCCGTCGAGCGCGTGGATGACCCCCTGGACGTCGCGGTTGACGATCGAGTAGAGCACACTCGGACGGCGCTCCGCGAGGGTCGCGAGGTCGGCGGAGAAGTAGATGTTGACCGCCTGACCGAGGCCCTTGAAGCCGTCCACGGCGATTCCGAGCTCGCCGCGCGCGCGGCTCTGTGCGCCGTCCGCAGCGATCGCGTAGCGCGCCTGGAGGGCGATCCGCTCGCCCGCTCGGATCGCGTCGATCGTAACCCGATCCTCGCCGCTGCGGATTGCCTCGCCCTCGGCTGCGAAGAGCAGCCGGCTGCAGGCCTCGTGCTGCGCGGCGTCGCGCAGCACGACCTCGAGCTCGCTCTGCGGACAGATGAGCGGCAGCGTGGGGCTGTTGGCCATGCGCCGGTAGAACGCCTCGTCGTCGGCGTCGGCGAGGGCGAGCGCACCGATCTCGTGACCCGCCAGCCGCGTCCACCACGAGACGTGAGCGGAGAGCTCGATCGGCAGGCCACGCGCGCGCGGCGTCCTCCACACCCCATTGGCGCAGCAGCTCAGCTGTGCGGAGGTTGACCACCGTCGCCTTCCGATGGGTCGAGGTTCCCTCGCGGCGCTCGAGCAGTACCGAGGACACGCCGAGCCGTCCGAGCAGCAGCGATGCGCTCAGCCCGACGGGGCCGCCCCCGACGATCGCGACCTCGGTCTCGATCGCGCACGGACTCATCGCGTCAGAGGGCGGTCGGATCGGTGTTGAACAGACCCTCGACGCGCGGGGCGAACATCATGTCGCCCCTGACCCTCAGCTTGCTCGCGAGCATCAGCTTCATACCGCTCACTTCGCCGGCGACCATTCGCAGGAAGGCGACTGGATCCATCTCGAAGGTCACCCGAGGCTTGGCGTCGAGCTCGCGGGCCGCCGTCGCGGTGCCGTTCTCGATGGTGATCTGAAAGACGTCGAAGCCGCCTCCGGGCGCGCCGTCGATCTTCCAGTGGATGACCTCGCACATCCCCTTTGCGCGCTCGGGGCGCAGCCGCTGCTCCATCTGTGCGAAGACGCGGTCGAGGATGAGCCCGCGCAGCTCGGCGTGGGCCATGACCTCGCGCAGCTCACCCTGGCTGGCGCCGCGGACGAGGTCGCGGAAGGCGGCGCCGTCCATCGCGCCGGCGACGGCAAGCAGCCGCTCGGCGGCGGTGATCTCGGTCATCGGTCCTTCCTCTCAGTAGAACTCACCGGCCCGCGAGCGCCGGAAGATGTCGTGGTGATCCTCACCCGCGCGCACGGTGTCGCAGAGCTTCTCCGGATCGACGTCGACGCCGATCGGGTTCTCGTCGAAGTCGCCGGTGACGAACCAGTCGGCCAGCTGCTCGAGGTCGGCGAACCAGTCGACCTGCAGTTCGTTGGTGTTGCCGTCGGGGTCGCGGTAGTAGTAGGAGATCGACGGACCGTGGTTCGTCGTCCAGAAGGGCTCGTGCCCGCGATCGCGCAGCCGCTCCCAAGTGGCGACCAGATCGGCCAGCGTCGCATAGCGAAACGCGACGTGCTCGAACCCGAGCGCCCCCGGGTCGGCGTCTTCGAGGTCGGGGTTGCCCAGCAGCGCGATGCGGTGGGTGGCACGATCGTAGGTCAGGAACGCAGCGAGGCCGTTGTTGAACAGCACCTCCGCGTTGAGCAGCAGGCAGTACCAGGCCGCGAGGCCGTCGATGTCCCGCGTCTTGAAGTTGACGTGGTGCAGCTCGACCGGTCGGACCCTTGCGGGGTCTTCGAGGGAGGCCCGCAGCGTCGCTGTGTCGAGCGTCGTTGAGTTCATTGGCCGACCGTACCAAGTTGTTGACTTGACGTCAACTTACTGGATAGGCTTGTCCAATGCCCCCTACCGCCTGGGGCCCGCGCGCGCCCACAACCGACTGTCAGACTGCGCGGCCCATGCCCAAGCGACCGCTCGACTCCCCGCGCGCGCTCGAGCGGCGTCAGCAGCTGATCGACGCCGGCTTCGAGTTCTTCGCCGACGGCGACTACGACGACGTGCAGATCGACGAGATCGCCGACGCCATCGGCATCTCGCACGGGCTCATCTTCCAGCACTTCGGCAGCAAGAAGGGCTACTACCTCGCGATCGTGGGCCACACGCTCGAGGAGTTCCGGGCCCGCACCACGCCTGACGTGACGCTCCCTGCCGAGGAACAGTTCGTCGCCGGCCTCGGCGCCTACGTGGCCTGGGTGACCGAGCACCCGCGCGGCTTCGTCACGCTCATGCAGGCCACCTCGCGTTTCCGCGAGATCCGCGAGATGGTCGAGCAGGCTCGCTGGGAAGGTATCGAGCGCATCGCCCGCAGCACGGGCGTCAACCTCGAGGCGCCCCGTGTACGGCTTGCGCTGCGCGGCTGGATCGGCGGCATGGAGAGCGCTATGGCTCAGTGGGTGCTCGACACGTGCGCGGCCACGCCCGACGAGCTCGTCGACCACATCACGGGCACGCTGCTGGACGCCCTCAGATGGGCGACCGGCAGGCCGACGCCGCGGCACGGCGGTCCGTAGACCCGGAGCCGGGCTTCCGCGGAGATCGCCCGCGCGCAAGTGCCCAACCTTCAGGCGCGCACCGGGTCTCCCCCCGTGAAGTCCAATCACCGACAAAGGAGACCACGATGCCTACGGCAACGAGAAGGATCACCATGTCGCTCGCCGCGCTCGCCCTCACGCTCGGCGCGAGCAGCGCAGCAGCCGATACGACCGTCACCCCCGCCAGCGGCTCTGTGCTAGTCGCGCTGACCGAGCCGGTCTCGGTTTCCGGCTCCGCCGACGCCCAGGTGGCCTGCAACGCGAACGGCTCGATCTACACGGCGAGCGTGACGAGAACGAGCGTCGAGGGCTGGAGCGTCAGGACGGCCGTCACCGTGCGCGGCTACAGCGGTCCAGGCAGCTACGGCGCCGTCGTGACCGCCTCGTTCAGCCGCGGCAGCGCCCATCTCGAGGCGGCCTACGATGACCTCCCCGTCAGCATCACCGCCGACGGCGGCAGCTGGTCGTTCCGGAAGACCGGGACCGGCCAGCGCGTTTCGGCCGCCGCCGGTCGCACGATCGCCGGCTCGGTGGCGTGGACGTGCGGCTCGACGGACGCCGGCACGAGCTCGAGTCCGGCGAGCGCGACGTCGACCGCCGCCAGCACGAGCTCGGACGGCTCCGGCGCGCCCGGCTCGGGCTCGGTGACCGTGAACCTGACCGAGCCGCGCACGATGACCGGCGGCACCGCGACGCCGGTGGCCTGCGCGGCGACCGGCTCGCAGTACCAGGTCAGTGCGCAGCGCACAACCGTGCGCGGCGGCACGGTCGAGGTCGCCCTCACCGTCGGCGGCTACACCGATCCGGGCGCCTACACAGCGACGGTGACGACGACCCTCAGCACGGGCAGCTTTCACCTCACCGCGCAGCGCACCGGCGTGCCCGTGCAGATCACGTCCAGCGGCGGCACCGTGACCTTCCGGCGCGTCGCGAGCGGCCACCGCTTCCCGGCGCTCGCCGGGAAGACGCTGGCGGGAACGATCGCTTGGACCTGCAGCTGACCACGACGGGGGCGGACCGCATCCGATGTGCCGTCCGCCCCCCGCTCCCCCGGACCGCGTTGAGTGTCGATACATGTGCGCCGATGCTTTGTCATGTCCGCGACCGGCCGGATCTCGATGCTCGCTCCTAGCCGGCGCGCGCAGCACTCCGACGAGCGCCTGGCCGCGGCCGCCGGCGCCGACGACGAGCACGCGTTCGAGCTTCTCTATGACCGCAACCATCGCCAGCTGCTGTCCTTCGCGCGTCACATGCTCGGTAGCCGCGAGGACGCCGAGGACGTCCTGCAGCAGACCTTCGTACGCGCGCACCGCGCGTTGCGGGCCGGGCAGCGGCCCGACCACGTCCGGGCCTGGCTGTTCGCGATCGCCCGCAACCGCTGCCGCACCCTGCAAGCCACGCGTCCCACGGACGTGGGCGGCGCGGCCGCGCAGAACGCCGGCTTCGACGACGTCAACGACATCGTGCAGCGGCGCGCCGATCTGCAGGCGCTGCTCGGCGACCTCGCGACGTTGCCCGACGAGCAGCGCGCCGCGCTCGTGCTCGCGGAGATCGGCGGCCTCAGTCAGGCGGCGATCGGCCAGGTCCTCGGCGTGGGGAGCGAGAGGGTAAAGGCACTCGTGTACCAGGCGCGCCAGGCGCTCATCTCCGAGCGCGACGCGCGCGCACTCGATTGCGGGACGATTCGCCGGGAGCTCGCGGTGGCGACCGGAGGTGCACTGCGCCGCGGGCCGCTGCGCCGCCATCTGCGCTCGTGCGCGTCCTGTCGCGCCTTCCAGACCGAGGTTCGCGATCAGCGCGAAGCCCTCGCGCTGGCGCTGCCGGTGCTCGCCGCCGCCGGCCTGCGCGGCCGCGTGCTCTCGGCTGCGGCCGCCGGTGGGCACGGCACCGCCGCCGGCTCGGCGGGCGGATCGCTGGCCGCCAAGCTCGCCGCCCCGAAGGTTGCCCTCGCGCTCGCCGCGCTCGTCGGAGTCGGCGCCGCGGGCGGCATCGTCCTCACTCGAAGTCCGCCGCCGCGCGCACGGGCGGTCACCACGCGAGCCACAACCGGGACGCCGGGGGCACCCGACGGCCTGACGGCCCGCGCGCTCCCCGCCACCGTGCCGGCCGCGAGCGCCACCCCAGACCGAAGTGGCAGAGCCATCCAGACGAGCGCCGCCGCGACGAGCCAGACCGAAGGCGCCGCGGCCGGTCAGACGACCAGCGTAGCCACCAGCCACACCGACGCCGCGATCCCGAGCGAGGCCGCCGCCAGCACCAGCGGCCGCGGAGCGGCGCGACGCGACCCGGCGCGCCTCCGTGTCGCGCGCGCGGTGCGGCGCGTCCGGCGTCGCGTCCTCGTGCGCGAGCGGACGTCGGGGCCGGTCGCCGTCCACCCACGGGTCGTCGGCCGCCGCACCCCTGCCACGCCGGCTCCGACCTCGGCGGTCGCACCAAGCGCGTCCGCGACCTCACCGGCCCCCCCGCCCAGCGCGTCCGCCATCACGACCACCACTCTCACGACGCCGCGACCCGTCGCGATCGCCCCGGCGCTGCGCGGGCGTGTGCGCTGAGGGCTCGACCTCGCCGAGGCCTACCTCGTCGCTCAGGCCGAGACCAGCGGCGTCGGCGAGATCGTGGCCTTCGACCGAGCCCGTCGACCGCGTCACCCGTCGCCAGCCGTAGGACCGGCACACCGCAGGCCGAGCCTCCTGCCCGACAGGGCCGCTCCCCCGGCCACGCCGATGTGTCGCCACGGCCCACCGACCGTTCCCCTTCGGACGACCCGAGCCCGAAGCGCGTGTCCCGGGAAATGTCCCGAACTCCCCGAATCTGAGCGAACTTCAGCGCACCTCAGAGCACCGAAGGCCCAGCAAATCGGCCTGTCGGCACCAACCGTTGGCGATCTCTTAAATCCGGCGGGCTGGGTTCGAGTCCCAGGCCGCGTACTTCGGGTTACTGCCTGCTAACCAGCACCTGTCGCGATCCGGAGCGGTGCTTGGCTTCGCCTTCCGTGGCGTGATCGTGACGGGCTGGCTGGTCGGGCTGAGCGTGATCGTCGGCGTGGCGCTCGTGCGGCCGCTGAGGCCGCAGCCCGCGCTACCGAGCACGGCCGTGCGGTCGTCCCCTTCGGCGCTCAACCTCGGCCGGCGCCCCGTCGATAGGCGTTGCAGCGGCTATTGCTGGCCCGAACTCCCAACGCTCGATGCGAATCCCCTTCCGTCTGTGGCGCTGCCCCCCGCGTGCCGGGCCGCGTCGGACGCCACCGCCGCGCCGGTCCGGGGCGCTGGCAACGACCCCGCCGGCATCGACCGGGGACGCTGCGGAGAGCTCCGTCCGACCGTTGCCTCGGCCTGGTCGCGCACGGGGTTGGCGGCCGGCATCGCCGCCGTGCTGACCTGCGGCGCCCTGAGCCTGCCGGCGCCCGCCCACGCCACTGCGACCTCGTACGAGAGGGGAGTGAGCTCGGTCGACACGGGCAGCACCACTGCCTCCTCGCTCAATGTGGCCGCGCCGGCGACCCTGATGGTCGGTGACCTGATGGTGCTCGAGATCGACGCGACCGGCGCAACGGCCATCGCCACGCCCCCAGGCTGGACCAACCTCGGCGGCACGACCTCCAGCATCGGCTACTGAGCCACCGACGAGTCCTATTACAACAAGTCCGGCGCCGCGTCCACGGGCAGCACATCGTCGACCGTCGCGCCCAGCTCGAACTGGCGAACCTCAAACATCGCGATGCAGCCGGCGACGAGCGGCGCGCTGCAGTTCGGCAGCGCGCCGGCCCTGCCCGCCTCGCTCCCGCCGCTGGCGCTGAACGGCCACGCTCAGACGCTCACCACGGCCATGACGGACTTCGATGTCGACGACACCACCGGGTCGCAAAGCGGCTGGAACGTCACCGTGCAGGGCGCGACGGGCGGCGGCCTCAGCCCAGTGTTCGCGCAGTACTGCCCCAGTGCCACCTCTGGTAGCGACACCGGTCCTGGCTACGTCGCGGGCGGCCAGACCCTGCCGGCCAGCTCGCTCACGCTCAACAGCGCCGGTTGCTTGTTCGACGCTCCGGCCATTCGCCGCCTCCCCGCTCGTACTTGGGCACTCACCCTGATTGACGGAAGACTCAACGTCTAGCGATATTCGGACCACACCATCCCGGATCGCCGCCCCGCAGGGACGGCGGCGAGCCGGCGGCACAGCCGGGCCGCCGGCGGGCGGGGTTCGAGTCCCCGGCCGCGTACTGGCTGCTACGGCCGACTTATCGCCTCGTGCGTCGCTGCCTCGCCGGGTGAACGCAAGGCCAGTCCCAGTCGCGGCGGGGTGCTCTCCTATTCGTCCAACGCACGGGCGTCCGGCGTGGTGGGCGAGGTGCCCCGTCTCGGTAGCAAAGAGAACAGTGGCGGCGCGGCCGCGGAGACGCGCGATGGCGCGTCGCCCCTGAGGGTTTGCGGCCCGCCGTGTCACAGCCGGCGGATGCCGCGGGCCGATGCGGTAGGCGCTTTGTGTTCAACCTGCGTGCCAGCAGCCAGGCGCGTCGGTTGCGGGCCGTCTACCCGTCCTCGCGTAGTCGCCCAGGCGGCACCGCCTCTCGCGGCTCTCGGAGGGGGTGCGGTGGATCTCTCTTGCTAACGCCGGCCGAAGGCGCCCACCGGATCGGAGCGGGGCCGACTGGGCCCCGCTCCGATCGCCGGATGGGCAACTTGTCAGAGACCGAGGATCCGGGCCAGTCCGGGGACGGCGAGATTCTGGAATGTCTCGTTGCCGAGCGTCGTGAGGTCAGCCTGCCACGGCACCACGTAGGTGGGGACGACGAGGGGGGCCGTCTGGGTATCGGTGGACTTGGAGGCGTGCGGGAACCCCGGCGCCGGATTGGACGGCGGTGTGACCGCGACGGAGGTGTTGTTCACGGGCCCGAGCTGTGTCGGCACTTGCGCCTGGAGGCCGACGCGGGCCATGTTGATCGGCTGTCCAGTGAGCCACGCGGGCGTGGTCGCCGGAGGGACCTGGGACGCGGGGGGGATGCCTGAGAACTGGGCCGTGTAGCTCAGGATGTCGGCCGGGGTGGCGCTCTCGACGTTCCACAGCAGTGTCGTGTAGTTCGCGTTCCAGTAGAACTCGGGGACGATCTGGTTGAAAGTCGTCAGCCGGCGGACATTTCCGAGGTTCGAGCCGTCGACGATGTAGAGGTCCGAGCTGAAGTCGCTGCCCAGGAAGTCGGCGAGGAATTGCAGCGTCTGCGTGGATCCCGTGTTGAAATCGTCGAATCCGGTGTTCTGGGCGCCGCTCATGACCTCCTTGGTCCACGACGTGGGCGAGTTTGCCCGGTTGGACATCATGATCACGTCCTGCATGTCCGGAGTGAACACCGCCTGCTCCGTGTAGTTCGGGGTGTTGTCGGTCAGCGGGGTCACCATCGGCTTCGCGGGCGAGGCGCCCGGTCCGTAGACGCGCATGTAGTAGATGCGCGAGTTGCCCCACCCGGGTGGCGTCGCCTGGAACGGGGACTGGCGACCGCCGGTGGCGAAGAAGATGAACCCGTTGCCGTCGGACGACCAGGGCTGCGTCTCGTAGGCCCCGTAGGGCGGGCCGACTACGGTCACATTGGTGAGCGACGGGACGCCGTTGGTCACCGTGAAGTCGCCGAGCAGGATCTCCCACCTCTCGCCCCCGACGGCGAGCGGGTCGCCCTCCTCGTGCGTCCACACGACGTGCTGACCGTTAGGCGACCAATACGCGTGGAAGTTGTCGTACGGCGTCCCGCCCACGCCGTAGGGCAGGCCGAGGCTGGGGTCCGAGTTGGTGGTCAGCCGGTAGGCGTGCGAGCCGTCTGGATGCATGACATACAGATCACCGCCGAAGCCGCCATACCCGGGGCCGCCGAAGTGCACCGGCTGCTGACCGTACGAGTCGAACAGAATCCAGTCCCCCTGCGCGCGTTCCTGCGGCAGGCCGTTCGGGCCCTTCACTGTCGTGCAGGTCAGGCAGGCCTGTCCGTTCCCGTGGATGTCGGAGGAGTAGATCTGGCTGATCCCGGCGGAATCAAGCTGGTTCGAGAGGACGTTCCCGCCGGGCGTCCACGACGGCGCCTGCCCGAACGAGAACGGCAGCGGCGGCGCGCCCGTGGTCTCCACCGGCGTCAAGTTGAACGGCGCGCTGAAGTACGGGGAAGCCGCGTTCGCGCTCATCGGCGCCCAGCACCCCAGTGCCACCGTCACGGCTACCACCGTCGCCGCGGCCTCCAGCCAGCGCGCCATAGGGCGCCGCGGGGCAACTCGTGCCTGCACTTCTCCATGTGTCATTCGCTCCTCCTCCTCGTGCGACGGCAGTAGCATTACGCGGTGCTGTCCGCAGGGCGGACCGAAACCGAGCAATACCTTGCAGCTTCGCCGGCAGCCGGAAGTCAGGGCAAGGTCAGAACTCCAACACCGCGAGGCGCCGCGTTGTCGATCATCACAAGCGAGCGCGCAGCCGAACCCGGTACGGTGCGGTACCGTGGCTGAGCGTCTGCGTCCCAGAGGGAGGGCAGCGATCTCGATCGAGCCCGACCTGGTCGAGCTGATCGAGACGCGCGAGGACGACATCCAGCGCCTGATCGCCCGCATGGCCGAGCAGGTCTCGCAGCTCTGGGCCGAGGAGGGGGGCGGCTACACGCAGGTGCCGGCCGACGCGGTGCACGCCACCGTCGACGGCGGCGTCCGCCTCGCCCTCACCGCCCTGGCCCAAGGCCGCGGCCCGTCGCCCGACGAGCTTGCGGCCGTGCGCGAGTATGGGGACATACGCGCCCGCCAGGGCGTTCGGCTGGAGGTCCTGCTGCGGGGGCTGACCGTGGCGGTGCGCGAGGCGCTCGAGGCGATTCGCCAGCTCGCCGAGGAAGGCAGTCTCGGCGTCGATCTGGCGCTCGGCCTGGCCGGCGCCGTCTGGGACTGGACGGACGCGGTGTCCGTCGAGCTCGTCAGCGCCCACCGCGGCGCGGAGCTGACACTCGTCCGCCAGGCACATGAACAGCGGGTTGCTTTCGTCGGCGGCCTCGTGAGCGGATCGCTGTCGCCGAGCCGGCTGGCCGAGGGCGCGGCGGCCTTCCGGCTGGACCCCGACGAGCGCTACTGCGTCGTCTGCGCGCGGCCGACGCCCGAGCATCCGATCGACGAGCTCGAGCGTACGCTCATCCCCTCGCGATGGTCAGCCGGGCTGTCGAGCGTCATCGACGACCAGCTCGTGGCCATCCTGCCGGCGGCGCCGTCGAGCGTGCTCCCGGTGGCCGCCGGTCTCGGGCCGCCGGCGCCGCTGAGCGCCCTGAGCCGCTCGTTCGCGTCGGCCTCGCGGGCCCTCAACACAGCCATCGCGTTCGGGCTCGCCGGCCTGCACGACCTCGAGCGCCTATCGCTGCGCGCGGCGATAGCGGCCGACCGCGACGTCGGCGATTTGCTCACCGACCGCTACATCGCGCCGATGCTCGAACTCGGCCCCTTCGGCGCCGAGGTGCTGCGCTCGCTGCGCGCCTACCTCGCCCACGACCAGAGCGTCGAGGCGACGGCCGCAGCGCTGTATGTGCACCCCAACACGCTGCGCCATCGCCTCGCCCGCTTCGAGGAGACCACCGGCGCGTGCCTGCGCAGCGTCGATCGCCTCGCGGAGGTGTGGTGGGCGCTCGAGCTCGACGCGCTGTCGGGCGGCCTGACTCCCGTGGGCGCCGGTGGCGCGACGCCCGGCGCGACCGCGACCTAGCATGTGGCCGCGAGGGGACGCTGCGGAGGGACGAGTCGAGAGCACGATGGGTACGAGGATGCTCTCGCCGACGACGATCGCCTCGACGACGAGCCCGAGGACGATCTGGACGATCGCGTAGCGGCCGACCCGCTCCGCGCAACGAGCGACGACGCGTCTGGAGGACAGGCACGAGATGCGCGAACGCTCCGGAGCGCCCTTCGTTTGGACGACCAACGGGTCACACGCGCTGCAACCCGTGAGCCCCCGGGCGGGGCGACCGGCCTCGGGGCATCCGCCGGTCGCCCCCCATGCCAGGAGCCGCTGCTACCCGGACGCGCTGGGCCCCGTCGTCCCGCTGGGCTCCGTCCCGACGGGAGCTGCGTTCGCAAGGGAACGCTTCGTGCTCGCGAGCGCGTCCTCAATCGCCTGGATCTGGCTCTCGGTGAAGCCGCTCGACGCGAGCGAATCGGGATCGAACGTGCCGTCCTGGATCGCGCTGTCCAGCACGTGACCCTGGGCCGGGGTGATCGTGCCGTTGGCGACGAGCTGGGTGATCGCCGCGAGGAACGGCTGCGGGCTGGGCGGCGCCTGCGGGTGGCCGTCGGCCGGCTTGGCGAGACCCGTCGGCGGTGACGTCGGCGCCATCGATTGCTTCACGCTTCCGAGCGCCTGCTGGACCGCGTCGGCCTGGCTCTGGGTGAACCCGGCTGCAACGAGCGCATCCGTGTCGACCCTGCCGGCCTGGATCTGGTCGTCGACGATCTGCCCCTGGGCGGCGGTGATCGTCCCGTTATCGACGAGCTGCGTGACCGCGTCAAGGAACGGCTGCGGGTTGGGGTCCGGCCGTGACCCTCGGGTCTGCCCCTGGTCTGACGGCGACTGGGCCTTCGAGCCGTACACGGCCGCGTGGTGGCGGTGCGGCCGGGCGTGCGGCTTGGATGCCAGCGCGGAGGCTCCGCCGATTGCGCCCACCGCGGCGAGTGCGGCGAGTGCGCCGATCGCGGTCTGGCGGACGCGGACGTACCTGTTCACCTTGGTCTCCTCTCGGTCTGGCCGCCGCGGCGGCGTCGTTTCGGAGCAGCTCAGCGTCCTGCCGGAAGCTGAGATCGAGCTGAAGCGCGGCGCTTCTTCAGCTGATCTTCAGGTGGCGTCGGGGAAAATCGGCAGGCGATGTGCGAGCCGATCGGCCGGGTGGCGGTGATCGAGGATGAGCAGTCGGTGCGCGAGGCGGTGCTCGACGCGCTGCGGGCGGAGCGCTTCAAGGTTGCCGCCTTCGCCGATCTCCCCCATCCGCGCGACGTGCTCGCAGCAGCGCCGGATCTCGTGATCCTCGACGTGATGCTGCCGGGCGGCAGCGGCTTTGAGCTGGCGAGATCGTTGCGGGCGCAGCACGAGCTGCCGATCATCTTCCTGACAGCGCGCGATGCCGTGGCCGACCGCGTCGTCGGACTGGAACTGGGTGCCGATGACTACCTGGTCAAGCCCTTTGCGCTCGAGGAGCTGATGGCGCGCGTGCGCGCCGTCCTGCGGCGGCGAGGCGCGATTCCGCAGGTGCTCGAGGTCGAGCGGCTGCTCGTCGACGAGGAGCACGGCTTCGCCGCGCGCGCCGGCCGGGAGATAGCCCTGACCTCGACCGAGTTTCGACTGCTCGCATATCTCATGCGCCATCGCGGTCAGGCCCTGTCTAAGGATCAGCTGCTGACCCAGGTGTGGGGCTATGACGCGTACGACCACAATCTCGTGGAGGTTCACATCAGCGCGCTGCGGCGCAAGCTGGAGGTCAACGCGCCCCGCCTGATCCACACGGTCCGCGGAATCGGCTACCGCTTCTCGGCGTGAGGGGCCGGCGACCAGCGCGCATCCGACTGATCGCCGGCGCGATGCTGGGGATCGTCGCCGCGCTCGTGACGTTCGGCGTGCTGATCGCGATGCGCTACCGCGACGGGCTCGAGCAGCGTCTTCATACCGATCTGACGTCAGGGGCGAGCGCGCTGGACGCGGCTGCTCGGACGCCCGGGGCGTTCAAGTCGCTGGTCCTCTCGCTCGCCCTGGAGGGCGTCTCCGTGCAGATCGGCCAGACGGGGATCGATGCCGGCACCAAGAATCCTGCCGATGCTGCGGGCAACGCCCCGCCAGAGAGCCTGGGCAGCGCGCCGGCAACCGGCCCGCCCTCCGCTCGGGGCAGCGCCATCACCAAGGGCTCTCGCGGGCGCCGCACCGTTCCGGTCACGCCCCGCAGCGCGCTGGTGACCCTGCACGAGGTGATGCCGCTTGACGGGCGGCCCACGCCCGTGGCATTGAGCGCCAGTCGTGCCGGGCTCGACCGGCAGGTGCACAGCCTCGAGGTCACCGAGGCGATTGGCGGCACGATCGCGCTCGCGCTGCTGGCGGCGCTCGCGTGGGCGCTCGTGCGGCTCGATCGCGCCGTCGTCGTGGCGCGGGCCTCGGAGGCGGCAATGCGGACGTTCCTCGCTGACGCCTCGCACGAGCTGCGCACGCCGGCCGCCGCGCTGCACGCGACCGCCGAGCGGCTCCTGCGAGATCAACCCGAGCGCCCGCAGCGCGACGCGATCGAAGCCCAACTGGCGCGCGACAGCGGTCGCCTCGGGCACCTAATCGACGACCTCCTGAACCTCGCTCGCCTCGACGCACGCGAGCGACCGCACCGCGAGCCCGTCGACCTCGCCGACCTCGCTTCGACAGCGGTGGCCGCAACACGCACGAATAACCCAGACGCACACGTGGAGCTCATCGCGGCCGGTCCGGCTCCAGCCACCGGGGACCGTGAGGCGCTGCTGCGCGCCGTGCGCAACCTGCTCGACAACGCGTTCGCGGTCGCAGACACGGTCGTGGTCGAGGTCACCCAGACGGCGAACGGCCCCGCCATGTCGGTGACCGACAACGGGCCCGGGGTCCCGCCCAACCAGCGCGAACGGATCTTCGAACCGTTCGTCCGCCTCCCTCGCAGCCGGCCACGCGGCACGGGCCTCGGGCTCGCGATCGTCCGCCGCACGATCGAGTCACACGGCGGCACGATCACCTGCGATCCCTCCCCCAACGGCGGCGCGCGCTTCACGCTGCGACTCCCGGCTGACGCCTGACGACTGGCGCGAGCGGCGTTGATGACCACGAATCACGCTCCCAAGGGCCGGCCTCCCGACTGCGCTCCACGCGATAGACGTGCCTCCGGGCACACCGCATCCCGTAAGGCGGGCGCGGTCATGGCAGGACGGACTTGTGATCGGCAAAAAGGTCCCAAAAACGGTCCCGAACTCCCCGAATCTAAGCGAACTTCAGCGCACCTCAGCGCACCGCAAGTGCTGCAAATCGACCTGTTAGCACGAACATCCAGCGATCTTTTAATCCGGCGGGCTGGGTTCGAGTCCCAGGCCGCGTATCTATCGATCGCTACTCACTACCGGCCCAACTACCGGAGCCTTCGACATGCACGAGCGGGAGCGCTGGCGACCGCG
>CAVRUQ010000006.1:0-418100 GCA_963724405.1 uncultured Solirubrobacterales bacterium
GACCGGCTGTTCGACTGGGGAGACGGCGCCGGCGTCGTGGCGGCGCAGCTGCCGTCCTCGCGAAAGCCGGCGCCCTGACGTCCGCGCCGCGCGAGACATTCCGCGCAAGGAGCCCGACCGTGCCGGGGATCGCGGCCTTTGGCGTGTCGGGCGCGGGCCTTCGCCCGGCCTCCGCCAGCGTTCGCGCCGTACCCGCGATTTGTTCGCAGGGCTCGATGCTCAGCGCGCGGCAAACGCCGCGGAATCCTGATGTGCCGCTCGAACCTCCCGCCAGGGCTGGAATCATGCCGGAACCCTGAACGCCTCAAGAGCACTGTGACAAGTGAGCTTCTCGTAGCCCGCATCCGTGACGAGGTAGCAATCTCCGATGTTCGCTCCCGAGCTCAATGGGTCAAGCCACTGAGCGTGAAGCACGAAGGTCATTCCGGGCTCCGCTCGGTCGGTGTTGTGCGACGTGATGTTGAACTCGCCGGGGTTGTAGTGCCCGATCTCGTGGCCGAGGTTCGGATTGTGCGGCCCGGCGAGGGCGGGATATAGGTGGTTGAGGCGACCGCCCTGCCGCTCGTAGTCCTCGTCGGGAACGCGATGTTCGGGAACCCGCCGGGGGCTGCCATCGTCCATCGCCGCCCAACTGAACGGCATGTTGGCCGTCGTGTCATCGCTGAGATATCCGCGCTCGACGTACGAGGAGAAGGCGGCGTGGTGCAGCTCACTGAACTGCACTCCGGGCCGGATGAGAACCTCTGCTCTGCGGACGGCCTCTGCGCACATCTCGAGGGTCGCTTCCTGCGCCTCGGTTATCTCGCCGACGGCCATCATCCGCGCGGCCTGAGCGGCATAGCCGTGGTACATGACGGTGGAGATGTACAGGTTGATGACGTCGCCGCTGCGCACGACGTGGCCGTAGGGCTTGCCACAGGCGGTTCCCCATTGGTTGATGCCGATCTGGTAGCCGTCACCGGTCTCGCCGCCCCGGGCCATCTGCGCGAACGTGAAGGCGGCATAGATCTCGTGATCCGTGACGCCGGGCCTCGTCACGTAACACGCCGCCTGATATCCGATATCGATCAGCTGAGCGGCCGTGCGGATCTGGGCCTGTTCGGCGACAGAGCGCGTCCTCTGCATCCGATCGAAGATGCCGTTCTCCGGCTCAACCCGCCCATGCGGCATCTGCGCCGTGATGAGGTCCCAATAGCGCCGCGAAGACGCGTCGCCGGCGACGCCGAATGATCCGGTTGAGTACCCAAGGTCGTTCAGCAGATTCGCGCAGGCGTTCGCTGTCCTCTGAGTGGCATTGCCGCGGCGTCCGGAATACTCGCGGCCCAGTGGACTGACCTGCCAGATTGCCTCTACGCCGACGGCTTCTCCCGCCGGAGGCATGATCGCCGCATCGTTGAAGAACGAGAGGAGGTGCAGCCCGCGATCGGCGTCAGTCGGAATGATAAGGAGGCCTTCACGTTCCCAATTACACGCGTACCGTATGTAGTTGTTCGTCGTCGTATAGCGAGGGGCGCCATTGGCATGAACGAGCAGAGCGTCATGGCCGGCGACCGTCGCCTCTCGGCGCATTCGTTCGATACGGGCGGCAAATTCCGAGTCGGCGATCCGACGTGCCGGAGTAAAGGCGAAATCCGGCTCAAAGCCACTTAACAGCGTTTCAGGTCCGTGCGGGCTCATCGGGAGTTCCTTCGGTTGGGTCCGCGTGTCGAGTGCGAGACGTCCTGCGAGTGTCGGTCCAGTCGGGTGCGGCGCGCTGCTCTGGAACTAGTCGCACATGACGTCCCCACCGGACACGTTGAGCAGCGCGCCCGTGATGAACGCGCCGCCGTCGACCGAGGCCAGCAGCAGCGCCGCCGGTGCGATCTCCTCGACCCGTCCGAACCGCCCCAGCGGCATCTCGGCGCGCTTGGCGTCCAGCCAGTCGGCTGGCATGCTCAGGAGCAGGTCCGTCTCCACCGGTCCCGGCGCGATCGTGTTGACGGTGACCGCGTGCGGCGCGAGTTCGCGCGCCAGGGCGCGGGTGAGTCCGTGCACCGCGGCCTTCGACGACACGTAGTGGGCGAGGCGCACCGCCCCCTTCATCGCGATCTGGGAGCCGATGTTGATGATCCGCCCGCCGGCACCGGCGGCGACCATCGCGCGGGCCGAGGCGCGGGCGGCGAAGAAGGTGCCGTCGAGGTTGACGGCGTGGATCTCGCGCCACTGGGCGGCGGTCATCTCGAGGAAGTCGGCCGCGGGACCGATGCCGGCCGCGTTGACGAGCGCCCAGGGTGAGCCGAGCATCGCTATGGCCTGCGCGACGGCGTTCTCGACCTCGGCCTCGTCGCTGACGTCGGCCGTGAGCGCGGTCCCCGTCGCTCCGGCGTCGGTGAGCTCCCGTACGACAGCGACAGCATGGTCGTGCGAGCGGTCGACGATCGCGACCGCCGCGCCTTCCGCCGCGAAGCGCAGCGCGATCGCGCGTCCGATACCGCGCCCGCCTCCGGTGACGATCGCCACCCGTCCGTCAAGTGCAGCCATACCGGTCCTCCTTGTCCAGTTCAGATGTCACGACAGCTCCACCTCGATACCGACCCCCGCCTCCACCGCGCTGGCGACGACGTGGTGGGCGGCCGCCATGTCCTGCAGCGCGAGACCGACCGAGTTGAACAACGTGATCTGCTCGTCGCCGGTGCGGCCCGGTACGGTCCCGCGCACCACCTGCCCGAGCTCGCCATGGATGTCCGCGGCCGTGATCGCGCCCTCGGCGATGGGGACGCAGACCTCGCCCGAGCGGTCGAGCGCCGAGGCGAGGTCGTCGACGACGATCAGGCTCCGGAGCATCCCGTCCGAGTCGATTTCGCGGTGATCGGGTCGCGGCGGCGCACCGACGGCGTTGACGTGCATTCCGGGCGCGAACGAGGCGCCGTGCACGAGCGGCTCGCGCGAGGGGGTGAGCGTGCAGAGCACGTCCGCCGAGCGGACCACCGCCTCGGGGGTGTCCAGCACGGTGATCGGGATGCCGCTCGCCGCGTGCTCGGAGGCGAACCGCTCCGCCGTCGTGCGCGTCCGGCTCCAGACGGTGACCCGCTCGAACTCACGGACGGTGCGCAGCGCGGCGAGATGCGAGCGCGCCTGGGCGCCCGCGCCGATTAGGCCCAGCGTGCGCACGTCGGCGCGCGCCAGGTGCCGCGTCGCCACGGCGGAGGCGGCGGCAGTCCGGTGCAGCGTGATCTCGATGCCGTCGAGGAAGGCGAGGCACCGCCCCGTCAGCGGGTCGACGAGTGTGATCGTGGAATGCTGCGAACGCAGGCCCCGATCCGCGTTCTCGGGCACGTCGCAGAGCACCTTGACGCCGGCCACGGCCGGCGAGCTGATCGCCGCCGCCATTGGCAGCATCACGCCGTCACCGGCGGGGAGGCGCGTGGCCTGATCGATGGCCTGACTCGCTTCGCCGGCCGCGAGCGCGGCGTGCGCGGCCTCGACGGCGGCGATGATGGCCTCGATGCGGATAAGTTGCCGCACATCGTCGCGGGTGAGCACCAGCAACGGTCGGTCACCCAGCGACCGAGACGCCGGCGCCCGGCCGCAGAAGGCCGCCGCGCACGGCCTCGATCAGCCGGCCCTCGGCGATAACCGGGCGCCCGCGGGAGAGGACATGCCTGACCTCGCCGCTCATCGGGCAGCCGACGAGCGCGCTCATGCGGTGCCGGTAGCGCAGCTCGGCGGCGCTCAGCGTCCACGTCCGCGTGAGGTCGACGAGCGTCAGGTCGGCGTCGTGGCCGACCGCGATGCGGCCCTTGCCCGGGAGGCGAAACCGGTCGGCGGCGTTCGCCGAGACGGCGGCGGACGCCGCCGCGAGGCCGATTCGCCCGCTGGTGACGCCCTCCAGGAGTACACCGAGAGTCGACTGGCAGCCGTTGATCCCGCCCCAGGCGGCGAAGAAGTCGTCGGTGTCCTTGAGCGCCGGCGGGCAGGGCGAATGGTCGGACGCGACGATCGCACGGGGGTCGTCGCCGACCTCGGCCCACAGACGCGCGCGATTGGCCTCGTCGCGCATCACCGGCGCGCACTTCGCGACCGTCCCGAGCCTGATGACATCGTCCTCGGTGAGCGCGAGGAAGTGGGTCGCCGTCTCCCAGGAGACGTCGACCCCGTCGCGACGGGCGCTCTGCACCAGCGCGACGCCCGCGGCGGTGCTCACGTGGACGATGTGCAGCCGGCAGCCGGTGTCGGCGGCGAACTCGATCGCCCGGCCGATCGCGTCCAGCTCCGCGGCCGGCGGGCGCGAGTCCAGCCAGCTGCGTGCGTCGGTGCGGCCGGCGGCGACCGCGCGCTCGCTCGCCGCCGAGACGAGGACGTTGCTCTCGGCGTGCACGGCGACGAGCGCGTCGAGCGCCGCGGCGCGCCGCATGCCCTCCAGCAGCGTGCCGTCGTCGGCCGGGCGGAAGTCCGGCACGCCGGTCTCGCTCATGAAGGCCTTGAAGCCGATCGCGCCGCGCGCGTGCATTCCATCGAGCTCGTGCAGCTGGCCGGGCACGAGGCCACCCCAGAGGGCGAAGTCGATGCGCGAGGCGGCGCCTGCGGCCTGCCGCTTGCGCTCAAACGCCTCGACGTCGACCGTCGCCGGCGTCGAGTTGAGCGGCATGTCCAGGAAGGCGGTCATTCCTCCGGCGGCGAGCGCGGCGGTGGCGGTCGCGAACCCCTCCCACTCCGTCCGTCCCGGCTCGTCGCAGTGGACGTGCACGTCGATCCCGCCGGGTAGAACCCACAGTCCCGTGGCGTCGAGCTCCTCACGCGCGGTGCCGCTCAGCCGCGGGCCGAGCGCAGCGATCTGCCCGTCCCCGGTGGCGACGTCGACCTCGCGCTCGCCGTCCGGCGTGAGCACGCGTGCCGCGCGGATGAGCAGGTCGTAGTCCAACGCTCAGAGCGTGCCGGCGAGGTGGCGGAGCGTGGCGGCGAGCACGCGCACGCCGCAGTCGATGTCCTCGGGCGCGGTGAACTCGAGCGGCGAGTGGCTGATGCCCCCCACGCTCGGAACGAAGATCATCCCCATCGGGACCTGGGCGCCGAGCACCATCGCATCGTGGTAGGCGCCGCTGATGACGTCCAGGTACGGCTCGCTCAGGTCGGCGCAGGCTCCGCGGACCGCCTCCACGACGACCGGGCTGCAGACGGCCGGCTGGTCCATCGTGATCGTGTCGACCGCGATCTCTAGCCCCCGGCGCGCGCCGATCGTCGTCGAGCGCCGCGAGGAACCCGTCGACGACGGCGACGCGCGCCTCGCTGTCGTAGTCGCGGATGTCGACGTGCAGCTCCACCTCGCCGGGGATCACGTTGATTGCGCCCGGGCTGACCTGGACGACGCCGATCGTGCCCACGGTGCTGCCGCTCGCCGACTCGAGCGCGAGCCGCTCGAGGACCGCAGCCGCCTCGGCGGCGCCTGCGAAGGCGTCCCGTCGCAGCGCCATCGGTGTCGCTCCGGCGTGTGCCGGAGCCCCGTTCACCCGCACGAGCAGGTCGTGGGGCGCGGCGATGTGCGTCACCACCCCGATCGGGACGCCGGCGGCCTCGAGCACGCCGGCCTGCTCGATGTGCAGCTCGACGAAGGCGTGCACGGACGCGAAGTCCAGCCGCGCCTCCTCGATCCGATCCGGGTCCAGGCCGACGGCACGCATCGCCGCGGCGATGCTGACGCCGTCGCGATCGCACATCGAATCGAGCTCGGCCCGCGTCAGGCTGCCGGTGAGCGCGCGGCTGCCCAGGCAACCCGAGCCGAAGCGCGGCTCCTCGCCGGCGAAGCAGATCACCTCGACGCTACGTGCCGGCGTCCAGTCCGTCGCGCCGAGGGCGCGGAGCGCCTCGACCGCCCCGAGCACACCGAGCACACCGTCGTAGGCCCCGGCATTCAGCGTCGTGTCGATGTGCGAGCCGGTGAGGACAGCCGGCGCGGACGGGTCGTTGCCCTCGATCCGGCCCCGGAGATTGCCGAACGCGTCGATGCGCACGTCGAGCCCGGCCTCTCGCATCAGGTCGGCGACGAACTCGTTCGCGGTCGAGTAGGTGGAGGTGAACACCTCGCGCGTGATCCCGCCGGCGTGCGGGTCGTCGTTGAAGCCGGCGAGGTGCTCCAGCTGATCGGCGATCGAGCGTGTCGGCAGTGCGAAAACGGTCATGGATCTCGTTCCTCCGTCGGGGTACCTAGGCGATGAGCCGCGGCCGGGTGCTGCGGTCCGTCAGTCCTCTTCACCGGAGATCTGCCCGGTGATCTCCAGGTGCTCGTCCATGAGCTGGCGGGCCTCCTCGGCGTCGCGCGCGCTGATCGCCTCGAAGATCAGCCGGTGGGCCGCCAGCGACCGGGCCGGCTGACCCGGCCGGGCGAGTGACGCTTCCGCGATGCGCGCCGAGTCCTCGGCGACGGCGCCGAGCAGATCGGCGAGCACGTCGTTGCGCGCCGCCGCGAGGATCGCGGCGTGAAAGTGGCGGTCGCCGTTCAGTCCCGGCTCCCCGGCGCGGATCTCGCTGTCCATCTCGCGGATCCCGGCCACCATGGCCTCGAGGTTGTCGGCATCGCGACGCTGCGCGGCCAGCCGCGCAGCAAGCGCCTCGAGCGCGTTTCGCACCTCGCCGGCGGCGGCGACGCGCGGGTGCGCCAGGACGATCTCCGAGGTGATCGGGGGCACGACATCGTCGATCGAACGGATCAGGCGCATGCCCTGCCCGTGGCGCACGTCGATGAGCCCCTCGACGCGCAGCGCCGTGAGCGCCTGGCGCACTGAGGTCCGGCTCACACCGAGCTGAGCGGCGAGCTTTCGCTCCGACGGCAGGCGGTCGCCGGGCTGGAGGTACTCGCTGCGAACGAAGTCGCGAATGGTCTCGCGGACGCTGGCGTAGACCGATGGGTGGGGCTCTGCTGGTTGCACAGGCACACCGGGAATATAGCAACTGGTCCGACCACATTGTCAATAGGCCCCGCGGCCCTGCGAGCGACAGAAGCGGCGCCGCCCGGGGCCGACGTCGACCGCCGAGGCCTGGCCTTCCTCGCCGCGGTTGCGGTGTTGTGCAGGTATTTCGTTCCAAGCGGCATCATCGACGCAACCGGTGGGTTCGACACACGGTCCAAATCTGGCCACCCCGGTTTGGACCGATTACACATACCTGGACCGACCACTTTCCCCAATGCTTCCGCGACTGGTCGGACCACTAGTCCGATCGCCGCCCCAAACAACCGGAGCTCGAGACCAAGACATGGATCTGCTTCGCATCTCCGCCACGTCGCATGGCCTCAACTATCTGCCTGAGTACTACGCGACCGCGACCGGCGCCTTCGCCCGCCGCGGGGTCGAGGTGACGGCGTGGGCCCGCGACCCGTGGACCGGGACGCTCGAGGACCTCGACGCCGGCGAGGCGGATCTCGTGCTCGGCGGTGTCTGGGTGCCGGCGATGTACGCCGGGGCGGGCCGTGACCTCGTCGCCGTGGGCCAGCTCAACGCGCGCTTCCCCATGGTGATCGTCACGCGCGAGCCGGTCCCGGACTTCACGTGGAGCTGGCTGACCGGCCGGACCGTGCTCGCTCCGGGGGCCGGCGGCACCGCTCCGTACGAGTTCACCGCCGGCGTGATGCGCGAGCACGGCGTCGATCCGAGCGCCGTCCGGTTCGTGCGCGACCTCTCCACCGACATGCTGCGCGAGCTCTTCGAGCACGGGCTCGGAGACGCGATGATCGCCGACCCGCTCACCGCCGAGTCGCTGCGCCTCAGCGGGGCCGGCCACCCGGCTTGCCGGCTGGCCGAGGTCGCCGGGCCGATGCCCAACAGTGTCTACTACACCGAGCGCGGCCGGCTGGCCGAGCTGCACGACCGCTGTGTCGCGCTGATGGCCGGCGTCGCCGAGGCGATGTGCGAGCTGTCCGCCGGCGCCGATCCATCGGCGGTCATCGCCGGTGAATGGCCTGACGGCGAGTACGACGCCCTGATGGGAGCGGCCGCCACCCTGGCCGCCGACGGCACGTGGTCGGGCGTCCGGATCGACCCCTCGGCGCTCGACCGGTGGGTGGGGATCCTGTCGGATCGCGGGTTGACGGTGTCCGCCACGTCATCCGCCCAGCTCGTCGACGCGCGGGTGGCCGACGCAGTCGAGCGTGGCGCTGAGGACCCGACTCATGGGCTCGCCGACTCTCACGGGACGGTGCAGTGACGACCGCCGCCGCCCGGCCGCTCGCGGCCACGGACTACGGGCGCGCGTCCCGGCGCGCGCGAGCCCGGCGCCTTCCCCTCCGCGCCGGCCGCTGGCTGGCCGGGTCGCTGGTGGTGATCCTGGCTGTGCTGACCGTGACCTTCCTCGTCACGCGGGTGTTCGCCCCCGATCCCACCAGCCTGTACCTGGGCTCGGCGGGCAACGGCTTCACGAGCCCGGCGGCGGAGGCCGCGGCGCGGGCCAAGATCCACGCGGCGCTCGGCCTGAACGGGTCGCTGCTGCAGCAGTACGGCCGCTTCCTCTCGCAGACGGCCCAGGGGAACCTCGGCGTGTCCTTCCAGACCGGGCGCCCGGTGCGATCCGACCTCTTGGACCGCCTGCCCGCGACCCTCGAGCTCGCCTTCTACTCGCTGATCGTGGGGCTGTCGGTCGGCATGGTCGGTGGCGTGTTCGCGGCGGTCCGGCACGAGCGCTGGTTCGACCGCGGCAGTCGCTTCTTCGCGATCGGGTTCCTGGCGATGCCCCAGTTCTGGATCGGGCTGATGCTGCTCTGGGTGTTCTTCACCGAGCTGCACTGGCTCCCGGGCCCGGTCGGGCGGCTCCCTCTGGGCACGCCGGCGCCGCCGAGCGTCACCGGCTTCTACACGGTCGACGCGGTGCTGGCCGGGCAGTGGTCGACGGCCTGGCAGGCCGGCGCGCAGCTCGTGCTGCCGGTCATCACGCTCGGCCTCGGCCTCGCCGCGCCGGTCTACAAGGTGGTGCGCACCTCGATGCTCGAGGCGCTGACCTCCGATTACGTGCGCACGGCACGTGCCCTCGGGTTCGGTCGCCGGCGCATCTGGTTCGCGTACGCGCTCAAGAACGGCCTGCTGCCCGTCGTCACGATCCTGCCGGGCATCCTCGGCTACACGCTGGCCGGCTCGGTGCTGGTCGAGGGCATCTTCAGCTGGCCCGGGGTGGGCAACTACGCGCTGCGAGCGATCCAGGCCTCGGACTTCCCGGCGATCCAGGGGTTCGTGCTCTACTCGGCGATCCTGTACGTCCTCGTCTACGAGGCGATGAACGCCATCTACGTCGTCATCGATCCCCGGGTGCGGCCGTGAGCGTCTCCGGTCCGGCACCCATCGCCGTTTCCGCGCGCCCGCTCGCGGGCCTGCGCAACCGCTCGATCTCGCTGCGCCTCGGCCTCGCCATCGTCGCGTTCTTCGGACTGATGGCGATCGTGTCCCTCATCTGGACGCCGTACCCGCCGGACGCCCAAGCCACGGGCGGCTTCTCGGCGCCCCCGAACTCCGCCCACCTGTTCGGCACCGATGCCACCGGCGGCGACATCTTCTCCAGAACACTCGCCGCGACGACCACCGACGTCGGCATCACGGTCGCCGTGATCGCGATCGCCCTGATCGTCGGGACCCTGTGGGGCTCGCTGATGGGCTTCAATGGTGGCTGGCTCGACTCCCTGACGCTGCGCGTGCTGCAGGTCTTGCAATCCTTCCCCGCGCTGCTGCTGGCGATGCTCGTCCTGTCGACGATCGGCCGCGGCCTGCTCCCGGTCATCCTCGTGGTCGCGCTGATCCCGCTCCCCGACTACATCCGGCTGGCTCGCGCCGAGATCCTGACCAAGAAGAACTGGCAGTTCGCCGAGGCCGCCAGGATGATCGGGCACCGCCCGCACGCCGTGCTGTTCCGCCACCTGGTCCCGAACAGCACGCGGCCGCTCTTCGCCTACGCCGCCGTCAACGCGTCGTGGGTGGTGGCCACCGTCGGCGCGCTCGGGTTCCTCGGGCTCGGCATCCAGCCCGGATCGGCCGAATGGGGCTCGATGATCGCCGGCGGGCAGAGCGGGATCGTCACGGGCCAGTGGTGGATCTCCTTCTTCCCGGGCCTCGCCATCTTCCTACTGGCCGCCGCGCTGCACCTCATCGGCGACGGCATCTCCGACGACGACCTCGTGCGCCGTGGTCACTGACATGGTGACCGCACCCGAGGTCCGCCCGTCACCGTCGCCCGCCGGCGGCGACATCCTCGCGATCTCGGACCTCAGCGGGGGGTTCCTCACCCCGTCCGGCGCGTACACGCCGGTCCTCGACGGGGTCACGTTCGGCGTGCCCCGCGGGACGATGACCGCGATCGTCGGGGAGACCGGCAGCGGCAAGTCGCTGACGATGCTCTCCGTCCTCGGCCTCACGCCCCGCACCTTCCGGCGCAGCGGCGGCACCGTGACCTTCGAAGGCCGGCCACTGGCGAGCGACGACGAGACCGTCATGCGCGCTGTCCGCGGCTCGCGCATCGCGATCGTCTTCCAGAACTCCCGCGCGGCCCTGAACCCGGTGTTCACGGTGGGGACGCAGCTCGCCGACGTCTGCCGACTGCACCGCGGTGTCTCGAAGAAGGAGGCACGGTCTCTTGCGCAAGACCTGCTCGCCAGCGTCTACGTATCGGAACCCGGCCGTCGGCTGCACCAGTACCCGCATGAGCTCTCCGGCGGCACGGCGCAGCGGGTGCAGATCGCGCTGGCGCTGGCCTGTCAGCCGACCCTGCTCGTCCTCGACGAGCCGACCACCGGCCTCGACGTGACGATCCAGGCCGACATCCTCGACCTGATCGTCGAGGTCGCACGCGAGCGGGCCATGACGACGTGCCTGATCACCCACGATCTCGGGGTCGTCGCCCAGACCTGTGACCACGTCGTCGTGATGCGCTCCGGACGGGTGCGCGAGGTCGGCACGACCGAGCAGGTCATGACGGCGCCGGCCGATCCGTATACTGCGGAGCTGCTGTCCTCCAGCCGGATCGACGGGGCGCAGCGATGACCGAGCCGATGCTGCGGGTCTCCGGGCTGGTCAAGCGCTTCCCCCTGCGCGGGCATGGCCGCGGTCACACGCTCACCGCGGTCGACGGCGTGGACCTGGAGATCCACACGGGCGAGACGGTCGCGCTGATCGGCGAGAGCGGATCGGGCAAGTCGACCGTCGCGCGCTGCATCGCACGGCTCGTGGAGCCGACGAGCGGAGCGATCGTGCTCGACGGTCACGACCTGACCGCCACCCGCAGGCGTTCGGTGTGGCGGCACTACGGCGATCTGCAGATGGTCTTCCAGGATCCGCCGGCTTCGCTCAATCCGCGGATGACCGTCCGGCAGACGATCGAGGAGCCGCTGCGCCTGCACACGAGTCTCGGCCGCGACGCGCGAATGAGTGCGGTCGAGGATCTGCTGCGGCAGGTCGGGCTCCGTCCGGAACTGGCCGACCGCTACCCGCGACAGCTGAGCGGCGGCGAGTGTCAGCGCGTGGCGATCGCCCGCGCGCTCGCGGTCGAGCCCAAGCTGCTGCTCCTGGACGAGCCGACGGCGTCGCTCGACGTCTCCGTCCGCGGTCAGATCCTCGAGCTCCTGCAGCGCCTGCAGGCCGAGCGCGATCTCGCCTACCTGTTCATCAGTCACGACCTCGTGGTGGTGCGCCACATCGCCGACCGCGTGCTGGTCATGTACCTCGGCACGGTCGTCGAGGAGGGAACCGCCGAGGAGGTGTTCGACTCGCCCACCCATCCGTACACGCAGGCGCTGCTGACCGCCGCGCCGGTCCCCGAGTACGGGCACCGTCCTCGCCGCCTGCGGCTGCGCGGCGAGATTCCCAGCCCGACGAACCTCCCCCCCGGCTGCCGCCTGGCCGCCCGCTGCCCGATGGCGATCGCGTCGTGCTCGGTCACGCCCCCGGACGCCATCGCGATCTCCCCCTCTCACTCCGCACGATGCCCGGTGGTAGCCGAAGCACGGCACGTTGGCGCCCCGATGGTCTGAGCGCGACCGCAGTCACCCTTCCGTCCGCAAAGAAAGGAAGCCGTAACCATGTCGCCTCCCAAGCGCGCCCGCTGGCGTGCCCTGACGCTCTGCCTCGTGACCGCGCTCTGCGTACCCGCAATCACCGCCTGCGGGTCGTCATCACCATCCACACCAAGCAGTTCGGCCAGCAGCACGGCGCCGGCAGGCGCCAGCACCACGGCGCTGATCACGACGGCGTGGCCGGCCGACGTCACCAGCCTCGATCCGGCGAACCTCTCCACCGACCAGGATCACGCCCTGTCGCGCAACATCTACCAGACGCTTGCGCTGCCGGCCCTCGTCACCCAGCCCAACGGCACCCTGAAGGTCAACGGCTCGCAGGTCAAGCCGTACCTCGCCACGTCGTGGACGGTGGGTGCGAACTCGATCACCTATCACCTGCGCAGCGGCGTGCACTTCTATCCGAGCGGTAACCCGCTCACGGCCGCGGACGTCAAGTTCAGCCTCGACCGGATCTTCGCGACTCCGGGCGCCGGCGATCTGCAGTCCAACGGGGTGCAGAGCCCGAGCGCCATCACAGTGATCAATCCGCAGACGGTCAAGATCGTGTTCACGGCGAAGACCGGTGCGCCGCTGCCGGTCACCGCGACGCAGCTGTTCATGTTCAGCCAGCACTTCACCGGGATCGTCGACTCGAAGACCACGCTCGCCCATGCGACGGCGTCCGACAAGTACGCGGCCAACTGGCTGCGCCTGAACGCCGCGGGCAGCGGGCCCTACTACATAGCGGCCCGGAGCCCCGGAGTCAGCCTGACGCTCAAGCCGGTGCCGAACAGCTGGCTGCCCGCGCCCAACTACAAGGAGGTCGACATCCAGATCACCTCCGGCAGCATCTCGTCGCTCATGGGGAGCGGTTCGATCAACCTCGCCGACACCGGCATGACCAACGAGCAGATCAACAACCTCGCCGGTGCGGGCAAGACGGTGGTCTGGCAGGACACGGGCAACTTCGACATGTTCGCCATCACGGCGGCCCCGGCCTCGCAGGTCGGGCCGCTCGGCAATGTGCAGGTGCGCCAGGCGATGGCCTACGTGATGCCGTACGACCAGATCGTCAAGAACGTGATCTTCGACCGCGGCGAGCGCGCGGGCAGCATCGTCGTCCCGAGCGCACCCGAGTACACGCCGGCGTGGATGCAGTACACGACGAACGTCGCGAAGGCGAAGGCCCTGATGGCCGCAGCCGGCAACCCGAAGATCAACGTGCCGCTGTACTACCTGCAGACCGACGTCGACCAGACGAACACGGCGATTCTCGTCAAGGCGGCCCTCGAGCAGATCGGGATCACGCCGACGCTAACGCCCGAGACGCAGGCGGGTCTCTTCGACGTCGTGGACGCCCGGTCCTCGCCGGCCAGCGGCGCGAAGATCGGCCCGCCCGGCCTGGAGCTGTTCAACTGGTCCGGGTTCACGGACGACCCCTCGATCGTCATCGGCTACTGGGCGACCGAGGGCGGCATCAACAACTACGCGCTGTACTCCAACCCGACGGTGAACGCGATCAACGCCAAGTGGGCGTCGCAGCCGACATCGCCGGCCAGGACCGCCGCGTGGCAGAAGGCGCAGCAGATCATCGCGGCCGACGCGCCGTACATCCCGATCGCCTACACCGGGGCGGTCACGGTGACCGACCCGGGCATCTCGGGCGTGTCGTTCTCGCCGGGCGGGTCCAGCCGCTACTGGACCCTGCACCCCACGGGGACGACATCGAGCATCGACGCGCAGCTGTTCCAGTAGCCCAGCGGTTCCAGTAGCGGATCGCGTGCCGGCGGTCCGGGCCATTGTGGCCCGGACCGCCCGTGCGACAACACGACGCCGTGAGAGGGAGGTTGGTGTGCATACCGTTGCGCAGTCGCGCGGGCGGCGACGTTCCAGCTATCACCTGCTGACCCCGCCGAACCGGTATCCGAGCCGGCTGGCCGGGTGGTCGGAGACGACCGTCTTCAAGCTGGCCACGCCCAGGACGGGGACGGCACGGTTCGGGCAGTACCTGCTCGAACTGGCGCCCGGCGGCGGCAGCGGGGGGCCGGTCGACGAGGGTCTGGAGCACTTCGCGCTGGTGCTGTCCGGCGAGCCGGTGCTGGACGGTGCGCCGGCGCCTGAAGGGTCCTACGTCTACGTCCCCGCGGGCGCCGGGATCTCGGCGACCAACCCGGGCTCGGCGTCGGGCGCGCCGGCCCGCATCATGTGGATCAAGCGCCGCTACGAGCCGGCGCCGGGCCTTCCCGCGCCCGGCGCGGTGCGCGGCGAGATCGCTGCGCTCGCCGCCGAGCAGACCCCATCCGGCCTGCTGCGCCGCGAACTCCTTCCGCCGGACGATCCCGCGTTGGACTTCAACGTCAGCCTCATGACGTTCCCGCCCGGTGCGGCCCTCGCCCAGGTCGAGGTGCACGACGAGGAGCACGGCCTGTACATCACCGAGGGCGCTGGCGTGTACCACCTCGATGGCGACGACCACGAGGTCGGCGCCGGCGACTTCATCTACATGGCGCCCTACTGCCCGCAGTTCTTCCGGCCGCACGGCGTGCAGGATGCGCAGTACCTCCTCTACAAGGACGTCTTCCGCGATGGCTTCTGACGAGCGGGGCGTCAAGCCGGGCATGCGTGTCCGGTTGATCAACCCGAACACCACCGCCTCGATGACCGCGGCCATGGTCCGCTCGGCGCAGGCCGTCGAGCAGGACGCCGAGCCGATCGGAGCCACCGCCCGGAACGGCGTCCCGGCGATCGACGGCCACGGCGACGTTCTCTGCCTGGGCTGCGGCGGCCTGATCGGGCTGCGCGAGCGGCTCGAGCGCCAACTCGGCGTGCCGGTCGTCGAGGCCGTTCCGGTGGCGATGGCAATCCTCTGCGGGCTCATCCGTGCCGGACTTCGCACGTCCAAGGCCCGCGGCTTCAGTACGACCCTCTCAAAGGAGACTCCCTGATGAACGCAACCCAAACCGCAGTCGTGGCCGCCCCGTCCAGTCTGCCCGGCGCGGCGGACATCCTGCCGAGCGACGCGCTGGCCCTCGTGGCCGATCTGGAGCGGCGCTTCGCACCGACGCGACGTGAGCTGCTCGCCGCCCGCGCCGCGCGGTCCGCCGAGCTGGCCGCCGGCGCCTCGCTGGAGCTGTTGGCGCAAACTGCCGAGGTCCGCGTGAGCGACTGGCAGGTCGCGCCGATCCCGCCGGCGCTGCAGGACCGCCGGGTCGAGATCACCGGGCCGGTGGATCGCCGCATGATGATCCACGCGCTCAACTCGGGCGCGCGAGGCTTCATGGCCGACTTCGAGGACTCGCTCACCCCGACGTGGGACAACGTCGTCGCCGGCCAGCTCAACCTTCGCGACGCCGTGGCCGGCACACTCGCCGACGGCGACCTGCGGCTGGCCAAGCAGACCGCGGTGCTCCACGTCCGCCCGCGCGGCTGGCACCTCGACGAGCGCCACGTACTCGTTGACGACGAGCCGGTCACGGCGGCCCTCTTCGATGTCGCCGTCTATGCCTTCCACAACGCGGCCGCACTGATCGCCGGCGGCCGTGGCCCCTACCTCTACCTGCCCAAGCTCGAATCACACCGAGAGGCTCGTCTCTGGGCAGACGTGCTCGCGCACATCGAGGACCGCCTGGGCCTCGCCCGGGGCAGCTTCCGCGTCACCGTCCTGATCGAGACCGTCCCCGCGGCCTTCGAAATGGAGGAGATCCTGTGGGAGCTGCGTGAGCATGTCGCCGCGCTCAACGCCGGCCGCTGGGACTACATCTTCTCGATGATCAAGTGCCACCCCGAACGCGCGGACTTCCTGTTGCCCGACCGCGGCCAGATCACGATGACCGTGCCCTTCATGCGCGCCTACACCGAGCGCCTAGTAAAGACCTGCCACCGCCGCGGCGCGATGGCGATCGGCGGCATGGCCGCGCTGATCCCCAACCGGCGCGACCCCGCGGCGAGCGAGCGAGCACTCGCCGCGGTCACCGCCGACAAGCGCCGCGAGGCCGGCGACGGCTTCGACGGGACGTGGGTCGCACACCCCGACGTCGTGTCGACGGCGACCGCCGAGTTCGACGCCGTGCTGGGCGACGCGCCCAACCAGGCCTTCCGCCGCGCCAGCGAGGACCTCGGCGACGCCGCGGCGCTGCTGGCCGTGCCCGGAACGCCCGGGCAGCGCACCCCGGCCGGACTGCAGGAGGCGGTGGAGGTGGCGCTCGCCTATCTGCAGTCCTGGTTCGAGGGCCGCGGCGCCGCGGCGATCCGCGGGCTGATGGAGGACGCCGCGACCGCCGAGATCGCGCGGACGCTGGTCTGGCAGTGGGCCCACCATGCCGCGACGCTCGACGACGGCTCCACGGTGACCCATGCGCGCCTCGCCGACGTCCTCGACGAAGCGGCCGCCTGGTCGCCGCGGGGCCCGGCAGGCGATAAGGCCGCCACCGTCCTGCGCTCGCTCCTGGGGCCAGACACGCCGGCACCGTTCCTCACGCTCCGCGCATATGGCCTGCTCGACTGACGCCGTCACCAATGTGGATTGCGCCGCCGGCGGTCTAGCGAGGACGTCGAACAGAACGCGCACATCGATCTGCTGCGCTCCACGGGCAAGCCCGGGCCCGGGCCGGCGGTCGAAGATATCGTCCGCATCGCGATCTGACGCAAAAGCAAGCACGCCGACAGCATGACCGGCGTGCAACAGGCCTTGTCCTCGCGCCGGCGAACAGAGGGTCCCGAAAAAGGTCCCGAACTCCCGGAACCTGAGCGCACTTCGGCGCACCTCAGAGAACCGAAAGTGCTGCCAATCGACCTGCGAGCACGAACACCTAGCGATCTTTTAATCCGGCGGGCTGGGTTCGAGTCCCAGGCCGCGTACTGCTGGAGGCAAGGCCTGCTCATGGGCATGTTCTAACGCCGCGGTGCGGGCCCGGTCTGGCAAGAATGTCCCGAGAATGTTCCGGAGGTCGTTGATCTCGGCTCTCTCGGCGACCACCACGAGTGTCCGGCGACGCGCCGGGTGCGTGACATCTTCCGGATGCGCGCGACCTCGGTTGAGGTCTTCGACGTCGTCGGCCATGGTCGCCGGGAGACCAGCGGCAGGTCGCCGGGCGGGTGGGAGAAACGAACGCGAAAGGGAGGGCCTCGAATTCTGCCGGGGCTCGGGCCGAAACGACCACCGTGCCAGGCTGTAAACCAGCTGCTGATGTGCGGGCTGGCTCGGCTCCGCAGGCGCCGCCCGGCGCGACCTAATCCGAGATCACGGTAGGCGACGACGCGTGCGCGGGACGAGGCGGCCGCTCGTCGTCCGAGGCGGCGGCCGTGACGCTGCCCAGGGCCTCGGCGCAGGCATGAGCGAGCTCCCCTGCGCTCTTGAATCGCGCAGCCGCGCTCTTCGCCAAGCCGCGCGCGATGACGGCGTCAATCGCCGCGCCCAGCTGTGGGCGCACGCTGCTCGGTGCGGGAGGCGTGGCGTTCACCTGCGCCCATAGCTTCGCCGCGTCGTTCTCACGCGGGAACGGCACCATGCCCGTGAGGCACTGATAGAGCACCCCCGCCAACGCGTAGATGTCAGCGCTCGCGGTCACGGGCTCGCCGCGAATCTGCTCCGGCGCGAGGTAGTCGAGCGTGCCGACCCAGTTGCCCGTCGCGGTGACACCATCGACGGCGCCGACCTGCTTGGCGACGCCGAAGTCGGTGAGGTAGAGGTGCTCCCGTGCGTCAACCGTGAGCAGGACGTTGGCCGGCTTGACGTCGCGGTGGACAAGGCCGTGGACGTGGGCGGCGTCGAGCGCGCCCGCGAGCTGCCCGATCAGCCGCGTGGTCCTTCGGGGCTCGAGCGCGCCGTCATGTGCGAGCAGCTGCCCGAGGTCGGTCCCGTCGACCAGGCGCATCGAGATGAACAGCAGGCCGTCGTCGTCGCCGGCCTCGTACACGGGAATCACGTTGGGATGCTCGATCGAGGCGGCGAGCCGGGACTCGAGCTCGAAGCGGTTGCGGAACACCGGGTCCTGCGCGCGCTCGGCGGCGATCAGCTTGAGCGCGACGGTGCGGTCGAGGGCGAGCTGATTCGCGCGGTACACGACGCCCATGCCGCCGCGCCCGAGCGCCGAGTCGATCCTGTATCCGGCGATGATCGCTGTCGGCTCGAGGACTCGCGTGCCGGTCGGCCGTAGAACGTCGTCGACGATCGCGGCCGAGTTGGCCGCGAACAGCTTGCGCAACCTGTCGCGCTCTCGGCTCTCGGCCCACATGCTCACGAGCACCGTGCCGCCTGTTGCGAGCAGCAGCGAGAAGGCAGGGTCGCTGTAGTCGAGCAGCGTGCCCGAGTTGAAGGCGAGCTGGGTGGCGAGCGTCCACAGCAGGAGCACGGCGATCGCGGCCAGCGACACGCCGAGGGTCTCCAGGCGCATTCCCGCCACGCAGACCAGGAGCGCGAGCAGCAGGATCAGCAGCAGCGTCACCCAATTCGACGCGTCGCGCAACGGCACGCCGCGCAGCACCGTCGCCGTCTCGTTTGCGAGCACCTCCGGACCGGGCATCGGGTCATCGCCGCCCGACATCGGGGTCTGGTGGAGGTCCTGCAGACTGGGCGACGAGGTGCCGACGATCACGATCTTGCCCTCGAACATGCTGCGCGGGAAGTCACCGTTGAACACGCGCGAGTAGGAAATCGAGGAAACCGTGCCCGGCGGCCCCGCGAAGTCGATCGGCACGGGCGTCGTCGCGCCGCCGAACAGCGAAGCCGGCACGGGACGCCCGGTCGCGGCCTCCGTGACGACGACGGGGAACGTCTCCAGGCCGCTGAACGAGTACTGCATTCGGCGGATGACGCCGTCCGTGTCCGTGATCTGGCTCGTGTCGGCGGCGCGCGCGTCCACCTCTCGTAGCACCTGGTCGCCGCCGAGTACGTCGGTCGTGCCGTGCGGGCCGACGTCGATCGTGCTCAGCACCATGTTGCCGGCGCGCGCGATCGCCTCGATGTAGGCGTTGTCGTCCTCGACGCTGTAGCTGCGCTCCGTCGACTGTAGGTCGAGCGCGATCACCTTCGCTCCGGCGCGGTGCAGCGCATCGATGACCCTGGCGTGGTAGCTGCGTGGGAACGGCCACTGGTCGGGCCGGCCTTGGTTGTTGAAGTCGCTGAACGTGTTGTCGTCTATGAGCACGAGCACGACGCCGGCGGTACGGCGGTGGTCGGTGCCGCGCACCTGGTAGCGCGCATCGATCGTGATCTGCTCGGGGCGGCGCAGCAGGTGGGCACTGCGAGCGAGCGTCGCGAGTCCGGCCGCGATAAGTGCGACGCCGAGCAGGAGGAGGGCACGGTGTCGCTGCCCGAGAGCGCGGCGCATGATCAGCCGCCAGTCCACGCGGCAGCTAGTAGGCTGGGCACGAGGCGACGGTGACGGCGAAGCCGTGCTGGTCGCGGTTTCCGCAGCGGACCGAGCTTGCCCCAATCGAGCAGGTCACCCAGAGCCAGACCACCGACACTAGGTGGCCGTTGGCCACGGCGGCGTTGAAGGCCAGTGAGCGGGAGGCTTTCGACGCGACCCCGCGCGTCGCTGAGGAAGAAGGGGTCGGTGACGACCACGCTCAGCCGAGATTCCAGTAGCCGTGCGTGCCGGCCAGGCAGGCGTGCAGGTCGGTCGCCGGACGGGGAACGGTCAGCCGGAAGCAGCGGTAGACCTCGCGGCCAAAGAAACGGCCGGGGCTGGACAGCGTGATCGAGGCGCGCGTCTTGATCCTCCTGCCCTGCGCCTGGTCGGGGATGCCATTGCTCGCGCTGCTGATGCCTGTCGCCTTCGCGATGCTCGAGCCCCAGTTCCTCCATCGCAGATGATCGATGTCCCATGAGCCGTCGGCGAACAGGAAGATCGTCGAAGGGCGGATGACCTCGGGCTCCGGCGTCTGGCCCGGAGCGCGAAGAGTGGCGGCGACACTGCCCCAGAAGTAGATCGGCTGCGGAATCGAGGCTCGGGCCGCGGCCGGCGGGCCCAGTCCGAGCGCGATGGCGGCGCCCAGGGCGAGTCGAGTGAGGCGCCGGCCCACTGCCGCCTGACGCCCACCGCATGCGGATGTGGGCGCTGCGGCGCCGTCGGCGTCCACCCCGGTGAGCCGCGGGCCGCCGCGGTGTGCAGCACGCGGGCGTGGCGTCTGCGCTGCCGACAGGCGAGGCGGCCGAGAGCGATGCACGGGCTCGGTGGCGTACCTGGTCATCTCACGCTCCTTGGGCAGTCGTGTTTTGGGGTAACCGCAGAATGACGCGTGAAAGCAACATCGGCCATCCAGCCGAGGTGTAGTCCTGTGTTACCTGCGCGGGTGGTGGCGATCGGAAGCTCGGGAGCGCTCCAGAGGAATCCCGCCCAACGCGGTCGCCGCGTCAGCTGTACCTTGGGTGCGGCGCCATCAAGGACGTTCCTATAGATGCCAAGCGGAGCATCCTGCCCCGCTCAGCGCTGGTTGCACTGGAGTGAGGTCGAGAAGCCCAGGTTTCGCCGGTCCGTCGCCGGCATAACGCACCATTCCCCCGACGTCCCGACGCTGGCGAACCGCCACGAGTGGCGAACCTTGTGGACAATCGCCGTGGCGTAGTCTGGCCCGCCAGCCACCGCTATTGCGACCGTCGCCGACGCCCACGGCCCGACGGTCGACACGCGGATGTTGCTGACGTGCACCCGCGAGTTCCCAGCATGAGGCGCCGTGGCAGCCGCCGCAGCGATGGCCCGTCCCTCAGTCGCGGTTGGATGTCGCCACGCCAGCGCCGGCGCGGTGAGTGCGACGGCCAGCGCCAGGCTCGTGAGGGCGAGCGCCACCACGCGGCGGCCCTCTCGGCGCGTGAGCCGAGATGTGAACCGGAGCCCTGCTGCGCTGCGGGCTCTGGCCTCGGCGCTGAACACGCCGCGAATCTAGCCTCGCGGCCATCTCGCGTCAACCGCTCCCGGTCCGAAATCCATTGATCGGGCGAGCCCGGCGGCGTCAGTCAGTGGTGAGCAGACCGAGCTTTGTGGCGCGGGGGTTTCCTGGCGCTAGCCGCGCAGCCTGATAGAGGCGACCGGCGACGGCACGGTGCGTGGCACGAGGCGCCATGTGCTTGCCGCGGAGGCCCTCGGCGGGTCCCGGAGGATCTAGGCGCGTGCCGCCCGGTAACCCTGGTCTACACCTTGGGGGCCTGGTTTGAGCGCTCGCCCGGGCAGATCCTTGCGGCGAACCGAACCCACAAGGAGATGCCGAGATGACCGCAGACAGATCGCCCCACCTGATGATGCGGGTGCTGCACATGGTCGCGGGTGCGACCGCCGCGCTGCTCACGCTGCTGGTTACCCCCGCGTTCGGCGCCGCAGAACCGGCCCCGTCTCGCGCGATGTCGCTCGATGCCGCGGTCATGCTCCCGTCGAACGGCACGTGCGTCAGCGACGAGCATCTCGTGATCGCGCTGCGCAAGGTGGTCCACACAAAGTGGATCGCCATCATCGTGAAGGTCAACGGCAAGCGGGTCAGGGTCGTCATACGCCCCGGCGCCACCTCGACGGTGCGTCTCGCCGGACTGCCGAGGGGCCGCTTCGACGTCTCGATCACAGCGCGGATGAGCGGCGGCCGCACGGTGACCGCGAGCAGGACCTACCAGGCGTGCGTTCCGGCGCCGGTTTGGCCCTCGAACACGCCGGCCCCGAAACCGGCCAGCAGCGCAACCTCGCCGCACAGCCCCGCGCCGCCCAGCGGCGCCACTTCGCCCAGCGGCGCCACTTCGCCCGGCAACTCCGCGCCGCCAAGCAGCGTCGCCAGCCCGACACCGCCGCGCACCAGCCCCGCACCGGCGTCGCCGGCCCCGGCGGTCGTTGCTGCCCAGCCGGGCAGCTACACGATCGGGGACTCGCAGGACTACTCCACCGCCGGCCTGTACGTGTCCGCGGCCGGCACCGCCGTGCAGGACATCGACGTCCCGACCAAGCTCGGATGCACCGGCGGCAGCACGACCGTCGACCGGCTGTACCTCGCCAGCGTGACGATCGGCAGCGATGGCTCGGTCACCGCGACCGGCACGCAGGCCGGATTGTGGAACGGATCGCCGGCCACGTTCACATACACGTTCAGCGGCAACTTCCAGGGCACGACCGCCGTCGGCAGCTACCGCGAGGACCTCACCTACAACGACGGCACGACCCACGTGTGCACGACCAACGACCAGACCTGGTCGGCGACACGCGACACCCAGGGGCCACAGACCTACTCGCCGCCGGCCGCCGGCAGCTACACCATCGGCGACTCGCAGAACTACTCCACCGCCGGACTCTACGTGTCCGCGGGCGGCTCGGCTCTGCAGGACATCGACATCCCGACCAAGCTCGGATGCAGCGGCGGCAGCACGACCGTCGACCGCCTCTATCTGGCCAGCGTGACGATCGACAACGACGGCTCGTTCTCCGCGACCGGCACACAGGCCGGATTGTGGAACGGATCGCCGGCCACGTTCACGTACACGTTCAGCGGCCACCTGCACGGTCTCACCAGCTCGGGCGTACAGCGCGCGGGCGGCAGCTACCGCGAGGACCTCACCTACAACGACGGCACGACCCACGTGTGCACGACCAACGACCAGACCTGGTCGGCGACACGCGACACCCAGGGGCCACAGACCTACTCGCCGCCGGCCGCCGGCAGCTACAACATCGGAGACTCGCAGGACTACTCGGTCGCGTCGTTCTCGGTGTCCGCCGGCGGCACCGAGATCGAGAACGTGAGCATCCCGACCAAGCTCGGATGCACAAACGGAAAGTCCACCACCGATCGCGTCATGGTGGCGAGCGTGCCGATCTCCCGCGACGGATCGCTCGGCGCTACCGCCAGCCAAACAGGCATGCTGAACGGATCCGCGGTGACGTTCAGCTACACGCTCAGCGGCCAATTCCACGGCCTCACCAGCAACGGCGTGCAGCGCGCGGCTGGCATGTATCGCGAGGACATCACCTACGACGACGGATCTGGCGTCAGCTGCACCACCAACGACCAGACCTGGTGGGCAACGCACTCCTGACACCGCGCAACCGCTGACCCGCAGACGTCGCGGCCGCCCTGAGCGGCCGCGACGGTGTCGTGCAGCACAATCCCCAGCGCTTGAAGAAGCGATCGCCGCGATCGATCACCCGCTGTCTGCGCGGGCGGCGCGCTTATCGTTGCGACACACATGCTCGATTGCGCACCCGCTTCGAGCTCGAGTCGGCCTGGCGGCCTCGATCGAATGCCCCAACGTCATCCCGGTCTGCGAGGCCGGTGACGATGACGGGCGGCCGTTTCATCTCGATGCGCCTGGTCGACGGAACCGACCTGGCGCAGCCGATCGAGCACGTCGGGCCGCTGCGGCCTGCACGCACCGCTCAAACTCGATCGGGCAGCTCGCCGCGGCGCTGGGCGCGGCACACGCCCACGGTCTCGTGCACCGCGACGCCAAGCCCGAGAACGTGCTGCCCACGCGTGATGAGCCCGATCACGTCTACCGGCCGCGGAGTCAGTGCTCAGCGCAGGTCGCGCTCGGAGATAACCCCGAACTGCAGCACGCACTCGGCGAGCTTGGCGCGCTTCTCGTTCTGCGGCACGTCGGTGAGCTCAAAGTTGGCGAACAGCCGGCGCAGGTGCATCTTCACGGCGTCGATGCTGAGGAAGACCTCTTCGGCGATCTGCTGGTTGGAGGCCGGCGTGGCGAAGCTGCCTCCGTCGAGATATGGACGGCACATCGCGATGAGCACCCGGCGCTGGGTGTCGGTCAGCTGCACCGGCGCGGGGCCGCCGCCCGCAGCCGCGGTCTCCATGATCTCGGACTCCCGCCCCGCCCGGTAGACGAGCACCGTACGCCCGATGCGGATGCGGTCGCCGTCGCGCAGCCGCTGGCGACCGTTGACACGCTGGCCGTTGATGAAGGTGCCGTTGCGCGACAGCCCGTCGTCGACGATCGTCCATTCGCCGCCGAGCCCTTGGAGCTCGGCATGCAGCCCGGAGACCTCGGGGTCCCAGGCAATTGGGAGGTCCAGCTCCGGTCGGCGCCCGATCGTGAGAACCCGCCCGCCGCGACCGGGCGAGAACAGGCCGAGCCGCGTGTCGCCATCCCTAAAGGCCAGGAACGGCTCGCCGGCACGCTCGGCTGCGAGCAGGTCCTTCAAATCGCTCGGCGCGATCGAGTGCGGAGCGAGCGGATCATCGTCCCTGCGGACCTGGAGTGCCATTGGCGTCGTTCGCCACCTTGCTTGAGATTTGAGCGCTCGCGCTGGCGGTCAAGGATGCCAGAACGTGTTCCCCGCTTCCAGCGTGCCCGCGCTCAGCGGACGAGCGCGGCGGGCGCACACGAACGTTGCGCAGCGCAGTCCGCCGTGCTGGGCCGCGATGTGCATGAGGGTGCCCTGCGTGCTTTGTATGGCGGCGCCTCCTGTGGTCGTGCGGACCTCTGCTACCCCGCGCCAGACGTGCAATCGGTAACGCGGGAATACACCTCGGGTGGATGGCTATCCGCTCGCCCAGCATGCATCCTCGATGCCTAAGGCCGACTGACGACGAGGACCCGAGATGATCCCGACCCCAACCGAGCGGTGCCTTGACCGCGACCACTCGCGCCCAATAGCCTCTGCGCCGCGACTTGCCGCATGGCCGAGGCGGGATGAGTCGTGTCGCTCGGCCACAAGTCGGGAGTGCGAGCTGGCGCGCGTCCCGGGTGACGCCCCGCAATGGGAGCCCCTCTGGTGATTAGCCGACCCGCAACGCCCATCAGCCCGACACGCCCTGACCGCCGCGCATCCGCCGGGCCACGTGGCCGAGCGTCGACGCGCGGGATCGTCCTTGCCGCAATGGTCTTGGCGGCCGTCATGCTGTCGCCGGCAGGCGCATTCGGCGCGTCCGCGTCCTGGACATCCCAACCCACGCCCGGTCCGAGTGGACCAGCCGAGAGCGCGCTCACCAGCGTGTCGTGCGTGTCAGCGGTCTGGTGCATGGCCGTCGGCAGGTCCGACGATGGGTTGAACAGTGACGACCTGCTGACAAACCCGGGCTCGTTCTCAGAGAACTGGAACGGCTCTGCGTGGACGGTCGTGCCGACCGCGCCTTCGGCGGGTGCCAACCCGGGCCTCAATTCGATCGCGTGCGCTTCGCCGACGTTCTGCGTCGCCGTCGGCGAGACGCAGTCTGCTGGGGGCGGCATATTCGACATCGACTATGCGGGGTCCGGCCAGGCGCTGGTGGAGACGTGGAACGGGGTGGCCTGGACGGTCCGGGCGAACCCGGCGGGACCGAGTAGCGCGCTGTTCGGCGTCTCGTGTTCGTCGGCGTCGTTCTGCGTCGCGGTCGGCTCGCGCGGCGGCGGGAACGTCGCGAGCGCGAATCTGGTCGAAGCGTGGGACGGTGCCGGTTGGCGGATCCAATCCGCACCGACCGTCGGATACGGCCAGGGGCTGACCGCGGTCTCGTGCTCCGGCGCGACCGCGTGCACCGCGGTGGGCTCCTTCAACAGGAACAGGACCGGGATCGGGCTGGACGTGCCTCTCGCCGAGCGCTGGAGCGGGCGCGCCTGGACGTTGGAGCGCCCACCTCCGGAGAACGTGCGTGTCAACGGCAAGCTGCTCACCAACGACACCGACCTGACGGGTGTCTCGTGCACATCGCCCTCGTTCTGCATGGCATCCGGAGCCGCGCAGCGGGCCCAGAACGGTGACGCCTTCGGAGCCTACGCAACGCGCTGGGACGGGAACCGCTGGACGTCGGCGATCGCGGGGCTGCCGCACAACAGCCCGTTCTGGGGAATCTCCTGTCTGTCGAGCGCGTACTGCCTGGCGGTGGGCCAGTTCGACAGCGGCGTCTTCCCGCCGCCCGGCTCCACCCAGCCGCTCGTCGAGGGCTGGAACGGCGAGCAATGGGGTCGGATGGCGCTCCCGCACGTCGCGCCGCTCCCCGGGGCATCCTGGGCCTTTCCCGACGCAGCCGACCCGGTGCTCACCGGGATCTCCTGCGTGGCCGGCGTCTGCACGGCAGTAGGCGACCAGGCCAACGGCACTGACAGCGCGCCCCTCGCCCTCCGCGAGTCTGGCACGCCGCTGCCGCCACCGCCCCCACCCCCACCGGTCTACGGCCGCACGGCCGACGCGCAGACCGTGTCCGGCACGGTGCTCGTGAAGGAGCCTGGATCGAAGCAGTTCGTCTCTCTGAGCTCGGCTACCTCCGTGCCGCTTGGCTCGGTCATCGACACCACCAACGGCACGGTGCGGCTCACCACGGCAGCCGACACCCACGGCCACACGCAGACCGGCCTCTTCTACAGCGGGCCCTTCCGCGTTACGCAGACGAAGGGCCCCCCGGCTCGGCGCGGCGGACCCAGGCCCGTCCCCACGGTGCTCACGCTCGTCGGCGCGCCGAGCGGCTGCGGAGGCGCCGCGGCGGCGGCAAACAGGCCCAAGAAGATGGTCTCGCTCTGGGGAAACACGCGCGGCAACTATTCGATTCACTCGCCCGACGTCGACGCCGGCTCGCGCGACCCCAAGTGGCTCGTCGAAGAGACGTGCACCGGCACGCTCATCAAGGTCGTCAGCGGCGTCGTCGACGTGCTCGATCTCCACACGCACAAGACCACCACGCTCCGGGCCGGAGGCAGCTTCTTCGCCGCTGCGACGCCTACGCAGCCGACGAAGCCCGCCGTCGCCAGATGCACCAGCGGCCAACTCACGGCCCGCCCGGGCCAACTGTCGGCCGCGACCGGCCACGTCATCGATGCGTTCTCGCTCGTGAACCGCAGCGACAGGACGTGCACGCTGTATGGCTACCCGAAGGTGCAGATGCTCAACGCCCACGGCGCTCCGATGGCGACTCATGCGATCGAGGTGCCACCTGGGTCCGTCACGTTTTTCGGAAAGGTCGGCCCTGAGCAGGTCGTGACGCTGAGCCCCGGCCGGAAGGCCTGGTTCTGGCTGATATTCGAGCAGCCCAGCTTCTTCCCGGGGGGATGCCCGACATCCAGCGCTCTGCGCATCACGCCGAGCGGAACCGGGCGTGGGCTGACCCTGACCGGTTCGGCGGGAAGGCTCTCGACAAGATTACAGGGGTGCAGCAGCTTTGACATCACGCCGCTTGCTGGGGCCGGGCCTCGCTTCCCATAGCGCACTACCGCTGCGACGGCCACCGTGGCGACAGGCTGAAAGCCCCCAGCCGAACAGCGCAGCACCCGCTATGGGCCGGCAGCGGACGCGGCGCAGCTTTCCCTTCACCGGTCAAACCGAAACTAGCTGTGTGAACGTCACGGGCATGCCCCCCGACATCGGGCCCAGCCCGGATCGATCCAGCCCGTGACCGGGCGCTGGCACTAGGCTGAACTTGAAGGTGGGTCGAGCCGCAGGAGCGGGCTGCGGTCGCTGGCGAAGCCGTGATCGCGGCTAGTGCGCCAACGAGAACAGCAACGATGGTCAGTCGCGTCTGCATCCCATGTCCGCCCTTACTCGCGTTCTCCGACACGGTGTCCGCCGACTCCCCAAAAATACCCCAGCGAGTCCGCAACGGACGCGTCGCGGCCCAGGGCTGGCGCGTGCCGTTTCCACGCCGGCGAACGCACGAGCGACGCCCAAGCGCAACTGGACACGCTGCGGCGTGAGGATCGCGCAGGCGCGCTCATAGCCCGCACTGACAGCGATCAGCGACACCCGGTTCCCGCGCCAGCGCTCGCTGCCCGCCCCGCGGTCGGCGCTCCGACCGCGATAGCCGCGACAAACCGCCACTGCAGTCGGTGCCGAGATGGTTGAGAGCCTGGGTCGCCCGCGAGCCCGCCCACGGTGTCCCAACCGGCCGCGGTGTCGTCGATCTACACCTTGGGTGGGTGGCCGCGGGTGCCGGCATACCGGAGGCTGCTTGACACATCAACTCCCAAGGAGGCCGCAAGATGAACACCCCGACCGACCATCCACCCGTACCCTCCGGGCGCATGTCCGCCGCTGCACGCCACCTTGTGGGGCGCGGCTGGCGCAAGATGACGTGGGTCCTGATCACTTGGTCCGCGTTCATTCTCGTCCTGGCCGTGGCCACCGCCGGCAGCGCCGACACGACAACGACCTCGTCATGCCAGAGCAGCACGCTGGGCTACGGCGGCTCCCTGTGCGGTCAGGTCGGTAGCCAAAACGCAGCTGCGCAGTTTGAGCACGTGATGAAGATTGGAGTCGTCGGGTTTGCGATCCTCTCGATCATCTGGTTCATGTCGCGCCCGCAGGACAAGTAGAGCAGTATGGGGGCGGCGGCGCGGCGCACGTGCGCTGCCCCCATCGCCGCACCCTCGCATCCGAACGGACGCGCAAATTTCGGCCCTACAGCCCACAGATGTCCCGGCCCACCTGCAGGTCCGAGCCGATCCGGGCGAGCGCTGCGTCGCCGAAGTGCTTGTCGCTCCGCGCAGGCCGCGAGCATGAATGCGATCGCCAGTTCTGGCTTTGCGGCGCTGATCGCGTGGGTGGAGCTGTCGAGGCGGGAGGGGCCTACCGCTTGTGGGTCTTGTTGGCGTTCTTAGCCCGGGGCGTGCAGTAGCGGCCTTGTAATGACCGCGCCCCCGGCGGGCGGGGGCGCGGTCAACGTCCGGCTGAGCGGGGATTCTGGGCTTGTCGAAGGTCCTTGATCCCGAGCTTGGAGGTTCACCTTGAAGGTGATGCGTGATGGACGCCCGGTAACCGTAGAAGTCACCTCGGACGGAGCGGGCTTGGTCTCGCATGCGGGCACCGCGCTCATCGCGCAGGTCGCTGACAAGGTTGGGCTCACGAAGGCGCTGTCGTTGCGGCTGGCCGCGATCAAGCAGCGGCGCCGTGGTCACGATCCGGGCCGGGTGATCCGCGATCTCGCGGTGATGCTCGTCGATGGCGGCGAGTGCGTCTGTGATTTGGGCGCCATTCGTGAGCAGGACGCGTTGTTCGGGACGGTCGCGTCTGACTCCACAGCGTTTCGGGTGGTCGACCGGATCGCGTCGACGCCGGGGCTACTGGACGTGATCCGCGAGGCGCATGCCAGGGCCCGGGCGCGGTTCTGGGAGCTGCACGGCGCTCCGCAGCGGTTGACGCTCGACGTGGACGCGACGCTTGTCACGGCGCATTCCGAGAAGGAGAAGGCGGCCGGGAACTATAAGGGCGGCTACGGGTTTCACCCGCTACAGGTCTACCTGGATGAGACCAGAGAGGCGCTCGGCGGGCTGCTGCGGGCGGGGAACGCCGGCTCGAACACCGCAGATGACCATGTGGCGGTGCTCGATCTCGCGCTGGCACAGATCCCGACCGAGTACCTCGAGAGCTTGGAGATCTTGGTCCGCGCTGATTCCGCGGGCGCCACGCATGGGCTCATCGACTACTGTCGCGATGCCAAGATGCGGTTCTCGGTCGGCTATGAGCTGACCGAGAAGGTCCGCGCCGCGATCCTGCAAATCCCCGCGGATGCTTGGGTTGCGGCGCTCGACCAGGACGGCTCAGAGCGCCCCAACGGCGAGGTCTGTGAGATCACCGACGAGGTTGATCTGTCCGCTTGGCCGCAGCGCTCGCGGCTGATCGTGCGGCGCGAGCGCCCGCACCCCGGTGCGCAGCTGAGCTTCACCGACCACGACGGCTACCGCTTCCAGGCGATCCTCACCGACCAAGACGACGTCGATATCGCCGTGCTGGAGTGTCGCCACCGCCAGCACGCGCACGTCGAGGACCGCATCCGTGACGACAAGGACACCGGCCTGTCCAAGTTCCCCTTCAAAGCGTTTGCACTCAACGAGGTGTGGTTGGAGATCGTGATGCTCGCGCACGACCTGCTCGTCTGGACCCAAGCACTCGCCCTCCACGGCGAGCTGGCCAAGGCCGAGCCCAAGCGCGTGCGTTACAGGCTGCTGCACGTCGCCGGTCGGCTCGCGTTCTCCGGCCGCCGCGCGAAGCTGCACCTCCAGGACAGCTGGCCGTGGGCGACCGAGCTCCTCGCCGCCTTTCAGAAGCTCAAAACGCTCGCCGCGGCCAGCGGCTGACCGCCGCCACCGCCCCACACACCACCAAGCAGGACCCTCCGGCCACCGCCGCGACGACCGCTGCCCGCACACTGGCCACACAAACGCCGCGGCTCCGCGGAACCGCTCGCCCGGCCACCATCACGCCCGACAACCTCCCGCTCACCACCCCCGACCGCCATGCGCCGGCCGCCCGGTCACTCTCCCGCGCTTACTGCACGATCCGGGTTAGGCTTGAGGATGCGGATGGTGATCGAGCCGTGGGCGGTGAGTCGCTTGCCGTGTACCGTGACGGCGAGGACCGTGTAGGCCTTCAGGACTCCGGTGCGTCGCAGGGCGCTCGTCGCCGCCGCGTTGAAGCGCAGGCGCATCTTCTTGGTGCTGTGCGCAGACACGATGAACGTCTGGTCCAGCCAGGCGGCGCCGGTGGTCGCCCGTCGCCGCGCGCCGAGCTGCGGGTGCTGCGCCCGCGCGGCGTGGGGCGGCGTCTGCTGGGCGACGGCGGTGGCGCAGCCGGGCGTCGATGCCGCGACGATGGTGGCGACCACGGGAGCTGCGCTGGCGTTGCGGACCGCCGTGGGCAGGGAGGGCCTTGCCGTGACCCGAATGTTCGACTGAATGGTCGGCTCGCTGAGGGGGCCGACGTTGACCGCGCTGCCGCTGGCGCTGGCTTGGGTGAAACTGGTGCTCGTGACCGCCCGAAGGGCGCGGAACGCCGGGAGGGCGACAGCCGGTGCGCTCGTCTTGGTGGTTGCCATGCCTGCGCCGGAGCTGGTCGTGGCGGCGCCGGTCGAGCTCGTCGTGCCCGCGCCGGAGCTGGTCGTTTTCGCGGTGTTCGAGCTTGCGGCGCTGACAGAGCACGAGCTGGTGGGCGCCGGCGTCGTGTTGGTGCGCACGACGGGGGGCGCGCCGGTCGTTGTCGCGGTTACGGGCGGGCTGGTGGTACTCGTCACGGATACGGCGGTCGTGGTGGTCGTCGGCGCCACGGTCGTGGTGGTCGTCGGCGCAGTGGTGGAAGTCGTGGTGGTAGTTGAAGTGCTCGGGATGACGGCGACGCCGTTGGTGCCGTTGCCTGCGGTGACTGTCCCACTCACAGTGCCGCCGGCGACGCTGATGATGGTGACATGGGTGTCGCCGTCGGTGACGTACGCCTTGGTCCCGTCGGAGGTGAAGGCAACGCCGACGGGGTTGACGCCGGCGGCAATTGGGCTGCCGAGCGTATTGGCGGGGATGGCGATCGGGGTCGCGCCGGCGCTGCCGGTGACGTAGGCCTTCGTGCCGTCAGGGGTGATGGCGATTGCGGTGGCCGCGCTGACGGACCCGAAGTTGGTGCCCTCGGTCTTGTTGGTGAGGTTGATGGGGGTGATCGAGCCGTCGCCGTCGATGACGTAGGCGCTATTACCGTTGGGGGTGATGGCGATGGCTTGGGGATTCCCGCCGGCGGCGACGGGGCTACCGACGGTGTTGCCGCTGATGGTGACGGGGATTATCTCGCCGCTGTTGGCGGTGCTGGCGACCCAGGCGGTGGTGCCGTCGGGGGTGATGGCGATGGCCTCCGGCGTGCCGCCGGCGGGCAGGGTGATCGGGCTCCCCGGGGTGTCGCTGGAGATCGTGATCGGGGTGATAGTGTCATCGCCCGAGTTGACGACGTAGGCAGTGGCGCCGCTGGGGGTGATGGCGATCGCTTTCGGCGTGGAGCCCACGGTGATCGGGCTGCCCGGCGTGCCGGTCATGAGGTCGATCGGGGTCACCGTCCCATCGCCGGAGTTGGCGACCAAGGCGGTCTTGCCGTCCGGGGTTACGGCGACCGCGACTGGGCTGCTGCCGACGGTGACCGGGGTGCCGGCGACGTTGGTGGTGATATCGATCGGGGTGACGGTCCCGTCGGTCTCGTTGGTGACCAGCGCGCTGTTGGTGATTGGGCCGGGCGGGATGGCGTCGGCGCGCATGGCGTAGGCGCCGAAGCCGGCGAGCACGCAGGCCAGAGCACCCCCGACGGCGCGGGCCCGAAGCGAAGTGGCGCGGCGGCGCATCGCGCTCACCGCAGTCTCGTGACTCGTCACGGCAGTCCCCCAGAGACAGACGTGGATTCTTATGGTGTTCCAGGCCATGGCGGCCCACGAACAACCGCAGTCATCGGCTCCTCGGCAAAGAAGCTTGAGTCATACGGATCGATGGGCCGGACGTCTGCGCGTCGGGGTGGCTGCAGAGCGGGAACGACGGCTCTACGCCGCCGCATCGTGATGTCGGCACGGTCCGGCACCGGCGACCGCCCGCACGAGCATGCAGCGATGTCAGTGTGCCGTGCCCGGAAGGGGCCGCCGAGGAGGGGTATCGATGACCAAGGCTCGTGAAGCGCTGAGCGCCCGAACCCGGTGACGGACATTTGGGCCGACGACGGCAACATCCCCAGCCCTCAGGACGCACTCCTCGCCGTCGACCCAGAGCGCGAGCTCACCCTCGATCACCGTCCAAGCCTCCTCTTCGGGGTGCTGATGTTCATGGACGTCAGGCGCTCCGGCAGCGATGGTGTAACTCGTAAGCGTCATCCGCTCGCCGTGAACCGCTTCCCCCTTCCAGCCGGGGACCGGTTCGAACGGAATGGCCTCAGAGGAAGCAAAGAAGGACACGTCGCAAGACTAATCAGCCCGCCGGCGAGGAGCGCGCCACTTCTCCGCTCACGAACCAGCAGCTGTCGCGGCGCTCCTGGGCGGCGCACGCGACGGACGAGACCGGCGCCTGTCTCGTCGCCAACTCGATCGCGCGCCCGGCGACCTCGCGCGAAGAAAGCAGTCGTCCTGCGGCCCGTCGGCCGGCGGCCCACCCGGGTCTCGCCGACGCTCTCCGGCGCCGCGGTTCTGTCCCGCGGTGATGTGGGTACTCGGCGGGCCGATGTCCAGGACCACCCTCCGCCCCCCGACACTGCCTGACCGCTTCCATCGCCGGCGCAATTCGGGTTACGCGCCTTGTCGCCGGGGCCGAGGGTCGATCTACATCCCAAGCCGCGGCCATGCTCCGCGCGGCAAAGACGGTGCGGCTGGACGCTCGCCCGCACGGTCGGAAGCCATCGGCAGTACGTGCACGCGCTCAATCCGAACGTCGTCACCCCCCGGCGCACCCGGCAAGCAGATCGCGACCGGTACTCTTGCTTCGATCCGACGCGCGAGCGGGATCGACGAGATGCGATGACCGACTACCACGTGATCTACGAGCGAAACGCTGATGGCTGGTGGGCGTATCTTCCCGACCTACTCGGCTGCACGGCGGCGGGCGACACCCGGGAAGACGTCGAACGCAACGCACGTGAGGCCGTCGCCGCGCACATCAATCTGCTGCGCTCCGCGGGCAAACCCGTCCCAGAGCCGACGGTCGAAGACGTCGGCCGCATCGCGGTCTAACGCGGCCGGGTCGCTCGCGTCACCGCCGAGCTCAAGCCGACCCCGCTACACCGCCGAGAGCTGGCAATCCGACCGTGCCGACGACGCGGTGCTTCGAGCCGGCGAGCAATGGGTCCCCAGAAAGGTCCCGACTCCCCGCATCTGAGCGAACTTCAGCGCGCCTCGGAGCATCGAAGGCCCGGCAAACCGACCTGAGCGCACCAACCGTCGGCGATCTCTTAGTCCGCGGGCTGGGTTCGAGTCCCAGGCCGCGTACTACAACCGCTTGCCGTAGGAACGGGGGAACGTTCTCGGACGGGCACTCGCGCCGCCCAGGCGAAACCGCCGGCACCGGCGGGCTGTAACCGCTTCGGCGGCCGGGGGTTCCTGAAGGTGAGCGCAGGGGGCGGGCTTCAATCATCCGATCGGAAGGGTTTGAGATGCCGACGGCCGAGAAGTTGCCGCGTGCCACCACCCCGGCGCCTGGAGTTGGCCGCGGGGGCACGAGCGGCTCGAGCGCCACCCTCGACAGGCTCGAGACGGGCAAGGACACGATCCAGGTCGCCATCGAGTCGACCGCCACACACCTCGGCAGCATCTTCGGGATCATCGTCGACGCGGTGCACGACGTCACGCACGAAGCCGGTGAGTGGGCAACGGATCTGTTTGAGATCCGTGATGCCGCGCGGCGCGCGCGGGCAGACGCCGACAGCCGCTCCGAGTCCCGGGACCCGCGCCAATAGCGCCGCCCAGCGAATGGCAGAGCGTCACGAACAGTCCTTCGCTCCCAGCCGGTGGCGACAGGCGGGGGTCGCGTTCGCGGTCGCAGCGAGACGTCTCGACCGCCAACCCGGGCTGGTCTCCGCCGCGAAGTTCGCGCGGGAGCTCCTGCCCGGTGACCCGCACTTCGGCGACCCTCTCTCCACGGCGGGCAATGACCAGGCCCAGCTCGTTGGACGACGCATCTCCGAGCTGACCGCGCGACGTCCTGGAGTGATGCGCGAAGCGGGGCTGAGCGCGCTGCAGATCTGGCAGACGGTCTCGGAGGCCCAGGGGCGGGGACGCGGCGACCGGGAGCTCGCGATCGTCTTCACGGACCTCGTCGACTTCTCAGCCTGGGCGCTGGAGGCCGGCGATGACCTCACGCTCCAACTGCTCCGCGACGTCGCCAGGGCCGTCGAGCCGCCGGTCGGGGACCGCGGCGGCAAGGTAGTCAAACGTCTCGGCGACGGCATGATGGCGGTCTTCGATGAGCCTGAGCAGGCGCTCGCGGCCGTGTTCGAGGCGCGAGAGCGACTCGCCTCGGTCGAGGCCCCCGGCTACCAGCCCCGGATGCGTGCCGGCATGCACGTGGGGCGACCGCGAAGACTGGGCGGCGACTACCTCGGCGTAGACGTCAACATCGCCGCGCGTGTGGCCGAGGCGGCCTCGGCCGGCGAGCTGCTCGTCTCCGATCACGCCTTGGCCGTACTCGACGCCAGCACGCTCAAGGTCGGAAGGAAGCGCTTCTCCCGGGTCAAGGGAGTGCCAAGGGATGTAAAGACCTACTCGGTGGCCAGGTCGCCACGCGGATGCGCGATGAGCAGGCCGGGGCGCCACAGCAGCGCCGTCGGCTCCCCTGGCAACTGGGATCGGTAGTTGTCGGCCCCAAGATGCCCCTGCCACCACGGATGCCTGGCTGGCCGGCCGGCACGCCGATTGGGCACGTGCTGCTGCTCAACGCCTAAACGGGTCACGGCGGCCCGTGGCCGCTTCGCAGCAGGATCGGTAAGGCGGGCGCCGGCGCCGACGTGCCGCCTGTAGCACGCGCGTCATCGAGCACCCTCCTTGGCGGTTTGCGGTCGCACGGCTGTGTCGCTCGGTCCTGCTGGCGTTAGCCGGTCTTGATGCCTTCGCGCCTGGCGGCCTCCAGGATCGCCGCGGTGACGGTCCCGATCGCTCTCGGCCAGAGCCGACGCCTCGCCGACAGCCCGACAGCCGACCCGCCGTGTCGGCACAGGACCGATCCAGTCGGTGAGCACCCAGATTGCCTCCAGGCCACGGACGCTGAATTCGCGAGAGCCCTACTCGGTGTCGATCAGCTCACGCACGACCCTGACCCTCCCCGGCCGCGATGCGACGTATCACCGCCGGACCGTCGCGCTCTCTGCAGTGTGACGGTCACGGTGCGTGACCGTCGGCGCAAGGGGCCAGCCACCCGATCGCCGGAGGCGCGCGGCCGCGCGCCGAGGCGACTCGGCGCTGCGCCCGCAAGCGGTGCTCGACGAGCACCGATTCCACACTGAAAAGGAGAACCGGGATGTTCAACCACAGGATCCGGGCCGCCGTCGTCGGTGCGGTCGCGGCGTGCGGCCTCGCGGGCGCGTGCGTGGCGCCCTCCGCATCGCAGGCCCAGCCGGTCAGCGGCTCAGGAGGCGCGAAGGGCTGCGCCGTCTTCAACGCGAGCACCGGGGAGAGTTCGACGGTGGCCGACGGGACGCTGATCATCGCGATCAGCGGGAGCATCTACAGGTGCTCGAACGGCACGTGGGTCAGGCTGGCGGACTTCGTCCGGGCCGGCAACCCGATCGGGATCACCCCGCCGATCGCAAGCGCCCCGACGGCGCAGGAGCTCGGCTAGCAAACGGTGCAGCCGCTGCTCGAGTCGCTGGACGACTCCAGGCCGGCGGCAGAGCCGTCTCCGGTCCCGGTCGGCGCGGACCGGGACCGGAGACGCTGTCAACCAAGGACGCCCGACGCGACACCCGCACGGAGCGCGACACGCTCGCACTCAGGGGTACAGCCGAGATGGTGCCAGTAGGTGATGCCCGCCCCGATCCGGGAGAAGCCCTCGGCAGAGTAGAGTCGCTCGCGTCCGGCGTGGCGTTGAGGACCGCCACCCGCGCGCGCGCCGCACGCGCTGAGTCGCACACCGAGCGCAGCAGCGCACGGCCCAGGCCTCGGCGTTGGAAGCCAGGCCAGACGTCCATGGCGTAGATGCCCGCGAGGTCGCCCGCAGCGAAGGCCCAGGCGCGGCCGGCGAGCCGGCCATCGACTCGCGCAACTGCGTGCCACGCTCGTGACCCGGGAGCCTCAACGAGCGAGAGCAACCGACGCCCGCACTCGTCGTACTCCGGCACCTCCCGGCTGATGAGGACGCGCTCGTCGTCAGGTTCGGCGATCGCGGCCAGCGGCGCGGCCATCCACCACGGCTCCCACCCCCGCTCAAATCCCGCGCCCTCGAGCGGTGAGGCGTCGACCTCGGTGGCGAGCCACGCACCGACGATACGCGCTCCGCGACGCCGCGCCTCAGTGACACCTCGGTGGGCCGCCGCGACCGGGATCTGCTGCGGGAAGTTGAGCATCAACTGACCATCGTGACCTGCCATGACCACCGCAGTCCGCCGTCGTCCCAGACCTCTCCGCCGCCGGCCAGCGCGACCGCAGCGTTCCACGAGGCTTGGTTGGTCTCGCAGTCAGCGACGCTCGCGCGCATGCTGTGGCGGAGGCTCGCGCCGCGCGGCTCGAGGCTCGGCGGTTCAGACCTCAACGGTCTCGCCACGGTCGAGGAGGTGCAGGCGGTCGGCCACGCCGTTTCCCCGAAACGCGGCCCGTCGCTCATCGGCACCTTGGGTGAAGTGCGTCCAGCCCTCAAAGCGCAACGGGATCACGACTCGTGCCCCGAGCACTATCGCGGCTTCGGCCGCGCGGTCCGACGACAACGTCAGGTAGGCGCCGTCAAAGCGCCCGGTGAGCTGCACGGCGCCCGCGAAGAGGATCGCCACATCGACTGGGCCGACGCGGTCGAAGATCTCTCGCACGATGTCCAGCGAGGCGTTGTCGCCCGAGACATAGACCGTCGGCAGGTCGTCGCCAGAAAGCAGAAAGCCGATCACGGGCCCGGTGACCTGCTCGCTGCCGGGAGGCCCGTGCGGGGCTGGAAGGGCGGTCAACACAACGCGCCCTCCGTCGGGACGATCGAGCACCACGGTCTCCCACGTGTCCAGTCCAATCACGTCTGCGCCCAGGCGCTCGGCGCCGGCGCTCGTCGTGAACACTCGCAGGCGGCGAGCACGAGCTCGCGTCCGGCCGGGTCGAGGTTGTCCGCGTGGTGGTCGTGGGACACGAGCACGACGTCGACGGGGCCGAGTTCCTCAACCGCAACAGCGGGCCCGGTCGTCTTGACCAGACCGCCGTACTCGCCGGGTGGGGAGAAGGTCGGATCGATGAGCCAGCGCAGGCCGCCGTGCTCGAGAACGGCGGTGGGACCGCCAACGAGGCGGACGCTCAGCATGCTCACGGGGCTCCTCTCGGGCTCGCTGGTAAGACGCGCGATCGTATCGACGGCGCCGCGAAGCTTGCGCCGGCTGTGGCCGGCGGCGGGCGTCTCAGAGCGGCGCGCCGACCGACCCCTCGTCGCGCAGCCCGATCGGCGCGCGCAGGATCGCGTCCGGGATCCCGAAGGCGTCGACGAGCAGCTCGGAGTGCGCCATGACCTTGTTGGCGAGGCGGTTGACCTCGCGGCGTAGCGACTTGCAGCGGGCCGCCGTGAGGCGCCCCTGGCTCTGGAAGAAGCCGGTGTCGGCCTCGATGTTGCTCAACGCGTAGAGGTCGCATACGAGGTTGAGCGCATGCTTGACCTGGACGTCGTCGCAGTCCTCGATCGCGCGGATGAACGCGGTCAGCACGACAAGCTCGACGTGCGCCCGCGCGGCGTCGACGGCGTGGTCGGCGACCGCGCGAAACACCTCGAACGGGTCGTAGCCATCGGACAGGCCGCGACGGAAGCGGTTCGCGACCGCCGCGACGACGTTGCTCTCGCGCCATTTGAAGAGGTCGAGTTGGTGGTCTCGGTCGAGCCAGTTCTCGGTCGCGCTGTGGGTCGGTACGGCGTCGGTGAGCGCCTGCCCGATCTTGCGCGCGGACAACCGCGAGATGATCGTCTCGACGGCCTGGCCGGCCACGAACGACACCATCTCCGCCGGTCCGAGCCCGCCGAAGTCGTGCGCGTAGTCCGTCAGCAGGCCGCGCGCCGTGAGCAGGATCAGCACGGTGTTGTCGCCCTCGAAGGTGGTGAAGATGTCGACGTCGGCCTTCAGCGCCGCAAACCGGTTGACCGAGAGGTAGCCCGCGCCGCCGCAGCACTCGCGGCACTGCTGGATCGTGTCGATCGAGTGCCAGGTCGCGACGGCCTTCATCCCGGCCGCGAGCGACTCGAGCTGGCGTCGCTCACGATCGCTCGCCTCGGGGTTCGAGATCACGGCTCCGAACAGCGCGGTCAGCTCCTGCTGGGCGAAGTGCAGAGCGAACGTCTTCGCCAGCCGCGGCATCAGGCGACGCTGCTGGGTTCGGTAGTCGAGCACCGGGACCTCCATCGATCCGGCGGGACCGAACTGGCGCCGGCGCAGCCCGTAGCGGGTCGCGATCGTGAGCGCCGTCTTGGCGGCGCTGATCGACGCGGCCGAGATGCTCACGCGGCCCTGCACGAGCGTGCCGAGCATCGTGAAGAAGCGCTTGTTGGGGTTCGCGATCGGGCTCTCGTAGCGGCCGCTCGGGGTGACGTCGCCGTACCGGTTCAGGAGCGCCTCGCGGGGGACGCGCACATCGCGAAACCAGATGATGCCGTTGTCAACGCCGTTGAGGCCGAGCTTCTCCCCGCAGTCCTCGATCTCGATTCCGGGCAGGACGCTGCCGTGCTCGTCGCGCAGCGGCACGATCAGCGCGTGGACGCCGTGTGACTCGCCCTCGACGATCAGCTGCGCGAACACCGCCGCCATGCGACCGTGACAGGCGGCGTTGCCGATGAACTCCTTGCGTGCCCGCTCGACCGGAGTCGTGACGACGAACTCGTGCGTCTCGGCGTCGTACGTGGCGGTCGTCTCGAGCTGCTGGACGTTCGAGCCGTGACCGGTCTCGGTCATCGCGAAGCAGCCGGGGATCTCCAGGCGCATGATCGCGCCGAGGTAGCGCTCGTGGTGGCGCTCGGTCCCGAGGTGCTGCACCGCCCCACCCCACAGCCCGAACTGGACGCCGACCTTGACGAGCAGCGAGAGATCGCCGTAGGCGAGCGTCTCGAACATGGCGACCGCTGCAAGCGGGTTGCGCTGCCCGCCCACCTCCTTCGGGAAGCCGTACGCCGGTAGGCCCGCTCGCGCCAGCGCCTCGCACCAGGCGAGCACCTGCTCCCGGTACGCGGCGGTGGGCATCGCAACCGGCGGCGTGAACTCGGGCCGGGAGAGGAGCTCGCGCACGCGTTCGCGCACCTCCGCCTGGTCGCCGTCGAGCTGGTGCTGCAGGACCGTGGGGTCGAACCAGTCGATCTCGGGCACGGTGACCGCCATCGCGCCAAGCATATGTGCTCCCGTCCCGCGCGCGCCAGAACCGCCGCCGCGTGCACGGGCGCGTTGCTACCCGGGGAACGGCACCAGCGGCGAGCGGTCTCCCACGGACCATCGGTGTCCGAACGGATCGGTGAAGCCCCCTTGGAGATGGGTCCCCCAAGGCGTCTCGTGCTCCCTCGGAGGGTCGACCGCCGCCGCCCCCGCTGCGGCAGCCTGATCGATCAAGCGACCCGGCTCATCGACGAAGATCTCGATCCGCGTGGTGGTCAGGCCGACATCGCTCGGGCTCGGCTCGGTCGTCCGTCCCGGCACAGCCTCGTGGATGAAGAACGGGGCGCCGCCGATGTGTAGCCCTGCGACTCCGCCGAGGTCCCACAGCTCGGCCGCGCCAAGTGCCGCCTTGTACCACCCGACCGCCGCAGCAGCATCGGAAACGATCAACATCACCGAGACAACCGGGGGCTTGGTCTCACTGGTCATGACTCACGCTGCGGCGACAGGTTACCGTCGCCACCGGTTCCGCCCGAACGCACGCCCTGCCAACGCCGCGCCGGCGCTGTCCTGCTCGGAGCGAGGGCGAGCACCGCGCCGAACCCCCGGTTTCGCGTGCGCGATGGGGGTTCGGCGCGGTCGCGTGCGCGACGTCCTACCGCTCGTCGCCCTGCTGGGAATGGGTTCCGGGCGTGAACGAGACCCCGCGGAGCACCTCGCCGAACCTCGCCGTGCGGAGGGTCACGAAGCGCTCCCACGGCTGCGGCGCCGTCGCGTTGAGCGGGTCGCTGATCGCCACGAGCTTGTCGGGGTCGGCGCCCTGGTCGCCGCCGCCGCTGACCGTCGAGGTCACCGCCCAGATCGTCGCCGTTCCGTCGCGACCGACCTGTCCCGTCAGGCCGCGGAGGCCGTCGGTGGCGGGGGACCACGGAAGGCCGGTACCCGCGTTGATGCCGGTCGGGTAGCCGGGGATCGTGTAGGGCTGCCCGAGGTTCAAACCGTTCTGCAGCGTGTAGGCGAGGTTCCACTGGCCGGTGCTCGAGTCGAACACCCACTTCTCGAGCCCAGCCGCCGGCTGCGCGGCCGCGGTCGCGTTCGTGTACTGCCCGGTCGTGCTCGAGTAGGTGTTGTCGCCGCTGCCCTCGTCGGCGAGGTACAGCGTGTCCGCGTTCGCGAACCACATGCCGAACGGGAACATCGTGGTCGACGTGGCCAGGTTCGTCGGGAAGCCCTTGAGGATGCACATGTTGTTGGGCTTGAGGCCCTGGGTCGTCAGCACCGTCGGGTCATACGAGAGCGGCGCGGTGGGCAGCGGCGCGCCCGGCTGTGGCAGCCCGACGCCGTTCGGGCACGCCTTGCCCGTGGTGTCGACGAAGTACACGGTGTTGATCCCGTTGCCTCCGCTGCCCTTGGTGTAGTAGACGACGTTGTTGGAGATGGTGATGCCGCGGAAGTTGGTGTCCTTGCTGAACTTGTCGTGGGGCAGGCCGAGCTGCGTGATGTTGAAGCTTCCGAGCGGGGTCGGCAGGCCCGGCAACTGGTCGGCCTCCGGCAGCGACGACGGCGTGACGAACTGCGCGCCCGTGCCGAGGATGACGCCGGCCGGCGGCACCTTGCTCTGCCCGGCATTGCCGGCCGCGTAGATCAGATCGTTGCCGTTCTCGTCGTTGGTGATCGCCGCGCGACCGTTGTCGCCGCTGAAGGCATTCGTCCTCGTGAAGGTGAAGTTGCCGTCGCGATCGAGCTGCGCGACGACACGGTAGTAGGCGCCCGTGACCGGGTTGCCCGGGTCGATCACGCCGGGGGTGTTGGCGTTCGAGACGTCGATCGTGGCGGGGGCGGCGTCGTAGCCCACGAACGACACGTACTTTCCTTCCGGGCTCAGATTGAGCGCCAGTTCGGACTTCGACGAGAAGCTCGTCACGAACTGGTCGTCGGGAACCGGGATCGTCGAGACCGGCCAACCCCACGGCGTCAGCTCGTCGAGAAATGCCTTCGAGGTGATGCCGAAGTTCGGGTCCGCGGAGTCGTTGTTGAACACGAACGGGTAGTCGCCGCCGGCCGAGGCGGGCACGCAGTTGGTCGTGCAGCCGGGCGGCAACTCGGTGACGCCCTGCTGGATGTTCGCCGTGTCGTAAACGCTGGTGCTCACGAGCAGATTGCCCGGCTCAAGGAATCCGTCGTGACCGTTATCCGCCTGTGCGGGTGCGACGATCAGGGCGCCCAGACCAACGGTGAGGGCCAGCCCGCGAGCGATGCCGGTGCGCATTAGATCTCCTCCTCCGACGATGTTGGAAGCGCGGTCAACGTACACACGCCCCTGCACAAGCTCGTGACGATCCGGTGATCGCTCAGGCGCCCGCGGTTGGCCACCCGGCATAGCGCAAGCTCCGCCCCGCCGCTACCGGCACGACGCCGCGCGCGCTCGCTCGAGGTTCGCCCTCAGGCGCTCGGCGTCGCCGACGTAGACCGACCCGCTGCCGTCTCGCAGCAGCCGTTGCAGGCTGGCCAGCCCACATACGTAGACGGGCACATTCGCGCGCAGCAGCTCGACGAGATCTCGTATGGCTTGACGGTTGGTCGCGACCGCGGCGCGGTCGGGGCGAACGGTCCAGGCGCCGCGGGGATGGTCCGCGGCGGCGAGCAGCCGCTCGAGGTTCTCGGCGATCTGCGCGCGCCCTTCCCCGCTGGCGAGTACCGCTGCGCGCGCAGCCAGCCTTGGCGAGCCGCTCGGGTCGGCCCCGTCGGCGAGCGCTCGGTCCAGGGCGCTCGCGCGAATGCGGGCGGCGATCCGGTCCAGGCGGGTCGGGTTGAACAGCCGCTCGGCCGCCGGCTCGTACGCGGCGACAGTCGAGTGGTCGGCGGGCTCCGTCGTGCTCTGCGCGGCGCGGCTAGACACGGTGACACCTCCGTAAGCTGTTAGCCGGTGTCGGTAACCTACTAACTTGCTACGCTAGTGTCAAGGAGGTGGCGAGCGCGATCCCTCACGACCTCGATCTGACGATCGACTACGTCAACACGCTGGACATCGAAGCCGGCACCGATGAGCTCGCGACGCCGAGCGGCCTTGGCGCTTGGCTCACGCGCCGGGGACTGCTCAGTCGCGGCGCCGCCACGCCGAGCGCCGCGGAGCTCGAGGCCGCGACGCGTCTACGCGATGCGCTCCGGGCGGTGATGCTCGAACACAACGGCGGACCGCACGACGAACACGCCGGCCGCGAACTGGACCGCGTGGCCCGGTCCGGCCAACTCGAGGTGCGGTTCGCACCGGACGACACCGTGGTTCTGCGGCCCGCCGGCGACGATTTCGACGCCGCACTGGCCGCGCTGCTGATACCCGTCGCGCACGCCGCCCGCGACGGGTCGTGGCGGCGGGCAAAGGCGTGCCGAGCCGACGACTGCCACTGGGCGTTCTACGATCGCTCGCGCAACCGCTCGGGCACGTGGTGCGACATGACCGTTTGCGGCAACCGAACGAAGGTCCGCGCCTACCGCCGACGGGCCCCGCAGGCGCGCTGACCCGTCAGCGCGCGAGCCGGTCGGCGTGCACCCACGCCAACACGGCGCTCACCCGGCGGTTGGCCCCCGGCAGGGTCGAGACGCCAAGCGCATCGAAGATCGCCGTCGCGTGACGCTCGACCGTCTTGGTCGAGATGTGCAAGGCGACTCCGATGGCGTCGTTGGACATTCCGGCGGCCATCAGTTCGAGCACGGCCGCCTCGCGCGGACGGAGCGAGGCGAGGGCTGCGATCGAGACGGCGGCGTCGACCGGTTGCGATCCGGCGCCGACGTCCTGGGCCAGCGACTGTCCACGAGTGGCGAAACCGAACCTGCCCCGCGCCGGACCGGCCTCGTTCGACCTCCGCGCGGCCCCTGCGCTCAGACCCCCCAATGCGGTCCCTTCGTCCACGCCGGCCGCGGCCTGGCCAGCTTGGACGTCGGATTATGAGGCATGGCGTCAAGTCGAGGGCTTTCCCTCATTGACGGCGCGTGCTTCGGGCGTAAACGTCCGGCGCCAGATGCGTCACGGAGGACAGCTGTCGCTGCGCGTATCGCTCGCCGGGGCGCTCGTCTCGCTGGCGCTCGGCGTCGCGCTCGCGGCGCCGAGCTTCGCGGTCGCCGCCGGACCGCTCATCGGGCAATGGCACCTCGACGACCTCGGGTCGGGCGCAACGGCGACGGACAGCTCCGGCTCCGGAAACGACCTCGCGATCGAGAACCTGGTCAACAACCCGCTCACGCCGGGCTTCTTCGGCAACGCCTACCTGTTCGCCAACTCGCTCGACCTGCGGGTCGACGGCCACAACCTGCAGCCGGCGCAGCTCACAGTCATGGCGTGGGTGAAGTCATCGTCGCCGGGCGCGGGCACATACATCGTGGCCGAGGGCGGCGACAGCGGATGCATGGGCGCGTCCTACGCGCTGCAGACCGGCGCGACCGGGGTGCGATTCTACGCCTGGGGCGGGCCGGGCTCGTCGGTGGCGGCCACCGCCGAGTCCTCCGGCGGCCTGTGGGACGGCAACTGGCACGCGATCGCGGGGACGTACGACGGCACCTCGGTGCACCTCTACGTCGACGGCGCCGAGGTCGGCAGCGGCATGCCCGGCCCGGTCGGGGGCATCGACTACAGCCTCTCCAACCAGGACTTCACGGTCGGCAGGTACCCGCCCCAAGGCTGCGGCGGCCTCAACTACGGCGGCGCGCTCGACGAGGTCCGCGTCTACGACCAGGCGCTTACCGCCGCGCAGATCAACCAGCTGCAGACGGCCCCGGGGCCCAATCCGCCGGTGCTCGGCGGCGGCACCACGACCACGACCTCGACCACGAGCGCCGCGACCTCGACCAGCGTCGCGACGTCCACGGCCGCAACCACGCCCGCCCGACCGCCGGCGCCCGGCCCGGCGCCGGCCATCCCCACGGCGGCGCTGAGCGCGGCGCCGACGACGATCGGGCACGACCTGGTCCTCAACGGGTCCGGCTCGAGCCGCGGCTCGAGCTACACCTTCAGCCTCGGGAGCGACGGCAGGACGGTGGCCACCTGCCCGGCCGCGGATCCGGTGCTCAACGCCGTCGTGCTGCGGCCCGTGAGCACCGTGGCCAGCGTGACCGTGCACACCGCCGCGGGCCTGAGCGCGACCGCGACGACCTCCTTCACCGTCGGCGCGCCGTCCTCGGTGCCGACCCTCACGGTGCCGAGGGGGTTCGCCACGCCCCTGCACGGCCCCGTCGCCGGGGGCCCGACCGGCCAGGTGACGGTCGCGGCGGTCCAGTGCACACCACCCGGCGGCGCGCCGGCGCCGACCGGCAAGTCGCCGCCGTCACGACAGGTCGGGCCGGGCGACGTCGCGGCGACGGAGGTCGATCCGAACCCCTGTACGACCGAGGTGCAGATCGGAATCGTCTCGGGCCTGGGCTGCTTCAGCGAGGTGAGCGCCGCCCATCCGCTGCCGCCGGCCGAGGCGGCCCTGCTGTGCAAGTACGAGCGCACGTGCGGCATGCTCGCGCAGCTCACCACGCTCGACGAAGCCGCGGCCGTCGGCGCCGGGGCCGCCGCCGCGCACGAGAGCGCGGCGGGTGGCAGCCTGACCAACGGCCCGGTCCTGAGCGACGTCATCTACCAGTCCAACCAGCCGGTGCGCATCGACGGCGTCGAGATCGACCCGGTCAACGGCGGCGTGATCGTGCTCGCCGCCGCCGGCCTCGCGGACACCGGCTTCTGGAAGGCGCACTCGGCCTACCTGCTCAGCTCCGACGCCGTGGTCAAGATCGCGGGGCTGCCGGTCAGTCTGCACGTGCCCGACTACGGCGCCGCCTACAACCAGGCCAAGGGCGCGGCCAACTGCGGCCAGAGCATCGAGCAGACCGGCGACCCCGGCTGCCTCGGCCAGGTGAACCTCAGCGTGCCCAACCTGACGACCGTGCCGAGCGTCGACGGTCCGATCGACCTGTCGGTCAGCCCGCAGGACCTCGGCGTGGAGCTCGGCGAGTTCTCGATCCCGCAGAACGTCGCGCCGCTTCCGTTCCTGCCCGACCTGCCGCTCACCGGGACGGTCAAGGTGGCGCTCAGCTCGCTGGACTCCGCCTCGATGACGATCCACGTGGCGCTGCCCGGCCTGCTGAGCGACGGCAACGGCCACGGCCTCACAGGCGACACGACGCTGACGCTCACCAACCAGCACACGCTGCAACTGGACAGCCTGCACATCCTCGTCCCGAGCCTGGCCCAGATCGGGCTCTCGAGACTGAAGAACCTCGAGTTCACGTACATGCGCGCGAACGAGCTGTTCGACGGCAAGGCGACGATCGACCTGTCCGATGCGCTCAACGGCGTGATCAACGCCGAGCTCGCGTTCGAGCACGGCGACTTCCAGCACGCCCACGTCGACTACACGGCCAACCAGGGCGGCGGCTACGGCCCGCTCGGGCCGGGCATCTTCATCACCTACGTGGGCGCCGACCTGTTCGTCAATCCGACTCGCGTCGTCGGCGCGGCGCGGGTGTCGATCGGGCCGGCGGTGACCGCCACCGGCTGCGGCGGATTGGGAGTCGACGGCACGATCACGCTCGCGTTCGGAACGCCGTGGTCGATCGATTCGATGGGCAACGTCCAGGTCGTGTGCAACGACTTCGGTTACAACAGCATGTTCCACGCCGACGGCAACGGCAACGTGGCCTTCGGCTTCGGCCTGGACTACCCGATTCCGGGGCTCGGCGACGCCAAGGGCGAGGTCGTCGGGCAGGTGTACAGCAACTTCTCCGACGTGTTCGAGGCCCAGCTCGACGGCGAGCTGGTCGCCAGCTTCGGCGTGAAGGAGTGCGCGGGGCCGTTCTGCGGCCACTTCGGCTTCAACGCCTCGGCCACCGGCACGATCTCACTCGGCGTGGCTCACGGCAGGCTCGTCGGCGGCGCCGGAGTGTGCGCGAAGCTCGGCGTCACGTTCCCGGACCCGGTCGGCTTCCAAGGCTTCGATGTCGGCGCCGGCACGAGCGACCTGCCCGGCGCGATCGCGACCGCCGGCACCCAGAGCATCGCCGCCGCCATCGCCTCGAAGCTCCAGATCCTGGCCGACAACTGCAACCTCAAGCCCTGGCGGCTCCTGCCGGCCCCGGCCGGTTTCGCGCGAGTGCACGCTCGTGGGGCGCAGGCCACGCCGCTCACCTTCGCGGTCGCGCCGCGCACGAAGATGCAGGTGATCGGACTGCAGGGCAGCGGCGACGCGCCGCAGGTCGCGCTCACCGGACCGGGCGGCCAGAAGCTGCAGACGCTCGGCGAGGGGATCGGGATCTCCGGCGACGCGCTCGTCATCCGCCAACCGGTCAGCGACCAGACCCTCATCGAGATCCCCGCGGCAGCCGCGGGCCGGTGGACCCTGACCCCGATGCCGGGCTCGGCGCCGATCAGCCGCGTGCAGACCGCCACCCAGCTGCCCGACCCGATGATCAAGGCGCGGGTGACCGGCTCGGGTCTGCGCCGCGTCCTGCACTATTCACTGCATCCGCAGCCCGGCCTCAGCGTCGCCTTCCGCGAGGGCGTCGACCGTGGCGCGCATCCGATCGGCGTGGCGAAGGGGGCCCGCGGCACGCTCGCGTTCACGCCCGCGATCGGCAGCGGTGCGCCGCGGACGATCATTGCGACCATCACCCGCAACGGACAGGTCCAGACGAGCGTCGTCGTCGGGCGCTACCGGCCGGGCTCGAACCGGCCCGGGCGCGCGAGCCGCATCCGCGTGGCGCACACCCGAGCCGGATGGGTGATCTCCTTCCGGCCCGGCGCGTTCGCCACCGAGCACCTCGTGACGATCCGCTTCCTCGACGGCACCCAGATTCTGCAGGCCGCGCTGCACGGCGGACGCTCGGTCACCGTGCCCCCGAGCGTTGACTCGACCCGCCCGGTGGGCATCCAGGTCGTCGCCCTGCGGGGTCAGGTGCGAGGATTGCCGGCGACCGTCACTGCTCGAGCTGCGCGCCGGCATTGACCCCGGCGGCCGCGCCGTAGCGCCGTCCTCATCACCCCGGTTCGACGAGGCCCAGGCGTTGGGCCGCGGCCGCCGCCATCACGCGATTCGGAACGCCGAGCTTGCCGAGGATGTGCGAGACGTGAACGCCGGCGGTGTGGGGGCTGATGTAGAGCCGCTGAGAGATCTGGCGGTTGGTCAGTCCGGCCGCGAGGAGCGCGAGCACCTCCAGCTCGCGAGCCGTGAGCCCGAACTCCTTCGCGGACGATGCCTCGGCAGTGGTCGTGGGCCCTCCCGACGGGGTCCCTGGATCCGTCAGCTTCAGTCGCGCCCGACGAGCCAGCGCAACGATCTCGTCGCGCAGCGGCACGGCCCCCAGCGCAGCGCAGAGCCGCTCGGCCTCGGCGAGAGCCGCCTGGGCCGCCGAACGACCGCCCGAGCGAGCGAGCAGCGCCTCGGCTTGGCGGTACAAGGCATACGCGAGCGCGTAGGGCGCCTCGCGAGCGCGCCACCGTGCGGCCGCGTCCGCCCACGCCGGCGGGTGGGCGTGCCCGTCCGCGCGGGTCAGCTCCGCGCGACAACTCGCGCGGTGCGCTTCGGCCTCCGGCGGCGGCGGTGCCCCGCTCCAGGCCGACCGCACGAGTCCGGCGAGGGCCTCGGCATGCTCCTGCGCGCGGGCGCAGGCACGCCCGGCCGCCGCCGTGTCCCCCAGCAGACGCGCTCTCACGGCGCACTCGGCCTCCAGCCGCACCGCCATCGAGTACAGCGGCGGGGTGTGCAGCAGCTCGGCGCTGACTCCGACGGCGCTCAGGCCGGTCGAGACGTGCGCGCGCGCCGCGTCGATCCGCCCGTTCCAGAGCTCGAGCTCGGCGGCGCCGACGCGGACGGCCGGAACGTATTGCAACGGGTCGACGTCGCGAGCGAGGACCAACGCCCGCTCGAACGAAGCCGCGGCCGCGACGAACTCCCCTCGTGCGGTCTGCAGCCGGCCGGTGACGCTGCAGAGGATCAGTTCGCCGCCCACGCCGAGAACGGGACTGTCAGAGAACGCTCGCACGCGCTCGGCGGCCTCGTCCCAGCGACCCAACCGGAACAGGTCATCGCTCGCGTTGGCCGCCATGAAGCTGGAGTCAGACCCGGTCGCGCCCATGGCGTCGGCGACGAGCTGGCCCTTGACCATGACCGCGAGCGCGTCCGCGATGCGTCCCTCCAGGCGCAGCACCTCGGCCAGCATCGCCGTCGCCTGGACGACATCCCGAGAGCTCCCGGCCTGCTCGGCGAGGGCGACGGCCCACGACAGCTGCTCCTCGCCTGCGACCGTGTCACCCATGAACGCGATCGAGAAGCCAAGCGCCGCGCGAGCGGCGCCTTCCTCGGCCTCGGTCTCTGACCCGCCTCCGTCGCGCAGCGCCTGCTCAGCCGCCGCACGGGACTCGCTCCATCGGCCGACGAGGATGTACGCGAGCGCGACATCGGCCCACGTGCGCATCCGTTGGGCGACCTCGCGCTCCGGCAGCAGGCGCAACGCCTCGTGCAGGGCCTCGAGCCGATCCGCGGTCTTCCAGTGATAGCGGCCGAGCCGCTCGAACAGCTCGGCGGCACGCAGCGGATCGTCTTCGTGGTCGAACAGGCCAAGTGCCTCACGGCACAGCGCCGCCGCCCGTTCGTAATCGCCAAACCAACGCGCCGCCTCGGCCGCACGCGCGGCGAGAGCGATGCGGTCGCGCGCGAGCGCGGGCACGACGGGCAGCGGTTCTGCGGACAGTCGAAGCGCACGCTCGAACTGGGCGAGAGCCTCGCCATGCGCATACACGCGTTCGGCGGCCAGAGCCGCCTCGATCGCGGCCGAGACCGCCGCGGCCGACTCGCCGGCGGCCTCCCAGTGATACGCGCGCTCGGCCGCCGTCGTTCCCCCCGCACCGCGCCGCTCGAGCGCCTCGGCCACACAACGGTGAAGCTCCACGCGTTCGGAGGGAAGCAGCTCCGCATAGACCGCCTCGCGCAGCAGAGCATGGCGAAACCGGAAGTGACCCGTCCGGCGCTCGTACACCACCAGCTGACGATCGACGCACTCGCGCAACGCCTCGCCCGGCTCGAGCACGACGCGCGGGGTCCCGCGCCAGAATCCGGCTGCCGCCTCGATGAGCTCGGCATCGACGCTTGCGCTCATCGCGGCCAGCAGACGCAACATCTGCTGAGCGGGCGGCGACAGGGCCCGCACGCGTGACAACAGGGCGTCACGAAGCGTGGTCGGCAGCTCGGCGTCACTCTCGAGACCGCCGGCGAGCAGTTCCTCCGTGTAGAACGGGTTCCCCTCGCCCCGGTCGAACACGCGCCGAAGCAGGTCCGCTGGCGGGGCGACACCGAGGATGCCTGTCACCTGCAATTCCACGTGCTCCATGGTGAGGGGGCGCAGGTCGAGCTGACGCACCCGGTCGCTCGACGGCAGCCGCGCCATGACCACCTGTGCCGGGTGCGCGGCGTGCAGGTCGCTGGTGCGCACCGTCACCAGTACGCCCAGCCGCTCGCAGCGGGCCTGCTGGACGAGGAAGAGCAGGAAGTCGCGCGTCGAGACATCCGCCCAGTGCAGGTCCTCGATCGTCAGCAGCAGCGGCGAGCTCGCCGACAGCCGCCGCAAGAACCGGAGCAGCCAACCGAACAGTTCCGCCTGCCCCAGCTCGCCGGCGGCCGCCCGCGGAACGTCGGGGCCGAACGGAAGGCCGGGAAACGCGCGCGCCAGCTCCCGGCGACCCGCCGCCGGGAGAGCGTCGACGGTCTCGGCCATGACGTCGGGATCGAGTTCGCCGATCGCCGCGGCGAGCGGCCCGTACGGAACCTCGCCGCCCGACAGCTCCACGCACTCGCCGAGCAGCGTCAGTATCCCCTCGTCTTCGGCACGGCGGGCGATCTCGCGCACGACCCGCGTCTTGCCGACGCCCGCCTCACCGGTTACGAGCGTCAACCACGGACGCGACTCGCGAATGTCCCCGAGCGCCGAGGTCAACGCCGCCAGCTCGGCGTCTCGCCCGATCAGGGCCTTGCTCGAGACCGCTCGGCGCACGCCGAGCTCGCTGGCGCTCACCGGCGACGGCGTCGTGTGGTCATGGCACGCATCGGACGGGCTCGGCGCCGCCTTGCGCCGACCACCGGTCGTTCGTCCTTGTCCGTTGCCTCCATTGGGTCCGCCCCCGCGCCCCGCGTTCTCATCGGTCGAGCCCGCATCGTCCACCATCGGGCCGCGCCTCGCGCACCGAACCGTAGTACGAACGGACCAACCGGGCAACTCCGCCGGTCGCGAAAGATAGTGCGGTCGGCGCGGCCAAGATAACGAGGTTGCGGCATGCGGGGACCGATCGCCGCTCGTAGGTTGTCCATCTCGACCTGGTGGGGGCTCTGACAGGGGGCGCGCGATGGTCGGGAACCGAGCGACCACGACCGCAGCTCAAGGAGGAGGCCATGATGGCTCGCACGCGAGATCGACTCGGACGGCGCGTCGTGCCCCGACGCGGCCGTGCCTACCGGGATACCGACGACAGGTCGCTGCGGCCCCGCTGCCTGCGATCTTCGACCGTGTCCGCACTCCTGGTGCCGCGGCCCGGACGCCCGCCGCGCCCACGCGGGGGATAGCCCGGGCCGGACGGCGGGTCCTGGGGGGGCGCCGCTCCATCACGGACCGGCGCACCAACGCCCTCGGTCCCTCGGGATCGAGGGCGTTGATCATTCGCCCCCGATCACTCGCGCCAGGCCGGTCACCGTTAGGCTGTCGGCTCAGGACTCGCCGGGCCCCATCACGTCCGGCCTGACGCGCAGCCAAAAGGGGGCACGATGTCGCACGACCCACGGGACCAGAACCGCGTGAGCTGAGATGTCGGAAGCACCGGGCGCGTGCGTGGCCGGCTCGTGTCGTGCTGCGCGCTCATGCTGGCGACCTTGGCTGCCGGCGCTGGTGCCCGCCGCGCGCGCGGACACGGTGACCGTCGGCAGCATGACGCTCGCGTCGAACGGGCCCACCCTCAACTCGTTCGCCCCAGACGTGCCGGTCTTCCAGGGCGACGCGAGCGCCGGCTACGTGCTCAGCTCGCCGGTGGCCGGCACGATCACCTCCTGGAGCTTCCTCAGCGGCGGCGCCACGCAGGGCAACGAGTTCACGTTGCGCGTGCTGCACCCGACCGACGCGACCAATACGAGCTTCACGGCGGTCGGCACGAGCGCCGACGCGGCCGTGGCGACCGCCTCGGGCGACGAGTTGCAGGGCCCGTTCGCGACCAGCCTGCGCCATCCGCGCCGGCGATCGGATCGCGCTGGAGCCGCTGACTGCCCGGGTACGATGCCGATCGAGGCGGGCTGCCATGGGAGGGGACGGCTACCGCACATTCCCGCGCCCGCTTGCGGATGGGAGCACGGCGACGATCGACACGGGACAGACGATGGACAACGGCCAGGTCGTCCCCATCCAGGCGACCGTCGTGGTCGCGCCGCTCAACACCGCCGTCCCCGTGATCGCCGGCACGCCGACCGTCGGCCAGATCCTGTCGTGTTCGACCGGCGCGTGGAGCTACACGCCGACGAGCTACGCCTACCAGTGGCTCGCGGACGGCTCGGCGCTCGCCGGCCAGACGGGCGCGACGCACACGATCGCCGCCGCCGACGCGGGCCACGCGCTGACCTGTCAGGTCACGGCGACCAACCCCGGAGGGACCGCGAGCGCGACGAGCGCCGCCACGGACCCCGTCAAGCCCGGTCCGCCGCCCGCGCCGATGAACAGCGGCCTTCCGGCCATCTCCGGAACGGCGCGCCAGTTCGAGACGCTCACGACGACCCCGGGGCTATGGACGGGAGGCGTGAGCTCGTTCGCCTACCAGTGGCTTCGCTGCGCCACCGCGAGCGGCGACCAGTGTGTGCCGGTCGCCGGCGCGACGACCGCCGCCTACCCGCTCACGCGCGACGACATCGGCTCGACGATGCGGGTCGATGTGACGGCCGCGAATGCCAACGGCGCCACGACGGCGCGATCGGCGCCCTCCGCGGTCGTGCAGATCGGGGTGATCACCGCACGCCTGTCCGTCGCTCCCGACCCGTCGTGCACCGGCCTCACCGTCGGCATCGACGCGAGTGGTTCGGTATCGCCGAACGGCATCGCCAAGTACGAGATCCGGCTGATCACCCTCGGCGGCGATGGGGACTACGAGGGCGACATCCGCAACAGCGCGGCCCGGGACGCGTTCGCGCTGCTCGGAGGGGCGCTCCCCGAGTACGAGATCGACCAGAACACCTACGCGACGTATTACACGCCGACCGCGCACGTCGTGTTCGGCTGGAACCGCCTCGAGTTCCCGGCCTACCCCGGCGACCCCAATGGCTTCAAGTACTTCGCTCGCGATCCCGTCGGCATCGTGCTGGACGTCACCGACTACGCCGGGGCGACCGCGCGCGCGGTCAGCGTCGAGGTCTTCGCGCAGGAGTACTCGAACGGCAGCCGCAGCCAGTGCCCCAGTCAGCCGCGGTTCGTCACGCAGCTCCTGAGGGCGAAGCTCGTCAAGAGTGCGGCCTCGTTCGTGATCACGCCCGGCAAGCCCGCGACGAGCCGGCTCGCCGCCGCGCTCGCCTGCACGGCGGCAGTCGCCTGCACCGGCCAGCTGTCGGTCACGGTCCCGGCGTCGGCCGCGTGCCGGTCATGCACGTTGCGGGCCGCCGCCAAGCGGCGCTCCGCCCGAGCGCCCGTCGTGCTCGCGCGATCGTTCTTCACGATCGCCGCGCACACGAAGGGCACGGTGGTGGCGACGCTCACGCCGACCGGGATCCGGCTGCTGAAGGGCCTGCGCCATGGCGCGTCGGCGCGGGCGCGCGTCAGCATCACCACCGTTGGTCCCACCGGGACGACGCTCGCTCACGCATCGACGCTGCTGCTCAAGCGGAAGTAGCGAGCGCGCGACGCTAACTGAGCGGGCTGCCGACCTCCCTGACCTCGGCCAGGGTCGCGAGGTCGTCGCCGTCGAGCCGGACGTCGGCGGCGCCCATGTTCTCCTCGAGATGGGCCACCGAGCTCGTGCCGGGGATCAGCAGCACGTTCTCGTGGCCGGCGAGCAGCCAGGCGAGCGCGACCTGCGACGGCGTGGCGCCGTGCTTGTCGGCCACCTGCGCGATCGCCGGATCCTCGGCCAGCGTCGCCGGGCCGCCGGTGAACGCCGAGCCGAGCGGGAAGAACGGAACGTAGGCCACCCCCTGCTCCGCGCAGAACTCGACCGTCGGTTCGTCGGTGCGGTCGAGGATGCTGAACGCGTTCTGGACCTCACCGAGATCGTCGACGAGCTCGAGCGTGGCCCGGACGTCGTCCAGCGTCGCGCTGGACAGGCCGATGAGATCGAGCTTGCCCTCCTGACGAAGGTCCTCGAGCGCCCCGAGCTGCTCGGCCAGCGGAACACGCTCCCCCTCTCCGATGAGCCGCAGGTTGACGAGGTCGAGGCGCTCGATGCGCAGCGAGCGTAGGTTGTCCTCGACGCCCTGGCGCAACTCCTCGGGCGTCTGGGCGGGCAGCCACCCCCCAGCGGCGTCACGGCGACCCCCGACCTTGGTGACGAGCTTCAGATCCTCGGGGTAGGGGTGCAGCGTCTCGCGGATGAGATCGTTGACCACGTCGGGTCCGTAGTACTGGGAGGTGTCGATGTGATCGACGCCGAGCTCGATGGCTCGACGCAGGACGGCGCGGGCCGCGTCAGGGTCGCGGGGCGGTCCGAAGACGCGGGGACCGGCAAGCTGCATCGCGCCGAAGCCGATGCGGTGGACGGGCTTGTTGCCAAGCAGAGAGGTGTTATTCATGGTGTCAGCCTGACCACGCGGCGCTCGCGACACAAGAGGGGCACTGATCCTGGTACTCGCACCACCACCCACCCGTCGAGAGGAGCTCGCCGAGTTCCTGCGGCACCGTCGCGAGCGCACGAGCCCGGGAAGTCTCGGCCTGCCGGTCGAAGGGCGCCGCCGCACGCCCGGCCTGCGTCGGGAGGAGCTCTCACAGCTGGCCGGGGTCGGGCTGTCCTGGTACACGTGGCTGGAGCAGGGACGCGACATCACGCCGTCGGCCAGCGTGCTCGACGCGCTCGCGCGGGTGCTCGGCCTCGACGCCGCCGAGCATGCCCACCTGTTCCACCTCGCCGGCGTGCCGACCCCCACGGCGAGCGGGGGCTATCCGCGCGAGGCGCCCGACGAGCTTGCGGCGGTCGTGGAGGGACTCGATCCGAACCCGGCCTACCTGCTCGGCCCCCGAACCGACGTGCTGGCCTGGAACGCCGCGGCCACGCGACTGCTCGGCGCGGTATCCCGCGCGCCGGACGGCCAGCGGAATCTCCTGTGGTTCCTGTTCACCGATCCCGGCCCGGCTCCGGCCACGCGCGAGGGCACCGCGCGTTACACGCTCGCGCGCTTTCGCGCCGAGCACGCGCGCCGCTACGGTGACCCGGCCTTCACGTCATTGATCAACGAGCTGCTGGGAGCGAGTGCGTATTTCCGCGAGCTGTGGCCGCGGCACGAGGTTCTGTCCGCCCAGCTGGGGACGAAGGCGATGGACCACCCGCGGCTCGGGAGGCTGACGCTGCATCACCTGCAGAGCGTGCCGACGAGCCACCCCGATCTGCGCCTGACGCAGTTCGTTGCGGCCGACGCGGCCACGCGGGCGGCGCTCAGCGATCGGCTGCGCTCACCGGCGGCCTAGACGATCGACGGCACGAGGCCGGGCGCGGGATGTACGGTCTGCGCATCGAGACCGGGGATGCGGAGATCGGCGGGACGTGCGACGCCCGTTTCGCCGCCGTGCGAGGCGCGCTGGCAGAGAACGTCGCAGAGCGCGGTGAGCTTGGCGCCGCCGTCGCCGTGCTCGTCGACGGGCGACCGGTCGTTGATCTGTGGTGTGGGTGGGCCGACGCGGAGCGGTCGCGCCCATGGCGACAGGACACGCTCGTCGACGTGTTCTCGGTCGGCAAGGCGCTCGCGGCGCTGTGCGCGCTCGTGCTCGTCTCGCGAGGGTTGCTGGACCTCGACGAGCCCGTCTCGCGACGCTGGCCGCAGTTCGCCCAAGCGGGCAAGGACGAGATCACGGTGCGCCAGGTGCTCAGCCACCGGGCCGGGCTGCCCGCGATCGGACCGGATCTCCCCGAGGGAGCTCTGTACGACTGGGACCGCGTGACCGCCGCGCTCGCCGAGCAGGAGCCATGGTGGACGCCGGGAGCGGGCCACGGCTACCACGTGCACACGTTCGGCTACCTGGTCGGCGAGATCGTCCGCCGGGTCGCCGGCGAACGGATCGGGTCCTTCCTGCTCCGGGAGATCGCGGATCCACTCGGTGCCGAGGTCAGCTTCGGGCTCGAGCCCCGAAAGCGGGGGCGGCGCGCGGACTATGTGATCGATCACGTGCCGCGCTTCGCCGCCGAGCGCCGTCGCAGCGACACGGTCGAGACGGGACTGCGTGAACGTGCCTATCGCAACCCCCCTGGTGCGACCGGCGTCGGTACCGTGAACACCGCCGCCTGGCTGGACGCCGAGCTGCCGTCCGCGAACCTCCACGCGGACGCGCGCGGCATCGCCCGTGTGTATTCGTCGCTCGTGAGCGGTGACCGGTCGGTGATCGACGGCGAGGTGCTCCGGCAGGCGACCACCGAGGCCTCTGTCGGCCAGGACCTGGTGCTCGAACGTGCGTCCCGTTTCGGACTCGGGTTTCAGCTCAGCCAACCCGAGCGTCCGCTCGGTCCGAACGCCGGGAGCTTCGGCCACTTCGGCGCCGGGGGCTCACTCGGTTTCGCAGATCCCCAGGCCGGCTTGGCGTTTGCGTACGTGATGAATCGCGGCGGACCGCAGTGGCAGGATCCCCGCAACCGCGCGCTCATAGACGCGGTGTACGAGGCACTCGGCTCAGAGGAGGACCATGACACCTGAAAGCACCGCGGACCGCGACCTTCGCGCGCGCTTCCCGGGCAAGTACCTCAGCCTGACCAGCTTCAAGCGCGACGGGACCGGCGTGGCGACGCCGGTGTGGTTCGCCGACGACAACGGGCGGCTGCTGGTGAAGACCGATCCCAACTCGTTCAAGGTCAAACGGATCCGGCACAACCCGTCGGTGACGATCGCGCCGTGCTCGGCCACCGGCCGGCTGCGCGGTGAGCCGGTAGGAGCCCGGGCCGAGCTCCTGCCGGACAGCGAGTTCGATCGTGCCAGCCGGGTGCCGGCGCGCAAGTACCGCATCGACCGGGTCCTGCTGCTACCGCTGTACAGGCTGGCGCTGCGGCTGCGGGGCGCTCCGGCGGGCAAGACGTAGTGGTCGCGATCACCCCGTCCTGACGGCCGGAGCGACGCTGACCGCACGACGCCCGGCCCCGCGCCGCGTCCCCGAGCCGCCCACGACGTCTGCAACCGTATCCCTCTCCGCTGCAATCCTGCGCCCACACCGGTCCAAAGCTGGTGTGCGCCGCAGGCGGCCTCCTAGACTCCGCGGCTGCGCATGCTGTCGATTCGTACACCCTCGAGGGCGTGGCGACACGCCGTGCTGCTCGCGGTCGCCGCCGGCTCGGTCGCCGCGGCCGTCAGCCGGCCGTCGCCGGCGCGGGCGGGAGATCCCGCCGCCCTGTCGAGCCGGTTGCAGGCCGCCCAGTCGGCCGAGCAGGCCCTGCGGTCCGCGGTCGCCGCCGATGACGCCCGCATCGGCTCCTTCCAGGGGTCGATCGACTCGCTCCAGGCCAAGCTGTCGACCATCGAGGTTCGGCTCGCGGCGAGCGTCGCGCGGCTGGCGCGCATCCGGGCCGCGGAGCGCCTCGAGCAGGCGCGACTGAACGCGCTGATTGCGCAGCTTGCCGCGACGGAACGGGCGCTCGCCGCGAACCTCGTGTCGACCTACGAGCAGCCGCCGCCCGACGCGCTGACCGTCGTGCTCAACGCGCACGGCTTCAACGATCTGCTCGAGCGGCTCGACTTCCTCAAGCGTGTCAAGACCGAGAACGCGCTCGTGATCACCGACGATCGCCTGGCCCGTGCGCGCGTGGTCGCCGAGGCGGAGCGCCTCGGCGCGCTGCAGGCCCAACAGCAGAGCGAGACGCGCGCGATGCTCGCCAGCCGCAACGAGGTCGACTCGCTGCGGCTCGCGCTCGTCGATCGGCAGGCCGTCTACATCCGCGCCCGCGACCACAACTCGGACGCGCTCGCACACGTCGCCCACGAGCGCCGCCACCTGCAGGCCGAGCTGTCCGCGATCGCGGCCCAGCAGGCCGCCCAGGCCGCCTCGTCCGCAGGCGGCGGTGGGCTCGGCGCCGGCGCCGGCGCCGCGGTGGGCGGGTTCACGTTCCCGCTGCCCACGAGCGCGGCGGTCGGGCCGGGCAGCTGGTCGCAGGATCAGGGCGTGGACATCGCCGCGCCCGGGGACACGCCCGAGTTCGCGGTCGGCAGCGGCACGATCGTGCTGCACGGAATCGGCGGCTTCGGTCCCTGGGCCCCCGTGCTGCACCTCGACACGCCGATCGACGGCCAGAGCTTCGTCTACTACGGGCATGCCGGACCGCAGGGTCAGCTGCCGGTCGGAACCCACGTCGATGCCGGTCAGGTGATGAGCTCCGTCGGCCCGGGGATCGTCGGCCTGTCCTCCGGACCGCACGTGGAGATCGGCTTCGCCGACGCGAGCGGCACCCCGGCGCCGGGCACGTCGGGCCTGATGATGTCGCTGCTCCAGGGCAGCTACCGCCCCTGAGCCGCGATCGCGCGCTCGCGCACCTGCGGTCGCACGCCTGAGCGGGCCTGCCACCCCCGGACGCGTGACCCCAGGCGGCGGGCCGAGGGGTTCCCCAAACGGGATCGGGAGCAACTACGGACGAGGTTCGCTGCCCAATCCCGATGGCCGTCGTCCGCGCCGGCCGTAGGTTGCTCCGTGAGGGTTCACAAGTTCGTCACAGGAGAGGGAGCTGTCATGATCGGCCTAGCGAACGCCGCGGTCCGCCGTCCCAAGATGGCGCTTGCCGTCGCCGCGATCGTCTCGATCGCGCTCGGCCTCATCGGCCTCGGAGTCGACCACTCGCTCTCGCCGTCGATCACGACCGTCCCCGGGACGGAATCGGCGACCGCGCAGCAGCTCGCCACCGCGCGATTCGGGCCGACCCAGCTCGTGCCGATCCTGCTCGAGGGACCGAAGGCCCAGCTGAACGTCCAGGGGCCCCGGCTCGTCCGCGCTCTGATCAAGCGCCCGTACACACGCGCCCTCTCGGCCTGGGACGCCGGAGCCGCCTCGAACGGACTGCGGCCGAACGCCAACGCGGCGATGATCGTCGTGTCGGTGGACCGCTCCGAGAAGGACGCGGTCACGTACGACCAGCCGCAGATCGCCGCGCTCGTCGCCCGAGACACCTCAGGAAACGTCCACGCCTACATCACCGGCCAGCCGTCGATCGACCGGGCGATCAAGGACCAGTCGATCGCCGACACCCGCCGGGCCGAGCTGATCGCGCTCGTGATCCTCTTCTTCCTGTTGCTCGTCGGGCTGCGGGCGCCGCTCGCCGCCGCGATGGTGACGATCGTCGGCGCCGTCACGGTCTTCTCGGGCATCGGCCTGATGGCGCTCGTGGGCAAGGTGAGCGACACCGATCCGCTCTCTCTGGCCACGGCGACGATGACCGGGCTGTCGCTCGGCGTCGCCTTCTCGCTGATGATCCTCGACCGCTTCCACCAGGAGGAGGAGGAGCAACCACGCGAGGCCGCGCTCGCCGCCTCGGCGGCGGTGCTCAGCAGCGGCCGCACGATCCTGCTCGCCGGATCCGGTGCCGTGCTCGCGCTCATCCTGGCCGACGTCTTCGGCCCGACGAAGGTGCTCGCGTCGCTCGGCACGGGCGCCGTGCTGTGCGCGCTGCTCGCCACCGGCGCCGCGGCCGTGATCGTTCCGGCGGGACTGGCGCTGTGGGGCAACCAGATGAACCGCTGGGCACTGCCCACCCCCGTCTTCATCCACCGCGGCTGGGAGCGCCTCGCCGGCGGCGGCGGCTCGTGGGTGAGACGCCACGCGGCCGGTTCGGGCGCGATCGCCACGGCGCTGCTCATCCTGCTCGCGATCCCGGCGCTTGCGATGAAGACCGGCCCGACGAACGTCAAGCTGCTGCCCCCGAGCAGCTCGGCGCGCGTCGCGTTCAACGAGGTCGCCCGCGTGATGGGCCCGGGCTGGCCCACGCCGTACAACCTGATCGTCGTGAACCCGAACGGGCCGATCACGACGACGGCGACGCTGACCGCGCTCGACAAGGTGCAGACGGCGATCAGCAAGGACCCGGCCGTCGCGTCGGTTGCCGGCCCGGGCGAGTTCGCCTCCCAGAACAAGCAGCTACAGGTCCTGCCGACGTCGCTGAACAGCTCGACGAAGCTCATCTCCGGCGCCAAGGTCAGCCTGCTGCAGCTCGTCAACGGCCTTGGGCAGGCCGGCAGCGGCGCGAAGCAGCTGCAGTCCGGGCTCGTGTCGGCGAGCAGCGGTGCCGGCCAGCTGCACACCGGCTCCGGGCAGGCCCAGTCGGGGGCCGCGACGCTGCAGGCCTACCTCGGGCAGGCCCAGGCCGGTTCGGCGAAGCTCGCCGCCGGCCTCAGCCAGGCGCTCTCGGGCGCCACCGCGCTCAAGAACGGCGCCACTCAGGCCCTGGCCGGATCCACACAGCTGACGGCCGGCCTCGGCCAGGCGCAGAGCCCCGTCGTCGCCGGCCAGCCGTCCTTCAAGCAGCTCGCGGCGCTGACCACCGGCACGAGCGCGGCCCTGACGACCCTGAAGGGGAACGCCGACGCCGCCGCGAGCGCCGTCTCGAGCGCCCAGAGCGCACTCCAGGGGATGACCACCGGCAAGAGCGATCCCCAGTACGGCGCCGCCGTCTCGGCGCTCAACCAGGCCGAGAGCGCCGTCGCCAACCTCTCGAGCGGAATCGGCGCGGCGACGTCGAACGCCGCGACCGCCGCGAGCCTCGCCGGCGTGATCGCCAGCCAGGCCGCGACGCTCGCGACCGGTCTGACGCAGCTGCACAACGGCGCCGCGCAGCTGCAGGCCGGCATCGAGCAGCTGCGGGGCGGCAACGCCCAGCTCGCGAACGGGATCGGCCAGCTGTCGAACGGCGGCGGGCAGCTCACGAGCGCGCTCGGGCAGCTGCGGACCGGTGCGGGCACACTCGTCACCGGGCTCGCCCAGCTGACGGGCGGCGCCGGTCAGCTGCAGAGCGGTCTGGCCACAGGCGTCAGCCCGAGCGGCCAGCTCGTCAACGGTCTCGGTCTGATGCAGTCGAGCGTCGCGAAGTTCCGCGGCCAGCTGCCGAACACGGCGCAGCTCGCGCAGCTCAACCAGCAGGCGCCGGGCCTGTTCAACTCCGGCTACTTCATGCTCGCGGCCGTCCAGGGCGCGCAGCCATCCGACCGCAACGCCGCGACGTTCGCGGTCAACGTGAACTACGGCGGTAACGCCGGACAGATCGTCGTCATCTCCAAGTACGCCTCGACCGATCCGCGCACCGTGGCGCTCGGCGACCGACTGACGCGCGTCACCGCGGCGTTCGCGGGGACGAATCACCTCCAGGCCGCCGTCGGCGGGCCGATGGGCAGCCTGTCCGACTACCAGAGCTCGGCTCAGGCCAAGCTGCCGTGGGTCATCCTCGGCGTGTCGCTCGGGCTCGCCCTGTTCCTCGGGCTCGCGCTGCGCGCGGTCGTGCTGCCGATCGTGGCCGTCGTGTTCAACCTGCTGACGACCGCCGCGGCATTCGGCGTGCTGCAGCTGTTGTTCGGCGGCTCGAACCCGCCGCTCGGAGGGCCCGGCTACATCGACCCGGTCTCGATCACGGAGATCTTCGCCGCCATCTTCGGTCTGTCGCTCATCTACATGATCCTGCTGCTGACCCGGACCGAGGAGGCCTTCCGTGACGGCGCCGACGTCGACACCGGACTCGCGGCCTCGATGCGCAGCACAGCCGCCGTGTCGGTCGGGATGGGGCTGCTGATGCTCGCCGTGTTCATCCCGTTCGCGGCGACGACGCTGATCCCCATCCGCGAGCTCGGCATCGGCGTGGCCGTGGCCGTGCTGCTCAGCGTCGTGCTCGTGCGACCGGTCCTGCTTCCGGCGGCGATCGAGGTGATGGGCCGCGGCGGCTGGTGGCCGACCCGCGTCGCCGAGGACAAGCCGGCCGGCAGGCCGCCGCGCAGGCGAGCCGGCAAGCCGACCGCAGACGGATCCCCTCAGTCACCGACCCACCAACTAGACGAGGCCCTGCGATGACTCCGCTCACACAGACACCGACCCTCCGACCGGTCGCCGAGCGCGCGACCGGAGCCGCGACCCTCGGCGAGATGGTGCTTCGCGCGGGCGCGCGCGGGGATGCCGTCGCGCTGCGTTACCCGCAGCACGGCGCGATGGTCGAGCTCACCTACGGCCAGCTGACCGAGCGGGCCCGGGCGATCGCCCGCGGCCTGATCGCGATCGGCATCGAGGCCGGCGATCGCGTCTCGATCCTCGGCTCGACGAGCCCGGACTGGACGCTCTGCGACCTCGGCGCGTTCTGCGCCGGCGCGGTCGTCGCGCCGATCTACCACACCAACTCGCCGGCGGAGTGCAGGCACGTGCTCGGCCACTCGCGCGCGCGCCTCGTGTTCTGCGAGGACGCCGCGCAGGCGGCCAAGGTGGCGGAGATCCGCGCGGAATGCCCCGATCTCGAGCACGTCGTCGTCATCCGCGACGGCGAGGTGCCCGACGCGATCTCGCTCGCCGAGCTGCGACGCATGGGCGCCGACGTGGAGCCCGGCGCCGTCGACGATCGGGTGGCCGCGACCAGGAGCGACGAGCTGGCGACGATCGTGTACACGTCGGGCACGACCGGACCGGCGAAGGGCTGCATGCTCACCCACGGCAACTTCCTCGCCGCGACGCAGATGTGCCGCGACCAGCTGCTGCTCGACGAGGTGGAGCCGGTGGTCTACCAGTTCCTTCCGCTCGCCCACGTGCTCGCCCGAATGACGCAGGCCGTCCTGCTCGACGTCGGCGGGACGATCGTCTACTGGGGCGGAGACCCGAAGCGGATCCTCGAGGAGGTGGCCGAGGCCGCTCCGACGCACTTCGCGGCCGTGCCGCGGGTCTACGAGAAGATCCACACCGGCGTCCTGGACGGCATCGAGGAGCAGGTGCCGTTCGTCGGCGGCGCGCTGTTGCGCTGGGCGGTGGCGCAGGGCCGCCACGCCCGCGCCGCCGAGCGCGCCGGCCGGCGGCTGAACCCGATCGCCGCCGCCCAGCATGCCGTCGCCGATCGCCTCGTGCTCTCGAAGGTCCGGGGCGCCTTCGGCGACCGGCTCGTGATGGCGCTCGTCGGCGCGGCCCCGATCGCCCCGGACCTGATCGAGTTCTTCGACGCCTGCGGCATGCTGCTGCTCGAGGGCTACGGGTTGACCGAGAGCTGCTCGACGGCCACGCTGAACCCGGCCGGCGCACCGCGTTCCGGCACGGTCGGGCGCGCGATGCCCGGGAGCGAGGTGGCGATCGCGCCCGACGGCGAGATCCTGCTGCGCGGCCCTCAGGTGTTCGACGGCTACTACCGCGACGAGGCGGCGACCGCGGAGGTGCTCGACGCCGAGCGCTGGCTGCATACGGGCGACCTCGGCGCGCTCACCGACGACGGCTACCTGAAGATCACCGGGCGCAAGAAGGACCTCATCATCACCTCGAGCGGCAAGAACGTCACGCCGTCGAACATCGAGAGCGCGCTGCGCGAGACACGCTGGATCAGCGAGGCGGTCGTGTACGGCGACGACCGGCCCTACCTCGTGTGCCTCGTCACACTCGATCCCGACGAGGCCCCCAGGCTCGCCGAGCACCTCGGCCTCCCGCCGAACGCGGCCACGCTCGCCCTCGACGAGCGCGTCCACGACGCGCTGCAGGAGGACGTCGACACGGTCAACAAGCGGTTCGCGCGGATCGAGCAGATCAAGCGCTTCGCCGTCCTGGACAGCGACCTGACGCAGGCGAGCGGTGAGCTCACGCCGACGCTGAAGGTCAAGCGCAACGTCGTCTACGGCAAGTACGCCGACTTCTTCAACGACCTCTACGGGGAGCAGTGAGCGAGATGGCCGGCACAACGACCCACCGCCAGCGGATGGCGCACGCCGACGCCGCGTGGCTGCACATGGACCGCCCGACGAACCTGATGGTGATCAACTCGGTGTGGCTGTTCGACGAGCCCATCGACGTGGCGCGGCTACGCAGCGTCTACGAGGAGCGACTCGTGGCCCCGTACCCGCGCTTTCGCCAGCGCGTCGTCGAGGGCGGCCTCGGGAGCGGGCCGATGTGGGAGGACGACCCGACGTTCGACATCGATCATCACCTGCATCGCGTCGGGCTGCCGGCTCCCGGCGACGAGGCGGCGCTCCAGGCGCTCATCGGCGACATGATGGCCGCTCCGCTCGACCACGCCAAGCCGCTGTGGGACGCGTACATCGTCGACGGGCCGGATGGCGGCGGGGCGGTGATCACGCGCGTGCACCACTGCATCGCCGACGGGATCTCGCTCGCCCGCGTCGTGCTCTCGCTTACCGACACGGCGCCCGAGGGCGCCGCCGACGGCTGGAGCGAGCCGCGCGCGCCGGACGGCCGCCGCGGCCCGTTCGCCGCGGTGACCAAGCCGGCGGCGAGCGCGCTGTCGGCCACGCGCACGGTCGCGACGACGGTGGCCCACGAGGGGATGGAGACGCTCGTGCATCCGCGTCACCTCGCCGAGCTGACCGGCAGCGCAACCCGGGAGGTGTCGGCGCTCGCGCGGCTCGTGTTCATGTCGGCGGACACCGACACGTCGCTGCGCGGCGAGCTGGGCACCGGGCGTCGCGTGGCATGGACGTCGCCCATGGCGCTCGAGCAGATCAAGCAGATCGCCCACTCCCAGCAGGCGACGGTCAACGACGTGCTGCTCGCCGCGGTGAGCGGGGCCCTGCGCCGCTACCTGCTCAGCCTCGGCGAGCCGGCCGAGCGGATGCGGGCGATCGTGCCCTTCAACCTGCGCCCGCTCAACCTCCCGGTCCCGCGCGAGCTGGGCAACCGCTTCGGCCTCGTGTTCCTCGAGCTGCCGGTCGACCTGTCCGAGCGCCGCGGGCGCCTGCGGGCGGTCAAGCGCGGCATGGACGAGATCAAGAGCTCGCCCGACGGGCCGCTCACCTTCGCGGTGCTCGAGGCGATGGGGCTCACCCCGCGGCAGATCGAGAGCCGCGTCATCGACCTGTTCTCCTCCAAGGCGACCGCCGTCATGACCAACGTGCCCGGTCCGCGCGAGGGGATCTACCTGGCCGGCGCGCACGTGCGCGCCGCGCTCGTGTGGGCGCCGACGTCCGGGAGCGTCGGGATGAGCGTCAGCATCCTCAGCTACCAGGGCGATGTCACAATCGGGCTGATGGTCGACTCCCATCTCGTCCCCGACCCCGCGAAGATCGTTCACGAGGTCGAGCGCGAGGTCGCGGCGCTCGCGCGACTGCAGCCGGCCGCCGCCCGAAAGGCCAAGGCACGTTCGGGCGCGCCGGTGCGGACGGACGCGACCTCGACTCACGCGTGACCGACGTCCCCGCGGCCTCGGCACCGGCGGACGGCCGGGCCGCACCGGGGATCGCCGTCTTCGCCCCGCACCCGTTGCTGACGGTCACCCTCGAGCGCGAGGGCGCCGAGCGCGACCGCGTCCACTTCCACGCCGGCGGCCAAGGGGTCTGGGTGGCCCGCATGGCCACGCGCATGGGCGCGGCCCCGATCCTGTGCTCGTTCCTGGGCGGCGAGTGCGGCGCGCTGCTCGCCCCGCTGCTGGCGGAGACCACGCCGGCCGACGCCCACGTCGTGGCCACGTCCGGCGAGAGCGGCTGCTACGTCACCGACCGGCGCTCGGGCGAGCGCCAGGTGCTCAGCTTCGCCGCCAGCCCGCCGCCGTCGCGCCACGAGATCGACGAGCTGTTCTCGGCCGCGTGCGCGGAGGCGATCGCCTGCGGGTGGCTCGTGGTCACGAACCCGTTCCCCGGCGATGCGCTGCCGCTCGAGCTGTACGGCGATCTCGTCGCCGACGCCCGCGCCAACGGCGTTCGCGTTCTCGTCGACCTCTCCAGCCCGCGCCTGGACTCCGCGCTGCGTGGCGGCCCCGACGTGGTCAAGCTCAACGACTGGGAGCTCGCCGAGTACGTGCGCGGGCCGGTGTCCGAGCCGGCCCAGTGGCTCGCCGCCGCCGAGCGCCTGCGCGAGCGGGGCGCGGCCACCGTGATCGTCACGCGCGGCGAGCGCTCGGCGCTCGTGCTCGGCGAGGACGGCGCCTTCCAGATCACGCCGCCCCGCTTCGAGCGTGGGTTCCGCGAGGGTTGCGGCGACGCGATGATGGGCGCGCTCGCGGCCCGCCTCGCGCTCGGGGACCCGTTCGCGCGCGCGGTCGTCGTCGGGGCCGCCGCCGGCGCCGCGAACTTCCTGCGCCACGGGCTCGGCAACGCCTCGCGCGAGGTCGTGGAGCAGCTCGCCGGGGACGTCGAGCTGCAGGCGCTGGCGGCCTGAGCCGCCGCTCCGGGCGCTCGCTCACCAGGGGGGCGCGGTCACCTCGCCCCGCAGGATGGCGGCGGGGCCCTCCTCGGCCATCCAGGCGAGCTGCGCGGGCGAGCGCGCCGCGCGCAGCCGCTCGAAGCCCGCCGCCAGGCGCACGGGGCGCCCGACCCGCGAGGAGTGCGCGTCGCTGCCGAGGAGATGGACGAGGCCGTCGCGCGCGAGCCCCATCACGAACCCGTCCGGCTCGGCCTCGGCGATGAACTCGGCCGTCCACTGGATGAGGCACCCGCGCGCGGCGAGATCGCGCAGTCGCCGCTCGAAGTCGGCGTCGGCGTGACGCTCGGGATGCGCAACGACGACGCCGGCGCCGCGCGCGGCGAGTCGCTCCACGAGCGCGCCGAGCCCGTCGTCGAGCGGCCCGGGCGCCGGCTCGAGCAGCACCCAGCCGCCGGCCCCGCCCAGGGAGACGAGCCGCAGCTCGTCGTCGGTCAGCCCGTCGGCGGCGGTCGCCGCCAGCTCGCCCGCGGGCACGATGTCGAGCGCCAGCCCGCGCTCCGAGAGCTGCCCGCGCAGCGCGGCGGCGCGGCCGGCGATCTCGCCGATCGGGACCGGGTGATCGTGGCGGATGTGCGGCGTGGCGCACACGACGGAGATCCCGTCGCCGAGCGCCTGCGCGGCCATCGCGACGCTGTCGTCGAGGTCGCGGGCGCCGTCGTCGAGGCCCGGGAGGATGTGGCAGTGCAGGTCGATCACGGCGCCCTGAGCCTACGCGCGGGCGGGGCGAGCCGGTCATCCGGCCCGCCGTGAGCGCGGCGATGCGTAGTTCCGCGCAATCGGCCGCGGAGCGACCCCGATGACCGGAGCGCGTGCCGGGTCTAGATTCCAGCGGGGCGGCAGGTCGGCGATGCGCCACGAGGAGAGGATCCGAGATGACGACGACAGCGGTCGACCCGAACGCGGCGCCCCCGGTCGCCGGCCCGGACACGGCCCGACTCGATGACTTCGTCGCGCGGGCGCAGCGCGCCGCCGTCGCGCTGCGCGAGCTCGACCAGGAGGCGGTCGACCGGATCGTGTGGGCGATGGTCGTCGCCGGACTGGAGAACGCCGTCGACCTCGCCGAGCTGGCGATGGAGGAGACCGGCTTCGGCGTGCTCGAGGACAAGGTGGTCAAGAACTACATCGCCACCGAGTTCCTGTACGACTACCTGAAGGACAAGCGCTCCGTCGGGGTCATCGACGAGGACCCGCAGCGCGGAATCCAGTACGTGGCCGAGCCGATCGGCGTGGTGCTCGCGCTGCTGCCGATCACCAACCCGACGTCGACCGCCCTTTTCAAATCCATCGTCGGCGCGAAGACCCGCAACGCGATGGTCTTCCGTCCGTCGGCTCGAGCGGCGCGCTGCGCGGTGCGCGCGGTCGAGATCCTCCAGCAGGCCGGGGAGGAGGTGGGGCTGCCGCCCGACGCGCTGCAGGTCATCCCCGACCCGACGCTCGACGTGTCCCAGTACCTCTTCCACCACCCGGGCGTCGACCTCATCTGGACCACCGGGGGTCCCGGCGCCGTGGCCGCCGCCAACGCCGCCGGCAAGCCGACGCTCAGCGTCGGGCCCGGCAACGCGCCGGTGTACCTGCACGCGACCGCCGACGTGCGCATGGCCGTCGTCGACATGCTCATCTCCAAGACGTTCGACGCATCGGTCATCTGCCCGGCCGAGCAGACCTGCGTCATCGACGACGCGATCTACGACGAGGTCGTGGCCGAGCTGCAGCGCATGGGCGCACGCCTGCTCGAAGACGGCGACGTCCGCGCGCTCAGCGCCTTCGCGTTCGCGCCCGACGGACACGTCGAGATCCGCGCGCTCGGACAGTCGTGCGAGAGCCTGGCCGCGCTGGCCGGGCTCGATCCGGCCGAGGAGGCGAAGGTGCTGCTGGCGCCGTTGCCGTCCGATCTGGACGAGCTCGCCGAGCATCCGCTCATCCGCGAGAAGCTGATGCCGGTGCTCGGACTCGTGCGCGCGCCGTCGGTGGAGCACGCGATCGCGGTGTGCGAGCTCGTCACCGAGCACGGAGGCCTCGGGCACACCTCCGCGGTCTACGCGACCGACGAGGAGGTCATCGCGCGCTTCTCGGCCCGCGTGCGCACCGGACGGATCCTCGTCAACGCGCCGACCGCGGTCGGCGCGCTCGGCGGCGTGTACAACTCGCTCACGCCCACCTTCTCGCTCGGGTGCGGCACCTGGGGCGGCTCGAGCACGACCGACAACGTCAACTACCGCAACCTGCTGAACGTCAAGACGGTGTCGCGCCGCCAGGCGCCGCCCCAGTGGTTCCGCGTTCCCTCCGACACGTACTTCAACGTCGGCGCGATCGAGAGCCTGCGCGAGGTGCGCAGCGCGCAGGTGCTGCTCGTCTCCGATCGCGCGCTCGAGTCGCGGGGCGTGGTGGACGAGGTCCGTCGCTATCTGGACCACGTCGGCGTGCACGTGTTCACCGAGATCGAGCCGGAGCCGACCGAGGCCCAGATCCGCGCCGGGATCGAGGTGCTCGAGCAGGTCGGCGCCGACTGCGTCGTGGCCGTCGGCGGCGGTTCGGTGATCGACGCGGCGAAGGCGATGCGCCTGTTCCACGAGAGCCCCGAGCTCTCGATGCGCGAGCTGTCGCTGCCGTTCCTCGACGCGCGCAAGCGCGTGGCGCGCTATCCGACGGTCGAGCACAGCGTCCGCCTGATCGCCGTGCCGACCACGGCCGGGACCGGCTCGGAGGTGTCTCCGGCCGCGGTGGTGACGGTTCCCGGGGTCGCCCGCAAGGTGACGCTCGTCGACTACTGCCTCGTGCCCGACGTGGCCATCGTCGAGCCGAAGCTGACGCTGACGATGCCGCCGACCGTGACGGCCGACACGGGCGTCGACGCACTCACCCACGCGCTCGAGGCGGGCGTGTCGATCTTCGCGTCGCCGTTCACCGACGCCTTCTGCATGCAGGCGATCAACCTCATCCTCGAGGCGCTGCCGCGCGCCTACGCCGACGGGTCCGACCTCGAGGCGCGCACGGCCATGTCGAACGCCGCCACGATCGCGGGCCTCGCGTTCTCGAACGCCTTTGTCGGGGTCAACCACGCGCTCGCGCACGCCGTCGGCGCGCGCTTCGGGATCGCCCACGGACGGGCCAACGGGATCCTGCTGCCCCACGTCCTGCGCTACAACGCACGGGTGCCGACGAAGTTCATGCCCGCGCCCGGCTACGGCGCCTACGTCGCCGGCGAGAAGTACGCCCAGATGGGATGGATCGCCGGCCTGGGTGGCCGGAGCCCCAGCGACCGTCGCGAGCGCCTGTTCGCGCGCGTCGACGAGTTGCTCGACGCCGTCGAGGAGCCTCAATCGCTCGCGGCCGCCGGCGTCCGGCGCGCCGACTTCGAGGCCGCCCTGCCCGACCTGATCAAGACCGCCTTCGGCGACCCGAGCCTGCGCACGAATCCGCGAATGCCGCTGCTGCGCGAGCTGCACGCGCTGCTCGAGGCGGCCTTCGAGGGCCGACCGGCCTGATGGCGGCGACGGCTCGATCGATCGACTGCGCGTGCGGATGACGAGAACGCTTCATCCAACCGGTCAGCTGGGCCCCTTCCGCGAGGTCTACGTCGGGTCGCTGTCGCTGCAGCGCTTCGAGGGAGTGGTCGTGCCGGCGGAGTTCGAGCGCCTGCGCGCCGGGATGGAGCAGGGCAGGACGCTCCTCGACGGGCGCGCCGTGTGGAACGTCAACTCGACCGCCCGCGGTGGCGGCGTGGCCGAGATGCTCGTCTCGCTGCTCGCCTACGCCCGCGGCGCGACGGTCGACGCCCGCTGGCTGGTGATCTCCGGCGACGAGCGCTTCTTCGCGATCACCAAGCGCATCCACAACCGCCTGCACGGATACCCCGGTGACGGCGGGCCGCTCGGCGAGGCCGAGCGCGAGCACTACGAGCGGACGCTCGCTCCGTACGCCCGCGAGCTGCGCGGCCGGGTGCGGCCCGGCGACGCGGTGATCCTGCACGACCCGCAGACCGCCGGGCTGATCCCGCACGTGCGCGCGCTCGGCGTGCCGGTCCTCTGGCGCTGCCACATCGGCGTCGACGAGCCGAACGAGCTGGCGATCGAGACGCGGCGCTTCCTCGACCGGTACGTGGGCGAGGCCGACGCGAGCGTGTTCTCCCGCGAGGCGTTCGCGTGGGAGGAGGTCGACCCGTCGCGGCGGGCGATCATCGCGCCGTCCATCGACGCGTTCGCCCCGAAGAACGAGGCGCTCGACGAGCCGACGGCCTCGTCGATCCTGGCCCGAAGCGGGCTGCGCGCCCGCCACACCTCCCGCGTGCCGGCGCGCTTCACGCGGATGGACGGCAGCCAGGACGACGTCCGGCGCCAGGCGTACCTGATCGAGGGCTCGCCCCTGCGTCATGAGGAGGACTACGTCCTGCAGGTCTCGCGCTGGGACGCGCTCAAGGACCCGCTCGGCGTGATCGCCGGGTTCGCCGAGCACATCGCGCCCGACAGCGACGCGCATCTCATCTACGCCGGGCCCGCCGTGGGGGCGGTGTCCGACGATCCCGAGAGCGCCGCGGTGCTCGTCGCGGCGCAGTCCGCGCGCGCGGCGCTGAGCCCGGCGCTGCGCGGCCGAGTGCACCTCGCGCTGCTGCCGATGGACGACCTCGAGGAGAACGCCGCGATCGTCAACGCGCTGCAGCGCGGCGCGCGCCACGTGGTGCAGAAGAGCCTCGCCGAGGGCTTCGGCCTCACCGTCGCGGAGGCGATGTGGAAGTCGCGAGCGGTCACGGCCAGTCGCATCGGCGGGATGCAGGACCAGATCGAGAACGGGCGCAGTGGCGTGCTGCTCGACGATCCGCGCGACCTGACCGCGTTCGGCGCGGCGGTCAGCGGGCTCTGGCGCGACCGCGATCGGTCACGGGCGATGGGCGAGGCGGCCCGGCAGCGCGTGCGCGAGCGGTTCCTCGGACCGCACTCGCTGCTCGCCTACCTCGAGCTGCTCGCGCGGCTGTTGCACGAAGAGCAGCCGGCGCCGCTCCAGCCAGGCCGGGCGTAGCATGCGGGGCGTGACCGTCGCCCTTCACGTCGTCGAGTTCGTGGCCGCGATGCGGATCGGGTGGGCGGTCCTGACCTTCGCGGGCGCGAGCATCGCCGCCCGCTGCCGGCGCGCCTGAGCGGCCCGCGCGGCGGCCTCAGCCGGAGTGTGCGAGCAGCCCTCGCAGCGCGGCCGGGGCCGGCGTCCCGGGCGCCGGAGCGACGGCGAGCGCGCGCCGACGACGGCCGAGCACGAACACGTCCGGTGCCCCGTCGAGCACCCCGCCGGTCGGGTCGTCGTCGCCGCTGCGCCGGACGAGGTCGCGTTCGGGGTGGTAGATCTCATAGATGACGAGCGCGCACAGGCCGGCCACCGACAGGTCGCGGACGACGACGGTCCACAGGAACGGATTCTGGCTCCACCCGCCCTGCTGGGTGCCGAGATAGAAGTACATCCTCGGGATCCACAGCCACGCGTCGATGAGCATCCACGCCAGCAGGGGCTTCCAGCGCGGCACCGCGAGCACGGCGAGGGGGACGAGCCAGAGCGAGTACTGCGGGCTCCACACCTTGTTCGTGATGAGGAACGCAGCCACGATCAGGAAGGACAGCTGGGCGAAGCGAGGCCGGCGCGGCGCGGTCAGCGCGATCGCGACGATCGCCAGCACGCACAGTCCGAGCACGAGGGCGATGAACGCATTGAGCTCCTTCGGCGCCTGGTGGGGTAGGAGCGGGCCGTCGAACCCGCCCCAGCCGGTGAACTGCGTGACGACGTTGTAGAGCGAGTCGGGGTCGGCGCCGCGCGTGCTGTTCAGGCGCAGGAACTCGACCCAGCCGTGCGGGAAGGCGAAGGCGATCGGCGCGTTGACGACGGCCCAGCTGATCCCGGCCGAGGAGGCGGTCGTGAGCCAGTCGTTCACCTTGCCCGCCCGTAGACAGAGCGCGAGCAGCGGAATGAGCAGGAGCACCGGGTACAGCTTGGCCGCCGTGCCGAGGCCGATGAGCACGCCGGCGAGGACCGTCCGCTGCCGCGACCAGGCGAACATCCCGCCGGTGGCGAAGGCGACGGCCATCATGTCGAAGTTGCCGAAGGCCTGCATGATCACGAGCGGCGAGACCGCCGCGATGGCCGCGTCCCACACGCGCCGCTTCGACATCTGTCTGATGCACCAGACGGTGAACAGCCAGAACACGGCCGCGAACAGCGCGAGGACGTCGAAGAACACGACGACGGTCATCGTCGTCGGCAGCACGCCAGTCGAGTTCGCAAACGAGATGTAGTGCTGGGCGATCTTCGCGCTCACCCACATCAGCAGCCCCGTCAGCACCGGGTACTCCATGTAGCGAACCTGCGCCGAGGGCGTGCCCTGTCCATCGATCCAGGACACCTGGTACGGGAACGCGCCCGGCTGATCGAGCCGCTCGGCCGTGTAGAGCGGCACGACGTCCGTGTAGCACGCGTCGCGGTACTGGCGCGAGTTGCTCCAGTTGAGCTGGAGCACGTGGTTCTGGTCGCGGTAGGTCTGCAGGCAGGGCGACTTCGCCACCCATGCGAGCACGAGCGTGACGACCGTGAGCACCGTGATGACCGTCGCCGGCGCCCAGATCCAGCGCCGGCGCAGGGGGGCCGGCAGCCGGTCGCTCAGGCGACCGAGCACGCCCGGCGTCGGTTCCGGAGCGAGCCCATCCGCCGGTCCCGGGCCGGCGGCGGTGCGGTCGGCCACCGCCACGCCGGCGCCGCCCGCCGCGTCGGCCTCCCGCTCGCCGGCCGATGGCGTGTCGGCCGATGGCGTGTCGGTCGATGGCGTGTCGGCCGTCTCGTTCGCGGCCCGCGCGGTGTCGTCGCGACCGGCCGCGTCGTCGCGCGGCGCGACGGCGCCCGGGTGAGCGCCGGGCGTGTTCTCGTCCCCACCGGACATCCGGGCGATGGTACGGGATTCGCGCCGGCGCTTCGACGATCAACGGGGCGCTCCGGCCAGCGGCGCGACGGCGCCCCCGCGTCGGTGCGCCCCCGCGTCGGGGGCGCACCTGGGGGTCAGGCGGTCCGCTGCGTCAGGTCGTAGACCGTCTGTCCGCCGACGGTCTCGGCCTTGAAGTGACCGGAGACCCAGCTCGTGATGCTCGACGTCGAACCGCCGCCGCCCGGGCCTCCGCCGCCGCCGCCGGAGGCGACGTAGTAGTGGATCTGGCCCTTGGCCACGTACTGCTCGAACGCGGCGAGACTCAGGTTGCCGCCCTGGTTGTTGAACCCGCCGATCGCCATCACCGAGTCACCGGTGGCCAGCTCGAGGTTCGCGGCGCTCTGCGAGCCGGATGTCGCGGCCACCCAGCGGTAGCGGCTTGCGCCGCTGCGCAGGTCCCGCACGAGCGCGGCGCTCACCTGGGCGCCCGAGCCGCCGGACGCGCCGGCGGCGGCACCGGCGACGCGCGACGCGCCCCCGCCGCTTCGGGTCGATGACGGGCCCGCGCCCGCGCCGCCACCGAACAGCGCCGGGGCGCCCGCCCCGTTCGCGCGCGCCGGCGGCGTGCCGCCACCGGGGAAGCCGCCGCTCGGCCGGCCGCCCGCGGGGGCTCTGGCCGCCCGGCCACCGGGCGTGACGCCGCCGCCGGGCGTGACGCCGCCGCCGGGCCCGCCGGCGCCGAAGCCACCGGCACTCGCGGGCCCGGCCGAGGGGATCGAGCCGCTGTGTGGGGTGGTGATCGTGTCCGCCGCGTAGGCGACCGGTCCGGCGAGGCAGGCGACCGCACCGAGGAGGGCCACGGCCAGGCCCGTGCGGCGGCCGAGACGACCGACCGCCGGAGCGAGCAGCAGACCGAGCACGGCCAGGGCGCCGCAGACGGCGATCACCGGGCGCAGCCACGGCTCGAACGAGGGCGTGCGATCGAAGAGCACATACGCCCACGCCGCGGTGCCGCCGACCGCCAGCGCGGCGAGCGCTCGCGCCGCGAGCGTGCGGCGGTGGGGCCACAGCAGGGCGCCGCCGATCGCGACGAGCGCACCGATCGCGGGCGCGAGCGCGACCGTGTAGTAGGTGTGGATGACGCCCTGGCCGAAGCTGAAGACGACCGCCGTGACGATCAGCCAGCCGCCCCAGAGCAGCAGCGCGGCTCGCGCGCGGTCGGTACGCGGCGCGCGCCGGCGGGCCCACAGACCGGCGACGAGCGCAAGCAGGGCCGCGGGCAGGAGCCACGAGGCCTGCCCGCCCATGAGGTCGTTGAACAGGCGCAAAGGTCCGGTCGCGCCGCTGAAGCCGGCGCCGCCGCCGCCGGCGCCGCCGGCGCCGCCGCCGGGGCCAGTGCTCCCGAAGATCCGCCCGAGGCCGTTGTAGCCCGTGATGAGGTTGAGAATGCTGTTATCGGGCGAGCCGTCGATGAACGGTCGCGAGCTCGCCGGCCAGAGCGCGACGATCGCCACCCACCAGCCCGCGCTCACGAGCACGGCGAGCCCACCCGCGAGCAGCTGGAGGATGCGCCGCCGCAGGCTCGTGGGGGCCGCGATCACGTACACCAGCGCGAACGCCGGAAGCACGATGAAGGCCTGCATCATCTTGGCCAGGAAGGCGATCCCGATCATCACACCTGCCGCGACGATCCAGCGCGTGCCGGCGCGCTCGAGCGCCCGGGTGAGGCAATAGGCGCCCGCGACGAGCATCAGGACGAGCAGCGCGTCGGGGTTGTTGAAGCGGAACATGAGCGCCGCCACCGGCGTGAGCGCGAAGATCGCACCGGCGGCGAGGCCGGCGCCGGCGCCGAACCAGCGCTTCACCGCGGCGTACAGCAGTCCGACCGCGGCGACGCCCTCGAGCGCCTGGGGCACGAGCATGCTCCAGCTGCTGAAGCCGAAGATCCGCCCGGACAGCGACATCACCCACAGCGACGCCGGCGGCTTGTCGACGGTGATGAAGTTCGAGGCGTCGAGCGAGCCGAAGAAGAACGCCTTCCAGCTCTTCGTGCCCGCCTGCACCGCCGCGGCGTAGAACGAGTTGGCGTACCCGGAGGCGCTCAGGTCCCAGAGGTAGGCGACGGCGGTGAGGACCAGCAGCGCGACGAGCGCGGGACGCGCCCAGCTCGGGTCAAGGGTCTTCCGGGGCCGATCCGCGCGCCGGCGGACGCGGGGCGGGCGGGCCGGCGACGCCGGCTCGCGATGCGCGGGGTGGAGGAGCTCGGTGGTGGTCATGCCGTGATCGTCGACCGCCCGGCTGTGACTGCTCCGTCGCGAAGCTGGGAGTCCCCTGAGAGGCGCGCAGCCCGGCGTAGGGGTCGCGACCGGTTCGGCGTCGCTCGGGCAGGACGACGCGCTCCCCGCCGACGCGCTCCAGCCAGGCGCGCAGATCCTCGCCCGCGAGCAGCACGGCGAGGCCGATCGCCGCGCCGCGCCGGTGATGGCCCTGCCCATCGGCGCCCGTGCGAGCGGCGACGCGACCCAGCTGCTCGCCGGCCTCGTCGACGAGGAGCCCGTGCCAGGGCTCGGCGGGGATGCAGCCGAGACGGCGGCGGGGCGCGTCGACGATCGTGGCCAGGGTCAGCCGAGCGCCATCGTCCAGCAGCGTGCGTGCCGCCGCGGCGGCGGTTGCCTCACCGCGGGCTCCGGGCGCGCAGAACACGATCGCGTGCACGGGACGTCGTCCGCGGGCGAGATCATCCGTTACGGTCTCGGCGCAGATCCGCTGGGCCGTGTGCGAGGGTTCCGAGCTCGACGGTCGATACGCCTATGGGACTCAAGAACCAATCACGCCGGCCCGGAGCCGGCGCGCGCCTCGCCGCTGCCCGCCCGGCTGCGCGGCGCGGCGGCCTGGCGGTGCTGCTGCTCGCGGCCGCCCTGGCACCGGCCGCGTGCGCGAGCTCGAGCGCGCAGACCAGCGGCGCGCGGACCACGCCGCCGGCGAACGAACCCGCGGGGGTCGCCGCCGCCCAGCCGGTCACGATCTCGCCGCTGCCCGGCACTCCGGACGCGTCACCCACGACGCAGATCAGCTTCCTCGGCAGCGGGGCGCTGACGATCCGCGGCGTGCACGTCGTCGGCTCGAGCAGCGGGAACCACGCCGGACACCTGCAGGCCTACTCGACCGGGACGGGTGCGAGCTTCGTTCCCGACAGCCCATTCACGCCCGGTGAGCGGGTCACGGTCCGGGCGACCGTGAACGGCGCCGTCGCCGGCAGCGACTTCACGATCGCCCGGCCGGCGACGGTCAGCCAGGCGCAGTTCCCGATCAACCCCGGCAATCCGGCGCAGGTCCAGCACTACGCCTCGGCGCCGACGCTCACCCCGTCGACGGTGACGCTCACCACGCCGGCCGAGGCGGGCGCGACCCCCGGTGACCTGTTCCTCGCCCCGTATCAGGGCCGGGGGACCCCCGGTCCGATGATCACCGATCAGTCGGGCAGCCTCATCTGGTTCCACCCGCTGCCCGCCGGCGAGTCGGCCACGAACTTCCAGGTCCAGCAGTACGAGGGGCAGCCCGTGCTCAGCTGGTGGCAAGGACGGATCCTCGCGGTCGGCTTCGGCGAGGGCGAGGACGTGCTCGACAACACGTCCTACCAACGCGTGGCGGTCATCCGGGCCGGCAACGGCTACCACGCCGATCTCCACGAGATCCGTCTCCGCCCCGACGGCACGGCGTGGATCGACATCTTCGATCCGATCCGCTACGACCTCAGCCCATACGGCGGCATCGCCGCCGGCATCCTCGAGGACTCGATCGTGCAGGAGATCGACATCAGGACCGGGCTCGTGATGTGGGAGTGGCACTCCCTCGGGCACATCCCGATCGCCGATTCCTATAACGCGGTACAGAAATCGAGCTACCCCTTCGACTACCTGCACATCAACTCGGTCGATCCCGGCCCGGCGGGCGACGTGCTGGTGTCGGCGCGCAACACCTGGACGATCTACGACATCGATGAGCACAGCGGCCGCTTCCGCTTCGAGATCGGACCGCGCTCAACGCTGCGGCAGGGCCCCGGGACGAGGTTCTACTGGCAGCACGACGCCGAATGGCAGCCGGGAGGACTCGTGTCGGTGTTCGACAACGGGTCGGATCCGCCGAAGGAGAAGCAGTCGCGCGGCCTGCTCCTGCGTCCCGACCTCTCTGCTCACACGGTCACGCTGGTCAAGCAGTTCGTCAACCCGACGCGGACCCTGCTCGCCTCCAGCCAGGGCAACACGCTCAGCCTGCCGGGCGGCAACTGGCTGCTCGGATACGGCGGCCTGCCCAACTTCACCGAGTTCGATGCGGCCGGGCACGTGCTGCTCGACGGGACGCTCGGGCGCAACGTGCAGAACTTCCGCACCTACCTCGCTCCGTGGCCGGGCCAGCCGACGACCGCCCCCGCGATCGCCGTGAGCCACGCCGGCAGCGGGCTCACGGTGCGGGCGAGCTGGAACGGCGCCACCGAGGTCGGCTCCTGGCAGGTGCTCGCGGGGCCGTCGAACGGCCTTGTTCCGGTCGCGACCGCGCCCCGCAGCGGATTCGAGACGACGATCCACGTGGCGGGCGGCGGACCGGACGTCGCCGTGCGCGCGCTGAGCGCATCGGGCGCGGTGCTGGGGACATCGGGGACGGTGGCGGGGTAGGGGCGCGGGCGGGGCGGCAGCGCGGGGCGGGCGGCAGCGCGGGCGGGGCGGGCAGCGCGGGCGGGGCGGGCGGCGCGGGCCGGGCGGCAGCGCGGGCGGGGCGGTCGGGGCGGGCCGGGCGGCGGCGCGGGCGCGGCGGCGGCGCGGGCCGGGCCGGGCGGCAGCGCGGGCGGGGCGGTCGGGGCGGGCCGGGCGGCGGCGCGGGCGCGGCGGCGGCGCGGGCCGGGCCGGGCGGCGCGGCGAGCACTGACCGGCGAAGTTTGGTCGATCTTCTTCCACCATGAGAGAAGATCGAACAAACTTCCCCCGTCGAGGCGCGGAACCGCTCGACCGGCCGCGCCCGTCGGGCCTCACCGCGTGTTGCGGGCGCGGAACCGCTCGACCGGCCGCGTCCGTCGGGCCTCACCCCGTGTTGCGCAGACCCCCGGCGATGCCGTTGATCGTCAGCAGGCTCACCCGGCGCAGCGGCTCCGAGGGGGCCTCGGCGGTCGAGCGCAGGCGCCGCAGGAGGTCGACCTGGACGAACGAGAGTGGATCGACGTACGGGTTGCGGCGCGCGATCGACGCCTGCAGCGCCGGCTCGTGGTCGAGCAGTCGCTCCTGGTCAAGCACGAGCGCCAGCTCACGCGTCGTGCGCTCGAACTCTCCGGCGATCTGCGCCCAGACGCGCTCGCGGGCCGGCTCGTCGCCCATCAGCTCGGCGTAGCGGCGGCCGATGTGCAGGTCGGCCTTGGCGCAGGCCATCTCGGCGTTCGAGAGCAAGGCGGAGAAGAACGGCCACTCGGTGGCCATCTCGCGCAGGAAGTCGAGGCCGACCTCGGCCTGTGCGCTCTCCAGAGCCGTGCCGAGGCCGAACCACGCAGGCAGGATGATGCGGGTCTGCGTCCAGGAGAACACCCACGGGATCGCGCGCAGATCGGCGATGCCGCCCTCCGAGCGGCGCTTGGCCGGGCGCGAGCCGAGGCGCAGGCGCATGATCTCGTCGACCGGCGTCGCGGCCTCGAACCAGCGCACAAGGTCCGCGTCGTCGTGCACGAGCGCCCGATAGGCGGCCGCGGAGACGTCGGCCATGCGGTCCATGACCGCCTCCATCCGGGTCCGCCGCGCGAGCGCCGGCCCCGCCGCCGGCGGCCGTCCGTCGGGATACTGCGCGAGGTCGGCGTGGGCGGACAGCAGCACGGCGCCGGCGGCGAGCTCGAGCTCGCGGTGGGCGATCTCGTTGACGGCGTACTTGGCGGCGAGCACCTCGCCCTGCTCGGTCATCTTCAGGCGGCCGTTGACGGTGCCGGTCGGGAGCGCGCCGATCGCCGCGCTCGTCGGTCCGCCGCCGCGCCCGACGGCGCCGCCCCGGCCATGGAAGAAGATCCAGCTGATGTCGTGGCGGCGCATCACGTCCGCGATCGCGAGCTGGGCGCGGTACGTCGCCCAGCCGGAGGCGACGTAGCCGACGTCCTTGTTGGAGTCCGAGTAGCCGATCATCACCTCCTGCTCGTCGCCGACCGCGCGCAGCGCCGCGCGGTACACCTCGCGGCCGAGCAGGTCCTCCATCGTCTCCGCCGCGGCGGCGAGCGTGTCGCCGGCCTCGAACAGCGGGACGATGCGCAGCTGCGCACACTCGCCACCGGCCTCGGCCAGGCTCGCCTCCTTCATGAGCAGGAGCGCCTCGAGCAGGTCGGCGGGGCCCTCCGTGCCCGAGACGATGTACGACTGGATCGCGCCGCGGTGCTCGCCGGCGAGCGCCGTGCGCAGCATCCGGAACGTGCGCAGCACCTCCTGGGTGGCCGGGCTGAAGCCGTCGATGTCGGTCGGGATGAGCGGGCGCCGGTTCGCGATCTCGCGACAGAGCAGTTCGCAGCGCTCCGCCGGGCCGGCGTCGCGGTAGGACGGATGCACGCCGAGCGTCGCGAAGACGTCGTGCAGGGCCTCGCGATGCCGGTGCGCGTGCTCGCGAATGTCCAGGCGGGCGAAGTGGAAGCCGAACACCTCGACCTGGCGGATCACGTCGCGCAGATCGCCCGCCGCGGTCAGTGCGCCACCGCCCGCGACGAGCGCCGCCTCGGCCGCGCGCAGGTCGGCGAGCAACTCGGACGGCGACGCGTACGCACCGCTCTGGGCCCCGGGCGCCGAGCCCGCACTCGCGCGGGTCACTCGAACGCGCTCGCGCATGAAGGTGAACGCGCGCCGGTAGGGCTCCTCCGGGTTGCGCTGGTGCAGCTCGGCCGCGAGCTCGGGGAAGAGCTCGGCGCCGCGGGCCAGCAGCTCGGCGAGCCCAGGAACCACGCCGGTCACCCGTTCGGAGAGCGACACGCGTCCGGCGAGCAGCTCGACCCGGGATTCGAGGAAGCGCAGGCACTGTTCCCGCATGAGCCCGAGCGCCTCGAGCGTCAGCTGGGGCGTCACGAACGGGTTGCCGTCGCGATCACCGCCGATCCATGAGCCGAAGCCGACGAAGGGCGGCACGTCCACGCTCGCCCCGGGATACGACTCGCCGATCGCCTCCTCGAGGTCGCGGTACAGGAACGGGAGCGTCTCGGCGAGCGTGGACACGAAGTAGACGAGACCGGCGCGCACCTCGTCGAGCGCCGTTGGAGCGACCGCGCGCAGCTCGTCGGAGCCCCACAGCTCCTGCACCGTCGCCCGCAGGCGGGTGCGGGCCTCGGCCTCGGCCCCGGGCCGGTGCGGGCGCTCGTCGAGGTCGCGTAGGACGGCGAAGATGCGCGAGAGCTTCTCCAGGGTCGTCCGCCGACGCGCCTCGGTCGGGTGAGCGGTGAGGACGAGCCGCAGCTCCGCGCCCGCGAGCAGCCGGCCGAGCTGCGCGGCATCGACGCCGGCGGCGGCGAGCCGGCGCACCGCGTCGCGCAACGAGCCCGGGCGAGCGCCGACATCGGGCGCGAGCTCCGTCGACCGCAGGCGGCGGACGCGGTCGTTGTCCTCGGCGAGGTTGATGAGCTGAAACCAGCGCGTGAGCGAGCGGACGAGCACCTCGGCGTCCTCGACGTCGAGCGTGCCGATGAGCTCGCCGAGGTGACGCGCGCTCACCTCATCACCCTCGCGGGCACGCCGCGCCAGGGCCACCGTGCGGTCGTGCAATTCGAGCGCACGCCCATGCGGGTCGGCCCGGATCACCTCGGCGAGCACCGCCTCCAGGAGCGCCGCGTCGTCGGCGAAGGCCCGGGACGTGCCGGCGCCGCCCGGCGCCGGCGCCGCGCGGGGGGCGAGGCGCGACCCCTCACCGACGGCGGCAGCGTCGGGGGCGGCGGGCGACGGGAAGGTCGGTGTGCTCACTCACCGGAAGCTAACCGGGTTGCGTTCGCCGGCGTGTCGACCGATGGTGAATCTGTGCGGCGCCGTGGTTGGACCGGCGGTCCAGGCGCCGGGTCAGTCGAGCCCGAGCAGCCGCGGGAGATCGAACATCGCGGCGAACGTGTCGGCGCCGGCGGCCCGCAGCCGCGCCTCGTCCTCGGCGACGGCGGGCAGCCCGAATACGCGCATGCCTGCGGTGACGGCGCCGGCGACCCCCGACGGCGTGTCCTCGACCACGACACAGGCGGCTGGGTCCACGCCCATCGTGGCCGCCGCGTGGAGGACCAGGTCCGGGTGCGGCTTGCCGCGCGCGACGGAGTGGGCCGAGAAGAGGGCCCCAGGGGGGAACAGGTTGAGCAGGCCCGTGAGGCCGAGGGTCAGTCGCATCTTCTCGCCGCTTCCCTGGGAGGCCACGCAGACCCCGACTCGGGCGCCGGCGACCCGGGCGACCGCGTCGGCCGCGCCCGGCACCGGCGTCAGCTCGGAACGGAAGGCCTCGGCTCGATCGGCCTCGAAGCGCTCGCCCCAGCCGTCGGGCAGCGGGCGACCGAGGCGGGCCGCGGCCCGGGCCGCGATGTCGGCCAGCAGCAGGCCCTGGTACTCGCTGCGGGCCTCGGGCTGGGTCGTCGGCAGGCCGGCCGCCGTCAGCGCCTCGGCGAGCACGCGGCTGGAGATCGGCTCGCTGTCGACGAGCACGCCGTCGCAGTCGAAGATCACCAGCTCGGGGACCACGCCGCGCGCTCCCCTCGACGGGTCAGTCCCGTGGCCCGGGCACGTGGCGGAACCCGAACGCCTCGGGCTCGCGGCCGGGCTGCACGTACCAGCACTCACCGGTCATCTCGCCCGAGAGCAGGGTCATCACCGCACCGGCCACCACCTCGGCCGGGATGATCCGGATCTGCTGCTCGAGGAGCGCCTCACGGATCGGGGCGATGATCTGGGACTCGGCGAAGCCCGGGCAGACCGCGTTGAAGCGGATCTGCTCGGCCGCGAGGCCCGGGCCGAGCGACCGGGCGAGCCCGACGACGGCGTGCTTGTTCGCGGCGTAGAGCGGATCGAACGGGACCGCAGTCAGGCCGGCGAGCGAGGCCGTGGCGACGATCGCCCCGCCGCCGCGCGCGCGCATCGCGGGCAGAGCGGCGTGCGTGCCGAAGACGACGCCGTCGAGGTTGGCGCCCATCGCCCGGCGGTAGAGCGCGAGGTCGAAGTCATCCCCGACGCCACACCCGGTCGAGACGCCGGCGTTGAGGAAGGCGTAGTCGAGCCCCCCGTGGCGCTCGACCGCGAAGGCGACCGCCGCGAGGTTCGCGTCGAGGTCGGAGACGTCGGTGGCGATGAAGCTCGCCCCGAGCTCCCCGGCGACGCGTTCGCCGCCCTCCCGATCGAGATCGGCCACCACCACGGCGGCGCCGGCCTCGTTGAGCGCCCGCGCCGTCGCGTGACCGAGCCCGCTTGCCCCGCCCGTCACCAGCGCAACTCGTCCGTGCATGTCCATCCTCACTCCTCCTCCGTGACGTCCTTCGACGGTGCGGCGGCGGCCGCCGCTAGTGGCGGAAGTGCCGGCGCCCGGTCATGACCATGGTGATGCCCGCCTGCTCGGCGGCGGCGATGACCTCTTCGTCGCGCACCGAGCCGCCCGGCTGGATGATCGCGGTCACGCCCGCGTCGATCGCCGCCTGCGGCCCGTCCGCGAACGGGAAGTACGCGTCCGACGCGAGCGCCGCGCCGGCGAGCAGGTCCGGCTGCGCCGCGCGCGCCTTCTTGATCGCGATCTCGACCGCGTCGACCCGGCTCATCTGGCCCGCGCCGATGCCGATCGTGGCCGCCGAGTGGGCGATCACGATCGCGTTGGAGCGCACGTGGCGGCAGACGCGCCAGGCGAACAGCAGGTCGGCCCACTCCTCCTCGCTCGGCGCGCGGGCGGTGGCGACGGTCATGTCCTCGCGGGTCTCGGTCACCGCGTCGCGCTCCTGGAGCAGGATGCCGCCGAGCACCGGCTTGGCGTCGAGCGCGGCAGCACCCGAGGGCTCGGTCGCGGTCGAGTCGGCCAGGTCGAGCAGGCGCACGTTCTTCTTGACCGTGAGGACCTCGATCGCGTCGTCGCTGAACGACGGCGCGAACAGCACCTCGATGAACTGGTTGCTGAGCGCCTCGGCCAGCGGTCGGTCAACCCACGTGTTGAGCGCGATGACGCCGCCGTAGGCGCTCTGCGGATCGCTCGCGAAGGCCCGCTCGTAGGCGTCGAGCCCCTCGCGGGCGACCGCCGCGCCGCACGGGTTGTTGTGCTTGACGATCACGCAGGCCGGGCCGTCGAGGTCCTCGACGATCTCGCGGGCCGAGTTGAGGTCGAGCAGGTTGTTGAACGACAGCTCCTTGCCGTGGAGCTGACGCACGCCGGAGAGCAGGTGGCGCGGGGCGCCGGCCTGCGCGTAGTAGGCGGCGCGTTGGTGGGGGTTCTCGCCGTAGCGCAGGTCGAGCGCCTTCTCGTAGACGCGCTCCTGCTGGGCCGGGAACTCCTCGCCCTCCCGGCGCGCGAACCACGTCGCGATCGCGGCGTCGTAGCGCGCTGTGGTCGCGAACGCGCGCGCGGCCAGGCGCTCGCGCGTGGCCAGGCTCAGACGCCGGTCGGCGCCGCGCAGCTCGGTCAGGACGCCGTCGTAGTCCGCGGGGTCGACGACGACGGCCGCGAAGGCGTGGTTCTTGGCCGCGGCGCGGATCATGGTCGGTCCGCCGATGTCGATGTTCTCGATCACCTCGGCATCGTCGGCGTCGCCACGCGCGACCGTGCGCTCGAACGGGTACAGGTTCACGCACACGAGGTCGACGGGCTCGATCTCGTGTGCGACCGCCGCGGCGACGTGCTCGTCGTTGTCGCGGACGGCGAGCAGGCCGGCGTACAGGCGCGGGTGCAGCGTCTTCACGCGCCCGTCCATCATCTCCGGAAAGCCGGTGAAGTCCTCGATCGCCCGAACCTGAAGGCCCGCGCGAGCGAGCTCGCGCGCGGTGCCGCCGGTCGAGACGATCTCGATGCCGAGCTCCCGCAGGCCGCGGGCGAATTCGACCAGCCCGGCCTTGTCGGAGACCGACAGCAGCGCCCGCGCGACCCGCACCTCACCCGGCGCCGCGTGCTCCACCGCGGCGGGCACGTCGGTCGTCGCGTCGACGTCGGAGGGCATCACCGCAGAGCCTACCCCGCTGGTGCCGTTTCGGGTGCCACGAGCACGCGACGCGGGTCGTCGGGGTCGATCGAGACGGCGCCGCGCGCGAACAGGCGCACGGCCTCGGGCAGCAGGCGGTGCTCGATCGGCCGTAGCGCGGCGAGAACCTCCCGCGGCGTTCCGGGATTGGACAGCTCCAGGCTGCCCTGCAGGATGACCGCGCCGGTGTCGACTCCGGCGTCGACGAAGTGCACCGTCACGCCGAACACCTTGACCCCGTAGGCGAGGGCCTGCTCGATCGCGTGCAGCCCGGGGAAGGCGGGCAGCAGCGACGGGTGCACGTTGATGACCGCCGCCGGGAAGCGGGCCAGGAAGGCCTCGTCGAGCAGCTCCATGTAGCCGGCGAGCACGACGAGTCGCGCGCCGCGGGCACGCAGCCAGTCGGCGAGCTCGCGGTCACGCGCGGCGCGGTCGGGATACGCCCGGCGCGGGAAGGTCGCGGTCGGGAGGTCGTGCGCGGCCGCGCGGGCGAGGGCCGGCGCGTCGTCGGTGCTCGAGGCGACGGCGACGATCCGCGCCTCGTGGCCGTGGACGGAGTCGATGAGCGCCTGCAGGTTCGTGCCGGTGCCCGACACGAGGACGGCGATCGGGAGGGCGTCTGCGGGCGGCGGCGTCATGCGCCGCGGACGATATCCGGCCGTTGGGCGTGACCGCCGGCGCCGCGGTGCGAGGAGCCCGCGGCTCAGCGACACGTGAACACGTCCGCCGCCGACGTGGCGCCCGTGCCCCTGGCCGTCGTCACCGTGACGTCGACCTTGCTGCCCGACGCCTGCGGCGGTGCGAGAGCAAGGATCAGCGAGGTGGTCAGCGGCAGGTACAGCGTGCGGTGCCCGGTGCCGAACTGCACCGACCGGACCTGGCGGAAGCTCGCGCCGCTGAGCACGAGCGTGAACCGGCCATCGAGATCCGTCGAAGCATCCAGCTCATGTCACGCCCCCCGCCGCGGCGCGGCGAACCACGCCTCCCCCGAGTCAATCTCGTAAACGCCGGTGGCTGTCAACCCTTTGGGCGGACGAGCCCCACACGCCTCGCCCGGCGCCTATGATGGAGAGGCAGTGGCCAATCTCGAACCTCGCCGAGGCAGCAAGCTCACACGCAGCCAGCGTGTCGACCGTGCGTCGACGTTCGTGATGGTCGGCGGCGCGAGCGCCGTCGCCTTCGTCGTCACGTTCGTGCTGATGCTCGCCGGCGTGCTCGGCGCCGGCCTGCCGCTCGTCACGGCCGTCGTGGCCATCGGCTGCGGCCTCGGGGCCCGGCGGATCATCAAGGGCTAGCGCGCCCCGAGCGCGAGCGGCGACGACCTCGGTCAACGCCGTGTGACCGACGTCACACATGTCCGGGATACCGCGCGGTATCCCGAAGGGGCACAGACCGAGAGCCGGCCGCCCCGGGGAGAGGCAGCGCGGCCCGCTCGCCGACAACTCCAGGCCGAGACGAGGTCCCCGATGCTGGTCACGACCATGATCACGCTGGCGTGCATGTTCGCCATCGCCACCACCGTCCACTCCCGCCGCCGCGGCGGCGAGCTCATCGCCCACCGGCCGTATGAGAACGTGCGCGCCGGGATGCCGCGCTCCGCGCGCTCGACGACCGCGCTCGATCTGTGAGGCGGCGGGCGCGGGAGGCGATCGCTCGCTCCCGCGCCCAACGCTCATCGATAGGTGAACACGTCCGCCGCCGACGCCGCGCTCGTGCCGGCGCTCGTCGTCACGGTCACGTCGACCGTGCCCGCCGCGTGAGGCGGCGCCAGCGCGAGGATCAGCTGCGACGTGACCGGCAGGAACAACGCGCGCTGGGACCCGAAGCTGACGGCCCTCGCGCGGGTCAGGTTCGCTCCCCTGATCAACACGAGCGAGAACGCGCCGCCGCTGCTCGGCGAGACGCTCGTCACCGCGGGCAGCTTGGGGGGGTTGACGGTCAGGGTGACGTCATTGCTGTATGCCGTCCCGACGGCGTTGGTGAAGATGGCCAGGTACTGGTTCCCGCTCTCGGTCACCGAGGTGGGTGACACCGTCAATGTGTCGGTGGTCGCGCCGGCGTCCGCGGTGTCGGGGCTGTACTGGGTGCTGCCGGGCGTCAACACGTACCACTGGACGCTCGCGCCGGCGAAGCAGCTTCCCGGGGTGGCGGTGAAGGTCGCCGCAGACGGCGCGGTCACCGAGACGTTGCCGGTCTGGCCGGCGATCGCCGGGGCGGAGTTGACCGTCAACGTGGCGGGCGCCGACGTCGCGGTGCCCTCGTCGCTGGAGAACACCGCCCGGTACTCGTAGCCGTTCTCGGCCGTGGTCACGCCGTAGAACGCCTCCGGGCCGGCGTTGCTCCAGGTCGCCCCGCCGTCGGTGGATACCTGCCAGGTCTCGGTCGGCGTGGGATCGCCCGAGGCCGAGGCGCTGAAGGTCACCGAATAGGCCCCGTTGCAGGTGGTGGTGTTGACCGGGTTGGCCGTGATGACCGGGGGCGTGGCGGCGGCGGACACGGTCAGGGTGACCGACTCGCCAACCGTGGTGCCCCCCGCGTTCGTGAACACGGGTCGATACTCGTAACCGTTCTCGGCCAGCGTCGTCGGCGAGATCGTCAGCGTGGTCGCGATGAGCGTGTTCGAGCCGTACCCACTGTCCGTCGCGGTGGCCGTGTCGGTGGTGTCGTCGGTCCACGTGCTCCCGCCGTCGGTCGAGACCTGCCATTGGGCCGTCGGCGCGGGGGTGCCATACGCGTAGTCGGTGAACGTCGCCGTCTTGCCCGGGCCGATGAACACGGGCTGTGCCGGAGCCAGCACGAGGGTCGGTGGCACGCCGCCCGAGACCGGGACCGTCTCGAACGGCTGCGCCGGGCTCGTGCAGCTCACGCTCAGCGGTCCGAAGACGGCATTGCCGCTCGCGTCGGTGCTGGTGAGGCTGAACACGAGGGGGGTCGTCGGGTCGAGGCTGAAGGCGACCTGGCCGCCCGCGCCGGCGGTGACCGTGTAGGGCCCGCCGGTCAGCGTGGTGTCGAGCGTCAGGGCCTGTCCGGTGGCGAGCGACACCGGGCCGAGCGGCGGCGTCGCACCGGGGGCCCAGTTGAGGACGGACGGGGTTGCGCCGGTGGCGTCGACCGTGAAGTCCGTCATCGAACCCGTCACGTTCACGGCGCCCGCCTGAGCGAGGCCGGCCGACCAACTCGCCGGGGTGGTCATGGACAACGAGACGCTCGCCGAGAAGCTGGACCCGGGGGCGACCGCGGACGGGTTGGACGTAAGCGTCACATTCACCGTCCCGCTGACGTTGAGGACCCCGGGCGCGAGCACGCAGGCCAGCGCGAGGTTCGTCGTCTGCGTCGCCGCCTGCCCCGTGGCCGGGAGCGCGAGACCGAGGGCGCACGCCGCGCTCAGCACGAGGGCCGACAACGCCGCGGAACGACACCGCCACCAACGAACGAACCGAGTCATCGTCCCCTCCTCCTCGCTGCCACCCGCGCGGCGCCCCGACACGCCGCCATTGCTCGGGCACCCTCTCGCAAACGTGCGCGTCTGTCAACCCACGCGCCGCCGGCCCGCCGGACGCGCGGCGTTCGCTCTACGCGCGCGCGCTGAGCACCGGCAGCTCGAGCGCGTACTTGCCGTTCGCGCCGTCGGTCCCCTCGAGCGGGTACTCGCCGGTGAAGCAGGCGTCGCAATGCTGCTCGCGCACTCCGCCGATCGCCTCGTACACGCCCTCGAGCGAGATGTAGGCCAGCGAATCGCAGCCGAGCTCCTCGGCCACCTGCTCGGGGGTGCGCTCGTGGGCGATCATCTCCTCGCGCGTGGACATGTCGATCCCGTAGTGGCAGGGATGGCGGATCGGCGGCGCGGAGATGCGCATGTGGATCTCCGCCGCTCCCGCCTCGCGCAGCATCTGCACGATCTGGCGGGTCGTGTTGCCGCGCACGATCGAGTCGTCGACCACGACGAGGCGCTTGCCGGCCACGACGTCGGGCAGCGGGTTGAACTTCAGGCGCAGGCCGTGCTTGCGCAGCTCCTGGCCGGGCTGGATGAAGGTGCGGGCGACGTAGCGGTTCTTGACGAAGCCGTCGTCCTGGGGCAGGCCGCTGGCCCGGGCGAAGCCGCGCGCGGCCGGGTTGCCCGAGTCGGGCACCGGGATGACGAGGTCGGCGTCGGCCGGCGACTCGTGCGCGAGGATCTCGCCCATGCGCCCGCGCACGACCTGCAGCACGCGGTCGTTCATGCGCGAGTCCGGGCGCGCGAAGTAGATGTGCTCGAACACGCACATGGCCTGGCGCGCGCCGGAGACCACCTGGACGCTCTCCAGGCCGCCCGCGCCGAGCGACACCATCTCGCCCGGGCGCACGTCGCGCTCCAGGCGCGCGCCGATGATGTCGAAGGCGCACGACTCGCTGGCCACGCAGTACTGCGCCGGTCGGCCGCGCTCGGCCTCGGCGGCCGGTGCGTCGATGACGCCGAGGGCAAGGGGGCGCAGACCGTGTGGATCCCGGAACGCGACGACGCGGTCCTTCGTCATCACGACCGTGGAGAAGGCCCCGCGCAGGCGCGGCAGCACCTCGGCGATCGCGTCCTCGATGCGGGGCGCCGGATGGGTGGCGATGAGCGCGGCGATGATCTCCGAGTCCGACGTCGAGGAGAAGGTGACGCCCCGCTCGGTCAGCTCGGCGTGCAGCTCCACGGCGTTGATGAGGTTGCCGTTGTGGGCGAGCGCGAGCTCGCGCTGGGAGCCGTGGGTGCCCTCCGAGCGCTGTACGGGCTGGGAGTTCTCCCACGCGTTGGAACCGGTGGTCGAGTACCGCACGTGGCCGATCGCCAGGTCACCGGCGAGCGTGCGCAGATCGTTCTCGGAGAACACCTGGTTGACCAGGCCGAGCTCGCGGCGCGTCATGATCTGCCCGCCGTGGTCGGCCGCCGCGATGCCGGCGGACTCCTGTCCGCGGTGCTGCAGGGCGTACAGCGCGAAGTACGCGAGACGCGAGACGTCGTGTCCGGGCGCATACACGCCGAACACGCCGCATTCGTCCCGCGGTCCGTCGCGGTGATCGAGATCGAGGTGATCAGGGCTCATCGTGATCCCAGCTGAAGCTGCCGGGCACGAGCGCCTCGAGAGGGTGAGGCGCACCGGCAACCAGCCACAATCTAGCAGGCGGTTCGCGCGTGACACCGGGGCTTCGGGCCGCTCCGAGCGCACGAAATGTCGACCCCGTGACCGGCAGCCGGCGGCCGCTCACGCGAACAGCGCGGCCAGAGCGCCCGCGGCCTGCTCGAGCTCGGCCAGCTCGACGGCCATGCTCGTCTCGCCCGCGTCGATGCGCAGCTCGCCGCCGCCGACGCTGCCGAGCATCACGAGGGAGGTGCGGGCGGCCAGCGCGCGTAGGGCCGCCGGGGAGCCGGAGACCACGAAGCCCCCCGGGGATTCGCCGAACAGGGCCGGCAGCACCTTGGTCTGGCCGGGGGTAAGCGCCGCGGGATCCACCCGCACGTGCGCGCCGCGGCCGCCGGCGAGCGCACACTCGGCCAGGGCCAGGGCGAGGCCGCCCTCGGCGATGTCGTGAGCGCTGGACAGCGAGCCGCCGCGCACGGCGTCGCGGATCGCCGCGATCGCCGCGCGGACGGCATCGACGTCGAACTCGGGTAGGTCGCAAGGCAGCTCGGCGCCGGCCAGCTTGGCCAGCTCGGAGCCGTGCAGGTCGGGCCGGAACGGCCCGACGAGCGCGATCGCGTCACCATCGGCGGCGAAGCCGGCCCGGCCGGCGGCGCGCGCGTCGGGCAGGCTCCCGACCATGCCGACGACCGGCGTCGGGTAGATCGGCCCCTCGCCACCCTCGTTGTAGAGCGAGACGTTGCCACCGACCACCGGCACTCCGAGCGCGCGGCACGCATCGCCGAGCCCGCGGACCGACTCGGTCAGCTGCCAGGCGATGTGCGGCTTCTCGGGGTTGCCGAAGTTCAGGCAGTTGGTCAGTCCGAGCGGCTCGGCGCCGACGCAGGCGAGATTCGACGCGCACTCGAGCACCGCCTCGACCGTCCCGCGGTAGGGATCGCAGGCCACGCGGCGCCCATTGGCGTCGATCGAGACGGCGAGGGCGGGCATCGCCGCGCCGGCCGCGGGTGCGCCACCCTCGTGCGCCGGACGCTCGGGGTGCAGCATGAGCACCGCGGCGTCGCTCTCGGCCGGGCGTCGCGCCGTGCGCGACTGCACGACACAGTCGTACTGCTCGTACAGCGGCCGGCGGGAGGCGAGGTTCGAGCTCGACAGCAGAGCGATCAGGACGTCCCGGGGATCCTCGCTGTGCAGCGAGCGGGCCGGCGCCGGATACAGCTGCGCCGCCGGGCGCTCGGGACGAAGGTCGTACAGCGGGCAGTCGTCGACGAGCGCCGGCACGGGCATGTCAGCGACGACCTCGCCGTCGTGCAGCACGCGCATGTGACCGCCGTCGGTCACCTCGCCGATCACCGTGGCGCGCGTCTCCCAGCGCTCGCACACCGCGAGCACCTCCGCCACGCGTTCGGGCCGGGCCACGCAGAGCATCCGCTCCTGGGATTCGGAGACCATGATCTCGAACGGCTCGAGGCCCTCCTCACGGAGCGGAACGCGGTCGACGTGGATGTCGACGCCGACCTCGCCCTTGCTCGCCATCTCGGCCGCCGACGAGGTGAGCCCGGCGGCTCCGAGGTCCTGCAGGGCGACGAGCAGATCGCGCTCGAGCAGCTCGAGCGAGCACTCGAGCAGCTTCTTCTCCTCGAACGGATCGCCGATCTGCACACTCGGCCGCTTGGCCGCGTCGTCCGCACCGAGCTCGGCGCTCGCGAGCACCGACGCGCCGCCGATCCCGTCGCGCCCGGTCGAGGCGCCGAACAGGATGAGCGCGTTGCCGACGCCGGCTGCGGCCGAGCGGATGAGCCGCTCGCGCGGCGCGAGCCCGAGGCACATCGCGTTGACGAGGCAGTTCTGCTCGTAGGGCGCCTCGAAGTAGACCTCGCCGCCGACCGTGGGCACGCCGATCGAGTTGCCGTAGTGGCCGATACCCGCCACGGCGTGGTCGAGCAGGTAGCGTGAGCGCTCGCTGCTCGCCTCGCCGAAGCGCAGCGAGTCGAGCACGGCGATCGGCCTCGCGCCGACGGCGAACACGTCGCGCAGGATCCCGCCGACGCCGGTGGCCGCGCCCTGGAAGGGCTCGACGGCGCTCGGATGATTGTGCGATTCGACCTTGAAGGCGCACACGAGCCCCTCGCCGACGTCGACGGCGCCGGCGTTCTCGCCGGGCCCCATGACGAGCGCCGGACCCTCGGTCGGCAGCGTGCGCAGCAGCTTCTTCGAGTGCTTGTAAGAGCAGTGCTCGGACCACAGCAGCGAGAAGCAGGCGAGCTCGACCTGCGTCGGCGGTCGGCCGAGCTTGTCCACGATGAGCCCGAACTCGCTGTCGGTGAGCCCGAGCTCGAGCGCGCGCGCGAGGCCGGGATCCGACGCGAGCGGAACGCCCGTCTCAGGCACGGGCCAGCGACCGGCCGCCGTCAGCGATCGCGCCGGCCATCGACGCGAACAGCGCCAGGCCGTCGACCGAGCCGGTGAGCGCATCGACGGCGTGCTCGGGATGGGGCATCAGGCCGAACACGTTGCCCGCCGCGTTGCACACGCCGGCGATGTCCCGCACCGACCCGTTCGGATTCTGCCCGGGCGCGTAGCGCAGGACGATCTGACCGCGGGCCTGCATCGAGTCGAGCAGCGAATCGGGTGCGTAGTAGCGCCCGGTCGTGTGCTTCACCGGTATCGAGAGCCGCTCCGCCTCGGTGCAGCCGGCGGTGAACGGGGTGTCGGCGTTGACGACCTCGAGCTCGATCTGACGGCAGACGAAGCGCAGTCCCGTGTTCGGAAGCAGCGCGCCGGGGAGCAGGCCGGCCTCGCAGCAGACCTGGAAGCCGTTGCAGATGCCGAGCACGAGGCCGCCGCCGCGGGCGAACTCGGCCACCGCCTCCATCACCGGCGCGAAGCGGGCGATCGCGCCCGGGCGCAGGTAGTCGCCGTAGGAGAACCCGCCGGGGACGATCACGGCGTCGACGCCCCGCAGGTCACGCTCGGAGTGCCACAGCAGCACGGCCTCGCCGACGCGCGCCGCGGCGAGCTGTGCGTCGACCTCGTCGCAGGAGCCCGGGAACCGCACGACGCCGAACTTCACCGGATCGTGTCTCCCGTCGGCTCGAGCGCCGACAGCGGGGCGCCGTCCTCGCCGAGGACCTCGTAGTCCTCGATCAGCGGGTTGGTGAGCAGGCGCTCGCACATCGCCGGCAGCTGGGCCGGATCCTCGACGTCGAGCTCGATCAGGCGCCCGACGTGCACGTTGCTCACGCCGCGGAAGCCGAGCGCCGGCAGCGCCCGCTCGACCACCTGCCCCTGGGGATCCAGGATGCCGGCCTTCGGCCGGACGAGCACGCGCGCCCTCACGAGGACCAGGCGGCCGTTGCGGGCGCGCTCGCGCCGGCGCGCGTCAACCAGGCGTCGAGCGGCTCGCCGCTGATGCGCTCATAGGCCTCCGCGTACAGCTCCCGGGTGCGTGCCACGACGCCGTCGGGGATCGGGGGCGCGGGCTCGGTCTTGTCCCAGCCGGTTCCGGCCGCCCAGTCGCGCACGTACTGCTTGTCGAAGCTCGGCTGACCCCGTCCCGGCTCATAGCGGTCGGCGGGCCAGAAGCGCGACGAGTCGGGGGTCAGCACCTCGTCGCCGAGCGTCAGCGTGCCGGCGGCGTCGAGGCCGAACTCGAACTTCGTGTCGGCCAGGATGATCCCGCGCTCGAGCGCATGCTCGGCGGCGCTGGAGTAGAGCGCGATCGAGACGTCGCGCAGGCGCTCGGCGAGCGCCCGATCCCCCAGCGCGCGCACCGTCGCCTCGAAGTCGATGTTCTCGTCATGCTCGCCGATCTGCGCCTTCGTGGCCGGCGTGTAGATCGGCTCCGGCAGGCGATCGGACTCACGCAGGCCGTCCGGCAGCTCGATGCCGCACACGGTTCCGGTCGCCTGGTAGTCCTTCCAGCCCGAGCCCGAGAGGTACCCGCGCACGACGCACTCGACCGGGAGCATCTCGAGCTTACGCACCGCCAGGGCGCGGCCGCGGACCTCGTCGGGGACGTCCTCGGTCGTCGAGACGAGGTGGTTCGGGACGATCTCCCCGGTGAGGCCGAACCAGAAGACCGACAACCCGGTCAGGACGGCGCCCTTGCCCGGGATGAGCGTCGGATGAACGACGTCGTAGGTCGAGATGCGGTCGGAGGCGACCATCAGGATGCGATCGCCGAGGTCGTACATCTCGCGGACCTTCCCGGCGGACAGGAGGGGCAGGTCGAGCGATTCCGTCGTCACGGCCCTGATGCTAGCGACGATGGCGGCGCTCGGACTCCTGCCGCACCGACGAGCAGGTTTGGGCACAGAAGTGCACCGAAACCCCACTCGGATGCTGCATAATCTCTCAGCTCTCGCACGACGGGGGTCAGCCGTCGGCGCTGCAACGGAGGGATAGGTCAGATGCAAGAGTGCGCTGCTTGGGCGGGCGCCGCCGAGGCGGCCGCTCCCGGAGAGGTCGATCGCCGGCGACGGCGCGCGCTGCCGGCAGCGCTGGCGAGCACCGTCCTGCTCGTCGCGGCGCTCGGCCTCGCGCACGCCGCGGTCCCGACCCGTCGGCGGCCCGGCGTCGCCGGCGAGCGGACCGATCGGCTCGACGACGAGCACGTGGGCGCAGCTGACGCCGCTCGCGCGCCTGGCCATCTCGCGCGGCATCGGGGACGTCGAGCCGGCCTACTGGGCCACCCGCGCGGGGCCGGACCTGCGGGCGCGCAACGCGGCCGACCACCTCGCGCTGCGCTTCGCGGTCGGCGGCGTGACCGTGAGCATCGGCGCCGGGCGGGTGGGGCTGTCGCTCCGCTCGGCGAGCGCCGACGGGCGTCCGCTCCCGATCGCCGCCGCCGCCCCCACGGCGCACGCGAACCGCGTGTCCTACGACCGCGGGGCGATCACCGAGTGGTACTCGAACGGGCCGCTCGGACTCGAGCAGGGCTTCACCGTCTCGCGCGCGGCCGCCGGGTCGGCGCGGCGCTCGCTCACTCTCGCGATCGCGCTGCGCACGGGCGGCGGGCTGCGCCCGAGCGCGCGGTCGGGCGGCATCGACCTGCTCGCCGGGAACCGGATCGCGCTGCGCTACGGCGGTCTGCACGTCGTCGACTCGAGTGGACGCACGCTCCCGGCCTGGATGAGCGCGAACGGCGGGAGCGTCGCGCTGCACGTCAGGACCGCGGGAGCGCGCTTCCCGCTGACCGTGGATCCGACGATCGCCCCGATCGTGCAGCAGGGCACCCTCGTCGCCGCCGACGGCGCCGGCGGCGACGCGCTCGGCCAGTCGGTCGCCGTGTCGGGCTCGACGATCGCCGTCGGGGCCCAGAGCGCGAGCGCCGGCACCACGACCGACGCCGGTGCGGTGTACGTCTTCACCGAGCCGGCCGGCGGCTGGGCGAACTCGAGCGGCGGCGCAAAGCTGACGGCCTCGTCCCCGGTGGCGAGCGCCGGCGTCGGAACCGCCGTGGCGATCTCGGGCGACACCGTCGCCGCCGGGGCGCCGAACGCTGCCGTCGGCGCGAACACCCCGGGCGTGGTCTATCTGTTCAACGAGCCGGCCGGCGGGTGGCGCAGCACCAACGAGACCGGGGTGCTCACCGAGCCGGGCGGGGGCTCCACGGGGGACGAGTTCGGCCAGTCGGTCGACGCCGCGGGCGGCACGATCGTCGTCGGAGCGCCGCTGTCGAACTCCTACTCCGGTCAGGCCTTCGTGTACACCGAGCCGGCCGGCGGCTGGGCGAGCGAGCCGCCGGCGGCGACGCTGACGACGACCGCGCCCGGGCTGAACGGGCTCGGCTTCTCGGTGGCCACCGACGGCACGACGGTCGTCGCCGGAGCGCCGCTGTCCAACCAGTTCACCGGTCAGCTCGACGTGTTCACCAAGCCGTCGGGCGGCTGGACGAATGCCACGCAGAACGCGCTGCTGAACAGCTCGGCCGGCACCGCCGGGTCGGGCCTCGGCCAGTCGGTGGCCGTCTTCGGCGGCACGGTGGTCGGCGGCGCCCCGGGCTCGACGGTCGGCTCCAACTCCGGGCAGGGCGCGGTGTACGTCTACGACCGGCCGTCGTCGGGCACGTGGTCCGACGCAAACGAGTCGGCCATGCTCACGGCGTCCAACGGCGCCGCGAGCGACGCGCTCGGCTATGCCGTGACGATCTCCGGCCCGGAGATCTTCGCGAGCGCGCCGTCCGCAATGGTCGGCGCGAACGGGGGCCAGGGCGCGATGTACGTGTTCAGCGGTTCGGGCGCCACGTGGACGCAGTCGTCGATCATCACCGAGGCCGCCGGGAACGCCAACGACGTGTTCGGCTCCAGCGTCGCCGTCTACGGCACGACGCTCGCGGTCGGAGCCGACGGCGAGATGGGCAGCGGCGGCGGCGCGCAGGGCGCGGCCGTCGTGTTCGGAGGCGTCGAGTCGGCGCCGGGCCTCGGCAGCGGCGGCAGTGGCGGCGGCTCCGGCGGCGGCTCGGGTGGGGGCTCCGGCGGAAGCGTGGGCTCGGGCTCGCGCAACTACGCCACGGTGCTCGCCCTCAGCGGCGGCCCGGATCGGGCCACGGTGACCCTCAAGTGCATCGCCACGGCCAAGTGCGTGGCGGCGAACGCCGACCTGATCGTCGAGGAGAAGCTCTCCGGCAGCCGCATCGTCGCCACCCAGGCGAAGGCGAAGGCGAAGGCCAAGACGAAACTGAAGCGCGTCATCGTCGGCGCCGCGCACGTCACGCTCGCCGCCCGCCAGAAGACGACGCTCGTCGTGTACCTCAACCCGACCGGCCGCGCGCTGCTCGGATCGCACGCGAGGATGTCGGTGGGGGTGAGCGTGACCTCGGTCGGGAAGGTGCTGCGCCAGGCCGTGGTGACCATCACCCGGCCGGCGCCGACGCGCAAGAAGACGAGCGGCAAGCGCGGCGCGCCGCGCAAGAAGGGGTAGCCGCCCGGCCGCGGTCAGGCGATCTCGTCGAGGCGCCCGACGATCTCGGCCGCGTGACGGGTGAAGTGCGCGTAGTCGAAGATCGCGTCGAGATCGAGGCCCGCCGTGCGCGTGTCGCCTCCGAGCAGCTCACGGAGCGGGATGCCCTCGGCCCAGGCGCGCTGCGCCGTCTCCTGCACGATCCGGTACGCCTCGTCGCGCTCGAGGCCGGCGTCCACGAGCGCGAGCAGGACGCGCTGGGAGAAGAGGGCCCCGTGGGTGAGCTCGAGGTTGGCCGCCATGCGCTCGGTGTCGACGGTCATCCCGCTCGCCACGCGCGTGGCCAGATCGAGCATGTAATGGATCAGGATGGTCGAGTCCGGCAGGATGATGCGCTCGACACCGGAGTGCGAGATATCGCGCTCGTGCCAGAGTGCGACGTCCTCGACCGCCGCCTGCGCATTGCCGCGCAGGACGCGCGCGAGGCCCGAGATGCGCTCGGTGACGATCGGGTTTCGCTTGTGCGGCATCGCCGAGCTGCCCTTCTGGCGCCCGGCCCGGAACGGCTCGGACGCCTCGAGGACCTCGGTGCGCTGCAGGTGGCGCACCTCGGTGGCGAAGCGCTCGAGGCCGGCGCCGGCGAGGGCGATCGCCTGCAGGAGCTCGGCGTGCCGGTCGCGCGGCACGACCTGGGTGGAGACCGGCTCGCGGGCGAGGGACAGGCGCGCGAGCACGCGCGCCTCGAAGGCGGGATCCGTCGCCGAATAGGTGCCGACCGCGCCCGACAGCGCGCCGACCGCCGCCTGGTCGAACGCGTCGCGCAGCCGGCGGGCGTTGCGATCGGCCTCCATCGCGAGCCCGGCCAGCTTGATCCCGAAGGTCGTCGGCTCGGCATGGATCCCGTGCGTGCGCCCGACGCAGAGCGTGTCGCGATGCTCGCGGGCCCGGGCCACGAGGGCGGCCGCGTACTCGAGCGCGGTCGCGACGATGAGCTCGCCCGCGGCCTTCAGCTGCAGCGCGAGCGCCGTATCGAGCACGTCCGAGGACGTCAGCCCGTAGTGGATCCACCGACCCGCCGGACCAGCTGAGGCGGCAAGGACGTCGACGAACGCCGCGACGTCGTGGTCGGTCTCCTTTTCCCGTTCGGCGACGGCCTCGACCGTGAACGTCGCGGCGCGGATCGCCTCGAGCTCCTCCGGGGTCGGCCCGCGTCCCTCGCCGAGCAGCGCCGGCAACTCCTCGGCGGCGGCCACCTCGACGCGCCGCCAGGCCTCCATACGGGCATGGTCGGTCCACAGGGCGCCGAGCTCGGGACGGGTGTAGCGCTCGATCATCGGGGCGGGATTATCGCGGGCGACGGGCCCGCGGGGTCCACGTCCCCCTCACGCCTGCAGGATCTGCGCCGCGAGGATTGCCGCGTTGCGCGGGTTGTCCAGGCCGACGCAGGCGACCGGGACCCCCGGGGGCATCTGCACGATCGAGAGGATCGCGTCCAGGCCGCCGGCGGCGGTCAGGCGCCCCGAGAGCGGCACGCCGATCACCGGCAGGTCGGTGTGGGCGGCCACGGCGCCGGGCAGCGCGGCCGAGATGCCGGCGCCGGCGATGATCACGCGCAGGCCGCGCAGACGGGCGTTCTTGGCGTACTCGGCGACGACGTCGGGCTCGCGGTGAGCCGACATCACGCGGATCTCGTGCATCACGCCGCGCGCCGTCAGCTCGTCGCCGGCCTTGGCCATCGTCTCCATGTCGCTCTTGGAGCCCATGACGATGCCGACGAGCGGCGAGTCGGCCGGGAGCTCGTCGAGCTCGCGGGCGACCTCGACCTCCTCGGCGGTCGCAGCCGTCGGATCGGTCAAGCCCGCTCCTCCGCCAGCGCCGCCGAGCGGCGCAGGGCCGCCAGCGCGATGTCGCGGCGCAGTTGCTGTCCCTCGAAGTGGATCACGTCCGCGGCAGCATACGCGGCGGCGCGCGCGGCGCCGATGTCGCTGCCGAGCGCCGTGACATTGAGGACCCGCCCGCCGGCGGTGACGAGCCGCCCGTCGCGCAGCGCCGTGCCGGCGTGCGTGACCTCGACGTCGGCACCGACGTCCTGCAGGCCGGTGATCGGATCCCCGCTCGATGACCGCTCCGGGTAACCGGCGCTCGCGAGCACGACGGTCACCGCCCAGGACGCCGACCACTGCAGCTCGGCGTCGGCCAGGCCGTCGGTCTGCGTCGCGTCCAGGCAGAGGGCGAGCAGGTCCGAGCGCAGGCGGGGCAGCAGGGCCTGGGTCTCGGGATCGCCGAAGCGGACGTTGAACTCGATCACACGGGGGCCGGCGGGCGTGAGCATCAGCCCGGCGTACAGCACGCCGTGGAAAGGGGTTCCCCGGCTGCGCATCAGATCGACGATCGGCTGGTGCACCTGCGCGACGATCTCCTCCACGTCGCCGCGGTCGACGTCGGGCAGCGGCGAATAGGAGCCCATGCCGCCGGTGTTCGGGCCCTCGTCGCCGTCGCGGATGCGCTTGTAGTCGCGGGCCGGAGCCATCGGCACGGCGCGCACGCCGTCGCACAGCGCCAGCAGGGAGAGCTCCTCGCCCTGCAGTCGCTCCTCCACGACCGCCGCGGCCTCGCCGCCGAAGCGCCCGTCGAGGAAGATCTCGCGCAGGGCCTCCTCGGCCGCGTCGGCATCCGCGGCGACGGTGACCCCCTTGCCGGCGGCGAGACCGTCCGCCTTGACGACGACGCCGGCGCCGCCGATCAGCGCCGCGACCGCCTCGCGGCCCTCGGCCAGGCTGCGCACCGAGCGCCACGCCGCGGTCGGCACGTCGGCCTGCATCATCGCCTCCTTGGCGAACGCCTTGGAGCCCTCCAGGCGCGCCGCCGCCGCGCTCGGGCCGAACGCCGCGCGACCGCGCTGCGCCAGCGCGTCGACGAGGCCGGCGACGAGCGGCACCTCGGGACCGACCACGGTCAGATCGACCGCCTCGCGCTCGACGGCGGCGACGAGGCCGTCGACATCGTCGGCGGCCACGTCGATCAGGCGAGCGTCGGCGGCGATGCCGGGATTGCCGGGGGCGGACAGCAGTTCCGGGCGCTGCGGCGAGCGGACGAGGGCGCGCACGATCGCGTGCTCGCGACCGCCGCCGCCCACGACGAGCACCTTCATCGGGACGTCCTCCGCGCCACTACAGCGAGGTGATGAAGTCGTCGACCGGGATCGCCGTGAGCGTCTCGAAGCGCCCGCTCCCGCGCGAGCTGAGCTCGAGCGAGACCCTGGCCATCGTGTTCTCGTCGGGGGCCTGGACGATGCTCACGAAGTCGACGTGGCCGAGCGTCGCCCACTGGTCGGTGACTTTCGCGCCGAGCTGCTCGACCTCCTTGTTCACCTCCCGGATGCGCTGGGGATTGTTCTTGACCGTCTGCACTCCCTCGGGGGTGAGGGTCGTGAGCATGATGTAGGTCGGCATTGGGGCCCTCCCTCGAGTTGGCGTTGCGCGTTGCCCCGCGGGGCACAGACGGACCGGCGCGGCCGGCGCGCGCGTCGGACCGTCTCACCCGAACGCTACCCTGCGCGGGCGATGAGAGACGCGCGGCCGGTGGTGAGGCCTCGACGAGCGCTCCCGTTGGGTGGCGCGGCGGTCGCGGTCGCCCTCGTGGTCGTCCTCGCCGCTCCGAGCGGCGCGCGGACGGCGCCGACGACGGCCCGGTCCCGGCAGGCGCCGTTCGCGCCGCTGGTCTCCGGGGGCCTCGTCGCCCCGACCGGCCCACCGCCGACCGGCGCGCCCACCGACAGCGGCGGCCTGACCGGCGGCGGCGTCAGCGGACCGACCGGCGCGACCGGTCCCACCGGACCGACGGGCGCGAGCGGTCCGACCGGGCCCCAGCTGAGCACCGACCTGCCCTGCTACCTGCCCGACCGCGCCGTGCAGCTCAACGGCAGCGGGCTTCCGCCCGACACGACGTACGCCGTGACGCTCGACCAGGCCGGCGCGGGCTTCGGGCGCGTCTCGGCGCTCGGGGCGATCTCGGGCACGCTCACGAGCCCGGCGCTTCCGGCGGGCACGACGCAGGCCACCCACCAGGTGATGCTCCTCAGCCCCGGCGCCACGGCGGTGACGCAGTTCGAGGTCACCGCGTTCGGCGCGAGCTTCGCGCCGCAGACGGGTGATCCGCGCACCCTGCTCGTGCGCTACAGCGTGTTCGGCTTCGGGCTCGGGCCGGCGGCAGCGGGAGACCCGTCGGGGGATCCGGCGCCGGTCGCCTTGTACCTGCACTACATCGGCCCGCGCGGGGCGCCGATTCACACGGTGGAGATCGGGATCACCTCGGGGGCCTGCGGAAGCCTCCCGCTCACCCGCCTGCACCACCTGTTCGGGTTCTCGCCGGCGGCGGGGACGTGGCGGTTGCAGTTCGATACCGCGCGGCACTACTCGGCGCTGAGCGTGCCGCGGGTGGTGCGGCTCGTGACGATCGGCTGAGGGGCGCTCACCGCCGGACCGGCCGCCGAGTGTCGCAGCCCCGAAACTGCAGTTAGGTAGAAGTATCCTCACTAACTGCAGTTTCGCGCTTGTGACAGTCCGGCCGGCGCCGCCCCGGCCGGGCCGCGGCACCGCGTGCCGCCGCGACTCAGGCCGCCGCGCCCGCTCGCTCGGGCGCCTTCTCGAGCACGATCTGCCCGTCCTCCGCGTCGACGACCACGCGATCGCCCTCGCCGTACGTCCCGTCCAGCAGCGCCAGAGCAAGGCGATCCACGACCTGCTTCTGGATCACCCGCTTGAGCGGCCGGGCACCGTAGGTCGGGTCGTAGCCGAGGTTGCCGATCAGCTCGCGGGCCGCGTCGGTGAGCTCGAGCTCGATGCCCCGCTCGGCGAGGCGCTCGACCACCCGCGCGACCTGCAGGTCGACGATCTCTGCGATCTGCTCGCGATCAAGGGGCTCGAAGCGCACGATGTCGTCGAGCCGGTTGATGAACTCGGGCTTGAAGTACTCGGTCAGCCCGGCGCGCAGGTCGTCGCCGCTCACCGGGATGTTCGAGGTCATGATCAGCACGACGTTCTTGAAGTCCACCGTGCGGCCCTGGCCGTCGGTCAGGCGGCCGTCGTCCATCACCTGCAACAGGACGTTGAACACGTCGGCGTGCGCCTTCTCGATCTCGTCGAGCAGCACGACGCTGTACGGCCGCCGGCGCACCGCCTCGGTCAGCTGCCCGCCCTCGTCGTAGCCGACGTACCCGGGAGGCGCTCCGACCAGGCGCGACACGGAGTGCTTCTCCATGTACTCGGACATGTCAATGCGGATCATCGCGTCCGAGCTGTCGAACATGAACTCGGCCAGCGCCCGCGCCAGCTCGGTCTTGCCGACGCCGGTCGGCCCGAGGAACAGGAAGCTGCCGATCGGGCGGTCGGGGTCCTGCAGGCCGGCGCGCGAGCGGCGCAGCGCGGTGGCGACCGCCTCGACGGCCTCGTCCTGGCCGATGACGCGCTCGTGCAGGCGCTCCTCCATGTGGATGAGCTTGGACACCTCGCCCTCGAGCAGGCGGCTGACCGGGATGCCGGTCCAGCGCGCGATCACCTCGGCGATATCGTCGGCGTCGACCTCCTCCTTGAGGAACACCGGCCCCTCGCCGTCGCGGCGCTCTGACTCGGCCTCCTCGTACTCGGCGAGCTGCTTCTCGAGCTCGGGGATCTCGCCGTAGCGCAGCTCGGCGGCGCGCTGCAGGTCGGCCTCGCGCTCGGCGCGCTCGGCCTCGGTGCGCGCCTCCTCGAGGCGCTGCTTGACGTCGGAGATCCCCTGGATGGCGTCCTTCTCGGACTGCCACTGGGCCTTCATCGCGGCCGAACGCTCGCGCAGGTCGCCGAGCTCGCGCTCGATCGCCTCGCGGCGCTCCACGGAGGCCGGGTCGGTCTCCTTGGACAGGGAGGTCAGCTCGATCTCGAGCTGCATGATGCGCCGCTCCACCTCGTCGATCTCGGTCGGCAGCGAGTCGATCTCGATCCGCAGCCGGGAGGCGGCCTCGTCGATGAGGTCGATCGCCTTGTCCGGCAGGAAGCGGTCGGCGATGTAGCGCTGCGAGAGCGTCGCGGCGGCGATGAGCGCGTTGTCCTGGATGCGCACCTTGTGATGCACCTCGTAGCGCTCCTTCAGCCCGCGCAGGATGGCGATCGTGTCCTGCACCGAGGGCTCGCCGACCATCACCGGCTGGAAGCGGCGCTCCAGCGCGGCGTCCTTCTCGATGTGCTTGCGGTACTCGTCGAGCGTCGTCGCCCCGACCGCGCGCAGCTCGCCGCGCGCGAGCATCGGCTTGAGCAGGTTCGCCGCGTCGACGGCGCCCTCGGCGGCGCCGGCGCCGACGATCGTGTGCAGCTCGTCGAGGAACAGGATCACGCCACCCTGGGCCTCGGAGACCTCCTTCAGGACCGCCTTCAGGCGATCCTCGAACTCGCCGCGGTACTTGGCGCCCGCGATGAGCGCGCCGATGTCGAGCGCGATCACGCGCCGGTCGCGCAGCGATTCGGGCACGTCACCGGAGACGATCCGCTGGGCGAGGCCCTCGACGATCGCCGTCTTGCCCACGCCCGGCTCGCCGATGAGCACCGGGTTGTTCTTCGTCCTTCGGGACAAGACCTGGATCACGCGCCGGATCTCGTCGTCGCGCCCGATCACCGGATCGAGCTTCCCCTGCTCGGCCGCCTGCGTGAGATCGCGTCCGTAGCGCTCGAGCGCCTGGTACTTGTCCTCGGGGCTCTGGTCGGTGACCCGGTGCGAGCCACGCACCTCGGCCAGCGCCGCGAGCAGCCGTTCGTGATTGGCGCCGACGCCGCGCAGGGCCTGGCCGGCCCCGCCCTTCTCCTCGGACAGGGCGAGCAGCAGGTGCTCGGTGGAGATGTACTGGTCGCCGAGCGAGCCGGCCTCCTTCTCGGCCGCGCGCAGGACGGCGACGAGCTCGGACGACGGTCCGCTCGGCTCGGTGGCGCTGCCGCCCCCGAGCGTCGGGAGCTGGTCGAGGGCATCGTTGACCGTGGCGCGGATCGCGCCGGCGTCGGCGCCGAGCTTGGCCAGCACCGGCCGCACGACGCCGTCGGACTGCTCGAGCAGCACGGCGAGCAGGTGGGCCGGGGCGACCTGGGGGTTGCGGCGCTCCTCGGCCAGGCGCCCCGCCGCGGCGAGCGCCTCCTGCGACTTGATGGTGAAGCGGTCAGGTTGCATCGGGCGTTCTCCTCAGTGTCTGGGAAGAAGGAAGGGGGAGCGAGCGCTCGAGGCGCGCACGAGCGCGGTGCTCTGTGAGACGGGGACGAGCTCGGCCCGGAAGGAGCGGCGCACCTTCTCCAGCTCCTCGGCCAGCTGCCGCTGCGCGCGCTCCGCGTCGCGCTCGAGGTCCTCGATGCGCGCGCGCATCGACTCGATCTCGCCCTCGAGCTCGAGCACCCGCTCGACGCCGGCGAGGTTGAGGCCGAGCTCGGCGGTCATCGCCTGGATGCGCCGCAGGCGCTCGACGTCCTCGTGGGAGTACAGCCGCGTGCCCTTCGCGGAGCGCTTCGGCTCGATCAGGCCGCGCGCCTCGTACATGCGCAGCGTCTGCGGGTGCATGTCGGCGAGCTCGGCCGCCACCGAGATCATGAACACGCCGCGATCGGCGTCGACGCGGACGGTCATCGTCGGGCGCCGCGCCGGGGTGTGGCCGGCCTTCACGCCTCACCTCCCGCCCCGCCGGTCCCGCCCGCGGTCGCCTCGAACAGGCGCGCGCGGGGATCGCCGTTCATCACCTTCGAGAGGGCCGAGACGGCCTTCTCCTGCTCCTTGTTGAGCTTGTCGGGAACGTCGATCACGAAGCGATAGTGGATGTCGCCGCGCCCCTCGCCGCTCAGGCGCGGCGGGCCCTCGCCCCGCAGCCGCTGGAGCGTGCCGTGCTGGGTGCCCGGCTTGACCCGGAGCGTCTTGCGGCCGTTGAGCGTCGGCACCTCCACCTCGGCGCCACCGAGCGCCTCGGGGATCGTCAACGGCACCTCGACCTCGAAGTTGTCGCCCTTGCGCGTGAACACCGGGGACGGGGTCACGTGCGTGATGACGTACAGGTCGCCGGCGGGGCCGCCGTTGCGTCCGGGCTCACCCTTGCCGGCCAGGCGAATGCGGCTGCCGTCCTTGACCCCGGCCGGGATGTTGACCCGGTAGCGCTTGACGGTGCGCACGGCGCCGCGACCCGCGCAGGTCGGGCACGGGCTCTCGATGACCGTGCCCGATCCGCCGCAGCGGCCGCACGGCTGCGAGATCGAGAACATCCCCTGCCCCTGCGTCTCGATGCCGCGGCCCTCGCAGCGGGGGCAGACAGTCGGCGTCGTCCCCGGCTTGGCGCCGGTGCCGTGGCAGGTCGTGCAGGTCGCCGAGGTGGGCACCGACAGCGGCACCTGCGCGCCGCTCACCGACTGGTCGAAGCCGATCGTCACCTCGGCCTGCAGATCGGCGCCGCGCTCGGCGCGGGGGCGCTGACGTTGGCGACCACCGCCGCCACCGCCGCCACCGAACAGGTTGGACAGGATGTCCCCCATCGCGCCGGGATCGAAGTCGAAGCCGGCGAAGCCACCGCTTCCGGCGTTCGAGCCGCCGAACGCGAACGGGCCCGAACCGGCGTCGTAGTGCTTGCGCTTGTCGGGATCCCCGAGGACGTCGTAGGCCTGGGAGATCTCCTTGAAGCGCGCCTCGGCCTTCTCGTCGCCCGCGTTGCGGTCGGGATGGTGCTCGCGGGCGAGCTTGCGATACGCCTTCTTGATCTCCTCGGGCGACGCCTTCTTGTCGACCCCGAGCGTCGCGTAGTAGTCGGGACGGGCCATCGTGGCTGCCTCAGGCCGCGACCACGACGCGCGCCGGCCGCAGGACGTTCCCGCTGGCGCGGTAGCCGGCCTGGTAGACCTCGACCACCGTCCCGGGCTCGGCGCCCTCGGTGGGCACCTGGGCCACGGCCTCGTGCTCGGAGGGATCGAACGGCTCGCCCTGCGGCGAGAACGACTCGACCCCGAGCCGGGCGAGCGCGGAGACGAGATCGACGTGCACGAGGCGCACGCCCTCCAGGAGCGGGTCGGCCTGATCGGCCGCGTCGATCGCCCGCTGCAGGTTGTCCAGCGCGGGCAGCAGCTCCTTCACGACGCGTGTGACGCCGCGCGCCTCGGCCAGCTCGGCGTCGCGCGCCTTGCGCTTTCTGAAGTTCTCAAAGTCGGCCTGGGTGCGCTGGGCGAGCGCGAGGTACTGATCACGCTGCGTTGTCACCTTCGTCAGCTCGTCGAGGTCGTGCTCGACCGTCTCGAGTGCGGCCTCCGTGGCGTCCGGTGACGTCCCCGATGGTCCGTCGGGCGCGCCGTCCGAGAATCCACGCTTGGTGGCTTCGGACAAGGGGACGTCCCCGGCCACCACGGAGCCCTCTCCCCGCCCGGGGTCCACCGGCCTGGCGCTTGCATCGCCTGTAGCGGCGCCCGAGCGAGCCGCGGCCTCCCCGTTCTTAGCTGGGGTCGGTTCGGGGTCAGGGGTGGGGACCGACGCCTCGGCCGCCCTTTTCTGGGCGGCTGAGGCGGCGGGGCCCGCCCCCGGCGCCGAGTCGCCGGGGGAGTGCACCTGAATCGGGATGATGATCCGCCGAGGGTGGCTCACTTCTGCGGCTCCTCGACCACCTCGGCGTCGACGACGTCCTCGTCGGACTCGGCCGACGCTCCGTCGTGCGGAGCACCGTCCGTGCCGGCGCCGTTGCCGCCGGCCGCGGCCTGCTGCTGGGCGCGCTCGTACATCGCCTCCGAGACGGCGTGGAAGGCGGTGTGGAGGGACTCGGTCCTGGCGTTGATGTCCTGGGGATCCTCGGAGGTCAGGGAGTCGCGGACGTCCTTGATGGCCGCCTCGATCTTCTCCTTGCTCTCGGCATCCACCTGCTCGCCGAGCTCCTTGAGCTGGCGCTCGGCCTGGTAGGCGGCGTTCTCGCCGTTATTCCGGGCCTCGGCGAGCTCGCGCGCCTTGCGGTCCTCCTCGGCGTGCGACTCGGCGTCGGTGACCATGCGCTTGATCTCGTCCTCGGACAGGCCGGAGCCCGCCTTGATCTCGATCTTCTGCTCCTTGCCGGTGCCGAGGTCCTTCGCCGACACCGAGAGGATCCCGTTCGCGTCGATGTCGAAGCCGACCTCGATCTGCGGGATGCCGCGCGGGGCCGGCGGGATGCCGGTCAGCTGGAACTTGCCGAGTGACTTGTTGTAGTTGGCCATCTCGCGCTCGCCCTGCAGGACGTGGATCTCGACCGACGGCTGGTTGTCCTCGGCCGTCGAGAAGATCTCCGCCTTGCGGGTCGGGATCGTCGTGTTGCGCTCGATGAGGCGTGTCATGACGCCGCCCTTCGTCTCGATGCCGAGCGTCAGGGGGGTGACGTCGAGCAGGAGCACGTCCTTGACGTCGCCCGCGAGCACACCGGCCTGGATCGCCGCGCCGACGGCCACGACCTCATCCGGGTTGACGCCGCGGTGCGGCTCCTTGCCGGTGAGCTCCTTGACCTTCTCCTGCACGGCCGGCATGCGCGTCATGCCGCCGACGAGCACGACGTGCTCGATCTCCTTGACGCCCTTGTCCTTCGCGTCGTCGATCGCCTGACGGACCGGCGCGACCACGCGGTCGAGCAGGTCCGAGGTCAGCTCGGCGAGCTTGGCGCGGGTGACACGCATGTCGAGGTGCTTGGGGCCGGACTGGTCGGCGGTGATGAACGGCAGGTTGATCTGGGTCTCCTGCGTGGTCGACAGCTCGATCTTCGCCTTCTCGGCCGCCTCGTACAGACGCTGCAGCGCCATCGGGTCGGCCTTCAGGTCGATGCCCTGCTCGCGCTTGAACTCCGCGACGAGCCAGTCGACGATCGCCTTGTCGAAGTTGTCGCCGCCGAGGTGGTTGTCACCGGCGGTCGCCTTCACCTCGAACACGCCGTCGCCGATCTCGAGCACCGACACGTCGAACGTGCCGCCACCGAGGTCGAAGACGAGGATCGTCTGGTCGGACTCCTTGTCGAGGCCGTAGGCGAGCGAGGCCGCCGTCGGCTCGTTGATGATGCGCTTGACCTCCAGGCCGGCGATCTTGCCCGCGTCCTTCGTCGCCTGGCGCTGGTCGTCGTTGAAGTACGCCGGCACGGTGATGACCGCGCTGTCGACCGACTCGCCGAGATACGCCTCGGCGTCGTTCTTCAGCTTCTGCAGGATCATCGCGCTGATCTCCGGCGGCGAGTGCTGCTCGCCGGCCGCCTCGACGCGCGCGTCGCCGTTCGGCCCCGAAACGACCTTGTAGGGGACGATCGACTCCTCCTCGCGCACCTCGGCCTCCTTGCGGCCCATGAAGCGCTTGATGGAGAAGATCGTGTTCTGGGGGTTGGTCACTGCCTGGCGCTTGGCCACCGTGCCCACGAGACGCTCACCCGACTGGGTGAACGCGACCACCGACGGTGTGGTCCGCCCACCCTCGGCGTTCTCGATCACGGTGGGCTCGCCACCCTCGAGGACGGCCATGCACGAGTTGGTCGTCCCGAGGTCGATTCCGATGGTCTTGCCCATGAGTTGAGTGCTCCCTTGCTGTGATGTGGGGGTCTTTCGACCGGCCGACACGAAGCAGTGACCGGGGTTTGGCCCCAGCGACTCCCGCAGCCGATCAAGAAATCTGAGTCAGAGTATGGCAGATTTTATTCGTCGGTGCCAGGCCTTCGCCGACGCGCTCGGCGTCTCACCGCCGCAGCCGCCGCGCTGGGGCGGTCGGCGGCGCCGGCGGTCATCCTGCCGTTTACGGGGCGGGACGGGCCGCGATGCTCAGCCCGCACGGCCCCGGGGCCCGCAGCGCGATCTCGAGCTCGAACCGCGCGTCGGGATCGTCCAGGACCGAACCGAACAGCTCGCGCAGGCGAGCAAGGCGATAGCGAACGGTCTGCGGGTGCACGCCGAGCTCGGCGGCGACGCCGGAGACGCTGCCCTGCGCGGCCAGCCACGCGGCCAGCGTCGCCTGCAGCCGCTCACGAGCGCCCGGACGGAGCGCGGACAAGGGGGCCAGCCGCCGCCGCGCGAGCTCCTCGGTGAGCTCAGGCTCGCGGGCGAGCAGTAACGTGGCCAGATGCTCCTCGGAGGCGAGCAGGCCTCCGCCCGGGAGCACGCCGGCTTCGATGAGCTCGAGCGCATCACGGGCCAACAGGAGGCTGTGACGGGCATCGGCCAGCGTGGCCGGCGGACCGAGCGTCGCGGTCTGCCCGGCGAGCGCGCGCGTCAGCTGCTCGCGCCGCCCCGGCGCTTGCGGGTCCGGGACGAGCGCGCAGGTCAGCTCGCCCACGCGACCTCCGATGACGTCGGCACCGAGACGGACCGTCACCCGCGCCACGTCCTCGTCGCGCGTGCACAGGACGCCCAGCACGCGGGGCGGCGACCAGCCGGCCGACGCGGTCGCGGCCGCGAGCGCGCCGGCCTCGGGCGGGTCCTGGCCGACGAGCAGGCGAACCAGGCGCTGGCGCAGTCGCTGCTGCTCGCCGGCGACGGCGGCCTGCGCCTGCGCGTAGCCCTCGACGGACTCGGCGGAGATCTCGTCGATGTAGGCGAACATGGACTCGGCGAGCAGCGACACGGCGGCCGCGTCCGCCCCCGCCGCCCGGGCCGCCGCGGACATGCGCCGCCAGGCGACCCGCGCGCCAACGCGGTAGGCGGACTGGAGGGCGTCCAGACCCCGCCCGGCCTGCAGCTCGCCACGGCCGAGACCGGCGTAGACCTCGCGATGGGCAGGGACCTGCGACCCCTCGCGTGCGACCAGGTCGAGAAACTGGCTGAGCGCCTCCTGCACTCCGACGCGCAGGTTGCGACCGAACGTCCCCTCCAGCGGGCGCCGGTAGTCGGGGACGACGCGCCCGATCTCCTCGATGATCTCCCGGGCGATGGCCGGCAGCTCCGGAGCGATCGCGATCGCGACGGCCGAGTCGAGGCGGTGCCACGGTCGCTCGAGGTCCGGCCGGCCGGATGCCGCGACCTCCGTCGCGGTCGCCGTTTGTGCATTTGCCACAAATTCGAGCATAACGGACGTGGCCTGACCGATGAGAACTCGCGCTTTTGCGCACGTATCGTTGGGACCATGACCAGACTCGAGCGCAACGTCAACATCGCCGCCGTCCTCATCCCGTTCCTCGGGACGATCGCCGCCGCCGTCCTGCTGTGGGGGAGCTTCCTGAGCGTCCTCGACCTCGTCCTGTTCGGCGTCATGTACGCGCTGAGCGCCATCGGGGTGACGGTGGGGTTCCACCGACTGCTCACGCACCGCGCGTTCGACACGTACCGGCCGATCCGCTATGCGCTGGCGATCATGGGCTCGCTGTCGCTGCAGGGTCCGGTGATCGACTGGGTGGCCGACCACCGCAAGCACCACACGTTCACCGACGAGGAGGGTGACCCCCACAGCCCGCACGCCGGGGCGGGCGCCGGACTGCGCGGAATGGTGCGCGGGCTCTGGCACGCGCACGTCGGCTGGCTGTTCGAGACGCACGGGCAGGCGTCGTCGTCGCGCTTCGCGCGCGATCTGGTGGAAGATCCCGGGATGCGCCGCATCCATCGCGGCTTTCCCTGGATCGCGCTCGTCAGCCTCGGGCTGCCGTTCGTGCTCGGGTTCGCGCTCAGCGGCGGCGTGCTCGCGGCCGGGCTGTCCGCGCTGCTGTGGGCGGGCCTCGTGCGGATCTTCCTCGTGCACCACATCACGTGGAGCATCAACTCGATCTGCCACTTCTTCGGGTCGCGGCGGTTCGACATCGAGGACAAGTCGACGAACGTGTTCTGGCTCGCGCTGCCCTCGCTCGGCGAGGCGTGGCACCACAATCACCACGCCTTCCCGCAGTCGGCCTTCCATGGCCTGCGCTGGTACGAGCTCGATCCGAGCGGGTGGCTCATTCTCGCCATGCAGCGAATCGGACTAGCCTGGGACGTCGTGCGTGTGACACCCGAACGCGAACGCGGCAAGCTGGCGCTGCCGGAGCCGCAGCGGACGTGAGCCCCGGCGAGACGCTCGCCGCCGTGAAGCCCCGCCTGCGCGGGGTGTCCCACCAGTACGCCTTCTTCGCCTCGCTCGTCTGCGGCGTGGCGCTCATCCTCGGAGCGTCCGACGGACGCAGCACCACGGCCGCGGCGATCTACGCGGGCGCGGTCTCGGCGCTGCTCGGCACGAGCGCGCTCTATCACCGCGTCACCTGGCGCCCGCGCGCGCGGCGCTGGATGCGCCGGCTCGACCACTCGATGATCTTCGTGCTCATCGCCGGCACCTACACCCCGGTGGCCCTGCTCGCGCTCACCGGCTCACTCGGGCGCATCGTGCTGATCGTCGTGTGGGGCGGAGCGGCCGCCGGCATCGTGTTCAAGCTCGTCTGGATCGACGCGCCCAAGTGGGTGTTCGCGCTCGTGTACCTCGCGCTCGGCTGGGTGTCGGTCGTCACGATCGGCCAGCTGCCCGGAGCGATCGGCTGGCTCGGGGTCGTCGGACTGGCCACCGGCGGGCTGCTCTACACCGCCGGCGCGATCGTGTACGCGCGCGGGCGGCCCAACCCGTTCCCCGGCGTGTTCGGCTACCACGAGGTCTTCCACGCGCTCGTGATCGCCGCGGCCTCGCTGCACTACGCCGTGATCGCCTTCGCGGTCCTGCCGCGCGGGTAGGAAGCCGCTAGGAGTCGAACAGCGCCCGGCTCGGGCACATCCGCGCGAGGGCGCACTCTCGGCAGCGTGGCGCGCGCGCATGGCACGTGCGCCGGCCGTGGCGCAGGAGGTTGAGATGCAACTCCAGCTCGGCCCCGGGCGGCGTGAGGGCGAGCATCTGATCGTGCTGGACGTGCAGTGGCGCGGCCGCGTCGAGCAGGCGCAGACGCCCCCCGACCCGTGAGACGTGCGTATCGACCGGAACGTCGCGCAGGCCGTACGCGAACAGGAGCACGCAGGCGGCCGTCTTGCGCCCGACGCCGGGCAGCGCAACGAGGTAGTCGCGGCCCTGCTCGACGGGCGCGTCGCGGATCCAGTGCAGCGACAGCTCCTCGCCGGGCGGAGCCGCGCCGGCCGGAGCCGCGGCGGGCGGTGTCGCGCTGATCGCCCGCAGGATCTCCTGGATGCGCGCCGACTTCACCTTCGAGATGCCGCCCGGGCGGATCGCCTCCTCGACGAGCTCGACCGGCGCGTCGCGCACCGCGGCCCAGTCGCCGAAGCGGTCGCGCAGTCGCAGGAAGGCTACGTCCCGGTTGCGGTCGTTCGTGCTCTGGGAGAGGACCGTGAGCACGAGCTCGTGCAGCGGCGCGCGGTGCGGCCGTGCCAGCACCGGTCCGTACACCTCGCGCAGTCGCGCGCGCACGCCCGCCACACGCCGATGGGTCGGCGCCCGCCAGGCGGGTACGGTGGCGCGGCCGGCCATCGATCGGAGTTATACAGCCGTCGTCTATGCTCGCCAGCGCGTGGCCGAGGTCAGCGAGAACAGCGGCGAGATCGACGAGCTGCCGGTGTTCTGGCGCAGCGCGCCGGGCGGCGTGAGCGACGCACCCGCGCTGTACGTGCACGGCGTTCCGACCAACAGCGACGACTGGGTGCCGTTCCTCGAGCTCGGCGGCGGCCTCGCGCCCGACCTGCCGGGCTTCGGGCGGTCGGGCAAGCCGGGCAACTTCGACTACACGATCGACGGCTACGCCGATTTCCTCGAGCGATACCTCGATCTCGTCGGGGTGGAGCGGGTGCGACTCGTCGTGCACGACTGGGGCGCGGTCGCGCTCGCCTTCGCCCAGCGTCACCCCGACCGCGTGCAGCGGCTCGTCGTGATCGACGCGGTCCCGCTGCTCGCCGGCTATGACTGGCATCGCATCGCGCGCGTGTGGCGCCGTCCCTGGCTCGGGGAGCTCGCGATGGGAAGCACGACCCGGTGGGTCCTGGCCCGCGTCTCGCGCGAGGCGAACGTGACGCCGGGGCCGATGCCGGACTCCTGGCAGCGCAGCGTCTGGGACCACTTCGACCAGGGGACGCAGCGCGCGATCCTGCGGCTGTATCGGAGCGCGCCGCCGGAGGTGCTTGCCCGCGCGGGCGAGCAGCTGTCGTCGTTGCACGCGCCCGCGCTCGTGCTGTGGGGCGAGCGGGACCCCTACATCCCGGCCCGCTTCGCCGAGGCCTACGGCGCCGCGCTGCCGAACGCCGAGGTGCTCACGCTCGCGGATGCGGGGCACTGGCCGTGGCTCGACCGCCCCGAGCTCGTCGAGCGGGTCGTCTCCTTCCTCGGCGCCGAGTGACGGTGGACGCCGCGTGCGCGTCCGAGCCCACCCACCCGCCGCGATCGCGCCGTGGCGCCTCGGCGTCGCGGTCGCCGCTCCGCTCTCGCTCGTCTACCTGCTGACCAGCCCGCCGAGCGCCGATCTCGCCGCCGCCACGTACCGCAGCGACCTGTTCGCGCGCGCCGGCTTCACGCTCTGGGACAACGGGTGGTACGGCGGCCATCACCTCCCCGGGTACTCGCTCGTCGCGCCGGCGCTCGGCGCGCTCATCACGCCGCGAGGATGCCTGGCCGTCGCCGGCATCGCCGCGGCCGGGCTGTTCGGCGCGCTCGCCGAGCGGGGCTTCACGCCGGCCGCGGCGCGGGCGGCGACCGCCTGGTTCGCGGTCGCCTTCAGCGTCGAGCTCGTGTCCGGGCGCGTGCCCTACGACCTCGGGGTCGTCGTCGGGCTCGGCGCGCTGCTCGCGCTCGCGCCGGCGCTCGAGCGGCCCGCGACGCGACTCTCCGCCGCGCGTCTCGCGCTCGCGCTCGCGCTCGCGGCGCTCAGCTCGCTCACCAGCCCGGTCGCCGGCACGTTCGTCGCGCTCGCCGGGGTCGCCATCACGCTCGCGACGCCGGCCCGGCGGTATGGACTCGCCCTCGCCGCGGCGGCCCTTGTTCCAGTGTCTCTGTTGCAGCTCGCCTTTCCGGAGGGTGGACATGAGCCCTTCGCGTCGTCGGCCTTCTGGCCGGCGTTCGTGGCCACGCTCGCCGCCGTGGCGCTGTTCGCGCGCGACGGGCGCCGGTTGCTGGCCGTCGGGGCCGGGCTGTACGCGCTCGCGAGCCTCGGCGCGTTCGCCGCCACGACGGCCATGGGCGGCAACGTCGAGCGGCTCGGCGCGCTCCTGGCCGGCCCGCTGCTCGTCGGCCTGCTGTGGGGCCGGCGAGCGGTCCTGCTCGCGGTGCTCGCGCCGCTGCTCGCCTACTGGTCGGTCGTCGCCCCGGTGCACGACCTCACCAGCCTGGTCGGCGACCCGTCGGTACACGCCGCGTACTACGCGCCGCTCATCGACGAGCTCGGCGCGCGCGCGCAGGGCCGGCCGCTGCGCGTCGAGATCCCGCTCACCGGCTCGCACTGGGAGTCCGTGTACGTCGCCGAGCGCTTCTCGCTCGCCCGCGGGTGGGAGCGCCAGCTCGACACGCGCTATGCCGCCCCGTTCTACGGCGAGACGCTCAGCCCGGCGGCGTACCACGCATGGCTGCGGGACAACGCCGTCGACTACGTCGCCGTCCCCGATGTGCGCCTGGACGTCGCCGGGCGCCGTGAGGCGAGCCTCGTGGCGGCCGGACAGCCCTACCTGTCGTCGGTGTGGCGCTCGGCGCACTGGCGGCTGTACGCGGTCCGCGACGCGGCGCCGCTCGCGAGCGCTCCGGCGACGGTCACGGCCCTCGGAAGCGACCGCTTCGCGCTCGCGCTGCCGCGGGCGGCGTCGGTCGTCGTCCGGGTCCGCTACACGCCGTACTGGGCGCTCGTGCGCGGGCGCGGATGCGTCGGGCCGGCGCCCGGTGGATGGACGCGGATCACCGCGCGCGCCCCGGGGCGCGTCGTCGTCGGCATCCGCTTCGCGCTCACTCGCATCGGTTCGCATCGAACCCGCTGTGTCGACTAGGCTTCCGAGGCTGATGGCTGCCCGTCTGGACTACCTCAAGGCACGTCTCATGCCGCGCGGATGGGTTGACGTGGTCCGGCAGCTGGCGTTGCTCGGCCTGACCTATCTGGCCTACACCGTCGTGCGCGGGCTCGTCGAGGGCCGCGCCGGGGCGGCGTTCCAGCACGCCCGCGACGTCATCAGCTTCGAGCGCACGCTGCACTTCTTCGTCGAGCCGAGCATCCAGACGTGGGCGACGAGCAGCCACCTGCTCATGACGACGGCGAGCTGGTTCTACCTCAACGCCCAGACCTCGGTGACGCTCGGCGCGCTGCTCTACCTCTATGTCGTGCACAACCGCAACTTCTACTTCGTGCGCAACATGTTCCTCATCGCGATGGCGCTCGCGCTCGCCGCGTACTACGTGTTCCCGACGGCGCCTCCACGCTTCCTGCCCGAGTGGGGCTTCATCGACTCGGTGTCGGACTACACGCGGGTGAAGGCGAGCACGAGCTCGCTCGGGACCTCCTCGCTGAACCCGAGCGGCCTCGTGAACCTGTACGCCGCCGTGCCCTCGATGCACGTCGCGTTCGCGCTGATGGTCGCGTGGCCCCTGGCCACCCTGTCGCGCTGGCGGATCGTGCGCGTGATGTGGCTGCTGTACCCGCTGCTCATCACGTTCGTGATCATCGTCACGGCGAACCACTTCATCTCCGACGCGGTCCTCGGCGCGGTCACCGCCGCCGTGTCGGCCGTCGCGGCTCGCGCGCTCGCGCGCTGGCGGCCGGCGGCCTGGCGCTGGAGCGGCGAGACGGCGGGCATCGGCGAGCCGACCGGCATCGGCGAGCCGGCCGGCATCGGCGTCCCGGGCTGACGGCGATCGCCGTGCCCGGTGAGGCCCAGCCAACCCGCCCGCGCGGCGATGGTCGCCGCGAGCGCCGCGAACGCGGGGCGGGCGGTGACGTCATCTTCGCCCAGCGGCGCGAGGTGATGCGCAACCGGCTCATCGAGTCTCGGCTCACGCCGAACGCGATCTCGCTCACCGGTCTCATGCTCAACATCGTCGCCGCGGTGCTCGTGTGGCAGCAGTACTTCTTCCTCGGCGGGATCGCCTTCATCGTCGGCTCGATCATGGACACCCTCGACGGGCGCTACTCGCGCATGTCGGGCAAGGGCACACCGTTCGGGGCCTTCCTCGACTCGACGCTCGACCGCATCGAGGAGGGGATCGTGCTCACCGCCGTGGCCTGGACGTTCGCGAGCGAGACGAAGCCCGGGGCCGCGGCGGCGGTGGTCGTCGCGGTGCTCGCCTCGCTGATGGTCTCGTACACCCGAGCTCGGGCCGAGGCGCTCGGCGTCGAATGCAAGGTCGGCCTGGCCACGCGGCCGGTGCGCGTCGTGATCCTGGCGATCGGCCTTGTCTTTGCGCGGGGCGCCGGTCTCGGGCACTTCGACCTGCTCGCGGTGTCCGTGTACGTGCTCGCCGCGCTGAGCGTCATCACCGTGATCCAGCGCGTGTGGCACGTGTATCGCGCGCTGTCGGTGGCCCCGGCGGAGTAGCTCCCCCCGCGCGATCGCACCGCGTGAGCCGCGCGCTCCTGCTGTAATCGAAGCGCGATCGCCGGGTACATCACCCGACGTCCCCCACAGCGCGCCGGTGCCTCCGTGGCGCACCGCGGCGCGCGGCGCCGCGACGCGGCGCTCTTGCAGCGAGGCCGCCCGAGGCCCGTTCTCCAACACAGGAAGGCACCACCAATCGTGAGCACCACCAACGGCAGCAACGCGAAGGCCGCCACCGACGGCGCCTGGAGCAACGGCGCCGCCCGCTACCAGAAGGACAAGGTGCGCGTGGCGATCATCGGCGTCGGCAACTGCGCCTCGGCGTTCGTGCAGGGCGTGCACTACTACGCGAAGGCCAACCCCGGCGAGCGCGTGCCCGGTCTCATGCACGTCGACCTCGGCGGCTACCACGTCAGCGACATCGAGTTCACGGCCGCCTTCGACATCGATCGCGACAAGGTCGGCAAGGATCTCGGCCAGGCGATCTGGGCCGGGCAGAACAACACGATCAAGTTCGCCAAGGTCCCCAAGCACCTCGGGGTGCCCGTGTACCGCGGCATGACCCATGACGGCCTCGGCAAGTACCTGTCGGAGAAGATCACCAAGGCTCCCGGCCCGACCGCCGACATCGTGCAGATCCTCAAGGAGACGCACACCGACGTCGTCGTGTCCTACCTGCCGGTGGGCTCCGAGCAGGCGACCAAGTGGTACGTCGAGCAGGTGCTCGAGGCCGGCTGCGGATTCGTCAACTGCATCCCGGTGTTCATCGCCCGCGAGGAGTACTGGGACAAGCGCTTCAAGAAGGCCGGTCTGCCGATCGTCGGCGACGACATCAAGTCGCAGGTCGGCGCGACGATCGTGCACCGCCAGCTGGCGCGCCTGTTCGGCGACCGCGGGGTGAAGATCGTGCACACCTCGCAGCTGAACGTCGGCGGCAACATGGACTTCTACAACATGCTCGAGCGCGAGCGCCTGGAGTCCAAGAAGATCTCCAAGACCAACGCGGTCACCTCGATCATGGAGAACACGCTGCCGGCGAACGACGTGCACGTCGGCCCGTCGGACTACGTGCCGTGGCTGACCGACCGCAAGTGGGCGCACATCCGCGTCGAGGGCCAGGCCTTCGGCGACGTGCCGCTCAACCTCGAGCTCAAGCTCGAGGTGTGGGACTCGCCCAACTCGGCCGGCATCGTCATCGACGCCGTGCGCTGCTGCAAGCTCGCGCTCAACCACGGCGTCAGCGGGCAGCTGGACGGACCGAGCTCCTACCTGATGAAGTCGCCGCAGAACCAGCGGCCGGACGACCTCGCGCGTCAGGACACCGAGCACTTCATCGCGCGCTACGGCGGGCGGCCGGGGACGGTGCCGAAGGGGAAGGTCGCCGCGGCGTCGCGGTCGAAGCCCGCGCCGGCACGCAAGACGCCGGCGGCCGCCGCCGGTCGGGCGAAGACCGCCGCGGCGCCCGCACGCGCGCGGCGGCGGGCTCGCACGGCCGGGTAGGGCGCGAGGAGGGACGGAGGCGCCCGGCGGGGCCGGGCGGCCCGCGTCGGACTGGTCGGTCCCGGGCGGAGCCGCCGGGCGCCGGCTCGGGCGGGGCGCTCGGGCGGGGCGCTCGGCGGGGCGCTCGGGCGGGGCGCTCGGGCGGGGCGCTCGGCCGGGGCGCTCGGCGTTCTGTGTCGGACCGGTCGCGCCCGCGATGCGACCCGCAGCTCCGCGCAGGCCGAAGTTTGGTCGATCTTCTCTCACCAGGGAAGAAGATCGACCAAACTTCCAGCCCGGCGGGGGGCAAGGCCGCCCGCGGCGCTCCGGGCGTGACCGTCGCGTCACCCGGTTGACACCTCGCCGGCGCCCGCCGGGCCAAGAGCGTGCATCCCGATCACGGCGAGCACGGCGCGACCGGCTCGGCTCCGCCTCGCAAACCGCGAGCGGCGGCCGCCGTCCGACCCCCGGACGGTCACCCCACCCCCGCCCCGCCCGCGCGCCCACGGGGCTCGCGCCACATCGCCCATACGCGCGGCCCGCGCGGCAGCCGCAGTTCGCGGACGACCCGGAAGCCGTGTCGCGCGTAGAAGGCGATGTTGCGCTCCTTGGACGATTCGAGGTACGCCGCGACCTCGTCCGCGTCGCAGTCGCCGAGCGTCGGCGCGAGCACGGCCGAGCCGAGGCCGCGGCCCTGGGCGCTCGGATCGGTCCCGAGCACGGCGAGGTACCAGTGCGGGGGCGTCTCGGGGTGCCGCCGCTCGACCCCGAGCAGCCCGGTGGCGACGAGCGGGACGGCGGCAAGCGCCGCCGGGTGCGCGAGCAGCCGCGGACGGAGCAGCGAGCGGGCGAGCGCGAGGTCGTCGCGGGCTGTCGTGCGCCACCGGTCCGGCGGTGCCCATACGGCGGCGCTGTCGAGGTCCGGCGTGGTCCACACCGCGTCGTAGCGGATGAGCTGGCGCAGCCGTGCGCCGTGGAAGCGCTCGAGCGTCGCCGGGCGCAGCGCCGCCGCCCGGCAGGACCAGCGCGCGACCGGGTCGTCGTCGAAGGATCTCGCCAGCATGCGGGCGAGCGCCGGCACGTCGTCGTCGCTCGCGAGCCGTACCTGCGGCGCCTGACTCGCCATCGCGGGATCCTCGCACGATCGACGAACCGGACGCCTCCAGTCCGCTCGGGCATACTGCCCTGCAATGGCGCCGCGTTTCTCGATCGCCCACGTCACGCCGTACCCGTGGGAGGCCCAGCACGAGATCAACACGTTCGTGCGCGAGGCGGCGGGCGAGCTGTCGGCCCGCGGTCATCGCATCCTCATCCTCGCGCCCTCGCGTTCGTCGGAGGCGATCGGCGACACCCGGCGGGCGCTGCGCGACGCGCGGCGCGAGCCCGAGCGGCTGCTCGAGGGCACCGGCGACGGCACGCCGCGAGTGCTGGCGGTCGGCGAGGTCCTCGACGTCACCGGGTCCTCGCGCCGACGCCCTCCGGCGCTGCCGATCGACGTGGCGCGCACGGTCGAGGAGGTCCTCGGGGCGGTGCCGCTGGACTTCGTGCACGTCCACGAACCGTTCGCGCCGAGCACCTCCAGCGCCGCGCTGCGCCACTCGCGCTCGCTGAACGTCGGGAGCTTCCACGCGCCGACCGAGCACCTCATCTCCACCCAGCTCGCGCGGCGCTTCGTCGAGCTGTTCCTCGGCCGTCTCGACGCCCGCACCGCGAGCTTCGCCGCCACGGGCGAGCTGATGGCCCGCCACTTCCCGGCCGAGTACCGCGTCGTGCTGCCGGGCGCGGAGTCTGGCGCCGACGGCGAGCTTCCGGACCGACCCGCGGGAGAGCCGGTGCAGCTCTTGTTCGTCGAACAGGAGGAACGGGCGGCTCAGCGACTGCTCCTGCGGGCCCTGCGCCGGCTGCGCTGCTCGGAGCCGTGGGAGGCGACGGTGCTGAGCGCGCGCGGGGCGTCGGCGTCCACGCCGCTGCGCGCCGAGCTGCGAGCACGCGTGCGCTTCCTCTCCCCGGACGAGGCCGATGAGCAGGAGCTGCTGGACCGCGCCGACGTGATCGTGTGCGCGTCCGACGGATTCGCGCCGGCGCCCGGGCTGCTCATGCGCGCCATCGCCGCCGGCGCCGTGCCGCTGGCGAGCCGCCTGGGCGCCTACGAGGAGGCGCTCGGCGACGGTGAGCGGGGCTTGCTGTTCGAGCCTGGGGACGTCGACACGCTCGCCGGCCAGCTCGGGCGCCTGATCGACGACCCAGCGCTGCGCGCGCGTCTGCGGGACGCGGCGGCCGACTGGCGCGGCAGGCTCACATGGACGCGCGTCGTCGACGAGCTCGAGCAGGTGTACCGCGGTGTCGCCGCGCGGCGACACGACGCGACGGGCTCGCCGGCGCTGCGCGCGCGCCTGCAGCACCGGCCGCTCATCGACGTCGACCTGCACATGCACACCGATCACTCGAGCGACTGCGCCACGCCGGTCGAGGTGCTGCTGGCGACGGCGCGGGCCGAGGGGCTCGGCGCGATCGCGGTCACCGACCACAACGAGATCTCGGGGGCGCTCGAGGCCCAGGCCAAGGCCGAGGGCGTGAAGGTGATCGTCGGCGAGGAGGTCAAGACCGCCAACCAGGGCGAGGTCATCGGGCTGTTCATCAGCGAGAAGATCCCGCGGGGGATGACGCTCGCCGAGACGGTGGCCGAGATCCGGAGCCAGGGCGGCCTCGTGTACGTGCCGCATCCGTTCGACCGGCTGCACTCGGTCCCCGACTACGAGCACCTGCTGACGATCCTCGACGACGTCGACGCGATCGAGGTCTTCAACCCGCGCGTGGCCATCGGGGCCTTCAACGAGGAGGCCGCGCGCTTCGCCGCCAAGTACCGGATCGTCGCCGGCGCCGGCTCGGACTCCCATGTCGCGCAGGGCCTCGGGTCGGTGCGCATCCGGATGCGCGACTTCGACGGTCCCGAGGAGTTCCTCGAGTCCCTGCGCGAGGCCGACATCATCACGCGCCCGACGAGCCTGCTCTACGTGCAGGCCCTGAAGTTCCTCCAGACGAAGGCGACCCCTTCGCCCGCGCGCCGGGCGCGGCGACAGCGCCAGGTGCGCAAGGCGACCCGGACCCCCTGAGGGGCGGCCCGCGCGTCCGGTTGCGACGCAACTTGCGATGCACGGTCAAGGACAACCCAGCGAGCCGTCAAAGCTTGGGGGGTCGATGCCCGTGACCGATGACGAGATCCGCGAGAAGTACCTCGAGCGAGCGATACGAGAGCTGAACAGTCTCACCCGCGAGCTGCAGGCCTGCCCTCACTGCCCGCGGGGCAACCTGACGCCCGTGCTCGGCTCCGGGCATCCGCAGGGCGACGTCATGCTGCTGAAGTTCGCGCCGATGCCCTCCGAGATCGAGGAGGGGGTCGCCTTCTACGGGCGCAGCGGCGGCGCGCTCATGAAGTCGTTCAAGCGGCTCGGGATCGACCCGCTGGTCGTGTACGGGACGCTGTGCGTCAAGTGCCCGGTGAGCGACACCTCGCTCGCCGATCCGGCCTGCATGGCGCGCGTGAGCGAGGAGGTGGCGATCGTCCAGCCGAAGATCATCGTGGCGATGGGCGACGACGCGTTCGACGCGCTCGTCGACCTCGACCTGCCGCTCGCGCGACCGGTCACGCGGCGGCTCGGCGAGGTGCAGTCGCTGACGCCCTCGATCGACCTGTTGTGCGTCCCGGACATCGACCGCTCACTCGACGACGAGCTGTCCAAGCGCGAGTTCTGGAGCGCGTTTCGCGTCCTCGGTGACTGGCACGCGGAGCTGCCGCCGTACTGAGGGCGGCCGATGAGCGCCGCGCCGCGCGTCGTGTGGATGCCCGGAGGCGTCCGCACCGAGATCCACCTCGACAGCGAGGACACCGACGGGGCGTTCTGCCTGCTCGTCGACGAGCCGCCCGCCGGTTGGTCGCTGCCCGCGCACCGGCACCGCAGCGAGGCCGAGACGATCCACATCGTCGCGGGCGATTTCGAGATGGAGGTCAACGGGCAACGGTCGCGCCTCGTCGCCGGGCAGTCGCTGCACGTGCCCCGCGGGGTCGTTCACGCGGGCGCCAACGTGGGCACGACGCCCGGGCGCCGCGTCGTGCTCTTCAGCCCGGGCGGGATGGAACGCTTCTTCCTCGAGGCCGGCGCGTCCGGTCCGGAGGACGAGATCGACCTCGCGGGCACGCTCAGATCGGCCCTGAGCCACGGCTGGGAGTTCGTCGCGCCGGATGATGGAAGCTGACCGCGGGTACGTCGGCGTCGGATCGCCATCCCCCGTGGCGCCTCGTCGACTGCGGTAGATCCCGGATGGATGTCCGAGCCCGCCCGACCACCGATCACGGGTCATCCGCGGATCGATCACGGGTCGTTCGTCCCGACAGCATCCCGGGTCTTCCCTGATGGCTCGCTCGCTCGCGTGGTCGATATTGCCGCTGGTAAACGGATTTCAATCAGTCGACGGGAGGCAACATGCGTGAGTTTCTGAAGCGAATCACCAGTCTTACACCGATCGCCGCGGGGGCCGCCGCGGGGTTGATCGCACTCGGGATCGTGTCCATCGTCGGGGGAAGCTACGACCACACCGTGGTGCATGACCAACTCGCCCCGCAGAAGATCTTCTTCCCGAAGCCTGCGGAGTACGCGAACCTCAAGGCCTACGCTGGCCAGCAGGTGATCACCGGCCCGCAGGCGAAACTGTACGCCGAAGATCAAATCGCCCCGGACCTCAACAAGGTCGCCGGCGGCAAGACCTATTCCCAGGTGAGTGAGGCATGGATCGCCGGCGGCATGAAGAGCCCAGTGCTCGCCGCGCAGCGTACGACGCTGTTCATGGGCGAAACGCTGAGGGGGCTGCTCTTGAACGCCTGGGGATGGGCCCAGATCGGGAGCATCGCGATCCTCGCCGGGATCCTGCTCATCGTCTTCGGGATCGTCCTGTTCACCCTTCCGGTGCTGAACTGGGCACTGAACATCAGGCCCGCGGAGCGCGAGGCCCGGGAGCCGCGCCGAGCCGCTCCGGGCGCGGCGCAGGGTTCGCCGGCGTAGCGCGACCGGCAGCGATACGCCTCACGCGACCGGCAGCGATACGCCTCGGGGGCGCTTGGAGCGCCCCCGAGGCAGCCGCACCCGAACCGACTCCGCCCCGTCGGGGCGCTGCCCGGTTCGGGTGCGTCGATGTCTCGAGGCCTCTACGCCTCGATCACGATCTTGCCGAGCTTGCCGCCCCGCGCGAAATGCGCGTAGGCCTCGGCGGCCCGCTCGAGCGGGTACCGCGCCGCGATCGGGACGGTGAGCGCGCCGGCCTCGAACAACGGCAGGACCGAGCGCTCCAGACGCCGGGCGGTGAGCGCCTTCTCCTCGAGCGGACGCGAGCGCAGGGTCGAGCCGAAGATGCGGGCGCGCTTGCCCATCAGGGCGAGCAGGTTCAGCTCGCCGGTGGCGCCGGCGCCGACGCCGATGATGCTCAGGCGGCCGTCGACGGCCAGCGCCTGGAGGTTCTCGGCCAGGTTCGGCGCGCCGACGAGCTCGAGGATGACGTCGAAGGGGCCGTGGGCGGCGAAGCCCTCCGGCGGGATCACCTCCGCGCCGAGCGCACGTACGCCGTCGCGCAGCGCCTCGTTGCGCACGGTCGCGGTGACGCTCGCGCCGATCGCCCGGCCGAGCTGGACGGCCGCAGTGCCGACCCCGCCGGCGCCGCCGTGCACGAGCAGGCGCTCGCCGGCGAGCAGCCGCGCCTGCGTGCAGAGAGCGTCGTGGGCGGTGGTGTACACCTCGGGCAGCCCGCCCGCCGCCGGCCAGTCCACGCGCTCGGGAACGGGCATCAGCTGGCGCTCGTGGACCGTCGCCAGCTCGGCCTGCGCGCCGCCCCCGACGATGCCCATGACGCGGTCGCCGACGGCGAAGCGCTCGGCGACGGGGCCACGGGCGATCACCTCGCCGGCCAGCTCCATCCCCGGGATGTCGGGCGGCGAGCCGGGCGGCGCCGGGTAGCGACCGGCGAGCTGATGCAGGTCGGCGCCGTTGAGTCCGGCCGCCCGCACGCGGACGAGCACCTCGCCGGTGCCGGGCTCGGGATCGGGGCGCTCCTCGACGACGATCTCGCCGTCAGCGATGGTCACTGCGTGCATCGCGAGGAAGGCTATCCGGGGGCGCGTTCGAGCAGCGCCACGCACTCGATGTGGGGCGTCTGCGGGAACATGTCGACCGGACGCACGGCGCGCAACCGCCAACCGGCCTCGACCAGCTGCGCGGCGTTGGGAGCGAGCGTGGTCGCGTTGCACGACACGTAGACGATGCGCGCCGGCGCCGCCTCGATGAGGCGGCGCACGACCTTCGCCGAGAGACCCGCGCGGGGTGGATCGACGACGAGCACGTCGGGGCGGCCGGCGCGACTCTTGAGCTCGCGCAGCGCCAGCCGCGCGTCGCCGGCGAAGAAGCGCGCGTTGGTGATCTCGTTGCGGCGGGCGTTGGCGATCGCGTCGGCGATCGCCTCGGGCACGATCTCCAGCCCCCACAACTCGCCGGCGCGGCGCGCGAGCGTCAATCCGATCGTGCCGATCCCGCAATAGAGGTCGTACAGCCGCTCCCAGCCCTGCAGGCCGGCGAACTCCGCGACGACTCCGTAGAGGACCTCGGCCATCTCGGTGTTCGTCTGGAAGAACGCCTCGGGCGAGATGCGCAGGTCGAGGTCGCACAGGCGCTCGGCGATCTCGGGCGAGCCGTCGACGATCTCGGTCTCGCCGCCGCTCGTCGTCTCCCCGGTGCGGCTCATGCGGGTCCACAGCAGTCCGTGCGCCTCGATGCGCCGTGCCAGCGGCCCCGGGTCGAACTCGCCGGCGGACGCGGAGGTCACGAGGCGCACCTGGCGCTCGCCGCTGCGACGCCCCTCGCGCACGACGAGATTGCGCAGCAGCCCCTGGCCAGAACGCCGGTCCCAGGCCCGCAGCCCCTCCTCGCGGCACCAGGCGAGCACCTCGCGGCGCAGGAGGTTGGCCGGCTCGGAGGCGAGCAGGCAATCGTCCATCGGGACGATCTCATCGAAGCGCCCGGGCGCGTGGAAGCCGCACACGAGTCCGCCGTCGGCGTCCTCCCCGAACGAGTATTCGAGCTTGTTGCGGTAGCGCCACTGCTCCAGCGCCGGAACGATGTCCTGCATCTGAAAGCCGTCGAGGCCGCCGAGGCGACGCAGCGCCTCCTGCACCTGGGAGTGCTTGATCTCGAGCTGGCGCTCGTACGGGATGACCTGCCACGGGGCCCCGGGATGATGGGCGAGCGCCGGCACGCGATCCGCCCCCGGCTCGAGCAGTTCGACGAGGCGGGCGTGGGCGTAGCTGCGCTTGCGCTTGGTGATCACGGCGCGCACGCGGTCTCCGGGCACCCCGCCGGCCACGAACACGACATAGCCGCCGTCGTGCAGGCGAGCGACGCCCTCGCCGCCGAAGGCCAGCGAGTCGATCCTCAGCTCGACCTCCTCGCCGCGCTCGGGTCGCGGCGGACGGGCGACGGTGGCGGCCCGGTCCGCGGCGGCGAGCGTGTCGGGGGAGATCGTCATGGTCACCTAGGATGGCAGCCTCATGGACCTCGCCGGGTACTCCGAGCGGGCGGAGGCCTTCGCCATCGAGCTCGCCCGGCTGTACTACCGCCAGTTCGCGGGCCTCGACGCGCCCGGGCCGATGAGCGCGCTGTACGAGCGCGACGCGGAGCTGTTCGCGGCCGGCGCCGTCCAACGCCTGCGCGAATGCGAGCGCGCGGCCGGCGGCCCTGAGCGTCGCCGGCGCGTGCAGGCCCTGCTGCGCTTCGCCGTCGACGGACATCTCGGCCGGGCCACGGCGGCGCTCGAGGCCTCGCTCGTCCGTCGCGAGGGCGAGCTGCGCGTGACCACCCCGGACGGCGCCGCGGTCCGCCTCGGGGATGTGGCCGGCGCCGAGGCCCGCGAGGCGGATCCGGGCCGCCGGGCCGAGCTGGAGGCGGAGCGCTGCCGCCTGATCGGCGGTTCGCTCGCCCCGATCGCCGCAGAGATCGTGGCGGCGCGGCACGGCGCCGCGCGGGCCCTCGGCTGGCCGACCTACGCGGCGATGTACGGCGAGCTCACCGGCATCGACTTCGCCGCCCTGCGCGACCAGGCCGAGCGCTTTCTCGCCGCGACCGAGCCGGGCTTCGCGCCGATCGTGGCCCCGGCGGTGCACCACACGCTCGGGCTCGAGCTCGGTGCGCTGCGGCGCGCCGACCTGCCGCGCCTGTTCCGCCAGCCGGCGCTCGACGCTCGCTTCCCCGCGGAGCGGCTGGGCGAGACGCTCGCGGACACGCTCGCGGGCCTCGGGATCGACCTCGCGGGCCAGAGCAACCTCGTGCTCGACCTCGCGCCGCGAGCGGCCAAGTCACGCCGCGCCTTCTGCGCGCCGGTCCGGGTGCCGCAGGAGATCTACCTCGTGCTCGCCGCGGCGGGCGGATGGGAGGACTACGCGGCGCTCCTGCACGAGGCCGGTCACGCCGAGCACTTCGCAAACGCGTCGCCCGGGCTCCCGTTCGAGCTGCGGCGGTTCGGCGATGCGGCGGTCGGCGAGGCGTTCGCGTTCCTGTTCGAGCGGATAGCCGACGAGCCGTCCTGGCTGCGAACGCAGGGGGTCGACGGGGCGTCCGCAGCCGTCGCGCGTTCGCGCCGCCTGCTGTTCCTGCGGCGCTACGCGGCGAAGCTCGGCTACGAGCTCGAGCTGCACCGCGAACGGGTGACCGTATCGGGCGCCGCGCCGCTGTACGCCGAGCGCCTCTCCGCGGCGCTGCACGTCGACTGGCCGCAGGCGACGTGGCTCACCGACCTCGATCCCGGGCTGTATGTGGCGCACTACCTGCGCGCCTGGGCGCTCGAGGCGCGGCTGCGGGAGGCGCTCGCACGCGCGTACGGCCCCGAGTGGTTTCGCTCGCCCGGCGCCGGCGAGGCCCTCCGCGCGTGGTGGCGAGACAGCCACGGCCTCAGCGCCGAGGAGCTCCTGTCCCACATCGGCGCCGACGGGTCGCTGGACTTCGCCGCGCTGGCGGCGGAGTTCGCGGTCGTCCCGGCGGCCCGGGGGGCCTAGCGCAGCTCGCGCTCGATTGCGTCGAGCACCGTCTTGCGCTTCGCCGTGCGTCGCTCGCGATCTCTGACCTTGCGCAGCTGGGCGCTGTTGAGATCCTCCAGCCGCTCGATGATCTGCGCCGCGCCCAGATCGTCGTAGGCGAGGATCGGGAACGCCGGCCCGATGCCCACCACCCGCCGGACCCGGTCGAGCTCGCGCACGACGCGGTCCGGCGTCAGCTGCGTGCCGGCGCGCAGGCTCGCGTTGAGCACGTCCGAAGGGCTCTGCTCGAGCAGCGATTCGATCTCCGCGCGCACGAGCTCGAGCTCGGCGCGGATCTCGTCGGCCTGGCTGCGGCCGAGCTTGACGAGCCGCTGGAGGATGTCATCGGCGTCGGTGCTCGTCAGTCGCCCGCGCGAGACGGCATCGTCGAGCGTCTCCTGCAGCCGCTCGGCGGTGAGCAGCACTCCGCGGGTGAGGAAGTCACGGACCGCGTTCACGTTCGCGGCGATCGTCTCGTCGGCGGACGGGTGCGCGCCGGCGGCGCGAGCGCGCGCGGACGGCGGGGCGAGCTTCGCGGCGGCCTTGGTCGCGGCCGTCTGCGGCGCCGACGTGCGCTTCGCCGTCGCGCCCTTGGCCGCGGCCGTCTTCGCCGCCGTGGTCTTGGCCGCCGGGCGCTTGGCCGCGGCGCTCTTGGCCGCCTGACTCTTCGCCGTCGTACCCCTCACTGCGGCGCTCCTCGCCGTCGCGGTCTTCGCCGCCGGGCGCTTCGCCGCGGCGCTGTTCGCCGCCGGGCGCGTCGCCGCCGTGCTCTTCGCCGCCGTGCTCTTCGCCGCTGTCGTCTTCGCCGCCGGCCGCTTCGCCGCGGCACTCTTCGCCGCCGTCGTCTTCGCCGCCGTGCTCTTCGCCGCCGGCCGCTTCGCCGCGGCACTCTTCGCCGCCGGGCCCTTCGCCGCCGCGGCCTTCGCCGCCGCGGCCTTCGTCGTCGTCTTCGCCGGGCCGGCACCATTCGACCCGCGTTTCGCCGCAGCGCCGGCGCGTGGCTTCGGTGCGCCCGTCGACCGCTTCGCGGCCGTGGACCGGGCGGGGCCTGCGGATGATCTGGGCTGGGGCATCACGTCTCCTGGGGCAGAGGGCCGGCTCGTTGCGCTTGTTGCGATCGCGCGAGGCTAGCGCAGATCGCCGGCGCCGGTGCGGGATCCACCGGCGGGGTGCGCGGCCGCGTGGCGAGCGCGCACGAGGCGCCGCGTCGCGCGCACTTGACAGCGCCTCCCAGACTCCGATAGACCGGCCCTGTCATGCCGACGCCAACCGACCGATTGGACCGCGGCGCGGCGCCCTTCGACGCGATCGTCGTCGGCGCGAGCATCGCCGGGTGCACCGCGGCGACGCTGCTGGCGCGGCATGGGGCGCGCGTCGCGCTCATCGAGCGACGGGCCGATCCGGCGGCGTACAAGGTGGTGTGCACCCACTTCATCCAGGCGAGCGCGACGCCGGTGCTCGAGCGACTCGGCGTCACCGGCGAGATCGAGGCCGCCGGTGGGGTGCGGAACAAGGCCGACATCTGGACGCGCTACGGCTGGGTGCATCCGGACCCCGCTCGCGATGCGACGCGACCGTACGGGTATGACATCCGGCGCGAGAAGCTCGACCCGATGTTGCGGCAGCTCGCGGCGACGACGCCGGGAGTCGAGCCGATGCTCGGGCGAGCGGTGGTCGGGCTGCTGCGCACGAGCGGCCGACCGAGCGGCGTGCGGGTCGGCGACGGGCACGGCGGCGAACAGGACCTCGCCGCGCGGGTCGTCGTGGCCGCCGACGGGCGCGACTCGAGCGTGGCCCGCATAGCGGGCGTGCGAGCGCGGATCAAGCCCCACGACCGGTTCTGCTACTTCGCGTATTACCGAGACCTCCCGCTCCCTTCGGGCTACGGGACGTTGTTCTACTTCCTCGATCCGGACACCGCGTATGCGTTCCCCCAGGACGACGGACTGACGCTCCTGGCCACGTTCCAGACGCGCGATCGGCTGCCCTGGTTCAAACGCGATCTCGAGGCGAACTTCGAACGCTATTTCCAGGGTCTTCCGGGCGCACCTGATCTGGCGCGCGCGACCCGGACCTCGAAGATCATCGGCAGGCTCGAGATGCCGAACAGCATGCGTCCGGCGGCGGGCCGCGGGATCGCGTTCGTCGGAGACGCCGCGATGGCCGCCGACCCGCTGTGGGGAGTGGGCTGCGGCTTTGCGCTGCAGTCGGCGGAATGGCTCGCGGACGAGCTCGGACCGCGGTTGGCGGGTTCGCCCTCCGACGAGGAGCTCGACGCCGCCCTGGACGGGTACCGGCGCCGCCATCGGCGCAACCTGCTCGGCCACTACCTGCTCATGAGCGATTACTCGACCGGCCGGCGCACGAACGCGATCGAGCGCCTGCTGTTCTCGGCCGCCGCCAGGGATCCGCGGCTCGCCGAGGACTTCGCCGAGTTCGGAACCCGCTCGATCCGACCGACCGACGCCGCATTCGCCCGGCTCGTCGTCCGGTCAGCGTGGACCACCCTGACCCACCGCGGGCCGGTGGCCCGTCCGCAGCCGACCGGCCCGCACGCCGACGGCCCGACGCTGCCGGCCAACGTACGGCGGCGGCGGCTGACCGTCGACGGGATCGAGGTACCGGTCCTGGAGAGCGGCCCCGAGGGCGCCGCCGAGGCCGTCGTCTTCGTGCACGGCAATCCCGGCTCCTCGCGGGACTGGGACGACCTGCTCGAGCGGACCGGCGCCTTCGGACGAGGCGTCGCGCTCGACTTCCCGGGGTTCGGCCGCGCGCAGAAGCCGGCCGACTTCGACTACAGCGTCCCCGGGTACGCACGGTTCCTCGACGCGGCGCTCGAGCGCCTCGGCGTCGAGCGGGCGCACCTCGTGATGCACGACTTCGGCGGTCCGTGGGGACTGCAATGGGCGGTGAGCAACCCCGAGCGGCTCGCCAGCGCGGTGCTCATCAACACCGGCGTCCTGCTCGACTACGAGTGGCACACGTTGGCGCGCATCTGGCGCACGCCGGTACTGGGCGAGCTCTTCCAGGCCAGCACGACGCGCAACGGGCTGCGCCTGGCGCTCAACCTGGGCATGCCGCGGGAGCTCCCGCGCGCCTTCGTCGACCGCATGTACGACGACTCGGATGCGGCTACCAACCGGGCCGTGCGGCGGCTGTACCGCGCCACCGACGACCCGGCCGGCGACTCGCGGCGCTTCGCCGGCGTGCTGCGCGACCTGGACGTCCCCGCCCTGGTCGTGTGGGGCGCTCACGATCCCTACATCCCGGTCGCGCTGGCCGACCGCCAGCGCGAGGCGTTCCCGAACGCCGACGTGGTGATCCTGCCCGACAGCGGGCACTGGCCGTTCGCCGACGATCCGATCGGCGTGGCCCGCAGCGTCGAGCCGTTCCTGCGTGCGCAGGCGGGCGTCGCCGCCGAACCGGCGCTCGCCTGAGCGCCCCGGGTCGGTCTATCCCTTCCCGGTCGTCACAACGGCGCTCGGCGCGCCGGACGCGAGCGCGAGGAACGACTGTCCGGCCCGCACGACGAGCTGCCGGTGGCGACGGAAGTAGTCCACGACGACCGTGCCGCGGCTCACCTTCGTGAGCGTGCCCGCGCACGTGTCCGCCACCGAGTAGGCGGTGCCCCGTACCGATGCCGAGCTGTACGCGCCGCGGGTGCTGAACCTGCCGTGGTCGGTGCTCTTGAGCAGGCCGAGCACCTTGGAGCTCACGCGCCGCGCTGCCGCCGAGGCCTTCGCGCCCTTGCCGGCGGAGGCGCACACCGCGCGGCGAGACAGCTTGTCCATCAGGTCGAGCTCGGTGAGGCCCTTCTGCTGGCGGTGCTGCAGCAGCCGAAAGACGCCGGCGGTGAACTGGCCGGTGTAGTCGATGCCCTTCTTCGGGCTCGCCGCGGTGATCGCGACGGTGCCGCCGGTCGTGTCGAGGATCGAGCCGACGGGAATCTGGCGCGCCTGGGTCAGCGGCACGAAGCCGGTGCCCTTGACCTGGCTCGCGGACGCGTCTGCAGCACGACTGAGCGTCGCTCCCGGCGGAAGCTTGATGAGCACGGTCCCGCTCACCGGCACGACGTTCTCCATCCGGCCGAGCACCGGCGCCGGGAGCGGGCCCGGCGTCGTCGACGAGGTGCTCGCGCAGACGTACGGCGACGCGGTCGTGCCCGCGCCCGTGACCGCGGCGCCGTTGCGCACCCAGATGAACGTGCCGCTGTGCCCGGGACCCCCGACGCTGTCCGCCCAGTGCCCGCTGAAGCAGTTGCCGTTCTCCGTGGTGGTGCCGCTGTCGGTCGAGGTGTAGCCGCTCGGCGGGAACTGCGCGGCCGTCTGACTGAGCGTGAGCGTCGTCTGGCCGGTCGGGCCTTCGCTGCCACCGAGCGTGAACGCCTCGCCCGACACCCGCCCCGAGCCGCCGATCGTGCCGGCGGCGTCCATCGTGATACTCAGCGCGTCGCTGTTGGGGGCGCCCGCGGCGTACCCGGTCCAGGCTCCCTTCATGTCATACAGCGGCGCCGCGCTCGGCGCCCCGACGCGTGTGGCCGTCTCGGTGCCGGTCGTGCCCGACGGCGCATGGTTGTCGCTGCCGTTGCCCGACCACGAGCCGCCGCCGGCGGAGATCGTGACCGTGAACGTCGCGACGTAGCCGCCGGTCGTGACCGTGTACGCGAAGGTCGTTCCGGTGAGCGTGCCCCGCACCGTCTCGCCGCTCGGATCGGTCCCGGTCACGGCGCTCGAGCCGACCGCCTGCGCGAGCGTGAGCGTGTCGGGGAAGTCCTGCCCGGCGCACCAGCCGGTGGCGCAGTGATACGTGGACTGCCAGGCGCCTGTGAGGTTCAGGCCGGCCGCCGCGGCGGGCGACTCACGCGTGGCGAGCAGCGCCGCGACGGACAGCAGCAGCAGCGCCACGGTGGCGAGAGCGGCCACCCGTGCGCGTGTCCGTGCGCCGCTCATGCCTCGACGAGCCACTCGAGCAGCGCCTTCTGCGCGTGGCGACGGTTCTCGGCCTGGTCCCAGATCCGCTGGCGCGAGCCGTACAGGACCTCGGCGGTGATCTCCTCGCCGGCGTGGGCCGGGAGGTCATGCAGGGCGATCGCGTCGGGGCGCGCGCGATCGAGCAGGGCATCGTCGACGCGGTAGGCGGCGAGGGCCGCTCGGCGATGCGCCGCCTCGGCCTCGTCGCCCATGCTCACCCACACGTCGGTGTACACCGCGTGCGCGCCGGCGACGGCCTCGCCCGGATCCTCGAGCAGATGCAGCGCCGCACGCGCCTCGCCGGACAGGGCAAGGTCGGACTCGAGCTGGTAGCCGGGCGGTGAGGCGACGGCCACCTCGACGCCGGCGAGCGTCCCGAGGATCGCCAGCGAGCGGGCGACGTTGTTGCCGTCGCCGACGTAGGCGAGCCGCAGCCCCGCCAACGTCCCGAACGTCTCGCGCAGCGTGAGCAGGTCGGCGAGCGCCTGGCACGGGTGATGGCCCGCGGTGAGCATGTTGAAGACCGGGATCGATCCGTGGGCGGCGAGCTCCTGGAGCATCGAGTCGGGGCCGGTGCGCACGCCGACGGCGGCGACGTGGCGCGAGAGCACGAGCGCCGTGTCGCGAATCGACTCGCCCCGCGAGAGCTGCATCTCGTCGGCGCGGAGCACGACCGGCTGACCGCCGAGCTCGTGCACCCCGACCTCGAACGACAGGCGCGTGCGGGTGGAGGGCTTCTGGAAGACGAGGGCGACGCTGCGGCCCTCCAGCGCCCGCGACGAGAGCGGCGCCGCCTTCAGCTCGACGCCGCGCGCGAGCAGCGCGTCCAGTTCGGACGCGGTGAGCTCGGCACCGGTGAGGAGGTGACGCGACATCGAGGGAGGGCCAGTCTAGGGAGAGCGCGCGCGCGCCGCGGGCGGGCGACCTCGCACGTCGCGAGGAAGGTCTCGTCGCGTATAAACGTCGTAACCGTTGGAGGCGTGTTGCCGGGGTGACGGCAGCCCGACGCCGAACACCTCGGAGAAAGGATCGTCCCGTCATGAACAGAGTCCTTCCCGTCCTGCTCCTCGGCGGCGCGCTCGTGTTCGCCGGCTGCGGGTCCAGCAGCTCGTCGAGCACGAGCTCGAGCAGCAGCACCGCCGCGGCCGCGGCCACGAGCAGCGCGGCACCTGCGGCGTCGAGCGGCGCCGTGCAGAGCGGCCTCGTCAACGTCAAGTACCAGAACATCATGATCAACCCGGCGAACATCACCGTGAAGGTCGGCACCACGATCAAGTGGACCAATCTCGATAGCGGCATTCCCCACAACGTCACCGCCCTCAGCGGCCCGGCCTCGTTCAAGTCGGCTGACTTCACCGGCGGCGGCACGTTCTCGTACACCGTGACGAAGCCGGGAGTGATCAGGTACCAATGCACGATCCACCCGGCGAGCATGAATGGGACGATCACCGTCGTGAAGTAGGGCCCGCGGCCCGGTCTCGCGCGCTGCGCCGCCCGCTCACCCGTTGCGGCGCAGCCCGCGCAGTCCGTAGCCGCGGAGCATCATCAGGGTGCGCTCGCCGAGCGTGCCCGGGCGCGGGAGGATCCCGAGGTCGACCGCTGCGCCGTACGCGTCATAGAACGCGCGGATCCGCCACAGGCGCTCGCGGTGCGGCTCGAGCTCGCAGTAGAACACGATGTGCATTACGAGCGCGCGTCCCGAGGGCGGGATGCCGTCGAGCTCGCCGAGATGGGTGCCGACGAGCTTCGCCGGGGCGGCCACGAGGCGCTCGTCGCCGAGGCGCTCCCCGGTGCGCTCCAGGCGCACGTCGGGCAGCGCCGTCCAGACGCGGCGGGCGTGCTCGCCGAGCTCCACCGGGCCGTAGCGCGGCGGATTCGTCAGCGGATCCTCGTAGTGGACGTCCGGAGCGCACAGCTCGCCGAAGGCGTCGGCGCTGCGACCGCTCCAGGCGGCCTCCCAGCGGTCGATCAGCTCGTCGTGCACGCGGGAAGGTCTACAGCTCGGCCAGGCCCTCGCGCGGGGACGAGGCCTTCGCGTAGCGCCGGCGCGGGATCCGCCCGGCGCCGTGGGCCCAGCGCCCGGCCTGCACCGCGGCGCGGATCGCGTGCGCCATGCGCACCGGATCCTCGGCGCGCGAGATGGCGGTGGCCGACATGACCGCGTCGCAGCCGAGCTCCATCGCCAGGGCGGCGTCCGACGCCGTGCCGACGCCGGCGTCGAGGATGACCGGCACGTCGACCGCCTCGCGGATGAGCGACAGGTTGTACGGGTTGCAGATCCCCATGCCGCTGCCGATCGGCGACCCGAGCGGCATCACCGCCGCGCAGCCGATGTCGCGCAGGCGCCGGGCGAGGACCGGATCGTCGGTCGTGTACGGGAGCACGACGAACCCCTCGTCGACGAGCTCCTCGGCGGCGCGCAGCAGCTCGGGCGCGTCGGGCATGAGCGTGTCCTCGTCGCCGATCACCTCCAACTTGACCCAGTCGGTGCCGAACGCCTCGCGGGCGAGGCGGGCGGTGACCACGGCATCGCGCGCGGTGTGACAGCCGGCGGTGTTCGGCAGCAGGTCGACGCCGGCGGCCTCGATGACGTCGACGAACGACCCGCGCGCGTCGGGGTCGATGCGCCGCAACGCGACCGTCACGAGCTCGGTGGCGCTCGCCTCGATCGACGCGGCGAGCGTCTGCAGGGTCGGAAAGCCCCCGGTGCCGAGCAGCAGGCGCGAGCGCAGCTCGCGCCCGGCGATCACGAGCGGATCGTCGCTCGGCAGCGCGGCGCCGTCCGGAAGGGTCGAGGGCTCCTGTGCCACAGGAGCAGTGTTGCGCATCGCCGACCGGCGGGCCGCCTATCCGCCCTGCATCGCCGTGAGCACCTCCACGCGCGCCCCGTCGGGCACGGCGTGCTCGCCCCACGCGGCGCGCGGGACGACCTCGCCGTCGACCGCGACGGCGACCCCGCGGGCGTCGCGCGGCACGCCGAGCGCGGCGACGACGGTGGCCACCGTGTCGCCGGGAACAGCCGTCGACGGCTCACCGTTCAGATGGATCACGCCACGACCTCGCGCTCGAGCCGGCCCGGTGCGCATGCGCGCACGAGCTCATCGGGCGCCGGCTCGCCGAGGACCGCCGCCGTGACGAGCTCGGCGGTCAGCGGGGCGAGCAGGATTCCGTTGCGGTGGTGGCCGACCGCCCACACGAGGCCGTCGAGCGCCCCGCGGCCGATCGCCGGCACGTTGTCCGGCGTTCCCGGACGCAGGCCGACGGCGATCTCCTCGATGACGAGCTCGGTGATGCCGGGCACGAGCTCGTGCGCGTCGCGCAGCAGCTCGTATATGCCGCCGGCCGTGGCCGTCAGGTCGTGGCCGCGCTCCTCCATCGTGGCGCCGAGCACGTAGCGCCCGTCGTCGCGGGGCACGAGGTAGCCGCCGTCGTAGCGCACGACGCGCCGGAGCATCCCGGGGCCCGCGGGATCGCGCAGGCGCAGCGTCTGCCCCTTCAGCGGGCGCACGGGGATGCGCGCCGGCTCGGGGAGGCCCGCGAGGGCGTCGGTCCAGGCGCCGGTGGCGACGACGACGCAGCCCGCCGTGACGCGTTCGCCGCCGGCCAGCTCGACGCCGCGGACGCGATCGGAGCCGTCGTCGACGAGCACCCGCGAGACGGCGACCCCCTCGCGCAGCTGCACGCCCGCGCCGTGCGCGGCCCGCCCGAGCGCGGAGACGACCTCGCGCGGGTCGACGCTGTGGTCGTCGGGGATCTCGAGCGCGAGGCGCAACGTCGGGGCGAGCGCCGGCTCCAGCGCGCGCGCCTCGCTCGCGCGGAGGCGATGCGTGACGAGGCCGAGCGAGTCGCGAAAGCGGTGCTCGCGCGCGAGCGCCTCGGCCTCGTCGCGGTCGCGCGCAAGCATCAGGGTCCCGGTCGCGCGCCGGGTCACCGGCCGGCCGGTCGCTTCGCTCAGCTCCCGCGCGAAGGCCGGCCAGCGCGCGGCGCCGGCGAGGCCCAGCGTCAGCGCACGCTGACCGGCGGTCCCGTACTCGGCCTCGGAGACCGGCGCCAGCATCCCCGCCGCGACCGACGAGGCTCCGGCCCCGACCGCGTCGCGCTCGAGCAGCGCGACCGACGCGCCGCGCTGGCGCAGGCGCCAGGCCACGGCCAGCCCGATGACGCCACCGCCGATGACGGCGACATCGACGCTCCGGGTGTGCGACACGTCGGACACGGCCGGCTTCGATCGTAGTACAGGCCCGAACGTGCCTGCCAGACTGCAGGACGTGACCACGATCGCCCTCGGTGCGCAGCGTCGCGAGCGTCTCGCCGCCGCGCGCCTGTATCTCGTGTGCGACGGCGCCCCCGGCGGGCGGCGGCTCGGCGCACTGCTCGCCCAGGCCGCGCAGGGGGGCGTCGACATCGTGCAGTTGCGCGAGAAGGGGCTTGACGACGAGGCGCTGCTCGCGCTGACCCGCACGGCGCGCGCGCTGTGCGACGAGCTCGGACTCCTGTTGATCGTCAACGACCGCCCGCGCGTCGCGCTCGAGGGGGCCGCCGACGGGGTCCACCTCGGGCAGGACGACGAGCCCGTGTCCGCCGCCCGCGAGCAACTCGGCCCGGAGCTGCTCATCGGGCTCTCCACGCACACGCCGGCCGAGGTCGACGCGGCGTGCGGCGCCGACTACATCGGCGTCGGCCCCGTGCACGCGACGCCGACCAAGCCCGGCCGGCCCGCCGTCGGCCTGGAGCTCGTGCAGTATGCGGCGGCGCGCGCGCAGGTGCCCTTCTTCGCGATCGGCGGGATCGACGCCGGCAACGTCGACGCGGTCGTCGCGGCCGGTGCCCGGCGCGTCGCGGTCGTGCGCGCGATCGCGCAGGCGCCGGACCCCCGCGAGGCGGCGCGGCGGCTGCGGGACGCCCTCGACGCGGCGGCGCTCCAGGACAGCGCGCGCGCGATCGCGCAGGCGCCGGACCCCCGCGAGGCGGCGCGACGGCTGCGGGACGCCCTCGACGCGGCGGCGCTCCAGGACGGCGATGGCGCCGGCTAGCCGCAAGCGCCGCGAGCGGCCGGGGAACGAGGCGACGGTCCCCTCGGGCGGCACCGTGCCCGACGCCGCCCCGGCGCGCTCTCGCGGGGAGGCTCGCGACGAGCTCCTGCGCGCCGAGCTCGAGCCGCTTGCGCCGGGCGAGCGCCCGACGCCGCTGCTGATCGCCACCGGCGCGGCGGCCGTGCTCGCGGTCGCCGTGCTCGTCGGGGCCACGACCCAGCACGACCTCTCGGCCCACGGCGGGTCGCTCGCCGGCGGGTTCTTTCTCGCCGGTGTGCTCGCGTTCCTCGCCGGCGGGATGTACAACCGCCGCTACTGGGCGGTGCTCTCGTTCGAGGCGCTGATCGCCTTCCAGATCATCGTCAGCTGCCTCGCCCTGACCGTCGTCTCCTCGCTGCTCGTCGCGCTCGTGCTGCTCGTCGTCGTCGGCCTCGGCGGCTGGCTGTTCTGGAAGCTCGTGCGGGTGATGGGCCGTATCCAGGTCACCCCCGCGTACGGGTCGACCGACGAGGACGCCTGACGCGCGGGAACCCGGCGGGTGGTCCGGCTTTTGTAGTGTGAGCCCGGCAATGGCCGAGTCCTCCTACGACGTCATCGTCATCGGCACCGGTCCCGGCGGCTACGTCGCCGCGATCCGCGCGGCCCAGCTCGGGTTCAAGACGGCCGTCATCGAGAAGGACCGGATCGGCGGCCGCTGCCTCAACTACGCCTGCATCCCGGCCAAGGCGGTGCTGCGCTCGGCCGACATCCTGACCGAGATCAACGAGGCCGGCGACTACGGCCTGAACGTCGCCGGCGTTGAGGTCGACTTCCCCGCCATCCAGGCCCGCCGCGAGAAGGTGGTCACGACGCTCACCGGCGGCGTATCCGGCCTTTTCAAGAAGAACAAGATCGATGTGATCGAGGGACACGGGTCCGTGACCGACGACGGCAACGTCCGGGTCGGTGGCCAGTTCGACGGCACGGAGATCGCGGCCAGGTTCGTCATCGTCGCCACCGGCTCCCTGCCACACCCGATCCCGGGCACCGCGTTCGGCGGGCGCGTGATCGGGACCGAGGAGGCCTGGGCGCTGGCCGAGCTGCCCGCGCGCCTCGGTGTCGTCGGCGCGGGCGCGTCGGGCGCCGAGATCGCCTCCGGCTACGCACGCCTCGGCTCGCAGGTGACCCTGTTCGAGGCGCTCGATCGCGTGCTGCCAACCGAGGACGCCGACATCTCCAAGCTCGTCGAGCGGGGCCTCAAGCGCCAGGGGATTCAGGTCCTCACCGGGACCTTCGTCGAGAACGTGAATTCCGGTCCCGACGTGCTCACCTGCACCTACGGCGACATGACGGCCGAGCTCGACTACCTCGTGATCGCGGCGGGGCGGGGCCCCGACGTCGAGGGGCTCGGGCTCGCGGAGGCCGGCATCGAGCTCGACGAGAACGGTCTGGTCAAGGTCGACGGGGCGATGCGCACGAGCCTGAAGGGGGTGTACGCGATCGGCGACCTTGTCCACGGTCCGGCGCTCGCCCACAAGGCGTCCGACGAGGGCGTCATCGCGGCCGAGGACGCGGCCGGGCTGCAGACGCATCCGATCTCGTACATCGACATCCCCCGCGCGACGTTCTGCACGCCGAACGTCGGCTCGTTCGGGCTCACCGAGGCGCAGGCGCGTGAGCAGGGTTACGACGTCGTGATCGGCAAGGTGGCGTACGGCGCCGTCGGAGGCGGGACCGTCTACGGCGACCGCACCGGGCTGGTCAAGCTCGTCGGGGAGAGCAAGTACGGCGAGCTGCTCGGCGGGCACATCGTCGGCACGCGCGCCACGGAGCTCATCCAGGAGCTCGTCAACGTGCGCGCGCTCGAGGGCGGCTACGCCGAGGTCGCGCGCACCATCCACGGGCATCCGACGCTGTCGGAGGCCGTGATGGAAGCCGGCCGCGCGGCGGACGGCTGGCTCATTCACGGCTGAGGGGGACTTCGAGCGTCAGCCTCGCCGCGGGTGCACGGTCCGGCCCTCGCGGCACATGACCACGAACTGCTCGATGCGCCGCGTGCGGGTCTCCGGACGCTTGGCGTCGTGTACGCGGTAGAGGATCGCGTAGCGGTTGGCGCCGTCGAGGCCCTCGAAGAACGCCAGCGCCTGGGGTTCGGCGGCGAGCGCCGCGGCCAGGTCGTCCGGCACGGCGGCCGAGCGCTGACCGTCGTAGGCGGCGTCCCAGCGCCCGTCCGCCCGCGCGCGCTCCACCTCGCGCAGGCCGGCCGGGGCCATCCGGCCCGCCGCGATCAGCGCCTCAGCGGCGTCGCGATTGCGCTTGGACCACCGGCTGCGCGCCCGGCGGGGGGTGAAGCGGGTCAGGAAGTGGCGCTGGTCGAGGGCGCGCCGCTGACCGTCGATCCAGCCGTGGCACAGCGCGACCTCGAGCGCCTCGGCGGATGTGACTGTCGAGACGCCGGAGCTCGCCTTGGCGAGCTGCAGCCACAGGCCGACCGTGTCGCCGGCCGCGTTGGCCTCGGCCACCCAGACCTCCCAGGCCGCGCGGGTGGGGAACGAGCGGATCGGTGGGTCGGAGGGGGTCACAGCGGGATAGTCAAGCAGCGCCGGGCGGGCGGGGGCGCGCGCGGCGCGGGGCAGGGGCGGCGCGGGGCGCGCGCGGCGCGGGGCGGGGGCGCGCGGCGCGGGGCGGGGGCGGCGCGGGGCGGGGGCGCGCGGGGCGCGCGGGCGGGGGCGCGCGGGGCGCGGGGCGCGGGCGGGGCGAATGTCACGAACTCGAAACTGCAGTTAGTTAGAACTATTCGACCTAACTGCAGGTTCGCGGTTGTGACACGCGCCGGCGGCCCCGCATCTGGCGCTACACGGCCGTGGCGAGCTCGTCAGCCCCTCACCGTCGACGCCCGCGGAGCATCGTGGCGACGCGCCGGCGGGAAGCCAGCCGCCTCAGCTCCCGCACGGTGGCCGGGTCGGCCACGATCAAGGCCGACCGTCGGGTGGCGCGGAAGCTGCGGCGTGTTGTCGTCGAGCTGCGCGAGGGCGGCGGCCGCCTCTTCGGCGGCCCCATGGCGATCACCGGACCGCGCACGGATCCTCGCCCGCGCGACTCTGATCCGCCAGGTCACACTTCTGAACAGAAAGGACTCCCGGGCGGCAGCGTCCAGCAGGTCCCACGCCTCGGCATACGTCGAGGGATCCGCGGCCTCCAGGAGGACCTCGGCGAGTCGCAGCTCGGTCCCGTGCGAAGAGATGTGCGCCTCCGGCTCCGGGGCCAGGCACGTCCGCAGGTGCGCCTCGGCCTCTCGATAGCGACGCTCGCTCGCGAAGGAGTCGCCCAGTGCGGAGTGGTACGTGTCACCGTGATGAGGTCCTCGGGGTGCTCCGTGAGAACCCGCCGTAGGAGGCGCCGCCGCCCCTCCACCCGGTCGTCTCCCGTGCCGACGAGCACCCCTCCTTTGATGAGGAGGTACCGAGCACGCTGCGTGCGGGCCCGCTTCAGCTTCGACTCGAACAGCTCGCGCGCCGCGTCGGTCCAGGCCACAGAGCGAAACCAGTCGTCGCGCGACGCGGGAGACTCGGCCATGGGTCGCAGCCTATGAGCAGACGACCTCCCGCGTTAGCCTCAAGAAGAACATGCCCACCCCCGACGCCGCCTTCTACTTCGACCTCGCCAGCCCGCTCGCTTACCTCGCCGCCGAGCAGATGCTCGGCGCGCTCGGAGCGCCGGCGCCGTGGCAGCCCGTGCTCGCGCGCGAGCTCCCGGGCGCCGAGCGCTTCGACGCGTTCCGCTGCGCGGCCGAGGTGGATGCGTTCCGCGAGGACGTCGCGCGCCGGGCCAGGGCGCTCGGGCTGCAACACCTGCGCTGGCCGGCGGCGTTCCCCTTCGACAGCGAGCTCGCCATGCGCGTGGCCACGTACGCGGCCCAGATCGGACGCACCGTCCCCTTCGCCCAGGCCGCCTTCCGCCAGGCATTCGCCGGCGGGCACGACCTGTCCGATCCCGACTACGTGCTGATCGCCGCCGCTGCGTGCGAGATGCATCCGCGCGCCGTGCTCGCCGCGGCGGAGCGCGACTCGATCGGCGAGCAGCTGCAGGCCGCGACGGCCGCCGCGGTCGCGGCCGGGGTGCGCGACGTGCCGGCGGTGCGCGTCGGATCGCGCGTGTTCGAGGGCGAGCGCGCCATCACCCGGGCTCGCGCGGCGCTGCAAGAGCTGTCGGCCGTCGCGCAGCGGTGAGGGCCGACCGCGTCTACCGCGTGCTCCTCACCCGGGGCGGCCCGGCGCCCGCGCTGCTCGCCGAGCCCGACCGCGTCGACCTCGTCGAGGTCGTCGAGATCGACGGCGGCGAGGTCGTCCTGTTCTGGGACGCGCTCCCACGCGACGCCACGCAGCTCGCGCGGAGGCTGCAGGCCGACCTGCAGGCGCTCGAGGCCGACGAGTTCATGACGCGTTGGAGCGTTGTCGAGCCCGAGGACGCCGGGTGAGATCGCCGCGGTTCGGCGGCGACTGGAGCCGACCTCGCAGCGGCGTTTGACCGGTCAGGACGAGCGTTGCTACGCTGGCCTCCGCACCGAGGCAACGGTGTCGGAGCGCGAAACGAACGCGGGGGGTCGCTTCATGGACGAGTCACGGATGCAACGCGCCAGGCGCCTTGGCCGGCTCAGCCTCGGCGTGCTCTCACAGGACCGGCGACTGCTCATCTTCCCGGCCGTCTCGGTGGCGGTGAATCTGGCGGTGGGGGGCCTGTCCTTCCTCGCTGCCGTGCAGGTCGCGGGCGACAAGAACTTCCGGCTGCTGCTCGTGGTGGCCGGCCTGATCGCGAGCTACCCCGTGACGTTCGCGGCGATGTTCAGTGGCGTCGCCCTGGCCACGGTGCTGGCGCGCACGCTCGACGGCGAGCCCGTCACGGTCGCCGACGGCTGGCGAGTCGCGCGTCAGCGGATCGGCGTGATCGCCGCGTGGACGCTCGTTGTCTGCACCGTGGGTGGGGTGTTGCGGGTGATCGAGGAGTACGTGCCGCTCGGCGGGAAGGTCGCCGCGCTGGTGCTTGACGTCTCGTGGTCGCTGGCCACCCTGTTCGCCGTGCCGATCCTCGCCTACGAAGGCCTCGCGCCCCGCGCGACGGTGCGACGCTCGGTGTCGATCTTCCGCGAGCGCTGGGGCGAGCAGCTCGCGGGCGTGGTCGTCATCGGACTGTTCGGCGCCTTCGGCACCGGCGTGTTCATCGTGCTCGCGTTCACGGGCATCGTCGTGGGCCTGTTGACGAGCGGCGTCGTCGGCATCCTTCTCGTCGTGATCGGCGGAGGCGCGTTCTTCGCCTTCCAGGCGGTCACGGTCGCGCTCGGACAGGTCTACCGGGTGTTCGTCTACCGCTCGGTCGCGCTCGAGCAGCCGGGCGGTCCGTTCCGGCGCGCCGATCTCGAGCGGCCGTTCGCGCCGCGCCGCTGGTGGAACTGAAGAGCGGGTCGGAGCCTGGGCGCCGCGGTGGTCGGCGCCCGGTGCTCAGAGCCGCGGCGGCAGGCGTCATGATCGGCGCACTGACCGCGTGCGGCGCGACCGTGACCGCGACCCCGAGGTTGATCAGGTCGACGGCGGCGACCACAGGCATCGCGTCGCCGGCGTCGCCGCTGCGCAGCGAGCTCGTCTACCGCACCGCCACCGGCGCGGCGGTGCCGGCCGCCGACCTCGCGCGGCTGCGCGGTCGCCTCGCGCAGCTCGGATTCACGGTCGTGTCGCTCACCTCCGGCGGCGGACGGGTCGACCTCGTGGTGGACGGACCGGTGGCCACGACGGCCCGCGCGGCTGGCGTCGGCCGGCCCTACGAGCTGCGGATGTACGACTGGGAGGCGAACGCGCTCGGCCGGAAGGGGCGGCCGGTTCCGCTCGACCCGGCGGTGACCGGAGACGGCGTCGATTCCGGCGGGAGCCAGTCCGGCGTCTCCCGGGCCGATGCCACCCGGCGCGCGCGCCGCGCCCCGAACGCGATCGTCGTGCGCGCCATGCCGGACGTCAACGCGAACGGCACGATCACCGACGCGCGGCCGAACCGCTGGTACGCCATCGAGGACCGCCCCTCTCTCACCGGCACCGATCTGGCGCGCGCGCAGGCGGGCGTGGACCCGAACAGCGGCCAGCCCGACGTCACTTTCCGCTTCACCCGTCACGGCGCGCTGGCGTTCGCGACGCTCACCCGTCGCCTCTCGCGACGGGGGTTGGACGCGCAGCTCCCAGGGGTGCCGAAGATCGCCGCCGAGCAGCACCTCGCAGTGGTCATCGACCGCCGGATCGTGGCCGTCGCGTCGATCGACTACACGGAGTACCCGCAGGGCATCGACCCGACCGAGGGCAGCGAGATCGCCGGGGCCCTCACCCCGACCGGCGCCCAGCTCCTCGCCGCCGCACTCAACACGGGACCCCTGTCTCGAGCGCTGACCCTTGTGTCGGTGCGCCCCACCTCGCCGATCGCGTGACCGTCCGGCGCCCCCGCACCGCCGGACCCCTGCGATAACGTGAGCCCCGGATGGCCGAGAGGGTGGCACCACCTGACGAGCGCGGCGGCGACGAGCCGCCGGCGGCCCTGCCCGAGCCCGACGTCGCCCGCGAGTGGCTGAGCACGATGATGCTCATCCGCCGCTTCGAGGAGCGGGCGGGCGAGATGTACGCGAAGGCGAAGATCGGGGGCTTCCTGCACCTGTCGATCGGCGAGGAGGCGACGATCGTCGGCTCGGCCCGCGCGCTGCGCGAGCGGGACTACCTCATCTCGACCTACCGCTCGCACGGCCACGCGCTCGTCCGGGGCACGCCGGCGGAGAACGTGATGGCCGAGCTGTTCGGGCGCGTGGACGGGTGCTCGCGCGGCCGCGGCGGCTCGATGCACATGTTCGACCTGCAGCGACGCTTCATGGGCGGCTACGGGATCGTCGGCGGGAACCTGCCGATCGCCGCCGGCTTCGGCCTGGCCTCCGACTACCTCGGGACCGACGACGCGACGTTGTGCACGTTCGGCGACGGCGCCTCGAATCAAGGCACCTTCGGCGAGACGATGAACCTCGCCGCGTTGTGGCGCCTGCCGGTGGTGTTCCTGGTCACGAACAACCAGTTCGGGATGGGCACGTCGCTCGAGCGCCACTCCGCGGTCACCGACCTGCGCGTGAAGGGCGAGGGCTTCGGCGTGCCCGGCCTGCGCTGTGACGGGATGGACGTCGTCGACACCTACAACGTCGTCGGCGAGGCGCTGCGCGTCGCCCGCGAGGACCGCCGCCCGATGCTCGTCGAGGCCGTGACGTATCGCTTCCGGGGACACTCGATGGCCGATCCCGAGGAGTACCGCACGAAGGAGCAGGTCGAGCAATGGCGCCGCCGCGACCCGATCGAGCTGTTCGCCCAGCGACTGCGCGATGCGGGCGTGCTGGCCGAGGGCGAGGCCGAGCAGCTCGACGCCGCGGCGATCGCGCGCGTCGACGCCGCCGTCGCCTTCGCCGACGCATCGCCGCTGCCCTCGTCCGACTCGCTCTACGACGACGTGTACGTCCTCGGCAACCAGGTGCGCGGGTGGTACTCGGTCGACACGACGCACCCCGAGAGCGGCGCGCCGACCCAGCCGCCGGCCTCGAGCCACGGCGAGATCCCCCAGCAGCTGACGAGCGCCGTCGAGGCCGCCGAGGATGCCTAGGGGTGCCGCCTCCGGCGCCGCTCACCACGCCGGTGATCGGAGTCCCGCCCACCCCCCAGGCCGGGTTACGCCGCCCGGGTCTCGGACCCGGGCTGCGAGCGGGGTGACGCCGTGGCGGTGATGCGCTACCGCGAGGCGCTCAACGCCGCCCTGCGCGAGGAGATGAAGCGCGACGAGACGGTGATGCTGATGGGCGAGGACATCGGCGTGTTCAACGGCGCCTTCAAGGTCACGAACGGCCTGCTGGCGGAGTTCGGCGAGAAGCGCGTGCGCGACACGCCGATCTCGGAGAACACGATCGTCGGGATGGGCGTCGGCGCGGCGATGACCGGCCTGCGACCCGTCGTGGAGCTGATGACGATCAACTTCTCATTGCTCGCGCTCGACCAGATCGTCAACCACGCCGCCCACATCCACTACATGTTCGGCGGCCAGGCCAAGGTGCCGCTCGTCGTGCGCATGCCCCAGGGCGCGGGCCATCAGCTCGGGCCGACGCATTCGCACAGCTTCGAGGCGATGTTCCTGCACGTCCCGGGCCTGCTCGTCGCGACGCCCTCGACGGCGGCCGACGCCAAGGGGCTGCTCAAGGCGGCGATCCGCGATGACAACCCGGTCGTGTTCATCGAGCACGAGTACCTCTACGGGCAGCGCGGCGAGGTGCCCGACGACGACGATCACGTGCAGCGCTTCGGCGAGGCGGCGATCCGCCGCGAGGGCGACGACGTGACGATCGTCGGCGTGTCGCGGATGGCGGTCACGGCCGAGAAGGCCGCGGGCACGCTCGCCGACCAGCACGGCGTGCAGGCCGAGGTCATCGACCCGCGCACGCTGCGCCCGCTCGATCTCGACACGATCCTCGCCTCGGTGCGCAAGACGAACCGCTGCGTCGTCGTCGAGGAGGGCTGGCCGCACGGCGGCGTCGGCGCGAACCTGAGCGCGCTCATCTCCGAGCAGGCGTTCGATTTCCTCGACGCGCCGGTCGGGCGCGTCACCGGCGCGGACGTCCCGATGCCCTACTCCAAGGCCCTGGAGGAGATCGCCTACCCCCACGAGGCGCAGGTCGTGCAGGCCGCGCTCGGGACGTTCCACGATGCCTGAGGTCGTGATGCCGCGCCTGTCGGACTCGATGGAGGAGGGGACCGTCCTGAAGTGGCTGAAGGCCGACGGCGAGGAGGTCCATCGCGGCGACGAGCTCGTCGAGATCGAGACCGACAAGGCGACGATGACCTACGAGGCCGACCTGGACGGCGTGTTGCAGATCGTTGCCGCCGAGGGCTCGACCCTCCCGATCGGCACCGTCATCGCGTACGTCGGGGGCGAGAACGGGAAGGCCGCGGCTTCCACGACGGGACAAGGCGAGGCCACGGTCACTGCGCCGCCCACCGCCGCGTCCGCCACGGGCGTCGCGGCCGAGGCCGCCGCGACGACGGCGCCGGGCGCCGGCGCCCAGGTCGCGCCCGTCCCGGACGGCGAGCGTGTGCGCGCCTCGCCGCTCGCGCGGCGCATCGCGCGCGAGCTCGGCGTGGAGCTGCGCGGCCTGCAGGGCAGCGGCCCCGGCGGGCGAGTCGTGCGCGCCGACGTCGAGGGCGCGGCCGCGAGCGGATCGGGCGCGGCGCCCGCCGCGGCGCCGGCTCCCGTCGCTCCGCCGGCGCCGGCGCCGGCCCCGGTCGCGGCGACCCCGGCCCCGGTCGTGGCCGCCGGCGACGTCGCGACGGCCAAGGGCGAGGTCCGCGTGCAGGAGCTCACGCGCACCCAGCAGGTCGTGGCCCGGAGGATGGCCGAGTCCAAGGCGACGATCCCCGACTTCACGCTGAACGCAGAGGTCGACATGGAGGGCGCCGTCGCCCTGCGCCGGCAGCTGAAGGAGCTCGGCGGGCCGGTCGTGCCGACGTACAACGACATGGTCGTCAAGGCGTGCGCGATCGCGCTGCGCGAGCACCCGCGCGCGAACGGGAGCTACCGCGACGGGCACTTCGAGCTGTATTCGCGTGTGAACGTCGGCGTCGCGGTCGCCGCGCAGGACGCGCTCGTCGTGCCGACCGTGTTCGACGCCGACGCGAAGTCGCTCACCGCGATCGCGGCCGAGACCCAGGCGCTGGCGGCACGCGTGCGCGACGGCGTCGTCACCCCGCCCGAGCTCTCGGGCGGCACGTTCACGGTCTCCAACCTCGGCATGTTCGGCGTGACGAGCTTCACCGCCGTGATCAACCCGCCGCAGGCGGCGATCCTCTCCGTGGGGCTGCTCGCCGAGCGTGCCGTCGTGCGCGACGGCGCGCTCGTCGCGCGCTACACGATGCCCGTCACGCTCGCGTGCGATCACCGCATCCTGTACGGGGCGGACGCGGCCCGGTTCCTCGCCCGCGTGCGCGAGCTGCTCGAGCGCCCGATCGCGCTCGGGTTCTGAGCTGGTGTGGCGGCGGGCGACGCCCGCCGCCCCGGACGTCCGCGCGGCCTGAGTGGCGGTGACGCCACTCAGGCCGCTGAGGACCTGTTGATGAGTTGCTCGCCGGCTGCGGCTACAGCGTCCAGCCGTAGTTGGTGCAGGTGGCCTGGAAGGCCGGGTTCGGCGAGGCCGACAGCTGGTTGAGGACGTTCTGCAGCGATGGGCTGTCCCAGTTCATGCCGATGTGCTCGGTCGGATCGGCCGGGCACTGGCTCTGGATGGTGATGTTCGTCACGTTGGGCCCGGACAGGAACGCGTTCGCGTACGGCGTGACGATCTCGTCGTGCGTGCTCTCGATGACGACGTACCGGGGACCGGCAACCGTGTCGCCGCCGGCGAACAGGTTCGCCATGAACGTCGAGCCGAGCGCCTGCTCGAGCAGCGAGGGCGCGAATTGCTGCATGAGGCTTTCGAGCTGCTGGCGAACGGCAGCTTGGCGAGCATCGTCGTCAGGCCGCTCATGGTCGTCCCGTGGTTGCTCGGAGCCAGCCCGATCAGCGTGTGCACCTTGCTCGCGCCCCCGAGGAACTTGATGTAGTAGTTGGGCATCATCCCGCCCTGTGAGTGACCGACGATGTCGACCTTGCTGGCGCCCGTCTTCGACAGGACCTGGTTGACGAACGTGGACAGCTGCCCGGCCGAGGCGGCGATCTCGCCGAGGGCGTCGATGTGGTCGCCCATCGACATCGACGTCTCCCCGTAGTTGAACGCATAGACGCAGTAACCGGCGTTGGCGAGCAGCGGCGACAGCGTGACCCAGTTGGAGCCCTCGTCCTCCGCCGTGCCGTGCACGAGCACCACCGGGTAGGGGTGCGTCGAGCTCGGCTTGCAGCCCGTGTTCGCGCCGGCCAGCGTCGTCGGGTTGAACAGCTCGGCGTTCACCATGTCGTTCAGCGCCGTCGATCCGTACGGCACGGGCAGCGCGGCGCTGGCGCTCGCCGGACCCGCGATCGCGACGATGGCGGCGGCGGCGGCGGACCCGACAAGACTCTTGACCCTCAGCATTTGCGTCTCTCCTCTGTTCCCTCTCATGGTCCGGGCGGTGACCCGACCGGTACAGGTGCATCGACGAGGCGATCGCAGTGGCGTATTGGACGTTCGCGTACGGCGTCGGGCGGGCCGCAAGGCGGGCCCGTACAGGCGTCCACGGAAATCGGCCGCCCAGACCGCGCTGACCCTTCCGGCCGTGGCGGGAGCGCCGGTCACATCGATGAAGCGTCCAGAACGGCGGTGCGCGATGAGGCCGCTCGCGAGCGGCGGCCACCTCGAGAGCGCCTACGGCGCGGCGAAGTCGCCGGGCCGGCCGAGGAAGTAGCGCGAGTTCGGGTCGGTGTCCGGATCGCGCCGCACGCTCGGCGGCGATCGGGAGGTGTCGATGAACAGGCACAGCGCCCGCGCCGGATCGCCGGTGGGCACGCAGGTGCGGTACAGGCTCGGGTCGAGCTGGACCGAGTCGGCGCGCGAGAGGTTGGGCCGGTAGGCCGGGGCGTCGGCGTCGACGTAGCGCCGCAGCGCGGCGCCCTGCGCGGCGAACGAGCGCTCGGCGACGAGCACCGCCGGTCGGTGCAGAAGCCCGGCGACGAGCACGGCGACGGTGCCGACGAGCAGGGCGGCCGTGCCGGCGTGGTCGCGCGCGATCACGCGCGGCAGGTCGGGCCGGCGGCGGCGCAGCGCGACGCTCAGCAGCGGCCCGAGCACCGCGACCGCCGCGAGATTGATGAACCCGGAGACGACGAACGCATCGCCGAGGCTCGAGGACGAGCCCGAGACCGGCAGTCGATACAGGAGAACGGTGTCGGCGATCAGGCAGACGGCGAAGGCCGGCCACATGACCGCGCCCCGTAACCGCCATCGCCAGCGCGTCCAGGTGGTGCGCCCGAGCTCGTGGGCTCCCATGTGAGCAGGGTACGGACCGCGCGGGCCCGGCCCCCCCATCAGGCACCGAACGGGCGTCGAACGCCGCCCCGCGGCGGCGCTACCCTGCAGGTGACCATGAGCGCATCGCCGTCATCGCGTGAGCTGTGGGTCTGCCATCTCGGCACGGTGGAGTACGACCGCGCCGTCGCCGCCCAGGAGCACGTCCGCGCGCTGCGCCAGGCCGAGCAGCTGCCCGACGTCCTGCTGACGCTCGATCACCCGCCCGTCTACACGCTCGGGCGCCGATCGCAGGAGGGCGACCTGCCGATGAGCGAGCAGTGGTGTCGCGCTCGCGGCATCGACGTCGTCGCCACCGACCGGGGCGGCCAGCTGACCTACCACGGCCCGGGGCAGCTCGTGGGCTATCCGATCATGCGCATCGACGACGTCATCGCCTACGTGCGCACGATGGAGCGGGCGATGATCGCCGCGCTCGCCGACGAGCGCGTCGCCGCACGGACGCGTGAGGGCCTCACCGGCGTCTGGGCCGGCCAGGCGAAGATCGGCTCGATCGGTGTCCACGTCTCCCGCGGCGTCACGACGCACGGGTTCGCGATCAACGTCGAGAACGACCTGGAGCCATTCTCCTGGGTCGTCGCCTGCGGCCTGCCCGAGGTGACGATGACCTCGGTCTCGCTCGAGCGCGGTGAGCGGGTCGGGCTGGCCTGCTTCCGCCGCCACGCCGCCCGCCGCTTCTGCGATGCGCATGGGCGTCGCCAGCGGCTCGTGTCGCCCGCCCGCCTCGGACTGTCCGGCCTTCCGATCGCTCCGAGCCCGCGCCGGCCGGGGGTCGCGGGGGCGCCGGCGCTAGCCTTGCCGGCATGAGCGGCACGCCCACCACCGAGCCCGAGCCAACGGGCGAGCGCGCGCACGTCACCCGCTCGCGCGCCAACCCGGGCGGGATGGACGTGCTGAAGGTGCTCGGACCGGACGTGCGCCCGCTGCGCGAGCGCAAGCCGCCGTGGTTCAAGGTGCCACCTCCCGGCGGCACGCGCTACCGCGAGCTCGTCGATCTCATCCACGAGGAGAATCTGCACACCGTCTGCCAGGAGGCGGCCTGCCCGAACGTCGGCGAGTGCTGGGAGCGGGGCACGGCGACGTTCATGATCCTCGGCGACACCTGCACACGGCGGTGCGGATTCTGCAACGTGCGGACGGGCAAGCCGACGTGGAACGACCCGCTCGAGCCGGCGCGCGTCGCGCGCTCGATCGCCCGCATGGGACTGCGCCACGCGGTCATCACCTCCGTCGACCGCGACGACCTGCCCGACAAGGGCGCCTCCGCCTTCGTCGGGGTGATCCGCCAGGTGCGTCGCCAGGCCCCGGGCTGCCAGATCGAGGTGCTCACGCCGGACTTCCAGGGTCAGGAGATGCCGCTGGCCAAGGTGATCGCCGAGCGCCCCGACGTGTTCAACCACAACGTCGAGACGGTGCCGCGCCTGTACCCCGTCGCGCGGCGGGGATCGCAGTTCGAGCGCTCGTGCCGCGTGCTCGCCAACGCGAAGGCGATGAGCGGCGGCGAGGTGGTGACGAAGTCGGGTCTGATGGTCGGGCTCGGCGAGCGCTTCGACGAGATGGTCGACACGTTCGCGGCGTTGCGCGACCACGGCGTGCAGGTGCTCACCGTCGGCCAGTACCTGCGCCCCTCCGAGCGCCATCTGCCGGTCGTTCGCTACTGGCACCCGGACGAGTTCAAGGCCCTCGAGGAGGCCGCCTACGACCTCGGGTTCGAGCATGTCGCCGCCGGCCCGCTCGTCCGCTCCAGCTACCACGCCGACCAGCACGTCCCCCAGGCCCGCCCCGGAGTCGGGCCGCTCGCCGCCGCGGGGTAGGCGGCCACGCTGCCGTCGCAGCGGCAAGCGCTGCGCGTCCGATGTTCCCGGTCACCGACAACCTCCGGCTCAACCGCTTCCCGATCGTCACCGTCGGGCTGATCGTCGCGAACGTGCTCGCGTACCTGCTCGCCGTGCGGCACGGCGGGAGCCTGCTCGGCGGGCCGTCGACAGCCACGCTCATGCACCTGGCCGCGATCCCGCGAGCGCTCACCCATCCCGGCGAGCACTGCGCGGTCACGCTCGGCGGTCACGCGGCGGCCTGCTCGGCCGGCATCGACGCGCGCGGGACGCTGCCCACCTGGCTGACGCCGTTCAGCTCGATGTTCCTGCACTCGAACGCGCTGCACCTGGCCGGCAACATGCTCTTCCTGGCCATTTTCGGGCCGACGGTCGAGGACTCCCTCGGACGCGTCCGCTACGCCGCCTTCTACCTCGCCGGCGGTCTCGTCGCGCTCGGCCTGCAGGTCGCGATCGATCCCGACCTGGCCGCCCCGACGCTCGGCGCGTCCGGGGCGATCGCCGCCGTTCTGGGCGGCTACATCCTGCTGTATCCGCGGGCCCGGGTGTTCACGATCTCGCTCATCGTCCTGTTCTTCACGATCATCGAGCTGCCGGCGATCCTGCTGCTCGCGCTGTGGGGCGCCGAGCAGGTCTACTTCGCCGCGGCCGGCCTCACCGATCCCGTCGTGCGCGGCGGGGCGGTGGCCTACTTCGCCTACGTCGGCGGGTTCCTGTTCGGCCTCGCCGCCATCGGCCGGCTCGTGACCGAGCGCAAGGTCGTTCCGGCCGCGTCCGGCGGCGCCGGGCGCCAGACGCTCGCGTGAGCCGGCCCGGGACGCCGCGCCTGCGCCGCCACGACGGCCGCCCGCCGGGTCATGATGGGTCGATGTTCGCCCGCACCCTCGTGCTCGTGCTGGTGTTGGTGTTCATCGTGGGCTTCGGGTACCTGACGCTGAGCGCGATCGTGAGCGGGGGCTTCGACGTGCTCACGGCGATCTCGCTGCTCGTGCTCGCGCTGTTCATCTTCGGCGCCGTCGGCGCGCTCCTGCGACCACCGTCGGAGTGACGCACACCCCGCTCATCCACCCCCGCTCGCGCCGCTCGCGCGAGCGGGACCGCCGGCGGCGGCGGCTGCGCCGCCAACGGGCGGGCGCGGCGACGTGCGCGCTGCTCGCGCTGCTCGTCGCCGGGCTGACCGCCCGGTCGGTGATGTCGGCCGGACCGCGGCGGCCCGTGGCGAGGCCGCCCGCCGCCGCGGTGCGCGCGCCGCGACCGACCCGCTCGCAGCTCGGTCTGCCGCTCGGGACCCCGCCGCTGCACCTGACGAGGGCCGGCGCTCCGCGCCTCGGCGTCGGCCTCGCCGTACCACCCCGGGGCGGCGTGCTCGTCGACCTCGACAGCGGCCGGATCCTGTGGTCGCACGACCCCCGGAGGCGGATGCCGATCGCGAGTCTCACGAAGATGATGACCGCGCTGCTCGTCGTCGAGCACACCACGCCACAGGCGCACGTGCTCGTGACCCGCGAGGCGATCGACCAGCAGGGCTCGAAGGTGGGGCTCCTCCCGCTCGGCCGACGCGTGCCGGTGCGGGCGCTGCTCGCCGGCCTGCTGCTGCCCTCGGGCAACGATGCGGCGGTCGCGCTGGCCCAGCACGTCGCCGGCTCAACCTCACGCTTCGTGGCGCTGATGAACGAGCGGGCGGCCGCCCTCGGCATGGCTTGCACGCGATACGCCTTCCCGAGCGGATTCGTCGATACCGACAACTACTCGTGCGCCGACGACCTCGCCGAGCTCGCGAGCGTCGACATCGCCCAGCCGCGGATCGAGGAGCTGTCCCGTCAGGCCGCGGTGGCCGTGCCGTTCCCGATCAAGGGCGGGAAGCTGTTCGTGACCAACAACAACCCGCTCGTCCTGGCGCACTATCCGGGGATCACCGGCCTGAAGACCGGCTGGACGGTCGCCGCCGGCGAGTGCCTCGTCGCCACCGCTCAGCGCGCAGGCGTGCGTCTCGCCGTCGTGCTGCTGCACTCGCCCAATCCCGCCGCGCAGGCCCGCGCGCTGCTCGACGCCGGATTCGCCGCGCTGCACGCGTAGCGGGGGCGGTGGGGGCGACTCGGGCGCGCGGGCCTCGGCGGGGCGAACGGCGGTGGCGGCTCGGCCCGCGACGCGCGCGTGTGGCCGGGTCGGGGCGCGGGGAGCGACACGGCCCGCGGGCCTCGCGGGCCTCGGCGGGGGGAAGTTTGATCGATCTTCTCTCATGGTGGAAGAAGATCGACCAAACTTCGGCGCCGACCCCGGCGAGCAGCCCCGAACCTCGGCAGAACGGCCCCGCCCGAACGGCGGCCCCGACCGAACGGCCCCAACCCACCCGAGAACACCCGGTCACCGAACGGCCCCGGCCCCCGGCCCGAACGGCCCCAACCCCACCCGAGAACGCCCGGTCCCCGAACGGCCGCGGCCCCGGGCGAACGGCCCCAACCCCACCCGAGAACGCCCGGTCACCGAACGGCCCCGGCCCGCGGCCGAACGGCCACCCGACCCGCGCCCGCGCGGCCGCGACGGTCGCCGAAACGCTCACCCCATGGCAACCTGGGCGCGGCCACTTGAGCCGAGGAGTAGCGTTTCTCACATATCGACTGGCTAGTCAGCCAAGAAGGGAGGGACGGTGGATCTCGACGACACCCCCGACCAGGCCGCCTACCGTGCGCGGGTGCGCGGGTGGCTTGAGGAGCACCGCGCCCACGCGCCGGTCCTCGACGGACCCGACGCGCTCGAGGAGCAGGAGGCGATCGCGGCGCGGCGCGCCTGGCAGCGTGAGCTCGCCGAGGGCGGCCTCGCCGGCGTCACCTGGCCCGTTGAGTACGGCGGCCAGGGGCTCGGCCCGATCGACCAGGTGATCGTCAACCAGGAGATCGGCCGCGCCGGCGTGCCCGGGATCCTCGACGTGATCGGGATCGGGATGCTCGGCCCGACGATCATCGCCCACGGCACCGAGGAGCAGAAGGTCCGTTATCTCGGGCCGATGCTCCACGGCGACGAGGTGTGGTGCCAGCTGTTCTCCGAGCCGGCCGCCGGCTCGGACCTCGCGGCCGTGCAGACGCGCGCACGCCAGCTCGACGACGGCAGCTGGCGCATCTCCGGCCAGAAGGTCTGGACGACGAATGCGCAGTTCGCCTCCTACGGCCTGCTGCTCGCCCGCACCGACCCCGATGTGGCCAAGCACAAGGGGATGACGATGTTCATCGTGCCGATGGACGGCGAGGGGGTCACGGTGCGCGGCCTGCGCCAGATCTCCGGCGAGGCGGAGTTCAACGAGGTCTTCTTCGACGACGTCGCCATCTCCGCCGACTCGGTCGTCGGGCCGGTCGGCGGCGGCTGGGGCACGGCGCTGACCACGCTGATGTTCGAGCGCGTCACGATCGGGCTCGGCAGCCAGGGGCTCGGCTACAGCTCGGACCGCTTCGCGCGGGCGATCGCGGCCGACGACCATGCCCGCCGCGACCCGAGCGTCCGCCGGGAGCTGGGCGAGATCGCGGCCGATCTGCTCGCGGTGCGCTTCACCGGGTACCGGACGTTGACCGCCCTGCAGCAGGGTCAGATCCCCGGCCCCGAGGCCGGCCTGGCCAAGGTGACGATCGTCAGCGCCGCGATCCGCGCCGGCGACCTGATCGCCGACGTGCTCGGCCCGGACGCCCTCGACGACGCCAATCCGTGGGCGTACATGATCTCGTTCCTGCCCGGCCTGAAGTCGGCGGGAGGCACCGAGGAGATCCTGCGCAACACGATCGGCGAGCGGGTGCTCGGGCTGCCGGCGGAGCCGCGACTGGACAAGGGCGTGCCGTTCTCCGAGCTGCGCGCCGTCAGCGACGGCTCCGCGTCGGCCCCGACGGGCGCGACCGAAGGAGGACGGCGATGAACCTCGCGCTCTCAGACGAACAGGTCCTCCTGCGCGAGGCCGCCCGCGGAACGCTGTCGCGGGTGAAGACGCTCGAGGCCGCCCGCGAGGCGCTCGACGGCGGCGCGCTTCCCGACCTGTGGCCGGCGGCCGTGGAGGCCGGCTGGCCCGGCCTGCTCATCGACGAGGAGCATGGCGGGGCGGCGCTGGACGCGTTCGACGCGATGCTCGTCCTCGGCGAGACCGGCCGGGTGCTCGCCGGCGTGCCGCTGCTCGGCCACCTGCCGGCGACGTACCTGCTCGATGCGGCCGGGGCGGATGACCTGCCCGCCCTGGCGAGTGGCGAGCGCCGGGCGGCATACCTTGCCGCTCGCCCGCCGAGCGACCTGGAACCCGACTGGACGGTGGACCCCGAGCGCGGCAGCGCGCGCGCCCCGGCGCCGACCGCCCGCGTGTCGGGAGCGACCGCGACGGTGAGCGGCAGGCTGCACTGGGTGCCCGACGCGCCCGGATCCGACGTGCTCGTCGGCGTCGCGATCGGCGAGGACGGGGCGCCGGTGGGCGTCGCCATCGACGCCGATCAGCCCGGGGTCACGATCGCCGACGTGCGCCGGTATGACGCGACGCGATCGCTCGGGCAGGTGACGCTCGAGGAGGCCACCGCGACCGTCCTCGCGCTCGATGAGGAGGAGCTCGCCGCCGCGTGGTACCTCGCGCAGGCGCTCATCGCGGCCGAGTCGATCGGCAGCGTCGAGACCGCGCTCGAGGTGTCGGTCGCCTACGCGAAGGACCGCCACACGTTCGGCCGGCCGATCGGCTCCTATCAGGCGATCAAGCACGGCCTCACCGAGGTGCTCCGTCGCATGGAGAACGCGCGATCGCTCTGTTACTACGCCGGCTGGGCCCGCAGCGGGGCGCCGGCCGAGTTCCCGCTCGCGGCCAGCGCTGCGCGCAGCGCCGCCGGGCACGCGCTCGACTTCGCCGCCCGCGAGATGATCTCGGTGCACGGCGGCATCGGCGCGACCTGGGAGCACGACGCACCGCTGTTCTTCCGTCGCGCCCAGCTCTCGCGCCGGCTGCTCGGCGGGACCGAGGACGCCACCGATCGGGTCGCCGGCGAGCTTCTGCGGGAGGCCGCGGCCGCGCCGGCCTAGGGTGCCTCGGCGTCGCGCGGCGCGCGCCGGATCGAGGCTTGCTCACGTCAGGGTCGCGCCGCGCTCAGCGGTGCGACCCACCGGACCCGCTGCGTGCGCGCCGGGTCGACCTCGCGCGCGACCGGGTCGCCGAGGAGGAGGCGGTCGCCGCGGCCTGTGCCTCGAGCGCGGCGAGCACCGGCGCGCCGTAGGCGGCGTGGACGGCGTCGACGAGCCCCTGGTCGAGCCCGCAGTTGATGCAGAAGCCGTGCTGCGACCACCCGATCGCCCGCGCGAGGACCTGGTCGGCGTACGTGACGCCGTACGCATCGTGACCGTAGTAGTCGTAGGCCGCGTTCCACGCCGTCCCGTCGAGCGACATCGTGGCCCCGTCGGAGTACAGCAGCCAGCTGGCCGCCATGATCGAGTCGAAGTCGTCGTAGATCGACGGATGCGTCGCCGTCTCGTGCCCGTAGCCGCTCGGGCGGGCGGCGTAGCGATACGCGCCGCGGACGAGCGCCCAGGTGGTGATCGGACCGTTGCTCACGTTGAACTGCATCGGGCCGCCGCAGCAGCCGGCGAAGTTGAGCCCGTGGTAGGTGGTCGGCGCGGTCGAGAAATCGGTCTCCTGCTTGTGGATCGACGCGAGCAGCAGCCAGTTCACGCCGAACGTCGAAGAGGCCCGCTCGTAGATCGGATAGAAGCGCGCCTCCCAGCTCGCGGGCACGTGGCTGCTCGCGTCGAGGCCGAGCGCGAGGGCCGGCCCGGCGAGCGAGGGCCGGGCGACGATCGCGGCCGCCGGGTCGGCCGTCGCGGTCGACTCGGCGGCGGCGGGGATCGGGGTGCTCGCCACGACCACGATCGGCGGCGGGGCCGGGAGGTTCGCCGCGAGCGACCGCCACCCCCCGGTGAGGACGATCGCGAGCAGCACGACACCGACGAGGCAGGTCGAGACCGCGGCGATGAGCGCGCCCCGCTCGGCGTGCGGCGCAGGCGGCGGCGCCGCGGTGATCGAGGGCTGGGTCGAGGTCATGAGGACGCGTCGTGATAACACGGACGGATAACAGGAGACTAATCGGCCGCGGAGCCGACGACCTGCAGCGAGCGGACGGCGACCGGCCCGTCCGCCACCGAGACCACGAAATCGGGAGGACCGCATGGAATACGTCAACCTCGGCGCCACGGGCCTGCGCGTGTCGCGCGTGTGCCTCGGCATGATGAGCTTCGGAAACGACAGCGATCGGCCCTGGGTGCTCGACGAGGGCGCCGCCGAGCCGATCGTGCGCACGGCGGTCGAGGGCGGCATCATCTTCTTCGACACCGCCGACACCTATTCCAAGGGGGCGAGCGAGGTCGCCACCGGGAGGCTGCTGCGGACGCTGTTCGGCGGGCGCGAGGAGTACGTCCTCGCGACCAAGGTCTTCATGCCGATGACACCGGGGGAGAACGGGGGCGGGCTGTCGCGCAAGCACATCCTCGCGGCGATCGACGCCTCCCTGTCACGCCTGGAGGTCGACTATGTCGACCTGTACCAGATCCACCGCTGGGACAACCGAACGCCGATCGAGGAGACGATGGAGGCGCTGCATGACGTCGTCCGCGCCGGCAAGGCCCGCTACATCGGCGCGAGCAGCATGTTCGCGTGGCAGTTCGCGAAGGCGCAGGCGGTCGCGGATCGTCGCGGCTTCACCCGGTTCGTGTCGATGCAGAACCACTACAACCTCATCTACCGCGAGGAGGAACGCGAGATGATCCCGCAGTGCATCGACATGGGCGTCGGGGTCATCCCCTGGAGCCCGCTCGCCCGCGGCGTGCTCGCCGGCAACCGCACGCGCGCCGGCGAGCGTCGTACGACGCGGTCCGACAGCGACCAGTTCACGGACTACCTGTACAACCAGCCCACCGACTTCGATGTCGTCGAACGGGTGGCCGAGGTCGCGCAGGCGCGGGACGTGCCCCCCGCGCAGGTCGCGCTCGCGTGGCTGCTGCAGCGTCCCGGCGTCACCGCGCCGATCGTCGGCGCCACGAAGGTGTCGCACGTGACCGACGCGCTCACCGCCGAGACGCTCCGCCTGACCGAGGACGAGATGGCACGGCTGGAGGAGCCCTACGTCCCGCACCCGGTGCTCGGGCACGGATAGCGCGCGACGTCAGTGGATCCCGACGATGCCCGCGCAGACCCAGTTGCCGGCGCCGGCGCCGCCGTTCCACAGCCTGGCCGCGATCTGGTCCTGCTCGGCCTTGGGCGCCTCGTAGGCCGCCGGCGTCGAGCCGCCCTCGCCCTTCCACGTCGACGGAATGATCTGGTAGTAGCCCGAGGCCCCCGCACTGTTCGGCGGCAGGTTCTGCCCACCGGACTCGCACTGCACGATCGGCCACGGGATCGCGAAGCTCGTGCCCGACGGCGCCGTCGAGGTCGTCGGCGGCGCGGCGAGCGCGGCCAGCTCGGACTGCAGGCGTGCCTGCAGCCGGGCGCGGTCACCGCGCGTGCTGCGCAGCTGCGTGAGGTCGAGCGCGCGGGCCTGCGCGAGCGCCGCCTCGCGTTGCGAGAGCGCCGACTGGATGCTCTGCAGCGCGGCGGTCTCGGCCGCCGTCGCCCGCATCGCCTGCGCCTGAGCGATGCTCAGACGCCTCAGGCGGGCGACCGAGCTGACGGCCGCCGCGCGCGCCGCGCGCGTGGCGTCGGTGATCTGCGCCTCCTCGTCGCTGAGCCGGCGCAGGAAGTCCAGGCGCTCGAGCAGATCGCTGAAGCCACGGGCCTCGAACAGGACGGTGATCAGGTCGGGGCGTCCGTGCTCGTAATCGGCCAGCAGCCAGCGTCCGAGGCGCGCCTGATCGAGCAGGAAGCGGGCGTGCAGGCGCGCCGACAGATCGCGCTCGGCCGCAAGCTCGGCGGTGAGCTGGGCGAGCTGCGCCCGCTCGGCGGAGAGCTGGGCCTCGATCGCAGAGACCCGGCCAGACAGGATCGTGAGCTGGGCGCTCACCCGGTCGATGAGCGCCGTCGCTCCGCCGGCCGCCGCCGCGAGGCTCTGCTCGCGGGCGCGGTCGGCGGCGATGCCCTGCTGCAGCGACCCGACGCTTGGACGCGCGGGAGTGGCGAGCGCGAGCGCGAGCGCGGCCGCGAGAACGCCCGCGAGGCACGCGAGCGGCAGGAGGGAATGCGAAGCGTGGCGGCGCATGTGAAGGGATCGCACACACGCGATCCGGTCGGCGGCGACCGGCCCACGGGTGCGCACGGCGGCGTTCCGAGCGTCAGGGCACGCGCAGCGAACGCCTCGAGGATTCGGGGCGCGAGGCTAACAGAGCGCCCCGAACGCTCGTGCAAGGCGGCGCCCAGCGGCGCGGACTGCAAGCGGGCGTGCAGACGCTAAGGCGCTTCTCACACGGTCACAACCCACCGAACACACCGAGGGCCGATACTGATGGAACGCAAATGCGAACGCCTTCCCTCCTGGTCAGCGTCGTCACAGCCGCCGCGCTCGCCGGATGCGGCGGAGGCACCGGCGCGGCCGGCGCGGTCCTGAGCACCAGCACGACGACGAGCAGCCCGCGCCCCTCGCCCCGGGCGGTCGCCTGCGCGCTGACCACCCTCGGCGCGCTCCGGACGATCGCCCAGCGCGTCTACGCGGAGGATGCCAGCAGCACGAACGAGCGCCTCGACCTCGGGCTCGTGCGGCGCTCCAGCGCGCTGCAGGCCGCGGCCGCGGCCGGCGATCCGGCCGCGGCTCGCGCGGCGGCACGGGCGCTCATCACCAGCGGGCATGTCGCCCGGATCCGGCTGACGGTGGGCGGCCGCGTCCTCACCGACATCGGCGATCCCGCGGCGATCGCCCCCGTGTCGGCCACGCTCACCGACGCCTCCGGCGCTCCGATCGGCACCGTGCTGGTCGCCGTCCAGAGCGGAAGCGGCTACCTCTCCACGGTCGACGGACTCACCGACGACGGCGCCTCGGTGCGCTCGGGTGGCCGGGTGCTCGCGGGCGTGTCGCCGACCGGTCGCGCGGCGCTCCCCGCCAACGGGCTCGTGACGGTGAAGGGCACGGCGTACGCCGTCGCATCGTTCCCGGTCCGGGCCTTCTCGGCCGGAACGGTACGGGTGACGCTCGTCCACCCGGTCGCGAGCACGGCCGCCGACTGTGGCAGCACGCCGCAAAGCACCGTGGCCAACGCCGTCGGGCACGCCGTCGCGCAGATCTACGACATCGAGTCCCACGGCGCCTCGCTCAACAAGCAGGCGCGGCGCGTGCAGACGGACCCGGGGTTGCTCGCGGCGGTCTCGGCCCGCGATCCGGCCGCGATCCGCGCGGCGATCGTGGCGCTGCTCACCCAGCACATCGTCCGCGTGCGGGTGGTCGCCCCCGGACTCGCGCCCGTCGACGTCGGAGGGCCGTTCGTGCTCGGCCCGCTGACCGTGCCCCTGCGCAGGCACGGCCGCACGATCGGCAGCGCCGAGATCTCGATCCAGGACGACCTCGGGCTCGTGCTCCTCGCGCGGCGACTCGTCGGCGTGCAGGTCGTCGTGCGGCTCCCGCCCGGCACGACGGTGACGCCGACGGAGGCGCAGCTGGTCGCGAGCTCCTCCGTGCGCGTCGGCGGCTACCTCGTGAGGGTGCGCGGCGGCACCCACCCGACGATGAGCACGCTCGCCAACCCGCCGGCCACGATTCCGTCGCACGGCACCGTCACCTCCGGCGGACGGACGTACTCCGTCGCCTCGTTCACGGCCACGGCATTCCCGGCCGGCCCGCTGCCGGTGTCGTTGCTCGTGCCCGTCCCCTACCGATAGCCGCGCGGGACCCGGGGCGGCGTCCCTATCCTCTGTCGTCATGACGTCGGGACGCCGGCCGGCGCGGGCCGGCCGCTGAGACCATGGACCTGCAGCAGTCGCGCAGCCGCCGACTCGAGCGCCGGCATGAGCTGCGCCGCCGCCGCCGGCGCACGGCGCTCGTCGCGGTGCTGGTCGTCGCCGTCGCGGCGGCGCTCGTCGCCGTGCTGGCTCACGGCTCGGGCGGATCGAGTGGAACGGCGCACAGCGCGTCCTCCACGCCCCTGAGCGTCGCCGGCGGGCACCACCGGCGAGCGAACGCGAGCGGCCTGCCGCCGGCGACTCCGGCGGCAGGCGCCCCCGGCGGGGCGCCCGGACAGGATCCGGTGCCGATCCTCATGTACCACGTGATCAACCCGCCGCCGGCCGGCGCGCCGTTCCCGGGCCTGTACATCGCCCCGGCGGAGTTCGCCGCGCAGATGCACGCGCTCGCGGCCGCCGGCTGGCACGCCGTCACCATGGACCAGCTGTGGGCATACTGGCACCGGGGTGTCGCGCTTGGTCCCGGCAAGCCGGTCGTCGTCAGCTTCGACAACGGCTACGAGTCCCAGTACACGCATGCGCTGCCGGTGCTGCGGGCGCTGCGCTGGCAGGGCGACCTGAACATCCAGCTGAGCGGGCTTCCGCCGTCGCAGGGCGGGATCTCGTCCACGCAGGTACGCGGGCTGCTCGCCGCCGGATGGGAGCTCGACACGCAGGGCATCAGCCACGCCGACCTGATCACGCTCGGCCCGGCGCAGCTGCACGACCAGGTCGCGACGGCGCGGCGGCTGTTGCAGCAGCGCTACGGCGTGCCGGTGAACTGGTTCTGCTACCCGTCGGGGCACTACAACGCGACCGTGGTCGACGCGGTGCGGACGGCCGGGTACGTCGGCTCCACGACGGTCGTGCCCGGGTGGGGCAGTCCGAGCGAGGATCCCTACCGGCTGTCGCGGATCCGCGTGCTCGGTGGCACGAGCCCGGGCGCGCTGCTGTCGCTCATCCGGGCCGTGCGGGCGAATCCGGCGCCGCCGAGCGCCTACAGCGGGGCCTGACCGCCCCCCGGCGCCGCTCGGGCGCCGGCGCAGGCGGGCGGAGCGATAGGATCCCCGGCGATGCCGCTGCACACGGCCGTGACTCACGTCCCCGGTTGGGGCTCCTGGGCCTTCAACCCCATCATCGCCCTCGCGCTCGTCGCCGCCGTCGTGACGTACGCACGGATGTACCGTCGCGCTCGCGAGCACGCGACCACGCCACCGAACGCCGGCCACTGGGTCCCCTATGCGCTCGGGATCCTGACGCTCGTCATCGCGCTCTTCTCGCCGCTGGACACGATCGGCGACCGCTATCTGCTCTCGGCCCACATGATGCAGCACGTGCTGCTGGCGGACATCGCGCCGGCGCTGATCATCCTCGGGCTGCGCGCGCCGATCCTGCCGCTCGGGCTCTCTCGCAACGCGCTGCTGGCCGTGGCGCCCGGTCGCAAGACGGCGACGAGCCGCTTCTTCGCGACCGCCACCTCCCCCTGGGTCGCCCTGCCGCTGTGGGCGATCGCCACCTGGGTGTGGGCGATCCCGGCCGTATTCGACTACTCGGCCGCCCACCCGCTCGTGCACGCCGCCGAGCACACGACGCTGTTCTACACCGGCCTCGCGCTCTGGTGGCTGATCGTCGACCCGCTGCCCACCGCGCGCCAGCGACCGAACGGCCAGCGGCTCGCGTTCCTCGGCTTCACGCGCCTGGCCAGCGCCGCCATCTGCGTGCCGCTGACCTGGCTGGCCACCACCGAGTACTCGCTGTACGCGAACGCGCCGCGCAGCTACGGTCTGTCGGCGATCGCCGACCAGCGCCTCGCCGGGGCCAGCATGTGCTTCACGGAGATCGCCGTCTTCGGATTGGCGTTCGTCGTGGTCTTCATCAGCATGCTCAACCGCTCCGAGGCGCGGATCGCGCTGATGGAGTCCGCCGGGACGCCCGGCGAGCAGTTCTGACCCCGGCCGGAGCGCTTTTCGCGGCCGGCGCGAGCGCCGCCGTCACGCCCCGCGCGAGTCGGCGATCCGTCCGGTCGCGGAGGCAGCGCCGAGCATCGCTCGACGCGATGCACAGCTCTGGGCAGCCATGAGCGAGACCGGCGGCGGCCGTTTGGTCGGTTGACGGCCGCCGCGATAAAGCACGGCCACGGCGGTGCCGAAGCATCCGCTGAGTCTCGATGCGAGTTCGCGATTGGCCACCCACGGCGTCCGCGGCCGGCCCGCCCCCGGCAACCGGTGTTCGCGCCCGCCTGCGCGAACAGGCCGGTGACACGCTGATCGAGGTCATGATCAGCGCGTCGATCCTCATCATCGTCGCGCTCGGCGCGCTCGCGGGCTTCAGCGCGAGCGGCAAGTCGACGGGACGCGAGCGCCAGTACGCCGAGGCGGTCTCGCTCGCGCAGCGCGACCAGGAGGAGCTGCGAGCGCAGCCGACGTCGAACCTGGCCAACCTCAACACGACGAACAGCAAGTTCTCCGAGCAGGTGGGCGGCACCACCTACTGGATCTGGCACACCGGCACGTACGTCTCGCACAACGGTACGTCGAGCTGCTCGACGAGCGGCACCTCGTCCGCCGACTACATCCTCCTGCAGTCCTACGTGGCCTGGGGCCAGTCCAACGACGACAGCTTCACCCACCCGGTCCTCGCCACGAGCATCGTCAACCCGCCGAACGGGGACAACCTCGTCGTTCACGTGACCGACGCGACCACGAAGGCGCCCAGCGTCGGCGTGCCGATCACCGTCTACGACAACACCGCGGGCGCGAGCGCCGGCAGCGGCAGCACCGACTCCAACGGGTGCCTCGTGTTCCCGAACATGGCCGACGACAGCTACACGGTCACGGCGAACTATCCGGGCCAGGATCTCACGACGACGAACACGTCCCCGGCCACGACGATGGTCACCGTCGTCAACGGGTCCGGCGCGATGGCGCCGATCACGTACGCTCCCTACGGCACGATCTCCGTCGCCTTCTCGGCCACCGACCCGCACAGCCATCAGAGCTTCCCGGCGCTCGGCGACTCGTTCGTCACGCAGGCGGGCTCGAACGGGCCGACGACGTTCTACGCGAACGGCAGCAGCGCCGAGTCGCCGCCGATCTCTTCGGGCTTCACCACGCCCACCGACCGGCTGTCGCCGTTCGCCTACACCGACTCGAGCGGGACCACGACGGGGACGTACTACAGCGTGTACGCCGGCACGTGCACCGCGAACGCGCCGTCGGACAGCAGCGCGCAATCCGTGCCACTCGTGCCCCTCGCCGGTCACGACAACAAGTCCGCCACGCTCATCCTCTCGCCGCTCGAGGTCCAGACCAAGTACGGGACCGTCACGCCGGTGGCCACCGACCCGACGTACGTCTCGCTCAAGGACACCGACACGGGCACGAACTGCTCGCAGGTGCGCGACTACTCGAACCTCAACAGCATCGCCGTGCAGGGCGCCCTGCCGACCGCGACGTCGGGGATTCCCGGAGCGCCGGCCGGCACCGACCACTACGCCACCGGCGACTGGGTGATGTTCGTTCCCCAGGGCAAGTACTCGGTGTGCTCCTACGTCGTCTCGTCCGGCACGACCTACGTCGGCACCGGCACCGTGACGATCAGCAGCGCGGCCGGCACCGGCTCGTCGCCCGTGGTCATCAGCACCTGGGTGGCCAAGGCAGGCAACGGCAGCAACGCGTGCCCATGATCGAGCGTCTGCGCATCCGCCTCGCCGACGAGCGCGGCTTCACCCTCATCGAGATGCTCATCGGCATCGCGACCGGGATCGTCATCTCGCTCGCCGCGTTCGGGCTGATCGACGTGTCGCTGCGCCTCTCCTCGCAGGTCAACGACCGCGCCGACGCGTCCGACGCCGCGACGGCGGCGCTCCAGACGATCGAGCAGGAGCTCCAGTCCGCCTGCACCGGGGTGGCGGTGACGACCGGGAGCAGCACCGACTCGTATCCGATCCAGGGGCCGACGTCCATCACCGGGACGAGCGCCACGCCGGGCAGCAGCAGCACCGAGCTGACATTCATCAGCGCCGCGAGCGGGGCGGCGTTGCCGGTGCCCGTCCTGCACGACGTCGTCTACAGCAGCACCGCGCACACGCTCACGGACACGACCTATCCAGCCACGTACACGACCAGCAGCGGCGTGAACTCGTACACGGGCTTCACCACGAGCGGCTCGAGCAGCTACGTGCTCGCGAGCAACGTGCAGCTGAGCGGGTCCACCCCGATGTTCCAGTACTACGCCTACGACACCAACAACAAGCTGCCGACCGCCTTCGACGAGTCCGGATCCAACGCGCCGCTCACGTCGCCGCTGACCTCCACCACGGCGTCGTCGGTGATCGAGGTGAGCATCGACTTCACCGTGCTGCCGCACGACGGGAAGTCGACCAACTACGGCACCTATGCGGCGAACACCGGAAAGCCGGGCGCGAGCGTCGAGGACGTCGTCGTGCTGCGCCTCACCCCGTACACCTCGAGCGCTCCCGGCCAATGCTCATGAGGAGGCCCAGCATGCTTCTTGCCACCATCGTCGCGCGTCTGCGCTCGCTCTCGGAGGAGCGTGGGGTCACGCTGCTCGTGACCCTGGGGGCGCTCGTCATCACCGCCTCGCTCACCGTCGCCGTGTTCACCGCCGCCGAGGGCGACACCACGATCGTCCAGCGCAACATCTACAAGAAGGAAGCGTACTACGCCGCGCAGGCGGGCATCAACGCCTACCTGTACTACCTCGACCACAACAACCAGTACTGGACGAACTGCTATCAGGCCAACCAGCAGGTGGGTACCGGCCAGCCCGGAGTGTCGGTCCCGACCGCCGGCAACACGTCGAGCGCGAACGAGTACTACAACTGGGTCGAGGTCCCGGCCAGCGGGCAGTCGCACTGCTCGCCGAGCAATGCCGTCAACACGATGGTCGAGAGCAACGGCAGCTTCCGCGTGCTGTTCGTCGGCTGCGCGGGCTCGAGTGGGGGGTTGACCGCGGGCTCGCAGTGCGTCCCGGGCGCGGCGAGCACGAAGAACTTCGCCCAGGTCGACATCGTGGCGCAGTTCAAGACCGACAGCTTCCTCAACTACATCTACTACACCCAGTTCGAGACGCTGTCGCCGAACGCGGCGAGCACCGAGATCCAGACCGGCGGGCCGAACAACTACACCGGCTGCTGGCAGTACGAGCCCCAGCGCAACAGCTCCTCGCAGGCGAACAGCAACAACTGCGCGGACATCGAGTTCGCCAACGGCGACGCGGTCAGGGGGCCGATGTACACCGACGACTGGATCGAGACGTGCGGGTCGCCGACCTTCGGCGTGGGCTCGAACCCGATCTACACGCAGGGCAACCTCGGCTGCCCGAGCGGCACCAACCGCAACGGGCAGACCACCTTCAGCCCGAGCACGCCCGTGTTCTCGACCACGCCCCAGCAGCCGACCGGCCTGCAGCCGCCGGCCACCAACTCGAGCCTCGCCTCCGACGCCACGTACACGTTCTCCGGAGCGACCGACATCGTGCTCAACGGCTCGACGTTCACGGCCACCAATCCGGCGATCGGCACCGTCACCCACCCGATCAACGGCAGCACCGTCATCTGGGTGCAGACGAACAACACGTCGGGTAACGGCGAGGCAACCGGCTGCCCGGACGCGTACACCCCGTACGCGTCTCAGTACGACGACGTGGCCGACAACACCTCGACCTCGTACTACGACTCCAAGGACACCGGCTGCGGCGATGCATACGTGAGCGGCTGGTACAGCGCGTCGCTGACGATCGCCAGCGACACCGACATCGTCCTCAACGGGCAAATCTGCGCCGCGAACAGCAACCCGGGCTCGAACTGCCCGACGACCCCCACCGGAGGCGCGCTCCTCGGACTCATTCCGAACAACTTCGTGCGCGTCTACCACCCGATGAACCGCGTGTCGCCGAGCGCGCAGTACAGCTGCCAATCCACCAGCCGCTTCGGCGGGAATGCGAGCGACCAGACCGGAACGATGACCAACCCGGTCTTCGACGCGGCGATCCTCGCCGTCAACGACTCGTTCATCGTGGACAACTACGACTGCGGCGGCAACCTCGGCACGCTCAACGTGTACGGCGCGATCGCGCAGCGCTTCCGGGGCACGGTCGGGACCTCCGGCGGCACGGGCTACCTCAAGAACTACGACTACAACTCCAACCTGCGCTACACCGAGCCGCCGGACTTCCTGGCGCCCTCGGCGACGGTGTGGACGTTCTTCCGCTCGACGCTGTGCACCCCGAGCGCCTCGGGCGGGCCGGCGTGTCCGAGCTTCTGACCCGGCGGGCGGTCGCCCGGGAATCGACCCGCGACTCCCGATGACGCGGCGCCCGGCGGGGCGCCGACCCGTCGTCACCCGGACGCTGGCCGGCGCCGCGACGATCGCCGCCGCCGTCGTCGGCGCGACGCCCGCGCCGGCCGCGACGCTGCCGCGCCCCGGCCTGCCGGTGGCCGGGGCCTCGGTCGTCGTCGCGCCGCAGCGTGACGCCACCGACGTGTTCTGGCCGGGCGACGGCTGGCTGCGGCTGCGGGCGGCCGCCGCGCTCCCGCTCGGCCTGACCCTCGATGCCACGCACGGGACGGTGCTGCTGAAGAGCGCGCGTGACGCCGCCGGGGCGGTGCAGGTCGAGAGCGTCGGCGGTGGGGCGTTCTCGGTCGCCCAGACGGCGAGCGCGGCGCCGATGACGATGCTCACGCTCAGCGGCGGCCACCCCGCGGCGTGCCCGCAGGGCACGGGTTCGCGATCGAGCGCCTCGACGACCGTCGTCCGCAAGCTCTTCTTCGCCGGGGGCGGGCGCCTGCAGGTGACCGCGACGAACGCGATCGCCCGGACGAGCGGGGCGGTCTGGATGATCGCCGACCGCTGCGACGGCACGGAGGTGAGCGTGCGCTCGGGCCGGGTCATCGTCTGGCGCACGCGTCCGGGAGCGGCACGCCGCCTGCACGTGGTCCGGGCGGGCCGGGCGCTGCTCTTCACCGGACCGGCACCCGGCCCATCGGCCGCCCTGCCCGTCCCGCGCAGCACCGGGTCCAGCCCGGGCCGGGCCGGCTCGGGCGGCCCCGCGACCACGGCCCCCGCCACCGCGCCGGGCCCGGTGGGCCCGACGCCGGCGCCGAGCGGCCCGGCGCCGCTGTCGCCCGCGGAGCAGCTGACCGCGCTCGTCTCGACTGTCGATGCGCTCGGGCTCTCCGGCCAGGGCGGTCAGGATCTGGACGCCGACCTGCAGTCGGTGGAGACGGCGCTCACGTTCGGCACGACGGGCGCAACCTGCACCGCGCTCGGCACCGTCGGCCAGGCGATCTTCGAGAACGCCGACGCACCGGCGGGGGCGATCCCGGCGGCCACGGCCACCTCGCTGCTGAGCGCGACGGTGGCCATCGACGCGGCGCTCGCCTGCCCGGCGCCCGTGGCGCCCGATCTCCGGGCGAGCAACGAGCTGCTCGCCTCGATCGGGTCCATCGAGGCGTTCGGGATCGACCCGAGCGTCGCGGACGGCCTCATCTCCCAGCTCGGCGAGGCCGGTCAGGCGTTCGTCATCGGCGACGAGGCCGACGGCTGCCTCGACGCGCAGTTCCTCGGCTCGGCGATCGGGCTCATCGAGCTCGGCTCGTCGGGCCCGAACGGGCTGACGTCCGCGGAGGGTCAGACGATCAGCTCGCAGGTCTCGGCGATCGAGACGCAGCTCAGCTGCTCGACCGTGGCGCCGAGCGGGGGCTGATGCCGCTCCGCCGGTCATCCGATTTCCCCCGCCCCGCGGTCGGCCGATGTCCGATCGCGCTCGGCCGATGTACGAGCGGGCGGCGCGCTCACTGAAGCGCAGCCGGGGTTGCGGCCGACACATCTCCTGACCCGCCGCACCGACCGCCATGACCTCCCCGCTCCGCGCCCACCAGCCCCCCCGTTCGCTTGCCCGCATGCTCTGCGGCGGCGCGCTGGCGCTCCTCGCGCTGCTGGCACCGGCGGCCGGAGCCCACGCCGCGGTGACGACGTTCGGCAGCCCGCTCGCGGTCGCGGCCACGAAGGACACGGCCGCCAACCTCAACTACGTGGGGACGAAGTTCGCGTACGGAACCGGGCTCGTTCACATCAGTCACGACGGTGCCGACACCGCGCTGTGGAACACGACCCTCCCCCGCGGCGCAAGCGCGACCGCGCCGGCCGGCGGTCAGATCACCTCGATTCGTCTCGAGGGCTGCGCCGAGCCCGCCGCCGGCGGCCCGGCGCCGCTCACCCAGATCCACTTCCAGGCGCTGACCCCGATCGCCGGCGGCAGCACGCACGTGGACGTCACGACCCAGCCCTTCACGATCCCGACCTGCGGCGCCGGCGGGGCAACTCCGCGCACGGTGACCTCCTACCGGCCGCTCAACTTCTGCGTCAACCGGGGCGACATCGTCGACTTCAACGACGAGGGCGGATTCGATCCGCAGTACTACCCCAGCGGCGTGCAATACCGCGTCATCGGCGCGGTGGCGGGTGCGACGATGGACTCCTACATCGCCGACAACGGCACGAACAACGGCGCCGACCTCGCGGCCACCGACGTCGCCCCGAGCAACGGCTTCGCCCGCAACCCTCACGAGGAGCTGCTGCTGCAGTCGACGCTCGCCACCGGTGGCGACGCGACGCCGCTGTGCCCGGGCGGGCTGTACGGCGAGCCGGGGATGCCCGGCGGCAAGCCGGCCCTCGCCTTCGGGCAGACGAACATCGGCGCCAACCACCAGGGCTTCGTGCCGCTCGCCCTGTACTGCGACCTGACCGGCCGTCCCTGCACCGGAACGATCAAGCTGCAGGCCGGCGGGGCGACGCTGGCCAGCGCGCCGCTCGTCGCGCCCACCGGCCAGGTGACGATCCTGCGCCTGCACATGAGCAGCGCGACGATGGCGCGGCTGCGCAAGGGTCCGATACCGGTCCTCGGCGTCGCGGAGCTGTCGGGCGCCGCCTCGGTGACCCACGCGATGAACCTGCGGCTCTGACGACCCGCCCACGGCGCCCGGAGACCCGCTCGTTGCGGGCCCCCGGCGTGGCCGGCGTCAGCCGGTGAACCGCGGGACGATCTTCTTCACCGGCGCGTTGTGGCTGAAGGTGAGCCCGGCGCTCGACGCCTTGCCGCACGTGTTCGTCCCCTTCGCCGTCACCGAGTGCGTCCCGTAGCGGGTGCGCGGCACGTTGATCGACAGCTGATAGCGCCCACCGGACAGATTCGGCTTGGTGAGCGTCTTGACCGCTCGGCCGTCGAGGTAGAACACGAGCTTCTTCAGCCCGCCGCCGGTCACGATCGCGTCGATCGTCTGCTTGGACCGGGTGGTCGTCTGCTTGATCTTGATCGGCGAGGCGACGCAGGCCGGCGCGACGCTGCCGCGAGCGATGTTCGCGAGCACCGAACTGCGCTGCGGCGGCAGCGACGGCTGGCCCGGCGGCGTGCCGGTCACCTGCGCGACGTTCACGTAGGTCGGGAAGTCGGCCGCGACGACCACGTGCGAGCACGTCCAGGTTGCCGTGCCGCCGACGGCGAGCGTGTTGCCGGTGACGTTGCCGATCGGACCGCTGACCCCGGTGCACAGCGTGTCGACGAGCCCGAGATCGAGCGGCTCGTTGCCCGTGTTGGTCACGATGATCTGGTAGTTGATCGTGTCCCCGACGTTCGCGTCGATCGGGCCGGCGCCGAAGTTCGGGCTCGACGGGTCGGCCTCGAGCTTGCGCATCGTGAAGCTCGGCGCGGGCGGCGGGGGCGGCGGGGGACTCACCGTCACGGTCTCGCTCGCCTCGGCGCAGCCGTTGGACAGCGGCGCGTTGTTCGCGTCGCCGCTGTAGCTGGCCACCCACACGTACGTCCCGGCGCCCGTCGGTGTGACCGTCGGCGAGGTGTAGTCGCCGTCGCCGCTGACGGTCGTCGTGACGCTGCCGACCGGCGTGCCGGTGCAGCCGTTCGGGGTGGGGCCGTACAGGTTGAAGGTGATCGTCCCGGTCGGGTTGTTCCCGCCGCTCAGGTGAGCGACGTCGGCCACCGGCTGGCCGACGGTGATCGTCGGCGGCGTCGCCGTCGTCGTCAGCGCCGGCGTGGCCGGGGTGATCGTCACCGTCTCGCTCGCCTCGGCGCAGCCGTTGGACAGGGCGACGTTGTTTGCGTCACCGCTGTAGCTGGCCACCCAGGAGTACGTGCCCGCTCCGGTCGGGGTGACCGTCGGCGACGTGTAATCCCCGTCGCCGCTGACCGTCTTCGTGACGCTGCCGACCGGAGTGCCGGTGCAGGTCGCGTCGTTCGGGCCGTACAGCTTGAACGTGATCGTGCCCGTCGGGTTGACGCCGCCGGTCAGATGCGCGACATCGGCCACCGGCTGACCGACGGTGATCGTCGACGGCGTCGCCGTCGTCGTCAGCGCCGGCGTGCCCGGGGTCACCGTCACCGTCTCGCTCGCGTCCGCGCAGGACGTGACGAGGGGAACGTTGTTGGCATCGCCGCTGTAGCTGGCCACCCACACGTAGGTGCCCTTGGCGGTCGGGGTGACCGCCGGCGAGGGGTAATCGGCGTCGCCGTTGACCGTCGCCGTGACGCTCTGCACCGGCGTTCCGGTGCAGGTCGGGTTGCTGGGGCCGTACAGGTCGAAGGTGATCGTGCCCGTCGGGCTGGAGCCGCCGGTCAGGTGCGCGATGTCGTGGACGGGCTGGCCGATGGTCACGGTCGACGGCGTGGCCGTCGTCGACAGGGCCGGCGTGAGCGGGGTGACCGTCACCGTCTCGCTCGCGTCCGCGCAGGACGTGATGAGCGACACGTTGTTGGCGTCACCGCTGTACGCCGCGACCCACACGTAGGTACCCGCGACGGTGGGCGTCACCGGCGGTGAGCTGTAGTCCCCGTCGCCGCTGACCGCCGCCGTGACGGTCCGGGCCGGCGTGCCGGTGCAGGTCGGGTTGCTGGGGCCGTACAGGTTGAACGTGATCGTGCCCGTCGGGTTGAACCCGCCGGTCAGATGCGCGACGTCGTGGACGGCCGTGCCGACCGCGACCGTCGACGGCGTGGCCGTCGTCGTCAGCGCCGGCGTGACCGGGGTGACGAGCACGGCCTCGCTCGCGTCGGCACACGACGTGATGAGGGACACGTTGCTGGCGTCGCCGCTGTACGCGGCGACCCACACGTACGTGCCGGTGGCCGTCGGGATCACCGACGGTGAGTTGTAGTCCCCGTCGCCGTTGACCGCCGTCGTCACGCTCTGGACCGGCGAGCCGGTGCAGGCCGCGTTGTTGGGGCCGTACAGGTTGAACGTGATCGTGCCCGTCGGGCTGGACCCGCCGGTCAGATGTGCGACGTCGTGGACGGCCGTGCCGACCGCGACCGTCGACGGCGTGGCCGTCGTCGTCAGCGCCGGGGTGGCCGGCGTGACGACGACCGACTCGTTCGGTGCGCCGCAGGCGCTGGACAAGGGGATGTTGTTGGGGTTGCTGCCGTCGCCGCTGTAGCTCGCCACCCACAGATAGGTGCCGGTGGCCGTGGGAGTGATCGTCGGGGAGGGGTAGTCGCCGTCGCCGCTGACCGGCGTCGTGACCGACCGCACGGGCGCCCGGCCGCAGGTCGCATCGTTGGGGCCGTACAGCTTGAAGGTGATCGTCCCCGTCGGGTCCACGCCGCCGCCGAGATGGGCCACGTCGTGGACCGGCTGACCGACGACGGCCGTCGAGGGCGTCGCGGTCGTCGACAGCGTCGGGCAGGCGGTGACGGTGAGCGTCTGCGAGAGGCTGCCCGAGGTGCGGTCGCGCGTCTGCGCGGTCGTCACGGCCGTGTTGAACGCGACGCTGCCGTCGATCGGGGGCAGCGCGACGGGCGGGAGCGTGAAGGCCGACCCCGTGAAGCCCGGCAGAACCTGGCTGGAGACGATCGGGATCGGGGTTGTCGAGCCGGCGGGCGTGAAGACGATCGAGTAGGTCGGGCTGTTGAACCCGCCGTTGCCGGTGCCGGTGGCCGCAAAGTTGCTCCAGCTGATGTCCGCAGAACCACAGCTCACGGTGAACGACGCCGTGTGCGCCTGCGCTGCCGTGGCGAACAACCCGAGTACGGCGACGGTCAGAACGAGGACTTTGCGCAACATCGGCTGGTACTCCTTACCTTTGTGAGATGCGGCGGGCGCCGCCGGTGCGGGAAGACCCGCGCCCGGCGCGGAACCCTGTCGTCACCCGCGGACGGGGCCGACACTTTAGACCGTGACGCCCCTTCGCGGCGCGCCGGCGGCCCGGCTCGGCGAGAGGTTTGACGTGGTTTGCGTAGAGATGACCGGATTCCGGGGGCCCCTTGCCTGTCGTGGGAGGGACCGCACTTGAGCGTGCACGGCGGTGCTGGACGGATGTTCAGGTCGTGCGGATCAGTGCGCGAGCAGCCGCGATGAGCAGGATTGGCTCGCGATGCGAGCCCTGACCGGCCGGCCCGCCACGGCCACGTGGCCGCCTCCGGCGCCTCAGTTGACGATCGACACGGGCGTGCCGACCGACATGAGCCCGTACAGCCGGACGATGTCGCTGTTGCGCAGACGCACGCATCCGTGCGACGGGTTGCCCGGGACGAGCCCGGGCTGGTCGGTGCCGTGGATCCCGACCACGCCGCCGCCGGGCCAGTCGGTGAGCGACGAGTACGCGCTCGTGCCGAACGCGTACGGGCCGTAGGCGGCGTCGCCGGCGACGCCGAACTTCTCGCGGATCCAGAACGTGCCGCGCGGGGTCGGCGCCGCGGGGGAGCCGACCCCGACCGGGGCGGAGAAGATCGCGCTCCCGTGGTGATAGAGCGTCGCGCGCTCCTGCGCGAGGTCGATGACCAGGTGCTCGGTGTTCAGCTGCGGGATCTCGAGGTCGTCGAGCGGCACCCAGCCGGTGGCGCCGTTCGGCCGCCCCGGGTACGTGATGTGCGCCCAGGAGGTCCCGGACACCGTCTCGCGGGCCAGGATGATGTACACCTCGGGAAAGCCGTCCTCGGTGAACTCGTGCAGGTGCGTCAGGACCCGGGCGGATCCGCTCGGGTCCGTGTGGATCGCCGCGTTCGTGAGCGGGTTGGCCCAGTAGGTGACCGTGCTCTCGTTGGACATCGCGACGACGCCGGTCTGGGCCGACGCGCCGGCCGCCAGGGCCGCGCAGGCGCACGCCAGCACAAGCAGGGCGACGAGGGGAGCGAGCCGTGAGCGGAGACGCAGGCAGCGCGGCACGAGGGGTGATGCTAGCCGATCGCCCCTCGGACTCCGGCGGCAGCGGACGCATCGGCGCTCCGCGCGGCGCCGGTCCTGGCTCGCCTCCCGCTACGGTCCAGCCCGATGAGCGACGCGGGCGCATACCGGTTGCAGGCCCTCGCGGAGGCGGCGTTGAAGCTCGCCCGCAGCGCCCCCACCGGGCAGCTCGCGCTCGCCCGCCTGGCCGAGGCGATCGACCCGCTGTGGCTCGGGCGGCCCTGGACCGACGAGCTCGCGCCCGAGCTGCAGCGCGCACTGGACGCGGCGAGCGAGCCGGTCGCCTTCAAGGCGATCGAGCGCGCGCTGCGCGACGCCTGGGGCACGGCCGCGACCCGCGAGCTCGACGACCTCGAGCCCGGGCCGGTGGCCGTCACGCCGATCGCCCAGGTGCATCGCGGCACGCTCGGCGGGGCGCCCGTCGCGGTCAAGGTGCTGCGCCCGTCGATCGCCGGCCGGGTGCGCCAGGATCTCGTGCTCCTCGACGCGCTCGCACGACCGCTCGGCGCCGCACTGCCGGGCCTCGATCCCGCGCCGATGATCTCCGAGGTGCGCGAGCGCGTGCTCGAGGAGCTCGATCTCGACAGCGAGGCCGACGCGCAGCGGCGCGTGCATCGGGCGCTGCGCGATCATCCGACCCTGTACGTCCCGTCCCCGGTGGGCCGGCTCAGCCATCACACCGTTCTCGTCAGCCCGTGGCTCGAAGGCACGCCGCTCGCGGCGACCGAAGGTCGCGAGCGCGACCGCGCCGCCGCGCTGTACGCCGCTTTCGTCCTCGGCGGGGCGCGCTTCGGGCTCGTACACGCCGCGCCCGGGCGCCTCGACGCCCTGCTCCTCGCCGACCGGCGCGTCGCCGTGCTCGACTTCGGCGCCGTCGGCGCGACCGATGACGCACGCGTGCAGGCGAGCGCCGACGCGCTCGACGCGCTGAGCGGCGACGACGGCACGGCGTTCGCGGCCGCGCTCGCGACCCTCGGAGTGCTGCCGCCCGGCGACGGCGAGCGCGCGCTCTCGCTCGCGCGCCACGGGCTCGGTCCGCTCGCCGACGGCCGCCCCGGCCGACTCGACGGGGACGCCGTGACCGCGGCGCGCGATCGCCTCGCCGAGCGCCCGCGCGAGCTCGCGCGCCTCGTGCTGGCCGTCGCGCCGGCGCCCGGCGATCTGTGGCCCCTGCGCGGCGCCGGGCAGGTGTTCGCGGCGATCGCTCGCGCGGGGGGCGGGACGGCGGACTGGCTGTCGCTCGCCCGCGCGGCCCTGCGCGACGGCTGGGACGCCGCCCGCGACGTCGAGCGCTTCCTCGGTTAGTCAGCTCAGTGGAGGGCCGGATCGTCGGCCGCGTCGCGCGACGGGGCGGCGCCGTTGGCGGCGCCGGCCGCCACTTCGCCGTTGGACGCCCCGGCCCGCGCGCCGCGGCCCTCCAGACCGCTTTCGGCCGCCGCCGCCCGCAGCCGCAGGAAGGCGTCGACCACCACGGGGTCGAAATGGCGTCCGCGCTGGGCCGCGATCTCGGTCAGCGCCCGCTCGCGGGTCCAGGCCGGCTTGTAGGGGCGGTCGGCGAGCAGCGCGTCGTAGACGTCGCAGACGGCGCAGATGCGTCCGACGAGCGGTATCTCCTCCCCCTTCAGACCGTAGGGGTACCCGGTGCCGTCCCAGCGCTCGTGGTGGGTCCGCGCGATCGTCTCGGCCATCCGCACGAGCGCCGAGGGTGAGCCGGCGAGGATCTCGCTGCCGATGACCGTGTGCTGGTTGACGACCTCCCGCTCGCCCGTCTGCAGCGGACCGGTCTTCAGCAGGATGCGATCGGGGATCCCGACCTTGCCGACGTCGTGGAGCATGCTCGCGTGGCGCATCAGCTCGGCCTCCTCCGCGTCGAGGCCGAGCGCGAGGCCCAGCTCCTCGGCCAACAGGCCGATGCTCTCGAGGTGGCGCCCGGTCTCGAAGTCGCGTTGCTCGACCGCCTGGGCGAGACGACGGATGATCTCGAGCTGGCTGTCCTGCAGCTCGCGCGTCCGTTCGGACACGCGCGCCGCGAGCCGGGCATTCTCATCGGACACCCGCTCGCGCTCCTGCCGGTCCAGAACGCTGGCCGAAACGAGGATCGCCGCCGCCCCGACCGCGAGCGCGAGCAGCGGCGCGACGCCGGGCAACACGGCGCCGGCGTCGAAGGCGAGCTGCGCCACGACCACGTAGACGAGCCCGGCGACGACGGCGACCGCGACGGCACCCGGGGCGCGGAGGCGCAGCCGGGCCAGCGGCGCCACGAGGGCGAGAGCCACGACGCACAGGAAGGCCAGCAGGCCCGACGCGTCGCCCAACGGGAGGCCGTGCAGGGTGGTCCAGATCGCGTTGGCCCAGATCTCGGCGCCCGAGATGAGGCCGCTGCCGCTCGTCGGCGTCGGGTACACGTCGTGCACGGACGGGTCGGTCACGCCGACGACGACGATCCGCCCGCGCAGGTCCGAGGCCGGCACCACGCCGTGCAGGACGTCGGAGAACGAGTAGGTCGGGAACGCCCCCTCGCCACCGCGGTAGTCGATGAGGGCGCCGGCGGCGGGAAACGCCTGCGGCGAGACGGCTCGGCCGGTCGCGTGCTGGACGGCGACGACCGCGAGGCTGTCGAGCTTCCCGGTCTCGAACGGGAAGCGGTCGATCACGCCGTTATCGCGGATGAGGTTGCTCGAGGCCGGCAGCGCGCCGATCGCCGCGAGGTTCGCGTTGCCGCCGAGGATGTTCGTCTGCCCCTCGTTGCCGGTCTCGGAGGTGGCGAGCACCGTGCCGGGCGCCCGCGCGACCGCGCGGTAGAGGGCGAGATCCTGGGCCGGCACGGTCGGCTCGGTGAACTGGACGTCATAGACGATCTGGGCCACGCCGTCCTCACGGAGGCGGTCGATCATCGCCCCGTGCACCGAGCGCGGGAACGGCCAGCGCAACGCAAGCTCGGTGAGCGTTCGGGGGTCGATCGCCACCACGGCGACGCCGTGCGGCGGCGGGACGGAGCGCACGGCGAAGCGGGCGTTGACCGTGCTCTGCTCGGGCCCGGAGAGCCAGCCCGTCGCCTGGACGAGCAACCCGACCGCGAGCGCGAGGAGCGCCGCGGGGAGCACCGAGAGGAGCGGGCGCCGCCGGTCGCCGGAGCGGTCGCTCATCGCCGCACCGTCGGCGCGAGGTAAGACTGCCCCGCGTGCAGCAGCACCCGCCGCCGCACGTGCAGGGCACGCACGAGAACCCGGCCCTGTACCACGTGTGTGAGCGTACCGTCGCAGCGGTCCGCTGTCAGCCACAGCGTCCCCTGGACGGTCCCCACGCTGTCGCGGCCGTGGGTGCTGAAGGAGCCGCCGCTGTCACGCGACCACAACTGGCGCACGACGTGGTGGCGGCTCGACGGAGCGTGGCGCCGGGCGAGATGCGCCCGCACCGTGGATGTGCAGACGCCGAAGTCACCGTCGACCAGGACGATGGCGACCGGTCCACCCGGCGGCGCCTGCGCGATCGAGACCACGCCGCCGGACAGCAGGATCGTCGCGGCGGCGAACGGGGCGGCGGCCGTGGCCGCGCCGCGCACGCCGCGGGCGGGCGGGCGGCGCTGCAGGAAGGTGAGCTTGACGATCCCGTGGCGCGCGTCGATGCGCGCGCCGACCGGCAGCACCGAGCGGGGACCGAGGGCGGAGAATCTGCCGCCGGGACCGCGGACGAGGACGATGCCGGACACGAGGCCGGCCGCCAACGAACGGCCGGCCACCACCCCGGTGAGCGAGAGCGGGCCGAGGTTGACGCCGAGGAGCCCGCCGTCCGGCCCGGTCACGCCCGTGGCGGCCAGGACGCCGCCGTGCCCGGTCGCGCGAGCGCCGCTCGGCGAGGCCGTGCTCGTGGTGCTCGTCGCCGTGGTGCTCGTCGCGGTCGAATCCGTCGCCGTCGCACTGGTCGTCGGGCCGGCGGTGGTGAACGTGCCGTCGGGACCGTCGGTCGTGCCGGACCCGTTCGCCGCCACGAGGCGGTAGTGGTAGGTCGTGTCCGGCTGGAGCCCGGAGATCGCCGTGGACACCTGCGCGTCACCGGTGGCGGCGGCGGCGGTCAGATCCGGCGTCTGCGCGCCGTAGCCCCCGCTCGGGCCGTACTCGAAGTAGTAGCTCGTCGGCTGCGCGTTGGTCTGCAGGCCCCCGACCAGCGTCGCCGCGGTGGCCGTCACCGACTCCGCGCCGCCCGCCGTCACAACCGGAGCGAAGGTGAGCTCGCCGATGGCCGATGGATCGCCGGGGAAGGTCAGCCAGAGGTTGCCGTCGGTGCCGGCGACCACGTCCCACGGCGAGTCGAACGGGAACATCGACCCGATGTCGTCCTGCGTGAGGAGGCCGGTGACGGTCACCGAGCCGATCGCGCCGGGGCCGTTGGGGGCCGTCGGGGCGAGCCCGAAGGGCTCGGTGAAGTACAGCCGACCGTCGGGACCGGACGCGATGTACTGCATCCCGATCGTCGACGCCGACGTGGCGAACTCCGCCACGGAGCCGGTCGGCGTGATCCGGCCCACGCCGACGAACGCGCGCGTCTCGGTGAACCAGAGGTTGCCGTCGGGTCCGGCGACGATGCCCTGCGGGCATCCGCTGCCGGCGGCGAACATCGTGATCTGACCCGCCGGCGTGATGCGCCCGATGTGACCGCTGCAGTCGGTGAACCAGACGTTGCCGTCGGGGCCGGCGGTGATCCCGTTGAGCGCACCGTGAGCGCCAAGGCCCGCGCGGTACTCGCGGACGGAGCCGCCGGCGCTGATCACGCCGATCGCCCCGCCGGCGCCGCCGTCGGTGAACCAGAGGCTGCCGTCCGCGGTGACAGCGAGCTGGCCGGCCTCGACACCGCCCGGAAGCGAGGACGCGTAATCGGTCACCGCTCCGCCCGGCGTCACGTGGAGGACGTCGCCTCCGGTCACGAGCCACACCCCCCCGTCCGCGGCCGCGACGAGCGCGGACGGGGACGACCGCAGACGCGCGGCGAGCGCCGGCATCGGCTGCTCGACGATCGTGCCGTCCGTCGTGATCCGGCCGAGCGGGGCACCGGGCACGGCCTGGGTGAACCAGACCCCGCCTCCGGGCGCGGCGGCGGCGAGAACCGGCGTCGCACCAACGGGCAGTCCGGCCGTGAAGACCTGCAACGACGGGGCCCCCGAGGCCGGTGCCACGGTGACGCCGAACGACGCGAGCGACGTGGCGACGCCCAGAACGCAGACCGACAAGCGCCAGCGAGGCATCTGTGGACAGTCTCCTCGCACAAGGGGTGGACGAAAGGCACCACAACTCTACTCACGGCCGAGCGCCCGAAACGCACGGTCGCGGCGGCCGAACCTCCGCACAGCTACGCATCTCGGCGCGCGCGCACTCCGCGGCCGACCCTCGCCGCGGTGAACGATCAGTGCGAGAGCACCTTCAACACGACGATGACGAGCCCGAACAGCCCGCCGAGCACAGCGGTGAGGGCGACGCTCGCGGCCGAGCGCCCGATGCGGTGAGCCGCGACGGCGGCGAGCAGGAAGAGCACCACCACTCCGACGTACACGGCCACGAGCGCGGCGTTCTCGCGCGACAGCACGTGCACGATGCCGAGGACGAGAACGAACAGCGTCGGCAGCGCGGCGATGACCATTCCGCCCTCCTCCCGGAGGATCCGTGCCGTGTCGCGCCAGCTGTCAGCGCCGGCGATCGCCTCCGCGTACGCGTGCGCGAGCCAGAACACGAGCATCGTCGCCGCGACGGTGGCGAACGACTGCGCCGGCGGGGCCTGCTCGTGCACCTCGAGCGCGGCGACGACCGAGGTGACGACGACCTGGCCGTAGATCGCGGCGGCCAGGCCGCGGACCGCCCCGTGGGCGACCCGGGCCGGCGCCGGCGCGACGGACGCGGGCGGCGCGTCCTGCGGCGCGGGCGGTGCCGATTCCGGCGCGAGCCGCGCCGGCTCCGCACCGGGCTGCACCGGCTCCGCGTCCGGCGTCGCGGGCCCCGGCGCCGGCCGAGGCCCGGTCGGCCGCTGCTCGTTCTCCGCCCGAGACGCATCGCTCACGCGCTCTAGTATCCGTGTCCTGCGCAAGACGCTCGTGTCGATCCTCGCCGCAGCCGTCATTCCGCTGCCGGCCGGATGGCCGCACCGCCTCGCCCTCGGCGTCTCGGACTCGCCCAACGACGCCGCCGCGCTGCGCCGCCAGGCGCCGTTTGACCTGCGCTATCAGTACCTCGCCGGCGGGGTGAACACCGGCCACGGCTGGTCGACCTGGAACCCGAACGGGACGTTCGCCTCGCTGTACGTGAGCGAGTCGCTGCGCGCGCACATGATCCCCGTGCTCACGTACTACCAGCTGCTCCAGAGCGCGCCCTCGGCCGGCACGAGCGAGTCGGCGCGCGACATCTCCAACCTGCGCGACGCGGCGACGATGAGCGCCTACTGGAACGACTACGAGCTGCTGTTGCGGCGCCTCCGGGCGGCGGCCGGAAACCGCCTCGTCGTCGTGCACCTCGAGCCGGACCTGTGGGGCTACCTCGAGCAGGCCGGCGACGTCGCGCTCGCGCGCGGCCTGGCGCAGCGGTTCATCGCCCTGCGCGACACGCTGGCCCCCAACGTGCGCCTCGCCTGGCATCTGAGCACATGGGGCACCGGCGAGGACCCGACCTACTCCAAGCCCTCGCTCGCACACATGGACGTGCTCGCCCGGCGCTCGGCGGCGTTCTACGCGTCGCTGCACGCCCACTTCGACCTCGTCTTCAACGACGTCACCGACCGCGACGCCGGCTTCTACCTGAAGATCGAGGGAAACCCGAACACGGCCTGGGCGGCGGGCGACTTCGCTCGGCACACGCGCTACGTCGCCACCTTCACCCACATCACCCACACGCCGGTCGCCTACTGGCAGCTCCCGCTCGGCAACACGACGCTCGACAACACCTGGACGCACTTCCGCGACGACCGGGTGCAGTGGTGGCTCGGCGACCCGAGCGGCGCGCACCTGCGGGCCGAGCGCGCGGCCGGGGTCATCGGGCTGCTGTTCGGCGGCGGCGCCGCCGGCACGACGAGCCCGCAGACCGACGGCGGGCTCTTCTTCCGGCTGGCGGCCGCCTACCTCGCGCACCCGCTGCCACTCGGGTGACCGAGGGCGGCGCCGGCGCCGTCAGCGATGCGCGTCGCGCGCGGCCGCGGCGGAGCGGGACTGGCGCCCGCGCTTCACGTCGTACATCGCCGCGTCGGCGTAGCGCAGCAGCGCGTCGAGCTCGACGACCTCGGCCGGCCACACGGCCCGGCCGATGCTTGCGCGGACCCCGAGGGTATGGCCCTGGATGATGAAGGGGGACTCGAACGCGCGCTCGAGCCGGGCCGACACGGCATTGAGCTGCGTCTCGTCCCCGATCCCATCGACGAGGATCGCGAACTCATCGCCGCCGAGGCGGGCGACGCTGTCGTCGGCGCGCACGCAGGCGAGCAGCCGCTCGGCCACCTCGCAGAGGAGCTCGTCGCCGATCTCGTGCCCGAACTCGTCGTTGACCGGCTTGAACCCGTCGAGGTCGGCGTAGAAGAGCGCGAGCGGGCTCTCGCACTCGCGTGCTCGCTCGGTCGCGGCGGCAAGCCTCTCGCCGAACGCGAGCCGGTTGGCCAGGCCGGTGAGGCGGTCGTGGCGCGCCTGGTGGGTGATGTGGTCGACGAGGCGTCCGTTCTCCAGCGCGGTCACCGCGTGCGCGGCGATGCCGGAGAGGCGGTCGCGCAGCTCGGGGGTCGGCGCCAGGCGCTCGGGATCGTTGCGAACGGACACGACGACCGAGCCGATGAAGCGCTCGGCGGTGGCGATCGGCACCGCCACCGAGGCGACCGCGCCGACCTCGAGCAGCGGCTCGCGGATCGCGGACGTCTCGATGTCGATGAAGTAGGGCTCCGGGTCGGGATGCTCGAGCCAACGGGCGAGCTGCGGCACCTCCTCGGGGCGCGACACCTCGACGCCGCCGCCGCGTCCGGGGTGGGGGTCGTTGGTCTCGTTGACGGCCCGGCGGACGCACGCGCCCTCGTCCTCGTCCCAGAGGTACACGCTCACGCGGTCGCAGTCGATGACGCCGGGCACGGCGTCGGCCAGGCGGGTGGCGACGTTCTCGCTCGTGCCAGCCTCGGCCAGGCGGCGCGCGAGGTCAAGGAGCGTGCGCGCCTCCTCGTGGCGGCGCTGGGCCTCGTCCTGGCGCAGGCGAGCCTCGACCAGCGCGGTCGCGCTGTCGAGCGCCGTCGCGGCGTAGCGGGCGTACAGCTCGAGCAGCTCACGCTCCTGGGGGAAGAACTTGGCTCCCTCCTGGTAGACGGCCACGAGCCGGCCATAGTCGTTGCGGTGCGAGCGCACCGCCGCGACGCACCAGTGCTCGGGCAGGTCGCTCGGGTCCTCGAGGAAGATGCGGTGGGCGACGAGGCGGGCCTCGTCGTCGTCGAAGCCCTTCTGATGACGCATCAGCTCGGACTCGGGTGTCGGGCGCACGGCGAGCAGGTACTTCGGCGCGCGGACCTGGTGCGCGGCGCGATCGGTGATCCGCGCGAGCGTCTCGTTCAGGTCGCCGGTGGCGATCAGGTCGGCCGCGGTCTCGAACACGCTCTGCAGGCGCTCGCCCATCGCGTCGAGCTGCTTGCGCAGGATCGACACCTGGGCGGCGTCGGCCTCGTCGCCGCCGGCACCGGGGTCCCAGCTGATCTTGTAGACGCAGTCGGCAGCGCCGAGGGCCTGGCAGGAGTCGTGCTCGACGCGGGCCGGGGGCAGCCCGAAGAGAGACGTGCTCTGGGAGAGCATGCCGGTCGTCCAGTCGCAGTGCAGGCGCTCGCGCACGAAGCCGGGCGCGGCGACGGCGCGGATCTCGGCGTAGCCCGCGCGGGCCACGACCGTTTCGAGGCGCGCGGCGACGCTGAATCGATGTGCGGCGACGCTCGTCTGGCGCAGGAGCTCCTCGGGGGAGCCGAGCGCGCGCAGCGTCGTGGCCGTCGAGGAGGAGCCGAGCACCCGCACGGCGTCCTCGCCGACGTGGCGGGCGAAGTTCGGGTCCCGGGTGACGATCTCGCCGGTGCGCCACAGGGCGACGGCGTCGTCCATCGTGACCCAGTTGCCGATGTCGGTGAGGAACTCGAGCGAGCGGCCGATGCGCGCCTCGGTCAGAAGCCGGCGCACGCCGGTGTCGCCGGCGACGCGGTGGACGCGCGCGATGAGCGTCGCCGTCAGCGCGCAGCTGAACGCGTGATCGGTGTTCGTGCAGTCGTCGGGCTGCGGGGCCGGCTCGTGGGCGCTCTCACTCATTGTGAGGATGTCATCGACAGCCCCCAACTTCTTTACAGCCCGAGAGCGTTTGTCTGGACGACCATCCCCCGTCCGTCCACGGGCACGGGGCGGGGCCGGGCGCGCGGTGGCGCCCGGCAGGGCGGCTGCCGCGTTCTTACGGACCTCTCAGGCCCCTCTGAGCCGCCGCTGATGGCCGGGATGGACCATGCATTCGCGCATGCGACCGATCGGCCGGCCTCCCGGCCCCGCCGGCCGACCGCGTGCCCTCCCACCGACCACCCCCAGGAGACCCACGATGTCGCTCGTCAGATTGCTGCTCGGTTGCTTCGGCGCCGCCGGAGCGCTTGCCCTTCTCGCCATGCTCGGATCGATCGCGGAGGGACCCGAGGTCTAGCCCGGCGCGCGGACCAGCGCGTCGAACAGCCGCTGCAGGGTCGCCGCCGGATCATCGGTGAGGCCCGTGTGGACGGCCGACGGCTGGATGATCGTCGAGGCCGGCGCGCTCAACCACCCGAAGCGCTCCGACGGCGGCAGCGCGCCGAGCGCGCCCGCGGCCGGAGCGCCCGCGGCGACGTCGCACAGCGCCCGCAGGTGCGGACGCACCTCGGCCGGGTCCAGGCCGGGCGCGATCGCCGCCAGCCGCGCCGCGTCGAGCTCGATGCGCGCCTGGAGGAAGTCGCGCTGCCGGCAGAAGACGATCACGCCCGCGTTGATCCGCTCGCCCCGTTGCAGGCTGGGCACGAGGCGCACGACGACGTACTGGAACTCAGTCGCCATCGGATCCCTTCCGCGCGTTGGCTCGGGCGCGCTCGGCCTCGGCGACGAAGGCGCGCGGGCCACCGAGACGCGCCTCGAAGAAGGCGGCGAGGTCGACCCGACGGGCGGCCGGGTCCTCGCCGAGCCAATCCTCGGGCACGAGCTCGATCGCGGACCCGTAGGCGTCCCGCGCGGTCGGCGCCAGCCGCTCGTCGGCCTCCGCGATCGGGGCCGCGACGGCGAGCAGCACGTGCTCGGCGATGCGCGCGAACGGGTCGTCCGCGCTCTCGGCGAGCGGGCGCGCGCCGAACTGGCGGTAGAGCGCCGCGCCGTGGTCGATCGCCCAGGTGCGGCCGTGCCAGACGAGCAGGTTCGGGTTGCGCGGGGTGCGGTCGACGTTCGTCGTCAGCGCGTCGAGCCACACGATCTCGGCCGCGAGCCGCGCGTCGATCGCCGCGGTCGCCGCGGGGGTGAACGGCAACGCCCCCGGCAGGAAGTCGACGCCGAGATTCGTGCCGGCGCTCGCGGCGAGCAGGTCCTGTATCTCGGGGTCGGGCTCGGCCCGGGCGAGCTCGCCCGGAAGCGCGAGGGCGACGAGCTCGGGCACGAGCAGGCCGAGCGCGCGGGCCAGCTCCCCGACGACGACCTCGGCGACGAGCGCGCCGGTCCCCTGGCCGGCGCCACGGAACTTGGCCACGTACAGGCCGTCGTCGTCGGCCTCGACGAGACCGGGCAGCGAGCCGCCCTCCCGCAGCGGTTCGACGTAGCGCGTGACGCCCACGCCACGCAGGCCCGCGACCGGCACGCTACGTCGCCACCCGCCGGCGCAGCCATCCACGCAGCTGCGCGAGGCGCATGCGCTCCCCGGTGACGGGCGCCCCCCGCTCCTGGCCGCCACGGAGCGCCGCGGTCAGGCGCGGGGGCACGGAATCGGCGGTCGGTGTCGGTGTCGTGCTCACGGGCGCGGCGCTCCTCGCGTCTCGCGATTCTGCCAGGCGCCGCCGCTGCTGCTGCGGGTAACCCGCGAGGCGGGTGTCCGTCGCCCAGAGCCGCCGTCGGCAAACGCCCGTCAGCGGCGGCCCATTGCTAAAGGTCTTGCGAGCGCGCGTCGAAGGTTCGGGCAGCCCGGCAGGGGTCGGGCCATCCAATCCGCGAGCGCGAGGGGAGTCGTCAGGTGTCCGTGTCCGACCGCGAGGTCAGCGTGCCTCGGAAGCAGGTCTCGAGCGTGGCCGGCCGTGCACGGCGACTGCTCGTCGCAGCGGCGTCGCTCACCGCGGGCCTCGCCCTCCTCGGCGCGCCCTCCGCGGCCGTGGCCTCGACCGCCGACCAGGCGGTCGCCTACCAGCTCGACGCCCAGCATGACGGCGACGTCACCGGCGCGCCGATCACGGCGCCGCTCGCGACGGCCTGGTCGGCGCCCGACGTGTTCCCCGGTCCCGTCTCCTACCCGCTGATCGTCAACGGCGTCGTGTACGTCACCGCCCGCGGAAGCAGCACCGGCACGACGCTGTACGCGGTCAGCCAGGCCACCGGCGCCTCGCTGTGGTCCCATTCGCTCAGCAGCAGGAACTGGTCGGCGCCTGCGTACGATGCCGGGCAGGTCTTCACGGTCGACGGCGGCGGGATCGTCACGGCCTTCAACGCGGCCACCGGCGCCGTCGACTGGAGCGTGCAGCTGCTCGGCCCGACGTCGTTCACGAGCGCTCCCACGGCGAGCGGCGGACTCGTGTACATCGGCGGCTCCGGCGGCAGCGGCGGGGGCCTGTTCGCCCTCGACGAGAACACCGGATACATCGTCTGGGCCGAGTCGGTGAGCGGCGGCGCCGCCAGCTCTCCCGCGGTCGACGCGAACGGCGTCTACGTCACCTACTCCGGCAGCCAGGCCTACGCCTTCGGCCCGCTCGACGGGTCGCTGCTGTGGCAGGACGGCAACGGCGCCGTGGCCTCCGGCGGGGCGACGCCGGTCGTGTCGGGCAGCGATGTCTTCGCGCGCGACGCCAACGGCGACGCCGCGCTGTCGACCCTCGACGGCTCGAGTGCCGGCACGTTCGTCGCCGGCCCGGCCCCGGCGATCGGCGGTGGCGAGGCCTACATGCTCAGCACCGGCACGCTCACCCAGGTCAACGGCTCCGGCCTCGGCACCAACGGCTGGACGTTCACCGGCGACGGTCAGCTCGACTCCGCGCCGCTCGTGGTCGGCGGCCTCGTGTTCGAGGCCTCCGCCAGCGGCGAGGTGTACGCGATCAACGCGACCGGCGGGAGCGCCGGCCAGAGCGCGTGGTCGGCCAACGCGGGCACCGCCATCGCGGCGCCCGCCGAGCAGAGCACCGCCCAGCCGCTCACCGGCCTGGCCGCGGGCGAGGGGACGCTGATCGTCCCGGCCGGCAGCAAGCTCGTCGCCTACGTGGGCAACAACGTCGGCAGCGGCATGCCCTCGAACACGTCGGCGCCCACGGTGGCCGGCACGGCGCAGACCGGGCAGCGCATCGGCGCGGACGTCGGCGTCTGGACCGGGCTACCCACCGGCTACACGTACCAGTGGCAGCGCTGCAACTCGGTCGGCGCGTCCTGCGTCAACATCGCCGGCGCGGTCAGCGAGTCCTACACGCCGACGAGCCTTGACATCGGCTCCACCCTGCTCGTGCAGGTCGCGGCGACGAACGGCAGCGGCACCGCCGCGGCGGTGCCGTCGGCGGCGACGGCCGTGGTCGCGCTCGGGCCACCCGCCCTCCTGTCGCAGCCGACGATCGCCGGCACCACCGCCGTCCAGGGGACCCTGCTCACCGCCAGTTCCGGCACGTGGTCGAACAGCCCGACGAGCTACAGCTACCAGTGGGAGCTCTGCGACGTCAGCTACGACTGCAGCGACATCCCCGGCGCCACGTCGAGCACCTACACGCCGCAGGCATCGGACGTCGGCAGCCTGCTCGAGGTGATCGTCACCGCGACGAACGCCGCCGGCCCCTCGATCGACTCCGGGTACTCGAAGTTCGTCGGCCCGGTCACCGCGCCCGCCGCGGCCTCCGGTGGCGGCTCGCCCACGATCGCGCCGTTCGCCTACCTGCTGGCGCCGTCGATCACCGGCACGCCGCAGGTCGGCACGCTGCTGACGGCGAACCCCGGCGAATACAACACCCCCGCCACGTTCGCGTACCAGTGGCAGACCTGCGTGGGCAGCGGCTTCGACTGCGCGAACGTCACCGGCGCGACGACCCAGCAGTTCACGCCGGTCGCCAACGACATCGGCCTGACCCTGCGCGTCGTCGTCGTGGCCACCGCGACCGGTCACCCGCCGATCACCACCGCCTCGATGACGACCGCCGCGGTGACCGGCACGGTGCCGGTGGTCAGCGCGGCACCGTCGGCGGCGGCCGCGCTCGCGGCGCTCGGGGTGCGCCTCGGCACGACGCGCCGGATCACCGACCTCATCCATCACGGGATGAGCGCGCTCGTGTACTGCCCGAGCGCCTGCACGGTCTCGCTCACGCTCAACGCCACGGCCGCAGACCGCGGGCTCAAGGGCGCGGTCGGGTTCGTCGGCGCACGCCTGCGCGCCGGGCAGACCCGGGCGCTCACGGTGGCCGTCGCGCACAAGTGGAACAAGGCGCTCGCGAAGCTCAAGACGGCGACGTTCAAGCTCGTGGTCGTCGTGCGCGGGGCCTCGTTGCGCCGCTACGTCGACCCGATCACGATCAAGCGCTGAACGGCACGGCGGCGGCCGGCGAGGCCGCCGCCGCCCCTATCGTGGGGGCGATGAATCTCGAGGATGCGATCCGGACCCGGCGCACGCACAAGGCGTTCCGCGCGGAGCCGGTGCCCGCGAGCGTGCTCGACGAGCTGTTCGACCTCGCGCGCTGGGCGCCGAACCACCACGTCACGAATCCGTGGCGATTCCGGGTCCTCGGCACGCGCACGCTCGCCGAGCTGATGACGCTCGCCGAGCGGCACAATCCCGGCTCGGCGGTGAAGCTCGCGCGCGCGCCGACGCTCGTCGTCGCGAGCGCGATGCTCACGGGCGAGCCCGGCCAGGATCGAGAGGACCTGCTGGCCACGGCGGTGGCCGCCTACATCGTGCTGCTCGGCGCCCACGCGCGCGGCCTGGCCGGCTACTGGCGGACGGTCCCGCTGCTCGACGAGCCCGAGGCGCGCGAGCTCCTCGGGCTGGCCGACGCCGAGTCCCCGGTCGGACTGCTGTATCTCGGCCAGGCGGTCGAGGAGCAGCGGGTCCCGCCGCGCGCGCCGGTCGGCGAGATCGCGCACCACCTGCCCTGATCGGCGCGCCGGCGCCGGCTCAGGGCTCCAGCTGCCCCGCGTACAGCGCGAACACCGCGCCCTGCGGGTCCTGCACGGCGGCGATCGTCGCCACGCCGATGTCCTGGGGGCCGAACAGCGTCGTGCCGCCGAGCTCGCCCGCCTTCGCGAGGCTGGCGTCGAGGTCCTCGACCGCAAAGTACGCAAGCCAGTGGGGCGGAACGCCCGGGGGCGCGAGCGGTCGGACACCGCCGTTGGCCCGCTCGCCGTTGAGGATCACCAGGTACGGGTCCGGGCTGCCCTCCATGGGCGAGAGCGTCCAGCCGAACAGCTCGCCGTAGAAGCCCGACGAGGCGTCGAGATCCGGCGACGCGAGCTCGTTCCAGCACAGCGCGCCGGGCGCGTTGACGAGCGCGGCCCCGATGTGATCCCGGGGCTGCCAGATCATGAAGAAGGCGCCCTGGGGATCCTGGATGACGGCCATGCGACCGGCGGCCATCACGTCGAACGGCGGCGCGTGCACGTTCGCGCCGAGCTCCTGCGCGCGCGCGGCGGTGGCGTCGGCGTCGGCCACGGTGACGTAGTTGTTCCAGGCCGGTGGCACCCCGGCGTCGCGCTGCGCGGCCGGCTGCGAGGAGATCGCGGCGACCGCCCGGCCGTCGACGTTCATCATCGAGTACACCGCGTCGTCGCCGACCGGGAGGTCCTGCGCCTCCCAGCCGAGGAGCTCGCCGTAGAACGCCTTCGCCGCGTCCTGATCGCTCGTGGAGAGGTCGACCCAGCTGAAGGTCCCTGGTGTGTGCTCCGTTCGTTCTCCCATGTCCGCGACCATAACGCACCGGCGCGGGCGGCATGTCACTTCCGTGTGGCCGCGACTCGGATGCCGCCGAGCCGGGCGGGATCACGTGTTGGCAGCACCCTCGAGCTCGGCCAGCCGCCGCCGCAGGAAGCGCGCCTCGGGCCCGGCGTCGGCGAGCGCAAGGGCGCGCTCGTAGGCGGCGCGGGCGTCCTCGCGGCGACCGAGGCGCCGCAGCAGGTCGGCCCGCGTGGAGTGCAGGTAGCGGTAGCCGCCCAGCTCGCCGTCGAGCCCGTCGACGAGGCGCAGGCCCTCCTCGGACCCGCGCGCCGCCGCGACGGCGACGGCGCGGTTGAGCGCGACGACGGGGGAGCCGGTGACCTGCGCGAGCTCGCCGTAGAGCGCCGCGATCTGCTCCCAGTCGCGCGGCTCGTCGCAATGCAGCGCGGCGATCGCCGCCTGGAGGACGTACGGGCGCCGGCCGCCGAGGGCGATTGCGCGATGCAGTCGCCGGCGGCCCTCCGCGATCGCGCCGGCGTCCCACAGCGAGCGGTCCTGATCGGCGAGCAGCACGAGCTCCCCGGCGCGCACACGGGCGGCGCGGCGCGCCTCTCCGAAGAGCATGAGCGCGAGCAGGGCGTGCGCCTCGGGCTCGTCGGGCATCAGCTCGGCGACCGAACGGCCGAGCCGGATCGCCTCGGCTGCGAGCTCGGCCCGCCCGCCGAAGCCTTCGTTGAAGATGAGGTAGACGACCGCGAGCACGGCGTCGACACGCTCGGGCAGGAGGTGATCGGGCGGCACGCGGAACGGGACTCCGGCGAGCCTGATCTTGCGCTTGGCCCGCACCAGCCGCTGCGCCATGGTCGCCTCGGAGACAAGGAACGCGTGCGCGATCTCCTCCGTGGACAGGCCACCGAGCGTGCGCAGCGTCAGGGCCACCTGCGCGTCGAGCGCCAGCGCCGGGTGGCAGCAGGTGAAGACCAGCTCCAGGCGCTCGTCGGGAATCACGTCGTCATCCATCTCGTCCTCGACGGACTCGGGCACCTCCAGCAGCCGGGCCTTGGCGGCGAGTGTGCGCTCGCGCCGCACGCGGTCGATCGCGATGTGGCGGGCCGTCGTCGTCAGCCAGGCGCCGGGGTTGTCGGGCGTCCCGTCGCGCGGCCAGCGCTCGGCCGCGCGCGCGAAGGCGGCCTGAGCGGCCTCCTCGGCGAGATCGAAGTCGCCGAGGAAGCCGATCATGGTGGCCAGCACGCGGCCCCATTCGCCGCGGAAGATGCGCTCGAGCTCGGTCAGTGCCCCATCACCGGTCGCACCTCGACCGCGCCGCCCATGCGCGCGGCGGGAACGCGCGCGGCCAGCTCGATCGCGGCGTCGAGGTCGTCGGCGTCGAACAGGTAGTAACCGCCGAGCTCCTCCTTCGTCTCGACGAACGGGCCGTCGGTGGTCAGCGTGTGGCCGTCCTGGACGCGCACGGTCGTCGAGGTGGTCGAGGGCTGCAGCTGATCGCCCCCGACGACACCGGCGGCGTCGGAGATGGCGAAGTACTCGCCGGAGATCGCGTTGCGCTCCTCCTCGGAGAGCGAGTCCCAGCCATCGCCGTTCGTGTAGATCATCAGCATGTAGCGCATGGTCGTTCCTCCTCGTTGAACAGTGTGATCGATTTCCCGGTCTTCGTTGGCACGACGAACGGGTGAGCGGGAGATCGACACCGCCGTCGGTGCGATGGCAGAAATCGCCCGTATGTTGTCATTGCTGCCAACCGCCGGATCGGCGAACATCACCGACATGGACGAGAAGCGCATCGTGATCGTCGCCTTTCCCGCCGTGCAGGCGCTCGACGTGTTCGGGCCCACCGAGGTGTTCGCGGCCGCCGATCGGATCGCCGGCGGTGGCCACTACGGCGTCGAGGTGATCGCCGGCCGCGCCGGCGTGATCGAGACCTCGAGCGGTGTGCGGCTCGCGCCGCACCGGGCCGCGTCGGCGGTGCGCGGGCCGCTGGACACGCTCATCGTCGCCGGTGGTAGCGGCGTGCGCGCCGCCGTGGAGGATCGCGCGCTCGTCCGTTTCGTCGAGCGCGCCGCGGCCCGCTCGCGCCGGGTGTGCTCGGTCTGCACCGGAGCCTTCCTGCTCGCCGAGGCCGGCCTGCTCGCCGGGCGGCGCGCGACGACCCACTGGTCGGCATGCGCGGCGCTTGCCCGGCGCCACCCCGACGTGGTCGTCGAACCCGATCCGATCTTCGTGCGCGACGGGAACGTGGCGACCTCGGCGGGCGTCACCGCCGGCATGGATCTCGCCCTCGCGCTCGTCGAGGAGGACCTCGGCGCCGATGTGGCCCGCGAGACGGCCCGCTGGCTCGTGCTCTTCCTCAAGCGACCGGGCGGCCAGTCCCAGTTCAGCGCGCCGTTGGACGGGCCGGCCGCGACGCGCCCGGGGCTGCGCGAGCTGCAGGAGTGGATCCCGGCGCATCTCGGCGAGGACCTGTCCGTCGCCGCGCTCGCCGCCCGCGCGCACATGAGCCCCCGCAACTTCGCTCGGGCCTTCGGCCGCGAGCTCGGGGTCACGCCCGCCGCATACGTGGAGCGGCTGCGCGTCGAGCGCGCACGAGCGCTCCTGCAGTCGGGCGACGCGCCGGTGAAGGTGGTCGCCGCCGAGTGCGGCTTTGCGAGCCCCGAGACGCTGCGGCGGGCGTTTGCCCGTCACGTCGGCACGAGCCCCGGGCAGTACCGAACGCGCTTCGCGCCCAGCCTCGCGAGCGCCTGAGCGACGGAGGACGAGATGGACATCGCCATCCCCCTGTTCGACCGCTTCACCGCGCTGGACGCGGTCGGACCCTATGAGGTCCTCTCCCGGCTGCCGGGAACGCGCGTGCGATTCGTCGCCGCCGAGCCCGGGTCGTTGCGCACCGAGACCCGGGCGCTCGCCCTGACGGCCGACGAGCGCCTGTCCGACGTGCCCGAGCCCGACGTCGTGGTCGTGCCCGGCGGGCTCGGCACCCGCCCGCTGATGGAGGACGAGCCGATGCTCGACTGGATCCGCCATGCGCACGAGCACTCGCAGTGGACGACGTCGGTGTGCACCGGCTCACTGCTGCTCGCCGCCGCCGGCGTGCTGCGCGGGCTGGAGGCCACGACCCATTGGCTGACGCTCGACACGCTCGCGCGGTTCGGCGCGCGCCCGGTGCAGCGCCGGGTCGTACAGCAGGGCAAGGTCATCACCGCGGCCGGCGTGTCGGCGGGCATCGACATGGCGCTCACGCTCGCCGGGCTGATCGCCGGCGAGGAGGTGGCCCAGGCGATCCAGCTCGGGATCGAGTACGACCCCGAGCCGCCCTTCAACGCGGGCTCGACGCGCACGGCCCCCGAGCCGATCGTGTCGCTCGTGCGCTCGGCCGCGGCGCGGTTCGCCTAGCGGGGCCGCTCGAACCGGCTCGCCCCGCGCCGCGTCGGTCTCAGCAGGTCGACGAGGGCGCGGACACGCCCGCGCCGTTCTGTGGGTCGTCGACGACGCCGCCGCCACCCGGGCGCAGGACGGCGCCGAGGTGGATGACGTACCAGACGCCGCGCCAGGAGATCATCGACGCGATCCCGAGCGAGCGGGTGGCGCCGTCAGCGAGGTAGACGACGCGCGAGTTGGGAACCTCGTAGTAGCCGACCTGGTTGGAACAGACGTTGGGCGGGACCCAGTGGGCGTCGTCGGCGGGCACCTGCACGGCGATGAGCTGCGCGGAAGCCGACCGCGCTCCGAGCAGGGCGTGCGCGGCCCGGATGTCGAGGGCGTAGTCGCGCACGAGCCGGTTGGCGTAATCGCCGCGGGGGTTGGCGATCGCCTTGACCTGGGCGTAGGCGGCCTCGGGAAAGAAGGCCGGCAGGGCCTGCGTCGCCGAGCCGGTGCGGATCCCCTGCCAGAGGGCCGCCATCTCGTCGCGAAACGCGCCCGACGCCGCCGATGGAACGGTCATCGTCTGCGGCAACGCACCGGGCGACTCGTGGGGACGGCGGCGGCGGGCGCGCCGTCGCTCCTTCGCGGCGCGTCCGGAGCGACGCTCCCGCGCCACCGCCGCGGCGCCCGCGGGGCTCGCGGCGCCGCCGCCGGCGGTGCTCGTCGGCGAACCGCCGCCGCTCGCCGAGGAGGCGCCGCATCCGGCGAGCGCGACGCACGCGAGCGCGGCGATCGCGCCACTGCTGAGCTGCACGGCCGTCACGCCTTGAGAGGGTGCCATGCGGCGACGTCCGCTGCAGGCACGGCCGGCCCAGGGACTCCAGAACGCGGCCTACGGCGTGCGCCGGCGCAGGGTCGCCGCGCCGCCGGCGAGCGCGAGCGCCGTCGCGCCGAGCACGACGGCCACGTCGAGCGCGCCGCGAGCGCCGAGCGTGCCGTCGACCGTGGCGCGATGGAGCGCATCGAACGCATACGTGAGCGGGAGCACGTCGGAGATCACCTGCAGCAGCTGGGCCATCTCGGCGCGCGCGACGAACAGGCCGCAGAGCAGCAGCTGGGGAAGGACGACGGCGGGCATGAACTGCACGGCCTGGAACTCCGACCGCGCGAACGCGCTCACGAGGAGCCCGAGCGACATGCCGAGGATCGCGTTCGCGACCGCGAGCGCCATCACGAGCGCGGTGGAGCCGGCCACGTGCAGACCGAGCAGGCCGAAGGCGACCGCCGAGGTGAGGAGCGCCTGGACCGCCGCCACGATGGCGAACGCGATCCCGTAGCCGAGCAGGAGGTCGAGCTTGGCCAGGGGCAGCGTCATGAGCCGCTCGAGCGTGCCGGACGTGCGCTCGCGCAGCATCGTGATCGAGGTGACGAGGAACATCGTGATGAACGGGAAGATGCCGATGAGCGGCCCGCCGATGACCTGGAACGCGAGCGGCCGATGCTCGAACGCGTACTTCAGGAGCGTCAACAGCAACGGCGGCACGAGCAGCAGCAGGGCCACGGTGCGCGGGTCGCGGCGGAGCTGGGTCAGCACCCGGACGGCCGTCGCCCACGTCGTGCGGGCGCTCACGGCTGCGCTCGCTCCTCGATGAGCGCGAGGAAGGCGTCGCCGAGGTCGTCGCGGCCGGTCCGTCGCCGCAGCGCGTCCGGAGTCGTGCTGGCCAGCAGCGCGCCGTCGCGCATGAGCAGCAGGTCCTCGCAACGGTCGGCCTCGTCCATGACGTGGCTGGAGACGAGCAGCGAGACGCCGGATGTGGCCAGGCGGCCGAAGTGACCCCACAGGTCCCGGCGCAGGACGGGATCGAGGCCGACCGTCGGCTCGTCGAGCACGAGCAGCTCGGGCGCGTTCAGCAACGCCGTGGCGAGCGACACCCGGGCGCGCTCGCCGCCCGAGAGCGTCGAGACGACGCGGTCGACGTCGGCGCAGAGCGACACCGTCGCGATCACCTCGTCGATCGCCTCATCGCCGACCCCGAGCACGCGGGCGAAGTAGCGCAGGTTCTCGCGCACGCTCAGATCGAGGTAGACCGAGGGCGCCTGGGTCACGTACCCGACCCGCGAGCGCAGCGACGGCGAGCCGGCGGGCGCGCCGAGAACGGAGATGGCGCCCGACTGCACGACCTGCACGCCCACGATGGCTCGCATGAGCGTCGTCTTGCCGCAACCGCTCGGGCCGAGCAGCCCGGTGACGGTGCCGCGCCGCACCGCGCAGGTGATCCCGTGCAGCACCGGGCGATCGCCGCGCCGCACGACGAGGTCGTCGATGTCAACCGCGTCGTCGATGGCCATCGGTGACTTATATGGGCGACCGGGGTCGGACCCGCGGGTGCCGGCGCGGCCGCCGGCGCGCAGCGTGACGGCTACCAGGGCTCGCCGTAGCGCTCGCCGAACGCGAAGCGATCGACGGGCTCGCGCGCGAGCCGACTCGGCCACGGGTCCGCTCGTCGGCCCACGGCAATGTGGCCGGCGAGCGCGACGCCCTCGGGGATCGCAAGCAGCTCCCGCACCTGCGCCTCGGCGGGCACCAGCAGCGTCGTGAACGCCGCGCCGAGGTCCTCGGCGCGCAGGCCGAGGAGCACGTTCTGAACGAACGGGTAGATCGACGCGCCGCCCGTGATGCTGACCCGCGCCAGCTCGCGGTCGGTGATCGCGAGGGCGGCGAGCTCGACGCCGATCACGAGATGGATCGGGGCGCGGTCAAACGTGTGCGCGTACTCGTCGGCCCCGGCGAGCATGCGCAGCCGGCCGGGCGTCAGTCCGGACGCCGGTCCCTGCTCGAGCACGACGCGCATGCCGGTCCGCTCCATGTATGCGTCCCAGTGGGGCTCGTACAGCTCGCGCAACGATCGCCGCGCCGCGGGGTCGCTGACCACCACCACGCGCCATCCCTGCCGGTTTCCCCCGCTCGGCGCGAAGCGCGCGCCATCGAGGACCCGCAGCAGCGCCTCGCGCGGTACCGCCTCCTCGGAGAAGCGGCGCGTCGATGGAGCGTTGCGCATCAGCTCGTAGAGGTCGTGATCGGTCATCGGCGAACGCCCCCGAAGGCTCGCAGGTTGGGCGCCGCGAGGGCGTGGCGCCGCGCCTGGGCGCGCGGCACATGCATCCTCTTCGCGCCGCGATCCGCATATCCGGTCATGACCGGCTTGTGGATCCTGCTCGTGGTGCTCGTGGCCCCCTACATCGGGCTGAACCTGCGACGCCTTCGCCGGGGCCGCTCGTGGGCCTTCACCTTCTGCCAGGTGGCCAGGGAGTGGGAGCAGCGCGAGCGCGCGAAGCGGCTCGCCGCGCGGGCCGCCGAACGCTCGTAACCCCGTCGCCGACGCGGGAACGTCCCCACGCGGCGCTGCGGCCGAGCGCGGGATACGACATCCGGCTACCGGATCTGGCGAGCAGCGTTGCCAGATGCCCAGATCACCGATCACCAACCCATGCGCACACGGGCGACAGCTCTCGCGACCGGGCACCGGTCGCCCACGCGTGCCGCATGATCAGGCGGTGGCTCACGCCGGCGGTCGCAGTGGTGCTCGCCGCCGCCTCGATGGGCGCCGTGGCCCTGCTCCAGCATCGTGCGGACGGCTTCCGTCGAGCACAGGTCACGCTCGCAAACGCCAAGTCGCAGTTCACGCTCGTCGGCGTGGATCCGCTGCAGCTCGTCGACGGCCTGTCGACGCCGGCTGCTGTCGCGAGGAGCATGTCGGCCGGGCAGCGCTCGGTCACCTCCGACCTCGACGGCCTCCTCCAGAATTGGCCGACCCCGGCGCTGCGGGGAGTCATGGGGCCGGTGCGGGGCGAATTCGGGGCCGTCGATCAGATTCGCCGGCTGCTTACGCGCGACCCGAGCCTCGGCGACGCGTCGAACATCCTGCTCGCCGTCCGCCTCGGGCAGTCCGCCAACCAGTCCGGCGATGCCGCCAACGCGCTCATGAACCGGGCGACCGCGGAGTACCAGGCCCGCGCCTCGAGCGCCGAGACGCAGGCGCTGCTCGGTGGGCTGTTCGCGCTGGCCGCGCTGCTGACGGTCTTCCTCGTGTTCTACTGGCGCTGGCTGCGTCTGCTCGTGGCGACGCACCGAGACGCACACACGGATGCGCTGACGGGTCTCGGGAACCGGCGCGCCCTGATCGAGGACCTGAGCCGCGAGATCGTAGAGGCGGACGAGGGCCACCCGCTCGCCGTGATCATCTACGACCTCGACGGCTTCAAGGGCTACAACGACACGTTCGGGCACCTCGCAGGGGACGCGCTGCTCGTGCGGTTCGCCCGGCGGCTGATGGCCACGGTGACCGACGTGGGACGTACCTACCGGATGGGCGGAGACGAGTTCTGCTGCGTCGCGCGGCTCGAGCGCGAGCAGATCGACTGGCAGCTGGCGCGGGGGACCCACGCGCTGCGCGAGGCCGGCGAGGCCTTCGAGATCGGCTGCTCGGCCGGCAGCGTCGTGATCCCCGACGAGGCCGACTCGGCCGACGCGGCGCTGCAGCTCGCCGACCAGCGGATGTACGAGCACAAGAACAGCGGGGCAATGGCCCCCAGTCGCCAGAGCGCCGACGTTCTGCTCGAGGTGCTGAGGGAGAGGGACACGACGCTCCGCGAGCACACCGGCGAGGTCGCCGACCTTGCGCAGGCGGCGGCGGAGGTGCTCGGGCTGTCCGCGGTCGAGGTCCGCCACGTGCGACTCGCCGCCGAACTGCACGACATCGGCAAGAGCGCGATCCCGGAGGCGATCCTCAACAAGCCGAGCGCACTGAGCGCGGAGGAGTGGGACTTCATCCGTAACCACACGCTCATCGGCGAGCGGATCATCCGTGTCGCCCCGTCACTCGCTCCGGTCGCCGGGCTCGTGCGGGCGAGCCATGAGCGCATCGACGGCGGCGGATATCCCGACGGACTGCAGGGGGACGCGATCCCGGTCGGGGCCCGCATCGTCGCGGTCTGTGACGCGTTCGACGCGATGGTCTCGATCCGGCCGTACCGCGAGCCGCGCACCGTCGACGACGCGCTCGCCGAGCTGCGGCGGTGCGCGGGCGCGCAATTCGACCCCCGTATCGTCGAGGTCGTGTGTGCGCTGATCAGTCGGCGGCGCGACAACGTCGTCGCCGCGTAGTCACCGACTGACCACGAACCCCGCCGAGGCGAGGGTTGCCTGTGGCGGCGGAGCCTCGGGGACTCGCACCCCGGATTTCCCGGGTACGTGGCGGTCGACGGCGCCGGGTCAGCGAGCCCGCAGCATGTCGATCACGAGATCGAGGTGCCGGCGCCAGTCAAAACCCGGCTTATCGCCCATCGAGGAGCACAGGCCGGACATCAGCATCGCGACGTCGTTCGCGTGCACGTCCTTGCGGATCGTCCCGGCCTGCCGGGCCCGTTCGAGGAGCTCTTCGGTAGCAGCCACCAACTCCTGCCGCTCGGCTTCCGCCTGCACCCAGATGTTCTCGCCTGCGGCCGCCAGCGCGTGCTGGACGGCGGCGTCGCTCGCGGTCGTCTCCGCGTTGCGGCGCAGCAGACCCTCCAACACGGCGAACGGCTCGCCCTCCTGCTCGAGCGCCTCACGTCCCCGCGCGGCGAACAGCCGGAACTTCTCACGCAGGAGCTCCACCAGGAGCGCCTCCTTGGTCGGGAAGTGGCGGTACACGGTGCCCACGCCGACGCCGGCCCGGCGGGCGACGTCGTCGATCTGCGCGTCCGCGCCGCACTCGGCGAACACCGCCCGCGCGCTCTCGAGGATCCGCTCGCGATTGCGCCTGGCGTCGGCACGCAGCGGTCGCTCGGTATCGGTCAGGGCGTCAGTCACGGCAAGTTCCATCCGGCTCGCTTGACAACCGGAATCATAGTTCACTATAGTCCCGGGTGCAAACGGAACCGGAGGTCAGCTTCCATGGCATCGCTCGGTACGGCCCCACCCCCCTCGCTGTACACACCTCGCGCCAAGAATCTTGCCCTACTGCTGCTGGCGGTGACGCAGTTCGTGATCGTGATCGACGCATCGATCGTGAACGTTGCGCTGCCGTCGATCGGTTACAGCCTCCACTTCGCGCGTGCGGACCTCTCCTGGGTGGTGAACGCGTACACGCTGACGTTTGGCGGCTTCCTGCTGCTCGGCGGGCGGCTCGCCGACCTGCTCGGGCGCAGGCGGATGTTCATGCTCGGCCTGGTCGTGTTCTCGCTCGCATCATTCGCCGGCGGGATCGCCCAGTCGGAGGGTTGGCTGCTCGCCGCTCGGGCGGTCCAGGGCCTCGGAGCCGCGATCGTCTCGCCGGCGGCGCTGTCGATCATCACCACCACCTTCGCCGAGGGCGCCGAGCGCAACCGCGCGCTCGGCGTCTGGGGCGCGGTCGCGGGTGCCGGCGGGGCGGCCGGCGTGCTCCTCGGCGGGATCCTCACCAGCGGCCTGAACTGGCGCTGGGTGCTGTTCGTCAACGTCCCGATCGGACTCGCGGCCGCGGCGTTCGCGCCGCGAACGCTTCACGAGAGTCGGGTCGAGGACGGCACGAGCACGTTTGACCTGCCCGGAGCGGTGACCGTGACCGCGGGCCTCTCGCTGCTCGTCTACGCGATCGTGGACACGGTCAATGTGGGCTGGGGATCGACGACGACGCTCCTGCGACTCGCCGGCGCCGCCGTGCTGCTGGGCGCGTTCGTGGTCATCGAGTTGCGCCAGCGCCATCCGCTGATGCCGTTCTCGATCTTCCGGCTGCGGACCCTGCGCGGGGCGGACATCGTCGGGCTGCTCATCGGCATGTCGCTGTTCTCGATGTTCTTCTTCATCTCGCTGTATCTCCAGAACGTGCTCCACTATTCGCCGATCCGGACCGGCATCTCCTACCTGCCCCTGGCGATCGGAATCATCCTCTCCGCGGGCGCCGCCTCGCAGGCGGTTACGCGCTTCGGCTTCAAGCTGCCGTTGATCGCCGGCCTCCTGCTCATCGCCGCCGGGTTGCTCTGGTTCTCTCAGGTGCCCGGCACCGGCGGCTCGTTCGCAACCAACGTGCTCGGCCCCTCGCTCCTGGCGGCGGCCGGACTCGGGTTCTCGTTCGTGCCAGTGACGATCGCGGCGGTCACCGGCACGCGGCCGCACGAGGCCGGGCTCGCGTCGGGCCTGATCAACACGTCGCAGCAGGTCGGTGGCGCGCTCGGTCTCGCGATCCTGGCGACGATCGCCAACAGCAAGACGCAGAGCGTGTTCCACGCCGGCGTTCAGAACACGTCCGTCGCCCTCACCAAGGGATTCGATCAGGCCTTCCTCGTGGGCGCCGGCTTCGCCGTCGCCGGGGCGATCCTGGCCGCCTTGCTGATCTCGTCGGCCGACAGCCGCGAGCACTCACTGGCAGCCCGGTCCGAGGGCGCGATCGGCGGCGTGGCCGTCTCGTCGGGCTGACGCCTGCGTGCGGGGGCGCTCGCGTGTCCATCTCGGGCGCGCCGCGCAACCGTGACGCGGCGCCGTGCGAAATCGGCGGAACGTTGTGTTCGAAGGCCAAGCGAGAAGACCCCCGCAGACGCGGGGGTCTTCCGCGCGCGGCCAAGGGGACTCGAAGCCCCGACCTCCTGGATGGGCACTGATCCGGGGCCGCGCCGTTCACGTTTAGGAGGTCGGCGGCGTGCCGACGGGATGGTCTGTGGCGGCCGCGATTTCGGCAACCGAGCAGGAGAAATTCACCATGCACTACGAGATCAATCTGAACGAGGTCGACACCGACGGCGCGATCCGCGAGGCGGCTGACGCCGTGGCGGGCGATACCCGCATGGGGTTCGTGAAGCGGGCCGGGGTCACCGGAGGCGCCCTGATGGGCGGCGCAGCGGTCCTGTCGGCGCTCGCGCCGAGTGCGCTCGCCGCGGGCGGCGGGCGTCCTCCGGCGTCGTTCGGCGCGGGTGACATCGGCATCCTCAACTACGCGCTCACCCTGGAGTACCTCGAGGCCGCGTTTTACAACGGGGCGACGGCGGCCAACCTCCCGCTCAGCGGGCAGGGCTCCGCGTTCCTGAAGGTCGTGACCCATGACGAGAACGCGCACGTGGCCTTCCTGAGGTCGGCGCTCGGCTCGAAGGCGGTCAAGCAGCCGAAGTTCGACTTCAAGGGCACGAACACGGACCCGGCGATGTTCATGGCCACCGCACAGGTGCTCGAGAACACCGGCGTGCACGCGTACTCGGGGCAGGCGCTGAACATCACGTCGCCCGCGTACGTCAAGGCGGCCGTGTCGATCCTGACCATCGAGGCGCGCCATGCCAGCGTGATCGGACTCCTGAACACCCCCTCCGGCGCCGACATCGCGCCGAACGGCCCGTTCGACACACCGTTCACCGCCGGCAAGGTGCTCGCGGCGGTCCAGAGTACCGGCTTCATCGTCGGCTGACAGCCATGCGCGCGCCGTCGGACACCGTCGGTCTGGCGGCGCGCGGCTGCACGGCACCCAGCGCGAGGGGCCCGGTCACCGTGACCCACGACGGCGATGAGTTCGTCACCGTCGCGGGGTCTCGTTCTCGACCCCTGCGATCACCCCAGGAGACGACCATGCCCGGACCGCTCAGCACCGCCCACGCCGTCACCAAGCTCCCGGCTCAGGACCTCGAGCGGGCGCGCGCCTTCTACCGCGACAAGCTCGGGCTCGAGCCGGTCGAGGAGCGCGCCGGCGGCCTGCGCTACCTGTGCGGGCCGACCGAGTTCCATCTCTTCAGCTCGGCGGGGGCGCCGTCGGGGCAATCGACGCAGATGGCCTTCGAGGTCGAGAACCTCGAGCAGGCCCTGGCCGACCTTCGAGCCCGGGGGGTGTGCTTCGAGCGCTTCGCGATGCCTGGCTTCGATGCCCACGGCGACACGATCGCCGCGCCCGACAACTACCCGAGCAAGGGCACCGGCGAGCTCGGCACATTCTTCTACGACAGCGAGGGCAACCTCATCGGCATCGCCCAGCCGGTCCGCGACGGCGCAACACGCGGGTGACGCGAGCTACGGCTCGGCGAGCGCCGTTTCGTTCCCTGAAGGGCGTCCGGTGGCGTGAACGCCGTGCGGGAGGCGCGGGCACTGCTCGGGCTCTGAATGTGGGAACCGTTCATGGTCCGTCCGGGGTTGTATGGGGTGATGGACGACTTCGACGAGTTCGTGGCCGGCACCCTCGCGCAGCTGCTGAGGACGGCTTACCTGATCACGTGGGATCCGGGCGAGGCCGAGGATCTCGTGCAGGAGTGCCTGTTGAAGGTCGCACGGCGGTGGCCGCGCGTGCGACGCATGGCCCAGCCAGCTGCGTACGCGCGGCGGATCCTCGTCAACCTGGCGCTCGATGATGCCCGCGACCGCTCCCGGCGGCGCGGCGAGCTCGACGGGGTTTCGGCGGTCACCGACGAACCGGCGCGGGATCTGCTCGTCGGACTCGAGACGCGGGCGGAGCTACTCGACGCGCTCGCGCGCTTGACGCCACGTCAACGGGCCGTGCTCGTCCTGAGGTACTTCAACGACTTGACCGAGGCCCAGACGGCCGAGGTCCTCGGCTGCTCGCCGGGGACCGTCAAGAGCAACGCCTCGCGCGGAATCGCGCGGCTGCGCGAGGCGCTTGCACCCATCCCAAACCCAACACGGGAGCTCTGAACGCAATGCCCGATCAACTCGAACAGAGTCTGCGCGAAGCCCTGTCACAGCGCGCCGCGCAGCTGGATCCAGACTCGATCGCCCGCCTGCGCGCGATCGATTACCACCCTCGCCGGCGCCAGCTCAGGACGCTTCCGGCGATCGGTGCGCTCGGCGCCACCGGCGCCGCGGCGGCGGTGGCTGCGATCGTGAGCCTCGGCTCGAGCGCCGCGCCGGCGTTCGCCGGCTGGCAGCCCACGCCGACCACGCCGGCGCCGGGACAGCTCGCCCAGGCGGTACAGGCCTGTGGGCAGAATCTCGGGAGCCCGGTTCTCGCCGACTCGCGCGGTCCGTACACGGCCTCGATCTACGCCGACTCGACGACCACCGACGTGTGCCTGAGCGGCAATGGGGTCTCGATGTCCTCCAGCTCCACCTCGGCGGGGCCCACCAGTATCGGCGCCGGCCAGATCCAGCTCGATGGTGGTGGCGCGCGGGATGCCGCCGGTAGCGCCTTGACGCTCGTAGACGGCCGGATCGGCGCGGGCGTGACCGCCGTCACGATCGAACGCGGCGATGGCAGCTCCGTGCAGGCGACAGTCGCGAACGGTTGGTACCTGGCCTGGTGGCCGGGCGCAGTCGCGGCGACGAACGCGCAGGTCGCAACGGCCTCCGGGACCAGCACCGTGGCGTTCCCGTCGACGCCGGGACTGCCCGCGCCGGTATGTCCGTCGGGCGCCCACTGCACCGCCGGCTACAGGTTCGGCAGCGCCGGCGGCGGACGCTCCGCCGGACAGTCGACGGCGGTCCAGTCGGGCGGCATGCCGCTGCCTTCTGCTCAGCCACCCGCACCGTCGATGACGAGCACCACGGCGACGTCGACGCCGACGACCGGCACCACCACCGCGATCACCTCGCCGGCTTCGTCTCAGTAGCAGCGCTGGCGCCGCCAGGGGGTGGTCGGCAGGCCACCCCTGGCGGAGGTACCGTCCGCGGGCGGCGCCAAGAAGAGCGCGATCGGCAGCGCTGGCCGAGGGCGGTGAGGCGAACCACAGAATGGGCACAACCGGGCACAGGCGCCGGCGCGATAAGCCTTGTGCGCGCGACTGTCCGGTGCGACCCAAAGAAAGACCCCCGGCTGTGCCGGGGGTCTTTCAAGTGGAGCTAGGGGGACTCGAACCCCCGACCTCCTGGGTGCGATCCAGGCGCTCTCCCAACTGAGCTATAGCCCCGAGACGCTCCTGCCCGCGAGCGGCCAGGAGGCCACAGTCTAGACCGATGACGGGCCGCCGACCGTCCCGCCGGACGGCGTGACGATCGTCGATGATCCGCACGAGCCGACCCCCCACCCGTCTAGGCTCATGGAAGAGGTCCCGCGGGTGGGACTGCGCTGGCCAACATCGGCTGTCGTCCATTGAGCTTTCGCCGTCGCCTCACCATCTTCTTCGTGGTCCTCGTGATCGTTCCGATGATCGCGGTGACCGCCGTGCTGTTCCGGCTCATCTCGACCAACGCGACGGGCAAGGCGAACGCGAACATCGCCGCGCGCGTCAGCGTCGCGGAGCGTCTCTACCAACAAGCCGAGACGAACCCGGCGGCGCTCGCGGCGGCCACGACGGTCGCGAAGGACCCCGCGCTGGGCGGCGCGCTCAGTTCGGGGAACGTCGCGGCCGCGGAGGCCCGCGCCCGCGTGCTGCTCGGCACCGGCGGGATCGTGCGGATCGCGCTGCTGCGCGGTCCGAGCACGGTGTTCGACGTCGGCGATCCGAGCGCCGTGGCGCCGGTGGCCCAGCAGCTGCTCAGCCGCACTGGACAGCCGCTCGGACGCCTGATCGTGTCAACGACGACCGCCGCCGCGTACGCTCGGCAGGTCCACGACACGACCGGGCTGCACATCGTTGTCGTCGGCCCCATGGGCGTGCTGGCCTCCACGCTGCCCGCGGCGTCGGCAACCACGCTGCCCTCGGCGAAGGCGTCGCGCGACGTAACGCTCGCCGGCACGCGATATCGGGCCGTCACGGATTCCACGTCGGGCTTCCTCGGCGAGCCGCTGCGGATCGGCGCGTTCGCGGACCTTGTCCATATTCAACCGGGCATGAGCGACAGTCGCCTGCTCGCCGGCGTCCTGATCGCGATCTTCTTCGTGATCGCGGTCGGGTTCGCGTTCGTGGTGTCGCGCTCGCTGCAGATGCAGATCGAGGGGTTCCTCGACGCCGCCCGGCGCCTCGGCGGCGGTGACTTCTCGGCGCAGGTGCCGATCGTCGGGCACGACGAGTTCGCCGAGTTGGGCGAGGAGTTCAACAAGATGTCGCGCCAGCTCGAGGAGCGCCTGCACGAGAACCAGGAGCAACGCGAGCGCCTGGAGGGATCGCTGCGTCGCCTCGGCGCGGCGCTTGCCTCGAACCTCGACCGCGACGCGCTGCTGGAGATCATGCTTCGCACCGCGGTCGACGAGGTCGGGGCCGAGGGCGGCCGAGCCTGTATCCGCAGCGCCACCGGCGAGATGGAGGAGCAGGTACGGGTCGGCTCGCTCAACGGCCAGGACGCGGCGCTCGCGGCCGTGGAGACCGGGGTGCTCGACGCCGGTGGGCCGAGCCACATCGACTTCGGTGGCGTGAGCGCCCTCGGGCACCCGCTCGCCGCCGAGGAACGGCTCGTGGGCCTGCTCTCCGTGTCGCGCGCCGACCGACCGTTCACGGCGGCGGAGCGCGGCCTGTTCCACTATCTCGCCGGGCAGGCGTCGGTGTCGATCGAGAACATCGACCTCCACGAGCGGGTCCAGCGCCAGGCCGTCACCGACGAGCTCACCGGCCTGTTCAACCATCGCCGCTTCCACGAGGCGATCTCGACCGAGGTCGAGCGGGCGAAGCGGTTCGGTCAGGACCTCGGCCTGATCATGCTCGACCTCGATGACTTCAAGCAGATCAACGACACCTACGGTCACCAGCAGGGAGATCTCGTTCTGCGCGAAGTCGCGCGCATCATGCGCGGCTTCTCACGCGAGATCGACGCGCCGGCTCGCTACGGCGGCGAGGAGCTCGCCCTCCTGCTCCCGGGAACGAACCTCGAGGGCGCGTACCAGCTCGCCGAGCGGCTGCGCCAAGGCATCGACGCGATCGGCCTGACGGTGTCCGGCCGCAGCGATCGCCTACACGTCACGGCGAGCCTCGGCGTGGCCGCGATGAGCGGTGACGGGGACATCGGGCCGCGCGACCTCATCGCCGCGGCGGACGCGGCGCTCTATGAAGCAAAGCGTTCAGGCAAGAACAAGACCGTCCGTGCGAGGTAAGGTTTTAGTTCGCGATGGGACTGCTTGACGATGCCATTCGCGAGCACCTCGAGCTGAAGCGGCTCCGCGGTGCCGACCCGAGCGAAGTGGCGCGCCTTGAGCGCGAGGCGCTCGGTCCCGTGCGTCGAGGCGCGGCCGGCCCCGAGGATCTCGCCCACGCCGAGGAGCTCGCGCCACCGCCTCCGTTCGACGCGGAGCACGCCGCCGAGCAGCCACTGGTGGACGACTCGCAGACGCTCATACCGGGGGCCCCGCCCTCGACTCTCGGCCAGGACACGGCCGAGATCGACATGCGGACAGTGATCGGCGACGAGCTCGACGAGCCGGGCGTGACCGCAGAGGCCGCGCCCGAGTACGCGCCATCACCGGCCGAGCCGCTCGACGAGGAGTACGTGCCGCGGGCGGAGCCCGTGGCCGGGGATCGCCTCCACGATGGCGATGACGAGGCCGACGCCGGCGCCGAGGAGTACACCCCGCAGGCGGAGACCGAGCACCCGACGGCCCCGCCGGCCGAACCGGAGGGCGAGGTCGAGGACGTGCTCGAGGAGACGCCGAGCTTCCTCCAGCAGACGCCCGAGCACGATCGGCTGTGGTTCGAGCAGCAGCCGCCGCGCGACTTCGACTTCGACAAGTAGCGAGACGCGGCGGGTCAGCTGATGTAGCCGCGCAGGCGCGCGGCGGCAAGGACGCGCTCGATGCCGAGGGCGTAGGCAGCCGCGCGCGGAGGCACGCCGTCGTGTGCGGCGCGGTGCGCGACCTCGTCGAAGGCGCGGCGCATGATCTCCTCGAGGCGCGAGTTGACCTCAGACTCGTTCCAGCTGAAGTGCTGGCGGTTCTGCGCCCACTCGAAGTACGAGACGACGACGCCGCCCGCGTTCGCGAGGATGTCGGGGATCACCGTGATGCCGCGATCGGCGAAGATCGCATCCGCCGCCGGGCTCGTCGGAGCGTTCGCCGCCTCGAGGACGAAGCGCGCTCGGATGCGGTCCGCGTTGCCGGAGTGCAGCACGCCCCCCAGCGCGGCCGGGATGAGCACGTCGCAGTCGAGCGCGAGGAGGTCATCACCCGAGATGCGCTCCACGCCGGGGCGGTCGTCGGCGTAGTCGGAGATGCGACCGCCGGCGAGCGTGTGCGCGTAGAGCGTGTTCGGGTTGATCCCCTCGGGCGCGCTGATCGCGCCGCGCAGATCGGCGACGCCGACCACGACCGCACCGACCTCGGCCGCGAGGCGCGCCACCCACGAGCCGACGTTGCCGAAGCCCTGAATGACGATGCGCGTGCCCGGGCTCGGGAGACGTTGCTGTTTGATCAGCTCGCCGAGCGTGTACACGACGCCGCGGCCGGTCGCGGACTCGCGGCCGGCGGAGCCGCCCAGGGGGATCGGCTTGCCGGTGACGATCGCCGGGTTGTAGCCGTTGAGCTTCCCGTACTCGTCCATCATCCAGGCCATCACCTGCGCGTTCGTATTGACGTCCGGCGCGGGAATGTCGCGGTCCGGCCCGATCAGCTTGCTGATGCGGTCGATGAACTTGCGCGTGACGTCCTGGAGCTCGTCGGAGCTGAGTCGATCGCCGGGGCAGTTGACGCCGCCCTTCGCGCCGCCGAACGGGATGTCGACGATCGCCGTCTTCCAGCTCATCAGCGAGGCGAGCGCGCGGATCTCATCGATGTCGACGGTCTCGTGGTAGCGCATACCGCCCTTGTACGGACCCCGCGCCGCGTTGTGCTGGACTCGGTAGCCGGAGAACACGTGCACGCGTCCATCGGTGAGCCGGACCGGGATCTGCACCGTGACCTCCCGATACGGCGTGGTCAACACCATCCGGACGTCGTCGTCGAGCCCGAGGCCGTCGGCGGCCAGGCCAAAGTTGTGGTTGACGGTCTCGAGCGCGGAGAACTCGTCCGGGGGAGAGGCAGCCAGCTTTGGCGGCTCAGCGGCCATGGTGTCCCCGATGCGCGGCACCGCGCTCCCTCCGGCGCGAGCGACCCACCCCCCAGCCATCGCTGCAACGCATGCTGCTGATCCTAGACCGGCCGGTGGAGGGCATGGGCCGTGCGCGGTGAGTCGGCGGCCACCTCCGCGTCGCGGCGGGGGGTCCGGCGAGCGCTGCCGGTGGGGCTTACGACGCGCGGCCGGCGGCTCGCCGGGCCGGAGGGGCGCGGCTACACTCGTTGGTCGCGGGGCCATAGCTCAGCTGGGAGAGCGCCTGCTTTGCAAGCAGGAGGTCACCGGTTCGATCCCGGTTGGCTCCACTTCGGGTTTGGCCTGCAAACGGGTCGGTTGGCGTTAGGCAAACAGTTGTGGCTGTGGCCGCGGTGCGGCCGCGGGTACCGCTCGCGGGTACCGCTTGGCCTGCCGCGGCGCCGCGTCTCGTGCATTGCGGGCAGGAGGTTGAGATGCCTCGTGGGCCTGGCTGCGGTTGGGCGCGGCGCGCACCCGAGCTTCGATCTCGTCGCGCAGGAAGACCCAGCGCCGGCCGAGCTTGTGCCCCGGGATGACGCCCCGTCGGGCGAGATCGAGCGCCGTCGAGATGGGCATGTGAAGCAGGTCGGCCACCTCGCGCGCGTCGAGGACGTCCTCGCGAGTGAGACGTGGCGATGCGGCCGACGGGAGCATGGTCCTGAGTCTCAGGATACGCCAAATAAGCAAAAGGTGCATTAGCTAGCTTCATCGGCAGCGCCGCGGCATGGCATGATGCCCGCATGGCCTTAGATCGCGAGGAGCGGGCGCAGGCGGCCTTTCGGGAGGCGCAGGAGCAATGGGGGGCGGCGCTCGCGTCGCACCGGCTGGCGCCGCCCGACGCCGGATTCAGTGCCCGCCTGGCCGCGTTATCGGCCGCTGCGGCCGCGGAGGCGTCGGCATGCCGGGATGCGTCGGCGGCAGGGTTTGAGTGGCCGCCGCACCGGGCTTCGTCGAGCAAGCCGCCATGGGAGTTGCAGCCGGGTTCCGGGAGGCGTGGCCCGCAAGAGCTGTGGAGTCGCTTCGACGCCGCGGTGAGTGAGCTCAATCGCGCGGCGACCGGGACGGAGCTCCTGGAGGTCGCCGCGGCCTATGAAGCGCTCGCAGAGGCGGCCGGCAGGCTCGCGGCGGCGGCTGCGGGCGAGGACCGTGTCGGCACAGCGTCGCCGCGGGCTCGCGCACGCCGCTCGGCGTAACGGGGTCGGCTACGGGCGTTTGAGTGGGTCCGCACTCGCGGCGCGGTCGTCCCAGACAGAGCGCTGCGCCTCGGCCGAGCGGCGGCGGGGCAGAGTCGTGGTCGCCGGCGCCCATAGTGAACGGCGGGTGGCGATCGAGGCACTGTCGGCGCTCGCGCGCTCGAGCAGCGCGTCGACATCCTGCTGGCGGATCCTGAACGCGCGGCCGACACGCAACGCCGGGAGGGTGCCGTGGTCGATCCAGTTGCGGATCGTCTGCGCCGTCACCTGGAACGCGGCAGCCACCTGCGGGACGGTGAGCAGCGGGCTCGGCTCCGGCTTGGCGAGGCGTTTGCGTGGGGCAGGCAACATGCGGAACCCTACGGCGTCGAGGCGTCGGGCCGGTCGCGTGGCACTGAGTCACGCGCTGCCGGCGCGCTGGCCATTGGTGGCCACCGGCCGCGTCTCGGCCAGATCGAGCTCAACGACGCGATCCTCGAACGCGGCTCGGAGCTGCAGGCGCCCGCCGAGGGCGCGAACGTAGGCGGCGAGTGTCGCGACCCGCGGGTTGGGCTCGTGCTCGACGTGCGAGACCGCGCGCTGCGAGATCCCCATCCGCTCGGCGAGCTCGACCTGTGTGAGCCTCACGCCCCGACGCAGCTCGGCAAGCGTCACACGGTCCTGCTCGTCGGCTTGGATCTGAGGCGGCGCCGAGGTGCGGGCCACGGCTGGAGCAGAAGCCTTGCGGCGTCGGCGTTTTGGTCTGGCCACGCATCCCCCTGTCGGCGTTCGGTCGAGCATACGCTATAGCGGCTAGCCGGAATAGCGTCACCTGGGTGATACTGTGTGATGCGAGCGCGAAGCGCTCGCGGAGCGGGAGCGTCAGGGAGTCCTTGGAGCCCGGACGCTCGCGTCCAATCGCAGTCGAGGTCTCGACGGAGGACGGCGCGGGGCGGGGCAGCGATGCGAAGACATGCACGGCGCGCGGGCGACGACAGGCTGTGAGGCCGGAGACGACCGATCAGGACTTGGTGCCGTCCCTGGCACGGTCCGCGCAGCGGACCTGAGTGCTCCTCGCCCGAAGCGAAGCCGCAGTCAAGGGTCTGCCGCGAAGCGGCCGAGCGAAGCGAGCCCTTGACGGCGGCGAGAGCGAAGGGCACGGCGTACGCGGCATCGTGTGGCGCGGCTCGCGATGTTCGTCGGGTGCGACGAGACGGCACGGCGCTGCTGCTTTCGCTTGCCGAAGCGGCGGCGCGGGCTCCGACGTCCTCCGCGCCCCCTGTTCGGTCGTCCAGAGCGGCAGCGACAGCGCCGCAGGGGGAACGTTCCGCGTTGCGCAGCGAGCGTGACGGACGCGCAGATTCTCTCGTTGTCGTGAAGTGCCCGCGACAGCGGCTATTGCGGCTCGCGAAGCGAAGTGAGCCAGCGATTTGGGGGCCCGGTGAGTTCCTCGCGCTGGCGGCGCCCGCGTGCGTCGAACATGGCGACCGGTGCGGCGATGATCAGTGTGCCAAGCGTGGCGCAGCACCAACTGGGGTTCGCGATGACCGGCCGCTGTGTTCTCAGCCGATGAGGATCGCGATGATGACGATGACTACGTGCTTCGGCGGGGGGTCTTTGGGCTTGACGTCGACCGTGGGGCTGTCGGGATTGAGCGGCGGGCTGGCTACTACCGCGGTGTCCGAGACGACCGCGCCACGCTGACGCTGATCGCGCAGGATGATCCAGCCGCCAAGGTACCTGCGGCCGGCCACGGTTTTAGTGCCGCGATACAGGCCTACCTTGCCGCCGTCGGGCGTGGCCGAGAAGGAATGCGTTGCGCCGGAGAGGCGGACGGTACCGAGCGCTTCGCCGTGGCCGACCGTCACCGCCAGCACCGAACCGCTGTTCGAGCGCAGCGTGGCCCTTCCGGCGCGAAGCGGTCCCGTGAACCACTGGGCCACCGAGTGCGAGTCGCAAACGTACGCGGTCACGCGTCCCCCGCCAGCGACGACGCCGACGAAGGCGTTGGTGCCGCTCACCGTGCCGACGTACCCGGCATGAACAGCCGGGCGCGATGGACGCGCCGCGAGTGCGCCGACCGGAGTCACGAGGCCGAGTGCCAGGATTCCTGCGGCGGCGCGCTTCGTCGCCTTCTTTCTCACGGCCTTTCCCTTCCGTGCCGGACCGGGTTCGCCGCGGAGCAACTTAGCATCCAGAGCTCGCAGCTTCGTCCTAAGACTCCTCGCCGACAGACGCGTGACTCGGACGGGCCCGTAGCGGACGTTAGGACGCTCGCTCACTGACGCACCGTGTCATGGCTGACGGCCGCTTTCGCCGCGAGGCAGAACACTCGCTCGGCAGCACCCGCGCTGCTGCTCTGGACGACCCACGGGCGCGCCGGCTGGCGACGTCAGGACCGCCGCTCACAAAGAAGGCGGAACAGTCCCGGCCTCCCGCGCAATGCGACGGGCCGTGGTCCAGGGCGGGGCTATGCCCTGGCGCCACTCGCGCGCCCGGGTGCGACTGGGCTTCGACCGCGCCGCTCGTTCGCGGACACGGGACTCCGGCGAGCCGCGAACGATCTCACGCGCGTCGTTGTGTGGTCGCCCGTGGGAGGCCACGGTGCACGGTGGGCTACTGGTCACGTCGGGTAGATTGCGGGCCACCACTCGCAACTCGCAATCACCTTCGAAAGGGTCGCGAATGCCGGACACCACCTGTCACATGTCCATCTCGCTCGACGGTTTCGTCGCCGGGCCGGACCAGAGTCGCGAGCACCCGCTCGGGAAGCGCGGAAGGGAGCTCCACGGCTGGCACCTCGGCGACGAGCGCGCCAACGAGGCCGACGAGACGGCGACCGACTGGCTCATGCGCCCGCGCGGCGCCTACCTCATGGGCCGCAACATGTTCGGGCCGATCCGCGGCGAGTGGGAGGAGGACTGGCGCGGGTGGTGGGGGCCGGAGCCGCCTTACCACGCGCCGGTGTTCGTGCTCACCCATCACGCTCGCGAGCCGATCGAGATGGAGGGCGGGACGACCTTCCACTTCGTCACCGACGGCTTCGACGCCGCCTACGCACAGGCGCGTGAGACGGCCGGCGACGACGGCGTAGACATCGCGGGTGGCGCCTCGACCGTGCGGCAGGCGCTCGTCGCCGGGGTCGTCGACGAGCTTACGCTCGACATCGCACCAGTCCTGCTCGGGTCCGGCGAGCGGATCTTCGACGGCGTCGAGTCCCTGGGGTTGGAGCCCATCGAGGTGTTGCATTCGCCGCTGGCCACGCACATCCGCTACCGCCGGGCGAGCTGAAGGCCGGTGTCCGATACGTCGACCAGGCACCGCTCCGAGTCTCCCGATGCGGACGGCCAGCGACCCACTTTCGGGCGCCCCGCGGGGGATCCCCACCGGACGCCGACAGGCGCGGACCGCGCAGGCGGCCAGCGTTGACGGCGAGGTGTCCCGTATGACCCGCCGGCACGCTCACGTCAGCGCAGTGGCACCTGGTGACACGCTCGTTAGCACCGGGCCGAGTAAGGACGCACGCCGATCGTCAGCCGCCTGCGTCATGGCCAACGACCGCTCTCGCGAAGAAGGCAGGTACGCCGGCACCGCGCCCACGCTGTTCCCCAATGGACGAGCACCGCGCGCATGCGGTCCGCGTCGGCACTGTTCTGCTCCTGGGGAAGGGAGGCGTCTCCGTCAGGGGCACCGTCGGACCCAGCGATCGCCCTTCGGAGGACGGCGCGGGCGCCGTGACGGCCTACGTGGCTTCGGTGTGAAAGCGAGCCGGCCGTAACGCCGGCCGCGGCAGATCGGCGCGACCCCTACGCCGCCGACTCGATCGCGCGCCGGAGCCGGGCTGGACGATGAAAGCGATGGTCCGCCCTTGGTTCGCCCGCGGTCCACGGATGCGCGTTATTGGCGAATACGAGGGCTCGTACGTTGACTTGTCGTCAGACTTGCTTTGACGTCAGGACGGGCGACTCAGCACGGGAACTCCTAAATGTCGCGGCTATTTGAAGCGATGGGATCAGGAGGGATATCGCTACTAGTGCCGCTTTGCGCCGACTCCGGGTGCTGCGGTGATCTGTTTCATCCAGAGTCCGGCTTGTCGTTCGTCGAGATCCTGCAGCGTTGCCAGTTCGACACCGCGGGTGGCCTTGCCCATCCCGGTCGGGGTGACGGGCGGCACCGGGTCGAGCAGTGTCGCGCCGTTGATGAACATGAGCTTGACGTGGCCGACGAAGGCACCGCTGCTGAAGCGCCAGCCGTCGCCGACGCCGTAGTAGGCCATCCCCCATTTCACCGACCGCTCGAGCCCCGGGAGCGTTCGCGCCGCGAGGTCGTCGATCGCTAGAGCGATGCTCCGTTGCGGCTCGGGCAGGCTCGCGATGTAGTCGAAGACAGGACGATCACCTACGGCTGGCTTCGCGGGACTCGCCTTGCCGGTCATCGACGTCAACAACGGTGCGCCGGCCGCCGAGCTCGCTGCTGAATCCTCGGTTCCGCCCATGGGTACTACCTCTCCGACTCGCCAGAACGGTGACGCGCGTCTGCAGAGCTCTGCTCCGCGTACCTGTGCTGCAGGGTCGCGAAGGTGTCCATGTCGAAGGGGATCGGGCGGCCCGCGAGCGCGGCCTGCAGGCGGTCGAACCCGTAATGGCCACCGACCACGTCCCCGCGCTGGACCGCTTCGTCGGGGTCGGGGACGAAGTAGGTCGCGCGAAGCCGGGTGCCGTCGCCGGCGGGCTCGAGTTCGTAGCGCATCCAGGATCCGGGGCTCGTGTGGGTGTGCTCGAGGAGCGTCGGCTTTTCGATGCGAAGGAAGCGGAACTCCAGTTGCGGGCCGTCCGGCCAGTCGAACGTCATCGTCCCGCCAACGCGGAGATCGACATGGACGTTCGTCGCGAAGGGCGGCCACCAGTCCGCGAGACGATCTGCGTCGGTCAGCGCGGACCACACGTCGTCGGGCGAGTTGGGGAAGTCGCGCTCGAAGCGGATCAGCCCGCCCTCGTCGCTGCGTTCCACTGTGGCTAGCCGGTCGCTCATGATGGCTCCTTCGAGGCTGGATCGCGGATTGTTGGGGGGGCCGAGCGCTCGAGGTGACGGCTCAGAGCGCCGAGACGCGTGGACCATTCCGTCCGGTACGGCTCGAGCCAGTCGTCGAGTTCGCGAAGCGGTTCGCTGCGCAAGGCGTAGAGGCGCCGTTGAGCATCCGAGCGAACCGTCACCAGCCCCGCATCCCGCAGGATTCTCAAATGCCGTGAAACGCCCGGCTGCGACATCCCCAACCGCTCGACGAGCTCGGTCACCGAACGCTCCTCCGTGCGCACGGCGTCTAGGATGCGCCGCCGGGTCGGCTCGACGATCGCTTCGAGCACGGCGTCAGCGGTCATGCCTCGAACATAGCACGTCGCTTATATATGCGCAACAATATGTACGGGGTAGCAAGTGAATACGTCGCCCCCACGAGCGCCTTCAGCGACTCCCCGTGTTTCCGCGCGATTTGGCGTCGTTCCGTTCCGTCCTCGACCAGCACGGCGGTCGTTATTTGTTGTCACGTTGATGTCATGCTTCAACACCTGCCCACGTGCTGGCCACTGCGTCAATTAAGCGCGCTGGGCCCCCGCCGCCCAGAGTCGCGATCGCTTCGCGAGGCCCAGGACGAGTGCCCACGCCCACGATCGCACGCAAGCGATCAGGCTTCGAGCCCGCTTTCATCGCCCAACACGCATCTCGTGAGTTAGACCAACTTCCTCTCCTTCGCGCGGAATGGGGGCCGCCGTCTCCGAGTCGTTATGGACGAATGCGGATGATCGTCTTCCCGTTCAGTCGCTCGGTCGGGTTGAGGGCGGCGACAGCATCGTCGAGGGTCGCGACGTTGCCGATGTTCGTCCGCAGTCGCCCGTCGCGCACCCGCTGGACGATCTCACCCAGCTGGGCACGATCGGACTCGACAACGAAGTCGACTGCCAGGCCGTCGACGGGCCGCGCCTCGGGCGGCCCTACGACGGTCACCAGGGTTCCTCCGGGCCGGATCAGGCCTGCGGAACGCTTCTGGATGTCGCCGCCGATGACATCGAACACCAGGTCTACGCCGCCAACGTCTTCCAGGGCGTCGTTCTCAAGGTCGACGAACTCCATCGCGCCGAAGTCGAGCGCCTTCTGGCGGTCGGCGGCGCGCCCGGTGCCGATGACGTAAGCGCCGGCCTCACGTGCGAGCTGCGTCACCATCGACCCGACTGCGCCGGCCGCCCCGTGCGCGAGGACGCTCTGCCCCGCCCGCACACGGCCGTGCTCGAACAGTCCCTGCCACGCAGTCAGACCCGAGATCGGCAGGCTCGCGCCCACCGCGAAGTCGACGTCGCCCGGCAGCGGCGCGAGGTCGCGTGCCTCGATCGCCACATACTCCGCCAGGGTGCCGTCGCGATGCCAGTCCGCGAGACCGAACGCCCGCTGTCCCACCGATACCCCCGTCGTGCCGTAACCGAGAGCGGCGACCACTCCGGCCAGCTCGTGCCCAGGGATCGACGGGGTTCGGTCACGGCCGCGGCGATCGGTCCAGGTCGAGGACCACTCCATCTCAGTCGGCACGAATCCAGACGCATGAATCTGGACGATGACGTCGTTTATCGCTGCCGGCGGCTCGGGCCGCTCCACCAGCGTCATTCCGACCGTTCCCGCAGCCTCGTCCGTCACCGCAATCGCCTTCATCAGGCACCTCCCGGCGTCAAGTTCTCGCCTGGTAGCAGACTGGATCGACGCTAAGCGCCACAGAACTCTTGCGGGCTGCCCCCCCAGCGTCAAGCGCCAGATGACCCGCCGGACGGCCAGCCCCGCACCCCGCGACCGCACAGGCATCCTCGCGCGGGCTTCACGGGTCTCAAAACGCGCGGAATGCGCCTGTCGCGGACGATCGCTTCCACGCCGGGGCGCCGGAAGACCGCACGATCGAAATGGCGACACAGGGATCGTGCGGGTTCGACCTCGAGGCGTCCTCACGAACGTCGCCTTCGCCCGCGCGTCGGCGCGACCGCGCCTGTCGTCTGTGACGCGGTGTGCCGGCTATCGCCCTGGGGCAGGCCGGCTTCGCGGCGTCTCGGCACACTCCTAGAGGTCGCCGGCCCGCACCGCGACGCCAAGCCGCGCAACTCCGCGAATGAGCCGCTCGTCCAGCGTGACGAGCTTGCAACCGAGGTCCTGTGCGAGTGCGACGTAGTGGGCGTCGTAGGTCTTCGCCCAGCCGAGCCCGTCGGCCAGCCGCCATGCCGCTTCGGTCAGCCCGGGCGGGTCGCGGATCTCCACCGGCGCGCGCAGGAGTCGCGTGAGCATCGCCCGAGCATGCGGGGCCGTCAGCTGACGGCGCCACGCCAGCTCATGAAGCACCGAGCTGGCCTCGACGGGCATGAGCGGTGGCGCGATCAGCTCGTGGGATTTGAGCCGAGCGAAGCCAAGCTCGTTATGGCTGGCCGCGACGGCGACCGAGGCGTCGAGCACGACGCGCACGGCGATCAGGGGCCGCTGCGTGAGAGGTGCAGCGCCGCGACCCAGTTAGGAGCGGGTGACCCGTCATCGCCGATGCGCCATTCCTGCGGCAGTGGCGACATCGGGTACAGCTCGTCCAGGATCGGACGCAGATCCTCGTCCTCGATCATCTGGTGGCGTCCAACGCGGTGGGCCGCCAGGCGGCCGGAGCGGATCCAACGCCGCACCGTCTCGGGATTGCGACCCAGGCGATCGGCGGCTTCGGTGACGGTGAGCATGGTGCCCGATGCTACGCGGCGCCGCGGATGCCCGACGCCGGCCGCGGAGTCGTCTGGGCGAACGCCCGGTTCAGCGTGTCGACGTCCTGCGGGCGCGCCTTGGCGTGCAGGTAGCGCTCTGTCGTGCTCAGACGCGAGTGGCCGAGGAACGCCTGCACGAAGTGGGCACCGGCCTCGCGCGCGGCGAGCGATCCGGCGGCGTGGCGCAGAGAGTGAAAACGCAGCGGGCGCAGTCCGGCCGCATTGCGCGCTGCCTTGTAGCGTCGCCGCAGCGCCGACCCGTCAAGGGGTCGGCCAAGGCGCGAGCAGAAGACGTAGTCGCCGCGCGAGACATACGCGTCGCGATCGGCGAGGCGAGCGAGGGCTCGCGCCCCGGGGTCGGCGAGCGGCACAAATCGTGCCTGCCAGCTCTTGGTCGGACCCTCGATGCCTGCGCTGACCGCGCGGTGCACGATCGCCCGTTGCGCTGCCAGGTCGACGTCCTCCCATCGCAGTGCGAGCAACTCGCCCAGACGCATACCTGTGTACGCGGCGATGCGGTAGAGCTCGCCGTCCTGGCGATCCTCCCACGCGCGCCAGGCCTGCTCGTCGCCCGACAGCTCGCCGGCCGGCAGCGTGCGATGTGCGCCCGCGTCCGCCGTGAGGGCAAGCGCTTCGACCTCGTCCGGCTCGAAATAGTCGAGCACCGCGGGGGGCATCTCGCGGCGCTTGGTGGTCGTGCTCACCGGGTTCACGCCGAGCGCGTACGTGTCGTCGCGACACGCGTACCCGAACATGGCTCCGAGCACCTGGCGGTGCTTGTTGACCGACCGCGCGCTCATCCCGCCGCGGTCCAGGCCCCGCAGGAACGTGGCGACGTGCTTGGGCGTGACGCCGCGCAGCCGCAGGTCGCCAAGCGCCCCCAGTATCCGTCCCGGGTTGTGGCCGTCGCCGCGCCTGTGCGGCGTCCCGGGCTCGGTCAGCAGGTAGCGGTAGTCGAGCAAGGTCGACGGCTTCACGCCCTTCTCCCGCGCGAGGTACTCAAGCCACTCGGCGGCCAGCTCGCGCACCGTGACGCCCCGTCGGCGCCGTTCACGCGCCTCGTCCTCAGCGACGACGCTTGCCGCGTCGTGCTCGGCGATGAGCTCCGCCATACGCACCGTGGCCTGCTTCTCGTCGTACCAGCCATCGGGCACACGCCCCCGCCGCCGCACCCAGCCTTCACTTGCGTCCTGGTCGAGCCACGCCGGACCGATGCGGCGCTTCACCTGCCCGCCCACGCGGCGCCACTTCGCCTCGTAGAAGGGGCGACCATCGACGCTCACACGGACCACGAGGGCACCCGTCGCACCTCTCACGAGTAGTCCCACCACGCATCCACCACTACGCTCATTCGGCGCAGGGTACCACGCGGGTACCACTCTCGTCGGGTACCGCATCGGGTACCGCTACAACCGTAATGGCCAGCTATATCGGCATTATTCTCACACTATCGAGCCGTATCTGCGGGCTCCGGCGGACCATCTACGGCTTTGCAAGCAGGAGGTCACCGGTTCGATCCCGGTTGGCTCCATTTTGAGAGCTGCGGCGGGCCGGGGACCGAAAGCGAACCTCAGCGCCGGCGTCCTGCGACACGACCGAAACGGCCGTAGCGGGCTTCGTAGGTAAACCGATCGTGCGCGTTCGTCGCGCTCATGCCGGACGCGTCGCGGACGGTCACGTCAACGGTCCCACGCGGCTCGGGCGGCGCCACGGAGACGATGAGCGAGTCACTGAGTGCGACGAAGGGCGCCGCGTGGCCCGGACCGAAATCGACCTCCCGGGCAGCGATGAGGTGCGTGCCTCGAATCACCACGAACGTCCAGGCTCGCCCGACATCGGGGGTGACGCGGGCGACGGTCGGCAGGACCGGAGGCAGGACAGTCAGCGTGGTCGGGTTCGTGACCGCGATGCCGGCGGTGTTCGTGAAGACGGCGCGAAACATCTGTCCCGTCTGGGCATCCGACGTGGGCTCGATGCTGAGCGTTGTCGACGTCGCCCCGTCGACATCGCTCCACGTCTGTCCGCCGTCGACTGAGAACTCCCACTGCACCGACGGCGTCGGGACCCCACTCGCGGCGGCGTCGAACGAGGCGCCCGCCGGCGCCGTCACTGTTTCGTTCTGCGGCTGGACGGTCACCGTCGGCGCGACGGTGGTCGAACCTGTCTGAAGGACGAAGGAGAACGCGGCTCCGGGGTCGGAGCCGGTCTCCTGCTGATCGTCGTAGGGGCCGCCGATGAGGGCGCTCACGCCGTCGGAGGACAGCGCCACCGAGTCACCGAACTGCGGTGCGCCGACCGCATCCCCCGGCTCGATGCGCCCGCTGGCCGTCCACGATGAGCCGGCTCGCTCGAAGTCGAAGGCGCCCCCGGCGAAGGCGGTACCGCCGCCATAGTGCGGCTCGCCGATGAGGGCAGTGTTGCCGTCGGCGGAGAGCGCGACCGCTGTCCCGAACAGAGCGTCACTCTCGGCGTTCGGATCGTCGGCCAGATCCGGCGCGGTGAGCTCCGTCGCAGCCGACCAACTGGACCCGAATCGGTTGAAGACCCACGCTGCGCCCGAGCTTGCGTTGTCCTGGGGCGCGCCGAGTAATGCCGTGTTGCCGTCGGCAGAGAGCGCGGCGCTCAGGCCAAGGCCCTGCGCATCGTCGCTGCCGACGGCGGTGCCGCGGCTGAGCGTCGTCTGTAGCGACCACGTAGTGCCGGTACGCGTGAACACAGCGGCGGTCTTGTAGCCGGCGACGAGCGCGGTCGCTCCGTCGCCCGAGACGGCCACGTCCGCCCCGAGGCCGCCTGCGGACGCCGGATCGACCAGAGTGAGCTTGGAGCCCTGTTGGGCCCAGCTCGAGCCCGTTCGGCCGAAGACCCACGCGGCTCCGGCTCCGTTGTTGTCGTTGCTGCCGCCGACCAGGACCGTATTGCCGTCGCTCGACAAGCCGATGCTGGATCCGAAGTCGCCAACGCCAACAGCATCGCTCGGGACAAGTGGCGGGCCCTGCTGCGACCATGTGGCCCCCGAGCGAACGAACACCCATGCGTCGCTCGCGGTGCTCGAGCCGGTCACGAGGGCGGTGTTCCCGTCGGCCGAAAGGGCCACATGTGCACCGAAGAACAGGTCGCTCGGCAGTGGCGTCGCTGAGCTTGGCGTGAGCGCCGGGCCCTGCTGGACCCAGCTATCACCGGACCGCACGAACACCGACGCCGCGCCACGATAGCCGCCGTCATACGGCGCGCCGATCAGCGCCGTATCGCCGTCGGCGGACAGCGCGACGTCCCAGCCTGCGGCCTCGTTTGAGCCGACCACCAGCTTCGGGGGTTGCTCGAGGTACGGGTCGATGCGCACGGGATAGCGTGCACCGCGGACGTCGACGTGCAGCAACAGCGTCCGTCCGCGCACCGTGATCCCAACCGGCAGACGCCGGCCAAGCGCGTCGCTGGCGGCCAGGCCGGTGTACCGAAGCGACACCCGTCCCGATCGGCTGAGGAATACCACCTGCGCACCGCCGAGGCGGTCAGCCAGGGGGCCCGATGTCCCGAGCACAATCGTCAACGCGCCACTCGCGCCGGCCGGCCGCTCGGGCACGTCGAACCCCTGCTCGAGGCCGAGGGCGCTCTCGCGATACCACTCGCTGACGAGGCCTCGGTCGTAGGTGACCGCGCCGTGTGACGCGCGGGGCGCCACCTGACGCAGCGGGATGATGGTGGCACCGTCGCCAATCGCGACCGTGTCGAGGCTCAGCGTCCCGCTGGCCGTCGGCACCTGCACGCCGCGGGCGTCGAACCGCGCTTCGCCAACATCCGGGCTGGCGGCGTCAACGAGTGTCTGGGCTCGTGCCGTTCGCGCCTGCGCGGCGACCCACGGCGATCCCGGGTGATCTGACGCGAGCGGCGATGCCGGCCATTGGCTCGAGCGCGACAAAGGGTTGAGGCTGAGCCACGCGACCGTCGCGGCGGCGGCGATGACAAACGCGAGGAGCGCGAGTGACACACCGCGCCGGGGCCGCAGCACAACCGCCGTGTCAACCCCGGCGAGGCTTGTTGCGCCAGTCTTCAACAACGCTCTGCCTCCCGTGGGCCGCGGCGGCGGTCTGGAAGGACCGGCGCGCTTGTCAAGCGCGCCCGAGTCTAGTGATGGCGCACCGTCACGTCCATATTGTGATCGACGTCGGCGGGGGGGGTCGAGACCGAGGCGGACGGATCCTGGTCACGCGATATCGATTGTCAGATGGCGACCCACCTCCACAGTGCGCATCCCGGATCTGGCCGTCTGATTTCGGGAGCTGTGAAGCCGTCCGTCCCGGCGGATTGAACGTGTCGGCGTCGGCGACCGGACGCCGTCTCCCGTGCCGATGCCGGCGGCGAGAGGCTGGGATCGGAGTGCGAGCGGACCCCGACGCGTCGGTTCGCTGCTCAACCGGCGACCGCGTATTCTACGGGCGTGCTCCGGGGGTCGCACCGGCGACGTGTATTGGTCGCTTCGGCAGCGATTGGCGTCTGTGTCGTATTCGCTGCGCCGGCTGCTGCGACAATCACCGTGACGTCGCCGTTCAGCCAGTCGCAGCCGTACGCGACTGATGTGCAACTCGCGGCGTCGGTGCCAGCGGCGAGCGAGCTGAGCGCCGAGTTGCTGCCCGTCGACGTCTGGGGTGGTGACGACACCGGCAACACTTCCTGTCCCATGGTCAAGGATGCGCAGGAGCCGCCGCTCGTTGATCCGCTCAGCTTCTCACCCGCGACAACGGCTGTCGGCCCAGGTCAGTTCACCGCTTCGCTGTCGGTCGATCCGACGGCCACCGGCAGCTACCTGTTCTGCGCCTACGCCGAGGACCAACTCATCGAGAGCGACGCCGTGACGGTCGCCGCGCCGCCAGCCACCCTCAACGTGGCGTCCACGCCAACCCCGGCCGGGTTCATCATCACCGCATCCGGCACCACGCCGCTGCCGTCCGAGCTGCTCATCACTCCGATAGGCGACTGCATCCCCGAATGGGCTCCCGCATGCACAAGTGACGCCGTCGACGCAGCAACGCCGATCGTCCTACCGGCGGGACCGTTCAGCGTCACGTTCCCAACCTCGCTGACGTCCGCCCAGAGCGTGCTCGCCCAACTCGCGCCGCTCGGCGGCGGAGCGCCGTACGGGACCCAGTTCCTGTACCTCGCGCTCGGCACACAGGCCCCGTCAGGTGTGACGGTGCCTGTGCCCACGCCGGCCGCCGCGCCCCAGACGCCGCCATCCGCGTCGCAAGCGCCGACACCCGCCGCGCTCCCGACGGCACGCCTGAGTCTCGTGGCCGAACGAGTCGCGACGGCTCGTCGGCGCGGGATCCGCGCCGACGTGATGTGCGACGGCCAGTGCGCACTGCGTGTTGTGCTGAGGGTCAGGGACGTCCGCCGGCGCGGCCGCCTCGCGGCCGGCACACACGAGCTGGGATCCCTCACCGTCACACTGAGCCGCGCCGGAACGAGCGACGTGCTGATCCGCCTGAGTGCGAGCGGCGAGCAACTGCTGCGAGGCGCCGACACCGCTCAAGTCACCGCTACCGCCACGCTGAGCGCACCCGGCGTGCCCACCACGAACCGGCTGGTTGCCCCGAGCGTGACGCTCGGCCATTGACGCCACACTTAGGCCAGCACCCTGCAAAGAGAGGTGGCGAGCCCCGGGGACGAATCCGTCCGGATGATCGGCCCGGCAGGACGATCGAACCGTCGCCAGAAGCACGCGCGCAGACCGTGCGCCGCGACGCGAAGCGCAAGCCAGCTCGCGACGAAACGCTCATCTTCAAAGCGAGCGTCCCGGACGTGGCTTCCCGGACGCGGATTCCGCGCGGAGCTGGCGCGATCTCCACCATGCGAGGGTGCTTGTCCGGGCGACAAGTCAGGGCCGGGCTCGGCTTCGAGTCGGGGGAGGATATCCTCGCGATGTGTACCGGGCGTTGATCCGCCGGCGGGTGGTGTCCAACTTCGCGCGGCTCAGCGCGGGGGACTACAGAGCGGTCGTGGCGCAGCTTGCTCCGGACGTGCATCACGTCTTTGCAGGCGATAGCGCGCTCGGCGGGGAGCGTCACAGCCGCGCCGCAGTCGAGCGATGGTTCGAGCGCCTGTTCCGGCTCTGCCCGCAGATGAGCTTCGAAGTTGGGCGATTGATCTCGGGCGGGCCGCCTTGGGACATCGTCGCGGCCGCCGAGTGGGTGGGCCACGTCACGCCTGCAGCCGGGGAGGCCTACACCAATGTGGGAACCCACGTCTTCCACATCCGCAACGGCCGCGTGGCGTACTTCCACGCGTACGAGGACACCGAGAAGGTGGCGCGCGCATGCGAGCGGATGGCTGCGCTCGGCATCGAGGAGGCAGCGGCGGCTCCAATCGTCGACTAGCAGCCCCTGCGTCCACGGATGCAGGTCCCGACTCACCGCACGGTGGCGAACCCGCTCCTCGCCAGCTGGGGTGCGGCGTCGGGTCGGCCCAGGCTCGTCGGCCGACCCGACCGCGTGTGAGCTATCGCGTCAGGTGGAGACCGGCGGTGACTGAGATCGTCGGCGATGGTCGGCCGTGGACGGTGCCGATGATTTCGCTGCTGTCGATGCCCTGCAGGTAGATGCTGGTGATCCCGAGGTTGGTTCAGGGCTGCTTTGGAGCCGACCCCGGCTGTGCGGTTAGGGCGCTTTGGCGATCCGGTAGCCGACTCCGGGGGTGGTGTGGATGATGTCGGGCTGACCGAGTTTGCGTCTGAGTCGGAGGATGGTGACCCTGACGGTGTTGGTGAACGGGTCGACGTTCTCATCCCAGGCCTGCTCGAGGAGCCGCTCGGCGCTGAGTGCGTCCGGGCTGGCCTTCAGCAGCGCTTCGAGCACGGCACGCTCTTTCCTGGAGAGCTCGATCGTCCGTCCGTCGCGCATGACGGTGGCGGTGAGCGGGTCGAGTTCAACGCCGGCCGCTTGAAGGGTGCGGCTGCGGGCGGTGGGTCGGCGCCGGGCCAGCGCGCGCACGCGCAGGACCAGCTCAGGGAAGTGGAAGGGCTTTGGGAGGTAGTCGTCGGCGCCGAGCGCGAGCCCCTTGACGCGGTCGGCGGGGGCGCCGGCGGCGGTGAGCATCAGGATCATCGGGGGCTCTTCGGTGTGAGTGATGATCTGGCAGAGCTGGTCGCCGTGGATGCCGGGGAGGTCGCGGTCCAGGAGCACGACGTCGTAGGGGTTGACATTGACCTTTGAGATGGCTTCGTGGCCGTCGTAGGCAACGTCGACGGCGATTCCCTGGTCGCGCAGTCCTTCGGCGATCCGTTTGGCGTGGCGGGGCATGTCCTCGACGACGAGAACCCTCATCCTGTGGCCTGCGCGAGCTGTGGGACGGTTGCGGCTGGAAGCGTGATTTGGACGCGGAGCCCGCCTTCCGCGCGGGCGTAGAGTTCGAGGCCGCCGTCGTGTGCGGCGGCGACGGCGGCGACGATCGACAGCCCAAGTCCATGGCCGTGCTGTGATCCGGTGCGGTCCTGGGTGAGGCGTTTGAACGGTTGCGCGAGCTGCGCGACCGCGTCCTGGTCGAGGATTGGGCCGCTGCTGTCGACGCTCATTCGTGCCTGCTGTCCGTTGGTAGGTGCGAGTGTGATCTTGATCGAGCCGTCCGGCTGGTTGTGGCGCACGGCGTTCTCGATCACGTTCTCGATCATGCGCGCGAACAGCGTGGCGCTGCCGACTACCTCGACCGCGGCGAGATGCGTCTCGACCGTCAGCTTCTTGGCGGCGATCTGGTCGGCGCGGGCGGCGAGTGCGGCGGTGATGATCGGTTCGAGCGCCACCTGGTTGTGCTCCTCGAGCTGGCCGCTTTGGGCGCGGGCGAGCGCGAGGAAGCTCCCCAGCAGCCGGTCGGCGTGGTCGAGATCCACGCGCAGCTCGGCGTCCAGTTCACGCGTCTGCACGGGGACGCCGCCGGGCTTGCCGATCGCGACGTCGAGGGTGGTGCGCATCATCGCCAGCGGGGTGCGCAGCTCATGCGAGGCGTTTGCGACAAACCGTTGTTGCGCGTCAAAGGCGGCCTCCAGCCGCTCCAGCAGCCGATCGATCGTATCGGCAAGCAGACGCAGCTCATCCCGTGGACCCCGCATCGCCAGCCGCTCGTGCAGATTCGTATCCGAGATCCGCTCGGCGGCCGCGGTGATCGTCCGCAACGGCGCCAGCACGCGCCCGGCCACCACCCACCCCAGCACGCCTGAGACGAGCGCCATGATCCCGAGGGCGATCCCCGACCCGACCAGCAGGCGGTGCAGGTAGGCCGCGCGTACTCTGCCGAGCGCCGCGTCGAGCGCCGCGAGGCTCGAATTCGTCGGGCTTCCGTCGGGCGTGGCTGCCTTCGGCGGGTAGGAGAACGCGAATTTGATGAAGAACTCGTACGTGATCGCGAGCAGCGCCGCGCCGCAGAACAGAAACAGGGCGCTGTAGAGCAGCGTCAGGCGCCACCGGACGGTAGGGCGGGGAAAGAGCGGTCGCAAGATGGGCCGGTCAAGCGTTCGGCTGAGCTTCACGGCGCTGACGATGCCGCAGGGCGCGTTACAGCGAGATAACACGGTAACCCGCCTGTAACCCGGCGTGGGGCACGCTCGCAACTGTCCTTCGCCCTCAACGTGGCTCTCCCCGCCGCTCTCGACTGAAGGGAACCGAACCCCGTGCGTTGCCGCGGTCCACTCATCCCCACCTTCGCCGTCGCCGCCGCCGCGCTCTCGCTGCTCGCGGCCGGCTGTGGCGGCGCCAGCTCTCCCGGGGTTGCCAGCGTCGGCTCCTCCACGACCGCCGCTACGACCACCCCGAGCGGACTGCTCGCCTACTCCCAGTGCATGCGCTCCCACGGGGTCGCAACCTTTCCCGACCCCGACGGCAGCGAAGGGATCCCCAAGGACCAGGTGATCCCCCTGGTCAGCAGTCCCGAGTTCCAGCCGGCCTCGAAAGCCTGCGTGCACCTGCTGGCGAACGGCAGCCTGGGGCCGTCGCAGCAAACGGACCAACAGACGGCCACCCGCGTCGCGGACAGGCTGTCGTTCGCCCGATGCATGCGCAGCCACGGCGTGACCCGCTTCCCCGATCCGACCGCGCAAGGCGATCTATCGATCGCGACGGTCCAGGCCCAAGGCATCGACGTGCACTCACCAGCGGTGCTGCGGGTCGTGCAGGCGTGCCTGCCGGCGTCCCACGGCGAGCTCACACCCGCGAAGGTTGCAGAGGCGCTCAACCATGCCGGCGGCTGAGCCGGCCGCCAGTCCCCGCTCTTCGGGTGAAGCGCTCGCGAGAGACCCCCAAGCAGCCCCGGCGGCGGGCCGCGAGGTAGCGTCGCCCGACGCTGCTCATGCGAGCGCGGCCACCCGCGGACACGCGGTCACGAAGCCGTGGCGGGACCGAACCTACGCGTGAGCATGAAAGCGAGTCCCGGCACGCGGTTGCCGAAGCACCTGCTCGTCGCGACGAGCGTGTCCGCCGCCGGCCACGATCACGTCGATGGGGCCGGCTCGCCGCCCTGTTCCCCGCAAGCCGCGCATAGGGGGGCTCGCACCCAGAGCCGCGAGATACGCGTCGCGGTGTGAAAGCGGGTTAGCAAGCAGGTTGGACGTCCTTGGCTGCGTGAGCGACGGTCGGATCGAGGTTGGTGAAGCCCTGCCATGTCCCGTGTGCCTGGTAGGGGCGGAAGCGTGCGAACACGGATTCGTGGTGGAACCGCCGTTGATGGTGGGCGCGACTGGCGTAGAGATGGGCCCCGCCGGTTCGCCGGGCGTAGGAGCGCGTGGCGGAGACATTGCGCCAGACGGTGAACGAGGCGACGAGCCGTGGCGGTCGGGCGAGCGCGGTGGACAGGAGCAGGCCCGGGCGGCGATCGCTTGGCGCTCCGCAGCGCCGCTGGCCTGGAAGAACCCGACCGCTCGGCGTAGTACGAGCTTTCCCATCGTGAGAACTGCTACCGGCTCGCCGTCGTCGAGCGATGCTCGCGGTTGGTACAGCTCGGGGAGGACCTGCCAGTCGCCGACGGCGCCGAGCGGCTCGAGGCGCGCGCACCAGCCGGCGCAGAGTGGCTCCGCGACCGGTCGTTTGCGAGGAAGTCGTCGAGAGCGGCGTCGTCTGTCCAAGCGGCAGTCACGGCGAGACCGGTCGGGCGTGGCGGCGGGAAGATGCCGGCCGCGAGCGGAACCGCGGCCGTTTTCTGCCACCAGATCAGGCCGGCCCTCTTGGCTGGCGCCGGGCGAGGCCGCAGCGCCGCGAACGTTGCGCTGGGAGGGAGCTCTACGAGGTGCAATGAGAGGATCATCGGTTGCTCCGTGGTGGTTACGGCGCCAGGGGGAAGACGAACGTGGTCTTGGCGATGGTTCCGCCGACCGACACGGTGCCGCTGACGGTGCTGTAGCGGCCGGTGCCGCCGGTGATCACGGCGTCGGTGTGCACCGTGTTGCTGTTGACGTCGAAGACGCCTTGGATCGTGATCTGGCCGTGGGTGAGCACGAAGTCGGCGGTGCACAGCGCGCTGCCGGCGGGGTTCGTCACCACGCATTCGAAGTAGTCGTGGCCGCTGTCGTTGCCGGAGTCTCGGTCGTAGAACTCAAACCGGTCGCCCGCGGCCGGTGCGGTCGTTGGTCCGGTGAGCAGCAATTCGCTCGATGTGACCTTCAGCTCGCGTGGCACGGACCGGCTGATCGCGGGTGCGACGCTGGTCAGTGCGCCTGCGACGACGGCGGCGGCGGTCGTTGCGGTGGCTAGGGCAAGGCGTTTCATCGCACGTCTCCTTGTGGTGGTTGGCTGTGCTTGTGCGAACCGGAGGTCGTCAGTTGGGAACGGCTGAGGGCTCGGATCGCGTGGTTCGGAGCGTGCTCGTCGACGTTGCCGGGTACATCGGCCAGATGGCGTATTCGCGCCGGCGTGAATGCCTAGCGCGTGCTTGAGGAGTCGCTCGGCGATCTGTCGCGCGCGCGGCCTGGGTCGGCGTGCGGGGTTGAGACCGGGTTCAGAGTTCGCGGCGCGTGGCCTGTGCGGCGAGCTCGGCGCGGGTTGAGACGCCGAGCTTCGCGAACACGTGCGCGAGGTGCGCCTGGACTGTGCGCCTTGAAATAAACAGGCGCTCGCCGATCTGCGGGTTGGTGAGCCCCTCAGTGACGAGCTCAACAACCCGAAGTTCAGCTGGGCTGAGACTGTCCCAGCCACGCAGCGGCCGTTTGCGCGACCCGCGGCCTCGTTCAGCGTAGTCAACCGCCTCGTCGAGCGACAGCGCGGCGCCGGCTGCCCATGCGGTATCGAACGCGTCGCCGTCCAACGCCGCCCGCAGCACGTTCAGCGCGGCGTCATATGGAGGCGTGCGAACTGGGAACCGCGCGCACCCGGCCTTGGCCCGTGCGGCGCTGGCGGCGGCGAGCAGCCTGACACCCTGTTCCTCGCTCTGCAGGTCGCCAAGCAGTCCGGCGAGGGACTCAAGGACGTCGATGACGCCACCGGGATCGCCGGCTTCGTGGAATGCACGCAGGGCTTCGTGAAGCAGCTCCTCGGCGAGCGACACCTCGCCGCCTTCGCGCGCGAGCGCGGCCTGCGCCTCGAGCGCCGGTCCGATCGCAAGCGGGTTCTCGCTGTTGAGGGCGATCTCGGCGGCTTCCTCGATCATCACCACGGCCGAAGCAACCTCTTCGCGCGCGAGCGCGGCTACGCTGAGGACGAGAAGCGCCCCGACGACGTTGGCGTGGTAATTGTTCTGGCGCTGCCAGGGCAGGGCCTCGAGCATTGAAGCCTCAGCCAATTCGAGATCGCCGGTTGCGTATTCGAGCAGCGCCAATTGCCAAGCGACCATCGGCGCGATTTCGCTTGCGGTCTGCTCGCCGAGGGAGATCGCCTCCTCGAGGTGCGCTCGGGCTGCCGCGTAATCGCCGGCTCGGAGTTCGGCGAAGCCGAGGAACGTGAGACCGATCGCGGTGAACAGCGTGTCGCCGAGCGCGCGCGATTCGGTGAGCGCCTCCTCCAGCATCGCGTGGGCCTCGGGGAGCCGGCACTGGAACGTCGCCGTGAGACCAAGCCAGGTGAGAGACTCACGGATCCCGAGCAGGTTGCCCGCTTCCCGGGCCACGCCGAGCGCGTCCTCGAGCAGCGATTGAGCGGCCTCCAGCTGACCGCTCAGCGCCGCCAGAAGCCCGGCGCCGTAGAGGCCATCCGCGAGGAACCAGTGGTCGCCCAGGCGGCGAGTGATCTCAATGCTCTCGGTGAACGCGGGCATTGCCGCGGCCGGTTCGAGCTGGATCAGCGCCCACGCGATCAGCTCGAGCGCTCGCCCGGCCACGCGCTCATCTCCGTTCTCGCGGGCCAGCGTCAGCGCCTCCTGCGCGAACCGACGCGTCGCCAGCCAGTCCGTCGAGAACGTCGCGATGTGGCTGGCGGCGATCAGCGCCTTGGCTCGCGCATCGGAACTCTCGTGCTCACCGCTGAGTGCGGCCTCGAGTCGCGCCCGGCCCTCGCGCCAATGTCCGCACGCCTCGAAGAACAACCACAACGCCGACGTGAGCCTGAGCGCTTCGTCGACACGCCCCGCATCGACCGCCCAGTCGAGCGCCGCGCGGAAGTTGTCGAGCTCCGTCGCCAGTAGCTCGACCGATCGATCCAGCGCAGCTCCGAACAGGTGCGGCTCGACCGCCTCAGCAAACCGCATGTAGTACTCCAGGTGCTGGTCGCGCACGAGCGCTGCCTCCGTGGCGTCACTCAGCTTCTGCCGCGCGTATGCCCGAATCGTCTCCAACATCCCATACCGAGTCGCCGTCCCCCGCTCCTCGGCCTGCACGAGCGATTTGTCGACCAGACTTGCGAGCGGATCGAAGATCCGCGCCGCGTCCAGACCCTCGCCCGCGCACACCGACTCGACGGCGTCGAGTGTCCACCCCCCAGCAAACACCGAAAGGCGCCGAAACAGCGTCCGCTCGTCGTCGCTCAGCAGGTCGTGGCTCCAATCGACGGACGCCTCCAAGGTTCGCTGACGCGGCAGCGCCGTCCGGGAACCTCCGGTCAGCAGCACGAACCGGTCGCGCATCCCGTCAGCGATCTCCTGCGGCGTCAGGAACCGCACACGCGCTGCCGCCAGTTCGATCGCCAGCGGAATCCCATCAAGCCGCCGGCAGATCGTCGCGATCGTCTCCGCGTTTGAATCGATCAGCCGGAAGTTCGGTCGCGCCCGAACGGCGCGCTCGCAGAACAACTGCACCGCCGCAGCCCTGTCCGGCGAGACTGGCACGAGCGAAGCGACCGGCACGGGCAACGACGGCACCCGCCAGCTCTGCTCCCCGTCCACGCCCAGCGGCTCGCGGCTCGTCGCCAGAACGGCGACGCCGCTGCACGCCTCCAGCAGCCTGGCGACGAGCTCCGCGCTCGCGCCGAGCAGATGCTCGCAGTTGTCCAGCACGATCAGCACCTGACGCTCAGCCAGCTGCATCACCAGCGTGTCGATCACCGGCTGCGACACCACCTCACGAACCGAAAGGGCCGATGCGACCGCGCTCGCCACCACCGCGGGATCGCCGATCGCCGCCAGATCGACCCACCACACACCGTCCGGATGATCGTCCAGCAGCTCAGCCGCGACCTGCATCGCCAAGCGTGTCTTGCCGCAGCCACCAGCGCCGATCAACGTCATCAGCCGCGAGCGCGCGAGCAACTCGCGAACCTCCGCAATCTCAACCTCACGGCCGACGAAGCTCGTCAATGCGATCGGCAGGTTGTTCGGCAGCACCGACAACGACCGCAGCGGAGCAAATGCATCGGGCAGATCGGGATGGCACAGCTGGTACACCTGCTCCGGCCTGGAAAGGTCGCGCAGCCGATGCGTCCCCAGCTGCCGAACGCTCGCCCCGTCCGGCAAGCCGCCAGCGACCAACTCGAACGTCGAGCGTGAAAGCAGCGTCTGGCCGCCGTCGGCGATCGCCCGCAGCCGAGCACACCGATGGATCGCTGGCCCCGTGTAGTTTCGCGCATCGCGCCGCACCGCCTCTCCGGTGTGCAACGCGATCCGAACACGAACGCTGACCCCCTCTGGCCACCGCTCGGCAGCGATCGCCCGCTGTAGATCCAGCGCACACCCAACCGCATCCGACCCGCCGACAAACACCGCCACCGCGCTGTCACCCTCGCCCTGCTCCTCCGGGCGCACACCGCCATGCGCCTGCACGGCCTCGGCTACAAGCTCGCTACAGCGAGCCATCACATCGGCCATCACCTCCGGACGCGCCTCCCACAACCGCGTCGAGCCCTCGACATCGGTCAGGAGGAACGTGACCGTGCCAGTAGGAACGACCGCCGCCGCGTCTCCCAAGCCACCAACCGAAACCATGATCGCCTCATCCATCATCCCAGAGCCTGACGCGCCGAACTCGACACTACATCCGCCAGATGGCCTAAACGGCCCCCGCCCACTCCCAAGCCGCCGTCTTGGGACGGCCGGACAGGCGCCAATGATGGGCCCGAGGGCGTCCGTTTTTCTCTGCCCACTGGGCCCGCTCGACAGCGATCCCTTGCAAGCGCTGTGACAGCCGCTCGCACGAGACGAGGCGTTGACTCCGTCGATGACCTCAGTGATGAATTTGGGGACCAGCACGATGCGGTGGGACTCAGCGGCTACGCGGCCGCATCGTCGAGTTGAGCGGTAGCCACCCGTTGCCCAGCCGACCCCGGGGTGCCAACAAGCGCGACGGTCAGAGCGGAAGCCATCGCTGCTGACCGGCCCGTATCGCCTTGGAACGATCAGGAAGCCTCGTGACCGTCCGGCGCAATTGCCGCAACGACAGCGAAGCAGGCGTCTCGAATGAGGGGTCCGAGCGACCTGCTGCTCGCCAGATACGAGAGCGTCGTCGACTCAGCGGCGCGACGGTCCCGGCCACGTCCAGACTCCAGATCGGACCATGACGCCAGCACAGCTCTGCTCGCGTCGGGAAGCGAGCGCTTGCCTCCCGGCGCCTACGACGGCGAAAGCAAGCGTCTCGGTGTGCGCGCGACGCGGGACGCTCATCGTTGCTGATGAGATGGCCGCGACCGAATGAGCGCAGGTCGCCCAACGGGCCTGTTGGTTTCGGCCATAGGAGCTGTCACCGGTTCGCCCCTGGTTCGCTTCCTTGTCGCGGCGTGGGTGCCACACCGGGTCGCGTGACCGCCTCGTGTGGACGAGTTCTCATCGGCCACCGCCAGACCGGTTCATCTCCGCGCGTATGATCGGAGCCCGGTCACCATGGCGATCCGAGACCGACACGGGGCGGCGGACAGGCCACCACGGGACCTCGAGCCATCCGCGCAGCGGCCGCTTGACCGTCGCGAGCTCAGCGCGCGGCGCGCTGATGCGCGGCGGCGGCTTCGCCGGCGGCGGATCCTTTTCGCGGCGCTGACTCCGTTGGTGTTGGTGGTCCTCTATTTCGGGATCTCCTACGCGAACTACATGCTCAAGCCGACGAGCGAGACCTTCTCCGAGCGCTCCGCGGAGTGGGTGCGCGACGATGTGCCCTTCGGCAACTGGATCATCGATACCGCCGAGCACTACACGGCGAGCGCGCCCCGCAAGGGCGGTCCTGGGCTCAAGCGCCTGCCCAGCGTCGGCCTCAGCCCGCTGCGGCCTCGGGTCAGGCACGCCAAGCACGTCACCTACACGCCGCCCCCAATCAAACCGGTGTTCGCTAGGGCGCTGCCCGGCGAAGGCGTCTGGCACCGTACCGGTCAATCCGTCGATGACGGGCCGCCGGTGCTCGTGACGAGCTACCGGCCCAGCACTGAATACCCCTCCATCGTCGCCTACGTGCTGTGGATCGACCACACCCGCACCGACCTCGCCTACTACCCCGGCCGCTATGAGCCACCCAGCGCAGTCAACCGGGGTCCGATGATGGTTCCCGTCGATCAGCGCCACCGACTGCTCGCGACCTTCAACGGCGCCTTCACGCACGTCGACACCAACAACGGTTCGGCGGTCAACGGTCACACCAACGAGCCGCTGATCGATGGCAACGCCACACTCGTCGGCTACCGCGACGGAACCGTAAAGATCGTCCGGTGGACTGGCGGCCCGAACGCGCCGGCCGATGTCGCCTGGGCGCGCCAAAGCCTCACTCCGATCCTCTGGCACGGCAAGCTCAACCCCGAATTGAACACCGACCCCAACAGCACCCAGTGGGGGTACACCCTGGGCGGCGTCACCTTCACCCCGCGCACCGCCGTCGGCGTCGACGCCCATGGCAACGCGATGTTTGTCGTCGCGTCGGAGGCGACGGTGATCTCGCTCGCTCAGATCCTTCACCACGTGGGCGCCGTTCGCGGGATGGAGTTCGACATCAACCCCGCATGGCACACACTGATCACCTACTCTCACAGGCACGGCCTCGGGCCGACGATGGTCGAGCCCCAGCCCGACCAGTCCCCCGACCGCTACCTTACCCCCGACGACCGCGACTTCATGGCGGTGTTCACAAGGGTGCCCGGGCCGGTCACCGTCCCCTTCAAGTAGTCAGCGTGTCGGGCCGGCTGCGTGACGTTGGAGCAACCGTCTCCTGACCATCGAGCGACGCGGTGCTGCCGGCCTTTCGCCTGACATTTGCGGGCGACTCGCGGACGCACGGGATCCGTGGACGGCGGACAGTCGCCCAAGCGGTCGTCGGGTGCGCCCTGCCCTCGCGGCGAAAGGGGTCGTCGCTTGGCACGGCCGCCGACGTGCGCCCGCGGACATAGCAGCCACGCGAGTGCTGGCCGCGATGCCCGCGCGACGACCAATGCACGTCTCGACTGGGAGGGCGGTCGCCGGTCCCGCAAGTCGCCACTGGCGAGACCGAGGCGGCCGACGCGACATCGAGACCCACGGCGACGACCGCCCAAGCCTTGCAGACCCGCGCTGGGCAGGGCAGCTTGTGATCTGCCGCGTCTGACCGCGGTGAAGGCGAAGCGGGTCTGTCGGAACGGTCCGGTGAGGGTGTCCATCGGGTCGCCGCGGCTGCCATCCGCACCGCGATTCCCGGAGCAACTCGCCGAGAGACCCTCGACCGTTGCGAGCGCGCGGTGCGGAACTCGGCGCTCCCGCGAATGCCTCAGCACGCGAAGGCTTGCGCGGTCAGCGCGCTGTCTTCGCTGCCGCGGAAGCGTGCGACCTTGCCGTCTCGCAGCTGCCAGTAGTGGTGCATGGTCATCGACGTCTGGCGCCCGTTGGCGAGCGGTCGGATAGTCCAATCGACGAGGAGGTGGACGTCGTCTTCGCCGGCCGCGTAGCTGTGCGGTGTGAACGCCGTGATCTCGACGCTGGTGTTGATGTCGTTGAAGAAGCTGGCGACGCCTGGCTTGCCGGTTCGCGGTCCGTGCCACGGCGCAGCGTTGCCCGCGACCTCCGCGGCCCAGTCGACGTCATCGGTGACGCGCTCGAGGATCGCGTCGACGTCGCCGCGGCCGACGGCGTCGTAGATCTCCTTGACGGTCTGGATGTGGTCCTGCTGGCTCATCTGGTGCTCCTCTCTAGGTGGTGATCAGTGGATGCTTGTGACGGAAGCCGGTCGCTGCAGTCGCCAGGGCGTGGCAGCTTCGATCTGTGCTGCGAGCGAGACGATCGTCGCCTCGCTGTTCGGGGGGCCGGCGAGCTGGATCGCGCGCGGGAGGCCGTCGGAGTCGAAGCCAGCCGGGATCGCAGCTGCGGGTTGGCCGACGTAGTTCCACGTCGGCGTGTAGCAGACGTAGGGACTGCCCTGGTTGAAGCTGCGAAGCGCACCCCTGGCGATCGAGATCTCCGCGCTGGGCGGCGGCGCGGCGGTGACCGGCGTCATCACCAGGTCGTACTCATCGAATACGGTGTTGAGACGCTGCGCCACTGCCGACTCTCGCGCGATGCTGCGCCTCAGAGCGCGTCCGCTCAGCCACCGACCGACCGTCGCCATCTGGCGTGTGCGTCGTTGGAGGTTGTCGTTGTGGGCGAGCGTGTCGTCGCGAATCCCCGCGGCCCACCTCGGTGTGAACGTCGTCAGCAGCTGAGGTTGCGCGAGTTCGTGCGTTTCGGCTGCGTGCCCTAATGACTGCAGCAGCGCGGTGATCTGCTCGATGGCGGCGATCGAGTCCGGCGATGGCTTGATGCCTGGGATCGCCGGCTTCAGCGAAACGGCGATGCGCAGGCGTCGTGGTTCGTGACAGGCCGCGAAGGCGAGCGAGCGGTCGTGCTTCGGCTTGGAGTTCGGTGGGGCGCTGATCGCGTCGTCGAAGGTGGCGACGTCGAGGACGCTGCGTCCGATTCCGCCCAGGACGGTGCATCCGTGCCAGTGGTCCTCAAGCGGGGCGAGGGACACGCGGCCACGTTGGGGCTTGAGACCGAAGAGCCCGCAGAACGCTGCTGGGATCCGGATCGAGCCGCCGCCGTCGGAGCCGAGCGCGACCGGCACCATGGCCGCGGCCACGGCTGCGGCGCTGCCGCCGGAGGAGCCTCCGGGTGAGCGGTCGAGGTTCCACGGGTTGCGGGTTACGCCGTGGGCGGCGGAGCTCGTGAAGTGGCCATACGCAGCGAGCTCGCACAGCGACGTCTTGCCGAGGATCACTGCGCCGGCGGCGCGCAAGCGCCGGACGACGTCGGAGTCGGCGGTCGCTGGCCCAGGCTGACCGCCGGCGCCGTGCGTGGTGACCTCGCCGGCAACGTCGACGTTGTCCTTGACCGCGATCGGCATGCCCAGCAGCGGACCTCGCTCCCCGTCCTGGAGGCGCTTCAGCGTTGCATCGGCCTCCTCGAGAGCGCGCACGCTGCGAACCGAGATGAACGCGCGCAGCGTCGGGTTCAGCCGCTCGATCCGCGCCAGGTAGAACTCGGCCAGCTCGCGCGGCGTCACCTGGCCTGCCCCGAGCAGCTCGCCGAGCCGGGCGACGCCGGCGAACGCCAGATCCTCGTCGGCGCTCGTGCGCCGGCTTGTTTGGTCTTGGCTTGCGGTGCTCGACATCAGGTCCTTCTCGGTCATCGACGGAGGCGACGATAGGCACGCGGTGGCGGGTGCACATGGGGCGAACGCCCCATGTGCGCGAGTCGTGCTCTACGGTGTGAGCAAGTCGTGCTCGACGGCGAACAGCGCCGCCGCGCCGCGGGTCGATGCGCCGATCTTGGAGTAGATCGACTCGACGTGGCGCCCGACGGTCTTGGGCGAGATCGACAGCTGCTGGGCGACCTGCTTGTTCGTGAGCCCGCGTGCGAGCAGTCGCAGTACTTCCACCTCGCGAGCGGTGAGCCCGGCCGGAGGCGCGGCGCGCGGCCGTGCTCGCTCGCCGACCGACTCCAACACCGCGTCGACCGCCTCACCCCCCAGCTTGCCGACGTCGGCCTGCTCGCGCAGCTCCCGCGCCGCGTCGCTCGGGGTCCGCGCGGAGCGATGGGCGCGCGGTTCGATCATCGCGCACCACGCGTCGGCCGCAGCGAGCACGCGCGCGGCCGGGGATAGCTGCCGCGCGCCCACGCCGCGGTGATAGCCGGAGCCATCGAGTCGCTCGTGGTCCGAGGCGGCGGTACGAGCCAGCTCGCTCATCGCCGGGATCCGGGCCAGCAGTCGCTCGGTGTAGTAGCTGTGGAGCCGTACCTGCTCCCATTCGCCGCTAGTCAAGGGTCCTGGCTTCTCCCAGACCGCCGCCGAAACGCCGACGCGCCCCACATCGTGCAGCCATGCCGCCCTTCGCAGATCGCTGATCGCCTCGGGTGTCAGCCCGAGCCGCCAACCCGCGGCCTCGGCGACCTCCGCCACCGCGCGGGAATGCCCCGGGGTGCCGTAGGACTTCAGGTCGGCGTAGTCGGCGATCACCTGGCACGCCTGATCGAGATCCTCACCAGCGAACAGCCTCGGTCGCGGCTCCGCCGCCAGCACCCGCTCCCAAGCATCAAGGGCACCGACACGCTCCAGGAGCGTCGGCGCGTGCTCGCGGAGCAGTCCAGCCAAGCGCGGGTCAAGACTCGACCCGGCGGCGCGCTCGGCCATTGCATCGACCATCTCCGCACCGCCCGCAGCGGCAAATGCGGATGCGTCACGGGCGGCGTGCAGGATCCGCGCCGCGATCGGTATCCGCTCACCGGCCGCGCCGGCCGGCATGCCCTTTCCGTCCCAGCGCTCGAATACGAACCACAATCCTTCGCACGAACGCGTGGGCAACCGCAGCCGTTGACCGAGCCGTTCTCCGACCTCACAGTGGCTGCGGAGATTGACGCGCGCGAACTCGGGGCCCGCGGCCAGCGCGCTGACGAAGGCACGCAGACGTTGGGGCGTCGGCGCCGTCGGATAGACATTGCGCCAGAGATAGGAGACGATCTCGGGCGGTCGCCCGGCATCGATCAGGGTGTACGCCGCCTTGTGCGCCCGGTCGTCGCCGAATGCCCGCGCAGTCACGGGCGCGTCCGCGGTGCAACCGATCGAGTGCAGTAATCCGAGGTAATACGCGTCCTCGAGTTGCTGGGCGTCGAGCCCGGCGAGCTCCGCCAGCTCGAGCGCCAGCAGGCACGTACGCAGCCCGTGCTCCGCGGCCTGGGCGGTACCGAGATCCGTCGCCAGCGACAACGCGGCGAACAGCTCGCCCGAACGCACAGCGGAGCTGCCCGCGGCGCGGTTCGCAGGGGACGCACTCGATCCCGTCATGCGTGAGTTCTACATCGGTTCGTTCTACATCGCCGCGGCCCGCGGTAGCTGCCGCGCGCGGACGGCGTTCAGCGCAGCTTCGACCAGCGTCCGGGGCGGGACACAGCAGACAATCACCGCATCGCCGAGCAGCAAGGTGATCGCTACACAGCTATTCGTCGATCACGCCGGATGCGCGTCGGTGCCACAGCAGGACCCGCGCCGCATCGCACCCCGGGCACCAGCAAATCGCCAGCGGCAAAGATCGAGGCGACCGTCGCTCGGTCGACGGCGGTCGCCACCGCCGACCCAGCCCTGCAGTCCGCGCACAGGGGGACTGCCGCCCCGTGCGCGGACAGACGCGTCCGAACATCGAAGCGGGCCCGTATGCGGACTTTGTCATGGATGTGCTCTCGGCTGCGCGGAAGTGCTCGCTCATCTCCCGGGCGATCTCGGCGGCAATCATTGCGCCCGAAAGGTCCTTGCATTCGAGCGCCCACGGGTGGACGCGTCGCCTACGAGGACGTCAATGTCACCTAGCGACTGGCCCGGGGCGCGCTGGAGCCGCTCGTCGGGCGAGCCGACCAACGCGCTTGGCTCGTCCGGCGTGGGCTGGTGGTCGTCGAGAAGGCCGCGTCAGGGCGCGGCGCGCGAGCACGCTGGCGCTGCCGTTCGTGTCGACCGGGCCGTGGCGGGATGCCTTCGTGGTGCGAAAGCTGGCGTTCCCGGACATCAGTACAAGCCGGTCCGCCGGATCAGCCGCCCGCACGGACGGCCTGCGAGTCCTGGATGCGGCCATGCCGATCGTGAAGGATGATCTCCCAATCACCGTGGACGCGGGCGTGCTCCATGGCCGCGCCGGCGGCCGCCTTTTTGGTCGGGAACTCTCCCTGCGGCTCGCCGTGTTCGTGCTTGTAGGTCCATGTCCCGTGGTGAGGCACGACGTGGACGAAGTGCGCCCTGGCGCGTAGGCGCTCGACGGTCCGTTGCGCGACTTCGGTGCTCGAGCGCGGATTCTGCCCGGTGACGAGGTTTCCGTCGACGATCGAGAACGGCTGCCAGGCCTGCGCTGTGGCGACGTTGCCGCCGGCCTCACGCAGCCTGTCTTCGAGGAGCCACGGCGCGCTCCCGGCGAGTCCGGCCTGGGTTTCCTCTTCGTTGGTGAATGCCGACAGCTCGCGCCCACTGAAGGCCCACGACCCGTCGTCGCGCTCGGCGCTCAGCAGCGCCGCGGGACCACGGCATACCGCCGCGATGACCTTGTCGTCGTCGAGCATCGCGATGAGCAGACGCCCGAGCTCGGGCGACTCGGCCAGGTCCTCCATCGGCCCGTGACCGCCCGGCACGAACACGCCTTCGTAATCAGCCGGGGAGATGTCCTCCAGCGCCGCAGGAGCGGCGAGCACGTCCCTGAGAGCGTCCAGCGCGGCGCGTAGCTCCGCCGCACGGTCTTCTCCGCCGGCACCGTCCGGAGAGAGACTGGCTTCGTCCACCGTCGGCGCGACGCCGCGGGGCGTCGCGACCGTCATGTCGACGCCGGCGTCGCGGAACACCCGCATCGGCTCGACGAACTCCTCGGCCCAGAACCCCGTCGGATGACTCGTCCCATCGGCGAGCGTCCACGTATCGGCGCCAGTCAAGACCACCAGCAGCCTCGGCCGCTCCTCGTCGCTCTTGTCCAAGTTGTCCGCGCGCTGTTCATCACCTTGCGGCATTGCCCTCACCTCAGCTCGGCCATCACGGCCGCGGTGATCGCCTGGGCGCTCGCCGGCACGCCCACCCCGTCGACGTACACGGTCGGCGTCCCGTTGACGCCGCGCGTGATCGCCATCGCCGTCACGTACTCGGCCCACGGGATGTACCGCCCGGCCATGACGCACGACCCAAAGTCCTCGTCGAGCCCACATTGGAGCCCCAACTGGACCAGCTCCTCGTCGTTGAGACCGTCGCTCCCCTCCCGAGGCTGGTTCTCGTAGAGAGCGTACAGATACTCGCGGAACTGCTCGCCGTCGGACGCGCAACCAGAGGCGGCTGCCGCGCGCGTGGAGTAGCGCGTCGTGGAGAGGCGATCGAGGAAACCCAGCGGGTGGTAGACGAGCGTGATCACGCCGCGATCGACCAGCGCGTCGATCATCGGCCCGCTTCGCTCCTCGAACATCCGGCAGAATGGGCACAGGAAGTCGATGTACGCGTCGACCACAGCCGGGCCGCTGCCGAGCACGATCCCGCCGCCGTTTGCCGCGGCACCGGCAGGTACCTGTTTGGGTGGGGCGATTACTTCGGGAGTGGCCATGGGAATGTGTGCTCCTCGGTCGTGATGTTGCCTGCTCGGCGCCGGTTCACTGAGCTAGACGGCGCCGTGACTTGACCCGCGAGTCCACGACTCGCGGCGGCGTCGGTGCGCGGTACAGCTTGTCCTCCGTGCTCGGAGCGGGCCTCTTGCTCCGCCGCCGCGCCCATCGCTCGCGGACGGTCTGAATCGTCCGCCGGAAATCGACATCGTTCCTCCGCTTCATCGGTAACCCGTACATCCGCGGCGAGGCCACAACCCGCGAGGCACCGATGCGGGCGGCCTCAGCGGCCGCGGCGGCCTCAGCCGCAGCGACCAGTGGGTCCACTCGCGGCCGCCGCGAGACGTCACGATGAGGTTCAGGCATGGCTAGGAGAGCCCGCTCCGGCCTCCGCCGAAGACGCCCAGGCCCGGTCCGAGCACGTACAGGGCGGCCAGGATCGTGATGATCACCGAGACGATGTACGGAAGGCCGAGCGCCGCGGTCAGCACCCACACCAGGGCGACGACCAGGATTCCGATAATGAGATGGATCATTGGGGTCACCTCCGTCGCAGACCGTTACTCGCATCAGTGCTAGGCCACGATGGTGCCCACGCAAGCCGGTGCGAAAACGCAATAACGACCTTGTCGTCCTCCGGCTGGGCGCGTAACGGTCCCAGTGATACGGCAATCACATCGCATGAATCCCCGCGACACGTGGCGCCCGTACTTCGAGGAGCTCACCGACGTGCTGGGCACCGTTGAAGGGACCGTGGAGGTCATCGGGCGCGATGTCGGCGACCAGATCGCGGACGAGCGGCGATCTTCCCGATCCTCGCGCCTTCCCGGTCGACCATCGTCGCGCCGCGCAAACGCTGTGACTCCGCCCGTGGCGACACCACGTCAGCTTGTGATCGGTGCGCTGCGAGGGCGCCGCTGATCAAACGGTTGTGCGCGGCGTGTCGGGGCCGAACGAGCGTCCGCCACACACCTGCCCGCGTTCGCCCCTCCGCGGCGTCACGATCGCATCCCCCGAAAGACGATCGTCACAACCGGCCCGTCGCCGACGATGCCTTTGGCGACGCCTGGATCGCGCCGATCGCCGGCGCCGCGCGAGCGCCCCCGCGTTTGCGGTCGCCCGCGGGCGCCCGGCACAGTAGCGGGGTGTCACAGAAGCAGGACCGAACCGCGGTTGCGGTTGCGGTCGCGGTCCTGAGATTCGCCAGTTGCGGGACCGTTGCCGGCGCGCGGTGCCGTCGCAAAGCGAGCGTCCGCCGGTCATGCGGCCGGCGCATGCCCGTGGGCGCAAGCAGAAGCGCGCGACGGTGCCCGGGGATATTCTCGTGTTCGTCCAGGGCGCGTGGACGGATACGGCTGCGGGTGCATTGCTTGTTTGCGCGTTTGCGAAGGGCCGTGATCAGGCCTCATTCGGGGCCTGATCACGGCCGTCGCCTCCCCGCACCCGCCGCGGAACCTACGGTGCGAGGCGGAACGGCGGGTAGCGATCGGTCACCAGCACGTGGGCGTACGCGATCACCCGGTTGGTCCAGCGGCCGACGCCGACGAGGAAGTCGAACATCCCGCGCGGGAAGCGGCCGGTGAACAGGATCACGAACCAGGCGGCAATCACGACGAAGAACGCGGCGATGTAGAGGAAGAACAGCACCACGTAGTGCGGGATGGCCAGCAGCCACTTGACCAGCGGCAGCCAGCGGTTGAGGTCGTCGCGCGCGTTCGGATAGGGAAACTCGAGATGCACCGCCTGATGCTCATCCGTGGAGGGATAGCGGTCCTCCATCAATGCCAGGTAGACGCCGACTCGGGCGGAGAACCGCATCAGCTCGAGGTTCCAGTCAAACCACCAGCGCGGATACTTCTGCCGGAACAGGATCAACAGCAACGTGGGCAGCACGACCAGCCCGGCAGCGCCGACAGCCCCGGTGGCCCTCGCTCCACCGTAGGCGTAAGCGCCGCCCTCGATGAGCGCGATCACGATCGCGATCGGGATGACCATGAACAGGCGAAAGAAGGTGGTCAGGCGGTTGAGCGGGCGGTCCGGGTAGTCGACCGAGTACTGGACGGGATACGACGCATCGGGGTTCATGCGGTGCCTTTCTGTGAGGTGTACGGCGTACACTCGCTGTGGAAAGCATAAGGTGTACGCTGTACACTTGTCAAGGCCATGACGAAACAGAAGAACGCCACCCGCAAACCGCTGAGCACGGCTCGTGTGCTGCAGGCCGCCGTCGCCCTCGCCGACGAGGCCGGGCTCGAAGCGTTCAGCATGCGTGGGCTCGCACAGGAGCTCGGCGTCGTGCCGATGGCGCTCTACAAGCACGTCGCAAACAAGGACGAGCTCCTCGACGGCATGGTCGACATCGTCTTCAGCGAGATCGAGGTTGCTTCCGGCGACGTCGACTGGAAGTCCGCCATGCGGCGCCGGGCGATCTCCACGCGCGAGGCGCTAAAGCGCCACAGCTGGGCCATAGGCATCATGGAGTCGCGACACCCGGGGCCGGCGAACCTGCGCAACCACAACGCGGTGATGGGCTGCCTGCGGCAGGCGGGCTTCTCATTCAAGACGGCGATCCACGCCTATTCGGTCCAGGACGCCTACATCTACGGCTTCGCGCTGCAGGAACAGGATCTAGGGTTCGAGACCCCCGACAGCGCCGGAGAAGCCGCTCAGAGCAGGGCCGAGACGATCGGCGCGATCGAGGACTATCCGTACCTCGTCGAGATCGCTACGAAGCTCCCCGAGTCCGGGTACGACAACGCCGTCGAGTTCGCGTGGGGGCTCGATCTCATCCTCGACGCCCTCGACCAGCTTCGCCACGCCGGAGCCATGTCGGCATGAGCGGCAGCGATGACGCGACTCATCCCAATGCCTTGCCTGGACGACTGACGCCCTGAGGGGGAGCGTCTTGTGGTTCAAGGTGTCCGAGCATTGCCGCTCGCTGGTTCGGCTCGGCAAGCGGGTGCGCCGTGCCGCCGCATGGGGTGCGGTGCGGGCAGTCTGAACCTCCCCGATTGGTCCCGCGACGGCCACCGGCGTCGAGATCGTCACGCTCGTCTCGTTGCAATGAAGTTCTCGCCTGGCCGGGTGCCGTGGGACGAAAAGAATCGTCCCGCCTCGGGACGGCTGGACGCATCCCGCTTGCCCAACCGAGTTCGGCTCTTCGGCGCCTCGACCACGACTCGGCCGTCGTGGTCGGCCACCATGGACCAGGACTCAGCTGGCAGGTGTCGCGACCGCGGCCGGTCCGGGGCCTCGGTAGGGCGTTGCGCCGAGTCCGGCGAGACTCGCGGTGAGGACGGGAAAGTCGAAGGGATGATTCTCGATGGGGTAGATGCGGAACGCCGTGTGAACGACCGCGAAGAACAACTCGCCTTTCCAACGCCACCGGCGTTGCGTCGCAAGGTTCTCGGCGTTGAGTCTTCCGCTCGCGTCGAGCCACGTCACCACGCCAGCGCCCAGCTGAATCGATCCCTCTGCGCTCAGGGTCCCGAGCACTCGCGGCGTGCGCCGGTTACATCTCCAGGCCAGCAGCGTCTCAGTCGCCCTGCCGTCGGTGTGGCGAGCGATGATCGTCCAAGGACGTTCGACGGCTACCACCCGCTCGAAGACGCCATTCGCCCGCGGCGTGACAGGAGCGGCATGCCCCCGACGTGCACAGACGCGTCGTCAGCGTGGCGGAGTTCAGATCAGCGAACGTCACGGACGACGGCTGAATCGGATAGGAATTCGAGCCTGACGGGTCGTCCACGATGGCCTGGCCAGTGCCGTAGTCGTAGAGCGTGTCGCATGTCCGGCTTGAACTACTTCCGCAGAGGCTCGACCCGCGGAGCCAGCTGGAGCCCGCCGCGTAGGGAACGGGTCCCCGTACGGCGGTGTCGGAGTGGCGAGCCAATAGCCGTACAGCGACACGTTCGAAGCTTCCGAGAGAGACGTGACCGAAACCTCATTGTTCGGACGAGCAGCGTCGCCCTCGAAGCAGTTGGCGAGAAGATCGCCGCGGGCAAGCACGAGCGGAAAATACGCGTCAGTCGGGCACGGCTCGGGCGCCGACTCGCCGCGCGAGTTCGTCTTGGTATCGACGACGACCGTTCTGCCCGCGTTGTCAAAGAAGGTCGCGAACCGAACCCCGTCGGACATGAGCACTTGCTGGCTGGGTACGAGAAACTGCCACTGCGTCTGAATGAGCCTGACTGAATCGGAAACACCAGCAGGCACCGGGTACCCGTCGGACGACCGCGACGCCGGAGTTCGCGAATGGGGGCGAAGATCGTGACTCCTGCGGGCTCGAACAAGCGGCGCGTCTCATAGTCGCGCATCCGCGGGCGGCGCCGGACACTTGCGCTGCCCAAGGCGCTGACCCCGCGCGCGATCACGGGCGCACGATCGCATTCGACACCACGCCGCCGGGCCTCGAGCGACCGCCTTAGACACTATGGAGGACCGGCTTGTGGTGTGTCGAAGGGGTCGGCACTCCCCGCGCAGGCTGCGGGGTAAGTCTTCGCGCTGAGGATTACGGCCTCGGCGCGGGGCCCACATCTACGAGAGGAGCGCCGATGCCTGACGGTATCCGTTGGGTCGGTCTTGACGTGCACGCGCGCGAGTCGACGCTGGCGATCTTTGACCAGGCGACGGGCGAGCTGACGACGCGGCGGGTGGTCGGCCGTCCGCACGAGTTGCTGCCGTGGCTGCGAGGCGTGCCGCGGCCGGCGCGGATGGTGTATGAGGCGGGCCCGACCGGTTACGGGCTGGCGCGCCGCGCTCGCGCTGAGGGGATCGAGCTTGGGGTGTGCGCGCCGAGCAAGACCGAGCGCCCGTCCGCGGATCGCGTGAAGACCGATAAGCGTGACGCGATCCGCCTGGCCAGGCTGCTGGGCGCCGGGGAGCTGACGCTGGTCACGATCCCGTCGATCGAGCGTGAGCAGCTGCGCGATCTGGTGCGCTGCCGGGAGGACATCCGCGTGGACCTGATGCGCGCGCGCCACCGGATTGCGGGGTTCCTGCTGCGCCGTGAGATCTACTGGGAAGGCCCCGGTGAGACGTGGTCGCGCAAGCACCGCTCGTGGCTGACCTGCGTGCAGTTCGCTGACCACGCGTCGCAGGCGACGCTGGCTGACTACCTGCACGCCCACGACGTGCTGATCGCCCGCCGCGATCAGGTCGAGGCCGACCTGGCAAAGCTCGCGCACAGCGCGCCGTGCGCACCGGCGGTCGCGCGGCTGCGGTGCCTGCGCGGGATCGACACGCTCTCAGCCTTGGGGCTGTGCGCCGAGATCGGCGAGTTCGACCGCTTCGATCACCCCGATCAGCTCTCCTCCTACCTCGGGATCGTCCCTTCAGAGCGCACCAGCGGCAGCCAGCGCCGGCTCGGGTCGATCACCAAGGCCGGCTCGACCCACGCCCGGCGGCTGCTCATCGAGGCGGCCTACCACTACCGTCGCGGACCCGCGGTCGGCGAGGCGCTCGAGCGCCGCCAACGCGGCCAATCACCACAGGTCATCAACATCGCCTGGCGCGCGCAGCGCCGCCTGAACGCCCGCTGGCGCCAGCTCAAAGACGCCCGGCGCAAACCCAACGGGGTCGTCGCCGTCGCGATCGCCCGCGAGCTCGCCGCCTACTGCTGGGAGATCACCACCTGGAGCGCTCAGCACGACCCGATTGCGCCGGTGTCCCTGCCGGCGGCAGGCTCCCTCACGCACACAGCCTCGCTCCCACCGAAGCACACGCCAACCACCCGCAGGAGGCTCACCAACTCACGCTAACCCTCGACGACAACCCGTTGCGGCTGGCGAGGCGGCCCGGAGTGTCCCCGGCTCGCGCACAACAACTCCGCGATTTGTCGCCTGAGCACCGCCCACCGGCGGCGCGCTCGACTTTAGACGGCGGACGTGCGACGAACCAAGGTCTTGGGGTACCCAGCCCCCGAATATGAGCATGACCACCGTCGCGAACCCGCGGACACCCGGACCGCCCCGCAAGCCGCAACCACAACCACCACCACCAACCACACAATGGCCATCAACCCCTACCCCTTGACAACCACCCCTCCATATGGGCGACGCGGCGATCGCGCCGGTCCGGTCCGGTTCGCGTCCTTTGCGACGACCGGAATCGTCGCAGAGCGAGCGTCCGGAGTCCCCGGCCACGGGCGGCTTCGCCGGGTCAAAGCAGAAGCGCGGGCCGCGAGGCGCGGACGTGTCGGCTGCTGACGCGAAGCGGCATTGCGACCGGTCCGCGTGATGTGGAGGGGGGGTGGGCCGTCGCGCCTACATCGAGCCGCACAAAGAGGAACGAGGCGTCTCGCGCACCGGTGAGTGGGCCGTTCAGGCTCCTGCGGGTGCGGCGCGCGCCTTGTTTGGCGCCCGACCTGTGCGCGAGACTGGCGCTCGGTGCTTGGGTGGTGGAGCGGGCTGCGCGTGCGCGTCGATCGCGGCCTGAACTGCGGCGAGTCGGCGCAGTAGTCGACTCTGGGCATGCTCGAGCTCGTCAACATCCAGGAGCCGCGGGCCGGTCGGTCTCACTCGCGCGGGCGCGGCGGGCGGCGGCAGGATGCCTGGGTGCGCGGACTCGAGCTCCGCCAGCATCTGCTCAAGGGCGGCAATCTGTTGGCGCAGCTGTCGCCGGCGGCGGATGCTCGCGCTGGCCGGATCGGCGGAGGGCTGCGGCACGACGTAGAGCGCGGCTGCGACATCCCGGGGATCGACCCCGTGCTTGTCGGCCTCTCGGGCCGCGCGAGCGGCGATGTTGTCCACGGCGGAGGGCTGCGGTGGCGTGGCGGCAACGAAGGTGCCGCTGCCCTGCTGTGTGTCGATGAGCTGTTGCTGGGCGAGGCGCTGGTAGACCGCTCGGACGGTGTTCGGGTTGATGCCCAGCGCTTCGGCGAGGTCACGCAGACCCGGAAGCCGCTGTTGCGGCGCAAGGCGGCCGTCGCGGATGCGTGCGCGCAGCGCCCACGCCAATTGCACGCCGATCGGCACCTCGGCACGCCGGTCGATCGCGATGTCCAAGCCGTCGAGGTCGGTGAGATCCGGCAGCGAAACCATGTCACGAGCTTAGCGCCAATGGGCCAGCTTGACAGTGTACTAGTGCGCTATTACTTTAGCCGCCCGGCATCTGTCTCTTGGTCGACCCGGGGCCAGCGAAATCTCGAGGGAGGTTTGATGGTTCGCAGCGTCGCCGAGCGCGCTCTCGGGGCGAGGGCAGGACTCGAAGAGGTCGGGGACATGCTGGTCCTCACCGGCAAGACGGCGTGGTCCGCGCTGCGCCCGCCGTACCCGTATGGGGGCGAGTTCGTCTCGCAGTTCATCTTCGTGCTGCGGCTGGTGTGGTTGCCGATGCTCATCTCCACGCTCTGCTTCAGCTACGGGGCGCTCGGCATCACCGCTGGCGACTTCCTCGTCGTGTTCGGGGCGCTGGACCGCCTCGGCGGATTCTCCGCCCTGTTCTCGATCCGCGAGATCGGTCCGATCATCGACGCTGTCGTTGTCACCGGGGTCGCCGGCACGGCGATCACTGCCGACCTCGGCGCGCGCAAGATCCGCGAGGAGCTCGACGCGCTGCAGGTGCTCGGCGTCGACCCCGTCAAGAACCTCGTCGTGCCGCGCTTCCTCGCGCTCATGCTCGCCACCGCGCTGTTCGACGTCTACGCCGTGCTGTTCTCGATCTTCTCCGGGCTGCTGGCGATGATCGTCAACCACGCGCCGATCGGCTCGTTCTGGGCCACCTTCTTCGACAACGCCTCGACCACCGACCTCTGGGGATCAGTGCTCATGACGACGATGTTCGGCGCGATCATCGCGATCATCTGCTGCTACAAGGGCATGACCGCCTCCGGCGGCGCCGAAGGCGTCGGCCGCGCCGTCAACCAAGCCGTCGTGATCGCGTTCGTCGCCGTGTTCTCCTTCGACTACGTGTTCACGCAAGTGCTCTTGGCCACCCACCCGCAACTGCTCGTGCCTCGGTGACAACGACACCGTCCGGCGGCTACGGTGGACGCACGCAGCCCGTGGCCGGCGCATCTTGTCCCAAGGAAAGCGAGCGCCGGCACTGCCGTCGCGGAGCCCGGTCAGGCCTCATGGAAGACTCCGTTCGTGGGCGATCTCCTGTTTCGCAGCGCAACGGCGGATGACGTTGAAGCGATCATCGAGTTCTGGCTCGTCGCAGCCGAGGACTCTCATCGGCCGCCGGACTCGGTCGAGGCCGTGCGGCAATTGATCGTGCGGGATCCGGACGCGCTCATGCTCGCGATCGAAGCCGATGAGCTGGTCGGGTCGGTCCTGGTCGGATGGGATGGCTGGCGCTGCCACATCTACCGGCTCGCCGTGCGCCCGAGCCACCGCCGGCGCGGGATCGGGTTGGCGCTCCTCGGCGCCGCAGACAGACGGGCCCGCGCACGCGGCGCGACTCGCACCGATGCGATGGTGCTGGACGACAACGTCCTCGGCCACACCATCTGGCACCGTGCCGGTTACAAGCGGCAGAGAGAGTGGTCACGCTGGGTCAAGCCCGTCGACCCCTAGCGCTTCGAATCGTCGCAAAGCAATCGCGCGTCGGCGGTTGGCCAGAGGGATGGAAGGGAGCGTCCCGTGCGCTTGGGACAACCCCATCCGCAACTGGAGCGCATCCCAGGGTGGTACCATTTTGGTATGAGCAAACAGATCGCGGTCCGGCTATCCGATGATCTCGTTCAGTTCGTCGACGACATCGTGCAGGGCGGTCAGCAGCCCAGCCGCGCAGCGGTCGTCGCACGAGCGCTTGAGCGCGAACGGCGGCGGGTCGTCGCGGCGCGCGATGCGGAGATCCTGGCGGCGACTGGGCCTGACCCCGTGCTGGATGGCCTGGCGGAGCACACCGCTCGGATACCCATCGACGACTAATGCGGCCAATCCACCGTGCGCGACTCGACAAGTCGCGCCCCGTCCTCGTGCTGACCCGCGAGTTCGTGCGACCCCACCTCAACACCGTGACCGTCGCGCCATTGACCACGACGATTCGCGGATTGTCGACCGAAGTGCGATGCGGACCCGAGAACGGACTCGAGGAACAATCAGCGGTGGCGTGCGATCACATCACCACGATCCCGACTACGAGCCTCGGCCGACAAATCGGCCGCCTCCTCGACGAGCAGGAAGCCGACCTCACCCACGCAATACACGCCGCCTTCGACCTCGAGTAGGCGCGACGGCCGCCGTGGATGCTCGCGTCGCAAAGCGAGCGCGCGCGTGTGATGGAGCGGGGGTCGACGAAAGCGGAAGCGCTCGCTCGAGCATCGAGCTGTTCGAGGTCGGGGCAGGGAGGCTGGTCTTATGGGTCTTCGCGGTGGGTTGCTCAGCGTGATGCTGCGTCGTGGAGAAGGAGCCCGGTGATGAGTGACCGCAGCTCCATGTCATGGCTCTCGTCGCTTCGCACCGCGCGCGAATGGTCCGTCGCGGCGGCGAGCTCGCCAGTCGCTCTGGATCGACGTCGGTGAGTACTTCCACACGCATGGCGGGCGGCCCGATGTGGCACGGTGCTCGAGACCGCACTGGACCATCACGCGTCAGGCTGCCGACGTCTGACGGTCGCGCAACCTACGCGGTCCTCGAGTGTTGGGACTGGGACGCTTGGTGGGCGTGGCCCCGCACCAAAGCGGGCCGCAACACCCCAGCTCTAGCGCGATCGGGTCGCCACTCGCCGACCCAGACAGGAGAATCGATTCGCGTGCGCATCCATCGCCTGCTCATTCCCTTAGCCGTGATGCTCGGCCTACTTGCTATTCCTGCGGCCAGCCCGGCCTATCTCGTCGGCGTCGCCGACCAGCAGGCGGCGATGTTCATGAGTCCGTACTACACGCAGCTGATCGCGCGCGAGCCGGCGAGCCATCGCGTGTCGAGGTACATCGCCCCCTACGACGTGGCGAACGGATCCCGCCGCAACACCACGTTCCTCAACTACTTCATCAACTGGTATCGCCACGCCCAGGCTGACCACATGCAGATGCTGGTCGCCTTCTATCACTCAGAGATCTCGCCGACCCGCCTGCCAAGCGTCAGGACTTACCAGCGCGATGTGCAGCGCTTCATCAAGCGCTTTCCGGCGGTGAAGGCATGGCAGCCCTGGAATGAGGCCAACCGCGGCAATATCCGCCACGTGCTCGCCAGCCCGAGCGCATCGGTGTCTGCCCGCTACTACAAGGCGCTGCGGGCGGTCTGCCATCGCTGCACGATCCTCGGCCTGGACATCCTCGATCAGAACAACGTGCGCCCGACGCTCACCTACGTCGCCCGGTTCAAGTCCGCTCTGCGGCGCCTGCGCGTGCCGATGCCGTGGCTGTGGGGCCTGCACAACTACTCGGACACCAACCGCTTCACCTCGGCGCGCACCACGGCGATCCTGCGCGCGGTGCCTGGACAGGTGTGGCTCACCGAGACCGGCGGCATCGTGAAGTTCGGCGGCGCCTTTCCCAACAAGCGCGGCTCGGGCGACCGCCGCGCGGCGAAGGCGCTGAGCTACATGTTCCGGATCGCTGGCTCGAACCGCAGGATCACGCGGCTATACATCTTCCAGTGGTCGGGAGCGACGTCGCGAGCGCGGTTCGACGCCGGGTTGACCGACCCGCACGGAGTCCCGCGACCGGGCTACGTCGTCGTGTGCCAGCACATGCACGGCAAGCGCTGCAAGGGGTTCCGCATCGATTCGCGCAACTAGCGACGCCCAGCCAGATCACGAACGCCTAGGTGGACCGCTAGGTGTAGGACCCGAGGAGGTTGTTCAGTCGGTCTCCCCGAAGCTGCGCGCGCCCGCTTCCACCACGTTCCGCGCTTGCCGACACGCTTCCCGCGCAGCACCGCTCCGGACGACAACTCGGCCATGCCGACCTGGGGATCACCTCCGTGTATCTGCGCGGGATCGACAACACCGAGATCATCCACACTGTCCACGAGCGCCCCGCACCAATGATCCCGGCCACGTCCAGACTCCAGACCGGACCATAAGACCAGCTCTGCTCGCGTCGCAAAGCGCAAGCCCACGCCCAACCGCCGACCGAGACCAAAGCAGAAGCCACGCGTTCCGTGTTCACCGCGGCGCTGGCACGCGCGAAGACGCGAAGTGACCGGACGTGACGTCCGCGTGCATGCTCGCTTAGCGCGAACGAGAAAGCAATCGCGCCACTTCTGCCGGACGGGCGTTCCCGAGCGGGGTCTAGGCTCGGCCGAGCACGAGGCGGCGCGCCGCTGCGCTGAGCTTGCCAACAGCGATTCGCCTGTTCAGTGCTGGCGGATTGACCACGAGCGGCCCGGCGGTCGACACGACGTTGGTCGTGGTCTGCAACGAGCCATTTGAGAGCGTGAATCGCAACACGACGCCGTGATCGCTGACGAACATGTCAACCGCATCCACGCCGGGGCTGGGCGAAACGCCCCGGTCCAGCCTCGACGTCTGGACGTAGCCCTTGAATTCGGTGACGGTTTGACCGTTGATCGCTGAGGCCCCGACTTCCTTCAGCGTGGTTGCGGCCTTCACCAGCGTCGGGAGCGAAAGCAACTGCGCCACGATGGTGTCCCGCGGGCGCTCACCGTAGGTGTAGTAGCCGAACTGCGCCGGCGTCTCCTGCACCCAGGGCCGACCGCCGTCCAGAGCCGCGGCACGGGCTTCGTATACGTAGACGTAGCCGCCGCAGAAGCGAACGCCGATGGGAACGCGTGCGGATCCACCGGTAATCGCGAACTGATAGGGCGCCCGGCGCAGCACGACTCTCGAGCCAATCGGCGGGCTGATCGTGCCGGCGGAGGTGACGATGAACGCGACGGTCGCGATCTCTTGCCCTGGCGGCGACTGACGTGAGCGCGCGACCAGCACACCCAGGTCGGGAGCCGCCTGCGCCGGGCTCGGCACGCTCGCGGTGGTGCTGGTCGAAGCGCTCGTCACGGTTGTGCTTGTGGTGGTGGTCGTGGGAGGCGGAACGGTGGTGGCCGCCGGTACCGACGTGGCGCCGGGATTTCCCGGCAGGCTGCTGGCGGTATACCCCGAGCCGACCGTGACGATCTGAGTGAGTGCCGCCGTGGCCGTGCTAGTCGCGCCGGTCGTCGTTGGGCCGCTGGCGCGGCGGCTATCGGGCGCAGGCTTCGACCGCGATCCGACAGTATCCGCTTCGACGACGGTGGCGGCGCATGCCGTCGAGCACGCGACGGCGATCACCAGCCCCACGATCCGCCGCTGGGTCCTCGTCGTCACGTTCGCGGTCCTCCGACGCGGGCGGTCGCGATCCATGCGTGCAACGCGAGTGCTGGCGTCTCCACGACGCCAAGCCTAGTGAGCTGCGAGCCGCGGACCGAACCGAGCCGAGCCGAGACCCGCATCGACTCGATCGCTTCCGGCCGCATGCAGCCGCTACGACGACACCGGGCAATTAGTCCGCATGAGACGAGAGTGGGAGACACGCGAGATCGCAAAGTCGACTGCCGCTCTCGTCGAATGCGACAGCGCGCGTCAGGGAGCCCGCGTCGGCGAAAGCGAGCCTCCCGGTATCCGCGCCGGCCTCTGCCGCGACAGGCGCGTCCGGACATCAAAGCGGGTCGGGACGCGACGATCGCTCGCGTCGGCGCGACATCAACGACGGGACGTCAGCGGTCGCCGGTCAGCGCCCGCAGTCCGGAGGGGAGCGCGCAGGCCGCGTTTTCGCGGTCCAGCGGCCGGATCGATCCCTCGGGCGTGTTCGCTCGGGTGAGCGGAACCGTGAATCAGCTCGACGAGAAGCACTGCTTGCCGGCCACTTCTCGCCGCAGCCGTTTCCATCGCGCCTCGCTCAGGTAGCCTGCGCCCGGCGAATTGTCTCGTCATCGCCTGGGCCGAGTGATGAGCCGCAGCCGGCGTGGCGCTCGAGGCCGCGGTCGGCCCGAGCGGAGGCGGCACTCTGGGGGTGTGGGCTTCCCGCCAGGCGGCCTCGCCGTCGTTGCGGGTTTCCCGCAACTCCGCTGCGGATTCCCTGACCGCGGGGTGGATGTCGTCCGTCCGGGTCATCGGTCGCGCGCTGCCGTCCCGCCTCCTCGAAATGCGGTGATCGCAGCCGTCGACGGACGCGTGTCGTAGCGCGCGCCCGGTGCGGGCACCTGCGGTTCAAGCCTGTGCTCGAACGAGACGATGATGGCGACTGCGATGAGAATCTCACTCCGCTCCAAGCTGCTTGCAGCGTTCGGCGTCGGCGTGGCGCTGATCGTGACGGTCGGATTGCTCTCGCTCGCTCGCCTCAGCAGCGACAACAACCAGCTGAGCCGACTCGCCGAGAAGGTCGTGCCGAGCACACGCACCGTCGGTGACATCAACGCCCTGATGAACAAATACCGCAAGGACCAGCTGCACTACATCATCGCCCTGCCCGCCGATCGTCCCGGGGTGAATGGGATCGACGGCGATCTGGACGGCGACCTGACGCTCATGCACCAGCTGCTGCAGTCCTACCAGGCTCATGGCCTGGTCTTGGATCCGAAGGATCGGGCGCTGTACGACGCGTTCAGCACGGACTTCTTCCGCTACGTGGCCATCACCGCCCCGTTCCACGCGCTGGCCGATCACGGCCGCCTGCTGCAGGCCGGGACGGTGGTCGGCGACGGTGCGGGTGACGCCGAGTACAACCTCTTGAAGTCGCTGATCTCGGCGTGGTCTGACCACAAGGTGACCACTGCCAATGCGGCGGCAGCGGCGTCGCGATCCAGCTACAAGGTGAGCGAGCTCCTGATCCTGCTCCTGCTGGGCTTTGCCGTCGCGGTGGCGCTGATCGTGGCCATCACCTTCGCGCACAAGGTGACGCGCGCCGTACGTGCCATCGGTCACGCGGCGAAGGCCATCTCCGAGGGTGAGATCGTCGAGCGCGTCCCGGTCCGCAGCCGCGACGAGCTCGGGGAGATGGCCGATGACTTCGACTCGATGGTCGACTACCTGCGGAGCACCGTTGCGATCGCCGGGACGATCGCGCAGGGGGACCTCGACATCGAGGTGACGCCGCGCGGCCGGGGCGACGCGCTCGGGAACGCCCTCCAGCTGATGACCGTCAGCCTGCGGCGCCTCGTCGCCGAGAACCAGCGCCTGCTGACGGCGAGTCGCGAGGAGGCGCACAGCGACGCGCTTACCGGGCTGGGCAACCGGCGTGCCCTGATGCGCGACCTCGACGCCCAGATCGAGCAGCTGGGCGACGGCGAGCAGCTCACGCTCGCGCTCTTCGATCTCGATGGCTTCAAGCAGTACAACGACACGTTCGGCCATCCGGCCGGCGACGCGCTGCTCGTGCGCCTCGGCGAGCGCCTGCGCGTTCGCGTCGACGGCTGCGGGACCGCGTACCGCATGGGTGGCGACGAGTTCTGCGTGCTCGCACGCGCCGACCGGACGAAGGGCGCCGAGCTCGCCGAGGCGGCCTGCGAGGCGCTGTCGGAGCGAGGCGAGGCGTTCACCATCGGTTGCTCCTACGGCGCGACTCACCTCCCGAGCGATGCGTCAACCGCCGAGAACGCCATGCGCATTGCCGACCAGCGCATGTACGAGCACAAGACGGGACGCGCATCGGCCAGCCGCCAAAGCACCGACGTGCTGCTGAAGGTGCTCAGCGAGCGCAGCCCCGGCCTGGACGAGCACATCATGGGCGTCACCGACCTCGCGGTGAGCGTGGCCGAGCGATTGGACTTGCCCGAGCACGAGGTCAAGCGCGTCGGCTCCGCCGCCGAGCTGCACGACATCGGCAAGCTCGCGATTCCCGACGGCATCCTCAACAAGCCTGGTCCGCTCAACGAGGACGAGTGGGCGTTCATGAGGTCGCACACCGTGATCGGCGAGCGAATCGTGCGTGCCGCGCCGTGCCTCGCGCCCGCAGCCGAGCTCGTGCGCTGGAGTCACGAGCGCCACGACGGCAGCGGCTACCCCGACCAACTCGAAGGCGACGACATCCCGATCGGCGCGAGCATCATCTGCGCGTGCGACGCCTTCGATGCCATGGTCTCCGAGCGTCCGTACAGCCGGGCGCGCACGCTCGACGCGGCGATCGAGGAGCTGCGGCGCTGCAGCGGAACTCAGTTCCGTCCCGAGGTGGTCGCGGCGCTGTGTGACGAACTCCTCGAGCGCAGGACAGCGCCCGCCCCGCGCGCGGCCGCGTGAGAACGGCGCGGCGCAGTCCTCGGCTGCGTCGCAATCGACCCATCGCGCCCAGGCGCAAGGTTATCGCGGCCTTACCGCCGTCGCGGTGCCGCCCCGCGGCGACGCCGCTGTAGGTGTCCGTGGGCCGGCCAACGGCGGAAGATGTCGCCTTCAGCGTCGCCCGGCCCGCGCGTGTCGCGCCAGCCATGGCACATGATCACCGGCCGTCGGGAGTCGCAGTAGCCCCCCGAGACGCCGCAACCGCGTAACCCGGTCTTCCGAACGAAGCCTCTCGTCGCCCCGTCAATCGGGACTTCCCTCCTTCTCGCCAGTTGCGCGACCATTGCCGGCGCGCGGTCCCGTCGCAAAGCACAAGCGGCTTGTGGCGTAGCCGCGCGGACGCGACCGGGTGAAAGCGAGCGTCTCGGTATCCGCGCATAGGGGGAACCGCCGGCCTCTGCGGCGCCAGGCGCGTCCGGACATTAGAGCGGGTCGGGACGCCGACGATCGCTCGTGTGGCAAACCGATCGCGCCGGCGCGGTGTCGGCACGCTCGAGGCGTCGCCCAGGCACTCGCGCGCCGGAGCCGGGCTGGAAGTGAAAGGGATCGTCCGCTCCGGTCCGCTCCGCGCTCTACGGATGCGCGATGAGGAGTGGGTCTCATTCCCGGAGGGGTTGCCAGTCGTGCGTTCGTGTTGAAGCGGGTACCGCCGAGCGGTGCGGTCCGACGCGATCGCGGTGTGCGGAGCCCCCGGCAGTGCGAACGCGAACAGGCGCGCGATCCCGTACCGCGCCGCTGTCCGGATTGCCGGGCGCGCATGCGCCAGGCCAAGCGCGTTCAGCGCAGCACGATCGACTGCCGCGTGGCGTGGCTCGTGTGCCCGATCTTCCAGCGGAGTGTCAGCGTGTAAGCGCCCGCGTGGAGCGTCCGACTCGCGCTCAGAACCAGTAGCTTCCCGCGCCCGGCGTTCTGAGCCTCGACGCCGACCGCGTAGACGACCCGCCCGCGTGACAGCGCTGCGCGGACGTCCGAGGCGGTGGTCTGGAACTTGGCCGTGCCGGTGACGGTCTTGGTCGCGCAGACCTGCCTCTTCTTGTGCTTCTTGACTAGCGTCTTGCACGTCACGAGCTCGACCTTGCCGTTGTTCCCGGCCGGGCCGGTCGGACCCCTCCCGCCCGGCTGACCCGTGGCGCCCTGCTGACCTGTTGCGCCCGCCTGACCCGTGGCGCCCTGCTGACCCGTGGCCACCGGCTGACCCGTGGCGACCTGCGGACTCGTGGCGCCCGGCGGACCCGTGGCGCCCTGCGGCAGCGGCCCGCCGGTCCCGTTCAGCGCCACGCTGAGCGTCGGGTGGGCGGGGTCGTTGGTCGGGAGCACCAAGGTCGCCGAGCGGCTCCCTTGCGCCTGGGGCGCGAAACGCACCTCGATCTGACAGCTTGATCCCGGCGCGACCGGCCCGGAGCAGCCGTCGGCGATGAAGTCGCCGGTCGCGCTGCCGGGCGTCGTGATCGTCAGTCCCGAGATGACCATCGGCGCGTAGCCGGTGTTCGACACGGTCACGGCCGGACTCGCCGGCGCCGACACGGTGCCCTCGGGCTGCGTCGCCGCGAACGTGACGCTCGCCGGCGTGATCCCCGCGACCGGCACCGCGGGTGCAATCAACGTCTCGGGCTGGCCGGTCCCGTCGGTCGCGAGCGTCAGGTTGGACACGAACGGCGCCGCGAAACTCGAGCCCGCGCCACCCGCGCCACTGGCGCCGATCTCGACACCGGGGATGGACGCGTTGAGGCCACCGGAGCCGCCCCCGCCGCCGCCGTACCAGCCGCCGCCGCCACCACCGCCGCCGTCGCCGGCGCCAGAGCCGCCGGCTCCCTCCATGCCGGCACTGCCGGGCCCACCGGGGCTGGTGACGCCCGAGCCGCCGATACCGCCTGGGCCGCCGGCGCCAGAGGTTCCCCCACCACCACCGCCGCCGCCATCGGCGTCGCCGGGCGCTCCGGCGTTGGCGGCGTCGCCGCCCGCCGCGCCATCGCCGGACGCGTCGACTCCGCCCGCGCCGCCGGCGGACCCCTGGGCGATCGTGCCGCCGAACCCGCCGCCGCCTCCACCGCCGGCGACCAGCAGACGCGAGCCCAACGTGAACGCGCTCTCCTTGTCAGAGATCGTGCGCACGTCCGAGGCGCCGCCACCTGGCGCTGAGTTCCGACCCGGAGCGCCACCGCCGTTGAACACGCCGCTCGCGCAATTGGCGACGATCAGACACCCATTTGCTCCGACCTCCGCATACAGCACCTCGCCGGGTGTCACCGGCAGGTCGCCGGTCACGGTCGCACCAAAGCCGCCAGTCGTCCCGTAGCCGGAACCACCCTGGCCGCCGACCGCCATCACGTAGACCTCGAAGACCCCGGCCGGCACCGTATACGTCTGCTCCGCACTCGTCGGGCAGAACGTGCTCGACGGTCCCGAGACCGCGGTGCACGCCGCCTGCGCGCTCCCGGCAACAAGCGACAGCAACGCACACGCCGCCACCAACGAACCTACACCCAACGCAACCCGAGCCCGTGACCAGCGGCCCGCCACCCAACACGCCCCCAACACGGCAGCACCTCTCCCCGGCTCCTACATGTAAACCCGTGCCTGCGGAGACACTCTAACCCTAACTGTCAATGCTTAGCGAGGTTTGGTATCGCACAGCGCCGCCGCTGCTCACGTGCCCGTCGGGCCGAGCCGAAGCCACTGCGCCCTCGTTGGCGCGCGGAAAGCGCGCCTGTCGCGAACGATCGCGTCCACGCATGCGCGCCGAGACGTCGCGTGATCGAGTTGGCGACGAGGCGCCGATGTCACTAGTGGCTGAGCGCGTCGAGCGTTACGCGAGAGTCGCGGTGACGGTGCTGCCTGGTGCCGACGGACGCACAACCGATGCCGAGGACGTGCAGGACCGTGTCAGTAGTCGGCTACCGGGAGCCCACGTATTACCGCTTGAGTTCGGCCCGGCGATGACGGCCGATCCGCCGCTGCTCACGCAACTCGCCGACTGGAAGCAGCGCCACCCCTAGCCCGCGAGAGCTAGGCAGACACCCCTGATAACTGGCGTCCCGGTAGTAACGGAGCAGGAACCTACGCTAAGCCAGCCCGACGGCGGCGTGTGGCGAGTCGAGTCTGCGGTCTGAGGTCGACGGCGTAACGCGGCAGATCGCGTGGACCGCGTTAGATGATCCGAATCATGCGAGTCGCGTGCTGCGCCCGATGTTTCGCTGACGTTGCCGTGATGCGCAGGGTCATGTAGACCTTCTCGGACAGGCCGAGGATCTCCAGTTCGCGCAACGCTCGCTGCCCGCGGATCGTCGGATGCAGAGTGACCGTCGTCTTGCCGTGAGCGCCGAGATGGACCATTGCGCTGACGTTCAACGTCGGCGCGTGCACGTGCGCCGTCAGATGCTGCTCGAGCAGCAGCGCGAGCATCAACGTCAGCCGCGCCGCGCCGCGCGTCGGGCTCGGCTGTGGCGACGTGGCAAGCGCCATCGCGTCGACGAACGCGCGTGCGTCACCTGGGGTCGGGTGGCTCGCCACCAGCGCGGCGGTCACCGCGGCCGGATCGAACCCGGTCACGGCCGCCGACCGTGCGCGCAGAGAGGCGCTCGACGCGGTGCTCGCGTCGCTGAACTCACCGGAGAGCGCATCACCGATCTGCATCGCCGCCTGCGCGTTCGCCGAGCCCGGCGGGCTGTCCGCCACGAGCTGCTTGACCGCCTGATCGAGTTGCTTCACGGCGCTGGGTGAAGAAACAGACTGCGCCGAACCGCCGCGCAGTTGCGCAAGCGCCTGCTCCACCGCCTTGACGTCGCGGCGAGAGATCGAGTAATCCGAGGTGGAACCCCCGGGCGCCACCGCTGGGATCTGGATCATCACCACCATGGACTTGAGCAGGCGGTTCTGCTGCGTCGGGCAACTCGTGCCCTGACCCGGCGCGTCCTGCGCCGCGGCGGCGCTCGGTCCCCCACCGACACGCGCTGGCGCAGCGACGGCGCCGCCGCAGCCCAGGGTGACGGTGAACGACGTGTCGTTGTCGGAGAACGACACGGGGAAGCTGAGCGTGACACCCGAGCAGTCCGCCGGAATGCAGATCTCGGAGTCGGCCGAGGAGCCGTCGGTGCTGCTTGTGCTGCCGGTGGTCTGTGACTGGGTCGTGGTCGTCTGCGAACTCGTGGTCGCGGATGCCGATTGGGTCGTCGTCGTCGCGGTTTGTGACGTGCCGTGCCCGAGGCCGATGTCACGGTCGAGACTGTCGAGGAGGATCCTCCGCTGGCGACCGTGACCTGTTCGGATCCGGTGCTGGGGTTGAAGACGGTATCGCCCGAGTAGGTGGCGCTGACCGGGACCTGTGTTCCCGCGGCGATCGTGCTGGCGGCATTGAAGGTCGCGTCGCAGAAGGCCGAGCCGCCCACGTTTGAGCTGAGCATGCACATGGCGCCGTTGGGAAAGCCTCCGGCGCTCGATGAGAAGGTGACGGTGCCGGTCGGGGTGTCGGCTGGGGTGATGGTGCTCGAGTCGGCCACGGTGGCCGTGCAGTCGAACGGATCGCCGGGGTTGGGGCCGGCGTTGCAGGTCACGATGGTCTCGGTGGCGCGCAGTTCGCCCGGGCAGACGTAGCGTGAGCCGGCCAGGATCGGCGTGGAGCCATTACGCACCCACATCGTGTTGCCGCTGCTGCTTCCGTCGGTCCAGGTGCCGTCCCAGCAGTTTCCGCGGTCGTAGAGTTGGACGGTGTTGACCGAGTGGTAGCTGGGCGCCTGGTTGAAGTTGATGGTCATGGCGCCGGTGGGGCCCTCGTTGCCGCTCAGCGTGAAGGCTTGTGCCTGGAAGCTGGCCGAGCCGGTGATCGTGCCGTCAGCGGCCATGACGATGTTGGTCTGGTCGTTGGGAAAGCCCGGCTCGGGCGGGTAGGGCGTCCAAGTCCCGCTGGCGTCGTAGAGCGGCGCCGCAGCCCAGGCGCAACCGACGTAGCCGAGACATGACGCGGCAAGCACCAGGCAGAAGGCGCCCACCAACGTGCCGCGACGCCGGACCGATCCGTGGTGGGTGAGCGGAAGCATGGCGGCGAGTCCTTTCCCGACCGGGGTCCCGGTCAGTGCCGGGCAAGCCGAACCAAGAATAACTCGCGGTGCAAAACCGGTCACCGCGCGACGCCGGAGCGTCCGTGCCGTCGCCGCCCGGCGCCACGCGACGGTCTCCGACGAACGGGAGGGCCGCCCGCCACACACGACATTTGCTCTCCGCCAGGAGGGAGTGGCGGCGGTATGAACAGAGGCGTGATAATCGCCTTGGTGCGTATCCGGTCAGCTCAGGTCGCCCGGTGTCGGACTCGCGCCTGGCGTGCCCGTCGGCGGCGAGACCGACTTTTCTACAGATAGTCTGAAGAAAAGGCTGTCTCGTCTCTCGTCGGGCCTGTGGCCCGGTCAGGGGCCGCATCGGCGCGGGGCCGTCCGACACGCCGAGCCCGGCGCACGGCGCTTGCGGTCAACCGGAGCAAACCGGATAGGCACGATCGCCTTTACCACCCATATGGTCGCCGAGCCCGTGTTGCCGCCACGAGCCATATGCGGCGGTTGGCTTGCGGGGGCGCCGCCGGAAGGGCGCAGTTATCGCACCCTCGATTGCGGACGGCGCGGGTCCGGTTGGCGACATGGGTATCTCGCGCGGCCACCACCAGGCTGCCCTATCGAGCCGTCCGAGGAGCACTCAATCTTCATGCAGCTTCGCTTGGAGGCCGGCACGCCCGAGCCGCTGCGTCGCAGCGACCGTACACGGATGCGGTTGCCGCCGTGCGCGCACGCCTGCTTCCGCGATCGACGATGTTCGAGCGCCGGCGCCTGGACTCAACGGAAAAGCGCAACTCGGCCATGATCGCGGCCGCCCCATTAGCTCGCCAAGGGGGTGCGTCCGGCCCTCGCGGGGCCGGGGACTCCTTGCGTTCCCCGGCCCGAGCAGAGCCGACGGTGGAGGCCTGCTTAACGCAGGGGTCTTTCGCTCCGGCAGCCCGCTCGGGCTGGTCGCTCGGCGGCTCACCTCGGGGTCCTTTCCCAATCGAGCACCGCTCGGGCAACTGCCGGCGTCGAGCCGCGGCGTGTCCGGCTGGCGACGCGCTTCGACGCGCCGCGTCAGCTGACGGCGTCGTCGTCGATCTGGACCGGGTAGCCGGCTCTGAGGACGCTGAGAGTCGCGGGCGGCGTCAGGACCGATGCGTCGCCGCGCGTCGGTCGCGGGGCGCGGGCGGCGTAGCCCCGGCGTGTCCACTCGACGATTTGTGCGCCGAGGACGAGGAACGCTCGCCCGTCGATGTCGGCGAACGCCCCGTCGGGCAGGTTGCGCCAGGGGACGCGATGGCGCCGGCGCCGATGCGTGCCGCGAACAACGCGCTCTGAATGCAATTGGCGGTTCATGTCCCGAGCGGACGGCGGTGTGCCCCCGGCGGCGTCGGTCCACGCGTCGCGGTATTGCGTGTAACTGCGATGGCGGCACTCGCCGCAGGGCCGGTGTCCGGCGGCGAACGCGACCGCTTCATCGTGGAAGTACAGCCAGGTGAAGCGCTGTGGCAGCCACTGCTCGCTCCAGCGGTCCTTGAAGCGCAGCGCGCAGATGATCCACAGATCGCTCGCGTGGAAGCGCACGATCTCGCGGCCGCGGTGCAGCCGGCCCCGGTTGCCGGTCCAGGCCCCGCGCAGAGCGAAGGACGCAACCTCGCCATACGGGGTGACCCGATTGATCGCGGGAGTGCGCGCGCTCACCCCGAGAGGTTGGCACCTCGGTGCGCGCTCCGCCTAGCGGAGATCGGACGACGAAAGGCGGCGCTCGGCGATCGATTGGGCAGAAGGGCCTCGATGTCTGCCCAAACCACAAACAAGCCAAGCCCGGCTCTACGCCGACTTCGACGACTGACGCGATGCTGCGCTTCGTACCGCGCCCGCGCCGATGCGAGGCGGGCGCGCGTAACTGCCAGTCCCCGAGGCCCGCCCTTGAGGCCAACGGTGCCTCGACGGGCGACCTCCTGGCCCGAGCCGGCGAACGACCTCGCCGGGCCCTCCGCGAGTCTGACGACCCGGAGATCGCGTTGACTGGTGGAGGCGTCATGCCGGTCGGTTAGCGTGCGGCGCCAACGTCCGCCGTGTCCCGAGGACCACCTGTCGGTTGTCCGTGCAAACAACTATCAAGCACCGTCGCGCAGTGGTCGATTCTTCCGTGTCGGTCGCTGTGCCGACGGAAGGGACGCAAGGACTCGAACGGCCTCGAGATCGCCAGGGTCAGGACGGCCGCACGAGCGCGGAGATCGGTGATGGGATGCATCGGTAGGTCGGGACGTGTGAGGGGCGGCGGCGCTCACGCCTCCGGACGGCTGTCGGGCAAGGCACACCAGGGGAGTCACGCGATCCAGTTGACGCTTGCCGGCTGACATCGCCCGACTCACCAGGCTCGAGCGTGCCGTCGGTGCGGCGAGCGAGGACGCGATCCGGTGGCGGTCGCTGGCGATGCTGTTCGCTTCCGGCGGGCTGCTTGCCGCCACGGCGCTGGCGCTCCCGCACGGGACGCGCGAGCATCCGGCGCTCGTGCTCGTCGTCGCGGGCGCCGCCGTCGCCGCCAGCGCCGTCTTCTGGCTGCAGTCGGACCGGATCCCCTTCCGCTGGATGTCGCCCGCGATCGGTCTGGGCACCGTTCTCATCACGCTCGTCGTGATGGCGAGCGGCCAGCCCGACGGCCGGTACAGCCTGCTGTACGTGTGGGTCGTGTTGGAGGCCGCCTTCTTCCTCGACATTCGCTCGACCGTGGGCCACCTCGTCGGACTCGCCGTGGCCTACGCCGCCGCGCTCGTCGTGCTCGGCGGGCGCGCGGACCAGTGGCTGATGGTCGTCGGAACGGCGGCCGTCGCCGGCGCGCTGGTCGGCGTGCTCCAGGCGCGGATCGACCGCCTGAGCGTTCACGCGCGAATCGACCCACTCACCGGCGTCAGCAACCGGCGTGGCTTCGACGAGGCCTTCGACCTCGAGCTGCTCACGGCGCAGACGTCGCAGCAACGACTGAGCCTCGTCCTGGCCGACCTCGACCACTTCAAGTCGATCAACGATCGTCACGGCCACGTCGTGGGCGACGAGCTCCTGCGCGGGTTCGCCTCGCTGGCGCGGCGCATCTGGGCCGGCGCGCACGTCGGGCGAATCGGCGGTGACGAGTTCGCGATCCTCATCCCGGGCGCCGATCACGAGCGAGCGCGCACGGCCGCCGCGCAACTGCTGCAGGCCACCCGGCGCGATCGGCGCCTGGCCGCGATCGGCGCGTCCGCGAGCATCGGGGTGGCCGCGTACCCGGCGCACGGCGAGTCCACCACCGCTCTGCTGCGCGCCGCCGACTGCGCCCTCTATCAGGCGAAGACGGAGGGGCGTGGTCGCGCACTCGCATTCTCCCCGCGGATGTCGCTGGCCGGGCCTACGGCTCGCGACCGCGACGGCGGGCAGGCGAACCTCCAGGCGGTGGTGCTGCTCGCCGAGACGCTCGACCGGCGCGACGTTCGCACCGCCGCTCACTCACAGACGGTCGGACGCTGTGCCGAGCTGATCGCGAACGCCCTCGAGCTCGAGCCGGACCGGTGTGCCCGCATACGCCTGGCGGGCCTGGTACACGACATCGGGAAGCTCGGCGTTCCGGACGCGGTGCTGCTCAAGCCGGACATGCTCACCGCGGACGAGTGGGAGCAGATGCACCGCCATCCCCGGCTCGGCGCCCAGATTCTCGACAGTGCAGGCCTGCCCGACCTCGCCGGCTGGGTCCTCGCTCATCACGAGCGCCTCGATGGTTCCGGCTATCCGCACCGCCTTCGCGCCGAGGACATCCCGCTCGAGGCGCGCATCCTCGCCGTCGCCGACACCTATGAGGCGATGACCACCGACCGCCCGTACCGGAGCGCTCGCACCTCGCCCGCGGCGCGCAAGGAACTGCTTCGCTGCACCGGGACGCAGTTCGACGCGCGCGTGATCGACGCCCTGCTGACGACGCTGCAGGCCGACGGCGCCAGCGTCACCGCCGCCTGAGCGCGGCTCCGGTCCGGCCTGTGGTCAACTACGGCGCCCAGCTCGGCGGTTCCCGCGGTCGCGGCGGCGACCGGCTCGCGCGACGCTTGGGCCGTGGCTTCACGCCTCATTTGCCCGGTCACGCCCGGGGCAGGCGAGCGGTCGGTCCGGCCTCGGCCGCCTGAGCGCCTGATTCCATGAGGCACGAGCAATGACGGCCCTTTCCGACGGACGGCCCGCCGACGTGCGCCGCCCCAGGGGCCGCGTCGCTCGAGGTCGGCGCGCCACGGGACCGGCCGCACTCGGGGTCGTGGCGTCGTTGGCCGCGTGCCTCGCATCGCCAGCGCGCGCGGCCGACCGCGTCTACTGGGCGAACTGGGTCAACGTCGAGGTGCCCGGCGCGGACACGATTTCCTACGCCAACCTGAACGGGAGCGGCGGCGGCGCCCTCAGCACCGCGGGCGCAACGGTGAACGCTCCGGACGGCGTGACGATCGACTCCGCCACCGGGCGGGTGTACTGGACCAACTTCGACGCCGTCAGAGGAGCGATCTCATTCGCGAGCCTGGAGGGCGGCGGCGGGGATCTGAACACCGCCCCGGTGCGGAGCACCAGCCCGGACGGGGTCGCGATCGACCCTCTCGCCGGACGGATCTACTGGGCCGACTACACCGGCAACACGATCTCCTACGCCAATCTCGATGGCAGTGGCGCCGGCGAGCTGAACACCGCGGGCGCGACCATGTATCAGCCGGCCGGGGTCGCGATCGACGCCGCCGCGGGAACGATCTACTGGGCCAACTGGTCCGGCGTGCTCGGCGACAAGATCTCGTTCGCGAACCTCGACGGCAGCGGCGGTGGTGACCTGGACACGGCCGGCGCCACGGTCAACAACCCAGAGGGCGTCGCGATCGACGCCGCCGCGGGGCGGATCTACTGGGCCAACCAGGCCACGTTCGGCCCGAGCACCATCTCCTTCGCGAACCTCGACGGCAGCGGCGGAGGCGACCTGAACACGGCCGGCGCGACGGTGAATCATCCGGAGGGCGTCGCGATCGACGCCGCCGCGGGGCGGATCTACTGGGCCAACTCCGGTGCTTCAGGTGGCGGCGCCATCTCGTACGCCAACCTGAACGGCAGCGGCGGGGGCGATCTGAGCACCATCGGCGCCCCGGACGGTAACGCACGGTACCCGGCCCTGCTCGAGACGCCCGCTCCCGCGGGCGCACCGACGATCAGCGGCACGACCTCCGCGCCGTCGACCCTGTTCTGCACGACGGGCTCCTGGGCCCCGGACCTGCTCGGCTCCTTCCTCTACCGCGCTCCGCAAGGCTTGTCGTACGCGTGGAGCCTCAACGGCCGCGCGATCGCCGGCGCGACCTCCAGCTCCTATGCAGCAAGCGCCGGCGGCAACTATCTCTGTACCGTCACCGCCCGGAACGGGGCGGGGACCGCGGCGCAGACGAGTGGCCCTCACACCCTCAGTGGTACGCCGGCGAGCAAGGCGACGATCACGGCCCTGGCCGAAACGAACGCGATCTTCACGGTCGGGAGCGCCTCGACGCCGTTGACGGGCCGGTCGGCCACGAAGCGCCACCCGCGGGGCACCGTCTTCTCCTTCCGGCTCGACCAGCCGGCCATCGTCACGATTGCGATCCGCACCAACGTGCGCGGCCGCAGGGTCGGTAACAGCTGCCGTCCGTATCTCCCCGGACATCGCGGCGAGCCGCGTTGCACGCGAACGATCACCGTCGCGACGCTGACGCGCACTTCGCACGCCGGCGTCAACAGGGTTGCCTTCACCGGACGCCTGCACGGCCGGGCGCTGACGGCCGGGCGCTACCGGGCGGCGTTCACCGCCGTCGACGCCGCCGGCTCGACGTCCCCGCGCGCGCTGGGCTTTACAATCACCCCCGGCTGACCGCCGCCCACGATCCGCGCGACGTGCTCGACGCGGATCGATGTCCAGCCCACGCACGGCCAGCTCATGTCTGCGGCTCGATGACCGATGACGCCTCTACGCGGTCATGAGACGACTTGCTGCCAATCTCGGCGTGCTCCTATGCGCGCTGGTTGCGCCCTGCGCCGCCCGGGCCGCGCCGCCGGCGACTCCCACCCCCGCGGTGCCCGTCCCGCCGCCGCTCGGTCAGGCCTCGGGCACGATCACGGTGATCGACGGGTCGTGGTTCACGATCCAGACCTCGGGGAGGCGAACGGGAGTCGTCAACGCGATGGTCGCGAGCGCGAACACGATCACCGACGGCAACTATCCGTACGTGTGGGGCGGCGGGCACCCCGAGGCCGGGGTCGCCAGCGCCGCCGCCGGCGCACGCGGGCCCAAGGCGCGCGTGGCGGGCTTCGACTGCTCGGGCTCGGTCGCCGCCGTGCTGGCCGGCGCCGGGCTCTGGCCGGCCGGCGGTCCGGTCCCCAACGACGCGGGCGTCATCACCCAGCTGTTGCAGGACAAGCTGATCGCACTCGGACCCGGTCGCGGGCCGACGGCGGTGACGCTGTACGACGAGCCCGGGATACACATCTTCATGAACATCGACGGGCGCTTCTTCGGCACGTCCGACGGTGCCGGCGGCGGCTCCGCCAAGGGCGGGCCGGGTTGGCTCTACGACGGCGCGCCCGACGTCGTCAATCGTCGCTTCAAGCAATACCACGTGCTTTCCTCCGTGCTCAAGGACAGCACGAGCTACGGCCATACCCTCACCTTCCAGACGGGCACGGACGCGAGCCTGTTGGCCGGCGCCGCACTCGGGGACCGGGTCACCGTCGGCTACTCGCCGAGCGGCTCGGGCACGATGGTCGCCAGCGCACTCAGCTGGGTTGGCGCCGTCACCACCAGCGCGACGGTCACGGCCATCGCCGCCGACGGTTCGTCGTTCACGGTGACGAGCGCCGGCGGCAGCAGCTTGACTCTCACCCCCGGCGGCGCCGGACTGATCGATGGCCTGGCGATCGGCGACGAGGTCCAGGTGACCTACACGGCAGGCGCAGGCAACCCGATCGCGCACGTCGTCACCGTCACGGCCAGCCCCCCGCCGCCGGCCGCGACGACGACCGTGCCGAGCGGCACCCCGGGCGCGAGCGGCACCCCCGGCGCGAGCGGCACCCCGGGCGCGAGCGGCAACCCGGGCGCCAGCGGCTCGGACGGCGGCCCGCCCGCGGGCACCGGGTACGGCAACGGTCCCGGGTCCGGTAACGGCGCCGGCTACGGCAACGGCTACGGGCAACGGCAACGGCAACGGCTAACGGCAACGGCAACGGCAACGGCAACGGCTACGGCAGCGCCGGCGGGTAGTCGCCGCGCGGCGGGCGTTCCTCACGCGAGCGCCGGTTGAGGTACCGTCGCCGGACGAGCCCCACGCGCACGGACCACCTCGCGGGACCGCCGCACGACACCGCGGACAGGAGGATGACCATGCCGGACGGAGCCATGTCCCGGGACGTCGACCGCGTTCGGCGCGATCCGGGGGCGCCCCGGGTGACGGCGCGGGGATCGGTATGGCAAGGCTTGCCCCAACCGAGCCCCCATCGGTCGCGGCGGGCGATAACGTGGCGCCGATGCCGTTCGGTCACCTCACCCGCCGCGTGCGCGGTGTCGCCGACCTCGTGGTTGCCGCGTACCCGCAGTTCCTTCGGCCGCTGGGGCTCGAGCTGGTAGCGCACCGGCCGATCCGCGAGGTCCTCCCCGGCGTCCACCACTGGACGGCGATCCATCCACAGATCCGGGCGCCCGTCGACTCGTACTACATCGAGCCGGCCGGGATGGTGCTCGACCCGATGGTGCCGCGGGAGGGTCTGCGGTGGTTCGACGGGCGTGAGCCCCCTCGTCAGATCATCCTCACCAACCGCCACCATCTCCGGCACAGCATGCGCTACGTGCAGGCCTTCGGAGGCCGGATTCGGTGCTGCGAGGCCGGCCTGCATGAGTTCGAGGACGGCCCGGAGGTCGACGGCTTCGCGTTCGGGGACGAGCTCGCACCGGGGGTCACCGCGCACGAGCTCGGCGCCATCTGCCCGGACGACACCGCGCTGCACATCCGTACCGGTGGGGGTGACGCGATCGCGTTCGCGGACGGCGTCACGCGACCACGCGGAGGCGGGCTCGCGTTCGTGCCGGGCTTCTTGATGGGCGACGATCCCGAGGCCGTCCGAGCGGCGCTACGCGAGTCGCTGCGCCGGTTGCTCGATCTCGAGTTCGACAGCCTCCTGTTCGCCCACGGCGAGCCGCTCATCGGTGGCGGCAAGGCCGCGCTGCAGGAGTTCATCGCCGCCGACTGACGGGCCGGCGCGCGGCACGCCGAGCGTCGGGCGCGCCGCGGCCGGTCAAGCCCCGCCTCCCGCGACCGATGACAGGCAGGCTCCCCGAGACGCCGTCCGGGGACGCGCGGGCGATCCCGCGTTCGACCAAGTGCACACAATGAACTCCCGAACACGCATGCGCCCGTCACGACATCTCGCGGGCCTCCTCGCCATCGCCGCGTGCCTGTTGGCGGCCGTCGGCGCGGCTGCGCCCTCGGCCGGCGCCGCGGTCACGACCCGAACGACGTTCTGGGTGTCCCCGCGCGGGGACGATCACGGCGACGGGAGTCGCGGACATCCGTTTCGCACGCTCGGGCGGGCACGCGACGCCGTGCGCGCGGCCCTCGGCCGTCGCACCGGCGCAGGCGTGCGCGTGCTGCTGCTCGGCGGCACGTACCGCCTCGCGAGTGCGCTGGTGCTGGACTGGCGCGACTCCGGTCGTGCCGGCGGCGAGGTGACCTGGAGCGCGGCGCCCGGCGCCCACCCGATCATCAGCGGCGCCATGCGCGTGCGCGGGTGGACGCTGCACGACTCCAGGCGCGGAATCTACGAGGCCCGAGTGCCGATCGGCCTCTCGACTCGACAGCTCTACGTGGACGGGCGGCGCGCGGTGCGCGCGCACGGCCCGACGAACCCCCCCGGCTTCACCCGGACCCCGACGGGCTTCGAGGCTCCCAACGGCGCCATGGCCCGCTGGCCCGATCCCCGCGCGATCGAGGCCGTGACCCTCACGCAGTGGAAGATGATGCGCTGTCCGGTGGCGTCGATCCGCGGGCGCGACATCGTCATGCAGCAACCGTGCTGGACGAACGTCAACGTCTTTCCGTACCTGTGGTCGTTCCAGACCCTGACGAGACTCGAGAACGCCTACGAACTGCTTGACGCGCCCGGCGAGTGGTACCTGGATGGAGTCGCGGGCCGGCTGTACTACATACCGCGAGCGGGCGAGCGGCTCGCGCGCGCCGACGTCGAGTTGCCGATCGCCCAAGCGCTGATCGACGTGCGCGGAACCCTCGCGCGCCCGGTCGAGCACCTGCGGTTCCGGGGACTGACGTTCGGCTACGGGACGTGGCTGGGGCCGAGCGGACCCAACGGCTACGCCGCAGACCAGAGCGGCTTCCATCTCGACGGCTTCGGGCACCGGCCGAACCTCGTCGGACACGACCCGGCCGACGCCCGCACGCCCGGCAACGTGCGTCTCGTCTACGCCCGCGATGTCGGGTTCGTCCACGACGACTTCCTGCATCTCGGCGGGGCCGGGGTCGACTTCGCTCGCGGCAGCCAGCACGACGCCATCGTCGGCAGCCGCTTCGCCGACATCTCGGGCGCCGCGATCCAGCTCGGCGGCGTATCGGCGGTGGACGCGCACCCGGCGCACGCCGGGCAGCTCACGCTGGACAACGTGATCTCGAACAACCGCATCAGCGACACCGGCCGCGAGTATCAGGACTCCGCCGCGGTGTTCGTCGGGTTCACCACCCGCTCGCTCGTGGCGCACAACGAGATCACCGATGTCCCCTGGTCGGGTATCGCCATCGGTTGGGGCTGGGGACTGCTCGACCCGAGTGGATTCCTCGGGCTGCCGAACGCGGTGCCCGGTCAATGGGGCAGATACGCGATGCCGACCGCGAGCAGCGGCAACCGGATTCTGGACAATCGCATCAGCGGCTTCCTCGGCGCCCTGTGGGACGGCGGGGCGATCTACACGCAAGGCCAGCAGGGCGCCTCGGCGCTCGACGGCGAGCTCATCGCCGGCAACGTCGCGTCCGACAAGCGCCGGAGCGCGGGCGGCAACGTCTTCTACACCGACGGCGGCAGCCGCTACGTCACGCTCGAGCGCAACGTGTCACTCGACAACCCGCCCGGCGTCACCGACTTCGGACCGTGCCACCTCTCCGACTCGCTCGTGGGCTGCGGGCTCATCATTCCGTACGGCAGCGATCGCGGCGGCTGCCGTCCCTATGGCGATCTCACCTACCGCGACAACTACTGGGAGTTCCCGACCCCGTTCTTCTCCGCCTGCCCGTTCCCCCCATATCCGATCGGCATCGCCGACGTCGGCAATCACCTCATCTCGGGACCCGGCGGCGTGCCGCGCGCGGTGCTCGACGGCGCCGGCCTGGCAGGCAGGTACCGGTCGACGGTGGGAGCCGGCTAGACCCCGCTGGCCGGTGGCGCGTGGGGTTGAGCACCCGGGGCGGCGTCTCCGGGGCCGACCGAGGGACGGTCAGCCCGTCGGCGTGAGCACGATGACCGGGATGACGCGATCGGTCTGCTGCTCGTACTCGGCGAACTGCGGGACGCGCTCGGCCTGCGTGCGGTAGAGGCGCTCGCGCTCCTCTCCGGTCGCCTCACTGGCCACGACCCCGAGCGTGTCGGGCCCGACCTCGATCGTGACGTTCGGCTCGGCCTTCAGGTTGTGGTACCAGTCGGGATTGGTCGGCGCGCCGCCCTTGGAGGCGAACACCACGTAGCGGCCGCCGTCAGCCTGATAGGCGAGCGGGTTGATGCGGTGCCTGCCGGACCTCGCGCCGACGTGGTGCAGCAGGAGCAGGGGCATGCCTTCGAACATGCCGCCGACGCGTCCCTCGTTGCTGTGGAACTCGTCGATGATCTGGGCGTTGAAGTCTGCGGGCGACGTAGACATCATCGTGCTCCTCGTGACGGTGGGCAGATCGGATCGCTCGGGTGCTCGATTCAGTCTATGAACGAGTCGATCCGGTCGCGCCGTTCCGCGCTCGAGTGGCCCGACCGCAGCGGAATGGCGTTACGGTGGACCGATGACGCGCAGCGCGGCTTCCGCATTGCGTGCCGAGCACGCCGCTGAGAACGCGATGCAGGATGCCGGCGAGATCGCCCGGTTTCACGATCGCTGCAGCGAGCTCATGCGCGAACTGCTCGACGCGCTGTCGGCCGCACCGGACCGCGCCCGACCGTTCCCGCTCATCGAGGACGCGATCGGATGGCCGCACCGCCGAATCGCCTCGGTGCTCGGTGGCGTCTCGCACCTGCGCCACACCGAGTTCGCCGGGCGCCGGCCCTACCACTTCAACGACGCCCGACGGTCGGCCTCCGGGCGCTGGGAGTTGTGGATGGACCGCGGCCAGGCCCGAGCGGTGCGGGCGGCGCAGCGGATCGCCTGACGCACGGTCGCACCCGGCCGGGCCTGCGCTCGGACGCGGCCGCGTCCGGGATACTGGCGGCGTGGCCTACGACGAGGATCTCGCGAATCGCGTGCGCGAGCTGATCGCGATGGAGGACGACGTCACCGAGAAGCGGATGTTCGGCGGCCTCGCCTTCCTCATCGGCGGCCACATGTCGGTGAGCGTCAGCCGGCACGGCGGCCTGATGGTCCGCGTCGCTCCCGCCGACGGCGAGTCGCTCGTGACCAGGCCCCACGTGCGGGCGGCGGTCATGCGCGGGCGCGAGATGCCGGGATGGCTGATGGTCGGCCCCGAAGGCCTGCGCACACGGCGCCAGCTCGAGCCGTGGGTCGGGCGCGGGGTGGCCCACGCGCGCTCGCTGCCGCCCAAGCGGTAGTCCCCCCTGGCACCAGCTCGGGACCACCCTGACACTGCCGGCCGGGGACGGCACCAATAGGGTCACCGTCCCGCGACGGTCGCGCGTGGCCTCGGCCTCGATCGACGGGCGGATCGTTCGCAGGACCAACCGAGGAGGACACATGGTGGCCAGACTGGCCTTGCTGTTCGTAGTGGCCGTCGTCAGCGGCGCGTTCGTCGCCGGATGCGGGAGCAGTAGCAGCAGCAGTTCGACGTCGAGCTCATCGGCCGCGGCCGCGGCGCCCGCCGCGGCGGCGACGTCGAGCGCCGCCGCGCCGGCGAGCGGCGGCGGGACGGCCTCGGCCAATCCGGCCATCGCTCAGGCCGTCGCCGCCTGCAAGTCGAGCGTCGAGGCGGTGCCCACGCTGTCCGCGTCCGTCAAGAGCAAGCTCGTGTCCATCTGCGACAAGGCGGCGAACGGCGACGAGACCGGCGCCAAGCAGGCCGCGTACCAGGTGTGCCAGGAGATCGTGAAGTCGACCGTGCCTGCTGCGGCCCAGCAGACGGCGCTGTCCGCGTGCCCGAAGCCGTAGCGCCCCCGGCAAGGTGCGTATCCGGTTAGCTCAGGTCGCCCGGTGTCGGACTCGCGCCTGGAGTGCCCGTCGGCGGCGAGACCGACTTTTCTACAGATAGTCTGAAGAAAAGGCGGTCTCGTCTCTCGTCGGGCCTTTGGCCGGGTCAGGGGCCGCATCGGCGCGGGGCCGTCCGACACGCCGAGCCCGGCGCACGGCGCTTGCGGTCAACCGGAGCAAACCGGATACGCACGTCGGCCAGCCCGATGCGCATCTGAGATGCGGGGGCGTCGCGGCCGTACGGTCGTGGCGCCCCCGGCGTTCGGGCCGACGCCGGCCTACAGCCCGTTCTGGGTCTTCCGTGCGGCGGCCTGCTCGGACTCCTCGGCGAACTGCCGCCGGCGCTCCAGCCACGCCAGCCAGGCGAGCCCGCGGGCGTCGGGGCAGTCGAGGTCCACGCCGGTCAGCGCCCGGATGCGTTCGAGGCGGTTGGCGAGCGTGTTGCGATGCACGGGCAGCGACGCCGCCGCGCGGCCACGATCGAAGTTGTGCTCGATCACGCTGTCCATCGCTCGCGCCAGCTCCGGGTTCTCGCGCTGCAGCGGTCCGTACACCCGCGCGTGCAGGCGGCGCGCGATGCGCGGCGAGAGGTGGAGCAGCACCTCGGGAAGGTAATCGTCGAGCGACACCGCGCCGGCCTCGCCGCGGGTGACGGCGACGTCGATCGCGGCGCACAGCTCGTTGAGCGCGGGGCCGAGCTCGCCGCGCAGCGCGGGCTCGCCCTCGGCGAAGACGGCGTCGGGACCGGGGTCGAGATCATGCCAGCGGACGCGCCGATGTGCGAGACCGGTGACGCGACGCCCGCTGGCCGCGGCGAGGGCTCCCTGGGCGCGCATGCGCCTCGCCAGGGCCGTGTGCTGGTCGGCCGAGCGCACGGGGGAGCGGACGGCGAAGGTTCTGAAGGCGACCCCGAGCTCGAAGCCGATCCGCTCGGCGAGCTGGTGGTCGGCGGCCTCCAGATTCTCGTCGCGTTCCAGTCGCGCGAGGAGGGCCTGCGCGGCACGCTCCTCGGCGCGCAGCGGCCCCGACTGCGCGGCGTCATAGGCGTCCGAGACGACAAGGGAGACCTGATCGACGAACTCGAACAGGAGCTCGGCGCCGTCGAGCAGGTCGACTCGATCCGCCTCGGTCGCGGACTCGAGCAACGCGCGCCATGCCGCTCGGGCGGCGAGCCGGAAGTTCGCGAGCACCGCATCGGTCGGAGTCCCGCTGGCCGCCGTGATGCGCCCGAGCTCGCGAAACGTCTCGAGCTCCGGTCCCGTCGGGGGCTGGCCGTCCACGAACCAGCGGACGACGAGGTCGATGTTCCAGCGCACGAACACGCGCACGTTGTCGCGTGGCACGCGCAGGTGCGACTCGGGCCGCTCGGCGAAGCTCTCGAGCAGCGATTCGGTGAGCGCATCGAGATCGGTTCGCTCGACCAGGCTTCGGAGCACACCACGGCGACTGACGGTCTCGTGCACAGCGGGCCATTATCACGCAGACCACGCGCACGCACGCCGCCCCGCTGGGCGCTCCGGTCACGCCGACGGCGGGCGTCGCCGGGCGCGCCCCGCCCGCCCGCTGTGCACGTTGCACAGGCGAGCGGGCGGGAACGGTGCACGACAGCGTTGCGAACCCGCGGTCGGCCCGCCGATCATGGATCGGTGGGCGGCTCGGGGAGGCTGGCGCCTCGGCGGCCGTCGATCCGGCACCCCCACTCGACGGAGGAAGGGACCACTGATGTCGAACGTGACGCACGCCGTGAACGCTGCTCGCTCTCCGGGTCCGCCGCCCGGCGCGATGGACATGCAGGCGTGAGGGGCGACGCCGCGATGGCGTGCGACGGCGACCTGGCGGAGGAGCTCGACCGGATCCTGCGCGAGCGCCTGCTCACGAGCGTCTTTCAACCGATCGTCGACCTGGCGTCGGGGAACGTCGTCGCCTACGAGGCGCTGACCCGCGGTCCGCACGATTCGCCGCTGCGCACTCCCGCCCGCCTGTTCGCGACCGCGGCGGCGGCCGGGCGGGTCAGCGAGCTCGACCGCCAGTGTCGCGAGACGGCGCTGCGCAGCGCCGCGCGTGGCCTGCCGAGCTGGGCGACGCTGTTCGTTAACCTCGATCTCGCCGGACAGGTTCACCCGGGCGAGCTCCTGCTCGAGGCGCTGTGCGACGCCGCCCAGACCATCCGTCTCGTTGTCGAGGCGACGGAGCGCATCGTGTCGCTGAGCGCCGCCGACGTCCTCGCCTCGCTCGTGCGACTGAACGCGGCCGGCATCCCGATCGCGATCGACGACATCGGCGCGAACGCCCGATCGGTGGCGCTCCTTCCGTTCGTGCGGCCCGAGCTGATCAAGCTCGACATGGCCCTCGTTCACGGTGACCCGGCTCTGAACCTCGGCGAGATCCTCCACGCTGTCGAACGGTGGCGCGACACCGCGCTGGTCGTGGCGGAGGGCATCGAGACCGAGCAACACCTCGACCGCGCGCGGGCGATCGGCGCCCAGCTCGGGCAAGGCTGGCTGTTCGGGCGACCGGACGCGCTGCCCGAGCCCGGCGCCCTGCCGGAGCCCGCGAGCCCGCTCACCGCGCTGCGCTCGCGCGCTCGCCGCCGGCCGTCGCCCGCCTCGACACCGTTCCAGCTCGTCAGCGAGACGGTGCCCGCACGCGTCGTACCGGCCTCGATGTTCGACTCGCTCGCCTGGCACCTCGAGGAGGCGGCCGTCACGTCCTCGAAGGCCTCGACGCTCGTCGTCTGTCGTCCGGCCGCGGAGCTCGACGGCCGATCGTCGGTGACGTTGACGCGGGTCGCCGCCGCGATCTCGCTCGTCGTCGTGGCCGGGACCGGCAGCTCGGGGATGTCGCTCGTGGGCGTCGACTGCGCCGACATCGCATACGACGACCCGCTGGCCTACGAGCGCGCGGTGTGCCTCGTCACGCCGAACTGGTCGGCCGCCGTCGTGGCCTGGGCGGGACGAGACCCGCTGACGCGCCCGGACGAGTCGCTCGCCTGCTGCGTCACGCACGACCAGGTCCTCATCGCGAGCGCGGCCTCGCTCGTGCTCGCGCGGCTGGAGACCCGGGAGCGCTGAACCGTCCGCCGCCGGGATCAGACCCCGAACTCGGCGGCGACCTCCCCGCCGGCCACGGCGTCGACGAGGCGCTGGTAGTCGCGCTCGTTCTGATCGGCGTAGGCGATGGAGAAGCGGGCGATCGCCTCGTCGAACCTCGCGCCGGGACCCAGGTACGCGGCGATCGCGAGGCGGTCGCCGGAGCGGGCGTGCGCTCGAGCGAGCGACCACCCGCACGCGCGTGTGTAGGCGTGCAGGCCGTCCTCGCCGAGCGCCGACAGATCGGCCGACGCCTTCCAGTCCCACAGCTGGCGCACGTAGAAGTCGTGCTCGTGACCGTCGAGGTCCGCGCTGCGCTGCCAGCTGAGGAAGATGTCGCTGGCCGCCTGCGACATCCGCTGGCCCCGCACGACACGCTCGCCGTGGTTCTCGAACTCGCTCGCGCCGACGTACGGTTCGAGCACCGAGGGCTGCGCCTCCTTGGCCTGAAGGACGAGCGGATCGCTCCCCTCGCGACCGACCAGCAGGAAGATCCAGGCGCGCGTGCCGACGCTGCCGACGCCCACCACCTTGCGGGCCATGTCGACGAAGCGGTAGGTCCCGAACAGGAAGCGCCGGTCGGGGTCGAGGCCGGCGGCGTACTCCTCGAGCAGCTCCCGCACGTACCCGACCTCGTCGCGCGCGTCGGCCGGCGAGTACAGCTCGCGCAGCGGGACGAGCAACGGCGGGACGCTGCGAAAGCGCAGCCGGCCGTCGACCTGCTCGGTCAGCTTCGCCACGGCCCGCAGACTCGTCTTGCGACGCGCCTTCGCGAACGGCTTGGCGAACACGATCCGGCCCTTCGGACCGAGCCTGCCGCCGAAGCGATCGACGAGCTCGCTCGCGTTGAGCCGCTCGTACCACACGTCGAGGTGGCTCTGGCGCGCGAAGTCGCGCATCGCCTCGCGGTACTCGCGCACGCAGTCGGCCACGATCCAACGCCGGCGATCCGCCGCGAGCCCGATGTCACGCCCGGCGATCTCGGCGCTCGCCGCCATGCGCTTGACGTCCCACTCCCACGGGCCGGGGAGCGTCTCGTCGAAGTCGTTCGGGCTGAAGATGACGCGGCGGTCCGGCGCGCCGAACGCGCCGAAGTTCGAGATGTGGGCATCGCCGCAGGCCTGCACGGCGATACCCGAGCTCGGCGTCGCCGCCAGGTCGGCGGCCATGACGGCCGCCGCGCCCCGGTAGAACGTGAACGGCGACACGAGCATCCGCCCGTACCGGATCGGAACGAGCTCCCGCACGCGAGAGGCCGCCTGAGCCTCGAGCAGCGCGACCGGATCCGGCCGATCGGGAGCCGGAGCCCAATCGCCGTGAGCCGAGCGGGGCGCCGTGCCGCGAGCCGCGCGGCCGCGCTCGGCAGACTCCCCGGATTGCAGGGTCGCGTAGGCCGAGACGGTCACGCGACGCTCATGGGTTCGGCGTCCGGGCCGGCCGGCGCGCGGAATCGGCGCTGCGGCACGCCGCATACTGTAGAGCGCCCGCATCGACGGGTTCTCGCCCGCACGTACCGACAGGAGCAACCGATGCACAGCGGTTCCGATCCGTCCACCGAGCACCGGCGGTCCCGCGAGCGGGCCGGGGCGCCCACGCCGCGTGACTCGCTCCCGCGGACGCCGCACGGGCCCTCCCGCGGATGAGCGAGATGCGCCACAACCGGCTGATCACGATCCCGATCAGCCACTTCTGCGAGAAGGCGCGCTGGGGTCTCGATCGCGCGGCCATCCCGTACGTCGAGGAGCCCCACGTGCCGATCGTGCACGTCGCGTACGCGCTGCGCGCGAGCCGGCGGCGGACCGTGCCGGTGCTCGTGAGCGCGGGCGGGGAGGCGATCTCGGAGTCCTCGGCGATCCTGCGCTGGGTCGACGGTCACCTCGACCCCGCCGAACGGCTCTACCCGAGCGGGCCGGACGGGATCGAGGCGGCGCGCATCGAGGCCTGGCTCGACGAGGGCCTCGGCCCGGACGGGCGCCTGTGGATGTACGACTCGACGCTGGGCGACCTGCGCGCGGTCTCGCCCTGGCTCACCGTCGGAACACCGCGCGCCGAGCGGTGGATGCAGCGCTGGGGCGGCTGGGCGCTCGCCGGTCTCGTGCGCCGCTTCCTGACCGTGTCGCCGGAGAACGCGGTCACCGCCCTGCAGCAGGTCGATCGCGTGTTCGACGACGTCGCCCGCATGCTCTGCGACGGCCGGCCGCACCTGTGCGGGGAGCGCTTCACCGCCGCCGACCTGGCCTTCGCGGCGCTCAGCGCGCCCGTGCTCGTGCCGGAGGCCTACGGATCGCCGCTGCCGCCGCTCGACGCGCTGCCGGCGGCGATGGCGGCTGAGGTGCGGCGCCTGCGCGAGCACGACGCCGGCCGCTTCGCGCTGCGGCTCTACGAGGAGCGCCGGGCCACGGTCGCCGCCTGAGCGGCCGTCCGCGGTCGTCCCGCTCAGACGAGCGTGACCTCGTCGCCGACCCGCAGCGGCCCCGGCTCGAGCACCTCGCCGAAGATCCCGAACGCGAGCGGCTCCGTCGTCGGCTCCCCGTCGCGGGAGGCGCGCAGAAGATCGAGCGTCGGCAGATCCACGATCCCGCTCTCCGGGTGGCGGCTCGTCACGAGACAGCGACCGACGTGTCCGTGCATCGCGACCAGGGCACCGCCGATGCGAACCTGGCGGCCGACCCAGGCGTCCTCCTCGTGCGCGGCCGGTCCGTCGACCTCGACGAGCATGCGGAATCGTCGCGCGTCGATCGCTGCGCCCGCCGTCTCCTCGAGCCGGGCGATCGACGTTCGCGAGATGACGGACACTGCGCCGGCCGGCCCGCGGTCGACCGCTCCGCGGGCCGGATCAGCGTGCACGAGCCGCAGCTCGCGGCCGGCGTGCGCCGACAGCGCCGCCGCCCAGGGACCGAGGACGAGCCGGCCGCGCCGCCGGCTCGAGAAGAACGCGGTCCCGATCCACTCCCCGAGGGTCACCGATCCGGTCGCGACCTCGCCCTCGGGGAAGGTCATCGTCAGCGTCCGGCTGTCCTCGTCGTACTCGCCCACGACGCAACCGAGTGCGCCGATCTGCTTGCCGTTGACCATGCGGGCGTGCTCGTCGATGAGGTAGAAGCGCCGGTTGCCCGCCACGCCCTGGCGCTCGAGCATGACGGCGTCGTGCGACAGCATCCGAAGCCCCTTGACAGGCGTCGTCGCCAGGCCGGTCACGACCGCGATGGGTGGAGCGACGGCCATGCGCGTGGGCATGATCTCATCAAACGCCGGCCGCTCCTACGGCCGTCCCGGACGCACAGGCTACGCGCGCGTCAGATGCAAGGCGAACTCCATCGTGGCGGTGCCGTCGACGCTGACGAAGCCCCCGACGCTCGGTGCCGTCATGTTGAACTCGCTCCAGGGGAAGGTGAGCGAGCCGACGGCCTGCAGCGAGGCGCTCGACACGCCCATCTGGAGCGGGACCGTCTCCCGCCGCGACGTTCCGTGGATGTCGAAGACCCCGGTCGCCGAGACGTGGACGACCCGGCCGCTGAGCGCGTTCGCCGGGAGCGTCACCGGGCCAAGGAGCCTGAAGGTCGCCGTCGGGTACTGATCGCTCTGCAGGCCGATCGTGCGGATGTGCTGGTCGCGCATCGACTGATCGCTCGTGAGCCGGCTGACGTCGACGCTGAACGCGGCCGCGGTCACCGTCACCCTGCCGCCGGCCTCCGTCACGGTGGCCCCGCCGGTGATCGCCGAAGTCCGGCCGACGGCGTCGCTCTGCGCGGGCAGGAACGCGAGCTTCTCGCGGACGCGGTATCCGGCCTGCGAGCCGGCGGCGACCGCCCAGCGGCCTCCGAGCGGCGTGGTGGCACTGACCGGCGTCGCGACCGTGGAGGTCGTCAGGGCGAACGGCTTGGGAGACGACGTCGGGAAGAGCAGGAAGTACACCGCCGCCAGCGCGATGACGCCGGCCAGTGCGACCCCCGCGAGCGCGGCGAGGAGGGTGCGACGCCGGGTCCGGGGCCGTCCGAGGAGATGCGTCATCCGCGACAGCCAACCAGACCGCGATGAAGGACTGCTGGGAGCGGGCTGGGAATCGCCTGAGGGGGCGCCCCCACCTCAGATGAGCTCGGTGACGCTCAGGTCGGCCCAGATGACCGCCTGGCGATAGACCTCGTCGAGGTTCGGGAAGCGTGCGGTGAGCGTCGCGGCGGCCTCGAAGTCGCCGCGCTCGTAGGCCATCACCGAGGTCAGCATCTCGCCGAGCGGACCGTCCCCCCCGAGCAGCGCCTGCGCGATGTCGGTCCGGAACGGGAGCTCTTCGAGCACGCCGGCCATCGGCGCGTCGGCGAGCGCGTCGGCGACCGAGAAGAGCCCGACGGTGAAGTACGAGTCGCCGTCCGGGCCCTCGCCGGCCCCGGAGAGGATCTGGCACATCCGCGCGCGGATGAGGGCCGTGACGAGCAGCTCGTTCGGGACGTCGCGGGCGCCGGCCAGCGCGACCATCAGCGCGAACCGCCGCACGGTGATCGCGCCGAGCAGGACGAGCCCCTCGTGGACCGAGCCGACGCGGCGCGGAAGGTACAGGTAGGCCGAGTTGGCGTAGCGCAGGAGCCGGATGCTCAGACCCGCATCGCGGGTGATGATCCGATGCAGCTCGTCGAAGTCCTCGGTGGCGTTGAGCTCGCTCATCGCGCTCAGCGCGCTCAGGTGCCGGGAGGGCAGCCGCCGTCCATGCAGGCGAGACGGGCGGGCGAAGAAGTATCCCTGGAACGACTGGAAGCCGAGCTCGCGACACCGTTCGAAGTCCTCGCGGGTCTCCACCTTCTCCGCCAGCAGCTTCAGTCCCGGCCGCCCCTCACGAAGGCGCCGCACGAGCTCCGGGAGCTCGTCGGCGGGCTGCGCCAGCACGTCGACCTTGACGATCCGCGCGAACTCGAGCAGCGCCTCGCAGTCCGGCGTCCACTCGAAGTCGTCGAGCGCGATCGTGAAGCCGTTCTCGACGAGCTCCTCGAGCACGTCGAGCAGTTCGGCGTCGACCGTCTGATCCTCGAGCAGCTCCAGCACGACGCGCTTGGGCGGCAGCGGCAGCGGCCGGACGCTCAGCAGGAAGTCACGCGAGACGTTGATGTAGGCCGGGTGCTCGCCGACCAGATCGGCGAGCCCGATCTCGGTGAAGCTCTCCACGATGACGCGCGAGGTCGCCGCCTGATCGTCGACGATCACGGCGGTCTCGGCGAACGGGGTCCTGAACAGGAGCTCGTAGCCGATCACGCGCAGGCGCCGATCGAGGATCGGCTGCCTGGCGACCGAGAGGGCGTGGGTCGACGCGCCCGGCGTCTGCGCCTGTGCGATTCGCTGCTGCGCCACCCGGAAGCATCGGCGTCTGCGACGCGGCGCTTGACCGGCCGAGACCGGGGCCCGGCGACCTCAGGCGGCGGTGAGCGTCAGCGGCGCCGACGCACCGGCCGCGCGATGTACGTCGGCGGGCGTGCGAGCGATGCAGCGGTACGGCCCGGGGCGCGACGGGTTGAACGTCAGCGCGAAGGCACCGCCGCTCACCGGGAGGTGGTGCGTCGAGACCGCCGCGCGGCCCGCGCCGGACGGCGGCCCGGACACGATCACGAGCACGCGGGCCACCGGCGGCGAGACGGTCCCGGTGAGCGTGACCGGGGCCCCGACGGCGACCGCGGGCACTGGCGTCGTCAGGGTGAGCGCCGGCGCGACGGCGAGATCCAGCGGCGCCGACACCGTCGCCGGCAATCCGGTGGCGCCGGCGAACAGGACCCGCAGCGAGGCGTTGAAGCTGACCGGCAACGAGACGGCGAAGCGCCCGTCGGGATCGGTGCTCAGCTGCGCGATCGTCGTCTCGAGCGGCGCGCCGGCCGGCCCGGCGATGGTGCGGCTCTGGAGCGCGACGGCCGCGCCCGGGACGGGCGCGCCGTCGAGCGCGGTCAGCGTCCCGGTCAGGATCGCCGGCCCCGGTGCCGTCAGGGTCGTGGCGCCCGCGGCGAGCGTCGTCACGAGAGGCTGCGCGGCGAGCACCCGCGCGCGGCCGCGCAGCGCGGGCAGCTGCGCGTACAGCGCGTCGCCCGGGCAATCGGTCGTGTCGCCGTCGCGGTGACCGGCGATCCGCGGCAGCTCGACCGCCGCCCCGGCCGGGAAGCGGCTGTAGACCGCGCCGGCGGGGTCGACGTGGACCGCGACCTGGCCGGTGGTCGGCACGCCGTGCAGCGAGAGCTTCCAGCCCAGCAGATGCGTCAGCGCCGTGAGCGCGGACGCCGACGGCAGCGCCGTCTGGAAGGCGCCGAGGATCGCCACGCCGGTGGAGACGAGATTGTACCCGCCCGCCTGCGCTCCGACGACGGGCTCGTCGATGCCGCCGGCGCGCGCCTCGAACGTCCGCCCGAAGGCGTCGATCACGAAGTTGTAACCGATGTCGTGCCAGCCGTTGGAGTAGACGTGATAGGCCCAGATCGCGCGCAGCATCGCCGGCACGTCGGCGCTCGAGTAGCCGTTCGGGTTCTCCGTGTGATGCACGAAGGCGAGGCGGACGGCGCCGTACCCGGCCCCGCTGCTCGGCGCCGGAGCCATCCCCTGGGCCCATGCCTCTCGCGCGATGATCGGCGGCTGGCCGGGCCCGGCCTGGAGCGTCGGCTGCGCGAGCGCCAACGCGGCCGCCTGCGCCGCCGGGGCGGGCGACGGCGAGGCGGCGACGAAGTGCAGCACCACGTCACGCATGGGTGCGTCGACCCGCAGCTCGAGGTCCTGCGCCCGGCCCGTCCACAGCGGATCGCCCGTCCGGGGCGCACCGGACGCCACGCGATCGGGACCGTGGCCGGACGCCGCGGCGCCGGCCCAGGCCCCCGGTGCCCCGGCGGCGCCGATCGTGCGCAGCGACAGCCGCGCACTCGCGGGCGCGGCCCAGTGAACGCCGACCAGCTCGAACGGTGCCGGGGCCCGGACACGGCGAACGCCGGCGTTCAGGTCCCCGAGCGGAAGCGCGAAGACCCGTGGACCGCGTTCGGCGCCGGGAGCGCGCGGCGCGGCGCGGGCCGGCGCGGTCGGAGTCGCCGCGAGCGCACCGGACCCGGCCATGGCGGCCAGCAACGTGCGGCGGGTCAGCCGCGAACCGGTCATCGCCACCCGGAACACCGGACGGGGCCCCGAGGAGCGGTTCCGGCCATTCCGATCCCCATGCACTTCTCTCCCTTGGTCGAGCGCGGACTCGGTCGCCGCCCGCTGTCCTTCACGGTAATACGGGCGGCGGCCGTCGGTGGCGCCGTTCCGACCGGCCACGCGATCCGCCCGCGCCCGCTACGCTCCGACCGATGACCGCGCCGACCAAGCCCGAGATCAGCGTCCCCGACGCGCCGCCCTCGTATCAGCTCGAGCTCGAGGACATCACCGTGGGCGATGGCGAGGAGGCGACCGGGGGGCGGATCGTCGAGGTGCACTACGCGGGCGTCTCGTGGTCGAACGGCCGGGAGTTCGACGCGTCCTGGGACCGCGGCGACACGTTCAAGTTCGCCCTCGGCGAGGGTCAGGTGATCCCGGGCTGGGACGAGGGCGTGGCCGGTATGAAGGTGGGCGGGCGCCGGCGGATCACGATCCCGCCGCACCTCGCCTACGGCAAGCGCGGCGCCGGCGGCGTCATCGGTCCGGACGAGACGCTCGTGTTCGTCGTGGACGTCGTCGGCGTTCGCTGACGCCGCTTCAGCGCCCCGGCGACTGGGCGACGAGCAGTGCGCGGGCCGGCTGCCGGCCGGCCTCGTACGCGTGTGGCACGTCGGCCGGGAAGGCGGCGTAGTCACCGGCCACGAGCTCGGAGATGCGCTCGACCGGGCCGGCGATCAACCGTCCCAGCAGCACGTACAGGTGCGCCCGGGACCCTGGCGGCCCCGGGGCGACCTCGTGTACCTGGCGCGCGTCGAGCGCGATCTCGGTCAGCCGCAGCGCCGCGCCCGGGGCGATCGCGTCGAGCACGCGCTCGCTCACCCCGCCGTGGCGCTCGGGCCGCGCCGCCGACGCGCGGCGGATGAGCACCTCGCCGATCGTGGGCGTCTCGCCGAGGAGCTCCCCGAGCGGCGCCTGGAGCGCGCCGGCGAGGCTCGCGAGCGTGTCGACGGTCGGATTGCCACGGCCGTTCTCGATCCCCGACAGGGTGGCCTTGCTCGTGCCCGTCGCCCGCGCGAGCTCGGAGAGCGAGAGGTGGCGAGCGATACGCGCTCGCCGCACGTTCGCCGCGAGGGTGTGCTGGATGCCGCGCGGGGCCGGATCGTCTACCATAGAGAACGAGCTGTTCAGTCTATTGAACGCCTGACAGGACACCGATGCCCCGGGTGCGGTTCTACTTCGACCTCGGATCGCCGTACGCGTACCTCGCCGCCGAGCGCGTCGACCGGCTCCTGCCCGAGCCGGTGCAGTGGCAGCCGGTGCTCCTCGGCGGCCTGTTCAAGCTGACGGGCCGGAGCTCGTGGGCGCTTGGCGATCACCGTCGCCGACAGGCCGGGATGGCCGAGATCGAGCGCCGCTGCCGCGGCTACGGTCTACCGCCGATGCGCTGGCCCGACCCGTGGCCGTCGGACTACCTCGTGGCCATGCGGGCCACCGCGCACGCGTTCGCCGTCGGGCGCGGGCGCGAGTTCGCGCGGCACGCCTTCCGCGAGGCCTTCGAGCGCGGGCGCGACCTGAGCATTCCCGGCCACGTCCTCGACGCCGGCGAGCGTGCCGGACTCGACCGCCGCGAGCTCGAGGCCGCGATCGAGGATCCACAGGTCAAGCGGACGCTGCGCGCGGCCACCGACGCCGCCTTCGAGCTCGGAGTGATCGGGGTTCCGACGATCGCGATCGACGACGAGCTGTTCTGGGGCGATGACCGGCTCGACGACGCCGGCGCCCACCTGGCACGCGTGATGGCCGCGTAGATGCCGGCGATTTTCGGTCCGAGCTCGCTGCCCGAGCCGATCGTGCAGGCGCCGATGGCCGGCGGGCCGTCCACCCCGGAACTGGCGATCGCCGTCTGCGGGGCGGGCGGCCTCGGCTTCCTCGCGGCCGGCTACCGTCCCGCCGAGTCCGTGCGCGAGGACATCCGCGCCGTGCGCGCCGCGACCTCGGAGCCGTTCGGGGTCAACGTGTTCGTGCCGCCGGCGGCGAGCGCCGACGCGTCGGCGCTGCGAGCGTACGCGAGCGAGCTCGCGGCGGACGCCCGCCGCCACGGCGTTCGAGCTCGGTGAGCCCCGCCGCGACGACGACGACTGGGAGGCGAAGCTGCGGCTCGTGCGCGACGAGCACGTCCCGGTCGTGTCGTTCGTGTTCGGCTGCGCGCCGCCGGAGACCATCGCCGGCCTGCACGACGCCGCGGCTCCCGCCGCCTACCCGGAGATCCACCACCTCACGAGCCCGCTGCGCGCGGCCGCGCGGGCGCGCGGCGACGCGGACGCGTTCAACCTGTGGGCCGGGGAGGCGCACGAGCTCGCGGTCGAGCGCCCGGCCGGCGAGACGGTCAGGCAACTCGGCGCCGACGCGCGCCGGATCGCCGCCGAGGTTGCCGAGCGCCTCGGAGCGCGGTAGCTACCCCGGGCGCCGGGCGGCCGGGACCCGCTCGAGCACCGGGGGGCCCTCGCCCGGGCCCACATCGCGGGCGTCCCCGGCCGGCGCCGCGGCGGCCGGCTGCTGCCACGGCCGGGCCAGGATGAGCCACATCGCCGCCGCGCCGAGCAGCACGGCGCAGAGCACCCAGCCGAGCGCGGTCGTCCCGACGCCGACGTACTTGAGGCCCGAGGCGAAGATGACGAACGTGATGACCGGTCGGATGTACCGATCCGGGACGCTGGAGGAGAGCAGCGATCCGACGAGCACGGCGGGCACGCTGCCGAGGATGAGCGAGGCCGTCACGCCGAGCTCGATGTGGCCGAAGGCGAGTGCGCCGAGCGCCGCGGCGGCGGTGAGGGGAACGGCCTGGGTGAGATCGGTGCCGACGAGCTGACCGGCGGTGAGCGTCGGGTACAGGAACAGCAGCAGCACGATCATGAGCGAGCCCGAGCCGACCGAGGTCATCCCCACGACGATCCCGCCGACGACGCCGATCGCGATCGTGGGCAGCGGGCGGGGACGGACCTCGTGCACCGCGGCCGAGCGGACCGACCCGCCGCGGCGGTCGATCAGCAGGCGCAGGAGCATCGCGCCCGTGCCGACGAGCAGCGCGATCCCGAGGGCAACCTCGACCTTCTGCTGCGCCGCGCTCGTCTGCCCGAACAGGTGCAGCAGGTAGGCGCCGAGCACCGCGGCCGGCACCGAGCCGATCACCATCCAGCGCACGAGCCGCAGGTTGACCGTCCCGGCGCGCAGGTGCACGGCGGCTCCGATCGGGCGCATCACGACCGCGGCGACGAGGTCGCTGGAGATCGCGGTCGACGGGGTCACCCCGAACAACAGGATGAGCATCGGCGTCATGAGCGCGCCGCCGCCCGCGCCCGTCATGCCGACGAGGAGTCCGACGATCGCGCTGCCGAGGACGATGTACGGATCGATGTGAATCACGGGCGTGGCCGGCCGGAAGGCGATCGAGCCGGCGGAAGCGCATCGTAGTGGTCGCCGAGCCCGAGCCGGCGCCGAGGATCCCGCCGGCGCGCGGCTACGACGCCGGCGCCGTCGGCGGCACGCACCCGCGGCGAGCCCAGTCGGTCGCGCGCGGCGCGCGGCGCGGCTGCGGCGGGCACGAGCGGCGCACCGGCGACGGCCGGCAGGCGCGACCGCGATCGGCACGCGGGAGCGGCCGGGCATCGGGAAGGCGGACAAGGCAGCGCGAGCGCGAGCGACCCTCCCGCTCACGCGGCCCGCCCCGCTCGCTCGGTGGCCGATCCTCCTGCATGCCGTCAGGCCAGGTCGGCGCTCGGGGCGGTCGGGCTCTCGCGGGCGAACCGTCCGCCGGCGACCGGACGGGGGGCGTCGGCCGGCGCCACGGGCAGTGGCAGCCCCTCGACCTGGCGGGCCGGATCGACGCCGCCGAAGTGCAGGATCCGCCGCCAGTCGCTCACCGGCGCGGCGGGGACCGGCGCGGGCGCGGCTCGGCGCGCCGGACGGGGCGCGTCGGCACGAGCCGGGGCCCGCAGCCAGTTGGTCGCGTTCGTCCACACGTCGACGATCGAATTGCGCAGGCCGATGAACGCGACGATCGCGTACGCGCCGAGGAGCCCGTTGATCGCGGCGAAGGCGAAGTTCACCCAGCGGTGCAGGTGGTAGTCGTGCACGAGGATGTACGCCGATCCGGCCACGATCGCGTACGGCACGAGCACCTGCAGGAGGCCGGCCGTCGTGCGGTCGCGGACCTTCGGCGTGCGGCGGAACTGGCCCTTGGCCCCGGTCAGGCCCTGGACGAGCGAGTGGTAGGTGCCGGCCAGGTTGACCGGCAGCAGGATGAGGTTGAACCCGTAGATCCGCAGCACGTCGACGCGCTTGTAGCCGCAGTAGCGCAGGTCGCTGGACATGGCCAGGAAGTACGGCAGCGCCACGCCGAACACGAGCGGGTCGAACAGGCTGTTGCTGAACTGGTAGGCGAGCAGGAACACGAGACAGACCGACGCCCAGGAGATCGAGGCCATGTAGTTGAGGCGCAGCAGGATCTCGCCGAGCGCCGTGCGCTGGCCGCGGCGGCGGCGAGCTCGGATCTGCCGGGCGAGCTTGGCCGAGATGAGCAGGCCCCCGTTGGCCCAGCGCGTGCGCTGCACGCACAGCGAGCCGAAGTCGGGCGGCGTGGCGCTGTAGCTGAGCCGCTCGGGGTAGTTGTGCAACCGCCAGCCGTGGGTGCACAGATCGATGCTCGACTCCGTGTCCTCGATCACCGTGCGGTCGCGGATGTAGCGGCGCAACGGCCAGTCGCCGATGTGATCGATCTCGACCATCTCGTCCAGGGCGCGTTTGCGCAGCACGGCGTTGGCACCGACCCAGAAGGTGGCGTCGTGGTAGCTGAGTCCCTGGTGGACGATGTGCTGCAGGTCCGTCGTCGCGCCGGCGATGCGCTCCAGTCGCGTCTCGGCGCCCGGATAGGCGCTGTAGGGCGTCTGCGCCACCGCCACCCCGGCGTGCTGCTGCTGCTCGAGCAGGTAGACGAGGCGCGCGCAGTACTCGGGCAGCAGCACGCTGTCGGCGTCGAGCGTGAGGACGTAGTCGCATTCGGGCACCGTCAGATCGCCGGCGAGCGAGGCGGGGGCGAGCGCCAGGCCGGAGGGCGTCGGGACCTCGCGGTAGCTCCCGCCCATGAGGCCGATGTAGCTGTTGAGGTTCATCGCCTTGTTCGGCTCGTGGGAGAGCGATACGTAGCGCTTGCGCTCGAAGCTCGACAGCTCCGCCCGGAAGGTCCAGGCGAGTCGCTGATGCAGGTGGTGCGCCTGCTCGCGCGGGATCGAGGCGCCTTCCGCCGCGGCGGTCCGCAGCGCGGCGCCGGCGAGGGCGAGGTCGGAGGCGAGCTGCCCGATCACGTGGGTGGCGAAGAACCGCTCCGCGTGGTCGGCGCCGGGCGCCGGCTCGGCGAGCGGACCGAGCCACCGGAGGGCGTAGTCGAAGTGGTCGGCGAGCTCGCGCAGCTCGCCGGGGCCGACCTGCGCCGGCGATGCGCCGAGCGCGAGCTCGAAGCGCGCGAGCGCGTCGGAGAACCGCCGGGCGGGCTCGGCGAGCAGGCGGGCGACCTCGGCGGGCAGCGCGCGCGCCTCGCTCAGCAGCTGCTGCGCCTTGGCGTAGCGCGGCTCGGGCGGATCGTCGATGAGCAGGACGATCCGCTTGTCCGGGTATTCCTGCAGCGCGGCGGACAGCAGCGTCAGGCGGATCACGCGCGCGTCCTCCTGAAAGGACGGCACGAGCACGGTGAGCGCCGGGCGCGACGTCGCCAGGAAGGTGTCGAGCGCGGCACGCGCGATCCGGCGGTGCGCCGCGGTGCGGTAGAAGAAGCCGAGGCGCGTGGTCAGGTAGGCGAGCGCCGATCCCGCGAGCAGCGTGACGACGAGCAGATAGAGCGAGACCTCGAGCAGGCCGGGCGAGCCCGGCGGGCGCTCGATCAGCTGCGTGACGACGGTGCGCACGGCGAACACGAGCCAGATGACGACCGTGCCGACGATCGCCAGGCGCCCGAGCGTCACCATCAGCTCGCCGACGGGCACGGGCAGCGCCGGCATCGGGTCGTCGTGCTGGTCGGCGCCCCACTGGCGTCGCCGGGCCTGGTCCTCTCGCGTCACGCGGGCCATGTCGTTCCTCGCTGCTCGGTCGGGGTGGACGTTGGGTGTCGGGCGCGGCGAAGCGCCCGTGGGCGGCGCGCGCTCATCGCGGCTCTCCGGCGTAGGCGTACAGCGGAACCCACGGGGACTGCTGCAGGTTGGCCAGGCTGCCGTCGGGCACGTCGCCGCGCGTGTACCACTTCGCCGCGTAGGGGAGCCCGTGGTACAGGACGCGGGCGCCACCGCGGTACACCGTCGTCGCGGACCAGGCCGGGAACGTCCCCCGGTTCAGGCGGACGAGGGCGGGCTGATGCTCCCCGGGCAGCACCGGCCCGAGCAGCGACCAGGGGCTCGGGGCGCCGGACGGGACCGGCTGATCGGGCGCCTGGCCCTGACTGAACCACTTCGCCTCGTAGACGTCGTGGTGCCAGACGACCTTGTAGGCGGTCTCGTAGGCCTGCGCTGGCGACCAGATCGGATACGGGCTCGTGGCCGGATCGTCCACCGGCGGGCTCGCCGGGGCCGACGCCGAACCGATCACGGTCGGCGCGCCCGCGCTCGCGGCGGTCGCGAGGCGATCGAGCACGCGCGAGAACTCCAGCGGCGCCTGCGCCACGCCGCTGCACGTGTTCGACAGCACGGCCACGCCGGGATAGGCCGTGCACGGCGCGTCCCGGTTGGCCGACCACATCGATACGCGGGCGATGCCGCGGGCGAGCGCGTACCGGGCGAGGCCACTCGCGTCGGCGACCGTGAACTGCTCGCCGGGCACGTCGTTCTGGCCGATCATCACGGTGACCCCGATGCGGTTCCAGCCCGCCGCGCTGCCGAGCGGGACGCCCGCGGCGGCGTAGGCCCGCGCCGTCTGGGCGCGGGCCGCGGCGGCGGACCGCTCGATCGTCGGCAGGAGGTCGCGGCCGACCTCGCGGCCCGGGCCGTAATCCATCGCGAGCACGTTCACGCCGGCGAGGACGACGTGCGCGGCGAGCATCGCGCGGACGGCGGCGACGCCGTCGGGGGTGAGGCCGTCCGGCGCGACCGGCAGCGTCAACCAGACGCCGAGGTGTCCGCGCGACGCGGCGAGGAGACGCTGCACGGCGGCGATCGCCTCCGCGCGGCGTGCGTCGGCGCCCACGGCGGCCAGCGCGGCGCCCTCGACGTCGAGATCGATCGTCGTGAGGCGGTAGCGCTGGATGACGGTCCCGTAGGCGGCGGCGAGGCTCGCGCTGCTCGTGCAGCCGACGGCGAGCTCGCTGTTCGCCGCGCCGCCGAACGAGGCGATCACGTTGCCGCCCTCGGCCTGCGCCTGCGCGATGCGCCGATCGAGATCGATCGCGGTCGCCGCCTCGTCGAGCGTGTAGGCCGCCCCCCAGGAGGGCGTGCAGGGCGCCGACGGCGCGCTGACGACGAAGCCGAGCACGACGTCGCGCGCCGGGCTCGCGCTCGGGTCCTGGAACTGGTAGGTCGGGGTGAGCGTCGCATCGACATACGGGGCGAAGCTCGGCGGGAGGGCGGCGGCGACCGCGGCGCGCGACGCGCGGACGTGGCGCACGCCGAGCAGGCCGCCGACCGCGACGCCCACGAGGAGCACGAGCGCGAGCAGGAGACGCACCGGCGAGAGCGGCGGCCGCGGCGGTTCGAGCGCAAGCGCAGGCGAGGTGGCCGCAGCCGCCGGGGGCAGCTGCTCACCGGGGGCAGGCCTCAGTGCGGTGGGATCCTCCTTGACCGATTCGTACATGTCACTCCTCGTCGGGTGCGGCGCCCCCGCGCGTCGGGCGCGCGGTCTCCGGTTTCGGCCGCTGGTCGGCGCCGGATCCGTCCGGCGCCGGGCGCGACGACAGTAGCCGCTGCGATCGCGAGCGACAACGGCCGGTAGGGCGCGTTGCGCAGGTTTGCGCATCGACGAGCAGGAAAGAGACGCCGATCCCGGCGCCGCGCAAGCGCGCATGCGACGCGAGCTGAAGCGTGGGCGCCCGATCTGGACGCATGGACGACCCGGCGCGATCGCGCGTGGCGGCCGTCGCTCATCGCGGTCGCCGCCCTCGCCGGGAGGGTCCTGCGGGTCAGGAACGCGGTGCTCCTCGGGCGGCGTCTCGCGGGCCGTCGCCACAAGCGCGGCCACCGCAGCCTTACACTCACCCGCGCAAATCCCCGTCCACGTCGCCGCGCCCGACGCGCGCATCCGGAGGTCGATACATGCCACGCCCGCTCACCTTCGGCCCGCTGGCCACGCTCCTGGCCAGTCTCGCCGTCGCCGCGCCGGCCGGCGCGTTCGTCGTGCCCTACCAGGCACCGCCGACCTCCGGCAAGCGGGTCACGTGCACGAACAACCACGGGCTGAAGATCGCCGGACGGCTCTCGGTGCACTGGACGGTTCAGTCGATCAAGGGGGCCCGCCCCACGAGCGGCGCGCTCAGCTGCAACCGCGCCTACGCCGTCGTCAAGGCCGGCTTCTCCTTCCTCGGGGCCAACGCGGCGAAGTCGCTCGGCAAGAGCAAGCGCGTCGACGGCGCCCTCTACACGTTCGATCGCCAGCCGATCACGGCGGGCGCGAGCGGGCCGACCTACGCGTGGGCCGGCGACTCGACCGTCATCGACATCCAGAACCCGACCGGGTAGAGCTCAGCCCTCGGGCGACAGCTGCAGCGCGCCGCTGTCGTAGGTGACCCCGACCGGTTCGAGCACGACGCGGCGGGGGCCGGCCCGTACGGCGCCGGCCACGAGGGCGGCGTGGCCGGTCTGCTGCGCCGCCGCCACGACCGCCGCGCCCGCGCCGGGCCGGCAGTAGACGGCGAAGCCGCAGCCCATGTTGAACGTCGAGTACGCCGCCGCGGGAGACAGCTCGGCGTCGGCGACCAGCAGCCCGAACACCTCGGGCACCGGCGGCAGGGCGCTGATCTCGTAGGTCAGCTCCCGGACCGGGCGCATCAGCTTCAGCAGCCCGTGGCCCGTGATGTGGCTCAGATACGTGACGGGCAGGCGCTCGGTGGCGAGGCGCTCGACGAGGCGGGCGTACAGCACCGAGGGATCGAGCAGCGCCTCCCCGAAGGTGCGGCCGCCGGCAAGCCGCGTGGCGTACCCGTCGGGCAGTCGCCCGGCCACCAGCCGCGCGAGCGAGGACCCGTTCGCGTGCAGCCCACTGCTCGCCACGATCACGATCTCATCGCCCGGCGCGAGCTCGTCGCCGAGGATCGGCGCGGCGCCGGCGGGCAGCGCGCCGATCGCGCTCCCGGCGAGCTCGATGTCGCGCTCGGCCACGAGCTCGGGCAGCGACGGCGACTCGCCCCCGCCCCAGGTCGCACCGGCGTCGGCGCACGCGCGGTACCAGCCCTCGAGCAGCTCCGCCTGCCAGTCCTCGCGCCGGTACCAGTCGGCCGAGCCCGTGGCGAAGTACGCGTTGACGACGAGCGGCAGCGCGCCGACGCAGCACAGGTCGTTGACGATCGCGGCGACCGTGTCGTACGCGACGTCGGCGAAGCGGTTGACGCCGAGCGTCTCGGCCACCTGGCGGGCGATGATCGACTTCGTGCCCAGGCCCTCGACCACGAAGGCGAAATGGCGACCGTCGAGCTCGAACACGAAGGCGGGCTCGCCCCGCGACGCGTCGAGCGCGCGGCCGCCGCGCGCGCCCATGAACGACGAGGTGGCCAGCGCGCGACTGAGCGCCAGGCGCTTGCCGGCGTCGAGCGTCGTGTAGTCGACCCCGGCGAGGCGGTAGGCCGAGCCGTGCTCGTGCTGCTCGGCCGCGCCCTCGGAGGCGTTGTCGGGCGGTGGCGGGCTCATGACGCCATCGTCGCCGCGCCGCCGCGCCAGCGCCAGGCGGCGAGCAGCGCCCGGAACGCCGACTCCCCGCCGGACTGCAGGGCCGGGGCCACGTCGAGCTCGACCTGGACGATCGTGTGCCCGCGCAACGCGACGACGTCGTCCTGGAGGTTGAGGTCGTAGTCGTCGCCGTACTCGTAGAGGTAGGTGACGCGCGCCGCGCCGCGACCGCCGAGCCTCGTCAGTCGCACCGGCGCGATGTCGGTCACGTACTGCGCCGGTCGCGGGATGCCCACGACGCCGAGCTCGATGAGCTCCGCCGCGGCGACGCCCAGATCGCCCGACAGCCGGAAGTGGCGCGTGAGCAGGCGCTCGGTCCGCGCCGGATAGACGTACACCGTGATCCCGATCCCGCCGGCGGGCGGGATCGCGTCGGGGTTGAGCGGCGCGCCGGTCGAGCTGAGCGAGTACTCGGTGATGTGCTGTCCCGCAACGACGAGGTGATCGAGACGGGCCCGCCAGCTCGCCGGGTAGGTCGTCTGCAGGAGCGTGTTGCGCAGGACCCGCCGCGCGCCGCGCGGCGACGCCGTGGCGGGGCCGGGCAGGGCGGCCAGCACGAGAGCGCCGGCCAGCAGCGCGCCCACGGTCGACGCGAGCGGACCAAACGAAGCCGATCCGCTCGGGAGACGCATCCCGGCATCTAACCACGCCTCTCCGCGGGAGGGATCGGCGGCAACTGGACGGTCGGGCCAGTCGCCGCCCGCGCGGCTGCTGCCGGCGGTCCATAGACGGTCCGCATCCGGGAGACCATCCTCTGGCAGGCTGGATCCGACCACAGTTGCACTCTCTCCTCCCCTCGGCCGGGCGGCGCACGCGCCGCCCGGCCGGTTGGTCCTCGGGGGTCGGAAGGGGCGACAACCGGGTCGTGCCATCGGCGACTTCGGACCGGAGGACCGGGAGCGTGGCCACAGCAGATCGCAACGGCCGCACACCGCGGGTGGCGCTCGTGCTGCCGGGTGGGGGCGCGCGCGGGGCGTACGAGATCGGCGCCCTCTCGGTGCTGCTCCCCGCCCTGCACGAGCGCGGCGAGCACGTGTCGATCCTGTGCGGCACCAGCGTCGGCGCGCTCAACGCGGCATTGCTCGGCTCGCTCGCCGCCGAGCCGGTGAGCACCCAGGTCGAGCAGTCGCTCGAGCGCTGGCGCACGATGCGCAAGGGCGACGTGATCGCGCCGATCATCGGGCCGCGGAGCCTGCTCACCGTGGCGCGCCTGATCGGCGAGGCGCTCGAGGTCCCCGGGCTGCGCCTCGGCAGCCTGCTCGACCCGTCGCCCATCCGCGGCAACATCCAGCGCTGGATCGACTGGCTCGCACTCCATCGCAACGTGCGCAACGGCGTGATCGACGCCGTCTGCGTCGTCGCGACGGCCCTGTCGACGGGGACGTCGGTCGCGTTCGTCGAGAGCCGGCAGCGGCCACCCCGGGCCCGCGCCGGCGACGACGTGCGCTACGTGCGCAGCGCGCTCGGCGGCGAGCACGTGCGGGCCTCGGCGGCCATCCCGCTCCTGTTCCCGCCGGTCAAGGTCGATCAGCCCCTGTCGGCGGCGGACCACTACGTCGACGGCGGGACGCGGCTGAACAGCCCGATCAAGCCCGCGCTCGCGCTCGGCGCGGAACGCGTGATCGTGGTCGGCTTCGAGCCCTTCGGCGCCCACTCGCGGCCGCCCGCGCGGACGGGAGCACCCCGTCTGGCCGACGTCGCGGCGAACGTGATCGACGGGCTGCTCGTCGACCAGGTGCGCAACGACCTGCACCGGCTGGCGGCGATCAACTCGTTCTTCGTCGAGGCGCCGACGAGCGGAACCTCGCGCTCGGCGCTCGCCTACCGCACGGCCCACGGCCAGAATCCCTATCGCCGCGTCTCCTACGCGCTCGTCGCCCCGGCTCAGCCGGGCGAGATCGGGGCGCTGGCCGAGCGCGTGTTCACCGAGCGTTACGGCGGGCTGCGCGGGCTGCGCGACCCGGACTTCCCGCTCATGTCACGGCTGCTCGGGGGCCAGACGCGCAGCCGCGGAGAGCTGCTCTCGTTCCTGCTCTTCGAGCGCACCTTCGTCGAGGCGCTCATCGAGGCCGGCCGGCGCGACGCCGAGCGGTGGCTCGGGCGCCATCCGCGCTTCTGGTGCAGCGATGCCAGCCACGACCTCAACGTCGACGCTCACGACGAGGCGCGCGTGCGCGAGCAGCACACGCTCGACGAGTTCCGCCAGTTGCGCCGCCGCTGACGCGCCCCTAGTGGACGACGATCGATCCGCCCATCCACGAGTGCAGCGTGCACGTGTACGTGAACGTGCCGGATCGGGTGAAGCGCACCGTCCAGGTGCCGGACTTCTTGACCGGCGAACTGCGGAAGCCCGTCGCGAAGACGTTGTGCAGCACGGAACCGTCATCGAACACCCAGGTCACCGTGTCGTTGCGGCGCACGACGAGCCGGCCGGGCGAGTACGCGTAGTTCTTGATGATCACGCGGTGGTTGGCGGCCGCGTGGGCCCGCTGTCCGCCCGCGAGGGCGGCGGCCGGCAACGCGACGGCGAGCGCCGCCGCCACGACGCCGATCGCAGTGATGACGCGACGCATGCGATCGAGGATAGCCCACCGGCACCGGGCGATCGTCCGGTTCCGGACGCGCGTCAGGCCGATGTGGCGAGGGCTCCGGCGGCGAGGCGGCGCGCCATGACGGCGACGGCGTCCGGGCTGCGGTCGACGAGCACGAAGCGGCGCTCGAGCGCCCGGCAGACCGCCCCGAGCGTCCCCGACCCGGCGAAGAAGTCCAGGCACCAGCCACCGGGCCGCGAGGACGCGGCCACGAATCGGCGCACGAGCCCCTCGGGTTTCTGGGTCGGGTAGCCGGTGCGCTCTCGGCCGTTGGTGGGCACGATCGTGTGCCAGATCACGTCGGTGGGCATCTTGCCCCGGGCCGCCTTCTCCGGGGTCACGAGGCCGGGCGCCATGTACGGCTCGCGCTCGACCGCGTCGCCGTCGAAGTGGTAGCGCGCCCGGTCGCGCACGTAGACGAGGATCGTGTCGTGCTTGGCCGGCCAGCGGTTGCGCGGCTTGGCGCCATAGTCGTAGGCCCAGATGAGCTCGTTCAGGAAGCACTCGCGCCCGAAGATCTCGTCGAGCAGCAGCTTGCAGTAGTGCGCCTCGCGGTAGTCGATGTGGAAGTACAGCGTGCCGTGTGGCGCGAGCAGCGAGCGCGCGGCCTCCAGGCGCGGGGCGAGGAAGCGCAGGTAGTCGCCGAACTCGTCGGCGAAGGACAGCGTCTGCAGCATCCGCGACCGGTAGCGCCGCCCGCCGAAGCCGGTCCGGTCCCCGCCGGCCTCGTCGCGCGCGACGGACAGACGGGCGTGACGCTGCTCGCGCCCGGTGTTGAACGGCGGGTCGATGTACACGAGGTCGAAGGACCGGGCGGGCAGGCGCGGGAGAACGTCGGCGTTGTCGCCCTCGATGATGAGGTCGTCATCGAGAACGAGCGGCGCCGCGTCCGGCGCGCCGGGCCGGGCGTCGAGGATGCGCATCGGGGCCACGCTAGCGGCCCCGGCGGCGACCGGCGGCCCTACCCCTTCGCGACGGCCGAGCCGGCGAGCACCGCGCCGTTCGCGCCGAGCGCCTGCGCCTGGACGTACGGTCCGGCGCTCGGGGTGGCGATCGCCGTCTCGAATCCGCTGCGCGGCACCGTGGCCACGGCGGTCATCCGGCTCGGCGAGGCGCCGGCGAGCACCCGCCAGGCGCTGACGCCGGTGGCGCCGTTCCAGCTCGCGTACACGGTGAGCAGGCCGTGGGCCGCCGCGCGGGCGCCGATGTCCGGTGGCCGCTTCGGCGTGGCCGCCCACGGGAAGCGGTACGCGCGGTAGGACTCGTCGCGGGCCGGCATGTGGGCGTCGAACACCGGCTGGCCGGTCGGCGTGTACTCGGAGAAGTACGGCTCGGGACCCCAGCCGACGAAGGCGTCGCCGTTGGCGAGCGTCTGGAAGTTGCCCTGACTGCCCGCCAGCAGCGGTTGCGCGTGGGTGAACTGGCCGACGAGCGTGGCCGTGTGGGTGGCGCCGTTCAGCGCCACAACGATCGCGCGCGACTGGTGCTCGACCGCCGGCACGGCGCCGTTGTCGAAGATGCTGATGTTCCCGTCGGGGAGCAGCGTCGCGTCGTGCTGCCAGGCGGTGACGGTGCCCCGGCCCATACGGAACGACGAGTTCTTGCCGCCGAGCTCCCACAGGACCTGCCCGCTCGAGGCGCTCAGCTCGTACACGCTCCACGTGCTGCGCGAGGACACGAGCATGTCGCCACCGGGCAGCGCCTGCAGGGAGTTGAGATGAAACGCGTCCCAGGGCCACGTCGTCGTCGCCGTGGTCGGCGTCTGGTAGCTGTTGCGCAGGGCGACGTGGTCGATGCTGTGCCACTCCCGGCGCACGAGGCCCGTCCGCAGGTCGAGCTCCTGGAAGACGCTGTCGTTGACCGCCGAATCGCTCGGCCCGCCCTCATGTGACAGGTCGCAGTGCAACGGGTCGAACGCCGTCAGCAGCGCCGTGTCGTTCGCGCCGATCTGGAAGTCGTGCAGGTCGGCCCAGTAGCCGTTGCCGGCGTACACCCGGGCGATCACCTGATACGCGCTGTTGACGATCACGTCGTAGCCCTCGCCGAAGCCCTGGGGCGGGATCCCGCCCTCCCAGAAGGAGAGCGCCGGCGCACCGTCGTATTGGACGACCTGCAGGTTGGTCGCCTCGGTGCCGGCCGGCAGCGGGGCGAACCAGACCGGCTGCCCGGTGTCGTCGAAGATCTCGGGGCCGTCCTGGCCCGGCCCCGAGTACGGTGCGATGAACACGAGGCCCGGCTCCGCCGCGGGGGTGTTGGCGTCGACCGTGATCGTCGGCGGAGTGAGGTCGGGGCGCGAGACGAAGTGCTGCACGTCACCGGGAGCTCCGGTTGGCTGCCGACCCGGCGCGCCGACCGGGATCGGATCCGGCGTGCCGACCGTGAAGCCGTACGCGAACTCGCGTGAGCCGCTCGCCGTCCGCGCGTCGCCGACGACGGTCACGCGCTCGCCCGCGGCGAACGGCGTGCTCGGGACGAAGCTCGCGCCGTCGCCCTGCGAGTACGGGAGCAAGCCGCCCGGGGTGGGCCCCGGTGCGAGATCCGCTCGCCCCGACGTTGGCGAGCGCCGACGGTGTCACGCCGAGCAGGCTGATCTGGGTGCGCGGTGACGCGTCGCGTGAGTTCGGCAGCGGGGACGCCTGGATGCTCGTGCCGGGGATGACGTCGGTTCGATTGAGCACCGACGGCACACAGGCCGGCGCGCCGCTCGCGCGCGCGACGCCGGTGCCGGGGACGAGCCAGGCCACGGCGAACGCCGCCAGCGCGGCGAGAGCGAGCCGCGCGGGAGCGCCGGTGGCCGAAGGGAGCGGGCGAACGGTCATGCCGGGGGTCGGTGGCGCAAACACGGCGCGGTGCGCAGGGTTGCGCCGCGCGCGTCGCCGCGCTCAGCTTACGGTGAGGGTGCCCTGCATGCCGGCCTGGCGGTGGCCGGGCACGGAGCAGTAGAAGACGTAGGTCCCCGGCTTGAGCACCACCGAGAGCGTGTGCGAGCCGCCCTGGAAGGTCGGTGTGGCCGCGAGCACCGTGCTCCCGGAGGCGATCGTCATGTTGTGCATCTCGGGCGCCATGTTGGCGAACGTGACGGTCACCCGGCCCGCGCGCGCGGCCAGATTCGGCTTCGTGAAGGCGAGCGCGCCGCTCGGCGCGGCGGCCTCGCTCAGCGTCGACGTGGCGCCCGCGCCGGCGGGTGCGTTGGCCGCACTGGCCGTGTGCGTGCCGCCCGAGGTGGCCACGGCGGTGCCCGCCGCGAGCGCGACGAGCACGGCGGTCACGGTCATCACGAGGCGCTCCCCGCCGACGCTGCTCGGGAAGTCCGGCCGGCGCAGGCCGACCCCGACCGAGATCACGATCGCCCACAGGGCGAGCGCGCCGCCGGCGATGTAGAACGGGGTCTTGTTCTTCTCCGCGGCCAGGACCGGCACCACATGGAGGAGCGTGCTCATCATCGGAGAGGCGAGACTAACCGATGCGCCCGCGGGTATGCTGCGCAGCGCCGAATGACCGCCCACCGCCCTCGCCTCCTCTGCCTCGTCGAGATCCCGAAGGGAAGCCGCAACAAGTACGAGTGGGACGAGGAGCTGCAGGCGATCACGCTCGACCGGTTCCTGTTCTCCTCGGTGGTGTACCCGACCGACTACGGGTTCGTGCCCGAGACGCTGGCCGAGGACGGCGACCCGCTCGACGCGATGGTCGTCGTCTCCGAGCCGACGTTCCCCGGGTGCGTCATCGCGGTCAAGCCGATAGCGGTGTTCAAGATGCGCGACGACAAGGGAGTTGATGACAAGGTGCTGTGCGTCCCGCTGCGCGATCCGAACTGGAACACGATGGACACGCTCGACGATCTGCCGATCGCGCTGCGCGACGAGATCTCGCACTTCTTCTCGATCTACAAGCAACCCGAGGGCAAGGTGGTCAAGGTGGACGGCTGGCACGATCTCGACACCGCGTTGCGAACGATCGACGAGGCGCGCGACCGCTGGCGCGAACGGAACGCGTGATGGATGCCGTCCGCACACCCGAGGAGCTGCTCGCCGACCTGCCGGACTTTCCCTTCACCCCGCACTACCGCACGGTCGACGAGGGCCTGCGGATGGCCCACCTCGACGAGGGCGACGGCGCGCCGGTCGTGTTCGTGCACGGCGAGCCGACCTGGTCGTTCCTGTGGCGCAAGGTGATCCCGCCGGTCCGCGACGCCGGCTTCCGCTGCATCGCCCCGGACCTGCTCGGCTTCGGCCGCTCGGACAAGCCGGTGGATCTCGACTGGTACACCTACGACCGCCACACGGCCTCGCTCGTGGCGCTGCTCGAGGAGCTCGACGTGCGCGATGCGACGATCGTCGTGCACGACTGGGGCGGCCCGATCGGTCTGCGCGCCGCCGTCGAGGCGCCCGAGCGGATCGCCAAGCTGGTCATCCTCGACACCGGGCTGTGGACCGGTCAGCAGCGCATGACCGACGCCTGGACGCAGTTCCGCGACTTCGTCGAGCGCACCGAGGACCTGCCGGTCGGCATGCTGGTGCAGCGCGCCTGCTTCACCGACCCGGGCGAGGCGGTCGTGTCGGCGTACGACGCGCCATACCCGAGCGTCGCCGCCAAGGCCGGCGCGCGCGCGTTCCCGCTGCTCATCCCGCGCACCCTCGACGAGCCGGGTGCGGCCGCCGGCCGCGCGGTGCTCGAGGCGCTGCGGGAGGACCGTCGCCCGACGCTGATGCTGTGGGCCGACTCGGACCCGGTGCTGCCGCTGAGCGTCGGAGAGCGCTTCGCCGCCGCGATCGGACGCGACGCTCCGGAGGTGATCGCCGGGGCGAGCCACTTCCTGCAGGAGGACCAGGGCGAGCGGATCGGCGCGCGGATCGCCGAGTGGCTCACCGCCGGCTGAGGACGGGATGCGACCCGGCCGCGACTTGCGGCGCGCGCGGCGGTTATGACTGACTGACGTTGGAGTGAAGGGTTGTCCGAGCGGCGGCGCCTGCGCCGGCGCTCGGCCGTCCACGACCGAGGAGGAAGACATGTCCCGCCCCAGCCGCCGCATCACCGTGCTCACGGGCGCGGTGATCGCGCTCGTCGCCGCACCGATCGCCATCGCCAGCCCGCTCCAGGGCGGTCAGCGCAACCCGGGTAACCGGAACCTCGCCTTCAGCAAGCAGACCCAGGTCTGGGCGGCGAACGCCACCGACGCCCTGCGCGTCTCCAACCTGGGCACCGGTGGCGCGGTGATCGACGGCTGCCGCAACCTGACCGGCGGGCCGCCGTGCGTCGAGGTCGTCGGCCTGAAGACCGGTCCGGTGTTCAGCTTCATCGGCGGCGGCAGCGTCGGCGGGACGATCCAGATGTCCAACCCCCTGGCGGCGCCGTTCACGACGAACGCAACCGGCATGGCGACCGGCCTGAACGCCAACTTCCTCCAGGGCAAGCAGGCGAGCGACTTCCTCGGCGCCACGGCGCAGGCCGCCGACTCGGCCAAGCTGGGCGGCGTCGCGGCGAGCAGCTACGTCCAGAGCAGTCAGCTCGGCGGCTACGCCCAGACGAACCAGCTCCTGTTCGCGGTCGTCTCGCAGAACGGCTCGCTCGGCGCGAATCGGGGCGCGAGCGCGGCGGCGGCCACGGGGGCGACGAGCTACTCGGTGACCTTCACGAGCAACGTCAGCAAGTGCTCCTACACCGCCTCACCGACGGGCCCGGCACTCGCGAGCGGTTCGATCGGCGTCGCCGGCGACACGAGCAACCCGAACATCGTCGACGTCAACGCTCCGGCGGCCCTGCCGCAGGGCTTCCACTTGCAGGTCATCTGCTGAGCGTGCCGGCGCCGGGCGAGCGCGAGCGGCTGATCGCCTTCCTGCACGCAAGCGACCGCGGCGCGGGCGGCGACGTCGCCCCCGCCGCGGTGATCGGCGACGACGGCCACGACAGCGGCGCGCGTGCGTGGACGATCACCGACGGCGGGCGGCCGCTCGTGTGGGAAGCCAACCACCTGTACGTCGAGGCCGCGGGCGGCGCGAGCGCGAGCGCGCTCGCGCGGGCCGCCGAGCGTGCCGTGTGGCCCGTGTGCCCCTCCGGAGGCGTCGTGGTGGCGGGCCCCGGCGCCGACGACACGCTGGAGGAGGACTTCGCCGCGCTGGGCTGGCACGCGGCGCCCCACCTGCTCATGGTCCACCGGGACCCCTCGCGCCTGGACGCGAGCCCGGACGCGCGCGCCGTGAGCGAGGACGAGGCGGCACCGGTGCGCCGGGCGGTGATGCTCGCCGAGCCCTGGGCCTCGACGGACGTCGTCGAGCAGATCCTCTCGCGGGATGCGCTCATCGCACGGGGCGCCCGCGGCGTCAGCTACGGAGCCGCGTGGGACGGCGCCGTGGCGAGCTGCTGCGTCGTGCTGCGCCGGGGTGGCGTCGCGCAGGTGGAGAACGTCGGCACGGCGCCGGCGGCGCGCGGGCGCGGCCTCGCCCGCTCGGTCGTGTCGCTGGCCACGGCGCGGGCCCTGCGCGACGCGGAGCTCGTGTTCCTGTGCGCCGACCCGGCCGACTGGCCGCGCCACCTCTACGAGCGGCTCGGCTATCAGCCGCTCGGGCTGCTCCGGCGCTTCCAGCCGGCGCTCCCCGGGCTCGCTCAGGGGTAGAGGCTCAGCTCGCTGACGTCGACCGTGACGAGCGGCGAGCTGCTCGTCGTACGTCGACGTCGACGTCGTCGTCGTGGTCGCCGGCGCACCGGTCGTCGAGGTGCCCGTGGTCGTCGCCGTGGCGCCGCTCGCGCCGGAGGTCGTGGCGGCGGTGGCCGTCGAGGTCGAGGCGGTGGCCGCCGTCGCCGCCGTCGAGGGGAGCGTCGCGACCGGCCCACCCTTGACCCCGAGGATCCAGACGACGAGCCAGCGGTACTTGTGGCCCTTCGTCGTGAGCGTGAACGTCTGCGTGTGCTTGACGGCGTGGGGCGCGGCGAGCCTCGTCCAGCCGGGATCGCCGATCGTGCTCGGGGCCTTCGACCCATTGGCGCCGAGGATCACGAAGGTGCTCCCCGCCGTGTCGGTCACGAGCTTCAGCGACGCGAGCGACTGCGCCGAGTGGAGGTCGACGAGCAGGCCCGCGCTCCCCCCGGACGGCGGGATGGTCGGGACCTGCGCGGACCACGAGGTCGTCGGGTCGCCGTCGATGGCGAGCGTCGGGTCGCCGAAGTTGCTCATCGGGTAGCCGTTCGGGTTGTAGTCGCTCGTAGCGTTCGGATCGAGCAGCAGCGGCTGCGGCGCGGTCGCCGTGTGGGTGCTCGTCGTGGAGTGCGACGTCGTCGTCGACGGCGGGCTCACGACCGCCGGCGGCGGGGTCGTCACGGCGGGCGGGGTCGTCGTGGCCGGCACCGAGGCCGGCGTCGGCGGAGTCGTCACCTTCGGAATGGCGGGCGTGACCGTCGCCGGCGCCGGCGTGACCGCGGGTGCCAGCGTCGTCCCGGTGGGCGGCGCCGTCGCGGCGCCGATCGCCCCGGTCGCCCCGGTGGCGCCGACCGCCCCGGCCCCGACCACCGAGGTCGTGACCGGCCCGGCCTGCAGCACGTAGTGCTTGGCCGGCTGGCGGAACGCCGCGTAGGCGACCCCGGCGGCGGTGGCGACGAGGATGCCGGTCAGGGCGAGCAGCATCGCGCCCGCGCGGGCCGGCCCGCGGGAGCGCAGCGCCCCGGGAGCGGCCGCGCCACACTCCAGGCACCAGTCCTGGCCGTCGGCCAGCGGGGCGCCGCAGTGCGTGCACTCACGCTCGGGGGCGTCCGGCGTCGTCGCCTCGGGGCCGGGCGACTGCGTTGATTCGTCGAGCGGCGTGGTCACGGCGTCGCTCCGATTCTGACAGCTCGAGGGCTCACCTTGGGGTGGGTGGGCCGCCGGGCACGATGTCGCGCCCGGTCGGCCGCAGCTCGGCGTCGAGCTCGAGCTGCCAGTAGTAGCGGGTGAACGTCAGGCCCTCGTTGAACTCGCCGACGTGGGGCTCGACGTGCTCGCCGGCGGCGAGCGCGACGATCAGCTCGGGGTAGGTGCGCCCCCGCGTCGCGGCGTACATCGGCGCCGGGAAGGCCCCGCCGAAGCGGGTGTTGACGTCGGTGATGCCGAGGCCGACCTCGTCGTCGCGGAAGGCCTGGACCGTCGCCGGGCCGCGCACGCGCAGGCGCTCCATGACCGTGCGGCCGAGAACGATGAGCTCGTCGTCGCGGATCACCGCTCCCTTGATCGACTCACCGCCCCGGGACTCGAGCATCGTGCGCGGAATCGCGTTCAGGCAGCGCCCCTCGCGATCACCGAGGCAGTCGATCGAGAACTCGGGTCCGCGCATCGCGCGCTGGACCATGACCGGCTCGTCGACGTAGTCGACGAAGAACCGCGCCTGCGCCTCGTCGTGCGCGAGATGGATCGACCGCGCCCCCGAGCCGCGCCGGGGCTTGACCATCACCGGGTAGCTCTCGGGCGCCTCGCCCGGGAGCACCGTCGGCGGCGACGGGAGGCCGAGGCGCTGCAGCAGCAGGTGCGTCTCGTACTTGTCGTAGGTGGCCGTCGCGATCTCGGGGTCGGGCACGAGCGCCGGCAGCAGGCCCTCGACACGCGCCTGGGCCAGCACCTCGATGTCGAGGTCGGTGAGCGGGATCACCGCGCCGACGCCGTGCTCCTCGCACAGCCGGGCCAGCGCCGGCACGTACCCCGGGTCGGCGATCCGCGGGACCGCGGCGCGGACGGTGGCCGCGTACTGCGCCGGTGCGAGCGGGTTCGGGTCGGCCGCGACGGTCGTCGTCAGGCGGGCGAAGGAGGAGACGATGTCGTAGCGCTTGCCGACGCCCGTGAGGAGGATCCCCGGCGTCACTGGGCCCGCTCACGGCCCGCGGTGGCGCCGGCGTCCTCGTCGGCGACGTCGGCCCCGGCGGGGCCGGGCGCGTCGGGCGGGTGCCAGCCGCCGGTCCGCCCCTTGTACAGATCCTCCCCACCGAGGACGACCGCGACCGTGCGCCACAGGATCCGCAGGTCCAGCGCGAGCGAGCGGTGCTCGATGTACCAGAGGTCGAGCTCGATGCGCTCGCTCCAGGGCAGCGCCGTGCGGCCGTTCACCTGCGCCCAACCGGTGATCCCGGGCCTGATCGCCAGCCGGCCGCGCTGGCGCGGGGTGTACTGCTCGACCTGCACCGGGATCGTCGGGCGCGGGCCGATCACCGACATCTCCCCGCGCAGGATGTTCACGAGCTGCGGGAGCTCGTCCAGGGACAGGCGCCGCAGGAGCGCCCCGACCCGGGTGATGCGCGCGTCGTCGCGATTGACCGCCATGCCCGCGCCCATGTGCTCGGCGCCCTGCACCATCGTGCGCAGCTTGAGCACGTCGAACGGCTCCCCGTGACGGCCGACGCGCCGCTGGCGGTAGATCGCCGAGCCGGGCGACTCGAGCCGGATCGCGACGATCGCGAGCGCGAGCAGCGGCGCGCTGACGATCAGCGCGGTGCCGGCGATGCACACGTCGAGCGCGCGGCGGATCAACGCGTGCCCTCCGGCGCGTCCCACCCGGGGGCCGTTCCGTGACGGGCCCAGTCCCACAGCCCGGCGGCAAGCGAGGCGGTGGTGAGGACGTAGTAGCGGGCGACGAGCAGCGGGCGAGAGCGGACCCGCCCGCCGAGCGCGGCCGCGGTCAGGATCGCGGCCTGGACGACGAGCGTGACGACGTAGAGCGACCCGGCGCCGACGAGCACGAGGCCGATGTTGGCGAGCAGCGCGATCGCGTGCAGCGCGGGCGTGGCGTAGCGCAGCAGGCGGTGGGAGACGATCATCGCCGTGTAGCGGGCCCCGTATCCGCGCGGGGAGAGCATCCCGCCGCGCAGGACGATCGGCCAGGCGTGGCTCATCATCCGCCGCTTGCGCGCGAACTCGCCCTCGATCGAGGGGACCATCTTCTCGGTCGCGCGCGCCGCCGGCACGTACACCGCGCGCCAGCCGTGCTTGACCATGTTGAACGGGAACGAGAGGTCGTGCCCCATGACCGGATCGACGACGAGGTAGGCCTCGGCGCGGGTCGCGTAGATCGCGCCGTTGCCGGCGGTGATCGAGCCCAGGCGCGACTCGAGCGAGCGGACGGCCATCTCGTAGCGCCAGTACAGGCCCTCCTGGTTCGTTGCCTGGCCGCCGCTCGCCGCCTGCACGAAGCGCACCTGGCCGCAGGCGTAGCCGACGTGCGGGTCGGCGAACGCCTCGACCAGCCTCCTCAGCGCGTCGGGCTCCCAGAGCGCGTTGGCGTCGCCGAAGGCGACGATCTCGCCCGCCGCCCGCTGCACGCCGGCGTCCTGGGCGCGGATCTTGCCGCCGCGGGGAAGCTCGAGCACGAGATCGGCCCCGGCGGCGCGCGCGAGCGCGGCCGTGTCGTCCTCGCAGCCGTCGCAGCAGACGATCACCTGCAGGCGGTCGGAGGGGTAGCGCAGGGCGCGGAGGTTGGCAACCTTCTCGGGGATGACCGCGGCCTCGTCGTGGGCGGCGACGATGACCGAGACGAACGGGAGCTGGGCGTCCACCGCCGCCGGCGTGCTCGCGCCATCCGCTGCCGCGGCGCGGGGCGCGAGCACGCGGGCGAACAGCGCGAGGGCGAGCGCGTAGCCGAGTTGGGTCCACAGGATGAGCGCCACGGCCAGCCAGAAGCAGATCTCGAGGAAGGACTGCACGGGGGGCATTGTCGCCGACGGGCGGGCGCGGGGACGGGCGGGGCGGTGCTGGCGGCGCGCGGGTGACGCGCCGGCGCGGGGCGGGTGGCGCGGCGCGGGGCGGGTGACGCGGCGGCGCGGGGCGGGTCCGCGCGCACGGCGTGTGATGGGCGCCCGACAAGTGTCACAGGCGCGAAACCGCACTTATGGTGACTATAGGGTGCATAACTGCGGTTTCGCCGTTGTCACAATCCGGACCCGGCCTGCGGCCACGGGCGCCGCGAGGCCACGACAGACGGCACGGAGGGGCCCCGCCCGCGGCGTGTGACAGGCGCGCGACGAGTGTCACAGGCCCGAAACCGCACATGTCGTCGCGCACGCCCACGCCCACGCCCGACGCCCACGCCGACGCCCACGCCGACACCGACCCGACGGGCAACTACCCCCGCCGCAGCGACTCGTACAGCTCGAGCGTCTGCCGCGCGATCGTCTCCCACCCGTACGGGCCATCGGCGGCCGCACGCGCTCGCCGGGCCATGGCGGCGCGCCCGCGGGGATCGGCGAGCAGCGCCCGTAGCGCGGCGCGAAGCGCCTCGACGTCACCGGGCGCCACGAGCCGCGCCGCGCCGGTCTGCGCCAGCTCGGGCAGGCCGCCGACGGCGCTGGCCAGGATCGGCGTGCCGGTGCCGAGCGCCGTGAAGGCGACGCCGGACTGGTCGATCTCGCGGTAGGGCAGCACGGCAAGGTCGGCCCGGGCGAACAGCGCGGCGGACTCCTCCTCGCTGACGAAGCGCGAGACGAAGCGAACGCCGGGCGGGGCGCCCGCACGCAGCGCGTCGACGTCCATGCGCGGCATCCCGACCACCCACAGCTCGGCGTGCTCGATTCCCGACCACGCCTCGAGCAGGACGTCGAGGCCCTTGTACGGGCGCAGCAGCCCGAAGAAGAGGACCACCGGCACGCCGGACGGGACGCCGGGCAGCTCGTCCGGCAGACGGGGCTCGCCGGTCGGCCGCGGCTCGAGCACGCCGTGGGCGATCACGTGCACGCGCTCGGACGCGATCCCGAGGTCGGCCACGAGTCGCTCGCGCCCGTGCTCGGAATGCACGACGACCGCGTCCATGTGCTCGTACAGCCGGCGCTGGGCGGTGAGCTGGCCCGGCCGGGGCTCGCGCGGCAGCACGTCGTGGGCGGTGAGGACGAGCGGGCGTCCGCGGGGGAGCAGGTGCACGTCGAGCGGCTGCACCGTCAGCCACTGGAAGTGCACGACGTCGGCCCGGCGCGCGGCGCGACGGTAGGCGAGCATGTCCGGGCCGTGCTCGGCGAGCTTCACCGCGAGGGCGGCCCGGCCGCGGGGGCCGCCCTGCGGCTCGCCCGCGGCGCCGTGCGCGCGACGGTAGAAGCGCTCGATGCGCTCGTAGCCCTGCGGCGGCGGGAGCTCGCCGTAGGCGAAGCGGCTCGTGTGCAGCTGCACCTCGGCGCCGGCCGCCGCCAGCGCCCGGCAGAGCGCATCGTCGTATGGCGGCGTGTAGGCGGAGGGGTCGACGACGTGCACGCGCATGCGCCGGGACAATAGGCGCATGCCCGACGACGGCGCCACCCCCGGCGAGCAGATCGAGCTGTCCTACTGCGTCGTGAACACCGCCCAGCGCGACCTGCTCCTGCGCGGCCTGGACGCGATCGCCCGCGAGCGGTCGGGCCTGCCCTTCGCGACGGAGGTCCTTGTGCTCGACAACGGATCGCGCGACGGATCGGCGCAGGCCGCGCGCGCGCATCCGACGGTCGACGAGCTGATCGCGCTGCCGGCGCGCCGCGGGAAGGGCCTCAACGACTCCGAGCTGCTGCGCCGGGCGCGGGGCCGCTACGCGCTGCTCCTCAACGAGGACTCCGAGCTGCTCCCCGGCGCGACGCTCGCCCTCCACGCGGCCCTGGCCGGCGATCCCGGGGCGGCCTGCGCCGGCGCGGCGCTGCATCGCCCGGACGGCCGCGAGCAGGCCTCGGCCTGGCGCTTCCCGAGCGCCGCGACGGCGCTCGCGGCCGCGCTGATGCTGCACCGGCGCCTCGTCGTCCAGAGCCGGGGATCGCGGACGCGGCGGGTGGACTGGGCCCAGTCGGCCGCGCTGCTCGTGCGCCGCGAGGCGGCCGCGGCCGTCGACTTCCTGGACGGCGACTTCTTCGTGTACTCCGACGAGGTCGACTTCCAGCTGCGGCTGCGTCAGGCCGGCTGGCACTCGCTGTACGTACCGTCCGCGGTCGCCGTGCACCACGAGCAGCTGTCGACCGACACCGTTCCCGAGCGGCGGATCGTCGAGCTGTCGCGCAACCGCGACCTGTACATGCGCAAGCACCACTCGAGCGCGCAGGCGCGCGCCGTGCGCTGGCTGACGGCGTGGACCTACGCGCTGCGCGCGCTCGCGGCGCTGGCACTGCCGGGCCACTCGCCCGCGCGCTACTGGCGGCACGTCACCGCAACGCTGTTCCCGCAGCGCGGCGAGGGCCTGCGCGAGGCGGCCGACGCCTACAATCGCGAGGCCGTCGCGCCGGACGCGGGGCGCGGCTGAGGCGCGGGGGCGCGGATCAGGGCACCGGGGCCGGGGGGCGCGGGCCACCGCGCCAGCGCGCCACGCGGGCGCGGGCGTCGATGACCAGGGCTCGCACTTGGGCGAGCTCGTGCGCCGGGAAGAAGCGCGTCAGCCAGAGCAGCGCCGGCACGAGCGCGAGCCAGGCGATGCGCGTGAGCAGCCCGATGAGGCCGGCGGTGGGCAGCAGCAGCTCGCCCGAGACGCTCACGCCGCCGAGGATGCACGCGAGCATCGCCAGGCGCCGCCAGTCGAACTCGACGCGGAACAGGCTCCGGGTGAGCAGGTGAAAGACGACGAGCATCACGACGTACGCGCCGCAGAGCGCGATGCCGGCGCCGGCGATGCCGAGGCCGGCGCCGCTCGCCGGCACGAGCAGCACGAGCAGCAGCACGTTCGCCCCGAGCCCGGCGGCGGCGGCCGGGAAGTTGCGCTTGGTCACCTTCGCGCGGCCGGCGATCACGAGCAGCACGAGGTACAGGCCGTACAGGGACCAGCCGAGCGCGAGCCAGGGCAGCGCGCGGTAGGCGCCGTAGAAGTGGGGCGCGAGCAGCAGCCGCACCATCCAGCGGGCGAGCAGCGCGACCGCGGCCACGACGATTCCGGTCCCGAGCATGAAGTACGTGGCGACGAGCGAGTACAGCCGCGCCGCCTCGTCATCGCTCTGCACCGAGTAGGCGAGCGGCGGCCACGCGTACTGGAACCCGCGCACGGCCACGAACACGACGGTCGCCAGCTGCACGGCGCCGGCGTAGAGGCCGGCGGCGGACGGGCTGACGGCGCGCAGCAGGTAGAAGCGATCGGCGACCTGGAGCGCGTACACGCTTGCGTCGGCGGGCACCGTCGGCAGGCCGAACTGGAGGAGCGGGTCAAGGACGTCGCGGCGCACGCGGAACCCGACGCGTCCGCGCAGGACCCACCACAGGCCGAGGACGACGATCGCCGAGGCGCCGAAGTTGCCGAGCAGCAGCCCGCGCGCACCCTGGTTGTCGAACACGACGAGCACGACGGTGAAGCAGACCGTCATCGCCACGTTGCTCGCCGACGCGATGAGGTAGGTGCGGGCGCGCTCGTCGACGCGCAGCTGCGCGTACGCCATCTCGAGGTTCGTGAACGCCCACAGCCCGACGACGGCGCAGTCGATCAGGATCGGGTCGGGGAATCCGAGCAGCCAGCGCGACACCGTCGTCGCGTTCGCGGCGACGAGCACCGACGCGATCGTCGTCGTCCAGGCGACGGTCGCCGTCGCCGTGCGGGCCAGCCGCGCGCGACGCACGGGATCGTCGTCGTCGTAGTAGAAGCGTACGAACGCCTCGCCGACGCCGAGCCGCAACAGGATGCTCACGAGGATGACCGCCGTGAGCAGCGAGTTCGCGGCGCCGTAGCCGGCCGTGCCGACGTGGCGGGTGTAGAGCGGCAGCGTGATCACCGCGATCGCCTTGGAGGCGACGTCGGCCGCCTGGTAGGCGGCCCCCGTGGTGATCAGACGACGGAGGTACTCGCGCACGTGCGCACCCGCGCCGTCAGGCGGCGCCGGGCGCCGCCGCGAGCGGGGTCCGGCCGTCGCCGGCCGCCTGTGCGGGCGCGGGCGGCGACGCGCGCGCGACGTCGGCGTCCGCCCACGGGGTCGAGCCGAACGCAAGGACCGCGCCGATCGCCAGCAACGTCCACGTCACCGGATCCTCCAGGAAGTCGGCGTACACCATCGTGTGCAGCACGAGCGCGGCGAACGCCGCCGCGACGGCGATGCGAGCCGGCGAGCGCGCCGCGCCCCTGAAGAGGCGGCCGAAGGCGGCGAGCAGCACCGCCACGTAGAGGAGCAGCCCGACGATGCCCTGCTCGGCGGCCACGGTGATCGGGATCGTGTGGGAGGCCGAGGTGGCGTTGTCGGCGTTCGCGGACAGGTAGTGGTCGAGGTAGACCTTGGAGAACGAGCCCGAGCCGTAGCCCTGCAGGGGACGGTGCCCGAACAGCTTCAGACCGTTGGTGACGAGCGAGTAGCGCCCGCTCGTCGCGTTGTTGGCCGAGTTCGAGCCGCCGCTCAACCCGAGATGCGAGGCGGACGGCGCGACGAGCACGACGACCGCCGCGAGCGCGGCGAGCGCGACGCACACGAGCACCGTGTCGCGCACGCTCCAGCGGTACGCCGCGAGCACCGCCAGGCCGAGCAGCAGGGCGGCGATGCTCGACTGCGAGAAGCTCGTCACGATGCCACCGAGCAGCCAGGCGAGCACGATCGCCCCCGCGACGACCTCCCGCCGCTCGCGCGTCCAGAGCACGACCGTCGTGACGAAGATCATCACGAGGGCCAGGAACCGGCCGTAGATGCTCGGGTCGAAGAAGATCGAGTTGACGCGGAAGTAGTTGTCGTAGTTGTTCGCCTGCACGACCTTCGGGTTCAGCAGCAGGTGCTTCGTGGCGTACTCGACGAAGCCGACGCCGCTGAAGAGCACCGCCTCGGCGACCGCGATGCCGAGCGCGGCGAGCAGCAGCGAGCGGCTCCAGCGCATGCCGCGCAGGAGCGCGAACAGCAGTGCGAACGGAACATAGAAGAAGACGACGTTCTCGAGGCCCTTGCTGAAGTCGGAGGAGTAGGTGGCCTGCAGCGCGTAACAGACGACGAACGCCAGCAGCAGCCACTCCAGGCGCCCCGGCGGGGGCTCGTCGGCGTTGCCCGCCGCGCCGGGCTCGCCGCGGGCGCCGCGCAGGCGCGGCAGCGCGTAGGCGAGCACGCCGGCGCCGACGACGACGTACAGCGGGACGAGCAGATTGCTCGTCGTGCCGCCGGTGGAGATCGGCAGGCGGAAGGGCAGGCACGCGATCGCGACGAGCGCGAGCGCGGCCGGACGGCGCGTGAACCAGGCGCACAGCACGCCGACGAGCGCGAGCCCGAGGACGATCGCCGCCGCGGCCTCGGTCGGATGGGCACGCAGGTGCGAGACCTGGCTCGTGTGCCACACGTCGGCGAGCAGCAGCGCCGGCGTCAGCGCGATCGCGGCGAGCATCGCGAGCGCCCGGGCGCGGGCGGGCACGCGCGGCGGCCGCGCCAGGACCGCGACGGCGGCGAGCAGCGCGACGAGCACGACGCCGAGCTTCTCGACGACCTCCCCGAAGCCGTGAACCGTGGCCAGGACTGGCAGCAGCGCCCCACTCATGCGCCGTTGCTCCCGGGCGCGAGCAGCCGGAACGCGTTGGGGGAGTTGACCGTCCGCCGCTGGTGCGCGAGCGTGATCCGCAGCCGGTAGGAGCCGGGCACGGCGAGCGGCCCGGTCATCGTGCTCGCGCAGGTGAGGGCCGACGGAGCCGGGCAGGGACCGACGTGGCCGTTCCAGTACAGGTGCAGATGCCGGTAGCGATGCTGGTAGTGGTCGGCGATGAGGGTCGCGACGACATTGCCCGACCCGTTGGTGACGGTGACGGTGACGGCGTCGTTGTGGGCGATCTCGAACGACAGCGCCTCGGCCGGCCCGCCCGCGGGCGCGGTCGGAGCGAACGCCGGGGCGAGGCGGATCTCCTGCACCGCGGTGGGCGTGTGCTTGAGGCGTTGCGTGAGGAACAGGGCCCCGAGGCAGGCCACGGCCAGGAGGGCGAACACGACGCCCGCGAGCGGGTCCGCCGGGCCGGCGCGGCGGACCCGGGCGGCGGTGCCGGCGGTCGGTGCGGCGGCCCCGCTCACCGCGCGTCGCGACCGAAGCGCAGGACGGTGTCGGCCCGCAGCCCGAGGCGCAGCGTCTCGAGCGAGAGCACGTCGTGCGGCGCGATGTTGCCCAGATTGCACTCGCTGCCGAGGTGCTGCAGCAGCCACACCTGCTGATCCTTGCGCGGCGCCTCGAAGATGAGCCGGTCGGGGTCGACGGCGTGGACGATCTCGTCGATGAGGCCGGCGCGCACCTCGCCGTCGCCGCGATAGATGCCGGCGGTGCCCGACTCGCGCGCCTCGGCGACGACCTTCCAGGCGCCGGCCTCGAGCTCGGCCTCGATCTGCTCCACCCACACGTACGGGGCCATGATGACCTCGGCGTCCTTGCTGCCGACCTCCGAGAGCACCGTGAACTCACGCGCGAGCCGGCGGATGAGGTCGCGCTTCTGCTCGGGCGGGAGGCTGATCGTGCCGTCGGAGACCTCGACGTGGCGCAGGCCGAGCTCGCGGATCCAGGCGACCATGCCGTCGACGCGACCCTGGCGGATCGCGATCTCGGTGAGCGTCCCGCCGAGCACGACCGGTATGCCGTGATGGGCGTAGCGCGCGAGCTTCGCCTCCAGGTTGCCGGTCACGAGCGACGTGCCCCAGCCGAGCTTGACGATGTCGACGCTCGCGCCCGCCACCTCGACGAGCCCGTCGACCTCGTGGATCGACAGTCCCGAGTCGAGCACGTGCGTGAGGCCGCGCTCGCGCGGCTTGCTCGTTCGCTCGGGCAGGTCGAGGAAGGCGTTCATCGATGCAGGTGCCGCCGGGCCGTCGCCGTGTCAGCCGTGCCGACGAAGGGGCCCACGACGCGCCGCCGTCATCAGCCGGTGGCGCCGGTCCCGCTCCCGGTCGTCCCGTTCTGGACGGCCGCCGCCTGGTCCATCCCGGCCACGACGACCACGGGCGCCGTCCCCGAGATCGCGCGGATCGCCTGGGTGATCTGCGCAAGTGCGCTCACCCCGAGCACCTGCGCCACGCCGCGGGCATCGGCGCGGTGGCCGCTGACGTAGTAGACGGTGGTGGTGGCCGTCGTGGTCCCCGGAGAGGTCCCCAGCGTGCTCGCGTTGTTGTAGCCGTTCTGGGTGAGGTCGCCGGCGAGGTGGTGGGCGAGGCCGTTGACGCCGGTCCCGTTGATGACGGCGACCGAGAGCGTGGCCGGGTTGGACGCCGGCGCGGCCGCGGACGGCGACGTGGCGTGGTGAGCGGCGGTGCTGCTCGAGCTGCTCGCCGTGACGGGCGGCGACGCGGTGTGCGAGCCGCCGCCGCGGAGCACGACGAACAGCAGGACGAGGACGACGACCGCGAAGCCGGCGATCGCCAGCACGGCGACGCGGGCACCGGACGAGCGACCCTCCTGGCGCGAGCCGAGCTCCTGCAGGCGGGCGGCGGCATCCCCATCGGGCGACCCCGGCGCACCACCGGCGCCGCGGCGGGCCTGGGCGCCGGACCCGGGCGGCCGGCGGTCGCCGCGCGGCGGCGGCGGCAGCGGCGCGGACCGCGCGGGCGCGGCCGTGGCCGACACGGGTGGCATGGGCGCGCGCCCGACAGTCCCGGCGCGGGCCGCCGCCGTGGCCGGGGCCGCGACGAGCGACTCGGCGGCCATGACCACGGGCACCGCCTCATCCTCGGGCTGCGCACCGTTGGCGGCCGGCTCGTCGACGGGCGCGTCATCGCGCTCGGTCGCTCGGCGCACGGTCGGCTCGCCCTCGAGCGCGGGCACGGCGGACAGCTGCTCGTCGGTGTCTGGCCCGGCGTCGGCGGGCGCGGGCGCGGGCATGTCGAGCGCGTCGCGCGGCTGTGCCGGCGCCGGCGCCGCGGCGGGGACGACCGCGGGCGGAGAGCTCTGGGCGCCGCCGGGAACCGCCGGACCGGTCGCCGCGTCGCCCGGAGCCCCGGGCTCACCCGCCGGCGAGGCGGGCAGCGCGCGGACGGCCGTCACGCCCGCGGCGGCAGCGACGGCCGGGGCGGCAGCGACGGCCGGGGCGGGAGCGCCGGCCGGGGCGGGAGCGACGGCCGGGGCGGGAGCGCCGGGCGCCGGGGGACCGGAGATCGGAGCGGCGCCGAGGGCGGGCACGGGGCTCCCGGCGGGAGCCGACCCAGGAGCCGGGACGGCGGGCGTCGCAGACCCCGGGGGCGCCGCCGTGGGGGCGGGTGCCGCGGGGGCGGCCGGGCCGGCCGCGGCGGCGGCGACCGCCCCCGGCGCCACGCGGGACGGGACGGCCGCGCCAACGGCCCGTGCGGGCACGGCCGGGCGGGGCGGTCCGGCGGCGGCCGGGGTGGCCGGTCGCACGCGGGCGGCCGCATCCTCGCTGACGCGCTGCTCGAGCTCGGCGGCACGCTCGGGCGCACGACCCGCCCACTCGCGCAGCCGCCGGACCTCACGGGCCTGGGCGAAGTACAACAGCGAGAGCACGGCGATGCCGAGGATCGACGCGAAGCCGGCGTACGCCCCGTACTTGGTGATCGAGCTCGAGATCGAGAGGGCGATCACGGTGGCGGTCATCGCTCGCGCCCCACCGCCGGCGACCGATCGTGCGACGCGGCCGCGACGGGCGCGTCGACTTCGACCACGGTGCGGGCCCGGCCGCCGGGGCCGGAGACCGTCGCGGTGTCGACGTCCATGCCGCTGCGGTGGCGGACCGCCGAGAGCTCGGCCACCTTCGCGGCGAGCGCGGCTGCGTCGCCCTCGAGCACGAGCAGGTTGATCTCGTCGAACATCGAATCGACCTCGGCACGCGACAGCGGCTCGCGTTCGGCGAGCAGGATCTTCTCGGCGGCGGTGGGCTGGGGTCGTTCGTACACGTTGAAGAGCTGCTCGTCGAGCTTCTCGCCCGGGCGGGGCCCGATCTCCTCGAGCTCGATGTCGCGATCGGGATCGAGCCCGGAGAGCTCGATCATCTGGCGCGCGAGATCGACGATCGCCACCGGCTCGCCCATGTCGAGAACGAACACCTCAGCCTCGCCGGCGGCACGGTCGCTGGCGAGCGATCCCGCCCGGATGATGAGCTGCACCGCCTCAGGGATCGTCATAAAGTAACGCCTCATCCGACGGTCGGTGATCGTGATGGGGCCGCCCTGCGCGATCTGGCGTCGGAAGATCGGCACGACGCTGCCCGATGAGCCGAGCACATTGCCGAAGCGGACCGCCGCGTAGCGCGTCCCGTCGAAGCGCCGCGCGGCCGCCTCGAGCGCGAACTCGGCGAGCGCCTTGGAGGCGCCCATGACCGTCGCCGGGGCGACCGCCTTGTCGGTCGAGACGAGCACGAGGCGCCCGGTGCCGAGCTGACCGGCGACGTGCGCGACGACGCGCGTGGCCAGCGAGTTGTTGCGCACCGCCTCGACCGGGTTGGCCTCCATGAGCGCGACATGCTTGTAGGCGGCGGCGTGGAAGACGACCGTCGGGCGGTGCTCGGTGAACACCTCGCGCATCCGCTCCTCCTCCTTGCAGTCGGCGAGCACGGCCGCGAGCACCTGCGGCTGCACGTGTCGATCGTCCTCCAGCTCGCGCTGGATGCGGAACAGGTTGTCCTCGGCGTGGTCGACGAGCACGATGCGCCGCGGCCGCACGCGGGCGATCTGACGACAGAGCTCCGAGCCGATCGAGCCGCCCGCGCCCGTCACGAGCACGGTCTCGCCGGCGAGATAGGCGCCGACGCGGTCGAGGTCCATGTGCACCGGGGCGCGGCCGAGCACGTCCTCGACCCGCACCTCACGGGCCTGGCGCACAACGGTGCCGCCGGTCTGCAGCAGCTCGAACACGGTCGGCAGCGTGCGGACGGGGATTCCGCGATCGCGGCAGGCCCGCACGACGCGCGCACGCGTGACGCCCGGGGCCGACGGGATCGCGATGATCACCTCGTCGGGCTCGGCCTCGTCGAGGATGCGCGGCAGGTCGGCCTCGGTGTTCCCGCGCACGCCGATGCCGTCGATCCGCATGCCGCGCTTGCGCGGGTCGTCGTCGACGAAGCCGACGGGGTGCAGGCGCAGCTCGGGGTTGCGCTGGATCTCGCGCAGGACGAGGCGCCCGCCGTCGCCGGCGCCGACGATGAGCACGCTGCGCGAGGACTTGGAGGCGCGCAGGCCGCCGAGCGAACGGCGCTCGTACACGGCGCGTACCAGCATCCGCCCGCCGCACAGGAACATGAGCGTGAGCAGGAAGAAGAGGATGATCACGCCGTTCGGGATCTCCACGACGGCGGTGGCGCCGTGGTGCAGGTATCGCTGCACCGGGCGCAGGATCGCGACGGCGACGTAGGTCAGCACCGTCAGCGTGATCAGCGCCCGCACGATCGCCTCGTAGTCGCGCTGCCCGGCGTAGCGCCAGCGGCGCTGGTAGACGCGCGAGCCGACGAGCACGGCGAGGCCGAGGAGCGGCACCCACCAGATCGTGCGTTCGCGCAGCCGTTCGTAGTTTCCGGTCGGCCCGTGCTCGAAGCGCAGCTGGAACGCGAGCCAGTAGGCGAGCGCGACCAGCGCTCCATCCACCACGAGCTGCGGGAGCGAGTGGCGGTGCAGAGGGAAGGCCGCCGATCGGATCCGTCGGCGCATCCGGCGAATTGTAGGGCCGATGACGGGCGGGACGGCGCACGGGGCCCCGCCCGCGGGCCCGGCGCTCAGCGCCCGGCGCGCAGCGCGGTGAGCAACAGATCGACGAGCAGCTCGGGATCGCGGCGCACGCGCGCACCGCGATCCGCCCCGGCCGCCGCCGCGGCGCGGCCCTCACGCGCGGTCAGCGGCAGCTCGTCGACGTCCTGCAGGCGGCGCAGGCGGCCCTCGGCGATGAGGCGCTCGTCGACGGCGCCGAGGCGGCCCTCGAAGGTCGTCCAGACCGGGGTGCCGAGCGCGACCGCCTCGCGGTTCATCGTCCCGCCGGCCGAGACGACGAGGTCGGCGAAGGCGATCAGCGACTGCGCGTCGATCGCGCGCGTCGGCACGATGAAACCGCCGACACCGGCGAGCTCGGCCCGCTGGCCCTCGGTGCGCGGGAGCACGACGGGCTGGGCCCCCTCGGCCGCGGCCTCAGCGAGCCGCCGCAGGACCGCCGCGAAGCGGTCGTTGGCGAAGCGGTGATAGAGCGACACCTCGGGCGGGGTGCGCACGACGAAGATCGGCCGCGAGGCGTCGAGCTCGAGCTCGTCGAGCACCGCCGGGTCGGGCTCGAAGTCGGCCAGGTAGTACTCCTCCTTCAGCCCGGGATACGCGTGGATCTTCCCGAGCGCGCCGTAGCGCGCCAGGCGCTCCGGGGGGATCGCGTCCGGGACGACGACCGACGCGGCGAGGCGGCAGTTGACGTTGTGCTGGACGGTGGCCCACTCGTAGTCGAACATCGTCGCGCTCGGCACGCCGAGCAGGCGCGCGGCGACGCTGATGTCGTTGGAACCGTGTCCGAGCGCGACGTCGAAGCGCCGCCCTCGGGCCCAGCGAGTGAGCGCCAGCGAGCGCTGGGCGAGGCCGAGCGCCTTGGCCCCGAGACGCTCGCCGCGGTGATGTCCGATCGCCGTGTGGTCGATGCGCTCGCGCGCGAGCAGACCGAGCGTCTGAGCGAAGTCGCGGGCCGTGACCTCGACCTCCGCGCCGCGGCGGCGCAGCCGCTCGATCACCGGCCGCATCACCAGGACATGGGGGCTGTTCGTCAGATCGACCCAGACGCGCATCGCCGGGCGCACGCTATCGTTGCGACACGCATGCTCGTACTCGCGTCGATCAGCGAGTCGGTGGTGAACGCGACGTCGCATCTCGTGCGCGACGGCGGACTGCCGGCCATCTTCCTGCTGATGGCGTTGTCGTGTGCCTGCATCCCGGTGCCCTCCGAGGTCGTGCTCCTGTTCGCCGGCTTCGCGGTCGCCGATCCGACGCAGAGCGCCGCGCAGCACCACCTGACGATCGCCGGCGTCGTCGTCGCGGCCGTGGCCGGGAGCATGGTCGGCTCCTGGGTCACGTACGGCATCGGCCGCGCCGGCCGCCTGGAGCTGCTGCACCGACACGGCCACTGGCTGCACATCGGACCGGCCCAGATCGATCGCGGCGATCGCTTCTTCAAGCGCTACGGCGATGCCACCGTCCTGTTCGGGCGGCTCGTCCCGTTCGTGCGCGCCTTCGTCTCGCTTCCGGCCGGGATCGCGGACATGCCGGTCGTGCGCTTCAGCGTGCTCACGTTCATCGGCTCGCTGGCCTGGATCGTCGCCCTGACGCTCGCGGGCCAGGCCGTCGGCAGCGACTGGACGAGCATCCGCAAGGGCTTCGAGTACGTCGACTACGTCGTCGTGGCGGCGATCGTCGTCGGCGTCGGGTACCTCGTGTGGCGCCGCCGCCGCGGCGGCGCACAGCCCGAGGCCGACGGCGAACCCCTCGACGCGGTGCCGAGCGAGCACCTCGACGTCTTGCGTTGACCGACCCCGCGGTGCGTCGGCGGTCGCAGCGGCGACGCCCACGGTGCCCGGGACGGTCCGGCCCGCTGTCACCCGGGCACGCGGCGTTGCTCGGCCTGTTACACGGCCCGGCCGAGCTGCTCCCGATCTCCTCCTCCGGACACGTCGCGCTCATCCCCTGGCTCGCCGGGTGGCCCGAGGCGCGGGCCGATCCGAGCCTGCGCAAGTCGCTCGAGGTCGCCCTGCACGCCGGCACCGCCGCGGCGCTGCTGTACAGCCTGCGCGGCGAGGTACGCTCGGCGGCGGCTGAGCTCGACGCGCGCCGCGTCGCCGTGCTCGTCTGCTCGCTGGTGCCGCCGGCGATCGTCGGCACCCGCTTCGGGGCGACGATCGAGCGGCGGTTCGGCACGCCGGGAACAATCGCGGCCGGGCTGCTCATCGGCTCGCTGGCGATGGCCGTCGCCGACGAGCGGTCGGCCGGCGGCCGCCATCACCACGACGCCGGGGCGCTCGACGGGCTCCTGCTCGGCCTGGCGCAGGCCGCCGCGCTCATGCCCGGGATCTCGCGCGGCGGAGCGACGCTCGCCACCGCGCGCGCGCGGGGCTTCGACCGCCTCGACGCGCACCTGCTCTCACGCGACGTCGCGCTCCCGGTGATCGTCGGGGCCACGGCGCTGAAGCTCTCACACCTGCGCCGCGAAGAGACCGACACCCGTACCCGGTGGGCGATGGTCTGCGGGGCGGGCGCGGCGTTCGTCTCGACGCTCGCGAGCACGCGCGTGATCGCCGCCGTGCAGCGGAGCCGGTCGCTGCTGCCGTACGCGGCCTACCGCGTGTCGCTCGCGCTGCTCGTGCTCGCGCGGCTGCGCCGCGATCGCGCCGATCGCTGAGCCCGCGGTCAGGCCAGCGCCCGCAGCTCGCCGCCGAGGTGGCGCTCGGGCCGCGCGCGCCATTCGCCGGCCAGACGCCACAGCAGCGCCGGCGCGGCCGGACCGGGAAGGTCGCAGAGCGCCGCCACCTCGGGCGTCGACGGCCCGGCTCGGCGGCCCACGACCACGCGCACATCGGGTCGGTGTAGTAGAAGGCTTCCACCGGGCTCACGAGGGCGCACAATTACAGACGGATGATTCAGACCCAGGCTCACCGACGGCCCCAGGCAGGCGCACACCGCGCCGTGCGACCGGCGGCGCGCGGACACGCTCCTGGAGGCGTTCCGCGATGAGCACCCCCGTCGGAATGAGGGTCAGCGGTCGCTACCGCCTCGACGCCCGCATCGGCCACGGCGGGATGTCGACCGTGTACCGCGGGTTCGACGAGGTGCTCGAGCGACCGGTCGCCGTCAAGGTGATGGACCGCGAGGTCGCGGGCGACTCCGATCAGCTCGAGCGCTTCCGGCGCGAGGCGCGCGCCGTCGCCCAGCTGAACCACCCGCACATCGTCACCGTGATCGACGCCGGCGAGGACGACAACATGGCCTACATCGTCTTCGAGTATGTCGAGGGCGAGAACCTCAAGGACCGCCTGCGCCGCGAGGGGCCGCTCCCGATTCCCGAGGCGATCGCGTATGCGATCGAGATCGCCCGCGCCCTGAGCGCCGCGCACAGTCGCCAGATCATCCACCGCGACGTCAAGCCGCAGAACGTGCTGCTCGACAGCGAAGGCAGCGCGAAGATCACCGACTTCGGGATCGCGCGCACGCTCACCGAGGAAGGGCTGACCGGAGACGGGCGCGTGCTCGGCACGACCGACTACGTCTCGCCCGAGCAGGCGCTCGGCCACAAGGTCACCGGGCAGTCGGACGTGTACTCGCTCGGCGTCGTGCTGTACGAGATGCTCACCGGCGAGGTGCCGTTCAAGGGCGACTCGCCGGTCGCAGTGGCGATGAAGCACGTGCGCGAGGAGCTCCCCGACGTGCAACGCCGCCGCGAGCACGTGTCGGCGGCGCTCGCCGCGATCGTCGAGCGGTCGACGGCGAAGGACCTGTCGGTGCGCTACCCCGACGCGGACAGCTTCGCGTCGGATCTCGAGGAGGTGCTCGCGATCGAGGCCGCTCGCAGCGGACAGGCCACGGGCGAGGCCACGATGGTGCTGCGCGCCCTTCCGGCCACGACCCGGCGCCGGGCGCCGTTCACCGCCCGGCGCTCCGTCGGCGTGGTCATCGCGCTCGTGATCGTGGCCCTGCTCGCCGCCGGCGGGATCATCTACGCGGTGGTGGCCCACACGCACCGCGGCGTCAGCGCCAGTCCCGAGGTCGTCGTGCCACCGCACCTCACGCAGGTGTTCCTCGGGCAGAACGCGGCCCACGACTACAACCCGTTCGGGACCGGCCCGGAGAACCCGCAGCTCGACAGCCTCGCCGTCGACGGCGACCCGAACACGGTCTGGAGCACCGAGCAGTACTACGGCGGGGGGTTCAAGCACGCCTCGGGCGGCGTCGGCGTCGGGCTGTACCTCGACGCCGCCCCGGGAGTGGCCGGGCGCGCGCTGGAGATCCAGACGCCGACGCCGGGCTTCGGCGCGCAGGTGTACGTCGCCAACCAGCCCAACCTCGGCTACGCCTACGGGGACACGACGCCGCTCGGCGCGCGCGGCTGGATCGGGCCCGTCGCCGCCGTCCCATCGGTCGACAACCACGACCAGATCAAGTTCAACGCGGCCGGGCGCCGGTACCGGTACTACCTGCTGTGGCTCACGACGCCGCCCCCGAACAGCCAGATGGCCTCGATCGCCGAGCTGACCCTGTTCAAGCTGAGCCGCTGAGCGTCAGAAGCGATAGCGGGCGAGCTCGTCGTGGCGCTCGAGGGCGAGCCGGCAGAGGCGGTCCACGAGCTCGGGGTACGGACGCCCCGACGCGGCGAACAGCTTCGCGTACACGCTCGTGGGCGTGAACCCGGGCATCGTGTTGAGCTCGTTGACGAGCACCTCCTCGCCGTCGACGAAGAAGTCGACGCGGGCCAGGCCCGCGCAGTCCACGGCGACGAACGTCTGGACGGCGAGCTCGCGCACGCGCTCGATCGTCGAGGCCGGGACCCGCGGTGGAACGACGAGGTCCATCCCGCCCGGGGTGTACTTCGCGTCGTAGTCGTACCAGTCGCCCGAGATGACGATCTCTCCGGGCGCGGACGCGATCGCCGGGGGCACCCCGTCGGCCAGCTCGGACCGCAGGCGCCCGATGACCGAGCACTCGACCTCCAGCCCGGAGGCGAAGCCCTCGACGATGACGAGCGGATCGTGCCCGAAGGCCGTGTCGAGCGCCGGCGGCAGCTCGTGGCGCTCGGTGACCTTGACGATCCCGACCGAGGAGCCGAGGCGGGCCGGCTTGACGAACACCGGCAGTCCGAGCGGCCCGAGCTCGTCGAGGACCTCGGCCCGCGCGTCGCGCCAGCGCGGCTCGCGCAGCGCGGCGTAGGGCACCTGCGGCAGCCCGGTCGGAGCCATCAGCTCCTTGAACAGGACCTTGTCGAGGCAGACGGCCGAGGCGGTCACGCCCGCGCCGACGTACGGGACGTCGAGCAACTCGAGCAGCCCCTGCACCGTCCCGTCCTCGCCGAACGGCCCGTGCAGCGCCGGGAACACGACGTCGGCGCCGAGCAGGCCGCCGCCGGGCACGACGGCGAGCGTCTCGCCGTCGTGGCGCCAGCTGCCGTCGCGCTCGGCGACGATCCACACGACCTCGTGGCCCGCCTGGCGCAGGCCGTCGGCGACGGCCCGGCCCGAGGCGAGCGACACGTCGTGCTCGGAGGAGCGCCCGCCGGCGACGACGGCGACCGTGAGCCGCTCCGCGTCGCTCATGGAACCGCGACAGCCGCGGTCGTCGTCGTCGTGACCGGCGCCGCAGCGGTCGTCGTCGTGGTCGCCGCGGTGGTCGACGAGCTGGCGCTGTACGCGCCGACGGTGATCGTGACCGTCGAGCCGCGCTTGACCTTCGTGCCCGCGGCCGGCGTCTGCGCGATCACGCGACCGTTCTTCGCCGGGTCGGTGACCGGCTGGGTGATGCTCGTCACGTTGTAGCCGGCCGCCCCGAGCTCGGCGCCGGCCTGGGCGGCGCCGGAGTTGACGACGTTGATCAGCGTCAGCTGCTGCGGCTGCCTGGCCACGGTCAGATTGACCACGCTGTCGGGCGGCACCAGCGATCCCGCCGCCGGATCCTGGGACAGGACCGTCCCCGGCGGCTGGCTGGAGTCCTGCTCGGTGACCGCGCCGATCTTCAGGCCCGCATTCACGAGCGCCTGCGCCGCCGCCGTCTGGAGCTCGCCGCGCACGTCGGGCACCGGCACGGTCTGCGGGCCGCTCGACACGAGCACGGTCACGGGCGAGCCGCGCGTCAGCGCGGTCCCGGCGCGCGGGACGGTCGAGATGACATGGCCGAGGGGCACGGTGGAGCTCGCCGTCGTCTGCACGACCGGGGCCAGCCCGGCGGCCGTCAGCGCGTTGACGGCCGCCACCCGCGTCTTCCCGGCCACCGGCGGCACCGTCGCGACGCCGGGCCCGGCGGAGATCTGGACGATGACGCTCGAGCCCTTGTCCCGCATGCTTCCGCCGCTCGGACTCTGGTCGACGACGCCGCCCGGCGGGCAGGTCGTCGTCGTCACCCGTTGCACGATCCCGGTCAACCCCGCCTGATGCAGCTGGGCGAAGGCGACCGCCTCCGGCTCGCAGTGGGCGAGCGTCGGCACCGTGACCCGGGACGGACGCAGGAGCAGCGCGACGCCAATGCCCGCGACCACGAGGAGCGCCACCACGCCGGCCGCGATCCACCAGCGGCGGCGGCGGCGGCGCGCCTCCTCATCGTCGGGCTCGGGCTCGTCCTCGGAGAGCGGCGGCACGGCCAGGGCGGCGGGCGGCGGCGCGGGCGGGCTGCTCACGCTCCCGCCCGCGGCGGCCGCGAGCTCGAGCGCGGCGAAGCGCGCCGTGTCGCCGACGTCCGGCTGGTCGAGGCCGGCGCGGACCTGCTCGAGCGCGGCGATGAACTCGCCCGCACTCGCGAAGCGCTGCTGCGGGTCCTTCGCGAGCGCGCGAAGCACGACCGCGTCGAGCGCCGGGGGCACGGCGGGATTGACGGCGCTCGGCGGCATCGGCGCCTCGGAGACCTGCTTGAGCGCGATCGTCACCGCCGTCTCGCCGTCGAAGGGCAGCGTGCCCGTCAGGAGCTCGTACAGGACGATCCCGATCGCGTAGATGTCCGAGGCCGCGCTGACGGCGTGGCCCTGCGCCTGCTCGGGCGAGAGGTACTGGGCGGTGCCCATGATCGAGCCCGTCTGCGTCATGTCCGAGGCGCCGGCACGGGCGATGCCGAAGTCGGTGACGCGCACGCGCCCCTCCTCGTCGACGATCACGTTGTGGGGCTTCAGATCGCGGTGGATCACGCCGCGCTGGTGCGCGAAACGGGCCGCGCGCAGGATCTGGATGACGTAGTCGATCGCCGTCGCAGGATCGACCGGGCCGCCGCGGCGGACGAGCGTCTTCAGCGACTCGCCGGGGAGGTACTCCATCGCGATGTAGTACGTGCCGCCCCACTCGCCGCGATCGAACACGTGCACGACGTTCGGATGCGACAGCCCGGCGGCGCTCGAGGCCTCGCGGCGGAAGCGCTCGACGAACTCCTGGTCCTCGGCGAAGCGGCGGTGGAGGATCTTCAGCGCCACCTGGCGCCCGAGCTGCAGGTCCTCGGCGAGGAACACGTCGGCCATCCCGCCCGTGCCGATGCGCGCGCCGACGCGGTAGCGGCCGTCGATGATCGTGCCCGGATCAGGCATGCAGCAGCGCCTCGAGAACGTCCTTGGCGATCGGGGCGGCGACCGTGCCGCCCTGGCCGGTCGAGCGCTCCACCGTCACCGCGATCGCGTAGCGCGGGTCCTGCAGCGGGGCGAAGGCGATGAACCAGACCTGGCTCTCGCCCGGGGTCGAGGTCTGCGCCGTGCCCGTCTTACCCGCCACCTGGATGCCGGCGAGCGCCGCGGCGGTACCGGTTCCCTCCTTGACCACCTGGGCCATCATCGTCCCGACCTGCGCCGCCGTCTGGGGCGACATCGCCCGGTCGATCACCTGCGTGCCGCCGGAGTGCACCGTCTGCCCATCCGGGTTGATCACACGATCGACGAGATGGGGCGCCACGACGATCCCGCCGTTGGCGACGGCGGCGGCGACCATCGCCATCTGCAGCGGGGTCACCTCGAGATGGTCCTGCCCGAAGGCCATCCGGCCGACGTCGACGAGCGGGCTCGTCGGCGGGACGAGGCGGGTGCGTCCGTTGACGGTGAAGTACTCGCCGCTGGCCCGAACCTCCGACGAGGGCAGGTCGATCGGTGGCTGGCGGTCGAAGCCGAGACGGTTCATGTAGTGGGCCATCGTCGGCTTGCCGAGCTGCACGCCGACCTGCGCCCACACCGTGTTGACCGAGAAGGTCAGCGCGTCGGTGAGCGTGATGTTGCCGAAGCTCTGGTTGCCGTCGTTGATGAGCGGCACGCCGGAGATCACCTTCGGGGAGTCGCCGTTCAGGACCGAGGTCGGCGTGAAGCGGCCGCTGTCGAGCGCGGCGATGTCGGTGACGACCTTGAACGTCGACCCGGGCGGGTAGCCGGCCTGCGTGACGCGGTCCACAAGCGGCGCGAGCGTGTTCTCGCGGTCCAGGCGGGCCAGCGTCGCGGGGCTGAGCGTCGCCGGGTCAAAGCCCGGGACGCTCGCGAAGACCTTGATCGCGCCGGTGTGCGGGTCGAGCGCGACGACCGCGCCCGGCTGGCCGGCGAGGTCGCGCAGGGCGACCCGCTGCGCGTTCGGATCGAGCGAGGTGTCGACCGAGTCGCCCTGGGGACGCTTGCCCTGCAGCTGGTCGAGGATCGCCGTCAGCCCGGTGCTCGTCTGCCCGTTCAGATAGCTGTTGTAGGACTGCTCGAGGCCGGACTGGCCGATCAGCAGGCCCGAGTACCCGACGGCGTGCGCGAACAGGCCGTCGGCCGGATACCGGCGCGAGTACAGCCCGTCGGTGCCGCGCACGCTGCGCGCGAGCACGAGGCCGTCATCGGCCGTGATCGGGCCGCGCTGGATGTGCTGCTGGGCGATCTCGCTGCGCTTGTTGAGCGGGTTGTCGCGCAGGCTCGCGGCCGAGAACACGGCCCAGCGCGACGTGAAGCCGATCAGTAGGGCGAACATCAGGATGACCAGGCCGTACAAGCGAACGATCGGCCTGTTCATTGGCGGCGACTCACGACGCCCCCGCGATCTTTCCGAGCTCGAGCTGGCGCACGAGCGTGCTCGCGTCGCTGACCGAGCGCAGCGAATGGTCGAGCAGCATCCGGCGGCGGACGGGCTGGATCGACGAGGCCGGGACGCCGGAGACGTAGTACTGGCTGTAGAGCTTCACGTGGAAGGGCAACTCGTAGGGAAGTCCGGAGAACACGGCGATGAATCCGCGGCTGTCGGTTCCAATGAAGTACACGGCCTGCGTGGCGAGATACAGCCCGAGCACGAGGATCGCGAGTACCGAGGCGAGGAACAACGACGGCCCGATCCAGCGGCGGCGGCGGGGGCCGTCCGCGGGCACCGGGCGGCGCGGGAGACGCCGGCCGGCGACCGCGCTGGGCGCGGCGACGACCGCCGATGGCGAGCGGCCCCGCGGGACCGGAGCGACGCTCGAGGACAGGGCGGACTCCCGGCCGTTGGCCGACGGCGCGCTCGTCTCGTCGGTGCCGTTCGCTCCCCGCCCGGGCGGCACCTCGGTCCCGGCTCCGCGGTCGACCGCCGCCGGGCTCGGCGAGATCTGCGTCGCCGCGATCGCCTCGCTCACGCGCGTCGGCTGATCCGCCTCGCCGCCCGCCGGGGCTCCGACCTCCTCCACGCGGAAGAGGAGGACGGTGATGTTGTCCCGCCCACCGGCGGCGTTGGCCGCGGCGATGAGGTCGGCGCCGGCCTGCTGCAGGTCCGGCTCCTGGTTGAGGATCTCGGCGACCCGGGCCTCGTGGACCATCGAGGTCAGGCCGTCGCTACAGAGCAGGTAGACGTCGCCGGAGCGGGCGCGGTGCGTGCGCGTGTCGACCTCGACCTCGGGCTCGGGTCCGAGCGCCCGCGTGATGATCGAACGCTGCGGATGATCCTCGGCCTCCTCGGGGGTGAGACGGCCCTGGCGCAGCAGCTCGTCGACGAGCGAGTGGTCGTCGGTGAGCCGCAGGAGCTCGCCGTCGCGCAGGCAGTAGGCGCGGCTGTCGCCGACGTGGGCGATCGCGATCTCGTCCTCGCCGACGTACACCGCGGTGAGGGTCGTGCCCATCCCGGCCTGCTCCGCGTTGGCCTGGGAGAGCTCGTAGATGTGGGCGTTGGCGGCCCGCACCCGCTCCGCGAGACGCTCCTCGGGCCGCGTATCGCCGTCGCCGAGCCCGTCGGCGAACGTCTCGACCGCGATGTGGGAGGCGACCTCGCCGGCCTGCGCGCCGCCCATCCCGTCCGCAACGACGAAGAGCGGGATGCGCGCCAGGAGCGAATCCTCGTTGTGCCGGCGCTGGCGGCCGGTGTCCGAGGCGGAAAAGCTGTCGACGACTCGCAGCATTCAGCCCAGAAGAGTGGCAGGGCTCGGCGTCGGGGTCCCCTCTCGGGCCGCCGAGCCCGCCGGGGGGCGGCTCGCGCCGGGGTCAATCCTCATACGTGAACTCGCTGTCGCCGATGCGCACGCGATCGCCGGGATGCAGCGGGCGAGGGCCGTCGAGCAGCTCCTCGTTGAGGTACGTGCCGTTCGTCGAGCCGAGATCCTCGATGACGAGCAGGTTGCCCTGCGGGTAGATGCGCGCGTGCGCGCCGGAGGCGAAGGGATCCTCGAGGCGGATCTCGGCCTGGTCGCCGCGGCCGAGCACGGCGCCCTGCTCGAGGTCGTAGATCATGCCCGGCTCGTGCCCGGGGGCGCGCTCCACCACGAGGCGGGGCTCGGCCACGCCGGGGCGCGGCCCGCCCGACGCCGAATACAGCCCGGTCGCGTCGCCGGCGGGCGGATAGGCCGCCGCCCCGCCCGAGCGCAGGTCGTGCAGCGCGCTGCGCGACACCCAGAGCAGGAAGAGGTACATGACGGCGATGAAGCCGAACTTCAGCGCCACCGACACCGGCTGCAGGCTCACGGCCTCACCCCCCTGGTCCAGACGCGCGTCGCACGCATCAGAACCTACTAGGAGGTGCCGTCTGTGGCCGCGCCGTCATCGCTCCTCGAAGTGCAGCGTCGTGGCGCCGAGGTCGATGCGGTCGCCCGGCTGCAGCGGCTCGCTGAGGGTGATCCGACGGCCGTTGACGCGCACGCCGTTCGTCGAGCCGAGGTCGACGATCGCCCAGCCGTCGAGCTCGGGGCGCAGCTCGGCGTGTCGCCGCGAGACGTTGCTGTCCTCCAGCACGATGTCGCACTCGCGGCTGCGCCCGATGACGCCGCCCCGCGGCGGCACGAGCATGCGCCGGCCGTCGACGACGAGCAACGCGCGGGGCGTGCGGGGAGCGCGTGTCGTCTGCAGCGCGCCGCGGTGGCGCTCGGACGTGCTGTAGATCATCGTGTGCCCGTGCTCGCCCTGCTCGGGGTCGCTGTCCTCGTCCGGCGCGGCTCGGACGAGCCGGGCCTGGATGCCGAATTCGCCGAGCGACAGCTCCTCGTCGGTCTCGAAGACGATGATCGGGCGCGAGGCGAGCGTGACCTGCTCGCGGCGGGCCTGCTCGAGCAGGTAGGCCCCGAGCTCGTCGATGACCTCATCCTCGACGTCGGCGTACCGGTCGCGGTCCGCGGGCGACAGGTAGACCACGTACTCGTTGGGCACGTAGATGCGCGAGACCGAAACGGTGCGATGCTCGAGCATCTCGCGCGAGAGCTTGTGGGCGATCTGGATCGGCTGAACCTCGGAGCGGAACACGCGGCCGAACGTCCCCTCGACGAGGCCGGTGAGCATTTCCTCCAGGTGTCTGAGCACGTTCATGGCGGGTTTCCGTGGCGAGCCGATCCGCGGTCCGATCCCCGCATCGTCCCGCGCAGCCGACGAGACGGGAAGCGTGACGGCGGGGCCCGGCGACCGCTGCCGTGCCGACGCCATGCTACGTCAGACGACCGGCGCCGAGCTCATGTCGCGCCCCGCGCCGCGCGCGCCGTCACGACGAGCAGGCCGCCGAGAATCGACCCGAGGACGAGCCCGCGCGGCGACGCGGCGGCCCCCGGGGCGAGGCCGCCGCGGGCGATGATCGGCGCGGCGGCGGCGAGTGCCGCCGTCCAGACGGTCGCCGCGATGACGTCGACGCTGGCGTGGCGACCGCGCACGATCCAGGGCAGCACGGCGGCTCCGGCCGCCCACAGCAGCGCCCCGAGCAGCACGCCGACGGTCAGCAGCGGCGAGATGACGTGTGTGGCCGTGTGCGTGACCGAGGCCTCCCAGGCCGCCCGAGCCGGCACGCCGGACGGCGGGCCGAGCCACAGCCGGCGAGCGAGCACGGGCTCGGCCAGCGCGAGCCACCAGTAGCCGAGCGCGCCGACGGCGGCGCGGCGCGGCGCGGACGCGAACTGTCCCGCGAGCGCCGGATAGGCGCCGGCGAGGCCGGCGAGCCCGAGCAGCGGGGCGAGCGCCGGCGCGAGCCAGGCGGGCCCCGGCCGGCGCATCAGGATCGGCACCGGCAACGACGCGGCGGCGACGCAGAGCGCGCTGCCCGGCGCGTGCGCCGCGGAGAGCCACGCGCAGACGACGGCCGTCGCGGCGAGCCAACCGACGCGCGGCAGCACCGCCACGACCACGGTCGTGAGCAGCGCAGCGGCGAGCGCGACCTGCTGCGTCGCCCCACCGAGCCCGTACAGGGCGCCCGCCGCGAGGGCGCCGGCGCCGGCGCCCTCGAACAGACGGGCGCTGACGCGGGGCGAGACGCCCGCCGGCGCGGAGGCGTCGGCGGGCGGGCGGCTCGGCACCGGCTCGACCGCCGGCTCGGCCGCACCGACGGTCGGCGGCGGCGCATCGGCGCGCCGGCGGCGCCGCGCGCCGGGCGCGGAGCGCCGGCGCGGACGCCGGTCGACGAGCGTCCCGGGATCATCGCCCTCCCAGGCCACCTCCGGCCAGACGATCGCGTCGTCGTGCTCCACCGTCGCGCCGGCGCGTGTGATGGCGGTCGCGGGCTCGTCGGGCGCCCGGGCCGGCCATTCGCCGGGCTCGTCGGCGCTCCGGCCCCCGCGGCCCGCGAACCAGCCGCGCCGGCGCGGGCGCGAAGGCGGAGCGGCCGCGAGCGCGTCGCGCAGGTCACCCAGCGCTCCGCGCTGGTGCGCGACGGGGTCGAGCGCGACGTCGATGGCGGCGATGAGCTCGCCCGGGAGGTCGGGGCGGTATTCGTGCAGGGACGGCAGCTCGGTGCCGATCCGGCGCGCCGTGCTCGCCGGGGTGGCGCCGCGCACGGGGTTCACGCCACTGAGGGCCTCGAAGCAGACGAGCGCGCACGAGTACAGGTCGCACTCCTCGCCGACCTCGTTGCCCTCGGCCTGCTCGGGGGCCATGTACGCGAGCGTGCCCATGACGTCGCCGGTGCGGGTGAGCGGGTCCTCCCCGGTGATCCACGCCCCGCCGAAGTCGGCGAGCTTGGCGGCGACCGGGTGGGCGCCCGGCGGGTCGGGCACGAGCACGTTCTGGGGCTTGACGTCGCGATGGATGACCCCGCGCTCGTGCGCATGCTCGAGCGCGTCGCAGAGGGCCAGACCGATCGCGAACACGTCGTCGTCGGTGAGCTCGTCGCCCGCGATCAGCTGGGCGAGCGTCGAGCCGCGCACCAGCTCCGACACCAGGCAGAAGGCGTGCTCGTCGGCCGCCGCCTCGTACAGGGCGACGATCGCCGGGTGCGCGAGGCGCGCGGTCGCGAGCGCCTCGCGCGTGACGCGGTCGGGCACGGCTCCCGGGCCGAGCACGATCCGCTTGACCGCGACCTCGCGGTCGAGGCGCACGTCGTGGGCGAGCCAGACGACCCCGAAGCCGCCCGCCCCGAGGCGCTCGAGCAGGCGATAGCGGCCGAGGGCGAGCTCGGACGCGGGCCGGCGGTCCGGAAGCGCAGCGGCTCCCCGGCCGTCGCCGTGGGGCAGGGTGTCGAGCGACTGCACCTCCTCCGCGTTCGCCATCCGGGATCCGCCTCCTGCCGCGAGCGCAGGAGTGCGGGGGATGACGCAGAACTTGCATCCACATCGGCATCCCACCGCGCGGGTCATACTCTGGCCCTCGTCTTCACCCCTGCTAGGAGCGCCTTTTGTCGTTCTTCGACGACGACGAGCCGCCCGCACAAGAAACCCGCCAACCCAGAGCGCCGCGCCCCCGCCGTCCGACGACGGCCGGCGCGCACGCGGCCGACCACCAGACGATCATGGTGCGCCGCGGCGTCTTCTTCGGCGTGGCGCTCATCGGGCTGATCCTCGTCGTGCTGCTCATCTCCAGCTGCGAGAGCAGCGCGCGCCACGACGCGCTCGTGTCGTACAACAACGACGTCGTCAAGATCGCACAGTCCTCCCAGCGCGTGGGGGACGCGTTCTTCAGCGACCTCGCGAACGCGCAGGGCAAGTCGGCGGCGCAGGTGGGGCCCGAGCTCGACGCCCTCAGCGTGCAGGCGAAGCAGGACTACGACAACGCGAATCGGCTGAGCCCGCCGGGGAGCCTCGACGTCGCGCAACGCGCCCTGCTGCTCGCGCTCGACCTGCGCTGGGAGGCGGTCTCGGACACCGCGAGCAAGATCCCGGTCGCGCTCGGGGGCCTGAGCGACTCCGGACCCGCGCTCAAGGCGATCGCCGGCGACATGGAGCGCGTGCTGGCCTCCGACGTGCTCTTCCAGGATCGCGTGACGCCGCTGATCGCCCAGGAGCTCAGCGCCAACGGGATCTCCCCGGCGGCGCTGCCGTCGTCGGTGTGGGTGCACGACCTCAGCTGGCTGCAGCAGGGGACGGTCGCCTCGCGGCTGACCGGCGCCGCCGGGACGGGCACGAACGGCACGGCGCTCGCACCCGGCACCCATGGGCACTCGCTCGACAGCGTCAGCGTCGGGGGCAACACGCTCATGTCGGGCGGCTCGGTCAACAACATCTCCGGCGGCGCCAACCCGACGTTCACGGTCAACCTGACGAACACCGGCGAGAACAACGAGACCGGCGTCACCGTCCAGGTCTCGGTCACCGGCCAGGGCCAGACGCGCACCGCGTCGAAGGTGCTGCCGCTGACCAAGCCCGGTCAGAGCTACACGGTTCCCGTCCAGGTCCAGGGGGTCCCGCTGCAGGTGCCGGCCAGCGTCACCGCGTACGTCGTGCCCGTCCCGGGCGAGAAGAACGTCGCCAACAACAAGAGCACCTACACGGCGGTGTTCGGCCCCTAGGCGCCATCGCTCGCCGCCAGGGGGAGCGGTCGCGGCGGGCCAAGCGGTTAACTTGTGGCGGGAGTGCGCGCCACCATCACCGACACGCAGGGAATCGTTGCGATCGCCGCGGCGGCGGTCGCGGTCATCGCGCTCGCGGGCTGCATCGCGCTCGCGATCGCCCTGCGCCGCCTGCGGGCCGCGCAGCGCGTCGTCCTCGGCGAGTCCGGCCGGGACGACCTCGTCGCGCACGTCGCCGCGACAGACGCGGCGTTCGATGCGCTGCGCGACTACGTCGCCGGCGTCGCCGAGCGGCTCGACGGTCGGCTCGGCGTCGTCGAGACCGCGCTCCAGGGCGCGATCGCGCATCGCGCCCTCGTTCGCTACGACGCGTACAACGAGATGTCAGGGCACCAGTCGATGTCGATCGCGCTGCTCGACGCGACGCGCTCGGGCATCGTGCTGTCGTCGATCCACCACCGTGACCAGGCGCGCCTGTACGCCAAGCAGGTGCACGACGGGCGCAGCGAGCTCGAGCTCTCGCCCGAGGAGAACGAGGCGGTGCGTCTCGCCCTGTCAGGCCCGTCGCCCGATGGCCCCGCCGGCGCCGGCCGCTGAGGGCGCGCCGCGGGTCGGGTACCTCGGCCCGCGCGGAACGTTCAGCGAGGAGGCGCTCCACCGGAGCCTCGACGTGCAGGGCGTCGAGACCGTTCCGCTCACGAGCATCCACGAGGCGGTGATGGCCGTCCAGGAGGAGACCGTGCGCTGGTCGGTGGTGCCGATCGAGAACTCGATCGAGGGTCCCGTCACGGTGACGCTCGACGCACTCGCCGGCGACGCGAGCGACGTGCGGATCGTCGGCGAGCTCGTGCTCCCGGTGCGCCAGTGCCTGATCGCTCGCGGGCCCGTCCAGCTCGAGGAGATCACAACGGTCGTGTCGCACCCGCAGCCGGTCGGCCAGTGCGCGGTCTTCCTGCGCGAGCGGCTGGGGCAGGCTCGGGTGCGCAGCGCGAGCTCCACCGCCGAGGCGGTCCGCGTCGTCGCGGAGGCCGGCGAGCCGGGGTGGGCGGCGCTCGGTCCGGGCCTGGCCGCGAGCATCTACGGCTGCGTCGTGCTCCTCGAGGGCGTCGAGGATCGGCACGACAACGAGACGCGCTTCGTGTGGCTGGCCCGCGACGCGGCCGACCGTCCGCCGCTGTACGACACGCCGGCGGGCGACCGGGCGCAGAAGACCTCGATCGTGTTCTGGGGCTCCGGTGCCGGCAAGCCGGGGTGGCTCGTCGCCTGCCTCGACGAGTTCGCGCGCCGCGACGTCAACCTCACGAAGATCGAGTCGCGCCCGCAGCGCGCCCGACTTGGCACGTACATGTTCTTCCTCGACCTCGACGGCGGCGAGGGCGCGTCGGCCGTGGCCGAGGCGCTCGCGGGACTGCGCCGTCACTGCGATGCGGTGCGCGTGCTCGGCTCGTACCCCACCGGCCGGTAACACGCCGTTCAATCCCGCCCGCGGGCCGCCCCGCTACACTGCGGGGCACCGTGGAGAGCGCTGTTCCACCGGCTCCAGCACCGTCCACGCCGTCCGATGAGCACCGACGGCGTGGGCGTGACAGTGGCCGGGTGCTCGTTCTGAACGCGACGTTCGAGCCGATCAACGTGTGCTCTGTGCGGCGCGCGGTGGTGCTCGTGCTCAAGCAGAAGGCCGAGCTCGTGGAGGAAGGGGCCTGGGCGCTGCGATCGGAGCGCGCGACGATGTCGCGCCCGGCGGTGATCCGCCTTGTCTCCTACGTGCACGTGCCCCGCGACGCACACCGGCGAAAGATCACCCGCCGCGCCGTGTTCGCCCGCGACGGCTGGGCGTGCCAGTACTGCGGCGCGCGCTCGAACCTGACCGTCGACCACGTCATCCCGCGCTGCAAGGGAGGCACCTCGACGTGGGAGAACATCGTCGCCTCGTGCGCCCCGTGCAACCGGCGCAAGGGCGACCGCCTTCCGCGCCAGGCGAACATGCACCCGCGGACGAAGCCGCGGGCGCCACGGGCCGAAATCTTCATTACGGTCGCTTCGCCGACGATTCCGGCTACGTGGCGGGCTTACCTGCCGGCTGCGGCTTAGGCGCCCGTCGGTCGTCTTATCTGGTCGCCTTGGTGTGCTGGTCGCGGGGCGGGGAGACGTGCCATCGCGCGTCCTCCCCGGGAAAAGGGGAGGCCGCGCGCCGGCCCGGCTCCCCGCCCCGGTGCAGATTCCGGCGATCAGGCACGCGCTGTTGCGCGGGCGCCTTGGCGCTCCCTCAAATGCGCGAAGGGCGCCGACCTCTTGGCGCGGCGCCCTTCGCTACTGCTGAATGACTGGATAGAGCCGAGACTGGCCTGGTGTGCCGGAGGGACCAATGCCGGCGGCCGTCTCGGGGTGTCCCGGGTTGGATTCCGCTATGCGGACCAGCCTCCCGACCTAGCGGCCGGGCACCTCCAGGGTCCCGCAAGAACTGTCAGACAAGGTTAGGACCACCTCCTTTCTCTGGTCCGTTGAGAGTAGCGGACGAAGTCGACGGTGGCGAGAGGGTGCAGGCCGCGCTGCGCGGGCGAACGGCGCCGGCGGCGGATCGGGGCGCGACGTGGCGTGCAATGCACAGAGATGAGCGGCCCGACCGGCGGCGGGCCGCTCCGGCCGCCGGTCGTCAGTCGTCGTCGCCGGGCGAGGAGTCCTCGGGCGCGGCGCCCGGGTCCTCGGGAGACGGATCGTCGACGTGCTGCTCGCCGAGGGGCGGCGGGGCGTCCTCGGCCACCGGCGCGGCCGTGTCCTCGTCGTTCTCGACCACGAGGGCGATCGCGCTGACGACGTCTTCGTCCTTGATGTTCATCACGCGCACGCCCTGGGAGGCGCGGCCGTAGCGGTTGATCCCGCGCACGGAGGTGCGCTGCACCATGCCGCCGCTGGAGATGAACACGAGCTCCTCGTGCTCGCGCACGACGAGCGCGCCGGCCAGGCCGCCCTTGCGGTCGGTCAGGGTGATCGTCTTGACGCCCATCGCCCCGCGCTTGGTCTTGCGGTACTCGCCGATGCTCGTGCGCTTGCCGAAGCCGTTCTCGGTCACCACGAGCAGCTCCTGGTCGTCGCGGGCGACGTCCATGGCCAGCACCGAGTTGCCCTTCTGGGAGACGTTCATGCCACGCACGCCGGCCGTGTCGCGACCCATCGAGCGCACGTCGGACTCGTGGAAGCGCACGGCATTGCCGTCGTGGGAGACCATGAGGATGTCGTCGTCGCCGCTCGTGCGGCGCACGGCGACGAGCTCGTCGTCCTCGTTGATCTTGATGGCGATGATGCCGTCGGCCTTGATCGGCGTGTTGTAGGCCAGGAACTCGGTCTTCTTGACCATGCCCTTGCGCGTGGCGAACATGAGGTACTTGCCTTCGGTGAAGTCGCGCGTGGAGAGCACCGACTGCACGCGCTCGCCCTCGCGCAGGGGAAGGATGTTCACGAGGGCGCGGCCCTTGGCCGTGCGCTGCGCCTCGGGCAGGTCGTACACCTTCGAGCGGTAGATCTTGCCCCGGTTGGTGATGAACAGCAGGTAGTCGTGCGTGGAGGTGATGAACAGGTGCTCGATGAAGTCCCCGTCCTTCATGTCCATCCCGGTGATGCCGCGACCGCCGCGGTGCTGCTGGCGGTAGGTGGCCAGGGGCAGCGACTTGATGTAGCCGGTGCGCGTGATCGTGATGACCATCTGCTGGTCGGCGATCAGGTCCTCGATGTCCAGCTCGTCGCCGGAGTGCGTGATCTCGGTGCGGCGTTCGTCGCCGAAGCGCTCCGAGATCTCGGTCAGCTCCTCCTTGATGACCGAGAGGACGCGCGACTCGTCGCCGAGGATGTCGCGCAGCTCGCGGATGCGCTCGGTGACGTCGGCATGCTCGGTCTTGATCGAGTCGGCCTCCAGCGCGGTGAGCTGCGACAGGCGGAGGTCGAGGATCGCCGTGGCCTGGATGTGGCTGAGCTCGAAGCGGGCGACGAGCTGCTCGCGGGCGCTGTCGCGGTCGCGAGATCCGCGGATGAGCTCGATGATCGCGTCGAGGTTGTCGAGCGCGATCAGCAGGCCCTCGAGGATGTGCGCGCGCGCCTCCTTCTCGGACAGCTCGTGCTTGGTGCGCCGCACGATCACCTCGCGCTGATGCGCGACGTAGTTGTGGATCACCGAGCGCAGGTTCAGCGTGCGCGGGACGTTGTCGACGAGCGCGACCATGTTCACGCCGAAGGTGGTCTGCATCGGCGTGTGCTTGTAGAGCTTGTTCAGCACGACCTTCGGGATCGCGTCGCGCTTGAGCTCGATGACCAGCCGCATGCCGCGCTTGTCGGACTCGTCGCGCAGGTCGGCGATCTCGGGGATCTTCTTGTCGTTCGCGAGGTCGGCGATCTTGGTCATCAGGCCGTTGTCGCCGCCCTTCTTGACCATGAACGGCAGCTCGGTGACGACGATCGCCTCCTTGCCGTGCGTCAGCGGCTCGATGTGCGCGCGGGCCTGCACGCGCACGCGGCCGCGGCCGGTCTCATACGCGTCGCGGATGCCGTCTCGGCCGAGGATGATGCCGCCGGTGGGGAAGTCCGGCCCCTTGATGTGACGCATGAGGCCCTCGGCCTCGAGCTCGGGGTCGTCGATGTAGGCGATGGTGGCCGCGATCACCTCGCGCAGGTTGTGCGGCGGGATGTTCGTGGCCATGCCCACGGCGATGCCCGAGGTGCCGTTGACGAGCAGGTTCGGGAAGCGCGAGGGCAGAACGAGCGGCTCACGCTTGGAGCCGTCGTAGTTGGGCACGAAGTCGACGGTGTCGGCGTCGAGGTCGCGCAGCATCTCGGTGGCGATCCGCGCCAGCCGGGCCTCGGTGTAGCGCATGGCCGCGGCGGGATCGTCGTCGACCGAGCCGAAGTTGCCCTGGCCGTCGACGAGCATGTAGCGCATCGAGAAGTCCTGCGCCATGCGCACGAGCGTGTCGTAGATCGCCGAGTCGCCGTGCGGGTGATAGTTGCCCATCACCTCGCCGACGATCTTCGCGCACTTGGAGTACGAACGGGTCGGGCCGAGGCCGAGCTCGTTCATCGCGTACAGCACGCGCCGGTGCACGGGCTTCAGGCCGTCGCGCACGTCGGGCAGGGCGCGCCCGACGATCACCGACATGGCGTAGTCCAGGTACGCGGTGCGCATCTCCTCCTCGAGCGCGCGCGGCTCGACGTTGCCGCCGCCGATCACGTCGGTGCTAGCCATGCGATGTCATCTCCTTCGCGGCGACGCGTGCGGCGCCTGGATGTCTGACGTCAGGGCCAAGCAGCTCAAGGACGCAGCGAGCGAAGCGTGCTCCGCACGTGAGCGAGCGAGGACGCAGAGACGCGCAGGCCATGACGTCAGACATCCAGGTTGGCGACCATGCGGGCGTTCTCTTCGATGAACTCGCGCCGCGGCTCGACCTGGTCGCCCATGAGCATCGAGAAGATGCGGTCGGCGACCGCGGCGTCCTCGAGCGTGACCTGCGCGAGCGTGCGCGTGGCCGGGTTCATCGTCGTGTCGCCGAGCTGATCGGCGTTCATCTCGCCCAGGCCCTTGAAGCGCTGCAGCTTGACGCCCTTCTGGGCGACGGCAAGCACGGCGGTGCGCAGCGCCTCGAACGAGGGCGCGTCCTCGTGCGCGTCGCCGAGGCGAACCGTGAACGCCGGGGTGCCGGCCAGCTCGACGAGCTGGGCGTGCACCCGCGCCAGCTGTCGGTACTCGGCCGACTCGAACAGCGTTCGGGCCAGGCGGTGGGTGCGGGCGAAGCCGGTCTTGACCTCGGTGGCCTTGACGCGGATCTCGAGAGGATCGTCCTCCTGCAGCTGGGTGGCGTGCGTCTCGCCCACGATGCCCTCCCGCGCGAGCAGCTCGAGCGCGGCCTCGGCGCTCATCACCTGCTCGCCGAGCAGCGAGGACTCCTCCAGGAAGGTCACGACGTCGTGTCCGTAGTCGGCGCGCATCGCCGAGGCCCAGCCCTCGTACTGCTTCAGCAATCGCGTGAAGCGCTGCCAGCGCGCCTCGGTGAGCTTGAACGGCGTGCCATGGCGGTCGAAGACCTCGAGCTTCTCCCACTTGTCGGACAGGAGGATGTCCTCGAGCTCGGAGTCCTTCTCGATGTAGCGCTCGCGGCTGCCCTGCTTGATCTTGTACAGCGGCGGCTTGGCGATGTAGACGTAACCGGCCTCGATGAGCTCCTGCATCTCGCGGAACAGGAGCGTCAGGACGAGCGTGCGGATATGCGCGCCGTCGACGTCGGCGTCGGTCATGATCACGACCTTGTGGTAGCGCGCGTTCTCGATGTTGAACTCCTCGCGCACGCCGGTGCCGATCGCCGTGATGAGCGCCTGGATCTCGGTGTTCTGGAGCACCTTGTCGATGCGACTCTTCTCGACGTTGAGGATCTTGCCGCGCAGCGGCAGCACCGCCTGGGTATGGCGGTCGCGGCCCTGCTTGGCCGAGCCACCGGCCGAGTCGCCCTCCACGACGAACAGTTCGGCCAGTGAGGGGTCCTTGACCGAGCAATCGGCCAGCTTGCCGGGCAGCGTCGAGTTCTCGAGCGCCGACTTGCGGCGGGTCAGGTCGCGGGCCTTGCGTGCGGCCTCGCGGGCGCGCGCGGCGTCGATCGACTTGTTGATCACGGCGCGCGCCTCGCTCGGGTTCTCCTCGAAGAACTCGGCCAGGCCGGTGTTGACGATCGACTGGACGAAGCCGGCCATGCCCGGGTTGCCGAGCTTCGTCTTGGTCTGACCCTCGAACTGGGGATCGCGCAGCTTCACCGAGACGACAGCGGTCAGGCCCTCGCGCGCGTCGTCGCCGCTCAGGCTGGCGTCCTTCTCCTTGAGCAGCCCGTGGTCGCGGGCGTACTTGTTGAGCGTGCTCGTCAGCGCGGAGCGAAAGCCGCTCAGGTGACTGCCGCCCTCGCGGGTGTTGATGTTGTTCGCGAACGAGTGGACGGACTCCTGGTAGGAGGAGTTCCACTGCATCGCGACCTCGACGGCGCCCTCGTCGCTCTCGCCGGCGAAGTAGACGACCTTCTTGTGCACGACATCCTTGTTCTCGTTGAGGTACGCGACGAAGTCCTGGATGCCGCCGTCGTACTGGAACGAGGCCGAGTGACCCTCGCCACGCTCGTCGACGATCGAGATCTTCAGGCCCCGGGTGAGGAAGGCGGTCTCGCGCAGGCGCTCCTCGAGCGTGCGGAAGTCGAACTCGAGCGTCTCGAAGATCTCGGCGTCGGGCAGGAACGTGATCGTGGTGCCGGTGGTCTGGCCGGGCGCCAGGGGCGCGCCCTTCTGCAGCTCTCCGAGTGGCGCGCCGCGGGAGTAGTCCTGGGTCCAGTGATGGTCATCCCGGCGGACCTCGACGTGCAACTGCTCGGACAGCGCGTTGACCACCGACACGCCGACGCCGTGCAGGCCGCCCGAGACCTTGTACCCGCCGCCGTCGCCGAACTTGCCGCCCGAGTGCAGCACGGTGAGCACGACCTCGAGCGCCGGCCGGCCCTCCTTCTCGTGCATGGCCACCGGGATGCCGCGGCCGTTGTCGACCTCCGTCACCGAGCCGTCGGGGTGGATCGCGACGCTGACCTCGGTGCAGTAGCCGGCCAGGGCCTCGTCGACCGAGTTGTCGACGAGCTCGTAGACCAGGTGATGCAGGCCGAGCACACCGGTCGAGCCGATGTACATGCCGGGGCGCTTGCGGACGGCCTCGAGACCCTCGAGGACGGTGATGTCCTGGGCGTCGTAGCTGACGCCGCGCGTGTTGGGATCATTCGCGCCGTTGCGCTCGGGCCCGCCGGCCGAGTGGTTTCCGTCGTTCGCCAAGAAGCCTCCGATGACGTGAGAACGCCCCGGAAATCCGGGTGCCCAGCACCACGGACCGGGGCGAGTTCGGGTAGACAGAATAATAGCACACCGAGGGGCGGAACCCGGACGTCAGTGGTGCATAAAAACCCTGCAAATGCAGGAGAAATAGCGGTCGCGACTGGTGCGCGTTCCCCACCCCAGCCGTGGATCGGCACCGGTTGTCCACACGCCTGTGGACGGGCACTTGGGCGCGTGACTCAGACGGTCCGGCAGCGCACCTCGCCGACGAGCGGCTCACCGAGGGCCGCGTTGATCTGGGCGACGATCTGCGGGCCCATCAACTGCAGCTCGGCGGCCCACACGGCGGCCTCGCAGGAGACCGTCACGACGCCGGCGTGCTCGGCGGTCGGGCGGGCCGCGGCGGCGATCACCTCGCCGGCGGCGTCGGGCCAGCAGGCCTGCACGCGGGCGAGTGTGGTGGCCGGCGCGAGTGTCTGCTGCAGGCGCTCGACCGCGAGCGAGATCGGACGCGGGGCGAGGCGGCGTCCGCCGGACGGGCTCACGCCGCAAGCGCCTCCTGCAGAACCGTCCCATCGGCGACGCGCAGCCGCGTGATGGTCGGCGCGTCGGCGCCGGGCACGTGCGCCAGGTCGGTCGTCGTGATCAGGCTTTGGCCGTCGCCGGCGAGCTCGGAGACGAGGCGCTTGCGCCGATCGGCGTCCAGCTCGCTCATGACATCGTCCAGCAGCATCACCGGCGGTCGCCCGCGTTCGTGCGCGAGCGTCTCGCGCTCGCTCAGCAGGAGCGCGAGCAGCGCCAGGCGCTGCTCCCCCTGCGATCCGTACGCGCGCAGGTCACGCCCGTCGCGCTGGAGCACGAGGTCGTCGCGGTGCGGGCCGTGCGCACTGAAGCCCCGTTCGATCTCGCCGGCGCGCCGTTCGCGCAACTCAGCGACGAACCCGTCGGGCTCGGTTGCGGCCGAGCGCGGCCGGTAGTGAAGCTCGGCCGCACCGCTGAGGCCGAGCGATCGTGCCTGGTCGGGGAATCGCGGGGCGAGCAGCGCGGTCGCCTCCGCCCGCGCCGCTCGGAGCGCCACCGCATGGCGCGCAAGCTCCTCGTCCCACGCGTCGAGGCTTGCCGCGTCAGCGCGCCCGGCTCGCAGCCGGGCCAGGAGCGAGTTGCGCTGGGCGAGGGCCTGGGCGTACGAGCGGCGGATCGCCGTTCGCAACGGCCACAGGCCGCTGACGACCTGGTCGAGATGGGCCCGCCGAAGCGCCGGGGGGCCCTTCACCAATTCCAGGCGATCGGGCAGGAACACGCTCACCAGCGGGCGCTCGACGACGTCGACGAGACGCTCGACGTCGGCGCCGTCGGCCCGCAGGCGCTTCGGCTCCCCCGGGGCGAAGCCGACGCTCAGGTCGTGGGTGGCGTCCGCTGAGCGCGGGTCCCGGGCTTGGACCCGGGCGCGCGTGACGCCCGCACCGAACCGCACCACCTCGCGCTCGTTGGTCGTGCGGCACGAGCGGCCGGTGCAGGCGAAGTACACGCCCTCCAGGAGGTTCGTCTTGCCCGCACCATTCGGGCCGTGGATGACGTTCACGCCCGGGCCGAAGGAGACCTCGACGCGAGCGTAGGAGCGGAAGTCGCGCAGCTCGAGGGTGGTCACGAGCATGGCGATCCCCACCGGGAAGCGATGACGAGCGGGCCTGGCACGCCCCAGCGACCCCGGCGCTAGACGTTGAGCCTGATCGGCATGATCAGGTAGACGAAGCCACCGTCGTCGGCCGACTCGATGAGGCCCGGGCGAAGGGGGCTGATGAGCTTGACGAGCACGTCGCCGGAGTCGACGCTCTCCACGCCGTCGCGCAGGAACTCCGGGTTGAACCCGATCTCGAACGGTTCGCCCCGGAACGGGACCGGAAGCACCTCGGAGGCCTCGCCGACGTCGGGCGTCTGAGCCGAGACCGTCAACTGCCCTTCCTCGAAGGACAGGCGCAGCGGCGCGTTCTTCTGCGCGAGCAGGCTCACCCGCCGCACGACGTCCGCGAGCTCACCGCTCGCGACCCGCAACTCGTGCTCGACGGCATCCGGGAGCAGCTGACGATAGTTCGGGAACTGACCATCGATGAGGCGCGAGGAGAGCACCACCCCGCCGACCTCGAACACGGCCTGGTTCTGCCCGACGCTCACTGACAGCTCCTCCGCTGCGACGTGCTGGGTGATCCGGGCGAGCTCCTGCAGCGCCCGGGCGGGAACGTTCGCCTCGAAGCTGCCGACCAGCGGAGCCTCGAGCGTCGTCTCCATCACGCTCAGCCGATAGGAGTCCGTCGCCACCATACGCAGCTCCTGGCCGGAGGCGGACACGAGAATCCCGGTGAGCACCGGGCGCGTCTCGTCGCGCGACGCCGAGCGGGCGACCTTGGCCACGGTATCGGCGAACGCAGGCGCCGGGACGCTCACCCGCGACCGCTCATCCGGGGTGGGAAGTGGTGGAAAGTCGTCGAGGCGCAGCGTGCGCAGGTGAAACGTGGCTGAGCCCGAGACGATCTCGAGGTCCTGCTCGGCGGGACGGAGCTCGAGACTCACGGTGTCGGCCGGAAGCGCGCGGACGACATCGAGGAACAGGCGAGCCGGGACGACGACCTCGCCCGGACGCTCGACCTGCGCCTCGAGCGGCACGCGGAGGCCGACCTCGGTGTCGGTGGCGAGCAACTCGGCCTTCTCCGAGGCGGACAGCTTGACGCCGGACAGTGCCTGCACGGCGCTGCGCGTGGAGGCGACACGCGTGACGGTCTGCAGTTGGGCGAGGAGTTCGGGGGTTCGGAGGGAGAGCTTCACAACAGAGAACTATTTAGAAGGAGGATTGAAGGAGTAGTGGCTGTGGAGATGTGGATAAGCGGGCGGAGTGCCGACGGCGCTGGCGAGCTGTGCTCGGCGGCGCCTGTGGACAGGGGTCAGCCGAAGTCTCTCAAGTGTTGCGGTCGGGAGGGGTTCCGCCGAGGCGGGCGAGGAGGCTGTGGACGGTGTCGCGGGCGTGATCGTCGCGCGCGATCCGCTCGGCCGTGCGCCGCCAGGCGTGCAGGACGGTGGTGTGGTCGCGTCCCCCGAACTGACGGCCGAGGGCGGGCAGTGACTCGTCGGTGAGCTCGCGCGCGATGTACATGGCGACCTGGCGGGGCCACGCGATGCGGCTCGCTCGAGTGGTGGACACGAGCTCGTCGCCGGTGAGGCCGAAGTGCTCGCACGCGGCGAGCTTGATGTCGGCCACGGAGGCGTGGGGAGTGGGCGTCGGGTAGAGGCTGTCGAGCACCTCCAGGACGAGGTCGGGCGAGAGTGAGCGCCCGGTGAGCGAGGCGAAGGCGACGACGCGGATGAGGGCGCCCTCGAGCGCGCGCACGTTGACGGACACGCGCTCGGCGATCACACGGAGGGCGTCGGGGTCGGTCAGCGGGACGTGGTCGTGGTGGACCCGCTTGCGCAGGATCGTGAGGCGCGTGGCGAGATCAGGCGCGCGGATGTCGGCGACGAGGCCGGCCTCGAAGCGCTCGCGGAGGCGATCCTCGAGGGCGGCGAGGTCGCGCGGGAGGCGATCGGAGGTGACGACGAGCTGGCCGCCGACGTCGGACAGGGCGTTGAAGGTGTGGAAGAACTCCTCCTCGGTGCGGGTCTTGTGCTCGAGGAACTGGATGTCGTCGACGAGCAGCACGTCGACATGGCGAAAGTGGTCCTTGAAGTGCTCGAGCGAGCCGCTTCGCAGGGAGGTGAGGAAGTGCGCCGTGAAGGCCTCGCCGGTCGTGTAGCGCAGGGTCAGGCCCGGGGCGTGGGTGGTCAGAAACGTGGCGATCGAGTGCAGCAGATGGGTCTTGCCGAGCCCCGGAGGCCCGCAGAGGAAGAGGGGGTTGTAAGCCTGTGAGGGCATCTCGGCGACGGCGAGCGCGGCCGCGTGCGCGAGGCGGTTGCCGTCGCCGATGACGAACTGCTCGAATGTGAGCTTGGGGTTGAGCGCCGGCTCACGCAGGCGTGGGGTGTCGGGCGACGGGGTGTCGGGGCGCTCGCCGCGGGGGTGTGGTCGGGCGAAGCGGCGTGTGGGAGACGGGGGTTCGTCGGAGGCGACCAGGTCGACGGTGACCTCGGGCCCGACGGTCGCGGCCACGCATGTCTGCAGGACGCGTCCGAAGCGGTCGGCGATCCACGAGCAGGTGCGCGTCGGCGCGGCGACGACGAGCTTGCCGTCGGTGAGTTCGACGGCGCGGAGGGGCTCGAGCCAGATCCGGTACGTCGACTCGTCGACGGCGGTCGCGAGGTGGGACTGCACTCGCAGCCAGATGTGTTCGAGGTCGGCGGACACGACAGCAGGGAACGACCCGCTCCTTTGAGCGCAGCGCTGGACACTGTGGGTGGGAGGACCCGCGGGGGATCCGGCGGTTGGCGACTATACCCAAGCGATCTGCCCCGGCCGACCCGCCGGCGGGGGTGTGATCGCAATTGGCGAAAAAAAGCTCGGGCTCGGGCTCGGGCTATACTCGGGCGGCGCGTCGAGGCCAATGTGTGCGGCTCGCGCGACGGCCAACCGCGATCGGATCAGGATGAAACGGACCTACCAGCCGAAGAAGCGCAAGCGCGCACGTACGCACGGATTTCGGGAGCGCATGCAGACCCGGGCCGGGCGTATCGTGCTCAAGCGGCGCCGGGCGAAGGGCCGCAAGCGCCTCACGGTGTGAGTCGTGCGCCCGACCGGTGCCAGAAGCGCGAGCGCATGAGCGCCGCCGGGCTGAGGGAAGGGCCCGACCGGGTCGCGCGATGACGACGCGGACGCGCCGAGGCCGGTTGTCGCGCAGCGCGGAGTTCGACCGCGTCTACCGCCAGGGCCGCTCGGTCGGCAACCGCCACCTGGTCCTGTACACGTTCCCGAGAGGTGACGGCGAGCGCCCGCGACTCGGCCTGTCGGTGTCGCGGAAGGTCGGCGGCGCCGTCGATCGCAACCAGGTCAAGCGACTGCTGCGGGAAGCCTTCACGGAGTACGAGGCGAACCTGCCGGCGGGGCAGGACCTCGTTATCGTGGCTCGGCCGGAGGTGCGCGAGCTCGCCGAACGCGATGGGCTGAGCGGCGTTGACGGGGCGCTTGCCGAGCTGCTCACGCGGTCGGGACTCGTCCCCGCGAAGAGCGTCGCCGTGACCGGTACTCGGACCGACACCCCGGACGACGGGGATGGCGCACGCGGGGAGGACGCCGCGTGAGCGGCTGTGGCCACGTCCGCGAGCCGGCGGGTGCGTCGTCCGCGACGCCGGATGCGCCCGCGGTGGCGCACGGTCGAGCGGCCCGCATTGGACGCTCGGTCGTGATCGCCCCGATCGTCTTCTACCAGCGCTTCATCTCGCCGGGCCTGCCGCGCCGGTGCCGCTATGAGCCGACCTGCTCGCGCTATGGCGTACAGGCCATTCAGCGGTACGGCATACTGAGGGGACTGGTGCTCGCGGGCTGGCGGGTGCTGCGCTGTAACCCCTGGAGCCCGGGTGGGTTCGACCCGGTCGAGGCGCAGACGCTGTTCGCCCCACGCAGCGGCCATCACGCCGGATAACGCACAGCGACACAACTCCCCCTCCCGCCCTTGTTCCTGCTTGCCAACGTCATTCAGAGCGCGTTCTCGCCGCTGATCGACGCGTTCGCGGCCGTCCTCGTCTTCCTCCACAACGACGTGTTCGTGTTGGGCCGGAGTTGGGGTCTCGCGATCATCGGCCTGACGGTGCTCGTGCGACTCGTGCTGCTGCCGCTGACGATGAAGCAGTTCCGCTCGATGCAGAAGATGCAGCTCATCGCGCCGCAGATGAAGGAGGTGCAGGCCAAGTACAAGGACGACAAGCAGCGCCAGTCCGAGGAGATGATGAAGCTCTACAAGGAGCACGGGGTGAACCCGTTCGCCTCCTGCCTGCCGCTGGTGCTGCAGTTGCCGGTGCTCATCTCGCTGTTCTACGCGCTGCGCCAGAACCTGAAGGTCGACATCTGTGGGCCGCAGATCGCCCACCATTTCGGCCATCTGACGATCAAGACGGTCTCGGCGGCGCAGATCCAGAGCGTGAGCTGCAACCAGGTCGCCCCGGGGTCGGCGAAGTTCCTCTTCATCCCCGACATCACGGCGCAGGCGACCGGGGTCGTGCTCATCGTCCTGCTCGCGCTCTACATCGGCTCGCAGTTGGCCTCGACGCTGCTGATGTCCGCGAGCGCCGATCCGAACCAGCGGCGGATGATGATCCTGCTGCCGCTCGTGTTCACGGCGTTCATCTTCCGGTTCCCCGCCGGTGTGCTCGTGTACTGGATCACGACGAACCTGTGGACGCTCGGGCAGCAGTACTTCGTGCGCCGCACGATGGGCGTGCCGCCGGCGCCTCCGAACGGGGGGTCGAACGGTGGTGGGAAGGGTGGTGTACTGAGCGGGCTTCTTCCGAGCCGCGCCACCGCGGAGCCCGAGGAGGAGCTCGCGACCGTTGCTGCCGTCGGCGCGGGCGCGGGGGCGGCGACGAAGGCGAAGGCCGCGAAGAGCCCGACGACGCCCGCGTCGACGGCAGCTGCACCGCCCCCACCGCCGCGGCGGAAGAAGAAGCGCTCGGGCCGCCGGCGATGAGCGCCGAGCCCGACACGCCGGACGAGGCACCGCCGGCCGAGCAGCTGCAGGACCTGCTCGAGGAGATCGTCGAGGCGCTCGGCCTCGAGGCGCGGGTCGATGTGCGCGAGACGACCGGCGAGTTGGCCGGGAACATCGAGGGCGAGGGAGTTGGCCTGGTCATCGGGCGCCGGGGCCAGACGATCGATGCGCTACAGCATCTCGCGCAGCGGATCGTGTTCCGGGGTGGGCCGGGCGAGACGCGGATCACGATCGATGCGGACGGCTACCGGGCCCGCCGGCGCGAGACGCTCGAGTCGGAGGCCGATGAGGCGGCCGAGGAGGCGCTGCGCAGTGGCGCGCCTGTCGAGCTGGAGGCGATGCCGGCATCGGAGCGGCGGATCGTGCACGAGTACCTGCGCGACCGCGGCGACGTCGAGACATACAGCGTGGGCGAGGAGCCGGACCGGTATCTCGTCGTCGCGCCGCTCGGCGACTGAGCGACGCAGCGGCCCGGCTGTTCGCGACGTCGCAGGCAACCGCACGCAGCGGCCTGGTGTTGTGGCCGCCGCCTGAGACGAACGTTTCACGTTTTACTCGACGGTGAAACAATCGGGCCATGGCCGAGTTGACGGACTTCGAGCGTGGTGTCGTTGTGGGGATCCTCATCGGTGAGGGGTCCTTCGGCGGCGACGGCAAGCAACCGCAGGTGGCGTTGCGCATGCACGTGCGCCACGAGGCGCTGTTCCACTGGCTGGTTGCGCGCTTTCCACGCTCCCGCCTGTACGGCCCATACGGGCACGGCGGACGCAGCTACTACCAGTGGATGGCCCGCGGCCCGGCGCTCGTCGACGACCTGCTGCCCGTCTTGCGCCTCGCGCTGACCGACGACATCGACGGCTATGCCGCGCAGCGCCTGCGCGAGATGTGCCGGCGCTACGCCGAGTTCATCGAGCGCCGGGAGGCGCTCAGCGCGAGGGCGGCACGGGACGCGCATGACGCTTGAACTCGGCCTGCCGGCCCGCGCTCGGCTCACCGAGTTGGCCCGCGCTCACGATCTCGACGAGACGCAGTCCGGCCGGCTCGGCGCGCTCCTGGAGATGGTTGCCGGCGACCCGCTCGCTCCGACCACGGTCCGGGATCCGGCGGTGGCCGTCGACCAGCACGTCGCGGACTCGCTCGTCGCTCTCGAGGTGCCCGCCGTGCGCGGCGCGCACACGGCCGCCGACCTCGGTGCGGGCGCCGGGCTGCCGGGCCTCGCGCTCGCCGCCGCGTTGCCGGAGTGCCAGTGGTCGCTCGTCGAGAGCGTCAAGCGCAAGGTGGCCTTCATCGAGCGGGCGATCGCGGCCATGGGGCTGACCAACGCGCACGCCGTCAACGCCCGGGCCGAGGAGTGGCGTGCGGGCTGTGGCGCCAACGACCTCGTCACGGCACGCGCGGTGGCGTCGGCGCCGGTCGTGCTCGAATACGCCGCCCCGCTGCTTCGCCTCGGTGGGTCGCTCGTCGACTGGCGAACGCGGATGGCGGCCGACGAACGGTCGTCCGCGACTGGGGCCGGGGCGACCCTCGGCCTGGAAATCCACGAGTCGCGCGCGGTCACGCCATTCGCCGGAGCGCATTCGCGACATCTGTACGTGTACGTGAAGGTTCGGGAGACGCCGGATCGCTTCCCCCGTAGGCCAGGAACCGCCCGAAAACGACCACTCGGAGCCTCAACTGGAGGTTGACCGATATCGTTCGCTTCCGAACCATGCCCGCCTCACAACCGGACCCGACCGCAAACACCGCTAGCTTCTCTGCCATGGGCACGGTGTATGCGATCGCCAACCAGAAGGGCGGTGTCGGAAAGACGACCACCGCCGTGAACGTCGGGGCGTGCATCGCGGAGGCCGGCTACGAGACGCTCCTCGTCGACGTGGACCCGCAGGCCAACGCGACGGTCGGCCTCGGCCTGGCTCGCTCGACCGCCCCGGCGCTGTACGACGTCCTCGCCGGCGATGTCCCCGCGACCGAGGCCGTGCACCGCTCCGCGATCGAGCGCCTGCACGTGCTGCCGGCCGGTGCCGGGCTCGCCGGCGCGAATGTCGAGCTCCCGCGACTGCCGGGATCCGAACGGCGGCTGCGTGATGCGCTCGCCTCCGTGCGCGACCGCTACGCGTACGTGCTGCTCGACTGCCCCCCGTCGCTCGGTCCGCTCACCGTCAACGCGCTCGTCGCCGCCGACCGCGTGATCATCCCGGTCCAGACCGAGTACTTCGCCCTCGAGGGCCTGGCGGGCCTGCTCGACACGCTGTCGCTCATCCGCCGCGAGCTCAATCCGCGCCTCACGGTCGCCGGGATGCTGCTCACCATGCACGACGGTCGCACGCGGCTCGCACGCGACGTCGAGCGGGAGGTGCGCGAGCACTTCCCCGACCTCGTCTTCGACACGGTCATCCCGCGCAGCGTGCGCGTCGGAGAGGCGCCGAGCTTCGGCCTGCCGGTGACCCACCACGATCCCCACAGCGCCGGGGCGGAGGCGTACTTCGAGCTTGCCAAGGAGGTGGCCGCACGTGGCTGACAGGCGACGAGGCATGGGACGCGGCCTGGCCGCGATCCTCGCCGTATCAGAGGACGAGGACACGGCCGACGAGCTGCGCGAGCTGCCGACCGATCTCATCGCCCCCAACCCCCGCCAGCCGCGCCGGCGCTTCGACGAGGCCGCGCTCGCCGGCCTGGCGGACTCGCTCCGCTCGCGCGGCGTGATCCAGCCGATCCTCGTTCGCCCCCGCGCCGAGGGGACATATGAGCTGATCGCCGGCGAACGGCGCTGGCGGGCCGCGCAGATGGCCGACCTCGAGACCATCCCGGCGCTCGTGCGACCGCACGACGACGCCTCCGTGCTCGAGCTCGCGCTCGTCGAGAACATGGCCCGCGAGGACCTCAACCCGGTCGAGGAGGCGCGGGCCTGCGCCGCCCTCGTCGAGGAGCTCGGACTCACCCGCGAGGACGTCGGTCGTCGCGTTGGTCGCAGCCGCGTCGCGGTCTCGAACCTGCTGCGCCTGCTCGACCTCCCCGACGAGGCGCTCGAGATGCTCGAGCAGGGCGTCCTGAGCGAGGGGCACGGCCGCGCGTTGCTGCTCGCCGAGGATCATGGCGCGCGGCGGCGGCTCGCCCGCAGCGCGGCGGCCGACGGCTGGTCGGTGCGCACGCTCGAAGCCCGCGCCCGGGACGCAAACGACTCCGGCGCCGACGCTCCGCTGCGCGTCTCCGCGCGCCCGGCGGTCCATCCCGACCAGGACGAGGCGGCGGCCGAGATCGCCGAGACCCTCGGTGCCGCTCTCGGGTCGGACGTTCGCGTGCGCGTGACTCGCGGTGGGCGCTATCGGGTCGAGCTCGAGGTGGCCTCGCCGGAGGAGGCGGCCGAGATCGCCGGGCGCGTTCGGTCGTCCGCCGCGGGCTAAGCGCCAGCGCGAGGTGGCGTTGTGCGCGGCGGGCCCGTCGCGCACAGCGGAACGACGTCGTTTCGGTGGGCGCGGGTCGACGGAGGGCCGCTAGAATCGTCCGTCGCGCGCCGTGGGTCGCGCACGAGGGCGATTAGCTCAGTCGGTTAGAGCGCTTCTCTGATAAGGAAGAGGTCCCAGGTTCGAGTCCTGGATCGCCCATGACGGAAGTGGCTGCTGTTGGGCCCCTTCCGTCGTTGGCGCTCCGCGCCCAGCTGGCCCTTTCTTTTCTATGGAAGAGGGGCGCGGACATGAGCAGCGCCTGCTGAGGCACGAACGCCCTGCTCAGGGCGGGGATGTGCCATTCGGTGGGAGCGCCACATCGGCCTCATGTGTCCCCAGAATGGCCCGCCCTGCAGCGAGGCGGACGGTCGTCCGCGAGTTGGGATGGCATCACCGACCTTGCCTGGGACGAGTGCGTGGTCGCCCATATGGAGGGGTGGTTGTCAAGGGGTAGGGGTTGATGGCCATTGTGTGGTTGGTGGTGGTGGTTGTGGTTGCGGCTTGCGGGGCGGTCCGGGTGTCCGCGGGTTCGCGACGGTGGTCATGCTCATATTCGGGGGCTGGGTACCCCAAGACCTTGGTTCGTCGCACGTCCGCCGTCTAAAGTCGAGCGCGCCGCCGGTGGGCGGTGCTCAGGCGACAAATCGCGGAGTTGTTGTGCGCGAGCCGGGGACACTCCGGGCCGCCTCGCCAGCCGCAACGGGTTGTCGTCGAGGGTTAGCGTGAGTTGGTGAGCCTCCTGCGGGTGGTTGGCGTGTGCTTCGGTGGGAGCGAGGCTGTGTGCGTGAGGGAGCCTGCCGCCGGCAGGGACACCGGCGCAATCGGGTCGTGCTGAGCGCTCCAGGTGGTGATCTCCCAGCAGTAGGCGGCGAGCTCGCGGGCGATCGCGACGGCGACGACCCCGTTGGGTTTGCGCCGGGCGTCTTTGAGCTGGCGCCAGCGGGCGTTCAGGCGGCGCTGCGCGCGCCAGGCGATGTTGATGACCTGCGGTGATTGGCCGCGTTGGCGGCGCTCGAGCGCCTCGCCGACCGCGGGTCCGCGACGGTAGTGGTAGGCCGCCTCGATGAGCAGCCGCCGGGCGTGGGTCGAGCCGGCCTTGGTGATCGACCCGAGCCGGCGCTGGCTGCCGCTGGTGCGCTCTGAAGGGACGATCCCGAGGTAGGAGGAGAGCTGATCGGGGTGATCGAAGCGGTCGAACTCGCCGATCTCGGCGCACAGCCCCAAGGCTGAGAGCGTGTCGATCCCGCGCAGGCACCGCAGCCGCGCGACCGCCGGTGCGCACGGCGCGCTGTGCGCGAGCTTTGCCAGGTCGGCCTCGACCTGATCGCGGCGGGCGATCAGCACGTCGTGGGCGTGCAGGTAGTCAGCCAGCGTCGCCTGCGACGCGTGGTCAGCGAACTGCACGCAGGTCAGCCACGAGCGGTGCTTGCGCGACCACGTCTCACCGGGGCCTTCCCAGTAGATCTCACGGCGCAGCAGGAACCCCGCAATCCGGTGGCGCGCGCGCATCAGGTCCACGCGGATGTCCTCCCGGCAGCGCACCAGATCGCGCAGCTGCTCACGCTCGATCGACGGGATCGTGACCAGCGTCAGCTCCCCGGCGCCCAGCAGCCTGGCCAGGCGGATCGCGTCACGCTTATCGGTCTTCACGCGATCGGCGGGCGGGCGCTCGGTCTTGCTCGGCGCGCACACCCCAAGCTCGATCCCCTCAGCGCGAGCGCGGCGCGCCAGCCCATAACCGGTCGGGCCCGCCTCATACACCATCCGCGCCGGCCGCGGCACGCCTCGCAGCCACGGCAGCAACTCGTGCGGACGGCCGACCACCCGCCGCGTCGTCAGCTCGCCCGTCGCCTGGTCAAAGATCGCCAGCGTCGACTCGCGCGCGTGCACGTCAAGACCGACCCAACGGATACCGTCAGGCATCGGCGCTCCTCTCGTAGATGTGGGCCCCGCGCCGAGGCCGTAATCCTCAGCGCGAAGACTTACCCCGCAGCCTGCGCGGGGAGTGCCGACCCCTTCGACACACCACAGGCCGGTCCTCCATAGTGTCTGAAGCGGTCGCCCGTTTCGTGCCGGTTGAAGGACCGAAGCGATCGTGCGGCGACGCAGCGCTTCCCGCGTCCACGAGGCGCATTGCCGCGACGCGGCGATGCGGCCGTCGCTGTCTGCGTCGGCGGTCCTTTAGCGCGGCTCTAGGACCACGACGGGCAGCTCGCGTCTGGCAATCGACTTGTAGTGCTCGATACCGGAGTAGTTCTCGGCGAGTCGCGGCCACAGCTCGGCGGTCTCCTGCTCGCTGGCGGGGCGGGCGCGCACGGAGTACGTGTGCCCGTGGACGAGCGCCTGGCCGTCGGGATCCTGCTGCAAGTTCAACCACCATGCCGGAGGGTGCACCGAGGCGGCGTTGGCGGCAACGACCGCAAAGCCCTGTAGGTGCGGGACGAAGAACAGAGGCGCGTCGCGGTGTTTGCCGCTACGCCGCCCGGTGGTCCTGAGGACGAGGACGTCGGCCCCAAGCGCACGTCCACCGAGTCGGCCTCCCGTGTGCCGCACGATCCAGGCGTGCAGTTGTGTCGCGATCGCGCTGCCGGGGCGGTGCGCTAGATGCGGGCTGAGGCGGGCGTAGAGGTTAGCCGCGCGCGACACGCGCGTCACTCTACCGGCGAGCAGCCGCCCGGAGCGGCGGCGCCGGACGGCACCGGCCGGTCGAAGCACGGAAGCAATCTCGCGCGGCAAGCACGCTTTCCGCGCGTTGCAGGGGCGTTGGCCGCGATCCTGTGATGCACCCGCCGCGACGGAAGCAGGTCCCCCGGACCCGTCGGGCGTCGAGGTCTTTTGGTTCGCTGCCCAAGCAGCGGCGTCGCGTCGGTGATCGTGCTCGTCCGTAGGGAGCGTGTGCCGTTCGCCTACAGACACTGCCGGATCCACGGAGAAGCGAGTGACTTGAGCGGATCGCGTCAGCTACGAGCCCACCGCTGCGAGCTCGGCGCGGCCTTCCGCGCATTCGCGAGTGACGAGTCCCCCGCCGATGCGTGCGGCAATCTTCTCGGCCTGCTCAAGCAAGTGCCGCGCGCGGTCTACGTCCTCGGGGCGGCCGCGTGCGATGAGCGAGCGGGCCCAGCCGGCGTGGGTGCGGGCCAAGAAGAGCGGCGCACCGAACCGATCCTCAATCCTTGCGGCAGCGGCGAAGTGTTCATCGGCCTCCTTGTAGCGCTCAAGGGTCGTGGCGAGGACGCCCAGCGTCGCATCGATGGAGCCGTACACAACAGGACCCCCGGTCACGAGCTGGCCGGGAAAGGGCGTCAGCAGCTCGTACACCTCGCTCGCATGCTCGGGCAGGCGCAGACGGGAGCAGGCATGAGCCCGGAAGAACATCGCGATCAGCCAGAATGGGCCCAATGGGACGCGCTGGAGGTTCTCGCTGAGCGCACGCTCGCGCGCCTGATCCTCGCGGCCGCTCTCGACCAGGGCGAGCGTCGCTGATGCCCGCCACGCCAAGCGGCCGGCCTGTGCATCGGCGAACCGCACCGACGCCTCGACCATTTCCGCGAGCCGTCCCTGGAAGTAGCGGGTACGAAACAGAAGAACTCCAAAAACCAACGCGGCGTCGGGCTCGCGGGATGCCCTCCCAGCCTCGAACATCTCAAGCGCCAGCCGCTCAGACGCCTCAAGGTCCCCCGTGACAAACGCCCAGTTAGCCTCTTGCATCAGCCGCCGAAAAGCCATGGCCGGCTCTGGGACCGAGGCGGCCAGCTTTCGCATCGTCGCCAGGCCCGCCTCAACCATCGTGCCGTCGCCAGCCTCCTGACCAACTTCAGCGCGGGCTGCCGCTGCCCAGAAGCTCAACCGCGGGTCATCCAGTTGCTGTGTGAGTTCGACTAGCTCGTCGACTATCCCTCGGCGCTGTTCCAGCGTGTCCGGCGTGAATATGGAGACGCTGGCGTTCCACAGGGTGTGAGCCCGCGCGACCGGCTCGTCGGCGGTTTGGGCTATTTCGATGGCCTCCGTGGCCAGTGCCTGGCAGCGAGAAGGCTCACAGGCGAAGACGAGTTCCAACGCCAGTAGTGCGAGCACACGCGCCCTTCGCGGGTCATCAGCCGGAAGGACCTGTGCTGCGGCCTCAAGCGCCTGTACGCGCTCGGTGTCAACCGCGTTGGTCTTGCTCACCCAGCCACGGCTGTTGGCGAGTACAGCGCGGCACAGCAGATCTGTATCGCCAAGCTTCTGGGCGAGTGCTGCGGCGTCGAGCAGCGTCTCGCGGAACTCGGGGTTCCCGACTTGGCGCTGAGCGGCCCCGAGGCCGATCAACAGCTCGCCACGCTCCGACCGCTCTCGGCCGGGCGCTTCATTGTGGAGCTCGAGCGCCTTGCGATACCATCGCGCGGCCTCGTCCGGAGCTAGCTGCTCAAGGGCACGCTCGGCGGCGCTACGAGCGTAGTGGATCGCCTTAGCCGCCTCGCCACTTACGACCGCCGCGGCCCAGTGCCCGGCCAGCTCCCCGAGCCGCTCGCCGGGCTCGTCGCCACACTGCACCTCGAGCGCTTCGCCCACGCGCTTGTGAAGGCGCGCGCGGCGGGTACTGCCCAGATCCTCAATCAGCGTGTGCTCGACGAGTCCGTGGGCGAACGTGAAGTGTCCGCTGCGCTCGGCGCTCTCGTTCAGAAGCGACGCCGCGACCGCCTCCGCTAGCAGGTCAAGAAGCCGATCCTCGGAGAGATCGACCACCGCGAGCAGCAGATCGATTTCAAAGTCGCGACCGATGACCGCCGCTGCGCTCAGAGCCGTGCGCGCGTCTGAGCCAAGTCGCTCGAGGCGCCGTCCTACCACCTCGCGCACGCTGCGGGGCAGGCCGAGTTCCGAGAGCTCGCCCAGCAGCCGCCAGCGCCCGTCCTCCCCCTGAAGGATCGCGCGCGACTCGGTCAGGTGGCGCAACAGCTCTCCGGCGAAGAACGGGTTGCCGGCCGTCTCGCGAGTTATCTGCGCGGCCAGCGTGCGACCGATCTCGTCCATCTCCTGGCCGGCCGCCGCCTCCATCAGCACGAGGACGTCCGCGGGCTCAAGTCCGGTGAGCATTATTCGCTCGACGCCCTCCTCGCGGTGGAGGTCCGCCAAGAGCGCCGTCAGCGGATGATCGCGCGGGAGGTCAGAGTCGCGGTAGGTGCCCACCGCCATTGCCCTCGTCGCGGAGCCCGACGCCACCACATGGCGCAGCAGAGACAGTGTCGGTGCGTCGGCCGAGTGCAGGTCGTCAAGAATCAAAAGCAGGGGCTCATCCCGACCCGCGCCGTCGAGCAGACCCGCCACAGCGGCGTAGAGCAGATAGCGCTCTGTCTCGGGATCACTCCGGCGCGGGGAGGGCAACTCAGACACGCGATCGGCCAGGGCCGGCACCAGGCGAGCGAGGTCGCCGCCGAAACGGTCCACATGCTGATCGACAACAGACTGGGGTGCCTCTTTGATGAGATGCGAAAGCGCCTGCACCCATGGCTGGTAAGGAACTCCGAGATCCTCATCGCAGCGCCCATAAAGCACGGTCGAGCCCTCCCCGTGGACCTCGAGCGCCTGGTGGGCGGACAGCCGCGTCTTACCCACACCGGGCTCCCCGCTCAACAGCGCGACACTCAGCGAACCCCTGCAGGCCTGCCCCCACAATTCTCTCATCCGTTCGCGCTCGGCCGCCCGCCCGGCGAAGGCCGTCGCAGATAGCTCGCGCAACCGCTCGGGCAGTGCGATTCCGGTTCGCGGGGCAAGCTCCCATCGGAGCTCGAACGCCTGGACGGGCTCTGAGATGCCCTTCAGCTCGAGACCCCCAAGCGAGTCATAGCGATGGCCGTCTCGTGAGCCACCGATCTGGCGGACCAGACCGTTGACCACAATCTGCCCGCCGCGCGCGTGGGCGCACAGCCGCGCGGCCTCGACAACCGGCTCTCCGAAGCAGTCGCCGCCCTCAACGCTGATGTCGCCGAGGCTCACGCCGATACGCACGCGGAGCTGCTCCTCTGAGCGGCGGTTTCGCGCATCCACGACCTGCTGCATATCAACGGCGCACGCCAAGGATTGGACGGCGCTGCCGAACACCACCATCAGCCCATCGCCCAGGGTCTTGACCTCCCGGCCGCCGCTGCGTTCGAGGGCTCGTCGTAGCAGCCCGAAGTGCTCCGTGCGCAGCTGCTCAGTCGCCGCCGGGCCGAGGCGGTCGGCCATCGCGGTTGAACCCACCAGATCGGTCATGACGACCGACATCGTCTGTATGGCCGCGGGGCTCATGCACGAATCATCCGATCTTCGGGATGCTCACGCAACAGGATCGCACCGGCGTGCTCAGGATCAGCTCCGCACCACCCTCGGCCCATCCAGGCACGGCAGCCGACCCGCACCGACACGCCTGTCTTACTAAACACGGCGAGAGCGGGACAGATTCGGCGTCGCGCTAGCGCTCAGGACGAGCAGCAGCCGCTTAGCTTTAGCTTAGCTTAGGGTCGGTCGCGGAGAGCGCTGCTCGCGCTCGAGAATCCGGGAGTCAGCAACGGTCTGCCGGCGCGGCGGACGGCCGCCGCGCTCGCCGTAGTCAATACCGCCCCGAGAGCAATGCAGGTCTCTCCCCCCTCGTCGGCGTAGCCCCCGTATTCGCCAATACCGCGCATCGATAGACCGCACGGCGGACCAGAGCGGACGATCCCTTTCGTCTTCCAGCGCAGCTCCGGCGCGCGACCACCCTGGCGACCAAGAACGCGTCCGTGGATACTCCCGCCTGCCGCCATCTCGCCCGCAATGCCCCGGCGACTGGTTCGACGCCTTCGATCGGTCAGCTCGGAGGGCGCGACGGTCGCATCGCCCTACAGCGGCGCGAGGCTTTACGATCGGTCGATACGTCCGGTCCAAGCCGTGTCGAAACGAGCGGCCGTTGTTCGACGTCTTAGCGAACTGCCCACTGCCGTGAGCAGCATGTCGAGCAACTCGAGGACAGGAGACGATCATGCGCAAACTCGTGCTGTCGATGGGGATGTCCCTGGACGGACTCGTCGCTCGGTCCGGACGCTTCGGGGCCGGCGGCTGGGGGCTGCCGCCGGAGGATCCAGCGCTTAAGCAGCACAAGCTCGACTGGTTCGGGGACGTCGGACTTCATCTGATGGGGCGTAACACCTACGAGGAGATGGCGTCGTTCTGGCCGACGTCGGATGACCCTTATGCCTTGCCCATGAACACGATCCCCAAGGTCGTCTTCTCAAAGACGCTCGAGCGCGCGGACTGGGAAGGAACGCGGATCGCACGCGGCGAGCTGGCGAGCGAGATCGCCCAGCTCAAGCGCGAAGGCGAGAATGACATGATCGCGTGGGGCGGCGCCGCGTTCGCCCAGTCACTCTCGAACGCCGGCTTGGTGGACGAGTACCGGTTGATCATCCAGCCCGTGGCTCTCGGGGACGGCCTGCCGCTGTTCAGGGGCCTCGATGGACCGCTGGCGCTCGAGCTGATCGACGCGCGGACTTACGCGACCGGCGCGGCGCTTCACGTGTACGAGCCGGCCGGCCGCCGCACGTGACGGCCGTGCGAGGGAGAACTCGAGCCGCGCGCGGACGATCGCTCCATGAAATGGACCGCCTCGCGTTGCGCCATCGCTTCGGCGACCAGGCGTGCGTGGCGGTTAGCAGCCCATCGCGTCGCGCAGGGCCCGGCATGCCTGCGTCATGCGGCGCGCTGAGAGCTGCGTCACCTGACGGCGAAAGCTCGAGCGCGGGATCGTGTGGACATTGTCGAAGTTGACAACGCAGTCGCTCGGCAGGCCATCCTGCTCAGCGGACAGGACCAACTCGCTCACGAGCCCGCGCCTGGTCCTGGTCAGCGCCGCCACTACGATGGACCCGATCCTGTCCGCGACGGGATCGCGGGTGAGTACCAGCACCGGTCGATCTCCGCCGGGTGTGGCCGCGAACCAGATGTCACCCCGCTTCATTGTTCCAGTCCGACCAGTCCTCGGCTGGGCCCCAGTCGGCAATGGCCTCAAGCGACCGCTCGGTGTCGGTCGCTGGCTGTTGCTCCCATCGCTCCGCGTCGGCCTCGCTCTTCAGGACGACGAGATGGCGGTGCAGGGCGTCGCGCAGGATCTCCGAGCGGTCGACGCCGAGCGCATCGGCCCAGTGTTGGATCGCGGCCGCGTCTTCATCTGGCACGCGAAAGCTGAGCATTGTCATACACGCCAGACTAGCACGTATGACGCCCCGGACGGACGACTCCTTCGACCGGCGGCAGGCCCGAAGCGGGACGAGCGCAATGGCGCGACAACGCACTGGCCCCGATCAGCCCGGCCGCGGGCACCGCGAACAGCACAGACGCAAACGTGCGACGCAGGAAGTGCGGCGTCAGGTGCTCGGGAAGGGCGGAGTAGCCGGTGCCCTCGAGCAGCACGTTTGCTTGGAGCACCGCACGATCAAGCACACGTTTCCGGACCGATCCAATTCGGAGACCGGCTGCCCAACTAACCATCAAGCACGCCTACACACAAACACGGACGCCCTCCGGTCGTCGGCGCTGACGGCCTGGATGGCGCGGGGAGCGGGGCGCCCGGCGCCCGGACGAAGATGCCGGTGCCGCTACGGATGCACGGCGCGGGGCGCGATCGGGGTTTGACGGGCGTGCGTGGCATCTTGGGGCGTTGACGCAAGGGTGCGAACGTGGTCCCGGGCCGCCGCCGGTGGCGCCGACGGTTCGGGCCGGGGGGTCGATGTGACAGTTCGCGGCGGATCGGGCAACTAGAGGCATGAGCACTGCGGTAGCCACGGAGGTGAGCGTGCGGCAGAACCTGGGCGGCGACGCGCTTGCAGAGTTCGAGGAGATCTACCGCAGCAACGTCGGCGTGGTGGCGGCGTATTTCGCGCGCCGCTGCCGGGAGCCGCAAGAGGTAGCGGATCTGACCTCGGAGACGATCGTGAGGGCGGCGGGCTCGTTCGAGTCGTTTGATCCCCGCCGCGGCAGCGCTCGTGCGTGGCTGTTTGGGATCGCGGCTCATGTCTGGGCCGCCTATTGCGCGCGGGTGGTCAACAGCCGGGACGCCGCCGTTCGGCTTGCGGGCCACCGGGCGCTGGAGGTCACTGAGATCGATGAGTTGGCCGCCAAGATCGACGCGCAGCAGGAAGGCCGCGAGTTGCTGAAGCGCTGCGCTGTGCTGAGTGCGGACGAGCGAGCCGCGATCGAGTTCGTTGATCTCGCGGAGCTGACGCCCAAGGAGGCCGCAGTTGTGCTTGGCGTGCCCCGGGGCGTGTTGCGGATGCGGCTCTCGCGGGCTCGGGCGAGATTGAGAAAGGAGTACGGCACTAATGACTGAGTTCGAAGACAACTTGTGGCTCGAGGTCGTGCGCGAGCACGGGCACGAGCTGGCCCGGGCGAGGCGACCGGTCCGCAAGCACAGACTCGCGCCCCGCCGTCAGCTGCTCGCGGGTAGTACCGTCGGTCTGGCCGCAGCGGCGACGGCGAGCGCATTGCTGTTCAGCGCGTCGACCAGCCCCCGCGCGTTCGCAGTCACCCGCAACCGGGACGGCACCGTCACCGTCAACCTGAGGCAGCCATCGGGGATCGCCGGCGCGAACGCAAAGCTTGCCGCGATGGGGGTGCGGGCGAAGATCGCGGTGGATACGAAGACCCCGCCGGAGCTTGTCTGCCCGGGCGGAACGGCGCCGACGATCACGTTTGACCCAGCCAGCATCCCCAGCGGCGAGGAGGTGGTGATCACCCCTGGCCAACCGGGCGCCGGCAACGCCGCGGCGCTCAAGGGTGGCGACAACACCGGCGCCGACGGTACGGGTGGCGCCAACAACGTTGTGCGGCTGCAATCCGCTGGCGCCAACATCCGGACGCAATCGGGTGCCGACAACCACGTAGCTCGGATGTATTGCCCGTGATTCGAATAGTGCCCGCGGACGTTCGGCCGCCGGGCGGCAGCAGCTTCGGGGACTCCCGCGGGCGGAACGCGATCGGCCGGGGGCCAAGGCAGGGCTGCACTCCACACTGCACGCGTCGTGCCCGTCGCGCTACAGGCGCAAGCTGATCCCGGCGAGCGCTCCATCCCCGTAGCAGCCGCGGGTTCCGCTTGGCGTCAGGGGAGCAAGCGAGCCGTCCGCCCCGCGACGGCCGATAGACCCGGCTTGGCGAACTGAGGGCCCCGGGCCGTGGTCGAGTTGCGCTGTCGGTTGATTTCGGTCGCTGCCGGCAACGGAGCGGGGCAAATGCTCTTGCGCGAAACCGCCAGTGCCGTGGATGTATCGACGGGCGGGCAGCCGTAGGCATAGGATCGCCATGCAAGCGACTGCGGCAGCTAGGCGGTTGGGCCGACGAGCCGCATCGCCGTCGTGGTCGTTCCGGTGCCGGTTGCGCCGGCTCGGTACGACATGGGTGTAACCGACGAAGGAGGTCCAGACATGCGGGTGCTCATGAAGGTCCAGATTCCGACCGAGGCTGGGAACGCTGCCATCAAGGACGGCAGCCTGCCGCAGATCGTCGGGAAGGCACTTGACGCCCTGAAGGCCGAAGCTGCCTACTTCACCTCAGAGGAAGGAATGCGGACCGCGCTGATCTTCTTCGACATGGCCGATTCAAGTGGGATACCGCCGGCAGCCGAGCCCTTCTTTATGGGCCTTGACGCAAAAATTACGTTCGCGCCTGTGATGAACGCCGACGAGATGCGCGCCGGCGTCGGCAAGGCGATGGAAGCCATCTAGACGCTCAGGCTCGGCCACGGACGAACGCGGGTTCGCAAAGAGTTTGAGCCATCGGGCGAATGGTTCCTCGTCTCGGGCCGGCGTCTCGCGAGCGCTTCCGCGGCGCCCCGCTCGTGCCGCAGCGCGACCGGCGTCTGGTTCCGGCCGGCGTGACCCCCTGGTCGCCGAAGGGGTTGCGGGTCGGCCGGTGGCGTCGCGGCGGAAGCGATCGTCATCCCGTGCGGGCCCTGCGTTTCGCGAGGAGCTGGTCGCTTGGATCTGTGGCCCGTCACATCTGCTTCTGCCGTGAGGAAAACGAGTCAGCGGCCGATGCGGTAGCGAACGTGCGTCGCACGTGGGGAGTGGATCACGTCGACGGGCTGGAGGCCGGGGTCTTGCACTCCGTCGAACAGGCGCTCGCCGGCGCCGAGCAGAACGGGAACGACGTCGAGCATAAGCTCGTCGATCACGCCGGCCGCGAACGCCTGCCGCACGGTAGAGGCGCCACCGGCGATGTCGACGCCGAGGTCGCCGGCCGCGGCCTGCGCGCGCTCAAAGGCGACATCGAAGCCTTCGGTGATGAAGTGGAACGTCGTCCCGCCCTCCATCGCGATCGGGTCGTGCGGGTGGTGGGTGAGAACGAACACAGGAGCGTGATAGGGCGGCTCGTCGCCCCACCACCCGCGCCAGTTCACGTCCCACGGGCCCCGAACCGGGCCGAACATGTTGCGGCCCATCACGTACGCTCCGCAGGGCGTCATGAGCTCGTCGCGCACGCGGGCGTCGGCTTCGTGGAAGGGCTCGTCCAGGTGCCAGTGGTGGAGATCCAGGCCGCCGACGCCGAGCGGGTTGTCGCGGCTCTGATCGGGGCCGGCGACGAAGCCGTCGAGAGACATAGACATGTGGCATGTGGTTGGTGTCATGTGAACCAAGACCACCGAATCGACGAGAAATCATCGGTGGGGAACGCCCTCGAAAGCTAGCGCTTGCCCGGGTCCGCGGCCGGCCGGTCATCAGTCGATCTCTTCGGCAAGCCCGATGAGAAGTCCGTCGGGTCCGCGGATGTAGCAAAGCCGGTATGCGCCTTCGTACTGCACCACTTCGCTGCTGACAAGCTGAGCGCCTCTCCTGCTGAGCCGCGCGAGCGTCTCGTCGATGTCGTCCACAGCGGACATGACCCGTAGGTAGCCGAGAGCGTTCACCGGGGCATTCCGGTGATCAGCGACCACCGGTGGCTCGAGAAAGCGCGAGAGCTCAAGCCGGCCGTGGCCGTCTGGCGTCCGCATCATGGCGCTCTCGACACGCTGGTCGCCCAGCCCGGTGACGCGCCCAGCCCACTCTCCTTCCACCATGGCTCGCCCTTCTAGCTCGAGGCCGAGCTCGCCAAAGAACTCGATCGTCCCGTCGAGGTCTTCCACGACGATGCCCATGTTGTCCATCCGCTTAACCGCCATGTTCCTCCTCTCGCACGTCGTCGAGTTGCGCGCCATGTCAACGAGACCGAGACTCCCGCGACACATCTTGGCTTGCTCAGGCTGCTCGCTGGCGGAGGTACCCCATCGTCACGCGATCAACCGTCTGAACAGACGTGCTTTCGCGCGGCTCGGCCCTCGTTCGAGCGTCCTGCCTTGCGCGCCGAAAGCTGGCAGGACGTGGCGGTCGCCTACGCCCGAGATGTCCCAGTGGCAGGCCGTAGCGTTCACGCAGCGCTCGGACCCAGATGCGCCCGGTCCGCCGTCCACGCGCTGGCCTCTGCGCCAATGCGCTCGCGGCCAGCGAGCAGATCTGCGTCGCTCGGAACGAGTCAACGCCGCGGGGGCGATCACAGGCCGCGCTGACACGAGACAATGAAGGCGCTCGTCGCGACAGGCGGCACGCCACGGCAGAAAGGCGATCCTCTCGACCGACAGGTACGCGGATCTGGCCATCTGGCTGCTTCGTTCGAACGAGAATCCCTAGCGAAGGAAGGAATCCTGATGTTGGAAAGCGCGCAATCTTCGGTCACCACCAAGTTCAGCAGCAGGTCCGTCGGAGAGACCGTCGAGCGACTGAAACGCTTCATCGCGGATCGGGGCTTTACGTTGTTCCGGGTCATTGATCACAGCGGCACGGCCGAAGGAGTTGGTGTGCAGATGCCCGATTCGAAACTCGTGATGTTTGGGAACCCGGCTAAGGGCGCCGCGGTGATGCTCGTGGCACCGCTCGCGGCGTTGGATCTTCCGCTCAAGGTCCTCGTCTGGGAGGACGGGAAGGGAGTGGTATCGGTGAGTTACAACTCACCGGGATTCATGGCCGACCGGCTCCACATCGAGGGTGCCCTGCGGGCGCCCTTCGACGCAGTTGAGTCGATCGTTGAGGCAGTACTCGGCTAGACGCTGCCACCTGCTGGGCGCGATGACGACCGAACTCACGATGCTCGCATCACCGACGTCGAGCCCGGCAGGCAGCGCCCGCGCCCCGCACCTGCGAAGCAGCCGAGCGCCTTGCCGGACACGGATGACCACTATGCCGCCGAAGCGGTCGCCCGCGCACTTTGCCGGCCTCGGCTCCAGCGGACGCGGACTGGCGAGTGGCGCGAAGGCCCGTCAGCTGACCTCGTACTTGATGTGCGTGACCCCGGGCGCATCGACAGCTCGGATCTGCTTGAGCCTGAGGCTGTCGGATTCGAGTCCGGCGAAGAGTCGTTCGCCGTTCCCGAGGATCACCGGCGCGATTGAGACGTCGATCTCGTCCACCAGTCGCGCGGCTAGATACTGGTTGACCACCGACGCACCGCCCGCCAACCAGATGTCCTGGCCCTCAGCGGCCGCGCTGGCCTGCGCGAGCGCCGACTCGATCCGATCGCTGACGAAATGAAAGGTGGTGCCGCCCCTCATCTCCAGCGGTTCGCGCGGGTGGTGGGTAAGCACGATACGAGATGGTGATATGGCTCGTGTGGATGTACCCGGAGCTGATCGATGGACCGATCGGACGCCGCCACCGCTCCCAGCGTGTGCGCCCCGAGGTGGACCGGCTGCTCTTCGCCGAGATCGCCGACCACAGCACAGACCTCGCCCGCCGCGATGACATCCTCGCGATGCTCGTCAGCGCACGCGACGAGACCGGCGCGCCGCTCGGCGACGAGGCGCGCGCGACCAGCTCATCACGCTGCTGCTCGCCGGGCACGAGACGACCACGACGGCGCTCGCGTGGTGCTTCGAGCGACTCGTGCGTCACCCACACGCGCTCGCGCACTTGAACGAGGAGCTCGCCGCGGGCGACAGCGACGCCTACCTCGACGCCGTCATCAACGAGACGCTGCGCGTGCGACGGGTAATCGACGCCGTCTGGCGCAAGCTGACCGCACCGGCCGAGATCGCCGGATACACACTGCCCGCGGGCGTAACGGTGATGCCCTCGATCGCACTCGTCCAGCGCTCAGACGCGTATCCCGATCCCGCCGGCTTCGATCCCCAGCGATTCCTCGACGGCCCACCGGCGCCCTACACGCTTATCCCGTTCGGGGGCGGTCCACGGCGCTACATCGGCGCGAGCTTCGCCGTCATGGAGATGAAGGAGATCCTCCGCAGCGTCCTCAGCCACGTCGAGGTGCGCGCGGCCGACCCCAGACCCGAGCGCGTCCGCGTCCATCACATCACCCTCGTCCCCGCGCGCGGAGCACGAGTCGTCGTCACCCGCCGAAGGTCATCTCCCGCGAGCGCGACAACCCCGTCCAGCGGGAGCGCAGCCGTGCACTCCGCGGTGGCGGCGACAGGCGCCTGCCCCCGCCCGGGGCTGGCGAGGCGTGCTCGGTATGAGTGCGAGGTTGGTGAGCGCTCAGTGTGTGAGGTCGGGGGCCAGCGCGGTGACGGCGGCGGGGATGCTCGCCGCCTGGCCTCCACGCGCGGCGATCACCTCGAACGTCTTCCCACGGGCCTCGGGGGCATAGAGCAGCTGCGTGCAGAGTCCGGCGAGGTCGGCCCGTGAGATCTGGCCTTCTGCGGTATCGCCCTGCGACACGGCCAGCGGTTCACCGCCCTCCTTGTCTGTGAGCCAGCCCGAACGGATGATGCAGTATGGGATCCCCGATCCGCGAACGATTTCTTCGGCCTTCGCCTTCCATCCCAGGCTCGTCGGCTCGACGTCCTCGTAGTGCTCGGGGCGGCTGGCATAGATGGTGGAGATGAACACGACAAGCTCGACATCCGCGGCGACCGCCTGCTCGATGAGGTTGCGCGTACCGTGGTAGTCGACCAGCTCGGCGCTGTTGGCGCGCTCCGCGCCGCCGCAGATCGCGATGATCACGGCGCGGGCGCCGGCCATCGGCTCCCTGAGCGTCTCAACCTGGCGAACGTCTGCGACGAATTGCGGTACCTGCGGCGGAAGAACCTCCTCGCCCTTCGCCGCGTCTCGCGCCAATGCGCGAACGGGGGTATGGCGTTCGAGCAGGTGATCGACGATCAGACGGCCCGTCCGCCCTGTGGCTCCGACGACCACGACGGGGCGCTGAGACGTTCCCGGACTCGCGACGGCACGCGACCGCGCTCGCCCGGTACGCCAACGGCCCGTATCGCCGAGGGTCTCCGCCGTCACCCGGCTCACGAGCACCTCGCCGCCGCTCACCGCGGTACGCGTCAACACGAACTCACCGAGACTGTCGCGTACGTATTCCGCGGCAAGCTCGTCAGACGCGTCGGCGGCCATCTTGTCGTGGAAGATGCTCACGACCTCCACCGTCGCGTCGCCCGTGTCGACCGCGAAGTACGCAACGAAGCCAGGCTCCTGGCTGATGGCCGGGACGAGCTCGTCGTTCACGCGGTGCATGAGCGAATCGATCGAACCCGCGCCCATCGTGTAGCGGCGCACACTCGCATACATCGCCTCTCCTCCTCTCTGGCTACCCAGAACACGCTACTCCGGGCGCGAACGCGGCCAACCGACCAAACTACGGATCGTGATCGGTGCACTCCGCGGCTCGGGCGCTGGACGAGCTCCCCGAAGCCGGGGCGGGGCCATCGAACGCCGAGGCGCTGATGGCGCGTCGCCGGTGTCCGCGCCGACCGCGGCCTGACCCCGCCGGTGGGAGAACAGGGACGAACCCCGTCCTCGCGTCCTCAGCGGCCAGGTCGAGACCCCCGGGCCATTGGCGCCATTCGTAGTCGTCGCCGTACTTCGAACTCGATGGCAACGCCGAGGCTGTGAGCAAACGTCACGAATTCGGGCTCGATGACGCGAGCTCGTCTGCCGCCTGCCCGCCCGCCCGGTAGGTTCCGTCCTCATGGAGAATCTGGCCAGCCCGGTTGATCGCCGCCGGCAGGTGGTGCTTCTGAGGATTGGTGGTTTCACGAGCCTCGCGCTCGGGCTGCTGGGGAGCATCGCGTGCATAGCCCTGACCGTGGTGGCAATTGTTGATCTCGTGGGCGAGTTTCGGACGGTGAATGTGCCGGGGAGACGCGCCGTGACCCTCGAACGGCGCCACTACGTGGTCTATTACGAGGACACCGTGGCCGTGCCGGAACCTGTGGAGGTGCGAGGACTGGGCGTTTCGATTCGGCCCGGCGCCGGGGCGCACAACGTGCTGCCGATCTCAGGCTACGGCGGGTCGTTGACGTACAGCCTGGGGTCCTACTACGGCCGGGCTGTCGGCGCTTTCGACACTCCCCGTGCGGGCCGGTATGTGATCACCACCTCGAACCCCGACGCCGATGGGGGAAGGGCACGGATCGTTGTCGGACCGTCCGTCCTCGGCTTGTTGGGCCGCTACCTGCTCGCCGGCATTCTCGGCGCGATCGTGGTCTTCTTCGGCGTGGGGGGCGTGGGAGCCCTGCTCCTGACCCTTTCGGACCGCAGGGCGGAAGCTGCGTCGCGCGTCGCGACCGAGCCTGCCCCAGGCTGAGCGTCAGGCCGGACGAGTGCGCGATCACGCCAGGTCCTGCCACTGCTCACGAACAAGGCAGAACTGCAGTCCGCGTCTGGTGGGTGCCGAGGCCACCCCGGGCGGCCCGCGTGACCCCCGGCCCAGCGACCGAGCGCCGTCGCGCGTGCGAAGCAGGTCTCGGCGCCGGGTCGCGGCGAGCGCGGCGGCCGCCGCCGCCGCCGGACACCATCCATATCTAGCGCCCTCCAGGCGAGTGCGAGTAGCGCCGGTTCAAGTGCGGGTGGCCGCGGAGCGAGCGATACCGAGTTCCCAACAGGCGAACGCCAAGTCTGCCGCCGCCGCCGCCAGAAACGCGATCGCCCACCCGTACGTCTTCCAGTCGTTCCCACCGAACGAGAGCGTGACGACGCCAAGGCCGGCCAAGACCAGGCCACTGACAATGCGCACGCCTGCCCAGGTCCGCAGGTGACGGTACTCCCATGGCGAAATGATGCGTCGCATGCCGGATCGCGGGGGAGCTGCCCACCACCTGCGCAGCCCTTTCAGAGCGGTGTTGTGATTCGGTGGGTACACCGGGGTGCCTCCTGTTGACCTGTGGTGTCGACCGCTCGATCCGCCGTCAACTGATACCACTTCATGGTGGAGCGTCGAGGTGGTCGTCGCATGGGCCGACTGGGCGCGTACAGCCGTTCAGAATCGCCACGACGGCTTGTCGGCCGGGTTCCCGAGCGCGCTCGACGGGCGGCTCGTGATCCGGTACACGCCGCCGTCGACGGCGAGCCCGCGCCGTACGGCGTTCGTCCATCTCGCTCAGCTCCCGGGCTGGGTGGGCCGATACGAATGCCGATGCGCAAGGGTCCGACCTACATGGGCGCAACCATCGGCAGCTTCGCCGGCAGCTTCGTTCCGGGCCTGTGGGGGGCCGGTCAGCTGTCCCTGTGGTCGGTGGCCTTCTTCGTGTTGGGCGGGCTGGCCGGAATCTGGCTGGCCTACCGACTGTTCGCCTGAGCCGGCCGCCGTACGTCCCCGGAGAAACGTGCCCCGAGGACAGCACTGCAGCGCCGGCAGCGTCGACGCCGCTCCTTCATCGGTTGCGGAACGGTGCCGTTCTCACAGCCCGAGGCGGCGAACACCCGTCTCGTCGAAACCGAAGTGGTGACCGACCTCGTGACGCACCGTCTGGATGACCTGCAGTCGGAGTCTCTCGGGGTCGTCCCCGAAGTCGCGCACGAGTGTGTCGCGGAAGATCAGTATCTCGTCGGGCAGACCACCGCCCCCGAGGAAGGGGATCCCGCCGAGCCTGGTTCCGACGTACATGCCGTACGCGTGGTTCTCGGCGCCACGGTCGGACACGACGACCGCTACGTGCCGCAGCGCATGCTGAAACTCGCCCGGGAGCTCGTCGAGCGCTGAGCTGACGAGCTCCTCAAATTCCTGCTCGCTGTAATGCCGGTGTTGGCTCATTTGGTTGTGATCGCCCCGGTCGTGCGGGCGAGGTTCTTCGCGGGGGCGTCGGACCTGTGTGGTGAACTGGTCCACCCCGCTGAGATGCTAGTACCGGCAAACGACGAGGGCCATGCGGATTGGACTGGGCAGCTTGATGGACTCGGAGTTGGCGGCATACATCGAGGAGAGCCGCGCCTTCTACGCCGCACGGGCCGCGAGCAGGGGCACCGATTCTCAGCCTGACCCCAGCACCCCGGAGGGGCTGCAGGAGGCGCGGGCGCTGGAGGAGGCACGGGCCAGAGGCGCCGTCTCGACGACGCCGCCCGGGCCTCCGGTTGTCGAGGCGCTTGCGGAAATCGCTGGACGGCGGGTGGCGGTGAGGATTCTCGCTCCCGAGAGCGGGACGGCGCGGGGGGTCTACCTGGACATTCATGGCGGCGGTTTCTACATGGGCTCGGCGGCACGCGGAGACGCGTTCAATCGCCGCCTAGCTGACGCGCTCGGGATCGCTGTGGTGAGCGTGGATTATCGGCTGGCCCCAGAGCATCCGTGGCCGGCGGCACCCGATGACTGCGAGACGGCGGCGTTGTGGCTCTTGGAGGAGGCCGGGACCCGGTTTGGGACCGCGCGGTTGGCGATCGGCGGGGTGTCGGCGGGAGCGACGCTGGCCATGACGACGCTGCTGCGGCTCCGCGACCGAGGCGCGGCCGAGCCCGTCGTCGGCGCTGCGCTGCAATTCGGCACCTACGACATGAGCGGGCAGACACCTGCGGGCCGGCTGCTCGCCGGCCAGTCCTTCATACAGGCATACGTCGGCCACGTGGCCGACCGCACGAACCCTGACATCTCGCCCGTGTTTGGCGACCTGCGCGGCCTACCGCCCGCCCTGCTCGTCGCCGGGAGCCTGGACATCCTGCTTGAGGACAACTTGGTCATGGCGGCCCGGCTGTCCGCGGCTGGCGGCGAGGTGGACGTTCGCGTCTACCCGGAGTCTCCCCACGGCTTCACGTTGCACCCAACGGCGATGGCGAGCACGGCACTCGACGACATCGAGTCGTGGCTCGCCGAGCGCTTCCTCGCCGATGGCTGTGGACCCGAGGTGCCATCCCGCCTCCATTCGCATCGACAAAACCTGCCGAGGCCAGGCCGTCTGCCGTCTGGTTTCAGTCGGGATGCTCGAGGTCGACTGGCTCCAGGTTGCCCACCTGTTCCTTCGTGAGATTGACTCGTACAGCATGGTCAATGCGCTCGACGTCGCCGATCGGGATCGCGACCTGTCGTTTCCCCCACAGGTGACCCTCGTCCAGCAGGACATGCGTCACGTGGCGATCTGCTGTCGGATCGACGACGAGTCCTCGGACTCGGCCGATCGGCCCATCGTTGGCTTCGACCTGGTCGCCGCGGCGCACTTCTACCTCACCGGCAGGCACACGGTCGAAGACCCTTTGGCGAGCAGTCTGGCTAGTGCCGGCAATCGGGTGAACGATGGTACCGGGTGCCACCAGATCGTCGTAGACCAATGTGGAAATCTGATGTTGCCGGTTCTCGTAGTCTTGGGTCGCCGCGGGCAGGAGCTCAGCGTCCTGATCGGGAAGGAGAGCGTGGAACTCGGCCTTGCTGCATCGGAGCTCGATCTCGTCCCCTGCCGAGGCCACGAGCTCAAGTGGTACCAAACGACCCGTCCCGTGATCGTGTCGTGGCCCGACGGCGAGGTGAGTGATCGCGTTCGCTGCGGGATCAATCACCACACGCCTGACCTCACCGCAGTGGCCATCGCTGCACGCGACTCGGCTTCCAATCTCGAAACGCGGACTGTCGCTCATCGGATTCCCTCCCTTGGTCGCTTGGCCGGCCTCGAACAGTGGCAGCTCGCACCACGTCATGATCCCACCGCAGCCGAGCTCGCCGCAGTCTGAGACTACAGGCCGCTGAGTCACGAACAGCCGAGTTTCCCGTTCCGGCCCCGGTCGCTCGGTACAACACGGCGGTCACACCGAGCCCAAGCGAATCGCAGGCGATGGGAGGCGCGATCGTCCTGATCACCGCCCCGTTGTCGTCAGCGCAGCGTGGCCGAACGCGCAGGGAATTGGGGGGTTGACAGCAGACAGCCGTGTACCTAAAGTGAGGCCCAAACTGTAGCACCGGCTCACCAGATGGGTGGCGGGCCGCTGGACGGTACCAGGGATGCGGCGCGAGCCGCAGCCGCGGGTCGAGAGCGGAGGAGTCATCGATGAGACGGAATCGTTCCGGCGCGGCGGCCGGATCGCTGTGCGCGCTGCTCGGGGTGCTGGCTGCCTTGACGTTCGTTACATCGGCCCTCGCCTCGCCGACGCTCGGCCCGGCGGGATCGGCGTTCTACACACCCCCGTCTCCGCTCCCGAGCGGGAGCCCGGGATCTCTCGTGTGGTATCGCCCGGCGACGCTCGACCTGGGGAGCGCGGCGCCGAGCGTCAACGCGTGGGACATCCTGTACGACACCTCTGACGCGCTCGGCAACCCGGACCTCTCCACCGGCACCGTGATCGTCCCGACCGCCACATGGACGGGTTCGGGGACGCGGCCGGTCGTCGACTATGCGCCCGGCACTCAGGGCCTCGGGGCGTCCTGCGCGCCGTCGGCGCAACTCGCAGCCGGCACCGAGTATGAGACGGCGAACATCGTCGCCCTGCTCAAACAGGGCTGGGCCGTCGTCCTGACCGACTACCAGGGCTACACGGCGGGATCGCAGACCCTGTTCGGCATCGGAGCCGCCGGCGGTCACGCGGTGCTCGACGCGGCGGCGGCGGCGGATGAGATCCCCGGCACCGGGCTCGATCCGTCGACTCGAACGGCGATCTGGGGCTACTCCCTCGGTGGCCAGACCGCGGCCTGGGCCGGTCAGCTTCAGCCGTCCTATAGCCCGTCGATGAACCTCGTGGGCGTCGCGGCCGGCGGTATCCCGGCCAACCTGCTGGACACGGCGAACTACCTCAACGACAACGTGGCCGCCGGCTTTGCCGCGATGGCGATCCTCGGCCTGAGTGACCAGTATCCGTCGGCCATCGATCTCTCCGCGCTCGAGAATGCCACCGGCGCGGCGGCGACCGCGACGATCGAAGGCCAATGCGTCTTTCAGACGCTGCTCGGGTTCGAGAACGCCGACATCGACCAGTACACCGCGAGCGGCCAAACGCTCGCCCAGCTCGAAGCCATGCCGCCGATCGCCGCGGCCATCAACGCGCAGCAGCTCGGGACGAGCAAGATCCCGGTCCCGGTGTACCAGTACCACGGTCAGGCCGACGAGATCATCCCGCTCGCCCAGGACATCGCGCTCAAGCAGCAGTACTGCGCCGAAGGCGTGCCCGACGAATTCGCTCTCTACCCGAGCGAGCACATCACCACGCAGTTCCAGGCCGCGCCACAGGTGGTCAGCTGGCTGGGTAACCGCTTCGCGGGACAGCTGCCGGCGCCAAGCGACTGCGGCGACACTGGACCGGAGCCGACGTCGACGGCCAACCCGGGTGGCGGGGACTTCGTCGTGTCGCTCAACAGCTGGACGCTGAACGCGTCGCTCAAGCTGAGGAAGCTCAACGACACGCTGAACGTACCGCCCGGCGCCACGTTCACCGGCGCGACCGACCTCACCAGCCAGCAGCTCCAGAACGGCACGATCTCGGTGCCCACGTACACGACGACCCTCAAAGTTCTCGGGATTCCCCTGACCTCGACGGTCGGACTCATGCAGAACGGCCTCGCGACCGGGACGGCATCGCTGGACACAAACGGCAACCTGCATATCAGCGGCATGGGGCAGGAGACGCTGCAACTGAAGTCCGTTCGCCTGTTCGGCATCAACGTTCCCCTCGGGTCCTGCCAGACGAGCACCCCGGTGACCTTCCCGCTCAGCTTCAACGGACCGGTGTCCTCGCTCGGAGACGGTCAGCTGAAGTTCGTCGGCGTCACGACGCTCCCGCCACTCGCCAATTGCGGCCCCTTCGGACTGCTCAAGGGCCTGAGCAGCACCCTGCTCAACCTGCTGTTCCCGGGACCCGGCAACGTGTACACGTTCACCTTGTCGCCGCCCGCGCCGACCGACTACTGACGGCTGCCGCACATGGGCCAACGCCGGCGGTCGGGGGGCCGCCGGCGTTCGGCGCTGTCTGCTGCGCTGGGCTGCAGGTTGATGCACTCGTCGTGGGCGGCAATCTCCGCCCACCATCGGCCGGCACGACTGGCCGTAGACGACCTCGACAGATCGGGCGAGGGACGTCGATCCCCGCGACGGGATCTTTGCCGACAAGGACGGTGTGATCCGCGCTTGGGGCACCGCCTGGGCTGGCGCGTTCGGCTACCACGTCGACGAAGCGCTCGGACAGAGCCTTGACCTCATTTTGCCGAAGGCCCTGCAGCCACTCCACTGGCGCGGCTTCACGCGGGGCGATACGCACCGGACCGACGCGCTGAGGGAGAAGGCGAGGAAGTAGAACCGGTCGGTCAACCAGCTTCAGCCGCCGCCGGCGAGGCGGTAGTGGAGATGCACCGCACCGCGCCGGAACCGGCGCTCGTCCAGGAGCTCGAGTTGCGCGCGGACGCCACCCGGCAGCGCGCGCTTGCCGCCGCCCACCACGATCGGCACGAGGAACAGATGGCACTCGTCGACGAGCCCGCCCGCGATCGCCTGTCCGGCGAGCTCGGCGCCCCCGACCGTGACGTCCGTCCCCGAGGACTCCTTGAGCCGCCGGATCGCATCGGGGTCGAAACTCGGCTCGATGCGCGTCCTGGCGCTGGACACCGTCCGAAGCGTCCGGGAGAACACGATCTTCTCGGCGGCGCGCCAGATCCCGGCGAAGTCGCGGCTCGCCGGGGGCGAATCATCGCCCCTGCCGGCGGTCTCCCAGAAGACCATGGTCTCGTACATCCGCCGCCCGTACAGGTAGGTGCCGATGGGGCGCTCGAGATCGTTCACAAACGCATGCACCTCGTCATCCGGCGCCCCCCAATCGAACCTGCCCCGTTCGTCCTCGACGTACCCGTCCAGTGACGCGATCGCGGAATAGATCAGTCTGGCCATCTCGCCTCGCTCCGGCGTCAGCCGCGAAGCGCGAGGCCACGCTCACCAAGGGCCTCGCGGAGCGCCGCCATCGCCGTCGGTCCCATCCCGTGCAGCTTCTCGAGGTCGGACTCGGAGACCTGTGCCAGCTGATCCAGGCGCGTATAGCCGGCCCCCGAAAGTGCGCGGCGTGCCGGCGCGGAGAGCCTCGGGAGATCGTTGTCGTGGTCGGAGCGCAACGGCGTCCTCCTGCTCGATGGGTTTGACTCGGCCTCGGCCGCACACAATACGACCGCGGCCGCGAGCCGTAGTCATCGATCAGGCGAGTCTCCGATGCCCCGGCGACGCGGCGCGACCGGCACGTCGCCGGCTGGACCGCCTCGCTACGGCGACGCGAGCCCGAGCACCCGGCAGAAGTACAGCAGCGCGGCCACGGCGGGAGGCTGCGCTCGCGTCCCGAACGCCGCCGAGCTGATGGCGAACCCGCCGTCGTGGACGACCGAGGCGTTCAGCTGAGCGGGCGTCGGATTGCGCACCACCTGGACGGTGGCCATCATGCCGTTGTCCTCGTGGAATGTGATGTGGCAATGGAACACGAACTTGCCGGTGAAGTCGGTCGGGTGCATCAGGATCACGACGCGCGAGCCCGGCGGCAGCGCGACGTTGTCCTGATAGTCGACGTAGGGCACGCGCTTGCCGTTCACGCTGACGACCTGGAAGGCGTTGATGTGGATGTGGAAGGTGTGCCACTCGGTGTTCGTGTTGACCAGCGTCCACTGCTCGACCGAACCCAGCTTCATCGTGACGTCGGTGCGGTTGGGGTCGAACGTCATGCCGTTGAGCAGGAAGCTCGTGTTGTTGCCCGAGGTCATCTCGCTGAAGATGATCGTGCGGCGGCGGTCGATGTGCTTGGTGCGCAGGTCGAGGGGATGGCTGAGCACCGTGCGGGGTGAGAAGTGCATGTGGGCGGGCGGCCCGGAGGAGCGCAACGTGAGCACGGTCTGGTTGGGCACCGGGCCACCGTTGGCGGCCGTGTTGCCGCCCGGGAACTGCGCAAACGGCGCCGCCTTGACCGCGTACGTGCCGGCGCGGCCACCGCGGACGAGCACCTCGCGGCGCGAGCCCGGACCGATGAGCAGGCTACGTAGCATGAGCGGCCGTGCGAGGGTGTGGGCGTCCTCGGCGAGGACCGTGAAGCGCTGGCGGCCCGGGAGCCGCAGGACGATGATCCGGTCGGCCGAGTTGTTGAAGATGCGCCAGCGCTGAAGCTGGCCGGGCCGGATCTTGGCCGTCGGGTTGAGCACGCCGTTGACGTACAGCGGCGAGTCGGGGTCGGATTCCTGCGCGACGGGGATGATCCTGCCGTTGCGCACCTCGCTGTTGGCGATCACGATCCAGCGCTGGGGGATGTGGCGCAGCGCCGGGACCGTATCGAGCCCTCCCTCCTGCACGATGGCTCCCATCAGGCCACCGAAGATCTGGCCCTCGACGTACATGTGCACGTGCGGGTGGTACCAGTAGGCGCCCGCGGACATGTCCTGCGGGATGTCGTACTCGTAGGTGAAGCGCTGGCCGGGGTTGAACTTCAGGAAGATGTTGTCGCTGTGGCCGTTCGGCGAGACGTGGAAGCCGTGGGTGTGCAGGTTTGTCGGCTGGCTGAGTGCGTTGGTGAAGTGGATGATCAGCCGGTCGCCGGCACAGATCACGAGCGTCGGCCCGGGCACGCTGCCGTCGTAGTTCATGGCCAGGACGCGGCGATGGTTGAACTCCACTGGCCCGTAGGAGGCCCGCAGCCGCGTGTCGAGCAGTCCGTTTCGGCTGTAACGCAGCGGCGGCTCAGGAAAGCCGTCGTGAATGAGCGGCGGGGTGCTGCGATGACACTCGGACCGGTGGTTGCCCGACGCGCGAGCGACCGGCGCGCGTGCGGCTGTCGCCGTGGACCCGCCGCCGAACGCGGCCGCTACCGCCACCGCGCCGACGCCGAGAACGGCGGCGGCGATGGCACGAGGTCTCGCGCGCGCTGCGGTCATGGCGTGCGACGGCCTGACGGCGCACGGCCGGCGTGCGATGATCCGCGGCGCCGGCTGATTCCGGCGCCGACCGAGTCGGTGCGTGATCGAAAGGGCATCGCAGTGCTTCCGGTTTCGTGGTCCTCACCCGTCCACCTGCCGCACCGACGGGAGCAATCTGCACCTCATCGGCCGAACCGAGTGGGACCTTGAGTCCCGCGCACCGGCACAAGGCACCACGGCGAAGCCTCCAGCCGCCCGCGACCCGACGCCCTCGGTCGCCGACGGCAGAGCCGGGGCGGAGCTCCCACCGCTGAGAAGCGATGAGTTCGCGCGCCTCGGCGAGTCGTTGCGAGTGGACCTGCCCACGACGGAGCGAGGAGCAACGATGTCATCCAGCCATCCATCAGCATCGGTGACCGAGGTCGCCACCGTGTTCGTCCCCGTCTCCGATCAGGACCGGGCGCTTGACTTCTACGTCGGGCGCCTCGGGTTCGAGAAGCGCTCGGACTTCGCGTACAGCGACGGCAAGCGCTGGGCCGAGGTTGCGCCGAGCGACTCCGCGATCGTCCTGGCGCTGGTGTCCCCGGCCGAGGGGCACGCCACAACGACGACCGCCGCGCGATGCGCGCTGGTCACGAACGACATCGACGCCACCGTGGCAATGCTGCGCGGCCAGGGAGTCGACGTGGAGGACGTCGGCCGCGGCGGCGGCAGTAGACCTGGGCGGCTGTCGACCGACGTCGTGATGGCCGACCCGTTCCCGCCGCAGTGCTGCTTCTGCGACCCCGACGGCAACCGCTTTCTGCTCGTCCAGCCCGAGTGAGTCCCGGCTCGCGCCCTGCGCCTACGACGGCAGGCCCAGCCGTCGCGTGAGGAACTCGCGCTGCTCGACGTACAGGCCCTCCGGGAGCCGGCTGAACCACGCCCCGCCGTCCGGCGCCCGGCCGTCCGGAGACCCACCGACGAGCGCGCACTCGAACGCGAGGCCGACGGGCGAATCGAGGCCGTTGGAGTAGTGACTCGGGTACTCGATGAACCCCAGCAGCTCCCCGACCCCGACCTCGAGCCCGAGCTCGTCCCGGGCGACCCGCTTGACGGCCTCGACCACCGGCTCGGCGAACAGCACCGTGCCACCGGGAATGTGCCAGGCGCCGATATTGGGGGGGATGTCGCGCCGCGTCAGCAGCACCCCCCGCTCGGGCGTGCAGACCACGACCTCGACGCAGAGGCGCGGGACGCGGCTGTAGATCGAGTCGTACTCGGGCTTGGGAAGCCATCCCGGAGGCCTGGTGCGTTCATTCACCGCTGCGCTGTCCCCGCCGGCCGCGGGACCCCCGATCATCTCGGGCGGACGAAACCGGCGAGCAGCCTGCCGACCTCGATGTTCGCCGTACCGGTCGTGACGGCCGGGTCGTCGGCCGCGAACGCGCGCAGTTCGTCCTCGTCTTCGGCCTCGATGACGCCGAGACCCCACGATCCGGTGCCGTCTAGGACGGGGCCGAAGATCACCATCTGACCCGAGTCGACGTACGGCTGCCAATACGCGGCGTGGCGCCCCATGATCTCGTGCTCCGCGTCGGTCATGTCGAGCGCAAAATTCGGCCGAGGAGCCTGAAGCCTGAAGATGAACGTGCCCATGTGGTGAACCGTAAAGGATCGAAGACCTCGTGGCGCCGCGACGATGCGGCGTGAAGTCCATGAGACCCGCACGGCTCCTCCGACACCCGCGATACTGGGCACGTGGCTCACGTGCCGACGGTCCGCCATCTGCTGCGCGCCAGGGACCTGGCGGACGCGCGGTATGCCGATCCCCTCGGCGTGGACGATCTGGCCAGTGCGGCCGGGCTCTCGCGCGCTCACTTCAGTCGCGAGTTCCGCCGCGCGTTCGGCGAGTCACCGCACGCGTACCTGCTGACGCGGCGGCTGGAGCGGGCGGCGGCGCTGCTGCGAGACACCGACCGCTCGGTCGCCGACATCTGCCTGTCGGTCGGCCTTCAGAGCGTCGGCTCGTTCACGACGAGCTTCACGAGGACCTACGGCGTCCCGCCCACCGCCCACCGCATGTCGTTCCCGCCCGCCGCCGAGCGCGCCCTCGTCCCGACCTGCGTCCTGCGCGCCTACGCACGCCCGCGACACAGCACGTTTCGAGAAGACAACGGGTCCGCGTCGGCCTAGCATCGCCGCCGACGAACTCAACCGACCCGAGGAGGAACCGATGTACAGAATGGCCAGCGCGCAGCTGTGGGTCAACGACCAGGACGAGGCGCTCGCGTTCTACACCCAGCGTCTCGGGATGGAGGTGCGAGCCGACGTGACGCTCCCCGAGATGGGCGACTTCCGCTGGCTCGCCGTCGGTCCGGCCGGCCAGCCCGACGTGTCCATCGTGCTCATGCGCATCCCCGGGCCACCCGTGATGGACTCCGAGACGGCCGAGCAGGTGCGCAGCCTCATGTCGAAGGGCTTCGCGGGGACGGTCTTCCTCACGACCGACGATTGCCGGGGCACCTACGAGGAGCTCAAGGCGCGGGGAGTCGAGTTCGTCGAGGAGCCCGAGGAGCGCCCGTACGGGATCGACTCCGGCTTCCGGGATCCCTCGGGCAATCACCTCCGGCTGACCCAGGTGCGCGAGATGGCGTCGGCCTGAGTCGCCGGCGAACCGTGAACGGCCTGGCTCCGGGGGGCCAGGCCGCCCGGTGCCCGCGCCGCCGGTGGCCCCTACGCCTGGCGTCGGCCTGCCGTAGCGGCACCATCCCCGTCGCCGCCTGCTGGTTGCGACCGGTTGTTACTCAAGTCCGGGCGCCGGACGTCCGATCTCCCACGGTGAACGCAAGGACCCCGGGGGACGGAAGACGCCGCGATGACGCACGAGGATGCACCGACGGACACCGGGGCCGAGCTCGAAACCAGCTCGGCGCTCGTCCGGTCAGAGTCCGATCACCTGGACGCGACCCTGCACGCCCTCGTCGAGCGGTTGTCCTCGGTCCCCGGTCTGCGGATGAACGTCTCCTATCGCCACGGCCGCCTGCGGCGGCTGATCGGTGATCTGCCGTACGTCAACGATCTGCATCGAAGCAGCGATCCGGTCCAGGACATCGTCGTCGAGCTCGGCCCCGATTCCTACTGGCTGCACTCGGAACGCACGTCGATCCGGTGCGGGCGGGAGATCACCTCGCTCGACCCGGGACAGGTGAAGGAGGAGCTGCGCTTCTCGGCCTGGGCAAACGCGCTGTTCGACGAGATCGCGCGGCAGAACTTCGTCAATCACGAGTCGCTGGTGGCACTGCGCCACCTGGTGGAGCACGACCGGGCGAGTTGACCCGGTCGCAAAGGAGGAACAACGTGCCGCTCTTCGAGGGACATCAGGACAAGGGAATCCAGCGCCTGTTCATCGAGATGCCCGACCATGCCCGCGACCAGATCGCCTGGAAGTGGCCGGACCAGCAGATCGTCCAGCACTCCCAGTTGAACGTCGACCTCGACTACCAGGCGGTGTTCACCAATCTGGGCAAGGTCATCGGGGTCATGGGCCCCGGTCGGTATCCCCTCGACGAGGGCGCCTCGCTTGCGCTCGGGTGGCTGGTCGATCGCCTCACGGGCGGCGCCTACTACGACGCCGAGGTCTACTTCGTCGCCACGCGGGATATCCCGAACGTCGAGTTCGGCGGTCCGGTGGACAATCTGACCGACGGTCCGACGGGACTCGTGGTGACGCTGCGGGTGTTCGGCGAGCTCGCGCTCAGGGTGACCGACCCGTCCGCGCTGCTGGCCAAGTTGATCGGCACGGGCGCACAGGGCGACTTCAACGCCGAGATCTCGACCTGGGTGACCGACCAGACGCTGGCCGCCATCAGGGTCGTCCTGCCGGACATCGTCGCCGAGCACGGCGTGCTGGCCATGGGCCAGATCCAGAACGCGACCGGCGAGGCCGCTCTCGCCGCCGTCAACCAGAAGCTGGCGGCGTACGGGGTCAACGTCTCGACGTTCGGCGAGCTGAACGTGAATCTGCCCGACGCCGACGCCGAGCAGTTGAAGCAGCTCGCCGCCGCCAAGGCGTTCACGAAGGTCGCGGGCTCGTTCGAGAGCGGGGTCCGCGGACAGGCGGCACTCGAGATCGCGCACGGGATCTCCGACGGCAACGTCGGCGCTCAGCCGGGCATCGTGGCCGGGATGATGATGGGAGTCCCGATGGCGCCGGCGGCGGCGGTGGCCGGATCCCCGGCGCCCGCGGCGGTCCCACCGCCCGTGGTCCGGCCGGCTCCGGCGCCCGCGCCCGCCGCGCAGCCCACCCAGGCGGCCGCGCACTTCTGTGCGCAGTGCGGGACGGCGCTCGCACCGGATACGCACTTCTGCCCCAACTGTGGCGCGGCGATCGCGCCGCCCCAGTCATGAGCGCAACCGGCCAGCTCCAGCTCTCGCCGATTCCCGCGTCGATCGACAACGCCGGTGACTGGGAGGGTCTGGCCGGGCAGATCGCCGGCCAGGCCGGGCTGCCCACCGTCGTCACCCCGGAGGTGATCATCGGGATGGTCGGCAGCGCGGTGCCGCTCCTGTTCGAGGCGGACGGGGCCAAGGATGCGAACCTCCTGCGGGGCACCTTCACCGACCCGGTCATCGCCCAGTGCCAACGCAACGCCGGGTCGTTTCTCGGCGCCGAGCCCGTCTCGGCGGTCGTCCATCTCGTGGGCGCCCGCGTGGCCGACGGCCATCCCCGGTTGCGGGTGCACCTCGCCATTCAGGTGCAGGGTCCCGGCGGCGGCCACAGCGTGAACAACCAGTTCTGGGACCTGGAGCTCGGGGCCGAGGTGACCGTCGGTCAGCCGGCCTGTCCGAACTGCGGCGCTCCCATCGGCCGGGGCGAGCTGATCTGCTCGCACTGCCGGACCGACGTCCGGAGCGTCGTGCAGGTCCCGCTCGTGGTGAGCCGTCTCGAGCTGTACTGATCCTCGCGCGCCAGCGATGACCGGGCGAGCCGCCGCTCGCCCGAGCTATTCGAGCAACTCGTCGAGCGTGCGGCCGCTCACCACGGAGCGTGGGCGCTCGGCGGCGACGTCCGATCCGGGTCGCGCGCAGTCGTCGCGGCGCTTGATGAGCAGCCACTGCGCCTTGGCGCCGGGCCGCGTGCGCTGCAGGGCGAAGCCGCCGCGCAGCTTCTCGCCGTGGAGGACGAACACGGCGTGCCCCCGGGAGAGCGCCTCCGGCCAGGCGACCCGACCGCCCTGTTCGTAGGTCCCCTGGTCCCAGACGATCACGCCGCCGCGGTCGAGCGCGCCCTCGAACGTGTTGTGCGCCATGGCGTGATCCTCGACCTCGACCGCGAGGCGCTTGACGGCCGGGTCGAGCGAAGGGCCCTTCGGCAGCGCCCAGGAGCGCATGACCCCGGCGACCTCGAGGCGCAGGTCGAAGTGGCGGGCGGTCGCCGCGTGCTCCTGGACGACGAACACCCCGGCGCTCACGCCGCGGATCGCGAACTGCTCGTGGCCCTCGATCGCGACCCGCTCGGTGTCGACGGCGTCGACCCGCGCGAGGCGCGGGCCCGTCCACAGGAACCCGATCAGCTCCTGCACGCGTGCCGGGGCGCCCTCGGCGTGAAGCTGAACGGTGCCCTCCTCGCCGTTGCGCACCCAGCCCATGACGCCGAGGGCCCGCGCCCGCCGCAGCGTTGCGTCGCGGAACCCGACGCCCTGTACGGATCCGCGCACGGTGGCGCGGATGGCCTCCGTGGCCGCCGGGCGGACACCGGTGTCTCCGTCTGCGATGGACATCGGGGACAAACGCTATCCGCGCCGTCGCCGGCGAGCGGCGGGAGACGAGACGTCATCCAGCCGCCCGCCGGTCGACCGGCGTCGATCAGTCGACCACGATGCCGAACGGCGCCGCGCCGACGGGCAGCGCGGTCGGCGAGGAGGCCAACTGGGTGAGGCCGGCGCCCGTGACGGCGAAGGCGCTGATGGCGTCGCTCGTGGTGGCGACGACCAGGAGCGTGTGGCCGTCCGGGCTGAGGCGCGCATCCTGCGCGCCGACGCCGCCTCCGTCGCTGAACGGCGTGCTGCCGATCAGGGCCAGGGATCCGTCGGGCGAGATCGCGTAGCTCGAGACGCTCCCGGAGGCCGTGTTGACCGTGAACAGGACCCGCCCGTCGTGGCTGATCTCGACCCAGCACGGCGCCGTCTGGAGATCCGCGAACGGGGACGCGCCGATCGACGTGAGCGTGCCGTCACGCGCGACGTCGAACGCCGAGACGGTCCCGGCGCCGGCCCCGCCGTGAGCGTTGGACACGAACAGCTGCTCGGCGTTCACGGGGTTGAACTCGCTTCCGAATGGACCCGGCCCCTGCGCCGCGAACGGCGACCCGGCGGCCGCTTGGAGCCGGCCGTCGTGTCCGACCGCGAAGCTGTCGATCTCCGAGGTCCCGACCCGCGTGCCGACGAGATGCGCGCCGTCGCCGCTGAACAGGACGTCGCCGGGCTGGGAGCCGTCCGGCAGCGTCACCGTCGATCCGGGGATCGCGAACAGATGTCCGAGGAACAGGCGGAAGCCCGTGTAGTCGCTGCCGCCCGCACCGGCGTTCGCGACGTACACGAGGCTGCGGTGGACGGCGATGCTGACCGGCTGTACGCCGGCCGATCCCACGACGCCGCCCGGGACGAGCGCGAGCGCTCCGTCGCGCTCGATGCCCAGGACCGAGACGTCGTTGCTGCCGGCATCGACGGCGAGCAGGTAGCGACCGTCCTCGCTCGTCTGGAGCGCCCCCTGCGATCCCACGGGCGTGCCGGTTCCGGCTCCGCCGGCGTTGAACGGGGACCCCGGGACCGCGCTGAGGGTTCCGTCGCGGTGGCGATCGAAGGCGGCGATGGTGTTGACGCCGGCGGTGTTGTCATTGACGTAGACGTGGCCGACGACCGCAGACCCGGGCGGGTAGCCGGGCCCTCGGAGTCCGTCGGCGGAGGCGGGAGCTGCGATCACGGATGCGACGACCAGGGCAGGCACGATCGTGCCCGCCACCCTGGGAAGGAACCGGCGCATTGGTTCTCCTTGTTCGGCTTGACGACGGGGCAGCCGATGGCCGATCCGCGAGAACCTCGACACCTGCGACTCATTCTCGGCGCGATCGGAGAGTCGCCCCGCATTTGACCAGAGCGACGGCGCCAAGCGAACCTCGAGCCGGCGCCCGTAAGCAAACGGTAAGGCGCAATGTGTCGCTGCGCTCGCGCTCCGCGGTGTTTCGCGTTCCGTAAGGACTCTCGTCGCGCCGCGGCCTAGCGTGATCACTGTGAGCGACCCCAACCTCGCGTCGGCCGGGGCGCGTCCGAGCGCGCCCGAGAGCGCCGTAACGGACGGCGCTCTCGGGGGACGATGCTTGTCGTGACCGCGCTGGCGACAGCCACGCGACGCAGCCCCGCGCGCGCATCCATTCTCGTTGTCGACGACGAGCCGACGATCGCCGAGGTCGTATCGCGCTATCTGCGCCGGTCGGGCTACGTCGTGCGCGACGTCGCCACCGGAACGGCCGCGATCGCCGCGATCGAGGCGCATCGTCCCGACCTCGTGATCCTGGACCTCATGCTGCCGGGCATCGATGGCCTGGAGGTCATGCGCCGCCTCCGTCGCGCCGAGGGCGGCGGCCCGGCGGTCATGATGCTCACGGCCCGAGGCGAAGAGTCGGATCGCATCGTCGGCCTGCGCCTCGGCGCCGACGATTACGTCGTCAAGCCGTTCTCCCCGGGCGAGCTCGTCGCGCGCGTGGACGCGATCCTGCGCCGGACGCAGCTCGGCCGCGATTCGGCCGCGGTGATCGAGAGCGGCGAGCTGCGCATCGACCCCGCCGCCCGCACCGTGACGCGCTCGGGTGGGGCGATCCTCCTGACCCAGCGCGAGTTCGACCTGCTCGTCTACTTCGCGCAGCGGCCCGGGCAGGTACTGACCCGGGACGAGTTGATGGACCGTGTGTGGCAGTACGCCTTCTACACCGACACCTCGACCGTCACCGTCCACATGCGACGGCTGCGGGCCAAGATCGAGCCCGACCCGGCGCGACCGCGGTACCTGGAGACGGTCTGGGGCGTCGGCTACCGGTTCCGGGCATGAGCGCCGCCGAGCTGCGCCGTGGCCTTGCGCTCTCGCTCGCGCTGACCACGCTCGTCGCGCTCCTGACGCTCGTCCTCGACGGTACGCATGCCGCGCTGGTCATGACGGCGGTCGGTGTGCCCGCGGGCGCGCTCACCGTCCTTGCGACCAGGGTCGCGCTCGGCCGGCGGCCGGCGGCCCCGAGCCTCGGGCGGCAGCTGTCGTCGGTTGCGCTCATCGCGCTCGGTCAGCTGTTGGTCGTGCTCGGGCTGTTCGTGGGGCTGATGTTCGTGACCAGCACGCAGGCGCTGCTCACCGCGCTCGTGGCCGTGGACGCGAGCATCCTGGCGGTCTGGGTGGCGCGCGTTCTGGCCCGTCGGATCCTCGGCGATCTCGACCGGCTCGGCGCCGCGCTCGACGACATCGGCGCGGGCCGGCGCGAGCTGCACATCGGTCAGCTGGCGAGCCACGAGCTGACCGGTCTCGGACAGGCGGTGAGTGTGATGGCGGCCCGCCTCGGGGCTGAGGAGCGCGCACGCGAGGCGGCGCAGTCGGCGCATCGCGATCTCCTCGCGGCCGTGTCGCACGACCTGCGCACCCCGATCACCGCGCTGCGGCTCCTCTCGGAGGCGCTGCAGGACGATGTCGTCGAGCCGACCGCCCGCGCGGAGTACCTGCGGCGCATCGGCGTGCACGTGCGTGCGCTCGGGGGGCTCATCGACGACCTGTTCGAGCTCTCGCGCCTGCAGGCCGGCGAGCTGCGCTGGACGATGGAGCAGGTCGCCGTCGACGTCCTCGTGCAGGAGACGGTCGACGCCATGCGTCCGGAGGCGGACCTCCGCTCGGTGCACATGCACACGGAGCTGCCTTCGCGCGCGCCCGACGCGCGCGGCAACCCCGAGCAGATCCAGCGGGTGCTGTTCAACCTGATCCAGAACGCGATCCGGCACACCCCGAGCGACGGCAGCATCCGCGTGCGCGCGGTGGCCCTTCCGAGCTCGGTGCACATCGAGGTGGCCGACTCCGGTCGCGGGATTCCCCGGGACGAGCGCGAGCGGGTGTTCCTGCCCTTCGTGCAGGGGGCCGAGCACGCCGCGCGCAGCGGCGACGGCGCCGGACTCGGCCTGGCCATCTCGCGCGCCATCGTCGAGGCGCACGGGGGTCGGATCTGGCTGGCCGACGCCGCGGTCGGGACTCGAGTCCGCTTCAGCCTGCCGCGGGCGCCGGCCGCCTGACCCGTCGAGCCGGCGTGCCCGCTCAGCGCTTGCGCAGGATCACGATGAACTCGCCGACGCCGGCCTGCAGCAACTCGAGCGTGAACGGCAGCTCGAGCGCGGCCAGGAACCCGGCGAAGTCCTTCGGCTCCCAGACGTGGAAGTGGGGACGCATCCCCGCGGCCTCCATCTCGTCGGCCCGCGTGCCCACGCCGTCACCGCCCCGCCCCTCGATGACCCGAGCGCACTCCTCGTAGTGCGCTCGGCGCGACACGTGCGGTCCCTCGCGGTGGTCTCGAAGCAGATGCTCCACCGTCGTCCGCGGCCGGGGGGCGTCGAACGTCTCGCGGGGGTCGGGCAGGGCCAGGTACAGGACCCCGCCCGACCGCAGCACGCGCAGCTGGTGCTGCAGGGCGTCGATCGGATCCTCGACGTGCTCGAGCATGTGGTTGGCCACGATGAAGTCCAGCGACGCATCCGCAAAGGACGCGAGGCGCGTCCCGTCGTCGATCACGTCGGGCGTGACCAGCGGCCGTCCGTGGCGCAGGTTGACGCTGTAGGTGGTGCGCAGCTGCTCCTCGTCGAGATAGTCGACGTAGCGCACGCGCGCGCCGCGCGGCATCCGCAGCGGGATGTCGAGCGCTCCGATCTCGATGCCCTCGCCCCGCAGGTAGCGCGCCGCCACGTCGCCGCGCACGGTGTCGCGATCCGACCGACCGCGCCGGGCGACCATGTCGCGCGCCTCCTGGCGGCTGCGGCGAAGGAGGTAGCGCGGCCAGCGGCGCAGCACAATGGTTCCCCGCGGTTGGCCCATGACGAGGGGAATCTGCCAGATCGGGCGCCGGGAGTACGATCGCCGGATCGGCGGCCAGTGAGGAGGCGCGCGTGGGCGAACGTCTGACGTTGCTCGTCTGCCACATCGATGACGGCGGTCCACCACCGCACGCGTGCAAGCGAGCGCAGCGCGCCCTGCGCGCCGCCGGCCACGATTTCGAGAAGGTCATCGCCGGTCGCGGGATCCCGTTCGCGCTCTTCACGACCGGACGGCGTCCACGGCTGAAGCAGCTGAGCGGACAGGAGAAGCTGCCGGTGCTCCGTCTCGCCGACGGCTCCACGATCAACGGCAGCGCGAACATCATCGCCTGGGCGCGCGCTCACCCGTCCGCGGACCCCGCGGCGCCGTGACCGCGCCCACGCGCCCGACCCGGTGGGGCATCCTCTCGACGGCCCGCATCAACCGGCCGGTGCTTGCGGCCGCCCGGGACTCACCCGAGGTCGAGGTGGTGGCGGTCGCCAGCCGCGACGGCCGTCGTGCCGAGGCCTACGCGCGCGAGCACGGGATCGCGCACGCCCACGGCTCCTACGAGGCGCTGCTCGAGGACCCCGGCGTCGACGCGGTCTACGTCTCGCTGCCGAACTCGCTGCACGTCGAGTGGGCGACGCGGGCCCTGCAGGCCGGCAAGCACGTGCTGTGCGAGAAGCCGCTGTCGCGGCGCCCCGGCGACGTCGAGGCGCTGTTCGACGTCGCCGACCGCACGAACCGCCTGTGCATGGAGGCGTTCATGTGGCGCCACAACCCACAGACGAGGCGGCTGTCGGCGCTCGTCGCCGGCGGCTCGATCGGCGACCCGCGCCTCATCCGCGCCGCCTTCAGCTTCGGCCTGGTCGATCGCGGGAACGTCCGCATGCGGCCCGAGCTCGATGGCGGGGCGTTGATGGACGTCGGCTGCTACTGCGTCTCGGCCGCGCGGCTGCTCGCCGGTGAGCCACGGCGGGTCGCGGCGCTGCAGGTCGTCGCCTCGACCGGGGTGGACGTCCGCTTCGCGGGCTCGCTCGCGTTCCCCGGCGACGTGCTCGCGCAGATCGACGCGGGGTTCGACCTGCCCGGCCGCGGCGAGCTGGAGGTGGTCGGCTCGGAGGGCTCGATCGCCGTCAGCGACCCGTGGCACTGCGGTGCCCCCGGGCTGACCGTCCGGCGCGGCAAGCACGTCGAGCACGTGGCCATCGACCCTGCCGACTCGTACCGGCTCGAGCTCGAGGACCTGAGCGCCGCCATACGCGGTGACGACCGGCCGCTGCTCGGACGCGAGGACGCCGTCGGGCAGGCGCGGACGATCGAGGCGCTGTACACGAGCGCCGACTCGGGTCGCACCGTCGAGCTGGGGGATCCGCGCCGGCCGGGCTGGCCCTGAACCGGCCGGCGGGGCGCCGACGGTCCCAACCGGCCCGGCCGGGCCTCCCCGCACCGTCCCCGGATCGACCCCGCCGCGGCGCCGTGACTAGGCCGCCATGGCGGCGATCGCCAGCCGGATCTCCCCGCGGCGCGGGGCGTCGAGGTGCGCGAGCAGGTCCTCCGCCTGCTCGGGCACGCCGAGCGCGGCGGCCTGCGCGAACAGGCCGACCGCGCGCTCGGTGCCGACGAGCTCGAGCAGTGCGCCGATGCGGTCCTTGTCCTCGAGCACGAAGGCGACCCGCAGCAGGTCCTCGTCGCCGAGCCGAGCGATGCAGTCGACCAGCGCCGCGCGGTCGAGGTGGGCGACGAATCGGCCCATGGCCACGTGCTCGCCGTTCGCCGCCATCGCGACGGCGACGTCGCAGATGGTGTCCTGCGGCATCGCCGTGATCACGTCGATCGCGCGACGGGGATCGAGCTCCGCGGCCAGCTCGGCCAGGAACCCGACCGAGAACGAGCGCGCGATGTCCGCTGCGCGGGACGGCTCCACGAGACCGGTCACGCGCGCGCAGATGAGCGGCCCGAGCGCACGCTCGCCGACGAGTGCGGCGGTGCGAGCCGGAAGGAGTCGCGCGCCGTTGGCGAGACGCTGGAAGGTCACCCGGTCGCCGTCGAAGAGGAGATCGGTGAGCTCCTCGCGGTAGCGGCGGAGCTCCCCGGCGGGAACGTCGTGCACGAACGCGAGCGCTTCGGGCGTGTCGAGCCGCAACAGGCGGGCGAGCTTGGCCGCCTCGGCGCGGCTCTCCAGCGCGCCGGTCATGGAGCGAGCGCCCGCCGCAGCAGGCCGCGCAGGGCTCGCGGCACGTGCTCGAACGTCTCGTCGACGGCATCGGCGAGCTCGATCTGCTGGCGGCGCAGCGCGCGCGCCGCATAGGTGTCGAGCTCGGCGCGGCCGTCGGCATCGAGCGCCGCCGGAGCGGCGGGCAGACGGTGTGAGGTCGACAACTCGTGAGACATCGGTTCGATATGCGGATCGCCGGCGGCCCGATCACCTTCGGCGACGCGCGGTGAGAACACGCTAGCCGTGCGGCGGCCGCCCGGACAGCGGGCAAATCCGCCACCTGAGCAGGGGAGAACCACCGAATCGCGCGACCCCGCTACGGCCGGCCAGCCGGCCGTAGCGGCAATGCAGAGCGGCGCGCTGCGCCGCGCGCTCAGAGCGGCGCCGTCACACCGATGATGACGTGCAGCGGCAACTGCGCGGGGGTCTCGCCCGCGTTCACGAGCTCGCCGATGCGGGCCAGCGTCTCGGCGCGCTCGTCCTCGGGCAGGGCCGCGACCCAGCTCATCGAGCCGAGGTAGTCGACCATCCGCTCCGGCCGGGCCGGCTGGAACGTGGTCACGCGGATCTCTCGCGGCTCGCTCCAGCCGCCGGCGGTGCGGACGGAGTCCTGCCACGGTGGCCCGTCGAAGTGCGGGTGCTCGGGACGCCCCCGCTGCATGAGCGTCCCGACCTCGTGCGCCCAGGAGGCCCCGCCCCAGTCCGGCACGGTCGCGAGCACGGCCAGGCCGCCGCCCGGGCGCAGCACCCGGCGGATCTCGCCGAGCGCGGCGGCCTGATCGAACCAGTGGAACGCGTCGGCGACCGTCACCGCCTCGACCGAATCGTCGGCCAGCGGGATCGACTCGGCGAGCCCCTCGCGCACGCGCTCGGCGCCGACGTTGACCGCGAGCAGCTCCCGCAGCGTCGCCTGCGGCTCGACCGCCACGACATCCAGCCCGGCCGCGAGCAGGGCGCGCGTCAGCTTCCCGGTGCCGGCCGCCAAGTCGAGCACCGCCGCGCCCGGCGCGATCCCCAGCTCCGCGACCGTCGCCCCGACGACCGCCGGCGCGTACTCGGGCCGACCGCGGTCGTAGGCATCCGCGATCGTGGCGAACTGCGCGGCCAGCGGGTGCAGCGGCATGGGCCGGAGCGTAGATGATGGGCGGGCGCCGATCACCTCACGGACGCGACCTGCTGCGCTCTCGTCTTCGCCGCCCGCACCGTGTCCGTGAGCGTGCCGATGTCGTACACGCCGTAGTGACGCCGGCCGTTGATGAAGAACGTCGGCGTGCCCGACACGCCGCTCTCGTCGGCGCTCGCGACGTCCTCGCTCACCCGAGCCGCATACTCGCGCCGGCGCAGCTCGTCCCGGAAGCGCTCGCGGTCGAGGCCGAGCTCCTCGGCGTATCGGCCGAGATCGGTGGGACGCAGCTCGCCCTGGTGGGCGAGCAGGGTGTCGTACATCTCCCAGAACTTGCCCTGGGCGCTCGCGGCCTCGGACGCCTCCGCGGCGAGCTGTGCGCTCGGATGGACGTCGTTGAGTGGCAGGTGGCGCCAGACGTAGCGGACGTCGCCGCCGGAGCGGGAGAGCAGCTCGCGGATCGTCTGCTCGGCCCGCCCGCAGTACGGGCACTCGAAGTCGCCGTACTCGACGAGCGTCACCGGCGCGTCGTCGGGCCCGCGCACGTGGTCGCGCTCGGGGTCGACGTCCTCAGCCAGATCGAGGAGGTCCTCGGCGGTACGGCCGATCTGGCGCGCGCGCAGCATCGGCGGGAGGCGGCGGACGACGCGCAGGATGATCCAGGTCAGCAGCGGAGCAAGCACGACGGAGCCGAGCGCGCCGAGCTTGGCCTCGTCGAGGCGCTCGCCGTGGAAGGCCAGCGTCGAGATGAGCAACGACACGGTGAAGCCGATGCCGGCGCAGGCGCCGCCGGCCAGCAGTAACGGTCCGCTCAGCGGCGAGCGCGGCCCGCGCAGCGCCGGCCGCGAGGCGAGCCACGAGCCGCCGGTGATGCCGATCGGCTTGCCGAGGACGTAGCCGACCGTGATCCCGAGCGTGATCGGCGACGCGACGGCATCGCCGAGCAGCCTCGCGGTGATGTGGATCCCGGCGTTGGCGAGGGCGAACAGCGGGACGATCACGTAGCTCGTCCAAGGGTGCAGCTCGTATTGGAGCCGCTCGTTGGGCGAGATGGCCGAGATCACCCCCTGCTGGGCCGAGCGCGCGAGCTCGGGCGTCGGCTGCTCGCGGAACGAGCGCGTGAGCTCGGTGGCCCGCTCGAGATCCTCGCGCGACGGCGGATAGGCGCTCGTGGCCAGACCGATGGCCAGACCGGAGATCACCGGGTCGACGCCCGACTTGAACATCGCCACCCACAGCGCGATCGCGACCCCGATCGAGAGCGGGCCCCGCCCCACCGGTGCGTAGCGCAGCGCGAGCAGCACGCCGAAGAGGACGATCGCGACCATGAGGGCGGCGACCGAGACGTGCTCGGTGTAGACGGTCGCGATGACGATCAGGGCGCCGAGGTCGTCGACGACCGCCAGCGTGAGCAGGAAGACGCGCGTGCGCGTCGCCGCGCGCGGGGTCAGGAGAGCGAGCGCCCCGAGCGCGAAGGCCGTGTCGGTCGACATCGCCGCGCCCCAATCGTGCGCTCCGGCTCCCCCGGCGTTGAACGCCAGGTAGATCGCGATCGGCACGAGCATCCCTCCGAGCGCGGCCACCACGGGCACCGCGAGCCGCCGGCGCTCGCGCAGCTCGCCGAGGTCGAGCTCGCGCTTGGCCTCGAGGCCGACGACGAGGAAGAAGAGTGTCATCAGGCCCTCGTTGACCCAATGGCGCAGGTCGGCCGAGAGCCCGTGGTGGCCGACGCTGATCGTCAGCCGCGTCGTCCAGACCGACTCGTAGGAGTCCGACCAGGGCGAGTTCGCCCACAGGAGCGCGAGCACGGTGGCCGCCAGCATGACGACGGCGCCTCCGGTCTCCGTGCTGAGGAAGTCGCGGACCGGAGCGGCCAGGTTGCGCGCCCAGGCGGTCTTGCCGGCGTAGGGCGTGACCTGGCCGACCGCGCTCATCGTGGCGCGATTATCACAGCCGTTTCAATGCGTCCGCTCGGGCGCGGGCCCGCGCCGGCCGGTCAGTGATCGTCGTTGGCGTGCTCGTCCGGGCTCGTGGGCTCGGCTCCGGGCGGCGCCACCCTGCCCTCGTCGATCTCGCGCGACAGCCGCGCCTTCTCCCTCCGCTCGCGCGAAGTGAGCGCGCCCGAGCCCGCCGCGCGCGAGATCGGGTCGCCGCCGCGCCCGCGCAGGATGGTCGCGCACCCGACGGCGATCATCGCGCCCGCGAGCGGCCCGGCGACGTACACCCAGTAGGAGGTCCAGTCGCCGCCGACCAGGGCCGGCCCGAACGAGCGGGCCGGATTCATCGAGGTCCCGCTCACGGGCGCCGCCCACAGGCCGGCCAGGGCGATGTAGCCGCCGACGCCGAGGGCGCCGAGCGTGCCGACGTTCTGCGCGGCCGAGGCCGTGCCGAGGATCACGCTCAGCAGGCCCGCGGTGAGGGCGATCTCCATCAGCAGCGCCTGCCAGTTCGCGTAGCCGGGCCCAGGAAGCGTGGCGCCGAGGTGCTCGATGTTCCCGAAAACAGCGAGCAGGAAGAGGCACGCGAGCGTCGCCCCGAGCAGCTGGACGAGGATGTACCCGGGCACGCGCCGCCACGGAAAGTCGCCGCGCACGGCGAACGCGATCGACACGGCCGGGTTCAGGTGGGCGCCCGAGACGGCGCCCATGAACAGAATGATCGCCAGCACCATCAGCCCGGGCGCGACCACCGCGGCCGCGAGGGTGATCTGGCCCTTGCCGACCAGGATGCCGCCGCCGGCGGCGGCGAGGACGAGGAAGAACGTGCCGAGCAGCTCGGAGAACAATCGGCGGTACTCGAGCTTCGGATCGTCGAAGTCCTCGCGCGAGCCGAACTCGAGCATCAGCATGTGGCGCGCCCGCTGCGGGTCGTGGACGACGACGGGCGGGACGGAGAGCTGTTCGGGGGTGGCGTTCACGGCGCCGGCGTCCTGGGACGAGTCGATCCCGCGACCACGGGAATGGTCGATTGTGCGTCGCTGCGAGCGCAGCGTCGTCATCCCAACCGGGTGATCGGCGAGATCGCAGCGTGCGGCGCGAGTTCACGCGAACGGGGTGATGCCCACCCGACCGCCCGTCGCTACGGTCGGCGCGGTTATGGCCGACGCCCGCCCTCCGGAGGAGCCGACACCCGAGCAGGCGGCCGCGACGATGCGCAGCAAGGCGTACGTCGGGCTGCTGGTCGTCGTGGCGGTGGTCGGCGTGATCGTCTCCGTCGCCGCGTGGTGCTTCCTGGAGGGCATCTACCAGGTCCAGCAGGAGCTGTACGTTCATCTCCCGCACGCGCTCGGGTACCCGAACGGGCCCCCGACGTGGTGGCCGCTGCCGCTGCTCGCGGTCGCCGGGGTGATCGTCGCGGCGGCGATCACGCGTCTGCCGGGCGACGGCGGCCACGTGCCGGCCTTCGGCCTGCAGGCCGGGGGGCCGGCGCTGCCGATCAACCTGCCGGGCGTGATCATCGCCGGCTTCGCGTCGATCGGCTTCGGCATCGTGATCGGCCCGGAGGCGCCGCTCATCGCGCTCGGATCCGGACTGGCGGTCCTCACGATCGGCCTCGCGCGCCGACCCGTGCCCCAGTCCGCGCTGATGGTCGTCGGCGCGTCCGGCAGCTTCGCCGCGCTGTCGTTCATCTTCGCCTCGCCGCTCATCGCGGCGGTGATCCTGATCGAGGCCGCCGGGCTCGGTGGGGCGAAGCTGCCCCTGATCCTCATCCCCGGGCTGCTCGCGGCCGGCATCGGCTCGCTCGTCTCGATCGGATTCGGATCGTTCACCGGGCTGAGCTCGAGCGCATACGCGCTCGGGCGCCTCGACCTGCCGATGTTCAAGCATCCGACCGGCGGCCAGTTCGGATGGACGATCGCGCTCGCGCTGGCGATCGCCGTCGTCGCCCGGCTGATCATGCACGGCGGCCTGCGGGTGCACCGCTTCGTCGTGGCGCGATCGCGCTGGATGCTGCTCCTGCTGCCGACCATCGGCCTGATCGTCGCCGGGCTCGCGATCGCCTTCTCGCAGATCACCGGCAGGAGCATCGACGAGGTGCTGTTCTCAGGTCAGGATCAGCTGCCCGGCCTCGTGTCCGGAGCCGGGACGTGGTCGCTCTCGGCGCTCGCGCTCCTGATCGTGTTCAAGGGCGTGGCCTACGCCCTGTCGCTCGGCAGCTTCCGCGGCGGCCCGACGTTCCCGGCGATGTTCCTCGGGGCGGCCGCCGGCATCCTGGCCTCGCATCTCCCCGGGTTCGCGATCACGCCGGCGGTCGCGGTCGGCATCGGTGCCGGGACGGTCTCGATCCTCAGGCTGCCGCTCGCCGCGGTCGTGATCGCCACCGTGCTGACCGCCGGAAGCGGGGGCGGCGCCGAGCCGCTCATCATCGTGGGGGTCGTCGTCGCGTTCCTGGTCACGCTGCGGATCGAGGCGCCCCGCCCCGCCGAGCCGGCCGCCGGCGACGAGGGCGCCGCGGCCGCGAGCTCCGCACCGAGTCCGATCGCGGCGACCTGAGCCGGGTGCGCTCGACGCTCGAGCGCTTCCGCGACCCCGAGCAGCGGACGCGTCGTGCGCGTCTGGACCGATCCCGCCGACGGCTGAGCGTCAGCGGTTGACCGGCGACATGTCGGCGTAGCGATCGCCCTGCGCCGTCCCCACCGCGTCGAGGCGGCGGAGGTCCTCCTCGGTGAGCGTGATCGAGAGCGCGGCCACGTTCTCCTCCAGGTACCGGCGGCGCTTCGTGCCCGGAATCGGCACGACGTCCTCGCCCTGCGCATGCACCCAGGCGAGCGCGATCTGTGCCGGCGTCGCCTCGTGCGCCTCGGCGATCTCCTGCACGACCTCGACGATCGCGACGTTCGCCTCCAGGTTGTCGCCCTGGAAGCGCGGCTGGAAGCGGCGGAAGTCGCCCGCGTCGAGCTCGTCGAGCGAGCGCACCTCCCCGGTCAGGAAGCCGCGCCCGAGCGGGCTGTAGGCCACGAAGCCGATGCCGAGCTCGCGCACCGTCGGCAGGATCTCCCGCTCGGGTGCGCGCTCCCAGAGCGAGTACTCCGTCTGCAGCGCGGTGATCGGATGGACCGCATGTGCGCGCCGGACCGTGTCGGGGGCCGCCTCGGACAGGCCGATCGTGGCCACCTTGCCCTCGCGCACCAGCTCGCCCATCGCGCCGACGGTCTCCTCGATCGGGGTGCTCCGGTCGACCCGGTGCAGGTAGTACAGGTCGATCTGCTCGACGCCGAGGCGCTGCAGCGAGGCCTCGCAGGCCGAGCGCACGTACTCCGGACGGCCGTTGATGCCCCGCACGGACGGGTCGTCAGGGTCGCGTACGATGCCGAACTTGGTGGCCAGCACGACCTGGTCGCGGCATCCGGCGATCGCGCGGCCGACGAGTCGCTCGTTGGTGTGCGGGCCGTACATGTCGGCCGTGTCGAGGAACGTGACGCCGAGCTCGATCGCGCGCTGGATCGTGGCGATCGACTCGGCATCGTCCCCCGGTCCGTAGAACTCGGACATGCCCATGCAGCCGAGGCCCTGGCGGGAGACGTGAAGGCCCTGCGTTCCGAGGGGGACGGTCGGTATCACTTGCTGGTCCTTTCCTCTGTGGGGTCGACGGAACTCAGCGACGGCGAAAGCGCGAGCCGCTGGATCGCTCGATGCGCAGCGGCGGAACGTGAACGCGGCCGCCGCCGCGCGCCGGCGCCTCGGCCGGCGGGTCGGGGTCGGCACCCGGGCCGGAGGCCGGGCGCCACGTGCGCACGGCCTCGGCGCGGGCCGCCTCGGCGCGACGCTCCGCCTCGCGCTCGGCGGGCGAGCGGCGAAACACGAAGTACCACAGGCCGGCCAGCGCGAGGTAGCCGGCGATCATCGTCACGATGCCGAGCGCGGCGATCGCCGCGGCGTTGCCGGCGAGCGAGTCGCCTCCGAGGGCGACGGGGACGAGGGCGTCCAGGCCGGGCATCCCGTCAGGTTATCGCCGCCCGCCGCACGGGCGGCGCGGCACCGGGGCGGGGCTCAGAGTCCCGGATAGTGGCGCACGACGAAGCCGGCGTTGCTCGGCCCCGAGACGGGGTCCGGGCCGGTCTGCCAGCGCGTGCTGAACACCCCGGTGCGGCCCGCGGTGTCGTAGCGCAGTCCGTCGACGAACATGTAGACGTGTCCGGCGCTGGCGTAGACGCTGATCCAGCGCCCGGGCCCAGGGACGCCCCAGCTCTCGAGCTGGCCGGACGTCTCGGGGGCCGACAGCAGACCGCCGGCCGCGAGCGCGTAGCTCACCGAGCCCGAGCAGTCGTAGGCGCTGTCGACGAAGGAGGCGTGGCCGCCGCCGTAGACGTACGGGAAGTCGGTGATCGCGTTCGCGCCGGCGATGACCCGCGCGATGACGGCCGGGACGCCGGCCGGGGTCTGCACCGCACCGTCACCGGCGATCGCGCTGCCGGCGGCCGGGGTGCTGTTCTCGGCCGCGATAGCGGCGTTCATCGCCTTCAGCTCGGCGCGCACCTGGGCGTCCGACGGGGCGCCGGGCGCGACCATCGCGGCGGCCGACGACGGTGCCTGGGCGGCGGCGTGGTGGGTGCCCTTCGGCGCCGGCGCGCTGTAGATCGCCTCGGGGTCGGGCTGCTCGGCCACGAGGGCATGAGCGCCGGGGCCGGCGGCCGCGTGATGCGACGCGGAGGCGCTCGCGGCGGCCGCGGCCGAGCTGCCGGGCCGTGAGCGGGCGTGCACGCCGGCGGCGGCAGCCGCGGCCGCGCCGGCCACGCCGGCCGGGTGGGCGCTCGCGAGCAGGGTGTTCGGGTCGCCGTGCGCGCCGGAGCCCGTCCCTCCGGTGCCGCCGGAGGAGCTGCCGACCGTCAGCATCAGGACGGCCGCGAGCGCAAACAGCGCCGCCACGAAGCCGCCGGCGAGCGAATAGTTGCGAAGCCGCGGGCTGGCGGCGTCGGATCCCTGCATCACGGACACAGGCTAACGGGACGTGCCCGGGGTCGGGGCCGGCGCGGGGCTCATCAGCCCGGACGCTGCGATAGCCTGGCGGCGATGACGCGGGACGGCAGCTCCGGTGTGAGCGTCCGCTCGCGGCGAACGCGCCCGGTTGGAGGTCGTGGGGTGCACAGCAGGGATATCGGCGCGAGAGTGCGCCGCCTGAAGTCGCCCCGCCTTCTCGGCCGCCTCGCCACGGTCGTCGTGACGCTGGTGTTCTCCTACATCGCGCTCAGCGGCGTCGATCTGAAGGACACCTGGGAGGCGCTGCGCACCTGCGACTGGTGGTGGATCATCCCGACGCTGCTCACCTTCGCCCTCGCCACGGCGCTGCGCGGGCTGCGCTGGCGGTCGCTGTTCGCTCACGGACGGCGCCCCGGCCGTGGTGTCGTGATGAACGCGACCCTCGTCGGCTACCTCTACAACAACATCATGCCCGCCCGCGCGGGCGAGCCGGCGCGGGTGCTCGTCCTCACGCAGCGCTCCGACACGCCGGCGGCCGAGGTCGTCGGCACCGTCGTGCTCGAGCGGATCTACGACGTGGTCGCCATCCTGATCATCTTCTTCGCCGCCGAGCCGTGGCTGCCGCAGGTGAGCTGGCTCGGAACGGCCGCCATCGCCGCGATCGTGCTGGCGGTGACGATCGCCGCCGCGGCGGCGGTGCTGACGATCTGGGGCGAGCGTCCCGTGCGCTTGATCGTGCGCCCGCTCCGTCGCTTTCCGCACTTCTCCGGCGAGCGCCTCGAGTACACGATCGAGGAGATCGTCCACGGTCTCAGCGGCCTGCGCCACCACGGCGTCGCGCTGGAGGCGCTGCTGTGGACGATCGCCGCCTGGCTCGTCTCGGCGCTGTCGGCCTGGCTGCTGACACTCGCGTTTCCCCTGCACCTGCCCGTCTCGAGCGGAATCCTGGTGGCCGTCGCCGTCGGCCTGGCCATGATCCTGCCCTCGCCCCCGGCGGCGGTCGGCGTGTTCGAGGGAGCCGCGCTGATCGCGCTGCACGCCTACGGCGTGTCGCACAACGCCGCGCTGCCCTACGCGCTCGTACTCCACCTCACGAACTTCGTGCCGTTCGTCCTCGTGGGCGCGCTCGTGCTCCAGCACAACGCTCGCCATCCGCGCCGGGCGCGCGTCGCCGAGGCGAGCCCGGGCGTGACGATCCCGGCGGGCTCGACACCAGTCGGGCCCTGACATCCGGCACCTATACTCTGGCTTTCACCCCCCTCGCGGAGGAACCGATCGTGCAGGAGATGGTCATATACGGCGTCAGCTTCGACATGGTCGGTAAGCAGCCGATCGTCCTGTTGAAGACCGTCGACGGCAACAAGTTCCTCCCGATCTGGATCGGGCACCCCGAGGCGGCCTCGATCCTGATGAAGCTCCAGGGCGCCAACACGCCGCGCCCGATGACCCACGACCTGCTCTGCGAGATGCTCGGGGAGCTCGACGTCAAGTGCACGCAGGTGGCCGTGACCGAGCTGCGCGAGAACACCTTCTTCGCGTCGATCACGCTCAGCGTCAACGGCCGCGAGCTGGAGATCGACTCGCGCCCGAGCGACGCGATCGCGCTCGCCGTGCGCGCGGGCGCCCCGATCTTCGCCGCCGAGGAGGTCATCGCCGAGTCGGCGATCGAGTTCGAGCACGACGCGGAGGAGAGCGAGGACGTCGTCGAGAAGTTCAAGGAGTTCCTCGACCACGTCACGCCCGAGGACTTCGCGGCCGGCGACTCGTAGGGCCGCGTCCCTGCGAGGGTGCTGCCGGGCGCGAGACCGCACTTAAGTCGAATAATTCGCACTAACTGCGGTTTCGCGATGCGGAACGCCGGCGGCGCCAGCCCCCGCACCCCCCGGCCCCCGCACCCCGGGCCCCCGCACCCCCGCACCCGCCCGCCCCCCCGCAGCCCCCGAGCCACTGGCCAGGCGGGCTCGCGCCACCTGCCCTACGACGGCGCCGCCGACCCCGCGTGCGTGCGCTGCGCCGCGCTGGACAGCATTCGCTCGATCAGCTCGTCGAAGTCGAGCTCGGCCGCGTCGGCGGCGAGCGGCAGCAGGCTCGTCTCGGTCAACCCGGGGACGATGTTCGCCTCGAGGACGTAGAGCCCGCCGTCCGCGGCGCCCTCGCCCCGGTCACCGCCGCCGCGGCGCGCCGCGAGGATCGGCCCGCCCGACGCGGCGTCGTGCTCGAGCATGAGGTCGATGCGCGCGAACCCGGTGCAGCCGAGCAGGCGGTAGCTGTCGAGCGCGAGCTCCTGCGCGCGCCGGGTGTCGGCCGGGGACAGATCCGCCGGGCACACGAACGTCGTGCGCCCGATCTCGTAGCGCGACTCGAAGTCGTAGAAGTCCTTCTGGCGCGGCACCGCCTCGACGATCGGCAGCGCGAACGGCCCGCTGCCGTCCGCGGCGTCGATGACCGAGACGGCGAGGTCGCGCCCGGACACGTAGCGCTCGAGCAGCACCTTGCGGTCGTAGGAGAAGGCGGCGACGAGCGCGGCCGGCACGTCGGCCGGCGTGCGCGCGAACTTGATCCCGAGCGCCGAGCCCTGGCCGGCCGGCTTGACGACGATCGGGAAGGCGAGGCGCTCCTCGATCGCCGGCAGCGCCGCGCCGGCGCCGAGCTCGGCGAACGCCGTCTCGTTGAAGGCGAAGAAGTCGGGCGTGGCGATGCCGGCGTCGCGCATCATGTGCTTGGCGATCACCTTGTCCGCGCAGCGGATGCAGGCCGACACCCCCGAGCCGGTGTAGGGGATGCCGAGGATCTCGAGCAGCTCCTGCACGGTGCCGTCCTCGCCGTCGCGCCCGTGCAAGGCGATGAAGGCCGCATCCGGCGCCTCGGCGCGCAGGCGCTGCACGAGGTCGTCGCCGACGTCGATCGGCAGCACCTCGTGGCCGAGGCGCTGCAGCGCGTCCTCGGCCCGCGCGCCGGAGCGCAGCGAGACCCCGCGCTCGAGCGAGCGCCCGCCCTTGAGCACCGCGACGCGGCTCACCGGCGCGCGTCGCTTCCGGGCCCGGGCCAACCGCCTGCTCCGCCGCGCTCGCTCATCGATCCTCGTGCCGCCGCGCCGCCGAGGATCCGCGCTCGCGCCGCGGCAGCTCCACCACGTCGGCGAGCGACGGCTTCGGCGCCGGCGGGGCGGCAGCCTCGTCGGCGGGCGCCGGCGTGGCGCGGACCCCCGTCAGCGTTCCGTACATCGCGACCTGCGTGCGGATCACCTTGCCGATGCGGCGGATCCCCTCGCGGATCGAGTCCTCGTCGACGCCGGAGAAGTTGAGACGCATCGACGAGCCGCCGCGACCGTCGAGGTAGGCGGCGCGACCGGGCACGAAGGCCACGCTCTCGGTCTGCAGCGCGCGGGCCAGCAGGTCGGTCGTGTCGATGTAGTCGGGCAGCGTGGCCCAGATGAACATGCCCCCCTCGGGCTCGGTCCAGCGCGCCTCGGGCGGGAAGTGCGTGGCGAGCGCCTCGAGCATCGCGTCGCGTCGCACGCGGTACAGGTCGCGCAGCGTCTGCACGTAGTCGCGCCAGTCGTTGTGGGCGAAGTAGGCGGCCACGAACAACTGGGTCATCGGCGACGAGCAGAGGTCCGCGCCCTGCTTGCCGAGGTTGAGCTTGGTCAGCACCGGCCCGGGGGCCACCGCCCAGCCCAGGCGCAGGCCCGGCGAGAGGATCTTCGAGAACGTGCCCAGGTAGATGACGAAGTCCGACGCGCCGCCGCGGCGGGCCGAGGAGGCGTCGAGCGAGTACAGCGTCGGCAGCGCCTCGCCCTCGTAGCGCAGCAGCCCGTACGGGTTGTCCTCCAGCACGAGCAGCTCGCGCTCGCGCGCGACCTGCACGAGCCGCTTGCGGCGGGGCAGCGACATCGTGACGCCGCCCGGGTTCTGGAAGTTCGGGATCGTGTAGATGAACTTGGGCCGGCGTCCGTCCGCCGCGAGCCGGTCGAGCGTCGCCTCGAGCTCGTCGATCGGCATCCCGTCGGCGTCCACCTCGATCTGCACCACCTCGGCCTCGTAGGCTCCGAACGAGGGCACGGCGCCCGGGTACGTCGGCGCCTCGGCGATGACGACGTCACCCGGGTCGATCAACGCCTTGCACACGAGGTCGATGACCTGCTGGCCGCCGGTGGTGACGATCACGTCGTCGGCGTCGACGTCGGTCCCCTCGGCCGCCATCACCTGCATGATCGCGTCCACGGTCGAGGCGATCCCCTCGGTCGGCCCGTACTGCAGCGCGCGTGCCGTCGCGTCGACGGCCACGGTCGTCATCAGCTTGGCGAACAGCTCGGGCGGGAACGTCGAGGTGTCCGGGAGTCCGCCGGCGAGCGAGATGACGTCGGGGCGCTCGGTGATCGCCATCAGGTCGCGCATGGCGGAGGACTTCATGGCGCGCGTGCGCGAGGAGAACAGCTGCTCGTAGCGCTCGAGCTCGCGCCCGCTGTGGCGCGAGCGCCGCCCGCCGCCCCCCGGGGGCGAGCCGGATCCGTCTGCGGGAGTCATGGCTGTGCTGTTCGGCGCCGCCGGGCGCGACCCTCCGGGCGCCCGCACGAGCCCCGGGCGGACCGCCGAATCGCACCCTCGCCGGGCGCGCACAGCGCGAGACGTCCGTCGTCTATCGTCATGGCCCCCCGGACCGTAGCGCAGAACATGAACAACCTCGCCTTCTACATCGGCCTCGGCGCGGGCCTGGCCATCGCTGCGGGCCTGCGCCCGTTCCTGCCGGCGCTGCTCGCCGGAGCGCTCGCGAGCGGGAACGCGCTCGGCGTCGACTTCGCCCACAGCGGCTTCGCCTTCCTGCAATCGAGCGGCTGGCTGCTCGCGGTCACCGTCGCGTTCGTCGCCAGCTACGTGGCCCAGTTCGCCGTCGGCCCCGAGGCGTACGCCACCGGCCCGCTCGGCGCGGCCATCGGCGGGATCTCGATCGGGGTGGGGGCTCTGCTGTTCGGCGCCACGCTGGCTGAGCACGGCGACGCCTCCTGGCCCGGCCTCGTCGCCGGCGGCGCGTGCGCCCTGCTCGCCGAGGAGGCCGTGCGGCCGGTCATCGGGCGCGCCCGGCTGCGTCTGCCCGACGCGGCGTCCAAGCACGCGCTGACGCTGTACCTCGACGCGGCGTCGCTGCTCGTCGCCGGGCTCGTGGCGCTGCTCCACCCGCTCGGCTACGTCGCCGTTGCGCTCTTCGGGTGGCTGCTGATCGGCAACCGCCGCCGAGCCGGCGAGAAGTACGCGGGCCTGCGGATCCTCCGCCGGTAGCCGCCGATGACCCCGCCCGCGCCGGCGAAGAAGCTCGTCCTGTGCGTCATCGACGGCCTGAAGCCGTCGATGCTCGAGCGTGCGGTCGCCGACGGGCGCGCCCCGACGCTCCGCACGCTGATGCGCCGCGGGGTGTACGTCGACGACTGCGTGGCCGCGTTCCCGTCGGTCACCCCGGTGTGCGCGGCCTCGATCGCCACCGGCGTGTGGCAGGACGAGCACCTCATCCCGTCGATGAACTGGTACCACCGCGGCGAGGAGCGCTACGTCGAGTACGGATCGAGCTTCCGGGCCGCGCAGCGCTTCGGCTTCGCCCGGCAGCTGACCGACACCGTCTACAACATGAACCGCGCGCACCTGTCGGTCGACACGCTCACCGTCTTCGAACGCCTCGACGACGCGGACGTGCGCACCGCCGGCACGACGTACCTCATGTATCGCGGGCGCCACCACCACGAGCCCCAGCGCGACACGGCGCTCACGCGTCTCGCCTCGCCGCTCGTGCGCTACCCGGTGCTCGGCCCGCGCGAGCTGTTCTACGCGGACGTGTTCGCCAGCCGGCGCACCGGCTGCCGCTCGCAGCTCGGCATGCCCGGCATCCGCGACCGTCACTCGGGCTGCGTCGGCGCGTATCTCGTCGAGCACGACCTGTTCGACTTCCTGCTGCTGTCGCTGCCCGACAACGACTGGTACTCGCACAAGAACGGCCCGCACGCCCAGGTGGACTCGATCGCCGAGGCCGACCGCCAGCTCGCGCGCCTCGTGACGGCCGGCGGGGGGATCGACGCCTTCCTCGCCCGGCACGCGGTGATCGTGATGGCCGACCACTCCCACACGCTCGTCGAGAAGACCGTCTCACTGCATCGCGCGCTCGAGGAGTTCGAGGTGCTCAGGCCCAACGAGAGCAACCGCGAGCAGGCCACGATCGCCGTCTGCCCGGCGCAGCGCTCGGCGCTCGTGTACATCCTCGATGAGGAGCGCCGCGAGGAGCTGCTGCCGGGCATCGTGGAACGCTCGCTCGAGCTCGAGGGCGTCGATCTGGTGATGTGGCTCACCTACGACGAGCACGGTGAGCCCGCCGAAGCGGTCGTGGCCAGCGCCGAGCACGGCGAGCTGCGCTTCGCCCCCGGGGACGAGCTCGCGGATCCGCGCGGCGCCGGCTGGAACGTCGAGGGATCGCTTGCGGTGCTCGACGCGCACGCACGGGACGGGCGCCTGCAGACGCCGGCCTATCCGGACGCGCTCGCGCGCGTCTGGGCGGCGCTGACCTGTCCGACCTCGGGCGACGTGGCGCTTTCCTCCGGTCCCGCGTACGAGTTCCTCGACTGGGGCGGGCAGGGCCACGTCGGCGGCGGGAGCCACGGCTCCCTGCACGCGAGCGACTCGCTCGGCGCGCTCGTCTTCTGCGGCGTCGGGCCGGGGCGGCGCGAGGAGCGCGAGCAGTGGACGATCGCCGACATCGCACCGATCGCCGAGGCCCACTTCGGCGTGGGCTCGGGGTGACCGCGGCGGCACGCGTGCCCAAGCGCGCGCGGCGGCCGGTCGCCGTGGCCGCCGTCCTGCTCGCCGCGGTCTGCGCGGCTGCCGCCGCCGGCCCGATCGCCACTGCGGGCGCGTTCACCGTCCTGACGCAGGCCGACACGAGCCAGCCGATACCCCTGCCCGACACCGACCTGCCGCCGCCCGGTCGGCGCCTGAGCGCCCAGCAGGTGATCGCCATCGCCGAGCGGATCCCGGCGATCCACCGCCTGCTGCGAGACCACCGCGGGTCCTACCCGGCCGCCTATCTGAAGGGGGCCGACCGCTGGCAGGTGAGCACGTTCTCGATCGACGGGCGCACCGAGCTCGGACAGGTGCTCATCGCCGACCGGACCGGGCGCGTGCTCGAGGCGTGGACCGGCTTCCAGGTCGCCTGGACGATGGCGCGCGGGTACCCCGGCGCGTTCGGGCGCAGTGTCAACGCGTGGTACGTGTGGATCCCGCTGTTGCTCGTGTTCTGCTTCCCGTTCGTCGACCGGCGCCGCCCGTGGCGCCTGCTGCACCTCGACCTGCTCGCGCTGTGCTCGTTCTCGATCTCGCTCGCGTTCTTCAACCACGCCGACATCGGCCTGTCGGTGCCGCTCGCCTATCCGCCGCTCATCTACCTGCTCGCGCGGATGCTCGTGATCGCGCGCCCGGGGCGGCGCGGGCCGGCCGCGGCGCCCACCGAGACGCTGCACCTGAACGTCTCGCCCTACTGGCTCGCCGTCGCGATCGTGTTCCTGATCGGCTTCCGCATCGGCCTGAACGTCGCCAACGGCAACGTCGTCGACGTCGGCTACGCCGGCGTGATCGGCGCCCATCGCATCGTGCACGGCCAGTCCCTGTACGGCGGGTGGCCGGCGAGCAACCCGCACGGCGACACGTACGGGCCGGTCAGCTACGAGGCCTACGTCCCGTTCGTCGCGCTCTTCGGCTGGAGCGGGCGCTGGGACGACCTGCCGGCCGCCCACGCCGCGGCGATCGTGTTCGACCTGCTCGCGCTCGTGCTGTGCTTCCTGCTCGGGCGCCGCGTGCGCGGGCCGACGCTCGGCATCGCGCTCGCGTTCGCGTGGGCCGCGAACCCGTTCACGCTGTACGCGCTGGAGTCGAACACGAACGACGCGCTCGTCGCGGTGCTCGTGCTCGCTGGGGTGCTCCTCGCCGTCGGGTGAGCGCCAGCGGGAGGCCGCGCGCGGAGCCGTGGCGGCCCTCGCGGCCCTGGTGAAGTTCGCGCCGCTCGCGATCGCCCCGCTGCTCGCCACCCACGGGCTCTCCGGGCCGCCGCGCGATCGCGTCGCCGCCGTGCTGCGCTTCACGGCGGCGTTCGTCGTCGTCGCCGCGATCGTGAGCATCCCCGCGTTCACACACAGCTCCCTGCACACCTTCTGGGAGCAGACGCTCGTCTACCAGGCCAACCGCGGCTCGCCCTTCTCGGTGTGGGGGCTGTACGGCGGGCTCGGCCCGGTGCAGGCCGTCGTCGAGGCCGCGGCGGTCGTCCTCGCGCTCGTGCTCGCGCTGGCGCCGCGCCGGCCCGATGCGGTCGGCCTGGCCGCCGCCGCCGCCGCGATCCTGCTCGCGGTGCAGCTCGGCGTCGACCACTGGTTCTACCTGTACATCTCCTGGTTCGAGCCGCTCGTGATGCTCGCGCTCCTCGGCCGCTGCGCGCTGGCGGACGCGACTACGGCTGCTCGGGACGAGGCATCAGAACCTGCTCGATCGAGTCGGCTCGCCGCCGCGTAGAGGCCCGCACGACGACGCCCATCAGCCATGGGTCCTCCTCGGAGGTCTCGAAGCGCACGGGCATGTTGGTGAGCATCGACTCGATCGCCTGTTCGCGCTTGACCCCGATCACGCCGCCGCGCGCGCCCGTCATCCCGACGTCGGTGATGTAGGCGGTTCCGCCCGGAAGCACGCGCGCGTCCGCGGTGGGCACGTGCGTGTGGGTCCCGACCACGGCGGTGACGCGCCCGTCGAGGTGCCAGCCGAGCCCGACCTTCTCGCTCGTCGCCTCGGCGTGCATGTCGACGAGCACGTGATCGGCGCCGCGGCATTCGCGGAGCGCCACCTCGATCTCGGTGAACGCCGTGCGCCCGGCCCGCAGGTACAGATTGCCGCTCAGGTTGACGACCCCGAGGCTGACGCCGCCGCGCGAGACCGTGCACACCCCGTGGCCGGGCTGGCTGCGCAGGAAGTTGGCCGGGCGCAGGATCCGCTCCTCGCGGTTCAGATAGGGGTAGATCTCCCTACGGTGGTACGTGTGGTTGCCCAGCGTGATGACGTCGACGCCGGCGGCGAACAGCTCGTCGGCGTTCTTCGGAGTGATGCCAAGGCCCCCAGCCGCGTTCTCCCCGTTGACGACGACGAAGGTCGGCTCGTGGCGCTCGCGCAGGATCGGCAGGCTCTCGATCAGCGTGCGCCGCCCGATGCCGCCGACGAGATCGCCGACGAACAGGATCGTCGCCGGAGCCGGCGTGCCGTCCTGGGTCGCCTGTGGCTCAGCCATACTTCGCCAATGATGGGACTGCTCGCGTCCGGGGGAGCAGTGCGCCGGTGGGCGCCGGTCGGCCTGCGCGTCGTTGTCGCCGGGACCGGGAGCGCCTCGTGAGGGGCGAAGGCGCACGCGCGGCGCACACGCCCGTCCCGGGCGCCGACGAACAGGAGACTCCCGAGTCCGCTGCGACCCGGACCGACCCGACCACGGCCCAGGCGCCGGCGGCCGGCGAGCCGGCGCGCGCGGTCGCGGCGGACGACCCGGACGCGGCACTCCCGACCTCGGAGGAGGAGTGGATCACCGACGATCCGGGCGCCGACGCGGCCCCAGCGGTGCCGCGCACCGTGGTGCCGCGCTGGGTGCAGCTCGCTGTGCTCCCGGTCCTCCTGCTCTCGGTGTGGCTCCTCGTCACGGTCGCCGGCAAGGTGCTGCTGCTGTTCGTGATCGCCGGCATCATCGCGCTCGTGCTCAACCCCGTCGTCGCGCTCGTGCACCGCGCGCACGTCCCCCGCGGCGTCGCCGTGCTCAGTGTGTACCTGCTCTTCTTCATGATCGTCGCCGGCATCGGGCTGCTGCTGGCGAACCCTATCTCCAACCAGGTGACCGCCTTCTCGCACAACCTGCCGAACATCGTCGACCACGCCAACCGGACGCTCGCCAACCTCCAGAAGACGCTCAACCGCAACGGCGTGCATGTGACGTTCATCAAGCAGGGCACGACGGCGCTGCAGACCCTGCAGGAGAAGGTGGGCAAGGCGGCCGGATCGCTCGTCTCCTTCGGCGGCGGACTGCTGACGAAGGTCGTCACGACGGGCTTCGACATCGTGATCGTGTTCGTGCTGTCGATCTACATGCTCGTCTACGGCCCCGTCATCGGCGACCTCATGCGGCGGATCATGCCGCCGGGCGACGGGACGGCGGCCGACGACTACCCGACGCTCATCCAGCAGTCCGTCTCCAGCTACGTGCGCGGGCAGTTCCTGTTCAGCGTCGTCATGGGCACGACGGCCGGCGTCGCTCTGTACGTGTTCGGCGTCCTCGGGATCTTCCCGCCCGGCAAGACGTACGCGGTCGCGTTCGGCGCCTTCTTCGGGGTGATGGAGTTCGTGCCCTACATCGGCCCGTTCCTCGGCGCCCTGCCGCCGATCCTCGTGGCCCTGTTCACCGACCCGATCACCGCGGTGTGGGTGGCGCTGCTCTTCCTCGGGCTGCAGCAGCTCGAGGGCCACATCGTCGCCCCCCAGATCTTCAGCCACTCGCTGCGCATCAACCCGCTGCTCGTCATCTTCGCGCTGCTGCTCGGCCAGCACATCGACGGTATCCTCGGCGCGCTGATCGCGCTGCCCTGCATGGCGGTCATTCGCGAGACGGTCATCTACCTCAGTCGGCACCTGGCGCTGGAGCCCTGGGGAAAACGGCCGGGCCCCCTGCTGTGAGCGAGACCGACCCGGCGATCTCGCCCGGCGCGCAGGCGCCGGGCCCGTCCCGGCCGGGTCTGGACGCGGCCGGGCCCGTCCTGCGCGCCGACGGGATCACCAAGCGCTACGGGACCCGGGAGGCGCTGCGCCGGCTGTCGCTCGAGCTGCACGCGGGCGAGCTGACCGCGCTCATCGGCCCGAACGGCGCCGGCAAGACGACGCTCCTGTCGATCCTCGCCGGCGCGATCGGGGCGAGCGCGGGGACGGTCAGCCGACCGCCCCGCGAGGTCGGGTGGGTGCCGCAGCAGACGGCGCTCTACGGGCGTCTGACCGTGGCCGAGAACCTGCGCCTGTTTGCGCGCCTGGAGCGCGTCGCCGATCCCGAGGCCATGGTGGCGCGGATGCTCGAGCAGACCGACCTGGCCGAGCGTGCCGACGAAGAGCTCTCGCGCCTGTCGGGCGGCAACCGCCAGCGGGTGAACATCGCCATCGGGCTGATCGCCAACCCGCCGGTGCTCCTGCTCGACGAGCCCTCGGCCGCCCTGGACGCTCGCCAGCGCGGGCGGCTGTGGCAGTTCGTCGAGTCGCTCGTGCACGCCGGCACGAGCGTCGTGTTCTCGACGCACGAGGTGGACGAGGCGGAGCGCTACGCGGACCGCGTGCTCGTGCTCGGCGACGGGGAGCTGCTGTTCGACGGGCCCGTGCCGGAGCTCGCGGCGCAGACGGCGCAGCCCGACGCCGATCGTGACCTCGAGGCGACGTTCGTCGCCTTCCTCGACGAGCACGGGCACTGATGCGCTCGGTGCGCTGGCTGTTGCTGAAGGACGTGCAGATCCTGCGCCGCTCGCCGCTGCTCGTCGGGCTGCTCGTCGTCTACCCGGTGGTCATCGCCCTGCTCATCGGCCTCGCGCTCTCGCGCGGCCCGGCCAAGCCGCGGGTGGCGATCGCCAACCTCGTCCCCGCGGGCCAGACGATCGACGTCGGCGGGCGGCAGATCAACATCGACGACTACGCGTCGCAGCTGTACCAGAACATCGTGCCGGTCCCGGTCGCGACGCGCGAGCAGGCGATCGCCAAGGTCCGCTCCGGAGACGCGATCGCCGGCCTCGTCATCCCGGCCGACATCGTCCAGCGGCTCTCCTCGGGCCTGCAGCAGGCCGACGTCGAGGTCATCTACAACGGCGACGCGCTCACCGCCTCGTACGTGCGCTCGACGATCAACAGCGCGCTCGGCCAGGCCAACGCCGCCCTCTCGAGTCAGCTCGAGCGGGTCGCCGCCCAGTACATCGACCTGCTGCTGAGCGGCGGGCAGCTGCAGGCCTTCGGCAACAACATCTCGATCCTCGGCCTGCAACACGCGAAGGCGATTCTCGACGGCGTGCTCGCCCGGACCGGAGCGCCGGCCGACCGCGCCGCGCTCGGCCAGGTCGACCAGTTCGCGACCCTCGCCGTCTCGAATCTCGGCCTGAGCAAGGACGTGCTCGCGAGCGTCGGGCAGCCGGTCGTCCTGCACGAGACCTCGCTCGCCGGTCGCCGAACCCCGCTCGACACGTTCGCCGTTGCGGTGGCGGTGAGCGTCTCGCTGATGTTCGTCTGCGTGCTGCTCGCCGCGGGCTCGCTTGCGCTCGAGCGCGAGGAGAACACCTTTCCCCGCCTCGTGCGCGGGCTCGTCTCGTCCGAGGCGCTCATCTCGGAGAAGGTCCTGCTCGCCGCGGTCTGCGCCTGGGCGGTGAGCGTCGTCATGCTCTTCGGGATCGGCGCGTTCGTCGGACTGGACTACAGCCGGGTCGGGCAGTGGCTCGTCGGCCTGGCCGCGGGCGCGTTCGCGTTCGGCGCCCTCGGCGTCGCGATCGGCGCGGTCGCGCGCGAGGTCCGCGCCGCCTCGCTGCTGGCGATCCTGCTGTCGCTCCCGCTTGCCTTCCTCGCCCTCGTGCCCAGCGGCGCGGTCGCGACCGGCCTGTACGACGTCATCCGCGTCGTGTGCGCGATCTTCCCGTTCAAGGCGACGCTGCAGGCGATGGACGCGGCGATCAACGGCAGCTCCCCTTCGCTCGGCACCTCGCTCGTGCACCTGCTCATCGTCGGAGTCGCCTTCGCCGTGCTCGCGCGGGTGGCGCTGCGCCGGTTCGCGTAGGCGCCGTTTTGGCGCTCGGCGCGGCGCGAGTATCCTCAACGGCGATGGCCTATCCCCAGACGCGGATGCGCCGATTGCGTCAGCGCATGCCGCTGCGCGACCTCGTGCGCGAGACCGAGCTGAGCGCGTCGCGCTTCGTTGCTCCCTTGTTCATCACCCTCGGACCCGAGGCCCGGGAGCCGATCGGGTCGATGCCGGGCGTGGAACGAATGTCCATCGGCGCCGCCGTGCAGGAGGCGGGCGAGCTGGCCGCGCTCGGCGTGCCCGCGGTGCTCCTGTTCGGCCTGCCCGATCACAAGGACGAGGAGGGCTCGGGCGCGTGGGACGACGAGGGTGTCGTGCAGCTGGCGACGCGCGCGATCAAGGAGGCCCACCCGCAGCTGCTCGTGATCACCGACGTGTGCCTGTGCGAGTACACCAGCCACGGCCACTGCGGCGTGCTGCGCGACGACGGCATCGTCGACAACGACGCCTCGGTCGCGCTCATCGCTCGCACGGCCGTCAGCCAGGCGCGGGCGGGCGCCGACATCGTCGCCCCGAGCGACATGATGGATGGCCGCGTCGGGGCGCTGCGCGCGGCGCTCGACGTCGAGGGTCTCACCGACACACCGATCCTCGCCTACTCGGCCAAGTTCGCGTCGGCGTTCTACGGCCCGTTCCGCGAGGCCGCGGACTCGACGCCGGCGTTCGGGGATCGGCGCTCCTACCAGATGGATCCGGGCAACGCGCGCGAGGCGCTGCGCGAGACGCTGCTCGACATCGACGAGGGGGCCGACATGGTGATGGTCAAGCCGGCCCTCGCCTATCTCGACGTGCTCGCCCGCGTGCGCGAGCACACGCAGGTGCCGGTCGCCGCCTACAACGTCAGCGGGGAGTACTCGATGGTCAAGGCCGCGGCCGCGGCCGGATACCTCGACGAGCGCGCGGCGGCGCTCGAGATGCTCACGGCGATCCGCCGGGCGGGGGCGGACATCATCATCACCTACTACGCCAAGGAGGCCGCGGCATGGCTTCAGTGACGCCCGGCGCCGTTCCCAAGCTGCGCAGTCGCAAGCACGGAGCGGCTGTCCCGCTCGACGAGCTCGACCGGAAGCTGCTGAACCTCATGCAGGGCAGCTTCCCGCTCGCCCCGCGCCCGTACGCCGCGGTCGCCCGCGAGGCCGGTATGACCGAGGACCAGGTCCTCGCGCGCGTCCAGCAGCTGCTCGACGACCGCATCATCCGTCAGGTCACGCCGATCTACGACACGCGCGCGCTCGGGTACGGCTCGATGCTCGTCGCCGCCAAGGTGGACGCCGAGAACCCGTGGGTGCCGGCCAAGATCATCAACGCCCACCCCGGCGTCTCGCACAACTACCTGCGCAATCACGAGTTCAACATGTGGTTCACGATCGCCGTCGAGCGCGACTCGGAGCTCGGGCTCGACGGCACGCTCGACGTGCTCCAGCGGCTGACCGGCGCCGAGTCGATCCGCCAGCTGCCGACGCTGCAGCTGTTCAAGATCCGCATGGACCTCGAGATGGAGGGCGACACGAAGGCGCTCGCCAGCGCGGGCGTGGCCGAGGCGCCGGCCGACCTGTCCGAGGTTCCCTACGGCGATCTCGACGTGGCCGTCATCCGCGCCACGCAGGGGGACCTGCCGGTCGTGCCCGAGCCCTACGCGCCCGCCGCGGACGAGCTCGGTCTCGACGTCGAGCGCCTGCTCGAGCACATGGCCGGGATGCGCGAGCGCGGGCTGCTGCGGCGCGTGGCCGCGATCCTCTACCACCGCCGCGCGGGCTTCTCGGCGAACGGGATGGGGGTGTGGAAGGTGCCGGCGGCCGACATCGACGAGGTCGGGCCGCTGATGGCGTCCTTCCGGGGCATCTCGCATTGCTATCAGCGCCCCACCTACGCGGACTGGCCCTACTCGGTGTTCACGATGGCCCACGGGCGCTCGAAGGAGGAATGCGACGCGGTGCTCGATGCGATCGCTCTGCAGACCGGCATCACCGAGCGGGCGACGCTGTACTCCTCGACGGAGTTCAAGAAGGTGCGCCTCCTCTACTTCACGGAGGACTTCAAGCGCTGGGAAGCCGAGAACGCATGAGCCGCGCAGCCGCGCTGTGAGCGTGACCGCCTCGCTCACCGACACGCGTTCGGCCGAGGACTACCGCGAGGCCCTGTCCGTCCTGCCCGGCGGGGTCAACTCGCCGGTGCGGGCGATGACCGCGATCGGGCGCACGCCGATCTTCGTCGACCGGGCGAGCGGCGCCGAGCTGTACGACGTCGACGGCAATCGCTACGTCGACTACGTGTGCTCGTGGGGTCCGCTCATCCTCGGGCACGCCCATCCCGACGTCGTCGCCGCCGTCGTCGCCGCCGCCGAGCGCGGGATGGGCTACGGCGCGCCGACGCCGGGCGAGACCACGCTCGCACTCGAGGTGGCCTCCCGGATGCCGGCGGTGGAGATGGTGCGCATGACCTCCTCGGGGACGGAGGCGACGATGACGGCGCTGCGCCTCGCACGCGCCGCGACCGGGCGCACGCGCGTGCTCAAGTTCGCCGGGGCCTATCACGGGCACGTCGACGGACTGCTCGCGCAGGCCGGCTCCGGGCTGGCCACCCAGGCGATCCCCTCGAGCCCGGGCGTGCCGCCCGCCACGACGGCGGAGACGGTGATCGTGCCCTGGAACGACCCCGACGCGCTCGTCGCCGCGACCGAGGGGCTCCAGCTGGCCGCGATCATCGCGGAGCCGCTGCCGGCCAACATGGGGCTCGTGCCCCCGCAGGAGGGCTTTCTGGGGCTCCTGCGCGCGCAGGCCGATGCGACCGGCGCGCTGCTCATCTTCGACGAGGTGATCTCGGGCTTCCGCGTCGCCCGCGGCGGCGCCCAGGAGCTGTCCGGCGTGCTGCCCGACCTCGTCGTCATGGGCAAGGTGATCGGCGGCGGCCTGCCCGCCGGCGCCGTCGGCGGCCCGCACGCGCTCATGGAGATGCTCGCGCCGGCCGGCGACGTCTACCAGGCCGGGACCCTGTCGGGCAACCCGATCGCCGTCGCCGCCGGGCTGGCCACGCTGCACCACCTCGACGAGCGGGCCTACTCGCGGCTGGCCGCGATCACGACCGAGCTCGCCGACGGCCTGCGCGAGGCGGCCGGCGATCGTCCGATCACGATCGCGAGCGCCCCCGGTCTGCTGACGGTGTTCTTCGCCGCGCATCCGGTGCGCAGCCTGGCCGACGCGCAGGCCTGCGACCTGGACGGATACGGCGCCTGGTGCCGCGCCCTGCTCGCCCGCGGCGTGTACCCGCCGCCGTCGCAGTTCGAGGCCTGGTTCCCGTCGCTCGCGCACACCTCCGAGCACGTCGAGCTGACGGTCGCGGCGGCCCGGGCGGCGTTCGCGGAGATCGACGGCGACGAGCCGGCCGGCGGATGAGCGCCCTCGCCGAGCTGGCGGACCTGTTGCGCGACGAGGGGGGCCTCGTCGGCGCGGTCGTCGTCGCCTCCGAGCCCGACGGCGACTTCAGCCCGGCCTCGATCGTGGCCGACGGGCCGCGCACCCGCTCGCGCGCGCCGGCCTACGCGCTCGTCGTCGAGGCGGTGTACGAGGGCTACCTGCTGCACTACGGCGGCGCCCGCGTCGTGCGCACGCACGACGCCGATCTGGCGCTGCTCGCCGGCGATCAGCTCTACGCGCTCGGACTGGCGCGGCTCGTCGCGCTCGGCGACCTCGACGGGGTGCGGGAGCTCGCCGACGTCATCAGCCTCACCGCGCTGGCCCAGGCGAGCGGCGACGCGACGCTCGCCGCGGCGGTCTGGCGGGCCGGCGCCCGCGCGATCGGGTGGGGGGGCAGTCCCGAGCACGAGCGGGCGAAGGACCTCGTCCGGCGGGGCGCGCCGGAGGCCGCGGCCGCGCTCGCGGCGGCCTGAAGCGGACCGGCCGGGCCGCCCACGATCCGGGGTCGTTATTGTTTGCGGCCTTGATGGCCCGCTCACGACGCGGTGCCGCGGAAGCTCCCCACGCCGAAGCAGGAAGCCCGAGTGCCCACCAAGCGCGACGAAGTCAAGTCCAAGTACACGGTCGACCGCCAGATCCCCGGCGCGTTCGAGGGCGAGACGGTCACCCGGAGGCGGCTGATGACCGGGGCGGCCAACGGCGCCGGCATCATCGCCACCACCGCGATCATCCTCCCGTCGCTCGGCTTCGCCATCGGCCCGATCTTCAAGGAGGTCGAGGTGCCGTGGCAGACGGTCGGCGTGCTCTCCGACTTCACGCCGACCAACTACGTCCCGATGGTCATCACCGCCGTGCCCGGCATCGGCGAGGCGGGCAACACGACCGTCTACATGCGCCTGCGCAACGCGCAGCTGGACACCGACGCGGCCGACAAGGACACGCAGGTGGTCGCGGTCTCCAGCCGCTGCGCGCACCTCGGCTGCCCGGTGCGCTGGGTGAGCGCGGCCGAGCGCTTCATCTGCCCGTGCCACGGCGGCGTGTACAACCTGCTCGGCGTGCCCGTCGGGGGTCCGCCGGTGCGCCCGCTCGACCGCTTCGAAACGCGCGTCGTCAGCGGCGACCAGGTGCAGGTCGGGCCGCGCTTCAGCGTCAACAGCGAGCTGAGGCGCTTCAGCCCGCGCGACCCGGGTGAGCCGATCGACGGCCTCGGCCAGTACCTCTACCCGTCTCGTCCCTCCGTCCGCAAGTAGCCGGGGATCAGCCATGCCCAGACTGCCCAAGCCTCCGCCCCCGCCCGTCCCCTCGGCCCTGAAGGCGCCGCCGCCGCGGCCCCAGCACGCCGAGGACAAGCCGGCCAGCCACCACGTCAAGGAGGCCGGGATCACGGTCGTCGACTGGGTCGACGAGCGCATGTCCCTCACCGGCGGGGTCCGCTGGCTGCTGTTCCGCAAGGTCCCGAAGGGGACGAACTGGTTCTACACGCTCGGGTCGGCGACGCTGTTCGCGTTCCTCAACCAGGCGATCACCGGCGTCTTCCTCGCGATGTACTACCGGCCCGACGCGGCCGGCGGTGCGTACGAGTCGATCCGCTACATCAACTCCGAGGTCTTCCTCGGCCAGTTCGTGCACGGGATGCACAAATGGGGGGCGAGCGTGATGGTCGTGCTCGTCTTCCTGCACATGGCGCGCACCTTCTTCTTCGGCGCCTACAAGTACCCGCGCGAGCTCAACTGGGTCATCGGCGTCGTGCTGCTCATCCTCACGATGGTGATGGGCTTCACCGGCTACCTGCTGCCGTTCGACCAGCGCGCGTACTGGGCCACGATCGTCGGCGTGAACATCAACGGCACCGGGCCGCTCATCGGCCCGTACCTGTCGGACTTCCTGCGCGCGGGTCCGGAGTTCGGGGCCACGACGCTGTCGCGCTTCTACGCGATCCACATGCTGCTCGTCCCCGGGATCATGGCCGCGATGATCGGGGCGCATCTCTACCTCGTCGCGAAGCTCGGCACGACCGCGCCGCCGTGGCTGAAGGCCGAGGAAGACCCCGAGCTGCGCAAGGTCACCGTCTGATGAATCAGTACGAGAAGGAGGAATACCTCCGCGAGTACGCGCTCCTGAAGTCCAAGGGGAAGCCGTTCTTCCCCTACGCGGTCACGAAGGACTCCGTGATGGCGTGCGTCGTGATGGCCGTGATCATCACGATGTCGCTCGTGCTCGGCGCCGAGGTCGGGCCGAAGGTGAACCCGGCCACGACGACGTACGTCCCGCGGCCGGACTGGTACTTCTTCTTCCTGTTCGAGCTCCTGCGCATCATCAAGCCGCCGAGCCTCGTGCCGCTGGCGACGATCGGGATCCCGACCGTGTGCATGATCCTGCTCTTCCTGCTGCCGTTCTACGACCGCGGGCCCGAGCGTCGTCCCGAGCGGCGCCCGATCGCGACCACGGCCGGCATCTTCGTCATCTGCGCGATGGCGCTGCTCACCTACGAGGGCGGCAACGCGGGGGCGCCGACGGAGATCAACATCGCAACCCCGGCATCGGTCGTCCAGAGCGGCCCGGCGGCCCTCGCCGAGTACAACGCCGGCCGGGCCGCCGTCGCGCAGTCGGGCTGCGAGGGCTGTCACAAGATCGGCGAGAACGGGAACGCCGGACCGGGGCCGAACCTCAGCCACATCGGAGCGCGCCTGCCCCCGGCGGCGATCGCGCGCACGCTCGTGAACCCCACGGCCCCGATGCCGTCGTTCAAGAACCTCCCGCCCGCCAAGTTCGAAGCGATCGTCACCTTCCTGTCCGCGCTCCGCTAGGCCGCCGTGGCCGTGTCTGAAGGCTTGACCGCCGGGCCGGCACCCACCCCGAAGGGGGTGCTCGAGGCGGGACAGGTGCGGGCGATGTTCGACCGCATCGCCGGGGTGTACGACCTGATGAACACCGCCATGACGGCGGGGCTGCACCACCGCTGGCGGGCCCGGGCGGTCGATCTCGCGGCCGTGCGGCCCGGCGACAGCGTGCTCGACGTCGCGACCGGCACCGGCGACCTGGCGATCGAGCTCGCCCGTCGGGTCGGCCGGGGCGGCGAGGTGATCGGCAGCGACTTCTCCGAGGGCATGCTCGCGCGTGCGCGGGCGAAGGCGCCGCAGCTGCGCTTCGAATGGGCCGACGCCCAGCAGCTGCCGTACGCCGACCGCCGGTTCGCGGCCGCGACCGTCGGCTTCGGCGCCCGTAACTTCGCCGACCTGCGCGCCGGCCTGGCCGAGATGACGCGCGTCGTCGCCCCGGGCGGCCACGTCGTCGTGCTCGAGATCACCACGCCGCGGCGGCCACCCTTGTCCAGCTTCTATCGACTGTGGTTCGACCGGATCGTGCCCGGGCTCGGGCGGCTCGCCGGCGACCCCGACGCGTACAGCTACCTCCCGAGCTCGGTCAAGCGGTTCCCCGGCCCGCGCGAGCTGGCCGGGGTCATGGCCGACGTCGGCCTCGTGGAGATCCGCTACGTGCTCACCGCCGGTGGGATCATCGCCCTCCACGTCGGCACCGTGCCGCAGCGGTGACCGTGACGATGTCGGCAACCGGCGAGGTGCAGGCGATCCTCGATCGCGGCGGGGACACGCTGCGCGCGCGCATGCTCGCCATCGAGCAGCGCCTGCGCGACGTCGTCAACGAGGCGAGCGGACCGCTCGCGCCGCATGCGAGCTCGATCATCGCCGCCGGGGGCAAGCGACTGCGCCCACTGCTGGCGCTGCTCGCCGCGCATGCCGCCGAGGGCGAGTGCGCGGCCGACCCGCGTGACGAGCAGGCGCTGATCCGGGCCGCCGTCGCCGTCGAGCTCGTCCACAGCGCCACGCTCGTGCACGACGACGTGCTCGACGGCGCGCCGCTGCGGCGCGGGCGCCCGAGCGTCGTGGCCGCCGGCGGACGCGGACTGGCCACCGCTGCCGGCGACCTGCTGTTCGCGCGCGCCTTCGCCGAGCTCGTGCGCAACGAGAGCGGCGCGCAGCTGCAGGCCCTGTCGAGCGCGAGCTCGGCCCTGGCGATCGGCGAGCTCCGTCAGCGCGAGGACGCCTACCGCGTCGACGTGCCGCGCCAGCGCTACCTGGAGCGCTGCGAGCTGAAGACGGCCCGCCTGTTCGAGGCGGCCACCCGGCTTGGCGTCCTCGCCGTCGCGACCGAGGCGCAGGAGGCACTCGCGGAGGCGCTCGCGTCCTACGCCCGCCGGATCGGCCTCGCCTTCCAGCTGCTCGACGACGTGCTCGACGTCGCCGGCGACGCGGCGCAGACCGGCAAGCGGCGCGGCACCGACCTGCTCGACGGGACGATCACGCTGCCGCTCATCATCGCCCGCGAGCGGGACCCGTCGCTGGCCGAGCTCGACGTGCGCGCGCTCACCGAGTCCGACGCCGAGGCGGTGTGCGAGCGCATCGCCGCCACCGGCGCGCTCGAGGCGGCGCGCGCGCAGGCGCTCGAGCTCATCGCCACGGCGAAGGGCGGGCTGCCCGCGACGCCGACGGCGTCCGCGCGCGAGCTGCTCGAGCTCGTCGCCGACTCGGTCGTCGAGCGCTACCGCTGAGGCCGGCCGGCGGCCTAGAAGTCGGCCGGGATGATGTGATCGTCGCGGAGCGCGACGATGAAGCGCTCGACGTCGTCGGCCATGTTCGCGCGAGCGAGCTGCTGCAGGTCGCGCAGGAGCACCTCGGCGCCGCGATCGAGCTCCAGGTCGAAGCGCTCGACGGCGTCCTGGGTGAAGATGCCGACGTCGTCCCACTCGCAGTCGGGGCAGCGCAGCGCTACCTCCCAGTGCTTGGGACCGGCCTCGGCCCAGTCGACCGGGTAGACGAGCTCGCCGGTGCAGCGCGGGCAGACGTGGAGGTCCTCGTCGGGGCGGACGGGGCTCATCGCCGGCTGCGGCGCGGCCTCGGGACCGAGCGAGATCTCGCCCTCCAGGGCCGGGTCCTGCTGACCGGCGAAGTACAGGACCTCGATGATCTTGCCACTCGGCAGCTGGACCTGGCGGATGTTCTTGTGTGACTCGGAGCTCATCTGTTCGTTCCCTGTCCTGCTCATCGGACAGTCCTCTCCGCTGCTTTAGACGGCCCCCGAAACCTCGACACCTGCTCATACGCGCCGACCGCGATCGGGAGGGATTCGGCCCGCCGCGGCGTCCAATACATACGAGCGGATGCGGCGACCCGGTACCCTCTCGACAGCGGGAGACTCGCCCCGTCGCCCCGTCCGCAGGCGCCCGCCGGCGCCGCCCAAAAGCCCATGGCCACAGCGATCCGCACGGTCGGTCACGACGAGCGCCTCAGCCTCGTCGACCACCTCGACGAGCTCCGCACGCGACTGCTCGTCTGCCTCGCCGCGCTCGCCGTCGCGTTCGGCGTCTGCTTCTGGCAGAACCACGAACTGCTGACGATCATCAACAAGCCGCTCGTGGCGCAGACGTCCAAGCAGGTGGCCAAGGGGGAGGGCGTCAACGGCCAGACCGCCCTCGCCCAGCAGGGGCTGCTCGGGGTGGCCGCCACCGATCAGCGGCTGTTCAAGGCGCTCGCGACGGACCCGAGCCTGTCGGCCGCGGCCCGCGCGCAGCTGCTCGCCGCGGCGTCCTCCACCGCCCAGGCGGTGGCGAGGATCCCGCGGGTGCCCCAGGGGGACAAGCCGGTGACGCTCGGCATCGGCGAGCCGTTCACGACCACGCTCTCGGTGACGCTCGTGTTCGCCGTGATCCTCTCGCTGCCGGTGATCCTGTTCGAGCTGTACGGATTCATCCTGCCCGCCTTCAGCCCGAGCGAGCGCCGCATCGCCCTGCCGCTGATGCTGTCGATCCCGTTCCTGTTCGTGATGGGGGTGACGTTCGGCTACTTCGTCGTGCTGCCGGCGGCCGTGCGCTTCTTCCAGAACTTCAACAGCAGCCAGTTCAACATCCTCGTGCAGGCCAACCAGTACTACAAGTTCGCCGCGACCGTGCTGCTCGCGATGGGGCTGGTGTTCCAGGTGCCGGTCGGGATCCTCGGCGCCACGCGCGCCGGAATCGTCACGCCGAAGACGCTCGCGCGCAACCGCCGCTACGCGATCGTGGCCTGCGCGGCGGTCGCCGCCTTCCTCCCGGGCGACCTCATCACGCTGATGCTCGAGACGGTGCCCCTGTATCTCCTGTTCGAGGTCAGTATCCTGCTCGCTGCGATTGTCGCCCGGCGCGACGCAAAGCGCGAAGCGCAAGAGGCCCAGGAGCGGGCGGCGGCGAGTGCCACGGCGGCAGCCGGGCCGCGGTCGACGCCCGAGTACCCCGTGAGCTCAAGCCCCGCCCCCACCGAACCGATCAACCCCTCCGTGCAGCAGATCATCGACCACGTCGACGACCGGCTCTCCGACTGATGCTCTTCGATCTGCGTGGTCGCGGACGCCGCCGGACCGTCCAGGGCATCTACCTCGGGCTTGCCCTGCTCATGGGCGTCGGCCTCGTCGGGTTCGGGATCGGCGGCGGCTTCGGCGGCGCCGGCATCATCAACGCGCTCACGAACAACTCGGGCGCGCCGAGCGCGAGCTACACCGCCTCGATCGCGAAGGACCAGAAGGCGATCGCCGCGAACCCGCAGAACATCGCCGCCCGCGCGGCGCTCGTGACCGACCTCTTCCACGAAGCGGGCGCCGGCGCCAACTACAACACGACCGCGGGCGAGTTCACGACCGCTGCGCGGCCGACGCTCAACCAGCTCTCGCAGGCCTGGCAGAACTACCTGAACGTCAACCCGAACAGCCCCGATCCGACGCTCGCCGCCTACATGGTGCAGATCTACGGCCCGTCCAACAACGCCCTCAACCAGCCGGCCAACGCCCTGCGGGCGCAGCAGATCGTCATCAACACCAAGGCCGCGCCGGCGTTCACCGACTACCAGACGCTCGCGATCTTCGCCTTCCTCGCCCACAACACCCGCGAGGGCGACCTCGCGGCGGCGAAGGCGATCGAGCTCGCCCCCGCCGCCGACCGCGCCCAGCTGCGCACCGAGCTCAAGGCGCTGAAGGCGAACCCGAACGCGCTCAGCCAGGCGTCGAGTCAGGCGAACACCGGGCCGCAGACCTTCTCGATCCCCTCGACGACGCCGTCGGGCGCGAGCACCGCGTCCGGCGCCTCGTCCTCGCCCGCGCCGGCATCCAAGAAGGGCTGACGCGGCCGCCCGGCGGGTCCCGCCGCGGCGGGCGCTTCGGGGTTCACGGTCGCGGGACGTCGGCTAGAATCGACCCCGTCGCCGGCCGCCGCGCCGCCGGCGCCCGCCCGGGCCGTTAGCTCAACTGGCAGAGCAGGGGCCTCTTAAGCCCAAGGTTGTAGGTTCGATTCCTACACGGCCCATGGAAACGGCCCGCATCTGCGGGCCTTTTTTCGTGGTCGGGCCGGTCGCCGGAGCGAACGTGTCCCGAATATGTCCCGGCGAGCGGGGCGCCGTCGGAGGGGGCGGGTAGCGATGGCCACCGCTCGATCGCCTCTCCAGACGCCCTCCGGGCACGTGTTCCGCGTCGATCGCAGGCGCGGACCGGTCTGGTACGCGAAGTATCGCCTGCCGGACGGGCGTCAGGTCCAGCGCAAGATCGGGCCGGCCTGGACCGACGGGGACGGCCTGCGGCCGGCTACGTGACGAAGCGGATCGCCGAGGACTGGCTGCGCGCGGTGCTCGACCAGGCGCGTCGCGGGACGCTCCCGGGGATGGTCGTCACCGGTGCGACGTTCGCCGACGCCTGCGCCGAGTTCATGCGCTACGTCGAGCACGATCGCGGTCGCAAGGCGTGGACCCTGCGGACCTATCGCTCGATGATCAGCGCCTACCTGCTGCCTGCGTTCGGCACGGCGCCGGTCGAGGACCTGACGACCGAGATGATCGAGTCGTGGATCGCGACCATCCAGGGCTCGGTGCGGACACGGAACAAGCTGCTGATTCTGCTGCACGGGATCCTCCGGCGGGCGCGCAAGGTCTACGGGCTGCCGCTGAACGCGGCGGCGGACGTCGAGAAGCTCCCGCAGCGGCACAGCGGCGACATCCTCGTGTTCTCGCCGGAGGAGGTGTGGGCGCTCGTCGGTGCGGCCGAGTCCGAGCAGGACGGGGCGATCTTCCTCACCGCGGCGTTCACGGGGTTGCGGCAGGGGGAGCTCCTGGGGTTGCGCTGGCGCGACATCGACTTCGAGCATTCGGTCGTGCGCGTGCGTGGCAGCCTCGGGCTCGGCAGAGTCACGACGCCGAAGTCGGGCAAGGTGCGATCGGTGCCGCTCGCTCCCGAGGTGGCCGAGGCGCTCATCCGCGTCGGGCGGCGGCAGCGGTTCGTCGGCGAGGACGATCCCGTGTTCGCCGGCGCGGGCGGGCATCTCGACGCGGCGGCGCTGCGCCGTCGCTACCAGCACGCGCTCGACCGGGCGGGGCTGCGGCGGCTGCGCTTC
>CAVRUQ010000007.1:0-13726 GCA_963724405.1 uncultured Solirubrobacterales bacterium
GGCCGCTGCCCGGCGGTCACACGACAACGAACTCAACGGACCGGATGCCGTCCAGTTCCGCTCTCCGCCGATGCGGACCAGTCAGGCGCCAGCTGCCCCGGCGCGCGAGCATCTGGTCTTCGAAGAACCGGCCTATCTCGGAGGCGCTCGCAGGCGAGAAGTCGGCGTGACAGCCGGACGCCCGCAAGCAAGAGACGATCCAGGCAGCGGACGCACCCACGTCTTCGATGATTCCCATGCCGGCATAGCGTACGGCGCCGGACCGAATGCAGGACGCGCAGACGTAGGCGAAGGTGGACCATCGCCTACGACCTCCCGCTCGTCCCGAGCGGAACAGTGGTCCGCGTTAGGGAGCATGCGTGGTTTCGGCTGGCTGCGGAACTCAGATCGTCGGTCTCGCCGCGAGGCGCTACGCTCCGAGCAATGAGCGCGCTGACATTCAACGTTGTCTACGAGGATGCTGGCGAGGGCTGGGTGTACGCCCATGTTCCCGAGCTTCCCGAGGTCCAGACGCAGGGCGAGAACCTCGAGGACGCGCGGACCATGGTCAAGGAAGCGATCGCGCTCGTCCTCGACGAGCGCCGTGCGCGCGGTGAGCCGATTCCCCAGACCGGTTGGGCTCTCGTGGAGTCCGTCGAGATTGCTGCGTGAAGAAGCGCGATCTTGAGCGGCATCTCGCCGCTCACGGATGCTCGCTGAGGCGCCAGGCCGCGAATCACGAGCTGTGGGAGAACACGGCGTCAGGGCAGCGGACGACCGTGCCTCGTCACCGGGAGATCAAGATGCCCACCGCTCGCGGGATCTGCCGGCAGCTTGGAATACCGGTGCCCACCGGATCGCGCTGACCACGTCGGAGTCCGGCGCTCGGCCGCGGGCCGTGTTCGACCGGCCCCCGGCTACGCCAATGGGGCAGCCGCGGACGACGGCTCACCAAGAACGCAGAACTGCAGCGGCCTCCCGTGCCCGTGCCCGGTGGTCGTCCTTTGCGGGCGCCGGTCCGGCATCGGGAGACGCGACCGCTCCGGCCCGAGAGCGGGCGCGCGACCACCGCCGGAGCAGAGCCCTGAGTTGGTCAGGAGCAGGACTCCGACGAACCCGTCCGCCAAGAGGAGTTCATCGTCGAGAAGGAGGACGAGGCAGTGGCATGCTGGAATGCAGACACAGCTTGGCGGCGAGGGCTACCGCGCGTCACCTGAGTCGCGCTCATGGGCTGTCGGCGACGCGCCGATACCGTCCCCATGTCGGTTGGCAAGCGGCGTGCAGCGGCGGTCGCGCGGCTTGCACGAGTTCCTGGCACCGCGGTCAGGTTGCCGGTCCTGCTGGCGATACTCGGACTCCTCGTCTGGCACCTAATTGGCGGAACGAGCGACCGGTCACAGGCTACGCTGGCGCCCGGACCGCCAATTCCGGCGGTCTCGAGGCCGGTGAGTTTGCCGGCAAACCCGTACCCAGGCGGGGTAGCGGCCCAGCCTCTGATCGCTGGCTGCGCGGCTCCAGTCGCGCCGCCTCTGAGGCCGATGACGGTCGGGGAGATCGGCGAGGCGCTTTCCGTCGGAGGCCTCACTGCGATGTACGACTCGTGGGTATCGACGCGAGCGGGCTACGTCTACAACGGACTGTCCACGCCGGGACTTGCCTTTCGCGACGCCAACGCCGCGCGCGATTGGAGGACGGTACCCGCCGGCGCGCGGATTCCTGGCGGCTTTGAAGGTCGGTGGTGGGAGTCCTCACACGAGTTCCTCGTCCTCGACTTCTACGGCTTTCACAGCGCTCGCGACGCCCGTCGCTTCGTTCGTGAATTTGCGACGCCACGCTGCCGAGCGCACGTCACGATCTCCCATCACGTGAACTTCCCGAATGCAGTGGGGGTGGCCTGGAGCACGAACCACGGCCGGGGGTCGGAGGTCGACATCGTGTTTGCGCGCGGCGCCGACGCCTATCGCGTCGGCGACGAGTACGTCGATGACTCCCACGTGCCAACGGTCGACAACATCCACGGGATTGCTGCGACGGCCTGCTTTCTCCCAGCTTCCCGCTGCGCGCGGTAGGGACTGAGGTGTTCCGACTTCCACCGAGGGCGGAACCCTCATACAGCTCGCGCGACACGCCTGCTCCGGACGAAGCGCAGTACAGCTGGACGTGCCGCTCCGCGCCACTGCCTCGCCGGGCGAAAGCAGCCGCGTCCCACCAAGTCGCACGCGGCCGCTAACGCGCGCATCCACCGGCGCGGCGCTCCCGTCGGAACACGGGCCGGAGGCCTGGTTTCTGTCCGCGATCGGCCCGGCCCGTGCCCTGCGCCTTTTCGACGGGCTCACGCGCCCAGACCGATCTGCGCTCGCGATCGCTGCAGACATCGAGGTCGCGCCGGCATGAACCAGATGCCAGCTGCGCCGGCGCACGATCTCTTCGTGGCGGTCGTCGGCTGTGCGAATGGGCCGTACGACGAGACGAGTCGTCCGCTCGGGTGGAGCGGACGTTTGCGTCCGGTGGCGGGCACCGGGTTCCGCTCGGCCGGGCGAAGCGCTCGGTAGCTCGCTACGGCCGGGGGACGCCGGCGTGTGTCGGCTCGATCGGACCGTTAGAGGCGGTCGATGCGACGCGTCAGGCCATTCTCGATCTCGAGGACGACGGCGCCGAGCACGATGGCGCCGTCGGCCGGACGTGTGGGTACGGTGTCCGCGCCGGGCACTCGGCGCATGCGGTCGATCACCCCTTGCGGGTCCATGCCCTGCGGTCCGTCGGCGGGCCCGGTCATGCCAACGTCGGTGACGAGCGCCGTGCCCCCTGGCAGCAGGCGCAACTCGAGCGTGGGCTCGTGCGTGTGGGTGCCCAGGACGGCGGCGACCTCTCCGTCCAGAGCGTAGGCCAGCGACTGCTTGGCCGCCACCGACAGCGCGTGCATCTCGACGATCGTCACCGGTCCCGGTGGCAGAGCCGACCAGGCCGTGTACGCGTCGACCGTCATGTGCGCGAACGCCGGAGCGTCTTCCAGGGCGTAGCGATCCGCCACCACGACGACGCGAACATCCTGCTCGCCGGCGCGAACGGCCAGCCAGCCGCGCCCGGGCACCGCAGCGGCAACGTTGAGCGGCCGCACCACGCGCTCGTGAGCGAGCACCGCTTCGACCTCCGCGCCATCGAACGCGTGGTTGCCGCCGGTCACCACATCCGCGCCGGCGTCGACCAGCGCCTCGACCGCCGCGACGGTCATGCTCGCGGCGTCCGGCGCGCTGTTCTCGGCGTCAACCACGACCAGGTCGATGCGATGATCGCTGCGAAGCGTCGGCAACCGTGCCGCCAGCCACTCGACGGCACGCGGCCCCACGACATCCCCCACGAAGAGAAGGCGCACGGGCGCAGTGTCGCGCGGTATCGGACTGCTCGCACCCCCGGCAACCGGATCGTAACCGCCCCGCCGGGATGGCCCAGGCTGGCTGGCGAGCTGCTCACAGCGCGCTTGACCCCCTATCTGCGCGACGGCACGATTGCCCGAACGGGGCTCCAGAGTGGTGAGGACCTGTTTTTCATGCGCCGGCGGCCCGGTCCGACGAGTCGGATGCGAATGCGATCGTCAGCAGAGTCCGCGCTTCTCCTCAGGCTCTCGGGGCAGGCGTTCTGCGACGATGGTGAGCGATGCGCCCAACGAGGCCGTCCGCGCGTGCACCACGGGTTGCCCGCCGATCGCGCGCATACGGGTATATTGACCCGACGACCTGTAAGCGGAGCCGAGGTGGTCTTTCATGGCAGCGAAGAGGAATAGCAAGGCGGGTGAAGCGGCCCGGCAGATTCGCGAGAACCCGTATCTAGGACGCCTGCTCGAGGACGCCGAGCTGCGCGACAACATCCGCAGTGCCTATGAGTCGACCCGCAGTGCCTACGGGCGGCTGAGCAGCAGCAGGAAGGGCCCGTCGGCTCTGCTCGACGACAAGAAGCTGCAAAAGGATCTGCGCAAGGCGGCCGACGCGATGCGCGACGCCGCCGAGGCGATGCGCAAGCCGCCCAAGCGTCGCCATCGGCTCGGCAAGCTGATCGTGATCACGTTCGTCGGCGCGGTCGCCGCGGTGGCGCTCAGCGAGGGCCTGCGCTCGAAGCTGCTCGACGTGCTGTTCGGCGCCGAGGAGGAGTTCGACTACAGCTCGACCACTACTCCGGCCACGCCGCCGCCCGCGGCCACGGACACGACGGTCGAGCAGCCGGTGCGCACCGGCACGACCGAGGAGAACGACGCGATCGCGGAGGACTCCGAGGCGACGACGACCTCGAGCTGAGCCTTCGCGGCTCCGTCGCGCACAGCGTCCGTGTGTTCCGGGCCCCCGACGGGGCCCGGACTCGTTAACGGTCGAGGCCGGTCAATCATTCGACCCGGGGGCCGGTACGATGGTGTGTATGGAAGCCGCAGCAACCCGCTCCCTCTCCGGCGATCGCGCCCAGCGGATCGTCGACGCGATGCGTCACAGCATCGCGCTGCGCGGCACCGCCGGCTCGACGTTCGATCACGTCGCGCGCGAGGCCGGCGTCTCGCGCGGACTGCTGCACTACTACTTCGGCACGAAGGAGCGCCTGCTCGTCGAGGTCGTGCGCCGCGACGCCGAGGTTCGCCTGGACCTGCTCGAGAATCAGACCGCCGAGGCCCAGACGGCCGACGACTTCATCCGGGTGCTCGTCATCGGACTGCGCGAGATCATCGCCGACGAGCCGGAGATCGTGGCGCTCGGCTTCGAGCTGTTCACGCTCTCGCGGCGCAACGAGGAGATCGCGAGCGAGTACACCGAGCTGCTGCGCGGCATGCGCGCCCACCTCGCCACCGTGCTCGCCGGCAAGCAGGGCGAGGGCGTGCTGCGCCTCGGCGCCGAGCCGGAGGCGGTCGCGGAGGTGCTGTTCTCGCTCGCCGACGGGATCGCCCTGCGGATCCTCGCCGAGCCCGAGCGCGACATGACGCCGACGATCGACGCCGCCGTGCGCTCGGTGCGGGCGCTGCTGCGCGCGGATTAGCGGCCGCGCGTCCGGAGGCCCACGGGCGTCGGCGTCCGAGCGGCTACGGGACGGGGATCACGACGACTTCGAGCCCGTCGACCTCGCGGAAGTCGCCTGGGTCCGCCGTGGAGAGCGGCAGGCCGTTCGCCGGCGCAATTCTCATCACGCGCAACAGTCGCGACTTCGCGCCGCTGGCGCGCGAATGGGCCGAGGCGTCACGCCACCACGCCGGCCTGATCCTCATCTGGACACTCGACCACAGCCAGTTCGCAGACATCATCGCCGGCATCGAGAGCCATCTCGACCGTTGGCCCGACCAGCGGCAGTGGCGTGACCTCGTCGTCGCGTACTGAGCGTCGGCGGCCTGCGGAGATCAACGTCGCTTACGGAACGTGGATGACGCGATCAGCGCCAAGTTGGCTGAGCGCGTGGGCGGCCAACCCGCGGTCGGCGGTCAGCAATGTCGCGTCGCCAAGCGCTTCGGCGAGCGCAAGGTAGATCGCGTCGTACGGCGTCAGGTTCTGACGCAACTCCCAGACGCGCTCGCGCAACGGCGCGTGCGGATACCGGACGAGGCGCACGTCCGCCAGGTCAGCGACGGCATCTGAAGCCCGATGCTCCACGAGCTCGCCCGCCAGCACGAGCCGGCGGAGTGCACTCAACGTCTCGGGCTCTATCAGCTCGGGGCCGTGCAGCATCTCCTCCTCGGCGTCCATTGCGGCCTGAACTGCGTCGAGGGCCGGCGCGCGAGCGAGGAGGAAGTCCGTGAGCGCCGAGGCGTCGAGGACAATCACCGCTGGTCGCGGTCGGCCCGGATGACTGCTGCGCTGGACGGACCCTCATAGCGCGCGCGGTCTCGCAGACGCGCGGCCAACTCGCCGACCGTGGGCGTGCGAGCGAGCTCACGCATGCGGGCGAGAAGGTAGTCGTTGAGAGACTGGCCGGCGAGCGCTGCTTGGCTCTTCAGCCGCCGGTGCACATCGTCGGGAACATCACGCACCTGGACGCTCGGCATGGACGGATGGTAGCACTGTGCATGCTCCGCATGCACAGTGCATGCGTGCCGATCCCCGCACCGATGCTCAGGGACTCCCGACCCGAATTCGCAGTTCCGACGCGTCTTCGAGGACATGAGCGCCGCGCGTGGGCACGTCGACTAGTGTCCAGCCCGGAGGACCCTGGAGGAGAGGCTGGGAATGCGCGGGCGCCAATGACCCAGGAGCAAGGCAGGCCAACGACCGTCACGGGCCGGCCGGGCGACACGGCTGCGGGCGGTGACGGCGGTCCCCGGACGACCGCGCTCGTGCTCGCCGGCGGCGGCGCGCGCGGCGCGTACGAGGCTGGCGCGCTGTCGGTGATCCTGCCCGCGCTCGCGGCGCGCGGCGAGCGTCCGACGATCTACATCGGGACGAGCGTCGGGGCGATCAACGGCGCGATGCTCGCGAGCACCCACCATCTGCCGGTCGACGAGCAGGTCGAGGTGATGCTCGAGATCTGGCGCTCGGTCACGCGCGGCGACGTGATGCGTTCGATCCTCACGCGCAGCGGCCCGATCGACCTGCTGCGCTTCGCCGGACAGCTCGTGTCGCTGCCGCGCGTGCGGCTCATCAGCCTGCTCGACCCCAAGCCGCTGTGGGACAACCTGGCCGAGTGGCTGCAGCTCGAGCAGCTGCACCGTAACGTCGACGAGGGCCTGGTCGACTGCGCGGCGGTCGTGACGACGTCGGCGCGCAGCGGGCGCACGGTCGTGTTCGTCGACAGCGCCAGCCCCAAGCGCGTGCACCGCTCGCACGCGGTGGCGTACGTGCCGGCGCGGCTGAACCTGCAGCACGTCGGCGCCTCGGCGGCGATCCCGTTGCTGTGGCCGCCGGTCAAGGTCGAGGAGCCGGAGCGGGCCCGCGGCTGGTACGTCGACGGCGGCACCCGCCTGAACACGCCGATCAAGCCGGCGCTCGACCTCGGGGCGGACCGTCTCGTCGTCGTCGCGGTCGACTCGATCGCCGGGCCGGTGATGGATCGGGATACCGAGGACGGCGACGACCTGCCGCCGCCGGACCTCGGCGACGGCGCGCTGCAGCTGCTCGAGGGCACGCTCGTCGACCCGTTGATCGAGGACATGCGCACGCTCGGCAACATCAACGCGTTCTTCGCCTCCAACGAGATGACCGGTGTGCGCCTGTATCGGATGGTGCGGGGCAAGGGCCCGTACCGGCGGATCCCCTACATCTTCGTCGGCCCCGAGAAGCGCGGCGCGATCGGCGAGCTCGCGGCCCGCGTGTTCACCGAGCGCTACGGCGGGGTCAAGCGCTTCCGCAGCCCCGATCTGCTCGTCATCAACGAGCTGATCGGAGGCGTCAGCCACAACCACGCCGAGCTGCTCAGCCTCCTGTTCTTCGATCCGGCCTTCGCCGCGGCGCTCATCGAGCTCGGCCAGCGCGACGCGCAGGCGTGGCTCGACGCCGAGCACGACGCGGGCGACGGGCCGTGGCAGGACGGCCCGCTCGAGGCGTTCACCGGTCCGCGCCAGTGGACGGCGGGGTGAGCGCGGGACGCGCCCCCGAGCGATCTCGGCGGTCCGCGGGGTGATTGTGTCACCCGCACTGGAAACGGCGGCGGCTACGGGTTAGGATCGCCCTCGGTCAGAGGGCCTTCAGCAAGCAATCGCGCGGGTCAGGGTGGTGGCACCGCGGACAAGGAGGGGTCATGGGCGTGTCGACAGGTGCATCCGTCGGCCGCGGGGCGCGCGCGCAGCGGTGGATCGCGGCGCTCGTGTGCACGTCGGTCGCCGTCGCGTCGTGGGCGACGGTCGGTCCGGCGGCGGCGGTGGCGGCGCCGCTCGTGCAGCAGGGGACGGGGATCCTGCCGAGCGGGACGGTGGGCGCGGCGATGACGGGATCGGCCGTCGCCCTTTCCGGCGACGGGAGCACGGCGCTGATCGGCGGGCACGGCGACAACGACTTCGCCGGTGCCGTGTGGCCGTACACGCGCTCGGCCTCCGGCTACGTGGCGCAGGCATCGAAGCTCACGCCGAGCGACGGCGTCGCCCCGACCGACTTCGGCAGCGCGGTGGCGCTGTCCACCGACGGGACCACCGCCCTCATCGCGGGCTCCTTCGACAACAACACCGCCGGGGCGGTGTGGTTCTTCTCGCGCTCGGGCTCGACCTGGACGCAGGACGGACCGAAGATCACGCAGTCCGGCAGCGGCTTCCTGGGCACGAACATCGCGCTGTCCGGCGACGGGAGCACGGCGCTGATCGCGTCGCCCGAGGTCGACACCCAGAGCGGCCAGCTGGTCAAGCCCGGGCAGGTGCTCGTGTACGTGCGCTCCGGCTCGACGTGGTCGCTGCAGAGCACGATCACCTCGAGCGACCCCGCCGCGTCGAATTTCGGCGTGGGGCTGTCGCTCTCGCGCGACGGCAGCACGGCGGTGATCGGCGCCGGCACGGCGAGCGGCGGCGAGGCGTCGGTGTACACCCGGTCGGGCTCGACCTGGACGGCCGGACCGCCGCTGACGACCACCGACGCCGCGAGTAACGGCTTGTTCGGCTCCGCGAGCGCGGTGAGCGCGAACGGCGGCACCGTGCTCGTGGGCGCGCCCGAGGACAACGGCCTGGTCGGCGCGGTGTTCCCGTTCGTCCGCTCCGGTTCGACGTGGGTGCAGCAGGGACCGAAGCTCGTCCCGAGCGGCGGGACCCCCCCGGACCTGTTCGGGAGCCAGAACGGCGGCCTGTCGCTGTCCGATGACGGCAACACGGCGCTCATCACGACGGCGTTCGACAACAACCTCGTCGGCGGGGCGTGGACGTTCACGCGCTCGGGATCCACCTGGACCCAGCAGGGCTCGATCCTCACGCCGTCCGACGAGAGCGGCGCGTCGCAGTTCGGCTGGTCCTCGTCGCTGTCCGGCGACGGCGCCACGGCGCTCATCGGCGGTCCGTTCGAGAACAGCGACGCCGGCGCGACATGGGTGTTCTCCAACGTGGTCGCGCCGGCGGTGACCACGCCGCCGGCGAGCGTGACGGTGACGGCGCCGGCAACGACCTCGTTCACGGTCGCGTGCTCGGGGAGCCCGGCGCCGGCGGTGCAGTGGCAGGTCTCCACCGACGGCGGCACGACGTGGTCCAATGACACGACCGACGCGGGGGCGACGACCGCGACGCTGACCGTGTCGGCGGCGTCGGTGGCCGCGAACGGGAGGGAGTACCGCGCGGTGTGCTCGAACTCGGCCGGCACCGCGACGAGCGCGGCCGCGACGCTGACGGTGCTCGCGCCGCCGCCCCCGCCGCCGTCGGTGGTGGTGAGCAGCGTCTCGCCCCGCCAGGGGTTCGCGTTCTCGTTCGTGCTCGTCAACGGCAAGGGGTTCAACTCGGTCCGCGAGGTGGACTTCGGCGCCCGGCACCCGGCGTTGTTCTACCGCCTGAACTCCTCGCTCATCTTCGCGCTCGCCCCGCCGGGGGCGTCGGGCACGGTCGATGTCACCGTCCGCACGAGCGCCGGGACGAGTGCGGTCTCGAGCGCGGACCGCTTCACGTACCTGGGGTTCGGCTTCTTCCGGTACTAGTCGGGTTCGCGCCGCGTCGTGGCCCGCGGCGAGTCGGCGGTCGAAGAGCGCGCTGATCGCCGCCCTGGTCGACGATGTCAGGTCAGCGCGATCCTGATGTCGGTGTGAGTGAAGTCGTTGCCCTTGAACAGCAGCGGTCGATCCGTCACGCGAGCGAGCGCGTACGCGAAGCAGTCACCGAAGTTCAGGCCGGCGGGCGCCCGTCCCCTGCCGAAGCGAAGGAGCGCGTCGCGTGCGAGCTGCGCCTGGGCGCTGTCGACGGCCGCGGATCGCACTCCGGCCGCCGTGAGAAGCTCGTCCAGATCGTTGACGCCGTCAGGGCCGGTCTTGGCCAGCATCACGATCGAGCTCTCCACCAGGGTCGCGGCCGAGATCAGCGGGTCCTCGGCATCGGACAGCAGCGCGATGAAACGATCACGCTCGGGCTCACCGAGAAGCACCGCCACGAGCGCCGAGGTGTCGACGACCACAGTCGCGCTCACTCGGGCAGGCCGTCGGCCCCGTAACCGAGGATCTCGTCGGGCGGTCGCGCGTCGCGAACCCGCCGCGCCGCGCTGCGCCGCGCAATCTCGGTGAGCGCCTCGTGGCGTCGTTCACGCGGCGCAGCTCCCCGGAGGCGCTCGAGGCGCTCGCGAACGGCGACCGTGACCGCCTTGGTGATGCTCTCGCCGGTCTCGGCGGCCAGCTCGCGGGCTAACTGATCGGCCGCGTCATCCTTGATGTTCAGCGCCATTGCGGAGGAAGAATAGCACTAGCTTTCTTCCTCGCTCGCATTCCATTCCAGTGCAGGTTCAGGGCCAGCGCTTGGAAATACGCCTTCGACCAGCGGCGTCGAACTCGTGGGCTCGAGGCCCGCTGCTCGCCGACGATCAACCCCGCCAAGCGGGTAGGCTGCGCGCCGCGCCCGCGTAACGCTGAGCCGGCTCGCGTGACCGATGGCAAGGCCGCCGCGGACGGCCGCCGCGTCACCACCCGACCCGCATCGGAGAGCGCCACTGATGTCCGACTCGGCGACGAGCACCCTGACCTGGCATCGCGTCCTGTCCCCCGATGAGCTGCCGGAGGGTCGGGTGACGACCGTCGCCGCCGGCCGGCACAGCTTCGCGCTCACCCACTACGAGGGTCGCTACGCGGCCTTGTCCAATCGCTGTCCGCACCAGGGCGGGCCACTCGGCGAGGGCTCGATCGAGAAGGGCATGCTGCGCTGCCCGTGGCACGGCTATGACTACTGCCCGCTGACCGGCGAGTCGGCGTTCGGCGACTCGGTGGCGACGTTCCCGGTGCAGGTGCGCGCGGACGGCGTGTACGTCGGCGTCGAGCCGGACGCCCCTCACGCGCGCACGGTCAGCGACGTGATGGCCGAGACGCTCGTCAACTGGGGCGTGCGCCACGTGTTCGGGATGGTCGGCCACTCCAACCTCGGGCTCGCCGACGCGCTGCGCCGCCAGGAGGAGGCCGGGCGACTGACCTACATCGGCATCCGTCACGAGGGCGCGGCGGCGTTCGCCGCGTCGGCCTACGGCAAGCTGACCGGGCGTCCGGCCGCCTGCCTGACGATCGCCGGGCCGGGCGCCACGAACCTGCTCACCGGGCTGTGGGACGCGAAGGTCGACCGCTCGCCCGTGATCGCGCTCACCGGCCAGGTCGACACCCAGGTGCTCGGCCCCGGCGCCTTCCAGGAGGTCGACCTCGCCGCGGCCTTCCGCGCGGTCGCCGCCTGGGGCCAGACGGTGCTCGAGACGAGCCGGCACGCCGAGCTGATGACGCTCGCGTGCAAGCACGCGATCCTGCGCCGCGACGTCGCCCACCTCATCTTCCCCGACGAGGTGCAGACGCTCGCGGCGCCCGACGAGGCGGCGTCCGGGCCGCAGGGCCGGATCACGCCGCTGCAGATCAGCCCGCCCGAGGAGCCGCTGCGCCAGGCGGTCGAGCTGCTCGCGACGGCCAGGCGCCCGGTGATCATCGTCGGACACGGCGCCCGCTTCGACATGGCGGCGATCGTCGCGCTGGCCGAGCGGATCGGCGCGCCGGTCATCACGACGTTCAAGGCGAAGGGGCAGATCCCCGACGACCACCCGCTCGCCTGCGGCGTGCTCGGGCGCAGCGGCACGCCGGTCGCGAGCTGGTTCATGAACGAGTGCGACGCGATGCTCGTGCTCGGCGCGTCGTTCTCCAACCACACCGGCATCTACGCCGGCAAGCCGATCGTGCAGGTCGACTTCGACGCGCTGGCGCTCGGCAAGTTCCATCCGGTGACCGTCCCGGTGTGGGGCGAGATCGGCGTGACCGTGGGGCTGCTGGCGCAGCGGCTGCCGGCCGCGGGCCCCGAGCGCGTCGACCAGCGGGGCGAGCTGGCCGAGCGACGCGCGATCTGGGCGGCGGAGAAGGCCAGCCGCGCGCGCGATGACCGCGGCGCAGGCGTCAACTCGGCCGCCGTGTTCGCGGCGCTGCAGCGCCACGTCCCCGAGCGGGCGGTGATCGCGGTGGACGTCGGCAACCATGCGTATTCGTTCGGTCGCTACTTCGAGTGCAAGGAGGGCCAGACCGTCCTGATGTCCGGCTACCTCGGCTCGATCGGGTTCGGCTACCCGGCCGCGATCGGGGCTTGGGCCGCGGCCCCCGAGCGGCCGATCTTCGCCGTCACCGGCGACGGTGGCTTCGCGCAGTACCTGGCCGAGCTGCTCACCGCGGTCAAGCACGGCATGAACATCACGCACGTGCTGCTCAACAACGGCCAGCTCGGCAAGATCTCCAAGGAGCAGCTCGCGGGCGACTGGGAGGTGTGGCAGACCTCCCTGCACAACCCCGACTTCTCGCAGTACGCCGCGATCTGCGGCGCGTTCGGCGTGCGCGTCACGCGCGCCGAGGAGCTCGACGATGCGCTCGCCGCCGCGACCGCCCACGAGGGGCCGGCGCTCGTCGAGGTCATCACCGATCCCGAGCTCGTCTGAGCTCACCGCGAAAGGACTCCCGCCGATGCCGATCCCCGAGTCGATCCAGCGCTTCATCGACGAGCGCTGCGAGCACGCCCCCACCCGCTACGACGATCTGCGCGTGGTCGTCTTCAACGGCACGACGAAGCGCTCGCCCGAGCAGAGCCACACCGACGGCCTGCTCGCGATCCCGCGCGGGATCTTCACCCGCCTCGGCGTCCGCGTCGACGAGGTGCGCACGGCCGACCGTGAGATCCCGGCGGGGCTGTGGCCGGACATGCGCGAGCACGGCTACGACGCCGACGAGTTCCCCGAGATCTACCGCGAGCTGGTCGAGCCGGCCGACGTGATCATCATCGCCGGGCCGATCTGGCTCGGCGATCAGAGCTCGCTGACGCGCAAGATCATCGAGCGCCTGTACGCCTACTCGAGCGAGGTCAACGCGGCGGCCAATGGGCCTACTACGGCAAGGTCGGCGGCGTCGTGACGACCGGCAACGAGGACGGGGGCAAGCACGTCAGCGCCCAGGTCCTCTACGCGCTGCAGCACATCGGCCTGACGATCCCGCCGCAGTCCGACGCCTACTGGGTGGGGGAGGGCGGCCCGGGTCCGTCCTACCTGGACGAGGAGGGCGGGGGGCAGGGGAACGCGTGGACGACGCGCAACGCGGCGTTCATGGCCTGGAACGTGCTCCACCTCGCGCGGATGCTCAAGGACGCCGGGGGGATCCCGGCCTGGGGCAACTCGACGCACAACTGGGACCTGTCGATGCCCGGGCATCCGAATCCGGAGTACCGGTGAGGATCTGCGCGCGAGCCCGCGGCGTGTCATCCGCCTTCAGCCGAGCGCCCAGAGGAGCAGAGATGCTGGCATGAGGGCGTAACAGCGGGCGTGCGCTACAGTCTGTCCAGTCTGTCCAGAAGAAGATCGGAGACGGTCGTGGCTTGGCAACTACAAGCAGCAAAACAGCACTTCAGCGAACTCGTCGAGCGCGCCCGACGCGACGGGCCCCAGGTCGTGACCAAACACGGCAGGGAGGCGGTCGTCGTCGTCGCCGCCGAGGACTACCGGCGACTACGGGGCAACGGGCCAAGTCTCGTCGACTTCATCCGCTCGGCCCCCGACTTCGATGCGCTCGAGCTCGATCGCGCCCCGGATCGTGGCCGCGACATCGCTCTTTGAGCCTCCTGCTCGACACGAACGCCGTCTCAGAGATCCGCCGCGGCCGCGACGAGCACGTTCGCGTCTGGGTCGGC
>CAVRUQ010000008.1:0-15052 GCA_963724405.1 uncultured Solirubrobacterales bacterium
CAAGCCGCCCAAGCGTCGCCATCGGCTCGGCAAGCTGATCGTGATCACGTTGTCGGCGCGGTCGCCGCGGTGGCGCTCAGCGAGGGCCTGCGCTCGAAGCTGCTCGACGTGCTGTTCGGCGCCGAGGAGGAGTTCGACTACAGCTCGACCACTACTCCGGCCACGCCGCCGCCCGCGGCCACGGACACGACGGTCGAGCAGCCGGTGCGCACCGGCACGACCGAGGAGAACGACGCGATCGCGGAGGACTCCGAGGCGACGACGACCTCGAGCTGAGCCTTCGCGGCTCCGTCGCGCACAGCGTCCGTGTGTTCCGGGCCCCCGACGGGGCCCGGACTCGTTAACGGTCGAGGCCGGTCAATCATTCGACCCGGGGGCCGGTACTATGGTGTGTATGGAAGCCGCAGCAACCCGCTCCCTCTCCGGCGATCGCGCCCAGCGGATCGTCGACGCGATGCGTCACAGCATCGCGCTGCGCGGCACCGCCGGCTCGACGTTCGATCACGTCGCGCGCGAGGCCGGCGTCTCGCGCGGACTGCTGCACTACTACTTCGGCACGAAGGAGCGCCTGCTCGTCGAGGTCGTGCGCCGCGACGCCGAGGTTCGCCTGGACCTGCTCGAGAATCAGACCGCCGAGGCCCAGACGGCCGACGACTTCATCCGGGTGCTCGTCATCGGACTGCGCGAGATCATCGCCGACAAGCCGGAGATCGTGGCGCTCGGCTTCGAGCTGTTCACGCTCTCGCGGCGCAACGAGGAGATCGCGAGCGAGTACACCGAGCTGCTGCGCGGCATGCGCGCCCACCTCGCCACCGTGCTCGCCGGCAAGCAGGGCGAGGGCGTGCTGCGCCTCGGCGCCGAGCCGGAGGCGGTCGCGGAGGTGCTGTTCTCGCTCGCCGACGGGATCGCCCTGCGGATCCTCGCCGAGCCCGAGCGCGACATGACGCCGACGATCGACGCCGCCGTGCGCTCGGTGCGGGCGCTGCTGCGCGCGGATTAGCGGCCGCGCGTCCGGAGGCCCACGGGCGTCGGCGTCCGAGCGGCTACGGGACGGGGATCACGACGACTTCGAGCCCGTCGACCTCGCGGAAGTCGCCTGGGTCTGCCGTGGAGAGCGGCAGGCCGTTCGCCGGCGCAGTTCTCATCACGCGCAACAGTCGCGACTTCGCGCCGCTGGCGCGCGAATGGGCCGAGGCGTCACGCCACCACGCCGGCCTGATCCTCATCTGGACACTCGACCACAGCCAGTTCGCAGACATCATCGCCGGCATCGAGAGCCATCTCGACCGTTGGCCCGACCAGCGGCAGTGGCGTGACCTCGTCGTCGCGTACTGAGCGTCGGCGGCCTGCGGAGATCAACGTCGCTTACGGAACGTGGATGACGCGATCAGCGCCAAGTTGGCTGAGCGCGTGGGCGGCCAACCCGCGGTCGGCGGTCAGCAATGTCGCGTCGCCAAGCGCTTCGGCGAGCGCAAGGTAGATCGCGTCGTACGGCGTCAGGTTCTGACGCAACTCCCAGACGCGCTCGCGCAACGGCGCGTGCGGATACCGGACGAGGCGCACGTCCGCCAGGTCAGCGACGGCATCTGAAGCCCGATGCTCCACGAGCTCCCCCGCCAGCACGAGCCGGCGGAGCGCACTCAACGTCTCGGGCTCTATCAGCTCGGGGCCGTGCAGCATCTCCTCCTCGGCTTCCATTGCGGCCTGAACTGCGTCGAGGGCTGGCGCGCGAGCGAGAAGGAAGTCCGTGAGCGCCGCGGCGTCGAGGACAATCACCGCTGGTCGCGGTCGGCCCGGATGACTGCTGCGCTGGACGGACCCTCATAGCGCGCGCGGTCTCGCAGACGCGCGGCCAACTCGCCGACCGTGGGCGTGCGAGCGAGCTCACGCATGCGGGCGAGAAGGTAGTCGTTGAGAGACTGGCCGGCGAGCGCCGCTTGGCTCTTCAGCCGTCGGTGCACATCGTCGGGAACATCACGCACCTGGACGCTCGGCATGGACGGATGGTAGCACTGTGCATGCTCCGCATGCACAGTGCATGCGTGCCGATCCCCGCACGGATGCTCAGGGACTCCCGACCCGAATTCGCAGTTCCGACGCGTCTTCGAGGACATGAGCACCGCGCGTGGGCACGTCGACTAGTGTCCAGCCCGGAGGACCCTGGAGGAGAGGCTGGGAATGCGCGGGCGCCAATGACCCAGGAGCAAGGCAGGCCAACGACCGTCACGGGCCGGCCGGGCGACACGGCTGCGGGCGGTGACGGCGGTCCCCGGACGACCGCGCTCGTGCTCGCCGGCGGCGGCGCGCGCGGCGCGTACGAGGCTGGCGCGCTGTCGGTGATCCTGCCCGCGCTCGCGGCGCGCGGCGAGCGTCCGACGATCTACATCGGGACGAGCGTCGGGGCGATCAACGGCGCGATGCTCGCGAGCACCCACCATCTGCCGGTCGACGAGCAGGTCGAGGTGATGCTCGAGATCTGGCGCTCGGTCACGCGCGGCGACGTGATGCGTTCGATCCTCACGCGCAGCGGCCCGATCGACCTGCTGCGCTTCGCCGGACAGCTCGTGTCGCTGCCGCGCGTGCGGCTCATCAGCCTGCTCGACCCCAAGCCGCTGTGGGACAACCTGGCCGAGTGGCTGCAGCTCGAGCAGCTGCACCGTAACGTCGACGAGGGCCTGGTCGACTGCGCGGCGGTCGTGACGACGTCGGCGCGCAGCGGGCGCACGGTCGTGTTCGTCGACAGCGCCAGCCCCAAGCGCGTGCACCGCTCGCACGCGGTGGCGTACGTGCCGGCGCGGCTGAACCTGCAGCACGTCGGCGCCTCGGCGGCGATCCCGTTGCTGTGGCCGCCGGTCAAGGTCGAGGAGCCGGAGCGGGCCCGCGGCTGGTACGTCGACGGCGGCACCCGCCTGAACACGCCGATCAAGCCGGCGCTCGACCTCGGGGCGGACCGTCTCGTCGTCGTCGCGGTCGACTCGATCGCCGGGCCGGTGATGGATCGGGATACCGAGGACGGCGACGACCTGCCGCCGCCGGACCTCGGCGACGGCGCGCTGCAGCTGCTCGAGGGCACGCTCGTCGACCCGTTGATCGAGGACATGCGCACGCTCGGCAACATCAACGCGTTCTTCGCCTCCAACGAGATGACCGGTGTGCGCCTGTATCGGATGGTGCGGGGCAAGGGCCCGTACCGGCGGATCCCCTACATCTTCGTCGGCCCCGAGAAGCGCGGCGCGATCGGCGAGCTCGCGGCCCGCGTGTTCACCGAGCGCTACGGCGGGGTCAAGCGCTTCCGCAGCCCCGATCTGCTCGTCATCAACGAGCTGATCGGAGGCGTCAGCCACAACCACGCCGAGCTGCTCAGCCTCCTGTTCTTCGATCCGGCCTTCGCCGCGGCGCTCATCGAGCTCGGCCAGCGCGACGCGCAGGCGTGGCTCGACGCCGAGCACGACGCGGGCGACGGGCCGTGGCAGGACGGCCCGCTCGAGGCGTTCACCGGTCCGCGCCAGTGGACGGCGGGGTGAGCGCGGGACGCGCCCCCGAGCGATCTCGGCGGTCCGCGGGGTGATTGTGTCACCCGCACTGGAAACGGCGGCGGCTACGGGTTAGGATCGCCCTCGGTCAGAGGGCCTTCAGCAAGCAATCGCGCGGGTCAGGGTGGTGGCACCGCGGACAAGGAGGGGTCATGGGCGTGTCGACAGGTGCATCCGTCGGCCGCGGGGCGCGCGCGCAGCGGTGGATCGCGGCGCTCGTGTGCACGTCGGTCGCCGTCGCGTCGTGGGCGACGGTCGGTCCGGCGGCGGCGGTGGCGGCGCCGCTCGTGCAGCAGGGGACGGGGATCCTGCCGAGCGGGACGGTGGGCGCGGCGATGACGGGATCGGCCGTCGCCCTTTCCGGCGACGGGAGCACGGCGCTGATCGGCGGGCACGGCGACAACGACTTCGCCGGTGCCGTGTGGCCGTACACGCGCTCGGCCTCCGGCTACGTGGCGCAGGCATCGAAGCTCACGCCGAGCGACGGCGTCGCCCCGACCGACTTCGGCAGCGCGGTGGCGCTGTCCACCGACGGGACCACCGCCCTCATCGCGGGCTCCTTCGACAACAACACCGCCGGGGCGGTGTGGTTCTTCTCGCGCTCGGGCTCGACCTGGACGCAGGACGGACCGAAGATCACGCAGTCCGGCAGCGGCTTCCTGGGCACGAACATCGCGCTGTCCGGCGACGGGAGCACGGCGCTCATCGCGTCGCCCGAGGTCGACACCCAGAGCGGCCAGCTGGTCAAGCCCGGGCAGGTGCTCGTGTACGTGCGCTCCGGCTCGACGTGGTCGCTGCAGAGCACGATCACCTCGAGCGACCCCGCCGCGTCGAATTTCGGCGTCGGGCTGTCGCTCTCGCGCGACGGCAGCACGGCGGTGATCGGCGCCGGTACGGCGAGCGGCGGCGAGGCGTCGGTGTACACCCGGTCGGGCTCGACCTGGACGGCCGGACCGCCGCTCACGACCACCGACGCCGCGAGTAACGGCTTGTTCGGCTCCGCGAGCGCGGTGAGCGCGAACGGCGCCACCGTGCTCGTGGGCGCCCCCGAGGACAACGGCCTGGTCGGCGCGGTGTTCCCGTTCGTCCGCTCGGGCTCGACCTGGGTGCAGCAGGGACCGAAGCTCGTCCCGAGCGGCGGGACCCCCCCGGACCTGTTCGGGAGCCAGAACGGCGGCCTGTCGCTGTCCGATGACGGCAACACGGCGCTCATCACGACGGCGTTCGACAACAACCTCGTCGGCGGGGCGTGGACGTTCACGCGCTCGGGATCCACCTGGACCCAGCAGGGCTCGATCCTCACGCCGTCCGACGAGAGCGGCGCGTCGCAGTTCGGCTGGTCCTCGTCGCTGTCCGGCGACGGCGCCACGGCGCTCATCGGCGGTCCGTTCGAGAACAGCGACGCCGGCGCGACATGGGTGTTCTCCAACGTGGTCGCGCCGGCGGTGACCACGCAGCCGGCGAGCGTGACGGTGACGGCGCCGGCGACGGCCTCGTTCACCGTCGCGTGCTCGGGGAGCCCGGCGCCGGCGGTGCAGTGGCAGGTCTCCACCGACGGCGGCACGACGTGGTCCAATGACACGACCGACGCGGGGGCGACGACCGCGACGCTGACCGTGTCGGCGGCGTCGGTGGCCGCGAACGGGAGGGAGTACCGCGCGGTGTGCTCGAACTCGGCCGGCACCGCGACGAGCGCGGCCGCGACGCTGACGGTGCTCGCGCCGCCGCCCCCGCCGCCGTCGGTGGTGGTGAGCAGCGTCTCGCCCCGCCAGGGGTTCGCGTTCTCGTTCGTGCTCGTCAACGGCAAGGGGTTCAACTCGGTCCGCGAGGTGGACTTCGGCGCCCGGCACCCGGCGTTGTTCTACCGCCTGAACTCCTCGCTCATCTTCGCGCTCGCCCCGCCGGGGGCGTCGGGCACGGTCGATGTCACCGTCCGCACGAGCGCCGGGACGAGTGCGGTCTCGAGCGCGGACCGCTTCACGTACCTGGGGTTCGGCTTCTTCCGGTACTAGTCGGGTTCGCGCCGCGTCGTGGCCCGCGGCGAGTCGGCGGTCGAAGAGCGCGCTGATCGCCGCCCTGGTCGACGATGTCAGGTCAGCGCGATCCTGATGTCGGTGTGAGTGAAGTCGTTGCCCTTGAACAGCAGCGGTCGATCCGTCACGCGAGCGAGCGCGTACGCGAAGCAGTCACCGAAGTTCAGGCCGGCGGGCGCTCGGCCCCTGCCGAAGCGAAGGAACGCGTCGCGTGCGAGCTGCGCCTGGGCGCTGTCGACGGCCGCGGATCGCACTCCGGCCGCCGTGAGAAGCTCGTCCAGATCGTTGACGCCGTCAGGGCCGGTCTTGGCCAGCATCACGATCGAGCTCTCCACCAGGGTCGCGGCCGAGATCAGCGGGTCCTCGGCATCGGACAGCAGCGCGATGAAACGATCACGCTCGGGCTCACCGAGAAGCACCGCCACGAGCGCCGAGGTGTCGACGACCACAGTCGCGCTCACTCGGGCAGGCCGTCGGCCCCGTAACCGAGGATCTCGTCGGGCGGTCGCGCGTCGCGAACCCGCCGCGCCGCGCTGCGCCGCGCAATCTCGGTGAGCGCCTCGTGGCGTCGTTCACGCGGCGCAGCTCCCCGGAGGCGCTCGAGGCGCTCGCGAACGGCGACCGTGACCGCCTTGGTGATGCTCTCGCCGGTCTCGGCGGCCAGCTCGCGGGCTAACTGATCGGCCGCGTCATCCTTGATGTTCAGCGCCATTGCGGAGGAAGAATAGCACCAGCTTTCTTCCTCGCTCGCATTCCATTCCAGTGCAGGTTCAGGGCCAGCGCTTGGAAATACGCCTTCGACCAGCGGCGTCGAACTCGTGGGCTCGAGGCCCGCTGCTCGCCGACGATCAACCCCGCCAAGCGGGTAGGCTGCGCGCCGCGCCCGCGTAACGCTGAGCCGGCTCGCGTGACCGATGGCAAGGCCGCCGCGGACGGCCGCCGCGTCACCACCCGACCCGCATCGGAGAGCGCCACTGATGTCCGACTCGGCGACGAGCACCCTGACCTGGCATCGCGTCCTGTCCCCCGATGAGCTGCCGGAGGGTCGGGTGACGACCGTCGCCGCCGGCCGGCACAGCTTCGCGCTCACCCACTACGAGGGTCGCTACGCGGCCTTGTCCAATCGCTGTCCGCACCAGGGCGGGCCACTCGGCGAGGGCTCGATCGAGAAGGGCATGCTGCGCTGCCCGTGGCACGGCTATGACTACTGCCCGCTGACCGGCGAGTCGGCGTTCGGCGACTCGGTGCCGACGTTCCCGGTGCAGGTGCGCGAGGACGGCGTGTACGTCGGCGTCGAGCCGGACGCCCCCCACGCGCGCACGGTCAGCGACGTGATGGCCGAGACGCTCGTCAACTGGGGCGTGCGCCACGTGTTCGGGATGGTCGGCCACTCCAACCTCGGGCTCGCCGACGCGCTGCGCCGCCAGGAGGAGGCCGGGCGACTGACCTACATCGGCATCCGTCACGAGGGCGCGGCGGCGTTCGCCGCGTCGGCCTACGGCAAGCTGACCGGGCGTCCGGCCGCGTGCCTGACGATCGCCGGGCCGGGCGCCACGAACCTGCTCACCGGGCTGTGGGACGCGAAGGTCGACCGCTCGCCGGTGATCGCGCTCACCGGCCAGGTCGACACCCAGGTGCTCGGTCCCGGCGCCTTCCAGGAGGTCGACCTCGCGGCCGCCTTCCGGTCGGTCGCCGCCTGGGGCCAGACGGTGCTCGAGACGAGCAAGCACGCCGAGCTGATGACGCTCGCGTGTAAGCACGCGATCCTGCGCCGCGACGTCGCCCACCTCATCTTCCCCGACGAGGTGCAGACGCTCGCGGCCCCCGACGAGGCGGCGTCGGGGCCGCAGGGCCGGATCACGCCGCTGCAGATCAGTCCACCGGAGGAGTCCCTGCGGCAGGCCGTGGAGCTGCTCGCGGCGGCCAAGCGTCCGGTGATCATCGTCGGTCACGGCGCGCGCTTTGACATGGAGGCGATCATCGCGCTCGCCGAGCAGCTCGACGCGCCGGTGATCACGACGTTCAAGGCCAAGGGCCAGATCCCCGACGACCACCCGCTCGCCTGCGGCGTGCTCGGGCGCAGCGGCACGCCCGTCGCGAGCTGGTTCATGAACGAGTGCGACGCGATGCTCGTGCTCGGCGCGTCGTTCTCCAACCACACCGGCATCTACGCCGGCAAGCCGATCGTCCAGGTCGACTTCGACCCCCTGCAACTCGGCAAGTTCCACCCGGTCACCGTGCCCGTGTGGGGCGAGATCGGCGTGACCGTCGCGCTCCTGGCGCGGCGGCTGCCGACCGCGGGCCCCGAGCGCGTCGACCAGCGCCCCGAGCTGGCCGAGCGGCACGCGATCTGGCGGGCCGAGAAGGACAGCCGCGCGCGCGACGACCGGGGCGCAGGCGTCAACTCGGCCGCCGTGTTCGCGGCGCTGCAGCGCCACGTCCCCGAGCGGGCGGTGATCGCCGTGGACGTCGGCAACCATGCGTATTCGTTCGGTCGCTATTTCGAGTGCAAGCAGGGCCAGACCGTCCTGATGTCCGGCTACCTCGGCTCGATCGGATTCGGCTACCCGGCGGCGATCGGGGCGTGGGCGGCCGCGCCGGAGCGCCCGATCTTCGCCGTCACCGGCGACGGCGGGTTCGCGCAGTACCTCGCCGAGCTGCTCACCGCGGTCAAGCACGGCATGAACATCACCCACGTGCTGCTCAACAACGGCCAGCTCGGCAAGATCTCCAAGGAGCAGCGCGCCGGCGACTGGGAGGTGTGGCAGACCACCCTGCACAACCCGGACTTCTCTCAGTACGCCGCGATCTGCGGCGCGTTCGGCGTACGCGTGACGCGCGCCGAGGAGCTCGACGACGCGCTCACGACCGCGATCGCCCACGAGGGCCCGGCGCTCGTCGAGGTCATCACCGACCCCGAGCTCGTCTGAGCTCCTCGCGAAAGGACTTCCGCCGCATGCCGATCCCCGAATCGATCCAGCGCTTCATCGACGAGCGCGTCGAGCACGCCCCCGTGCGCTACGACGACCTGCGCGTGGTCGTCTTCAACGGCACGACCAAGCGCTCGCCCGAGCCGAGCCACACCGACGGCCTGCTCGCGATCCCGCGCGGGATCTTCGCCGGCCTCGGCGTCCGCGTCGACGAGGTGCGCACCGCCGACCGCGACATCCCCGCGGGCCTGTGGCCGGACATGCGCGAGCACGGCTACGAGGTCGACGAGTTCCCCGAGATCTACCGCGAGCTCGTCGCAGCCGGCCGACGTGATCATCATCGCCGGGCCGATCTGGCTCGGCGATCAGAGCTCGCTGACGCGCAAGATCATCGAGCGCCTGTACGCCTACTCGAGCGAGGTCAACGACGCCGGCCAGTGGGCCTACTACGGCAAGGTCGGCGGGGTCGTGACGACCGGCAACGAGGACGGCGGCAAGCACGTCAGCGCCCAGGTCCTCTACGCGCTGCAGCACATCGGCCTGACGATCCCGCCGCAGTCCGACGCCTACTGGGTGGGGGAGGGAGGCCCGGGTCCGTCCTACCTCGACGAGGAGGGCGGCGGGCAGGGGAATGCCTGGACGACGCGCAACGCGGTGTTCATGGCTTGGAACGTGCTGCACCTCGCGCGGATGCTCAAGGACGCCGGGGGCATCCCGGCCTGGGGCAACTCGACGCACAACTGGGACCTGTCGATGCCCGGGCACCCGAATCCCGAGTACCGGTGAGGATCTGCGCGCGAGCCTGCGGCGTGTCACCCGCCTTCAGCCGAGCGCCCAGAGGAGCAGAGATGCTGGCATGAGGGCGTAACAGCGGGCGTGCGCTACAGTCTGTCCAGTCTGTCCAGAAGAAGATCGGAGACGGTCGTGGCTTGGCAACTACAAGCAGCAAAACAGCACTTCAGCGAACTCGTCGAGCGCGCCCGACGCGACGGGCCCCAGGTCGTGACCAAACACGGCAGGGAGGCGGTCGTCGTCGTCGCCGCCGAGGACTACCGGCGACTACGGGGCAACGGGCCAAGTCTCGTCGACTTCATCCGCTCGGCCCCCGACTTCGATGCGCTCGAGCTCGATCGCGCCCCGGATCGTGGCCGCGACATCGCTCTTTGAGCCTCCTGCTTGACACGAACGCCGTCTCAGAGATCCGCCGCGGCCGCGACGAGCACGTTCGCGTCTGGGTCGGCGAGGTACAGGACGTCGACCTCCATCTCAGCGTGCTCACGCTCGGCGAGATCCGCAAGGGAATCGAGCTGCTGCACGGCCGCGACCCAGCACAGGCGAAAGTGTTTGGCAACTGGCTGGGCGAGCTGCACAAACGCTTCGCCGACCGCATCCTCCCCGTCGACGCCCGAGTTGCCGAGGAATGGGGGCGACTCAATGCCGCCGCACCGCGCAACACCGTCGACAGCCTGATCGCAGCCACCGCACGCATCCATGGACTCACCGTCGTGACGCGCAACACTGCCGACTTCGAAGGATGCGGCGTGCCGCTACTCAACCCCTGGCACCATCCGATCGACGCCCGCGACTGATCCTCGTCGCGTAGCGCCAAGCCCAGCCGAGACCGCACGATCGGCCCCAGCCGGTCACGGGAATCGGATCCCCCGCAGTTTGCGGACTGCCCCGTCGGACGCGTCGCCCGCGCTTGCGAAGATCCCGCGATGGCGATGCGTGAGAACCTCGAGGACAGGGTTCCGATCGGACCGGCCGCCGGCGCCGTCCCCCCGGCCTATGCCTCTCTGCTGTGTCGCTTGCAGGAGGACGTTGTGGTGTCCCCGGACCGCCACGCCCTGGTCGACGAGGCTCTCGGGGTGTGGGCGCGGCCCGGCTTTGACCGCTTCATGTGCCTACCCCGGCTGCGCTTTGACCCATTCGACTACCAGCTGGACGCCGCATCGCGGGTGCTTCGGCACATGCAGGGTCGGGCGATCCTCGCCGACGAGGTCGGACTTGGCAAGACGATCGAGGCGGGGCTCGTACTGAGTGAGCTTCGATTGCGCGGACTGGCAGACCGCGCTCTGGTGATCGTGCCGGCGGGCCTGGTGGAACAGTGGCGCGAGGAGCTCGACCGCAAGTTCGCACTGCCAACCGTCGTTCCACGCGCGGCTCACTGGACGGCAGAAGACCTGCCGGGACCGCAGCCGATCGTCGTGGTGTCGCTGCCGACGGCGCGGCGCCGGCCCCTCGCGTCGCTCGTCGGCGATGTCGGCTGGGATCTCGTGGTCGCCGACGAGGCGCACCGCCTGAAGAACCCGCGCAGCGCGTCGGCCCGTCTGGCTCGCGCCCTCCACACGCGCTACCTGCTCCTGCTCACGGCCACGCCGGTGGAGAACCGGCTGTCCGACCTGTTCGAGCTCGTCAGCCTCGTGCGGCCCGGCGCGCTCGGCAGTCCGGCCGAGTTCCGATCGCGCCACGCCAGCACGGCCGGCGGCGACGGCTCGCTGGCTCGCAACGCCGCCGCGCTGCGCCTGGCGCTGCGCGACGTGATGGTGCGTCACCGGCGCAGCGAGGTGAAGCTGATGCTCCCGCGCCGCCTCGCCGAGACCGTATGCGTGGAGCCGGCGCCCGCCGAAGCGACGCTCTACCGTGAAGTGTCCGAGCGCGTGCGCGCCCACGCCCGCGACGCACCGGCGGGCCGCCTGCTGTCGCTGCGCCACGCTCAGCGGATGGCCGGCTCCAGCCCGGCCGCGCTCGCGCCCAGCCTCCAGGCGCTCGGCTGGAGCGATCTGACCGAGCAGGCACGCCGCCTGACTGATACCGCCAAGACCGAAGCGCTGTTCGAGATCCTCGCGGGCCATCGGGCCCGGGGGGAGAAGGTGATCGTCTTCACCGGATTTCGGCGCACGCTTGACCTGCTCGGCCAGATCGCCGAGCGCAAGGGAGTGGACGCGGTCAGCTACCACGGCAGCCTGACGCGCCAGGAGAAGGATCGTGCGATCGCCGCGTTCGAGTCCCACGTGCCCGTCCTGCTCAGCACCGAGGCGGCCGGTGAGGGACGCAACCTGCAGTTCTGTCACGCGATGGTGAACTTCGACCTGCCGTGGAACCCGATGCAGATCGAGCAGCGACTCGGTCGCATCCACCGCATCGGCCAGCGCCATGACGTCACCCTGATCAACCTCGCCGCCCGCGGCACCGTCGAGGAGCGGATCCTCCGTGTCCTGCAGGCCAAGATCAACCTGTTCGAGCTCGTCGTCGGGGAGCTGGACATGATCCTCGGGCGCGTCCAGGACGACCTCGACTTCGAGGCCGCGGTGTTCGAGCGCTACGTGAGCAGCCGCGACGACGCCGAGTTCGCGGCCAGCCTCGATGCGTTCGGCGATGACCTCGCGGCCGCCCGCCGGACCTACCTGGCCGGGCGTGGCTCGATCGACGACCTGGTGGACGAGGGCGCCGCGGCGTGAGCCATGAACCCGGACTGCGCTTCTGGCTGGCGCACGTCGAGTCCGAGGGCGGGTTGGTCGAGGACCTCGGTGAGCAGGCGGTCGTTGTGCTGCCGGAGCGGTTGCGACGAGGCGCTGGGCTGGCCGAGTCGCTGACCGTCACCTCGGTGCCCGAGGTAGCCGAAGAGGACGGTGCGCTGCTCCTGATCGCCGGGCACCCCGAGCTCGAGCGCGCCGCCGGCGAGGTGCTGGCCGACGGCGACGTCGGGCACCTGCACCTGCCTTGGCCGACGGGCCAGCGCCCGGGCCGCGAGGCCCTTCAGGGCCAGGCCCGCGAGCGCCTCACCGTGGCGCACGGGCGCGTCGACGGCGCCGGCGAGCCGGTAGCGGCCTACCTGCCGCTGTTGCGTGTCGGCGCGATGGTCTCCTACGCGGCGTCGCTGAACGACCGGTTCCACGAGCGCGAGGAGGTGTGGGTCGACGCGCTCACCGGGCAGGCGGTGTCCGAGCGGCTGACGCGAACGCTCGCGCGAGCTTCGACCACGGAGGAGCCCGCCATCGGCGCGCGCGCGCTCGACGTGGACCTGCCGCGGGCGGTCAGCGCCGCTCACCAGATGCTCGACGAGCGCGCCCGCACGCGCGAGGCCACGCTGGCGGCCCAGACCCGCCGGGCGCTCGAATCCGAGTTGGATCGCACCGACGCCTACTACCGGGGTGCGCTCGATTCCATCCAGCGACGCGCGGCATCGGCGCCCCCCGAACGTGAACGCCTGCTCGCCGCCCAGGCGCAGGCCACCCGCGATGAGCACGCACGGCGCCGCGCCGAGATCCGCGAGCAGTACGAACCGAGCCACGAGATCGTGCCGTTTCGCCTGCACCTGGTGCGGGTGCCGGCCTACCTGTTCCCCGTCGAGGTCCGGCGGGGGCCGCGATGCTACCCCCACTCACTGTGCTGGCTGCCACTGGCCGGCGAGTTCATAGCGTCCGGCTGCCCGCACTGCGGCGCGCCGGAGGCGCTCGTCGCCGGACGCGAGCGGCTGGGGTGCGAGTCGTGCCTGGCGCGGGCCGCCGCCGGTCTCGCCGGCAACGCCCCGGCACCCCGGCGGGCCGCCCCGCCGGCCATGTCTCCGAGGGCCGTCCGGCGGCCGCACGGTGACCCGCCGCGACCGCCGGAGCGGCCCGACGAGCCGGCCCGCGCGAGCGATGCCCCCGCCGCGTCGGCCCGCGGGGCGGACGGGACGCCACCGCCGGCGCGCCCAGCACCCGCCCCGCCACCGCCGGCAGCGCGCAAGCGGATTCGCGAGCAACACGCACGCGCTCGGGCTGAGTCCGTGCGCCGCCTGGACGGGGCCGGCGTACGGCTGGCCATGAGCCTGTGGCAGGCGATGGCCGCGGGGGATCGCTGGCCCAAGCGCAAGATCGTCGCGCAGTCGCCGGCCGCCGTGCTGTTCGCGCTCTTCGGCGCCGAGGCCCCGCTACGAGCCCTCGGGGTCCCGCCGGGGACCATCCCCACCGGCGTGAGCGCCGGCGCTCATCCGTGGCCCGACGGGGCGATGCAGGTGGTCACCGGCCACATCAGCGTCGGCGGCTTGCAGCGTCCGTTCGCGCTGCGCTGGTGCCTGCAGGACGGGCGACCCGCGATCGCCGAGGTCACGCCCTTCGCGCACCCCGGGCAACGCCTTTGGCTGCCGGACGGCGACGGCGCGGTCGACCCGGCGGACCTCGCACCGACCCCGGGGATCGACCTCGATCCGGTCGCGGCCCGGCTCTGGCAGCAAGAGACTTCGGGGGCCGGCCTGCCGATCGCCGCGCGGTGCCTGGCCGCGTGGTGGCGCATCCGCGAGTTCTGCGACGCGGCGCATCCGCCACGCGCCATCGCCGCCGCCGTCGCCTACGCCGTCGGCCGCGAGTCGGGCAACAGGCGCAGCCAGCGCGAGACCGCTGAGGACTACGAGAGCCAAGCCGCGCCGATGCAGCGCGTCGCGCGCCAGCTCGCCGGGCCACTGCGGACGGTGCGCGACCAGGGCTGGTGAGCCGCGCCGCCTTCGTTGTGGCCAGTTCGCCCCCTGGGAGATGACTGGTAACGTATTGCCAATGGAGACCAGGATCGATTCGGTCGGGCGGATCGTCGTCCCGAAGCCCCTGCGCGACGCACTCGGTCTCACCCCGGGCTCGACCGTCGACATCTCTCGCTACGGCGGCGGGCTCCAGCTGCTCCCGACGGGACGCACGGCTCGATTGGTCGATGAGTCCGGGGTGCTGGTCGCCACCGGAGACACCACGATCGACGACGACACCGTCTTCGGACTGATCGACGCCGGGCGGCGTTGACGGCACTCGCGCTGGACACGAGCGTCGCGATTCCGCTGCTCGTGCAGACCCACCGCCAGCATGGCGCCGTCGTCCGCTGGTGGAACGGTCGGGAGGCCGCGCTCAGCGGTCACGCGCTGGCCGAGACGTATTCCGTGCTCACGCGACTGCCCGGCGATCTACGACTGGCGCCTGCCGATGCCGCCCGGCTGATCGCCGAGCGCTTCGACGATCCGTTCGTCCTTGGCGCCCAGGTGGCCGGGCGACTCCCCGACGTCCTCGCTCGGCTCGGGATCGCCGGCGGAGCGGTCTACGACGCGCTGGTGGCACTCGCGGCGGTCGAGCACGGCGCCAGCCTGGCCACGCGCGACGCCCGTGCCAAGGCCACCTATGAGATCGTCGGGGCGGATGTCCTCGTCGCCGGGATCGAGTGAGAATCGCCGCCACGCCGACGTCCGCGATCTCCGACATGAACCGGCTCAGCCGCGGGGTCCGGGCGAGAAGTCGCAGACAATCGAGTGGCCTACCCGTCGGTGCGGTCGAGCCCGTGCGCCGTGGCGAGATCACGCAGATCCTGCACGTCCTGCGGACGCCCGGCGGCACGCTTCATGATGAGCAGGTGCTCGAGCGAGCAGATGCGTAGGGGGCGACCCCGCCAGTCGATCTCCTCCGCCGCCGACGTCGGCCGGCGTCCGCGATCTCCGACATGAAGCGGCTCAGCCGCACCGTCTGGGCGAGACGCTCGGCCGGCGGGAGCTTGGCGTCCGCGCGCAACCTGGCGTTGCGGACGCGTTCGTTCTCCGCTG
>CAVRUQ010000009.1:0-31498 GCA_963724405.1 uncultured Solirubrobacterales bacterium
AGAAGCTGGTCCAGATCGTTGACGCCGTCGGGCCAGTCTTGGCCAGCATCACGATTGAGCTCTCCACCAGGGTCGCGGCCGAGATCAGTGGGTCCTCGGCATCGGACAGCGGCGCGATGAATGATCACGCTCGGGCTCGCCGAGAAGCACCGCCACGAGCGCCGAGGTGTCGACGACCAGTCGCGCTCACTCGGGCAGGCCGTCGGCCCCGTAACCGAGGATCTCGTCGGGTGGTCGCGCGTCGCGAACCCGCCGCGCCGCGCTGCGCCGCGCAATCTCGGTGAGCGCCTCGTGGCGTCGTTCACGCGGCGCAGCTCCCCGGAGGCGCTCGAGGCGCTCGCGAACGGCGACCGTGACCGCCTTGGTGATGCTCTCGCCGGTCTCGGCGGCCAGCTCGCGGGCTAACCGATCGGCCGCGTCATCCTTGATGTTCAGCGCCATTGCGGAGGAAGAATAGCACCAGCTTTCTTCCTCGCTCGCATTCCATTCCAGTGCAGGTTCAGGGCCAGCGCTTGGAAATACGCCTTCGACCAGCGGCGTCGAGCTCGTGGGCTCGAGGCCCGCTGCTCGCCGACGATCAACCCCGCCAAGCGGGTAGGCTGCGCGCCGCGCCCGCGTAACGCTGAGCCGGCTCGCGTGACCGATGGCAAGGCCGCCGCGGACGGCCGCCGCGTCACCACCCGACCCGCATCGGAGAGCGCCACTGATGTCCGACTCGGCGACGAGCACCCTGACCTGGCATCGCGTCCTGTCCCCCGATGAGCTGCCGGAGGGTCGGGTGACGACCGTCGCCGCCGGCCGGCACAGCTCGCGCTCACCCACTACGAGGGTCGCTACGCGGCCTTGTCCAATCGCTGTCCGCACCAGGGCGGGCCACTCGGCGAGGGCTCGATCGAGAAGGGCATGCTGCGCTGTCCGTGGCACGGCTATGACTACTGCCCGCTGACCGGCGAGTCGGCGTTCGGCGACTCGGTGGCGACGTTCCCGGTGCAGGTGCGCGAGGACGGCGTGTACGTCGGCGTCGAGCCGGACGCTCCGCACGCGCGCACGGTCAGCGACGTGATGGCCGAGACGCTCGTCAACTGGGGCGTGCGCCACGTGTTCGGGATGGTCGGCCACTCCAACCTCGGGCTCGCCGACGCGCTGCGCCGCCAGGAGGAGGACGGGCGGCTGACCTACATCGGCATCCGTCACGAGGGCGCGGCGGCGTTCGCCGCGTCGGCCTACGGCAAGCTGACCGGGCGTCCGGCCGCGTGCCTGACGATCGCCGGGCCGGGCGCCACGAACCTGCTCACCGGGCTGTGGGACGCGAAGGTCGACCGCTCGCCGGTGATCGCGCTCACCGGCCAGGTCGACACCCAGGTGCTCGGTCCCGGCGCCTTCCAGGAGGTCGACCTCGCGGCCGCCTTCCGGTCGGTCGCCGCCTGGGGCCAGACGGTGCTCGAGACGAGCAAGCACGCCGAGCTGATGACGCTCGCGTGTAAGCACGCGATCCTGCGCCGCGACGTCGCCCACCTCATCTTCCCCGACGAGGTGCAGACGCTCGCGGCCCCCGACGAGGCGGCGTCGGGGCCGCAGGGCCGGATCACGCCGCTGCAGATCAGTCCACCGGAGGAGTCCCTGCGGCAGGCCGTGGAGCTGCTCGCGGCGGCCAAGCGTCCGGTGATCATCGTCGGTCACGGCGCGCGCTTTGACATGGAGGCGATCATCGCGCTCGCCGAGCAGCTCGACGCGCCGGTGATCACGACGTTCAAGGCCAAGGGCCAGATCCCCGACGACCACCCGCTCGCCTGCGGCGTGCTCGGGCGCAGCGGCACGCCCGTCGCGAGCTGGTTCATGAACGAGTGCGACGCGATGCTCGTGCTCGGCGCGTCGTTCTCCAACCACACCGGCATCTACGCCGGCAAGCCGATCGTCCAGGTCGACTTCGACCCCCTGCAACTCGGCAAGTTCCACCCGGTGACCGTGCCCGTGTGGGGCGAGATCGGCGTGACCGTCGCGCTCCTGGCGCGGCGGCTGCCGACCGCGGGCCCGAGCGCGTCGACCAGCGCCCCGAGCTGGCCGAGCGGCACGCGATCTGGCGGGCCGAGAAGGACAGCCGCGCGCGCGACGACCGGGGCGCAGGCGTCAACTCGGCCGCCGTGTTCGCGGCGCTGCAGCGCCACGTCCCCGAGCGGGCGGTGATCGCCGTGGACGTCGGCAACCATGCGTATTCGTTCGGTCGCTATTTCGAGTGCAAGCAGGGCCAGACCGTCCTGATGTCCGGCTACCTCGGCTCGATCGGATTCGGCTACCCGGCGGCGATCGGGGCGTGGGCGGCCGCGCCGGAGCGCCCGATCTTCGCCGTCACCGGCGACGGTGGGTTCGCGCAGTACCTCGCCGAGCTGCTCACCGCGGTCAAGCACGGCATGAACATCACCCACGTGCTGCTCAACAACGGCCAGCTCGGCAAGATCTCCAAGGAGCAGCGCGCCGGCGACTGGGAGGTGTGGCAGACCACCCTGCACAACCCGGACTTCTCTCAGTACGCCGCGATCTGCGGCGCGTTCGGCGTACGCGTGACGCGCGCCGAGGAGCTCGACGACGCGCTCACGACCGCGATCGCCCACGAGGGCCCGGCGCTCGTCGAGGTCATCACCGACCCCGAGCTCGTCGAGCTCCTCGCGAAAGGACTTCCGCCGCATGCCGATCCCCGAATCGATCCAGGGCTTCATCGACGAGCGCGTCGAGCACGCCCCCGTGCGCTACGACGACCTCCGCGTGGTCGTCTTCAACGGCACGACCAAGCGTTCGCCGGAACCGAGCCACACCGACGGCCTGCTCGCGATCCCGCGCGGGATCTTCGCCGGCCTCGGTGTCCGCGTCGACGAGGTGCGCACCGCCGACCGCGACATCCCCGCGGGCCTGTGGCCGGACATGCGCGAGCACGGCTACGAGGTCGACGAGTTCCCCGAGATCTACCGCGAGCTCGTCGCGCCGGCCGACGTGATCATCATCTCCGGGCCGATCTGGCTCGGCGATCAGAGCTCGCTCACGCGCAAGATCATCGAGCGCCTGTATGCCTACTCGAGCGAGGTCAACGACGCCGGCCAGTGGGCCTACTACGGCAAGGTCGGCGGGGTCGTGACGACCGGCAACGAGGACGGCGGCAAGCACGTCAGCGCCCAGGTGCTCTACGCGCTCCAGCACATCGGGCTGACGATCCCGCCGCAGTCCGACGCCTACTGGGTGGGGGAGGGAGGCCCGGGTCCGTCCTACCTCGACGAGGAGGGCGGCGGGCAGGGGAATGCCTGGACGACGCGCAACGCGGTGTTCATGGCTTGGAACGTGCTGCACCTCGCGCGGATGCTCAAGGACGCCGGGGGCATCCCGGCCTGGGGCAACTCGACGCACAACTGGGACCTGTCGATGCCCGGGCATCCGAATCCCGAGTACCGGTGAGGATCTGCGCGCGAGCCCGCGGCGTGTCATCCGCCTTCAGCCGAGCGCCCAGAGGAGCAGAGATGCTGGCATGAGGGCGTAACAGCGGGCGTGCGCTACAGTCTGTCCAGTCTGTCCAGAAGAAGATCGGAGACGGTCGTGGCTTGGCAACTACAAGCAGCAAAACAGCACTTCAGCGAACTCGTCGAGCGCGCCCGACGCGACGGGCCCCAGGTCGTGACCAAACACGGCAGGGAGGCGGTCGTCGTCGTCGCCGCCGAGGACTACCGGCGACTACGGGGCAACGGGCCAAGTCTCGTCGACTTCATCCGCTCGGCCCCCGACTTCGATGCGCTCGAGCTCGATCGCGCCCCGGATCGTGGCCGCGACATCGCTCTTTGAGCCTCCTGCTCGACACGAACGCCGTCTCAGAGATCCGCCGCGGCCGCGACGAGCACGTTCGCGTCTGGGTCGGCGAGATACAGGACGTCGACCTCCATCTCAGCGTGCTCACGCTCGGCGAGATCCGCAAGGGAATCGAGCTGCTGCACGGCCGCGACCCAGCACAGGCGAAAGTGTTTGGCAACTGGCTGGGCGAGCTGCACAAACGCTTCGCCGACCGCATCCTCCCCGTCGACGCCCGAGTTGCCGAGGAATGGGGGCGACTCAATGCCGCCGCACCGCGCAACACCGTCGACAGCCTGATCGCAGCCACCGCACGCATCCATGGACTCACCGTCGTGACGCGCAACACTGCCGACTTCGAAGGATGCGGCGTGCCGCTACTCAACCCCTGGCACCATCCGATCGACGCCCGCGACTGATCCTCGTCGCGTAGCGACAGCCCAGCCGAGCCGCACGATGCCCTGGTCGACGAGGTTCTCGGGGTGTGGGCGCGGCCGGGCTTTGACCGCTTCATGTGGCCGACCGGATATGAACGGCCATCCACGTGTCTCGCAAAGTCGCGATAAGCCGACCCTCCCCCTGGGAGATGGCTGGTAACGTATTGCCAATGGAGACCAGGATCGATTCGGTCGGGCGAATCGTCGTCCCGAAGCCCCTGCGCGACGCACTCGGTCTCACCCCGGGCTCGACCGTCGACATCTCTCGCTACGGCGGTGGGCTCCAGCTGCTCCCGACGGGACGCACGGCTCGACTGGTCGATGAGTCCGGGGTGCTGGTCGCCACCGGAGACACCACGATCGACGACGACACGGTCTTCGGACTGATCGACGCCGGGCGGCGTTGACGGCACTCGCGCTCGACACGAGCGTCGCGATTCCGCTGCTCGTGCAGACCCACCGCCAGCATGGCGCCGTCGTCCGCTGGTGGAACGGTCGGGAGGCCGCGCTCAGCGGTCACGCGCTGGCCGAGACGTATTCCGTGCTCACGCGACTGCCCGGCGATCTACGACTGGCGCCTGCCGATGCCGCGCGGCTGATCGCCGAGCGCTTCGACGATCCCTTCCTCCTTGGCGCCCAGGTGGCCGGGCGACTCCCCGACGTCCTCGGTCGGCTCGGGATCGCCGGCGGAGCGGTCTACGACGCGTTGGTGGCGCTCGCGGCGGTCGAGCACGGCGCCAGCCTGGCCACGCGCGACGCCCGTGCCAAGGCCACCTATGAGATCGTCGGGGCGGATGTAGTCGTCGCCGGGATCGAGTGAGAATCGCCGCCACGCGAATGTCTGGTGGCGGCGGCTGGCGGCCATGACGGCTCCGCTGTACCCGCGCCCGTCCAGCTGCCCGAGTGCCAGGCATCTGCCTGGCCCGCGCAAACTCACGTCACATGCTGCTGGGGTGCATTCTTCGTCTTGTCCTCACTGCGGCCGATACGGTCACAGGAGATGAACGCGGTGCGGAGGGAACGCCTGCGACGGGCGAAGGATCGCTCAACGCTCGTCGGGCAGATCGCGAGGACGATCACGATCGACCCGCGTCACGGCGTCGATGACGCGCTCGAGCATCTGCAGCGCCGCTTCGAGCGTCCCGCGCCTGCGGTGGATGGGCTGCGTTCGCCGGTCTGGGAGCAGCGCCTGCATGCGCTGCTCGGCATGCCGTGGCCGTGTGTCTGTGCCGCCGAGTTCGAGCCGGTATGGCAGGACATACGGTCGCGCCTCGACGACGCCGGGCTGCGGGCGGGTCGCGGGGCCTACGACGGCTGGGACGACGGCGACCGGGCGCTCGCGCGCGCCGCGTGGTGCGCGACGCGCCATCTGCGTCCGCGCCGCGTGGTCGAGACGGGCGTCGCCCGGGGCATCGTCACGCGCGCGATCCTCGAGGCCCTCGCCGGCAACGCCGAGGGGCGGCTGTGGAGCATCGACATGCCGGTGCTGCTGCATCCCGAGCTCGCGCCCCAGGTCGGCATCGCGGTGCCCGCCGATGCACGTGAGAGGTGGACGCTCATCAGCGGCACGAGCCGTCAGCGCCTGCGACCGCTGCTCGCCCAGCTCGGCTCGATCGACCTGTTCGTCCACGACAGCCTGCACACCGAACGCAACATCCGCTTCGAGCTCGACCACGCTTGGCAGGCGTTGCGCCCCGCCGGCGTCGCGATCGTCGATGACGTCCACTTCAACGGCGGCTTCGACGCCTGGCATCGACAGGCCGACGACGCCGGCGTCGTCGTGTGCCTCCCAGACGACGAGCAGGCCCTGTTCGGACTCGCGGTGAAACACGCGGCGCCGGTCGGGCATCTCGGCGCCGCACTGCCGGGGCGGTTCACCCGCCCCGCGACGCAGAGCGAGCCCGGCTCCTCCTCCTGAGTTCGGCGCGCCTCTATCCCTGTGGTGGCCCTGGCCGGCCTGGAACTGGTCGCCGGGCGGATCGGTGAGTCTGCGGCAGCGTGGTCGACTCGGCATCGTCCAGCTGCCGGAGTGCCACGCACGCGCGTGGCGCCGCGCAAACTTCAGCTCACAGCGATCCCCGCGGTACAAGCCAGACGCTGTGGAACGACAGATCGGTCTTGTGGGCCACGACGTCGTAGTCGTGGTCGTAGTGCAGCACGCCGAGATCGTGGTGATCGGCCAGCGCGGCGATGATGAGATCGACCGGCGGCAGCCGGTGGTGCCCCGCCGCGGCGAGCTGGCGCTGGGCGTCGATCGCGCGACGTTCGACGTGTTCGTCGATGCTCACGATCGGGAGCGCGAGCAGCTCCTGGAGCAGGTCGGCGTGCTCGCGACCGTTGCGCGCGGAGTATCCGGCCTCGAGTAGGAAGGGCAGCGACACGACGAGCGTCCCGTGCTCGACCGCGTCAGCGACCTCGGCGAGTCGATCTGCGGGCAGCGAGGCGTCGGCGAGCCGCGCCCATGCGGAGTTGTCAAGCAGCAGCGGCGCGGTCACGGGCGCGCCCAACCGGATCGGCGAACCTCCTCGGCCGCCGCTCGGTCGACGGGCACATCGCGTGACCGCAGGCGCTGGGCGAGCCGCCGCCGCCGTTCCGGCGCATCAACGTGGTCACCCCGGAGCATCATCAGCTTCGCTTGCGCCCCGAGGATCACGAGCTCGTCGAGCTTGACGTGCTCGCCGCCCGGAACGGCGCGCAGCGCATCGAGCGCGCTCTGCACCGGCGGTGTCTCGGTAACGCGTTGGTGTGTCTGGTGGCGGCGGCTGGCGGCCATGACCGCTCCACTGTACCGCGCCCGTCCAGCTGCCCGAGTGCCAGGCATCTGCCTGGCCCGCGCAAACTCACGTCACATGCTGCTGCGGTGCATTCTTCGTCTTGTCCTCACTGCCGCCGATACGGTCACGGGAGATGAATGCGGTGCGGAGGGAACGCCTGCGACGGGCGAAGGATCGCTCAACGCTCGTCGGGCAGATCGCGAGGACGATCACGATCGACCCGCGCCACGGCGTCAATGACGCGCTCGAGCATCTGCACCGCCGCTTCGAGCGTCCCGCGCCTGCGGTGGATGGGCTGCGTTCGCCCGCCTGGGAGCAGCGCCTGCATGCGCTGCTCGGCATGCCGTGGCCGTGCGCCTGTGCCGCCGAGTTCGAGCCGGTATGGCAGGACATACGGTCGCGCCTCGACGACGCCGGGCTGCGGACGGGTCGCGGGGCCTACGACGGCTGGGACGACGGCGACCGGGCGCTCGCGCGCGCCGCGTGGTGCGCGACGCGCCATCTGCGTCCCCGCCGCGTGGTCGAGACGGGCGTCGCCCGGGGCATCGTCACGCGCGCGATCCTCGAGGCCCTCGCCGGCAACGCCGAGGGGCGGCTGTGGAGCATCGACATGCCGGTGCTGCTGCATCCCGAGCTCGCGCCGCAGGTCGGCATCGCGGTGCCCGCCGATGCACGTGAGCGGTGGACGCTCATCAGCGGCACGAGCCGTCAGCGCCTGCGACCGCTGCTCGCCCAGCTCGGCTCGATCGACCTGTTCGTCCACGACAGCCTGCACACCGAACGCAACATCCGCTTCGAGCTCGACCACGCTTGGCAGGCGTTGCGCCCCGCCGGCGTCGCGATCGTCGATGACATCCACCTCAACGGCGGCTTCGACGCCTGGCATCGACAGGCCGACGACGCCGGCGTCGTCGTGTGCCTGCCCGACGACGAGCAGGCCCTGTTCGGACTCGCGGTGAAACACGCGGCGCCGGTCGGGCATCTCGGCGCCGCACTGCCGGGGCGGTTCACCCGCCCCGCGACGCAGAGCGAGCCCGGCTCCTCCTCCTGAGTTCGGCGCGCCTCCATCCCTGTGGTGGCCCTGGCCGGCCCGGAACTGGTCGCCGGGCGGATCGGTGAGTCTGCGGCAGCGTGGTCGACTCGGCACCGTCCAGCTGCCGGAGTGCCACGCACGCGCGTGGCGCCGCGCAAGCCTCAGCTCACAGCGATCCCCGCGGTACAAGCCAGACGCTGTGGAACGACAGATCGGTCTTGTCGGCCACGAGGTCGTAGTCGTGGTCGTAGTGCAGCACGCCGAGATCGTGGTGATCGGCCAGCGCGGCGATGATGAGATCGACCGGCGGCAGCCGGTGGTGCCCCGCCGCGGCGAGCTGGCGCTGGGCGTCGATCGCGCGACGTTCGACGTGTTCGTCGATGCTCACGATCGGGAGCGCGAGCAGCTCCTGGAGCAGGTCGGCGTGCTCGCGACCGTTGCGCGCGGAGTATCCGGCTTCGAGCAGGAAGGGCAGCGACACGACGAGCGTCCCGTGCTCGACCGCGTCGGCGACCTCGGCGAGTCGGTCTGCCGGCAGCGAGGCGTCGGCGAGCCGCGCCCAAGCGGAGTTGTCGAGCAGCAGCGGCGCGGTCACGGGCGCGCCCAACCGGATCGGCGTACCTCTTCGGCCGCCGCTCGGTCGACGGGCACATCGCGTGAGCGCAGGCGCTGGGCGAGCCGCCGCCGCCGCTCGGTCGCATCGCCGCGGTCACCCCGGAGCATCATCAGCTTCGCTTGCGCCCCGAGGATCACGAGCTCGTCGAGCTTGACGTGCTCGCCGCCCGGAACGGCGCGCAGCGCTTCGAGCGCGCTCTGCACCGGTGGTGTCTCGGTGATCGCGTGTCGGCGTCGTTTCGTCGGCATGAGCATGAGTGTAACACCGGTGTCGCACCGTGTTACGTGTCTCCGTGTCTCCGTGATTGCAGATAGAACCAGACCGTTAGGCTGGTTCGCGCTCGGTCATGGCGGCCGGCCGGACCCCGGGTTGCCTGCGGTGACGGGCCCGGAGATCAGCGAGATCGTCGTCACCAAGCCGACGGACGCGTCGAGCCCGCACCTCTGACGTGCCTGCGGCATGCGGCGCGGCACTCACCCGCCGGCGCCCGCAGGCCGTAACGCAGGCAGACGCACCCGGTCAGCGGCCGGTGCGTTGCGTCATCGGCAGTCGCCCGTCTGCCGGCCGGGCGACTGCGACCTCACCGCCGCTCGTCAGCGCTCGTTGCCGGGCCCGGCGGACGTCGCAGCGGTGACGATCCATGTCGATGAGGGGGCGATGACGCCGTCGGGGCCGGCCCAGTCGGCGAGGCCCTCGCGAAGCGCGTCGGCGACGGGCTCGTGCAGGTGCGCGGCGCGGTCGCCGGCCAGGCGGAGGATCTCCCCGGCCGGGCCGAGGCTCATGACGAACTCCACCGCCTCGTCGATGTCCCGTCCGATGAGGATCGGCAGGTCGCAGCGGCGCAGCGCAATCTCCTCGAAGCCCGCGCTCTTGAGAATCCCGCTGGTGGTGTCCGCGTTGGCCATCGAGAAGGGGCCGGGGCCGCAGGTCGGAGCGTCGTATTCCTCGGGCTTGGCGACGAACCGCTCCGTGATCGTCTGCGCGCGGTAGAGCCAGTCGTTCTCGACCTTGGCGCGCCAGACGACCATCACCAGCCGCCCGCCGGGTACGAGCGAGCGGTGGACATTACGCAGCGCGGCGACCGGGTTGGCGAAGAACATCGTGCCGAAGCGCGAGAAGGCGAGATCGGAGCGCTCGGAGAACGCCGTCGTCTCGACGTCGGCGACCTCGAAGCGCACGTTGGGCGTCGAGGAATCCAGCGCCTCCCGCCGGGCGGCGTCGATGAACCGGGGCGAGGCGTCGACGCCCAGGACCGACCCGGATGGCCCGGCGAGCGCGGCCAGCTGGCGCGCCGTGTCGCCGAAGCCACAGCCGATGTCGAGGATGCGGTCGCCGACCTCGGGCGGATGCAGACGCATCGCCTCATCGCCATAGCGGCTGAGACCCGCGACCACGATGTGGCGGTACTGGACGAAGCGGTCGAACAGGGGACCGTCCCAAGCCTCGATCGCCTCCGCGTTGGCCGACTGCGCGGTTCGTTGGTCGGTTGCGGCCATGATTTCCTCTCTCTCCGGTTGCGACTGCCGCCTTTACGTTCTCGCGCCCGGGCGGCGCCGGGGCTGGGTCGAGCGAGACGACCCCTCCGGTGCCCTTTGGCGCAGCAGTGACATGATCGCACCGCGCAACGCCTACGGCATGGCCGCCGTCGCGCCCCGGCGAGGCGGACCGCTCAGCCCAGCCCGGCAACGGCCAACGGGACGACCTCGAGCAGCGGATCGAGGTCGCGAAAATCGTCTGGATTGCTCGTGTAGAGCGGGAGATCGGAAGCGACGGCGGTCGCCGCGATCAGGAGGTCAAGGGCGCGTCGGCCGCGTGCCTTGCGCCCGGCCGTCACCGTTTCGGCGTACACGCGGCCGTACGCTCTCGCAACGCTCGCGTCGATCGGCAGCGGATCGAACGTGGCCTCGGCCCGTTGCAGGCGGTCCTGTCGACGGGCCCGTTCTGCCGCGTCGTCGGTAGCGTGAGGTCCGGCGGCGAGCTCGGCCATGGTCACGGCCGACACCGCAAGCTCCCCGGGTAGGACGTCTGCGGCCAACTGTTCGAGGCCGATCACGACCGACGTATCGACCAACCCTCGTGCGTGACGTGGCTCAGCCACGCGGGGCAGGATCCTGGTCGAGCCCGAAGTCGACGTCGGCTCGGAAGCGCGCAGCGTCAATCGCCGGAGCGCCGGCAAACGCGGCCACGGCGGCATCCGCGGACACGTACCGGCGCCGGCGCAGCGGAAGCAGCTCGCCGACCGCCACCCCGTTTCGAGTCACGACGAACGACTCGCCTCGGTCGAGCGCGCGCATGATGTCTCCACTGTCGTTGCGAAGCTCTCGTTGCGTCAGCTTGCGGGCCATCCTCGCAATGTAGCACGCGTGCGACGCACCCCGGGTCATCGGCTGTCGGACGAATCGGACGTGCGCGGCGTACGTGAAGCGTCGCCGTCTCGACCCGCCGTAGCAGATTGCTACGATGTGTGAATGACGACGATCCCGCAGCGTGAGCTTCGCAACGACATCAGCTCGGTGCTGCGGCGCGCCGAGAACGGGGAGAGGTTCACGGTCACCGTCAACGGTAGACCGGTCGCGGAGCTAGGGCCGCTGCGGCAGAGCGGCCCGGAGCGGGCGAGCCTTGATGCGATCCTGGCTCGCACACCGGTTGATGACCGGTGGGCGGCTGACCTCCAGGCGATGCGCGACGAGGAGCACGCGGCGGCAAACGCTTCCGGCCGTTGACGGTCCTGATTGACACGAGTCTGGTGGCTGGCACCGCCACCACCGGGATCGAGGAGTCCTTTTCGGTCAGCATCGTGACCGTCGGCGAGTTGAGGGTGGGGATCCTGCTGGCGGAAACGTCGCCGATGCGGGCGGGCCGTCAGGCGCGGCTCGCCGCAATCCTCGAGAACGCGACGGTGCTCCCCGTCGGTGATGCCGTCGCGTCGCACTACGCGGAGTTGCGGGCCGCGATCGGGCGGCTGCCGACCAACGATCTGTGGATCGCGGCCACGGCAGTCGCGCACAATCTGGTCCTCGTCACCGGTGACGAGCGGCAGGCAAAGCTCCCGGGGCTGCGCACGCGGTACGTGCCGTCGAGCGGTTGATCCGCGCCGGTCCGCCCGCGGGACCCGACGCGGCGCTCATCCGCCGGCGCCTGCAGGCCGTAACGCCAGCAGACGCTCGTACGTCGGCCGCACCCGGTCAGCGGCCGCGCGCGTCGCGTCATCCGCCGCCGCCCGTTTGTCGGCCGAATCGGGTTGAAATCGCCTTCGAGGCGCCTTGGCGTCGAACACGGCCGCCCCGCCCATCTCCGCCCGCTCGCCGCACCCGGCGTGCACGCCGAAGTGGGACAGGACGGCGTCGAGGACCCCGGGGAGCTCGGCGTAGTCGACCAGGCGACCGGCGTCGTCGAGGTGCGCCTCGGCGGCGCGGAGCAACTGGTCGAGGACATGCGCGGCGTAGGTGATGCGCGGCGTCGTCGCCGCCGTGCGCAGGTCGAGGCCGAAGACCTCGGGCGGCAGGGGCCCGACGACGAACTGGCTTCCGAAGCTCCGCCCCTGAGACACGAGGATCTCGAGCGGGTCACGAAAGACAAAGACCCAGGGCACACGGGGAAACGCTCGACGGACAAGGGGGAGCGCGAGCACGTGCCACGCATCGAACTTGATGAAGACCCGACGCTCGCTGCCGCGGATCCCGCTGAGCGCAGAAACCACCGCTCGCAGCCAGGTCACGCGCACTTCCTCGTCGAAGAGGGGGTGCCGGATGCCGGTCCGGAGCACGTCGTCAATCGGTTCCGGCTCGGACAAGACGCGGTTGGCGTCGGAGGCCGCGAACATCTGAGCCAGAAGGGTCGATCCCGACCGGGACGCATGGAAGATGAACCCGGCCGGCGCAACGCCCGGGTCGCTGCCGGCCAGCGACTCGAGCACGTCAACCGACGACGTGCGCAGCATCAGCGAGTCCCCGGCGCGCGCCTTCTCGCGCTCGACCGTCTCACGGAAGTAGGGCTCCGCGAACCGAACGTGAGCCATCTGCAGCCAATCCACCATCATGCGGTCGTCGTCGAGGTACAGCCTGATCGGCGTCCAGCCCGCGAAATCCGAGTGAGGTGTCAGCGTTCCGGGCGCCCTTCCGCTCAGCCGAGCGCGGCCACGGCGTCGGGCACGCCCTCGCGGGCAGAGGCGAAGCGCGGGCTCCAGCCGAGCTCGCGCTTGAGCTTCCCATTACTCGAGCGGGCCGAGCGCGTGGCCGCGCTGACCGCCGGGCGCCCCGCGACGAGCCGCGCCACCGCCGCCGGGATGCGTCGCGGCGGCCCGACGCCGAGCGCCCGTGCGGCGAGCGCGACGAAGTCGAAGCACGTGATCGGCTCGTCGTCGACGACGTGGTAGGTCTCCCCGGGCGCGCCGCGCTCGGCGGCGTCGGCGAGCGCCGTCGCGACGTCCTCGGCGTGCACGACGTCCCACAGGTTCGCCCCGCGCCCGACGACCGCGAAGCGCCCGGGCTGGCGCAACCGGGCGACGATCTCATGCGCGAACCAGCCGCCGGGACCGTAGACGTGCGACGGGCGCACGACCACCGCGGGCAGACCGCAGTCGAGCACGAGCCGCTCGCCCGACTGCTTGGAGCGCCCGTACGGGGTCTGCACCGGCAGCGGGGTGGTCTCGTCGAGCAGCGCGCCGTCGGCTTCGCCGGTGACCACCGTCGAGACGAAGACGATCCGAGGCCCGGTCCGGCCGTCGGCGGCGAGCGCGCGACAGGCGTCGAGCAGGCGCGCGGTCCCCTGCACGTTGACCGCGTCCAGCTTGGCCTCGTCGCGCTGGGTGGCGATCTCGGCGGCGAGGTGGATGACGCAGTCGGGCTGCGACTGCGCGATCGCCGCGGGCAGGCCGTCGGAGGTGAGGTCGCCGGCGACCGCCGTCGTGCCCGGCGGCTCGCTGCCGGGGCGGCGCACGAGGGCGTCGACGTCGTGACCGCGCCGTCGCAGCTCCGCGCAGGTGACGTGGCCGATGAAGCCGCTGGCGCCGGTGACGAGGGTCCGCATGCTCGACGCGAGCGTACCCGAGCCGGGCGGGGCGGGTGCCTGTCGGTCCGCCGGCGCGCGGTGCTCTAGGACTCGCCCCGGTGCATCGACCCGGACTGCTCGTGGGAATCGTCGTGCTCGTCGGCATCGCCGGCTCGATCGTCGCCCTCGCGTCGCGATCGAGCGACACGCAGTTCGTCGCGCAGCAGCAGGACCTCGTGCCGGTGAGCACGGCGCAGCTCGAGCGCCTGCTGCTCACCACCCACGACCCGCGACCGCTGTCCAACCACGCGCAGGCGCGGCGGGCCGCCTGCGTGCCGGAAGGCAGCGGCGAGTTCCGCAACCCGTGGCGGTGCGACGTGGCCTATGCGACCTCCCCGGTCGTCCGCTACGCGGTGATCGTCCACTCCGACCGCTCGATCCAGGGCACGAGCACGTACCTCGTCGCCGGACGCAAGGCCGGCGCGCTCGTCGTGCGTGGCTGCTGCGTGGCCGCGGGACCGTGAGGCCCGGGCCGGGCGGGCGGCGCCGTCAGCCGAGCTGCTCGCGCAGCTTGCGCAGCCCGCGGTAGATCCGCGCCTCGACGGCGCTCTCGCCGTCGCCGAGCAGCTTGGCCACCTCACGGAGCTTGAGGTCGGCGCCGAAGCGCAGCGCGAGCGCCTCGCGCTCGTCCTCGTTGAGGGTGGCGAGCGCCGCGGTCAGCTCGTCGCGCTCCCCGAGCGACTCGAGCGCCGCGTCGGGCGCGGCCGACGGCGAGCCCGCCGACACGCGCTCGACCGCGCGGTGCTCGGTGGCCTGGCGGCGGGCATGGTCGCGCAGGATGTTGAGCGCGATCGTGTAGAGCCACTGCTTCTCGGCCCCGCGCCGCGGGTCGTAGCGGTGCTTGGTGCGCAGGACGCGCTCGAAGGTGTCGGCGAGCAGGTCCTCGGCCAGCGCCCGGTTGCCGGTGCGATAGGCGAGGAACGAGAACAGCTGCTCGGCGTGCTCCTCGAACATCCGCTCAAACGTGTCGGTCCGCATCCGGCCAATCATTCTGCTGCCCGGGCGCTTGGTGCGCCACTTCGCATTCGCGCTTGCTTCCATCGCTATCGCTCGCCGATCGTGTTCATCGATTGAAAAAGGAAGAGCCCCGGGAATGACGTTCCCGGGGCTCTCTCCGTCAATTCGTCAGGACTTCAACGTCCAGCGTCGACTACCTGCCGCTCGGCACGCACAGGTGGTAGGTGCGCGTGTCGTGGTAGACCTTGCCCGACGTCGAGACCGTCGTGATGTGGACGACCTGCAGGCCGTTCGTGGCGCACGGCAGACCCTTGAAGCTCAGCGGCACCGGCTTCTTGCCGTTGAGGATGAACTTGTAGGCCTTGCCGTTGATGGTCACCGTGATGACCTTGACCTTGGTGTTCGGCGGGATCTTGAAGTAGCGGATCACGAGCGCGCGCTGGCTCACGCGGGCCTTCGGGGCCGTCGCTGTCTTCGTCGTCGACACGCCGAGCACGCCGCCGCCGCCGGTCGAGGAAACCGTCGTGCTCGCGGCGAGGACGGCCGAGGAGGCCGTCACCGTCGTCGTGACCGCCGAGATCGTGATCGTCGGGCCGGAGCCCTGGACGATGTTGCAGGTGAAGGTGTTGCCGTTGCCGATCAGGATGCATTGGTTGCCGTTGCCGATCGTGATGCCGCCCGGCGACGTGACCGTGACGGTCGTCGTGGAGTGGAGTACTGCGCCGTGAGCGGCGCTGCCGCCGGAGCCGCTGGTCGCTCCGGCCGCGATCACGCCGCCCGTGCCGGCGGCCATGAGGCCGACGACGAGGCCGGACGTGACCAGACGCCGGCTCGTGGACGTGTTGCGCAGCCTCGCTCCGGCCCGCGCCATCGCGGTCGTCTTGATCTGATCAAGCTCAAGCGGACTGGCCTGCGGCCGTTCGTCGCGCAGGCGCTGGATGGTGCTCTCAACGTCTTGCGGGGGGTCTTGCTTTCTACGCCACATGCGAAGTCCTTGCTCGTTGCGGGGCGGGGCGGGCGCCGTGAAGCGCCTCTCACCGGCTACTACGGACGGGAGCCGGGGTTTCCTACAGCTCACCGGGAAATCGCTCGCCCTTCCCGTAGCGCCCGATCCGGCGACGAGCCCGGCGTCAATCGCCGCGGCGCCCGCGGCCCTGGCGCTGCGGCCTCCCGCGCCCGCTAGGCGGTTCTACCCTGAGTTTCCAGGGCTCGGTGGCTCCTCGCGCTGCGACCGCGCTTGATCGCCCTACGAGCGGCGATCACGCCGCTCGGCGAGCTGACGACGAGCCGTAGCAGTCGCGCGACGTAGCTCGCGACCAGAGCGAGGTGGCTCGTCCTGGCGCGCGGCATTGTGGCGGCGCATCTGGTCCGCGGGCGGCACGAGCTCGCGCAGCACGCGAGCGAGCAGCTCTCGCGGTGAGCGGTGCGTCGCGAAGAGGTCAAGCCACTCGAGGCTCGTGGCCGGGGGCTGAGCCAGGCGGAGGCGGAGCTCCGGGTCGGTCGGAGGTCGAAGTGCGATGCGCTCGGCGAGTTCACGCCCCGTCGCTCACCGTGTAGAGGCCAGCGGTGAACGCCTCGAGGCATCCAAGCGCCCGGGCGAGCTCTGCCGCTTTGCGCCACACGGCGCCGTCGATCGAGCGATGGCGCGACGGAGATCCTCGATCGCCCGAGGGCGTCGAGACCGTGCCAGATGGCGTGAAGCGACGACGATCACCGCGAAACCCGCCTCGCTCGGAGCGGCGACCACCTCGCCTCCGGCGAGCGAGAGGTCCTGGGCGTCGGCGATCAGGAGCTCCCAGCAGCGGTCCGGTGATACGCGGACGTGCCTGAAGGTGCGGTGCAGGTCGACGGCGATATGAGAGCGGATCGGACGCGTGGTACTCCACGGCGGTTCCCGAGGGCTCGGCGAAGATCGTCCGAACGTAGCCGTGCGCGCGATAGGGCAGCTTCGGCGCGGGCGAATCCCGAGGTGCACACCAGCAGGTCGGCGTCGCTATATTCCCGCGGCTCGTCAGGCCAGAGCCAGCGGGCGATGGCGGGCCCCTTGAGCACGAGCGGCGTCACGCCCGCCTCCCGCAGGTACTCTGCATACCGCGGCCGTCTGCCGCTCGCGTTCCAGGCTGCGAACCGCGGCTCGCTGGGCCTCGGTCGGGCCGACCGAGTCCAGGAGCGGCGCGAAGGCGGTCGAGTACCGCGTCAGTCGTCGTCGTCGCATCGCAGTGTTGAGTCGTCACCAGCTGCGTGCGAAGGCTGCCCGGCCCGCCGTAGTGCGAGCGGGCGATCGTGCAACGCCCAGCAACCGGCTCGCACAGGCGGCGGATATGGCGAAGCGGACCGCGAGCTCAGAGCCGGACCGGCACGCCCGGAGACCGGGCGGCCGTGCGAGCGACGGTGCCGCAGGCTCCAACGGGTTGTCGGATGCGAGCTCGGCACGAGCGACGCGGCCAGCGGCTCGAGCGGGTTGAGCGCGAGCGCCCGCAGCGGCGGCCGAATGCGGGTCCTGCCCGGCCGCGGCGCGAGCCACCGCGAGCCAGTAGGCCTCCTGCCAGTTCTGGCGGTCGAGGCTGACCGCCTTGGCCATCGCCGGCACCGCGGCCGCGGCGAAGCCCTGCTCGAGGTCGCAGACGCCGATGAGCGAGTAGGCGTCGGGCCGCACCGCTTCGAGCGAGATCGAGCTGAGCGCCTTCGGCTTGGCCGCGACGCAATTGCCGGATCGCACGTCGGCGGCGGCGGTCGTGCAGGCGTGAGTAGGAGGTCGCGACGAGGCACGGTACGACGGCGACGAGCAGCCAGCCGACGGCGAGGACAGTGCGGTTGCGCGGGACGTCGCCGAAGCGCCGACGCGTCGGACGTCGAGCGAGCGCGAGCCCGCCGAGGATGAACAGCCAGATCGTCGCCGCGGGCATCTGCCAGTCCCAGTCGACGCCGCTGTGTATCGCCCAGGCCAGTCCCGCCGCGAACAGCGCCGCGTACATCGCCCGGTCGCGTCCGCGGATGCGGCTCGCCAGTCCGACGAGCAGGCCGAGCACGACGACGAGGATCAGCGCGAAGCCGACGAGGCCGAGCTCGCCGAGGCTCTGTAGGTACAGGTTGTGGGTGTCGGTGACGTAGTAGGTGCCCTGCTGGGTGCGCTCCTGGGTCCAGTACACCTGGAAGGTGTTGGCGCCCGAGCCCGTGCAGCGGCTGCTGCCGGTACATGTGCATGGCGGCCTTCCACAGCACGATGCGGCCGTCATTCGCCGGGTCGGTGAGGCGATCGCGGATCAGCGTGGCGCGTCGGGCCGGAGTTTCCGTTGACGAAGCGCGTGTACTCGCGGCTCGCGTAGCCGGGCAGGCCGAGCGCGACCGCAACGACGACGGCGGCCACGAGTCCCCCGCCTAGCAACGCGCCACGCGCGACCGGCGTGCGCATGGCGGCCGGCACGTGCAGTGCGATTCGCGAGTCGGTCCAGCGGCACGAATGCTGACGCGTAGCGCGGCGGAGATCACCACGCAGGCAATCAGCACCTTCGCGACGTGATGGCCCTTGCGCGATCGCGGCCGGGCTGGTCGCGTTGTTCGTGGCCAGGAGCTGTGCGTCCCAGGCGACGCGGAGCGCCACCGCCGATGTCGGGCCGACCGCAAGCAGCGCCGTGAAGAGGCCTCGCGGGCGGGCGAGCAAGCGCGTAGACGACGAGCCCGACCACGGCGACCCCGAGGGCGCCGCGCGAGAACGTCAGCAGCAGCGCGACGGCGACCGGCGGCACCAGCCCGGCGGCGATCACGCGGACCGCCACCGGCTCGTCGGTGTCGGCGCAGAGATGGAACAGCAGAACGAGGCTCGCGGCCGCGAGCATGCCCTCGGCGTTCCAGTAGGTCAGCGGATAGTCCAGCCGGCTGGCGCCGAACTCGGCGCTCGTCGGCCACACGTCTGGCAGCGTGCGGCTGACGAGCCCCGCCAGGCACACCCCTGCCATGCGCGAGCACGACGCGCCCGGATGAGCCATCGCAGGCGATCGCAGCGGTGTTGGCGAGCGATCCGAACAGCGTGAACGCCAGCAGGTACAGCAGTGTGCGATCGAAGGCGTCCAGGCTGCGCGCGGCGCTGTGGGACCACAGCGCCGATGCCAACTGCCACGCCGCGTACGCGGCAAGGGCGCCTGCGGGGACCGCGAGACGCCAGCCGACGCCCTCGAACGGACGCTCGGCGAGCGTGGTGCGGAGCAGGAGCGCCTGCGCGAAGACGACGGCGGCGATGCCGGTCGCGCCCGGGAAGTAGCCGCCCGCGTTGAAGGACAGGTAGACGATCGCCGCCGGCGCCAGCAGGAACAGGGCCGCGACGCCGGCCAAGCTGAGGCGGCGATCTAAGCGATCATGATTGGCGACTTCAGTCGCGCGTGGTATTGCTGCCGCCGCTCCCGGTGCCGACACCTGTTGCTCCTATGTCGAACAGAGCACTGTGTTTGGTGCTCCCGCGGGCACCGTTCTGCTCTGTGGTGGGGGGTTGACGCGGCGGAACCTCAAGCGTTCGCACTGCCGAGCGAGCACTCTCCTCGCACCTCGCCGAATCGCAATGTTACCGTGGCGGCTGGTCGTGTGCGCCGGCGGATTGACGCAGATCACGCCGCCACGTTCGAGCGCTCGTCTGGCTGCATGGCTGGTGTGTGCCGCCATTCCCGCCAGGCCACGACGGCGAGCGCGAGCGCCTGCAACGCAAACCGCACCGAGAACCCGACTGCGGCGCCATCTGCGCCGGCGACCAACGCTCCGGCAAGCACCAGGACGGTACCGAGAACGCCGGGAATCCAAAGGGCGCGCACCACGGCACTCTCCTTGTTATCGCGGTAGAGGAGAATCATCAGGGTGTACATCACAAAACCCGGCGGAACGGCCAGTAGCATGATGCGGACCGTTGCCACAGCTGGCTGATACTTCGCGCCGAACAGCAGGGGCACGATGAGTGGTGCGCATAAGATGCCAACCAATGCTGCTGCGATCCCCACCGAGCCGACGAGGCTGATGACTGCCTTACGCATGCGCGCCGCGCTGTTGCCAGCCGTGAGGTGCGGGAATAAGGCCGTCGCGGCGATGCCGGGAATCAGCAGCGACGTGGTCACGACCTGGAAGCCGAGCGCAAAGTAACTGGCCGCCACCACCGACACGAGACCGACGACGGCGGTGTCGAGACGCGGAAAGACTGCCGTCGCGATCGTATTCCCGGCGAACGGGGCGCCACTGCGGACAAGAGAAAGCGGTCGATCACGGAGCGGCGGCCGATCTTGGGCTGTACCCCGGAGCGTGCGCCAGTAGTCGAAAGCGAGACGGAGTATCCCGGCAAGCACGAACGCCGCAGATACACCGAGGACACCTCCGTTCAGCGCAAGCACCGCGACCACGACTGGCAGCAAGACAAACTTCTCGACTATGAATGACGCGATCAGGGGGCGAAATGCGCGTCGCGACCGGAATTCGGTCTCGAGCGACGTCGCGGCAGCGAGCAGCGAGACATAGACGAGAAACCCGCCTTGCGCCAACGCGAGCGGCAGGCTGAGCCCGAGCAAAGCTGCAGCCGCGGTCACGACGACGGCGAGAACTACACCCATGGCGCCGATGGTGTACATCGCGCGCCACAGCCGGTCGCGAGCCGCGCTCGAGCCGCGATTCGCCTCGTGGTCCTGGACGGATTCGCGGAGCAGCCAAGTTGGCAGGCCGGTGTCCAGCGCGAACGAGAGGGCCTGGCTGAAGCCTAGGAAGCTCGAGAATATCCCGAACTGCGCCCGCGTTAGGTTCCGGGCCAACAGAATCATGACAACGGTGGCCGTCCCGGTCAGAAGCACCTGCGAGGCGTACAGCACCGCGCTGTCCCGCATCCATCTGGACAGCCACGGGGGCGACTGCTCCTCTGGGGGCCTCTGGTTCACGTCGGACTCGCTCGCGCTCACGTCGGCCTCGCTTGCCAAAAGCCCTGACGCGACCGGGATGCCGTCAACGAACCCCGAAGGCAATCCAGCCGACGGAAGTTCGCAGACGGCACGTCATCAGGTTAGCCCAGGCCACCCCGCGTCGGGCAGGCGCGAGATGTGGGCGCCTCGACATCCACGCCGACGCCACGTAGGCGTTCCTGATTGTCGGTCCGATCGGAAATGTCCCTGGCAGGGCCGCCAACAGCCCTCGCTCCGGCCGCGATGCATACAATGCCGCCAGTGGAACGAACGCGCAGCGAAGCTCCGTCTGCCGTCGGCCGGCCGACTCCCGGAGCCTCCGAAGGAGCGCGACCGACGGGGGTGTCAGTGGGGTTCACATGCTCCGCTATAACGGGGCCTGCGCCTTCCTCATCGCGGCGTGATTTGCGGTCCACCGGCTGGTCGCGACTATGATGGACGCAGGCGTGCGCGCCCCCCGCTTGGCGGTTGTGATCGCGACGCTGGATGAGGCACTGCACATCGAACGCGCCGTCCGCTCGGCTCTTCCATTGGGTCCGGTGGTCGTTGTGGATTCCGGCAGCACCGACGGTACTCGCGAGATTGCAGCTGCAGCCGGTGCGATCGTTGTCGAGCACCCGTGGCAGGGATACGCGGCACAGAAGAACTGGGCCAGGGAACACCTCCCCGTAGACGCCGACTGGATCATGCACCTCGATGCGGACGAGGTGATCACCGAACCGCTACAGCGTGAGATTCCCGGGGTGCTGAGCACCCCGGCGACGAACGGCTACTACGTCGCCCGCCAGTTCGTGTTCTTTGGGCGCAAACTTCAGCACGCGTGGTGGTACCCCGATTATCAGCTGCGGCTGTTTCGTGTGGACAAGGGTCGATACGAGGATCGGTCAGTACACGAGCACGTGCTGCTCGACGGCGAGGCCGGCTTCCTAACAGAACCGCTCGTGCACGAAAACGTGAAGAGCATCGACGAGTTCATGCTGCGCCACTTGCGTTATGCGGAGCTCGAAGCAGGGGAGATGTGGCGCGCCGAGCAGAATGTGAGTGCCACCCAGCGGCGCGGCAACCTCCTCGGCACGTGGCCCGACCGGCGACGTGCGATCAAGGCTCGCATCTGGTATCGGCTACCTGGACGGCCAGCGATCCGATTCGTGTGGATGTACATCATCAAGCGCGGCTTCCTCGACGGCCGTCCGGGGCTGGTGTACTGTCAACTGATCGCGGCGTACGAGGCCCTGATTGACGCGAAATACTATGAACTGACCTACAACCGGGTTCCGCGGAGTCGGTGGCCTCATGGGCACTAACTGGCGCTCGCCGCAGGCGCGCGAGGCCCCAGGTTCACCCCCGTGACGGAGCGACTTGCGCGGCGCGCTTTGGACGCGGCGCCCGTCGAGGTCCAAGCCTTCGCGGTGGACCGCTGGAGAGCTGCAAAGCGTCGCCGTCGCGTCGCCGCTGAGCGTCTCGGAAGCGCCCGATACTCCCGCCCAGCGCTGTTTGATATGGATCGGAAGCTGGAAGCGTACTTACCGCGTGGCGGCGTCTTTGTCGAAGCAGGCGCAAACGACGGCTTCCAGCAGAGCAACACGTACTATCTAGAGCGCTTCAAGGGATGGAGCGGCCTTCTTGTTGAACCGATTCCGGAACTTGCGCGGCGCGCAGAGCGAGAGCGCCGCGTGCCTGTAGTCAATGTAGCGCTCGTGCCGCGCGGCTTCACCGAAGACACCGTCGTATTGCGGAGCGGCGGATTGACGTCTGGGCTCCCCAGCGTGGCCAGCAGTCGCCCGGAGATCGGGTTTCGCGGCAACGAAGTGCGGGTACCCGCGCGTGCTTTATCCGCGGTCCTCGATGCCGCGGCGCTCGACCACGTGGATTTCTTGAGTCTCGACGTCGAGGGCTATGAGGCCGAGGTGCTCAAGGGCGTCGACTTTGACCGTCACGCCCCAGGACACTTGTTGGTAGAGATCGATGGGGACCGAGTCGAAGTAGAGCGTGTCCTGGGTGATAGATACACGCTCGTAGCGCCACTCTCTTTTCACGATTATCTGTATGCACGGACCGGATAGACCGCGCGTCACTCACCGAAGGACTCTTTGCGGGCTAGCCGCGCGCCGCCCGATCCGCGCTAACGCTCAGCTTGCGCGGGTAGGACTATGTCTTGACCGACTGCGGCGACCGGGACCGTCCGAGTGTTGCCACGGGAGGGTGACAGGGTGCAGTACGCAACTGGCCGTCCTGGGTTAACAGAGTGGAGTTCAGCCTGCTGATCCGCTGAGTACGGCCGAGCTACGCGGCCGCCTGCTTGAGTGGTGGCCAACGTACGTGCCCTGGCAAGGGTGGCAGGTTAGGAAGCTAGCGCCGCGCGCGCCGGTTTCTCCGCACTGCGAGCGAGCTAACTGGCCGCGAGCTCGCCAGCAGGGGCCGCCGACGCCTCGCTGTAGTTGCCCTGGTAGTAGTCGTACCGATAGACAGGGTGACCAGAACTCGCGTTAATTACTACACCAACGACACGTACCTTCATGCGGCCGAGGACACGCGCCGCCTCGACCAATGAGTTGCGCCGCACGACGTCAAGCCGAGAGACAACGACGACACCATCGGCCATACGGCTGATGGAGAGCGGATCACTAACCGGAAGGAGCGGCGGGGTATCGATAACGATTAGCTCCACCTGTGATCGCAGCTCGTTGATAATCGATGCAACCGCCTCAGACTGGACAAATGCTCCAGGGTCAGGGGGAGTCGGTCCCGCGGGAAGCACGAAGAGTCGTGGACCAACGTCCGCTTCCTCGGCCGTGTCGAGTCGCGGAGTAGCGCCCACCTCAACAAGTGCTCGCGCAAGCTGCGTCCTGCCGGTAGCTACCGTGGTCAGCCCCTCAGACGACTCGATACCAAATTGCCGGGCGATGGTTGGACGACGCAGGTCAAGGTCCACCAAGGCTACGGTCTGACCCGAGCGCGCGGCAGCAACAGCGAGGTTAGCCGCCACGGTCGACTTGCCCTCCGCTGGGAGCGCGCTTGTCACCATCACACACGATAGGGGCACGTCGACCGAGGAGAAGTCGAGGCTCGTCTTCACAATGCGGAAAGCCTCCGCGACCGGTCCGGTGGGCTCCAAGCGCGTTAGCGGTCCGCTGCCGGACGCCTCAGCACGGCCTACTCGCGGGATCCTCCCAAGCAACGGGAGTCCGAGCAGCGCCGCCGCCTGGTCGTCGTCGCGCACCCGCGTGTCGAACTCCTCAACCACGAGGGCGGCGCCCACACCGAGCACGAGTCCGAGTAGCAGCCCGAGCAAAGCGTCTCGCCTCAAAGTGGGGCGTATCTTCGTCGCGGTTGTGGCCGTCGCCACGACCTCCGAATTGCCAGCCTGCAACGATTGAAGCGTTCGAAGCTCTTGGTCGTGCTCACTCAGATACGTCACGAGAGCGGCGTTCGGTGTTCCGCTGGCCTTGGTCTGCGCGAGCAGTTGGGCGAGATTCGCCTCGGCCACCTTGATGCTGGCGGTGTCCAGAAACTGGCGATACGACACGTATTGCGCCGCGTACTCATTCGCCAGCGTGGTGGCCTCAGCGGGAGACCCACTGGTCGCCGTGAAGGTGAGGATGTCATCCTGCGCCGTCCCTTGAACCGACACGTGGTCCTGCACCTGCGCGGGCGTGCCGCTCAGTCGCAAAGCATGGAGCGTGTTCAGCGCGACCTCGGGACTCTCGGCTATCGCTGCCTGACTGAACGCGAGCCTCCCGTTGTCGAACGCCTCAGCGGCACCCGTGGGCTGTCCGGCGAGGGCCGACGCAAGATCCTGCTGCTGCCGGTTGAGGAGCACCTGTGCGGTAGCCTGATACGCGGGCGACTGGTGCGCACCGTACGCGATCGCGGCTACCGTGACCACCACCGCGATTCCGAAGATGACCGGAAACCGACGCCGGAAGATCGATAGGTAGCCCCGTAAGGATTGCGCTTTCTGCATAGGAACGGCCGACGAGCGACGGCGGCATGTAACGATACTACGGACTCGCCGCCCGCCTGCACCGTCGACTTGCCCGCGCGTTCGCCCAGTGCCGCGCGCCGCGAACCCGCCGCCTGCCGTTGCGCGGTGTCAGCCCCCGGCGACGCCATCGGCGCCATCTCAGCGGGAAGCGCACGCTCCTCCGCCGCCGAGCTGCGGCTCCGTCCGACCCGCTGCTGCTGCACCTCGTCGCCGCGGCGCCAGAAGGCCGGGCGGACGCGCCGCACCTCGCGAGACTCCGAGCGTGATCCACCCAAGTCGTCGATCGTGTCCACCGAGACGCACGCCACAGCGGCTTCAGCGAACCGGCCCGCGCTGATCGACCACGACGATCAGCCGCCCGCTATCGCTACCGCGTCCAGGGGCGCAACGGGCGATCCGTCCTTGCCACCACTCACCGGCACGCGTACCGCGTCGCTCCGACGACAAATGGTATACGCCGCCACGATTAGCATCGGTGCGACCAGCGCATACCGTTTGTCGAGCCCCGGTTCACTCATCTCATCGATGACGAATGCTACGAACCCGGCCAGTAGCACGATCGGTAGCAGACGGTCACGCGCCAGAATCACCGTTTGCCAACCCACGCGTGCTAGGCCGTAAAGAATGAGGAGAATGCCTAGAAGCCCAAGGATGCCGGCGTCTCGCCACTGTCCGATAAACAAATTATGGACCAGTTCCGGAGACCCCGTGGAAGGCAGTGTTACGTCCTCGCTGGCATTGTCAAGGCCAGTACCCACGATCGGATCGGCCTTGATACGTGCCCACGCGACCGAGTAGCCCTCCAGTCGGCCGTTGACCGTATTGAGCTGCGAGCCACTGCTCGCTACCTGTTGGGCTCTCTCCAAGGGCGATGTGGCTCCCAGCACGGGCCCAAGCAATACAAGGAAAAGCCCGAACGCCACGGCAGCGCCCACGACTGGCCGTGTCAACTCGCGAGCCACGAGACCCACTGCCAACGCGCCCAACGACGCAACACCGCCTCCGACTGATCCTGAAAGCGCGAGGCCACCGCCGATTCCGGCGACGGCAATCAACCATCGCCAGTCGCGAAGACTAAGACCGATCGCAGGAACGATGGCACATGCGCTCAGCGATCCAAGGTCGTTCACGTGGTCTGCCAGACCCGCATACCGACCAAAGCTTGCATTTGGCGCAGGCAAGTGAGCGTACTTCTGCGCCACCGCGTAGAACCCGCATATTGCCGCTGACGCAACCCAGAACGCAATCGCTCGCCAGACATGGGTATACGTACGTAGACACATCGCGCCGAGCCAAAACCACACAACCACGAGGTATGCAAACTTGGCTATTGTCGCGAGGCTTCCCGCCGGGTCTGGACTATGGAACGTGCTGACGGCGCCACCTAACGTGAACAGATACGCGCCCCAGGCGATGTCCCGAGGGAGCGCGGCCGGGGCCCACCGAGCAGACGACGTCATCTCTACGACGACTAGCACGAGCGACAGGAGAAACACCATGTCGGAGATCGTAAGCCCCGCGATACGGAGCTGAAGCCAGCACACCGAGAGCAACCCCGCGTAAAACAAACGACGGGGGGTGCCGAATCTGCCGTCGTCGCGGACGTCCGAACCCGTCTCCAGGCTGAGGCGCCGCCGACCTAATTCGAACAGCGCGCTGCGGAACAGCAGAATCACGACTAGCCCGAGGACCGCTAGCGCGACGACGATTGCTACAAACGCCGATGCTTTGGTGGCGAGCCACACCGCCGCCACGGCTAGGGCGACGACGGTGGCGGCGATCCCCGATCGTTCGCCCATGTCTGCACGCAGAATATCGGTAATGCAGGTCGCCGGGTCGCGGGCTTGCCGGCTTGCCGGCATCGTACGCTGCATGCGGTCGGTCGACGCGGGCGCCGACACCCACTGTGTTGCGACTCGCGAGCGGCCGTGGCACCCAGGGCCGCGCGCCGATGCGTCCGCCGTAAGGCCGGACGGGTGCGGCCAACGGTCCGGAGCGCCGAATCTGCGAAAGCAGGAGGCGACCGATCGGAGCCGAACGGCCGACAAGGACCGGCCTTGCTGGAAAAGCCCAGGATGGCTATCTGGTCGGCCGACTATTGCGGCCGCACTGTCGCAGCCGCAAGCTGGCGTCTGGCTCTGCGACGCAAAGCAGACGGCGCCGAGCCCCACCGCACGCCGCGGCGGCGGTTACCCCACGGGGGTGGCAGCAGCGGCCAGCAGTGCCGTCCGCAGCCGTTCCACGTAAGCCGCGAACGAGAACTGCTCGCGGGCTCTGTACAGGCCCGCCGCTCCGAGCGCCTGCCCCATTTCTGGCTTTAGCAGGACAGACGCTACGGCCTGGGGGAGCTGCTGCGGGTCGTCAATAAGTATTCCCGTCGTCCCGTCTAGCACAACCTCGGGTGTTGCTCCGGCGCGGCGGGCGACCACGGGCTTGGCGTGTGCCATCGCCTCCAGAAAGACCAGACCGAACCCTTCGCTAAGCGACGGGAGAACAAAGACGTCGGTCGTTCGGTATTGGAGCCTGAGCTCGGACTCCGACGCGAGACCGTGGAACACGGTGGAATCACGAACGCCGCGGTCGGCCGCGAGACGCTCTAGGTACGGACGATCGGGTCCGTCACCAACGACGTGATATTCGACGTCGGGCAGCAGGCTGCGCACAGCTGGCAACGCTCGAATAACCTCCGCGACGCCCTTGTCCCGGCCAGCAGGGTCGAGTCGGCTGACGCTGAGCATGCGCGGCGCTGCGTTTGCTGTCTGTGGTCGAGGCGACGCGTCGCTGGGTTCGAGCCAGTGCGGCTCGAGCGCGAGAGGGATCACCGAGATATGTTCGTGGTTGAGACCCGGACAGCGAGCGAGCTGCCCGGCGGTGAACTCACTGATGGTGAAGACGGACGCGGCGGCAGCAAGCGCGTGTTGACGGACCGCATCCAAATGCACGGGCCAAACGTCGATGCCGTAGGTCGCGACCGCAAACCGGGGTGCCCCGAGTGCGCGCGCAAGAGGCGCAGCCCTGGCGAGGTTCACGTGTTCGAACAAGACAAGGTCCGGGCGCTCGGTCCATACAGCATGGCAGAGCTGGTACAAGAAGCGTTGGGGACTGTACGCGCCGCCGCCCGCACCGCCAGCTCCGCCCAAGTAGGCAGGGTGCTCCCGACGCGCCACGTTCGTATAGCTGAGGACGCCTTGACCCGCGAGGGCGTCTAAGGCCGAGCCGAGCAAACGCTCGGCTCGGCCGATGCCACCAATCGAGCCGGTGCTCACGACGAGGATGTGTGGCCGACGTCGGACGCCCATTTCGCGGCGCATCATAAGGCGCTGGCGCGTTTTCGACGGCATCGGGAGCAGGCATCCTCCTGCGGACGGTGCCGGATGATCTACTCGGTGGCGCCGAAGTCCGAGGCTAGCAATAGTTCTAGGCGCCTCCGACGAGATGCGTGCATCACCGGCGGCTCACGACACTACCTGCAGGTAGGTCGAGCTTGGGAAGTGGCGTCCGGCCGTATCGCCCGGGAGGCGCAATCCGTGATCGTTGGCTTGCGGGCGATAGTGCGGCAGCAGGGTGCCGAGGCCCTCCGGTCGCCCGTAGTGAAGCATGGACATCGACACGCGCACGGTGTACCGGGGGTTGTTAAGGAGGAATGCGTTGACCAACGCGCTTTCCGACCAGAAGAAGACGTCGTCAGACAGCAGGCCGCGAGAATAGTCGTACGGAAACGTGATGTCGTGAAAGTGCACCCAGAGACCCTCAGGTAGCCTCGGCAATATGTCGAGCACGAGCCGATTCACCTCGGAGCCCGGCTTAACTGTGTGGGTGCTGTCCACAAACAGGAAATCGCCGGCCGTAAGCTCCAGAAACACGTCTTCCGCAACGTCCTGAGCTGGCTCGGCGATGAGGGTGAGGTCCCCAGAAGCCTCGCCGCGGACGAGATACGCGGTCGGGAAGGGGTCGACACACGTGACGGTCGGCGAATAGTTCACGTCGCGCGCGGCGCGTAGCATGATGGCGGTTGAGACCCCGGCTCCGACTTGCACTATTCGCTCGGGCTGTTGATTTCGCACAAACCCATAGAGCACGTCGCCTTCGATTACCCCGTACCCCGGCTCTCCGTGTTCGCGGCAGGCCGCTTCCCATACGAGCGGCGGTAGGCCTGGGGAAAGCCAACGTGTCAGCGTGGCTAGCTGCGCGTCCACATCGTCGGCGCCTTGGACGCCATACATCGTGCGCGGGCGCTTCCAGCCGTCCGACGCGCTCAGCTCGTGAATGTCGGGCACGCTTGAGTAGTAGTGCTTGGGCAACACGTTGACTCCAACACGTTGACCGGCCTCAAACACCCGGCGCGCATAGCGTTTAGTCAAGTTGCGGACGGCTCGCGAGGCGCCAACGCGGGGAGTCCGGACTGAGTCTGACATCGGCGCATGCTACCGCGGCGCGGCGCTCTGAAGCGAATTGCGGACTACAGCAAGCGGTTCGTCCCCCACCGGACGCCCCCTCTCTGCCGACAAGGATTCCGCGTGCCCAGGCCACATTGGCCCCGCAGCCCGCACAGCCGCCACATTAGGAGCCGACCTCTGGGCCGTGCCGAACGGCTCTCGCCGCGCCCACAAGAGCATCCGCTGCGCGCCGAATACTATGCGTGTTGACTAACGTAAGACTATTGACGCCGTACTCTCTGCGTCGGTGACTGCTTTCGACGAGAGACACAAGTGCCGTGGTGAGCGCGCCTACGTCTCCCGCTTGGACGACGTCGCCGTTATAGCGTGGCCGCACGAGGTCGGGCGCGCAGCCGACGTGATTCGTCACGATGATCGGTAGCGCGAAGTTCATGGCCTCGTTGACAACAAGACCCCACGTTTCGCTATACCGCGACGGGAGCACGTGGAGGTCCGCAGCGACATACGCCTCCGGCAATTCGGACTGGTTGAGGAACCCGAGCATTCGGACGCCTTCGATTCCATGCCGGAGCACTTGAGCTTCGATCTCGGACCGTTGAGGGCCATCTCCGGCATAGACCAGCCAACAGGGGCGCTGAGCTCGCACCGCGCGGTAGGCGTTGAGAAGGTCAAGCGGCGCTTTCTTCGGGATGAGCTTTCCAACAAAGAGGATCACGGGAGCGTCATCAGTGATGCCCATGCGGGACCGAAGCTCGGTCCGCAGCGGTAGCAATGCCTCGTGCCTCTGTTGGAGGTGGTCGTTGTCGACGCAATAGGACATCAGATGTAACCGGCTGTCAGGAACACCGAAGTGTCGGAAGTAGTCCCGATTAGCCTGCCCAATGTACAATCCGTGCGACCGTACGAGCAACAAGCGGAGTGCCGTCTCCTTGCCAAGAGTCTTTAGCAGTGATCGGGGCTCCAAGAGCGTCTGTTCTTCGCGGAGTAGCACGGGCCGCCCGATAAGCGTGGCAAAGGAGCATATGGCCGCGAGGGTGGGGTGGTTGTAACCGTGGAGCCAAACAGCGTCGTACGGGCCGAGGACAACCTGACGGATGATGTCCAGTTGGGGTCGCTGCATGAGTCCGCCACGTAGCGCGCGGCCACGCGCCTGTGGCAAGATACGATGCGAGTAGCCGCCGAGGAGATCAACGTCCCACTCGACGTGAGTGCCAAAACCGGCATCGTAGTAGTTCCGTGCCGTCACGTCGGAGAGGAAGTACACGGTGAGGTCGACCTCAGGGCGCACCGAAATCTCGCGGTAGAGCGGCGCGAAGTACTGAATGGGATGTGAGACCACGTGGGCGACGCGCACGGGCGAACGATCCCACGGCACGGTTTGAGACGGTTGGCGCGCCATTACGAGAGGGCGCGACGGCCGGGCAGGCACGCTGACTGCGAACCCGCGTCGACACATGTCGCTCTGGCGGCGCCCCGGCCCGGGCTTGCCATAACGCCCGTCGCGGCGGGACATGGACGACGTGGTGTGTCGGATGTCGCGGGGCGCTTAGCAAGGCGGGCGCTAGACTGCCACGACGAGATCAGCGGCTCGAGGGTGCGTGTGTGCGGCGTCACGGAGCGAGGAAGGATAAACAACCGTGAAACAAGCGATAATCGGCCGGACGACGGCATCGTCGGTCAGGACGCCAAGAAGGCTGGCAGTCCTGCCATGGGTGCGGCCGCTGTAAGCGCAAACCAGTGGCACCCGATGTTCTGCAGACGCGCCAAGCAGCGCTCGGTGCGGCGCCGCCTCGAGCGCGTGGCTACGAGTCCGACGGGGCCACATCGGCGCATCGCGTGCCCCGACCAGCCCGCGCCGGCTATCGCGTCGCCGCGAGGTGCGAAGCGTCGACCCACCGCGTTGCGAACCCGTGGGACCGCAAGAGCTGCTCGATTTGTCGCGGGTGGTCCTTCAGGCCACGACTTTCGAGAACGCCAAAGTGCACCTCGCAAAGCACGGCGCGACACGACCGCAGCGTCTCGCTGAGGCCGGCGAGGGCCTCGTACTCGAAGCCCTCGACATCGATCTTGAGCACGTTCGGCGTGGGGAGATTGCGCTCTGAGCGCGCTTGATCGCCGGGCTCTACGACGACGTTGATCGCTGACGCGCCTACCGCCGTGGTCACAAGGCTATGGGTCCCGGCGCGAGCGTCGTCCATCACATTCATTTGCTGCGTGGCGGGCTTCTCTCCAAGAGCGATGTTGAGGATCGTCACGTTCAGTCGGCCGTCGACAGCCTCGGAGAGGTAGCGGAATGTCGCCGGCGCAGGCTCGAACGCGACTACGTGCCCTTGCGGCCCTACGAGGTCACTGAACTCGACCGTGTATCGACCGACATTCGCTCCGATGTCCCATACAACGTCGCCGATCTCGATCGCGCCTCGGAGTGCTGTGTCAAACGCTTGTTCATAAGGCTGCTCGCCACGGAAGCGGCTCTTGGTCGCCCAGTCGGTTCGGGAACGAGA
>CAVRUQ010000010.1:0-23001 GCA_963724405.1 uncultured Solirubrobacterales bacterium
ATGTACACGCGGCTGCTCCTCGCGGGGGAGACGATCGTGTACGAGCCGGCGGCTCTCCTGTTCCACGAGCATCCGAGGGACAGCGCGGGCATGCGGCGCCGCGTGTTCGACTACGGCGTCGGACTCACCTCGATGGTCGCCCGGCAGCTGCACGATGGGCCGCGTCAACCGCTCATCCGGGCCGTGCCCGCCGGCGTGAGCTATCTGCTCGATCCGAGCTCGCGCAAGAACGCCGCCCGGGGCCCCGGGTATCCGCGGGCTCTCTCCGCCCTCGAGTGCGCCGGCATGCTCGCCGGCCCATTTGCGTACGCCGTCAGCGCGCGTCGCCGCGACCGCGGCGCGGGGAGGTCCGCACGCCGATGAGCAGTCGATCGACGCTGGCGGCCCCGGCGGTCCGCGGCTGGCTCGGGCGCGAGGCATCCAACCCGCTGCTGCGCAGCGCGTACAGCCTGATGCTCAACGTGGTGCTCACCTCGGGGCTTGGTTTCGGGTTCTGGATCGCCGCCGCGCGTCTGTTTCCAAGCCAGACCGTCGGCCGTGACAGTGCCCTCGTCGCTTCGATGATGACGATCTCGGTCGTGTGTCAGCTCAATCTCAGCTCGGGCATCCTGCGCTTCCTGGCCATCAGCAAGTTGAGGCTGGATCGTGTCGTGCTCGGGTCCTATGCCGTCGTCGCCGTCATGTCGGCGGTCGGCGGCGCGGCGTTCGTGCTCCTCGCGCCGCGCGTCTCTCACCAGTACCGCTTTCTCGAGCAGGACCCGCGGCTGTCGATCATCTACGTGGCCGCGGTCACGGCGTGGGGAGTTTTCGCCCTCCAGGACTCGGTGCTCACCGCGCTGCGACGCGCGCCCTGGGTCGCCGTCGAGAACTCGACCTTCGGAGTGATGAAGATCCTCGCTCTTCCGCTCCTGCTCGCGGCCGGCTGGGGCCACGCGGTGTTCATCGCCTGGATGATCCCGATGATCATGCTCCTCGTCCCGGTCAATTACTTCATCTTCATCCGGGTCATTCCCAACCGGCCGCTCGTCCACAACGAGCCGTCGCCGATCGAGCGGTTCGGCCGCCGGGGCCTGGCGACGTTCCTCGCGCAGGACTACCTGGCCACGATTCTCATCCAGGCGGCGAGCAGCGTGCTCCCCGTGCTCGTCGTCGCACTCCTGGGGAGCAGCGAGGGCGCCTACTTCTACATCCCGTTCACCATTGTCAGTGCGTTCGATCTCCTGTTCGTGAACGTGGCTTCCTCGCTCACCGTGGAAGCGTCGATGGCCAGCGCCCGCCTCCCGGCGCTCGCCCGGACGACCGTGCAGCGGTTCCGCTACGTCCTCGGCGCGGGCGTCGCCGTGCTCGTCGCCGGGGCGAGCCTCATCCTGCTTCCCTTCGGGGCGGCGTATGTGCACGCCGGCACCCCCGTGCTGCGCCTGATGGCCCTCGCGAGCGCGTTTCGCGCGCTCATCGCGCTGTGCGCCGCGATGTATCGGATCGAGGGCCGCGCGTCGCGCGTGCTCGCCAACCAGGCCGCGGTCTTCGTGCTCACGATCGGCCTCACGGTCGTGCTGGCCCGGAGGGCCGGGTCGCCGGGCGTCGGCCTCGCCTGGCTCCTCGCGAACGGGATCGTTGCGGTGGCCATCGCGCCTCACGTGATCACCGTGCTGCGCTCCGGCTCGGGGCGGGTCCGATGACGGCGACGCCACGCTCCCGTTTTCTGCTCGTTACCGTGACGGATCCAAGCGAGCGATCCCAGGCCAGCCTGAGCGCGCTCGTGGACACCGTCGTCCGGCAGGGGTGTGACATCGACCTCGTGCTCGTCGTGCGCGGCGGTCCGGCGCCGGCGCTGAACGTCCATCCCGGAGCGCTGCGGCTCCACGTCGTGCACGGACCGCGCATCATCAGCCTGAGTCGCGCCCGCAACGCGGCCCTGGACTTCGCGCGACGCTCGGGGCTCCTCGACCGCGCCGACATCGTCGCGTTCCCGGATGACGACTGCCAGTATCCCGACGGCACCCTCGAGCGCGTCGAGCAGCTCATGGCGTCGCCCGTCGGCGTCGTATGCGGCTCCTACGCGCCCGGGTGGGACCGGCTCGACCTGCGGCGCTTCCCCCTCCGCGACCGTCCGCTGTCGCCGGCGCACGCCATGGCGGCCAGCTCGAACACGATGTTCTTCGCCGCGCGGGCCGTCGCGGTCGTTGGAGACTTCGACGAGCGCCTCGGCCTGGGCGCACGGTACGCATCCTCGGAGGACGTTGACTACATCCTCCGTGCGCTGCGCGGAGGGTTCGTTGGCGTGTACCGGCCGAGCGCGGCCTTCGTCGTGCACCCGTACAAGCGCCACCACGCGGCGGCGTACTACGTCGGCGTCGTCGCGGCGCTCAGCAAGCACGCCTTCGGCGGCGGGACGTTGCCGCTTCTCATCCGCCGGATCGGGCTCGGGACCGGGCTGCTGCTCAGCGGCCGACTCCCGTTGCGCGAGTACCTCCGCGCTCTGCGCGCGAGCGGCTACTGGCTCCGTCGATCACCGGATCCCACGCGCGCGTGATGCCCGAGCGACACTCAGCCACGGCGGAGCTCGACGATCCCGCTGCGCGCGGACCGAGGCGGGTGGCCGAGCCGCCGCCGGCGAGCGTGCGGGTCTGCGTGGTCGGATCCGGCACCCGCTTCCTGAGCGGGATCAGCTACTACACCAACCGCCTCGTGCACACGCTCGCCGGCGAGCACGAGGTGTCGGTCATCCTCATCCGCAAGCTCCTGCCCGCGCGCCTGTACCCCGGCAGGGCTCGAGTCGGCCAGCGCCTGGTGAAGTTCGACTACCCGCCGTCAACGCCCGTCGTGGACGGCATCGACTGGTACTGGGGCGCGAGCCTCGTTCGCGCGCTGCGCCTGCTGCGACGGGAACGCCCCGACGTGCTCGTGCTTCAGTGGTGGTCCGCCGCGGTCCTGCACACGTACCTCGTCCTGGCCCTCGTCGCCCGCTGGCTCGGCATCCGCGTCATCATCGAGTTCCACGAGGTCCAGGACACGGGTGAGCAGCGGCTCTCGCCCGTCCGCGTGTACGGCGCCCGCTGCGTCCCGTTGCTCGTGCGCCTCGCGCACGGCGGCCTCGTCCACACCGAGTTCGATCGCCGCGCGCTGGAGGAGCGCTATCGCGTCGATCGCCTCCCGGTCATCGTCGCGCCGCACGGACCGTACGATCAGTACGAATCCGTGGATCGACGCCCCAGCTCGCCGACGGCCGGCGCGTGCCGACTTCTGTACTTCGGCGTCATCCGGCCGTTCAAGGGCGTAGAGGACCTCGTGGCGGCGATCGACGCGATGGATGCCGACGAGGCGGCGCGGTTCGTCGTCACGGTCGTGGGCGAGACGTGGGAGAACTGGACGCTGCCAGCCGAGATGATCGGCGACAGCCGCTACACGCGACCGCTTCCAGTTCGTCAACCGCTATGTGGCCGACGAGGAGGTGCCTCGACTTCTTCGCCGACCGCTGACGCGGTCGTTCTTCCCTATCACCGGTCGTCCACGAGCGGGCCGCTTCACCTCGCCATGGCGCACGGACTCCCGGTGGTCGTGACCGAGGTCGGCGGACTCGTCGAGGCCACCGCCGGGTACGCGGGCGCCGTCCGGGTGCCGCCGCGCGACCCGAGCCGCGATCCGCCGCGCGCTGCACGAGGCCGCCGCCATGCGCGGGCAGCGCTTCGAGGACGTCCACTCCTGGGATCGGACGCTCGAGAGCTACGACGCCCTGTTCAGGCTTGCCGGGGTCCCGAGTCGCGAAGCAGCGTTCGACGCCCGACCCGAGAGCGCTCCGGAGCGAATGACATGACGAAAGGCCGCCAGGGAGGAGGGCGACGAGTTCAGTTGCCAGTCCGTCTCCTTGTCCACGTCGAACCACACGAGGGCCCGCACCCGTGGCATCAGCGTCGCGAGCGTCGATGGGATGCCGCCGATCCACTGCGCCTTGCTGCCGCCGAGCTCCGTGGACGCCGTCTCCGTTATCAGCACTGGCTTTCGTGTGAGCGCCGTCATGGCAAGGTAGCTCGGTTCGAAGACCTGGGCGAAGCTCAACCAGGGGGCGGCGTGGACCGGTCCCCAGTTGTATCCGTCCAATCCGACGTCATCCGACCCAGGCGTCACCGGGTAGTACGCGTCGAACGGGGCGGTGGTCGTCCCCACGATGTTCGGCGACCACACCCACCGCACGTTGAGTGCGTGAGCGGCTCGGAAGATCGACACGACGTGCCGCCACATCGCCACGTAACCGGCCGGCGAGTTGCCGGGTCGATCGCCCCAGCAGATACCAGCTCCCGTTCATCTCCGGGGCGAGCCGTACGAACACGGGGCCACCGATATCCGGCCGCTTCGCGCGCCGCCCGTCGCAGATAGACGTCGAGCTCACCAGACGCAATCGCGGCGAGCGAGCATCCGGGTTGACTCACGCAGCGCGTTCGCGCTGAGCGTCGGCTGCCACGTGATCAGCGGGACGACACCGTCGGCGCGGAGTGGGTCGACGATCGCCGGGTTGATGAGCGCCGTCGCCCAGACGCGGGTTCCAATCCTGGTAGTACATCGCGATCTGGGGCATGACGCCCAACTCGGCGCGCAGGGTGCGCATCGCCCGTGCCGGCGCGCGATACAGCGACCGTGTGTACACCCCGAGCACCACGGCGCCCGACGCCGGGAGCGCGGCGACGCACGTGAGCGCCGCCGCCACAAGCACAACGAGCGCAACGCGCGACCGGCGGCGGCGTGTGCGCGGTGAAAGGTGGTGAACAGGGTTTCTGTTAATGGCGCCATGATAGGCAGCGGCGCGGCCGCCGAGCCGGTTCTCATCGCCGAGATCGAGCTCAGTGAGCCGCTGCCCGCTCTGCCCGCGGGACGCGCTCCGACGGGTACGCGCTACCGGCGCGCGAGCGTGTCTGGTGCGACTCCACGGTGAGCCGCTGGCCTGCGTCGCGGTGGGGCTGAACTCGGATGCTCTCGATCCGGCGGAGCTCGCCGACGCCGTCTGGCCCGAGGTGCGCGACGGCGTGCGGCGCCACCTGATCGGCGACGGGCTGCCGGTGCCCGACGCGCTGCCGGCGCGCGGCCTGCAAGGGGCCGGCACGCCGCGGTGCGTCGCGGAGCGCGAGGCGTTTCTCGCTGCGGCACCTCAGATCAGCGTCCTCATTCCCACCCGTGAGCGCCCGGAGCGTCTTGAGCGCTGCCTCGATTCGCTGCTCGCCAGCGAGTATCCCTCGGAGCGCCTGACGATCGTGATCGTCGACAACGCGCCCGAGACGGATGCCACGTATCGCGTGGCGCAGGGCTACCGCGATCGCGTCGATGTCCGGTATGCCCGAGAGGACGCGACGGGCAGCGCGAGTGCCCGCAATCGGGGCCTGCGGGAGGTGGAGACCGAGGTCGTGGCCATGACCGATGACGACGTGCTCGTCGACCGCCACTGGCTCACCGAGGTGGCCCGGACGTTCGCCGCGTTTCCCGAGGCCGACGTCGTGTCGGGCCTGTTGCTGCCGTCGGAGCTCGAGACCGACGCCCAGCTGTGGTTCGAGGAATACGGCGGCTTCAGCCGCGGGTTCGAGCGGCGCATTTTCAACCTCGTCGAGCACCGGCCGGAGGACGAGCCGCTGTACCCGTGGACGGCCGGGCTGTTCGGGACGGGCAACAACTTCTCCTTCCGCACGGCCGCGCTGCGGTCGATGGGCGGATTCGATCCGGCGCTCGGGAACGGCACCCCGGCGCTCGGCGGTGTGGACAGCGAGGTCCTCCTTCGCGCGGTGCTCACCGGCCACACGATCGTGTACGAGCCGCGGGCCATCGCCATGCATGCCCACCGTCCGGACTACGACGGGCTGCGCCGCCAGGTGTACGCCTACGGAGCGGGCCTCAGCGCGTACTACCTGAAGACGCTGCTCGCGAATCCCGTGCTCATCGCCGACTTCGCCCGCAAGCTTCCGACCGGCCTGCGCTTCGCCCTGAGCCCGACGTCGTCGAAGAACTCGCGCAAGACGGGGAGCTACCCGCGGGAGCTGACGTGGCTCGAGCGGCGCGGCATCCTCTACGGGCCCGTGGGCTACGCACGCAGCCGACGGCGCTACGGGCCGCACCCGGTGCCGCGCGTGCGGCTCCCGCGACAGGGCCAGCCGGGATGAAGTCCGCCATGAGCTCGATACCCGTGCCGGTCCGCCGGGCACTGCGCCCGGCGGTGGCGCCGCTCGTTCGACATGCGCCCGGGCGGACGGTCCGGTGGGGCAGCCTCAGGCGCGTCCGACCGTTCAGCCGGCATTACGGGTGGGACCGCGGCGACCCCGTCGACCGCTGGTACATCGACTCGTTCCTCAGCGGTCACGGCGACGCGATCCGCGGCGACGTGCTCGAGGTTCGACAGCCGCACTACGCGCGCCGCTTCGGCGAGCGTGCCTCCCGCGTGCACGTCGTGGACATCGACCCGTCCAACCGGCAGGCGACGCTCATCGCCGACCTGACGGAGCCCGAATCCCTCCCCGCGGCGCGCTACGACTGCGCGATCATCACCCAGACGCTCCAGTTCCTGTCCGACGTTCCGGCGGCTCTGGCCAACGTGCGCCGATCGCTGCGGCCCGGGGGCACGCTGCTGGTCACCGTTCCGTGCCTGGGCAAGGTGGACCACGAGGCGCCGAGCTCCGATCGCTGGCGCTGGATGCCGAGCGGGCTCGAGCTCGTCCTGCGCGAGAGCTTTCCGCACGAGCGCGTTCACGTCGAGGGGCGTGGCAACGTCCTCGCCGGCGTGGCCTTTCTCATGGGGCTCGCACAGCAGGAGCTGCGTACGTCCGAGCTCGCGTGCGAGGATCGGAGCTTTCCCATCGTCGCCTGTGCGCGGGTCGATGTGGAGCCTGCATCCGCGTGATCGCGCCAGGGCGTCGGTTAGCATTGGAGCGTGAACGTGAGGCCGGGCTGTCTCCTTCGGCGCAGCGCTCTCGGGTCGGAGGCCCTATACCGCGTCGTTGAAGTGCACGGCGACCTCGTCGAAGTGCAGGTCGTGAGCGCGCCCGGACTCGAGCCCGGCACCCGTATTCGTCTGACGACCCGCGATGCGGCCGCGATGCAGCCGGTGGACGAGCCCTCACCGAGCGCCGAGGCCGAGCAGCAACCTGGCCGGGCCGTCCCGACGGCCGACTAGCGCGTCACTGATACACCCGAACCCAGTCCACGAGCAGTGTGGCCGGGAAGGCCGTCGACGGGTCCGGCGATTCGGCCCAGTCGCCGCCTACGGCGAGGTTGAGAATGAGGTGAAACGGCTGTCCGTCGAAGACCCAGCGGTCCTGCGGAGCGAGGTCCGCGGGCGTGGCCGACGCGTAGGCGACGCCGTCGAGCGTCCAGGTGATCCTGCCTGGCTGCCAGACGACGCCGTAGGTGTGAAAGTCGTCGGCGAGCGATGCGCCCGACACGGCGCTCCCCTGCACCTGGAAGTCGCCCGTGGACGCCGGCGACGGGCCCATGGATCGTCCCGTACACCGTGTCGGGATCCTGACCGAGCAGCTCCATCACGTCGATCTCGCCGCACGCCGGCCACCCGACGGGATCGACGTCATCGCCGACGAGCCAGAACGCCGGCCACAGGCCCTGTCCGGCCGGTACGTGCAGGCGCGCCTCGATGCGGCCGTAGGTGAAGGAGAAGCAGGCCGCCCGTCTCGATACGGGCCGACGTGTAGCCGCGCGTCACGCCGTCCGCTCCGGTGAGCGTCTGGCGCAGCGCCGTGATCGCGAGGTGGCCCTGCCCGTCGAGTGACACGTTCGCCGGCGCGCCGGTGTACGTCTCGAGCTCGTTGTCGTCGGCGCCCCAGGCGCCGAGGTCGAAGCGCCAGTCGGCCGGATCGGGCGGCGAGCCGCTCGGGCCGTTGAACTCGTCCGACCACACGAGCGTGTCGTACGGCGGCTCGGGGGCGGTCGCGGCCACGGGGGACGAGGCGCTCGCCGTCGGCGGCGCTCCAGCCGGGGCGGTCGGTCCATTTCCGCTGGGCGGCGAACCGCTGGGCGGCGAAGTGGCGGGCGGCGAGCCGGCCTGCGGCGGGCCGGTGTTGGCGATCGTGGGCTGCGGCGAGGGCGCCGGCGTGGAGACCTCGCGCACCTCGACCTCGAGGCGCGGCCGGGCCGGTCGGCCCACAGCCCGCACGACAAGGCCGGCCGACACGCGCAGCTGCTCCGTGACGCGCGTCAACCGGGAACGCCGCGTTCTCACCAGCCGCCGCGACCCCGAGCCGAGCGAGAGCTCGACGACGTCGGACCGAGCCGAGCTCGCGATCGTCACCGTCACAGCGTATGTCCCCGGCCGGGCGACCGCGACGCGGACGAGCGCGCTGCCGGGCGCCGACGCGCGAGCCGTGACGCCGGCGAGGGCGGCGAGGCAGCCGGCGACGGCGACGAGGGCGCAAAGGTGCAATCGACTCATCGCAATCGGTTCCGTCGGCCGCCGCGGCGCGGCGTTTGACGGCTCGACCGCCGATTGGACCGACGATCGATCTCCCCCGCGGCCGGTAGCATTCCGCGGGCGTCACCTGCTTCAGGGGCCGGGTGGCGATTCGCCACCGCCGGCTCACGGGACGGGGCGCACCTCGGTGCGACGGAGCGTGGCGGCATCGACCGATGCGGACCACGTCCCCCACCACCACGCTGCTCGCGCTCACACCCGCGCGCCTCGTCGCGGCGATCGCGGTCTTCACCGCCGCCGACTGGGCCTACATGGGTGCCGGTGACTCGCTGTTCCCGGGCGGCCCGCTGGACGAGACCGCGCACTTCCTCACCATGCTCCTTGTCCTCTGGGCGCTCGGCGACCGTTTCCGCGCGCCGCGGATCCTCGTGCCCGCGCTCGTGGCCACGGTGCTGATCGACGCCGACCACATCCCCGGTTACCTCGGGCACGACTGGCTCACCGCCGGCACACCGCGCCCGTACACGCACTCGCTGCTCACCCTCGCCGTCGTACTCGCGGTCGCGCTCGTCTGGCGGCGCCATCGCGTCTCCGTTCTCGCCGTTGCCCTCGGGATCGCCGTGCATCTCTGGCGTGATATGTCGGAATCGAGCGGCGGGGTCTCGATTTTCGCCACGCCGCGCCCGAGTGTGTCCCTGCTGTGGCCCTGGACGAAGCATGCCTACTCGCTCCCCCACGCGAGCTACCTCGCCGTCCTCGCCGTGGTCGTCGGCGTATGTGCGGCGCGCTGCCGGCGCACGCCGCGCCTCAGCGCGCCGCGCGCGGCGAGCGCAGCTGGGATTCCAGCGCGCGGATCCGCCGCGCCGGCGGCTCGAGACGCCGGTCGTTCAGCGTCCCCTCCCGCAGGAGGGTGAACGCGGCATGCCCGAGCTCGTCGTAGGCGTTCGCCAGGTCCTCGCGCAGCTGCGCCTCGCGCAGGCTCGCGCGGGCGGCCTCGGTGGCGTGCTCGGCGCTCTCGGTGAGCCGCTCGATGATCCCCACGCGGCCGAGGCCACGCCGACCGCCGACGCGTAGCGTCGGGCAAGCGCCCCGTCGTGTAGTCATGTCCACGGCCATACCACTCAAATCGACAGCGGAGTCGTGTGTGCTGTGTCACGCTTCGTCGCCCGGACTGTCACCTATGCTCGGTGTCTCGGTCGCGTGCGCGGCCGGAGTCATTTGCGGCACGGTCGTCACGGGGGAGTGACATGCATCCACGGCAAGCGCTGCTCGACGAGTCGGACTCGGGCCGCGACGGCCAGGAGGCGGAACACGGGCTGATCGAGCGCGATGCGGTCCTGCGCGTCGTGGCGGAGAGGATCGATGGCGTGCGCGGGGGATCCGGCGCCGTGCTGCTCCTCGTCGCTCCGGCGGGAATGGGCAAGACCGCCCTCATCGACGCCGGCCGCGGCGCGGCGCTCGCGGCCGGCCTTCGTGTCGCGTCGGCGGTCGGCAGCCCGATGGAGACAAGCCTGCCGTTCGGGTTCATCGGCCAGGTCGCCGCCGCCCTCGGCGGAAGCACGAACGACGACACGGCCGGCCTCGAGCGTCCCGGCGACCAGTTGACGCGGCTCTACCGCCTGTTCCGCTGGCTCGCGGGCACGGCGGCGGCCGGCGCTCCACTGCTCCTCGCCCTGGACGATCTGCACTGGGCCGACGCCGACTCGCTCGAGCTCGTGGGCTTCCTCGCGCGGCGCCTGGCCGGGTGCCCGATCATCGTGCTCGGCTCGCTGCGGCCCGAGCCCGATCGGGCCGGAGCCCTGGCCCACGAGCTCGCCGGCTCCGGTCACGCGCGGGTCATGTCGGTCGAGCCGCTGAGCCGGGAGGCGTCGGCCCGGCTCCTGTCGCGCGGGGTCTCACGGTCGCTCGAGCCAGCGGACTGTGATCGGCTCTGGCGGGCCTGCGCGGGCACGCCGCTGCTGCTCGGCGCGGCCGCATGGGCGCTCGAACAGCAGGGAACGCTCCCGGCGCGCGTCGCCGACGGTCCCGGCTTCGGCCGCGCGCTGCTGCTCGACCGCTTCGTCGGCACGGGCCCCGACGCGTTCGCGTACGTGCAGGCGGCTTCGATCCTCGGCGTGCGATTCGACGCGGCGCTCGCCGGGTCGCTCGCCGGCTTCGACGACGAACGGTCGGCGGTGGCGCACGGGCGGCTCGTGCGGTCCGGGCTGCTCGACGATCTCGGCGGCGGCCGAACGGCCTTCGTCCACCCGCTTCTCGCGCAGGAGCTCGTCGAGTCGCGGCCGCCGTCGGAGCGCGAACGCGCTCACGAGCGCGCGTTCCGCCTCCTCGTCGAGCGGGGCGCGCCCGACGCGCTCGCGGCCGAGCATGCCGCGGCGGCGCGGATGGTCGGCGACCCGCTCGCCATCGAGATCGCCACGCGGGCCGGCTCGCTGGCCCTCGCCCAGGGAGCGCTCGAGGCCGCCGCGATCCACCTCGGGCACGCCGTGAGCCTCGCCGGCGACGCGCCGGACCAGAAGCTGCTGCTCGACTACGCGTCGTCGCTCGCCGCCCTCGCGCAGATCGAGGAGTGCGAGCGCGTGTGCGGCGATCTGCTCTCGCGCCCCGACGCCGGTCCGGCGGTTCGGGCCCGCGCGCTGGTCCTCCTGGCCCGGACCGCGAGCGTCGCCGGCCGGCCGGGCGACGCCGAGCGGCTGTACGAGGAGGCGGTGGCCGCGGCCGCCCTCGTTGACCCGGCGACGCACGCCGCGACGCTCGCCGACGCGGCGAACACGTGCCACATCACCTCGCCGACCGAATGGACGCTGGCCACGACGTCGCGCGCACTCGCCATCCTGCCCGACGGGGATCCGCAGCGACGGCCGCTGGAGGTGCTCGAGGCGTGGACGCGGCTCATGGAGGGCGACGCGTCGGGCACGGCCCTGCTTGCGTCGGAGGCGAGGCGCTGGCGCAGTCGCGGCGAGCCGGAGGCCGGCTGGACGTGGACGAGCGCCGTCTGCACGGTCAACGCGCTGAGTCTGCTCGAGGACCACGGGGCCGCGGCGGCGGTCCTGGAACGGGAGTTCGGGCTCGCCGTCGAGGCTGGTTCGCCGATCCTCATGCTCGCGCTCGCCGTCGCCTACTCGCAGTCCGTCGCCCGGCTCGGGCACCTCAAGGAGGCGATCGGTCTCGTCGAGCACGCGATCGGCCTCAGCGGTCCGCTGCACCCGTGGTCGGATCTCGCCCTCGTCACGCTTCTCGTTGACCTCGGCCGCGACGACGAGGCCGAACCGCTCATCGCGGGCCTGCGCGAGGTCATCGCCCGCGTCGCGCCCGCGTACTACGCCTCGTTGACGCTGTGGCTCGACCTGATCGACGCCCGGCGGCTGCTCGCCGCGGGCGAGCCGCACGAGGCGTCACGGACGATGAGCCACGCGGCCGAGATCGCCGCGCTCACCGGGCGCCGCCACCCCGCCATCGTCCTGTGGGCCGGCACGGCGATCGACGCCCACCTCGCGGCGGGACGCCTGGATGAGGCGACGAAGGTCATCGAGCAGCTCGAGGACAGCGTGCGCGCCCTCGGCTCCCGCTGGCCGAAGGCGGCCCTCGCCCTCGGTCGGGCGCAGGTCGCTGCCGTCGAGGGCGACGAGCAGATGGCCGAGCGTGGCTTCCAGCAGGCGCTGCGCGCGTTCGAGGACCTCTCGATGCCGGTCCAGCACGCCGAGGCGCTCGTCGCCTACGGCAGCTATCTGCGCCGCGGCGGGCACCCGCGCCAGGCCCGCGAGCCGATCGCCCGTGCGCTCGAGATCGCCCGGCGCTGCGAGGCCGAGCGCGTGGCCCGCGTCGCCCGCGCCGAGCTCGCGGCGGCCGGTGGGCGCCGCCGCCGCCAGAGCGACCGCGCCGGTCTCACGGCCCAGGAGCTGCGGGTCGCCGCGCTCGCGGCCGAGGGGATGACGAACGCCGAGATCGCCCACGCCATCCACCTCTCGCCGAAGACCGTCGGCCATCATCTGGAACGCGTGTACAGCAAGCTCGGTATTCGCTCCCGCCGCGAGCTCATCCGCAGCCGCGACACGCTGCTCGCGACCGCCGACACTCAGGCCGGCGACACCGATGCGCCGTAGCGCCGGCTGACGTCCGGCGCCGCGTCGGGGACGACCGAGGTCAGTAGTCGCTCTGGAAGCCGACCTGGAGCGTCTCGAGCCAGCTCGCCGGCAGCGGCGCGTAGTAGTTGGATCCGAGCTCGTCCTGCGCCGTGGACGAGAGCACGTAGGTGATGAACGAGTACAGCGTCCGCCGCTGGTCGTCGGTGAGCGGGGCGAGCGCGCTGTCCGGGCCGGCGCTGAGACCGGAGTAGACGAGATCGAAGACGAGGCCGCAGATCGGGTAGCGGGCCCCGAGATCGGTGGCGTTGACGTGGTTAACGGAGCCGTCGCTCGGCCCGTTCACCTCGGCGTTGTCCTCGCCCCAGTTGTCGGTCAGGTTGAGCCCGACGGCGTCGGAGGCGGAGAACCCGGGCAGCGTGAGCGCGGTGAAGTCGCACGCCGCCGTGCGCCCGGCGACGGGCGCGACGTACGTCGTCGCGGCGGCGTTCTGGACGTTCGCCGCGAGAAGGCCGCCGCCGTCGCTCATCGCGTCGGGAAGGTCGGCGTAGCCGATCCCCCCGCTGATCCGCTTGAGCAGGTTCAGCAGTGCCGGCCCGCCGTTCGTGCCGGGGTTGACGACGAGGCTGCACGGCGAGGTGTAACCCGGCGCGCCGGTGTTGGGGCCACCGGGCCAGATCGTGTTCGGGAACGAGGACCACGTCGTCGCGACGGTGTAGTAGGAGCCGATGTAGATCGGCGTGGTGAACGGCGTGTCACACGTCGCGCCCGTACGCGAATCGTCCACGCGCATGAGGTAGTTGCGCAGGATCGTCGTGCTCTCGGCGTCGTCGTAGCGGACGACCCGGGTGATCGGGATGTCGCAGTTCGCGAGCGACGGGTTGTTGGCCAGAAGGCTCGGGTCGTTCCACACGAGCGTGCTCCCGCCGAAGATCGCGCTCACCTCGGCCGGCGTGAGGCGATCGGATTCGGGTTCGTCCCCTCGCAGTCGGCCGCGGTGAGGTTGACCTCGAGCGCGACCGAGTACCCGGCGACGGGGAAGGACATCAGCGGCGCCTGCTCGTCGCCGCTCGAATTCGGGTCAGGGAACTCGCCCGAGGCCGGCAGCGGCGGACAGCCGCCGACCGCCGCGCTGCCGGGGCTGCCGTCGAGTCCGACGAGGTCGGCCTCCATGTACGGGATATCGGTGCCCGCGTACCCGGCGGAGCGGCAGTTGGCCACCTGGAGCCCTTCCACCGACTCGATCGCGGTCGAGCTGGTGGCGCCGGGGTTGTACACGCCCATGTTGTCGCCGGTGAGGCTGTTCGACGGGCCGGGCGTCTCACCGCACACGTCCGAGTCGAAGCCATTCCACAGGACGGCCTGAGCGCCGTCCCCGGAGCTCGTCCCGAGGCCGAGGATCTGACCGTCGCTGCCGATGCAGTTGATGCCGCCGGGCAGGTTGGCCTGCGCCGTGCGGGCGAGCACCGCGCCCATCAGCCCGATGGCCGGACCAAGGGCGGCAAGGACGGCCAGCGCCCAGCGGCGTCTGCGCCGTGCCCGCGTCTGTCGCTCGGACGACCTCGTGCCTCGACTCACTGTGCGCTTCGACACGACGTTCCCCCTTCAGTCGCCCGAAATCGATGTCAGCCGTTCAATTTTCCACACCCGTCCGGACAGCAACGTGGTGACAGTTCGACAGACTACTCAACGGATGAGCACGCGTGTCACATGTGAAAAGAAGGTAGAGAGATGTGAACGGAAGGTGAAGTGAATGAAACGACCCGCACGCGCCGCGGACGAGATTTGAATAGCTTGACACAACCCCTCGAATCGAGCTATTATGTCGCCATGCGCGAGAGGGATCGCTCGTACGTCATCGACCTCACCGAACCCACGGCCGTCGCCTACCTCAACGGCGCCATCGTCCGCACCCCGCGGGCCCTCGCCGTCTTCGCGGCCAACGCCCCGCGGATGCTCTTCGCCGCCCGGGCCACGGAGGGATGCCTCCAGGCCAAGGCGGCCATGGCCGGGCCGCGCGAGTTCGTCATGCTCTCCTACTGGCGCGACCACGCGGCGCTGCGGCGCTTCTACACCAGCCCGCTGCACGTGCGGCTGATCGGCTCGTCTTCGACCATCCCGACTGGTTCACGCTCTACAACGAGACGTACCGCATGCCCGAGAGCGTGCGCTACTGGAACGCCGTCAACGGCTACGGCCTCAGCCAGCCGCCGAGGACCGAGACCGAGACCGAGTTCGTCGCCCGAACGGGGGCGGACCCTGTCGCCCTCTGAGGCTCGCGCGGCGCTTTACCTCCTGCTCGCCGCGGCGGCCGCGGCCGGCGCGCCCGTCGCATCGGCCACGGCCGCGGAGCAGCTCAGCGTCACCTCGTCGCTGAGCGGGCGACTCGGCGCGGCGGGAACGCTCGGCATCGACCTCGACATCGCGAGCACGCTCGGCGGCATCCCCGCACCGCTCACCCAGTTGCGCTTCGACGTCCCGGCCGGGGCGACGTACCACTTCGCAAGCACGCCCGTCTGCCCGCTGTCGGTCATCGAGGCCGCGGCCACCACGGCGCCGGCATGCCCGAGCGGCTCGCGCATCGGCTACGGGACGACCGGCGTGCAGGCGCCGATCGCCACCCAGACGCTCACCGAGAACGCGACGCTCGACCTCTACCTCACGAGTCACAACCCGGTGCGTTACGAGGTGTGGTCCCGGGCGACGACGCCGATCCAGCAGACGCTCATGTTCGGCGGCGCATTCGTGCCCACGAGCCCACCGTACGGCGGCGCGATCACCGTCTCGATCCCGCCCATCCCGACCGTGCCCGGGGCCGCCGACGCGTCGATCGTCTCTCTCGACCTGACGATCGGCGGCCTGCATCGCGTGACCACGACGGCGGCCGTCCGGCGTGGGCGCCGGTCCGCGAAGCGGATGGTGACGACGATGGACGGACTGTTCGACCTGCCCAAACGGTGCCCCGGCGCGCTGCCCTACTCGGCGAGCACCACGTATGCCGACGGGACGACGGCCGCCGCGAACGGGCATTACGCCTGCCCGTAGCGGAGTCTCCCCAGGCGCCCACGCGGACGATGAGCAAAGGGGGGTGTGCTTGATAACCCGCGCTATGCGCGTACAACTCACCACACCCTCCGGCCCGCGCGCCGCCGGCCCCAGGAACCGGCGCCCCGAGCGGGCGCGAGCCGGCCTACTCCGCGGCGGCCCGCGTCTTCCCGTTCACGCCGTCGAGCTCGGCGGCGACCTCGTCGCACCACGCGAGCGCCGCCGTGTGCAGCGCCACCCCGTGGCGGTGGCTGAGCAGGGCGGTGGGGTGGGCGCTCGCGATCGGCTCGATCTCGCGCAGTCGCTCGAGCGCGCGCTCGTGCGTCTGGCGGATCACCTCGATGCGCTCGCGCAACTGAGCGGTGTCGAGATCGCCGGCGAAGAACAGCTTGAGCAGCCCCTCGTCGCGCAGCTCCCACATCGGCGGCGCCGACGACGTGAGCCACTCGCCGAGCGCGCGGCGGCCGCCCGCCGTGAGGCGGTACACGTTCTTCTCCCGCTCCCCGTGGGCCTCGCGCTGGCCCTCGATGAGCTCGAGCTCGGTGAGCTTGCGCAGCTGGGGGTAGACCTGGCCGTCGCCGGCGGCCCAGAAGAAGCGGCTCGTGAGCGCGGCCATCTTCGAGATCTCGTAGCCCGTGGAGTAGCCCATGGCGATCATGCCGAGCACGAGATAGGCGGACCGGTTCAGCTCGTTGGTGGGCACAGCCCGCCTGATGCTAGTCGCGTGCGACGATCTCGCCGATGCGGGCGAGCGGCGAGCCGGGGCGATGACGCGCGAACGCTGGATGGCCCTCGGCTTCGCGATCGGCTCGGCGTGCTTCGTCATCGGCCCTTTCCCGGGCTACGACGGCCTCGTCGGGGAGACGGCCGACGGGGTGACGTTCTTCGTCGGCTCTATCTTCTTCACCGTCGCCGGCGCCCTGCAGACGTCGCTCGCCTGGCCCGACCTCCACGCCCCGGGCGGCGGTCGCGCGGCGTGGTGGACGGCTGTGATCCAGTCGGTGGGCACGCTGTGCTTCAACGTCACGACATATCGCGCGCTGCACGTCGCCGTGACGAGCCCGCACTACAACGCGCTCGTCTGGCGCCCCGACGCGATCGGCTCGATCTGCTTCCTCATCTCGGGCGCGATCGCCTACGTCGCCTCGCCGCGCCGGGGCTGGCGTCCGCTCCGGGGCGGCCACGGGTGGTGGGAGCCGGGCGTCAACCTGCTCGGCTGCATCCTGTTCGGCATCTCGGCCATCGCCGGCCACGTCGTGCCGTCGTCCGGCGACGTGCTCGATCTCGCCGCGGCGAACTTCACCACGTCGCTCGGCGCCGTCTGCTTTCTCGTCTGCGCCGTGGCGACGCTGCGCACCGGTCGCACATGGAAATCGCCGGGGCTGCGGCGCGCCCGCGCGCTCGAGCGCGAGGTTCAGCGGCGTGTGAGCGGCCTTGTCTGAGGCCAGGCCTTTGTGGCCAATGTCACAGGCGCCTTGTCAAGGCATGTGGACATACGGCCGACAGCAGCGGCATGTTGAAGATCTCCGACGAGGCGCTGCGCGAGGGCAGCGAGCGCGCCCGCGACCTGTTCGCGCTCGGGCGCCTGAGCTCTCCGCAGGACGCGGCCGAGGTGTTTCAGAGGCTGTGGACCGCGTTCGGGATCGGTCCGGACAAGCTTCCCGAGCTGCTCGCGGAGCTCGCCCAGATCGTGCCGATCTCCGGCGTGCCGGAGCTCGAGGCGCCCCTCTCGTGGGGCCTCACGGCCGGCGTGCTCGTCGGGCTGCTCCTCGCCGACAGCGCTGCGCCGCTCGACGAGTTCGGCGACCTGCCGCTGTTCGTCAACTGACGCGGCGCTACTCCGTTCGCCAGCACAGCCAGGCCGTGTGCGCGACGACCGTCGGCAGCGGCAGCTGGGCCGCGCGCCAGCGCCCGGCCGCGCCGTCGCACCAGCCCAGCGGCGAGGGTACGTGTGCGGGGTCGTAGGCGAGCGGCTCGCCCAGCGCCTTGGTCAGGGCCTCCTTGCTCGACCACAGCGAGCTGAGGTAGCGATCGGGCTCGCGCGCGGTGGCCGCGTAGCGGCGTTCGGACGGCGTGCAGACGAGCGCGGCAAACGCCTCGCTGCACACGTCGATGCGCTCGATGTCGACGCCGACCGGCGCGACGTGCCAGGCGACGAGCGCGTAGGGGTAGGCGTAGGAGCGGGTGACGTGGGTCGCCCCGCACGAGCCGGTCATCTCATGCGCCCAGGCGCGCAGGCCGCTTTCGCTCAGACCGGCAACGTCCGCGTCGAGCAGGCGCACCCTGGGACCCAGCCCGCCGGGGACGGCTACGACCTGGGCGCCGATCATGCCGACACGACCGGGGCGCCGTGCCATCGGGTGTGCGCCGGCAGCTCCTCGCCGCGCAGAACGACTGAACGACCGCCGACGCTCGTGGCCGCGCCGAGCGCCGTGTCGGGCAGCACGGCGCTGCTCGGGCCGAGCGTCGGTCCCGGGCCGAGCGTCGGTCCCGGGCGGAGCGGGCGGCGATCGGCGAAGAAGCTGACGGGGTTGTTGAGCATGGCTGTCGCGCGCGGCCGGGCCGGGCGAGCCGCGCCGCGTTCTCCTGGTCGATGTCGGGTGCCTGCCGGCGGTGCCCGGCGGCGGTGAGCGGACGCTCACCGGGTCGGTCGCCGGCCGCGGGGGCGCCCGGCGCGCGTTGATGAGACGACCAACTTCTCGGGGTGGCCGCCGGCGCTCGGCCGGCGGTTGACGCAGATAACCCTCGGGGTCGGCCGGCGATGCGGCCGCATTCTTAGGAGGTTGTTAGCGACGCGGGGGAGGTGCGTTGGCGACGCTGCGCAAAGCGGCGCAAACCTCCGCAACGCTGCAGCTCGGCCCACCGGTCCCGGAAGGTGCGCCGCCCCGTCCATTGACAGAAAAGGCTCTTAGGTCAAATCTTCTCGCTCTTTCCGAGGCAGGAAAAATACGATGCGGTGAAGTACTGATACATCAGTCGGGCGAGGAGAGAGGGGAGTGCGTATGGCCGCGACCGGCGAGCAGGTACAGGACTACGCGTCGCTCGATACCGAGGGCATGGATCGAGGCGTCGGCTTCCTCGGTCTGCTGTGGGCGTCGGAGGGCTCGATCATCGGATCGGGCTGGCTGTTCGGCGCGCTGGCCGCGGCGGCGATCGCGGGCCCGTCGGCGATCATCGCGTGGGTCGCCGCGTCGCTGATCGTGATCGTGCTCGCACTCATCCACGCCGAGCTCGGAGGGCTGTTCCCGGTGACCGGCGGGACGAGCCGCTTCCCCCACTACGCCTTCGGCAGCCTCGCCGGCGCGACCTTCGGATGGTTCTCGTACATGCAGGCCGCGAGCGTGGCGCCGATCGAGGTGCTCGCCGCCGTGCAGTACCTGTCCTCCGCGCACTGGGCGCGCGACCTCTACAACGGCAGCAACGGGACGCTCACGAGCACGGGCATCGTCGTGGCGATCTGCCTGATGTTCTTCTTCGTCGTGGTCAACCTGATCGGCATCCGCTGGCTCGCGCGTGTGAACAACGGGCTCACCTCGTGGAAGGTGTTCATCCCGATCCTCACGATCATCGTGCTGCTGCTCACCCACTTCCACAGCAGCAACTTCACCGCCGCGGGCGGCTTCTTCATCCACGGCGCGGCGATCAAGTCGATCCTCATCGCGATCCCGACCGGCGGCATCGTGTTCTCGCTGCTCGGCTTCGAGCAGGCCGTGCAGCTCGGCGGCGAGAGCGCGCAACCCGGCGCGCGATCTGCCGCGCGCGGTCATCTTCTCGATCCTGATCGGGTCGCGCGATCTACGTCCTCGTCCAGATCGCCTTCATCGGGGCGCTCGAGCCGCGGCTGCTGGCGAGGCCGGGACGTGGACGGACTCGTTCCGGGGGGAAGAACCGGCCCTGCCGCGCTCAACGCGGCCCCGTTCTACGAGGTGGCCAAGATCGCGGGCGGGCTCGGATGGCTGGCCATCGTCCTGCGCATCGACGCCGTCGTCTCGCCGACGGGCACGGGCCTCATCTACCTGACCTCGTCCTCGCGCATCAGCTTCGGCCTGAGCAAGAACGGCTACATCCCGACGGCCTTCGAGCGCAACTCGCAGCGCACGAAGGTGCCCGTCTTCGGCATCGTGATCACTGCGATCATCGGCCTGCTCTTCCTGCTGCCGTTCCCGAGCTGGAACAAGCTCGTCGGCGTCGTGACGAGCGCCTCGGTGCTCATGTACGCCGGCGCCCCGCTCGCCCTCGGTGCGCTGCGGCGCCAGAAGCCGCAGCTCATGCGGCCGTACCGGCTCCCGCATGGGCGAGGTCCTCGCCCCGTGCGGATTCATCTGCGCGAACTTCATCGTCTACTGGGCCGGGTGGGCCACCTACTCCACCCTCATGGTCGTGCTGCTGCTCGGCTACGCCCTGATGGCGATCTCGTTCGCCTTTCACCTCAACCCCGCCCAGCCCAAGATGGATTGGGAGGCCGGTCTGTGGCTGTTCCCGTACCTGGTCGGGATGGGCGTCATCTCGTGGCTCGGCGGCTTCGGCCACGGCGGGATCATCGGCAGCGTGGGCATCTTCAAGCACGTGCTCGTCGGGGGCAGCGACCATCTCCACCTGTACTGGGACCTGCTCGTCCTCACCATCTTCAGCCTCGTCATCTACTTCGGGGCCATGCACCTGCGCCTGCCGGAGAAGAAGGTGGACGAGTACGTGCGCGACGTCTATCCGCCCCCGGTCGCCGAGTAGCCGACCACATGGGCACGCGGCGCGCCCTCGGCGTGCCGCGTGTTAGGGCTCGTTTTGCGTCCGGTTGACGGCGGCGGAAAGGTGGATCGCGGCCCGTACAGTCGAGAGTCGGATGTCCGCTTTGCGCCTGCACAGGACCGCCTGATGCGCCCCCGTCGGCGGGCGATCGTCGAGGTCGCCGTGGCCCCGAACGTCACCGGCCGCGACGGCGCGGGCGACGAGCTGCCCCACGAGGACCGCTCCCGCGCGAGCGCCCTGACCGACCCGCTCGACCGCGAGCGGTTCTACGCCGGCCGCCACCTGCTGCGCGAGGTTCTCGCCGAACGTACCGGCCGCGCTCCGCACGAGCTGCGGATCGGCAGCGGGGTTCACGGCCGGGCCTTCCTCCTCGACGACGGGCCGTCGCTCGCCGTCGCCCATGGTGGCGGCTGGTGCGCGGTGGCGCTGTCCGACGACTGCTCGGTCGGCGTCGCCGTGGGCGACCTCGGGCCCGACCCCGCCGTGCCGCTCATCACCGGGCTCATCCCGGCCGCGGCACGGCGCGAGATCCTCGCCGAGCCGCCCGAGCGCCGCGCCGCCGCGACGATCAGCTGCTGGGCAACGCTCGAGGCCGCCGTGAGCGCGTGCGGGGCGACGCTCGATCGCGTCGCCGACTGCCTGCCCGTCGTGGCCACGGACGTCGGGCGCCCGGCCGCCGGCATGATCGTCGCCGTCGCCGGTCGCACGGCGCGGCCGCTCGACGTGCGCTGGACGGTCCGCGGCGGCGCCGCGCAGGTCCCCGCGCCGGCGGCCTGACGCCGATCTCCCCGCGCCGGCGGCCTGACGCCGATCTCCCCGCGGCCGGCGGCCTGACGCCGATCTCCCCGCGCCGGCGGCCCGACGCCGGTCAGGCCTCGGCCGCCTCGGCCGCGCCGTTAACGCCGAGCTCGACCGCGAGCGGCTCGAGCGCGCCGACCACGAACGCGATGTGCTCGTCGAGCGGCACGCCGAGGGTCTCGGCCGTGCTCGTGATGTCCTCGCGATTGACCGCGGCGGCGAAGCTCGGCTGCTTGAGCTTCTTCTTCACCGACTTCGCCGTGAGCCCATGGATCCCCTGCGGCCGCACGTACGCGCAGGCGAGGATGAACCCGCACAGCTCGTCCACCGCGGCGAGCGCGAGCTCCATCTCGCTGTCGCGCGAGACGCCCATGAAGTCGGCGTGCGAGGCGACGCCCCGCACGAGCTCGGGCGGGTAGCCGAGCCGCTCCAGCTCGGCGATGGCGATCCGCGGGTGGCCGGTGCCGAGGTCGGGGTGGCGCTCGTAGTCGAGGTCGTGCAGCAGCCCGGTCATGCCCCACAGCTCCTCGTCGCCGCCGCGCAGCCGCGCCTCGGCGCGCATCGCCGCCTCGACGGACAGGCAATGGCGCCGCAGCGACTCCGATTCGACCCACTCCTGGAGCAGCTCCCAGGCCTCGGCGCGCGTGTGGTCCACGGAGGCGATCCTAACGGGCCCGGGGGCCCGCCTCCCTCAGAGCAGAAGTGTGATCGGCTCGATGACCTTCGCCCCGCTGGCCAGGGTCACCGTCGCCGTGACGGCGAGCCCGGCGCGGTGCTTGCGCAGGAAGGCGAACGTCGCCCGGGTGACCTTCATCCCGATGTGGCCGCCCTTGCCGCTGGGCACGCTCACCGGCGCGGTGGCGATGAGCGAGAGGCCCTTCTTGACGGCGGCGCGCACCGTGGTCGTCAGCGTGGCCGTCCCGGTGCACGGCACGGCCTGCGCGCAGTACACCGACAGCTGCACGACGCGCGAATGGCTCGCCGCCTCGCGCTGCGGGCGGGGGATGGTGAGGCCGGGCGGCCCGCCCGCCTCGCCCGCCGCCGGAGGCTTGGCCTTGACGCCCTTCGTGCCGCCCGGGCAGCCGGGCCACGCGTCCGGGCCGGTGGCCAGCGTGGCCTGGAGCATCAGCTGCTCGCCCAGGTTGAGCGCGAAGCCGCTCGTCGCCGCGATAGTCGACGACAGGAGCACGTCGCCGTTGTTCGTGCCGTTGTCGTCGATGAACGAGTCCAATGTGGACGGCACCGAGGACCCGATCACCTCGTACGGGACTCCGCTCGGGTAGTACGAGGCGTCGAAGCCGCCCTCGTCGTTGAAGTCGACGTAGTCGCCCTGGTGGACGCAGAAGTTCGTCGGCGCGTACGTCGTCTGGGTCGAGCCGCTCGCCCCGTTCGTGCCGCACACGGGAATGTTGAACGGCTGCGTCGTCACGTCCACGGTCACGCCGCCCGAGGCCGGCGTGAGGGCCTGGAAGTGGAACTGGGTGAGCGGCGCCGGGCCGCCGGAGGCCTGCACGGCGCACCCCTCGAGGGTGACGCTCGTGATCTGCCCGTCGGCCGGCGCGCTCGCCGTGCCGTCGGGGACGGACGTGTTCCACACCGCCGTGTCGGCCCCGTCGTGGTCGTTGTGCACGGTCACGCCGGTGCCGTACTGGATGGTGTTGGTACCCGCGTACGTGAGGTCGTTGGCCGTGTCGAGCGTGGCCGCTTCGCCGAGCTGGCTACCGAACGTCGTCACCGCGGCCATGCCGCTCGCCGGGAGGGCGAGGACGGCGAGCGCGGCGCCGAGGACGGTCAGGATGGTACGGAAGTAGAAACGGGGGAGCGCGTGGGTCATGAGATCCGCATCGGCACCGTGAGGGCGACGATTGAGGGCGATTGCGGCCCTCCCACCCTAATGCGGTAGCCGGTCCCCGTGTGGTGTCCCGCCGCGGCGGATCC
>CAVRUQ010000011.1:0-687789 GCA_963724405.1 uncultured Solirubrobacterales bacterium
GACACCACATCGGCTGCGGGCGGGCGGTCCGATATGCCAGCCGCTCCGATTCGGCGGATTGCCGCGCGGGCGAGGCGCGGGGCAGAACACGAGCTTCGCCGAAGTGTCCCCGGCGGCCGCCGAACAGCTCCCAACCCGCAGCTAGTGGCTCCCTGAGCACCGGGCGGTGTCGGCGAAATATCGGTTTCGTCGTTTGGTCGTGGTCATCGTGATTACGATGGCTCGGCGTCGACCGCGGCGTCGGCGCGCTCGCGCAGGGCCGGTGAGGCGACGTACCGGGTGCTGCGCGCGCGGCCGCACGCGACGACGAGTCAGGCGTCGGCCAGGCGGCGCAGGTCGCCGGTGGCCGTGGGGAACGAAGCGTCGGCCTCCGCGGCGTAGGTGGCAGGCCCCGCACCCCCGAATAGGCTCTGCTCGAGAGCGATGACCAGCCGGTCGGGCCAGCCGCGCGCTTCGACTTCTTGCTCGAGCAGCGCCCAGCGGCGGGTCGCGGCCTCGACTTCGATGAGCCCCCGCGGGCCTGCTGCAGGTGCGCATCGATGCAGCAGCGAAGCCAGGGCCTGGCGTCGCTGGTCGGCTGGTAGAGCCGCCTTGCACCGCGCGCAGCACGCGGTAGTAGTCGGTCGTGTGGTAGCCGGGGTATTCCTCGATCGAGCTGAACTCGCGGGCGAGCAGGCCCTCGCGTGCGAGGACGAGCGACTGCACGATGCCCGAGATGCGTCCCTTGCCGTCTCGGAAGGGATGGGCGGTTGAGCGTTGAGCCACGGCCGCGGCACGCCAGCAAACGCAGATGACGTCCGGGATGCCAGTGCCGTGCTTTCTCCGCCTTTCTCCGGGAATCCCGAGAAAGCCGGAGAAGGTACCCGGCTCCATCGATGTCGCCCGGTTGCGTTATCGGCCAGCCGCCCTCGCGCGGATCGGCGTCATCGGTCCTGAACAGGCGCGTCGCCTTGAGCGAGTCCGTGAACTGCGCCGCCTGCTCGTCCACCAGTACGCCACTGCGACCGCGGAACAAGTCCACCGAGCGGCGCGGCTAGTGGCCGCCGAGTTCTCGCCGTTCTATGACTCATACCGCGCTTGGATCTCCCGGGGCTTCGCCGTGGCACCGGCGCCCGGATGATCTGAGCCGTGCGATGGGCGCGTGCGAGCGGGACACAAAGCCGCGGCGCCTGAGGAGGGCGAGGCGCTGCCCGAGGTCCCGTGGAGCGCGGTCGTCTCTCGGCCCGACCACCACTTTCCGTGTCCCGCGTCCAGCTCGTTCTCAGCTTTCTCGGGAAATCCCGATGCGAGCTGCGCCGAGCGCGGTTCGGTGGCGGGAGCGAGGACGTGGTGCCGTGGTTGTCGGGCCTGGATGGTCCGGCTCGCCCGAAAGCAGGCTCGGCCCAGGCGGTCGTCGGCGGCGCCGGCTTGTCGCCAACTCGCGTCCCAAGATGCCGCGTGGCGCGAGGCGGGACCGGAGCGTGATCGATCCGCGTCGCCGACCGCCGACCACGCCGGCGACCCTGCGATCAGGACGGTTCCGGGTGCAGCTCGGCCTCGACGCGCTCGCGCAGGGGCGGGGAGGCCACGTAACGGGTGCTCCGCGCGCGTCCGCGCGTGACGACGAGTCCGGCGTCGGCCAGGCGGCGCAGATCGTTGGTGGCGGTGGCCGGTGACACGTCGGCCTCGGCCGCGTACGCGGAGCGCTCGACGCCCCCGAAGAGGCTCTGTTCGAGCGCGATGACCAGCCGGTCGGGCCAGCCGCGGTCCTCGATCTCCTGCTCGAGCAGCGCCCAGCGCCGCGTGGCCGCCTCGATCTGCGCCAGTCGCTCGCGGGCCTGCTGCACGTGCGCGGCGAGGCAGAAGCGAACCCAGGGCGTGGCGTCGCGGGTCGGCTGGTAGGAGCCGCCCTGGACCTCGCGGAGCACGCGGTAGTAGTCGCGGGTGTGGTGGCCGAGGTACTCCTCGATCGAGCTGAACTCGGGCGCGAGGAGACCTTCGCGAGCGAGCACGAGAGACTGCACGACGCGCGAGATCCGCCCGTTGCCGTCGCGGAACGGGTGAGCCGAGACGAGGTGCAAGTGCGCCATTGCCGCGCGCACGACGACGTGGGCGTTCAGGTCGCCGTCCTGCAGCCAGCCGACGACCTCCCCCATGATCGGGACCAGCGCGTCGGCGTCCGGACCGACGTAGGCGAAGCCACCCTCCGGGGCCGTCACGGCGATCGGCCCGGTGCGCCACAGGCCGGGGGAGGAGCCGCGCTGGAAGGCGCAGGCGTCGAAGTGCAGGTCGAGGATCACGCGATCCGACCAGCAGAACACAGGGTCGATCGCCATCGTGGCGACGTGGTCCATAGCGCGCGCGTAGCTGGCGACGGCCATCTGGTCCTCATCGCTGGGGTCGGGCTGCTCCTCCCCGGCGACGATCGACGCGGCCGCGTTGGGTGGCACCGTGAATCCCTCGATCGAGACCGAGCGCTCGATCGTGCTCGCTCGCACCTGGCGGCGCAGCTGACCGAGCCAGGGTCCTGGGGCGGCGATGGCGGCGCCCAGGCGGCCGCGCAGATCGTCGAGCTCGCGCAGCCGGGGCGTCAAGGCGCGGTCCATGGGGGGCGTCGAGTAGATCATTGCCAATGAGATTAGCCGATGATTCGACTAATCGAATGAACGAATCAACCCAGGCTGGAGAGCGGGGTGCAAAGCGGGGTGCAATGACTGAGCGAATCTGAGATCAGAAGATCGGCTCTAGAATGCGGGCTCGCAGCTGACGAAAGCCCTATCGCGAGGGTTGTGGTCTCGGCGGTCGCGGGTTCGAATCCCGTCGCTCACCCCTCACAAATGGCCCGTAAATGAGGCCACTTTGGCCGCAGACGTGGTCCAGCGGGGACCGCAAAGCCATGGACCAATCGTGGACCAATTTCGTGGCCGAGCTGCACGGGCAGTCCGCCCAGGCTCTTCCGCGCACGGCCGAGCTGAACCGGCAGGCGGTCGAATTGCGTTGACCCCGTCAAGCGACGGGGAGTGCGATTCGGGTGATTGCAGCGTCGCCGTTGGCATCGTCCGTTCCGGCTCGCCATAGCGATCGCGTTGGTGGCATCGCAGCGGTCTTGCGGCGAGCCGATCGGACGTCTCGTTCTCGTCCCGAGCGGGAGCGTGACGGCGGCCGGTAGCACGCTCGGATTTCGCTGGAGAGCGTTGGCCGCGCGCCGGGTGTTCGCCCGTGAGAGTCAGCTCGATTCACCTAGTGCTCAGGACGCTCCTAGCCCGCCGAGGTGAGGTACCGACCGACCGACTCCTTTCGGGGCGCGCCGCCGGACAGCTACTGCTCGCCGAGCTCAGCCCGGCGAGCCCGACGGATCGCACGCGTCAGCGACGCAAACCCCCAAGCCCACACGACGAACAAGACGCCGAACAGCAGGTAGGCCCACGTGCGGCGCGGTGGAGACGCCTCCTTTGCGGAGGAGCAGGACAGCAGCGTCCACGCCGGCCGGCGACCGACCGTCGTCTATTGGGGAACACGACCGCCGCGGTGGCGGCGTGCCCGCTCTTGTGGCGAAGCGATCGTTAGCCGTGACGCCGGGCGGGCAGCTCGGTGTGCCTCCTTCGTCGTTATTCCTCTGGGCCTCCAAGGAGACCCAGAGGAACGATCTGCTCAGGAACTACAGATGACACGGACGGCTAGAAGTCGATCGGATTGCCGCCGCCCTTGCGCTCCTGGGGGTTCTCGCTGCCGCCGGCTACCGCGTCGGTGTCCTCGACCGGTGTCTCGAGGTCCTCGACCTCCTCGACGGCCTCATCCTGTGTCTGTTCGTCGGTCATGGTCGCCTCCGATCCTTGTACGTCTGGCGTGTGGGAAAAAGGTACCGCTTTCGCCTGTGCGGGTGGCGCCTTCGGGCACGCTCGAGGGTTGGCGGTAGGGTCGGGGTCCATGTCAGGTGGGCGTTCGCGCTGGGGCGGGCCATCACGCGCCTCGGGCCGGTGGCCCAACCCCTTCAGGGGAAGGCGCGCATCTTCCTGACGATCGCATTCGTCTGCGGCATCGGCACCGAGCCACGACTCCGTTGGCGACTTGTCGCGTGCCGGCGGCGGTCGCTCCTGCTGCGGCGCTCTGCGCCTGCCAAGCCGGGTGGCCGCGGTGCAAGCGCGGCCACATACGTTCGGCTGCCCGTGGTGGCGTGTCGGCCTGGGGACCGTTCAGCGGCGATGCTGCAGGCGTGGGTCGGCCGGGATCATCGGAGCCGGCCGCTCATGAACTGCGGCAATGATCTCGGTGCTGTCGATCCCGCGCAGGTACCGCGACGTGATCGCGAGGTCGGCATGCCCGAGCTGCCTCTGGATGACAATCAGCGAGATCCCTTCGCGTGACATCTCGACCGCGTGCGCATGCCGCAGTTGATGCGGCGCGAACCGACGCCGCACTCCGGCTACTCCGGCGGTGTGATGCAGTTGCGCTCGAATACCTGCCGATGCGCACGGCCGTCCCTGAGTGGGGCCGCGCACCACGCAGAACAGTCGCCCGACCGGCAGGTCCGTTCGAAGCTCCAGCCACGGCTGCAGCTGTGTCCATGCCCAACGGTCCATTCCGACCTCCCGCCGCTTATCGACCTCCCGCCGCTTATCGCCCTTGCCGTGGCGGACGACGAGCGAGCCACGGGCTGGGTCGAGGTCCGTCTCGCTAAGGGCGAGCGCCTCGCTGATCCGTAGCCCGGCGCGCCACAGCACAACGATGATCCCGCGCAACCGCACGCCCTCCGGGCTGTCGCCCGCGGCGCGCATCAGCGCAACGATCTCCTCGACCGTCGGCGGGTCAGGGGGATACCGCAGCCCCTTGTTCCTGGGCGAGAGGCCTTGATGGAAGCTTGACGTTGTCGCTGGCGACCGGCGCCGGCCGGCGCGGTCCAGCAGCGGTGTGGACTCCATGACGTCCTCCTCTGGACGACGAATTGACCGCCGCATCGTCGCATCAGCGCATCGTGATGGTATGATGCGGCCATGGCCAAGGTGCGTACGACACTCACGATCGACGAAGACGTTCTGAAGTGGGTCAAAATTCGCGCAGCACGTACCGGTGCCTCGGACAGCTCCGTGATCGAGGAATCTCTGCGCCGCGACCTCAAGCTCGACGTTCTCGACGAGCTGTGGGCTAACGCGACGATGCCCGAAGCCAAAGCGTCCGAGCTCGCCGTCGAGGCGCAACACGCGACCAGGCCTCGCCGACGGTCATCCGGTGCGCGCGGTCGTTGACGTCAACGTCCTGATCTCAGGGGTGCTATCCGCCAAAGGGTCGCCGGCCGAGATCCTGCGTGCTAGCCGCGACGGCCAGTTTGAGCTCGTCGTCTCTGAGCTGCTGCTCGCAGAACTCAAGCGGACGCTCGCCTATCCCAAGCTCCGCAAACGGATCGCTCCAGAGAAAGCTGCCGCCTTCACCAGTTGGGTCCGCGACCACGGAACCGTCGCCGAGGATCCAGCAAAGCCGCCGCCGGTCGGCTCCCGAGACCCGGACGACGACTACCTCCTGGCCCTCGCAATCGACCACCGCGCTTACCTGGTCACCGGCGATCAGGACCTCCTCGTCCTGAGCAACGACCTCCCAATCCTCACATCGGCACAGTTCGCGACCAAGCTCCGCGAGACCCACTGAGCCCCGGCTCCCACCCTCTCGCGGCGCCAGCCACACCATCACTGGGTGGGTCCCGTCGCCGGCCGACGATTCGGCCCCGGGTACGACGCTGCCCGACGAGCGGCGCGTCGCCGGAGCGGTGGCCCACGCACAACCCGCGAAAAGGGCGAATGCGATCGTGCGCGAGGGCGCGCGCCAATGCCGGTGCGTACCGGCATGAGTCGTCGCTGCGGCAGGACGACGCGACGTCCACGCAGCCAGCCGAAATTGCTCGATACTTTGCGCCGTGACCGCGGCGTTGCTTCTGATTGGGCCACCGGGCGCGGGGAAGACATCGGTACTGGAGAAGCTGGCGACGCTGCTCGAGATCGAGGGGATCGGGTTCGGCGCGCTGGAATCAGAGCAACTGGCGTGGGGTCGCCCTGGCTGGAAGGCGACTCATGGCTTGCCCAGATTCGGGCGGTGATGGAGCTTCAGCGCGCGGCGGGCCGACAGCTCTTCTTGATCGCCGCCACCACCGAGACGAGCGCGGACCTCGCGGATCTGATCGACGCGATCGCAGCCGACTCCGTCACGGTCGTGTTGCTCGTGGCGTCTGCGGATGTGGTTGCCGAGCGTTTGGCCGACCGCGAGCCAGACACTTGGCCCGGTAAGCAGGCATTGATCGCGCACGCTCGGGACTTGGCGGAATCCATGACTGCGCTCGATGGCGTGAACATACGTATCTCGACCGAGAACCGCGCGCCCGAGGACGTCGCGACCGACGTGCGCGACGCACTCGAACAGCTGCGCATCGCGGCGAGCGGTTGAACACCTCCGGGAGAAATCCAGGGCCGGTCCGGAACGTACCTCTTGTCGCCGAAGCAGTGACGCGGGGTCTGCCCGAGCTGGGAGGGAACCGATCGCTCGAGAGGACCTCGCCCCCCCGCCGCTACGGGAAGGCTGCAAGCGATGTCGGTCTAAAGCTGCGGACGAACGCTTGGCTTCAGTCCGTAGCAATCGTGCCGACGCTCCGGCCCGGGCTCTCCGCTCTAGACGACCCCGGGCGTCGCCCAGCCGCTGGGATTCCCCCGGTTAGGTTCGTGGACTGTCCTGCGTTCGGCGACCTGTCGCCAGCGCAATGCCGCTCAGTGCGGCAGATAGACAACTTCTCGGGGACCGCAGGTGCCCCCGACCGAGCACGCGTTGTAGGCGGACTCTTCTGTGAAGGGACCCTTCCAAGTGGTTCCGCCGCCCGTCCCTGAGACGTAGGCCGGGCGGTAGGGATAGCCGCAGAAGTAGACCCCCATACGACCGCCGCACACCCACCAACGGCCGTCAATGAGTACCGGCCCGGCGTCGCCGGTGGCGGCCCCGTCCGCGGTCAGGTTGATGTGCTTGGCGTGCGGGTTGATGGCGCCGGCAAGACTTGTCCGGGCCTGGGCGCATGACATGTGCCACGGATAGATCGCGTCCTTGCCATAGAAGCCTTTGGCCGCGTAGCCGCAGCGCTTGACCGTGACCGTCGTTAGTGCGGACGCTGCGCCGACGCCGATCATCAGTAACGCGAAAGCGATCAAGATGCACCGCCATCCCCTGAACATGCGCGCGAGCCTAACACGAAATCGCTGTCGTTCGACAGCGGCTTCGGCGCGACCGAATCGGCGACGAAGGGCGCGTTCGGGGGCGTCCTGGCTCGCTGGCGCTACGGGCGCCGTTCGGGCGACTGGACCGTCGCCAAAGGGAGCGTCGTTGGCGCGGTTGCAGATGCGATCGTGCGCCATCGGTCTGATGCGCATGCGCGAATATCAGTGCCCCTGGTAGTCGGCGATCAGTGCTGACGAGGGCGCCGACGGGAAGTTTGGATCGTTGAACGCATGAGCGGCGCGTGCCTGATCGCTCACGCGCGCGTGGCCGGTCACCCGCGCGGCGGCCATTGGTGCGTCGCCGCGCGTCTCACGAAGAGCAGGTGCAATGCGATGCAGAAGACGACGCCCAGAGCGATCCACCAGTAGCCGGCGATGCAGAGCATCACGGTGATGAAGGTCAGCCACGCGACGACCGCTAAGCGTATGCCGATCTCCAAGCGCGGGTTTCGCACAACAAGGCTTTGCCGCTCCCTGGCGGTGCGCATCTGCCACCAGTAGCGGGCATGGACGGTGAGGGCACTGTGGAGCAGGTCCAGGGTCTCCATGACGCCCGGGCGGCTCTTGCCACTTCCGGCACCGTTCATGAGCGCGCCGAGCATGTCGTCGCCGTGCTGCTCCCGGTAGCTGCGTGGATAGAGGCGCAAGAGTCGGCGATAGCGCCGCTCGAGCCTGTCGTTCGAGTCAGTCATGCCATCCCTCCACTTAGGCGCAGACGTGTAAGCGCGGTGCGCACGTGTGCACTCAGCCGCTGTGCCTCCTCGGCGAGGATCGCCCCGCCGCCGGACGTCAGCCGGTAGTAACGTCGCAGGCGACTGTCGACGATCTCCTCGCGGTCGACCTCGATCAGCCCGTCATCACGTAGGCGATCGAGCGCCGCGTACAACGTGCCTGCCTGCAGCCGTACCCGCCCCTCCGAGATCTTCTCGATGTCGGCGATGATGCCGTAGCCGTGCTGAGCGCCACCAGCGAGCGCAGTGAGGATCAGGAACGTCGCCTCTTGCATGCCCCGCTTCGCCATATCGATCACCATATACAGATGATCTGCGTATGTCAAGCGAATCCATCTGCATCAGATCGGGCTACAACCATCTATGCCGGCGCGCCTGACGGTGCTGCATCCGCCGGGAATCTCGGACGCCGGCGGCAGAATACGGGGGCAGCACGAACACAGAGCAGATCAGCGGCGAAGACGAAAGACCTCCAGTTGGCCAGAAGAGCGACGGAGTGCGCGCGACGATCGCTTCCCTCGTCCGCCGGCCCGGTCACGCGCGACTGCTTCGGCGACGATCCGGCGGTCCGGATATCGGCCGGTCGCGGGCGGGATAGGTGATTGCTCGGACCGAGCGCCGCGCGTCTGCTCGCCGCTCTCGTGCGCTGGACTGCTCGACGGCCGATCAGTCGTTGCTTGGAGTGTCGCCGATTGTTCCGGCGACGGCGGACCTGGGATGCGGGCACGCTGAGTTGGGGTCGGTTGGGCTAGCGCTTCGGAGCCTGGCCAGTCACAATGGCGGGCGAGCGGGTCAGCGGGGTCGGTAGACGTCGCGGCGGTGTTCGATTCGCAGCACGATCACCTCGCGCGGGGTGTCGCGGACGCGGTAGAGGATGCGATAGGTCCCGCGACGCGCTGACCAGATCCCGCTCAGGTCGCCGCGCAGCTGTTTGCCGACCCGTCGCGGCTGGGCGACCAGGGTACCGGTGAGAAACTCGATGACTGCCGTCGCGACTGGTTCGGGGAGCTGATGGGCCAAGGCGCGAGCAGCGGGTGGGGTGACGACGAGCTCGTAGTCGCCCGCGTCGCTCACTGCCGCAAGCGACGGACAGCGTCTGAACCGCGGATCACGTCACCGCGGCCGTAGGCCTGGTCGGCTTCGCGGATATCGGCCAGCGCTTCGGGATCGCTGAGGACCGAAACGGTCTCTTCCAGCTCGTCGAGGTCAGCGGCGCTGATCAGGACGGCAGCGTCACGGCCGTTGCGGGTGATCATTACGCGGTCGTGTTCGCGCTCGACGCGATCGACCAGTTCGGAGAGGTGATCGCGGACCGAGCGTAGCGGCTCAGATGTCATGGCCACAATTGTGGCGCGCGCGAGTGTTGCCGTCAACCCCGTCGACGACGAAGCGTTCGCCGCGCTTTCAGCCCATGGAACAATCCATGGAACAAATTGGGCACAACTGGGACCAGGTTGAAGAGGCAGAAACCCAGTGAACACGGGGCATTCTGGGTGCGCGCGTCGCTAGTGCTCAGGTTGTCGTCTCGGCGGTCGCGGGTTCGAATCCCGTCGCTCACCCCCAGGAAGGGGCTGGAAATCCAGTGGTTTCGGTTCGGGTCGACTTCGGCGCGATAGTCGCTCAGCATCTGGTTGACGAGGTCAACGCGGTCACGGGCACGGATCGCGAAGCGGCGCGCATCGCCGTCGAAGCTCATCCGCTGGCCGATCGCCGGCGGGAGGGCGGGCTTGACTGGCCGCCTCGAGCGATAGATAGTCGTCGTGTATGGATCGCAGGCATCGGGGGTCGCGAGGGCTGTTCGTACTCGCGCTGGGATTGATGGCGCTGGCCGGATCACCGCCGGCGGCACTTGCGGCGACCCTCGTCGTGAACACGACCCAGGACGAGATGACGCCGGGCGACGGGCTGTGCTCGCTGCGCGAGGCGATCGCCGCGGTCGACGCGCCGGCGACCGCGAGCGACTGCGGCGTGGCCGACGTCGGCGCTCCGAACACGATCGTGCTCGGCGCCCAGACCTACACGCTGACGATCCGGCCGTCCGGCGTGGACGACGACTCGACCGGGGACCTCGACATCACCGGCAACGCGGCCGGGCTGACGATCGCCGGCGCGGGGTCGGGCACCGTGATCGACGCGAGCGGCATGGTCAAGGCGCCGTTCACGACCGGGGATCGGGTGCTCTCGGTCGCCGCCGGGGCGAACGTCACGATCAGTGACCTCACGCTGAGCGGCGGCCGGGCCCCGAACGGCCTCGGCGCCACGATGGCGGCTCCCACGCCCACCGCCGGCAGCAACGGCGGGGGCATCGACAACGCGGGCTCGATGATGCTGAATGGTGTGACCGTGACCAACGATCGCGCCGGAGCCGGCGGCGGAGGTCTCATCCCGTTCCCGAGCGGCACCGGCACCGGCGGCGGCGACGGCGGCGCCGGCGGCGGGATCTACAGCACCGGCACGCTGACGCTCACGAATTCCACGATCAGCAGCGACCTGGCCGGGGACGGTGGTCTTGGCGGCATCACCACCGGCGCCAGCGGCGGCATGGGCGCCGGTGGTGGCAACGGCGGCGACGGCGGCGGGATCTACAGCACCGGCACCGCGATGCTGACCGACTCGACGATCAGCGGCGACGCGGGCGGAGCCGGGGGCCGCGGGGGTGACGCCAGCAGCGGCATGTTGGGCACCGGCGAAGGCGGCGGCAGCGGGGGCAACGGCGGTCAGGGCGGAGGCATCTACGACAGCGCCACGCTGGACGTGGACGGTTCGACGTTCGACACCAACCGGGCGGGCGCCGGCGGGCGCGGCGGCGTCGCGAGCCTCATCGGCGGCACGGGCGGCAACGGCGGCGCCGGCGGCGGCGTGCAGAGCACCGGTGCCAACGCCGCGCTCACCGTGGCCGGCTCCACGTTCGCCGGCAACGCCGCGGGCGACGGCGGCGCCGGCGGCAGCAAGCCGGGGACCGGGGGAACCGGCGCGCCGGGCGGCGGCATCTCGACCGTCACCGGCTCGAGCGCGGTGACCAACAGCACGTTCACCGGAAACAAGGCCGGGAACGGTGGCAATGCCGGCGACCCGGCGCAGATCAGCGGCAACGGGGCGGGCGGCAGCGGCGGCGGCGTGAGCGTCGACGGTACGACGAGCTCGACCCTGCTCAGCGTGACCCTGGCCGGGAACGCGGCCGGCCTCGGCGGCACGGCGGCCAGCAATCCGGCCGACGTGGGCGCGGCCGGCCACGGCGGAGGCGTCTTCGCGGCCGGAACCCTGCTGTGCGTCGTCGGCCAGAACTGCGTCTTCACGCACCTGCAGGACAGCATCGTCGCGTCGTCGGGCACCGGCGGAAACTGCGATGGCCGGGTCACCAACGGCGGCCACGACCTCAGCTTCCCCGCCGCGGACACCACCTGTTCCGGCGCCACGAGCGGCGATCCGCTGCTCGGCCAGCTGCAGGACAACGGCGGTCCGTCGCCGACGATGGCGCTCGGCCCCGGCAGCGCGGCCCTCGACCAGGTCCCGGCGCAGGGGGCCGGCTGTCCGATGACCGACCAGCGCGGCGTCCCGCGGCCGTTCGGATCGGCGTGCGACATCGGCGCCTACGAGGTCGCCGCGCCCGCGGTGACGACCGGCCCGGCGAGCGCGATCGGCACCAACGGCGCCACGATCTCCGGAACGGTCACGGCCAACACTGGCCTGGCGGGGGGCGGCGCGACCGTCCACTTCAACTACGGACTGACCACGGCGTACGGCTCCCAGACCGCGCTTCAGCAGATCACAGGAGTCACGCCGGTGCTCGTGTCGGCCGCGCTCACCGGCCTGACCCCGAGCACCGTGTATCACTACCGCGCCGTCGCCGGGTCCAAGGACGGCGCCACGGTCGGCGCTGACCAGACGTTCTCGACCAGCGCCCCGGCCACCGGCGGCGGGGGCGGCGGCGCGGGGACGAGCACGACGGGCACCGGCTCCTCCGGTGGGAGCTCGTCGGGCGCCGGCTCGTCGGGCGCCAGCTCCCCACGCGGGGGGACGCAGGCCTCCGGCCCGTCCGGGACGGGAGCGGCGGCCGTGCCGGTGCTGAGCGCGCTTGCCCTCAGCCGCTCGGCCTTTGCCCCGGCGCGCGCGGGCGCGGCCATCGCGCGCACGCGCCCCGCCGGTACGACCGTCGCCTACACCGACAGCGAAGCCGCGACGACGAGCTTCAGCGTGCTGAGCCCTCACCCGGGGGTGCTGCAAGGCGCCCGCTGCGTGAAGCGGCCCAAGCACGCGCGCGCGCACCACGGTCGCAGCTGCACCCGCTTCACGCCGGTGGGCAGCTTCACGCATGGCGACGTCGCCGGCGCCAACCGCTTCCACTTCACCGGCCGCGTCAACGGCCACGCGCTCGCGCCCGGCGGCTACGAGCTGAGCGCGACGCCGGTCGCAGGTGGCGTGACCGGCCGGACCCGCACCGTCGTCTTCCGAATTCTCGGCTCCGCGACGCGCGCGGGCTGACTGCGTACCCACGGGCGTCGCGCCGAACGAGGCCGGGTGGTGGTCTCGGCGGTCGCGGGTTCGAACCCCGTCGCTCACCCCTCACAAACGGCCTGCAAGTAGGCCATTACAGCCGGACAAGAGACCAGCTGCCTCTCGCTCGTGTGGGCGGTGCTCGACCTGTTCTTCAGCCACAGGAGCAACGGCGCGACCTTCCCCGACGTCGACCGCCAACACCTCGACCGAATCAAGTGCCAGCAAGCCGACCCAGACACCATCGACGAGGAGACCACCGCCGCTAAGACAAGAACGGGAATCTGAACGGCGACCGATTTACGGCGGAAAGGGCTCGTCGGTTATCCGCATCGGCCCGACGCGAAGGTCGGGCACTCGGCTTCTTCCGGCTCGGTACCGCCGGCTGGGGGCTATACCTCATTCGGGCGGCGACGCTCAACTGCGCCGTCGGATATCACCTGACGCTGCAGCGGCAGGACGCGCGACCGGTCGTTGCGCAATGAGGCGTGGCGTGTCAATACGGCGGAGGCTATGCCATCCCGTGCCAACGCTCGACACGCCGAACACGGCGCGCCCTTGGGCTGGACTTGGGCGGTCGGGAAGAGTAGCTTGCGATGCCTCGGGGAACCCGGCCGTGGGGAGCGCGCGATGTCGCTAGCGCAAGGCAACGCGGAGGACGCGGCGAGGCTGATGCTCGGCGGGGCGCCCGGAGCGCCGGCTCGCGGTCGCGGGCCGCTCTCCAGCGACGGGTTCTCCCGCCACGAGTATGACCATCCGGCCGCGGGCTGGGGCGCGGCGCGGAGCGTCGGAGAGGTGCTGGAGAAGTCGGGCACAGAGGTGGAGGGGACCCGCGCGCTGTTCGTGATGAACCACGAGGACGGTGGCTTTGACTGTCCCGGGTGCGCGTGGCCGGACGATCCCAGCGGTCTCCGTCTGGACATCTGTGAGAACGGCGTCAAGCATGTGACGTGGGAGCTGTCGCGCAAGCTGGTCGACCGGGATTTCTTCGCCGCCCATGCCGTGAGCGAGCTCGCGGGCTGGACGGACTACGACCTCGAGGCGGCCGGGCGGCTGGCTGAGCCGATGCGCTATGACGCGGCCGCCGACAAGTACGTTCCGGTCCCGTGGGAGGACGCGCTCGAGGTCGTCGGGAGCGCGCTCCGTGGGCTCGCAAGCCCGCACGAGGCGTCGTTCTATACCTCGGGGCGGCTGAGCAACGAGGCGACGTTCCTGTATCAGCTCTGGGTGCGGGAGTTCGGGACCAACAACCTGCCGGATTGCTCGAATATGTGCCACGAGGCGAGCGGCCGCGCGCTGACGACGGCGTTGGGAACGGGCAAGGGGACGGTCGACCTCGGCGATTGGGAGCAGGCGGACGCGATTTGGCTGATCGGCGACAACGCCGCTACGAACGCGCCGCGGATGCTGACCTGGCTGGCGGAAGCCGACCGGCGCGGCGCGGCGCTCGTGCACATCAACCCGCTGATCGAGGCGGCGTCGCGGCGGACGATCGTGCCGCACGAGTTCTTGGACATGGCGACCTTCCACTCGGAGAAGATCGGCACGATGAACGTGCAGCTGCGCATCGGCGGCGACATGGCGCTGATGCGCGGGGTCGCCAAGGCGGTGTTCGAGGCGGCGGAGGACGATCCGTCCGTGCTCGACGGCGAGTTCCTCGAGGCGTACACACACGGTCTTGACGAGTACCGCGCGCTGTGCGAGCGAACGCCCTGGAGCGATTTGGTCGAGGGCGCGGGCGTGGACGAGTCGGCGATCCGCAGGCTGGCCGACTCGTATATGAAGTCGAGCAGCGTGATCATGGCCTGGTGCCTGGGCGTCACCCAGCATGAGCACGGCGTGGACACGATCCGCGAGTTCGTCAACGTGCTGCTCCTGCGCGGCAACATCGGCCGTGAGGGCGCTGGGCCGTGCCCGATCCGCGGGCACAGCAACGTGCAGGGCAACCGCACGTTCGGGATCAACCACCGCCCGGACAAGCACTTCCTCGACCGGCTCGCCGAGGTGTGCAAGATCGACGTCCCGCGCGAGCACGGACTCGGCACCGTCCAGACGATCGAGGCCATGCACCAAGGCCAGGTCAAGGTGTTCGTCAGCCTCGGCGGCAACTTCGCCCTGGCGACGCCGGACACCCCGTACACCTTCGAGGCGCTCAGGAACTGCGAGCTCACAGTGCACGTTGCCACGAAGCTCAACCGCAGCCACATCGTGCACGGCAAGCAGGCGCTGATCCTCCCATGCCTGGGGCGTACGGACAAGGACCACCAGGCGAGTGGCCCGCAGGGGGTCAGCGTCGAGGACGCGATGTCGATGGTCCACATCTCCTACGGGATGCGCGAGCCCCTCTCACCACACCTGCGCTCCGAGTGCGCGATCCTCGCTGGCATGGCCCAAGCCACGCTGCCAGCCAGCAAAACCCCCTGGCAGCTGTACGCCGAGGACTACGACCGGATCCGCGACACCGCCGCGCAGGTGCTCGACGGCTTCGAGGACTTCAATGACCGCGTCCGCCATCCGCACGGGTTTCGCATCAGCCAGCCGGCACGCGAGCGCGGGTTCCTAACGCCCTCCGGCGCCGCCGAGTTCAGCCTCGCGCCCCTTCCGGACGACGTCGACCTCGGCGAGCGACAACTGATGCTCGCTACGGTCCGCTCGCACGACCAGTTCAACACCACCATCTACTCCAACGACGATCGCTACCGGGGGCTGAAAGGCCTGCGCACCGTCATCTTCATGAACGAGGACGACATGCGCGACCGGGGCCTCGACGAGTTCGACGTGATCGACATCACGAGCTTCAGCAAGGACGGAAGTAAACGCATGGTCTATGGCTATCGCGCGGTCCGCTACGAGATCCCGCGCGGCAACGCGGCCGGATACATGCCCGAGCTGAACGTTCTGTGCGGAATCGCCGACTACAGCACCGAGAGCGAGCAGCCGCTGACCAAGCACCTCGCGGTCGAGATCACCTCAAGTCCGGGGATCAGCCCGGACCAATGAGTGCACGGCGCCGGGAGCCGAGCGCGCGCGGGCGCGCCCCGGAGGGCGCGTGATCGGCGCTACGACCAACGATCTCGCGCGCTGGCAGTTCGCCACGACGAGCATCTATCACTTCTTCTTCGTGCCGGTGACGATCGGGCTGGCGTTCCTGGTCGCGGTGCTCCAGACCGCCTGGTACCGCACGGACAACCCCGAGTACAAGCGGATGACGCGCTTCTTCGGGACGCTGCTGCTGATCAACGTCGCGATCGGGGTGGTCACCGGAATTGTGCAGGAGTTCGAGATCGGGATGAACTGGTCGACGTTCTCGCGGTTCGTGGGCGGCGTGTTCGGGGCGCCGCTGGCGTTGGAAGGAATGGTGGCGTTCTTCATCGAGTCGACGTTCCTCGGGCTGTGGCTGTTCGGCTGGAACCGGCTCCCAAAGCGGGTGCACCTGGCGACGATCTGGGCAGTGTCAATCAGCTCGATGCTGTCGGCGCTGTTCATCCTGATCGCCAACTCGTGGATGCAGCATCCGGTCGGCTACAAGATCAACAGCGCAGGTCACGTGGTGATGACCAATTTCTGGGCGCTGTTCGTGAACCCGACGTTCGTGTGGGGTTACGCACACGTGATCCTCGCGTCGCTTATCACCGGGTGTCTGGTGATGCTCGCCGTCTCGGCGTGGTATCTGCGCAAGGAGCGTCACGTCGGGCCGTTTTATGAAACCGCGAAGGTGTCGCTGATCGCGTTGATTCCCGCGATCGTGATCCAGCTGTCGGTCGGGAACCAGCTGGGCGTGATCGAGACCCACTACCAACCGGTGAAGATCGCCGCCGCCGAGGCCCTGTGGGACAGCTGCAAGCCGTGCTCGTTCTCGGTCGCCCAGCTCGGGGGCTACAGCCAGAGCAACCAGAGTACGACCAAGATCATTCAGATCCCGCGCCTGCTGTCGGTCCTGGCCACCGGCACCTGGAGCGGTCCGGTCACCGGCCTCGACCAGCTCCAGGCGCAGTATCAGAAGAAGTACGGGCCGGGGAACTACATCCCGAACGTCGCGATCCAGTATTGGTCGATGCGGACGATGGCGGGCCTGGGGTCGTTGGTGTTGCTGTTCGCGTTGTGGGGCGGGTGGCTGCTGCTGAGGGGAACGCTGCGCAGGTCCAAGGTCTTCTTGCGGGTGGCGGTGTGGGCGGTGGTCACGCCGTTCTTGATGAACACCGCGGGCTGGCTGTTGACCGAGTCAGGCCGCCAGCCGTGGATCGTGCAAGGCTTGCAGAAGACGGTCAACGCCAACTCACCGTCGGTCAGCTCGACTGAGATCTGGATCAGCCTGACCGTGTTCGTGTTGGCGTACATCGTGCTCGGCGCCGCCGACTTGGTGTTGATGTTGCGCTACTCGCGCCACGGCCTGGCCCAGGCCGACGCGGAGGCCGCCGAGGGCGGCGACGCGGCCGGCACTCCTGTCCCCGCTTTGACCTACTGATTCGATGCAGCTTCACACGATCTGGTTCATCATCATCGTCGCCCTCTGGATCGGGTTCTTCGTGCTCGAAGGGTTCGATTTCGGCGTTGGCGCGCTGCACATGTGGGTCGGTCGCTCAGAGACGGAGCGGCGGGTTGCGATCAATACGATCGGCCCCTGGTGGGACGGAAACGAGGTCTGGCTGATCGTCGTCGGCGGGGCGACGTTCGCGGCGTTCCCGGGCTGGTACGCGACGATGTTCTCGGCGCTGTATCTGGCGTTCGTGCTGGTGCTGCTCGGGCTGTTCGGGCGCGGCGTCTCGTTCGAGTACCGCGGCAAGCGCGACAGCGCCCGGTGGCGGGGCGGCTGGTCGCTGGCGATGACGATCGGCAGCGTGCTCGTCCCGCTGCTGATCGGAGTTGCGCTCGGCGACCTTCTCAACGGACTCCCGATCAACTCGCAGCACAACTTCACCGGCAACTTCTTCGATCTGCTCACCGGCTACGGGCTGATGACCGGGGTGACGCTGGTGGCTCTGTGCCTGCTGCAGGGCGCGACATTCCTCGCGCTGCGCACGACCGGCGAGATGTGCGAGCGTGCCCGCGCCGCGGCTCGCGTCATCGGGCTGGCGGCGATCGTGGTCAACCTCGCCTGGGTGATCTGGACGCTGGTCGTGATCGGCGGCGGAACCGTGCCCGAGACGACCCAGATCTTCGGGATGATCGCAGTGATCTTCGCCTGGGCACTCTCGAGCACCAACTACAACGGTTGGGCGTTCATCGCCTCGTCCGTCGCGATCGCAGCGGCCATCGGCCAGATCTTCATCGCGCTGTACCCCAACGTGATGGTCTCGAGCACCACCGACGCCTACAACCTGACCGTCAACAACGCGGCCTCGGACCACTACTCGCTGGTCGTAATGACGGTCGCAGCGGTGCTCATCTTCCCGATCGTGCTGCTCTACCAGGGCTGGTCGTTCCACGTCTTCCGCGGCCGCGTCAGCGCGCCCGCCACTCCGACGGAGACAGAGGCGCCCGGCGGCGCCGGCCCCGCGGCGACACAGGCGTAGCGACCGGCGATGCGCGCCCTCGACCCGCGCCTGCTGCACCGCACGAGGTCGGCTCGGCCGCTGCCTAAAGCAAGCCGGCGCCTCGACAGGTCGCCGCGCTCCGTGACGCATTGGCCGTCTTGCGGCCTTGTCGATGAGGACCCTGGCGGGGGGTCGGCATCCTGGTCCTGGTGCCCGTGGGGCGGCTTTATCGATGGCATTGCGGGTCGCCCGGTCAAGGAATGGGGTGCGCGGACCGACGCATGGTGTGATGGCAGGGCCACGGTCACCTCTGGGCTCGGGAGCCGATCGGTCGCGGTCGTCGGCGGATGCTGTGCTGTCCGAGCTTGGAGAGGATGTGCATCCTCTTGGCGAGGCCCTGATGGCGCGAGCCGCGGATGTGCTCGAACTGACGGCCGCGCGCAGGAGGCGATCGGGCGTTGATCCTGCGGTGCAGAGCCGGTATGACGAGATCAACCAGACATCGACGCTCGCCCTGGCGCGCTGGCTCGCGGGCGAGGGTCCGCAGGTGGCGCGGCAGGCCGGCAACGACACCTGGCTGTTCCATGGCGAGCTGGCGGCCCGCCGAGCGGCGTCGCTTGAGGAGGTGACGTTGCGCTGTCTGTGGTGGCGCGACGCCGTGGCCGAGGTGCTGCGCCAGAGCGCCGCGCGGCTGCACGTGTCGCCCGAGGCGCTCTCGCAAGCCCTACGGATATTGCAGCACAGCACCGATTTCGGCCTGATTCGGATGGCCCGGTCCTTTGATGGCGAGCGCCAACGAACCGACGATGAGCTGGCGTTCCTGGCCACCCACGATGCGCTGACCAGCCTGCCCAACCGGACGCTGATCCTCGACCGCGCTCAGCAGATGCTCGCGCGTGGAGCTCGCAACCACACGCGGGTGGCTGCCCTGGCGGTAGACATCGACAACCTCAAGACGGTGACCGACACCCTCGGTCACGCAGCCGGCGAAGAGCTCCTGCAGGCGGTCGCTGCGAGGCTTGACGGCGCGGTACGTGGCGCCGATGCATTGGGGTGCTTTGGCGGCGGCGAATTCATCGTGATCTGCGAGGACCTTTCGTTGCAGGCCGGCCCGGAGCCGACCGCCAGGCGCCTGCTCGAGGCGCTCAAGCCGTCATTCAATCTCGGAGACGACCACGAAACCCTCGTGAGCGCGAGCATTGGGATCGCCGTCGGTGAGCGAACCTCGGCCGAGGAGCTCCTGCGCGAGGCGGATATCGCGATGCATCAGGCCAAGTGGGACGGCGCGGACGGCTATGTCGTGTTCGAGCCTGGGATGCACGACGCGGTCCAACGGCGCATGGAGCTTGAGCGAGACCTGCGCCACGCCCTCCCGAACAACGAGTTGTTCCTGGTCTACCAGCCCACGTTCAACCTGCGCGACATGAGCCCCACGGGCGTCGAGGCCCTGATCCGCTGGAAGCACCCGACGCGAGACATCGTCGGACCCAACGACTTCATCCCCCTGCTGGAGGAGACGGGATTGATCATCGATGTCGGGAGGTGGGTCCTGGAGCAGGCCTGCCGTCAGGGCGCGACATGGCGTCGGGCCGGACATCCGATCGGAATGGCCGTCAACGTCTCGGCTCGCCAGCTCGACACCGACGAGCTCGTCAGCGATGTGCGCCACGCCCTCTCACAGAGTGGCCTCGAGGCGAGCGCGCTGACCCTCGAGGTCACCGAGACGACGCTGATGCGCAACGCCGAGGAAACCGCCCGGCGGCTCGCCGCCATCAAGGCGCTCGGTGTGCGGATAGCCATCGACGACTTCGGAACGGGCTACTCCTCGCTGGCGCATCTCCAGCGATTCCCCGTGGACTCGTTGAAGATCGACCGCTCGTTCATCTCCCAGCTCACGCAGAGCGCCGAAGGCGAGGCTCTGATCCGCACCCTCGTGCAACTCGGCAAGGCGCTCTCGATCGAGACCCTGGCTGAGGGCATAGAGCAGGCAGAGGAGTTGTCCATGCTCCAGCAGGAGCAATGCGACAGCGGCCAGGGCTTCCTCTATGCCCGGCCCCTCGACGTCGAGGCCGTCGACTCCTTCCTGCAAACCTGGCCCGACAGCGCCGCCGCCGCTCTGGCGCCCGCCGCCTAATAGGCGGCTTCGACTGCATGAACGACCGCTCCTCCTCGTCGAGCGGCCCGGGCTTGTTGAGGATGCTGCCGGGGGTGGCCACCTTGCCGATGTCGTGGAGCCGAGCGGCGATCTCGATCCGCTTGACCTCGTGCTCGGGAATCCCGAGTCGCCGTGCCGGCTGGCCGAGGCCCGGCCGGCCTTGTGGTCGTACATGCGATCCGCAGGGCGTCCTCGGCGCATACCGGGTCGCCCGGGAGATCGGACAGTCCGTACGAGCAGCCGATGTTGAACGCGTCGCCTCGTTCGCACATCGCGGTGGCGGCCGACCACGCCGAACGCCCCGAGTAGCTTGGACCGCAGCAAGACCCTGATCGACGAGCGCTTCGCTCTGGCTCGCCGTCCGGCGAGACTCGCCGCGGAGGGTCCTGTCGTCAGACCGGTTGGGTGAACAGTCGGATTCATCGGTGGTGTCGGTGCGCTTGGCGGATCGGCTTGGGAGTCGCTCGTCGCCGTGGAAGCGGTCGAGTGGTGCGTGGTGGCCCGGTCATCGGTCACGCCTCGTCGCCTGCATCCCCGAAATGGGGTAGAGACCGGACGGCTTGGCGTCCGATCGATACGTCAGTCGTCCACTACGCTCGCCGGGCTCCCCGCCCTGCCGATGTCGAGGAAGGAGAGCTTCGCGGGGCCCCCGCGGCCCGCCGCGATGAACGAGATGCCAAAGACATCGCCACCGTCACCGATCTCGATGAGCCTTCGAGCTCACGCCCAGGCCGATCATGGCTCGCCGGGCACCGCTGCGGCCAAGCATCGATCCCGGACGCTCGTGCAGGTCACCGGGCGCTTTCGGGGCTGGTACGCGCCGGTGATCGTGTCGCTGCTTGCGCTGCTGTCGATCATCGCCACCGGTTTCTTGCAGCATCGAGCCCAGTCGTACGCGAAGGCCGAAGTCAAGCTGGGCGATGTGTCGACCCAATTCAGCGTGGTTGGGGTACGCCCGCTGCAGCTCGTGGATGACCTCGTCCCAGCCACGGTGGTCGGTGCGCAGATGCAGAGTGGCGAGCGCGCTGTCCACGGCCAGCTCGCCGCGCTGGAACGCAGCGAGCCCCTCCCGAGCCTCAGGGCCATCGCGCCAGCACTGAATCGTGACTTCGCCACGGTGAATGCCATCTATTCGCTGCTCGCGCACGACCCCCAACCGGGGGACCCCGGGAACCTGCTCGCCGCGGTCCATCTCGGCGTGACGGCAAACGCGGCCGGAAGCGCTGCCACGAACGCCATCGACCGCGCCAAGGCGCAGTACAGCAGCAGCGCGTCGCGGGCGCAGGCGCAGGCGCTCGTCGGCTCGGCGATTGCGATCGCGGCGCTGCTCGGCGCGTTCCTGCTGTTCTACCGGCGGGCGTTTCGCGCACGGTTGTCGGCCGAGACGCTCGCCGAGGATCTCGGCCGCAAGGAGGCGCACCTGGCCGAGGCGCAGCGCCAGGCCGGTGTGGGAAGCTGGGAGTGGGACGCCGCGAGCGGCCGCCTGGTTTGGTCCGAGCAGCAGGCGCGCCTGCATCACTGGCGGGCCGAGGACCCGCCGCCGAGTCTGGAGGCGATGCTGGAGCTCGTCGACGCGGACTCGCGGGCCGAGCTTGCCGATGCCCTGCGAGCCGCCCGGGCCGACGGTGGACCGCTGCGGGTGCGCTACCGGGTGACCGGCCCGGGAGGTAGCCGGATCATCGACTGCCAGGGAACCGCGCGACGCGACGCCGCCGACCGAGTTACTGGCCTGATTGGTACGTGCCAGGACGTCACCGATCGCTTCCTGCGGGCCGAGGCCGAGCGCGCCACCCAGGCCAGGGACCAGTTCCTGTCGCGCATGAGCCACGAGCTGCGCACGCCGTTGAACGCGATCCTCGGCTTTAGCCAGCTGCTTGTGATGGGTGACCTCTCCGATCGCCAGCACGCCCAAGTCGACCATGTGCTGAAGGCGGGCGATCATCTGCTCGAGCTCGTCAACGAGGTGCTCGAGATCTCAAGGCTGCAGTCAAATCCAGAGTACGTGTCGGTGCAGCCGGTTTCGGCCAGCAGCGCCGTCACCGACGCGATCGACCTGGTGGCACCGCTTGCCGAGGCGCGACGCATCGTCGTCAGCGTGCGGGCCGGGGGCGACGACCTATGGGTGCTCGCAGATGTCCAGCGGCTCAGGCAGGTGCTGCTCAACCTGTTGTCCAACGCGATCAAATACAACGACGACGGCGGACGCGTGCAGGTCCGACTGCGGCTCGCCGACGCTGACCGGGTCGAGATCGCGGTCGTCGATGACGGGCCGGGCATCGCGGCCGAGCTGCTCGTGCGCCTGTTCACCCCCTTCGACCGGCTCGGCGCCGAACAGACCAACGTCGACGGCACCGGGCTCGGGTTGGCGCTGTCCAAGGCGTTCGTCGAGGCCATGGGCGGCACGCTCGGCGTTCAGAGCACTCCCGCCAAGGGAAGCGTCTTCACGGTTGAGCTGCCCGCCGTCGCGGCCCCTTCGGACCCCGACAGCGAATCGCAGGACGTCAGCGTCAGCGCGGAGGATCGTCGACTGGTGCTGTGCGTCGATGACAATCCCGCCAACCTCGAACTCATCGAGCAGATCTTCACCGAGCGCCCTGGCATCACCGTCGCCAGCGCGGTTCAAGGGCGGCTGGCGGTCGACCTTGCCCGCAAGCAGCGGCCCGACCTCATCCTGGTTGACCTCAACCTGCCCGACATCGATGGCGAAGAGGTCATCCGACTGTTGCAGGCGGACGCCGACACCGCGTCGATCCCATTCCTCGCGATCAGCGCCGACGCGACCGCCGAGCGCCAGCGCAACGTGATCGACCTCGGCGCACTGGCCTACCTGACCAAGCCCTTCGACGTCGCCGAGCTGCTGCGCATCGTCGACGAGACCCTCCTCGCTGCGGTCTGACGACCGTGTCCGCGACACTGACCGATATGCGGGTGCTGGTCGTCGACGACAACGCCGCCAACGTGGACCTGCTCGAGGAGATCCTCGGGCAAGCCGGGTACTCCGACCTGGTGTGCACTCAGGACCCCCGCAGCGTGGCGCATCTGTGCGCCGCGGGAATGCCCGACCTCATCCTCCTGGACCTGCACATGCCCGACCGTTCGGGGTTCGAGGTGATGGCCGACATCCGCGACCTGCTGCGCGAGCCGGAAAGCCTCCCGGTGCTGGTCGTCACCGCCGATTCGGCACACGCCTCCAAGCGGCGCGCGCTGTCCCTCGGGGCACGCGATTTCATCAGCAAGCCCCTGGACAACGCCGAGCTCCTCTTGCGCGTGCGAAACCTCCTGCAGACCCGTCATCTGGAAAAGGAGCTCAGAGGCCGCAACGAGCTGCTGAGCGACGCGGTACGCGCCCGCACGGTCGAGCTCGAGCACGCACGGCTGGAAAGCCTGAACATCCTGGCGGCCACGGTCGAATATGGGGACCAGGGCTCCTTCCAGCACACCCAACGCGTGGGTCGCGCGGCCGCGCTCATAGCGCAGGCCCTCGAGCTGTCAGACACCACGGTGACGATGATCCGCGACGCCGCTCCGCTGCATGACATCGGCAAGGTGGGTGTACCCGAGAGCATCCGGATAAAGCCCGGAAAGCTCACCGAGGAGGAGTTCTCGATCATGAAGAGCCACGTCGAGATCGGCGCGCATATTCTCGCCCCAGCAAGCTCGCCGGTCCTGCGCGCCGCGGCCGACATCGCGCGCACCCACCACGAGCACTGGGACGGCGGCGGCTACCTGCAGGGACTGGCCGGCGAAGACATCCCGCTCGCCGGGCGCATCACCGCGGTGGCCGACGTCTTTGACGCGCTGACCCATGCTCGCTCCTATAAGGAAGCCTGGGAGGTGGACCGCGCCCTCACTGAGATCACCGCACAGGCCGGGCGCCAATTCGACCCGCGCGTTGTCGACGCGTTCGGCACCCTCAATCCCGACGGACTGCTCGCCGATGTCCCGCGGCAGAGCGAGGCGTGCGCTGCGTGAGAGCGGGCGCTGGGCGCTTGTTCGCCGCATACACCCCGCCCGCTGCTCTCACCCTCGGTAAGCGTTCGCCGCCACGAAGGCGCTGAACTGCCGGCGACCGGAAGGTGCGGCTCGCGCGGGCCGCGACGGGGCGAGTCGGCCCGGCCCGTCCGCGAGCGACCAGCCGGTTTTCCGCGGAAACTACGTGCGGACGCTGCACGTCAGCACGGCTACGGTGCGCGCGCAGCAGCGTCAAGCTGGAGGGCATGTTTGAGCACAACGACTGCCAGCTTCGCTGTCGGATCTGCGGTAAGCCGGTCGGCTGGACCGAGGCGATAGTGGTCGTGGAGCACGGCACGCGGCGGAGCACCACGAGAGCGTCGGAGCCGGGCCTCATGCTCAAGACCGGCGAGCACTATCACCGCTCCTGCTACCGGTCGCGCCTCGATGCGCAATGGCCGCCGCGTCGCCCGATACACACCTGAGGGCCGGGCGATGAGCGATCTGCCGCGGCGGGCACCGCATGTGCCGCGCACGTGGCTCATCCCGGTCTGCGGGCCTGCGGGAGCCCGTAGGGTCTACGCGGCCGTCATCGCCCGAACACGCGATGTCGTTCGTCTCGCTATCGCGAATAGCTGAGACCGAGCTGCGAGGCAGCCTGGAACCCAAACGTCGTCAGTCGCTCAGTCCGGTTTGGGTCCACCGTTCGAAGACCCCGACCCAATCTCGTGGCCACGCTTCGTCGCACGGCATCGTTCCGGCCTGGACGCGCTCGAGGATTGTCTCAGCGTTCGCGCGGACGTCGTCGCAGGACCAGAGGTCGAACGCGAACGTCATCGACTTGCGGTCGCGCTCTCGGAACAGTGGCTTGATGTGTTGCACGAAGCTGATCGGCTCGCCCGCTGCCGCGAGCTCGATCGCCTGGGTCGGTTCGGACTCCTCAGGCTCGAGCGCCGAGACGCGTGATCCCGGCGTCGCGTCGCACGCCCACCACCACCTTGGCATCGGCATCTCCGGTGGTGGCTTCGCGCCCGGCTGGGAGTTCTCCAAGGCGATTCGCGATCCCCACTCGATGTAGGACCGAAACGCTGCTTGGAACTCGGGGTCCGCCGGAAGACCTGCCTCCTGCGCCGAGAGCGTGATCAGCTCAACCCAGCGCGCGCGCTGCTCCTCGCTCAGCGCCTTGCCCAGGTGCTGGGAGATCATGTGCTTGTAGCCGCCATAGGTCTCGCTGTAGAGCTTTGGCCCGCCGAAGACCTCGCCGAGCCACCGCGCCACCCGCTGAGGATGGTCCGGCGACATATTGGCGAACAGCGTCGCCAGGAGCGGATCCTCAGGCACGTGCTTCTCATAGAAGAGGCGCGTCATCCGGGTCAATGCTGGCAGCCCACCACACCACTCGAACAGCGTCGGGTCGCGGGCGGCATCCAGGGCTGGGTCCTTGAAGTCCACGTACCAGTGCATCCCGCTGCAGAACGGCTTGTTCTGGGAATGCCCGCAGCGGCACAGTGCGTAGTGCTCGAGCGACGATCCGGCCGCGCGCCTGAGGGACTCGCCAGCCTGGTCGGTGAGCGGGATCGAGCCCGTGATCCGATACGGCCCATCCTTGCTCACCTCGATCGCGGCCTCTCGACCGTTGTCCCAGTCGACCTGCGCCCGGGCTTCGATGCCGTCGATCGCGTAGCTGAGCGCACCGGAAGGGCAATCGCGGACCGCACGGATGATCTCGTCCATCCGCCCGCCGCTCGGCGTCACGAAAGCTCCCTCGGTGTGGAACACGGTGTTCAGCCGGTCCGTGCAGAAACCCGAGTGCTGGCAGATCCCCCGGTTGTCGAACACGGTGAGCTGCACCCCGTCGTAGGTGTCGCGCTTGTCGCGCACGCGCTTCGGGTCCTTCTTGTCACTGAACCCGACGCGTACGCACGCCGCGTCGCACAGCGGCTTGATCGCCGATTCCCCGCATCGGCACAGCGCCATCTGCGGTCGGGTCGAAAGCCCCTCTCCGAGCCAGTCGTCGACGCACGCTGCGTTGGTCACCAGGTACGGGCCGTTGTCTGCGCAGCGGATCTCCTGCGCGCACTCGCCCTGGAGCTCTTGGAGCGCAGCCAGCCGCGCCTCTTGCTCATCTGGTGGCGACGCCTTCAGCGCGAGATCCTGGAGGGTGGCGGTGGCCTCCATCAGCCGGGTTGCGCCGCCCGCCGGCCCGGTCCACTTCGCTCGCACGCGGGTGGCCTTCTGGGCCAGCGCCCACAACGCGTCGGCGAGACCCGTGTTGGGCCTGTCGTTCCCGAGTTCGGGGGCCTCTCTTCGTCCGGTCCGAAGCCGCGCGCCGGTCACGGCCTCGGCGAGCGGACGAAGCGCGCCCTCGACGAGCCGGGCAGCGGTCGGTCCGTCTCCAGCTTGCTCGAGTGCGGCATGGGCACCCTCGAACAGGCTCATCAGCAGCTTGGCGTCTCGCGTCGCCCGGTCGGTGGTGGAGACCGCCCGAGCAAGCGACGCGGCCCGCCTGGACAGCGCCTTTGCGGTCGTGCCGCCCGGCCGAGCTGGTCTCGGCTCCGCGTCCGTCGCGAAGCGGCTCCTCGCCCCCCAATCGGCGAAGTGGGCGGCAAGCGAGTCGGCCACATCGGTCAGTCCCGCTCGCACCGGAGCGAGCTCGCCGGCAACTCCGGCCGGGGCGATCTCCTCAATCAGCCCGCAGAAGCTCGCGGCGTCGCGGACTCGCTCCTCGAGCAGCGCCCAGGCGGCCTCGCGGTGGGGCATCAGGTAGTCGTTCTCGTAGAACAGCTCAAAGCTGGGCCCGGCATTCATTCCGGGGTGGTCGCGGCCGACCGGGAGCCTGGTGATCAGGTTCCCCAGTGGTCTGAGCACTCGCAGCATCAACGCGAGCGTGGCGCCGGCGAGCGTTCCCAGCTGCGCATCGGTCTCCTCCGTGTGCGCGAAGTAGCGCTCGAACATCTGCAACAAGATCTCGTAGCTCACGTTGAACAGATCCCCGCACCTCGACGTCACGCGGTCGGCGATCTGGGGCACGGTGTCGTCGTGCTCGCAACGCCGGACGGTCGCGAACATCACCGGCCGCGCGGGGTCGAACTCCGGGTTCGCGGCGCTCATCTCGCGGTACTCGTCGAGGATCCGCACGAACTGGCCGAAGTGCGCCTGCTCCCAGCGGCCGCGCGCACCCTCGCCCTGCTCGAGGATCGTGTCGATCGCGCGATGCGCGCTCGCCAGGTCCGTGACGATCACGAGCTCGGGCCAGGTGAAGTTCGCCGGGATCGCCTGCGCGCGGGGCGGGCCCACAAACAGGTTCTCTTCACCGAACTTCTCGGCGAGATGATCGAAACCGTGCTCGATCGAGCGGTACAGATGACCGACGGTCGCGAAGTCCTGAGGCTGCGGAACGATGTCGCGCACGGCGATCAGCGGCACCGCTTCGTGAACCGGGATGTCGAGGCCCTCGGCGCCCTCATACTCCATCCCCTCCGGTCGCTCCAGGAAGATGAAATGCTGCAGCGCCTCCTCGCCGAACGGCACCAGCGTGAGGTTCACCCCGGCCGGGTAGTGATGGGCGGGCGCCGGGAGGTTGGGCCGACCCAAGTGCGGCGCCGCGCCGATCGCCGAGAGCAGGTTGTGCACCAGCGCGAGGTGGAGCATCTCTTCGGTCGCGACGTGGGATATCGCGGCGCGCCAGCGCTTCGCCGCAGCGAGCTCGTCGGTTGTCAGTCCCTCGTCGTCGCGCTGCTTGAGCGAGAACGCCGCGAACAGGTATTGGCACATGATCCCGTGCTCGAGCTCAGCCGCCTCGCACAGCATGTAGATGAGCGCCTCGCGGTGCTCGATCACGAACGGCGCCTCGGGCGCGGCCTTGCCGCCCCTCGCGGCGAGTACTTCGGCCAAGCGGCCCCGGCCGGCGCTCTGGCTGGTGACGTCGGTCACGAGAACAGCATCTCAAGTACCCCGAAGGGACGCAGCTCGATCACCTCGAGCCCCATGATCTCATTGGCAAGCAGCGGCAGGGCTCCGAGTGCTTGTTCAGCCTCCTTCACGGAGTCGGCCTCGAGTATCAACACCGCTCCGGGACCTCCCGGCGAGTACATCTCGCGCACGATCCCGGCCTGGTAGAGCCTCCACAGCGCCCGGAGCTCCGCATCGGCATGAGTGGCGAGCCCCGCTTGGACGTCTCGCCCGTGTCGCGGGCGCATGATCGCTAGAAGCTTCATTCCGAAGGTGCGCTGGTGGCCTTGGCGATCGCGGCCTCGGCGATCTCCCGATCCTCGGCGCCGGTCATCGCGCCCGCGACCCCGATTGCGCCAGCCACGGCTCCACCTGAGATCAGCGGGAGCCCGCCGGCGATCAACGCCAATCCGGGTCGAGTCGCAAACTCGGCGACCGCCGCGCCATCTGACTCGATCGCCGAATAGAAGTCGTCCGGTGGCATCCCGATCGACGCCGCGGCGTACGCCTTGTTGACCGCGGTCTGAACGCTGACCAACGGTGCCCCGTCCATCCGGAGCATCTCCTTCGTGACGCCGGACTCGTCGACCACCACGACCGTCACCGGCACTGACATCGAAGTCGCCTCGGCCACGGCCGCGTCGACCATCACACGCGAGGCCTCGCCGGACATGGTCGGTCGCGTCGCGGACGCTGCGCTTGCCGCCGGCACCTGCACCACCTCCTCGAGTTGGAACACCTGGGCCCCGCCCGGCCCGGTCGAGAGCCACGCCACGATCGCCCGAGTTCGAGGCACGAAGAATGCGCCCGAGCGAGCGCCGAAGTCCAAGACCAGTTGCACGACGATCGGTAGCCTCCGCCTATGGAACGCCTCGACCTTCGCCTCGTCGAGTACTTCGTCACGGTCGCCGAGGAGCTCCACTTCGGCCGCGCGGCCGACCGGTTGCACATCGCCCAGCCATCCTTGAGCCAGCAGATCCGCCGGCTCGAGGCCCAGCTCGGCGTCGCGCTCCTCGAGCGCAACAGCCGCAACGTTCACCTGACCGCCGCCGGCGCCGCGCTGCTACACGAAGGCCACAAGACACTCGATCAGGCGCACCACGCCATCCAAGTAACGCGGGCCGCAGGCGCACCGAGTTTGACCGTCGGCTTCTACGGGTCAGCGGCGAACGAGCTGCTCCCAGACGTACTGCGAGCGTTCGGCACGCGTCGCCCATCCATCAACGTGAGCGTTCGCGAGCTGCTGCTAGGCGGCATCGACGACATTCTGGACGGCTCGGTCAACATCGCGTTCACACGACTGCTACCCGGGCAGACCGAGCTCGAAGTCGAGGTCCTCGCCCAAGAACCGCGCCTCGCGGCGCTCGCCAGCACGCACGTGCTCGCCAGCCGCCAGTCGCTGAGATTCGCGGACCTGCGCGACGAGAGCTTCATCATCAACCCGGCCGCCAAGCATGAGGGGGCTCCAGCACGATGGCACGCTGAACAGCAGCGCAACGAGCTCCCCGGACGCGTCGCGGCCGAAGCCACGAGCCTTCAAGAGATCCTCGCGCTCGTGGCAGCGGGCCGTGGCGTCTGCCTCCTCCCCGCAGCCGTGGTACACCACTACCCCCGCGCGGGCGTCACCTACGTCCCGGTCACCAACGCCGATCCCGCAGTTGTGTCTCTCGCCTGGCGGCACGGCGCCATCTGCCCCGCACTGCAAGCGTTCATCGAGACATCGCGCCAAGTCGCCGCCAACAAGCAGGGCACTGACGCGAACAGCGAGTCGACCACGATCCGGCGCGGCGAACTGGCGACCACATCGACGAGATCGTCCCACCCGGCCTAACGATCAATCCGGTCGAGAGCTCGTTTACCAACCTGGCGCTGGTACCCGCGGAACGACGCCCGTCATGGCGCGCCAGCTCCTTGATTATCGAGAGGGTTGCGGTCTCGGCGGTCGCGGGTTCGACTCCCGTCGCTCACCATGGGGAAGGGGCTGGACACCGTGGAGGTTTGGGTTTTCCACTCGAGCAGCGACGCGGACGGCTGTGGGTGCAGAAAGCGAGAAGCCACCGGCGAGGCCGGGACGTGCTACTGGCTGCGAGCGCGATCGGCCGGCGTCTCGGCGAGGTGGCCGAGAAGGGCGTGTGAGTCCGAGAGGGCCGACGTGAGGATCTCCTTTGCCACGGCGAGCAGCTGGGACACGCGGGGGTCGCGGATACGGTAGTAGACGCTTGTGCCGGCGCGGCGGCTTTCCAGGACGCCCTGCTGACGCAGAGCCGCGAGGTGCTGCGACGTGCCGCTCGAGTCGAGGTCGAGCGCGTCCTGGAGGTCGCCGACGGTGCGCTCGCCGTCGGCGAGCAGCTCAAGCATGCGGATCCGCACCGGGTGGCCCAGCGTGCGGAACAACTGCGCCTTGACCACGTACACCGGGTCTGAACGGACATGGACCGCCGCGACCTCGGGGTGGGGCTCGGGTGCTGCTCGGGGCGTCCGGCGCGGCGTCATATGGGCGAAGGGTAGATGGCCCTATGGCCGTCTCGAGATCAGCATAGTGGGTCCCGAATCTTATAAGCAGCTAAACTTCGGGAAGATGATGCATCGCGCCTCGCGCACGATCGCTGCCGACGATGGAGCTCCGTCGACGCCGACGCTTCCCGGTCGCGCGCGCGAACTGCTGGCGGCGAACTCGAAGAGATCCGTGACCCGCTCGAGATGCTCGACGCAGGCGCGACGTCGGGGCGCAAGGCAAGCGACGGCTGCCGACGCGAGGCCCGCCGTGGCTGACGGCCGCTTTCGATGACGGTGTGGGCGATCGTGTGCGTCGCCGGTGTGGTGGCGCTGGCGTGCGGTGCGGTCCTTGCGCTCGTGCCGCAGCGGTGGCGCGCCGCGCTGATCGCACAGGCGGTGGGCATGGCTGCGATCGCCGTCACCGGCGCGGCGGTGCTGTTCGGCGGGCCGGCGATCGGTGCGCCGTTTCGCAGCGACTATGCGCCGGCGCTGGGCATCGATCCGCTGAGCGGGTTCTTCCTCGTGGTGCTGGCGCTGATCGCGGTGCCGGCGATGGTGTACGCGCGCGATGCGTTACGTGACACGCACCACGCGGCGCCGATCGCCGCCCTGAGCGGCGCGTTCTGCCTCGCGCTCGTCGGGCTGCTGGCCGCCCGCGACGTGACCACCTTCCTGGCGTTCTGGGAGCTGATCACGCTGCTGCCGGCGGCCATGATCCTCATCGTGCGCCATGACGAGCAGGCGCGCCGTGACGTGTTCGCCTACTTGGCGATCACCCACCTGGGCGGGATCGGGGTGTGGGTGAGCCTGCTCGTGTTGGCCGATCACGGCGCGCTCGGCGGCGCTCCGTTGCACTCCGCCGGTCTGCGCGCCCTCGTGGCGGTCGCCGCGATGATCGGCTTCGGCACCAAGGCGGGGGCGATGCCGTTGCACTCGTGGCTGCCGCGGGCGCACCCGCTGGCCCCCGCGCACGTCTCGGCGCTGATGTCGGGGGCGATGATCAAGCTCGCGCTGTACGGGCTGATCCGCGTGCTGTTCGAGTGGGCGGCGCCGGCGCCGCAGTGGGTCGGCCTGGCGCTGCTGGGCGTCGGCGCGCTGTCGGCGGTCGGGGGCGTGGTGTACGCGCTCTTTCAGCATGAGCTCAAGCGGCTGCTGGCGTTTCACTCGATCGAGAACGTGGGGATCATCGTCCTGGGGCTGGGGGCGTCGCTGGTGTTCGCTTCGATCGGTCAGCCTCAGTGGAGCGCGATCGCGTTCGCGGCGGCGCTGCTGCACACGCTCAATCATGCGGTGTTCAAGGCGTTGCTGTTCCTGGGTGCGGGGTCCTTCGCGGGCGCGGTGGGGAGTCTGGAGCTCGATCGCCTCGGTGGCCTGTTGCGACGCATGCCCTGGACGGGTGTCGCGTTCGCGGTGGGGGCGATGGCGATCGCGGGGCTACCGCCGCTCAACGGGTTCGCCTCGGAGTGGATGACGCTGCAGGCGCTGGTGCATGTCGCGGTGTACGGCCCGTTCGGCGTGGCGCTGGCCGGAGCGGCTGCGCTGGCGGCGCTGGGCGCGACCGCGGCGCTGGCGGTGATGTGCTTCGTGAAGGTGATCGGCTTGGTGCTTCTCGGGCCGCCGCGCCGCGACGAGTGCGCGCTGGCGCAGGAGACGACGGTCGGCATGCGCGGCCCGCTGGTGTTCCTGGCCGGGCTGTGCGTGCTCCTCGGCGTGTTCCCGGGGCTGCTGGTGCCCACGCTCGCCCGGCTTGGCCCCGGAACGGTCGAGCTGGCGCGGCATCCCGGCCTGTATCTGCCGGGTACCGGGAACCTGCCGACGCTCGCGCTCGCCGCAGCGCTGGTGATCGTCATTGCGGGCCTGTGGCGCGTCGGGGCGGCGCGCCGTTGCGCGACCAGCCCGGCGTGGGCGTGCGGCCAGGTCGCCGTGCCGGCGTTGGCCTGGACCTCGGCGGGGTTCACCAAGCCACTGCGGCTGACGATGGAGGCGCTGCTGCGCCCGAAGCGCGAGCTCGCGGTGCACGTCGAGGGGGGCGTGGTTCAGGACGTCGTCTATGACGCCGAAGTGCCACACCTGTTCGACACGCTGATCTATGAGCCCGTCACGGCCGGCGCGCTGCGTGGTGCCGCGGTCGTGCGCCGGCTCCAGTCGGGCAGCCTGCGCGCGTACCTGCTGTATCTGCTGGGGCTGGTCGGGTTGCTGATGGCGCTCGTCCGGCTCGGGGTGCTGTGATGGGCGCCGCGACGGTCATCGCCGGTACCGTCCAACTACTGGGCGTGGTCGCCGTCGCGCCGCTGATCCCCGGCGCTGTGCAGCATTTCAAGGCGCGCTTGCAGGGTCGGCCGGGCCCCTCACCACTTCAGCCCTATCGCGAGCTGCGCCGGCTGTGGCGCAAGAGCGGCGTCGCGCCGGCGCCGCGCACGCCGATCTACGAGCTGGCGCCGCCCGCGGTGGCGGGCTCGCTGTTGATCGCCGCGCTGCTGTTGCCGATCGGCGGTCTGGCACCGGATTGGGGACTCGGCAACGACGCGCTGGTCCTGGTCGGCCTGCTCGCGCTGGGGCGCTTTGCCGTCACGCTGGCCGCCTGGGACACCGGCGGCGCCTTCGGGCTGATGGGTGCGAGCCGTGACCTGTCCTTCGCGGTGGCGGTGGAGGCCGTGTTCCTTCTCGTGCTCGTCGTGGTCGCCCTGCCGAGCGGGAGCACCGATCTGCTGGCGCTCAGCGCCTCGGCGACGCACGCGACGGTGTGGGGCGAGCCCGCGCATTGGGCCGGCGCCCTCGCGTTCGGGCTGGTGGTACTGGCCGAGCTCGGTCGCCAGCCGGTCGACAACCCCGACACGCACCTGGAGCTGACGATGGTCCACGAGGGGCCACTGCTCGAGTACGCGGGCCGCGATCTGGCCTACCTGCAGTGGGGGGCCGCGGCGCGCCACTGGATCATGCTCGTGCTCGCAACCGAGCTGTTCATCCCGCACCCCGGTCCCTTCGCTGCGCGGCTCGCGGTCCTCGTGGTGTCGCTGCCGGTGTGGTGCGTCCTGTTGGCGTTGGTCGAGACGACGCAGGCCAAGATGCGGATCCTGCGGGTGCCGGTGTTCGTCGGAGCGGGCGGTGCGGTGTGCCTGCTCGGCCTGGCCAGCTGGTTCGCGGGGGGCGCGGTATGAGCCACGCCGTGACCTGGGCGCTGGTGATCAGTGGGCTCGGCGTGGTGCTGGTGCGTCGGCGCACCGTAGCGATCGCACTGATTGCGCTGCAGTCGCTGCTGCTCGGCGTTCTGGCGCTCGGGGACGCCGCCGGTCAGTCGACGGCGCTGCTGGTTGCCGGGGTCGTCCTCGTGGCCAAGGCGATCGTGCTCCCCGCACTGCTGCTGGTCGTGGTGACCCGCACGCGCGAGAGGCAGCGGATGAGCACCGAGCCCCAGCCGCTTGCGCGCCTGACCGCCGCGCTGGCGGTCGCGCTCGCGGCCGTGGCGCTCGTGCCGCGTCTCGGCTTGGCCGACGCCGGCGTCGAGCACGCCGCGGTGGGTCTGGTGGCGTTGGGGATCGCCACTGCGGTGGTTCGCCGTTCGGCCATCTTCCAGGTGCTCGGCTTCCTGATGGCCGAGAACGGGCTGTATCTCGCCGCGCTCGCGGCGCCCGGCGGCGTCCCGGCATTCATCGAGTTGGGCCTCGTGTTCGACCTCGTCGTGGTCGTGTCGGTCGCCGGGGTGTTCAGCGCCCGGATCCACGAGGAGCTCGGCACTGGGGACACATCGCTGCTCGGTGGCCTGCGTGATTGAGGTACTCGTACCCGCCGTACCCGCCGTGCCAGTGGCCTGGGGGCTGCTGGTCCAGCTGGCGCGCACCCCGACTGCGGCCGATCGGATCAACGTCGCCGGCGCCGTGGCGACCGCCGCGGCAGCATTGACGCTCGCGGTCATCGCGCTCGCGGGCAGCGCGTCCCCGACGCAGGGCTCTTGGTACGTGTTGGACGGCGCCACCGGCGTGTTCCTGACGGTGGTCGCGGTGGTGGGACTGCTCAGCGCGCTCGTCTCGCCCGCGTACCTCGCAGGCGCGGGGCGTGGGTTCTTCCGGGCCGCCCGCGCGCGCGCCTGGTACTACCTGGGCTTCTATCTGTTCTGGGCCGTGCTGCTCGCGATGCCGCTGGTCAACAACCTCGGCGTGGCCTGGCTGCTCGTCGAGGCGAGTACCGGCACGTCTGCGCTACTCGTTGCCTACAGCGGACGACGCCCGGCGCTCGAGGCGGGCTGGAAGTACCTCGTGCTCACCACCTTCGGCCTGACGATCGCGCTCGTGGGGATCCTCGTGCTCTACGTCGGCCTCGCACCGCACGGCGGCGCGCTCGCCACCCTGAACTGGCAGCAGATCGCCGCGCATGCGCGCTCGATGGCGGGCAGTCGTGCGCTGCTGGCGTTCCTGCTCATCATCGGCGGGCTGGCCGCGAAGATCGGCTGGGGCCCGGTGCACAACTGGCTGCCCGATGCGCACAGCGAGGCTCCGCCGCCCGTCAGCGCGCTGCTGTCGGCCGCGTTGCTGCCGACTGTGATCCTGGTCGCCTGGCGCGTGCTCGTCACGCTCGGCCCCGCGCTGCACGCCGGCGTCGCCAACGGGACCTTTCTCGCCTTCGGGCTGGCCTCGCTGGCCATCGCCGTGCCGTTCCTGTGGCGGCCGCTGGCGTGGAAGCGGCTTCTCGCCTACTCGAGTCTGGAGCACATGGGCGTGCTCGCGCTCGGTATCGGCTTCGCGACACCCCTGGCGACGGCCGGCGTCGTGCTGCACCTGGCCGGCCACGCGCTCGCCAAGGCGCTCGGCTTCTACACGGCCACGCCGTTGCTGCGCCACCAGCCCGAGGCCGCCGAGCACCCCCCGAGCGCCATCGCCCACGCGAGCCCGGGAACCGCCAGAGCGATCGGCGTCAGCCTGGGGTCGCTCAGCGGCCTCCCGCCCTCACCGCTGTTCTTCAGCGAGGTGCTCATCCTGCTCGGCGGTCTCGCGTCGGGGCATCTGGTCGTCACCGTGATCGCCACCTCGCTGCTCGGCCTCGGCTTCCTCGGCCTCGCGCACGCCCTGATCGAGGGGCTGCTCGGCGGTGAGCACCGCCGCGCCTGGCGGCGGGGGCGGACCGTGCGCGCGATCGAGCGGCTCACCGTCGTGATGGGCGCGGGACTGCTGGGGCTGAGCGCGATCGCCTACCTGCTCCCCGACTCGACGCCGATCCACATGCTGATGGCGGGCCTGTCATGAAGCCGCGGACGATGGCCACGGTGAAGCGGCACGCCCCGGGGGAGATCGCGAGGGTGGGCCCCGCCGACTGGCGCGCGAGCTGTGTGCTCGCACACGTGGGCGGCGAACGCTTCGAAGGCCTGTTCGCCGCCGCGCGCGAGGACCGGACCGTCGACCTGCGGGCTGTCTTCAGCTCTCCGGCCGGCGAGCGCGCGATCACCTGCGCGGGCGCGAAATGTGGCGTCGAGACGATCGTCGACGCGATACCGGCCGCCGCCTGGGACGAGCGCGAGGCCCACGATCTGCACGGTGTGCGCTTCAGCGGCCACGAGCCCCTGCGGCCGCTGCTGGACCACGGCGCCCCGCTCGGCGCGTGGACCGTGCCCGTGACCGGGCACGACACGCACCAGGTCGCCGTCGGTCCTGTGCACGCCGGCGTCATCGAGTCCGGCCACTTCCGCTTCCACGTCGTCGGCGAACGCATCATCCACCTCGATGCGCAGCTGTTCTACAAGCGCCGCGGACTGGAAGAGGCCGCCGCCGGGCGCCCACTGGAAGACGCGATCGCCTACGCCCAACGCGCCTGCGCAGCCTGCGCGGTAACCAACGCCGTCGCCTACGCGCAGGCCTGCGAAGCCGCGCTCGGCCTCGCGCCCGACCGCGAACTGCGCCGCGGCCGCACCCTGTTGCTCGAGCTCGAGCGCATCTACAACCACCTGCACGACATCTCCGCGATCTGCGCCGGCGTCGGGTTCGCTCCGGGCACGATGGCCTACGCCGCTCTCAAGGAACGCGTGCAGCGTCTCAACGAGCGGCTCACCGGCCACCGCTTCCTCTTCGACACCGTCCGCGTCGGCGCCGGCGACCTCGCACTCGCGCCGCGCGACGCCGCCCGCGCCTGCGCGGAACTACGCGCGGTGCGCGACGAGCACGCGAACACTTGGCGCCAGCTGCGATTTGTGTCCTCGCTGCAAGACCGGCTTGCCGGTGTCGGCGTGCTGACGCGCGAGGACGCCGAGCGCCTGGGCGCCGTCGGTCCGGCCGCGCGAGCCGCCGGCGTGCGCCGCGACGCACGCCGCGACAGCCCGCGACTGTGGTACGGCGGCTTTGCCCCCGTCACCCCCGCCGTCCCGGCGGGAGACGTCGCCAGCCGGATGAGCCAGCGCGCACTCGAGCTCGACCAGTCGCTCGCCCTATTGGACGAGTTGCTGGCCCAGCCGCTCGCACCCGGTCAGACGTTCGTCGTCGACGACGACATCCCAAGAGGCATCGGTATCGGGCGAGTGGAAGGCCCGCGGGGCGCCACGGTCTGCCTGGTCGAGCCGGACGGTGGGCGCCTGCGCTCGATGCACCTGCGGACCGGCTCGTATGCGAACTGGCCCGTGCTCGGCCACGTGGTCCCGGGGAACCTGCTCGCGGACTTCCCGCTCATCAACAAGAGCTTTGAGCTCTGCTACGCCTGCGTGGATCGCTGATTCGTGTTTGTGTTGCTCGGCCATCTCCAGCGGCTGCGCCGCACGATCGCCGCCCCCGTCCCAGCGCAGCGCGGCTCGTTGGCGCTGCGCCACGTCGATGCCGGCTCCTGCAACGGTTGTGAACACGAGCTGACCGCCGCCGCCAATCCCTACTACGACCTGCAGCAGTACGGCCTGAACATCGTGGCCTCTCCACGCCACGCTGACGTGCTGCTCGTCACCGGCGCCATCACCACCCGCATGGCCCCTGCGCTGCGCAGCGCCTACCGGGCGATGCCCGAGCCACGCCTGGTTGCCGCGCTCGGCGACTGCGCCCTCGGCTGCAACCTGCTCGCGCGCCGCGACGATATCGCCGGCTCGCTCGAGGAGATCGTCCCCGTCGACCTGCGCATCCCGGGCTGCCCACCCACCCCGGCCGCGATCGTCGGCGCACTGACCGCGGCTCTGCGCAAGCGGCAGGTCACCGACCCAGGCGCACCCAGCGAAGCGGTGGGGGGTGAGGACAACGCACGGTCACTTGCCACCCAGAGCTGATCCCGCCCCGCTGGACCTCGGCCGCGAGCGTCGAGACGACGACCTCGTACGAGATGTCCTTCACGGCGGCGTGCCCGGTGAACACGCCGGACTTGAACTGCTCGTGCGACGGCGGCCGGAATGCTGGGAGGATGCCGTTGCCCTGCTCGGGCCCGGCGTCGCCCCGCGTTACGCGCTCGCCGCGCTCGCGGAGGCATGGCGCGCCTACCGCCGCATCCAACGGACGGACGCAGCGCCGAGACGAGCGACCGCGGCCAACACCGGCGCCGATGATTGATTCCGCGCAACGCCACCGCGAGCTCGTGCGCGTGCGCTCCGCGCTGGGAATCGTGCACGCCCATTATTGGCGTGCGCTCACGCTCGCCGAGCACGCCCGCGGCGCCGAACGGGCCATCGCGTTCGAAGATGTGCGTCGCTTGACTGCCATCGCCGTGGCACTTCGCCGGCGCTCGGACGCCCTGCAAGCGGCGGAGACCGCGGGCTCTCCGACCTCGTGGCACCGCGGAGTCGCGGGTTCGAATCCCGTCGCTCACCCTCGATGAAGGAGAAGCCGGCGAGCGCGGGGCGGCTCAGGTCGCCTCGCGCCGGCCTCAGCGCCCGCCGCGGAGCGGGATGACCCGAACGGCTGTCTGCTCTGCGATGGCGCGCGCCAGCGGCTCGTCCTTGGTGGCGAGTGGCTCATCGAGGTGTTCGGCGAGCGCGACGAAGATCGCGTCTGCGGCGGTGAGGTTCGACCGCAACGCCCAGGCGCGGGTCCGCAGTGGGAGCGTCGGGAACAGTGCGATCTGAAGATCCCCGAGGTCCTTGATGGCGGCGGTTGCGCGCGTGTCGTCGAGGCCGCCGCGCGCCACCTCGCGACGCAGGACGGCGAGCACCTCGAAGATAAGTAGATCCGGCGCGGCGAGCTCGATCTCCTCGGTCAGAAGTTCCTGGACCTGTGCCGCGGCGCCGACGCCGAGCAGGAAGTCAACGGCGCCCGAGGTGTCGAGTACCGTCACTCGCCCTGGTCGCGAATAGACCGCACCGTGTCCTCGCTGGGTCGGGCAGGTTCGGTCGCTCCGCGCGTGGCGATCCGCTCGGCAAGTTCGGCGGGCGTCGGACGCGAAGCGGTTCGTGTGAGTACGCCGCGTGCGTATTCGGACAGGGACACCCCCGATGCGGCGGCGCGTGCCTTGAGCTTGCGATGCACATCCTCGGGAACGTCGCGTATCTGTACCAGCACACCCATACGCGGGGCGATGATACCATACGCTACACATCATCGCTGGCTTGGGGTCTCTGGAATCGCGGGATCGAATTCGGTCGCTCACCCTTCGGAAGGCGCTGGAAATCGATGGGTACGGCGGGCGGTTCCTCAGGGTCCGGTCGCGACGGTGAACGTGACGGTCGAGGAGAACGTGTCCGGGCTCGGCGTCTTGATCAACTGCTTCGCCGGTACCTGGATCGAGAAGGTCAACGCGACACTTGCTCCACCGGAGCCGCTGCCCAGGGCTGCGTTGAAGAGCTTGGTCGCCGTGCCGCTCGTCGTTCCAAGCGCCCCGGTCGGATACCCGACCGAGTTGGTCGGTGGCGAGCAGGTGTCTGTCGTCGCGGTGGCGGTCGCGGCGGTGAGCGTCGGGTTCGGGAGCGTGTCGGTTCCGTCGGTGAACGCGGTGGCGTAGGCGCTGATGTTCCAGCCGGCGAGCGCACCGGTCTCGTCGTCGGGCGTCAACGTCAGGGTGCCGGTGGTCGACTGGTTGGCGCCGTTGAGGGTGAGCGGTGCAAACGTGAGCGGCGACGGGCTCGTCAGGTTCAGCGAGCCCCCGGTGCAGGAGTATTCGTCGATGGTCCCGGCGGCTCCCACCGCCCAGCCCCGGGACAGGCCACTCGGGAACGAGACGCCTTGGAGCGTGTTGGCGGTGCCCGAGGTCTGCGCGGCCCATGTCGTGCCGCCGTTGGTGGTCGCAACGATCGTGCCGGCCGCGCCGACGGCGAAGCACACCGTCGTGAACGGGCAGGAGATCCCGTCGAGGGCGTTGGTGGTGTTGGAGGTCTGCGTGGCCCACGTCGTGCCGCCGTTCGTGGTGGCGTCGATCGTTCCGGCTGCCCCGACCGCGAAGCAGACGGTGACGCTCGGGCAGGAGATGCCGGCGAGGGCGTTGGCGGTGTGCGAGGTCTGCGTGGCCCAGGAGACGCCGGCGGTGGCGGTGGCGTCGATCGTTCCGGCTGCCCCGACCGCGAAGCAGACGGTGACGCTCGGGCAGGAGATGCCGGCGAGGGCGTTGGTGGTATGCGAGGTCTGCGTGCCCCAGGTGATTCCGCCGGTGGCGGTGGCGTCGATCGTTCCGGCCGCGCCGACCGCGAAGCAAAGGGTTGCGCTCGAGCAGGAGATCCCGTCGAGGGCGTTCGTGGTGTTCGATGTCTGCGCGGTCCATGTCGTGCCGGTGGTGGTGGCGTCGATCGTTCCGGCCGCGCCGACCACGAAGCATTCAATGAGACTCGCGCATGCGACCGCATTGAGCTGGTTGGTGGTGGTCGAGGTCTGGGGGGTCCACGTCGAGCCGTTGGTGGTCGCGAGGATCGTCCCGCTCGCTCCGGCCGCGAAGCAGGCGTCGGCGGTCCAGCAGAAGACTCCGTCCAGGGCGTTCGCGGTCCCCGAGCTCAGGATGGACCAGCTCGTGCCGTTGGTGGTGCTCAGGATCGTCTCGGTCGCGCCGACGATGAGGCACGCGGTCGTGCTGACGCAGGAGGCCTCGATCAGCTGGTTCGAGCTCGGGTCGCTCTGGGCGGACCAGGCCGTCCCGTTGGTGGTGGCGAGGATCGTCCCGGAGCCGGCGGCGAAGCAGTGGGTGGTGCTCGGACAGGCGATCCCGTAGAGGTCGGTGGTGCCCACTGTCTGGTGGGTCCAGGTCGTGCCGTTCGTGGTGGTGGTGATCGCCCCGGCCGCCCCGACCGCGACGCAGGTCGTCGTGCTGGCAACACACGACACGCGGTAGAGGACCTGGGTGCCCGAGGTCTGGGTGGCCCAGGTGGTGCCGCCGTTAGTGGTCACGTCGATCGTTCCGGCGGCCCCGACCGCGAAGCAGTGCGTGGTGGTCACGCACGCGATCCCGTAGAACGCCTGAGCGCTGTTCGACGTCTGGTTCGTCCAGGTCGTCAGGTTGGTCGTCACGGCGATCACGCCGTTTATCCCGGCGGCGAAGCAGGTGGTGGTGGCACTCACGCACGCGACCGAGCTGTACTGGTTCGTGCCGAGGGTCTGGTTGGTCCACGTCGAGCCGCCGTTCGTGGTCACGTCGATCGCGCCGCTGGCCCCGACCACCACGCATGCGCTGACGGTCACACACGAGACGCCCTTCAGGTTCTGCGTCGTGCCCGAGGTCTGGGGGGTCCAGCTGGAGCCGCTGTTCGTGGAGATCGCGATCAGCCCGCTGTCGCCGGCGGCGTAGCAGGTGGTTGTGCTGGGCACGCAGAAGACGGCGCCGACGTTGATGTTCCCCGGCTGGGGCACCCACGTTTCGGCGCCGGCCGGCGGAGCCGAAGCGAGCGCCAGAGCGACGCTCAGACAGGCTACGGCCGCGGCGAGGCCGCGCAGGCGGAAGCGTCCCGCTGCGGCGAGCACGTCATCGCCCGGACCGGCGCGTGAGCGCTGTCCCGGCGTGTGAGGCGACGGGAACCGCCGGCGCGCGTGGCACCGACAACGCGGCGGCGACGCCACACCTCTCCTGGGAATAGCCACTTCGAATCTCTTGTCGCGATCTGATCCTCACCCACGCGCCACGCGGGACAGTGATCGCGCGAGCGCGAGCCATGCGCGTAACCGTTCGCCGTCGGCGTCGGCCGACAATTGGACGCAATTACCGCTCTGTATCGGCAACTGGACCGCCGACGTTGAACGGTCTCGAGCGTCGTCGGCGAACGGCGAACGACCCAGGTGCCATGGCCCGCCGCGGTGCTTCACGCCGCAACGCCAACGAGCCGTTGGTCACGTGCTCCTGACCGGCGACGCCGTCCGTTCCGGCGAGGCCGCGGCGCGCTTTGCCACTGCGGTGGCGCGGTCGTTCATCAGGCGCATCGCGATTGCGTATGCGGGCTCGAACTTGCGCTGGAACCAGTGGCCGATCTGGACGTCGCGCGAGGTGAACACCAGGTAGCGGTTCTGTTCGATCGCCTCGAGGATCGCCTCGGCGACGCGCCCCGGGGTGACGGCGTGACGCTCGAACCGTGCGACGAGCTTGGCGATGGAGGGATCGTCGCGGTTGATGCCGGCGATTTCGACGGTCCCGACCAGCGGCGTCTTGACGGCTCCGGGGCAGACGAGGCTTACGCCGATGTCGTGGCGGCGCAGGTCGAAGCGCAGGACCTCGGACACGCCGCGCAGCCCGAACTTGCTGGCACTGTAGGCCGCGTGCCAAGGCAGCCCGAAGAGGCCAGCCGCCGAGGAGACGTTGACGAGATGCCCGCCGCGGCCCGCCGCGATCATCTCCGGCGTGAAGCTTTCGATCACGTGGATCGGGCCCATCAGGTTCACGTCGATCATGCGCCGCCAGTGGTGATGTTCGAGGCTCTCCACCGTGCCCCAGGCCGAGATGCCCGCGACGTTCATGAGCACGTCGAGGCTGCCATGGGCGGCGTGGATCTCCTCGGCCATCAGGGCCACCGTGGCGTAGTCCGAGATGTCGAGTGCCTTGACGTACTCGACGGTCCCCCCGACGGCGCGGATGCGGTCGGCGGTGTCCTGCAGGCCGGGCTCTTGGATGTCGGTCAGGAACACTCGGGCGCCATTCGAAGCGGCGGCGAGCGCGGTGGCGCGACCGATCCCGCTGGCGGCTCCGGTGATCAGGCACTTCTTGTTTGTCACCGAGTTGATTGGCATCGGTCGATTCAATTCGCGGTTGGCTTGTGGGTATCGCGGGTGCGCGTGAGCGCACCCTGGACGAGCCTGATCATGCGCGGGGGCCGTCGGGTCGGGGGCGGGTCGGGCTCGATCCCGAGGGCGTTGATCGTCATCGCGAGCATCTGGTAGTGGCCGACGAGCACGCACAGCTCGATCAGCTGCGTATTGACGACGCCGATCTCGCGCCGGCCACCGGGGCCGATTCTCGCGGCGGAGGTCATCGTGTCGTCACGGCGTCGGCAATCGCCGCGACCGAGCTCGCGAGTCGCTGCGGGGTGAACGTCCGGGGGTGTTCGAGCAGCAGGCGTGCGAGGTGTTCGGCGTTGTCACGCACCAGGTGTGCGATCAAGTCGGCGTCGAGGCCTTCGATCCCCACGCGCAAGAGCTGTTGCTCGACGCGCATCGCGACCTCGCTGCGCACACGTTCGCGGCCTTCGCGGATCGCGTCGCGGACGCTGTCGGGGGCGCCGTCGATCGGCAACAGCACGAGCTTGGAGATCGCCGGCTCCTGCGCAACGCTCTCGAGGTAGACGCCGAGGCCCGCGGTCAGAGAGCCGACGAGATCGTCAGCGTCGCCCGCCGCCGCCAACGATCTGGTGACACGGTCGGAGACGACGTCCTGTGCGCGCTGCATCACGGCGCGCTGCAGGCCGGCTTGTGAGCCGAAGATCGCGTAGCTGACCGACTTCGCGACCCCGGCCCGCTCAGCAACGCGCTCCATCGCCATCCCCGACCAGCCTTGCTCGGCAATCAGGCTCGCCGTGGCGTCGAGGATCTGTTCACGACGGACCTCGCGCGGCTGGCGGCGCGCGTAGCGCCGGCGCCGAGAACCAGAAGCAATCGCGTTCATCACGCGATTGTACCGTACGGAATATTCCTCTAGGTACATTGACGTGGCGAGGCGCTGGGCCGCCCCGCGCCAGGCCGGCGGGGCGGAGGGATCACCCCCCGGGGGAGGTCTCGTCGATCACGTCGATGGTGCAGAGTGTGGGGATGGCAGGCACCTCCCCTCCGGGATCTTCCGCTGCCGGGCCGGCGCGGGCCGGGGTCGTGCTCGCCACGCTCATCGTCGTGGCCGGGGTGGCGAACCTCAATCTCGCCGTGGCGAATGTCGCGCTGCCCGACATCGGCAAGGCGCTGAACGCGAGCCAGACCGGACTGAACCTCGTCTCGATCGGTTTCTCGCTCGGTCTGGCGATGTCGGTGCTCTACCTCGGCGCGCTCGGCGATCGCCACGGGCGAAAGCAGATGCTCATCCTCGGGATGGCGCTGTCGATCCCGGCGAGCCTGGTCGCCGGCCTGGCCGGGTCGGTCGACGTGCTGTTCGTGGGGCGGCTCCTCGGCGGGATCGCCGCCGGCATGGCCTACCCGACGACTCTCGCGCTCATCACCGCGCTGTGGGCCGACGGACCGGCCCGCACGCAGGCGATCGCGCTGTGGGCCGGCCTCGGTGGGGCGATCATGGCGCTCGGGCCGCTGGTGGCGGGCGCGCTACTCGAGCACGTGTCGTGGGGCTGGGTGTTTCTCGTCACGTTGCCGCTGGCGGTGATCGGGTTGCTGCTGGCGCTGCGGTTCGTACCGGGACACGTCGGCGAGACGACCGAGCCCGTGGACAACCGCGGCGGTGTGTTGTCGGTGGTGCTCATCGGCGGGCTCGTGCTCGCGATCAACTTCGCAGCGGTGCCGGGTGCGGGTGCCGCGGCCGTGGGTCTCGGAGTGATCGCCGTCGCCGCGGGCATCGCGTTCGTGCGACGCCAGCGGCGGGCCTCCAACCCGATCTACGACCTGCACGTCGCGAGCCGCCGCATCTTCTGGGTCGCCGCGATCGCGGGGATGATCGTCTTCGGGACGCTGATGGCGACGATGTACATCGGGCAGCAGTTCATCCAGAACATCCTCGGCTATTCGACGCTGCAGGCCGGGGCGGCGATCCTGCCGGCGGCGCTGATGATGGTGCTGGCCGCCGCCCCGTCGGGGAAGCTGGTCACGAAGCGCGGGTCGCGCGCGACGCTGCTGGCCGGCTTCGCCAGTTGCGTGCTCGGGTTCGTCGTGATGCTCCTGCTCTGGGGCAAGGGCAGCCCCTACTGGCAGGTCGGACTCGCCTACGCGCTCGTCGGCCTCGGCGTCGGCCTCGCCATGACGCCGGCCTCGCGCTGCCTCACCGGTGCGGTCCCGGTGAGGCGCGCCGGGATGGCGTCCGGCACCGCAGATCTGCAGCGCGACCTCGGCGGAGCGATCATGACCTCGATCATGGGCGTCGTGCTGACCGCGGGCTACGCCTCGGCCATCGCCGGCCAGGTGGCGGCGTCACCGCAGCGCGCGCAGATCACCAGCCAGACCGAGAGCGCGCTTCAGAAATCGTTCTCCAGCGCCGAGGCACTCGCCGCCCAATACCCGCACTACCAGCAGCAGATCATCGCCGCGGCGAAGACGTCGTTCCTCGACGGCGCGAACTGGGCCTATGCGGCCGGAATCATCGCGGCGGTCATCGGGATGCTGCTGGTCCTCCGCGTGTTCCCCGGGCGCCAGGGCGAGCTCGAGTTGCTCGCCCGCTACACCGCCGAGGACGCGGGGGAAACCCAGGCCAGCAGGGGCTCGACGGCCACTCCCGCCCCGGCTCCCGACGGTTCCAGGGAGGCTCCGGCCGCGTCGCCCGGGTAGCGCTCGAGACGCTGCAGCGACCGCTGCCCGGCGCCATGCCGCCTCTCGGCGCCGCGCCGAGATCCGGGTTGCTAGCGTCATGCGGCCGTGCCCGCCGACCACGCCATGGGGGCAGCGTGACGATCGAGATCATCGTCCTGGCCCTGGTGAGCACCGTGCGGCCGACGAGCCTCGCGGCGGTGCGCGCGCTGCTGTCCGACCCTTCGCCGCGGCGCCTGATGATCGGCTACGTCGCTGCGGGCCTTGCGTTCACCGTCGCGTTCGGGGTGGTGGTCATCTGGGCGTTCAACGGCATCAGCGTCAACTCCGGGACCAATCGCACGAAGGGCATCGCCGATATCGCCGGTGGGGTGGTCGTTCTGGCCTTCGCGTTTGCGCTGCTGACCGGTCGGATCGGCCGCGCGCATCCGGGCGAGGCGCCCCGGACCCATGATCGCCGCTGGGGCGCGCTGCTCGAGCACCGGCTGACAGTGCGGACAGCCGCTCTGGCCGGCCCAGTGACCCACATCCCCGGGCTCTTCTATCTGATCGCGCTCGACGTCATCGTGGCCGACCAGCCGAAGGTGCCGCGCGGCCTGGCCGAGGTCCTGATCTACAACGCCATCTGGTTCGCGATCCCGATCATCGCGCTCGCGGTCTGCGTCATCGAGCCCGAGGCCGCGCGCGACACGGTCGGAGCGATCGACGGGTGGGTAAAGAGCCATGCGCGCGCGATTGTGCTCGTCGCGTCGTTCGGGGTCGGCGCGGCTCTGATCGTTCGCGGCGCGCTGACGTTCTGACGCCGCTGCTCCCCGTGCCGCGACCCTCCCATGATCTGGCGGCGCTCCGAGATCATCCAGATGAGGTGAGGGCGATGCGGCCGGTCGAGGGTACCGTCGTGGTGCACTGACTGTGTGTGTACTACCAGGCTGAAGCGGAGCGGCGCGACGTCTGTGCGCCGAGATCGACGGTCAGGCTGACAGGAAGGGGAAACCGGATGCAATCCGGGGGAGGCGGTCCGCCGCAACCAGCGCTCTCTCCGTCGGCGCCCGGCGACGGAAGCGCCGCGGCGTCGCGGGACCCGGGCGCCACGCCGGCCGCGGTTTCCACGCAGCCGCACCGAATCTGGGTGCGGGTGATCCTGACCGTCGCCACCGTGTTGGCCGTGTTCGCCATCTTCGCTGTGTGGGCCAACCGGCAGTTGCTCAACCCGACGAACTGGTCCAAGACGAGCACCCAGCTGCTCCAGAAGCCGACCATCCGCACCGCGCTGTCGAACTACCTCGTCGATCAGCTCTACCAGAACGTCAATGTGCAGGCGCAGTTGCAGAGCGCCCTGCCGCCACAGCTCTCGCGTCTGGCCGGACCGATAGCGGGTGGGCTGCAGAACCTGGCCCAGCAGGGCGCCGAGCGCGCGCTCGACAACCCGCGCGTCCAGGACGCGTGGAGTCGTGCCAACTACTTCGCCGACGAGCAGCTGGTGAGGATCGTGACCGGGGGCGGATCACGCGTACAGGTGAGCAACGGCGACGTCATCCTGAACCTCCGCGCGATCCTGGTCAACGTTCTCGCGCGCTTGGGGCTGCCAACGAGCCTGGCCTCGAAGCTGCCCGCCTCGGCGGCGACCATCACGGTGGTCAAGTCCAAGAATCTGGGGCTCGTCCAGGACGGCGCCAAAGCGCTGCATGCACTGTCGGTGGTGCTCGTGGCCCTCGTACTCGTGCTGTACGCGCTGGCGATGTTCCTGGCCCGGGGATACCGACGGCACACGCTGATGTGGGTCGGGGGGAGCCTGGTCATCTCCGGGCTCGTCGTCCTGCTCGTCCGCCGGATCACCGGGAACCAGCTCGTACCGGTGATCGCGAAGAACAACGCCATCCGTCCGGCGGCGTACGACGCCTACTCGGTGGCCACCGGCCTGCTCGTGCAGGTGGCCGGGGCGGCGCTGATCATCGGGATCCCGGTGATCGCCGCCGGCTGGTTTGCCGGACCGGCGAAGTGGGCCACCGCCGCGCGCCGCTGGTTAGCCCCCCATCTGAGTGAGCGCCCCTGGCTCGGTTATGCGATCACGGCGGCTTTGCTGCTGCTCGTGTTCATCTGGGGGCCGATCCCGGCCACGCGCAACATCTGGTGGATGCTGTTCTTCACCGTCCTCGCGTTTGCCGGGACTGAGATCCTGCGACGGCAGATCGAGGAACAGTTCCCGGCGCAGGTGGCGTCATAACGGCCCGCGATGAGGCGACGACTCCGTCGCTGTCGCTCCGGCGCAGCGAGGTCGGAGGAGGTTCAACTCGGTGGCGCGCGCGACGGCGGCGTCGCGAGAGCCGACGCCGAGCTTTCGGTCGATCGCCGACGTGAGCGTCTCGGTCGTGTTAGGAGGCTGACAATGGGAGAGGGGACAGCGTCCCAGGAATCCGTGGTCCTGGCCAGCTTTGGCGACCGCCGCGCCGCCGAGCACATGCTCGCGTCGCTCGGGCGAGGATTCCGCAGGCAGGCCCGCAAGGGACACGTGACCGCCTTCGTGGTCAGCGGTAACAGCGACGGCTCGTTGAAGCTCACGGAGTCCCGGGTCGTCACCGCCGGCAGCATTGCCTCCGCGGTCATCCGCGTCTCCATCTCCGTCACCGTAGGGCGCATAGGCATGTTCTCGACGCTCAAGGGCGCCAAGACCGGGGGCCACGCGGCGCACGTGCGCCAGGCCCACGTCGGGGAGGATGAGCAGGCGGCGCATGCGATCCTCGCGAAGGCCGGACCGCACGCGGCCATCGCACTGATCTGCTGCCATGACGCGGGGACGCGACACACCGTGACTGCGCGCGCAGCCGACCGTGCGATTGGGTGCGCACGGCGCTGGGCGAGCCCTCCGGCGCGAATCGCTGAGTCGTCAACGCTGGACACCGGGCGGATGCCCTCTCAGGCTCGCGAGCCCCGTCTCGATCGCGTCGAGACGCGTGCTGATCTGGTCGAGCTTGGCTGAGACCGGGTCGGGTTGGGGGGCGCCTTGAACGCGCCGCCGGGCGGACTCGACGAACGCCGAGGTGATCGCCGCGGTGATCACGGTCAGGAAGCCGATCCCGACCACCATCACCAGCGCGGCGACGAGCCGTCCCGCGGTGCTCGCCGGGACGAGGTCTCCGTAGCCGACGGTCGTGACGGTCTGTATGGCCCACCACAGACCGTCACCGATGTTCGGGTAGGTCTTCTCATCGGTGAAGTGCATCAGCACCCCGCCGAGGATCGTGATCGAAACCGTGACGGAGGCGATGATCCTCGCCGCCCGCACGGTGGTCAGCGGCTTGCGGGAGATGATCTTCATCCCGCGGGGCATCGGCGGCGGGGGAGCGGTTGAGCTCGCTTCGGGTGTGGCCATGGGACCTCCTCGGGTGTCCGGCGTCAGCTGATTGGCAGCGCGGCGGGGCCGCGGGTGCGGTGCTCGTGCACCGGTTTGCTCTCCGTCGCCGGGTGCTGCTCGTCGCCGGCGGCTCGGTACCACTTGGCGTAGCGACTCACGAGCGGCGCCGCCGAGGCTCCGTGCGCGAGGACCGAAAGGCCGACGGCCAGGTAGGTGACGGCGGCGACCGCAGCGCCGTGCCTGAGATGTTCGTCCTCGACGATCACGGCGAACACGATCGAGGCGAGTCCGCGCGGGCCGAACCAGCCGATGAAGGCCACGGTCGGGGCGCGCGCCCCGGTGCCCAACAGGCAGAGCGCCACCGGGAGCATCCTGATGATCGTCAGGCTCAGGACGGCGTACAGCGCGATCTGCCAGCTCACGTGTTCGAGCGCCGGTCCGAGCAGCACCGCGCCGAAGGTGAGGAACGTCACGCCGTCGAGCGCCGCACCCGTCTCCTCGGTGAAGCGCATCGCCGAAGCGACGCGCTCGCGGGCAAGCAGACCGAACAGGGCGCCCGCGACGAACGCGGCGATGAACCCCGACCCGCCGAGCCAGATCGCGAGCCCGTAGGCGAAGGTCGCGGCGGCCACCGGAATGATCTGCCGCCACGCACCGTCGATCAGGTTCCGGGCGTCGCCGAAGTTCACGATCAGCGCCGCGAGCAGGCCGGCGGCGACGCCGCCGAGCAGTCCGTAGCCGATCTCCTCGGCCACGACGTGGAACGGGTGTGACTCGGCGCCGGACGCGGTCGCCAACACGATCAACAGCAGGGGAACGCAGATCCCGTCGTTGAGGCCGCTCTCGACGTTCAGCGATTGGCGCACGAACTGCGGCAGCCTCGTGTCCGTCACGACTGCGCTGCCCAGCCCGGCGTCGGTCGGCGCGAGGATCACGCCGAGGATCAACGCCTCGCTGAGCGAGAACGCGCCGAACAACGCCGCGGCGGCGACCGCTCCGAGCGCGATCGTGAGCGGCAGCCCGACGCCCAGCAGGCGCACGGGTATCGACGACTCGCGCCGCAGTGAGCGCAGATCCACGCGCGAGGAATCGGAGAACAGCACCACCGCGAGCGTCGCCTCGGCCAGCGTCCGCACCGTCGAGCTCGTGGGCGGCACCCGCAGGTCATCGAGCACGAGCGGTCCGACCAGCACGCCGACGGCGACCACCACCATCGCCGGCGTGACCGGCGTGCCCGACAGCCGACGCGAGACCGCGGCGACGAGCAGCAGCGTGAGACCGACGATCGCCAGCCCGGAGTTCACCGCTGGTCCGGTCCGGCCGGCCGATCGCCGGCCATTGTGGATGCGGTCGAGCGCGGAGGCCGCGTCCGTGGGGCGGAATACGTCAACGTCAGATGACCGCCGTGAGCATTTCGTCGACTCGTCTGTTGTGGCCCACCCGCGAACTCATCGGCGACACGGTGGTGCATGAATCTCAGCGCGGGTTCGGTCGGCCGGCATCGGCCATATGAGGTGAAACGCCGCTTGGGTGCCCGCCGGCGCGTCCCCGCGCCACGACGCCGCGGTAGCTACGACCCGGTCGACCCGGTGTCCGGGTCCAGGCCGAGGTCGGCGAAGGCCCGCGAGCGGTCCCAGTAGAAGATGAGCCGCACGACCTTGCCGTCGCGGATGCGAAAGAGGTTCGCCCGCAGTTGCTCGACGTCCGATCCGGCGCTCGCGTCGCGCCCGACCCACCGGGTGAGCACCAGCACTCGCTCGTCACCGAGGTCGCGGTAGTCCTCGGCCTCGGCGCGCAGTTGCTCCCAACCGCCGAGCAGCTCGTCGGCGGCCTCGACCATCGCGTTCACTCCCGACCAGGCGTTGGCCCCCGGTGCGCCGAATCGGACCCAGTCGATCTCGGGATCGGCCCACTCGGCGGTGCGGCTGAAGTCGCCGCGCGCCCAGTCCGCGTAGATCGACCGCACGAGCTCCAGGTTGGCCGCGGACATCGAGGCAGTATCCCGCTTCGGCGCGGCTTCGGCTCGCCGGGTCCGGTGGCCGGTTCGGAGCAAAGCACGCGCCGCACCACGATGCGCGCCGCCTGATATAGAGCACCCGTGACGTCCGTGGATGTCGAGCTTGCGCTGACCTCGCTCGCCGCGATGCTGTCGCCGACGACGCTCTCCTTCACGGTGCTCGCGCTCGTTCTCGGCGATCGTCCGCTGCGCACCGGGCTGTGGTTCTTCGCCGGCGCGTTCGGCGTGACGCTGCTCATCGGCGTCGTCGCCGCCTTCGTGCTCGGGAACGCTGCCGCCTCGCCGAGCTCGGGGACGCCCCCCACCTGGGTCGCGATCCTCGACGTCGCCTTTGGCGTGCTGCTGCTCGCCTGGGTTGCGCGGGTTGTCAGGCGGCCGCGTGACCCACAGCGGATGGCCGGCATGATCGAGCAGATGAACAAGGTCGCCTCATCGCCGGCGATTGCGATCGCGGCCGCGGGCGCCACGCTCGCGAACCCGGGGGGATTCATCCCGATCGCGCTGAAGGACATCTCGCAGCTGAACCCGAGCGCCTCGCAATACATCGTGTACTGGGTCGGCTTCGCGCTCGTATCGCTGTTGCCGCTGCTGGGCGCCCTGGTGTCGCTGCTCGTCGCGCGCGATCGGACCACCGCCGCGCTTCAGGTGGCCCGCGGCTGGCTGGAGCTCCGTGCGAGGACGCTCGCCGCGGCGATCGTCGTGCTGCTCGCCGTGGCACTGCTGCGCGACGGCATCGTCGCGCTCACGAGCTGAGTGCGCCGACGCCGGCTTCGGCCGGTCGGTCGGAGGCCGGTGGTACGGTGCGCCGATGGACCGGGACGACGCGGACCGACTGGCCCGTGCGCTGCGAGCCGAATTGTGGTCCACGCCGGGCGACGACCTGTTGGCCCGGCTGACGGACCGCGGCGGAATGAATGCCGGGCTCAATCCGCCGGAGGAGACCGAGGACGCCGAGCCGGCCGAGCTGGTCTGGCGGGCGGTGCGGTCGGCCGGCCTCGCCGACGAGTGACGAGCGGATCGCGCGCCTCGATGACCCGCCCGCTCGAGGTTCGGTCGGGGCATCAGGTTCGTTCGCAGGCGGTGGCCGACCGGGTGGGAGCGAGGAACCGGTCGGCGAGGTCTGCGACGAGCCGGTGGAGAGGCCGCCCGCCGCGTGCGAGTGAGCGCTGGCGATCGGCGCCGTTCGCCGCCGACAGCTGCGCCACCCGGTCCAGCGCGCCGGCGCATCCGAGGGCGACCGCGTGCGGGCGACAGCCGGCGAGCAGGGCGGCGAGGGTCTCCCGCACGGGGACGAGCTTCCGCGACGTCGGGTCGATCAACCGCGCGTCCATCCCGTCTCGTGCCGCCAGGAAGCGGTTCTCGGCCAGAACCTCGGGCCCCGGCGCGGCCGGTGGCAGATCGCTCTCGAGCTCGAGGCGGGCCAGCGACTGGATCAGCGCCACGAGCGGACCGATGTCGCCGAGCATCGACTGCGCGTCCATGATCCGCACCTCGACGGTGCCGAGCGTCGGCTGTGGCCGAACGTCCCACCACAGAAAGCTCGGATCGGGGATCGCCCCCGAGCCGATCAGCGCATCGACCGCCTGGACGTAGTCGGCGTAACCCGCGAACGATCGCGCCAGTCCGGTCCGCGGAAAGGCCTGGAAGATCACCGTGCGTGCGGATGCGAATCCGCTGTCGCGGCCCTGCCAGAAGGGCGAGTTCGCCGAGAGGGCGAGCAGGACCGGCGCGTTGCGGCGCAACCCGTTGAGCAGCCGGATCGCGTCCTGGGGCGCGGGCACGCCGACGTGGACGTGCAGGGCCATCGTCGGCTCTCGCCGGGCCAGGACGCGCATCGAGTCGTCGAGCATGCGGTACCTCGCCGCACCGGAGACCTCCGTCTGCTCCCGCGCCGCGAGCGGATGGGTCCCGCCGGCGGCTGCCGCCAGCCCCATCGTTTGCAGCTCACGCACGAACCGGTGACGCAACGACGACAGCTCGGCGACGACTTCGCCGACATCGCTGTGGATGCCCGTCGCGAGCTCGAGCACCGCCGCGTGCGTTTCGGGTGACGCGTGTGCGGCAAGCCGCTCAGACAGGCGCGGCAGGACCCGGTCGCTCGCCTGGGCCAGTGACCAGGAGGCTGGGTCGAGGAGCATGACCTCCTCCTCGACTCCCAGCGTGTAGCGCCGATCGAGTCCGCCGTTCCAACGCGCCCACGTGGGGTACGCGCCAGGCGCACGCTCACCACGCTTGTCCAGCGGGTGGATATGCGAGCCCGCACGGCTCGAGTCCGGCACCGGCACAGCATTGCTGCTGGCCGGGGGCCCCACAAGGAGGTACGCACGTGCAATGCCTCCAGGCCGACCGGCCGGCCGGCTCGGCTGCGGTCCAGGGCTTGGGCTCGGATCACCCGCGCACGTGAGCGCCCGCGCTCCCGTCTACGCCGCACGCCCCGGCAGCCGGCGGCTCGTCGCCGTCCGCCTGCCGGCCGCCGCCCGGCGCCGCTCGATCGGCGGGCACGCCCGCTCGATGAACTCGCAGAGCGCCACCTGACGCTCACGCTGGGGGTGATGACCCATCCCGGTCCAGACGGTGAGGGTGGCGTCGGCGAAGGACCGCTGCACCGCCCTGGCGTGGCCGAGTGGCACGACGTGGTCGGCGTCGCCCCAGAGCACCGCGACGCGCCCGGCGTACGCTCGCCGCCGGTGACCGCCGGCGTGGGCGGACAGGCCCGCGGCGACGACCGCCTGCGTGCCCAGCACGGCCCCGAGCGCGTTCGCGGACGCCTCGCGCCGGACGCGTTCGATCATCTCGGAGGTCGGCGCCGCTCCGGCGGTCACGAACACGCGGTAGCCCGCGCTCAGCGCGAACGGGGTCCGGAGCGCGAGTGGGAGCAGTCGTTCCGCAACCGTCCGTACGCCCGGGATCGAGATCGCCTCGGCGAGCGGGATGCGCGCGAACCCGGCGGGCGCGAGCAGGACAAGCGAGGCGACATCGTCGGGCAGGAGGTCCGCGACCGCCGCTGCGATCGCGCCGCCGAGCGAGTGTCCGACGAGCGTGACCCGGCGCAACCCCAAGCCGCGAATCGCCTCGGCGATATCGTTCGCGTAGGCCGAGATGAGCGGGCGAGGGGGCGGGTCGGAGCCGCCGAAGCCCGGTAGGTCGAACGCGACGGACGGCCGGGGACTGGCCATCGCGACCTCGCTCCAGCCTTCGGAGGAGTCAAGCAGGCCGTGCAGGAAGACGAGCGGTGAGCCGCGGCCCGGCAGACGTCGCGCGTGCAACGCGCGCCCGTCGGCGAGTCGGATGTCCATTGCTTCGGTCTCTCGTACGGCTCCTGCGGGCACGACAGCGACCATAGGCTCGGCCGGGCGCCGCGCCGTCGGCGATCCTCCGCCGGGTTGTCGCGGCGCGATGCCCGTATCGATCCGTAGCCCGCCCCCGCAATACCGCGGCTGACCCCTCTCGGGGTTCCGGTCGGGGCCACCCACGTGTATCGCGGGGCCTCGCCCGGCTTGAAGGCAACCGCGCGGCCCAACGGGTCTCCGCACTCGCCCGGACGAGAAACGGCGGGCCCCGCTGGTAGGTTGGCCCGGTGGCGGGCACGACGCAGGTCCAACGCGGCGCCGGCATCGTCCTGCTGACGCTGGCCGCCGGCCAGTTCCTCATGACGCTCGACAGTTCCGTCATGAACGTGTCGATCGCGACGGTCGCCAAGGACGTCGGCACGACGGTGACCGGGATCCAGACGGCGATCACGTTGTACACGCTGGTGATGGCCTCGTTGATGATCACGGGCGGGAAGATCGGTCAGATCGTCGGCCGCAAGCGTGCGTTCGCGATCGGATGCCTGATCTACGGCTGCGGATCGTTCGTCACCGCGATCTCACCGAGCCTCGGCGTGCTGATGTTCGGCTGGTCGTTCCTGGAGGGTGTCGGCGCGGCCCTCATCCTGCCGGCCATCGTCGCGCTCGTCGCGTCCAACTTCTCACGTGGCGGGCGACCGCGCGCGTACGGGCTGGTCGCCTCCGCCGGCGCCATCGCCGTCGCGGCCGGTCCGCTCATCGGCGGCCTGTTCACGACCTACCTCTCGTGGCGCTGGGTGTTCGTGGGGGAGGTCCTGATCGTGCTCGTGATCCTCGTCCTCGCCCGCCGGATCGGCGACGCGGCGCCCGAGACGCAGGTGGCGCTCGACGTGGTGGGAACCGTGCTGTCGGCCCTCGGCCTCGCGTTGATCGTGTTCGGGATCCTCCGCGCCGGCGCGTGGGGATTCGTCCAGCCCAAGCCCGGAGCGCCGCACTGGCTCGGGCTGTCGCCCTCGATCTGGCTCATGCTCGGCGGAGGCGTCGTCCTCTGGCTGTTCCTCGGCTGGGAGAACCGCCGGATCGCGCGGGGCGATGAGCCGCTGGTGGACCCGGCGATCCTCAGGAACGTGACCCTGCGCGGCGGCCTCACCTCGTTCTTCTTCCAATACCTGCTGCAGGCCGGGATGTTCTTCACCATCCCGCTGTTCCTGTCCGTCGCGCTCGGCCTCTCCGCGATCGACACCGGCGTCCGCCTTCTGCCGCTCTCGATCACGCTCCTGCTCGCCGCCGCGGGCATCCCGAAGATGTTCCCCAACGCGTCACCACGACGGGTAGTCCAGCTCGGCTTCGTCCTGCTGTTCGCCGGCCTCGTCGTGATGATCGCCCTGCTGGACTCGGGCGCCGGCCCGGAGATCGTCACCTGGCCGATGCTGCTCGCGGGCCTCGGCATCGGGGCGCTCGCCTCGCAACTGGGGAGTGTCACCGTGTCATCGGTGCCCGACGAGCAGAGCGGTGAGGTCGGCGGGCTGCAGAACACGCTCACGAACCTCGGCGCGTCGATCGGCACGGCGCTCGCCGGCGCGGTGCTCATCTCGGCGCTCAGCGCGTCGTTCCTCACCGGCATCGAGAACAACAAGGCCGTGCCCGACCGTGTGACCTCCGAGGCCACGACGAAGCTGGCCGGCGGAGCGCCCTTCATCTCCGACGCGCAGCTGAAGACCGCGCTGCACGACGCCCACGTGCCGGCGCCCACGGCGAACGCGATCGTCGACGAGAACGCGAAGGCGCGCATCGACGGGCTGCGCTCGGCGCTCTCGGTGCTCGCCCTCATCGCCCTGCTCGCGGTCCCGTTCAGCCGCCGGATACCAACCAGACAGCCGGCTGCCGCCGAGGCAACGTAACCCGGCTCAGGCGGCGCCCGGCGCGATCGCGCGCGAGGCGCCGTGACAATGCTTCCACTTGCGCCCCGACCCGCACGAGCAGCGGTCGTTGCGACCGCGCCTGGCGTCCTCCTCGGCATAGAGGCCCGCGATCTCCGACGGCGCGCGGCCGCGGGCGAGCAGGTCGCCCATGATGCGCATCGGGCGATCGACGTGATGGAAGAAGGCCAGGTATCCGTCGCACAAGTAGTTCAGCCCGGCTTCGCCGTCGTCGGTGAGGATGAAGCGGTCCTTCGGACAGCCGCCGTGGCAGGCGAAGCGCACGTCGCAGTCGAGGCACTTCCGGGGCAGCGTGTCGTGCTTGGCCTGCCCGAAGTCGTGCTGGCGCGGTGAGGCGACGAGCTCGAGCATGGGGGTCTCGGCGATGTTCCCCAGCCGGTGGTCGGGCTCGACGAAATGGTCGCAGGAGTACAGATCGCCGTTGTGCTCGAGTGCGAGCGCGGCGCCGCAGGTCTCGGAGTGCACGCACAGCCCGGGCGGCGCACCCACCCAGTTGGCCAGCGCGACGTCGAACATCTGCACGTAGACCTCGCCGACGTCGCGGCGCACCCACTCCTCGAAGACATCGATGAGGAAGCGGCCGTACTGCGCGCCGGTGATCGAGCGGCCGGTGACATAGTCACCCCGCTGCTCGTACAGCGGCCGGTCGCGCCAGGAGGACCACGGCACCGCTCCATCCAGCGCGGCCTCCGGCATCCGCTCGATGATGGGGATGAACTGCATGTACCGCGCGCCGCAGTCGTCGCGCAGGAAGCGATAGACCTCGCCGGCGCGGCCGGCATTGGCGGCGTGGAGCGTGGTCAGCGCGTTGAATTCGACCTGCGCCTCGCGCAGGTGGGCAAGCCCCCGCATCACCTTGTCAAAGCTCCCCCGGCCGCCCTTCGTGACGCGATAGGCGTCGTGGACCTCACGCGGCCCGTCGATCGAGATCCCGACCAGGTAGTCGTGCTCCTTGAAGAACGCCGCCCACTCGGCGTCGATCAGCGTCCCGTTGGTCTGGATCGTGTGCACGGCGCGCTGGCCGGGCTTCAGGTACCTCGCGGCGATCTCCACCGAGCGGCGGAAGAAGTCGAGGCCCATCAGCGTCGGCTCCCCGCCCTGCCAGGCGATCGTCACCTCGGGCACGCGCGAGTGCGCCTCGATCAGCTGGCGCAGGTACGCGTCGAGCTGCTCGTCGGACATGCGAAAGCGACTGTCCGGATAGAGCATCTCCTTGGACAGGAAGAAGCAGTAGTCGCAGTCCAGGTTGCACTGCGCGCCGGTCGGCTTGGCGAGCAGGTGGAAGGCGGGGGGAGCCGACATGGGCCGGCCGGTGCTGAGGCGCTCGCTCAGAGACCCGTCTCGGCCGTGACCCGGCCCGACTTGACCGCATCGCTCAGCGCCTGATAGTCGCGCTCGTTCTGCTCCGCGTAGGCCTTCGAGAACTCGAGGATCGCCCGGTCGAAGCTGTCCCCGTTGCCGAGGTAGGCGGCGAGCGCGATGCGGTCGCCGCTGCGGGCGTGCGCGCGGGCGAGCGTCCAGCCGCACAGCGTGCCGTACACGGCCATGGCCTTCGGGATCATCTGCTCGATCTCCGCAGAGCCCTTCCAGTCCTTGAGCTGCCGGCCGTAGAAGTCGCGTCCCTTCCCGTCCAGCCCCGAGTCGACGCGCACCCAGCCGAGGAAGATGTCGCTCGTGGCCTGCATCAGCCGCTGTCCGACGACGACCCGCTGGCCATGGTTCGAGAACTCACTCGGGCCGGCGAACTCCTCCAGCACCGACGCCTCGGCCTCCTTCATCTGCAGGAACAGTGGGTCCTGGCCGTCGCGGCCGAGCATCAGCGCGATCCACGCCCGCGTACCGACGCTGCCCACCCCGACCACCTTGCGCGCGAAGTCGGTCAGCTGGAACTCCTCGAGCAGCACGCGCCGGTCGAACTCGAGCGTGTCACGGTAGCTGCGCAGCAGCCCGTGCAGCCCTTCGAACATCTCGTCGCGCTCGTCGCCCGGCGCGAGCAGTTCGATCGGCACGATCAGCGGCGACTCGTCGACGATCCGCGCCTCGCCGTCGACCTCTTGGCACAGCTTGGAGAAGGCCGTCATGCTGTCCTTCGTACGGGCCTTCGCCATGTTCTTCTCGGTGCGCTTGACCGCCTTCGGCTTGAACTGCGGGCCGAACTCCTCGAGCGCCTTGTCGACATCCAGGTGCGAATACCACACGTCGAGGTTGTTCATCCCGGCGAACTCGGCCATCGCGGCCCGGTAGCGGCCGACCGTGTCGAGCACGATCCGGTCCTGGTCCTTCGCGCCGTAGCCGTTGTAGCGCGCCGCGATGAGCATGCTCACGGCCAGGCGCTTGACGTCCCACTCCCACGGGCCTGGGAGCGTCTCGTCGAAATCGTTGACGTCGAACACGAGCCGACGCTCCGGCGAGGCGAACACCCCGAAGTTCGACAGGTGCGCATCCCCGCAGCACTGGACGGTCAGCCCCGACCGCGGCGTCGACGCGAGGTCGTTGGCCATGATCAGCGCCGCCCCGCGGTAGAAGGTGAACGGCGAGACGAGCATCCGCCCGTAGCGGATCGGCACGAGCTCGGGCACGCGTGTCGCGGCCTGGCGCTCGAGTAGGTCGACCGGATCGGGCCGCGTGGGCGGCGGGTCGAACGTCGCATGACTGGAGCGCGGCACCTCCGACCGCGCCGCCTTGCCCCGGGCGACGCGCTCGGCGACGGAGGGATGCGGGACCGGCCTGCCGGGACTGCGGCTGAACCGGCCCCTCGTCGTGGTGGTCGCCATGCCCGTCACCCTCCTCGATCGTTATCGCCCCAGCGCCGCATCGTCGCACGGGCACCGAGGCTCGCCGATGGTGCAGACACCACTCTTGAGCGCGCGGCGGCGCCCGGCGGATTCGGCCGTCAGCTGCGCGCGGCGGCGTTCACCCGATGCGGATGATGCGACCCCGCCGCGACCTGTGAGGGTGGGGACCTGCGCCGCCGCGCGCGACCTTCTCCCCCGGATCCAAACGAGGCTGCCCGATGAGCAAGCGTTTCCACGGCGTCATCAACGTCGACATCCGCGACTCGGTCCCGGACTGGGCGCCGTTCGAGCCACCGAAGGCGCCCGAGGGCGCCCCGAGCATCGTGTACATCGTCCTCGACGACGTCGGCTTCTCGGTGATGAGCAGCTACGGCGGACCGGTGGAGACGCCGAACATCGACCGGATCGTCGCCGACGGGGTGCGCTACACGCAGTTCCACACCACGGCGCTCTGCTCGCCCACCCGCTCGTGCCTGTTGACCGGGCGCAACCACACCCGCAACAGCATGGCGTGCATCACCGAGGCCGCGATCGGCTTCCCGAACGCGAGCGGAGTGATCCCGCCCGAGAACGGCCAGATCCAGGAGATCCTCGGGGGAGCCGGATGGAACACGTACATGGTCGGCAAGTGGCACCTGTGTCCGGAGATGGAGATGAACCTCGCGTCGCCGCGACGCAACTGGCCCACCGGACGCGGCTTCGAGCGCTTCTACGGGTTCCTCGGGGCCGAGACCAACCAGTGGTACCCGGACCTCGTCTATGACAGCCACCCCGTCGATCCGCCGCGCTCGCCCGCGCAGGGCTACCACCTGACGGCGGACATCACCGATCGGGCGATCGAGTTCATCAAGGACGCGAAGGTGATCGCGCCCGACAAGCCGTTCTTCCTCTATTACGCCCCCGGCGCCTGCCATGCGCCGCATCAGGCCCCGAGGGAGTGGATCGACAAGTTCAAGGGGCGCTTCGACATGGGCTATGAGGCCATGCGCGAGCAGACGCTGGCCAGGCAGAAGGAGCTGGGCATCGTGCCGCCCGAGACCGAGTTGCCGGCGATCAACCCGCTCGGGACGCCCGAGACGCGCACGGGCCCAGACGGCGCGCCCTTCCCGGCCCTCGACGTCACGCGACCCTGGGGCTCCCTCTCACCCGACGAGAAGCGTCTGTTCAGCCGCATGGCCGAGGTGTACGCCGGCTTCATGGCCCATACCGACGACCAGATCGGGCGGCTCTTGGACTACCTCGAGGAGACCGGCCAGCGCGAGAACACGCTGATCCTGCTCGTCTCGGACAACGGCGCCAGCGGCGAGGGCGGACCCGACGGTTCGGTGAACGAGAACAAGTTCGCCAACGGCATCCCGGACTCGATCGAGGAGAACCTCGCACTGCTCGAGAAGCTTGGCGGCCCCGACACGTACAACCACTATCCGAACGGCTGGGCGATGGCGTTCAACACGCCGTTCAAGATGTGGAAGCGCTACGAGTTCAACGGTGGCACGTCGGATCCATGCGTCATCTCCTGGCCCAAGGGGATGCAGGCTCGCGGTGAGATCCGCGAGCAGTACCACCACGCGATCGATCTCGTGCCGACGATCCTCGACGCGGTCGGCATCGACCCGCCCGAGGAGATCGGCGGGCACGTGCAGAGCGACTTCGACGGCGTGAGCATGCGCTACAGCTTCGACGCCGCGACGCTGCCGAGCGCGCGATCGACGCAGTTCTTCGCCATGCTCGGCTCACGCGGGATCTGGCACGAGGGCTGGAAGGCGGTCACGACCCACCCGACGCTGAGCGGCTGGGGACACTTCGGCCAGGACACGTGGGAGCTCTACCACACCGACGTCGACCGCGCCGAGTTGCACGACCTCGCGGCCGAGGAGCCCGAGCGGCTGCGGGAGCTGATCGGGCTCTGGTACGCCGAGGCCGGCCGCAACGGCGCGTTCCCGCTCGACGACCGATCGCCCCTGGAGATCGTGCTCACGCCGCGCCCGGTGCTCAGTCCGCCGCGCAACCGCTACGTCTACTACCCGGACACGGCCGAGGTGCCGGAGTCCCAGGCGGTGAACATCCGCAACCGCTCGTACGCGATCGGCGCGCTCGTCGCCATCCCGGAGCCGGGCGCCCAGGGCGTGTTGTTCGCTCACGGTTCTCGCTTCGGCGGGCATGCTCTCTATGTCAAGGACAACCGGCTGCACTACGTCTATGACTTCGTCGGCAGCTTCGAGCAGACGATCGTCGCCGAGGCCGAGCTGCCCACGGGCGAGAACCTGATCCTGTCGGCGGCGTTCGAGAAGGATGGCGAGGACCCGCCCGGCGTCTCCACCGGGATCCTGTCGCTGTATCACGGCGACGAGAAGGTCGGCGAGGGCCGCATCAGGACCCAGCCGGGCAAGTTCACCCTGGCCGGCGAGGGTCTGTGCGTCGGGCGTGACAGCGGTGAACCGGTGACCGACGACTACCCCGGGACTCACCCGTACGCGTTCACCGGCGGCACGATCAACCGCGTCGTGGTCGACGTCAGCGGCGAGCCGTACGTCGATCTCGAGCGCGAGGCCGTCGCGATGCTCGCGCGCGAGTGACCCGACCGACGAGCGCGCGCCGGTCCCGGTCAGCCGCCGGCGGCGCCGGAGCTCGCCCGCTGCTCGCGCAGGACGTCGAGCTCCTCGACGCGCAGGCGGCGGACGTCGAGCTCGTCGATCTGAAGGCTCTTGATGCGCGCCCGGCCGATCGCCAGACGCCCGATCGCCAGGGCGCCGATCGCGCCCGCACCGACGGCGACCGCGCCGGTGGCCAGCGGTCCGCTCAGGCTCGGCCCGCGCACCTCGGCGGCCCGCATCGTCACGGTCGGCTTGCGGCTCCGTCGCTTGGGCATGGCGCCTCCTTCGGCTCGGTCGGCGGTTCGCGTTTGCCGACCGCAGGGTCGCACCGGGGCGGTCGGATGTCCAGCCCGCGCCCTCGCCCCAGGGCGCCCGTCCGGCGCCGGCCCGGGCGCGCCGCCGCTCCCTGGACTGTGCGCGACAGTCTCCCACGAGGGGTGTGACCGGGTGCCCGAAGGTCTGTCGGCGAGCGAGGTGGGCAAGGAGATCGCCGAGCACAGGGAGCGCACGGCCGACGAGGCCGGCGCCGACCGGCGCGAGCGGTTGCTGTCGATCACCGAGGCGCTGCTGCTGTCGCTCGTCGCGGTGCTCGCCGCCTTCTCGGGGTACTGCGCCGCCAAGTGGAGCACCGAGTCCTCGGTCCGGCTCGCGACGGCCTCGGCGGCGCGCACGAAGGCCAACCGGGCCGATCTCGAGGCGCTGTCGATCCGGACGCTCGACTCGGTGTCGTTCAACGCCTGGTTCAGTGCCTTCGCGGCGGGCAACGCCAACGCCGAGCGCCTGGCCGAGAGGCGGCTGCGGCCGGGCTACCGTCCGGCATTCGACGCCTGGCTGGCCACCGACCCCGCGCACAACCCGAACTCGCCGCCCGGCCCGGGGTTCATGCCCCAGTACAAGATCCCCCAGGAGGCGCAGGCGGCCGCGCAGGACGCCAAGGCGGACGTCAACTTCACCGCCGGCTCGGAGGCCGGAGCGACGGGGGACAAGTACGTGCGCGACACCGTGTTCCTGGCCACCGTGCTGTTCCTGGTCGGGATCAGCGGTCACTTCCCGCTGCGCCAGGCGCGCTACGGGCTCATCGGCGTCGGCGCGCTGATCCTCGTCTTCGCGGTCGTCCAGCTGCTCGGCCTGCCCGGGCCGCCCGGGGGGCTGTAGGAGAAGGCAACGTCCCGGCGGCTCGTCGTCGCCGGCCTGAGGCCCTGCAGCGCGGCGTCGCGGCGCCGGAGAAGCTGCTGTTGCGGGCCCGCCGGCGTATAACAACTGCACCGTTGTGCAGTTGACATTGGTCGCGTGGACCGCTACCGTTCAAGTCCACCACCGTACAGTTGTGCCGCTGTGGCTTGCCGCTCGACGAACACAGGGAGGTCACCGATGCCGACCGTCGGACCGCTCGGCCGTCTCGGCCGCTACACCGCCACTCACTTCCGCGCCGTCGTCGTGGCCTGGATCGCGCTCGGGCTCGTGCTCGGCTTCTTCGCTCCCCGCGTGGAGACCGCGCTCTCCGGAGCCGGGTGGGAGACGACGGGATCGCAGTCGGTGCAGGCCCGTCGGCTGATCGACCAGCACTTCGCCGGTCTCGGCAGCTACGCCCTGATGACGGTCGTCCATTCTCCGAGCACGTCGGTCGGCGACCCGGCGTTCCGAGGCGTCATCGTCAACGTGCAGCGCACGCTGCGCGTCGATCCCGCCGTGCGGTCCGTCGTGGCGCCCGCCCCCGGCGTGTCCATCTCGCGCGATGGGCACACCGCGATCGTGCAGGCGGGCGCGGCGACGAACTCCAACGAGATGGTCCGCGCCGCCGACCGGCTGAAGGGCAAGCTCGCGGCGCTGTCGACGGGTGCGGTGCAGGTTCACCTCACCGGTGCCGCCGGGATGTGGTCCGACTTCAATACCGCCAACCGGAACGCGATGCTCAAGTCCGAGGTCATTTCCTGGCCGGTGACGCTTGCCATTCTGCTCGTGGCGTTCGGGTCGCTCGTGGCCGCCGGCCTGCCGCTGATGCTGACGATGGTCGGCCTGCTCGCGGCCGCCGGCTCGCTCTACCTCGGCACACGCCTGATGCCGATCTCGATCTGGGCGATGAACTTCGCACTCATGTTCGCGCTCGCGCTCGGGATCGACTATGCCCTCTTCATCGTGCACCGCTTCCGGGGTGCGTTCTTCGGCTCCGGGGTCTCGGCGCAGGAGGCGACCGCCGCGACGATGGACACGGCCGGCAAGGCCGTCCTGTTCAGCGGCGTGACGGTGCTCATCTCGCTCAGCGCGGTGATGCTCGTCCCGAGTCCGGCCTTCCGGTCGATGAGCCTGGGCATCATGCTCGCCGTCATCTTCGTGCTCGGCGCGACGCTGACGTTGCTCCCAGCGGTGCTGGCCAAGCTCGGACCGAAGGTCGACAACGTGTCGCTGCCCTGGGCGCACTCCGGCGAGCACCGCTCGGCGAGGTTCGCCGCCTGGGGTGAGCGTCTGTGGCGCCGCCCGCTCGCCTACGGAGCGATCGCGCTGGCCCTCCTCGTCGGACTCGCGATCCCGATCACACAGCTCAAGACCTCGATGCCCTCGATCAAGGTCGTCCCGACCGCCGACTCCTCCGCCATCGGCTACCGGCAGGTCCAGGCCGCGTTCGGTCCCGGCGCCACCGGGCCGCTGCAGATCGTCGCGCCCGCCGCGCAGACCGCGAGCGTCACCGCGCTCGTGCAGCGCGACCCCGGCATCGCGTCCCTCATGCCGACCCGGACGAGCGGCGGCCTGGCGCTCGTGACCGCGGTCCCGAGGCAGGATCCCTCCAACCCGGCCGTCGGGCGGACCATCGACCGGCTGCGCGCCGAGCTGCCCGCCGGCGCGCTGATCGGGGGCGCCGTGGCGGAGAACCACGACCTGCAGGCCGCCCTGTCGGCCAAGACCCCGCTCGTCATCGGCGTCGTGCTCGTCCTCGGCTTCCTGCTGCTGCTGATCGCGCTGCAGGCGCCCCTGCTCGCCGCCGCAGGCGTGTTGACGAACCTGCTCGCCGCGGGGGCGGCGTTCGGCGTGGCCAAGTGGGTGTTCCAGGACGGCGCGCTGCACTCCCTGCTCGGCTTCGCGCCGCAGGGGTTCCTCGATGCGTGGGGACCGGTGTTCTTCTTCGCGATGATCTTCGCGATCTCGATGGACTACACGGTGTTCCTGCTCTCGAGCGCGAAGGAGCACTGGGACCGGACGCACGACGCTCACGACGCGATGGTCGGCGGGCTGGCGCACTCGGGCCGCGTGATCTTCGCCGCCGGCGCGGTGATGGTGGCGGTGTTCTTCACGTTCGCGCTGTCCGGTCCACTGCCGCCCAAGGAGATGGGCGTGATCCTCGGCGTCGCTGTCCTGCTCGACGCGGCGCTGATCCGCCTGTTGCTGCTGCCGGTGCTCATGCGGATGATGGGTCCGTGGGCGTGGTATCTGCCGCGCTGGGCGCACCGGGTGCTCCCGGACGTCAGCTTCGGACACGCCTGAGCGACGCGTGGCGGCGGGCGGGTCGCGAACGGCCGAACGTCGACCCGTAACAGGATCTTCACAATCGGGCCGTCGTCGCCGGGAAACCTCACCTGGTGGACGTGTCGCTCGACCCGGTCACCAGGCACAAGATCGATCGCATCGTCGACGGCCTCTGCCGCGAGTTCGGCGGACAGTTCGACCGCCCACAGATCGAGGCGGTCATGGCCGATTCGGTCGAGCGGCTCATGGAGAGCGCGCGGGTGTTCGATCACGTGCCGCTCATGGCGTCGCGCTTCACGCGCGAGCGGTTGCGGGCGATCGGTCGGGCGAGTGGTCAGGACGACGCGGACGCCTGCGACGTCGTCTTCGTGAGCCTGAGCGGCGGCGGACGGGGCCAGATCGCCGGGGCGCTGACAATGCTCCTCTCCGACCGCCGGGTGACCGTGCATTCGGCCGGCACCGCCGTACGCGCCCAGATCGATCCGGGCGTGCGAGCGGTGATCGCCGAGATCGGGATCGATCCGGACGACGCGTTCGCGCGCCCCGTCACCGACGAGGTGCTGCACGGCGCCGACGTGATCGTCACGATGGGCCACAGCGTCGGCGTCGTCGAGATACCCCCGGAGGTCAGGCGCGAGGACTGGCGCGTCGGGGACCCGATCGGTGCGCCGATCGCCGAGATCCGTCGGGTGCGCGACGACATCGAGTACCGAGTGCGGGCGCTGCTCGCCGGCCTCGACGTGCCGGTCGGGCCCGGTGGCGCTATTCGGCACGAGCTCCACTGACCCGGCCGACCGGCCGCGTCAGCAGGACCCGGAGCCGGCGACCGCCGCCGTCCGTCGCGCGCGCCGAATCCGTCCGCTGGCGACCGAGCCGAGGACGAGCATGAGCACGCCGTAGATCCCCGGGACCGTCCCGGCCGCCGAGCCGAAGGCCTGCACGGCGAGGGCCGCGGCGACGGCGAAGTCGCGCAGGGAGATCGCGAACGCGCCCGGTATCGCGCTCGCGGCCGGCGCCCGGCGCCACCAGTAAACGCCAATCGCCGTGGATGCCGCCAGGAAGATCGCGCCGGCCAGCGCCGCCGCGGCGATGTCGCCTCCGCTGCCGACGCCGCTGAGCGCGGCGTAGACGAGCGCGACGACGGTGAGCGTCGACGCGCTCGCCAGCTCCCGGTCGATCCGCTCGATCGACGGGCGCAGCGCTCGGGCGAGAATGCCGATCGCCAACGGGACGAGCACCACGAGCGCGAAGCGTCCGAGCAGATGGGTCGCGGAGGCGTGCGCCGTCGCTCCGGCGATCAGCTTCAGCGCGAGCGGTGCGAGGATGGCGGAGACGATCAGCGAGCCGGTGACCGCGCCGAGACAGAGCGCGGCGTCGGCGCCCGCGAGCGCGACGAGTCCGACGGTGGCGATCTCGCTCGAGGACAGGCCGGTGGCCAGCACGCCGTCCTGCGCCGCCGGGCCGAACGGCCGTCCGACCAGCCAGCCGAGCGCGCCGAGCACGATGAACGGCGCGACCGACAGCACGAGCAACTCGGGCGCGCGTCCGCGCAGAGCGATCAGGTCGCCGGCGGGGATGCCGACCGCGGTGAGCAGGACGAGGAGCGCGAGCAGCAGGTCCGAGCGATCGGACAGCGGGCGGGAGGGAGCGACGAGCGCGAGACCGGCGGCGACGATCGCCAGCGGCGTGAGCAGGTCGGGAATGCGGGCGGCGCGGGCTCTCACGCGCGCGACATCATCGCGTCCCGAACGGCCCACCGAACCGAAGGGGGGTTTGCGCCGCAACCAGCGGCGCAAGTGTGGCCGGAACGGCCATGACCCAGCTTCAGGAGGTAGACAGAACTACCGGTGCTCGTTGCGCTGCCGGGCCACGGCGACCACGGAGGTGCGCTCGTAGAAGTCGACCGCGATGATTGCTCCGCCCTCCACCGAATGGTCGTCAGCCGATGGGCACGGCCGTCACCGGCGGCTTGACCGCGAAGGAGCGCAGTTGGTCCTCTCCGTTGCCGACCACGCCGTAGGATGACTCGGGCACCTCGTGCCACGCGCCGGGGAGGTCGCCGATCGGTTCGGAGACGATCAGGCGCGCATCGTCGGACACCTCGAAGAGGATCTCGCGGTCCGGGTACAGATCCCGGAGCGTCGGGACGTCGCCGGTGAAGAAGAGGGAGCGTGACTTGCCCTCGCTCGAGTAGCGGAACGCCCACATGCGCTCGCCGTCGGTCGTGGCGATCGTGCCCTGGAACGGGTACTCGACACCCTTCTGGCGGCCCACCGCCTCGACGAGGCCGATGGCGCGTGCGATGGCGTCGGGCGGATCGTCCTCGAGGCCGAAGGTCAGGGCCAGGTAGAACAGGACCTCGGTGTCGGCCTGGCCGGCGATCTCGGGATACAGCGACTCGTCCACGGCGAGGATGAGGTCGCGCTTGACCTTGGCGAAATCGGCCAGGAAGCCGTTATGCATGAACAGCCAACGGCCGTGGCGGAACGGATGGCAGTTCGTCTGCTGCACCGCCGAGCCGATCGCGGCTCGGATGTGCGCGAAGAAGTGGCCCGAGGTCACGTGCTCGGAGAGCTCGCGGAGATTCCGGTCGTTCCACGCCGGCTCGATGCTGCGGAACACACCCGGCACGGGCTGGTCGTCATACCAACCGACACCGAATCCGTCGCCGTTCGTCGCCTCGGCCCCGAGGGTCGAGTGCAGGCTCTGGTCGATCAGCGAGTGGGCCGGCGTGTACAGCGCCTGACTGAGCAGTATCGGTGAACCGGTGTAGGCAAGCCAACGACACATGTGGTCGCTCCTTTGGGGTCGATCGGTCGACGCGGTCGCGGGCGTCGCTTCGCTCGTCGCGCAGGCGGCGCGGCCTCGTTGCCGTCCATCTCAGCGCCGTCGCCGCGGTCGCGCATCAACCGTTCCGGATGATTGGTCCCGAGGTCGCGCGCCGCGCCGGCGCTGGCCACCACACCCTGCGGGCGGACCAGACGCACTGGATAGGCTCGGCCTCGGTGACGACCCCTGCAGGCGCTCACAGCTTCGGCCCCGACAACGCCACCCTGACGGCCCGCACGGGGCGATCCGGCCCTGCGGCCAAGGCGGGGCACGACCTGGCGATGGAAGTGACCGCCTGGGCGGCCACGCTGCGCGTCGGTGAAGGCGCCTCCGAAACGAGCATCGAGCTGACCGCGGACGCGTCGTCGCTGCGTGTGCGAGACGCGGCCGGCGGGTTGCAGGCGCTCGGCGACGACGACGAGGCGAGGATTCTCGCGACCATCGACGACGATGTGCTCCGGCGCCAGCCGATCACGTTTCGCTCCACCGCGGTGCGGACCGCGGCCAGCGGGAGAGCGATGACGGTGCAAGGTGAGTTGACGCTCGCCGGCCAGACTCGCGCGATCAGCTTCGATCTCGTGGTCGGCGACGATGGTCGCCTCACCGGCAGCGCGATCGTCCGGCAGACCCACTGGGGGATCAAGCCGTACTCGGCCCTGTTTGGGGCGCTGAAAGTGGCTGACGACGTTGAGGTGACGATCGACGCCGCCCTGGATCCGCCCCGCCGGTAGTGCGGCTCCCCTCAGGCGGGACCGAGGTCGGCCGGCGCCGCCGCGGCGTGCACCGGCTCTCCGCAACCGGTGAGGTCATAGCCCCCGAGATGCCTGACGCGCTCGGTGAACGCGGACGTGGCCAGGAGCTCGGCCACTGCGTTCGCGCCGGGGTGATCGGTCCAGCGCGCCGCCAGCCAGATCTCGACGACGTGCTCCTCGAGCGCCAGGAACGACAGCCCGAACGCCCTCGCCGCGCCCTCGTTGGTGACGGCCGCGCCGTTCAGCGTCGCCGCGATCCGCGCGGCATCGAGGTGCCCGGTCGCGCGCGGGCCCGGTCTCGGCTGCACCCCGGCGACGGCGCGGGCGCGCTCGAACGCCTTCTGGCTCGACGCCGCCGCCTCGCGCTGCGCGAGCGGCACCGGGCTGCGCAGGACGGCCTCGATCGAATGACGGCGCAGCGCCGGCGTGACGCCGAGGCCCACCTGCCAGCGCGCGAAGTGCCGGCGCACGACCGGGACCGGCGGCCTCGGCAGCCGTCCCGTGATGCCGTGCACGACCGCCGCGTGGACACGGCCGCTGCGCAGGGCGCCGATCGCGTCGTCGGTCGGGGCGGAGATGGCAAGCAGGCTGCAAGGCCCGAGTCCGTCGAGCATCGCCTCGGCGATCCCGAACGCCGGGTCGCAGCCGGCGAGCAGGAGGCCGGCCGGGACCGCGCCCGCGAACAGCCGCAGCTCGCCGGACTCCATGGTTCCGTCCGGTCGTCCCCAGCTCGCCCCGGCGGTGCCGTGATCGGGCAGCTCGGCGGCCACGAGCTGGTCGGCGACCCGACCGATTCGCAGCGGGGCGCCGTCGCGCAGCCGGCCGCCGAGCGCGGCGACGACCGCGGGCGGGCGGTCGGCGAAGAGCTCCTCGACGGTGGTGGCCAGCGCCCGCGCGAGCCCGAGCGCGGAGTCGACGGCGGGGGTGTTGCGCCCTGCCTCGACGGCGGCCACGAGCTGGCGGCTGACGCCGGCCCGGTCGGCAAGCTCGGCTTGCGTGAGCCCGCAGGCCAGTCGCCGCTCGCGCATGGTTGAGCCGACGGCCATTGCCCGGATTCTAGTAGCGTGCTCGCTTCCTGGCACAACCGGCACTGAGGAGGCGCACCGTGTTGACATCGGCAAGGGCGAAGGCGGTCGCGCTGGTGGCCACGATCGGGGCCACGATGCTCGCGGTCGGTTCGATCGCCGCCGGGCAGGTCGCGCCGGCCGCACACGCCAGCGGCCAGCTGACCGTCTTCGCGGCGGCCTCGCTCACGAAGGTCTTCCCCCAGATCGACTCCGGCGCCAAGTACTCGTTCGGCGGCTCGGGCACGCTCGAGACCGAGATCCAGCAGGGCGCGCCGGCCGACGTGTTCGCCGCGGCGAGCCCGAAGCAGACCACGGCGCTCTACACGGCCGGTCTGGCCTACAAGCCGGTGCAGTTCGCCACCAACACCCTCGTGATGATCGTGCCCAGGGACAATCCGGCGCACATCCGGTCGGTGTACGACGTCACCAAGCCGGGCGTGAAGATCGTCGTCTGCAACGCCACGGTGCCGTGCGGCGACTACGCGACGACGGCGTGGGCGAACCTCGGCATCACCGCCGGGGCGATGAAGAACGTGGTCAGCGAGCAGACCGACGTCACGCAGGTCGTGGCGCAGATCGCCGCCGGCCAGGGGGACGTCGGCTTCGTGTACATCACCGACGCCAAGGCGGCGGGCGCGAAGGTGACGGCCATCGGCCTGCCGGCGAAGGCGAAGCCGGGGACGCAGGACACGATCTCGATCGTCAAGGGGACGAAGAACCCCGCGGCGGCCCGGGCGTTCCTCGCGCTCGTGCTGTCGAGGAAGGGCCAGGCGATCCTCAAGGCCGCCGGTTTCGGCAAGCCGTAGCGGGGCGGGCGCATGCGCGAGCTCCTCGTCCGGGCACGTCCGCCGGCCGCGCTCGGACGCATCGCGTCCGCGGTCGCGCTGGCCGTGGTGATCGCCGTCGTGATGGCGTTCCTGGTGCTGCCGATCGTGGCGCTGTTCGTCTACCAGCCGCCGAGCCAGGTCATCGACGAGCTCGGCTCGTCGGTCACCACCGATGCGATCCTCGTGACCCTGAAGACGAACGCGATCGCGATGGCGCTCATCCTCGGCCTCGGCACCCCGTTCGCCTACGCGATCGGCCGTCATCGGTTCCCCGGGCGCAGCGTGCTCATCACGCTCGTCGAGCTGCCCCTCGTGCTGCCGCCGGCGGTTGCCGGCATCGCCCTGCTCGTCACGTTCGGTCGCCTCGGCCTGCTCGGACACGCGCTCAGCGTGCTCGGCATCGACCTCGCGTTCACGCCGGCGGCCGTCGTGATGGCGATCGTGTTCGTCGCGAGCCCGTTCTACCTGCGCGGCGCGATCGGCGCGTTCGAGTCGATCGACGGGACGCTCATCGACGTGGCGGGCACGCTCGGCGCGGGTCCGCTGCGGCGGATGCTGCGCGTGGCGCTGCCGCTCGCCCGCAGCGTGCTCGGTGCGTCGGCCGCGCTCGCCTTCGCACGGGGCATCGGCGAGTTCGGCGCGACCATCCTCTTCGCCGGCAGCTTCCAGGGCACGACCCAGACCCTCCCGCTCGCCGTGTACTCGCTGTTCGACGCGAGCCTCGACCAGGCCATCGCGATCGGCGTGCTGCTCGTCATCGTCAGTGGGGCCATCCTGCTCGCTGCCAAGCTGATGGCGTCATGGACCGGCTCGACATCGATATCGATCTCCCGCGGCGTGCGTTCGATCTCCGCGCGGCCCTGAGCCTCGGCGACGAGACGGTTGCGCTTGCCGGGCCCTCCGGCTCGGGGAAGACGTCGCTGCTGCGCAGCGTGGCCGGGCTCGAACGCCCGCGAGCGGGGCGCATCACGCTCGGTGATGAGCTGTGGCTCGACACGGCACGGGGCGTGCGGCTCCCGCCCGAGCGCCGGCGGGTCGGCTACGTGCCGCAGGACTACGGACTGTTTCCCCACCTCACGGTCGCGGCCAACGTCCGGTTCGCGGCGAAGCGCGACCGCCCGGACCTGCTGGAGCGACTCGGGATCTCGGACCTCGCTCGCGCCCGCCCGCGGCAGCTCTCCGGAGGCGAGCGTCAGCGTGTCGCGCTCGCGCGTGCGCTCGCGCGCGAACCGCACGTGCTGCTGCTTGATGAGCCGTTCGCCGCCCTCGACGCGATCACGCGACGCGAGGTCCGCGACGAGCTCGCCGACATCCTGGAGACCCTGAGCCTTCCGACCCTGCTCGTCACCCACGCCTTCGACGACGCCAACGCGCTCGCTCGCCGGATCGCCGTGCTCGACAGCGGCCGCCTGGCCCAGGTCGCGACCCCCGCGGAGCTCATCGCGCGCCCGGCCGGCCCGATGGTGGCGGCGCTGACCGGCGCCAACGTGCTGTCGGGGACCGCGAGCCCCGCCGGAGGAGGATCGGTCGTGCGGCTGAAGGGCGGCGGCGAGCTGGAGAGCGCGACGCCCGCCGCCGGCCCGGTGCGGGTCGCCGTGCATCCCTGGGAGCTCGAGCCGGTGGATCCGCAATCGTGCGCGCTCACCGATCGCGTGGTCAGCATTCATCCGGAAGGCGACGCGCTGCGCGTCCGGCTCGAGCGTTTCACCATCCACATTCGGCCCGGCGCCGGCGAGCACCCGCCCGTGCGCGAGGGGGCGACGATCGGTCTGCACGTCGCGCCGGCCAATGTTCGCGTGCTGAGCGAGGCCGGGGGCGGTACCCCGACCGCCTGAGGGCTACGACCCGTCGTCGACGCCGATGAGCACGTCCGACGCCTTGATCAGGGCGATCACGTCGCTGCCCTCGGCGAGCCCGAGCTCGTCGACCGCCTCGACCGTGATCGAGGAGACGAGCCGATGCCCGGCGACCTCCAGTTCGACGTTCGCGATCGCCTCACCGCGACGGATCCCGCGCACGACGGCCGGCAGCTGGTTTCGAGCACTGAGCTTCATCACGCCTCCTCGAGTTCCCGGGTGGCCGGGGAGTCTAGGGCGCCCGCCGACCGTCAGTGCAACAGCCGCAGCGTGTTGCCGCCGTCGTCGACGTAGTAGATGCCGTTGCCCGACGGAGCGTGTCGGCCGAGCCAATCCTTCCGCGCGCCCATCGCCGCGCACCAGGGGGTTGATTCTCGCCGCGCCCGCGGTAGGCTGGCCCCCCCATGGCGGGCGCGGCGAAGAAGAACCTCGTCCTCACCGCGATGGTCTTCGCGGTCGCGATGACGTTCATCGACCAGACGATCGTCGCCATCGCGATCCCGCAGATCCAGAAGGAGCTGTCGCTGTCGGCGACGGCCGCGCAGTGGGTCATCAACGGGTACCTGCTCGCGCTGTCGGCGCTGTTCGCCTTCGGCGGGAAGATCGGCGACGTGTTCGGCCGCCGCACGATGGTCGTGATCGGCGTGGTCGGCTTCGCCGCCGCGTCGGCCCTGTGCGGGCTGACGCCGAAGGGCTCGATCGCGTCGGCCTGGATCATCACCTTCCGCGTGGTCCAGGGCGCGGCCGCGGCGCTCATGCTCCCGCCCGCCGTCGCCATCGTCGTCGCGGCGTACCCGCTTCGGGAGCGCGGCCGGGCGATGGCGATCTTCTTCGGGGTGGCGGGCGGCCTGACCGCCATCGGCCCGATCGCCGGCGGTTACCTCACGCAGTGGACCTGGCGGGCGATCTTCTGGGTCAACATCCCCGTGGCGATCATCGCGCTCGTGCTCATCTGGTGGTCGAAACCGGAGGACGAGTCTCATCCGACGAAGATCGACTGGCGCGGGACCGGGCTCATCGTCGGCGGCATGGCGCTGACCGTGCTCGGGCTGCAGCAGGCGTCGGTTTGGGGATGGAGCAGCGCCGCGACGTGGTCGTGCATCGTCGTCGGCCTCGTACTGATCGCCGCCTTCGTGCGCGTGGAGCTGCGCACCGACGAGCCGCTCCTGCGGCTGCAGATCTTCAACGATCGGGGCTTCGCCGTGGACAACGTCGTGCTCGGGCTGATGTCGATCGTGTTCGTGCCGTTCTTCTTCTTCGCGAGCGTCTACGCGCAGGTCTCGCTCGGCAAGACCTCCTCGAACGCGGGCATCTACCTCCTGTACTTCTTCCTCGGCTTCGTCGTCGCGGCGCAGATCGGAGGGCGGATCCTCGACCGGCGCGGCGCGCGGCCGGCCATCGTGGTCGGGAGCGCCGTCGCGGCCGTCGGCTTCTACCTGCTCGCCGGAAAGCTCACCGACCTGTCGCTCGGCGCCCAGACCTGGTACATCATCCTGGCCGGCGCCGGGATGGGGCTGATCCTCGGGCCGGCGAGCACGGATGCCGTGAACCGGGCGCCGAGCACGAGCTACAGCGAGGTCACCGGTATCACGCAGACGGCGAGGAACTTCGGCGCCAGCGTCGGGCTCGCCGTCCTCGGCACGATCCTCATCGACCAGAACAAGACGAACGTGTCGCGTGCCCTCACCGCGCACGGGGTGCCCCAGGCGCAGGCGACGAGGATCGCGGCCTCGTTCGGCTCCAGCTCGGCCGGGTCGTCCGGTGCCGGGCATGCCGGGTCGGTCGTGCACAGCGTCCAGGCCGCGTCGGCGCTCTCCACGCAGACCGTGTTCTACGTCATGGCCGGTGTCATGGCCGCGACGTTCGTCGTGGCCTTTGCGCGGATGCCCCGCGGCCGCGTCGCCCTGCCGGCGGAGCGCGAGGACGCGCCGACGCGCACGCCGGCGCAGGCGGGCGTCTAGGTTCGGGCGACCTCGGTCGTTCGGCACGCAAGCTTGCGGCGCGATCACGCAGGGGCGACGTCGCCGGGGTCGAATTGGTGGCGATGTCTCGCCCGCAGCGCCGCTGTCGGAAGGGGATCGACGAGGGTGAGCCGGCGTGTGAGGAGCGATTCGGCCAGCTGACGGTCACGTCGCAGCAGTCGCTGGCCGGCGTTCGGACTCGCACGGACGGACTGCATCGCTCAAGGTCTTCGGGCCCTGGCAAGCGCAGGCACGACGGTCACCACGGCCCTGAACACGATCAACGCCACGCTGTCGAACACGTCGACCGGTCTCGTCGGCCTGAACACCGCGCGGCCGCGCTTCGCGGTCCTCTCGGTCGGCACCTCGGGCTCGTCCACGGGCCAGTTCATCGTCGCCGGCTCGACGCCCGAGCACCAGGTGTCGATCGTCGGTCAGACCCCGAACCCCGGCGGCTCGGTCGTCCTCGACTTCGGCGAGGACGTCTCCGCCCGTGCGCTCGTGGTGACTGCTGCTCCGACGGGCTCGTTGGCCAACACGCCGTTCGCCCAGGCGATCGATTGCGCGAACGTTCCCGGTGGCGGATGCAACGGCACCGATACGAGCCCGAACCACGTGCTCGTGACGACGGAGATCCTCGCCGGGCCCACCGCGGCTGCGGTGCCCGTCACCGTCGTGGCGCTGGCCGGCTAGCACTCCGGCGTTGAGGGTGGCCCCTGCGGGCCGCCCTCAACCCGCCGGCCTCTCCAGGCCGGACCAGGGGCGGGAGTGTCATCGTGTACCCGCCCGCAGCCGAGGAGGATCCGATGGCCGTCGACCCGACCCCCGATGAGATCCGTCGCTTCGTCGCCGAGGATGACGGCGGCCCGGTGGTGATGCTCAACCTGCTGCGCTTCGCCGGGGAGGCGGGGCGCGCGTCCTACGGTCGCTACAGCGACGCGGTGCTGCCGTTCCTGGAGGCGGTCGGTGGGAGCGTCGTCTACGCCGGCGACTGCTCGACGACCGTCGTCGCCGCCGACGGCCACGAGTGGGACGCGCTGCTCGTGGTGCGCTATCCGAGCCGTCAGGCGTTCCTGGCCATGGTCATGGACCCCGACTACCAGGCGATCACGCATCTGCGCACCGAGGGGCTCGAGGCCGCCGTGCTCGAGGCGACGCGCCCCTGGGGCGTCTGACCGCGCGCCGGACCGGGCGACTCACGCCGCGCCCTGGCGCTCCAACCGCACGACGATCGACTTGGACGCCGGCGTGTTGGAGACCTCGGCGACGCTGTCGAGCGGGACGAGCACGTTCGTCTCGGGATAGTAGGCCGCCGCGCATCCGCGGGCGGTCGGGTAGGCCACGACGCGGAAGCGCGCGGCCCGGCGCTCGACGCCGTCGCGGAACTCGCTGATCAGGTCGACCGTCTCGCCGTCGTGCAGTCCGAGCTCGTCGAGATCGGCCGGGTTGACCATCACGACGCGACGACCGGCGCGGATGCCGCGGTAGCGGTCGTTGAGCGCGTAGATGGTCGTGTTGTACTGATCGTGGGAGCGCACGGTCTGCAGGAGCAGCCGGCCGGCGGGGACCTCGACGGTCTCGAGCGGGTTGACGGTGAAGCGCGCGCGTCCGCTCTCGGTCGGGAAGCGGCGCTCGTCGCGCGGCGGATGCGGGAGCACGAATCCGCCCGGCCGCGCGAGCCGCTCGTTGAAGCGCTCGAAGCCCGGGATCACCCGCTCGATCCGCTCGCGCACCGCGCCGTAGTCGCGCTCGAAGCTCGCCCAGGGGACGTGGTGGTCGGCCCCGAGGGTGGCCTCGGCGAGACGGCACACGATCGAGACCTCGCTGCGCAGCCGAGGCGAGGCCGGCGGCAGGCGTCCGCGCGACGCGTGCACGAGGCCCATCGAGTCCTCGACGCTCACCTGCTGCTCGCCACTGGCCTGCACGTCGCGTTCGGTGCGACCGAGGCAGGGCAGGATGAGCGCCTCCGTGCCGTGGACGAGGTGCGAGCGGTTCGGCTTGGTGGACACGTGCACCGTGAGCGCCAGCGAGCGCAGGGCGGCGGCGGTCACGTCGGTGTCGGGCGTCGCGGACAGGAAGTTGCCGCCCATCGCGAACAGGACACGCGCGCGCCGGTCGCGCATCGCGCGGATCGCGTCGACGACGTCCAGGCCGGGCCGGCGGGGAGGCTCGAAGCCGAACTCGCCGGCGAGCGCGTCGAGGAACGCCGGGGTCGGGCTTTCCGAGATGCCCATCGTGCGGTCGCCCTGAACGTTGGAGTGTCCGCGCACCGGGCACACGCCCGCTCCGGGGCGACCGATGTCGCCGCGCAACAGGGCGAAGTTGACGATCTCCCGGATCGTCGCGACCGAGTTGCGGTGCTGGGTGAGGCCCATCGCCCAGCAGACGATCGTGCGCTCGGACGCGCAGGCCATCCGTGCGAGGTCCTCGATCTCCGCCAGGCGCACGCCGGCCGCGGCGGCCGTGGTGTCGAGGTCGATCGCGGCGAGCTCGGCCTGCAGCGCCTCGAATCCGTCCGTGTGCTCGTCGATGAAGGCGCGGTCGAGCACCGTCCCGGGTCGTGCTCGCTCGGCGTCGAGCAGCAGGCGGTTCAGGGCGCGAAAGAGCGCGAGGTCGCCGTTGACGCGCACCTGCAGGAAGCGGTCGGCCATCGGCGTGCCCTGCCCGAGCACTCCCCGGGGGGTCTGCGGGTTGCGAAAGCGAACCAGCCCGGCCTCGGGCAGCGGGTTGATCGCGACGATCCGCGCCCCGCCCGCCTTCGCGCGCTCGAGCGCGGTGAGCATCCGCGGATGGTTGGTGCCCGGATTCTGGCCGACGACGAGGATCAGGTCGGCGGCGTGGACGTCCTGCAGCGTGACCGATCCCTTGCCGACGCCGATCGTCTGCGTGAGCGCGGCGCCGGACGATTCGTGGCACATGTTCGAGCAGTCCGGCAGGTTGTTCGTGCCGAAGCAGCGCGCGAACAGGCCGTAGGCGAACGCCGCCTCGTTGCTCGTACGGCCCGAGGTGTAGAACACGGCCTCATCGGGCGAGCGCAGGCCGCGCAGGTGCCGCGCGATGAGCGCGAACGAGTCCTCCCAGGCGATCGGGACGTAGTGGCTCGCGCCCGGCGCGAGGTGCAGCGGCTCGGTCAGCCGTCCCGCCTGTCCGATCTGGTGGTCGGTCCAGCCCGCGAGCTCCTCGACGGAGTGCCGGGCGAAGAACGCCGCGTCGGCGCGCCGCGTCGTCGCCTCCTCGGACACCGCCTTGACGCCGTTCTCGCAGAACTCGATCCGGTGGGGCGGGTGCTCCTCGGGCCAGGCGCAGCCCGGGCAGTCGAAGCCGTCGTCCTGGTTGACGCGGGCGAGCGTGCGCGCCGTGCGCAGCGGGCCCATGCGCTCGAGCGCGAGGCGCATCGAGTACAGGACCGAGCGGGCTCCCGCCGCCTCGCGCTCGGGCGGCTCGGTGCGCAGGCGCGACTCCTCATCGCTCGGCAAGGGTGGGCGTTGGCGAAGCGGCATGTCGCTCCCGAGCGGGACGGACTCGGCCCCGCCCACGATAACCCACGGCCACGGGGCGCATGCCGGTCCGGCGCGCCGTGCCGCCCGCTAGCCGAGCAGGTAGCGCGGCCCGGGTCCCTGCGCGGCAACCCGGTCGTCCGGGTTGGCGAGCTGGCAGCGGTCGAGCGACAGGCAGCCGCAGCCGATGCACTCGGTCAGGCCGACACGCAACCGCTGAAGCTCCGCGATGCGCGCGTCGATCCGCGCCGTCCACGAGGCCGACAGCTTCGCCCAGTCGGCGCGCCGCGGAACGCGGTTCTCCGGGAGCTTGCCGAGCTCCTCCCCGACCTCGCCGAGCGTCAGGCCGACCCGCTGCGCGAAGACGATGAAGGCGATACGGCGGATCACCGACCGGTCATAGGTCCGGTGACCACCGGCGGTGCGCGTGGAGCGGATGAGGCCTCGCTCCTCATAGAAGCGCAGCGCCGAGGTGGCGACGCCGCTGCGCCGGGCCACCTCGCCGATCGTCAGGGGTTGGGACATCGGCGTCAGTGAAGCGCAGATGGTCCTTGACTTCAAGTGCACTTGAAGGTTCATGATCGTCCGCGTGAGCGTCGCCATCGTCACCGGAGCGTCCAGAGGGCTCGGCCTGGAGCTCACGCGTGCGCTCGCCGCGCGTGGGTGGACCGTGGTCGTCGACGCCCGCGACGAGCTCGCCCTGGCCGCGGCGGCGGACGGACAGCGGCGCGTCGTCCCGATCCCGGGCGACGTGACCGACGCGAGCCACCGCGCGGAGCTCGTCGCGGCGGCGGGCGAGGCGATCGACGTGGTGGTCAACAATGCGAGCGCGCTCGGCCCGAGCCCGCGCCCGCCGCTCGCGAGCTACCCGGTGGCCGAGCTGCGGCGGGTCTACGACGTCAACGTGCTCGCCCCGCTCGCCCTCGTCCAGCTGGCGCTCCCGCGGCTGCGCGCGGACGCGGCGATCCTCGACGTCACCTCCGACGCGGCCGTCGAGCCGTACGGGGGGTGGGGCGGCTACGGCCCCTCCAAGGCGGCGCTCGACCACCTGACGGCGATCCTCGCCGTCGAGCATCCCGAGCTCCGGGTGTACGCCGTGGACCCGGGCGACATGCGGACGCAGATGCACCAGGACGCGTTCCCCGGGGAGGACATCTCCGATCGGCCGCCTGCGCGGGGCAGCGTACCCGGCCTGCTGGCGCTCATCGACGGCTCGCTGCCGAGCGGGCGCTATCGGACCTCCGAGCTCGTGCCGGACGGCGGGTGAGCGTCCTCGCCGTCCCCGAGCTGTCGCCGGCCTCGGCGCCGCCGGAGGCGCGCGGCCGGTCGCGCGCAGACGTCGCGCTGCTCGTCGCCACCCGCTCCGACGGCGCGCTCCGGGACGCCCACTTTCCCGGGCTCGGCGGCTTCCTGGCGCCCGGCGACCTGCTCGTGATCAACATCTCGGCGACGCTGCCGGCCGCGCTGCCGGCGCGCCTGCGCGGCGTCGACGTGCTGGTGCATCTGTCGGCGCCGCTCGCGCCCGGTCGCTGGTCCGTGGAGCTGCGGACCGCGAGACGGGGACCGCTCGAACGCCCACCGGCCGGATCTACGCTGCAGCTCGCGGGCGGGGCTCGGCTCACCCTGCTCGGGGCGTACCGCGGCAACCGGCTCGCCGAGGCCGAGCTCGACGCGCCGGGGGGCGTGATCGAGCACCTCGCCCGCCACGGGGCGCCGATCCGCTACCGCGACGACGGGCCCTCGTGGCCGATCGAGGCGTACCAGACCGTGTTCGCGCTCGAGCCGGGAAGCGCCGAGATGCCGAGCGCCGGGCGCCCGTTCAGCGTTGAGCTCGTGACCGAGCTCGTCTCGCGCGGCGTGCTCGTCGCGCCGCTGACGCTCCACGCCGGGGTCTCGTCGCTCGAGCGCGGCGAGGCGCCGCACCCGGAGCGCTATCGGGTCCCGGCGCACACGGCGCGCCTGGTCAACGCCGTGCACGCGGGCGGCGGCCGTGTCGTGGCCGTCGGGACGACCGTCGCGCGCGCGCTCGAGACGGTCGCCGGGCCCGACGGAACGGTGATCGCCGGCGCCGGCTGGACGAACCTCGTGATCACGCCCGAGCGCGGCCTGTGGGCGGTGGACGGGCTCATCACGGGCTGGCACGAGCCTGAGTCGTCGCATCTGCTCCTGCTCGAGGCCGCGGCCGCGCGCGAGCTCCTGGAGTCCTCGTACGCCGAGGCCGCTGCCCTCGGCTACGTCGGGCACGAGTTCGGCGACACGCTGCTCATCCTCCCGTGAGCGGCCGTCCACGCCTCCCCGGAGCTGGAATCGCGCGCTCCGAGCCGGCTCAGTAGTTCCCCCCGATCCTGCCGGTCGAAGGATGCGGGACGATGGTCGACTGCTATACGCCAGACGGGTGGTGAAGCGCAGCGCAGACCGAAAGGGGGATTTCACGGGGTTGGACGCGATCGAGATTCCGGGCCGTGACCGCAGTCGCTCCGGTCTGCTCCCGGCGTCGGGCGCGAGGTCGCCGCTGCCGAGCGCGGGATCGCGGCGGCTCGTGCGGGCCGTGCCGCTGCTCGCCGGCCTGACCGCGATCGCGATCAGTGTCCTGGTGCTGCTCGGCTGGCTTCTGGACGTGGCGCCGCTCACCCGGATCGTGGCCAGCCTCCCGAACATGAAGCCGAACACCGCGCTCGGCTTCATCGCCGCCGGCGTCGCCCTCATCTGCCTGCGCGAGGACGCGTCCTCGCGCTCGCGGCGCCCAGGACGCCTGCTCGCGGCGCTGCTCGCCGTGTTCGGGATGCTCGTCGCCGCCGAATGGCTGTTCGGTGGCATCGGGATCGACCGGCTCCTCTTCGCCGATGCCGGCTCCGCGCACCCCGGCCGGCCCTCGCCGCACACGGCCGTCGCGTTCACGACGCTCGGGCTCGCCCTGGCCACCGTCGACGCGCGGCGCGGCCTCGCCCGGCTCCACGCCGCGCTCACCGCGCTCACCGCCGCGATCGTGCTCTTCGCGATCGTCGGATACCTCTTCGACGTCACGTATCTGCGCGGGGTCGGCGGTCGCTCCGGTCTCGCGATCCCGTCGCTCGTCGCGCTCGCCGCGTGCACGGTCGGACTCATGTACCTGCGCCCCGCGAGGGGCCTGCCGGCCATCCTGCGCGGCAGCGACGCGGGCGCGCGCCTCGCTCGCACGATGCTGCCGATCGCCGTGCTCGCGCCGCTCGTCTTCGGCGGACTGGCCGTCGAGGCGCAGGAGAACGGCGTGCTCGGGGCGCAGGTCGCGGCCTCCGCCGTGACGCTGGCCATGATCGTGACGCTCGTGACGGTGCTGGCCGTGACCGCCCGGCGGCTCCGCCGCAGCGACGTCGACGTTCGCCGGTTGGCGGGCATCGTCGAGGCGTCCGCCGACGCGATCACGAGCGTCGATGAGCGGGGACGGTTCACGAGCTGGAACCCGGGCGCGGCGGCGCTGCTCGGCTACACGCGCGAGGAGACCCTCGGTGAGCACGCCGGCCCGCTGGTCCCGGACCACCGGCGCGACGAGTTCGCCGAGGTGCTGGAGCGCGCCCGATCGGGCGAGGCGGTCTTCGGGGTGCGGACCGAGCGCCGGCACCGGGACGGAAGCCTGGTCGACGTCGAGGTCACGGTCTCCCCGCTCACCGACGGCGGCGGTGCGTTCGCCGGGATGACGGCGATCATGCGCGACCTCCGCGAGCGGAAGGCGGCCGAGCGCCGCTTCCAATCGCTGCTCGAGGCGGCGCCGGACGCGATGCTGATCGTCGACCCCGAGGGCCGCATCACGCTCGTCAATCAGGCCGTCGCGGGGCTGCTCGGCTACGAACGCAATGAGCTCGTGGGTGAGCGGATCGAGCGTTTGATCCCGGAGTCCGTCCGTGCGGCGCACGTCCTGCACCGCGCCGCGTTCGCCGGCGATCCGCACACGCGGCGGATGGGTGGTGGTCTCGAGCTCGTGGCCGTCCGTAAGGACGGGAGCGAGGTGCCGGTGGACGTGAGCCTGAGCCCGCTGCAGACGGAGGCGGGGATGCGGGTGATCGCCGCGGTGCGCGACGTCACCGAGCGACGAGACGCCGAGCGTGCGCTCGGCGAATCCGAGGAGCGTTTCCGCCGGTCGTTCGAGGACAGCGGCATCGGCATGGCGATCGCGCGGCCGGGACGCGACCTCGGCCGGCTGCTCGAGGTCAACGAGGCGTTCGCCTCGATCACCGGCTACTCGTCGGCCGAGTTGAAGCAGATGAGCCCGCTCACGATGGTCCACCCCGACGATCAGACCGCGCTCACCGCGGAGCTGCGGAAGCTGGTCGACGGCAGCCTCCCCGTGGTGCGACACGAGGTGCGCCTCGTCGGGCCACGGGCGGTGGTGGTGTGGGCGGCGCTGACCGCGTCGCTCGTGCGCGATGCCGCCGGCGAGGTCGTCCACGCGATCGTGCAGGTGCAGGACGTGAGCGAGCGCAAGCGGTTCGAGGGGCAGCTGCAGTACCTCGCCGATCACGACGCGCTCACCGGGTTGTTCAACCGCCGCCGGTTCGAGGAGGAGCTCGCGCGCGAGGTCGCCTCGACCCGCCGTTACGACACGGGGGGCGCCGTCCTCGTGTTCGATCTCGATCACTTCAAGTACGTCAACGACTCACTCGGTCACGCGGCGGGCGACGAGCTCATCACGATCATCGGGGCGCTGCTCAAGCGCCGGGTGCGTGACAGCGACACCGTCGGGCGGATGGGCGGCGACGAGTTCGCCGTGATCCTCACGCATTCCGACGAGGCGCAGGCGCGGACGTTCGGCGAGGGCCTGCTGCGCGACGTGCGCGAGGACATGGCGGCGGCGAGCGTGACCGAGGCCCGACGCGTCACCGCCAGCCTCGGCATCGCGCTGTTCGGCGGGCGTCCCGAGGTCGGACCCGAGGAACTGCTGGCGGAGGCCGACATCGCGATGTACGACGCGAAGGAGGCCGGCCGCGACCGGCTGGCGGTGTACGACGCGCGAGCCTCCCGCCACGAGCAGATGCAGTCGCGACTGGCCTGGGTGCAGCGGATCGAGGCGGCGCTCGAGAACGATCGCTTCGTGCTGCACGCACAGCCGATCCGGGCGCTGACCGGCGAGGCGGAGCTTCGCTACGAGCTGCTGCTGCGCATGCTCGACGACGACGACGACCTCATCCCGCCCGGCACGTTCCTGTACGTCGCCGAGCGCCACGACCTCATCGGGCGCATCGATCGCTGGGTGGTCGCCCAGGCCGTCGAGCTGCTGGCCGCGCAGCAGGCGCGCGGCCGGGACGTCAGCTTCCAGGTCAACCTGTCGGCGACGTCGGTGACCGACCCCGCGATGCTCGGGTTCATCGCTGCGACGGTCGGGGGCAGCCGGGTCGACCCGTGCAGGCTCGTGTTCGAGGTCACCGAGACGGCCGCGATCGTGAACATCGCGCGGGCCAAGACGTTCGTCGAGGGCCTGCGCTCGATCGGGTGCGGATTCGCGCTCGACGACTTCGGCGCCGGGTTCGCCTCGTTCTACTACCTCAAGCACCTGTCGTTCGATTACGTGAAGATCGATGGCGAGTTCATCGAGGACCTCCTCGCGAGCCACACCAACCAGCTCGTCGTGCGCTCGGTGGTCGACATCGCCCGCGGGCTCGGCAAGCAGACGATGGCCGAGTTCGTCGGCGACGCGGCCACGATCGAGCTGCTCCGCCAGTATGGAATCGACTACATCCAGGGATACTTCGTCGGCCGGCCCGTCCCGCTGACGTGCTTCGATCGCCCGCCCGGGGAGACCGCTGCGACCCGGGGCGACGTCACCTCCTGACCGGCCGGTCTCAGCCGCCGATCGCGCCGGGCGTCGCCGTGCCGGCGGCGCTCGTCGAGGTCGACGTCGTGGTGACCGGGCTCGAGGCGGGCGCCGTCGTGGTGACCGGGTTCGCGGCGGGCGGCGTAGCGGTGGCCGGGGCGGTGACCGGCGTGCCGGCCGCGGTCGTCGTCACGCGGAGCACCACCGTGCGCGTCGTGCTCGAATGCACGACGACCGTGTGAGCGCCCGCCGACGCCGACGGCGACGGCGACGCGACGCTGACGGTCTTCTCGACGACCACCTGCTGCACCGGGGTGCGCAGCACCGTCTCGTGGTTGACGGTCACCCGACGCACCGTGACCGCCGGGGTGTTTGCCGGGTCGCGCCGCGCGCCGGCCGAGAGGAGCAGGACCGGCACGAGCGTGGCGACGCAGGCGAGCGCGACCGATCCGTGCAGGCGACGGCGGTCGGGAGACGCCATGAGACGATCCTGCCAGCCCTCGACGCGACCGCTGAGCGCTCGGGCGGGGCGGCTGTTCCACAGGTGGCGCTCCAGCGGGGAGAACGACAGGTACAGCAGCTCGTAGAGCAGCGTCATGGCCAGACCGCGCGTGAGCCACGTCGCGACGCCGGCGGCCGGGAAGTACGCCGCCCACCAGACGAGCACGACCGCGGCCGAGAGGCCGCCGGCCAGTAACTTCGAAACGAGATCCTTCTGCAACTTGGGCCTTCCTGGGAAGTCGCCGACGCGTCTCCCCGCTCGCGGGTGATGTGATGCGGTCCACGCTGCGCGCGAGGTGCGGCGCGCGGACACGTCGCCGCGGCCCTCCGCCTCACCGTTCCCTGTCGCGGCGCTCGTGAAAAAGCGGCCCTCGCCCCGGATCCGCCGCTGCCGTCGTGCCGCTTCGAAGCCCCTGAACCGGGCGCCGCCGCGGACGTACACCCAGCATAGCCTGGCGACCCCGCTGGCCCAACGCATTCGCCGCGGGCGCGGCCCTGCCGGCCCCCGGACGGCTCAGGTCAGGACACCGGGCGGCAGCACGTATCGCCGGGGCGTCGAGGCGGCCGCCGCGCCGTCACCGCTCAGGCGTCCGCCGTGCAGGCCGCGCGGGGAACCCGCGGCCGAAGCAGCCTCGGGCTGCCCGTCATGGGCCACGATCCAGGCGAGGATCGCCGAGGAGTCGGGGCCGGCGGCGAGGATCGCCGCACGCTCGATGACCTCGCCGCCCGAGCGGTGGGGCCGTGACAGGCGGGCGACGAGCAGCTGGATCGTGTCGTCGTCGATCATCTCTTGGCAACCTTCCCGATCGCGACGCGGTCGCGACTCTGCCGGAGGTGGCTCTTCCGTCGCTGAGGACGAGGCTGTTCGCGCGGGGTCCGAACGCGAGGTCGCTCCGAAGAAGCGGTGAAATGGGCCCGTCTGATGCAGTCTACTCCGTTCGCTGCCGGCGGCCGAGGCTTCACGCGGGTCGCGGCGAGGGCGCTCAGCCGATGCTCGCGGCTCGCGTCCCGTCAGGCGCACGTCAGGCGCGAGCAGCGTCGGCGACGACCGGCCGCAGGCCCCGCAGCGTCTCCGGTCGCACGGCGACGACGTCGAGCGAGGAGCAGTTCTCCAGTCCCGTCATTCCGGGCGTCGTCCCGATCGGCCCCATGCAGCGAAACAGGCGAACGCCGTCGGTCAGGTAGCGGCCCGGCGTCTCGCCCGCGAGCGGCGAGCTCGTGCTCGGCGGGGTCGGGCGTTGTCTGGGGAATGCGATGGACATGCTGAACTCCTCCTCTCGGCTTCAGACGATGTTGGGACCGTACGGACGGGCGGGCCGGCCGGCATCGGCAGGCGCCCGCCGCGGCTCGCGGTGACTCCCCGATCCGGGGTCCGTGATTCCGTGCAACGGCGCCGCCACCGCGGACGGGCGCTGGCGGCAGGCGGCGCGCGAAAGCGCTGGTAGGGTGGCGCCCAGGCGGCCGCCGACAGGCCCCTCGGGTGATCATCAGCATGGAACGGGCCCCACGAAGAGGAATCCGCTCGTGGCTCATGGATGTCGACGGCGTGCTCATCCGTGAGCAGCACCCCGTAGCGGGAGCCGATCTGTTCATCCGTCGCCTGCGCGAGCTGCAGCGACCGTTCCTGCTGCTGACGAACAACTCGATCTACACGCGGCGCGACCTGACCGCTCGCCTGCGGCGGGTCGGCATCGACGTCCCCGAGGGGGCCATCTGGACCTCGGCACTCGCGACGGCGCGTTTCCTCGACGATCAGCGGCCGGGCGGCTCCGCGTTCGTCATCGGCGAGGCCGGGCTGACGACGGCCCTACACGAGTCCGGCTACACCCTGACCGACCGTGATCCCGACTACGTGGTGCTCGGCGAGACGCGCACCTACTCCTTCGAGCAGATCACGCGGGCGGTGCGACTCGTGGTCGCCGGCGCGCGCTTCATCGCGACGAACCCCGACAACAGCGGTCCGAGCCCCGACGGGCCGCTGCCCGCGACGGGGTCGGTCGCTGCGCTCATCCGCAGCGCATCGGGCGTGGCGCCCTACTTCGTCGGCAAGCCCAATCCGCTCATGATGCGGTCGGCGCTCAATGCGCTCGACGCGCATTCGGAGACCACCGCGATGATCGGGGATCGCATGGACACCGACATCGTCGCGGGACTCGAGGCGGGCATGGAGACGATCCTGGTACTGAGCGGCCTGACGTCCTCGAGCGAGGAGGCCGAACACTATCCGTACCGCCCGTCGAGGATCGTCGACTCGGTGGCGGCGCTCGTCGACGAGTTGGAGTAGGGGGCGCCGGAGGCGGCCGCGTGGCCGCCTCCGACTCGCCCCCTCCCCAAGGCTCAGTGCGTCAGGAAGTCCGCCGCGATGAACCCGGCGAGCACGCCGTAGCCGAGCGTCGTCGGGTGGATGTCGGCATTCGGGCTGCCCGGGCTGTACGTGCCGCCCGGGCACATGCCGGTGAACGCGCACACCGTCGGGATGTCACCGGTCTCGGGCTTGCCCGCCAGGCCGGCCGGATTGAAGGCCGGTTCCGGGTTGGCGAAGCTCGCCCCCGGCACCGACTTCGTCACCGCCGCCATGGCGGCGTTGAGCTCGGCCGTGGCGACGTCGCCGCCCGGGGCCGGGAGGACCGTCGGGTAGGGGTTGTACAGCCCGAGCACGACGATCTCGGCCTTCGGCGCCGCGGCATGCAGCTCGTTCAGGATGATTCCGAGATTGTTCACGATGTGGCCGTATTCGCCCGCCACCTGCCCGTTCGAGCACGTATCCGTGGCCGGGAACCCGCAGGTCGACTCGAGGAACTGCAGGACGTCGTTCGCGCCGATGTCGAGCGTGATCGGGCTCACATTCTGGTTCGCGGCCAGGATCGACAGCGCGTCGGCGAGCTGCGAGCTGCCGCTGTACGCGTGGTGCAGGTACGCATACGGGAAGGGAGTCCCGTGCGGCCCGCCGGCGCAGAAGCCGGGCACGGGCAGGCCCGAGCCGTTGATGAACGTATCGGTCGTCTCCCCGGGGCAGCCGTCGTTGATCGTCTGGGCGTGCCGGTTGAGCACGTGCACGAGCGCGCCGAAGTCGTCGACGTAGCCCTGGTTGAACGTCGCCGGGTTGACGTCGCCGGCCGCCAGCTCGCTGTTGAACTGCGCCTCGTGGAAGCCGTAGGCGAGCGAGTCACCGAGGGCGAGATACGTGTTCCCGACGGTTACGGCGCCGGCGGCGGGCGCGAAGGCGAGCGCGCAGACCGCGCAGGCCGCCACACAGCCCGCGATCAGCCGCCCGCGGACACGAGTCGATACGGACATGGAACCCTCCCTGATTGACCTCAAATCCGGGCCTGTGTCCCTCCCGCGTGACCTAGGCCGAGAACCGGAGTCCACCCTATCCGACGCCGCCTCGCGGGCAAGCGCGTCGCCCTCTCGCCGCCGCTCAGGCCGCGCCGCAGCGTCCGGTGGGCGCGGCGGCGCGCGCGAACACCTCGAGCCGGTTGTTGGCGGTGTCGGCCACGACCACGGTGCCGTGGCAGTCCACCGTCAGCCCGCCCGGGTGATCGAGCTCGCCGGGCCCGCTCCCGGCGCGTCCGAACGTCACGAGCAGACGTCCGGCCGAATCGAACGTCTGGATGCGGTCGTTGCCGCCGTCGGTGACGAGCACGTCGCCGCGCCCGTCGACGGCGATCCCGCTCGGGGTGCGCAGCTCGCCCGGTCCGCTGCCGGTGCCCCCCCAGGAGCGCAGGAGCGCACCGGTCGGCGCGAACACGTCGATCCGGTCGCGCAGCGCATCGACGACGTACACGCGGCCGCGGGCGTCGACGGCGACGGCGACCGGAGCGCCGAGCGTCGCTCCTCCGCCGGGCAGGCTGCCGAGCAGGCCGCCGCTCGCGTCGAGCGCGACGACGCGGCCGTGCGCGGTGTCGGCGACGTACAGCGTCCCACCGGGCCCGCCGGCGATGCCGGTGGGCCGTGCGAAGTGGGGCGGGGCGGCGGCGTCGTGACCGACGGCGCCGAGGAGCGCGCCGCCGGCGCTGAAGTGGCGGATGAGGCCGTTCGCCTGGTCGGTCGTCCAGAACGACCCGTCGGCGGCCGCGGCGACCGCGGTCGGGCTGAAGAAGTAGCGGCCGAGGATCACGTCCCCTCCGCCCGACCAGCTCTCGAGCACGGCGAGCGAGCCGTCGAGGCGCTGCACGCGGGCGCGGCTGCCGTAGCCCTCGATGACGAGAAAGCCGCCGTTGCCGTCGCTGCGGACGTCGAGCGGCGCGTCGAACTGGCCGAGCGACTGGCCCGAGATCCCGAAGTGGCGCAGCGGCGCTCCGTCGCGATCGAACGCGGCGACGAGGTCGCGAGCGCTGTCGGCCACGTACAGGGCGTCGTGGCGGTCGAGTGCCACCGCGCGGATGTAGCCGATGGTCTCGCCGCTCGCATCGAGCGTGCGCCACGAGGCGGCGAACGTGAGCCCCGGGGTGAAGCGCACGATGCGGTTGTTGTTGTCGTCGGCGACGAACAGGTCGCCCGCCGTGTCGACGGCGACGTCGTAGGGATCGGCGAGGTGCGCGACGCCCGTGTCGGCGCGCGGTGTCTGGGCAATGAAGGTCCCGTCCAGGCCGAGGACCTCCACGCGGTGGTTCTGGTCGTCGGCGACATACAGCCGTCCGCCGGCGATCGTCAGTCCGCGCGGATCCGAGAACTGGCCGGGCCCGGCGCCCGGGGACCCGAACGCGGTGGCGTCGCCGCCCTGCAGGTTGAAGCGCTCGATCCGGTCGCCTCCGCTGTCGGCGACGTAGACGTGCGAGCCCGACACGGCGAGCCCGCCGCCGGGCGGGATCTCCGCCCGTCCGCCGCCTCCGAAGCGGAACTGCCCGAGGCCCGTGCCGCGCCCGCCCCACGAGCGCAGGTAGCGCCCGGTCGCGCTGAACACCTCGATGCGGTCGTTCGTGCTGTCGAGCACGTATACGTCGCCCTGGTCGTCGACCGCCAGCGCGCCGACCGACCCGAACTGCCCCGGGCCGCTGCCGTAGGAGCCCCACTGGCCGAGGAAGCGCCCGCCGGGGGTGAAGCGCTGCACGACATAGCTGAACTGGTCGCCCTCGTACAGCTCACCGGATGGGCCGATGGCGAGCGCCTCGGGGACGCGCAGCACACCGCCGCCGCGCTGCCCGACCGAGCGCACGGCCGTGTAGGGGCAATGCGTGGCGCCGCCGCACGAGCCGCTCGGGCTGACGGGCCCGGCCGCGGCCGGGGGCGAGGACGACCCGCCGCCGCACGCGCTCAGCAGCAGCGCGACCGCGCCGGCGGCCAGCGCGGCGGGCACGGCGCGTCCGACGCGGCGGGCGGGCCGTGGCTCGAGAAGTCGGGTTGTCTGGGCGCGGCTCGACACGAGTGTCCTTCATAACGCGCACGCGTGGCGGGCGCCGGCGCTCCCCACGCGTAACGAAACACCCCGCCGTGTGCCGGCGAGGTGTCACAGGAAGTGATAGCTCAGATCCTCGGGTCGCGCGGGAGGGGCGCCCTCCCAAACCCGTAGGGGGGTCGGGTTGGGAGGGCGCCTTCGCTGCCGTGGGCTGGTCGATTGGGAGGTCAGTGCTCCCGACCCGCGGGACGCTCGGGCCCGGCCTCCACGAGCCGGAGGAGATCAGGGCCGGGCCGGGTGAGCGTCGGGTGACATCGGTTCAGTGCAGCAACTGGAGCGTGTTGTCACCGTCGTCGACGAACAGGACGCCGCCGCTCAGCGGGACCGTCAACCCGAACAGCGCGCCCGCACCGACGGCCGTGTCGAGCGTGAACTGGGCGACCTGAGAACCGCCCGGTGTCGTCTCGACCAGGTTGCCGTCGCCGCCATTGGTCGTCAGCACATCGCCGTTGGGAGCGATCGTCAGGCCGAGCGGCCCGTTGAGCGCCCCGCCCGAGGTCACCGTCGTCCCGCCGCCGGTCACCGGCGCCAGGCGCGTGACGGCATTCGGGATCGCGGCGATGCGGTTGTTGACGGTGTCGGCGACGTACAGCGTCCCGTTGCGGCCGAGGCCGACGCCGGTCGGACCGACCACGAGCGCGGCCGGGTCCGTCCGCTCCGCGAAGCCGGTGGCGATCACCTGCTCGCCGAGCGAGATCGGCCTCACGCCCGGGATCGTGAGCAGGAGCATGCGCACGACGGTGCCGTTGTCGACCGTGTTCGGGCTCGCCGCGACCGTGCCGTTGAGCACGTTCGTGAAGAACAGCTGGGTGATCGGCCCGAAGCTGACCGAGGTCATGTCCCACGGACCGTTGATCGGTCCGCCCGACAGCGTCTCGACGACCTTGCCCTCGGGGTTCAGGACGATGAGCGCGCCGGCCGTCGCCGTCGCCGAGGTTCCGTCCGCGGTCGGAAGGCTGCCGACGACCACATAGCCGTTCGGGAGTGCCGCCAGCGCCGTCGTCAGGCCGACGCCGCCCGCGAACCTGGTCGGATCCAGCTGGGCGAACAGACGGGGATCGGAGCCGTCATGGTTGAACAGCACGATCGTCGTGCCCGTGCCCTGGAGTCCGCCCGTCGTCGGGTTGCCGTTCGCGTCGGTGGGGCCCTGGTCGTTGAAGTTGCTCACCAGGATGTCCCCGGCGCGCAGCACGCCGGCCGAGCGCGGCACGGTGACGATCCCGTACGGGTTCTGGTCGCCGTTCGCGGGGACGGTGCTCGCGAGCGTCGACGTCATCGTGAACGGCGCGATGTACGGCGTCGGGCTCGCGCCCGCCGGCCTGGCAACGATGGCGAGCAGGACGCCGAGCGCCGCGGTGATCGCCAGCGCGGCGGTGAGGCGCCGACCCCGCGCCCCGATGGCAGTGGTATGTGGATGACCGGTCAAGACCATGCTCCTCTGTCGTGGTTGGGTCCTCACCGGACCGCGACCCCGGAATCGGCCGAACCTTCCCAACCCTCACAACCGCGTCACATGCGCTCCCGCGCGCGCGGGAGCGGCCCGCGCGGCGGTCGGCGCACCGCCGAGCAGCCGCTGCGGTCCGGGGCGACGCTCGGAGCGCGGGCCCAGGTCCGGCCGCGTCCGTCTCTAGTACGGGATCGAGCCGTTGCCGCGCCAGCTCGCGAGCCGCACGAGCGTGCGCGTCGGGACGCCGGTGGCGGCGAGCACGCAGCTGTGGCCGGCGCGCTCCCAGGTGACGATCGTCCGGCCCGCGTTCGTGACGACGGCCATGTGCACACCGTTGCGCACGACCGTCTGCGCGCCGGACGGCCAGGGCAGCGGCGCGCCGCCGACGATCGCGTAGGCCAGGCGCCGCCCGTGGCGATCGACGTAGAACACGGTGGTCACGCTGCGACCGGAGACGGTGTCGCTGCGGGCGCCGATCGTCCGCCAGTGGAACTGGTCCTCCCAGTAGGGGAACGGCACGCCGGCCGCGCTCTCGTTGACCAGGTCGGACCCGCTGTGGACGTGGTGCGGAGCCGGCAGCGTCGGCGGGAGAGTCGCGAGCGCCGCGGCCTGCGCGACCGTCGGCGAGCCGCTCGTGCCCGAGAGCGACACGGCGAGGATGACGAGCACGGCCGCGGCGACGGCGGCCAGCCCCGCGAGCAGGCGCGGGATCCGCGGCGCGCTCGACCGGCTCGGAGCGCGCCGCGAGCGCCGGGCTCGGTCCGGCTCCAGAGCGGCCTGCGGGGCGATCGTCTGCAGACGCTCGCGCAGCGAGTCCGGGGCGCGGACCTCGGCGGCGGCGTCGCGCACGATCGTCACGGCTCGGTGCTGCTCCTGCAGGAGTGCGGCCCGGTCCGGGTCGGCCTCGATCTCGGCGCGCAGCTCGCTCGAGCGCAGCGACCCGTCCGCGAGGCCGGCGAGCTTCTGCATCTGCTCACGCGTCGGCTCCGCCGAATCGGCGGCGGCCGGATCGCCCGGCAGCGCACCGGTGTCGTTGTCAAGCCCGAACTGGTCCATCTCAGTCATGACGCCCTCCGTGGGGTGTTCCTTCCCGTGTGTCGGGCTCTCGATGTCCGCTCCGCGATGGCTCGCCGCGCAATCGGCCGTTGAGGGCCGGCGGTTCGTCCGGCGGATCGGGGACGCCGGGTCCCGGGCCCGGCAGCCCGGAGTCCGAGGTCGTGAGGGCGCGCATCACCTGTTGGCGGCCTCGGTACAGCCGGGTCGTGACGGTCGCCTCGGGGGTGTCGAGGGCGCGGCCCGCCTCGCGGTAGGACAGCCCGACGATGTCGACCGCGATCAGCGCGAGGCGAAACGGCTCGGGCAGCTCGGCGATCGCCGCGAACACCTCGCTCGTCGCGACCGCGTCCTCGGGCCGAGAGCCGCGGCGCGGGTCGGCGAACTCGAAGTCCTCGAGCGTCGCCGCGACGCGCGGGCGGCGGCTGGCGGTGCGCCGGGAGGTGAGGAACGTGTTGCGCAGCACCTGCATGAGGTAGGCGAGGTCGCTCTCGCCGCGCATGTGGCGCGGGCGGGCGAGCACGCGGGCGAACGTGTCCTGGACGAGATCCTCTGCGTCCTCGCGTGAGCCGCACAACGCCCAGGCCGCCCGGTAGAGGCGGTCGAGGTGCTCACCGAGCGACTGCGGATCGAGCTTCCTCATCGACGCTCAGTGATGTTCGCACGCGCAAGCGTGTCCTCGCCCATCCACGAGGAATGTATCGGGTGCTCGCCGTCCAGGCGAATGCTGCCCTGCGGCGCTCGGTGACGGCGGCCGTTTCGGGGCGCGGCTCACCGCGCCGTGGAGGCGGGATCGCCGTCAGTGGCGTCCGGGGCGGCGCAGACGCGCCGCCTCGGCGAGCATGTCGCGGCTGTAGAGCAGGAGCAGCAGCAGCGAGCCGTAGACGGCGACCGCGTCGATGCTCTCGCGGCCCTGCTTGGTCCAGTAGTCGTCCTGCAGGTTCAGCCACAGGGCGAACTCGTCGAGGGTCAGCGCGACGCTCGCGCCGAACGCCGCCGAGGTGAGGCGCGAGGCGCGGCGCCGGAGCGGCTGTGCCTCGGTTCCGACCTCGTTCATCCACAGCGTCCCCGTGGCGATCATCCCGAGGATCCCGAACGTCATGTGGTGGATATGGCGCCCGCCCGGGGTGATGTTGCGGAACGGGCCTCGGCCATCGCGGATCGCGTGCGTGACGCCGCGCACGGTGGTGAACGTGACCAGGAAGCCGACCGTGGACAGCAGGCGGCGCTCCTCGCGGCAGTCGGCGAAGTGCTTGGCGTAGAGCGCGCGAAGCGAGCGCGGTGGCCCGGAGCCGGAGGACTCGCCGTTCGCCGTGCCGGTCACGCCCGGCACGTTACCCGGCTCGCACCCGCCGAGCGCTGCCGGCGGGCCCCGGGGCGGGTACGCTCACCCTCACCGATGGCGCCGACCACGCGATACGCGCACAGCGGCGAGGAGAGCATCGCCTATCAGGTGATCGGCGACGGGCCGGTCGACGTGCTGTTCCTCCCCGGCTGGGTCTCGCAGGTCGAGCACGTGTGGGAGCTGCCGAGCCTGCGGCGATTCCTCGAGCGGCTCGCGTCCTTCGCGCGCTTCGTGCTGTTCGACCGCAGGGGGACCGGCCTCTCCGAGCGGATCGGCGCTCCGCCCAGCCTCGAGGACGAGACCCGCGACGCGATCGCCGTGCTCGACGCCGTCGGCAGTTCCCGAGCCTCGCTGTGGGCCTACGCGCTCGGCGGGCCGGTCGCGGTCCGGCTCGCGGTCGAGCATCCCGACCGCATCGCGTCGCTCGTCCTGTACGCGTCGCTCGCCCGCACGACCTGGGACGTCGACTACGAGTGGGCGCCGACTGTGCAGGAGCGGACCGACATCGTGGACCGGACGCTCGCGGGCTGGGGCGATCCCGACCAGGTGCCCCCGGTCGCGCCGAGCGCGGTCGACGACCCGGCCACCGCGCAGTGGTTCGCGCGCATGCAGCGGCTCGCGGCCAGTCCCGGCACCGCGCGCATGATGGCGCTCGCGATGGGCGACGTGGACGTCCGTGACGCGGTTCCCCGCGTGTCGGTGCCGACGCTCGTGATGCACCGCCGCGAGGACACGACCTGGAACGTGCTCCACTCGCGCTACCTGGCCAAGCACATCCCGAACGCACGCTTCGTGCTCCTGGCCGGGAGCGAGACGTTCCCCTGGGAGGGCGACTCCGAAGCGCTCGTCGGGGAGGTCGAGGAGTTCCTCACCGGGTCGCGCACGCGCGCCGAGACGCAGCGCGCGCTGCTGACGGTGATGTTCACCGACATCGTCGACGCGACCGGCCGGGCGGCCGAGTCCGGCGATCGGCGCTGGCGCGAGCGGCTCGCCGATCACGACGCGATCGTGCGCGCGCAGCTCGCGCATTTCGGCGGCCGCGTGGTCAAGACGACCGGGGACGGCTTTCTCGCCACCTTCGGCGGGCCGCCCTCGCAGGCGCTCCGCTGCGCGGCCTCGATCGTCGCGGCGCTCGGCGACCGCGACCTGGAGGTCCGCGTCGGCCTGCACACAGGCGAGTGCGAGATCGTCGACGACGACGTGGCCGGGCTCGCGGTGCACATCGCCTCGCGCGTCGCCGCCCTGGCGCAGCCCGGCGAGGTGCTCGTGTCGGGCACCGTGGCGGGCACCGTCGTCGGCGGCGCGTTCGCGTTCGAGGACCGCGGTCACCACGAGCTGCGCGGGGTCCCGACGCCCTGGCCGCTGTACGCGCTCGTGCCGGCCGACGCCGGCCCCCAGCCCGCGGACGGTGCGGCCGGCTCCCACCCGGTCGGGGGCGCGGCCGGCTGACGTCGGGCCGGGAGCCGCCGGTCGGGCCGGGTGGCCGGCGGCGCACTGACGGGCGGACGCCGCCGTCGCGCGAGACGACGCCGGCTATCGCCCGCGGCGGGCCCGCGCCACCCGGCGCCGGAGCCGGTGCGCGAGCCACACGCCGACCGCCTGGAACCAGTCGAGCAGCCCGGCGAGCAGGTGCCCGAGCGGACCGGTCCAGAGCCAGGTCTCCAGCCTGCGCGTCGGCGTGGGGGGCGCACCGCTCACGGGCCGGCACGCTATCGTCAGCGCGATGTCCAGCACCGTCACCACGTCGGTCACCGAGCTGCCCGAATCGCGCGTGCGCGTCGACGCGCAGGTGCCTCCGGAGGAGGTGCGCCGCCGCGTCGAGCAGAAGGCGCGCGACCTCGGTCGCGGGCTGAAGGTGCCCGGCTTTCGCAAGGGCAAGGTCCCGCCCGCCCTCGTCATCCAGCGCATGGGGCGCGAGGCGGTGCTCGACGAGGCGATCCGCGACACGCTCGTCGACTGGTATCGGGATGCGATCGACGATTCGGGGATCAGCCCGATCGGAGATCCGAAGGTCGACCTCGGCGATCCGCCGGCCGAGGGCGAGGCGCTCACCTTCTCGATCGAGATCGGCGTGCGCCCGACGGCCACGCTCGGCGAGTACAGGGGGCTCGAGGTCGGGCGACGCGAGGCGACCGTGGCCGACGACGACATCGAGCGCGAGGTCGAGGGCATGCGCGAGCGCCTGGCCAAGCTCGAGACCGTCGAGCGGCCGGCCGAGACGGGGGACTTCGTCGTGATCGATTACGTCGGCTCGCGGGACGGCGTGCCCTTCGACGGGGGCGAGGGGCGCGACCAGCTGCTCGAGCTCGGCTCGGGACGGCTCATCCCCGGCTTCGAGGAGCAGCTCGTCGGCAGCAGCGCCGGGGACGAGCGCACCGTCGAGCTGACGTTCCCCGACGACTACGGCCACGAGGAGCTTGCCGGCCAGCCCGCCTCGTTCGCCGTCACCGTCAAGGAGGTCAAGCACAAGCAACTGCCCGAGCTCGACGACGACTTCGCCGTCGACAACGGCTTCGACGACCTCGACGAGCTGCGGAACGACATTCGCACGCGACTGACCGACCGCGAGGAGCAGCGGGTCACGGCCGAGTTTCGCGACGCGGCGCTCGACGCCGCCGTCGCCAAGGCCACCGTCGACGTGCCCGACGCCCTCGTGCAGGCGCGCGCGACGGAGCTCTGGGAGCAGATGCTGCACTCCCTCTCGCACCGCGGCATCTCGCGGGAGGCCTACCTGCAGATCGCGGGGCGCGACGAGGAGCAGGTCCTGGCCGAGGCGATGCCCGAGGCCGAGCAGGCGCTGCGACGCGAGGCGGTGATCGCGGCGATCGTGGTCGCCGAGCGGCTGCGCCCGACCGACGAGGACGTGCTCGCGGCGCTGCAGCCGCTCGCCGAGCGCGAAGGCGTCGAGCCGGCCAAGCTGCTCGCCGACCTCGAGAAGTCCGGCCGCCTCGAGGAGGTGCGCGAGGATCTCGCGGGCCGTCAGGCGCTCGATCTCATCGCCGAGCAGGCGAAGCCGATCCCGCTCGAGCGCGCGGCGGCGCGCGAGGCGCTCTGGACGCCCGAGAAGGAAGAGGGCTCCGGCAGCGGCGGCCGCCTGTGGACGCCGGGGTCCTGAGCCGACCCCCGGCGGGGCCGGGCGCCGGGACCCGATTCGCGCTTCGCGACGCAAACCTCCGTAACCCTTCGTCAAACCGCCCGGTACGCGGTGTCGGCGGCCGGGGGCCGATTGCTAGACTCGGCCAGAAGGCCGGGAGGCGGCGTTCGCGCTCGGCTCGGGCAGGGCTCGCGAGTCATCTCGCGGCGGTCAGCAGGAATCGAGCCGAGCAAGCGAAACCAAAGCGAGGATCATGAGCCCACTAGTCCCCATGGTGGTCGAGCAGACGTCTCGCGGCGAGCGGGCGTTCGACATCTACAGCCGCCTGCTCAACGAGCGGATCATCTTCCTCGGCACGCCCGTGGACGATCAGATCGCGAACCTCGTCGTGGCGCAGCTGCTGCACCTGGAGTCCGAGGATCCGGACAAGGACGTGTCGCTCTACATCAACTCGCCGGGCGGTTCGGTGTACGCCGGCCTGGCCATCTACGACACGATGCAGTTCATCAAGCCCGACGTGCAGACCATCTGCGTCGGCATCGCGATGTCGATGGGTGCCCTGCTCCTCGCCGGCGGCGCCGAGGGCAAGCGCATGGCGCTCCCGAACGCAAAGATCCTCATCCACCAGGTGAGCTCAAGCTTTCAGGGTCAAGCGACCGATATCGAGATCCATGCCCGCGAGATCATCGACGTGCGCACGCGCCTCGACGAGATCATCGCCAAGCACACGGGCAAGGACATCGAGCAAGTCAAGAAGGACACCGAACGTGATTACTTCATGAGCTCCGAAGAGGCGAAGGAGTACGGCATCATTGACCGCGTGATCTCGGAGCATTAGCTTCCGGGGTACATGGCGTGAGCACGCTGCTGTAGGAGAGACTTTGGCCCGGCCGACCGATTCCAACGAGCAGTTGCTGTGCAGCTTCTGCGGCAAGTCGCAGCGGCAGGTGAAGAAGCTGATCGCCGGCCCGGGCGTGTACATCTGCGACGAGTGCATCGACCTCTGCAACGAGATCATCGACGAGGAGCTCACCGCCCCTCCCGCCTTCGACATCGAGAACCTCCCCAAGCCCCGGGAGATCTACGAGGTCCTCGACGAGTACGTCGTCGGCCAGGAGCCGTCCAAGCGCACGCTCTCGGTCGCGGTGTACAACCACTACAAGCGCGTGCAGATGATCCACGGGGGCGATTCGGACATCGAGTTGCAGAAGTCGAACATCCTGCTGCTCGGTCCGACCGGCTGCGGCAAGACGCTGCTGGCCCAGACGCTGGCCCGGATCCTCAATGTCCCGTTCGCGATCGCCGACGCGACCGCGCTCACCGAGGCCGGATACGTCGGCGAGGACGTCGAGAACATCCTGCTCAAGCTGATCCAGGCCGCCGACTACGACGTCAAGAAGGCCGAGACGGGGATCATCTACATCGACGAGGTCGACAAGATCGCCCGCAAGGCGGACAACCCCTCGATCACCCGTGACGTGTCGGGCGAGGGCGTGCAGCAGGCGCTGCTGAAGATCCTCGAGGGCACGCAGGCCTCGGTCCCGCCGCAGGGCGGGCGCAAGCACCCCCACCAGGAGTTCCTGACCATCGACACGACGAACGTGCTGTTCATCTGCGGCGGCGCGTTCGCGAATCTCGACAAGATCATCGAGCGGCGGATCGGTCACAAGGGCGTCGGCTTCGGCGCTGCGATCGAGTCCAAGGAGCACCGCGACACGGGCGAGCTGTTCGAGCACTGCCTGCCGGAGGACCTCATCCAATACGGGCTCATCCCGGAGTTCATCGGCCGCCTGCCCGTCGTCTCGGCCGTGCACCAGCTCACGCGTGACGATCTGGTCTCGATCCTGACCGAGCCGCGCAACGCCCTCGTCAAGCAGTTCCAGCGCTTCTTCTCCTTCGACGGCATCGAGCTCGTGTTCTCGGACGACTCGCTGACGGCGGTGGCCGAGAAGGGTCTCGAGCGCGAGACCGGCGCCCGCGGGCTGCGTTCGATCATCGAGGAGATCCTGCTCGACGTGCAGTTCGAGCTGCCCTCGCGCCGCGACGTCAAGAAGTGCGTCGTGACGCGCGAGACGGTCGAGAAGGGCCTGACGCCGACGCTCGTCACGGAGGCGGCGCGCGACGAGGACGACGAGCTGCGCGAGGAGTCGGCGTAGCCCGCAGCGGGACGCGCACCGTCCGAGCGGCTCGGGGCACGGCCGGACGGTGGCTAGCATGCAGCGCGTGACGAAGACGCTCGAGCGCGTGCGCGCGCTGCCGTGGGCCGTGCTGCTCCAGGGCGGGATCGTCGCCCGGGGCCGCTGGCACGTGCTCTCCGAGAAGGAGCGCACGCGGTTCGTGCGGATCGTGCGCGACAGTCGCGGGCGGCCGGGGAACCTGAGCGGGGGCGAGCGCGAGGAGCTGCGACGGCTCGTCGCCAAGCTCGACATCGGCGCCGCCGGGCGCGATCTGCTTCCGCTCGTGCGCGGACTCCGCCGCAAGCGCGGCTAGTCTCACGCACCTCCCCGTCGGGTCCGCGATCCGTCCAATCCTCGCCAAACTTCTCGCGCTGCGGGCGGCAGGCGGCGATCAGCCCGGGTCGCTCAACCAATGCTCCTGAAAGGAGCCAACGCCATATGATCAGGATCCTCCCCGTCGCCGTCACGGCGAGCGCAGCGCTGTTGCTCGCCGGCTGCGGCGGCAGCTCGAGCAGCAGCTCGTCGTCGGACTTCACCGCACAGGCGAACGCCATCTGCGCCCAGTTCGGCGCCCAGATCGAGGCGTTGCCGGCGCCGGGCAACACCGACGCATCGGCTGCCGCCTCGCTCGACGCCCAGATCCCGATCGAGCAGGCGGAGCTGGCCAAGCTGAAGACGCTCACGCCGCCGTCGTCGTCGGCGTCGGAGTGGAACACGGCGCTCAGCAACCTCGAGCAGGTGATCGCGATCTCCCCGCAGGTGAGCGCGGCGGCGAAGGCCGGCAACACCGCCGAGGTGCAGTCGCTCGCGGCGAAGGCGAAGCCGCTCAGCGACGCGGCCACGGCGACCGCCAACAAGCTCGGACTGACGAAGTGCGCCGCCAACTACCAGCCGGGCGGCTCCTCGTCGTCGACGCAGACCTCCTAGGCGGACGCGGCGGGGCCCGGCGCACGGCCGGGCCCCGCCGCGAGCCCCTACACTGCCTCGCGTGCAAGACGAGTTCCGCGTGCGCGCCCATCTCGAGAGCGACAAGATCGAGGCGGTGGTCGCCGCCCTCGAGCAGCAGGAGCTGAGCGACGAGGCGAGCCGAGCCCTCGGGCGGCCGGCCATCTCCCACGATGCGGACGACGTGTTCCTCTACACCGACTCGGCCGAGTCGGCGGAGCAGGCCCGCGCCGCGTTGCAGCGCGCTCTCGGTGAGCAGGGTTCGCCGGCCGAGGTCACCGTCTCGCGCTGGCACCCGACCGAGGAGCGTTGGGAGGACGCCTCCGCGCCGCTGCCGCAGAACGCCGAGCAGCGGGCCGCCGAGCACGAGCGGCTGGTCGAGGAGGAGGACGAGGAATCCGCCGCCGACGGCGCCCCCGACTGGGAGGTGCGCATCACGCTTCCCTCGCACCACGACGCGCGCGAGTTCGCCGAGCGCCTGGAACAGGAGGGCATCCCGGTGTTGCGCCGCTGGCGCCACGTCGTCGTCGGGGCCAACGACGAGGACCAGGCCCAGGCGCTCGCCGAGCGTCTGCGGGCCGAGGCGCCCGCGGGCAGCGAGCTGCTCGTCGAGGGAAGCGGCGTCGAGCCGTTGCAGGCCTACGAGCGGTCGCAATCGCGCTACGCGTGGTTCGGCGGCCTCGGCATGTAGCGCCCGCGCGACCGCGCTGAACTCCTAGACTCCCCGGGCCATGTCCGAGCCCGCCGCCGACGACCGCTCCCTTGCCACGCGCTTCGATCCCGCCGAGGTCGAGCCGCGGATCATCGAGCGCTGGCTGGCGAGCGGGCTGTTCGGACCCGAGCCCGAGGGCTCGCCGGCGGACAACTACTCGATTGCCGTCCCCCCGCCGAACGTCACCGGCACGCTGCACATGGGCCACGCGCTCAACGGCTCGGTGCAGGACGCGCTCATCCGCTGGCGGCGCATGCAGGGACGCCGAACGAAGTGGATCTTCGGCACCGACCACGCCGGCATCGCGACGCAGACGCAGGTCGAGAAGGCGCTCGCCGCCGAGGGCGTGAGCAAGGAGGAGATCGGGCGCGAGGCGTTCATCGAGCGCGTGTGGGAATGGCGCGCGCACTACGGCGGGCGCATCACCGAGCAGTTCCAGCGCCTCGGCGCCTCGCTCGATTACGACGAGGAGCGCTTCACGCTGGACGAGGCCTACCACCGGGCCGTGCTGCGCGTCTTCGTCGCGCTGTACGAGAAGGGCTACATCTACCGCGACCGCTATCTCGTCAACTGGGACCCCGGCAGCCGCTCGGCGATCTCCGACCTCGAGGTCGAGCAGCGCGAGGAGGTCGACACGCTGTACTCGGTGGTCTACGACGTGCAGGGCGGCGGCACGGTGACGATCGCCACCGTGCGGCCCGAGACGATGCTCGGGGACACGGCCGTGGCGGTCAATCCCACGGATGAGCGGTACACCGAGCTCGTCGGTCGCACGGCGATCCTCCCGCTCGTCGGGCGCGAGCTGCCGATCATCGCCGACGAGTACGTCAAGACCGACTTCGGCACCGGCCAGCTCAAGATCACCCCGGCGCACGATCCGAACGACTTCGAGATCGGCCGCCGGCACGGCCTCGCCCAGGTGTCGGTGATCGGTGAGGACGGGCGGATGACGCCCGACGCCGGGGCGGCCTACGCCGGGCTGACCGTGATGGAGGCCCGCGACGCGGTTGTGGCGGCGCTCGAGGCGGAGGGCCGGATCGCCGCCCGCGAGCCCTACACGCACGAGGTTCCCTATTCGCACCGGTCCGGGCAGCGCATCGAGCCGCTCGTCTCGCTGCAGTGGTTCATGCGTATGGACGAGCTCGCCCGCCCGGCGATCGAGGTGGTGCAGGACGGTCGGGTGCACATCACGCCGGACAGCCAGCGCCGTCGCTACCTCGACTGGATGGAGCAGATCCGCCCGTGGGTCATCTCGCGCCAGCTGTGGTGGGGGCACCGCCTGCCGGTGTACTACTGCGACGAGTGCGAGGAGACGTACGTGGCGATCGAGCCCCCGGCACGTTGCGGCGCCTGCGGCGGCCCGCTGCGCCAGGACGAGGATGTGCTCGACACGTGGTTCTCCTCGGCGCTGTGGCCCTTCGCGACGCTCGGGTGGCCCGAGCAGACCCCCGAGCTCGCGGCGTTCTACCCGACCGACGTCCTCTCCACGGCGCGGGACATCATCTTCCTGTGGGTCGCGCGCATGGTCATGATGGGTCTCGAGTTCACCGGCGAGCCGCCGTTCTCCGACGTCTACGTGCACTCGGTCATCCAGGCCCCCGACGGGCGGCGGATGTCGAAGTCGCTCGGGACGGGGATCGACCCGCTCGAGGTGATCGACGCCCACGGCGCCGACGCGGTGCGCTTCGGGCTGCTGGCCATGTCCTCCTCGCAGGACGTCCGCTACTCCGAGGAGAAGGTGAGACAAGGGCAGGCGCTCGCCAACAAGCTGTTCAACGCCGCGCGGTTCGTGCTCACGCGCGCGGCCGCCGACGAGGTCGCCCCGGACGCCGGCCCGGAGCCGACGACGCTCGAGGACCGCTGGATCCTCTCGCGCCTGACCCGCGTGGAGGCCGACACGGCCCAGCGGTTGGAGCGCTTCGACTTCTCGCACGCCGCACTCGGCCTGTACGACTTCGTGTACGGCGAGCTGTGCGACTGGTACATCGAGCTCGTCAAGCACCGGCTCCGCGACGACGCCCCCGCTGCCGAGCGGGCGGCGCTGTCGAGCACGCTGCTGTACGTCCTTCGCGAGACCGTCGCCCTCGCCCATCCGATCATCCCGTTCGTCACCGAGGAGCTGTGGGCCTCGCTCGGCGGCGAGGGTCTACTCGCCGGCGGGCGCTACCCGGTGCCGGCGAAGGAGCGGATCGACGAGGAGGCCGAGGCGTCGATCGCGCGTGCGATCGACGCCATCACCGCGCTGCGCGGATGGAAGGACGGCGCGAAGCTCGAGGCCGGAGCGATCGTGCCGGTGCGCCTGGCCGCGACCGGCTACGAGCCGGTGGCCGAGTCGATCGCGCGCCTCGCGCGCGTCGAGCTGAGCGGCGACGGCGGCGAGCCGATCGCCGCCGTGCCGGTCCCCGGCGGCACCGTCGAGATCCTGCCCGTCGAGGGCGTCGACCTCGAGGCCGCCGAGCGGCGCACGGCGAAGCAGCGCGCCGAGCTGCAGGCCGAGATCGAGCGGGCCGCCGGCAAGCTGGCCAACGAGGCCTTCGTGGCCAAGGCGCCGTCCGAGGTGGTGGCGGCCGAGCGCGAGAAGCTCGAGCGGCTGCGCCGGGAGCTGGAGGGCCTGTGAGCCCGGCCGGGCGCCGAGACGGTCTCCGCCCGTGGTCGCCGGCGCAGGCGGAGGGCCACCTGCGCTCGATGGACCTGTTCGGCATGCGCTTCGGGCTCGACCGGATGCGCCGCCTGATGACGGTCCTCGGCATGCCGCACGAGCGCTTCGCCGCGGTGCACGTCGTCGGTACGAACGGAAAGTCCTCGACGACCCGCTTCATAGCGGCCATCCTCGAGCGCCACGGCCTGCGCACGGGCGCATACCTCTCGCCGCACCTGATCTCCTACACCGAGCGTGTGCGGATCGACGAGCGCGACGTCACCCCCGACGCCTTCGCGGAGGCCGTTGGGCGCGCCGCGTGGGCGGCCGAGCGCGTCAACCGGACGCTCGGCGAGGGCGACGTCGTGACGCAGTTCGAGCTGCTGACCGCGGCCGCGTACACGCTGCTCGCCGACCACGGCGTGGACGTGGCGGTGATCGAGGCCGGGCTCGGCGGGCGCTACGACGCGACGAGCGTCGTCGACGCGGCCGTGACCGTGCTGACGAACGTGGGCCTGGAGCACACGCGCTGGCTCGGGCCGACCCTCGGGGACATCGCCCGCGAGAAGCTCGCCGTCGTCAGTCCCGCGACGACGCTCGTGCTCGGCTCGGAGCTGGATGAGTCGATCGAGGCCTACGCGCGCGAGGTCGCCGACGCGCTCGGCACCCGCGTGCTGCGGGCGCCGCATCCGGCCGGCACCGGCGTGCCGGCGCTCCAGGCCGGGGGTCGCTTCCAGCGCGCGAACTTCGGCCTCGCGGTGGCTGCCGCCGGCGCCTACCTGAGCGGAATCGGCCGCGCGCTCGACGAGGAGGCCGTTCGCGACGCCGCCGCCGCGACGCTCGTGCCCGGGCGCTTCCAGCTCGTCGCGCAGGATCCACCGACCGTGGTCGACGGCGCGCACAACCCGGCGAGCTTCGCTGCGCTCGCCGAATCGATCCCGGACCTGCGCCAAGGCCGCCCGCTCGCCGCGGTCGTCGCGATCCTCGATGACAAGGACGGCGCCGGAATGCTCGCCGCCCTGCGCCCGCATGCCGACCGGCTGTGGGTGACCGCACCGGACAGCCCACGCGCGCTGCCGCCCCCGACGCTGCAGTCGCTCGCTCGCCAGGTCGGCTTCGAGGACCCGCAGTGCGAGCCCGACCCGGCGCGCGCGCTCGCGCAGGCGCGGGCCTGGGCGGCCGGACAGCCCGGGGGCGGGGTGGTGCTGGCCACCGGTTCGATCTACCTTGTCGGGGAGTTGTTGCGCGTGCTGCGCACGACCATCGAGGCGGAATCGCGATGAACGAAGACGGTCCTTCGGTGCTGGCCATGATCGGCGCGGTCGCGCTGATCGTGGCCCTCGTGATCCTCCTGTTCTTCGCCGCCGGCTACGGGTTTGGCCGCCTGTTTCTCTAAACTCGCCGGGCTAATGCGCGCGAAATGGGTTCGATGACCCTCGCTTACTTCGGGATCAACAGCAGCGGCGTCAACTTGGCGATCAAGCTCGTCGTCCTGTTCCTGATCATTCTCTATGTCGCACTGGTGTACTGGACGTTCTCGGACGCGCGCCGGCGGATCGCCGATCCGGTGCTCATCGCCTGCGCGGTCGGCGTGGCCTTGTTCCCGTTCGTCGGGGTGATCATCTACATGATCCTGCGCCCGCCGGAGTACCTCGACGACGTGCGTGAGCGCGAGCTGGAGATGCAGGCGGCCGAGGCGCAGATGTACGCGCTGAACTACCAGCTCTGCCCCCACTGCGACTATCCGGTCGAGCGCGACTTCCTGCGCTGTCCGTCCTGCCTGCGCAAGCTCAAGGAGCGGTGCGTGTCCTGCAGTCGCCCGCTCGACCCCGCCTGGACGATCTGCCCCTACTGCGAGACCGAGGTCCCCGGCGGCTCCGCTCCGCGGCGCCGTCGCCGCCGCGAGACCGTCGAGGAGCTCGAGTCGATGGAGCCGGTTGCCGAGGAGGCCGCGCCGCCGCGTCGCCGCGCCCGACCGGCGCCCGGCGGCGCTCCCTGATCCGCGGCACGGCTCTGGCGGCGCGCGGCGCCGGCAATCACTAGGCTGCGGCCGCTGCCACCCCGCCTCAAGCAAAGGACACCATGGATCGCACGCTCATCCTCGTCAAGCCCGACGCCTTCGCCCGCTCGCTCACCGGCGAGATCATCGCCCGCTTCGAGCGCAAGGGCCTGCGCATCGTCGCCCTCTCGCACATGACGGTCACGCGCGCGCTCGCCGAGCAGCACTACGCCGAGCACGCCGAGCGGCCGTTCTTCGGAGAGCTCGTCGACTTCATCACGTCCGCGCCGCTCGTGGCGATGGTGCTCGAGGGCGACGACGCCGTCCCGGCCGCGCGCCAGGTGATCGGCGCCACGAATCCCCTCGAGGCCGCGCCCGGATCGATCCGGGGCGACTTCGCGATCTCCGTCGGCCAGAACATGGTGCACGGGTCCGACGGCCCCGAGTCGGCGGCCCGCGAGATCGCGCTGTTCTTCCCCGAGCTCGGGTAGGACCACCTGTCCGGGCGGCCGTCGCTCGTCCTCGCGTCGCGTTCGCCGCAGCGCCGCGCGATCCTCGAGCGCCTCGGCGTGCCCTTCTCCGTTCGCCCGACGGACGTCGAGGAGCTGACCGAGGGCGACGCGCAGGCCGTCGCCGCCGAGAACGCGCTGCGCAAGGCGAGGGCGGCCCGGGGGAGCGCCGACGTCGAGCTCGTGCTCGGCGTCGACACCGTCGTCGAGCTCGACGGCCGCCTGTACGGCAAGCCCGATGACGAGGACGGCGCACGGGCGATGCTGCGCTCGCTCGGCGGGCGCACGCACCGGGTGGTCAGCGGCCTCGCGCTGCTCGGCGACGACCGCGAGGACGTGGCCACGGTGACCACCGAGGTCACCTTCCGCGCGCTCGAGGAGCCGCTGATCGACTGGTACGTGGCCACCGGCGAGTGGCGCGAGCGGGCGGGGAGTTACGCGATCCAGGGCGCCGGCACCGCGCTCGTGACGCGCGTGGTGGGCGACTACGAGAACGTCGTCGGACTGCCCGTGGGGACACTGATCGACCTGTTTCCGCAATTGCTGGCGTGAGGCCGCAGGCAGGGCGATTCCGCCCGTCGTTGCGGGCCCTGGCGCCGTCCAGTGACCCGCCCGCCGGCTCATGGCGGCGGGCCCGCCCCCCGATAACCGTTACATGGGGGCACATCGCGGAGCAGCGGACATCGGCCTCGGCCGTCCGGCTCGTGCGAGGGCACGCCTCTCCTTCTCGATCGCCACGCTCCTGACGCTGGCCGCGTGCGCGCTCGCCGGGCTGTTCGCCCCGAGCCCCGCCGCGGCGGCCTCGCTGATCACGAGCTTCCAGGCCGGCGTGGTGAACACGACGAGCCCGTCCGACCCGCCCACGTCCGGCCAGTACGCGACCCAGGCCGGTTCGCATCCGGCCGAGGCCCTCACGCAGTTCACGGTCAACACGTCGCTGTTCGACTCGCTCCAGGACGCGCGCGTCGACCTGCCGCCCGGGCTCGTCGTCAACCCGCAGGCCATCCCGCAGTGCAACGTGTCGGGCTCGGGGCTCGGCTCCTGCCCGTCGGACACCCAGGTGGGCACGAGCACGGTGACGATCATCAACGTGCCGATCTTCGGCAACGTCCAGGCCACCGGCAACGTCTACAACATGGTGCCGCCGGCCGGCTCGCCGGGCGACTTCGCGTTCTCGGTCACGATCGCCGGACTCATCACGATCCGCACCGACCTCGTCGCCGGCGTGCGCTGGTACCCGAGCAACGGCCAGCCCGCCGACTACGGCGACTACTTCACGATCAGCGGTATCAGCAACCTGCTCGGCACGGCCCTGCAGACCTCGACGCTCGCCTTCTGGGGCGCGCCGGAGGAGCAGAACGGCGGTGGCGCCACCGACAACGCCTTCATCACCAACCCGACCGTGTGCAACGGGCCGCAGACGACCAAGATGTACGCGGACACCTACACGAACGGCCAGACCGGCACGGACTCGTTCACGACGCCGGTCGGCGCCAGCGGCTGCACCTCGATCCCGTTCAACCCGAGCGTCACGGTCACGCCGAACACGACCCAGCGCGACCAGCCCGACGGCATCACGGTGGACATGTCGGTGCCCCAGGACCAGAACCCGTCGCACATCGCGGCCTCGGAGCTGCAGAACGCGACGATCGCGCTGCCGAGCGGGCTGAGCATCAACCCGTCGGCCGGCAACGGCCTGCAGGCGTGCACGAGCGCGCAGTTCGGCGAGGGCACGAACAGCGCGATCGCCTGCCCGGCCGCCTCGAAGGTCGGCACCGCGACGATCACCTCGCCGGCGCTCGCGGGAACGCTGAGCGGTTTCATCTACGTCGGTCCGCAGACGAACAACACCTACCAGGTCTACGTCGACGCGGCGAACGCCAACGACGGCGTCGACGTGCGCCTCACCGGCACCGTCACGGCCAACACCTCGACCGGCCAGCTGACCGCGACGTTCAACAACACGCCCCAGGTCCCGTTCAGCGACTTCAAGCTCAAGTTCAACACCGGCGCGGGAGCGCTGTTCGCGAATTCGCTCGCCTGCGGCGCCGCCGCGACCACGACAAGCCTCGTTCCGTACTCGGGCAACGCCGCTGGCACGCCGTCGAGCAGCTTCACGGTCGACCAGAACGGCGCCGGCGGCTCCTGCCCGAGTACGATCCCGTTCAACGCGGTTACAACGGCGACGCTCGGGAACACGACGGCGGGGGCCAGCAACACGCTGACCCTCGGCATCACCCGCCACGACGGCGACCAGACGCTGTCGAGCCTCACCACCCAGCTGCCGGCCGGGATGCTCGCCAACCTGACCTCGATCACGCCCTGCTCGAGCGCGAACGCCACAGCCGGCACCTGTCCCGCGGGCAGCCAGATCGGCACGACGACGATCACCGCCGGCGCGGGCTCGACGCCCTACCAGCTGAACGGCGCCGCGTACCTCACGAGCGGCTACGACGGCGACTCGCTCGGCCTGGCCATCGTCCTGCCCACGGTCGCCGGACCGTTCCAGCTCACGAGCTCGGGCAACGAGGTCGTGCGCGCGGGTGTCGCCGTGGACACGGTCAAGGGGCAGATCACGATCACCACCGATCCCTTCCCGACGGTCCTCGACGGCGTCCCGCTGCGGCTGAAGACGATCGGCGTGGCCATCAATCAGCCCAACTTCCTCACCAACCAGACCACCTGTGCCGCCGCCACGATCAGCGGCACGACGAGCTCGACCGGCGGCGTCTCGCTGCCGTTCACCAGCCCGGCGACGATGGGCGGCTGCATCTCCATGCCGTTCGTGCCCACGCTGAGCGAGAGCCCGAGCACGACCGAGGCCGACGCGCCGCTGGGCCTGACAATCGACCTGCACGTGCCGTCCGGCGACAGCAACCTGCAGAGCGCGGTCGTCACTCTCCCGGCGGGCGTGTCGCTGAACCCGTCGGTGGTCAGCGCGCTCGGTTCGTCGCCTTGCACGGCCGCGCAACTTGCCGTGGGCACGAACAACCCGGTCGGCTGTCCGGCGGCATCGCAGGTCGGCACGGTGGAGATCGACTCGCCGCTGCTCCCGACGCCGCTCGACGGAGCGATCTACGTCGGACCGCAGACGAACAACACCTACGAGATCTTCTTGGACGCGGAAAACGCGACGTATGGGATCTCCGTGCGCCTCATCGGATCGCTCGTCGCGGATCCGAGCACCGGCCAGCTCACCGCCACGTTCGCGAACACACCGCCGATCCCGTTCACCGACCTCAAGCTCACCTTCGACGGCGGGCCGCAGGCGCCGCTGGCCAGCCCGGCCACGTGCGGCGCCGCCACCACCGCGAGCACGCTGACGCCGACGAGCGGCTCGGTCGCCTCGACGACCGTCTCCTACACCGTCGACGCGAACGGCAGCGGTGGCGCCTGCCCGTCCACCGAGGCGTTCAACCCGACGATGAGCGTGACGACACCGGACCCGGGCGCCGGCGCCACGGATCCGGTCACGATCGGCTTCGCCAGTGGCGATCAGCAGCAGAACCTCGGCTCGATCACGGCGACCCTGCCGCCGGGGCTGGTGGGTGAGATCGGCAGCGTGCCGCAGTGCGACAACGCCGACGCCACCGCCGGCACCTGCTCGTCGAGCAGCCCGAAGAGCCAGATCGGTACGGCGACGGTCAGCGCCGGCGTCGGCTCGAGCCCGCTGCAGCTCCCCGGGGTGGTCTATCTGACCGGACCGTACGGGGGCGCGCCGTTCGGCCTCTCGATCGTGGTCGATGCCACCAAGGTGGGGCCGTACAGCTTCGGAACCGTGGTCGTCCGTGCCGCCATCGCCGTCGATCCGCACGACGCGCACCTGACGATCACCAGCGACGCGCTCCCGTCCATCCTGCAGGGCGTGCCGCTACGCCTCAAGGCGGTCTCGCTCGCCATGAACTCCGGCTTCATGTTCAACCCGACGAGCTGCGGGGCCCAGACGCTGTCCGCCTCGATCGCCTCCGTCAATGGGCCGACGGCGCCGGCGCAGGCCGTCTTCACGCCGACGGGCTGCGCCCAGCTCGGCTTCTCGCCGGCGATCGTCGCCACCCTCGGTGGCAGCACGGCGTCGAGCACCGGCGCCAGCCTGAGCGTGATGGTCACCCCGAAGCTCGGGCAGGGCAACCTGCAGTCGGTGTCGATCGCGCTGCCGTCGACGATCAGCGCGCGGCTGAGCACGATCAACCAGGCCTGTGTGGCGGCGACGTACCAGGCGAACCCGGCCGGGTGCCCCGCCGCGTCTGACATCGGCAGCGCCACGGCGAGCACGCCCGTCCTGCCCGACCCGCTCACCGGGTCCGTCTACCTGGTGGCGCAGCCCGGTGGGATGCCCACGCTCGGGCTGACGCTCGGCGCGGACGGCGTGACCATCGATCTGAGCGGCACGATCGCGATCGGCGCCGGCGGGCTGACGACGACCTTCGCCGCGATCCCCGATGTGCCCATCTCGAGCTTCACGCTCGCCCTGCCGCGGGGGCCGAGCTCGGCGCTCACGACGACCGCGGCGCTCACCTGCACGACCGCGCCGAGCGTGACCAGCACCGCCACCTCCCACAGCGGCGCCGCCGTCACCGCGACCAGCACGGCCCAGATCAGCGGCTGCGCGACGTCGTCGAACACGGGCGACAACGCCGCGGGCCGCGGGGCGGGCTCGGGACAGGCGAAGTGGCTCGTGATCGCCGTCCTGCACATCAAGCGCCTCAAGCATCACGCGGTCCGGCTCTACCTGCGTCTGCCCACGAGCGGCAAGCTCACGCTCAGCTCGCGGGACATCCGGCCCGTGAAGGTGTGGACGAAGAAGCGCAGCCGCTTCGTGTGGGTCACGATCAGCCTGACCAGGTACGGCTTCGCCCAGATGCGCCATCACCACCCGCTGAAGGTCAAGATGCGCGCCGGCTTCCGGACCACCGGCGGGCGCAGCGGCTGGGTCTACAAGAGCGTCACGCTGCTGTAGATCCCGCCGTCCGCCGTCGCGGCGGGCGGCGCGGAGGGACCAGCGTTTGCAGGCTTTTTCCCAGGCCGAACGGCGGGTTGCGCCGCGAACCGGTTGCGCGGCGTCCGCTACACTGCGGCCCGGGTACGCGCTTGGCGGCGGTTGCGTTGCCGTGGCGGCGCGAGGCCAAGCGCCCTCGCCCCTGTTTTCCCCTCTTTCATGGGCCTCTTCAGTTACCTCACCGGCTTCGGCGGCCGCGACATGGCGGTCGATCTCGGGACCGCCAACACGCTCGTCTACGTGCGGGGACGGGGCATCGTGCTGTCCGAGCCGAGCGTCGTGGCGATCGATTCGCGCAGCGGCGAGGTGCACGCCGTGGGGATCGAGGCGAAGCGCATGCTCGGGCGCACGCCGGGCACGATTCAGGCCATCCGGCCGCTGAAGGACGGCGTGATCGCCGACTTCGACGTGACCGAGGAGATGCTGCGCCACTTCATCCAGAAGGTGCACCAGAACCGCTGGGCGCACCCGCGCGTCGTCGTGTGCGTGCCGTCCGGGGTCACCGGCGTCGAGAAGCGCGCCGTCGAGGAGGCGTGCCTCTCGGCCGGTGCGCGCACGGCCTACCTCATCGAGGAGCCGATGGCGGCGGCGATCGGCGCCGGCCTGCCCGTCGGTGAGCCGACCGGCTCGATGGTCGTCGACATCGGCGGAGGCACCTCCGAGGTCGCCGTCATCTCGCTCGGCGGCATCGTCGTGTCGCAGTCGATCCGGGTCGGCGGCGACGAGCTCGACGAGGCGATCATCAATTACGCCAAGAAGGAGTACAAGCTGCTCATCGGGCAGCAGACGGCGGAGGAGCTCAAGCTCGAGATCGGCTCGGCCTGCCCGATGGCCGAGGAGCTCCAGGCCGAGATCCGAGGCCGCGACATGGTGTCCGGGCTGCCCAAGACGGTCGTGCTCACGAGCGAGGAGATCCGCCAGGCGCTCGAGGAGCCGCTCGTGCAGATCATCGACGCGGTGAAGGAGACGCTCGATCGCACGCCGCCCGAGCTCGCCTCCGACATCATGGATCGTGGCATCATGCTGGCCGGCGGAGGCTCGCTCCTGCAAGGCCTCGATGAGCGCCTGCGCGAGGAGACGCAGATGCCCGCGCACCTCGCCGAGTCGCCGCTGACGTGCGTCGCGGTCGGGTCGGGTCGCTCGCTCGAGGAGTTCGAGGCGATCCATCGCTCGAATCGCAATTCGCGCAACCGCCGGCGGCGATGAGCAGGCGCCGCGTGGTCGGCGGCGACGAACGGGGCGCGCGCCCTCGCCGCGCCGAGAAACCGACGTGGGGCGTACCCTTTCCCCCGACGACTTCGGAAGGCAATCTGTGTACGAGAAGACGGTACGACGACGCCGAGCAGTGCTCGCTGCGCTCGTCGTTCTCTCCCTGATCCTCCTCACGGTCTACTTCGGCGAGGCGCCGGGTGGTCGCCTGCACTCGGTCCAGCGCGGCTTCATGACCGTGCTCTCGCCGATCCAGGAGGGCGCCAGCAAGGCCCTGAAGCCCGTGCGCGACCTGTTCAGCGGCATCGGAGACACGCTGCACGCCCGAGGCGAGCTGGCCGGGCTGCGCAAGCAGAACGAGATCCTGCGCCAGGAGGTGACCAACGAGCAGCTCGCCGCTCGGCGCGGGGCTGAGGCTCTGCGCCTGCTCCACCTCGACGCCACCTTCCAGCTCGGCCAGTACGCCCCGGTGAACGCCGACATCACCGGCCAGTCGCCGACCCTGTGGTACTCGACGGTGCTCATCGACCGCGGCTCGGATTCGGGTGTCAGCGTCGACGATCCGGTCGTCGACGCCGACGGGCTCGTCGGCAAGGTGACCCAGGTGACGCCCGTCGACTCCCAGGTCACGCTCATCACCGACCAGTCGAGCGCGGTCGCCGCGCGCGACACCCAGGCCGGCGTGTTCGGCATCGTCGTCGCGAAGATCGGCGATCCGCAGAGTCTGCAGCTGCAGGACCTCGCCGCGAACGCGAACGTCAACCAGGGCGACTACGTCGTGACGGCGGGCACGGTGTCCGCCTCCGATCCGTCGCTGTTCCCGCCCGGCATCCCGATCGGGCAGGTCACCTCGGTCCCGAACGGCACGATCACCACCCAGGTCGACGTGCGCCCGCTCGCGAACCTGCGCGAGCTCGACACCGTCCAGGTGCTCACGCGCAACACGACCGGCGTGCCGGCCGGTCAGGCCGTCAACCTGCCCCCGGCCGGCAGCGAGCCGAGCTCCACCGCGCAGGCGTCGGCGGCCCAGTCGGCGTCCACGACCCCGGGAGGCTAGAGCGGCATGGCCACGAACGCACAGATCCCCTCGCCGGCGCTCATCGCGCGCGTCCTCGCGCTCATCTTCGTCTCGGTCATCCTCCAGAGCGCCGCCGTCTCGCAGTTCCCGATCTTCGGCGCTCCCGCCGATCTCGCGCCGCTCGTGGTGACGTCCGTCGGTCTGCTGACCGGTTCGATCGAGGGCGCCATCACCGGCTTCGCCGTCGGGCTCTTCATCGACCTCGCGCTCGTGCAGACGCTCGGGCTCTCGTCGCTCATCTACACGGTGATCGGCTACGGCGCCGGACGCCTGCGCGAGCTCCGCGACCCGCAGGGCATGCTCGTGCCGCTCGTGGCCGGCGCGGCCGCGACGGCCGTCGCCTCGATCGGCTACTCGGTCATGGAGTTCATGCTCGGCGTCGACGCGCCGGTGAGCTTCCTGCTCCTGCGCCAGATCGTCATCGGGATCCTCGTCAACTGCATCATCGCCCTGCCCGTGTACGCGATCGTCCGTCGCTGGCTGCAGCCGAGCCTGCCCGACGACCCGCGCCGGCGCCGCCGGCGGGCGTACACGACCGGCGGGCTGAGCCCGCTCTCGCGCGCATGATCGATCCGGTCTCGCCCGGCGAGCGGAGCCTTCCCGTCTCCCCGCAGCTCGCGCTCCGGGTGGCGGTCATCGGCGGTGTCGCGCTCGCGCTGTTCGCGATCATCTTCTTCCGGCTGTGGTACCTGCAGGTGCTATCCGGCAGCCAGTACCGCCAGCAGGCGAACGTCAACTTCGTGCGCACGCTTCCGATCGCGGCCCCCCGTGGGGAGATCCTCGATCGCAACGGGAACGTGCTCGCGACGGATCGCCCGTCCTACGTCGTGCAGATCGTGCCCGACCAGCTGCCGCCGCCGGGGGCGCCACGGATCGCGCTGTACCGGCGCCTCGGCCGGGTGCTCGGGGTGCCGTGGCGCGAGATCGAGTCGATCGTCGTCACCAAGCGCGTCGTGCAGCCCAAGTACGCGGACATCACGATCAAGGTGGACGCCAGCTACGCCGCGCTCACCGTCCTGCAGGAGCACCAGCTCTCGTTCCCCGGGGTCAACGAGTCGCAGGTCCAGCTGCGCGACTACCCCGACCACGGCCTCGCCGCCCAGGTGCTCGGCTACGTCGACCAGATCAACTCCAACGAGCTCGGCCACCCTGCCTACCGCGGCATCCCGCAGGGGACGGTCATCGGCCAGGACGGGATCGAGGCCACGTACGACAGCTTCCTGCGCGGGCGGGCAGGGCAGCAGCGCCTGAAGGTCGACGCCGCCGGGCAGTACGTCGGCGCCGCGGAGTCGGTCGCTCCGATCTCCGGCCACGACGTCAAGCTGACCCTCGACTCGGGGCTGCAGACGGCGGCCGATAACGCGATGACCAACGTCATGTCGCTCGTCGGCGCCAACGCCGGTGCGTTCGTGGCGCTCGATCCGCGCAGCGGCGCGGTGCTGGCGATGGGCTCGTTTCCAAGCTATGACCCCAATCAGCTCGTCCGGCCGATCAGCCAGTCGCAGTACAACGCGATCTTCGGCACCGGCAACACCGAGGGGCCGGCGTTCAACCGCGCGATCGACGGCCTGTACCCGACGGGCTCGACGTTCAAGCCGATCACTGCGCTCGCCGGCCTGAAGGCCGGCCTGATCACGCCGAGCACTCTGATGGGCGGCGGCCAGTGCGTGTCCGTCGGGGCGGCCGGGCAGCAGTTCTGCAACTCCGGGAAGGCGAACTACGGCGACCTCGACCTCGAGAACGCGATCAAGGTCTCCGAGGACACCTACTTCTACGAGCTCGGCGAGCAGGCGAACTCCGGCACCTCGATCCAGCAGATGGCCCGGATGCTCGGGCTCGGCCGTGTGCCCCGCATCGACCTGCCCATCGGGTCCAGCAGCAGCGGCATCGTCCCCGACGCCGCCTGGCTCGTGCGCCAGAACGCGATCGAGCGGGCCTGCGAGCGGCGCAAGCACGTCCCGAGCTGCTTCATCACCGACGGCAACCCGTGGACGGTCGGCGACAACGTCAACCTCGCCGTCGGACAGGGCGACCTGCTCGCCTCGCCACTGCAGATGGCGGTCGTCTATTCGACGCTCGCGAACACGTTCATGAGCGGCGACGGCCACGGGATCGTTCCGGTGCCGCACCTCGTGCAGGAGATCGACGACACGACGGGCCAGCTCGTGCAGCAGATCCAGGCGCCCCGCGCGCGTCACGTATACATCAACCCGAGCGACCTGTCGGTCGTCATGGCGGGGCTGCACGACGCGACGAGCCAGCCGGGCGGCACCTCGGCCGACGTGTGGTCCGGCTTCCCGTATCCGGTCTACGGCAAGACCGGCACGGCCCAACACGGCACGTCGGGCGTGTATGGCGCCGACCAGTCCTGGTATGACTGCTACATCCCCGGCCCCAACGGCACCCGTCCCATCGAGATAACCGTGACGATCGAGAAGGGCGGCTTCGGCGACGCCGCCGCCGCCCCGGTGGCCCGCCTGATGGCCTCCGAGTGGTTCCACGTCCAGCCCAAGCTCGTCCGCGGCAACAACTCGACCCTGTGACCCCTGCGACCACCCTGCAGGTCCCCGACGAATACGTCGCGCCGCCGCCGCGCGTGCGCCTGCCGCTCGACGTCCTGATCGCGCTCGCCGTCGTCGGCCTCGGCGCGTGCTCGCTTGTCACGCTGCGCTCGGCGACCCGCGGCGACGTCCCGGGCCAGCCCAACTACTACGTCGAGCGTCAGGCGATCTACCTCGGCCTCGGGCTGGCGATCATGCTCGGGCTGTCGCGCATCGACTACTCGCGCCTGCGCGAGTTCAAGTACGGCTTCTACGCGGCGCTGATCCTGGGCATCCTGGCGGTGATCGGGGCCGGTCATGCCGCGGGCGGCGCGCAGCGGGCGATCAGCCTCCCGTTCTTCAGCTTCCAGGCCTCCGAGCTCGGCAAGGTCCTGCTCATCCTCGTCCTGTCGGCCTACGTGGTCGATCGCTCGCGCCACCTGGCCGAGCGCGATACGACCGCGCGGGTGATGCTGCTCGCGCTCGTCCCGGCGATGCTCGTCATCGCCCAGCCGGATCTCGGCTCGGGCATGGTCTACGTCGCGATCGCGCTCATGACCCTGTTCGTGGCCGGGACGGCCTGGAAGCAGATCGCCGGTCTCGTGACGCTCGGCGTCGTCGCAATCACGCTCGTGCTCGTCGCCGCACCGGCGATGGGCGTGCATGTGTTACACCCGTATCAGGTGCAGCGACTCACGGCCTTCCTCCATCCGTCCGATAACGCCAACAGCAAGGGTTATCAGCAGAACGAGTCGAAGATCGCGATCGGATCCGGTGAGGTCACCGGACGCGGCGCCCTCAATTCTTCCCAGCAACAACTTGGCTACCTGCCCGAATCGAGCACCGACTTCGTGTTCGCCGCACTCGGCGAGCGCTTTGGCTTCGTCGGCGCCGCACTCGTGCTGTCCCTCTACGCGCTGTTGATATGGCGCGCGCTTCGCATCGTGGTCATGTCCAAGAACCTGTTCGGCTCGTTGGTGGCGGGCGGGATCCTGGCCATGTTGATGTTCCAGGTGTTCGTCAACGTCGGCATGACGGTCGGCATCATGCCGATCACCGGCGTGCCGCTGCCGCTCATGAGCTATGGCGGCTCCTCGGTCATCGCCACCTTCCTCGCTGTCGGCCTGCTGCAGTCGATCTACGTGCAGGCCCGCACCGCGGCCGCCTACAAGGGCCGCGTGCTCCGTTTCTGACCATGCTCGTTCTCCCCCGCACAAACCCAGCCGACGCCCGCCCGGGCGCGCCTGACGCCGCCGCGACCGCTACGGTCAGCCCGGCCGGCAGGGGGGAGACGACCGTTACCGAAAGACTGAAGTCAATTGAAAAAGCAAGTACTCGTCAGCGTCGACCGCGCCGAGACGCGCGTCGCGCTCCTGGAGGCGACCGGCACCCCCGCCGCCTCACGCTCAGCCACCTCGCGCCGGCGCTCCCAGAGCGCCCGCCCGGGAGCCGGATACCGGATCGCTGAGCTCTACATCGAGCGGCGTGGTGCGCGCTCGATCGTCGGCAACATCTACAAGGGCAAGGTCGACAACGTCCTGCCCGGGCTCGAGGCCGCGTTCGTCGACATCGGCCTCGAGAAGAACGGCTTCCTGCACGTCGACGAGATCGTCCTGCCCGGGGTGGAGACGGTCAAGCGCGGACGGGGCAACGGCACCGGACGCAAGATCACCGACCTGCTCAAGCCCGGCCAGGAGATCGTCGTGCAGGTCGTCAAGGACCCGCTCAAGACGAAGGGCGCGCGGCTGTCGATGGAGCTCACGATCGCCGGGCGCTACATGGTCTACGCCCCGACCGGCGAGGGGATCGGCGTCTCGCGGCGCCTCGAGGACGCCGAGCGCGACCGCCTGCGCAAGGAGACGGCCAAGCTCGACCTCGGCGGCGGCGGGGCGATCATCCGCACTGCCGCGCACGGCGCCAAGCGCGCCGACTTCGAGCGCGAGCTGCTGTATCTGCACAAGCTGCACGAGGTGCTCGTCAAACGCGTCGAGGAGACCGAGGCCCCGGCGATGGTCTTCCAGGAGGCCGATCTCTCGGTCCGCGTCGTGCGCGACATCTTCTCCGCCCACTTCGAGCGTGCGATCGTGGACGATCCCCAGCAGCACCATCGCCTCGTGTCGTTCTTCAGCCGCACGGCCCCCGAGCTCGTCGACCGCGTCGAGCTGTGGGAGGACAAGCACCCGCTCTTCGAGGCCTACGGCGTCGAGGAGACGATCAACGGCGTCATGTCGCGACGCGTCGACCTGCCGAGCGGCGGCTACCTGATCATCGACTACGCCGAGGCGCTCACCGTCATCGACGTCAACTCGGGCAGCTTCATCGGGCGCGGCAAGGGGGCTCGCCTCGAGGACACGATCACGAAGACCAACCTCGAGGCGGCCGAGGAGGTCGTCAACCAGCTGCGGTTGCGCGACATCGGCGGGATCATCGTCATCGACTTCATCGACATGGCGAGGGCCCGCAACCGCGACGCGGTCATGAAGACGCTGCGCAAGGCGCTCGACGAGGACCGGACGAAGACGTTCACCGCCGAGATCTCCAAGCTCGGGCTCGTGGAGATGACACGCCAGAACGTGACCGAGGGGGTGCGCGAGATCATCAGCCGCCCCTGTCCGACGTGTGACGGCGAGGGCGTGATCCTCTCCGAGGAGACGATCGCGATCGAGTTCGAGCGGCGCCTGCGCGACATCGCCGCCGAGGCGCCGCGCGGGGTCGAGGCCTTCCTCGTGCAGATCAACCCGCGCGTGACCGCGCAGTTCACGGGCCACAACTCCCGCACGCTGCACTCGCTCGAGGCCGAGACGGGCATGTTCTTCCACTTCGAGGGTTCGGAGGGACTGGCGCTCGACCACTTCGCGATCACCGTCCAGGGCAGTCGCGAGGAGGTCGAGGAGCGCGCGCTCCCGTTCCGCGAGAACGACGAGGTGCTCGTGCAGATCGTCGAGCCGCACATGTACAACGTCGACGACGCGGTGGCCAAGATCGACGGCTACATCATCTCGATCGCCGGCGCCGCCACCCACGTCGGCGAGAAGCGCATGGTGCGCGTCCAGGAGGTCGGCCGGACCGCGGCGAGCGCGCTGCTGCTCGACGAGCATGGCGAGGTCATCGCAGCAGTCGAGCGCGCACCGGCCGGTCGTTCGGGGCGGCGCTCCGGCGGCGCCCGCGCGTCCGCCGCGGGCAAGCGCACGCCGGCGGCCGCGAAGAGCACGCCGCGGCGCTCGCGAAGCCGCGCTCGCACGGCGGAGCCGGAGGATGGGGCCGACGCCCTGCAGTCGCCCGTCGAGGCGATGGAGGGCCACGACGACACGGTGCTCGTCGATGCGCTCACGATCGAGGATCCGCAGGCCGAGGCCGAGGCCGCGGCGCTCGAGCACCTCGCCGACGACAGCGATCGCGCGCCCGCCGGTGAGCCGGATGCGCTGCCTGCGACCGGCGAGGAGGACGCCGATGACCTACAATCCGGTGGTCGGCGCCGCGGCCGCAGAGGCGGACGGCGCCGTTCGACTGCCAAGGCCAAGGCGCGGGACTAGCCTCGCTCGAGACCGGGCACGAATCTCGCACGCCAAGGAATGACCCATGTACGCAATCGTTAAGACCGGCGGGAAGCAGTACCGCGTCGAGCCCGGGCAGACGCTGCTCGTCGAGCGCCTGCCCGACGCCGAGGGCGCGAGCGTCGCCCTGCAGCCCGTGCTCTTCCGCTCCGACGAGACGATCTTCGACGCCGCCGGCCTGGAGAAGGTCCAGGTGCAGGCGCGCATCGTCGAGCACGTCCGCGGCGAGAAGCTGCGCGTGTTCAAGTTCAAGCCCAAGCGCGGCTATCGCCGCCGCACCGGTCACCGCCAGGAGTTGACCCGCATCGAGGTGACCGACATCGCGCTCGAGGGCAAGCCGAAGCGGGCCTCGCGGGCGAAGGCGGTCGCCGCCGGCGCCGACAAGGAGACCGACAATGGCTCATAAGAAGGGGCTCGGCTCGAGCCGCAACGGACGAGACTCCAATGCGCAGCGCCTCGGCGTCAAGACATTCGCCGGTCAGGTCGTGACCGGCGGCGAGATCATCGTGCGCCAGCGCGGGACCCGCTTCAAGCCGGGACCGGGCGTCGGGATCGGCAAGGACGACACCCTGTACGCCCGCAGCGCCGGCACCGTGCAGTTCGTCACGGGCCGCCGCGGACGTGTCGTCAGCGTCGTCGCCGACGGCGACGGAGCGGCCTGACGTGAACAGCGGGGGCGCCGCGCGCGCCCTCGCCGCCGGGCGGGTCGCGATCGGCATGGCGCTCGTCGTCGCCCCGCGACAGGCGGGCGGGCGCTGGGTCGGACAGCTCATCGAGCGCCCCGGCGTGCGTGCGCTGATGCGGAGCATCGGCGTGCGCGACGTCGTCATGGGCATGATCGCCCTGCACACCGTCGACCACCCCGAGGTCGGGTCGCGCTGGCAGGCGACGTGCGCGGCCGTCGATGCCGTCGACGCCGCCGCGACAGCGGCCGCGGCCGGCGACCTGCCGCCGGCCGGCGTGGCCGGCACCGTCGCGATCGCCGGCGGGGCGGCGCTGGCGGGCGCCTACCTCTCGCGCGCCCTGCGCGGCGCCTGAGCGCCGCGCTCGGCTAGGCGCTGGCCGCCCGGCGGTAGCGGGCCACGGCCAGCGGGGCGAACACGGCGATGATCGCCAGCGACCAGGCGATCGCGCCCCAGACCTGGTCGTGCGCGGGCGGACCGAGCCACAGGTAACGGACCGTGTCGACGACGACGGTGAACGGGTTGACGGTCGCGAAGGCCCGCAGCGGCTCGGGCATCGAGGCCACCGGCACGAACGCCGACGAGATGAAGGTGAGCGGGAACACGGCGATGAACCCGACCGAGTTGGCCGCCTCGGGCGTGGAGACGAGCAGGCCGATGAACGCGAAGAACCACGAGAACGCGTAGCCGAAGAGCAACAGCAGCGCGATGCCGGCGATCGCGTCCGAGACGCTCGTGTGGAACGAGAACCCGATGATCACGCCGGTGATGAGCAGGATCGTCATCGACAGGGCGTTCGTGACGATGTCCGCCAGCGTGCGCCCGGCGAGCACCGCCGGGCGCGCCATCGGCAGCGAGCGGAAGCGGTCGATCAGGCCCTTGTGGACGTCCTCGTTGAGGCCGATGGCCGTGACGAAGCCTCCGAAGGCGATGTTCTGCACGATGATCCCCGGGATCAGGTAGTCGACGTACGCGTAGCCCGGCGTCCGGATCGCGCCCCCGAAGACGTAGCGGAAGAGCAGCACGAACATCACCGGCTGCACGGTGAACGCGAGCAGCAGCTCCGGCGCCCGCGGGAGGCGTATGAGGTTGCGCTCGGCCAGGACGAGCGTGTCCGAGAGCGCGCGCCTCATGTGGCCTGCCCCTCGGAGCCGTCCTCGGCCGCGTGGCCGGTGAGCGCCAGGAAGACGTCGTCGAGCGTCGGCCGGCGCAGCACCAGGTCGTCCACGCCGACGCCCGCCTCGCTGAGGCGGCGCACCGCCTCCACGATGCTGCCGCTGCGCTCTCGCACGGCCACCTGGACGAGGCTTCCCTCGGCCGTCGGTGTCTCGTCCGCCATCGGCCCGAGCGCGCGGACGGCCGCGTCGGCGTCCGCCGCGGCGTCGAGCCGGACCTCGAGCCGCTCGCCGCCGACGCGATCCTTCAGCTCGTCGGACGTGCCCTCGGCGATCAGCCGTCCGTGGTCGATGACCGCGATCGCGTCAGCGAGCCGGTCCGCCTCGTCGAGGTACTGCGTCGTCAGCAGCACGGTGGTGCCCTCGGAGACGAGGTTCTCGATGACCTCCCACAGGCTGAGGCGGCCCCCCGGGTCCAGACCGGTCGTGGGCTCGTCGAGGAACAGCACCGGGGGCTCGGCCACGAGCGCCGCCGCGAGGTCGAGCCGTCGCCGCATGCCGCCCGAGTACGTCTTGGTCGTCCGGTCCGCGGCCTCGACCAGATCGAAGCGCTCGAGGAGGTCCCGGCCCCGCGCCTTGGCCGATTGCCGGTTCGCGCCGTACAGGCGGCCCACCATCGTGAGGTTCTCCAGCCCCGTGAGGTTCTCGTCGACGGCGGCGTACTGACCGGCGAGCCCGATCCGCTCGCGCAGCGCAGCGGCGTCACGCTGCACGTCGAGGCCGAGCACCCGGGCCGTGCCCGAATCGGGCGTCAGCAGGGTGGTCAGGATGCGCACGAGCGTCGTCTTGCCGGCGCCGTTCGGACCGAGCAGTCCGAGCACCGTCCCCCGGACGACGTCGAGATCGACCCCCGCCAGCGCCTGGACGTCACCGTAGGCCTTGGACAGGCCCCGCACGGTGATCGCGCTTTCGTCCCGGTCCGCGCCGGCGGCCGGCGTCTGGCTCACCGCGACGGACGCCGCGGGCTGCTCTCGGTCCATCGGGCTCCTTCGGGTCTGGTCGGTGCCGTCGTCGATCGGCACCGACCCGGGCCGCATCGCGCACCAGCGCGCATTACCCGGATCGGCACGCTTGCATGCTACCCGCGTGTCTCGGCGGCTCAGCCCGACTGGCTCGTCGGGCGCACGAGCACCTCGTTGACGTTGACGTGCGGCGGCTGGCCGATCGCGTACATCACGGCACGGGCGATGTCCTCGGGCTGGAGCGCGGCGGTCGGACGGTTGTCGAAGAACGGCGTGTCGACCATTCCGGGCTCGATGAGCGTCACGCGGATGCCGGTCCCGTCCACGTCCTGGCGGGCGGCCTCGCCCATTGCGGTCACGGCATGCTTCGTGCACGAGTACATCGAGCCGGGCAGCGCGCGGCGGCCGGCGACGCTCGAGGTGAGCAGCAGGTGCCCGCGGGTCTCCGTCAGCGCGGGGATCGTCGCCCGCAAGGTGAGCGCCGCGCCGTAGACGTTGGTGAGCACCATCTCGCGCCAGTGCTCGGGCGTGTCGTTGAGGAAGCCGCGCGGCCCGCCGAAGCCGGCGTTGGCGAACGCGACGTCCAGACGCCCGAAATGCTCGAGCGCGGTCGAGACCATCGCCTGCTGGTCCTCCCACTCGGTGACGTCGCAGCGCACAGCGAGGGCGCGCTCGGATCCGCCGAGCTTCTCGGCCAGCGCTCGCAGGACCTCCTGCGAGCGCGCCGCGAGCACGACGCGGTAGCCCTCGGCGGCGGCCGCGATCGCCGTTGCGGCGCCGATGCCCGAGGAGGCGCCGGTGATGAGCAGGACGCGGTCGGAGGCGGGCTGATCGTCGGGGGTCATGGCGAACGGGGTCCTTTCCTGATCGATGGGCATGTCACGATTGCGCGGCGATGCTCTACGACCGCGCCCGAATCGAGGTCCGCGCCGGCGCCGGCGGCGACGGCAGCCGCAGCTTCCGCCGTGAGGCCCATGTGCCCCGCGGCGGGCCCGACGGCGGCGACGGTGGGCGCGGGGGGGACGTCGTGCTCGTGTGCGACGACTCGCTGCGCGACCTCCAGCACTTCCGTCATCGCGCGCAGCACCGCGCCGCGCGCGGCGGCCACGGCGGTGGGCGCCTCAGCCACGGCGCCGACGGCGAGCCGCTGCAGCTGCGCGTGCCGCCGGGGACCGAGGCCCGGGGCGAGGAGGGCGATCTCGACGGCCGTCGCTACGACCTCGTGACCCCGGGGCAGCGCGCGGTCGTCGCGCGCGGCGGATCGGGCGGGCGCGGCAACAAGCGGTTCGCGACGGCGACCCGCCAGGCGCCGCGCTTCGCCGAGCGCGGGCTGCCGGGGGAGGAGGGATGGTTGTCGCTGCAGTTGAAGCTCCTGGCCGATGTCGGTCTCGTCGGGCTGCCGAACGCGGGCAAGTCCTCGCTCATCTCGCGCCTGACGCGCGCGGCGCCGAAGGTCGCCGACTACCCGTTCACGACGCTCGAACCCGTGCTCGGCACGTTGGAGTCTGACGACCGCCAGCTCGTCGTGGCCGACATCCCCGGTCTCATCGAGGGCGCGAGCGAGGGGGCCGGGCTCGGACACGACTTCCTCGCCCACGTCGAGCGCACCCGGCTGCTCGTGCACGTGCTGGACCTCGCTCCCGAGCTGACCGGTGCGCCCAACGCGGACGCGCAGGCCAACTTCGAGCTCATCGAGCGCGAGTTGCGCTCCTACGACGAGCGCCTCGCCTCGCTGCCGCGTGTACTCGCGCTCTCGAAGGCCGACCTCGTCGATCCGGCCCGCGTGGACGAGGCGATCGAGCGGTGGTCGCGGCGCCTTGGCCCCGACGTGCCCGTGCTCGCGACCTCGAGCGCGACCGGCCGGGGCCTCGATGAGCTCGCGGCGCTGCTGCTGCGTTTGCTGCCGAGCGTGTCGCCGGCGGCGGCCGCCGAGCCGCTGCCGGGTGCGGAGGGGCTGGCCGAGCACCAGGTGTTCCGCCCGGCCGCGCGGCGGGGCTTCCGCGTCGAGCGCAGCGGCGATCACGCCTTCCGCGTCGTCGGCGAGGGCATCGAGCGCCTGATGCTGCGCTTCGACGTCGACAACGAGGACGCGATGGCCTACGTCGAGGGCCGGCTGCGGCGGATCGGCGTCCTGCGCGCGCTCGAGGCGCAGGGCTTCGCGCCGGGCGACGAGATCGAGATCGCGGGGATCGCCTTCGAGCTCGACCCGAGCGAGGCCGACTGATGCGTCGCGTCGTCATCAAGCTCGGCTCGAGCATCGTCGCCGACGAGCGCCGCGAGCTGCGCGGAGAGACGCTCGCGCGCATCTGCGACGCGGCCGCCGCGCTGCGCTCCGGCGGTGACGAGGTGGTGCTCGTCACGAGCGGTGCGGTCGCCCGTGGCATCCAGGTGATGGGGTTGCCCGTGCGCCCGACGTCGATCGGCGAGCTGCAGGCGGCGAGCGCCGTCGGGCAGGGCAAGCTCTATCCCGTCTACGACGAGCTGCTGCGCGAGCGCGGCGTGACGAGCGCACAGGTGCTCCTCACCTTCCACGACGTCAGCGGCCGCACGCACTACCTGAACGCGCGCCAGACGCTGCGCACCCTGCTCGACTGGCGCGTCGTTCCGGTCATCAACGAGAACGACACCACGACGACCGACGAGATCTCCTTCGGCGATAACGACTTCCTCGCCGCGCAGGTCGCCGTGCTCGTCTCCGCCGACCTGCTCGTCCTGCTCACCGACATCGACGGCCTCTACACCGACGACCCGCGCAGCGTGCCCGATGCCGCGCTCGTGCGCGAGGTCACCGACTTCACTTCCCTGTCCGACCTGGAGATCGGCAACAGCACGTCGCCGCTCGGGTCCGGCGGGATGCGCTCGAAGGTGGTCGCCGCCGACATGGCCACCGCCGCCGGGATCCGCACCGTCATCTGCAACGGCTTGCGCGAGGGGGCGCTCGAGAGCCTCCTCGCCGGCGAGCGGGAGGGCACCGAGTTCCCGCCCCGCACGGCGCGCTACTCCTCGTTCAAGCTGTGGCTGAAGTACGCCAAGCCGAGCCGGGGGACGCTCGTGATCGACGCCGGCGCCGCCCGGGCGCTGCGACACGGTGGGACGAGCCTGCTTCCGGTCGGGATCGTCGACGTCCTCGGCAGCTTCGAGCCGGGCGACGCCGTCGAGGTCGCGCAGCGGGGTGAGGCCGACGGCGGGGTCGGTCCGGCCCTGGCGAAAGGGATCTGCAACTACTCCGCGGCCGAGCTGCGCGAGGTGATGGGGCTGAAGTCGGACGCGGTGCGCGAGCGGGTACCACGGGGCGTCGAGGAGGCCGTGCATCGGGACTACCTTGTCCTGAATTGACGGGGGCCGCCGGGTCGGGCCGGCCGCGCGGCGGCGGGCGGCGGCCCGGTCGTGCTGGCGGGTCGCGGCGGGCGGGTCGTGGGTCGCCGGGGCACGGGTCGGCGGTCGCGGGCGGTCGCGGGTGGGCGGGGCGCGGGCGGTCGGCGGCCGCGGCCGGTCGGGGGTCGGCGGGTGCGGGCGGTCGCGGGTCGGCGGGCGCGGGCGGTCGGGGGTCGGCGGGCGCGGGGCGCTGACGGTCGGACGGCGGAACGGCGGGCCCGATCGGGAAGTTTGGTCGATCTTCTCTCCTGGTGGAAGAAGATCGACCAAACTTCGCCCCGGGCAGCCCACGCCGCCCCGCGGCCCGGTCGCCCCGGGCCGCCCACGCCGGCCCGCGGCCCGGTCGCCCCGGGCCGCCCACGCCGCCCCGCGGCCCGGTCGCCCCGGGCCGCCCACGCCGGCCCGCGGCCCGGTCGCCGGGCGGGGCCGCCCACGCCGGCGTGCGGCCCGGTTCCGCCCTGCGCGCAGGCCCGCGCCGGCACGCGCGGCGGCCGCGGCCGCGCCGCGCTGGCTGAGCGCGAGCGCAGGCCCTACTGTTAAGCGCCATGGCCACCACCACGGCATCCGTCGCGGACGTCTGCCGGTCCGCGCAGCGCGCGGCGCGGCAGCTGGCGCGCATCGACGGCGCCACGAAGGATGCGGCTCTGATCGCGATCGCGGACGCCCTCCTCGCGCGCACTCCGGAGATCCTCGTGGCGAACGAGCGCGACATGGAGGCCGGGCGCGAGGCCGAGATCGGCGACGCCCTGCTCGACCGCCTGCGCCTCGACGCGGACCGTATCTCGCGGATCGCGGGCGCCGTACGCGCGATCCTCGCGCTGCCCGATCCCGTCGGGGAGGTGATCGGCGGCGGCCGCCTGCCCAACGGCCTCGATGTGCGCAGGGTGCGGGTGCCGCTCGGTGTGATCGCGGTCGTCTACGAGGCGCGGCCGAACGTCACGATCGACGCGACCGCGCTGTGCCTGAAGTCCGGCAACGCGATCGTCCTGCGCGGCTCGAGCGCGGCCGCGCACTCCAACGCCGCACTGGCGGCGATCGCCGCCGAGGCGGCCGTCGGGGCCGGCCTGCCCGACGGCTCCGTCAGCCTCGTCGCCGGCGGCGGCCGTGGCGAGCTCGCCGAGCTCGCCACTCAGAGCGGCGTCGTCGACCTCATCATTCCCCGCGGCGGCGAGGGCCTGAAGGCGGCGCTCAAGGACGTTGCGACGGTCCCCGTCATCTACGCCGCCTCCGGCAACTGCCACGTGTTCGTCGACGCGTCGGCCGACCCGGACTGGGCGACCGACATCGCGCTGAACGCCAAGGTCCAGCGCCCCGGGGTGTGCAACGCGGCCGAGAAGCTGCTCGTACACGCCGACGCCGCCGCGGCGTGCCTGCCCCGGATAGCCGGCGCCCTGCGCGACGCCGGGGTGCGGCTGCACGGCGACGAGCGGGCCGTCGAGCTGATCGCGGGCGCCGGGATCGCGATCGAGCCTGCGGCCGAGGAGGACTGGGACAGTGAGTACCTCTCGCTGAGGATCGCGATCGCCATTGTCGACTCCACCGAGGCGGCGATCGAGCACATCAACCGTCACGGCAGCGGCCATTCCGAGGCGATCGTCACGCGCGACGCCGTCTCGGCGCGCGCCTTCCAGCTCGGCGTCGATGCCGCATGCGTGTACGTCAACGCCTCGACGCGCTTTACCGACGGCGGCGAGTTCGGGATGGGCGCGGAGATCGGCAACTCGACGCAGAAGTTGCACGCCCGTGGGCCGATCGGCCTGCGCGAGCTGTGCACGTTCAAGTACCTGGTCGAGGGAGACGGGCACGTCCGTCCCTGACCCGCCGGTCGCTCGGCTCGGCATCCTCGGCGGGACGTTCAACCCGCCCCACGAAGGCCATCTGCGCTGCGCGCGTCAGGCGCTCGAGCAGCTCGGACTCGATCGCGTCGCGCTCGTGCCCGTGGGCGTGCCGCCGCACAAGCGGGCGGACGATGACCCGGGACCGGAGCATCGCCTGGCGATGTGCCGGCTCGCGGTCGAGCACGACGAGCGCCTCGCCGCGTGCGACCTCGAGCTGCGCCGCCCCGGCCCGTCCTACACGGTCGACACGCTGCGCGCCCTGCACGCGGCCGATCCGGCCCGCGAGCTGACGTTCATCCTCGGGGCCGACATGGCCCGCACTCTCGCCCGATGGCGCCAGCCGCGAGAGATCCTTGCGCTCGCCCGGCTCGCCGTCGCCGAGCGCGACGGGACCGCACGCGACGAGATCCGCCAGACGCTCGCGCCGCTGAAGGCAGCGGGGCGGCTCGAGTTCCTGGACATGCCGCCGATCGACGTCTCCTCCTCCGCGGTGCGCGAGCGGGTGGCCGACGGCGCGCCGATCGACGGTCTCGTGCCCGAGGCCGTCGCGCGCTACATCGCCGCACACGGCCTCTACGGCGCGCGGGCTCCGGGGGCGCGTCGCCGCGCGGTGCGCTCGTGACCGCCTTCACACGACGGGAACCGGCCGTCGCTGGACGCCGCTATCCTGGGTTCCATCGATGACCCACCCCCGCCACGGCAGGAGCGCAGCCCGCTGAGCCCGGCCGCCGCTCTCGAGCAGCGACGCCCGGCCCCGGAGGAGCTCCTGCGATCGATCGTTGCGCTGGCCGCCGACAAGAAAGCCCACGAGATCGTCGAGCTTGACCTGCGCGGCGTGCTCGGCTACACCGACTACTTCGTGGTGTGCACCGGCAACACCGAGCGCCAGACGAAGGCGATCCACGACGGCATCCTGCGCGGGCTGAAGGACGACTGCTCGATCGCGCCCCGACGTGTGGAGGGCCTTGGTCAGCGGCGCTGGATCCTCATGGACTACCTCGATGTGGTCGTGCACATCTTCACCCCGGAGACGCGCGAGTACTACCGCCTCGAGCAGCTCTGGGGTGAAGCGCCGATGCGCCTCGTCGCCGACGGCGAGTAGGGCCGGCGGCGCTAGGCCGCGGACTCGATGCCGATGACGGCGGGTCCCACTGACGGGCGGATCCCACGCCCGTCGCGCGGCGCCTGCAGCAGCGCGCGTACGTGGTCGACCACCGGCTCCACCGGCGGGTAGACCTCGTCGGGCGCCTCAGCCGCGGCATCGCCGCGCCGCTCGACCTCCGCCGCGAACGCCTCGACGACCTCCGGGTCGAACTGCGATCCGGCCATCGCGCGCAGCTCGGCGCACGCGCTGTCGTGCGCGAGCGCCCGCCGGTATGGGCGGTCGGAGGTCATCGCCTCGTACGCGTCGCAGACGGCGACGACCCGGGCGCCGCGCGGGATCGCGCTGCCGCGCAGTCCGTCCGGATAGCCGGCTCCGTCCCAGCGCTCGTGGCTCGCACGCACGATCCGGGCGATCGGGCGCAGGGCGGAGGCGGCGGCCAGGATCCGCTCGCCGAGGATCGTGTGCTGGTGCATGAGCGCCCACTCCTCGGCGTCGAGCGTCGCGGGCTTGTTGAGGATCGCGTCGGGGATCGCGACCTTGCCGATATCGTGCAACTCGGCGGCCCGCGTGACCTCGTCGAGTTCCTCGCCGCGCATGCCGAGCCGCTGGGCGACGGCGCGCGCGAGCTGAGCGACCTCGCCGGAATGGCGCTGCAGCCAGGGCTCCTTGGCGTACATCGTGCGCATGAGCACGTCGCGGGCCTCGTGTCCGGCTCCGGAGGCGCGTGCCTGCTTGTGGGCGTACATGCGCCGGTCGGCCAGCTGGAGCGCGTGCTCGAGGCTGTCCGCCTCGTGCGGCAGCAGGACGACGCCGTAGGAGGACCTGACCGAGAATTCGTCGCCCGACTCGGCGAGCGCGTCGGCCGCGGTGGCGATCACCTGCTCGAGACGTTCCTCATCGACCTCGAGCAGCGCGCAGAACTCGTCGCCGCCAAGTCGGTACGCCTCGCCGAACGGCGCCACCGCCGTGCGCAGCCGCGCGCCGAGCCGCTCGAGCAGGGCGTCGCCGGCCTGATGCCCGAAGGTGTCGTTGTACATCTTGAAGCCGTCGAGGTCGAGCAGCATGAGCAGCCGCGGAGCGGGGGAGGCCGTGCCGTGGAGCCATGCGCTGACGGCGGCGGCCATCTTGCGCCGGTTGCCGAGTCCGGTGAGTGGATCGCTGACCGCCTGCTCACGCAGCGTCTCATAGCCGAGGATGCTCGCTGCGGCACCCTGCGCCTTGGTGACGAGCTCGGATAGCAGCGTGACCTCGTCCTCCTGGAAGGCGCGCGCGCGGCGGGCCACGCCGACCGCGCCGGCGAGCCCGACGGGCGCGTCGACGGCGAACGGAAGCGCGAGCGCCCAGCCGGTACCGTCGCGGACCCGCTCGGGCCGGCCGCTCACCATCGCCGTGTCGCAGGCGGCGCGCAGCGCCGGCTCGAGGTCGCGCGGCGATCCCTCCGGCGGGCGGTGAGGCTCGCGGCCGGCGAGGCGGATGCAGCCCGTGTCGGCGTCGAGCGCGTGCATCGAGCCGCGCAGGAGGATGTCGATCAGCGCGGCGAGCTCGAGCCGCGCGGCGAACGCGTCTCCCATGTGACGCACGGCCAGCTGCAGCCGCCCACGTTCGCGTATTGCGAGCTTGAGTCGCCGCTGCGCCTGCTCGATGCGCATGCCGCGGTCGCGCGCGAGCAGCGACAGCAGTACGGCGAGCGGGAGCACCAGCAGGACCGCGGCGGCGCTGCGCGCGGCCGCCTCGGCGGCGAGCAGGCCGATCGGCGCAAGGCAGGCGTCGACGAGCCACACGAGCGCGAGCACGCGAAGCTGGAGGGCTGGCGCGATACCGCGTGCGGCCGCCTCGCGCAGCAGGGCCGACCCGGCGTCGAACAGGCAGCAGCTGACGAACGCGGCCAGCAGCAGCGGGACGTCGCCGAGGTCCAGGTGCGGGGCTCCGGCGATCACGAGCACGGCCGCGGGCCCCAGCGCATGCCAGGCGTCGGGGATCGAGAACAGGACGCGATTGAGCGAGCCTCGTCGCAGCAGCCAGTCGGACAGCCTCGCGAGCAGCAGGCCGGCCGCGACCAGCAGCGGCACGGTGGCCGGAGCGAGCAGAGCGAACATCGGAACGAGCACGAGCTGCGTCGGCACGAAGTTGCCCGCGCCGACCGGGAACTCGATCCCGGCGAGCACGACGTACAGGGCGAGGAGGAGCGCCGCCACGGCCAGGTCGAAGCCCGCCGTCGTGCCCTGCGCGAGTAGCAGCCCGCCGGCGGTCACGACGAACAGAGCGGTCGCGACGAGCTCGCTGACCACCTCCCGGCGCGGCAGGCGGCGCGACGAGCTGTCCCACGAATCCTCGAGCAGGCGGTCGGTGGCCGTTTCGCTCCGCACGTCGTCGGCTCCGGTCACGTGAGTCGGACCTCTCGTGGTCGCCGCTGCGGTCGTCGTTTCGCGGCCAAGACGGATCGCCCGCTGCCCGTTCGGCGCGGCAGGCGAGCGTCGATCATCTCCGGGCGTACGGATCGAAGTAGAGGTCGTCGATCGACCAGTTCCCGCCGTAGTGCTGCGGATCGAAGACGAACCGGACGGTGATCGTCTGGCCGGCCTGCCACAGCGGCAGCGTCTCGGCCAGGGACAGCACCGGCGTCGGCGTCCAGGTCGTGCCCGAGCCGATCGAGGCGACCGTCGTCTCGTTGGTCGCGCCGTTGGAGCCCGTCCAGAGCAGACTGACGGCGAGCTGCCCCCACGTGCCGCTCGTCCGCTTGGCGAAGAAGCGGAACGTCGGGTTGGCGATGCTCACGCAGATCGGGGGCGAGATCGCCTCGCCGGTCGCCTGGATCGCGAGCGACTTCGAGTCGTGTGCGCCGTGCACGTAGTAGGACTCGTTGCCCGCCGCGACCGACGCGCCGGTCAGTGACCAGCCGGCGACGCCGGTCTCAAAGGCGCCGCCCGGGACGAGGCTGTACTCGGCGGTGTCGGAGAACGACTGGAACGCCTCGGCCACCGGCGACGTGGGGCAGGCGGCCTGCGCCAGTGCGGGCATGCCGAGCAGCACGATGGCGGCGGCGCCGAACAGCGACGGCACGACCGCGCGCAGGCTTCGGGGTCTGATCACATAGGGCATGGCAGACGACCTCCGTGTCCGGGTCCGCGGTTTCGCGGCGTATTCCTGGGTCGGCGGCCGGGCCGTCTGCTGGCAGACCCCTGGCTTTGCGTCCCCGCCTCGCGACGGGTTTGCCTTTGCGACATGGGTTAGTCGGCGTATCAAACGGTCATCTGGAGGACGGACCCGCGCCGTTGGACGGCTATCGGAGCCGGCTCGGGGCGCTCCGAACGCGCCGGCTCGTCATCGCCACCCATTCGCCGCGACGGCTGGTCGGCCACGCGCGCCGATCTACTGTCTCCGCGAGGACGGCATCGAGATGCTCGCCTACCGGGATTACCGATCACCACCGGCTGACGCGCGCCTGCCTCGAGGCGACGGACGGCCACAGGCGCGCGCTCTTCGAATGAGCCGCTGCGGCGTCACCCGATTGAGGCGATGTGTTGCCGCGCCGCCGGCGTACGTTGGCGGCGTGATCGGGACGCGATCGGGGCGCGCGGGGGCAACACCACGGTGACGGCGGCTGGCCGGCGAGTCCGGACGCGTGGAGCGCGCCGCGGATGACGAACGATCTCGCGCGCTGGCAGTTCGCGACGACGAGCATCTACCACTTCGTGTGAAGCTGCATCGGTCTCCGGGTAGGTGAGCGCCGGCTCGGCGGCCGCCCCCGGCTCCGCGGCCGGCGGCTCGTCGTGTCCGTCGTCGAGGCTTCGGCGCCCGTAATGGAGCATCAGGAGGAGGTTTGCAGCGCCGAGCGCGATGTAGATGAGCACGAACGCGATCAGGCTGATCCAGATGTCCGTCGAGCTGACCGACGGCGAGTTCGCGTTCACGGTCTTCATCAGGCCCTGCACGATCCACGGCTGACGCCGGCTCTCCGTCAGCAACTAGCCCGCGGTGTTCATCAGGAACGGCGTCACCGCGGCCCACAGGCCGAGTCGCTTGAACCACTTCGAGTCGGCGAGCGTGCCTCGGTGCACGAGCCAGCCCGATCTGGTTCGTCGTCATCGCGGTCTTCTGGACCCGGTTCTTCGTGCTCGAAGGGTTCGACTTCGGTGTCGGATGCTGCACCAGGTCGTCGGCAAGACCGACACCGAGCGGCGGGTCGCCCTGAACACGATCGGCCCGTGGTGGGACGGCAGCGAGGTGTGGCTGATCGTGGCCGGCGCCGGCATGTTCGCTGCGTTCCCGGGTTGGTACGCGACGATGTTCTCGGCCCTGTACCTGGCGCTCGTGCTGACGCTCGCCGCGCTGATGGCGCGCGGCGTCTCGTTCGAGTTCAGGGGCAAGCGAGCGGATCCGCGCTGGCAGGCCACCTGGAGGTGGTGCACGACGATCGGCAGCCTGTTCGTGCCGCTGCTGCTCGGCGTCGGGCTCGGCGATCTGCTGGCCGGCCTGCCGATCAACCAGAACCACGACTTCACCGGCGACTTTCTCGATCTGCTCACGCCGTACGGCCTCTGTGGACGGGCGTGACGCTCGTTGGCCTCTGCCCGCTGCACGGGGCCACGTTCCTGAAGCTGAGGACGACCGACGCGGTGCGCGACCGCGCCCGTGCGCTCGCCCGACCCCTCGGCTGGGTTGCGATCGCGCTCGTCGTGGGATGGGCGATCTGGACGCGCGTGGTCTCCACGGGCGCCGATGTGCTCCAACCGACCGAGGCGTTGGCGGTGATCGCCGTCGTCTTCGCCGTGCGGTTCGCCGTCTCGGACGAGCACGACGGCTTGGCCTTCGCCTCATCCGCCATCGCGATCGCGGCCACCGTCGGCTCGATCTTCGCCGAACGTGATGGTCTCGAGCACGAATGCGGCGTTCAACCTGACGGTCAACGACTCGGCCTCCGGCTCCGACGCGCTGAAGGTCATGACGGTCGTCGCCGCCATCTTCTTCCCGCTCGTGCTCCTCTACCAAGGCTGGTCGTTCCACGTGTTCCGCGGCCGCATCAAGGCGCCTGCGCCGCCGGCCGAAGGCCAGCCGCTCGGATCGACCGCGCCACAGGCGTAGGCGCCGGCGCGCACCTATGTCTGACCGTCTCGCCGCGCCTCGCGCGTCACGACGGTGAGCGTCGCGGTCTGCCGCACGCGGAAGCCGAGCTCCTCGTACAGCCGGATCGCCCCGGTGTTCGAGGCCATCGCGTGCAGGAACGCGCGTTCCGATCGAAGCTGGATGCCCGCGATCAGGACGCCCATGAGCCGAGAGGCCAGCCCCTGACCGCGATGGTCCGGCCTGGTGCAGACGGCGCTGATCTCCGTCCAGCCGTCCAGGCGGAACCGCTCGCCGGCCATCGCGACGAGGGCACCGTCGCGGCGGATCCCGAGGTAGGCGCCGAGCTCGATGGTCCGGGTCAGGAACGGCCCCGGTTCGGTCTGGGCGACGAGCTCGAGCATCTCGGGTACATCGGCGGGGCCGAGTGGGATCGCCTCCGGGCAATCGAGCCCGCTGACCCGTTCCCCGATCATCTGCACCAGCTCGAACGCCTGGACGACCTGCCAACCGTCCGGCAGCTCGTCGCCGCCGTACCGACCGGCGACGTACGTCCCCGGCGGGACGAGCTCGGCGGCGTCCTGCCAGTCCTGTGCCGATGGCGGCGAGGGCAGCGCGAGGAACGGCGCGACATCGGCCGGGTAGCGGCGCGCTCGGCCGTGCACCTGCGCGAACCGCGCGTGAGGCCCTCCCAGCGCCGCGTACGCCGGATTGTCGAGCGGGGCCTCGCCGGTCGGCAACATTCCCGCTTGAAATACCACGCGCAGCGATTCGCCGTCGGCCCGCGACGAGGGAGCGCGTCGCCGCGCCGGTAGGATCGCTGCCGGGGTGAGGCGACCGCCGCGCCCGTCAAGCGTCGAGAGGAGAATCCTGTGTGGGCACGTGTGGCCAGGTTCGAGGGGGACCCGGCGTCGATCGACGCCCGGGCGGGCAAGCTGCGTGCGAGCATGGATGCGGGGGACATTCCGCCGGAGCTATCCGATGCGAGGTTCCTGCTGCTTGCCGACCGGGAGTCGGGGAGCATGATCGGCGTGACGCTGTTCGACAGCGAGGAGGCCATGCGCAAGGGCGATGCGGCGATGAACGCGGGGCCGGGCCAGGCCGGGAGTCGCTCGGCGGTCGACTTCTACGAGGTCCCGGTGAGCTTCAACGTCTGATCGGGCCCTCACCGAGAACGGGCCCGGCAGGGGCCCGTTCCGGTATCGATGATGGAGCTAGTCGGGCTCGAACCGACGACCTTCGCGCTGCCAGCGCGACGCTCTCCCAGCTGAGCTATAGCCCCGGGTGGTCTCTGCAGTTTATCGGCCCGCGCCCCGCGCGGAAGGCGCGCAGGCGACTCACTCGTTGCCCATGATGAAGTCGGGCACCTCGAAGTCGACCGCCGGCCCCGAGTCGCCGGAGCGTCCGACCCGCCGGCGCGCCGGCGGCTCGTCGTCGCGCTCGCGCGCGGCGCGGCTCGGCCGCGGCGCGGCGCTGCCCTCGGGCAGCGCCTGGTCGAGCCGCGCGGTCATGCTTCCGTGGGCCAGACGGATGTCGCGCAGCAGTCGTTCGGCGTTGGTCCGCAGCGACGCCGACAGCTCCCGCAGCTGATCCGACAGCTCGCTGCCGTCGTCCATGACGTCGCGCGTGGCCAGATGCGCCGCGCGCACGATCTCGCGGGCCTGCGCGCGGGCGGTCTCGACGGTCTCCTTGGCCGCCTTCTCGGCGTCGAGCCGGGCCTGGGCGAGCGTCGCCTTCGCCTCGCGCAGCGCCTCGTGGGCCTCGGCGTGGATCGAGTCGACCGCGTTGACCGCCTCGGCGGCGGCCTGCTCGGCCTGCGCGCGTGCGCCGGCGAGGATCTCGCCCGCCTCCTCCTCGGCCGCGTGCACGCGGTATTCGGCGGCGCGGTCGGCCTCGGCGATCCGCTCGCGGGCCCGCTGCTCGGTCTGGACGCGCAGCTCCTCGGCCGAGTGCTCGGCGGCCTCGACGATCGCCTGCAGGCGGGCGGACAGCACAACCGTCTCGGTGGGGACCGGCGGTGGCTCGATCGGCGCCTCGACGGCGTCCCACGCGTCCTCGGGCGGCGGCTCGTGCTCGAACACGTCGGTGTCCGTCTCGTAGTCGAACCCCTCGTCCTCCTGGGAGGGCGGACCGGCGCCGTGCTCCATGGCCGTGATGGTAGTCGCGCCCGGCGCGCGCGCTGCAAGAAGCGCGTCAGCCCTGGCGCAGGTCCGCGAGGAAGGCGGCGACGGTCCGGTTGAGCAGCTCGGAGCGCTCCCACTGGAGGAAGTGCCCGCACCGTGGGACGACGAACGGACCAACGAGATCGGCAAAGGCGACCTCGCACATGTCGGGGAACTCGCGCGGGATGACGTGGTCGTCGGGTCCGTAGAGCACGATCGTGGGCACCTCGCTCACCGAGAACCAGCACGGAGGCTCCGACGCGGGACGGTGGCCGGTGGCGCTCTCGTAGTTGCCGAAGCCCGCGCGCAGATGGTCGGGGTGCCGAAACGGTCCCGTCATGAAGGCGACGTCCTCCCGCGAGAACGTTCCCGGCCTGGCCCACAACCGGTGCCCGTAGAACTCGGCGATGTAGCGCTCCCGCTTCTCCGGCGTGTCCAGCTCGTCCGCGAGCGCATCGGCCTCGCGCCCCTGGCGGCGGAAGTAGTCCGCGGTGGCGCGCACCTCACGGCTCGGGGTCGCGGGCAGACCGGCCTCGGCGTAGCGCTCGCCGAGCGCGGGCAGCACCGTGTTGAACAGGACCTGTCGGGCCACGAAGCCGGGGAAGCGCAGCGCCAGGTCCTGGATCACCCCGCCGCCGAGGTCCCCGCCGACCGTCGCGCACCGCGTGTGGCCGTAGCGGTCGTGCACGAGCGCGTGCAGGTCACGGGCGTGCGCGGCGAGGTCGTAGAAGCCGTCCGGGGCGAGACCGGAGTCACCGAATCCGCGCAGGTCGGGCGCGATCACCTCGAAGCCGGCCGTGGCGAGCGCCTCGATGTTGCGCCACCAGATGCGGCGTGTCTCGGGCCAGCCGTGCGCGAGCAGCAGCGGGTAGCCGCCGGCGCCGACGCGTGTGACCGCGAGCCGCACCCCGGGCCGCACGTCGACGTGCTCGACGGGGAAGCGCCCGGCCTCGAGGAGCTCGGACACGCGCACAGCATCTCATCCGCCCGCGCCTGTGGGAGCCGCCGGTGTTTATCGACACGTAACCGGCGCGTCCTAGTGTGGTACGACAGACAACAGGGTCGCCGGAGTGGTGGCCCGTACGACACGAGGATCACGGACATGGCCGACACGGGCGGGCTGAGCATCTTCACCAGGCAGGAGGGCGCGCGCGCCAGCGACGCGACGCTCATCTTCGGACAGACGATGTTCCTCGTCGCCGTCGCCATCGGATTCTTCGCCGGCGGGGCCTACATCGGACGTGATCTCTCCTACAACACCGGCCTCGTCTTCGAGATCATCGCGATCGTGATGCTGTTCGCGCAGGCCTTCGTACGGCCGCTGCGTGTCGGCGCCATCGGGGTCGGCTGGCTGTACGGCCTCGCGCTGCTGCTCGGCATCGGGCTCGGTCCGATCCTCAACTACTACGCGAGCACCGACCCGACGGTCGTGTATCAGGCCGCCGGCGGCACGGCGCTCACCGTCCTCGGCATGGCCACGTTCGGGATGGCGACCTCGCACAACCTCGTGCGCTGGGCCCGGCCCTTGTTCTTCGCCTTCTTCGCGGTGATCCTGGTCAGCTGGATCCTCGTGCTCGTCAGCTCGACGAGCAGCATCCTGCTCTCGATCGCGATCTATGTCTTCGCGTCGGCCTTCCTGGCCATCGACTTCCAGTACCTCCGTCGCCAGGCCGGCCCCGACGACGTCGTGTGGCTCGCCACCGGCATCTTCATCAACATCATCAACATCTTCCTCGTGCTGCTGCGGATCTTCGGTAACAGCCGCTGACGCGCGCGGCGCTCGGCGCTCCCCGAGGGGCCAAGCGCGCGCACCCGGCGTCGACGGTCTCGCCGCTAATCTGGCGGCGGACACCGATGAGCGACTTCCGATACGACCCACAGGAGATCGAGCCCCGCTGGCAGCGGCTGTGGGCGGCGGAGCACACCTGGGAGGTCGACAACGCTCCTCCCGGGCGGGGCGAGCCCGGTGACCCCGGTGCGCCGCCGAAGGCGTACGTCCTCGAGATGCTGCCCTACCCGAGCGGCGAGCCCCACATCGGGCATCTGAAGTGCTACTCGGTCGGCGACGCGATCGCGCACTTTCGCCGGCGCACGGGCCACCGCGTCCTGCATCCGATGGGCTACGACGCCTTCGGCCTGCCGGCCGAGAACCACGCCATCCGTACCGGCGTCAACCCACGCGACTCGACCGCGGCCTCGATCGCCTCCTTCCAGCACCAGTTCCGCTCTTGGGGGATCTCGATCGACTGGTCGCGCGAGCTCGCCACCGACGAGCCGAGCTACTACCGCTGGACGCAGTGGATCTTCCTGCAGCTGTTCGAGGCCGGCCTGGCCTATCGCAAGCAGGCCGCCGTGAAGTGGTGCCCGAACGACCAGACGGTGCTCGCCAACGAGCAGGTCGTCGACGGGCGCTGCGATCGCTGCGGCGCCGAGGTCGAGGTGCGCCAGCTCGAGCAGTGGTTCTTCCGGATCACCGACTACGCCGAGCGGCTGCTGAACGACCTCGACGACATCGACTGGCCCGAGCACGTCAAGACGATGCAGCGCAACTGGATCGGGCGCTCCGAGGGCGCCGAGGTCATCTTCCGCTGCGAGGAGCTCGGGATCGACTACCCGGTCTTCACGACCCGCCCGGACACGCTCTTCGGCGCGACGTTCTTCGTGATGGCGCCCGAGCACCCGGACGTGCTGCGCCTCGCACGGGGGACGCCCTACGAGCAGCAGGTGCGCGAGTACATCAACCACGCGCTCAACGAGTCGAACGCCGAGCGCGGCGCCGCAGACAAGCCCAAGACCGGCGTTCCCCTCGGTCGCACGGTCACCAACCCGGTCAACGGCGAGCAGATCCCGATGTTCGTCGCCGACTACGTGCTGATGGAGTACGGCACCGGCGCGATCATGGCGGTGCCCGCCCACGACCGCCGCGACTATGACTTCGCACGCGCCTTCGGCCTGCCGATCCGGCGCGTCATCGAGGGGGCCCCGCCGGAGGGCGAGGGCGATGAGCTCGGTCTGCCGTATACCGGCGACGGCCCGCTGGTCAATTCCCACGCGGACTTCGACGGGCGCCCGAACCGCGAGGCCCTGCAGGCGATCGTGGCCTGGCTGGAGCAGCAGGGCAAGGGCCACGCCTCGGTCAACTACCGCCTGCGCGACTGGCTCCTATCGCGCCAGCGTTACTGGGGCTGCCCGATCCCGATCGTCTACTGCGACGCGTGCGGAGCCGTCCCCGTCCCCGTCACCGACCTCCCCGTGGTGCTGCCCGACGTCGAGGACTACGCCCCTCGGGGACGCTCGCCGCTCGCCGCGGCCGAGGACTGGGTGAACACGACCTGCCCGAGCTGCGGCGGTCCGGCGCGCCGCGAGACCGACACGATGGACACCTTCGTCGACTCCTCCTGGTACTACCTGCGCTACTGCGATGCGCGCAACGACGAGGCGGCGTGGGACCCGGCGGTGCTCGCCCAGTGGATGCCCGTCGACCAGTACATCGGTGGGGTCGAGCACGCGATCCTGCACCTGCTCTACTCGCGCTTCTTCGTCAAGGCGCTTGCCGACCTCGGGCACCTGACCTTCCAGGAGCCGTTCGCCTCGCTCTTCACGCAGGGCATGGTCACGAAGGACGGCGCGAAGATGTCCAAGAGCAAGGGCAACTCGGTCTCTCCATCGCTGATCGTCGAGCGCTACGGCGCCGACACGGCGCGCGCCTACGTCCTGTTCCTCGGGCCCGCCGAGCAGGACTCCGACTGGTCCGACGACGGGATCGAGGGCGTTCACCGATTCCTCGGGCGGCTGTGGCGCCTGTCCGCGGAGGTGGCCGAGCGCGCCGGCGGCCCGGCGCCGCTGCCCGACCTCGACGGCGCCGCACTGGAGGGACCCGATCTCGAGCTGCTGCGCAAGGCGCACTGGGCGATCGACAAGGTGAGCGGCGACCTCGAGCGGTTCACGTTCAACACCGCGATCTCGGCGGTGATGGAGCTCTTCAACGAGGCTTCGCGGGTGCGCGACGAGGCCGGGCTGGACACGTTGCGCTTCGCGCTGGCCACGGCCGCCTCGCTGCTGTTCCCGATCGCGCCGCACGTGAGCGCGGACGCCTACCAGCGGCTCACCGGCGAGCGGGTCTGGGAGCAGCCGTGGCCGCACGCCGACCCGGAGCTGCTCGCACGCGACACGTACGAGCTCGTCTGCCAGATCAACGGCAAGGTCCGCGATCGCGTCACCGCGTCCGCCGACGCGAGCCCGGACGAGTTGAAGGCGCTCTGCCGAGCCGCGCCGAAGGTGCAGACGCACCTCGACGGTCACGAGATCGTCAAGGAGATCGTCGTGCCGGGCAAGCTCGTCAACCTCGTCGTGCGCTGATGCCCGAGCTGCGCTCCGCGTACCTCATCCACGGAGACGACCACGGCGCGCTCGCCGAGCGCCGCGCTCGCCTGCGCGCGCTGGCCGAGTCCGCGGATGGCCCCGGCGCGGTCGAGGTCCTGGAGGGCGACGCCGCCTCCCCGGCCGCCGTCGCGGGCGCCCTCGCGGCCATGACGCTGATGATGGGGCGCCGCGTGATCATCGTCGAGGGGGCCGAGCGCTACCGCGAGGCCGAGGTCGCCGAGCAGCTCGCGCCGGCGCTGGCCGCGATCGCGCCGGACACGACGGTCGCCTTCTTCGCGCGCGAGGAGGGCCGACAGAAGGCGCCCGCGGCGCTGCACGACGCGGTCAAGCGGGCCGGCGGCCAGATCGCCGCCGAGCTGACGATCAAGCCGTGGGAGCTGCCGCGCTGGACGCGCGAGGCCGCCGCGCGCTCCGGCGTGCAGCTCGACAGCGCCGCCGCGCGCGCGCTCGTCGCCCAGGTCGGCGAACGCCAGCAGCGGCTGCTGCGCGAGCTCGAGAAGCTCGCCCTGGAGGCCGACGAGCTGCCGGTGACGCTCACCGCCGACGACATCGAGCGCCGCGCCGCCGCCTCGGCGCAATGGCGTGCGTTCGCGCTCGCCGACGCACTCGTGGCCGGCGACGCGCCGGGGGCGACCCGCATCTACCTGCGCCTGCGCGAGCAGGGCGAGCGGCTGCCCGGGCTCATGTACCTGATGGCGCAGCGGCTGCGCGAGGCCCACGCCGTCGCGCTGCGCCTCGACGCGGGCGAGGCCCCGGCCGAGATCAAGCGCAGCCTGCGGATGCCGCCGAAGGCGGCCGATCGCTTCATCGCCGACGTCCGCCGGCGCGATGCCGGTCAGCTGCGCCGAGCCCTCGAAGTGCTGGCCGACCTCGAGCTCGACTCGCGCGGCGGGGCCCAGGTGCGGGCACGACGCTCGAGCGACGCGGGCCTGTCCGAGGACACGCTCGCGGTGCGGGCGATCGCGGCGATCAGCGATTGACGCGAGGACGCGCTCCGTGGGTAGCGCGCGGGGGCGCGAATCGGGAAGTTTGTTCGATCTTCTCTCATGGTGGAAGAAGATCGACCAACCTTCCCGCTCGGACCCCGTCCGAGCGCCGAACGAGGCCGATCCCGGACCCCGTCCGAGCGCCGGACGAGGCCGATCCCGGACCCCGCCCGAGCGCCGGACGAGGCCGATCCCGGCCGCGCCCGTACGTCAGGCGAGACGACGACCTGCGACGCGCCCTGCGGCGCGGCCGCTCCCTACGAGGACGACGGGCGCCCGGCGACCAGGTGCGCGGCGCGGGACTTCTTGCGCGCGCCGGTGTTGCGATGCAGCGCCCCGACCTTGACGGCCTTGTCGATGAGGCTCACGAGCTTGCGATGCTCGGCCTCGACGTCGCCCTCGCCGCCGGCGACGAGCGCCTCCAGGCGGCGGAAGTAGGTCTTGATGGCCGACGTGTAGCGCAGGTTCTCGAGGCGCTCGCGCTCGGCCCGCAGGATCCGCTTCTTCTGTGAGTGGATGTTGGCCATCGTCGTGAGCGCGCGCCCGAACGGTCGGCCGGGCCGGCCGCGCAGCGCCGTACTATAGCGGCCTTGTCCGCGATCACCGAAGGTGGCGATCAGCCGGTCGGCCGGGCCCGGCCCGCCGTCGGCAGCGTCGCCCGCAACACCGCGATCTTCTCGATCGCCACCGGCGTCTCCCGCGTCGCCGGGCTCGTTCGTGAGATCGTCGCCGCGAGCATCTTCGGCACAACCGCGGCGGCGTCGGCGTTCACGATCGCGTTCCTCGTCCCGAACCTCGTCAGCAACCTCTTCGCGCAGGCGGCGCTCTCGGCCGCCTTCGTCCCGGTGTTCACGGATCTGCTCTCGCAGGGGCGCAAGCGGGAGGCGGTGCGGCTGGCCTCGACGCTGTTCTGGATCATCCTCATCGTCCTCGGGGCGCTGACCGCCTTCTTCATCCTCTTCGCCGGGACGATCATGCCGCTGTTCACCGGGTCGACGTTCAGCCCCTCCGACGACGCGCTCACGGCCGGACTGGCCCAGGTGCTCTTCCCGGTCGTGCTGCTGCTCGGACTCAACGGCCTGCTCGTCGGCGTCCTGCAGTCCTATGACCACTTCACGATCCCCGCCATCTCGCCGGCGGTGTGGAACCTCATCATCATCATCCTGCTGGTCACGCTGCGTCACGATTTCCATCAGGAGATCTACGCCTACGCCGTGGCGATCGTCGTGGCCACGACCGTGCAGCTGGGGATGGCCGCCGCCGCGCTCGGACGCATCGACTTCCGCCTGCAGTTCCACATCGACTGGCACGATCCACGCATCCGCCAGGTGTTCATCCTCATGCTGCCGGTGACCATCGGGCTCGGGATCGTCAACCTCGACCAGCTCATCAACGCGGTGTTCGGGACGCTGGTGTCCACGTCGGCGCCACGCGCGATCGACAACGCCTTTCGCATCTACATGCTCCCGCAGGGGCTGTTCAGCGTCGGCGTCGCGACGGTGCTGTTCCCGACGCTCAGCCGCATGGCCGCCCGGGGGGAGGGCAACGCGATGCGGCGCGCGGTCGGCATCGGCATGCGCCAGATCAACCTGATGCTCATTCCGGCGTCGGTCTTCATCCTCGTGCTGACCGAGCCGATCGTGCGGCTCATCTTCCAGCGCGGGGCGTTCAACGCCTACTCCACGCACATCGTGTCCATCGCGCTGTTCTGGTTCGCCTGGAGCCTCCCGTTCGGCGGCCTGAACCTCCTGCTCACGCGCACGTTCTTCGCCGTGCAGCGGCCGTGGATTCCGACGAGCCTCGCCGGGCTGAACATGATCGTCGACATCATCGTCAGCCTCGCTCTCTACAAGCCGCTCGGCATCGCCGGCCTGGTGATCGGCACCCTGGCCGCGAACGTCGTCATGACGGCGCTGCTCATCTACCGGCTGCGCATCGGCTTCAACGGCCGGATGGACGGCCGGCAGACGACGATGATCACCGCCCGCATCCTCGTGGCCTCGGCCCTGCTCGGCGGCGTCTCCTGGGTGGTGTGGTCACTCCTGCACGGCCTCCTCGGCGAGTCGCTCGTCGCGCAGATCATCAGCGTGGGGGCGGCCGGGACCGTCGGCGTGGCCGTCTACGCCCGCGCCGTGTTCGCCATGCGCATCCCCGAGGCCCACCAGGTCCGCGCTCTCATCCTGCGCCCGCTCGGGCGCGCGTAGGTCACTCCTCGCCGGCGCGGGTCGGCCGCGTTCCTCACAGAATCCTGAGAGTTTCGGGGTCGGGCGTCACGGCGCGCTATGAATGGAGGAGGGGACGCTCTCAGCATGGACCCACAACACCAGCCCCCAGAGCCCGGATTCGATCCGAGCGCCGCGGACCTGTCCCGCCCGAACGCCCCCGCCGGCGACGATGCGACCGTTCCGCTTCCGCCACCCGGAGACGATGCGACGGTGCCTCTCGCCCACGAGGACCAACCCCGCTTCGGCGGCTCGTCTCCGGGTGAGCGCACCGCAGTATTCGCCGCCGCCGGCGAGCGCCCCAGCGGCGGTGGCTCCTGGCGATCGGCGCCGCACGACAGCGGGCGCGGCGGACCCGGGCGGGCGGGCATCGCGGCCATCTCGCTGCTGTCGGCGATCGTCGGCGCGGCGATCGTCCTGGGCGTGCTCGCGATCGCGGGTGACGTCCACGGCGGCGGGCAGACGACGGTCGTCGAGCAGGCGCCATCGGGCGCGTCGGGCCTGTCGGCCGCGGCGGCGACGCACGGCGTCAGCGCGAGCGGCCTGTATGCGCGAGTCGCCTCGGGCGTCATCGACATCACGGCCACGAGCGGGGCCCAGAACCAGGGCTTCTTCGGCGGCGGAGGGACGCAGACCGACCTCGGCTCCGGATTCGAGATCGACGGCGCCGGGGACATCCTCACCGCGGCGCACGTCGTCGACGGAGCGACGTCGATCACGATCACGTTCCAGGACGGCACGACCCGCTCGGCGCAGCTGCTCGGCGAGGACCGCGCGTGGGACGTCGCGGTCATCAAGGTGAATCCGAGCGGCGTCGCCCTGCACCCGCTGGCGCTCGGCAGCTCGCGCTCGCTCGTCGTCGGCGACTATCTCGCCGCGATCGGCGATCCGTTCGGCTATGACCGGAGCCTGAGCACCGGCGTCGTCGCCGGCCTCGACCGCACGATCACGGCGCCGAACGGATTCAACATCGCCTACGCGATCCAGACCGACGCGGCCCTGAATCCGGGCAACTCCGGCGGCCCGGTGCTCGACGCGAGCGGGCGCGTGGTCGGGATCGCCGACCAGATCGCGACCGGTGGCAGCCAGACCGCCTCGGGGACGGCGACGAGCAGCGGCGTCGGCTTCGCCGTCCCGATCGACCTGGCGAAGATCGACGTCCCGCGCCTGGAGCAGGGCCGGCCGGCGGCACACGCCTACCTCGGGGTGAGCACGACCGATGCGCCGGGCGGCAGCGGCGTGCTGCTGCAGGGGGTGCAGTCGGGCACCCCGGCGTCGGCGGCCGGCCTCCGTCCCAGCGACGTGCTGGTGTCGTTCAACGGCATCCCTCTACACGGCAGCGCCGACCTCATCGACGACATCGCGACGGAGGTCCCCGGGAACCGGGTGACGTTCGTGGTCAAGCGCGGCTCGGCGCAGACGACGGTGACGGTTACGCTCGGCACCCAGCCGAGCCAGGCGCCCAGCGGCGGCTGAGCGCGCGGCGCTCGACGGCGCTCGAGATCCGGGAAAAGGGCCCGTCCACCCGCTCGGCCGGCCCCGGCGGCGTGCCCCGCGCCATCTACCCTGTGTATCGCCGCCCATGGACCAATCGCACATCCGCAACTTCTCGATCATCGCGCACATCGACCACGGCAAGTCGACGCTGGCCGACCGCATCCTCGAGCTGACGCACACCGTGGCCAAGCGCGAGATGCGCGCGCAGCTGCTCGACTCGATGGACCTCGAGCGCGAGCGCGGCATCACGATCAAGGCGCAGGCCGTGCGCGTGTTCTACGAGGCGCGTGACGGCCAGACCTATCAGCTGCATCTCATCGACACGCCCGGCCACGTCGACTTCACCTACGAGGTGTCGCGCTCGCTCGCCGCCTGCGAGGGGGCGCTGCTCGTCGTCGATGCCTCCCAGGGCGTCGAGGCGCAGACGGTGGCGAACACCTACCTCGCCGTGGACGCCGGCCTGGAGCTCATTCCGTGCCTGAACAAGATCGACCTGCCCGGGGCCGAGCCCGAGCGGGTCGCGCGCGAGGTGGCCGATCTCCTCGGCGAGCCCGAGGACGGCATCAGGCGCATCAGCGGCAAGACGGGGGAGGGCGTCGCCGACGTGCTCGAGGAGCTCATCGCCCGGGTGCCGCCGCCGTCGGGCGATCCCGCCGCGCCCCCCCGTGCGCTCATCTTCGACTCCGAGTTCGATCAGTACCGCGGCGTGATCGCCTACATCCGCGTCGTGGACGGCGTCTTCCGCAAGGGCGAGGCGATCCGCGCGATGGCGGCCAACGTGCACGCCGACATCGACGACATCGGCTGCTTCTCGCCGCAGATGATGCCGACCGACGAGCTCGCCGCCGGCGAGGTCGGGTACCTCATCACGGGCATCAAGGACGTCAGCCAACTGCGGGTCGGCGACACACTCACGACGCGCGCCAACGGGGCGACCGGGGCCCTGCCCGGCTACCGCGAGGTCAAGCCGATGGTGTTCTGCGGGCTGTTCCCGATCGACTCGGACCGCTACCCGGATCTGCGCGACGCGCTCGAGAAGCTCACCCTCAACGACGCGGCGCTGTCCTGGGAGCCGGAGACCTCCGACGCGCTCGGCTTCGGCTTCCGGTGCGGGTTCCTCGGGCTGCTGCACATGGACATCGTGCGCGAGCGCCTCGAGCGCGAGTACGACCTCGAGCTGCTGGCCACGATGCCCTCGGTCGAGTTCGACGTGACGCTCACGAACGGCACCGAGCTCACCGTCCACAACCCGTCCGACATGCCGGATCCGGGGACGATCGCCGAGATCCGCGAGCCCTTCATCCGGGCCTCGATCATCTGCCCGAAGGAGTACATCGGCGCCGTGATGGAGTTGTGCGTCGAGCGTCGCGGCGAACACGCCGGGATGCACTATCTGTCACCCGAGCGCGTGCAGCTCACCTACGACCTGCCGCTGGCCGAGATCGTGCTCGACTTCTTCGACCAGCTGAAGTCGCGCACCCGCGGCTACGCGTCGCTCGACTACGAGCTGAGCGCGACGAAGCCGTCGAATCTGGTCAAGCTCGACGTCCTGCTCGCCGGCGATCCCGTCGACGCGCTGTCGATGGTGGTGCATCGGGACAAGGCCTATGAGATGGGTCGCCAGCTGACCGAGAAGCTGCGCAAGAAGATCCCCCGCCAGCAGTACGACGTGCCGATCCAGGCGGCGATCGGGTCGCACATCATCGCCCGCGAGACGGTGAAGGCGTACCGCAAGGACGTGATCGCCAAGTGCTACGGCGGCGACATCTCGCGCAAGCGCAAGTTGCTCGAGAAGCAGAAGGAGGGCAAGAAGCGCATGAAGCAGGTCGGGCGCATCGAGGTGCCGCAGGAGGCGTTCCTCGCCGTGCTCGAGCTCGGCGACGAGGCGCGCTGAGCCGCTCTGTGCACGGCCGCGTGCGTGCCGTCCGCGGCGCGCGCTGCACTGGGTGGCATGTCGGTCGCAATGCTGCTCATCGGTCTGGTCCTCGGCGCGGCGCTCGTCGCGCTCGTGCTCGTTCCGCGCCTCGCCGCCCTGCGCGCCGAGCTGCGCGCCCGCGAGCAGGCCGGCGTCGCCCTGCGCCACGAGTTCGCCGCCCTGTCCAGCGAGGCGCTGCGGGCCAACAACGACCAGTTCCTCGCGCTCGCGCGCGCCGAGCTCGGGACGCTGCGCACGGCCGCCGACGGCGCCCATGAGCGGGGGCAGCAGGCGCTCGGCCAGCTCGTCGGGCCGCTGCGCGAGTCGCTGGCGCGCGTCGACGGCCGCCTCGAGCGCCTCGAGCGCGACCGCGTCGCCGGCCGCGCCGAGCTGTCCGTACAGCTGCGCACCCTCGTCGAGACGAGCGAGCGGCTGCGCGGCGAGACCGGGGCGCTCGTGACGGCGCTGCGGCGACCCCAGACGCGCGGCCGCTGGGGCGAGATGCAGCTCCGTCGCGTCGTCGAGCTCGTCGGCATGACCGCGCACTGCGACTTCGTCGAGCAGCGCTCGGTCGCCGGCGAGGACGGCCAGCTCCGTCCCGACCTCATCGTGCGCCTGCCCGGCGACCGGCAGGTGATCATCGACGCGAAGGCGCCGCTGCAGTCGTTCCTCGACGCCCTCGAGGCCCCGGGGGAGGAGGCGCGCGAGCGCCACCTCGCCGCCCATGCGCGCGTCCTGCGCGAGCACATGCGACGCCTCGGAGCGAAGGCGTACTGGACGCAGTTCGACGCCGCGCCCGACTTCGTCGTCATGTTCCTCCCGGCCGAGCACTTCCACCAGGCCGCGCTCGAGGCGGCGCCCGACCTGCTCGAGGAGGGGGTGCGCGAACACGTGCTGCTCGCGACGCCGATGACGCTCATCGCGCTCCTGCGCGCCGTCAGCTACGGCTGGCAGCAGGAGCGCGTCGCCGACAGCGCCCGTGCCATCGGCCAGGCCGGACGGGAGCTGCACGAGCGCCTCGGCGGGCTGATCGAGCGCGTCGACCGCATCGGACAGCGGCTGTCGGGGACCGTGACCGCGTACAACGAGGCGGTCGGGACGCTGCAGGCACGCGTGCTGCCGAGCGCTCGCCGCCTGGCCGAGCACGGCGTCGTCGCCGACGGCGAACGGCTGCCCGACCCGCGCCGCGTCGGCGCGACGCCGCGCGCGCTCACGAGCGTCGAGCACGTCGAGGACGTCCCGGCGGCGGCGGTCGGGTCCGCGGCCGCGAGGGTCGACTGACGCGCGCTGCCTATCCTTCGCGCGGTGCGCGTCCTCTTCGTCTGCCTCGGGAACATCTGCCGATCGCCGACGGCCGAGGCGGTGATGCGCGCCCTCGTCGCCGAGGCGGCGCCGGTTGACGCCGTCGAGGTCGACAGCGCCGGCACGGCCGCCTACCACCTCGGCGAGGCTCCGGACCGCCGTTCGGCCGCCGCCGCCGCGCGCCGTGGCATCGCGCTTGGAGGAACCGCCCGCCAGGTGGCCGCGGCGGACTTCGAGCGCTTCGATCTGATCGTCGCGATGGACCGGGCCAATCGCGACGAGCTGCTCGCGATCGCTCCGGGCGAGCGCGCCGCGGCCAAGGTGCGCCTGCTGCGTGACTACGACCCCGACGCGGTCGCCGCGGGCACGCTCGACGTGCCCGATCCCTACTACGGCGGGCCGAGCGGGTTCGACGACGTGCTCGACGTGGTCGAGGCCGCCTGCCGGGGGCTGCTCGACGAGCTCGCACCCGCGGCGCCGTCCACCGGCGCCGGCGACGGGGCATCCGGGGGCGCGTGACGCTCCCGGCGGCCGTGGCGGACGGGCTCGCCGGCGCCTGCGGCGCGGCCGTGACCGACGCCCGGCGGACCAGTGGCGGGGACATCAACGACGCCTACGAGGTCCGGATGGCCGATGGCCGCCGCCTGTTCGTCAAGACGAGGACCGACGCTCCGCGCGCCGAGTTCGCCACCGAGGCGGCGGCCCTCGCCTGGCTCGCGGAGCCCGCCGCGCTCGGCGTCCCGGCGGTCGTCGCGGTCGGCGATCCTCCCACCGAGGCGGCCGGTCAGCGCTGGCTCGCGCTCGAGTGGATCGACGGCGGTCAGCTCGATGGGCCGGGGCGGCGCGCGCTCGGACGCGGCCTGGCCGCGCTGCACGCGGCCGGCGCCCCGGGATTCGGAGCACCCCCGCCCGGGGCCCCGCCCGGCGAGGTCGGCCGTCCCGCGCCCCTGCGGATCGGCCCGCTCGTGCTCGACAGCGACCCGTCGCCGGACTGGCCGTCGTTCTATGCCGAGCGGCGCCTGCGCCCGCTCGTCGCTCGGGCCCTCGGAGCGGGTGCGCTGTCGCCGGAGGCGGCCGGCGACATCGAGCGCCTGTGCGAGCGCGTGGCCGAGCTCGCCGGGCCGGCCGAGCCGCCGGCGCGGCTGCACGGCGACCTATGGGTCGGCAACGTGCTCGCCGGGCGCGACGGGCGACCGTGGCTGATCGACCCGGCCGCCTACGGCGGCCATCGCGAGGTCGACCTCGCGATGCTCGCGCTGTTCGGATCGCCGGCGCTGCTCACCGAGGTGCGCGAGGCCTACGAGGAGGTGGCGCCGCTCGCCGATGGCCATGCGGAGCGCGTCGCACTCTGGCAGCTGTTCCCCCTGCTCGTGCACGCCGCGCTGTTCGGTGGCGGATACGGCCACTCCGCCCACGCGGCGGCGCTGCGCTACGTCGGGTGAGGCGAGCCGTCGCCGGCCGCGACGCGGCGCCGAGACGCGTCGGCGAGAATGCCGGCCGTGGACCTCGGCATCAACGGACGGGCGTGCATCGTCACCGGCGCGAGCTCGGGCATCGGGCTCGCCACGACGAGGCTGCTCGTCGCCGAGGGCGCGGGCGTGCTGATGGTGGCGCGCTCGCGCGAGCGGCTGGACGCGGCGGCCGAGCAGGCGGCGCAGGGCACCACCGGGCGGCTGGCGGTGCTCGCGGTCGACGTCACGGCGGCGGACGCGGCGCAGCGCATCGGAGAGGCGTGCGCCGCCCAGTTCGGTGAGGCGGACGTGCTCGTCAACAACGCCGGGACGACGTTCGCCCGCCGGCCCGAGGACCTCACCGACGAGGAATGGAACGGGCTGTGGCAGCTGCACGTGATGGCCTCCAGGCATCTGATGGAGCGCCTCGCCCCGTCGATGGCCGAGCGGGGCTGGGGACGGATCGTCAATGTGTCCTCCTCGGCCGGCAAGCGACCGTCGCTCAACAACGTCGCCTACTCGGTCACGAAGGCGGCGCAGCTGTCGCTCTCGCGAGCGTTCGCGGATCTCTACGCCCCGCGCGGCGTGCTCGTCAACGCCGTCGCCCCCGGGCCGGTGAGCTCGCCGCTGTGGATCGACGCGGGTGGCATGGCCGACCAGATGGCCGCCGTCGGACACGTCTCGCGCGAGGAGGCGCTCGCGCGCCAGTCGGCCAAGGTGCCGCTCGGCCGCTTCGCCGCGCCGGAGGAGGTGGCGGCCGCGATCGCGTTCCTCTGCTCCGAGCGGGCGAGCGCCGTCGCCGGCGCGGCCTGGTCGGTCGATGGCGGGACGGTCGCCGTCATCATCTGAGACCACGTGGCCGTCCCGTCCCTCCCGACCCGTCGGATGAGCGGGCGTGCGAGCAGCGACCGCGCGACGATACGAGCATCTGCGGCGGTGCAGCGACGCCGTCATCGCGCGCCACTACCGCGAGGCGCTCACCGTGGCCGCCGTCGCCCGGCGCCTCGGGATCTCGCCGCGCGCGCTGCAGCGCGCCTACGCGCACGCCGGTCGGACGAGCGTGAGCGAGGAGGTGCGCGCCGCGCGCCTGCGCGCGGGTGCCGAGCTGCTCGGCGAGCAGGCGATCGCGGTCGCCGACATCGCCCGCATCGTCGGGTTTGCCAGCTCGTCGGCGTTTGCGGCCGCCTTCGCTCGCCGCTACGGCCTGCCGCCGGCGCGCTTCCGAACCGCCGCGCGGACGGCGCGCGCTCGCCCCGCGCCGCCGACCTGACGGCTCACTCCGCCGCGGACAGCAGCCACAGGCCGAGGCTCGTGAACGCGACCATCACCGCGAGCATCCAGTACTGGGAGCGGACCGCGTCGGTCGTGCGGCGGTACAGCACGAGCGCGCGATCGTGGGCGAGCATCAGCCCGCACACGTGACCGAGGAGCAGCGCGCCGATCTGCACGTACCAGATGGCGTCCGCCGAGAGGACGTTGTAGTCGATCTGCACGTTGGCGGTGCCGAACAGGTTCGAGCCGTTGCCGAGCGGGTCCGAGGCGAGCGCGACCGCTCCCTGCACCTCGTACACGAGGGCCGAGAAGTAGTGCGCCACGATGTAGGCCAGCGCGATCGGCACGAGCGTGTGGACGAAGCGCCGCGCGAGTTCCTGGCGCGAGAAGCGGTTGTCGATCGTCTGCATCCCGCGGATCCCGAGCTCGTACAAGGCGGCGATGAAGGCCCAGGCGAGCAGCAGCCCGACGGTCGAGGCGAGCTCGAGGGCCGCGTCGGGCCCGACCCCGAAGTTCGCGAAGAAGCTCTGCAGCGACGGCTCGAGCCCGCGCAGCCATGGGGAGCCCTGCTCGAAGCCGTCGAAGCTCGTCGAGCCGATCATCGCCGTCACGAGCGCGATCGTGCCCGGGACGGGGTCCAGGTCGACGATCCCGACGAGCGGCGGGCGCAGCACTACCCGATCGCGATACCAGCGCAGCGGGGCCATGCGCGCGAACAGGTTGAACTCGACCGAGAAGGCGTCGGCGCGCGTGGTCCACGGTTCGATCCCGAAGAGGCTCATGCCGACGAGCATCGCCGCCGCGTAGCCGAGCGACAGGTAGGCGAGCGTCTGTGGGTCCCCGCGATTGACGTACACGAGCTCCAACCAGGCGAACCCGAGGATCCCGAACGCCGCCGGCCAGCGACCGAGCCAGGCCGGATACGGCAGCGGCTCGGGCAGTCGGTCCGGCCCGCGGGCCCGGGACGCCGCCCAAGCGACCCCGCGCGCGAACGCGCGCCACGGGTTGAAGGCCCGGAAGACGTCGCCGAAGGCGAGGCTCAGGAACGGCACACCGACCCAGAACAGATAGAAGATGAACGTCGGCGTCAGGTTCGAGAACTCGTCGAACTGCTCGCCGGCGAGGCCCGAGTACACGACCACGGCGAACAGCGCGAGGCCGATCGCGCCGCACAGCGGCTCGAGCAGCCGCGGCTGGTGCCAGAGCACCCGCGTGCGCGGCGGGCGCTCCAGGCGCGGCGTCGGCCACAGCGTGGCCAGGGCGACGAACGAGATGATGAGCACGAGCGCCGCCGCCCAGGCGAACAGCCACTTCGGCACCGGCAGGTCGAGCTTGCCGACGAGTCCGTGCGCGAACGCCGGCTCGGGGACGACAAGGGCGACGAGGCCGAGGGCGCCCGCGGCGGCTGCCGCCCGGGCGGCGCGGCGCCTCACGTCGAGCGGCGGCGCCGGCGCGGCCGGGCACGCGGGGCGAGGCGGTCAGCGCGGCACTGCATCCGGCCAGATCCTACGCGGTGCCCGGCCCGCCCCGACGGCCTCACCGCCGCCCCCGCCGGCGCGACGCGGGCTGACGGCCGGCCGGCGCGCTCAGCCGCCCCACGCCGGCGGACCGGCCACCGATGCGGCGTCGGCCGGCGCGCCGGCCGGCACCTCGTCCTCGTCCTCGGCCACCTCGGGCGGAGCGAGGCGCAGGCGAAGGCGCATCAACGCGCCGCCCCCCGGGGCGCGCTCGGCGCTGATGCTGCCGCCGTGAGCGACCGCGACCTGCTGGACGATCGCCAGGCCGAGCCCCGATCCCGATCGCCCGCGTGCCTCGGCGCCCCGGTAGAAGCGATCGAAGACGTGGGGGAGGTCCTGCTCGGAGAAGCCGGGCCCGTGGTCGCGCACGGTCAGCTCGCCGCCGTGCAGCGTCACCTCGATCGGCTCGCCGGGCGGGCTGTACTTGACGGCGTTGTCGAGCAGGTTGTTGATCGCGCGGTCGAGGCGCGCGGGCGCGCCGAGGATCAGCGTCTCGTCGAGGTCGGTCGCGAAGACGGCGCTCGGCGCGTGGCGCCGGGCGCGGGCGATCGCGTCGCCGACGAGCAGGTCGAGCCGCACGTCCTCGTAGCGGTCGTGCGGCTCCTCGCCGCGGGCGAGCTCGATGAGGTCGTTCATGAGGAGCGTCAGCTCCTCGATCTGCTCGACGACGTCGCGCAGCATGCGGTGGCGCTCACCCGGGTCCATGTCGCGCTCCTGCAGGAGGATCTCGATGTTCGTTCGCGCGCTCGTGACCGGGGTGCGGAGCTCGTGCGACGCATCGGCGACGAGCTGGCGCTGCGCGGTGACCGATGCGTCGAGGGCCTGCATCGAGCTCTCGAGCGCATCGAGCATCGCGTTGAAGCTCGCGGCGAGGGCGCCGATCTCGTCCTCGCTCGTCGGGGTGATCCGCTGCGACAGGTCCCGAGTCTGCGTCACATGCTCGCTGGCGCGCATCAGCCGCTTGATCGGCGCCAGCGCCGCGCCGGCCACGAACATCCCGAGCAGCGCGGCGAGCGCGATGCCGCCGACGACGATCGCGGCGAGGATCAGGCGCATTCGGGCGAGCAGGTGATCGACGTCGGTCAGCGGCTGCGCGAGCAGCACGGCGCGACCGCTCCCGGCCGCCTCGGTGAGCACCCGCAGGTGGGTGTCCCCGACGGTGGCGGTGCTGAAGAACGGGTCGCCGCCGTGCGCCGCGAGCGCGGTCGCGCGGGGCGTGACCGGCAGTGTCTCGGAGAGGACCGAGCGGTACATCACGCGGCCGCTGCCGTTGATGACCTGCTGGTAGCCGCGGACCTCGTCGGGCGCCGGCGTCAGGGTCGGGAACGGACCTCCTTCGCCGCCGGCGCGGGCACGCGCGCCGCCGTCGAACGAACCCGGGACCCCGGCCGCCTGCAGCACGCGTCGCACTTCGCTGGCCCCCGGGGCGTGGCTGAGCACGTAGACGACGGTGCGGCTGCGGCCGCGCAGCTGCTCATCGACCTGGTGGTGCAGTTGCTCGGAGGTGAGGATGTAGACGAGCACGGAGGCGAGCGCGATCGACACCGCGACGGCGGCGGCCGAGACGAGCGTGATGCGCCGCCGGAAGGTCATGTGCGCAGGACGTAGCCGACGCCGCGCACGGTGTGCAGCAGGCGCGGCTCGCCGCCCGCCTCCGTCTTGCGGCGCAGGTAGCCCATGTAGACACCGAGGGAGTTCGAGCTCGAGCCGAAGTCGTAGCCCCATACGTGCTCGAAGATCTGCGAGCGGGTGAGGACCTGGCGTGGGTGGCGCAGGAACAGGTCGAGCAGCAGGAACTCGGTGCGGGTGAGCTCGAGCTTGCGCTCGCCGCGCCAGGCCTCGTGCGCGAGGCTGTCCAGTCGCAGCCCCTCGAACGCGATGACCCCGTTGCCGTCGTCCTCGCCGGTGCGGCGCAGGAGCGCGCGCACGCGGGCCATCAGCTCGCGCAAGGCGAACGGCTTGATGAGGTAGTCATCCGCGCCGGCGTCGAGGCCGGCCACCCGGTCATCGATGTCCTCGCGCGCCGTGAGCATCAGGACCGGCGTGTGGTCGCCGCCGTCGCGCAGGCGCCGGCAGACCTCCAGGCCATCGAGTTGGGGCATCGAGACGTCGAGGATCACCGCGTCGTAGGGGGCCAGCCCAAGCATCTCCAGCGCCTCGCGGCCGTCCGCCGCGGCGGCCACCTCGTAGCGCTCGAGCGTGAGCGCGCGGGAGAGCGCCTGCTGCACGGCGGGCTCATCGTCGACGACGAGGATGCGGGTGGAGTCGGCCATCACTCAGAAACGGCGTGGGGTCAGTATCCCATTGCGCTCGATCCACCTAAACCACGGTGAAGAGCGCGAGAAGAATCTGCGAAGAGGCGCCGCTCGCACCGCTCGCTCAGTACACGGTGCGCGTGTCGATGCAGTCAGGCGTCCCTTTCGAGTTGCGCTGGGCCGCGAAATACGGAACGGGACCGTCGAACCCCGGGCAGAAGTCCGGGCGCGGGAGCGGTCCCTGCGCGGTGCCGGGCGCGTTGAGCGGGCGCAGCGCGTGCGCCGCGGCGCGCGCGCGCGCCGGCGTGTCGGCGAACACGTCGATCGCGAGCTTGCCGGTGTACAGCTCGATCGACTTGCCGCCGTTGAACACGGTGGCCGGCACGCCGCGTACGAGGATGTTGCGCTGCGAGCCCAGCCCGGCGTTCGAGTGGTGCTTCCAGACGACGGTGGTGACCTCCAGCGGCAGCACGCAGCCGCCGGTGTGGAGCGGTCCGTTACCGGGGTTGCAGTTGCCGTACTGCAGGCTCTCGCCGATCGTCGGGTTGTAGTTCTGCACCCCGTCCGCGGCGGTGAGGGCCAGGCCCTGGAAGCGCAGCCCGTCCCAGTACACGCGGAAGTACGGGAAGTACTCGGCCTGGGCGAGCTGCTGGCGGTTGCTCGACTGGGTGATCGGCGGCGGCGCGTGCGTCCCGCAGCCGGCCAGCAGCAGGGCGCCGAGCGCGAGGGCGAGCGCGGCCAACGGGTCGCCGCGACGGGGGGGACGACGGGTGCGGGGTGCCATGTGGGCGCCCATTATGGGCGACGTGCAGCGAATTCCCGGCGTCACCGCTCCCCGCGGCGCGGGTATGGGTTATTGAGAGCAGATGTCACGACCGACCGCCATGTTCGCCTGCCTGCTCGCCGCGGCCGCGGCCGCGGCTCCGATGAGCGCGTCCGCCGTGGCGGCCGTCCGTGGGCGCGCCCCGACCGCCCGCGTCGTCACGCTCGCGGTGTACCCGAACCCGGGCGTCGCCGGCGAGCCGGCGCTCGTGGCCGGCCGCGTGGTCTCCGCGGGCGCGGCCGATGTGACGGTCACGTTGTGGCAGCGTCCGGCGGGCGCCGCGCGCGCGACGCCGTTGGCCGAGGTCAGCGCCGACGCGAACGGGGCGTTCGTGTTCACGCGCGCCGCCGCGCCGCTCGATCAGACGGCGAGCCTGTATGCGACCGCGCTCGGCCTGCGCTCACGCTCCGTTCGTGAGCAGGTTCTCGCGGCGGTCACGCTCGGCACGCCGACCGGGATCGTCACCGGCGCGTCACCGGTCGCGCTGAGCGGCCGCGTGCTCCCGGGCGGTCACACGGGCGAACCGGTGCTCGTCCAGCAGAGCGGTGTCTCGGGGTGGCAGACGATCGCCCGCGCGACGATCGCCTCCGACGGCAGCTTCAGCGCGTCACCGACGTTCGGCGGCGGGCGCACGGTCACGCTGCGAGCCGTGTTCCCCGGTGACGCGCGCAACCTCGCCGCCGCCTCGGACCCCCTCGACCTGCTCGTCGAGCCGGCCCAGGGTCGGGCGGTGCCGCTCGTCGCCTCGGCGAATCCGCTCACGCTCGGACAGGCGGTGACGCTGTCGGGGACGCTCGGCGGCGCCGGCAGCGGCGGGACGCCGGTGACCCTTCTCGCCGGACCCGATTCGGCCGACGAGCAGCCGGTGGCGTCCGCGCCGAGCGACGGCGCAGGCAATTTCAGCTTCGTCGAGCAACCGACCGCGGACACGGTGTATGGCGTGAGTGCGGGCTCGACGCGCAGTGCGCCGCTCGTCCTCGGCGTGCAGGCCACGGTGACGCTCGCCGCGAGCACGCTGAGCGCGCCGCTCGGGGCGACGCAGGTGATCGGGGGCACGGTCAGCGGCGCGAGCGCCGGCGGCGGGGTGGACCTGCAGCTGCTCGGCGACGACGGCGCGTTCCACACCCTTGCTCGGGGACGTCTCGCGGCCGCCGGCCAGGGCGCCGACTTCTCCTTCACGACGATCCTCACCGATCCCGGGAGCAAGACGTATCGCGTGCTCGCGGCCGGCGACGCCGCGCATCAGTCCGGCGTCTCGGCGCCGCTCACGGTCGTCGTCAGTCCGCGCTCGGCGTCGCTCGTGGCGAGCGCGCTCGGTCAGGCGTAGGAGCGCTCGGGGCTCGGCTGCTCGCTGCGCGGGCGCCCGAGCCGGGGTCCTCGGCGCCGCGCGGTGCGCCGAATGCCGGCGAACAGCCAGACGTCGAGCGCGGCGAGCAGGCCGATCGCGACCAGGCTGAGCACGAGCACCGCGATCGAGATCCACACGGGGCTCGGCGTCGCGGTGGGCGTGCGGAACAACGGCGTGCCCGCGAACGCTGCGCTCGTCGCGGCGAACGCGGGCTTTGCGACGCCGTCGTAGGCGATCAGGCCCTTGTGGTGCAGCGAGTCGCGCGGCACGTCGACGGTCGGTCCCCCGCCGCCGTACCAGTAGGGCTTGACGGCGAACTCGCGCAGCGTCCAGTAGATCGCGCCGTTCATGAACGGCAGCCCGCGCACGATCCGCAGCGTCTGCTGGATGTAGTGCGACTGGTAGGCGTAGGAGCCCTTCTCGGTGACCGGCCCGTCGAACGTCGCCTCGGCTCCGAACTCGGTCATGACGAGCGCCTGGTCGGGGTACATGCTGTGCATCGTCTGCAGATACGGCGCGAGGTCGGAGAGCAGCGCGGTCGAGTGCGGCGCGCGGCCGGAATACCAGCCGAAGTAGTTGTTGATCCCGAGCAGCTGGAGGCGGCGATAGGTGCGCTGCGGCGGGTAGTTGGGGTAGCTGAGCAGGTCGATCGACACCGGGAGCGTCGGGTCGAGGTTCTCGGTGTCGCGCACGGCGTCGTCGATATAGCGCCGGGTGCCGGGCATCGTGTCCGGCGTCGGACTCAACTCGTTGGCCACCGAGTGGGTGATGACCGAGGCGTGGTCGCGCGTCTGGAGCACCGCACTCTCCATGGCCGCGAGCGCGACCCCGCGCTGCGCCGGCGTGAGCAGCAACTCGTCGCGGTGGTAGACCGGCGCCTGGCTCCAGACCATGATCCCGGCCTGGTCGAGGCGGTCGAGCAGTCGCTGGTCGAGCGGGTACTGGGAGCGCGTCACGTTCGCGTGCAACGCCTTCAGCTCGGCGACGATCTGGTCCATGTCCGCGGGTGTCAGCGCCGGGCCGCGCCCCGGCACGTCCTCCTCGATCGACGCGCCGCTCAGCTGCACCGGACGACCGTTGAGATAGAGCTGGCCGCGGCGCACGGTCACCGAGCGCAGCCCGGTCTGCAGCGCGTCGATCTGACTCACCGAGTTGCCGGCGAACGTCGTGACCCTCGTCGTGTAGAGGGCGGGATGGGAGGGCGACCACAGCTCGGGCGCCCCGGCCACCGGGAAGCTGAAGCGGACCTGCTCGGTGGCGCCCGGCGCGAGCGCCGGTCCCGTCCGGTCGCCGCGCGTGGGCGCGCCGCCCGAGGGCGGGGTGAGGGTCACGCCGACGCGCGGCGTCACGCGCGCGCCGCTGCGGTTGGTCAGCGTGGTCTCGACGAGGATCCGCGCCGAGCAGGCGTCCGGACCGCGGCAGCTCAGCTGCGCCAGGACGCCGGGGTTCGCGTTGACGATCGGACCGAGCGGAACGAGCGACACGGGCTGGGTGATCCCGCCCCAGTTCCACCACCCCTCGCGCGGCTCGACGCCCTTGCGGTTGTCGACCCGCACGGTGAGCGTGTTGGGCCGTCCGCTGCGCAGGCCGCGCGCGGTCAGCACGAACGGTGCGTACGGGTTGGCGTTGGATCCGAGGTACGTGCCGTTCAGCCACACCGCCGCGCTGCGGCGAACCTGCGCGAAGTGCAGTCCCCAGGCGAACCCGCGGGGCGCCGCCGGGCCGGTGAACGTGACGCGGTACCACTTCACCGTTCCGCCGAACAGCTGCGGGAGCGGCCGGGGGTCGAACACGCCCGGCACGGTCGTGGCGGTCCAGCCGCTCGGGGCGTGCCCGCTCTGCCAGCCCTGGGCCTCGCCGATGAACGTCGGGTCGGCGTGGACCTCCCAGCCCGAGCCGAGCTCGATCGCCGCCGGTGGCGCTACCGCCGCGGGCGCGGGCGCCGCTGCGCCGAGCGTGGACAGCCAGGCGAGCGCGAGCACGCCCACCCGGGCACCGATTCGGGCGGGCACGGGACGCCCGCCGGCAAGGACCCTGATGTGCAAGGCCGACATGATCGCGCATCGCCCCGCGGACTCGCGGTGCCAACCGACGCGGGTTCCTTATCGAGGCCCCATCGTTGGCCGTCATGCTGTGCGGCGTGCTCCCATCCGCGCTCATCGCGCCGGCGCCGGGCCTCGGGCCGCTCGCGTCCGTCGGCGACACGGTCAGCGCCGTGTCGGCCGCGATCGCGTCGTTCTTCGATTCCCTCGCGCAGGTGCACTTCGGGGATCTCGCCCTGGCGCTGGCGCTGTTCGGCGCCTACCTCGTGATGCGCGCACTGGCGAGCTACAACGCCTGCTGCGCCGCCTATCCGGAGGAGCGGATCCAGTACCGCCGCATCTGGGGGGCGTACGTCGCGGCGTTCGGTCTCAACGGCGTCGTGCCGGCGGGCGGTGGGAGCATCGTCCAGCTCGTCCTGAGCAAGCACTCCATCCCGCGTTCGCGCTACATGGCGGTCACGGTGGCGTTATCGGTCGTGCTCGTCTTCGACACGGTCGCCTGTGTGGCCACGCTCGCGTACGCGTTCACCCAGCCGGCGTTTCCGCGGCCCGGCGAGTTCGTCGACCTGAACTCGTTCGACCTCGCCTTCTTCGCCGCTCACGTCGGGCTCGTGCTGTTCATCCTGACCGCCGGCGCGGTGCTCGGGCTCTGGGCCTACGCCTGGGCCTCGCGGCGCTATGCGACCTTCCGCGAGGACCTGATGCGGGGCACGGCGATCCTCCGCCAGCGGCGGCGCTATGTGACGGGGATGTGCGTGCCCCAGGCTGCGGCGTACGGGCTGCGCGTCGGCTCCTACTGGCTGATGCTCGACGCGTTCGGCGTCGGCGGGTCGCTCAGCAACGCGCTGCTCGTGGTCGCCGCCCAGTACATCGCCTCGATCGTCCCGTTCACGCCCGGCGGTCTCGGTGCGACGCAGGCGCTCCTCGTCGTCATCTTCGCCTCGGCGGCCTCCGGCAGCACCGTCGCCGCCTATTCGGTCGGGCAACAGCTCGCGATCGTCGCTTTCACGCTCATCCTGGCGTTCGTCTCGATCGCCACCATCTTCCGCTACCGCAGCTTCCGCGCGCTGCTCAGCGACGCACGCGCGACGCACGCGACCGAACGGGCCGCCGAGCGCGTCGCCGCGTGGCCGGCCGAGCCGGTCGTCGAGCGCCCCGTCGCGTCGCCCGTCCCCGGGCCCGAGCATCCTTCGGCGTGACCGTGACCGAGACGATCGCGCCACCATCGCGGCCGGCGGGCCCTCGGCGGACGCCTGCGCGCGGCTGGGCGGCGCCGGTCTCGGGGCTGCTCGCCGCCGGGCTGTCGCTGCTCGCCTGGCTACTCGCCGGTCCGCGCACGCCCGACCTTGCGGCCGCCGTGTACCGCCACGACCTGTTCGGCGCGGTGGGGTTCACCGTCTGGGACAACAACTGGTACGCCGGTCATCACGTCCCCGGCTACAGCCTCCTGTTCGACCCGCTCGCGGCCGTCGTCGGCCTGCGCGGGGCGGGCGTGGTGGCCGTGCTCGTCTCGTCGCTGCTGTTCGGCTGTCTGGCCCGTCGCCGCTTCGCGCCCGGAGCGGCGATCGCGGCGAGCGTCGTGTTCGCACTGGCGGCGAGCGGCGACGCGTGGATCGGCCGGCTGACCTTCGCGCTCGGCGTGAGCATCGGGCTGGCGGCGGTCCTCGCGCTCGACCACGGTCGCGTCGGGGCGGCCGCCCTGCTGGCGGGCCTGTGCTCCGCGGCCAGCCCGGTGGCCGGGCTGTTCCTCGTGCTCGCCGGCGTGGCCCACATCATCGGCACGCGCACGGTCGCCCGCGGCCTGGCGCTCGCGCTGCCGGCGCTCGCCGTCGCGCTCGCGATGACCCTCCTGTTCCCCGAGGGCGGCCGGGAGCCCTTCCCGGCGAGCTCCTTCGCCGCCGCGCTCGCCGTCGCGCTCGCCTTCGCGGCGCTCGTGCCGCGCGACGAGCGCGTCCTGCGGGCGGGCGCGATCCTGTACGTGGTCGCCGTCGTGGCCTCGCTGGTCATCCACGGGCCGATGGGCAGCAACGTGGACCGGCTCGGGGCGCTGTTCGCCCTGCCGCTGCTCGTCGGCGTGCGGCTGCCGGATCTGACCGCGGGCCGCGGGACGTCGCGGCGCCTGGCGCCGGCCGCGGTGCTCGGCGTCGCGCTCGCCGTGTGGGTGGCGTGGGGCCCCGTCCGCGAGGTGGCGAAGGTGGGCGACGACCCGTCGGTGACCGCTGCGTACTACGCGCCGCTCGAGCGCTTCCTCGCGTCGCACCTGGTGCGCCCCGCGCGCGTGGAGGTACCCCTCACCCGCTCGCACTGGGAGGCGGCGCTGCTCGGCGGACGCTTTGCTCTCGCGCGTGGCTGGGAGCGCCAGCTCGACACGCGCTATGACGGGCTGTTCTTCGGTGCGCCGCTCACGGCGGGCACCTACCACACCTGGCTGCGGGCCGAGGCGGTCCGCTACGTCGCCCTGCCCGACGCCCCGCTCGACACGTCCAGCCGCGCCGAGGCGCGACTGCTGCGCGCCGGAGTGCGCTATCTGCGCCCGGTGTTCACGAGCGCTCACTGGCGCGTATGGGAGGTCACCGACGCGGCCCCGATCGCCGGCGGTCCGGGCGAGTTGGCAACGCTCGGGCGCAACGACTTCGTGCTGCGCGCCGATGCGCCCGGGCGCTTCACCGTGCAGGTCCGCTACACGCGCTACTGGACCGTCACCGAGGGGCACGGATGCGTCGGCCCGGCGTCCGGCGGCTGGACGGCGGTGCGGGCCGACGCGGCGGGCGTTCTGCGCGTGAGCGCTCGCTTCTCGCTGGCGCGCGCACTCGGCGCCACGGGGAGCTGCCGGGGAGCGTGAGCGTCACGCAGCCTCAGGGCGCCCAGGCCCAGCCGCAGTCCGCCGTCGTGCTGGCCCGCAGCAACGCCACGGTGTCCTCGCCGCAGGCGGTGGGCGAGAGCGCGCGGTAGGGCACGGGCGGCTCATACGGGGCCGGGGCCGGTGGGGCCGGGCGGGCCGTCGCCTTCGCGGGCGGGGCGGGCACGATCGTCAGGGGCGCACCCGCCCGCGATCCCGCGCTCGACACCGGGACGCTCGGGGTGGCGGTGAGCGGGCGGCCGTCGCGCGCGAGGCCGGCCAGGAGCGTGCTCGTCGTCACGACGGTGGTCGTCCTCGTGGCCGGGCGGGCCGCCTGCGACCTCGCCGGGGCGCGCGCCGAGTGCGAGGCGACGGCCGTCCTCCTCGGCGCCGTCGCGCCCGGCGTGAGCGCGAACAGCCCGGTGTAGCCGGTCAGGTAGATCCGCGTCCCGTCGGTGACCACGGGGTCGAAGGAGCCCGGGTAGCCGCCGAACACCCGGTGGCCGGTCGAGATCCCAAGGCCGATCGTCTCGCGCGCGCCGAGGTCGGCGAAGTACACGACCCGCCCGACGACGGTCGCCGAGCCGGAGATGCGCCCGCCCGCGCGGTAGGTCCACTGCACGTGGCCGCTGCGCGCGCTGATGGCGTAGAAGTTGCCGTCGTAGGAGCCCGAGTAGACGGTCGGACCGAGCCCGGGCGCGTTCGTCACGGCCGGCGAGGAGTACACGTAGGCGCCGGTCTGTACCGCCCAGTCCAGCGCACCCGTGCCGGCGTCATAGGCGTAGATGCGCCCATCGGTGTTGCCGAGGAAAACGCGACCGTCGACGACCGCGGCGGTCGAGTAGAACTGCCCGCTGCCGAACAGCTTGCCGCCCGAGCCGGAGACCCACACGCGCGCGCCGGTCTGCTCGGCGACCGCCTGCACGTGTCCGCTGTAGTCGCCGAAGTAGAGGTTTCCGTAGGCGAGTGTCGGGCTCGCCTTGACGGCGCCGGCGGCGCGGTAGGTCCACTGGATGCGCCCGCTGTCGGTCGCGAGCGCGTACACGGTCCCGTCGGTGGAGCCGAGGTACACGCGGCGGCCGTCGACGAGCGGCGAGGACTCGCTTGGGCTCGGCAGGTTGCGCGACCAGCGGGTCGCGCCCGTCGTCGCGTCGAGCGCGACGACGCGGCCGGCGTTCAGACCCGCTCGGCGCTGCATGATCGTGACGAACACGGTGTTGTCGGCGACGGCCGGCGATGAGGCCGAGACCGCACCGAGGTGGCGGCTCCACAGTTCGCGTCCGGTGTCCTTGTTCACGGACAGCAACACACCGTCGTCGGCCAGCTGGAACAGGCTGTTGCCGTACAGCGTGGGGGGGAACTCGAGCAGCGAGTTGCCCGCGCGAACCCACGTCGTGTGAAACGGCGGATGCAGCCCGGCCGTCGCCGGGAAGGTGCGCGTGTGGTTCTGGGTGAAGCCGTACATCGGCCACGCCGTGCGGACGATCCGCCGCGCCGGGAGCGTCGGCGCCGGCTCGGGGATGAACGGCGCGTTCGGGTGGTACACGTTGCCCGTGCGCTGGTGGTAGTAGTGCAGACCGCTCGCGGCGACGGTCGCCAGCATGACGCCCGCGGCGAGTGCAGCGAGAAGGATTCGACGGGTGAGCACGATACGGCGCAATAACGGGGTACCAACGGTGTTCGCTGGCCGTGCGGAGGGGCCTGCCTTGGCTGGCAACCCCGCCTCGTCGCGCCCGTGCGCGCGCCGTCGGCCGACTCAGGCCGCGATCTGAGCCGACGATGAGGGCGGCCCGGAAACGGCGGGCGCCTGTTCGTCGTGGCCCGGCGACACCCCGTCTGGAGGGTTCGCCGTCGTCGCAGCGCGATCTTCACCGTAGCGCACCGCACGAGCGGTGCCGGCACGGCGGCTCGTCCGCAGCACGCGACGCGGGTCCGTCAGCACGCGCGCGAGCTGCTTGAGCGCGAGCCACACGAGCGCCACGGCGAGCAGCACGAGCAGCGGTCCGGCGACCATGCCCACGGCTCCGCGCGAACCGCCGAGGGACCAGAGCCAGAGCAGGTAGTCAAGGCCGAACAGCACCGCAACGATGAAGAGGGGCCGGCGGAGCACGCGAACAGACTAGTCCGACCAGGGGACGAATGCCAGCGCCGCGAGGCCCGCGGGCGAGGCCCTGCGGGCCGGGCCGTATGATCGCGGTCGTGGCCCCGACGACGTCGCCTCCCGACGCCTCCGCGGTGTTCGCCCGGGGGCTCCTCGCCGAGCAGGTCGTCCTGGTCACCGGCGGTGGCACCGGCCTCGGCCGAGCGACGGCGCTCGAGCTCGCCCGCTGTGGCGCGGTCGTGGTGATCGCCGGTCGCCGCGAGGAGGTGCTGGCGAGCACTGTCGCCGAGATCGACGCGGGCGCCGGCGAAGCCGGCCGGGCGGACCAGGTCACCGGTGACATCCGCGAGCCGGGGGACGCCGCGCGGATCGTCGACGGGGTACTCGAGCGCCACGGGCGGCTCGATCTGCTCGTCAACAACGCCGGCGGCCAGTACTTCGTCCCCGCCGAGGCGATCGCGAGCAAGGGCTGGCAGGCCGTGTGGCGCCTCAACGTGCGCGGCACGCTGAACATGCTCGAGGCGGCGGTCGAGCGCGCGATGCGTCCGGCCGGCCGCGGGATGATCGTCAACGTGACGTTCTCGCCGCATCACGGCATGCCCGGAATGGCGCACTCGGGCTCCGCGCGTGCGGCGGTCGAGTCGCTGACGCGCGGTCTCGCCGCGCGCTGGGAGCAGTGCGGCGTGGCGGTCGTGGCCGTCGCCGCCGGGCACTACGGGACGGAGGCGACCGCGAAGTACCCCGAGGTCGTGCGGGCCGGGGCCGCGCGCACGGTGCCGCTCGGCCGGCTCGGCGAGCCGATCGAGCACGCCTGGCTGATCGCGCTCCTCGCCTCGCCACTCGGGCGGGCGTTCAACGGATCGGTGGTGACGCTCGACGGGGCACGCGACAACTGGTTCGGGCCGTGGCCGCCGCCTGGGTTGACCGAGGAGGGAGGCGAGGTGCCGACCGAGGCGCGGCGGCGCGCGGGCACCGCGGGCTGAGCGGGCGGCCCGAGTCTCAGGCCAGCTCTTGCACGGCGGGGCCGCCGGCGGCGACGGCCACCTCGGGCGCCTGGGCGCGCGCGCTGCCGGCGGGTACGAGCGTGGCGGCCACGACCGCCGCAAGCAGGAACCCGGTGGCGAGCACGAAGGACTCGGTGAAGCCGGTCTGCGCTGGCAGGCCGTCCACGACGTGGGCGGCGATGAACGTCGCCGCGAGCTGTCCGCCGAGCGCACCGCCGAGCGTGCGCATGACCGTGTTCATGCCGGTCGCGACACCCGTCTGCTCGGCCGGCACCGCCTGCACGATGAGGTTGCCGAGCGCGGCGAACGCGAGGCCGATGCCGATCCCCATCAGCGTGGCGCACAGGAGCAGGTCGTACGCGTGGCCGTGCGACACGGCGGGCACTGCGAAGGCCGCCGCCGTGAATGCCGTGCCGACGATGAGCGCGAGGCGCGACCCGTAGCGCTTCGCCAGGGGCCCCGCGAGCGCGCCCATGAGCATCATCCCGACGGTGCTCGGCAGCAGGTACAGGCCCGACACCACCACCGACGCGCCGAGCCCGAAGCCCGTGCTCGTAGGCAGCTGGGCGATCTGCGGGATGAGGATGAACGCGGAGTACATGCCGGCCCCGAGCAGGAAGGCGGCGGTGTTGGTCGTCCACACGCCGCGGATGCGCATCATGCTCATGTCGACCAGCGGCACCGGGCTGCGCACCTCGACGGCGATCCACGCGGCGCACACGGCGAGTCCCGAGACGAGCAGACCGAGCGTCTTCGGCGAGCCCCAGCCCCAGGTCGTCGTCTCGCTGACCGCGAGCAGGCACATGGACACGCCCGCGCTCATGAGAGCGGCCGCGCGCCAGTTCACGCGCCCCGGGGCCCGGACCGGCGACTCGGGCACGAACCGCCAGGTGCAGACCGCGGCCACGACGGTGGCGAGCAGCGGAAGCCAGAACAGCCAATGCCAGCTGAGGTGCTCGACGATGAGCCCGGACAGCACGATGCCGACGCCGCCCCCGACACCGAGGATCGCCGACAGCAGTCCGATGCTCCCGGCCACCTTCTCGCGCGGGAACTCGTCGCGGACGATCCCGAACGCCAGCGGGAAGATGCCACCGCTCGCACCCTGGATCGCGCGCGCCACGATGAGTACGCCGAGCGACGGGGCGACCGCCGCGAGCAGCGTGCCGAACGCGAGCGCCACGAGCGTCCAGAGCAGGATGCGTTCCTTGCCGTGCATGTCGCCCAGGCGGCCGAGGATCGGCGTGGCGACCGAGGCGGCGAGCAGATAGGCCGTGAGCAGCCAGGTCACGCCGTTCTCGGTCGTGTGCAGGCTGCGCTCGATCGTCGGCAGCGCCGGGATGACGGCCGAGCTGAGCACCGCATAGGCGACCGCTCCGAGCGACAGCACGGCCAGCGTGATGTTCGGGTTAACGCGCTCGCGATCGGTCGTCATGCCTGTGCTCCGAGCTCGAGTGAGGGTGGGTGCGCCCGCGGTGGAATGCGCATTCCGGCTGCCGGCCCGCTACTCTAGCGGAATGAGCGTTCCGGTGTCGGCGCCGTCGTGGAGCGAGTTGTCACAGCAGGCCAAGCACGAGCGCCTGCTCGACGCCGCGGGGACGATCTTCGCCCGCGATGGCCTACAGGCGCCGATGCCGGCCGTCGCCGCGGCGGCCGGAGCCGGAGTCGGCAGCCTCTACCGCCAGTTCCCGTCCAAGCGCGAGCTCCTAGCCGAGCTCGTCGTTCGCCGGCTGACGCTCATCGCCCGGTCGGCCGAGGAGGCCGCCGGAAGCGAGACAGACCACTGGACCGCGCTCATCGACATGCTGTGGAACCTCGTTGACGAGCAGTCCCGCGACGACCTCCTGGGCGAGGCGCTCGGGACGATCGGCGATCATCCCGCCGTCGTCGCCGCGACCGAGCGGGCGACGCAGGCGCTCGAGAGGCTGCTCGCCGAGGCCAGGGCCGAGGGACGGCTGCGCGCCGACGCCACCACCCTGGACCTGCGCCTCCTGTTCGCCGCCACACGCGCCGCGCGGCACATCGAGCCGACGGCCTGGCGCCGGATGCTCGCCTTGCTCATCGACGCGCTCGCCGTCGGCAGCTGACCACCGCGCTACCCGGCGGGCTCCACCGGTCTCGCGGCCCGGCGGTAAGATGCCTCACGGCTTGCGGGCGAAGTGTTGTGGTTGCACAGAAGCCTTCCAAGCTTCTAGGGCGGGTTCGATTCCCGTCGCCCGCTTGTTGAAGGAGCCACGGGGAGTGGCGCAGTCTGGTAGCGCACCCGGCTGGGGGCCGGGCGGTCGCAGGTTCAAATCCTGTCTCCCCGATCGACGGAAAGGCCTGGTTAGAGGCGGTTCTTGGACTCTCGCGGAGTGGCTTCGGAGGGCGATTCCGGTACCAATCTGGTTCTGTTTTCGACTGGCGCGCAAGCTGCGCTGACGAGGGACGAAGACCTCGATCTGGGCCAGCGACCGGGCCTTGCAGCCGAAACATGCCCGCCGCGACGGTGCGACCCGAGCGGCGGTTTGTGGTCCCGACGTCGAGGTTTGAGTCCCCTCGGTCACCCTCAGCAAGTCGCTGAAAATGGGCGGGTTTCGGTTCAGGCGGTGCGGGGCGGACCGTCCCGGCGGGGCAACGATCGACGCCGAGCTAACTCAGCCACGCGCTCAAACGTCGTCTCGTCGATCCCGGGTACTCGCGCGGATACGTCGAGGCGAAGCGCGACCGGCTCGCGGACAATGGAGAGGAGCGCAGCGGCCAGCTCCAGCGCGAGAACGCTGCTCCGACTGCGCGGGCTCGCACCGCCCCGCTCGTCCGCCGTCTGACCGAAGCGTCGTTGCCGCCCCGCTCCCCAGACGCGTTCGTTCTAGCAGTCGGCGGGAACGGCTATTGGCCCGCTCGGCGCCTGACCCGTAGGTGTGTGCGACCATCGCCACCGCAACAAAGGAGACACGATGCGAAATGTGCTCGCCGTCCGCTTCCACGACGACAGCAAGGCATACGAAGCGCTGACGACGCTCAAGGATCTCGACGCGCAGAATGAGGTGGAGCTCACCGGCGCGGCCATCGTGGTGCGCCAGGCGGACGGTCGCGTCGTGGTCAAGGACTCCGCCGGTGACACCGGACTCGAGGGAACCGCGACCGGAGGAATGATCGGGCTGCTGATCGGCATCATCGGAGGTCCGCTCGGTGTCCTGCTCGGTGGCGCGACCGGGCTGCTGATCGGGTCGCTGTTCGACATGGACGACGAGGACGAAACGGACTCGGTGCTCAGCGCGGTCTCGCGCTCAGCGCGCGTGGGTCGCACCGCGCTGCTGGCCGAGGTCACCGAGCCGAGCCCGGAGGTCGACCCGAGCCCGAACATCGTCGACAGGGCGATGGCCGATCTCGGCGGCACGGTCCAGCGGCAGACTGTCGACGAGGTCACGAGCGAGATCGCTGCGGCGAAGGAGGCTCAGCGCAGGGCCAAGAGGGAGGCACGCCGCCACCTCCACGAGGAGCGCCGCGCCCACTTGTCCGAGGACGCGCACGCGAAGGTCACGGCGCTGAAAGCAAAGCTGCACCACAACCGGTCGGTCGCCGGGGAGGGAGCGGCGAGCGCGGGAACGGCGCGGTGACACGAGGCCGAGGCTGCGTGGTCGGGGACGAAAGGGGTCGTGCGCCCGCCGAGGCTGGATGCACGTGGTCTCTCCACCGTCAACGCCGACGCCGACCTCGTCACCGACATCATCATCACGGGCCCTCCAACTCACACCGGGCGACGTTGCCGCCGACCGCATTGCAGCGACATGCAACCAAAGGCAACGGCGACGACCGGGAGCCACGAACGAAGCGGACGCCGCCATCTGCAACGAGACACCCGCCCGGAAACCGAACGCAAGTGCTGACCGGTATGTACAGCAGTTCTGGGACGCGACCGTGAGGTTTGCCCACACCTGGCGGTCGGAGTCCCCAGAATGCTTCGCCGGAGCTGTCGTGCCCGTGATGCGTCCGCGAAACCGATGACACCTGCACCCGAGCTGCCGGATCCGCCCCCTGCCAAGCGTCCGACTCGTGCGCCGGCCGGGTCGAAGGCGACGCTCAGCTGGCTCGCGATGGCCTTGCTGACGCTGGGGTCGGTGGGAGATCTCGGCGCCGCGCCCGCGACGGCCGTCTTGGGTCTCGCCTCGGTCGTGATCTACATCCTGCCCGCAATCGTGTTCCTCCTGCCGGCGTCGCTCGTGTCGGCCGAGCTCGCGTCGGGCTGGAAGGGCGGCGTCTACAACTGGGTGTCAGAGGGGATCTCTCCCCGTATGGGCTTCGTCGCCATCTGGTGTCAGTTCGCCCAGACGACCTTCTACTACCCGGCAGTGCTCGCCTATGTGGCGAGCACGCTGGCGTACGTGTTCGCGCCCAGCCTGGCTCATAGCGGCGTCTACACGACCGTGGTGATCATCGTCCTGTTCTGGGCGGCGGTGCTCGTTTCGGCCAGAGGGGTACTTGCGACCGGCAAGCTGGCGTCGTACGGGATCTTCATCGGAACGCTGATCCCGGGCCTGCTGCTCGTCCTCCTGGCCGCGCTCTACCTCCTGCAGGGCAACGCCTCGGCGGCGCCGTTGAACGCCCACCACGTGCTCCCGCCCTGGAACGGAGTGACGAGCATCGTGCTCATCGTCAACAGCTTCTTCACCTACGCCGGGGTCGAGGTCAACGCCGTCCATGTCGACGAGCTGCGCGACGCCCCGCGCGAGTTCCCCAAAGCGACGCTCTTGGCCGTGATACTGATTCTGCTCGTCTTCATCTTCCCGACGCTCGCGATCTCGGTCGCTATCCCGTCGGCGCATATCAGCTTCACCGCGGGTGTCATGCAGGCGTTCAAGAGCCTGCTCGATCACTTCGGTCTGGGCGTGGTGACGCCGATCATCGCCGTCGGGCTGGTGGTCGCCTCTTTGAGTGGCCTGCTTGACTGGCTCACTGGTCCCTCCACAGGTCTGTTGGACATCGCTCGCGAGCGTGGATACCTGCCGCGGTACTTCCAGGAGCTCAACTCGAGCGGCGTCCAACTTCACATCCTGGGCGCTCAAGGAAGCATCATCACGCTGATCGGACTCCTGTACGCCGTGGTGCCGGCAGTCTCGCGTGCGTACTGGGTGTTCGCCGCCCTGGCGACAGAGGTCTACCTGATCATGTACATCCTGATGTTCGTCGCGGCGATCAACCTGCGCCGCCGACAGCCCGAGCACCAGCGCGGCTACCGGGCACCCGCGCTCGTGACGATCTGCGTAGTCGGGACGCTCGCCTGCGCGGCCGCCTGCGTGATCGGTCTGCTGCCGCCGAGCCAGCTCGGACACATAAACACGGCGCCATACCTCCTGTCGCTGCTCGCCGCGACCCTTCTCGTCGGCCTGCTCCCGCCGCTCCTGCTCCACAAGCTGCGCCGGTCCGACTGGAAGACCGCTGCCTGAGGCGAACAGGCGGCCCGGGTCGACGCTCGATCCGGACTCATGCTGTGCCATCTGCCCGCGTCCGCGCGGCGGCCCGGGTCAATCGCGGTTGCGACCGAACAACTGTAGGAAGAACAGGAAGACGTTGGTGATGTCGAGGAAGATCCCGGCGGCGATCGACGCCGCGTCATCGGTGCCGGCGGCGCGAAGGCGGTTGAAGTCGAGCACGACGTAGCCGCCGAATATGCCGAGGCCAAGTAGTGCATAGACGACGTTGCCGCTGGGCATGGCCAGGAACAGGCTGATGAGTCCGTACAGGATCAACCCCAGCAGCAGCGCGGACAGGAGGCGGTAGCCGCCGGACAGGTCGGCCCGGATGGCATAGCCGAGGCTCCCCAGCGCGGCGACGAACAGGCCGGTGGCGGCCGCCGCCTGCCAGACTACGCCCGGCGCAGCGGCGGCGTAGGCGTACACCGCGCCGCTCAGGCCGAGACCGAGGAACAGGCCGGAGGCAATGAGCAGGCCGACCGCCGCGCCGGCGGCGCCGCGCACGAAGTTGAGCCCGACGATGCCCAGGAAGCCGACGATGAAGCAGGCGATCGACGCACCTCCGGAGAGGCCGTGGCCCCAGTACGCGCCGAGGGTGAAGGTTCCGAGGGTGACGGCGACGATGCCCATCACCTGACCGAAGACGCCCGTGTCCTCGGCACCGGCTGTTGATGAGGCTGCAAATGACATTGTGCTGCCTTTCACTGATCAGTGTTGACGGGTTCGGCGGTCCTGTCCGTCGCGACTGAGCGGCCAGGTCTGTCGGGTGAAGCCCACGGTCGGCCTCGTAGTCGGGCGCGCCGGCGAGATCTAGACGATCGGCGTATGGCGGCGATACGTCTCGCTGGCGGCGACCGCGTCGACGGGCGCAGACCGCGAGCGATGCGAAGCGCGGTGACCAGAGGCGCCGCCGAGAGGTCAGTCGCCGGCTGCCGCCCTCGGCTGCATCAGCGATGCCAGATCCGGAGGTAGTTCTGGCGGTAGCCGCTGAGCGGATCGAATACCGCGCCGCTTGGCACGTCGGATTGGGTGATCAGGCGCGGGGGAGCGACGTAGCCGGACGGCGGCTGCCGCGCGCGGGCGCGGTTCAGCTCGTCGATCAGCTGCCAGCCTTGCAGGTTCAGCGGCTCGGCGACCGAAGCCGCCTGGTAGTCGTTCCCGCGAATCCGTGCGAACTCCGACTCATCGCCGTCTCCGGCCGAGACCGAGAACGGCGCCTGATCGCCGCTCAGTCCCGCTCCGGTGAGGGCGACGCTCGCCCCGTCGATGTACGCGCCGTTGACCGCCAGCAGATATCTCCAGCGCTTCCCAAAGCGCTGGAGGAGGAACTCGATGGCGGCTTCCAGCCCTGTCGAGGCGGTCGCGATCGGAAACGCGGTCGCCTCCTCAGCGACCGTAAGATCCAGCTGACGAGAAGGCCCGATCGATGGTGTCCGCCTCCTGGTTGCTGGGCAGGTAGTGCGCGTAGACTTGGGTGGTCTTCGCGTCAGCGTGGCCCATCCAGTGCTGGATCGTGCGCAGCGGTACCGCGGCGGCGGCCATGCGCGTACCGAAGGTGTGGCGCAGTTCGTGGAAGGTGATTCTCGGGCACGCCGGCTCGGTCGCGGGCGGCTTTGAACCGGCGCACGAGCTTGGAGCGATCGAGCGGCCGACCGGACACGGGATGGCCGAGAACCAGGTCGACGTCGGTTGAGTAGACCGAGCGATCGCGCAGGGCGGCGAGCTCTGCGGTGACCCGCTCGGCGAGGGCACCGAGCGTCCCGACCCCTCGAACTTGGGATCGCCGAACTCTCCGCGGACGTAGGGCGAGACGACGCGAACCCGTTTGGCCGCGAAATCGACGTCTCGCCAGCGCAGCCGATGAGCTCGCCTTGGCGCGGCCCGGTCATCGCGGCGGGCTCAGGCACAGCGGTCGTGCAATTGCACCGATCGCGTCGTCCGGGTAGTCGACGTCCAGGAGCCGTTCGAGCTCGCGCTGGGTGAGGAACTGAAGGCAGGTTTCGGTGGTGCGGATGATCGGACGCTCGGCGAGCTTGACCGGGGTGTGGCACCAGCGCCGGCCCAGGCCACTTGTGGCGCGTGTGCTCGCCACGGCGGCGGAGCTCGATGCCCCGAGCTGTTCTCCAGGTCGCGACGCTGCTTCCGGCGCGCGTCGTGAACATCAAGCCGTCGCGCATCGGCAGCTTGCCCTCAGTGTGGCGGCACCCACGTTGGGGAGCTGGTGCTGCCCGATCGCCGCGCTTTCACTGAGCGACGGCGCAACCGTCAGTGACTCGGTCGCCGCGGGGGGGGGCGCGGCTTGGCCGCGTCCACGCGCCCAGCAACTGGGGCTGGAGGGTCGGCGCAGGCGATTCTGGCTGGGTCGGCGCGGCGCGCGCGGCACGCGACTCGCGTGCTAGAGCCGTCTACGGGGTCGGGCGCCGTGCCGTCGACTCGACGCCGACGAGCAGAAGCCATGCCCCGGACACTATGAACAGGAACGATGCCATCATTCCCACTCCGACCACGTACAGGCCCCATGTGTGTCCGAAGAACAGGATCGCAGCGCCGGTCTGCTCGATGATCAGGCAAGCCGCGTAACCGAGCGTTCGGAATAGAACGCCGTGCTGTGCCGCGCCCCTGCCGCGGAGCGCTTCGTTGAGCCTGCGGAACAGAACGCCGGGCTGTGCCGCGTCGCTGCCGCGGAGCGCTTCGTTGAGACTTCGCAACACGACGACCTCGACGCCGACGAGCACCACGAAGATCTCGACCGCCACTGCGCGCGCGGTTTGACCACCCATCAGGACGAGGGCGCAGCGGACGAATACGGCAGTGAGCGCGATGAGGATCGTGCGGGCGCGGTGGCGGTGCGTCGGATCAGAGACGATGTCAGAGAGGTGCTGCGACATCGCGACGAACACGAGGCCGGTCAGGGCGGCTCCCCCGCCGCCGACCATCACGAAGTAGTCGTGCCACAGTGGGGCGTCAAACATCGGTGGGCACTGGGAGTGCGGGTGGCGCTGAGTTCCGGTGACGCGGTCGGTCGGTCATGACGCGGTGAATGATTGCTCCCCCGAGATCCTGGACGACGCGCTCACCTGCGCAGGATGGCGCTCGGGCCGCTGATCAGCAGGCCGCCCGCCATCGCGGCCTGCCGGTGCAGCGAGGTCCGCGCGCCGCTCAGGCGAGCGACGCCTCCAGCGTGATCTCCCCCACACCGGCGAGGGCGCGACTCACCACGCAGCCGTCCTTCGCGCCGTGCGCGGCGGCCCTGAAGGTGGCCTCGTCGACTCCAGGGACGCTCCCGACCGCGTGCAGCGCGATCGCCGTGATCGTCGGCGCGCCGTCGACGAAACGCAGCGTCACCGTCGCGTCGGTCTTGACGGACTTGACCGGTGTTCCGGCGTCGGCCAGCCCACCCGAGAGCGCCATCGAGAAGCACGCCGCGTGTGCCGCCGCGATCAGCTGCTCGGGGTTGGCTCCTGGGCCATCCTCGAACCGCGACTTGAACGAATAGTCGCCATTGATGCGGTCACCCGCGGTGAAGGTCCCGCCGCCGGCCTTCAGATCTCCCTTCCATTCCGCGCTCCCCTTTGCTGGCATCGTCGCTCCTTGATTCGGCGGCTTGCTGACCGCGATGGGACAAATCCTAGAGGCTGGCCCGGCCCGTCGGGAGCATCGCGAGCGACTGGGCACGCCTCCTACGGACGAGCGGCGGCCGCGTGCCGCCAACGTCGACGGACTGCTCCATTGTCGCCATGGGGTCGTCAGCGATAGCGGTGCGCGAGCGATCGCGTTCGTGGCCAAGCGCTCGTGACGGCTCGCCTTAGCCGGACGAGTCCGTCTCGGTCAAGGCGACGGTCAACTTGAGGACTCCGCAGAGGATCAAATCCACTTCGTCCTCGAGCGCGTCGAACTCGGCGTCGGTCATGCGACGAGCCTGCTCACCGCGAGCACGGCGCAGCTTGCCGGCGTGGTGGCGGAGCCGGTGCGATGCGTGCTTGGCGGCCTTGTGTGGCTGGAGCAACCAGGCGGTCAGCCAGAACGTCGTACCTCCGCCGAGTATCAGCGCGATGCCTGTGTAGCCAGTCTTGCCATGTACATGCCACCACGCGCTCCCGAAGAACAAGACGCCCCCGCAGGACACGACGCACAAGCTGACAAAGATCAGCGTCAGCCCGATCGTGTCACGGAGCTCGAGCGGCTCGAGCTCCAACTCAACTGTCCTCGCAAAGGCGCGTCGTCGTGATTTACCGTCGATCAACTTCATGCTCGCCGTCAATTATCGACCAACAGACAGGGGCCTGCGCAAGCCCATCGCTTTGCCACGTGAGGGATCGCCGCTAGCGCGAGGTGCAGCGTCCGCTCTCCGGTTGACGGTCGCGCTCGATCACGGGTGCCGCGAAGACGTGGGCAACGGCACCGCGGCTGAAGGCGGTGGTGCTCACGGGCTCGATGGTCAGCGGCATGGTAAAAAGCCGCTCGCCCGCGCCGAGGATGACCGGGTGGACGACGAGGCGGTACTCGTCGATCAAGCCGGACTGGACCAGCGAGCGGGCGAACCGCACACCGCCCTGGGCGAGCAGGTACCCGTCGGGGCGCTCCTGCTTGAGTCGCGTGACGGCTGTGGCCAGGTCGCCGCGAGCGATCGTCGCTGGGCCCCAGTCGGCGGAGGCGAGCGAGTCGGAGAACACGACCTTGGGGATGTCGTTCATCGGCTGGGCGAACGGCCCAGCGGCGCCCGGCCAAAAGCCGGCCCATGCCGTGTACGTCGCCGCTCCGATGAGGTGCGTCCCGGCGTTGCTCACGGTCTCGAGCGTCCAGCGCGCGCCGTCATCGGAGCGCCCGGCGGCGGCCCAGTCGCTGCTCCCGTCGGCGGGTGCGACGTAGCCGTCGAGCGAGACGGACATCTTCAGAACGAGTGAGGCCATGCGCTGCTTCCTTTCCGGGATGGATGACATGCCACTATGGACTCCGCCGACTTCGGAAACTCGTCGGTAACGAGCGCGACGACGATTCTTGATGGCGCGCGGATTCGACTCAGCACAGCGTGTCATGAGCGCCGTTGGCGTCGATGCGTAGGCCCAGACGTTTGTCGCCGACGGGCTGCAAGGCGTCGCGTTTGCCGGCTCGGACGTGGTAAGCACCGCTGGCGGGCCCAGATGGCGTCGCGCTTTCGGCCAACTCTCAGTTTGCGTAGGCAGCGGGAGCACCGAGCCCGCCGATGCTGACGATCGCTCGGCAATGGATGCGATCGCTGGCGCACTGCCGTCGCTGACGACCCCTATGGCGACATTCCGGGTCCTCGCCAAGGGCGACCTCGACGCCGACGCGGCGCTCGCTTCCGAGGTGGGGCTTCCGCCGCCGCCGAGGTCGCTGACGCCGCCCCGGCGACCGCTCTCATTCCAGAGGGGTCGTGCTGCGCGAGGGTGCGGCGCTGCCGAGATTGTCCGATTCCGGTCGTCCTCGGATGGGCAGTCAGCCGCTCCGGCACGGCTGCTTTCGTCGCCGAGGATGAGCGCGGTCGACGACCTGCCGGACACGCGCGATCCAATGCCATCCGAGGTCGCTCCTGCTACACCATCGCAAACCGGAAGTCGCGGGCCCCGTCTGTAGGCGGTTCGGAGCTGTCCCTTGTCGTCGTCTTTAACGGAAGCGGCGCTTCGTTGGCTGACTGCTGGCGAACGGTGCGCTGAGCTAGCACCACCGGTCGGCGACGGTCGACTTCCGCTCCGCCTCTCAAATGAGCAGCGACGCGGAAGCGACCCAGGGTCATTGTTCGAAATCCTCCCGACGGAGAGTCGGATCTCTTCCCCCGGACTTGTGCAGCGCTTCGGCGCTTCAGCGGATGCCGATGTGCCGGGGTGTCCACCGGGGCGCGACGGTTGCGCGGGGCGCGCGAAAGCGAGAGGCTCCACCTAACACCAACCGACCGGGGAGGTCAACATGAGCAGCGCTGGCGTGGGCACCGATACCGCGACGGAGATCGCGGAGGTGGGGACCGTTGACATGAAGCTCGAGGTGGTGACGTTGCCCGTCTCCGATGTCGACCGGGCGAAGGCCTTCTACCAGACCCTAGGGTGGAGGCTGGACGCCGACATCGTCCGGGGCGAGAACTTCCGTGTGGTCCAGGTGACGCCTCCGCACTCGGCCTGCTCGGTCGCGTTTGGCAAGGGCGTCACCACGGCCGACCCCGGGTCCGCGCAGCGTTTGATCCTGGCCGTCGACGACATCGATGCCGCGCGTGAGGACCTCGTCCGCCGTGGCGCTGACGTCAGCGGGGTATTCCACCTCGATGGGGGACCTGTCCCGGGACCAGATCCGGAGGGACGCTCCTACCAGACCTACGCGTCGTTCAGCGATCCCGATGGCAACGCCTGGCTGCTCCAGGAGATCAAAACGCGGCTCCCCGGCCGGGAATGGGAGGACTGACGATGGACGTCGCTGCCCTGGCGGAGCTGCTTCATGAAACGTCGGTGCGTCACGGCTCGTTCGAGGCGGTCGCCCCGCCGCACGACTGGTGGGACTGGTATGCGGCTTACATGGACGCGCGCGAGCGCGGAGACACCCCGGACGAGGCCTCCGCGGCTGCCGGGCGCTACATGGGCGACGTGAAGCACGTCGTCCCAGCTTCGTCCCCGGGAACCTAGAGGCATTCCGAGCGTCGTTTGCGGCCAGATGGGGATCGCCGGCAGAGACCGTGCCGCGACCGGCCACGTATAGGGTCCCAGCACGGGTCGGTCCCGGCAACTGCGCACCGGCGGTTCACCGCTGTCACCGTCGGCGCGTTGTGTCTTGGCCGTGGCTTCGATGGCAGAGCCCGTTCGACTAAATGAATCGACGAAAGTGGATTCGCGTAGCGCGGTGGATTCCAATGCGGCATGCAGCGCGGCACCGCGAGCGTGGGACGAGCGGTCAAGAGGGGCCCCCTTGCATCCTGTATCCACACCGCGCATGATTTCGTTCTGTGGTGCCATCCACTGAGACCGAGGCGAACAAGGCGAACATTCGGAGATACGTGGATGAGGCGCTCAACCGTGGGATCCTCGACGTCATCGACGAGACGCGTGGCGAATTGGCCGAACACGCGAAGGAGAAGGTCCTGGCGTGGAGGAATGCGTTCCCCGACTTTCATACAACGATCGAGACACTCGTCGCAGAAGAAGACTGGGTCGCATACAACGTGCGGCACCAGGGGACGCATCAAGGGGAGTTCGAGGGCGTCGCCCCGACCGGCAAGCACGTCGAGTTCCGGACGATGGTCTTCAACCGCTTCGCGGATGGAATCGTCGTCGAGAACTGGGGATTGCACGACCACGCAAGTGTCCTGGAGCAACTCCGCGCGGATTAGCGATCGCGGCGGTTTGGCCGCGTCGGCGTTGCCTGGCCCTTGCGGGCCTGCGGCCTTCGGCTTCTACCCGTACGCGATCGCTTGCCAGGACCGTGGCCAGGAAATGTCCCTGGCGCGACGCGCCGACCCATGCGCAACCGGAACGGAGTACCACGTACAGCACTCTGGCCTGCTGCCGGAATCCCGAGGAGGCACACCATGACCAGCATCCCTAGCGGCCAATCCACCGATGGAGTCCCCACCTACACGGCAGGTGGAGATCCCGACGGGAGGTTCGCCGACTACTACCCGGCCTGGCTGGGCAACCTGGCCGACGACGTCACCATCGAGGGCTCGCTATTGGACGGCGCGGCCCTGGGCCCGGAGGGCGTTCGGACAATCGTGGGCGCCATCCGCGCGCTGTACGAGCACCAGCAGTTCAACTTCGCCGGCTCCTACGGCGAGAACGGCTGGCTCGAGGACTACGCAGCTCAGGTCCGCGGCGAACCGATTGGCCGTGCCGTCCTCGTGACCCTGAACGCCGCCGGCCAGACCCAGTACGGTCGGCGGACGACGTTGTCGACCGCGACCGTTCAGAGCGCCTCGAGAGGGTCCCGCCACGCAAGAAGGCCTCCCGTCGACCTCTGGCCCGTTTCGTCCAACGCCGTCACTACAGATTTGCCCGCCCAGGGCGTTGGTGACGCTCTGCTCTGGCATAGAGCGAAGGAGTAAGCGGTGATCGTGCTTTCGGACGGCAAAGGGGTCGCCACGCCTTACGAGAACGCTTACGCGTTCCTCATGCGAATGCGCGACGGCGAAGTCGACAGCAACTCGCCCAGCGACCCATGTGACCGAGTCAAGCCAAGCGACCGCTGATGGCATTCACAGACGAGCCGGACAAGAGTGGGCCCACGTCGGGCGTTCCTACTGGGGATCTAGCGGCGCGGCTGGCGAGCGTCAGCGACGAGCTGGCGCATGCCGCGGAAATACGTGGGCAGGAGTTGCCCGAGCAGCGAGACGCGCTCGGGGAGACCCGCTACGCGAAGAGCGACGAGCTGGCTATCGCGTATCAGGTGAGCGGGAAAGGGCCCGATCTGGTGTTCATCCCGGGCTCGTTGTCTCACGTCGAGCTCGGCTGGGAGACGCCCCCAACGAAGCAGATGTATCGCCGCCTTTCGCAGTTCTCACGCATGATCACGTTCGATAAGCGCGGCACTGGGCTCTCGGATCGAAGCGCGGGGCTGCCGACGCTCGAGGAGCGCATGGACGACGTCAGAGCGGTGATGGATGCGGCCGAGTGCGAGAAGGCCTCGATCGTCGGCATCTCTGAGGGAGGGCCGATGGCGCTGCTTTTCGCTGCTACCTACCCCGAGCGTGTCACAGCCCTGGTGCTGTGGGCGACGTTTGCCCGCGTGACGTGGGCACCCGACTATCCCCAGGGCATAGACCCACAAATCGGCCACAGCTTTTGCGACCAGATCGAGACGCACTGGGGTCATGGCCGGATCTGGCCGCTCATCGCCACGCAGGATGCCCCGGATGATGAGGCTACCCTCCGCCATCTCGCTCGGTTTGAGCGAAGCTCTGCCACGCCGGCGATGGCGGCCGCGGCCAACCGCTTCGCGCTGCTCGTCGACGCCCGTCACGTACTGAGTTCGATCTCGGCCCCCACGCTCGTCGTGCACCGGACCGAAGATCCGCTCACCAGCGTCGAGCATGCGCGCTATCTCGCGGCCCACATACGGGGAGCCCGCCTGAAGGAGTTCCCGGGCGAATTCCACGAGAGCTATCTCGACAAGGATGAAGAGATACTCGACGAGATCGAGGAGTTCCTCACGGGCACGCGACAGGACCACGAGATCGATCGAGTGCTCAAGACGGTGCTGTTCACCGACATCGCCGAATCGACAGAGCGAGCAGTCCGGATCGGGGACCGGCGGTGGCATGACTTGCTCGACGCCCACGACACTGCTGTTCGACAAGAGCTCGAGCGCTACCAGGGCCAAGAGGTCAAGAGCACCGGCGACGGGTTTCTTGCGTGCTTCGACGGCCCGGCACGCGCCATTCGCTGTGCCACTGCGATCGGCGCGAAGACTCGCAGCATCGGCCTGGAGGTTCGGTCGGGCCTGCACTCCGGGGAGTGCGTCGCACGCGGTGATGACTTCGCAGGCGTGGCAGTGCACATCGGCGCGCGCGTCGCCGGCCTAGCCAAGCCCGGCGAGGTGCTCGTCACCGGCACAGTGCGTGATCTGGTGACCGGTTCGGACATCAAGTTCATCGACCGCGGACGCCACACGCTGAAGGGCGTCCCGGGCGACTGGCAACTGCTCGCCGTTACTCCTTGACAATGCACCCGTCCCGGAGGGAGGCAAGCCTCTCGGCGAAGCTTGAATCGACTGACTGCGCGCGAGCCTATCGCCGACGCGCGCCCAGCGATGCCTGCTCGAGCATGCCGTGCGCGGACGGCCGGCTCTCGATCGGCCCCTGCCCACGTAGGTGCGTCGCGCCATCGTCGATGACGCGTGACCGCTTCAGCGGCGGAGCGGTTCTCTACCGTAAATCGTTACGAGCGACTGGCTCTCGAGAAGATTCGTCGGGCGTTCGATTTGGGCGCACCAGCGCTTCGCGAGCCCTGGGGTCGCCGGGATCGAGAGATGTTTCTTGTCGATACGCTCGATGAACCGGTCCGAATTCAGCCGGGGCAAGACCATCGGGATCAAACGTGGTGGCCGGCAGCGGTGCCTTGGGAAGAGATGGAATCGCGGATCATCACAACATCGGGTGCGGACCCGTTGGGACGCTCACGAACAGGTTATCCGCGTGGTCGCTTTCCGTAGCCACGAACGCGATCGTCATATCGGCGGGGCTCACGTCAGCTTCATGATCGTCACACCGCCGGCGGCCGCGACCACGGCTGGCGTATGTGCTGGAGGTCGGTGCGTCGGCGTTTGAGCGTGCCGGCGGTGGGGTCGGGGTTCAGCGCCCGTCCGGGCGGCTGGGCTCGCCGATCGCCAGCGAGCCGTTGGCCGTGTCGCTCGGGGCGGACACGGCGTCGTGATGGGGGAGCACGGCGTCAGCGGCTTCCGCTGGCGTGATGTCGGGGTAGAGCGTGCGGATCAGGACGATCGCCACCAGACCGCCCACCGCCTGCGCGACGATGAAGCCCGGCACGGATGAGGGTGCGATGCCGGCGAAGGTGTTGGAGAACATGCGCCCGACGTCGATGGCAGGGTTGGCGAAGCTCGTCGAGCTGGTGAAGAAGTACGCGGCGCCGATGTACGCGCCGACGGCCGCCGGTGCCGTGGCGCCGCGCCTGGTGCGGGCCAGCGAGAAGATCACGACCAGGAGGCCGAGCGTCGCGATCACCTCGGAGAACAGGTGGGCGGGAGTGGCGCGGTGCTTGGTGGAGATCGACACGGCGGCGAGCGCGAACATCGCGTTGGCCACCACGGCTCCGCCGATGCAGCCGGCGACTTGGGCCGGGAGGTAGGCGAGCGCGTCGCGCGGGCGCAGTCCACCGAAGGCGGCGTCGACGAAGGACACGACGGGGTTGAAGTGTCCGCCGGAGACCGGTCCGAACATGAGGATGATCGTGTAGAGCCCGGCGGCGGTGGCGGCGGCGTTCTCGAGTAGCTCGAGCCCGACGTCGTTGGGCGACAGTTGCGCGGCGGCGACGCCCGAGCCGATCACCACGGCGGCCAGGAAGGCCGAGCCGAGGAACTCCGCGAGCAGCCGGCGGCCGAGTGGCGCGTCCATCACGGCTCGCGCGGTTCGAGTGGAGCGCCGGTGGTCATGCCGCGGCCACGAGCTTGTCGGCGAATTCCTCCGGCAGCCCGGCCTCGCGGACCTCGGCGGCAACGGCGTCGCTGTCGTACTCGACGCGTTCGATCGTGACGTCGATGCCGGCGGGGGCGGCGCGCAGGATGGCGAAGGCGCCGCGCGGGTCGCCGTCCTTGGGCTTGCCGATCGATCCGCAGTTGACGAACAGCACGCCGCCGTATTCGTGCAGCCACGGCTTGTGGGTGTGGCCGAACACGAGCACCGGGTCGGTCTCGGCGGCGGCGAGGCGTTCGTACAGGCGGGCTGGCTTGTCCTCGAAGAGGTACTCGTTGACCTTGCGCGGGGAACCGTGCACGAGATGCACGTCCGTGGCGCCGACCGGGAAGTGCAGGTCGAAGGGCAGGTCGAGCATGAAGTCCTTGGACTCCTGGCTGGTGTGGGTGAGCGTCCACTCCACCGAGCGCTGACCGAGCTCGCGGTCGTGGGCGGTGATGTAGGCGCAGCCGCAGTCGTCGTGGTCGCGGGCGATCGCGTAGTCGTAGTTGCCGTAGATCGTGGGGATCTTGCGCTCGGCGATCAGCGTGCACACCTCGTTGGGGTGCGGGCCGTAGCCGACGAGGTCCCCGCCGCAGAACACCGTCTCGATCTCCAGCTCCTCGATGCGGGCGAGGGCGGCCTGAAGCGCGGGCAGGTTGGCGTGGATGTCGGTGATCACCGCAACGGTGTCCGCGCCGGCGGTCACGACGGGCTCCCGGCGACGATGCGATCGCAGGTCTCGCGGCGCAGGCACTCGCGGGTCTGACGATGCGCGAGGGTGATGACGTGTGAGCGCACGCGGGCACCGTCGAAGCCGCTGAGGACGGCGTCGGCGCAGGCGCGGATCTCCTCGGGCGTCTTGGTCGCGGCGAACTCGCGGTCGAGCGAGGGCAGCAGCTGGGCCAGGCGCAGCTGGTGTCCCGTGCGGTCGGCGCGGATCTCATCCAGGTGATCGGCGATGAGTTCGCGGATGCGCTCCTCGATGTCGTCGCGGATGGCGCGCACCGCCTCGAGCGGGCGGTCCGCGGGGTCCGCGACATCCCAGGGCTGGACCATGGTGGGGACGTAGGGGCAGGAGTCTCCGCAGCCCATCGTGATGGCCCAGTCGGCGTGCAGCTGCATGTCGATGGTGAGCTTTTGCGGGCGTCGGGCGGCGATGTCGATGCCGACCTCGGCCATCGCTTCCACGACGACCGGCCAGATCTCCTTCGCGGGCCGGGTGCCGGCGGACTCGGCGACCATGTCGGGCGGGCCCTGACGCTCGAAGAACGCCTGGGCCATCTGCGACCGGCCGGCGTTGTGGTTGCAGACGAACAGCAGGTGGCGGACGAGCGGGGCGTCCGGAGCAGACGGGGTGGGTGCAGCGGTGGAGGTCATGGCGCGGATCGTAATACATAGACAGACGTCAGTGTTATTGATATCTATAGATTGATGATCGTCGATTTGGACGGGCGATCCGACTGCGATACAAGGAGCTGCGCTGATGGCTGAACCGACCACCACCCCGTCGTGCTGCGCCCCCGAGGTGCAGACCACCTGCTGTGACCTGTCGCAGAAGAGCGCCTGCTGCGGAGCGGGCGCGGCGGGCGAGAGCTGCGGCTGCGCCGCCGGCCGGTCGAGCGACTCGGGCGAGCCCGAGATCCGCGAGACCGTTCGCGATCGCTACGCGGCGGCCGCGCGCGCCATGGCCGAGGCCCAATCGGTCACGGCGACGGCGCCGGCGTGCTGCGCGACGGTCCGGTCGGCGACCGACGCCTCGGGCGCCGAGGTGTTCGGAGGTGCGCTGTACGAGTCGGCCGAGGCTGCGGACGCGCCCGAGACGGCGGTGGCGGCGTCGCTGGGCTGTGGCGTGCCGACGGCCGTGGCCGACCTGCGCGAGGGCGAGACGGTGCTCGATCTGGGGTCGGGGGCCGGGGCCGACGTTCTCATCTCCGCGCGGCGCGTCGGACCGAGCGGCCGCGCGATCGGGCTCGACATGACCGAGGAGATGCTCGAGTTGGCTCGCAGCAACGCCGCGCAGGCGGGCGTGTGCAACGTCGAGTTTCACCAGGGCTACATCGAGGAGATCCCGCTCCCGGACGCGAGCGTCGACGTCGTCATCTCTAACTGCGTGCTGAACCTCTCGGGCGACAAGCCGCGGGTGCTGCGCGAGGCCGCCCGGGTGCTGCGGCCCGGTGGGCGCCTCGCGATCTCCGACGTCGTCGCCGACGAGGACATGGACGACGCCACGCGCGCCGACATGCAGCAGTGGACCGGCTGCGTCGCCGGAGCGCTGACCGAGCGAGCGTTCACCCGGGCGCTCTCCGACGCCGGCCTGATCGACATCGAGATCCGCGAGAGCCATCGCGTGCACCCACAGGCCGCCTCGGCGATCATCCGCGCGCGCAAGCCCGTCAGCGCTCACTGAGACCGGCGCCGCCGTCCGGGCCGCACGGGCGCGCGGCCCGGATCAACCGTCCAGCTCTTCGATCAGGCGGCCGACTCGCGAATCGATCTCATCGACCAGCGCGCGGACAGTGTCGAGATCCTGGCCTTCGGGATCCGGCAGGTCCCAGTCGACGTAGCGTCGCCCGGGGAGGTAGGGGCACTTGTCGCCGCAGCCCATCGTCACCACGACGTCGGCCCAGCGGGCGTCGTCGTCGCTGAGCTCGTGCGGGACCCGGTCGGCGACGTCGATGCCGCGTTCGCCGAGCACCTGGACGACCTCCGGGTGCACGTGCTCTGCGGGCGTCGTGCCGGCCGATCGGGCGCCGTGGTGGCCACCCGCGGCCCGCTCGAACAGCGCCTCGCTGATCTGGGAGCGGCCGGCGTTCTGCAGGCAGACGAACAGGACGTTGCTCATGAGGCTTGGGCGGTGAGGGCGGGCTCGCCGGTGAGCCGGCGCAGCGCGTCGAGACCGACGGGCGGCTGGCGCTGCCATGCGGTCCACCAGGTGTGCCGGGTGGAGAGCCCCGAGACGCGGCGCAGTTGCTCGCGCTCGCCGTCGGCGCGAGCGGCGAGCACCGGGTGGCCGGTGCCGGTCTTCAGCAGCGAGGCGTTGACGAGCCAGCCGTAGGGCTCGATCTGAGCCCGGCGCAGGTCGGCCTGCAGCCGCTGGGCCTCATGAACCGGCGTCGATTCGGCGAGCGTCACGATGACGATGCGCGCGAACCCCGGATCGCGCAGGCGCGCGAGCAGGCTGCGGACGTCCTGTGGCACGTCGGCGGTCGTGCGCTGCACCTCGCGCTGGTAGCTCTGCGCCGCGTCGAGCAACAGCAGGGTGTGGCCGGTGGGCGCGGTGTCGAGCACGACGATCCGGTTCTGAGCCTCGGCGACGGTTCGCGCGAACGCGCGAAACACCGCGATCTCCTCGGTGCATGGCGAGCGCAGGTCCTCCGCCAGCAACGCGCGGCCCTCGTCGTCGAGGTCGGCAGTGGCGAGAACCTCCGCGGCGTAACGGGCCGTCTCGGCCTGCGGATCGATCCGCGCCACGGCCACGTTCGCCAGCGCGTCGCCGGCCAGCGCGTCGCTCACATGCGCCGCCGGGTCGGTCGTCGACAGCACGACCTCGTGTCCGCGGTCGGCCAGCGCGACCGCCAACGCGGCCGCGATCGTCGTCTTGCCCACGCCGCCCTTGCCCATCGTCAGCACGACGCCGGGTCCGGCCGCGTCGAGCGCATCGACCAGTGCGCCGAGCTCGGCCGGTGTCGGCACGTCGGCGGCGTGCTCGACCGGGATCTCGTCGGCCTGATCGATGCCGGTCAGCCGCCGCAGCGCCGCCAGCCCCGTCACGTCGCCCGGCACGAGGTCCACGCCGGCGACATCGAGCGCTTCCAGTTCGCTGGGCGCGCCGCGGAGCGCGTCGCGCTGGCGCGCCACGAGTGCCTGCGCGGTCGCGTCAGCGCCGCCGTCTCGCAGCACGCCGTTGATGACCAGTCGCTGGTTGGCAACGCCCAGTGCCGACAGCTCGGTGCTCGCGCGGGCCGCCTCGCGCAGCGCGCCGGAGTCTGCACGCGCGACGAGCACCAGCGTCGTGCGCTCGTGATCGCCGAGCGTCGCCACGGCGGCGACGTATTGCTCGCGTTGGCGCTGGAGGCCCGCCAGCGGCCCCAGGCAGCTCGCGCCCTCGGGGTTGCTCTCCACGAAGCCGCTCCACGCGCTCGGCAGGCTCAGCAGCCGCAGCGTATGACCCGTCGGAGCGGTGTCGAACAGCACCCGATCGAAGCCGGCCGCCAGGTCGGGATCGGCGAGCACGCCCGTGAACTCGTTGAACGCCGCGATCTCCACCGTACACGCGCCCGACAGCTGCTCTTCCATGCTGCGCAGCGCCGACTCGGGCAGCACACCGCGATAGGGCGCCAGCGCCCGCTCGCGGTACGCCGCCGCGGCCCGCTCGGGATCCAGGTTGAGCACGAACAGTCGCGTGGTGCCCGCCACGGCCGTCGGCTCACCGCCGGCGCGCACGCCAAACATGTCGTCCAGGTTCGACGCCGGGTCGGTGCTCACGAGCAGCGTGCGCTCACCCGCGTCGGCCAGGCAGAGCGCGACCGCGCTCGCCGTCGTCGTCTTTCCGACCCCGCCCTTGCCGGTGAAGAACAGATACCGCGTGTCCCATGCACCCCAATCAACCGGAGCGAGCGCGTCCGGCGCCCTGAGCCCCATCAGCAGCCGCCCGGACCACACCCGCACGAGGACTCGGCCTGCGGAAGCCCCAGCCCCGCCGCGGCGACATCCGGCGAGGCGATCAGGCCGGCGAGCTCGTCGCGGGTCGGGTAGCGGCCGTGCAGCGCGATCTCGCCGTCGACCAGCAGCGCGGGCAGCGCCTTCTCGCCGAACGCCTGCATCAGGCCGCTGACCTTCGCATTGGCCACGAACGCGTCCGGATCTGAGGAGAGGTTGTGACGGGCCACGCCCGCGCCCTGCGCCTCGGCCCAGCGCAGGTCGTCGCGCAGCGCGATCAGCTCCGTGTCGACGCTGGGGCCGCACACCCCGGTCGAGCAACACATCGCCGGCTCATACAGCTCGAGACGACGGCTGACCGGCTGTGTGATCGGCGTCTCCTGGGACAGCGACATGGGCACCTCTCCCGCGGTTGTATCGACATTTGTCACTGCAACCACGCAGGATACACGGCCGCCCTCCGGCCGCCCGCGGCCACGGTGCGAGCCGGCTCTCGCGAGTTACGGCGTGAATCGATGGCCATCGATCAAGCGTGCTAGCGTCCTATCGATGTCGGTCGATCTAGAGCTTGCGCCCAAGCAGAAGCGCGCCGCCGGCGAACGCTGCTGCGAACCCGTCGTGTACCCCGACGTCGAACGCGCCGAGGCCGCCCGCATGGCCACCGTCGCCAAGGCACTCGGCGATCCGATCCGCCTACAGCTCGTCGACGTCCTGCGCAAGCACGCCGGCAAGGTCTGCGTCTGCGAACTGGTGCCGCTGTTCGACATCACCCAGCCGACGCTCAGCCACCACCTCAAGAAGCTGCGCGAAGCCGGCATCGTGGACTCCGAGCGCCAGGGGCTGTGGGCGTACTACTACGTCATCCCCGAGGCGCTCAACGAGCTGTCCGCCTGGCTGAGCTAGGCGAATCGCGGCGACAGGACTGCCGCCGGCCGCTCTCGGCGGTCTGGAACTCAAGGTGTCCACGGAGGATCGTCGTGGGGTCCGGCTCCGGGAAGGCCCGGCGTCGAGTCCTCGCGGCTTGCCTTCCTGATTGTTACGCTTGCCGAACGATGGCCGGCCATCGTGCACCGGGGTTTCGTGGGCGGACGAGCGAGCGGAACGTTCTGGATGGGCTGCTGGCAAGTGCGCGCGCGGGTCACAGCGCCGTCCTCGTCATTCGGGGCGAGCCGGGCATCGGAAAGACGGCGCTGTTGCGGTACGCCGCTCGGCAGGCTTCGGGCTTTCGCGTCACGCGGCTCGCCGGCGTCGAGGCTGAGATGGAGCTGCCGTTCGCCGGAGTGCACCAGTTGTGCGCGTCGATGTTCGCTCGGCTCGACGCGCTGCCGGAGCCTCAGCGCGATGCTCTGAGCGTCGCGTTGGGCGTGTCGTCGGGGGACACACCCGACCGGTTCCTGGTCGCCCTGGCCGTGCTCAGCCTCTTGTCCGCGGTCGCCGAGGAGCGTCCGCTGCTCTGTCTCGTCGATGACGCGCAGTGGCTCGATGCCGTCTCGGCTCAGGTTCTCGGGTTCGTGGCGCGACGCCTGCTGGCGGAGTCGGTGGCGATCGTGTTCGGCGTTCGCGAGCCGAGCGAGGAGCGCGAGTTGGTGGGTTTGCCAGAACTGCTGCTGAGCGGACTGGACGAGGACGATGCCCGCGCGCTGCTGGCGACCGTGATCCCGGGCCCGCTCGATGAGCGGGTCCGGGACCGGATCGTCGCCGAAACACGAGGCAATCCTCTTGCGCTGCTCGAGCTCCCACGCGGCCTGAGCGCCGCGGAGTTGGCGGGCGGTTTCGCGCTTCCCGACGCGGTGGCTCTTTCGCGCCGCATCGAGCATCACTATCTGCGGCGGGTGGGCGCATTGCCCGAGACCACGCAGCGGTTGGTGCTCCTGGCTGCGGCCGACGCGGTTGGGGACGCGGCGCTCCTGTGGCGGGCCGCGGAGGCCCTCGGGATCAGCGGGGGCGCCGCGGAGGCCGCGATCAGCGAGCAGTTGCTGGAGATCGGCGGGCGGGTGCGGTTCCGGCATCCGCTCGTCAGGTCGGCGGTCTACCGTGCGTCGCCGGCCGCGGACCGCCAGGCCGTCCACGGCGCGCTCGCAGCCGCCATCGATGCCGAGAGTGATCGCGATCGGCGGGCGTGGCATCGAGCGCACGCGACCACCGCCCCGGACGAGGGGGTGGCCGGCGAGCTCATCCGCTCGGCGAGCGGCGCCCAGCGTCGCGGGGGCATCGCCGCGGCAGCGGCGTTCCTCGAGCGGGCGGTGGTGTTCACCCCGGATCCCGCGGAGCGGGCGTTGCGGGCGCTCTCCGCGGCACGGGCCAAGTTCGAGGCGGGGGACCTCCCAGCGGCGGAGTCCTTGCTCGCGAGCGCCGAAGCCGGGCCGCTGGACGACCTTGGTCAAGCGCAGCTACATCGCATGCGCGCGCAGATCGCGTTCGAGCTGCGACGCGGTCGCGATGCTCCGCGACTGTTGCTGCGAGCGGCTCAGCGTCTCGAGCCGCTCGACGCCGAACTTGCCCGTGAGACTCATCTGGAGGCCCTGGTCGCCGCGATCTACGCCAGCTGTCTTGCCGCGGAAACGGACATGATCGACGTTGCCGTCGCGGCTCGTTCGGCGCCGCTCGGGCCCGAGCCGCTGCCGGCCAGCCAGCTGCTGCTGCTCGGGCTGGCGACGCGGTTGACCGACGGTTGCGCCGCCGCTGCCTCGACGTTGCGCAAGGCCGTGCAGGCCTATCGTGCCGAGGAGCGGCGCTTGGACCGATTGTGTCTGGCGTACAACATCGCCGCGGCGGAGTTGTGGGATGACGAGTCGTGGCTCGAGCTCGCTTCCAGTCAGGTTGAGCTGGCGCGCACGACGGGGACGCTGCTCCTCCTTCCGTATGCGCTCGACTATCTGGCGGGGGCTCTCACCCAGGCCGGAGATCTGACCGCGGCGGCGCTCCTCCTGACGGAGGCCGAAGGGCTCGAGCTGGGAGTGAGAGCCGAGTTCCCGCTCCGGATCGCCGCATGGCGGGGCCACGAGGCGACCGCCCTGGCTCTGTTCGATGAGATGACCGACGGCGCCCGCGCCCGGGGCGAGGGATCCGCAATCGCCGGCGCCGAATACGATCTGGCGGTCCTCTACAACGGCCTCGGTCAGTACGAGCTTGCGCTGGAGGCCGCAGAGAGGGCGCGCGCGTCGGACGACATCGTCACCTCATCATGGGCGCTGTTCGAGCTCGCCGAGGCGGCCTCACGCTGTGGCCGGCCGGACGTCGCGCGTGACGCGGTGGATCGCCTCTCGGAGCGAGCCACGGCGAGCGGCACGCCATGGGCGATGGGATGCGAGGCGCGGTCGCGCGCGCTCGTCGAGGACGGGGAGGCAGCCGAGAGCCTGTACCGCCTGGCGATCGACTGGCTTGCCCCATCTCGCATGGCCTGGTACCTGGCCCGTGCCCGGTTGAGCTACGGGGAGTGGTTGCGGCGCGAGGGTCGCCGGGCGGACGCGCGCCCGCAACTGCGAAACGCGCACGACACGTTCGCCTCGATGGGCGCCGAGGGGTTCGCCGAGCGCGCGCAACGTGAGCTGTTGGCCAGCGGCGACCGGGTGCGCAAACGCCAAGATGACACGCGCGACGACCTGACGGCGCAGGAGCGGCAGATCGCCCAGTTGGCGCGCGACGGGCTGTCCAACCCGGAAATCGGCGCGCGGCTCTTCCTCAGCCCGCGCACCGTGGAGTGGCACCTGCGCAAGGTGTTCACCAAGCTCGGGATCCGCTCCCGTCGGGAACTGGCGAACGTGCTGCCCGGCTCCGACTCCCGTTTGGTCAGCGCCTGAGCTCGGGCGGCTGCGCGGCCGAGCACCACCACCGACCAGGGCCCCGACCAGGGAGTTCACGGGCGCGAGGAGCCGCGCGAGTGGGGATGGTGTGCGGGAGCCGGATGAGTGTCTTCGAACGCCTGCGCATGCCCTCGCTCGGCGGGGCGACCGAGTGGCTCAACTCAGGTCCACTTGGCCCCGCCGAGCTGCGTGGGCATGCCGTCCTGGTGGACTTCTGGACGCTGACGTGCATCAACTGGCTGCGCACGGCGCCGTACGTGCGCGCGTGGTCGCAGGCCTACCGGGAGGACGGGTTGGTCGTGATCGGAGTCCACACGCCGGAGTTCTCGTTCGAGCACGAGATCGACCGCGTGCGCCTCGCCCTCACGGATCGACGGATCGACTACCCGGTCCTGGTCGACAACGACTACGCGGTGTGGAGCGCGTTCGACAACCACTACTGGCCGGCGCTCTACTTCGTCGACGCGGACGGCATCGTCCGTGACCGGCACTTCGGCGAAGGACGCTACGAGCAATCGGAGCGCATGATCCAGCGGCTGCTCGGCGTCGAGCGCGAGCTCGTGTCCGTTGAAGGCGTCGGCGTGGAGGCGCCGGCCGACTGGGACCGCCTGCGCACGCCCGAGACGTATCTCGGCTACCGGCGCAGCGACCAGTTCGCGTCACCCGGCGGCGCGGCGTTCGGCGAGCACCGCGCCTACGAGCTCCCCGAGCGGCTGCGCCTCAACGACTGGGGCCTCGTCGGCGAGTGGACGGTCGCGCCCGAGAACGTCGTGCTCGACCGGGCCGGCGGCAGTATCGCTTATCGGTTCCATGCCCGCGACGCGCATCTCGTGCTGTCGGCGGGCGCGCGAGAGCCGATCCCGTTCCGCGTGCTCGTCGACGGTGAGGCTCCGGGCCCGTCAGGCGGCGTGGACGTCGCCGAGGACGGCAACGGCCTGCTCCGGGACGCTCGGCTGTACCAGCTCGTTCGGCAGCGCGGTGCGGTCCGCGAGCGGACGCTGCAGATCACGTTCCTCGAGCCCGGCGCCGAGGCGTACGTGTTCACGTTCGGCTAGCCGGAGGTGGCGACAGACGGACAACCTGAGGCCAGTGGAAATCGGTCGGGCCCGTGGACGTCCTCGACGAGCCCGACCGGGTCCTGTTCCCGCCGGGGCCGGTGGCTTCCCGATGGCGCCTCGATCATGCAGCAGCGTGATGTGCGCCGTGGAAATAGTGCCCTGCCTCGAGGTCGGCGATGAGCCCGGGATGCGTCGGCTGCCAGGCGAGCAGCTCGCGGGTCAGCGCGCTGGAGGCCGGGCTGTCGGCCGCGAGGAAGCCGGCCATCCAGGCGAAGTGCTCGCCTGCGTCCTCGGAGGAGATCGCCGCCACCGGGAGGTCGAGATGCCGCCCGATCACCCCGGCGACATCGCGGATCGGCACGCCCTCCTCCGCGACCGCGTGCAGCGTCGATCCGGCCGGCGCGCCCTCCACCGCGAGGCGGAAGAGGCGCGCGGAATCGAGCCGGTGCACGGCGGGCCAGCGATTGGCCCCGTCGCCGAGGTAGCCGGACACGCCCTTGTCGCGGGCGATGCCGACCAGGAACGCGATGAAACCGTTGTCTCCGTCGCCGTGATTGGTCGGTGGCAGTCGCACCATCGACGAGCGGACGCCGCGGGAGGCGAGGGAGAGCACGAACTCGGCGGTGGCCCACCTGGTCTGCGGACCCCCGCCCAGAGCGGCGCCAGTTGGGTGCGCACCATGTCCGTCGTGCTCGGTTGCGACGCGCCCGGGTGCGAGCCCAAGCGTCCCGGAGGCGATCACCAGCGGTCGCTCGGAATCCGCGAGCGCCTCGCCGAGGGTCTCGACGGCACGGCGATCCGCGTCGGCAGCGGCCTGGAATTCGCCCGAGAAGGCGAGGTCGTGCTTGAACGCGAGGTGGATCACGCCGTCCGATGCGGCTGCCGCGCTGCGCAGCGTGTCGACATCATCGAGCGTGCCGCGCTGCACCTCCGCCCCGGCGGCGGTGAGGGCGGCGGCCGAGGCATCCGAGCGGGCGAGCCCGACGACGTGATGGCCCGCATCGGTGAGCTCGGGAACGACCGCCGAGCCGATCCATCCGGATGCGCCGGTGACGAAGATACGCATGAGAAAACCTCCAGGTGCCGGGCCGTCGCGGCTGCAGGGTTTGCGCTCGGACGGCGTCATGTCAGTTACTGACATCAACATAGCACCTGATGACAGTCGCTGTCATCAAGTACGATCAGGGCATGGGTCGATGGGAACCAGACGCGCGCGGTCGGCTCGAGCGGGCGGCAATGGAGCTCTACAGCGAGCGCGGGTTCGAACAGACCACGGTCACGGAGATCGCCGAGCGGGCGGGGCTCACGGAGCGAACGTTCTTCCGGTACTTCGCCGACAAGCGCGAGGTTCTGTTCGGGGGCGCGGACGCGCTGCAGGAGATCCTGGTGACCGCCGTCGCCGGCGCGCCTGACTCCGCATCGCCGATGACCGCGGTCGCCGCGGGTCTCGATGCGGTGGGCGCCCTGTTCCACGAGCGCCGGGAGTTCGCGCGTCAGCGCCAGAGGATCATTGCCGCGAGCGCGGAGCTCCAGGAGCGCGAGTTGATCAAGCTCGCGTCACTCGCCTCGGCGACCGCCGATACGCTGCGCCGGCGTGGCGTCGCAGAACCGGCCGCGAGTCTGACCGCCGAGGCGGGGATCGCCGTGTTCAGAATCGCGTTCGAGCGCTGGACCGACGGGACCAACCAGCAGGACCTGCCCCGACTCATTCGGGAGTCACTGGACGAGCTCAGAGCGGTGACCGCACGCGCATGATCCCTGTTCGGTGGCCAGGGTCGACCATGCCGCGCGAGGGCAGAGGCCTGGCGGCGAGCACCGCCGCAGTCGCACCCTCGCGGTGGGCCGACACCTCTGGCGGTTGGGCCGACGCGGGGCTACGATTGCCGCCGATGGGCACAGCGGAGGCTGGCAGGAAGGGCACACCGGCTCGCGTCGGTCGGCCGTTGGCGCGCTCAGAGGCGGTTGCACTGGCGCATCGCTACGTCGACGCGTACAACAAGCGCGACCTTCAGGCCATGCTCGCCGTGCAGCACGAAGAGGTCGTCAGTCATCCGGCTCGGTTGTTCGGGCGGCGGCCACACGCCGGCCACGCGGGTGTGCGCGCGTGGTGGGAGGCGATGGAGGCCAGTGGTCGGTGGTACGAAGTCGTCGTGAGCGAGGTTCGTCAGCTCGGACCGGATCGGTTGGCCATCCTCGGAGAGATACGCGACGACGGTGAGGTCCTCAGCCCCTGGGGTGTGCTGGTGCGCGTACGCGATGGCCTGATCATCGAATCGCGCTCATACCTCAGCGACCAGGATCTGCTCGACGCGCTCGGGTTGATCGGATAGCTCTCGCGGCCGACGGGCTGGAGGTCCATCCGTGAGGCTCCCGAACACCGCACACACCTCCCGGCCGTGGCGGATCTGAACCGGGACATCGCCGTCGGCCTGCTCGATCGGCTGCACGAGGCTCAGAACGAGTTCTACCGGGGCGGCTCCGACGCGGCCCTCCGGCAACTCCTCGCTCCGAGCGTCATCTGGACCGTCCCCGGCGACAGCCGCATCGCCGGCACGTACCACGGTCTCGAGGAGGTGTTCGACTACTTCCGCCGCCGACGCGACCTCGCCGGGCACACGTTCCAGATGCAGCGACGAGACGTCCTCGTCGGCGCGGGAAGCCGAATCGCCGCGCTCGTCGACGGGTTCGCCCGGATCCGCGATGTCGAGCATCGCTGGTCGACCGTCGGTTTGTATGACGTCATCGGCCGACAGATCGAAGCCTGTTGGCTGCTCCCGCTCGACCAACGCGCGTTCGATGCGATCTGGTCCTGAGCCCACATGCACACCGGCCCGAAGCTGGGCGGTGCTGTACGACGCTGACTGCGGCTTCTGCAAGTGGCTCCTGTCCGGCCTGCTGCGGTGGGATCGCGCTGCGCGCCTGCATCCGATCGCGCTGCAGCGGTCAGAGGCCGACGATCTGCTCGCGGAGCTCACGCCGGGCGAGCGGATGGCTTCGTGGCATCTCATCTCGCCGGCCGGCGAGCGCGACTCTGGAGGCGCGGCGTTGCCGCCGGTGCTGCGCCTGCTGCCTGGCGGTCGGTTCCCGGCAGCCGTCCTGGCGCGATGGCCCCGGCTGACCGACCGCGGATACCGCTGGGTGGCCGAGCACCGTTCCCAGCTCGCCCGGGGGGTCCCGGCGGGCTCGAGACGGCGCGCCGCCGAGCACGTTCGGCGGCGCGAGCAGCAGCCCGACCCCGGTTGACCGCGCGCCACGGCCGCCGCCGCGGGCCACACGGCCGACGTCATCGCGAGACGACGATATGCCGGACCTGCTCCATGTAGAGCGCGGCGGCCTTGGACGCCTCCTCCGGGGGGCTGCCATGTTCGCGCGCGTTGAGGTACGTGGCGTACCAATCCCACCAGTCGTGCTTCGGAGCGGACTTCTCGTACGGGTCGTGATGCTCGGCCGTCTCGTGCAGAAGGTCCGCCAGGGTCGCGATGTCGTCCGTGCGCCGGTCCTCGGGTGTCGGCGTGGAGCCGCTCATGTCCACTCGCGTCCCGGCTTTCGGGCTCAGGGTCGCGGCTTCGCTGCTCGTTCCGGTGGTACTCATGGCGACCTCCGTCGGTTGGTGTGCACGTCACGGTCTCGCGTTCGCGCCGCGGTCGCGCCGGTGAGGGTCCCCGATCGTCGCCCTGGTCAACGGTTCGAGTCGCATGCGTGGCCGGCAGCCCGGATCACCCGGCCGTTGACCCGGCGGCCGTCCTCGCTGACCAGGAACGCGACGACGTCGGCGATGTCCGCTTCGCTCGCGCCACGCTTCGGCTCGGGAGCGACAGCATTGACCGTGATGTCGCGGTCGCGGAGCTCGCGGGCGAGCACCGGTGTCATGGCCTCGACCGCGCCCTTGCTCGCTGCGTAGGCGGCGTAGGTCGGGCAGGCCAGGCCCACGATGGAGCTGGAGAAGTTGATGATCGCGCCCCCGGCGCGGAGCCGACGCGACGCCTGCTGGTTGACGACGAACGTCCCGCGCACGTTGGTCCGCTGGAGCGCATCGAACGTGTCGAGGTCGTAGTCGACGACGGGACCGAGCACCATCTGCCCGGCGGCGTGCACGACGACGTCGACGCCCGCGAACACCTCGGTCGTCTCGGCGAACAGCCGCTCGACGTCGAGCTCGTCGGCGACGTCCGCGCGGACGGTGAGCGCGGTGCCGTTCGCGGCGAGGATCTCCTCGACCGCGGCCTCGGCTGCGCCCTGGTTTCGCGCATAGTTGACGACGACGGCGTAGCCCCGACCAGCCAGTGCGCGCGTGACAGCGCGGCCGACACCACGCGAGCCACCGGTGACGATGGCGACGCGGTCGGTGCACACGATGTCATTGCGGCGGGTGACCACGGCGACACTCTGGCCGCGATCCGCCCCCGTCGCGCCGGGGTCCTCCCCGGTCGCATCCCTGGTCGGTCCCTGGTCGGTCGGTTTCCCGCGGGCGAGAAGACCGACCGGCGCCCCGACCGGGAGCCGCGCCCGCGTAGCGGCCCGGGCACGTGTGCGGCGAGCGGGCTGGAGGGGCGCGTGCCCGACGTCGGCGCCAATCCCTGATCGGCGGAGGCTGCGGCGGCGATCGCGCCCCGGTCCGCCGTCAGTGCCCCGCGGCCTGACCGCCGTCGATGTGCAGGATCTCCCCGGTGACGAACGTGGCCTGCTCGAGGTAGAGGATCCCGCCGACCACGTCACCGACCTCTCCCACCCGGCCAATGGGGTGAAGCTCGGCCAAGCCCGCGTACGACGCGGGTTCGTGCTCCGGGGTCTCGATGACCCCGAGGGAGACCGCGTTGACCCGCACGCCGCGCGAGGCGTATTCGATGGCCAGCGAGCGGGTGACGGCGGCCAAGCCGCCCTTCGTGAGGGCCGTCAGGGCAGCGGGCCTCGCGCTGTCGGCGTCGTCCACGAGGCTGGTCGAGATGTTGACGATGTGGCCGCTGCCCTGGGCGAGCATCGGCGCGATCGCGCGCTGGGTGATGTGGAAGAACCCGTCGAGGTTCACGGTGGTGATCGCGGCGTAGTCCTCGGGCGTGTATTCCGTGAAGGGCTTGGCGACGAAGAGCCCGGCGTTGTTGATCAGGCTGTCGATCCGTCCGAACCGGTCGAGCGCCTGCTCGACCACCCGCCGAGCGGTCTCAGGCTCGGCGATGTCTCCCGGCACGGTGAGCAGACCGGGCTCGTCGGACGAGTCGATCGAGCGCGACGTGGCTACGACGGCGTACCCGGCACCACGGTACGCGGCCGCCAGGCCCGCGCCGATGCCCCGCGAGGCGCCGGTGACGACGACCACGCGGTCATTCCGATCGTCCGCCGTGCTCATCCGACGAGGTAGGTCTCGTAGATCACGCGGGCGGCTTGACGGCCGCCAACGCTGATGAACACCCCCTTGTTGAGCCAATCGAGATCCGGGGCGGCGGTCTCGATCTCGGTGGCGGTGCGGAAGGTGTACTCGCTCGCATCGACGTCCTCCCCCCGCGCCAGACGCGCGAGAACCTCGACGCTGCCGTGGCGCACGCTGCGCGATCGGACGGAGAGCAGATCACCGCCATGGGTGAGCAGCGTGTAGCGGATGTCGCCGAGCGCGGTGCCGTCCGGCAGGACGAGCTGCCAGTCGGCGCTGGCGCCGGCGAGCAGCCGGCCATTGAGCTCCGCACCGGTGAAGGTGCCGCCGGTCAGGGGCACGATCCGCCGCCGGCCCACAGCGATCTCGCCGAGATCGAGCGGCTGGCCCAGTGTGGCCTCCAGGCGGTAGACCCGTGTCAGGCTCGGATCGGGCAGCCGAGCGCTCACCGGTCGCGGTCCTGGCCGACGGGCTGGCTCGCGGCCGCGGTCTCCAGGTGAAGCGCTTTCAACGCTGCGTTGTAGATCTCCGAGAAGCTCGGGAAGGGCTGGATCGTGTCGCGCAGCACCTCCAGGGGCACCCGGGCGCGGATGGCCAAGGTGGCCTGCTGCAGCCACTCGCCCGCCTCCGGGCCGAGCGCGTAGGCGCCGATGACCCGCTCGCCGTCGCTCAGGAGCGTCAGGAAGCCGTTGGAATCGGCGTAGTTGCGTGAGTAGGTCGCCGTCTTGGCCAGCCCGGACAACTGCGCCGTCCCGCTGAAGCTCGCCTCGCCGGCGCCGACCGCCGCGGCCTGAGGGTCGGTGAAGACGACGCGCGGGACCGCCTCGTAGTGAGCGGCTCGGGGCTCGCCGAGGATGTTGGCCGCGACGATCTCGCCCTGGTACTCGCCCACATAGGTCAGCGGCCAGACGCCGTTGACGTCGCCGATGGCCCACAGGCGCTCGCCGGCGCACAGGTGCTCGTCGACCGGGATCCCCTTGCCGTTGGCCGACACGCCGACCGTCTCCAGGCCGAAGCCGTCGACGCGCGGACGACGGCCGGTGGCCACGAGCAGGCGCTCCCCGCGCAGCTCGCGGCCGTCGTCGAGTTCGAGGATGTACTCCTCGCCCTCGCGCCGCGCCGATTGTGCCTGCACGCCGAGGACGAGCTCGATCCCGTCGCGGCGCAGGACCTCGGTCAGCGCCTCACCGAGCGGCGCCGGCTCGCGCGCGATCACGCGTTCGGCGCCCTCGACGAGCGTCACCTCGCCGCCGAGGCGACGCACGGCCTGGGCGAGCTCGACGCCGGCCGGCCCACCGCCGAGGACGAGTAGCCGGCTCGGGACGGCCGTCATCCCGGTCACGTCGTGGGTGCCCCAGATGCCGTCGAGCTCGCGCAGGCCGCGGACGGGCGGGACGAACGGATCGGAGCCGGTTGCGACGACGACGTGCTCCGCGGTGTGGCGGACGCCGTCGACCTCGACCACGCCCACGCCGGACAGCCGGCCGCTGCCGCGCAACAGGTCGACCCCCCTGCTCGCCAGCCAGCGCTCCTGCCCGGCGTCGGAGTAGTCGGAGACCATGAAGTCACGCCAGGCGAGCGCTGCCGGGACGTCCACCTGCGCGGTCGCCGCCGCCTCGCGGGCGTCATGGACCGCCTCGCCAGGCCGCAGCAGCGTCTTCGACGGTATGCACGCCCAAAACGTGCACTCGCCCCCGACGAGATCGCGCTCGACGACGGCGACGCGCAGGCCGCCCTCGGCGAGCGCCCCGGCGCAGTGCTCGCCCGGGGCGCCGCCGCCGAGGACGATGACGTCGTAATCGCTACTCGCGTCGTTGTCGCTCATCTCGACCTCCATCAATCGGTTATGCGCCCTACGCTCACGCTTCGGGTCGCCGGTCGCGCCCGTCGACGCCCTGGTCGTTGCCCTGGCCTGTCCTGGCCGCGTATGCTTGCCGCGACGCGAAGCGGAGCAGACCACCATGACGCCAACGGTCAATCAGCCCAGGCTCATCATCCAGCTGCCGCGCGGCGGCGCGGTCGATCGGCAGCTCAGTACGCGCGGGCTTCCTGGTCTCGCCAGCGGCGACGTCGTGGTCGAGGACGGACCCACCGACGCCGCGGGCAACCTCGAGGCGGCCTCCGCCGGCCAGGTGGTGCTGTCGGTGCCATCGCCCGAATCGCTCTCGCGAGAGGCCGACGAGGTCCGCCGGGTGATCTCGCGGGCCGGGACGGGGGTCGAGCCGCTCGTCGTCGCGGTGGAGGCTGCGGAGGAGCTGCGCGATGATGAGCTGGCGGCGGTTCTTGACGCGGCAGGGCATGCGTCGCGCGCGGTGATCCTGCGGATCATCCGCGACGGCTGAGCGCCGCGATCAGCTCGGATCCTGCGAGCTGTAGGGCTCGTCCTCGCCGCGCAGGTCGCGATATCTGCGGTCGAAGAGCTCGAGCACCGCCGTCACGTCCGATGGCCCGCGGACATCGTGGCTGACGATGCCGAAATCGGGCAGTGAATCGGCCGGTGCGGGAGGCTCGTCGTCGAGGGGCTCCTCGCGCTCCGAAGCAGGGAGGCGCAGCTCCGCCACGCCCCGTTCTCGATCGAGGACGCCGAGCTCGAGACGCTCGTAGAGCGCGACGGCGGCTCCGTCGGCACGTCGCTCGATCTCCACGCCCGGCCAGCTGTCGAGCTCGTTGGCGATCTCATCGACAAGCGCGGCTGCGTGGGACACCGGCTCATCGTACCCGGTCGTCGCTCCGCGGCCTGCGACCGCGTCGCCGGTCAGCTCAGCGACACCGGCTCGACCGCCGCCGAGCGCGGATCGATGAGGACCTTCGCCTGCGTCTCAGGATCGGCGAGCGCGGTGAACGCCGCTTCGACGCCGTCCAGCCCGACCGTGCCGGTCATCAGCGGGCGCGGGTCGAGCTTGCCCTCGGCGAGCATGTGAAGGGTGTCGCGGAACTCGAGCGGGGTGTAGGCGAACACGAAGCGCAGGTCGATCTCCTTGTTGATCGCCATCGCCGGCGTGAACCGGTCCGGGCCGACGCAGACGCCCACGACGACGACGCGCGAGAACAACGGCGCGTCGTCGACGATGCTCGAGATCATGCCCGGGACACCGACGCACTCGAAGATGACGGGATGCTTGGGCTTGGCGCCGAGCTTCTCGCCGAGGCGCCAGAGGTGCCACCAGCCGATCGGCAGGCGCTCGAGCTTCTCACGGGTGCCGACCGCGAGCTCGAAGGCGGCGGGAGCATCCGTGAGATGGCCGTGCCGCTCCGCGCCGGCGAACGGCGATTCGCCGGCCGGATCGATGACGACGTCCGCGCCGCATGCCGCCGCGAGCGACCGACGCCCGGGGGAGTAGTCGCTGGCCACGACCGTGCGGACGCCCCTGGCCTTCAGGCAGAGGATCACGCCGAGTCCGACCGGTCCGCAGCCTATGACGATCGCGACGTCGCGCTTGCGAACCTCGCCGCGGAGCACGGCGTGCCAGGCGACGGCCATCGGCTCGGTGAGCGCAGCGACATCGGCGGCGAGGCCGTTCGGCACGGCCAGCATGAGCGACTCCTGCACCAGCAGCTGCTCTGCGTACGCACCCGGGGCGTGGGCTGACAGTCCGACGGTGTCGATCCCCTGTGCGCCGCGTATCAGCGGCAGCGCCACCACGGGCGTTCCCGTCGGCAGCCCGGCGCGGCACGCCGGGCCGTACTCGGCGACCGCGCCGGAGAACTCGTGACCGAAGACGATCGCCTCGCCGGAGCGACCGAAGCGGTCGTACCCGGTGCGCGCCGCCATCTCGGCCCACTCGTCGATGCCGTGGCGCGCGTGCAGATCGGACCCGCAGATGCCGCAGCGGAGCACTTCGACGCGCACCTGTCCGCGGGCCGGCGTCGGCTCGGGAAGAGCGGCCACCTCGAGGTTTGCGTGCCGGCAGACGACCGCTCTCATCGGCCCGCTCGCGCCCCGTTACCGTGTCCCGGCGGATGAACGCTCATCACGGGATGAGTGTCTCACTCGGGGGCAAGGCCGGTCGCGCGACGGCCGTGTCCCGCCGGCACGATCGCCTCAGCGCAGGCAGTCCGTGGCCGTCGAGCCCTTGCTCCGGCACCCCTCGAGCGACAGGGCGACGCTCCTGAAGGCGAAGTACGCCGGCTTGGCCACGACGTTCCCGTTCGCGTCGACGCGCCGCAGGCCCGAATAGCCGAAGGCGTCGACCTTGGCGTTGTCGGACGTCAGCCACGTGTACCAGTACGCGGACTCGAGCTTCAGCGCCGTCCGTTGTGCCGCGAGCGCGCGGTAGGCCGCCGTCACCCGCTGGGCCTGTTGCGCCTGCGTGACCGACCAATCGGGCTGCCAGCTCGTCCGGCCCTTGGACGACGGCCACGACATCTCGGTGATCTCGAGCGGCAGGCGCGAGTCGCCGTTGCGCGCCATCACCTGCCGGATGAGCTGGCCGACGAGGATGACCCTCTGGATATCGGCCGTGTACGGGTTGATGGCGACGGCGTCGAACTGTCCGGCGCCGCCCGCCGAGTAGATCGTCTGAAGCGCCTTCCAGCTCACGCTGGAGGCGGTGTTGGTGAGCGAGCCGAGCACCATCTGGGCGCCGGGGTCGACCTGCTTGAGCGCCGGTCGCGTGACGCGCAGCAGCTGGGCGTACTGCGCGGCCCAGCTGTTCGGCTCGTTCCAGATCTCCCAGCTTCGGATGGGGTCCGCCGCGCTCGACGTGCCCCAGAAGGTGCCGCTTGGCCCGTACCGGCGGGCGAGCGCGGCGACGAAGCTCGCGAAGGCGGCATCGTTGCTCGGGGGCGAGGCCATGTCGCCCGGCTGTTCGGCCGCCCAGGCCGGCGCCACGCTGACGGTCGGCAGGATCGTCATCCCCCGCGCCGACGCCAGCTGGACGATCCGGTCGCTGGCCGAGAAGTCGGTGGGCACGCCGTTGACGTTCTCGAACCGGCCGAGCTGGGCGGGTGGAACCTGGGCGAAGGACGGATAGGGCTGGGCCACGGCCCAGAAGAAGTCGGCCCGGACGGTCTCGACGCCCGACTGCGCCATCACGTCGAACTCGTGGCTGAGCCGGGGCGCACTGAGCGTCAGCAGCGGCCCGTTGACGTCCGCGCCGACGAAGCCGGCCGGCACGCGCGCCTGCGCGGCCGCGACGGGAAGCGACAGCAGCGCGGCGAACAGCGTGGCGGCAAGGATGCGGAAGCGGTTCATCGTTGGGCGCTGGGCCACCCACGTGTCGGCGCCCGCACTGAAACACACTAGCGTTCGCGACACAGCCACACCCGGAGATGATCCGAGACCCCCGTGCCGCCGCCGGCGACACGCGCCGGCGGCGTTTCGCGCGGCGCGCTTTTCGGGTAGAACCCATGTGCTCACGAGGAGGAACCGATGAAGCGGATCGCTTGGCCGTGCCTTGTCACGATTGCCGCGCTCGTGCTCGCCCCCGGCGCGCAGGCGAGTGACTCGAGCCTCCAGCACGCCCTGAAGGCCTACCAGTCGCGCCTGACCTCGGACATCGGCTACCTGGCCGGCTTCGGCGTTCCGAGCCGCAGCGGCGCGGGTGCCACGCTGACGAGGCTCGCCCGCGTGCATGGGGATCTCGCGGCGGCGTCGCGGGTCGCCTCGGGCCAGCAGGGGTCGAGCAGCTCGGGACGCCGAGGCCGCTCGCTCGTGCTCGCCGCGCTGAGCGGCGCGAGCACCGCCACCTCCGACGCCGAGGCCGCGGCGCGCGCGGCGCGCGCGGGCCGGAGCTCGTCCGCCAGGAGTGACGTGTCCGCGGAGCAGGCTGCGATCAACCGGGCGATCGGAGAGTTCGAACAGGGCGGCCGCCTCCTGCACCTGTTCTGAGCGTGTGCCGCCTCGGCGGCGCGTTCGCGAGCACGTCCGACGATGCGATCACGAACCCTTCCGACGGCGATCGCGGCCGTGCTCGGTGCGTCGCTGCTCGTGGCGTGCGGTGGATCGACCACGAGCACGAGCACCGGGTCGAGCGCCGCGACGACGAGCCGGACGCAGAGCGCCGCCGCCGCCTCATCGGGTCCGATCGTCGCGGTGCTGCAGGCGCCCGGGCATTCCCCGCACGTCGGGAACTTCCCGATCACAATCACCCTCACCAAGGGCGGGCTGCCGATCGCGGGCCACGTCTCCTACGAGTTCCTCTTCCAGGGGCAGGTCGTCTCCAGGCAGCAGGTCGAGCTGGAGTCGCCCAACTTCGTCGGCCGGTTTCACGACACGCTCACCTGGCCTGCCAACTCGGTTGGCTACCCGCTGACGCTGCGCATCGTCATCACGACGCCCTACGGCGTGAAGAACGTCGACTACCCGGTGCTGGTCCAGCGCTGACCGTCGCGCGCTCGGGGCGACGCGACGCCGGTCGCGCCGAACGGGCAAGATCCGACCCGATGCCGGAGCCGATGACGCGCACCTACTCGACGGCAATGACCGTCTGCTCCCCGATCGTGCGCGGCTGGGGTCGCCTCGAGGTCTCGGGTCTCGATGAGCTGCCCGAGCACGGGCCGGTGCTGCTGGCAGGCAACCACGACAGCTACTGGGACCCGGTCGCGGTGGGTGTCGCCGCGCTCGGCAGGCGACAGATCCGCGCCCTGGCGAAATCGTCGATGTGGAGGATCAAGGGCCTCAATGTCGTGCTCGACGGGATGGGCCAGATTCCGATCGATCGCGGCAAGGCCGACGCGTCCGCGCTCGAGCGGGCGATCGTGGAGTTGCGCGGCGGCGCGTGTATCGGCATCTTCCTCGAGGGCACCCGAAGTCGCGGTCGACCGCTTCGCGCCCGCAGCGGCTTAGGCCGACTGGCCGAGGCCGCACCCGAGGCGGCCGTTGTCTGCTGCTCGGTCATCGGGACGACCGACATCCCGCGCTTCCCGACCCGGCCGCTCGTGCGCATCCGCTTCTTCCGACCTGAGGGCGGTGGACTTCAGCCGGGCGAGAGCGCCGGCGATCTCACCGCGCGGCTGCTGGCCGAGATCCGCGCCGAGGCGCCGCTCACCGCCGCGGGCAGGCGCCCCGCGCCGGTCGCCTGACCACGCGCGGCCGCTGGGCCCCGCGGCCGACTACGAGGATGCCGTCACGACGGCCGACGGGCCGCCGGCCGGCGCAGCGCTCGCGACCGACGGCGCGGCCGACGAGGACGTGCTCCCCGCCGCGGACGCGGTCGTCGTCACGCTCGAGTTGTGGGTGGGCTTGCTCGCGAGCGCTAGCGCAGCGCTCAGGAAGACGGTCACCGTCACGGCGGCGGCGACCAGGACGCGGGTCGTACGTCGGTGCAGGGCGAGCCCGCGGTCGCGCTCCTGCGGGGTCGGACGGCGGCCTGGGGGGCTGAGGGACTTGCTCGGCGGGGTTGACATGCCCTCACAATGCGTCGGAAACCTGCACGCAGGCTAAGCCCCACCCGAGAATCTGCTTAGAACGCCGCTGCGCCGCGGATCCGGCGCGACCGCACTCGCGCCCGGAGCGATCGGATGGCCGGCGGCAGTACCGTGTGCCGGCCGCCGCCGGCCTGACCCCGGTTGGAGGTCGGGTGCGCTACTTCATCGGCACCGTGACGTCGCCCTTCTGCTGGAGCAGTTGGTCCCACGTGGCGAAGCTCATGCAGAAGCGGCCGCCGAGTCCCCACCCCGTGCCCCAGCTGTTCCAGAGCCAGACGAGCTGCTTGTCGGCGTCGATCCCGTCGGCGACGACCTCGTGTCCGCCCCGGACGGTGGCGCCGCTCGCGATCTCGACCAGGCCGGTTGGATCCGGCGTGTCGAAGCTGGTGTACCAGTTGATGCCGGTGATCACGGGCCGCAGCACGAGCGCGCCGAGCGCGTGGTCGATGCCGAACGCGTGCTGGTATGAGCTGATCAGGCCGAGCTGCTGGCCCGCCTTGCAGACCATCAGGCCGCTTCCGCCGGGGTCGTTGGGCGGGTAGGGGTGGCCCTCGAGCTTCGTCTCCCGCTCATACAGCTGGATGGCGTTCTGCTCGGTCAGCGGGGCGCCGCCCGTGTAGTCGGGCGCGGAGTCGAGCGCACCGCACAGGGCGTTCGCCGTGCAGGAGCCGATCTGGCCCTGGTCCAGCGGCAGCCCGGTCGCGTCGTGCGTGACGCTTGTCACCGCGGGCGCCACCTCGGCCGGGAACTTCAGCGAGCGCGGGTCGTGTTGGATGTGTCGCCCGAGGCGCTTGCCCTCGATCGGGCGCTCGGGAATCTGGACGGTGACGACGTCTTCGGAAGCCATGAGATCTCCTCACCGGTGAGCTCGCCGCACCCGTTCGAGGGGGCGGCCTCGACCCGGGCACCGTAGAACCGGCCCCCGGCGGGTGTCAACCGACGAGCACCACCGTTGCTCGGAATTGCCAGTACATCTCAAGGAGCGCCAGCCGCCGGGAGAAATACGGACGGGCGACGTGGCCCGCACCCGATGCCCGCCGGCCGCCGGTCGCCTAGCCTCCGCCCGAGGCTACACCAGACGGAGGCAGGGCTCATGAGCGAGCGACTGAGCATGTTGGACACGATGTTCCTCGACCTCGAACAGTCCGACACGACCGCACACATGCACATCGGGGGAGCTCTCGTCTTCGATCCGCTTCCGGACGGGGGCACGCCCGACATCGCCGACCTGCGCGATTACGTCCGCTCGCGCATCGGGTTGATGCCGCGGTTCACCCAGCAGCTCTCCGCGCCCCACGCGGGACCGCTCACGTGGCTGACCTGGGAGCCTGCGGAGACGCTCGATGTCGACGCCCACGTGCACCACGCCACGCTGCCCGCCCCGGGTGGGGACGCCGAGCTGAACGATTGGCTGGGGGACTTCTGGTCTCACCGCCTCGATCGTCATCGGCCGCTCTGGGAGATGACGCTCCTTGACGGGCTCGGGGGCGGCCGTTGGGCCCTGGCGACCAAGACGCACCACTGCCTCGTCGACGGCGTCGGCTCGCTCGACGTCGGGAACATGCTGCTCGACGACACCCCGGAGGGTCCGACGCGGCAGCCGGCGCGGGCACTCCCGGCCCCCGGAGGCGACGACGAGTATGACAACGGTCGTTTCTGGCTCTCGCCGGGCCTCGTCCTGCGCGGCGCGCGCGCCGGCCTCGGCGCGGCGCGGCATCCGCGCGAATCGCTGGACCGGGTGCGGGCGGCCGTGGAGCTCATCGTGCGCGACGAGCTGATCGCGGCGCCCGCGACGAGCCTGAACGGGCCGATGAGCGGCACCCGCCACTTCGCCACCGTCCGGGTCGACCTGGACGCCGTCAAGGCCGTCAAGACGGCGCTCGGGGGCACCGTCAACGACGTCGTGCTCGCCGTCTGCTCGGGTGGCCTGCGCCGCCTGCTGCTTGCGCGCGGCGAGGCGATGCCCGAGCGCAAACTGCGCGCGCAGGTGCCGGTCAACATCCGCTCGGAGGACAAGGAGCACGCGCTCGGGAACGAGCTGACGTCGCTGTTCGTCGAGCTGCCGCTCGACGAGTCGGACCCGTTCGCGCGCTACCGCGCCGTCCGCGAGCGCTCGGAGCAGCTGAAGGCCGGTTCCCAGCGCGCCGGAGGCAAGACCATCGTCACGCTGGCCGACATGGGGCCGCCGCTCGCCGGCGCGCTTCTGGCCCAGTCGATGTTCGGCACCACCCGCATGTTCAACCTGACGATCACGAACGTGCCCGGGTCGCCGCAGCGCCTGTTCGCGTTCGGCGCTCCGCTCGTCGAGGTGCTGCCGCTCGTGCCGCTCTTCGCGGGCCACGCGATCGGCATCGCCGTCATGTCCTATGCCGGCCAGATGGTCTTCGGGTTGAACGCGGACCTCCTCGCGGCGCCCGACGTCGACGTGCTCGCGGAGGGCATAGAGCGGTCGCTGGCCGAACTGCGGGCGCCCGCGCCCGAGTCGCCTCGACGTGCGTCGGCGACGCCGCCGCCGGTCAGGGCGGGCGCGTAGTCAGGAGGGCGGCTCCGCGGCGGGAGCCGCCGATTCGTCGTCGGCGGCCGTATGCCGCGCCGCCGTCTCGGCGGCGCGGAGGCGGGCCTCGGCCGACTCGCATTCGCGCTCGAGCTCGCGCAGCCGGGGCGGGCTCGTCGGCCTCGGCCCGTACGCCTTGGCCTTGTAGAGGTCATACCGCTGGCGGGCATGCCGGGCCCGCGCGCGGAGATCGTTCAGATGCTCGGCGGACTCGTCCATGGCTGAGCCACCGTAGCGCGCGCCGCCCGGCTGCGACGAACGCTCGGCACGCACATCATCGGCTTCGCTCAGCCGGCCGGAAACGGCTCGGGCTCGCGGTGGCCGGGGACGTAGCCCGCCTCCGGCTCGAGCATCCCGCGCAACTGCTGGCGCAGCTCGGGCGTGTCGTCGTGGCCGTGCGCGTCGGCCGCGTGCATCGCTGCCGCGGCGATCACCTCGTCCTCGTCTCCGATGATCGTAAGCGAGCAGCTGTTGTCGCTCTCGAATCGCCGGCAATCCGCCATCACGCGTGCCATGTCAACCCCCGAGGTCAGATGCGGCGGCCGTGCGGGCGCACGGCCCGGAACTTGGCGAGTCTGACGGATCGGCCGGCCCCTCGTCAAGGTGATTCGAGCGGTTTCGCCGCGGGCACGCGACGGCCCCCCGGAGGCACGTTTCGGGATTCAGCGTCCCGATCTCGTCTATCTACCGGTCGTCGGGGCGCCGGGGTCGGTACGGTCACCCTCGAATCACCCTCGATCGCCTCGGCTCGTCGTGCTCGTCGATCTCCACGCGCATTTCCCGATGCACCTCCTGCCGGGGCCCCGGCAGCGCACCCACGAGCGCGTGCGGGTCTGGTCGCGACGGCGCTGGCAGGCGCGCGTCGTCGACCTCATCTCCCGGGTCGCGAACTATCAGGGACCGGGTGGCACGCCGGCGGTCACCGAGGAGCTGATGCGTGCGGGCGACGTCGGGGTCGTCCTGTCGGTGCTCTACGCGCCGTTCGACGAGATGGATCTGCAGCGGCCCTACGGCGCGCCACCCACCGACGGCTACTTCTGCGACATCCTCGCCGAGTTGCAGCTGGTCGAGGACCATGTCGCCGCGCGTAGCGACGAGATCGCGATCGCGCGCTCGCCGGCGGAGCTCGATGCGCTCGCCGGTGATGGTCGGCTCACGCTCATCCACTGCATCGAAGGCGGTTTCCAGCTCGGTGAGGACGAGCAGGCGGTGCGCAACCACGTGCGGGTGCTGGCCGAGCGCGGGGTCGCATACGTGACGCTCGCCCACCTCTTCTGGCGGAGGGTGGCCACGAACGCGCCCGCGCTCCCGTTCCTGCCCGACTGGCTGTACCACCGCGTCTTCCCGCAACCCGACGAGGGTCTCACGGCGCTCGGGCGCGTGGCCGCCGAGGCGATGCTCGACCACGGCGTGCTCATCGACATCACTCACATGAGCGAACGCGCCGCGCGTGAGACGTTCGAGCTGCTCGACCGCCGCGATCCCGACCGCCGGATCCCCGTGATCGCGACCCACATGGCCTGCCGCCTGGGCAAGCTCGAGTACTGCCTCGCCGACGATACGATCCGCCGCGTGGCCGAGCGCGGGGGGCTGCTCGGCTGCATCCTGTGCGAGCACTACATCACGAGTGGCCTCGGGACGCGCGTCCGTTCCTACGATGACTCGGTGGCGGCCCTGTGCAGGCACATCGAGCGCGTCCGGGAGCTGACCGGGTCGTTCGACGGCATCGCGATCGGCTCGGACCTCGACGGCTACATCAAGCCCGCGCTCCCGGGGCTCGAGCACATGGGCCGCATGCGCGACCTGCAACGGTCGCTGCGCGACCGCTACGGGGCCGAGGACGCCGACCGGATCTGTCGCGCGAACGCCCTCCGGGTGCTGCGCTCCGCCTGGCGGGCGCCGGCGCCCGGAGGGTGACCCGCGCCGATCGGCGGGGCTCGTCGCGGCGTCTCAGCCGTCGACCAGCGCCAGCCCCGGCGCAGCGGCGCCGAGGTGTCCGGAGAACCAGTCGGCGGCGAGCCGGGCCACAGTCTGCAGGGTGCCCGGCTCGCTGAACAGGTGGTCGGCGCCGTCGATGACGACGAGGTCGTGCGAGCAGCGCAGCATCGCCGCAGCGCGGCGGTTGTGCTCGATCACCTCGGTGTCGCGGCTTCCGACCAGCAGCAGCGTCGGCGCCGTCACGTACGGGAGCCGGTCGGCGGCGAGGTCCGGCCGGCCGCCGCGACAGACGACGGCGCGGACGACGTCGTGCGTCGCGGCGGCCGCGCGCAGTGCCGCCGCCGCCCCGGTCGAGGCGCCGAGGTAGCCGACCGGCAGCTCCCGCAGGTCGGGCTCGGCCACGACCCAGCGCGTGACGCCCTCCAGGCGCCGCGCGAGGAGCGGGATGTCGAAGACGCGCTGGCGGTGGTGTCCCTCGGGCTCGGTCAGGAGGTCGAACAGGAGCGTCCCCAGGCCCGCTCCGCTGAGCGTGGCGGCGACCGCGCGGTTGCGCGGGCTCCGCCGGCTGGAGCCGCTGCCGTGGGCGAAGACCACGATTCCGCGCGGTCGTCGGGGGATCGTCAGGTCGCCCGCGAGCACCGCGCCTCCGAGGTCGAGTTGGAGCTCGCGCTCGGCGGGTGACGAGCGGCGGGTCCTGCCCTGCGGCGTGATCTGCCTGGCTGCGGGCAGGTGGCCCGACCCAGCCGCCTCGAGCAGCGCAAGGACCTCGTCGTCGGAGACGGGCGCGAAGTCGCTGTACCAGCGTCCGACGCCGCCCAGGTCGTGTGGGATCGCGAGACAGACCACCTCGTCGGCCTCCTGGCGCACGAGTGCCACCGCCTGGCGCGCGCCGACCGGGACGGCGACGACGATGCGGCCGGCGCCGCGGGCGCGCAGGGCGCGCACGGCGGCGAGGTCGGTGAGGCCGGTCGCGAGTCCGTCGTCGACGACGATCGTGCTACGTCCCCGCACGTCGATCGGAGCCCGCTCGTCGCGGTAGCGTTCGACCCGGCGCCGCAGCTCGCGCGCCTCCTTCTCGATGGTGCGCTCGAGCGTCGCCTCGGTCATCCCGGCGCGTCGGGCGGAGACGGCGTCGAACACGGCGGTGCCGTCCTCGGCGATCGCGCCGATTGCGAACTCGGGGTTCGCCGGCGCGCCGAGCTTGCGCACGGCCAGAACGTCGAGCGGAGCCGACAGCCGCCGGGCCACCTCGAACGCCACGGGCACTCCGCCGCGGGGAAGCGCGATCACGACGGGCCGCTCCTCGGACAGCGAGACGAGTTGCGCCGCGAGTCGCCGCCCGGCACCGCGACGGTGCTGATACTCCATCCGCTGATGGTCACTCGCCGGGACGCCGCGTCCATCCGCACCCGTCCGCAGACGAGCGTGGGGAACCCGACCCCACGGCCGCGCCGCAGGCGGCGCGGCCAGCGAGCGCGGGTCGCGCCGGCCCGGGCGCGCGCACGGCGGGCTCGGCTCCGGGCTGCGCGTCGCTCAGCGGGCCGAGCGCTGCGGGGCGCGCGGCGGCCGGCGAGCCGGGGTGTCCGCGCGCCGCTCGAGCTTGAGCGCGAGCGTCGGGCACACCGCGACCGCCTTCTTGGCGAGCGGCTCCAGATCGGGCGGTATCGGCCCGTCGTCGACGATCGGATATCCCCAGTCGTCGAGCGTGATCAGTTCGGGCAGCAGTTCGGCGCACATGCCGTGCGCGTCGCAGGTGATCGGATTGACCTTCAGGTGCTTGCCCATCGTTCTCAGGCCGCCGCAAAGGCGCTGTGGTCGAATTCGGGCACGGGCAGCACGCGGGGGGCCGCGCAGCCGTCGCAGGGTCCGTGCAGGACGTGATCCTCGAACTCGCGCGCGAACGTGCGCAGGCCGGTGGCGATGAAGCGCACCGCCCCGTCGGGATGCGCGCAGGCTCCCCGTCGGGCGACCATCGAGCACCAGCGGTCTACGCGACGGCACGCGTCACGGTCGGCCGCACCGGCGACGATCGCCTCGAGCGTCTCGGCGATCGATCCGAGGCCGTGAACGCACGGGCCGCACTGGCCGGCGCTCTCATCGCTCATCCAGCGGGCGACGCTCGCGATCTCGGCCACGCCGCAGGCGTCGCTCGGGAGGGCGTAGATGAGACCCGCGCCCAGGGTGGCGCCGACCTCGGCCAGGCCCTCGGGGCATACGCGCAGCTCGCGCGTTCCGGCCGGCGACAGCCACGTCCCGGCGTAGCCGCCGAGCAGGATCGCGCGCACCGACTGACGTACGCCGCCCGCGGCGTCGACGAGCGCGCCGAGCGTGACGCCGGGCTCGATCTCGTACACGCCGCCGTGCACGACGGCTCCGCCGAGCGTCACGAGCGTGGAGCCGGGCTGTCCCGCGGTCCCGAGAGCCCGGAACCAGCCGGGTCCGAATCGGGCGACCAGCGCGACCTGGGCGAGCGTCTCGACGTTGTCGACGAGCGTCGCTCGGCCCGCGACGCCGCGCTCGAAGACCGGCGAGGTGGTCGGCTTCGCGGGGCCGCCGTTGAGGAAGTTGACGAGGGCGGACTCCTGACCGGACACGTACCCGCTCGGGCTCGTGACGACCCGGACGCTCGGACGACGCGGCAGGAGGCCGCGGCGTTCGTCGAGCGCGTGCTCGACGGCCGCCCGGGCTCGCGGGGCCGCCTCGTCGACGCAGATGACGAGCTCGCCGGCCCCGATCGCCGCGGCGGCGGCGAATGCGCCATCGATGACCAGGTGCGGAAGCCGTTCGAGCAGGAGCCGGTCCTTGAGGCTGGTCGGTTCGCCCTCCGTGCCGTTGGCCACGACGACAGGCCGGCCGCGCGCCGCGGCGACCGTCCGCATCTTGATCGCCGTCGGGAACCCTGCCCCGCCGCGCCCGCGCAGCCCGGCCTCCTCGATCTCGTCGATGAGCACGGACGGGCGCGAGCGTCCGTGCTGGCGATCGATCGCCGGCAGCTCGCCGTGGGTCGCGAGGTGGACGTCGAGGCTCATCGCCCCGGACGCCGGCAGCCCGGCGAGGAGCCGCGGCAACGTGGTCGCCTGTTCGTCGAGGCTCATACCCGCCCTCCGGTCGCGGTCAGAAGCCGGTGTCCGGCCGCCGCGAGCGACGCCGGCACGAATCGCGCCTGGCCGCCCACGACCTGCGGCCGGCGGCCCGTGCTCGAGGCATGCCGCAGCAGGTTCGACGGGGTGCCGGAGCGTTCCGACCAGTGCGGGGCCAGGGGGCCGCTCGGGAGCCACAGTGCGATGCCGAGCGTGAAGAACGACGCGGTCGCCACGGCGACGGTGGCGCCGCGCGCGTGCCGCTCGCGTTCCGCGAAGGCGCGTGCCGCGACGGCGCCGATGACGGCCACGAGGCAGGCGGCGCTGATCGCCAGCATCCACGTGCTCTGCACGTCGCTCCCGGTGCCCAGGCCGTGGAGGAGGGCGATCGGCCAGCAGGCGTAGGCGAGCCAGTGGATGGCGCGCCACGTCCGGTGACCGATGGACTGGCGCATGAGGCTGGTGATCGTCACGGCGAGCAGCAGATCGAATGCGATCGCGCCGAGTCCGAGCCAGAACGGACGGTAGGTGCCCGCGAAGGGGATCACGGCGTCGGTGAGCGAGATCGGCGCGAAGCTGTCGAGCACGGCGGTCAGGATGTGGACGACGAGAAAGCTCACGGCGAGCAGCGAGAGCGTGCGGTGCGCGCCGTCGACGAGAAACCGCGGCCAGTGGATCGTGCTGAAGCGCTCAGCGCTGATGACGCCGAACACGACGCTCAGCGTCAGCAGGATGAGGCTCATGGTCCCGGTCGAGCGGGTGATATACCAGTAGGCGCTCGGCCCGGCCGTGGCGATGATGGGCGGCATCGACTACGAGGTCGCCGTTACGACGGGGGCGGGGGCGGGGGCGGGGGCGCTCTGGACCGGGGCCGGCGCGGGCGTCGGCGCCGGGGCCGGCGTCGGCGCGGGTGTGGGGGCGGGCGCCGGCGCGGGCGTGGGGGCGGGCGCCGGAGCCGCCGGGGCGCTCGCCGCGGCCTGCGACGATCCGTTCGAGCCCGACCCGGACCCCTGCGGCGAGGAGGTGGCCGGCGCGGCGCTCGCCGCCTGCGGCGCGGCCGACCCGCTGGACCCGCCCGAGGGGGTCGCCGTGGCGGAGCTCGAGGACGTCGTCGACGTCGTCGAGGTCGTCACGCTCGCCGTCTGCGCCCGGGCGTGATGGTGGTGGTGCACGTGGCGCCGGCTGGCCCGCCGCGTCGCGTCAGCGAGCGCGGCCGTCGTCGGCGTCGCGACCTTGTGTCCCGGGAAGGCGTGCGCGGCGACCTCCGTGAGCACGAGGGTGGCGGCGACGGAGCTCACGAGGAGGGTGTTGTTGAGCCGGCGCATCCTCGACAGCGCGGCGTCACGGGCCTTGGGGGTATGTCGGAGCATCTCGTCGGTGTCAGTGGTGGTGCAGGAAGGCGTTGGCCGCGGTCCACGCGCCGTACTCGGGTAGCAGGACGAGCGCGAGCAGCAGGCCGCCGACGAGGGCCCCGGCGAGCACGATCGCCCGCCCGCCACCGCCCGGGTCGGTACCGGTCACCGTAGCGCGGGTGGCGCGCGCGGCCCGCAGGTGCTCGGGCAGCCCGGGCAGATGACCGAGGACGTGCAGCGCGGTGACGGCGATCCACACGATGAAGCTCGCCTTGTGGATGAGCAGCCACGTGCCCCGTGAGCTCGGGCCGAGCACCAGCAGCACGAGGCCGCTGGCGAACACGACGATCGTCGACAGCACGACGACCGGCGCGAGGAAGCGCAGCGCCGGAACGGGCGGACCGGCGCGACGGTAGGCGGAATCGTGCGTGTAGTAGCGCGCGAAGCGGTAACCGGTGCTCCCCATCTTCAGAGCGACCGGTCCGATGAGCAGCAGCCCGACGAACAGGTGCACCGAGATGAGCTGGTGGATCCGCAGGATCGTGAGCCCGATCACGGCGAGCAGGATGAGAAGCAGCACACCGACCGTCGCCGTGAGCTGCTCGTTGCCGGCGGTTCCGCCGCCAAGCAGCCAGGATCGGCGTGCGGGCAGCACGTCGGCCGTCGCATGCCGACCTTGGGCGATGGAGGGGTCCGGTGAGTGCATCGCTGTCAGTGTTCGCCGATTGTCTAACGACTGCATAACCGCGGCATGAGAAACCTCTGAGACCGCAAAGCGCCCGCGAATGGGCCGTTTGACGGGCGCGAGGCGGCCACGGCAGCTGTCGGAATGGGGGAGGCGGGTCGAACCTCCTTAACCCCGCATCGGCACCGCGGCTACGCCGGAAGAATGAGAAAACTCTTCGCGATCGTGCGTCCGCGCTCCGTCGCGCTCGTGCCTATGATCGATCGGTGGAGCGATCGATGGAGAGCGCTGCAGCGACCGGCGACGGGCCATCCGGGCCGTCCACCGCGAGGGTCCTCGTCGTCGAGGACGAGGCGGGCATCGCGGACTTCCTGGAGCGGGGCCTGCGTGCGGCCGGCTTCGAGGTGCAGGTCGCCCTCGACGGAACGACCGGCGAGGAGCGCGCGCTCGCCGACACGCTCGACCTCGTCATCCTCGACATGATGCTGCCCGGTCGCAGTGGCGCCGAGATCCTCGCCACCCTCCGCGAGCGCAAGCCCGAGCTTCCGGTCATCGTGCTCACCGCACGGGGCGAGGTGCGCGACCGCATCTCCGGTCTCGACGCCGGCGCGGTCGACTACCTCGTCAAGCCGTTCGCGCTCGCCGAGCTCGTCGCCCGCGTGCGCGCGCAACTGCGCAGTTCGCGCCGCGCCCCCGCGACGCGGCTGGAGAGCGGGGACATCGAGGTCGACCTGCTGTCCCGCGAGGTTCGCCGCGCCGACCAGCCGGTCCGGCTGTCGGCGACCGAGTTCGACCTGCTCGTCTTCCTGATGCGCAACCGGCGGCGGGTCGTGTCCCGCGAGCAGATCCTGCGCGCGGTGTGGGGCTACGAGCACGATCCCGGCACGAACATCGTCGAGGTGTACATGGGCTACCTGCGCCGGAAACTGGGCCAGGGCCGCGCGTCCGGGCCGATCGTCACAGTGCGCTCCGTCGGCTACCGCCTCGACGATGGGCCCTGATCGGGTCAGCCGGTGAAGCTCCCCCGCCGGCCGACCCTCCGCTGGCACCGGCCGACGAGCCTGCGCTGGCGGCTTACCGCGTGGGTGGCCGGAGTGATGCTCGCATCCGTTGCGGTGACGTACGTCGTCGTCTACCGCGACACCGGGCAGCAGCTGCGCAGCCAGATCGACCGCGACATCCGCGGCGACGCGGCGCAGCTCGCCCAGTCGCTGCGACTGTCGGGCGCCCGCACGCCGGCCCGGGTCACGGCGATCGCCTCGCGCTATCTGCAGGCCCAACCCTACGATGCGACGGCCACCTTCCTGGCCGTGAGCGTCAGCGGCGGAGGCACGCTGAGCAACCACCCCGAGCTGCTCGGCTCGGCGGCACCGGACGACGGCGAGAGCGCGGCCGAGCAGTCGCAGGAGAATCACCTCGGCCGGTCGCTTCTGTCGCCCCGCCGCGGCTCCTTCACGCTCCAGCTGCCCGACGTCGGCGACGTGCGCATGTTCGAGCAGGCAATCGTCGTCGGCGGGCGCGTTCCGGTGCGCATCCTCGCCGGTGAACCGCTGGAGATCGTCACCCGGGCCGAGCGCGGCGTCGCACGCGCGTTCCTGATCGCCGGCATCTTCGTGCTCGCGCTTGCGCTGCTGGCGTCGTACTTCGCCGGCGCCCGCTTCTCGGCGCCGCTGCGCCGCATGGCCGCCGTGGCCACGCGCGTCGACGCCGGAGACCTCGATCCGCGGATGGGCACCGAACGCGGGCGCCACGACGAGGTGCGGGTTCTCGCCGACGCGTTCAATCACATGCTCGACCGGCTGGCCGATGCGTTCGCGGCCCAGCGCGAGTTCGTGGCCGACGCGTCACACGAGCTGCGCACTCCGCTGACCGTCATCCGCGGACAGCTCGAGGTGCTCGCCGCGGCCGACGAGGTGTCCCAGGAGGACGTGCGCCGGGTCGAGCGGCTCGTCCGCGCCGAGGTGTCACGCATCGGTCGCCTCGTCGACGACCTGCTGCTGCTCGCGCAGTCCGAGCGAATGGACTTCCTGCTCATCGAGGCCATCGACATCCGCGAGTTCGCGACCGAGCTGTGGGATGGGATCGCCGCCACCGCCGACCGGCGGTTCGAGTGCGGCGAGATCCCCAACGGGCTGCTGCGCGCCGATCCGGATCGACTCGCGCAGGCGCTGCGCAACCTCGCGCGCAACGCGATCGAGCACACCGCCCCCGGCGATGGGCTCGTGCGCCTGTCCGTCGAGATCGCCGGCCCGAAGCGCATCCGTTTCGTCGTCGAGGACGACGGGCCCGGGATTCCCGCCGCCGAGCGTGAACGCGTGTTCGAACGCTTCCATCGCACCGACATCGCCCGCAGCCGCGCCGCGGGCGGCGCCGGGCTCGGTCTGGCGATCGTCCGCGCGATCGCGCTTGCGCACGGCGGCGAGGTCGTGGCCCGTGAACGCCCGGGGGGCGGCTGCCGCTTCGAGCTCGAGCTCCCGGGCTTCGCACCCGCAGCGGTCACGCGCCCCGTGGCGAGTCCCGCTCGCGCCCGTTGAGGCGGGCCGGGCGGCGTCTCACAGCCGAGCTTCGACGAGGACCGGCCCGGCGCGGCTCACGGTGACGTCGGTCCAGTCGTCGGGCGACGGGCTGACGGTCGCGGCGCCGGAGGTCACGCGCCAGAACGGCGTGTAGCGCACGCGTACGAGAACCATGCCCGCGCCGCTCGCTCGCAGCGCGAAGCCGTCGCCGTCCAGCGCCGTGAGGCGTCCCGGGCCGCTCGCGAGCGGTCGGGCCCCGGCCACCGCGTAGACGCGCCAGTGGGCGCTGGAGAACACCTGGCGAAGGAACGGGAGCCCACCGCGGATGAGCTCCGCCTCCGCCACGCTCGAGGGGTCCAGCCGCGCATCGGACAGGACGACGAAGCGCACGCCGGTGTCCAGCAGCCACTGCTGGTAGGCCGATGCCGTGAGTACCTTGCCGTAGAACAGCCCGTCGTAGCGCAGGTCGAGCTGGCGCTCCCAGCCCCGGGCCAGATCGAAGCGGCGGGCGAGCACCGTGGCGTCCCAGTGTGAGCTCGTGAACGCCACCTCGATGCGCATCGGCGTGTCGCCCTGCTGCGCCGCCAGGAAGCGCGTCACCGGCGCGTAGTAGGAGAGCTGTGTCGACGGGTCGGCGGCGGCGGTGACCGATTGCACGAGCGGTCCGTTGACCTGCCACAGCACGATCGCCGCCGTCGCGGCGTACAGCACGACCCGGGCCGTCCGCGCCGTCACGGACGGCTCCTCGCCGCCGTCATGGGCGGCTCGGCGGCGCTGCGCGCGCACGCTCCTCGAGAGGGCGATCCGCGCGTCGTCGACGGTCACCGACCCGACGAGCAGTGCGGGAGCGAGCAGCACGCCGAGGCGGACCGCGTTGCTGCCGAGCGGCGATCGCGCGAGGTACGCGAGCAGCAGCGTGGCCAGGTAGAGCAGCGCGCCGGTGCGCAGCAGCCGCTCCCGGGCCGGGAGCAACAGCACGAGCATGAGCGTGCTCGCGGTCGCCGCGAGCAGCGAGGTCAGCGAGAAGGTCTCGTACCCGCCATCGGAGAACAGGAGCGTCAGCGCCAGCGTCAGCGCAACCGCCGGACCGGCGAGGACGACGGCGCGGCCGAGCGCGCGATTGGCGAGCAGGTCGGCTCCGGCGGCGAGCGCCAGGAACAGCGCGGCCACCGGGCTCGTCGCCCCGCAGGCGAGCGACAGCAGCGCGGCGAGGCGGTAGTGGCCCCGGACGATCGCGAGCACGGCGGCCACGGCGAACGTGACGCCGAGCGCGTACGTGAGCCGCCCGATGTACAGGTCACCGGCGGCGCCGATGGCGAACAGCGCGCTCGCCGCCGCCGCGTGCGATCCGAACCGGTCACGCGCCAGGCGCGCGAACATCACCGTCGACAGGGTCACCGCGATCGCCCCGATGGCTCGCAGCCCGAGCAGCGCGCCGAGCGGCGGGAACAGCACGCTGTAGTCGAGCAGGTAGTGACCGGCGTACCAGTTGTTGTCCCACAGCGTGAATCCGTCGACCGAGAACAGGTGCGTGCGGTACGCCTGCGCGGCGAGGTCGGGGCTGTGCGGATACCAGACGAGCCAGATCGCCAGCAGCGCGCCGAGCGTGAGCGCGGCCGGCGGCAGCCGCCACGGTGTTCGCCGCCACGGGCCTCGGGGTGGGCCGTCGTCACCGTCGCGTGCGAGCGCGAGCGGTCCGCCGGTCGCCGGAAGCGGCGAGGCGCTCGTCAACCGGGTGGGCCCGATGGGGATCACCGCGACGGGGCGGCGAGGGTCGCGCCGGCCGCGACCTCGGCGGGGACGTGGGCGCTCGGCGGGCGCAGCGCCGGGCGAGCGAACGGCTCGGCCGCGGGCGCGGCATGCGGCCGCGTCGCCGTGGCCGGTGCTCCGGCGGTGATGGAGGAGATCTCGGGCAGCGATTCAGGGTAGCTCGCGAGGTGGAGGTCGGCTCCGCGGTGCGCCCGGAGATGCAGGCTCGCGAAGTCGGTCACGAGCGCGCAGAGCGGGACGTCGAGCTGTCCGCGCTCGCGCATCACGCCAAGGGGCGCCGTGATGCCGGGGTACGTCGAGACGACGATGTCCGGGCGTTCGGCCTCGATCAGACCGAGCAGCGTGCCGCGCGACGTGCCGTACAGGAGTCGCAGGGCGAGGTGGCGGCCGACGCTCCAGCGCACGGCAAGCGCGTACGAGCAGTTGTAGGCACGGGGGCAGTGCATCAGCTGCCAGCGGGTGAAGCGCTCGAGCAACAGCCGCAGCGCGCCACGCGCATCGCCGAGCCCGTTGCGCACCGTGACGTGCGCGTAGGGCGCGACGCGCTGCAGTTCCTCGCGCACCCCCTCGGCCGCGGCATGGTGGCCGCTGCCGACGCCGGCGCTGAGGATCAGCACCCGTGCTGGCCAGCGGTCGGTCACGAGCGTTCCGGGGAGCCGTCGGTCATGCCTCTGTGTCCCGCGCGCGCGGCGCCCGCCGTCCTCGGAGGAGGAGCAGCACGCCGGCAGGATGCTGGACGAACGTGAGAATCCGGTGAGACTCGATCGGCCCGGCGCCTGCCCGCCGTGGTCGGGTCGCGACCCATGAGCACCTTCTCATCTTTCACGATCGGGCCGAACCCTGCGCCGACGTCCCCGCCGGGGCGGCGGGCGCCCGGTCCCGGGATCGCGGCCCGTCTGCACGGCCGTCGCCCGCTCGAGGCCCCCGCGCCGCCGCACGCGGCGACCGGCGCGACCTGATTGCGGGCCTCGGGTCCTCGGGCGGAGCGACTGCGGGGCGGCGTCCTTCACCCCATCTGGACGATGCCGCCGTCGCCGAACCGCCCTTGAATGGCAGCATGCGACCGAGCGTGGCAGACTGCGCCTGCGGCCGTGCCGCCTCGGCGATTCGATGACCCGAAACGGAGGGTCCGTGGCCATACCGTCAGCCGAGCAGTCCCCGCCCCAGCCCCCGCCCGCCGCAGCGCCCGACGAGACGCCCCCGGCGAAGCGGGGCCACCACGCGCACCGCGTCCTCGTCGGCACGCTGATGGCCATCGCCTTCGTCACGGGGCTCGTGGCCGTCTTCGCCGTGTGGGCCAACCGGCAGGCGCTGAACGCCAACAACTGGACGAACACGAGCGGGAAGCTGATCGAGGATCCGAAGATCCAGGCGGCCGTGGGCGCCTACCTCGTCGACCAGCTGTTCCGCGCGGTGAACGTGGCCGACGAGCTCCAGGGCCTCCTCCCGTCGCAGATCTCCGGCCTCGCCGGCCCGGCCGCCGCCGGCCTGCGCCAGGTCGCCGATGAGGTGGCGCCTCAGCTGCTCGCACAGCCCCGGATCCAGGCGGCCTGGCGGGCCGCCAACCGGGTGGCGATCCAGGAGCTGCTTCGCATCCTGAACGGCGGGAGCAAGACCGTCTCCACCGCCAACGGCAACGTCACACTCGATCTGAACACGATCGTCACCCAGCTCGCCGCCGGCCTCGGGGTGCAGACCCAATTGGCCGCCGTCCAGAGCAAGCTCCAGGGCTCCTCGGGCGCGCAGGTCCGCGCCACCGCCCAGCAGAAGCTCGGCATCACCCTGCCGGCCTCGACCGGCCAGCTGGTCGTCCTGCGCTCGAACCAGCTCAAGACGGCGCAGGACATCGCCAGCGCGATCAAGGGGCTGGCCGTGTGGCTGACCGTTCTCACCCTGGCGTTGTTCGTCGCGGCCGTGTGGCTGGCCGAGGGCTGGCGCCGGCTGGCGCTGCGCCGGGTCGGGTGGTACTTCATCGCGCTCGGCCTGCTCCTGGTGCTGGCCCGCCGGATCGCCGGCAACGCGATCGTCGACGGCCTCGTCGCCTCGGACTCGGTGCGGCCGGCCGCGCACGACGCCTGGAACATCGGGACGAGCCTCCTGTACGACATCGCCGTCGCGCTGGTCGTCTATGGGATCGTGCTCGTCGCCGCCGCCTGGCTGGCCGGGGACACGCGCGCGGCGGTCGCTGTGCGACGAGCGCTGGCACCCGACCTGCGCGAACGCCCGGCGCGGGTGTACGGCGCGGTCGGGGGCGTGTTCCTGCTGCTCCTGCTGTGGGGGCCGACTCCGGCCTTCCGCCAGGTGACCACGATCATCGGGTTCATCGTGCTCATCGCCCTCGGCGTTCACGCGCTGCGCCGCCAGACCGCGGTGGAGTTCCCCGATGCCCAGGTCGGCGACGCGACGCACCGACTCAGAGCGTGGGTGGACGCCCGCCGCCACCATGATCACGCCGCGTTGGGGCACGGGGCGAGGCAGCCCGCCGCCGACGCGACGGGCCGGTTCGCCCGAGACGACAACAGTCAACTGGCACAGCTCGAACGCGCGGCCTCGCTGCACGACCGCGGGGTCCTCACCGACGCGGAGTTCGCCGCGCAGAAGTCGGCCATCATGAACGGCTCCTGACGCGATGCCCGACGCTCCGGGCGCCGCCGAGAAGCTGCTGCACCGCCTGGCGGATTGCGACGAGGCGCTGCTGCGGTCGGTGCTTGCTTCCACGCCCGCGCTCGCCGGCGGGACCGACGGCCAGGCACCGGCGCTCAACGCCCGCACGAGGATGCTCGTCAACGTGGCGGCACTGCTCGCCATGGGCGCGTCCACGACGTCGCTGCGCTGGGCGGTCGAGCTCGCGGCCTGCGTCGGGGCGGACGACGAGCAGATCGTCGGCGTGCTCGCCGCGGTCGGGTCCGCCGTGGGGTCCGCGAGCGTCGCCTCCGGCGCCCCACGCCTCGCCCTGGCCATCGACTATGACATCGAGACGGAGGCCGCTCCGGCCTCGTGACATCGCCGCCGGCTCGCGACGCGCCTACGGCCGCGCGAGCGGGCCGGCCTCGCCGAGCAGGCCCGCCTCGACGGCGCGTGCCACCGCCTCCGATCGCGAGGACGCGTCGAGCTTGCGGTAGACGGCGTGGGCCTGTGTCTTGACGGTGTTGGCCGAGACGTGCAGCCGCTTGGCGATCTCGCGCAACGACAGGTGAGTGGGGAGGAAGCGCAGGATGCGCAGCTCGGCCGTCGTGAGCGACGAGGGACCGAGCGGGCCCCGCAGCGCCGTCTCGGCGCGCTCGTCCACGCGACCCCAGGCGTCGTCCAGCCAACCCCGGTACACGACCGCGTCCGGTGTCCGCCGTGCCATCCGCGACGCTTCCGCCAGCAGCGTCCCGGCCCGGACGACGTCGGCCAGCCCGAGGGCGGCCCGGGCGAGCAGAATCCGCGTGTGCGCTCCGTACCAGGGGATGAAGTCGCCGAGTTGCACCATCAGCTCGGTGGCGCGCCGCAGGCTCTCCTTCGCCTCGTCGGCCCGCCCGTCGTGTGCCTGTACGGCGGCCGCGGCGGCGAAGGCGAGCGCCGCCGTCGAGGCGTGCGCGAGTGCTCCCGCGTCGACGGCCCGCCGCGCGCGCGCGATCGCCTCCTCGGCCGCGTCCCAGTCGTCCTGCTCGATCGCGATCATCGCGAGCTGGGCCAGGCAGAGGGCGGCACTGAGCGGGGCGGCCACCGCGCTGCGATGTGCGCCTTCCTCGAGGCGTTGACGAGCGCGGGACCGGTCGCCCGTCAGGTAGTCGGCGCTGCCGGCGAGCAGGCAGCAGACTCCGCGCCACGGACTGTCGTCGGGCTCGAGCGCGTAGGCGCGCATCGCCGCGCGTTCCATCTGGGCGGCTCCGCCTCGCGCTGCCGCCGCCTCGACGATCGCGATGCCGGTCTCCAGAGCGGGAGCCGGGTCGCCCCCCTCGCGGCGCCGGGCGCCGGCGGCGGCGAGCGCCCAGTGCTCGGCGCGTGCGACGTCGCCTCGCGCGAGGTGGCTGTGCGCGGCCGTCAGCGCGAGGGTCGCGGTTCGGGCGAGCTGCTCGTCGCCGAAGGCGGCGATCCACCGTTGCAGCCGGTCGCCCTGGCCGCGGGCGACGTAGCGCAGAACGTTGGCCCAGAGGAGCTCACCCGCGCGCTCGGCGTCCGCCGCGGCCACGGCGTGCTCGATGGCACGGTCGACATCGCCGCGCTCGGCGTACCAGTCACTCGCGCGTCGGTGCAACCGCCGGGCGAGGGTCGGCTCGGACCGGCTCAGCTCCGCCCCGAGCATGTCCCGCAGCAGGCCCGGCCAGCGGCACCGGCCATCGCTCGGCTGCAGCGGGACGAGCAGCTTGCGTCGGACGAGCCGGGCGACCATCGCCGCCGACTCCTCGCGCTCGAGCAGCGCGTCACATGCCGGACCCGACAGCTCGTCGAGGACCGACGCGCACCGGAGAAACCGGCGGTCCGCGGCCGACAGCTGCGCGAGCACCTCGTCGTGCAGGTACTCGGCCACGAGGCGGTCGTCGCCCGAGAAGCGGTCCGCGGCCCTCGAGGGGTCGCTCTCGGCCCGAAGCGACAGGGCGGCGAGATAGAGCGCGGCCGGCCATCCCCCGGTCCGCTCCACCAGCCGCTCGAGCGGCGCCGGGTCGAGGTCGAGTCCGGCGGCCCGCAGCAGGGTGCCCGCCTCGCGGGTGCTCAGGGCGAGGTCGTGAGCGTCCACCTCGACGAGCGCGCGCGAGGCGCGCAGCCGGGCCACCGGGAGCGCCGGCGCGACGCGCGACGCGAGCGCCACCCGAGCGCCCACCGGCAGATGGCCACGGAGCACCTCGATGACGTCCCGCAGCACCGACGGGCGCAGGCGGTGCGCGTCGTCGAGGACGAGGACGAAGCTCGCCGATGCTCTGGCCCCCCGCGCCCCGCGCAGCGCCTTCGGCGAGGACGTCGCCGCCGGGCGGCTGCCGCCGGCGCGCAGCGAGGCGAGCATCGCGCGCAACGCCGACTGCTCGACGTCGGCATGGCGCAGCGCCTCGGCGATGGCGGCCGCGAGGCGCGCGGCATCGTCGTCACGCTCGTCGAGCGTCACCCACACGAACGGCCGCTCATCGACCGCCGCCCACTCCGAGAGCAACGTCGTCTTGCCGTACCCCGCGGGCGCGGTGATGAGCGTCAGCCATGCGTCGCGGCCGGCGCACAGGCGCCGGACGAGCTCCGGGCGGCTGACGTGGTCCGATCCGAACCGCGGCACCGCGAGCCGTCGGGCGAGGCGCGACGGCTCGCGCGGCGTGCGGGCCACGCTTCGGGCCCGGCTCGGTGGCGGGATGGCCCCGGTCGCCGACGGACGCGGCGGACGTGGGCGTCTCGCGCGGATCGGCGCCGCCTGCGCCACTACCGAACCCCGCGCGGACAGGGGCTCGCAGAGGAGCTGGAAACGCGCCGACCGGCCATGCCCACAGGATTCTCGCCCGGAGGGTGGTCGGGCAAGGTGGCAGACCGGCATGTTCGCGGGAGGTACGCACTACCGGTCGGCGGCGTCGACGCGATCATCCGCATTGGATGATGCCGCGCGTCGGTGGACCGCTAGCCTCGAAACCAGCGCGGGGGCGTGTCCGCGGGGCCGTGTCCCGCTCGGTCGTCGTCTGGCCGCCGCCCCCTCCCGGTGGCCAGACGCGTTTTCGGCGCGCGCGCCGCGCGGTCACCGCTTTCACCCGGTTGGGGGGATGAACGGCCGGTCCGCGCTTCTAGGCTGCGACCACGATGGATCGCACCGAGGAGCTTCTCCGTCGTCTGGCGCTCAACGACGAGCGTTCGGTGGCGATGGTCCTCACGAGCGGATCGCCGCCTCGCGAGGACGACGTGCTCGGGGCGAAGGTGGAGCTGTTCGTGCAGCTCGGCGCCCTGCTCGCGCTCGGCGCGGCCACGAGCTCGCTCCGTCGGACGGTCGAGCGCGCACGCGCCGCCGGCGCGACCGAGTCCGAGCTCGTCGGCGTGCTCATCGCCGTCGGGCCGGCCGTCGGGCTGGCGCGTCTCGTCGCGACCGCGCCGCGGCTGGCGAGCGCGATCGGCTACGACCTCGGCGACGGCGAGTGATGCACCCGTGAACAAGGCGTCGAAGTCACTGGAAACGCATTACCGTTGACCCCACGTTCGAGCGAACAAGAGGAGATTCACGTGGCTACCGACGTCGACGTCCGATCCGAAGGCCTCCCGCAGACACGTGACTCCGAGGGACAGGCCGACGTGCTGGTCGTGTTCGGGATCACCGGCGACCTGGCCAAGGTGATGACGTTCCGGTCGCTGTACTGCCTCGAGAAGCGCGGCGCGCTCAACTGCCCGATCGTCGGCGTGGCATCCGACGACTGGTCGATCGATCAGCTCCGCGAGCACGCGCGAACGGCAACCGTGAACGCCGGCGAGACCCTCGACGAGGAGGTGTTCCGGCGCTTCGCGGAGCGCCTGTCCTACGTGCAGGGCGACTTCACCGACCCGGGCACGTTCACCCGCGTCGCCGAGGCGATCCCCGATGCGCGGTTGCCCGTCTTCTACCTCGAGATCCCGCCCTTCCTGTTCGCTACGGTCATCAAGGGCCTTCGCGACGCCGGTCTCACCTCCGGCGCGCGCGTCGTGGTCGAGAAGCCGTTCGGCCACGACCTCGCCTCCGCCCGCGCGCTCGCGGCGGAGATCCACCGGTACATCGACGAGTCGCAGCTGTACCGCATCGACCACTTCCTCGGGAAGATGGGCCTGCAGGAGTTTCTCTACCTGCGTTTCGCGAACACCGTGCTCGAGCCGGTGTGGAATCGCCACTACATCTCGAGCGTCCAGATCACGATGGCCGAGGACTTCGGCGTCGAGGACCGCGGCCACTTCTACGATCGCGTGGGGGCGCTGCAGGACGTGGTCGTCAACCACCTCATGCAGCTTGTCGCCATCGCGGCGATGGAGGCGCCGGCCGGGGCGGACGCGCGCACGCTCAAGGACGCCAAGTTCGCCGTCTTCCGCTCGATGGAGGACGCGAATCCGCGCCACTACGTGCGGGGCCAGTACGACGGCTATCTCGACATCGACGGCGTCGCCGAGGGCTCCGGGACGGAGACCTACGCGGCGCTGCGCCTCGACATCGACAATTGGCGCTGGGCGGGCGTGCCCTTCTTCATCCGCACCGGCAAGTGCCTGCCGGTGACGCAGACCGAGCTGCGCCTCGTGTTTCGTCGCCCGCCGAGACTCGGGTTCGTCTCCAAGGCCCGCCGGCCCCCGGTCGAGAACCAGTTCGTCGTCAGGCTCGATCCGAGCACCGGGACACGCCTGGTCATCGATGCTCTGCGCGCCGACCACACCGATCCGGACCGGGTCGACCTCGACGTCGAGTTCGCCGAGCAGGGCGGAGAGGCGCCGACCCCGTACGAGGTCCTCCTGCACGCGGCGATGGACGGCGACAGCAGCATGTTCACGCGCCAGGACAGCGTCGAGGAGGCGTGGCGGGTGATGCAGCCGCTGCTCGACGCGCCGCCGCCCTTGCATCGCTACGCCCCGGGCTCATGGGGGCCGGAGGCGGCGGATGAGCTCGTCTCCGGCTTCAATCGCTGGGAGCAGCCGTGGGTGGTGGGGTCATGAGCGCCGTCTCCCACAGCAAGCCTGCTCGCGCCAACGGCAAGGCCGATGGCGGCAGGCCGGGCAAGAAGGACGGCAAGCCGGCGACCGAGCGCGCGCCGCAGAGCGCCGCGATGCCGTCGCCGTTCCCGCCGATCGCCGACTACGCCTTCCTGTCCAACTGCCACACCGGCGCGCTCGTCGCCCCCGACGGCTCGGTCGACTGGCTGTGCGTGCCGCGCTTCGACTCGCCGAGCATCTTCGGGACGCTGCTCGATCGCGAGGCGGGGCTGTGGCGGGTCGGGCCGTTCGGCGTGAACACGCCGATCGCGCGCTACTACGAGCCCGGCACGAACGTGCTGCTCACGACGTGGAGAACTCCGTCCGGATGGCTGTGCGTGCGCGACGCGCTCACGATGGGCCCGACGGTCGGGGAGGACCACGTCACTCCGCACACGCGGCCGCCGGCCGACGAGGATGCCGACCACATGCTCGTTCGGTCGGTGCTGTGCTTCGAGGGCGAGGTCGAGCTCGAGCTCGTGTGTGAGCCCGTGTTCGACTACGGCCGCGAGCCGGCGCGCTGGACGCTCGTGGGCGGCGATCGGCACGTCGCCGACGCGACCGCGGCGGGACAGACGGTGCGCCTGCAGACCGACCTGCAGCTCGGCATCGAGGGCAACCGCGTGCGCGCGCGACGGGTGCTGCGCAAGGACGAGCAGGCATACTGCGCGCTGTCGTGGGCGCATGAGCTCGAGACCCCGCCCGACGTCGCCGATGCCAGCCGGCGTCTGGACGCCACGACGCGCTACTGGCGGCGCTGGATCGGACAGGCCCACCGGATGCCCGACCATCGCTGGCGAGAGGCGCTGCAGCGGTCGGCGCTGACCGTGAAGGGCCTCACCTACATTCCCACCGGGGCGACCGTCGCGGCGCTCACGACGTCGCTGCCCGAGACCCCGGGCGGCGAGCGCAACTGGGACTACCGCTACACGTGGATGCGCGACACCACGTTCACGCTCCAGGCGCTGCACATGCTCGGGCTCGACTGGGAGGCCGACGAGTTCATGCAGTTCATCGCCGACATCGAGCGCAACGATGACGGCGGCCTGCAGATCATGTACGGGATCGACGGGCGGCGCGACCTCACGGAGTCGACGCGCGACGATCTGACCGGGTACGCCGGCGCGCGCCCGGTGCGCGTCGGCAACGGCGCCTTCGATCAGCGCCAGAACGACGTGTTCGGGGCGGTGCTCGACTCGGTCCTGTTGCACACCGAGCACAGCCAGCGTCTCCCGCGCCGCCTGTGGCCGGTCGTCGAGAGCCAGGCCGAATGCGCCACGCGCGTGTGGCGCGAGCCGGATCAGGGCATCTGGGAGGCCCGGGGCAAGCCGCAGCACTATGTCTCGTCCAAGCTGATGTGCTGGGTGGCCATGGATCGCGCGGCGAAGCTGGCGGTGATCCGCGACGACCGCGATCTGGCCGAGCAGTGGCGGACCACGGCCGACGAGATCCACGCCGACATCCTCGCCCACGGCGTCACCGATGGGGGCGTGCTTCGTCAGCACTACGCCACCGACTCGCTCGACGCGTCGACGCTGCTCGCCGCGCTGTTCGGCTTCCTGCCCGGCGACAGCGAGGTCATGCACGGCACGGTGATCGCGATCGAGAGGGACCTGACCGAGAACGGGTTCGTCCTTCGCTACCGCACCGGCGAGACCGACGACGGCCTGTCGGGGAAGGAGGGGACGTTCCTCATCTGCTCGTTCTGGCTCGTGTCGGCGCTGTCGATCGTCGGTGAGCAGCAGCGCGCGCGAGATCTGATGGAGCGTCTGCTGAAGGTGTCATCCCCGCTCGGGTTGTACGCCGAGGAGTTCGATTCCGACACCGGGCGGCATCTGGGCAACTTCCCCCAGGCCTTCTCGCACCTCGCCCTGCTCGAGGCGGCGGCGCGCATCATCCTCAACGAACGCCTCGAGGCCGAGGGGTTCGCCTCCGCCGGCACGCACAGGGGGCCGCCGCTGCACGTCGCCCCGTAGCGGCGCGCTCGACCCCAGCCATTCGGACTCCAACGATCAGACGAAGGCGGACCCGTGGACCACTACGACGTCATCATCATCGGCACCGGTGCCGGAGGTGGCACGCTCGCGCGCCATCTCGCCCCCACCGGAAAGCGGGTGCTGCTGCTCGAGCGCGGCGGCTGGCTCAAGCGCGAGCCGCAGAACGTCATGGCCGAGGAGGTGTTCGTGAAGAACCGCTACGTGTCGCCCGACACGTGGCATGACGAACAGGGCAAGCCGTTCCGGCCCCAGATCCACTACTACGTCGGGGGCGCCACGAAGCTCTACGGCGCCGCCCTCTACCGGCTGCGCGAGCGGGACTTCGGCGAGTTGCGCCACCGCGACGGGATCTCGCCGGCCTGGCCGATCGACTACGGCGCCATGGAGCCGTACTACACCCTCGCCGAGCAGATGTACTGCGTCCACGGCGCTCGCGGTGAGGATCCCACCGAGCCGCCGTCATCCGGCCCCTATCCGTTCCCCCCCGTGTCGCACGAGCCCCGGATCCAGCAGCTCTCCGACGATCTGGCGGCGCTCGGGCACCACCCGTTCCACGCCCCGTGTGGGGTGCTCCTGAACGAGTCCAACCTGCCCTACAGCACGTGTATGCGCTGCGACGACTGCGACGGGTTCCCCTGCCTGCTGCACGCCAAGTCCGACGCCGAGGTCCTCGGGGTGCGTCCGGCGCTCGAGCACGGCAACGTCGAGCTGATGATCGACGCCGAGGCGCTGCGGCTGATCACCGGCTCGTCGGGTCGCATCGTGACCGGCGTCGAGGTCGAGCACGCGGGCGCGCGCGAGACGCTGACGGCCGACATCGTCGTCGTCTCCTGCGGGGCGGCGAACTCGGCCAGGCTCCTGCTCATGTCGGCCGACGAGCACCATCCGGACGGCCTCGCCAACGGCTCCGGCCAGGTGGGCCGCAACTACATGTTCCACAACAGCCAGGCGGTGCTCGCGCTCTCCAAGGAGGAGAACCCGACGGTGTTCCAGAAGACGCTCGGGCTCAACGACTTCTATTTCTCGGGGCCCGACAGCGACTATCCGCTCGGCAACATCCAGATGGTCGGCAAGTCGCAGGCGCCGATGTTCCGAGGGGAGAAGCCGGTCGAGACGTTGCTGGCACCCACCCGGTCGCTGGAGGACGTTGCCCGACACGCCGTCGACTTCTGGCTGTCCACCGAGGATCTACCGCTACCCGAGAACCGTGTCACCGTCGACGCCGAGGGCACGATCACGCTCGCCTACCGGCCGACCAACGAGGTGCCGAAAGAACGCCTGCTCGCGCAGCTGAAGTCGATGCTCGGCGACCTGGGCATGGAGCACCATCACCTGCTTCCGCGCCGCGTCTACCTCAAGAACGATATCCCGGTCGCGGGCTGCGCGCACCAGGCCGGCACCTGCCGCTTCGGCGCCGACCCGGCGACCTCGGTCCTCGACGTCAACTGCCGCGCTCACGAGCTCGACAACCTGTACGTGGTCGACACGAGCTTCTTCCCGAGCATCGGCGCCGTGAACCCGGCGCTCACGGCGATGGCCAACGCGCTGCGCGTGGGGGATCACCTCCGCGAGCGGCTCGGCGCCGCGGCGCCGGCGCGAGCCGAGGTGGGCGCGGACGCCTGACCGCGACGCTGCGCCTACGCCGGCGACGCGGTCGCCGGTCGCACGGCCGCGGCGTCGGCGCCGAGCTCGCGCGTGACATCGGCGTCCGCGGGCTCGCCCCAGTCGATGTGCGCCCCGCTCGAGCGCTGGTCGAGCACCTGCGGGCCGCCCGTCTTGGAGAAGTAGTCCCAGCCCCAGTCGATGAACGCCTCGACGCGATTGCGCACGCCGGCCATCAGCGCCGCGTGCACGCCGAGCCAGGCCGCGAAGGCGACCGGACCGTGGAGCTCGTGGCGGTGCGCGCCCACCTCGGCCACGGCGGCTCCGCGCCCGATCATCGCCATGATCCCCTTGTCGTGGTATCGGAAGGGCTTGCGCTCCTTGCCCGCGATCTCGTCGAGGATGTTCTGAGCGATCCACGTCCCGCTCTGGAGCGCCACCGACCCGAGCTGCGGGAACGGGTGACCGTCCGGGCCCGGGATGTTGGCCATGTCGCCGGCGACGTACAGGCCCGGGAAGCCGTCGACGGTGAAATCGTCCCGTACGTCGATGCGACCGCCGCGTCCGGGCGCCGGGCCACAGTTCGCCGCGATCGGCGCGGCCATCAGGCCTCCGGCCCACACGACGCAGCGCGTCTGGATCGTCGTTCCGTCCGACAGGAGCACGTGATCGGGCGCCACCTCCTTGACGCCGGTGCCGAGTCGCAGCTGCACACCGCGGTCCTCGAGCACCTTCGCGGCGTACGCGTGAGCGTGCTCGGAGAATCCGTTGAGCACGAGGTTTCCGTGGTCGATGAGATGGATCTGCGCCGTGTCGACCGGGAGGTCGTGGTACTCGACCGTCATCGCCTCGTGGATCATGTCCGCCAGCGCACCGGCCGTCTCGGTGCCGGTGGCACCGGCACCGACGACGACGAAGTTGAGCGCTCCCTGCTCGAGCCGCGATGGGTCCTCGTCGGCGGCCTCGAACACCGCGAGGATGCGCGCACGCAGCCGCTCCGCGTCGGCCACCGAGTAGAGCGGAAAGGCGTGGGTGTCCGCGCCGGGGGTGTTGAAGAAGTTCGCCTGCGCGCCCGCGGCCAGAACGAGCACGTCACCGTGGAAGGTCAGGCCGTCGTCCGTCGTCACCGTCAGCGCCGCCGGGTCGACGGCGGTCACGCGGCCGAGCTTCACGTCGACGTTGTCGTGATCGTGGAAGGCCTGGCGGAGCGAGTAGGCGATGTCCGCCGCCCCGAGCTGGGCCGTGGCCACCTGGTAGAGCAGGGGCTGGAACTGGTGGTAGTTGTGCTGATCGATGAGGGTGACGCGCACGCCCTTCTTGCCGGCGAGCGCACGGGCGCAGCCGAGTCCGGCGAATCCGCCCCCGACGATGACGACGTGCGTGCGGGTCTCGTCGTCCGTCATGGCGGCGGGCTCCTCCGTCGGACCGCTCATCGCACCTGTGAGCCCGGCTTCGCGGCCGGCGGCGCCGAGGCGACGGCGGCCCGCAGGGCCGCGGCATCCTCGGCCGAGAGATCATGGCGGACGACCGCCGCCTCGCTGCCGGCGAACGCCTGCGCCATCGCCTCGACGTCCTCGGGCTCCGCGAACAGGACGATCGCCGACGCGCCCTCGGGCACCAACGAGCGCAACTCGTCGAACAGGCTCCCGGCCTCCGGCGCCTGGAGCTCTCCGGCGAGCGCTCCGGCCGTGCCGCCGGTCACGAGTCCGACCGCGAGCCCCACGGGTCCGAACGCGAGCCCGATGATCGCCCCGGCCACGACGCCGATCTCCGTGTCGCGCTCGCCGAACGTCGTGGCGTCGCCGATGTCGATGTAGTGGCCCGCGAACGTGCCACGGATCACGACCCGGCCGTGTCGATGACTCTCGACGAAGGCCACCTTGTCGAGCCACGGCGCGGGTGCGACCTGCGCCCGCACCCGGCCGTAGGCCTGCTCGGCGCCGCCGGCATGGGGAAAGGTCACGGTGGCGATCTCCTCCGGCATCGCGCGCACGATGGCGGAGCCGCGGCCCGGGCGCATCACCCGCTCCGGGTGACAGCCGCCGGACCCGCGGGCCGCGCAGCTACAGGCTCGTGCGCTGCCCCGGCGCCAGCACCCGGACCTCGACGTCCGGTGCGTCGCGGGCGACGAGCGCGGCGAAGTCGCGCGCCGGCTGCGCCGGATCTCGTCCTCGGCGCGCCCAGCGGGGAAGCGCGAGCGTGCCCCAGTGGATCGGCACGACGACCCGTGGGGCGATGACGGACGTCGCGATCGCCGCCCGCGCGGGATCGAGGTGCCCGGCCCCGGTCGTCGGCCCCCACCCCGCGATCGGCAGCAGCGCGATGTCGATCGAGCCCGCGAGCTCGCACATCGCTCCGAACAGGTCGGTGTCTCCGGCGAAGTAGGCCGAGCCCGATCCGCGCACGACGAAGCCGATCGGGTCGGCGGCCGGTCCGAATCGGTGCCGGCGGCGATCATGCTCGGCCGCGGTGGCGAGGATCCGCACACCGGCAACTCGTGCCTCGTCGCCGGGACGCAGCTCGCTCACGTTCGCGACGCCGTGGCGGCGCAGCCACTCGCCGGCCGGACGGGGTGCGAACACCGGCACCGAGGCGCCGATGCTCCGCAGCGACGGCAGGTCGGCGTGATCGGCGTGGAGGTGCGAGAGCAGCACGCCGTGCACCGGCGTGTCCGCGGCCAGGCTCGCCGCCGGGCCGATCCGGACGAGCGGCCCGATCCGGGGGCGGAGCACGGGGTCGGTGAGCAGGCGCACGCCGTCGATCTCGATCAATGCCGTCGCGTGGCCGAGCCACGTCACGGCGGTGCCGGCGCGCGACGGCGGCTCCGCCGGCGCGGGCGCCGGGCCGGCCGCGCCGCCGGGACCGGCGCTCTCGCTGTGCGGATCTGGCATGGGCTCTGGCGCGCGTCAGCCCCGGGATGCCGGGCGTCCGCGCCGGCCCCATGCAATCGCCGTTCGCGACCGCCCTCATCGTCCCAACCGGGTGAGGCCGCGCCCGGGGCGCGCCGGTCTAGCCCACTCTGGGTGATGCGGGCGGCGGTGCCGGTCGAGGACGCTTAGACTCGCCGCTCGCACGAATGGGTGCCTCGGTCCCGCGGCCGGCGCAACGAGATGAGTGTTCACATGTCGACAGGGCCGGTCCATCTGCTCGTCCTCGGGGCTTCCCGAGCGCCGCTGACGCCTGCAGACGGCTCCCACCGACGGCTCGAGGCCGCCGGACGTTGAGCGGCATGGTCCCGCCTGACGGAGACGGCCCGCGGCCGGCGGCGCCCGTGGCCTACGCCGAGGAACCGCACTGGACCCCGGAGCGACCGCGGTTCCGTCTCGTGCGTGCGGTGCTGGCCTGGGTCGTGGCGGCCCTGGCGGTGTTCGCGGCCGGCACGATCGTGCCCGGGGTCAGCGTGGGGACGTTCGGAGAGGCGTTCGTCGCGGCGGCGATCATCGCGGTCCTCAACGCGATCCTGCCGCCGATCGTCGCCGCGCTGCGCCTGCCGTTCACGCTCGCGCTCGGATTCCTCCTGGCGCTGCTGGTCGACGCGGCGATCCTGATGCTCGCATCGGCGATCGACCCGACCTCGTTTCACGTCGACGGCTTCGCCTCGGCGCTCGGGGCAGCGATCGTCATCGCGGCCACGAGCGTCGTGCTCACGGCGATCCTCGGCGTCGACGACGACGACGTCTACACGCTGCGCGTGATCGAGCGCATCAGCCGTCGTCAGGGCGGCGCGACCCGCACCGCCGTGCCCGGCGTCATCTTCCTCGAGATCGACGGGCTCGCGCTGCCCGTGCTCCAACGCGCGATGCGCGACGGTAGCGCCCCGGAGATGGCGCGCTGGCTGCAGGAGGGCACGCATCGTCTGATCGAGTGGGAGCCCGATCTCAGCTCGCAGACCGGCGCCAGCCAGGCCGGCATCCTGCTCGGGTCCAACGAGGACGTCCCGGCCTTCCGCTGGGTCGAGAAGGAGACCGGCACGCTCATGACCTGCTCCTCGCCGGCTGACTGCGCGGAGATCGAGAAGCGTCACTCCTCCGGTCGCGGCCTGCTCGCCGACGGCGGCGCCAGCCGGGGGAACCTCTTCTCCGGCGACGCGGAGGAGATGATCCTGACCGTCAGCCGGATGGAGGCCGAGAAGCGCGCGAACCCCGGCTACCGGGCCTTCTTCGCCAACGGCTTCAACGTCACCCGCGAGCTCATTCTCTTCTTCTGGGAGGTCATCATCGAGCGGGTGGCGGCGCTGCAGCAGCGCCGCCGGGACATCCAGCCCCGGGGCCACCGGGGCGGTCGCTACCCGCTCCTGCGCGCCGCCCTGTGCGTGGGCGTGCGCGACCTGATCGTCTTCGGCGTGCTCACCGACATGTTCCGCGGACGCCCGGCCGTGTACGCCACGTTCTCGAGCTACGACGAGGTCGCGCACCACTCGGGCCTCGAGCGCGCCGACACGCTCGAGGCGCTGCGCAAGCTCGATCGGCAGTTCGGCCGCATCGCTCGGGCGCGCCGCTATGCGCCACGTCCCTACGAGCTCGTCGTCCTCTCCGACCACGGGCAGACGCAGGGGGCGACGTTCCTGCAGCGCAACGGCTACACGCTTGAGGATCTCGTCGAACGATCGCTCGAGCAGGGTCACGTCGCGCGCGTGGCGACCGGGGACGAGAACGACGCCGCGGCCGGGCACGCCCTCCACGAGGCCACCGGCCGGACGGGCAAGGACAAGAAGCGAGCGGCCAACGACGTGAGTGACAAGGAGGTGGTCGTGCTCGGCTCGGGCAACCTCGGCCTCATCTACCTGATGGACGACGACAAACGCCGGCTGACGGCCGAGGAGATCGAGGCGCGCCATCCGCGCCTGCTCACCGCCCTGCGCGAGCACCCCCACATCGGCTTCCTGCTCGTGCGCTCACAGTCGGACGGACCCGTCGTGCTCGGCGCCCGCGGCACCCGCTACCTGAGCGACGACCGGGTCGAGGGAGAGGATCCCCTCGAGCCGTTCCCCGCGGGCGCCGCCGACCACCTGCGGCGCACCGATGGCTTCGGCCACGTCGCCGACGTCATGGTCAACAGCTTCTACGACGCCGATCTCGAGCAGGGATGCGCCTTCGAGGAGCTGATCTCGTTCCACGGCGGGCTCGGCGGCCCGCAGACGCGGCCGTTCCTGTTCGCGCCCGTCACGCTGCCCGCTCCGCGCGAGCCGATCGTCGGCGCCGCCGAGGTCCACGACGTGCTCATGGGCTGGCGGCGCGAACTCGCCGCGAGCGAGCCGGCGCTGGCGCCCGCGGCCGAGGCCGAGGCCGACCTGCCCCGGCCGGGCGATGGGCGCCTCAGGCCGACAGCAGGCGCTGCTTCTGCTGAGTGAACTCCTCGTCGGTGAGGACGCCGCTGTCGTGCAGCTCCCCGAGCTCCTTGAGCTGGGTGATCAGATCCGGCGACATCCCGCCGCTCGGCGGCGCTGCGGCCGGCGGGGGAGCGGCCGGCTGGGCCTGCTGCCGGGCGAGCTGCTCGTCCTGCCAGGCCTCGTGGTCCGCGGCCTCCGCCTGCTGGTTCGCCTTGTGCTTGCCGTACATGTAGGCGCCGCCGCCGACGGCCGCGGCGCGCATGATGGGTCGACGTCGTCCGATCGGCATGGCGTGTCCCTTCGGTCTTCGGTGTTGGATGGCATTCACGACGGCGGGCGCGGACGTACAACAATGCGCCGCGAACGGTCGTTCGTCATTGCACTCCAGGCTGAGCAGGGTCGCATCACCCCGTTCGGGTGATCGGCGCGGCGCGCGTCCCCGCGAGCCACGGTCAGGCTGACCCGGGCGGCGGACCACCCGGCGGGGGCGGCCGATCGCCGGGCGGTGGCGTGCCGGGGCGGTCGGCTCCCGGGGCTCCTCGGCGAGCTGCGGCGGTTGGGGGCGGAGCGCCCCCGCTTCCCCCTCGGCGGCTCCCGGCGAAGAACGCGCCGACCGCGACGAGAGCGCCGACTCCGATGAGCACCCAGGCCCAGGCCGGCGGTCCGCTGGAGGAACTGCTCGCCGGAGCGGCGAGCGAGGTGGTCGGCGTGTTCGAGTGCACCTGCACGTTGACGGACGCCGTGTGAGCGCTCTGCGTCGTGGCCTCGGTCACGGTCTTCGTCCGCGTCGACGCCGACTCGGTGATCGTCTTCGTGCTCACCGAGGCGGATTGCGTCTTCGACGACCGGGACTGGGTCGAGCCCGTCGTCGCCGGCGTCGTCGACGTGGCTTGCGCCGCGGCACCCGAAACCGGTCCGGCGACCAGGACGGCCGCGCCGAGGCCGGCGGCGAGGAGGGCGCGGAGCGTGCCGGACGGCGGTCCCATCGTCGGATGCGATTCTCCAGTTGCGGGGCAGGGCCGGCAATGTGGTGGGCATGTGGCCCCGCGCGAGCGGGCACCACCCCGGGGCAACGGATGCACCCGTCGCCGGCTCGCACCTCGCCCGCCGCCGGCCGAGCATCGGGCGGTGCTAGCTTGGCGGCCACCGGGGCGCGAGCCGCCCTCGAACCCCTTGCCCGAAAGGCTCCTGATGAGCGACAAGCCCATGTTCATGTTCGCCGCCGTCTACGACAGCGTCGCCGACGCCGACAGCGACTACGAGGCCGTCAAGGCGCTCCACGCCGGCGACATCATCGGGTCCTACGACTCGGCCATCATCACCAAGGACGCCGAGGGCAACGTGAAGGTCAACAAGACCGAGAAGCCGACCCAGCACGGCGGGTGGATCGGCCTGGCCGCCGGCGCGGCCGTGGCCGTCGTCGCCCCGGTGGCGCTCCCCGCGGTGGTGGCCGCCGGCGGCGCCGGTCTCGGCGCGTGGATCGGGCACGTCGCGCGTGGCATCAGCCGCAGCGACCTGAAGGAGATGGGGGAGTTGCTGGACACCGGGCAGGCGGCGCTCATCGTCATCGGCATCGACAAGGACGCCCAGCGGATCCAGAAGGTGGCGGAACGGGCGAGCAGGACGCTGACCAAGCCCGTGGATGCCGACCCCGACGAGGCCGCGGGCGACGCGCTGGCGATCTCCGACAGCTGAGGCCGATGCGCGGCGGCGGGTCTCGCCGCCGGGCCCTCGTGGCCGTTCTGAGCCGTCCGTCGGCAGCCTCGTCTAGTAACCGACGCCGGTCTTGACCCGCTTGCGGTAGATCTCGTCCCGGCTGCCCTTCTTCTGAAGCGTCGCGCACGCCTCGGCCAGATCCTCGGCGAACGTGCTCGCGAGGGCGTGGCCGAGCGACTCCTTCACCAGCGCGCGCAGGAGCGTCACGTGCGTCGCGTCGGGAGGCAGCGTGTAGGCGGGCACCATCCAGCCCCGCTCGGCGGCCAGCTGGACCGCGATGTCGAACTCGTCGTAGGGGTGCTCGCCGCTCAGCTGGAACGCGACGAGCGGAAGCTGCTCCTCCTCCGCGCCGACCAGGTCGAACTCGCCGATGGCCGCGATCTTCTCGGCCAGCTGCTGCGTGTTGTAGTGCATCGACTGCATGCGGTACTTGTACCCCTCGTGGCCGAAGCGGACGAAGTTGTAGTACTGCGCGAGCACCATCGCCGCGCCGGTCGAGAAGTTCAGAGTGAAGGTCGAGTCCCTCTTGCCGAGGTAGTTCTCGTAGAAGACGAGCTCCTCGGGGAGGTCGCTCGGCTCGCGGAAGATGAGCCAGCCGATCCCCGGATAGACGAGGCCGAACTTGTGGCCCGAGGCGTTGATCGAGCGCACCTGGCTGAGTCGGAAGTCCCACTCGGTATGGGGGAAGCAGAACGGCCACACGAACGCCCCGCTCGCGCCGTCGATGTGCAGCGGGACGTCGAGACCCTGCTCCTCCGCCAGTGTGGCCAGGTAGTCGTTGATGCCCCGGATGTCGTCGGAGTGTCCGGTGAACGTCGTGCCGAGCACGGCGGCGACGCCGATCGTGTTCTCGTCGACGTGCGGCTCGACGTCCTCGGCGTCGATCGTGTACTTGTTCGGCTTCAGCGGCACCGTGCGCGGCTCGACGTCGAAGTAGCGGCAGAACTTGTCCCACACGACGTGCACATCGCGCCCGTAGACGAGGTTCGGCTTGTCGACCGACTTGCCGGCCTTCTCGCGGCGCTGGCGCCACTTCCACTTCAGCGCGAGCGCGCCGAGCATGATCGCCTCCGAGGAGCCCTGGGTGCGCGTGCCCACCGTGGGCCCCGGGGCGTTGAAGAGGTCGGCCAGCATGCGGATGCAGCGCTGCTCGATCTCGGCCGTCTGCGGGTACTCCGCGTGGTCGATGTAGTTGCGATGGAGGTTCTGCGCGATGAGCTGGATGGCATCCGGCTCCATCCAGGTCGTCACGAACGTCGCCAGGTTGCGCTCCGGGATCCCGTCGAGGGTGAGTTGCTGCTCGAGCAGCCAGTAGGCGTCCTCGGCCGCCATGCCCTTCTCCGGCAGGCTGCCGTCGGGCGCGTCGGTGAGCAGGAACCGGTTGCCGTAGAGTCTCGCGTCGGCGAGCTCGTGGTCCAAGTGCATGAATGACCCTTCCTGTCGTGGACGCCTCAGGCCGCCGGGTGCGCCCGCGCGGACGCACTCGACCAGCGCTGAGGCTATCCGCGATCGGGAGGGGCTCATCCTCCCGATCGGGTGATCCGTCGTCGGTCACCCCAAAGGGGTGATGATCGGCTCCACGACGGGCGAAACCGTTTACGCTGACGTCATGGAGGTTCTCATCTCAGCTTCCATCATGGGACTGGCGCACGCGGTCCCGCGCAGCGCGGGGATTGGGGCGTGGATCGCCCCGGCGGTATGGGTCGGCGGCGCGTCGGCCGTGGGGACGATCGCGTTCCTGCGCCGTCGCGGCAAGGGCACTGGAGGTCCGCACCCCGACGACGGTGAGGACGACGGCGGAAGCCGCCGCCCGCCGACGCCGCCGAGCCCGCCGAGCGGCCCGGTCTCGTGGCCGGACTTCGAACGCGACTTCGCGGAGTACTGCGCCGGCCAGAAGCGGACCGCCCACCGCGAGTGAAACGCGTGGCCCGGGGCGGCGCGGTCGCCGCCCCGGAGGGCGAGTGCGTGCGCCGAGCCCTATGCGGTCGCGACGAGCGGGCGCTCGTCGCTGTAGGTCTCGCCGCGCTCGGCCTTCTCGACGAGCGAGGCCGGCGGGGCGAAGCGCTCGCCGTACGTCGCGGCGAGCTCGCGGGCGCGAGCCACGAATCCGGGTAGGCCGCCCTCGTAGCCGTTGATGTACTGGAGCACGCCGCCGGTCCAGCCCGGAAACCCGATGCCGAAGATCGAGCCGATGTTCGCGTCGGCGACCGACTCGATCACCTTCTCGTCGAGGCACTTGACCGACTCGATCGACTCGATGAACAGCATCCGCTCCTTGAGGTCCTCGAACGGGATCTCGTGGTTGGTGCCGCCGAACGCATCCGCCAGGCCACTCCACAGGCCGGTGCGCTTGCCGTCGGCGTACTCGTAGAAGCCCTTGCTCTCGAGCTTGCCCGGGCGATCGAACTCGTCGAGCATGCGGTCGATCACCTGCTCGGAGGGGTGGGAGTCCCAGCCGGTCCCGCTCGCCATCGCCGCCTTCGCCGCGTCGCGGATCTTGCGCATGAGCTTGAGGTTGAGCTCGTCGGACAGCTGCAGCACCGGCGCGGGGTAGCCGGCCTGAGAGGAGGCCTGCTCGATCGACGGCGCCGGGACGCCCTCGGTCAGCATCGCGATGCCCTCGTTGATGAACGTGCCGATCACGCGGCTCGTGAAGAAGCCGCGGCTGTCGTTGACGACGATCGGCGTCTTCTTGATCTGCCGCGCCAGGTCGAGCGCTCGGTAGAGGGTGTCCTCGCTCGTCTGCTCGCCCTTGATGATCTCCAGCAGGGGCATCTTGTCCACCGGCGAGAAGAAGTGCAGCCCGATGAAGTCAGCCGGCCGCGACACACCTTCGGCAAGGCCGGTGATCGGCAGCGTCGACGTGTTCGAGCCGAGCAGCGCGTCCTCGGCCAGGTGCGGCTCGATCTCGGCGAACACCTGCGCCTTGACCGCCGGGTCCTCGAACACGGCCTCGATGACGAGGTCCGCTCCCTGCGCGGCGGCCGGATCGTCGGTCGCCGTGATCCGCGCGAGCAGCGCGTCGGCCTTCTCCTGCGTGGTCCGTCCGCGCGCGAGCGCCTTCTCGACCAGGCCCTGCGAATACGCCTTGCCGCGGTCGGCCGCCTGGAGGGAGACGTCCTTGAGCACGACCTCGATGCCGGCCTTGGCGGACACGTAGGCGATCGCCGCGCCCATCATGCCGGCGCCGAGCACGACGACCTTCGTGGCCTGGAACGTCTCCAGTCCCTCGGGACGGTCGCGGTCGCCGCTGACCCGCTGCAGGTCGAAGAAGAACGCCTGGATCATGTTCTTGGCCACCTGGCCGGTGACGAGGTCGACGAAGTAGCGGCCCTCGATCTCGATCGCGCTGTCGAAGTCGACCTGGGCGCCCTCGACGGCCGCCGCCATGATGTGGTGCGGCGCGGGGTAGTTGGCGCCCTTGAGCTGCTTGCGCAGGTTGGCCGGGAACGCCGGGAGGTTCATGGCCAGGGCCGGGGTCGAGGGCGTGCCGCCCGGGATCTTGTAGCCCTTGGCGTCCCACGGCTGGACCGCCTCGGGGTTCGCGGCGATCCACGCCTTCGCCGCCGGGATGAGCTCCTCCGGCGTGGCCACCATCGCGTCGACAAGGCCGATCTCGAGCGCCTTGGCGGGACGGTGGCGGGTGCCCTGCATGAGCACCTGCATGAGCGCGTTGACGATCCCGAGCTTGCGCACGCAGCGCACGACGCCGCCGGCGCCTGGCAGCAGCCCGAGCATCACCTCGGGCTGACCGATCTCGATCCTGGAGTCGTCGACCACGATCCGGTGGTGCGTGGCCAGGGCGATCTCCAGGCCGCCGCCGAGCGCCGAGCCGTTGACGGCCGCCACGACCGGCTTGCCGAGCGTCTCCAGCCGGCGCAGCTGGCCCTTGATCGTGCGCAGCCCGGCGAGGATCTCCTCGCTGTGCTCGCGGTCGGCGCGGCGCAGGTCGTTGAGGTCGCCGCCAGCGAAGAACGTCTTCTTCGCCGACGTGATGATGACCCCGGCGATCTCCTCGCGCTCGGCCTCGAGGCGGTCGACGGTGGCGCCCATCGAGGCGACGTACGCCTCGTTCATCGTGTTCGCGGACTGATTGGGGTCGTCGAGGGTGAGGATGACGACACCGTCGTCGTCGCGCTCCCAGCGGATCGTGCTCTGCTCACTCATGGTGGGTGGCTCCTGGGGTGAAAGGGGGTGGGAGGGAGGGCGGCGGACTAGAGGCGCTCGACGACGGTGGCGATGCCCATGCCGCCGCCGACGCACAGCGTGGCGAGGCCGTAGCGACCGTCGCGGCGCTCGAGCTCGTCGATGAGGGTCCCGAGGATCATGCCGCCCGTCGCTCCGAGCGGATGCCCCATCGCGATCGCGCCGCCGTTCACGTTGACCTTCTCGAGATCGAGATTCATGTCCTTGACAAAACGGAGCACGACGGCGGCGAACGCCTCGTTGATCTCGACGAGATCGAGGTCCTCGACCGTCAGGCCGGCCTTCGCCAGGGCCTTGCGGCTGGCGGGCGCCGGGCCGGTGAGCATGATCGTCGGGTCGGCCCCCGATACGGCGGTGGCCAGGATGCGGGCGCGCGGCTTCAGCCCGAGCTCATCGCCCGTCTCGGCGTTGCCGATCGCGAGCAGCGAGGCGCCGTCGACGATGCCCGACGAGTTGCCCGGGGTGTGGACGTGGTGGATCTTCTCGACCCAGTGGTACTTCTGCAGGGCCACGGCGTCGAAGCCGCCCATCTCGCCCATCGCCTCGAACGAGGGCTTCAGCCCGCCGAGCGTCTCGACGGTCGTGCCCGGGCGGATGAACTCGTCGTTGTCGAGCACGACGTGGTCGTTGATGTCCTTGACGGGGACGACCGAGTTGGCGAAGCGGCCCGCCTCGCGCGCGGCGGCGGCGCGCTCCTGCGAGCGGGCGGCGTAGGCGTCGACGTCCTCGCGGCTGAACTCCTCGATCGTGGCGATGAGGTCGGCGCTGATGCCCTGCGGCACGAAGGAGGTGTCATACGCCGTCTCGGGGTCCATCGCCCAGGCACCGCCGTCGGTGCCCATCGGGACGCGCGACATCGACTCGACGCCGCCGGCGAAGACGAGGTCCTCCCAGCCGGAAGCGACCTTCTGGGCGGCGATGTTGACGGCCTCCAGGCCGGAGGCGCAGAAGCGGTTGAGCTGCACGCCGGCGACGGTGTCGGGCAGTCCGGCCTTGATCGCCGCGGTCTTGGCGATGTCGGCGCCCTGGTCGCCCACCGGGGTGACGCAGCCGAGGACGACGTCGTCGACCCGCGACGGGTCGAGCGTGTCGTTGCGAACGAGCATCTCGTGCATCAGGCCGACGACGAGATCGACCGGCTTGGTCGTGTGCAGCGACCCGTTGTGCTTGCCCTTGCCGCGCGGCGTGCGAATCGCGTCGAACACGAGCGCCTCAGTCGTAGCCATGCTCCTCGGACTCCTATCGTCGATGTCGGACCCCGGAGCCTGGTGGCCCGGGGCACAGGGTGATCGCCGCGCGCGGCGCCGGGCTGAACGGTAGCGCCGCTCGGCAGTCGGACACTCTGTCCGACAGTGTATTCAATACGGTCGGCGCGCGTCGGCTCAGCGCGCGCTGTGCACCTCCTCGGCCTCCCCCCGGGCGGGCGCGAGCTGCGGAGCGCCGGGGGCGGGCGGGAGACTCGGCTCCGACTGTGACGCGCGCAGCTCGTAGCCGGCCCGGACGTTCTCGTCGGGCTGGAAGAGCACCCGATCGGCCTTGATCGCGTGGCCGATCGCCTCGGCCGCGCGACGCGGCAGCAGTTGCGTGAACCGGTTGAGCGGCTTGACCGACTTCGGCACCCACACGTCGACCGTGCCGTGCTGGAGCGCCTCGACGATCGCGTCGGCGACGTCGGTCGGTGCGAGCGTCTTCACCCCGCGCGTCTGCGGTAGGCCGGCGCCGAGCTCGGTGGCCACGACCGACGGCATCACGTAGCTGAGGTTGATGTGCGCGCCCATGAGTTTCATCTCGCCCCGCACGGACTCGGTGAGGCCGATCACGGCGTGCTTGCTGGCCGAGTACGTCGCGCCGCCGGGGGTGCCCACCTTGCCCGCCTGGGAGGCGATGTTGACGATGTGCCCCCGGTCGCGCGGCAGCATCCGCTCGAGCGCGAGCTTCGTGCCGAAGATGACGCCGTGCACGTTGATGTCCATGATCCGCCGCGCCGTGGCGTCGTCCTCCTCGGTGAAGCGGTGCAGCGGCATGATGCCGGCGTTGTTGACGAGCACGTCGATCGGGCCGAGCTGCTGCTCGACCGTGTCGAGGAACGCCGCGAACGACGCCCGATCGGTGACGTCGAGGCGTCCGCCGTACGTGTTCATCGGCGACAGCTCGCCCGCGGTCTGGGCCGCCAGCTCGCCGTCCAGGTCGCCGATCGCGACCTTCATCCCGGCGCCGAGCAGGGCCGCGGCCGTCGCTCGGCCGATCCCACGCGCGCCGCCCGTCACTACCGCCGTCTCACCAGCAAGAACACGCGCCTCTTTGGCCACGACCACTCCTCATGCTCGGGGATCACCGATCCGATCGAGCGCCGTCTGCCGGGCGTGTCGGGTGCGAGACGAGTCGCGCCCGGGCGGGCTCCGTGACCGACACGGTGTCTGACGCGGCGACTATACAGCGCCGGCGCCGCCGACTGGCCAGACAGCCAGTTTGCGGGTGGGGCGCGGTGGCGACCGTCACCCGGAGGCATGCATCGCGGCCCACATCGTGCGCGCAAGGCTGGCCGACAGGTGCTCGTCGCCGCCGCCGTCGTCGGAGGCGATGTGCTCGGTGACGACCCGCTCGGCACCCCAGGCGATGAGCCGCGCCGTCACGTCGCAGTCGAGGTCGCGCGGGACGCGTCCGGCGCGGCGGTCCCGCTCCAGGCGCTCGCGCAGGGCGTCGGCAAAGCGGTCGACGCGCTCGCGCCAGAACTCCGCGACCTCCGCGTCGTAGGCCGCCACCTCGGCGAGCGCGGCGAGCGTGTCGGCGTGGCTGCGGTAGTGGCCGAGCATCCGCGCGACCGCGCGCGTGAGCGCGTCCAGCCCCGCCGCGTCGCCGTCGGCCCACTCCTCCGGCCGCGGGAACATGTCGCCGATGTCGCCGGTCGCCGACTCGGTCAGGCGCATGAGCAGCGCCGACTTGTCGGGGAAGTGCACGTAGAACGTCGAGCGCGCGATCTGCGCCTCGTCGGCGATGCGCTGCACGCCGAGCGAGGTGAAGCTCTCGCCCTCGGCGAGGAGGCGCTCGACCGCCTCGAACACGCGCTGCTCGACCGCCTCGCGTCGGAGGCGGCCGGAGCTCGGCTTGCGGGTGACCGAGGGCATCGGGTGTGAGCGTAACCGAGGGCGCGGGGGGCGGCGCGGGGCTGGGCCGCCACCGCGCCGTCACCTCCTGTGTCAAGCGCGTGCGAGCACGAGCGTCAGCGCGACGGCGGAGCCGCTGTTGTTCGCCGGACCCTGGGGCGTCAGCACGACGCGGTAGGTGCCCGGTGGCAGGAGGTGGCCGTGGATCCTGGTCGGCAGCCCGAGGCGGCCCGCGCCGGCCGGCAGGCCGTTGCGCACGACGCTCGCCACCGTGACGAACACGGTGCAGCGCTTCGCCCGCTTTCGCGCGGCGCCCGTCAGGCACCCCTTGGCGGTGCGGTGGCCCTTCGTGGCGCGCTGCAGCTGCAGCGTCACGCCGCCGGGGCTCGAGAGGGTGAAGGAGAGCGACCGGCCGTTGGCGGCGAGCTTCAGGGCGCCGAGGCGCGGGGCGGGCGGGGCGGAGGGCGGGTTCGGCGGCGGGGTGTGGGTGCCCGCGCCCGTCCCGCCGGGCGTCGACGGGGTCGACGGGGTCGGGGTGGGCGGCGAGGCCGCGGGCGGGGCCGACTGGCCGGGTGCGTAGGTGACGACGCCGCTCTGCTCGGAGTCGACGACGACCGCGTCGGGCAGTTGGTCGGCCGGGTTGACGTCGGCGGTGACCTCCAACCTGAGTGTCGTGCCGACATCGGCGTCCGTCGGGACGTATTCGGCGCTCGTGGCGCCGGCGATCGGCGAGCAGTCGTTGCCCTGACCGTCGCATTGCAACCACTGTCGCGACCAGTAAGTGGCCGGGCTCGCCCAGGTGCCGACGTTGCCGACGATCGTCGCGCCTTTGTACGCGCTCCCGCCCTGTAGATGGCCGCCCATGAGCACGCCTCCGACATGGGCGTTCGCGCTCAGGCTCGGCGAGCTCAGCGCCATGGCCGGCAGCGGGATGATCGGATTGGTCGCGCCGGAGATGAGCGGGAAGCTCTGGCCGTACTGGTTCTCCGCGCTGACCTCGACCTCGATCGTGGTCGCGTCATCGGCGGAGGTGAGCGTGTAGGTCGAGTTGGTGGCGCCGGGGATCTCGGCGCAGTTCGCGCCGTTGCCGTCGCATCGCAGCCACTGGTAGATGATGACGCTGCCGGCGGGATTGAAGTACCAGCCGCCGTTGCCGCCGGCCTGGCCGGCGGGCGCGGCGAGCGTGTCGCCCTCGGTGGGGAGGAAGACGTCCCCCGACGGGTCGGTGATCTCGGGCGCGTCCTGCTGATTCGTGCCCGGCAGCGGTCCCGGCGCGGCGCCCACGGTGCCGGCCACGACCGAGCTCGCCGTGTACGGAACCTTGGGGAAGCTCGGAAAGTCGTTGGAGGCCGTGACGACCTCACGGATGTAGTGACCCTGATCGGCGGGCGCCAGGGTGTAGGTCTGATCGCTCGCCCCGCTGATGTCGCTGCAGCTGCCGGCTGACGATGAGGTGCATCGCTGCCACTGCCAGCTGTAGTCGATCGTCGGGGTCCCGCTCCAGTTGCCAGCGGTGCCGATCAGCTGCGTGCCGACGTCGAGCTGCAGGATTCCGGCCGCGAGCCAGCTCGGCAGGTCGGCCGGCTTGCCGTCGTTCGACGGCGGCTGGAACGTGAGCGAGTAACCGCCGTTGTTTTCGGTGCCAGCGAGCAGCGTGCCGGGCACATTGGTGAAGGTCGACAGGCCCCAGATGATCGGGTTGGTGATGCTGAAGCCGGTGCTCGTGACGTTGCGCCAGACCGGCGTGCCCGGCACCTGCAGTGACTTGCCGCCGGTACCGGGAATGGTGACGTTCGACACCGTTCCCACCCACAGCCCGTCGCTCGTCGCGACGTAGAGGCGCGTCTGGCTCTGCCCGCTGAACTCCTGGATCGCGTGGACCGTTGGCGTCGAGCCCCCGCCGAACGGCTCGTTGCTGCCGTCGGCGTCGATCGACTGCCACGTGGTGCCGCCGTCGATCGAGCGGTAGATGCCGTCGCTCCCGGTCTCGGCGTAGTAGATCAGGGGGTTCCCGCTGTCCTGCACGATCCCGAGCGTGACCGCCGACTCGGGGATGCCGTCGCTGGAGAGCATCCACGTCGAGCCGGAGTCGGTCGAGCGGAAGATCCCGTCGCTCGTGGCCGCCCACACGAAGGGACCGATGCTGGCGAAGCTCCACACGGTCAGGCCGTCCTCGGGCATGCCGTTGTCGGGGGCGGGCGGCTGCCATGTCTGGCCGTCGTCGGTGCTGCGGTAGACGCCCTCGGACACGGTGCCGGCGAGCATCGCGCCGGTGACGGAGATCACGGTCTGGACGGGGTTGTTCAGCCTCGTCGGATGCTGGGGGTCGGTCTCGGCGCCCTGGGCCAGCGGCGACCACGACCCACCGGGGGAGATCGAATCGGGCGCCGACCACAGCCCGCCCGACGTCGCGGCGACGATGTTCCCGCCCGAGGTGTACAGCTGGTAGATGTCGAGCGAATCGGAGTTCAGGCCGCTCGAGAACTGCGACCAGGTCACGCCGTCGTTGACGCTCTTCCACACCCCGGCTCCCTCGGTGCCGGCGTAGATCGTCGTCGGCGGGGTGCCGGTCGCGTACGTGCGGACCCAGCTCGGGTTCTGGATCGCGGGAAGGCCGTTGTCGCTCAGTCCGGCGAGCTGGGACCAGCTGCTGAGGCCGGCGTGGGCGGGAGCTGCGGTGAGCGCGAGGGCGCCGGCCGTGAGCACGGCGAGGGCGGCCAGGAGTGCGTGGCGGGGGAGTGTGGTGACGCGGGATCGCATGACCAGCGACGGTAGGTGCGCCCCGTACGCCGGTCAACGAAACTGACACTAGGTCGGGACTCGGGCGGGACGGCGGTGTCAGGCGCGTCCGCCGGGTGCCGGGCCGGGGCGGGCGGGCGCGGTCCGCGGCGCGTCCGCCGGGCTCCGGGACGGGCCGGGACCGGGCGCGGTGGGGGCGGTCGGGCGCGAACTTTGGTCGATCTTGTTTGCTGGTGAGAGAAGATCGACCAAACTTCGACGGCGGAAGCCCGAGGCGCGCCGCGCGCGACCCGCCCGCGCCCGCCGGTCGACCCGCGCCGCGGCCGCCCGCGCCGCGCCCGCCCGCGACCCGCGCCGCGGTGCGCCGCGGCCGCCCGCGCCGCGCCCGCCGGTCGACCCGCGCCGAGGCGCGCCGCGCGCCCCTCCCGTCCAGGGCTTGGCCCCGACCCGCGCCCGCCGGTCGATCCGCGCCGAGGCGCGCCGCGCGCCCCTCCCGTCCAGGGCTTGGCCCCGACCCGCGCCCGCCGGTCGATCCGCGCCGAGGCGCGCCGCGCGCCCCTCCCGTCCAGGGCCTGGCCCCCGCCCCGCCCCCCCGAGCCCCGCCCCCGCCCCCCGGCCCCTCACCCGGCGGTGTCAGGCGCGTCCGCCGGGTGCCGGGCCGGGGCGGGCGGGCGCGGTCCGCGGCGCGTCCGCCGGGCTCCGGGACGGGCCGGGACCGGGCGCGGTGGGGGCGGTCGGGCGCGAACTTTGGTCGATCTTGTTTGCTGGTGAGAGAAGATCGACCAAACTTCGACGGCGGAAGCCCGAGGCGCGCCGCGCGCGACCCGCCCGCGCCCGCCGGTCGACCCGCGCCGCGGCCGCCCGCGCCGCGCCCGCCCGCGACCCGCGCCGCGGTGCGCCGCGGCCGCCCGCGCCGCGCCCGCCGGTCGACCCGCGCCGAGGCGCGCCGCGCGCCCCTCCCGTCCAGGGCTCGGCCCCGACCCGCGCCCGCCGGTCGATCCGCGCCGAGGCGCGCCGCGCGCCCCTCCCGTCCAGGGCCTTGCCCCCGCCCCGCCCCCCCCGAGCCCCGTCCCCGCCCCCGGCCCCTCACCCCGCCGGCCAGGCCACGACCGGCCCGCGCACGACCACCGCGACCCGCCCGCCGGGCCGCTCCGCGGCCTGTCCGGCGACGCGCACGACCATCACCGGCTGCGCCGTGGTCCCGAGTCGCACGTGCATGACGGCGTCGTGCCCGTGGTACTCGAGCGCGACCACCTCGCCGGGGATCCCCTCGCCGGCGTCGGCCGCGCACAGCTCGACCTGCTCGGGGCGGATGAGCACGACCGCCTCACCGGCGCCGGCGCCGTCCACCGTCACCCGATCGTCGAGCGCGAGCTCCCCGAGATCGGTCCGCACCCTCGCCCCGGCGACGATCCCGCGCACGAGGTTCGCCTCGCCGAGGAACCCGGCGAGCTCGGGATCGACCGGGCGGCTGTACAGCTCACGCGGCGTCCCGTACTGCCCGATGCCGCCGTCGCGGATGACCGCGACCTGGTCGGCGAGCGAGAGGGCCTCCTCCTGGTCGTGGGTGACGAGCACGGCCGTCGTGCCCGCCGCGCGCACGAGCTCGCGCACGTCGGCGCGCACGCTCGCACGCATCGAGGCGTCCAGCGCCGAGAACGGCTCGTCGAGCAGCAGCAGCCGGGGGCGCACGGCGAGCGCTCGGGCGAGGGCGACCCGCTGCTGCTGCCCGCCGGACAGCTCGTGCGGATAGCGGCCGCCGAGGCCGGCGATCCCGACGAGCTCGAGCAGCTCGTCGACGCGGCCGGAGCGGCCCTCCGCGCGGGCCAGGCCGAAGCCGATGTTGCGCCGCACGGTGAGGTGTGGGAACAGGCTCCCCTCCTGGGGGACGTAGCCGATGTGGCGCTGCTCGGGGGCAAGCCAAGTGCGCCCCGCATCCTCGGCGACCTCGCCCCCGATCCGGATGGTGCCGCCGTCCGCCCGCTCGAAGCCGGCGACGATGCGCAGGAGCGTCGTCTTGCCGCTGCCCGAGGCCCCGAGGATCGCCGTGAACGAACCGGCCGGCACCCTCAGCGCGAGGTCGCGCAGCACCGCCCGCGGACCGAACGCCTTGTGCAGGCCGTTGACCTCGAGCGTGTTCACGGCGTCACCCGCCTCCGCGACGGCAGGCGGTCGAACCAGCGACCGAGCACGACGCTCGGGAGCGCGGCGACGAGCATCATCACGCCCGCGTAGGGCGCGGCCTGGCCGTAGGAGAGGTTCGTCTGGTAGGCCCAGAACTGCGTCGCCAGCGTCTGCGCCCCGGTCGGGATGAGCACGAGCGTGGCCGTCAGCTCGGTCACCGCCTCGAGGAACACGAGGCAGAACGCGGCCGCGAGGCCGGGGGCGACGAGCGGGAGCGTCACCCGCCACAGCACGGTGAGCGGGCGGCGCCCGAGGGCGCGCCCCATCTCCTCGAGCGCCGGCGGCGCCTGCGCGACCGAGGTGCGCACGGCGACGAGCGCGAGCGGGAAGAACATGATCGCGTAGCAGGCGATGAGCATCGCCGTGCTCTGGTAGAGCAGCCCGGCCGCGTACCGCTCGCTGAAGTACGTCAGCGCGAGCGCGATGACGAGCCCGGGCATGGCGAGCACGAGGTAGGTGCTGCGCTCGAGCACCATCGTCGCGCGCCGGGGGTAGCGGACCGACAGGATCGCGACCGGGAGCGCGGCGACGGTCGCCAGCAGGCCGGCCATCGCGCTGTAGAAGGCGGTGTGCAGGGCGGCCGAGCCGATCGACGCCGACGGCAGCGTCGACTGGCCGCTCTGGAGGATCCAGTAGACGATCGCGCCGATCGGCACGCCGAGCGCGAGGCCGACGAGCGCGACGAACGCGGCGAGCACGAGCCAGCGGGCGCGCCCGAGGCGATGCCGCTGTGGCGGGCGCGCCGCGAGCGGCCCGGTGCGGCTCTCGCGCCCACGACCGCGGGAGAGGCCCTCGACGCTCAGCACGAGCAGGCTGAGCCCGACGAGCACGAGCGAGAGGGCCGAGGCCGCGGGCGAGTTGAAGCCGTTGAGGAACTCCGTGTAGATCGTCGTCGTGAACGTCTGGAAGCCGAGGATCTCGAACGCGCCGTACTCGGCGAGCATGACGAGCGCGACGAGCACGCAGCCCCCGAGGATCGCGACGCGCGCGTTGCCGAGCGTCACGCGCCAGAACGTGCGCACGCGCCCGAGCCCGAGGCTGCGGGCGACCTCCTCGAGCGCCGGATCGGCGTTGCGCAGGCTCGCGGCGACCGGGAGGTAGACGAGCGGGTAGATCGCGAGCGTCATCACGAGCGCCGCCCCGGCGACACCGCCGATCGAGGAGAACAGCGACTTCCAGCCGAAGCTCGTCACGAAGTCCGGAATGCCGATCGGGACGACGACGAGGACCGCCCACAGCCGCCGCGCCGGGAGGTCGGTGCGCTCGACGCACCAGGCCGCCAGTGTCCCGATCACCGCGCACAGGGCGGTCACGATCACGGTGAGCGAGACGGTGTTCCACAGCAACGTCACGGTCAGATGGCGGAACAGCAGCGGGTGCAGCGTCGACCAGCCGTCCTGCGCAGCCTCGAGCAGCAGGAACACGAGCGGCAGGGCGAGCACGACGGCGACGAGCCCGCCGGCGAGCAGCAGCAGCGGCGGCGTGCGCGCGGGGCGGGCCGCCACGCCGCCCGGTCCCGCACCGCCGTCGCGGGCCGGCGAGCTCGTCGGGGGCAGCGCCGCCGCGGTGCTCACAGCAGCTGCGCCTGTCGCAGGAGGGCAAGGGCGGTCGACCCGTCGCCGAGCGTCGCGAGGCCGATCGGATCCGGCGCGAGCGCCGACAGCGGCGTCTGGCCCGGCCCGAACGTGACGCCCGAGGCGATCGGATACTCGAAGCTGTCGCTGTGGGCGATGATCGTCTGGCCCTCCTTGCTGACGAGGAAGGCGACGAACCGCTCGGCGTCGGTCCGGTGCGCGCTCGAGGAGAGCACGCCGGCGCCGGACACGTCGACGACGTAGCCGGGGTCGTGCGGCGCGAGGAAGGCGATCGCGGAGTCCACGTTGGACGCTCCGACCTGAGCGCGCTGGCGGTACCAGTAGTACTGGTTGATGATCCCGATCGCCGCGTCACCCCGATTGACGGCGTCGGTCAGCGACTCGTTGTCGGGGTAGATGTGACCGCTCGCGTTCGCCTTGAGCGCCTGCAGCCAGCGCAGCGCGGCCGCCGAGCCGTACGCCCGGGCGACGGCGGTGACGATCGGCTGGAAGTCGGTCTCGCCGGGCGCGAGGGCGAGCTTGCCCGCGAAGCGCGGCTGCGCGAGCGCGAGGGCCGAGGTCGGCAGCTGTGCCGGCGTGAGCAGGTGCGTGTTGTAGACGAGCACGCTCACGCGGGCCGACACCCCGACCCAGTCGCCGGCCGGCGAGTTGTAGCGCGCCGGCGTGGCCGCGAGCGTCGCCGCCGGCAGCGCGGCGAGGCGGTGACGCTCCTGCAGGTACTGAAGCGGCGGCGAGTTCTCCGTGTAGACGACGTCGGCCGGTGAGTTCGATCCCTCGGCATCGATCTGCGAGGCGAGCACGGCCTCGTCGTTGCTGCGTACGTTGACCTGGATATGCGTCGCCCGCTCGAACGCGGCCACGAGCGCGGCGGTCGTCTGCACGTGCTGGCCGCTGTAGACCGTGATCGACGGCCCGGAGGAGCCGCAGCCGGTCATCGCGATCATCAAGAGGGCGGCGGTCGCGAGGGCCGGGCCGCGGCGCAGAGCGGTGCCCATCGCGGCCCGCGGGCGCGCGTCGGTGAGCATCGCGCGGACTGTACCAGCCGCAGTTAGGTGACCCTAACTGTGAACAAGTGCATCCCTCCGCCACAGCGTCACGCGGCCTCGAGGCCGGCGGCGCGTGGTGTGGGGTCCGGGCCGCGGACCGATCAGCTCGTGGGCGCGTCGGTGCCCGCCAGACCGAGATACCGGCGCACGTCCTCGGCCTCGGCGGCCAGCGCGTCGGCGGTGGCGCGCGTCAGCCGGGCGAAGGGCTCGAGCGCGACGCGATCGCCCCGCATGCGCCACACGCCGACCGCGCGGCCGCCGACGAGCGCGAACGCGCGGAACAGGCCGTTGTTGGTGACGATCTGCCGGTGCGGCCCGACGATCTGCTCGCGCGAGGTCCAGCCGAGCAGCACCGGATCGTAGGGTCCGAGCAGCCGCGGGGGCGGGAGCTCGGTGGCGGGCGTGTGGGACCGCGGCTCGAGCAGGCCGTCCGCACGCTCGCGCAGCTCGGGGGCGATCGCCGCCAGACCCGCGCGCGCATCGCGCAGCGGGAGCCCGGCCCAGCGCGCGAGGTCGCGCGCGTCGGCCGGGGCGTGCCCGCCGAGGTAGCGTCGCGCGAGCTCGGCCAGCGACCGATCGCGATCGACGGGATCGGACGGCCCGAGCCAGTCGCTCACAAGCGCATACGCATGCTCGCGCCCGATCATCGGCCCGCGCACGGTGACGCCGCGCAGGCTGGCCAGCATGAGGACGTGGACGAGCGCCTGTCCGCCGGTCGGCACGCCGGCCTCGGCCAGGCGGGCGGCGATCGCCGGTCGCGTGAGCGGGCCCTCCTCGGCGAGCGAGCGCGCGATGATCGCGACCGCTCGCTCCGCCTGGCGGGCGTCGACGCCCTCCTGGGCCAGGCGCCGAGCGTTGGCGCGGAACAGCGGCGGTGCCGTCAGGGCGTGCAGCCACGGGTAGTCCTCCGAGCGCACGAGGTGCAGGGTTCCGCGGTTCAGCCAGGTGATGAGCAGCGAGCGGTCCTCGGTCAGCGCGCGGTCGACGTCCCCGGCGCTGAGCCCGGCCGTGCGCACCCGGATGGCCAGGCGCGCGCCGCGCGGGTCCTGCCCCTGCACGGCGAGCAGGCGCTCGGTGACCGCGACCGGATCGCGGGCCGGCGGGCCGGCCAGCAGCTGGGCGGTGAGGCGCTGCGCGAGCATCGGCGACGCGAGTATGGCGACCCCCGCCGTGCGCCTGCGCCGCAACAGCCGCCGAACACCGGAGCGCGCGACTGAAGGGTTCGCTCCCGGTGCCGACTATGAGGGTGATGGGGGAACACGAGTCCGTGCCCACGCCTGCGACCGATGAGGGAGCACACTTCTCCTGCTCGCTCACGGCCGTGCTGCTCGCCCGCGTGCACGCCTTCGGCGGCGAGGAGGCCGTCGCCCGGCTGCTGCGTGAATCCGGCGTGCGGCGGACCCCCGAGTATCTGCTCGAGCTCGGCAACTGGGTCTCCTACGACGAGGCCATCGCACTCTGGGACACGGGCGCGGCGATCACGATGGATCCGCAGTTCGCCTACCGCCTCGGAGAGGACGCCACCGAGCGCCTGAAGGCCTCGCCCGTGGCCGCGCTGCTGCGCTCGCTCGGCTCCCCGGAGGAGGTCTACCGCCAGATGGCCACCACGGCGACGAAGTTCGCCATCACGGCCATCGGGGAGGCGCTCGAGGTCGGTCCCGGCTACGCCGAGATCCGCTTCGTCCCGGCCGAGGGCTTCCCGCGCAACGCCCACCACTGCGCCTGGACCGCCGGGTTGCTCACCCAGACCACGGTGCTGTTCGGCCTGCCGCCGGCGATGGTCGAGCATGACCGCTGCGCCGCGCTCGGCGCGCCCGACTGCACCTACCGCGTCATCTGGGACGCCGCCTCCGCGGCCGAGGCCGCGGACTCCCCGGCGCAGACGGCGGCGCTCAAGCAGCAGCTCGCGGCGATGACCGAGCGCCTGCAGAGCATGTTCGCGACCGCCTCCGATCTCATCGCCGCCGGCGACCTCGACGTGACCCTCGCCCAGATCACCGATCGCGCGGCGCTCGAGGTGCGCGCCCCGCGTTATCTGCTGGCGGTGCGGCCGATGTCCGGCGGCGACCCGCACATCCACCATCGGGGCTTCGACGAGGACGAGGCGTACGACTGCGCCGAGCGGATCCTCAGCACGCCCTTGAACGAGCTGCCCCGGTCGTGGCTCGTCGTTCCCGTCCGCTCGCACCGCAGCGACTACGGCCGGCTGCTCGCGATGTACGGCGACGGCCAGGGATTCTTCGCGCAGGAGCGCGAGCTGCTCGAGGTCTACGCCCGCTACGCGGCGACCGCGCTCGACACCGCGACCGCCCTGGCCGAGGCCAAGCAGCGTCACGAACAGGCCAGCGCACTGCTCGAGCTCGCCCGCGCGCTCGCGACCGCGGGCACGAGCGACGAGGTCGCCGTGCGGCTCGTCGACGCCGTGCCGGCCGTCGTGGACTGCGATCGCGTCGGCGTGTACCTGTGGGACGAGGAGTGCCGGGAGCTGTGCGGTCGCGCGGTCTACTCGGCGGACGGGGAGGACCTCGAGCCGGTCGACTGGAGCGTCGGACCCGATGACGACACGCTGCTGCGGGACTGGCTCGCGTGCAAGGGGCTCGAGCCGCTGTTCGTGGACGGCGACCACGGGCATCCGCCGCTGCGCGAGTTCCTCACCCATCTCGGCGCGCTGGCCTCGATCGTCGTTCCGATCAGCTCGCGCGAGCACTTCCTCGGGGCGATCTCGGTGTCGGTCAAGCAGGAGGCGTCGCGCCTGCGTCCGAACCCGGATCTGCTCGACCGCCTGTCGGGCATCGCCGCCCACGCGACGACGGCGCTGGAGAACGGCCGGCTCGTCGACCGGATCACCCATCAGGCCCGCCACGACGGCCTCACCGGCCTCGCCAACCGCGCCGAGCTCGCCGAGGCGCTCTCGCGCGCGACCGCCGGGACGCGGGCCCGCGACGCGCGCTTCACGCTGTTCTACATCGACCTGGACGAGTTCAAGCCGATCAACGACGAGCTCGGCCATCAGGTCGGCGACGAGCTGTTGATCGCGGTGAGCCTCCGGCTGCGCGCCTGCCTGCGCGACATCGACACGGTCGCGCGCATCGGCGGCGACGAGTTCGCCGTGCTCGTCAGCGGCGTCGGCGAGGGCGCGGAATCCGACCAGGTGCTCCAGCGTCTGCGCGGCGCGTTCCTCGACCCGTTCGATCTGCAACGTCACCGCGTGCGCGTCGGGGCGAGCATCGGGCGTGCGGTGTGGCCGGGCGACGCCGATGACATCGACGGGCTCATTCGCAACGCCGACGCGGCGATGTACGAGATCAAGCGCGTTCACCACGCCGTCTCGGAGCGGGAGCGCTAACCGGCGCCGCCGGCGCGCCCGGCCGCGCGGTCCCCGCGCCGGCCTCGGGCCGCGTCTGACACCCTGTGGGGATGAGGATTGGCCGAGACGGCGTGCGCCGCCCCGCTGGCCGGCGGCTGTGGCGCCCCGCGCTCGGGGTGCACGACATGGCCATCGACCTCGGCACCGCGAACACGCTCGTGTACGTCGGCGGCGAGGGGATCGTCGTGTCCGAGCCGTCGGTCGTCGCCTCGGATTCGAACACCGGCGAGGTGCACGCGGTGGGCCTGGAGGCGGAGCGCATGATCGGCCGCACGCCGGCCGCGATCTCGGCGACCCGCCCGCTGCGCCACGGCGTGATCGCTGATTTCGACGTCACCGAGCAGATGCTGCGCTACTTCATCCGCCGCGTGCTCGACCGCCGTCGCGCACACCCGAGGCTCATCGTGTGTGCCCCCTCGGGGGTGACCGCGGTCGAGAAGCGCGCCGTGGAGGAGGCGGCGCTCGCCGCGGGGGCCCGGCGCGTTCAGCTCATCGAGGAGCCGATCGCCGCGGCGATCGGCGCGGAGCTCGAGATCGAGCGGCCGGTCGGGCGCATGGTCGTCGATGTCGGCGGGGGCACGAGCGAGGTCGCGGTCATCTCGCTCGGCGGGATCGTGCTCTCACGCTCGGTGCGCGTCGGCGGCTACGAGATGGACGAGGCGATCGCCCACTACCTGCGCGCCGCCTACGAGCTGGCGATCGGGTCCCAGACGGCCGAGGCGATCAAGCTCGCGATCGGCTCGGCCATGCCACTGCGCCCCGAGCGAACGACGAGCGTCCGCGGGCGGCACCTCCTCACCGGCCTGCCGACCGCGGTCGAGCTGTCGAGCGCCGAGGTGCGCGGCGCGCTCAGCGCTCCGCTCGGCGAGATCTTGGCGATGATCACCGACGCGCTCGAGGAGACGCCGCCCGAGCTGGCCGGCGACATCGCCCGCGAGGGCATCCTGCTCGCCGGGGGTGGAGCGCTCCTACGGGGCTTCGACGCGCTCGTGCATGAGACGACCGGGATGGCGGTCACGACGGCCGAGTCGCCCCTGACCTGTGTCGTGCTCGGCTCCGGTCAGGCGCTCGCGCACTACGACGAGCTCGTCTCGGCCGGGCGCTCGCTCCGTCGCTGACCGTCGGCGGCGGCCGTGGGCGCCGTCATGCAACGGTTGGCTCGCGGGCCGCGGTCTCCGTTAATGACCGCGCAATGCCTGCTCACGCGATCGCGGCAACGGGCGTGTGGCTGGACGGCGATGATTGGAGCTGGCCCGGCGCACGCTCGGAGATGATCGAGCTCGCCCCGCCGGCGTGGATCCCGGCCGTGCCCCGGCCGCTCCCCGAGCCCGAGGCCGCGCGGCCCGACGTCCGCCCCCCGGGGGCGCCGCGTGGCCGGTTCCCGCCCGCGCCCTCCGTCGTCGCCCGGCGCTTCGCGGCCGTCCCGGCGGGCCCGATCCCCGCGCCGCGGCCGCGCCGACGCCCGGCCCGCCGGCGCCTCATCCGCCAGCGTCTTCTCGCGTCCGCGGCGCTGGTCGCCGTGTTCGCCGCCACCTTCGAGATCGCCGGTCGCCTGCAGTCGTCGTCACCGGTCGCGGCGCCGGTGCGGGCGCACGCCGCCGGATCGCCCGCCGCCGCGTCCACGACGCCGGGCACCGGCGCCTCGGCGGCGGCGGCCGCCGCCGGCGCGACGCTCACCCTCCTGCGCCACGACAGCGACGGAGCGAGCGTCGCCGAGGTCCGCTACGCCTCCGCGGCCCTGCGCGGACCGGCGTCGTTCCTCCTGTACCTGCCACCCGGCTACCGCGCCGACGCAGCGGTGCGCTACCCCGTCCTGTATCTCCTGCACGGCGACGGCCAGCTCGCCGGCTCGTTCCTCCAGTTCGGCCTGTCGCGGGCGCTCGACAAGATCATCGACCGCGGCGAGGCACGCCCGCTCATCGCCGTGATGCTCGGCGCCGCGCAGCGCACCTACAACTGGCGTGACGTGGCCGGGATGCGCTACGAGGACTACGTCCTCGAGGTGCAGCAGCTCGTCGACCGGATACTGCCGACGGTCGCCGATCGCTCCGGTCGCGCGATCGCCGGGTTCTCGATGGGCGGCTACGGCGCGATGAACATCGCGCTCGGCCATCTCGATCGCTTCTCGGTCGTCGAGAGCTGGCTCGGCTTCTTCAACGGCCTCGGCGGGGAGCTGAGCGCGGACGCGCCGCGCCTCTCCCGCCTGCCGCTCGCGGCGTTCCTGTACGGCGCGGCGTCCGACCCGATCGCCGATCCGCATCAGAATGCGCCGTTCGCCGCCGCGCTGCGCGGCGCCGGAGCGTCGGCGTCGAGCGACGTGTACAGCGGCGGGCACGACTTCGCCACGCTGCACGCGCACCTCGTGCACATGCTCCTGTTCGCCGCGCACTCGCTCGCGCCCAGCGCCTGAGACCCCTACCGTCCGGGCGCCAGCGTGACGAGCGCCGCGCTGGCCGGGGCGAGGGGGATCGTGATCGCCCCGCCCGTGCTGCGCACGACCCGGCGGACCGGCGCGCCGAGCAGCTCGCCGCTCGCGTTGACGCCGCGCCCGCCGAGGCGGACGCCGCCCGTCGCCGCCAGCGACGGCGCCGTGAGCGCGAGCACGCTCGCCGTCGCCGGGGCGGCGCCGACGGCGATCCGCACCGGGCGCGCAGTGCCGGTGGCGTCGGTGTCGACGAGCACGAGGCGGGTCACGCCCAGTCCGGCGAAGGCCGCCGCGAGGACGGTGGGCGCCGACGGGCGGACCACGGTCGTCAGCGGCCGCTCGCCGATGAGGTTGCGCATCAGCAGAAGCGCATACCACTCGGGCGCCGCGGTGAGCCGTCCCTGTGCGAACGCCGCAGGGTCGCTCGCGCACAGGGGCGAGTAGCCGGCGCAGCTGGCCGGGAGGTCGTGGAAGTTGACCCCGTCGATGCCGAGCTGCATCGTCTCCGCGATGAACTGCACGGCCCACAGCGCGGCCGCGAACGTGTCGCTCACGCCGGCGCGCCCCCCGCACGAGACGGAGTTCGTCTCGTCGACGCGCAGCGGGATGCCGGCCGCCCGGGCGATCGTCACGTCGCTGCGCAGCTGCGTGAGGTCACGGTCACGCGTCGCGGCCGAGAGCAGACCGGCGATCGACGGGGCCGGCAGGGCGCTGCACACGAGCGGGTAGCGGTGCACCGTCAGCAGGGCCGGGCGCTCGACGTGGGCCTCGCCCGGTCCCCAGGCCGCGAACGACGCGCCCGTCGTGTCGGGACCGGCGATCGCCAGCCCGGGCGCGGCGGCGGCGATCGCGGCCCGGTACGCGGCGATCTGGGGCGCGTACTGCGCGAACGTCCACGGCAGCGGTCGCAGCCCGTGGCGTCCGAAGGCATCCGGCTCGTTGCCGATCTCGGCGGCCAGCAGTGAGCTCCCGAGCGCCCGCCGGGCCGCGGAGGCCTCGAGCGCGGCGACCTGCGGATCGTCGTGCGCGAGGCCGAGCGTGAGCAGGACCCGGGCGTCGCCCACGCGCGCGAGCGTGGCAAGCCCCTGCAGGTCGGCGGATGAGAACGTCGTGCTCGCCCAGCTCGGCGGGACGCCCGGTGGATCGGCGAACGCCGTGCGCGAGTCGGCGGTGACGCCACCGAGGCGCAGCACGCTCGGACCGAGCGAGCGCAGGAGCAGCGCGAGGTCCCCCTCCGTGGCGAAACGGGCGAGATCGGGGATGCTCTGCACCTCGAACGACAGCCCGAGGAAGCGCGCGGGGACCGGCGGTCCGGCGCCCGGCGCGGCGAAGGACACGGCGAGCGCCCCCGCGGGCGAAGACCGGCCACCGTGCCCAAGCGTCGCGATGGCGCCGGCGGGGAGAACGAGCAGCGCGCACGTGAGCGCGGCCGCGATCCACCGCCGGCGGCGAGCGGATTGGGCGCGCGCGGCTGACAACATCGGCCCGCCATTGTGGCGCGAGGCGCGGCCGCGCGGTCCCTAGACTGCGCTCCATGGTCATGGTCGGCCACTCCAAACGGCTCGCCGAACCGCTCTCGCGACGCCAGAAGCGCTGGATGGCCGCTTCGCTCGCCGTCCTCGTGCTCGCCGTCGTCGGCGCGGCCGCGTTCTCCGTCGCCGGCGGGGATACGTCCGACACCTCGCAGCACGGCTGCGTGAACCTGATCGTGGCCAGCTCGCTCGGCGGCGCGAGGCTGCACTACTGCGGCGGCGCGGCGCGCACGTTCTGCCGATCGGCGCAGGAGCACTCGGACGCGATCTCCCTCCAGGCTCGTCCGCAGTGCGTGCTCGCCGGGTACCGGCCGGTGCGGTCGTCGGGCTGAAGCGCTGCGGGGCCGAGCGGGAATGACCGACTGGTCGACGATCGCCTCCTTGAGCACCGCCGCGGGGACGCTCGTGCTCGCCGTGGCCACATTCTCCTCCGTGCGCGCGTCGCAGCGCTCGGCGCGCATCGCCGAGCAGGCGCTGCATCTGAACCTGCGCCCCGTCCTGCACCCCTCGCGCTACATCGACCCGGCCGAGAAGGTTCGCTTCGGAGACGGGCGCTTCGTGAAGGTGGACGGCGGTGCGGCGGCGTTCGAGCGCAACGGCGACTCGATCTATCTCGTCATCCCCCTGCGCAATGTCGGGTCCGGGATGGCCGTCCTGCATGGATGGCGCCTGGAGCGCAACCCGCCGTTCGACCCCGGCGGCGATCGCCACGTGGATGCGCCTGACCCGGCCGGGTTTCGCCGGCTCAGCCGGGACCTGTACGTGCCGGCGGCGGACGTCGGCTTCTGGCAGGGGGCGATCCGCGCTGCCGACGATCCGTTTCGGCCCGAGGCCGAGGTCGCGCTCGACGCGCGTGAGGCGGTGACGGTCGACGTGCTCTACGGGGATGAGATCGGCGAGCAGCGGACGATCAGCCGCTTCGTCCTCACGCCGCGGGACCAGTCCGAGCAGTGGACTCCTGGGGTCGTCCGGCACTGGTACCTCGACGGTCCGGGACCACGGGAATGAGCGCCCGCGCCACCGGCTCGCGCCCGCGAGGGCGCGGCGACTCGCGCGTCAACCTCGCGGTCGTCGACGCGACCACCCTGCGCGTGGAGACCGACCGTCGGCGCCCGACGGCGCGGCGCCTGTTCGCGGGACTGCTCGAGATGTCCTATGTCGACCTCGCCGATCCGACCCATCTCGAGTTCGAGTACATGCGGCGCGTCGGCGACGTCATCGACCTCGCGTGGCCGCCCGAGCGCGCGCTCGCGGCGGTGCACCTCGGCGGCGCGGCCTGCACGCTCGCGCGCTACCTCGCCGCCACGCGGCCGCGGTCGCGCTCGGAGGTCTACGAGCACGACGAGCGCGTCCTGGCGATCGCCCGCTCCGAGCTCGGCCTGCGCCCCTCGCGCTCCCTGCGTGTTCGTGTCGGCGACGCGCGCGAGCTGCTCGAGCGCCGCGCCGGCGCGTCGGCGGACCTCGTCGTGGGCGACGCGTTCAGCGGGACCGACGTGCCCGCCCACCTGCTCACGATCGAATGTGCGCGCGAGGTGCGTCGCGTCCTGTGCGCCGACGGCGTGTACGTGCTGAACGTCATCGACGCCGCGCCGCTCTCGATCGCCCGCCGCCAGATCGCGACGCTGCTGGAGGTCTTCGGCGAGCTCGTCGTGATGGGGCCGCCGAAGCTCCTGCACGGTCGCGCCAGCGGCAACGTCGTCCTCGTCGCCGCCGACCGCGCGCTCCCGGCCGGGCCGCTCGCCGACCGCGCGGCCCGCGCGCCGCGGCCCGAGCAGCTGCTCGAACGCGGCGCGCTCGAGGTGTTCGCCACGCCGGCGCGCCCGCTCGGCGACCACGAGGTCGCCGGCCGCCGCTCCGGGCGCCGGCCACCCGCGGGCGCGCGTTGACCGGCGCCGGACGGGCGCGCCCCGGATCGGCGGCGCGCGCGACACGGGTACAGTCTGTCGCCGTGCCGACCCGCGCGCTCGTCTTGTCCTGGGAGTACCCGCCCGTGATCGAGGGCGGTCTCGCCCGTCATGTGCGCAAGCTGTGCGAGGAGCTCGTCCGCCAGGGCGCGCACGTCGAGGTCCTCACCCGCGGCGGCGAGGACGCCCCGCCGCGCGAGGAGCGCGCCGGCGTGATCGTGCACCGCCTGCGCGAGCCGGGCTGGCCCCGCGACCTCGACCGCTTCGTCGCCTGGGTCGACCGCATGAACGCCGACATGATCGTCGCCGGCCGGGACCTCGCCGACGAGCAGGCGTTCGATCTCGTTCACGGCCACGACTGGCTCGTCGCCTCGGCCGCCGCGTCGCTCGCCGATCGGCTGGACGTCCCGTTCCTGGCCACCGTGCACGCGACGGAGTACGGCCGCCATCAGGGCTGGGTCGACAAACCGCCGCAGTCACACATCCACCGCGCGGAGCGACGGATGGTGCACCGCGCCGAGCGCGTGATCACCTGCTCGCACTACATGCGCGGTCACGTGGCCGACATCTTCGACATGAACGAGGATCGCGTCACCGTCATCCCGAACGGCATCGACCCGCGCGACCTGCGCCCGGTCGGCGACCTCGAGACGTTGCGTGCGGAGTTCGCCGCCCCCGACGAGCAGCTCGTGCTGCTCGTCGGGCGCCTCGTCTACGAGAAGGGCTTCCAGCTCGCCCTCCAGGCGCTGCCCGGTGTCATCCGCCGCGTCGGCGGAGTGCGCTTCCTCGTCGCCGGCTCGGGCCCCCACGAGCGGGAGCTCAAGGACCAGGCGCGGCGGCTCGGACTGATGGAGCACGGGACGTTCCTCGGCTGGATCGGCGACGACGCGCTGCACTCGCTGTACCGGATCGCCGACCTGTGCGTCGTGCCCTCGATCTACGAGCCGTTCGGCCTCGTTGCGCTCGAGGCCATGGCCTCCGGCTGCCCGTGCATCGTGGCCGACACCGGCGGGCTGCGCGAGGTGGTCCCCAACCACGACGTCGGCCTGCGCTTTCGCTCGCGCGATCCGAGCTCGCTGGCCCAGATGCTCGAGCGGCTGCTCACCGACGAGACGCTGCGCGACCGTCTCGTCGCCGAGGCCTCCGAGCACGTCCTGCGCTTCGACTGGAGCGACGTGGCGGCTCGAACGGGCAAGGTCTACCGCGAGATGATCGCGCCGCGTGCCCGCCAGCGGGCGTAGCGCGGGTGCCCCCGAGCCCAGCGCCGCGCGCCGGGGCGTTCGCGTCGCGCTGCTGCGCACCGGCTACCGCGTGGCGTACCACCTCATCGGTGCGTACTCGCTCGTGCGGCGCCCGCACTCGCGCGGCGTCAAGTGCGTCATCGCCTGCGGCGAGTCGGTCGTGCTCGTCCGTCACACCTACGGGCCGCGCCGGGTCTGGCACATCCCCGGGGGAGGCCTGCATCGCGGCGAATCGACGATCGCCGCGGCGCGCCGCGAGATGCGCGAGGAGCTCGGCCTGGAGGACGTCAGCTACCACTCGCTCGGCGAGGTGCGGCTGCGACTGCAGCATCGCCGGGTGACGATCGGCTGCGTCCATGCCGAGCTGGCCGACACGGTGCTGCGGCCCGATCCGGTCGAGATCGCCGAGGCGCGCTTCTTCGCGCGCGACGCCCTGCCCGCTCCGCTCGGCGAGGAGGTGCGACCGCTCGTCGAGCGGGCGTTCGCCGCCGCGGCTACGGGGGAGCGCACGGGGATGGGAGAATGACGCCGTTCGCAGGCGAAACCGAGGGAGAGGACGCGCCGATGCTCGAGGGTCTCATGCAGGACGACTTCCAGCTCACGCTGAACCACATCCGGCGGCGGCTCACCGTCGGCCACGGCGACGCCCAGGTCGTGACGCTCACGGCCGATGGGCCCGTGAGCGTGTCGTTCGCCGAGACGTCGCGGCGCATCGATCGCCTTGCGCGGGTGCTCGAGCGCCTCGGGATCGAGCCGGGGGACCGCGTCGGTACGTTCGCCTGGAACAACCAGCGCCACTTCGAGCTGTACTTCGCCGTGCCGTGCATCGGCGCCGTGCTGCACACGCTCAACATCCGGCTGTTCGCCGAGCAGGTCACGTACATCATCAACCACGCCCAGGATCAGGTCATCTTCGTCGACGACAGCGTCGTGCCGATCCTCGCGCCGCTCGCCCCGCAGCTGCAGACCGTGCGCCACTTCGTCGTGATGGGCGAGGGAGACGCCGGCGACCTCCCCAACGTCCTGCGCTACGAGGAGCTGCTGGCCGAGGCCGACGACGGGCCGTACCCCTTCCCCGAGCTCGACGAGCGCCAGGCGGCCTCGCTGTGCTACACGAGCGGCACGACCGGCAATCCGAAGGGTGTGCTCTATTCGCACCGCTCGATCAGCCTGCACTCCACGGCCCAGCTGATGGCCGACGCCGTCGCGCTGTCCTCGCGCGAGCGGGCGCTCGCCGTCGTGCCGATGTTCCACGTCAACGCCTGGGGGCTGCCGTACGGCGCGGCGCTGAGCGGGGCGGACCTCATCCTGCCTGACCGCTTCCTGCAGGCCGAGCCGCTCGCGCGGCTCATCGAGGCAGAGCGTCCGACGATCATGGCCTGCGTGCCGACGATCTTCGCCGATCTGTTGCGCTACGCACAAACGCACGACGTGGACCTCTCCTCGCTGTCGAACTGTGTGTGCGGCGGCTCGGCCGTGCCGCGCCAGCTGATGAAGGACTTCGAGGAGCGCCACGGCGTGCGGATCTTCCAGGCCTGGGGGATGACCGAGACGAGCCCGATGTGCACGTTCTCGCGTCCCCTGGCGGACGTCCACGGCGACGAGCAGTGGGACATCCGGGCCCGTCAGGGCCGCACGATGCCGTGGGTCGAGCTGCGCCTCGTCGGCGACGCCGGCGAGGAGGTTCCCTGGGACGGCACCTCGACGGGCGAGATCGAGGTCCGCGGTCCGTGGGTCGCCGCGCGCTACTTCGAGGACCCGACCGGCGACGACAAGTTCGACTCGGGCTGGCTGCGCACGGGCGACATCGCGGCGGTCGACGAGCGTGGCTTCGTGCAGATCACCGACCGCTCGAAGGACGTGATCAAGTCGGGCGGCGAGTGGATCTCCTCGGTCGAGCTCGAGAACGAGCTCATGTCCCATCCCGAAGTCGTCGAGGCGGCCGTCATCGCCAAGCCCGACGAGCGCTGGGCCGAGCGACCGCTGTGCTGCGTCGTGGTCAGCCCCGGCGCCCGGGTGACCGCCGAGGACCTGCTCGAGCATCTGCGCCCGCGCGTCGCGAAGTGGTGGCTGCCCGACGAGTTCGCCTTCATCGAGGCGGTGCCGAAGACGAGCGTCGGCAAGTTCGACAAGAAGGTCCTGCGCGCCCAGCTCTCCGAGGACGCGCTCCCCGGCCGCGTGCAGATCGGCGCCCGCGACGCGGGCGCGGCCCCGAGCGCCGAGGCCGAGGCCTCGCCGGCGTAGGCACAACCGCCCCCGGCCCGCGAGGCCGGACTCGCGCGCTACCGTGATCGACATGAAGGCGATCTGGAACGGCACGACGGTGGCCGAGAGCGACGACACCGTCGTCGTCGAGGGGAACCACTACTTCCCGGCCGACTCGGTCGACTCGCGGTACCTCGTGGACAGCGACACGCACACGACCTGCCCGTGGAAGGGCCTGGCCAGCTACAAGACGCTGCGCGTCGACGGGCAGAGCAATCGGGACGCCGCCTGGTACTACCCGGAGCCGAAGGGCGCGGCCGCCGAGATCAAGGACCGCTTCGCCTTCTGGCATGGCGTGCAGGTCGTCGAGTCCTGACGGCCCCGCCGCAGCACGGGGCCCCCAGCTCAAGCGGGCCCGAGGCGCTGCCGATAGGAACCGTGGTTCCTCGACCGGCCGGCACGCCGTTGCGTGCACCGGCGCCGTCAGCGAGTGACAGATCGACATGGCCACGCAGCCCCCCGTCATCGACGACACCGAAGCGCAGCCTCTCGTGCACTGCACCGACTGCGGGTTCGCGTGGTATGGGCGCACGGCCGCCCACGGTCTGTCGGTGATCGGCCGCTGCAGCCGCTGCGGCGGCTCGCTGCAGTTCCACGGCGAGGTGCAGGCGCCCGAGCGCGCCGACGCGAACGCCGGGCTGCAGCCCTGGCAGGTCCTCGGGCCGCCCACCTCGTGGGCGGGTCACTGACGCGGCGCGGTCAGAACTCGATCACGCTGCGGATGCCGTCCTGCGCGTGCATCAGCTCGAAGCCCCGGTTGACCTGCGGGAGCGTGATGCGGTGCGAGATGAACGCGTCGACGTCGATCTCGCCGGCGAGGTAGCGCTCGACGAGCATCGGCACGTCCTCGCGGCCCTTCCAGCCGCCGAACGACGAGCCGCACACCCGTCTTCCGGTGATGAGGTAGCGGGGGATGACCTCGAGCACCTCGCCGCGGCCCGCGACGCCGGCCACGGTGCACAGCCCCCAGCCCATGCGCGCGGCCTCGACCGCCTGTCGCATGACGGCCACGTTCCCGGTCGCCTCGAATGTGTAGTCGGCGCCGAATCCGTCCGTCATCTCGAGGATCTCGGCGACGGCGTCCGGACCGCCGGTCAGCACGTCGGTGGCCCCCTGGGCGCGGGCGAGCTCCAGACGGGCGGACGACAGGTCGACGCACACGATCCGCTCGGCTCCCTGCAGGCGGCAGCCGGCGACCGCGCCGAGCCCGACCATCCCGGCCCCGAACACGACGCAGCTGCTGCCCGCACGCACCTCCGCGGTTCGCATCGCCGCCCCGAGCCCGGTCGACAGACCGCAGGCGAACAGGCAGGCTCGATCGAGCGGCGCCTCGGGGTTGACGCGCGCGAGCGCGATCTCGGGCATCACGGTGTACTCGGCGAACGTCGAGGTGCCCATGAAGTGCCGCAGCGGCTCGCCGTCGCGGCGCAGCCGCGTCGTTCCGTCAGGCAGGTGGCCGAGGTTCTGCTGCTCGCGGATCGCGAGGCACAGGTTCGTGAGCGGGCTGCGGCAGTGCAGGCACTCGCCGCACTGCGGGGAGAACAGCGTCACGACGTGGTCGCCCGCCGCCACCAGTCGCGTGCCCGGCCCGACCGCCTCGACCACGCCGGCTCCCTCGTGCCCGAGCACGCAGGGCGCGTAACCCGACGGATCGGCGCCGGAGGCGGTGTACAGATCGGTGTGGCACACGCCACAGGCGACGAGCCGCACGAGTGCCTCGCCGGGTCCCGGATCGGCGAGCTCGACCTCCTGGACGACGAGCGGATCCCCGAATTGCTCCAAGACCGCTGCCTGCATGCGCACCGCAGCACCTCCTTTTCCCTGATCGCTGACCGGCCGCATCCTACGGCGGCGTTCCGAAGGGCGCGCGGGCGAGCGCCGCGCTACCGGGCCCGGAGCGTGATCGTCCCGCCCACGGGGGTGTCGCCGGGCAGCGTGACCGTCATCGTCGTCTTCAGCCCGCTCGGGCCGCTGCTGCGCACGAGCTTGGCCGCGGCCGGCGTGAGCCGCAGCGCGATGTGCGCGGTGGCCAGGTCCTTGCTGGTGAACTGCTTCGTGGCCAGCGTCAGCGTGCCGTAGGTGAGCGTGAGCGTCCCGCGGCACGGGACGTCGCGCCGGGCGCAGAAGAGCGCCACGCGGGTCCGCCGGCCGTTCACGGACTCCGTGCGCGGAGTGACGACCACGCCGGGCGGGCCGCCGGGCTGGCCCGGGAGGGGATGCGGGTGCGGGGGCGTCCCCGAGCCGCCGCCGGAGCCCGAGCCGCCGCCGGTCGTGCCCGCGCCGCCGCCGGGGCACAGCGGGGTCGCGTCCGATCCGGTGCCGAGCGTCGACTGGAGCATGAGCTCCTCGTTCGGGTTGACCACGAGGCCGTTCGTGGCCGTCAGGCTCGTGGGCGACAGCGTGTCGCCGTTGTTCGTGCCACCCGCGAGGATGTAGGAGGGCATCGCCGAGCCCGAGACGGCGCCGATGACCTCGTAGCGCACGCCGCTCGGGTAGAACTGGGGATCGAAGCCGCCCTCGTCGTTGAAGTCGACGTAACCGCCGGCACCCACGCACATGTTGACCGGCGTGTAGCGGGTGACCGTGCTGGCGGACGCGATCGCCCCGGTCGTCGTGGCCGTCCCGCACACCGGCAGGTCGAACGGCTGCGAGGTGACGTCGACGGTGGCGCCGCCGCCGGCGACCGGCGTCAGCGACTGGAAGTGGATCTGGGTGAGGGGCGCGGGTCCGCCCGGCGCCGGCTCCGCGCATCCCTCGACGGCGACCGAGAGGACCTGGCCGGCGGCCGGAGCGGTGGCCGTGCCGCCACCCGCGATCGCGGTGTTCCACAGCGCCGTGTCGGCGCCGTCATGGGAGACATGGACGTTGAGGACCGGATCGAATCCCGCGTAGCCGAGGTTGTTCGCGGTGTCGAGCGTCGCCGGCACGCGCAGCGGGCTGCCGAACGTCATCATCGCCGCGCCCGCGCTCGCCGGTGCGGCGAGCGCGCACGCACCGAACAACGCGCACGCCGCCAGACGCGCGCCGCGGCGCCGCCCTGCGGCCGCCGACGCGACGTCCGCGGTCGTACGGTTGCGCCGATCCGTGCGATCCCTCACGCCCCTATCGTAGGGGTCACCGCCCCGATAGGCTCACGGGCCTGCCGTCCGGGCCAGACAACGAGCAGCGGCCGCAGCGCCACCGCGGAACCGAGCGTTCCCTGATCGCCCCCGACGGGGTGGTGATCGCCTACCGCGAATGGGATGCCGCCGAGGGGCGCGTGCCGGTTGTCCTGCAGCACGGCTTCGCCGTCGACGCGCTCCTCAACTGGGTCCATCCGGGAGTCGTCGACGCGCTGCTGGCCGCCGGTCGCCGCGTGTGGGCGCCCGACGCCCGCGGGCACGGGCGCTCCGGCGCGCCCCACGATCCGGCGCGCTACGGCGAGGTCACGATGGCGGGCGACCTGATCGCGCTGTTCGATGAGATCGGCACCGACGAGGTCGACCTCGTCGGCTACTCGATGGGGGCCGTCATCTCGCTGCTCGTCGCCGCGCGGGACCGCCGCGTGCGGCGGCTCGTCGTTGGTGGCGTCGGCGCCGGCGTCGTCGAGCTGGGCGGCGTGGACACGCGCGCGGTCGCCCCGGAGGCGATCGCCGCCGCGCTCGCCGTCGAGGATCCCGGCACGATCGCCGATCCCGGCGCGGTGGCGTTCCGCCTCCTCGCCGATGCGAGCGGCGCCGATCGGATCGCACTTGCCGCGCAGGCGTCGCGCCGCCACGCCGAGCCGATCGCGCTCGAGCGGATCGCCGCGCCCACCCTGGTGCTCGCCGGCGACGCCGACCCCCTCGCCACGCGTCCGCAGGTGCTCGCCGACGCGATCCCCGGCGCGCGGCTGCAGCTGCTCACCGGGGATCATCTCGCCGCCGTCGGCGACCCGCGTTTCGCCACGCTGATCGTCGAGCATCTGGCCTGAACCGCTCGCCGTCGCCCGGGAGCGCGCGTCCCGGTCTGCTACGTTCACAACGCGGTCGGCGAGGTCGGCCGCGAGGCAGCTCGCTTGGGTTCCCGCGTTCGTAGGCGGTTTCGGGTCAGCCATAGCCTCCCGAAACGTCCGCGGCCCTCCGGCCGCCGAACAGGAGTCCCACATGTCTTCGCAGTCGTTCGCCGATCTCGGCGTATCCGGTGCCGTCATCGGCGCGCTGTCGCGCCAGGGCGTCACCACCCCCTTCGCCGTCCAGCGCATGGTGATCGGCGACGTGCTCGCCGGTCGCGACGTGCTCGTGCGCTCGCCGACCGGGTCGGGTAAGACGCTCGCCTTCGCGGTGCCGCTCGTCGAGCGCATCGAGGCAGCGGACCCGCGTCCGTCGGCGCTCATCATCGCTCCCACCCGCGAGCTCGTCTCGCAGATCGCCGACGAGATGTACCCCATCGCTCACGCCCGGGCGCTGCGCGTCAGCACGGTGTACGGGGGTGTCGGGCTGCAGCGCCAGATGCGCGAGGCGCAGCGCTCCCACATCCTCGTCGCCACGCCGGGACGGCTCGAGGATCTCCTCGCGCGCCGCGCCTTCGGCCTCGACCAGGTCCGGCTGCTCGTGCTCGACGAGGCCGACCGCATGCTCGACATGGGCTTCCGCCCCGCCGTCGATCGCATCGTGCGCCAGTGCCCGTCCAAGCGCCAGACGCTCTTCTTCTCGGCCACGCTCGACGGCGAGACGGGACGCCTCGCCGCGGCCTTCACGACCGACCCGGTCAGCCACGAGCACGATCCGCCGGCGCCACGCGGCGCGGCGGAGGTGACCCACCGGTTCATGACCGTCGAGCACCACGCGCGGCTCGATGCGCTCGTCGAGCAGTTGCGCGACGCCGATGACCTGGCGCTCGTGTTCGTGCGCACCAAGCGCGGCGCCGACCGCCTCGCCAAGCGCCTCGCCGCGCTCGGCGTGAAGGCGGTCGCGATGCACGGCGACAAGTCCCAGGGTCAGCGCGAGCGCGCGCTCGCCCGCTTCGAGGCCGGCGAGGTCCGCACGCTCGTCGCCACCGACGTCGCCGCTCGCGGCATCGACGTCGCGGGCATCTCGCACGTGATCAACTTCGACGCCCCCGAGGACCGCGACACGTACGTGCACCGCGTCGGGAGGACCGGGCGGGCGGGTCGCCCGGGCGCCGGGATCACCTTTGTGACGCCCGAGCAGCACCACGACCTCGCGCGGCTGGCCGACGAGCTCGGGCTCGAGCACGATCTGCCCGTGGCCCGGCCCGCCGCTCGCCGCCACGCGCAGGCGGGGCCGCAGGCCGGTCGTCCGCCGCTGGCGGCGTCCGCTCGCGGCGGCGCACGCCGTCGCCGCCAGCGCGCCCGGTAGTCCGGTGGGGGCGCGCCGGCCGCCGCGCGGCGGTGGTCAGCGCGTCCAACCTTCGTCGACGACGCGAAAGCCGCGGCGCCGGGATGCCGAGAAGGGGGATATGAGCATCACCGCCGTCGGTCTTCAATCGACCATGCAACCGCTGTTCGACTCGGCATCGGCCAATCTGGCCGGCGCGGCCCAGGCCACGTCCGGGTCGGGCTCCGACGGCGGCAGCGGCGAGTCGATCGCCGCCGCCCAGTACGGGTTCGACGGCCGCGTCCTCGCCTCGCAGGCGAACGTCGTCAGCCAGCTCTTCAGCGCGCTCGCCTGAGCCGATCGCCCGATCAGCCTGCCGCCCCGGCGTGGCTCGGCAGCACGATCACCGGCAGCGAAGAGTGCTGCAGCAGGGCGTGGGACGTCGATCCGAGCAGCGCCGACTCGACCTCGCCGCGCCCGCGCGTGCCGGTGACGATCGCCTGCGCCCCGAGCGCATCGGCGCGCTCGAGGATCGTGCGCCAGACCGGTCCGTCGGAGCGGACCGCCTCCGAGCTCGCCTCCAGGCCGAGCGAGCGCGCGTACTCGGCGCCGGCCTCGGCATCGTCGGCGGCCTCCTGCTCGATCCCATCGTCGAGGGCGACGTAGTCGACGGTCGCGGCGCCGATGATCGCGGTCGTGGCCGAGGCGAGCGCGTATTCGGCCGAACGCCACGCCCGCAGGACGGTGACGGCCCGGTTGGGGCTCAGCGCGGCCACGGCGTCGATCATCGTGCGCGTCGTGTCGTTGCCGGCACTGCAGACGATCACGGGCGCGGCGGAGTCGGTCGGTGTCATGTCGTGCGCGCGAGCGGCTCGCGCTCCCTCCTCGGGCGTGGGGATGGACAGGGACGGCGCTGCGGATCGGCCCGGCGTCGCACCGCGCGGCGCGGGCACGCCCGCCGAGGACAGCCCCGTCTTAGCACGGCGGCCCGTACGGTCCGGCGTTTCAGCTTCGTGATGTGCCCGGCGCCACGGGCGAGAGGTGCTCGCGCAGCGCGGTCGTGTCTATGAAGAAGGAGCGCGCGAGCGCGACGATGAGCCGGGCCAGGTCCTCGTGCTCCTCGGGGCGCCACTCGCGCAGCAGGTCGACGAGGCGCTGCTCGCCGGTGGCCGTGAGCCGCTGGAGCGTCGCCTCGCCGGCGGGGGTGAGCTCGGTCGTGGGCGGTGACCCGCTTCCCTCCACGACGAACGCGTGCCAGACGAGCTCCGCGCGCGCGTCGGCGAGCGCCGACACGTCGATGCTGATCCGCGCGGCGAGCGCGGGCAGGTCCGTCGTCGCGTCCTCGTGGTAGCGGGCGAGCAGCCAGCACGCCGCCGGCGAGAGATCCACCCCCGCGCGCGCGGCGACCCGGCGCACGATCTCGCGCGCCCCCTCACGCCGGTCGAGACGACCGATCTGGTTGGCGATCTCCGCGAGCGAATCGGAGTCGCGCGGAACGGCGAACGTGTCGCCCATGTCGCCGGTGGTGACCGTCTCGCGCAGTGGCAGCTCGGGGATGAACCAGCTGAGCACGAAGGCCGCGATCCCGACCACGCCGGCGACGAGGAACACCGAGTGCAGGGCGGTGGCGAACGCCTGCAGGTAGCGTTCTCGAAGCGGCGCCGGCAGGTGGTGGATGACGGCCGGGTTGACGCCGCCGGAGGAGACGTGGCCGGCGGCGGCGGCGCCGACGGTGCGCGTCAGCTCGTGCGCGAGGCGGCTCGAGAAGATCGCCCCGAGCACGGCCGTCCCGAGCGAGCCGCCGATCGAGCGGAACAGCGTCGCGCCCGAGGTGGCCGACCCGAGGTCCCGGTACTCGACGGCGTTCTGCACGGCGAGCACGAGCACCTGCATCACCATCCCCAGCCCGAGTCCGAGGATGAACATGAAGAACGAGACCGTCAGCGACGCGGTCTTCAATCCGAGGGTCGTCAGCAGGAACAGCCCGAGCACCGTCACCGCGGTGCCGGCGATCGGGAACACGCGGTAGCGGCCGGTGCGCGTGATCGCCTGACCGGACGCGATCGAGGTGATGAGCAGCCCGACCATCAGCGGCACGAGCGCCAGGCCCGAGCCGGTCGGGCTCGCCCCCTTGACGACCTGGAGGAAGAGCGGGAGATACACGACGGCGCCGAACAGCGCGAACCCGACGATCAGGCTGACGGCGCTGCACACGATGAACACGCGGTTGGCGAGCAGCCGCGGCGGCAGGACGGGCTCCTTCGCGCGGCGTTCGACCGGCAGGAAGACCGCCAGCAGCAGCACGCCCGCGAGTCCGAGGCCGGAGACGAGCGGCGAGCCCCACGAGTGCGCGGGGCTGACGAGCGAGGCGGCGAGCACGATCGCGGTGATGCCGCCGCCCAGTACCGCGATGCCGAGGTAGTCGATGTCGTGGTGCACCCGCTCGCGCACCGACGGGAGTGCGGCCGCGAGGACGAAGAACGCGATGGCGCCGAGCGGGAGGTTGACGTAGAAGATCCAGCGCCACGAGAGGTTGGTCGTGAAAAAGCCGCCGAGCAGGGGTCCGGCGATCGAGGCGAGGCCGAACACGGCGCCGAACAGGCCCGAGTAGCGCCCGCGCTCGCGCGGCGGGACGACGTCGCCGATCGCCGCCTGCGCGCTGACCATCAGCCCGCCGCCGCCGAGGCCCTGCAGGGCGCGGAAGGCGATCAGCTCGTCGAGGTTCTGGCTGATCCCGCAGAGCGCCGAGCCGATCAGGAAGATCCCGAGCGCCACCTGCAGGACGATCTTGCGGCCGTACTGGTCCCCGAGCTTGCCGTAGAGCGGGGTCACCACCGTCTGGGCGACGAGATACGCCGTCACCACCCAGGACAGGTGATCGAGCCCGCCGAGGTCGCCGACGATCGTCGGCAGGGCGGTCGCCACGATCGTCTGATCGAGCGCCGCGAGGAACATCACGAGCAACAGGCCCGCGAACACGATGCGCACCGTCGCCCGGTCGGCGTGCGGCTCCTGCGGTGCGCTGCTCACGGCGGTCGCGCTCACGGGACCTTCTCCTCGCGGTTCGTGCGGTGGCGCTCGGCGGACCGGTCCGGGCACCAGCATGGTATTCGCCACCGAGAGCGCCGGGACTGGCCCCCGATCTGTCGGGCTGTGGCGACGAACCGCGCTCGGGCTCGCGTTCCTCGGCGAGCGCCTCGCGCGGCTGACCGGCTGACCCGCGCTCAGCGCTCGCTGAAGCTCGACACGGCGCGCTCGATGTCCGGCCCGAGCGTTGTCCAGTCCGGCTGAAGCGTGGCGCCGATCAACACGTCGGTCGCGCGCCGGCCCGTGACGAGGCAGGCGACCTCGCGGTAGGGGTGTGCGCCGACGCGCGATCGGTAGTCGTCGATGACACACGAGCCGAGCGCGTCGCGGAAGTGGAGGCCCTGCGCGCTCGCGAGCGCGCGCACATCCGTGTCACCCTCCTCGCGGTTGCGCCCGAGCCGGAACGCGGCCCAGGTGCTCAGATGCTCGTCGCCCTGCCGGGGCGTGACGTTCAGGTAGCCGTGGTAGTTGCCGGCGGCGTCACGCAGCGCCGCGGTCACGGTGCCCGGGTCCCCGGGTAGCGGCGTCCACGTGGGCGGGTAGGAGAGTGTCGCGTCGCCTGATGGGGTGCTGACGTGCGCCCAGCCGCGTGGCGCGCGGCCCGGCTGCAGCCAGGCGAACCCGAGTCCGCCGCCGGCCGATCGGTCGGCGACCGGGGCGGCGTGCCGGGCGCCGGCGGTGCCCGCGGGCAGCGCGACCGCGACGGCGGCGACCCCCACCACCGCCGCGACCGCGCCGAGGACCCGCACCGCGCGGCGGCTAGATGTTGCCGTCGCCATCGCTCGGGCCACCGTTGTTGTCGCCGTCCATGTCGCCGCCGTTGTTCTGCGGGATCCCGTTCGCGGCCGGTGCGGACGGGGCCGAGGTCGCGGGTGCGCTGGATGCCGGGGCGGCGGCCTTCGGCGCCGCGCTCGTCTGGGCTGGGACCGCCGGCGCGGTCGTCGCCGGAGCCGCGGACGCGGGCGCGGGCGCGGAGCTGGTGCCGTAACTCGAGCCGCCGCACGCGCTCAGCGTGAGGGCGAGGACGGCGCCCGCCGCGGCGAGCGCTCGCCGCGGATGTCGGCGCAGGATCGCGAGTTGGGTGATGGGCGCTGGCGTCGTCATCTAGACGTCGCCGTCGCCGTCGCTCGGCCCGCCGTTGTTGTCGCTGTCGTGGTCGCCGCCGTTGTGCTGCGGGATCGAGTGGCTGACGTGATGCCTGGGCGGGGCGCGATGGACGACCTTCGGCTTGGCGTGGTGGGTGGCCGCGCTCGCCGGCAGGGCGGGCAGGAGGCTGAGCGCGAGCGCAGCGGCGCCCGCGCCCACGAGGGCGTGGATTCGGTGCATGGGAGTGTCCTCTCGGGCGGGAGTTGCAGCTGGGTCCTTCGTTCCACGGGGGAGACTCCGGCTGCAGTCGCATCGTGCGCGACCACCCATCCAGACGGCGCCCCGACGGGGATCCTTCCCGCGGTGGACGAACGGGCCATCGCCCGCCGCTCGGGTCGCCACCGCGCCCCGGACTCCGCGTATCCTCGGGCCGATGGCCACGGGGCGCAGCAGCGAGGCGGCGAGCGCCGCCATGCGGCTCCGCCCGCTCGCCGCCGGTGACGAGGCGGCACTGTGCCGCATTCGCGCGCTGCCCGAGGTGGTGCGCTGGTGGGATGTGCCCGAGAAAGGCTTCCCGTGGGACGAGCCCGAGTCGACGCGGCTGACGATCGAGCTCGACGGCGCGGTTGCCGGCCTGATCCAGTTCTGGGAGGAGTCCGAGCCCAAGTACCGCCACGCCGGGATCGACCTGTTCCTCGATCCGGCCTGGCACGGACGCGGGGTCGGCACCGAGGCGGTTCGCCGGCTCGTGCGGCACCTCGTCGAGGACCTCGGCCACCACCGCGTGACGATCGATCCCGCCTGCGCCAACGTGGCCGCGATCAGGGCCTATGAGAAGGCGGGGTTCCGGCGGGTCGGCGTGATGCGGCGCGCCGAGCGTGACCTCGGCGGGCGCGGCTGGCACGACGCGCTGCTGATGGAGTACGTCGTGGCGCAGGCGTGAGCGGCACGCGCCGCCGTCGCCGCCGGTGCGGTCCTTGGCGAGGCCGTCGGCGCCGAGGTCGTGGTGTCCTGTCTTGAAGCGGTCCGCGTCAAACCAGGAGGAGGAAGCGATGACGGTGCATTACGAGATCGACGATGCGGTCGCGGTCATCACGATCGACCGACCCGACGTGGCCAACGCGGTCGACCGCCCGACGGCGGACGCGCTCGTCGCGGCGTTCGAGCGCTTCGAGGACGACGAGGCCCTCGGTGTCGCCGTGCTCACCGGCGCGGGCGGCAAGTTCTGTGCCGGCGCCGACCTCAAGGCGATGCAGGATGGCGACGGGTCGCGCGTCAGCCGACTCGGTCCGCATGGCGACGGCCCGGTCGGGCCGACCCGCATGCTGCTGGGGAAGCCCGTGATCGCGGCGATCGAGCACCACGCGGTGGCCGGCGGGCTCGAGCTGGCCCTGTGGTGCGACCTGCGGGTGGCGGCTGACGATGCCGTCTTCGGCGTGTACTGCCGGCGTTGGGGGATCCCGCTCATGGACGGCGGCACCGTCCGCCTGCCGCGTCTCATCGGTCACAGCAACGCGCTCGACCTGATCCTGACCGGTCGCCCCGTCGCCGGCGAGGAGGCGCTGCGGATGGGCCTCGCCAATCGGATCGTTCCGCGCGGTCGGGCCCTGCCCGAGGCCCTCGCGCTCGCGCATCAGATCGCGTCGCTCCCGTCCGCCGCGATGCGCAGCGATCGTCTCTCGTCCTACGAGCAGTGGTCGCTCGCGCTCGAGGATGCGCTCGCCCGCGAGTACCGCCACGGCATGGCGACGCTCGAGACGGGCCAGACCGTCGCCGGCCTGCAGCGGTACGCGTCGGGTGCGTGGCGCGCCGAAGGGAACGAGCGCGGGTGAGACGGGCACGGGGCGGGCTGCGTGCAGCGCCCGCGCCGTCGGCCGGGGTGGCGACGCTCGGCCGCCTGCTCGGGCAGGTGCTCGAGGCCGGCGGATGACCGGGGCCTTCCGAGGCGACCGTCAGTCGAACGCCGTGGCGAACAGGTACGCGCTCGCGAGGGTCCGGTACGGTCGCCACGGTTCGGCGATGCGCCGGACCTCGTCCTGTTCCGGGAGGTGGTCGAGACCGTAGGCCCGCTGGATGGCCTTCCGCAGCGCGAGGTCTCCCGGGAGCACCACGTCCTCCCGGTCGAGGGCGACGATCAAAAAGCCGTGCACCGTCCAGGGCCCGATCCCCGGCAGCCCGGTGAGCCGCTCCTCGACCTCGGCGTCCGACATCCGCCGCAGGGTGTCATCGCTGATCCGGCCCGCGGCGAACTCGGCGGCGAGCGCGCGGATCGTCTGGACCTTTCGGCGCGACAGTCCGGCGGCGCGGAGGTCCTCGGGGTCGGCGGCGAGCGCCTGTTGGGGGGTCGGGAGATGGCCGGCGAACTGGCCTTGCAGGCGTTCGACGAGCCGACGCGTGGCCCGCACCGAGAGCTGCTGACCGATGATCTGGAAGGTCAGGGTTCCGAACGCGTCCATGGCCGGCAGATCCGCGAGCCACTGGCGCGGATCGAAGTCGGGGCGGGCGTCGACGAGCCGCCGCAGCACGGGATCGACGTCGCGCAGGTGCGCACGGGCGGGCGCCAGCCGCTCCAGCCGGGTGCGCTGCGCGTCGGCGCTCATCGCCCGCCTCGGAGGGACGACGCCGGCGGCGTCGTCGCGACGCCGAATCCTCGTCCCTGCGGCGATCGCCAGGAGCGGGCGGGCAATGGCGATGAGAGGACTCGAACCTCCACTCGGTTAGCTGAACACGGATCCGAACCGAAACGCAGGGCGTAGACGCGTTCGCCGGCGTCCAGATCGTCCGAATCGTACGGGTTCGTGGACGCACCGGACGCATCTTGCGAGGCGTCTGTTGCCAGAGTTGTTGCCACGCGCCGAGGACTCGCAGCGGCGCGAGAGCGGGTCGGTGGCCGGGTTTGCCACCGTTCGAGGTGGCCGACGATCGGGTCACCGCGTTGACTCTGCCGGCGTGCCCGCGGCTCGCGCTCGTAGAGCCCGGCGTCCGCACGCGGCGGGATCGCCCTGGCGCCGATCGATCGCCCCATCTTGCGGCGGGAAAACACGAAAGCGCTCTCGCGAAGGACGCCAGCGGCATGCCCGCGACCCGCCCGCCCGCGCGTGCTAGCATTTCGCAAGCAATGGCAAATCTGCTTGTGAGAAACCTTCCCGACGACGTACACGCGGCTCTCCAGCGGCGCGCGAAACGACAAGGGCAATCCCTGCAGCAGTACGTCGCGCGAGAACTGACGAGAATCGCTCAGCGGCCCACCCTCGACGAGATGCTGGATCGGATCGAAGGGCACAACGGCGGTGTGATCGGGCTCGCACGGGCCGCCGATGACCTGGGCGAGGAGCGCGCGCGGGATTGATCGTGGTTGACGCGAGCGTGCTCGCCAACGCGATCGGCGACGACGGCACGGATGGACGTCGCGCTCGCAGCGAGCTACGGACGGCTGGCGATCTGGCCGCGCCCGACCTGGTCGACGTCGAGACGACAGCCGTGCTCCGCAAACGCTGGTTGGCAGGCGATATCTCCGACCGGCGTTTCGCCGTCGCCATCCAGGATCTTGAGGATCTGCCGGTCGATCGCTACGCAACCCTGCCGCTGATGCGGCGCGCATACGAGTTGCGCGCCAACGTGTCCGCCTACGACGCGGCCTACGTCGCACTTGCTGAGGGGCTTGGCTGCGAGTTGCTGACCGGAGACCGACGGCTCGCCAACGCGCCAGGGCCCCGCTGCCCAATCGGATTGCTCACCTGACGACAACTCGCGGTCGCCCGCGAACGCACCCTCACTCATAGAGATGCGCGCCTGGCGTTCGATCACCATGCGGTCGAGCTCACCTCGATCGGCCTCGGGATGGGAGCTGCGGAGCTTCTCGGCCGCGCGCGCCGTCGCGGCGCGACCGCTACGGCTGGGATGGAATGTGGGGTTAACCCCACAGAGCACAGTGGGAGAATGACGTCCGATCGGGGTCGGTTAGTTCTGGTCGCACTCCGCGCAGGCCCGCATCCCTCCTACAACCGAGGTAAAGCGATGGGTGTCCTGGCACTAGTCGGCACGACCAAGGGACTCTTCATGCTCTGGGGCGATGACGACCGCCGGCGGTGGCGGGCGGAGGGTCCACTGCTCGACGGATGGGGGGTGTATCACGCGACGCTCGACCCTCGTGACGGCACGCTGTTCGCAGCGACCAATCACCGGGTCTATGGATCGACCGTCCAGCGCTCGGCAGATACCGGCAGGACGTGGTGGCGGTCGAAGCAGATCGGTTTGCCAGAGGAGTCGGGACTTACGCTCGACGCGGCGTGGCACATCGAGCCAGGCCGCCCAGAGGAGGAGGACACGGTCTATCTCGGGGCCGCCCCGGGCGTGCTGTTTCGCTCCGACGATGGAGGCGAGACGTGGGAGATCAATCGCGGCATTCTCGAGCACCCCACGCGGGAGCGCTGGTTCCCAGGCGCCGGAGGGATGTGCTGCCACTCGATCCAGCTCGACCCGCGCGACCGCGAGCGCATGTATGTCGGAATCACCGCGGCTGGCGTGTTCCGCTCCGATGACGGCGGCGAGAGCTGGACGCCGGTCAACAAGGACGTTGACGCGGCGTTTCTCGCTGACCCCCGTTCGGAGGTCGGACAGTGCCCGCACAAGCTGCTGCTGCATCCCGCGCGGCCCGATCGGCTGTGGCAGCAGAACCATTACGGTGTGTATCTGTCCGACGACCAGGGCGACTCGTGGGCGCGACTCGACGGGAACGGGCTGCCTAGCGGATTCGGCTTTCCGCTCATGCTCGATCCCAATGATCCTGACCGCGCGTTCGTGATTCCGGAGAAGAGTCCCGAATATCACTACAGCTCCGGCGGGCAGCTTGCCGTGTACCGCACGCTCGACAGCGGCGAGACCTGGGAGCTGATGGCCGACGGCCTGCCCAAGCAGGCCTGGGCGGCGGTGCTCCGCGAGGCCTCGGCCTATGACGCCGAGTCGCTCTACTTCGGCACCCAGAGCGGCTCGCTGTTCGCCCTCACCGACGGTGAGCTGTGGGTGGAGGCGGTGCGCCACCTCCCGCCGATCCTCTCAGTCGAGGTAACGCAGTGGTCCGGGTAGCGGTTCCGAGCATGCTCGCTGCGCAGGCGGAGGGCCGGAAAGGTTTCGACGTGGAGGCGGAGACCGTGGGCGAGGCGCTGCACGCGCTTCCGGTAGCCGACCTCCTGTTCAACGAGCGAGGTGCACTGAATCGCCACGTGAACGTGTATGTCGACGGGATGGATGTGCGCGAGCGCGGCGGCCTGGAGTCCCCGCTGGCGGGTGCCGGCGAGATCCGGATCGTGGCCATGGTTTCCGGCGGGTAGCGACCGCACCCGGACCTGTAGGCGATACGGCGAATCCGATGACGCAGAGCCCGAATGGCCACCACCCCGCGGTGCTGATCGGGCGGAACGAGGAATGCGCGCAGCTCGATCAGCTGCTGGCGGAGGCCAGGGCAGGGGCCAGCGCGATCTTGGTCCTCCGCGGCGGCGCGGGAGCAGGGAAGACCACGTTGCTGGATTACGCCGCGGAGCGCGCCGAGGGCTGCCGCGTCGTTCGCGCTATGGGGGTGGAAGCGGAGATGGAGCTTCCCTTCGCGGGTCTGCACCAGCTCTGTGGACCGCTTCTCGACGGCCTTGAACGCTTGCCGCGCCCGCAGCGCGACGCACTCGCGACGGCCTTTGGGTTGACCTCTGGTGACCGGCCCGATCGTTTCTTCATCAGTTTGGCGGTGCTTAGCCTGCTGTCCGATGCCGCCGAGGAGCTCCCGCTGCTCTGCCTGGTCGACGACGCCCAATGGCTCGATCGCTCCTCGGCGTTGGCGCTTGCCTTCGTGGCCCGGCGGCTCGGGGCCGACTCGGTCGCCGTCGTGTTCGCGGTGCGTGAGCCGCCCGAGGTTGACGAATTGGCTCGGCTCCCGGATCTGCGGCTTACCGGGCTGTCGGACGCCGATGCCAGCAAGCTGCTGGCATCGGTCGTTGACGCGCCGCTCGATGAGCGTGTTCGGCGTCGGGTCGTTGCCGAGGCTCGCGGAAACCCACTGGCTCTGCTCGAGCTGCCGCGTGAACTGTCGCCGGCGAGTCTGGCCGGCGGCTTCGGCCTCCCAGCCGACCTGCCGCTGCAAAGCCGGATCGAGGCGAGCTTCCACCTGCGGGTGGAGCGGTTGCCGGAGGCGACGCAGCGGCTACTGCTCATCGCCGCCTCCGAGCCGACCGGCGACCCCGCACTGCTGTCGCGATCGGCGGACGAGCTGGGGATCGAAATCGACGCGATGGCTCCGGCCGTGGGGGACGGCATGCTCGAGCTGGGCCCGCGTGTCGTCTTCCGCCACCCGCTGCTGCGATCCGCGATCTATCGCGCGGCGTCGGCGGAGGACCGGCGAGCCGCGCATCGCGTGTTGGCTGCGGCCACTGATGCCGAGGTCGATCCCGACCGTCGCGCCTGGCACCGCGCCCGTGCCGCGCTCGCCGCCGATGAAACCGTCGCCGATGAGCTCGAGCGCTCGGCCGGGCGAGCGCAGGCGCGCGGCGGATTGGCCGCCGCCGGCGCGTTCCTTGCGCGCGCGGCTGAACTCACCCTCGACCCGGCGAAGCAGGCGCGGCGCGCGCTTGGGGCGGCAGAGGCCAAACAGCTGGCCGGGGCCCCCCAGGAGGCGCTCTCGCTCCTGGCCGCCGCCGCCGACGGGCCACTCGAGGAGGTCGAACGCGCCATGCTCCAGCGCCTCCACGGGCAGATCGCGCTGGACCTGAGGCGTGCCGCGGACGCGGTGCCGCTGCTGCTCGACGCGGCCAGGCGGTTCGACAGGCCCGATCCTCGCCTGGCACGCGAGACCTACCTCGAGGCGCTCCGGGCGGCCAGCGTCGCCGGTCGCCTCGGCGGCGGCGTGCTGGCCGCGGCCAAGGCCGCCCGCAAGGCGCCCCCTGCAGCGGGCGCCCCGGATGGAAGCGACCTGCTGCTTGATGGACTGGCCGCCCGATTCACCGCTGGCTACGCCGCGAGCGCGGAGGCTCTCAAGCGGGCGCTCGCTGCCGTTCGCGAGGAGCGCGGACGTGCCGGGCGGGACGTGCGCTGGCCGTGGCTCGCTCGTCGCGTCGCCCCTGACCTGTTCGACGACGACACGTGGCATGCATTCGCCACCGGGAACGTACAGATCGCTCGGGATACCGGTGCTCTTGCGGTGCTTCCACTGGCGCTCAACTATCACTCGCTGCTCTTGTGCTTCGAGGGTCAGCTGCGGGCCGCCGCGGCGCTGCTGGACGAGGCGGACGAGATCGCCGACGCGACGGGAACGGCAGAGATGGTGTTTGGGAGGACCCTGCTCGCCGGCTGTCGGGGTGATGAAGGACGCGGTCTCGAGCGGATCGAAGCGAGTGAGGCCGCGGCGAGCGCACGCAATGAGGGCGTCGTGCTCACATTTGGCGAGCATGCGCGGGCGCTGCTCTATAACGGCCTCGGCCAACACGCGGTGGCGCTCGCCCCCGCCCAGAGCGCCAGCGCACGGGACGAGCCGATGGTCTCCGTGTGGGCGCTGCCGGAGCTGGTAGAGGCTGCCTCACGGTGCGGCAAGGGAGAGCTCGCCGCCGATGCCTTCGAGCACCTCGCCGAGCGTACCCGCGCGGCGGGGACCGACCTCGCCCTCGGGATAGAGGCGCGCGCCCGCGCGCTGGTGAGCGAAGGCGCGCTGGCAGAAGAGCTCTATCGCGAGGCCGTCGATCGGCTCGGTCGCTGTCGACTCGTGCTGGAACTGGCCCGGGCTCACCTCCTGTACGGGGAATGGCTCCGCCGTGAGCAACGGCGGATCGATGCCCGCGAGCAGCTGCGCACCGCGCACGACATGTTCGTTCCGATGGGGGCCGAGGCGTTCGCTGATCGGGCACGCCGCGAGCTGCTCGCCACCGGCGAGACGGTGCGTGCCCGCACCCCAGACACGCGCGAGCAGCTGACCGCGCAGGAAGCGCAGATCGCGCAGCTTGCCCGCGACGGACTGTCAAACCCGGAGATCGCGGCGCGGCTCTTCATCAGCCCGCGCACGGTCCAATACCACTTGCGCAAGGTGTTCGCGAAGCTGGACATCAGCTCGCGAAACCAGCTACACCGCGTCCTGACCAGCGATCAAACCGCCGCCTAGCGCCCGCGCCGGCTGGCCGCTCTGCGATCGCGGGAGCGGCATGACTGGCCACCTGGACTGTGCAACTGGCTGATGCGAGCACGGCCAGACTGATCAACACTTGACCGAATCAGCCAGGACGCGACGTGGCAAGGACTACGGGAGATGACGCCATGGCCCAACCTGATCGCTACGGCGCACCGGCGCCGGCAGCGCGATACGCGACGGCAGCGGTGACAATGAGCGTGGCCACCGACGCGGTGTGGTCACAGCGCCCGCCGCGGCGAATCCCACATCTGCGCTGCGTGGAACCCCCGAGACCGTCGGGCTCGCCGACTCGGGCTGTCGTGGGAAGCGACGAGCCGCTCTACCGGGCCGGGATCACCTGCGTGCTCGAGCGGGCGGGAGTGGACGTCGTAGCGGCGGCCGGCACCGCCGATGATCTCAGCCGCAAGGCTCGGGCGTACCACCCCGAAGTGGCGGTCGTGGACATCGACATGACGCTGGGCGGCGGCGACGGCGACTGTGTAGAAGCCGCCCAGAGGATCCGCGCGCTCGATCCCCGCACCGCCGTGATGGCGCTGTCCAGACGCGCCGACGAGCGATACGCGCTGGCGGTTCTGGGCGAGCAGGCGGAAGGCTTCGGGTACCTGCTCAAGGCGCGGATCCGCGACGTCGAAGACTTCACGGCATCGGTGCGCCGAGTCGCCGACGGGGGCTCGGCGATCGATCCGATCGTCGTCTCTCGCCTCGCTGCCCGCCACGAGGACAGCGACCCGATCGGCGATCTGACCGCCCGCGAGCGCCAGGTGCTCGTGCTGATGGCAGAGGGGCGGTCGAACAGGTCCATCGCCAGCGGACTGGTCGTGACGATCGCCGCCGTCGAGCGCCATATCACGAGCATCTTCGCCAAGCTCGGCCTGCCACCCGGTCCCGACGACCATCGCCGCGTGCTCGCCGTACTGCGGTACCTCGGCCGCTAGATTCGGCCGCCACCGCCTGTGCTCCCGAGATCAGAAAGGCCAGCCGGCGCCGAGGCGGCGACTGCGCCACACCCAACCCTTTGGCGCAGCTCGCACGGCGCAGGCGCGTCGCGCGGTCGTCTCGACGGCATGCCGCTTCGCGTGCTGCCATCCCGCGGTTCCAGCGATCGCATTGGCGTCGTTGGTCGGCGGCCTAACACCCGGTTGAGCGGCCCGTGATGAAGCCTGCTCCACCCGCACCCGATCAACTTGGCCCCGCGATCGCCTACCTCGCGGTCAAGGACGGGACCCCCGTCTACGACCGCGAAGGAAGCCGCATCGGGGTCGTCGAGCACGTGATTGCCGTGGGCGGGATCTTCGAGGGCATCATCATTCACACCTACCCGCTCCCCGGCCGCCACCTGTATGCGAATGCGGGGCAAATCGCTGAGCTACGCGAGCATGGGGTGCTCCTGTCGGTGGACCGGGAGCAGCTGCACGATCCGCGTCGTGAATCGGCGCGGCGCTCGCGGGATGGGCTCGAGGCCAGCCTTGAGGCACGGGTCCGCCACGCATGGGACTGGATCGCAGACCACGTTTAAGCCTTCATCGGTGGGCGGAACCGCTTGGGACAGGGCCATGCGTGATCGTCCCAGCGCCTTCGCGCTGGGACCCAACGGGGAGGAGCCCGGGGGGGGCATCCCGGCCGGCGTCGCCAGCGCGAGCAAGAGCGGGCGCGTCACGGAGCCGAGCCCCTGGCGCCTCTGGCGCGGTAGGCGTACGCCGCCTCGCGGACGGCGTCGTTGGACTCGAGCGCCGCCCCCAGGGCGCCGCCGGTGGTCGCCAGCGACGCCGCCAGCCACACGAGCTTCAGGTAGTCGGCTATGTGGGCGGTGTGCCCTACGGCTCCCGCCAGCACGTCCGGCTTGAGCAGAAGCAGCGCGGCGGCCAGCAGGACAGCGAATTGGGCGATGTAGAGGGCCACCACGCCGCCAGCGACGGTCAGGGTCGTGGCCAGGTTGAACAGCACGACCTGGGGCCGCACCTCGGGCGATCCGACCCGCTCCCACAGGCGGTGACCGGCGATCAGCGAGATCACGGTCCCGATCGTCGCCGCCGCCGTGAGGAGCACGAGGCGCAGCGGCTCGAGCGACTCGGCGATGCGCCAGACATCGGGGCTGACGAGCACGTACGCCGAGACCGCGAACGCCGCGAACAGTGAGCGATGGAGGTTAGCGGCGAGTCGCCACGGCCGGTTGGCTCGCAGCATCCCGAGCAGCAACCGGACGTGGCGCGCGGCTACCTGGATCACGAACAAAGGCGTGAGAGGCTGGTTGGGGCCATCGCGGCGCGCCAGTTCCTCGAGCACGCGCTGCGCGCGCGCACCGCACTCACTCATCCCCGCGTCGTCGACGCCGGCGAGGGTCCGACCGGGCTCCTCGCAGACCAGCTCGGCGATCACCTCGACGATCTGCTCGCGCAGCCTCCGCGGCAGCTGCAGTGCCCCCAGAGCGGGCAGCGAGACGATGCCGACGCCATGGGTGACGCTGACGTGGGAGACGATCGGCCTGCCGTCGAGGTAGAGGGGCAGGTCCGTCACGCCGACGCACATCGCCCACTCGTGGTCGAGCAGCTCTTGGCGCACGGCTTCCACGAGCTCGGCGACGCCGGCGGGCGGTACCACCAGGGCATGGTCGGCGAGGACCTGCGGCACCCAGCGGACCGACGGAAAGGCCGTCTCCAGATGCGCCCGAAGCTCCTGAGCGATCCCTGCCGTCAGCGCCGACGCCAGCCCGGGTGCGGCCAGCACCCCGATCCGCAGCGTCGGCTCGGGAGCCAGCTCCCGGGGCGGCTCACCCGCGAGCTCATCGTGCGCCACCGCCGAGGCTGCCAAACCCGTGGCCCTCAACCGCGTCGAGGGCCCGGGGCGCTCGACGATCGCTCGCGCGAACTCGCCAGGACCGTACCCCTACGCACGGTCGCCGGCCGGGGCGAGGTGCGGCTCCAGCCACTCGTTCAACCGCGCCTGGGGGACGGCCCCCACCAGCCGGTCGACCTCCGATCCGTCGCGGAACAGGACGAGCAGCGGGATGCCGCGGACCTGGTAGCGCTCGGAGATGTCCGGCGCCTCGTCGACATCGATCTTGACGACCTTCAGCTGGCCGGCGTGCTCGCGTCCGGCGCGCTCGACCAGCGGCGAGACCATGCGACAGGGCCCGCACCAGGGCGCCCAGAAATCGACCAGCACGGGCACCGACGCGTTGATCTCCTCATCGAAGCTGTCGGGGGCAGCGTCGACGATCCAGGGCAGCAGCGTGTGGCAGACGCTGCAGCGCGGGACCCCGGACGGGCTCGGGCGCACACGGTTCTTCGTGCCGCAGCTGGGACAGGCGATGCTTGTGCCCTGCGCGGGCATCAGGTCCCCTCTCGGGAGGGACGCTCCGGCTCACGCGGCGAGGGCGCGCGCACGATCCGCGCGGCGCGCGGGAGAGGCGCTCGAGGCAGTGAGAGCAGCTTGCGCGCGGCGGTGCGAGGAGCGACCAGTAGCGCGGCGGCGAGGAATTCGGCCAGCGTGAGGGCGACGCAGATCATGACGATCTCCACCGCATGCAACACGCCGCCGATCGGGGCTTGATCGATCACACCGGTCGCGATAGGTCGAGCGCGGTGGCCCGCAAGCAACGACCGATCGGCTGTGCGTTCGCGGCGATCGTCGCGGCGCATGCCGCTAGCCCACGGAGCGGTCCCGACCGTCCGCCCACCGTCGGGCGGCGCGGACGGCCGCGACTTGCCTTCACGCGCCAACTGCCGCGCTCTCACGCTGGCCGGCGCTCACCTCCTGGCGCGAGCCGTTCGCCTGCGCCTTGATCTCGACTCGGCGCGGGCGCATCGTCTCGGGCTTCGGGATCCGCAGGGTCAGCACGCCGTCGGCCAGGCCCGCGTCGATCGCCTCCGGATCGAGCCCTCGAGGAACGCGCAGCGTGCGCTCGAAGCGCCCAAATCCGCGCTCGATCCTCCGCACCGGACCCCTTCCGTCGTCCTGGGCGTAGGGAAACGGCCGGTCACCGCGGATTGTGAGGACGTCGTTCTCGAGCTCAATCTCGAGGTTGTCTGATCGCAACCCCGGCACATCCATGTACACGGTGACGCCGTCATCGTCGACCAGCAGGTCGGCCGGGGGCACGAATGCGCCCACCGTCCTCTGATCGTGCAAAACCTGGCCGAGCTCACGCAGCCACGGCGTGAACGGCTCTATCAATGTCGTCGCCATTGCTCCTCCGTCGGTTCGTCGTTCGAGGCTCCGCCGGGCGGGATCCTCCTGTCGCACCGGTGCGGCTAGGACGCGTCGGATCGAGGTCAAGGCGACCATCACGAACAATTGATGCGCCCGCTCGGCAGCTAACCCCCAGCGGTACATCCTCACCGGTCCGGACACCGTGGCCGGGGGCCGGGTTCCCTGAAGGCGGAACGGTGCGAGGCGCTCTGCGCAGCTGCTCGAGAGGCGCGTTCCCGGCGTGTTCGCGGCCGGCGCCGCTCGCAGGCGCACCAGTTACTCGCCGGCCGCCTCGACGCGGTCCGGCCGGCTCAGACGTACGTCTCGTCGAAGTAGCACCACCGCCACCCGGTTGGTACGCCTCGACGATCGGATGGCCGCCCACGTGGGCGCGCCGACGCGCGTGCCTTCCCGGCGAGGAGTCACAGCACCCGACGTGCCCGCAGGTCAGGCACAGCCGCAGGTGCACCCACCGGGAGCCCGTCAGCAGGCACTCCTCGCAACCTTGCGGCGTGCGCGGCGCCACGGGCCGGGCCATCGACAGGTGCGAGCAGCGCGCCGGCCAGCTGGCCGGCACCGAGCTCACGTTCCCTCCGCAATCGGCGGGAGCGCGAACCGCAGCCGCGCGGCCGTCAGGCGCTCGCGCAGGTCGGTGTCGGCTCGCACGTGCCTGATCGAGCCGCCCTCGTCGATCACCGCCTCGACCAGTTCGCCGATCACGTCGGGCGTCCTCCGGGTGGGGCCCCCGCAAAACGGACAGCGCTCCTCCGTCGTCCCGAGCCATCCGGAGGCATCGCACACGACCCCAGGCGCGATCGCCCCGTCTTGGACGAGCAGCGTGCGTATCGCGGCGATCGAGCCGGCGGCCAGGCAGCGCTCGAGCCCCACGGCCGCCAGGCCGCCAGCGGCGGCGGCCTCGAGCAGCTCTTCGACCGCCCGTCGCTGCTGCTCGAGCTCGTAGCGCTCGAGGATCGCCTCCACGGGCGGACGCACCGTCGCCGCGGCGGCCGTGTTCGGATCGATCGAGAAGGTGCCCGCAAGGCGCTCGCGTAGCGACCGGGGCAGGAACTCGAGGAAGCCCGGCAGCTCGTGTTCGTGGCCACCCACGGCGAGGACCTCGTAGCGCTCCGAGCGAAACAACCGATCCAGCTCAGCCGCGACCTCGCGGAAGTGCCGCTTGGCGAGCTCGTCGGCCTTGTTGCTGACACGCCGCTCGGACAGGCCGTGCCAGCCAGCGTAGGCCGGGTCCCGAAGCACGCGTCCGACGACGCTTCCGACCTCTCGAAGTTCACCGAGATACAGCTCCCACGCATGGGCGGATTCGTGGTCCAGCACCACCGCACAGCAGCGCTGGTGCTGGTCGAGGACCGCAAGCATCGGGCTGACCCACGCCGTCGCGTCGACCATGATTCGGTCGCGGATCGCATGCGGCAGACGGACGACCTCGAGCAGCCCCGCCCCGCTGCATGCGAACGCCGCCAGCGTCCCTGCAGCAAGGAACTCGGTGCTCGCCACCTCCTCGATCCGCTCGATGTCCCCTCGCAGCGACACGCGCGCGTCGTGATCGAGCGAGCGGTCCTGAACCAGCGAGCGGACCTGGTGCAGCAGGCTGTGCGCCTTGGCCCGGATGACCCGGCGAGCATCGCGCCCGGGCGACGCGGCGAGGTACACCGAGACGACCGGCAGCCCGTCGCCGCGGAAGCGCGTTATGCGATCGATCGTCCCGGCGCTGAGCACGCGATCCGCTTGCGCCGGGTCAGCAGCGGACAGCGCGTGCGTGCGTGGAAGCATGTGGGCGGGTTGATCGGACATGCCCGTCATGGGGGGCGCTAGGCCGCGGCGGGCCGCGGTCAAGTGGCTTGTCCAAAGCGCGCGCCGACCTACAGCGACGCTCAGATGACGCCGAGCTGTCAGGAGGTGAGCGGTGACGAGCGTGGTGACCGAGCGGTTGGGTGAGCCTGACACGGCTCGCCGGGCGCGGGCACTCGAGTGCGCGCGCCAGCGCGCTGCTGACGAGCTGGCCGGCCGCACCGTCTGGTGCCTAGCCGCTGCCCGGACCGGAGCAGCAGCCGCCTCGGCGCTGCAGGATTCCCTGCGCGGCGTCCATGACGATGGCGTGGCCGCGCGTCGCGCACCGATGCCGGTGGCGGAACCGCTGGGACGGCTGGTCGAGCGACTCGACGAGATGCTGCGCGGCGACCGGCGCTCGCCGTCGTGGCTCGGCCCAGAGGCGCGCGAGGTCTACCTCCAGGTAGCCGAGGAGGCCGAGCGGCTGATCGGATACGAGGTGCACTCGGGCGATTTGGTCGTGCTGCACGATCCGGCTGCCGGCGCGCTGGCCGAGGCGGTCCGGTGCCGCGGCGCACACGCGGTCTGGAGGGTGACGCTCGGCCCGAAATCGAGCACGGCCTTCCAGGCCTGGCGTTCTCTGCACCGGCGCAGGCCTTGCCTGGACGCTTACGTCACGGACTGGCCGCCCGGTGGGATCGCGGCGTTCATCTCGGCCCGGGATCTCGTGTCCGCGAAGGAGGTGCGGGCCGGCGGGCAACCTCAGAGCCTTGACGAGCTCGGCTGGACGAGCCTCCTAGCCGATGTCGTCACCGGCGACCGCGACGAGACGGTCGGGGGTACCCTCCATGCGCGGCCATCCGTGGCCGCTCGCTGAGGGGCTTCGTGTGCCGTCACGACTGCGTCGACCTTCCCCGCCAGCCGCAGCTCGGCCTCGGTGAGCCTGGAATGGTGAGAGTTGGCGATCGTCAGCCGCACGCGGTTCCCCGCGCAGACGCGAAACGACAGCTCGCGGATCAGCGACTGTCCCGCCCGGCGCCAGCCCGGGGGGGGGGGGGGGGGGGGGGGCAGGCTGGCGCCGGGTGGCTGCGCTGGGGCCAGCCGACCTAGCGCGCCTTGACTTCGATCCGGCGCGGCTTGGCCGTCTCTGACTTGGGTACGCGCACGGTCAGGACGCCGTCGTGAAGGTTGGCCTCGATGTGCTCCTGGTCGGCGGTGCCCGGGAGCGTGACGCGGTACTCGAACTCGCCGGCCTTGCGCGTCTGCCGGCGCAGGACCCCCTTGCGCTCCTTCTCCTTGATCTCACCAGAGATGATCAGCTCGGTGTCGCGGAGCTCCACGTCCAAGTCCTTCTTGTCGACGCCGGGCAGCTCGGCTTCGATGATCCAGGCGTCCTCGGTCTCCTCGATGTCGGTCGTCGGCATCCAGGCGCCGCCGTTGCCAGTGCCGAGCGGGGACCACACGCTCTGCATCAGCCGGTCCATGTGCTCCTGCAACTGCTCGAGCTCGCGGAACGGCTCCCCGCGCTCAAGCGGCTGGGACGAAACGCTGGTGGTACGTCGTACGGGTACAGCCATGGTCGCTCCTTTGCTCGTGGGACCGCGCTTGCGGCTGTGGCCCTAGGCCGACGGAGACCAGCCCCAAGGACAAAACCGGGCGAGGCAGAGGCGGCCGAGCGCGCCAAGGTGGAGCTCTCGACCACGACCCAGACGCGGGTCAACCTGCCGTTCATCACCGCTGACGCGTCGGGCCCGAAGCACCTGAACCCGTCGCTGAGTCGGTCGAAGTTCGAGTAGCTGACCAAGGACCTGGTGGCGCGCTGCGGGGCCCGGTCGAGCAGGCGCGCTCGGCCGCCAAGCTGACCGCGGAAGACATCGACGAGGTGATCCTGGTCGGCGGCGCCACCCGCATGCCCGCGATCCAGGAGCTGGGCCGCCGGCTGATCAAGGGTTAGGACCCGAATATGACCGTCAACCCCTACGAGATGGTGGCGATCGGGGCGGCGCTCCAGGCCGGCGTGCTGAAGGGCGAGGTCGAGGATGTCGTGCTGCTCGACGTCACGCCGCTGTCGCTCGGGCTGGAGACAGGAGGGCCCAGCGAGAGACCGTGGCGGCGTGATCAGCGCTGCAGGTGGCGCAGCACGGCGAGCACGCGCCGGTGTCCGTGCTTGTCTTCGCCGAGGTCGAGCTTGGCGAAGATGCGCGTGACGTGGCGCTCCACCGCCGACACGGTCACGACGAGCGTCTCGGCGATACCGTGATTTGACTTGCCCTCGGCCATCAGGGTGAGAACCTCCCGCTCACGCGGGGTGAGCTCGTCGACCGGGTCTTGCCTGCGCCGACGGCCGACGAGCAGCCGGACGACCTCGGGATCGATGACCGAGCCGCCCCGGGCCACGCTGCAGACCGCGTCGGCGAGCATCCCGACGTTGGCCACCCGGTCCTTCAGGAGGTAGCCGACGCCGTTGGGCTCGTCGCCCAGCAGGTCGATCGCGTACCGGTCGTCGAGGAATTGCGACAGGATCAGAATCCCTACCCTGGGCGTGGCCACGCGGATCTCCTTGGCGGCGACCAACCCGTCGTCGCTGAAATGTGGAGGCATGTGGATGTCGACGACCGCGACATCAGGGCAATGGGCTCGGACCTTTCGCACCACGTCCGGCGCGTCGGCGGCGGATGCCACGACGTCAAAGCCGGCCACTCGCAGAATCTGCACCAGCCCCTCTCGAAAGAGGGGCTGGTCCTCTCCTACGACGACGCGAATCGATGAGCCATTGGCTAAACCGCCGGGATTACGTACACCCGGCGCGGTGACGGTATCGGCGCAAGAGGTCAAGCGTTGGTTACCAACCGTGCCTCATGGACTGTCGGCTTTGTCCTCGCCCAACGGCAGCTCCAGCGTGACGCTCGTGCCGCCATCGGGCCGGCCCTCGATCCCCAGCTTTGCGCCCAGCTCATCGGCCCGCTCGAACATCCCGACGATCCCGCTCCCACGTCGCGTCGACGCAGGGGGCACCCGAGCCGGCCACTCCCCATCGTCGCTCACCTCGATCACCAGCAGCTCGTGCGTTGACGCCCCGGTGTCCACGCGGATCGTCGTCGCGCCTGAGTGCACGCGCGCATTGGTGATCGCTTCGCGCACGATCCGCACCACCTCGGTGCCGCGATGCCCGAGTGACCCGGCCGGGATCGCGCAGCGTCCGGAGAGCTCCACTCGGCAGTCGATCGCCTTCCCGGACTGGACGTCGACCAGGTCGCTCAGCAGAGCGGCAAAGTCGCGGTGCTCGTCGTCGGTCAGCCGCAGGTCGTAGATCGTGCCCCGAAGGTGCTGCCCGACCCGCTCCAGCGCCCCGATCAGTCCATCCCAGCGCGCCGACTCGTCCTCCGCGACCGCCGTGGAGCGCGCGGTGGCGGCGAGCGCCAACGCGTCGGCGAGATCGCGTAGGGCATCGTCGTGGATGTCGCGGGCGAGCCTTGCGCGAAGGTTCGCCCGGACCTCCTCCATGCGCTCCGCGACGCGGGAACGCTCCACCGCCACGCCGACCACGTTGGCGACCGCCCTCGTGAAGTCGACGTCCTCGGGCGTAAACGAGCGCCGCGCGCGCGCTGCGGCGACCAGCACGCCGAACGGCCTCCTGTCGCCAGGGATCACGACCGCCACGGCGCTGACCGGATGCTTCTCGGCAAACAGCTGCGAGGTCCCGAAACGCCGGTCCGTGCGCACATCTTCGGAGACCACCGGCTCACCGGCCAGCAGCACGTAGCCGGCCAGCGACCCGGCGTCCGCGGCGCTGATAGGTGCGTGCGCTAGCGCGTCCGCGCTCCAACCGTGGGCGGCGCGCCAGGCGATGCCCTCGTCGCCGGGCAGCTTCTCGCAGATCGTCGCCAGCTCCAGGTTGAGCGCACGCGCCACGAGCACCACGGCATCGTCGAGCACGGCGTGGAGGTCGCCGGAGGCCAGAGTCCGAAGCGTCAGCTCGGCAAGCAGAGCCTGCCGGCCCGCGCGCATGTCGAGCGCCCACTGCGCGTGTCGCTGCTCCGTTACATCGCGCATGATGCACGCGTAGCCGGCGACGGCCTCTCCCTCGGGGCGCAGAGCGACCGTGATGCCCTCCGCAATGACGGGCCTGCCGTGCTTGCCGTACCACGTGGCCGTTCCGCGCCAGCGCCCGGTCTCGGAGAGAGCTCGCAGCTCGCTCGCCAGCTCTTCGTCGCTGAACGACGTCGGGATCAGCTCGTAGACGCGCCGACCGAGCGCCTCTTCCGCCGTCCACCCGAACATCCGCTCCGCTCCCCGGTGCCAGGCGGTGAGCACAAACTCGGGGTCCGTCGCGAGAACGGCGTCGTGCACGTTCTCGAGCAGGCTCGCCTGGAAACGCAGCTGCTCCTCGGCCCGCTTGCGCTCGGTGATGTCGCGGTGGATCCCGAGGTAGCTCGTGAGTTCCCCGTGGGCGTCGCGAATCGCGACCGCAGTTGCCTCGGTCGAGACGCTCGAGCCATCCTTCCGCTCCATGGTCACCTCGCCGCGCCAGCGGCCCAGCTCGGAGAGTTGTCGCCGCAGCTCAGTGCGTTGCTCGTTGCCACCGTCCAATTTCACGAACTCCGGAGATTGTCCAATCACCTCCTCGGCGGTCCAGCCGAACATCCGCTCCGCGCCGCGATTCCAGGCCGTGATGAGCCGCTGCGCATCGCACGCGACGATTGCGTCATCGGTGTGCTCCAGCAATGGGGCCAGGGAGGCGAGCTGCTGCTGTGACCGACTTTGCTCGGTGATGTCGCGGGCCACCACCACCGCGCCAGCGATGGCACCCCGGTCGTCGTAGAAGGGGCCGCAGTTGCAGCTGAAGCTCGTACGCCTCCCGTCCGGTGCCAGCCGGAAGAACTCTTCGTCGACGATCACCTCCCCTGTCCTGGCCGACCGGAGAACCGGCCACTCCGTCAGGTCATACCGCCGACCGTCGGGACGGAAGATCTGGGACGTCTCGCCGAGCTCCGTCATGCCCACGGACGGCGGCAGGCCAGCATGCTGCTCATGGTTCGTGAGGAGGATCCTCCCGGAGCGATCGACGAACGCCGCGGCATCATGCAGGCGCTCCAGAAGCGCCTCCAGACCTACGCCGTTGAATTTGTGTGGCGGCAAAGCAGATCCCGCCTCGTGCGCTCCGGAACTTGGAGCATCGCCGCCCGCTCGCCGGTTGTCAACGCTCTGCGCCGGGCCACTGCATCGTGTGGCCGGCTCGCGAATAGCTGAGGAGGTTGTGACGGACTGCAGGCGGCCTCTACAGAATCAGCGGATTCCTCTCGACCCTCCAGGTTCGCGCAACTCGATTCCGGTCGAGCCGATCGTGTACTCGCTCAGGAGCGGCTCGGTCTTGGCGCCACGGCTCTTCAGCACGGTCAGCCCACGCCGATACTCGCCGTCGCGGCGAACGAAGTGAAGGAGGAGGACGTTGTCGGCGATCTGCGACAGCGGCACGTCGGTGAGCCTCGACGGTGCGAACAGCTCGGCGCTCTCAAGAGACATCATGAACGTCACCGCGTTCCGCGCGAACCGCTGCACCAGCGAGTACAGGTATTCCTGAAACCGCGTTGGATCTTGAGCTGCAGCGCGTAGGTTGGCCAGGCCGTCGATGAATACTCGGCCGACGCCGCCCGATTCCACCAGCTCCAGCAGCTCGTAGACCCATTCGTCGAGGTGCAGATCGACGGCGGATCGGTACACGAGGTGTATCTCCGGCACGTCGAACGACCAACCGAAGCTCGCCGCGGCTGCCGCGATCTGCGACGGGTTCTCATCGAACGTCGCAAAGACGGTGCTGTCTCCCTCACGGGCTCCCTCCAACGCGAATTGCAAGCCCAGCACCGTCTTTCCGGCCCCCGAGGGTCCAATGACAAGCGTCGATGAGCCAGCCCGATAGCCGTGTCCAAGCACGCTGTCCAGGCTCTTCACGCCCGAGGACACGTGGCGCGTTTCGAACTTGTATTCGACCTGCTCAGCCGGGTCGGCGAGGCGCGGGAACACGCTCATGCCGTCGGCGGAGAGCCGGTAGGAGTGCCGACCGGACGGGAAGCCGCTTCCCCGCAGCTTGAGCACTTCGAGCTGGCGGATCTCGCGTTGCTCGTAGCGGATGGACGTCAGCCATATGACCGCGTCTGCGATCGCGAACTCGGGTGCGGTTGCGATATCGGTGGCTGTGTACTCCCCGAGCCACAGGTTGTTGAGCGGGCGGATGCTCACCCGCACGGCGAGCTCGTACAAGAGGCGCCGGTACTCCGGTCGCGAGTCGGCGAACACTGCCAGCGGCTTGAAGCTGTCGATCACGAGCATCTCGGGCTCGCGCCGATTGATGATCTGCTCTACTCGCTCCAGCGCGGCCGGTACGCCGTCCTTGACGAGCGTGCCTCCGAGATCCTCGAAGAAGACGGACCGCCCGACGGCGTCAGCATCGAAGAAGCCCAAGGTCTGGCCGTAGCGCACGATCTTGTCGAGCGGCTCGGAGATCGTTGACAGGTAGACCGCGGGGCGGTCGATCGTCGCGTTCTCGAAGAGATATTGCTGGGCGAGGAGCGTCTTGCCGGTGCCTGGAAGACCGACGATGAGGTTGATGGCGTTCGCCGGAAGCCCGCCGTCGAGCACCTCGTCGAGCCCGGGCACCCCGCTGGGAAGCCGCTTGGACACGGATCATCCTTGCGCGCCGACGATCGCGCTGAAACCGAGCAGATCCCTCACCACCGAGACGAGTTGGAGGTGGCCGATCGGCTTGCGTAGGAACGCATCTGCGCCCGTCCTGAGAGCCCGGTCAGCCGCGTCCAGCTCGGATATCACAAGCGCCCTCTCCGCGCCATTTTCCCTGAGCCAGCGCAACAGCGCCTCGCCCTCGCCTCCGCCCAGCAGGAACTCAACGATGACCAGGTCCGGGCGGACGAGCTCGAATTTTTGTTTGGCCTCATCCGCAGCGAGTGTGACCTCGACCGCGAAGCCCTCGGTTCGCAGCAGGAACTCGATCAGCTCCGCGCTGCACGCGTCGCGCTCGGCGATCAGGATGAGGATTCGCGGCCGCCCTTCCGCACATTGCTCACGCCTGGCGGGCCTGACCATCCGTTGCGCCAGCGCGCGGTGGGCGTCGGCGGCCGTCGCGCCACCCGCCATCTCGGCGCTGACGAACCGAAGCTGCTCGATCTGACTGCGCGAGTAGAGGCGGTGACCGCCGAGCGTCCGTTCGGGGCAAACAACGCCGTAGCGCTCCTCCCAGGTGCGGAGCGTGCCCGCCGGAACACGCAGCATCGAAACAACCGCGCCGATGCTGTAGACGCCGTTGACGGCGGCTGTCGAGCCGGCGCGCTCGGCCTTTGCGGCAGTCGCCGAGGTCGCGCTCCTGACGATGCCCTCGGCCGGCATGACGCAGACACTACTCGCGTGTCGGTGCGCGGTGGCGCACCGTTAGCGAGCAGGTGTTGCGGACGTTTGGAGGTTGAGGAGGTTTGCTCGCCGCGGGCAGTCCCCACATTGCCATGTGGGGCCAACCGCAGGACCAAGCTGAAGCCCGCTCAATGGCGGGTTCGCATCTCCTAAGCAAGCATCTACAGCAATGTCGTCTACTGGCTCGAGGCAGGCGCGGAAACCTTGGTGGCGCAGCTCCCAGCGCACGTCGGTGTCGCGGGCGTGCGCAACCGACACCAGGGATCCGCGCAAGACCGCCGCTGAGATGGCGCTGGTCGTCCGCGCGAAGCGTGGCGGGCCGCGCGACCGCGAGCAGCTTGTCGAGGCGTTCCTGCCGATGATCGTCAGTGCCGCCCGCGCTTACCGGCGGCCGACGGCCGTCGATCATCAGGAGCTGACGCAGGAGGGCGTCGTGGGATTGCTCCGCGCGCTCGAGCGCTACGAGCCCGACCGTGGCGTGCCGTTCTGGGCCTACGCCGCCTGGTGGGTGCGCCAGGCGATGCAGCAGGTGGTCTCCGAGCTCTCCCGCCCGATGGTTCTGTCCGATCGCGCCTTACGGCAGCTGGCGCGGGTCAAGAACGCGCAACGCCGGTTCGAGCAGGCGCGCAGGAGGGAAGCCACCTCCGCCGAGCTGGCGGCGATCGTCGGGCTGCCCCGATCGCAGGTCGAGAGCCTGCTGGGCGCCGAGCGCACCGCGCGCGGCCTCGACGAGCCCGCCGGCTCAGAGGCCGGGGACGGAGCCACCGTGAGCGAGCTGCTCGCAGATCCACCGGCTCAGGAAACGTACGAGCGGGTGCCCGAGCGGGTGCTGGCCGCGCAGGTGCCCGCGCTGCTCGCCCACCTGACGCAGCGCGAGCGAACCGTCATCTGCTCCCGCTACGGCCTCGGCGAACGGCAGCGGACGCTGCGCGAGGTCGCCCCGGAACTGGGAGTCAGCGCCGAGCGGGTGCGGCAGATCGAGCAGGAGTCGCTGGCGAAGCTCGGCGCCGCAGTCGCGCCGCAGGGGCAGCGGCGGGGAAAGTGCGATAGCGGCCGGTGGACCTATGCAGAGGCGTGAAAAGCGACGGGGCTCCGGGTACCCAACCGCCTCGCGGAGCAGGCACCGCCGCACGGCCGCGCCGCCGCAAGCCGTCCACGCCGAGCTCCTCGACCAGCTCCTGGGCCCGCTGCAGCGGCGAGGCCGCGAGGCGCAGCGGAGCCTTGACGAGCTGGCCCGCCGTCGTGCCGCCATGTCCAGGCTCGACCGACCCGCCGCGAGCCAGTCCCTGCGCGCGCAAGCGGTCCAGATCCGCAACGAGCTCGCGCGCCTGAGCCTGGTCGAGTCGCTGGCGAGAAGGATTCTGCAGCCGCTCACCTGGCGCGATGCCGCCAGCCTCCCGTCGCTCGATCCGTTCGCGGGTGAGCTCGCATCACGGGCGTCCTGGCCTAGTGGCGGGCGTGAGGAGAACGATGCCCGCGGACGAGGAAGCAGCGGCGAAGAATCGCTCGCAGGCTGAGCGCCCCGACAGCGATCGCATCCGTCCGCCGAGGCTGTCTGCCTCCGAGCGCCGGCGCCGTGAGCGCGTAACAGCGGTGTTCGTGGCGGTCCTGGTCGCGCTCACGCTCCTCAACCTGCTGTTGCCGGTAGGGCCGCCGAGCGCGGCGATCCCCTACTCGCAGTTCCTCACCCTCGTCGAGCAGGGCCGGGTCGACAGCGTCGCGATCTCCTCCACCCAGGTGACCGGCGTATACCAGGCCCACGGCGGCGCGCAGCCGTTTCAGGCCACCCGACCGCCCCTGGCCGACGACACCATGCTGGTGCCGCTATTGGAGCGCAAGGGCGTCCAGTTCACCGGCTCGCAACCGAATCTCCTGAGCGGCTTCTTGACGAACTTCGTCCTTACCTGGCTTTTGCCCTTCCTGTTCTTCGCCGGCCTGTGGGCGCTGGCGTTACGGCGCCTCGGGCCGGGAGCGGGGGCGATGAGCTTCGGGCGCTCGCGCCACAAGATCTACGACCGGCGCGACCTGCGCACCACGTTCGCCGACGTCGCCGGCGTCGACGAGGCGGTCGAGGAGCTGCGCGAGGTCGTGGACTTCCTCCGCAATCCGGAGCGCTATGCCCGCCTCGGCGCGCGGATCCCGAAGGGAGTGCGGCTCGCCGGACCACCGGGGACCGGTAAGACCCTGCTGGCGCGCGCGGTGGCAGGCGAGGCCGGGGTTCCGTTCTTCTACCTCTCGGGCTCGGACTTCGTCGAGCTGTTCATCGGCCTCGGCGCCGCCCGGGTGCGCGAGCTGTTCGAGGAGGCCAAGGAGAAGGCGCCCTGCGTGGTGTTCATTGACGAGATCGACACGATTGGCAAGGCCAGGGATGGGGCGGGCCCGGCGGCGGTCGGCGGCCACGACGAGCGCGAGCAGACGCTTACGCAGCTGCTGAGCGAGATGGACGGGTTCGATTCCTCGGGCGGCGTCATCATCATGGCGGCCACCAACCGGCCCGAGGTGCTCGACCCGGCGCTGCTGCGACCCGGGCGCTTCGACCGGCAGATCGTGGTCGATCGCCCAGACCGACGCGGCCGGGCGGCCATATTGGCCGTCCACGCTCGCCAGGTCGCGCTCGCTCCCGAGGTCGATCTCGAAGTCGTCGCTGCCCGTACACCAGGCTTCGCCGGAGCCGAGCTGGCCAACGTGATCAACGAGGCGGCGCTGCTGGCAGCGCGCCGTGGCAAGCCATCCGTCGGGATGGCAGAGCTGGAGGAGGCGATCGACCGGGTGTCGATGGGCCTCGAGCGCCGCTCGCGCGTGATCCGCCCGGAGGAGCGCCGGCGCGTGGCCTACCACGAGCTCGGGCACGCGCTCGTCGCGATTGGCTGCCCGCACGCCGACCCGGTGCACCGCGTGTCGATCGTTCCCCGCGGCGTGGCGGCGCTCGGCGTCACCCAGCAGCTGCCGCCCGACGACCGCTACCTGATCTCCCAGCCCGAGCTCGAGGACCGGCTCGCGGTGATTGGGGGGGCGCGCCGCTGAGCGCGTGGTGTTCGAAGAGCTCTCGAGCGGCGCCGCCAACGACCTGGAGCAGGCCACCGCCCTGGCGCGGCGGATGGTCGAGCAGTTCGGCATGTCGGCCAAGGTTGGTCCGGTCGCCATCTCGACCGGCGCGAGCTTCCTCGAGCAGGACGGCCGCCTGGAGGCCCGGTCGCTTCGCCTGATCGCGGAGGCCGAGGAGGAGATGAAGGAACTCTTGCAGCGCGCCGACGAGCGCGCCGTCTGCTATCTCGGCGAGCGTCGCCCCGCCCTCGACCGCCTGGCGGACATCCTGCTCGAGCGCGAGGCGCTGGAGGGGGCCGAGCTCAGGAAGCTGCTGGGGGAGGCCGAGGCCGTCCCGGAGCCGGTGCCGAGTTGAGCTCCACCCCGCTTCAGGAGCACCTGGCGCACGCCGAGTTCCACACCCGCGAGAGCGCGGCGGGGAATCGGGGCCGCGGTCATCAGCTCGAAGAGAGGGCAGTGAGCGCGTGTGGGAGCGCGTCGTCTCCGACGGCCGCGAGTGGCACCACGTCCGCGTCCTGGGCAGCGTCGGGGCGTTTCCCAACACCTCATCCGAGGACGTCGAGCAGGGAATCGAGCGCCTCGCCGCCACGCTTCCCGCCCGGTCGGCTCCGTCATCTCCTGAACGCCAATCCCTTGCACTTCGACCGCGACGGGAACCTCAGCGACTGAGCTTCGCTCAGATCTCCGGCGGCGGTTCGATCCTGCGCGGGCGGCCCGAGGCCCAGAACAGAAGGAACAAAAGGCTCAGCACCAACGCCAGCCCGCCGACCGCCATCAGGATCACGCCGGTGGTCTGCAGGTCGATCCATTGCGTTCTCGCGGTGACCGCGTACTTGAGAATCGCTCCCGCCGCGATCAGCAGGAGACTTGCACCAATCGTCATGTTCACCCAGTTAGGCCGCCCCCGGGGGAGGACAAGCGGTCAGGATCGTCGGCAGGCCTCGACGACGACCGAGCGGCTGGAAAAGACGACAAGCTTGAACGCAAATCACCGTGAGCTCTCCAGGAGCTCGCGACCAGGTCGGAGACCGCGGCACGCCGATCTTCGTGGTGCACCGCACTCCGCCCGGTCTGACCACTACGACCTCGGCCTCGAGATCGGCGGAGCGCTCGCCTCCAGGGCGGTGACGAGGGCATGGATCCCCGCTACAAGCGGCCGGCGATCGTCACGCCATGCGCCGCGCCATCGGTGGTCGACGAACAGCCGCTCGCGGGCGGCGGGGCCGGCGTCGCTCTCGACCGCGCCGTGGTAGAGCAGCACCGGCAGGACCGAGCTGGGGATCGGGCGGCTCACCCCAGATCCCCTCCCCGGTGAGCCGCATCGCGCCGAAGCCGAGGCGGTTGATCGGCCGTTCGCCGCCGATGTCGAAGGTGCCGGACGCCCTCGCGGATATCAGTGTCTGCGTGTCTCCCGCCGTCGCATCGGCACTAGGTGCTTCCGCCCGAGGCAAGCTCTGTCGAGGACGACGCGTGCTGGCGGGCTGGTCTCGGTCCGGCGGTCGTGAGCGCCCTCTGCACGATGCTCGTCGCCTCGGCCAGGATCCGCGCCAGGTGGCGGCGGCCGAGGAAGCTCTCGGCGTAGATCTTGTAGACGTCCTCCGTGCCCGACGGGCGGGCCGCAAACCAGCCGTGCTCGGTCTTGACCTTCACGCCGCCGAGCGGGGCGCCGTTGCCCGGGGCCCTGTCGAGCACCTGGAGGATCGGCTCTCCTGCGAGCTCGCGGCTGCTCACGTCGGCGGCCGCCAGCCCGCTCAGCGCCGCCTTCTCGGCGGGGGTGGCGGGGACGTCGATCCGCCGATACTCGGGAGCGCCGAGATCGTCGGTCAGGCGACGGTAGAGGGCCGCCGGGTCATCGCCGGTGCGCGCTGTCATCTCGGCGGCGAGCAGGCTGGGAGCCAGGCCGTCCTTGTCGGTCGTCCACACCGAGCCGTCGCGGCGCAGGAAGGACGCTCCGGCGCTCTCCTCGCCGCCGAAGCCGAGCGACCCGTCGAGCAGCTCCCCCACGAACCACTTGAAGCCGACCGGGACCTCGAGGAGCGGACGGCCGAGCCCCGCTGCGACGCGGTCGACGATGCTGCTGGTCACGGCCGTCTTGCCCACGCCCACCGTCGGCCTCCAGTCGCGGCCGGAGGCGAACAGGTAGGCGACGCAGGCGGCGAGGTGATGGTTGGGGTGCAGTAGCCCGGCGGGGGTGACGATCCCGTGCCGGTCGGCGTCGGGATCGTTGGCGAACGCCACGTCGAACCGCTCGGCGAGATCGGTCAGGCGCGCCATCGCATATGGCGATGAGCAATCCATGCGGATCCGGCCGTCGTGATCGACTGGCACGAAGCGGAAGGTCGGGTCGATCGCGTCGCTCACGATCGTGAGGTCGAGCCGGTACCGTCCGCCGATCGCCGTCCAGTACGCCAGGCTCGAGCCGCCGAGGGGGTCGACCCCCAGCCGCAGCCCCGCGCCGCGGATCGCCTCTAGGTCGACGACCGCGGGCAGATCCTCGACGTACGCGGAGACGTAGTCATGGGGGTGGGACGTGGCGGCCCGGATAGCCCGCTCGAACGGCAGGCGGCGCACGGCGTCGGGGCCCGCCTGCAGGAGGTCGTTGGCCTGATCCTCGATCCAGCTCGTGACCTCGGTCTCCGCCGGTCCGCCGTGCGGCGGGTTGTACTTGAACCCCCCGTCCTCTGGCGGGTTGTGCGAAGGCGTCAGCACGATCCCGTCGGCGCGGGCACGTGCGGCGTCCCGGTTGTGGGCCAGGATCTGGTGTGAAACGACCGGCGTTGGGGTGTATCCGTCGGTCGCGTCGAGGAGGACGTCGACGCCATGTTGCGCCAGCACCTCGAGCGTGGTCCGGAACGCCGGCTCGGACAGCGCGTGCGTGTCGCGGCCGAGAAACAGCGGACCGTCGATGCCGTGCGAGGCCCGGTACCGGTAGACCGCCTCGGAGATCGCCAGCACATGCCCCTCGTTGAACGTGCACGCGAGCGCGGTTCCGCGATGTCCCGAGGTCCCGAACGCGACGCGCTGCCCCGGTACCGACGGGTCCGGCCGCAGGTCGTAATAGGCGTCGAGCAGGCGGCCGACATCGAGCAGGCTCGCCGGGTCGGGCAGCCGCCCTGCGGCGGGATCCGCTTGTGCGAGCGGCGGGCACACACGTGCGCCGTTAGGCCGGGGTCCCCTGGGCCCAAGCCTGGCGCGCCCCCGACGCGGCCTACGTGATTCGCTGCTCGGCGAGCTGCGGCGTCGCGACCTGCCCGTCGAGGGGTTGGAGAGCCAGATCCTCAACGGCGGCTCCGAGCGGCTCCGGTTCGACGTTCGCGGGCCGGCGCTGCTCGACGTGGACGACTTCCTCTCCGGCTTGGCCCACATCGGCGCGATGGCCGAATCGACCTCGCCGTGCTTTACAGGCTGTACCTCGACGCCGACGAGGACGATTCGCCGCGAGGCGGGCGTCGGCCGGGCCGGCTCATGGCCCCATCTCGTCGATGAGGTCGGCCACCGAGTCGACGATCCGCGACGGCCGGTAGGGGAAGCGATCGGCCTGGTCGCGGCTGGTCACCCCGCTGAGGACGAGGATCGCCTCGAGTCCAGCCTCCAGGCCGGCGACGATGTCGGTCTCCATGCGGTCGCCGATCATCGTGGTGCTCTCGGAGTGCGCACCGAGCGCGTTGAGTGCCGAGCGCATCATCAGCGGGTTCGGCTTGCCGACGAAGTAGGGGTCGACGTCGGTCGCGCGGCTGATCAGCGCCGCGATCGAGCCGGTCGCCGGGATCGGCCCGGCGGTGGACGGGCCGACCGGGTCCGGGTTGGTGGCGATGAACCGAGCTCCGGCGACGACCACGCGAATGGCGTGCGTGATCCGCTCGAAGCCATAGGTTCGCGTCTCGCCCAGCACGACGTAGTCGGGGCTGCGATCGGTCAGCGTGTAGCCAGCCTCGTGCAGCGCGGTCGTGAGGCCCGCCTCACCGATCACGAACGCCGAGCCTCCGGGTCGCTGCTCCTGCAGAAAGCGTGCGGTCGCCAGCGCTGAGGTCCAGATCGCCTGCTCGGGCACGTCCAGGCCGTTGGCACGAAATCGTGCCGACAGGTCTCTGCGCGTGTAGATCGAGTTGTTCGTGAGCACGAGAAACGGCAGCTCGAGCTCACGCAGCCTTGCGAGGAACCGGTCGGCACCCGGGATTACATGCTCCTCGTGGGCCAACACGCCGTCCATGTCCAGCAGCCACGAGCGGGACGCCCTCCGGGGCGAGCGCGACGGTCGCTCGCGCTGGCGCGGAGCGGTCCTGAGGCGGCGGGGTGCATCCCGCGCCGCACTGTCATCGCTCGACATAGGCTTAGGCAGCCGCACGGACACCGGACCGCTCGAGGATCTGGCGGATAACGCGCAGGTAGTCGAGCAGGCTGCGCGGGCTGGTGAACTCGTCCCGGACCCGCTCACGGGCGCGCTCGCCCAGCAACTCGGCACGCTCGCGGTCGAGCAACAGGCCGGTGACCGCCTCGCCGAAGGCCCTCAGGTCTCGCGGATCGTCGAGCAGGATCCCGGTCTCGCGGTCGATGATCTGAGACTGGATGCCGCCGATCCGCGAGGCGACCACGGGTCGCGCCTTCCACATCGCCTCGGCGACGGTGAGGCCGAACCCCTCGGCGAGGCTCTTCTGGACGATGACGTTGACGTGGCGCTGAAGCGCGTTGACGATGATCGCGTTCTCGGCCGGATCGTCCATCGGCAAGGATGCGAGGTGGATCCGCCGGCGCTGCGCGGCGGGGAGGCTTTCGCGGAGCGCCCTCGCCTCCTGCAGCACCTTGAGGCCTTCTGGGTCGTCGGCGACGGCGGTGACCGCGGGACCGGCGTACAGCAGGTGAGAGCTGGTTCTCTCCGGCACGTGCTGGGCGAACCCGCGGATCACCCCGAGGGGATCCTTGAGCGCGTCCCAGCGTGAGACCTGCAGCACCACGGGAGTGGTCGCGTCGAGCGGCTCGTCTTCGATCACCGCGGCAGGGCGGTCGACACGAGACGGGGTCGCGTCCTGCCGGGTGAACGTGGCGTGCTCCTCCCGCCCGCCGTCGGAGAGCAGCCCGCTGGCGCGCAGCACCGCGAGCACCGTCTCGCGGTCGAGATCCTCGTTCTTGGGAGAGAACACGTCGATCGAGGGCGCGATCACGAACACGCGCTCGCGATCGAGGCACTCCCAGGCAAACGACTCGCGCGAGAACACGAATGCGTCCGCCGCAAGGAGATAGGGGCAGAGGAAATCCCACGCCTCCTGAGCCAGCTCGTTGGGGTGGTCGAGACCGACATGGCAGCGCCAGATGACTGCCGCGCCGGCGGCCCGCAGCGCCGCGATCAACCCGGCGGGCTGGGGGTCGTGCACGATCGCCACGTCGCCTGGGCGCACCCGTTCGCTGAGCGCCGGGAGGTTGTCGGCCAGCACCTCCTCGTAGACGGCGCGTGCCTCGTCGTCGAGCGCTCCGCCGTCACCCATGGCTCCGTGCAGCCGGTTGTGGATGCGCTTGGTGACGGCGAAGAAATCGGGCGTGCCCTCGATGACCGTCCAGCGCACGTCCACCCCGGCGCCGCGGGCGTACGCCACCAGCGACTCGAGCAGCTCCGCCACGCCGCCCCCTCTGGCCGTCGAGTTGATGTTCCAGACCACCCTGCCGGCCAGCAGCTCGCGCGCATCGCGAACTCCCCGCTCAAAGGCCTCGAAGCGCTCGGCGCTCAGCACCGACCGGAAGCGCTCCGGGCTCATCGATGAGATCTCGACCTCAAACATGTGCGCCCACTTCGGTAGGCCCACCGCGTGCGGAGTCAACTTGACCATCCGGAATCGACTTGACCGACGGCGGGCGGGGCCTAACGGCCCGCGCATGGATTCGGAACCCAGGGCTCCCGGCGCAAGGGCGGATTACAGCCACAACGTGGTGCCGCTGCCGTCCGACCGCCGCGGGGTCCCTCCCCGCGAGCGCGTGAGGCGCACCGGGGAGCGGAGGCTGCGGATCGCGATGCTGGCGCCGCCGTGGATCCCGGTGCCGCCGCCGGGCTACGGCGGCATTGAGTTCGTCGTGGCGCTGCTGTGCGACGCGCTCGTCGAGCACGGCCACGAAGTCGAGCTGTTCTGCACGCCGGGTTCGAGCTCCAAGGCCAAGGTCCACCCGCTGCTCGAGGCGCCTCACCCCGAGAAGATCGAGCGCGCGCTGTTCGAGGCCGATCATGTCGCGTGCGCGTTTGCGGAGATCGACTCCGCCAGGCGTGCGGGGCGGCCGTTCGACGTGCTGCACGACCACTGCGGCTACACGACGCTGGCGATGGCCGACCGGCAGTTCACTCCGGTGGTGCACACCGTGCACGGGCCGTTCGATCATGACACGACGCCGTACTACGCCCGGCACGGCTCGAAAGGCCGCCTGGTGTGCATCAGCCAGTCGCAGGCCAGCATGGCGCCGGATCAGGCCGGGTCGCCGGCGGTCGTCTACAACCCGATCGACGTGGACTCCTGGCCGGTCGGGCATCGCAAGGAGGACTACCTGCTGTTCATGGCTCGAATGGTCGAGGAGAAGGGGCCGCACCGCGCGATTCGGGTCGCGCAGGCGGTCGGTCGTCCGCTGGTCCTGGCCGGTCCGGTGCAGCCTGGCCACGAGCGGTTCTTCGCCAGCGAGGTCGAGCCGCACATCGACGGGCAGCTGATCCGCTACGTTGGTGAGGTCGGCGGCGTGCGCAAGCAGCGCCTGTTTGCGGATGCGTTCGCGTTTCTGATGCCGATCCGCTGGCCGGAGCCGTTCGGCCTGGTGATGGTCGAGTCGCTCGCCGCCGGCACCCCGGTGCTCGCGTTCGCGCACGGCGCGGCGCCCGAGATCATCGAGCACGGCGTCAACGGGTTCCTGTGCGGCGACGAGCACGAGATGGCCGAGCTGGTGGAGAAGGCGGCGAGCCTCGACCCGATGCGCTGCCGGCAGACCGCGGCCGAGCGCTTCGCTCCGGACCGCGTGGCGGCGGGATACGAGGCGGTCTACCGCGCGGCGCTTCGGCGCAGGCCCGCGGCCCGCCGCGCCGCGCGTCGGACAGGCGCGCCGGCCGCAGCCGGATGACTCACGTGCCCTCGGTAACGAGGCCGGATGCCGAGCGGAGGCGCCTGAGCGAGATGGTCAACCTCTCGGAGACCACGGTGATCAAGGAAGGCAACGCGTTCTGCGTGGCCATGCGCGATGGACGACTGCCGCTCGTCGACGACCATCCGCTCGGCATCTACCTGGCCGACTGCCGGCACCTGCGCGGGTACGAGCTGTGGATCGCCGGCCGCCAGCCGCGGCTCTTGATCTCCAACGACTCGGCCGGCACCGCGGCCGTGTTCGAGCTGACTAACCAGGACCTCGTGCTGGCCGACGGGCGCGAGCTTCCGCTGCAGTCACTCCAGATTCGGCTCGCCCGCCAGATGCAGCCGGCGGCGATGCTCGAACGGATCAGCCTGTGCTCCCACGCCCGCGATCCGGTCGCCTTCGAGCTCGAGCTGCGGCTCGATGCCGATTTCGCGCCGATGCTCGAGGTCCGCGGGCTCGCGCGCCCGCTCTCGCGCGAGGTCCGACGGCAGCGACGCGAGCACGCGCTCAGATTCGCGGCGACCGGAGTGGATGGCGTGGTGCGCTCGACGACCGTCAGCTGCGCCGTCGCCGAGGCGCAGGAACACCACCGGCTGCGCGTGCCGGTGAAGCTCGAGCCCGGCGAGGAGCTCTCGCTCGACGTCGAGTTCGTGCTCGCCCAGCGAAGCGGTTCAGGGCCCCGGGCCGTCGCCGTCGCCGTCTCCGAGCCCGATCACGGCGCGTCGATGTCGCAGGCGGGAGCCGACGCCGACGCGTGGCTGGCCGGCCGCTGCCGGGTCGACGTAGACGAGGAGCTGGTCGACCGCGTCCTTCGCCGCTCGCTGCTCGACCTGCGGCTGCTCGCCTCCGAGCTCGACGGTCACGCCTACTACGCGGCCGGTGTGCCCTGGTACGCGACGCTGTTCGGCCGCGACAGCATCATCGCCGCGCTGCAGACGCTCGCCTTCGATCCCGATATGGCCGCGGAGACCCTGCGCGTGCTCGCCGGCCGACTCGGCAGCCGCATCGATGAGGAGCGCGATGAGGAGCCGGGCAAGGTACTGCACGAGCTGCGCCAGGACGAGCTCGCCGCCGCGGGGTTGACGCCGTTCGCCCGCTACTACGGGACCGTCGACGCCACGCCGCTGTTCCTGTGCCTGCTGTGCGAGCACGCGAACTGGACGGGATCGCTCGACCTCTTCTGGGAGCTCCGGGCAGAGATTGAACAGGCGGTGCGGTGGATCGACGAGTTCGCCGACCTCGACGGCGACCGGCTGCTCGAGTACCGCAGCCGGGCGGCCGGTGGACTTGCGAACCACTGCTGGAAGGACTCCTGGGACGGGGTTCCAGACGAGCGCGGTTTGCCGCTGGAGGCTCCCGTCGCGGTCATCGAGGCTCAGGGCTACGTGTACGCCGCCAAGTGCGGCCTGGCCCGGCTGTTTGAGCTGGCCGGCGACTCGGACCGGGCGCAGGCTCTCCTGCAGGACGCCGCGCATCTCGCCGCCGAGATCGAGCGCTTCTGGCTACCGGACCTGGGCTTCTACGCGATCGCGTTGGACGGCCAGAAACGCGCGAGCCGGGTGCTGGCCTCCAACCAGGGACACCTCCTGTGGGCGGGCGTCGTTCAGACCAATCGCGCCCGCGCCATCTGCGACGCGCTGATGGGAAGCGCCTCCTACTCGGGGTGGGGCGTGCGCACCCTCGGCAGCACCGAGCGCGCGTTCAACCCCGTCGGCTACCACACCGGGACCGTCTGGCCGCACGACAACGCGCTGTTCGCCATGGGCCTGCGCAGGTATGGACTCGACCAGCCGTTCCTGCGGGTCCTCGAGGGCCTCCTCGACGCCGCCTCCGTGTTGCCCGACTACAGGTTGCCCGAGCTATTCGCGGGCTTCTCCCGCGCCGACTACGAGGATCCGGTTCCCTACCCGGTCGCATGCAGCCCCCAGGCCTGGGCGGCCGGCTCGCTGCCTTCGATGCTGATCGCCGGGTTGGGGATCACGGCCGATGGCCTGCGGCGCACGCTGCGAGTCAGGCGCCCGGCGCTGCCCCGGCACATAAACCGCGTGGCTGTCGAGCACCTGCGCGTCGGGGAGGCCCACGTCGATCTCGTCTTCGAACGGGTCGCCCATCGTGCCGAGAGTGTCGCCCTCACCGACGTCAGGGTCGACGGCCAGCTCGACGTTGTGCTCGAGATCCTCCGAGCGCCTGGCCCCGAGCGCGAGTGTCAGCTTACGGTCCCCCGGATTGGCGTGGGCTCCGGGCAGCGTTGAGGTTCGGCGCAGCCCCGGCCGGGGACCATGCAGCCGTGGCTGCCCAGCACCTCGGCGAGCGACTTGGTGACCTCGCCCGCCTCCTCCTCCTTGGGCAGGCGGTGCCGCTGGCGGCTCGGGTACATGCGGAGGAAGAGCGCCATCAGGATCTCAGACCTCGCTGGCCCGAAGGCGGCGCGCACGGCCGCGAGTGCGCTCGCCCTGGATCAGGTATAGGCGGTCCAGGATTTCCTCTGTGACTGCGTCCACCGCCGGTCTGCCGTCGATCACGACCACGTCCGTCCAGCTGTCGAGGGCGTCGCGGACCGCGCCCGCGTGGGCGTCGTGGACCGATAGCCGCCGGGCGAGCGCCTCGTCGGCATCATCCGCGCGACCCTCGAGCTCTCGCCGGCGGCGCAAGCGCCGGACGAGCTCCTCGCGGGGAACCTCGAGCCACACTGTGACCGGCCTGGGTTCAAGTCGCCCTCTCCGCGCGAGCAGCTCCCTCAAGCTGTAGGCCTCGGCGGCGGTGCGCGGGTAGCCATCGAGAACGAATCCCTGCTCGGGAGACAGCGCCTCGAGGCGGTCTCGCACGACGTCGTCGATCAGCTCGTCGGGCGCCAGCTCCCCGGCCGCCATGATCGCGCTGATCCGCTGTCCGGTCACGGAGTCCGCCGGGATCTCCCGACGTAGGATCTCGCCTGGGCTGATGTGCACCAGGCCGAGGCACTCGGCGAGCCGCACGGCCTGCGTCCCCTTACCCGCGCCCGGGGGGCCGAGCATGATCACCTGATACGGGGAACGGCGCGCCATCTCGGGCCGGGACTAGGCCAGCAGGTGAGCGCAGCAAGCAAGCTTGTGCTGCGCGACCTCGCCATAGAGGTTCTGATGGGAAATGAAGGTTTGGTCAGGCGGGGGCTGGTTGGAGGGTGACGTGGTGTCCGAGGCGTTCGAGCTGTTTGATGAGGCGTCGGGTGGCTCGTTCGGGGTCGCGGCGGGTGAAGTGGTCGGGGCCGAGGTCTTTGTAGAGCTCTCCTGTGCTGAGCATGTGCCAGGCGCTGGTCAGGATGGAGTGTTTGACGGCGCCGAGCGCGCGGCCGTGACCGCGGCGTGGCCGTAGGCGTGCGTATTGTGCGGCGAGGTAGGTGTTCTTGGTGCGGGCGGCGGCCATCGCGGCTTCGGTGAGCGCGGTGTCCAGCCACTTCGAGCCATCGCGGGTCTTGCCCGAGCGGCGTTTGCCGGCCGAGCGGTCGTTACCGGGGCACTGCCCGGCCCAGGACGCGAGGTGACGCTCGGAGGGGAAGCGGGTCATGTCGGTCCCGATCTCCGCGACGATGACTTGGGCCGTGCGCCGCTGAACGCCGGGGATCGAGCAGAGCAGCTCAGCGGCCAGCGCGAAAGGGGCCAGTTGCTCCTCGATCGCGTCGGAGAGTAGATCTATCTGCTCGTCAAGGAAATCCAGGTGGGCGAGCATCGCGCCGACGATCAGCGCGTGCTGGGGGTCAAAGCGCCCTTCCAGCGCCTCTTTGAGCGCGGGGATCTTCGCGCGCAATCGTCCCTTGGCCAGCTCGGCCAGGATCTCGGGATCGGTCGTTCCCTTGACCAGCGCGTCGAGCATCGCGCGACCGGAGACGCCGAGTATGTCGCTGGCGACGCAATCGAGTTTGATCCCGGTGTCCTCGATCAGCTTGTGCAGCCGGTTGGCCTCGCGCTGGCGCTCAGCGATCTGCGTCTTGCGATACCGCGTCAGGTTGCGCAACGCGCGGATCGGCTTCGGCGGGATGAAGCTGCGCGCCAGCAGCCCGGACTCCAACAGCTGGCACAGCCACGCCGCATCGGACACATCGGTCTTGCGGCCCGGGACCTGCTTGACGTGGCGAGCGTTGACCAGCAGGCAATCAAAATCCTCCTCCAAGATCGCCCACACCGGCTTCCAATACACGCCGGTCGCCTCCATCGCGACCTGGCTGACCCGATGCGCCTTCAGCCAATCGCGCAACGCGAGCAGCCCCCGCACCGTCGTGGAGAACTCCGCGACCTGTTGAGCGCGTTCGCGGCCGCGCCCTTCAACCCGCACGCACGCCGTGACCTGCGCCTTATGCACATCAAGCGCGCCCGCGCGCGCCACGATCGTCTTCATGAGAACCTCCGCGCCGACAAAAACAGGGCGTCGCCCGCGGGGCCTGAAAAGAACAACGAGTCTGATGGGCGTGCTCTACGGCAACAGTCCGGCATACCGGGCAGACCCCAGCACCATCCTAAGTACGGGCTCACAAGCACCATAGGTCGGCGGCGTCAACAGACGACCCCACGAGTCTCACCCATTTCAACCGCCCGCGCATGCCCGCGCCGCGGGCACAATTCCTAAGCCGAAGTTTGACCGTGGCTCCAGGCCGCCTCCGTGAGGGCTATTTCGCGGCCGCCGAACTACACGAGCGGACGTGCGAGCTCGAGCGGCTCGCCGAGTCGGCTCTGGGCCGGTCAGGCTGAGGGAGCCCTCCAGCGCCCGAGTGGCCTCGCCGGGGCGCTGCTGCGCGTCTGCTGAGCCGGATGAGTGGCCGGCAGGCTCACGGAGCGTTCACAGACGGTGTGGCCCGCGTCGAGCGCTTCGCGCACGCCGTCGGAGCTTGATCTGGCGGGGAATCCCTGGCTGCCTCCGCATCGGGACGGCTGCCCGCCGTCTTCGCCTGCCGTCGCCAGCGCGCCGCCGCGATGGCCGCCCGCATCTCCTCTATCTCCTCGTCAGACGGCGGACCCTCATCCTCTTCGGTGGCCAGCCAGAATGTGCCGAGTCGCCCGATCCGCTCGTACATATCTCGCGAGCGAAGAGACCACGTGGTCGCAACCAGCGCGGACACGACGCAGACGGCCAGGACCACGGCTTGAAAGATGACCATGTGCCGGTCGTTAGGCCGCTGGTTGGAGCGGACCAGTGGCACCCCAGGGCGTGCGCACCCCTCCGCAGCACCGAGCCTCACCGAAGTGAGGTCGACGGCCAGCTCGACGTTGTGCTCGAGATCCTCCGCGCGCCTGGCCCCGAGCGCGAGTGTCAGCTCGCGGTCCCCCGGATCGGCGTGGGCTCCGGGCAGCGTTGAGGTTCGGCGTAGCCCGGCCGGAGAAGGTGAAGATGCCTTGGGGCGCCCAAGCATGGGCCTATCAGCCGGGAGGACGATGTCACGACAAGGCACGGGAAGGGAACGAGAGTGCTCGATTGGGCGCCGTTGTTACTGACCGCACCCGGCGCGCTTTGGTTGTGGACGCGTGCCGCGCGTATGGTGCGGAGGGCACGCTCATCTCTGGCGGCCTCGCCTGCGCAGGGCATGAGCGAGCCGGAGGGGGAGCAGCCCCACCGGCGCCCGCCGGCCGAGCTCATCCCGGTCCTCGCGGTCAAGAGCGGCGGCGTACCGACGCGCATCCGCCGAGGTCGCATAGGCCTTGCTTCCACCCGCGCCGCAGCCGCGCTGGCAGCGCCAGCTCATGGTGTCGCCAGCGCTCGAGAAGCGGTAGCGGTGGCCGAAGAGATGGCAGCGCAGCACTGACAGAAAGCTAGGACGCCAGCTCATGAGCACCACCACGATTCCCACGGCCGTCCCGCGGACGATCCGAACCGAGATTCCGGCCCGCCTCGACCGCCTGCCGTGGTCGCGCTTTCACTGGCGGATCGTGATCGGCCTGGGCACTGTGTGGATCCTCGACGGATTGGAGGTAACGATCGTCGGTGCGATCGCAGCCAGACTGACCGAGCGAGGCAGCGGGATCCACATGAACGCTGCGGATATCGGCACGGCAGCTGCGATCTACGTCGCCGGCGCATGCTTCGGGGCTCTGCTGTTCGGCCAGCTCACCGATCGGCATGGACGAAAGAAGCTGTTCCTGGTCACGCTGTCGATCTATCTCGCTGCCACGGTGGCAACCGGGTTCGCGTTCGCGCCGTGGTACTTCTTCGTCTGCCGCTTCTTCACCGGCATGGGCATCGGCGGCGAGTACTCGGCGATCAATTCCGCGATCGACGAACTCATTCCGGCTCGTAACCGTGGCCGCGTCGATCTGACGATCAACGGCAGTTATTGGGTCGGCTCGGCTATCGGGGGCCTCGTTGCCCTGTTGCTGCTCGACACGGCGCTGTTCCCGAAGGACGTTGGTTGGAGGTTTGCATTCGCTGCCGGAGCGATTCTCGGTCTGGGGATCCTGCTGGTGCGTCGCCAGGTCCCGGAGAGCCCACGCTGGCTGTTCATTCACGGCCGCGAGCAGGAGGCCGAGCGGATCGTCGATCAGATCGAGGCTGAGGTTCGCGAGCAGACCGGAGTCCAGCTGACGGAACCCGGCCAAGCGATCACAGTCCGCCAGCGTGACGCGATCCCCTTCCGTGAGCTGGCGAAGGTTGCGATCAAGCGCTACCCGCGTCGCGCGTTCCTCGGGTTGGCGCTGTTCGTGGGTCAAGCGTTTCTCTACAACGCCGTGGTGTTCGACCTCGGCTCGATCTTGCACCAGTTCTTCGCGGTTGGCTCGGGGTCGGTGCCGTACTTCATGACGATCTTCGCGGTCAGCAACTTCCTCGGGCCGCTCCTGCTGGGGCGCTTCTTCGACACGATCGGGCGAATCCCGATGATCTCCGGCACCTACCTGGGCTCGGCGGGGCTCGTGGTCGCGCTCGGCGTGCTGATGATCACCAACAGCCTGACCACCTGGTCATTCATGGCCTTGGTGCTGGCCAGCTTCTTCCTCGCCTCGGCCGGCGCTAGCTCGGCATACCTGACGGTCAGCGAGGTATTCCCCATGGAGACGCGCGCGCTCGCGATCGCGTTGTTCTTTGCGGTCGGGACCGCCACAGGAGGGATCGTCGGTCCCGAGCTCTTCGGGCAGTTGATCAACACCGGCAGCAAGCACGCGGTTGCGATCGGGTTCTTCATTGGCGCGGCGGCGATGGCTCTCGGGGGTGTGGCTGAGCTGCTGTTCGGAGTGCGGGCAGAGCAGCAGTCGCTCGAGAACATTGCCAAGCCGCTCACCGTAGCGGACGCCGAGGCGCTGATGCCGCTGCCGGTCGCGCCCGAGGCACCGCTGCCCCCCGAGACCTACCACGAGCAGCACGAAGCCGTGCGCTCCCGCGAGCAAGCGGAGGACGAGCGAGCGGCCGCCGCCGAGCGGCGAGCGGCGCTGCAGGAGTTGCGCAGCAGAGAGCCGGGCCGGCCGGCCGAGGAGCTTCGCCGCCAGGAGATCGAGGCGGAGATCGCAGAGCTCCGCGCCCAGCGACTCGACGAGTTGGCTGTGGCGCACGAAGAGCGGGCCAAGGCACTGCAAGCCAGGACGGGAGCTGCTCGACGCGCGGCACTCGAGCGAGCTGCAGCTGCGGAGGAGCGGGCCCGCTCGTACGAGGAGCGGGCGCAGGCGCGGGCGGGCGAGGGCCGCCCCGAGGCGGCGACCCACGCGCTGCTGGCCGAGGTCGCCGGCGAGCGCGCCCGGGAGCACGAGCAGCGGGCGCTGGCCGAGGAGGCCCGGGGAGAGGCCGAGCACCTACTCGGGGCAGCCGCCGAGTGGGCGCGGGCCCGCGCGGAGATGCACGAGCGCTCTGCCGACGTTCACGCCGCAAGGGCGCTCCTCGCAGAGGCCAGGGCACACGGTGACGAGCAGGAGGCCGCTCGCCACGAACGCGAGGTGCACGACCGGGAGCTCATTGCAGCGGCCGCCGAGCAGCGCGTCGACGCCGCCGAGCACCGGGCGAAGGCCGAAGCGCTGCGGGTCGCCGACGCCGCTGTCTCGCAGAGCGAGCGTGAAGAGCGGATCCGTCAGCGACGCGCGCGCTCGCTCGATCGCGACAAGGCGGGTCTTCAGCGCTTCCGCTTCGGAGCGGGAGACGCGTTCTACTCGCCAGGCATGGTCGGCACCGCCAGCACCGGCAGCAGACTGGCGGCCAGGGCGCGCGAGGACCTGGATCGCGAGATCGAGCTGCTGGCGCGGGCACTCGAGAAGCACGGCCCGCTCGAACTCGAGGAGCTCAAGCGGCTGGTGGGCGGACGCTACTGGGGTCCGGGTCGCTTCCGCGCCGCGTTGCGGGCGGCCACCGACGAAGGCAAGGCGATGCGCCAGTCGCGCACGATCTACGCGCCGCCGGTTCCCGACGGCCAGGCAAGACCCGCCCCGGTCCCCACCGCGCGCGAGGAATCGCCGGTGCCATGATCCCGCGGCGCTGCCCGTGCTGCTGGCGTCTTGCTCACCCGGTCGACGGCGCGCGGAGCCAGTGGTACCGCCACTGCCTGGCTCACCTGACCACGGACTCACGGTCGCAGCCTCGCGCGCGAGCGGGTGGCCGCCTGGTCGCTGATCGAGCGTGACGGACCACGCATCACCGCCTGGTGCGCGTGGGACACGTTGCTTCTGGCCGAACTCCTCGGCCCGGCAACGAGGGTGACCTCGCGCTGTCCCGTCGCCGGCGAGACGATCTGGCTCACCGTCACCTCGCGGTCCCAGCGCTCGTGGGCCGCCCGGGGGTGCCGGCCACGACGCTGCCCGCGACTGCGGACCACAGCGTTGCGCGCGCGCATGCCCACCCGTCTAGGCGTTTGCTGAGGTTCTTGCTCCCAAGGAATTCGGCGCGATGGAGCGGCTGATCCGCCGGATCGACTTCCGCGGACTGACGCCGGGCGACCGATGGGAAGCTTCGCCCACGTGGGCGGCGCAGGCCCGAGGCCGTCGTGCGCGCGCGTTGCTGCGCTTGCGCTCAATACCTGGCCCGCGGGTGCCGATGAGGGGCTGACTGCTCTTCGTCCGGATCCGGGGCGATGTCGCCGTCCGCGGCGATCTCATGCCCACCCCAAGCTCTCCGAGACGATCCACAGTGGCCTCGCGGCGCAAGCCGGTCGGAATCGATCGGGCGCGCCGCGCGCGCCGGTGGCGACTGGGCGGTGCGCCGGCTTATCGCCGCGTCGCTGCGGTCATGGCGGGCCTGCTCGGCGTCGCTGTCATGGCCGCCGGGCTGGCGCTCGCGTCGGGATCGACCCCGGCGATCACGCTCTCGCAATCCGGCGGCGGCGTGCTCTTCGGAGCGACGCAGACCGTCACCCTGACCGCCGCCAACCCGCTCGGCCAGACCCAGTGGGGCTACAACCTCACCTACGAGGCGGTGCTCCCCGCCAACGTGAGCTACGTCGCGACGACCACGCCGAACGTACCGGCGCCCACGGTGCTCGCCGATGAGCCCTCGGTCGGCGAGACCACCCTGATCTGGGCGAACGTCGCCGACCTTTCGCCGAACGCTTCCAACTCGCTCGCCTTCACCGTCAGTCACAGCACCACCGCGCTCGCACCGGGCAGCAGCTACACGATCACCTCGGGTGCGTACGTCAACACCGACCCGCGTCAGGTGCCCCAGTTCGATGCCACCGGCGCCGCGCAGGGGGCAACCTTCACCGGTTCGGCCACCGCCTCGCAGCTGAGCACCATCTCGGCCATCGCCCTCAGCACCGCGGAGCCCAGCCCCGAGGGCAAGTTGCTACGCGGCGTTCATTCCCACCGCACCGTGTACACGCTGACCGTCCAGAACAACTCGGTCAACCAGACCACCGGCATCGCGGTCACGGAGTACCTGCCCGCCGACCTCGAGTTCCTCGGCTGCGGGACGGGCGACAACACCACGAACGCCCCCACCAACCCCGGCGGCCCGCTCGAGTATCCGGGAGCTCCGGCCCTCAATGCCGCCGGCAGCCCCGGAGGTCTCACCGGCTGCGTCCCCCCGACCTCGGTCAGCACACAGACCGTGACTCCCCCCGGCGCCTCGTCGTCGGCCTTGTACACGGTCGTCGTGCTTCCGGTGGGCACACTGGCCGCCGGCGCCAGCCAGCAGTTGCAGTTCGTGGCCGCGGTGCCGCTGCGGGCGAACACGGGCACCTGGAACAACGTCAGCCACACCGCCCCGAGCGGGATCGGTCAGACCGCCAACCTGGACAACAACTCCGGCGCCGAGACCTACCACGGGGAAGACGCCACGGTCTACGGCCAGGCCGCCGGCAACTACGACAACGTGACCCCGGTCAGCGCCAACAGTTCGCTCGCGCGCACGGTGATGGACGTCCGCATCCTCAAGAGTGCGTCGAGCGGGGCGCTGGTGCAGGGCGCGGACACGACCTGGACGCTGCAGATCGACACCGGCGAGTACCGCTACCTCACCCCGGTGACGGTGAGCGACACCGTGCCGAACGGATTGTGCCCGATCGACTTCGCCACGCCCACGACGTCCGACGGCGAATGCCAGGCCTCGAGCGCGGGCGACAACCCCTCGCTCGCCTGGGACAACACGCCCAGCGAACAGTCCGACGGCACCTGGGTGCTCCACTGGACGCTCCCGAGCACGCTCGACCCGGACTCGAGCGACACCATCACCTACCACACGAACACCCGCACCCACTACCGCTCGGGCGGCGCGAACACGACGGCGATCTCCTCCAACGACTCGCTCACCAACCACGTCTCGCTGGCGAGCACCTCGTTTCGCAAGTGCATCAATGGCAACGACGAATGCACCGGGGGCAGCCCGGTCAAGATCGACGGCGACACCGACGGTACCGCCGATCCGGACAGCGACGCGGCGAGCCAGACGGCGACCGCCCCGACCATCGCCAAGACGATCCAGACCACCGCCGCGGGCCTGGCCAACTGCACCACGGGGACGTATGGCACCACCCCGCCGACCGGGTTGGCCCCGGGCGACAAGGTCTGCTACGAGCTGCGGGTCGCCTTCCCGGCGACGGTCGACACGCAGACGCCGACGGTCACGGACTTCCTGCCCCCGAACCTGACCTACGTCGCCGGCTCGGCGGCGGCCCTGGGCGACGACACGGTCGGCGCTCCGGCGCCGACCGTGAGCGGCAACACGGTCACTTGGTCGCTCGGCAGCGACGTCGCCCCGGGCAGCGTGTTCGACGTCGTGCTGGCCGGCACGATCGCCCAGAACGAGGCCACCTACCCGGACGGTTACCTGACCGGCAACCTGATGAAGACGAACTTCGTCAACACGCCGGGCGCCGCCAGCTCCAACCGGGCCCAGCAAACCTTCACCCTCGCCGCCCCGAGCATCGATCTCGTCAAGGGCGTCGCCTCCTACACGCCCCCGGGCGGCTCGACGGTGACCGAGCCGGGGCCCAACGTCGACGCGGTCACGGTCCCCGGCAACTCTGCGGTGCAGTGGCGCGTGGACGTCGAGAACCAGGGTGGCGCGGATGCCACGGGGGAGATCTGGGATCGCCTGCCCGGCCCCCTGAACTCGCTGCGCTGCGCCAGTGTTTCGGGGATCTCGGGCGGCGGGACCTGTGTCACCGACGCCGTGCACGGCGATTACATCGACTGGTCCTCGGTGGCGCTCGGCGCCCACACGACGATCGCCGGCGCCAACCAGACCACGCTCACCTACACCACGAGCATCGGGTCCGCGTTCTCCCCGAGCGAGGCCCTCAGCTCTGCGGCCGGCGTGCGTGACTTCACCGGCACCGACAATCAGGGCGGCACCGAGACCTACTACCCGAGCGCCAACGTCGACCCCGCCGTCACCGCAGGACAGGAGAACGCCCCCGCCGCGGGCGATGGCTCGAGCGTCGACCTGGCGGGGCTCACCTTCACCCACACCGACTCCACCGGGGTCAACGAGGCCGGCAACAACCTGCTCACCCAGGCCACGGTCGGTGAGGACATCACCTACACCGACACGCTGACCGTCCCGGACGGGACCACGCTCTACGACGGCCCCGCCATCACGAGCGCGCTGCCGCCGGCGACGCTGTCGGCCACCACCGCCGTCAGCTCGGCCTACAGCGATAACGGCTCGACCACGATGCCGGCCAACTGGACCACGTCGTCCAGCGGAAGCTCGAGTCCCTCGCTCACCTTCACCGGCGTCGGTCCGAGCTCCTGGACCAACAACACGGGCCACCCGGCCACGTTCACCCTCACCTACACCGCGAATGTGCTGCAGAACACCACCAACGTCAAGGGCAGCTCGATCGGCGACACGTCCACGCTCAGCTACGAGGACGAGACCGGCGCGGCCCTGGCGCCGTCGGTCACTGACACCGTGACGGTGGTCGAGCCCACCATCACCGCGACGCTCACCAACGCCGGCGGGAGCAAGGTCAGCCCCGGCGCGGTCTACACCTACACCGGCGGGTTGACCGACGCAAATACCGCCAACACCTCGACCGCGCACGACAACACCCTGATCGTCACCGTGCCGGCCGGGCTCAGCCCGTGGACGGCGGCGAGCGGGGGCGCGGTGGTGGCTGACGGCGGGTCCGACAATGGCTGGACCTGGAACCTGGCCAGCCGCACGCTGACCTACACGCCCGCGGATGTCGCCGCCGGCTCGAGCGCGACCCACACGTTCTTCCTCGGCGTCGACTCGCCGGCGATCTCGGGCGCGAGCTTCCAGACCAGCATCGAGGCGCGCACGACGAGCTACCCCGGAACGCCGCCGACCGGCACGGAGCGCACCTATAACACGACGCCACACGCGGGCTATGACGCGGCCGCCAGCGACACCGTCGTGCTTGGCCCGCCGACGTTGGTCAAGGCGGTCAACCCGACCACCGCCACCTTCGGTACCAGCGTCACCTACACGGTGACCGTCTCGCTGGCCGCGAACGTCAGCTACTACGACGCGACGGTCCTGGACGCGGTGCCTTCGGGGATCACCTACGACGGCGCGACGTCCGCGCCGACCCTGTCCTGCTCCGCCGGATGCACCGGGCCTTCGGACACGCCGAGCCTCGCCACCAACGCCTCGGGTAGCACGGTGGCCTTCTACCTCGGCGTGTCGTCGGCCACCCCGGTCACCTCGATCCCGGCCTCCTCGAGCGCCCGCACGCTCGTCATCACCTTCTACGGCCACGTCAACAACGCGGCCACCGACGGGGTCGGCCACACGAACAACTCGGTCAACATCTACGACGACGCCTCGAGCAAGGAGGCGTCGTGGCCGGCGAGCCCGCCCGCCGTGGGCAGCTTCGACCAGGCGGGAACCGCCTCGACGGCGGCGGTCACCGTGGTCGAGCCCACGCCGGCCATCACCAAGGCGGTGTCGAGCAACGACGCCCCCGGTCACGTCGCACCGGGTGACAGCCCGGCCTACACGCTGACGGTCAAGAACACGAGCGCCACCTGGCCGATGTACGACGTGCACGTGACCGACACGCCCTCGTCGGCCTACGTCGGCGTGAGCACCGCGGCCGGCGTGAGCACCACCGACAACACGACACCGTGGAGCGCGCCGGGCTCGACCATGGCCTGGGACATCCCCACGATTCCCGCGAGCTCGAGCGTCACGCTCGTCTACTACCCGGTGCTGCCGGGCTCCGCCTCGCTGCACCAGGCCCAGGCCATCGACAACAGCGCCAGCATCACCACCGCCTACGGCCTCGATGCTGCCGGACGCGCCGCGTACCCGGCGTTCAAGACCTACAGCGCCGGACCGGCCGCGGTCAACCTGACGACCGACATGCCGATCGTCAGCGTCGCGCAGGCGCCCAACGGCTCGAGCGCCGCCACGATCGACGCTCCCTTCACCTGGAAGGTCACCCTTACCGACACCTCGGCCGGCGCGGGCGCGGACACCGTCAACCTCGCCGACATCCTGCCGGTGGGCTGGAACTACGTCGCCGGGTCCTCGCAGCTCGCGGGCGTCGGCACGGGCGACCCCTCCGAGTCGGGTCAGACGCTCACGTGGTTGAACCTGGTGGCGAGCCTGGCCGCCGGGCAGAGCAAGGTGCTCACCTTCCAGGCCATCCCGACCCTGCAGGCCGCGCTCACCACCGGCATCGGCGCCGCGACGAACCCCCACGTGGCCGTCGCCTCTGACACCTGGAGCGACGCGACCGGCTCGACGTCAGACGCCGACGGCGCGTACGCGTCGGGCCCGGCTCCGGCCTCGGCTTACCTGAACCCGAGTGCCGACCTCAGCGCGGTCAAGACGCTGGACGCCGCGCCCCCGACGCTGACCGAGGGCAACGTGGTCGACTACCAGATCGTCTTCACCAACAACACCTCCACCACCGGGGCCTATGCCATGAGCGTCGTGGGCACCGACGTGCTGCCGGCACTGCTGCAGCCCCAGAGCGTGGCGCTCGCGCCGGCTCCCGCCTGGAGCGCGAGCACCGCCTACGCCGACGGCGACGAGGTCTCCTCCGGCGGTCAGAACTGGACCGCGATCCAGCCTTCGACGAACCAGACGCCCGGCGGGGCCTCGCCCTACTGGTCATCGGAGGCGGGCGTGTGCTCGATCGCCAGTCAGACGGTGACCTGCGACTGGCCGTTCATGGGGCCGGGCGCGACGCGCACGGTCAACGTGATGGCCCAGGTACAGCCGGTCTCCTCGGGCAACATCGCCAACACCGCCTCGGTCAGCACCACCTCGGTCGACCCGAACCCCGCCAACAACTCCTCGACCGTCACGACCACGGTCCAGCGCCCGCAGCTGAGCATCGCGAAGACCTACTCCGGCACCACGCTCGGCGTCGCGACCGGTCAGCCCGGGGACCCGCTCACCTACGACCTGGCCATCACCAACACCGGCGCCGCCACCGCCTATGACGCCACGGTCTCCGACCAGCCCGATCCGGCGCTGAGCGCCGTCACGGACACCACCGGCGCGGCCGATGCCACCTCGACCTGGCACGCCGCCGGCGACAGCCTGGGCTGGACCGTGCCAAGCATCGCGGCGGGGCAGACGGTGCACCTCCAGTACACCGCGACGCTCTCGAGCGCGGTCCACGACGGTCAGTCGGTGGCCAACACCGCCAGCGTGACCGGGTACTGGGACGCGTCGGCGACCGTCCGCACGGCCAATCCGGGCTTCGCCTACACCCACCTGGGCGGCGTGACGCCGTCGACCGCCACGCTCACCGCGCGCGTGCCCACGCTGACGCTCGCCGATGACACCGGCGCTGGCGGGTACCCGAACAGCGCCAACGCACAGGTCGGCCAACCGTTCCCGTGGCACCTGGTGTTCACCAACAGCTCGGCGGCGACCGCCCACCAGGTCGTCGTCACCGACACCCTGCCGGCCGACTACGTCTACCGACCGGGCAGCGCGACCCTCGACGGCACGGCGATCGCGGACCCCAGCGTCTCCGGGCAGACGCTCACCTTCACCGCCACCGCCGCGGACGTCACGATGCTCGCGGGCGCCGCGCATACGATCGACTTCGTCTCGGTGCCCGGCACGGCCGCGGTGAATGACCCGCAGCCCCAGACCAGCCACGCCCAGGCGAGCTGGCTCGACGGTGCGGCGGGCACCGCCTCGGCCGCCGGCGCGTACCAGACCACGGATGCAACGGCGACGGCCAATCTGGTCATCCCGAGCCTGACCATCACCAAGACCGCCGCCGCGCCCACGGCGGACGCCGGCGCCCCGACCACGTACACGATCACGGTGGCCAACCACGGCACCGTGCCCGCGCGCCACGTCAACGTCGCCGACACGCTCCCGAGCGGGGAGAGCTACACCCCCGGGTCGGCCACCGCGATCCCCAGCGCCGGGTTCTCCGAGACATCGGCCGCCGCGCCGTCGCTGTCGTGGCAGATCGCCCAGATCGATCCGGGGAACTCGGTCGCCATCACCCTGCCGGTCACCCTGAGCGGATCGCTCGATGCCGGCCTCGTGCTCGTCAACTCCGTCGCGGCGACCAGCGACGAGCTCGCGACCCCCGTGACCGCCACCGCGTCGCTCACCGTGACGCGCCACGTCGACGTCTCGCTGGCCAAGACCGGCCCGGCGGCAATCGCCGCCGGCACGGACGCGACCTGGACCCTCGTGGCGCACAACGCCGGTCCATCGGACGCCCGCGCCGTCGTCATCAGTGACCCGCTGCCCGCGCACACCACGTTCAAGTCCGCCGACCCCGGCTGCGGCGCCACGGCCAACACGGTGACGTGCACGGTGGGCACGCTCGCCGCTGACGCCGACGCGACGTACCACGTCACGGGCACCGTCGACGCGGCGGCCACGGTTGGCGCGACGATCACCAACACGGCGACGGTGACCACGTCCGATCCCGACACCAACCCGGCCAACAACTCCGCCACGCAGACCGCGACCGTCGGCAACGCCGTGGACCTCGGAATCACCCAGACGGCGGCGCAGGCCCAGGTGGCTCAGACGCTGCGGGACTCCTTCACCCTCACGATCACCAACGCGGGACCCTCCGACGCCTATGCCGCCCAGGTGGTGGACACGCTGCCTGCCGGGCTGTCCTACGTCTCGGCGAGTCCGTCGCAGGGATCCTGCATGGTGAGCGCTCAGGTGGTCACCTGTGCCCTCGGCACGGTCCCGGTCGGGACCATCCCGACCATCGCCATCGTCGTCCAGGCGAACGTGCCCGGCCAGCAGACCAACGCGGCCACCGTGTCGACCGGCCTGCAGACCGACACCAACCCGGCCAACAACGCGGCCGCGGCGACGATCACCGTGCTGTCCGCCGCCGACCTCGCGGTCACCAAGACCGGGCCGGCCACGGTCGCGGCCGGCGGCCAGGCTACCTACGTGATGACGGCCACCGACCAGGGTCCGTCCCCGGCGACGGGCGTCGTGCTCACCGACCAGCTGCCCGCGGGCGTCGGGGTTGCCGGCGCGGATCCAGGCTGCAGCGTGTCCGGCCAGAGCGTGAGCTGCGCGGTCGGCGCGCTGGCGCTCGGAGCCTCGGCTCAGCGGTCGGTCGACGTCTCGTTCGGCACCGCCCTGGCCGGTCAGTCCCTGCAGGACACGGCGAGCGTCACCGGCAACGAGACCGACCTGGACCCCACCAACAACTCGGCGTCGCTCGTGACCACGGTCGGCCCCGCTCCACCCACCGCCAACCCCACTCCGACCGCCGATCTCAGCCTGACCGAGACGGCCAGCCTGCTGTCGGCCGGCGGCCAGATCGACTACACGCTCAACGCCGTCAACCGTGGGCCCGACACCGCCACCGGCGTCGTGATCACCGACCCGCTGCCGGCCGGCGTCAGCTTTGTCAAGGTCGTGACCACCACCGGCACCTGCTCGGTCAGCGCGCGGGTGGTGACCTGCCGTCTCGGCGACCTGCTCCCTGGGGCGGTGGTCGCGGTGCAGATCACCGGCCTCGCATCCCCGTCCCTGGCCGCCCGCGCCTTGGTCACGAACGCCGCCACCATCTCGTCCGCCACCCCCGATCCCGTGCTGGTCAACAACGACACGACGATCTCGGCCGCCGTCAGCGCGAGTCCCGCCCCGCGCATCGGCCTCCGACTGACGAAGACGGCCTCCACCCCGCAGCCGCAGCTCGGTGTCCCCTTCCACTTCACGATCACCGTCACCAACGGGGGTCCCGACCCGGCCGCCAACGTGATCGTCACCGACCCCATCGCGATCGGCCTCACCGTCACCGGCGTCCAGACATCGCGCGGCAGCTGCGCCGCCGCCGGGCAGCTGGAACGCTGCCTGCTCGGCACCCTCGCGAGCGGGCAGACCGCGACGATCACGATCGGCGCCGTCGCGCGGTCGCTTGGCGGCTTTCGCAACGTGGCGTTGGCCAGCGCCGACGGCACCCAGTCAGATCCCGCGGCGGCGAGCGGGGTGGCCGCCGTGACGGTCGTGTCACATCACATCCGGCTTCACATCACCGAGCGGGCCGACCGATCGACGGTCAAGGCCGGCGGCACGGTCGACTACAAGGTCCTCGTGTGGCCCACCGGGGGGAATGTGCTCGGCGTCACCACCTGCGTGCTGCCGCCCGAGCAGTCGGCGTTCGTCACGGCCCCTGCCGCACGCTTCCGCTGGGGTCAGGCGTGCTGGTCGGCGGCCAGCATGCAGCTCGGCCGCGCGCATACGTACAGGTTCTCCGCCCGCGCTGACCTCACGGCGCGCGGGAGCCTGGGCAACGCCGCCACCGCGGCCGGGCAGTCGGTAGCCACGGTCAGGGCTAACGTCACCGTCCTCGCGACGCCGAGCGCCGCCACGAACCCCGATGGCGTCACCGGCTAGGCGCAGGCCGCTGTGGCCCGCCGCGCTCGCGGCGCTGCTCGCCCTCGGGGCCAGCGCGCCCGGGGCGCTCGCGGGCGCGCCCGGACTGACCGGCGGCCCGAGCGCTGCGCCCCGCGTCGCCGCGGGACCGATACCGGCACCGACCGTTACCCGCGCCTACGTCGCGCATCTGGTGGTCGCCGCGCCGGCGCGCCAGGGACCGAGCGCCACGGCGCCTATCATCACCACGCTCGCGACCGAGTCGGCCTACGTGCACGGCCCGGTTGGGCTGCTGGTGCTCTCCTCGGTCACCGCCGCCGACGGGATCGTCTGGCTACGGGTGCGCCTGCCCATCCGCCCCAACAACGCCGCCGGCTGGATCAGTTCCGACTTCGCCGTCATCTCTTCGACCCCCTGGCGGGTCGTCGTCAGCGCGACCCGGCGCACCGTGTCGGTGTATGACGCCGGCCGGCTGCGGCGCCGATTCGGCGCCGTCGTCGGCAAGCCTGCCACGCCGACCCCCATCGGGCTGTTCGCCGTGTACGCCAAGGCCCGTCAGCCCGTCGGCTCCGACCTCGGCCCCTGGGCGCTGCACCTCACCGCGCACTCGAATGTCCTGTTCAACTACGGCGGCGGGCCGGGGCGCGTGGCGATTCACGGACGCGCCGGGGACCTATTGGCTGACCCGATCGGCTCCGCGCGCTCGCACGGCTGCGTCCGCGTGCTCAACACGGACATCGCGTGGCTGGCCGCGACCGTGTCCGTAGGCACGCCGGTGGCGGTCGTGCCATAGCGCGCCGCCGGGTGGGGCCCGTCCCAGACCGCGCCGGACGCGAAGAGCCCGGGTGAAGGGCCGATTCCAGATGCACTTGACAGGAGCAAGTTCGAACCCTCTAGACAGATCGAGACTTCGCGCCGCATCAAAGGCCCATGCCCAGATCCTGGCGGAAATTGGCTCTGGGGCACGGCTGCCGATGAGGCTGGCGCTCAGACTGCCGATGGGCGCGATTCAGGCGGCCGTGCTTGCGGTGGCTGCGGCGGAGCAGACGCCAATGCGTCCGTGCGAGGTGCTGCGTGCGGTCGAGCATCGACTCGGAAGAGCGGTGTCGTACGACACCGTTAGCAGCTTCTTGTCGGTGGCGGCGCGTGATCCCGCGATGCCGGTCGCCCGCGCGTACGGCCAGCGATACGTGACGTGCCGTTAGGACCGCGACGCACCCGTGTTCAGCGAGATGTCGGTCGCGCAAACCGGCTCCGGTCCTGGCGAGGGGCAGGGGCGTCGAGGCGCGGCTCCCACGGCGCGCGGCAGGCCTGCTCTCACGACGTCTCGCGCATTCGGGCTCGACGCGCGCGCCCTGTCGCGCGGATAGCGGAGCCGCTTGCGAGGCGGCCCAGCGACCGGCCGCCTCAGACGTGAGCTCGGCGAGGAGCGGGTCGATCGCTGCTCTGGCGCCTCAGCCCTCCTCTTCCCACCTGTGACAGGCGTCGCTCGGGCTGTTGTCGCTTCCGGATCGTGCGGGAGAGCAGCCGCAACGCCAAGAGTGTCGACCCGCGCGACAAGGCAGAAGCCGCGCGGGTGCTTCGACCAGCTCGCGGCTCCTGCTTTTAGCGCCGCACGTGCTCGTCGGGGCGGACTGGTCTTAGCTCCCGGTGAGTAGCAGACCACCGTCGACGGTTTGCACCGTTCCGGTGACGTACTGGTTCTGCATGAGGTAGATGTGTGCGGCGGCTATCTCCTCCGGCTCGCCGACCGTTCCGGTCAGGGTGCGCTGGGCCAAGCGGGCGAAAAGCACCTCGCGCTGGGCCTCGGGGACACCGTCCCAGAGCGGTGTGCGAAAAGCGCCGGCCCTGACGGCGTTGACGCGGACGGGGGCGAGCTCGACCGCTAGTGCACGGACGAGGCCTTCCGCTGCTGCGGCTCCGGCGGCGGCAAGCGCTGCGCCGGGGACCGGTCGCTGGCCGACTGTTCCGGTGGTCAATCCGATTGATCCTCCGGGCCTGATCCGGGGCGCTGCGTGCTTGATGACGGCGACGGCGCCCCAGAAGCGAACGTCGAGGATCGCGTGCGCGTCGCTGAGGCCGAGGTCGGCGAGGGGACGCGGTGTGAATGCGTCGCCGGCTGTGAACGCCAGGTGATCGAGCTCGCCGATGCGCTCGAACAGGGCGGCGACCTGTGTCTCGTTTCGGACGTCCAGGGCCGTTCCCACACAGCCGTCCGGCAGTTCGTGAAGCGCTGCGGCGACCCGTTCCTGTCGGCTTGAGGCGATGGTCACCTCGGCGCCGTCGAGCGCCGCTGCTCGCGCCGTCGCTAGGCCCATGCCGGAACTCCCGCCGATCACAATGATCTTTTGACCATCCAGGGTCATGAGTGTCTCCAGACTGTTGATGTCTCAGCGAGACATCAACATAGCACGTCATGACTCACTGGGACATCGTTGTAGTCTGAGGGTATGCCTCGGTGGGATGCGCAAGCAGAAGAACGACTGCGGACCGCCGCGATCGAGCTCTTCCTTGCGCTCGGGTACGAGAACGTCACCGTTGCCCAGATCGCCGACCGCGCCGGACTGACCCGGCGCACGTTCTCCCGCTACTTCACCGACAAGCGCGACGTGCTCTTTGCCGGCTCCGAGCGGCTGCCGGGCCTGCTAGCCGACGCGCTCAGCCGGGCCGACCCGCGACTCACCCCGTTTGAGGCGTTGCTCACGGCGCTCACCGACGTCGGCGCGGTGCTGGGCGCCCAGGTCGCCTCGCACGCCGTGCAGCGTCGCGAGGTCATCGCTCGCAGCCCCGAGTTGCAGGAGCGGGGACGGACCAAGTTCGCCGCCGTCGCCGACGCACTCGCGGCCGAGCTGGTTCGCAGAGGCAGCGAGCCGGCGAGCGCCACGCTGCTCGCGGACGTCGGAGTTGCGATCTTTCGAACTGGCTTTAACCGGTGGCTCGAGCACCCCGACAGGGATGACCTGGTCGCTTGCCTGCGCGAGGCCGGCGTCGAGCTCACCGACGCGGTCGGGACATTCAGCGCCGCCTGACCATGATGGGCGTCCGTCAGAAGTGCCCCGAGGACTCATCGAGCCTGTCCCCGAGTGCCGGCCGCGCCGTTCATCTCTGCCATACGGCGGCCTCCACGAACAGGCAGAACTCTCAGCCAACCCAGGAGCCACCTTCGAGACTTCTCCCTCTCCCCCCAACTGGATCCAGCGACGCCGGGCGGTCCTGCTTTCGTTCTGCGGTGGGCACCTTCCCCGGGCACCGGCAGGGCCATCCCTTGTGCGGACAGGAGGCCGTGGCTGCTTAGCCGGGCCCTGCTGGGTCCAAGTACACGACCCGGTCTGCGATCGGCTCCCCGGCGGGGCCTTGGATCGCCGCGATGAGCGGACCGATTCCGGGGGGGCGACGTGAGAAGCGACTGGAGAGGGCGATCAAGACGCCGTGGTGGTGAGCGCCGGAGGTGCTGTGCTCGGCAGCAAGTCGCGTGAAGTCGCCGAGGTTCTCGGTGAGCACACAATAGCCGCCGGCGACTGCTGCACCGAACACCTCGGGATCCGACGCACCGGCGAGTCGAAGATTCGCGATCGTGGTCGCTTCGATCCCAGCGGCTCCAAGCCGTTCGGCCACTGTGGGCGGGTACATCTCGTCGACGAGGATCTTCACCGCGCTTCGGCGGCTGCTGTTTCGCTGCGGTGAAGCTCAATCCGGGCTTGGATCTCGTCCGGGTAGGCGGCGCGGTAGGCAAGTGCCGCGTCAATTTGGGCGCGGGAGACGACGCCGTCGGTAGCGAGTTCTGCGGCGGGGTTCTCGATCGATCCGAGGTCGTCGATCCACATCGCGACCTCCCATACGTCCGGGCCTCCGATCAGTCCGGCGCGACGACCGGTGGGGCCGTCGCGGAAGGTGATCATCGGGTGCTCGTCACGGCGCGCGCCCTCCTCCGCGTAGCGGCGAAGGCGATCGGACAGGCTCTCGCCCGCGGCGCGTGCACGTAGCCGTAGTCGTCCGGCGAGACGGTCATCGAGGCGGACAGACACATTCACGGACATGCCTACAGTGTTGCACGTTGTCAACAGTAGGAGGTGAAATGATGGAATCCATCGCTCTCGACGCCGCAGGCCATCGCTGCTCCCCGGCGACGATGCCCGGCTACCACCAGGGCCGCGCGCCGGGCAACGAAGGCATGCGGTACCCGGCCGATCCGCTGACGATCGAGGTGGCGAGAACTCCGTCGTGCGAACGACGCTGTTCCTCCGAGTCCTCGCTGGAAACTGGCAGGTCGTCTACGAGCACCGCGGCCTAGTGGGCCTTGAGATTAGGTTGGACTTGAAACGGCATTGGTTAGGGCGGCGATGCGGTGGCGGGTTTCGGCGGCGGCGAGGCGGTGGTCGCGGTGGTCGCCGTTGCGGTAGGTGACGTGGCGGGCCAGCGCGAACGCGAAGGCGTCCCAGTCGATGTAGTCGGCGTTGGCGACGACGAACTGGGTGAGCGCGGAGAAGTGGCACTCGACGGGGTTGAGGTAGCTGGCGTAGGTCGGGGTCGGGACGAGCTCGATCTTGTTGGCGGCCGCGAAGGTGCGGATGTCGGGAACCCAGTTGGCCGAGAGGTTGTCCTGGATCCAGTAGATCCGTTGGCGCGCCGGGTAGCTCGCGCGGATCTGGCGCATGAACGCCAGCATGTCGCGGCCGGCGCGCTTGGGCCTGAGCCTGACCCTGAGGCGATCGGCGTGGACGTCGTAGGCACCGAAGACGTAGCGGGTGCCGTGACGGCGGTGATAGTCGGCGCGTTGACGCTCGGGGCGCCGCCGCGGCGCCCAGCCCGCCCCGGGCGTCGGGCGCAGGCTGACCGGCCCCATCTGATCGAAGCTGATCACCACCGCGCCCGGCGGCGGTTTCTCGCACAGCGCCAGCACCCTGGCGGCCTTAGGCTCGTAGTCGGGGTCGGGGCTGGCCTTCCAGGTTCGGGTGCGCTGAAACGACAGGCCGGCGTGGGCCAACAGCACCCCGAGATGGCGGGGCGAGACGTGCGCGATGTCGTGATCGGCCAGGTAGACCGACAGCCTGGGCAGCGACCAGCGGGTCAAAGGGACCCCTTGATGATCGGGACGGGCACCGGCCACGCTTGCGATCCGCAGGCGCTGATCAGTCGTGATCCGGCGGGGACGCCCGCCCCGGTAGCGAGGGCGCAGGCTGTTCATCCCGCGCTCGTTGAACTCGTGGATGACCTTGCGCACCCACGACGGGTCGGTGTCCCACATCTGCGCGATCTGCCCGGCGGGCATCTTCACATTGGACGCCAGCAACACCGCCGCGCGCTGGCGCGTGCATTGATGCTTCGCGCGCTTGGACAACCGCTTCAAACGAACCGCCTCGTCGTGCAACAAGGGCCTGACGAACACCTCCGGGGGACGCATCATCACCTCCACGGTCGAGATGCAACCCCATTCGCCACCCACGGCGAGTTTCCGGTCCAACGTTTCCTCAAGGCCCACTAGCCGGCGGCGTGCGCCCCGTCAGTTGATCGGTTGGCTCGGCTGATCGATGTCGACCGCGAGGTGCTCGGGGCGCTCGGGGTCGCGCTCCGGCCGGTCCGAGTGCTCGATCCGGTCGCCTCGCGGAGAGGTCTTTCCGAACCACAGCGCGCCGCTGATGACGTACATCACCGCACCGATGAGCAATCCGCCGACGAGAATGATGAGAAGGAGGATGAGTCCGATTCCGCCCATGGCCGACGATTACCCTGGCTCCCACCGGGCAAACCTCACGCCAGGCGCCGGGCCAGGCCACGGGCGTTGCGCGGGGCGAAGGCCTCCCAGTCGTTGTTGCAGTAAAGGTAGATGTCGCCACGAGCTTGCCAGCGGCGGAGGCGCTGCGTCCATTCGTCGAGCTCGGTGTCGGAGTAGTTGCCGCGGCGCCCGCGATGACCGTGGTGCAGGCGCACGTATCGCCACGAGGCGGTCCTGACCGCCCCGTCGTCGAGCTCGCGCCGCGGGTCATCGGCGACCACGAGGGCCGCGTCATGTGCGCGGAGCAGCCGGTACACCGGGGCCGTGAACCAGCTGTCGTGCCGAAACTCGAACGCGTGGCGGCCGGGCGGCAGTCGCTCGAGGAGGTCGGCCAGGCGCTCGTCCTGGCGCGGGAAGGTCTCCGGAAGCTGCCACAGCACGGGTCCGAGCCGGCCGCTGCACACCAGCGGCTGGAGCGGCGCGTAGAAGCGCTCGATACCCGCCGCGACGTCGACCAGCCGCCGGACGTGGGTGAGGTAGCGACTCGCCTTGACGGCGAACGTGAACGATTCAGGTGTCTGGTCGACCCAGTGCTCCACTGCTGGGCGCGAGGCGAGGCGGTAGAAGGTGCTGTTGACCTCGACGGTGTCGAGGCAGGCTGCATAGTGCGCCAGCCAGTGGCGGGCCGGCAACCCGTCGGGGTAGAAGGTCCCGCGCCACGAGCGGTAGTTCCAGCCCGAGCAGCCGATGCGCACGCTGGCGCTCATTCACGGGGCTCACGCATCGGCGACAGGAGGCCGAGCACGGTGCCCCGCGCCTAACCGTGGCTGGCCTTACCGCCCTTGCGCCCGGCTTGGACCTTCTGCGCGTGGTTGCCGCCGCTGCCACGTGCGCCGCTCTGGCGGCTCTGGCTCGAGCCGCCGCCGCTGCCGCTCTGCTTCCCGCCTTTGCTCGAAGCGTTCGGCGTATTGGCGATCTTTGCCGCACGCTCCTTGCTCATGCCCTTCTTGCGCAGGCCCTCGTACTGCTTGTCGTCCTTCACGCTCGGGCCATGATTCTTGGTTGCCATCGCTGCCTTCGTCTCGGGTACGGGTACCACCCCACCGGGGTGGCCTGCGCGTTCGCTACCCCGCCGGCGGCGAGGCCAAACGGGCCCGCCGCCGGATCCGCGTGCGCCGCCGCCATGGATCGCCGGCGGCGGCCGGAGCGCGCCGGGCCCCGGGGGACGATCGACAGGGCGTGCGCCGGGTTCGACTGGCGGCGGCGCCGCGCTCCGCACGGGACTTCGTGGGTTCACGGGTGCAGCACGACCTTCGTCCACCCCTCGTCGCGGGCGTCGAAGTGGGCGTAGGCGTCCGGCCCCTCGTCGAGGTCGAGGTGGTGGGAGACCAGCCACGACGGCTTGGCCTTGCCGGCGTGGATGAGGTCGCGCAGCTCGCGGTTGTAGCGCTTGACGTTGGCCTGACCGCTGGCCATGCCAAGGCCCTTGGCGAAGAAGGTGCCCATGTCGAAGATGATCTTGCCCTCGCGCATCAGCTCGTCGGGGCTCTTGGGATCTTCGGGCACGAACACGCCGACCACGCCGATCTTGCCCCCGGCGCGCACGCTGGCCACCAGCTCGTTCATGGTCGCGTTGGGCACCTCGTGGCCCTGCGGGTCGTGCGCCTGCCAGCCCACCGCCTCAATGCCGCGGGCCGCCCCCTCGCCGCGGGTCAGCTCGAGCGCCCGCTCCACCGGCGACTCCTTCGAGTCGTCGATGGGGATGGCGCCGATCTGCTCGGCCAGGCGCAGGCGGTCGGGGTGGCGGTCGACGAGCATGATCTCCTCGGCGCCCTTGACCTGGGCGCTCAACGCCGCCATCAGTCCCACGGGGCCGCCGCCGTAGATGACCACCGAGTCGCCGGCGCGCACCCCGGCCAGCTCGTTGGCATGCCAGCCGGTGGGCCAGATGTCGGCCAGCATCACGTAGTCGGCCTCCTTCTCCCGGGCATCCTCGGGCAGCTTGAGGCAGTTGAAGTCCGCGAAGGGGACGCGCAGGTACTCGGCCTGCCCGCCCTGATAGCCGCCCATGTTCGGATAGCCGTAGGCGCCGCCGGGCATCTCCGGGTTGACCGACAGGCAGAAGCCGGTCAGGCCCTTCTCGCAGTTGCGGCAGAACCCGCAGGCGATGTTGAACGGCAGGCAGACCATGTCACCCGTCCTGACCTTGACCACCGCGTCGCCCACCTCGACCACCTCGCCGAGGTTCTCGTGGCCGATCGCCATGCCCTGCTCGAGCGGCGCGCGACCTTCGTAGATGTGCAGATCCGACCCGCAGATGTTGGTGCTGGTGATGCGCACGAGCACATCGGTGGGACGTTCGACCCGCGGATCGGGAATCTCGCTGACACCGACTTCGCGCGGCCCGTTGTATACGAGTGCCTTCATGGGGGTAGCTCCCTGATCGTGTGTGCTTGTCGAGCTACCCCGCGCTGGTGGACGAAAACGAGCCATGTGCGCTCGCTCGCGCTGGCCTTCGTCCTCGTGGGCGGCTTCTATCTCGTGCTCATCGACACCGTCGACACCCCGGAGCTCTACGCCGGCGCGGGCGTGGTCACCCTGGCGGTGGCGCTGTTCGCCGCCGGCCGTGATCCCGACGCGGAGCTACGCACTCGCCTCATCTGGTGGTTGCGCGCCGGCTGGGCTCTGGTCCGGGTGCCCGCGGACATCGCCATCACCTCCTGGGCCGCGATCGTGCAGCTGCGCCACCGCCACGCGCGCTGCGGCCGGCTGCGCGCGGTGACGTTCGCCGCCGGTGGCGAGCAGTCCGAGGACGCGGGTCGCCGCGCCCTGGCCGAGGCCCTGGGCTCGCTGGCCCCGAACACGATCATCGTCGGCGTGGACGCCGAGCGGGGACTCATCCTCGCCCACGAGCTGCGCCCGCGCCAGGGTCGGGACTCGATCGACGTGCTGAGGCTGGGATGAACGAGTGGGAGCTCGCCGCCGCGGTGCTGACGGCGGCCATCGTGCCCTGCCTCGGGGTCTGCCTGTGGGCCGGGCCGTTTCATGGGCTGGCCGCGCTGCAGGTGACCAGCGTGCTGCTGAGCACGGTGCTGATGGTGCTCGCGGAGGGCCTGCACCGCCAGCCGTTCATCGACCTGGCCGTCGTCCTCGCGCTGATGGCCGTGGTCGGCTCGCTCGCCTTCGCCCGGCTGATGGAGCGCGACCTGTGAGCTGGCGCCATGTGGTGGCGACGGCCCTGCTCGTGCTCGGCGTCGGGCTGGAGGTGCTCGCCGTCGTCGGACTGATGGCCATGCGCGACCTGCTCGACCGGCTGCACTATGTCGGCCTCGCCGGCTTCGGCGCGCTGGCGGTGGCGCTGGCCATCCTCGTGCGCGAGTCGTTCTCGCTCATCGCCGACAAGGCCCTCCTCACCGGTCTGCTCATCGTCGCCCTCGGGCCGCTCGTTGTTCACGCCACCGCGCGGGCGGCGCGCATCCGCCAGCTCGGCGACTGGCGCGACGGCATCGAGCGCGTGGTCGACAAGGCACCATGACCGCCGTCCAGGTCGCCGCGCTCGTCGCGTTGGCCGTCGGCGGGCCGGCCGTCGTGCTGGCCGGCGATCCGCTGCGCCAGATCTTCGTGCTGGGGATCTACGGCCTGCTGCTGACCGTGTTGTTCTTCGCCTTCCAGGCTCCCGACGTGGCCCTGTCGCAGATCGTGGTCAGCGTGGTGGGGGTGCCGGTGATCGCCCTGGCCGCGCTGCGCAAGATCCGCGGGCAGGCGCGCGAAGCCGAGGGCGATGAGGACGAGGACAAGCGCGCGTGATCCGTCCTGTCCGACTCGCGCTGTTCGCGGTGGCCGGCCCGCTGCTGGCCACCGTGCTGCTGATCGGCTTCGGCGGCCTGCCGGCGTTCGGTGACGCGCACGAGCTGTACGGGCGGATCGTCAACCGGGTGGAGCCGGGCTTGCGCCACGCCACCAACATCGTCTCGGCGGTCAACTTCGACCTGCGGGCCTTCGACACCCTCGGCGAGGAGTTCATCCTGTTCGCCGCCGTGGCCGGGGTGACGCTGCTGCTGCGATCGCTTCGCGACGAGCACGAGCCGGCGTCGGCCCTGGCCACCGAGGAGCACAGCTTCGGGGAGACGAGCGACGGGGTGCGGCTGCTGTCGCGCCTGTTGCTGCCGCTTCTGGTCGCCCTCGGCGGCTATGTCGTCCTGCATGGCGTGCTCACCCCCGGCGGCGGGTTCCAGGGCGGGCTGATCCTGGCCGCGGGGCCGCTGGTCATCCTGTTCGCCGGGCGCTATCTCCGCCTCAAGCGCGTCGCGCCGGCCGGGGCGCTCGAGTCCCTCGACGCGCTGGGCGCCGCCGGCTACGCGCTCATCGGCCTCGGTGGCCTCGTCTTCGTCTCCATCTACCTGAAGAACTTCCTGCCGCTCGGCATGGCGGGCCACCTGCTGTCGGGCGGCATGATGCCGCTCAACAGCATCGCCGTGGGGCTCGAGGTGGCCGGTGCGTTCCTGCTCACCTGGACGGAGTTCCTCGACCAGGCGCTGCTGGTACGCAGCGACGGGGGTGCGGCGTGAGCTTCCTGCCCTACGCGGTCACCGCGTGGCTGTTCGTGGTCGGGCTCTGGGGGGTGGTCAGCTCGCGCAACCTCGTCTCCACGGTGCTGTGCCTGACCATCATGCAGTCCGCCACTTACGTGCTGCTGCTCGGCGTCGGCTATCGCGGCGGCGCGGCGGCCCCGATCGTTGCCGACATCCCGACGAGCAGCCGCCTGGTGGATCCGGTGGTGCAGGTCCTGGTGCTCACCGACGTGGTCATCGAGGCCACCGTGGTGGCGCTGCTGCTGGCGCTGGTCGTGCAGGCGCACAAGCGCTTCGGCAGCGTCGACCCGGATGACCTGCGCCCGCTGCACGACTGACGCCGCCATGCCCGCCCTGCCCGTAGTGATTCCGTTCCTGGCTGCCACCGTGCTGGTGGCCGCCGGCACGGTGCTGCCGCGGGCGCTGCTCGATGGCGGCGCGGCGGCGGCGATCGTGGCGGTGGTGGCCGTCACGGCAGTGCTCCTGCACCGTGCCGACGAGCATCCGTTCGCCTACTGGATGGGGGGCTGGGCGCCGAGGGGCGGGGTGTCGATCGGCATCGGCTTCGCCGTCGACCCGTCCGGTGCCGGGCTGGCCCTGTTCGCGGCCGTGCTCGTGCTCGCCGCCCAGACCTACTCGCTGCGCTACTTCGACGCCGTGCACGGCCTCTTCCACGGGCTGATGCTGGTGTTTCTCGCCGCCATGGCCGGGTTCTGCCTCACCGGCGACCTGTTCAACCTCGTCGTCTTCTTCGAGCTGATGAGCACGGTGGCCTACGCGCTGACCGCGTACCACGTCGAGGAGCAGGCCCCGATCCAGGGCGCGATCAATTTCGCCGTCACCAACAGCATCGCCGGCTACGCCATGTTCGTCGCCGTCGCGCTGCTGTACGCGCGTACCGGTTCGCTGAACCTGACCTCGATCGGCGTGGCCCTGGACGGCCACCGGCCCGACGCTCTCGTCGTGCTGGCGATGGCGCTCCTGTTCGTCGGCTTTCTCACCAAGGCGGCGGCGGTGCCGCTGCATTTCTGGCTCGCCGACGCCCACGCCGTGGCACCGGTCCCGGTCTGCGTCCTGTTCTCCGGCGTGATGGTCGAGCTGGGCGTCTATGCGGTGGCCCGGCTGTATTGGGTGGTGTTCGCCGGGACGATCGGGCCTCACGCCGACGCGCTGCGGGCCATCCTCGTGGGGCTCGGGGTGCTCACCGCGCTGCTCGGCTCGTTCATGTGCGTGCTGCAACGCCACATCAAGCGCCTGCTCGCCTTCTCGACCATAAGTCACGTCGGCGTGCTCATCTGCGGCGTCGGCCTGCTCGACCATGTCGCCCTGGCCGGCGTGGCCGTGTACGCCATCGGCCATGGCCTGACCAAGGCGGCGCTGTTCATGGTCACCGGCCTGCTCCTGCATCGTTTCGCCACCGTGGACGAGTACGACCTGCACGGACGCGGGCGGGCGATCCCGTTCGCCGGCTGGCTGCTGGCCGCCGGCGCGCTGCTCCTGGCCGCGCTGCCCCCGTTCAGCCTGTTCGCGGGCAAGTCGCTGGTGGAGACGGCATCGCTGGATCGGGGCTACGGTTGGCTGCTCGGCGTGCTCGTGGCGGTGTCGGCGGCGACCGGCGGCGCGGTGCTGCGCGTCGGTGGGCGCGTGTTTCTCGGCTGGGGGCCCGCCGAGGGCCCGGATCCCTCGCAGGCCCGTGCCGCCCATGAGCGCGTCGACGAGACGCGGGGCGAGCGCGACGCCACGTCGGTGCTGATGGTCATCGTGCCGGCGATCCTGCTGCTCGCCGCGGCGCTGGTCGGGCTGTGGCCGGGGATCGTGCCTGCCATCGAGCGCGCCGCAACCCGCGCCGCCGATCACGGCGCCTATGCGGCCTGGGTCCTGCATGGTCAGTCGGTTCGCTGGCCGGTCACCGGGCCCACCCACGTCGCGCTGATCGACGCGGGCCTCGGGCTGCTGTCGGTGGCCGGCGCGCTCGCCGTGGCTGCTCTCGGGCTGTTCGGCCGCGCCTGGCTGGCCGCGGTCCCCTCGGCCCTGCGCGGGCCACTGGGCCGCGGCGTCTGGGTGTTGCGCCGCCTGCACTCCGGTCACATAGGCGACTACATCGCTTGGTGGACCGGCGGGTTGGGGGCGGTGGCGGCGATCTGCCTGCGGGCCCTGACCTGAGGCGCCGAGCGGTCACTCGGCGCGGCGGAACTCGGTCTTGAAGGCGGACAGCTCGCGCACCGCGGCCGGGGTGTCCTTCACCTCGATGGCCTGCAGGCCGCGGTCGAGCGCGGACACGGCCTGGCTGAGGCGGGTGAGCGCCTTGAGGGTCTCCGTGCGCGCGGCGGCCACCTTCCGAGTGCTGGCTGCGGTCTCGTGTCGAGTCGGCGGTGTGAGGTCGCTACCCCCGCGCCACAGGACGAAAACGCACAGGCGATGTTGTGCGGTCGGAGGCGGATTGGGCTGCGTCCGCTGGGGTAGTCGACGCCTCAGCGGCAACTCGAAAGGAGCGACGATGCGCATCGGGTGTTTCTTGTCCAGTGAAGAGAATGCGCCGGCCGACTTGGTGCGTCAGGCGGTACTGGCCGAGCAGGCGGGCTTCGACGGTCTGTGGATCTCCGATCACTTCCACCCCTGGAACGACGCCCAGGGTCACAGCGCCTTCGTGTGGTCGGTGATCGGGGCGCTCAGCCAGGCCACCTCGCGGATGCGGGTGACCACGGCGGTGACCTGCCCGACCGTGCGCATCCATCCGGCCGTCATCGCACAGGCCGCCGCCACCTCGAGCCTACTGCTACAGGGCCGCTTCGCGCTCGGGGTTGGCACCGGTGAGGCGCTCAACGAGCACATCCTCGGCGACCGCTGGCCGGCGGCCGCCGCCCGGCGCGAGATGCTCGAGGAGGCGGTGGAGATCATCCGTGGCCTATGGGCGGGCGAGCAGTACAGCCACCGAGGCCACCACTACGAGGTCGAGAACGCCCGCCTCTACGACGCGCCGGAGGCGGCGATCCCGATTCTCGTGTCGGGCTTCGGTCCCCAGGCCACCGAGCTGGCCGCGCGCATCGGTGACGGCTACTGCACGGTCTCGCCCGAGGCCTCGATGGTTCGCGCCTTTCGCGAGCGGGGCGGCGAGGGCAAGCCGGTGTGCGGCGGCGCGAAGGTGTGCTTCGGCCCCGACGAGGCGGCGGCCCGGCGGACCGCGCACCGGCTGTGGCCCAACGATGGGCTGCCCGGCGAGCTGGCCCAGATCCTGCCCACACCGGCTCACTTCGAGCAGGCCAGCGAGCTGGTCACCGAGGACATGGTGGCCGAGGCGATCCCCTGCGGCCCCGATCTCGAGCGCCACGCCGAGGCGATCGAGCGCTACGAGCAGGCGGGTTTTGACGAGCTGTACATCCAGCAGGTCGGCGGTGACCACGAGCAGTTCTTCGAGGCGTTCGGACGGGAGATCCTGCCCCGCTTCGGCGACCGCGACGCGGCGCTGTCGGCGGCCTGAGCACGAGGAGGCGGATCATGGCGACCGAGAAGCAACGGGCGGCGGCCCGGCGCAACGTCAGGCAGGCCCAGAAGGGGGCCCGGGAGAAGCAGACCCTCAAGCACCTGTCCAAGTCGACCCGCCACGACCTCGGCGTGGAGGCCAACCGCGTGCGTACCGGTGAGGCCAAGACGCGCAAGGAGCTCGAGTCCGAGGCGCGAGCGCTGGAGATCCGTGGCCGGTCCAAGATGGGCAAGGACGAGTTGCGCCACGCCATCGCCCGGGCCAGACCTCGCGGCACCTGACGGCGATGAGCGTGCGCCGGTCGCGGCGTTCAGGCCGCGAACGGTGCTCCGAAGTCGCTTGAGCGACTTGCACGCGGCGTGAACGGCCTCGTGGGGTCAGCCGCTCGGCGGCGGAACAGGCCTGCGCCCGGGCGGCTCAGTGAGCTGTCGGGAACTGAGAATGCGGGCAACGCCGCCGAACACCGCGACGAGCACCACGACGCCGATGAGCAGGACGACCAGCCAGGTGTGCGGCAGCGACAGCCACAACGCGACTGCCAGCACCGGGACGGCGAGCATCAGCCACCAGATCCGGAAGGCCACCGGCACCCGTTGGGAAGGCCATAGGTTTCACGTATCGATCGCATATGGGGTCAGCTACCCGGCTCACGGCGTTGCAACCGGGCCAGACCGACGACCCGCCGGCCGCGCGTGCGACGCCTCGCCGGGCGTCGCACGCTGGCCGAACGGGGCCGGCGTGCCCGAGAGGCCTTACTTGAGGGGAGAACGCTCGATCGCGGCCTGGCCAGTGCTGCGGATGGCCTCGCCGGCCTCCTTGGCAGCGTCCGTGGCCGCGTGGACCGCGCGGCGCGTCGAGGCCTTGGCCTCGGCGCCGGAGTCCTTGCCGGCGTTGCGCCGCCGGGTCGCGGCGGCCTTCTTCGCGGCCTCTGAGCGGTTCGCCTTGCTCTGCTGAGCCATGGGGTGGGGCTCCTTTCCATTCGCCGTCAGTTTGTCGACCGCTACCCCGCACACCGGCGATGACACATGGGTGCGTTTGGCGCCGGACAACGGGCACCAACCGGCGCAGAAACGCCGATGTGCAGGCCGAGCCAGCCGCCTGGCGAAGCTGTCGTTCGCTGCCGCCATGGTCGTTCGGGCTCGCCGCCCGTCAGCGCGGCGATGAGACCGCCCAGCCGCACGCCTTTGCATCATCATCATGCGCTCGTCGTAGGTGACCATCTGTCCGACGGGCAGGCCGAGTTGACGTCGCAGGGGAGTGCTACAGTGTGTAGCACTTTGGCGATTCGTTCGATCCCTCAGCGCGAGTTGCGCAACAACATTGGCGAGATCCTGCGTGAGGCCGAGGCTGGTGTCGAATTCACGATCACCGTCCGTGGTCGGCCCGTGGCGAGGCTTGGACCACCCGATCGACCCCGGGTCCGCACGGTCGATGTCGAGCTCGAGGTGGTGCGTGCGATCCTCGCGGAGACTCCAGTCGATGATGGTTTCGGCGACGACATCCGCGAGCTTCGACGACGCGAGGATCCGATCGACGATTCATGGCGGGACCGCTGACGCGCCTGTTGCTCGATACGTCCGTGGTGATCGCCGGCCCGGCAACGATCAGGCTGGACGCGGGCGACAGGGCGGCGATCTCGGTGATCACTGTGGGCGAGTTGCACGCCGGTGTTCGGCTTGCCAGCGATCCGGATGTCCGCGCCTTTCGCCAGGCGCGCCTCGTATCCGTGCGTGAGACCTTCGAGCCAGTGCTCGTCGATGAGTCCGTGGCGGAGCGGTACGGCGAAGTACTCGCTATGGCGAGAGAGGGAAAGCGCACCAGCAAAGCCACGGATCTGCTGATCATCGCCACGGCAGCCGTGACCGGACGCGCACTTCACACCCTCGACGACGCTCAGGCCGCGCTCGCCCAACTTGCTGACGTCCCGGTCCGACGCTGACCAATGCAGGTGGCCGCGCCAAGCGAGACGGAGCTCCGATGCGAATGGGCGCGCCCGTTCGCAGGTCACGTTTGGCGACCGCTACGGGACGAGCACCTTGTCGCCGAGGCGATCGTGCGTTTGGCGGCGGCCGAAGCGTGAAAGCACTCGTCCGCGAGACGCGCGGTTTCCACGGTTTCCCGGGGTGTCGTCGGCGGCGACGTGCTCGTCGGCGAGGGAAGCTGCACTGCGGCGACGTCTGTGATCGAGCGTCGGTGGCGTTGGCCTGCTGTCGCTTCACGCCTCAGGGGATCATGGGGGCGTCAACGCCGCTGCGCTGCAACGTCGGTAGATCAGGCGCGGGCGCCGAGTCGTTCTAGCCGCTCGCAGTTCGCGCCACGACGGTTTAGCATCGGGCGCGTCGCGCTGGCTCGATCCAGGCGCTGGACCCGGACTCTGGGGCAAGCGTGAGATGCACCCAGCCCGGGCTGACCGGGCGAGTATTATCGGCTCGTGGTTGGCCGTCTTGTGACTGCCTTGGTCGATTGGCTGTCGAGTCGTCGCGGTAGCGCCTCGGATCACGGTACCGCGACAATCGTCGAGAAGCACCTCACGCAGGCGGAGTCCCGCGACGAGGGCAACAGATACGAGTACGTCGTTGAAGTTGAGGTTCCGGGCAAGCCGGCGTTTCGCACGACGATGAGCGACCCGGCGGCCGTCGAGGGCTACTTTCCGCCGCGCCCTGGGCAGAGCGTGCGGGTCATGGTCGACGTCAAGCGCCAGACGGCGAAGTTCGACCGGAGTGATCCCGGGCTCGACCCGAGGAACGCCCTCGCTGCGCACCTGAACGAGCTCGCGGCGCTCCAAGCGCAGGGTCGGATTCCCGAGGGTGTATACGAGCTGGAGCGCAGGGCGATCATGGACGGGACCGCGGTCATCGACGGTCGCCGATACGGTCCGCTCGGGATCGAGGTTGACTAGGGCCTCACCTGGAGAGCCCGACGTGACCCGGATGTAGTGCGGGGACACGCGCTCCCTTGTATCGGTGTTGATGTGGCGAGGTGAACGGCAACGCGAAGCGGGTATGGTCGGTCAGCAATGGGTCCGGCAGCGACGGCGAACATCAGCGATTTCCAGACGACCTGATCTCACGCTGGCGGCGGATCTCAGCCCCGGCGCCGAGTTTTCCCCCGGTGAGGTTCTCGTGGAGCATCCCAAATGGCAGCGGGACGGCCTGCGCCTGCGGCCGGCCTTCGTATGTGGCGGACATGCAGCCCGTGCCATGCCGTCCAGCGCTGGCCGTACATCCGAACACCCGTCCGTCGACGCCGCGGAACACCCGCAGCGCTCCGCTGTCGTAGCCGCCGCCGGCGCGGAATCACGTCGCCGAGCCCGGCGGCTCTCATCGTCGCTTCCGCGTCATCCGGGCCGCCGGATCACTTGCGCTGGCCGCGTGCCGCGGCATCCGCCGGGATGCGGCGGCAGGCGGCGGCAGGCGGCGGCAGGGCCGCGGATTTCAGCGTTCGCGCCAGTGACCTGCCCGCGACCTATGAGTGAGCGATCGATCGTCATCGCGCCGAACGCGACATGCTCGTCGAAGCTGTGGCGGCTGAGGGACCCCGAGCCGCTCTTGAAGCTCAAACGGCTGGTTTGCGCTCCCCCGCCGACCACCCATCAATCTCGATCGGATCGCCAAGCAACTCGCCGGCTCTCGACGCTGAGCCGAGCGTCGGAGCGCAACTTCACCCGCACCGCGTTCGCCGGCCCGCAGATCGCGGATGTTCTTGGTGTCCTCCTTGGGACTCGTGGCGTCGACGCTAACCAGCCTCCAAGGAGGCCCGGATGAACAACCTGCTCAGCAACTACAGCCATATCGACCGCTAGAAGTCGATCGGCTCGCCGCCGCCAGCCTTGCGCACCGACAGGGTGGGATTCTCGACCGCGGTCGGCGCGCCGCCGGTCACCTCATCGGTGTCCTCGACCGGTGTCTCGAGGTCCTCGACGACCTCGTCTTGTGCCTGTTCGTCGCTCATAGTCGCCTCCGATTCTCGTAGGTGGTGCCTTCGGGCACCTTCGAGGGTCGGCGGTAGGGGTTGACCGGTGGTCGCGACGCCCGTAGCGTCGGTGCGATGAAACCGCACCGCATCGGCGTCGCCCTCTCCTCCCTTCTTACGACCGCCGCCCTGGCCGTCGTGGCCTCGCCGGCGCAGGCCGGCCTCAGCAAGTGGACGCAGCTGCCCGGGCTGGCCGCCGTGTCGAGCCCGGACCCCAGCATCGACCCCGAGTGGATCCGCGCGTTCGCCACCGGCACGCCCCCGACCACGATCTACGCGGCCACCGACGGCGCCGGCGTGTGGCGCAGCCTCAACGACGGCCTCACGTGGTCGCAGTACTCAAGCGGTCTCAGCGCCGGCGACGGCAGCGGCAGCTCGCTCTCGGTGTATGCGCTGCTGCTCCACAGCGGCAACGTCCTCGCCTCCACCTCGGGCGGCCTGTTCTCGGCGCCGGACTCACTGGCGGGCGGCTCGTTCTCTCCGCTCGCCCAGGGCCCCGAGACCGACCCGCAGAACCCGACCAAGCTCAACAACGCGGTCGAGACCGTCGCCTCGGTGAGCGGCAGGCTGCTGGCGGGCGCGTACTCGGAGGGCGTCTACACGAGCACCGACGACGGCCAGACGTGGAAGCCGCCGCTGGCCGACAACGGCATGCCGGCGGACACCACGGTGTGGAACTTCGCCAGCATCGGGCCCGTGGTCTGGGCCGCGTCCACCAACGGCATCTTCCGCTCGACCGACGGCGGCTCCACGTGGACGCTGTCCGACGACGGCATCCCCGCGAGCGCGGTGACCTTCAATGTCGTCGAGGACAGCGCCAACCCGCTCATCGTCTACGCGTTGACCTCGACCGACGGCATCTACCGCTCGTTCGACGCCGGGACGAGCTGGCAGTCGATCAACGGTGACCCCAACGGCGAGCCGCTCGGCAACACCCAGGTCCAGTCCCTCCAGGAGTTCTCCGCGTCGGGCTCGACGCGGCTGTACGCCGCCACCTACGACGGCGTCTGGGCGGGCACCGTCTCCAACGTGATCATCCCCGGCACCGGCGGCAAGTCCGCACAGATCGGCGGGACCCCGATCTGGCGCCACGTGACCGAGCAGGGCTTCGGCGACCACACGATCGTGTGGTCGCTGTCGAGCTTCACCAACACTCCGGGGACGATCTTCGCCGGCACCGAGGGCGGTGGCGGTTTCTCGCTCACCCTTCAGCCGCCGGCCAACGACGGGACGTCGGCCGACCGGCCGACCTGGTTCGCGGCTTCGCTCATAACGCTCGACGTCGGCACCAATCTCATCGGCATGCCGGGCAACTGGACCGGCACGCCCCAGATCGACTACGCCTATCAGTGGCAGCGGTGCAGCACGTCGTCGAGCTCGAGCTGCACCGACATCGACGGCGCCACCGACCGCGATTACGCGCTGGCGAGCGCCGACCACGGCAAGTACATCCGCGAGGTGGTCACGGCGACCAACGACTTCCCGAGCTTCCCGAACGTCCCCTACGCGGCGTCCTCGGTGGTGGCCGGGCCGGTCGGGGCCGCCCCCGGCCCGCTCCCCGGCTCCACCCAGCGCGAGCCGGCGGAGATCGAGGACCCGGCCGGTGACATCGCCGAGCCCATGGAGGGTGACAAGCTGACCGCGCCGCCCGCCGACCCGGGCGACCCGACCGGCGGCGGCTGGTACTACAACCCGCCGGCCATGCTCGTCCTGTACCAGTGGCTGCGCTGCGACTCGAACGGCGACCATTGCGCTGAGATCCTCGGCGCGACGTCCTCGAGCTACCGGGTGACCGCGACCGACGACGGCGACGAGCTCGAGGTGCAGACGACCGGCGAGAACGACAACGGCCTCGCCCCTCCGCTCACCTCCTCGCCGACCAACCCGATCATCCCCCTGCCGGCCAAGGCGACCAGCCCGCCGACGATCGCCGGCAGCGCCACCGTCGGCTCCAGCCTGGCCGGGAGCGTCGGGACCTGGGCCAGCCCGCAGACCTACTGGGCGCGCCAGTGGATGCAGTGCGAGGCCGACGGTACCGAGTGCGAACCGATCTCAGGCGCGACCGGCGCCGAGTATGTCGTGCAGACCGGCGACCTGGGCACGAGGCTGGAGCTCGAGGTGACCGCCGACGTCAACCCGTCCGACCAGCTGCCCTACGCGGTGACAGCGGACTCGGCCCCCACCGCGGTGGTGACCAACCCGCCGAACCCCAACCCGCCGAACCCCTCCCCGAACACCTCGACCGGATCGTCACCGTCCAGCCCGTCCAGCCCGTCCAGCCCGTCGAGCCCATCGAGCCAGCCGACGCCGCCGGTCGTCCCCAAGCCGATCCCGCCCGCGCCGATGCGTCCCGCCGCCCCGAGGCTCGGCACGCTGCGGCTCGCCGGCAGCGGCCGCGCGCTGACGTTCACCCTCTCCGGCGCGGCGACCGTGACCCTGCAACTGCAGCGCGCGAGCGCCGGGCACCGGCACGGCGCCGCTTGCCTGGCCCCAGCGGCGAAGAAGAAGTCCAACCGCTGCACCCGGTTCACGACCGTGCTGACCGTGGTGGACCGTAGCCTGGGCGCCGGCGCGCACAGCCTTCCGCTGCCGACCCGCCAGCACGGGCGCAATCTGCCCCGGGGCGCCTATCGAGTCGTGCTCGTCCCGCAGTCGACCGGCGGCGGCACCGGGCCGACAGTCACGCTGACGCTCGTGCTCGGATAGCCGCCGCCCCCCGAACGCATCTGGGTGAGCATTCTCCGTTCAGATTACACACCTCGATGACACACCGGTCGTGCGGTGGCTCGGGTAGGCCCGCGCTACCGCACGCTCGCGGTGACCCGACCGATCGCACCCGTTCGGATCCGGCTGGACGAGTGACATCAGAACCACGACGCTTGCGCCCCGCGGGCCCCGTCCTTCATGCGGATGAGAGGACTCGAACCTCCACTCAGTTACCTGAGACACGGACCTGAACCGTGCGCGTCTACCAATTCCGCCACATCCGCGAGCGTCGCGCGAAGATACCGCACGTGGCGCCCAGGCTGGTGCGGCGCCTCGCGGCGTCGGAACCCGGCGCGTGCTCTGGTAGCCTCGATCGCCGCAGTCGCGCCGCTATCGTCTAGGGGACTAGGACGCCGCCCTCTCACGGCGGAAACCCGGGTTCGAATCCCGGTAGCGGTATGGCCGTCTGTGGTGCCTGACCGCGGTGATCAGGGGCTCACCATGGCCAGAGTCTTGATCTCTTGGAGCAGCCACCCGTTGGCGTCGGGGTCGCTGAACGAGGCATAGGTCTGGTAGGAGCGACCTTCAGGATCCCCGCCCGGAACGCGTCCGAGGTCGATGTGGAACAGCTCGCCGACCTCGACCCCCCGGCTGATGCGGTCCTGGCGCGCAGCGTCGATTACGGAGACGGCGAGGATCGGGCGCTGGATCGAGTTCGGCTCGTCGCTGGTGAGGCCCCGACGGGAGACCGCACGCCTCATCATGTCCCCATGCCGCGCGACATCGAGCGCTGGTTCACCGACGAACGGCGTCGGCGCGCCGAACGCGAACGTGACTGCCGGGCCAAGCGCTGGTTCGGGAGCGAGGCCGAGGCACGGGCGGCCGCGCTGTGGGACCGCACGCAGTTCGGTGAGCGGCGGCGGCCGTACCGCTGCGAGGTGTGCGACGGCTGGCATCTCACCAGCGAGGAGCGCGCCCCCTGACCGGCTCGGCGAACGGTTCGCCGGCGCGGTCGTGGACCCGCCCCGGCCCGCGGATTCGGACGCGACCCCTGCGTTAAGCTTCGCTTTGCGTCCGATTGGGGGCATCCTCGGGGCCGCGGCGGGGCCCTACAGTCGGTCCACGAAGCGCCGGATTCGTCTCGCGGACAGGCCCCGAGGCCGACTGCCCCGGCGCCGTCAAGGATTTCCGCCCGTGGTCGCCCCTCTGCACCCCAGTCGCCCACCCGTCACGATGCCGGCGGCCTGCGCCCGACGGAACGGGGCCTGACCTTGGTCGGCTCCCGCCGTCGCCGCGTGGCCGTCGATGTCCTGCTGGCGCCTCACGATCCGTACGCCGACCGCGGTCCGGCGGGCCTCTCCCACGAGGAGCTTTCGCGCGCCAGCGCGATCGTCGATGACGGCGAGCGCGACCGCTTCTACGGCGGGCGACGATTGCTGCGTCACGCGCTCGCGCAGCACACCGGGCGCCCGTCGCGCGATCTGCAGATCGCGAGCGGACCCAACGGCGCGGCCGTCCTGCTCGGCGGCGGCCCGTACTTCAGCCTCGGCCACGGCGACGACTGGTACGCCGTGGCGCTCTGCGACGAGTCTCCCGTCGGCGTCGCGGTCGCGCCGCTCGCGGATCGCCTGGCGCTGTCGAGCGTCGTGAGCGCGCTGCTGCCCGCACCCGCGCGCGAGGAGATCGAGACGGCGCCGCCGGAGCGTCGGGCCGAGACCACGTTGCGCTGGTGGGTGACGATGGAGGCCGCGGTGCGCGCCTGCGGCGCGGGCCGCGACCAGGCCGCCGCCTGTCTGGCCCGCGTCACCGTCGAGGTCGGCCGTCCGCTGGCCGACCAGATGGTGGCCGTGGCGGGCTGCACGTCGCGGGCCCTGCACGTCCGCTGGCGGGTGCGCTCACTCGAGCAGCCCGCCGCCTCGGCCTAGCCGTCGCTCAGGCGCGCGCGCCGAGGCGACGCAGCAGCAGGCGCACCGAATGCTCGAGCTGCTCGATCGTCGCGTCCTCGACGCGCATGACGCCGACGGCCTGGTTGAGCCAGGCGTTGATCTCACGGTGACCGCGCCGCTCGCGGCGGCACACGTCCGCCACGAGCCGATGGCGCTTGTCGCGTAGCAGCGCGCGCCGCTCGAACGCAGCGACCGGGGCCGGCTCCGCCGTGGCGACCGGCGCCGGCGCGCGGCGCGGCTCGGCGGCCGCCGGCGCCGGCCCGAACAGCGTCATCTGCGGCGCGACGTCGGCGCTGAGCGGGACGAAGTCGACGGGCTCGCCGCGTTCGCTCTGGCGCCGCTCCGGGGGCTCGTCGAGCAGCTCCTCCGCCTCGCCGCGCAGCACGTGGCGCAACTCGCCCTCGACCTCGCCGGCGTGGCGGCGCAACACGGGGTCGGCGGGCAGGTACAGCCAGCTCGCCTCGGGCGGCCGGCCGGGGATCGTGCGTACGAAGCGACCGACGATCTGGCGGAAGACGAGCGGCGTCTTCGCGGCGCTGGCGTACACGCCGACCCGCAGCCGTGGGATGTCGACGCCCTCCGAGACCATGTTCACGGCCACGATCCACGGGTCCCGCGATCGGGCGAAGGCGGCGAGCCGCTCGGCGGCGCGCGCCTCTGTGTGCAGGACGACCACGGGCGGGCGGCCCGTCACCTCGCGCAACAGCCCCGCGACGCGACGGGCGTGGGTGCCGTCGGCGGCGACGACGAGGCCCGCCGCGTCGCGATGGTCGCCCGCTCGCAGGGCCTGCAGGCGCTCGTGGGCCTCGCGCAGGATGCGCGGCAGCCCGTCCGGCAGCTCGGTCGAGATGGCGGTGCGGTAGCGACGACTCGCCTCGCGCGTCGACAGGACGGTCTCGAAGGACGATTCGATCACGTCGTCGCCGCTGCGCCAGGACAGCGTCCCGTCGTAGGTCACGAACGCGACCGGTCGGCACACGCCGTCGCGCACCGCCTGCCCGTAGGTGTAGGCGACGTCGGGCACGGCGACCCCCTCGCGGTCGTAGCGCACGCCCGGAATCGGGCTGGCGTCGGAGCGGAACGGGGTGCCGGAGAGCAACAGCACGCGCCGCGCGCGCCGCCGGGCGGCGGAGAAGGCCTCGCCCCACGTGAGGTCCTCGCCGAGGTGATGCGCCTCGTCGGCCACGACGAGCGTGCCCTCGTCGATGCCGCGCGCCCAGCGCCGGGCGTCGGTGGCGAGGCGGGCGTAGGTGATGGCGACGCCGTGGAAGTCACGCGGCGGACGCGGCTCCTCGGCGTCGGGGACGAGGTGCACGCCAAGCGCGCCCGCCGCGGCCGCCCACTGGCGTGTCAGGGGCGCCGTCGGGCACACGACGACGACCTGGCGAGTCGCCCGGCGGCGCAGCAGCTCGCCGGCGAGCACGAGCGCCGGCCGTGTCTTTCCGGCCCCCGGCGCCGCCGAGATGAGAAACGAACCCCCCGTCCAGTCGCTCAGCGCGGTGAGCGCGCGCACCTGCCAGCCACGCAGGTCGGTGGTGGCGGTGGAGGAGGGGTCGAGCACGGGACCGGGCATACTGAGGGCCGCGCCGGACGGTTTCCCCGAGGCGCGCTCCAGTCGGCTGGGCGCGCAGCGCTGGTCCGGCCGGACGGCCCGCCCGTGGTCCGGCGGGACCCTAGGCCGAGGTCTCGGCGGAGGCCGTGCCGCGCAGTCCGAGCTCGTCGGCCTGCGGGGTGAGCGCGGCGATCGCGAACGTGATGTGCTCGTCGAGATCGACGCCGAGCGCCGCCGCGGTCTCGACGATGTCGTCCCGGTTGACGGCCGCGGCGAAGCTCGGCTGCTTGAGCTTCTTCCGGACCGACTTCGCGGTGAGCCCCTCGATCCCCTGCGGGCGAACGTACGCGCACGCGACGATGAACCCGCACAGCTCGTCGACGGCGGCGAGCGCGCGCTCCATGTCGCTCTCGCGCGGCACCCCCATGAGGTCGGCGTGCGACGCGACGCCGCGGACGAGCTCGTCCGGATAGGCGAGACGGGTCAGCTCGGCGATCGCGATGCGCGGATGGCCGGTCTCGAGGTCCGGATGGCGCTCGTAGTCGAGGTCGTGCAGCAGGCCGGTGATGCCCCACAGCTCCTCGTCGCCGCCGAGCCGGCGGGCCTCGGCGCGCATCGCGGCCTCGACGGCGAGGCAGTGGCGACGCAGGGACTCGGACGTCACCCACTCGCACAGGAGCTCCCAGGCGTCGGCGCGTGACAGCACGACGGCGCGGTCCTCCCGATCAGCCGGTGAGCGTCAGGCGCGAGCTCACCGTGTCGGCCGCCGCGCTGCCAAGCGTCGCAAGGGCGGTCGCGGCGAGCTTGCCGTGATGGTTGCGCAGCAGGCGCAACCCGACCGCCGTGACCGTCAGCGAGAGATCGCGTCCGGCGTGCGTGCCGACCGAGAACGACGCCTGCGCGATGACGACGGACTCCGCCGGCCGCCGACGGGTCGCGGCCTCCGTGGCGCTGAGCGCAAGCGTGCCCTGGCACCCGAGCGGCCCGGTGCAGGCGAGGGGCAGCGTGACCGAGCCGGCCGTGCCGACCCTCGCCGCTTGGGCCTGGACGTGCAGCTCGATCCCCTGGATGCCACCGCACAGAGGGCTCGCGTGCGGGCCGGTTCCCTCGTAGCCGGACATCAGCAGCTCGACGTTCGGCAGCGGGGTCGGCGTCACCGCATCCCCGTTCATCGTTCCGTTGTGCGACGAGAACTCTGCCGTCGTCGAGCCCGGGATTGCGCCGAACACGTTGACGGGGATACCTGCCTCCTCGTTGAAGCCGAGGTAGTCACCGGCCTGCACGCAGAAGTTCGTCGGATCGAACGACCACACGCCGTCGATCGTCGGCAGCGGATAGGCCTGGCTCGACGCGACGATCGACAGGGTGCCGGCGCTGCTCGGGCGCAGGTCCTGGAAGTGAATCGGCGCCGGCGTCGATCCGCCGCTGTACCCCCGCACCTCGAACTGCAGGATCTGGCCCGGCTGCGTGACGAGGTAGCGCTGCAGCCCGGGACGATCGTTGGCGAGCGCCGTCAGCCAGAACACGCTGTCGACGGAGACCGGCTCGGAGGCGTCCGGTGCGTGGCTCAGCAGCATCGTGCTCCCGAGATACGCGTCAGCGTGTGCCGTCTTTGGAACAAGGAGGGCGACGGCGAGCAGCGCCGCCACCGCCCCGGTCAGCAGCGAGCGTGCCAACAGTCGCGGCCTCGCGTTGGGTCGCGGTGAAACCGTCGTCGTGCCGGTCGCGAGAGGCATTTGGCATTCCGCGCCAGGTCGTCCGGGTCACGGGCCGTCGAGGATATTCGATCGAGTGCTCGTCCGAGCGAGCGCGGGCGCCCGTTCGGGTCCCGTCAGAGCAGAAGGGTGATCACCTGGGTGATGCGGGCGCCGTTGGCGAGCGTCACGGTCATCACCGCCGGGATCCCGGTCTTGTGCTTGCGCAGGAGGCTGAGCGTCGCCGCGCTCACCTTCATCGGCACGTGCGCGGGGGTCCGGCCCGGGACGTTCACCGCCGCCGTGCCGAGGGCCTGCACGCCGCGGCCGGAGGCGGCGCTTGCCGGGAGGTCGCTCGTGAGGGTGACGGTGCCGTTGCAGGGCAGCGCCTGCGCGCAGTAGACCGAGAGCCTGGTCGTCAGCTGATGCGTGACGCCCTCGCGCTGGGGGTGGGGGATCGACAGGGCCGGCGGTCCGCCCGCCTGCCCCGCCTGCGGCGCGGGCGCCTTCTCCCCGAGTGTGCCGCCGGGGCACAGCGGGGTGGCATCCGGTCCGCTCGCCAGCGTCGCCTGCAGCATCAGCTCCTGCCCGGGGTTCGCGGCGAAGCCGTTCGTGGGCCCGGTGACGGCCGGCGACAGCGTGTTGCCGTTGTTCGTGGCGTCGTGCTCGATGAACGAGTCGGCGGTCGAGCCGGGGACCGCGCCGAGCACCTGGTAGGGGACGCCGCTCGGATAGAAGCTCGGGTCGAAGCCGCCCTCGTCGTTGAAGTCGACGAAATCGCCCTGGTGGACGCAGAAGTTGACCGGTTGGTAGGTCGTCTTCGTCGCGCCGCTCGCGCCGCCGACGCCGCACACCGGGATGTCGAACGGTTGCGTGGTCACGTCAACGAGCAGGCTCGGGCCCGGCTGCGGCGAGAGCGCCTGGAAGTGGATCTGCGTGAGCGGGGAGGGCCCGCCGGCGGCCTGCGCCGCGCAGCCCTCGAGGGTCACGTCCGTGATCTGCCCGTCCGCGGGTGCGCTCGGGCTCCCCGAGGCGAGCCCCGCGTTCCAGATCGCCGTGTCGGCACCGTCGTGGTTGATGTGCACCGTCCCGCTTCCGTAGGCGAACGTCGTGCCCGGATAGCTGAGGCTGGTCGCCGTGTCGCCGGTGGCCGCGACCGACAGGGAGCTGCCGAACGTCGTCACCGCGGCGTCGCCGGAGGCGGGCATCGCGCCCGCGGCGCACAGCGCCAGCGTCCCGGCGACGAGCGCCACGCGCAAACGGGAGGTGGAACGGGCGAAACGCTGCGGCGGCAACTCTGACTCCGATGGATGTGGTGGGCGTGGGTGCGGCGCGAGGGAGACGCCGCACCTCCTGCATCGGGTCCGCTCGGCGCCGGCGTGAAGGCGGTGCCGGCTGCCTCGGACGAAGGGCCATGAGCACCGGGGTCGTCCCCTCGAACGAATGTCCCGGTGGCGGGCGCGCGGTCGGAGGTGGCCTGCGATGCTCGCCCGCTTCCTGTTCTGGCGCCTGTTGGGGGTGATCGCGGGGCTGGTCGGGGCCGCGCTCGCGCTGCGGCTGCTCGACGGCGACGTTGGCGCCGCGCTGCGCGGGACGCACCGTGCTGTCGGGGCGCCGTCATGGGGAGCGACCGCCACGACCCTCGGCGCCGGGCTTCGCCGGGCTTGGAGTGCTCGCTTCGCCGGGGGCCCGCCGCTCGCCCGCGTGACCGCCGCGGCGGCCGGCGGGCTGCTCGGCTGCGTCCTCGCCGGCCGCGCCCTCGCGCGGCGCCGGCGTCGCTACCACCGCCTGCGCGTCGCGGCCCATCGCGTCGACAAGGCCACCCCCGAGGCGATCGTGGCGATGTTCGACGCGCTCCACAAGCGGTTGCTGCGTCGCTGGTGGTGGCGGCTGTTCGCCGGGCAGCCCTCGGTGTCCCTGGAGGTCCACCTCGCCGGCGGGGAGGCGTTCCTCGCCGTCAGCTGCCCGCTCGGCAGCGAGGAGCTCGTGGAGAGCGCGCTGCGGGGCGCCTATCCGAATCTGCGGCTGCTGCGCTCCGCGACGCAGCTGCAACCGCCGCCCCGCCTGCTGCGTCTGAAGAAGCGCGCGCGCTTCATCGAGCCCCTGCGGATCGCCGACCCGCGCGATCGCGAGGACCCGCCGACGAATCGGCTGCTGACCGCACTGGGCACGCTCGCGGCCGATGCCGTCGTGCAGCTCGCGCTCACGCCCGCGCCACCGCTGTTCGAGCGCTGGGCGCGCCGCCGCTTCCGCCGTCGCGAGGCGGCGCTGAGCGCGTTCGGCGGCGTCCCCGGCGACCGCCGTCGCTCCGAGGTCGAGCTGGCCGAGCTGCGCGACGGCCTCGACCTCCAGCATCGCCCGCTCTTCTTCGCCGATGTCCGGGTGATGGCCGCGGACCGTCGCGCCTGCGAGACGGTGGCCGCCGAGCTGCGCTCGCGCGGAGCGCACAACAGCCTCGTCGAGCGAGGCGCGTCCGTCCGTCACGGGTGGCTGCGCTGCTACGACCGCCGGCTGCAGCGCGGCGAGGGCAACCCGCTGCCGTCCTTCCACCGCGGCGTGCTCGCCTCGACCGAGCTGCCGCAGCTCTGGCAGCTGCCCTCGATCGACTACCTGACGATCCCGTTCGCGCGGACCGCGCTGCCGGTCGCCCCCGCCTCGCCGGCGATCCTGCGGCCCGCCGACGGGCCCGGCTGCCTGCGCGACGCGCGTGGGCCGGTCTCGATCCACCCGGACCTGCGCCGCCAGCACGTCGCGGTGCCGGGTACCGTCGATCAAGGCAAGTCGAGCTACCTCGTCGCGACGATCGCCGAGGATGTGCTGCGCGAGGACTGCGCGGTGATCGTCCTGGATCCGAAGGGCGACGCGGCGGAGGCCGCACTGAGCCTCGTGCCCGACGAGCGCGTCTGCACGCTGCTCGACTTCGCCCATCCGACATGCGGGTTCAACCCGCTCTCGGCGCGCGCGCCGGCCGACGTGATCGCGGACTACGTCGTCGGGGCGCTGCGCAACCTGTTCACCGACGCGGACATTCGGGCCTCCTCCGACCGCTACCTCCGAAACGCCGTGATCGCCGTGCTCGCCACCGACGCGCACGCATCGCTCTGGGACGCGGCGCGCCTGCTCTCGGTCGGGGAGGAGGGCTACGCGTATCGCCGCCGCGTCGGCGCCCGCGTGCGCGGGATGCCCGAGTTCAAGGAGATCTCCGAGTTCTTCACCTCGGAGCTCTCGGCGCAGCTGGCCGACGCCCGCTCGATGACGACCTCGAAGCTCGACTCGCCGGTGAACAAGCTGGCCCGCCTGCTCAACTCGGCCTCGATCAAGCGGGTCCTTCTCAACGACTCGCTCGAGGTCGATCTCGATCGCGTCATCGCGGAGCGCGAGGTGCTCGTCGTCAAGGGCGCCCTCGGCGAGATGGGCTCGGGCAACACCTCCGTCCTCATGCAGCTCATCGTCGGAATGCTCGACGCCGCGTTGGCGCGTCAGCAGGACCGCGTCGCCGGCGCCGAGCGCGTCGCCGTCGCCCTGAAGGTCGACGAGGCGCCGCTCGTCATCAATCGCGGTTTCGCCGACACGTTGGCGCTGAAGCGCTCGGCCGGCCTGGAGACCGTGGCGTGCTGGCAGACCGACGCGCAGTGGATCGACCGCGACGTCCGCGATCAGCTCGACGCGCTGTTCGCGCACCGCGTGTACTTCGCGACCGCGTCCGTGGCGGACGCCCGGGCCGCGGCGAGCCTGATGATGGCCGAGTTCGTCGACAGCGTCCGCTCGGGCGAGCGCGAGTCGCTGTCGGCGCTCGGCCGTCCCGACGCCCGCCTGCACCTGCCCAGGCACCACGCGATCGCGAGCTGGACGACACCGGCGGGCCGCCAGCCGCCGTTCGTCGCCGAGACGATCCCGCTCCGGGTGCGACCCGAGCGCATCGCAGCCCACGCGGCGCGACAGGCCGCGCGGGGCGGCCGCTACGTCGCCGACCTCCGCCAGCCGCATTGGGACGCACGCCCGACGGGCGGCGGCGCACCGCCGGCGGCGCCCGTCGGGGCCGCCGGCGCCGGCTCCGCCACGGCGCCCGTCGGGGCCGCCGGCGCCGGCTCCGCCACGGCGCCCGTCGGGGCCGCCGCCGCCGGCTCCGCCACGGCGCCCGTCGACGGCCTGTCCCCGTCCGCGAGCAACGGTACGCCGTCCCCGGTTTCCCCATCGCAGCCCGACGATGGTCCGCCGGGCCCGCCGCCGCCCTCCTACCGGGAGCTCGTCGATGTGGACGGCGCGCACCGCGCGCGCCGCGTTGCGTCGCCGCCGGCGCCCTCGAGGGCCCCGGTCCCCGACGCGCTCGACCTCGAGATCCTGCTCGTCGTCGCCCGGTTCGGGCATGTGCTCAGCAGTCAGCTGCACCGTCGCCACCACCCGACCCGCTCGGTGACGACGACGCAGCGCCGCCTGAAGCGACTGGCGGACGCGGGCTGGATTGCGCGGCTTCAGTTCCACCGTCGCGACGGGGGAGGCGTTCCGATGTGCTGCGTCATCTGCGACGCCGGCCTCGAGCTGCTCGCCGCGCACGATCGCCTCCCGGCGGCGGGTGGCCGCGATGCCCCGCCCGCGCCGCTCGACCGTCGCGACGTGGACCTCGGCCGAGCCCGCCACGACGTGCACGTGATCGGCTGGGTGCTCGCGCTACAGCGGTGCGCCGGCGAGGCGTCGGTCTCGGCGCGGGGCGCGTGGGAGAGCGTGCTGTCCCCGACGCGTCGAGTCGACGGGCGATCGGCGGCGATCGGGGTGGGTGACCTGCGACTGCCCGGTGGCCGCACGCCGCACGACTTCCTGCGCACCGGCCCCGGGGGCGAGCGCGATGAGGTCGAGCTCTTCGAGACCGTGCGCCCCGACGCGACCGTCGAGGTCCGGGCGACGACCGCCGACGGCCGGAGCGAGACGACCGACCTCCTCGTCGAGCTCGACGATCGGTCGCCCGTCGGAGCGGCGGCGGCCAAGCTGGAGCGTTACGACCACCTCGTTTCGGGTTGGTCGGTGCACACCCGGCGGTACGGTCGGCAGCTCGGGGCGCCGCCGTACGTCGTATTCGTGTGCCGCGACCGGGCGCGGGCGCGCGACTGCGCCCGGCGCGCCGACGCGGTCCTCACCGCCTGCCGCGCCTACACCGGCGAGTACCCGGCCGACTGGCAGTACCCCGGGCGCGAGCGGATCCTGTTCGCGGCCGAGCGGGACGCACACGACGGACGGCCGGCGGCGTACGGCGTCGACGCACTGCCTCCGCAGGTGCGCGCCGATCGCGCCGGCGGTGATCCCACGTCGCGCGCGGCCGAGCCCCGCGAACGCCATCTGCCGGGCGCGCCTCTGGCGCGAACGCGCTCATGACGTTACGCGCGTCGCGATGCAGTTGCCCTCTCGGAGCGCGCCGTCGCCCCCGACCCGAGGACGCCCGTCGCGCCGTCGCCCCCCGCGGCCGCCGGTGGGCGGCGGCGCCGCCGTCCGGCTCTGGGAAGCCGAACGCCGCCGCCGTCGGGAGGCGGCCGCTCGCCCTTGGTGGCGGCCGGCGGCCGGCGATCGCCTCCCGGCGGGGCGCGTGCGTACGGTGCGTCACCCCTCCCTGCGCCTGTCCGCCCCGCACCGTCCCTCACATCGCGATCTCGCCGCCGCCGCGCCGCCCGACCGTCGCGGTCAGTCCACCCATCGCCACGCAAGGAGGTTCACTGATGATCGCCACCCTGTCTCCGTTCGCCCGTGCCGACCGTGCGGCGTCCGTGTTGGAGGTTCGGGTCGCCCGACCGCCGAGTGCAGAGCTCGTGCTCGAGTGCTACCGAGCGCCCGGCGGAGCCGTGCGAGAGGTCGTGCGCGTCGCCGCCGCGGGCGGAAGCGCGCTCATCGTCGACCGGCGCACTCGCGGCGCACCCGACGAACGGGTCGTCGCCCACCTGGCGGCCGACGAGCCGCGCGTCAATGCGGCCGTCGTCTGTGCGCACTACCTCGCGGAACGCCGGTCGCCGCGTCCGTGCTCGCTGCCGCGGGCCCTGCGCGACGACGACCTGCGAATCGCTCCCCTGCCCGACGCGCCACTCCCGCCCGGCGACGGGGCCGCCCCGATCCCGGTGCTCGTCGACGAGCTGGGCTGTTGCCACCGTCTGAGCGCCATCACCGCGACCGCGCTGGCGATCCCCGAGCTGCGCTGGCTGCGACAGCCCCCCGGCGGCACGCACGGTCCGGCCGAGCTCGTGAGCGTCCGCGACGTCATCGGAGCGCTCCAGGACTACGAGCCGGCGTGCGCTCTGTCCGCGGCGGCGATACGGCGTCATCGGGACGACGGACGCGTCTCGGTGGCCGTCCTGCGCACCGAGCTCGCGCGCGTCGGGGCGAGTCGGATCGTGCTCAACCGTCGCCTCCGTGAGCTCGTGCTGCAGTCGCTCGATCGAGATGGCCTGAGCATGAGCGAGATCGCCGCACGCTGCGGTCGGATCAAGCGCGACCGCCGCGGCAATGTGAGCGGCGAGACGAGCTGGCTCGCTCGCCGCCTCGGCCTGCTGCCCGAGGGCGGAGAGCGCGTGCCGACGCCGTGGATCCACTCGGATGTCCTGGCGCTCATCGCGCGACGCGGACTCGGGCTCTCACCGATGGAGGTGGAGCTGTGAGCGCGCCGGCAGCGCCGGCGCGATCCGCCGACTCGCCGGTCGTGCTCGCTGTCGGCGCCGGCGCCGACACGACGACGCTGCTCGTCGAGCAGCTCGGCGCCGACGGCTTCCAGGCGCTCGGTGCGCGTACGGCCGCGCACGCGGGTTTGCTCGCGCGCGGGCACCCTCCCGCCATCGTCGTGCTCGGCGATCTCGAGGAGCCGCGTGCCACCCTCGGGCTGCTCGCCGAGATTCGGGACGACCGCTCGGCCGGCTCGCCCTGGGACCCCGGGGTGCCGGTCGTAGTGCTCAGCCGGCGCGCCGAGGAGATCGACGTCCTCCGTGCGTTCGAGCTTGGCGCCGACGACTTCGTCGCCCACCCGTTCCGCTATCTCGAGCTGCGTGCACGCGTGCGCGCCCAGCTACGCCGCGGTGCGACAGGCGCTCGCCGCCGGCTCCGTGCCGGGGCGCTCGAGGTCGACCGTCAGGCGCGCGTCGCGCGTCTCGGTGGCCGGCGCCTCGCCCTCTCGCGCCTGGAGTTCGACCTGCTGACCCATCTCGCGGCCGAGCCCGAGCGAGTGTTCACGCGCGACGAGTTGCTGCGCGCCGTCTGGGGTTTCCGCGCGCCGGGCGCGACCCGCACGCTCGACAGCCACGCCTCGCGCCTGCGTCGCAAGCTCGACCGTGACGGCGGTCGCTGGATCGCCAACGTTCGCGGCGTCGGTTACCGCCTGGCGGACTGACGCGCGGTCGCTCCACGCGGGGCCTCATGACGGGATCTCCGGGCCGGCCGGCGGGCCGGCCCGGGTGCTGACCGGCCGGACGCTCTGAGCCGGCCGGGAGCGCCCACTCGCTCGCGCTCCCCGCACCGATCGTTCGCGGCGGCCCGATCTTCGGTCGCCGCAACCGGGACGTCGCGCCACTGCGGCGCCCACCTCTCCGACGACGCGCCCGCCTGCGGCGGGCGTCGGCGTCGGCTGCCCGGGTTCGGTCGCCGCGGGCGGCCGGGCCTCCCGATCCACAGAACAGGAGAGAACACCATGTACCCGGTGTCGATCGCCCCGTTCCCGGGGCTGCCGGATCCATTCGCCGAACTCGCGCACCTCGCCGCCGATCTCGGCCGCGCCGGTGCGCTCGTCGCGCTCGGGGTGCTTGCCGGGCGGACGCTCGCCCGCGCGGTGCGGGCCGCTCATCTGCGCTGGACGTGGCCGCTGGTCGGCCTCGCGCTCGCCTTGCCCGCGTACACGCCGAGCGGATGGCGCGGTCTCGCATTGCCCGTCGCGGCGCTGACCGCCGCCCGCCGCGGTCGGCGCTGGCATCGCCTCGACGTCGCCACCGGCGGCGATCTCGCCCGCGCGGCGGCGGCGCGGACGGGGCCGTTCGACGTCGCGCTCGCCGCGGCGCGGCGTGTCATGGACCGCCGCAGCGCGCCGCTCGAGCGCGGCGGCCTGCTCGTCGGTCACGACCTGCGCCGGGCACCGGTGCGGATCCCGTTCGCCGGCGCTCACGGCGGCTCGCACACGCTCGTCGTCGGCACGACCGGCTCGGGCAAGACGGTCACCCAGGCACGCATCGCTGCGGCGGCGATCGAGCGGGGGCTCGCCTGCATCGTCGTCGACCCGAAGGGCGACGCCCTCCTGCGCGACGTCCTGCGCGCCGGCGCCGCACGGGGCGGGCGCCGGTTCGTCGAGTGGACGCCCGAGGGCCCGAGCGTCTACAACCCGTTCGCGGCCGGCGCGGAGACCGAGGTCGCCGACAAGGTGCTCGCCGGCGAGCGCTTCACCGAGCCCCACTACCAACGCCAGGCGCAGCGCTACCTCGGTCACGTCGTGCGCGTGCTGCAGGGGGGCGGCATGACGATCAGCCTTCCGGCGATCGTGCGCCACCTCGACCCGGTCGAGCTCGAGGTGACCGCCCGCCGGCTGGCGCCCGAACACGGCCAGCCCGTGTTCGACTACCTCGACTCGCTGACGGCTCGTCAGGCGCGTGACCTGGCCGGCGCGCGCGACCGGCTCGCGGTGCTCGCCGAGTCCGACGCCGGCCGCTGGCTCGATCCGGGCGTCGACGGGGACGCGTTCGCGCTGCTCGACGTCGTTCGCGAACGCGCGGTCGCGTATCTGCGACTCGACGCCGACCGGCGTCCGCTGCTGGCACAGATGCTCGGCGCGGCGGTCGTGCAGGACCTCATCACGACGGTCGCGGCCCTGCAGGACGAGCCGATCGCGAGTCTCGCGATCATCGACGAGTTCGCCGCCGTGTCGGCCGGCCAGGTGGCCAGGCTGTTCCCACGCGCCCGCTCGGCGGGGATGAACCTCGTGCTCGGCACGCAGGAGCTCTCCGATCTGCGCCTGCCCGGCCAGGAGCACCTCGTCGATCAGGTGCTCGGCAACATCTCGGCGCTGATCGCACACCGCCAGGTCGTTCCGGAGTCGGTCGACCTCATCGTGCGTCTGAGCGGCAGCGCGGGTGGCTGGTCGGCGGCGCACCGCTCGGACGGGAGCGCGACCCGCACCCGCGTCAGCGAGCCGATGCTCGACGGCGAGGAACTGCGCACGCTCGCCCGCGGCGTTGCCGCCGTGCTGTTGACCGGGGCGCCCGGCCGCCAGGGCGCGCGCGTCGTGCGGATGCTCGCACCGGACCCGATGCGGAGGACGCGATGAGCGCCCGTGCACCCGGCCCTCGCGCGCTGGAGGCGGTGCGCTGGGCGGCCGAGCTGGGCGCGGTCCCGCCCGATGCGCTGGCGATCCGCTGGCGGGTCGGGACGGCGAGCGCCCGCGCGGCCCTGCGCTCGGCCGAGCGAGCCGGACTGGTCACCGAGACCCGGCCATTGCACGGCCGGCCGGCGCTGTACGCCGTCACCGCCCGCGGGCTTCGGGCCAGCGACGCACGCGAGCTCGGCGCGGCGCGCGTGAGCGCGAGCAACGCCGCTCACCTGATGGCCGTCGCTCGCGTGGCGGCCACGCTCGAGGGGCGCCACGGCGACCATCGGGTGCAGGGCGAGCGTGGCCTGCGACGCGACGAGCGCGCCGCCGGAAGGGCGCTCGCGAGCGCGCGTCTCGGCACCGCGCCCGACGGCGGGCCCGCTCTGCACCGGGCCGACCTGACCCTCTGGCCGCGCGACGAGAACGCCGGCGGGCCGGTGGCGATCGAGGTGGAGCTGACGGTCAAGGCGCCGGTGCGCCTGGTGGCCATCTGTCGCGCGTGGGCGCGCTGTCGGCTGGTCGACGCCGTCCTGTACTACGCGCCGCCGGACGCCGCGCGCGCCGTGCGACGCGCGATCGAGCAGGCTCGGGCCGGGGATCGCGTCGTCGTGCTGCCGCTCGCGGGCGCGCTCGCGCCGCCTCCGTGAGAGATCGATTGCCGGGCGGGCGTTCGCGCTCCGTCCCAAGCGCGGCCTAGCTTCGCTCGCCCGGCAATCCAGAACGACCAGAGGAGACCGCATGTCGATAAATCGCGTTGTGCTCATAGGCAATCTGACCCGCGACCCGGAGGTGCGGGTCCTGCCCTCGGGCAAGACCGTCTGCCACCTGCGCGTCGCCTGCAATCGCGTGCGCCGCGACGGGGACGGCGGGTGGGAGGAACGTCCGAACTTCTTCGACGTCAGCGTGTTCGGGACACAGGCCGACGCGGTCCAGCGGTACCTGAGCAAGGGCCGACCGGTCGGGATCGACGGGCGCCTGGAGTGGCGCGAGTGGGAGACGCCCGACCAGCAGAAGCGACAGGCGGTGAACATCGTGGCCGAGAGCGTTCAGTTCCTCGGCCGACCGAGCGGTGCGGGCGCCGGCGACGGCGACGCGGCGGGATCCGATGCGACCGGGGAGCCCTCCGAGCCCCAGCCCGAGGCCGAGGCGGCCGAGGCGGCGAATCCCGTCGACGAGGCGCTCATCTTCTGAGCGCGGCGCCGCGCCGGCTCGGTGCGGGGTGGGCGCGGCGGCCCGCCCCGCCCGCCGGTTCGATCCATCGGTCTGCCGGGCGGGGCGCCGGGGCGCCCTTTTTTCATGCCCAAAGGCGCTTGCGGGCCCGTGAGCGCTCGGGCACTCCCCGCTAGCCTGGTGTGGATGTGCGGGCGCTACACGAACACCCTCAGCCGCGGGGACCTCGAGGAGCATTTCCGGACGCACATTCCCTCGGAGATCGGGACGGCCCGGTACAACGTCGCTCCCACGGAGGAGATCCTCACGCTCGTGCGAGGCGACGACGGCGCGCCTCGTGCGCGCGTCGTGCGCTGGGGTCTGCTCCCGTGGTGGTCGAAGGATCGCAAGGGCGCCGCGCGCATGATCAACGCGCGCGTGGAGACGGTCGATCGCAAGCCGGCGTTTCGCGACCTGATCGCGAGCGCCGAGGGTCGCGCGCTCGTTCTGGCCGACGGGTGGTACGAGTGGCTGCGCGCCGAGGATCCGCGCCAGCCCCGGCGCCCGATGCGCTTCTGCGTGGACGGTGGTGTGCCGTTCGCGTTCGCGGGCCTGTGGACGTCGGCGAAGATCGACGGCGAACGCATCGAGACGGCGACGATCATCACCTGCTCGGCGGCAGGCAACCCGGTCGCCGCCCCCGTGCACGACCGCATGCCGGTCGTGCTCGCCGACGCCGACGTGCAGCGGGCCTGGCTGAGCGCCGAGCTCGACGGTCCGGCCGCGCTCTCGCTGTGCGAGCCGCTGCCCGCCGATCGGCTGTCCGTCGCGCCGGCCAATCCGCGCGTCAACCGCGCCGGCCTCGAGGACGAAGGGCCCGACCTGCTCGTCGCCCCGCTCGCCGCGTAGACTGCGCCGCCGCCCCTCGGGGCCGTCAGCCCGGTCGGCCGCCGCCGCGGCCGGGCCGGGATGTCAGCAACGTGCAAGGAGCCCGATCCGGTGCCAGTCAAGACAGATGCGGTCGGCAAGACGTTCCCCGCGACCGTCTATGCGGTCGGCCGCGAGAAGATCCGCGAATACGCGCACGCGGTAGGGGAGACGAACCCGCTGCACCTCGACGTCGAGGCGGCGCGCGCCGCCGGCCACGCCGACCTCGTCGCGCCGCCGATGTTCGCGGTCGTCTACAGCGCCCCCGCGGTCGCGCCGGGCATGTTCGATCCCGAGGTCGGCATGAACTTCGCGATGATGGTCCACGGCGGCCAGCAGTTCGAATGGGGCCCGCTCGTCGTCGCGGGCGACGAGATCACGACGACGGCGAGCGTCAAGAGCATCACCGAGCGCGACGACATGGGCTTCTACGTGTTCGAGAGCGTCTCGACCAACCAGGCCGGCGAGCAGGTCGCGCGCGGAACGTGGACGAACATCGTGAGAGGGGTGTGAGCTGACATGGCCGATTGGCAGAGCGGCACGACGCTGCCCGAGGTGAGGACGACGCCGGACAAGTACCTCACCGCGCGCTACGCGGGGGCGTCGGGCGACTTCAACCCGATCCACATAGACGAGGAGTTCGCCCGTGCCGTCGGGCTGCCGGGGCGCATCCTGCACGGACTGTGGACGATGGCCCAGGTGGCTCGGGCCCAGACCGAGGCGGCCGGCGGCCCCGAGCATCTGCGCCGCCTGTCCGTGCAGTTCCGGGGGATGGGCCTGCCCGAGAGGGAGATCACGATCACGAGCACCGTGCGCGAGGTGGCCGACGGCCTGGCGCTCGTCGACGCCGTCGCCGAGCAGGACGGCAAGCAGATCATCCGCAACGCGGAGGCCGAGATCGCCATCTGAGTCGGTTCGGCGAGCGCGCCGACGCTCGCCCGCGGCGCGGGCGCCTCCTACAATCCTGCACATGCTCTCTCCGCGCCAGGAGGCGATCCTGGGAAAGGTCGTCGAGACCTATCTGCACGACGGCCAGCCGGTCGCGTCGAAGACGATCGCGGCCGATCCGACGCTCGAGTGCGGGCCGTCGACGGTGCGCAACGAGCTGGCCGTGCTCGAGGAGTACGGGCTGCTCGCGCACCCGCATACGTCGGCCGGTCGCGTGCCGACCGACGCCGGACACCGCTACGTCGTCGATCGCATGCTCACGCACCGCGAGCTCGTCTCGGTCGGGCGCCTGCAGCTGCCGCTCATCCGGCGCGAGGTCGAGGAGGCGATGCGCGTCACGAGCGAGACGCTCTCGCAGGTCACCGACCTGCTCGCAGTCGTCTCGGCCCCGTCGATCAACGCGGCCACGATCCGCCACGTCGAGGTGCTCGCGCTGCAGCCCCAGGTCGTGATGGTGGTCATCATCACCTCCACCGGCGGGGTGTCGAAGCTGCTGGCGACGTTCGACGAGCCGGTCGATTCCGGGCTCGTCGCCTGGGCCGGGGAGTACCTCAACGAGCGCCTGGCCGGCATGGGCCTCGGGGCGCGGATGCTGCACCAGCGCCTGACCGACCCGAGCGTCGGCGCGCGCGAGCACGTATTCCTGTCGCGCATCGCACCGGCGTTGACCGACCTCGCCTCCGGCGAGGACGCGCTGTATGTCGAGGGCGCCGCGCGGCTGTTCGCCGATCCGAGCTGGCACGACGTCGCGCAGGTGAACGCGCTCATGGAGCTACTCGAGCGGCGCGTGGCGTTGCTGAGCGTCCTGCGCTCCGCCCTCGCCGCCCCCGACGTGTACGTCCGCATCGGCGGCGAGAACGAGCACCCGGCGCTGCGCCCTCTGGCGCTCGTGGCCGCCGGCTACGGGCTTGCCTCCCGCCCGCTCGGGACGGTCTCCGTCATCGGGCCGGTGCGGATGGACTACGCGAGCGTGATCGCCACCGTCCGCGACGTCGCGCGTGAGCTCTCGAGCTTCGTCCAGGACGCATACGCCGAATAGTCCGCTCCATGCCCCGCGATCCCTATGAGGTGCTCGGCGTCTCGCGCGACGCCGACGAGACGCAGATCAAGAAGGCCTTTCGCCGGCTCGCCCGCGAGCTGCATCCGGACGTCAACGCCCACGACCCGAAGGCCGAGGAGGGGTTCAAGGAGGCGGCCGAGGCCTACGAGATCCTCTCCGACGCCGAACGCCGCGCGACGTACGACCGCTACGGACACGACGGGCTGCGCTCCGGCGGCTACGCGCCCAACTTCGACGCGTTCGGGTCGATCGGGGACCTGTTCGACGCCTTCTTCGGCGGCGGCGGGCCCTTCGGGGGCCGCTCGGGCCCCGCGCCCGGTGGCGACATCGCCGTCGGCGTCGACATCGACCTCATCGACGCCGCGCGCGGCACGTCGGTCGAGGTCGCGTTCGAGGCGGTCGATCGCTGCGAGGTCTGCAACGGAAACGGCGCGAAGCCGGGCACGCCGATCGAGACGTGCAGCCGCTGCGGCGGCGCGGGCCGGCTGCAGGCCGTGTCACGCACCCCCTTCGGGCAGATGGTCCGCACCGTCGAGTGCGACGTCTGCCACGGCGACGGCCGCGTGGCGACGGAGCCGTGCGAGACCTGTCGCGGACGCGGCCGCCAGGCGGTGCGCCGGGTGCTCGGCGTCGACATCCCGGCCGGCATCGCCGACGGGCAGCGGATCCGCCTGGCCGGGCGCGGGCATGTGGGCGAGGCCGGCGCGCCCACCGGCGACCTGTACGTCCTCGTCCGCGTGCGCGACGACGAGCGCTTCGTGCGCGAAGGGGTCGACCTCATCACCGCGCTCGACGTCCCCGCCCCGACCGCCGCGCTCGGCGGCGAGCTGACCGTGCCGACGATCGACGGCACGGTGTCCGTCGAGGTGCCGTCCGGCACCCAACCGGGCGAGGTGCTCACCGTTCGCGGTCAGGGCATGCCCGATCTGCGCCGCGGGCGCCCGGGCGACCTGAAGGTCGTCGTCAACGTCGTCATCCCGCGCCGCCTGTCGGCGCGCCAGCGCGAGCTGCTCGAGGAGCTGGGCGGATCGCTGACCGAGGAGAACCTGCGCTCCGACGAGTCGATGTTCGCGAAGCTCCGCCGCGCACTGCGCCACCAGGCGGCGTGATCCGCCTCGGCGTTCGCGTCGCCCGCGAGCAGGCCGAGCTCGTGCTCGTCGAGCTGCTCGAGCTCGCGCCCTCCGGTGTGGAGGAGATCGACGACGGGGGCGCGGTGATCGAGTACGCCGTGTACGGGCCCTCCGGCGAGGTGCCGGCCCTGCCCGACGTCAGCGCCGCCGCGGGCGACGCGCTCGTCGAGGTGCGCACGACGGAGATCCCCGACGACTGGTCCGAGCGCTGGCGCGCGTTCCATCGCCCCGTGCTCGTCGCCGCGCCCGCGGGTGCGAGCGGCGTCCCGTCGCTGCACGTGCGCCCCCCGTGGGAGGCGCCGAGCGCGCCGAGGTCCGGTGGCGCCCGCGTGGAGGAGATCGTCATCGACCCGGGCCAGGCCTTCGGCACCGGCGCGCACGCGACCACCCGCCTGTGCCTGGAGTTCCTGCTCGAGCTCGCGGCGCGCGGGGAGGCGACCGGCCCGCTCATCGATGTCGGCTGCGGATCCGGCGTGCTCGCGATCGCCGCGGCACGGCTTGGCTTCGCGCCGGTCGTCGGTCTCGACCACGAGCAGGAGAGCGTCCGCGCCGCGCGCGAGAACGCGGCCGTCAACGGCGTCGCGCTCGACGTGCGGCGCTTCGACCTGCGGACCGACGCCCTCCCCGGGGTCGGTCACGTCCTGTCGCCGCCGACGCTGGTGGCGAACCTCCTGCGGCCGCTGCTGCTCGAGCTCGCCGAGACGCTCGTCGAGGTCCCGCTGCAGCTCCTCGCCGGCGGGCTGTTGACCCACGAGGTCGACGAGGTCGTCGCCGCGTTCGCGGCGCGGCGCGGGCTCGTGGAGCGCGAGCGGCGGGAGTGCGGAGAGTGGGCCGCGGTGTGGCTGAGCGCGCCCGACGCGCCGTAGGGGTGGCTTCCCACGGGCTGCCACCGGACGTTGGCGTCCGCGATCGCGCGTCCGGGCGGGTCGCCAGGTGGACGGGGCGCTGCGGGCCGCTCCGTGGCGGGGCGCGCGGCGATTCGAAGCCGCTCCGGGGTCGAAGTTTGTTCGATCTTCTCTCTTGGTGGAAGAAGATCGACCAAACTCCGGGTGGTGGCCTGGCGACCATGTGCGCGCCCGAGTCGCGGCGGGTGGACGGGGCGCTGCGGGCCGCTCCGTGGCGGGGCGCGCGGCGATTCGAAGCCGCTCCGGGGTCGAAGTTTGTTCGATCTTCTCTCCTGGTGGAAGAAGATCGACCAAACTCCGGGTGGTGGCCTGGCGACCATGTGCGCGCCCGAGTCGCGGTGGGTGGACGGGGCGCTTGCGGGCCGCTCCGTGGCGGGGCGCGTGGCGATTCGAAGCCGCTCCGGGGTCGAAGTTTGTTCGATCTTCTCTCCTGGTGGAAGAAGATCGACCAAACTTCCGCGCCGGGCGGTGGCCGGCCGACCATGCGCGGGGTGGTGGCCGGCCGACCATGTGACCGTGAGCGGCGGGCACGCAATCGAGCGGGCGCGCACGGCTCGGCTCCGACCGGCCGAGCGGCGGCGGGTACGGACCCCGGCCGTGACCCGGAGGAGACCGCCTACGCCGGCTCGGTCGCCGCGAGCGCCAGGCAGCGCTGGACGATGTCCAGCGTCGGCCGCAGCGACCCGTCACCCTCGGCGAGGAGGGACAAGGCGGCGTCGAGCGCCGCGCCCACCCGACCGAGCGTGCCCTCGAGCTCGCCGGGCTGGCGATCGCGGCACGCCGCGCGCGCGAGCTCGAGGCTGCCCCGGGCCATCTCGACGTTGCTCGTGAAGAGGGCTGGCCCGGCCGTGAGCAGGTAGCCGTAGATGCGGATCATGCGCGCGTGCACGCGCCGCTCCGCCTGGCCCCGGGGCGGCGTCGTCGGTGGCAGTTCGCGCTCGTCGATGAGCCGGGCCATCGTGCCGCCGAGGACGAGGCGCACGGCGTCGGCGTCGAGGTCGAGCGCCTTGGTGATGCGCAGCAACCCGTACAGGCCGCTCACCGGGTGGCCGTAGGGCGGGTCGGTGGCGAACACGATCCGCTCCGCGGGCACGCGCGAGAAGAGCTCGAGCAGGTCGAAACCGGCCCAGGTCGCCGTGTCGTAGAGGACGCCGGGGTGGTCGGCGAGGCGCTCGGTGAGCGTCGCCTGGTCGGCGATCGCCGCGTGGGCGAGGATGAGCACGGCGCCGGGGTGGCGCAGCGCGATGTCGGCGAGCCCGTCGGCGATCGGCGGCAGGCCGCGCCCGGCGTGGATGAGGATCGGCACGCGCTCGCGCTCGGCGAGCGCGAAGATCCCGTCGAGCGCGCCGAGCATCTCGCCGTCGAAGCCGAACTTCTGGGCTCTTGGGTGGAGCTTGATGCCCCGGGCGCCGGCGGCCAGGCAGCGTTCGCCCTCGGCGATCGGATCCTCGGCGGGATCGAGTCGGCAGAACGGCACCAGCCGCCCGGCGCTCTCGCCCGCCCAGGCGAGCACGCGGTCGTTCGGGACACGGTAGGCGGGGTGGCGCTCGGGGTCGTGCAGCGGGAACACGCAGGCCCGCCGCGCGCCGGCGGCGTCGAGCGCGGCGAGCAGGGTCTCCGGATCGAGCGAGCGGCCGTCCTCGTCGAGGCCGAGGTGGGTGTGGGCGTCGATGATCTCGGCGTCGGGCGGGCGCAGCGCTCGCGACTCGGCCTCGAAGGGGGCGATCGCGGTCGCGTGCAGGTCGGCGCTCACCGGGCAAGCCTATTGACCTCGGCGGTTGCACCTCACCGCGCGCCGGAGACGTCCGGCTCCGAGGCCGTCGTGTTCACACCGCCGCAACGCGCTGGCGATATCGGCCTGCGCACGTCGTATCCTTGGTGCGAGATGGCCATCATCGACACGGTGAGAACTGACCTGGAGTCGGCCATGCGGGCGGGGGAGAAGGAGCGAGTGGGCGCGCTGCGCCTCGTCCTCTCCGAACTGCAGAAGGCGGCCAAGGAGGGCGGCGACGACGAGCTCACGGTGCTGCGCCGCGAGCGCAAGCGCCGCTTGGAGGCCGCGCGTGCCTACGCCGAGGCCGGGCGCGCCGATCTCGCCACCGGCGAGGAGTCCGAGGCCGCCCTCATCAGCGACTATCTGCCGGCCGAGCTCTCCGACGAGGACCTGCGCGCGATCGTCGCGTCGGTCGTCCTCGACACGGGCGCGCAATCGCAGAAGGACATGGGCCGCGTGATGGGTCAGGTGATGGGCGCGGTCGACGGGCGCGCCGACGGCCACCGCGTGTCGGCGCTCGTGCGCGAGGCGCTCAGCGCATGAGGGTCCGTATCGAGCTGCCCAATGACGTCGCGGCCGAGGTGGCCGGCAGCGAGGACACGGTCCTGCGCGCGCTCGAGGCGCAGCTCTCCTGCCAGGTGTATCTGCGCGGCAACCTGGTCACGCTCGACGGCGACGAGGAGTCGGTCAAGGCGGGCGAGCGTGTCGTTCACGAGCTGTCGGATCTCATCGGCCGGGGCCACCAGGTGGGTCCCGACACGATCAGCGCCGTCACCGGCGCGATCGACGCCCAGCAGTCGCCCGCCGCGGTGCTCGAGGACGTCGTGTGGCGCCACCGCGCCCTGCGGCTTGCGCCGAAGACGGTGAACCAGAAGCGCTACGTCGACTCGATCCGCCACAACACGATCACGTTCGGCGTCGGTCCCGCCGGCACCGGCAAGACGTTCCTGGCCGTGGCGATGGCGGCGGCCGCGCTCGCCCGCCACGAGGTGAACCGGATCATCCTCACGCGCCCGGCGGTCGAAGCCGGCGAACGGCTCGGCTTCTTGCCCGGCGACCTGATGGCGAAGGTCGATCCGTACCTGCGGCCGCTGTTCGACGCGTTGCACGACATGCTCGACCCGGAGAAGGTCTCGGGGTACCTCGAGCGGGGCGTCATCGAGATCGCGCCACTGGCCTTCATGCGGGGGCGGACGCTCAACGACTCGTTCGTGATCCTCGACGAGGCCCAGAACACGACGCCCGAGCAGATGAAGATGTTCCTCACCCGCCTCGGCTTCGGCTCGAAGATGGTCGTGACGGGCGACGTCACACAGGTCGACCTGCCGAAGGACCAGCGTTCGGGGCTGATCGTCGTCGGCAGCGTGCTCGAGTCGATCGAAGACATCGAGTTCGTGCGTTTCGGCGGCGAGGACGTCGTGCGCCACAAGCTCGTGCAGCGCATCGTCGAGGCCTACGACGAGCTCGCCCAGCGGGACGCGCCCGAGCTGCGCCCGGCCGATCTGCGGCGCGCGTAGCGGTCCCCGGACGCCGCCCGTGTTGGAGATCGAGGTGCTCGGGGAGCCGCCGCCCGGCTTTCCCTCGCCGGCCGAGGTCCGTCGCCTGTGCGCGGTCGCGCTCGCGGCGGCCGGCGTCGACGACGGGCATCTGGCGATCGAGCTCGTCGACGCCGAGCGGATCGCCGCGCTCAACGAGCGCCACCGCGGCAAGGCCGGGCCGACCGATGTGCTCTCGTTCCCGATCGACGGCCGCGACGCGCTCGCGACGGGCGAGGCGCGCGAGCTCGGGGACGTCGTCATCTGCGCCGCGCACACCGAGGACCTCGGCGAGGCCGTCGTCCACGGCGTGCTGCATCTCGTCGGCATGGACCACGAGACCGACGCCGGCGAGATGCTGTCGCTGCAGCGAGCGCTGCTCGACTGGGAGCGCTCCCCGGACGCGCTGCCGCCGATCGCCCAGGACGCCGAGCTCGCGCCGTGAGCAGGAGCGGCTTTGTCGCGCTCGCCGGTCGCCCGAACGTCGGCAAGTCGACGCTCGTGAATGCGATCGTCGGCGGCAAGGTGGCGATCGTCTCGGACCGCCCGCAGACGACGCGCCGGGCGATCCGCGGCGTGCGCTCGGGCCCGGACTGGCAGCTCGTGCTCGTGGACCTTCCCGGCGTCCAGCGCCCGCGCGACGCGCTCACGGCGCGCATGGCCCGCCGGGTCGACCATGAGCTCGGGGGGGCCGACGCCGCGCTCATCGTCGTCAACGGCGAGCAGGGGATCGGCCCCGGCGACCGCTACATCGCCGAGTCGCTCGGCGATGTCGGCGTCCCGGTCGTCGTGGCCGTCAACAAGATCGACCGCATCGATCGCGCGCACACCGTCGCCGTGCTCACGGCCGCGGCCGGGCTCGGGGTCGGGGACGATCTGTTTCCGATCTCCGCGCGCACGGGCAGGGGCGTCGAGCCGCTCGTCGCGCACCTCGCCGGCCTGATGCCGGAGGGCCCGTTCCTGTTCGACGCGCGGGCCATCTCCGATCAGTCGCGCGAGCTGCGTCTCGCCGAGCTCGTGCGCGAGGCGGTGATCCGGCGCACGTTCCACGAGGTGCCGCATGCGGCCGAGGTCGTGATCGAGGACATCGACGAGTCCCGCGAGGACCTCGCGCGCGTACGCGCGCTCATCTGGGTCGAGACCGACTCCCAGAAGGGGATCCTCATCGGCGCCGGCGGTCGCATGATCAAGGCCATCGGCACCGCCGCCCGCCGCGAGCTCGAGCGGGACATCGGCCGCCACGTCCACCTCGACCTGTCCGTGCGGGTGCGTCGCCACTGGCGGGCCGACGACGGCCTGCTCGACCGCCTCGGCATCGAGTGACGCGCGGCCGGCGCACACGCGCCCGCGCGAGGGCCACCTAGAATCACCGGCATGTCGGAATCCGCCACCGAGACCGTCGAATCGCTCATCGCCTGGGACGAGCGAGGGCTCGTCCCGTGCGTCGTCCAGGACTGGGACAGCGGGGAGGTCCTCACGCTCGCGTACATGAACGCGCTGTCGCTGGCGCGTACGCGCGAGACCGGCGAGCTGCACCTGTGGAGCCGCTCGCGCGACGAGCTCTGGCACAAGGGCGCGACGAGCGGTAACACCCAATCCGTGCGCGCCCTGCGCATCGACTGCGACGGTGATGCGCTCCTCGCCCTCGTCGAGCCGGCCGGTCCGGCGTGTCACACCGGGGAGCGCACCTGCTTCCATCGCGGCGAGCTCGCGCCGCTGGCGCCCCACGAGGTCCTGCCCGCGCTCGGGCGCACGCTCGACGACCGGGCCCGCGAGCGCCCGGAGGGTTCGTACACCGCGACGCTGCTCGCCGACCCGTCGCTGATCGGCGAGAAGGTGATGGAGGAGGCCGAGGAGGTCGCCCGGGCCGCGCGCGAGGAGTCCGATGAGCGCGTCGACGAGGAGGCGGCCGACGTGCTCTACCACCTGCTCGTCCTGCTGCGCAGCCGCGACCGGGCGCTCACCGACGCCGAGCGGGTTCTCGATGGCCGTCGCCGCTGACCTCGGCGCCCCGGTGGCGCCGAGCCTCGAGCGGGTGCGCGAGCTCGCCGCCGAGTACAACCTCGTGCCGCTGCGCCACACGTTCATCGCCGACACCGAGACGCCGGTCTCCGCCTTCCTGAAGCTCCGTGCGCTCGCCCCGGACGAGCCGGCGTTCCTGCTCGAGTCGGCGGACCAGGGTCAGCGCGTGGGGCGCTACTCGTTCATCGGCGTGCGACCTCGCGCGGTGCTGCGCTGGAGCCTGGCCGACGGCGGCGACCCCTATGCGCTCGCCGCCGCGGCGGTCGCGCGCTACCGCCAGGCGCCGCTCGATGACCTGCCGCCGTTCGCCGGCGGCGCCGTCGGCTACTTCGGATACGACCTCGTTCGCACCGTCGAGCCACTCGGCGAGCCGAACGAGGACGTGCTCGGGCTCCCCGACATGGCGCTCATGCTCTCCGATGTGCTCGTCGTGTTCGATCACCTCAAGCACACCGTCACCGTGCTCGCGCACGTCCACGTCGCCGACGATCTGCCGCGCGAGTACGCGCAGGCGCAGGCGGCGATCGCCGAGGTGTGTGGCGCCCTCGCCGGTCCCGTTCCCGCCGTCGCGCCGCGGGCGTCACCGCGGCCGGAGCCCGTGTTCGAGTCGAACATGTCGCGCGAGACGTTCGAGGGGATGGTCGCGCGCATCATCGAGTACGTCTTCGCCGGCGACGCCTTCCAGGTCGTCCCGTCCCAGCGCTGGTCGGCGGCGATCGAGCAGGATGCGTTCTCGATCTACCGGGGCCTGCGCACGATCAACCCGAGCCCGTACATGTACTTCCTGGACTTCGGCGACTTCCAGGTCGCCGGCGCCAGCCCCGAGCCGCTGCTGACGGTCACCGGCCGCCACGTCTCGACGCGTCCGATCGCCGGCACCCGGCCGCGCGGGACGAGTGCCGAGCAGGACCGGCTGATCGCCGCCGAACTGCTCGAGGATGAGAAGGAGCGAGCCGAGCACGTGATGCTCGTCGACCTCGGACGCAACGACCTGGGCCGGGTGTCCGAGTACGGCAGCGTCGTCGTCGACCAGCTGATGGCGGTCGAGACGTACAGCCACGTGATGCACATCGTCTCGGCCGTGTCGGGGACCCTGCGCGCGGACGTCGGCGCGATGGACGCGCTGCGCTCGGTGCTCCCCGCGGGCACGCTGTCCGGCGCGCCGAAGGTGCGCGCGATGCAGATCATCGACGAGCTCGAGCCGGTCAAGCGCGGCGGCTACGGCGGCGCCGTCGGCTACCTCAGCTACACCGGCGACCTCGACACGTGCATCCACATCCGCACGCTCGTCGTCAAGGACGGCGTCGCGCATGTGCAGGCCGGCGGCGGAACGGTGGCCGACGCGAAGCCCGACTACGAGTACCGCGAGTCGGTGGCGAAGGCCGAAGCGGTGATGCGCGCCGTCGCGCTCGCCGCCGAGCAACCGGATTGGCCATGAGCGCGCGGGCCGAGAGCATGAACGTCCTGGTGATCGACAACTACGACTCGTTCACCTACAACCTCGTCCAGTACCTCGGCGAGCTCGGGGCGACGTGCACGGTCGTACGCAACGACCGCGCGGACGTCGACGAACTGCTCGCCACGCGTCCGGATCGGGTCGTCGTCTCGCCGGGCCCGTGCACGCCGAACGAGGCCGGGATCTCGCTCGAGGTCGTGCGCCGCTTCCCCGAGGAGGGGATTCCGACGCTCGGCGTGTGCCTCGGGCACCAGTCGATCGCGCAGGCCTTCGGCGGGAGCGTCGTGCGCCACGCCCCGGTGCACGGCAAGGCGACCGTCATCGAGCACGATGGCGCGTCGGTGTACGCCGGGCTGGAGAGCCCGCTGACGGTCGGGCGCTATCACTCGCTCGTCGTCGACGAGGACCTGCCGGACTGCCTGGTCGAGACCGCCCGCGGCGGCGGCGTTCTGATGGGCATCCGCCACCGCGAGCTGCCCGCCGAGGGCGTGCAGTTCCATCCCGAATCCGTGCTCACCCCGCTCGGCAAGCCGTTGCTGGCCAACTTCCTGCTCCAGGACGGACCGCAGGCCGCCTCGAACTGATCGTCTGCGCATGCCGAACGAGGTCCTCACCCGCGCGATCGACGCGCTCGCCTCCCGCCGGGACCTGTCCATCGACGAGGCCGAGCGGGTGCTCGAGGAGATCATGCACGGTGACGCGTCCGAGACGCAGATCGCCGGTGTGCTGATCGCCCTGCGCACGAAGGGCGAGACGATCGACGAGCTTGCCGGCCTCGCGCGCGCGATGCGCTCGCTGGCGGCGCACGTTCAGACCGGACGCGACGATCTGCTCGACACGGCCGGCACGGGCGGCGGGCGGCGGACCTTCAACGTCTCCACGACCGCGGCGCTCATCGCGGCGGCCGCCGGCTGCGCGGTGGCCAAGCACGGCAACCGCTCCGCGACCGGCCTGTCGGGCTCGGCCGACCTGCTCGAGGCGCTCGGGGCGCGCATCGACCTGCGCCCCGACGGTGTCGCCGCCTGCATCGAGCAGGTCGGGTTCGGCTTCATGTTCGCGCCGGTGCACCATCAGGCGACGCGTTACGTCATACCGGTCCGCCACGAGCTCGCGGTGCGCACGATCTTCAACTTCCTCGGCCCGCTCACCAACCCGGCCGGTGCGCGTCGCCAGCTCATCGGCGTCTCCGATCCGGCGATGCTCGAGACGATCGCCGGCGCGCTCGCCCGCCTCGGCGTCGATCGCGCGCTCGTGGTCGCCGGTGAGGACGGCCTCGACGAGATCTCGATCTCCGCGCCGACCACGGTGGTCGAGGTGAACGGCGAGGAGCTGACGCGCACCACGCTCACGCCGGCCGCCGTCGGCCTGCGGGCCGTCGACGAGGCGACCGAGCTCACCGAGTGCGAGGGCGGGACGCCCGAGCACAACGCGGCGGTCACCCGTGCCATCTTCGCCGGCGAGACCGGCCCGCGCCGAGACCTGGCGGTCATCAACGCCGGCGCCGCGATCTATGCCGCCGGTGTCGGCGAGACGCTCGCCGACGGCGTCGCGCTCGCGCAGCGCGCGCTCGACGACGGGCGCGCCGCCGAGACGCTCGAACGCTTCGTGGCGGCGACCGAGGAGCAGGCCGGCGAGCCCGCCGACGGGGCGGTCCGTTGAGCGCCGCCGAGCACCGGGCGCGCCCGAGCGTCCTGATCGAGATCCTGCGCACGACCGCGGAGGAGGTCGCCCGGCGCAAGGCCATGGCGCCCCTGGACACCTTGACATCGGTCCGCGGCTCCGGCCGACGCCTGCGCGACGCGCTCGCCGCCCCGGGGATGTCCATCATCGCGGAGTTCAAGCGCCGCTCGCCGTCGGCGGGCGTCATTCGCGAGGGCGCGACCGTCGATTCCATCGCGCGCGCGTACGCGCGCGCGGGCGCGGCAGCGATGTCGGTGCTCACCGAGGGCCCGCACTTCGGCGGATCGCTCGACGACCTGCGCGCCGCGCGCGACGCCTGTTCGCTGCCGCTCCTGCGCAAGGACTTCGTCATCGACCGCTATCAGCTGCACGAGGCACGCGCGGCCGGCGCCGACGCCGTATTGCTCATCGCCGCCGCGCTCGACGACGCGCGGCTGGCCGAGCTGCACGCCGAGGCGACCGAGCTCGGCCTCGACACGTTGATCGAGGTGCACGACCGCGACGAGGTCGTCCGCGCGCTCGCGGTCGACGCCGCCTTGATCGGGATCAACAACCGCGATCTGAACGACTTCAGCGTCGACGTCGGCCGGACCTACGAGCTGCTGTCGGACATCCCGCGCGAGGTGACCGTCGTGTCCGAGTCGGGGATCGCCTCCGCGACGCAGCTACGCGAGCTGGCCGAGGCCGGCGTCAGCGCGGTGCTCGTCGGTGAGTCGCTCATGCGGGCCCCGAGCCCCGAGCGCGCGCTCCTGGCGCTACGCGCAGCGGACGAACGTCCGAATGTTTAGCCGCGCGCAGGGCGCGCTTTAGTTCAGCTTCAAGGCCGTCTCGCATCCTGAGAGCCCTATGAGAATCCTTCGCTCCCCCTTCATCGCGGCGCTCATCGGTGGCGCCGTCGTCGCGGCCGTGATGCTCATCGTCGGCACCGGCAACACGAAGACGACGACCGTCGTCACCCAGGCCCCGGTCGGCGCGGCGGCGAACGCCGCGGCGACGACGAGCCAGGGGCTGACCGCGCATCAGATCTACGTGCGCGACGCGCCCGGCGTCGTCTACATCCGCTCGACGATCGTGCAGCAGTCCTCGTCGCCCTTCAACCTGTTCGGCGGGGGCTCCAGCTCGCAGTCGAGCCTCGCCAGCGGCTCGGGCATCGTGATCGACAAGAACGGCACGATCCTCACCAACTGGCACGTCGTCCAGGGCGCCGTCAAGGTGACCGTCCAGTTCGGCACCGGCAACCAGGTCACCGCGAAGGTGATCGGCTCGGATCCCTCCGATGATCTCGCGCTGCTGCGGATCCCGACCGACGGGCTGCAGCTGACGCCCCTGACGCTCGGCGATTCCTCCGGCGTCCAGGTCGGCGATCCGACGCTGGCGATCGGCAACCCGTTCGGCCTCGACCGCACGCTCACGACCGGCGTCGTGTCGGCGCTGCAGCGCTCGATCACCGCTCCCAACGGCTTCAGCATCGACAACGTCATCCAGACCGACGCGCCGATCAACCCCGGAAACTCCGGCGGCCCGCTGCTCAACGCGCAGGGTCAGGTCATCGGGGTCAACTCGCAGATCGAGACCGGCGGCAGCGGCAACGGCAGCGTCGGCATCGGCTTCGCGGTCCCGATCAACACCGCCAAGCGCGTCATCCCGCAGCTCGAGAAGAGCGGCAAGGTGCAGGAGGCCTATCTCGGCCTCGACACGCTCACCATCGACGGGACGCTGTCCGCGCTGAACCTCCCCGTGACCAGCGGCGCGCTCGTGCAGACCGTGCAGTCGGGCACCCCGGCCGCGAAGGCCGGCGTGCGCGGCGGCGACGTCCAGTCCACGATCGACGGGTCACCGATCGAGCTCGGCGGCGACATCATCACGAAGGTCGATGGCAGCACAGTGGCCAGCTCGGAGGACCTCGCCGCGATCATCGGCTCGCACAAGCCGGGTGACACCGTGACGCTGACCGTCCTCCGCGGCAAGCCGCCGACGACGCGGAACATCCGGGTGACGCTCGGGACCCGCCCGAACTCGGTCCCGAACGCCAACACGCCCGGCGGCTGACCCCGGCCGCCGGGCCGCCGCCGCGGTGCGCGGCGCGGGGAGCTCCCCGCGCCCGCTACCGTACGGCCATGACCCGCACGCCCCGCGTGAAGATCTGCGGCCTGACCCGCGTCGAGGACGCCGAGCTGTCGGCCGAGCTCGGCGCCTGGGCGCTCGGGATGGTCTTCTACGAGCCGAGCCCCCGGCGCTGCTCGGCCGACGAGGCGCGGCGCATCAGCGCCGCGCTCCGCCGCCGCGTCCAGCTGTGCGGCGTGTTCGTGAACGCCTCGCTCGAGGAGATCGAGCGTCAGACCGACGAGCTCGGCCTGACGCTCGTGCAGCTGCACGGTGACGAGGGCCCGTCGTTCTGCGCCGAGGTCGCCCGGCGCACGGGCGCGCAGGTCATCAAGGCGGTGCAGGTCGCCGGTCACGCCGACGTGCAGGACCTCGCCCGGTTCCACGTCGACTACCACCTCGTCGACGCCCGCTCGCGCGCGACGGCGAGGGAGGGCCTGCGCGGCGGGACCGGCGAGACGTTCGACTGGCAGCTGGTCGCCGAGCGCCAGTCGGGCGTGCCGCTCATCCTCAGCGGCGGTCTGCGGCCCGACAACGTCGCCGAGGGCGTCGCCGCGGTCCACCCGTTCGCCGTCGACACCGCGAGCGGCACCGAGGCGGCCCCGGGACGCAAGGACCCCGACCGCCTACGCGCCTTCTTCGAGGCCGTCCACGCCCCCGTGTCCGCGGACGCGGCATGAGCGCCGAGGCCGCCGGAGTCGAGCACCGCTTCGGCCGCTACGGCGGTCAGTACGTGCCCGAGACGCTCATGCCGGCGCTCGCCGAGCTCGAGGCGGCCTGGGTGGCCACACGCGACGCGCCCGACTACCGGGCCGAGCTGGCGGGGCTGCTGCGCGACTTCGCCGGGCGTCCGACGCCGCTGTACCACGCCGTGCGTCTGTCCGAGCTCGCCGGGCGCCCGATCCACCTCAAGCGCGAGGACCTCAACCACACCGGCTCGCACAAGCTCAACAATGCGCTCGGCCAGGCCCTGCTCGCCCGGCGCATGGGCAAGCGGCGGATCATCGCCGAGACCGGCGCCGGCCAGCACGGTGTCGCGACGGCGACGGTGTGCGCGCTGCTCGACCTCGAGTGCGTCGTGTACATGGGGGCCGAGGACACCCGCCGCCAGCGTCCCAACGTGCAGCGCATGGAGCTGCTCGGGGCGCGAGTCGAGGCCGTGCGAGGCCGGCGCGCGCACGCTGAAGGAGGCGACGTCGGCGGCGATCCGCGACTGGGTGACGAACGTCGACAGCACGCACTACGTGATCGGCTCGGCCGTCGGCCCGGCGCCCTACCCGGCGATGGTGCGCGACCTCCAGCGCGTCATCGGCGACGAGGCCCGGGGGCAGCTGCTCGAGCAGGCGGGACGACTGCCGTCGCGCGTCGTCGCCTGCGTCGGCGGCGGCTCGAACGCGATCGGGACGTTCACCGCGTTCCTCCAGGACGAGGGCGTCGAGCTCGTCGGGGTCGAGGCCGGAGGCGAGGGCATCGACACCGACCGCCACGGAGCGCCGCTCACCGTCGGCGGGCGCGCCGGCGTGCTGCACGGCTCGCTGTCGGCGATCATGCAGGACGAGGAGGGCCAGATCACCGAGGCCCACTCGATCTCCGCCGGCCTGGACTACCCCGGCACCGGCCCCCAGCACGCGTTCCTGCGCGACAGCGGACGCGCTCGCTACGTCGCCGTCACCGATCGCGAGGCGCTCGAGGCGTTCCGCCTCGTCGCCCGCACCGAGGGCATCATCCCGGCGCTGGAGACGGCGCACGCCCTCGCCTGGGTGCTCGCGCAGGCGGAGGGCGAGCTCGACCTCGTGTGCCTGTCCGGCCGCGGCGACAAGGATCTCGCCGAGGTCCTCGCGCAGCCGTGAGCGGCGAGACGGCGGTGACCGGCGCCGAGCGCCTCGCGGATGCGTTCGCCTCGGCGGCCGGGCGCGCGGCGCTCATGCCGTACCTGATGGGCGGGTTTCCGACGCTCGCGCAGTCGCAGGCGATCGGCGCGGCGTACGTCGCGGCCGGAGCCGACGTGATCGAGCTCGGCGTCCCGTACTCGGATCCGCTCGCGGACGGGCCGGTCATCCACGAGGCGGGCACGCGCGCGCTGGCCGCGGGCGCGACCGTCGCCGGCGTGCTCGAGGTGGCCACGGCGCTCGCCGTCGACGTCCCGGTCGTGCTCATGTGCTACACGAACCTCCTGCTCGCGGTGGGATTCGAGCGCTTCGCCGCCCGCCTCGCCGATGCGGGCGTGAGCGGGCTGATCGTCCCGGATCTGCCGCTCGAGGAGGCCCCCGAGCTGCTCGCCGCCTGCGACGAGCACGGCGTCGCGCTCGTGCCGCTCGTGGCGCCCACGACCCCGGACGAGCGCCTCGCGGCCATCGGCGCGCGCGCCCGCGGCTTCCTCTACACGGTCTCGGTCGTCGGCACGACCGGCGAGCGGGCGGCCCTGTCCGATCGCTTCGCCGAGGTGATCGCCCGCGCCCGCGCGTGCACCACGGTGCCGGTCGCGCTCGGCTTCGGCATCAGCACGCCGGCGCACGCCCGCGAGGCGGCCGAGGCCGGGGCGGACGGGGTCATCGTGGGCACGCGCCTCGTGCGCGCGGCGGCCGAATCCGACGATCCGCCGGGCGCGGTGGGCGCGCTCGTCGCCGAACTGGCGGCGGCGCTGCGCGCCTGAGCGCGTCACGGCCCGGCCGACCGCTAGGATTCCCGACCGCCATGGGATTCATCATCTCCCTCACCGCCGCATTCGTCGTCTGGGTCGTGCTCTGGGCGCTCGGATGGAAGGGGCAGGACGCGGCGCTCATCACGGTCACGATCGTGATCATCGCCACGGCGCTCAAGGTCCTCTCGCATTACCTGCCCGGCCGGCGCTCATAGCGCGGGCCACGGGGCACCATCGGCCACGCGCGCGGTTCGCGGGCCGGGCCGCGGCTAGAATCCGCGGCCGTGCGAGGCTCGATATCGCGTCGATGAGCTCCCTGCGCCGGCTCGCCCGCGGGCGCTGGCGGGTGCTCGCGATCGCGGCGCTCGCGCCGTGGCTCGCGGCCTGCGGCACCGTCGTCAGCTCCGCGCCGCCGAGCGCCGGCCGCCAGCTGACGATCTTCTCGAGCCTGCCGCTGCAGGGCCCCGACGGGCCGGCGTCGCAGGCGATGGTCAACGGCGAGAAGCTCGCGCTGAACCAGGCGCACGGGCACGTCGGGCGCTTCGGCGTCAGCTACTACTCGCTCGACGACTCCGATCCGACGACCGGCCTCTGGAGCCAGGGCGAGGCGTCGCAGAACGCGAAGGTGGCGGCCCAGAACAAGGGGACGATCGCGTACCTCGGCGACTACGATTCCGGCGCGACCGCCATCTCGCTGCCGCTCGTCAACGACGGCGGGATCCTCCAGATAACCCCGGCGAGCAGCTACGTCGGCCTGACGGTCGCCGAGGATGCGGGTCAGGACGAGCCGTACCGCTTCTACCCGACGAACATGCGCACCTTCGGGCGGATGGTGCCCAACGACGTCGTGCAGGGCGAGGCGGTGGCGCGCCTGATGCGCCACCTCGGAGTGCACAGCGTGTACATCATGGGCGACCTCGATCCGTTCAACGCCTCGCTCGCCCAGATCGTCGCCTCCGACGCGCAGCAGCTCGGGATCACGGTCGCCGCCAGCGACACGCTCGACACCTCGGCGTCCGACTACTCGGGCGAGGTCAAGAAGGTGCTCGCGACCGGGGCCGGGGCCGTCTTCTTCGCCGGCGCGGCGAACGCCGGCGTCGCCACGCTCTGGCAGCAGCTGTACGCCGCCGACGGCCAGCTGCGGCTGCTCGGCTCGAGCGCGTTCGACACCGCGACGTTCACCGCCTCGCTCGGGGACGCGGCGGTCAACACCTTCTACACGACGCCGATCCTGGCGCCGCGGATGTACCCGCCGGCCGCGCAGCGCTTCTTCGCCGCCTACCGGCGCGCGTACGGCTACCCGGCGCCGGCGAGCGCTCTCTACGGCTACGAGGCGATGGAGGCCGCGCTGTTGTCGATCGCGCGGGCCGGCGATCGCGGCGACGTGCGCTCGGCGGTCGTCGGCGCGTTCTTCGGCATCCGCGACCGCAGCTCGGTGCTCGGGCGCTACTCGATCCTCCCGACCGGTGACACGACGCTCGCCTATTACGGCGTCAACCGTGTCCTCCGGGGCGCCCCGTCGTTCTATCTGAAGATCGGCCTTCCGCCGATCGCCTGAGCGGCCGGGTCGGTCGCCCCGCTCAGCGGAGCGCGGCGTCGAGCGCCTCGTCGAGCCGCGGATGGCGGAACTCGTAGCCGAGCACGAGCGGCTTGGCGGGCACGGCGCGCGCGCCGGTGGTGACGATCTCGGACATCTCGCCGTACAGCAGCTTGATCGCGAGAGCGGGCACCGGTGCGAACGCCGGGCGGTGCAGGGCGCGACCGAGAGCCCGGGAGAACGCGGCGTTGGTGACCGGCGTCGGCGCGGTCGCGTTGTACGGTCCCGACCAGCGCTCGTCCGAGAGCGCCGCGAGGGCCAGGCCGACGACGTCGTCGCGGTGAATCCAGGGCATGTACTGGCGACCGCCGGCGACCGGGCCGCCGACGCCGAGGCGGAACGCCGGCAGCATCCTGGCCAGCGCGCCCCCGTGCGCGTCGAGGACGACGCCGGTGCGCCCCTGGGCCACCCGCACGCCGAGCTCGGTGGCCGCCTGCGCCTCGCGCTCCCACTCCACGCACACCTGCGCCAGGAAGTCGTGGCCCGGCGGGGCCTCCTCGTCGATCGGCTCGTCCCCGCGCGGGCCGTAGTACCCCACGGCGGACCCCGACACGAGCACGGACGGGCGCTGCTCGGCGGCCTGCAGCCCCTCGACGAGGTGGCGCGTGCCGAGCACCCGGCTGTCGCGGATCGCCCGCTTGCGTTCGCCGGTCCAGCGCTGCGCGACGGACTCGCCGGCGAGATGCACGACCGCGTCGCGGCCGGACAACGCCTCCGCGGGCGCCGGCTCGGTGAGCGGATCCCAGTGCGCGGCCGGCACGCCGAGCGCGTCCCGCGCGCGCTCGGGCCGGCGTGACAGGACGGTGACCTCGTCGCCGCGGGCGGTCAGCGCGGCCACCAGGCCCGTGCCGATGGTGCCGGTGGCTCCCGTGATGGTGATGCGCATCGATACCTCCTGTCCGCCGCCGACGGCGCCGCGGCTGCCGCTCCCTAGGTCGAGCCGTGCAGGCGCGCCTCGTCGGCCGAGGCGTACCCGATCTCGGGGGAGTTGACGCCGGCCAAGCCGCTCGCCCGCGCCTGCTCGGCCACGGCGCTCGCCACGGCGGGGGCGACGTCGCGATTGAACACCGAGGGGATGATGTACTCCTCGCGCAGCTCGGAGTCGGACACGATGTCGGCGATGGCGCGCGCGGCCGCGACCTTCATGTCCTCGGTGATGGAGGTCGCGCGCACGTCGAGCGCGCCGCGGAAGATGCCGGGGAAGCAGAGCACGTTGTTGATCTGGTTGGGGTAGTCCGAGCGCCCGGTGGCCATGATCCGCACGTGCTCGGCCGCCTCCTCCGGACTGACCTCCGGGGTCGGGTTCGCCATCGCGAAGACCATCGCGTCGTCGTTCATCCGCGCGAGCGCCTCGGCCGGGAGCACGCGCGCCCCCGACAGCCCGATCAGCAGGTCGACGCCGTCGATGAGGTCGGCCGGGGCGCCCGTGCGCCGCTCGGGGTTGGTGACCTCGGCGTACCAGCGCTTGACGGCGTTCATCGAGCCGTCGAGGTAGTCCTCGCGCTCGGTGTGCACCGCCCCGCGCGAGTCGGCGCCGACGATCCTGGTCACGCCGGCCGACAGGAGGATCTTGCTCACGGCGACGCCGGCCGCGCCGAGTCCGATGACGAGCACGCTGAGGTCCTCCAGGCGCCGGCCGGTGAGCTTGACCGCGTTGAGCAGGGCGGCGAGCACGACGACGGCGGTGCCGTGCTGATCGTCGTGGAACACCGGGATGTCGAGATCGCGGATGAGCCGCTCCTCGATCTCGAAGCAGCGCGGCGCGGAGATGTCCTCGAGGTTGATCCCGCCGAAGCCGGGGGCGATCTGCGTGACCGCCTGCACGATCTCGTCGGGGTCCTTCGTGTCCAGGCAGATCGGGAAGGCGTCCACCTCGGCGAACTCCTTGAACAGGCACGCCTTGCCCTCCATGACCGGCATCGCGGCCCGGGGTCCGATGTCGCCGAGACCGAGCACCGCCGTGCCGTCGGAGACGACGGCGACCGTGTTGCGCTTGATCGTGTACTGGAAGGCCTTGTCGGGGTCCTCGGCGATGGCGAGGCAGACGCGCGCGACGCCCGGCGTGTAGGCCATCGAGAGATCGTCGCGCGTCTTGAGCGGATGCTTGTTGTGCTGCTCGATCTTCCCGCCGACGTGCATGAGGAACGTGCGGTCGGTCGTGTCGATCACCCGCGCGGACGGGAGCGCGTCGATCGCGGCGACGATCCGGTCCCAGTGCTCCTGCCCGGACGCGTCGACGGTGATGTCCCGCACCATCCGGCCGTCGACGACCTCGACCAGGTCGACCGCCCCGATCACGCCGCCGGCGTGCCCGATCGCGCTTGCCACCTGACCGAGCATGCCCGGCTGATCGTCGATCTCGACCCGGATGGTGAGGCTGAACTGCGCGCTGGGTGTGGCGCTCACGGGGTGTGCTCCTGGCTGGTCGCTGCCGGCGACGGGATGGCCGGGGGGGCGTGATGTTATGTGGTCGCGCGTCCGCGGGCCGCCTGGGCCTGGGCGCCACGGGCAGACGCGCACACTGCGTCGCCCCGCTCACTATTGTGAGCTCATGGCCACCGACATCAGCGCGGAACGCGCGCCGGCGACCGCCGCCGGCCAGGGCGCCGAGACGCTGTTCCTGATCGACGGCAACAGCCTCGTCTACCGGGCCTTCTTCGCGTTGCCGGAGTCGATCGCCACCTCGACCGGCGTGCCGACGAACGCGATCTTCGGGTTCGCGTCGATGCTCGTGAAGCTGCTCACCGACTACGGGACGAGCCCGACGGTCGTCGTCTGGGACGCGGGGAGCTCGGGGCGCCGCGAGATGTACTCCGAGTACAAGGCCCAGCGCGAGTCGCGACCGGACCTGCTGCGGACGCAGTGGCCGGCGATGGAGCCGCTCGCCGACGCCTTCGGCTATCGCAACGTCAAGGTCGAGGGCTACGAGGCCGACGACGTGATCGCCTCGCTCGCCGAGCGCGCGCGGGCGGCCGGGGTCCCGGTGATGATCGTCACCGGCGATCGCGACGCGTTCCAGCTCATCGACGAGCCGGGGCTCGTGCGCGTCATGGCGACCGCGCGCGGGATCACCGAGACGAAGATCTACGACCGCCAGGCGGTCATCGACCGCTACGGCATCCCGCCGGAGCTGATCCCCGACTTCTACGGCCTGAAGGGGGACACCTCCGACAACATTCCCGGCGTTCCCGGCATCGGGGACAAGACCGCCAGCGACCTGCTGCAGCGCTTCGGCTCGCTGGAGGACGTCCTCGCGCACGTCGACGACATCAGCGGCGCCAAGCGCAAGATGAATCTCGTCGAGCACGCCGACGACGCCCGCATCTCCAAGCGGCTGGCCACGATGCAGCGCGACGTGGCGGTCGACTTCGATCCGGTGGCCGAGGTCGCCCGCGAGCCCGACCGCTCACGCCTGCGCGAGGTGTTCCGCGAGTACGAGCTCCGCGACCCGCTGCGGCGCCTCGAGGACGCGCTCGGCAGCGCCGAGGCCGCGGCGCCGGCGAGCGCGACCGAGGTGCGACTCCCGGCGCGCCTCGTCGGGGGCTCGCCCGGCGCGATCGCCGAGCTCGCCGGCGAGGAGCTGGCCGTCGCCGTACGCGCCACCGAGGTGCCCGAGGGCGAGCTGTTCGCCGAGGGGTCGCCCTGGCGCTTCGCCGTCGCCGCCGGGCCGGCCCGCACCGGCGCCCCGGATGCGGCTCCGACCGTGACCGTTCTCGCCGGCGATTGCGCCTCGCCGGAGGAGGTCGCGCGCGCCGTCGCCGGGCGTCCGGTGATCGCCCACGATGCGAAGGCGCTCGGCGTCGTCCCGCCGGGCCTCGTCCACGACACGCTGCTCGGCGCGTATCTGCTCGAGCCGGCGCGCCGCGGCTATCCGTTCGCCGAGCTGTACGAGGAGCGCGGTCTGGGCACGAGCGTCGAGGATCCGGTCGCCGCCGACGCCGTCCTGGTCGGCGCGCTCGCGGCCGCGCAGCGCACCGAGATCGCCGAGCGCGGGCTGCAGGCCCTCATGGACGACATCGAGCTTCCGCTCGTCAGCGTGCTGCGCGAGATGGAGCTCGCGGGCGTGCGCCTGAACGTGCCCCGCTTGGCGGAGATCACCGAGCGCGTCCGCGACGAGGTCGCCGCGCTGGAGCAGGAGATCTTCGCCCTCGCCGGGGAGGAGTTCGTGATCGGCTCCCCGCAGCAGCTCGGCGAGATCCTGTTCGAGCGGCTCGGCCTGTCGCGCAAGCGGCGGGGCAAGACCGGTTATTCGACCGACGCGCGCGTGCTGCAGGCGATCCGCGACGAGCACGAGATCATCCCGCGCATCGAGCGCTGGCGCGAGCTGAACACGCTCGCCAAGACCTACCTCGACGTCCTTCCCGGGCTCGTCGACGAGCAGGCGCGCATCCACACGACGTTCCTGCAGGCCGTCGCCCAGACCGGGCGCCTGTCGAGCACGAACCCGAACATGCAGAACGTCCCGATCCGGACGGAGCTCGGGCGCGAGATCCGCGGCTGCTTCGAGGCGGCACCGGGGCACGTCCTCATCTCCGCGGACTACTCGCAGATCGAGCTGCGCGTGCTCGCCCACGTCGCCGACGAGCCCGTGCTCAAGGAGATCTTCCGGCGCGGCGAGGACGTCCACACGGCGACCGCCTCACAGGTCTTCGAGGTCGACGCGGCCGACATCGACCCGGGCATGCGCTCGAAGTCGAAGATGATCAACTACGGCATCGTCTACGGACTCTCCGACTACGGCCTCGCCGACCGCCTCAACATCCCCCGGGAGGAGGCGAAGACGTTCATCGACGCCTACCTCGAGCGGTTCCCGCGCGTCGCCGAGTTCATCGCGACGACGATCGAGCGGGCCAAGGAGGAGGGCCACGTGACGACGCTGTGGGGGCGCCGCCGGCAGATCCCCGAGCTGCGGGCGCGCAACTACCAGCTGCGCACGCTCGGCGAGCGGCTCGCCGTCAACACCGTCATCCAGGGGTCGGCCGCGGACATCATCAAGCTGGCGATGGTGCGCACCCACCGCGCGCTCGCCGAGTCGGGCCTGCAGACGCGCCTCATCCTCACGATCCACGACGAGCTGCTGTTCGAGGGGCCGCCCGCGGAGGTGCCCGCGGCGCGCGAGATCATCGAGCGCGAGATGGTGGGTGTCTGGGAGCACGATCCGCCGCTCGAGGTCGACATCGGCGTCGGCGAGAACTGGCTCGAGGCGAAGTAGGCGCTACGCCGCCGCGGGCTCGACGGCGCCCGCGCGGAACCCGTCGCGCCAGCTGGCGTACCGCGGCCGCCAGCCGAGCTCCTCGTGCGCGCGCGACGGGTCGGCGCCACGGGCCCGCGTCAGCTGCGTGAGCGCGTACGAGCCGCTGTAGAGCCGAACGAGGAAGGTGGGCACGCGCCGGGGGGCCGGTGCGCCCACGCCCGCCGCGAAGGCGGGCAGCCACTCCGACACCGGGGCGGGGTCGTCGTCGACGACGTTGAACGTGCCGAGTGCGCGCGACTCCACCGCCAGCAGCGTCGCCTGCGCGGCGTCGTCGACGTGGACGAACGGCCACACCGCGTCGCCGGCGCCGACGATCGGGAATCGTCGCCGGCGCACCTCGGCCGTCTGCCCGCCGTCGGCGGCGTAGCCGGTACCCGGCCCGTAGAGGTAGCCGTAGCGCAGCACGACCCCTTCGAGCCCCGCGGCCTCGGTGACCGCGGTCTCGAGCGCCTGCAGCGCGAGGACCGAACGCCGCCAGGGCATCGGGATCGGGGCGTCGAGCGCGAGCGCGTCGCCCTCCACGTGTAATCGGCCCGGCGCTGACCCGGGCGGCGGCGGCGCGTAGGCGAAGGCGATGCTCTCGGCCACGATCCGCCTCACGCCGGCCGCCTGGGCGGCGGCGACGAGCTTGGGCGTGCCCTCGCGCCGCAGGCGGTCGTTGGCGGCGAAGCTGCGCTCCATGTGCCGAGGGTCGATGCGGTGGGGGATCGACGTCAGCAGGTGCACGAGCACCTCCGGCTGGGCGGCGACAACGGCGTCGCGCAGCCCGGACGCGTCGTAGCAGTCACACACCACCGCGGTGGCGCCGGCGTCCTGCAGCCGCTCGGCGCGCTCAGGCGAACGCGTCATCGCCGTCACCTCGTGCCCGGCGACGAGCAGGCGGGGGAGCAGCGGACGCCCGAGCGCGCCGGTCGCCCCGGCGACGAAGACCCTCATGCCGTGGCGGGCGCGGCGACCGGCCGCGCGGTCGGAGCCGATGCCGGAGCGCCGAGGACCTCCGGGCGGGCGCAGACCATGCCCTCGCTGAAGCCCTCCGCCCCGATGCCGAACGTCGCGTTGAAGCGCGAGCGGAGGTTCTCGAGCGCGGCGAGATTGACGAGCTCGACGAGCTCGGCGTCGTCGAAGTGCTCGCGCACCGCCGCGAACAGCTCGTCGGAGACGTCCACCGGGGTGCGGGTCATGCCGACCGTGAGGTCGAGCGCTCGGCGCTGACGCTGGTCGAAGTGCGGGCTCGACTCGTAGCGCCACAGGTCGAGCAGCTGCGCCTCGCTGACGCCGGCCTCGCGGGCCTCGTGCGAGCCGATGTCGATGCAGAACTCGCAGCCGAGCAGCGCCGCACCCTTCAGCTGGACGAGGGCGCGGATGGCCGGGTCGATACGGGCGGAGGATGCGACCGCCTGCTCGAACAGGCCGTAGCCGAGCAGCAGCAGCGGCCGGTGCGCGTAGAGGGCGATCGGCGTCACGTCGCGGCCGACCTTGCGACGGGTGATGCGGTAGACGAGTCGCACGAGCGGCCCGGCGTCGCGCGTGGCGACGCCATCGATGCGGGTCATGAGGGACCTCCTGGGATCGTAAGCCGGGCGCCGCGTGAGGAGCGCGGCGCGGCCATGGCCGCCGCCCCGTCGGGTGACGGCGCGCTGGCGGGGTTGGTTGCGATGGCCACGCCCGCCACGTTACCCTCCGAGTGGAACCCAGTACAGGACCAAAGCCATGTATCGATCGGGTACCAATCTGCAGGCGGGCGAGCTGGTGCTCGAGCTCGACCGCGCGGCTGCGACGCCGCTGCACCGCCAGCTCGAGGCCGCCCTGCGCGAGGCGATCCGGGGCCGTCGGCTGGCCAGCGGCACGCGGCTGCCGGCGTCGCGGGTGCTCGCGGGCGATCTCCGGGTGTCGCGGCGACTCGTCGTCGAGGCCTACTCGCAGCTGCTCGCCGAGGGTTACCTGCGCTCGCGCCGTGGCGCGGGGACGTACGTGGCCGAGGCGGCCGGTCCGGGCGACGAGGCCGCCCCGGCAGCGCCCGGGCCGACCCTTGCCTTCGACTTCTTCCCGGGCTCGCCGGACCTGTCGGGCTTCCCGCGGCGTGAGTGGCTGCGGGCGATGCGCGAGGTGCTGCGCGACGCCGCCGACGCACGGCTCGGCTACCCCGATCCGCGCGGTGCCCCCGAGCTGCGCCGGGCCGTCGCCGCGCACGTGCGCCGCGTGCGCGGGGTGGCCGCCGACCCCGAGGCGGTCGTCATCTGCTCGGGCAGCTCCCAGGCCCTCGCCCTGCTCGCCCGGGCCCTGGGCCCGGACGGCGGCGCGGTCATCGGCGTCGAGGACCCGTGCCTGCCGCACCTGCGCGCGATCCTGCAGGCGCACGGGGCCGGAGTGCTGCCGGTGCCGGTCGACGACGACGGCGTGAGCGTCGACGCCCTGCCCGCCGACGCCGCGGCGGTGCTCGTGACGCCGGCGCACCAGTCGCCGCTCGGCGTGGCCCTCGCCCCGGCCCGGCGCCCGGCGCTGCTCGAGTGGGCGGCGGACGGTGGGCGGGTGGTGATCGAGGACGATTACGACGCCGAGTTCCGCTACGACCGCTCGCCGCTCGCCGCGCTGCAGGGGCTGGCGCCCGAGCGCGTCGTGTACGTCGGGACGACGAGCAAGACCCTGGCGCCCGCCCTGCGCCTCGGCTGGATGGTGCTCCCGCGTCGCCTCGTCGAGGCGGTGGCGCTCGAGAAGACGCTCTCCGACCACGGCGGGCCGATGCTCGACCAGCTCGCCCTGGCGCGGATCATCGACAGCGGCGCACTCGACCGTCACCTCCGTTTGGCTCGCCGCCGCTACCGCGACCGCCGCGACGCCCTCGTCGCCGCGGTCGCCCGTCACCTGCCGGGCGCCCGCCTCGCCGGTGTGGCGGCGGGGCTGCACGCGGTGCTGCGCCTGCCGGCCGCCGTCGAGGGCGTGGCCATCGTGCGCGCGGCGGCGGAACGGTCGGTCGGGGTCTACCCGCTCGGGTACTGCTACGCGCAGGTGCGCCGCCACGACGACGGCCTCATCCTCGGCTACGCCAACCTCCCCGAGCCGGCGATCGACGAGGGCGTGCGGCGGCTGGCCGAGGCCTACGCGACGGTGGCCGGCACGCGCGCGGCGTCGCGCCCGCGCGGGCGCTCGCCCACGAACGAGGGGGGAGCGATGCGCAGGTAATGGTCGAACATCCAGCGGACCGTGCGCGGGTGGCTGATCGAGGTCATGAGGGCGGTCAACACGCGCTTGCCGCCGGTGCGCCCGACGAAGTGCTGGCTTTGCAGCAGCGAGCCGTACTTCCACGCGTGCCGGTCGCTGAACGCGGCGTACCGGGCGAGCGCCGCCTCCGGGGCCGACTGCCCGCGGAGCGTGGCGCGCAGCTCCCGCCCGCACGCGAGGCCGAAGTACAGCGCCGTGCGAATCCCCTCCGCGGTGAGCGGCAGGCAGTGCCCGGCGGAGTCGCCGGCGAAGAACACCCCGCGGTCGACGGCCGGGCGCAGCTGATGCGGGATCCAGTTGCCCTGGTAGCCCAGCGGCGGGACGGAGAGGTCGTCGGCGAGGAGCAACGTCGGCTGCTTGACGTGGTCGCGCGGCTCGAACGAGCCGACGCCGACACGGAGCTCGTCGCGGGCCGGGAAGCTCCACGCGTACCCCGCGCGGATGTATCGCGGGTCGATCCAGATCTCGAGCTCCTCGCCGGTCGAGGGCGGGTGCACCTCGAGGCCCCGCGACAGGCGGACCGTCCCCGTCCGGGCGCCGGCCGGGCGCGTCGTGCCTTCGTGCGGGGGGACGATTGGTGCGGCCGCGTCGAGCACCCGCTTCCACCCGAGCGCATCGACGACGAGCGGCGCCCGGATGTCCCCGCGGTCGGTGTGCACGGTGTGCACGGCGGCGCCGGCGAGCGGCCCGTCCCCGGCGACGCGCCCGCTGAAGCGCGTGATGCCGTCGACCTTCGCCGTCTCGAACTCGGCGTCGCCCTGGCCCTGCAGGAGCGCGCACAGCTCGGGGTAGTCGAACGTGGAAAACGTCCACGGCAGGCGGTAGTGAAACGTGCGGTGCGGCGTGTGGGCGACGAGCGTGTCGAACGTCTGGCGGATCGAGGGCTCGAGCTCGAGCGCCTGCAGCCACTCGGTCGGCGCGGCGCAGGCCGACGTCTGGCGCTCGCCGACGTCGTAACGGTCGATCAGGAGCACGTCCGCGCCGGACCCTGCCAGCTCGCGCGCGACGGCGAGGCCGGCGAAGCTCGCGCCGCACACGAGGACGTCGCAATCACGCTCCAAGCGGGTCCGCTCGGCGCCGCGCTTGGTGGCTCGTACTGGCATCGCGCGACAATGATACGAGCGCCGACCGGGCAGCCGCGGTCCGCGCGGCGGGGGTAGGCCCCGCCCTGTCTGCGCTACGCTTCGGCGAGTGCAAACCGTGATCGAGAACCCGCAGGCGAAGATCGTCGAGGGGTCCAATGGACTCCTGCTCGAAATCGACGGTCAGATCGTCCCCAACTACGACGCGACCATCCACCCCTTCGAGGAGGGAGAGGTCGTCACCGGCAATGTTGTCCGCATCGACAAGGACGAGGTCCTCGTCGACATCGGCTACAAGTCCGAGGGGGTCATCCCTGCCAACGAGCTGTCCATTCGCAAGTCCGTCGATCCGCACGAGGAAGTGGCGCTCGGCGAGGAGGTCGATGCGCTCGTCCTCACGAAGGAGGACCAGGATGGCCGCCTGATCATGTCGAAGAAGCGGGCGCGCTTCGAGAAGGCGTGGCGGCGCATCGAGGCGGCGGCCGAGTCGGGCGAGCCGGTCGAGGGGACCGTCATCGAGGTCGTCAAGGGCGGCCTCATCATCGATCTCGGGGTGCGCGGCTTCCTGCCCGCCTCGCTCGTCGACATCCGCCGCGTTCCGAACCTCGACGAGTACCTCGGCACGAAGATCGAGACGAAGGTCATCGAGCTCAACCGCTCGCGCAACAACGTCGTCCTCTCTCGCCGCGCCGTGCTCGAGGAGGAGCGCAAGGAGGTGCGCCAGCAGATTCTCGACCGGCTGCAGCCCGGTCTCGTCGTCGAGGGCCAGATCTCGAACATCGTCGACTTCGGCGCGTTCGTCGATCTCGACGGGATCGACGGCCTCATCCACATCTCCGAGCTCTCGTGGTCGCACGTCAACCACCCGAGCGAGATCCTCTCGATCGGCGACACCGTCAAGGTCAAGGTGCTCGACATCGACCGCGACCGCCAGCGCATCTCGCTTGGCCTGAAGCAGACGCAGGAGGATCCGTGGCAGCGTGTCGTCGACACCTACAACGTGGGTGACGAGCTCGCCGGCAAGGTGACGAAGGTCGTGACGTTCGGGGCGTTCGTGGAGATCCTCGACGGCGTCGAGGGCCTCGTCCACATCTCCGAGCTGGCCGCGCACCACGTCGAGAACCCGCGCGAGATCGTCCAGCCCGGCGATGAGATCCGCGTGAAGATCCTCGAGATCGACTCCGAACGCCGCCGCCTGTCCCTGTCGGCCAAGCGCGTCGAGGGTCAGATCCTGCCGCTGCCCCGGGCCGCCGGCGCGGAGGCTCCGGCCGGGGAGGAGGCCGCCGGCGAGGCGGTCGCACCGGCCGAGGCCGAGCCTCCGGCCGCCGAGCCCTCGGGTGCCGAGGCCCCCGAGGCCCCCGCCGACGCCGCTCCCGCGGCAGAGGCTCCGGCCCCCGAGCCGGCGAGCGACGCGAACCCGGAGGCTCCGGTCGCGGAGGCCGCGGGCGAAGGCGAGCCGGCCGACTCGGCGTCCGCCAACGGTGTCGCGGCGACGGTCGAGGCCAACGGCTCGCTCGATCCTGCCGGCGAGCACTCACCCGGCTAACACCCTCGCGCGCGTCGCGGGGACGGGTGCCAGGCGCCGACATGCCCGAGGGCTCGCCTGCGGCCATGCCACTCATCGGTCTGACGGGGGGACTCGGCGCCGGCAAGTCCACGGCGCTGGCCGCCCTGGAGCGACTCGGCGCCGCCGTGCTCTCGACCGACGCCGTCGTGCACGAGCTGTACGCCGGCGACGAGGTCCGCGACGCCGTGCGCGAGCGCTGGGGTCCGGCCGTCGCACCGGGCGGCGCGGTCGACCGCGCGGCGATCGCCGAGCACGCGTTCTCCGACGACGCCGAGCGCGGCTGGCTGGAGGGTCTGCTCTGGCCGCGTGTCGGCGCCCGCGTCGGCGAGTGGATCGGCGAGCTTCAGCGACGTCCGCGGCCGCCGCGTGCCGCGGTCGTCGAGACGCCGCTCCTGTTCGAGGCCGGCATGGAGGGCTCCTACGACGCGACGATCGCGATCGTCGCGTCGGAGGACCTGCGCCGCGAACGGGCGCGCGGGCGCGGCCACGCGCTCGTCTCCGAGCGGGTCGCGCGGCAGCTGCCGCAGGAGGAGAAGGCGCGGCGCGCGACCTTCGCGGTCCGCAACGACGGCAGCGTGGCCGAGCTCGAGGCGGAGCTGTCGACCATCCTTGACAAGCTTGTGCCATGAGCGCGCGATCGCCGAGCCGGATGTCGCCGGGTGCGCCGCCGCGCCGCGCGGCCTACGCGAGCGGGCGGGCGCCGGCCCGGCGTCGCACGCCGGGCGAGCGGCGGCGGCGACTCGGTGTGCTCGTGGCGCTCGTGGCCACCGCGCTGTTCGTCGTGTGGCTCGCTCCGCGCATCGACCAGGCGGTCCGCGATCTGGCGCTGCCGCTGAAGGACCAGGCGATCATCCGCCGCCAGGCACGGGAGAAGCATCTCGACCCGGCGCTGATCGCGGCGGTCATCTTCGCCGAGACGAAGTTCCAGCCGCGCACCTCGCCGACGGGCGCCGAGGGCCTCATGCAGATCGAGCCCGCGACCGCGCAGTTCCTCGCGCACCTGTCGGGGGGCTACGCCTTCACGACGAGCGACCTCGCGACGCCGAGCGTCAACATCGCGTACGGCAGCTACTACCTGCGCTACCTGCTCGATCATTACGACGGCGACGAGATGCTCGCCGTCGCGGCCTACAACGGCGGGCTGGCGAACGTCGACCGTTGGCTCGCCGCCGCGCAGGCCGCGGGACACTCGCTGGCGGTCGCCGACATCCCGTTCGCCGAGACGCGCGACTACGTCTCGAGGGTGCTCGAGATGCAGCGCGAGTACCGCTCGACCTACGCCACCCAGCTCGGCCTGTCCTGAGCCGCGCGGGCGGCTCGGCCCGAAGTCGCGCTCAGCCGATCCGGCTGCCGAGCGCCGCGTCGCGATCGGGCCTCAGCAGGACGACGCCCTCGCGCGGGTCGAGCGCGCCGAGCACGAGCACCTCGGAGGAGACGGGGCCGATCTGGCGCGGCGGAAGGTTGACGACGCCGACGACGAGCCGGCCCACGAGCTCCTCCCGGGCGTAGTGGGTGATCTGCGCCGAGGACCGCCGTCGACCGATCTCGGGCCCGAAGTCGATGGTCAGCCGCCAGGCCGGCCGGCGCGCCTGCGGGAACTCCTCCACCTCGAGCACCCGCCCGACCCGCATGTCCACGGCCTGGAAGTCGTCGACGCCGATCATGCGCGCGATCGTAGTGGAGGCCCCGGCCGCCGGCCCGTGGCGGCGCCCGGCGCGTTCTTTACAGGAGCCCAACACGGCCGAAACCCGCAATTTGCAGGAAAGGCCCGTTCGGTGGCCGAACAGTCGGGAAGCGAAGGACCCGCTGGCTATTGCTCGCCACCGATGGTGGGAATACGCTGGCGCCCTACCCGAGGCGGGTGGAGCCCTGCAACAACCGAAGAGGAGTGTTTGGTTTGTTCGGAAAGACAACAGCTGGCGTTCTGCTCGCCGTTGGTGCCGTGGCGCTGAGCGCCTGCGGCAGCAGCAGCAGTAGCAGCACCAGCAGCGGAAACAGCTCGGCGGCGGCGAGCAGCGGGGGGAACACGATCGATTTCTATTCGAGCCTGCCGCTGCAGGGCGCGTCGAGCGCGCAGACGGTTCCGCTCGTGAACGGTGCGCGGCTCGCGCTCACGCAGGCGGGCGGCAAGGCCGGCCAGTTCACCGTCAATTATCAATCCCTTGACGACTCGACCGCCCAGGCCGGCAAGTGGGATCCGGGCCAGACGGCGTCGAACGCCCGCAAGGCGGCCGAGGACCCGAAGACCGTCTACTACATCGGCGAGTTCAACTCGGGCGCGAGCGAGATCTCGATCCCGATCCTCAACCAGGCCGGCGTGCCGCAGGTGAGCCCGGCCAACACGTACGTCGGACTGACCACCAACGACCCGGGCAGCGCGCCGGGCGAGCCGCAGAAGTACTACCCGACCGGCAAGCGCACGTACCTGCGCATCGTGCCGATCGACACCATTCAGGCGGCGGCGGACCTCGTCGCGATGAAGAACGCGGGCTGCACGAAGGTCGCCGTGGCGAACGACAAGGAGGCCTACGGCTCCGGTCTCGCGACCCTGCTGGAGCTCCAGAAGGCGAAGTACGGCATCACGATCACGAGCAACACCGGCATCGACCCGACGGCGCCGAACTTCCGCTCCTACGCGTCGACGATCAAGGCGCAGGGCGCGGACTGCTTCGAGTTCGCGGGCATCGTCGCCAACGGCGGCGTGCAGATCACGAAGGACGTGGCCGCGGCCATTCCGGGCGTGAAGATCTTCGGCCCGGACGGTATGTGCACGAGCACCTGGACAAACCCGAAGATGGGTGGCGTGCCGCTCAGCCTCGCGCCGCAGATCCAGTGCACCGTCGCGACGCAGGACCTCTCCGCCTACCCGGGCGGCAAGGCGTTCCTCGCCGCGTATCAGGCGGCGTATCACTCGGTTCCCGACCCGTACGCGATCTACGGCTACGAGGCGATGAAGCTCGGGCTCGACACGATCTCGAGCCTCGGCGCCAAGGGCAACAACAAGGCCGACGTCCTGGCCGCGCTGTTCGCCACGAAGTCGCGCAACTCGGTCCTCGGGACGTACGGGTTCAACGCGAACGGCGATACGACCCTCACGTCCTACGGCCTGTACAAGATCGGAGCGGACGGGAATCCCGTGTTCTACAAGACGATCACGCCGAGCTCCTGATCGGCGCCATGACGTCACGGCCGGAAGGGAGGGGGCGCTCGCGCCCCCTCCCCGGGTCGGGCGCTCCGATGCCGACCATTCGCTGACGTGGAAGCGAGCGGCGTCACGCGCGTGTCGCCTCCGGCGTTGAGACCGGTGGCATGGGTGCGGCGCCACGCCGGGGCCTGGGGACTGCCGGTGGCGCTCGCGATCCTGCCCGTCTACTACGCCCTGCAGGACCTCTTCTCCGGGTACACGGTCTACGTCAACGGCCACGAGGTCGTCTACCACAACCTCACCCAGATCGGACAGAACCTCCTCAACGGTGTGTCCAACGGCGCGATCTGGGCGCTCATCGCGATCGGCTACACGCTCGTCTACGGGATCATCGAGCTGATCAACTTCGCCCACGGCGACGTCTTCATGATCGGCTCGTTCACGTCGGCCGGCTTCGCCGCGTCGATCGGGCTCGGCCTGACCACCGGCCCGCTCGGCCTCGTGCTCGGGCTGCTGCTGACGCTCATCGTCGCGATGGCGACGTGCGGCTCGCTGAACGTGCTCATCGAGCGGGTCGCCTATCGGCCGCTGCGCAACGCACCGAAGCTGGCGCCGCTCATCACCGCCGTCGGATTCTCCTTCATCCTGCAGAACGTGGGCCTGTTGTGGCTCGGCCCGTCGCCGTTGAGCGTGCCCGATCTCATCAACGAGAACCACGTGGTCGTCACCGTGTTCGGGATCGTCATCCGCAACGCGGACGTCCTGGCCGTGGGCGTCACGGTGCCGCTCGTCGTACTGCTCGCCTGGTTCATCACCCGCACCCGGCATGGGCGGGCGATGCGCGCCACCGCCCAGGATCCTGATGCGGCACGGCTGATGGGCATCAACGTGGACACGACGATCTCGCTGACCTTCCTCATCGGCGGGATGCTCGCCGGGGCGGCCGGGCTCGTGTACGCGCTGTACGAGACGACGATCTGGTACTTCCAGGGCTTCGAGGCCGGGCTGATCGCCTTCACGGCGGCGGTCATGGGCGGCATCGGCAACGTGCGCGGCGCGGTGCTCGGCGGCATCATCATCGGCTGCATCCAGCAGATCTCCGACGCGCGCATCAAGCCGGAGTGGACCCCTGCCATCGTCTTCGTGTACCTCATCGCGATCATGGTCCTGCGCCCGCGCGGGCTGCTCGGCGAGGAGACGAGGGAGGCGGGATGAGCAGCGAGCCTGCGGTCAAGCGAGACCGGGCGTCCGCCTCGCTGCGCTGGCGCGCCGTCACCGGGAGAGCCGGCCGGATGCAGGCTCCCTCCATACCGGAGGACCCCCCGTGGCGGGGGGCAGGCAGGCGGGCATGACCGAGCTGCGTGCGCAGCTGGCGGAGTGGCGCGCGGCGGTCCGGTCGCGGCTGCCGCCGTGGTGGCCGCGGGCGCTGGCGGGCGCGCTGCTGCTGTTCGGGGTGGTCTTCCCGCTGCTGTTCTCGCAGGCCTCGGATTTCCTCAACGCGACGATCATCGCGCTCGCGTACGTCGTGTTCGCCCTCGGGCTGAACATCGTCGTCGGCTTCGCCGGGCTGCTCGACCTCGGCTACGTGGCCTTCTTCGCGCTCGGCGCCTACACCGTGGGCTGGCTCGGCTCGGGCTTCTTCTTCAAGGCGAACGTCCACGTGCTCGTGAACAGCTTCGCGAGCTCGCTGCCCGGCGTGCACCTCAACTTCGTGCTCATCCTGATCGCCGCGGTGATCATCACCTCGGTGGCGGGCATCATCATCGGCACGCCGACGCTGCGCCTGCGGGGCGACTACATCGCGATCGTGACCCTCGGCTTCGGGGAGATCATCCGCGTCATCGCGGTCAACGGGCAGGACATCCACGTGTTCGGCGGCGGCCAGACGCTGACCGCGGGCGAGATCGGGATCACGCCGGTGGACCCGGTCTACCTGCCCGGGATCGGGACGTTCGACCAGCTCCATCTGAGACCGTGGTACTGGGTCGTGTTCGTGCTCGTGTGCATCGTGCTGTTCGTCAACGTGCGGCTGCGCGACTCGAGACTCGGGCGCGCCTGGATCGCGCTGCGCGAGGACGAGGTCGCGGCCGTGTCGATGGGGATCCCCCAGGTCCGCACCAAGCTGCTCGCCTACGCGACCGGGGCCGCGTTCGGCGGCATGGCCGGCGCGTTCCTCGGGGCGTACTACAACGAGGTCAACGCCGATCAGTTCGCGTTCGGCTTCTCGATCTTCGTCCTCGCGATGGTGATCGTCGGCGGGCTCGGCTCGATCTGGGGCGTCACGCTCGGGGCGCTGCTGCTCTCGTACATCAACTACTACATCATCCCGAACCTGAGCGACAAGCTGACGCAGCTGGGGATCCACTTCCAGCTCACGAGCGTCGAGTTCGGCATCTTCGGCTTCCTGCTCGTGTTCGTGATGGTCCTGCGCCCGCAGGGGCTGATCCCCGAGCGAAGGCGCCAGCTCGAGCTGACCGAGGGGATCGGCGAGGTCGAGATCCAGGAGCCGACCGCGTGAGGGCGCACCCATGACGGCCGCCCCCGCGAGCCCGGTCGAGCCCCCGGCGGTGTCCGACGCGATCCTGACGGCGGAGCACGTGGTCAAGGAGTTCGGGGGCCTCGTCGCGGTCGACGACGTCTCGGTGGCCGTCCCGCGCCACTCGATCGTGTCGATCATCGGGCCCAACGGCGCCGGCAAGACGACGTTCTTCAACATGCTGACCGGGCTGTACAAGCCGACCGCGGGACGGATCGCCTTCGACGGCGCCGACGTGACGGGCGCGCGGCCGGACATCATCACCCGCCGCGGCGTGGCGCGCACGTTCCAGAACATCCGCCTGTTCGGCGCGATGACCGCCCTGGAGAACGTCATGGTCGGGCGCAACTCGCGCCTGCGCACGGGGCTGTTCGGGGCGATCGTGCGCACGCCGCGCGCCCGGCGGGAGGAGCGTGAGGTGCGCGAGCGGGCCCACGAGGTGCTCGAGTACGTCGGCGTCCGCACAGGCGCCAACCGGCTGGCCACGAACCTGTCCTACGGCGACCAGCGCCGCGTCGAGATCGCGCGCGCGCTCGCGTCCGATCCGAAGCTGCTGCTGCTCGACGAGCCGACCGCCGGGATGAACCCGCGCGAGTCCGAGCAGCTCACCGACTTCATGCGCCGCATGCGCGACGAGCTCTCGCTGACGATCCTGCTCATCGAGCACGACATGAAGGTCGTCATGGGCGTGTCCGAGCGCGTCACGGTGCTCGATCACGGCCACAAGATCGCCGAGGGCGATCCGGCCACCGTGCGCGCGGATCCCGCCGTGATCGAGGCCTATCTCGGCAAACCGCCCGAGGAGGGCTGACCGTGGCGCTGCTCGAGGTCGACGAGATCCACACCTTCTACGGCAGCATCGAGGCGCTCAAGGGCGTGTCGCTGACCGTCGAGGAGGGCGAGATCGTGACCCTCATCGGCTCCAACGGCGCCGGCAAGTCCACGACGCTGCGCTCGATCTCGGGGCTGACCCGCGCGCGCGCCGGCGCGATCCGCTTCGCCGGCCAGGAGATCACGCGGCTACCGCCGCAGGACATCGTCGGCCTCGGCGTGGCCCAGTCGCCGGAGGGCCGGCACTGCTTCCACCGCATGACGGTGCGCGAGAACCTCGACCTCGGCGCCTACCTGCGCCGGGGCGGCGACGTGGCCGGGGACCTCGAGCGGGTGTTCGAGTTGTTCCCGCGGCTGCGCGAGCGCGAGCGCCAGAAGGCGGGCACGATGTCCGGCGGCGAGCAGCAGATGCTCGCGATCGGTCGCGCGCTCATGGCCCGGCCCCGGCTGCTGTTGCTCGACGAGCCGTCGATGGGAATCGCCCCGATCCTCGTGCAGCGCATCTACGAGACGATCGGCGAGATCAACCGCGGCGGCGTCGCGATCCTGCTCGTCGAGCAGAACGCCAATTACGCGCTCGACCATTCCCGGCGGGGCTACGTTCTCGAGACGGGTCGCGTCGTGCTCGCCGATGACTCGAGCCGCCTGCGTGACGACCCCGAGGTCCAGCGGGCCTACCTCGGCGCATGATCGTCCTGGCCGCCATCGGCGCGACGGCGCTGTACCTGCTGTTCATCTGGCTGCTGTCGGCCGCCGGGGCGGCCTGGCTCGCCGACCGCAAGGGCTACGGCGAGCGCCTGGGGCTCGCCCTCGGGCTGCTGCTGAGCCTCGTCGGGCTCATCCTCGTGCTGCTGCTCCCGGGCCGGCCGGGCTCGGCCTGGAAGGTCGACGGGCCGGTCCCCCGGCGCCGCCGCGGCTGAGCTTCGTACGGCGCCTCCCGCCGCTAACGTGAGGGGTCGCATGCCGCCCTTCAAGCTCGACTCCGCCTTCACCCCGACCGCCGATCAGCCGCGCGCGATCGAGCAGCTCGCCGAGGGGCTCGAGCGGGGCGAGCGCTTCGGGACGCTCCTCGGCGCCACGGGCACCGGCAAGACGATGACCATGGCCGGCGTGATCGAGGCGGTCCAGCGCCCGACGCTCGTGATGGCCCACAACAAGACGCTCGCCGCGCAGCTGTGCAACGAGTTCCGCACGTTCTTCCCCGACAACGCGGTCGAGTACTTCGTCTCCTACTACGACTACTACCAGCCCGAGGCGTACGTCCCCTCGCGCGACCTGTACATCGAGAAGGACTCGGCGATCAACCAGGAGGTCGACCGCCTGCGCCACGCCGCGACCGCGGCCGTGTTCGCGCGGCGCGACGTGATCGTCGTCGCCTCGGTCTCGTGCATCTTCGGCCTCGGCTCACCCGAGACGTATGAGATGAACATGCAGATCCTGCGGCGTGGAGAATTTGTCGATCGCGATCAGCTCCTGCGCAAGCTCGTCTCGATCCAGTACACGCGCAACGACACGGCGCTCTCGCGGGGCACGTTCCGCGTGCGCGGGGAGACGCTCGAGGTGTTCCCGGCCTACGCCGAGACGGCGTTCCGGGCGACGCTGTTCGGCGATGAGGTCGAGCGGCTGCAGCACTTCGACCCGCTCACCGGCGAGCTCATCGCCGACGACCTCGAGCACGTCGCGATCTGGCCGGCGACGCACTACAACGTCAAGGAGGGGACGATCGAGGCGGCCGTCGCCGAGATCGGGCGCGAGCTGTCCGAGCGCTGCGAGCAGCTCGAGTCCGAGGGGAAGCTGCTCGAGTCCCACCGCCTGCGTCAGCGCACGCAGTACGACATGGAGATGCTGCGCGAGATGGGCTTCTGCTCCGGGATCGAGAACTACTCGCGCATCCTCGACGGCCGTCGACCCGGCGACCGCCCGTACTGCCTGCTCGACTACTTCCCGGACGACTTCATCTGCTTCATCGACGAGTCCCACCAGACCGTGCCGCAGATCGGCGGCATGCACGAGGGCGACCGATCCCGCAAGCAGACGCTCGTCGACTTCGGCTTCCGCCTCCCGAGCGCGCTCGACAACCGCCCGCAGACGTTCGACGAGTTCCTCTCGATCACGCCGCAGATGGTGTTCGTCTCGGCCACGCCGGGCCCGTACGAGCGCGCGCGGTCGGGGCACATCGTCGAGCAGATCGTGCGGCCGACCGGCATCGTCGATCCCGAGGTCGAGGTGCGCGCGACGCGCAACCAGATCGACGACCTGATGAACGAGATCCGCCAGCGCGTGCAGCGCAACGAGCGGGTGCTCGTCACGACGCTGACGAAGAAGATGAGCGAGGACCTCTCCGGCTACCTGCTCGAGATGGGCTTCAAGGTCCGCTACCTGCACTCGGAGATCGACACCCTCGAGCGCATCCAGATCATCCGCGACCTGCGCCTCGGCGAGTACGACGTGCTCGTCGGCGTGAACCTGCTCCGCGAGGGGCTCGACCTGCCCGAGGTGTCGCTCGTCGCGATCCTCGACGCCGACAAGGAGGGCTTCCTCCGCGGCGAGACCTCGCTCATCCAGACGATCGGGCGCGCCGCGCGCAACGTCGACGGACGGGTGCTCATGTACGCCGACAAGGAGACCGCCGCGATGCGCGCGGCGATCAGCGAGACGGACCGCCGGCGCGCGATCCAGGTCGCCTACAACGACGAGCACAACATCACCGCCTCGACGATCGTCAAGGGCATCTCCGACATCGCCGAGTTCCTGACCTCCGAGTCGAAGGTCCCGAAGGGCCGAAGCCGCACCCGCCGACGGCGCGCCGCCGAGGAGCTGCCCGAGCACGAGCTGCAGCGGCTCATCGTCGAGCTCGAGGAGGAGATGCTCGCGGCCGCCGAGGACCTGCGCTTCGAATACGCCGCCCAACTCCGCGACGAGCTCCGCGAGCTGCGCCGGGACCTGCAGGCGGCCGAGTCGAGCGAGGCGCCGGCCGGCGCGCCGTAGGCCGCGGAAGGGCTGCGGCGGCGGCGCTCCTGACTGGGGCTTTCGCTAGGCTTGGCCGCGCTCGGTCGCTCAGCGCCGCTTGATGACGTGGGCGCCGTAGACCATCACCGCTCACTTCGGAGGAACCAGGCTTGGACCTCGACCGGCAGACCATCGAGAAGAGAGACTTTCCGTTCGTTCGACGCGGCTACGATGCGGCCGCCGTGGATGCTCACCTCGCCACTGTGGCCGGCGAGGTCGAGGCGCTGCGGCGCTCCCAGCAGCAGACGCGTCGTGGTGAGTCGCTTGCGTCGGCGGCCGCCACCCAGGTCCAGGCCATCGTCGAGGCGGCCGAGACGACGGCGTCGGACATCAAGCGTCAGGCCGACCTCGAGGCCCGGCGACTCGGCCAGGAGGCCGAGCGCGACGCCGAGAACACCCGCGACGAGGCGGTGGCCCGCGCCCAGACCCACGTCGAGGAGGTCTCCAAGGCGACGGCGCTGATGCTCCAGCGCGTCGGCGCGATGGAGAGCGAGGTGTCGGCGCTCATCGAGAGCCTGCGCACCGGAGCCAACCGTCTGACCGCCGACCTCGCGCTGCTCGAGGGGAACATGGGCGACCTGTACGACGCGGCCGGGCGCAAGAAGGCCGCCGCCGCCGCGGCCGCATCGAGCGCGCGCGAGCCCGACGGGGACGAGGAGGGAACCGTCGTCGATCGCGACGAGTGGACGGGCGACGATTTCGAGGGCGTCGGCAAGGTCGGTCCCGCCACTCGCCAGAAGGCGCCCGCGGCCCCCCCGGAGAGCCCGGAGCCGGTCGCCGAGGCCGAGGAGGAGGACGAGGACGAGGAGCCCGAGGCGCCCGAGGCGCCCGCGCCGACGAAGTCGACGAAGGCGTCGGCGAAGGCGTCGAAGGACGAGCCGGCCGCGGCTCCCCGGACGTCCGACGTCGATGCCCGCCTGATCGCGCTGAACATGGCGCTCAACGGTCAGTCGCGCGAGGAGGCGGATCGGTATCTGGCCGAAAACTTCGATATCGCCGATCGGGCGGCGCTGGTGGATGAGGTGTTCTCGGAGGTCGAGGGGTAGGACCTGTCGGGGGTGTGGTGGGCCGCCCCCGCTCGACCACCAATTCCCTCCGGTCCGGGGGCGCGGAGCCGGCGATCGCCGACGCACGCTCCGCCACCGAGTCGAGTTCTCCGGCTTCGGCCGCGGCGAGGGCATCCGCGAGCCGGGGCCCGGGGCCATCACCGACCGCGATCCGCGCTGAGCGGCCGCCGGATGCCCCGGCCCGTTCAGCCGGTGCGGTGCCCGACGCCGGCGATGCGGACGGCGAGCGGGTCGCCGTGATGGGTGAGGGCGGCGAGGGGGCGGGTCATCGCCGCCGCGGCCAGCTCTCGCGCGCGTGAGTGACGCGCCGCCAGCGGCGGCCCGATCGCAGCCATCAGGGCGGTCAGCCCGGCCAGCGGCCGGATGAAGAGAGTCACCTCGGAGATGAGCCCCCGCTCGTCGAAGCGCAGCCAGACCGCCTCCTCGAAGTCCTCGCCGCCGACGCGCGCCTGCGCGATGAGCGCGCGCTCGCCGTTCTCCCCGACGATCTCGCTCACGTAGCGTGTCTCGCTCACCGCGGCGAGCACGACTCCGAGCACCTCCCGAATCGCCTCCCGCCCCTCGAACCGCGCGAGCGAACTGATCGGCGACCGCATCACCGCCCCCGCCGCCATCGTCGCCGCGACGCCATCCGCATCACCCGCCACCACCGCCGCGCAATACCGCCGCGTCGTCTCCGCCGGACCCTGCACCGTCTCAACGTGCTGCGTCTCGGTGCTCATTCCAACTCCACCTCCGTAAGCGATAAGCGATCCCAACATCATCGCGCGATCCAACCGGCGACGTTCCGTTCGTTCTCGAGAGCTCCAGAGGCGGTCCAACGGGCAGCTCTCGACCTCGCAGGACAGCAAAGTGAGCCCGACCGGAGGCGTATTTCAATTACGGGCGGCCCCAGCGGGAGCGGGTGGGGGGACTGCGCGCCCGAGCCCCCTTGTCCCGGGGGCTCGGGCGCGCGGGCCACCCACCCGCCCGGGCTCAGCCACGACCCCGCAATTTGCGCTTCCACGCCCCCGGATCCAACGCGAACGTCTGTTCGGGTGCCTACAATAGCCTTCAATGGCCGCCAGCAACCAGATCGTCGTCTCGGGTGCCCGTGAGCACAACCTGCGCGACATCTCCGTCACGCTCCCACGCGACGCGCTCGTCGTCATCACCGGGCTGTCGGGCTCGGGCAAGTCCTCGCTGGCCTTCGACACGATCTACGCCGAGGGGCAGCGTCGCTACGTCGAGTCCTTGTCGGCCTACGCGCGGCAGTTCCTTGGCCAGATGGACAAGCCCGACGTCGACTCGATCGAGGGGCTCTCGCCGGCGATCTCGATCGATCAGAAGACGACGTCGCGCAATCCGCGCTCGACGGTCGGCACCGTCACCGAGATCTACGACTACCTGCGCCTGCTCTGGGCGCGCATCGGCACGCCGCACTGCCCGATCTGCGGCCGCGAGATCGTCGGGCAGTCGGCCGAGCAGATCATCGATCAGGTCATGGAGCTGCCCGAGGGCACCCGTTTCATGGTCCTCGCCCCCGTCGTGCGCGGCCGCAAGGGGGAGTACGGGAAGCTGTTCGTCGATCTGCGTGGCGACGGCTTCGCGCGCGTGAAGGTCGACGGTGAGGTGCGGCTGCTCGAGGAGGAGATCGTCCTCGACAAGAAGTTCAAGCACGACGTCTCGGTCGTGGTCGACCGCCTCGTGATGCGCCACGACCTGCGCAAGCGGCTCGCCGACTCGATCGAGACGGCCGTCTCGCTGGCCGACGGCCTCGTCGAGATCGAGCTCGTGACGCGCGGCCAGGGTGATGCCGCAGACGGGTCCGAGGTGCTCACGTTCTCCGAGAAGTTCGCCTGCCCGGTGCACGGTCCGTCGCTCATCGAGCTCGAGCCGCGGGTGTTCTCGTTCAACTCCCCGCACGGCGCCTGTCCGCGCTGCACGGGCCTCGGCGCCCAGCGCGAGATCGACCCCGAGCTGATCGTCCCCGACCCGTCGCTGTCGGTCCGTGGGGGAGCGATCGCGCCGTGGGCGGGCAGCGCCTCCAACTACTACGAGCAGGTCGCGGAGGCCATCGCCGCGCACTACGGGGTCGACCTCGATGCCCCGTGGGAGGAACTCTCAGAGGAGCAGCGCGACGTCTTCCTGCGCGGCACCGGCGGCGTGCCGCTCCAGATCGAGTACCGCAACCGCTACGGGCGGCGGCGCTCCTACGCGACCCGCTTCGAGGGTGTGGTGCACAACCTCGAGCGGCGCTACCGCGAGACCGACTCGGAGTGGACGCGCGAGAAGATCGAGGAGTTCATGTCGCTCGTCCCGTGCCCGGCCTGCGGCGGCGCTCGGCTGCGCCCCGAGTCGCGCGCGGTGACCGTCGCCGGCATGCGCCTGGAGACGTTCTGCGCGATGTCGGCGCGGCGCGCGCTCGAGTGGATCGCCGACGTCGAGCTGACCGAGACCGAGCGTCACATCGCGCGGCTCATCCTGCGCGAGATCGAGGAGCGCCTGCGCTTCCTGGAGAACGTCGGGATCGGGTACCTCTCGATGGACCGCTCGGCGACGACTCTGTCCGGCGGCGAGGCCCAGCGGATCCGGCTCGCGACGCAGATCGGGTCCTCGCTCGTCGGCGTGCTCTACATCCTCGACGAGCCCTCGATCGGCCTCCACCAGCGCGACAACTCGAAGCTGATCGCGACGCTGCAGCGTCTGCGCGACCTCGGCAACACGGTGATCGTCGTCGAGCACGACGAGCAGACGATGCGCGCCGCCGACCACCTCGTCGACCTCGGGCCGGGGGCGGGCGAGCATGGGGGCCTGATCGTCGCCGAGGGCACCGCCGCGCAGGTGCAGCGGGTTCCGGCCTCGCTGACCGGGCAGTACCTCGCGGGAACGCTCACGGTCGAGGTCCCGGATCGGCGCCGCACGCCGAGCGGGTACATCGAGATCCTCGGCGCCCGCCAGCACAACCTGCGCAACATCGACGCGAAGATCCCGCTCGGGACGCTGACCTGCGTCACCGGGGTCTCGGGATCGGGCAAGTCGACGCTCGTCAACGAGGTGCTCTACAAGGCGGTGGCCAACCGCCTGCACCGGGCCCGTCAGCGCCCGGGCGCCCACCGCGCGATCCGCGGGCTCGAGCAGCTCGACAAGATCATCGCCGTCGACCAGTCGCCGATCGGGCGCACGCCGCGCTCCAACCCGGCGACCTACACCGGACTGTTCGACGTCATCCGCGACCTGTTCGCCAAGACACCCGAGGCGCGCGCCCGCGGCTACAAGCCCGGGCGGTTCAGCTTCAACGTCAAGGGCGGTCGGTGCGAGGTCTGCCGCGGCGACGGCCAGATCAAGATCGAGATGCACTTCCTGCCCGATGTGTACGTGCCGTGCGAGCAATGCCACGGCAAGCGCTACAACCGCGAGACGCTGGAGGTTCGCTTCAAGGGCCGCAGCATCGCCGACGTGCTCGATATGCCGGTCACCGAGGCACTCGAGTTCTTCCGGCACATCCCGAAGATCCGCCGGCGCCTCGAGACGCTCGACGCCGTGGGCCTCGGCTACATCCGTCTCGGTCAGCCGGCGACGACCCTGTCCGGGGGTGAGGCGCAGCGCGTCAAGCTGGCCACCGAGCTGTCGAAGATCGCCACCGGAGCGACGCTGTACATCCTCGACGAGCCGACGACCGGCCTGCATTTCGCCGACGTCAAGCGCCTGCTCGACGTGCTGCAGCGTCTCGTCGACGCCGGCAACAGCGTCGTGGTGATCGAGCACAACCTCGACGTGATCAAGAGCGCCGACCGCGTGATCGACATGGGCCCCGAGGGCGGGGACGAGGGCGGCGAGGTCGTGGCCACGGGCACGCCCGAGCAGCTCGCGGCGGTCCCGGCGTCACACACGGGGCGCTTCCTGGCCGAGATCCTGACCCCGGCCGCTCCGGCCCGCAAGCGCGCGTCGCGAGCGCGATCGCGGGTGCCGACGGCGGCGTAGTCCGGTCGCCGTTCGCCGACCGGCGCATCGCTCAACTCCTGCGGCCGGGCTGCCGATACTGACTTGAAATGCTGCGCGCTGGTCGCTGCTAGACAGGGGATCGGGACAGGTGGGAGAGCGTTACGGACGGACGCCTGATGCGGTCGAGGGCCGACCGCTCGCCGGCATGCTCGCCGGGCTGATGTTCGTCACCGGCGGCATCACGATCGCCTCGGCGACGTTCCTGACCGACGCGCCCGGCACCAATCGCCCGTTGGTCCTCGCGCTCGGCCTCATCGCCGTGGCGTGGGGGTTGTACGCGCTCGCCTTCGTGAACTGGAGCGGACGGTCCCAGCGGCTGCTGCACGTCTTCGGGCTCACCGGCCTCGCGCTCATCGCCGCCGGTACCGCCGTGTCGGGCGGCGCCTCCTCGCCGACGTGGATCTGCCTGTTCTTCATCCTCGTGTTCGCCACGTACTTCCACGACGCGCACGTCGGGGGCGTGTACCTCGCGCTCTGTGCGATCGTCGCCTGTCTGCCGCTGGCCTACGACCCGAGCGCGCTGCAGGCGCCGTTTCTCGGGCAGCTCGCGATCACGCTGCCGGTGTTCGCCGCGCTCGGCATCGCGGTCATCTCCGGGCGCTCGCTCCTGTCCCGCCAGCGGGGCCGCGCCGAGCGCGTGGCCGCCGAGCAGCTCGCCATGCGGCACGTCGCGGTGGCCGTCGCGTCCGGCGAGCCGCCGGAGCATGTCTACGCGCTGGCGGCCGAGGAGGTGGCGGGCGTTATCGGCGCCGGCGCCGCCGGGATCCTGCGCCTCGAGCCCGGCGGAGAGGAGCTCACCGTGCTCGGCTCCTGGAGCGAGACCGAGGACGGGCGCTATCCCCCTGCCGCGCTCGTGTTCATCCGTCCCGGGAGCGACATCGAGGAGGCGATCGAGCAGCGACGCGCCGTTCGGGTCGCGCGCCATGTGACCGGATCCCCGGTGCATCTGCTCGGCTATCCGAGCATCGTCGCCCCCGTCCATCTCGACGCCGACGTCTGGGGGATCGTCGCCGTCACCGGGCGCCGCGAGGACGACCTCGGCCCCGCCGACGAGGAGCGGCTCACCGCCTTCTCGAGCCTGCTGTCGGTGGCCATCGCGAGCCTCGAGGACCGGGCGCGACTCTCGCGGCTCGCGTTCACCGATCCGCTCACGGGCCTGTGCAACCACCGGTCGCTGCACGAGCAGCTCGCCGTCGAGTGGAGCCGCGCGCAGCGCCACGGGCGGGCGCTCTCGGTCGCCGTCCTCGACATCGACCGCTTCAAGCAGATCAACGACAGCGGCGGACACGCCGAGGGCGACCGCATCCTCGGTCGGATCGCCGACGTGCTGCGCGAGCTGTCGCGCCGCGAGGACGTGCTCGGCCGCCTCGGCGGTGACGAGTTCGCCTGGGTGTTCCCCGAGGCGGACGCCGACGAGGCGCTCGCCGCGCTCCAGCGAGCACAGCTGCACATCGCCCGCGGCGGGTTCGGCCTGACCGAGTTCACGATCTCGGCCGGGATCGCCGACAACGCCATGGCCTCCGACGCGGCCGGGCTGATGGAGCTCGCCGACGCCGCGCTGTACTCGAGCAAGGCTCACGGGCGCAACGCGTGCAGCGTCTACTCGTCCGAGATGGCGCCGGTGCTGTCCGCCCGCGAGCGCGCCGAGGCGAGCGAGCGCACGAGCGCGCTGCTCGGCCTGCGGGCGCTCGCGCGTGCGATCGATGCGAAGGATCCGCTCACGCGGCGCCACTCCGAGCGCGTGTCCGAGCTCGTCGGGCGCCTGGCGCTGTCGCGCGGCTGGTCGGAGGAGCGCGCGCTCATGCTCGAGGAGGCGGCGCTCGTTCACGACGTGGGCAAGATCGGGGTGCCCGACGCGGTGCTCCTGAAGGTCGGATCGCTCGCCCCGCACGAGTACGCGCAGATCAAGCAGCACGCCGAGCTTGGCGCACGCATCGTCGGCGACGTGCTCGGCCCCGAGCAGGTCGCCTGGATTCGGGCTCATCACGAGCGCCCGGACGGGCTCGGGTACCCCCACGGGCTGTGCGACGAGGCGATCCCAGAGGGCGCGGCCCTCCTGTCGGTCGCCGACGCCTGGGACGTGATGACCTTCAGCCGCCCGTACGCGAAGACGAAGCCGCCGGCTCAGGCGCTGGCCGAGTGCCGTTCGCTCGTCGGGCAGCAGTTCACCGCCGACGCGGTCACCGCGCTCGTCGCCGTCCACTCCGCGGACGAGCTGCCGCCGGTTGACGAGGACGACGGCCGCGCAGACTGGCAAGCTGTCGTGCGTGCCCGGCGCGCCACCGTCTGATCGACCGTCGGCGCCCCCGTCACGGGCGCATCCGCGCGAGCTCGCGCGCCTGACCCGGTTGTGGGCGCTGAAGTGGCGCTGGTACGAGCGCAACGCGCTGCCGTGGAACCGCGCCGCGATCCACTGGGAGTTCCTGCGGCGCGAGGCGTTCGTCCGCTGGCCGGTGCACGGCAACGTGCTCGAGGCGCTGCGCGAGGATCGGCTGCGCGTCGGGCCCGGCACGCTACTCGAGCCGGGGGTGTGGATCACCGCCCCGGACGCGGCGCGCGTGCACATCGGCGCCGGCACGTTCCTCAACCTGAACGTGATGGTGGCGGCCGCCGACCTCGTCGAGATCGGCGATCACTGCATGTTCGCCAACGGCTGCTTCGTCACCGACGCGAACCACCGCTTCGACGACCAGGACAAGCCGGTGCCGTGGCAGGGATTCACGAGCAAGGGACCGACGCGCATCGGCGACAACGTGTGGTGTGGCGCGAACGTCGTCATCACGAGCGGCGTGACGATCGGTGAGCGCTGCGTGATCGGAGCCGGCAGCGTCGTGACCGCCGACCTGGAGCCGTTCACGATCGCCGCGGGCGCGCCCGCCCGCGCGATCCGCCGCATCGATTACCCGGGCGCCCGTCCCGACGCGCGCGGCTGACTTTCGGCCGGCTGAGCGCGCGCCGGCACGCGCTCAACCCGAGGCCTCGGTTCAGCTCAGGCGCGCGCGCAGCTCGTTCAGCTCGGCCGGGTCGATCGAGTACGTGTGGTCGCTGGTCGGGAAGCGCCGGTCGCGCACGTCGTCGGCGTAGCTGCGCACGCCCTCGACCATCTCGTCGAGCAGGTCCGCGTAGCGCTTGACGAAGCGGGCGCCGACGCCCTCGCGGATGCCGAGCAGGTCGTGGAACACGAGCACCTGTCCGTCGGTCGACGAACCCGCGCCGATCCCGATGACCGGGACGTGCATGTGCGGCATGATCTCGGCCGCGACCGCCGCCGGAATCGCCTCGAACACGACCGCGAAGCAGCCGGCCTCCTCGAGGGCGAGCGCGTCCTGGGCGACCTGCAGGGCACGCTCGGCCGTGCGGCCCTGGGCGCGGTAGCCGCCGAGCGCGGTCGAGGTCTGCGGAGTGAGACCGACGTGACCCATCACCGGGATCCCCGCGCCGGCGATCGCGCGGGCCCGCTGCACGGACGTGCCTCCGCCCTCGAGCTTGACGGCATCGGCTCCCGACTCCTTCACGAAGCGCTGCGCGGTCGCGACCGCGAGCTCGTCGGACGCCTCGTACGAGCCGAAGGGGAGGTCGCCGACGAGGAATGGAGTGCGCAGGCCGCGGCGCACCGCGGACGTCAGCATGAGCATCTCCTCGACGCGCACGGGCACCGTCGAGGGGTAGCCGAGCACGGTCATCGCGCCCGAGTCGCCGACGAGCACAAGGTCGACACCGGCGGCCTCGGCCACCTGGGCGCTCGGATAGTCATACGCGGTGACCATCACGATCGGCGCGCCGAGGCGCTTCATCTCGGCGATCTGGGGGAGGGTGACGGGGAGTCGCTCGTTTGCGCCGTTGAGGGCGGGCGGAGAGGCGGGGGGATGCGGGGCAGCGGACATGATGGGTGGCTCCTGTCTCGTTGTGAGTACGGGGCTCGAGGGATGAGGGAACGACGATTGCGTGGCAGGACGGGTGGTTGGGACGCGGTCGGTCAGTGGCTGCCGATGAGCGTGCCGACCTGATCGTCGACCGCGACGATCGAGTTGTCCGCGGCGACATGGACGACGCGCGGCTCGTAGCGCGCGAGGTCGTCCTCGTCGTAAGCGGCGTAGGAGAAGACGATGATCGTGTCGCCGCGCTGGACGAGACGGGCGGCGGCCCCGTTGACCTGCATCGTTCCCGAGCCGCGCTCGCCGGCGATCGTGTAGGTCACGAAGCGCTCGCCGTTGTCGACATCGACGATGTGCACCTGCTCGTGCTCGAGCATGTCGGCCGCCTCGAGCAGATCGGCGTCGATCGTGATCGAGCCGACGTAGTGCAGATCGCAGTCGCTCACCGTCGCGCGGTGGATCTTGGACTTCAGCATCGTGCGTTGCATCGGGCGGTCCCTTTCAGGTGAGTTGCGGGGTTGGATCGGGGCTGCCGACCGCGGCCACGCGGCCGTCGGCGGGGTCGCCGGACACCGCCGTGACGGTGGTCGGCTGCGATGAGCGTCCGGTCTTCCGGTCGCCCGGTCGCGTCGCCGGCGTGCCGAGCAGCACGTTGTCGATGAGGCGGGTGTCGCCGACGCGCACGGCGAGGGCGATCAGCGTGGGGTCCACGGCGTGCTCCGCCGGACGGAAGGACTCGGGGTCGACGGCGACGAGGTACTCGGGTGTCAGGCCGGACGACGCGAGCGCGCCGGCGGCCGCGTCGAGCAGGCGCGCGGTGTCGCGCTCGCCGTCGGCGTAGCGCCGCTCGGCGGCTCGCAGACCGCGGGAGAGGGCGAGCGCCCGTTCGCGATCCTCGGCACCCAGGCGCTCGTTGCGGCTCGAGCGGGCGAGCCCGTCCGCCTCGCGCACGGTCGGGCAGACGACGATCCGCACCGGCAGGTTCAGGTCGGCGACGAGGCGGCGCACGACGACCGTCTGCTGGGCGTCCTTCTGCCCGAAGTAGGCGGCGTCGGGCGCGACGATCGTCAGGAGCTTCGTCACGACCGTGGCGACGCCCCGGAAGTGCTCGACGCCGCGCTCGGCGCCCTCGAGCATCTCGCTCACCCCGGTGACGAGCACGGCGGTGGCAAATCCAGCGGGATACATCTCCTCCACGGTCGGCGCGAACACGTGGTCCGCGCCGGCCTCTTCGGCCAGCGCGAGGTCACGCGCCTCGTCTCGTGGGTACGCGGACAGGTCGGCGGCCTCGTCGAACTGTGTCGGGTTGACGAACACCGACACGACGACCGCGTCGCACTCGGCCCGCGCTCGGCGGATGAGCGACAGATGGCCCTCGTGCAGCGCGCCCATCGTCGGCACGAGGCCGACCGTGCCGCCGCGCCGCCGCGGGGCGAGCACGTCGCGAACCTCCTGCACCGTGCGCAGCGGGCTCACGCCGCCAGCTCCTCGGCCGGGCGCGACCGTGGGCCGGCCGGGGGGGTGTCGGAATCGCCGCGCCGCGTGCCCGGCGCCGCGGTCGCGCGCGTGGCCTCCGCGAGCGCGTCGAACAGCGCGACGAGCCGCGGGACGCGCTCGACGATCGCGTCCCGCTGACGGCGGACCGTCTCCTCGTCCCCGCGAGCGATCGGCCCGGTGAGGGCCGCGGCACCGTCCCTGGCCCAGTTCTCGACCGTCTCGCGCACGAGCGGCGCGAGCATCTCGCGCGACACGCCGGCCGTGCCCGCAAGCGCCTCGGCGGCGGACTCCAGCGTGACCAGGAAGTTCGAGGCGATCGAGGCGGCAGCGTGGTAGGCGACGCGGTCCTCGTCGGGCACCTCGATCGGGGCCAGGCCGAGGTCCTCGGCCAGCGCGGCCACCATGGCGAGCGCCGCGGCCGACGACGCGGCGACGGCAGCGGCCGCGCTCGTCCAGCGCGGGGTGACGGCCGCGTCGGCGAACGTCATGAGCGGATGCAGCGAGAACAGCTGCTCCGCGGCGCTGCCGCCGGGGTCGCGCAGCACGTCGAGGCCGCTCGCGCCGGAGCAGTGGCCGAGCAGGGGCGTGCGCCCGTCGGTGCCCCGGCGTGCCCTCCAGGCCGCGGCGGCCGGCGCGATCTCTCGGTCGGGCACGCACAGGAGCACGATCTCGGCGTCGACGATGTCGCCACGGCCGTAGTCGCGCGCGAGCGGACCGCGCACGTCGTGGCCGGCGCGAGCGAGCTCGCGGGCGAGGATCGTGCCGACGCGGCCGGCGCCGACGACGGCGATACGACGGCGGCTGAAGCGGCCTTGGCCGTAGACACCCACAGGCAACCCGGTGGGTTGCGCGACGAACGCGGAGGGGAGCGAATGACTCATCGATACGGTCCAGTTCCCGAGTGGGATACCGGCGCGGCGGGTTTGTTCAGTGCTGGTGCTCCATTGGTCCAGTCCGTCGCATGACGGAACCGGCTCGATGCGAATGATACACGGCGATCGATGCACCCTCCACACCTCCTTCGAACCGTCGTCGCCGGTCACGGCGGGCGGCCGGCCGGACGTCGCACTTTGCGGGGTTGGAGGGCCCGCGAGCGCCCGATCGCGCCCCCGTCCGGGCTACGATCGCCGTGATGTCAAGCTCGTCCTCGTCGGCCGTCTCGGCCGGGCGTTCGGCGACCGCGCCGGTCGCATCGCTCGACGCCGGCGCCCGCCGCGATGCGCTCAAGGCGGTATACGCCCAGGCGTCCGTGTGCGAGCGGTGTCCCGAGCTCGCGGCGACTCGCCACAGCGTGGTGTTCGGAGCCGGGAACGCCGACGCCGACCTGATGTTCATCGGGGAGGCGCCGGGCGCGAACGAGGATCAGCAGGGGCTGCCGTTCGTCGGAGCCGCGGGCAAGCTGCTCGAGCGGCTGCTCGGCGAGATCGGGCTGGCTCGCAGCGAGGTGTTCATCGCGAATGTGCTGAAGTGCCGGCCTCCGGGCAACCGCGATCCGCTCCCGGCCGAGATCGAGAGCTGCCAGGAGTACCTCTTCGAGCAGGTGGAGCTCATCGCCCCGCGCGTGATCTGCTCGCTGGGCAATTTCTCCACCAAGCTCCTGCGGTGCGACCCGACCGGCATCACCCGGGTGCACGGGCAGGCCGAGGTCATCACACTCGGACGGCGGGCCGTGCGGCTGTACCCGATCTTCCACCCCGCCGCCGCCCTCTACACGCCTCGCATGCTCGAGACGCTGCGCGAGGACTTCGCCCGCCTGCCCGAGCTGCTCGCGCTCCCGGCGCCGGAACAGCCGGAGGCGGTCGACGAAACCGCCGTCGACGCCGCGCTCGCGGCGGCGGATGACGTCGTCGAGGGGGCCGGACCGGCCGCGGCCGACGACACCGGCACCCGGGCCCCGGGCGCCGCGCCGGCCGGCGCCGAGCCGACGGCGGCTGCGACCGCTCGCTTCCGGCGCGCCCCGTCGCCCGAGGGCGAGACCGACTCCGAGCAGCAGCTCGGTCTCTTCTGAGCCAGGGGCGCCGGGTCGCGCCCGGGGCGACTTCCGGGGATGGAAGGACTAGCATTGCGCCGCATGTCGGCACAGAGCCCCACCCGATCGGTCCGCGCCCCGGGTCGCGGCGCACGCCCGGGGCTGCTCGTGCTCGCCTGCCTGGTCGCGCTGTCGACGTCGAGTGTCGCGCTGGCGCAGGGCGGTACTGGCCTCGGGTCGGCCAAGAAGCTGTCCTCGGCACCCCCGTCCTCGCACACCTCCTCGTCGTCGACGACGACCACCACGACGACGTCCTCCAGCGCGACGACATCGTCCTCGGCCGCGACGTCGCCCGCGACGCAGCTTCCCCGCACGGGCGCCGATGTCCGGGTGCTTCTCCTCATCGGCGGGGCCCTCCTGCTCGCCGGTCTCGCGCTGCGCGTGCGCACGCGGGATGCGCGAAGCCGCTGACCCGGACGCGTCGGGGACGAGCCGCGTCCAGACGCAAGGCCCGGACGAGACCGAGGCGATCGGTGCTCGGCTCGCGCAACGACTTCGCCCGGGCGACGTCGTGCTCGTGCGCGGAGAGCTCGGCGCGGGCAAGACGACCTTCGTCCGCGGCGCGGCGCGCGCGCTCGGCGTCACCGATCCGGTGACGAGCCCGAGCTTCGGGATCGGACATCGGTACGCCGGCGCGGACGTGACCGTCTCGCATCTCGACCTGTACCGCCTCGGCGGCCTGGCCGAGGAGGACCCGTCGCTGCTGGCCGAGTACCTCGGACCCGATCGCGTCGCATTCGTGGAATGGCCCGAGCGCGGCGACGAGGAGCTGCACGGAGCCCGCGTGTCGGTGACCCTGCGCCACGCCGGAGGCGACCGCCGCACGCTCGAGCTCTCGGTGCAGCCCGGCGACTGAGCACGATGGCCATCCTCGGGTTCGACACGGCGACGCCGGCGACCGCGGTCGCCGTCCGCCTCGACGACGGCGCGGCGCTCGCGGCGCACGAGTCACCGGCCGCCGGCGAGCGCCCGGCGCACGCGACCCGCCTGCTGGCGCTCGCCGACGAGCTGCTCGGCCGATCGGGGCTCGCCTGGCCGGACGTGCGGCGGGTCGCCGTCGGGACCGGCCCGGGATCGTTCACGGGGCTGCGGATCGGCGTGGCGACGGCGCGCGCGCTGGCCCAGTCACTGGAAGCCGACCTCGTCGGCGTGGGCACGCTGCGCGCGCTGGCCGCCGCGGCCGCGGTCGAGGCGGGCGGCGCCCCCGTGGCCGCCGTGCTCGATGCGCGCCGCGGGGAGGCGTTCCTCGCGGTGTACGCGGGCGATCTGGAGCTGCTCGCGCCCGTGGCCGTGGCGCCGGAGATGCTCCCAGCAGCCCTGTCCGAGGGACCGCGCCCGGCGCTGGCGGTCGGTGACGGGGCGATACGATTCTCAGACCATCTCCAAGCGGCCGGGGTGGCGATCCCGGCGGACGCGTCGTCCCTGCACAACGTGGACGCCGCGGTCATCTGCCGGCTCGCCGACCGCGCCGCCATCTCCGCTTCCGGCGCCGTCGTACCGTGCTACGTGCGCCGTCCGGACGCCGAGATCTCCCGGGGAAGCGCCAACGAGTGAACGAGACCTTCGCCGCAGAGATCCGCGCCGAGCCGCCGATCGTCGAGATCCGCCGGCTCGTGTATGCCGATCTGCCCCATGTGATCGAGATCGAGCGGCGGGCCTTCCCGACGCCGTGGTCACTCGCGATGTTCGTGCTCGAGCTGTCCAAGCCCTCCGGGGTGTGCCTGGCGGCGTCGATCGAGGGCCGGCTCGTCGGCTACGTCATCTGCTCGCGCTATGAGACGGTCTGGCACGTCATGAACGTGGCGGTCGATCCGGACCACGTACGTCGCGGGGTCGCCTCGGCGCTGCTCGCCGACCTCTACGAGCGCGTCGGCGACGACGGGCGCTTCACCCTCGAGGTGCGCCGCTCCAACCAGGTGGCGATCGAGTTGTACGAGCGCGACGGGTTTCGTGCCGCCGGCATCCGGCGACGGTACTACCAGGACAACGGGGAGGACGCGGTGATCATGTGGCGCACCCCGGCGACGCTCGCCGGGTCGCTCGACGACGTGCCCAACCCGGGGCAGTTCTTCGGGTGAGCGTGCCCGCAGGCGGGCCGCTGCCAGCGGACGCCGTCATCCTTGCGCTCGAGACGAGCTGTGACGATACGTGTGCGGCCGTCGTCAACGGCGCCGGCGTCGTCCGGGCGAACGTCATCTCCTCCCAGGGCGTGCACGACCGTTTCGGCGGGGTGGTGCCCGAGATCGCCTCGCGGGAGCACCTGCGGGTCATCAACTCGGCGATCGACGATGCGCTGGCCCGCGCCGGGGCGACGCTCGACGACGTGGACCTCGTCGCGGTGACCCAGGGCCCCGGGTTGGTGGGTGCGCTGCTCGTCGGATTGGCCACCGCGAAGGCGCTCGCCGCCGCGCGGGGGCTGCCGCTCGCCGCGGTCGACCACCTGCAGGGGCACGTCGCCGCGAACTACCTGGCGCCCGAGCCGCTGGAGCCCCCGTTCTGCTGCCTGATCGCCTCCGGTGGGCACACGCTGCTCGGGTCGGTGGCCGGCCACGACGACTTCACGGTGCTCGGGCGCACCCTCGACGACGCGGCGGGCGAGGCGTTCGACAAGGGGGCCCGGTTGCTCGGACTCGGCTATCCGGGCGGCGCGGCGCTCGAACGGCTTGCCGCCGAGGGTGACCCGGAGGCGTTCTCGTTTCCCGGCGGCGGGGGTCGTCGGTCGAGCTCCGGCGCCTTCGGCCGCGGGCTGGACTTCTCCTTCGCCGGCCTGAAGACCGCGCTGCTGTACACCGTCCGCGACCTCGGCGAGGACGAGACGCAGCGCCGGCGCAGCGATCTCGCCGCGTCGTTCCAGGCGGCGATCGCGGAGGCCCTGGCCACGCGCGCGGAGCGCGCGCTCGATCAGACCGGCCTGCCGAGTCTGGCTCTGGGCGGCGGCGTCGCCGCGAACGGCGCCGTGCGCGAGCGCCTGCGGACGCTCGGCGTCCCGGTCCACGTACCACCGCGCGAGCTGTGCACCGACAACGCGGCGATGATCGCCAGCGCGGCCCGCTTCGGCGCGCCGCTGCCGTACCCCGACTACCTCGCCGTCGACGCGTACGCGACCGGGGAACGCCCGCGGTGACGGAGGTCACGCTGTACGGCCGCTCGGGCTGCCATCTGTGTGACGAGGCGCGCATCGTCCTCGTGCGGTTGCGCCGCGAGCTGCCGTTCCGTCTCGTCGAGCGCGACATCGCCGAGGAGGAAGCCCTGCACAGGGCGTATTTCGACCGGATCCCCGTGATCACGCTCGACGGGCGCGAACTGTGCGAGTACGTGGCCGACGAGGACGTGCTCCGCCGCGAGCTGACCGCCGCGACGGTGGAGCCGACGTGAGACACGAAACCGGCGGGGGATCATCTAGAGTCAGGGCACGATGAGCTTCAGGGACGTGGCCAGCGCATCAGACCTGCAGCGCGACGCGGACGTCGTCGCCGCCGATCGGCTCTCGCTGGGCGTCGCCGCCCGTCTCTCGCGGTACCTGCAGGTGCTCACGCAGGCCAAGAAGATGGGCAAGGAGACGATCTCCTCCCAGGAGCTGTCGGACTACACGCACGTCAACTCGACGCAGATCCGCCGCGACCTGAGCGGTTTCGGCAAGTTCGGCAAGCGCGGTGTCGGGTACAACGTCGAGTCGCTCGTCTCGCAGATCCGCAAGATCCTGCGGACCGCGGGCCAGCACAACATCGCGCTGTTCGGGGCCGGGCACCTCGGCAAGGCGATCGCCTCGTCGGACATCTTCGCCGATCACGGCTTCCGCGTCGTCGCGATCTTCGACGTCGACGCCGACAAGGTGGGCAGCGCGATCGGCAGCCAGCGCGTGCGTCACGCCGACGAGCTCGCACGTGTCGTCGAGGAGGAGGACGTCGTCGTCGGGGTGCTCGCCGTTCCGAGTCAGGCGGCCCAGCCGATCGCCGACAAGCTCGTGGCCGCCGGCGTCAAGATCATCTTCAACTACTCCGAGTCGCTGCTCGACGTGCCGCCGGAGGTGACCGTCCACACCTCCAGTCCGGCGGTGGATCTTCTCTACGCGCTGTACTTCTATCTGACCTGACGCCTTCGCGACCGACCCGGTCGGTCGTCGTCCCCGTACCTCCCCGCCAGCGTTGACCAGCCTCGATCTCTCCCACGCGGTTGACGTGTTCGAAGGCTCGACCGACTTCACCGTCGGGCTCGAGGAGGAGTTCGCGATCCTCGATCCGGTGACCCTCGATCTGGCGCCGCGCTTCGAGGAGCTGCGCGACGCGGCGGAGCGCAGCGACCCGCCCCTGTACGAGGGGATCACCGGCGAGCTGATCTCCTCGGAGATCGAGATCGTCTCCGGGGTGGGCGCGGATCTCCACCACGCGATCGCCTGCCAGCGCGACCGCCGGCGGCGGCTGTTCACCCTCGCCGCGGAGCACGACGCCCTCCTCGGGGCGAACGCGACGCATCCGTGGGCGGATTTCCGCGAGCAGCCGATCATCGACACCGAGCACTACCGGCGCGTCGAGGAGGGGCTGAAGTACGTCGCCTGGCGCAACAACACGTTCAGCCTGCACGTGCACGTCGGCGTCCGCGGCCTCGATCGCGCGGTGCGGGTGTGCGATCGCCTGCGCCCGGTGCTCCCGCTGCTGCTCGCGGTGTCGGCGAACTCGGTGTGCGTCGACGACCGCGACTCCGGCCTGCACTCGGCGCGCACCCAGATCTTCACGAAGAGCTTCCCGCGCTGTGGCGTCCCCGACCCGTTCGGCGGCTGGGACGCCTATCGCGACTACATCGAGATGCTCGTCCGGACGCGCTCGATCGTCGAGTACACCCAGGTGTGGTGGTCGGTGCGCCCGCACTTCGCCTTCGGGACCGTCGAGATGCGGATCTGCGACGTCCAGGGGAGCGCGACCGAGTCGGAGGGCCTCGCGGCGCTCATCGTGGCCTGCATCACGCAGGCGGCCCGCGACATCGACGAGGGCGTGCCCTGGGAGGATCCGGCGCCGCGTCTCGTCGAGGAGAACATGTGGCGCGCGATCCGTCACGGGCAGGACGGGCGCATGATCGATCTGCAGCGCCTGGAGGAGTACCCCTCGGCGGCGATCGTCGAGCGGCTCGCCGACTGGACGGCCCCGGTGCGCGCCGAGCTCGGTCTCGACATCGTCCTCCCCGAGCACAACGGCGCCCAGCGCCAGCGGCGCCTGCTCGATGCCGGCGCGACGCTGCGGGAGGTCTACGCTGCTTCAGTACTACAGACACAGGAGAGCTACCCACAGGAGGTACCGGTGTGAGCACCCCACCGCGTGAACCGACCGAAGCGGAGTTGGAGGAGATGCGGGCGGCCTACGAGGCCGAGCTGGCGCGTATCACCGCCGCCGACGTGGTCATCCAGACGGCCGTCACGCTCATCAACCTCGCCGGACGGCGACTCGGTCTCGGACCCGAGGACTCAGGCGAGCGCGACCTCGAGCAGGTGCGCGACGCCATCGACGCCGTGCGTGGACTGATGCCGGTGCTCGAGCGGCGCGCGCCGAACGACATCGGCCAGCTCCGCGGAGCCCTCTCGCAGCTGCAGATGGCCTACGCGGCGGAGGCCGCGGCGGTCGCGTCCGGCGAAGGTGCGGCGCCGCCCGCCGGCTCGGCCGGGGAGCCGGCCGCGGCTGCGGAAGGCGAGGCCGCGCCCCCCGGCGGCGGTCCGGCCCCGGGCGGCGACGCCAAGCCGGGCGAGCCCGCCCAGGAGGAACCGAGCCCCGGCCCGGCCCAGGCGAGCGGCCGGCTGTGGGTCCCCGGCAGCTGAGCGGGTCCGAACCGCATCCGTTGCGCAACGGGCGGCCGGCCGGCGGCGGGCCGCCTCGCTGCCGGCTTGCACGATAGACTGCGCCGGCTTCTGCCCCGGGCTGGACTCGACACGAGCCGGCCCGGTCCCATTTGTGCGTAGCGCGATGCCTGCGCCGCACGGCACAACCAGACTTGCGGAGGATTCCCCTTGAGTAGCTTTCTGACGAACCACGGGGTCGTGGTCGCCTTGTTCTGCGCCGCGCTCGCGATCGTGTACGGCCTGGTCACCGCCAGGGCGCTGCTCGCGCTGTCGCCCGGCAACGAGCGCATGCAGTCGATCTCGCTCGCGATACAGCAAGGCGCGCGCGCCTACCTGACCCGGCAGTACACGACGATCGCCGCCGTCGGTGTCGTCGTGTTCATCGCGCTCATCTTCATCCAGGACATCGCCGTGGCCGCCGGCTTCGCGGTGGGTGCCATCCTCTCGGGCGCGGCCGGGTTCATCGGGATGAACGTGTCGGTGCGCGCCAACGCGCGCGTCGCCGAGTCGGCGCGGGGCGGGATCGCCCCGGCGCTGAGCGTCGCCTTCCGCGGTGGAGCGATCACGGGAATGCTCGTCGTGGGCCTCGCCCTGCTCGGCGTCGCCGGCTACTACGGTCTGCTGACCGCCGTCTTCGGCGACAGCAACGAGACGGCGGTCAAGGCGCTCATCGGCCTCGGCTTCGGCGGCTCGCTCATCTCGGTGTTCGCGCGACTCGGCGGCGGCATCTTCACGAAGGCGGCCGACGTGGGCGCAGACCTCGTCGGCAAGGTCGAGGCCGGCATCCCCGAGGACGATCCTCGCAATCCGGCCGTGATCGCCGACAACGTGGGCGACAATGTCGGCGACTGCGCCGGCATGGCCGCCGACCTGTTCGAGACCTACGCCGTCACCGCCGTCGCCGTGATGCTCCTCGGCGTGCTCACCTACAGCGCCGCCGACTCCACGCGTGTCGTGCTGTATCCGCTCGTCCTCGGCGGCGTCGCCATCATCGCGTCGATCATCGGCACGTTCGCCGTTCGCTCGCGGGCGGGCAACGTCGAGCGTGCGCTCTATCAGGGCCTGGTGGTCTCTGGGATCCTGGCCGCGGCCGCGTTCTACCCGATCACGCACTGGCTGATGAGCAACATCACCTTCCCGCCGGCGGTGCTCGTCCATCCCGCCTCCGGCCTGGCCGCCGTCGTCGTGGTGAAGGGGCCGAGCGTCAGCCACCTCTACCTGTGCTCGCTCATCGGCATTGGCGTCACCGCGCTGCTGTTCGTGATCACCGACTACTACACCTCGACGCGTTTCTCGCCGGTGCGCAAGACGTCGAAGGCGTCCGAGACCGGCCACGCCACGAACATCATCCAGGGCTTCTCATCGGGCCTCCAGGCCACCGCGGCGCCGGCGCTCGTGCTGTGCCTCGGGATCCTCGGCTCGTGGAAGCTCGCCGGCATCTACGGCATCGGCGTGGCCGTCATGGGCCAGCTGTCGCTCACCGGCCTGATCGTGGCGCTTGACGCGTTCGGACCGATCACCGACAACGCCGGTGGCATCGCCGAGATGGCCGACCTGCCCGAGGAGGTCCGCAACGTCACCGACCCGCTGGATGCGGTCGGCAACACGACGAAGGCGGTGACCAAGGGCTACGCGATCGGCTCGGCCGTGCTCGCGGCGATCGTGCTGTTCGCCGGTTTCCAGGAGGAGCTCGCCCAGCAGTCGCACGGCGTCCACATCACCTTCGGCATCAACGAGCCGCAGGTGCTCATCGGCCTGCTGCTCGGCGGCATGATGGTGTGCCTGTTCGCCTCGTTGTCGATCGAGGCCGTCGGGCGCGCCGGCGGCGCCGTCGTCGAGGAGGTGCGCCGCCAGTTCCGCGAGAAGCCCGGGATCATGGAGGGCACCGAGCAGCCGGACTACGCGGCGTGCGTCGACATCGTGACGCGGACGGCCCAGCGCGAGATGATCCTGCCCTCGCTGCTGCCGATCGGGCTGACGCTGATCGTCGGCCTCATCGATGAGAAGGCGCTTGGTGGACTGCTCATCGGAACGATCGTCGTCGGCTTCTTCTTCGCCGTGATGATGACCGCCGGCGGCGGCGCGTGGGACAACGCCAAGAAGCTGATCGAGGATGGGGCCTTCGGCGGCAAGGGCTCCGACGCCCACGCCGCCTCGGTCACCGGCGACACGGTCGGCGATCCGTTCAAGGACACGGCCGGTCCGGCGATCAACCCGATGATCAAGGTGGCGAACATCGTCGCCATCCTCATCATCCCGCTCATCACCTGAGTCGTTCCCCGGGTCCTGATGCATTCGACCGCGTCTGGACCCGCGGCGGCCCGGCTGGTTCAGCCTCCAGTCGAGGTTGAGGTTCCGTCGCTCGGCGGCCGGCTGCGACGCCGGCCGCGGCGAGTCGCCGCCGTCAACCGCCGCTTCGCCGCTGCGGGCGCGAGGCCGTAATCTCCGCCGAGTGGGTTCCTCCGGACAGCTGCATCGCGGCGGCACCATCGTGCTCTCGATCGCGATGGTCGTGATCGGGGTCGCGCTCGTCGTGCAGGCGATCGCCGCGCACGGTGGACTCGTCTGGACCCGACTGCTGCTCGGCGTGCTGTTCGTCGCCGGCGGCAGCCTGCGTCTGTGGGCCGAGCGCCGGCGGGGACAGCGACAATGACCGACCCCTTCGGACAACCGGACGAGGCGCACGCGGCGCACGCGCACGAGCTGATGTTGCGCTCGCGCGACGGGCTGCGTCGCAGCATCGGCTCGCCGCTGCTCTTCTCGATCGTCTGGACGTCGATCGCGAGCGCCGTGTACTTCTCGCTCGGCGTCGTCGCCGGGCACGCGCTCGGACTGACCCCGCTCGTCTACCTCGTCGCGGCGGGGATGTTCGGGCTGACGATCATGACCTATGTCGAGGGCGCCTCGCTGCACCAGGATCGCGGCGGCGCGACCGTGTTCGCCCGCTACGCCTTCAACGAGCTCGTCAGCTTCGTGGCCGGCTGGGCGATCCTGCTCGACTACGTCATCCTCATCGCGGTCACCGCCTACTCGGCGACCCAGTACCTGCGGGTGTTCTGGCACCCGCTCGGTCGGAGCGGCGTCTCGCTCGCCGTGGCGCTCGCGATCATCGGCTACGTCGTGGTGAGCAACATCGCCGGGTTCTCGGCGCGCCGCGCGCGCCGCGTCCGTGCGCTCGTCGTCGGCGATCTCGCGCTGCAGCTGCTGCTGATCGTGCTCGGCCTGGTCGTGTTCTTCAGCCCGCACGCCCTGGCCTCCACGGTCCACCTCGGCTCGGCTCCGACGTGGGACAGCCTCGTGTTCGCCCTGACGATCACGACGATCGCCTTCACGAGCCTCGAATCGGCCTCCGGTCTCGCCGGCGAGGTCGCCGTGGGCCGCCGCGGCCTGCGCCGGCTCGTCACGAGCGCCGGTCTGTCGGTGCTCATCGTGTACGTCGGCATCGCGGTCGTCGCCGTCAGCGCGGTGCCGGTGCACGGGACGCACACCGCGCTCGGCGGACGCTACGTCGATGCGCCGGTGATCGGCATCGCCTCCGCCTTCCATCAGCACTGGCTCTCGCAGACGCTGCGCTACGTCGTCGGCGCGATGGCAGCGCTGACGCTCATCGCCGCCGCCAACTCGGCGATGCTCGGTCTCTCGCGCCTGGCGTACTCGCTGTCGACCAACCGGCAGATCCCGAGCTCGGTCGGGCGCCTGCATCCGAGCCGTTCGACGCCGTACGTGCTGATCATCATCGCGGGGATCGTCGCCGCCGCGCTCGCGGCGACCGAGAGCCTCGACTTCCTCGTCGGCATCTACGCGTTCGGCGCGATGCTCGCCTTCACGATCGCCCACCTGTCGGTGATCCGTCTGCGCTACTCCGAGCCCGAGCGCGATCGACCGTACCGGATGCCGTTCTCCGTCCGGTTCCGCGGCGGATCGCTACCCCTCCCGGCCGTGATCGGCGCCGCCCTGTCGGCGCTCGGCTGGGTGGCCGTGATCGTCGTCCATGAGCCGGCGCGGTACGTAGGGCTCGCCTGGATGGCCGTCGGATTGACCCTCTACGTCGCCTATCGGCGCACCGAGGGCAAGTCGTTGCTGCGGCGCGTCACCGTGCCCGCGCAGGTGCTGGTCGCCGAGCCCGCCGTCGAGGACGACTACGGATCGATCCTCGTGCCGCTCTCGGGCTCCGAGCTCGACGACGACATCGTCCAGACCGCGGCGCGGCTCGTGGCCGGAGAGCAGACCGACGAGGCCGCGATCGATCACGCGACGATCGAGGCGGTGTGGATCTTCGTGCTGCCGATGTCCCTGCCGATCGATGCCCGCCTCCCCGACGCGCAGGTCAAGCGCGCACGCCAGGCGCTTGCGCGCGCCAAGGTGGTGGGGGAGGAGTACACGGGGGTCGAGGTGGCCACGGCGACCGTCCGCGCTCGCCGCGCCGGGCCCGCCATCGTCGAGGAGGCACGTCGCCGGGGGGTAGAGGCGATCGTGCTCGGCGCCGAGGAGCCGTCCCGTATCCGCGGGGGACCGCGCCTCGGAGGCCGCGGCGGACCGCTGGAGAACTACGTGGGAGATACGACCAAGTACGTCGTCAGCAAGGCGGATTGCCGCGTCATCGTCACGGCGCCGCCGGCCGGCGAGTCGCCCGAGGAGCTACCGAGCGCCGCGACCGCGATGGAATAAGCTGCGGGCCATGTTCGTGTTGATCGTCGGTGCCGGCCGCGTCGGGTCGGTGGTGGCCAAGATCGCCCTCGCGAAGGGCTACACGGTGTCCGTCCTCGACGAGGACCCGCTCTCGCACGAGCGCCTCGACGCCGGCCAGCAGAAGAGCTGGGAGGACGCCGGCGGGCAGTTCACGGTCGGCACGGCGCTCGAGCTCGAAGCGCTCGTCGCGGCCGGGATCGAGCAGGCGGACGTGTTCATCGCGTCCACCGACGGTGACAACACCAATCTGATCATCGCCCAGATCGCCCAGAAGCAGTTCGGGGTGGAGCGGGTGCTCGTGCGCGTGATGGATCCCGCGCGTGCGGCCTGGTACGGCGAGCAGGGCCTGCACACGATCTCGCCGACGCAGCACGCGATCGAGATGTTCGTGCAGGCCGTTGACGCGAGCGTGGCGTAGACGATGTACGTGATCATCGCCGGTGGCGGCAAGGTCGGCTGGAACCTGGCCCGCGAGCTGATGTCCAAGGAGCACGAGGTGACGCTCATCGAGCAGCGCCGCGATCGCTACCTGGTCATCGAGGAGGAGCTCGAGCACGCGGTGCAGTACGGCGACGCGACGGAGCTATGGGTGCTCGAGCGCGCCGGAATCCAGCGGGCGGACCTCGTCATCGCCGTGACCGGCGATGACGAGGACAACATGCTTGTGTGCCAGGTCGCGAAGGAGAAGTACCTGTGCGACCGCATCATCGCCCGCGTCAACAACCCCCGCAACTACCAGCACTTCAAGCTGCTCGGCATCCAGCCGGCCGTATCCGCCACAGACCTCATCCTACGGCTGATCGAGCACGAGGTCCCGCGCTACGGGCTCGTTCACCTGCTCGCCCTCGAGGAGGAGCGCCTCGAGATCATCGAGCTCGAGGTGCCCGCCGACTCGCCGGTCGCCGGACACCGCGTGGCCGACATCGACCTGCCCGATGGCAGTCTCATCATCTCGGTGCTGCGCGCCGGAGGGGGCTTCGTTCCGAAGCCCGACACCGTCATCGAGGCCGGCGACGAGGTGCTGCTCGTGCTCGATCCGGGCCTCGAGGAGTCGATCACGGCGTCGTTCGCCGCGCCGGTTCAGCCGGCGCGCGGTTAGCCCGCACGTCCTCGTGGACGGATATTCTGCGCCGAACCTGGACGAATCGGCCGCCCGGGCCTGGACGGATGTACGGCTTTTTGCATGATTTGCGTCAACGAATGATTGACGGGGCTTGTGTTGAAGCCCGTATGTGCCGATGCTGAAGTACGTGTCCCTCCGGCGTGTGATCTTCGCCGTACCGGTTCTGCTCGCCTCGATCGCCTTCGTCGCGGCCGTCGCGACGCTCGGTAACCATCTCGCGGCCGTGAACTGGCCGCTGCTGGGCCGCGCCGCCAGTGCCGATCGGCGCGTCACCGTCGGGACCCCGCGCTCGGTGGCCGCGACGTCGACGGCGTCGTCCGGGGCCGCGCCCACGTCGAGCGCCGGCGCCCCGCTCGTGGCCGGGATCGCGACCGGCGCGGGGACGGCGCCCGCGGGGGCCGCTGCCGGCGGAACGGTCCTCACGGCGGCCGCGACGGCGCCGACCGCGGTGAGCGGGCCGCCGGCCGGTACCGCGCCCGCCGTGGCGGGACCGCCGACGCCGCCGCACCAGGCGCCGCCGACCTCGTTGCCCCGGCTTCCCGTCTCCTCGGCGCCGCCGACGGTGGCGCCTCCTCCCTCGAGTGGGCCGGCTCCCGCCGCGGCGGCGCCCGTCGCGGCCTCGGCGCCAACGACGCCCTCGGCTCCGTCCGGTGGCAGCACCGCACCGTCGGTGAACTCGGCCTCGGAGACGACCTCCACAAGCGTTCCGTCGACCACCGTCACCGGTCCGATCCCGGTCGCCACGAGGGGCAGCACGACGACCACCACGACGCGGACCAGTGCGACGACGACGGTGCACACGTCCTTCACGAGCGTGACGTCCGGGTCGGAGACGTCCACGGAGCAGAGCTCGCCGACCGCGAGCTCGTCGTCGACGACGACGCCGACGAGCACGTCGAGCAGCGCGTCGACGACCGCCACCGCGACGTCAACGGAACAGCCATCAACCTCAACTGCAACCTCAACCTTTAGCCAGACGACGACCTGGAGCTTGAGCGTGACGGCGACGAGTACGCCGTCGGGCGGCGAGCCGCACCGGGCCTGGCCGGCGAGCCACCCCTGGCCCGTGGTGGCCGCGCACGACTTCGTCCGGACGTCCAGCCCGCCCAGCGCCACGTCGACCAGCCACGTCGTCGTCCGGACGTCGAGTCCACGCGGCACGCCGGCGGCGGTCGTGCCGACCCCGGCGCCCGCGCCTCCGAGCGCGCCCACCGACTCGACGCCGCCAAGTACGCCGGCCGTCCCCTCCTCGCCGCCGGCGAGCTCCACGCCCCCGCCTCCGGCGCCGCCTCCTCCGCCTCCTCCGCCTCCGCCTCCGCCGCCTCCGCCTCCGCCGCCGCCTCCTCCGCCTCCGCCTCCGCCGCCCCCGGTACCGGTGACGCAGCCGCCGGCTGGCCCCAGCACGCCCAGCAAGCAGGGCTTCTCGGTGCCCCACCGGGCGGGGCCGCCGCGTGAGTCGGACTTCTAGCGTCGGCTGATCGCCGCCTCGTTGGACTATCCTTAGCCGTCCCTTCCGGGATGGTGTAATTGGCAACACGCGACACTCTGGATGTCGAATTTGGGGTTCGAGTCCCTGTCCCGGAGTCGCGCGGCGACCGGACGCGCCGCGGTCGGGGTCCGGCGTCCGCGCTCGGCGCCGGAGCCGCATTCGGTGCTGTTCGGGCTTGACGCGATGCATCGCATGGACCTCACGTGACGACACAGCGGCGCCTCGTCGGTCTGGCGACGGCAGCCGGCGTGGCGTTCGGAGTCCTCGGTGCCCTGCTCGGACCGGCGGCCGGCGCCAATGACGGCGAGGCGAGGGACGCTGCGGACCTTCCGGGCGTCGGCCCTCGGGCCGGCGGGCGGTCGCGCCGTGTGCGCCTGGCGGGGGGCACCGCCGTGGCAATCGCCGCCGTGATCGTCGCCGTGCTTGTCAGCTCGGCTTCTCCCGGGACGGTCGGGCCCGCACCGGCGGGCGCGGTCAGCGCCTGGGACATGCTGCTGGCCGGCATTCCGCAAAGCGGAAGCCGGCTGGGCGATCCCGCCGCGCCGGTCACGCTCGACTACTACGGTGACCTCGAATGTCCGGTCTGCCAGGCGTTCAACCAGGCGGTCTTCCCGCGGCTGGTCACCCAGCTCGTCAGGACCGGCCGGCTGCAGATCGTCTACCGCGCGCTGCAGACCGCGACGCGTGATCCCGCCACCTTCATGGCGCAGCAGGTCGCCGTGCTCGCGGCCGGGCGCCAGAACAAGGCCTGGTACTACATCGACCTCTTCTACAGCGAGCAGGGCAAGGAGGGCACCGACTATGTCGACACCGCCTACCTCGACCGGCTGGCGGCGCAGGTTCCGGGGTTGAACCTGGCCTCCTGGCAGGCGGCGCGTAGCGATCCGGTGCTGGCCGAGCAGATCCGCAGCGATGCGCAGGCCGCGGCGGCGCTCGGGTCCAGCTCCACGCCGACGCTCGTCGCCGCCGGACCGGGAGGCCGGAGGACGATCGTCGGTCTGGTGCCCTACACGACCGTCCTGGCGCTGGTCGAATCGGTCTCCTGCGGCCCGGCGTCGCCGTGCGTCGCCCGCGCCGCGGGCGTTCCGGTCTCCTACGGCGGGAGCGGGCTCCGTGGCCCCGGGCGAGCCCGGGACTGAGCGGGGCTACGCGGCGGCCTGGTCCACCCAGTCGCGGTAGAGCCTCGAGTACTGCCCCTCCAGGGCGACGAGCTCGTCATGCGTGCCCTGCTCGACGATCCGGCCATGCTCGAGGACGACGATCCGGCCCGCGCGGCGGATGGTGGACAGCCGGTGGGCGATGACGATCGACGTGCGGCCGGCGAGCAGCCGGCGCAGCCCCTCCTCGATGCGTCCCTCGGTGTGCAGATCGACGTTGGACGTCGCCTCGTCGAGCACGAGGATGCGCGGGTCGGCGGCGAGCGCGCGCGCGAAGGCGACGAGCTGGCGCTGCCCGGCGGACAGCTGCACGCCGCGCTCGCCGACCTCACTGTCGTAGCCATCGGGCAAGGCCGAGATGAACTCGTCGGCTCCGACGGCGCGCGCGGCGGCCCGTACGTCGTCCGGAGTCGCTCCGGGGCGACCGAAGGCGATGTTCTCGCCGATCGTGCCCGAGAACAGGAACGCCTCCTGGGGCACGATCCCCATCTGCGAACGGAGCGATTCGCTGCTCACCTCACGCAGGTCGTGCCCGTCGACGAGCACGCGTCCCTCCGTCGGGTCGTAGAAGCGCGCCACGAGCTTGGCCATCGTGGACTTGCCGGCGCCGGTCGAGCCGACGAGCGCGAGGGTCTGACCCGGAGGCACGCGCAGTCGCACGTGCTCGAGCGCCCGCACGTCGTTCTCCGCGCCGCTGTCGCCCCCGCCTCGGCTGCGACGGCGGTACACGAACGTCACGTCGTCGAACTCGATCTCGCCCCGCAGGCGCGGCAGCTCGACCGGGTCGTCGCTCTCGGGGAGGTCCGAACGGACGGCGAGCAGGTCGAAGATCTTCTCCAGGGCGGCCATCCCGGACTGGTAGGTGCTGTACAGGTTCGACAGCTGCGTGATCGGGTCCGACAGGTTCGACAGCGCGGCGACGAAGGCGACGATCGTGCCGGCCGTGGTGAGTCCCGAGATCGCCTGGTCGCCGCCGTACAGGGCGATGACCGCGATCGCGATGCCAGACATCAGCTCAACGGCTGGGAAGTAGGCGGCGTTGAGGCGCACCGTGGTCATGTTGGCGTCGCGGTTGTCGGCGTTCAGCGCCGCGAAGCTCGCCTCGTGCGCCCCCTCCTGACCGAAGTTGCGCACGACACGGATGCCCGAGAGCGACTCCTGCAGGTACGCGGTGATCGTCCCGATCGTCTCCCGGGTGCGGCGGAACGCGCCGGCCGACGCGATGCGGAAGGCGATGCTCATGACCGCGACGACCGGGAACACGAGGAACGCGACGAGCGCGAGCCGCCAGTCGAGCAGGCAGAGGATCACGATCGTGCCGATGAGCGTCAGCGAGGACTGGAAGAGCGTCACGACGCTGTCGGTGACGAGCTGATCGAGCGCCTCGACGTCGTTCGTCATGCGCGAGATGAGCACCCCGGCCGGGCGGCTCTCGTAGAAGCCGATCGGCAGCGACTGCAGGTGCGTGAAGATGCGGATACGCAGGTCGGCGAGCGCGCGCTGGCCGACCCACCCGACGAGATAGGTCTGCGCGTATGTCATGCCCCAGAGGACGACCGCGGACACGAGGTAGGCGACCATGACGAGCGCGAGGACGCGCACGCTGTGCTTGGCGATGCCCTGGTCGATCGCCGCCTTGGCGAGCAGGGGCGGGGCGAGTGTCGCCGCGGTGCCGAGGAGCAGGGCGACGAGCATGAGCGCGCTCCGCCGGCGGTAGGGGCGCAGCAGGCCGAGCAGGCCACGGAGATTGCGTCGTCGCGATTCGCGGCTTGCGCGCTCGCCCGTCCAGCCGCCGCCGCGGCGCCCGGGGCCGAGCCCGCTGCTGCCGCCGCCCGTGCCGGCACGTCCGCCGGGGGGGCTCACAGTCCGCTCACCTCCCGCTCCAGCGGCTTGCGGGTGAGGAACACCTGGTCGGGAAGGCCCTTCTCCACGATCTCGCGATACAGGTCGGACTCCTCGAGCAGGGTGTCGTGGTCGCCCACGGCGACGATGCGGCCGCCCTCCATCACGACGATCTCGTCCGCGAGCGCGATCGTCGACAGCCGGTGCGCGATCACGAACGTCGTGCGCCCGCGCATCGCCTCGTCGAGCGCCGCTTTGATCTGGCGCTCGGTCGACGCGTCGACCGACGAGGTCGCGTCGTCGAGGATCAGCACGCGGGGGTCGGCGAGCAGCGCGCGCGCGATCGCCAGCCGCTGACGCTGGCCGCCGGAGAGGCTGAGCCCGCGCTCGCCGACCAGCGTGTCGTAGCCCTGCGGCAGGCGCGCGATGAACTCGCTCGCCTGGGCGCGCGTGGCGGCCTCGATGACCTCGTCGTCGGTGGCGTCCGGGCGCGCGTAGGCGATGTTCTCGCGCACCGTCGTCGAGAAGAGGAACGGGTCGTCGCTGACGACGGCGATCGCGCGGCGCAGCGAGCCGAGCTGCACCCGCCGGACGTCGGCGCCGTCGAGCAGAACCTGTCCGGGGCTCGGGTCGTACAGCCGCGAGAGCAGCGACACGAGGCTCGTCTTCCCCGAGCCGGTCGCGCCGACGATCGCCACGGTGCGACCGGCGGGCACGTCGAGCTCGATGTCGTGCAGCACCGGTCGTCCGGGCGCCTCATCCGGCCCGGCGTAGCTGAGGGTCACACCACGGAGCTGGACGTGCCCGTTGCCGGGGGGCAGCGGCGGTGCGTCCGCCGGTGCGACGATGCGCGGCTCGCGGTCGAGCACCTGGAAGATCCGGGCGCCGGACGCCGTCGCGCGCTGGGCGAGTCCGAGCGTCACGCCGAGCGAGCGCATCGGGCCGATGAGCATCGCCAGGTAGAAGTAGAAGGCGGTGAACTGCCCGAGGCTGAGGTGGGAATGGATCACGCTGAGGCCGCCGAGGAAGATGACCGCGGCGAGCCCGAGCTGGGGGAGGAAGGCGATGATCGGGTTGAACGTCGCCTCCAGGCGCGTCGCGACCATCGCCTGCTCGAACACCCGCCCGACGCTGTGCCGGAAGCGGTCGAGCTGACGGTCCTCGCGGGCGAAGGACTTCACGACACGCACGCCGACGATGTTCTCCTCGGCGTCCGCCGTGAGCTCGGCGATGCGCTGCTGGACCTCCTGGACGGCGGGCCGCGCGAGCCGCCCGTAGCGCTGGGAGATGAGGACGACGAACGGGACGGGGATGAGCGCGATGAGCCCGAGCTCGGGATTGATCAGGATCATCGCCACGCCGGCGAGGACGATCGTCAGCGCCGACTGCAGGATGAAGATGAGGCCGTAGCCGAGGAAGAAGCGGACCTGCGACAGGTCGACGGTCGCCCGCGACATCAGCTGACCGGTCTGCTGGTGGTCGAAGAAGCCGAGCTCGAGCTTCTGCAAGTGGGCATACAGGCGCTCGCGCAGGTCGTATTCGATCCCGAGCGACACGCGCCCGGCGATCATGCGCCGGGCCACGGTGAGCGCCCAGCGGAGGATCACCGCGACGACGATGAGCCCGGCCACGACGACCAGCGTGTGGCGGTCGTGCGCGCTCAGCGCGACCTCGTGGTGCTCGCGATGACTCGCGCCGTTGGTCACCGCATCGACGGCGCGGCCCGTGAGGTAGGGGACGAGGACGGTCATCACCATCGCCATCGCCGAGAACACCCAGGAGAGGGCCATGGCCCGCCGATAGGGCCGCAGGAAGCCGAGGAGTCGGTAGAAGATACTCATTCGTTGCAGATACAATTATCGCAGGCGCGCACCCGTGTGCGTCGCCGGTACGCTCGGAGGCATGGCCGGCGCCGTCGAGATCGTTCCCGGAGCGGGGTTGTGCAACACGTGCCGGCACCAGCGCGTCGTCGTGACGACGCGCGGCTCGCGCTTCTCGCTCTGCGAGCGCTCGCGCTCGGATCCGAGCTACGCGCGCTATCCGCGCCTGCCCGTGCGCGAGTGCCCGGGCCATGAGCCGGGACGCCGCGCCCCCGCCTGACGCGCATCGCGAGGGCGCTACGCCGCTACCGGCGTGGCGGCGGCGTCGGCGTCGTGGGTGCCTGCGGCGGCGCCGGTGACCACGAAGTCGCGCTGGCGCACGAGCACGAAGGCGAGCGCCGAGCCCACGAGGGCGATGACCGCGGCGATGATCGTGATCTCGCTGAACGCGGCCGTGAATCCCGTGCGATAGGCCACGGACAGCGACGCTCGGGCGGTGGCGGGGAGCGCCTGGGCGATCGCGCCGACGCCGCCGGCCTGCAGCGCACCGGCCAGCTCGCCGTGGGTGGCCGAGAGGATGGCCGCGCCGTGGGGAGCGCTCGTGAGCTTCGAGACCGTCTGCTGCGTCACCTCGTGCTGGAAGACGGCGCCGAGACCGGCGATGCCGGTCGCGATGCCGACCTGGCGGAACGTGCTGTTGATGCCCGAGGCCATGCCGCTGCGCGCGGGCGGGACGACGCCGATCGCCGTCGAGGCGAGCGCCGGGTTGACGAGCCCGATGCCGGCGCCGCCGACGATGAAGCCGGGGACCAGCACGGTCCAGCTCGAGCTCGCGTTCACGCCCGACTGCAGCAGCAGCCCGACGCCGATGAGCAGCAGCCCGGTTCCGAGCAGCAGCCGGACGGGTATCCGGACGCTCAGGCGTCCCGAGATCGGCGCGAAGATGAAGGCCATCAGCGTGATCGGGAGGAAGCGCAGGCCCGCCTGCAGCGGACCGTAGCCGAGCAGGTTCTGCAGGTAGAGCGTCTGGTAGAGGAACAGGGCGAAGATCGAGGCCGAGATCGCGAAGGCGACGATGCTCGCGCCGGCGAAGGCCGGGACGCGGAAGAGCGACAGGTCGAGCATCGGACGCGGCTGCGTGCGCTCGGCGACGATGAACAGCACCAACAGCACCACGGAGGCGACGAGCAGTGCGACGATCTGGACCGATCCCCAGCCCTTGTCGTTGCCCCGCACGAGCGCGAACACAAGCATGAACAGGGCTCCCGAGAAGCTCACGAGGCCCGCCCAGTCGATGCCGGTGGCGTTCGGGTCCCGGGACTCGGCCACCTGGGTGATCGTGATGGCGACCGCGGCGATGCCGATCGGGACATTGACGAAGAAGATCCACTCCCAGCCGATCGCCGAGGTGATGACCCCGCCGACCAGCGGTCCGACCGCGACCGCGGCGCCGGTTACGGCCCCGAAGACACCGAAGGCGACGCCCCGATCGCGTCCCTGGAACGCCTGCGCGATGAGCGCGAGCGAGGTGGCGAACATGATCGCCCCGCCGATGCCCTGCACGCCGCGGGCCAGGTTGAGCTCCAGCGGGGTGGTCGACAGGCCGCAGAGGGCCGAGGACACGCTGAAGACGACGAGGCCGACCGTGAACACGCGCTTTCGCCCGAGCAGATCGGCCAGCGACCCGGCGGTCAGCAGGAAGGCGGCCAGCGTGAGCGAGTAGGCGTCGACGACCCACTGCAGGTCGCTGAAGCTCGAGTGCAGCGCCGCGTGGATCGTGGGCAGGGCGACGTTGACCACGGTGATGTCGAGCAGCAGCATGAAGATCGCCACCGAGACGGCGATGAGCGTCCACCACTTGCGGTCCATGGGCCTCTCCCTCTCGGTATTCGTGTTCGCGCGACAGCGCGCTCCGACCCCGCGTGCGATCCACGACGAACGCAGCGCAGGCGCCTCAGCTGCCGGCCCGCCTTCACTATATGAAGCCCGACTCGGGCTCGCGGCACATCGCCGACGGTCGACGTCGCGGCTGCGAACGTCGAACCGCGGCGACGCCGTCCTGCGGGACCGGTAGACCTTGCGAGCCCATGGCCCTGCTCGCGGACAAGCGCCTGCTCATCACCGGCGTGCTGACCGAGGGCTCGATCGCCTACTCGGTCGCCGCCGCCGCCCAGCGCGAGGGCGCCGAGGTCGTCCTGAGCGGCTTCGGGCGCGGGCTGCGCATCACCGAGCGCATCGCGAAACGGCTCCCGACCCCGGCCGACGTGCTCGAGCTGGACGTCAACGTGCCCGAGCAGATCGACGCGGTCGCCGCCGACCTGGCGGGTCGCTGGGGTCACCTCGACGGCCTGTTGCACGCGATCGCCTTCGCACCGGCCGATGCGCTCGGCGGGCGCTTCCTCTCGACGCCGAGCGAGTCGGCGCTCAGCGCCTTCCAGACGTCGGCGTTCTCGCTCAAGGCGCTCGCGGCCGGGCTCCTGCCGCTGCTACGGGCGGCTCCGGACGGCGCGTCGATCGTCGGGCTCGACTTCGACGCGTCCGTCGCCTGGCCGATCTACGACTGGCAGGGGGTGGCCAAGGCGGCCCTCGAGTCGATCAGCCGCTACCTGGCGCGTGACCTTGGGCCGCTGGACATCCGCTGCAACCTCGTCGCGGCCGGTCCGCTCAGCACCGTCGCGGCGAGCAACATCGAGGGCTTCGAGGTTCTCGCGCAGGCCTGGCTGGCACAGGCGCCGCTCGGGTGGGACCTGACGGACGCCACACCGGTGGCCGACGCCTGCCTGTTCCTGCTCTCGCGGCTGGCGCGCGGTATCACCGGCGAGATCCTGCACGTCGACGGCGGCGTGCACGCGATGGGGGCGGCGGTACCGAGCGGCGACGACTGACCGGGCCGCCGCCGCGCGCGGCTCGCCGCTACAGCGGCGTGTCCGCTCCGGCCGGCCACAGACCGACGAGCTCTCCGCAGAGCTTGCTCGCGTACGCGGCGAGCGCCCGCGCCTCACCATGGCGGCCCTGCAGCCGGGCGGCGCCGGCCGCGCGCACGATCCGGCAGACGCCGTCGGCGTGCTCGCTCATCGTCTGCGCACGCGCCTCGGGATCTCGCCCGGCGAGCACGAGCTGCAGGTTCGTGCGCCGCCCTGCGCCGTCGCGCCAGTAGGGCACGGTCGGTGACGGGGGGTGGGGAGGGCCGGTCGATCCGCTCATGGTGTGTGACCCAGTGTCCGCTGACCGGCGATCGCGCGTCAAGCCGCGGCGCGGGCGCCGCATGGGCGAAGTGTGTTCGATGTTCTTCCACCAGGAGCGAAGATCGCACACACTTCGTGCTTCGGGCGCGCGGCGCGGACGCCGGATGGCGAAGTGTGTTCGATGTTCTTCCACCAGGAGCGAAGATCGCACACACTTCGCGCTTCGGGCGCGGCCCGGCGGATCGCGAGGCCGGGCGTCGCGGCTGGATTCGGCCGCGCGGCCGCAACCCGCAACCCGCAACCCGCAACCGCGACCCGCCCCCCGCGGCCGCCTGCGGCGCTCCCGCCGCGGCCGCGCGCCGCCCGCGACCGCAGGCCGCCGGGCGCCGACCCGTCAGCCCCGCTTCGTCGCCTCGCGCGGAAAGTACACGGCCCGCCACCACAGCTCCGCGAGCGCGCGCACGTGCACCGCCGCGTCACGCCCGCCGCGGATGACCTCCAGCGTGACATGGCGCTCGACCATCGCCAGTAGCGCCTGCGCGGACAGCCGCGCCGGAATGTCGCTCGGCGCGATGCCACGTTCCTGGTCGCGGCCGATGCGGGCCTCGGCCGCCGCCACGAAGCGCTCGATGTAGGGCGCCCACTCCGGCGGAAGGTGGTCGTCCATACCGTGCAGGTAGCCGACGAGCAGGAGCACCGGAGCGTCGCGATTCACCACGGCGACGACCCGACGCAGGCCGAGATGCAGCTCGCGGCGCGGATCGCCCTCGCCCTCGAGGTAGACGGCGGCGGCTCGATACATGTCGCTGAAGGCCTGCTGGATGAGACGGTCGACGACGGCGCGCTTGTTCGTGAAGTAGAAGTAGACGGCGGTGCGGCTGACGAACGCGCGCCGCGCGATCGCCTCGATCGTCATCCCCGCGTAGCCCTCCTCGTCGATCATCTGCCGCGCGGCGGCGAGGATCGCCTCCTCGGTCCCGTTGCGGGCGCGACGCGGCGCGGTCCGGACCGTGCCGGCGCGGCGCGGCGCCTGCGGGCTGACGCTCATCGCCACGCTCCGCGCTCGGCGTGTACGCCGAGCACACCGAGGAGCCGATCGCGCGTCTCGGCGGGGGCGATCACCTCGTCGACGTACCCGGCCGCTGCGGCGCGCTCCACCGGCAGGTGCTCGTCGCCGTAACCGCGCGCGAGCTCGTCGCGGTCAGCGCCCTCGGCGATCGCCGCCCGCTCGATCAGCTCGACGGCCTGGCGCGCGCCCATCACGCCGATCTGCGCACTCGGCCAGGCGAGGGTGTGATCGGCTCCGAGGTCGCGTGAATTCATCACGATGTGTGCACCACCATAGGCCTGCCGGAGCGTGATGGTTACGCGGGGGGTGCGAGCCCGCGCGAACGCGCGCAGCAATCCGGCCCCGTGACGGATGACGCCGTCGCGCTCCTGGCGGGTTCCGGGCAGGAAGCCGGGGGTGTCGACGAGGACGACGAGCGGGATCCCGAAACGGTCGCACAGCCGCACGAACCAGGCCCCCTTCTCGGAGCTGCGGGCGTCGAGCGTCCCGCCGAGGTGGCGCGGCTGGTTCGCGATCAGACCGACGGGCGCGCCCTCGAGTCGGGCGAAGCCGACGACGAGGTTGCGCGCCCAGCGGGGCGCGAGCTCGCGCAGCTCGCCGCCGTCGACGATCCGCACGATCACGTCGCGGACGTCGTAGACGCGCGCGGTGCGGTCGGGCAGGACGTCGCCGGGGTCGCCGGGCCGTGGCGGCCGCGGCGGTGACAGCGGCAGCGCGCCGCCCTCGCGCGGCGGCAGGTAGGCGAGCAGCTCGCGCGCGAGCTCGGCCGCGGCCAGCTCGTCCTCGGCGACGAGGTGCGCCACCCCGTTGGCGCCGTGGACACGGGCGCCGCCGAGCTCCTGGGCGCTGACGTTCTCGCGCGTGACCTGCCGCACTACCTTCGGGCCGGTCAGGAACATGAGCCCGTCGTCCTGCACGATGACGGTCAGGTCGCCGAGTGAGGGGGAGTAGGCGGCACCGCCGGCGCAGGGACCGGCGATGACGCTGATCTGCGGCACGCGTGCCCGCGCCTGGGCCCGGAAGATCGCGGCGTACGCGGTCAGCGCGGCCGTGCCCTCCTGCAGGCGCGCCCCGCCGGAGTGCGGGAAGCCGACGACGGGGACGCCGCTCGAGTCGGCCCGCCGAATGGCCTCGGCGATCGTCTCGCCGCCGCGCGCGCCGAGCGATCCACCGCGGTGCTCGCCGTCCTGCGCCCAGGCGAACACGGGCCGTCCGTGCACGCGGCCGCTGGCGGCCACGACGCCGTCGCCGACGCCGGCCCGCAGCGGCCGCAGCGTGCCGGGATCGAGCAGCAGCTCCAACCGCGTGCCGGCCAGGTCGGCGCGGGCGTCGTCCGACGTCTCGTCGCCACCTGCACCGCGCGCGAGGGCGAGCCTCATGCCGCGGCCACCGCCAGGCAGGCGTTCTGACCGCCGAAGCCCATCGAGTTGTTGAGCGCGAGCGCGGCCGCGGCGGTCCGGGCCTCGCCGGGGATGCAGTCGAGGTCGCACTCGGGATCGGCCTGCTCGTAGTTGATCGTCGGCGGCAGCAGGCCGCGCCGTACCGCCTCGAGGCAGACGAGCGCCTCGACCGCGCCGGCCGCGCCGAGCAGATGGCCGATCGCCGACTTCGTCGAGGAGGCCGGCGGCGCGTCGCCGTTCCACAGGCCGTGGATGGCGACCGTCTCGACGCGGTCGTTGTGCGGGGTGCCGGTGCCGTGGCAGTTGATGTAGCCGACGTCGCCCGCGCTCGCCTCGGCGTCCTGCAGCGCGGCGCGCATCGCCTGCAACGCGCCGCGGCCGTTCTCGTCGGGCTGGGTGATGTGGAAGGCGTCGTTGCTCGCGCCGTAGCCGGCGATCCGTCCGTACACGCTCGCGCCGCGTGCGCGGGCGTGCTCGGCCCGCTCGAGGACGAGCACGGCGGCGCCCTCGCCCATCACGAAGCCGTCGCGGCGAGCGTCGAACGGGCGCGAGACGCCCTCGCGCGAGAGCGCGCCCATGCGCCGGAAGGCGGCCAGGCACAGGCTCGTGATCGCCGCCTCGCTTCCGCCGGCGACGACGATGTCGGCCTCGCCGCGCTGGATCAGGCGCAGGGCCTCGCCGATGGCATGGGCGCCGGTCGCGCAGGCCGAGGAGACCGAGAAGCCGGGGCCGTACGCCCCGAGACGCATGGCCACCGTGGCCGCGCCGGCGTTCGGCATCATCATCGGCACGAAGTTGGGGGAGACGGCGCGCTCGCCGTCGGCGATGAACGCCTCGCACTCGCGTTGTAGCGTCGTCAGGCCGCCGACGCCGGTGCCGAGGATGACGCCGAGGCGCTCCGCGTCGACGCCGGTCGGCGCGGCTTCGCCGTCCTCGGGGAGCAGGCCGGCCTCGCCGGCCGCCTGCTCGGCCGCGGCGAGCGCGAACTGGGCGAAGCGGTCGGCGCGCCGGGCCTCCTTGGGCGTCATCCAGCGCTCGGGGTCGAACTCCACGGCGGCACCGAGGCCGTCCGCGATCCCCGAGCGCCCGGCCGCGAGCGCCTCGAACACGGCATCGGCGCCCTCGCCGACCGACGTGATCGCGCCGCGCCCGGTGACGAGCACGTCCGGCGTCTGCGCGGGGGTGCGGCCCACGCTCATGCCGGGGCGCCCGCGTCGCTCAGGCGCTGGACGAGCCGTACCGCGTCGCCCACGCCGCTGATCTCCTTCAGCTCGCCGTCGGCGATCTTCACGCTGAAGCGGTCCTCGAGTGCGGTGACGAGCTCGACGAGGTCGAGCGAGTCGACGTCGATGTCACGCCAGTCGGTCGTCATCGTCGCCTGCTCGGCCTCGGGCACCTTGATGCGGATGAGCTCGTCGCGGATCGCCTGGAGGACCTGGTCGTCGCTCAGGTTCGAATCGGTCATCGCTGTGGTTCTCCTTGTCGTCGATAGGTCAATGCAGTCTCGTCTCACGCGCCGAGTGCCCCGTCCACGGCGAGGGTCGCACCGTTGACGTAGGCCGCTTCGTCCGAGCAGAGGAAGGCGATCGCCGCGGCGACCTCCTCCGGACGCCCGACGCGCCCGGCGGGCACGGAGGCGGCCAGGCCGTCCGCGACGCCCTCGGCGGTCATGTCCGTCTCGATGACGCCGGGCGTGACCGCGTTGCACGTGATGTCCTTGCGCGCCATCTCCCGCGCGATCGTGCGGGTGAGCCCGAGCAGCCCGGCCTTCGCGGCAGCATAGTTGGCCTGGCCGGGGTTGCCCCGCTCGGCGACGATCGACGAGACGTTGACGATCCGTCCCCAGCGGGCGCTCAGCATGCTCGAGAGCGCGTGGCGCGTGCAGTGGAAGGCTCCGCTCAGGTTCGTGTCGATCACCGCGCTCCAGGCCTCGTCGGACATGCGGATCGCGAGTCCGTCGTCGCGGACGCCGGCGTTGTTCACGAGCACGAGCACCGGGCCGAACCGCCGCTGCACCTCGTCGAACGCGGCCGCCACCGCGGCCGGATCGCGCACGTCGGCCTGCACGTCGCCGCCGGTGCGGGCGAGCGTGGCCACGGGCCAGCCATTCGCGGCCAGACGAGCGGCGACGGCGGCGCCGATCCCGCGCTGACCGCCGGTGACGAGCGCGCAGCCGCGCTCCTGCGGGCGCGGCGCGGCGGCGGCGTCAGGCGCGGACACCGGCGGGCTCCTTCCAGGTGACGATCCCGGCTCCCCACACGAAGCCCGCACCGAAGGCGACGAGGCCGACGGTCGAGCCGCTCGTGAGCCGACCGGCCCGGTCGGCCTCCCACAGCGCGATCGGGATCGTGGCCGACGAGGTGTTGGCGAAGCGATCGACGTTGACCATCACGCGATCGCCGGGCACGCCGAGCTCGGCGGCGACCGCCTCGATGATCCGGGCGTTTGCCTGGTGGGCGACGACGAGGTCGAGGTCCTCGACGGTGCGCTCGCCGCGCGCCAGCGCCTCGCGCAGCGCGCCGGCCATGCGTGGCACCGCGTGGCGGAAGACCTGCTGTCCGGACATGCGCAGCTTGCGGTCGTGCGTGTCGGCGAACAGCACGTCGGACTTGTCGCCGTCGGCGCCGAGGACGAACGGCGACCAGCCGGCGATGTCCTCCGCCGCGCTGACGAGCACCGCGGCGGCGCCGTCGCCGAACAGGATCGCAGTCGAGCGGTCCTCGAGATCGGTGAGGCGCGAGAGCGCCTCGGCCGCGCACACGAGCACGTGGCGCGCGCGTCCGCTCTCGATCTGCGCGGCCGCCTGGTCGAGCCCGTAGAGGAAGCCGGCGCAGGCGGCGTTGACGTCCAGCGCGGGGATCTCGCGCAGGCCGAGCGCGTTGATGAGCGCGGGCGCGAGGCCGGGCGTGATGAGGTCGGGGGTGATCGTCGAGACGATCACCTGGTCGACGTCACGCGGCTCGCAGCCGGCGTCGGCGAGCGCCTCGCGGCAGGCCCGCTCGGCGAGGTCGCCGAGGCACGCGCCGTTCGTCAGCCAGCGCCGCTCGCGGATGCCGGTGCGACGCAGGATCCATTCTTCGCTCGTGTCCAGGCGCGCGGTGAAATACGCGTTGTCGACCACCTCCTCGGCGAGTCCGGCGCCGATGCCACTGATGCGGGCTCTCACGCGGGCACCAGCGTTCGTCGCACGAGGCCCGTGAGCACCTCGCCGGGGCCGAGCTCGATGAACTCCGTGGCGCCGAGCTCCTGCAGGGCAAGGATCGTCTCGCGCCAGCGCACCGGCGCGAGCAGATTCCGGGCGAGCTCGGCGCGGACGTCCGAGAACGGCGCGACGCTTGCGTTGGAGTACACCGGGAAGCGCGGCGCCTGCACCCGCGTGCGCTGCAGCGCCGCCGACAGGCGCGCGGCCGCCGGCTCCATGAGCGGGGAGTGGAATGCCCCCGCGACGTCAAGCACGCGGGCTCGGGCGCCGGTCTCGTCGCGTGCCCGGCCCGCGGCCGCCTCGAGCGCGTCGCGGCGTCCGGCGACGACGAGCTGACCGGGCGCGTTGTCGTTGGCCACCACGAGGTCGAGCTCCGCCGCGAGCTCGCGCACGGCGTCGGCGTCGCCGCCGAGCATCGCGACCATCCCGCCGGGGACCAGCGCCGCGGCGTCGGCCATCGCCCGCGCGCGCTCATCGACGAGCGACAGCGCGTCCTCGAAGCCGAGCGCGCCCGCGGCGACGAGCGCGGCGTACTCGCCGAGCGAGTGGCCGGCGGCGGCGATCGGCGCGAGCTCCTCGCGCCGCTGCTCCCAGGCCGTCACCGAGCAGAGGAAGATCGCGGGCTGCTGCTCGCGCGTGCCCTGGTCGAGCGAGTCGAACGGGTCGAAGCCGAGCAGCGCGAGGCCGCGCTCGAACACGGGATGGCCGCGGTAGGGCTCGTCCATGCCGTCGAAGTGGCTCCCCTGGCCGGGGAACAGCAGGGTGCAGTTCATCATCGGACCGAGAAGACTCCACGCGCGCGCGTCGGTTGCAGACGTTCGACGAAGCGCGCCGCAATGTCAGAACGGAGGTGTGGATCGTAGAGCGCGAGCATCGACGATGATCGGGCCGCTCGGGACCGGGCGGCCGGCCGGCCGTCAGCCGGCGTGCTGCTTGCGCGCCTGGCGCTCCGGTGAGACCCCGACGACGTCCCAGGCCAGGCCGGTCGCGGCAAGTCCGCGGATCACGAGCGCCGAGGGATCGACCTGCCACCAGCGCAGGCCGTGGAACGCCGAGGTCGGGAACGCGTGGTGGTTGTTGTGCCACGCCTCGCCCATCGACAGCGGGGCCAGCCAGGCGAGGTTCCGCGACTCGTCACCCGTGGCGTACGGCTGGCGGCCGTAGTAGTGACACAGGGAGTTGATGCTGAACGTGACGTGGTGCAGCAGGAAGATCCGCACCGCGCCGCCCCACAGCAGCCCGGTGAGCGCGCCGGAGAGCCGTCCGGTGAGCGCGTACCCGAGCGCGAACGGCACCAGCAGGCCGGCGAGCACCCACACGACGAACGTGTCGCTGACGCGCACGATGTCCGGATCGGCGCACAGGTCGGGCGCGTACCGCTGCTGGCTGGCGAAGTCCGAGCGGAACAGCCAGCCGACGTGCGCGTGCCAGAGGCCGCGCACGGCCGCCAGCGGGCCGTCGCCGTGTCCGACGTGCGGGCTGTGCGGATCGCCCTCCTGATCGGAGAAGGCGTGATGCTTGCGGTGATTGGCGACCCACTCGATGACCGGCCCCTCGACGGCGGCGGAGCCGAGGATCGCGAGCAGCACGCGCACCGTGCGGCCGGTCTTGAACGACCGGTGGGTGAACAGCCGGTGGTAGCCCACGGTGATCCCGAGCCCGGTCGGGACGTAGCAGACCGCGAGCACGACGAGATCCTGCCAGTGCAACTGGTGGTTCCAGGCCAGGCGCGCCGCGACGAGCAGCAGGAGCGCGGGCACGGCGATGACGAGCGCGTTGATGATCCGCTCGAGGAGGTCGAAGCGGCCAGGGGGCTGTATCTCCTCGGGGTCCGCGCGGGGCGCGTCGAGGACCGGTGCGGCAGCGGGCGGGGCGACGGGCGCGGCCGCGGAAACGGTGTCGGAGGCCGGGGCGGCCGCATACTCGCGCATACTCAGCGTTCGCTCCGACGAGCCGTTGACTGGGGAGGGGCGTACATGGTGAAGATCCGCGTACTCGAGCCGGAGGCTGCGGCCGACCGATCCAATCCGTCGTACGCGGCGGCTCACGCGGACGGCGAGGTCGCCCGCATCATGTCACATGCGGATGCGGACGCCCCGGGTGCGTTCTACTGATCGCGAGCGCCGGCCGTGGCCGGGGTGGGCGCGTCGGCCGCCGGGGACGGGGCCTCGGGGGACGCCTCCCGGAGGCGGCGCTTGACCCGCCGGCGCTTGTCGGCGAGCTCGGCCTCGAGCTTGGAGAGCTCCGCGGTGCGCCGGCGCACGAGCTCGAGCTGCTGCTCGATGTGCCCGAGCGCCTGGAGCAGCAGCTCGCGCCGCCGGTCGGGCTCCACGTCGTCGCGGCGCAGCTCGCTGCGCAGCTGGGCGCGCGCCTCCTCGGCGGCGAGCAGCGTCTTGAGCTCGTCGAGCGAGACGTTCAGCAGCTCGCGCAGGCGGATCACCTCGCGCAGCCGCTCGACGTCGTGCTCGCTGTACAGGCGGTGTGACCCCGAGGCGCGCCCGGCGCCGCTCTCGAGCAGCCCGATCTCCTCGTAGTAGCGGATCGTGCGCGGGGTCGTCTCGGCCAGACGGGCGACGTCCCCGATGCGCAGCGTCGGCGTCGTGTCGGGCACGCTCATCTCACCGCCGCGCTCGCGGGCAGCGCCCCCCGCTCGGGCCGGGCGTCCGTGACGGCAACGCCCTCCTCGATCTCCGTCTCGCCGACGTGCTTCGGACGCAGCAGGCAGACGCCGGCGCCGAGGAACGAGGTCGCGGCGAGCACCCAGAGGGCGACGTGCATGTTGTGGATGAACGGGGCGAGCTTCGCGTCGGAGAGGCCCTGGGAGAGGCCGGAGAAGATCTTGAACAGCGTCGGCTTCGGCACCGCCGCCGTGACGATGGCGAGGACGAACGCGATCGAGAGCACGGCGCCGCTGTTCTGCACCAGCGTGCGCGCACCGGCGGCCACGCCGCGGCGCTGGGCCGGGACGGTGCCCATCATGGCGGCCGTGTTCGGGCTGTTGAACATGCCCGAACCGACGCCGACGATGGCCAGCCACAGCGCGCTCTCCCAGTACGCGCTGTGCACCTGAAGCGTCGTCATGCACGCGAGGCCCACGCCGGTCACCACCATGCCGAGCGCGGCGAGCCCGCGCGAGCCGTGACGGTCGGCGTAGCTGCCGGCCAGGGGCGAGGCGATGAGCATGCCGACGGCGAGGGGGATGAGCTTGACGCCGGCCGTGATCGGGTCGTCGCCCTGGGCCCCCTGGTAGTAGAAGACGAACACGAACATGAGCGCGAAGCGCGCCAGCCCGTTGAGGAAGGCGGCGGCCGTGGCGGCGGCGAACAGGCGGTTCTTGAACAGATTGAGGTCGAGCATCGGAGCCCTCGAGTGGTTCTCGATCCAGACCCAGAGCGGCAGGAAGATCGCCGCGGCGGCGAGTCCGCCGATGACGATCGCGTCGTTCCAGCCGTCGATGCCGCCCCGTGAGACGCCGAGCACGAGGCCGGTCAGGCCGATGACGAAGGTGATCGTGCCCGGGAGGTCGTAGCCGCGCACGGCGTCGGGCTTGACCAGTTCGCGCAGGATGAGCGCGCCCCAGGCGGCCCCGGCCAGGGCGAACGGCACGTTGAACCAGAACACCCAGTGCCAGGAGATGGCCACGAGGGCCCCGCCGAGCACGGGGCCGAGGACGAGTCCGATCGCGGCCACCATCGTGTTGGCGCCCATGGCGAGGCCGAGCTGCTCGCGCGGGAACGCGTCGGTGACGAGGGCAGGGGCGTTGGCGAAGAGGAAGGCGGCGCCGATGCCCTGGACGATGCGCCAGAGGATGAGCTGCGTGCCGTCGGCCGCGAAGCCCGCGCCGAGCGAGGCGAAGGCGAAGACGACGAAGCCGAGCACGTATGCACGCTTGCGCCCGAACAGGTCGGACAGGCGCCCGAAGCTGAGCACGAGCACCGTCGAGGCGATCATGTAGGCGAGGATCACCCATACGAGCTCCAGCAGGGTCGTGTGCAGGCTGCGCTCGAGGTCGGGCAGCGCGATGATGAGCGTCCCGGAGTTCGTCGCCGCGAGCAGCATTCCGAGGCTCGTGCACGACAGCGCCCACCAGCGATAGTGCTCGTGGTCGGCCGAGACGCCTGGTCGACGGCGGGGAACGCTGACTGCGGGCAATCGGACTCCGTGGGGACGGGAACTTTACGTAAACGTCAGTTTAGCACGGCACCGGCGGTGGCCAGGCGGGTCGCGCGCCGGCTCCGAACCGCTCGCGGCGCGCTCTCGGCGCCCTCCCGGCGGAGCTCGAGCGGAGCCCGTCGGGCGCGGACCCGGCGCACGGCCGCCGGCGCGACTCGGGCGCGGTCCTCAGTTCATGTGCCCGTTGGCCACCGCCAGGCAGGCCTCGCACAGCGGCCAGGGCGGGTTCCACGGGTAGCCGCCGACGTCGCGTCCGCAGAGGGAGATGTCGGGCGTCTGGGGCGCCACGAGGTGGCAGAGCTCCTCGAAGCCGTCCGGGGACCGGCGCGGGGTGCTGAAGCAGTCCGGGGCGACGTTCGGGGTGCGCACGGGCTGCGGCATACGGCACAGCGTAGACCGTGCAATGAACGGGCGTCGTGCGGGACTATAGGAAGGACCAAACTCCGCGCGCGGAAAGGAACGAGATGAGCGACACCAAGGTGAGCAAGTCCGAGCAGGAGTGGCGCGAGCAGCTGACGCCCGCGCAGTACGACATCCTGCGCCGGGCCGGCACCGAGCCGCCCTTCACGGGCGAGTACGTCTACAACAAGGAGTCGGGCGCTTACCGCTGCGCCGGCTGCGGCGCCACCCTCTTCGGCTCGAACGCGAAGTTCGAGTCGGGCACCGGCTGGCCGAGCTTCACCGAGCCGGCGATCGCCGAGGCGGTCGAGCTTCGCCCGGACAACGGCTTGTTCATGCGCCGCACCGAGGTCGTGTGCCGCGCCTGCGGTGGCCATCTCGGGCACGTGTTCGACGACGGACCCGGCCCGACGGGCCAGCGCTACTGCATCAATTCGGGCGCGCTCGCGTTCGCGCCCGAGAGCGGGAAGTAGAGCCGCGGGGCGCCCCAAGGCGCCCCTTCCGCCGGCGGGCCGCCTCCGGCCTGCCGGCGGCCTGCCGGCGCGTGCCGGCCCGCAAGTCGTCGGGCCCGCGGTGAGCGGGCCCTTCCGACAACGTGTCCAAGTCGCCTAGCCAGGTGTCGAAAGCTCCCGGCCAAGTGTTGGACACCGTGTCCCTAGCGACCGTGACGGCGCCCCTGTTTCATGGGCCCATCCGAAATGGCGCCGTGCGCTGCCGTGCGCAGATGGCGGTATGCCACCAGATCGACTCGTTGGAACGGAGGCTATTCGTTGACTTGGCTTGCATACCCCTCGTGGCTGAACCCGGGGGACAACGCGTGGCAGCTCACCGCTGCAACGCTGGTCGGGCTCATGAGCGTTCCCGGCCTGGCGGTCCTGTACGGCGGGGTGATGCAGAAGCGCTGGTCGGTCAACAGCATGATGCTCACCTTCGTCGGCTTCTGTCTGGTGATGGTGGCGTGGGTGCTGTGGGCGTTCAAGATGGGCTTCGGCACGTCGATCGGCAGCGGTAGCGGCCTGTTCGGGACGCACAGCTTCCTCGGAAGCGCGCTCGGTGAGCCGGGGGCGATCCTGTCGGCCGGAGCGGAGCAGGCGCAGGCGTCGGTCCCCTCGATCGCCACCGGTCCGCCGTTCCACTTCGCGACCCCGGCGCTCGCGTACTTCCAGTTCGTGTTCGCCGCGATCACCCCGCTGCTGATGCTCGGGTCGATTCTCGGTCGCGTCAGCTTCAAGGCGTGGATCCCGTTCGTGCTCCTCTGGATCACGTGCGTCTACACGGTCAATGCCTTCCTGCTGTGGGGCGGCGGCTACTGGGCGGCGCACGGCTCGCTCGACTACTCGGGCGGCTACGTCATCCACCTGTCGGCCGGCATCTCCGGCTTCGTGGCCGCGGCGGTGATCGGACCACGATTGCAACGAGACAGGGAGATCGACGCACCGAACAACCTGTTGATGGTGATGACCGGCGCCGGTCTGCTGTGGCTCGGCTGGAACGGCTTCAACGGCGGTGACCCGTACTACGCGGGCGTCAACGCCTCCGACGCCGTGCTCAACACGAACGTCTGCACCGCGGTGGCCGTGCTCGTGTGGATCGCGTGGGACTACATCTTCCGCGACAAGCCCTCGCTCATCGGGAGCGTCAACGGCATGATCACCGGCCTCGTGGGCATCACCCCGGCGGCCGGCTTCGTGGACGGCTGGGGGGCGCTGCTCATCGGCGTCATCGCCTCCACGCTCGTGTGGATGGCGATCCGCTTCCTCAGCCGCGCGCCGGTCTTCCGCAGCGTGGACGACACGCTCGGCGTGATCTACACCCACGGCCTGGCCGGATTCGTGGGCGGACTGTTAGTCGGCCTGTTCGCCAACCCGAAGATGATCGAGTACATCGGCGTCGGCAGCACGCCGAGCATCTCGCCGGTCGGCAGCGTGTTCCACGGCGGCACCTGGACGCTGTTCCGCTGGCAGCTCGAGGCCGGTCTGTGGGTGATCCTGTTCAGCGGCACGGTGACGTTCATCCTGCTGAAGCTCGTCGGCCTGTTCCTCCCGCTGCGCCTCACGCAGGAAGAGCTGGAGGAGGGCGATCACGCCATCCACGGCAACGAGGTGTACCCGTCCGACGTTCCGACGCTCGGTGGCCCGCACCCCGGCTGGACGCCCACCCCGGCGCAGGAGCCGGCGGTCAGCGGCGCCTAGCGCCCTCAACCGAAGAGCACAACCGATCGAGCGCGACCTCCGGCCCCGGGCCGGGGGTCGCGCCGTCGTTGGGGGCCCCTCGGGCGGGGCTCACTGCGGCGACGGCCCGGTGATGTTCATGCCGACGTAGCGCCCGGAGACGTCGACGAGGATCTGGCGCATGGCCGCGGCGGCCGGCGTCAGGCGGGTCCCGGCCGGCGTGGCGGCGATCACCCGTCGCACCGGGCTGTGGGGTGACAGCGCGCGAATGGCGATGTCGTCGCGGCCGCCGGACAGGGCGAGCTCGGGGATGAGCGCGACGCCGACGCCGGCGGCGACGAGGCCCTGGACCGTCGCGTAGTCGTCGCTCTCGAACGACACGAGCGGCTCAAAGCCCGCGGCGTGGCAGGAGCGCACGACATGGCGCGCGCAGGAGCTCGTCGAGGAGGTCTGGATCCATGCCTCGGCGCGGAGGTTCTCCAGGCGCAGCGTGCGGCGCTCGGCCAGCGGGTGGTCGGCCGGCAGGGCGAGGAACATCGGATCCTCGAGCAGCGGCTCGCGCGTGATGTCCGGTCCGAGCGACTCGCTCGTGCCCGTCGAACTCGAACAGCAGCGCGAGATCGAACTCGCCCGCCGACAGGCGGGGCCCGATCTCCTCGGGCTCGCCCTCGGCGAGCGAGATCGCCACCTCCGGATGCTGGGCGCGGAAGATGGCGATCGCGAGCGGCATGAGCGTCGCGCCGGCGGTCGGGAACGACGCCATCCGCAGCTGCCCGCCGCGCAGGCCGGCGATCGCGGCGAGCTCGGCCTCGGCGGCGTGCAGCCGCGCGATGATCCCCTCGGCGTGCTCGAGCAGCACGCGCCCCGCCGGCGTCAGTCGCACCCCGCGCGGGAGGCGCTCGATGAGGTTGACCCCGGTCTCGCTCTCGAGCGCGGCGATCTGCTGCGAGACCGCCGACTGCGTATAGGAGAGCGCGTCGGCCGCGGCCGAGAACGAGCCGCGGTTGGCGACCTCGATGAGGACCCGTAGGCGGTTGACGTTAAGCATTAGCCTGACTAATACTAGACGTTAGAAGGATTATGGGATCTGATGGCAAAGGTATGCCACGATTCGTCCGATACAGAGCTTGAGAACTGATCACCACGCGGAGTACTGCGGCTCCCCGACATAGCCGTGTGCGAAAGGAAATCCCCATGCAGACAAAGGTCATCATCTCTTACGACGGAACCGAGAACGATCACGACGCCCTGGCGCTCGGTCGTATCTTCGGCGATGCGGGCGCGCAGGTGTCGCTCGCCTATGTCCGCCACAGCCAGGAGCCCGACCCGCGCCGCGAGGCCGACGTCAACGCCGAGGCCGAGGCGATCCTCGACCGCGGCGCCGAGTGGCTCGGCCATCCCGAGGTCGGGCGCCACGTCGTGCTGGCCGGCTCCACCGGCGAGGGCCTACGCGCGCTGGCCGAGCGCGAGGAGGCCGATCTCGTCGTGTTCGGCTCCGACGCGCACACCGCCCCGGGACATGTGCAGCCCGGACGTTCGGCCCTGCGCCTGATGGCCGGCGGCCCGGTCGCCGTCGCGATCGCGCCGGCCCGGCTGCGTGACCGCCAGGATGCGCGCCTCGATCCGGTGGCGCTCGCGGGCGGCGAGGTCGATCCGGCGGCGCGTCGCACCGCCGAGGAGATCGCGCTCGAGACCCGGACGTCGCTCGCGCTGCCCTCGCAGGAGGGCGTCAACCTGCTCGTCATCGGCTCGCGCCCCGGCACCCGAGACGGCCGCGTCGGGCTGAGCTCGGCCTCGGAGTACGTCGTCGAGACGGCCACGTCGATCGTGCTGGTGCTCCCGCGCGGCGTCGCGTTCAGCGTCGACAGCGGCGCCGAGCTGATCGTCGACTCCTCGTCGGTCGATCACGAGGCGTAACCGGGCCGCGCACCTCGCGCTGCCAGACCGTCACACCCAGTAGCACGACCGCCCGGCTGAGCAGCCGGGCGGTCGTTCGTTGAGGGTGCGCGGCCGCCCTCGCGGGCGGCGCTCAGCTTCGGGTCGAGAGCCCGATCGGGCAGCTGACGCCCGTGCCGCCGAGACCGCAGTAGCCGCCGGGGTTCTTGGCCAGATACTGCTGGTGGTAGGCCTCGGCGTAGTAGAAGGCGTGCAGCGGGTTGATCTCGGTGGTGATCGTCCCATGCCCGGCGCGCGTGAGCTCCTGCTGGTAGGCATCGCGGCTCGCCTCGGCGGCGGCGCGCTGCTCCTCGTCGGCGTAGAGGATCACGGAGCGGTACTGCGTGCCGACGTCGTTGCCCTGGCGCATGCCCTGCGTCGGGTCATGGCCCTCCCAGAACAGGCGCAGCATCTCCTGCAGGGTCGTCACCTGCGTGTCGAATGCGACGAGCACGACCTCGGAATGGCCCGTGCGGCCGCTGCACACCTCGTCGTAGGTCGGGTTCGGGGTGTAGCCGCCGGCGTAGCCGACGGCGGTCGTGTACACGCCGGCCGACTCCCAGAACAGGCGCTCGGCGCCCCAGAAGCAGCCCAGGCCGACGACGAGCTGCTCGACGCCGTACGGGAATGGAGGCTTGAGCGGGTTGCCGAGCACGAAGTGGCGCTCGGGAACGGCGATCGGCTCGGTCCGACCCGGGAGCGCCTTGTCGGCCTGCACCATGTCGGTCTTGTGGCCAAAGAAGAGCATTCTGCCTCCAGATGAGCGTCGATCGAAGTGGACGGTGGGCGCGCAACGCGCCCACCTGAACCAATAGTCCGCGCCGGGCCGGAGGCGTTACGGGGCGTGGCCCTCGATCGCCTCGATCAGGCGCAGGTCCATCGACTCAATGTAGTCCTTCGGGTTCCATCCCAGGCCGGCCCGATCGCGGGCCTCGAGGTAGCCGCGCTCGCCGTCCTGGAAGGTGCCCGCGCCGTCCCAGCGAACGAGCCACGCGAACTCGTCGCGCTCCGGCGCGCGCCAGGCGCCGACGACGTGGAAGCCGTGGGCTTGGCGCAGCGGGACGAGGTCGCGCTCCCACAGCCGCACGAACTCGTCTGCCGTCTCCGGGACAAGGACATACGTGCGCAGCTGGTAGGTCATGCCGGCGCCCCGGCACGGGCGCGGCGCCCGGCCTTGACCCGTTCGGTCTTCTCGAGCACGACCTTGCGCAGGCGCACGTTGGCCGGGGTGACCTCGACGCATTCGTCCTCGCGCAGGAACTCGAGCGCCTGGTCGAGCGACAGCTCGCGGTGGGGAACGAGGCGTACGAGCACGTCGGCGGTCGAGGAGCGGATGTTGGTCAGGTGCTTCTCCTTGCACGCATTCACGTCAAGGTCGTCCGAGCGCGCGTTCTCGCCGACGATCATCCCCTCGTACACGGCGGCGCCCGGACCGACGAACATCGTCCCGCGCTCCTGCAGGTTCATGAGCGCGAACTGGGCGGTGACGCCGCGGCGGTCGGACACGAGCGCGCCGGTCGGGCGGGTGCGCAGCTCGCCGAACCACGGCTCCCAGCGGTCGAAGACGTGGTGGATGAGCCCCGTGCCGCGTGTCTCGGTCAGGAACTCGGTGCGAAAGCCGATCAGCCCGCGGGCGGGGACGAGGTACTCCATCCGCACCCAGCCCGTGCCGTGGTTCACCATCTGCTCCAGGCGCGCCTTGCGCAGCGCGAGCAGTTGCGTCACGACGCCGACGTAGTCCTCGGGCACGTCGATCGCGAGCCGCTCGACCGGCTCGTTGATCTTCCCGTCGACCTCGCGCGTGAGCACCTGCGGCTGGCCGACGGTGAGCTCGAAGCCCTCGCGGCGCATGATCTCCACGAGGATGGCGAGCTGCAGCTCGCCGCGACCCTGGACCTCCCAGGCGTCCGGCCGCGCCGTGTCGCGAACGCGCAGCGAGACGTTGCCGACGAGCTCGGCGTCGAGGCGGGCGCGCACCTGGCGGGCGGTGAGCTTGCTCCCGTCCTGGCCCGCGAGCGGCGAGGTGTTGATCCCGATCGTGACCGACAGCGAGGGCTCGTCGACCGTGATGACCGGCAGGGGCCGCGGATCATCGAGGTCGGCGAGCGTCTCGCCGATCGTCACCTCGGCGATGCCCGCGATGGCGATGATCTCGCCCGGCCCGACCTCGTCGGCCTCGACGCGGTCGAGCGCCTCGGTGATGTACAGCTCGCCCACCTGCGCGCGCGCGATCGTGCCGTCGGCGCGGCACCAGGCGATGGCCTGGCCCTTGCGGATGTGGCCGTGATGGACGCGGCAGAGGGCGAGGCGTCCCACGTAGGGCGAGGCGTCGAGGTTGGTGACGAGCGCCTGGAGCGGGTGCTCGGGGTCGTACATCGGGGGCGGGATGCGCTCCACGAGGAGGTCGAGCAGCGGCTTCAGATCGGTGCCCTCCTCACCCTCGGTGAGCGAGGCCCATCCGGCCTTCGCGTTCGTGTAGACGATCGGGAACTCGATCTGCTCCTCGTCGGCGTCGAGATCGAGGAACAGCTCGTAGACCTCGTCGACGACCTCGCCGATGCGGGCGTCGGGGCGGTCGACCTTGTTGACGACGAGGATCACGGGCAGGCGGGCCTCGAGTGCCTTGCGCAGCACGAAGCGGGTCTGGGGGAGGGGACCCTCGCTCGCGTCCACGAGCAGCAGCACGCCGTCCACCATCGTCAGGCCGCGCTCCACCTCGCCGCCGAAGTCCGCGTGACCGGGCGTGTCGACGATGTTCAGCTTGACCCCGTCGTGATGGACCGCCGTGTTCTTGGCCAGGATCGTGATGCCCTTCTCGCGCTCGAGGTCCATCGAGTCCATCACGCGCTCGTTGACGTCCTGGCCGGCGCGGAAGGCGCCGGACTGCCACAGCATCGCATCGACGAGCGTTGTCTTGCCGTGGTCGACGTGGGCGACGATCGCCACGTTGCGGATGTCGGAGCGGGGCTCGAGCACCCGCCGCAGGCTAGACGATCGGCGGCCGCCGACCCCGCGTGTACAGCCTGTACACCCGCGCTCGGCGACGGTGGTCGGTCTGTGCCTTGCCCGGCGTCACGGGCGGGGAGTAGCGTTGGCCGCAGGATCCAGCGCCGCATCGGGCGGCGCGGCAACGAAGGAGGAGTCCCATGGCCACCGAGGTGACCGGCTCGAGCGCCGCTTCCACGGCACCGACCGCCGACCTGCAGGAGCTCGGGCGGCGCCACCTGTGGATGCACTTCACGCGCATGAGCGCCTACAACGCCGGCAATGAGATCCCGATCATCGTCCGCGGCGACGGCTGCTACGTGTACGACGAGCACGGCCGGCGCTTCCTCGACGGCCTGTCCGCGCTGTACTGCGTCAACGTCGGCCACGGCCGGGCCGAGCTCGCCGAGGCCGCGGCCGCCCAGGCCCGCGAGCTCGGCTTCTACACGACCTGGAGCTACGCCCATCCCCGCGCCATCGAGCTCGCCGCGCGCATCGCCGAGCTCGCGCCGCCCGGCCTCAACCGAGTGTTCTTCACCTCGGGCGGCTCGGAGGCGGTCGAATCGGCCTGGAAGCTCGCGCGGGCCTACCACGGCCTGCGCGGCGAGCCGACGCGCACGAAGCTCATCGCCCGCGATCTCGCCTACCACGGGACGACGCTCGGCGCGCTCACCGCCACCGGTCTGACCAGCCTGCGCCAGCCGTTCGAGCCGCTCGTCCCCGGAGGCTGCCACGTGCCGAACACGAACAGCTACCGCTGGGGCGAGACGCGCGATCCGCTGTGGGCGGCGGAGGCGATCGAGGAGCGCATCGAGTTCGAGGGCGCGCAGACCGTCGCCGCCGTGATCCTCGAGCCGGTCCAGAACGCCGGCGGGTGCTTCGTGCCGCAGGAGGGCTACTTCGAGCGCGTGCGCGAGATCTGCGATCGCCACGGCGTGCTGCTCATCTCCGACGAGGTGATCTGCTCGTGGGGACGGCTCGGGCACTGGTTCGGATCGGAGCGCTTCGGCTACGTACCGGACATCATCACGACGGCCAAGGGCCTGACCTCGGCCTACATCCCGATGGGCGCGGTCATCGCCGCCGATCACGTCGCGGAGCCGTTCCTGTACGGCGACGAGATGTTCGCGCATGGCTTCACCTTCGGCGGGCATCCCGTGGCGGCGGCGGTCGCGCTGGCCAACATCGACCTCATCGAGCGCGAGGATCTCTGCGGCCGGGTTCGCGAGCGCGAGGGCGCGCTGCGCGCGATGCTCGAGCGCCTGCGCGACATCCCGATCGTCGGCGACGTGCGCGGCGCCGGCTATTTCCACGCGATCGAGCTCGTCAAGGACCAGGAGACGAAGGAGACGTTCGACCACGAGGAGTCCGAGGACCTCCTGCGCGGCTTCGTCTCGGGCGAGCTGTTCCGGCGCGGGCTCATCTGCCGCTCGGACGATCGCGGCGACCCGGTCGTGCAGTTGGCGCCCCCGCTGATCGCCGGCCAGGAGCAGTTCGACGAGATCGAGTCGATCCTGCGACCGGTGCTCACGGAGGCGTGGGATCGCGTCCAGCGCCGCTAGGCGCGACCCGTCACCGGGTCCGGCTCCGTCCGACCTGCCTAGGATGAATCGAAAGGACCTCTCGTGATCATTGGCGTCCCCACCGAGATCAAGCCGGACGAGTACCGCGTCGCGATCACCCCGGCCGGGGTCCGCGAGCTCGTCTCGCACGGCCACGAGGTGCTCATCCAGGCCGGCGCCGGTCTCGGGAGCGCGATCACGGATGCGCAGTACACCGACCAGGGCGCCCGCACCGTGCCCGACGCCGAGGCGGTGTTCGCCCGGTCCGAGCTCGTCCTGAAGGTCAAGGAGCCCCAGCCGTCCGAGGTGGCCCTCCTGCGCAGCGGCACGACGCTGTTCACCTACCTGCACCTGGCCGCTGCCGGCGAGCTGACACGCGGGCTGTGCGAGTCGGGCGCGACCTGCATCGCGTACGAGACGGTCGTCGACGGCGCCGGCCGGCTGCCGCTGCTCGCCCCGATGAGCGAGGTGGCCGGGAAGATCGCCACGCAGGCGGGGGCGTTCATGCTCGAGAAGCCGCTCGGCGGCCGCGGCATCCTGCTCGGCGGTGTGCCGGGCGTCGCCGCGGCGACGGTGCTCGTCATCGGCGGCGGCGTCGTGGGCATGAACGCCGCCTTCATCGCGATCGGGATGGAGGCCGACGTGTTCGTCTTCGACCGCTCGGTCGACCGCCTGCGCGAGCTCGACATCATCTTCGGCGGGCGAGCCTCGACCGTGTTCTCCTCGACGCTGGCCATCGAGGAGATGCTGCCCGCCGCTGACCTGGTCATCGGCGCGGTGCTCATCCACGGCGCGCGCGCTCCATGGGTCGTCCGGCGCGAGCAGCTGAAGCTGATGAAGGACCACGCGGTGCTCGTCGACGTGTCGATCGATCAGGGCGGCTGCTTCGAGACCTCGCGTCCGACCACGCACTCCGATCCGACCTTCGAGGAGGAGGGCGTGACGCACTACTGCGTCGCGAACATGCCCGGCGCCGTGCCGATCACATCGACCTACGCGCTCACGAACGCGACGCTCCCGTACGTGCTCTCGCTCGCGGACCTCGGCGTGGCCGGCGCGATCGCGCGCACGCCGGGCCTCGCCGCCGGGGTGAACGTGGCCGGCGGCCACGTCACGCATCCGGCCGTGGCCGAGGCGCTCGAGCTGCCCTATGTCGCCTACGGCGCCGACGGGAACGGCGCCGCCATTCCGGCGCCGGCGGGCGCTCCGCGCCCGTGAGCGAGGCGGCGGGCGGAGACCGCGACGCCGACGTCCCGTACGTCGACGCCGTGGCGGCGTACGTCGACCGCCAGCCGTCGCGCTTCCACGTGCCCGGGCACAAGGGCGGCACCGGCGCCGATCCGGCGCTCGTCGCACTCCTCGGCGAGGGCACGTTCATCTACGACGTCCCGCAGGACATCGAGGGCATCGACGTTGGCGAGCCGCCGACGCCGTACGACCGCGCCGAGCTGCTGGCGGCGCGTGCCTACGGCGCCGCGCAGAGCTGGTTTCTCACCAACGGGGCCACGCAGGGCAACCACGCGCTCTGCCTGGCGCTCGCTCGCGACCGGCCGGTCGTCGTGCAGCGCAACTCGCACGCGTCGGTGGTCGACGGCCTCGTGTTCAGCGGCGGCCGCCCCCAGTTCGCCGCGCCCGAGTACGACGAGGAGCTCGGGATGGCGCTCTGCGTCACCCCCGCCACGCTCGCTCGCGCGCTCGAGCTTGCGCCCGGCGCCGAGGCGGCGTTCATCGTCTCGCCGACCTACTACGGGGCCACGGCCGACGTCGCTGCCTGCGCCGAGGTTGCGCACGCCGCCGGGGCGGCGCTCGTCGTCGATCAGGCCTGGGGACCGCACTTCGGCTTCCACCCCGACGTGCCGGCCTCCGCGCTCGCGCAGGGCGCCGACGCGATGCTCACCTCGACGCACAAGATCGCGGGCTCGCTCACGCAGAGCGCCATCCTGCACGTGGCCGACAGCCCATGGATCGACCGCATCAAGCTCGCGCGCGCCGTGCGCCTCGTCCGCTCGACCTCTCCGAGCTCGCTGCTGCTCGCATCGCTCGACGCAGCCCGGCGCCAGCTCGTCACCCACGGGGGCGAGCTGATCGGCGACAGCCTGCGCCACGGCGCGGCGGTGCGCGAGCGGATCGCGCAGGTGCCCGGGTGCGCGATCGTGCCTGCGCCGGGCAGCGAGTGGCCGGGCGTCGTCGCCTGGGACCCGATGCGCGTCGTCATCGATCTGCGCGAGAGCGGGCACAGCGGCCACTCGGTGGCCGCGCACCTGCGGCGCCACCCGATCGGCCGGTCCGACGGGCCGGTGCAGGTGGAGCTGGCGACGCACGCCACCATCGTGATCGTGCTCGGCGTCAACGAGCCGGCCGACCCGCTGGCGGCGTTCCCCGATCAGCTCGCCGCGCTCCTGCTCGGACTCGGCCAGGACCGCCCGCCGGCGCCGGTCGCGCGCGCCCCGCAGTTGCGCGAAGGTGAGCCGGCGCTCACGCCGCGCGAGGCGTGGGTCGCCGGGAGCCGCCCGGTGCCGGTAGGAGCGGCGGTCGGGCTCATCTCGGCCGAGGCGATCGCCGGCTACCCGCCGGGGATCCCGGCGCTGCTGCCGGGCGAGCGGATCACCGCGGAGGTGATCGACCACCTGCGCGAGCTGACGCGCGTCGGCGTGCGACTGCACGGCGCGAGCGATCCCGAGCTGCGCACGATCGAGACCGTGATCGAGGACGAGCTGCCCCCGCGGCTGCGGGGGGAGGCGAGCGCCTCGGCGGGGCGCGACGCGTGAGCGCCGGCGGCGGGGCCGCGTCTCGCATGCCCGCCGAGTGGGAGCGCCACGAGCGCTGCCTGATGGGATGGCCGGCGCGCGACGACATGTGGGGCGAGCGCCTCGGCCGGGCCCGGCGAGACTACGCGACGGTGGCCAACGCGATCGCCGACCACGAGCCGGTGCTGATGCTCGCGCGCGCGCGGGACGCCAGGGCGGCGCGCGCGGCGTGCGCCGAGGCCGTGGAGGTGGTCGAGATGCCGCTCGACGACTCCTGGCTGCGCGACAGCGGGCCGATCTTCGTCCGCGACGAGCACGGCGCGCCGGCGGGCGTGGACTTCGTGTTCAACGCGTGGGGCGAGAAGTTCCTGCCCTACGACGACGACGCGCGGCTGGCCGAGCGGGTGCTCGAGCTGCTCCGCATCCCGCGGCGGTCGTTCCCGCTCGTGCTCGAGGGCGGCGCGATCACCGTCGACGGGCAGGGCACGCTGATCACGACCGAGTCGGTGCTCCTGAATCGCAATCGCAATCCGACCGCGACGCGCGCGGAGGTCGAGGCGATCCTGAGCGCCGCGCTCGGCGTCGAGAAGGTGATCTGGCTGGCCGACGGCCTCGTCGAGGACCGCGACACCGACGGGCACGTCGACAACGTGTGTCACTTCCTGTCGCCCGGACGCGTCATCGTGCAGACGGTGACCGACCCGGCGAACCCGAACCACGAACGCCTCGCCGCCAACCGCGAGCTTCTGCGGGCGGCAACCGACGCGCGCGGCCGGCCGCTGGAGGTGCTCGAGCTGGCCCACCTGCCCTACCTGACCGACACGGAGGAGCCGACGGTGGCGCCGTATCTGAACTTCTACCTGGCCAACGGCGCCGTCGTCGTCCCGGTGAGCGACGAGGGCACCGACGCGGACGCACTCGCAACCATCGCCCGGGCGCTCCCCGACCGCGAGGTGGTGCCGGTGCCCGGCGCGACACTGGCGCACGGGGGTGGGGGCGTGCACTGCATCACCCAGCAGCAGCCGACCGCTCGCGGGACGGCGACGCCGTGAGCGGGCACGAGTTGCGCACCGCGTTGCGTCCGCCGCCGTCGCCGGCGCGGACGCGCCCGGCCGAGCACGAGCCGTTCGTCATCGGCCTTGTTCAGGATCGCTGGCACCCCGACCCGCTCGAGCACCGCGAGTCGCTCGCCGCCGGGATCAAGCTCGCCGCCGCCCACGGCGCCCAGCTCGTGTGCCTGCCCGAGCTGACCCTCAGCCGCTACTTCGCCACCGACCCCGAGGGGCTGGACGCCGCGACGAAGCTCGCCGAGCCGATCCCCGACGGCCCGACGTGCCGCTTCGCGATCGAGATGGCGACCGAGACCGGCGCCTGGGTGCACGCCTCGCTGTACGAGCGCGCCACCGACGACGGGCTCGGCTACAACACGGCGATCTGCGTCCGTCCGAACGGCGACCTCGTGGCGCGCACGCGCAAGCTGCACATCCCGCGCACCGCTGGATATCACGAGGACCGCTACTTCCGCCCCGGTGACACCGGGTATCCGGTCGTCTCGATCGGTCCCGCATCCGTCGGCTTCCCGACCTGCTGGGACCAGTGGTTCCCCGAGCTCGCCCGCGCCTACGCGCTCGGCGGCGCTCAGCTGCTCGTGTACCCGACGGCGATCGGCTCCGAGCCCGACCACCCCGACTTCGACACGCAGCCGCTGTGGCAGCACATGATCGTTGCCCACGGGATCGCCAACGGGCTGTTCGTCGTCGCGGTCAACCGCGTCGGGGTGGAGGAGCCGCTCACGTTCTACGGCTCCTCCTTCATCTCGGACCCGTACGGGCGCGTGCTGGTGCAGGCGCCGCGCGCCGAGCCGGCGGTGCTCGTCGCCGCGCTCGACCTCGATCAGCGGCGGGACTGGCTCGAGTTGTTTCCGCTGCTGGCGACGCGGCGGCCGGATACGTACGGGGCGTTGGCGGCGCATCCGACGGCGATACGGGTTGACGACCGCTGAGGGCCTGTTGGGCGGCGCGGTGCGGCGGCCCAGGCGTTCTGCAGCCCGGAAAAGGGCTGCCGAACGCCTGGTCCGTCGCCCCGCTCACCACTCGCCCGACGGTGGACCGCCACTCCCTTTGATGGCGACGCCGCTCACACGGGCGGCCGCGGGTGGTCGACTCGCCCGGAGCTGAACGGTCCGGTCGGTCCCTGGGGGTGGTCGGGGCGGCCGACTCGCCGTTGAAAGCTGAACTGCTCGGGGACGACCGCTTGGCGGTCGGGGCCTGCCGGTCAGCGGCGGTGCTGGAGGTCCTGGCGGTCGGCGGGGCGCAGGAGGAGGGCGTACATGCCGGGCGCCGGGGTGCGGCCGGGCTGGTCGAGCCAGGCGCGCACGGCCTGGCGGCTCAGGTGCGGCCGGTGGGGGCGACGTCGAGCGCGGCTGGCCGCGGGGGCCAAGCGGTGGGCGGAGACGGTGGGCACGATGCTCATGACATCTTGACCATCGGCTCGGTCCACCGTGGACTTGAATCTCGCCGAAATTGCGAGAACGGGTGCTCCGAATCGCCACGATTCGACGTCCGGACCCCCGCGCCCGGCGTCGCGGGGCTGCGTGCACACCCGGCCGGGGCACGGATACGCCCCCACGGGTCGCTGCCGCTGCGGTAGCGTGCCGGCCATGCGGGTCCGGGGAGCTCGCATGGAGGCAAACGGACGCACGGAGGCATCGCGACGGTCACGGCCGGCGCGCGTCGGCTCGGCGCGCGGGCGGTGGGTCGCGCTCGGCGCTCTCGTCTGCGCGGCCGCGCTGCTCGGGTCGCCGGAGGCGGCGGTGGCACAGACCCCAACCGCCCCCGTGGCGATGGGGCCGAACCTGAACGCGGTGACGCCGGACGCCACGACGACCTGCGGCACGGTCCCGTTTCTCGGTCTCACGTTCGGGGAGCCGACGGGCGCCATGTCGTGCAGCTGGACGTCGACCGACCCGACGAGTCTGTCGGCGGGCGACATCCCGCCCGCGAGCGGCACCATCAGCCAGGTGTCGGTGAAGGTCGGTCCGACGACCGGGCCGATGGCGATCTCGATCATGCGGGCCGAGTTCCAGCCGGTGGACGTCGGCACCGCCAACCAGCACGACCTGATCAGCTGCTGCACCGGCGTGGGCCAGTCGGCGGTGTTCACGCCGGCGGCCAACTCGATCACGACGGTGCCGGTCGATCTCCCGGTCACGATCTCGGGCACGGACACGACGCTCGACACGGTCGACCTCGTCGGCCTGTCGGTGCTCGCCGCGAACGTGCCGGTCCCGGCGGTCGACGACACGCAGCTGATGCCCGAGAACGACCAGCCGGCCGACGACGTCGAGTACCCCGCGATCCAGGCCAACGACCAGCCGCAGCTCGCCGACGACGGCCTCGGGTACCTGCTGACGATGGACTACGTGTGGAACCCGCCGGGTGGGACGCCGCCCCCGACGACCCCGGCGGTGCAGACGACCCCGACCACTGGGACGACGCCGACCACCGGGACGACGCCGGGCGTCGGCACGACGCACCCGCCGGGCGGCACGAACCCCCCGCCGTCGAACCACCAGTCGACCCCCACGATCACCTTCCCGACGGTGGCCCACCTCGCGACGATCAGCGGCCACAACGCCGTCATCCAGCTCGCCTGCGGCGGCGCCCCCTGCGCGGGCACCGTGCGCCTCCAGAACGAGTCCCCGGCGACCGCGGCGGCCACCGGCCGGGCGGCCAAGAAGAAGAAGCGACACCCGCCCCTGGTCACCTACGCCGCCGGCGCGTTCTCACTCGCCACCGGCCAGTCAGCGGCGGTCGACGCCGCCCTGTCGACCAAGGGCAAGCGTCTGGCCCGTCAACACAAGCGAATGAAGGTCTTCGTCAACGTCACCCTCAACGGCTCGGCCCAGGCAACGAGCCACTCCCTGACGCTGCGTTTCTAATTCCGCCGCCCACCCGGCGGGGCTCGTCCGAGACGAGGGACGGGCTACGCGCTGAGTCGCCCGCCGCCCTCGTGATGACGTTGGGAGGACATGCGCGTCCGGCAGCCCTTTTTCGGGCCGCCGGACGCGCATGGCGTCCCAGCGTCAGGCGCGCCTCTCGACGATGGCGACGACCCCCTGCCCGCCCGCGGCACAGATCGAGACGAGCCCGCGCCCCTCGCCGCGTTCAGACAGCGCCTTCGCCAGCGAGGCGACGATTCGCCCGCCGGTCGCCGCGAACGGATGCCCGGCGGCGAGCGACCCGCCGTTCACGTTGAGCTTGGCGCGGTCGATCGAGCCGAGCGGCTCCGCGCGGCCGAGGCGCTCCTTGCAGAACACCGGGTCCTCCCAGGCCTTCAGCGTGGCGATCACCTGGGCCGCGAACGCCTCGTGGATCTCGTAGAGGTCGAAGTCCTGCAGCGTCAGCCCGTTGCGGTCGAGCAGCTTGGGCACGGCGTAGGCGGGCGCGAGCAGGAGCCCCTCCTCGCCGTGCGTGTACGCCACGGCCGCCGTCTGGGCGTCGACGAGGTGGGCGAGGACGGGCAGGCCGTGCTCGGCCGCCCATTCGTCGCTGGCCAGCAGGACCGTCGAGGCGCCGTCGGACAGCGGCGTCGAGTTGCCGGCGGTCATCGTGGCCGAGTCGCCCTCGCCGAAGACCGGCTTGAGCTTCGCGAGCTTCTCAACGGTAGAGTCCGGGCGGAGGTTCTGATCGCGCTGCAGACCGAGGTACGGAGTGACGAGGTCGTCCATGAAGCCCCGCTCATACGCGGCGGCGAGGTTCTGATGGCTCGCGGCGGCGAGCTCGTCCTGCTCCTCGCGCGTGACGTTCCACTCGCGGGCCGTGATCGCGGTGTGCGCGCCCATCGACAGGCCTGTGCGCGGCTCGGCATTGCGCGGCACGTCGAGACCGATGAGGTCCGGACGCAGCTTCGCGAGCAGGGCGAGGCGGCCGGTGTTGCTCTTCGTGCGGCGGACCTCGAGCAGCAGCCGGCGCAGGTCGTCGTCGATCGCGATCGGCGCGTCGCTTGTCGTGTCGACGCCGCCGGCGATGCCGACGTCGATCTGCCCGAGGGCGATCTTGTTCGCCACCAGGACGGCGGCCTCGATGCCCGTGTCGCAGGCCTGCTGGACGTCGTACGCGGGCGTGGCCGGGCTGAGCGCGCTCCCGAGCACGCACTCGCGCGTCAGGTTGAAGTCGCGACTGTGCTTGAGCACGGCGCCGGCGACGACCTCGCCGAGTGTCTCGTCCTGGAGGTTGAAGCGGGCGATCAGACCGTCGAGCGCCGCGGTGAGCATGTCCGAGTTGCTCGCCTCGGCGTAGGGCCCGTCGGACCGGGCGAAGGGGATGCGGTTGCCGCCGATGATCGCCGCCGGACGGGTGCTCGCGCTCATGGTTTCCTTCCTCGTGATGGACGTACGGGGGAGACGGACCAACGTTTACATCATCGTTGAAGCCTAGGGTATAACTTTTGTTCAAATTCGTGCCGAGCCACGCTGGAAGGGAGCATCTCTCTCGATGACCGATCGCTATCAGCAGTTCACGCAGACGCCGCCCGGCCGGTTGCTCGCGAGCCGCCTCGGTCTGCCGCGCCCCGTCGCGCTGCGCCGCTACGCGCGCGGCGACGCGGTCCTCGCCGGCCCCGTCGCCGTTGGCGCCGCCCCCGGCGGGCGCCTGCTGGCACCGGCCGCGACCGTCCTGGCCGCCCTCGACGCCGACGCGCGCGTCCTCGCCCATGGCCCGGCCCAGACGGCGGCCGACGAGGGGGGCCTGTCGACGACGCTGTGGGACCCGGCCGCCGACGAGCACACGCGCCTCGGCGCGATCATCTTCGACGCCTCGGGCATCGGCTCGGCCGACGAGCTCAAGGAGGCGTACACGTTCCTGCACCCGATCGTCCGGCGGCTCGGCGCGAGCGGACGGCTGCTCGTCCTCGGGACCACGCCGTCGGACTCCCAGAGCGTGGGCGAGCGCCTCGCCCAGCGCTCGCTCGAGGGCTTCGTGCGCTCGGCGGCGAAGGAGCTCGGCTCCGGGGCGACCGCGCAGCTCGTGTACGTCGCGCCCGGAGGAGAGGGCGAGCTCGAGTCGACCCTGCGCTTCCTGCTCTCGGGCCGGTCCGCCTACGTCGACGGGCAGGTCGTACGCGTCGGCCCCGCGGCGGGCCGCAAGGGCGCCAAGCGCGCCCCCGCGAAGATCGACTGGGAGCAGCCGCTCGCCCGGCAGGTCGCGCTCGTCACCGGTGCGTCGCGCGGCATCGGCGAGGCGATCGCGCACACGCTTGCGCGCGATGGCGCGCACGTCGTCTGCCTCGACGTACCCGCGCAGGGCGAGGCGCTCGCCGCGGTCGCCAACGCGATCGGCGGCTCGACGCTCGCCCTGGACATCACCGACGCCGATGCCCCGGCCGCGATCGTCGAACATCTCCGCGAGCGTCACGGCGGCGTCGACGTGGTCGTGCACAACGCCGGCGTCACGCGCGACAAGACGCTCGGCCGCATGAGCCCGGAGCAGTGGGATCTCGTGATCGCGATCAACCTCGCCGCGCCGCAGCGCATCACCGACGCGCTCGTCGAGGACGGCGCGCTCAACAAGGGCGCGCGGGTGGTCGGGGTCTCGTCGATGAGCGGGATCGCGGGCAACCGCGGCCAGGTCAACTACGCCACGAGCAAGGCGGGGCTCATCGGGCTCGTCGACGCGCTCGCGCCGCGCCTGGCCGAGCGCCAGACGACGATCAACGCCGTCGCTCCCGGCTTCATCGAGACGCAGATGACGTCGGCCATGCCGACGGCGACGCGCGAGGCGGGGCGGCGCATGAACAGCCTCGCCCAGGGCGGCCTGCCGATCGATGTCGCGGAGACGATCGCCTGGTTCGCCAGCCCCGCGTCTGCCGGGGTCACCGGCAACGTCGTGCGCGTCTGCGGACAGAGCCTGCTCGGAGCGTGAGCGCGATGTCCACCGTCACGCTCGACGGTCCACCCTCGATGACGGGGCTGTACGCGCGCGCGCTCGCGGGCGTCGTCCGCTCGACCGTCGGCTGGGTGCCCGGACTCGGTCGCTCAGCGCACGGACTGCCGGATACCGTGCTCCTGCTCGGCGACGTCGAGGTCGAGCGCGAGCGCGTGATCGCCTACTCGCGCGTGTGCGGCTTCCGCCTGCGCGACGAGTGCCCGGCGACGTACCCGCACATGCTCACGTTCCCCCTGCAGATGGCGCTCATGGCCGGATCGGACTTCCCGTTCGGGGCCGTCGGCCTCGTGCACATCGCCAACCACATCACCCAGCATCGGGCGCTGCGAGCCGAGGAGCGGCTCGACCTGCGCGTGTGGGCCGAGGGGCTGCGAGCGCACGAGCGCGGCACGCTGTTCGACATGCGGGCGGAGGTCAGCGTCGGCGACGATCTCGCGTGGGAGAGCACGAGCACCTACCTGCATCGCGGTGGGCAGCCGCCCGGCGGCGGCGCAGAGAAGTCCTCGCCCGAGGCGCGGCGCAACGGCAAGGGCAAGGGCAAGGGCAAGGACGCCGACGCCGCACCGCGGCCACCGGTGGCGATCTGGAACATCCCCGGCGACATCGGGCGTCGCTACGCCGAGGTGTCCGGCGACCGCAACCCGATCCACCTGCATCCGCTCAGCGCCAAGCTGTTCGGGATGCAGCGTGCGATCGCCCACGGGATGTGGCTGAAGGCGCGCTGCCTGGCCGACCTCGAGGCCCATCTGCCCGAGGCGCTCATTGCCGACGTGCGCTTCAAGCTCCCCGTGTTCCTGCCCGCGCGGGTGTCGTTCAGCGCCTGGCCGGAGGGTCCGGTCGAGCACTTCGCGGTGCGCGACCGCCGGGGGGAGAAGCCCCATCTCGACGGCACGGTGCGGCCGCTGACCGCCTGATCGAGCGCCGACGGCGAAGGCGGGACCGAAGGCGGGACATCTCACCCGTCACCCGTTTGCTCTATCTTCCGGTCGACATAACAAGCCGAGTCGCCGCGCTTCCCTGAAGCCGGCGAGCGGGGGACCCAATGCGATCCACAGCGGATCGCGGGGGCGAATCGCCGGATGTCCGGCGTAGCGCGATGTTGGGAGCGCGAGCCCGTCAGCTCACCTCGCAGGCTTTCCCTACAAGGCAAGGAGACGGGACGATGGCCGATACTCGGCGCGACCTGACACGGAATGAGCTCTGGGCGTCCTCGCTGGAGCGCTCACTGACCCGGCGCCGGCGCTCGCGGCGCACCTCGCTGGAGCTGTGGCGGCTGCGCGAGCCGCGCGACCTGACCGACCACGCCGTGATCGGCGATTCGTTCGCCTACGCGCGGGCCCGGCGGGCGGCCATCGACCGGGGCCCGATGTCCGTTCCGGCCGTGCGCGGCCTGTCCGTGCTCGGCGTCCTGGCGCTGAGCGCCACCTCGAGCACCGAGGCCCTCGCGGCCGGCGACACGACGAGCGCCACCGGGGTGGCGGCGCCGTCGAGCGGCGTGGCCGCGCTGCAGCGTGCCCTCGGGGTCGCTGCCGACGGCGTGTTCGGACCCATCACCGAGCACGCGGTGAAGGCGTTCCAGGCCGAGCACGGCCTGGCCGTCGACGGAGTCGTCGGGCCGCAGACCCGAGCGGCGCTCGGCCTCGGCGCAGGTCCCGAGCTGCGGATCGCGGCGAGCGAGAACGCCACCGGTGTGGCGAGCGCCGTCGCCCACGTCTCGATCTCGCGAACGGCCTCCGGAGGCTCGGCCGGTGTCGCCGCGCTCCAGAGCGCGCTCGGCGTGAGCGCCGACGGCGACTTCGGGCCGCAGACCGAGGCCGCGGTGCTCGCCTTCCAGCGTTCGCACGGCCTTGCGCTCGACGGCGTCGTCGGGCCCGCGACGCGGGCCGCGCTCGGCCTCGGCGCCGGGCCGGAGCTCCGCGAGCAGGCGAGCGGCGTCGCCGCGAACGCCGCGTCGGCGACGTCGTCGGGAGCCACGACGTTCATCTCCGAGCACGTCTCCGGCGCCGCGTCCGCGGCGCCCTCCGCCTCGTCGTCGTCGATCGGCGCGATGATCGCCGCCGGGGACCAGATCGCGACGCTGCCCTACATCTACGGGGGCGGCCACGCGTCGTTCAGCGCGGCGGGCTACGACTGCTCGGGATCGGTGTCCTACGTCCTGCACGCGGCCGGACTGCTCTCCTCGCCCGAGGACTCCTCGGCGCTCGAGAGCTACGGAGCCCCCGGTCCCGGGCGGTACGTGACGATCTACGCGAACGCGGGTCACGCCTTCATGACGATCGACGGCCGCCGGTTCGACACGGTCGCCCTGGCCGAGACCGGAACACGCTGGAGCTCGACGATGGCGGACACGAGCGGCTTCGTGGTGCGTCACCCGGTCGGCCTGTAGCGGCGGGCCGGGGGCGCGGGGCGGGCGCCGGCGGGGCGGGGGCGTCGCACGCCCGCGACCACCCCGGATCAGCCGCCGCGCCGGCTGCTCTGCCGCCCGGCCAGCGGCGGCCGGCAGACCCCTGGCTGGCGGTCGAACGCGCGACGGGGGCCCGCCCACCGGGCCCGTCCGAGGCCCTCGAGTCCGAAGTTTGTTCGATCTTCTCTCCTGGTGGAAGAACATCGAACAAACTTCCGCCCTGGGGTCGTCGCACGCCCGCGACGACTCCGGATCAGCTGCCGCTCCCGCCCGGCCGCCGCGCCCGACCGCGGGGCCCGTCCGAGGCCCTCGAGTCCGAAGTTTGCTCGATCTTCTCTCCTGGTGGAACAAGATCGACCACGCTTCGGCCGCGAGCGCGGTTCCGCGCGCCTCCAATGCCCACGACCCGGCGCCCACGGCCCAGCCCGGCGCCCCCGTTTGTTAGGGTGCCCTAAGCAATGCCGATTACCCTGGTCGGATATTGAGCGCCAGCGCCCCCGCCCCCGCCCCCGCAACCGCCCCCGCGACCGCCCGCGCCTCGCGGCCCGCGCCGCGCCGACTCGCGCTCTGGGGCCTCGCCGCCGCGGTTGGCGGGCTGCTCGTCTGGCAGATCGTCACCGCCCAGGGCGGGACGCCCGATCCGACCGACCCGAGCACGCACCTCGACGGGGTGTCAGTGGTCGTCAACAGCGCGATTCTGGTGCTGCGCGAGGGATTGGAGACGATCCTCGTGCTCGCCGCGGTGACGGCGAGCTTCCGCGGCGGGAACGCAGCCTATCGTCGCCCGGTCGCCGCGGGCGGCGCGCTCGCGCTGCTCGCGAGCGTCGCCACCTGGTTCATCGCGATCGCCGTCACGGCCGCCGTCGGGGCGGGCAGTCTCGACGTGCAGGCGGCGACGGGTCTGCTGGCCATCGGCGTCCTGCTCGTCGTGATGAACTGGTTCTTCCATCGCGTCTACTGGACGGGCTGGATCTCCCATCACAATCGACGACGCAAGCGACTGCTCGACCAGGCGCCGGACGCCGGCGTGCGCCGGACGCTGCTCGGGCTCGGACTGCTCGGCTTCACCTCGGTCTATCGCGAGGGCTTCGAGGTCGTGCTCTTCCTGCAGAACCTCCGGCTGCGCTACGGGTCCACCCGCGTGCTCGAGGGCGTGTCGCTCGGGCTCGCGTTCGTCGCCGTCGTCGGCTACCTGACGTTCATCGCGCACCGGCGGCTGCCGTACAAGCGGATGCTCATCGCCACCGGGCTGCTCCTCTGGGGCGTGCTGCTCGTGATGGTGGGCGAGAGCGTCCTCGAGATGCAGCAGGCGGGCTGGATCGGCACGACGCCGATGGGCCTGCGGCTGCCCGGATGGATGGGCCTGTGGCTTTCGATCTTCCCCAACTGGGAGACGGTCGGCGCGCAACTGCTCGCCACGGTGCTCGTGATCGGCACCTACATGCTCGCCGAGGATCGTCGCGTACGGCGGCCCCGGCGGCGAGGCGTGGCGCCGGCGCCCGCCGGTGCGGCGGTTCCGTCGTCGGTCTCCGCCTGACCGCGGCGCGCTATTCGGTCCGTTCGTCGAGGTCGCGCATGTGCGACAGCTCTCGCCAGGACATGCCCTCGCCGAGCAGCGAGGGAACGCCCATCGCGACCGCCGTGATGACCTCGACCGCCTGCAGGAGGATGCCGTAGGCGAGCGACTGGCTGGCGCCGAAGCCGAAGGCCGCGAGCACGACGAGACACGCCGCCTGGAACACACCGACGTTCGACGGGGTCGCCGGCAGGATCGCGGACACGTTGACCGCGAGCAGGATCGCCGCGGCCGTGGCGATCGTCGCCCGGCCGTCGAAATGGAGCGCGAGCAGCACCGCGTAGCACGCCAGCCACTGCAGCACCCACGCGAACAGCTGGGCGGCGACCGCCGGAATGCCGTGGCGGGGGCGCGCGAACACCGTGAACCCCCGACGCGCAAGCGCCAGCTGCACGCTCGTCCATTCCGCCGCGCGGCGCAGTCGCGGGGAGCGCGATCGCCCGACCGCGCGCAGTACCCGGGGCGCGCCGAAGGCGATCGCGGCGACGACGAGCGGTACGAGGGCGGCCGCGAGCAGGCCGCCCTCCCGGCCATGGAACAGCGGCACGCTCGTGAACGTCACCGCACCGAGGATCACGAGCGCGAGCACGTTGATGAGTGTCTGGGAGAACACCGTGCCGAGCACGAGCGTGAAGTACCGGCGCGCCGAGCCGAGTCGTCGGCTGACGATCAGCGACCGCGACGGCTCGCCCATCCGTCCGGGGAGCAGCGCCGACACCATGACGCCGATGACCGTCGCCCGCAGGATCGCCGGAAAGCCCACCGAGAAGTGCGGGATGGCCGCCTCGAGCGTCTGGTGCCACGACAGCGCGCGAAACACGAGCGAGGTTCCCATCAGGAAGAACGCGAGCGCGACCCATCCGAGGTTCGCCGATGTGAGCGTGTTCCCGACGCTGTGCAGGTTCAGTTGCGAAACCGCGAGCGCGACGAGGCCGGCGACGAGCAGCACGACGAGCGGGAGCGCGAGGAGCCGTGTCCAGCGCCACCGCTGCCACCCACGCCCCGGCCGCGGACCGACGGTCGGCTGGGACTCCGGGCGCGCGGCCATTTCGACGGCGCGCGGGGTGCGCAGGGGAGGCTCCACCATGCCCGTCCCATCCTAGGGCGGTGCGTGTCCGACGTGAAGCCGCGGGCGGCAAGCGGCCCCGCCGTCGATTGAACGTTGAGGCCCGGCCCCGGCGCCTCCAGCCCTCTGGCCGAACGGTCGAGTGACCCGTGTGGGTTCGTACGGTGAACTTTCGCTGCACGTCCTTCGTGCGCGGCGGACGGCCGCGGCCGCGAGAGCGTCGCTCGCCGTTCTCGGGATCCTGCTGGTCAGCGTGCACGGCTCGCTGTCGGCGTACCCGACGCTGTCCGCGATCGGGTTCGCGATCATCCTGGCCACGGCCGTCGTGCAGCTCCTCGCGCCCCGCCTGTCGTGGATGAAGGTCGAGGAGTCGCTGGCGGCCGTCGCTGCCGTGCTCATCATCGGCCTGGGCGGCGAGCGGGTCACGGCCCTGAGCGTGCTCTGGCTGTGCGCCGTCGCCGCCGGCGTGCTCGCCCGGGGCGGGCGCGTGCACTGGTTCGGGCGCTATCTGATGCTCGGTGCGCTCGTGCTGCCGATCGCCCGCTACTCGAGCCTCAGCTTCGAGTACGCCTGTCTGTTCCTCGGCTCCCTCGCCCTGCTGCTCACCTGCGGCCGTCTCACGCGCGAGCTGAACCACCTGCTCGAGCAGGCGCGCTACGACGCCGACCACGACGGCCTGACCGGCGCGCTCTCGCGCTCGGCCTTCCGCGCGCGCCTGGACCTCGTCGCCGAGGCGACGCGCTCCGAGCGCTCGCCGATCGCCATGCTGCTGGTCGATCTCCAGCACTTCGGCCAGGTGAACAAGTTCAACGGCCACGCCGCGGGCGATGCGATGCTGCGGGCGGTGGTGACGCGGATGACCGAGGTGATCGGGGACGGCGGCATCGTCGGGCGGCTCGGCGGCGACGAGTTCGGCGCCATCGTGGCGGACGAGCACGCCGAGGGATTCGCCGAGCGTATCCTCGTCGCGCTCCAGCGCAGCGACGACGAGGTCGCCGACGGGATCGTCGCCTCGATGGGTGTCGCCCGCGCGCCTCGCGACGGCACCGACGCGGACACGCTGCTGCGCGCGGCCGACGTCGCCCTGCGGGTCGCGAAGCGCAGCGGTCGTCAGCAGTTCTCCTTCTACGCCGGGCGGTCGCTGAACGATGAGGGTCCCGAGGGCGCACGCCGCAGCCTCGGCCGGCTCATCGAGGGGCACGGGTTGATGATCGTCGTCCAGCCGATCGTCGATCTCGAGACGCGCCACGCGCACGCGTACGAGGCCCTGGCCCGCTTCGGCGTGAGCGGCGGCGACAGTCCGCTCCAGTGGTTCTCCCTCGCCGACGAGCTCGGCATGCGCCAGGAGCTCGAGCTCGCCTGTATGAAGGCGGCGCTCGACCTGTTCGGGCAGCGGCCCGAGGGCAGCCGGCTCTCGATCAACCTCTCGGGGCCGCTGTTGCACGATCCGCGCACCCGCGACCTCCTCGATTCGCAGGCGTCACTCGAGGGCCTCATGATCGAGATCACCGAGGACGCGCTCATCGAGGATGACGCGCGCATGCAGGCGGCGATCGCTCCGCTGGCCGAGCGCGGCGTGCGCTTCGCCGTCGACGACATGGGTGCCGGCTACTCGGGCCTGCGTCAGATCATCTCGCTGCGCCCGTCCTACCTGAAGCTCGACCGCAGCCTCGTGGAGGGCATCGACGCCGACCCCGAGCGGGCGGCGATGGTCGCCGCGATGCTCGGCTACGCCCAGAGCACCGGCGGGTACCTCGTCGCCGAGGGCGTGGAGACGGCCGAGGAGCTCGCCACGCTCGTCGGCCTCGGAGTGCCGCTCGTGCAGGGCTACTACCTCGGACGGCCCGGCGTTCCCTGGCCGGAGGGCCACGGGGAGCTCATCGGCGCCGGCCCGGAGGCCCCGCCGATGTCCGTCGCGGCCTGACCGTTCAGTCGGCGTCGTCGTCGAGCAGGAAGCGCCCGTTCGCGTAGATCCTGCGCTCGCTGCCGTCCCGCAGCGTCGCGGTGACCGTCCGGTCCGCCGTCGAGACGATGTCGGTGTGGACGCTCGACTCGTTGAAGCCGAGCCGCTCCCACTCCTCGCGGCTGACCGCGGCCCGATCGCCGTCATAGCAGTCGTGGTAGGACTTGCCGACGGCGATGTGCGTGTTGCCGAACGGCCCTCCGACGTTCTCGTCGTAGAGCGTCTGGGCCATGAAGCGGGTGATGCGCGAGAAGCGCGAGTCGGTGAGCGAGAACTCGCCGACCTTGTCGGCGTTCTCGGTCGCGATCATCTCCTTGAGCACGCCCTCGTTCTCCTCGGCCTCCGCCTTGACGACGCGTCCGCCGGCGAACTCCAGACGGATGCCGCGGACGAGATTGCCGTACCGGTACAGCGGCTGGTTGAAGCGGATCCAGCCGTCGGTGCCGCGCCAGTCCGGGCTGGTGAAGATCTCGAAGCTCGGGATGTTTCGCCCGCTGCCACCGACCCACTGGCGATGCTCGCCGAGCAGGATGTGCAGGTCGACGTCGTCGCCGACAACGTGCAGCCGCTCGATCGGCAGCGCGTTCAGGCGCTCCACGTAGTCGCCGATCCGGTCGTTGACCTCGCGCCAGCGCGCGATCGGGTCCTCCTGGTCGAGGAAGCAGGCATCGATGATCTGCTGCCAGTACTCCTCCTCGCTCAGCCCCGCCTCCGCGGCCATGGCGGGAGTGCCGTACAGGCCGAGCGTCCACGAGAAGCGCCCGGCGTTCTCCTTCTGGGTGCGCCAGTCCATCAGCGGCTTCATCGACAGGCCGTTGCGCATGATGCGGCCTGGGTCGACACCCTCGAGCGCATGCAGGTCGCTGTCGGAGATGACGGTCACCTGGTGGTCGATCTCATCGATCAGCCCGCGCATCGCCTGCGCCGGGAAGAAGTCGACCTGCGCATCGTTCGCGGTGTCGTAGAAGTCGCGCGAGAGGTTGAACCGCTCGTCGTCGTCGGGCAGGTACTGGCCGATCACGTGTCCGCCGGCGCGCCACACGGCCTTGCGCAGCTCGGCGTACAGGGGCTTGGCCGACTCGTGCGCGGTGATCCGCACGACGTCGCCCTCGCGGATGCCGCTGCCGCCGCCGAGCGCGAAGTTGGTGAGCACGTCGGCGTAGCGCTGCAGCACGACGTCGGGGGGAACGTAGGCCATGCGATCCTTCCGGGCGTGGGTCGGGCGAGGCCCGACAGCCTATCTACGCGCCGCGATCGGGGCGGTGCCTGGTTGCCGGGCGGGCGCGGATCCGTCACCCTTCGCGGATGCAGCTCCTCGGGGCCAGGGAAACGGATCGGGGCACGATCGAGGTCACCTTCGGCACACGAGACGGCGTGCACGTGCTCGAGGGCCGCGCCGAGCAGATCGGCGATCTCGGCGCGCGGATGCACGAGGCCGGCGCGCTCGGCGAGGCCGCCGCCGACGGTCCGCCCGACGCGCACCTCGTGTGGCTGCCCGAGGTCGCCGTCGGGCGCGACGTCGTGACCTTCGGCATCGGCGGTGGCGGCGTGCGCGTGCGCATCACGCGCGACGCCGAATCGCGCTGAGCGGCGGGCGCCGCCGCCCTCAGCCGAGCTGCTGCTCGACGACCTTCAGCGCGGGACGAGCGCTGCCGTTGGCGTTGAGCAGCCCGCTGTCCCACCGGTCCTTCTTCGCCGATGCGAACCACTGGTACAGGTACCAACGCGAGATCCGCGGATAGGTGACCCGCGCGACCTCGAAGATGTACTGCTCGGCGAGGCGCTGGCGGGACAGGCTCGGCGGGTAGCCGACGAAGCGATCGAAGCCTCCCACCTCGGTCACCCAGACCGGCCCCGGAGGGAGTTGGCGCACGAGCCTGTTCAGCGCCTTGAGGTTGAATTCGTTGATGTCGTTGTACACGTGAATCGCCCACGGTCCCCGAAGCCTCCGCGCGGCACGCGCGAACGCGCGCATCCACGAGCCGCTGGCCAGGCGGTAGCCGACGATCGACGGCGAGGTCACGGTGCAGCGGTGGCACAGTCTGAGGAGCACGCGCCAGTAGGCGACGGCGCGGGCCGGATTGCGCAGCGTGGACTGGTCGAGGAGGTTCGCCTCGTTCCAGGGCGTCCAGTTCTTGATCCACCAGAAGCGGTGCACCATCCAGGCGACGGCGCGACGGTATTCCCGCGGGGAGGGCAGGTAGCGCGTGCGGCCGCGGATGTCCGACTGGGTGATGGCGATCAGCGGGACCGTCCCGCGGCGCCCCGCGATCGTCAGCCAGCGGTCGGCGAGGTGCAGGTAGTGCGGCTCGTGCACGAGATCCCAGGGCACGAAGTAGCGCACGTTGCGCAGCGGCAGCGCGCGCCAGCGCGGATCGGAGAACAGCGCCTGATGCTGGTCGTCGATGCCCCACACGATCTTCCTGATGACCGACTGATCGGCCGCGGGCCGCGTGCCGGCCGCCCGCGCCGTCGGGCGCGCCGGGGCGCTGGCGACCCCGGCGGCGCCGGCGGCAAGCGCAAGCGCAAGCGCGGCGGGCACGCCCGACCGCAGCCCCCTCGAGCGGCGTCCGAAACGACGGCGTCCGTGTCCGGTGGGCGGGAGCGGACGCCTGATCTCGTCGTTCATCGTCGACAAGGGTAGCCGTCGGTCACGACTGCATCCGCGGCGGCGGACGGCCGATGGAGCGGCCCGGCGTCGTCAGGCCACGGCGTCGACGCGGTCCAGACCCCGGCTGACGTTCCGCCGCAGCCCGGGCGCGATGACGGCATCCAGTCCGGGGAGCACGGCCCGAAACGCGATCTCGTAGTGAAGGTGCGTTCCGTCTCCCTGCGGGGTGAGGCGAATCGTGCCCTCGTGGTCGCGCAGCGGAGATCCCTTCGTGATGCGGTAGCGAATGAACTCGTTCGGCACGAACTCGACGACCGTCTCGACGAACGGAGGCAGCGGCCCGATCCGCAGCTCGCGCGCGGAGTCGACGCCGTTTCGCTCGCCGTCGCTTCCGTCGCGCAGGCGGCGCACCTTCGCGCCGAACACCGCCGACAGGTTCTCGTGCTCGGACAGGTAGCCGAACACCCGTTCAGGCGGCAGGGAGTAGTCGCGATCGAACACGAGTCGTTGCACGGCGCGACATTCAACCAGACTGGGCCGCCGACCATCCGTCGAGAACGCGTGCGCTCGACCGGTCCGTGGCGCACAATTCGGGGCCAGAATCGTTTCGGAGTGGTCATCTCGATAAAGGCACCCCCGTCGCGAGGCGGGCTCGCAAACCCACGGGACTCTCGGAGTCAGCCGGGCTGCCGAAGGATGTCGCGATGTGGTCGCTCCCCGTCAAGGAGGAATGCATGTCCGAACACGAGCACGAGATCGACCGGCGCGAGTGCAGCCGCTGCGGCGCGCTGCTGTCGATGTGGTTCTGCGACGCGTGCGGGAGCGACAGCTTCGACAGCATCACCGAGGCCTATGTCGCCGAGCTCGCCACGCCCTGGCGCACCCAGGAGGCGCGGCCGGCGACCGCCTCGGTTGCCGTCTAGCCGCCGCGCCGGGAGTCCGGCGGCGCGTTCAGGGAGACGACAAAGCGGTCGAGCTGATCGCGCGAGAAGCGGCGCTGCCCGCCGGGTGTGCGGTGGGAGTCGAGGTGTCCGCTGTCCGACCAGCGCCGGATCGCGCTCTGCGACACGCCCACGTAGCGCGCGGCCTGCGAGCTCGTGAACATCGGACGGCGGTCCGCGAGGCTCAACCGCGCTGCGCCTGAAGAAATCATCGGCACGACCTCTGTTCGGGGGGTTGGAGGCTGCGCCGCGCATGCTAGGCGCCGCGGCGCGCCCCGGACAACCCTTACGACCCTTGACCTGCGGCGCGTTGCCGCCGCCGCGGGCGCCGATCGCCTCAGTGAGGCACGGGCGCGCCGAGCAGCGCGGCTGCGGCGCCCACCGCGCCGGCGCCGAGCAGCGTCGCAACGACGCCTCGGCGCAGCGCGAGCAGGGCGATCGCGGCGAGCGCGAGCACGGCGTACTGCCACGCCTCACCCAGCGCGGCCGCGAGCGGGATCGCCGAGCCGATGATGGCGCCCGCCGCGGCCGGTCCCGCGCCGGCCAGGAATGCGCTCGCCCGCTGGTTGCTCAGGAGGCGGTCGAACCGCGAGGCGCCGATGAGCACGAAGCCGAACGACGGCGTGAAGGCGATGACGGTGGCGAGCAGCCCGCCGGCGATGCCCGCGGCCGAGTACCCGACCGCGGCGATCGTCAGCACGACCGGACCGGGGGTGATCTGCCCGAGCGCGACGGCATTGAGGAACTGCCCGTGCGTCATCCAGTGATACGTGTTGACCGCGTCGGCCTGCATGAGCGGAACGATCACGAAGCCGCCGCCGAAGGCCAGGGCGCCGACCTTCAGCGCCGTCCAGGCGAGCGCGCCGACGCCGGCCGGGGCGACGCCGACCGCGCCGAGCAGCGGCCAGCCGTGCAGGCCGGCGCTTCTCGGGGGATGGCGCACCGCGAATTCGGTCAAGCCGCACGCGAGCAGCACGACCACGAGCCACGGTCCGACGGTGGCGGCCGCGACGCCGCCGGCGCCGGCGTAGGCGACGAGACGGGCGAGCTGCGAGCCGGCGGCGCGCCTGACCATCGGCGGCAGGATCGAGAGCCCCGCGAGCAGCGCCACCGGCGCCACGGCCGCGCCGGCGCCCATGCCCGCGCCGCGGATCCAGCGCGGCGGCGCGCTGGACAGGAACACGCTCGACAGCGCGAGGATGAGGACGAGGCCCGGGACGATGAAGCTGACGCCGCCCACGAGCGCGCCCGCGGGGCCGCGAAGTCGCCAGGCGCAGTAGATCGCCAACTGCGTGGAGGCCGGCCCGGGCAGGAGGTTCGCCGCGCCGATCGCGCGCTCGAACTGCTCCTCGGTCAGCCAGCCGCGCTCGGTCACGCACAGTTCGCGCAGCAGCGCGATGTGGGCCGGCGGACCGCCGAAGCCCGTTACGCCGATGCGACCCCATTCGCGCATCAGCACCGTGAGCGCGGGCGGCGGCTGGGCGTCCGTGGCGGCCATCGCTGCCCGGCAGGGTACGCCCTCCGGACCCGCACACGCGGTCCGGCCGACGGCGCGGAGATCGGCTCGCCGGATGGGTGGATCGCCGAGCGATGTGCCACCCCGGTCGAGGGCTGCGCCGCGCCGGTCGATGCGCCTGTGGGGACCCGCGATCACCAAGGAAGGACCCGCCGCATGACAAAAGACGCCACGCCCGTTCCGACGTCGGACGCGGTCGTGACATGACCCCGCGACCGACGACGGTGCGGATCGGCGAGGTCGCGGCCTCCCGTACGCCCGGAGCCGTGCTGTCCGCGATCGGCCTCGGATCGTGCATCGGACTCGTCCTGATGGACGTCGGACGACGCGCGGTCGGCCTGGCCCACATCATGCTGCCCGACTCCCGCGGAAGCGAGCGCGGCTCACCACGCTTCGCCGACGTCGCCGTGCCCGCGCTCGTGCGCGCCCTGACCGATCTCGGCGCCCGGCCGTATCAGCTCGAGGCGGTGGCCGTCGGCGGCGCGCAGCTGTTCGCCACCACCGGCGGCAGCCGTCTGGAGATCGGCGCCCGCAACCTCGAGGCGGTGACGGCGGCGGTTCGCGCCGCCCGCATCCCGGTGCGGGCCGCGGCGACGGGAGGAGGAGCCGGGCGCTCGATGTGGGTGTCCGTCGACGAACTGGCGGTGACCGTGCGCGAGGCGGGCGGGTCTCCCGAGGAGCTCTACCGCCCGCTCATGTCGGTGGTCGGCGCCGTGGGCCGCGGCGCGTAGCGCGCGCGACGGACCCCGCGGTCGGAGGGACGCGGCGATCTGGTACAAACGAACCCGTACCGGGCACTAGCGCCGGACTAATGCAAGGCTCACCGCGAACAATGATGCGCGACGCAGGGTGGCGGGGGAGGCAGCGTCCGAGTCCATGTGGCACCCATCGCACGATCACGAGCCGATCGACCGCCGGACGTTCCTGCGCCGCGGACTGCTCGCCGGCGGTGCGCTCGCCGCCGGCGCGACGGCCGTGGGCGCGTTTGCCGCGGACCGGGGCGACGACGACGCGCAGGCCGCGCGGGCTGCGGCGCCGGGCCGGACCCGCGTGGCGCGATCGCAGGCGTCCGAGCCGCCCAACATCCTGGTCATCCTCGTCGACCAGTTGCGTGAGCCGCGGTGGTTCGGTTCGCCCGCGCTCGTGGATCGCTGGCTCCCGAACATCGCCGCGCTGCGTCGTGACGGGGTGTCGTTCGCGCAGCACTTCACGGCCGCCAACGACTGCACGCCATCGCGGGCGGCGCTGCTGACCGGACTGCACAGTCACCAGACCGGCTGCCTGATCACCGGCGGCAGCACGCTCGACCCGGGCTTCCCGACCTACGGGACGATGCTGCGCGAGCAGGGCTACGGAACCTACTGGTTCGGCAAGTGGCACCTGACGCGCGGCGACAACAACTGGGCCGCCGGCAGCGATGCGCTCGAGCCGTACGGCTTCGCCGGTGGCACGTATCCCTCGCCGGACGGCGGTCCCGGGCAGGGTTGGCGCGTCGATCCGTACATCGCGACGCAGTTCGACGCCTGGTTCGCCGCGAGTGGCCGCCAAGAGCCCTGGTGCACGACCGTCTCGTTCGTCAACCCCCACGACATCGCGTGGTGGTACGGCTGGAGCGACCGCGTGCCGGCCGAGGCGTCGGCGCCGCCGATGTTCGCCGCGCTGCCGCCGAACTTCGAGACCCCGCAGCTCATGCGCGAGCGGGGCAAGCCGCGGCTGCAGCGCTCGTTGCAGGACACGGCCGCGGAGTCGTTCGGAGCGGTGCCGTTCGCGGGTCCGGGCACGGCCGAGGCGTGGACGCCGTTCCTGGACCTGTATCTGAAGCTGCAACGCAACGTCGACTTTCACATCGGACGGGTCCTTCACACGCTGCGCAGCCGCCCCGAGGTCGCGGCCAACACCGTGGTCGTGTTCACGAGCGACCACGGCGAGTACGGCGCCTCGCACGGCATGCGGGGCAAGGGAGCCTCGGCCTACGAGGAGGCGATCGGCGTGCCGCTCGTCGTCGGCGACCCGCGCGGGCTGCTCACGAGCGCAACCGGCGCCGTGCGTGACCAGCTCACCTCGAGCGTCGACGTCGCCCCCCTGTTGCTGACGATCGCGAGCGGCACGGGCGCGTGGCGTGGCGACGCTCATTACAGCCATCTGGCGAGCCGCCTCGATCTGGCCGCGATCCTCGCCGATCCGGCCGCCCCCGGGCGGCCGTACGCGCTGCACGCGACCGACGAGACGGTGACCGAGTTCGCCGTCGTGCCGTACGCGGCCGACGCGCCGCTGCACGTGACGGCGGTGCGCACGGCGCAGGGCAAGTACGCGACGTACTCCAACTGGCTGCCGGGCGGGATCGCGATCGACCCGAGCGGCCAGGAGCAGGAGCTCTACGACTACTCCACGCCGTCGGGGCGGCTGGAGCTGCACAACGACGCGGGCGCCGGCGCGCTCCACGAGTCGATGGACGCGCTGCTCGCGAGCGCGATCGCCGACGAGCTGCGCCAGCCGCTGCCGCTGCGCCTCGCGGCGGCGCAGACGCAGGGGTTCAGTGACTACGGCGCCGTGGTCGGCCGCGTGAACGCGCACGCCGCGCTGTTCCGCGAGCGGCACGAGGCGACCGCGGCGACGCCGTCGCCGAGCACGCGGGCGCTGCCGCGCCGCTCGCGGCCGCGACCCTAGGCGGCGTCGGGCGGTCGCGAGTCGAGGGTCCGCGGCGGCGCGGCCGGATCCTCGTCCGCGTGGGCGGACAGCGCCTGGCGGAACTCATGCAGGCCCCGGCCGATCGAGCGGCCGGCCTCAGGCAGCCGCTTGGGACCGAGCACGAGCAACGCGATCGCGGCCACGAACATGACGTGCAACGGGTTGATGGCGCCCATCGGTTTCTCCTTCGTTTCGTGAACAAGGCGGTCACCCGCCCATGGTCTTCGACTCGCCCGGTCGCGCCGCGCGAACGGCGGGGAGGGCCCGCGCGGGCCGACCTCGCCCGCGCGTGCGACCCCTCCGGGCCGGTCTAGAACTCGAAGCGCTGTGCCGCGTCGGCGGCCGCCGCGAGCGCGTTGAGCTTGCGGAAGAACGCGGGCGACTGCCCGGCGAACAACCCGTCGTCGGTGAACGCCTTCACGGCGGCGCGCGCGCCCGCGAGTTGGTCGCTCGTCGGTCGCACGATCGAGCACGGCGGGAAGCGGTTGCTGAGGAACGTGCACGGCTCGGGCAGGATGAGGTTCGTCTGGAAGCCCTCGCCACCCGGGTTGGCGTTCAGGTCCGGGAAGGCGAGACCGGTCTCGGGATCGACCACCCCGGCGAGTGGCTGCGAGACCGCGTTTCCGGCCTTGTCGTGCCACAGCGAGAAGTGGTTCGTCTCGACGCCGCCGATGCTCGCCACGATGCGCAGAACCTCGAGGTTCGTCACCTTGAGGCTGAGCGTGGTGTACAGGCTCGAGCCGCCCTGCTCGATGAAAGCGAAATGGAAGCCCGCCGTGTTGGCGATCGCCTGCATGCGGCTCTCCGCCGGCGACGCCGGGGGCACCGGCGCGGGGTTGTTGGGTGGCGTCTCGGTGTCGTTGAGCGGGATCGCCGGCTGGCTGTTGATCGTGACCGCCTGCGGGAACGTCGCACCGAGGTCGGGGTTCTGCGTGCTGCGGTACCGCGTGTACCAGCTCGTGTCGACGTTGAGTGACTGCAGCGTCGTCAGCCGGCCGATCTGCTGCGCGCCGGTGGCCTGGCTGCTCGGGAGAGTGCGGAACGCGTCGAGGTCGACGGGCGGCGCGCCCTTGGATATGAGGTAGGCGTTGATGAACGCGGCGTGGCTCTGCTCGTCGTCGGTGTTGTCGGCGATGTACTGCGACATGTCGGAGTCGAGGTTCGACAGGGCCGCCATGTACGCCGGGTTGCCTCCGTTGACGCCGCCGAGCTCGTTGTACTGACCCCAGAGATCGGACTCGATCAGCTCCGCGGCCGCGAGGAAGCGCAGGATCGCGATGTCGCCGCCGGTGATGATGTTGTCGAACGGGCCCGCCGAGGCGTCCGAGGCGAACAGGGCGCCACCGGGAACCGCGGCCGCGCCGGCGAGGCCGACGCCGGCCAGGAACGCGCGCCGCCCGACGACGCGGTTCCACTTCGATTGCAGGTTCTCATCGCAGACCGACAGGTCGTCCTTGTTCTTGGTGCCCGGTGTGACGGGTTCACTCATTTCTCCCACTCCTGTCCTGGCTGGTTGATTGGCACGGTCAAGCGGCGGCGGGCGCGCGACAGCGGCGGCCGCACGCCCGGCGTCCGCTTCTGGTCACACGCCACTTACCGGCAGCGGCGACGGTGCGATCACGCCGGCCGCGGGGTGGACTGAAAAGGCCCTGTGTCCCCGACGGCGAGGACCATTACTGACACCTGACACCGGGCCGCGACGATCCTTCCCGCCGGCGGGTCACGTCAACGGCAATTAACAGATACCGACGTCGGCGTCGAGCGTTCGCGCCGCGAGCCGCGCCGTCCGCGCGCCATCGCCAGACGTCCGCCCACGATCGCGCGCATTCCGATTCGGACGCTTCGGCTGGCACGGGGCACTCCGACCAGCTGCGCGAGGAGGCGCCCGCCGGCGCCGCACCCGACGACGCCCCCGGGGCGCGACAGGGCGGCGCCCGCGGGGAGGGTCGCCGGCTCGCTCGGCAGGCAGCCGGTGACCAGGCGCCGGGCCGCGGTCGCCGCCCCGCGCGACGCGGCTGACACACTGTGTCGGCCACCCGCCCGGCGGGTGGCGCTGCCGGCGGCTTGTGATGACGACGAAAGGACCGAGACGATGACTGCCGACTCGCCATCGGAGCAGGACGAGATCGACGCGGCGGGCATGGAGGCCGGACGGATCGGCGGGATCAGCGGCGAGGAAGACGTCCCTCCGGCCCAGCGAGCGGTGCTCGAGGGCGGCGGCGGCGAGGCCGAGGGCTTCGAGGCCGCGGAGGGGCTGCTGATCGACCACGCCTCGCACGGTGACGAGCAGTCCGCCCACGCGGTGCTGCACCACCAGGGCCTCCCCGAGGAGTCCACCTCGGCCGACTACGGCGAGGCCGACGAGGAGTACTCGAGCGAGCGCGAGGAGGACGAGCGCTAGGGCGCCAGGCGCAGCGCGAGCAGCGCGATGTCGTCCTGGGCGTGCCCGTCGGCGTGCTCGAGCGCGGCGCGCTCGATGTGCTCGAGCATCGAGGGCAGCGGCATCGTCGCGCCCTCGCGGCTCAGCCGGCGCAGGCCGTCCTCGCCGAGGCTGCCCGAGGCCCCGCGCGCCTCCGGCAGCCCGTCGGTGTAGAGCAGCAGCGTCTCGTCACGCTCGAGCCGCGCCTCGTACTCGGTGATGACGACCGGCTCGATCAGGCCGAGCATGGTGCCGAGCTCGCCGATCGGCCGCGCTTCGCCGCGCTCGTTGGCGACGAGCGGCGGCGGATGTCCCGCGAGTGCCACCGTGAGCCGAGCGTGGCCGTCCGCCGGGGTCACGAGGACGAGGCAGACGGTGCACAGGTCGCCTCCCGGATCGCGCAGGAGGGCGGAGTGCAGCATCTCGAGCATCCGCGTCGGCGTGCAGCCGTTCATCGCTCCGGCCCGCAGCGTATGCCGGGCGAGGGCGGTGACGCTCGCCGCGCTCGGGCCCTTGCCGCAGACGTCGCCGATGACGAGCATCCAGCGCCGCCGGTCGTACTCGAACACGTCGTAGAAGTCGCCGCCGACCTCGTTGAGCTCGCCGCTCGCCGCGTAGCGCGCCTCGATCTGGGCGCCCGGGATCTCGGGCAGGAAGGCCGGTAGGAGCGCGCGTTGCAGGACCTCGGCGATGCGGGTGCGCTCGGCGAAGGAGCGGGCGTTCTCGACCGCGGCCCCCGCCCGGCGGCCGAGCTCCTCGGCCAGCGAGAGATCGGACCGGGACAGCCGCCGCGGCGTGTCCGACCACAGCAGCGTGATCGCGCCGACCGGCTTCGTGCCGGTGATCATCGGCACGATGACCACGGCGGTCGGGTTGATCGCCTGCAGGAGCTGCAGGTGCTCGTCGTCCCGGGCGTAGGCCGCGAGCGTCGCCGGGGGGATGTCGCTCAGGACGATCGCGCGCCCGGTCCGGATGACCTCCGCGACGCCGGCGGAGTCGTCAGCGTCGACCGGGTAGCCGCGGTTGAGCTGCTCGGCCAGCGGCCGCCGCGCGAGGTTGTGATGGTGCATCGCGACGCGCCGAAGCTGCCCGTCCTCGTGCACGATGTCGATCGCGCACCAGTCCGCGATCTGGGGCACAGCGAGCTCGGCGACCCGGGTGAGCGTCTGTTCGTAGTCGAGCGAGGAGGCGAGCACCCGGCTGCTCTCGGCCAGGAAGCTCGTCGCCAGCTCGGCACGCTTCATCTCCGTGATGTTCTCGAACACGTTGACGGCGTAGCGCAGGCGCCCGGTCTCGGGGTCGCTGACGCCGGCCGTGCGGACGTTCAGCCAGCGCTCCTCGCCGGTCGCGCGCACGATGTTGCGCACGAGCAGCGGCGAGGCGGGCTCGCCGCGGAAGAGCATCCGGGCCGGCATCCGGGCCAGATCGAGCTCGTTCCCGTCCTCGGCGAGCACGCGGAAGCGAGCCATGATCGTGCCCGGCACCGCGCTCGTGAGGTCGCTCGGGCGCTCGACGCCGAGCAGATCGGCGGCGGCCTGGTTGGCGTAGACCGTCTCGCCGTCCTCGTTGATCACGGTGATCGCCTCGGCGACGCTCGCCAGGATCGCCTCGAGTCGCTGCTCGATGCGCCGCAGATCCGTGTACAGCCGGGCGTTGTCGATGGCGAGCGCGGCGCGGCGCGCGAGCTCGCACACGAGATCGAAATCCTCCGGCCCGTACGGCTGTCCGTCGCCCAGCCGCAGTACCGAGAGCGTGCCGAGCGTGCGGTCGCGCGCACGCAGGGGAGCGACGACGGCCGAGCGGTAGTGATGACCGATCATGAACCGCGCGTGCGCGGCGCCCTCGGCGAACGTCTCGAGCAGCGCGGGCGTCATGTGCGTCAGCAGTTCCGGCGTTCCGCTGCGCAGAACGCGCGCCACGGGGTGACCGCCGGCCGGGTCGATCGGGTGCTCGCGACGCAGCCGCTCGAGATCGGAGGCGAGCGTGGGGTCGCGCGCGACCACGGCGAGGTCGCGGATCTGATGATCGCCGTCGAGCAGGTCGATCACGCACAGATCGGCCAGCTCGGGGACCGTGAGCTCGGCCACCTGCTGCATCGTGATGTCGGGCTCGAGTGAGCTCGCCAGCACCATCCCGGCATCGAGGAGCAGCGCGACGGCCGGATCGGCGGTGGTCTGTTGGTGCATGCGAGCTTGGCCCCGTGCCTCGTCGCGGAGGCCTCGTCCCCGGTTCCCGTGCCGTCCGACCTCCCGCGTGCCCCCAGTATCGCAGCGCCGCTCGCCGCGTCAACGAATATGCGCCGATGTCGAGCCGCCCGGATCGCATCGGCGGCTGCCGCGTTCGGCAGCGTGACCCTGCCGGCCGGGCGAATCTCGCGCGAGCGCCATCGACGCCGGGCAGGTCGACGAATAGGAGTGCGTCGAACCGGGTAATCCCACAGGCAAGGCCGGGCCACGTCAGCGGTCGGAGGACCGCCGCCCAGCGCCACCGACTTGCCAACGACGCAGAGGAGGGTCATGGGTTCCTCACAGAACTCAACGCTCACGTCGGCAGCACCCGGGATCGACGAAGCCGTGCTCTTTCGGCGCTGGCAGGACCAGGCCGACGAGCGCGCCAGGGACATGCTCGTGGAGCGCTACCTGCCGCTCGCGCGCAAGCTTGCGCTCCGCTATGTGCGTTCATCCGAGCCGCTGGACGACCTCGTTCAGGTGGCCAGCCTCGGGCTGGTCAAGGCGCTGAGCCGCTTCCAGGTGGACCGACGCAACCGGTTCGCGACGTTCGCCGTGCCGACGATCCTCGGGGAGCTGCGACGCTACTTCCGCGACGCCGGATGGTCTGTGCACGTGCCGCGTGGCGCGCAGGAGCGCGCGATGCAGGTCGAGCGCGCCCAGCGCGAGCTCACCGGCCGGTACGGCCGTTCGCCCACCGTCGCGGAGCTCGTCGAGTACACGGAGATGGACGTCGAGCACGTGCTCGACGCCCTCCAGGCGGCCGGGGCGTACGACACCCTTTCGCTCGACGCTCCCCGCCAGGGCGGCGATGGCGAGCTCGAGCCGCTCGTGGAGTCACTCGGACAGGAGGACGACCGCTACGCGTTCGTCGAGTCCGAGGCGGCCGTGTCCGCCGGAATGCCGCTCCTGACGCCCGACGAGCGCACGGTCCTGCGTCTGCGCTTCGAATGTGAGTTGACCCAGAGCGAGATCGCGGAGCGGATGGGGGTGTCGCAGATGCAGATATCGCGCGTCCTTCGACGTTCTCTCACCCAGCTCTACCATTTCGCCGAAGGGACCGCGGCGCCGGCGACCGCGGCGCCGGCGCGCGGCCGCTGAGCGTCCGAGCTTCACTCGGTGCGGCGACCGCCCCGGCACATGGAGGGAGCGTGCTTCACGGTCGGGGACGCAGACAACGCGCAGGGGGAGCAGCATGACGGGCGCCGGTGTCTGAGCTGCGCCTGCGCGTGCCGGCGGAGCCGGAGAACGTGCTCGTCGTCCGCGAGTTGCTGCGCGGCATCGATCCGTTGCTGGCCCGGCGCCCGGGGCTGAGTGAGGCCGTTCAGACGGCGGTGAGCGAGGCCGCCAACAACGTCGTGATGCACGCCTACCGAGGGGGAGTCGGCCCGCTCGAGGTCGAGGTGTCGCTGCACGGGCCGCTGGAGATCCGCGTCCGCGACTGGGGGGTCGGCTTCGACCCGCGACTCGACGAGCCACAGGACGCGGGGGCCGACTGGCATGGGGGCGAGGCCTCCGGCCTCGGCCGCGCCGTCATCGCCGCCTTCGCCGACGACGTGGGCGTGGGCTCGGCACCCGGCGCCGGCAGCGAGGTGCGCCTGCGCTGGGACACGCCGGCGCTGTTCGAGTCCCGCCGGGAGGCGCTCGGCGGCGTGCCGCTCCCAGGCGACACGGTCCTGTGCCTGTTCGCCGACCGTGTCTTCGCCGAGCCGGTCGCTCGCGTGCTGTCGGCGCTCGCCTCGCGGGCGCGACTCGCCGTCGACCGCCTGAGCGACCTGCAGTTGATCGCTGACGCGCTGGTCACGCATGCGGCGCCGGCCCTCGCCGACAGCCACCTGTCGCTGGCGATCCTCTCCGGCCGCGGACGGCTGCAGATCACCGCCGGTCCGTTCGCGCCGGGGGCGTCCGCATCGGTGCGACGCGCGCGCGTGGTCGGCGGTCACCCGCTCATCGACCGGCTGGCCGACGACGTCGAGCTCCTGCGCGATCCCCGCACCGGACAGGAGCTGCTCGTCCTCGGTGTCGGGCGCGCGGGGTGAGACGCGACGCCGTCCCCGGCTCCGCCGGGTCGGGAGCTCGGGGCGGCTGCGCCATTCGCCGCGCTTGAAGGCCCTGCCCCGGGGCCGGCGAGACACCGGCCCCGGGCACGGTCGATCTACCCGAGCGGCCCGCGGGCAAACGCCGGTTTGGGACGGGTCGGCGGCGGGTAGATGGACTCGGCATGAGCGGCGCCACCAACGGGCTCATTGAGCGGTTGCGCGCCACGGGCCCCATTCATCCGCCCTCCGATCGAGTCTCCCTCGACCTGCGATGGCCCCACGACGACGCGCAGGAGCTCGCGCTGCGCCGAGCGGTGGTCGAGGCCGAGCGCGAAGCGGCCCGCGCGCTGCGGGCCGGCGCCCGCCGGACGAGGCGGCGCCGGTAGCGACCAAGGGGGGTGGACGAGGTCAGCGTCCTCGGTCGGGTCACGGTGTGCGTCGGGGTTCTGGCCGGCCTCTCGGGGACGGTGGCGCTCGTCGTCGGCGGCAGCACGGCGGACATCGTCGGCGCGACATTGCTGGGCCTCTGCGCGATCGCGTTCACCGGCTTGGCGTTCCTGCTCGTCGGCGAGAGTGAGGATCGCGCTCGAGCGCGCGAGCGCCGGGCACGACCCGGCCGGCGTTGACCCCTCAGCGCATCATCGGCGGCGCGCCGCGCACTCGCTGCTCGCCCGCATAGACGCGCACCCCGCCCTCGCGGGCGAATCCGCACAGGGTCATGCCGCGATCGGCGGCCAGCTCGACCGCGAGCGATGTCGGGGCTCCGACGCCGACGAGGATCGGCGCGCCGGCCACGGCCGCCTTCTGCACGAGCTCGAACGACAGGCGGCCGCTGACGCAGAGCACGTGCGCGTGGAGGGGTACCAGCGCCTCGAGCACGGCGTGACCGATGACCTTGTCCATCGCATTGTGACGTCCGACGTCCTCACGCACACAGACGAGCCCGCCGCGAGCGTCGAACAGGCCGGTCCCGTGCAGGCCTCCCGTCCGCGCGAAGCCGGGCTGCACGAGCCGATCGGGGAGCCCGGCGATCAGCCGGCGCGACAGGATCGGTCCGGCGGGCAGCGGCGGGGAGTGGACCGCCACCTCCTCGAGCGCCCCCTTGCCGCAGACCCCGCACGAGGACGTCGTGTAGAAGCGCCGGGCCGCCGGCCGGCGCGCCAGCGATCCGCGCACCTCGACGGTGTTGGCCGCCAGATCGGCCGTGAGGCCGACCTCGACCGGACCGTCGATCAGGCCCTCGCCGTAGAGGAAGCCGACGGCGAGCTCCTCGTCGTGGCCGGGGGTTCGCATCGTCACGGCGATCGGCTCGTCGCCGACCCGGATCTCGAGCGGCTCCTCCACGGCCACGAGGTCGCTCTCGCCGTCGCGAACGACGCGCTTGAGCGCGGCGCCCGACGGTTCCGGCGGCGGCGAGCCGCCGGCGTGCGTCTCCGCCGATCTCACCGTCGCGCCCGTTGCATTTCGTGTTGCACCAGCCTCGTGCTCCACGATACGCGACAGGCGGTCAGCGAGCCGCCGCTCGCCGCGGCGCGTCCCGCGCGCCCACGGCCGACCGCCCGCTGCTCAGCCGAACGAGAGGGCGGCCCCGCGGGCCAGCAACAGCACCGGACAGCTCGCCTGCTCGACCTGCTGGAGGGCCCTGCTGCTGAGCAGCAGCTTGCCGGGCGCCGCCTCGGGCCGCGAGGCGACGATCAGGAAGTCGGCTTCGTCCTCGACGACGACCGCCCCGAGCGCGTGCGCGAGACCGGCCGCCGTCGCCCGCGCCGCGGGGTCCTCGTCGCCTTGGAACACGGCGACCGTGCCGATGCTCAACGCGACCGGCTCGCGCCGCAGGCCCGCCGGAGCGAGCGCGATCGAACTGGCCACGCTCAACTCGATCAGCGTCGATGCGGTATGCGGCGTGGCGACGCGACCGGGTGGCGTCTTGTGGCTCGAGCCGAAGGCGATGATGTCGGCGCCGATCTCGCTCGCGAGCTCGGCCAGCCCCCGCGCGGTCGAGGGGTTGACGATCACCCGCTGTCCGACCGGCGTCCCGCCGAGCAGCTCGGCGCCGACCGCGAGCAGGTGCTCGGCCTGCTGCTGCTCTTCCGTCTCGCGTTGCGGGTCCGGCTCGACGTGATGGCGCACGTAGGCCAAGGTGATCTCGGCTCCGGCCTTGGCGAACAGCCCGCCGAGGGCGAGCGCATCGCGGTCGTTTCGCGTTCCGTCATAGGAGACGATCACCTGCGTCATGGGCCCTCCCGGGTCTGGCCTCGGTCGCTGGCACACCGAGCCGGTCGCTTGGCGTCGAAAGCGCGCACCATTCTGATGCGCCCGCCGGGCCGTGCCTTAGCCAGCTGTCCAAGACTTGCTCGGCCCGGATGTGAGACCTGACGAGGCTCGCGGTGGCGCGACCGATCACCGGGGCGGGAAGCGGGCCGCCCAGGGCTCGAGGGGCACGCGCGCCGCGTTGATCACGCCGGCCAGCAGGCGGTACCAGCCCGCGATGATGACCAGCTCGAGCAGGCGATCGTCGCCATGGTGCTCGCTCAGTCGGGCCCACAGCGAGTCCGAGACCGTGCAGGTGTCATACAGCTCATCGGCGAGCCGCACGAGCAGCATGTCCGGCGCCGACCAGCTCGGGTCGTCGGCGTCTGCGGTCGCCGTGGCGAGGAGCTGCTCGTCGGTCAGGCCGAGCGGCTTGCCGAAGGCGAGCGCATGCACACCCCACTCGTACTCCGCGCCGGAGCGGGCGCAGGTTCGGTGGATGACGATCTCACGATCGCGCGGGTCGACTCGGCCGTGTGCGAGGATCCCGGCGCCGAGCGGACGCATGCGTGCGGCGAGGTCGTCGTGCACCGCGAGCGTGCGAAACAGCGCCAGCGGCTCGACCGCGCTGCCGGGTGGCATCCACCGGTCGAGCAGGGTCTGCAGCTCGGGCGCGTACGGCGGCTCGAGCGGCGCAATCCGGGGGGCGCTGGGATGGTCGGACATCGCTACCCTTTCGCTTCGATGATCGAAGCACCGGAGTCTTGCTTCTGAATTCGAAGCAGACAAGGAACGAGCCGCGGGGGGAGGTGGCCGGACGGCCGTCCCCGCGCCCGGGGTCGGCCGTGCGCGGCTCGCGAACGGGTCGGCCGACGATGGCACTGCTCGATCTGCTCGGGCGGCGCTGGGCGCTGCGCGTGCTGTGGGAGCTGCGCGGAGAGGCGATCCCGACCTTCCGCGAGCTGCAGGCGCGCTGCGGCGGCGTCTCGTCGAGCGTCCTGAACGATCGCCTGCGCGAGCTGCGCGACGCCGGCATCGTCGGCTCGCCCGCCGAGGGTGGCTATGTGCTCACGGCCGAGGGCCGCCGGTTGCTCGACGCGCTCGCCCCGCTCGACGCCTGGGCCGGGCGCTGGGCCCGCCGCGTGTCGCGCACGTCTGGCGAGCGCGACGCGCGCCGGTAATTGCCACGGGAGATCGCCCGAATCGCGCTAGGCTGGTCATATGTCCTCTCAAGCTGATCGGCTGGCTACGAAGCGCCAGGCCAAGCTGGAGGACATCGAGAAGCAGGTCAAGGCGGGATCGCTGAAGATCCGCAAGATGACCGCGGAGGAGCGCAAGCGCTTTCCCCCGCAGCCCCCGCGCCCGCGACGCAAATGACCGCTTTCTTCGTCGCCGGCGAGCCCACCGATCCGGGTCTGGAGGCGGCCTACGACCGCTTGCGCGAGCGTTCGCGCATCGCCTTCGGGTGCCCGGCCAAGCCGCGCCGCATCTTCAAGCTGGAGTGCCGCCTGCACGGGTGCGACTGCGAGATCGAGGTGGGCCGGCCGATGCCCCCCGGCGAGGACATCGTGGTGGCGATCCTCGACCACGGCCGCGAAGAGGCCTTCGCCGTGTACACGGATGCCAACGCGGGCCCGGCCGTGCGGATCCAGCACCCGGCGTACTCGGTCACCGAATTCTCCTGAGCCTCGCCGCGGGTGCGCGCCGCTCCGCGCACGAACCCGCGGATGCGCAACACTTCGCGCGATGACGGAGCCACGGGGCTTCTCGCTGGAGGAGGCGCGCGCGATCGGCGCGCGGATCGGGATCGACTGGCCCACGGCGCGCTTCGATGCGGAGCAGTTCCGCATGGGCCTCGCCGTCGAGCTCGAGCACGGCCGCCGCGATCCGGTCACGAACGTCAGCGACGACGATGAGGACACGACCGGCAAGATCGCCTGGGCGCATCTGAACGAGTTCCCCGACTACTACACGCGCCTCGAGCAGATGGAGTCCGAGGCCGAGCGCTACTGGTCCGAACACCCGGGCGCCGCATAGTCACCGGTCAGGATCGCGGCCGCGAGACGATCAGTCGGAGGCCGCAGTCATAGGCGTCGAGCTCGCGGAGGTATCCGTTCCGCCGTTCCCACGCGCCCGTCCCGAGATCCCGTCCCACCGCCTCGGCGACACGGGCGTTGATGTGGGCCGGCATGCGAGCGAACCCCGAGGTCGCGCTGCGCGCCTCGGCGTCGAGCACCCGCTCGGGGTGCGCCCAGAACGAGGCGAGCGTCCAGTCGGGTGTGTCGCGCGTGATCGGGATGTCCTCGATCTCCGTGTCCGCCCCGAGCCAGTCGGCGACGAGGCGGGGCGCGGGGAAGATGCGCCGGTCCAGGTCCGCGAGCTCCGGAAGGTAGTCGGCCATCAGCCACATGCGGCCGCTGACCTCCGGGTCGAAGGTCAGCACGACGACGGGTCCGCGGGCGACGCGCCGCAGCTCGCGCACGCCGTCGGCCTGGCGGTCGTCCCAGTGGTGCAGCGTGAGCACGGCGAGCGCCGCGTCGACGCTCTTGTCCAGCAGCGGCAGCGCGTGTGCGTACGCGCGGATCGCCGGCGCGAGCTGATCGGGACGCTGGGCGGCCATCACGTCGCTCGGCTCGATCGCGATCACGTGCCGGTCGCCCGGCTCGTAGGAACCGGCGCCGGCGCCGACGTTCAGCACCGTTCGCGCGTCGCCGAGCCCGGCCCGCAGACGCGCGGCGATCATCGGGTCCTCGCGCCGCGTGCGCGCGTAGCCCACGCCGATGCGGTCGTAGCGCTCGGCCGGGGGCGTGGCGCTCACCGCTGCGAAGATACCGTCTGGACGCGCACCTGGCGAGCGCCGGCTCCGACCGGGGCCGCGCCGAGCTGCCACCGCAGCCAGCGAATCGCGAGGTCCACCGACTCGTCGAGGTGCTCGACCGCGCAGTGGTCGTCTCCCGCGTAGAGCCTGAGCAGCCCGCGTGGCGCCTTGACGGCCAGCTCGATCGAGTCGCGCGAGCTGACGAGCGAGTCCGAGTCGCCGTTGATGACGAGCAGCGGCACGGCGATCCGCTCGTACAGGTCGAGCCGAGCCAGCGACAGCCCGCCGAGCGCGCGGCCGAGCCCGAGGAGGCCGGTCGTGCCCGTGACGTGCATGAGGGCGTCCAGGACGATCTGCGGCGTGCCGAGGAAGGCCAGGAGCCCGAAGCTGCGGTGCGTCGGTGCGCCGTCGGCCACGGCGCAGGCGACGCCGCGGTTGGTGGCGGCCATCCGGGCCGCCCAGTAGCCGCCGAAGCTCACGCCGACCACGCCGATCCGCCGCGGGTCGACCCGCGGGTCCGACGCGAAGCGCTCGATCACGGCGTCGAACAGGGCCGCCGAGGCGCCCGACATCGGCCTCTCGTACGCGTACGTGCCGGGCATCTCCATGACGAAGAACGCGAGCCCGGCCTCGCGGTAGCGCCGGAGCAGCAGGACGAGCTCCTGGGCGGTGCCCTCCAGGCCGTGCACCACGATCGCCATCGGGCTTGGATCGCCGCTCGGCGGGACCCACGCGTGGCCCCGCACGGCGCCGCGCGCCGTGTCGATCGTCACTGTCTCCCAGTCCTCGCCGAGGAGCACGAGCAGGCGGTCGAAGACGCGGCGCGAGTTCCAGTACGCGTCGATTCGTGCCGGCGTGGTGCCGGGGAAGGCGCTGACCGCGAAGTAGGTCATCGCGCTTCTCAGCGCCCGTGCGGCCTGGTCGGCGTCGCCCGCGTCGGCCTCGGACTCGCATGCGCCGGCCAGCGCGTTGAAGCGCCCGCACCAGACCTCGTCGGAGAACGAGCCGATCTCGTCGAGCTGCCCACGGAAGCGGCGGACATCCCACCCGCCCATCTGGGCGAATCGCCGCGTGAACGGCGCGGGCAGGAAGGGCCGGACCCCCCTGCGGCGCGCGCGTCTCTCGGTCAGGCCCGTCAGAACGTATAGCGATGACAGCGTCCGCCTCGGCAGGTTCATCACGACCGGGCCTCCTTGTTCATAATCGCAATACCGGCTGCGTTTAGGGTAGAGGCCTCTCGGCACAAACGCAACTTCTGCTGCTTTACAATCGCTTGCGATGCCGACCGACCGCTCCACGGGCCAGCGCCCCGGGGGTCGCAGCGCCCGCGTGCGACGGGCCGTCGTGGACGCCACGCTGGCGCTGCTCATCGAGCGCGGCCTGGCCGCAGTCACGATCCCGGCCGTGGCCGAGCGCTCCGGCGTCCACGCCACCTCGATCTACCGCCGGTGGGGCGGCCGCGACGCGCTCGTGGCGGACGTCCTGCTCACCGGGGCCGACACGGCCATGCCGCTCCCCGACACCGGCAGCTTCCGCGGCGACGCGATCGCGCTGCTGGAGGACCTGCGGCGCCTGCTCGCCTCGCCGCTCGGGGCGGCCTTCGCCGAGGTCGTCATCGCGTCGCGCGCCGACGACAACGCCGAGTTGCGCAGGCGCTACTGGACCGGCCGCCTGGCACACGTCTCGGTCATGGTCGAGCGGGCCGTCGCGCGCGGGGAGCTTGCGCGCGACGCCGATCCGCGCTTCACCTTCGAGCTGCTCGTCGGCCCGCTGCACACGCGCGCGCTGACGGCCCCGGACGAGCTCGGCGAGGACCTCCCGGCCCGCATCGTCGACGCCTGCCTCGCCGGTCTGGCCACGCGATCCTGACGCGGCGCCGGCCCCGCCCGCCACGGTAGGCTGCCGCCCGGGCCAATTCGCGAAGAGAGGAGCCGGGATGCAACACGAGCACACCGAGCACGTCGCCGCAGCGCCGGACGCCGTGTACGCGGCGATCGCCGACGTGTCCAACCTGCCGAGGTTCGTGCCGCAGATGACCGGGGCCCGCTCGGCCGGGGAGGGTCGCGTCGAGGTCGACGCCCGCTACGGCGGCCACGACCAGCACGGGGAGGCCTCGTTCTCGGCCGACGACGCCGAACGCCGCATCGACTGGAGCGCGCCGAGCGGCTATCGCGGTTGGATGAAGGTGGATCCCGACGGCGAGGGCTCGCGCCTGACGCTGTTCCTCGAGACGCGCCACGGGGCCGAGCACGAGAGCGACATCTCCGCCACGCTCGACGCGATCCGGATGCTCGTCGAGGCGCAGGTCTAGACGCGTGGGGGCGACGCGTGCTGCGCGCTGACGGTCGCGCGCCCGGGTTGCTGCTCGGCGACGGCGTCCGGGTCGGCGCCGACGTGTCCTTCGGGGCGTATGTCGTCGTCCACGACGGTGTCCAGATCGGCGACGGCTGCGTGATCGAGGATCACGCCGTGGTGGGCAAGCGACCGCGCCTGGCCGCAACCTCGTCCGCGCGCGGCGAGGTCGGTCCGCTCGTGCTCGGGGTGCGGGTGAAGGTCTGCAGCGGCGCCGTCGTCTTCGCCGGCGCGAGCATCGGCGAGGAGTCGATCATCGGGGACATGGCGTTCGTGCGCGAGCGGAGCACGATCGGTGCCGGCTGCGTGATCGGACGCGGCGCGACGGTCGACAACGACGTCCGGATCGGGGACCGGGTGAAGGTGCAGACGAACTCGTACCTGACCGCCTTCACCGACGTCGAGGACGACGTCTTCGTCGGGCCGTGCGTGACGACGACCAATGACGACACGATGGCGCGCCACGACGACTCGACGCCGCTGCGCGGCGCGACGCTCCGTCGCGCCTGTCGCGTCGGAGGCGGGTCGGTGCTGACGCCCGGCGTGGAGGTCGGCGAGGAGGCGTTCGTCGCCGCTGCCGCCGTGGTCACGCGCGACGTGCCCGCGCGGGCCGTGGTGCTCGGCGTGCCCGCCCGCGTGCTGCGCGAGGTCGGCGACGAGGATCTGCTCGAGCGCTGGCGCTGAGGGGGGGCGGGTCGGCGTCCGCGGCGCTTGCCGCGTCGCCGGGCGGCTCGCCGCGCGCGGACGAGTGCGGCGAACCGGTCAGGAGGCGGCGGGTCGAGCGCAGACGGGCCTCCGGCGACCGAACTGTGGTCGATCTTCTTCCACCAGGAGAGAACATCGACCACGCTGCCCCATCGACTTGTGATCGCGGGCATCGCGCGCGCCGCCGGAGCGGGCTGCGGCCGCGGTCGCCTATCCGTGCGGCGCGGTCAGCGTGTCCGCGATGAGATGGGCCGCGACCTTGCGGATCTCGGTCACCTCGTGCGGGCGGCCCTCCTCGGCGGCGAGCAGCGAGAGCTCCCAGATGCCGCCGACGATCGCCGTTGCGGTCTGCGCCGACATCGAGTTCAGGTCCGGGTGCTCGCGCCGGAGCTCCTCGACAAGCTCCTGCAGCTGCTCGGCCCAGCGGCGCATGGCCGTGCGCCGGTGCGCGAGGCCGCGATCGCCCATCCCGAACAGCTCGAGCAGGTAGCTCCGCGTCAGGCCGGGCGTCGCCGCGCAGGTCTGCAGGTAGGCGTCGAGCCCGGCGTCGAGCCGCTCGCGCCATGTGAGCTGCGGCGAGCTGCTCGCCCTGGCGACGAGCTCGAGCGCGTACTGCATCAGCTCGTCGCCGAGGGCCAGGAAGCACTCGGCGCGGTCGGCGAAGTGGAGGTAGAAGGTTCGGCGCGAGGCGCGCGCGATGCGCACGATGTCGGCGACGGTCGTGCCCTCGTAGCCGTGCTCGCTCACCGCCACGGCCATGGCCGCCAGGAGCCGGCTGCGAGGGTCATCCGCGCTCAAGAACGCGGGCCCACCCGACGCGGGGAAGACCGGCGGCCTGGTGGATGTGTCCGCGGCGGGAGTCGCCGGGTCAAGGCGAGCGGTTGGTTGGATCGACATTGAGTGCAACGTAGCGATGCGGCACGTGAGACGCGCGGGGAGCCGGCCTTCTCCGGGTACGATAATGTACCCTCCCGCTGTGGGTACGTCAGCGTACCCGGCGCTGACACGAGTCGCGAGATCGGAGAGCTGAATGCCCGTCGCAGACCAGGCCGCCGTCGAGCCCGTCCCGGGCCTGCCGCCGGGGCCGCGCACGCCGAAGCTCGTACAGAGCCTCATGTCGATCTTCGCCCACGAGCGGGGCCTCGAACGCCAGCGCGAGCGCTACGGGCCGATGTTCACGGCCCACTCGATCGGCATCGGAACGATCGTCGTCATCAGCGACCCCGAACTGATCAAGCGCGCCTTCACCGCCGATCCGACGGTGCTCCATGCCGGCGACCGCAGCCCGCTGCGCCGCATCCTCGGCCCCAACTCGCTGCTCGGGATCGATGAGGACCGCCACCTGAGCCAGCGTAAGCTGCTCCTGCCGCCGTTCCACGGGCAGCGGATGGCCGGCTACGAGGCGATCATCGAGGAGGAGGCGAACCGCGAGATCGACAGCTGGCCCGAGGACATCGAGTTCCGCACGACCGAGCCGATGATGCATCTCACCCTCAACGTGATCCTGAGGGCTGTGTTCGGCGCCGAGGGCGAGACGCTCAACGCCCTGCGCGATCTGATGCCCCGCCTGGTGACGCTCGGCTCGCGCCTTGCGCTGCTCACATTCCTCCATCACGACCTCGGTCCGCGGAGCCCGTGGGGACGCTTTGTCCGGATGCGCCGTGAGTTCGACCGGATCGTCGCGGACCTGACCGACCGCGCGCGTCGGGATCCGCGCCTGCCCGAGCGCGGCGACGTGCTCGCGCTGCTCGTCCAGGCCCGCCACGAGGACGACACCCCGATGACGTTCGCCGAGATCTCCGACGAGCTGCTGACGTTGCTGGCCGCGGGGCACGAGACGACCGCGACGACGCTCAGCTGGGCGGTTGAGCGGCTGCGGCGCCACCCCGAGGTCCTGAGCCGGCTCGTCGCCGAGGCCGACGAGGGTGGCCGGACCCTGCGCGAGGCGACGATCAGGGAGGTCCAGCGCGTCCGTCCGGTGATCCCGTTCACGGGACGTTTCGTCATGCAGCCGTTCGAGCTCGGGGGCTACGTGCTCCCGCGCGGGGTGACGATCGGCGTCTCGATGGTGCTCACGCACACCGACCCGCGGCTGTTCGCCGAGCCGCTGCGCTTCCGCCCCGATCGCTTCCTGGACGAGAAGCCCGACACCTACAGCTGGGTGCCGTTCGGCGGAGGGCTTCGGCGCTGCATCGGAGCGGCGTTCGCGCACATGGAGATGGACGTCGTCCTACGGACGATGCTCCGGCGACTCGAGCTCCAGCCGACGAGCGCGCGCAGCGAGCGCTGGCACTATCGCGGGGTCGCGTTCGCCCCGGCCGATGGCGGTCTCGCGACCGTGCACCGACGCGCCGACGTGGCCGACGAGGGCGTCCCCGCCGTCGCGGCGGCCGCGTGAGGCCGGGAGGTCGGAAACCGCTCATACCGCATCGAAATCGACCCCCAGCGTGTTGGGGAATGGTACGTTCCGTAATACATACTGATGGTCTGGAGCTCGGAGGGTCAATGTTCGTGGAGGGTTTTGGGAGTCATGGAGCGCGTTCGCGGGCGAGGGAAGTCCGTGCCGCTCTGGTCACGCTGACCATCGCGGTCCTGCTCGGGATCGGGCTGCCGACGGCGGCTCACGCGGACAATTTCGCCATCTCGGCGTTTCAGATCGACCCGTGCACGCAGGCGGGCACGCCCGCCGTTCCGGGGACTCTGCCGAGCGGCAACCTGGGTTCGGGCACGCCATGTTCGGCCGACGACACCCAGGCGGCGGACCATCCGTTCTCGCTCTATACGGGCCTTGCCCTCTCGTCCTTCACCGACATGAACAGCGCGATCGAGCCCAGCGGGACGACCGCCGACGTCCGCGTCGACCTCCCGCCCGGCGTCGTCGCCAACCCGCAGGCCGTCCCGCAGTGCACCGATGCGCAGTTCGTCAAGATCCAGAACTCCTTCGTCGGAAACGGGGTCAAGGATCCGGGGTGTCCGGCGGACACGCAGATCGGCGAGCTGTGGATCGACAGCTTCTTCAACGGCATCAACCCGACGGCCACCCCGGTCGGGCTGTACAACATGGTGCCCGGACCCGGTGAGCCGGCACGGTTCGCCCTGCTTGCGCCATTCGTCAACCTGCGCGTGAACCTCGACGCCGGGGTTCGGACGTATCCGGTCACGCTCCCGAACGGGCAGGTCGAACCGGGCGACTACGGGTTCTTCATCACGATCAAGGACCTGCCACCGAATCTCGGCCTGCTCGCCCAAGGGCTCGAGATCTTCGGGGCGCCGCAGGAACAGAACGAGTGCTCTGCGAACAACCCCGCGCAAAAGGCGCACTTCGTGAAGCTCAACTCGCCGGACGGCTCGCCGAACTGCCCCGCGAGCGTCGCCGACAACGCGTTCGTCAGCAACCCGACGTCGTGCGGCAGCTCGCTCACGGCGACGCTTACGGCGACCGAGTACGACCCGGCACAGCTGTCGCAGACCCTGACGGACTACACCACGGCGGTCACCGATCCGAGTGCGACCTCCACTTATCACACGACTCTGACCGACCCGGGCCTCGACAGCGCACCCCGCGGCCAATCAGTGAGCATGCCGTACGCGCTGCCGCCGATGACCGGCTGTAACAGTGTGCCGTTCGGCTCCGCCGCCGGCCGGGCGCCGACGCTCTCGGTCACACCCACCGATTCGACGGGCAACCCGCTCGGCAGTGCGGCCCACGACACGGCGACCGACCTGCAGGTGACCCTCAACGTTCCGCAGGACCTGAACCCCGCCGAACCCGCCACGCCGGACCTGCAGAACATCCGCGTCACGCTGCCCGCGGGCTTCTCGATCAACCCGGCGGCGAACCCGACGGGTGCCGGCCTGCAGTCGTGCGCCGATAGCCAGTTCGGGCTGACCACCGGCAGCGCCGACACGTGCAGCCAATTGGCGCCGGGCTCATTGGCGGGCACGGTCACGCTCACCTCTCCGGACCTCGCCGATCCGCTCACCGGCAACGTGTACCTCGGCTCGCAGCTGACCGGGGACCCGTTCCGCCTGTTCCTCGACGCCTCCGCCGACGGCGTCGACGTACGCCTCACCGGCTCGATCAGCTCCGATCCGACGACCGGTCAGCTGACGACGACGTTCACGAACAACCCGCAGGTGCCCGTGAGCAGCATCAAGCTGCAGTTCATCGGTGGCGCGAACAGCGCGATCGCCACGCCGATCGAGTGCGGCACGTTCCCGACGACGAGCAGCATCACTCCGTGGACAGGCGTCGACGCCGCCTCGCCCTCGGCCGCGACGACGATCGACGCGGACGGACAGGGCGGCGCGTGCGGATCGTCGTTCTCGCCGGCCGTGACGCCCGGCTTCAGCACGCTCGCCGCCGCCGCCAGTCCGACGTTCACCACCACGATCACGCGTCCGGCGGGCCAGCCCTATCTGAACCAGTTCAGCGTCGCGCTGCCGCCCGGCCTGCTCGCGCACATCTCCGCGGTCCCGCAGTGCAACCCGAGCGCCGGGTGCACGAGCGCGAACCAGATCGGCAACGTGACGATCGAGGCCGGGTCGGGTACCGCGCAACAGGCGTTCGGCGGAACGGTCTACCTCACCGGCCCGGTCAACGGCGATCCGTTCGGGCTGCTCATCTCCGTGCCGGTCGTCATCGGCCCGGCGGGAGGGAGCCCCGTGTACAGCTTTGGCACGACCACCGTGCAGGCCGGGTTCCAGATCGACCCGCACGACTCGCACGCCACGATCTCGGGCGCGATCCCGACGATGCAGGACTTCACCGTGTCGACCGCCGCCGGAAACATCACCGAGGGCGTGCCGGTGCGCATCCAGAGCCTCGTCCTCTCGGTCAACCGCGCAGGCTTCATGGTCAACCCGACGAACTGCGGCCCGCTGAGCGGCTCGGCCACGATCGGCGGGATCGATCCGCTGGTCGGGCCCAACGGTACGGCCTTCAGCTCGACCTCGGCGCTCCACATGCAGGCCACCGGATGCGGCTCGCTGCCGTTCACCCCGAGCTACACGGCGACGACCAACGGCAAGACCTCGAGCGCGAGCGGAGCGAGCCTCGACGTGAAGCTGACCCAGCCGCCGGGCCAGTCGAACATCAAGTCCGCCGCCATCACGCTGCCGGCGAAGCTCGCGGCCCGCTATGCCACCGAGCAGTCGGCGTGCCCGGCGGCGACCTTTGCGGCCAACCCGGCGAACTGCCCCGCGACGTCCCTGGTCGGCACGGTGACGGCGGTGACGCCGCTGCTGTCGGTGCCGCTCACCGGCACCGCGTACTACGTGTACCAGGCGTCGCTCGGGCTGCCGGACGTCGACGTCATCCTCACGGGCGAGGGCGTCACGTTCGACCTGAAGGTCTCCAACGCGCTGAGCGCCAGTGGCGGGATCGTCGCGTCGCTGAACTCGCCCGACGTGCCGATCTCGAGCTTCGAGCTCAACTTCGGCCAGGGTCCGCACTCGCTGCTCGCGACGAGCACGTCGCTCTGTCCGGGCCCGCTCGCCGCGTCGGCGACGACGACGGGGCAGAACGGCGCGCAGGTGACGGCGAGCATCCCGGTCCAGGTGACCGGCTGCCCGAAGACTTCCAACACGGTGAAGCTGAAGCTCGGCAAGCACAAGTTCAAGAACGGCAAGGTCTTCCTCTCGGCGTCGACCTCGACCGCCGGGCGCTTCAGCCTCAGCGGCGCGAGCCTGCACCACCGGTGGAACTTCAAGCGCCTCGGCAAGGCCGGTTCGGTGACGCTCGGCGCCGCCCTGTCGCACGCGGCGATGGCCCAGCTGCACCGCCACCATCACGTGAAGATCAGACTGCGCGTCGGCTTCCTGCCGAAGTCGAAGAGCGTCAAGACGGCGAAGAAGTTCGTGACGTTCACCGTCCGCGGCTGACGTCCCGGGCTGCGGCGGCGGAGACGATCCGTCGCCGACCGTCTGCTCGCCCCCTGAGCGGCGCCGAGCGACGGCCGCGGTTGCGACAGCGCCTGTTGCCCGTGTGAGGCGGGGAGTACCATCGGGAACGTGCTCGTTCTCGGTGTCGTCTTCGTGGTGGCTGCCGTCGTTCTGGCACTGGTCGAGGCGCACGTCTCGACCGGGGGATTGATTGCGGGCGTCGCCGTGGCCGCGCTCGTCGGGGGCGTCGTGCTCCTCTCGGCTGGGGCCGGCGTGGGCGTGCTCGGGGTGCTCGTCGTGGCCGTCGGCGTGCTCGCCGCCTCGTTGGCCGGGCTGTTCGTCGTCGGGCGCAGCCTGCTGACGGTGCGCTCGCAGCGCCCGCGCTCAGGTGCCGAGGCGATGGTGGGCCACCTCGGGGTCATCCGCGGCAGCGCGCCGGCGCCGCGCGTCTTCGTCGACGGCGGGCTCTGGCGCGCGGCGCCGAGCCTCCTTGACGAGGGAGCGACGCTTCACGACGGTGACCGGGTCGTTGTCGAGCGGGTCAGCGGGCTGACCCTCGGCGTCCGCAAGGCCGAAGAATGGGAGCTGAATCCATGATCTTGACCACCGTCCTGATCGTCCTCGGCGTGCTGGTGCTGCTTGGGGTGGTGCTCGCCGCCGCCTCGGTGCGGGTGCTCCGCGAGTACGAGCGCGGCGTCGTGTTCCGCCTCGGGCGCCTGAGCGAGCTCAAGGGCCCGGGCGTCGTCACGCTGGTGCCGTTCGTCGATCGGCTCGAGCGCGTCAGCCTGCGCACCGTGACGCTGCAGATTCCGCCCCAGGAGGTGATCACGCGGGACAACGTGCCCGCGCGCGTCACCGCCGTGGCCTACTTCCGCGTGATCGACCCGAACCGGTCGATCGTCGAGATCCAGGATGTGCTGTCGGCGACCTCCCAGATCGCGCAGACGACGCTGCGATCGGTGCTCGGCAAGGCCGAGCTCGACACGCTGCTCTCCGAGCGCGAGCATCTCAACGAGAACCTGCAGCACATCATCGACGACCAGACCGAGCCGTGGGGCATCAAGGTGACCACGGTCGAGATCAAGGACGTCGAGATTCCGAAGGGCATGCAACATGCGATGGCCCGCCAGGCGGAGGCCGAGCGCGAGCGGCGGGCCAAGATCATCGACGCCGAAGGCGAGTTCCAGGCGGCGGCGAGGCTGCTCGAGGCGGCGGACCTCATGAGCCAGAACAGCGTGACGATCCAGCTGCGCTATCTGCAGACCCTGCGCGAGATCGGCGCGAGTGAGAGCTCGACGATCGTGTTCCCGTTTCCCGTCGACCTGCTGCAATCGCTGGCGCACGCCCCCGCTGGCCCCGCGGCGGCCGCGGGGCCAGCGACCGGCGCGGGAACGACGGCGCCGGCCGCGATAGCGAACCGCCCGGACCCCGCCGCGCTGCCCGCCGACGCCCAGCCGGCGACCGGCGCGGGAACCATGGTGCCGGCGGCGACGGCGAACGGCCCGAGCCGGGCGATCGAGGAACCCTGACCGACGCGCGCGGCCCGGCGCGGCGGCCGCCCCGGCGAGCGCGGCGACGGCGCCGCTACGGCGACGGCTCCGGCGCGAGGAACCGGGCCAGCGCGTCGGCGCCATCGGGTGCGAGGTCCTCGAAGCGCAACGCGTAGGCGCCCGCGGCGTGCTGGCGAAGAACACGCGCGTGGCCGCTGACCGGCGGACCGGACTCCCCGAGCGCGAGGTCGAACTGCAGGAGCTCGTCGATGCGCAGCGGGCGATCGGTCGCGATCCGCGTTCCGTGGCGCCCGAGCTCGAGCGTGCGACCGCGGATCGGCCCGCCACGCGAGCGCGTCAGCGTCACGGCGAACTCGACGGCGGCGCGTCGCGCGCCACGCCGCTCCGGCTGCTGCTCGGTGACGAGGGGCACCATCGAGGTTCGCTCCCTCCTGCATTTGACCACCGACCGGCCGTTCGCTCAACGGGGAACCGTTCGGCCGGCCGCGCCGCGTGTCGTCCGACGGCTACTTGCCGATGGAACCGACGACGCTCGGAGCGCCCGAGGCCTTGGCCAGGAACGAGTGGCCCGCCTTCACGACGAGCGTCTTGTGGCGCCGGAAGTAGTCGACGAGCACGGAGCCGCGCGTCACGGTGGTGAGCGTGCCGGCGCACGTGTCCGCGACGCTGTAGGCCGTGCCGCGCACGGTGGCCGAGCTGTAGCTGCCGCGCGTGCTGAAGCGGCCGTGGTCGGTGCTCTTGAGCAACCCGAGCACCCGGTTGCTGAGCTTCCGGGCCACGGACGCCTTCTTGCCGACCGAGGCGCACGCCTGCCGGCGAGCGACGGCGTCCATCAGCGTGAGCTGGCTGAGACCCCGCTGCCCGCGGTGCTGGAGCAGCTGGAAGATTCCGGCGGTGACAGTGCTCGTGTAGTACTGGCCCTTGTTCATGCTCGCCGCGGTCAGCGCGACGGTGCCCGAACGTGTATCGAGGATCGAGCCGACGGGAATCTGACGCGCCTGCGTGAGCGGCACGTAGCCCTGGCCCTTCGTGAGGCTGTCCGAGGCCGACGGTGCGCTCGCGACCGAGGCGCGACCGACCGTCGCGCCGGGCGGCATCTTGATGTAGACCGTTCCGCTCACCGGCCGGACGTTCTCGGCGGCGTACAGGACCGGCGGCGGAGGTGGGGCGGACGCCGCGCCGCTGCCGAGGGACAGCGACAGGTTGTCGGCGTAGCCGTCGTTGTACGTCCCCTCATATCGGGTCGCCGTCATGACGACCTGGATCGAGCGGGTGCCGGGCGCGACGGTGCCGGTGCCGGACCGTGGCAGCAGCGTGGTCTGGCCGTTACGGTCGGCCTCGGTCACCGGACCGATGGTGAGCGAGCCGAGCGGGCCGCCCGATGCGCTCAGGTACGTGGCGGTGACAGCCATGTTGTCATCCTGCGTCGCGTAACCGCCGAGGTCACCGCTCAGCGTCGCCGTGACCGTGCCGGCGTCGATGCCGGCCGCCGAGCCCGACACGTCGACCGTCTGCGTCGCGGTGGACAGCGGGCTGTTCCCGCCCGCGAAGAAGTTGCTGCCGCCGCCGATGCCCGCGCTGTTGGCCGCACTGGGGAAGCCGCCCGACGCGCCGTACTGCACGGTGGTGAGATCGCCGGTGACCGTCCAGCCCGGCGGTGGCATCGCTCCCCCGCTGTCGCTGCCGCCCGCGCCGGCCTCGGCTCCGGGGTTCTGCAGCAGGTTCGCTCCCGATCCCGCCGCCCCGACCGGAATCGCGGATGCGGCGAGGAGCGCGGCGGCGGCGAGCGGCGCGAGCGCCGCCAATCCGCCTCGACCGAGCCGGCCCCGGCGCCCCGAGGATCTCGACCCGGAGCGGGCGCTGCCCTGACCGGCTCTTCCCCGGGACGATCGCAAGATGTCGCCATCCTAACCGCACCGCCGGCACGATCAGCGCGCAGGTCTACGCGCTGCGCCGGCGCGCTCCCGACGGGTGACCGTCGGGAGCGCGCGCGGGCGTTCGTCCCGCGTCGGTCAGCGATCGAAGCCGGCGCCGGGCTCGCAGAGCAGCGGCCGGGGCGGCGCGCCGAAGCCGGCGAGCAGATGCATCTCGGATATGAGCCGCTGGGCCGAGACGATCAGCGGAACCGTGCCGAACGCGTCGACCCGTCCACCGCCGCCGAACTCGTCGGCGTCGAGCAGCGACGCGATCTGCGTGGCGACCGTGTCTCGCTCGGAGAGACACGCCTGCAGCTGCGCGTCCCACGCCCGGTAGATCACGTCGGCGGGTGTGTTGCTGGCGACGGCCCGGGTGGAGACGATCTCGCTGTCGTGCGCGAACTGCCCGAACGGCGCGTCGAGCTGCTTGTACACGGCACCGAGGGTGTCGACGAGCGGCAACTGGACGCGCATGGCGTCCGGCAGCGCGCTCGGCGAGAGCACCTGCGTGACCACCCGCCCGTCGGGCACGTAGGCGCTTGGCAGTCCGAGCGCCTCGAGCATCGTCGGGCGCAGGTCGGTGTGATCGGTCCACACCGCCGCGGTCTGACCGAGGTGGCGGATGTTCGGACCGACCATGCCGAACCACGTGTTGCCGATCTCGGGGTTGTCGTCGCCGTGGTTCCAGGCGAACGCGTTGCCCACGGACGGGCAGCCCGGCGTCGTCGAGCCGGTCGGGCACGTGTAGCCGAACGGCCCCTCCTGCTCGTAGTAGTACTCGGGATTGCCGAACAGCGTGAACGACGGCGTCCGCGACGGGTCGGCGTTCACCATGTGCAGAATCGCCTCGTCGGTCTGGTCGGCGATGTGCTGGGTGACCGCGTCCGTCGTGCCGGTGCGGGCGTTGGTGAGCGTCAGGCCGCTCACGTCGCGCTCGAGCTGGCGCACGTTCGGGTCGTTGGCGCCCGGTCCCGACGTGGAGGACGAGCCGTGCACGTAGACCGTCGGGGCCGAGTCGGCGTGGACGTCGAACGGGATCGTGTCGTTCTTCTCGAGGCGCAGAGCGTTGACGAGGTCGACATCCTGCTCGCCGACGCTGTTCGGCCCGGTCGTGCCGGTGCCGTAGGTGCACGGCGTCGTCACCCCGTCGCAGCCGGGATTGGTCGGCGGCCCGCCGTCGAAGTGATCGCCCTCGTCGACGGTGAACACGAACAGCGTGTTGCTCTGGTTGATGCCGTCCTGGGCCAGCCGGTCGAAGAACGCCGTGAAGGCCTGATTCTCGGCGCTCAGCTGCGCAACGTAGCCGGCCTGGCCCGGGCCGAAGGCGTTGAAGTTGTTCACGCCCGTGTGATCGTCGTGCGCGTCGGAGATGTAGGCGAACGTGACCGGCACGCCGGCCTCCTGCATCGCCGCCACGTACCCGAGCGTCTGGGCCGCCGACGGGTCGAAGCCGGGGAACCCCGAATGCCCGCCGGAGTCGGCGATGACCTGACTCGGCGGGTTGCTGATTCCCGGGCTGGCCGTGTAGTTGAACACGTCCTTGACGGGCGGGGCAACGCTCGGCACCGTCTGTCCACTGAACGTCGGCGACGAGGCATCCGTGGTCGCCGGCGTGAAGTGGCCCGGGCTGGCGAGCACCTGGTTGACCGACAGGGCGCCGAACAGCGCATTGGGCGTCATCAGCTGGCCCGGAAGCGTGTCGGCCCGCCCGCCGTTGGCGCTCGAGCACAGCCCGCCGGGCGAGCTGTCGGCGAGCGCGCAATGGATCGCGATGCCCTCGAGGTCGGTGGTGGCCTCCGACCGGTCCTGCAGAGCGATCGCCGCCTGCGGCGAGCTCAGTCCGCTGACGCCGCCGCCGAACACGTTCGTGATGTCGCCCGCGGCCCCGGTCGAGGTGTTCTCCAGCTCGATGTTCGCCGTCGCCACCGCGCCGACGTCGCAGCCGGCCTGTGTGTAGGCGGTCCAGGGCGCCGGCGTGTTCGCCCCGCCCGTGGTCACGAGATTGGGTAGGTTGTCGCCGCCGCCCACCGGATCGGTCCAGTAGGTGAACGCCGACGCGAACCCGGTGGAGAGCGGGTCGCCCGTGAAGAACTGGTAGGAGTTGGCCACGTTGATCCCGTTTCGATCCGGGTACAGGCCGGTGAGCGAGCTGACGATCCCGCCGGCCGTGTGGGAGATGAGAATCGTGTGGTCGTTGGACAGCAGGGAGCCGTTGTCGGCGAGGAAGTTGCGCAGCGCCGGAATCTGCTCCAGGTCCGACGGCACGTTCGGGTTGTCGCGCCGAAGGTGCGTGTTGTCGAACTGAACGTAGATCACGTGCTTGTACTGCGGATTGGGGAACGCGCACTGGGCCGCGGTGGGTGTCACCGTGGCACCAGCGGGCACGGCCGCCAGTCCCGCGACGCCGGCCGTGGCCAGCGCCGCACCTGTCGCAGCCCGCAGCCAATCGCGGACGCGCGAGCTTCGGATACGCACGAGTGCCTCCTCTATTCGGATTGAGCTGGTGCGGCGGCCGCCGGCAGCAGGTTAGGTCGATGTGGGGCACCGGTTGTGTTGAAGCGGTGACCCGGCGCGCGGAACCGTTACTACGTGCTACGATGTATCGCAATGCGAACTAGCAGCGACCCCGGACTGCTCGTGCTGGCGAGCCTCGCCGACGGCCCCAAGCACGGCTATGCGATCACGCGCGACGTGGAGGAGATGGCCGGTGTCACGCTCGGGCCGGGCACGCTCTACGGCGCGCTCGCGCGGCTCGAGGAGCGCGGCCTGATCGAGCCGCTGCCGAGCGACGACCGCCGTCGCCCGTACCGGCTGACGGGAGCGGGCGCCGATGCCCTGCGCGAGCAGCTGACCGTCCAGGAGCGCGTCGCCCACACCGGTCTGCGTCGACTCGAGACCGGCGGCACGTTCGCATGAGGAGCGTCCTGGTCGCGCTCTATCCGGAGGCCTGGCGGCGCCGCTACGCCTCCGAGATGCACGCCTTGCTCGAGGACAACCCGCCGGGTCCGAGGGCGACGGTCGATCTGCTGCGCGGCGCCGTGCTCGCGCACCTGCATCCGCTCGCCGGATCGCACCCGCGGGAACGGGCGCGCAACAGCGTCAGCGGGGTCCTCGGCTGCTTCATCTGCTTCTGCTTCCTCGGAGGCGCCTTTGCCAAGACGACCGAGGATCTCCCGTTCCAGGCCGCCGGGCGTACGCATCCGCTGATCGGCGCGACGCACGGTGCGGTCCTGCTCGCGGCCATCGCCGCCGCCGTCGCGCTCCTGCTCGCGGCGGTGCCGCTCGCCGGTGCCGCGTTCGCCGAGGCCGGTCGCACGCGCGACCGCGACCTGCTGCGGCTGATCGCCGGTCCGCCGCTCGCGATCGGCCTGCTCGTCGCGTCCCTCGGCGCGCTCGCCGCGTGGCTCGACCACAACGAGCATCGCGCCGGCGTCATCGGCTCGGCGCTCCTGGTCCTGTGCGGGCTGGTCGCGTTCGGAGCCGCGGGCGTCTGCTGGCTGGCACCGCGGGCGATCATGCGCCGCGTGGAGCCCGGGCGACGCGAGCTCGTCCTGGCCGTGCCGGCGCTGTCCGTCGTCACGCTCTGCATGCTCGTCATCACCGCCGCCACCGGTGCCTATCTCGTGGCGCTCGTGCTCGACGCGCCGGGGCTCGCGGCCGAGGGCAACGGCCCCGGCCAGCTCGTCAGCGCCTCGGCCGGCGTCGCCGTCGTGTTCGCCGGGATGCTCGCGCTGAGCGCGATGGCGACGGTCAGTGCGGCGAGGGGCGTGCGCGCGGTGCGCGCCCTGTAGCCCTCGAGGCGAGCGCCGACACGAGCTCGGCGATGGCCGCCGGCTGTTCCTCCGGGAAGAAGTGCTTGCCCGGCAGCGCGGTGAATCCGGCGCCGGGCACCGCGCGCCGGGCCTGCGCCCCCTCGGCGGCGAGCCGCAACGCCGGATCGTCGCGACCCCAGACGATCTGGATCGGATACGCCGCCTCGCGCAGGGTGGACAGGTACAGATCCTCCTTCTCGCGGGTGCGCTCGAAGCCCCGCATGATCTCCAGGAACGCGCGGCCACCGTCGCCGCGCTTCAGCAGGGCGGGGTAGGCGTTCAGCTCGTCGGCCGTGGCGGCGGCCCGATCCTTCACGCCCTCGAGGTACATGAGCCCAATGAACAAGGGTGGCCGCATCGCCGCCAGCCAAGCGGCGCCGATCCCGCGACGCGCGAACGGCTCCATCACCCACGGGCGGCGGAAGCTCTCGACGTAGATGAGCGTGTTCAGCAGCGTGAGCGACCGCACCCGCTCGGGCATCGCGGCCGCCAGCTCGAACCCCACCGGGCCGCCGATGTCGTGCACGACGAGGTGAAAGCGCTCGAGCTCGAGCGCGTCGACCGCCGCGATCGAGAAGCGGCCGAGCCCGGTCCAGGAGTAGTCGAACCCGCTCGGTCGCTGCGCGAGACCGAGGCCCGGGAGGTCGAACGCGACCCCGCGCAGGCCGCGGCTCGCCAGCTCGACCACGACCTTGCGGTACAGGAACGACGAGGCGGGCACCCCGTGCATGAGCACCACCGGATCGCCATCGCCGCGATCGAGCGCGAAGCTGTCGACGCGTGCGGCGGTGAACGTCCGGCCCGATGCCCGGTGGCGCTCGATGACCGCGGCGACGGACACGGGTGGATCGTAGCCCTCCTGAGAGGCTGGCCGCGCGGCGTCAGCGACGCCGGGCCGTGGCGCGCGCCACCTTCGGCCGGCGGCGCGGCCGCATCGCCTGTCCGACGAGGGCCAGCGCCATCAGACTCGTGACGCCGACCGCGCCGTCGTACCACCAGGCGGCCGGGTCGCTCGTGTTGCTGGCGGGCCTCAGCAGCGTGTAGGCGTTGGAGTGGGCGTGCTTGTGCGCCTTCTCGCGGCGCTCGGCCGTCGCCGGCTGCTGGGCGGCGCCGCCGGGCGGGATCGGCTGCGTCGCCACTGCCGGCGGGGGGACGATCGCCAGTGGCACCGCGAGGAGGAGCGGCGCGGTGGACTGGACGAGCGGGAGCGGTGCTGGCGCGGGCGGCACCGGGGCTGGAGACGCCGCGTGGGGTGCCGGAGGAGTTACGGGAACGGGCGAAGGTGGTGCCGGGGCTGCAGGCGTCGGCGCGAGGTGGATCGGGGGCGCGGCGCTCGCGGTGGCAGCTGCCGCCGGCGGTGGAGGCGGCGTCGCCGGCGGTGGGGCAGATGCGGCTCCTCGAACGATGACCGACCCCGGTCGGTTCTGGGACTTGACCGTCGTGGTGTTGGCGTTCACGTTCGTCAGCGCCACGGTCCCGCATGGGTAGCCGTAGCCACCCGGCTGCACGGTGACCGGAAGCGAGTAGCTCGTCAGACCGGTGGTGATCGTCACCGTCGTCGTGCCGGCGTTGTAGCCGCAGAACAGCCCGGACTGCGAGTTGGCGACCGGATGCGGAGCGTTGGCCGGGATGGCCGATCCGGCGAAGCTCGCCGTGACGAAGTTGCCGATGTCGGGCCTGGAGCTCGTGTAATGGTACGTCGGCGTGACGCAGGTGGTGCAACCGCTCGCCGGGATCCCGACGTAGTTGTCGTAGCCCGGGTATGGGGAGTTGCCGTCCCATCGCGGCGAGCTGGCGAGGCTGCCCGGCGGGCGACGGCCGATCGCCTGGAATTGCAGCGTGAGGCTGCGGGCGACGGTCAGCCCCCGCAGCGGCTGCAGGGCCAGCGACTGGATGAGCGGCACCGCGTCGACGGAGACGCTGTGCCGCGACGTGTCGACCGACACGTCGTACCAGACGACGCCGTCGTTCGCCGACTGCTGGTAGGTGAGCGTCGCTCCCTCGTACTCGGGGATCGTCTGCGCGGCGCCCTCGGGGATGAAGTGATGCTCGTTCTGGAAACCGTCGAGCGGTCCGGTGAAGACGGCGATCACGCCGGCGGCGGCGAGCTCGGCCGCGACGGTCGACCCGTCGCTCGTCGCGGATCCGTACAGCGATCGGGCCGCAACTACGACGATTGGCATCCCGCTGGCCTCGGCGAGCTGCTGCTGGAGCCACGTCGACTGGCCGGTATCGCTTCCGTCGAGCGAGCCTTGGGAGTTGTCGAGCACGATCACCCGCAGCGTCGATCCGTTCTGGGCAGCGTCGAAGGCGTAGAAGCGACTGACCGTGCCAGGCGGAGCGAGGCCGGTCGAGACCGGGCTAATGCCCGGCGCCGAGCCGCCGCCGCCGAACGGCGCCGGCGCGCCGGCGAACGCATATGACCAGGACTGCGTTGGATCCGACTCGGTGGGCACCGCGTCCTTCTGACCGTAGGCCGCGAACAGCGGGATGTTGAGCGGAGCCAGGAGCGACGGCAGGTTGGTGAAGTCGGCGGCGCCGTTGCCCTCGCTCCAGGCGAGGGTGTCGTCGGGTCCGACCGCGTTGCCGCCGAGCATCGCGAACGCCGGCCCGCCGGGCTGGGAGGCGAACGCGTTCATCTCCTCGATGGCGCCGGCGAGGTTGGTGTCGGGCTGGGCGTCCTGCGTCGACGCACATTCGGCGCGACATTCCGGGCTCGAGAAGAAGGCGAACGACACCGTCCCCGGTTTCGCCGGCAAGCTCGGAGGCGACTCGCTCACCTCGGGCGCCGTCGCGCTGCCGCCGGCGTCGTAGCGCCACATCGACGCCGTCTCCCAGCCCGGAGACCGGGCCGCGAGGACGTTCGCTGCGCCGAGCCCGTTCGAGGTGGGCGTGCCGTAGTAGCCGCCGACCGCCCACAGGTGCTGCCCGTCCGGGCTGGACGCGACGCCGAGCACGGGGTCGGGCTTGAGCTCGCCGTCCTCGGGAAGCGTCTGCGGCGTGCCCGCGGATTGGTTGTCGCTCAGATCCTGCCAGCCATCGGCGGACTGGATGACGAGCTCGCCGTCGCCGCTCGGGTACCCGCCGACGTCGTTGGTGGGCGTGAACGGCGGCAGCGGATCCGCGGCGGGCGGCGCCACGGAGATGGCTGCGCGCACCGCTCCGCTGTCGTCGCGGAAGGCCGAAAGGGCGACGGCGATGCCCTCGAGCGGCTGGTCGGAGTATGCGAACGGCTGGCCGGAGCCCTGCCGCACGAGCACCGTCGACAGTCCGGCGATCACGGCGCCTCCGTCTGGCAGGCCGGAGACGAGGCGAAGGCTGCCCGGTGTCGGTGCCGCACCGCTCGGGAACAGCGACGGACCGGCGTCGATCCATGTGCCGTCGGATTGGCGGACGATGAGGTTGCCGCCGGCGATCGCGAGCACGCTCTCCGACGGCCCCGAGCCGGCCACGGCGACCGACGTGACGGCGGTGTTCGCTTCGCCCGGCGGCGGCGGCTCGATCGACCAGCTCTGCCCGTCGTAGTGGAGGATCGTGCCGTTCTCACCGACGGCCCAGCCCTGACCAGACGCGTCGAAGGCCACGGCGTCGAGCCGCGACTGCGTCAGCGCGATCGACTGCGGGTCTTCCGACCAGGAGCTTCCGTTCCAGTGCAGGATCAATCCCGACTGCCCCACGGCGAACGCGCTCGAGGATCCGTTGAACGCGACGCTCGTCAGATAGAGGTGATGCGCCCGCGTGGGCGTCGGCTGCACGAGCCAACCGTCCTGTGCGTTGTAGAGCAGCGATGCGCCGTCGAAGCCCACCGCCAGGGCGCCGGATTCGCCGACGGACCCGCCGCTGCCGGGCGGCAGAGCGACGCTCGTCAACGGGGACCGGTCGGCGATCGGCCACGATGCGAGCGAGCTCGACGTTGCTGCTTGCGCGGTGACCTGGCCGACCCCTGAGCCGCTGCCGAGCCAGCCGTCGGTCGGGTCGGTGAAGCTCGCGCCTCCCCCGCTGTTCCCGTGTGCCGGCCCGTAGCCCGGGGCAGGGATCGAGCTCCATTCCCCGTTGGAGAACACGTCGAGCTGGTTGGACTGGAGCGCCAGCGCCGCGCCGGGGAAGGTCGCGTCGGGCAGCGCCGCCGGATGCTGCGCGTCGAGCGGCTCGGCACACGAGCTGGCGACCGGCAGCGAGCACCACGAGCCGGCCACCGTCGGGTTGCCTGCGCTGGCGTCCAGGCGCGCGACGACGTCTCCGTTGGCCGTTGGCGCTCCCGGCTGCGGCAGCAGCGCGTTGGCCTTGATCCACACGGTGGTGCCGTCGACCTTGATCCCTTCCGGCAGGACCGCGCCCTTCGGATTGGCGACGTTGCCGGTGAGGTCGAGTGCGTCGAGTCCGGTGGTGACGTACGACCACTGGTCCGACGCGAAGCGCCCGAGCAGCAGCGGCAGGGGCGCGGGCACCGCCAGACGCGAAACGCTCAGCTCGCCCCAGCCGGCGTCGGGGCCGGAGACGTCGGCGTAGGCCAGTGACAGGTCGTCTCCGGGCTGCGGCTCGTAGGAGGGCGGCGCCGAGGCCGTGTGAACCGACCACGTGTCGCCGTCGAGGAGCGCGTACTGGAGCGCCGCGCTGACCGACACACCGTTGAGCGACGCGGTCTGGTGTGGTTGCGAGGGACTCACCAACATCCCGTAGATGTGGCCGTCACCCGTCTCGCCGAGCCGCAGCTGGCCGGTGAGGTTGGTGACGTCGAGCAGCGATGGTCCGACGGCTGCGGTGGCCGACGGGTCGTAGAGGAACGGGCCTCCAGGCGCGCGGTGGAAGAGACCGTAGACGGGCTGATACCCGCTGTTGGCGCTCTCGTAGACCCACAGCCACGCCTCACCGGACGGGAGCATCGCGCCGACCGCCTGCACGGGATCGGTGCCGGCGTCGGTCACGGGCAACAGGGGCCACGCGCTGATGCTGCCGTCCTGATTGCGCTGGCGCAGGACGTCGGCGATCTGCCAGCCGCCGGCGGCGGTGTGCCGGAGCAGGACGAACTGATCTCCGCGGGCGGTGTAGTCCAGCTGGGCGCCGTTGACGCTCGCGGGCGGGGCGGTCGTGAACCCGAAGGCCCAGGTGGTGTCGGTCGACCGGTCCGAGCCGAGAATCGTGATGCCGTGCGCGGGCGCGGCGACGCCGGTGACCTGCGGCCGCAGCGCAGGCGCTGCCGTCGGGTTGCTCGTCGTGACCGAGACGCTGTCGGAGATCGCGGAGTTGCCCGCCCGGTCGGTGGCGATCGCCCGCACTGAATACGACCCATTGGGCCACCCGGAGGTATCGACCGAGGCCGAGAACGGAGCCTCCGCTGCGCTCGCGATCTGCGTCCAGGCGCTCGTGCCGGCGACGGCGCGCTCGTACACCACGGACGCCACGCCCGACCCCGTGTCGGTCGCATCGGCCGACAGCGTCACCGTGCCGGCGAGCGGCGCGGTACTGGGGGGGTTCATCGTGACCGCCGGCGGCGTGTTATCGATGATCACGCCGCGCACCGGAATCGTCGCGTAGGTCTTGTCGCTCTGATCCACCGGCGTGGCACGCAGGTCGTAGGTGCCGTCGGGAACGCCGGTGGTGTCGAAGTTGAACGACTGGGGGTCGCCCGACGAATCGAGCGTCACGTCGGTGACGTCGGTCCACTGCTCCGAGTTGGCGGGGGAGATCTGGAAGCGAAAGCTCGACGCCGTGATCCCGTTCTGAGCCGAGAATGGGTGGCCGGCGAGGGCCACCGTCTGGCGCAGCGCCGACCCGGTCAGCAGGGCGGTGTTGTTCGCTCGCGTCAGGGTGACATAGGGCGAGCTGTTGGCGACGAGCTGGTCGCGCACGATCGCTGAGGCCGGCTCGACCGTCCCGTCGGTCTCGGTCAGCACCGCCCGGAAGTCGTACAGCCCGTCGCCGTCGGGCAGGGTGCCGACCGTGACGTCGTACGGCGGCTGCCCACCTGGAAAGAAGGGGCTCGTGCCGACCGACGTCCAGTTGCTCTTGTCGGCCAGTGCGGCCTCGAAGTCGATCACCCCGACCTGCGGCGGCGTGATGTCGCTGTTCACCGTCGCGGTGAGCGTGACGGGCAGGGTGATCGGGTTGCTGCTCGTCGACAACGCCAGCGTGACGGCCGGCGCGTTGGCGAGCGCCGCGGCGGGACGGGCTCCCGTTGCCGGCTGCCAGCTCAGCGCGAGCGCGAGCAGAGCGGTCACGACCGCGCTCGCAAGGAGGATGCGGTGCCGAACGCGGAGCCTCATGTGGCCCCCGTGGGGGTGATCGCGAGCTTTGAGAGCACGGGCGACACGCCGCTGACGCCGGCGTTGTCGGTGGCGACCGCGCGGAGGTCGTAGCGGCCAGCGGTGAGCTGGCCGGTCGCAAACGGCAACGACCACGGCGAGGAGCTGGCGGTACCGATCGTGTACCACAGGCCCTTGCCGCTCGCCGAGTACTGGTAGCTCACCGACACGATCCGGCGGTGCCGATACGGCCGCGCCTCCGCGCTGAGCCGAACGGTGCCCGAGAGGCGCCGCCCGGGGTTGCGCAGCGTGACCGCGGGCTGGTCGGTCGTGAAGCGCACCGCCGTCGGCCAGTCCTTCGTATTGAGCTCGAGCAGGATCTGGCCGCGGCGCTTGCTGAAATGACGCAGCGGCGCCGAGCTCACGATACGGCGGTGTCGCAGGGCCTGGGCCCCGAGGGTCACCGGGCGTCGGAGCCTGAAGGTGATGTCGAGCGTGAGGCGTTGTCCCCGGCCCTCGAGCTTTGAACGCACGTCGTAGAGCGCGGCCGGGCCATCCCGGGTCGGCTTCGGCTTGAGCGCCGGCGCCGGGCTGAGGATGGTCGAGGACGAGGATTCGACGATAACCACCGGGGCGCCCGACGGCGGGGGGGGCTCCGGAGGCGGGGGGGCGTCCTGCTGCAGATCGGGCGGACGACTCTCGTTGTCGTCCCCCGCGAGCGCGGCGGGAGGCTGCCCGTCGGTCAGGCGGTAGAGGTGCGGTGGTTGGAGCTGCGACCCCCCTTCCGTATTGAGGGGGAGGAGGCCGCGGGATGTGGCGGCCCACGCGTCGTTCGCCGCGTTGGCCGCGATCGCCGTCACCGCGCCGCTGTCGTCGGCAGGCGCAAGAGTGCCGGGATGCAGCGGGTCCGGCGCGAAGAACACGGTCGCGGTGATCGATCCGTCGCATTGCGCGTGAACGATCACGGGTACGCCATGCCCGGTCTGATCGGGCTCGGAGGTGCCGTCGGCCGCGGGTTCGACGGTCGAGCCGACCTGTTCGTAGACCGGGTCCCCTGTTCCCGGCCACGTTTGACCGCCGGCGAACGCATCGTCGCCCGTGGGCACCGCCGAGATCGAGGACCACAGGTATGAGTCCGCCGCCGCGGGCTCGTCCGAGTAGGTGAATGTCGACGCCGGCGGCGCGGTGCAGGACGACGTGCCGCCGCTTGCCGTCGTCGTCATCAGTGGCGCAGGCTCGACCGTCCCCAACGGGGGACCGACTCGCGGCGACTGCTTGCGCACCGGTCCAACCGACTCGGTGGTTGGGAGCAAGCCGGCCGGATTGCCGGCGACCCAGCCCTGCCGGTCCGGCGTGAAGTCAGCCGCGACGAGGTCTGTCCGGTAGGGGTCGCTTGGCCACTGAAGCGTGGGCGCGCTGAACGGCAGCGGATCGAAGACGTCGCCGCTCGAGCCGAACACCTGCGGCGGCGCAGTGCCCTGCGGCGTGCTTGGAAGCGCGGTTGCAGCGGCTTCGCCCTCGATGGGAGGGCTCACGCTGGACGCGCCGACCGCGACGGCGAACGGGTTGCCAGCCAGGTCGACGCGCGCGATCGCGGACGTGAAGGCGGTCTGAAGCCACGTGTCGGCGTTCGCCGAGGAGTCGTCGGTCAATGTCTCTCCATCCCAGTGCAGCTCGGTGCCGTAGCTCCCGAGGAACCAGCAGTCGTCCCAGCTGAAGCACGAGGCGGAGGTGATGGCGCCCAAGTCCGGCGTCGGCGGCGCCTGCTGGCCGGGCTGGGGTGGCGGCGTGACCCGGTTGAGCACCGATTGCGGCACGGGGACGGTCTGCCAGTCGTAGTTCGCACCGTCGAATCGGCACAAGCTCGGCCAATTCCAATTCACGGTGAGCGGGTCCGTCTGTCTGACGGCCGGCCCGATCAGCCAGTAGTCGAGCTTGCCCGCCCACACGACCGTGGAGCCGGGGCACGCGCCGCTGCCCGGGAACGTCGGGTCGGGAAACCAACGCGTCCCGTTGAACAGCCAGACCCCGTACGGATTGTTCGACTGGACGACTTGCGGAGCTGTCGCGGCCAGGCCGTAGTTCCATGAGCGGAAGGCCATCGAGGTCACCGTCTCGTAGCAGGTGGGCACGGTCGCGGCGTTGGGCTGACAGAGGCTGCTCGTGGTGTCGACCGGCGTTCCGTCTGTCCCGAACGGGTATGGGTCGACTTCCTCCCAACACGGAGACCCGGGCATGCCGGTCGGAGCGGGATCGCCCGTCGTCCCGGTGGCGCCGGTGGGACCGCTTGGGCCGGTCGGACCAGTCGGCCCGGTCGGCATCCCGCCGGGCGGCGTCGTCACGGTCCAGGCCGCGGCGCAATCGACCGCGCTAGCTGAGGCCGGCGGCGCATCGTCGAACGCAGACGCCGTCACCGCTAGCGCAGCGACGATCGCCGCTCCGAGCGCGCCCAGCCGACAGCTTCGTGTTGTGAGGGTCAGCCCACGCATCTGAACTCCTTGACCTTCCGGTGCACCGCATCCGCGTGAGGCGGCCGTTCACAGCGCTGGGATCCTAGCTCGGCATGGGGCAGAGCCGCACGCAGCGTGCGCGATGTTCACGGCTGGGCAACAACCAGCGCGAGGCGGTTTACATCCTCTTCACTGTTCACGAGGGGGCGCTAACAACTCAGCCTTCAGTCGAAGCTGCGGCTTGCCCTGGATGTTACGGCCGTGGTCACTGTCGTGTAGTCATCTCGGTCACAGCGCTTGACCAGCCGCTTGGTCGGCGCTAACCACGATACGCGGCCGGCTGAGCAGTTCGACTTCCACGCAAGCTCACCGATCGCGAGCGCTAGGAGGCCCGGCCACGCTACGCCCAACGCACGGAGGTGTGAGCCGGTTGGCCCGATCGATTCTTCTGGGAGGGGCGGCTGTGTGAGCCGGGTGCCTGTGGGGTTCACCGGTTGACAACAACCCGCTGACGGCATCGGTTCACATGTCGTTGACGTATGCGAATCGCTCCGTGCCCTGGAACAGGGTGACACCCCGTGTCCGCGGGCCCTTGTCGTACATCTTCTTAACACGAGTCGTTTACGTAAAGCGCCGCCCCCGCGATCAGGAACCAGCGCCATTCGCGACTTCACGACCAAACAACACCCTGCGCCTTCGGGTCGACAACGATGCCGCCTGCCGTACGACCTCTGTCGGGCCGCGTGGGCATCCGTCTGCGGGGCTCTGAATGATGGACACCGGGGGGACACGGCGGCGGCTTCATCATTTCAGCACTCGATCCAGGAGAAGAAATGCAGCCATTCGGCAAGAGAGGCTTCACGGCCGGCGCAGTCGCAGCGGCGCTCGGTCTCGCCGCCTTCGGCGGCAGCCTCGTCACCGCGGGCTCTGCGCTCGCGAACGCCCCCGGCGGCGTGGCCTGCGCGTCCAGCGACGGGAAGATCGACGGTTACGGCTCGACGTACCAGACAAACGCCCAGACGCTTTGGTTCGGCGCCTACAACAGCGAGATCTGCGGCAATGTTGCGGCCGAGGGCTCGAGCGACCCGACGCCCGCAAACATGGGTGACTACAACTACCCGGCCGCCGCGAGCGCGAGCCTCACCGGCTCGGGCAACGGCCTGAAGGGCACCAACTGCCGCACGGAGGACTATTGGGGCACCGACACCCCGTATAGCGAGGCGCAGCTGACGGCGCTCGACGGGGCGCCCGGCAACACGACGCAGTCTTCGCTGGTGCCGACCGGCGGATGCTCGGCGATCCCGCTGACCGTCCCGCCGTTCGCGCCGAACACGGGGTCGTTCCCGAACCCGAGCGACGCGACGGCCAACCTGATGTCGTTCCCGATCGGCGGCTCGTCGGTGGCGGTGGAGGTCAACCTGACCGACACGCAGTGCACGGGCACCGGTGGCGCGCCGTCGAGCATCGAGCTCACGGGCGCACAGCTGAGCGCGATCATGGGCGGCAGCATCGCCAAGTGGAACGACACGCGCCTCACGACCAACAACCCGGGGCTGGCCGCGTGCAACTTCGCGATCACGCGGGTCGTGCGTCAGGATACGTCGGGGACGACGCACATCTTCATGACGTACATGCAGGACGTTGACAACAGCCGCACCGGCGCGACGTGCGCTGCAGGTACGACGTGGGCGTCGTACAACGGCTCGGTCAACAACGTCTGGCCGACGGGCACCGGCTGCACAACCCTCACCACCGCGACGACCAGCGGTGGCCAGGCGCTCCTGGCGACGCTGAACTCGACGCCGGGCGGTATCGGCTACGCCGACCTGTCCGACGCCGTGAACATCACCAGCGGGCTGATCCAGCCCACGATGCAGAACGCCGCGGGCACGTCGTACGTCGCCCCGGCGAATGGCCTCGGCGCCAACTGCGACCTGAGCGCGCTCAGCGAGCCGGGCGGCGGTGCCTCCACCGCGATGGTGGGCCTCGTCGCGACCGACAACTGGGGCTCGGACAACGCCACGGTCAACGGCACGGGTAACCACGACGATGCGAACAACATCGGCACGGTCTACCCGATCTGCGGCCTCACGTACGACCTGGTCTACTCGGGTCTGCACGGCGCCGCGGGTACCGGGGCGGTCTCGGCGATGAGCGCGGATCAGCGGCGTACGCTGTACTCGTACATGACGTTCGTCCTGTCCTCGCTCGGTCAGAGCGTTCTGCCGAACAACAACTACGCCTCGCTGCCGGCCACCTGGCAGCCGGCGATCCTCGCCGGGTTCCAGCACAACTACTAGAACCGGGATGGCGTTTGCAGCATCCTGACGCATCACGTTGCACAGGGAGGGAGCCGCACCCGCGGCTCCCTCCCCGGCGGCTTTTCGCCGTCCTTCTGGCCACGGCCACGCTGGCGGCTGGTCCCGCGGCGGTCGCCGCCCGGGCGGCGACCTACACGGCCACCGGCACGGCCTCGCTGATCGCGGCCGTCCAGCAGGCGGACGCGCAGTCCGGGTCGAACACGATCGAGCTGAGCGCCGGCACCTACTCGCCGAGCTCCACGCTCTCGCTGCGCGGCGACGTGGCCATCACCGGTCCCGCCGAGCGCGGCCTGACGATCTCTGGCGCCGCCGAGGCGCCAGGAACCGACCTCTTCGACGTGCTCGCCGGGGCTCAGGCCACCTTCGTCAACGTCGCGGCGAGCGCCGCCGGGTATCAGAACCAGGGCGCGGCGATCGACGACAGCGGCACGGTGGAGCTCGACAACTCCACGCTCTCGGGCAACGACGGCCCGTCGCTGCTCGTGCAGCCCAATGCCAGCGCGACCGTGCGCAACTCGACGCTCTCGTGGGGCCTGGAGGAGGGACTGGTCGATCACGGCAGCGCGACGCTCGTCAACTCGACCGTTGCCGACAACGGCGTCGAGGGGATCGACGACCGTTCGGGCCGGCTGTCTCTCGTCAACACGATCGTGGCCGGCAACGGCGGCCACGACTGCTCGCTCCCGGCGAGTGCTTCTGACGCCAGCCTCGACGGCGACGGCACGTGCGGGGTGGGTGCGCTCGGCGCCACCGACCCGCAGCTCGGCAACCTGGTCTGGAACGGGGGGCCGACGCTGACGCAGGCCCCCGCCCCCGGCAGCCCGGTCGTCGGGCGCCGGTGACGCCGGCCAGTGCCCGGACGTCGATCAGCGCTATGCGCCTCGTCCGCCCGGGCGCTGTGACATCGGCGCCTACCAGACCGGTTCGGCTCCGGGCCCCGGCGCTCCCGGCGGCGCGCCGTCTGGTCCGGGCCAAGCGGGGACGGGGTCGGCCGGTGGCTCGCCCTCCCCGGGCGGCGGGCGAGCCCCCGCCGGGTCGACGACGCCGCCAGTATCGAAGCGGCGGGTCACCGGGGCCGTGGGGCGGGGAACCATCCGCGGGCGGCGGCACACATCGATCAGCTTCGTCCTGGACGCCCACGTCGCGTCGCCCCACGGCAGCCTCGCCTACCGAGACAGGGGGGGGCGCGTCTGGCTGCGCTCGGCCACTATCTCCTCCGTCCGGGTGGATCGCCGCCCGCGGTCGGCTGACGCTCGCCGGTGTGGGGCTGAACGCCGCCCAGCGGCGACGCGTCCGCTTCGCCGCGACGATCACCGAAGCGGGGCGCGTGCGCACCCTGAGGCTGCGTCTCTCATCCGGATACGACGGCGGCGGTCGCCTGGCCAGCGGCACGCTCACCGACACCGAGAGCCCAACCGGCGGCTGACCGTCGACCTTGGAGACCTCGGTTTACGTTTTGTTTCTGAGTCGTGAACAAGTCGCTGAACGTTGGCGCGGCGCGGCACCCTTCCGGTACAAAGCCCGACTCGTCTCGCATTGAGCGCCCGCCTTCACGAACCGCAAGGAGACCGCACATGAACCCCCGTCCCGATGAGGCGCAGCCGCGTGGCCGCGCAGCGCGGTTCGCCGTAACCGCGGCCGCGGCCGCGGCTGCCCTGGCTCTGGCGAGTTGCGGCGGAGGGGGGCCGACCGCCACCGTCACCGTCCACGACGCCTCGGGGTCAACCGCAGCGACGGCCGCGGCCCCCGGCGCCGCCGCGCACGTCGCGGCGGCGGGGACGACCGGCGCCGCGTCGGCCTCCCCGCGGGCGACGCCGGCGGCGACCGACCCGACGACGCCGGCGGAGGTGGCCGCGGCGAACCCGGTACATCCGAGCCTGGCCCGGCTGCCGGTGAGCGGCGGCCCGCTCACGGTCGTCGTCGACGAGCCGAGCGGCCCGTTCGGCCAGCAGAATCAGCTCATCCGCCAGGGCGCGGAGGCCGCCGTGGATGTGCTCAACACTCACGGCGGGGTGGCCCACCACGCCGTGCGCGTCGTGGCCGAGCCACTCGACGGGCTCTCGCCGGCCGCCGTGCAGCAACGCCTGCACGCCGCGGGAGCCAACACGGTCCTCGTGCTGCCGTGTGACACGGACTCCCAGGCCAGCCTGGCCGCCGGCGCCTCCTCCTCCGGGACGCTGATGCTCGCCCCTTGCGACGCCGACGCGTCGCTCGCGCAGCGCCTTCGCACGTACTGGCCGATCGGCATGAGCGGCAGCGACGAAGCCGAGGGCCTCGTCCACTACATGACCAGGGAGGGCTTCGGGCGCGTGTTCATCGTCAACGTCAGCGGTCTGACGTACGCGACGACGATGACCAGCTATGTGGAGGCGGACCTGAAGGCGGCCGGCATCTCGATCGTGGGATCGACCACCGTGCCGGCGAGTCTCGGCGGCGCCGATGCGGCGCGCGTCCTGAACGCGGTCAAGTCGGCGAAGCCCGCGAGCCTGTTCACCGCGCTCCCGCCGCCCCAGTTCGACCGCCTCGGCGCCGCGCTGGCGAACGGCGGCCAGCAGGCGGTCTATCTGTTCGGGACGGCCGTGATGGACACGCCGCTGACGCTGTCGAGCCCCGGCAGCTCGGCACTCGAGGGCACGACCTTCACCACGTACGGCTTCGCGCGACAGAATGCCGAGGCGGCGGCCTTCGAGCGCGACTACAAGCAGCGCTTCGGCCGGCAGCCGGTGGGGGCCTTCCCGGGCCTGGGCTTCGAGACGATGGGCCTGCTCGAGGAGGCGATCGCCAAGGCGCACTCGACGTCGCCGGCGGCGCTGCAGCAGGCGATGATCGGCGGCTTGAAGGACAACGGGGTGGCGCTCTTCCCGCGCTCCTACGTCAGCCCGACCAACCACAACCCGGCGACGACGGTCAGTGTCGAGAAGGTCAACGCGGGGATCTTCCTGCCGCTGCTGACCACCGAGCCGAACGGCAGTCCGCCCCCGCCGCTTCCGTAGCGCAAGCGACCGGGCCGGCGGGCGCGCGCAGCTCGCCGGCCCGAGACGCGCGGTCGCTCAGCGCGTCTCGAAGTCGATGATCGTCGTGTCCTCCTCGGGCCCGCTGCCGTTGGAGCGCAGCTGCACGTTGTCGGGGAGGCGGCCGCGGAGGCGGACGAGCTCGTTGCCCCACGGCTGGACGGCCGCGAGGTAGACCTCGAGTGCCGGCCCGCTGAGCGTCTCCTGGACGACGAGTGCGTTGGCCAGCCCATCGAGGACCTCGGCGTTCACGTCGAGGATCTGGCGCGCCGTCTCCTCGGCGTCGCGCACGAGGCGAGTCGTCTCGCGGTCGACGAGCTCGAGCGTGCCCGCCGACACGTGCCCGAGCTGGGTGGTCTGCCTGGAGATGAAGACCTCGTCCGGCGCGGCGCTGACGGCGATCGGCCCGATCGCCTCGCTCATTCCGTACACGGCCACCATCGAGTGGGCGACCACGGTCGCCTCTTCGAGGTCGTTGTCCGAGCCGGTCGAGAGCATGCCGAACACGTACTCCTCCGCGGCGACCCCGGCCATCGCCGTGATCATGTTCCGGGTGAGGTCGAGGTGGGTGAGTGAGGTCTTGTCCTGGCTCGCGTAGACCGTCGCGCCTCCTCGGCCACGGCCGCGTGCGACCACGCTGACCTTCTGCAGGGCGGCCGCGTTGCCGATGGCGTAGGCGACGATCGCGTGGCCGGACTCGTGGATGGCGATCCGCCACAGCTCGTCGCGGCTGAGGATATGGCTCTTGCGCGCCGGACCGGACAGCACGCGGTCGACCGCCTCCTCGAGCTCGGGCTGCTCGATCAGGTCCTTGCCCGCGCGCACGGTCAGCAGCGCCGCCTCGTTGATGATGTTCGCGAGGTCGGCCCCGGTGAAGCCCGGCGTCTGGTGGGCGAGGGCCATGAGATCGGCGTTCGGCGACACCGGCGTCTTGGAGGCGTGCAACGCGAGGATCTCGGCCCGCCCGTGCACGTCGGGCACGTCGACGACGACCTGGCGGTCGAAGCGTCCCGGGCGCAGGAGCGCGCTGTCGAGGATGTCGGGTCGGTTCGTGGCCGCCATCACCACGACGCCCGCCTCGGCGCCGAAGCCATCCATCTCGACGAGCATCTGGTTGAGCGTCTGCTCACGCTCGTCGTGGCCCTGGCCCTGGCCGGAACCGCGCTGGCGCCCGACGCCATCGAGCTCGTCCACGAAGATGATCGCGGGCGCCATCTCGCGGGCCTGGCGGAACAGGTCGCGCACGCGGGCGGCCCCCACGCCGACCAGCGACTCGACGAACTCCGAGCCGGCGAGCGAGAAGAAGTTGGCCGCGGCCTCGCCGGCCACGGCCCGGGCGAGCAGCGTCTTGCCGGTGCCGGGGGGACCGGTGAGCAGGACGCCCTTCGGGGCGCGGGCGCCGAGGCGTGCGTAGCGGCCCGGGTTCTCCAGGAAGTCGCAGACCTCGCGCAGCTCGACGAGCGCCTCCGGAGCGCCGGCCACGTCGGCGAACGTGAAGTGGACGTCGCCGGGCTTCTGGCCTCGCCCGGTCCACTTCGAGAACGCGGCGAACGCCCCGCCCTGGTCGCGGGTGAGCGTCATGAAGAACGCGAACAGCGTGACCAGGATGAGGATCGGCAGCAGGAACTGGATGATGATCCGCAGCGTCGCCTGCCCCGTCTGCGGGTCGACGGTCGTGTTGACGTTGTGGTGCTGCAGGTTCACGAGAAGCTGACCGGTGTAGCTGTCCGAGTGCGGGTAGGTGGCCCACACCTGCGTCCCGGCCACGGTGTGCAGCTCCAGCCGCGCATCCTGATCGAGGAGCGTCGCCGAGGTGGCGGCGTTGTGGGCGATGAGCGATTGGGCGCTGGTCAGGCTCACCTGCGATCCGGGCGAGTGCGGAGCGATCAACCCCAGGCCGACGAAGAAGATCACCAGGAGGAGCGCCGCCGTCGTGGCCAGGCCGGTGAGCAGCGGCTTCGTGAGCATGAGCTCGCCAAGCGCGCTGAGGAACACGCGGAACGACTGAAGCCAGGTACGAACTTTGGACATGGGCGCCTCGTGTTTCGTGATCGGAGCAGTGGACTTGCGGCCGCCGGGCAGCGACCAGCGGTGCGCGCGAGCGCCCGCACTGGCGGGCAGTCTCTACCACCGGCGATCGGCCGTGGTAGAGATTTGGTGAATGTGCATCGCCGGCCGGACGCCATGCGAGCCCAGACGACCGACATCGGACGGACGGCAAAGGGGCTAGGGGCGAGCGTTACGAAGACGTGAGCACGATGTGAACTAAACGTGTAAACGCGGCCGAAGTGTCCGATGCGCGCCGATGCATTGGTGGATCAGCTACGGCGCCGGCGGGCAACCCGCAGTGCCGTAAGCGCGACCTGTTCACAGCCGCGTGACCAAGCCGTGAACCCTTCACCTGGAGGACTCGGCAGTTGATAGAACGCCGACCGGCACGTGTCGGAGGGCCGCCGTACAGGCCGCGCGACGCACGGCCGGTACACCTGCAGCTATCGCTTACGACCACACTCCACCCGGGGGTATCAATGATTGGCAAGCAAAGCAGAGCGCGGGTCGCGCTGTCCGTCGCGGCGATCGCGGCCGCAGCGACGAGCGCCCTGTCCTTCACGGCAGTCGCGAGCGCGACGACGTTCCCGGTCACCGGGAGCACCAACGCCGCGCTCACGGCGTCGCTCAACACCGAGATCACCGCGGCGAACGCCGATACGAGCGGATCGGCGATCATCACGCTTCCGTCGGGCAACTACTCGCCGACCGCCACTCTCGCCATCACCAACACGCACGAGGCCGTGACCTTCCAGGGCCCGGCACCCACGCCGAACGTCGTCGGGTCGGCCGCCAACATCCAGGGCGGCTCGATCGTTCCGACGTTCAACCCGGCGATCTCGATCGCCTCCGGCGTGACCGTCAACCTCGACAACGTCGAGGTGTCCGGCTCCGGCGGAAGCGGGAACGGCGCCATCGCCGACTCCGGCACGTTGAACGGCAGTGGCCTGACGCTCCAGGGCAACAACGGCCCGCTGGCCATCCTGTCGGGTGCCACGGCCAGCCTGACGAACTCGACGATCGCCGACGCCATCAACACCGGTGTGACCGACACCGGCACGCTGACGCTCACCAACTCGGACGTCATCAACAGCGGCGCCGGCGGTATCGCCAACAGCGGTCACACGCTGAACCTCGTCAACTCGATCGTCGCCGACAACAACCAGTCGGTGACGACGGCCAAGGACTGCTTCGCGGCCGCGACGACCGTCACGACGAGCATCGATGGTGACGGCACCTGCGGTGTCGGCACGACGCTGGGCGGCCTCGACGCGACCCAGACGTTCACGAGCCTCACGGCGACCATCACCAACGGCGGCACCACACCGACGTATGCGCCCTCGAAGTCCACGGCCGCGATCGGTGCGGCCACGGCGGCCAGTTGCCCGCTCACCGACCAGCGCGGCTTCTCGCGTCCGGTCACGGGCTGCGACATCGGCGCCGTCCAGACGTCGACGACCGGGCCGTCGCTGACCAGCCCCTCGGGCACGGTCACCGTGTCGGGCTCGGCCCCGACCGTGTACAACTACACGCAGGTCTGGGCGGGCGCCGGTTTCCCGGTCCAGCCTAGTACCGAGAGCTGCACCCCGGCGTCGGGCTCGACGTTCTCGAACACCGCGACCACGCCGGTCAACTGCACGGCGACGGACTACTACGGCAACGCCGGTACCGGGACGTTCAGCGTCAAGGTCGCGGCGGCCACGGCCCCGACGGTCACGATCACGCCGACCGGCGGCACGGCGAACTCGAACGTCACGGTGACGGGCACGAGCGCGGCCGGCGCGTCGGTGGGCTACACGGCCACCGCGACGGACGCGATCGACGGTAGCATCACGCCCACATGCAAGGTCGGCTCGACCACAGTGACCTCGCCGTACACGTTCCCGTTCGGCACCTCGACGCTGACCTGCACGGCGACTGACTCGAACAGCCTCACGGGTACGCAGAGCATCACGGTCACGGTCAACGACACGGCCCCGACCCTCAGCCTGCCGGCGAGCTTCAGCGTGTTCGGCGCGGCGGGTTCGTCGGTGACGGTCAACTACCCGTCGGCCGCCACGGCGACCGACCTCAAGGACGGCACCGAGACGGTCACCTGCACGCCGATCGCCGATGGTTCGTCGATCGCATCGTTCCCGGCCACCACCACGCCGGTGACGGTCACCTGCACGGCGACGAACACCTCGGCGCAGACGAGCACCGGAACGTTCGTCATCACCGAGGTCCCGGGTCTGCCGACCCAGGTCACCGGCAACGTGCAGGGTCACGTGAAGTGCACCGAGGGCCTGACCCAGCCGCCCTTCATCACGACGTACGGCACGGCCAACGACATCGCCGACTTCGGCTATTTCCAGGTCGGCGTTGACAACCAGTACACGACCCAAGCGACGACGAACGTGACCGACACCTGCTCCAAGGCGACCGTGACCATCCAGGACACCAACACGAGCACGACGTTCGCCGGCCACCTGCTGAGCGACAACACGGGGGTTGCACCGACCTCCGGCAACCCGAACCCGGACGGCTACGAGCTCGCCTCCGCGCTGCAGGCGGCGGCGACGAGCACGAACAGCAACGCGACCGGCGGGGGTACGTCGATCAACCTGACCAGCGCCCCGCAAGGGCTGTTGTCCTACACGGGCCCGGTGAACGCCGATCCGGTGACGGTGTTCTTCGGACAGCACATCGCGGCAACGCAGCCGCTCGTCGACGGGGACTACTCGGCGACGGTCCTGCTCACGATCTCCACCACGCCGTAGTGGCGGGAGCCTTCAAACGACGTAACCTAAGCAACACGAAGAGGTAACGCGAACGGAGCGCCGGACAGGAAGTCCGGCGCTCCTTCGCACGTGAGGATGCGACCGTTCAGACCCCGTTCCGCGAATGGACTCGCCGCCGCCGGCGCCGCGCTCGCGCTCGCCGCCGGCGCGGGGACCGCCCGCGGCGCGACGGTGACGCTCTGGGCCTGCCACGGTCCCGACGGCGCCCCGCTTGGTGCCGCGCCGTTCACCGCCGTGCGGGCCGCGGACGGGCTGCTCGGCGCGAGCGGCTGCCAATCGACATTCGATCCCGGCGCCGGCGAGGCCGACGCGCTCACCGCGAGCTTTGACCCGAGTGTCGAGCAGCCGCGTCCCGGCTCGCGCGCCGGCTGGACGCTCGACGTGCCCGACGGGGTCACCCTCCAGGCGGTGAGCCTGTACCGGCAGACGCTCAACCTCGGGGGCGGCTCCTCGCTGCAGAACAGCGGCGACCTCGCCAATGACGGGCTGTCCTACCTGGCGACCGCCGGCAACGGAACCCTCGAGTCGGTCTCGCTCGCCGCCGGCGACGGTGTGCTCGCGGGGAGCGCGACGTTCCCGGCGAGCGGCAGCTTCGTGAACATCGAGCTGTACTGCGACCCCCGTGCCGGGAACTGCGAGGAGCCCGTGCCGGCCGGGTTCTCGGTGGATCCCGCCGGGCCCGCCGCGGAGACGGTCGGTCTCGAGCTCTCCTCCGTCGAGCTCGTCGTCGAGGACGACGCGCCGCCCGCCGCGAGCGTGAGCGGCGTGTCCAGTCCCGCCGCGGGCATCCTTCCGCTCGAGCTCGCTGCGATCGATCCGGGGCTCGGCCTCGCGAGCGCCTCCGCGTCGGTCGACGGCACGACGGTCGCCTCCACGACCTTCCAGTCCGGCGGGTGCGCGCCGCTGAGCTCGGGCGCAGGCCTCAACCTCGCGCTCGACGCGCCCTGTCCGGCCACGGTGAGCGACGTCCCGCTCCCGGTGGACACCACGAAGTACGCGGACGGCCCGCACCATCTCGTGGTGACGGTCACCGACGTCGCCGGCAACACCGTGACGCCCGTCAACGAGACGATTCATGTTCTCAACCACCCCGCGCAGATGGCGAGCTCGGAGATCCTCAGCATCGGCAACGTGGCGCCGACGACGAGCCCGGCCGGCGGCACGCGTGGCTCCGGCGTCGGGGGGGTGTCGAGCTCGGCGCCACCGTGCGCATCACCTCGTCTGAGCGCGGCGCTCATCGGTCACCCGCTGCGCGTGTCGCGTCACGACGTGCCGGTTCTGTGGCGGGGGACGCGCTACCTGTTCTCCGGCCGGCTGAGCTGCGTCATCCACGGCCGCCGCGTGCCGGCTCCGGACAACACGGTCGTGAACATCGAGAGCCTGATCCGCGTGCGCGTCGCCAAGGCTCACGGCCGCACGCGGGCGAGATACCGTATCCAGGTGGTGGACCGCACGGGCGCGGCCGTCTACCACAAGGAGGGTCTGTTCCGGGTGCTCCTGCACCCCCGCTCGACCCGCACCATCCTGTTCGAGTACAGGAACGGACGCAGCGTGGCGAACGTCCCCATTTTCATTTTAGTTACACCCCGAGCCTATCCGCGCTCTTACTATTGAGCCATGCACGTACGGATCTCCTCGGCGCGGCTGCCGCGACGGGGCCAGCGTCCGCTGCTTGCGGCAACGCTTGCGGTATTGCTCCTGAGCTCGGCGCGCTCGCTCCTCGACGGTGGCGCCGCCCACGCGCAGGGGCTCGGTGGCCAGGTCAACAGCACGATCGCGCTGCTCATCGAGAGCCCCACCGCGCTCACGCGCACCGGTTCGGGCGTCTACGAGCTTCAGATCCCCGTGACCGTGAGCTCGACGGTGACCGACACTCGGCTGAGCATCTCCGACGGAGAGGACTACGGCGGCGCCGCCGCAGGGCCGCCTGCACACCGCCGCCGGCCTGCTCGCACAGCCGCTGCAGGCGGCGGTAGCGGGCCAAGCGATGGCGTCACTGGCCTCGCCCGTCGATCCCCAGCTGAAGCGGTGGGGCACGCCGCTGGCCCAACAGCCGGCCACCATCGTCCTGCGCCAGCGCGTGGCTCGCGGCATCGCGCTCGGGAACGCGCAGAAGGTCCTACTCGTCACGCTCTCCTCGACGGCGCCCTGAACTCCCGTCACCGGCGCGCGTCCGCGCGCCGATCCCCCGCAAAACTCCCTCGGAGGTATCCCCATGCGTAGCACCCCGATCCTGATCGCCGCCGCCACATCCATCGCCGTTCTCGGCGGCCCGCCGGCGTTCGGCGCCGGCTCGGGGTCCGTGGGCAACGGCGTCTCCGTCACGCCCCCGTCGCTGTCGGTCCCGGCGCGGGCGGGCACGCTCGGCACCCTCGACGTGCGCAACACGAGCGGCGGGGCGATGCAAGTGACCGTGACGGTGCATCCGTGGGTGCAGTCGGTCACGGGCGTGGCCTCGCCGAACCAGGCGAGCACCGAGACCGCCGTGAAGGTGAGCACGCCGGCGTTCGAGCTTGCCAACAACGTGGTGGCGCCGATCACGCTCTCGCTCGTCAAGGTGCCCGCCAGTGGCTCCCTGTACGCGAACGTCGACGTCATCGCCTTCCCGGCGAGCCGGCCGAAGGTGCCCGGGAGCCACATCACGTACGGCTATCGCATCATCGGCTCGCTGCGGGTGAACCCCGCTCGGCCGCGCTACGCGGTGCGCGTCGGCGCCGTCGTCGTGAGCGGAACGCACGCCCGCGGCACGGTCTCGCTCCCCATCACGAACACCGGCAACGTGCTCATCACCGCCGGCGGCTCCGACTACGTCCGGGGCGGCAGGGGTGGCGCGAACGGACAGGTCTCCGGGCTCGAGGTGCTTCCCGGCGCGACGGTGGATGTCCCCGTGCTCAGACTCGACGGCACGCTGCCGTCCGGGGCCTACCAGCTTTCGGCTTCACTGACGGGGTCCGGCCACAGCCTCGGAAGCGTGCGCAAGTCGTTCACACTTCGTTGACATTCATGTAACGAGGGTGTGACCGAGGCTTGCGGTTCTACGAGCCGTTCACATCTTGTCAACTTTCATGTGACGAGTCTGTAACTCGCGCTTGCAGGCCCTCGGGACGTTGACGATACTGCCCGCCCCGAGGAGGAACCGAGGGACGGGAGGCGCGGCCAGCCGCGCCCGACGCAGGCCATCACCGAGCTAGGAGACCCATGAGGCAACACGCCGCGATATTGTTCGTTCGGATGGTCGCCACGACGGCGACCGCGGTACTCGTGGGACTGACGCTCAGCGTCGCGGCGGCGAGCGCGAGCAACACCTTCTACGCGACGCCGACGGCCACGGCGACGACTCCGCCGTGCTCGCAGGCGGCGCCCTGCACGCTGGCAATCGCGGTGCAGGCGGCCGACCAGGCGCCCGGCGCGAACACGATCGTGCTCGCGGGCGGTAACTACTCGCCGACGAGCACACTCAACCTGACCAACACCTCGGGGACGATCACGATCGAGGGTCCGGCTCCGAACCCGACCGTGATCGGCATGTCAGCGAACATCCAGGGCGCATCGATCATGCCGACGTTCGGGTCGATCTTCACCATCGCGGCCGGCGTCACCGCGGACTTCCAGGACGTCGAGGTGTCGGGCGGCGGCGGCCAGGGGAACGCGGTCATCGACGACCTGGGCACCCTCGCGGCCACTGATCTGACCGCGGAGGCCAACAATGGCCCGGTGCAGATTGCTCAGGGCGCGATCGGAACCCTGACGAATTCGACCGTCGCCGACGCCATCAACACCGGCATCATCGACACCGGCACGCTGACGCTCACCAATTCGGACGTGATCGACAGCGGCGCCGGTGGCATCGCCAACAGTGGTCACATCCTGAACCTCGTCAACTCGATCGTCGCCGGCAACCAGGCGACCGTGTCGACGGCCAAGGACTGCTTCGCGGCGCCGCACAGCAGCACGACGAGCATCGACGGCGACGGCAGCTGCAACGTCGGGGCGCTGAGCGGCGCCGCCCTCAACCTCACGAGCGCGACGGCCACGAGCACGAACGGCGGCACCACGCCCACCTACGCTCCCGGGAGCGGCAGCCCGGCGATCGGCGGTGCCCCGGCGGACTGCCCGTCGACCGACCAGCGCGGCTTCACGCGCCCCTCGACCGGCTGCGACATCGGTGCCGTGCAGACGGCCAAGGTGACGCCCGCGTTCACGACCCAGGACGTGACCGTGAAGACGACCGACCCGACCGGCACGCTGGTGGCGTTCGCGCCGACCTGGACGGACAGCAGCTCGCCGGTGCGCACCACGTGCCAGACCCCGTCGGGCACGCAGCAGGGCGCGAACGAATCCGACACCTTCCCGATCGCCACCACGAAGGTCGACTGCACCGGCAAGGACGCGTTCGGCAGCGCCGGCACCGGCTCGTTCAACGTGACCGTCAAGCTCGTGTCCAACCAGCCACCGCAGATCACGATCTCCGCGATCCCCGATCCGGTCCCGGCGACCTCGGCCCAGGGAGCGATCGTCAACTACACCGCGTCGGCCACCGACGCCAATGACGGCACCGACCCGGTCAGCTGCGCGCCGCCCCCGGGCAGCCGGTTCGCGATCGGAACGACGCCGGTCAGCTGCACATCGACGGACTCGGTCGGCAACATGGCGACGAAGAGCTTCACCATCACGGTCAAGGACGTCACGCCGCCGGTGATCGCGCCGATCAGCGACATCACGAAGCCCGCCACCTCGGCCTCGGGAGCCACGGTGACCTTCGCGGCGAGCGCGACCGATAACGTCGACGGCACCGACCTCGTGACCTGCGCGCCGGCCTCGGGCAGCGTGTTCGCGATTGCCACGACGAAGGTGACCTGCAACGCCCACGATGCCGCGGGCAACGCCGCCACGCCGGTCAGCTTCAACGTCACCGTGAAGGACGAGGCGCCGCCGGTGATCGCACCGATCGCCGACATGACCGTGCCGGCGACCGGACCGTCGGGAGCCACCGTCAAGTACACGGCGTCGGCGACCGACCTCGTCGACGGAACCGACCCCGTGATGTGCGCGCCGGTCTCGGGCAGCGTGTTCGCGATCGCCACGACGAAGGTGACCTGCAACGCCACGGACAAGGCGGGCAACGCCGCGACGCCGGTGTCGTTCAACGTCACCGTGACCGACATCCCCGTGTTGACGGCGACCGGCACCACGGGAACGGCCAGCGGCCCGACCGGCGGAGTCGTCAACTACGGCAACGTCCAGGCGAACGACCCCGTGGGCGGCTTCGTCCTGAAGACCTGCACCCCGCCCGCGGGCTCGACATTCCCCGTCGGTCCGAGCACGGTGACGTGCACGTTCACCGACGCGCACTTCACCAGCTCGAGCAGCCCCGGCTCGGCGACGTTCACCGTGACGGTGAGCGACACGGCGAAGCCGGTCGTCAGCGTGCCCGCTCCCATTACGGTGCAGGCGGCGGACTCCAGCGGCGCCGTTGTCAACTTCTCCGCGACCGCGACCGCGACCGACCTGGTCGACGGGGCGATCACCCCGAGCTGCTCGCCGCCGTCCGGGTCGACCTTCCCGGTCGGCCCGACGACGGTCGCCTGCACGGCCACTGACAAGGCCGGAAACAGCGCGAGCGCCTCGTTCGTGGTCACGGTCACGGCCCCGCCGACGACGACGACCTCCACGACGAGCGTGACCTCGGCGAGCACCACCTCGGCGACGAGCACGACTTCGACGAGCACGAGCTCCGCGCCGTCCGGCTCGACGACGAGCACGACGTCCACCTCGTCGACGAGCTCGGTGCTTGGCACCACGACGCACGTGCCGGCCAAGGTGGGTGTGGTGAGCATCCGCTCGGTGAAGACGAAGGGCAGCACCGCGACCATCGTCGTCGGATGCACCGGCGCCCGCTCGAAGCACTGCACCATCCTCGTGGAGCTCGTGTCGGGTGGCCGTGTGCGCAAGGGCAAGCAGCCGACGGTGTTCGCGAAGCACTCGCTGACCCTCTCCGGGGGCAAGCAGGCCACGGTCGCGCTGCGACTGGACGCGGCCGGCGTCGCGGGCGTGCACAAGCACGTCGCCGTCGAGTTGCGCGTCGTGGAGAGCGGCGGCAAGACGCTCACGCACTCGGCGGCGTTCGGCTGAGCTCCTGCCGCCCGGGCAGGGAAGGCGACGGCTCGGCGGCGCCGTCGTGCCGCCTGCCGTAGCGCCCGCGAGGGGCGGGCCCGCGGGCCGAGCACGCCCCACGATCACCGCCGGGCTCGTCGATCAACCTCCCCCTACGGCTTGACGACGAAGAAGTCGTTGACGCCCTGCCCCTTCGTGCTGCTGCCGCTGTCCGAGGCGAACGTGTACAGCGGGTGACCCGCGTAGGTCACCTGACGTGGGCCCCGACCGCGGCTGATGGTGCCGAGCTTGGATTTGGACACCCCGGGCCCGGCCTTGGGGGAGCCGGTCAGCGGTGGCCAGATGGCCGCGCAGGTGCCCGTGCAGTTGCTCTTGCCGTTGCTGTCCTTCTTGTACTGGTAGAGCGTGCGGCCGCCGCTGGTGACGAGGATCCTGCCGAGCGACGACGTGTGCACGTCGACCGTCGTCGTGGCCGCGAGCGCGAGGCTGCTCGCACCGAGCGCGACCACGAGCGTGGTGGCGCCGATGAGGCGAGTTCGGTTCATCTCATTTCCTTCCTCTGGGGCGGGTCGCTACCGATGACGCCGCCGGCCCGGGAATCTTCCCACCGCAGCGCCGGGCACGGCCGCACGGTGGCTAGCGCCGGGCGCAAAGGCTGCGGTCTTCCACGGATGCGAGCCGGGGTCGGCCCGCGGATTCGCGAGCCCCGCCCGGCGGCGTACCCTCGTCGCGTGGCGACAGACGGCATGAGTCCCGGCGGAGGCGCAGGACTGGTCGGCGGGCAGCACGGCGACGCCGAGCACGGAGGCCGCGAAGCGGCCGTTCGCGAGCACGAGCAGGCGGCGCTGATCGAGCTGCTGGAGGCGCTGCGCGAGGAGCTGCTCCAGGCGGCCGAGGACTGGCGTCCATGGATCCACGGACGCGACTCCGATCGGGACGCGAGCGCGCGCAACCTGCTGCAGTATCTCGCGCTGCGCGGGCGCGACCTGCGCGAGGTGCAGGACTCGCTCGTGGCGCTCGGGCTGTCCTCCCTGGGGCGCAGCGAGGGCCATGTCCAGGCGAGCGTCGACGCGGTGATCGATGCCCTCACCGCCCTCGTCCGCTCGCCGCCGGCGCCGCGATCCGCTCACCCGCCGATGGGCTTCACGCACAGCGGCGAGCTGCTGGCGGTCAGGACGGCGGCGCTGCTCGGACCGGTTCCCCGTCGCCGGCCGACGCGGATCATGGTCACGATGCCGAGCGAGGCGGCAAGTGACGCGGCGATGGTGCGCGAGATGCTCGTCGCCGGAATGGACTGCATGAGGATCAACTGCGCCCACGACGCCGCGCCCGAGTGGCGCGCCATGCTCGAGAACCTGCACCGGGCCGAGGATGAGACGCGGCGCCGGGCGCGCGTGGTCGTCGACCTGCCGGGGCCGAAGCTGCGCACCGGCCCGATCGCCTCGCCGCCGGCGAGCGACGCCAAGGGCGACTACCTGCGCCTCGGCGTCGGAGATCGACTGCTCCTGACACGCGAGGCGGACATCCCGTCGTCGGCTCCCGCCGCGCAGCCGGACGCGCGCATCGTCTGTTCGCTGGCCGAGGCGTTTGCCGTCACGCACCGTGGACATCGGGTGTGGCTCGATGACGGGAAGCTCGGAGGCATCGTGGAGGCCGTCGAGCCCGACGCGATCGCGCTGCGCATCACGTCGGCCGGGGCGAAGGGCTCCAAGCTGCGCGCGGGCAAGGGGCTCAACCTGCCCGACGCGATCCTCGAGATCGATCTGCTCGGAGCGCACAGCGAGGACGCCCTGCGCTTTGCCGCCGAGTACGCCGACATCGTCGGGCTCTCGTTCGTCAGCCGCGCGCGTGACGTCGAGCGGGTCCACGCCTATCTCGACCAGCACGCCCGACCGGAGGTCGGGATGATCCTGAAGATCGAGACCCGCCGCGCGGTCGAGCACCTGCCGGGGCTCCTGCTGGCCGCGCTCGGCGGCGAGCGGCCGGCCGGAGTGATGATCGCCCGGGGCGATCTGGCCGTGGAGTGCGGCTATGAGCGGCTCGCGGAGGTCCAGGAGGAGATCCTCTGGCTCTCCCAGGCGGCCCAGGTACCGGTGATCTGGGCCACCGAGGTGCTCGATCGGCTCGCGAAGACGGGCCGGCCCTCGCGCGCGGAGATCACCGATGCCGCGATGGCAGCACAGGCCGAGTGCGTGATGCTGAACAAGGGGCCTCGGATCGTGGAGGCGATCTCGGTCCTCGACGACATCCTGCGGCGCATGGATCGCCACCAGCGCAAGAAGCGCTCGCTGCTGCCTCGTCTCGGGGTCTCGGACTACACGCACACGCTCCACTGAGCGGTTCGCCGCCCGGCCCGCGTCAACCGGGCGTCTCTCCGCGAGCCGCCCGACCTCCATCGTCGACCAGCCCATCGCGCAGCGCGAACGCCACGGCCTGGGCCTGGCTGTGCGCTCCGAGCTTCGGCAGGATCCGCTCGATGTGCGTCGCGGCCGTCTTTCGCGTGATGCACAGGCGGGTGGCGATGTCCGCGGTGCGATACCCCCGCACGAGCAGCGCCAGCACCTGCCGCTCGCGGTTGGTCAGTGCGGGACGGTCCGGCGCGCCGGCCGCGCCACGCGAAGCGCCGACCCGGCGACCGGACACCGGCGCGGCGCGTCCGCGGACGAGCCGCCGCACCCGGGCGAGGACCAGGTCGTCGTGCAGCGGCTTGGTGAAGTAGTCGTCGGCTCCGAGCAGGAGCGAGGCGACCTCATCGCGTGGGTTCGAATCGTTGGTCGCGGCCAGCAGCGCGATCGGCAGCGTCTCGCCGTAGCTGCGGCGCATGCGGTGCAGGACCTCGAATCCGCAGGGGCCGGCGAGATCGACCGAGAGGATCGCGAGCGCGACCTCGGCCCGCTCGGCGCCGACGAGGGCTTCACCGCCCGTCGCCGCGGCCAGGGGCTCCAGGCCGAGGCCGGCCATGAGCTGGGCGATCGCCCGACGCACGTCGTCGTCGCGGTCTGCGACGAGGACACGCTGAATGCCGACAGACAGGGAGCGCCTCCGATCGCGTGTTGATCCGGCCGTCGGTCGGGCAATCTACCACTCGGTACCGGCCGAGTACGGCAGTTGCCCCACTGCGTATCCCGGCCCTCGGATCGGGGGATTGGCGTATCCGAAGATCCGGTCGATGCCGACTGGCGAGCACCCGGCGGCGCGCATAGCGTGGAGTCGTGCCCAGGGGGGCGGCGCCGAGCGCTGACGTGCGCGTCGGTGCGCGCCACGTGCAGGTCGTCAGTCAACCGACTACCGGAGGAGAAGCACATGCGCAAAGCCCACGTCCGCCCGCGGCCGCCCGGCCGACTTCAACGATGGCGTCCCATCGCGCTGCTGCAGGTCGCCGCGGTCCTCTGTGTCGGTGCCCTCGCCGCCGTCGCCGCGCCGGTCGCCGCGGCCGACGGGCTCGGGAGCTGGCCGTCGGCCAGTCAGAGCATCCTCGGCAACCGCTCGCAGCCCCTCGACTTCGCCATCAACCCCCAGAACGTCAGCCAGCTGGCCCCCAAGTGGGTGTTCACCGACCACGGCGATGTCTCGGCCACGCCGACGGTGGCCGACGGCGTGGTCTACTTCCCCGACTTCGGCGGCTACCTCAACGCGGTCAATGCGCAGACCGGCGCGCTGATCTGGCAGACGCAGATCTCCTCCTACGACGGTCAGCCCGGGCAGGTGTCACGCAACAGCCCGCTCATCGACGGCAACGAACTGATCCTCGGCGACAACGCCGCCGCCGCCCAGAGCGGCGGAGCGCACCTGTTCGCGGTCAGCCGCGCCACCGGGCACCTGTTGTGGAGCACCCAGATCGACAGCAACCCGGCGGCGGTCGTGACCTCAAACCCGGTTTCGTTCGGCAACGAGCTCGTGGTCGGAGTCTCCTCCCAGGAGGAGTTCGACGCCGAGAGCCCGACGTATCACTGCTGCGGCTTCCGCGGTGCCGTCGTCGCTGTCGACGCCAACACCGGGAAGTTGCTGTGGAAGACGTACACGGTGCCCTCCAACACCGCCGGCGGCGGCGATACGAACACGCCGTGCGCCTCGGCCGGCCCGGCCGCCGGCTGCGGCTACAGCGGTGGCGCCGTGTGGGGCACGCCGACGATCGACCCGCTCACCGGCCAGGTGTTCGTGGGCACGGGCAACAACTACACCGCGCCGGACGCGGCCGTGGCCTGCGAGAACGCCACGACCGGTGCGAACCCGCCCACATCGGATGCGAACTGCACGGCCCCCGACGACTACTTCGACTCGGTGGTCGCGCTCAACCTGTTCAACGGGAAGATCGAATGGGGCCACAAGGTCGAGGGCTGGGACGCCTGGACGGTCGCGTGCTCGGTCGGCAACGCGCCCGGTGAGACGTGGTGCCCGTCGCCCCAGAGCCCCGACTTCGATTTCGGTGGCAGCTCGCCGAACCTGTTCATCGGCAAGGGCACGAACGGCCAGCTGCAGACGCTCGTCGGAGACGGGCAGAAGAGCGGCATCTACTGGGCGTTCGACCCGGCGACCGGGAAGGAGGTCTGGAACACGCCCGTCGGTCCCGGCAGCTCGCTCGGCGGGATCCAGTGGGGCAGCGCCTCTGACGGTCTGCGCATCTACACGGCCGACGCCAACCCGTACCGGGTCCCGCAGACGTTCCCCAACGGACAGGCGGCCGCCGGCGGCTCGTGGGCGGCGCTCAACCCGCTCAACGGCGCGATCGAGTGGCAGACCGCCGTCCCCGGCGGCTGGCTCGAGGAGGGCCCGGTGAGCGAGGCCGGCGGCGTCGTCTACGGCTCCTCGATGGACCCGGTCCCGACCGACCCGACGATGTTCGCCCTCGACGCGAGCACCGGCAAGATCCTGTGGAGCTTTGCCGCCGGATCGTCGGTGAACTCCGGCCCGGCGATCGTCGACGGCACGGTCTACTGGGGCTCGGGCTACGCCCACCTCGGCCTGGCGTTGCCCTTCACCGGTAACGACAAGTTCTACGCGTTCAGCGTGAACGGACACTGAGCCCAGGCTCGGTACCCCCGGCGGCGAGCCGGGGGTACCGAGCAGCTCCGGTTGTGTGCCTCAGCTCGCCGAGGCTGCCGGAAGGGGCCCGGCCTGCCAGAGCTCGTCGACGTCGTGCGTCTCCTCGACCCAGCGCCGGGCGTCCTGCTCGCCGAGGGCGATCAGGGCACGGGCGAACTCGGGCGCGAAGAGCAGGAAGCTGAGCAGCGCGGCGTGCTGTGCGTCCGCGCTCGCAGCGGTGAGTCTGGCGAGCAGGGCGACGTCCGACGTGATCGCCTGCAGCGTCCCGGAGTAGTGCTCGCGAACGACCCGCAGGGCGCGCTCCCCGATCGAGTCGGGCCCGCCGGGCGCCACCAGGATGTACGGCACGAGGCGCTTGGTCGTGCCCGCCGACGGGCCCGCACCGGTGGCCAGCTCATTGACGCTCACGAGCGTCTGGACGTCGTTGGCCAGCTGGTCGTCGAGCAGGCCGATGAGGATCTGCGCGGCCCCCTGCAGGGCGTCCGGTCGCTGCTCGCCGGCCAGATCCGGAGAAGGCGGGGCCGCGGCGGAGGCCGCGACGACGACCACGCGCGCGGCGCCGAGCGCCAGCGCCGGCTTGATCGGAGTGTTCAGGCGGGTCCCGCCGTCGAAGTACCAGCCCTGCGCGCGTTGCGGTCGCGCGACGTGGGCGGCGGGAAAGATCCCGGGGATGGCCGCGGAGGCGAGCACGTGCTCCTCCGCGATCGGCGCGGCGACATAGTCGATCCCGCGGCGATCGTCGCGCGGCGGTGACCCGAGGCCGCTGTGGAAGACGACCGAGCGACCGCTGGTGGCCGACGTGGCGACCACGCCGACGGCGTCGATGCGTCCGGCGCGGACGTTCGCCTCGATCCGATCGAAGTCCACCCGCTCACGCAGCGTCGTCCGCAGCGGCTCGGGATCGAGCAGCGACGTGATCCGCAACCCGGAGACCCCGAGCACCTCGCCGGCGTAGGCGCCCACCCGCCGCAGCGTTGCCGTCGAGATGAGCCGCCTGGCCACGCCGCCCCACCGCATCGACTCCCAGGCCGCCAGCGCCTCGGCGATCAGCTCGCGCGCGGCCAGCTGCGCGTTGGCGGCCAGGAAGGTCACGTTGACCGCTCCGGCGCTCGTCCCGATCAGGACGCGCGGTGCCTCGCCCCGCTCCTCGAGCACCGGCAGCAGAACCGACAGCGCGCCGGCCTCGTACGCGCCGCGCGCGCCGCCGCCCGACACGACCAGCGCCACCGGGCCTTCCCGCATGCTTGCGCCCACGCCGGAGAGCGTAGACGCCGACGCGCCGTGCGGACTCACTCGGGGCGGATGGAATGCGCGCGCCCCGGCGCGCGTCTACCCATGTTGTCGGCCGCCGGATCAGGGAGAGAACCCGATCCGGGTCCGCGCTCGGGCAGGCGTGATGGCCTGCGACAACCGGCTGGCCGAACCCACGGCGTGCCACCAACGGAAGGCAGAACCATGAGCTTGTACCGCGCAATCACCCACCACCGTCCGGTCCGGTCGGCTCGACTCGGCTCGGCGCTCGTCGCAGCGATCCTTGGCCTGAGCGTCCTGGCCGGAGCGGCCGCGGCGGCCACGCCCTCACTCCCCGACGCGAGCGCGAACTACTCGTTCGCGACGCTGAACAACCCGGCGGACACGACGTTCAACCAGCTGCTGGGCATCAACCAGTCCGGCCTGATCGCCGGCTACTATGGATCCGGGATGGCCGGGCATCCGAACCGGGGATACCTGCTCCCGAATGACGGCCACGGCGCCTATCAGAACGAGAACTTCCCGGGATCGGCGCAGACGCAGGTCATCGGCCTGAACGACCTCGGCGTCACGGTCGGGTTCTGGGCGGACCAGAAGGGTGACAACTTCGGCTTCTACTCGACCGGGGGCCACCGCTTCCACGTCGCCGACTACCCGACGACCAGCGCGGCCAGCCCGGCCGTCGACCAGTTGCTCGGCGTGAACGACCATGGCATCGCGGTCGGCTTCTACAACGACGCCAAGGGCAACGCCCACGGCTACGCCTACAACATCGCCACGCACCGCTACAGCAAGGTCGGCGTCTCCGGCGCCACGAGCCTGACCGCCGCGGCGGTCAACAACGCGAACGACGTCGCCGGCTTCGAGACGAACTCGGCCGGAACGGTGGAAGGGTTCCTGCAGCTGAGCAACGGCAGGGTGTTCACGCTGAACGTGCCCGGCTCGAGCATGACGCAGGCGTTCGGGGTGAACGACGGCGACGTGGTCGTCGGCGACTACGTCGTCGGCACCGGTAAGAGCGCCATGACGCACGGGTTCATCTGGGCCCCCGGGTTCGGCTTCGAGACCGCGGACGATCCGTCGGGCATCGGCGCCACCACGATCAACGGCGTCAACGACCATGGTCGCCTCGTCGGCTTCTACACCGACTCGTCGGGCAACACCGACGGCTTCCTGGCCACCCCGCAGGGCTAGCGGACTCCGCGAGACATCGGCCGGACCGGGCCGGGCCGCGCAATGCGGTCCGGCCCCGGCCGTCCCCGCCGGTCAGCTCGGACGCGGATCGCGGTCGGCGCGACTCCGCGTCACGCTGCCCCGCGCGGCAGCCACGTGAAGCGCCGGGCGGCGAACAGCGCCGCGGCCGCGCCCCACACGGCGAGCACCAGCAGGTCGCCGGGCGCGAGCGCCGCGGAGAACGACGTTCGTACCGAGGCGAGGTGGGCGGCCGCTGCGAGATGCTCGATCGGGAACAGCGAACCGATGCCGCGCAGCGTATGGGGCAGGTTCGCCGTGGCGATCCACACGCCCGAGATGAAGTACAACGGCAGGGTCGTGGCCTGCACGATCGGCTGCGCCGCGTCGGGCGACCCGATCAGTCCGGCCACGGCGTAGCCGATGCAGGCGAGCGCGAGCGTGCCCACGACGACGGCGAGTCCCATGGCGGCGATCGCCCCGGCGCCGAACGTGACGCTCCAGCCGATGCGGGCGACGACGAGCAGCAGCGCCGACATCAGCACGGCGATCGCCAGCGTCGACAGCGCCTGGCCGCCGACGAGCAGCCAGCCCGGCGCGGGCGTGGCGCGACGGCGCTTGAGGATGCCGGTCTCGCGCGCGGTCGTGACGACCTGGACGAGATTGGCGTAGGCGGCGCTGACGATCGACAGCGACAGGATCCCGGGCACGAAGAAGCGCGTCAGGTGGACGCGCACGCCGTCGACAACCGTCCAGCCGTTGCCGAACACGCCGGCGAAGATCACGAGCAGCAGGATCGGGAAGACGAAGGTGAAGAACCGCGCGCGTGGGTTGCGCGCGCTGGCCAACAGATCGAAGCGGACCTGATGTAGGAGCAGCGCGAGCGGTCCGCGCGCGGCGGCGGAGGCCCGCCCCCACTCGGCCGCGCCCGGCGTCGGCGACGGGGCTGCGGTTGCGGCGGCACGGGCGGCGTCGCGGCGGCGCCGCCAGATGCGGTAGAGGAGGATCATCGGGGCACGCTCCCGGCGTCGTGGTGGTCGATGAGGCGCAGATAGACGTCCTCGAGCGTCGGGCGGCGGACCTCGAGGTCGTCCAGGTCGACGTGGAGGTCCAGCGCCCAGCTCGAGAGCGCGTGCAGGTCGGCCGCGACGCGCTCGCTGGCGATCGTCACGCGACCGGAGCGCTGAGCCCCGGCGCCCTCGCGCAGCGGGGCCGGCAGGTCGTCGACCGTCCAGCCCGGCGGCAGCTCGAAGGAAACAAGGGCCGCCGCACGGTCCCGGTCGCCAAGCGTCTGCGGGGTGCCCTGGGCGACGATGCGCCCGCCCGAGACGACGGCGATGCGGTCGGCCAGGCGTTCGGCCTCCTCCATGTAGTGGGTGGTGAGCAGGACCGTCTTGCCGAGCTCGCGCAGGCCGTCGATCACCTCCCAGGCGGCGCGCCGGGCCGACGGATCGAAGCCCGTCGTCGGCTCGTCGAGGAAGATGAGCTCGGGGTCCCCGACGAGCGCGAGCGCGACGTCCAGGCGCCGGCGCTGGCCGCCCGAGAGCGTCTGCGTCCGCTCGCCGGCCTGGTCGAGCAGGTCGACGAGCGCGAGCGTGGCATCGACCGGGCGCGGAGCGCGGTAGTAGCCGGCGTACAGCTGCAGGCACTCGCGCACCGTCAGCCCGGGCTCGGGGGCGGACTCCTGCAGGACGATGCCCAGGCGCGCGCGCCAGTCGGCTCCGCCCCGCGCGGGGTCGACGCCGAGCACGCGCACGTCGCCCAAGGTCGGTTCGCGAAAGCCCGCGAGGATCTCGACCGTGGTCGTCTTGCCGGCGCCGTTCGGCCCGAGGAAGGCGAAGATCTCCCCCCGGGCCACGGCGAGGTCGAGACCGCGAACGGCCTCGTGGTCGCCGTACTGCTTGTGCAGGTCGCGCACCGAGATGGCGAGATCGGCGCGAGCGTCTGTGTCGGCCGCCACCCGCTCGGCGGGGGCGACGTCATGAGAGGTCGTGAGCATGGCGCAAACGCTAGGCTCGGGCGGGCCGGCCGTCATCGGCGCCCGGGCCGAATCTCGCGGTCCACCCACGGGTGGAGAGGGCGGGGGGCAGGTCCACCCGGCGGCCGATGACACGCGCGCGTCTCGGGCCTATCGTTTGCAGACGATGCTGTGGCGCAACGTCGTCGATCTGTTCACACGCAGTGGGGGCTGGATGGGCTCGGATGACCGCGCACCGGTAGAGGTCGTCGTGCTCCGGGCGATCGGCGCGTCGTTTCTCGGCCTGATGATCATCGCGACGGCGACGACCGCTCCGTCGCCCTCGCCGCATGGACACGGCCTGCTCGTCAGCGTCGGCCTGGTCGCGGTGGCGTTCGGCGTGTTCGGGGCCAGCCCGCGCAAGGAGCTCTCGCAAGAGCGGCGCATCGCCGCGCTCGTGACGATCGCGCTTGGCGGCTCGCTGCTCATGTACGCCCAACCACATGGCATCTGGGAGGCGGCGCCGTACTACATCGCGATCGTCGCCGCGATGCGCCTCGAGCGCCGCGTGGGCGCGATCACGGTGCTCGTCTGCATCGTGCCGTTCGTCGTCGTCGCCGCGGCCACCGGGAATGCCGGCGGCGTCGGCGGAGCGCTCGTGGGCGCTGTGCCGTGGTACTTCGTCATGCGCCTCATGAGCAGTATGCGCGAGAAGCACAACGAGCTGCTCGCCTCCCGGGAGGCCGAGGCCCGCACCGCCGCCATCGCCGCGCGCGGGCGCCTGGCCCGCGAGATGCACGACGTGCTCGCCCACTCGCTGTCGGCGCTCGCGCTGCAGCTCGAGTCCACGCGCCTGCTCGCGCACGATCGCGGCGTCGACGCCGACGTGTCGCGTGCCATCGACCAGGCCCACCACCTCGCCGCCGGCGGCCTGGAGGAGGCACGCCAGGCGATCTCTGCCGTGCGCGGAACGGATCTGCCCGGGCCCGAGCGGCTGCAGGCGCTGGCCCGCGCCTTCGAGGAGCAGAGCGGCCTGCCGGTCAGCGTCGAGGTCCGCGGCACGCCACGTGAGCTCGCACCGGACGCCCGTCTGGCCGTGTACCGCACGGCTCAGGAGGCCCTGACGAACGTGCGGCGACACTCGCTGGCCGACCGCGTGGCCGTGCGGTTGGAGTACGAGGACGAGGCGACGGTCCTTTCCATAGAAGATCACGGGGTCCGCGGGGTGCCGGTGGCCGTGGGCGCGGTCGCCGGGCCGGGCGGCTACGGCCTGACCGGGATGCGCGAGCGGGCCGAACTGCTCGGCGGCCACCTGCTGGCCGAGCCGTGTGACGACGGATTCCGCGTGCGGCTGTGGCTGCCGGCGGCGTGAGCGGCGACGGGGACGCGCCCCTGCGCGTCCTGCTGGCCGACGATCAGCGGCTCGTGCGCGAGAGCCTCGCGACGATGCTCGGGCTGCTCGGCGGGATCGAGCTCGTGGCCACCGCCGCGGACGGCGAGGAGGCCGTGCGCCTGGCCGTCGAGCACGCTCCCGACGTCGCGCTCATGGACCTGCGCATGCCGCGGGTGGACGGCATCGAGGCGACGCGGCGGCTGCGCGAGCGCGCGCCGGCGGTGCGGGTGATCGCGCTGACGACGTTCGCCGACGACGAGAGCGTGCTCGGCGCGCTGCGGGCGGGCGCCCGCGGCTACCTGACCAAGGACGCCGGCGCCGAGGACATCCGCCGGGCGCTGTTCGCGGTGGCGAGCGGGGAGGCCACCCTCGACCCCGCCGTGCAACATCACGTCGTCGCTGCGCTCGCCGGCGAGGGCGCCGCCGGGGGCGGACCGGGCGGTGACGAGCTGCCCGACGGGCTGACGCCGCGCGAGGCGCAGGTGCTCGGGCTCATCGCGCAGGGGCTCACCAACCACGAGATCGCCGAGCGCCTGTTCGTCAGCCCGACGACGGTGAAATCGCACGTCAACCACCTGTTCGCGAAGACGGGGGTCCGCGATCGGGCGCAGGCGGTGACGTACGCGTTCCGGGCCGGGCTGGCCGAGCCGCGATAGGGGCGTCCCCGGATCCGCCGAGCTGCCAGGATGACGCACCTGAGCATCCGTGCCCCCGGCCCCAGAGAGGAACACATACATGCGCGACCGCACGTTCGTGATCGGCGTCGGGATGTCGAAGTTCGCCAAGCCGGGGACGAAGGAGGGTGACTATCCGGACTGGGCTCGCGAGGCCGGCGAGATGGCGCTCCGGGACGCCCGCGTCGACTACGCCGCGATCGGCCAGGCCTATGCCGGCTACTGCTACGGCGATTCCACCTACGGCCAACGCTGCCTGTACGAGCTCGGACAGACCGGGATTCCGATCATCAACGTTCACAACAACTGCTCGACCGGTTCGAGCGCGCTGTTCCTGGCCCGTCAGGCCGTACGGCACGGGATCGTCGAGTGTGCGCTCGCGCTCGGCTTCGAGAAGATGGAGAAGGGCTCGTTGGGGGCGAAGTACACGGATCGCACGCCCGCGCTCGACAAGCACCTCGGCGCGATGATCGCCGGCCGAGGTGACTGGGAGGCCGCCCCGCCCGCGCCGCAGATGTTCGGCAACGCCGGGCGCGAGCACATGGAACGCTACGGGTCGACCCCCGAGCACTACGCGTGGATCGGCTGGAAGAACCACAAGCACTCGGTCAACAATCCGTACGCGCAGTTCCAGGACGAGTATTCGCTGCAGGAGATCAAGGACGCCAAGGAGGTCTTCTCGCCGCTGACCAAGCTGCAGTGCTCACCGACATCCGACGGAGCCGGCTGCGCGATCGTGGCCTCGCAGCGCTTCGTCGACGAACACGATCTGTGGGACCGCGCGGTGGAGATCGCCGGGCAGGCGGTGGCCACGGACTTTCCCTCGACCTTCGCGGGCAACAGCTCGATCAACGTGTGCGGCTTCGACCTGTCCAAGGCGGCGGCGGAGGCGGCGCTCGAGGAGGCGCGGGCCGCGATCGAGGAGGTCGACGTGATCGAGCTGCACGACTGCTTCTCGACGAACGAGCTGATCACCTACGAGGCCCTCGGCCTCGCGCCGGTCGGCGAAGGTCACAAGCTCGTCGACGCCGAGGCGACCACCTACGGTGGCGACGGACCGGTGGTCAACCCCTCGGGCGGCCTGATCTCCAAGGGCCACCCGCTCGGAGCGACGGGTCTGGCCCAGTGCTCGGAGCTGACCTGGCAGCTGCGCGGCGAGGCGGACAAGCGCCAGGTGCGCGGGGCCGCGCTGGCCCTGCAGCACAACATCGGACTGGGCGGTGCCGCCGTCGTGACCGTCTACCGCAAGGCGGCGTAGGCCGCGGGCACCACCGGGGTCGCCGCCCGGTTGGCGCACGCCAGACCGGCATATCCGGTCGGATATACTTCGTGAGATGAACATCGCCAGCGTGCTTCGGCAGCAGCGCGAATCGGCGGGTATCACCCAGGCGGCGCTCGCCGCGAGGTGCGGCACCTCGCAGGCGACGGTGTGCGCCTACGAGCGGGGTCACAAGCAGCCCTCCGTGCCCACGCTGGAGAGGCTGTTGGCCGCCTGCGGCGCGCGTCTGGCGATCGAACGTGCGCCCGAGCCCGTCGTGGTGCCCACGATCCGTCAGCACGACGAGGTCAGTCGTGGACTGGCGGAGGTGCTCGAGCTGGCGGCGGCGCTTCCGACGCGCCACGCGCCCGAGTTGGGCTATCCCAGGCTGGCCGGGTCTCGCGCGGCGTGACGCTCCCCGAGCGTGTCGTCGCGCTGCACCGCGCGCTGGCGCGGCGTCGCGTACCGCACGCGTTCGGAGGGGCGATCGCACTCGCCTACTGGACGCTGGACCCGCGCGGCACGAGCGACATCGATCTGAACGTGTTCATGGACGCGACGCGGAGCACGCGCGCCGTCGCCGCGCTTCCGCCGCAGATCGCCCGGCCCGATGGCCTGACCGAGCAGATCGCGCGCGACGGTCAGGTCCGGCTGTGGTGGCAGGACACGCCGATCGACCTGTTCTTCGACTACGTGGCGATCCACGCCGACGCCGCGCGTCACCGCCGCTCGGTGCCGTTTCTCGGTACCCGGATCCCGATCCTTGGACCCGTGGAGCTGGCGGTGTTCAAGGTGATGTTCGACCGCACGCGAGACTGGGCCGACATCGAGGCGATGGTGACGGCGCGGACCCTCGATGTCGACGCGGTGCGCGAGGCCCTGCGCACGATGCTCGACAGCGGCGACGAGCGGATCGCGCGCCTGGATGAGGCGGCGCGACGAGGCGCCGCCGCCCGTTCATCGAAGTGACGATCGCGAGCCGGGAGATGTGGGAAGCTCACGGTCGTCATGGACAGTGGGGTCGCCTTGCTCCCGACCCGCTACGCGGTCGACCCGCCGGCGCTCGCGCGTCTGGCGCAGGAGCGCATGGCCGAGCTGCTCGGCACCTGAGCGGCGGCTTGGCCGTGCAACCAAGCGAGGCCCGTGAGCGCCTGGCCGCGGCGCGTGTGGCCCGGCTGGCGACGGTCGGCGCCTCGGGCCACCCCCATATCGTCCCGGTGTGCTTCGCGCTCCATGGCGACACGATCTACAGCGCCGTCGACCACAAGCCCAAGCGCACCGAGCGCCTACGCCGCCTGGAGAACGTGCGCGCGAACCCCGCCGCGGCGGTGCTCGCCGACCACTACGAGGACGGCGACTGGCGTGCGTTGTGGTGGGTGCGAGCCGATGCGAGCGCGCGGATCCTCGACGCGCCGGCGGACGCCGCCGAGGCCGAACAGGCCCGGGCCCTCCTCGGCGAACGCTACGCGCAGTACCGCCGGCGTCCGCCGGCCGGCGCGGTGCTGGCGCTCGACGTACGACGCTGGGCGGGCTGGCGCGGCGACGGCGCGTAGCGATCGGGCTCATGCGGTGAGCAGCTCCACATCGCGGCCCCGGCCAGGGCGAAAACGCCCGCGTCGAACGTCACGAGGCGCGAGCCGTGCCGGCGGGCAAGCGTGAGCAGCTGGGCGTCCGTCACCTGGCGGTGGCCGACGATCGGCGGGACGTCGGCGTCGACCGGCGACACGTCGTCGACCAGGAACCGGTGGACGCCGACCGCTCGCAGCGCCGCGAGGACGCTGCGAGCCTCGCCCACACCGATCGCGGTCGCGAGGACGTTCGGTTTGGAGGACACGCGGACGAAGCCGCTTTCGGTCACCCGTGCCGGCGTCACCCACGTCGGGCGAGCTCGGAGATCACCGAGCCGAGCGAACGACCCCCGCTGGCGGCCAGCTCACGGGCGGCCGCGAGAAGATCATCATCCAGTTCGAGCGTCGTCCGCATGCGGTGATGCTCCCGCATCACCGCATCAGTGATGCGCCGCCCGCAGGACGTCCGAGCTGGCGCGGCTGACCATCACCTCGCCGCTGATGACGCCCATGCGCTCGACGTCGAAGTCGCTGAGCTCATCGGACACCCACTCGGCGGCGAGCCGATTCGATGCCTCGGCCTGCGCACGCTCGTCGAACATCGTGATCGACGCGACCGCGCGGTCTCCGGTCTGTGCAACCTCGTAGCTGATGAAGCCCGGTTCCCGGGCGAAGGCGTCGGCGAGGTCGCGGTCGACGCGATGCATCACGTCCTCGATCGTGCCCCTGCCGATGCGGTAGGTCCGGATGCTCACGAACATGGCGAAGGCTCCTCGGGTCAGGCGAAACGGGCTGGAGTTCCAGGCTACGCGCGTGGGGCCCGACCCGCAAGGAGGCTCGCCGGCGGGGTTCCTTCCCGTCCAGACGCGCCTCCGTAACAAGAGCCACACAACCCTCCCTGCGTCTCATCCCCCCGAAAGCCGCGGCTGACGCCGTCCCCACGGTCCCTCGGCTCGCCGGCGGCGTCGCGCCGGCGCGGCTCGCGACGACCGAGAGGAGGTGCAGCGCCGGGTTGCCGTCGAGAGCGTCATGGCCAACCCGGCCATCTCTGCGACGGTCGCTCGGTCGAGCGGGCGCAGACGTCCGATGAAGGGGAGGCCGCCACTGAACCGCGACCACCGGCGCCCGTGCTCTCGCTGGAAACCATTCCCACTCCGCCCATCCCGCGCCTTCCGCTGGTGCCCGACCCGCTTCGACGCATTCGGGTGCCGGGCGACCTCGACGCGGTCAGCGCGCGTGCCGCCGAGGTGTCAGACGTCGAGGAGCTCGGCATGACCGCCGCCGGCGTGGAGCGCGTCTGGGGGTTGGTGGAGCGCCTCTATCGGAGCGGGTTCTACCCGGCGATCGCCCTGTGCGTACGCCGTCACGGCGAGGTTGTGCTCGATCGTGCCATCGGGCACGCACGCGGCAACGGACCGACGGATCGTGAGGACGCGCGGCGCATCCCGGCCACCCCGCAGACGCCGTTCCTGGTCTTCTCGATCTCCAAGGTGATGACCTCCGTGGTCGCGCACCTGCTCGAAGAACGCGGGCTGCTGCACGTCGGCGACCGCGTGTGCGAGTACATCCCGGAGTTCGCCGCCCGCGGCAAGGAGGGCATCACGATCGAGCAGCTGCTCTCGCATCGTGCGGGAGTGCCCAGACTTCCGGCAGCGGCGTTCGACCTCGATCGGATCGGCGACCGCAAGTTCCGCGTGGACTTGATGTGCGCGGCCAAGCCGCGCTCACGGCCGGGCAAGCGGTTGTCCTACCACGCGATGTCAGGTGGATTCATCATCGCCGAGATCGTCGAGCGCGTGACGGGCAAGGACGTTCGAACCGTGCTGGCCGAGGAGATCCTCGACCCGCTCGGCTTTCGCTGGGGCAACTACGGCGTGAGCCCTGCCGACGTCGACCTCGTCGGTTTCAGCTACCCGACCGGTCCGGTCGCGCTGCCGCCGATCTCCACGATGCTCGAGGGCGCGCTCGGCCTGCCTCCCGACCAGATCACGGTCCTGTCCAACGATCCGCGCTTTCTCACGAACGTCGTTCCCTCCGCCAACGTCGTGAGCACCGCCAACGAGCTGTCGCGTTTCTTCGATTTGCTCCGTGCCGGCGGTGAGCTCGGCGGTGTGCGGGTCCTCGAGCCCCGGACGATCCGGCGCGCCATCGCCGAGAGAACGTTTCGCGAGATCGACCACGGCCTCGGCGCTCCCCTGCGTCACGCCAACGGGTTCATGCTCGGCGCGAAGGTGGTGAGCATGTTCGGTCCCGACACCGAGGAGGCGTTCGGGCATCTCGGCTTCACCAACGTCCTCGGCTGGACCGACCCCGAGCGTGCGCTCTCGGTCGGCCTGATCACGAGCGGGAAGCCGATACTCCACCCGGCGCTTGGCGACCTGTGGCTGCTCACCCGCGCGATCGGCCAGGAGGCGCCGAAGCTGGCGCGGGCAGCAGTCTGGTCCACACGACCTGAGTTCAGCGCCGGTACGTCGTCGCCCAGCTCGCCGGCAAGACATCGACGATCCGCGAAAACGCGTCGGCCGGGGAATCCTGCGACTCCCCGCCGGACGCGGCGCTGAAGGCTCGACTCAGAGCCCGAGCGGGCAGGGCGGATCGACTGACCCGATGGGCGTGACCGCTCCGGCCTCGCTGGTCTCGTACACCGGTTTGGAGAGCACGAGCCTGTCGTCCTCGATCCTGCCGATCTGCTCAGTGATCGACCGCGGCGACGATCGATTGCCGGGTCAGGTCGCGTACTCCATTGTGGCGCTCGTTCCCGGGGCGGAGCGCTCTCCACCTCGGGGCGGAGACGGGATCCATCCCCTTTCTCCATCTCCACGCCGACGACGCCGCCAAGTTCGTTGAGCCCAAGATGCCGAACGCTCAGGCCGTGGTCGGAACGGGCGCCAGGTAGCCGGGTCGCGATGCCTGCGCCGCGCGGCCCAAGCGCCGCGCGGCCACCCAGTGGTCATCGACCGAGCAGCGACCGCAGCACCGGCCACGTGGCGGCGTCCTCGTCGCCGGCGGCCCACAGGTCCACCCCCGCGAAGCCGGCGGCCGCGGCGAGCCGCACGCGGAGCGCGACCGCCGGCGCGCTCTCGTACCACACGACGTGCGGCTGCCGCCCGGCGGTGTAGGTGAACGTCTCCTCGCCGGCGGCGGGATCCCATCGGGGGGCGGTGCCGTACGCGGCCGCGAGTGCCCGTGCGGCGCCCGCTCCGACCGCGACGGCGTTCGCACCGGTCCAGTCGTAGCCGTAGACCGGCAGGCCAAGCTCGGCTCGGCCGGCCGGCACCACCGCTCGGGTGTAGGCGATGACCTGCTCGGTCCAGGGGAGCGGCGACACGGCACCCGCCGGTCCCCCTGGCGCGTTCTCGTCGTAGGCCATCACCTGCACGCGGTCGGCGACCGAGGCGAGCGCCGCGTAGTCGTACACCCAGGTGGCAAGGTCTCCGCGCCAGTACACGGGCCGCGCCGTGGTGCGCGGCATCACCGTCACGCTGCATGTGCGGTGCGTCGCGTGGAGCGCCGCGCAGACCTCGCCGACGAGCGCCGGATATTCGGCGGCGGCGGCGTCGGCGAGCGCGCGGTCGCCGCGCGGGTCGACCGCGAAGGTCTCGAAGTCGAGGTCGAGCCCGGCGTAGGGCCCGCTGGCGGCGAGCGCGGACAGCGACCGCACGACGGCGGCCCGGCGCGACGGGCTCGCGAGCGTCCGCACGAAGGCGGCGAGGCCATCGGTCTCCGTCACGGTCGGTAGGACTCGCACGCCGCGCTCGCGCAGACCGGCGAGCACCGTCGGGTCGCCGGCGCCGGGGTCGGCCACGACGGTGCCGTCTCCGGAGAGCGCGTACCAGAAGGGGCTCGCCGTCCCAACGAGGTCACTCGCCCCGAGCGTTGAGGAGAGCGCCGCGGACATCTGCCAGTAGGGCAGCCACACCGACACTGCGAACCCGGTCGCGGTCTCGGCGCGGATGGGACTCGTCTCGGCGGACGTCCGTGTCGCGACCGTGGTGACCGCGCGGGCCGCAGAGCCGCGGCGTCGCGCCGCTCCGCTCGCGCCGCGGACCGACGACGGGCCGCTTGGGCCGCTCGCACGCGGCCACGTCGGTGTGGCCGTGCGCGCGGTCGAGGAGCCGGGCGTGCCCACGTCCGTCGTCCCCGCGCTCCGCGCCGGCACGGCTCCGACCGCCGTCGTGGCGGCGCCGCCCCCGCCCCCGCACGCCGTGGCGGCGCTCGCGGCGAACGTCAGGATGGCGCACAGCAGCAGCCGCCGGCGCAGCGCCGGCTCGAGCCCCGTCCGCGGACGGGGGCTCACGGGCGCGACGTCTGGCAGCCGGGCGGGGGCGTAGCCGCAGGCAGCGGATCGAGGCCGAGCACCACGCGTCCGGGGCGCCGGACGGCGAGGTCGATCCATCCCCCGGGGCCGGGACCGAGGCACGCGGCGCCGGTCGTCACCGTCCAGTTCGCGACGAAGCGGATGCGCAGGAGGATCGAGCCCGGCGCCGTCACCCGCAGCGTCACCCCGCCGCTACCGAGCGCGACCAGCGACGCGTGGCCGGTGACGAGGCCGGGGGACCCCGCCACCGCGTACACGCGCCAGTGCCTGTCACGCCAGACGAGGCGCAGCCCGGGGACTCCGGCCCGGATGAGCGCCGCCTCGGCCGTCGCCGCGTAGTCGAGCGGCGCATCGGGGAGCGCAACGAAGCGCACGCCGTCGCCGAGCAGCCAGCGACGGTAGGCGGAGGCCGTGAGCGTGTCGGCCGGTGCGTAGAAGAGGGGGTTGTCGGCGACGTCGAGCTGACGCTCCCAGCCGCGCGCGAGTTGCACGTACGGGGCGATGTAGGCCGCCTCCCAGTGCCGCGCGGTCGGCACGACCTCGACGCGGGTCGCGGGACCGTCGTGGGCCTGCAGGAAGGCGACCAGCGGCGCGAAGTACGCCCGGCTCGTCGACGGGTCGCCCCCCGCCGAGGCGACGGATGTGAGCGCGGGCCCCCATTGGAGGGCCAGGAGCGGCACGACGACGGCCAGGCGTACGAGCCACGAGCGCCGCGCGAGCACGCAGGCGGCCAGCGCGCCGCCGACGCATTCCCCGAGCCGGCTGACGTCGCCGCCGACTGGGCTCGGCATGACAAAGCTCGCCACGATGGCGGCGAGATAGAGGAGCACGCCGGCCCGCAGACCCCGCTCGCGGCCCGGGACGAGCAGGGCGGCGCCACCGAAGAGGACGAGCAGCCAGGCGAAGTCGAGGCCCGGAAACGGCATCACGCCCTGGCCCGGGAGCAGTAACGCGGAGAGCGCGAGCGGGGCGGCGGTGGCCGCCAGCACGGCCGCGCAACCCCGTCGGTCGGCGGGCTCGGCGGTCAATGTGCGGGCCGTGAGGCCGAGGGCGAGGAAGCTGCCGGCCAGCGGGCTCGACATCGAGCAGGCGACGGCGGCCACGAGCGCGGGCGCCCAGCGCCGGCGCGACGCCGCCCAGAACGCCGCGAGGGCGAGCGCCTCGCCGAGGAGGAACGGGAGTTGCCCGATCGCCACCTGGGCCATCGTGCCCGCGGCGAACACGAGCGAGCCCGCGCGGGCCCTCGCGCCGAAGTGGCCGACAACGAGACGGTCGAACACGAGCGCCGCGCTCGCGACGGCGGCGATGACCATCGCCGGGACGCCGAGGACGGCGGCCACCGGAGGGAAGAGCACGCTGTAGTCGAGCGTGAAGTGGCCGCCGTACCACTGGCTGTCCCACAGCACGAGCCCGCTGCGATGGAAGAGCTCGATCCGGTACACCGCGGCCGCGAGATCGACGCCTCGCAGCCCGGCGAGCAGGGCGGCGAGCGCAGCTCCGGCCGCGAGCGCGGGTGCCCAGGACGCAGGCTGGACGGGCCAGGCGAGCCACGGGCTACGGGACGGCACGGGGCGCATGAATCGGTTCCGACACGGGGTGGGGGACGATGGCTGGCGCGTGGACGCGGCCGGCGCTCACGACACTCACACATCAAGCGGCGGGGTCGCCGCGCCGGGCGCCCGCATCAGTCTGACGGGTCGTCCGGCGCGTCGCGGTGAGATGTGTCTCACGGGAGCCTACGGGCTCGATCCGAACACCATCACCGACGAGCGTGAGCGCCCCACGCGAGCACGAGCACCGACGACACGCGCCGCGGCCGGAAGAGCCCCCCACGCGTCGAGGTCACCAACGCCGGGCGCGGACAAGCGCGTTGCGAAACGCGCGGTCGGCGGCCGCGACCGCGACTTGGTCGCGCTCCTGCCACCACCGAATTCGAGCGCGGCTCGCGGCGATCTGGTGTGCCAGCTCGTCGCCACTCGCGTCTGACGCCGCGAAGCTCCTCGCGACCAGTGCGGCGCTCGCGCCGAGACGCGCGTAGCGTGAGTACACGAGGTCGGGCGGGATCGGCAACCGGCCATCGTCGAGCCTGCCGATCGCTCCGATCCCGAGGCGGAATCCAGCCCCGCGCAGCGTCTCGCACACCCGCTGGACAGCCTCGGAGACCAGGACCTCGAAGCGGTTGCGCACGCCGAGGCTCAGCGCCAGGTCGTTGATGCCGACGTGGATCTCCTGAAGGCCGTCGACGTGGATCAGGTCGGCGATCCCGGCGAGCGCCGCGCGGGTCTCCAGCAGAGGCACCACGGTGGCCCGACCCGCGACAAGTTCGATGAGCCTCGCCACCTCGCGGGCGCGCTCGAACATCGGCAGCATCAACACCTGCGTCCCGAGGCCGAGAAGCATTTCGACCTGGTCCGATGTGCCCTCGTGCCATGGGTCGATGCGGGCGAACAGGAGCGCGTGCCTCAGTTCCTCGCCGACGGCGGTGGCGCTCTCGATGCGGTGGTCGGAGATCCAGGTCTCCAGTCCGCGCTGGCGCTGCTGCTTACCGAGCCTCTCGAGATCGAGGCCGATTCGATCGATTCCGGCAGCGTCCGCGCGGGCTGCGAGACCCGGATCATCGGTCCACAGCGTCAGCGTGAACGCCGGCTCGGGGTCAGAACCGATACGGCACCTCGGGCGAGTCCGCAGGGAGGCGCCAGTCGTCCGGATCGTCGTAGTCGTAGGCACGGTCGAAGTAGTTGACAAACGTTCCCGGCTCGCCCGACAGTACCTGGAGGCCGTGCCAGACACCCGGCGGAATCACGACCAGCGTCGGTCGCAGTGGGCTCAGATGGAGAACGTCGACGCGACCGGTGGTGCTCGAGCCGGGGCGATCGTCGTACAGGACGGCCCGGATGTGGCCACCGACGACGAACAGGTGGTCGGTCTTGTGCTGGTGCATGTGCCACGCGCTGACGGCACCCGGCCGCAACGTGACGTGGATCATCGACGTGACCGCCGCGCCGGCGATCCCCCAGTCCTCGCGAAAGACCTCCACCGTGACGCCGTTGCCGGTCACGATGTTCTTCACCTCGCGCGTCCGCACCCCGTCAATGTGATCGGCGACGCGATCCCAATCGGGCGTCATGTGCGCTGCGTCCTTGACCGCCGCAGGATTGACGGGACGTTCGGTAGACAAGTCGCCGTATCCTAGGCCGATGACGTCGGCGACGCGTGGCCGGCTCCGTGCAGCGCTCGGGCCGGTGTCCGGCCTTACCCGGCCGACACGGGCCATGGCATGGGACCTCCTGCGGCGCGCCCAGGGGGTCGCGCGAATCGAACGCCGGCTGATCGCGCTCGAGGCGAGGTTGCAGGAACGCCACGAGAGGTCGTTCGCGGAGCTCGCCGACCTGCAGCGCCGCGTCGCCGACGCCGACGAGCGGTGGCGATCGATGCACGATCTCCTCGCGACCGACATGCGTGAGGCGCTTCGGGCGATCGCGTGCGACGACAGGGCGAACCGTCAGCGGCTTTGGGATGCGCGACGCGGCCCGGCCTACCTGCTGCCGTTCCGCGAGCCCCGGCCGCTTGTGTCGGTTGTGATCCCCACCGTGGACCGCATCGAGCAGCTGACGACGCGGTCGCTGCCATCGATCCTGAACCAGAGCCACGACAACCTCGAGATAATCGTCGTCGGCGATCATGCCCTGCCGGAGGTCGGCGAAGCCGTCCGTGCGTTTGGCGACGCTCGAGTGGCGTTTCACAACCTGACCCAGCGCCTCCCGCTGAATGGCGATCCGGCACGCCGCTGGTACATCCAGAGCGTGATGGCACGCAACGAGGGGTTCCGGCTTGCGCGCGGACTGTGGCATCTCTCGTTCGACGACGATGATCGGCTGTACCCGGAGGCCATCGAGAGCCTCCTGGACCACGCTCGGGAGCTCGAGGTCGAGGTCGCATACGGGCGCTGGCGGTGCGTGATGCGCGACAGCACGCCGACCGAGGTCGGTGTCTTCCCGCCTACACCCGGCCAGTTCGGATGGCAAGGAGCGCTCAGGCACCGGTGCCTTGGCTTCTTCGAGCGGGAGCTGGTCGCCGCCGCGTTCGAGTCACCCAACGACGTGTTCTGTTTCGAGGCGATGTTGCGATCCGGCGTGCGCTTCTCGATGCTCCCGGAAGTGCTCTGGGAATACCGTCCCGCTCAGGAGTGGCTGCGGCCCGCGCTTCCCTGACCGGATCGGGCGGCCGTCATCCGGCTCAGAGCGCGCCCGTCGAACCCCGCCGTCGCACCAACGCGTCGACGGCCGCGGCCACCACGAGCACGATCGCGGTCGCGATGTACTGGCCGGCAGCGCTGATGCCGATCAAGGCCAGGCCGTTGAACACGACCGCGATCACGAGCCCGCCGAGCAGCGCGTGGATTGGCTTGCCGCGGCCACCGAACAGGCTGGCGCCCCCGATCACCGCCGCGGCCACCGCGTACAACGTGTAGCCGCCCCCGTCGACGCCGGTCGAGATCGACCCCAGGAAGGAGATGTAGACGAGCCCGCCGATGCCCGCCGTCACGGCGGTGAACATGAAGACGATTCTCCGGATGCGCTGCACGTTGATACCAGCGCGGCGGGCGGCCTCCGGATTGGCTCCGATCGCGTACATGTACCGTCCCAGCCGGGTTCGACCCAGCATGATCGAATACGCGAGCAGCACGAGCCCGACAAAGGGCACCACCCAGGGGACTCCCTTGAGCGGGGTCAGAAGACCACGGTTGAGGTTGCAGATGTAGACGACGACGATCCCGCCGAGGGCGGTGACCGCGATCGTGAGCAAGGTGATGCTGAGCGGCGGCGCACTCAGCCCCTGAGCGCGCCGCCGCGCCGCGCGAGATATGGTCAAGGCCGCGTATGTCGCCAGCCCCACCGCCAGCGCGATCCACGAGACGCCCGGGCTGATATTGCTGTTCACGAGCTTGTAGATGGGGCTGGTGCTCGAGACCGAGATCACGCCGCCGACCGCGGTCGGATCCTCCGATGCCAGCTGAATCACTGCCCCCTCCAGGAACAGCAGGCCGCCGAGCGTGACGACGAACGACGGGATGTGCAGCCTCGTGATCAGGCTCCCCTGGATGTAGCCCATCGCGGCGCACGCGGCGAGCCCACCGAGGATCCCGAGCCACCACGGGAAGTTGACCGGGGACGCGATCAGCTCGGCCATCACCCATCCGCCGAACGCGAGCATGAAGCCAACGGAGAGGTCGATCTCCGAGAGGATGAGCGCGAAGATCTCGGCCGCCCCGAGCATGATGTAGATCGCCGACTGCTGGAGCAGGTTGACGAGGTTGATCGCCGAGTCGAACCTCGAGCGTTCGATCTGGAAGAAGATGATGATGACGATCAGTCCGACGACGATCGGCAGCGCGCCGCTCTCGCCGTTTCTGATCCGCCGACCCCATGCCCGCAGGTACTCGCTGAGCGAGTCCGCCAGCACCTCGGGCGCGGCCGACGTCATGTCGAGCTCGCTCTCCGGGGCCGCGGTGGCGTCCTCCTCCTGCTCGATCGAGAGCGGCGGCTCCTGAAGCTCCGACGGCACCTCGGTGCGTGGTGCTGTCTCGTCGGCCATCACGGCTCCTTGCGGCTCCCGGCGACATCCGCCGGCCCGCGCGACGAGCGCCCGGTCGTCATGTAGTCGACCACCATGGTGGGATCGAACTCCGACACCGGGCCCTGCGCGACCATGCGCCCCAGATACAGGATCGCTATCCGGTCTGCGACCGCGAACACGTCGTTCAGGTTGTGCGAGATCACGAGCACCGCGACCCCCTGCGAAGCCAGCCGCTGGATCAGGCCCAGCACCATCCTCGTCTGCGCCACGCCCAGGGCCGCCGTGGGTTCGTCCAGGATCACCAGCTTCGCCTTCGACATGACCGCCTTGGCGACGGCGACCGATTGTCGCTGACCGCCCGACAGCGAAGCGACCGGCTGGCGGATCGATCGGATGGTGGTCACCGACAGATCGGTCAAGGTCTGTCTCGCGGTGAGCTCCATCGTCGCCTCGTCGAGCAGACGGTGTCGGAGCGGTTCGTGGCCGAGGAACATGTTCTGGACGATGTCGAGGTTGTCGCAGAGCGCCAGATCCTGATAGATCGTGGTGATGCCGACGGCCTCGGCGTCACGCGGCCCGTGGAAGTGGACCGGCTGCCCCTCCCACACGAGCTCTCCCTCGTCGGGCTCCCACAATCCGGCGATCGTCTTGATCGTCACCGACTTGCCGGCGCCGTTGTCCCCCGCCAGCGCCGTCACCTGGCCCGGCGGGATGTCGAGGTCGATACGCGACAACGCCTGCACGGGGCCGAATCGCTTGGTGATCCCGCGAAGGGCGAGCAGCGGCGGGGCGTTCGAGCCGCCCCCGTCGGGCGCTGGAGCGGTGGCCGGGCTATCTGTAGTGCTCATGGTCCTCGCGCGCTACGGGCCCTTCCGTGCACCGGAAGGGCCCGTCGCACACTATCGCTTCGACGGGGATCCTTCGATCAGCCCGTGATCCCCGCGGCCTTGCAGGGCGCTGCGTACTTGCCGGCGCACAGCTGAGCGGCGGGGACGAAGTTGTCCTTGATCACCGTCGCGTTCATGTTCGTCGGCGTCACCCACTCGGGCACCAGCAGAACCGAGGGCACCGACACCTTTGTCGTCGGGTCAACGCTCACGGCGTTGAGCAGGGCCTGCGGCGCCGGCTTGCCGGCGCGGAGGTACATCGCCAGTGCGACCGCTGCACTCGCCTCCAGGAAGACCGGCTTGTAGACCGTCCCGCACTGGTACCCGGTGAGCACGTTCTGCAGTCCCGTCAGGGTCGCGTCCTGGCCCGTCGTCGGGAACGTCATCGGCTTGACGCCGTGGCTCTGCAGGTAGCTGATGATCGGCGCGCCCGTCTCGTCGTTCGGGATCACCGCCGAGTTCGTGTTGGGATGCTGTGTGAACGCACCCTCGAACTCCGTCAGCGCGACGGGCGGCATCCACGTTCCCGCGGTACGCGCGATGAGCGTGTACTTCCCGGATGCGAAGTACGGGGCGAGGACGCCGTTGTAGCCCTGAGCGAAGAGCGTCGCGTTGTTGTCCGTCGGATCGCCGTGCATGACGACGACCTGCGGCTTGGCGACGTGCCACGCCGAAACGCAGGCGACGAATCCCTGGCCGATCAATTGACCGACGTGGACGTTGTCGAAGCTGACGTAGTCCGCCGTACCCGCGGGAGCGCCGAGGGTGAGGCGGTCGTAGTCGATCACCGCGACGCCATGCGCCTTGGCGTACCGCTGCACGGTCACGCCCGTGCCCGAGTCCTCGGGGTCGATCAGCAGCACCGTCGCGCCGTTCGTGATGTCGCTCTGGGCGTCGGTCACGAACGTCGCGTCGCTCCCCATGGCGTTCTGGACGATCATGTCGGACGCCGGCAGACCGGCTGCCGCCGCCGCCTTCATCAGGTACGGCGCGTCGAACTCCACGTAGCGGGTCGAGCTCGTCGTGTCGGGCAGGATCGCGGCAACCTTGCCCTTACCGGACGCGGTCAGCGCTTTCAGCGCCGCCAGCGCTGAGAAGTTATTCGTAAACGATGTCGCCGAGATACTCGGCGTGCCCGTCGACGCGGACGGGGTCGAACTCGACGTCGATGACGACGACGAACTTCCGCACGCAGCTACGAGCGCGCCCACGCTCAAGATGAGCGCCACCCCCGACACCCGGCGTGACTTCAGCATCGGTCCCTCTCCTCTCCTCGCTGGCCCCTCGCGGACACTCTAGTGGAGATCGCCCATTCCGGCTCCGGGAGTGGGTCTGCTTCTTACCTGAGCGGGTCGATGGGCGACACCGCCCTGCATCGGTGGCCGCCGGGGCGCCTCGCGGACAGCGAGCGGCGGACGTACCTCTCGCGCTGACGCGTCGCGAGGCTCGCCCTCCGGACGGGCGGTGGCGTTCGATGCTGAGCAGCAGCTCTTCGCGCATCTGCGGCCAGCGTGTCGCGACGCTGCGGCCGGACGGCTGGATGATTTCGAGCAGCGCCCTACCGGCCAACCAGGTCTGCCGGTGGCGCGTCGGCCTCGCGCGCTCGGCGCGGTTGAAGCGAGGATGGCCGCGACCGTATAGGTTGATGACGGGAATGAGCCGCCGGGGGAGCCCCTCGCAGCGCACGTACGCCTTGGCGGCGCTCGCTGCCGCGGTTGCCGCCGCCACGCTGACGCTCGGCGCGAACGCAGCCCCGGCGTGGGCGGGGTGCGCCCCGACGCGTCCAGCACTCGCCTACCGCGTCGGCGCGGGCGTGATGACGCCGCATGCGACCGGCACGCCGATTCCGTGTCTCGAGTTTGTCTCCGGCCGCGCGGGGGAGTCGGCGAATGTGGGCGTGTTGCCGTCGGGGCGGGTTCTCTACGCGCCGCTTGTGGCCAACGCCTATCCCGCGCCATTGGACCTTCTCGGGCCAGCGCTTGTCGGCGCTTCGGACGACGGCGGGTCGAGCTGGCAGAGACTCGCACCGGCAGGCACGAGCCATTTGCTGTTGGTGCCCCCGTGGATGAATGTCGACCCGGTCACGCATCGCATCTGGTTCGCGTCGACACTCTGGGACCTGTGTGGCGCGGACCTGTCTTGGAGCGACGATGGCGGGACCACGTGGCGCACGAACACGAAGGTCGGCTGTCCGGCGATGGGCTCCGAGCGCGTGCTGGAGGGGCCGGCGCCGATCGGCGGCGCACAACCTGGCGGGTACCCGCACGTCGTCTACTACTGCGGCAACCTCACCGACTTCTCGCTCAGCAACCTGTGGTGCTACCGCTCGCTTGACGGGGGAAGCAGCTTCTCGTTCGTCGGAGGCTTCCCTGACCCGTGGCCAGAGTCGGGCTGCGCGACTGAGCACGCAGCGCGACCGGGAGTTGTTGGCACGGACGGTGACTTGTATTTCCCCGTCTATCAGTGCGGCGAGCTGTCGGTCGCCATCAGCCGTAACGAGGGTGCGAGTTGGCACTTCGTGCCCGTCGCCGCGAGCAACGTGCAGGATCTCTACACGACCTCGGTCGCCGTCGATGCCGCCGGGAACGTCTACCTCGCTTGGATCGCCGGGCCCGGCAACGCGTCAGCCGATGGGATCCTCGGCTCGGGCGAGCCGATGCTTTCGATCTCGCGCGATCACGGCGCGAGCCGGTCTGACCCCGTCGCGGTCGGTCCGCCCGGCCTGCAGGATGCGCAGACGATCTCGATCAGCGCCTCCGGCGTGGGCCGGATAGCCATCTCCTACCTCGCCAACACCGACGGCAGTTCGCTGCTGGATGGTTGGTTGTCCGAGACCGACCAGGCTCTTGCCCCCAACCCGCTGTGGTGGGCGGCGTCGCTGAACGATCCGAGCGCCCCGCTCATCAACAGCGCCAACGCGACGACCTTTGGCAACCGGCTGTTCTTTTCGACCGACACGTTCGCCCCCGATGGCGACCCTTGGGCGGCGTTTCAATGCGCCGACACGGTCGCCTGTCCGGGGGCGCGGGTCGGCGTGGTCGGGCACCTCTCGCCCTAGCCTCGCCGGGGCGGGAGGTGCACCCCCGAGCGTGCCTCCGCAGCACCCGTCACCCGGGCCGCTGTGCGGACTGCCCCGAGGAAGCCTCGAGGCAGTCAGCTGACTCACGCCTCCGTCCGCGGTCGCCATGCCGTCTTCCTCAGGGAGCGGGCGGTCCGACGATCTGGCTCATCCAGCTCGCGAGCGTGCTGCTCGTCAGCTCGGGCTGGCCGTTGTTCTGCTCATACGCTGCGGTGACCACGTCGAGGTGGTTGTACCCCGGCGCAACCACGTGCACTTCGGGAGCGGCACTTGGCAGGATCGTACCGAGCGCTCCGACGTAGGGCGTGATGCCTTCGCCGGCGTCGATGTAAGCGGTCGGCTTCGCCGTATAGCCGTTGGCGTAGCGGACTGCGGCGAGGCTGCCCTGGCGATCACCGACGGCCTCCGCGAGGAGGTCGGTGACGAGCTGCGTCGGGAAGTACTCCTCGGTGAACTGCGCGGGCGCTTGGTACAACGAGCGCGAGAACTGGGTAATGTCGCTGACCTGGCTTGCCGCGGACGTGTAGGGATGACCCGGATCGTCCTGGGGCGACGGTGCCGGCGAGGGCACCTGGTCGTAGTTGAGCCAACCGTAGAGCGGGCCGTTCGGCCTTGCCGATGCGGGCGCGGGCGCGATGAGGTCGTTGCCGCCGAGCATCCCTTCCGCGACTGCCGGTGAGCCGTACGCCACTGGGAAGCGCTTTTCCACGACCGGTCCCCCGGTCGGTACGCCAAGGCTCGCCCGCAGGATGCCGACGGGCTCGGAGACGTCGCCGAAGACCAAACCGACGGCCGCCTCGTTGGTGACGTTGAACTGCTTGATGCTCGGGCGGCCGGTGAGGAAGTTCCACCAGCCGTTGGAGAACAGGAACTTGAAGGTGAACTCGAAGTTCGAATCGTTGGGTACGGAATTGGGGACCGTCGACTTCTGGTTGGGGTACAGGTAGGAGGCCATCCCGAGGATCGGCACCACGGTGGAGGTCTCCGGGGTGAAGGGCGGGAAGTCGATGTACGGCGCGTTGTTGCTGACATCCTGGAGGATGTCGCTGAGCAGCGCGCCAGACAGGTTCGGCAGCAGGTCGTTGGTGAGCGTGCTCGTCAGGCGCGTGTCGAGCGTGAAGAAGCCAGCGCACTGCGCGAACCCAGCCTGGGTAGGATCGCCTATGCCCGAGAAGTCCCAGTTGGCGAACGCGCCCGTGATGATCCCGCCGAGCGAGTGTCCACCGCACAGCACCTTCGTCTGGCGCATCGACGGTGGCAGCTGGCTGATCACCGTGTACTCGTCCTGCACCGTCTGGGCTAGCCCCACACGTGCCAGCCATCCGGCGTTTGCCGGAGAGACGAACCCGGCGAACCTGTGTCCGTCGACGGATTGCCGGTTGTAGTAGTAGTCGACGGCGCGCTGCGGGTCCTTGACCGCCGCGGCCGCCTGCACGCCGAAGTCGTCCACGAGGCACTGTGATCGACGATCGAGCGCCCAGAATTCGACGTGGTAACCCTTCGCCGCCGCCGCGCGCACGGTGTTACGGGCGACCTGATCGAGGGCGCCGGCCCCCTCGTAGAACCCGGGCTGGGTGACGTAGATCGCATCCGCGCGCGTCGGATTCGTGGGCCCGTCCGCCGCGCGGAAGCGCAGATATCCGATGCGGTCACACGCCGCCGGGTGCGATCCGTCGGCCGCGGGCAGCGGCGCATACAAGCTCACGTAGCTTTCGCTCACCTGCCAAGCATCTGGCGAAGTGGAGCTGACCGGGGTCTCGATGTACGCCGGCTGCGCCGCGAGCGCCATCACCGGCCGACCCACAAACGTGCCAGCGAGAGCAATGACCAATACGAACGGGAGGATCACCCGAACGCGGATCACCTGCAACAACATCGACTCCCTCCTCCAGTAGCCAGTTCGGGCGGATTCGACCAATCGGGCTGGAGGACCTTGCCGCGCCGGAATGCACCGCCCGCCGCGCGCAGTCTAGTCAGGGCGTGCGCTCCGATGTCGAGGTTTGCTGCGCGATCCGAGCCCCCGACCCGGAGGCCTCAGCGGGCCCCGGCAGCTTGCCTGTGTCCCGACGTGGTCGAGCTCGTGGCGCCGGCGAGCGCCGAGATCGTCGGGCGAGCCCAATTTGACGCCCGTGCCTGGCGCGAATCATGCCCCCGTCGTGGGCCGCTGCCGGGGCGCGCGCCGAGGATTTGTGACTATCGGCCTGTGCCATGCGCGCCGGGCGCCCGTGCGCGTCCGTGTCGGGCCAGCAGCCCAGACCTCGACCGCGACAAGCCTCAGCTCGGCGGGCCGGGGACCGACGTGGGCCACACCAGGTGCGCGTCGAGCTGTACCTCTCCGGTCGGGGGATGCTCGATGTACACGTTCGAGGCGCCCTCGAGGTCCAGCTCGATGCTGCTCGACGGCGTGAGGTTCCACACGACCATGTTGAGCGGCACCGTGATCGTATGACTCTTGCCGTCGAGGGTGAGATCTATCGGCGTCACCTGGCCGTCGACCACCGGGTTTTGGATAACTGGGGCTGGTGAATTGTCCACGAGCTGAGCGAAGATCGGCGCCGTCGGCGTCGACGCGGTGCCCTTGTAGGTAAGCGTCAGCTCTGGGTCGCCGAGGGTCTCCACCGACGTGCTCGGGGGCGAGATCTTGAAGTCGACGGCGTTGAATCCCAGCGACCCCTCGATGTAATACCCGGACTCGTCGTCCGGATTGAGGTCCAGAGTGCCGCTGGCGTTGACCGACACCTCGCCCGTGGACGGCACCGGATAGGAGGGCGCCGAGCGCCATGTGCCCGTCTGATCGAGATACTGCAAGCCCGGCTGCGTGGAGACGTTCTCGCCCTTGAGGTACTTGTCCAAGAACGCGAGCACGCGGGTCCGCCTCCTCGCCGAACGGGCGACCGTCGCCGGCGCGTGCTCGCGTCGCAAAGCAGGCGTCCGCTTCTCGCGGGACCCAGAAGGGAAAGCGAGCGCGAGCGCGGCGCGCCGGCGGCCCCGGCTCGGCTGAGCGGGGTTCAGGCGCGCACGACGGTGAGCTCGCGGTGCGCGGCGGCCATCTGGTCGTAGTCTCGGTCCTGGGTGATGACCGGGAGAGCGTGCTCGATTGCGGTTGCGGCGATGAGTGCGTCGGTCAGCTTGACGGTTCGGGTGATGCCGGCTTGTTTGCACGCGTCCACCAGGCGTGCCCAGGTGACCATCACGGCTTCGCTGATCGGGATCGGGTCGGCGGCGCGTGCGAGCGCGAGCGTGTCAGCGCGGCGGGTTTTCGTGTCTGGGTCGCCGGCGTTGAGAACTCCCAGTTGAAGCTCTCCGATTGTCACGACCGAGACCGCGACGCGCTCGGGCAGAGCGCCGAGCGGGCGCCCGGTCTCGCCGGCGATGAAGATCGAGGTATCGAGCAGGCCGGCCGCCGGTAGCTCAGAGCTCATCGAGGGTCTGTCCCACGATCTTCTCGAGCTCGTCGCCCAGTCCGCTGTCAGCGGCGCGCGTCCGGAGCTGGTCTCGAAGATGCGTACCTGAGAGCCAGGGCGCTCGTCGACCGTGCGGCACGATGTCGGCGACAGGCTCGCCGTTCACCGACAGTGTGACGCGCTCGCCCGCCCGAACCGCATCGATGACTTGTGCGGTGCGATTGCGTAGATCCCGAACTCCAATCTCCACAGTGCGACAGCGTAGCACCCGGCGCCGCGTAACGAGCGGTGACGGGGGCCTGCCACGCATGATCGCGTCGCAAAGCGAGCGTCGGCACCGCGCGACGCCGGCGCCTCCGCCTGGGCGGTTGCGTTCGTCCGATGCAGCGCAGATTCGACCCGATCCGCGCGAGCGCTTCGTCGCTTGGCTGTCGCGTAAGGGACGCCAAAGGAGGCGCGCCGCCGTCCGGCGGGCCGAGGACGAATGCCGTCGTCCCCACATTCGGCTTTCCGGCGCGGCGCAGGTTCGCGGGCTGCAGCGGGTCGCGTACCGAACTGCCGTAAGTACGAGCGGGGTGCTGTCAAGCTGACGGCGTAGGTTCACTCAGGTCCGGCAAGACAATGAAGCGTCGCCTTCAGTGCGCGAGCGTCGCGACGACCCGCTGGCTGTTATGCGGCGGTCCCTGCCTCGTCTTGGGATCGCTGCGCGATCCACTTGATGCCCGCGGTCTCGGTCAACCCATGGAGGATCACGGATGCCACGACGGCCAGCGCGGCGATGTTGAAGATCCGTACGCCAGCGGGGATCTGGCGGGCCAAGATCAAAAGCGAGAACGTCATGGTGGCCACGCCCTTCGGCCCAAACCAGGCCATGAACGCCTTGGCCGCACGGTCGAGTCCCGTCCCGGCGAGAGCAAGCCAGATCGCGACCGGACGAGCGCACAGGAGCGTCGCGATGACGACACCGAACGCCGCCCAGCCGTCGGCGGTCAGGCCCTGCAGCGTGAGCAGTGAGCCGAAGACCGCGAACACCCCGAGCTTGACGATCTCCGTGATCTCGCCGACTCCCTCGGCCATGTGTTCACGCAGGTCGGCCCGGCGAATGCCCATGACGATGGCGGCGACGAACACCGCGATCAGTCCGTTCCCGTGTGGCGGCAAGACCGTCAGGCTGTAGGTCGCGAACGCAATCCCGAGCCCGTACAGCGCCTTCTGATGGTCGGGAATGCGCGCGGCGTTGCCGGGCGACAACAGCATGGAGCCGACGACACCGCAAACGACCCCGTACGCCACGCCGAGGCCGACGTCCTGCAGCACGAACCGCCACCAGACGAAATGACTCGGTGTCGCCTGGAGCGCGGCCGCCAGCGCGAGCACGGCCGGAAGCGCGAGCCCGTCGTTGAGGCCTGACTCGAGGTTCAGCGAGTGGCGAACGACCGGAGGTACCCGCGGGTCCGTCACCACGCCGGAGGAGAGGATCGGATCGGTCGGCGAGAGCAACGCGCCGAGCAGGAAGGACTCGAGCCAGGTCAGACCGATGAGGGCGTGGGTGGCGACGGCGACGATCGCCGCCGTCAGCGGCATGCCGATCGCCAGCTTGCGTAGCGGTACGCGCCACTGGCGCCGCAACACTTCGGAGTCCACGTCGAGCCCGTCGCGGAACAGGATCACGATCAGAGCGACCGTGGCCAGATCCTCGACGAACTCCGAGTTGGGCGCGAAGTGCAGAACGCCCGTGGCGCCATCGCCGAGCAGGAACCCGGCTAACACGAACACGGCAGCGAGCGAGAGGACGCTGCGACCGGCCAGGCCCGAGAGGAGCGCCCCGAGCACGAGCAGACCACCGAGCACGCCTGCCGCCGTCTGAAACGAGGTCACGTGCCCAGCCTGTCAGATGTCGCCCGTTGCCCGACGCAGAGCATCTCACGCCGCGTCAGCTCGCTTCTTTGCTGCGCCGTTCAGCGGTAGCTTCGTGCCGCTAGCGTCCCACGATCGTATGCGCGCATGCCAAACACCGCGAAGCTTCGACGGTTCGCCTGGCAGACTGATTACCTTGCGCCGCAACAGGCTCACCTGCGCCTATGTGTCGTCGTCGACGATCAGCCGGTGGGCTCGCACACATGCGTTCGCCGCGTGAGACCGAACCTGGTGGTGTGGGAGAGCGTCGTTCCAGCACTCGGGTCGAGCTGCACTCGGCCTACAGCGGCCGGCATGGGAGCGACGCGCGCGTGGAGCACCTGGCGCTTACGCCCGCGGTCGCCGACGTCGAGGGGATAGACATGGACAGTGACTGGCCGCCGCTGCTCAGCGACACCGAGCACGGCTTGCGTGACCACGTGCTGCGCTTTCAGGAGCTGATGCAGCAGTCTGGTCACCGCGCTCGCGTGACGCAGATTGGTTCGCTTCCGCGCCGCCTTCGCGTCGGCGGGTGGCTGACGCGCGCGCGCCGCGGCGGGCGCTGAGTCTCAAGCGGCGGGTCGGGGCGGTATTGTCCGCTGCGGTGTGCCGGGAAGACTGGTCGGCGACCCGTCGTCGACCAGTTTGGAGTCCCGATGGCAGCACCCGCAATCCGGTCCCGCAGGCCGCCGACTCCCGAGGCGGGCGTGGCCATGTCGCAGCCCTTTGGTCTCTGCGCGCTGGCGCGGTGACGACGAGTGTCTGTGTTGCTGGCCGTTCCGTTGTTCGTGTGCTCGCTGGCCGTCACGTTGGCCGCGGCGCGGGCGTTTGCACAACGACTCGACCGGTTGGGAGCACGGTTTGGGCTTCCCGACGTGCTCGTCGGACTATTGACCGCGCTCGCCGCCGACGGTCCTGAGATCTCGTCCGCGCTCGTGGCGTTGGCGAAGGGCGCGCGCAGCACCAGCGTCGGCGTGCTAGTCGGTTCGAACGTGTTCAACCTTGCGGCGATGATCGGGCTGAGCGCACTGGTGGCCGGCAGCGTGCGCCTGCCACGAGCGACACTGCTGCTCGAGGGCCTGGTCGGAGCGCTGGCCACGCTGATCGTGGCCGGCGTGCTACTCGGCTGGGTCGCGCCGGACGTGGCCGCGATTCTGTTGGTCTGCGTCGGCGTGCCCTACTTGCTGCTGCTGATCCACGGGGCGCCATCCTCAGCCCGGGGTCCGCTCGCCAGCAGCCTGGCGCGAGTTGTGGCTCACCGCCAACCCGCGCCGCCGGGGGCGGAGCGCCGCGCGGACCCGGCGCATCATCTGCTGGCACTGGTCGTGTTCGACGTCACGCTGATCGTCGCCGGGAGCGGCGGAATGGTGCAATCCGCACTGGTGCTGGGCGATCGCTGGCACGTCTCTAACGCGGTGCTCGGTGTGCTGATTCTCGCTCCGCTGACGAGCATCCCCAACGCGCTCACCGGAGTGCGTCTCGGGGCTGTGCGGCGCGGATCGGCACTCGTCAGCGAAACGTTCAACAGCAACACGATCAACCTTGCCTTCGGCGTGGCCGTACCCGCCCTGTTTGTTGGCGTTGGCGCTACCTCGGCGATCGGGCGCGTGGATATCGCGTGGCTGATCGCGATGACGGCGCTATGCCTTCTGCTACTGGCCCAACGCGAGGGGATGCATCGCGTGGGCGCGTCCGTACTGATCTGCCTGTACCTGGCGTTCGTGGCGGTCCAGCTCACGGGTTGAGCATGCGACGCCGCGTGAGTGTGTGATGGCCACCGAGGGCCGAGGTCGCACCGGAGCCGCGCCGGGCAGCGGCGCGGCGAGCGCGGTCCGGTTTCGGGCACGGTCACGGCTCATCGCAGAACTCGGCGGTCGCGGACCGGAACACGCGGGCGAGCGTGCCCGGCGGGCTGTGCTGGTACAGCGGGCCATGGCCATCGGTCAGCAGGCCGCGCACATGCGCGATGGCCTGAGCAGGAACCTCGCCGTTGCCGCGCAGGCACAGCGCGAGGCGGCGCAACTCCGGCGCGGCCCGCAGCACTTCCACGCGACACAGCGGAACGGCCGGCCCATGGCCCCGGCGCGCTGGACGGCGGGCTTCGGCGAGATGCGCCTCGAGCGCGTTAGCGAGTCGCTCTCGCGCGCGGCGTGTCGTCAACTGCTGCGCACGCCGATGCAACACCCGATCACTCGTCGGATCGTCGCCCCTCGCCAGCGCTCGATCCAAACGGGACGCCTGGACGCGCGCTGCGATCGTCACCATGACGGACCACGATCGCGCGCGCAGCGACGGGACACCCTCCTTGCGCGAAGACCACTCAGACTGCGCTGCCGTCACCGGCAGCGTGCCGGCAACACGGTCCGGAGCGATGTGCGGGTCGGCCACGTGGCCTCCTCGGGGGTCGACAACCATCCGCCGACCAGTCTTCCCGGCACACCTGCGCATACCGTACTCCTCCACGTCGCCGTCTGCACGACCTCGCGGTGCGCGCGTCCAACGAGAGCTGACGCATCACTCGCGCCCGCAGCGCTACTCGGACTGCTCGGCCTGCACGAGTACGCTCGCGATGCCGCGCGGGCGCCCGGCCCGTATCCAGAGCGCGTGCAGGCCGAGCCCGATCAGCAGCGCCGCGACGACCGAGATGATCGGATGACCCCGAGCAAGATTCGCGCCCAGCACGAACGCGACGACGATCGCGCCGAAGCTGTTGAGCGCCAGCGACCCGTAGTGGCGCTCGCGTCGTGAGAAGCGAGCCATCGCCAAAAGTCCGACCAGGAAGCTCATAAACACGGACACCGCGTAGTACAGAACGAGGTCCTGATCGTTCGCTCCCGCACCAGCCGTGACCACCGCCGAGATGACGAGGAACACCACGACGGCCCAGTAGGGCGTGTGATGATCGTTGCTGCGCCCCATCCACGCCGGCAGGATTCCCACGCCGCCACCGTCACCGTCGGCGCGCCGTGCGAGTGCCTTCAGCAGGCCCGGCCCGGCCTGAAACGAAGAGCTGGCCGCCGCAAGCAGCAACAGCGCGGTCGTCAACTGAAACAGCGCGAACAGACCATGACCCACGCTGGCCTGGGCCAGGTTCCCAATCTGCGTGCTGTTCGCCGCGGGGATTCCGATCTTCAGCCGCACCGCCGCGGCGGTCAGCCCAACCGTCAGCGTCCCGACGATCGCCAGGGTCAGCCACAACGTCACGCGCCCGAAGCGACGCCGACCCGCGTTGTCGAGCTGACCGAGCTGCGCGATCGCCGATGACGGCGCCTCGACCCCGGTCGCCAACGCCATCGCGACCGGAAACGCCAGCAACACCGCGATCGACGCCGGATGCCCGGCGCGGTGCGTGATCAACCCGACGTTCGCCACGGGAGCGCTCAGCCCACCCACCAACACCGCGATGCCGACCGCAACGAACGCCAGCGTCATCAGCGCGAAGATCGCCCTGCCGAAGTGACCGAACCAGGTCAGCCCCGCCACGAGCACCAGCAGCACGAGCGCCAGCGGTATCCGCATCGACGCAAGACCGGGAACGTAGTCGATCAGCGCTGATGCGCCGGCGGCCACGCTGATCGCGATCGTCAAGACGAAGTCCACGATCAGCGCCCCGATCGGCACGAACGCCCAGCCCTCGCCGAACGCCTTGCCCGCCGCGGCCGCCGCCCCGCCCCCCTCAGGAAACCGCGCGACCAGCTGGTGATAGTTGACGATCACCAACGCGATGATCGCCACCACCACACCCATCGCCGCCATCAACAGACCGAGATCCCCGTGCAACGCGCGCAGCGCCGCCTCGATCGCATAGGCCACCGACGACACGGGATCAGCCATCACCGCGAACGCAAACGCGATCAGCAGCACCAAGCGACTGTGAAACGCCGAGCGCACGCGGGCCACGACCCCTACTTTCCGACTGCTTGGCGTGCGCTGAGGATCATCGGGAGGCCTCCGAAGAGTCGACACGGGTTGCCGACCAGTCCTCCCGGCACTCCGCGTCGCAGATTACCGGGCGGTCGCACTGAGCGGCGCCAACCGCACGCCGCGACGCTCGACAACGCCTGCCGGCGGTCCAACCGGGCACCCGCTCAGACGAACAGCTCGAACCCGCCGACGGCGACTGCCGGGTTCTGGTCCCACACGGGCACGGCGCGCCCGGCCAGGTAGGCCGCTCTTTCGCGGTGGCGTAGGCGAGCGCGACCCTCGTCGTATTCGCGACCCTACGTCTCGATGCCACGTCGCCGTGAAGCTCGCGACGACGCGGCGCCTCCCTTCATCCGCTCGCGGCGCCTCAGGCTGTCGGCCATGGACAGTCACCCGCACCACAATGGTCCCTCAACGTCAAGCGTGCTCCGACAGCTCGGGCAGGTCGCGCGAGGCCTCGCTGATTCCGTACACCCAGCGGCCGCGACCGTCTGGCGCGGCGGAGATCCGGGGTCCTGGCGCGCGCTTCGTCGCGCGTTTCGATCGTCTCGATCTGGCTCGTCGGGCGCCGCGGCGGGCGTGCGGATCCCGCAGAAGCATGCGCGAAACGGGCCGGTGGCGGCACGCCTCCTGCTCCGGAGCGGCAGCCGCGTTGGCGCGCGGCGGCCGCGAACACTGCCGTCCCGCACACCGCGGTTACGAAGCGGTGCCACATCGCATGCCCGCGCGGGCGGAAATGCGAGTCTCGACCCGCGCGTGGCGACGCACCCGCTAGTCGCGAGGCGAGGGTGTGACGGGCGGTCGGCCGGCGATGCCGGCCGACGTAATTGCCTGACGCGGCCGATCTACTGATCTGGAGCCCGGCGCTGGCCGAGATGACCGGCGATGGCCGTCCGTGGCCGGCGACGTCCAGCAAACTGAATTCATGGGTCCCTCCCTCCCTTGGGTGGGGACTGGCTTGACAAGCCGCTGCTGTACTGCCATTGTGAGCACATGTCAACGACCAAGGAACAACGCCTCCAGATCAGGGTCGGGCCCGCTGATAAGGCTCTGCTTGAACGAGCGGCCGCTGCATCCCACCTCAACGTGTCGGCGTTCGTAGTCCAAGCTGCGGCGGCGAAAGCGGAGGAGATCCTCGCGGAGCGGTCGAGCATCCGCCTGACCCGTGAGGTCGCAATCGCGTTCACCGAGGCGCTCGAGCGACCGGCCGAGGTCAACGACCGGCTCGCCACAGCAATGCGACGCAAGCGCACCTTCAGCTGGCTTGATTGAGCTCCGCCGGCCGGCGCTGCTCGACCCGCGCCGACACGACCGCGAGCGGTTCGACAGCGGAGAAGCGGCCCTCGACGAGTGGCTGCGCCGCTACGCCGGGCAGAACCGACGCCGTGACACCGCCGCAACGTGGGTCATCGCCGACGTCGACGACCTCGTCGTGGCCTCCGCAAGCGTGGCGATGACCGGCATCGATCGGTCGGCAGCCCCTGAAATCGTCGCCAAGGGGGCCCCAGACCCCGTTCCGGCTCTCCTGCTCGGCAGGTTGGTTGTCGACCGCCGCTACGCCAACCTCGGCATTGGGACCGCCCTCGCGGCGCACGTCCTCGCCACAGCCGTCGAGCTCAACGCGAAGGCGGCTTGCCGCGTCGTCGTCGTCACCGCCCTGAACCAAAATGCGCAAGCGTGGTGGGAGCGGCTTGGGTTCCATCCCTTCGAGCCGGACGATCCCGATCGTCTGGACCTCTATCTGCTCACTTCCGAGATCGAGACGACGCTCAAGAGAGCGCGATAGCGCTGCGCCCCGCGAATTGGACGATCCGATCGCGGCGAGACCTCGTCACCTGATGACCGCGCCATCCGGGTCCCGAAGCCGATGCGCGGGAGGGCGCTTCGCAGCAGAAAGCAGGGCCGCCGCCTCGCGTCCAGGTGGGGCCTTTCCTTGAGCGCCCGCGGGGCGATGCCGACGCTCACGCCGACACGCTCGCCGCCGGGCACGAAGCGGTAGCACAGCCGAGCGCCGCCTAACGCTGCTCCTCCTCGCCGAAAGCAGCGGCGCGACCGAATCTGACGCACGGTGCCCCGCCCACGTAGCGAGGCGGGTCCGTCCGGTCTGAGCGCGGGCCTTCGGGGTCAGCGATTGGCGAGGGTCGAGAGCGGCAAGAACTCGCTGTGAAGCCCACTCCCGGGCCGTGCTGCGTGTCGGACCGGGCGCGATCGGCTGGCGCGTCCAAGCAGCTACGACGCGACTCTCGTGTAGGCGAGACACCGCGTTGCGTGGCTGCTAAGGGAGGCCACAACCGCTGGCGCCAAGTCGTACTGCACAGGCGCTTGGCTACGCTTCGGCGCGTGGAGCTGCAGCGGCGCATTGCGGAGGGGACGGGTGAGTTCCTGCTCTTCGCGCTGACGCCACCGCGCTTGACGACCGAACCGGAGCACGCCCGTCAGATCGCCGCGAAGACGCTCGAGCGCCTGCGCCCCGTGGGCATCGACGGCCTCGTGCTCTACGACATTGATAACGAGAGCGACCGCAATCCCGAGGAACGGCCCTTTCCGTTCCTGCCTACCATGGACCCCGCCGACTACCTCGCTCGCGATCTCGTCGGCTTGGAGGTACCCGCAATCGTGTACCGCGCTGTCAGCAAGTACCCAGAGCAACAGCTTCAGTCGTGGCTCAGCGAACAGGCCCCGACCCAGGCGCTGTCGGTGTTCGTCGGTGCGTCGTCCCGTGAAAAGCCGGTCGCGACCTCTCTGCCGCGGGCCTACGAACTACGCAGTGAGGTGCGCCCGGATCTCCTGCTTGGAGGTGTGGCGATCCCAGAGCGCCACGCGCGCGGCGGCACGGAGCACCTCCGTCTGCTTGCGAAGCAGGCTGCAGGTTGCTCGTTCTTTGTCACCCAGATCGTCTATGACGTCAACGCCGCGAAGGATCTGGTCTCCGACTATCACTACGAGTGCGCCGCTCGTGGCCTCAAGCCGGCGCCGATCGTCTTTACGTTCTCGGTCTGCGGGTCGCTGAAGACATTGGAGTTCGTTCAGTGGCTCGGTGTCGACGTGCCGCGCTGGATCGAGAACGAGCTGCGCCACGCGGAGAACACCCTAGACGCGTCCTACGACCAAGCCGTTGCTACGGCCGTCGAGCTGATCGCATTCTGCCGGCGCGTCGGCGTCCCATTCGGGGTCAGCGTCGAGAGCGTCTCAATCCGCCAAGTCGAGATCGACGCCTCCGTCCGCCTCGCAACCCGGCTACAGGCAGAGGTACGTCGCTAATCCGCACCACCCGCATCCAGGTTGGCGCAAGCCACCCGACTGCACCGCGCCGTTCGGCGGCAACGCGGCACGAGGCGCTTCGCAACCCTGCTGCCGCCTCCAGCGACAAGCGGCAACGACCGGGGGGTCCACCGCGCACCACGGCTCGACTGCGGTTGCGAGCGCACGCGGTCACCGCGCGCCGGCGCTGCTCAGCAACACGGATGGCAACGCGATGCGCTGGCGTCGTGAGCACCCCGCACGGCTGAAAGCAGGGGGCACCGCTCGGTCCACCGCGAGTCTCGCAAATCGCCACGAGCGTGTTCGCCGCCCGGATGGCGACGTCCACGGCCCGGGTCGGTCGGGCACTCCCCCGCAAGCCGCGCAAGGCAAGTGCGCCCACCTGGCCATCGGGAAGCCCGTGGTGAAATGAAGGGAGGTCCGGCTCTCCATGTCTGACTCCGTAGTAGTCGGAGCGAGCTGGGGGCGGCGCCCCCAGCTCGCGCGCTCCTCGATCGTCTCGGGAGCCGGCACTCGGGCTAGCTCGTGGTGATACCGGCTGTAGTGGTGCTTCCCGTCGCCTGGACGGGAGAGCTCGGCAGCTGGGTCACGGTCCCACCGTCGACGGCGAAGACCCCGACGCTGTTCAGCTTTGCCATGTTCAGATACAGCGTCCGACCGCCGGGGCTCAGCGCCACGTCGGTGCCCGTGACACCCGCGGTCGCGCTTACGGGTGTATTGCTGAGCAGGCTCAGCGTCCCGCCGGGGGCGATGGCGTAGCTCGAGATTTCGGCCGAGCCCGTATCGAGCGCATACAGGTATCGACCGTCGGGGCTGATGACCTGCCAGCACGGCGCAGTCTGGAGATCGGCGAACGGCGAGGCGCCGATCGGCGAGAGCGTGCCGTCGGGGAGGTCGTAGAACGCCGAGACGGTACCGAGGCCAGTGCCGTTATGAGCGTTGTCGACGAACAGCTGATCCGGATCGGTGGGCCGGAACTGGCTGCCAAACGGCCCGAGGCCTTGCGCGGCGTATGGTGAACGCGGCGCCGGGTGCGGGCGCCCGCTGGGGTCGAGGGTAAAGCTATCGATCAGAGACGTTCCCACTCGCATGCCTGCGAGTCTGGTGTTGGTGCTGTTGAGCACGATTTCGCCGGGTGCGGACCCGGCCGGTAGCGTCACGGTCGACCCCGGAATCGGGACCAGCTGGCCGCCTGGGGTGAGAGTGAAGCCCGTGTAGTTGGTGCCGCCGGCGCCAGTGTTGGAGACATAGACCAAACCGTGATTGACAGCGATGCTGTTGGGCTCTACCCCGCCTGAGGCAAAGGGGCTGCCCGGCACCGGTGTCAGCGAGCCGTTGGGGTCGATGCGAAGCACCGAGATCTGGTTGCTGCCGGCGTCTGCGGCAAGCAAATACTGTCCATGATCGGTTGTCTGGGTGGCCCCCTGCGAGGCGAGACCTGCTCCGAGGCCCGCGCCGCCGGCGGCAAAGGGCGACCCCGGTAGCGTGGTCAGAGCGCCGTCAGCGTCCCGGCTGAAGCCGGAGATCGTGTTCGCCCCGGCCGTGTTGTTGTCCAGGTAGACAAAGCCCCGGGCATGGCCAGGCCAGCCGAAGTTGATCCCGTTATCGGCGGAAGCGACTCCCGGGAACGCCAGAACTCCTGCTAGCAATGCCAATGACGGCCACATACGTGAAAGCAAGCGCATTTGCACTTCTCCTTCCGCTTTAGACAGTGAGAAGTCCGGTTCCTGCCAACCCCCGCCCTTGCTCGCGTGCCTGTCGACCGGACGATGCTCGTATACGCGGGGACGCGAAGCGGTGAGTGGCGATCGGGCGGTTCAGTCTTACTGCGGCGGACGCCTCGATGCCGGGTGAGCCGGACTGATCGACCGAGTCGAGGCCATCGGGGGCACCATGCACATCGACAGCCGTGCCGGCCTCGGGACCGCTGTCCACGTCAAGCTGCCCATCCAATCAACCCGAAGCTGAGGCACGCGGGACCGGCGGGCGACGTGTCGCCGCTCATCAGCAGCCCAATCAACACGGCCGGCACAATGATGGCGCTGCCGCGCCGAGCCTAGGAAATCGTCCCTGCCCATCGGACTGAGTCAGAGAGCGCCCGACCGGCGGTAAGAATCTCGCGAGCGCTCGTACTCAGTCACGAGACACACAAGGGCAACTGGGTTTCCGTTGAAAGTGAGTGGCGGTGAGCACACAGCACGACAAGACTGATGATCGTTGGGCGCTGCTGGACCGACGAGAACTGGTAGCTCTTGGTCGGACTCTTGTTACAGAGCGACCGGAGAACCTTGGATGCACGGTGACGGCGCGAAGCAGTCGGGTCGGCGGCAAACTCGACGTCGAAACTCCCTCGAGCCGCAGAATCGAGGTCTTCGTGTCCATTCAGCGGCTAGGAGGCTACGTGTTCTGGACGAAGCGGCGCTTTCAGCCGGCTGGCAATCGGTTCGCGGCAATCGTGCTGCTGGCCGACGCCGACCATCCCGATCTGTACCTGGTGCCCAGCATCGAGTGGCGCAGCGCGTCGCCTCCTTTCACCGACCGCGACAACGTCGGCAAGAAGAGCGAGCCGGAGTACGGCGTCTCGCTAGCTCGTTCATCGCTGCCGGCGCTGCAGCGATACCTCTGGGGCGCGACGTCAGGACACGATCAGTTTCGCTAAGCGTCAGCCAAGCGGCCAGGTAGGTCGATCGCGTGGGACCGGTGCGGTGGCAACGGGGCGCACAAGCGTGCGGCCCGCAGCTAGCCGCCACCGAAAAAGCGGCTCTCCGTGACTGATCTGGGTGGCGCCGTCGCTGGCTGCGGTCGCGCTGCCAGTCGTGGGCAGGCGGGCCGTCCGGCAGCCCCGGATCCCGCGGCACACATGTCGTGCGCCTACGCCGGACCACCATCGCGATCCCGTGTTCGGTGGGCGGCCAGAACGGCCAACTGCAGGCTCGCAAGCAGCAGGTAGAGGACGGTAGCGGCGAATGGTCCGAGCAGCCAGGCCAGCCAGCCGTGGATCTCGCTGATCAAGGAGACGGCTGCGATGGCGACGCCTAGAGCGACCCAGTCGAGCACGCCCGCGAGCACGCGATCCTGGCGGCGCTCGATGGGCTTCGCACGGCTGATGACTCCAATGGCAAGCACTCCGAGTACGTTGAAGCCAACGATCGCCCCCGCGACGAACATCAGGCTGTCGGCGAAGCTTGGCGTGCCGTGCGAGCGCAGCAGCAGCGCGCCGCAGCTCCAAATCGCCAGCGTGTAGCCGTACGGAGTTGCGCTCGCAGGGATGATCGTCGCAAGTGAGGAGCGGAGCGCGCCGCCCGTCGCGTCGCGTTCGCGGGCGCCGCCGACGGTCACGATATTGACCGGGCGGCCATGCTGAGCGTCCACCGCATTAGCTCCTCTGTTGATCCGGCGCAGATCCTGTGGCTCTTGCGTTCCCGCGAGTCAATTCACCCGTTCACGGACGTCAGAGTCGCGCCGCTGACGATTCTTACCCGCCCCTAGCCCGGCACCGCGAGGCGCGTCCACCAGACGGGTATGAGGCTGCAGCGTTCATGGCCACTTTTCTTGTGAAGCCCCGGTAAGAGCCGCGGCCGGTCGGCCACTGATTCAGCTGACCAAGCGAGCAGCGAACGGGAAAGGCATACCGCGATGAGGGACCTAAAGCGAGACCGGCGACCCGAGCGTCACGAGGCGGCTGCGCGTGAGAGGGGCGCCCGTGGTCGGGTCGAAGCGGACCGATAGCATCCTGGTGGGTCTGGTCGCGTCGTGGCTGAAGGCTTTTAGTGAGCCGCGCTTGCAGGTCGTCGCGGAGTCGGTCTTGCCACCATCGCCCGCGCAGAAGGAGGACGTCGGAGCGGATCCGAGCGGTCATCCGCAGAACATGCCCCCCGCCGTTATCGTCGGCCGCGCTGCCTGCGCGTTGGGTTACGCAGGGCTGACCGACGGACAACGAGTCAGTGCGCAGCGCGTGATCCACTACACGCTCGGCACCGGCCTCGGCGTTGCCTACAGCGATGCGGCAGCACGGTGGCCGGCCGCGACCCGGGGACGGGGCACTTTAGCCGGACTGGCAATCTACGCGGGCAGTCATGGCTCGGTCCTCCCGGCGCTCGGGATCCAGCGCGCTCCGTGGCGGCTCGCCCCCGCGGCAGTCGCATGGGAGGTGAGCGCGCACATCGTCTTCGGCGCCGCGCTAGAGGCCGCGCGGCGCGTCCTCGGAGCGTCCGGGTGAGCCGGCCCTCCGCTGAGCCTCGAGTCGGACGCGGCGGCGTCCCCGGGCTGGAGGGAAAGAATCTCCTGGTGACCGGCGGCTCCTCCGGCATCGGCCAGGCTGTCGCCGTGCGGTTCGCTCGGCAGGGCGCCAACGTCGCGATCAACTACCGGACATCGCCCGGTGAGGCGTCCGAGACCGAAGCGCAAGTACACGCATGTATGGAGACGGTCCGCCGGCAGGGCGTCCGCGACGTCCTGGTCAAGGGCGATGTTGCGGATGAGCAGGACGTGGTGCACATGCTTGACGAGACGACGGAGCGTCTCGGCGGCCTCGACGTCTTGGTCAACAACGCGGGCGTTCAGATCTCGCGACCTTCCGAGCAGCTGGCCAGCGCGGACTTCGACCGGGTCCTGGCCGTCAACCTGCGGGGAGCCTTCCTATGCGCACGCGAAGCGATCAAGCGCTTCCTGGGCGACGGGATACCGGGCGTCGTGATCAACGTCTCCAGCGTTCACCAGGCCATACCCAAGCCGAGCTATCTGGGGTATAGCGTCAGCAAGGGCGGCATGCAGAACCTGACGAGCACCCTCGCGCTGGAGTATGCCGGCCGGGGTATCCGAGTCAACGCTGTCGCTCCCGGCGCCACCATTACCCCGATCAACCGCGCCTGGACGGACGATCCGGTGAAGGCGGCCATGGTGGCCGACCACATCCCGCTTGGCCGCGCCGGGACCGCCGAGGAGATGGCCGGCGTGTGCGCGTTCCTCGCGTCCGACGATGCCGCCTACATCACGGGCCAGACGATCTTCGTGGACGGTGGCCTGACCCTATATGCCGACTTTCGAGAGCCGTGGTCATCCGAGTGAGCAACCAGGCCACCGACTGGTGGCCGTCGCCATTCGGCGACGAAGACGAGCTCGGGATGCTCAACCACATCACCGACGCGACGCGCACGGCAGCGCTGCGGCTGGTGCGTAGGGGTCGAATATACGACCTGGGGCGGGTGCTCGACGAGCACGCGCCCGTCTTCCCGGGGCGCTATTTCCGCCAGACGCTGGTAACCAGCGCCCATCACATCAATCGTGGCGGACTGGGAGCAAATCGGGTCAACTGGATCACCGAGCATGTCGCGGGCACCCAGCAGCTCGGGACACACCTCGACGCGCTATGTCACCTTCAGATAGGAGAGCGCGGCTACAACGGCTGGAGTGTTTCGGACCTCGCCGGGACGGCAGGCGTGACGCGGCTGGGTGTCGAGACAGTGCCGCAGATCGTGACCCGCGGCTGGCTGGTGGATGTCGCGCCACTAGCTCGCGGCGAGGTGATCGGCGTGCCGGATATCGACGCGCGACCGGGCGATGCGGTGTTGTTCCACACCGGCTGGGGCGCTCATTGGGACGACGCCGATACGTATTTGGCGGGTGAGCCGGGACCAGGCATGGAGCTGGCGAGCTGGCTGGTGCAACGAGGCGTCGCGCTCACCGGCTGCGACACGTGGAGCTACGGCCCGGTCCCGGCCGAGGACCCCGAGCGGCCGTTCGAGGTCCCGCAATTCCTCAACGTCCGCCACGGCGTGTTTGTTGTCGAAAACCTCGACACATCGGCGCTCGCGCTCGACGGCGTGCGCGAGTTCGCGCTGATCCTCACCCACGCAAAGCTGCGCGGTGCGACGGGGGCGTGGACCTCGCCGATCGCGCTGGTCTAGAAGCCGGTGGACCACTACGACGTGATCATCATCGGCACCGGCGCCGGCGGGGGTACGCTGGCGCACCGGCTCGCGCCCTCAGGCAAGAAGATCCTGCTGCTCGAACGCGGCGGCTACCTCCCGCGCGAGCGCGAGAACTGGGACTCCAAGCAGGTGTTTGGCCGCGACCGCTACGTCACCACCGAGCGCTGGTACGACAAGCACGCCGTCGCGTTCCGGCCGCATGCTCAGTACTTCGTGGGCGGCAACACGAAGGTCTACGGCGGGATCCTCTTCCGCCTTCGCGAGCGCGACTTCGAGCGAGTGGAGCACTACGGCGGCGTCTCCCCGGCCTGGCCGATCTCCTATGGCGACCTGGAGCCCTACTACGCCGAGGCCGAGCGTTTGTACCTCGTCCACGGCCAAGCCGGTGAGGACCCTACCGAGCCGCCGCGGTCGGCGCCCTTCCCACACCCCGCGGTGTCCCACGAGCCACGCATACAACAGCTTCACGACGATCTCGCGAGCGCCGGCCTGCGGCCGTTTCATCTCCCGGTCGGCGTCGACCTAGACGAAAGCAGTCCGGAGACCAGTCGGTGTGTGCGTTGTGACCGCTTCGACGGCTTTCCCTGCCTGACCGACGGCAAAGCCGACGCGCATGTGGTCTGCGTGCGCCCGGCCCTTGAGCACGCCAACGTCACGCTGCGGACCCACACGAGGGTCACGCGGCTGGAGCTGGACTCGTTCGGACGCTCGGTGAAGCGAGTCGTGGCGCAGCATGCCGGCAACGAGGAGGCCTTCACCGCGGATGTAGTGGTCGTCTCTTGTGGGGCGATCAACTCCGCCGCGCTGCTGCTTCGCTCGGCAAGCGAGACTCACCCGAAAGGGCTCGCGAATTCCTCGGATGTCGTTGGCAGGCACTACATGGCGCACCTGAACACCGCGGTGATCGCGATCTCCAGGACTCCGAACGAGACGAGGTTTCAGAAGACGCTCGGGCTGAACGACTTCTACTGGGGCGGCGGCGATGCGGACTACCCGCTCGGGCACATCCAGATGCTCGGCAAGTCAGATCGGGACATCCTGCGCGCCGGGGCGCCCCGGTTCGCGCCCGGGCTCGCGCTCGAGTACATCGCACGGCACGCGCTCGACTTCTGGCTGACCACCGAGGATCTCCCGCACCCGGCCAACCGGGTCACGATCGATCGGCGCGGAGACATCCACCTGGCCAAGACGTATCACAACGCCGAGCCGCACAGGCGCCTGCTGGCCAACCTCAGGTCGCTGCTCGGTCCACTGGGCTGCCACCGGACGACGATTCCGCGCTGGTCGGTGCTCAGCGAGCAGATCCCGCTTGCCGGCATCGCCCACAACTGCGGCACCGTCCGCTTCGGAACCGACCCGCGGCGCTCTGCGCTCGACGTCAACTGCAAAGCACACGACCTCGACAATCTCTACGTTGTCGACACCAGCTTTTTCCCGTCCTCAAGCGCCGTTAACCCGTCGCTCACCGCTATGGCCAACGCGCTGCGAGTCGGCGCGCACCTGCTCGAGCGTCTCGGCGCCTCCGCCCGGCCGAGCGCCGTCGTGTGAGTCGTGAGCTCGGCACGCTACCCCCAGATCGCCGATCATGGGGTGATCGGCAACTTGCATACGGTGGCGCTGATCTGCAGCGACGGCACCATCGACTGGTACTGCTCCCCGCGCTTTGACTCTCCGAGCCTGTTTGCCTCGTTGCTTGACGCCGACCGGGGCGGACACTTTGCGCTACGGCCGGCCGACGACGAGTGGCAGACCAAGCAACTGTACTTTCCCGATACCAACGTACTGATCACGCGCTTCCTGACTCCCGGTGGAGTCGGTGAGGTTCAGGATTTCATGCCGATCGGTGAACGCCTGGACGGGGGTGGCCGCGTGCAGCTGATCCGCCGGGTGCTCGGCGTGCGAGGCCGGATGCAGTTCCAGCTTGAGTGCGCGCCGCGGTTTGACTTCGGTCGCGAACCACACCGCGTAGAGCCCCACGCCGGCGGGGTACTCTTCGAGAGTCCGAGCACGAGGCTTGCCCTCGAGTCAGACAGGCCCGTCGACGTGCGCGGTGACGACGTGCACGCCTCCTTTGAGCTTGAGGAGGGCCAGAGCGCGACGTTTGTCCTCGAGCACGTGTCAGGCAAGTATGAGATGCGGGGTCGCCGCGCGGAGGAGACGAAGGAGCTGTTCGAGCACACGGTCGAGTACTGGCGCAGGTGGTTGGCGCAGTCGCGCTATCGGGGTCGCTGGCGCGAGACCGTGCACCGTTCGGCGCTGACGCTCAAGCTCCTCACGTATGCCCCGACCGGCGCGATCGTCGCCGCTCCGACTACCAGCCTGCCCGAGGTGCTGGGCGGCGAGCGCAACTGGGACTACCGCTACACCTGGATTCGCGATGCGGCGTTCTCCCTGTACTCGCTGCTACGGCTCGGCTTCACCGAGGAGGCGACCGCGTTCATGGACTGGCTGACCGATCGCTTGGCCGGAATGCGCCTGCAGGAGAGCAATCCACTGCAGATCATGTACGGGATCGACGGCCGACGCGAGATCCCTGAGCGCGTGCTCGAGCATCTGGAGGGATACCGCGGCTCCGCCCCGGTGAGGGTCGGAAACAACGCCGCCACGCAGCTGCAGCTCGATATCTACGGCGAGCTGGTCGACTCGATCTACCTGTATGACAAGCACGGCTCGCCCATCTCTCATCGGTCGTGGGACGATCTCGCCCACATCGTCGACTGGGTCAGCGAGAACTGGGATCAGGCCGACGAAGGAATCTGGGAGACGCGGGGCGGACGCCAGCAGTTCACCTACTCGCGGCTGCAGTGCTGGGTCGCCCTGGAGCGCACGTTGCGGATGGCCACTGCCCGCGGGCTACCGACCGATCGCGCCCGCCTGGAAGCGGCCCGGGATCAGATCTACCGTCAAATCCACGAGCGCGGCTGGACCAACAGGCGCCAGGCGTTTGTCCAGCATTACGACACGGACGTTCTCGACGCGTCGGTTTTGTTGATGCCGCTGATGAAATTCATCGCCCCCCAGGACGCGCGCTGGCTCTCAACGCTCGACGCGATCAGTAGCGAGCTGGTGTCGGACTCGCTCGTCTATCGCTACAACGCCGAGACCTCTCCCGATGGCTTGGGGGGACGCGAAGGAACGTTCTCGATTTGTACGTTCTGGTACGTCGAGGCACTAGCACGCTCGGGCCGCCCGGACGAGGCCCGCCTCATCTTCGAGAAAATGCTCACATACGCCAACCACCTCGGCCTCTACGCCGAACAGATCGGCTCAAGCGGGGAACAGCTCGGCAACTTTCCCCAAGCCTTCACCCATCTTTCCTTGATCAGTGCGGCCGTCAACCTCGATCGTCAACTCGGATGACGACTCGCCTGGTCTTCTGCCGACGGGCGGGCGATCAACGGCGCGCGCCGACCTCGGGCGGCGGAGCGCAGGAGGAGCGGCTGCGCCTCCGTCTTGCGCCGTCGTGTCTTTGAGTTGCTAGACGAACTTGCTAGACGCGACTCCAAATCCACCCGGTGGCCCGACCAAGGCAACAAAGAAGGCCCGCGTTTCCGGGCCTTTCTCGCGAAGCGGATGAAGGGACTCGAACCCTCGACCTTCTGCATGGCAACCCGAACGGCCCGCGAGGCAATCGGGAAGGCGAGTCGCGCGGCAGGCAAAGCCTCGCCGTCAGGGTCAGCTCGGTGGTCCGCGAAGGCTGAGGAGCTCAACCACCGATACGACGAAGAGCACGCTCGCGACCCCGACCAGCCCGTAGCGGGCGGCGGGCAGCGGAAGGCGGCTGCCGATCCCGACGAGGAATAGGACGGCCGCCAGGAAGACCGTGAGACGCACGTACTTGTCTGCCGTTTCAGCGGCCGACTCACCGGTGGCAAAGTAAGCGTCGGCCTTCGCGTTCAGGGCGTTCGCCTGCGACTGCTGAGGGATCTGGTATTGCGGCATGTCGGACGGATCCGCCGGCGCGTTGGGGTTCGTGAGGGGTTTGAGGGCCCGCCACGCTTCGACGGCGGCGAGTGCGCTCGGGCGCAAGCGCCTGAGCGTGAGGCGGAAGAGCAGGGCATCGTGGGAGGCGTAGGCTGTGATTGCGGCGTTGAAGTCCACCGAGTCGAGCGTGCGGGTCAGCGTTGCTTGGATGGCGGCCTGGTTCGCCTTGGTTCGTGTCGAGGAGGCTTTCGCCAGCGAGAGCGAGGACTCGGTGCCCCACTTGGCCGCCGCATATCCAGACCATGCGGCCATGATTGCCACGAGCGAGAGCAGCACCGCCTCGGCGATGGAAATGAAGCGGTCACGTCGGGAGTGATCGTCTGTCGCGTGTTCGCTGTGCTCGGCGATCTCTTTGCCCACCTCGCTCGCCGAAAGACCCTCAGGCATCGCGACCACTCTCTTCTATGGCTGAACTCGGCAAAGTCACGCTGCTGCAGCCGTTCGGGTGGCGGCGGGAGCGGCCTCTGGCGCGAAGGCCGGCCCTCCGTATCGACATCGCCGTGCGCAGCCCGTCGAGGCGTGCTCTCGCGTCTGCCGCAGCTGCTTCACTCGACAGCGACCTCACCGCCCCTCGCGCTCAGATGCCGCCGGCTAGCTCGCCGCTGCGTTGAACCGCCGCTCCTGCCGCGACGCCTCCCCAGGCGCCGTGCTGGCCGGGCTTCTCATGCAAGTCGACCTGGAACTTGCCGTCGGCGTCCTCAGTCGCCAACGCAACGTCATAGGTCCCCACCAGCCTCGCCGGATGCATCTCGAGAGCCGCATCGTCCGCCTCGGCACCAGGACGGTCGGCATAGGCAGCGGCGTAGATGAAAGCCGGCATGTTGCTCACCTAATCTCGTCTTCAGAGTTTGGACTGGTCTGAGGGTCCACCCGTAGGCACCCACTCGTGCGTCCACGCACACGGACAATACATGGCGTTCTTGAGTGCTCCCTGCCGACGTAGAGCCGGTCGGCGCGAATCGTCCGGTGAACTCCGCAATCGGGTTGGCCTCGGAGGGAGACCGGGGATCGCGACCGCGGTTCATCCTTCTTGGCCGATGCGGTGTGGGGGGTGGATCCGTAGCGTCCGGGTTCTGGCGGCCATCGAAGCGAATGCAAGCTCGCCGGGCGAAGCACACGCACGGAAAACCCCGGGGATCAGCAATGGCCCCGTTATCGCAAAGGCGGTGGGAGATGACGTTCTTGTGGATTCTGTTGGGCATCGTCTACGTAGCGTGCTGGATCTATTTCGGGCTGACCACGTTCCGCAACGGGCACTACTGGATGTTCTGGATCGGGTTCATCTTCCCGCTCCTCTGGATCATTGGCGCATTGATCCGCCCGACCCCACGCGCCGCCGGCACGGCGTAGACGCGAGCGCCTTCGAGCGATCCGGGCGGCCTGACGACATGATCGAGGCTTCGGTGCGCCGAAGCGGATGAGCGCGTAGGTCCTGGCGCGAGATCTAGACGGAGGAAGCTCATCACACGCTGGGGTCCGGCAGGAGGCCCGCGCACTCAGCTAGCTTCACGGCTTCCGCGCGTCTCGTGGCCCCGAGCTTCTTGTAGATGTTCTGGACGTGCGTCTTGACGGTGGGGCGAGCGATGCCGAGCTGGACGCCGATATCGGAGAGCGTTTGATACGTGGTGAGGAGCGCCAGGACGCGTGTCTCGGCTGGCGTCAGAGACACTGCGCTGTTGGACCTGTTCTTCTTGGGTGCGTTCGGCGTGCTGATGATGGTGTTGTCACGGTATGGCGCGGGCGGTCGATTCGTTATCGGCCGATCTGGCTGATATCGCCGTGCCAAGGCCCGTCCGGAGGAGCGGCTCCCGCGACCGGCACGGCCGATGGTGAGGTGTGACCGAGAGGGGTCGTCGACGTCGCCAGCGCCGCCTCGATCGACTCGAGCAGGACCTTGCGGCAGCTAGCACGTGCCGGCCAGGGACGGTCGCCGGCTGAGCGGGCTCGGCGCAATCGGCCCCGGGCCCGCCGCGCCCGTCAGACGCGCCGCCGGAATCGCAGCTCTCCCGACGTGCTCGTGCGGGGCTCTACGGATCCTACGCCGAAAAGGCTTAGGTACAGTCGGTCGCGTTCATGTCTTGGGCAGCGAGAAGGGCATCTCCCGATGCGGCCGATTGGCTTTGCTGAGCGTTAGCGACGGGATTCTGTTCGCGAAAGGAGCCGACCGACGTGTCCGAGGAGCGGTGTAGGTCGCGCCCTCTAATGAGTGCGGCCATGGGCATGGGCGTATTCGTCGTCAGTACGCCTAAGCACCAAATGGCAAGCGGACCGCGCCCGCGCAGGCGGCCCGTCCGCACCTCGGTGCCCGAGTCCGGCGAGTCGGGTACCTGCGTCGGGGCCGCCCCGGCGCGGGAGGCGGGGCGGCGTGGACGGCCGAGCGATGGCTAGCGTGGCCGCTCCCGGGGCCGGGCCGCGGTTGCGCGAATCGATGCTTCGAGCTCCGAGCGTGCCGCCTTGGGTGGTGCCGCGACCTCGCCTCTCCGCGTCACGGATGGCCGCCGAGCGCAGCCGGGTGGTGCTGGTTTCTGCGCCTGCGGGTTACGGGAAGTCGACGCTTGTCGCGCAGTGGCGTGACCTCGATCCGAGGGCCAGCGGATGGGTGCAGCTCGGCCCCGGCGACAACGACCCCATGGTGCTGCTCGCCCATGTCGTGGCGGCGCTTGAGCGCACCGGCCCGGTTTGCGGCGAGCTCCGTGAGGAGTTGGCACGACGGATGCCCAGGATCGAGGAGGTCGCCATGCCTCTCCTGGCCGCCGACCTCGGCCAACGCGATCCGTTCGTACTGGTGCTTGACGATGCGCACCTCATAACGGCTGACCGGAGCCGCGCGATTCTCGAGTTTCTCGTCGACCACGTTCGAGCCGACTGTCAGTTGGTGCTGGTCACCCGCCGCGATCCGGGGGTGCCGCTCGGTCGGCTCCGCACAAGCGGGGATCTGGTCGAGATCGGGACTGCGCTCCTCGCCCTGAACTCGATCGAGACGCGTGATGTTGCCGCAAGCCGAGGACTGGACCTGTCGCAGGCGGCGGCCGGGACCCTGTGTGAGCGCACGGAGGGCTGGGCCGCCGCGGTTGCGCTCGCCACGCTGGCGCTGCACGGCCACGACGATGCCGCCGTGAGGGCCGCCGGCCTGTCCGGCGATCAGCAGCAGATCGCCGACTACCTGCTCGAAGAGGTGGTGGAGCGCCAGCCGGACCATCTCAAGAGCTTCCTGCTCGGGACGTCGATCCTCGATCACATGACGGCGCCCCTGTGCGACGCCGTGCTCGGCACCGACGACGCGGCCGGTTCGCTTGCGGGCCTCGCGCGTTCGAATGCCTTCGTCGTCTCGCTCGATGATCACCGCAAGTGGTATCGCTATCACCATCTGTTCAGGGATCTGCTCCGCGCGGAGCTCGAGCGGCGCCACCCAGAGCTGCTGCCCGTGTACCTCCGACGGGCAGCAGCTTGGTGCGAGCAGCACGGCTCGCCCGGCGAGGCGTTCGCCTACGCGCGTGACGCCGGCGATCTCGTTCACGCCGGCCGCATTGCTCTCGCGCACCGGGACGAGTTTGCCAGCCGTGGGCAGATCGAGAGCCTGCGGCTCTGGCTCGACTGCTGCACCGACACGGAGATCGAGTCAGACCCGCGGCTGTCTATCACGGCCGCGTGGGTCTTCGGCTATCTCGGCGACGCGGCCCGGGCGAAGCAGTTCCTGATTGCGGCCGAGCGAGCTCCGCTCGACCTGGTATCCGCCGAGGAGGCGCCTTCGTTTCGCTCGGCGCTTGCGAACCTCCGAAGCGCCATGGCTCCGGACGGCATCCCGCAGATGCTGCGCGACGCTGAGCTGGGCTGCGCGTGTGAGAAACAGGCGGGGACCCGCTGGCTTCTCAGCGCCCGTCGCGCGATGGGTGCGGCGCACCTCCTCCTCGGCCGGCCGCAGGAGGCCATTGCCGTCCTGCGCGATTCGCTCGCGCTGTCGAGCGACCGACCCGATCTCGCCCACACCAGGGTCTTCACGCTCGGCTATCTCGTCTTCGCGGCCGCCGAGCTCGGCGATCGGCGAGACGCGCAACGATGGGCGGTCGAAGCGGGCTGGCTGGCCGCCCAGCACCACCTGCACGACACGATCTACGGCGCGGTCGCCTATACGGCAGGAGCGCTCGCACACAACCAACGCGGTGACCAGACCGAAGCCGCACGCCAGCTCGAGAACGTCCCGCGGCTGCGCCCACTGCTGCGCACGGGCCCATGGCTCAACGCCGATCTCGCGCTGCGCTGCGCCGACATCAGCCTCGACCTCGGCGACGTTGCCGGCGCCCTCGAACACGCGCAGGTCGCGAGCGACGCCCTACAGGGATATCCAGAAGCCGGAACGCTTCCCGCCCGGTTGCACCGTCTCGACCAGCGGATCAGACGAGGACAGGACTACGGACTGACACCCGCCGAGCTCCGGCTCGTCGCTTTCCTGCGGACGCACCTCTCCCTTCAGGACATCGCCGATCGTCTTCATCTCGCACGCCCTACCGTCAAGACACACGTGGCGTCGATCTACGGCAAGCTCGGCGTCACCGGCCGATCGGACGCCGTCGAGGTCATCGAGCAGGCCGGTCTCGAATCGGCAGGAGCCAGGCTCACGACGCCCGGCCCAGGTCTCAACCGACGTCGCGATGACCAATCCCCGCCCGCCGACCGCACGACGGTTTCGGCCGCGGTGGCCGATGCCACAGCGAACCCCCCGGGTCGAGTGCGACCGGACAACCAACGATTCCGCGTCCCGTCATTCCTCGGCCGGGGTTAGCGCCCCCGGGATGAGCGCCGCCGCCGAGCGGGAAGCGCCTTGGTGCGTGGACGCAGTGGGTACCGCGACCGCACAGTTCATCCTTTCTGGCCGATGTGGCGTGCGAGTTGGGAGCCGTAGCGTTCTCGTTCCGGCGGCCATGGCCTCATCGTCCGGGAAGGTCCGGGGGCGCGGGTAGGTCACGTGCTGCCGTGATGGCTGGCGTCGCCGTTTCGACCGATTGAACGGAAAAGGAGCAGGACGAATGAGCAAAGACGACCCTGTGTTCGTCTATGGAGCGGTGTACGCGGATCGCGACGACGCCGACGCCGATTACGACACGCTGCTTGACCTGCACTCCGCCGATCTGGTGGGCACCTATGACGTCGCGCTTGTCTACAAGGACGACGACGGCAAGGTGCACGTGACCAAGCACGAGAAGCCCACCCAGCACGGCGCTTGGACGGGCGCCGCGGTCGGGGCGCTGGTGGGGATCATCTTCCCGCCGGCGATCCTCGGGACGGCGCTCGTCGGCGCCGCGGCCGGTGGGGGGATCGGGCATGCCATGGGCGGCATGTCGCGCAGCGACGCCAAGGAGCTCGGCGACTACCTCAATACGGGCCAGGCTGCGCTGGTTGTGATCGGCAAGTCGCGGCTTCAGGAGCAGCTCGACAAGGCGCTCACGCATGCGGAGAAGACCCAGGAGAAGGAAATCGACGCCGACGGGAAGGCGCTCGCCAAGGAACTCAACGCGCTGCCCGCCTAGCGTCCTCGTCCTGGCCGACCCTGGCACCGCCCTTGGCTGTGTCAGGGCGCCATGGCCTGGCTGACACGCTGGCGGATGGGAGGAGCAACGGCAATGGCCACCACAACTCCAAGTAAACGGACGACTGCCGCGGGGCACGGGACGGCCGTGCCGGAAACGGAGTCGACGCCTGCGGCCGGTCGGCACTTGTCTGTGGCCGAGCGGGTAGCACGCGGTAAGGCCGCGCGGACTGCGGTGCCGCGCGCGGACCATGCGAAGTTCGAGCCGCCGCCGGTTCGGGCCGATCCGGTCGCGCTGCTGGAGCGTCAGGCGAAGACGCGAGTGCCCGAGCTCGTGCCGATCCGCTACGGGCGGATGCTGGTGTCGCCGTTTACGTTCTACCGCGGAGCGGCCCTAATCATGGCCAACGACCTCGCGTCGACGCCACGGTCGGGACTGGACGTGCAGTGCTGCGGCGATGCGCACCTGTCCAACTTCGGGGTGTTCGCCTCGCCGGAGCGGCGCTTGATGTTCGATGTCAACGATTTTGATGAGACGCTGCCCGGTCCGTGGGAGTGGGATGTCAAGCGACTGGCGGTGAGCATGCTGATCGCGGCGCGCGACAACGGCTTTCGCGCGAAGGAGCAGGAGCGGATCGTGCTAGACACGGTCGGCTCCTACCGCACCGCTATGGCCAGCTTCGCCGCGATGAACAGCCTCGACGTGTGGTACTCGCGCCTTGACGTCGAGAGCGCCATGCAGGAGTTCGGCTCGCAGTTCCAGCCCAAGTCGGTCAAGCGAACCGAGAAGAATCTCGCGAAGGCGCGGACGAAGGACAGCATGGCAGCCTTCTCGAAGCTGACTGAGGTCGTCGATGGAAAGGCGCGGATCACCGATCAGTCGCCGCTGATCGTGCCGGTCGAGCAGCTCGTGCAAGGCAGGGAGCGCGACGAGATGTTCGAGGCGCTTCGCCAGTTGTTGGGCGGCTACCGTGAGACGCTCGAGTTCGATCGGCGGGTGCTGCTGGAGGAGTTCCAGTTGGCCGACTTCGCGCGAAAGGTGGTCGGGGTCGGCAGCGTCGGCACCCGCGCGTACATCGCTTTGCTGCTCGGCCGTGACGGTCAGGACCCGTTGTTCCTGCAGATGAAGGAGGCCGAGGCGTCGGTGCTGGAGGATTTCCTCGCACCGAGCGAGTTCTCAAACCACGGCGAGCGGGTGGTCGTCGGTCAGCGATTGATGCAGGCCGCCAGCGACATCTTCCTCGGCTGGCTGCATATCGACTCAGGGCTCGACGACAGGCCTCGTGACTTCTACGGCCGTCAGCTGAAGGACTGGAAGGGCTCAGCGGAGATCGAGCAGATGGTCCCTCGAGCCATGGCCACGTACGGCAAGCTGTGCGGCTGGACGCTCGCCCGTGCGCACGCGCGCAGCGGCGACCGGATCGCGATCGCCGCATACCTCGGTCACGGCGACAGCTTCGACCGTGCCATCGTCGAGTTCTGCAAAGGCTACGCAGAGCAAAACGACAGCGATTATCAGGACCTCGCCGCGGCGGTCAAATCTGGGCGCATCACCGCCGAAACGGGCCTCTGAGAAGAGCTCTCCCGCGGCAAATGATGTCCGAAACAAGCACAACGCGCACAAACGTGAGCCCACCGCTGACGGGGGCTGAAGTCGTGACCGAACGCCTTGAAAAGGGAGTAAGACGATGAGCAGACAAGACGTGCCGTCTGTGCCGACAAACATGCCGAACGGCGTGAGCCGACGGGGCTCCCGTCACCATACGCGTCGCGCCTTGGTACTCGTCCCCGTGGCGATCGTCACGGCGGTGGTCACGGTCGCCGGTTGCGGCAGCAGCAAGCCGGCATACTGCTCCGACCGTAGCAACCTGGAGAACTCCATCAAGGGACTCCGCAGCGCCGCCACGAGCAGCGGGCTGAGCGGCCTGGCGTCGCAGGTCTCGACGATACAGACCGACGCGACGGCGCTCGTCAGCTCCGCAAAGGCCGATTTCCCAACTCAGACGAGCGCGATCACGTCGTCCGTGAACACGCTGTCCGCCGCTGTTAAGGCGCTGCCTTCGAGCCCGTCGACGGCACAGCTCGCCACGATCGCGGCCGATGCCGCGAGTGTCGTGAGTGCCGTGAACGGCTTCACGAACGCGACCAGCTCCAACTGCAGCTGATACGCGTCCATACCAAACCTGCAAGGAGGTCCACATGTCAGCCCAACCGACCGCACCGACCGGTGACTTCGAGGCGCTGTACGTGCAGAGCGCTCAGAGCGTCACTCGCGAGAACGGCGCGTTCACGCTGCACGGCCTCGCACCCTCGACGTTGATGTTCTCCGATCGCCCCGAACGTATCGTCGGACATCTGACCGCCGCGCAATTCATCGACGGATGGGGGGACGGGGACAACAGCTTCGCCGTAGATCCGCCCAACGCGGTTCTGTCGTTCCTGGCCTCCGGCGACGAGGTTCCCGACGACGTCGTGGTCACCCTTACCAATCCGCGCCTGACCGCTGAGGATCTCACCTACGACGCATCCGTCCTGGAGGGCGACCTGCCGGCTGCTTCCGGTCCATGCTCGCTGTTCATCGATCCCATCGGCCGGCCGCTGAGCCCCGGTTCGGTGGCGGGCGTCCGGCGGCGTCAACGGCGGCGGGGCTCGAGGTGACACACACCTGGAGCGCGCCCGCTCGCGATGTGTGCTGTTGGCGCCTTCGCTTGGGCCGCAACTGCGCGGCCGTGGGTGGCCCGGCGGGGCAGCACCTCCAGGGGCGCCGAGGAACCGTAGTTGCCTTTGTTGCCGTCGACGTACTTCCCGCGGATGCTCGGAGCGCCACGGCGGGTGATCATGCCGGAGTCTTTTCCAGCCGTCGACGCTTCGTTACTAGGGAGGTTGTAAGTCATGTCCTATGCGTCAATGTCGCGCGAGCCGGCTCGCGAGTTGGGTGGCCTGTGGTGGTTGGCCCTCTTGCTCGGCGGCCTCAGCATCATTGCCGGCGTGATCATCCTGGCCAAGCCAGGCGACAGCCTGACGACCTTGGCCGTCGTAGCCGGCATCTTCGTCCTCATCGACGGCATCGGCGAGTTGTGCGCCTCGCTCATGAGCGGCACAGAGAACAGGGGACTCGTGGCGCTGCTCGGCGTGCTGAACCTGATCGTTGGCGTGGTGCTCATCCGTCACCCCGTCGGGGGTGTCACGTTTGTCGTCATGCTCATCGGCGTGTGGCTGATTGCGATCGGGGCGGTCCGCTTTGTGCAGTCCTTTGAGATTGAGGGCGAGCGCGTATGGAGGCTCGTGATCGCGGTGGTCGAGATGATCGCCGGGATCGTGATCATCTCCAGCCCGAACATCGGCTTTGCCACGCTGGCGCTGCTGGTTGGGTTGGCGTTCATCGTCAACGGCGTGAGCGTGGCCGTTCTCGGCCTCGCGATGCGCACGGCCGGACATCAGGGCGCCAGCGGAGCGCCCGGTCAGCCCGCTGCCGCCGCCGGCATATAGGAGCCAAGCCCGGGAGTAGCTGCTAGCGATGTCCGAGACTTCCAGAGCATGACGCCGTGAACGATCAGCCAGACACCGTGCGAGGGGTTGGGCTTGGTGATGGTCAAGCTCAGGGGCCGTACCTTGGTCCCTCGACGGGCGAGCCCTCAACGTCGACGGTCGGGCCCTCGGCGGGGAAAACCGGCACGCTGTCGCGGGAGGGCGTGGTAAAGGCCACCGTGGCGCTCGTCATCGTGCTGACCCTGGCTTGCGCGCTTGCGGCCAGCCTCATCGGCTCGTCGGTGAAGTCCAAGCCGCATGACGTGCCATTCGGTGTGGTCGGCTCCTCCGCGCTCGTGACCGCGGTGGGCAAGCAGGTGTCCCTGAAGACGATCCAGTATCCGAACGAGTCCGCGGTTGTTCGGGCGATCGATGAGACCAAGATCTACGGTGGGCTGATCCCCGGAGCCAAATCGGACACGCTGATCGTCGTCCCGGCGGCCAGCTTTGGACTCCAGCTCACACTCGGGCCTGCCTTCCGCGAGGCGGCGGCCAAGCAGCACACGACACTCGTCGTCCAGCAGTCGCACCCGCTACCCCCTGCCGACCCCGTTGGCGCCGTCGCTGAGCTCCTGTTGCTGCCGCTCTTGATCGGTGGCTATCTGGCGTCCGTCCTGCTGACGAAGGCGACCGGAATCGCGATGGGGCCGGGGCGGATGGCGACACTCGTTGGCTACGCGTTCGTTGGGGCGCTGCTGACAGACCTGATCGCCGGGCCGCTGCTGGGCGCCTACGCCGGTAGCCATTTCTGGATTCTGTGGCCCATCTTTGCGCTCATCACGGCCGCCGTCGCCATGTTCGCCGCCGCGCTCTTGCGGGTGCTGGGAGTGTGGGGGACGCTCGTCGTCTTCGTCCTCTTCATCATTCTCGGCGGCTCTTCCGCCGGCGGCGCCGGGATCCCTCTGCTGCCGGCCTTCTGGCACTCCATCGGACCGTATCTGCCGCCGCAGAACGCCGTCGTCCTGATCCGCAACACGCTCTACTTCGACGGCAATGGCACGACGCGCGCCTTTGTCGCACTCGGGCTCTTCCTCCTCCTCGGTGTCGCGGCCGGTGCCTATTTCGACGTCTTTCGGCCGCAGACGCCTTCCGGGCCCGCCCCGGCGCCGAGCACCGCGGGGCCGGGCTCGGGCCCGTCGCGGCTTTCCCCGGTGGTGGGCGCGCTGCTGGTCGTGGCCATCATGCAGTGCCTGTTTGCGCTCAACTACACCACCGCCGATCGGAACCCGGTCGCCTCCAACCTGCCGTTCGGCGTCGTCGGCACTTCTCCGCTGGTTGCAGAGGTTCAGCAGCACATGTCACTGAAGACGATCGCGTATCCGACCGAAGCCGCTGTTCACACGGCGTTCGATCAGGCCAAGCTCTACGGTGCGCTGGTCGCCGGAAGCAAAGCGGACACCCTGCTTATCAACGGGGCTGCAAGTGAGTACGCCGGGTACCCGCTGTTGACGAACTTCGCGACCGCCGCAATGCAGCAGAAAGCGTCCCTCAAGGTTCAGACCAGCAACAAGCCGCCGTCAGGCGACCCGGGCGGCGTGATCCCGTCGATCGTCTTGATCGCGCTCCTGATCTCCGGATATGTGGCCTCGACGGCGCTGATGAGCGTGACCGGGACCGCGACGGGCCCGTGGCGCGTCGCGGGCCTGGTCGTGTTCGCGTTCGTCGCCGGACTGCTGCTCGACCTCATCTCCGGGGCCTTTGCCTGGGGATGGCCGATCCACCAGTTCTGGCCCATGTGGCCGATCATGGCCCTCGTCATCCTCACAGCCGCCCTTGTCGCCTCGGTGCTCGAGAAGCTGCTCGGGGCCATCGGGACGTTCCTAACGATCATGGTGATGATCCTGTTCGGCAATCCATCTTCCGGTGGAGCAGTGGGGTTTCCGTTCCTGCCTTCCTTCTGGCGCGACCTTGGGCCGTTTCTGCCCCCACGAAACGGATTGACGGCGGTTCACAACACGATGTACTTCAACGGACACGGGATGACGCAGGCTGTCGTGATCCTCGGGGTCTATGCGGTCGTCTTCGGCGCGTTGAGTCAATTCCTCGGTTCCTACCGCACACCGCCGGTGCCGCTGGACGTCACGCCCGAAACGCAGATGCAATCGGCGAGCGTGAGCGTCGCCGGCACGGCGGTTGTGTAGAGGCAAAGCGGCCGTTGACGCTTCACCAGCGCGAGCGCATCGCCGAGAGCGTGTCCGCCCTGCAGGCGTGCAAACGCGCACCCGAGGTGGTTGAGATGCTCTCGACTGGCAACCGCGGGCGCGCCTTGACGGCCGTGGCGGTCGACCGGCCGCCGGCGCCGCGGCCAGAGGCCGTCGATCTCCACCTCACCCGAGAAGCTGAGCAGAATCCGGATGACGACGATGATGCCAAACACGCCGACCTTTTCGAGGGTCGGGTCAACGACGATGGTTCGGACGGCGTCGGCGACCGTCGGGACCGTGAGAGCCACCAGGATGCAACGGCCAGGCGCCGGCGCAGTTTGTCGTCCCCTATCAGGCTGATCCAAAGGAGGTAATGACCATGGCCACACCCGAAGCAAGCTCGGCCGCGCCACCGCCGGTTCACCCCCGCGGGCTGAACATTCTTTCGCGCAAGCCGCTGACGTCGGCGCGGGCTGCGTGGATCATCGCGTCCGCCACCGTCACGGTCACGATCGTCAGCGGCGTGCTGATGCACTTCACTGATGAAAAGACCTACCCCAACATCGGCGACGGTCTGTGGTGGGGCATACAGACCGTCACGACCGTCGGTTACGGGGATCTCGTGCCCACGAGCACCGCGGGACGGCTCCTCGCCGCGCTCGTGATGGTTCTCGGGATCGGCTTTCTGACCGTCATTACCGCCGCGATCACCTCAGCATTCGTCGGATCCGCCCGTGGCCGCCTCGCAGGCACGCAAGCCGACGGCACGGCCGCCAAGCTCGATCAGATCGCCGCACGTCTGGACGCGATCGAAGCGGCGCTCAAGAACATCGGTGGGCACGAACGCGATGCGTCGCGCTGACGTGCGAATCGATCTCGAGGCGCGCTCTCCGCGTTACCATTCGCGGTGTGGACGGGCCGCCGATCCCTCCGTGACGAAACCTGAGTCCACGGTGCTCCTTCGCCGCTTGAGCGATTTGGCGAGCCTGGCCGGTTCGCGATTGCCGATCGCCGGTCGCCCACGTATCGCCCATCCTTGGACCGCTCGCTCGTGAGCGAGCAGGGACACCCGGGCCCCAGCGAGGGACCACCCGCCGATACCGACGTCGTGGCGCTGGCGCGTTCGCCAGGGTTCTGGGTGATGATGCGCCACGCCGCGGTGTTCGGAGTCGTGCTCGCGTTCGCAGGCCTGGCGTACCTGGGTTTGATCAAGGGCGGTACGAACGTCTGGTTCACGCTCCCGAAGAACCCGGGTTGGTTTGACGGGAGCCTGTGGTGGGTGGCGGTGACGGCCGGGGCGGGGGTGCTCGTCGGAGTACTGCGGCGCGCGTTTCGGGTTCCGGCCAAGCTGCCCGGGCTGGTTCGGGAGGTGAGGGCCGAGCGCGTGGAGCCCTCGGCGGTGCCGGGGGCGGTTGCCGTTTCGCTGGTGTCGCTCGTGGGTGGGGCGAGCCTCGGGCCCGAGGCGGGGTTGGGGTTGATGGGCGGGGGGCTGGGAACGTGGATCTCCGAGCGCCAGAAGCTCGGCGAGGACATGCGGGCGACGAACACCCTCAGCGGGATGGCCGGGGCGTACGGCGGCCTGTTGGCGTCGCCGATCCTGGCGACGGTTCTCCTGCTCGAACTGGCGCGCCCGAAGGCCGCCCGCTTCGCCAACACGCTCGTTGCGGCTCTGCTGTCGTCCTCCGTCGCCTTTGCTGTGTACTTCCCGATCGCGGGGTCGACGTTCCTGGGGCTCTACACGCTGCCGCCATTCAGGTACGAGGACTGGCAGTTGCTCGCGGCGGTTCCCCTCGGTCTCGTGGCGGGAGCGCTCGGGCTGGTCACCGTGCTCGTGATCGGGCTGCTCACGAAGCTGTTCGCTCCGCTGGAAAAGCGGACGATCCTGCGCGCGGGGATCGGCGGTGTCACGTTCGGGCTCGTCGGCGTGGCGCTGCCGCTGACGCTGTTCACCGGAACCGAGCAGCTCACGATCGTGATCCAGCGGGGCGCGGTGCTCGGCGCGGGCCTGCTGATCGCGGTCGTGTTCGCGAAGATGGTGGTGTTCGCGGTGTGCGAGGCCAGCGGCTTCATCGGGGGACCGTTCATCGTGCTGCTGTTCATCGGCGGCACGGCCGGGGTGGCCGCGCACGTGCTCATCCCGGGTCTACCGGAGGCGCTCGCCTTCGCGACGATGTGTGCCGCCCTGCCGGGAGCGCTCGTCGACGCGCCATTCTCGCTGATCCTGTTGGCCGCCCTGACGACCCAGATCGGCACCCTGCAGATAGCACCCGTCGCAATCGCCGTCCTCACCGCGTACCTGGCCGTCTCGGGCTCCGGTCTGCTCATGGGCCTGGCGAACCGGGCCCGCAAGCCCGCCGCTGCGAGGACGCAGGCGGCGCCCGAGTCCTCCACACGGGGTTGACACGCCGCTCGCCAAGACCCCCGCTCTGGTAGCAAGCCCCGGCCTCCGGTAGCTGCTCCGACTCGCCAAACGGGCCGTCGATGGAACCTGAGACTGCTCGACGTGGGCGTGGGCCGCGGTTCATCCTTTCTGGCCGATGCCGGGCCCGGGGCGGCGGATCATCCTCGGTAGAGGCAGCGCGCGAGATCGCGTGATGGTGCGGAAGCAGGCGGTGGTCGCTGGTGCGAGCGTGGGCGAGGATGACACAGGACGGCCGAGCGGGCTCGTGTGAGAGGCGAGGGCGATGAGCTCTCCGATGGCGCCGAACGTCGGCGGCGTGGCGGCTCCGGGCCGCCGCACGGTCTACGGCATGTGCGGCATGTGCGCGGTGCGCTGCCCGATGGAGATCACGGTGCAGGACGGCCGGGTGACCTGGCTGCAGGGCAATCCGCACGACAAGGCCCTCGGCGCGAGCCTATGCGCGAAGGGCGCGGCCGGCCTGTTCCTCGAGAGCGATGATCAGCGGCCGCAGACGCCGCTGATCCGCACCGGCCCTCGGGGCGGCGGTCAGTGGCGGCGGGCGTCGTGGGATGAGGCGCTCGACTACGTCGCCGAGAAGCTGAAGGAGACGATCGATGAGTTCGGCGGGCGCGGCATCGCGCTTTCCGATCGCGGCGGTCCCTTCACCGATCTGACCCAGACCTTCGTCCGCGCGCTCGGCTCGCCGAACTACTTCGATCACGATGCCGCCTGCGCCGGAAATGTCCATAACGCGATGCGTTCGCTGTACGGCTTCGGCGTCGCGGGGCTCATGTTCGATCTGCAGCACACCAAGCACCTCGTCCTCTACGGGCGCAACATCGTCGAATCGCTGATGGTCAAGGAGGCCAAGGCGTTCATGGCGGCGGTGTCGCGGGGGATGCGCTGCACCTACATCGATCCGCGCGCCACGTACACGGCGTGCAAGGCCACCCGCTACTGGCAGGTGCGACCGAAGAGCGACTACGCGCTGAACCTCGCCATCATCCACGAGGTCCTCGAGCGGGGGGCCTACGACAAGGACTTCGTGGCCCGCTACGTCTCGGGCATGGACGTCCTGCGCGCGGCGGTCGAGGACACGACGCCCGAGTGGCAGGAGCCGCACACCGGCGTTCCCGCCCGCGAGTTGCGCTCGTTCGTCAGCGAGATCGCCGCGGACGCGCCGCACGTGATCTTCCATCCGGGGTGGATGTCGGCTCGTCACCGGCAGTCCTCGTACGTCAGCCGCTCGGCGCTGATCCTCAACGCGCTGATGGGCAACATCGAGGTTCCGGGCGGGTGCGTGCTGGGCAAGCCGCCCGAGCACTATGGCCGCAAGGGCTTGAACCGTCTGAGCGACCGCGTGCCGGCGGTCGAGGAGCCGCGCGTGGATGGCGCCGGCGGCGAGCGGCCGCAGTGGGATCCGGCGATCGGCATGCTGCATCAGGCCTTCGCGGCCATGGAGACGGGGCAGCCCTACGGGATCGGCGCGTACTTCGCCTACCGCCACGACCCGCTCACCGGCATGCCCGATCCCGAGGCCACGCAGCGGGCGCTGGAGAAGCTGAAGCTGCTCGTCTCGATCGACGTGCGCTTCTCGGAGCTGGGCTGGTTCGCCGACGTCATCCTGCCTGAGTCGACCTATCTGGAGCGCGCGAACATCCTCTGTCAGATGAACGGCCCGGTGCCGGTCTTCGCGATGCGCGACCAGGCGATCGCGCCGCGCTTTGACAGCCGTCCGGCGTGGTGGATCTTCCGCGAGATCCTCAGCCGGATGGGTGTCAAGGAGGCGCTTGACTTCGAGACCATCGAGGAGCTGTGGAACTACCAGCTCGATGGCACCGAGGTCACCGTCTCGGACATGCGCGAGTCCGGGATCGTGGCGTTGGCGGCGGCGCCGAAGTTGATCCCGCGCGACGAGCTGACGTTCCCGACGCCCTCGGGAAGGATCGAGATCGACGGCGAGGTCCTCAGGCAGGCCGGCCTCGAGAGCCTGCCGGCGTACATCCCCAAGGAGGCGCCGACGGGCGAGGAGTTCACGCTGCTGTTCGCGAAGACGGCGACGCTCGCGCAGGGCCAGTCGCTCAACAACCCGCTCCTCAACGAGAGAGCACCCCAACAGGTGCTCTGGATCCATCCCGATCGCGCCGCCGCGCTGGGGATCGCCGACGGCGACGAGGTCGAGGTCAACGGCGGCGGGCGCTACACCGGTGCTCTGCGGGCGAAGGTCACGCGCTGGATCCATCCCGAAGCGGTGTTCATGCTCCACGGCTACGGCGCCACGGTGCCGCGCGCCACGCGTGCGTTCGGGCTCGGCGTCGCCGATCAGCGACTGCAGCACGGAAGGCTCTACGACTTCGATCCCGCCGGCGGTGGCAATGCGCTGACCGAGACCGTCGTGCGGGTCAAGCGCCGGACGCCGGAAGGAGTTCCAGCATGAGCAAGTACGCGCTTCGCCACGACGAGGCCAACTGCATCGGCTGCCTGGCCTGTGAGGTGCATTGCAAGACGAACAAGGACCTCGGGCCGGGCCCCGACCCGTGCCGGGTCATCGCGCTGGATCCGGTCGAGGTCGACGGACTGCCTCGCAACCACTTCGTCTTCATGCCGTGCTTTCACTGTGAGGACCCGTGGTGCGTGCGGGCCTGTCCGACGGGCGCCATGCAGAAGCGCGAGAAGGACGGGATCGTGTTCGTCGAGCCGAGCCTGTGCATCGGCTGCAAGAGCTGCATCACCGCCTGCCCGTGGGGCACGCCGCAGTGGGACCCGGCCACGAACAAGGTGGTCAAGTGCGACTACTGCATGGATCGGGTCGACGCCGGGCTGCAGCCGGCGTGCGTCACCAAGTGCGTGACCGGCTGCCTGTCCTTCGGCGAGACCGACGAGGTGCCCGACCCGCGCCGCGAGCGCTACGCCCGCTTCGTGGTCGGAGAGTCGCCGCCTGGCGATGAGGCGCCGCGGTGAGCGACCCTCAGCTGCTCCCGACCTGGCTGGACGGGGGCGCCGCCGTGCTCGGGGCCGCGGAGTCGGCGGGGCAGACGCTGACCGGTGCGTTACCGGGGCTCGCCGCGGCCCGGGAGCTGGGGGCGCTGCAGCGGCTGCAGCGCGTGCAGGAGTCCGGCCTGGCGGAGAGCGGCGGTGCGGGCGAGCCGATCTATCTGGCCTGGCGACGATTCCTGCGCGGCCGTGGGCCGTCGGTGCTGGTGATCGATGCGACCGGCCTGGATGCCCGGGCCCGCGGGACCGCCGCGGTTCTCGACGAAGCTCCCGTGCTGCTGGCCGAGGGGATGCTGATCGCTGCCGGCCTGCGCGACAGCCGCGCGGTCGAGCTGCGTCTCCCGGCCGAGCTGCTCGGCCACGAGTCGGCCTTCCTGAATGTGGCCGACGCGCTGCGTTCGCTCGCCCACGTCAGCACGCCTCGCGTGCGGATCGACGTGCAGCGCGACCGTTGCCCCGGCCCGTGGGCGGAGCGACCGCCCGCCGACGAGTCACGGCTGATCCACACACCGGAGACCTGGTGTCGGATCGCGCTGCTGTTCGCCGGCGCGCCCGGCCTTGACGCGTCGCTGCTGACGCTGCGGCGCGGCCTCGGGCAGCGCGGCCTGGTCGAGCTCGACCATTCACAGAGCCTGCGGCGCCAGCTCGACGGTTGGGGTGGCGGCATCGAGGTGCAGGGCGAGGATCCGGTGCTCGTCTTCGACGACGGGATGGGTGGCTTCCTCCCGCTGTCCGCGGCCGACGTGTCCTGCCAACCGCTGTCGCTCGCCTCCGCCGGTGTCGTCCCGGTGCCCTCGACCCTGATGGTGATGGCCGGCGGCGCGTGTCTGCTGCGACAGACGCGCCGCGCGCTCTACCGCCATTGGCAGCTCGCCGACACCGCCGACGGCGCGCCGGTGCGTCCCCTGTTGGCCCGCGCCGGGCGCCTGGTGGCCGAGATGACGCTCGGACGCGGTGACGGCGCCCATCTCACCGCGCTCGAGGAGGTCGCGCTCGAGCTCGGCGCGCAGGGGCTGGCGGCCGCGTGGCCGCTCGGCAGCTCGCTGCGCCACTACCGCGAGCAGTGGGAGAGTCACGCGCGGCGCGAGTCCTGCCCGGAGGGGCTGTGCTTCGAGCGGCCGGCCGCGCCCTGTCACGGCACGTGTCCGGCCAACATCGACATCCCGAGCTTCATCGCCCACATCGGTCACGGCGACTATCGGGCGGCCATCGAGGTCATCCGGCGTGACAACCCGAAGCCGCTGACCTGTGGCCTGGTCTGCCCCGCGCCCTGCGAATCGGCCTGCGTGCGCGGCGGCAGCAACGGCGCCGTCTTCATCCGCCCGATGAAGGCCAAGGCGGCCGAGCACTGCCTCGCCGACGGCGGCTACCCCAAGCCCGAGCTCGCGCCGGACACGGGCAAGCGGGTCGGCATCGTCGGCTCCGGTCCCGCCGGTCTCACCGCCGCCTATTACCTGCGCACGTTCGGTCACGAGGTCGAGATCCTGGAGGAGCAGGAGAAGGCCGGCGGAATGCTGCGCTACGGCATCCCGGCCTACCGCCTGCCGCCCGATCTGCTCGACCAGGAGCTCGACCAGATCCGCGCGCTGGGAATCGCGATCCGCACCGGCGCCGAGGTGGGCAGCCTCGACGATTTCCGCAAGGACTATGACGCCGTCTTCCTCGGCCTCGGCACTCAGCGCTCGCGCCTGATCCCGATCGATGGTGTCCATCAGTCCTTCGTGCTGGGCGGCATCGACTTCCTGCGGTCCGTGCGCAGCGGCGAACCGGTTCGAGTCGGGCCGCGGGTGATCGTCGTGGGCGGCGGCAACGTCGCCATCGACGTCGCGCTGACCTCGTTGCGCCAGGGGGCCCAGCACGTCGACATGGTCTCCCTGGAGAGCCGCCGCGAGATGCCGGCCAGCCCCCACGAGATCGAGAACGCCGTCGGGGAGGGCGTGCAGCTCCATCCCGGTTGGGGCCCGGTCCGCATCGAGGCGGACGGCGACACCGTGTTCCAGTTCTGCGAGCAGGTCCACGACGAGACCGGCGGCTTCGACCCCAAGTTCGACGACGCGCGCCTGCTGACGCTCCCGGGCGATCAGGTGATCCTCGCCACCGGTCAGGGCACCGACCTGACGATCCTCGACGGCAGCGCGGTCGAGACCACCCACGGGTTCATCCTCACCGATCCCAAGAGCCTGGTGACCAAGGTGCCGGGCGTGTTCGCCGGCGGCGACGTCGAGCACGGCCCGCGCACGGCCGTCGAGGCCATCCGCTCCGGCAAGATCGCCGCGAGCGGGATCGATGCCTGGCTGCGCGGGGCGGCCATGGGCGATGCCGTCGGCACGGCGGTGCGCCGCGACGACGTGATTCCCCTGCGGGTGGTCGCCGCCGAGCGCACGCATCTGCCGCGTGCCGTGATGCCCGAGCGGACCGTCGAGGAGGTCCTCGGCCTCGGCAACTACGTCGAGATCGAGGAGGGCCTGACCGACGCGATGGCCCACGACGAGGCGCGCCGTTGCCTGCGCTGTGACGTGTGCATCGGCTGCGGCCTGTGCATGGCGGCCTGCAGCGAGATGGGCATCGACGCGCTGCGCATGGCCGACACCGACGCCGGGCGGGTCGCCTACTTCGACTTCACCCGCCCGGCGGAGCTGTGCATCGGCTGCGGCGCGTGCACGCAGGTATGCCCGACCGGCGCCATCCATCTCGAGGACGAGGTCGCGCTGTTCGCCGAGGGCGCGCTCGCCGGCGGCCCGACCGATCTCGTGCGGCGCACGGTCATCACGGGAACCGTTGTGCGCGAACAGCCGCTGCTGACCTGCAGCGAATGTGGAGCGCCGACCCAGACGCCCGCACACCGGCAGTACATCCGCGATCGCATGCCCGACCACATGGCGGCGCTGTTGGACCGCGATCTGTGCCCTTCCTGCGCACGGCTGCGAGCCGATCGCCCCTGGGAAGGAGCGGCACTGCGCGGCCCGATCGGCGCGCCCGCCGCGAACACCCAGCCCAGGGCCATGGGTGAGCTCATAACGATCTGGCCCGGGGACGCGAGCGTCCCCGGAGAGGAGGAGTCGTGAAGGCAGTCACGGTACAGCCCGGAGTCGCGAACTCGGTTCGCTTCGAAGAGGTTCCCGAGCCGGACGAGAGCACCGGCTCGATTCTGGTCGAGGCGGTCGCGGTCGGCATCTGCGGAACCGACGCCGAGATCGCCTCCGGCGCCTACGGCTGGGCGCCGCCGGGGCGCGAGCGGCTGATCCTCGGTCACGAGTCCCTCGGCCGGGTGCTGGACCCGGGACCGGATCGCGGCCTGCAGAAGGGTGACCTGATCGTCGGGATCGTCCGGCGCCCCGACCCGGTGCCGTGCCCCAACTGCGCGGTCGGCGAGTGGGACATGTGCCGCAACGGGCAGTACACCGAGCGCGGCATCAAGCAGATCGACGGCTTCATGTCCGAGCGATGGCGGATCGAGCCCGGCTTCTACACCAAGGTGGAACCGTCACTCGGCTTCCTCGGCGTGCTGCTCGAGCCGGCCACCGTGGTGGCCAAGGCCTGGGAGCTCGTCGGCGCCATGCGCTCGCGCGCGTTCTGGGAGCCCCGTCGGGCGCTGATCACCGGCGCCGGGCCGATCGGCATGCTCGCGGCCCTCATCGGCGTCCAGCACGGGCTCGACGTCGACGTCCTGGACCGGGTCACCGGCGGTGACAAGCCAAAACTCGTGCACGACGTCGGCGCGACCTACCACTCCGGGGCGATGGCCGACATCGGCTTCGACCCCGACGTCATCATCGAATGCACCGGGGTCGGCTCGGTGATCACCGATTCGATCGGCAAGGTCGGCGCGGGCGGGGTGGTGTGCCTCACGGGCGTGGGCACCGGTGGGCCGCCCAGCGGGCTCTCAACGGCCGACGTGGCCAAGGAGGTCGTTCTGCAGAACAACGTCATCCTGGGCTCGGTCAACGCCAACCGGCGGCACTTCTACCGTGCGGCCGAGTGGCTCGCAGCCGCCGACAACGACTGGCTCGGCCGCCTGATCACGCGTCGCGTGCCGGCCGCGAACATCCTCGATGCGCTCAAGCGCACACCCGACGACATCAAGGTCGTCGTCGAATTCGGAGGTTGACGATGGAGACCCGGGAAAGACCCGACCAGGACGGCGGCGCGCTTATCGCCAACGCCGAGCAGACGCATCTCGGTGAGGGCATCCGCTGGGACGCCCGTCGGGAGGAGATGCTCGCGGTCGACATCCTGCAGGGACACGTCGCCCGCGGCCGGGTCGACGACGACGGCTGCCTGGAGCTCGTCCGCCGCTACCAGCTGCCCGAGACGGTCGGGATGGTCGCGCCGGTGGAGGGCGATGACGGCTGGCTGGTCGGCACCGGGCGCAGCTTCGCGCACGTGGCTCTTGACGGCACCGAGCGGATCATCGCCGAGGTGGCACCGGCCGGGACCCGGATGAACGATGGCGCCTGCGACCCGCAGGGCCGGTTCTGGGGCGGAACCCTGGCCGACGACCACCACGAGGGAGGCGCGGCGCTCTACCGGCTCGAGCGCGACGGGCACGTGGAGATGATGCTCGACGGGCTGACGATCTCAAACGGAATCGGGTGGAGCCCCGACGGCCAGACCATGTACCTGGTCGACAGCGGCCCGCGGGTGATCCACGCCTTCGCCTTCGACGGCGACCAGGGCACCATCTCGGCCGGGCGGATCATCGTCACCGTGCCCGAGGATCTCGGGGCGCCGGACGGGATGACGGTGGACTCAGCGGGCGACCTGTGGGTCGCGATCTACGGAGGGGGGCAGGTCCACCGCTACGCGCCCGACGGCTCGCTGCGCCAGGTTCTCACCGCCCCCGCTCGGCAGTGCACGTGCTGTGCGTTCGGCGGACCCGGCCTGCACCACCTCTACGTCACGACCGCGACCGAGGGGTGGACCAGCGAGCAGCGGCGCGCCGACTCCGCAGCCGGGCTCATCTACCGGTTCGACACCGACGCGACGGGGCGGGCGGCCGCGCCGTTTCGCCCGGACCCCGGTTGGTGGCGGACGGTGAGAGGCTGACGATGTTGCACGATCTCGGTCGTCGATCGCCGCGTCCGGACGACGGGCTGGGTCTGCCGCTTCGGCTGCGGACGCACTGCGCACCTGCCCCCGCGATGGCCCCGCCGGTTGCCAGCGGCCAGCGCCGTGTCACCGCCGCGCGTAGAAGCCCGCATCGTCGCCGTGGGCACCGGCGGATGCAGGAAGGTCGAGCGTCGAGGACAGTGCCGGCAGGCCTGCGCCTCGACGGGCGAGGCAGTCGCGCCGACCCGCATGGAGTCGGCCCAGCAGCGGACATTGACACCCAAAGAAGACGGAGATTCACATGAGCGACAAACCGGTGTTCATCTACCTCGCCACCTACGCCGACAAGGCCGGTGCGGAGGCGGACTACGACGCCCTGCTCGAGCTGCATGCCGACAAGCTCGTTGGCACGTATGACGTTGCGTTGGTGAGCAAGGACGCCGACGGCAAGCTGCAGGTTGAGAAGCACGAGAAGCCGACGCAGCACGGAGCCTGGGGCGGCATCGCCGTCGGCGCGGCGGTCGGGGTCGTGGCCGCCCCGGCGGTCATCCCCGCGGCGTTGATCGGGGGTGTCATCGGCGGCCTGGGCGGGCACTTCCGTAAGGGCATCTCCAAGGACGACGCCAAGCAGCTCGGGGACCTGCTCGACGAAGGGGAGGCATCCCTGCTGGTGGTCGGGGAGTCGCGCGTGCAGGAGCAGCTCGACAAGGAGCTCACGCGCGCAGAGAAGTCCACCGAGAAGGAGATGGACGTCGACAGCAAGGAGTTCAAGCGCGAGCTCGATCAGGCCGAGAAGGAGTACGCCGCGACCTAGGCGCCAGCCGGGCTGTGGTCGGGCCTCGGCCGCAGCCCCGGCGCCCTCACGCCACATGTTCAGCTGTCACCGACGGCGCAGGCTCGGGGCCGTCCAGCGCGGGTAACGCTCATCTGCTCGGCAGCGCCGTGGCGCCGCGCGGTCGCTGCTCGTGCATGGGTGTGCTCTCCATCGCGGGTTGCTTGGCCGCAGCGGATCGGTACCAGGCCGCGTAGCGGCTGACGAGCGGAGATGCCGAGAGTCCGTGTACGAGCACGGAGATACCGACGGTCAGGTAGGTGGTGGCGATGATCGTCGAACCGTGGGCGAGATGGGCGTCCTCGACGATCACGGCGAACACGATCGAGGCGAGCCCGCGTGGGCCAAACCAGCCCATGAACGCCACCGTCGGGGCGCGTGCCTTGGTGCCCAGCAGGCAGATCGCCACCGGGAGCATTCGCGCGATCGTCAGGCTCAGCAGTGCGTACAGGGCGATCTGCCAGCTGATGTGCTCAAGCGTCGGTCCGAGGAGCACGGCGCCGAACACGAGGAAGGTCACGCTGTCCAGCGCGGCGCCGGTCTGCTCGGTGAAGCCCATCGCCGGCGCGGCTCGCTGGCGGGCGAGGAGACCGAACAGAGCGCCGGCCACGAAGGCCGCGATGAATCCCGACCCGCCCAGCAGTGTCGCCAGTCCGTAGGCGACGATCGCGGCCGCGACCGGGATGATCTGCCGCCAGGAATCGTCGATCAGGTGCCGTTCCTCGCCGAGGTTGATCACCGCTGCTGCGAGCAGACCGGCGCCGATGCCGCCGATCAGCCCGTAGCCGATCTCCTCGAACACGACGCGCACGGGGTGCGACTCGGCGCCCGCGGCGGTGGCCAGGACGATCAGCAGCAGGGGTACGCAGATCCCGTCGTTGAGGCCGCTCTCGACGTTCAGCGACTGGCGCACGACCTGGGGAAGTCGGGGGTCCGTCACCACCGCGCTGCCGAGCCCGGCGTCGGTCGGCGCGAGGATGACGCCGAGAATGAGCGCATCGCTGATTGAGAACGAGCCGAACAGGGCGGCCGCGATCAGCCCTCCCAGCGCGACCGTGAGCGGAAGACCGACGCCGAGCAGCCGCAGGGGCATCGACGCCTCGCGGCGCAGCGCGCGAAGGTCCACGCGTGAGGAATCCGAAAACAGCACAAGCGCGAGCGTCGCGTCGGCGAGCGTCTTGACGGTCTCGCTCGTCGGTCGTACCGTGAGGTCGTCGAGTACGAGAGGTCCCACGAGTACACCGACGGCGACCACCACCATCGCCGGCGTGATCGGCGTACCCGACAGCCGCCGCGACACGCCTGCGACGAGCAGCAGCGTCAGGCCGACGATCATCAGCCCCGTGCTCACCGCGACGCTCCTGCGGAGACGCTGCGCCGAAGCCGTGCCGATGCGCTCGAGCGCATCGGCACGCCGTCGCGGGATGACCGGTGCGCCACTGTCAGCGGTGCGGGGACGGGGACTCCCCGGGCACTCGGGTAACGCCAACGGCCGGCGTGATCGCCGCCGGCTCCTCGGCGCCCCGCGCGTCGGGCAGCGGCTGGCCGCTCTCGGCGAGCCACCCGCGCAGCGTCCGATACATCGCCTCGTCACCGACGATCGGCGTGGGGGGCTCGCTCCAGGCCGTGGGGATCACCGCGAATGGGTGCATCTGCGGGCCGCCCAGACCGCCGTGCGAGCCCATGAACTCCTCGAACGGTCCGACCTCGCCCGTGGCGGGATCGTAGGCGGAGTTCACCACCAGATCGGGGCAGTGCGGGAAGCGATCGTGGCGGCGCAGATGGTCGCCCGCGGTCGGCCCGAAGGGACCAAGGGGATCCTCCCCCTCCACGCTGTCGTCCGCCAGGCGCCGGCGGCCCGCGGCGCCGATCGCGATCGCGCCGTCGGTCGCCGAGCGCACCATCACGAACCCGATGCCGGGATGCCCGGCGAGCTCCGTTATGAGCCGCGGATGCGCATCCGCGATCTGCTCGAGCGTGAGGCGTTGCGGGCTGGCGGTGAGGTACACGAGCGCGAGCGGGCCCGAGACCATCACCACGACGTCGTCCTCCGCGGCCTGGCTGTCGTCGGAGAGGGCGTCGCGGTTCGGCCCGAGGGCGACGGTTCCCGCGATCGCGCGCTCGCGCGTCATGCGGCGGAGCAGGCGACCGCCGATGCTGTCGTCCTCTCGTGCGTCGGCGAGCACGGCCCCCAGGTCGCCCCAGGACTCCTCGACGGCCATCGGTGCCCGCACGTTGCCGCTGGCGAGCGCGCCCTTGACCACCTCCTCCAGGGTGTGCCCGTAGCGCTGACGAAACGGGCGGCCCTGGGTCTGACCGTGGTCTGAGAGCGCGACCAGGTGATACGGGCGCGGCGCCTGCGCGATCGCCCGTTCGAGCCGGGCCAGCTGGGCGTCGTGGCGGCGCAGGACCTTCAGCGCGTCCGGCTCGCGGATTCCGGAGTGGTGCGCGACCTCGTCATAGCCCACGAACGTGGCGTAGGAAACCGGGATCCCCTCAACGATGTCGGCCATCAGCATCGACACCCATAGGTCGCGCATGACGACGGTGATCGACGCGCGGACGAGCGGGTAGGTGCCGCCGCGCTTGACGTGCTCCGCACCGCTGCGCCGTTGGCGCCGCGCCGCGCGGCGCTCTTCCGCGATATCGGCCAGTGACAGCACGATCGTGCGTATGAAGCCGTAGGGGTCGGCGAAATAGGCGAAGTAGTCACCCGCGTGGGAGCGCTTGCGCTCGCGGACCATGCTCATCGTGCCGGTGCAGCGGGGCGCGTCGCCGGAGAACATGTTGCCGCGGCTGGTGCCGCCGGCGGCCAGCAGCCCGGCGCCGCTTGAGTGTCGACGTTCGATCTCGATCGCGTCGGGCGGATGGTTGGACACCAGCGTGCGGCCGGTCTCCTTCTCATACCAGCGAAACGCCGGCATGTCCCGGTTGCTGCCGAGTAGCAGTCCGGCCTGGCTGGCTCCCGTCTGGGAGGAGAAGTCGCATTCCCAGCCCACGATTCGGTGCGACCCCTGCGCCAGCCAGCGCGCGATCGTCGGCGCGTGGCCGTTCCGTATCGCCTCGCGCAGCACGCCCTCGCCGAGGCCGTCGAATTCGAAGAACACCACCCCCGGCACGTCGGTTTCGTTGCCTTTCCTGCCACGGTGCACGCGTCGGCGCACGACGCGCAGGTGGTAGGCGTCGCCGTCGAAGTCCAGCAGGGGCGTGATCAGCATCGCCGCGAGCGCGAGCCCGAGAGCGACGAGCACGGCGGCCGCGAAGCTCGGCGACTTGTTGTCGACGAGCTTGAACGCCAGTTCGATCACGAGCGCGTTGAGCACGAGCGATCCGAGGCCGAGCGTGAGCAGCGTGAACGGCAACGCCAGACGAGTGATCACCGGCCACACGACCGCGTTCAGCAGCGCAATCGCGCCGGCCGTGACCAGCGCGGCCGCGAACGAGGGCACGGCGATGCCGGGCACGATCGCCGACAGCCCCCACAACAGCAGCGCGTCGATCACCAGCATGACCGCCGCGCGCGCGAAGAACCCAGCGACCCGCCGCGCGTTGCCGACACCAGGCGCCGGATGTCCCGCGGCTGATCCGCTCATGATTGACCTCTCCCACGACCAACGCGCACACCGCTCGCGCAGTGGCGCCGTCGTGGCTGCGACTCATGCGGCTTGGTCATTTCAGCTCCCGTCCCGTGGTGTTCTCGTTGGAGCGCGGCCGCGCCTGCACGCCGGAGGGTCGGTCTGTCTCGCCGATCAGGCGCCTGCGGGCATCTCGGCCTTCGGCGGTCCGAATCCCTCCTCGGCCAGGCGCTCTCCGACGATGATGCGGGTGGCCGCCTCGATGAGCGCAAGGTGCGAGAAGGCCTGGGGGAAGTTGCCCAGGTGACGGTCGGTGTCGGCGTCGAACTCCTCGGCATAGAGGCCGAGGGGGGACGCGATGCGCAGCAGGCGCTCCATCAGGTCGGTGGCCTTCTGGGTCTCGTTGACGATCGACAGCGCGGACACCAGCCAGAACGAGCAGATGAGGAAGGTGCCCTCCTTGCCGTGCAGGCCGTCGTCGGTCTCGTTGGTGCGGTAGCGCAGTACGAACCCGTTCTCGGTCAGATCCTCGGCGACCGCCATCACCGTGGCGTGCATCCGTTCGTCGGTTCCGGGCAGGAACCCGAACTGCGCCGCCAGCAGCGTGGAGGCGTCCAACGCGTCGGTGCCGTAGTGCTGACGCAGAACGCCCTTCGCGCTGACGCCGTGCTCGAGGATGTCCGCCTTGATCTCCTGCGCCGTGGCGCGCCACCGCGGCTCGAGGTCGACATCGCCGCGTATGGCGGCCAGCTGGGCGGCTCGGTCCATGGCCACCCAGCACATCAGCTTGGAGGACACGTAGTGCTGGGGCTTGCCGCGCGCCTCCCAGATGCCCTGGTCGGGCTGACGCCACACACGCGTCGCGCATTCGGCCTGGGCCTGCACGATCGGCCACAGGCGCCGCGGCAGACGCGCAGCGTGCTCGGTGTGCAGCAGGAACGAGTCGAGCACGGCGCCGTACACGTCGTTCTGGCGCTGGTCGAAGGCGCCGTTGCCGATCCGCACCGGGCTCGCGCCGGCGTAGCCGCTCAGATCGTCGCGGGTGGACTCGGTGAGGTCGCGCCGTCCGTCGATCCCGTACATGATCTGCAGGCTGCCGTCGTCGTTGGGCTCGATGTCGGCCACGAACTGCATGAACTCGTCGGCCTCCCAGTCGAGTCCCAGGGGGTGCAGCGCCTGCAGCGTGAACGTCGTATCGCGCATCCAGCTGAAGCGGTAGTCCCAGTTGCGCTCGCCCCCAGGGGTCTCGGGCAGCGACGTCGTCAGCGCCGCCACGGTCGCGCCGGTCGGCATGTAGGTGAGTCCCTTGATCGTCAGCGCCGAGCGCTGGATCGGATCGCGCCAGCGGTGGTCGGGGATCAGACGCGCCTGGCCCAGCCAGCGCCGCCAGAAGCGCGCGGTGGCGTCGAGCCGCTCGGTGGCGTCCTCGACGTCTCCGGGTCCAACGAGCCCGTTCTCCCAGGACAGGCTGCAGTACGCCTGCTCGCCCGCTCGCAGATAGTGTCGGGCGCGCGCTCGGTTGCCTTCGATGCCGAGTTTCATACTGGTCGCGAGACGGATCGTCTGACCGTCGCCCGCGGCGTCTGCCGCGTGACGGTCATCGCCGACGAGCGTCCACGCGGCGGGTGTCCGTCCGTAGTCGAAGGCAGGTGAGCACACGAGCTCGATCTCCACCTCGCCCTCGAGGCAGGTGACGGTCCGGACCAGCAGGTGCTCGGCGTCGTCGTCGACCGGCGGCCGGGTGTGCGGGGTGATGACGTCCTCGGCGACGGTCGGACCCATCACCAGGGCGTCACGCACGACGACCCAGCCACGACCGGTGTACCACGATGTCGTCAGGACGTTGGTGCCAGCCTCGTAGCAGCGAGCGGTGGGCACCGTCGTTCCGAATGGGCCGAAGCGAAAGTGGCCGGCTTCGCGGTCGAGCAGCGTGCCGAACACGCTGGGCGAGTCAAAGCGGGGAACGCAGAGCCAGTCGATCGACCCGTCCGGTGCCACGAGCGCCCCGGTGTGGCAATCCGAGAGGAATGCGTAGTCGGCGATCGGCGGGAACGGGGACGGCGCGGCGGCGCTCTGGGCCGCCGGCTCAGGCGCGACCTTGCTGTGGCGCGCACGCCCGTTGCCGGCGGGAGCCTTCTGCTTGGCGGCAGCATCCTTGCGCTGCGTGGGGACCTCGATCGTGGCTGCCATCGTCTCTCCTCGTTTCGCCATGGGACCGCCGGGGTGGTCGCGGGTACAACCACCGGTGTGGCCTGCGCGACGGCCCTGAAGCTCACCGTCGCTTGATGCGCGTGCAAACTGCCGTTGCACGCCACGTTCGAGGTTACGTCCCGGTCGAGCCGCCGGCATCGGCCGATCTGGCTGATCTCCGGCCAAGTCGTCGAGTGGGCCCGTGCGAGCATCGGGCGGCGGAACCGTCTTGCGACCTGGAGCAAGCAGCCCGATCAGGCGGGGCAGCATCCGCCAACGCGCTGAGCGCCCAGTGGCGCGGGCCTGGCAAGCGACGTGCCTTCAGCCTCCCGGACTTGCTAGACGGACTTGCTAGACGCGAGCCCGTTTCGGCCGAATGGCCGCACCAGGTCAAAGAAAAAGGCCCGCGTTTGCGGGCCTTTCCTATCAAGCGGATGAAGGGACTCGAACCCTCGACCTTCTGCATGGCAAAGAGGCGGTTGGTTCATCTCGGCGACGACGACGTGGCCGTCAGGTCGAGCGGCGGCCTCAGCTGCCGAGTGCGCGGTCGATGTCGCTGAGGCGCCGCCACAGTCGACGATCGGCAAGGTCATGGAAGCCGAAGTGCCGGTAGAACGCTGCCGCATCGTCGTCGATGGCGTCGACCACGACGGCTCGGGCGCCGAACTCGCGGGAGCCGCGCACGCAGCGTCGCAGCGCGTCGACCAGTAGCTCGCCGCCGATGCCCTGTCCGTGTTCGGCACGGTCGAGGGCCAGGCGGGCTACGAGCACGACCGGGACGGGGTCGGGCATTCCACGTCGGAGTCGAGAGGGTGCTCGTGGATGTTCGACAGAGCCCATGGCGAGCGCGTAATAGCCGACGGCCCGCCGGCCGCGACACACAACGTAGGTGGCGGCGGTCCCGGCCGCGGTTCGCGCGGATTGGCGCAACCACTGGTCCAGCGCCGGGACGCCGCACTGAAACTCGGCGAGTTCGTGGGTGTCGTTGAGCAGCGCGACACTGCGCAGCGAATCGGCGTTCAACGCGCCGGGATGGCGTTCGGCCTCTTGGCGTAACGACGCAAGACGGGCATGTCTTCCGGTGGCGCCTCGAGGGCGGCGAGGAAGCGGTCGAACGCCGCGGTGCTGAGATCGATCCGCTGTGCCCGCTCGAGTACTTCCTCGGCCCGTTCGGTAGCGACGGCCAGCACGAACCCGGTGAGCGTCTCGCCGTTCAGTTCGGCGGCTGCACGCAGGACTCGCTCCTGGCGCTCGCTGACACGCATGTTGATACGTCTGCCGCGCGCTCCTTCGGTCTGTCCCATGCTGAGCAGTGTACAGCCCAGGTATGTACGTCGCGCATTTCGTCCGTCAAGGGCCACCTTGGCCGGCCCCGCCCGCGTGATTCCCCGCTATCCGCGCATGGGAGGGCCACCGGCTTGGGCGCCAACAGGCGCATCCACACATCAAAGCGGGTCTTGACGCGGACCCACCGCTCGCGTGGCATTGCAGTCGTCTCGCAACACGTCGCCGAGACCGCCGATCCTCGCGTAACTCGGGAGCGGGCCTTTTCTGTGAAGCGGATGAAGGGACTCGAACCCTCGACCTTCTGAATGGCAAGGAGACGGTCTATCCGCTCGCTCAAGCCACGGCCGATGCTGCGGGTTGTGGTCCCCGGCCCTGGAGTGGTCAGGCGTCGCTGGGGAGGAGGCGAAATGCCTTGCCCGCGGCGAGGGGCCGGACGGCGCGAAAGTGTCGCTCGTCGAGCGTGGCAATGTCGATGGTGTCGAGTCGTTCGGCGAGGGCCACGAGTGATGCGTCGGCCAGCCCGAGTCCGTTGTCGGCATAGCGCTCGGCGATCCGCACGATGGCCGCGATCGCGCTCTGCCACCACTCGACCAAGTAGGCCCCCGCCACCAGGTCAGCGCGGAGCGCGCTCAGCGCTGCTTGCCCGCCCCGTGCGGCGACCAGGTGGTCGACCTCGGCGACGACGAGTGGGGTCGTCGCGAGATCGTCATCCGTGCTCTCGAGCCACTCGCTCGCCGCCTGGTGGTGGTCGTCGGCGGAGTTCATGTAGGCGACTATGACGGACGTGTCGATGACGATCACGATTCGCCGAAGCCCGACTCGGTTAGGTGTTCATCGGCGCGCGCGGAGAGGTCGCCGGGGCCTGTGAACACGCCACGAGCGCGTGGCCTGACCCGAAGCGAGCCTCCGGCCGCTTCGCGCAGCGCCTGGCGGATCAGTTCGGCCTTGGTCTTCCCTTCGGCCGCCGCGCGTCGTGTCAGCGCCACATCGACATCTGGCTCAATGTAGATGCTCGTCTTCTTCATCACCCCAGTCTACCACCTGCCACCTACCACCTATACCCCATACCCACTGGATCGGCGTCCGAGCAGATTGCCCTTGTGTGAGAGGCCACACAGCGCCCGACGTGCCTGGCTGGACGTCGATCGAGACGTCTGGCGTCCTCGAGGAGCACCTCGGCGATGAAAGGCGGCGCCGCGTGAGCCGGAACTCGGCTCGCCGCACCCCTGCGGTTATCGTCGTTGGGCACGACCCGGGCCCGGCGAGCCGCGGTAGTAGACGTCGTTGCGTGCCTCGTGGACGTAGTTGCCGCGAGGCCCGGTGCCGACGCGAAAGCCGGGGACACCGGCGCTGACGCCAAGGCCGGACTTGCTCAGGTTAAAGCGAAACGGCCCTGCACGGACGCTCTCGGACGTAGAAGCCCATCGCCGCCGCGCAGCAAAATCATGAGTAGCGGGGGTCGAAATCGCGGCGCCGGCGCGGCCGACGGCGCGGGGTGGGATCCTCATGCGGTGGCCGAAGCATCCGAGCGCCGACACCGCGTCACGTACGATCCACTCGTTGTGGATCATGCGGAGCGGCCAGCTGGGCTCGGTAGCTGGGAGTGGGTGCCGCCAACCGGTGAGTTGGTGTGGTCGGACAACATATTTCGCCTATACGGGGTCGAGATCGGAGCGATCGTCCCGTCACCCGAGTACGTGGTCGAGCGTGTCCACCCCGATGATCTGGAGCAGGTCATGGCGACGCTTGAGGCTCTGACTGCCGGCGAGCCGCGCAGGGTCGAGTATCGCCTCCGTCGCGACGGCGGCGAGGTCATCTTGCTGCGCGCGACGGTTGCCGTGATCTCTGAGAGCGAGGCGGGGGATCTGCGCATCATCGGCCTGGTGCAGGATCTGACTGCCCAGCGACGGCTTGAGCGCGAGGTCGCTGCGAGGGTCGCTGTCACCGGGGCACTCGAGGGCTGGCGGACGCTCGAGGCCAGCGCCACGGAGCTGCTGGCGGGTCTGGCGCGGGTGATCGGGTTTGTGTTCGGTGCGTTGTGGGCCCGTGATTGACGAGAGCTTTGCCGTGCGCGCGATATGGCACGCCACGTCTGTCGAACTCGAATGGGTCGCGGCCGTGACCGTCGGATGGCGTGCGGGCCCGGGTTCGCCGACGATCGGGAGGGCGTTCTCGATGGGGCAGCCGATTCTCGCTAGGGCTGAAGGATGGCGTCGGGGTGGTGCTCGTCGACGATCGCGCCGGCCTTGTTCGCCAGTCGCAGCTCAGCGGCGGTGAAGCCGGCGTGGTGCAGGTTCGCGATCGAGAGGCGTACCCGGTTGAACTCGGAGAGGCACATGTCCGGGCGGCGTCCGTAGTCGACGGTCGCCTGAGCGACCTGTTCCACCAGCCGCAGCGCCGCGTCGAAGTCGCGCATCGTGAGCTCGCGGACGAGCGCGTCGCCTTCCAGACGCCAGTGCGGATGCTCGCCGAGCCAGCGCTTCACCTCCCGCTCGCTCAGCATCGGCGGCGGGCCACTCATGCGGGCTCCACCAGGCCGTAATGGCCGTCGTGGCGCAGGTAGAGGACCTTGCCGCGCACGTCCTCGGCGTCGATGAAGTAGGCAAAGCGCTGGCCGAACCGGTCCATCTCGGCGCGCGCGGCCTGGAGCGTCAGCGGGCTGGGGTAGTCGCTGGGCTCGGGTACGACGACGTCGTTCTCGTCGGCGAGGGGGCTGTCGGGAGGGTGGATGAGGCCGATGCGCCCGTCGTCGCGCCGGTAGACGACCACGTCCTCGCCGGTGCGCACGTGGCGGAACAGCAGGAACTCCAGGTCGAGGTCCAGCAGGTCGGTTACCGCCTCGGCTGTGGTCCGCGGGAGGTCCTCGTAGGTGCGGCGGCGCACGATCTCGCGCTCGTCCGCGCGCCGGCGGCTCTTCCGGGGGCGGTGGCGCACCTCGTTCTCGAGCTCGGAGATCGCCCGGCGGATCGTCCGCGGCTCGTTGCGCTGAGCCACGTCGGCGCCGACCACTCGGCGCAGCTGGCGTCGCAGGCGCTCGGCCGCCGCATCGACCGCTTCGAGCGCGTTGCCTCCCGTCGTGTGCGCGGCGAGTAGCCGCCCTTGGTAGAGCACGCTCGCGTCAGCAACGAAGGGACGCCCCGAATGCAGGCCCTCGTCCTCGCGCACCACCACCCGCGCGCCGATCAGGGGTCGATCGGCGTACAGCTGAAGCGACGCGACCCGTCCCCGCACCGCGTCGACCTGGTCGCGCGGGACCGACCCGCGAACGGTGACCTCGATGTCGGTGTCGGCCGCTTGTACGCCTGAGTTCATCGTCGTTGCCGCTGAACTAGGTCGCTGGCTCGGCTTGTCCAGTGCATGCGTTCACCGAGGACGGCCAGCGACTCGTGGGGCAGGTCGCCAAGCGTCAGGCGATCCTCAACCCCGAGGCGACGATCTACTCGGTCAGGCGCTTCATCGGGCGCAAGTGGGCCAAGGTCGACGAGGAGGCCAAGATCGTCTCCTGAAGGTGGTCAAGGGCCCCGACGACGCCGTGCGCTTCGAGGTCCGGGGCACGCTGTACTCCCCTCAGGAGATCTCGGCCATGATCCTTGCGCAAGCTGGCCAAGGACGCCGGCAAGATCGCCGGGCTGGAGGTCCTGCGCATCATCAACGGCCCGACCGCGGCCGCCCTGGCGTACGGCATCGACAAGAAGGGCCGCGAGGAGGTCGCGACCGGGAACCCCGGCCGCGAGCGGCGCCAGGGCTGGCGCAGCGTCCTGGGCGACGTTGGTCCAGGAAGACCGGGGTGAGGCGGCGGGGGGGCTCCACCCCCGTCCCACCGTTGCGGCGCGGTGAAGCGAGACCTCAAGCCAGATCCGGCCCCGTCCTTGCCACGGCGGGCGCGGGACCTATCACCAGAGCCGTGAGAGAACCGGCATGAGATGGGGTTGAAATGGACCTGAACCGCCTGACGCAGAAGACCCAGGAGGCGCTCCACGACGCCCAGACCAAGGCCCTACGCTACGGCCACACGGAGGTCGAGGGCGAGCATCTGCTGCTGGCCCTGCTCGACCAGCCCGACGGCCTCGTTTCGCGGCTGCTGGTACGCCTCGGAGCCGACGTCGATTCGCTACACGCTGCGGTCGAGCGCCACCTCGAGGGGCGTCCGCGCGTGAGCGGACCCGGGGCCGCTCCCGGCGAGGTGTACGTGTCGCGGTCGCTCGCCGAGCTGCTGGATGCCGCCCAGCGCGGGGCCGAGCGCCTCAAGGACGAGTACGTGTCGGTCGAGCACGTGCTGCTCGCGATGGTCGAGTCAGGCTCGCGTACGGCCGCGGGGCGGCTGCTCTCAGAGCATGGGGTGACGCGCGAGGCGTTCCTAAACACGCTGACGGAGGTGCGGGGCGCCCAGCGCGTGACGAGCGCCAACCCCGAGGTAGCGTACGAGGCGCTGGAGAAGTACGGTCGCGATCTCGTCACGGAGGCCCGCCTCGGACGCATGGACCCGGTCATCGGGCGCGACGCCGAGATCCGGCGCGTGATCCAGGTCCTCTCGCGCAAGACCAAGAACAACCCGGTGCTCGTCGGCGATCCCGGCGTCGGCAAGACCGCGATCGTTGAAGGCCTGGCCCAGCGCATCGTCCGCGGTGACGTGCCCGAAGGGCTCAAGGACCGCACGATCTTCGCCCTGGACATGGGCTCTCTCGTGGCCGGCGCCAAGTACCGGGGCGAGTTCGAGGAGCGCCTCAAGGCCGTGCTCACCGAGGTCAAGGCCGGCGAGGGGAGCATCATCCTGTTCATCGACGAGCTCCACACCGTGGTGGGCGCCGGCGGGGCCGAGGGCGCCATGGACGCCGGCAACATGCTCAAGCCGATGCTGGCGCGCGGTGAGCTTCACTGCATCGGCGCCACGACCCTGGACGAGTACCGCAGGCACATCGAAAAGGACGCGGCGCTCGAGCGACGCTTCCAGCCGGTCATCGTCGAGGAGCCCACCGTGGAGGACACGATCTCGATCCTGCGCGGCCTGCGCGAGCGCTTCGAAGTCCACCACGGGGTCAAGATCCAGGACGCCGCGCTGGTCGCGGCGGCCACGCTGTCCCACCGCTACATCTCAGACCGGTTCCTGCCCGACAAGGCGATCGACCTCGTCGACGAGGCCTGCGCCGTGATCCGCACCGAGATCGACTCGATGCCTCAGGAGCTCGACGCGATCACGCGCCGCGCGATGCAGCTGGAGATCGAGGAGGCCGCGCTGAAGAAGGAGGACGACCCAGCCAGCCGGCAGCGCCTGGAAGCGCTGCGCAAGGAGCTCGCCGACCTGCGGGCGCACGCCGACGCCATGACCGCGCAGTGGGAGGCCGAGCGCCAGGCGATCCGCCGACTGCAGGCGATGCGCGAGGAGCTGCAGGAGCTGCGCAGGGAGATCGAGGAGGCCGAGCGCGGCTACGACCTCAACCGGGCTGCCGAGCTTCGGCACGGCCGGCTGCCCGAGCTCGAGCGCCGCCTGCACGACGAGCAGGAGCGCCTGGAGAAGGGCAAGGGTGTCCCTCGATTGCTGCGCGAAGAGGTGACCGAGGACGAGATCGCCGAAGTCGTGGCCCGCTGGACCGGCATCCCGCTTGCACGCATGCTCGAGGGCGAGCGCGAGAAGCTGCTGCGCCTCGACGAGGTGCTCCAGGAGCGCGTGATCGGTCAGGACGAGGCCGTCAGGCTCGTCGCCGACGCGGTGATCCGCGCGCGCAGCGGCATCAAGGACCCGCGCCGGCCGATCGGCTCCTTCATCTTCCTGGGCCCCACCGGGGTGGGCAAGACGGAGCTGTCGCGGGCGCTGGCCGAGTCGCTGTTCGACTCCGAGGACAACATGGTGCGCCTGGACATGAGCGAGTACCAGGAGCGGCACACCGTCAGTCGCCTGATGGGCGCCCCGCCCGGCTACGTCGGTTATGAGGAGGGGGGTCAGCTCACCGAGGCGGTGCGCCGCCGGCCCTACTCGGTGGTCCTCTTCGACGAGATCGAGAAGGCCCACTCGGACGTGTTCAACACGCTGCTGGCGATCCTCGACGACGGCCGGCTGACCGACGCCCAGGGCCGGACGGTCGACTTTCGCAACACCGTGATCATCATGACCTCGAACATCGGCTCGACCTACCTCCTGGACGGGCTGACCGACGACGGCCAAATTCGCGAGGATGTCCGCGCGCTCGTCCTGAACGATCTGCGCGGACACTTCCGCCCCGAGTTCCTCAACCGCGTCGACGACATCGTGCTGTTCCGGCCGCTGACGCTGTCGGACATCGAGCGCATCGTCGAGCTGCAGATCGACGACCTGCGCATGCGCCTGGCCGAGCGGCGCATCGCGCTGGAGCTCACGAAGCCCGCCTGCCGGCTCATCGCCGAGCGAGGCTACGATCCCGTCTACGGGGCTCGGCCGCTGCGGCGCTACATCTCGCACGAGGTCGAGACGCGCCTGGGTCGCGCGCTGCTGTCCGGCGACATCATCGATGGCGCCACCATCACGCTGGACGCCGACAGCGACGAGCTGGTCGTGCGCTGGGAGAATCCCGCCGCCGGCGAGGCTGGGGCGAACGACGCGGGCCCGGGGGCTTCGGCGCCCAAGCCCGAGCTGGAACCGGTGGCTGGATGACTGACGACGGCGCCAGCGGCCCTGCGCCTGCCGCGACGCGACGGGCGGGCGACGGGCTCAGCGGCCGGCGGTAGGACGGCGTGCGCCGCTGTCAAACCGTGGGCGTTTGACGCTGTCGCCGCGGGGCCTATGTTCCGGGCCATGGACAGCGAGATCCCCGCGAGCGCGACCGAGCCAACGGCGCTCTCCGAGACGCCGGACCCGTACGGAGCCTTTCCCCGGCTGAGCGAGGCCCAGATCCAGGCGCTGTCGAGGATCGGCGAGGGCCGCCCGATGCGGGCGGGCGACGTGCTCTACCGCCAGGGCGACGCGACTTGCGAGTTCTTCGTGATCCTCGAGGGCCTCGTCGCCGTCGTCGAGGAGCTTGGTGGCGCAAACGAGCGAGTGATCGGAGTCCACGGTCGCGGGCGGTTCCTGGGCGAGCTCGGCCTGCTCACCGGGCAGGCGGTGTTCGTCGATGCCGTGGTGCGCGAGCCGGGCAGCGTGCTCGCTGTTCCGGATGGGGAGCTGCGCGAGCTGGTGGCGCAGGACACGTCGCTGGGTGACCTGATCCTGCGCGCCCTGCTGATCCGACGCTCGGTCCTGATCGGGATGGGGACTGGCTTTCGGATCATCGGCTCGCGTTACCTCCCCGACACCCGCCGCCTGCGCGACTTTGCCGCCCGCAACCGGCTGCCCCATCGTTGGATCGACCTCGAAGAGGATCCGGGGGCCGAGAGTCTCCTGCGCCAGCTGGGGATCTCGCCCGACGAGACGCCGGTGGTGATCTGGCGAGGAAAGCAGGTGTTGCGCAACCCCAGCAACGCCGAGTTGGCGAACTTGATCGGCCGACGGGCGCCGAGCGCGCCGGACAGCGTCTGTGACCTCGTCGTGGTCGGCGCTGGGCCTGCCGGCCTGGCGGCCGCGGTGTACGGCGCCTCGGAGGGTTTGGCGACAGTCGTGCTCGACGCGATCGCCCCCGGCGGCCAGGCGAGCACCTCCTCGCGGATCGAGAACTACCTCGGCTTTCCCGCCGGGATCTCCGGCGGCGAGCTGGCGGAGCGCGCGGTGATCCAGGCCGAGAAGTTCGGCGCGACGATCAGCGTGCCCGCCGAGGCGGTCTCGATCGCCGACGAGGCCGGCCTGTATCGGATCGGGCCGAAAGACGGCGCCACCGTCGAGGGACGCGCCGTCGTGATCGCGACCGGGGTGCGCTATCGCCGGCTGCGCGTGCCCGGGCTGGAGAAGCTCGAGGCCGTCAGCGTCTACTACTCGGCCACGCTGATGGAGGCGCAGTCGTGCCGCGGCGATCCGGTCGCCGTGGTGGGCGGGGGAAACTCCGCCGGCCAGGCCACCCTATTCCTGTCCCAGCACGCTCCGGGCGTGACGCTGATCGTGCGCGAGCCCGACCTCGACGTGAACATGTCGCGCTACCTCTCAGATCGGATTAGACGTAAGCCGAACGTGGAGGTCCTGCTCCACAGCCAGGTGCGCGAGGCCGTCGGCGAGCAGGCGCTCGAGGGGTTGGTCGTCGAGGATACCCAGACCCGCGAGAGTCGCATGGTCAATGCGCGCGCGCTTTTCGTGTTCATCGGCGCGCGACCGTTCACGGACTGGCTGCGCGGCGCGATCGCGCTCGACGACGGCGGCTACGTCCTCACGGGAGCGAGGGCCGCTCCGTTCCTCACCGACACGCTGCACCACGGCGGCGGAGGACGGCCGCTGCCGCTGGAGACCAGCCAGCTCGGCGTGTTCGCCGCCGGCGACGTGCGCAGCGGGTCCGTCGGGCGGGTGGCCGCGGCCGTGGGCGAAGGGTCGATGGCGGTGCGTCTGGTGCACGAGCACCTCGGAGGTGCGCACCATGCGGATCGCGCGGCCGTCGGCCGCAGCAGTCGAGTCGCCGACCGCGTGGCGATCGAGGCGTGAGGGTGCCCGTGAAGCACCGGCCCGCGCGGGTGCGATTCGCCCGATCAGCGCGCGAGGCGCCCAAGGTCCGTGGCGACGACGGGCGCGCGCAAGCCGAACAACAGCAGGTTGATCCCAACGCGAAGTCCGATCGCCCAGGAGGCCGAGCTCGGAAGCTCGGCCACGATCAAGGATGCCCCCGGACGACCGAGACGAGCCCGCTGAACGTGGGCACGCCAGGCGTCCGGCACCTCACGCTGCAGGCAGGCGGCCGCGGCCGCGATCTCGAACCCGCCGATCCCGAAGAACCAGACGGCGAGCAGGAACGTGAGCGTGACCGTGCCCTGAGCGGAAACAACAATAGGTAGGCCCACAAGGACCGCGAGCGCGGCGTTCAGGGGCGTCCGGCGGCGTGCGACATGGCGCGCTGCTCGTAGGAAGAAGATCGAAGTCGCGACCGACACCAAGACCGGTACGGCCAGGGGCTCGACGCCCGCCACGATCGACGGCCCGCCAGTCACTAGCAGCCAGCGGCGGCCCTGCTTGATGTCCTTGGGGATCAGGCCGAGCGGCACCGCTCACACGTCGAGCAGCCGCTCCGATCACGGGACAGGGGGCGTTCAACCCGGCCCCCCTTGTCGTGCCATGCGGTCATTCTCACGACCGGTTCGACGGAACTGTGGGCACGTGTTCCGAGGAAGCCGCGAGGCGGGCGAGGCCGGTCAGGGCTTCCCGCTTGGGCGGCCGGCCGTCAGGGGCTGGCGGGTTGAGCGGGTTCGACCGGGACAAGGACGCGCGCCTCGAGGATCCGTGCTCCGGTCTGGTCGACGAGCTCTGCGACGCGCTGCTCGAACGGCCTCCCGCGGATCAGCGCGACGTCGTTGGGCATTGGCGTGTGCCCTAGCCACAACACGCGCCAGCCGTCGGCACTTCTCAGGACCTGTACCTGCTCCCACTCCTGCGCAACATCGCCGGTCGTGGCGGCCGCGATCGCGTCGGCAAACGGCGCCTGCCGACCGCGTTCGGTCTCCCACACGACCATGAAGATCGTTCTGTCGCTGCCTCCCGCTGCCCGTGTCTCTGCTCGTCCGGCGGGCAGCAGGCCGCGCAGCGCGAACTCGCCACGGAGCCACAGCAGAAACGTCGGGTCCTTCCCTTCCGTTGAACCGTCGAGCTCCACGAACCGGATATAGAGCTCCGTATCGGGCACGCGGGCGAGGAGCTCGTTGAGCGCGGCGGCATCAGTTCGTTTGCTTGTGAAGATCCAGTACGCCTCGTCGTGGAGTGCGACCGTCAGAAGCAGCGTCGGATCGTCCGTGTGCCGTTCCGCAACGCGTCGCGCGAGAATGGCATGGTCATTGTCCGGCGACCACGGTCGGTCGTGGCTCACAGCCCACTTCATGGAGTCGTGGACAAGCGCGATGACGCGCAGGCGCGCGCGCAGCTCGTCTGTCGCACTGATGTTGCTCAGGATCGCCGCGACGTGCGCTCCGACATCACTCTCCGGGTGCCCTGGGCCGTGCACGGGAAAGGCCCACCCCCGTTGCACGTCAGGGTCGGATGCGACGGCGGACTCGAGATCGTTCTCGGCCGTGAAGCCCGGGACGAGACCGGTCATCCCACGCCCCCCGAACGCATCGGCGTGCGCATGGCTGCCACGCCGGATGCGCTCTCGCGAGCGGTCAATGCGGTCATCTGCCCAACCTCCATCTCAGGGCGGGCCGCCAGTCCAAGCCGAGCTCGGCCGCCTTACGTCACCGACAGTCAAGCACGGCGCGCTCACGCCCGTCACGCTGCGCTTCCGCAACCCTCGTCGAGGGGAGGTCACTGGTTACCCGGCGCCACCTTCTCCCACAGCTCGTTGAAGGAAATGCTGTCGTAGAACGCGGTGCCGTTCACGACCGCCCCGTCGCGGAGCGTCATGAACCAGGCATACGTATTCTCGTACCTCGTCCCGACCCTCGTCACTCCTGACCCGTCCCACAGGACGATGACGGTGCTGTTTGTGTCGTCGGCAAAGATGCCTCGGATTGCCACCGGGCGGAAGGGCTGATCGGTGCTGAAACGTGCACCGAACGGTGCCAACACTTCGTCGATGAACTCCTGCTTGCTGGCGTACTTACGGGACGCCGCCGAGTGGCCAACGATCTCCCAGGTCATCTCCTCGGCGAAGATGCTCGTGACGTAGCCCGTCCCGTTGGACCACGCCGCGAAGGCCTCCGTCACGAGCTCGCGGTTGCTGGGCAATCTTGCCTCCTGAGTTTCGGCTACGAGCTGGAGCTCGGAGCAGGGATCGTCATACCACGCTAGCGAGCGCCCTCGTGACCGAACCTGACCGCCGGACTCCCTTCTGCTGGTGCAGGACCGGGTCGTCGTCGCGCTCGTCAATGATGGAGGCCCGCCGGTGGAACGTCGTGCAGCTCTGCGCCGCGGCAAGAGACCGTGAGGTGGTGCGTCCGAGGCCGAGCTTTACGCGCTGGCGGCGGGGCCGGTGCGCATCGTTGATGGTGTGGCGTTCAGGCGATTCCGAACAGCGCGGCGATAGGTGCGACATCATCAGGCCTGGCGGGGTCGGCAGCGACCCGCAGCACGACCGCGTCTGCGTCGTCGTCGACCTCCCAGGTGACGAACACACAACACTCGCGCTCGGCGGCCGCTAGCGCGACGAGCTCGTCGCGCACGCCCGGGCGAGAGCGGTAGCGGACCTCGAGGCGATTGCCGACCCGATGGGCGATCGGCGCCCCCGCCTGAGAGAGGGCGTGCCAGCGCTGCATCCGGGCCGCACCGTCACCCGGGCCCAACGTGCACGCAAGCGGGAGGTCGGCGCCCTCGACCGCTCTGTCGACTTCCACGCCAGAAGCATCGCACGTGATCGGACCTCAGCTGCCCATTGCGCTGAGCCGCGCGCGGCGTCGTAGCCTGGTCGTCGACGGCGCGCAGCGCCGCGGCCTGTCGCCGGATTGCCCGCGTGTCGCGCGGCCGGTCGCCGCTGATCTGCCGAGTCGCACGCGAGCGCCTGCGGCTGCTCAGGCTTGCGGGCCTGCGCCGTTCGTGGCTTGGGCCTCGGGTCGCGGGGCGCCGGTGGGGGCGAGCATGATGATGCGCTCGCCGATCCGAATCTCGCCGTTGGGGCGGGGTGGGACGATCTCGCGGCCGTCGGTGACGGCTACGACGAGGCAGCCGGGTGGCCAGGGGATCTGGTCGACGCGGCGTCCGAGCGCGGGAGAATCTGGTGCGATGTTGACCTCGACGATCTCATAGCCGCGGAGCGGTGCGCTGGGTGCGTGGGCGCGTGCCGCCGGATGTTCGGCGGCGAAGTCGGCGGCGACCGCGCCGCGCTCGATCTCCGTCGCGGAGATGTTGACGTTCTGGGCGAGCGCGCCGAGCACGTTCTGGCGGGTGATCCAGCCCCGCAGTTGCTGGCCGTCGTGGGAGAGCACCGGCAGCCCGGCAGGGCCATAGAGGACGAGCTGTCGCAGGGCCTGTTGGAGTGTCTCCTCGCCGAAGAGCTCCTGGGGCTGGGCGATGCGGGTAGGTCGTCCGGCGAGGCTCTCCCATCGCTCGTCGGCGACACCGCCGCCATCCTGCCCCGTCGATGCGGTCGAGCGCGGGTGCGAGTGGCCGTTGAGGTGGAGCGCCAGCGGCTGCATTACGTCGGCCACGGTGAGGCTCTCCAGCACTGTGGCCGTCCTTGGCCGCTCGATGTCGATGCCGCGGCGCAGCAGCTTGGTGGTGTAGATGCTGCCGTAGCTGAAGTGCTTGGACAGCGCGGCCGCGATGCCGCAGGCCAGCATGATGGGCAGGGTCAGGGTGAAGTTGGCGGTCATCTCGATTGCGCTGGCGATCGCCGTCAGCGGCGCCTGCGAGGCGGCGGCGAACACGCCGCCCATGGCCACCACGGCATAGATCGCTGGTGGGCCGATTGTCGGTCCGAACACGTCGTGGGCGACGGTGCCGAAGGCCATGCCGGCCATCGCGCCGATGAACAGCGAGGGCGCGAACACGCCTCCGGATCCGCCGATCGACAGGGTGAGGCTGGCGGCCAGGATCTTGCCGAGCATGAACAGCACGATCAGCGACAGCACGACATGGCCGGCGATGACGTTGTTCATCACCGGATAGCCCACGCCGTACATCTGCGGCAGCGCGAGCAGCACCACCCCGAGCGCCAGGCCCCCGACCACGGGTCGCGCCCATTCCGGGCGCCCGACCCACAGAGCGTCGGCGCGGTCCTCCAGCCTATACAGGAAGGTCTTAAAGCCGACGCCGATGAGCCCGGCCAGCAGTGCCAGCACGATCACCAGCAGGTAGGCGCTGTCGTTGGTGATCGCTAGGTCATGGGGAATCTGGTCAAAGAACGGTGCCGAGCCGAACAGCGCCCGGCTGACCAGGTCGCCGGTGACTGCGGCCAGGCTGGTGGCGAACAGCGCGTCCAGGGAGAACTCGCGCAGGACCACCTCAAAGCCGAAGAACAGCCCGGTGATGGGCGCGTTGAAGGTGGCCGCGATCCCGCCGGCGGCGCCGCAGGCCACGATGATCCGCAGCCGGACCTCTGACATCTGCACGAGCTGCCCCAGGCTGGAGGCCAGGGCGGACCCGATCTGCACGATCGGGCCCTCGCGACCCACCGATCCGCCGGTCCCGATACAGATCGCCGAGGCCAGCGCCTTCACGACGGTCACCTGGGGGCGGATCCGCCCGCCGTTCTCAGCCACCGCGAGCATCACCTCCGGCACTCCGTGGCCACCGGCCTCCCGCGCGAAGCGCTGGATCAGCGGCCCGTACAGCAGCCCGCCCACAGCCGGGATCACCAGGACGAACCAGATCCCCAGCCACGGCAGGTGAAGGCTCGCGACATGGCCCTGCTGGCCGAACTGCTGATAGCCGGTCACCAGCCAGGTGACCGCGTAGATCAGCCACCGAAACCCCGCGCCCCCCACACCGGACGCCGCCCCGACCAGCAGCGCCATCACCGCCAGCCCGAACCGCGCCCCGCCCAACCACGCCGTAGTCATCCGAATCAGCGGACGCTGCTCTACGCCCGGCGATGCATCCGACCGGGCCGGATCATCGGGTGCCGCTGGTCGGCGTGCACCGCTCACCGGTCCAGGTCCCATCCGAGCGGCCAGTCCTGCCCGGGGGCCCTGCCGGTCGCCTGCGCAAACGCCCGCAGCGACCTCAGCGCTGCCCGCCGGTGCGCCATCGGCATCCGCCGGATGGTGCGGGCGCCCTCGGGCCGCCGACGGCGGAGCGAGACGATCACGCCACGCCGGCCGGCTCTGACCCGGCGGCGGCACACGACGCCCGCGCCTACGGCTCGGTCGCACAGCCCAGCGGTCGTTGAACCACTCACTCCCAGCTCGACGGCCAGATCGCTCAGCCGCCGCGGACCTCTGGCGGCCAGCCCGATCAGCACGGCGTACTGTGAGAAGGTCACATCCTCGGCCAGCCAGCCGACGGCCACGCGACCAGCGCGCGGTTAGCGGCGACCAGCTTCACCTCTGCGCGGTGGCGGCCGGCACTCGTCGGCGCCGCGGCCGTGGTCGGGGCATGCATAGGGCCATTGTTGCCGTAGCCAACGTCCCTGCCGCGTCGCAGGGTCAGCGAGCTGACAACCCTCGTCTCGTTCGCCCATGGGCGCCGCACAGGTGTGTCAGAGTGCTGACACCGCTGGGGACCGAGGCTCGCGAGCGACATTGCCAGCATGAAGCGCAGCACGCAGACTCCCAGGGCGCCGGTAGAACGCGGCTCGCCGTCGCAGGCCGTGGATTCCAATGGCGAACCCCGGCGCCTGCCGGTGGCACTCTGCCGCGTGCTCGAGGAGGACCGCGATCTCGCCGAGGGCATACCGCCCGCGAGTCGGGCGCGCGCGCTCAACGAGTGCCTGGCCAGATCGATGCGAATCCCGAGGGCCCGTGGACGGGCCTGAACACCGTGTCCAGGGACGGCATCCGCCTGCTCGTGCTAAGCGGACGCCTGCTGCGTCGCGTGGGCATCGACGCGCGCTACGGAGCCGAGCTGCTCGGCGAAGGCGACCTGCTGCGACCCTGGCAGGGTGAAGACGAAATGCCCGCGCTGCCGATGACCACGGGCTGGCGGGTTCTCGAGCCGACCCGAATGGCGGTGCTCGACGAAGCCGTCGCGAAGCGGTTCGCAGCCTATCCCCCGCTCTATGGACGCCTGGTCGGTCGCGCGCTGCAGCGGTCACGCAACCTGGCCGTGAACATGGCGATCGTGCAACACCCGCGCGCAGACACACGCCTGCACATGCTCTTCTGGCAACTCGCGCAGCGCTGGGGACGCGTCGGGCGCGAGGGCATCACAGTGCCGCTCGCGCTCACGCACAGCGTCCTGGCGGACCTCACCGCCGCGCGCCGCCCGACGGTCACCAGCGCGCTCTCAGAACTCGCGCGCCGAGACCTGATCCGGGTCCTCCCGGACGGCTGGCTGTTGCTCGGCGACCCCCGCGGCGAGCTGCTGGAGATCACGTCCATGAGGACAAATCTGGCCACAGCCGGCGAACATCGCGAGCGCGAGCTTGGTCACCCGTCAGACCGCGGCGCTTAACACACTGGAACCGGGACGCCAGAGTGGTTCACAAGCGTCCAAGGAGACCCCGTGAACATCAGCCAGCGCAACACCCACCAGCAGTCCCACGACCGGTCCGCGTCGCAACGAGATCGCCGTCGTCGACACCACCACGCCGTCCTACAGGCCGAGGTCGCCCGCCTGCTGCGCGACACCCCACACCACGAGCGGACACCGGCCACCGGCCTCGACGTCGCGGCGCGTCCCGCGCGCCCCGACCGTCGGTAGTCGGCAGCTATCGCCCACCCTCGTCTGGCCGGGCGCAGCTCCCGGACGCGGGCGTCGCCGCGTCGCCACAGGAGCCGCGGTTCGCTGGCGATGCCACAGAAGATCATCACGAAGATGCGCGTTTCCGGCGCGAACGGGGCCTGGTGAACCAGTCGCGCGCGTCTTCCTCACATTCGGGGGGTGTGGCGCGAGCGGTGGTGGGGCCCGTGGCGCTCGCCGATGGTGTTGGTCCGCCCTGCCGCCGCGCCCGTGCTTCTCAGCTTGGGAGCGCGTCGAGGGCGGCGATGATGTCGCTGACTTCGGTGCGGCCGGTGTAGTCGGGGTGGGTGTCGACGAATCGCACGACGTGGTCGGGGTCGACGATCAGGACGGTCGGCATCGGCAGCTCGGTGCCGCCGTCTGCGCGGGTGGTCCGAATGTCGACGCCGAGCTCGCGCTGTGCTGCGAGGCCTTCCTCGGATGGCTGGAACGTAATCCCCAGAGCGGAAGCGAGCTCGGCATCCGTGTCGCTGAGCACCGTGTAGGTCAGCTCGTCCCTTTCCTGTGTGGTCAGCGAAGCGTCCGGGGTCTCGGGTGAGACCGCGACCAGGCGGGCAGAGTGTGCGCTGAGGTGGGGCAGGAGTTCGCGCTCGTAGGTTCGCAGCGTGAGATTGCAATACGGGCACCAGCCGCCCCGGTAGAAGACGATCACGGCGGGGCCCGCGGCGGTGAGCTCGTCGAGTGTCCGGGTCTTGCCGCTCGCGTCTGGCAGCGCGAAAGGCGCGAGCGTGTCGCCGACCGCTACTGCGCCGGCAGGGATCCCGCCGGCAGCCAGCGCGGCCTGGTCAGATGCGAATACCGCGACGACTTCTGCTGGCAGCCTGCTGGTCGAGGCGGCTTTCACGTCGTTGGCCTGTTCGGCGATCGTGGTCATCGTCGTGCGGTCCTTTCGTTGCGGGTTGTGGACCAGGCGGTCCATTTGGGCGACGCTAGCAGAGAATGGACTGGTCAGTCCAGCTCGATAGACTCGGCTCATGACGAGCGCTCAACCGGCGACCGTGAAAGGACGCGAGACGCGTGAGCGGACTGTCCGCGTCGCGGCCCAGCTCGTCGCCGAGCGCGGCGTCGCGGGCACCTCACTCGACGATGTCTGCGCGCACGCACGGATATCCAAGAGCCAGCTCTACCACTACTTCGCCGACCGCGACGACCTTCTGCGCGCGGTCGCAAGAACAGCCAGCGACGAGGTCGTGGGCGGCCAGGCCGAGCTGTTCACGCAGCTTGACACGATCCAGGGCCTGCGTGCCTGGGCGGACGCGCTCGTGGCTCTCCAGCACGCACGACACGCGCGGGGAGGCTGCCCGATCGGTTCGCTCGCCGGCCAACTCGCCGAGCGCAACGAAAGCGCGCGCCGCGAGCTCCTCGACGGCCTTGAGCGCTGGGAGGCCGCGATCCGCGACGGACTCGAGCGAATGGAGGCCCGCGGTGAGCTGCGCGCCGATGCCGACTGCGCTGCGCTGGCTCAGCGCGTCCTCGCAGCCATACAGGGCGGGCTACTGCTCACGCAGATCCGACGCGACCCCGACCAGCTCCGGTGCGCTCTCAACGGTGCGCTGGACGCTATCCTCGCCGCGCGTGCCGTGCCCTGATCTCCCTTTCCGCACGCATTGCAGGGAAGGCGAACCGCCGCGCTCGCGCTGCTCGTGCCGGAAGCAGAGCAGGACTGGCCGCAACGATCACCGCCTGCCAGGGCGAGCCACGACACGCTGCTGGATCACACCCGGAGGAGCAGAGTCGACCCACGATGCAGGAGGGCGTGAGGTCCGCATCCTGTGGTTTGGCTGAGCGTGCGTGGCGCGAGTTCAGTTCACGCGGCCGCCGAGAAGGCGGACGCGTTGTCGGCGAGGAACTCGCCCAGCGCATGCCAGGTCCCGCTTGCCACCGCCGTGGACGCCCGCTCGGTCGGCTGCATGGGCGGACCGTACCGAAGCCGTAGTGGTGGAAACAAGGTCTCCGTCAAAACCGGTCCGGCTCACTCGTCCGTTTGGACGGTGCATGACCCGGACCGGTTCCGGCGCCGGCTGTCGCCGGCGTTGCGCTGGTTGCCCGTTCTGTATCCACTTTTCGTCCTGGCGATCGTCGCGGCGATCGCACGGCACACGCACGTCGTTGTCGAGTCCCGCGGCACGTACGGTTGGCTGCGACGGCTGGTCACGGCCTGCGCACGCGTCAGGGGCCGTGAGGCGGTCCTCGTCCTGCTCGACGCGCCGGCCGGGGACGCGATAGCCGGGCAGAGGCGCCGCGGGCGTGTCGCGCCAGCACCCCTCATGCGCTGGAACACCGCCCGCTGGGGCCCGCTGCTGGATGCCGCCCGCAACGGCGCTCGCTGCCGAGGGATGGAGCCAGGTCATAGTGCTCGACCGCGCCCAGGCGTCCAACGTCGAGGATCTCGGTGAGCTCGCGCGTGGCCCATCGGCAGTCCGTCGCGATAGCGACCAGCGAAGCGAGGCGGACGACTAGGCGTTCGTCGACGCGACCTCATTCGGTGTGGACGGCTGACGACGAGTAGCCATTGTCTTCGTGAGCCGCGGCGAGACCCACACGGCCGCGGCCGAGATCCCTACACCAGCAAGCATCGTCCCGCGGTCAGCGTGCAGGATGACCGGGTTCGACGTCACAGTGTCGGTCACGGTCTGCCCGTCCACCACCAGCCCGGTTGAGCGCTCCGCCGACCCGGCTTCTCACTGAGCCGCCAGCGGAACCTACTTCGCTGGCACGACGAGCGCATCCTGGCCCGATGCGACAGGCCTCTCTAGCGCGGAATCCCGGGTCGGGGACACCTCCCGGACGCCGGCACTCGAGGTGTTCGCGTCGCTGAACTCCTGCCTGTCGGACGATCAGTCCGCGACGGCGCCGGACGAGAAGCCGGTTTGGCCCGCGTGCGGAGCGCTGCCGCCGCCGGCTACCGAGATCGTCAGGCCGGTCGGTTGCGACGACGTGGAGACGACGACCACGACACCTCCGCCGCCTCCACCGCCGTCGCCAGCAGGTGCTCCGCCGTTGGCGCTGACCGTCGCTGCGCCCACCACGCTCACCGACCGCGCGGCGATCACGATCACTCCGCCACCCGAGCCACCATCGCCCGACGACGTGCTCCCGCTGCCGCCACCCGCGCCGCCGGGGACGAGGACGCCATCGAGAGTGCGACCCGAAACGGCCTGCAGCGCACCATCGAACGCCTGCGGACCGCCGACCGCGGCTGCGGGCGCCGTGGCAGCCCCGCCCGAGCAGCCAACCCAGTTGCCCCCGACTCCGCCCAACGAATCGGTTGCGGTACCGCCCACACACAGTGACATGCTGGCGCCGGGGCCCGAGCCGCCAAGCGATCCCGCCGTGACGCCGGCCGGTGGGCCGGCAGCGGTGGCATCGGTGCCGTCACGGCTGATCCTCGATCCGCTCTGCATCGTCAGAACGCCCGATACGAAGATCCGAAAGCCGGCGGGATTCAATGTGACGCCAGGCGCCACGGTGAGGCCCTGGTAGTACGTGTCGCGGGTGAGCGTCGTGTCGCTGGCAATCGTCTGACTGCCGTCGGCCCCAGTTCCGAAGATGCCGTTCACTCCCGGGCCCGCAGGTCCCGCGACACCCGCGGCTCCCGCGGCGCTGGCCGGACCGGCCGGGCCGGGCGCGCCGTGGCTTCCCTGAGCCCCGGGGTTCCCCGGCGACCCTGTCGCACCTCGGGGTCCCGCGTCACCCTTCGGCCCCGTCGCGCCCCTCAGTTGTCGGAGGACGCTCGGCTTGATCTGCTTGGTCGAAACGATCAGGTAGCGCCCGGCAGCGAGCGCACCACCGGACATCGCGAGGACGAGCGCAATTGTTGCGATCACCTCGGCATAGCCCGGACGCCGCAGACCTCCCTGTGGGCTGTGCGGCGGTCCGGACGTGGTGGGCGCGAGCGCGTCTTTGTCGTGCGAGTGCCGCGTCACTCCGGCGTAGTTTCCAATTCTATACAGTGACCAGTCTCATTCCGCGTCAATCTGTTCCATCAGCGGCTACTATCTCGCCGTATGGCTGGCCGAGAGGATGTGCATCCCGCGCTGCGATTCGTTGCTGGCGCGCGGGATTTCAGGCGGCGGGTGCTGGTGTGACAGCGGCCGCACGCTGCGAGGACCGGGTCCGGATCACGTACTTGCGGAGCTCGTCGGCGCCGCAGACGATGAACGGGAACGGGATCAGTAACAGTAGATCGCGCGCGGGAGGAACCGCGGTGCCGAGCAGCGCCTGACACGGCGGCGCCACCACGAATGCGGCAGCGATCGCGAGCTCGCCGGCGATCGCCCATAGCAGGTAGCGGTTGCTGAAGACCCCGACCGAGCGCAGCGACGCGCGCTGGGTGCGGACCGCGAAGGCCGTGCCGATCTGGCCGAAGATCACGCCGAGGAAGGTCATCGTCGTCGCCTGCTGGTAGGCGTGGTGGAAGCGGGTGTGCTCGCCGGTCGGGTCGCCGGAGTGCCAGCCGGCCTGGGTGAGCACGTAGAAGAACCCGGCGAGCGACAGGACGGCGACGATCAGGCCCAGGAACAGCCAGGCGCGGATCAGCATTGGCCGGCGGATCAGGCCTTCGGACCGGGGGCGCGGGGGGCGGTGCATGATGCCGGGCTCGGGCGGGTCACGGCTCAGCGCAACGGAGGGGAGCGTTTCGGTACCGACGTCGAAGGCGAGCAGCAGGAGCACCGGGAACGGGAGCGGCACGGCACCGCCGGCGAGCGCGAAGACCAGGAACGGCACGGTTTCGGGCGTGGCGTGGGCAAAGATGTAGACGATGAACTTGCGGACGTTGTCGTAGACGACGCGGCCCGCCTGCACCGCGGTGACGATCGTGGCGAAGTTATCGTCGGTCAGGACCATCGTCGCGGCCTCGCGCGCGACGTCGGTACCGGACTGGCCCATCGCCACGCCGATGTCGGCCTGCCGCAGCGCGGGCGCGTCGTTGACGCCGTCACCGGTCATTGCGATCACGTGACCGTCGGCCTGGAGCGCTTCGGCGATCTGCAGCTTGGCCTCCGGGGAGGCGCGCGCGAACACCACTTCCCGGTCGCCGGAGACGGCCCGCTCGATCTGCTGCTCGCTGCGATGGTCAAAGCGACTGGCGTCGATCACCACTGGGGCGTCCCCACCGATGCCTACTCGCCGCGCGATCGCCGCGGCTGTCAACGGGTGATCGCCGGTGATCACGATCACGCGGATCCCGGCCGTGTGACAGCGGGCGATCGCGTCTGCGACCTCGGGCCGCGGCGGATCGAGCATAGTCACGAGCCCGACGAAGCACAGCTCCTGCTCGGCCGCCTCGCGCGCGGGCGCCTTGCCTGAGAGCGGCAGCGACCGTCGAAGCGAACGCGAGCACGCGCTGTCCCTGGCCGGCGTAGTCGGAAACGCGCCCGGCGATCTCCTCGCGTAGGGATTGCTCGAGGGCGACCTCTTTGCCGTCGCGGTCGAGGACCGTGGTGCAGACCGGCAGCACGGACTCCGGCGCACCCTTGGTGTGCAGCCGGTCAGGGCCATCGTCGGAGTCGAGGGTGCTCATCAGCTTGCGGTGGCCGTCGAAGTTGTACTCGTGGCGGCGGGACTGCTCGCGCCGGTCCGCGTCGACGTCACCGCCGAGCGCTCGCGCGGCCTGCAACACCGCGATCTCGGTCGGGTCACCGGACGGCTGGCCGTCCGCGCTGTCCAGGCGCGCGTTGCTGCAGGCCGCTGCGGTCTCGATCAGCGCGCTCAGCGGCGCCTGCGCCGGTTCGGTCCGTGGCGCCGCTTCGGCGCCGAGCGTGATCTCCGCGGCGCAGGTCCAAACCACAACCGGATGCATCCGGTTCTCGGTCAGCGTCCCCGTCTTATCGGTGCAGATCACATCGGTGGAGCCGAGCGTCTCGACCGAGCTCAGGCGCTTTACGACTGCTCCTCGCCGGGCGAGCAGCGTCACCGCCACGGCGAGCGACAGGGTGATCACGGGAAGCAGGCCCTCGGGAACCATCCCCGCCAACAGCCCGACCGCAAACGTGATGCTGCTCTTGACCGACAGCCCCGTTACGAAGATCGCCAGCGGAACGAATGCGACCGCCAAGGCGACCGCGACCTTGGCGATCAGCCACGAGACACTGCGCACCTGCTGATCAAGCGGGCTCGGCTCCTCCTTGACGCCCTGCGAGAGCGCCGCGATCCGCCCCAGTTCGGTGTGCATCCCGGTCGCGAATACGACCGCTTGTGCGTCCCCGCCCGTGCACATGCTGCCGCTGAACAGGAGCTCGCGCGTCTCCAGGTGTGGACGGTCGCGGTCGTGATACTCCGCCGAGCGCATCGCCGGGACGGACTCGCCGGTGAGTGTCGAGAGGTCAACCTCGACCGCGCCCGAGATCAGCCGCATGTCCGCCGCGATCCGCTCCCCCTCCTCCACGAGCGCAATATCGCCGGGAACGAGCTCGGCCGTGTCGACCACCTTCCGGGTACCGTCGCGGATGACGGCGACCGTCTGCGGTATGTAGCCGGCGAGCGCCTTGACCGCCTGCTCCGCGCGGCGCTCCTGAGCGAACGCGACCACAGCGTTCAGCACAATGATCAGCACTACCGCGACGCCGACCGTGATGCTGCCGACGCTAAACGACAGTAGCGCCGCCGCCCACAGCAGCAGCGCCAGCGGGTGCGTGAACTGCCGCGCGAGCTCTCGCGGCCACGTCACGCCCCCGCGGCGCTGGAGTTGGTTGGGGCCGTATTGCGCCAGGCGTCGTTGCGCCTCCCGCGAGCTGAGCCCCTCCCGGTGAGTCCTCAGCGAGCGCAGCAGGTCCTCGACCGCCTCGGTCGGATCGGTTGCTGCCGCCGGCGTCGACGCTTGCTCGATCGTCTCGGTCATCACGCCCGCCTCGCAACCGTCGATCCCAGCCGGGGCTGCGACATCGTTCCAGGCCGGTCAGCTTGAGCCGAGCTGTCGAATCTGGAACGCCCGCACGATGTCGGTGATGCCCTTGATCAGCGCCCAGATGCCGGCAAAGACGAGCAACGTGGCTGCGCGCGTGAGGAAGAACTGCCCGCTCACCCAGAAGGCGAGGATGATCATCAGGATGCCGCTGAACAGGCCGAGCCACCACAGGTCGTTGAATTCCTGCTCGGCGAACGCCTGAACCGTCCAGAGAATCCCGATCAGCAGGAACACGAAGCCGAGGATGTCGGCGAACCCTGCGAACGTCGCTTCCGGCTGGATCAGGGCGACGATTCCGGAGGCCGTCAGCAGCACCCCGAACAGCGCCCACACCCACCTGGCGGAGCTCTCATCCAGGGCTGCCAGGAGGAACTCCTCGGCGGCGAACACCAGAAACATGATCCCGGTCAGCACCCCGACCGTTGTCACCGAGGCGTGGTTGAACTTCAGCACGACGACCGCGATTACCAGCCACAACACGCCCAACAGCAGCTCCACCCACCAGTAGCGGGCGAGCTGCTGCACGAGCGGGCGCAGGCGGGCGTCGTCGGGGGACTGACTGCCAAGGGGACCGCTCAGCCCGTTGGCAACCCTCTTCATTTCTTGCACATCTGACATGACTGACTCCCGTAGGTCTAGGTGGGGATGGCGCCCGGGACTTCAGTTCGGTCCCGGGCACCACCCAGAGCTGCTCAGGCCGCCGATAGCTCGGCCGCCTCCATGCTCGCCAACTCGGCGTCGAGCACTGCATACTCGGCCTCCTCGATCGCCGCGTAGGCGAACTCGAGCGCGAACGCGGCGTCGTCCACCTTGTGCTCGGCGTGGTGCTGGGCCCGATTCACGTCGTGCTCGGCCCGCTTGCTGTCGATGTCGTCGCGGATCTTCGCGATGTGCTCGTTCCAGGTGCGCTGCAGGTCATACCACCAGACCGAGAGCTTGTTCTTGTTCGCCTCGGCTGATTCGCGCAGCTTCTTGGCCTGGTCCTGAGCATCAGCGCGCGCGGACTCGACATCCGCTTGAAGGTCGTCCTTGGCCTTGCCGCGCGCCGCGGCCCCACGCTCCTGCGCCTCCTTGGCCCGAGCGGAAAGCTCGGCCGACTTTGCCGAGAGAGCCGTCAACTGATCAGATAGAGCCACGTCTACCTCCTTCGGGTCGTTGAAGCACCAACATTGTCGGGACGCCGCCCGTCGGGCATCCGTAGTTCGCTGACTTCGCGCCTCGGCTTCCTGCGCGACGCCTCCCCCGGGTGCACCTCAGCGAGGCGTCCTTCAGCGCCGTGAGCGGGCGGCACGGGCGACGGCGGGGCGCGGGCGACCGCGGGTAGCGGGCGACGGCGGGGAGCGGCGGCAACGGCAGTCGGCGGGCTCAGTTGTTCATCCGGGCCTCCTTGGAGGCTGGGTGGTGTCGAAGCCCCCAGTCCAAGGAGGACACCGGATGAAGTTGCACGCTAGCGCGGCGTTGTCATTGAGACAGCGTGAGCGGATGGTCTGTCGTGTGGTTGATGAGGGATGGCCGCTGGCGAAGGCCGCTGGACGCGCGCCGGGTGCGGTTTTCCCGAGACCGGCCTCGGGGGCGCTCCGTCGGCATCTTCGGCGGTGCAGGCCGAGGAGACCATTGGTGCCGTGAATGCCCGCTCCACACAGCCCACACCAATGGGTCGCCGACCGCGCCGCGCGTGCGGGCATATGCGTAGCCATGACTCGTACCGACTTCGGATGTCGATGGCTGGCCCGGGCGGAGAGGATCCACGCCATGAGAGATCAAGCCCACGCCATAACCAACGACGCAGCGGTCAGCCCGCCGGACGTCAAGACACCGTCGGCGGCGACCGTCTCATCCACGCCCGCCGAGACGCCACACCGTCTCGGTCTGGCCGGCGCGACGGCGCTCGTCGTCGGCAGCATCGTCGGCGTCGGCATCTTCAACCTGCCGTCGTCGCTCGCGCCCTACGGTCCGATCACGATTGTCTCGATGGGCCTGACGACGGTCGGCGCGCTGGCGCTGGCCTGGCTGTTCGCGTCGCTATCTCGCCGCATGCCGGCCCCCGGCGGCCCGTATGCGTATGCGCGCGTGGCCTTCGGCAACAGGCTCGGCTTCGCCAACGCCTGGTCGTACTGGATCACTGCGTGGGCGGGTAACGCGGCGATCGCCGTCGGCTGGGTGCTGTATGTCGAGGTATTCATCAATAAGGGCCAGACCAAGATCTGGACGGTTCTGCTGGTGCTCGTCGGACTCTGGGTTCCGGTGGCCGTCAACCTCAGCGGCCTGAAGAACATGGGCTCGTTCCAGCTGGTCACGACGATCACGAAGTTCGTGGCGCTGGCGTTCATGTCGACCGTTGGCCTGTTCTACATCAAGAGCGGGAACTTCCACCCGTGGAACGTAAGCGGTCACGGCGCGATCAGTGCGATCGGCAGTGGCATGGCGATCGCGCTGTTCAGCTATCTGGGCCTGGAGACGGCTTCGGTCGCGGCGGCGAACGTCCGCAACCCCGACAAGAACATCCCCCGCTCCACGCTGCTCGGCACGCTAGCGACGGCGGTCGTGTACATGCTGTCGCTCACCGCGGTCTTCGGGATCGTCTCGAATCAAAGCCTCCAGAAGTCCACCGCCCCGTTCTCGGCCGCCGTCAACGTCATGTTCGGCGGAACCGCCTGGGGCAATGTGATGGCGGTCGTCGTGATCATCTCGGGCATCGGCTGCCTCAACGGCTGGACGATGATCGTCGGGGAGATGCCGCGCGCCGCCGCTCAGGACGGCGTCTTCCCCAAGCGGTTCGAGAAGCTGAACCGGAAGGGGATGCCAGTCTTCGCGATCATCGTGTCGACGGTCTTTGCCTCCGTCGCGATGGTCATCAACTACCTCGGCTCCAACGGAACGACGGTCTTCACGACGCTCGTGCTGATGACCGGCATCACCGCGGCGATCCCGTACGGCTTCTCCGCGGCAGCGCAGATCAAATGGCGCATCGCCGACCAGAAGCAGATCGAGTCGCCGAGGTTCATCCGCGACATGATCGTCGCCGTCCTGGCGTTGGTGTTCTCGGCCCTGTTTGTCTACTACTCGCGCGACACCGGGCACAGCTTCTGGGTCTACTGGGGGCCCTACCTCCTGACGGTCGGTGCGTTCCTCATCGGAGTCCCGATCTACCGCAGACAGGTTCCCCGGATGGCTGCTCCCGGCGAGGTCCCGCCCTATCGATGAGCCAGGTGCGGAATCCTAGGGGCGGCCCGGCCCGTCCGCGCGCCGTGGTCGCGCTGGGTGGCAACGCGCTCCTGCGGCGGGGAGAGCCGCTCGAGGCGGCCAGTCAGGCGCGCGCGGCGCGCGCGGCGGCGGGCATCCTGGCCCGCGCGTCCTCGTCGTACCAGCTCATCCTGACCCACGGCAACGGCCCGCAGGTGGGGCTGCTGGCGCTGATGAGCGACGCCTACACCGGGACGACGCCGTACCCGCTCGACGTCCTTGGCTCGGAGACCGAGGGTCAGATCGGATATGTCCTCGAGCTCGCGCTGGAGAACGCCGTTCCGCGCCAGGAGGCCGTCACCCTGCTCACGCGTGTCGTGGTGGACGACGACGACCCGGCCTTCTCTGCGCCGTCGAAGTTCATCGGCCCGGTGTACTCGGAGAGCGACGCGCGCTCTCTGGCCGAACAGCATCACTGGACGGTCAAGCCTGACGGGGACGCCTGGCGGCGCGTCGTTCCCTCACCGCAGCCCCGACGCGTCGTGCAGCTCGACGCGATCGAGCGGCTGCTGGACGGCGGCTTCCTCGTGATCTGCGTGGGCGGCGGGGGCATCCCCGTCGTCGAGGACGGCTCCGGGCACCAGCGGGGGGTCGAGGCGGTCATCGACAAGGACCTCGCCTCGGCGCTGCTGGCCGGCGACCTGGGCGTCGAGACGCTCGTGCTGGCGACTGACGTGGGGGCCGTCTACGACGGCTACGGCACTCCGGAGCAGCGCGCGATCCAGCGCGCCACGCCGAAGAGCCTGCGAGCGCGCGACTTCGCGGCGGGGTCGATGGGGCCCAAGGTCGAGGCGGTGTGCCGCTTCGTGGAGCGCACGGGCGCTCGCGCGGCCATCGGCAGCTTGCAGGAAATCGACGGTCTACTGAGCGGACGCGCCGGCACCCAGGTACTGCCGGATGTGCCCGACTTCACACGCGCAGAAATGGGAGCACACAATGTCGGAGCAACTTGAGCGAGCGGTGTCTGTAAGCGTCGAGTCCGAGGTCGGCACGCTGCGCAAGGTCATCGTGCACCGGCCGGGGCTGGAGCACAAGCGGCTGACGCCAACGAACGCCGAGGAACTGCTGTTCGATGACGTGATCTGGGTGAAGCGCGCGGAGGAGGAGCACGACGCGTTCTGCAGCGTGATGCGCGACCGCGGGGTGGAGGTCCTTTACGCCGAGCAGCTGCTCACCGAGGTCCTGGAGCTGGCGGAGGCCCGGGAGTGGATCCTCGATCGCGTGCTCGACGAGCGCCACGTCGGCGTGTACCTGGCCCGCTCGCGACACGACTGGGGCCGAAGCGCCTCGCCGCGGGAGGTGGCGGATCTGCTGATCGGCGGGATCACCAAGCGCGACCTAGCCGAGGGTGAGGGCTTGACCTACGAGTCCAGCGACCTCACCGACTTGCTCCTGCCGCCGCTGCCGAACTTCCTCTTCCAGCGGGACCCGTCATGCTGGATCTACGACGGCGTGACGCTGAACCCGATGGCCAAGCCGGCCCGCCGGCCCGAGACCGTCTTCATGGAGGCCATCTACCGCTGGCATCCGATGTTCCTGGCGGCCGGGAGAGTGCGCGTCTGGCACGGCGGCACCGAGCAGGACTGGGGTCGCGCGACCGTCGAGGGCGGCGACGTCATGCCCATCGGCAACGGCGCGGTGATGATCGGCATGGGCGAGCGGACGGCTCCGCAGGCGGTGACGATGATCGCCCGGGAGCTGTTCAAGGCCGGGTCCGCGCGCCTCGTGTTCGCCGTGATGCTGCCGCACTCGCGGCACTACATGCATCTCGACACGGTCATGACGATGGTCGATCGCGACGTCGTGACGCTGTTCCCCGAGGTGGTCGACGGCGCGCGCGTCTGGTCGATACGCCCCGGAGAGGTGCCGGAGCTGCCGGTCGTCGAGCGGTTCGACGGCGGCGTGGTGGACGCGCTGCAGCACGCGCTCGGGGTGCCGGAGATACGGACCGTGCCCACCGGCGGCGACTCGTTCGGCAGCGAGCGTGAGCAGTGGGATGACGGCAACAACCTGCTCTGCCTCGAGCCCGGCGTGGTGATCGCCTACGACCGCAACGTCGCCACCAACACGCGGCTGCGCAAGGCCGGGATCGAGGTCATCACCGTGTCCGGGTCCGAGCTCGGGCGTGGCCGCGGTGGCTCTCACTGCATGAGCTGTCCCGTCCAACGGGACGCCGCCTTCTAGGCCATGTACAACCTGCGCAACCGCAGCTTCCTCAAGGAGATCGACTTCACGGCGCGCGAGCTCGGGCACCTGCTCGAGCTCGCGCGGGCGCTGAAGACCGTGAAGTACGCGGGCACCGAGGTGCCGCGCCTGCGCGGCAAGGAGATCGCGCTCATCTTCGAGAAGACCTCGACGCGCACGCGTTCGGCGTTCGAGGTGGCCGCCTACGACCAGGGCGCGCACGTGACCTACCTCGACCCCAGCGGCTCGCAGCTGGGGCACAAGGAGTCGATCGCCGATACGGCGCGCGTGCTCGGCCGGATGTATGACGCGATCGAGTTTCGCGGCTCCGCGCAAAGCGACGTCGAGGAGTTGGCGGAGAACGCCGGCGTGCCCGTCTACAACGGGCTGACCGACGAATGGCACCCGACCCAGATGCTGGCCGACTTCCTCACGATGCACGAATCGAGCCACCGGCCGTATGACGCGCAGACGTACACCTACATGGGCGACGCCCGCAGCAACATGGGGCGGTCGCTGCTTGTGATGGGGGCGATCATGGGCGCCGACGTGCGGATCTGCGCGCCCGAGCAGCTGTGGCCGCCGGCCGAGGTGCGGACCCTCGCCTCCGACCGGGCCGAGCGTTCGGGCGCCCGGATCACCCTGAGCGAGGATCTCGACAAGGCGCTGAAGGGCACCGACTTCATCTACACCGACATCTGGGTCTCGATGGGTGAGCCCAAGGAGGACTGGGCCGAGCGTGTCCGCCTGTTGTCGCCCTACCAGGTCAATCGCGCCGCGCTGGAGCGCACCGGCAACCCCCGGGTGAAGTTCATGCACTGCCTGCCGGCCTTTCATGACGAGAACACCGAGGTCGGCCGCGAGGTCATGGAGCAGACGGGCCTGAAGGACGGGCTGGAGGTGACCAACGACGTGTTCCAGTCGCCGGCCAGCATCGTCTTCGATCAGGCCGAGAACCGCCTGCACACGATCAAGGCGATTCTCGTGGCCACGATCGGGTCGTAGGAGAGGGGCGAGCGCGGTGTTCAACGGCGCCAACACGGCCTTCATGTTGCTGGCCGCTGCCCTGGTGATGCTCATGACGCCGGGACTGGCGTTCTTCTACGGCGGGCTCGTCGGTCGGTCGAACACGCTGACGATCATGGTTCAGAGCTTTGCGTCGCTCGGGGTCACCACCGTCCTGTGGTGGCTCGTCGGCTATTCGCTTTGCTTCAGCGGCGGCGCGGATGGGCTCTACGGGAACTTCCACTACGCACTGCTCCGCCACGTCGGCGTGAACTCGATCTACGCGCCGTCGCAGATCCCCCTGGTCGTCTTCATCGCCTACCAGCTGATGTTCGCCATCATCACGCCGGCCCTGATCACGGGCGCGTTCGCCAATCGCGTGCGGTTCCGCGCGTACCTCCTGTTCCTCGTCGTCTGGCAGCTCGCCGTCTACTACCCGTTCGTCCACATGATCTGGGGCGGCGGTCTGCTCGAGCACTGGGGCGTGCGCGACTTCGCCGGCGGGATCGTCGTGCATGCCAGCGCCGGGTTTGCCGGACTGGCCTCGGTCCTCTATGTGGGCCGGCGGAAGTTCTTCGACTCGCCGCACAACATCCCGTTCATCGCGCTCGGCGTCGGCCTGCTCTGGTTCGGCTGGTACGGCTTCAACGCAGGCAGCGAGCTGAAGGTCGATGGCGTTGCCGCGATCGCCTTCCTCAACACGACCCTCGCCGCCGCCTTCGCGTCACTCACCTGGCTGCTCCTGGAGTGGGTCAGCGCCAGGAAGCCAAACTTCGTCGGACTCCTGAGCGGCGCCGTCGCCGGCCTCGCCGCCGTCACGCCGGCGTGCGGCTATGTTCCCATTTGGGCGGCCGTCGTCATCGGTATCGCCGCCGGCGCCGTCTGCTACTCCGCCATCGCGCTGAAGAACAGGCTGGGATGGGATGACGCCCTCGATGTCTGGGGGGTTCATGGCGTGGGCGGGCTGCTGGGCATCGTCCTACTCGGGGCCTTCGCCAGCACCGCCATCAACCCGGCCGGAGCCCAGGGGCTGATCCACGGCGGAGGCGCGTTCTTCGCCAAGGAGCTCGCCGCCGGAGCCGGTTGCGCCGCCTATGCCTTTGTCTTCACCGGCGCGATGCTGCGCCTGATCAACCTGATCACGCCGGTGCACGTGGGCACGGAGGAGGAGCGGGGGCTCGATGCCGCGGAGCTCGGCGAGGCGGCCTACACGTTCGACCCACCGACCTCCGCGACGAAATCGAAGGCCGCCGCGGCGAGCGGCTGAGGCGGCGTGGCGAGAGGCGCCGTCAGGCCCCCCCTGAAGCTCGAGCCCGTACCCGAATCGATCGACCGTGGCCTGCACGACGGTGCCGCGGACGTGCCCGTTGTTGGGCAACGGCGTAACAACCCGCAGCGCATCCGTGACCTTGCACCGTCGTGCGCCGAGCCGCCCTGGCAAACACTGATCGCCGTGACCGCGGCCGAGTCACGACACCGAGTGAGCGCCCTGGCATGTGATCAGGCCGATCACAAGTGGTTCAGCCGCATCTGCGTTGCCGCGTGCTCGGCCACACGCTGATGGACATCGACCCGCAGTACCCGCAGGTCGATGTGGACCAGCTGAAGGATCTGGCCGACACGAAGGGTGGTCTTGGAGGCCGAGGCACTGGACGGCGCGGCGGCCGACCCGTTCCAGACCGAGCTCGCGGCCGAGGCAGAACAGGCCGAGGCCCGCCAGGAACGCCAGCGACAGCGGAAGGCAAACAAGGCCGTAAGGCCCGGGCCCAGGCCCAGGCCAAGGCGTAGCCGTCATCAGCATCGCGTCAGACAGGAGACAGACCTCATGGCTACCACCAAGGCCCGACCGCCGGCCGGCGCGGCGTCAGCGACCACGTCGTGGTATTCGCTGACGCCCGACCGAGTCGCAACCCAGCTCGCCGTTGACCCCGCCGCGGGTCTGACCAGCGCGCGCGCGGCCGAACTGCTGGAGAAGAGCGGCCCCAACGCGCTGCCCGAGGAGAAGCCCAAGGCCGGGTGGCGGCGCTTCCTGGATGAGTACCGCACCTTCATGCAGGCCATCCTCGTCGGCGCCGCCGTCGTGTCGCTGCTGATCGCCGAGTGGAGCACCGCGGCGCTGCTGTTCGTCCTGACGGTGCTCAACGCCGTCATCGGACTCCGCGAGGAGGGCAAGGCCGAGAGCGCGATGAACGCGCTGAAGTCGATGATGAAGGCCTCCGCGCGGGTGCGCCGCGACGGTGCCGAGGCGTCGATCCCCGCCGATCAGGTGGTGGTCAGCGACATCGTGCTGCTCACCGCCGGTGACCAGGTGCCCGCGGACGGGCGCATCATCGAGGCCAACTCGTTGCAGATCGATGAGTCGGCGCTGACCGGGGAGAGCACGCCGGCCGCCAAGGGCGCCGGCACCCTCGACGGTGCCGACCTGGGACCGGGCGACCAGTCCGACATGGCGTTCATGAACACCCCCGTCACGCACGGCAGCGGCGTGATGATCGTCACCGGCACGGGTGCTGACACGCAGGTGGGCCGGATCTCCGGGCTGCTGAAGGCCACGACCTCCGAAGAGACGCCGCTGAACAAGCAGCTGACGCGGATGACCCAGTGGATCGCCCTGGCGGCGCTGGCGACCATGATCGTAATGTTCGCGCTCGGTCTCTCGCGTGGGGAGTCGGGCAAGGTGCTGTTCGTCACCGCGATCGCGCTGTCCATCGCGGCGATCCCCGAGGCGCTGCCGACGGTGGTGCAGGTGATCCTGTCGCTCGGCGCCGTCGGTCTGGCCAGGCGTAACGCCATCGTGAAGAACCTGTCTTCGGTGGAGACGCTCGGCTCCACGTCGGCGATCAACTCCGATAAGACCGGGACGCTGACGATGAACCAGATGACCGCCGTGGAGGTGGTGCGCCCGCCCGACGACCGCTACTCGATCACGGGCACGGGCTACGGCCTGGAGGGCGCGGTGCAGCACACCGTCGGGTCCTCAGCCTCGATCGACGACGCGATCATGCCGTTCATCGTGGCGTCCGACGCCGAGCTGGTTCACGGCGAAGTCGTCGGGGACCCGACCGAGGGCGCGCTGCTCGTGCTCGGGTCCAAGGCGGGGCTTAATATCGACGGCTGCCGCGAGAAGTACCCGCGCGTGGCCACGCTGCCGTTCGATCCGACTTACAAGCTGATGGCGACGTTTACCGAGGCGATCGACGCGGCCGGCCAGAAGGTGGTCCGCTGCTTTGTCAAGGGTGCCGCCCCGGCCGTGATGAGCCGCACGGCAACGGCCTTGTCCGGCGATCAGAGCGTTCCGTGGGACGACGAGCACCAGAAGCAGGGTGCGGCGCAGGTGCAGCGCCTGGAAGGGCAGGGTCTGCGTGTCATGGCGGCGGCGGTCAAGGATATTGAGCCCGCGTCCTTCGACGCGGACGGCGATCTGCTCGCTTACGTCAGCGACGTCGAGATCACCTCACTCGTCGGTATGGTCGATCCGCCGCGCGCGGAGTCCAAGGCCGCGGTGGCACAGGCGCAGTCCGCACACATCCGCGTGCGCATGATCACCGGCGACGACGTGATCACCGGGTCGGCGATCGCCGAGCAGCTCGGCATCCCCGGCGAGGCGATCCTCGGCGCCGACTTCGCCGCGCTGCCCGAAGACGAGCGGCTGTCGCGGATCGATGAGATCGGCGTCGTCGGACGCGTGGCGCCTGAGCACAAGGCGCTGCTCGTCGAGACGCTGCGCAAGAAGGGCGACGTGGTCGCGATGACCGGTGACGGCGTCAACGACGCGCCGGCGATCAAGGCGGCCGACATCGGGATCGCGATGGGCACAGGTACCGAGGTAGCCAAGAACGCCAGTCGCATGATCCTGTCCGACGACAACTTCGCGACGATCGTGTTCGCCGTCGAGCAGGGCCGCAAGCTCTACGACAACCTCATGAAGTACGTGCGCTTCATCCTCATAACGCTTGTCGCGTTCGTGCTGACGTTTCTCGGCGCGACGCTGCTGAACATCGCCGCCGGGCAGCCGTTCACGCCCGGGCAGATCCTGTGGATCAACTTCCTGATCGACATGCCGCTGGGCATCGCGCTGGGCTTCGACCTGGAGACACCAGGCCTGATGAAGCGGCTGCCGCGACCGCGAAAGCAGCCGATCGTCAACGCCCGCGTGATCAGGATGGCGGTCCTCACCGGCGGGTTCATGGCTGTGTGCCTGCTGATCCTCATCAGCTACGGGACCTCCACCCTTCACAGCGCTGCGGTGGCGAGCACGCTTTCGATCACGGCCTTCGCGTTCTTCCGGATCATCTGCACGTACGAGAGCCGGAGCCTGACCGACTCGGTGTTCCGCCGCTCGACGTTTGATTGCAAGCAGATCAACTGGATCTCTCTTGGCGAGATCGTGCTCGCGCTGTTGGTCGTCGAGTTCGACGTCCTGCAGCGGCTGCTCGGAACAACGCGCCTACACGGCAGCAGGCAGTGGACGCTGGCCGTCGCGCCCGCCGTCGCGCTCTTCGTCCTGTGGGAGATCGGCAAGCTGATCGCGCGGTCCCGTCAACATGCCCCCGCGCCCGCTTCGGCCTCGGCCTCGGCGAAGGTGGGCACAAGTTGACCGCTGCGGCAGCGCGCCGCTACGCCGAACGCGTTCACGCGGGCGTCCCGGACCGCTCGGCGATGCCGCCTAGCCGTAACACCGAGTTTGTCAAGCCGCACATCCTCGCAAGACCGCCCGTTTGCGGGGAGTCTTCGAAGCCGGAGACGGGACTTGAACCCGTGGCCCTTCGCTTACAGGGCGAGGGTTCGGTTGACTCGACGGAGCTCGTTTTGCCTGCATACGAGCGACTTATGGGTCGGCCCCCGGGGAGCGGTTTTGGGCTGATTTCGGCCCGTTTCGCCGGGATTGAGGACAACGGGGCCGCTCGTTGTCCTTTTCGTTGGCGGTCGGCTGACGGGCTTTCTCGCGCCGACTGGGCCGGCCTCGAGACCCGACGGGGGCGGCTGCCCTGGGGGCGGCACGGCTCTGCCGGTACCTGCCAACCGCGCCTAACGCGACGCGCGTCGACCGGCAAACGCGGCGTACTAAAGAACCGTGCCGGTGAGGCCGATGACCGGGACGCGCCGCGACGTCCGATTCGTCCATGCATGACGCGACGCTGACCGTCCCGCGCCCAGACTCCACGCCGGCGCCCCCTTCCGGCGTGGAGTCCGCGCGCCAGCACCGCCGCCCGAAACGCGCCTCCCAGCCAGCCAACTGCTCCCCCGCTTGCCGCGCGAAGCGAGTACGCCGACGAGCGAGACGGGGCGCCGCACCCGCCTGGAGGTGCAGGCAGGTCCAGTACCGAAGGCGGGTCCCGCCCTTCGGGGCAGCAGCTGGGAGACTGGCTGGCGTGGATCGGATTCGTGTGCTGCTTTCGGAGGGGTCGAGCTTGACCGCTCGGGAGGTGGTGACCTGTTTGGGGCCGGTCGGCTACCACCTGGAGGCGCTTGATCCCGCCCCGCTTTGTATCGCCCGGTTCAGCCGCTGGATGCGCAGGATCCATCGCTGCCCTCCCTCTGGGGCAGATCCGCTCGGCTACTTGGAGACCGTCAAGCGAGTAGTCGCCGAACGCGGGATCGACGTGGTGTTGCCGACGCACGAGCAAGCCTGGCTGTTCGCCGCCGCCAAGCCTGAGCTATCGGGTCTGCCGATCGCTGTTGCGGACACGGCGTCGTTTGACCGCGTGCAGAGCAAGGTCGAGTTCGCCCGACTGCTCGACGAAATCGGGCTCGCCCAACCGCGATGGCGGCTCGTCCACAGGAACAACGATCTCGACGGTCTTTCGTTCCCCTACTGGCTCAAGACTGCTGTTAGCACCGCCGGCCGCGGCGTGCGGTTAGTGACCGATGAGCGCTCGCGTGCCGATGCTGAGCGCGAGCTGCTCGAGCGGGCCGGCGGGCCACTGATGGCGCAGGACCCAGCCGTCGGGCAGTACGGCCAGGTCCAAGGCCTGTTTGATCGCGGGCGTCTCGTGGCCGCTCACACCAGTGTGCAGACCGGGATCGGGATCGGCCCGAGCGCAGCGGCCCGCCTGAGCGTTGATCATCGGAGGCCACGCCGCGATATTGCGACGCTCGGCGAGGCGCTCACATGGCACGGAGGGCTGACGCTCGACTACCTCCACGAGCAGGGCGACCCGAGCTACATCGAGTGCAACCCACGGACGGTCGAGCCAGGCAACGCGACCGCGAGCGGGGTCAATATTCCGGACCTACAGGTCCGTCTCACGATTGGCGAGCCGCTCACACCCCCGCCGCGGACAGGTGCCGTGGGTGTTCGAACCCACGGCACGATCGCTCTCGTCCTCGGCGCGGCCGCATACGACGGCACTCGGCGAGCCATCACAGCACAACTCGCACGGGCGCTCGCACACCGCGGCTGCTACGACGCCAGCGCCGAGCAGCTCACTCCTGTCCTTCGGGATCCGCCGAGCGCGGCAGCGCTCGTGTTCGTCACTGCTCAGACACTCGCGTCGCCCCGTCAAGCGACCGCGATAGCCCGCAAAGCAATCGGCCGCTACGCGATCACCCAGGAGACGATCGACACCCTCGCCGCGGCAACCGGAGCGTCACCAACCCGACGACGGGTATAGCTCAGCCGTTCCCGTTCCCGTTCGAGTACGAAGTCAGGTTCCCCTGGCGAGTCGCACGAGTCTCGCATCTCGCCAGCATCGGGGTGCGGCGCCGGCGCCGCGATGTCCGATGCAGCGTTTCCGCGTCCTAGCCGCTGGCCGCCCGGGCAGCGGCGGACGCTCGCCGCCCGTTGGCGACCTCGGCGCCGCTACCGTTGAGCGTCTCTTCCAGCCAGTCGAGGATGCGGGCGCAGGCGATCCGCTCCGCGCCGCTCTGGCAGTGTGCGTCGGCTCCCTCGACGGCGGTGAACTCAAGTAGCGTTTTCGGGCAGGTGAGGTGGTCGTAGAGCTCCTGTGGCTGACCGGGCAGGAACGTGTCGCCCGTTCCGGCGCAGACGAGGGTGGGGCACTGGATCTTCTCCGCAACACCGTCACGCACGTTGTACTTCAGGTACTCGGCGGCGAAGGCGCGCGGCGTCGGCTGCCCGGTCACCCACATGCCGTGGCTGAACGCCCAGGCCTGCGTCGGATCTGCGGCCGCCGCTTCGGCCAGCATGGCGTCCAGCTCGGGGTTCTCGGGCGCGTGCAGCTGCCGTTCGGCACTGTCGCGGTCACCCGGCCAGTGCGCGAGGACTGTGGCGCCCATGTCATAGACACCGTCCCAGGCGATGACGGCGGCCAAGCGGCGCTCGAACGCAGCGGCGCGTGGTGCCAACACACCACCCATGCTCACGCCCAGCAAGGCCACCCGCTGCGGATCGACCTCGGGTAGCTTCAGCGCGAAATCGAGCACCGGCGCGACCACGTTCTCCCAGTCCGGGCGGAACACCAGACCGTGGCGATGCAGCGTGCCCGGCTGTCCGGGGCCGTCGAAGGTGAGCACCGTGAAGCCACGTTCTGCGGCGGCCGCTGCCCCAAAGAAGTGCATCTCCTCGGCGCTGCCGTCGAATCCGTTGTGCGCGACGAGGGTGGGCGACGGGACGCCGGACGGGCCGCCGCGGTACACGTAGCCGGGAAGCGTCGTCCCCTCGAAGGGGATCTCGACCGGCTCGATGGCCGGCTCGAGCAATGCCGCAGTCTGCCCGAAGCACTCGACCTGACGGTCATAGGCCCGCCGGATGCGTGGGTCATCCGGCTTGCCGTGCAGGAAGAACTCGGCGTTGCGGTAGTAGTTGGCCGCGCGCAGAAAGCCGTCCCGTCCACTGACGTTGTGCCCCCGGGCTAGCGCCGCTGCGGCCTCGGCGGCTACGCGGTCCGCGGTGGCGAGCCACTCGTCGTGCCAGCTGTCGTAATCGCGCGGCTTGATCTGCTCGACGGTCATCGCAACCTCGCCGAAGTCGCCACCGCCGTAGGCGACGTGACCGAAGCTGCGCAGCGTCTCAAACCAGAACTGCTCGTCGTCGGGGAAGTACACGGGCCGCACGATGAAACTCCCTTCATCTTTCGCCTGGCACGACCACGAACCCGAGGCGACGTTAGACGCCCACGTGAGGGCGGTCGTCAGTACGCCGCCGCAGACTTCGCGTTGCCTTCCGCCAGGGGACCGAGTCGAAAGTACGACCGAGCCCTGCTCGGGCTCACATCGGTAGGTGCCAGCGGATGAGATCAGACTGGTCTGGCGGCGACCCGTGACACGGTCGCAACGAGCTCCGGGTTGAGGCTGATCTCGACCACGCCGTGCCCGCCTCCGATGCCCGCGCGATCACGAATGCGGGTCTCGACCCGCGCCTCGCGACGCACCTGCTCCTCGCCACGAGCGAGACTCGTCCCAGACCCTGGGATCGCGGCGACACCGTACGAATACTGGACCTCCAGTTTGGTAGACGCGGCTGGTATACGCGGCCACCGAACGGCGGCACCGGTCCGGTCCGGGCAAAGAAAAAGGCAAAAAGGCCCGCCTTTGCGGGCCTTTCCTGTCAAGCGGATGGAGGGACTCGAACCCTCGACCTTCTGCATGGCAACAAGCCGCGTAGAACGAAACGTGCTACAGTGCGGGCGTGTCTCGATCGTTGCATGTTCGCCTTGATGACGCCTCCGCTGCTGCGTTGGAGGTGGTCCGGGCGTCCGGGCTGAGCGACTCGGAGGCCGTCCGCACCGCTCTGCTGGAAGCGGCGGCGCGCCGACGCGCGCGATCGGCCTTGCGTGAAGAGGTGTTGAGGCTTGCCGCCGACGAGGCCGACCGCGAGGAGATGCGGCTCATTCGCGAGCAGATGGCCGAGCTCGCACCCCCTGCCGCTTCATAGGCATGGTTCGCGGCGAGGTCTTTCGTCTGCCGTCGCCCAGCAGCGCGCGTGGACACGAACAGCGCGGGGCGCGGTACGCGGTCGTCGTGCAGGCCGACGAGTTTCTGCACCTCTCAACCACGATCGTGGCGCCAACCTCGACGAGTGCGCTACCCGCGAGCTTTCGTCCGCCGATCATGCTCGCGGGCACCGAGACGCGCGTGCTCGTGGAGCAGACGACCGTAGTCGATCCGCAACGCCTCGGGCGGTCGGCGGGGAGGCTCGAGACCAAGGAGTTGCGAGCCGTGGACGAGGCCCTGGCGTTGGTCCTGGGACTGTAAGCAGAGACTGGATCACGTCCGGGCCCCAACCCGTCCAGCAGGCCCGACATCAAACATGGTCGGGATCGCACGGCATGCCTGGCGCCGAGGTTCACAACGCGGTGGGCGTCACGGCCGCGGTTGCGGCGTGGTTAGCTGTACTTCCTCGCGCCCAGCGATCTCGAGTGTCGTCGCGAGATCGCGGGTTGCCACGCGGTCGACGATCCGCTGCGCGAGTGCGCGGGCCGGTAGCACGGCGCCGACCCAGCCCGGCGCGACGACGCGGGTGTGGGTGCCCGGATTCCGTCGGGGCCCGCACGACCGACGTTCGCGGTCAGCACGCGCCCTCTCCCCGTTGCGCCGTCACCACGCGCCGCACCCTGACACGCTGGCGTACGACAATGTTTGTCAAGAACATCAGCGTACGTAAGCGCTGGTAGGCCAATCGGCAGCGTCGGTCAGGGCGGAGCCACCACGATCAGAACACGCGCGGTGACCCGCCTGAGAACACGCGGGACCGCTTCCGGGCGCTGCTCCACTCACTCGAGTGGCAGCCGAACCCGGCCGCCGCTCCGAAAGCGCTCGTCCACTCCTGGGCGGAGGCGGGCTCCCGCGGCCGAGCACGGTGCCGGCCCACACGCACCCGTTCGGCGATGTCGTGACAAAATCTCGTGACAAAATCGCCCGCCGTCCCACCCCGACAAAGCGAAATCCGAAATCCCGCCGGAGCGGGGATTTCGTGAGAGCGGATGAAGGGACTCGAACCCTCGACCTTCTGCATGGCAACCTGAACGGCCAGCAGCCCCGGTCGCAAAGCGACTCGCCTCTGGCGGGCATTCTTTCGGTTGCAGAATCGCCGCGGTTAGTCTTCGCACCCCGAGCGACAATCGGGACATGACTGGAGCGTGTTCCGCCCTGCGGGAGGCCGGCTTCGTGTGGATCCCGTCGGCCTTCGCTACTCCTGCCGCGGCGTTTGCCAGGTCGAGGGAGCTGATCGAGGAGCGCACCACGTCGAACGGCGACGGTGCGCTGAGCGTGATCGGCGACTTCATTCTCCCGCCGCCCGATGGCGAAGCGAGCCGTGACTTCCAGACGCTCCACTTGGACTTGAGCATCCCGCTCCACCCCCAGCGCGATCAGGATGTGGCGCGGTATACGGCGCTGTCCATCCCGCGATCCGCGGTCGGCGTGACGGCAGTAACGCGGTTGGTGCCGCTGGAAGCTCTCCTTGGTCAGCGCTGGTGGCCCGACCAGGCGACACTCCGCGGGAACCTAATTTCGTATGGCGAATCGCACGGGGCGTGGGACGACCAGGACGGGTACTCCGAGGGCAGCCTGGCGCGCGTTCTCGAGGGAGCCGCAGGTGCTTCGCAGCTGCCGAGCGTCAAGTCCAGCCCCGGCTTCCTCTGTGGGACGGAGTTCGACAACCTGGCCGCGGAGTTGACCTTCTTCGAGTGCCTGGACCTGGACGTTGCCGCCGTCCAGGTCGAGGTTCCCCTCCGGCCAGGCGACCTCCTCGTCTTCGACAACCTCGCCTTGGCACATGGGCGCCGGGGGAGCCGGAGGCCGGGCGAGTTGCACCAGCGCGTCTACGGGCACCGGTCTCTTTCTCCGGCGGCCCAGCGCGAGCTCCGCGACCGCTTCCTCGCCGTCTTCGGTGAACCTCAGCCGGCCCCGCCGCGTTCAGCGGTCCCCGCGCCGTAGGCGGCAAATGTTCGCGCTCGCGATCGAGCCCATGTATCCGCGCGATCCGGGTCTCATGGGCGTTGCCCAGGGGCGCGGGCGAGGAAAGGGAGGTTTGCCGACACCGCTCCTGACCGTTGGGAAGGGGCGTTCTCCTCGAGATGGTGTCGCTCCCCCGACGCGCTCGATGCAGAGGCCCGCGCAATCGCGCGAGGCGGATTCGAGCCGCCTGTCGGGGTGGATGCGGCAGCCCTGCGGGGGGCTTTAGAGCGTCCTGTGGTTTCCGCCGTCGATGACGATCTCAGTTTCCTGTGATGTAGCAGGCTGCGTCTGAGATGGGGAAGGCCGCCAGGGGCGCGACTTCGTCGTGGTCGCCTGGGCGGCCGAGTCGTACGCCGCCGATGGCGGCGAGGAGCTGTCATGGGCTTCTTGGCGGCTGATGCCGTGCTCGGTCTCGAACTGCGCGATCCGCGGGGCTGCGGTCGCGCGAATCGCCGTGATCCGGTGACGCCTCCTCACCTGCCCGGCGGCAAGACTGATCGTCGCCGGCCTGCCAGCAGGAAATTTCAACAGCGGGTTGACACCGGCGAGCGAGCCCGGAGCGCTGGCAAACCAACCCAACCGAATTGGAGATCCTCGTGAGCACGGAACAACAAGAGACACTCGACGCAATCCTGCGACAGTCAGCCTTCCCCGCCGGCAGCGGTGTCGACGAGCAGCGGCGACTGCTGCGAGAGTTGCTATCGGCGCAGCCGCTGCCCGCCGACGTGACCGTGACCGCAGCCACATTGGGCGCCGTCCCAACCGCGGAGATCACAGTCGCCGGAATCGAACAGCGCCACGTTGTTCTCTATTTCCACGGCGGCGTGTATGTGATGTCGGACGCCTTCCTCGCCGCTGGCCTGGCGTCGCAGGTCGGCCGGCGGACGCGCGCCAAGGTCATCTCCGTCGACTACCGGCTCGCCCCCGAGCACCCGTATCCGGCAGCCGTTGACGACGCTCTCGCGGCGTATGAAGCTCTCCTGGACAACGGCATCGCCCCTTCGGACGTCGCGTTCGCGGGAGAGTCCGCGGGCGGCGGCCTCGCCATCGCCACCCTGGTCAACGCCCGCGACCACGGGCTGCCCCTGCCAGCCGCGGCGTTCGTCATGTCACCGTATGCCGACCTCACCCTCGCCGGGGCGACCATGGAAACCAAGCGCGAGATCGACCCGCTGCTCAGCCGGGAAGCCCTCCAAGCCCGAGTCAACGACTACACGTCGGGTCAAGACGCCGCGCTTGACCTCATCAGCCCCATCTTCGCCGACCTGTCCGGCCTGCCGCCCCTAATCATCCAGGCCGGAAGTCACGAGGTTCTCCTCGACGACGCCGTCCGCCTCGCGGGGCGAGCCGCCGCCGCCGACGTCGAGGTCACGCTCGACATCACGCCTCGGGTGCCGCACGTCTTCCAGGCCTATTCCCCGATCCTTGACGAAGCGGCCGCGGCGCTGGACAGAGCCGGACTGCTGCTCTCGGCGCATCTCGCCAGTGCAGAACGCGTCACCGCATAGCGAGCGACGTGACACGGTTGTGTGCTCACTCATACCTGCCGACGGGGTGACGAGCTGATGTCCAAGGCAGTCCGATTCGACGATTACGGTGGCCTGGAGGTCCTGGAGGTACGCGACGTGGCACGCCCGGAGCCCGGGCCCAACCAGGTGCTCGTGGCGGTCCGGGCCGCCGGCATCAATCCCGGCGAGGCGAAGATCCGTGCGGGCCTGGTCCGCGAGATCTTCCCAGCGACCTTTCCCAGCGGCGAGGGTTCAGACCTTGCCGGCGTGGTCGAGGAGGTCGGCGCGGGCGTCCGGGGCGTAGCGGTGGGCGACGAGGTGATCGGCTATACGAACAACCGCGCCAGCCACGCCGAGTACGTGCTCGTCGAGGCGGCCAACCTGACGGCGAAGCCTGCGGAGGTCCCGTGGGAGGTGGCGGGCGCGCTGTCCGTCGCAGGCGCGACAGGAGTCGCCACCGTGCGCGCCGTGGCCCCGACTGCGGGTGAGACGGTCGTGATCGCCGGGGCGGGTGGCGGCGTTGGTGTGTTCGCGGTCCAGCTCGCGGTCCGCACGGGCGCGCGCGTCATCGCGCTGGCCAGCGAGCGTCATCACGCATGGCTGCGCGAGCGCGGCGCGGTTCCCGTCGCGTACGGCGATGGCGTCGGTGAGCGGATCAGCGCGGCCGCCGACGAGAGGCCGGTGGCCGCGTTTATCGACCTCGTCGGGGGCGGCTACGTGGAGCTGGCACTCGAGCTCGGCATCGCCACGGACCGGATCGACACGATCGTCGACTTCCCCTCGATCGAGAAGTACGGCGTAAAGGGCGACGGCGGCGCGGCGGCGGCGGGCGCAGCGACCCTGGCCGAACTGGCCGAGGCGATCGCGGCGGGCGACCTCGTCGTCCCGATCCAGCGCACCTACCCGCTCGACGAGGTTCGCGCAGCGTTCACCGAGCTCGAGGCCGGTCACGTCGCTGGGAAGATCGTCCTGATCCCCTGAACGAACACCGACGGAATCGAGCGCTTCGATGAGCGAGATGAAAAGTAGGCAGCGAACTGCGGTTGTGTTTGGAGCGCGCAATTTGGGTCGCGCGGTCATCGAGCTGCTGGTGAGCGACCGCTGGGCGGTGACGGGGGCAGCCCGGTCGCGGAGCACACTGGACAGCGTCAGCGCGGCCGGCGCACTCGCGCTGAAGGCCGACGTGACGGACCCCGCAAGCGTGCACGGCGTGCTGGAGCAGGCGGCCGCTGCTCACGGTGGAGTCGAGCTGGTGCTGAACGCGGCCGCCGCATACGGCGGCGAGCGCACCGGGCCCTTCGGTGGCGGCCCGATTGCCCAGGCCGACCTCGACGGCTTTGACTCGTGGGCAGCGGCGCCGGCCCGCGCGGCCTTCTCGTTCCTGTCTGCCAGCGGACGGTTCGCGGTCGCGCAGGACCGGCCAGCGACTCTGGTGCAGGTCACCGGCGGCTCGGCACGCCGCGCGATGCCGGGCCGCGGTCTGTGGGCGGCAGGATCGTTCGCCGTGCGAGCGATCACCAACGCGGCCGCGCTCGAGCTGCGCCCCCACGGCATCCAGGTCACTCTGCTGATCGTCGACGCGGGCATCCAGCCCCTCGACGGGTCCACACGCCCCGGTGTCTCGCCGGAAGCGCTGGCCGACCCGCGCAGGATCGCCGATGCCGCTCTCTTCCTCGCCAACCAGGACGCGCGCTCCGCGACACACGAGCTCCAGCTCACTCCGCTCGCCGAGAACTGGACGCCCTGAACCCCCGAGACGCGAATCGCTTGAATCAGGCGGTGCTCGCTCACCTGGCGGCGTGGGAAGGTGAGCCCACATCGCCAAGCGAAAGTCGAGGCTCCATGCCAACTCAAACCGTTCGTGACCCTAATCGCTGGGCGGTGCTCGCCTTGCTGAGCGTCGCGCAGCTGATGGTGGTGCTGGACGCGACAATCGTGACAGTCGCGTTGCCGTCGGCGCAGCGGGCGTTGCACTTCTCGAACGAGAATCGGCAGTGGGTGGTGACCGCGTATGCGCTGGCGTTCGGCAGCCTGCTGCTCGTCGGCGGCAAGGTGGGTGATCTGTTCGGCCGCAAGTGGGCATTGATCGCTGGATTGGTGGGGTTCTCGGGGGCGTCGGCGATCGGTGGGTTGGCGCACTCATTCGGCGTGCTCGTCGCCGCGCGGGCGTTCCAGGGAGCGTTCGGCGCGCTGCTGGCACCCGCCGCGCTGTCGACGTTGACGGTCACGTTCGCGGGGACCGCGGACTGGTCCCGGGCGTTCGGGATCTTCGGCGCGGTCGCCGGCGGCGCCGGCGCGCTTGGGCTGCTGCTCGGGGGTGTGCTGACGCAGGTGCTCTCCTGGCGATGGTGCCTGTACGTCAATCTCGTGATCGCGGTGCCCACAACGCTCGTGACGTTGCGCTTGCTCGTCAACCACAGGCCCCCCGCCCGCGCCCGGATCGACATTCCCGGCGTGCTCACCTGGACGTTGGGGCTGTTCGCGCTGGTGTTTGGCTTCTCCAACGCCGAGACGCACGGGTGGGGCGCCACGGCGACCATCGTCGCGCTCATCGCCAGCCCGCTGCTGCTGACCGCGTTCGTGCTGATCGAGCGCCGCGTCAAGTACCCGTTACTGCCGTTGCACATCGTGTGGGACCGCGCGCGTGGAGGGTCGTACGCCGCGCTCTTGGTGACTGGGGCCGGCATCTTCGCGGTGTTTCTGTTTCTGACCTACTTCCTGCAGCAGAATCTCGCCTTCTCGCCGCTCAAGACCGGCCTCGCGTTCCTGCCCCTGAGCGTCGTGCTGGTCATCACCTCGACGACCGTCCAGACTCGCGTCATCCAACACACCGGCGTCAAACCGCTGGTGCTCCTCGGCATGGCGCTTGGGGTGGTCGGGATGCTTCTGTTCGCCCAGCTGACGCCCACCTCGAGCTTCGGCACCGGCGTCCTGCCGGGCCTGTTGGTCATCGGTGTCGCGATGGGCTGCATCTTCGCCCCGACGTTCTCGGCCGCGACACTCGGCGTGGCGCCAAACGAAGCGGGCATCGCGTCGGCCATGGTCAACACATCCCAGCAGGTAGGCGGCTCGATCGGCACTTCGCTGCTCTCGACGATCTACGCCAGCGCCGTCACTAGCTACGTCGCGACCCACCTCCACATCAGAGGCCTCGCCGCCGCTGCGCAGGTTCACGGCGACACCACCGCGTTCTGGTGGGCCGCCGGGATCTTTGGCCTCGGGTTTGTGCTCGTGCTGCTGATCCTGCCCAGCCAATGCGAGGCCCGCACGGCAACGACCCTGACCGCCCTGGCGCGAAACGCGATCGGCCTTTGTGACCACGACGAGACCGAAGGCGCGGCCGTCACAGACGGAGCGGGCGCCCCAGAGCCAGCCTTGGCGCCGTAGAACCGCGCCGAAGGCCGTCTCGCCCCAGGGTACGGTGATGGCCTTGCGTGCCTTCGTCTGCTCCCGCGACCATGTCGTGACTCGCCTCGACTGCGATGACGCGTCTGAGGCTCAGCCGGTGCTCGAGAGGGTCCCGGTCTGCTGCGTCGCCGCGGATCGCGATCGTTTGGTCATCTCCACGCAGGGCGCTGGGGCGCTTCTCAGCAGCGACGTCGGAGGGCGATGGGCAACGCATAGCACTGCCCGAGCGGGACGTCTTGTCGGTTGTGATCGGCCGTGCGGACGGAACGCCCTACGTCGGCACCGAACCGAGTCGCCTGTTCGTCCTTCGCGACGGTGCCGAATGGACAGAACTGGGGCGCTACCGAACATCCGCTCCCGCGAGCGCTGGAGCCTGTCGGCCAGGCCATGGACCCATCACGTCCGCTGGATCGCACTGGACCCGCATCGGCGGGAGCGGCTGCTGGTCGCCATCGAGCTGGGCGGCGTGATGCCGAGCGAAGACGCCGGCAAGAGCTTGAGCACCACCGTCCCAGCGCGAAGCGTGACGCTCACGCGATCACGGGCGTCCCCTCGCGGACGGACGGGCGTACGACGGCGCCGCGTGGAGCGTGGACGGCGGACGAAGCTGGACGGCGCTCGATGCGGCAAGTGAACTCGGCTACTGCTGGACGCTCGCCGCCGACCCCACGATCCGGCCGCTGGAACGTCTCCGTCGCGCCCGGACCTCGTGAGGCCCATTGGGCAGGGCGAGCGCACGAACGCCCTCTAGCTGGGACGGGGACGCTTGCGCGAGCTGCCCGTGCCCGGCAAGTCGATGCCGTACACGCTCGCTGCCCTGGCGGACGGTCTCGTCTGCGGTATGGCCGACGGCGGCTGCTGCGCCGCCCCGATCGCGGCGAGAGCTGGCGATGGCGATCTGCGCGAGCCTCAGACAGCATGCGGTGAGCGGTTATCGCCCGATTCAGGCGGTTTCGGTCTCGCGCAGATTTGCCGGAGTTCGAGCAGTTCGAGACCGAGCGCCTCGATCTGGGCAACGACGCCGAACAACGCGGAGCGATCCTCGAGCAAACCGGTGAGCACGGTCTCGCTGCCTTTGAGCTCGGACACCATCGTCGGAAAGGCCGACAGGGCGGTCGCGCCGAGTCGCCCCTTTATCCGGATCGAGTACAAGCCGGGCGATGTCGTCACGAGATCATCGTGCAGCTGGACCTAGTGAGCCGGCGACGCCAGAATCGAGTGATTGTGCGCGCGACACGGCTCGCGCTACGTCAGCGATGTTTAGCGGCGCCCGGTTGAGAGGAGCCGCAGGTCGCGCGCGACTGCAACCGCGGAAGAGCGATCGCGCGCACCGAGCTTGGAGTAAATGTTGCGGATGTGCGTGTTTACCGTGTTGATGGAGACGTACAGCTCTCCCGCGATCTCGGGCCGCGTCAGGTTTGTCGGCAGGTATCGCAGCACGCGCAGCTCGCTCGGGCTGAGCTCCTCTGGTTGGGAGAGGCTTTCTCGATCGACGCTCGGAGCCGGTTCGCCTCGCAGCAGGTCGACGATGTCGGCGCGTAGGGCGCCGTGAGCCGTTTCGTGACGTGGTAGCGCGTCGAGTAGTTCTTCGGCTCTGGTCATGGCAAACGAGAACATCAGCCGGTCCGGCTCGGCGGCTGCGAGCGCTGACTCGGCCGCGGCAGCGGCGGCTTTTCGATCGCCCAGAGATAGGTGCGCGATCCCAGCGAGCAGATGCGTTTCAACGAGCGTGAACGTAGGAACGACCGGGGGCGTGATGTCCAACACACCACCGAGGGCATCCAATGCCGCAGCGGGGTCCCCCTCCTCTAGGGAGATCACCGCGCGAGCGTTGTGAGCGGCACCCATTTGCCCGTCGTAGATGGGGCCGATTTGGCCGGGCTCGGGGGAGAATTCGGCGAGGGTTGCGCGCGCCTCGTCTGGCATCCCGAGGCGGGCCTGCGTGGCCGCGAGCCATCCGGTGATGCGCGGCGCGAGAGCGTGCACACCTGTGAGTAGCGATTGCGCCTGCGCTGCCGCCGTGAATTCCTCGAGTGCCGGTTGATGTTGCCCACGACCGGCGTGCAGCATGCCCGTCGCCACGTGCAGAAGCACTGCGGTGGCTGGGTCAACGTGTGGATCGGCGACCTCCCAGGCGCGGCGTAGCCAGCGCTCCCCCGCGTCGAACTCGCCCATCCAGATTGCCATGCCGCCAACCGCCCCGAACGCGGGCGCGAGTATCGGCCGATCGTCCAAGCCGTAGCGCTCGGCCAGGGCCACCGCCTGACGGCCGCGCTCGCGTGCGGTCGCGACCGAGGTCTGCCTTGACGGGAAACCTAGATGCGCGCGACACGCGACCTCTAGGTACGGTCGGCCGATCATCTGGGCGAGTGCGGCTCCTTCGGAGAGGTGCCGCTCAGCGTCAGCGAGTCGCCCGGACCACATCTCGACGATCCCGAGATTCAGCAGCGCGACTCCTCGCAGCTCACTGCCCATCGCGATCTGATCTGGCGAGCCGTCTGAGATCGAAGCATCGAGCAGATTCACTTGCTCGATTACTTCACTGAACTGACCACTGCGCCGTGCGATTCCCAGCCGCAGTGACGCGATTGCCACCGCGAGGCGGCGGCGGCGAGCCGGTGGAGCGCTCTGGACGTAGGACTCGGCCAGCGCCAGCTGAGCTGCGGCTTCCTCCAGCCGTCCCTGGTTCAGCTCATTTGCCGCGTGAGCTAGCGCCAGGTCAGGATGATCGGCTGATGCGCCCCCAGGAAACAGCTGCAGCACTGCGCCGATTGTTCCCGCCTGCCCGTCGAGGACCCACCTGAATGAGTGGTCTGCGACGAGCCGGGCGGCATCGGGCCAGTCGCCTGCCGCGAGCGTGTGCCGCACTGCGTCGACAACCTCCCCGTGGTCAGCGAACCACTGGGCGGCCCGGCGGTGGAGGTCAGGAACCTCATCGGCCATCGTTCGGCGGAGCTCCAGGCGGAGGAAGTCCGCGAGCAGCTGGTGGTAGCGGAACCAGGTGCGCTGGGCGTCGAGCGACACTACAAACGCGTTGGCTTCCTCCAGTTTCAGCAGCATCTGCTCCGAGCCCGAGCGGTCTGCCAGCAGGTCGGCGAGTTCACCGTTCATCCGGTCGACAAGCGAGGTTCGCAACAGCATGCCCTGAACCTCGCTCGGTTGGCGTTCGAGCATCTCGGCGATTAGGTACTCGCCAATCGCCCGGTCGGTGCCCGAGAACTCAGCCACGAAGCGCTCGGGGTCAGGGTGACCGCTGAGGGAGATCACTGCTAAGCGCAAGCCAGCCGCCCAACCCTCCGTGCGCTGGTACAACGCGGTCGCAGCGGCGTCAGAAAGACTTATCTCGGACGCAGCGAGTAGTTTGCGCGTCTCGCTCTCGGTGAATCGAAGATCGCCGGCCCGGATCTCGGCGACCTCGTCGGCAAGCCTGAGCTGGGGCAGCTTGATCGGCGGATCTCGGCGAGACGACAACACCACGTGCGTAGAGCTCGGCACAAGCGCGAGCAAATCCTCGAGCTGCGTGAGCGCCTCAGGCGACCGCAGCTCGTGGAGATCGTCGATGATCAGCACGATCGGTTCGACCTGCTCCGCGAACTCCGAAAGGACCAAGTCGACCACCTGATCGCTCTCGAGCGTAGCGGAGGCCGCAGGTTGGGTCCCGGGATCGATCGAGCTGGTCGGGCTGCGGATCGCGTCCAGGACGCCCGACCAGAAGCGCTGCGGATCCTGCTCGTCGCGGTCGACCGACACGAACGCGACGCCACGCGTGTTGGCCGATCGGTCAGCCCAGGCACGCAACAGCGAGGTCTTCCCACTCCCCGGCGGTGCCGAGATGACCGTCACCCGCCTCGTCACAGCGCGGTCCAGCAGTTGGAGGAGCTCATCTCTATCGAGCAGGCCCACGGTGACCGCAACGTCTCTCAAGATCGGCTGCTGCGGGTGCGCCACGTGCTGTCTCATCGTCACGCTGGTCATGATGTGCCCACGGTCGATTCCTTCGGTTAGCTTAGTAGCCCGGTCATAGCTGGCTTGCTCGTATACGGGATGGCTCCGTAGCGAGCCGAGCCGTGGACGGCCGGATCGAGGCGAGCGCCTCTCCGGACGCTCGGCCAGCGGCGGCTACGAAATGAGTCGCCGCCGGTTGCGGGCGGCATGGCAGGTCTCGATGCCGATCGCCGCGCGGCGCTGTTCGTAACGGCCGACAACTGCTGAATCACCGGGATCTGGCGATGGCGCGTCACCCGTGCGCTGGCGACGATCTCGTGCGTAAGCCATCGACCCGAGGAGACGAAGTCCATGTCCGATCTCAGGAACGGTCGCGCCGGTCACGCTGACGTCGTCATTGTGGGCGGCGGCTCAGCGGGCGGCGTCCTCGCCAGCCGCCTCAGCGAAGACCCAACCCGCTCGGTCCTGCTGCTGGAGGCAGGCACAGCCTACGGCGTCGATGGGTATCCCGACGACCTGCGGGACGCGGCACACGTGCCGGCCAACCCCGAGCACGAGTGGGGCTACACGGCCCGCGGTGGAGCTGCCTCCCCCGAGCTTGATGCCGCCCGCGCGAAGGTGCTCGGCGGCTGCTCGGCCCACAACGCCACCGTGGCGATGCGCGCACGACCGAGCGATATCCGCGACTGGCACCGTCATGGCCTAGACGATTGGACGATCGAGGACGTCGATCAGACGTACCGGGAGATGGAGAACACGCCCGACGGCGATGACGCCTACCACGGGCGCACGGGACCGTTCCCGATACGACACCAGAAATACGACGATCTGACCACCTCGCTGCGTGGGTTCATCGACGCGACCGCGGCCGAGGGGTTCCCTCGAGTCGAGGACTTCAACGGGCCGAATCCGACCGGCGTCGGTGGCTACCCGGTCAACGTGATCGACGGCGTGCGACAGAACACCGCGCTCGTCTATCTCACCGAGGAGGTTCGCAACCGCCCGAACCTCAAGATCTCAGGCGATGTAGTTGTGGATCGCGTTCTGTTCGACCAGCGCCGCGCGATCGGCGTTGTCGCGGCAAGCGGCGCTGAGATCCCAGCCGGCGAGGTGATCCTCTCGTCCGGCACCTACGGGAGCCCGGCGATACTGCTGCGGTCCGGCGTCGGCCCGGCGGCTGATCTTGTGGAACTCGGCATCGACGTCGTGGCCGACCTGCCCGTCGGGCAACACCTCCAAGACCAGCCCTTCTACTACAACGGCTACGCCCTGAAAACAGATGCGCTTGACATGCGGCCGGCAGTCGGCGCCCTGCTGTGGACGCGGTCCAGCGCGGCCCGCGACGATCAGCTGGACACGCACATCGCGGTGACGCACCTACTGCCTCCGGAATACAGCCCGACCGGCGGAGCGATCTCGCTGAGCGTCGCCGTCGTCAAGCCCGACTCCCGCGGAACCCTCACCCTAGGTAGTCGCGACCCGCGCGAGCAGCCTGAGATCGACTGCAACTTCCTGGCCGAGGGCAGGGACGCCCGCCGAATGCTCGACGGAGTGAAGCTGGCCCGCCGGATCGGCCGCAATCCGGCGCTCGCTCAGTTCCTCGAGTTCGAGATCTTGCCCGGCGACGATGTCGCGGACGACCAGCTGGCCGACGTGATCGCCTCGAACCTGGCTTCCTACGGCCACCCGGTCGCGACCGCGCCGATGGGCGGCCCCGACGATCCGTGGTCGGTCGTGGACTCCCATGGTGCGGTCAAGGGGATCGACGGACTGCGTGTCATCGACGCATCGATCATGCCGGTCGTTGTATCAGTGGCGCTGAACCCCACGACGATCATGATCGCCGAGCGGATCGCGAAGACGGTCTACGGAAGTGAGCCTGGGCCGCTCCACCGCGGGGTTCAAGTGGCTGCGACAGCTTGAGCGCCCGACTGAGTCCCGTGCGTTCGTCAGACACCGAGGAGATCGCGATCGTCGGCATCCAGGCGCGCGAAGCACGCGAGCTGGCCCTCGCCGCGAAGGCGGTCGGCCTTGCGGTCCGCCCGCTCGCGTTCGGGAGCCCTCTGGCTGAGGCGGCACTTGCGGCGCATGCGCCGGGGAGCGTACGGCGGCCGGCGACGATCGTCGCCGGCCGCTACAGCCTGCAACGGCCTGCGTTCGGCGCCGTGCTCGAATGCATCGAGGTGGTGCGCGGAGCCCGCCAGACGCGTCCCGCCGCGTGCGTCGTGCTGGCCGCCACCGCAGACCGCGACGGCCAGGCGCGATGGCGCGCTGCGGGTCCCTCTCGAGACGACCCTCTAGTCGCGCATACCCATTTCCTTCCGATCGGAGATCATCATGAAGCTAAATAACAGCGTCGCGCTGGTTACCGGCTCGACCAGTGGGATCGGCGCTGCGACGGCGCGGGCGCTGGCTGGAGAGGGAGCACACGTGATCGTCGCCGGCCGCGCCCAAGGGCGCGGGGAGTCGGTCGTGGAGTCGATTCGCTCGCAGGGCGGGGTGGCGGACTTCATCGCCGCGGCCCTGAGGGACGAAAGCTCGGCGCGAATGCTGGCGGCGGCCGCGCTGGAGATCGCCGGCCGGGTCGACATCCTCGTCAACGACGCGGGGATCGGCGTGTTCGGCCCGACGGCCTCAACGACAGAAGAGGAGTTCGATGACACGTACTTCGTGAACGTCAAGATCCCGTTCTTCCTCGTAGCCGCTCTCGCGCCGGCGATGGCCGAACGGGGCGAGGGTGTGATCGTGAACATCTCGACGATGGCCGCCGGATTCGGACAGGTCGGCGCGGCGCTCTACGGCTCGAGCAAAGCTGCGCTCAGTCTCCTGACCAAGGCCTGGGCCGCTGAATTCGGTCCCAGCGGGATCCGGGTCAACGCCGTATCCCCGGGCCCCACGCGAACCGAGGGCACAGAGTTCATGCGCGACGCGCTCGACCAGCAGGCTGCCGGTGCGCCAGCCGGTCGGGTGGCTTCCCCGCAGGAGATCGCTAACACGGTCCTTTTCCTGGCGTCGGACGCCGCCAGCTTCGTCCAAGGCGCTGTGCTCCCGGTCGACGGTGGCCGCTCCGCCGTGTGAACTCCAGGCCGGGACGAGGGGGACCACGATCGGGGCGTAGATCACCCGGATCAGGCGACGACGGCTCACCTGATCCGTTGGGAGGTTGTGGAGGTGAACACGACCGCAAGCGAGGGAACAAGATGACAAACGAAGAGTTCGTCCGCCACGCATACGACCTCGCGGAGATCAAGGACATCCAGGGGTGGATCGACTGCTTCACGCCCGACGGCGTCTTCGTCGACAACTCCGTTGGGGTGACCTACACCGGTCCGGCGGAAGTCGCCAAGCCAGTCGAATACTACGGTGCGGCCTTCTCAGACATGCACCGTGAGCTCTACGACATCTACGTCAGCGGTGACGTGGTCATCGTGCAGCTCGCGCTGCAGGGTACACACGACGGGGCGCTAAATCTCCCCTTCGGCATGCTGCCTGCGACCGGCAAGCGCATGGACGCGCCCTGCTGTGACATGTTCAAGCTCGCCGACGGCAAGCTCCAGCGGTTCGATTGCTACCCGGAGGGCAGCGTCATCTTGAGTCAGTTGGGTGTGCTGGGGAACCTCGACGCGGTTCTGCAGCCGCACGTCACCGTCTAGCTGCTGAGCAGCTCATCGCCTCAAACACAAAGGAAGCTCTACCTGATGACTAGTCAGCCGATCCGCGACCCGCTCGCGGACCATCTCATCACCCCGCAGAACTCAGCGCTCGCGCTGATCGACTACCAGCCCTCGCAGTTCGCAACGGTCCGCTCGATGGACGAGGCGCTGCTGGGCAAGAACATCGTCTCGACCGTGAGGACGGTCAAGGCGTTCGGAGTGCCGATCGTCCACTCGACCGTCAACGTCGCGTCCGGCCAGCAGCAGCCGACCGTTCCCGAGCTGGCCGTGCTGCTCGAGGACAGCCCTCCGCTCGACCGCACGACAGTGAACTCCTGGGAGGACACCGAGTTCGTCCAGGCCGTCCACGCCACCGGACGCCGGAAGCTCATCCTTTGCGCGCTATGGACCGAGGTCTGCATGGCGTTCACCGCACTCGACGCGCTGCGCGAGGGCTACGAGGTCTACCCCGTCGTGGACGCGATCGGCGGCACCTCGCCGGAGGCGCACCGCGCCGGGCTCGAGCGCTGCGTCCAAGCGGGAGCACAGCCGATCAGCTGGGTATCGCTCGCCTGCGAGCTACAGCGCGACTGGGCACGCGTCGAGACCGTACCGGCGATCGTCGAGATCGTTCTGACCGACCGCCTGCTCCAAGAATGAGCCTCACCGTCGACCTCCATCACCACGTCGTCCCCGAGTTCTATTGGGACGCGACAAACGAGGACGGCAACGTCGCGGGCGGCATCAATCCCCCGCGCTGGAGTCTGGATGGGGCGATCGCCTACCTCGACGAAGCAAGAATCGACGTAGCAATCGCGTCGATCAGCACGCCGGGCGTGCACCTTGGTGACGACGCGGCAGCTCGGATCCTCGCGCGTCGGGTCAGCGAATACCTCGCGGACATCAGGCGAGACCGTCCGGACCGGTTCGGAGCCTTCGCGCCCCTGCCGCTGCCCGACGTCGAGGGGTCGCTCGACCAAATCGAATACGGGCTCGACGTGCTGAAGCTCGACGGCGTCTCAATCATGACCAACGCGGACGGCAGCTACCTGGGAGACGGCCGCTTCGATCCAATCTTCGCGGAGCTACAGCGGCGCGCGGCGGTCGTGTTCGTGCACCCCACGGCGTCGCCTGACGCGATCGCGCACACCCTCGGCCTCCCGGACACGCTCCTCGACTACCCGGTCGACACGTCTCGCGCGATCGCGAGGCTGCACTACAGCAACACGCTCGCTCGAACGCCGGACGTCAAATACGTGTTCGTGCACGCGGGCGGCACGATCCCGTACCTCGCCCCGCGCTTTGCGATCGTCGATGAGATGGACGTGATCCCCGGGGCACAGGAGCGGGGGGCGTTCGCCGATGCCCTCCCTCGCCTCTTCTGGGACACCGCTTCGGCCTTCAGCGACCCCGTGCTCCACATGCTGCGATCCATCACAGGGCTCGGAAACGTCGTGTTCGGAACCGACTATCCGTACCCCCGCGACGCAATCTCGATCGGTGGCCTGCATCAGCTTCAGAACACCGCTGAGCTTGACGCCGGCGAGCGCCGCGGCCTTCTGGGCGAGTCGGCCGCTCGGCTGATTCCGCGCCTTGCGAGTGTCGAGAACGTGCCCTGAACTACAAGGAAGGGTCACCAAAAGCATGTCCGAGGTCACCATCACGGTCGGCGAGGACGGCCCGCACTTCCTCGCAGGGGACATCAGGCTTATCGAGGACGACGGTCGCGAACTCGAGCTTCCCTACGACGTCCAGCTTCACGGACGCGGGCACTCTGAGAACCAGCCGTTCTGCGACCTCACTCATGCGGCGATCGATTTCGACGAAACGCTCGCCAACTGATCACGAGTTATGTCAATGACCCCTCAAAAGACTGCCGATCGCGTTGCGATCCGTGAACTGATCGACTCTTACGCACACTGTGCCGACCGGCGCGACGCCGACGGCCAGATGGCGCTATTCACGGCCGAGACACACTTCGTCGTATACATGGATGCTCGCTCGAGCGAGCCCAGCATGGAACTGCACAGCCGGGCGGAGCTCACAACGGTCATCGATGATCTGAATCGGTACGTGGCGACGACGCATTTCAACGGACAGAGCACAGTCAGGATCTCCGGCGCCGCGGCTACCGCCGAGACCTATTGCCTGGCACACCACGTGTCGGTCGAGGGCGACGAACGCACGATCATGATCGCCGCGATCCGCTACGACGACACATTCGCAAAGTCGGACGGAACCTGGCGGTTCTCCGAGCGTCGACTATACGTCGACTGGACCGACACTCGCCCGATCTCGTCCTAGCGATGAACAAGACGCAACGCGACGGCGCGCGTTGGGCGGATCGGGGCGATCGTATCGCGATCGCGACGGTGGTCGGCGCCCTGCGTTCGGCTCGACGCCGACTCGGCACCAAGACAGCAATCAACGACCGCGCTGCCGAAATCGCCTGGATCGGGCGATGAGCGCTCACCTAACGCGCTGCCAGTCTTGCGAGGACCCAACGGCAACTGAAAAAAAGGTGTGTATCGATGCCATACGAAGAGTTCGGCCACGAGGCCCACGAGACCGCAGAACTCAAGGAAAGCGAGGGAGCATGACCACCATCAGCTCACATCCCACCACAACCGCGACCGAAGACCGCCTCGCGATCCTCGAGCTAATCGGACGCCTCGCCCTGCTGCTCGACGCGCGCGACTGGAACGCGCTCGAGCAGGTGTTCACCGACACGGTCTACAGCGATCGCACCTCACTCTATGGGGGCGAGCCAATGACCCTCGGTGCCGCCGAGTTCGTCGGCGGATGGCGCGAAGTGCTGGGCAACCTCGACGCAGTCCACCACCTGATCAGCTGTCACGTGATCAGCCTCGACGGCGATCAGGCAACCTGCGCGGCCAACATGCAGGGCACACACGTGTACGCCAACGCCTCTGGCGGCCCCATGTGGACGGTCGGCGGACGCCACGACTACCAGCTCAAACGCACTCCCGACGGCTGGCGCATCTCCGGACTGACGTTCACCATCCAATGGGCGACTGGCAACGAGCACATTGCGGGCCTCGCGATGGCCGCGGGACGATCGTGACGGCGCTCACGGGCTGGATCGTCAAGCGCTACCGGCTTACGAGCGGCTGATCGAGCCAAACGCCGTGCCCGCCATGACCGATGGAAGCGGCTCGTACAGCAAAGGAGTTGGGCTTGTCTGCCGGCATGATCGAGGCCCCCAACTTACCGCGAGCGTACATCGCCGCGACCCGTCTCCCATACCGCTTCCCGCAGATCGCTGGGATCCGGCGAGGACCGCTCACCTGGTTCGCTGGGAGATCGGTCGCTACGAGCAGTGACCGGAGGCCGACCGTTGAAAGGAGCCACATTGACAACCGCAATCATCGGTGTCGGCAGCATCGGGGGCGCGCTGGCCCGGCACTTCGTGGCGGGCGGCGAGCCCCTCGTCCTGGCTGCGAAGGACGAGTCGCGAGCGCAAGCGCTCTCGCAAGAGCTGGGATCGCTCGCACACGCGGCCTCGGTCGAAGACGCGATCGCGGGCGCCGACGCCGTCGTGTTCGCGCTCTGGCTCGACACGATCAAAGAGCTAATCTCGCAGCACGCCCCACTGCTGGAGAACAAGGTCGTCGTCGACCCCTCGAATCCGCTCGGGTTCAATCCCGAGACAGGACGGATTTGGCGCACGTTGCCCGACGACCAGTCGGCCGGGTCGATCGTCCTGGCCCTGCTTCCTGCGAGAGCACACTACGTCAAGGCATTCGGCACGCTCGGCGGGCCGGTGCTCGCGAGCGGCGCCAACCGGGAGTCGCGAGGCGTGCTGTTCTACACCACCGACGACGACGTCGCCGCGACGGCGATCGAACGGCTGATCCGAGCCTCCGGGTTTGACCCGTTGAAGGCGGGCGGCGTCGCCGACGCCTTACGGATCGAAGGCCCCGGCGGCGATCTAGCTCAGTTCGGCTTGAACGGCGAGCTCCTCGATCTCGACCAGGCGCGCGCCGCCGTGTCGTCGGGCGTGCCGACATGACGGCGACCGACACGTAGGTGACAGACAACCTCCGAGAGGTCGACGATCAACCCTGGAGCCAAACCTCACCCCGAAGGAGGCAGCAATGAACAGCATTCCGGCCAACGCGGCTGATAGTCCCGAGATCCAACATACTCGCTGGCGGATCGATCCCAAGCGCTCGAGCGTCGAGTTCCACGTCCGCAACCTCTACGGCCTGCAGACGGTCAAGGGCCGCTTCGAGCGCTATGAGGGCACGCTCGACCTCGCCGCGCAGTCGTCGATCGAGCTGACGATCCAGGCAGATAGCCTGAACACGAACAACGCCCGGCGCGACGAGCATCTCCGGTCCGCCGACTTCTTCGATACCGCCAACTATCCGCAGATCCGGTTCGTATCTCAGCTCGTCACGCTGGACGGTGAGCGCTTGGGCGTACAGGGCGAACTCCACGCGGCCGGCAAGAGCATCCCGGTCGAGCTCGAGGGGGTCATGCGACCTGACGGAGACGAGCTCGAAGTCGACGCGAGGACCTTCGCGGATCACCGCAGACTTGGCATGACCTGGAATCGGCTGGGGATGCTTCGCACCCCGAGCAAGCTGATCGTTCGGGCGCGACTGGTCCGAGACGCCGAGTAGCTGCGGCGCGGACGATGGAGGACTTGCCATCCGCTCACGTGACGACCGCTGGACAGATCCTCGGCACACACGCCGAGCAACGGGCGCTCTTGCACCGGGCATCATTTCGGCGACTGAGTGATGCCTGATTCCGCCGTCTATGTCGAGGGTGTGGTGAAGCGCTCTCGGACGACCACCGCGCTCGGCGGGGTCGATCTGGAGATCGACGAGGCGACGGTCTTTGGGCTGCTCGGACCGAACGGCGCGGGGAAGACGACCCTCGTCCGTGTACTGGCCACGCCGCTCGCTCGCGCGAGCACGGATGCGGGTTTCGCCACGGCGCGTGGCGGCTTCCCCGCTCGTCACCAATAGCGAGGCCGCTCGCCGAACCGCCAGCGGAGCCACCGCAAACAGCCAGCCGCGTCTCGAGCCCGCCAAGGTCGGCCGCTGCTTCGACGGGGCTCCGTAGGGCGAGACGAGCCGTCGGGCCGCGCCGTCTCACGCTGCGCGCCGATAGCGCCAGCGCGCGAGCGCTGTGTTTTCTGGGTCGCGGAGTTGCTAGACGAACTTGCTAGACGCGACTCAAAATCCACCCGGTGGCCCGATCAAGGCGACAAAGAAGGCCCGCCTTTGCGGGCCTTCTCGGCGAAGCGGATGAAGGGACTCGAACCCTCGACCTTCTGCATGGCAAAGAGGCGGCTCCGTGCGTCGAGCGCTGGTGAGCTCGCCCGGACGCCGGCTGAGTGGTCTCGCGCAACGTCGGCACGACCACGAGGGTGCCGTCGCCGGCGAATGGGGGTGTCGCAGTTGATCGGGGTCGTTCAGCGCAGTGAGCCGCGCCGGGCGAGCCAGCGGACGTCTTGGCCGGTGATGGCGGCTATCCGGTCATAGTCCTCGTCGTAGTGGAGCACCGTGACGCCCGCAGCTTCGGCGGCGGCTGCGATCAGTAGATCGGGGTGCTTCACGGCGCGGTGGTGCAGCCCGCCCCGCTCGGCGAGTTGTTCGTAGACGTCGAGGGCTCGCTGCCATTGCTCCTTCGCGATGGGGCAGTCCGGGAGCGCTTGGAGATCGCGGCGCAGGGCACCGAACTCGGTGGCGTTCTGGGCGCTGTGGAGCAACTCCAGGCGGACCATGTCGCAGGTCGCGACTTCGCCGTCGACCAGGGCCTCGTCGAAACCTCGGCGTAGCTCGCCGCCGACGGCTCGTGTCCAGCTCCAGGCGCTGGTATCGGCGAGTTCCACCTACGGGCGGTTTCGCGGGCGGCGCAGCTCGTCAAGCGCTGACGGCGTGAGGCCTGCGAAGTCGCGCTCGGCGAGTCGCTGGCGCGCGGCCCGCTCGACCACGTCGCGGAGGGCTGCGTGGACGGTTTCCGTCGTCTGATCTGTGCCCAGTACGATGGCCGCTTCCTCAATAAGGGCCTTGTCAAGGTTGATGTTCGTGCGCCTTGTGGGTGCTGTAGCCATGCCCACAGCATACACCTTCGGAGCCTCAGCTCATACACACCCATCGCGCCCGAGCCGGCAATGTCATCGCGCCGGTGCTGGCGAGAGTCCTCCGATCCGCGCGAAACAGGGCGCTGCTCACGTCGAGGCGCAGTTCCGTCGCCGAACGGAAGCAGGCGGCTCGTGCTGCGGGTCGGGCGAGCAGGGGCGCTCATAGGTTGGGCGAGACGGTCGGCGAGACCACCCTGGCTTTGTGACGGCCGCAGCCGTCGGGTTCGGCACGGTCCGGCCGTGAACTCCGGATTGGTCCGTCGTGTCGGCGGCCTCGCAGGCGACCTGGAGCGTGCTGCGGCGCAGATGGACTCCCAGCTTGGCCTCGCGGTGACGCGCCGGTTCGAGCTAGCCCGCCGTCGAGTCGTGCGGTGAGCTTTTTCGGCGCGAGGATCCGGTAGCTCTCGGTCACAAGCTCACCGATCTCCTCCCAGTCGGTGTGGTCGCTGAGCAGGATCCTGACGCGGTCCTGGCCGGCTCGTGAGCGGTAGAACGGGTGGCCGACGGACAGCAGCGCGTGGCGCTGACCTGGATCTGCGCGCAACACGAGTTGCGGGACGGGTTCGCCGTCCGCGCCCTCGAGCGCGATGAGCAGGCAGAACGACCTCCTGCGGATGTCGAACGAGTGCGCCGTCGATCTCGCTGTCACGAGGGAGGCGTCGATCCTCACCGTCACCTCGGGCAGCGCCAGGCAGAGCGCGCTGATCCGCTCGAAGATGTCCTTCGGGATCTCCACGGGCGCGGTCTCGCGCGAATGAGTCGTCCCGCGCGTTGCCGATGAGGCGTCCTCATACGTCTGTCGCATCGATGACCTACCGTCGGAACGCGGCTCGGGTTGCGGCCGCGGTTTCGCTGAAGTACTCGGGTGGGCGGATGAAGCCCCACTCGTGGAACCTCTCGTCCTTGGTGACGGCACGTCGGTAGCCGAAGCAGACGAGGTAGAGCGTCCGGATGTACATGACTGCCTCCAGCCGTTCGAGTTCGTCGTCGGTCGGCTGTATGTGTCGGCGGTAGGCGTTGACGGCAGCGTCGATCCGCTCCTGGTCCGGGCGACGTGGGTTCCACAAGCCTGTGCCCCAGACCAGGTGGGCGAAGTCGGCGAGGCGCGGTCCGCGCCCCGACGCCTTCCAGTTGATCGCGAACGGCCCTCGCTCGGTCAGGATGGCGTGATCGGGGGCGTGAAGGAGATTTCCGTGCAGCAGGCCTTCCGGAAGGCCGGCACCGTCGTCGGCCGAGCGCACCTTGTTCCTGAGCCGCTCAAAGCGCTCGCGCTCGGCGGTCGCGACCTTCATATCCACGGCGTCGAGGAAAGCGAGGGCGGCGAGCAGGTCCTGACGCGGCGTGCCCTCGCGGCTCGGGTCCTCGCCACTTGCTCCACCCGGGCGGCGGGCGGAATCGTCGTATGGCAGCGCATGCAGTCGTCCCAGCAGCTCACCCATCATGGCGAACTTCTCCCGCGGTCGGGGAGCCCCCGGCCCTCGACGAGCCGTGTCACCAGGACCGCGCTGCCATCGAAGTCAGAGACCGGATCATCGACTGCCAGGCGCTCCGCGGGATAGTCCTGGTGCTCCAGGAACCGCAGGATCGCGGCGTCGCCCTCAACACCGGCTCGCGGCCGAGCGGGCGGAAAGGCTCGGGCGACCCATGGCTCGCGGTCCTTGCGGTCGATGCGGAAGACGTAGGTCTTGTGCACACTCAGCCTCGTCGCCGCGACAGCATCGATGCCGTAGCGATCGCGGAGATGAGTGAGAAGCCGCCCGGCAACGGGCTCGTGGTTCATTCGCGCACCGAGGCCCTCGAGATCTGTCAGCGCTTCGGTGTAGCGCTGCCCGGTCTCCTCGGCGTGGCGCCGGACAACCTTCTTGAAGCTGGCGTCCTTGGTCATCGACAAGCCTCCTCTTGACACCCTCGTCCCCCAGTGACGCGGCGCCGGAAGGTGGCCTGTGACAGCGACGACCGAGAGGGCGAATCCCCTTCGCCGATGGAACCCCGACTGGGGCGGGTGTTCCACAGCTCGGCGACCGGTCGCCGCCGTGAACACACTATTCCCGAGGCGCTCGGACTTTGTCAAGCCGCTTCAGCTGCAGACGACACCGCTGAAGATTCGCGTGCGCCTGGGCGAACAGCACGTCCGAGTCCTTCACTGGGCCGGGCGCCCTTGCGGCGATCCGAGCCGCCGTGCTCAGGCCCGCGCCGATCGCCAAGCAGGAGCTTCGTGACACAGATAGCCGCTCGCGCTCCTCGCCACGAGGGCGACCGGCTATCCCACCGCGCGGGTCGCCGCCCAGACGGTTGTGCTTGATTGCGGAGCAGGACTTGCGGCGAGAAGGCGGTTGAGTGGTGGCCTGAGGAATGCAGGCGTCGAGATCCGCCGGGAGGTCGCTCTGCGCACGCGCGGTGCGGGCGGCTCCTCGGGCCAAGGATTCAGGTCACGGATCCGAGATCAGCAGCTTTCGGAGGGCGGTTGGCGTGTCGAGTCGCGGTGGGACCGGCAGCGGGTCGGCGGGTAGTCCTGGCTCGCCGCCCCATAGGGTGGCAACGGTAGGGACGTCCAGTGCGATCGTCGTGCAGTCATCGCCGCCGTCGCCGGGGTGGTCGTAGCGCTGTTCGTGGCCCGGGGTCATGCAGTACGCCACGGTCGGGTCAAGCAGCTCCGTGGAGCCGTCAGCGCGGCGCACGAAGCAGCCGCGGCGGACGAACACGAGCGCGTAGCCGCGGGTGGGCTCGCTCTCGCGCGCCCGCCCGGCCCGGTGGCGGCAGGCGACGTCGTCGATCGTGAGGCCGTCGCGGTCCAGCAGCGTGCGCCTCGCCAGCATTCCGTGATTCTCGCAGGCCCGGCCCGCTGCGGCCGCGCTGGTTGCGTGGCCGAAGCGGCGCACCCGCGCCCGGCCGCGCGACCGCCGCGATCGCGCACAGATCTTCAAGACTCACGGTGTGCCGGCCGGGACGATGCCGGCATGGTCGCGCTGGTGATCCTTCTGGTCGGGCAGGCAATGGCAGTAATGGACGGGTCGATCTTGGTAGTGGCCGCGCCGTCGCTGCGTGCGGATTTGCACGCCTCTGGGGCCGAGCTTCAGCTGGTTGTCGCGATGTACACGATGGCGTTCGCCGCGCTGGTGGTGACCGGGGCGCGGCTGGGGGACATCCTCGGACGGAGCCGAGCATTTGGGCTGGGACTGGCGACGTTCACGGCGGCGTCGCTGATCGGTGGCCTGGCGCCGACATCGTCGGTGCTGATCGGAGCGCGCGCGCTGCAAGGGGCGGCGGCCGCGCTGATGACCCCACAGGTCTTGTCGATCATCCAGACGACCTTCGCCGGCGAACGGCGCGCCCGTGCGATCGGCGCCTACTCGATGATCCTCGCTGTGGGCGTCGCCGTCGGACAGATCGTCGGGGGCCTGTTGGTCACCGCCCATCTGCTGTCGGACGCGTGGCGACCGGCGCTGCTTCTCAAGGCGCCTTCTGGATCTCGCCGCTCCCGCGAACGGACGGCCAATTCGCGGTCGTATGCGAATGGCCGCACTACGACGTTCCTGAATCGCGCGTCGAGCTGGACGCCGCGAGCATCAGGGCGGCCGCCAGTCGTGCTCGCATGCTGTGGTCGCCGGACGTCGGTTAGCGACAGCGAAGTAGCGCCGTCCCCGGCCCGCGTCAAGCTCGCCCCTTCGGGGCGGCCTGTGGCCGGGCCTGTCGGCCCGAGCTTGACCCGTTCCGGTCCCGGAGCTTTGTTGCCCTCAGGTCGGCTGGGGCCGACCTTGCCAGACAAGCTGGCCGTCGGGGCAGCCTGGACAGACGTCAACGGGCGCGTGCGCCGAGCCGCTGGGCTCAGCGCGGCGGAATCAGGCGGAGCGCGGCGTAGAGCAGGTGCGGCTCGACGTCGTCGAGATCGACGTCGGTCAGATGCTCCAGGAAGTGGCTGAACGTGAGCGCCGAGACCGTTCGCTCCGAATCCGGCTGTCTGTACTCGGTTACGCCGTCACGATCGGGGGCGATGTGGCGATCGTCCGCGATGAGCCACGTGGCGTCGGCGAGGAGTGCGGTGTGGACGAACGCATCGTCGCTGCGGTCGGTGGTGTAGCCAGGGATCTGGTCGGGATCGAAGTCCTCGGTCATATCGGTGCAGAGGCTCGTGATGACACGGCGAGCGGTCTCGATCTCGGCGTCGGTGAGGTCGGGGTCGAACCTGCGTCCGACTTGCCGGAGCTTTCGCTCGTACTCGTCGAGCACCGGGCGGGATGCGACGAGGCGCCAATCATCCGGGCAACGGTAGGGCAGGCGCTCGCGGAGGTTGGCGTGGTCGGCCTCGGCGCGTTCAACGAGCGTCTGCAGCGGTAGGCCGCCGAGTGCCCCGCCGCTCGCAAGTGCCTCGGCCTGCAGGGCGTCGGCCTCGAGGCGAACGAGGTCTCGTCGCGCCGCGAGCGCCCCGACCGCGAGCACGACCAGGAACCGCCTTCGGTAGCCCTTGGGGGAGAGCAGCGCCGGCAGCACGACGCTCGTGTCGATGACGACGGGGCGCACGTACCGCCCCTACGGTCGCCGGTCCGGTGCTACTCGTCGAGCGCGGCTTGGACGTCCTCGTCGCTCAGCTCGGAGTGGCGCGCGTCCAGGGCGCGCAGCTCCTCGTCGAGCTGGTAGGTGCCCGAAAGCGATGCGAGCAGCCCGGAGAGGGGGATGCGGTAGTCGCCGCCGGGCAGGCGCAGGTAGGGCACCTTGTCGGTGTCGATCCAGTTGAGCACGGTGCGCGTGCTGACGTTGAGCAGTTCGGCGGCCTGCTTGGTGGTCAGCAGCTTTGGTTGTGCGCCTACGGCGGGCATCGGGCGTCCTTCTGATCGCTGAAAGGAGCGTAACACGAGACTGCCGGTATTGCCTAAATATCGGCATCTGCGTGATTTTCTTGATCGGCTGACTCCGGCATAGCACCGCTCGTGGCCGGGGACGCCTGGTTGTCCGTGCCGAACGCGCGCTCCAGTCGCCGCGCGGCACCGGCTTGCTCGCGGTAGTGCGTGTACCGCTGCGTCGTCCGTATCTCCGCGTGACCCATCCACGCCTGCAGCTCCACGAGCGATTCCGCGCCGCGGGCGGCCAGCGTGCCGAACGTGTGACGCAGGTCGTGGAAGCGGATGGGTCGCAGCCCGGCTGACTGCTGAGCCGCGAGGTAGCGCCGGCGAAGCGCGCTGCCGTCGAGGTAGGCGCCGTGCTCGCCCGGGAAGACGAGGTCGTCCTCACCGGTGTCGTGGTCGCGCTGGCCCAGGCGGGCCAGGACCGTGGCCACCGCGGCGACCATCGGCACGGCGCGGCCCTTGCCGGACTTCGGCAGGGTGAGCTGCCCGTTGGCGTAGCTGCCACGGACGCGGATGGCGTCGCGGGAGAAGTCCACGTCGCGCCAGCGCAGCGCGACGAGCTCGCCGCGACGCAGACCGGTGTAGGCAGCGGTGAGGAAGATCGCCGCGTCCTGCTCGCTCGCCGCGGCGCGGGCGAGCGCCAAGACCTCCTCCGGTGAATAGAAGGCGAAGCGCGTCGCGTCATAGCGCTCGCGCAGCGGCTCGATGTCCGCCGCCGGGTTGTGGGGGAGACCGAACACCTTGCGCGCGCGCTCGAGGACACCGTGCAGAACCCCGACCGCGTTGTTGCGCGTACGGTTGCTGACCGGCTTCGTCCGCTCGCGCCCCAACGTCGAGCGCCAGGCCTCGATCTGGCGCGTCGTGATGTCCTCGATGCGCATGCCTGAGAACGCTGGACGCAGGTGTGCGTTGACGGTGGAGCGGTAGTGCGACAGCGTCGAGGGCTTGCAGTCGCGATCGTGCTCGACGTACCGCAGCCACTCCGCAACGGCGTCGTCAAAGGTCGCCCCTGTGCGCACGGCTCCGGGGAGCGTCCCGCGCCTGGCTGCGGCGAGAGTCTCGTACAGCCAGTCCTCGGCGAGCCGCTTGGTCAGATAGCCGGCGGCCGGGCGGCCGCGCCCGGTCCAGGCCTGCCCGAGCTTGCGCTGCACCTGGCGTCCATCGGCAAGCCGGTACTTCGCGTACCAGACCGGTCCGCGCTTGCGCTCGACGCGGAAGACGTGGCCGCTGGGGCCGCCGCCAACGGGCTCGACCATCCCGTCAACGTACGCCTCGCTTGGGACAGATTCGGGACACGCTTACCAGCTCCCGCCGTCCCAAGAACAAGAAAGGCCCTGCTGTGCAGGGCCTTTCTTGAAGCGGATGAAGGGACTCGAACCCTCGACCTTCTGCATGGCAATTGCTCAAAGGGTCCTGCGCGGAGCTGAGATCGGCTTTCCAGAGCCGTTCTCACGCGCCTCAACTGCGCTCAGATCACCCCAGGTTGTGACCAAGTTCGTGACCAAGAACCGAACCCTCTGCATGAAAAGCAGAAGCTGAGGGGTCGCAACCGTCCCGTTGAGATGCAGAAGGTCGGAGAGGACGACATGACCGACTCCGACACGCTTCGCTTCAACCCGATGGACGTCCCCGTCAGCGGGACGATCGAGCTCCGCGGCAGCAAGCGCCGCGTCTGGTACGTACGCTGGCGCGACCACACTGGCCAGCACCGCCGCCGCCTCGGGCCCGCCTGGGAGCACAAGGGCCCACCCGACCCCGGCTACTATCGCGAGCGCGAGGCCCAGGCGGCCCTGCAGGCGATCCTCACCGACGCTCGTCGCGGCGTCACGCAGCAGGGCCGCACCGGCCTCACGTTCGCAGTGCTCGCCGACGAGTGGTTGGACGCCGGCGTCTCGCACCGGGACTGGTCGTACAACACCGAGGTCGACTACCGCTCGGTGCTGCGCTGTCATTTGCTGCCCGCGTTCGGCGACCTTCGCGTCGAGGCGGTCTCGGCATCGCGGATCGAGAAATGGCGCAACGAGCTCGTGAGCGAGCGCGGGCTTGCCCGGCGCAACGTCAACAAGATCCACGCCATCCTCGGCAACATCCTCGAGTACGCGCGCGAGCACCACGGGCTACGCGAGAATCCCGCCGCCCGTGTGCGCAAGCTGCGTGAGAGCTACGACGCCGGTCGTTTTGACTTCTACTCGCCCGATGAGATCGGCCTGCTTGTGGCCCACGCCGCGACCGAGCAGGACGCTGCGATCTTCGTGACCGCCGCGTTCACCGGGCTGAGGCGCGGGGAGCTGATCGCGCTGCGCTGGGGCGAGGTGGACTTCGCCAACCGCTCGATCCGCGTCGTGGAGGGCTACACGCGCAAGCGCCAGGGCCGAACGAAGTCGCGACGATCACGGACCGTGCCGATGGTCGAGGAGGTCGCACGCGTGCTCGCCGCGATCCGCGCTGGCGCCGGCCGGAGCGGTGCCAAGGATCTCGTGTTCCCGGGGGAGGGGGCCGAGTTCCTCGACGGCTCGGCGCTTCGCCGCCGATACCTCCTCGCCCGCAAGGCGGCCGGCGTCCGACCGCTGCGGTTTCACGACCTGCGCCACACCTTCGGCTCGCTGGCCATCAACCGCGCGTCGATCGTGCAGGTCCAGGCCTGGATGGGGCACGCTGACGTAAAGACCACCATGCGCTACCTGCACCACCGCAGTCACTCTCAAGAGGCCGAGCTCCTCGCCGGGGCATTCGCCGCTGGTGTCTCGCCCGGCGCCGCGGCTGCGCCCGACGCGGGCGGCTTAGCCGGGCAGAACGGCGTGGCATAGCCTGCGGGTCGGCGAGGTCGAGGTCAGCCCTCACGCGGCGCCGTTCGCCTGACCTGGCCGTGAGCGTCGACGCGCTCGACTATCGGGGTCGCCGAGTGGAGCCTGCCGGCCCGCGCGATCGAATTGCTCTTGTGAGATCGCTCTGCGGGGTTGACGTGGTGGGGGTTGGCGGCGAAGGCGCGTCGGGGTCCCTTTACCTGGGGCGGCGACCCGGTGTAGGGTCGCTGAGTGGCCACTGACGTTGTTCCGGTCTCGGTAGCGTCGAAGCCCGGCGGATGGCGGCATGCGCGGTTGATCCCCACGTTCGGCACCCGCTCGCAGCAGGAGCAGGAGAAGCGCGCGACGTCGTGCTTGCTTGCAGTGATGCATGGTGTGCCCGAGTTTGGGTACGCGCTGCTACGGGAGCTGGGCGCGCCGAAGGCGCCTGTGATCGAGACGTTCGCCGAGGTGCGTTTCAAGGATGCGGCGGGCAAGACCGTGATTCCCGACGGCGCGATCGTCTGCCGTCGTGGAAGCAAGACCTGGACCTGCCTGGTCGAGGTCAAGACCGGGGCGGCGCGTCTGAAGGACGAACAGGTGGCCAGCTACCTGGATATCGCTCGCGAGAATGGCTTTGACGGCGTGCTGACGATCTCCACCCAGATCACGGCGACGTCGTCCGAGTCCCCGGTCTGCGTGGACGGGCGCAAGCTGCGCCGCACCAGCCTGTGGCATTTCTCATGGTGGCGGGTGCTCACCGAGGCGGTCGTACAGCAGCGCTATCGCGGCATCTCTAACTCCGACCAGGAATGGGTGCTCCGAGAGCTCATCCACTACCTGAGCAGCGAGGCGTCAGGAGCGGTCGGCTTCGAGGACATGGGCGAGAACTGGGTCGCGGTGCGCAAGGCCGCACACGATGGCACCCTTCGCGCAGGTGATGCGGGCGCGCGCGACGTTGCCGAGCGCTGGGAGCAGTTCACCAACTACCTCGCTCTGAGCCTCTCCCAAGAGCTCGGCGCCAGCGTGACGCCGCAACATCCGCGCAGCCAAATGACGCCCGCGCGCCTCGAGCACACCGCGAAGTCGCTCGTCGATACCGGCGAACTGCGGGCGACGCTGCGGATCCCCGGCGCGGTGGGGCCGCTTGAGATCCGCGCCGATCTCCGATCACGTCAGACCGTCACGAGCGTCAGCATCGACGCTCCCCGCGAGGGGCGGCAGAAGTCGCGCTTCAATTGGCTGCTGCGGCAAATCAGGGACGCCGCCGACGACCTGCGGATCGAGGCGGCGTTCCCGAACGCCAGGGGCACGACGACCGCCCCGCTGGGAGCGCTCCGCGAGGACCCCTCGGCGCTGTACTACCCGCCCGACCCCAAACGCGAGCCCCGCGCGTTCCTAGTCGCAAGATCCCGGCCGATGGGGCAAAAGCGCGGCCGCGGCGAGGGCTCGTTTGTTCGCGACACCAGCGCCCACGCGGCGGAGTTCTACCGCGACCTGGTGCAAAACCTCAAGGCATGGCAGGCCCCGGCACCGCGCCTACGCACCGAATCCGATGGCTCGGATGGCAGCGAGGACGGCTCGATGCCAATCGTTCCGGCCTGGGTCGGCGAAGAAGCCCAGTCGCCGGGCGCTGCCGAGACGGTGGCGACAATCGGCGCGCTATCCGGCGCCCAGCCCGTGACGCCTGCGCCCAGCGGGAGCACGGCGGGGTAGCAGATACGTTCGCAGTGGCGAGCCGATGCCCCACGTGTGCTCGGTCTGGGGGTCGGGCGGTCGCAGGTTCAAATCCTGTCTCCCCGACTCGAGGAAGGGCCTGCGTACAGGCGGTTTGCCGGGCGGTTTGATTGGCGGCGAGAACGCCGAGGGGGAGCAAGCGGGGAACAAGCTCTGGGCGGGCGGGCGCGAGCGACCTGGTCTGGTGGTGGGCCGCGGCGAGGTCACGTTGCGGGTCGCCCGCGAGGAGCCACGCTCAGATCTCGAGCCGTTGGAGACCATTGCGCTGAGACGGCGCGGAAGGATACGTTCCGCTCGTGAAGCGCGCGGCGATCTGTTTCCTGGTTCTTGTCGTACCGATTGCGTCAGCCTCTGCCGCTGGGTCGCCAGCCAAGCGCTGCGGCCTGGTCAGCTACCGCAACATCGCTGACGGCCAGGCGCACTCTGGCAAGGACATGGTCTTTGTCGTCCGGGGTAGCACACCCTGCGCGACGGCTCGCGCCATCGATCGCCGCGCCGACGAAGGGCGCTCAACCGCCGGCTGGCACTGCGCGTTCGTCCAGCACGGAACGGTGACGAAATGCACGAGCGTCTCGGGCCGAGCTGAGATCGAAGGACGCGCGTACAACCCGCCTTCCGCGACGCCAACACCGGCGCCGACGCCTACCCCGGCGCCGACGCCTACCCCGGCGCCGACGCCTACCCCGGCACCGACGCCCACCCCGGCACCGACGCCCACCCCGGCACCGACGCCCACCCCGACACCGACGCCCACCCCGACACCGACGCCCACCCCGACACCGACGCCCACCCCGACACCGACGCCCACGCCGACGGCGTGCTATCCGCTGTCCAATTCGGGAACTTGCTACGAGCCAGGCGAGTACTGCCGCTCAACGGACCACGGAGCGAGCGGAGTCGCTGGCGATGGCGAACCAATCGTCTGCGAGTACAACAACGGCTGGCGCTGGGAACCGGCCTGAAGCAACTGGCGAGGCGAGTAGCTCCGCTCGGCCGGGCCGTCAACCCCGGCCGACGGCCGGGATTTTCCCTCGCTTCGCTCGGTGACTGCCCGTCTCCGCTCCGCTGAAGGAGCACTCAGGAGTCGGGCATGCCCGACTCCTGCATGAGGAGCGGGCATCGGCACGAGCAACGGCTATCGGCGCGGGGCGATGTCAGGACTGCGAACGGGCCGCGACTTGTGGTCTCGGCGGTCGCGGGTTCGAATCCCGTCGCTCACCCTTCGGAAGTGACTGGAAATCGAGGGGTTTTGGTTTCTGGGGCGCGGCACCTGAAGCCGGGGCGGGGTGCAAGCGGGGTGCAATCTCTAGAAAAAGTGTCGGGCAAATGCCCGCGTGCGCCTCTTCTGGCCACTCCGGACGGCGCGTCCTCGCGGGATCGCCGAAGCCAAGTAGAAGTGCTCGACGACTGCGAAGCCGCGGCGGCCGCCGAGTAAGTGTCCGCAGTGCGATGGGGGTATGTCGGCAGCCGGTTGCTGTTCTCCCGATTCGACACACACCGGAGGGGACCGACCCGCGATCTGGATAGGGCGGCATCGTCCGTCTGGGCCGCCGCTAGCATGTGTTCTGATTCTGCTAGCTCGTCCGAGATCGCAAAAACGGAACAACCTGCGGAGAAGGAGCCGGAGCCGATGACTATTCCCACTGCCGTGCTCGAAGGGTTCGACGCGCAATCCCGCCTGGACGACTTGGGGGTGCGCCATTCGGAGTTGCGAGACAGTCTGCTCTACGGCTACGGCTACGCCGCGAGTTGCACCAGCCACAACCCGCTGACCCTCCCGGGCACCATGGCCTGGGGGTTCACCATCGGCGCGCTGCGCGACCTCCTCATCGCCCAGAGCTGGACGCTCGGGCGGTTCAACAACTTCGAGACCGTCATCCATCCGACGCGTGCGCACGCGATCGCGGTCACCTCGGGCAACTCGCACGCCGGTGACAGGACAGCGACGCCGCGAACGCGCTACCGCAAGGGCGAGACGATGCTGCTGGTCGTCACCGGCAACACGCAGATGAGCTTCGCCGCCGTCTCCGACGATGTCGCCCTGATCCCCGACGCGACCGACCCGAGCGCGATGCGCACCTGGCTGCTGCTGCACTATCACGATCGGCTGGCCGAGAAGATCCGCGCCGAGCTGTCATTGCCGAATCACATGGAGAACGGGTGGATCACGGGCTGGGCAGAGCGCATCATGCTCGACCCCATGGACTTCTCCACCGGCATCGCGATCAGCCCGGCAGATGACGATGACCCGGGCGACGACGCGATCGACATCGACGTGTCGCGTCGCGTCTCGTAGGCCATGTCTCAGTTCGCGCCGGGGCGCCTAGATCTGGCGAGGCGCCGACGCGGTCTCACCAAAGCCAAGCTGGCCGAAATCATGGGCGTCACACCCCGTGCGCTGACGTTCTATCTCTCTGGCCGAGTCCCGGCGCCGGCCACGATAGAGGTAGCCGCCGCGGCGCTGGACTTCCCGCCGGCGTTCTTCTATGCGAGCGAGCTGGCAGAGCCGCCAGTCGACGGCGTGAGCTTCCGCTCCCTCAGTGCGATGAGCGCGAGACAGCGGGATCAGGCGATCGGCGCGGCCGCAATCGCTCTCGAACTCGACGACTGGATCCGTGAGCGCTTCAATCTGCCTCAGCCAAACGTGCCGCGCCTGCGGCACGAGGATCCCGAGGCCGCAGCGGAAGCGGTGCGTGAGGCATGGGGCATCGGCCAGAAGCGCGCTCCGAATATGGTCCACCTGCTTGAGAAGCACGGAGTCCGCGTTTACTCGCTCGTCGAGGACTGCAAGGAGGTCGACGCCTTCTCCTTCTGGCGGGACGACGCACCATACGTGTTCCTCAACACGATGAAGACCGCGGAGCACAGCCGAATGGATTCTGCCCACGAGCTCGGTCATCTCGTTCTGCACGCGTGGGGCGGGCCGCGTGGGCGGCGGGCGGAGGACGAGGCGAAGGCGTTTGGCGCGGCGTTCCTGATGCCACGGCGGAGCGTGCTGGCCGATGCACCGCGACCGGGTAACGTCCGCCAGATCATCTCGGCGAAGCGAAAGTGGGACGTCTCGGCGATGGCGCTCGCCTACCGGATGGCGAGGCTCGGGATCCTGAGCGACTGGCAGGCTCGCGCTGTCTACAGCCAGCTCGGGCAGCTTGGCTACAGGACCGGGGAGCCCGATCGGCAGCCCATTACGCGCGAGACGTCGCAAGTGCTCGCGAAGGTGTTCGAGGCCCTTCGCGCAGAGAGCATCTCGCGTGCGACGGTCGCTCGCGAGCTATCGATCAGCATCAACGAGCTCAACAGCGCAATCTTCGGGCTAGTACTGACGCCGCTCACCGGAGACGGCGGACGCGACGTCAGCCGTTCGGACTCGCGGCCGAATCTCCGGTTGGCGTAGGGCGAACGCCGATGCCGCGCGGCCAGGTGTTGCGGCCTGCGACGAGGTCGCTCTGCACGACTGCATTCGTCAGCCGCCCGCGATGAGACCCGACAAGTGTCTTGGCGACAAGGCGCGTGTGCGCGTCGGGCCGGATCAGCTCCGAGGTGTTGCGATCGCTTCGTCGAGCCGGCTGCGCTGCGCTCGGTTGCGACAGGCTGGGGGCCGGGCGGTCGCAGGTTCAAATCCTGTCTCCCCGATCGAAGGAAAGGCCTGGTTAGAGGCGGTTTTCTGGACTATCAGGCCAGCCGGAAATCCGGCCACGGGGAACAAACGGGGAACAAACTTTTGAGGAACTGTTCCCCGGCTGCGATTTCGGCGCGACGGTGGCGAGGTCGGGGCGCGCTGGGATGTCCGACGGGGCACTGAGGGGGAGCGCTTGTGGTGGGGAGCCCCGACGCCGCTGGGTCGGGCCGATGACAGCGACTTGGGCGCGGCCCTCCCGACGAAACGCTGTTGGGGGAGGCTCGGGAGCGCTGCGCGGAGTCGGGGGCGTCGCTCTGGTCGATCGCCGCATCTGGCTGCGTGTTGTGGTCCGATCTTGAGAATCTCGGCCGCGCCGCCGCGTCGTTGCGGCGCATGCCCGATATCGACCAGGCACCGTAAGGCGTTCCGCGGGTAGGTCCCGGGCTGGTGGGTAGCTGGCGAGCTGACGCGCCCCGGAATGCGTTTCTTGGTCCGCTGCCGCGGAGGCCTCCCCGTGAGCGACAGCCAGCGTGACGGGCTCTGGGCAGTCCGCGCTCGTGCTCGGGGTTGGTCGAGCCACTTGCGCTATCGGATGAGCAGCGTCAGGCTCCACACGGCGAGCAGCAGCACTGCGTTTCGGAGGTCGTATGCGCAGGCGCTCTGCAGGTTGGCGAGTCGTCCGTTGCGCCAGTCGTTTCTCGTGATTGCTTCCACCTTGGCATGGAGGGCTCGAACGGCGCCTAGCTCCTCGTGCGACAGCTGGGCAAGCGTCGAGAGCGTCAGCGTGTTGCGCCGGACGGATGCCACAACAAGAATCGGGCAGATAAGGCTGATGAACGTGTATACCGTCGCGGCAACGAGTAGGACCTTCTGGATGCACGTGGCTGATGGCCATGTGGCGCTGATCGCGAGCCCCAGGGCGGCGCCGACGATCGCCGAGATCGTCGCTAGCCCCGGGCCCTTGCCTTCGATCGATCTCAGCCTCTCGTGACTCTGGTCGAGTAACCGGTCAACTTCTGCTGCGGTCCACAGTGAGTGGCGAACGTCCGGGGTCGGCGGATAGCGAGGCCGGTAGCGGCGGTTGACCCACAGAGCCTGGCTGAGTGGCACAAACCACCGGCCCAGGCGCCAGCGCCATCCCCATATGGCCTCCAGCCAGCGCGATGCGGGACTCTGGTCATCGGTCGTCGTCTCAGGCGGCGAGTTCATCGGCCAGAGCTGCGGTGACGGGAAGACCGGCCGCGTCGACCAGCCAGCCCCACTCGCCATTCGGGTTGGCCTCCAAGAACCACGCCGCGCCATCGTCTGCGAGTGCCAGATCGATCCCGGCGAACCGTAGGTTGAGAGCGGCCACCAGCCGCCGGCAGAGCTCGGTGACCGTAGGCGGCAGATCGATACTCGTCCACGGACGATACGGTTCCAACCGCCAATCGATCTCGTTGATCGTGGGCGGTGTCTCGGCGGCCAGCACCCGTGTGCCGACGACAGTGGCGCGCACGTCGCGCTTCGGAATGATCGGCGCTTGGAGGACTACGGGCGCGCGTCGGAATGCGGCCGGGTCGTCGGGGAGGTCGTCGGGGCCGATCAGTGTCGCGAAGACGAAGGCGGCCTCAGAGTCGTGCTCCCAGTGAGCGGCCGTGAGCGACTTCGCTACCGCGCGGCCGCCGCAGCGTTCGACGAACTCCAGCGCAGCACCGAGATCGTTGACGACGACGGTCTCCGGGACCGCAAGACCCACACGGGCGGCGGTCGTCAGCTGAAATAGCTTGTCTTCCGCCCGCCGGAGAGCGGCTGGTGGGCTAATCCACCGGCGGTCACCACCGCTAGCCAGGCCTTCAGTCAGGGCCTGCCACTGGTCGTCGAGCGCTTGACGCTGGACACTCGACAGCCCGTGCAGGTGCCGCGACGGCGGCTCCGGGCGGCGCCACCAGACTGCGCGCACCGACCGTGACGTCGCAGTGCGACCCGACGGAGCGGTCAATTGCCATCGGCGACCAACCTCGACGGCGACCTGCCATTCGGTCAGCCGCTCGGTGTTGCACCGCAGGACGTCGACGCCGCGACGGCCGAGCTCGGCAATTACCCGATCGGCGTCGAGGTCCTGTTCGTTGCTGACGATCAGGACCTCCGCGGTCAAGGCCGCCAGCGGTCCTTCTGATCCTCGGTCTTTTCGATATCGGCCTTCTTAGTGGGCGCGCCGCCGAGCGCTTCAACCGCGAGCGCTGTGCGCCCGTCGAGTTCGACCAACGACACCTGCGCGGCATCGTCGTATCGGAGGGGGCTTTCCGGCTGCACCGGCGGGCGGCGAACGGTCGCCTGATCGAAAAGCCAAACGCCAGTGTCGTTCATCTCCTGCCTCCGTCTCGTCGAACTCGGTGATCCAGCCTATCTTGCTCCAGGTCCCGCCGCCAGACTTCGTGTCTGACAACGACCGCGCGCTGCGTCGAACGTCGCGGTCGCTTACAACAGGCCGCGTTGGCCGCTCGCAGTCGCGGGCATCGGGCCCGATCGCGACGGCGCCGCAGCCGGCCAGTAGCCGCGCGTACCTGGTCAGATGGCATGGGCGCAAACGAGCCTTCGCCGACTCGTCAGCCAACAGCCGGTCAGACCGCAGGCGCGCCGCCGGATGCAGAGCTGGGCGTCTCCTCGAACCATGGCCGTGAAAACTTGTAAAGCACGTAGCCGAGCGCAATCGCGACCAGGGCTGGCATGGCGATGGCCGCTGCGACTCCGGCGGTCATCCCTCCGTCGACGGTTCGACCGAGTGCGGCAAATCCAGACGTGAGGCCGACGGCGCTGTAGCCGGCGACTCCCATCGTCCCCACCGTATGGAGGCCGAGGGCCGTCCCTGCCAGGGCTCCGGCACCGGCGCCGTACCGTCCAGCACGACGGGCTTGCCTCTCGTGATCAGAAAATGCGGGCTTGTCGGGCATCAGCAGGCACATCCCGCCCGCGGTCGCCAGCCCCGCCGCGCCGCCGATCAGCAGCACGCCGGCCGTGGCGGTGCCTCCGACCCTCGCGAGGCCTGAAATCAGGTTCGGCCCGCTGAACGCGGGTCCGTGACCGAGCGTTGTAACGACGCTCATCCCGGCGCTTGGCACGGCAACGCCGAGTCCAAGCACACGAGTGCTCGAGACCGCGGCCTCGACCTGTTCGCTGCTGTAGTCGCCGGCTACGCACCAGGTCGCGAAGTGCTCGCAGTTGTCGCCGATCAGGTGGTATCCGGACTGGCCGAGGATCGATTCGGCACGAGCGACAGCCGCCTCTGGATCGAGCCGCGTGCCATATATCCGGACCCGCACAAGTCCACCGTCGCGGAACTCGTCGATCGTGGTCCTGCGTATGCACGAGCCACTCTTCGTTCCGTCGCTCGTGCTCCGGTGGATCACGAGGTCATCGCCGACGTCGACGCCGTGGTGGGTGTAGAAGCCGGTTCGCTTGACGTATATGTGATCGCCACGCGCCATCTGTTTCTCCCCTTCGCTGTGGGTACTTCGGAGTATCAGCCAGTCGCTTGGCGAGCGACGTTACCACGCGAAATCCCCGCGTCAAGGCAGATCAAGGTGCTTTAGACTGCGTCGCAAGTTATGGCGGCGCGTGCTGAGGGTACTGGCGGATGAAGGGGCCGACTGAGGGTACTCGTCGCCTCTCGAATGCGGAGATGCTCGCCGCGATCGACGACCCAGTAATCACCGCCCGAACGCTCGAGTACTGGCGCCACGAGGGTCTGCTTCCAAAGGCCGAGCGAACCGGCCAATCCGGCAAACGCCCGGAATGGACATATCCCGCTTCCGCCGGCGATCAGCTTCAGGAGTTGCTGCGTCTGCGACACCGGACCAGGCAACCCGACGTGCTTCGCGTCGCCCTGTGGTTTCGCGGCTTCCCGATCGAGACCGGCCGGGTGCAGAGCTCGATCGTCGCTGTGCTCCGCCACGTCCAGAATGTCGTGATCAGCGAGATCGAGAAGCGGCGAGACCCGTCCCTACCGCTAGAGGAGTCGACCTGGGCAGCGCTCGAGAAGGTCGGACAAGCTGTAGCGAGGAAGCGGGGCACGCATGCCCCGCCACGCTACGGAAGGCAAACACGCGGAGATCGAGAGCGCGCGACCACACTTCTATTCGGACTCGCTCTGGGATATCCGGAAGCGTCCGAGCGCGTCGCGGACGATGCGAAGCGGGTCGAGCGACTGATCGGCCTGGATCAGGCCCGACGAGCCCGGCCGGGATGGGGCGCGTGGCTGTCAGGCCCCGCCAGCGAGGGCCTCGACGGCTTCAGTTCGGTTGCGAGCATCCCCGCTCTCATCGAAGTGGTCGACACGGCGACCGAAGCGGAACTCGGGGCCAGCCGGGGGCTGGCGCGCACGATGCTTGCCGGCATTACCGCGGTCAGCCGGATGGCCGACGCGTTCTCGCTGTCCGAGAACGCGACTGGGCTCGCCGCATGGGAGGCGTTGGGCGAGGAGCCGATGGCCACTGTGTGGCTCACCGCGCTTGTCGTATCCATCCGACGGATGGGCCGCGCCAACGAGAGTCTCCGGACCGTCGTCGACGCTCTCGATCGAGACGTCCTGCCCGTGGAACAGCAGGCGCGAGAGCTCGCGGCCTTGCCCCCTGACGAACTCAACCGACGGCTCCCACATCTCGAGAACATGCCGTTCATCGAGCAAGCTCGCCTCAAGCGCCTGATTGCCGAATACCGCGGTGAAGATGCCGGGTAAGCACACCGGCGGCTTGTGGGTGAGGATCTCGAACAACCCCAGAGCCCGCACGATCGCCCGATGCGGTGCGCTCGTGTTCAGCGGCCGCATCGCGGACGGAACTCCTCCCGCGGAGGCCGTCGCACGCGCCGCAGCTGAGCTGCCGATCTGACGGCTGGCCAACTCCGGAAGCGCCGGCGCTCCAGCACGGCGGATCAGGCATTGTCGACGACGGCCGCACCGCCGTGTGACCCGTCCGACTTGCTCGCGATCAGCGGCAAGGAGGAGCGCACGTGGGCCCCCTTCGGGCGCCGTTTCAGTCCTGGCAGCGAGTAGGCGGACGCCTCCGGCGATGCGGCAGACCATTGGAAGGTCCAGACACAAGACTCGACTATGGATCCTCCGGGAGGGCTACGCTCCTGCGCAATGACTGCACACGACCCCCACGACTTTGCCAACACGCTGAGTGCCAAGCTGGCGACACGCTCCCGTCATGTGTGTGTGCTCCTCGGCGCCGGCGTCGGCAAGGCCTGCGGTCTACCCGACGTCGCCACCCTTCAGCACGACATACTCGAGGCTCTCTCACCGCAGCAGAGAGGATTACTGGAGAGCGAGCTCGCCGCCGGCAACATCGAGCATGCACTCAGTCGCCTGAGGCGGATCGCGAGTCTGCTCAGTGGCGACGAGACCGTAGCCGGTCTCACCGCGGAGGCGGCCCAGGAGCTTGACAGCGCAATCTGTGCGCAGATCGTCTCTCGTCTGGATATCCGGGGGGCGGACCTCGCGCCGGCGCTGCATTTCGCGAGCTGGGCGGGACGAGGCGAGTACCACCTGCCGGTTGAAGTGTTCACGGTCAACTACGACCTCCTGATCGAATCCGCTCTCGAGAAGCTCGGCGTCGCGTACTTCGATGGCTTCGTCGGGGCTTTGCACGCGCGCTTTCGAACCGATCTCGTCGAGGCGACCCCTGAGGATCGCGACGAGTGGCTGCCGAGTTTTCTCGTCCGGCTTTGGAAGCTTCACGGCTCGGTCAACTGGTCATGGGAGGCGGGCGGACGGGCAGACGTCGTGAGGCTCGGATCCGCGGTGGACGCCGGCGAGGTCGCCGCCATCTATCCCTCGGATACGAAATACGACGAGTCACGTCGCGTGCCGTTCGTGGTGCTTCAGGATCGCTTCCGCCGCGCCCTCTACACGGCTGAGAGCGTCGTCCTCGTGATCGGCTACAGCTGGCGTGATGAACACCTGAACGAGCTCTTGATCGAGGCGGCGCGGCGTAGGCCGCGCTCGGAAATCATCACGTTCACCCGGTCGGCGATCCCGGCTGCTGTCGCGGCGGTTGCCTCGAGCCTGCCGAACCTGCAGGCTGTGACCGCGACGGAAGCTGTGCTTGGAGGCGTTCGTGGAGCCTGGGCCGCCCCCGACGATCCGCTGCCCGACCTCTGGAGCAAGGATCGCTTCGCTCTCGCTGACTTCCGGCACCTCGCGGGGTTTCTCGCTAAGAGTTCAGCCCCCCAGCCGGATCTCGACCGGAGACTGAAAGCCCTTCTCGAAGCGCTCCATGACTGAGCGTGACCCGACCTGTATCGGACGGGTACGGCACGTGCTCGGCGCACAAGTAACGGTCGCGTTGGACGTTGACCTGGCTGGCGTTGCGCCGATCTTCCGCGGACGGCTCCAGCCGATCGGCCAGATCGGCTCGCTCGTGCGCATTCCGCAAGGTCTGGTCGATCTGATCGCGACCGTCAGCTTGCTCGGAATCGCTGAGTTGGCCGGCGCCCAGGCGCCGGCCGAGGTGGTTCAGACCGGCGAGCGCTGGCTGCAGGTCCAGTTGCTCGGGGAAATAGACCGCGGCACGCGCCGCTTCCAACGTGGCGTCGGCTCGTACCCGGGCCTCGACGACCCTGTCCACTTCGCCACATCCGAGAATCTCAGCGCCGTCTTCCATCCGCAGGATCAGGATCATCTGCGCCTCGGAAGGCTCGCTGCCGCCGAGGACGTGCCTGTCTGTCTGGACGCAGGACGCCTCGTGCTGCGCCACGCAGCCGTGACTGGCTCGACCGGCGCGGGCAAGACAAGCGCGGTGGCTTCGCTCCTACAAGGGTTCGTGAGAGGCGGGTGGTGTAACGCCAACATCGTCGTGATCGACCCGCACGGTGAGTACACGCGGGCCCTCGGGTCCCACTCCTCGACACTGTCGGTGCTCGCCGACGGGAGCGCACAGTTACGGGTGCCGTTCTGGGCGCTCCCGGCCGAAGACGTCCTCAGGGTGTTCACCGGCGGGGGAACAGGCGGAGCCACGACGGCTAAGCGCTTCGCTGAGCTTACGCGCCTAGCGCGCCAGCGCTTTGTCCAGGAAGCAAGCTGGCTTCAGCTCGACCCGGCGGCGGTTACAGCCGACACGCCCGTACCGTTCGACATCAACAGCGTTTGGTATCAGCTCGACTACGAAAACAACGAGACTCGAGGGAAGAAGTCGGATCCAGACACCGTACAAGTCGAGGACCGTGGCGACGCGGCGACACTGCGGGCGGCGCGATTCGCGCCTTACAACCCGGGATCGGCCACGCCGGATCAGGCGCCGACGTACGGCAACTACGGCAGCACGCCCGAGGTTCTTCGCCTCGGTCTCCTCGACAAACGGCTCCAGTTCTTCGTTCAGCCCGCACCCGATCCGAGCGGGGCGGCTGACCCGCTGGTTGCCGCGATGACCGACTGGCTGGGTGGCGAGAAGCCGATTTCGGTCCTTGACTTCGCCGGCGTCCCGGATCAGGCAGCCGAGCTTGCCATCGGCGTCGTGCTGAATCTCCTGTTCGAGGTGGCCGTTCGTAGCGAGCCTGAGGGTCCCGGCATCGGCCGTCCAAGCCCCGTGCTCGTCGTGCTCGAGGAGGCGCACCGGTATCTGGGGGAGGCTGCCGTTCCGATCGCCGGAGCTGCGGCAAATCGAATTGCGCGCGAGGGACGCAAGTACGGCGTCGGTCTGATGCTCGTCACCCAGCGCCCATCCGAGCTTCCGGACACGGCGCTGGCGCAGTGCGGCACGCTGATCGCGCTGCGGTTGAGCAACTCGCAGGACCAAGGCAAGATCCGCGCCGCGCTCCCCGACAGCGTGGCGGGACTCGCGGCGGCGCTTCCTGCTCTTCGCACCGGCGAGGCAGTGGTCAGCGGCGAGGCGGTCGTCCTGCCCGCCCGCACGCTGATCGATCGTCCTGATCCGCTGCCGCGCGCGGAGGACCCGTCACTGCATCCGTGGCGAGACCCTGCGTCGAGTCCAGATCTCGCCCCGCCGCTGGCGGCATGGCGCGGAACCTACGAGGAGGGCGAATGACGACACCCGACTGGATCGACGTCGACTCGACGACGGTCATCAATGCGGCCTACGACGCCGAGGCTGAAGTGATCTACGTACGGTTCAAGAACGGCGCAGCCTACGTCTACGAAGCGTGTCCGCCGCACGTGTGGGAGGAGTTCATGGCGCCCGGCCAATCAGCCGGGAAATATGTGAACGAGACGCTTAGATACAAGCCGTATCGCAAGCTCGACGAGTGACGCGGTTAGCGCGCGCCGACGACTTGGGACGAGCTGCGTCCGAACACGCGCGACGGGGCGCATCGCGCCAGGTGGCCGGAGTCCACTGAAACTGCCGTGCGCGTAGTAGCCGTCACCGGACGATGACGCGAACGACGACGCGACCAACGACGCGAACGACGACGCGACC
>CAVRUQ010000012.1:0-1003515 GCA_963724405.1 uncultured Solirubrobacterales bacterium
CCTGCGAGCAGCCAAATGTCAGCACGGCGGCGGCGAGCGCGGGCGCGACGACAAGCGAGCGGAACGCGGCACGAGCGAGTGGCATTTTCGACACGAACACCACCTCGGGCCAAGCGATGCGATCGTGCGCGGGGCCGCAGGAGCGAGAGGTCAGAACCCTGACCCGCGCGAGCGCTGCGGGCGGTGCCGCTGCCGATAGGTCAGTCGCTGGCGCCGAGGTCAGATCCGCATTGCTCCGGTGAGCGGTCAGCGTTCGGACGCCGATGAGGTGCAGGCGAGCTTTTCACGGCGCCGGCGGGTTGCCATAACGGTGCGTCCTGTTCCTGAAGGTAGCGATGACCTCTCGAACTCATCCGCAGCAGGGCCTGCGCTTGCGCTTGTGCGTCAGGGCGACGCGGCTGTGTCGTTGCCGCTTCTGCGGCACGGCCGTGCGCATTGGGGATGCACTCGCGTTCAGTGGGCACGGCCTCGCGCACGCTGAGTGTGCGCTCGCGCATTGGATGGAGACGCGGCCGCGCGAAGCCGACGCGCTCACGCCTCACGCCGTCGGCGCCGAGCACGCGTGGAACGTCGTGCTCGGTCGCAGGGAGCCAACCACTCCAGAGCAGGCGGGCTACACGAACGCCGATGACCATCGATGAGCCCGTCAGTCGGCCGTCGCCGCTTCGCGGAACTCCGAGGTGTGCGCCGACGCTGTCGACACACGACGCACTGCTCGTGCGGAGGTGATGTCAGCGAGCCGTGGGCGCAGCTTGCTCTTCGAGGCGGCGGCGCTGCGGCGCCACCGTGTACTTCGGGTCACGTGCGGAGGCCATGCCCGCGGCGAACAGGCCGAAGCGGGTGAGCGCCGAGCCGGTGAGCAGTGCCCCTCCGCTGAGCGCTGCGCCTCGGCGGCTGCGGCGGGCGAACGCGACGGTGCCGAGGGTCCCGAGCGCCGTGAGGGTCTGGGCGGCCTTGAGCCGCTTGGCCGCGCTGCCTTCGTGCAGCGCGTCGGCGATCATGCCGAGCCGGCGCTCGAGCAGGCGCTCGGCCGTCAGTTCGCCGAGTGCTCCGAGCACAGCCAGGCGCCGCGCGGGCGCGTTCTCAGATAGCGGCGCCGCGATGAGGGCGAATCCGGCGCCTGCGGAGGCCGCGGAACCGACGAACAGATAGGGCAGCTCGCGATAGCCCTCGTGCCAGGCCGGGACCGCCGTATTGGCGATCAGCCCGGCGGTGTAGGACGCGACCGCGGCTCCGAGCATTCCCGCCCCTACGCCGGCCGCGCGGCCGCCGGTGCGAGCGTGGCCGGTTATATCGCTGGCCAGTGTCGCGGCGTTGAGCGGTGTGTAGGCGCCAAGGATCCACACGCCGATGCTCATCGGGGAGGTCGGCTTGAACACACGCAGCATGTTGAGAAACCGCGCCGGGCGCCCCAGGTCGTGGATGAGCGCCGCCAGCGAGGCTGCGATCGCCGCGGTGGCGCAGCACTTGGCGCGGCGCGCCAGTCGCGGCCGGCCGCTGAGATCCGCGCCGGCGGCCAGGATCGAGGAGGCGCCAGCCAGGCCGCCGGCGAACAGGTAGCCGGCGATGTCGAGCTCCCCCCACACGGGCGGGTTGATGATCGACCGCTGGTAGTAGGAGGACCCCGTGTGGTCGTGTGGGCTTGTTCTTGCTTCGCGGGCACCGTGTGACCAAGTGCGCGATTCGCGGCCGGTTCGGACGCCGCGCAGGCCCTCGCGGGTGACTGCGGCGTGACTCACCGGCCGGCCCGCGTGAAGGAGGCGATGGCACCGACCAGTAGCGCGCTGGCGGCGAGGCCCACGTTCCTCCACATGTCGGGCAGGTCGCGCGTGGTGACCACCGGATCGGGCGGCAGGCCGTAGACCTCGGGCTCGTCGAGCAGCAGGAAGAACGCGCCGTCACCGCCGACGCCGTCGTCGGGATCGTGCCCGTACAGCCGGGCCTCGACCACCCCGGATTGGTGGAGTTGCTCGACGCGTCCGGCGGCGCGCTCGCGCAGCTCTTCCAGTTCGCCGAACTGGATCGAGTCGGTGGGGCAAGCCTTGGCGCATGCCGGTTCCTGACCGACCTGGAGGCGGTCGTAGCAGAGCGTGCACTTGAAGATGCGCCCGTCGTCCTCGCGCTTGTCCAGCACGCCATAGGGGCAGGCCGGCACGCAGTAGCCGCAGCCGTTGCAGATGTCCTCCTGCACTACCACGGTGCCGAACTCGGTGCGGAAGATCGCGCCGGTCGGGCAAACGTCGAGGCACGCGGCGTGAGTGCAGTGCTTGCACACGTCGGAGGCCATCAGCCAGCGGAAGCCTCCGGTGTCGCGCTGGAAGTTCGTGGCATGCCGACCGATGGGTGCGCGCTGTTCGATGAAGGCGACGTGACGCCAGGTATCGGCGCCGAGACCGCCGGAGTTGTCGTGCGACATGCCCGTCCAGTTCAGTCCGTCCTCGGGAACGTGGTTCCACTCCTTGCAGGCCACCTCGCACGCCTTGCAGCCGATGCACACGGACGTGTCGGTGAAGAAGCCCATCCGCGGAGGGTGGTCCTCGTACCCGGCGTTCGTGGCCGGGTCGCCGCCGCGCAGCAGCACGTTGAGCGGGCCGTTCCCGTCGTGGTTCATGGCTTGGCTCCCGTGCGCGCGGTGATCCCGGCTCGACGGCGGTACTCGTGCACGAGGTCCTGGCGGGCGGGGCCGCGGGGGCGGCGGCCTGGTCGCACATCCACGGTCAGTGCCTTGACCTCCTGAATGTGGGAGCTCGGGTCCAGGGCCATCGAGGACAGCTCGTTCATCGCGTCTCCGCGTGCGTAGCCGTTGGGGCCCCAGTGGTAGGGCATCCCGATCTGGTGCACGACGCGGCCGTCCAGATGCAGCGGGGTCATGCGGTCGGTCACCATCACGCGTGCTTCGATCGCTCCGCGGGCGCTGACCAGCGTCGCCCAGCCGGCGTGCTCGAGACCGGCTTGGGCGGCCAGCTCAGGCGAGACCTCGCAGAACAGCTCGGGCTGCAGTTCGGACAGGTAGGGCGTCCAGCGCGACATTCCGCCGGCGGTGAAGTGCTCGGTGAGCCGGTACGTGGTCAGGACGTAGGGGAACACGTCGGCGCCGGGCTCGTCGGGGTCGGGGTGGTAGCGGTTGTTCTCGTGCTCGTAGAGCTGGCGCGCCGGGTTGCGCTGTTGCCGGTAGAAGCGGTTGCGTACCGGCGAGTCCTGGGGCTCGTAGTGCGTGGGCAGGGGGCCGTCGGCGACCCCCGCCGGGGCGTAGAGCCAGCCGCGCCCGTCGGCCTGCATGATGAATGGATCGTCTCCGGCGATCGCGTCGGGACCGGTGGCGCCCGGCGGAGGGCGGTAGCCGGGTGGCTTGTCGGCTTGGAAGTCGGGCACGTCGTGCCCGGTCCATCGGCTCTCCTGCTCGTCCCACCAGACCAGGGCCTTGCGCTCGCTCCACGGGCGCCCGTCGGGATCCGCCGACGCGCGGTTGTAGAGGATCCGCCGGTTGGCCGGCCACGCCCACGCCCACTGGCCGCCGGTCCAGTTCTGCTCGCGCCAGGGCGTGCGCCGGGCGGTCTGATTGACGCCGTCGGCGTAGGCGCCGCTGTAGATCCAGCATCCGCACGACGTGGACCCGTCGCTCTTCAGCTCTGTGTAGCTCGAGAGCATCTCGCCGTCGGCGTTCCAGCCACTGATCTCGGCCAGGACCGCGTCTGCGCTCGGCTCGTCATGTGCCCCGGAGGTCGGGTAGTCCCACGTGAGGTCGAGCACCGGCCGGTCCATCTCGTCGGCCGAGCCGGCCAGTCGCGCTCTGATCCGATGGCCGAGGTGGTACATGAACCACAGGTCGCTGCGTTGGTCGTCGCGCGGGTCCTGTGCCTTGTGATGCCACTGGACCATGCGCTGGGTATTGGTGAAGGTCCCCTCCTTCTCGGTGTGGGCGGCTGCCGGGAAGAAGAACACCTCGGTGGCGATGTCCTGCGTGCGCATCTCACCGGACTCGATCTCCGGGCCGTCCTTCCACCAGGTGGCGCTTTCGATCAGCGAGAAGTCGCGGACCACCAGCCAGTCCAGCTTGGACATCCCGAGGCGCTGCATGCGCGTGTTCGCCGACCCGACCGCTGGGTTCTGCCCGAACAGCATGTAGCCCTTGACGGTTCCCTTCACCTGTTCCATGACCGTGTCATAGGTGCTGTGGCTGCCGGTCAGGCGCGGCAGGTAGTCGAAGCAGTAGTCGTTAGCGTCGGTGGCCGCTGCACCCCAGTAGGCCTTCAGCAGGCTGACGGTGTAGTCGCGCAGGTTGCCCCAGAAGCCGCGGGCGGGGGCGTCGGCCGTGACGAAGTCGTCGAGGTTCTTGTGGCCGTGGGCGTGGGGCATCGGGATGTATCCCGGCAGGGTGTCGAACAGTGTGGGGATGTCGCTGGACCCCTGAATCGAAGCGTGGCCGCGCATCGCCATGACGCCGCCCCCGGGGCGACCCATGTTCCCGAGCAGCAGCTGCAGGATCGAGGCGGCACGGATGTACTGCGACCCGATTGTGTGCTGGGTCCAGCCGACCCCGTGCACGAACGCGGTCGTGCGCTCCCGTCCCGAGTTGGTCACAAACAGCTCGCAGACCCTGGCGAACAGGGCGGGCGGCACGCCGCACACTTGCTCCACCATCTCGGGCGTGTAGGCGGCGTAATGGCGCTTGAGGATCTGCCACACGCAGCGCGGGTGCTCGAGCGTGAGATCGAGCGACGGTTCGCCTCGGGCCTCGGGGCTGCCCTGCCCCCGCCCCTCGCTGCCCAGTCGCGACAGGTTGCCCTCCTGATCGCGCTGCCCCGAAGCCGCGGCCATGAAGGCGCCGTCGTACTGCCACGTCGTGGGGTCATACGTCCCTGCCTCGTGGTCATAGCCTGAGAACAGCCCGTCGGCATCGGCGTCCGCGAACTCCTCGCCGATGATGGTCGGCGCGTTGGTGTAGGCGAGGACGTATTCGCGGAAGTCCGACTCCGTCTGCAGGACGTGATTGATGATGCCGCCCAGGAAGGCGATGTCGGTGCCGGCGCGTAGCGGCACGAACAGGTCGGCCAGCGCGCTCGTGCGGCTGTAGTGGGGGTCCACGTGAATCACTGTCGCCCCGCGCGCCTTCGCCTCCATCACCCACTGGAACGCCACGGGATGCGCCTCGGCCATGTTTGAGCCCTCGAGCACGATGAGATCGGAGTTCTGCAGATCGCCGGGCAGCGTGCTCGACGCGCCGCGCCCGAATGAGGTCCCAAGCCCCACGACGGTCGAGCTGTGACACACGCGCGCCTGGTTCTCGATCTGGATGATCCCGAGCGCGGTGAGCAGCTTCTTGATCAGGTAGTTCTCCTCGTTGTCGAGCGTGGCGCCACCGAGCGCGGCGATGCTCATGCACCGTCGCGTCCGCTTGCCGTCACGCTCCCATTCCCAGCCGTCGCGTCGTGTGGCGAGGATCCGGTCGGCCACCATGTCCATGGCCATCGGCAGGTCCAGGCGCTCCCAGTCGGCGCCGTACGGGCGGCGGTAGAGCACGTGGCGCTCGCGGGCCGCGCCCGTGGTCAATTGCAACGACGCCGAACCCTTGGGGCACAGCCGCCCGCGACTGTGCGGCGCATCGGGGTCCCCCTCGATCTGCACCACCTGGCCGTCCTTCACGAACACGTTCTGAGCACAGCCCACCGCACAGTAGGGGCACACCGACTTCACCACCCGGTCGGCCTGGGCGGTGCGAGGCAGCAGACCCGCCGAGCGCCCGGACTTCACCGCACTACCCCGACCGAGCCGGTCGGGGCCGGCGAGCTGGCGCCAGAGCGGCCATGTCGTCAGGGCGCTCATGACCGATGCAGCTCCCGGGCGGCGCGCTGAGCGACCCACTCGAGGAGATGCTCCTTGCGGGTGGGGTTGAACGCGGGCACCCCGATCAGACGTTGTGAGCTCCCCCGCGGGAGCGCGGGGTCGACCTCGTGAGGGGTCACCGCATCACTCCCGTCGGCCGGCCTTCCGGTGGCGAGCATATAGGCGAGGCCAGGCGAGATCCCCAGTTCGCGCCCCGCCGTCTCGAAGCTGTGCCCTTTGCGCAGCAGAGCACGCACGTCATCGCTCGTAGCCATCGCGCGCGCGACTACCCCGCTTGGCGTCGTCTCAAACCGACTCGGCAGCGGCATGCCACCGGGCCCGGCTGACGGGACCCTGGATCATCGAGGCAGTGGGCCGCCCTCGACCGGCCGCCGTCGGCAGACGGCGGCCGGCACTCGCCGAGCATCGTCGTCCGCCGAGCACGTCACCGGCGCCCGCTGCGACGCGCGGTGCCCTTCCAGCGGCGCGCCGCGCCCGTGTTGGCCGCACCGCGGTCGGGATTCATCCGGCCCCCGGGTGCCGCGCAGGCATGTCGCCGCCGGAATCTCGCGTCGGATCTCGGTCTCGGTGTTGCGTGTCGGCGCCGGTGCTCGAGTCGCCGCGAGTGATCTGCTCGATCGCGTGGCGTGAGGGAGAGCCGAGCGGGAGATCGTGCACCCCCAGTTGGTCGTGGACCTCGGTTGTGGCGCCGAGCGCAGTCTCATCGTCGTCCATGCCTGCGAAGAACGATCCGGCCATCGCAGCCTGGGCGAATGACGCACCGACCGCACCCGAGCCGACGCTCTGCATCGCCGGATCGTGGGTGATCGCGTTGCGCGCGAGCAACCCAATCGCGCCGAGGCCGGCGCCCACGATGATCACGAGAGCTCCGACCGCTGCGAGCAGAATCCACAGGCCGGTGATCGCAGCGACGACAACAAAGGTGATCACGACGACAAGGCCGACGAGCACGAGCACGAGAGGCGCAGCGACCCTGAGAGGCGAGCCGCCTTCGGAGCTGGTGTGTAGAGAGGCCATGATCATCGGTTACCCGTAGAACCGTGTGCGAAGCAGACGACCGCGCGCCGATCGCTGAGCTTCCAGGCGCGTGGTCGGCTCCCAGCGCGAAACGTGGGCCGGGCGCAGCTGAGGGTGAGTGCCTCACGGCGGGACATCCGGGCAGCTACTCCGCTGGCGTGAGATGTCGGCCGAGCTCACCCCTGCCCGCGGGCGCCTCGTGGTCGTCCCGCCCCGGCACGGCCACCAGCTCGATCGCCGCGGCGAGAAGGTAGACCGCGGTAGCGGTGAAGCCGCTGAGCGGCCAGGCCACGCGAGCGTGGAGGAGGCCGATGAGGCAGGCGGCGCCCAGCGCGCCACCAACCGCGAGCAACTGCAGGCTGCCCGTACGCAGCAGCTGGTGAGATGACGGCCGTGCCGATGGCGGCCGTAGGGTGAACGCGAGCGCACCCAGCGTGGTAAATCCGAGCAGCGCGCCACCCAGGAACAGCCAAACGTCTCCGATGCTCGGCTTTCCGACGTCGTGCTCGAGAACCGCACCGACGGTCCACACGGTCAGCGAGTAGCCGTACGGCAGGGCACTGCGGCCTAGCACGGCCACGAGCGCGGCCGCATACCGTTGATCCCCGGTGCTTCGCTGGCGTGAAGGCAGGGCCACGGACCACTCTCTTACCCGGTTCCTCGGCAGCGCTCCCGCACGGCGGGGAACTTAGGGCGCGTGGTCAGAGATCTGACGAGCACGCACTGGCGCCGACCTCACAGTGCGCAACCGCGCCGGCCGGGCCGCCACCGAGCATGGTCGAGCGCCGCCGCTGGTGATGAACGGGAGCCGGTCCTCGGCATCGGTCATCCGGAAGAGCCGCTGTACCGCCGGCGAGCCGGGGACCACACGGACCGAGCGGTTCCTCGCACGCATAACGTTCACGATCTCGCAGATCGCTCGCACGCCGGCGACGTCGATGAACGTCACCCCGCTCAGATCGATGATCACGGCCCCCTGAGGGGCCTCGGGAAGCGACGCCACAGCCTGGCGTAGTTGGGCCCCGGTGCATAGATCGAGTTCGCCGACCGGGGCGATCGCCGTCTCGCCGCATCTGTTCTGGAGTCGAAGCTCCCATGTGGGCGTGGAGATCATGCACAGCACACTAGGTGCGGCCCGCGGCGCGGCCAACCGGGTTTGTCATAGTGATGACGCTCGCGCGTGCCGCGGGTATCAGCTGGCGACGTGCTTGCTCCGGTGAGCGTCAGTCGACCGTCCCCACTGTTGGGTCGGCTACTCTCGCGGGCCGGCCAGCCTCGCCGCCACGGCGCGCTCCGCCGTGCCGACGCCCTTAACGCGCGTCGGGGTGTAAGCGACGGTAGCTCGGCGCGGCGTTGCGAGCTTCGCCGGCGGCGTCGGGCCTGGCCACGGGCGGGATCTCGCGCAGGCGTCCGACCTCGGCATGCAGCAAGGCCTGCTTATGCCGCCAAGAGCCCCGGCCAGACGCCGGGGCGACTTCACGGGGTGAGCTGTGTTCGCTGTAACGCTTCGTGATATGCACTGTGCTGCTCCTCGGCGGGTGACCAGACCACTGTGGCGCGCTGGTCGTTCGGTGTGAAGTCGCGCGGTCCGCAGCATGACCAGGCTGCGTGCGATGTCGCGTCGGGGCGTGTCACTCCGCTGTACGCGCACAGCATCGGCGTTCTCTCCGGCCTCATGAGCCGTGAGCCCTCAACGCCGCCACGCCACGTCGGCGGCTGGGCGCCGGCTCCGGCCGATGAGTGAGCCACGGCGGGCAGCTGCGGATGCTGAGTGAGACCGCGGCGGGCTCGTCGGCCGGGACAGGGGGAAGGAAGCAACTAGGCCGCGCCGTCGGCGCGCCGGCGCTGGGCGATCGCGGCCCACGCTCCACCAAGCGACAATGCGCCAGCGCTGAGGGCATTTGCGGTGAGCAGTTGACGGCGATCCGGCGCCGCGCGCAGAAGAGCCAACGCGGTCAGTCCGTGCACGGCGTCGATCGTCGCGCCCGCCCACCGCCAGCGCGGCTCGGGATGGCGGTGGAGCGCGAGCTCCTCGGCGACCTGGCGCGCCCCGAGGACACGCGCGTAGGCCACGGCGCGCGGGTCCACCAAGGCCCCGGGCAGTCGGCGCATCAGCAGCCGAGGCGCGGCAAGCAGCGCGACACCCCACGCCAGGCGGGTGATGCCAAGGAGCCGGTCGGCGCTCATGGGGCCACCGAGCGGTCGCTCTGTCCCTCGGTGTCGGCCGCCTCGTAGAATCCGAAGCCCAGGGCGGTGATCTGTCCGCTGCGTACGCCGGCGCCGAGCGCGCTGTCGAGATCGATCTCGCGCCCCGATGGCTCGGCGAGTCGCCGGAGCGTGGCGCGCGGCAGCGGTCCGTAGGAGCGCAAGATGCGTCGCAGGCGATGCATCTCGGCCTGCGTGAGCGCATCGTGGCGCTCCCGATCGAGGTCACGCGAGCGCGACGCGCCGCGTCCGGCGTCGGTCGGGTGGACGAGGCGGGGCTGCGGCACGTTGGCGGGATGCATCATCTGACCTCCTCGCTGTCGGCGTGTCTCTATTACCTGTGAGTACCCATAGGCACCCCCGGGGCTAGCCGCGTGGCCGGTCTGTCGCTGACCTGCGTCGGCTCGCCCGGTTGAAGTCTGACCGTGGTGGGCGTGCGAGCCGTACGCGCTCACCCTTGTGGAAGTGGGAGTGGGCGACCGTGGCTCGGCGACTCGGACCCGTTTGAGACAGCGCACCGTGGCGCGGCTCAAACGGGTCCGTGTAGCGCCGGGCTGGAGCTACTGGCCGCGACGGACTCCGGGCTGGCCTCCCGCCCACTGGGTGGGCTTGGTGAGAGTCGCGCCTGGCCGATTGGCGGACCGATCCCACTTACCCAGCGGCAGCACGACGCGCCCGAACGAGCCCTCGAGCATCATTGCGCTGGCGACGTACCAGGCGAGCACCGAGGAGGCGAACAGCACCCAGCCGCCCGCCGTCAGCCAGCCGCCGGTCCCGGTCAGGTAGGCGACGGCCAGGAACGCCGCTCCCGTCGCCAAGCTCCCCAGGACGCAGAAGAGGCCGAGGCTCTCCCCCAGGGATGCCGCGGCGCCGGAGAGCGTGATCGCCGCGAGCGGCAGGAACCAGAATCCGAGCGCTGTGAACGTCCCGTGCGCGGGCAGAACGAGCACGCCGACGGCATCCAGCAGATACAGGATCCCGTAGGCGATCCAGAAGGACCCCCACGTGCCGTGCATCGCGGTGGCGAGTCCGTCGCGTGCTCGATAGGACCACATCGCGGCGGTGAACTGCGCGACGCCGCCGAGCACGGCGGCGAGCGGGAACAGGTACAACGGTGTGGCGGCGTTTCCGTACCAGCCGGCGAGGTAGGTCGAGACCATGAAGGTGGCGGCCGCGAACCCGAACAGGCCAAGGATCGACGGCGCCGCGATGGGCTGGAGAAAGATGCGCGCCGGCGGCGCGCTGCCCCCGTTGCTGTACTGGGCCGGATCCTCGGCGCGACCTGCGGTGATGGATGACATGGCTACCTCCTGTGCCGCTTGGGCGCGGCGGTCGGATCGATGCTGGCCACCCTCTACCCGGCGCCATTGCGGGGGCGGCGGCTCGTGTCCGTACGCTGACGATCCGATTCCTGGGCGGCCGGGATCTGCGTGACTCATCGATTGCCGTCGCGGGCGACAGCCGCGGCGCCGGCGCCGGCGGCAGCCACGCCGAGACCGGCCAGCACCAGTCCTCGCCGCTTGGCGAGCTCCAGCACGGGGCTCACGTCGTGGGCCCTGTCGGTGAACGGTCCCCGGGCGCCGCGGTCCTCGTCGACCGGGTCGAACAGGTTGTCGTGACCGTTCGGGTCGAGCGTGCGATCGGTCATCTGCGACTTGTAGCCGGTGCGTGCGAGATAGCGGTCCAAAAGCCAAGGCGCGACGCGCTCGCCGATGATGTTCATCACGGTGGGGACGCCGACGTATACCTGGCGGCGCTTGTGATGCGCGGCGAAATGGATGGCGTCCGCCGCCACCTCGGGCTCATAGATCGGCGGGACGGGCTGCGTCTGCTTGGGAAGCTTCGTCCGGCCCCAGGTGAATTGCGTCGTGTTCAGCCCGGGCAGCTGGACCATCGACACTCGGACCTTCGAGCGGTGATGCAGCAGCTCGGTGATGACGCTCTCGGTGAAGCCTTTGCACGCGTGCTTGGCTCCGCAGTAGGGCGACTGAAGCGGAATGCCGCGATAGGACATCGCCGAGCACACCTGCACGAGCGATCCCCGGTCGCGGGGGACCATGCGCTTCAGCGCCGCTCGCGTTCCCCAGACCATTCCGAGGTAGCTCACCTCGGTCGAATGGCGAAATTCGTCCGGCTCGATGTCGAGAAACTCAGCGTACACGGTCACCATGGCGTCGTTGACCCACACGTCGATCGGGCCGAAGGCATCCTCGACGGAGGCGGCGGCCGCCTCCACGCGGTCGGGATCGGCCACGTCGAGGGGCAGCACGAGCGCCTCGCCGCCGGCCTCCTCCACTTCGCGCCTTGCCCCCTCCAGGCCGCTGCGGCCGCGGGCAATGAGCGCGACGCGCGCCCCCTCGCGGGCGAACCGGCGGGCGGTGGCCCGCCCGACCCCGCCCGACGCGCCGGTGATGACGACGACTTCGTTGCTGTTCATGTCAAGCCTTGCCTTTCTCGACGGCCGCGCGGCCGCCGGCAGTTGCAGTTGCTCTCCGTCGCCTCGTGCGGTCCGGCGGCCGTGGCGAGCTCGTAGCTTGTTGCAGTGAGTCGTCGAAGATGACCGCCGCGTTGATGAGCGCGAGGTGCGTGAGGGCCTGCGGGAGGTTGCCCCGCATCGCCTTCGACCTGGGGTCCATCTCCTCTGAGTACAGGCCCACGTCACTGGAAAGCGCGACGAGGGCATCCATCGTGGTGGCTGCCTCGTCGTGGCGCTGAGCCCGAGCGAGCGCTTCCACCAGCCAGAAAGAACAAGCAAGGAACGCGTTCTCGGAGTCCTGCATTCCGCTGTAGCGGTACAGGAGGGGCGGGCCTGCGTCGAGCTCGCGGCGAACCGCATTGATCGTGGTGTTCATCCGCTCTCCACCGGGATCGGCAAACCCACGGCGCGACATCAGCAGGCAACCCGCGTCCAGGGCGGCGCTGCCGGCCTTCTGCAGGTAGCTGCGCTTCTCGTCGGACCACAGTTCCTGTTCGATGTAGGACTTCACTGCGTCGCGAGCGGTGCGCCAGCGTTCGCTGGAGCGCGCCGGGATGTGGCGCGCTTCCGCGAGGCGCAGCGCGCGGTCGAAGGCCACCCAGCAGCCGAGCTTCGACGTGGTGTACTGGGCATAGTCTCCGAGCTCCCACAGTCCGGCGTCCTCGCGGCGCCATATGCGCGCGAGCAGGCTCACCGCCTCGGCGATCCGCTCGCCGCTCGCTGGGTCGAGCACTCCCCCCTTGCTGACGTATAGCCATAGCGTCTCGAGCAAGTCGCCGAACCCGCCGAGCTGCAGCTGGTGTGTCGCCTGGTTGCCCACGACGACCGGCGCGCTGGCTCGGTAACCCGTCATCGCGATGCTGGCCTGCCCTTCGAGCACCGCTCCGTCGAGCCGGTAGACGGGGTTCACTCGGGGCTGGGTGTGATTCGTCGCCTGTAGCAGCCAGTTCAGCGACCGGTGCGCGATGTCCTCAAGTCCGATCCGCATGAGTGCATCGAGGGTGAACGAAGCGTCGCGCACCCATGCGAAGCGGTAGTCGAAGTTGCGCTGGCCGCCGATCACCTCCGGCAGTGACGTCGTGCCGGCGGCGGCGATCGCCCCGGTGTGATCGTCGGCGAGCAGGCCGATGGCCAGCAGGCTGCGTTCAACCGCGGCACGCCAGGGACCGTCGTAGCGGCTGCGCTGCAGCCATCGGGTCCAGTGCTCGATGGTGCGGTCGAGGCGGCGGTCGACGGCGTCGCGCCTGGACAGCAGCAGCGGCTCGTCTTGGACCGCGCAGATCGCGATGAGCCCGCGTGACCCCTCGGCGACGACCGTGTCGGCGCCGACGGCAGCTTCGGTCAGCGACGGCGTGCCGAGCTGCCAGGTCTGTAGACCGAGCCGCACGCCTGAGTCCTCGGACAGGATCCAGCCGTCGTCGCGCTGCTCGATGCGCGGCTGGACGCGACCATAGCCAAAGCGCGGCGCCACGCGCCAGCGGAGCGGGACGCGTCCCGCTATACCCTCGACGCGGCGAACGAGCTCCCGGCCGGGCGTGCTCTCGCCGCCCGGCCGGCTGATGGCGTCGGTCACCCGCACCCGGCCTTCGCCGGTCGTGAATGTCGTCTGCAGCACGTTGGTGCGCTCGAGGTAGCGGCGCTCGGCGCGAAACGGGATCGCGGGCGCCAGGCTGAAGCGGCCGCCGCGGGCCGGGTCGAGGATCGCTCCGAACACACTCGGCGAGGACAGCTGCGGCGCGCACATCCAGTCGATCGAACCGTCGTCGGCCACGAGTGCCAGCGAGCCGCCGTCGCCGATGGCGGCGTATCCACCGATCGGCGCAAACCCGTCGACGCGCCTGGGAGCCGCGGTCTGAAGGGTGAGGTCGGTGTCCGTCACCATGCGCCGGGCCTACCCGCCTCACTGAGAGGACGAACGCGCGCGGGAGACTTCTTGGGCTTGGTGGTCAGTCGTCTGACCGTTGCGCGCCGGCGCGCGCCGCTCGGTGAGACACGCGCCGTTACCTCGCCGTGATTTGGGGTATTGGGCGCGCGTGAGCGCTGCTGCGGTTACTACGGACACCATCGAAACCGATATCCCGGCGCGGCTGGACCGCCTCCCGTGGGCGCGCTTCCACTGGCTCGTGGTGATCGGGCTCGGGACGGTTTGGATCCTCGACGGTCTGGAGGTGACGATCGTCGGCTCCATCGCCTCGCGGCTGACCGAGAGCGGTAGCGGCATCCACCTGACGGCGTCGAGCATCGGGGTCACCGCCGCGCTGTATGTCGCCGGCGCCTGTATTGGGGCGCTGTTCTTCGGCCAGCTCACCGATCGTTGGGGGCGGAAGAAATTGTTTCTCATCACCCTCGGGCTGTACATCGTGGCCACCACCGCGACCGCGTTTGCGTTCGCGCCCTGGTACTTCTTCGCCGCACGCTTTCTCACCGGCGCCGGTATCGGGGGAGAGTACGCGGCGATCAACTCGGCGATCGACGAGCTCATCCCGGCGCGGGTGCGGGGCCGCGTCGACCTGATCATCAACGGGTCCTACTGGGTGGGCTCCGCGGCCGGCTCCGCAGCGGCGCTCTTCTTTCTGGACACCAGGGTGTTTCCCGAGGACCTCGGGTGGCGCCTTGCCTTCGGCCTGGGGGCCGCCCTCGGTCTGGCGATCATGCTCGTGCGGCGCAACGTGCCCGAGAGCCCGCGCTGGCTGTTCATCCACGGACGCCAGCAGGAGGGCGAGCGAAATCGTCGACGCGATCGAGCAGCGCACTCGACGAGGAGACCGGTGAGGCGCTCCCGGCGCCGGAGGGTACGATCGAGGTGCGCCCGCGCAAGACGGTCCCGTTTCGCGAGATCGCTCGCACCGCATTCACGATGTACCCGCGTCGCGCGGTGCTGGGGCTGGCCCTCTTCGTCGGTCAGGCGTTCATCTACAACGGCGTGACGTTCAACCTCGGCACGCTCTTCACGACGTTCTACAAGGTGTCGTCGAGCTTCGTGCCGGTGTTCGTGATCATCTACGCCGTCGGGAACTTCCTCGGCCCGCTCACGCTCGGCCGGCTGTTCGACACGGTCGGTCGCAAGCCGATGATCGTCGGCACCTATGTGGGCTCGGCCGTCGTGGTCGCAGTCCTGGGGATCCTGTTCAGCGGCGGCTCGCTGTCGGCCTGGGCGCTGGAAGCATTCATCGTCGGGGCGTTCTTCCTCGCCTCTGCCGGGGCGAGCGCGGCATACCTCACGGTGAGCGAGATCTTCCCGATGGAGACCCGCGCGCTGGCGATCGCCTTCTTCTACGCCGTCGGGACTGCGGCCGGCGGCATCGCCGGCCCGCTGCTGTTCGGGCACCTGATCGGCTCCGGCGTTCGCTCGCAGGTGGCCATCGCCTTCTACATCGGCGCCGGCGTCATGGCGCTCGGTGGGCTGGCCGAGCTGATGTTCGGGGTCAAGGCCGAGCAGAAGTCGCTGGAGGACATCGCAACACCGCTGACGGCCGAGGACGCCGAGGACGCGCCGACGGAACGAGCCGCACCGGCCGACGAGCGGGCGCAGCGCCGGCAGCGGTGGGAACGTCGCGGGCTGCGCCGCCTCCGGCCGGGACCGGGACCGGGACCGGGGTTCTACTCGCCAGGGATGGTGGGCACCTCCGGAGCCACGCGGGCGGCCCCCGAGACGGACTCAGACCGAGAGGTCGAGGCGATCGCTCGAGCGCTCGATGAGCACGGCGCCGTCGACCGGCGGGAGCTGGCACGGCTGGTCGGGGCGCGCTACTGGGGGCCGGGCCGCTTCTCGAGAGCCCTCCGAGAGGCGGTCATCGAGGGCCGGGCGAGACAGCTCTCGCGGGGCGAGTTCGCCCCACCGGATCAGAAGAGCGGTCGGGTGGCGCGGTCACGCCAGCAACGGGCCAGTTCACCTGAGCTACCGTCGTGACTCTTGCCCCGGAATCGTCCCGAGCGGCGGCTGCGCCGGCGGTGCCGCAGCGCGCCCGTTCTCGCTGTCGGCGACGACGATGAAGCCGCCCTCGGGCGCTCGCTGCACGACGGCCCCCTCCCAGTCCCGCAGCGGGTGCGTCCCGCTGCGGGCCAACGCCCGGCAGACCCGCAAGGTCACGAGGAACACGATCACCGGGAATACGAACACGGCGATGCGCCAGAAGTGGATCTGGGCGACGTAGGAGATGTCCAGCCGAAAGAAGATGCGGTCGGTCGAGCCGACGTAGAAGATGATCGCCACCCAGCTGAAGAACGCGGCGCCGAAGGCGGTACGCAGGGGTCGATCGCGGGGCCGGTCGAGGAGGTCGTGACGGAGATGGTCCCCGGTGAGGCGACGCTCGATCGCCGGGTAGGCGTAGAGCAGCATGAACACCACCCCCGGGAAGGCCAGGCCACCCCAGAACGGGTTGGGAATCGGCGTGAATCCGGCGATCGAGGGCTCCAGGTTGGGCATCAGCCGCAGGGCGCCGATCAGCCACCCGATGTACCAATCCGGCTGGGCCCCGTTCTCGGACAGGTACGTGTGGTAGGGCCCCCACTGCCAGATCGGGTTGATCTGCACCAGCCCGCCGAGCGCGAAGAGCACCGCGGCCACCGCGAGCAGCAGCCCGATCGAGCGCAGGGCGTAGGCGGGCCACATCGGGGTGCCGACCACGTTTCGCTCGCGGCGACCGGGACCGGGGAACTGGCTGTGATGGGCGCGCATGATGAGTGACAGGTGGATGGTGATCAGCGCGGCCAGCGCGGCCGGGATCAGGAACACGTGGACGATCTCCAAGCGGGCGAGGAACGTGCTGCTGCCGGGAAACTGCCCGCCCCAGATCAGGTAGCCGACCTGCGCTCCGATGCCCGGGATCGAGAGCACCACCGCGTAGGCGATGGCCAGGCCCATCCCGGAGAGCAGGTCGTCGACGAGCGAGTAGCCGGCGAAGCCCTCCAGGATGGCCAGCGTGAGCATCGTCAGGCCGATGTACCAGTTCAGGTCGCGTGGCTTGCGAAACGCGCCGGTGAAGAAGATGCGCAGCACGTGCAGCACGATCGCCGCGATGAACACGTCGGCCGCCCAGTGGTGGGTCTGTCGGATGAGCAGGCCGGCGGGCACGCTGAAGCTGAGGTCCACCACCGAGCGGTAGGCCTCAGACATCTGCGCGCCCTGCAGCAGCGGGTAGGACCCGTGATAGATGACCTGCCCGTCGCTCGGCACGTAGTACAGCGCCAGGAAGGTGCCGGTGAGCACCAGCACCACGAAGGAATACAGCGCGATCTCACCGAGCAGGAACGACCAGTGGTCGGGAAACACGTAGCGCAACAGCCAGCGCACCCCTCGCGCCGCGCCGAGCCGGGCCTCGATCGTCTCGACCGCGCTCTCGGCGCGGCTGGCGTCATGACCGCGGGTGCGACTCACGATTCGCTCCGCTGCACGTGCCACCACGACGGTCCGATGCCTTCGTGGAAGGGGCCGGCGGCGCGCACGAAGTCCTGGCTGTCGATCGTCAGCGGCAGCTGCGGCAGGGCCCGTCCGGCGGGTCCGAAGATGAGACGGCCGCCCTCGCCCGGCGCGAAGGTGGAGTAATGACAGGGACAGGTAAAAGCCGGGATGTCGGTGCTGGTGGGCGCGTAGAGCGGATATCGATACAGCGATATCGCGCACGCGGCATGCGGGCAGATCTTCGAGTAGGCGAGGATGCCCCGCGGCGCCCAGTGCGCGCGCGCCGGGGGAAGGTGAATCCACTCGGCGGGAAGCTTGACCACCAGCAGGGCCGAGCCGAGGTCCTCGGGGTCGGCGCCCTCGGGCAGCGCCGTGTAGAAGCTGCCGATCTCGATGTCGGCGGCATGGTAGGGGCGACCCTCGTCGTCGACGAGCCGCATCCCGGCGCGCCAGGGCGATTGACTGATGTGGTCCAGATCGGGTCCCAGCGACGCCAGCGGGGTGGCGGCGGCGGTCAGCAGGGCAGCCCCGGCGGTGCCGGCGGCGCCGGCGAGCAGCTTGCGTCGCGAGATGCCCTGCGCACCGGACCGCACGATGTCGAGGACCTCGTGGGCCTCCTCGGGCACGAGCATCCGGTTGCGCTCCTCCACCGCGGTCTCCTGCGGGACGACCATCTTGCCGGCGACGATCGCCGCCGCAGACAGGCAGGCCAGCGCCGCTGCGATCGCCAGTCCGAGCAGCTGCGTGTCGCTGCCGGCCACGACGTACACAGCGGTGAAGCCGAGAGCGAACAGGGCGGCGACGCCGAGCAGCGCGGCCACCACGGTCTCGACCCGCCGGTTCGCGGGGACCTCGCGTTCGGACGGGTCCGCGGCGGACTCCTCGACCGGCGCCGGCGATGCGCTCTGGCGCCAGGGCCGGCGCAGCACAATCCGCAGGGCGACGAGCAGGCCGAATATCGTGGCGACGCGCGGGCGCTTTCCGGGTGGTGGGGCGGACGGTGGCGGGCTCATGTCGGTGTGCGCTCCCCGATCAGTCGGGCGACGATCAGCAGGGAGCCGATGGCCAGCAGCCAGGCCACCATCCCCTCCGGGATCGGCCCGAGGTTGTAGATGCCCCAGCCCCCCGCGTTGCTCGGATGGCGTGTCCAGAGCACGTAGCGGGCGATCGAGTCCAGGGCGTACTGGTTGATCTGGGTGGCGTCGAAGTGCGGCATGAGGTAGGGGCCCATGCGCACCGCCTCGGCGATCTGCTGGGCGGTGGCTTGCGACAGGTTCGGTACGAGGGCGCCGACCGTCAGCCCACCGCGTCCCACCATCTGATGGCAGCCGGCGCAGTGCAGCGTGAACTCCTGCAGCCCGTAGGCCAGGTTGCCCGCGGCGGGGTCGGCGGTGGGCGCGGCGGGTCCGCCGTAGATGGCCACGAATGCCGCGATCGCGGCGATCTGCGCCGGCGTGTAGAGGGGCGGCGCCCGCAACGGCTCGTCGGTGTAGTTCTGTAGCGGCATGCGCCCGGTGCTCAGGTAGAAGTCCACGGGACCGGGGCCCACGCCGCGCAGCGCCGGCGCGATTCCGGGGCGCCCCTGCAGGGCCATGCCGTGGCAGGACGAGCAGCCCTCCTCGAACAGCGTCTGCCCCTCGCTGATCACGCGCGGGGAGGTGTCGGTTGGCTGGGTGGGCGCGCCCGCGCCCTGAGGGAAGGGGTACTTGCTCGGCGGGCTGCCGGCGGCCGCGGCGGTCCCGCCGCCCCGGCCGAGGTTGCCGGGGCCGGCCGCCGCCGTGGAGGCCGGTCCCTGCGCGCTGGCTCCGCCGGACGCCGGCGCTGAGCATGAGCAGCGCCAGGGACGCCATCGCGAACGCCGCGGCGCCACGAAGGCGGCGTGGCAGACGGGCCGGGCGAGTCAGCCAGCGCCGCAGCAGGCGCCGCGTCCCAACGACCACGTGCCGCGATGCCGTCACCGGCCGGCCCCCGCGGGCTGGTCGGCGTAGCGTTCGCGCCGGCGCTGGCGTTGCTCCTCGAGGACCAGCGCGCGCCAGGCGGTGACGAGGGCGACGGCCGCCAGGAGCGTGCCGCCCCCCACCCACATCAGCGCCCCGGCCTGCGCCTGGTCGGTGAGCGGGTTGACCCCCAAGGCGAGGCTGGGAGCCCGGTACGGGGTGTACACCAGCGTGTCGTTGCGGTTCAGGAACGCCCCGACGAAGGCCATCGGGGGCATGGCGGCGAACACGTAGGCCAGGCGCTGGAGGCCATCGAGCCGGCGCCCCGCGGCGGGGTCGCCGTCGACCAGCGGCCACCAGAGCAGAAGCCCCGCGAGGAGGTACAGCAGGTGCTCGCCGTCGTGCACCGTCTGGTCGCGCAGGGTGAGGTCATAGAACGCGGCCAGGTGGGTCCCCAGTACTGCTGCCCACAGGACGCTCAGGCAGACGAGCGGGCCAGTGAGGCCGCGTGCGGCGATCAGGCGTCGGCCCACGTATCGGCGCTGGTCAGGCGGAAGGGCGCGCAGGAGCAGAAGCGAGGGCTGTCCGGCCAGCAGCAGTCCCGGGGCGACCAGCAACAGCAACAGGTGCTGCGCCATGTGGACCGACAGCAGCCGGTCGTCGTAGGCGTCGATGCCCGATTCCAGCGCGACGAGCACGACGAGGATCCCGGCCATGAACGCGCAGGTGCGCGACCGCGGCCACGCCCGGTGCGCTCCTGCCGAGCGCCGCGATCCAGCGGCGCCTACCCGAGCCACGCCCCACAGGTACAGCCCGGCGTATACGGCGGCGCCCAGCAGCGGGCCCAGAGCGTCGCCCGAGGGCTCGGCGATCTCCCAGTGGCTGAAGATGAGCTGCGGAATCGTGGGTGCCAGCGCCCGACCGCTCATTCGCCCCCCGTTCCCCCGGAGCCCGATGTGGGGGTGCGCTGCGTGGCTTCGGCGTAGGCCCGCCTCATCGCGAGCGTCTCGACGACCAGACGCCCGAAGGCCAGCGCCATCAGCCCGAAGCCGATGTAGGTGAGCGCGTTACCGAACGCCTGGCCGAACAGCGTCAGTGCGGCTGCCACACCGAGCAGCACGGCGCCGAAGCTGACCTCGGAGACGACGTCGAGGTCGGGGTCGCGCTCGGGCGCTCCTCGTCGCAGCGCACGGCGATCGTAGGCGATGGCAGCGACCCCGCAGGCGAAGACGACCGCGACGGCGTAGCCCCACAGGTAGGGACCGAGTTCACGCCCATCGCTCCAGACCGCGTGAAGGATCGCCAGCAGCGCGAGCAGGCCGGCCCAGCAGAACAGCATGATCGCGCTTGACCTCACCGCCGAGCCTCCCCGGCCATCGGCGCCGCGCTGTCGCGGGCGCCCAGCGCCCGGTCTGAGGCCCGGGCATCCTGCTCGCGTTCGCGCAGGTCCAGCAGCGGCGAGAACGAGGTGATCGGCGGCAGCGCGCCGACGAAGTTGTAGCGCGGCGGCGGCGAGCTGGTCGCCCACTCCAGGGTGTGACCGCCCCACGGATCGTCGCCGGCGGGTACGCGGTGGCGCAACGATGTGACGACGTTGGCCAGGAAGACGAGCACGGCCAGCGCGATGATTGCGGCGCCGATGCTCTCGATCAGGTTCGGCGTGCCCCAGCTCGGATCCTGGGGATACTCGGCGATGCGCCGCGGCATGCCCTCCGCGCCGACGATGAACATCGGGAAGAACGTCAGATTGGTCCCGATCACCAGCAGCACGAAGTGCGCGACCCCGAGCCGCTCGCGCAGACGTGCGCCGGTGACCTTGGGAAACCAGTGGTAGACGCCGGCGAAGAAACCGAAGATGCTGCCGGCGAACAGCGTGTAGTGGAAATGGGCGATGACGAAGTAGGTGTCATTCGCCGCGTAGTCGAGGGTCGGTGAGGCGACCCAGATGCCGCTCAGGCCGCCGATGAGGAACTGCAGGAAGAACGCGAGCGCGAACAGCATCGAGGTGCGCAGCACGATCGAGCCGCCGAGGAGAGTCCCGATCATGTCGAAGTACTCGATCCCGGCGGGCACGACCAGCAGCGTCGAGGTGAACGCGAAGTACTGGTTGGTCACTCCGCCGGTGATGAACATGTGATGTCCCCATACGCTCATCGAGAGCACCGAGAACGTCATCATCGAGAGCACGAACGCGCTGTAGCCGAACCAGCGCTTGCGCGCGTTGACCGCGATCGCCTCGGCCGCCGCCGTGAGGTAGGGAAAGAACATGACGTACACGACGGGGTGCCCGAAGAACCAGAACATGTCCTCGTAGTCGATGTAGCCGTTGAAGCCGTGGTAGATGTCCACGCCCTGGCGCTGTATGAACAGCAATGCCATGGCCACCACCAGCACCGGGAAGGAGGCGACGACCATGAGCACCGATACGAGGCTGGCCCAGGTGAATAGCGGCATCCGCAACAGCGACATTCCCGGTGCCCGGTGGCGGACGATCGTGCCGAGCACGCAGGCCGCCACGAGGATCGTGCCGCTGACCGCGAGGATGACGCCGAGCGTCCACAGGTCCTGGCCCACGCCCGGCGTGTTGGACGCGTCCGAGAGCGGGACGTAGGAGAACCAGCCGTCGCGGCCAGCCCCGGTGGCGGTCAACCACCCCGACTGCATCGTCAGCCCGCCGGACAGCCAGATCCAGAAGCCGGCCAGCGCCACCCGCGGGCAGGCGATCCGCGCCGCTCCCAGCTGCAGGGGCACCAGATAGGTGGCCATCGCCATTGCCATTGGCGTGACGAACAGGTAGATCATCGTGGAGCCGTGCATCGTGAACAGCTCGTTGTAGGTGTCGGCGTCGACGAAGCCGGTGTTCGGCGTGGCCAGCTGCACGCGGATCGCCAGTGCCATCAGGCCGCCGATGAGGAAGAACGCGAACGCGCACAGCCCGAGGTGCAGCCCGATGCGCTTGTGATCGGTGCTCGCGATCACGCCGAGCAGCCCGGTCTCCCGTCGCGACTGATCGCTCAGCACCGCGCCGGCCGCGACGCTCATGTCGAGCTCCCGGTGCTGAATGTGCCCGGGGCGCCGGCCGGCGGTGTCGACGGATGGGCGCGTTCGGCGCGCACCCAGGCTCCGAAGGCGGCGGGCGTTACCGCCTGCACGGTGAAGGTCATCGCGTAGTGCAGCAGCCCGCAGAACTCTGCGCACTGCCCGCCGAACGACCCGGCGCGGGTGAACGTGAGCACCGCCGTGTTGGTCCCGCCGGGAATGAGCGCGCGCTTGAAGTCCAGCTCGGGCACGTAGAAGGCGTGGATCACGTCGATTGAGCGCAGTTGGAACAGGATCGCCGTGTTGATTGGCACGACCAGCGCCTGGTGCCCGACCGACCCGCTGTAACGGTTGATCCCGTAGGCGGGATAGCTGAAGTGCCACTCCCACTTCGCCCCGGTGACGTCGACGGTCAGGCCCGGGTGCTCGCGCGCCGCCACGGTGTCGACGTCGTGCTCGGCCGCGTAGGTCACGTACAGCAACGCCGCTACCACGCACGTCAGGACGACGGCGTAGGCACCCTCGAGGCGGTTGTTCTCCGACCACCGCGCGGCATGTTCGGGCGACCGGCGCCGAAAGACGGCCACCGCCGTCAAGGTGATGACCACGATGATCCCGAATACGCAGATCGCGATCGGCGCGTAGATGCCGGCGACGTGGTTCCACTCCGCGCGCGTGCTGACGAGCGCAGCGGAACCCAGGGTGACGCGGTCGGCGGCGGCGAGCACGGCGATCGGTCGTTACCCGCCGCGCACACGTCTAATCCGTATCGTCAGAGTCCTGACTGCCCAGCTGTCCCCGACCCGCCCCCGGGCTCCGGCGGACGCGCGCGGCGCGCCCGCCGGGGACTCGGAGGCGGGTCAGCGGCGTGATCGCTGGATTTGCATCCGCGACCCACGATCACTCAATGTGCGCCGGCGTACTCGCGGGGCGCGCCGTTCGACGTCGACGGCGCGCCGGACCCAACCTCGAGTGAGTGAACGACCCGCTCGGTCCCGACCTCGTGCAGCGTGAGGCCGATCGTGGCCAGAGCGATAAGCGCCGCTCCGGAGGCGAACCCGAGCCAGGTGACCGTGACGCCGCCGAAAACGAGGGCGGCGACGATCGTCCAGCTCCCGAGCGCCCCTGCGACGGCGTCGAGGCCACGCTGAGCGGCGCCGCGATCGGGCAGCGCGATTCCAACACTCGCGACGAGCGCCGTGGCGACGCCGATTCCGAGCATGATCCACATGAACGTGTTCAAGCCGAACGCCTGCGAGGTGACGAGCAGCGCACCGCCCGCCAGCAGTAGAGCGAGGTTGGTCAGATATCGACTGTGCATGAATGCCTCCTGGGTCGGCCGCGGATCCCCGCGGCGGTGAGGGCCGTCCGCCTGAGCGAATGGCCAGAGCCTCTATGCACTGAGCTATCACCTCGGTGGCTCCGCGAAACGCAGCGTGTAAGCGATCGAACTGTGCCGTCGAGCGTTCGCGCCTTCACTCTCGTTCACGCGCTCCGCGCTCGTACGTTCTCGGCTCACGAAACGGATCTGGACGAGGCGCCACCCCCCGTCGGTCAGCCGAAGCGGTCGGCGTGATGACAGACAGGCACCCCCGGCGACAACCCGGGTGGCCAGCCGGGTTTCGAGGGGCCTCCGGCCGGGCACCTGCCAGGACGGACAGGGTCGTCATCGCGTCACGGTCGCTCGCTTGAGAAAGGACCGCGCAATGCTCCTTCACAGATCGAAGTCCGCACCCCGCTATGACCTTCCGCGCGGCGATCCAGGCCAACCGCAACCGCCGTGGTGGCGTCGACAGGTGCGTCGCCGCGGCCGGAAGCGAATGGCGCTGTCCACGACCCCGCTCCCAGCCGAGGCGCTGCCCGGCTGCTGCCCTGCGAGCGCTTCGCGGCGGCAACTGCTGCTCGAAGCCTCATGGGATCAGTGGGTTGACTGGCGCACGGAGTGTGCCGCGGTGCGGGCCACGTTTCACCGCTGGTGCCGAGCGACGCAACCGGCCGACCGGGCGCTCGCCTATGCCCTCTATCGGATGGCCCTGGACGAGGAAGAACGCGCGAGCGTGATCTACCTCGAGCTGTTGGCCGCAACGGATGCGCAGACGCGCCTCATCGGCCGTTCCGCATAGTCCGACAAGCCACACTCGCGCCGTCATCCCGGCGGGGCGCTCCGTGGCGCGCTGACCGCCGCGGATTGCCGGACGCCGTGCGGGGTAAGGCAGCCGCCGATGAGTGACCGTCCAAGTGAGGAGAAGGGCGGCCGGCGGCCGCGGCGGGCGCGCTCGCTGGTGGCCACGTCCGTCGCCGGATGCGCGCCGACCGACCGGCGCGCCCCGGGGAGCTGACCAGGTGGCAACGATGGCGCGCGCGCTTCGTCCTGAGGAACGGCGGCTGCTCGCGGTACTCGGCCTCCCGACGCTGGGGATGGCCTTCGCGACGACGATGGTCTCGACCTACCTGCCGGTCGTCGCGCGCGGGTTCACGCGCTCCACCACCGTGATCGGCGTGATCATCGTCGGAGAGGGACTGATGGCGCTTTGGGTGCCGCTGGTTGCCGGCAGCTGGTCGGACCGCGTGCGCGAGACCGGCGGATCTCGTCTCGGATTTCTCGCGCGAGGCCTGCCGGTCGCCGCTGCCGCCCTCGTCGGGCTGGGCGTGGTCGGGTCCCTCCCGGCGCTCGGAATCATCGTGACGATCTTCTTCGGCGCCTCGTTCTTCGCCTACGAGCCGTACCGGGCGATGTACCCCGACCTGGTCGAGAACGAGATCGCCGCGCGCGCCCAGGGAACCCAGGCGCTCTGGCGGGGCGCCGGGACCTTTCTCGCGCTGGTGAGCGGAGGAGTATTGCTGAGCGCGGCCCGGGTCCTGCCGTTCGCGTCGGCGGCACTGCTTCAGGCCTTGGCCATCGCTGCCCTGCTCATCCTGCTGCCCCGGATCAGCCGCCGGATGCGCGAGCGTCCGAGCGCACCGGGCCGGGCCGAGCTCGGGCGGGCACTGCACGAGGTGACCGGCGACGTGCGCCGGCTGCTGCGTGAGCACGGCGAATTGCGCGAGTACCTCCTCGCCAACGGGCTGTGGGAGCTGTCCCTCGGCGCCCTGAAGAGCTTCGTGGTCCTCTACGTCACCGTGGGCCTCGGCCAGTCGCTCGGCTCGGCCTCGCTTATCATCGGCGCCGTCGCGCTCATCATCGTCGTGGGAGCGCTCGCAAGCGGGAAGGCCGCCGACCGCTTCGGCCACATCCGTGCGATGCAAGTAGGGCTGTGGGTGTACGGGCTCGCCCTGGCCGTGCTCGTCTTCGTGCACGCCCCGGCACTCATCGCCGTGGTCGCGCCGTTCGTCGCCTTCGGCGGCGGGCTTACCATGACGCTCCCCTACGCGCTGCTGCAGCCGCTGATGCCCGAGAACGAGCACGGCCTGCTCACCGCCTTCTACAGCTTCAGCCGCGGCCTGGGCGTGATGCTCGGTCCGCTTCTGGCCGGCGTGGCGATCGGTGAGCTCGGCGGTCTGTTCCCTTCCACCCACGGCTACGCAGCGATGTGGATCGTCACGAGCGCCGCGGTTCTGCTCAGCCTGCCGGTCCTCTCGCGTCTGCGCCGGCGCCTGGACGCCCGCGAGGCGGCGGCGGCTGGAGCGCGCGGCGGTGAGCACGGCGAGGCGGGCCCCGCGACCGCAGCCGCGAAGCGGACCCGGCCGCGCGCGATTCGTCAGCTCCTCGCCCGGGTCGCCGCCGGCTCTCGACGCGCGGGGCGCGCGTCGGCGAGCGGGCTGCGTCGGCGGGTCGGGGGGCGCGAGCAGACACGGGCGGTGGTCCTCTTCGCCTGCATTCTCGGCCTGTCCACCGTGGACCTGAGCAGCGTCGGCGCAATGGCGACCGAGATGAAGCGCGGCCTGCACCTGCACAACACCGAGTTCGGTTTGCTTGCGGCAATCCCATCCCTCGCAGCGGCCGTGGTGACGCTTCCGCTGGGCGTGCTCGCTGACCGGGTGCCGCGCGTGCGGTTGCTCGGGATCGGCGTAGCGGTGTGGGCGGCGGCGATGGCACTCAGCGGCGCGGTCGAGTCCTATTCGCAGCTGCTGCTCGCCCGGCTGGCCCTCGGCGCGGTCACGGCCGTCGCCGGTCCGGTGATCGCCTCGCTCACCGGCGACTACTTCGAGCCGGGCGAACGCGGGCGGATCTACGGACTCATCCTCAGCGGGGAGCTTCTCGGCACGGGTGTCGGCTACCTGGTGAGTGGCAACATCGCGGCCGCGCTGTCCTGGCGTGTGTCCTTCTACCTGCTCGCCGTCCCCGCCGGCGTGCTCTCGGTGCTCGTGCTGCGGTTGCTGCGCGAGCCGGCGCGCGGGGGCGCCGGTCGCTCCACCGATGCGGCGGCGTCGAGCGAGCAGCGCGACCCGGCCGTCGCCGAGGCCGTCGCGGCCCAGCAGGTGCGCCCGCGCCCCGCACTGATCATGCGCGGACGGAGGGGGGGTCTGCCATTGTGGGAAGCCGTGCGCTACGTGCTGCGTGTGCGCACGAACGTCGCCCTCATCGTCTCCTCCGCGCTCGGTTACTTCTTCTCGGCCGGGGTGCAGACGTTCGGATCGCTGTTCGTGCACCTGCACTTCGGCATCTCTCAGGCCCTGGCGACGACGCTGCTCACGCTCGTCGGAGCGGGAGCGCTCGTCGGCGTTGTCGCGGGGGGGCGCCTGTCCGATCGGCTCCTGCGCCGCGGCCATCTCAGCGGGCGCCTCACTGTCGCTGGCACCGCCTACCTGATCGCCTCGGCGGTCTTCGTGCCCGCCATCCTCGTGCGATCGCTCGCTATCGGGCTGGCCCTGTATGTCGTCGCCGCGGTCGCGGTCTCGGCGCCGAATCCGGCGGTGGACGCCGCGCGGCTCGATGTGATCCCGTCCTGGCTGTGGGGCCGGGCGGAGGCGGTGCGAACCTCGCTGCGCATGCTGGCCATCGCCGCCGCGCCGCTGCTGTTCGGCTTCGTCAGCGACGAGCTCGGCGGTGGCGCGACGCGCACGAGCACGAGCGGCGCCGGCGCGTACGCAGGAAGCGGGCCCGGACTGCAGCGCACGTTCCTGCTCATGCTCATCCCGATGGCCGCGAGCGGCCTCGTGCTGCTGCGCGCCCGACGCACGTACCCCCATGAAGTGGCCAGCGCCCTGGCCTCCGAATGCGAGAGGCCTTCTCTGCGAGTGACGCGGGACGGCTCGCGAGCGCAGGTGCGGACCGGCCGAGCAGCCGGCTCGGCTCGCCCCGGGCCCCCGTCCTCGGGAGGGATCACGCGATGACGTCGACCCGGGTCGGTGGATCAGTCTCGGCGGCCGGAGAGCTGCCCCACGTCCTGCGCGAGTATGCCCTGCTGGCCGACGGCGAGCGCGGCGTGATCGTGGGACCCAACGGAGACTTCGCCTGGATGTGCTTCCCGCGCTGGGAGTCCGGCGCGGTCTTCTCGTCCCTGATCGGCGGGTCTGGCTGCTACCGCGTGACCCCACGGGGACGGGCGGTGTGGGGCGGGTACTACGAGCCAGGGACCCTGATCTGGCGCAGCCGCTGGGTGACGCCGGATGCCACGATCGAGTGCCGGGAGGCGCTCGCGCTGCCCACCCGTCCCGGTCGCGCCGTGATTCTCCGTCGCCTCATCGCCCGCAGGGGGACGGCGGCGGTCGACGTGATGCTCAATCCGCGTGCCGACTACGGCCGTGCCGCCCTCAAACGGCTTCGCCGCGAGGACGAGGGGCGCTGGACCGGCGAGATCGGTTCCATCCGGATGCGCTGGACGGGTGGCGCCGACGCCAGCGCGCACGCCGACGGGCACGGCGGGACGGCGCTCACGCTGGCTGTGAGGCTCCCCGAGGGACACCATCACGACTTCGTGCTCGTGCTCGACGAGGACGACGCCGCCGATCCTCCCGACGCCGATTGGGCCTGGCAGGGAACGTGCGCGCAGTGGGCCGACCGCGTGCCGGGGCTGCAGGGCACGGTGGCCGAGCGTGACGCCCGTCACGCCTACACCGTGCTGAGCGGGCTGACCAGCGGCGGCGGCGGAATGGTGGCCGCGGCGACGACGTCGCTGCCCGAGCGCGCGCGCCAGGGGCGGAACTACGACTATCGCTACGTGTGGATCAGGGATCAGTGCTACGCCGGACAGGCGGTCGCGGCCGCCGGCCCGCATCCGCTGATGGACGCCGCCGTGCGCTTCGTCAGCGATCGCCTGCTGTCGGACGGTCCGCGGCTGCGGCCGGCCTACACGACCTCCGGCGACGCCGTGCCCGACCAGCACAGGCTCAGGCTCCCCGGCTATCCCGGCGGCGCTGACATCGTCGGCAACTGGGTCAATGGGCAGTTTCAACTCGACGCGTTCGGCGAGGCGCTGCTGCTCTTCTCCGCGGCGGCACGCCATGATCACCTCGACGCCGACGGCTGGCGAGCCGCGGAGGCCGCCGTCGATGCGATCGAGCAGCGCTGGCGGGAGCCCGACAGCGATGCCGGCGTCTGGGAGCTTGATCCCGATGCCTGGACGCACAGCCGCCTCATCTGCGCCGCCGGCCTGCGTGCGATCGCGCAGCACAACTCCGGCGAGGAAGCGGCACGCTGGGTCTCCCTGGCGGATCGGATCGTGTCCGACACCGCCGAGCACGCGCTGCACGTGTCCGGGCGCTGGCAGCGCTCGCCGGCTGACCCGCGGGTCGACGCGGCGCTGCTGATGCCCCCGGTGCGAGGCGCGGTCTCCGCGTCTGACCCGCGCACGCTCGCGACGCTCGCGGCGGTCGAAGCGGAGCTCACGGACGACGGATATTGCTACCGCTACCGGCCCGACGAGCGTCCCCTGGGCCAGTCCGAGGGCGCGTTCCTGCTGTGCGGCTTCTGGATGGCTCTGTCGCACGCTCAGCAGGGCCACGAGGTCACGGCCGCGCGCTGGTTCGAGCGCACTCGCGCGGCCTGTGGTCCTCCCGGCCTCTGCTCGGAGGAGTTCGACGTCGCTCAGCGTCAACTGCGGGGGAACCTCCCGCAGGCCTTCGTGCATGCCCTGCTGCTCGAATGCGCCGTGAGGCAGTCCGTCGAAGCACCACGGCGGTAGCGGCCACGATCCGGCCTCGCGCCGACCGACCCGGCGCCCACCCGGCGCTTATCGATTGAGCGCGGCCCGCACGGCCAGGCCTGCCGCTGCGGCCGCGGCGGCCACGGGGGCGTAGCGGCGCACAACCAGGCTCCGCGGCGCCGGCGGGCGGCGCGGGGTCGCGTCCTCGGGCTGCCCCGGCGTCCAGCCCGTGGGCCCGTGCCGGCGGGCGAGCTGCATCACCTGTGCGACGTGGAGCGCGCCCCGCCCGATGCGCGACTGGGCAAGCTGGGTCTGACAGGAGAATCCGTTGGCGACGATCACGGTGTCGCTGGGCGCCTCCCGCGCCGCCGGCAGCAGCGCCTGCTCACCGCAGTCGCGGGAGATGTTCACCTTGCCCGCTTCGAATCCCCACGAGCCGGCGAGACCGCAACAGCCGCCGCTGACCGGCTCCACGATGAGGCCCATGCGCTGCAGCAGCCGCTCGTCGGGGCCCAGGCCGCCGGTGGCCTTCTGGTGACAGTGGCCCCAGAGGAGCGCGTGGCGCCGGACTTGCGGCGCCTCGATTTCAAAGTGTTCGAAAAACTCGCTCCAGTGATAGACGACGCGGCGCAGCCGCTCGGCGTCGTCGTCATGGGGCAGCATCTTGGGCAACTCGTCCTTGAAGACCGCCAGGCAGCTGGGCTCCATCCCGACGATCGGCGTGCCCGCGCGAATATCGTCGCGCAGCGCGTCGATCGTGCGGCGCAGGTAACGCTCGGCCATGTCCAGGAACCCGTAGTCGTAGAGCGGGCGACCGCAGCACACGTGTCCCCGGGGTATGACGACGTTCCAGCCCGCCGCCTCAAGCGCCTCCACGCACGCCACCCCGACATCGGTGTGGAAGTGGTTGTTGAACGTGTCCGGCCACAGGATGACGCGAGGCCCGTGCGGATTGACCGGCGCGCGACGGGCGTGCCAGTCCTGGAGGGTGATCGGCGCGAATGAGGGGACGTCGCGGCGGCGATCGATGCCCGCCGCGAGCTTGGCGCCGGTGGCAAATGGTGGGGTCTGGGTGACGAGGTTCACGAGCTCGGGCATCCTCGATGCCATCCGGGCCGCCTGGTCGATGAAGCCGAAGGCGTAGGCGTGCCGCGGGCGCCAGCGCCGCAGGCTGCGGTAGTGGTGGTGCAGGAACTCGGCCTTGTAGGTCGGCATATCGACGTTGACCGGGCACTCGTTGGTGCAGCCCTTGCAGGCAAGGCAGAGGTCCAGCGCGTCGTAGACCTCGCGGCTCTGCCAGCCGTCGGTAATGACCTCGCCTCGCAGCATCTCCCACAGCAGGCGGGCACGCCCGCGCGTGGAGTGCTCCTCCTCGCGAGTCACCATGTAGCTCGGGCACATCACCCCGTCGGTCTGGGGGACCCGGCACTTGCCCACCCCCACGCAGCGCAGCATCGCGTGGGCGAAGTCGCCCCCGTCCTGCTTGTAGGCGAAGCGCACGGGCGGTCGGGGCGGGTTGTAATCGACGCCCAGCTTGAGGTTCGAGTCGATCGGGAACGGGTCGACGACCTTCCCCGGGTTCATCTTGCCCCTGGGATCCCAGATGCGCTTGAACTCGCGGAAGGCCTGGACGAGCTCGGGCCCGTACTGCTTCTCCAGGAACTCGGCGCGCTGCTGGCCGTCGCCGTGCTCGCCGGAAAGCGTGCCCCCATAGGCGACGACGAGGTCGCTGGCCTCGTCCATGAAGCGCCGGTAGTTGCGCAGGCCGTCGGCGTGGCGCAGGTCGAAGTCGATGCGCGAGTGAATGCAACCCTGCCCGAAGTGCCCGTAGGTGGAGCCCTTCAGCCCGAAGCGGTCGTACAGCTCGCGCAGGTCGCGCAAGTAGGGTCCGATGCGTTCGGGGGGCACGGCCGAATCCTCCCAGCCCGGCCAGTGGTCGCCGCTGCCGTCCGGCGGGAAGGCGGTCGCGCCCAGCCCGGCCTCGCGGATCTTCCAGATCGCGCCGCTGTTGCCTCCCTCCTGGCGGCTGGGCACGACCGAGATCCGATCCCGGGCGTAGCCGCGCTCGTCGGTGAGCCAGCGCACGAGATCGGCCGCGCGCTGCTCGGACTCCTCGGTCGTGTCGGCCCCGAACTGCACGAGCAGCCATGCCTCCCCCTCGCGGCGATCCGGGAGTTCGTCGAGGACGTCCGCGTTGAGGCCGAGCCCCTCCTCATCCTCGATCAGGCGACGATCGATGCCTTCCAGGCCGATCGGGCGGAAGCGCTCCACGATGTCTCGGACGTCCCCGCCGGCGCTGGGCAGGTCCGCATACTCAACGACGACCAGTGTGCGCATGTACATGCCCGCCATCAGCATGAGCTCCACCTCCGTCGCGGTGACGCAGGTGCTCTCGGTGCCGACGAGGGCGCGAGCCACGTTGAACCCGCGCTCGGGCAGCAGCTCGTCGAGGTTGTAGCCCGATACGCGGCGCGGCAACACGCTGACCGGCGTCATCCGCTCGCGGATCACGTCGGCGTAGCGATCGCGGAGGTCGCGCAGCTGGGCGTAGATCTCGCCCTTGCGACCGCCGGCGGCGATGATCTCCTCCAGCTGCTCCTCCTCGGCGACCCCGACCGAGAAGCGCTCGCCCTCGTAGGTGACGATCTCCAGCGCGTGCACGCAGTCGGACATGCGCGGCCCCGGGCCATAGAGCTGAGCCTGCAGCGAGTGGATGCCGCAGGAGTTGTTGCCGACATTGCCACCGATCGTGCAGCGCGAGTGCGACGATGGATCGGGGCCGAAGATGAGGCCGGCCTGCTCGCCGGTCTTGCGGTTGACCTGCTCGTTGATAGCGCCCGGCTGACACGCCACGAGGCGCCGCTCGCGGTCGACGTCGCCGATCCATGTCATGTACTTGGAGGTGTCGATCACCAGCGCGCGGTTGACCGTCTCTCCGGACAGGCTCGTGCCGCCGCCTCGGTTGACGATCGGCGCGCCGAACTCCGCGCAGGTGCGGTGGGTGTTCACGACGTCCTCGACCGACCGGGGGATCACCACCCCGAGCGGGACCTGGCGGTAGTTGGAGGAGTCGTTGGCATAGACGGCGCGGGTGGCGGCGTCGAAGCGCACCTCGCCGCGGACCGTCTGCTCCAGGCGGCGCTTGAGATGCCCGACGTCGACGACGGCCTGATCGGGTTGCGTGCCTCCCGTGCCCGTGCCGACCGTGGCGGGCACCTTCTCGATGGCGGCCAATTCGGGCTCCTCTCCTAGACTGCGAAGCGCTCCGCGTCGGCCCGCTTGAGCTCGAGGCCGTTGCCGGGACGCGACCGGTCGGGCGTCAGGCGCCCGTCGGTGGGCTGCAGCGTCCCGTCGAACAGCATCGATTCGATGCGGACGTGATCGTGGAAATACTCGACGTGAACGGCCGTCTCGCACGCGCAGACGGCGTGAACGCTCTGCGCCGGCGAGCAGTGCGCCGACAGGGGCAGGTTGCGCGCGCGGCAGAGGGCGTCCGCCTGCAGGAAGGACGTGTAGCCACCACAGCGCGTCACGTCGGCCTGGAGCACGTCGACCGCGTCTGCGTCGAGCAGGCGCGCGAGCGCGAACACATCCCACGCGTATTCGCCGGCGGCGATGTCCAGCCCCGGCGGACCGGCATGACGGATGAGCGCCAGCCCGCGAGCGTCGTCTGAGGACACCGGCTCCTCCAGCCAGTCGATACCCTCGGCGGCGAACCACTGCGCCCAGGCCAGGGCCTCCTTGGCGTGGTAGGCACCATTGGCGTCGACCATGAGGATGGCGTCATCGCCGACGGCCTCACGCGCCCAGCCCACGCGCTCGCGGTCCTCGTGGGGGCGGCGGCCCACCTTCATCTTCACCCGCTCACAGCCCGCGTCCCGTACCCAGCCGCACAGCTGCTGCTCCAGGCGGTCGCGACCATAGGAGGTGAATCCGCCGCTGCCATAGATGTTCGCCGCGTCGTGCACCTGCCCGAGCCAGGTGACGAGCGGAACGTCGTGCAGTCGCGCCGCGAGGTCCCAGAGCGCGTTGTCGACGGCAGAGAGGGCCATCGCACCAGGCCCGCGAGTTCCAGTGTTGCGCATCCTCCTGGCCATGGCAGCCGAGATCTGCGGCACCTTCAGCGCGTCCGCGCCCTCGACGACGTCGGCGAGCTGCTCGGTGACGAGCAGTCCGGTGGCTGCCGGGCCGTAGGTGTAGCCGAGGCCCGTGTGACCACCGGCGCGCGCGTGCACGATGACGATCGTCGTGGCCTCCCATTGCAGGGTGCCGTCGGACTCGACGCCGCCGGGGCCATCGGTGGGGATCTCATAGGCGCAGACCTCGAGCGAGTCGACGGGCACCTCGACGGCGGTCGCGACGCCGCTCATCGGTTGACGAACTCGGCCAGCTTGCCCTTGAACGACTCCCTCACGATCCGGCCGCGGGCGGGGTCACCCTCGAGGGCCATCGCCAGGTGCTTGGCCTGATCGAAGCGGATGTGCGGTGGCAGCGGCGGGTACTCCGGGTCGGTGATTGCCTCGAAGAGCACCGGGCGGTCGCTGTGCAGCGCCTCCTCCCAGGCGTCCTTGACGCGATCGTCGTCATCGACGCGGATGCCGCGCAACCCCAGCATCTCGGCGTAGCGGGCGTAGGGGAAGTCGGGCAGCACCTGAGAGGCGTCGAGCTTGGGGTCGCCCGAGAGCACGCGCTGCTCCCAGGTGACCTGGTTGAGGTCGTCGTTGTGCAGCACGAGCACGATGAAAGTGCGGTTGGGCCAGCGCTCGTGGTACTTGGCGACGTCGATGAGCGTGTTGACGCCGAGCATCTGAAAGGCACCGTCCCCCATGCACGCGATCACCGGGCGGTCCGGGTAGGCCATCTTCGCCGCCAGGGCGTAGGGCAGGCCCGGGCACATCGTGGCCAGGGTGCCCGACAGGGCCGCTCTCATCCCGGCGCGCAGCTTGAGGTGACGCGCCCACCAGTTGGTGGCCGAGCCCGAGTCCGAGGTCGTGATCACACGGTCGGGCAGCAGCGGGCTGAGCTCGTGGAAGACCCGCAGCGGGTTCATCATGCCCTCGACGCTCGAGGACTGTGTGGCGCGGTCGCCGAGGATCTGCCACCAGCGCTCGACCTCCTGCTCCAGGTGCATCCGCCAGGAGCGATCCTGCTTGGTCTGCAGGTGCGGCAGCAGCGCCCGCAGCGTGTCTCGGGCGTCGCCGACGAGGTTGACCTCGCTTGGGTAGCGCATCCCGAGCAGGCGCCCGTCGATGTCGATCTGCACGGCTCGCGCCTGGCCTTCCTCGGGTAGCCACTCCGCATAGGGGAAGCTCGTCCCGACCATCAGCAAGGTGTCGCAGTGCATGAGCATCTCGTTGGACGGCTTGGTGCCGAGCAGGCCCACGCCGCCGGTCACGAACGGCAGATCGTCGGGCAGGACGTCCTTGCCGTTGAGCGCCTTGGCCACGCCGGTGCCGAGCACGTCCGCAACCGTCTCGAGTTCCTCGGCGGCGTGCCGAGCGCCCTGGCCCACGAGGATCGCCACCTTGTCCCCGTCGTTCAGGATCTCCGCCGCGCGCTGCAGGTCGGCCTCGTCGGGAACCACGTGCGGTCGGCTGATGCCTGCACCGGAGAACACGGCGCCGTGCATGCGCGGCGGCTCCGAATACTCGGCCTCCTGCACGTCCTCGGGAACGATCACGCAGGTCGGGCTGCGCGAGGCGATCGCGATGCGCATCGCCCGGTCGATGAGATGGCGCGCCTGCGCCGGCGCCATGCAGTACTGCACGAACTCCGAGCAGACATCCTTGAACAGGACCTGCAGATCGACCTCCTGCTGGTAGTTGGCGCCCAGCGACATGCGCTTCTGCTGGCCGATGATCGCCACCACCGCTTGGTGGTCGAGCTTAGCGTCGTACAGACCGTTGAGCAGGTGGATCGCGCCCGGGCCAGAGGTTGCCATGCACACGCCGACCTCGCCGGTGAACTTCGCGTGGGCGGTGGCGGCGAACGCGGCGATCTCCTCGTGACGCGTCTGGGTGAACTCAAGCCGGTCACCGACCTCGTGGAACGCTCCGAGCAGCCCGTTGATGCCGTCCCCGGGGTAGGCGTAGACACGACGAATGCCCCACTGATCGTGCAGCCGGTTGAGGATGAACTGCGCGACCGTCTGGCTCATGTGAAAGTCCTCCTGGCGGGACGTCGACACGGGATTCGCCCGACGGCTACCCCGGCCAGCGCTAGTCGAACCTTCTTGTCAGCAAACGGACCGCGTCACGGGCCGCGATCGGCAGCCGGTGTGCCGGCTCCCGTCCGCCTACGGACGCTCGGTGGAGACTTCAGCGGTGAGGGTCGAAGGAAGCGGGGTGAGGTGCAGCAGCTCGCCCGGCGGTTGGCCGTGCAGCAGCCAGCCTCCCGGGACCGGACAGACGACCTCTCGGCTCGCCAGCTCGGACAATGCGCTGGTCACGGTGGGACGTCGCGCCGCCGTGAGATCCGCGAGCACAGCATGCGTGAGCGTCAGCGGGAGCATGATCCCGTCCCGGCGCACCCGCCCCCAGCGCGCCGCGAGGTGCCAGAAGAGCATGTGCAGCCGCGTATCCACGCGCGCCTGGTGGACGATCGCCATGTTGACGGCGAGGTTGCGCGACCGTTGCAGCGCACGCCCGACGAGGCGACCTACGAGCGGAGGGTATCGGACCAACCGTCGCGCGAACGCTTCGTCCATCTCGGCGATTCGCGCGGACTCCAGGACACGCCAGCCGGTGGTCACGGGCAGTGTGGGAGGCTCGTCCTCGCCCTCCCACGGGCGAAGCAGATCGCCCTCGCCGAGCAGTTCGGCCCCGTAGCGACCGTCGATGCCCACGCGCCGGATGAGCAGCCCGCCGAGGACGAGCAGACCGATGCCTCCGCTGGGCATCGCGTCGTGCATGCCGGTCCATGAGCCAGGCGGGACCGAGATCAGCCTGGCCAGGCATTCGCTGACCGCGCGGTCTCGAGTAGCCCTCGGTACGGCCTCGGCCAGGTCGCGGTCCTCCTCGAGCACGCGACACAGCACCGCGGGCGCCCGCGATCCGTTGCCGTTGGGATCGACTAGCCACCCTTGTAGATTCGGATGGCCTGTCGCCGATGGCTGCATCACCTCAATCGTTGCAGGTGGTGGCCGCCGAAGGCGCACCACATGCGCGGACGGTCAGCATTCTGACCACGAGGTCGGCGGGGCGACGGTGACCCTCGGCGTGGACGCCGAGCGTCGCCTACGCTCGCTCGGTGAGTGAGGTCGGCGCAGATCACGATCGCTGAGGCGATGGGCCCGCTTCCGCGGCCCCTGGGTCCGGATCGGCCGCTGGCCAAGGTGCTAGCGCGCTTCACGAGCGAACGAGCCGAGACGCTGGCGGTCATCGACGCCCACGGGACGCTGCTCGGCGTCGTGGCCGCGATCGACGTCGAGCCCGCGCTGGCCCACTCCGCCGACGGCCTGCGCGCCGGTTCGCTTCTGCACAGCACCCCCGACCCGCACGCCGAGCAGCCCCTCCAGGACGCCGTTCGCGCGCTCGCAGCGGCCGAGGACGGAGGCCTGCCGATCCTCGATCGGGCCGACGAGGTCGTCGGCTGGATCACCCATCGTCGCCTCCTGCGCGCGACCAGCAAACGCGTCGCCGGCGACCGGCGCCCGGCGTCGACCTCGACCACGCGGCGACGCGGCATTGAGCCGCGCCCAAGCACGGGCGAACGGGCCATGGTCGCGAGACCGAGGCTGTTCGCTCTGTGTCCTACCCCACTGAGGCCAACTCGAGAAAGGGTCACCCATGAACAAAGCCTCCCCCGACTCGCCGTCCGCAGACCAGCATGCCTCCTCGGGTCGGGCCAACCCCACTGTGGTACGCCGCGGAACGGTTTCCTGGCTCACTCATCCGCCAACGGGCACGGCGCGCATCGAGAGCGAGAGCTACGGTTTCGGCGCGCTGCCCATCGCGCTGCCTGAGCACGAGGGCATTCCCGAGAAGGCCGCGCCGGGTGAGTTGCTGGCGACCGCCTACGCCGTGATGATGGCCTTGGCCCTCGCATCCGGGCTCGCGCTCGCCGGGACGCCCGCAAACGAGGTCGTCGTGGAAGCGGCGTGCACGCTCGTCGGCCCGACTCACGATCGCGAACTGAGCGCAGTCGATCTCAACGTGACGGGGCGCGTTCCCGGGCTTGACGCCGCTCACTTCCACCAGGCGGTCGAGAGCGCTCGACCCCGATGCCTGCGATCGGCCGGCGCGCGCGAAGACCTACCCGGGGAGCTGGATAGTCACCTGGCGAGCGTCTGAGCCGGCCTCGATCCCGCACCGACCCGTGCCGATGGCCGGGCCCGCGATCCGACGACTCCGGCGCACCTCGGGGCGGCGGGCGTCCGAGCATCGAACTCGGTCTGCGCACGAATCAGCGCCACCGCCGACGAGAACCGACTGGTCGCGACCCCCGTAGTCCCATCCCCCGGAGTCAGAACTCTGACACTGTCGTACACCGCCTTCGGATAACCCGGGTTTCGCCTCAAGCCGCGCGCGGCCGTCGTCGATGACCGGGACGCGTCTCGCACACATATCCCAGCCGTCGCGACCGCGACCTCCTCCTTGACCTCGCCCTTGCGCTCCTCCTTGCGACCCTCGTCGTGAAGCGAGCGGTCGCCCGCCAGGTCGCCGGCGGCCTGCTTGATCTTCCCGGTCACCTTGTCGACGGTGTCACTCATGGCTGCCTCCCTTTGTCGTCGGGCTCCCGAGACGTCGGTGGATTGGCGAGACCACGAGCGGGTAGCCCACGGGTATGCGCTCGCTTCTTGACGCTTACGATCTGCCCCACCGGGTGCCGGCCGCGATCCGCATCTGGCTATTGATGCTCGCGGTGCCCGCGGTGGCGGTGGGGCTTTGGCTAGTGCTGCCGCACACTGCCGCGGTAGTGGTGCTGGTGGGGCTGGCCGTCTTGGCGCTCGTGTTCGGCGGGCTGGCGCGGATCCTCAACTCGAGGCAGTTCAACGAGCCCCCAGCTCGTCGACCGGCCCCGCTCCCTTCACTCGACGGAGAGACTGCGGACGAGACCGACGGGTCCGCGCGCCACGCGCGTTAACGAGCAGGACCTCAGAGCACTGCCGACGCGAGTCATGCGGGATGACTGAACCCGCCGTCTACGGACCTGCCCGTCCGGCACCGGCATCGCGCAGTGCGTTAGCGGCCGAGCGCCAGGTGCGGCTCTCGGCGTGGGCCACGTCCCAGATCGCGGTCAGTTGATGGAGACCAAGCGCAGTGAGCGTCAGGCCGAGCACCCCGCCATCGACCTGGAAAAACTGGCTGAGCAGCGTCGGCGTGCTGGTCTCGGCGATCATCAAGCTGTGGGTGGCTGACTCCCGGATGCCGGTCGTATGCTCGATGTCGCTGCGCCGGTGACACAGCCAATCGGCGAAACCCGCGCCCAGCGCCAGCGATAGGCAGACCTGCCGCTAGCACGGACCATGCCCGTGGTCGACCAGAGTCGCCCGCTACGGCTCTTTGGCCGCGGTCCGCCCCTTCTGTCAGCCCCTTCCGGCAGGCGCGATCGCCGTCACCGGAGCGGATAAGCGCGCAATCACCCCATCGCCGAGGCGCTCGCCGCCTGACATACCCAGGGCAGAACAATGGAGTCGTCCGGGGTCAGCGGGTCAGGTCCTCGCGACATCGCGTATCGTCGAGGTGTGCAGCGCCCGGCGAAGCGGAAGCTCCAGGGCAGCCCATCGAGAGATCAGCGTGGGGACCGTGGAGGGGATCCCGTTTGATGGACACGTGCGATCTGCCCCGATTTCGGTGGAGTCGGGTTCCACGAGTGGCCGGGCGCAGGCGACTTCTCATCGGAACGGCCACCGCACTGGTCGCCGTCACTGGCCCGGCAACGGCCATCTCGGCCCTCGCGCAGAGCCCGCCGCTGCAGGCGATCGACTGGGCCAACTCGATCCTTCCAGGCACGGTCTGCGAGTCCAGCAGGCCGATTCAGCTGCACGACCACAGTGCGACGCTCGCCCATACGGGCTTCGGCAAGGTCAACAGCCAGCCCAACCCGTACGTTGTCGATGTCCACGCCGCCTCCGACGTGGTCTACGGCAGCCTCGCCGGCGTCGGCAACGCCGCCGGCATCGACGTGACGTGCTCCAACAACGGCGGCACCGCCGACGGCCAGCTGCGCTTTGCCGATGTCATCTTCGGTGGTTCTGCGTCGAATATCCGGACGCTCGGGATCATCACCCCGCAGGTCAGCGGAGCGACCGACAACCACGTCCCGACGCTCGGCACGCCAAAGTTCAGTGGCGGCAAGATCATCGTCCGCGAGGCCTTCTACGGGCCCAACGACCCGACCTGCTGCTCCACAGGCCGGGCAACGACGACGTGGGCCTACGCCCACGGAAAGCTGAAGGCGTTGCGCACGATCATCACCAAGCGCGCGGCGAGCTAGCTGACCGGCGCCGGTCGGTCCGAACGTCAGGCGTAGGTGTGGGGTGCTCGCACCGTCGGATCTCGGTGTTCCCCGGGGGGCCCCACCGGCGTACGCCGTGACCAAATCCCGCCGCCGCGGATCGCGTCACTGATCAACTCACCGGCGATGTGCCATGCAGCAGCATCAGGGAGCGTCCGATGAGCGAGACGGCAGCCGACGGGTCGACGGGGCGGGCGGCCGCGGTCGGATCGGCCGTGTCGACCTCGATCTGCCAGCCGAATCCCCGCAGCGACTCGGGCACGCTGAAGTCCAACGGCTCCCACCAGGCGTTGAGCAACAGCAGGAACGGATCGTCGGGATGTGCGTCGTCGCCCGTCGCGCCACTCAGCGCCATCGTGACGGCCCGCGCGTAGGACGCATTCCAGTCCTCCGGGGTCATCCCGCCGCCGTCGGGGCGGTACCAGTCCAGGTCATCGCGGGTGATCTGGTGCGCCGGGGCGCCACGGAAGAACTGACGGCGACGGAACACCGCGTGCGCTTCGCGCAGGCGGCAAAGGCGGGCCGTGAACTCGACCAGGTCGGCGTGCTGTGCGGTCGCGGTCCAGTCAAACCAGGTGAGCTCGTTGTCCTGGCAATAGGCGTTGTTGTTGCCGTCCTGGCTGCGCGCGAACTCATCGCCACCGAGCAGCAGCGGCACGCCTTCGGAGAGCAACAACGTGGCGATGAGGTTGCGCTGCTGGCGGGCCCGCAGCGCGAGCACCGCGGGGTCGTCGGTCGGGCCCTCCACACCGCAGTTCCAGCTGCGGTTGTCGTCGCTGCCGTCGCGGTTGTCCTCGCCGTTGGCCTCGTTGTGCTTGCTGTCGTAGCTGACCAGGTCGGCGATCGTGAAGCCGTCGTGCACCGTCACGATGTTCACCGACGCGCTGGGGCGCCGGCCGCCGTGGCCGTAGAGGTCGCTGGAGCCGCTGATGCGCGTGGCCAACTCGGGGAGCGTGCCCGCCGTCCCCCGCCAGAAGTCACGCACCGTGTCGCGGTAGCTCCCGTTCCACTCGCTCCAACCGGCCGGGAACTGACCGAGGTCATAGCCTCCGATGTCCCACGGCTCGGCGATCATCTTCGCCTTCGAGAGCACCGGGTCCTGGCCGATGGCCTCCAGAAACGAGGAATACGGATCGAAGTCGCTGCTCGCGCGGCCCAGGGCGGCGGCGAGGTCGAAGCGGAAGCCGTCCACGTGCATGTCCTGCACCCAGTAGCGCAGCGAGTCCATCACCAGACGCAGCGCTTGCGGGAGATGCATGTCCACGGTGTTGCCGCAACCGGTGTCATCGACGTAGCGGGAGCGATCGTCCTGAAGGCGGTAGTAGGCCACGTTGTCGATACCGCGGAAACACAGGGTTGGGCCCCACTCGCTGCCCTCCGCGGTGTGATTGAAGACGACGTCGAGGATCACCTCCAGGCCGGCGGCGTGTAACGCCCGAACCATGCCGCGAAACTCATCGACCTGGCCCCCGCCGTCACCCGCCGAGCAGTACTCGTTGTGCGGCGCGAAATAGCCGATCGACTGGTAGCCCCAGTAGTTGCGCAGCCCGCGCGCCACCAACTGGGCGTCATGCACGAACTGATGTACCGGCAGCAACTCCACCGCGGTCACACCGAGCCGCTGCAGGTGCCCGACGGCAGCTGGGTGCGCCAACCCGGCGTAGGTGCCACGCAACTTCTCCGGCACGTCGGGGTGTAGCTCGGTGAAGCCCTTCACGTGCACCTCGTAGAAGATCGAATCGGCCATCGCGCGGCCGGGACGGCGGTCGTCGCCCCAGTCGAAGTCCGCGGCCACCACGACCGAGCGCGGCACGTACGGCGCCGAGTCGCTCTCCTCCGCTTGACTCGGGTCCCCAGCGACATGTCCGTAGACCGCCGGGTTCCAGCGCACCTCGCCGGCAACGGCGCGGGCGTACGGGTCAAGCAGCAGCTTCGCCGGATTGCAGCGGGCCCCCGCAGACGGGTCCCACGGGCCGTGCACGCGGAAGCCGTAGCGCTGGCCGGGCCGCGCGCCGGGCACGTAGCCCTCCCAGACAAACCCCTCCCCCTGATCGAGGCTCAAGCGCGTCTCCGCGCCCGCGTCATCGAACAGGCACAGCTCGACCGAGTCGGCCGCACTGCTGAACAGCGCGAAGCTCGCCCCGCCCCCGTCGTAGTGGGCACCCAGCTGCTCGGTACCGCGATCTTCAAGCACGAGGCTCCCGGACTTGGCGGACATGGCTCACCCCTCAGAGGTTGATTGCGTACATGACCTGGCAGGAGACTGCCGACCGTACCTCCCTTCAAGCCGAGCTCCATCGCCCGCTTGGGGTGATCGACCGGGTTCGCCGCGCAGCGGCCGGCGTGTCGGTCGCTTGCGGTCACGGTCGCGACCGGCGGCCCGTCGCTCGCGGAGGGCCGAACGGACAGATCTGCGACGGCCGCTCTCTTGCCCTGAGACTAGCCCAACGCGCTTGGCACCGGCGGCCGCGCGGGCGCCAGCGGCGCCCCGGGGAGCGTGACCCAGACGTGCGCGCCGCCGCCGGGCCGGTTCTCGGCCTGTGCTCGTCCGTCGTGGGCGGCGGCGACGGCGCTGACGATCGCCAGCCCGAGACCGAGTCCTCCTCGCGGGATCTCGGTCTCGGCACGGGCGAAGCGCTCGAACACGCGCGGCAGCACATCCGGCGGGAAGCCGGGCCCCTCGTCGTAGACGTGCAGCTCGACGGCGCGCGCAGACGCGGTCGCGCGCACGACGATGCGCCCGCCGCCGTGGTGCAGCGCGTTGTCGATCATGTTCCGCAGGGCCTGGTGCAGGCGGCCGACGTCGGCCTCGATCGCGGTCGGCGGCCCTTCCTCGACGAACACCGGGCCGGCGACCATCCCTTCGAGCTGACCGTAGCGCTCGCCGAGCGAGCGCAGGATGCCGTTGACGTCGATGCGTTCCTTGGCGATCGGCAGCCGACCCTGCTCGGCGCGGGCCACCACGAGCAGGTCCTCCGCCAGCGACGCGAGCCGGCGCACCTCCTCGCGCACCGAACGGATCGTCTCCTCGAGCTCCGCGCGCGGGCGCTCGGGCGAGGCGAGCGCGTCGTCGAGCTCGAGCAGCATGATCGTCAGCGGCGTGCGCAGCTCATGGCTGGCGCCGGTGACCAGCGCCCGCTCGCGCCCCACCGCCTCCCCGATCCGTTCGAGCATCTCGTTGAGCGTCTCGGCGAGCCGGCGGATCTCGTCGTGGGCGTCGGGCAGCGGCAGGCGCGCCTCGGACGCTCCACTGACGCCGGAGTCGCCGATCCGGGCCGCCCGCCCGCGCATGCGCTCGACCGGTGCGAGCGCCTGAGCGGCGAGCACGTATCCGGCCAGGCAGGCCAGGAACAGGGCGAGCGGGCCCCCGACGAACAGCAGGCTGCGAAGCGTGGCCAGCGTGTGGTCGCGATCCGCGGTCGAGACCCCCACCACGAGCACCCGCGGTGGCGAGCCTGCGATCGGCGAGGCGAGCAGCGCCAGGTTGGCGTCCCTGTCGTTGACCGTCACCTCGCCGGAGCCGGCCCGGCGCAGCGTCAACGCGTCGAGCAGCGGACGACCCTCCGAGCTCGGGCTGAACGCGAGCACGTGGCCGTTCGCGTCGATGACCTGGACGACGCCACCCGACGTTGTCGGACCGGGATCGGGAAGTTGGGGATGGTGTTGGCGCACCACCGCCGTCAGGTCGGACGTGAGTGTGCGCAGCGACGCCCAGATGCCGTCGTCAAGCTCGTGCGAGAACAGCGAGTACAGCAGCAGCGCAACGGTGCCGAACAGCACCGTCAGGACCCCGGCGAAGGCGAGGATGAGCTTCATGCGGATCGGCACCCGGCTGTAGCGGGCTCGCAACCAGGCGGCTGGGCGTGCTCCCGCGTGCACTCAGGCGCCGTCCACGCTGAGCCGGTACCCGGCCCCGCGCACCGTCTGCAGCGATCGTCGCCCGAACGGGCGGTCGATCTTGTCGCGCAGGTAGCCGACGTACACGTCGATCACGTTCGACCGGTTCTCGTAGCTGTGATCCCACACGTGCTCGAGCAGGTCGTAGCGGCTGAGAACCTCGCCGGCGTGGCGCATGAAGGTCTCGAGCAGGACGAACTCGCGCGTCGTCAGCGCCAGCTCGGCCCCACCGCGCCACGCCTGCCGGCCCGCCGGGTCCAGGCGCAGGTCGCCAACCTCCAGTGCAGCGGGACGCGGGATCGCCGCGCGGCGGGTCAGGGCCCGGAGGCGGGCCAGCAGCTCGTCGAGCGAGAAGGGCTTGGTCATGTAGTCGTCGGCGCCGCTGTCGAGTCCCCGCACGCGGTCCTCGACGTCGTTGCGCGCCGTGAGCATCAGCGTCGGCGCCCAGATGCCGTCCGCGCGCAGTCGACGGCAGGCCTCGAAGCCGTCGAGCCCCGGCAGCATGAGGTCGAGCACGATCGCGTCGTAGTCGGTGACGGAGGCCAGCGCGAGCGCCTGTTCGCCGGTGCTGGCGACGTCGACTCCTACGCCCTGGCGCTGAAGCTGGCGGCGCAGGACGGTCGCGAGCTTGACCTCGTCGTCGACCACCAGCAACCGCACGCCAGCGTCCTCCAGTTCAGCCCCCGGCCACGGCCCGCAGCGACTGACGCACCGAGCGCCCCGTCATCGCGACGGCGGTCGGCTCGTAGCCGCAGTGGGCCATGCAATTATCACACCGCGGGTCCTTACCCCGTCCGTAGGCATCCCAATCGGTCGTCTCGACGAGCTCACGGTAGGTGTTCGCGTAGCCGTCGGACATCAGGTAGCACGGGCGCTGCCAGCCGAAGACCGAGTAGCACGGGATGCCCCACGCGGTACAGCCGAAGTCGATCTTGCCCTCGAGGAAATCGAGGAACAGCGGGCTGTGGTTGAGCCGCCAGTGCCGCCGGCGCCCGTCGGCGAAGGCCGCCCGGAACAGCGAGTGGGTCGCCTCAACCCCAAGGAAGTGCTCGCCATCGGGGGCCTTCTCGTATGCATAGGCGGGGGAGATCATCATCCCGTCAACCTCGAGCTCGTCGTTGAGGAAGTCGAGCACGTTGCGCACCGCCTCGGGTGAGTCGTGCGTGAAGAACGTCGTGTTCGTGGTCACGCGGAAGCCGCGCTCCTGCGCGGCCCGGATGGCCGCGACGGCCTTGTCGAACACGCCGCGACGGGCGACGGACTCGTCGTGGCGCGCGCGCAGGCCGTCGATGTGGACCGCCCAAGCGAAGTACGGCGAGGGTTCGAACTGATCGAGCCGGCGCTCCATGAGGATCGCGTTCGTGCACAGATAGACGAACTTCCGGCGCGCGACGAACGCGGCCACGATGCGGTCGATGTCGGGGTGGATGAGCGGCTCGCCGCCGGCGATCGAGACCATCGGCGTGCCGCTCTCCTCGATCGCGGCCACCGCCTGCTCGACGCTCATGCGACGGCGCAGGACGTGGTCCGGGTGTTGGATCTTGCCGCAGCCGGCGCACTCCAGGTTGCACTGGTAGAGCGGCTCGAGCTCGACGATGAGCGGATAGTGGCGGCGCCGCGCGAGTCGCTGCCTGAGGATGTAGGCGCCGAGGCGGGCGCTCTGGCGGATCGGTACGGACATCGTTCAGCTCCCGGGTTCCAGTGGCGGCAACTTGAAGTGGACGCGCTCCTCGGCCACCGCGCGCTCCTCCAGCGAGACGTCGCCGAGGCCCCGCAGGGCGCGCACGACGTCCTGCACGAGGCTCTCCGGCGCCGATGCCGCGGCGGTGAGTCCGAGCCGCCCGACGCCCGCGAGCCACTCCGGCGGGACGTCCCCGGCGTCGCCGATCAGCCGAGCCCGGCATCCGGCGCGCTCGGCGACCTCCACGAGGCGATGCGAGTTCGAGGAGTTCTCGGCCCCGACGACGAGGATGGCGTCGCAGTCCTCGGCCAGCGCGCGAACGGCGTCCTGACGATTCTGTGTCGCGTAGCAGATGTCGTCGGAGCGCGGACCGACGACCCCCGGGAAGCGGGCCCGCAGCGCCGCGACCACCTCGGCCGTCTCGTCGACGGCGAGCGTCGTCTGGGTGAGGTAGGCCAGTCGGTCGGGATCCCGCACCGACAGGCGCCGGATGTCATCCGTTCCGGCGATCACCTGGATCGACCCCGGGGCCTGGCCGACGGTTCCCTCGACCTCCTCGTGGCCCTCGTGGCCGATGAGCACGATGTCGCGGCCGGCCGCGGCGAAGCGCTGCGCCTCGGCGTGCACCTTCGTGACCAGCGGGCACGTGGCGTCGACGACGTCGAGGCCGCGCCGCGCCGCCTCGGCGCGGACGGCCGGCGAGACCCCGTGTGCCGAGAAGACGACCGTGGCGCCGTTCGGGACCGCATCGAGCTCGTCGACGAACACCGCCCCCTGCCGCTCGAGCTGCGAGACGACGTGAGCGTTGTGGACGATCTGCTTGCGCACATAGACGGGGGCGCCGCGGCGGCGCAGTACCTGCTCCACGATGTCCACGGCGCGCACGACGCCGGCGCAGGAGGCCCGCGGGGAGGCGAGCACGACCTCGCGTGGGCCGAGCGCCTGTCTCCAGCCCTCGACCCAGCGGCAGGCCTCGCGCAGGGCCCGGTAGGCGCGCGCGGCGCCGGCCGCGGTGCGCAGCGGATGATGGAGCTCGCGCTCGTGCGTGTCCACGACGACGCGCAGCGTTACGAGCGGTCGCGCGTCCGCTCCCGGTGCCAGCCAAGCCGACTCCATGTCGACCGCCAGCGCGCCGGTGCGCTGCAGCGCCTCGCGGCGGTCGCGCATCACGAGCCGCTGCGTGGACGCGACGGGCCCGATCCGCACGTTGAGGCCGGCCCGGCGCAGGTGGCCGGCGAGCACGGACGGGTCGGCGCACGGCGTCGTGCCGGTCGGTCCGCGCAGCTCGCTCGCCAGCACGACGTCGCCGGGCTCGAGCTCGAGGTCGAGCGCTCCGCAGAAGCCGACGATCATCATCGGCCGGCCGCCCGCACCACGGGCGATCGACGCCGCGCGGCGCGAGCGCTTGGGACCCATCCCGGTACGGTGCACGTCGGCCCACGGGGCGCCGGCCCGAGCCGCGCGCGCCTCGATGGCCAACGGAGCCAGCATGAGGACGCCGTCATCTGGCGGCGCGGCGGCGTTCATGCCGGCATCGCCTCCCGCGGGCCCCGGCGGGCGGCAGCCAGCGAGGCAAGCGCCTCGCGAGCGGCGGCGCGTCCGCTGCGCACGGCGCCCTCCATCGTCGCCGGCCAGCCGGTGTCGGTGTAGCTGCCGGCCAGGAAGAGACCCGGACACCCGGTGCGTGCCCCGGGACGCAGCGGCCGCGCACCCGGGGCCGCGCGGAACGTGGCGAAGTGCTCGCGGGTGACGAAGAAATCGACGATGCGCGTCGACCGGGCGGCCGGAAGCAGCGCCGCCAGGGCCGGGGCGAAGCGCTCGCGCAGATCCTCGACCGTCATGTAGACCTCGTCGTCGGCCGCCGACAGCGACACGGCGAGGTACTGGCCGCCGTTGGCGCCGGCGCTCGAGGTGCGATCAAAGACGTACTGCACCGGCGAGTTCACGGCGGCCGCAAACGGCAGGCCGAGGACCGGTCGGTCGTAGACGACATGCAGCTCGACGATCGGCGACGAGCCGAGCCGCGCGAGGTCGGGCGTGGGGACGCCCGCGTCGCGCAGCAGCCGCGCGGCGCGCTCGTGCGGCACCGCCACGATCACCGCGTTGGCCTCGAGGGTGGGATGGCAGTCGGCCTCGATCCGCAGGCTCGCGCCGCTCGCGGCGACGATCGCCCGCGCGCGGCAGCCGAGGCGCACTCGCACGCCGGACCCGGCCAGGGCGCGGTGCGCGGCGCGGTCGTGGATGTCCGACAGCGGCACGCTGGCCCAGCCGATGTCACCCGCCTCGCGATCGCGCAGGAGGCCGGCCTGGAAGACGTATGCGGCCTGCGCGAGCGAGGCGTCGTCGCAGCGCAGGTTGAGCGTCGGGCGCGCGATCAGCTCCCACAGACGCTCGATGGCGGCGCGGCTCTGTCCCTGCTCGCGCAGCCAATCGCCGAACGCGCGCGCGTCGACCGCGGGGTCGTCGGTGTCGAGCCGGTCCAGGGCCCGCATCGACCGAGCCAGGGCGACGCGCTCGCGGGGGCTCAGGAAGGGGTAGCGCAGCAGCGAGCCGGCGAGGTGCAGCGGCGCCGGCAGCCCGTTTCGGGTCAGCCACGCCGGGCGACGGCCGGGTGACAGGACGGCAATCCGCAGCCGCTGCTGCAGCGCGACGTCGCCCGCTGCCCCGATGCGTTCGAGCAGGCCGCGGTATTCGGTGCAGCAGCGCAGGAACACGTGCTGTCCGTTGTCGACGCGGAGGCCGTGACGGACGGTCGAGGACGCGGCCCCGCCGAGCCGCCGGCGCGACTCCAGCAGCACGACGCGGGCGCCGGCGTCGGCGCACTCGAGCGCAGCAGCGATTCCGGCCAGGCCGCCACCGACGACCGCGACGTCGGGACGGTACGACACGTCCGACGCCGGCGTCGCCTCGCGGGTGCCCATTATCGAGGTCATGCGCCGGCCCTCGCCATGCTGCGGGCGGCCAGCCAGGCCTTCTCCCACGGCGGCAGCGAGACTCGCTGCTCGAGCACCAGAGCGGGCTCGCGCTCGATGCGGGCGAGGATCCGCCGGTAGATGCCGGTCATCGCGAGCAGGCACGCGGTGCTGCGCCCGTCGAGGTGCTCCGCGAGAGTCAGTCCGCGGTCGAACCACTTCCGGTTCCGGTCGGCCTGGAAACGGATGAGAGACGCCAGCGCGGGTCGCGCGGCGTGCTCGAAGCTCTCCACGCCGAACCGGCGCAGGTCCTCGGCCGGAAGGTAAACGCGACCGCGCTCGCCGTCCTCACGCACGTCGCGCAGGATGTTCGTCAGCTGCATGGCCACGCCGAGGTCGTCCGCGAGCGGGTCGGCGACCGGCCGGTCGTCGGCCCCGAAGATGGCCAGGCAGGTCCGCCCAACCGAGCCGGCCACGCAGCGGCAGTAGACGACGAGCTCGTCGAAGGTCTCATATCGGCGTCCGACCACATCCATCTCGACGCCGTCGATCAGGCACTCGAGCGCGTCGAGCGGCAGGGCGAAGCGCGCCGACGCGTCGGCGAGCGCCAGGAGGACCGGGTCGTTCTCGCCGACGTCGTGCGCCGCGAGCGCAGCCAAACCGTTGCGCTCGTCGACGAGCGCGGCCAGCTTGGCCTCCGTTGGCATCGTTCCATCGCCGATGTCGTCGACCCGCCGCGCGAAGGCGTAGGCCGCACACATCGCCCGCCGCTTGGCGGGGGGCAGCAGGCGGATGCCGTAGAAGAAGTTCGCCGCCGCGTGGCGCGTGATGCGCTCGCAGGCCCGGTACGCGTCCCCGGCGGCGGGCGGCGAGGCCAGCTGGGTGGTCACCGGCGCTCCAGGATCGTCTGGGCGAGCGCGAGGCCGAACGCCGCGCGGCTCGGGCGCGGGCGGCGGGAGAGCACGTCGTAATCGGCGCGCTCGATCGCCCCCAGCGCCGCCCGACCGCCGGCCACGAAGCCGGCGACCGCGAGCCCCGCGCGCCCGCGCAGGCGGCGGACGAGCGGCGCGCCCGCGTCGAGCAGGGACCGGGCGCGGTCGACCTCGAACGCGAGCATCGCGCGCAGCTGGGGCGAGGGGCTCGGTGCCGACAGGTCGCCGATCGTGCAGCCGAAGCGGTCCAGATCCTCCAGGGGCAGATACACCCGTCCGCGGCCACGGTCCTCGGCGACGTCCTGGAGGTGCTCGCAGATCTGCAGCGCGGAACAGACCCGATCCGAGAGCGCGATATGGCTGGGAGTGGCGGACCCGAACACGTGCAGGACGAGCTCGCCCACCGGCGCCGCGGAGAGTTGGCAGTAGTCCAGCAGAGCGTCGAGCGTCGCGTAGCGGTCGACGACCTGGTCGCGGCGGTTGGCCTCGATCAGGCGCCGAAACGGCGCCGCCGGGAGGTCGAGTGCGCGAACGGTCGAGGCCAGTCGCCGCACGGTCGCCTCCGTCGGGGCGAGGCCATCGTAGAGGCGGTCGAGGTCTCCCTCGATCCAGTCGAGCAAGGCGTTGCGGTCGCCGTCGGCCTCGTCGCCGGTGTCGTCGACGAGGCGCGCGAAACCATAGATCGCCAGCAGGTGCTCGCCACGACGCCGCCCGGCCAACAGCCCGGCGACCGGGAAGTTCTCGCCGCCCGCCCGGGCCATGACGGCCGCGGGGCCCGGCAGCGGCGACGGCGCGCTGTCGACCGCTGCGCTCACCGCGTGAGGCGGCCCAGCGCCATGATCGGGAATACGAGGCGGTACAGGTGGTAGTTGATCGAGAAGTCCGACGGGAACCCGGTGCCGGTGTACTCGGGCTCGTCCCAGGAGCCGTCTCCGCGCTGCGTGCGCACGAGCCAGTCGATCCCGCGCAGCACCGAACAGCCGTCCTCACCGGCCGCGTGCAGCGCCAGCAGCGCCCACGCCGTCTGCGACGCGGTGCTGGTGCCGCGCCCGATCCAGGTCGGGTCGGTGTAGGACCGCACGTCCTCACCCCAGCCGCCGTCAGCGTTCTGATGCTCGTGCAGCCACGCCACCGCGCGGCGGATCCGCGGGTCGTCCGGTGCGGCGCCCGCCGCCACGAGCGCCGGCACGGCGGCGCCGGTGCCGTAGACGTGGTTGACGCCCCAGCGCCCGAACCACGACCCGCCGCGCTCCTGCGCGGCGCTCAGCCACTGCGCGCCGCGTCGCGCCGCCGGGCCCGCGGCGCGCCCGAGCTCGGCGAGCATCTCGAGCGCATGCGCGGTCACGTCGGCGCTCGGCGGGTCGACCACCTCGCCGAAGTCGCAGAACGGCAGCTCACGCGCGAGTGCGCTTGTGTTGTCGACGTCGAAGGCGCCCCAGCCGCCGCCGGCGCTCTGCATTCCCTCCACCCAGTCGGCGGCCCGCTCGATCGCGCGCCGCACGCGCTCGCCGTCCGGGTGTGCCACGCGCCGGAGCGCGAGCACGACCTCGGCGGTGTCATCGACATCGGGGTAGTTCTCGTTGGCGAACTCGAACGCCCAGCCGCCGGCGGGAAGCCGCGGTCGCCGCACCGACCAATCGCCGCGGCGCGTGACCTCGCGGTCGAGCAGCCAGTCCGCGGCACGGACGAGGTTGGGATCGTCGGCCGCGGCGCCGGCGTCCGACAGCGCCACGACGGCGAGCGCCGTATCCCACACCGGCGACTGGCACGCCTCCAGTCGCCGGCCGTCGACATCGTCGATGACGAAGGCCTCGAGGCCGCGCAGTCCGGCCCGCATCACGGGGTGGTCGAGCCCGTAGCCGCGCAGATGCAGCGCGATCAGCGAGTAGACCCACGGCGGTTGGATGCCACCCCACGAGCCGTCGGCTTCCTGGCGCTCGACGATCCAGCGCTCGGCGTGCGCCAGCGCGTGGCGGCGCAGGCCGTGAAGGGGGCGGCGCTCGTAGGCGTGCAGGACGCGATCGAGCCGGGCCAGGCCGCGTGCGGGCAGCGAGGCCGGCGCCGGGGCGGCCGATCGGGCCGAGCGCAGCTCGGCCAGGTCGAACGGCAGGTGCCGCCGCGGCCGATGCGCGAAGACGATCGTCAGAGGCACGATCGTCTGCCGGGCCCAGCAGGCGAAGGCGTAGATGTTCAACGGCGCCCAGCGGGGCAGCAGCATGATCTCCGGCACGAGCGCCGGGACCGCATCCCACGACCAGGCCCCGAACAGGGCCAGCCAGATGTGCGTGAACACGCGGGCGCGATCCACGCCGCCGAGCGAGCGCACGAGCGCGGCCACGGCGTGCATGTGGTCGGCCCCGCGCTCGTCCCCGGCCAGCCGCAGAGCGACGTAGGCCTCGATGCTCGTCGACAGGTCAGGGGGCCCGCCCTCGAACAGCGCCCACGAGCCGTCGCTGCGCTGCTGCGAGCGGATGCGCGCCGCCGCGCGGCGGGTCGTGTCGAGATCGCGGATCCCGAGGAACTGGCGCAGCAGCAGGTCCTCGGCGTCCATCGTGACGTTCGTCTGCAGCTCGCCCTTCCACCAGCCGTCGGCGTGCTGCAGCGAGAGCAGGTGCGCGACGGCACGATCGAGCGCGGCTCGCGGCCCGAGAACTTCGGTGTCCCGCTCCAGGGCCGCGGGGGCGTACGAGACCATGCCCGACTCTTTACCGAGATGAAGATGAGAGGACGGTGAGAGCGGCAGTCGGAACCGCTCGGAAGTCGTGTGTAGACCTGCGCTGATGCGGGCAAGAAGAGGATTGGGTTTGGTGGTCCCCTTCGGGCCGGGGTTTAGGCGTTGTTCCGGTGTGTGCGATGACAAGCCGAAAGCCCACATTTCTCTCGGCGACGGCGCTAGCCGTATCGGCACTGGTCGCCGCCCTCTTCTGGGGGACGTCGACGGCCGGTGCCGTCGGGCCTCGCCCACCCTCCGCAGGCCTGATTCAGGACGTGCGCGCGGCAGCGCAGGCCGCGACGACTACGGCTCAGGCTCCGACCAGCGCAGCGGCTGCGCCCGGCGGCGTCTCGACGGCGTCGACAGCCCCGCCCGCAAGCACCGGCCCTCCCGCCGGCAATTCCGCCTCGGGTTCGGCGGCGACGGGAAATCCGCCGAGTGGCGCGGTCGGCACTGCCGCTCCCGTGGCGCCGCCAGCGACCTCCGCGGTCGCACAGGCGACCACAACCGTCGCCCGTGCTGTCGCGCCAGCCGCGCCACCGGCGACCCCCGCCGTGCAGCCGGTCTCGCCGATACCGACGGCGGCTGACGCGGCGGCGCCGGCGACCCAAGCGACGCCGCCGACGCCGACTCCGACGCCCACGCCGACGGCAGCCGCGGCAAGGCCGCACCCCGCAACCAAGCAAGGCATCCTGGTGCCCAAGGCCCCGGCGAGCCAGCCGGCGGCGACGCCGACCCCTGGCACCCAGGCACCCGGCCCTGTGCCGACCACCCAGCCGGCGACGGCCGGCGTCCCAACGACCCCGGTCACGGCGACAGCCGGCCGGGCGACCAGGGCCCCAGCCGGCGGCGAGGTGCTCGCGCTCGTCGCGCCAACCCTCGCCCCGGTCACACGGGCGCTCACCCCCGTCACCCAGAGCATCGCCCACACGCTCGCCCCCATCACGCAGACGCTCACCCCCGTCACCCAGAGCATCGCCCACACCCTCGCCCCCATCACGCAGACGCTCACCCCGATCACCCAGGCCCTCGGCCACACCCTCGCCCCGATCACGCAGACGCTGACCCCGGTCACCCACACCCTCGCCCCGATCACGCAGACGCTCACCCCGATCACCCAGGCCCTCGGCCACACCCTCGCCCCCATCACGCAGACGCTCACCCCGATCACCCAGGCCCTCGGCCACACCCTCGCCCCCATCACGCAGACGCTCACCCCGATCACCCAGGCCCTCGGCCACACCCTCGCCCCCATCACGCAGACGCTCACCCCCATCACCCAGACCCTCGCCCACACCCTCGCCCCCATCACGCAGACGCTCACCCCCATCACCCAGACCCTCGCCCACACCCTCGCCCCCATCACGTCGGCGCTCACCCCGATCACACAGCCCCTCGCCCCGGTCGCCCCGATCACCCAGGCGCTCGCCCCGGTCACACGAACCCGCACGCCGACCACCCAGACCGTCGGCCGCACCCTCGCGCCGTCCGGCGCATCCCCTTCGCCCAGCCCCGCAACCGGCCTCGCCCCGCTCGGAGCATCGCCGGCACCGAACCGCCCATCCGGGGTGTTGTCGACGACGACGCGCGCCTCGTTCGCCGGGGCCGCGCCGTCTTCCGCAGCGCCGACGACGGCATCACCAGCCGCAGCGGCCACCGCGTCCGCCGGCTCGCCGGCGGGCACCAGCCTCAGCCCCGCGGCGCCACCCGCCTTCCTGGGCCAGGTACCGCCACCTGCCGCCCCGCGGACGTGGCCGGTGGCGGGCTCACCCGCGGGCCCGCGCGCGACGCCGGGTGCGCCCGGCCCGACCCCGCTCGACCCGGGGTTCGCGTCGCTCGTGGCGCGCACCGGCGCCACGCCCGTGCCGGCGGCGACCGGTGACAATGTCCACTTCCAGGCCAAGGTGTCGCATTCCGGGACCCTTCGCCTGCTGAGTCCGCCCGCGGGGGCATCGGGATCCGGGAGTGGGATCAGCTCCGCCTCGGGGGCCGGGAGCTCGGGCTTCTTCTTCGCCATGGCTCTGCTGGCGCTGCTCGGCCTGGGGCTAGGAGCCCCATCGCGGCGCCTGCACGCAGCCGGCGGCGGCGATGTCCCGCCGCCGTTCATCGCATTGCTTGAGCGGCCTGGCTAGCGCCCCTCGGGCGCGCCAGAGCAGCCGTCGGGTCGCATGCGCCCGACGGCCACCGTCAAGCAATCAATGAAAAGGAGCTATGCCGTGAAACGACGGCTAACAGCAATCGCCCTGAGCGTTACCGCGCTCGGCGGCGTCACCGCAGGGCAGGCCGCTGCCGCCGGTGTCGGAAGACAGCCGCTGACCCAGACCGGGGCCACCGTCGCCAATCTCGTCAGCCAGGGCGACAACCAGGCCAACGGCGGCAACGGCGGCAGCAACAACAGCGCCGACGGCGGGTCCGCCAACAGCGGGAACGTGCAGCTGCTCAACGGCAACAGCGTGGCCATCGGCCAGGCGCAGGCCACCGGTGGCGACACGACCGCGACGAGCGGCCCGGCATCCGCGAACGGCGGACAGGTCAACGCCAACGGCGGCTCCGGCGGTAAGGCGACCAACACCGCCTCGGGCTCCCAGCAGGCGAGCAACACCGGCGCCTCCAGCGGCCCCAATCAGGACCCGGGGACGCGGTCGTCGACCAACACCGTCAGCCAGGGCGACAACCAGGCCAACGGCGGCGACGGCGGAAACAACAACACCGCCAACGGCGGGTCAGCCAACAGCAGCAACGTCCAGGTGCTCAACGGCAACGCGATCAGCGTCTCGCCGTCGAGCGTCGAGACCAGGCCGAGCCCGTGTCAGTGCGATGGCGGGCAGACCGACCACTCGTCCCCTCCGGCCACCGCCACGGCCGGAAGCACGACCGCGACGAGCGGGCCGGCGAACGCCAACGGCGGACAGGTCAACGCCAACGGCGGCAACGGCGGTCAGGCGAGCAACACCGCCTCCGGCTCCCAGCAGGCCACGAACACCAGCACCACCAAGAGCCACGACCACTCCGGCTACGGCTCGGACGACCAGGGCTCACCGTCACCCTCCTCGACCAACACGGTCAGCCAGGGCGACAACCAGGCCAACGGCGGCAACGGCGGCAACGGCAACACCGCCAGCGGCGGATCCGCCAACAGCGGCAACGGCCAGGCCGGCAACGGCAACGCAAGCAGCACGCCGTGGTCCAGCGGCGAGCCGACCCCGCGTCATGAGTGCGGTCACCACCGCCGGCATGGCGACCATCGCGTCGGCACCGCGACCGCCACGGGCGGAAGCACGACCGCGACGAGCGGGCCGGCGAACGCCAACGGCGGACAGGTCAACGCCAACGGCGGCAACGGCGGTCAGGCGAGCAACACCGCCTCCGGCTCCCAGCAGGCCACGAACACCAGCACCACCAAGAGCCACGACCACTCCGGCTACGGCCGGGACGACCAGGGCTCACCGTCGTCGACCTCGACCAACACGGTCAGCCAGGGCGACAACCAGGCCAACGGCGGCAACGGCGGGAGCAGCAACGCCGCCAACGGCGGTCACGCCAACAGCGGCAACCTGCAACTGCTCGACGGCAACGCGATCGCCATCGGCCTGGGCTCGGCCCAGGCCACTGGCGGCGACACGACCGCGACGAGCGGGCCGGCGAGCGCCAACGGCGGACAGGTCAACGCCAACGGCGGCAACGGCGGCCAGGCGACCAACACCGCCTCCGGCTCCCAGCAGGCCACGAACACCAGCACGAACGGGCAAGAAGCGGGCCATCGCGAAGGCGATCACCCCGGCGGGCAGTGCCCGCCCTGTCAGGTCGAGCCGTCCTGCCAGACGACCGCGCGTTGCGACGAGCCCGCACCCTGCCACCCAACGCAGGGATGCCCTCCCCAGCCGTTCCGCTGAGACCGGCTCGGCGGACTGACGAAGAAAGGAGATCCACCTAACAGAATCCGATACCCCTCGACCAAACCCAGCGGGCGCCCGCATGAGGGACACGCGGGCGCCCGCGCCCACATCGGGACCGGGTCTCGATGCGAACGGGACGGATTCAGGCGGCCTTGCGCGCCTGGGACGAGTCGCTCAGGCGAGCGCTGAGCGAGCGTCCGAGGCGAGCCACCTGTGCGTCCATCAGCGGCACGATCCGCCGGGCCGTGCCTCGCAGCTGGAGCTCGCAGACCGTCGAGGTCAGGACCGGCTTCAGCCAGCGCAGCGTCCCGACCCAGCCCGGGACGTTGATCCGCGTGGCGCGGTTCTCGATCCCGGCCACGAACGCATCCGCGCACGACTCGACGGAGGTCGTGCTGCCGAGCGGTCCCGGCAGCGCCTCGAGCAGGTCGCCAAAGGCTCCCATGTCCTGCTTGGCCTCCTGCACCATCAGCGTGTCGATCCAGGACATGTGCGCGCTGCCGACCGCGACGCCCTGGTAGCCGACCTCCAGGCGCAGCGCGTTGGCAAGGTGCTCGACCCCGGCCTTGCTGGCGTTATAGGCGGCCAGACCCGGAGCCGGCGCGTAGGCGGCCAGCGACGACACGACAAGGATGTAGCCGCCACTCTGCAGGACCTCGGGCAGTGCCGCGCGGACGGTGTGAAAGACGCCGGTGACGTTGACGTCGATGACGCGCCGGAAGCTCGCCGGGTCGACGGCGCCGACCGAGCCGTAGCTGGCGATTCCCGCGTTGGCCACCACGACGTCGATGCCACCGAAGCGCTCGACGGCACAGGCGACCGCCGCCTCCATGTCGGCCAGTCGCGTCACGTCACCGGAGATCCAGGTGGCGTTGCCCTCGCCGAGCTGCTCGGCGAGCGCGCGCAACGCCGTCGCGTCGAGGTCGACGAGGACGACGCGGGCGCCTCGATCGACGAGCCGCGTCGCGGTCGCCGCACCGACGCCCCGCGCGCCGCCGGTGATGAGCGCGACCTGGCCGTGCAGCCTGCTCACCGGCCGCTCGGACCGGCGCATCCCGGGCACCGACCGCAGGCCCCGGGACAGTCGACGGGACGCGAACCTCGCGGCCGGCACCGGTGCGAGCCACAACCGCTTGGCGATGGAACCGCTGTGGCTGACGACGTCGACGTTCAAAGCTGGCCTCTCGGGTCGATGGATCGTGTGGCGACGCGCCGCCGACGGTGCGTGTGAACACGGTCATCGGCTCGCAGCCGAGGACGCTTGACGGACGAACCGCATCCCTGGCCGCGAGCACCGGTCGGCGGGCAGCGTGCGCGCGTCGATCCGATAGGGTCGAGCTGTCGGCGAGACCTCAGAGGAGGCCGGTGACTCGGTTCGGAGGCGCATCCGCGGTGGAGATCGATGCGTCCCCGCTGTCGTGCTTCGCCGTGGTCTGCGACACCGAGCGGACGCCCGAGTGGCACGAGGTCGTGGCCGCGGCCGAGATCCTCGAGCGTGACTCCAGGGGCCGCGCCTCGCTCGTGCGGACGACGCTCGACGCGCTCATCGCTCGGGTTCGGGTCGACCTGCGCTTCACCTACGAGGAGCCGCATGCGATCCGGATCGAGCGCGAGAGCGGCGACCTGCGCACGATGACCGCGTGCTGGATCTTCGAGGAGCTCGGCGACGGTCGCACGCTCGCCCACTATGAGACGTTCTTCGATCCCGGCCGCATGCTCTCGATGCTGGCCAAGGGGCCGATTGCGGGTCGGATAGAGGACCTGGTGACGCAACAGCCGCCTCGTGGGCTGAAGCAGGCCATGTCCCGCGCGACGAGGGGCTGAGCGGGGCGCGGACGCGCGGGCCGATCCGGTCCGAACGGGGCCCCCGGCGAGGCATATGCTGTCGAGGAACCGGCGCTCGCCCGCGGGCCGTGCCTCGAGGAGGATGGATGGGCAGCAATCTCGCTTTGACCCTCAGGAACGTCGCGCTGTCGAACGAGCGCCGCCCGGCGCTCAAGCTCGACGACGTCGTGGTCAGCTACGCCGAGCTGGACGACGCGTCCGCTCGGGTCGCCGGCCTGCTGCAGGCCCGGGGTGTGAGACCCGGGGACCGCGTCGCGATCATGCTTCCGAACGTGCCGCAGTTCGCGTCGCTGTACTACGGCGTGCTCCGGGCGGGTGGCGTGGTCGTGCCGATGAACGTGCTGCTCAAGCAGCGCGAGGTCGCCTACTACCTGCGTGACTCCGAGGCCAGGCTCGTCTTCGCCTGGCCGACGTTCGCCGAGCCCGCTCGGCTCGGCGCGGGCGAGGCCGGGACGGAGTGCGTGGTCGTCGCTCCCGGCGAATTCGAGCAACTGCTCGCGGACGCCGAACCGGCGGCCGAGGTGGTCGAGCGCGGCAGCGACGACACGGCCGTGATCCTCTACACGTCGGGCACGACCGGCGAGCCCAAGGGGGCGGAGCTCACACACGCAAACCTGGCCCGCAACGCCGAGGTGGTCGTGGGCATGCTGTCGCTCGAGGCCGACGACGTGATCCTCGGCGCGCTTCCGCTGTTCCATTCGTTCGGACAGACCTGCGGCCTGAACGCCGCCGTGGCGGCGGGGGCGTGTCTGGCGCTCGTGGCGCGCTTCGATCCCGGCGGTGTGCTCGAGACGATCGCGCGCGAGCGCGTCACGGTGTTCGAGGGCGTGCCGACCATGTATGTGGGGCTCCTGAGCCACCCCGATCGGGATCGCTTCGACGTCTCGACGCTGCGCCTGTGCGTGTCGGGCGGCTCGGCCCTCCCGGTCGAGGTCCTGCGCGGGTTCGAGCGCTCGCTGGGCTGCCCGGTTCTGGAGGGCTACGGGCTGTCGGAGACCTCGCCGGTGGCCTCGTTCAACCATCCCGATCGTGAGCGCAAGCCCGGTTCGATCGGTACGCCGGTCGCGGGGGTGGAGATGAAGGTCGCAGACGACGACCGCCAGACCCTCCCGCAGGGCGAGGTCGGCGAGATCGCCATCCGCGGCCACAACGTGATGAAGGGCTACTGGCGGCGGCCGGAGGCGACCATCGACGCCTTCGATCCGGGCGGCTGGTTCTACACCGGGGATCTGGCCCGGGTGGACGAGGACGGCTATTTCTTCATCGTGGACCGCAAGAAGGACATGATCATTCGCGGCGGCTACAACGTGTATCCGCGCGAGATCGAGGAGGTCCTGTACGAGCACCCGGCGGTACAGGAGGTGGCGGTGATCGGCATCCCGCACGCGGAGCTCGGTGAGGAGATCGCGGCGGTCGTGACGCTCAAGCGGGACGCCTCCGTCACCGCCGAGGAGCTGCAGGCCTACGTCAAGAGCGAGGTCGCCGCCTACAAGTACCCGCGCCACGTGTGGTTCGTCGACGAGCTGCCCAAGGGTCCCACCGGCAAGATCGTCAAACGCGAGATCACGCCACCCGTCGAGGTGGCGTCGGCCGGCGAACCGAAGGGTGCGTGATCAGCCGACCGCCGCACCGGCGAGCGCGAGGAGCTCGCTGAAGGACTCCTCCATGCCCTGCGCGAGCACGTGCAGATCGGGCACGCTGTCGCGGTCGGCGGCGAGGCCGAAGCACATCGTGCCGTCGTAGCTGAACATCGCGATCCCGATGGCGCGATCGGCCGCGAGGGGCACGAGCGGAAGCAACTCCCGCATCGGGCAATCGAGCGCATACAGCTTCGTCCGCGGACCGGGAACGTTCGTGATCGTGAGATTGAAGAGCCGCGGCGCGTACAGCTGGCCCGCGAGGTGGACGTGCAGCGCCGGCGGCGCGAGGCCGGTCAGGTCGATCAGCGTGGTTGCACCGACCACCTTGTGACCCTCCTTGAGCTTGTGCGACTCCGCGACGACGCGCCCGAGGCGTGCGCCCGGGTCCGGCTCGTCGACGGGCAGGTGCACGAACAGCGTCGATACACGATTGCCCATGTGGAGCTCGTCCTCGGCCGCCCGCACGTTCACCGGGACCATCGCCCGCAGTCCGGGCGCACCCGGGAGATCGTCGCCTCGGTCCAGCAGCATGCGCCGCAGACCACCGGCGGCGACCGCGAGCGCGACGTCGTTGACGGTACCGCCGAGGGTGCGCCGAACGGCGTTGATCTCGTCGAGGCGCAGACGCACGGCGCGGAAGCGGCGTGTCGGCCCGATCGGGTGGTTGAGGCTCGTGTGCGGCGCGGCGATCAGTTCGTTGCGCGCGAGCAGCTCGGCGAGCTTGGCGGTGTGGTCGACGATCCCCGGCAGCCGTTGCGGGTGCAGGGCGAGGCCGACGCCGGCGCGCGCGCCGCGCACCAGCAGCCCGGGCGGCGCCCACCACGGCCGGCCCGACGAGTCGTTGCCCGCGAGCGGGTCCGTCTCGATCTCGGCGCGCGCGGTGCCGGCGGCCCGTCGCGCCGTCACGGCCCGCGGCTTCCGGGGCTCGCTGTCGAGCAGCATCTGCCCGATGTCGAGCGAGCCGACGCCGTCGACGAGGCTGTGATGCAGCTTCGTCGCCGCCGCCCAGCGTCCGCGGGCCAGGCCGTCGACGATCACCATCTCCCAGAGCGGCCGCGTGCGATCGAGGCGGTGCGAGAAGAAGTCTCCCGCCCATTCGAACAGCTCCTCGTCTCCTCCGGGCGCCGGCAGCATCGCGCGTCGGACGTGATCGCTGACGTCGAAGCCCTCGACCCGTTCCCAGGTCGGCCAGTGCAGCCCGCCGATGTGCGTCGTCGACAGCCGCTGACTGAAGCGTGGCACCGGGTCGAGCCGGGGCGCCATCTCGGCGATCAGGCGTTGCACCGGCGGCGCACCCGATCCGGTCGGGGAGTCGAACACCATCACCGCGCCGATGTGCATCGTGCCACCCTCGTCGAGTTGCTCGAGCTCGAGGAACGTCGCGTCGAGGGGGCTCAGTTGCTCGCCCATCGTTTCCTCCCGTCGGAGCCGCCGAGATTCCGTGCGCCTCGGTCGCCTCGACGCTACGGCGCCCGGCCGGCGAGGCGCATCGGCAGCGGGCACGGATCACGCTCGGTAGAACGCACACCGGCTCCGCAACCACGCGCTCGCGGCCGGACCGCGAGCGTGACTCCTTTCCCCGTTCATCGCGCGCCGGGGAACGCACGAGGCCCGCATCGACACCCGGTAGTTATCACGGTTGCGCCGCACCGGCGAACGTTGAGAATCGGCACATGGAGGAGAGCGTCAAGCCGGCAAACGGCGAGCATTGGCTCACGCTCGAGGGGCGCGCCGTCAGCCCGAACGGCGGTCGGACGTATTCGAGCCGCATCGGCGCGATCGGCGCCTCGGTTCCCGAGCTGCGGGTCACCAGCGACGAGCTCATGGCGAGCACGAGGCACCGGACCCACATCGAGCTCGAGCGGCTCACGGGCATCCACGAGCGCCACGTCGTCAGTGAGCGCGAGGACGCCTTCACCCTCGCGCTCGGTGCGGCGCGCGACGCCCTCGCCCGCGCGGATTGCGCGGCGGAGGACCTCGACGTGCTGATCGTGTCGAGCATCAGCCGCTACGTCGGCGACCTACGGGAGCAGCTCGAGCCGCCCCTGAGCCTGTCGATCAAGGAGGCGACCGGCGCCGGGCAGGCGATGAGCTTTGACCTCACGAACGCGTGCGCCGGAATGATGACCGGCGTATTCGTCCTCAACGACATGATCCGATCGGGCCGGATCCGGCGGGGCATGGTCGTCAGCGGCGAGTACATCACCCACCTCGGCCGCAACGCCGCGCGCGAGGTCCGCACGGTGATGAGCGACCAGCTCGCCTCGCTCACCCTCGGCGACGCGGGCGCCGCCGTGATCCTCGAGCGCGCGCCCGACGGCGCTCCCGGCATCGAGGTGGCCGGCTTCACGACGCTGTCCGAGCACAGCCGCCTGTGTCTGGCGTTTCCGGCCAAGATCGGGCGCGGAGCGACGATGCACACCGACGCGCGGGAGATCCACAAGGTCGCCACCGAGGCCTCGCTGCCGTTGCTGATCGAGGCCCTCGACCAGGCCGGGCTCGCGTTCGATGACATCGACTACCTGATCCCCCACCAGACCTCCGCCCGCGCGATCAAGAAGGGCGCCCAGCAGCACGCCGAGAAGGTGGGGGTCGCGCCCAAGCACGTGGTCGTGACGGTCGACGAGTTCGGCAACACCGCGTCGACGACGCATTTCGTCGCGCTGTGGAAGTACCTCAACGAGGGCCGCCTCGCCGCGGACGACCGGGTGTTGCTCCTGTCGCTCGCCTCGGGCCTGGAGGTGGGAGTCGTGATCTTCAAGATCGGAGAGCTGGTCGGACGCTATGGGCACGATCATTGAGGCGACGGCCACGGCGACGGCGCACCGCCGGCCGCGCGCGACGGGCGCGCTGAAGCTCGCCGACAGCGCCGCCCGCTCGTGTCTGGAGCGCTCGCGCCGCTCGGCCCATGAGCTCGATCTGCTCATCAACGCGGGCGTCTACCACGACAAGAACATGAGCGAGCCCGCGTTGGCGGCCCTCATTCAGGAGGACATCGGTGCGAACCCGGACCGCGGGCCCGGCGCGGACCACGGAACCTTCTCGTTCGACGTGTCCAACGGCGCCTGCGGGCTGCTGACGGGCATCGAACTGGTCGACGGCATGCTCACCTCGGGCACGATCGACCTCGGCATGGTGGTCGCGAGCGACATGGACCCGGAGCCGGGCATCTCGGAGGAGTTTCCCTTCCCCTCCGTGGGCGGCGCCGTTCTGCTGAGCCGCGACGACTCCCACGCGGGCTTCACGGCGTTCCGATTCGCCACGTTCCCCGAGTACGCCGAGCTGTTCCGAAGCTACGTCGACTGGCACGAGGATGCCCGGCGGGGGCTCGCCCATCACGGCCGCAACATCCTCACGGTCGATATCGCCGAGTCGTATGCCGATCGGGCGCTCGAGTGCGCCGAGTCGACGGCCCGCGAGCTGGCGGCGGAGCAGGCGCTCCCCCTCGCCGACGTCGACCTTCTCGTGGCGACCGCGTCGGTTCCGGGCTTCGCCGACGCGCTGGCGAGGCGGCTCGGCGTATCCGCCGACCGGATCGCCTCGGCGGCGGACGGCCTCGGCCACGCGCACACGGCCGCGCCGGCGCTGGCGCTGGAGTGCGCAGACCTCGCGGCGGCGCGTACGGTCATGTTCGTCTCGGCGGGCGCGGGGATCACGGTCGCGGCCGCGCTGTATCGGGCGTGATCCGTCCAGCCGTGAGCGGTGAGCCCGGTCGCGCCCCGGGGGCGGCCGTGCCCGCCCCCGACCAGCTCAGCGCGCTCGACGCCACGTTCCTGGAGCTCGAGCAGGCCGACGACAGCGCGCTGATGCACATCGGCGGTGCCTTCGTGTTCGAGGCGCTGCCCGGCGGTGACACCCCGACCATCGGGCAGGTGCGCGAGCAGCTCGACCGGCGGCTCGACCTCCTGCCGCGCTACCGCCAGCGGCTGACCGAGCCCCGCACCGGCGGACTGGCCTGGCCCTCTTGGGAGCGCGACGAGCACTTCGACCTCGAGGCGCAGGTGCGCCACGCCACGCTCCCGCCGCCCGGGGAGCAGCCCGACCTGCTCGACTGGATGTCCGACTTCTACTCACACCGCCTGGACCGCAGCCGTCCGTTGTGGCAGATGGTGCTGCTCGACGGCTTGGCCAAAGGCCGTTGGGCGTTGGTGTGGAAGACCCACCACTGCCTCGTGGACGGCGTCGGCTCGGTCGACGTCACCCACCTGCTGCTCGACGCGGAGCCCGAGCCGCACGAGCCATCGGCCGTGGAGGAGTCGCCCGCGCCGGCCGCGCACGAGCACCCGCACGCCTGGCTGCCGCACCCGCCCGAGCCCCTTCGGCAGGTGGTCGGTTCCGGCCTCGCCGCCGCCCGCGCCGGCGCGCTCGCGCTCCGGCATCCACGCGAGGCGCTCGAGCGATCGCGTGCGGTGATCGACCTGCTCGTGCGCGACGAGCTGATCGCGGCGCCCGACTCGAGCCTCAACGTGCCGATCGGGGCGACGCGGAGCATCGCGACCGTCCACGTCGAGCTGGCCGAGCTGCGCGCGATCGGGTCGGCGCTCGGGGGCAAGATCAACGACGTCGTGCTGTGCGCCGCCACCGCCGCCATACGTGAGCTGCTGCTCGCCCGGGGTGACGATCCGCCGCGCCAGGGGCTGCGGGCGATGGTGCCGGTCAGCATCCGCCGCGAGGGCGACCACGCCGATCTCGGCAACAAGGTCTCCTCGCTGTTCGTGGATCTGCCGGTCGCCGAGCCCGACGCCCTGCGCCGCTACCGCCTCGTGCGGGCGGCGGTGGCGAAGCAGAAGACGGGCGGGCAGGCACTCGGGGCCAGCACCGTGACCGGCCTGGCCGAGCTCGCACCGCCCGTGCTGCACGCCGTGATCGCGCGCTCGCTGTTCGCGAGCCGGCTGTTCAACGTCACGATCACCAATGTCCCCGGCCCGCCGCAGCGGCTGTACTCGTCCGGCGCGCCGATGGTCGACATCCTGCCGTTCGTGCCGCTCGCGGCCGGGCACGCGCTCGGCATCGCGGTCGTCTCCTACGCCGGGGGGCTGACGTTCGGACTGTGCGCCGATCGAGTCGCCGTGCCCGACCTCGACGTGCTCAGAGCGGGCATCGTCGCCTCCTTGGGCGAGCTGTCGGCGCTGGCGAGCGCGGCGGCGGGCGCGGCGGCCGGGTAGGTCTCGCGACCCCGGCCGCCGCCCTCGGCGGCGGCGTCCTCGTCGCTATCCGTACTTGCCCTGCCCCACTCGCGGGTGAGACCGGATGCCCGGGCCCCACGTGGTGGGACAATCGACGCGATGCATGGAGGAGAGGCCACCGCCGTCGGCGGATTGGACCTCGAGACGCTGGGGTTCACCCTCGAGTCGATCGGTGAATTTGCGCGTCATGAGCTGCCCGATTCGCTGCTGATCGAGCTCGACGAGCGCGACGAGTTCCCCGAGGCGCTCGTGCGCCGCATGTGCGGCGAGGACCTCGGGATCCAGCTCCTGTTCGTCGCCGAGGAGTACGGCGGGATGGGAGGCGACGCGCTCGACGTGTACCGCGTGTGCGAGCGGATGGCCGCGATCGACGTCGGCCTCGCCACCTCGGTGCTGGCCACCTTCCTCGGCAGCGACCCGATCTCGGTCGGCGGGACTCCCGACCAGAAGCGGCAGTTCATGGGACGGATCGCCGAGGAGGGCATCCTGATGGCCTACGGTGCCACCGAGCCCGACGCAGGCAGCGACCTCGCGGCGCTCAAGACGACGGCGGTCCCGGTGTCCGACGGCGGCGACCTCGTCGGCTACCGTCTGACCGGCGCCAAGCAGTGGATCTCGAACGGCGGCGTGGCCGAGCTGAGCACGGTGCTCGCCCTCGCGCCCGGCGGCCCGAGCTGGTTCGTGGTCGAGCGCGGCAGCGAGGGCTTCACGCACGGCCGGCACGAGGACAAGCACGGGATCCGCCTGTCCAACACCGCGGCGCTGTTCCTCGACGACGTCTACGTCGACGCCGGCCGGCTCGTCGGCGAGGTCGAGGGCCAGGGCCTCGTCCAGGCCCAGCAGGTGTTCGGCTACACGCGGCTGATGGTGGCCGCGTTCGGGATCGGCGCCGGCTGGGCGGCGCTCGACCGCGCGATCCCGTACTCGCGCGAACGCATCCAGGCCGGCGGACCCCTGTCGGACAAGGCGGGGTACACGCACAAGCTGATCGTGCCTCACGTGGTCCGCCTGGAGGCGGCGCGCGCGGCGATCGAGGAGACGGCCCAGCGGATCGACGCCGGCGAGGGCGCGCTCAACGTCGAGGGGGCCATCGCCAAGTACCTGGCCACGGAGGCCGGCGACGCCGCCGCCGACGCTGCGATTCAGGCGCTCGGGGGATACGGCTACACGCACGAGTACATGGTCGAGAAGTTCAAGCGCGACGTTCGCATCACGCGCATCTACGAGGGCACGTCGGAGATCATGGAGATGACGATCGCCCGCGGGCGCTGGCAGGAGCACCTCAAGACGCGCGGCGACCACTACCACGAGGCCGCGCGCGGGCTCGAGGCGCTCGAGGCGGGCCAGCCCGGGCTCGGCGCCGGGGCCGGGGCGGCGGCGCTGGCCCACCACGCGCTGGCCGAGGTGCTCGAGACCTGCCGAACGGCGCGGCTCACCCGCCATCAGCACATCCTGCTGCGACTCGGCGAGCTCGAGGCACGGGTGGAGGGCGCGGGCGCGCTCGCCCGCCGCGCGCTGGCGGCCGCCCGCAACGGGCTGCACCCCAAGGCCGACCGGCGGCTCGGGCCCGAGGCGCTCGCCGCCGCGAGCCGAATCAACGCGCGCGACGTCGCACTCGCGGTGGCCACCGAGGGCGCGCGTTGGATCACCGGTGCCGAGGGCGGCCGCGTCGGCGTGCTCGAGGACGGCCTGGCGCCGGCGATTCGAGGCGCCCAGGCCGGCTTGGTGGCCGACCTCGACGAGCTCGCAGACCGGATCTACGGCCGTGCCTGACCCGCGGTGGCATCGGCGCGGCGCATGACCGACACATCGGCCAAGGCCGTCGCCATCGTCGGCGTCGGGGCCATCCTTCCCGACGCGCCCGACGCAAACGCCTTCTGGGACAACGTCACGGGCGGCCGCTACTCGATCAGCGAGGTCGACCCGGCGCGCTGGGACCCGGCGCTGTATTGGGACCCCGAGCCGGGCGCGACCGAGCGCTCGTACTCGAAGATCGGCGGCTGGGTGCGCGACTGGGACTGGGACCCGCTCGGCTGGAAGCTCCCGCTGCCGCCGCATGTCACGGACGCGATGGACGACGGGCAGAAGTGGACGACCGCGTGCACGCGCATGGCGCTCGCCGACGCCGGCTGGCCCGAGCGCCAGCTCGACCTGGAGCGCACCGCGGTGATCCTCGGCAACGCCATGTCCGGAGAGCACCACTACCTGACCCAGACGCGGCTCGTGTTCCCGGAACTGGCGCGCGATCTCGGGCACGCGCCGAGCTTCGCGTCGCTCCCGGCGGGCCAGCGCGCGCGGATCGAGAGTGAGCTGCACGCCTCCCTCGACGCCAGGCTGCCGACGATCTCCGAGGACACGATGCCCGGCGAGCTCGGCAACTGCCTCGCCGGCCGCGTGGCGAACCTGTTCAACCTGCGCGGGCCCAACTACGTCGTCGACGCCGCCTGCGCGTCCGCGATGGCCGCGATGGCGGCGTCCGTCGAGGGACTCGTGGATCGCGACTTCGACGTCGCGATCACCGGGGGCGTCGACCGCAACATGGGGATCGCGACGTACATCAAGTTCTGCGCGATCGGGGCGCTGTCGGCCACAGGCACGCGCCCGTACGCCGACGGCGCGGACGGATTCGTGATGGGCGAGGGCGCGGCGCTGCTCGTACTGAAGCGGCTCGCCGATGCCGAGCGCGACGGCGATCGGGTGTACGCCGTCGTGCGCGGCATCGGCGGCGCCAGCGACGGCCGGGGCAAGGGGCTCACGGCCCCCAACCCGGTCGGGCAGCGTCTCGCCGTGCGGCGCGCGTGGGCGAACGCGGGCCTGGATCCCGCCGGCTGCTCGCTCATCGAGGGCCACGGCACCTCCACACGGGTGGGCGACCTGACCGAGGTCACCTCCCTCGGGGAGGCCTTCACGAACGCACGGCTCTCGCCCGGTTCGGTCGCGCTCGGCTCGGTGAAGTCGAACATCGGGCACCTCAAGGCCGCGGCGGGCGCCGCCGGCCTGCTCAAGACGGCGCTGGCGCTGCACCACAGGCGGCTGCCGCCGAGCCTCGGATTCGAGCGACCGAACCCGAACATCGACTGGGATGCGACGCCGTTTCGGGTCAACACCGAGCTGCGCGACTGGGAGCGCGGCAACGGCGACCCGCGGCTCGCCGGCGTGAGCGCGTTCGGCTTCGGCGGAACGAACTTCCACGTCGTGCTCGAAGAGCACGTGCCCGGACGGCTGACGAGCAACGGTCACGCGTCGATGGCGGTGCCGGTCGAGGTCGGCCCGAACGCGTCGCCCGTGTCGGGCGAGGCGTCCCCGCACGCGCCGGAGCCGATCGCGGAGGCGGACGCCAAGGCACCCCTGCGCGGCGCGCTCGTGCTCGGCGCGGCCGGGCGCGGCGAGCTCACGACGCGGCTGCAGGCGGCGGCCGAGGCCGCCGGGCGCGGCGAAGCGCCCCCGCCCCGCGCGCCCGCCGAAGCTGACCTGCGCGCGGCGGAGCGGATCGCGATCGACTACGGCGACGCGGCCGAGCTCGCGCAGAAGGCGCAGCTGGCGCTGCGGGCGCTGGACGGCGACTCACCGGCGGCGTGGAGCGCGCTCGCCGCGCGCGGGATCTTCCGGGGCTCGGGCGTCCCCGGCCGGGTCGCGTTCATGTACACGGGCCAGGGCTCGCAGTACGCGAACATGCTGGGCCAGCTGCGCCGCCGTGAGGCGGTCGTCGCCGACACCTTCGCGGCCGCCGACCGCGCGATGGCGCCGCTGCTCGACGGGCGCGCGCTGTCGGACCTCGTCTTCGTCGATCCCGACGACCCGGAGGCGCTCGCGCAAGCCGAGGCCGACCTGCGTCGCACCGAGATCACCCAGCCCGCGGTCCTGGCCGTCGACGTGGCGCTCACGCGCCTACTCGGCCAATACGGCATCACACCCGACTTCGTCGTCGGGCACAGCCTGGGCGAGTACGGCGCGCTCGTCGCCGCCGGCGTGCTGTCGTTCGAGGACGCACTCGCGGCGGTCAGCGCGCGAGGCGGCGAGATGGCCAGCCTGCGCACCGAGGACCCCGGAGCGATGGCCGCCGTCTCGGCCCCGTTGCCCGAGGTCGAGGCGGTGCTCGCCGAGATCGACGGCTACGCCGTCGTGGCGAACGTCAACTCGACCAGCCAGCTCGTCGTCGGCGGCGCCACCGGCGCGGTGGAGGATGCGACGACGAGGCTGGAGCAGCGGGGTTTCCAGGTGATGCCGCTGCCCGTCAGCCACGCGTTCCACACCGAGATCGTCGCCGGCGTGGCCGAGCCGCTGAAGGCGACGCTGCGCCGCCTGACGCTCTCCCCGCCCCAGATCCCGGTCGTGGCCAACGTCGACGGGACCTTCTATCCGACGGGACCCGGAGTCGAGGAGCAGATCGTCGAGCTGCTCGGCCGCCAGGTGGCCTCGCCGGTCCAGTTCGTCGCCGGGCTGCGCACGCTCCACGAGGCGGGCGCGCGCGTGTTCGTCGAGACCGGGCCCAAGCGAGCCCTGTGGGGATTCGCCGCCGACGTCCTCGGTGACGGCGCAGTGAGCCTCTACACCAACCACCCCAAGCTCGGCGACCTGCGCTCGTTCAACTGCGCGCTCTGCGGGCTGTACGCGGCCGGGCTCGGCACCGGCCGCGCGGCGGCGCCGTCGCCGGTAGCGAGCGCGCCCGAGTCGACGCCCGACCCCGTCCGGGGCGAGCCGGCGGCCGGCACCCCCGGGTCGCTCGCCGACGACACCTATCGCGAGCTCGGGCGCATGTTCGCCGGCGTGCTCGAGCGCGGGCGCGAACTGCTCGGCGGGGGCGACGCCGGGACGCCCGAGCCGGTGGTCATCACCGGCGCCGCCCTCGGTCTGCCCGGCGTCGAGCGCCTGTTCGACGACGCCAACGTCGCGCGGATCCTGCACGGTCAGCAGTTGATCGACGTGATCCCGTCGCACCTGCGCCACGAGATCCTCGAGCACCACATCACGCGGCTGGTCAAGGGCGAGGACGGAAGCGCGTCCTTCGAGACGATCGACCGCGAGGGCGACGTGATCAAGCTGGCCGCGCGCGCCGGCGCGCTCCAGCTCGCCGAGGAGTTCGGCGTGTCGAGCGACCGCACGCTGGCCCTCGGCCGCGAGACACAACTTGCGATCGGCGCCGGCATCGACGCGCTGCGCGACGCGGGGATCCCCCTCGTGCTCCGATATCGCACGACGACGACCGGCTCACAGCTCCCGGACCGCTGGGTGCTGCCCGAGTCGCTTCGCGACGACACCGGCATCGTGTTCGCCTCGGCGTTCCCCGGGGTCAACGACTTCGCCGACGAGCTGAACAAGTTCTGGGCCGACCACGGGCGGCGCGAGCAGCTCGACACGCTGCGCGCGATCGAGGCACGCCTGACCGAGGACGGCGACGCGAGCCGTGGGCTCGCGGAGGTGCGCCGCCGCATCCATGAGGTCGAGCTCGAGCTCGCCACCGCTCCGTACGAGTTCGATCGGCGCTTCCTGTTCCGGGTGCTGTCGATGGGGCACTCGCAGCTGGCCGAGCTGATCTGCGCTCGGGGGCCGAACACCCAGCTCAACGCGGCCTGCGCAAGCACCACGCAGGCGGTCGCACTGGCGGAGGACTGGATCCGGGCCGGGCGGGCCCGCCGGGTGATCGTCATCGCCGCCGACGATGTGACGTCCGAGCAGCTGCTGCCGTGGGTCGGGTCCGGGTTCCTCGCCTCCGGGGCGGCGGCCACCGACGAAGTGGTCGAGGAGGCGGCGCTGCCGTTCGACCGGCGGCGGCACGGAATGCTGCTCGGAATGGGGGCGGCGGCGCTCGTCGTGGAGAGCGCCGCGGCGGCCCGCGAGCGGGCGATCATGCCGATCTGTGAGGTGCTCGCCTCGAGCACCGCGAACAGCGCCTTCCACGGCACGCGCCTCGACGTCGAGCACATCGGCGCGGTGATGGAGGATCTCGTCACCCGGGCCGAGGGCCGCGGCGTGCGGCGCGAGCAGATCGCCCCCGAGACGATGTTCGTCTCGCACGAGACGTTCACGCCGGCACGGGGTGGGAGCGCCGCCGCCGAGATCCACGCCCTGCGGCAGGTCTTCGGCGACGGCGCCGAGCGGATCGTGATCGCCAACACCAAGGGACTGACCGGGCACCCGATGGGTGTCGGCATCGAGGACGTCGTCGCGGTCAAGGCACTCGAGACGGGCATCGTGCCGCCGGTGCCGAACTTCCACGACGTGGACCCGGAGCTCGGTGAGCTCAACCTCTCGCGCGGCGGCGCGTACCCGGTGCGCTACGCGCTGCGCCTGGCCGCCGGGTTCGGCTCGCAGATCAGCATGACGCTGCTGCGCTGGACGCCGGTGGCCGATGGTCGCCACCGCAGCCCCGAGGAGCTCGGATTCGCCTACCGGGTCGCCGACCGCGGCGCGTGGTCGGAGTGGATGCGCCGCGTCAGCGGCCAGGAGGACCCGCAGCTCGAGGTGGTCGCGCGCACCCTGCGTGTCGTCGACGCGCCAGCGGCGACCCATGCGGTGCCCGCGCAGGCACCGGCCCGAGCCGCCCGGGCTCCCACGGCCGCGGTGCCCGTGCCGATCCCGGCGGCGCCGATCCCGCCGGCGCCGGCCGAGCCCGAGCGCGCCCCGACAGCACCCGCGCCGGCGGCGCCGGAGCCCGAGCCGGCCGGCCCGGAGCCCGTGCGCGCCGCCGGCCCGCCCGAGGCCGCCGGCGCCGCCCCGGCGCCCACCTCCGAGGAGGAGGTCACCGAGCGCGTCCTCGAGCTCGTCGCGCTCGAGACCGGCTACCCGACCGACCTGCTCGACCCCGACCTCGACCTCGAAGCCGACCTCGGCATCGACACCGTCAAACAGGCCGAGGTGTTCGCGGCGATCCGCGAGCACTACGACATCGAACGCGACGAATCGCTCAAGCTCCGCGACTACCCCACCCTGCGCAGCGTCGTGCGCTTCGTCACCGAGCGCACACCCCAGACCGCCGCCCCCGAGACCACCGCCGCGCCCGAGGCGGCGCCACCAGAGCCCGCGCCGGCGAGCGCTCTCCCGGGGCCCACCTCCGAGGAGGAGGTCACCGAGCGCGTCCTCGAGCTCGTCGCGCTCGAGACCGGCTACCCGACCGACCTGCTCGACCCCGACCTCGACCTCGAAGCCGACCTCGGCATCGACACCGTCAAACAGGCCGAGGTGTTCGCGGCGATCCGCGAGCACTACGACATCGAACGCGACGAATCGCTCAAGCTCCGCGACTACCCCACCCTACGCAGCGTCGTGCGCTTCGTCACCGAGCGCACACCCCAGACCGCCGCCCCCGAGACCACCGCCGCGCCCGAGGCGGCGCCACCAGAGCCGCAGGCCGAGCCCCAGGCCGAGGACGGCGCGTTCCCGCGCCGCATCCCCGTGCCCGTGCTGCGGCCACCGCTCGATTGCTGCGTCGACACCGGCGTCGAGCTCGCCGAGGGCGCACGCGTGCTGCTGATGCCCGACCGCGGCGGCGTCGCCGCGGCGCTGGCCGGCCGGCTGGAGCAGCGCGGCGTCACCGTCCTGACGGTCCCCGGTCAGCCGCAGGTGGACGAGCTCGAGCGGATGCTCGCCGGGTGGACCGCCGAGGGCCGGATCGCGGGCGTCTACTGGCTCGCGGCGCTCGACGACGAGGGCCGGCTCGAGGAGCTCGAGCCCGGCGCCTGGCGCGCGGGACTGCATGTGCGGGTCAAGCTGCTCGCGGCCGCCATGCGGGCGCTCGCCGCCGACGGCACCGCGGACCCGTTCCTGATCGCGGCGACCCGGATGGGCGGGCGCCACGGCTACGACGAGGGCGGCGCCGCCTCGGTCATGGGCGGCGCGGTCAGCGGCTTCTGCAAGGCACTCGCGCGCGAGCGCGAGGACACGCTGATCAAGGTGGTGGACTTCGAGCCCAGCCGCAAGACCGCCGCGCTGGCCGGGCTCCTGATCGAGGAGACGCTTCGCGACCCCGGGGCGATCGAGGTCGGCCACGCCGACGGGCTGCGCTGGACGGTCGGCCTGCTCGAGCGCGCCGCCGGGTCCGCCGCGCCGGGCGAGCGCGCGGTCGGCGGAACGTTCGTGGTCACCGGCGCGGCCGGCAGCATCGTCTCCGCGATCACCGCCGACCTGGCCGCGCACTCGGGCGGCGGCACGTTCCACCTGCTCGACCTCGCGCCGGCACCCGACCCGGCGGATCCGGACCTCGAACGCCTGGCCTCCGACCGCGACGGCCTCGCGCGCGAGCTGGCGGATCGCCTCAAGGCCGCCGGCGAACGCCCGACACCGAAGCTCGTCGAGCGCGAGCTCGGCCGCATCGAGCGCGCCCGCGCCGCGCACGAGGCGATCGCCGCGATCGAGCGGAGCGGCGGCCGCGCCGTCTGGCATCAGGTCGACCTGACCGACGCCGACCAGGTCGCGGCCGCGCTCGCACCCGTTCGCGAGCAGGGCGCGATCGACGTGCTGCTCCACTGCGCCGGGCTCGAGATCAGCCATTACCTGCCGGAGAAGTCCCAGCGCGAGTACGACCTCGTGTTCGACGTCAAGGCCCACGGCTGGTTCAACGTCCTGCGCGGCCTGCGCGGCGCCGAGATCCGCACGGCGGCCGTGTTCAGCTCGATCGCGGGGCGGTTCGGGAACGCCGGGCAGACCGACTACAGCGCCGCGAACGACCTGATGTGCAAGAGCGTCTCGCGCCTGCGCGCCGACGGCGCGATGCGCGCGATCGCGGTCGACTGGACCGCCTGGGCCCAGATCGGCATGGCCAGCCGCGGCTCGATCCCGAAGATGATGATGCTCGCCGGGATCGACATGCTGCCGCCGCCGGTCGGCATCGCGGCGTTGCGGCGTGAGCTCGAGGCGCCGGGCGGCGGCGGCGAGGTGCTCATCGCCGGCGCACTCGGCGTGCTGGCGTCCGAGCGTCATCCGACGGGCGGGCTCGACCCGGCCGCGGCGACGCGCCGGCTTGCCGATCCGCACGGTCCGATGACCGGCCGGATCGAGGCCATGACCGTCGGTGGCGGTCTGCGCGTGTCGACCGAGCTCGACCCGGCGCGACAGCGGTTCCTCGATCACCACCGGATCGACGGCACACCGGTCCTTCCCGGCGTCATGGGGCTCGAGGGCTTCGCCGAGATCTCGCACGCGCTGCTGCCCGAGTGGACCGTGATCGCGATCGAGGACGTCGAGCTGCTGGCGCCGTTCAAGTTCTACCGCGACGAGCCCCGGACGCTCGAGCTGGACGCGCTGCTGCGCGACGGAGGCGAGGGCACGCTGCTCGCCGACTGCCGACTTGTCGGCCGGCGTCAGCTCGCCGGCCAGGCCGAGCAGGAGACGGTGCACTTCACCGGCCGCGTCCGTCTGGCGCGCGAGGTGCCGTCGGCGCCGAGCGCCGAGGCGCCCCCGGCCGACCGGGCGGGCGTTGCCCACGACGACGTCTACCGGGTGTACTTCCACGGCCCCGCCTACCAGGTCCTCGACCACGCCTACCGTCACGACGGGTTGCTCGTCGGATGCCTCGCCGCGGACCTGCCGCCCGACCACGACCCCGTCCAGCAGCCGACGGAGGTCGACCCGCGGTTGATCGAGCTGTGCTTCCAGACCGCCGGCGTGCGCGAGCTCGGCGCCGCCGGCCGCATGGCGCTCCCCACCCACGTGGATCGCGTGCTGCGCTACGCCGTCGGACGCCCCGGCGCCACGTTCGCGCTCGTGCGTCCGCGGGGCGAGTTCGGGGATGCCGCCACCAAGGTGGACGCGGACGTCGTCGACGAGCGAGGGCATGTTCTGCTTCGGATCGAGGGCTACAGCACCACGGCGCTGCCGGGCGCGGTCGAGTCGGCCGCGCTCGAGCCGATACGGGTCGCGCTCGCCGGGCCGCGGTCGGACTGATGTCGCTCGCCCACCCGTTTGAACGGCTGGCGATCGTCAACCGCGGCGAGGCGGCGATGCGACTGATCCACGCCGTGCGCGAGCTCAACGCCGTGGGCGAGCGCACGATCCGGACGATCGCGCTGTATACGGACCCGGAGCGCGGAGCGATGTTCGCGCGCGAGGCCGACGAGGCGTATCGCCTCGGACCGGCCACGGTCGTCGACGAACAGGGCAACGAGCGCAGCGGCTACCTGGATCACGCCGCGCTCGAGCGCGCCCTGGTGGCCACGCGGGCCGACGCGGTGTGGGTCGGATGGGGCTTCGTGGCCGAGGATCCCGAGTTCGCCGAATTGTGCGCGCGCCTGGGGCTCGTGTTCGTCGGTCCCGACGCCGCCGTGATGCGCCGCCTCGGCGACAAGATCGAAGCCAAGCGCCTCGCCGAGGCGGCGGGGGTGCCGGTGGCGCCGTGGAGCGGTGGGCGCGTCGAGCGGGTCAAGGATGCGCTCGAGCACGGCGCGCGAATCGGCTTTCCGCTGATGATCAAGGCCGCCGCCGGCGGTGGCGGGCGCGGAATCCGGCGGGTGGACTCGGTCGACTCCCTGATCTCCGCGTTCGAAAGCGCCCAGGCGGAGGCGCTGGCGACCTTCGGTCGCGCCACGATGCTGCTCGAGCAACTCGTCAGCCCGGCGCGCCACGTCGAGGTGCAGGTGATCGCCGACGGACAGAGGACCGTATGGGCGCTCGGCGTGCGCGACTGCTCGGTCCAGCGCCGGCACCAGAAGGTGATCGAGGAGTCCGCGAGCGCGGCGCTCAGTCCCGAGCAGAACGACGAGCTGCGCGATGCGGCCGTGCGCTTGACCGTTCGGGCCGGCTACCGCGGCGCCTGCACGGTCGAGTTCCTGTACCACCCCCTCACCGGGGGCCTGTCGTTCATGGAGGTCAACACCCGGTTGCAGGTCGAGCATCCGGTCACCGAGATGACCACCGGCGTCGACCTGGTCAAGCTGCAACTGCACGTCGCCGCCGGCGGGCGCCTCGAGGACGCACCGCCCGCCTCGCGCGGTCATGCGGTCGAGGCGCGCCTGTGCGCCGAGGATCCGGCGCTCGATTTCGCCCCGGCTCCGGGCCGCCTGGAGCTGCTTCGCCTGCCCACGGGTCCCGGTCTGCGAATCGATACCGGCGTCAGCGAAGGCGACATGATCCCGGCCGAGTTCGACTCGATGATCGCCAAGATCATCGCGTGGGGCAGCGACCGCGTCGAGGCGCTCGCGCGCCTGCGCCGCGCGCTGTCCGAGACGACGGTGGTGATCGAGGGCGGCACGACCAACCAGGCGTTCCTGGTCGAGCTGCTCGGGCGCGCCGACCTGCGCGCCGGGGACGTCGACACCGGCTGGCTCGACGGCCTCCAGCTGCGGGGCGAGACGATTCCGGAGCGTCATCGCGAGGTCGCGCTCCTCGCCGCCGCCATCGAGATCGCGGACGAGACCACGGCGGACGATCGGGCGCGGTTCTTCGCCTTCGCCCGCCGCGGGCGCCCGCAGGTCGACGCCGAGCGGTCGCAAACGATCGAGCTGCGCCACGGCGCCGGCCGCTACCGGATTCTGGTCGACCAGATCGGGCCGAGCTCATACCGGCTCGAGGTGCCGGGCGCGAGCCTCGAGGTGGATGTGCGGCGCCTCGGCCGTTACGAGCGTCGCCTCCACGTTGCCGATCGGATGCACCGGATCGTGATCTCCGAGCAGGGCGCCGAGCTCCTCGTCGACGTCGACGGCGTCTCGCACCGAGTCGCCCGCGACGACGGCGGCATCGTGCGCAGCCGCGCACCGGCGGTCGTCGTCTCGATTCCGGTCGCCGCGGGCGACGTCCTCTCTGCGGGCGATGTCGTGGCCGTGGTCGAAAGCATGAAGATGGAGTCCTCGTACGTCGCCCCGTTCGCCGGTCGCGTCCGCGAGGTGCTGGTCGCACCCGCGGTGCACCTCGCTGCGCAGGCTCCGATCGTGCGCATCGAGCCGCTGGACACGGCCGAGTCGGAGGGCTCGGTTCCGCTGCTCGACTTCTCGCGCCTGCAGCCGTCGGCCCCCGGGGAGCCGATGGAGCGCTGCCGCGACGACCTCGCGCGCCTCGAGCGGTCGACCCTCGGCTACGACGTCGCGCCCGACGAGGTGACGCGGATCATCGCCGAACTGCACGACGGCGCCGACGGGCTGGCGGACGATCCGGCGCTCATCGCGGGCGAGCACAGGCTGCTCGGCATGTACGCCGACCTGCGGGCGGTGACGCACCCGCAGCGCGAGCTGGCGGAGCCCGGAGAGGACCTGCTGCGCAGCCCCCAGGAGCACATGCACGAGTACCTGCGCTCGCTCGACGCCCGCGCCGAGGGGCTGCCGGCGTACTTCACCGCGCGGCTGGAGCGTGCGCTGGCGCACTACGGCGTCGTCGGGCTCGAACGGACTCCCGTGCTCGAGGACGCCTGTTACCGGCTGTTCCTCTCCCAACAGCGCGATGCGGTGGCGCGGGCCGCGATGCTTGCGATCCTCGACCGGCGCCTGGAGCTCGCCGACGAGCTGGTGGGCCGGGTCGGCGAGGACTTCCGCGACTCGCTGACGCGGCTCGTCAGCGCCACCGAGGGGCGCGACCAGGTGCTCGCCGAACTGGCGCGCGAGGCTCGCTTCCGCTATTTCGACGAGCCGCTCATCACGGCGGCGCGCGCGGAGGCGTACGCCGCGATGGAGCAGCACCTCGGCGCGCTCGCCGAGCCGGTGAGCGGCGCGGACCGAGCGCGGCGCATCGCCGCGCTCGTGGCCTGTCCCCGCCCGCTCGCGCCGCTGCTCAGCCGCGCACTGGCAACCGCGCCGGCGAGGCTGCGCCGGCCTCTGCTCGAGGCGATGACGCGCCGCTACTACCGCACCCGGGAGCTGCGCGGGTTCGAGGAGATCGAGCTCGACGGCCAGCTGATCCTGGCCGCTGCCTACGAGCACGCGGGGCGTACGCACCACCTGCTGACCGCGTTCGTCGACCGCGCGGAGCTTGCCACGGGCGCGCGCGCGTGCGCCGCGCACGCCGCCGGATCGCCGGCCGGCGAGCCGGTGATGGTGGATCTGTACTGCGAGCAGGCGGAACCGTCGTCGATCGCGCTCGCGCCCGTGCTGCAGCACGAGCTCGAGGCCGTCGCGTTCCCCTCGGACACCGAGCGGATCGTCGTGGCCGTGGCCGCGACGACGCGGGGTCGGGGCATGTCGGCGGTCGACCTGTTCACCTTCCGTCCGGGGCCCGGTGGCCTGATCGAGGACGAGCCGCTGCGCGGGCTGCACCCGATGATGGGCGAGCGCCTGTCGCTCTGGCGACTGCAGAAGTTCGCGCTCGAGCGGGTTCCCTCCGGAGAGGATGTCTACCTGTTCCACGGCATCGCTCGCGAGAACCCCAACGACGAGCGTCTGTTCGCCCTGGCCGAGGTACGCGACCTGACCCCGATTCGCGACGAGGACGGGCGCGTGATCGCGCTGCCCGAGTTCGAGCAGATGCTCGTCGAGGGCCTCGAGGGGATCCGTGCCTTCCAGAGCCATCGCCCGCCCAACCGCCGGCTGCAGTGGAACCGCCTGCTGCTGTACGTCTGGCCGGAGATCGACCTCTCGCCCGAGGAGATGACCGGGCTGGCCGCGCGTCTGGCGCCGGCCACCGCCGGTCTCGGGCTCGAGCTGCTCCTCGTCAGCGGCCGGCTGCGCGAGGCCGGCGGACGAGCCCGTCCGCGCGTGCTGCGGATGTTCGCCACCAGCGGTGGCATGCCGGTGCTCGAGATCGACGAGCAGCCGACCCGGCCGATCGAGCCGCTCGACGAAGGCGCCCGACGCGTCATCTCGGCCCGGCGGCGCGGGACCATGCACCCGGCGGAGATCGTCAGGCTGCTGACCTCGGGGCACGGCGGCGAGTTCACGGAGCACGACCTCGACGAGCACGGGCGCCTCGTGCCGGTCGATCGGCCGGTGGCGACCAACGCGGCCGCGGTCGTGGTCGGGATCGTGCGCAATCGCACCGCGCGGTACCCGGAGGGCATGGCGCGCGTCACGCTGTTCGGCGATCCGACCCGGGCCCTGGGCTCGCTCGCCGAGCCCGAGTGCCGGCGCATCATCGCCGCCCTCGACATGGCCGAGCGCGAGCAGCTCCCGCTCGACTGGTTCGCGCTCTCGGCCGGCGCGAGGATCGCCATGGACTCCGGCACCGAGAGCATGGATTGGATCGCCGCCGTGCTGCGGCGGATCGTCGAATTCACGCAGGCCGGAGGCGAGATCGACGTCGTGGTCACCGGCATCAACGTCGGCGCGCAGCCGTACTGGAACGCGGAGGCGACGATGCTGATGCACACGCGCGGCATCCTCGTCATGACGCCGGCGAGCGCGATGGTGCTGACCGGCAAGCAGGCGCTTGACTACTCGGGCGCCATCTCGGCCGAGGACAACTTCGGGATCGGCGGCTACGAGCGAATCATGGGTCCCAATGGCCAGGCGCAGTACTGGGCGCACGACCTCGCGGCCGCGTGCCGGATCCTGCTCGAGCACCACGAGCACGCCTACGTCGCCCCGGGCGAGCGCTTTCCCCGCCGCGCCACGACGGCCGACCCGCATGACCGCGACGTCCGCGACGCACCGCACGCCGCCCCGGGCTCACCGCTGACGCGTGTCGGCGACGTGCTCTGCGAGGAAACCAACCCCGGCCACAAGCAGCCGTTCGATGTCCGCAGCGTGATGCGCGCCACGATCGACTCCGACCACGCTGCGCTCGAGCGCTGGGCCGACATGCACGGCGCGGAGTCGGCGGTGGTATGGGACGCGCACCTCGGAGGCTGGCCGGTGACGCTGCTCGGGATCGAGTCCCGCGCCCTGCAGCGCCACGGGTTCATCCCCGCCGACGGCCCCGAGCAGTGGTCCTCCGGGACGCTGTTCCCACGCTCGTCGAAGAAGGTCGCGCACGCCATCAACGCCGCCAGCGGGCGCCGCCCGGTCGTCGTCCTGGCCAACCTGGCCGGCTTCGACGGCTCGCCGGAGTCGATGCGCGAATGGCAGCTCGAGTACGGCGCGGAGATCGGGCGAGCGGTGGTCAACTTCGACGGACCGATCGTGTTCTGCGTCATCTCGCGCTATCACGGCGGCGCGTTCGTGGTCTTCTCCCACCGGCTGAACGAGCAGCTCGAGGCGGTGGCGCTCGAGGGCACGTACGCCTCGGTGATCGGCGGTGCCGCCGCCGCCGGCGTGGTGTTCGCCCGGGAGGTCGAACAGGCCGCCCGGGAGGACCCACGGATCACCGAGCTGGACGCATCGGTCGAGGCCGCCGAGGGTGGGGCGCGGCACGAGCTGCGCGCCCGGCGCGCCGCGCTGTTCACGATGGTGGTCGCCGAGAAGCGGGCTGCGTTGGCGGCCCGGTTCGAGGCCACCCACAGCGTCGAGCGGGCGGTGCGCATGGGGTCGGTGCGGCGGACGATCGCCCCGGCCACGCTGCGCCCGTACCTGATCGACGCCGTCGAGCGCGGAATCGAGCGCAGCGATCGAGACGGACCCCGCGATCAGGGGGCCGCGCGCCGCCCGGCGGACCTCCGCCCGCGACGCCGACGTCCGGCCGGAGCACGATGACCCGCTGGCTGACCCGCTCGCTCGTCGAGGTGCCGGCGGGCGAGGCCTGGCTCGGACCGCTCGAGCGCGCCGCGCTCGCGGGCCTCGTGATCGAGAAGCGCCGTGCCGACTGGCGCCTCGGGCGCTCCACGGCGAAGGCCGCCGTCGCGACGTTCCTCGGCGTCGACCCCGGGCGTGTCGAGGTCGTCGCGGCGCCGAGCGGGGCGCCGGTGGCCCGGCTCGACGGCGCACGCGCCGCGTTGGAGCTGTCGCTCAGCCACCGCGCGGGACGCGCGCTCGCCGTGCTCGCCTCGCCCGGGACCGGCGTCGGCTGCGACCTCGAGCTCGTCGAGCCGCGCAGCGCGGCGTTCGTGGAGCAGTGGCTCGCGCCGACCGAGCAGGCGCTCGTGCGGGGCGTGCCGAGAGGCGCACAGGCCCGGATGGCGAATCTGATCTGGAGCGCGAAGGAGGCGGCGGCCAAGGCGCGCGGCGAGGGACTGCGCCTGGACGTCCGTCAGGCCGAGGTGACGCTCGGCGAGCCGAACGGCAAGCGTGGCGGTTGGGGCCCGCTGCGGGTGCGGTGGGGGGACGGCTCATCCGCCCACGACGGCTGGTTCCGACACGAGCCGACCTGGGTCATGACCGTGGTCGGTGGCGACGGGGGTTCGCCGCCGCTGGCCCTGTGATGTGATCGACTCTCCCGCGATCGCGACCGAGGCGACTCGATGAATCCCCCTCGCCCGCGACGTCTACTGTGTGCAACCCGCGACACGGGGAGGACCGAATGCCCGGACACGACCGCCTGAAGCTCGTCCGCGACGCCTATGGCGCCTACCAGTCCGGCGATCGACGCGTGATCGAGGAGCTCCTGAGCGACGACTTCACGTTCTTCAGTCCGGCAGACGTCGGAATCGATCGCGACCGGTATTTCGAGCGCTGCTGGCCGAACGCGCAGCTGATCGCTGACTTCGAGTTCACGCGCCTGATCGAGAGCGGTGACGAGGTCGTGGTCACGTATCAGTGCGCGAGGACCGACGGCAGCCGATTCCGCAACACAGAGGTGTTCACGTTCGACCGCGAGCGGATCCGCCAGGTCGAGGTGTACTTCGGGTGGAATCTCGAGTGAAGGCCACGACGCCAAGCACGCCGCCCGTCGCACCCATCCCGCGCCCCGCCTCAGGCTAAGCTCGCAACCGGCACCCCGCTCCCGAGCCCTGGACGACCCGCCATCGCACCCGCACACGACACCCGGCCGACCGCGATCGCCGCGGAGCGCCTGGCCGCCTGAGCGGTGGACGGGCCGACGGTCGCCACGATCGGGGTGTACGGCTGGACCGCCGAGGCGTTCCTCGACGCCCTCGCCGAGGCCGATGTCGCGCTGCTGATCGACGTGCGTCAACGTCGCGGCGTGCGCGGGCCGGAGTACTCGTGGGCCAACTCGACGAGGCTCCGGGCGACGCTCGCGCGGGCCGGAGTCGCCTACAGCCACCGCATCGAGCTCGCACCCACGACCGAGCTGCGCCACCTGCAGTACGCGGCCGACGCTCGGGCCGGAGTCGGCAAGCGCTCGCGGAAGGAGCTCGCACCCGAGTACCGCGAGCGCTACACCCGCGAGATCCTCGACCGGGCCGACCTCGGGGCGATGGTGCTCCAGATGCCCGACGAGCACGCCTCCGCGTTGTTCTGTGTCGAACGCGAGCCGGAGACCTGCCACCGTTCGATCGTCGCCGAGCGTCTGGCCGTGCGCTTCGACGCGCGGGTGTTCCACATCCTCCCGCCGTCCTGAGCGGCGAACCGGGGCCGCCCGGGTGCCGGCTTCAGGCCGAGACGGCCGCCGGCTGGCGCGGCGCCGGGGGCGGACCGCCGGCGACGACTCGCGGACGGACGCGCACCCGCGTGCCGTGTCGCGGCGAGAACGTCACGTTGCGCCGCGTCACTCGCTCGGCGCGCGTACCGACGGCGCTCAGCTCCAGCTCACGCAGCATCACCCGCAGCACGACGCGCATCTCCAACTCGGCGAAGGCGGCGCCGAGGCAACGGCGCACCCCGCCGCCGAACGGGATCCACCCGTAGGTCGTCGGCGGACGATCGAGGAAGCGCTCGGGACGGAACGCGTACGGCTCCGGATACAGGTCGGGCCGCGTGTGGGTGAGCCAGATCGCCGGCGAGACGTCGGTTCCGGCCGGGAGCGTCACGCCGCCGGCGTCAAGCTCGGTCCCGAGCCGGCGCCCCGCGAGCGGCACGACCGGCCGCAGGCGCAGCGACTCCCAGGTCACGGCGCGCAGATACTCGTCGCCCGCGCCCTCGTCGAGCTCGGCCGTCAGCCGGGCCAGGGCCGCCGGATGGCGCAGGAGCAGATCGAAGGTCCACGCGAGCGCCGTCGCCGTCGTCTCGTGACCGGCGAGCAGGAGCGTGATGAGCTGATCGCGGAGCTCGCGATCGCCCATGCCCTCGCCGTCCTCGAAGCGCGCGGCGACGAGCAGCGAGAGGATGTCCTCGCGCTGCGCGACGGTCTCGTCGGCTCGTCGCTCGGCGATCTCCGCGAGCAGGAGCTCGTCGATCGCCCCGCTGACCTCGGCCAGCCTGGCAAACGGTCCGGGGCGGCCGGACCGGCGCGCGAGCAGCACCCGCAGCTGCATCGAGAACGAAGACGTGCCGGCGATCAGCTGGGGCAGTAGCCGGCTGAGCGCCGCCCGCCGCTGCGGATCGGTGACGCCGAACACGGTGCGCAGGATCACCTCGAGCGTGATCGCCTGCATGTGCGGATGCAGGGCGAACCCGCGGTCTCGCGGCCAGGCCGCGATCTCACGCTCGGTGATCTCCTCGATCGTCGTCTCGTACGCGCGCAGGCGCTCGCCGTGAAACGGCGGCAGCATCAGCCGCCGCCGCTGCAGGTGCTCATCGCCCTCGAGCAACAGGACCGACTGCGCGCCCATGATCGGGCGGAGGTTGATCGTCCGTCCCGGCGGCAGCCCGTGCTCGCGCTCGGTGTACAGGGCGCGGATCACCTCCGGGTCCGACACCATCACGAGCGGCGTGCGAAAGCCCGTCAGCATGACGCTGAAGTTGTCGCCGAGGCGCCGCCGGCACGACTCCATGAACGAGATCGGGCGGATCATCCAGCGCGCGGTCTGGAGCGCCGGCGGCTCCGGCACCGCGGGTAGCAGCGTGCTCACGACGCACAGCCTCGCAGGTTCGGGCCGCCGTGCCCCATCCGCGCCCGGCAGACGCACCCGACGCCGCGTCCGACGGCGGTGAGTCGCGAGCGCCTGAACGCCGGCGCAGCCCGGCCCGCTGCGCGCTAGGCTGGCGCGCGATGGAGCTTCGCCCGCTCGGCCGCACCGGCGTTCAGGTCAGTCCGCTCTGCCTCGGAGCGATGATGTTCGGCGCCTGGGGCAACACCGATCACGCCGACTGCATCCGGATGATCCATCGCGCGCTCGACGCCGGGATCAACTTCATCGACACCGCCGACGTGTACTCACGCGGCGAGTCGGAGGAGATCGTCGGCAAGGCGCTCGAGGGCGGCCGGCGCGACCACGTCGTGCTCGCCACCAAGGTGCACGGCCGGATGGGCGACGACGCCAACGAGTACGGCAACTCGCGGCGCTGGATCACGCGCGAGGTCGACAACAGCCTGCGCCGCCTGCGCACCGACTGGATCGACCTCTACCAGATCCACCGCCCGGAGCCCGACACCGACATCGACGATACGCTCGGCGCGCTGACCGACCTCGTGCGGGCCGGCAAGGTGCGCTCGATCGGCTCCTCGACGTTTCCGCCCAGCGCCATCGTCGAGGCGCAGTGGGCGGCCGATCGGCGCGGTCGCGAGCGCTTCGTCTGCGAGCAGCCGCCGTACTCGATCCTGGCGCGCGGTGTCGAGGCCGACGTGCTCCCGACCTGCGCGCGCTACGGCATGGGCGTGATCCCCTGGAGTCCGCTCGGCGGCGGCTGGCTGTCCGGTCGCTGGCGTCGCGACGGCGCCGATCTCACGTCCCGGCGCGCAGCGATGCTCCCGCAGCGTTACGACCTCTCGCTTCCCGCCAACCAGCGCAAGCTCGACGCCGCCGAGGCGCTCGCGCAGCTTGCGGAGGAGACCGGTGTCTCGCTCATCCATCTCGCGCTGGCCTGGGTCATCCGCCACCCGTCGGTCACCGCGGCGATCATCGGCCCGCGGACGATGGAGCACCTCGAGTCACAGCTCGGCGCCAGCGAGGTGCACCTGTCCGACGAAGTGCTCGACCGGATCGACGAGATCGTGCCCCCGGGGGTGAACGTCAGCCCGACCGACGCCGGTTGGGAGAACCCGGCGCTCGCCCCGGCGGCGCGCCGGCGCTGACCGGCGCCGTCAGGTCCCCTCGAGCACGCGCGCCGGCTTCATGCGCGTCACCCGCCAGGCCGGGAAGATGCCGCCGAGAACGCCGATCGCGATCCCGATCAGCAGCCCGCGCCCGAGCACCCAGGCGGTCACCTGCGGCGAGATGTACGCCCCGACGCCGAGCGCGTTGACGAGCAGGCTGCCGCCGAAGACGCCGAGCAGCAGCCCGAATCCCGCCCCGACCACGCTCACGACGACCCCCTCGCCGAGGACGAGGACCGCGACGCGCGACGGCGCCCAGCCGACGGTGCCGAGCAGCCCGAGCTCGACCTGGCGCTCGGCGATCGACATCGCCATCGTGTTGGCGACGCTCAGCGCGCCGACGAGCAGCGCGACGGCGGCGATGATCAGGATCGCCTTCGAGATGAGCACGCCGTTCGCCCCCGCGCGCAGGGCCTGATCCGCGTCGGTGATGACCTGCAGGCCCGGGGTGCTGCGCGTGACGGCTAGGGCGGTCGTCGCGGCGATGGCGTTCGGCGCCACCCGGACGACGATGTCGGTCTCCTCGTCGGGCAGCCCGGCCAGGCGCCGGGCGGTGGCGAGGCCGACGACCGCTCCGAGATCCTCGAACGTGATGCCGGAGTGATAGATGCCGGCGATGCGCAGCGGATGTCCCTTGACGACCAACGTGTCACCGGGTCGCAGGTTGAGCATCGTCGCGAGCCGGTCGCCGACGACCACCTGACCCTCGGGCGCTCGGCCACCGCTCGTGAGGACGAGCGCCTGGGAGAAGAAGCCCGAGGGATCGGCCCCGAAGACGATCGCCGAGGGATCGGCGTGGACCGCGTCGGGCATCAGCACGAGGGGAGTGGCGGCGGCCACGTCGTGGCGGGCCGCGATCCGGGTGACGAGCGCGGCGGGCAGGATCGACGCCGTCGGATCGGAGACGTTCGCCTGGAAGACCCCGAAGTCCGAGCGGCCGAGGTGGACGAGCTGACCGGCGGTCCGGTCGAGCCCGTTGGTGAACGCGAGCAACGCGACCACCATCCCCACGCCGACCGCGATCCCGAACGCGGTGAACGCGGTGCGCGCGCGGCGGCGCAGGAGGTTGGTGGAGATGATGCCGAGCACGTCGACCGATCAGCTCACGCGGGCTCGCGCGCGGCCGCGCCGACGCCGGGGACGTCGGCCGTCGAGCCGTTCACGACGCCGTCGGTGACGCTGATCGAGCGGTCGGCCCGGGCCCCGACCTGGGCGTCGTAGCTCACCACGATCACGGTCATGCCGAGTTCGTCGCGCAACCGGAAGATGAGGTCGAGGACGATCTCCGACGTCGTCGAGTCGAGCGCGCCGGTCGGCTCGTCGGCCAGCAGCAGCCGCGGCCGGTTGGCGAGCGCGCGGGCGATCGCCACGCGCTGGCGCTCGCCGCCGGACAGCTCGGCCGGCACGTGTTCGGCTCGATCGGCGAGGCCGACGTCGGCCAGCAGCTCGAGCGCGCGACGACTGCGCTCCTTGCGCGACACGCCGGCCCCGATGAGGGGCACCTCGACGTTCGCGCGAGCGGTGAGCGACGGCAGCAGCAGGTGGCGCTGGAACACGAACCCGACGACCTCGCGGCGCGCGCGGGCCAGGTGCCGCTGCTTCCAAAGGGGCCGGCCGTCGATGAGCACGCGACCGGTGTCGGGCTGCTCGAGTCCGCCCATGAGGCCGAGGAGCGTCGTCTTACCCGACCCCGACCGGCCCGTGACGGCGACCGCCTCGCCGCCGAACACGCGCAGCGAGGCGTCCTTGAGCGCCGTCACCGTGCCGAACCGCTTGCCGGCGTGCTCGACGAGGACCTCGGCACCGCGTGCGGGAGTCATTTCGTGACGGCGACGAGATCGAGGGCGACGAGGAGGCTGAGCATCGCCGTCGTCAGGGAGCGCCGCATGATGGCCTCTAGCTTAGAGCGCCGGCCGACGCCGACAAGTCGGTTGGCGGCCCGTCATCGGGCCTGCGGAGGTACGCGCGTGAACAGCTCCGCGGTGGAACCGGCGGCGAGGTCGAGCGCGAGCGCCGGGCCACGCCGGCGCCCCCGGCGCACCGACAGCTCGTGGTATCCGGGCCACGTCTCGATCGTCAGGTCGCCGCCGTTGCGCACCTGCCCGGCGACCTCCCCGTCGAGCACGACGTCGAACGCCCCCTCCCCCCGGAAGGTCCGCGCGCGACGGAGCGTGATCCGTGCCGATCCGTCCATCACCGCGGAATCTACCCGCATCCGCCTCCGCCGGCCACAGCGGCGCCCGTCGGTCAGGCGTCGGCGAACCGGTCCCAGGGCCACGGGCGCGCGCTCCCGTAGCGCTCGATCGTCGGCCCGGCGAGCGGCGGGGTGACGCCGAGCAGCCCCGGCCCGATCCGCAGGCGCCGCGCGGGGAAGATCCGCGCGAACGGGTCGGCGCGCACCGTCCACGCCGGAGCGCCGCGCCACGCGCTGAGGGCCCCCTCGAAGTGCGAGGCGTCCGAGAGCAGCGTCGTGAAGCAATCCGGAGCCGGTCCCGCGAGGATCTCGCGGCGGGCCTGCTGCACGGCCGGGTCGTCGAACAGCACGCGCATCCCGGCCGGCGCGAGCACGAGCGAGACGTCGGCGCCCGCGCCGCGGCGGTCCAGGATTCGGATGTCAGCCCGCACCGCGTCGCGCGCCGGCCGGCCCCGGCGCGTCCAGGCCGCGAGCACTCCGGCCGGGCGGCCGTCCTCGTCGGCCGCGCTCGCCGCCGCGTCCGCGTCGGCGGGGGGCTCGCCGACGAGGGCGAGCCAGCACCAGCTCATCGCCGTGGGGGCGCTCATCGCGCGGGCGCGTGCCAATCCTCGCGAATCGCCCGGGTGATCGCGCGCAGCCCCTGGCGGATCTCCTCGTTGGTCGGGCGTCCCCAGAACCAGTAGCCGTCGAACGCGGCGTGGATCGTCAGATCGGGATACAGACAGAACGCGGCGGGCACGTAGGGGTCGTGGACGGTGTCGGTCGTCTCGCGCAGGCGCAGCCGCGCCTGCGCGACGCGGTCGGGGTCCGAGAGGAAGGTCCAGCGAGCGCCGAGGCCGGCCCGAAACGCGGCGTTCGTATCCGGCGGGTCGACGCTGACCGATACGAAGCGGCAGTAGGCGACCTCGGCCTCCTCCTGGAGCGCCGCGAGCCGTCGCATGAAGGCCTGTTCCTTCGGGCACCACCACCCGCGGAAGAAATGCAGGAAGGTCGGGTCGCCGGCCGCGATCTCGCTCAGTCGCCGGAGGTTCCGGCCGTGGTCGGGCAGCTCGAGGTCGACGAACGCGCGGCCCGGCGCGAGCTCGGGATGATCGGGGAACGGCGCGTCATCGGAGTCGGTGCCCGTCGGGCGCGCGCGCGGAGCCTGGGGGGTGTCGTGGGCGTCGGGCGCCATGCCCCATCGTCGCGCGGGACGTGCGGGGCGTTACGCGCCGCCTCGGCGCCCGACCGCCGATCGAGCGCGCGGCCGCCGTTGCCCATACAATCGCGCCGCTCGGCACGCCGGATGGCCGCTCGAGCAACGGCAAGGCTCGCCAATCGAGCTCGAGCGAGACCACGGGGAAGGAGCCGGGATGGCCACAGTCGCAGCACCCGCCGACGCGATCGCCGCCGCCCGGATCCGGCCACGCGTCGTCATCGCGGTCCTCGCCCTCCTCGGCGCCGCCGCGTTCGCGCTCTCCCCGCTCGCGCCCGCCGGGGCCGCGATCGGCACGCAGGTCACGCTGCACCTGCCCTCGCCGGTGGTCGTCTTCGGCCGGGCGCTCGTCGCCGGCGGCACGATCACGCGCGACGGCACCCCGGTCGCCGGGGTCGCAGTGGAGCTTCAGCTCAATCGCTATCCGTATCGCGGCTTTGTCGTCATCTCCAGCGCGCGCTCGGCGGCCGACGGCAGCTTCTCGTTCACCGGCGTGCGCCCGAGTCGTAACGCCCAGGTCAGGGTGGTGGAGGCCGGGGGCGCGGCGGCCCGGAGCGCGGCCGCGCAGGTCACGGTCGACCCGGCGGTCACGCTGAGCGCCCGCGTGCTCGGGCGCGGGCGCACGCTGCTCACCGCGACGGCCGTGCACACGAGGTCGTTCGGCTCGGCCCCGGTCGACGCGTACTGGTACGTGGCGCCGCGCGGCTCCCCGGACTTCCAGTTCGTCGCCGTGACCAAGACGCGCGAGGCGCGGCCCGGCGTCACGACGATGAGCGCCACGGTCGACCCCCCGGCCCGGCACTTCTCCTTCCTCGTCTGCTTCGTGCCCGGTTGGGCGCGCGCGATGGGTCATCCCTCCGCGCGGCTGCCGTGTCGCGACCACGACTTCGTCGCCCGGCGACCGGGGAGGTCGAGCCAATGAGCCTGCGCCGGCGCGGCGCCGCGCTGCTGGCGATCGGCGTGCTCGGCTCGAGCACGGCCATGACCACGGTCGCCCGCGCCTTCGAGTACCAGGGCAACGGCACCGGGATCCCGCTTCCGGTGTTCCCGAGCGCCACGGCGATCAACGCGGCCGAGTCGTATCTCGACGCGCGCGCGGGACGGACCGGCTTCGCCGTCGTCGACACGAGCGGACGGCTGAGCGGCGTGCGCATGCACGATCGCTTCCACTCGGCGAGCCTCGTCAAGGCGATGCTGCTCGTCGCCTACCTGCGCATGCTCGCAGCGCAGCACCGGGGCCTGGACTCCTCGAGCACCTCGATCCTCTATCCGATGATCCACGTCTCGGACAACAACGCGGCCTCGGCCGTGTTCGCCATCGTCGGCGGCGGCGGCCTGACGGCGCTCGCGCAGGCGGCCGGGATGACCGACTTCGCCGTCGATCCGGGCGGCCGCTGGGGCTTCACGGAGATCTCCGCCGCCGACCAGGCGCGGTTCTTCTACGAGCAGGACCGGCTGATCCCGCCGCAGTTCGTCGACTACGCGCGCGGGCTGCTGTCGGGCATCTCCGCCGACCAGAGCTGGGGGATTCCGGCCGCGGCCCGACCGGCCTGGCAGGTCTTCTTCAAGGGCGGGTGGCTTCCCGAGACCGGATGGACGATCAACCAGGGCGCGCGACTGGAGCGCCCCGGGCAGACGATTGCGCTGTCGATCCTGACGACGGGCGATCCGTCGATGCTCTACGGCGAGCAGACGCTGCAGGGCACGACCGCGCAGCTGATCTCCGACTGACGGGGCGGGCCCGCCCCGTGCGGGGCGGCGGGTCGATCTGACACCATCCGCAGCACGATGTCCGTCCGCCGCACCGTCCCGCTCGCGTTCGGCGCGCTCACCACCGTCCTCCCCACCGCGACGCTCGTCACGGCCGGCGCCGGGGCCGCCACCCGCGTGTCGCCGCGCACCTACGTCGGCAAGGCCGAGTCCACCCGCTACGGCCCGGTGCAGGTGACGATCTACGTCAGCGGCCGTCGCATGACGAGCATCGGGGCGTCGGTGCCCACGCAGGCGAAGCGCTCGGCTCAGATCAACCAGCACGCGGTGGTCGTCCTCCAGCGCGAGGCGCTCCAGGCCCAGAGCGCCAACATCCACGTCGTGTCGGGCGCGACGATCACCAGCCGCGCCTACGAGGGATCGCTCGCCTCGGCCCTGCGCGCCGCCCACCTGTAGCCGCGGCCGTCAGCGGTCGCGCCGGCGCGCGGCCAGCCGCGCCCACAGCGTGCCGGCGGCGGCGCCGAGCAGCAGCGACACGGCGATCACGATGATGAGCGGAGCGTGACCCGACCCGACGATGAAGTCGACCTTCACCGAGTTGAGGTTGAGCACCGCGAAGACCGCGATCACGACGGCGAGGGCGATCAGGCCGACCTGCCCGGCATTCGCGGGCATCCGGCGGCGGCGCTTCGGGGCTGTCGGCTCGGCCGCCATCGTCAGCCGATCGTAGCGCCACGGCGCGGCCGGCCGGGTACGCTCCGTGGACCGGGGCTCGCGCGCCCGTTCTTTTGTGAAGGAGGACCCATGGCGGACAAGTGGACGGCGGCGGACATCCCCGACCAGAGCGGCCGCACGGTCGTCGTGACCGGGGCGAACAGCGGACTCGGCCTGGCGACCGCGCGCGAGCTCGCCCGCCACGGCGCGCACGTCGTGCTCGCCTGCCGCAACGAGGAGCGCGGCGCGGCCGCGCTCGCGACGGTGCGCGACGCGTCTCCGGGCACCTCGGCCGAGTTCGCCTCGCTGGATCTCGGCGACCTCGCCTCCGTGCGCGCGTTCGCCGGGCGCTTCTCGGCCGAGCACGACGGACTCGACGTGCTCGTCAACAACGCCGGCATCATGGCGGTGCCGAGGGCGATCACCGCCGACGGCTTCGAGAGCCAGATCGGCACGAACCATCTCGGCCACTTCGCCCTGACCGGGCTGCTGTTGCCCGCGCTGCTCGCGCGCCCGCAGGCGCGGGTCGTGGTCGTCAGCAGCACCGCACATCGCCTGCACCGGATCAACCTGGACGACCTCAACGGCGAGCGCCACTACCAGCGCTGGCTGGCCTACTCGCAGTCGAAGCTCGCCAACCTGGTGTTCACGTTCGAGCTGCAGCGGCGCGCGGCCGCCGCCGGCCTCGACCTGCGCGCCGTCGCGGCCCACCCCGGCTACGCGGCGACGAACCTGCAGACGGCCGGCAAGTCGTCGCTCCTCGATCGCCTCTACGCACCGATCGGCAACCGCCTCGTCGCCCAGAGCGCCGATCGGGGCGCGTGGCCGAGCCTGTACGCGGCGACGATGCCCGACGTGCCGGGCGGCGCGTTCATCGGCCCGGACGGGATCGGCGAGTTCCGGGGGCACCCGCACTACGTCGCGGCCCGTGGCGCCGCGCACGACCCCGACACCGGCCGCCGGCTGTGGGACCTCTCGGAGCAGCTGACGGGCGTGCACTACGACTTCGCCGCGACCCCGGCGCCCAGCGAGTCCGCGAACACGTGAGCGGCGCCGGCCCCGCCGCGGTCGTGTTCGACCTCGACGGCGTGCTCGTCGACTCCGAGCAGGCCTGGGACGCCGCCCGCCGCGCGCTCGCCGCCGAGCACGGCCGGCCGTGGCCGCCGCACGCGACGGAGGCGATGCTGGGCATGAGCGCGCCCGAGTGGTCGCGCTACATGCACGACGAGGTCGGCGTCCCGCTCGACCCCGAGGAGATCGACGACGAGGTCGTCGCGCGCCTGCTCGGCGCCTACCGGGAGCATCTCCCGGTCATCGACGGCGCGGTCGAGGCCGTGCGAGCGTGCGCCGAGCGCTGGCCGCTCGGTCTCGCCTCGTCCTCGAACCGCGAGGTGATCGAGCTCGTGCTGTCGCTCCTGCAGCTGGACGAGCGCTTCCGCGCCGTCGTCTCCAGCGAGGAGGTGGCGCGCGGTAAGCCCGCCCCGGACGTGTACCTGGAGGCGGCGCGCCGTCTCGCGGTGCCGCCGCGGCGCTGCGTGGCGATCGAGGATTCGACCAACGGCCTGCGCTCGGCGGCGGCGGCCGGGATGGCCGCGATCGCGGTTCCCAACCGGGCCTTCCCGCCGGCGCCGGACGCGCTCGCGCTCGCCGCGGCCGTCGTGGAGCGCATCGGTGACGTGACGCCGGAGCTCGTCGAGCGTGTCGGCCGCCGCTGAGCTACGCGGGCGCGGCACCCGGCTCGGGCGGGCGCTCGGCGAGCATCCACTCACAGCCCGCCGAGAGGTCCTCGACGCCCATCGCCGCCGCGACGTTCAGCCACGCCCCGTAGCGGCAGAACTCGTCGATCCGCTCGGCGTCGGCGCCGGACAGGCGCTCGATCTGCGCGACGAGCCGCGCGTAGCGGGCGCGTACGCGCGCCCGCACGATCTCGTCGTCGCACGCTGCGTAGGCGTGGTGCTGCATCATCAGCCAGGCCCGGTCGGACTCCAGCAGCTCGAGGTAGGCGTGGCCCATCGCCTGGAGCACGTCCTCGACCTCGGCCGGGCTGCCGCCCGCGAGGAAGTCCTCCGCCGCGCGCTCGAAGGCGCCCCCGACGAGGTCGAAGCTGCGCTCGACCGCGGCGAGGAACAGCTCGCGCTTGCTCCCGAACAGGCTGAACACGTACGGCTGTGCGACCCCGACACGGCGCGCGATGCGGTCGACCGGCGTGCCGTGCAGACCACCGTGGGCGAACTCGATCACGGCCGCGTCGATGAGCGCGTCCCGGCGCTCGGCGGCCGGGACGCGCTGACGGACTGGGGTGTTCGTGTCCGCCGTCACGGCCACGATGCTACGCCGGCCGACGGTCATGCGACCTCGATCGGGGTGAGCGCCGCCCGGGCCGGAGCCTCATCCTCGGTCGCGCCGGCCCGGCGGGTGGCGAACGGAAACGCGATCGCGGTGAGCGCGCCCGCGACGAGCACGGCGACCCCGACCCAGACCGCCGGGATGAGCCCGGCCATGAACGCCTGCGGCGAGGCGTAGCCGCCCGCGCTCGTGAACACGGTGGCGAGCACCGCGACGCCGAGCACGCCGCCGACCTCGCGAATCGCGTTGTTCGCGCCGGAGGCCTGCCCGGCCTGGTCGTCGCGCACCGAGGAGAGCACGGCGTTGGCCGACGGGGCGAACACGAGCGCCATGCCCGCGCCGGCGAGCACGAACGGCACGATCATGCTCCCGTAGGCGGTGTGCGTGCCCGTGACCGTCGCCAGCCATCCGAGCCCGAGCGCCTGCGAGAGCAGGCCGGCGATCATGAACGGGCGGCTGCCGTAGCCCTCGGAGAAGACGCCCGCGAACGGGGCCACGACCATCGTCGCGCCGGTCCACACGAGCATCTTCAGACCGGCCTGCAGCGGGCTGTTGCCGAGCACCACCTGTAGGTACTGGCTGAGGAAGAAGATCGAGCCGAACATCCCGAAGTACATCGTCAGCGACACGACGTTGGTCACGGCAAAGCTCCGCCGCGCGAAGAACGTCATCGGCAGCATCGGCTGCGCGACGCGCCGCTCCCAGGCGACGAACGCGGCCAGCAGCGCCGTCCCGGCGACGATCGTCCCGTACACGGCCGGGCTCGACCAGCCGAGCGACTGCGAGCGCACGAGCCCGAACACGACGCCGAACAGGCCGAGCGAGACGAGCGCCAGGCCGCGCAGATCAAGGCTGGCCGACGGCCCGCGGCTCTCGCTGAGCATCCGCGCGGCGAGCGGGATGAGCACGAGTCCGATCGGGACGTTGATCCAGAAGATCCAGTGCCAGGAGATCGACTCGATCACCGCGCCACCGACGAGCGGGCCGACGGCGACGGCGATGCCGCTCACGCCCGACCACACGCCGAGCGCGAGTCCGCGGCGCTCGTCGGGGAACGCGGCCGCGAGCAGCGTGAGCGTCAGCGGCGTGATGACCGCCGCCCCGGCGCCCTGGGCGGCGCGGGCGGCGACGAGCGCGGCCGTGCTCGGCGCGAGCGCGGCCGCGGCGGAGGCGCCCGTGAACAGGACCATCCCGGCGAGGAAGGTGCGCTTGCGCCCGAAGCGGTCGCCGAGCGCCGCTCCGGTGAGCAGGAGCACCGCGTAGGCGAGGACGTACGCGTTGACCGTCCACTCGAGGCTCTGGATCGACGCGCCGAGCGAGCGGCGGATGCTCGGCAGGGCGACGGTGACGACGAGGTTGTCGAGCACCCCCATGAAGAGGGCGATCGACACGATCGCGAGGGTCCAGTTGCGGCGGCGGCTATCGGTCATCTCGAACCTCCACGTGATTAGTGACTGCTAACTACAGCCGAACTTAGCAGCTACTAATAATTTGTGCAAGGAGATGCCCGTCGCGCTTCTGCGCCACGACCCGAGGAGCTCCCACGCCCCCGGCGAATATCCTTGGGACCGATGACCGCCCGCCGCCTCACGCCGACGCTGGCCGCCGCCCTGTGCGCTGGGCTGCTCTGCTCGTGCGGCTCCGGGTCCACCAAGACCGTGTCGGTGGCCGACACCGCCACGTCCGCGGTCACCACGGCATCGGCGGCCTCGACGAGCACCGAGAGCCCCACGAGCAGTTCGAGCGGCGCCGTCGCGACGGCGACCGGCACTGCCGCCGACACCCCGTCGACGCGAACGCAGTCCGGACCGGCGTTCGCCCAGACGACGACCGCGTCGGGCGGCCCGGCGGCCGGCCCGGTGGCCGTGGTCGTCGCGCACGGGTACACGCCGACGAGCCCGAACACCTACAACCCGCAGAACACCCTGCAGGTGATCATCGCGACCAACCAGCTCGGTCTGCAGAAGGCGTTCTTCTTCGTCAACGGCCGCTACATCGGGACCGACACGAGCGCCCCGAGCACCTCGATCAGCCTCGTCGGGCAGACCGACACCGAGGTGACGCTCGGCTATGGGCTCATGCACCCGGACGGATCGTCGGCCGGCACGGCCCAGGTGAGCTACGCCCTGGACAACGGCATGCTCAGTCCGCTGAATCCGATCCCCTCGGCGAACCCCACCGCCGCCGTCAGTCGCCGCTGACCGCGCGTCGCCAGCGCCGCCACCAGGGCGGCCGGCGCGGCTGCGTCGCCAGCCACTCGTCGCGCATCGGCATCTCGCCCCGGCGCCGGCAGGCGAGCACGCACGCCGTGTGCGCGTGGCGTCGCCGGCGCGTGTCCCCCTCCGGCGCGATGAGCACGTGCTCGCTCATCGAGGCGAGGTGACGACCGCAGATCGGGCAGCGGTACGTCGATGGCTTGCGGTTCTGGGCCGCGCGCACCGTCCACCAGCGCGCGGGCGGCAGCCCGCGACGCGCGCTCACCCCGGGTGCGCCCGGCGGGACTCCTCGGTCGCGACCCGCGCCAGGTTGCGCACGAGCAGGCCGATGAGCGGCCCGTACGTGAGGCGCACGAGCGACTCGAGCGCACACGGCGCCTCGACGTCCATGGCCACGCGGCAGCCGGCCGGCCGCGGGGTGACGCGGTGGCGCAGGCGCAGCGGTCCGACCTGCCAGGTCCAGGACCGGTGCGGCTGCTTGCTCGTCACGCGGGCCGGGACCGGAACCGCGCCGAGCAGCAGCGCGACGCCGCGCGAGCCGGTCCGCACCTCGGGCTCGCCGAGCCCGAGCGCCCCCCGCACATGTGGCGCCCATCGCGCCCAGCGGTCCGGCCGGGAGACGAGCGCCCAGGCCGTCTCCGGGTCCGCGGCGCAGTCGGCCGAGTACGTGAGCACGTGGCTCATTGTGCCCGACGACGCCACCCGGGTGAGCGCTCGCCGACGGCCCGGGCAGCCGCTAGCCTTGAGCGCGTCGGCGGCAGCGCCGCGACGATTCTCCTATGCCCCGCATCGACGACCAGACCGCAGCGCCTCCGTCCCGGGAGAGCCTGCGGGCGCACGAAACGAACGGGACCGCCGCCTCCGCCGGTCACGACGCCGTCACGACGAACGGCGCGCCCGCGAAGCCGGGGTTCGCGCTCCGCCCCGGCGCGCCGCTCGCCGCGGACGTCGCGCGCGTCGGGTGCGAGCAGATCGACGCGGTCACGCTGCGCCTGCGCGCGCCCGCGGTCGTCGACGCCCAGGACGTACACGAGTCGCGCAAGTCGCTCAAGCGCCTGCGCGCACTCACGCGGCTGCTGCGCCCGGCGCTCGGGAACGAGGCCTACCAGCGCGACAACGGCGCCCTGCGCGACGCGGCGCGTCACCTCGCCGGCGCCCGCGACGCCGAGGTGATGGTCCTGACGCTCGACGAGCTCCTTCGCCGGGATCGCAAGCGCGCCTCGCCCGACGACTACCTGGTGCTGCGGGCCCACCTGCAGGCCGAGCGCGAGCGGGTCGCCGCCGAGCTGCTCGCCGACGCCGGTCCGGCGCGCCGCGCCGCGGCCGACCTCGGACCGGTGCGCGAGCGGGCGCTGACCTGGCTGAGCGCCGACGACGACTTCAGCGCGATCGAGCCCGGGCTGCGCCGCATCTACCGCGAGGGGCGCGAGCGCTACCGCAACGCACGCCGCGACCCGAGCGCGGAGAACCTGCACGAGTGGCGCAAGCGCGTGAAGGACCTGCGCTACTGCGCCGAGCTGCTCGGGCCGCTCGATCCGGAGCGTCTCGGGAAGGTCTGCGCACGGACCGACGAGCTCGGGGAGAAGCTCGGCGACGAGCACGACCTGGCCGTGCTCGAGAGCTTCGCGAGCGACCACCCGGAGCTGTTCGCGTCGCGCGCGCAGCGCAAGCAGCTGCGCAAGCTGATCGAGCGGCGACGCTCCCGGCTGCGCCGCCGCGCGCTGGACGCCGGAGCGACGCTGTACCGTCGGCGCCCGCGGCGGTTCACCGGCCCGGTCGCGCGGCGGGCGCTCGCGGCCGAGCCTCGGTGAGCGACCCGCTGCAGCGGCCGGCCGACGACGCTCGGCGCGCCGGCGCCGGGCTGGATCTCGTCCCCGGACGGCCGCACGTCGAGCTGCGCGGCGATCCACCGACCGGCTCGGTCGTCGTCCTGTCCTTCCCGTACGACGCGCGGATCGTCGCCGCCGTGCGCGGCATCCCCCACCGGCGCTTCGACTGGGACACCCGCGAGTGGAGCGCTCCCGTCGACGACTGGGTCGGGGTGCACGTCGCCGACGTGCTCGCCCGCTTCCCCGAGCTGCAGCCGAGCGAGCCGGTGCGCGCATGGCTCGCCGGCATCGAGGCACGCTGGGTCGGAAGCGTGCAGACCGCGCGTCACGACGGACGCGGCTGGTGGGTGCTGCAGACCCGCGCCGGCCGGGTGCCGCCCGCGCTCATGGACGGCGCCATCGACCTCGACGGCGACGGCTCGCGCGTGCTCGTCCCGCTGACGCCGGCGGGCGCCGACGAGCTGCGCGAGCAGCGCTCGGCCCGCCTGGACAGCGCCGCCGAGCGCTGCGTCAGCTCGCTGCACGCCGGCGAGGAACCGCCGCCGGCTCGACTCGTGTACGTCGACAGCGTCGAGGGCGAGCGCCTGCGCCTGGAGGTGCTGTGGGATCCGGACGTCGGAGCCGCCTTCGAACGACTGCCGGGCGCCGCCGGGAGCCGCGCCGTGCCCATCGACCCGTGGGTGATCGAGTTCCTCGACGCGTTCATCGCCCGCCACGCCGTGCAGGTGCGCCCGCGCGCGGAGGCGGTCCTGGAGCGGCTGCGCGCCGAGCACGCCGAGGCGAGCGCCGCCGTACGCGGCTCGCGAGCGCTCTCGGCCGATCCGATCCCCGAGGTCGCCGGGCGCCTCGGCGGCGAGCTGACCCCGTTCCAGTGGGCGGCGGTGCGCTACGCGCTGCGGGCCCGCAACACGTTCCTGGCCGACGAGCAGGGCCTCGGTAAGACCGTCGAGGCGCTCGCCGCGATCGAGGCGGCCGACGCCTACCCGGCGATCGTCGTGTGCCCGGCGTCGCTGAAGCTCAACTGGCAGCGCGAGGCGGGCGTGTGGCTGCCGCACCGAACGGTGGCCGTCATCGAGGGGCGCGTCGCCGTTCCGCCGAGCGCCGAGATCACGATCCTCAACTACGAGATCGTCGCCGCCCACCGCGAGGCGCTCGCGCGGCGGCGCCCGCGTTCGATCGTCATCGACGAGTCGCACTACTGCAAGAACCCGCAGGCGAAGCGCACGCATGCCGTGCGCCGCCTCGCCGCCACGGTCCCGCGCGACGGCCTGCGCCTGGCACTCACCGGCACGCCGGTGCTCAACCACGCCGACGAGCTGATCGCCCAACTGCGGGTCATCGGCCGACTGGAGGACTTCGGCTCGGGCGCCCGCTTCTCGCGCCAGTTCCAGGGCGAGCGCAGCGAGGAGCGCCTGCATTGGCACCTGCGCCGGCGCTGCTTCGTGCGGCGCCTGAAGTCCGAGGTGCTGCCCCAGCTCCCGGCCAAGCGGCAGGTGGTCGTCCCGATGGCGCTCGCGAACACGGCCGAGTACCGCCTCGCGGAGCGCGACGTGATCGAATGGCTGCGCGCGCAGCCGCTCGACCTCTCCGAGCTCAACGCGAAGATCGCCGCCACGCTGCGCGCCGAGCGCCTGGCCCAGCTCGGCACGCTGCAGCGGCTGGCGGCCCGCGGCAAGCTGCACGCCGCGCTCGGCTGGATCGCCGACTTCCTCGTCTCCGGCGAGCCGCTCGTCGTTTTCGCGCGCCACGTCGAGGTGCAGGAGGCGGTGCTCGGGCGCTTCCCGGATGCGCTGCACCTGCTCGGGCGCGACAGCACCGCCGCGCGCGAGGCGGCGGTGCAGGCGTTCCAGGCCCCCGACGGGCCATCGCTGATCGTCTGCGCCACTCGCGTCGCCGCGCAGGGCATCACGCTCACGCGCGCATCGAACGTCGCCTTTCTGGAGCTCGAGTGGACGCCGGCGATGCACGACCAGGCCGAGGACCGCTGCCACCGCATCGGCCAGCGCGACGCCGTCACCGCCTGGTACCTGCTCGCCGCCGAGACGATCGACGAGACGATGGCGCGCCTCATCCAGCGCAAGCGGGCGATCGTCGGCGCCGTGACCGACGGGCGGGAGATGGATGCCGACAACCTCGTCGCGCAGGTCGTGCGCGAGCTGCGCGAGGGCCGGCCGTTCCCCCGGCTGCGCCCGGCGCCCGGCTCCGAGCGCGGGGCGGGCTGAGCGGATGCCGGCGCCGCTCAGAGCACCAGGCCGTGGCGGGTGACGTTCTCGCACACGACGCGCGGCGCCACGAACGACAGCAGGTAGTCGGGGCCGCCGGCCTTCGTGCCGGTGCCCGACAGGCGGTTGCCCCCGAAGGGCTGGCGCCCGACCATCGCGCCGGTGATCTCCCGGTTGACGTAGAGGTTGCCGACCGGCGAGCGCTCGACCACGAACCGAACCGTGTCGGGGTTGCGCGTGAACAGCCCGCCCGTCAGCCCGAACGGGAGCGCCTCGATCAGCTCGCACGCGCTCGCCACGTCGTCGACGGCCTCCAGGGCCAGTACCGGCCCGAAGATCTCCTCGCCGAGCAGCGGCGAGTCCGCGGGCAGCCCGCCCAGCAGCGTCGGCGCGCAGAAGTTGCCCTCCGCCGGCAGCGGCGCGATCTCGCCGGACAGGCGCTCGCCGGTCGCCGCGCCGAGCGCGACGTAGCGTTCGATGCGCCCGCGGGCCTCCTCGTCGATGACCGGCGGCACGTCGATCCCGAGCTCGTTCGCCTGACCGATGCGCAGCGCGGCGACCGCGCCGGCCAGGCGCCGAGCGAGCGCCGGCGCGATCTCGCGGTGGGCGAGCACGCGCGAGGCGGCCGAGCACTTCTGCCCGGCGTAGCCGAACGCCGACTGCACGATGGCCGGGACGGCGGCGTCGAGGTCGGCGTCGCCGTCGACGATCACGCAGTTCTTGCCGCCCATCTCGGCCACGACGTGCTTGACGTGGTGCTGGCCCGGCGGCGTGCGCGCCGCCTCGCGCATGATCTCGAGGCCGACCGGACACGACCCGGTGAAGGCGATCAGGTGGACGCCCGGGTGGCGCACGAGCGCGGCGCCCGGCTCGTCGCCCCCGGGCAGCAGCGCAAGCGCGCCGGGCGGAACGCCCGCCGCGTGCAGTGCCGTGACGAGCGCGTGCGCACAGGCCGGCGACTGCTCGGCGGGCTTGAGGATCACCGCGTTGCCGGCCGCGAGCGCGGCCGCGGTCATGCCGGCAGGGATCGCGAGCGGGAAGTTCCACGGGGCGATCACCGCCGCGACGCCGAGGCCGACGTAGCGCATCGCGTTGCGCTCGCCGGGCGGCTGCTCGAGCGCCGCGTCGCGCCCGAGCGCGAGCGCCCCGCGCGCGTAGTACTCGAGGAAGTCGATCGCCTCGCACACATCGGCGTCGGCCTCGGGCCACGGCTTGGCGCACTCGCGCACGGCGAGCGCGCTCAGCTCCAGGCGCCGCTCGCGCAGGATCGCGGCGGCGGCGACGAGCACGTTGGCCCGCTCCTCGGCCGCGCGGGCGGCCCATCGCGGCGCCGCCGCGCTCGCCGCGGCGACGGCGGCGTCGACGTCGGCCGCGCCCGCCCGGTCCGCGAGCGCGACCGCCTCGCGCGGGCGCCCGGGGTCGAGCGAGCGCAAGCCGTCGCCCTCACGGCGCTCGGAGCCGATGAGCGTCGGCACCGCAAGCGGCAGGCGCGCCTGCAGCGCCTCGCCGGCCCGCAGGAGCGCGTCGCGCACCGGGGCGCGCCGCAGCTCGAGCAGCGGCTCGTTGGCGAACGCGCGCAGCGGCCAGGGCGAGGCGCTCACGGCGGGGCGAGCAGCTCGTCGAGTTCGACCCCCGCATCCCGCGCGTGCAGGAACGAGTCGTTCGCGGTGTTCTCGAGCATGCGCCGCACGAGGTAGGCCATGCCCTCCACGAGGTCGCCGATCGGGCAGTACGTGCGCACGCGCAGGCCGCGGGCGGCGAGCGCCTCCTGCAGGTCGTCGCCGAGGCCGCGCAGGACCTGCAGCTCGAGGTCGGCCTCGGAGAGGCCGAAGTGCGGCAGGCAGGCGAGGCCGTGCGCGAGCGAGCGCAGGTTGTGCGAGGCGAGCGCGACGCGGACGCGGGGGTGGGCGGCGAACAGCCGGCGCGTCAGCAGCTCGAAGTTGCGGTCGCTGTCGGCCCGGCGCTCGAAGACCGGGACCGCCCAGCCGTGCTGACGGGCCTCGACGACCTCATGGTCCCAGTAGGCGCCCTTGACCAGGCGCACGGTGAGCGGCGCGGCGCGCGGATGCTCGGACACCCACTCGAGGATCTGCCCGAGCTCCTGCGGCGAGTCGCGCAGGTACGCCTGCAGGACAAGCCCGGCCGACGGCCCCGAGCGGAACTCCTCCTCGGCGAGGAGCGACAGCGCCAGCCCGAGCACCGTCTCGCGCGAGTCGAGCGACTCCATGTCCACGTGCAGGTGAGCGCCCAGCTCGCGGGCCCGCCGCAGCAGGCCGCGCAGCCGCTCCAGGCCCGACTCGATCCCGCGCTCGGGCGCGGAGGGCCGGATGTGCGGCGTCAGCGCGGAGACCTTCACCGACAGGTTGACGCGCGACAGGGTCCCGATCGAGTCGCGCTCGAGCACCGGGCGGCCCGGCCACCGGGCCGCGATCGCGGCGAGGCCGTCGAGCGCGTCCAGGCAGCGCGCGGCGTAGGCGTCGGCCTCCTGCTCGCTGACGGTCGCCTCGCCGAGCAGGTCGACGGACGTGCCCACCCCGCGCGCCCACAGCGCGCTCACCGCCGGCTCGGCGGCGGCCACCGATTCGCCGATGATGAACCGCCGGGCCAGCCGGTCGACGCCCACGCCGGCGAACGCGGCGAGCAGGGGCCGGGCCCGTGGGCGCTGCGCGAGGTGCGTCGCAACGCGTCCGGCGCCGCCGCGCGATGAGCCCTCGCGCAGCAGCGCAAGGAGGTGATCGCCGATGTCGCGCCGCCCGTGGCACGCGGGGCGCACGTCGACGAAGCGAAACAGCGCCGAGCGCAGCCCGCCGTCGGCCGCCGCCGCGCGCATGAGCGCCCGGTCGAGCGCCGCGCCGGGCGCGCGGCTCGGTGGCGGCAGCTCGGCGGCGAGCGCGCGTCCGATCGCGAGCACCTCGCCCTCGTCGGGGCCGAGCCGCCGATCGCCGGGGTCGCTCGCACCGCGCGCGTCCATGATCCACTCATAGCACCGGCGGTGGGCGGATCGGCAGACGATCGTCGGGTACGCTGCGATCCCCGACGGAGACCGACCGGCACCGGGCCGCCCTCCAGGAAGACGAGCGCGCACATGAAGATGGTCCTCGCCTACATCCGCCACGAAGCCTTCGAGCCGATCCGCACCGAGCTCGTCGAGCAGGGCTTCCCGTCGCTGTCGATCACCGAGGTCAAGGGATCGGGGCGACAGCGCGGCATCACCGAGCGCTACAAGGGCACCGAGCTGACGCACTACCTGCGCCCGAAGATCAAGCTCGAGTGCGTCGTCGACGACGGCGATGTCGACACGGTCATTCACACCATCCTCAAGCACGCGCGCACGGGAACCGTCGGCGACGGCAAGGTGTTCGTGATGCCCGTCGAGGCGGCGTACCGCATCCGCACCGGCGAGTCCGGCGAGCAGACGCTGCAGGCCCACGACGAGACGCCGGCCGGAGCCTAGACGCTGATCATCGCGCTCGATCACGTGCAGATCACGGCGCCGCCCGGCGGCGAGCGCGACGCCCGGCGCTTCTACGGCGATCTGCTCGGCCTGCCCGAGGTGCCCAAGCCGCCCGGCGTGCGCGCGAGCGGGGGCGTGTGGTTCGCCTGCGGCGCGCAGCAGCTGCACATCGGCATCGAGGAGCCGTTCTCGCCGTCGCCCAAGGCCCACCCCGGCCTGCTCGTCGAGGCCGACGCACTCGACGGACTGGCCGCGCGGCTGCTCACCGCCGGCGTGGAGGTGCACTGGGACACCCGGATCCCCGAGCGCCGGCGCTTCTACGCCTCGGACCCCTGGGGCAACCGCTTGGAGCTGACGGCGCCCGAGCGCTGAGGCCGCCCGCTACCCGCTCGTGGGCTTGGGCATCAGCAGCAGCGAGGTGAACGCGTAGTCCCACCAGCCGCCGTTCCACTGCTGCGACACGCCGGCCACGTCGGCCGACTCGATCGTCGGCTGGTCGGCGAACTGGAACGGCACCGCGACGGCCTCGTTGACGAGCTCCTCGTCGATCGTCGCCCAGGCCTGCGCACGCGCGATCACGCCGGCCACGGCCGCGGCCGCGTCCATCTGGCGGTTGATCGCCGGGTCGTCGACCTGGCCGACGTTCGGGTTGCCCGTCCGCGTGATGCTCGCGCCGTTGAACAGCGGGTTGAGCACCGTCTGGGGGTCGGCGAAGTCCCTGGTCCAGCCGACGTCCGGACACACGTCGACCTCCTGCGCGGGCACGCCGCAGTAGCGCGCGAGGCCGACCCCCGGACCGACGAGGCGCAGGTGCGTCGGGAAGCCGAGCCGGATGAGCGTCCGGTTGACGATCTCGGTGTACGAGGCGCCCGGCTGCCCGGTGGGGCCGACGACCGTGACCGCCGGGCCGTTGTAGCGGCCGCTCGGATAGCCCGCGAGCTTGAGGTACTTCTGGGCCACGTCGTCGTCGCCACTGAGCGAGCGGTTGAAGTCGACCTGCGGCCCGTCGTAGCCGCCGGCGGCGTAGAAGCCGTTCGTGCCCGGATAGATGAAGTGCGTGGCCACCGGCCCGGTGAGCGCACCCCCGCCGCTCGCGGCGGCGAGCGCGGTGCGGTCGAGGGCGGCCCACAGCGCCCGCCGCAGATCGACGTTCGCGAACGGTCCCCGGCTGTTGTTCAGCGCGACGAAGCGCAACCCGGTCCCCGTGGTCACCGTCAGCACGCCCTTCTGCCGCTTGGGATCGGCGGTCGTCACGTCGGCGTTGGCGGCGGCGACGATCGACGTGGCCGGTGGATCGTTCTGCACTCGGTGCGAGCCGTCGATCACGGCGCGGCCGATGACGTTCGGGTCGCCGCCGATGTGGATGAGGATGCGGTCCAGGTACGCGGGCCGGAAGTCGCTGTACGGGTTCCAGTTGGGGTTGCGCACGAGCTCGGCGAAGCGGCCCGGCAGATAGCCGACCCCCAGGACCCGCCCCTGCGCGTCCGAGGCGAGCATGTAGGGACCGGTCGCGACGAGGTAGTGCGACCCGTACAGGGTCGGCCGCTGCGCGTCGAGCGGCCCGGCGAACTCCGGCGGCACCGGCGCCGTGACCGGCATGACGAGCGCCGCGGCGAGGATCGGCGCCGTCGGCCGGGTGAGGTGGAAGACGATCGTGTAGCGGCTGGGCGTCGTGATCCCTCCGAACGGCCCGCCGTGCGCGTGGCGGACGCCGACGAGCTCGCCGAAGTACTCGCGGAAGTACGGCGTGGCGACGTGCGGGTTGCGCGCGCGCTCGATCGCGTAGGCGACGTCGGCCGCCGTCACCTCGCGGTTGACGGGCGGGCCGAAGCGGATGCCGTGCTTGATGTGGACGGTGACCGTGAGCCGGTCGGGGGAGATCTGCGGAGAACCGGCGGCGAGGTCGGGCACCGGCGTGTTCGGGTTGTTCGGCAGGTACGCGTACAGCGTCCGCTGCGTGGCCGAGATGATCTGGACGTCGCGACTGTCGTACGCCTGCCCCGGGTCGAGCTGGCTGAACCCGGCACGGTCGAGGACGGTCAGCGTGCCGCCGTAGCGGCCGCCGACGAGGTTCTGGTAGATCGGGCTCTCCAGCAACGAGACGGCCGTCTCGCCGCCCGCCCCCGAGCCGCCGCCCTCGCCGCCGCCGGCGCCGCACCCCGCCACGCCGAGCGCGATGATCGCGAGCGCCAGCGCCGTGCCCGCGCGCCGTGTGGCCGTGTCGCTCATCAGGGCCGCGCATCCTAATGCGTGCGCGGCGTCCGGCTAGCGATCGTCGGCCTCCAGCCGCGCCTGCACCGACGCCACCTTGTCGGCGAGGGTCTGCTCGGGCCGGTCGCGTCGTTCGTCGAGCTTGAGCACGGTGTAGACGCGCGGGATGCCCATCTCGAAGGGCACGGCGTGCAGCTCGCCGACGACGGCGAGGATGTCGGCCGTCTCCCCCTGCAGCGAGGTCCCCATCGCGTGCATCGAGTAGCGCACGCGGGTCTGGGCGGCCAGCCGGCGCTGAATCTCGGCGATGTACGCGCTCGCGCTCGCGTCGGCGCGGCCGAGCGCGATGACGGTGAGATCGGCGGTGGCCACCTAGACCTCGCCGACCGGGTCGGCCGGCTGCACGAGCCCCGGTCGCTCGTAGGCCCGCACGTACTCGGGCATCGCGACGCCGGGCGCGAGCGCCGGATCGGGCACCGGCGCGCCGGCGCGCAGGACGAACGGGATCTCCCCGGCCCACACGTCGAGCTCGCCGTCGGGTCCGCCGCCGTCACTCGGCGGGCCGCTGCGCAGCTTGGCCGATGCCTCGGTGATCGGCAGCACGAGCACTGAGGTCGCCGTGGACTCCTGGCGGCTCGGCGGCCGCACGTCATCCCAGCGCCCCGGGAGGAGCTGGTCGGTCAGCGCCCGCAGCCCGGCGAGCTTCTCCCGCGGGTCGTCGACGAGACGCGCCTGCCCGAACACGACCACCGCATCGATCGTGCCGCGGTCATACGCCGCGCGCGCGGGCTCGCGCCGCACGCGCGTACGCGCGGACGGAGCGCGACGGTTGCGGTCTGCTTGGGCCATCGCCCGTCAGCGCCCCGCGACGAGATCGGCGACCCGCGCGATCGCCGACGGGCGCCCGCGGCGGGACTCGAGGCCGTCGGCGGCGCGGTACAGGCGGTAGATGGCCCTTGCCCCGAGGTAGCGCAGCGGCTCTGGCTCCCAGGCGCGCGCGCTCGCGCCCACCCAGGGCAGGCGGGTCAGCTCGCTGTCGCGCGCCAGCAGCAGGTCGCGCAGCGTGCGCCCGGCGAGGTTCGCCGCCGCGACGCCCTCGCCGACGTACCCGCCCGCCCAGGCGAGACCGTTCGCGCGATCGAGACCGACCGCGGGCATCCAGTCGCGGGCCACGCCGAACACGCCGTGCCACGCAGCGTCGATGCCGACCTCGGCGCAGACCGGGAACATCGACACGAGGCGTTCGCGCAGCTCGCGCACCGTCGCCGCCGGCACGGGACCCTCGCGGTCGGTCTGCGAGCCGTAGCGGTAGGGCACGCCCCGCCCGCCGATCGCGATGCGCCCGTCGGCGGTGCGCTGCAGGTAGACGTACACGTGCGCATCGTCGCGGACGGTCTCGCCGCCGCGCCAGCCGAGCTGTGCCCAGGCCGTGTCGCCGAGCGGCTCGGTGACGATCATCGAGCTGTTCATCGGCAGCAGACGGCGGTGCAGCCCGGGCAGGTGCGCGGTGTAGCCCTCGGTCGCGCGCACGACGTGGCGCGCGCGCACGACGCCCCGCCCGGTGCGCGCCAGCCCCGGGTCGATGCGGACGACCGGGGTGCGCTCGAAGATCGTCGCCCCGGCGCGCTCGGCCGCGTCGGCGAGGCCGCGGACCAGGCGCGCGGGCTGCACCCGCGCGCAATGTGGGCTGTAGAGCGCTCCGAGCGCACCCCGGGCCACGATCCGCTCACGTGTCTGCGCGGCGTCGAGCGGCACCGCATCCTCGTGTCCGATCGCCTCCGCGACGTCCTCCGACCGCCGCTCGCGTTGGCGGGCGAGCTGCGCGGCCGAGCGGGCGAGGGCGAGCGTGCCGCCCTTGACGAAGTCGCAGTCGATGCCCTCGCGGGCGACGACGGCGCCGACCTCGTCGACCGTGGCGTGAATCGCCCGCGTCATTGCCCGCGCGCCGGCGAGCCCGGCGCGGGCGATCCAGCGAGCGCTCGAACCGGAGAGCTCCCCGAGCACCCACCCGCCGTTGCGCCCGGAGGCGCCGAAGCCGGCGACCTGCGCCTCGAGCACGACGACGTCGAGCCCGGGCGCCGCGCGCTTGAGCTCGTACGCCGTCCACAGCCCGGTCAGGCCCGCGCCGACGATGCACACGTCGGCCTCGCGATCGCCCGGCAGCGCCGGCCGCGGCGCGATCGGGCCCGCCTGGTCGAGCCAGAACGACGGCGCCAACGCGAGCGCGCGGAGGCCATCGGGTGCCGGCCCCCTGGGCGCGGCGGCCGTCGCCCCGGCGCACGGACTCACGATCGTCGCCTCCCCGGCATTGGGCGGCTCGGCCATCCGACCGGATACTCATCAAGGGCGGATCGGTCTACAAGCGGCGATGTGTCAGTGGGTCGGAGCCCACACTTGACAGAGCGACCGCTGCCCTGCTCGGCTGGGATGCCTATGCTGCGGCGCCAAGGCGCCGCATGACGCCGCGAGTGGGGGTGTCTCAAGGTCTTGGGAGCCGGACGAGGAAGGAGCAGGTGATGAGTGCAGCCAGCCCCGCGGATACGCTCGCGACGCGCGACCTGGAGATCGCGAACAAGGGCCTGAAGCCCAACGCCATCGGGTTCCTTTCCAATCTGGTCGTCGGCACGGCGTCGGTGGCGCCCGCCTACTCGCTCGCGGCCACGCTCGGTTTCATCGCGGCCGTGAAGGGCATCGGCGTGTACTCGCCCGGAGTCATGATCGCGGCCTTCGTGCCGATGCTGCTGATCGCGTCCGCATACCGGTACCTCAACCGGGCCGACCCCGACTGCGGGACGACCTTCGCCTGGGCGACCCGGGCGATGGGGCCGCAGCTCGGTTGGATCAACGGCTGGGCCATCTTCCTTGCCGATGTGATCGTCATGGCCTCGTTGGCCGACGTCGCGGCGACGTACACCTATCAGCTGTTCGGCTGGGATTACGGCTTGAACAACACGTGGGTGATCGTCGTCGGCGCGGTCCTGTGGATCGTGTTGATGACCTGGATCTGCCACCGCGGCATCGAGCTGTCCGCGCGCCTGCAGCAGGTGCTGCTCGGATTCGAGGTGCTGATGCTGCTCGTCTTCTCCGCGGTTGCGCTGGCCACGGTGTACATCCACCATCCGGCGGCGTCGATGACCGTGCAGGCGAAGTGGCTCAACCCGCTCGGCGGCGGCTTCAGCCCGATGGTCGACGGCGTCCTGCTCGCCGTGTTCATCTACTGGGGCTGGGACTCGGGTGTGGCGCTCAACGAGGAGACGCGGGATCGTCGCAACGGTCCGGGCCTGGCCGCCGTGCTGTCCACCCTCCTGCTGGTGATGATCTACGTGATCGTCTCGGCGGCCGCGCAGGCCTATCACGGGGCGGGATACCTCGCGGACCCCGCCCACTCCAGTGACGTCCTCACGCCCCTCGGGCCCTCGGTGCTCGGGACCGTCGGCGACAAGCTCCTGATCATCGCCATCCTCGCCTCCGCGTCGGCCTCGACACAGACGACGATCCTGCCCACCGCCCGCACGACGCTGTCGATGGCTCGCTGGGGAGCGATCCCGGAGGCATTCGGACGCGTGCACCCGCGCTTCCGGACGCCGACGCTGTCCACGATCGGCATGGGCGCGATCTCGATCGTGTGGACCGTGCTCCTGCTCGCGCTCAACCCCAGCGGCAACGTCCTCGGCGACGCGATCACCGCACTCGGCTTCACGATCGCCTTCTACTACGGCTTCACCGGCATCGCATGCGTCGTGTACTTCCGGCGCAGGCTGCTGCGCAGCGTCAAGGACTTCCTGCTGGTGGGCGTGGCGCCGCTCGTCGGTGCGCTGATGCTGTTCGGCATCTTCGGCAAGGCGTTCCACGACTACAGCCAGTCGGGGGTCAACTACTCCAAGCCGATCTTCGGTATCCAGACTCCGATCTTCATCGGCATCGGCGGGCTGCTGCTCGGGGTCGTCGTGATGGCGATCGCCTACCCCTTCCAGCGCGACTACTTCCGCCGCCGGCCCGAGCTGCCCGATGAGCACGGCTACGCGATCGGCACGACGATCGCGCCCGAAGACCTGCCCTACGTCGAGCCGGCGGAGTCGGTCTCGACGACGTAGCGCGAGCCGCTCTCTATCCGAGCCGCTCCCCCGGGCCGAGCGCCTGGGTCAGGCGCAGCGCGCGCACCGCGAGATGCAGCCCGAGCGCGGTGTCGGGATCGTCGAGGTCCACCCCGAGCAGCCGCTCGACCCGTTGTAGGCGCAGGTACAGCGACTGGCGCTCGAGATGGAGCAGGCGCGCGGCCTCGGCCTTGCGCCCCCCGCTCTCGAGGTAGACCTCGAGCGTGCGCAGCAGCTCGCGCTCGCGCTGGTCGCGCTCCTCGAAGAGCACGCCGAGCTGCTCGCGGGCGAATGTCAGCAGCTCAGGCGTCGTGCGAATCGCGTACAGGAGCTCGACGACCGATCCGCGCCGCGCGTCGAGCCAGGGCGCCGGCGCGCCGGCCCGGGCGGCGCCAACCGCCTGCGCGACGCGCTCGAGGCGGCGGCCGAGCTCCGTCCACGAGGTCCCGCTCCGACCGAAGGCGATCGCGACGTCCTCCATGCCGAAGCCGCGACGGTCGATCGGGCGGCGGAGGTCGGCGGCCACCGCGTCGAGCAGTTCGTCGCCCGGCTCGCCGTCGGCGATCGAGAGCGCGACGAGCAGCCGTCCGGCGTGCAGGCCGAGGAGCGCCGCGCGGTGCGCGCCGATCGCCGCGCGCAAGGGCGGCATCAGGGTCGCCCACGCGTTCTCCGGGCTGTCGGCGATCTCGATCCAGCGCTCCGACCGCCAGGCGAGCGCCGCCGGGAGCAGGCGCCCGTGACGGCGCGGGAACTCGAGCGCGCTCGCCCGGCGCGTGGCGTCGGCCTCCTGCAACCGCTGCTGCATCAGGTCGACGAGGAACGAGCCGCGCGCCCGGGCGCGCAGCTGCTCCTCGTGCTGCTCGTGGAGGAGCTCGAGCGCGACCGCCGTGGCCGCGCGCTCCATCGCGATCCGGTCGGCCTCCTCGAGCGGCCGGTCGAGCTCGAGCACCATCAGGTGTCCCCACGGGCGCCCGCGCAGGCGCAGCTCCGCCGACAGCCAGCCGCGACCGCTCGTCTCGCCGCGATCCTCGGCCAGACGGTGCTCCTCGCGCGCCTCGAGCAGCTCCTCCTCGGTGGTCTCGTGCACGGCGAAGGCCACGAGCTGGTCGGCGAGGTTCTCGAGCACGACCGGATTGCCGACGGTGCGCGCGATCTCGCGCATCAGGTCGGGCAGGCCGCGACGATCGAGCACGAGGCCCGTGAGGCGCTCGCCGGTCTCCTGGCCGGTGCGCAGGAGCGCCAGCCGGCGGTCGACGAGCGCCCCGTGGATCGCCTCGGTGACGTCGACGAATCGGACCGGCCGGTGCAGCGCGATGAGCGGCAGCGACTGCGCCTCGGCCTCGGCCACGAGCGCCGACGGCAGCGCCTGGCGGTAGGACATCCCGAGCTCGATGACGAGGCCGGCGGCGCGCTCCTCGGCGAGCGCGCGCACGAACCGCCGCTGGCCGGCGGCGTCCTGTCCCGGACCGACGCCGGTGGAGAGCACGAGCTCGCCGCCGCGCAACAGGTCGGCCGGGTCGACGTCGAGCACGTGCACCCAGCGCAGCGGCCGACCCAGGCTCTGCGCGCCGGCGACCACCTCGGGCAGGGCGCGGCGCAGGATCGGCAGCGCGAGCGCGTCGCCGACGGTCAGTGGCGCCGAGTCGTTACCGGACACAGGCGGAGGCTAGCCGGGCGCGACCCGGCGCGGGACACGATCGGGCCGGCGACCGCGGCGTGACGCCCTGACGCCGACCGCCCCGCGATCGCGACGTTCTGCCGATCGTCACCACCATCGGTAAGGCGTAGGCTCACGCGCAGGACCCGGCACGCCCGCCGCCCGACCCGAGCATCGAACGACCCAAGGAGCCCGCATGAGCGTCGCCACCCAGGAACTACAGAACTTCATCGACGGCGAGTTCGTCCCCGCCGCCAGCGGCGCGAGCGAGCCGGTGATCAACCCGGCGACGGGCGAGGAGATCGCGCGCGCGGCGAGCTCGGGACCGGAGGACGTCGACCGCGCCGTCGCCGCCGCCACGAGCGCGTTCGAGACCTGGGGGCGCACGCCGCCGGCCGAGCGCGCGCTCGCCCTGCTCCGCCTCGCCGACGCCGTCGAGGAGCACGGCGATGAGCTCGCCGCGATCGAGTCCGCCAACGCGGGCAAGCCGATCGAGTCGGTCAAGGCCGACGAGATCCCGGCGATCGTCGACCCGCTGCGCTTCTTCGCCGGCGCCGCGCGCTGCCTCGAGGGCAAGGCCGCGATGGAGTACCTCGAGGGCTACACCTCCTACATCCGGCGCGAGCCGGTCGGCGTCGTCGGCCAGATCGCGCCCTGGAACTACCCGCTCATGATGGCCGTCTGGAAGATCGGGCCCGCCCTGGCGGCCGGCTGCACGACGATCCTCAAGCCGGCGCCGACGACGCCCGCCTCCGCCGTGCGGCTCGCCGAGCTCGCGGCCGACATCCTCCCGCCCGGCGTGCTCAACGTCATCGTCGGCGGCAACGAGCCGGGCGCGGCTCTGGTCGATCACGACGATGTCGCGATGGTCTCGCTCACCGGCTCGGTCGAGACCGGCAAGTGGATCGCCGAGCACGCCGCCCGGACGCTCAAGAAGGTGCACCTCGAGCTCGGCGGCAAGGCCCCGGTCATCGTCTTCGACGACGTCGACATGGAGACGGCCATCGAGGGCATCGCCGGCTTCGGCTACTACAACGCCGGCCAGGACTGCACCGCCGCCACGCGCGTGCTCGCGAGCGACAAGGTCTACGACGACGTCGTCGGCGGGCTCGCCGAGCAGGCCAACGCGCAGGTGCTCGGCGACACGAGCTCGGCCGAGACGACGCTCGGCCCGTTGAACAGCGCCCGCCAGCGCGAGCGCGTCGAGGGCTTCCTGGAGCGGCGGCCCGGCCACGCCGAGGTCGTCACCGGCGGGCGGGCGCCCGATCGCCCCGGCTTCTATCTCGAGCCGACCGTCGTCTCCGGGCTGCAGCAGGCCGACGAGATGATCCAGCGCGAGATCTTCGGCCCGGTCATCACGGTGCAGCGCTTCAGCGACGAGGCCGAGGCGATCGCGTGGGCCAACGGCACGCCGTACGGCCTCGCGTCGTCGGTGTGGACACGCGACTTCGGCCGCGCAATGCGCGTATCGGCGGCGCTGCGCTTCGGCTGCGTGTGGATCAACAACCACGGCCTGCTGACGAGCGAGATGCCCCACGGCGGCTACAAGCAGTCCGGCTACGGCAAGGACCTGTCGATGTACTCGGTCGAGGACTACACGCAGGTCAAGCACGTGATGGCGGCCTGGGAGTAGGCACGGCGCGGCGCGCCCGGCTCCGACCTCGGGCGCCCGCTCAGGAGTCGAAGCCGAGCCCGAGCCGGTCGAGCGTGCGCAGCCACATCCCGCGTCGCCCGCCCCGGCGGTCGGCGCGGGCGAGCCCGCGGCGGGTGAGGTTGACCACCGCCGAGCGCAGCGGCTCGGGCGGGAACGGCAGCGGGCGCTTGCGGACCATCTCCAGGCGGGTCCGCTCGGTCGCCTCGCCGGCGACGAGATCGAGCGCCACGCGGCCGGCGAAGCGGCTCGCGCCCACGCCGAGGCCCGTGAAGCCGACGGCGTAGACCGCGCGGCCCTCCAGCGCCCGTCCGAACATCACGCTGAAGCGGCTGCAGGTGTCGATCGCGCCGCCCCAGCGGTGACTGAAGCGGACGTCGGCCAGTTGCGGGAACGTCTCGGCGAAGTGCTGGGCGAGCACGTTGAAGGTCGCGGGGCGCTGCTCCAGCTGCGGCCCGAAGCCGTTGCCGAAGTGGTAGATCGCGTCGTAGCCGCCCCACAGGATGCGGTTGTCGTGGGTGAGCCGGTAGTAGTGGAACCGGTTCCCGCTGTCGCCGATGCCCTGGCGGTTGCGCCAGCGCAGCGAGTCCAGCTCGGCGGCGCTCAGCGGCTCGGTGACGAGGACGTAGTCGTAGACCGGCAGCACGTGGCGGCGGATGGCCCGCAGGAGCGGCGGGAACGCGCTCGTGGCCAGGACGGCGCGGTCGGCCCGCACGAGCCCCGCCTCGGTCTCGGCCTCGAGGTGGTCCCCGGCCGTGACGAGGCTCTCGACGACGGAGCGCTCGTGGATCGCGCCGCCGAGGCTCGTGACGGCGTCGGCCAGCCCCCGGCACAGCCGCGCCGGGTCGAGCAGGAGATGGTGGTCGCGCTGCCACAGGCCGCCGAGATACGTCGGCGAGGCGACCTCGTCGCGGACCGCGTCGCGATCGAGGAGCAGCGGGTCCTCGCCGAGCTCGGCGAGGACCCGCGCCTCCTCCGCGAGGCCGGCGAGCTCGTGCTCGCGCGTCGCGACGCGCAGCTCGCCGCCCGTCTCGACGTGGCAGTCGATCCCGTGCGTCTCGATCGTGGCGCGGATGCCGTCGATGTTCTCGCGGCCGAGGCGCTGGAGCGCCGGCATCTCGTTCGGCCAGCGGGCAAGGCCGTTGCCGACCCCATGGGTCAGCGACGGCGAGCAGAATCCGCCGTTGCGTCCTGACGCTCCGCTCGCGATGCGGTCGGCCTCGAGCAGCACGACGCTCGCGCCCGGCCGCTCCTGCAGGGCCTGCAGCGCGGTCCACAGCCCGGTCAGGCCGCCGCCGATGACGAGCAGGTCGGCGTCGACGCGCGCGCTCAGCGGCGCGCGCGCGGCGGGGACGTCGCGCGACGCCAGCCAATACGGAACCGGCTCGGCGTCGGCGAGCGCGGGGAGCAGCTCCATGCTCGTTCAGATCAGCGCTGTCGAGGTCAGGACAGGTTGATCATCACATGCTTGATCTCGGTGTACTCTGCAGCGCCTCGACCGCCCGCATGGCCCGACCGCCCGGCGACGGACCGTCATGCGGCACCAGCCGGGATTTGACGGTCCACCCATTGGACCGATCGGCCGCCCGGCGGATGATGCCGCTACCACGATCGAGTCCATCGGACGCATGCGCGCTGACGCCCGCAGGCGCGCGATCTGACCGGGGAGGAGCCAAGCCATGAGCGAACGGTCACACGACGCGCTGCAGCAGGCCGCACATCAGCATCTGCTCCTGCACTTCTCTCGCAACGGCGCCTTCGGCCCCGGTGGGCGCGAACTGCCGGTGCTCGAGCGCGGTGAGGGCCCGTACGTGTTCGACACGCGCGGTCGCCGTTACCTCGACGCCCTCTCCAGCCTGTTCTGTGCGCAGCTCGGCTACTCCTACGGAGGCGAGATGGCCGAGGTGGCCGGCGACCAGCTGCGGCGGCTCGCCTTCAACACGAACTGGGGCACCGCGCATCCGCCGAGCATCGAGCTCGCGGAGCGCCTCGCGGGCCTCGCCCCGGAGGGGATCGAGCGCGTGTTCTTCACCTCAGGAGGCTCGGAGGCCGTCGAGACGGCGTGGAAGCTCGTCTGCCAGTACCACATCGCCCGCGGCGAGGGCCGGCGCACGCGCGCCATCGCCCGCCGCAACGCCTACCACGGCGTCACGCTCGGAGCGCTGTCGTTCACCGGCGTGCCCGGCTACAAGGAGCCGTTCGGCCGGCCGGCCATCGACGTCGTGCACGTCTCCAACACGAACCGCTTCCGCCGCGAGGTCTCCGACGAGCAGCTCGCGCGCGAGCTGCTCGACGAGATCGAGCAGACGATCCTCGCCGAGGGCCCGGAGACGTTCGCGCTGCTCATCGCCGAGCCGGTGCAGAACGCCGGCGGGTGCCTCGTGCCGCCGGAGGGGTACTGGCCCGGCCTGCGCGAGATCTGCGACCGCTACGGGATCCTGCTCATGGCCGACGAGGTGATCACCGGCTGCGGGCGACTCGGCGAGTGGTTCGGGGTGACGCGCTTCGGCGCGACGCCCGATCTCATCTCGATCGCCAAGGGCCTGACCTCGGCCTACGCCCCGATGGGGGCGCTGCTCGTCGCCGACCGCGTCGCCGAGCCGTTCTTCCAGGACGGCCGCACGCTGCTGCACGGCATCACGTTCGGCGGTCATCCGCTGGCGGCGGCGATCGCCCTGAAGAACATCGAGATCTTCGAGCGCGACCGGGTCCTCGAGAACGTGCGCGAGCTCGAGCCGTACCTGCGCACGCGCATCGGAGAGCTCGCGCGGCTGCCGATCGTGGGCGACGTGCGCGGGTCGGGCTTCTTCTGGGCGCTCGAGCTCGTGCCCGACGGCGCGCAGGGCCGCTTCGACGCCGAGCAGCGCGAGGAGCTCCTGCGGCGCTATCTCCCCGGCAAGCTCCTCGATGCCGGGATCATCGCGCGCGGCGACGATCGCGGTGACACCGTGCTCCAGGTCGCGCCGCCCCTCATCGGCGACACAGCGATCCTCGACGAGATGGTCGACCGCCTCGCCGACGTGCTCGACGGGGTCGCTCGGCACATGGGCGTGCGCGCGGCCGCGCTCACCTGATCGGGCTCAGCCCCCGAGCGCCGGGTTGTGCAGCAGCCCGGGGTTCCCGAGCAGGTTCAGGCGCGCGCTCAGCAGCGTCCAGTCGGCGGCGTGCAGCGACGCGCCCGGCGCGGTGGCCACCGAGGCCGTGCCGGCGAGCGGGGGCGAGCCCGCCGCCGCGTCCGGCAGGGGCGACGCGAAGCGGACGACGACGCCGTTCGCGCCCGCCGCGCTCCCGGCGTGCGTGGAGCCGGCCGGCGTCAGGTCGCTCTCGGTCGCGCTCGGCGCGAAGCCGGGCGGAAGCGCCTGCAGCCGCGCCACGGTGATCGCGCCGATCGAGGTCCCCTCCGCGCCGCTCGTGAGCGAGACGCCGTTGATCGCCGTGATGTCGAGCCACTCGACCGGGCGACCCGGGTCGCAGTTCGCACCGAGGACCCTCGGATCGAGGCCCGACGCGGCGAGGTACTCGAGCGCCGCGAGCAGCCGGCGGTCGATCTCGTCGCGGGTCACCTCGAGCGGCACGCAGCCGGCGAGCGTGATGCGCCGGTCGGCGATCACCTCGCGGGAGAGCGCACCCTCGCCGAGCAGGAACTCGCGCTCGCTGCCCCACGTGGCCAGGTCGGTCGCGCCGGCGCGCGGCACGACGGCGCGCACGACACCGGGCACGGGCACGCCGGCCGCGCCGAGCGCCGAGGCCCAGGCGTCGACCGCCGGCGTCGCGACCGCGTCGGGGGCGGTGCTCGTCGTGCTCGTGGTGGTCGTGGCCGACGCGCCCGCGAGCGCGGCGCCCGGCGCCGGCGACGCCTTCTTCGCCGCGGCCGGCGCGTACGGGTGCAGTACCTGCGCCCGCAGGCTCCAGCTGGCCAGGAAGGGCAGCGGGTTCACGGGCGCGGTCGCGCCGACCGGCTGCAGGGCGAAGCCGAGCTCGCCCTGCGCGCCGGCGTTCGCGACGCGCCCGATCGTCGTGCCGGCCCACACCGGCTGCCCGACCCGCAGCGCCACCCAGCCGGTCGCGGGAGCCGTCGTCGCCGCCGCCAGCACGTGCGCCGGCGGCGCGGCCGAGAGTGGCTGGTAGCCGAGGACGGTGAGCGCGTTCGTCACGGCGGGCACGGGCAGCGAGGACACGGTCGTGCTTGCGTCACTCGAGGCGGCGGAGCCCGCCGGCGCGGCGCTGATGACCGGCGGTGCAGCGGCGCTTCCGGCGGCGACCGCAAGCGCCTCCGCGCCGGAGCCGAATCCCGCGCCCGCGGCCGCGGCCACCGAGAACCGCGCCGCGGTCGAGCCGGTCGAGGCGGTCGTCCCGGCGGGCTTCGCGCTCGAGGCCGCCGGCACGGCATCGACCGAGTCGCCGGCCGGGGCCACCGTACCCGCGACGGCCTTCGCCGCCGGCATCGCCGCCGAGAAGACCTGCGCCACGGGCGCCAGCGCGGCGGACGCCTTCGCCGCGGACGCGGTCGCCGCGGAGACCAGCGCCGCGGTCGTCGACGTCGCGGGAGCCTTCGCCCCCACCGCCCAGGACGGGGCGTTCGCCGGGGGCGCCCCCGCCCTCGCACCCGGCGCCCGCACGTACATGCCGACGAAGGCGAGGTGGGAGTAGGTGAACTGGTTGCCCTCGACGTCGCGGACGGTCACGTAGGCGCCGTAGCGCGCGGACTGCCCGACGGCCACGATGCTGCCGTCGCGCACCGACACGACGTTCGCGTTGCGCGTCGTCCGCAGGAGCGCCGTGTCGCCGACCGAGCCACCGGCCGCCGCCGGGGCCGTCGCCGTCGTCGCTCCCGCCGGGGCGGTGGAGCGGGCGGCCGTCGGCGCGGCCGAGCCCGCCGCGTGCGTGGCGACGGCCGCCGGCGGCGGCGCCGCGCTTGCGTTGAGCGAGGCCGGGGTGAGCGCGCTGCTCGCCGTGACCTGCGGGGCCGCGTTGGTCGCCCCGGGCGAGGGCGTGGCCCCCGGCAGCGGCGGGTTCTCGATCGCCGCCTGCTCGGGGGCGCTCATGGGCACCGGCGGGACGCCGACGCTCAGCTCGGTCAACGCGTTGATCATCGTGGCCGGGAAGCTCTCGATGAGCGTCGCCCGCAGGAGCACCGACTGCACGTAGGCGGTCGAGTGGTTGTACGCGAAGATCGCGCCGTTGATATCGGTGCGCCCCCCGTTCGCGGCGAGGTAGCTCGCGGCGGCGAAGATCGCGTCGGCCGGGTTGTACGGGTCGGCCTGGTTGAGCCCCGCGCCGTCGACGCCGTAGCCCGCCCAGGTGGCCGGCATGAACTGCATCCAGCCGACCGCCCCGGCGGACGAGACCGCGTCGTCAAAGCCGTAGTCCGTCTCGACCTCGTTGATCGCCGCGAGCACCGGCCAGGGGATGCCGTACTGATCGCCGGCCGCCTGGTAGAGGCTGAGCAGGAAGAGCGGGATCCGGTAGGACCCGACCGCCGCGCTCGTGACGTCGGTGGAGAGCGGCGCCGACGCGCCCCGCGCCCCCGCCGCCTGCGGCGTCGGAGGCAAGCCGATCGGAGCCGTCGACGGACCGCTCCCGATCACGGGCGCGGCGCCGCTCGCCGGAGGCGGGGTGGCGCTCCCGCCGGAGGGGGCGGGCGGGGCGCTCGGCGGTGGCTGCGTCGGCGGCGACGGCGTCTTGGCGCGGCGGGGCTGGCTCGTCTTCGGACTCGGAGTCGACGTCCGGCCGCCGCCGGTGGCCTGCTTGCCCGCGCCCGCCGAGGAGACCGATCGCGTGTGGCGGCCCGGGAGCGACCCTCCCGACCCGCCGACCGGCCCGGTCGGGCCGGTCGGGCCCGTCGGGCCCGTCGGGCCGCTCGGGCCGCGCGAGGCGGGCGGTCCCGTGGGCCCGGTCGCCCCCACGGGCCCCGTCGGCGCGACGGCACTCGAGGAGGAGGAGGAGGAGGAGGAGGAGGAGGTCGTGGCGCTTGCGCTCACGCTCGAGGAGGTCGACGCCGTGGCGGCCGTCGCCGCGAAGCTCGATGCCGGTGCGATGAGCGCCGGGACGATGGCGAGACCGGCGAGCGCGAGGCGCGGGCGGAGCGCCCGGCGCGGGCGACGAGGACGCAGTGGCTGGCGCGAGATCCCTGCCCACTGCGGCGCCGGCAGCTCGCCGCCCGGGCGCCGCAGGCCGGCACGCTCGTCGAGCGTGAGCACGACGCGCGGGGCGCCGCCGGGACGCCGCAGGCCGGTCCGATCGGCCGCGGCGCCGAAGACGTAGTGCACGCCGTCCGGCCGGCGCAGGCCGGCATGCTCGGCCGCACAGAAGACCGCCTTCAGGGCGTCGGGGCGGCGCATCGCCGCGCGGTCCTGCTCGGGACCGTCGCGCTGAACGGGCGCGCGCGGCGGAGACTCGCCGGCGGGCCGGCGCGGCAAGGGCTCACCGCCGGGCCGCCGCAGACCCTCGCGTTCGATCGCCGAGGGGCCCGGGGGTGCCGGCGCGACCGTGCGGGGGCCCTCCATGGCGTCAGTTGAGGCTCGTGACGCGACCGAGCTCAACCATCGAGGTCAGGCCGGCCTTCACCTTGTCGAGCCCATCGGCGCGCATGCTGCGCATCCCCTCGCGCACGGCCTGCGCGGAGACCTCGTCCGAGCTCTTGTTCTCCATCGCCATGCGACGGATGTCCTCGGACATCGGCATGACCTCGAACAGGCCGATGCGGCCGCGGTAGCCGGTGCCTCCGCAGCGCGCGCAGCCCTTGGGCCCGTAGGCGGTGACCCCCTGAAGGCCCCACTGCTCGATGACGGCGGGGGTGAGCTCGACCGGCTCCTTGCAGTCCTCGCACAGCTTGCGCATCAGCCGCTGGGCGACGATGCAGTCGACGGCCGAGGCGATCATGAACGGTGGCACGCCCATGTCGGCGAGGCGGCCCAGCGCGCTCGGCGCGTCGTTGGTGTGCAGCGTCGAGAGCACCATGTGGCCGGTGATCGCCGCCTGCACCGCGATCGTCGCGGTCTCCTGGTCGCGGATCTCGCCGACCATGATGATGTCGGGGTCGGCGCGCAGCATCGTGCGCAGGCCGGTGGCGAACGTCATCCCGACCTTCGTGTTGACCGCCATCTGCTTGACGCCCGGGATGCGCGACTCGACCGGGTCCTCGATCGTGATGATCGTGCCCTCGCCGTTGTTGACCTCGTTGAGCGCGGCGTAGAGCGTGGTCGACTTCCCCGACCCGGTCGGACCGGTGACGAGCACGGCGCCGCGGTGGCGCTGCAGCGCCTTGCGAAAGAGGTCCTCCTCCTGCGGGAGCATCCCGAGCCCGGCGAGGTCCTGCACGACCGGGCCCTTGTCGAGGATGCGCATGACCATCCCCTCGCCCTCGGCCAGCGGCAGCGTGACCAGGCGCAGGTCGATGCGCCGGCCGTCGACGTTGACCGCCATGCGGCCGTCCTGGGGCAGGCGTCGCTCGGCGATGTTCAGGCTCGCCATCACCTTCACGCGCGAGACGACGCGGCGCGCCATCTTGGCGCTCATCGTCGCGGCGGGATGGATCACGCCGTCAACGCGGAAGAGGACGCGCATCTCGCGCTCCTCGGGATCGAAGTGGATGTCGGAGGCGCCCTGCTCGACCGCCTGCGCGATGAGGGAGTGCACAAGGCGGATCGCCGGCGCCTCGGCCTCGCCGCCGTCGTCGCTGAGCGGCTCGAACGTCTCCTCGGTCTCGTCGATCCCCTCGACGGACTCGTCGAGGCGCTGTTGGCGCGCGAGCAGCGCGCGGATGTCATCCAGCGAGGCGACGGCCGGCTGCACCTTCAGGCCGGTCATCATCGTGATGTCGTCGATCGTCAGCAGGTTGCTCGGGTCGGCCATCGCGAGCAGCAGGCGGCGGTCCTCGAGGTACTCGATCGGGACGGCCTGGTAGCGACGGGCCACCTCGACCTCGATGAGGCCGACGGCGCCCATGTCGATCGGATAGACGGTCAGGTCGACGTGGTCGAGCCCGAGGCGCTCGGCGAGCACGCGTGCGAGCTGGTCGTTGGTGAGGACGCCGAGCTCGACGAGCACCTGTCCGGTGCGCTTGCCCTCCGTCCGCGCCTGCTCGATCGCGGCGTCCACGCGCGCCTTCTCGGCAAAGCCGAGCTGGATCGCGACGTCGCCGATCATGTTCGAGGAGCGCTTGCGCAGGCGCGGCCGCGTGAGCCCGGGGACGACCGACTCCTCGACGGCGCCGTTGGGCGGCGCGTCGGCCTGGCCCTGCGGGGCCTGGCTCTGTTGGGTCATCTCGGGAACCCCGACATCCATCGCGCAGTTGCATCGGCAGGCCCGGCGGTCGATGCCGTGGGTCCATCGAGCAATGGACGAACGTCCGATGCCAGTGGACGGATGAACGACAAATTGCGTGCTCAAGTCCGCCAAACCCTGGACGGACAGCCCACATTTGCCCTGGACGCGTCCAGCGGCGTGTCACGGGCGTCCAGGGCCGGCGGCCCGGACGCGACCGCCGGCTACGGGCCTGGAAGGCCGGCGGTGGCGGCTGTTTCCTCGGGAGAAGGAGACCCCACCCGACCCTCCAGTCCGAACGCCGAGGCGATCAGCTCGTAGGACCGCCGGCGGGCGGCGTGGTCGTGGGTGATGGTGACGACGATCACCTCTTCGGCCCCGTAGGCGCCGGCGAGCTCGAGCAGGCCCGCGCGCACGGTGTCACCGGTGCCGATGACCGCCCGCCGCCCGCCGCCGCTTCCCGCCGGGGAGCGCCGCTGCGCGGCGAGGAACTCGAGCGCCTTCTCCGGCGGGGGGACCGGGATGAGCTCGCCGCGACGCAGGAGGCTGAGCGTCATGCGGCTGCTGGCCGCCAGGCGCGCGGCCTCCTCCTCGCTGTCGGCGGCGAGCGCCCAGGCGGCGACCGCCGTGCGCGGGCTGACCGTGTCCGGCCGCGGCGTGTACTCGGCGCGGTAGGAGGCGGCGATCTGAGCCCCGTCGCGATTGATGAAGTCGGCGAACGCGTACGGCAGGCCGAGCTGGGCCGCCCAGATCGCGCTCTGGCGCGAGGAGCCGAGCAGCCACGGCTCGGGCCGCTCCGGGCCTCCGGGCAGCGTCGCGGCTAGGCGCGCGAACGGATGGTCCTCCGGGAGGTCGTCGTCGAGGTAGGCGAGCAGCTCGGCGAGCCTCTGCGGGAAGTCATCGGGCGCGGCCTGGCGGCGGTCGGGCTGCAGCGCGAACGTCGTCAGCGGGTCGGTGCCCGAGGCCCGCCCGAGGCCGAGGTCGATCCGGCCTGGAAACAGGCCGGCGAGCATCGTGAACGACTCGGCGACCTTCAGCGGGCTGTAGTGCGGCAGCATCACGCCGCCGCTGCCCACGCGCAGGCCCGACGTCGCCGCGGCGATCGGTCCGACGAGCACCTCGGGGCTCGCCCCGGCGAGCATCGGCCCGCCGTGATGCTCGGCCACCCAGTAGCGGTGATAGCCGAGCGCATCGGTCAGGCGGGCGAGGTCGATCGTGTTGCGCAACGCCTGGGCGCCAGTGGATCCCTCGGCGATCGGGGACTGGTCCAGGACGGACAGGCGGATCGGGGCGCTCACACCCTCGATCGTAGTCCGACCGGTAGCGTGCCCAAGCCCGAACACCCGTTACGAGGAGCGATGATGTCCAGCGACGCGCCGACGACCGACCTGACCGATCTGTTCTCGCTCGCCGGCAAGACCGCCCTGGTCACCGGCGGGTCACGGGGCATCGGCGAGATGATCGCCCGCGGGCTGCTCGCGGCCGGGGCGCGCGTGTGCCTGTCCGCGCGGAAGGCCGAGGCGCTGCTGCAGACCGCCGAGCGCCTGTCCGAGCTCGGCGAGGTCCACGCCATCCCCGCCGACGTGTCGAGCGCCGAGGGCGCGCAGACGCTCGCCGCCGCGGTGCGCGAGTGGTCCCCGACGCTGCACGTGCTCGTCAACAACGCGGGCGCCACGTGGGGGGCGCCGATCGAGGACTTCCTGCCCGAGGGCTTCGAGAAGGTGATCCGCACGAACGTGACCGGCGTCTTCTACCTGACCTCGTCGCTGCTCGGTGAGTTGCGCGCCGCCGCGAGCCCGTCCGATCCGGCGCGCGTCATCAACATCGGCTCGATCGACGGTCTCCACGTGCCGGTGATGGAGAACTACCCCTACAGCGCGAGCAAGGCGGCCGTGCACCAGCTCACGCGTCACCTGGCCAAGCGCCTGGCCGGCGAGCACATCACGGTCAACGCGATCGCGCCCGGCCCGTTCGAGAGCAAGATGATGGCCTTCGCGCTCGGCAACCCGGAGCTGCGCGAGCAGATCGCGGCCACGATCCCGCTCGGGCGCATCGGCCGCCCGGACGACATGGCGGGCACGGCCGTCTTCCTCGCCTCGCGCGCCGGCTCGTATCTGAGCGGCGCGATCATCCCGGTCGACGGGGGACGCACCGGCGCGGGCTGACGTCGCCTCAGGCGGTCAGCGCGGCCGCCATCTCGTCGAACGCCTGCACGTAGGCGTCGATCGCCTCGGTCGTGTGGGTGACCGACAGCGTCCACTCCTCCTCGCGCCCCGGGGTCATGAAGATGCCGCGGTTCATGTTCCAGGCCCACGCCAGCTCGGTCACCTCGGCGTCCTGGTTGGCCTTGAACGTCTCGTAGTCGACGATCTTCGTCGGGGAGAACGTGACGCAGCCCTTCGAGCCGACGCCGACGGCGTAGCCCGGGAGGCGATGGCGCTCGATGACCGCCTCGCAGCCGGTGACGATGCGGTCGTTGAGCTCGTCGAGCAGGCGGTAGGCGTCGGGCGTGAGCACGTGCTCGAGGCTCGCGCGCGCGGCGGCCATGGCGAGCGGGTTGCCGTTATACGTGCCGACCTGGTAGACGCTGCCGTCCTCGACGACGCTCATCACCTCCTCGCTGCCGCCGATCGCTCCCGAGGGCAGGCCTCCACCGAGCGTCTTCGCCAGCGTGACCATGTCCGGCACGACCCCGAACCGCTCGGTCGCTCCGCCGGCGGCGATCGCGAGGCCGGTCTTCACCTCGTCGAAGATGAGCACGATCCCGTGGCGACGGGTCAGCTCGCGCACCGCCTCGAGGTAGCCCGGCTCGGGCAGCACGACCCCGAGGTTCATCATCGCCGCCTCCATGATCACGCACGCGGGCCGGCGGCCCTCGGACGCGAGGCGCTCGATGCGGCGTTCCATCGCGCCGGCGTCGTTGAACGGGACCGGGATCGTGAGGTCGCTGACGGCCTTCGGGATGCCGGCGCCGTAGGGCAGCGAGGCGAGGTTCTCGCGATCGCCGATGTCGTCGTAGGGGACGCCGATCGAGACCATCACGCCGTCGTGATGGCCGTGGTAGGACCCGAAGATCTTCATGATCGTGTCGCGGCCGGTGAGCGCGCGGGCGATCCGGATCGCGTCCATTGTCGCCTCCGAGCCGGAGTTGACGAACCGCCAGCGCGCGAGGCCCCAGCGGCGCTTGAGCTCCTCCGCCACCGCGATCGTGTCCTCCGTGACCGCGGCGAAGTGCGTGCCGAGCTCGACCCGCTTCTGGACCGCCTCGACGATCGCCGGATGCGCGTGGCCCTGGACCATCGAGCCGAACCCGTTATGGAAGTCCCACATGCGGTTGCCGTCGACGTCGTTGACGATCGGCCCGTGGCCGTCGACGAGATAGATCGGCCACGGGTCGCGCAGCTGATACGAGGAGGCGACGCCGCCGCTGAGCGACTGGCGGGCGCGCTCGTACATCTCCTCCGACCGCTGCGTGCGCGCGTTCAGTGCGGCGAGCTCGCGCTCGGCCAGCTCGGCGATCCGCTGGCGATCCAGCTCTACCGGACTCGTGACGGCCATCGACTACCTCCAGGGTGCAGACGGCCGACGGTGCTCGGGGCCGCCTTGTGGGCGACCCTGAGCTTACGTCACGCCCCCGGGCGTCGTGGCCGTACGAAACGTGCGGCAGCGGCCGCCAGGCCATGACAGCGTGTCACCCCCGCGCGGCTCCCGCCGTCAGGGCGGGATAATCCCGTGCGTGGCCGCCGCCGACGCCGGGTCACCCGCGCTCGTCCCCCCGCGTGCGCCGCGCCGCGACGATCCGGACGCGGAGCGCGGGCCGCTGCACGCTCCGGCATCGGCCGTCGCGCGCGCGGGCGCGCTGGCCGGCGCCGTCGCCCTCGGGGCGATCGTGCTGCTCGTGCTCGCGATCGTCCTGGCCGCGGCCGAGCGACCGAGCTTCCTGTCCCCCTTCACCCGAGCCGGGTACTTCCCCTCGTGGATGGCCGGGCCGCTCGCCGGCCTGCTGCCCTCGCTGACCCGCGACGACGCGCGCCTGCGCGCGCTCAGCAGCGGCGCGATCGCGCTCCTGTTCGTCAGCTATCTGCTCGCGTTGCGCTATGGGACGCGGCTGCGGGCGCGCTGGGTGATCGCCACGATCGTCGCGGTGCAGGCGATCCTGCTCTGCGCGCCGCCGCTGTTCTCGACCGACGTCTTCAACTACCTCAACTACGGGCGCATGGGCGCCGTGCACGGGCTGAACCCGTACACGACGCTCCCGCTGTTGGAGCCCCACACCGATCCGGCCTTCGCGATCAGCAACTGGCATCGCCTGCTGAGCCCGTACGGACCGCTGTTCACGCTGATCACGTACGCGCTCTCGCCGCTCGGCGTCGCCGCCTCGTTCTGGGCGGTCAAGGTGATCATCGCGCTGGCCAACCTCGGCACGCTCGCGCTCCTCTGGCGTTGCGCGGAACTGCTCGGGCGTCCGCGGCGGGCGGCGCTCGTGCTCGTCGGGCTGAACCCCCTCGTGCTCGTGTGGGGCCTTGGGGCCGACCACAACGACGCGCTGATGATGCTGCTCGTGATGCTCTCGGTGTACCTGGCGCTGCGGTCGTGCCGCGCCACGGGCGCGCCGGCCGACCGCCTCGCGGCCGCCTCGGCCGCGGCGCTCGTGACGGCGATCGCCATCAAGGCGTCGGCCGGCATCCTGCTTCCCGTGCTCGTCCTGGCCGGCCGCCGGCGCGCCAAGCTGATCGGCGCGCTCGCGGCGGCGCTCGTGCTCGGCGGCGCGAGCCTGCTCGCCTTCGGCGCTCACGTGCCCGATCTCACCACCCAGAGCCGCCTCGTCACGCCGCTCGGCTTCGCGAACGTCCTCGGGGTGCTGCTCGGCCTCGGCGGGGAGACGGCGGGCCTCCGCGTCGCGCTCGAGGCCGTCCTCGGGACGACGGTCCTCGTCGCCGCCGCGGTCACGCTGCGCGACCCGCGCCACGCGCTCGCGGCCGCGTACGTGTGCGTGCTCGCGCTCGTGCTGACGCTCAGCTGGTCGGCCGCGTGGTACATCCTGTGGCTGCTGCCGTTCGCGGCCCTGCTCCGGGGCTGGCCGCCCCGGGCGATCGCGCTCCTGCTGAGCGCCTTCCTGATCCTCGCCTTCGCGCCGAACGAGCCGCTCGTGCACCGGCCGCTCTCGCTGCCGCTCTACACGACCTCGCTCGGGCGCGCCCACACGAGCGAGATCAACGCCCTCCTGCGGTGAGGAAGAGCCGCCCGTACCGCAACTCGCCCTTCAGTCCGGGGTTCCCCCTGCCGACATCTATGAGAGAAGAGCCGCTCCCCGCACCGAGGAGATCACCATGAATCCCCACCGCTACGAGCACTACCGCGCCGCCCTGGCGATCATCGCCGACGTCGGCCCGAGCAAGCTGCACGCCGCCGAACGCGAGACGCTCACGGACTGCGCCGACGACCTGCTCCTCAGCGACGATCTCATGCTCGTGCGCGCGCGCCGCGAGGAGGCGCTCGAGCTGCTCGACCGCCTGGTGTCGAGCGGACGCTGGCTGCCGATCACGGCGCGCCAGCTCGGCCGGCACATCGAGGCCTGCGGCCCGGCCGCACTCGTCGCGGCGTAGCGGCGACGCGCGCTCAGCGCGCGACCACCGTGAAGAAATCGCGGGTGTCGGGCAGACGCAACTGACCGGCGATGCCGTTCTGCCCGGGAACCTGCGGGTAGGCCACCGGACCCGTGGGGCGGTGGGCGTACAGATAGCCGGCCACCCAGAACGGGTTGATGTCCAGCTGCACGGCGCGGACGGCTCCGGCGCCGATGAGCGCCCGCCCGAGCATCGCCGGCGTGAGCTGCTCGCCCGCCGCCCACACGAGATCCCCGCCGGCGGTGATGCCGAGGCCTGAGCGGGCGGTGAGGATGCGCTCGTTCAGCGGATCGCCCCAACAGGTCAGCGGGCAGCTGTTCGCCGTGTCGTTCAGGCGGCCCCGGTCGACGAGCAGCGACAGGTTCTGCCGGACCGAGGCGATCGCCCGTCCCGACGCGGGCACCCCCTCGCGCCACGCGCCGATCGCCGTGACGCCGTCGGTGTAGGTGACGATCGAGCCGAGGCCGGCGCTCAGCGGCACGGCCGTGCGGCCACCCATCACGAACCCGTTGCCCGCCACGTTGAACTTGAAGCCGCCGTTGAAGCCGGCCAGAACACGATGGATCTCGCTCGGCTCGATCTGATCGCCGTACCTCCAGCCGCTTCCGCCCGGGTAGGCGGAGCCGGCGTGCAGGTGCAGCTCGGTGAGCCGCTGATCGAAACGCAGGAAGGTGACGCCGCCGCGCTGGGCGGCCCAAACCGCGGGGAGCCCACCCACGGTGGCGACCGGCCGGAACGCCGCCGTCGGGGAGAGGATCGGGGCGACGCGGGGCGCGGTCGGGACGGCGGGCGTGGGCGCCGTCGTCGTGGTCGCCACCGTCGACGTGCTCGACGTCGACCCGGGGCTGTGTGCCGTCGTCGCCGGCGTCGAGGAGGCCGTGCCCGACGAGCCGCACGCGCCGAGGAGCATCGCGGTGGCCGCGGCGAGTGCGAGCACCCGCGAGGATGGGCGTGGGCGATCGGAGCAGTGCATCTCTCGAGCGCACCGTCGTGACGGAACGCCGCCAATCGACGGTAACCGGGACGGCGCGGGAACCCGGGTCGCGGGTGTGAGACTTCGCTTAGCGAGCGGCGGCGCCCGGCTTGTGGGGTCACTCCTCCGGCGGCACCGGCTTGGCCACCGCGAGCACCTGCTCGCGCGTCGGGACCATGTCGTGCGCCTGGCGGCCGTGCTCCTGCGCGGCGGCGACGATCTCGGGCTCGGAGCCTCGCGCTCTCCAGCCGCAGCCACAGACGATCTCCTTCTCGATGGCAGACCCCTCGGTCGGTCTCCGTGCAGACTACGCACGGCGCCGCACATCCGTCCAGCATCAGGCCCGGCCGAGCGCCCCGGACCGGACCGCCGTCCGATTGGGAACACGCGCGCCCGTGCGCGTGTCTCCCCCAATGCGTCTCTTCACCTCACGATCCCCGTGGCTGCGGGCCGCGTTCGGCGCGATGCTGGCGGGCGTGGCCATCCATGCGGCACGCGCGCTGTTCGGGTTCGGCGGCCCCGGCCTGCGTCGGTTCAGCGAGAAGGACGTCTACACGGCCGTCGAGTTCCTCGCCGTCGCCGCCTGCGCGGCACGCGCGCTGACGACCCGCGCCGACCGCGCGGCCTGGGTGCTGATCACCGCGGGACTGCTGGCCTGGACGCTGGGCGATCTGATCTGGACGGTGTGGTTCGACGGGCTCGCCAATCCGCCGGATCCCTCGATCGCCGACGCCTGCTACCTCGCCATGTACCCCTGCCTGTATTCCGGACTGATGCTGTTGATGCGTTCCCAGCGCCGGCACATCGGGAACGCGCAGTGGCTGGACGGCGCGGTGGTCGGTCTGACCGCCGCCGCCGTCGGCGCCGCGCTGGTGTTCTCCAGCGTGGTCTCGACCGCGCAGGGCGACTTCGCCCAGGTCGCCGTGAACGTCGCGTACCCGCTCGGCGACTTCGGGCTCCTCGTGTTCGTCGCGGTCGCCTACGCGCTGCGTGGTTGGCGCCCCGATCGACGCTGGGCGATGCTCGGCGCCGGCATCGCGGTCACGGCGCTGGCCGACATGATCTATGTGTACGAGGTCGCCACGGGCACCTACGCCGCGGGCGGCCTCCTCGACACGCTGTGGCCCGCCTCGATGGCGATCCTGGCGGCGGCCGCATGGCAGCCGTCGGCTCGCGCCCGCACGGACATCGGCCGGCCCCGCGACACCGTTGGGCTCCCGGCCGTGGCCGGCGTCGTCGCGCTCGGCCTGCTGCTCGTCGCCGCCTTCGATCACGTGTCCGGGCTCGCGGCGGCGCTCGCCGGCGCGGCGATCCTCGTCGCCGGTGTCCGCGCCGGAATCACGTACGCCGAGAACGTCGCGATGCTGCGCCGGAGCGCCCACGAGGCCGTCACCGACGCCCTCACCGGACTGGGCAACCGTCGCCGCATGATGGAATGCCTCGAGGACTCCGTCACGCAGGCGAACGGCGGCCACGTCTCGACGCTCGTCCTGTTCGACCTGAACGGCTTCAAGGCGTACAACGACACCTTTGGACACGCCGCCGGCGATGCGCTGCTGACGAGGCTCGCCCAGGCGCTCGCCACCTCGGTCGGTGAGGGCGGACAGGCCTTCCGGCTCGGCGGCGACGAGTTCTGCGTCCTGCTCGACGGACGCCACGCCCGCGGAGACCGCGACGTGGCGACGGCGGCATCGGCGTTGAGCGAGGTGGGGACGCGCTTCACCGTCACGGCGGCGCGCGGCGTCGTCCTGCTCCCGGACGACGCGACCGACGCGAGCCGCGCGCTCCAGCTCGCCGACGAGCGCATGTACGCCCACAAGGCCTCATCGGGGCAGACCTCGCGCGGCGTCACCCGCGACGTCCTCATGCAGGTGCTCTCCGAGCGCGAGCCGGATCTGCGCGAGCACGTCCACACCGTGGGCGAGCTCGTGGTCGCCGTCGCCGCCGAGTTCGCGCTCGACGGCGAGCGGCTCGACGAGGTGCTGCGCGCGGCCGAGCTGCACGACGTCGGCAAGCTCGCCATCCCCGACGCGATCCTGCAGAAGCCCGGTCCGCTCGACGACGCCGAATGGGGCTTCATGCGCGAGCACCCGGTCATCGGCGAGCGCATCCTCAACACGGCTCCCGCGCTGCGGCCGGTCGCGCGACTCGTGCGCGCCAGCCACGAGCGCTGGGACGGGCGCGGATACCCGGACGGCCTGGCGGGACCGGAGATCCCGCTCGGAGCAAGGATCATCGCCGCGTGCGACGCCTTCGAGGCGATGACCTCCGACCGCTGCTACCAGTCGGCACGCGCCCCCGCGGACGCGCTCGAGGAGCTGCGCCGCAACGCCGGCAGCCAGTTCGATCCCGACGTGATCGACGCGTTCTGCCGCGTCTGGAGGGGGCTCAGCGCGCCGGCCGGGTCGCCGCGGGCGCGGGCGGCGTAGCGGCGGCCACGAGCCCCTCGATCTCGGCGTGCCGGGCCGCCGAGAGGACCGGCCAGTCGGGCGCGTAGCCGAACACGTCGGCGACGCGGGCCGCGCTGTAGCGATCGGCCACGATCTCGATGTGGTCGGGCGTGACGAGCGCCGGGTGCGGCACGCCGCACGAGCGCGAGAGGGCGAGCAGCTCGGCGCGCAGGACGGCGATGTAGTTCGCCACCCGATGGAACTTGACCTCCGGGTCGAGCCCGCGCATCAGCCAGCGCGACTGCGTCGCCACGCCCGCGGGGCAGCGGCCGGTGTGGCAGCGCATGGCCTGGATGCAGCCGACCGCGAGCATCGCCTCGCGACCGACGCTGACCATGTCGCAGCCGAGCGCGAAGGCGAACAGCGCCGAGTCGGGGAACCCGAGTCGGCCGGCGCCGATGAAGACGACGTCCTCGGCCAGGCCCTCGCGGGCGAAGGCGGAGTACACGCGCGAGAAGCCGACCTTGAACGGGAGCGAGACGTGGTCGGAGAAGGCGAGCGGCGCGGCACCGGTGCCGCCCTCCCCGCCGTCGATATTGATGAAGTCGGGCCCGCCGCCGGTCGCGCACATCCGCCCGGTCAGCTCCTCCCAGAAGCCGCCCTCGCCGACGGCCGACTTGATCCCGACCGGCAGGCCCGTCTCGCCGGCGAGCAGCTCGACGAACTCGATCAGCTCGTCCACGTTGCCGAACGCCGAGTGCGCGGGCGGACTGACGCAGTCCTGGCCCGCCGGGACGCCGCGGATGGCGGCGATCTCGCGGGTCACCTTGCGCGCCGGCAGCAGGCCGCCGAGCCCCGGCTTGGCCCCCTGGGAGAGCTTGATCTCCAGCGCGCGCACGGGCGCCTCGGCCAGACGCTCGCGCAGACGCGGGAGGCTGAAGCGGCCCCGCTCGTCGCGGCACCCGAAGTACGCGGTTCCGATCTGCAGGACGAGCTCGCCGCCGTGGCGGTGAGCCGACGCGATGCCCCCCTCCCCCGTGTTGTGCAGGCAGCCGGCGAGCACGGCCCCGCGGTTCATCGCCTCGACGGCCGGCGCGGACAGCGCGCCGTAGCTCATGCCAGAGATGTTCACCACGGAGTGCGGGCGGAAGGCGTGGCGGCGGCGGTGCGGGCCGCCGAGCACCTTGCCGGCGGGCAGACGGTGGTCGGGCGGTCCGCCCGGCTCGCCCTCGCCCGGCGCGGGGACCGGAAACGGCGAGTGCTTGATGATGAGCAGGTTGTCGACGGCCGACTCCATGTCCTCGTCGGTGCCGAAGCCGAACGTGTTCAGCTCGCGCTTGGAGGACGCCTCCACCCAGCGGCGCTGGTTGCGCGAGAACGGCCGCTCGTCGTTGTTGGAGGTGACGATGTACTGGCGCAGCTCGGGACCGACGCCCTCGAGCGCATAGCGCAGGTGCCCGACGAGTGGGAAGTTGCGCAGGATTGCGTGGCGGCGCTGGAGGAGGTCGTACGCGACGACGCCACCGAGGACGGCGCCGGCGAGCCCGCCACCCAGGCGCGACCGACCGCGGCCCGCGGAGCGGCGGGCCATTGGGGCGGGATCCGCGGATCGTGGCGACATGGCTGAGGGACAGATCCTCCTTGTTCATGAGCCCGCGCGCCATCGGTGAACGTCCCCGCCCCGAGTGCGGGGGAGTACGGCCCCGAGCCGACGGCGTCCGCGTAGTCTGTCCGGGATGTCGGTGCGCCAGCCGGTCGTGATCGAACCCCCGGCGCTGCAGACGCTCGTGAGCGTGCTGCGCGAACGTGGCTTCACCGTCCTCGGCCCGACCGTCTCCTCCGGGGCGATCGTGCACGCGGAGCTCGCCTCCGCCGACGCGCTTCCCGCCGGCTGGACCGACGAGCAGGACGGCGGCAGCTACCGCCTCGTGCGCCGCGCGGACGACGCCGTGTTCGCGTACAACGCCGGGCCGCAGTCGTGGAAGAGCGCGCTGTTCCCGGCGACGCTGCGCCTGTTCAAGGCGCGACGGGGGCCCGACGGGGGGATCGCGATCGAGGAGCCGCCGCCCCCGCCGCGCTACGCGTTCATCGGGGTGCGCTCCTGCGACCTGCACGCGATCGCGATCCAGGACCGCGTGTTCCTCGGCGACCGCCACGTCGATCACGACTACGAGGCGCGCCGGCGGGATGCGTTCATCGTGGCGGTCAACTGCGCGAAGGCCGGGGGCACGTGCTTCTGCGTCTCTATGGGCACCGGTCCGCGGGCGGGGGAGGGCTTCGATCTGGCGCTCACCGAGCTGCTCGACGCGGACGGCCATCGCTTCCTCGTCGAGGTCGGCAGCGAGCGCGGCGCCGATGTGCTTGCCGAACTGGAGCAGCGCCCGGCGGGCGACGACGACGAGTGGCGAGCCGAGGAGGTCGTGGCGGCCACCGCCGCGTCGATGGGCCGCACGCTCGACACCGACGGGATCCGCGAGCTGCTGTACGAGAACGCCGAGAACCCGCGCTGGGAGGAGGTCTCGCAGCGCTGCCTGACGTGCGGCAACTGCACGCTCGCCTGCCCGACCTGCTTCTGCAGCACCGTCGAGGACGTCACCGACCTGAGCGCGACCGAAGCCGAGCGCACGCGCGAGTGGGACTCGTGCTTCACGCTCGGGCACTCCTACATCCACGGCGGCAGCGTCCACGCCTCGGGCCGCTCGCGCTACCGGCAGTGGATGACGCACAAGCTGGCCAGCTGGATCGACCAGTTCGGCAGCTCGGGCTGCGTCGGCTGCGGGCGCTGCATCACGTGGTGTCCCGTCGCGATCGACATCACCGAGGAGGCGGCCGCGATCCGCGACCTGGACCTGCGCGATCTCGCCGCCCCGGGAGCGAGCCGTGCAGACGATTGAGCAGCTGCTCGGCGAGACGCCGGCGCTGGCCTCGCTCAGCGGCGAGCACCGCGTCGTCATCGCCGGCTGCGGGCGCAACGCGGTCTTCGCGGCCGGCGACTACCTCCTGCGCGAGGGCGAGCCCGAGGACGTCTTCTACGTGATCCGCGACGGCACGGTGGCGATCGAGACGTTCGTTCCCCAGCGTGGCGCGGTCACCGTGCAGAGCCTCCACGACGGCGACCTGCTCGGCTGGTCCTGGCTCGTGGCGCCCTACCGAGCGGCGTTCGACTCGCGGGCGCTGACGACGACGCACACGATCGCCTTCGACGCCACCTGCCTGCGCGGCAAGTGCGAGCGCGATCCGGCGCTCGGATACGACCTGCTGAAGCTGTTCGCCGCGATCATCGTGCAGCGCCTGCAGCACACCCGCCTCCAGCTCCTCGACGTGTATGGCACCACCGCCGAGCGCTGACGCCGCCGGCGGCGCGATGGTCCCGGCCGCCTACCGGCTGGCCGACAAGCGCCGTGAGACGCACGACACCTGGTCGGTCACGCTCGAGCCCGCCGCCGATCCGCTCGCGCCGTTCGCGCCCGGGCAGTTCGCGATGCTCTACGCGTTCGGCGTCGGGGAGGCGCCGATCTCGGTCAGCGGCGATCTGAGCGGCGCCGGCCCGCCGCTCGTGCACACGATCCGCGCGGTCGGCTCGGTCACGGAGGCGATCTGTGGCCTGCGGGTCGGCGGGTACGTCGGCGCCCGCGGGCCGTTCGGCGGCTCGTGGCCGATCGCCGAGGCCGAGGGACGCGACATCCTCGTCGTGGCCGGCGGCATCGGCCTGGCGCCGCTGCGGCCGGTCATCTACCACGTGCTCTCACATCGCGAGCGCTACGGCCGCCTGACCGTCGCCTACGGCGGGCGCTCCTCGGCCGAGCTGCTGTACCTCGACGAGCTCGAGCACTGGCGCGGGCGCTTCGACGTCGATCTCGACGTGGCGGTCGACAGCGGCGACTGGGGCTGGCGGGGTCGCGTCGGCGTCGTCACGACGTTGATCCCGCGCACCGAGTTCGACCCGGCCAACGCCACCGCGTTCGTGTGCGGGCCCGAGGTCATGATGCGCTTCACCGTCGCCGCGCTGCGTGACGCCGGGCTGCCGGCCGACTCCATCCAGCTCTCGATGGAGCGCTCGATGAAGTGCGCGGTCGGTCACTGCGGCCACTGCCAGCTGCGCGAGCACTTCATCTGCAAGGACGGACCCGTGTACCGCGCCGACCTGATCGAGCCGCTCATGCGGGTGCGCGAGCTGTGAGCGCCCGGCCGACGCTCGCCGTGTGGAAGTTCGCCTCCTGCGACGGATGCCAGCTGTCGATCCTCGACTGCGAGGACGAGCTGCTCGCCCTCGCCGACAGCGTGCAGATCGCGCACTTCCTCGAGGCGTCGAGCGCGGTCGTGGCCGGGCCGTACGACCTGTCGATCGTCGAGGGGTCGATCACGACCGCGCACGACGTCGAGCGCATCCGGGAGATCCGGGCGCAGTCGAGGCGCCTTGTGTCGATCGGGGCGTGCGCGACGGCCGGCGGGATCCAGGCCCTGCGCAACTTCGCCGACGTCGAGGGCTTCGTCTCGCTCGTGTACGCCTCGCCGCAGTACATCTCCACGCTCGACCGCTCGACGCCGGTCCGGGACCACGTGACGGTCGACTTCGAGTTGCAGGGCTGCCCGCCGAACAAGCGCCAGCTGCTCGACGTGATCGGCGCGTTCCTGCACGAGCGCCGCCCGGCGATCCCCTCGCACAGCGTCTGCATCGACTGCAAGCGCGCCGGCAACGTCTGCGTGATGGTCGCGCACGGCACGCCATGCCTGGGCCCGGTCACGCACGCGGGCTGCGGCGCGCTGTGCCCGAGCTATGACCGCGGCTGCTACGGCTGCTTCGGCCCGATGGAGAGCCCGAACCCGTCGTCGCTCGCCGGCTGGTTCGGCGAGCACGGCTCCGACGAGCAGGACATCGTGCGCATGTACCGCCTCATCTACGCGGCCGCCCCCGAGTTCCGCGAGGAGAGCGAGGCCCATGAGCGCCCCGCCTGAGGGCGGCACCCCGGCCGGGGCCGGCAACGGCGAGCGCCGTTTCGTGGTCGAGGCGCTCGCGCGCGTCGAGGGCGAGGGCGCGATGCACGTCACGCTGCGCGACGGCAAGGTGCAGGACATCCGCCTGCGCATCTACGAGCCGCCGCGCTTCTTCGAGGCGTTCCTGCGCGGGCGACGCTTCACCGAGGTGCCGGACATCACCGCCCGCATCTGCGGGATCTGCCCGGTGGCCTACCAGGCGAGCGCGATCGCGGCGATGGAGGATGTCTGCCGCGTCGACGTCCCCGCGGCCGTGCGCGCGCTGCGCCGGCTCCTCTACTGCGGCGAGTGGATCGAGAGCCACACGCTGCACGTGTTCATGCTGCACGCGCCGGACTTCCTCGGCTACGACGGAGCCCTGGACATGGCCCGCGACCACCCCGAGATCGTCGAGGGGGCTCTGCGACTCAAGCAGACCGGCAACGAGCTGATGCGGGTCGTCGGCGGACGCGAGATCCACCCGATCAATCAGCGCGTCGGCGGCTTCTACCGCGCCCCGTCGCGCGCCGAGCTGGCCGCCGTCGCGCCGAAGCTCGAGCGGGCACTGGAGTTCGCGCGCGAGGCGGTGCGCTTCACCGCCTCGCTGCCGTTCCCCGACTTCGAGCGGGACTACGAGTTCGTCGCGCTCTCGGAGCCCGACACGTACGCGATCGAGGGCGGGCGGCTCATCTCGAGCAGCGGGCTCGACCTCGCTCCGGGCGAGTATCCCGAGCACTTCGTCGAGGAGCAGGTCGAGCACTCGACCGCGCTGCATTCGCACCTGCGCGACGGCGGCTCCTACCTCGTCGGCCCGCTCGCGCGCTACGCGCTCAGCTCGGCCAGGCTCTCGGCGCTCGCCCGCGAGGCGGCCGCCGAGGCCGGCCTCGGCCCGGTGTGCCGCAACCCGTACCGCAGCATCGTCGTGCGGGCGGTCGAGATCCTCTACGCCGTCGAAGAGGCCCTGCGCATCGTCGACGGCTACGAGCCGCCGGACCCGCCGGCGCTCGAGGTCGCGCCGCGCGCCGGCACCGGTGCCGGCTGGAGCGAGGCGCCACGCGGGGTCCTGTGGCACGGCTACGAGATCGACGCCGGCGGGGTGATCCTCGATGCGCGGATCGTGCCGCCGACCTCGCAGAACCAGCGCATGATCGAGCGCGACCTACGCGACTGCGTCGAGCGCTTCGTCGCGCTTGCAGACGACGAGCTGCGCGTGCGCTGCGAGCAGACGATCCGCAACTACGACCCCTGCATCTCGTGCGCGACGCACTTCCTGAGCCTCGAGGTGCAGCGGCGGTGACCGACCGCGCGGTCGTCATCGGCGTCGGCAACCCGTGGCGCGGGGATGACGGCGCCGGCCTGGAGGTGGCCCGCCGCCTGGCCGCCCATGCCCCCGACGGCGTGCGCATCGTGCAACGGGGCGGCGGCGATCAGCTCGGGCTGCTCGACGCGTGGGCCGACGCCGAGCGCGCGATCGTCATCGACGCCGCGTCCTCGGGCGCTCCGGCCGGGGCCGTGCATCGCTTCGACGCCACCGCCGCGCCGCTGCCGGCGCCGTTTCTCGCCTCCAACAGCCACACGTTCGGCGTGGCCGAGGCGGTCGAGCTCGCGCGCGTGCTCGGCCGGCTGCCGCGCTCGCTGCAGATCTACGCGATCGAGGGTGAGAGCTTCGCGGCCGGGCGAGGCCTGACGCCCGGCGTCCAGCGCGCAGTGCAGGGCGTTGTCGACGAGCTGCGCGGCGTCTGGCCCGCCGGGCCCTGACGGCGGCGCGCGGCGCAGCCGGGCGGGTCGTCGCGCCGGGCCGTTTGACCGCTCCGCGGGGTCGCGGGCCGAACCTTGGTCGATCTTGTTCCTCCATGAGAGAAGATCGACCAAACTTCCCTCGTCGGGCCCGCCCGCGGCCCGCCGCGGCCCGGACCGGTCCCCCGCGCCCCGGCGCGGCCCGGACCGGCCCCCGCGCGCCCCGAGCGGCGACTCGCCCCGGCGCCGTCCGCCGGAACACCGGCCTCGGCCGGCCCCGTATATTGCCCCCGGAGCATCGAGTCGATTCGACAAGGGGGAGGCCCCGATGAGAGCGCGCACATGGATCCTGGCCGCCGTCGTCACCTCGGCCGCGGTGGCGCTGCCCACGACCGCGTCGGCCGCGGCGACGCACGACTGCGCAGCGCTGAAGGTCCCCGGCACGGGCTTCCACGCGACCCACATCACCGCGCGCGGCGTGACCTGCACGTACGTCCGTCACGTCTTCATCCCCGATGTCGTGAAGAACGTGTTCCCGAAGGGGTGGGCGTTCCACGTCACGCACCCATCGAGCACGACGGCGAAGGACGTCGTCACCAACGGCGCCAAGCAGATCACGTTCCTGCTCTCCCTGACGAGCTGACGGGCCCGGCCTGGCCCGCGCCGCGCACCGGCTTCTCCGGGCGCGGCGCACCGCGACTCAAGGTCGTGCCGCGCGAACCGATCAACGAGGGGAAACTGCCCATCGGGGGCCTTCGGCGAGGCCCCGACCACCCCGTCACGCCCCTCCAGGAGATCCTCCGTGCGCATCGGCTTCCTCAAGAACCTCTCCCTGCGGCGGGCGGTGTTCACGCCACTGATAGTGCAGGCGGTGTGCACGGCGACCGTCGTCGTGATCGCGATCAGCGGCTCGCACGTTGCGAGCCGCGGCCTGATCATCGGTCTCGGCGTCGGCGGGATCGCCGTCAGCCTCGGCCTGGCGCTCGTCGGCGCGAGCAAGCTCAAGCGCGACGCCGCCATCGTCCTCACCTGGCTCGAGCAGTTCCGCACCCGCGGTGCCGATCGTCTCACCGTCGGCATGAACGCGCTCGCCGAGGGGGACCTGTCGATCACCTTCCCGATCACCTCCCAGGGCGAGGACATCGACCTCGGGGGCGAGTTCGAAGCCATGAGGCAGCACATCGCCAGCCTGCGCGAGGGGCTCGTCGAGACCTTCCTCGCCTACAACGCCGCCACCGAGCGCCTGCGCGACCTCGTCGGCCACGTGTCCGAGACCGCGGCCGGCGTCACCGCGGCCTCGACCCAGGTGGCGAGCACCTCGGAGGAGACCGGTCGCGCGAGCGGCGAGATCGCCGCCGCGATCGGTGAGATCGCCGCCAGCACCGAGCACCAGACGCGCGTCGTCGAGACGGTGCGCGAGTGCGCCGACGACGTCGCGGCCGCCGCCACGGCGAGCGCCGGCGGCGTCGAGGAGGCCGTCCGGGGCGCCGATCGCGTGCGCACGATCAGCGAGGACGGCGTGCGCGCGTCGGCCGAGGCGGACGCGGCGATGAACGCCGTGCGCGACTCCTCCCACGCCGTCACCTCGGCGATCGAGCAGCTGGCCGAGAACACGACCCAGATCGGGGCGATCGTCGAGACGATCACCCGGATCGCCGGCCAGACGAACCTCCTCGCGCTGAACGCGGCGATCGAGGCGGCCCGCGCGGGCGAACAGGGACGCGGCTTCGCGATCGTGGCCGAGGAGGTGCGCAAGCTGGCCGAGGAGTCCGGGCGCGCCGCCGAGCAGATCGCCGCGCTGCTGCAGGCGATCCAGAGCCAGACCGAGCACGTCGTCGGCGTCGTCCACGACGGCGGCCAGCGCACCGACGCGGGCGCCGCGGTGGTCGAGCGCACGCGCGAGGCGTTCGCCACGATCGACGAGGCCGCGCGCGACATGCACGTGCGCATGGCCGAGATCGCCGACGCCAGCCGGCGCGTGACCGATGGCGCCGGACGGCTGCGCGACATGATCGCCGAGGTCACGAGCGTCGCCGAGCGCTCGTCGGCGTCCACCGGCGAGGTGTCGGCCTCGGCCGAGCAGTCCTCGGCCTCGGCGCAGGAGCTGGCGGCCACCGCGCAGGAGCTGAAGTGCAACGCCGACCAGCTCCACGAGGTCGTCGATCGCTTCACGCTGCGCTCCGCGGCCGAGCGCCCCGACACTCGTTGACGGTCACCGAGGCGGGCTGGTAGCGTCGCCCGTGATTGGTTGACCAACATTGAGCCATGAGAAACGAGGCGTATTCCAATGGCCGACAGCGTGTATCGCGTCACCGAAGTCATCGGAGTCAGCAGCGAGTCATGGGAGGCAGCCGCCCGTAACGCAGTCGAGGTGGCGGCGCAGTCCGTGCGCGACCTGAGGGTCGCCGAGGTCATCCGCGAGGACGTGACCATCGAGAACGGATCGATCGCCAGCTACCGCGTGCGGCTCGGGATCTCCTTCAAGTACGACACGGGCGACTAGCCCGGATCGTCAAACGGCAGCGGCGGTCCCGACGGTCGGGGCCGCTTGACTGTCTCGCGCCTCGGCGACCGGCGCGCCCCAGCGCTCCTCGACGCGCCCGAGGCGCCAGACGAGCAGCGCGAGGATCCACGTGCCGGCGAAGAGCCCGACGATGATGAACCCGATCGAGCCGAGATCGATGTTCTCCAGCCAGGACCAGAAGGAGCCCTCCGCCCCGAGCCGCTGCGCGGCGAGCCCGCCGAGCTCGATCGTGCCGATCACGAGCGCGACGGCGACCGACAGCCCCGTGATCACGAGGTTGTAGAACACCTTGCGCACGGGGCGCGAGAACGCCCACCCGTAGGCGACGTTCATGAACGACCCGTCGATCGTGTCGAGCAGGGACATCCCGGCCGCGAACAGGATCGGCAGGCACAGGATCGCGTAGAACGGCAGCCCGGCCCCGGCCGCCCCGGCGGCCAGGAACAGCAGCGCGACCTCGCTCGCGGTGTCGAACCCGAGACCGAACAGCACTCCGATCGGGTACATCTGCCACGGCCGGCGGATCGCCCGCGTGAAGCGCCCGAAGCAGCGGGTCATGAGCCCGCGGGCCTGCAGCTCAGCCTCGAGCTCGGCCTCGTCGTAGCGGCCGTGGCGCATCCCACGGAAGACCCCGATGATCCCCCACAGGATCGCGAGGTTCAGCGCGGCGATGACGTACAGGAACCCGCCCGACACGCCGGTGCCGATCAGCCCGGTGACGCCGTGCAGCGGCGAGGAGGCGTTGCGCACCTGCCCGCCGAGCGAGCGGATCCCGACGGCGAACACGCAGGCGAGCGCGAACACGACCGTCGAGTGTCCGAGCGAGAACCAGAAGCCGACGCTGACCGGACGCTCGCCGTCGGCCATCAGCTTGCGCGTCGTGTTGTCGATCGCGGAGATGTGATCGGCGTCGAAGGCGTGCCGCAGCCCGAGGGTGTACGCCGTCAGTCCCGTCCCGAGCACGAACGCCCCCGCGCGTCCGGCCTGAGCGTGATGCGCGGCGAGGACGGCCAGCAGCAAGGCGAAGCCGAGCGCATGCAACCCGAGCACGACCGCGGCCATCGCCGCGACGGCCCGCCACTGCCGGGCGTCGAGCGCGTCGCGCATCCGCCGCCGTCCCATCAACCCTCCAGGCGCCGGGCGGCGACCGCCGCCTGACCGTAGGAGATCCCGCCGTCGTTGGCCGGTAGCCGCTGTGGCGTCAGCACCCGCAGCCCGGCGGCGGCGAGGCCCGCGGCGGTCTCCTCGAGCAGCCGCCGGTTGGCGAACACACCGCCGGACAGGACGGTGAGCTCGGTCCGCCGCTCGGAGGCGGCGCGCACGCAGGCCGCGACGGTCGCGCGTGCGAATGCGGCGTGGAAGCGGCTGGCCACGCGCCCGACGGGCTCGCCGGCCTCCACGTCGGCCACGATGGCGCGGATCGTCTCGCTCGGGTCGATCACCAGGCGCCCGTCGGCCACCTCGAGCGACATCGGATAGCGGCCCCGCTCGAGCGGGTCGCAGCGCGCCTGCAGCTCGATCGCCGCCTGCCCCTCGTAGTTGATCTCCGTGCGTAGTCCGCACAGCGCGGCGACGGCATCGAACAGCCGCCCGGCGCTCGTCGTCCGCGGCGACGCGAGGCCGGTCTGGGCCAGGCGCGCGACGCGGCGCCAGAGCACCTCCTCGACACGGCCGGACAGCGCGCGGGGCAGCGCGGGCTCGGCGCGGCCGATCTCCGTCAGCCAGGCGCAGGCCATCCGCCACGGCTGGGCGATCGCCTGCTCCCCGCCCGGGAGCCGCACCGGCCGCAGCGACCCGACGCGCTCGAAGCCGGCCAGATCGCCGTACAGCAGCTCACCGCCCCAGACGGTCCCGTCCGGTCCGTAGCCGGTGCCGTCGTAGATCGCGCCGATGGCCGGCCCGCGCACGCCGTGCTCGGCCAGGCACGCGGCCAGGTGGGCGTGGTGGTGCTGCACGCCGACGAGCTCGGCGTCGGCGCGCTCGAGCGCGTACTTCGTCGAGAGGTATTCGGGGTGGAGATCGTGCGCGATGACCTCGGGCGCGACGGCGAACAGCCGCTGGAAGTGCTCGATCCCGTCGGTGAACGAGCGCAGCGTCTCGACGTTCTCGAGGTCGCCGATGTGGTGCCCGACCCACGCGCGCGGCGCCCTTGGCCACGCAGAAGGTGCTCTTCAGCTCGGCCCCGCACGCGAGCAGCGGCCGGGGCGTCCCCGCTCCGGGGAGCGCGAGGCTCGCGGGCACGTACCCGCGCGAGCGCCGCACGGTCGTCGCGTGCGTTCCGTGCGGCAACGAGACGACGCGCACGACCGAGTCGTCGGTGCGCGTCTGGATCGGCCGGTCGTGGACGAGGAACAGGTCGGCGAGCGGCGCGAGCCGCTCGAGCGCCTCCGCGTCTCGGAAGCAGATCGGCTCATCGGAGACGTTGCCGCTCGTCATCACGAGCGGCAGACCGACGTCGGCGAGCAGGACTTGGTGCAAGGGCGTGTACGGGAGCATCACGCCGAGATCGGGAGCGCCCGGCGCCACCGAGGCCGCCACGGGAGCGCCGCCGCGACGGGGCGCGAGCACGATCGGGCGCTCGGGCGAGGCGAGCAGCTCGCGCGCCGCCCGCTGCAGCGACACGAGCCGCTCGGCCCACGGCAGGTCCGCCGCCATGAGCGCGAACGGCTTGTCCTCGCGATGCTTGGCCGCCCGCAGCCGCGCGACGGCCGGCTCGTCGTCGGCGCGGCAGGCGAGGTGGTAGCCGCCGATCCCCTTCAGGGCGACGATCTTCCCGGCCAGGAGCGCGAGCGCGGCGCCCCGCACCGCGTCGCATCCGCCCTCGCAGCTGACGGGCACCCCGCCGGAGTCGAGCAGCGCGACCGAGGGCCCGCAGCGCGGACACGCGTTCGGCTGGGCGTGAAAGCGGCGGTCTGACGGATCCTCGTACTCGGCCCGGCACTCGCTGCACATCGCGAAACCGGCCATCGTCGTGAGCGGCCGGTCGTAGGGGATCCCGGCCACGATCGTGAAGCGCGGCCCGCAGTTCGTGCAGTTGATGAACGGATAGCGGTGGCGGCGGTCGGCGGGGTCGAACAGCTCGCCCAGGCAGTCCGGGCACGTCGTCGTGTCGGGCGTCACCGGCGCGTCGGGCACGCCGCCGTCCGGGCTGGGCCGGATCGCGAAGCCGCCCTCGCCGGTCGGCGCCAGCTCCTCGCGCTCGACCGCCTCGAGCACGGCCAGGGGCGGCGCCTCGGGCGCGAGTCGGGCGAGCAGCGCCTCGACCGCAACCGGGCTGCCCTCGACCTCGAGCAGCACCCCGTGGGCGTCATTGAGCACGTACCCGTCGAGCCCGAGCTCGTGTGCGAGCCGGTGGACGTAGGGCCGGAAGCCGACGCCCTGCACGGTGCCCCGCACCCGCAGGCGGACGCGCCGGGGGACCGGCGCGCCCGCGGGGACGAGCCGATGCACGGTCGCGCTCACGCGCCGCTCCCGTCGGCGGGCGCGGACTCGACGAGCTCTCGAAGCGCGTGGTAGGCGCTCGCCTGCGCCTCCTGGATGCGCGGGATGTGCTGCGAGCGGGTGACGACGACGTGGTCGGCGAGTCGCTCGGCCGCGATCCGCCCGCCGTCGTAGCCGACCATCGCGATCGTGACAAGCCCCCGTCCGCGGGCCTCGGCGAGCGCCGCGACGACGTTGCCCGAGTTGCCCGAGGTGGACAGCGCCAGCAGCGCGTCGCCCGGTCGGCCGTACGCGATCACCTGCCGCGAGAAGATCGCCTCGGGACCGATGTCGTTGGCGATCGCGGTGACGATCCCGGTGTCCTCGGTCAGGTCGACCGCCGCCCGGGCGCGGCGCGATCCGCCGGCGGAGCGGAAGTCGGCGACGACGTCCATCGCGTCGGTCGCCGAGCCGCCGTTGCCGAGCGCGAGCAGCGTGCCGCCGTTCTCCAGGCACGCCCGCAGCGCCGCCGCGGCGGCGATGAGTGTGTGGTGGTTCTCGGTGAGCGTCTGCGTCCGCAGCGCCCCGACCTCCTGTGCCTTGAACACGATCGAGCGTGCCACGTCCTGCACGACCCGGTCGAGGTCGGTCTCGCTCTCGGCCAGGAACGGGTACAGGAAGCTGGACGCGCCGGCGTCGTGCCCGGGCCGGACCTCCCGCCCGGCGAGCAGCCCGCGGTGCTCGAAGAACACGTGCACGAGCTCCCACAGCACGTGGTAGAGCGTCTCGACGAGCTCCTGGCGGATGGACGGGTCGGTGGCCGGCGGCACGAACTCCCATTCGGCGCCGGCCGGCGAGAAGGCGATCGTCAGGCAACCGCGGTCCCGGGCCAGCGCGATGGCGGCGCCGGCCTCTCCCCCGTCCTCCTCGGCGCCGAAGGCGATCGCGATGTCGTCCGGGCGCGCCAGCAGGTCGAGCTGGGCGGCGAGCGGACCGCCCTCGGCGGCGAGGCCGATCGCCGGCAGCGCGCGCTTGCCGACGATCACCGGGTGCACGAACTCGACGGCGACGTGGCGCGCGTCGGAGCGGGCGGCGGGCGAGCGACCGAACGCGATCAGCCGCCCGCCCCGTGCGAAGCGCTCGGCCATGCGGTGGCACAGGCGGGCGAGGCGTTCGGCCTCGGCGCCGAAGAATCGCGCGTTCGCCTCGGTGCGCTCGTCGAGCAGCGCGGACAGGTCGAGTCCGGCGCCTGTCGTGAGCGCGGTGTCGGTCACGCCAGCGCCCGCTCGCGCTGCGCCGCCGTGCGCAGCCACCGCCGCCACTGCGCCACGCCCTCGCCGGTCCGGGCGCTGACGAGCATGCGCTCGACGCCGGGGTGGACCTGGTCCAGGTGGTAGAGGAACTTGTCCAGGTCGAAGTCCAGGTGCGGCAGCAGGTCGATCTTGTTGATGATCACGAGCTCGCAGCGGCGGAACATGAGCGGGTACTTCATCGGCTTGTCCTCGCCCTCGGTGACCGAGCAGACCATCACCCGCGTGTCCTCGCCGACGGCGAACTCGGCCGGGCAGACGAGGTTGCCGACGTTCTCGATCAGGAGCAGGTCGATCTCCGCGAGCGGCAGCGAGGGCAGCGCCGAACGGACCATGTTCGCGTCGAGATGGCACTCGCCGCCGAATCCGTTGCCGGTGTTCAGCTGCGTGACGGGCACGTGCAGGTGGGCCAGGCGGTCGGCGTCGAAGGACCCTTGCACATCTCCCTCCAGGACCCCGACGCGCACGCCGTCGAGATCGGCGACGACGCGCTCGAGCAGCGTCGTCTTGCCGGCGCCCGGAGCGCTCATGAGGTTGATCACCGTCACGTCGTGGCGGTCGAAGTCGTCGCGATTGGCGCGCGCGATCGTGTTGTTCGCGTCGAGCGCGTCCTCGACGACCCTCACCCTGGTGCGATGCATGCGCCCTCTCTCTCCTCGACTTCGATGTAGTCCACCTCGAGCTCCTCGCCGCAGCGCACCCGCACGTCGGCGGACGCGCAGCTCGGGCAGCGAAACGCGGGCGTGAGCATCTCCCAGTCGTACCCGCACACGCAGCATCCCAGGCCCGCCTCGACCCCGACGACCTCCAGGCGGGCGTTCTCGCACGCGGTGTCGCGCGTGACGATGTCCCAGTAGAAGCGCAGGGAGTCGGGCACGACCTGGCGCAGTCGCCCGACGCGGAGGCTGACGAGCGTCACGCGTCGCCCGCCGGCGTGCTTGATCGCCGTGTTCAGGACCGCGTCGGCCACCGACAGCTCATGCATCGCGCAGCTCGGCGATCGTCTCGAGCACGAGGTCCGCGGCGCCGGCGAGCGAGCGGCGGACGGCCTCGCTCAGGCCGAGCCCGACGTCCTCCACGACCTCCGGCTCACAGGCGACGACGAACACCCGGCCGGGCCACCCGCCGACGTACTTGACGAAGCGCAGCACCGTCTCGGGGTCCATGCCGTGCGGGTCGAGCAGCTGGCCGTCCTCGATGCTCCCGTCGACGTCCTCGGGGGCGGCCTCCATGACGTACAGCGTGCCGGGGTCGCCGCCCTGGCGACTGACGTCGATCAGGATGAGCGCGTCGTAGCCGCGCATCACCTCGTAGGCGAGATCAAGGCCGCCCGCCCCGAAGTCGCTCACGGTGACGCCGGCCGGCAGCTCGCGATCGGCGAGCAGCTTGGCCACCTCGCCGCCGAAGCCGTCGTCGCGCAGCCAGGCGTTGCCGATGCCGGCCACGAGGATCTGGGTCGTGCGCTGCGCGGTGTCGGTCATGGGCTGGCCACCTCGTTCGGGAAGAAGAACAGATACCGCCCGGTCTCGCGCATCAGCTCCTGGCCCGGGTCGTCGTCGACGGTGACGGCCAGGTACACGCGGTCGTCGTAGCCGACGTAGATGCGCTCGAGCGTCGCGGTGCGGCCGTCGAGCATGCGGTCGTAGGGGTCGCGGTCGGTGCCCGGGCGCAGCATGATCGTCGCGCCGCGCTCGAACGTGACACCGTCGACCGTCGCCCGCTCCTCGCCCGGGTTGTCGTCGGCGCCGCGCGGGACGCCGCCCGCGGGCGTCTCAGGTGCCATCGTCCGCCTCCCTCAGCCGGCCGTGCAGGGCCAGGATCTCCAGCGGCGTCACGGCGGCCGCGCGCTGGAGCATCTCGCGCACGACCGGATCCTGTGCGGCGGCCTGCTCACGCTCGGCGTCGCTGAGCGTCTGCACGTGCAGCACGAGCGCCTCCTCGATCTCGGTGTTGTCGAACAGGTTCCCGCGGCTCTCGGGCGCGATCCGCGGATGGTCGGGCAGCACGATCGCCGCGCCGAGCACGGTGTCGTCGCCCGCGCCGGCGAGCACGGGCCAGATGTTCACGCTCTCACCGCCGCTCTCCAGGGGCGAGACGAAGCGTCCGGCGGAGAGCCGCACGACGAGGTGGGTGGAGATGAACGCGTGCCGCAGCGCCGCCGCCCGATCGAGGTCGTGGGCCACGGCGATCGTGTTGTGCACGCAGGTGCGCACAAGGGTGCGTCCACCCGGCAGCGACTCGGAGCGGATGGTGAGGTGCCCGCCGTCGAAGGCGGTCGTGCAACGGGAGCCGAGGGCGGCCGGGCCGAGCTCGAGGCGGTGCTCGGCCGCCTCGTGACGCTCGCCGGTCGGGGCCAGGTAGCGCAGCTCCGCCGTCAGGGTGGCGCCCGGCGCCGGCTCGGCCACGCACTCCAGGCGCGCGTGGTCGTGAGCACCGGCGCACTCGGCCGCATAGCGCGGCGGGTAGACGATCCCGAACGGGGTCGGCGTCGCATTCTTGGTCGCGCCGGGCGTGTACGGCCACAGCGCGTAGCCCTCATACAGGAGCGAGGTGACGAGCTCATCGAGCATCGGCATCCGCCTCCCCGGCCAGCAGCTCGGTCACGCAGGCGTCGAAGCTCGGCAGCCCGCGCGCCGCGCGGCGGGCGTTGAGCGCCTCGAGCGTGTCCTCGTGCAAGCGGATCCAGCCCCCGCCGGGGTAGTGCTCGGCGATCATCGCCCGCCAGGCCGTGACCGGCATCTGAAACTGCGCGCTCGCGCTCCAGGGCACCGGCACGACCTGCAGGCGACCACCCTCGCCGCGGTAGAGGATGGTGCCGTTGAAGTGGAAGCTCAGCGGGACCTCTCCGTCGCGCACGGCGTGCAGGTACTTGGCCGACGCGACCTCGAGATCGTACGTGCACGGGACCTCGAGCGCGAAGGCCGCCGACCCGGCGAAGGCGGGGACGAGCGCCGACACGCGCGCCCAGGCGAGGCCCTGCGTCGAGGGGGCGCCGGTCGCCGCCGGGCCGAACAGCTCCGCCAGGCGGCCGCGCGTCGCCGGGTCGTACCCGCGCCGCGCCGGATCGATCACCACCCCGACCGTCAGCGCGATCGAGTCGATCTCGTGTCCGGCCGGGTCGGCGGCGGTGGCCGAGAACACGAGCGTCGGCGCGGCGGCGAAGGCCACGTGCGCCACACCGGTGATCGCGAACTCCGGCTCGGGCCAGGCGGCCGGCAGCGGCTCGGGCGCGGTGTCGATGCTCACCGCACCACCCCCGAGGCGGCGCTCGCGCGGACCTGCAGGGCCGCGAAGAACTCGGGCACGGCCAGCTCGAGCGCCGCGCCACCGGAGATCCCCTCCCAACGGGACTTGATCAGCCCGACGAGCCGGTAGCACTCGTCGATCGGCGCGATCGCGTACTGGGCGAGGCCGGGCAGGCGGTTGACGACCAGCGCCTCGGCGTCGGGATCGAGGTCCTCGAGGACAGGGTTTCGCGCCACGAGCGCATCCCACGCGGGCAGGCTGAGCTCGGACTCGGTCGCGCCGGCCGGGCTCGGATAGAACGCCACGACGCCCTCCGAGACGGTGCTGCGCATGAAGAACGCGAGCGCGATCGGGATGCCGAACGAGCCCCAGAGCTCGTCGTCGCAGTCGAAGTCGGCCAGCCACAGCGCGCGCATCCCCGCCGGCCGGTACTCGGCGTCCCCGGAGTGCAGCGCCCAGCACGCCTCACAGGAGCACACGATCCGGCGCTCCTCCAGCTGCAGCAGGTGGCGGTGATCGTCGGGGACGGGGGCCTGGCAGATGTCGCAGCGCTCCTCCGCCGGGCGCCGGGGTCCGGACGCCGGCGAGCCGGCGCCGCCCCGGGCCAGGCTGCGCATGCGCGCGACGGTCTCGGCCCGGCGCCGCGCGGCGACCATCGAGTCGAGCCGCGGGTCGCTCATACGGCCACCCGGATCCCGCCCGCCGTCAGCAGCGGAACCGGCGTCAGCTGCAGCGGCTCGCCGCCGGCCGCCCGGCCCGCGCGCGGAAGGTCGAACGCGACCTCGCAGTGCGCGCAGCGCAGCAGGCCGCCGTCGAGCCGCGCGCCGCCGAGCGGCTCGCCGCACGCCGCGCACTCGTCGCGGTAGGCGAGGAGCGAGCCGTCGACGTTGGCCAGCACGAGCGCCACGCCGTCGACCCGGCGCCCGCTCACCGCCCCCGGAGCCGGCCGGGCGTCGTCGTCGAGCCCGAACCAGCGCGGCGGGCGCGTCTGGCCGGCGAGCGGGAGCGGCGTCCCGGAGGAGTGCACGAGCGGGAGCTCCCATCCGCCCGGGGGGGCGACCCCGCTGCCGTCGGCGCCGTCGAGCATCGGGAGCCCATTCGCGGCCGGGGGCGCCCCGGCGACGCCCGCGACCTCGAGCCCGACGAGATCGGGGGCGTGCTCGTCGAGCGCCTGCTTGATGGCCAGCTCGAGCGTCGCCTGCGACGCGGCGCAGCCGTGGCAGCTGCCCCGCAGCGCGAGCCTGGCCACGCCTTCCTCGATCGCGAGCAGCTCGACGTTGCCACCGTGGGACTCCATGTACGGCCGCACGGTGGCGAGCGCCTCGAGCACCCGCTCGCGCAACGGGACCGGGTACAGGTCGTGGATGAGCAGCAGGCTCGCGACCGCCCCGTCCTGCGCCAGCGCGTCGAGGATCGTCTCACCGGCCTCGCGCGCCTCGCCGATCACGTCGACGATCCGCCGCAGGCCGTCGCCGTACATGGCGATCACGGTGGCGACGAGCTCCTGCGCGAGCTCCCGCGCCCGGACGTCGGGCAGCTCCTCGACCTGCGCGCTCAGCTCCTGCACCCGGTCGAGCAGCTCGCCGGGAACGGCGTCGGTGGCCATCGCGTCTCCTCTCCACCCCCTCGCGCTAGCTGAGGCCGGTCGGGGTGTGGACGACCTTGCGCACGCGCCCGCCGCCCGTGTACATGTGCACGCCGCACGGCAGGCACGGGTCGAAGCTGCGTACCGCGCGCATGATGTCGACGCCCTTGAAGTTCTCGGGCCCGTTCTCCTCGAAGATCGGCGTGTTCTGGACGGCGTCCTCGTAGGGGCCCGGCGTCCCGTAGACGTCGCGCGGGCTGGCGTTCCAGGGAGTCGGCGGGTACGGCTGGTAGTTGGCGATCTTGCCCTCGCGAATGACCATGTGGTGCGAGAGCACGCCGCGGGCCGCCTCGTGGAAGCCGCAGCTGACGGCCTCCTCGGGCACCTTGAACTCCTTCCAGCTCTTCGTGCGCCCGGCCCGCACCTCCTTCAGCGCGCGCTCGAGGCAGTGCAGCGCGACGAGCGCCGCGTACGCCTGGTGGTAGGAGCGGGCGCGATCGCGCTCGACCGCGTTGGACTTCTCGGGCACCTTCCACTCGAGCTCCATCTCCGGCATCGCCGCCGACTTCGGCAGCACCATCTGGATCGAGTGGCCGGTCGCCTTGAGGTAGCCGAAGTCGACGAGGCCGGCCTTCGCCGTGCACCACTGCCGCGCGAACGGCCCGCCGCCGGTGTCGCAGCACACGTGCGTGTCGGTGCGCGCGTCGTAGATGCGGGGCGAGACGACCCAGCTGTACTTGCCGTGGAAATCACGCTTCTGGGGCTTGGGCAGCGTCTGCTTGTTCCACGGGTGGTTCTTGTCCACCGGGTTGCCGAGCGGATCGCGCGTGACGAACGTCTGCTCGTTCTCCCAGCCGTCGAAGTAGGAGCTGCCGAGCAGGATCCGGATCATCAGGTTGATCTCGACGAGGTCCGTGCTGACGAGCTCGCCGTTGATCGCGACGCCGGGCGTGATGTAGCGCTTGCGCCCCCACTCGGCCATCGTGCCGTAGTTGTAGTCGACGTAGTCGGGGTCGTCGAAGCAGCCCCAGTTGACGAGATTCGTGTCGCGGAAGCCGACCATGTCGTACCCCGGCAACTGCTCGAGGAAGAAGTCGTAGAGGTCGTCGTGCATCGGGACGCAGCGCTTGACGTAGTCCATGTAGCGCATCAGGCGCACGTAGTAGTCGGTCAGCGTCTGGTGGGTGATGTCGGTGCTGCAGCCGCCGGGCATGATCGTCGACGGGTGCGTGTGCCGGCCCCCGAACAGGCAGTACATCTCGCGCGTGTAGCGCGCCACCTGGAGCGTCTCCAGGTAATAGCCGCCGGTGAACGGGTTGAGCGCCCGCATGATGTCGGCGATCGTCTTGTAGCCGTGGATGTCCTGGTGGGGCGCGGCGGTGTTCTCGGCCTTGGCGAGCAGCGACGGATTGGTGTCCTTGACCATCTGCTCACAGAAGTCGACGTTGGCCATGCAATCGTTGAAGATCGCGTGGTCGAACATGTAGTCCGCGGACTCCGCGAGGTTGAAGGCGAGGTCGCCGAGCGGCGGCGGCTTCACCGAATAGGCCATGTTCTGATTCAGGCACGAGCACGTGCAGTGGTTGTCACCACAGATGCCGCAGATGCGGCTCGTGATGAAATGGGCATCGCGCGGGTCGATCCCCTTCATGAAGATGTCAAAGCCGCGGAACACCATCGAGGTGCTGTAGCACTTGAGCACCTGCTGGTTGGAGAAGTCGATCTCGGTGTGGATCCCGAGGCTGCCGACGATCCGGGTGATCGGATCCCACGACATCTCCTTGACGACGACTTTCTGCTCGGCGGGGGACTTCGTTGCAGCCATCTCGACGCTCCTTCAGACGATCATCACGGGCGGGGGCGCGGGTATGCGTTACCAGCGCTTGACGTAGCCGGAGGTGAGGGCGGGTCCCCGCCGCCGCCACTCGGGCTCGATCTCGAACTTCTTCACCAGGTTTCGGTGGCGGAAATAGCGGAACACGGGGCCGTAGGTGAAGCGCTGGAAGTTCGCCGCCGCCTCCCCCCACTTGTCCGCATCCATGAACGGCATGTACTTGTCGGGGAAGCCCGGCATCGTGCAGGCCATGCAGATGCCGCCGACGTTCGGGCAGCCGCCGATGTGGTTGACCCAGCCCCGGACCGGGACGTTGCACTTCACCACCGGGCCCTTGCAGCCGAGCTTGACCATGCAGCGGTGGTCGTTGCCGTACTCGGTGGCGAAGTTCCCCTGCTCGGTGAACCCGGCGCGATTGCAGCCCTCGCGCACGGTGCGCCCGAACAGCCAGCGCGGGCGCAGCTGCTCGTCGAGGTCCGGCGCCGGCGCCATGCCGGCGAGGTGGAACACGAGGTACATCAGCGTCTCGGTCATGTTGTCCGGCTGCGCGGGGCAGCCCGGGATGCAGATGACCGGCAGGTTGGCCTTCGAGCGCCAGCGCCAGCCGAGGTAGTCGGGCAGGCCCATCGCGCCGGTCGGGTTGTTCTTCATCGCCGGGATCCCGCCGTACGTGGCGCAGGTGCCGACGGCGACGACCGCGGCCGCCTTCGGCGCGAGCCGGTCGACCCACTCGTTGGTCGTGATCGGCTGCCCGGTGTCGGGGTTGACGCCGAAGCCGGACCAGTGACCCTCGCCGTTGATCTCCTCGTTGCCGATGGAGCCCTCGATGACGAGCACGAACGGGTCGAGCTTGCCCTGCTCGGCGTCGTACCAGGCCCGGATGTACTCGTCGCCCACCTCGAAGGCGATCACCTGGTTGTGGATGACGACGCGCGGCATCCCGGGGATGACGCCCTGGATGATGTCCTCGAGGCTCGGGCTGCTCGCCGAGGTCATCGCCACCGAGTCGCCCTCGCAGGACAGACCGGTGGTCATCCACAGCACATGGGCGGTGATCTGCTCCGTGGCCGCCTGATTCGGTGCGTACTCAATTCCGGTCGCCATCGATGTCCGCTCCTGTGGTTGTGAGCCTGTACGCCTCTTCTTCAGCAGATGCGCGGCAGCGGGTCGCCGACGAGTTGGTCCATCACCCGCCTGCCGCCGAAAGCCGTCTCCACGATCACCATTCCGGGTGGCTCGCCTCGTACCTCGCCGATCGCCGCCGCGCCCTCGCTGCCCGGCACGGCCCGCAGCGCCGCGAGCGCCGCCTCGGCGGCCTCCGGCGCCACGAACGCGACGAGTCGCCCCTCGTTCGCGACGTACATCGGGTCGATGCCCAGCAACTCGGCCGCGGCCGCGACGATCGGCGAGACCGGCACGTCCGCCTCGCGCACCACGACGGCGACGCCGGAGGCCCGTGCCAGTTCGTTCAGGACCGACGCGACGCCGCCGCGCGTCGCGTCGCGCATGCAGTGCACGGCGCGGCCGGCGGCACCGAGGAGGGTGTCGACCGCCGGCCACAGGGAGGCCGTGTCGGACTCGATCTCGGCGTCGAGCTCGAACTGGTTGCGTGCGAGCATGATCGCCGTGCCGTGCTCGCCGATCGGCCCGGACACGAGCACATGGTCGCCGGGGCGGATCGCGTCGGTGGCCAGGCGCGCGCGCGGATCGACGGCGCCGATGCCGGTGGTCGACAGGTACATGCCGTCGGCGGCGCCGCGCTCGACCACCTTCGTGTCGCCGCCGACGATCTCGACGCCGGCCACGCGGGCGGCCTCGGCGATCGCCCCGATCTCGGCCCGCAGCACGTCGGCGGGCAGGCCCTCCTCGAGGATCATCGAGATCGTCAGGGCCACGGCCCTGGCGCCCGAGACGGCGAGGTCGTTGACCGTGCCGTTGACGGCCAGCTCGCCGATCGAGCCGCCGGGGAAGCGCAGCGGCTTGACGACGAAGCTGTCGCTCGTCATTGCCAGCCGTGCGCCGTCGATCTCCACGGCGCCGGCGTCGGCGAGCGCGGCCAGCGCGCTCTGCTCGCCGCTCGAGAAGGCCGGCACGAGCAGCCCCTCGATGAGCGTCTGGGTCGCCTTGCCGCCGGCTCCGTGGGCGAGCGTGATCTGCTCGTCGCGAAAACGGGGACGCTTGGAGCGGGCGGTCTCGATGATGTCGAGCACGCGTTGCTCGCGGCCGCTCGTGACCGGCTCGGAGGCGCTCATACCGCCTGCCGATCGCGCGCGTAGCGGCCGTAGTTGTAGTAGGCGGCGCACGCGCCCTCCGGGGAGACCATGCACGTCCCGATCGCGTGCTCGGGCGTGCACGCGGTGCCGAACACCTTGCACTCCCACGGCTTGATGACGCCCTTGAGCACCTCACCGCACTGACACGCCTTCGGGTCGGCGACGCGCACCCCCGGGACGGCGAAGCGCTCTTCGGCATCGAGGTCGCGGTAGGCGTCGGACAGGCGCAGCGCGCTCTGGGAGATGAAGCCGAGGCCGCGCCACTCGAAGTGGGGCCGCAGCTCGAACACCTCGGCCATCACCTCGAGCGCGCGCAGATTGCCCTCGTGGGGCACGACGCGCGTGTACTGGTTCTCGACCTCGCAGCGCCCGTCTGCGAGCTGGCGCAGGATCATGAGGATCGACTGCAGGATGTCGAGCGGCTCGAAGCCCGAGATGACGACCGGGCGCCCGTAGTCGGCGGGGATGAATCCGAACGGCCGCGCGCCGACGACCGTGCAGACGTGGCCCGGGCCGATGAAGCCGTCGAGGCGCAGGTCGGGCGACTCGAGCAGCGCGCGCAACGGCGGGACGATCGTGACGTGGTTGCAGACGCACGAGAAGTTCCTGATCCCCTCGGCCTTCGCGCGCTTGAGCGTCAGCGCGGTGGACGGTGCGGTGGTCTCGAAGCCGATCGCGAAGAACACGACCTCGCGGTCGGGGTTCTCGCGCGCGATCCGCAACGCGTCGAGCGGCGAGTAGACCATCCGGATGTCGGCGCCCTGCGCCTTGGCGTCCAGCAGCGTGTACTCCGAGCCCGGCACGCGCAGCATGTCGCCGAAGCAGGTGAAGATGACGCCGTCCTGGCGCGCGACGGCGATGCCGTCGTCGACGCGGCCCATCGGGATGACGCACACGGGGCAGCCCGGGCCGTGGACGAGCTCGACGTTCTCCGGGAGCAGATCGTCGATCCCGTACTTGTAGATCGAGTGCGTGTGCCCGCCGCAGACCTCCATCACCTTGTAGTGGCGGCCGGGCGCAAGCGCGGACAGGATCTCGCCGGCCACCGCCTGGCCGAGCGCCGCGTCGCGGTACTCGTCGACGAACCTCATGCTGCGCCCGCGAGGTGGCGGATCGCGACGCCGGCGTGCACGAGCAGCTCGTCGCCGGGCGCGACGGGGGCGACGAGCTCGACGGCGACGCTGTGCGACGCGCCGTCCGCATCGCGGCAGACGGCCGTCGCGTCGTCGGCGGCGATCACGCGCATCGAGATCCCCTCGTCGCCACAGGTGACGCAGTGCTCGCCGCTCATTCGATCACGCTCGCCTTCAGCTCCTCGAGCTCCTGCTCGTACTCGGCCCCCATCTGCTCGAGCAGGCGCAGCGTCGCGTGCGCCTCCTCCTCGTCGACCTTCGAGAGTGCGAAGCCGACGTGGATGAGCACCCAGTCGCCCGGACCCGCGCCGCCGTTCTCACCGGCCAGGAGACTCACGTTGACGTTGCGCCGCACGCCGACGACGTCGACCTTGGCGATCTGATTGACGGGATCGACGATCTCCACCACCAAGCCCGGTATCGCCAAGCACATGAGCCTGCACCTCTCCTCTCCGCGGCCGCCGCACGCCGCGCCCAGGACAGACGCGGACGGCAAGGCTATTAGGCCGGAGCCGCAGGGATACCACCGGGTTGAATTGCCTTGCAAGCGGGCGTAATCGAGGTGACGGTAATCGTGGTTACCGAGCCCGGGACGGGTCGTCGGTACCGGGGAACAGCCCGGTAAGCAGGCGTACACTTGCCCGTGGGCAGTCCCTGGTGCCCGCGATCCGAGGGGTTCGTTTCGGCGATGGACGGGGAAGGCGATCTGACACCCGGCGAGGGCTCCGCCGCCCCGTCGCGATGGCCCGCGCGGGCGGAGACGCGCGGGCGCCCGAGCTCGTTCCGCTATCTGCTCGACCTCGACGACGATCTCGCCGACGAGTTCGACGTCCGCATGCGCCTCGTGGCCCGGCCGGCCGCGACGGCCTTCACCTTCGAGGCCGGGCCCGGAGAGATCGCGCTGTCGGAGTGGCTCGTCATGGCCGCGGGCGGGCCGGGGGTGCTCGTCCTCGACGGCGTGCTTGCCGCCAACGTGCGCGTCGGCGACCGCGTCGCCGCCGAGCTCATCGGCAGCGGCGACCTCGTCGCCCCGGGCAAGCAGGACGAGGAGGAGCTGCTCGCGTGTGACGTCGGCTGGCGGGCGCTCCTGCCGATGCGCTTCGCCGTGCTCGACGTCGCGTTCGTGGAGCGCGTGCGTCCCTGGCCCCAGATCATGCAGGCGATGCTGCGCCGGGCCGAGCGACGCACGCGCAGCCTCAACGTGCAGCGCGCGATCGCCTCCCAGCCCCGCCTGGAGGTGCGCCTCGCGCTGCTGCTCTGGCACCTCGCCGGGCGCTGGGGTAAGGTCGAGCCGGGAGGGATCCGGCTGCCGCTGCCGCTCACCCACCAGCTCCTCGGCCGCCTGATCGGGGCCGAGCGCCCGTCGGTCTCGCACGCGCTCGCCCGCCTCGCTCGCACCGGCGTCATCACCGGTCACGGCGACGAGTGGCACCTGTACGGACGCCTGGAGGACCGGCTCGGCGAGCTGGTCGAGCCTTGCGGGGGCCGGGTCGAGCAGCTCGTGGCCGCCGTCGCCCCGCAGGCGCGGCGCTGATGCGCGCCGGCCTCGAGTTCGGGCCCGGCCACGCCGTCGCCGAGCGCCAGGTCGTGCACGTCCTGTGGCTGACGAGCGGACTCGGATGCGACGGCGACTCGGTGGCCATGACCGCCGCCACGAGCCCGAGCCTCGAGGACCTGACCCACGGCGTGCTGCCGGGGATGCCGCGCCTGGTCATCTACAACCCGCTGCTGGCCTACGAGAGCGGCGAGGAGTTCGTGCGCACGTTTCACCGCGCGGCCGCGGGCGGGCTCGACCCGTTCGTCCTCGTGCTCGAGGGGTCGGTGCCCAACGAGCGGATCAACGGCGAGGGCTGCTGGGCCGCGTTCGGCGTCGACCCCGAGACCGGTGAGCCGATCCCGACCTGCACCTGGATCGACCGTCTCGCGCCGCGTGCGGCGGCGGTCCTCGCGCTCGGGACGTGCGCGGCCTACGGTGGCATCCCGGCGATGCGCGGCAACCCGACCGGCGCCATGGGGCTGCGCGACCATCTCGGGCCGGGCTGGACGTCGCGGCGCGGCCTGCCGATCGTCAACCTGCCCGGGTGTCCGGTCCAGCCGGACACCATCACCGAGACGCTCCTGCACATGGCCATGCACCTGGCCGGGGTGGAGGGCCCGCCCGATCTCGACGAGCAGGGGCGCCCGCAACGACTCTTCTCGCGCACGGTGCAGGAGGGCTGCGGCCGGGCCGGGTTCGCCGAACAGGGGGAGTTCGCGGCCACGCCCGCCGACGGGCGCGGCTGCCTCGTCAAGCTCGGGTGCAAGGGACCGGTCGTGAAGTGCAACGTGCCGGTTCGCGGCTGGGTCGGCGGGGTCGGCGGCTGCCCGAACGTCGGCGGGATCTGCGTCGCGTGCACGATGCCGGGGTTCCCCGACCGCTTCATGCCGTTCATGGAGCCGAGCCCGCTCGGGACGCTCGCGGCGCGCGGAGCCCGGTTCACGTACGGGCCGCTGCTGCGCCGGCTGCGCGAGCGCGCGATCCGCCGGCACTTCGACGTCGAGCCGGACTGGCGCCAGGCCGGCAAGCGCCTGCAGAGCGGGTACTCGGTGCGCTGGTGAGCGCGGACGATGCGCTGCGCCGGCCGGTGGCCACGGCGGGCGGCGAGCGCCCGTTCGGCGAGCTGTCGCTCGCCGACGTCAGCGCGCGCGCCGAGGAGCTCCGGGCCGCGTCCGGCTGGGGCCCGACCGCACGCGTGGCGCCGGTGGCGCGCGCCTGGGCCGAGCTGGCGCGGACGATGTCCGAGTCGGGCGCGGCGACCGTCGCCGACCTCGGGGCGCAGACGGCGGGGGAATTCGCGGGCCGGCTGTGGGTCGTGCCGCCGGCCGGGAGCCTGCTGTAGCCGTCAGGCGTGCGTCGCGCCGGGCCAGAATGTCTCGAGCGTCTTGAGCACCATCGGCCGCGGGCTCATGCCGCCGGCCACCGCCCCGATCTTGTTGGCCACTCCCGGGACGCAGGTGCGCTTGCCGTCGATCATCGCCTGCACACCGGCCGCGGCCACCGGCTGGGCGTCGGCCATCAGCGCGCCGGGCAGGTTGTCGAACATCCCCGCCGAGCCCGCCACCTCGGCGAACTCGGTGCGGGTCGGACCGGGACAGAGGGACGTGCACGTGACCCCGGTGCCCTTCAGGTCGAGCGTGAGCGCGTCGCTGAAGTTGCGCACGAACGCCTTGCTCGCCGAGTACACCGCCTCGGACGGGACCGGCTGGAAGGCGGCGGTCGAGGCCACGTTGAGGATCGCGCCCTCGCGCCGGTCGATCATCGGCTCGATCAACAGCCGCGTGAGGTCGACGAGCGCGAGGATGTTCGTCATCACCATGTCGAGCGCGCGCTCGCGCGGAACCTCCTGGAAGCGGCCGGCCGCGCCGAGCCCGGCGTTGTTGACCAGGACGTCGACGCGCACGCCGTCGGCCTGGGCCTCCTCGACGAGCCGCTCGCGCTCGGAAGCGTCGCGCAGGTCGCAGGCGATCACTCTCGCCGCGACGCCGTGGAGCCCGCGCAGCTCGTTCGCGAGCTCCTGCAGCCGGTCGGCACGCCGAGCGGTGAGCGTGACTCCGTAGCCGCGCGCAGCGAGTTCGCGCGCGAGCTCCGCGCCGATGCCGGCCGAGGCCCCGGTGATCAGGCACGTCGCCGTCGGGTTCGGGCTGGGACACGACATGGCTTCCTCCTTTGGTCCGCCGCCGGACGCCGCGGGTCACGGCGACGGAGCGGCGGTGTGGCGGGGTCGATCCATGTTCCCACTCCGCCGCGCCGGCGGGCAGGTCGGGCACCGCACCCCCGCGAGTACACTGCCGCCGATGCACCCCTTCCGCGCCGCCGTCGAGGCCAACGACCACGAGCGCATCGCCGCGCTGCTGGCCGAGGACGTCGTCTTCCGCAGCCCGGTCGTGTTCAAGCCCTACCGCGGCCGCGACACGCTCGCGATGATCCTGCTGGCGGTCAGCCGCGTGTTCGAGGACCTCCGCTACGAGCGCGAGATCGGCGAGCCGGACGGACGCGACCACGCGCTCGTGTTCAGCGCCCGGATCGGCGATCGCGAGGTGCAGGGGTGTGACTTCCTGCACGTCGACGAGAGCGGGCTGATCGACGAGTTCACGGTGATGGTCCGGCCGCTGTCGGCGGCGCTCGCGCTGGCCGAGGCGATGCAGGTGCAGCTCGAGGTGGCGCAGCGCGAGCTCGGGCTGACGGGCGCGTAGGGGCAGCGCCGGCGGGCGGCCGGGCGCGACGGCGCGAGGGCCCGACGGGCGCCTGGGAGCGGCGCAGACCCCGAACTTTGCTCGATCTTCTCTCCTGGTGGAAGAACATCGACCAAACTTCGCTCGCGCGGACCGCTCGGCGGACGGCCCCGCCGGCCCCCCGCCGCGCGCTCGCGCCGCGCCGGTAACGTCCGCGCCATGAGCGACACCGGTCGCCCGCCGAACCTGATCCTGCTGATCACCGATCAGCAGCGTCAGGTCCAGCACTGGCCGCAGGACCCGGCGTGGCTCGCCGAGCTGGCGCCGAACGACGCCGAGCTGCGCCGGACCGGCATGACGTTCACGCGCGCGTTCACGGCGACGGCGATGTGCTCGCCGAGTCGCGCGAGCTTCCTCACCGGGACGTACCCGTCGCGACACGGCGTGACGCTGACGCTGACCGAGGGCGACCTGTGGCCGGACCCCCGCAACGCGCGGGCCGCGCTGCGCACCGCGGCGGGCATGGCGATCAGCGGCGAGGTCCCGCGCCGGCGGCTGGCCCGGGCCTTCCTCCGCGGCCTCCTGCGCCTCGGGCCCAGGAGCGGACACGAGCCCGAGCTGCCCGCGGGGATCGACACCCTGGCCACGCTGCTGCGCGAGCGCGGCTATCAGGTCGCACTGAAGGGCAAGTGGCACCTGACCAAGCCGGTCGACGGCGAGGACTGGAGCGCGGCCGACTCACAGCGCGTCGAGCGCGACTACGGCTTCGCCGACTGGGAGCCCCCGGACACGGGCGGTGACACGAAGGCCGCGCACTTCGGGGGCGGCAACGCCGGCACGACCCACGCCGGCTGGGACGAGGACTACACGTGCCAGATGGAGGCGTGGCTCGCGCGCGAGGATCTGCCCGAGCCGTTCTGCCTCGTGTTCTCACTCGTGAACCCCCACGACGTGCTCGGGTATCCGGCGACCTATCGGGACGGCGGTTACGCCCGCGGCGAGTTCCAGGGCCTCGGCGTGCCCCTCCCGCCGACGCTCGACGAGGACCTGCGCGAGAAGCCGAGCGCGCAGGCGCTGTCGAAGCTCGGCATGGACTCCTATCTCGGGCCGCTCACAGATCGCCCGGCGCAACAGGACTACGTCGACTTCTACGCGCACCTGCACCGCGTGGTCGACGAGAAGATCGGGCGCCTGCTCACCGCGCTCGGGCCGGCGGACGACCCGGACTCGCTGCGCTCGCGCACGATCATCGCCCGCATCTCCGATCACGGCGAGATGGGCCTCTCGCACGGCGGCCTGCGCCAGAAGATCTTCAACGCCTACGAGGAGTCGATCCGCGTGCCGTTCGTGGTCTCGAGCCCGCGCATGTTCCCGGTCCCGCGGGAGAGCGACGCGCTCGTGTCGCTCGTCGACATCGTTCCGACGCTGCTGGGACTCGCAGGGGCGCCGACTGCCCCCGGGCGCTTTGACGGGCACGATCTCGGGCCGCTGCTGCGCGGCGAGCAGCAGTCAGTGCGCGACGCGGTGCTGTTCACCTACGACGACCATCAGGCCGCCACCGCGCTGCAGGAGGGCCCCGGCCAGCCGAATCGGATCCGCTGCGTGCGCGACGCGCGCTGGAAGTACGCCGTCTACCTCGACCCGGGCGGCCGCGCCGCGCCGGAGTACGAGCTGTACGACCTCGACAGCGACCCCGACGAGGCGCTCAACCTGCTCGACCGGACGACCGGCCGCGCCCGCACCGCCACCGCCGAGCGCGAGCGCGAGCGCCTCGCGCTGTGGCTCGCCGAGCTCTGCGATCGCAGCGGCACGCTCTCTCCCGCGCTGCCGGACTGAGCCTGGCAACGCGCGCGCGGCGGGCGGCGCTCTAGGCTTACGCGCGTGGGCGCGATCCCCGAGATCCGCGAGCTGCTGTCCGCTCGGACCGGCGAGGAGATGGCGCTCAACGACCGCTACCTCAACCCGCAGATGGGGCGCATCCTGCGGACGCTCGGATTCGACCGGACCTGGGTCCGGGGCGAGGGGGCGTACCTGATCGATGCCGACGGGGAGCGCTACCTCGACCTGCTCGCCGGCTACGGGGTGTTCGCGCTCGGCCGCAGCCATCCGGACGTCGTTGCCGCCATGCAGGAGCTGCTCGACGCCCGCACGGCCAACCTGCCGCAGCTCGGCGTCACGCTGCTCAGCGGCGTGCTCGCCGAGCAGCTGCTCGCGCGCGCGCCCGGCAGCGTGGCGGCGATGGTCCCGGCCAACAGCGGCACCGAGGCCGTCGAGGCGGCCATGAAGATCGCCCGGGCCGCCACCCGCCGCCCGCGCATCCTGTACGCCGAGCACGCCTTCCACGGGCTGACGCTCGGCAGCCTGTCGCTCAACGGCAACGACGAGTTCCGGGCCGGCTTCGGGCCGCTCGTCCCCGGCTGCGATCCGGTCGCCTTCGGCGACGAGGCGGCGCTCGAGCTCGAGCTCGCGCGCGGCGACGTGGCCGCGTTCATCGTCGAGCCGGTGCAGGGCAAGGGCGTCAATCTGCCCCCCGACGGCTACCTGGCCGCGGCGCAGCGACTGTGCCGGCAGGCGGGTGCCCTGTTCGTCTGCGATGAGGTGCAGACCGGTCTCGGGCGCACAGGACGCTTCCTGGCCCTCGAGCACTGGGACCTCGCGCCGGACATGGTCTGCGTGGCCAAGGCCCTCTCGGGAGGATTCGTCCCGATCGGCGCCGTGCTCGTGTCACGCGCCGCCTTCGACCGCGTGTTCGACGGGATGGAGCGCGCGGTGCGCCACGGATCGACGTTCGGCGGCAACGACCTCGCCGCCGCGGCCGGCCTGGCCACCCTGCGGGTGCTCGAGCGCGACGGCCTCGTCGCGCACGCCGAGCGCATGGGCGCGCTCCTGCTCGAGCTGACCCGGCCGCTCGTCGACCGCCACGAGGTCGTGCGCGAGGTGCGGGGCCTCGGCCTGCTGTGGGCGATCGAGCTCGGACCGCCGGCCGGGGCGCCGGGCCGCTCGCTGTTCAACGCGATCGAGCGGGCGCAGCCCGGGCTGTTCGCCCAGCTCATCACCGTCCCGCTCTTCCACGAGCATCGCATCCTCTGCCAGGTCGCCGGGCACCGCATGAACGTGGTCAAGGCCCTGCCCCCGCTCGTGATCGACGAGGCCGACGTGCGCCACTTCGCCGCTGCGCTGTCCGAGGTCGTCGCGGCCGCCGAGCGCGTGCCCTCGGCGATGGCCCGCTTCGGGCTGCGGATGGCGCGCGGCACGGCGCGCGCCCGTCGCCGCCCCCGCCACCCGGCCGCGAGCGCATGAGGGCGCTCGTCACCGGCGCGTCGGGCTTCATCGGCGGCCACGTCGTGGCCGCGCTGCTCGACGACGGCGCCGAGGTGCGGGCGTTCGACCGCCACCCGCTGCCAGACGACGCGCTCGCCGACGCCGTCGAGTTCGTGCCCGGGAGCATCCTCGACGCCGACGCCGTCCGTCGCGCGGTCGACGGCTGCGACGCGGTGTTCCATCTCGCCGCTGTGTACAGCTACGCGCGCGCCGATGCGGCGCTCATGCGGGCGGTGAACGTCGACGGGACGCGCACCGTCCTCGATGCCGCGCTGCGCGGGCCGCGCCGGCGGATCGTGCACACGAGCTCGTGCGCGACCTGCGGCCCGACCCGCGGCCGGGCCGCCGACGAGCGCGATCTCCCGCCGGCCTCGGAGCTCGACGTGCCCTACAAGCGCACCAAGCTCGAGGGCGAGCGGCTCGCGCTCGCGGCGGCCCGCGACGGCGCCGAGGTGATCGTCGTCAACCCGACGGTGCCCGTCGGGCCAGGCGATCTGCGCCCCACGCCGACCGGCAAGATGGTGGCCGACGTGGCCGGTGGGCGGGCGCGCGGGTACCTCGCCCGCAGCGCGCTGAACGTCGTCGCGGTGCAGGACGTCGCCCGCGGCCACCTGCTCGCCCTCGAGCGTGGTCGCCCGGGCGAACGCTACCTGCTCGGCGGCGACAACCTGGCGATCGGCGAGGTCTTCGCCGTCGTGGCCCGCGCCGCCGGGCTGTCCGCGCCGCGCCTGCCGGTGCCGTGGACGGCGGCCTACGCGGCGGCGCGGCTGGCCGACGCCGCCCTGCGCCCGTTCGGGCGCGAGCCGCAGCTGCTCGCGCTCGACGAGGTACGCGCCGGGCGCCTGCCGCATCTGTTCCACGACGCCAAGGCGCGTCGCGAGCTCGGCTACGCATCGCGCCCGGCGGCCGACGCGCTCGCGCAGGCCGCGCGCAGCGCGCTCGCCGAGCGCGGAGAGCCGGTGCCGTCGGCCGTACCCGAGCCGTCGCTGTCGGCGGCGCGCCCCTCCTGAGCGCCTGCGGTCCCTGCGCTCAGCGCTGCACGCTCACGGGGCCGTAGTCGACGTTCTTCACCCCGTAGGGCGTCTGGACGACGACGCGGATCGTGAGCGGAAAGCCGACCGAGTTGGCCGGCCAGATGATCGTGTCGTGGAAGTGGCCGACGAAGTTCGGCGACTCCAGACGGACCGGCTGGCGCGACACCACCTGCCCCTGGAAGAGGAACTCGTAGGAGACGTGACCGGCGATCGGGCGGCCACCCCTGGTGACGGTGAGCGTGATCGGCCAGTTCCCGACGTGCGGATCGGGACCCGGGGTGTGCAGCACGGCGACGATCGGCGCCGACGCAGCGTCCGTGCTGGACGCGGCGGTGCTCGCCGTCGTGGCGCCGGTCGAGCTCGACCCGCCGCACGCGCTCAGGCCGGTCGCGGCGACCACCGCCGCGACGCCCGCCGCTCGCTCGCATCTCGTCATCCGCAGCTCCCGTTCTCGTCGAGGGACGCGCGGATCATCGCAGCGCGGTGCCCCGCGCTACGGTGTGGCGGTGGACGACCTGCCGCTCGCGCTGATCGAGTTCCCGGCCGACGACACCGATCGCGCGCGGCGCTTCTGGACCGGCGTGCTCGCGATCGACCTGCAACCGAGGACCGCACGGCAGGGCAGCGGTTGGCAGAGCGCGGAGCACGGGCCGGCGCTCGGCCTGCACACGCGAGGGACGGGTCCGGGCGACACCGTCTCGCTGCCCTACTTCGAGGTCGGCGATCTGCCGGCGGCACTCGATCGCGTGCGCGAGCTCGGCGGGAGCGTCGTGCATCCCGGCGAGCGCTGGGCCGTGTGCCGGGACTCGGAGGGGAGCCCGTTCGGCCTCGCCGCCGCCGCTCGGCCCGACTGAGCGCCGCGCACCGGCGGCCGGTACCTGCTATAGCCTTGGGTAAGGGCGTCTCCGAGTCGCCTCGTCCTGAGGCGAACATGCAGTCCATGCTGGCGGTTGCGCTTCATCTGCACTCAAGGAGGCAGTGATGGCAGCCAGGAAGGCCAATGCGTCGGAACAGGCGAACGAGCGGCGGCAGAACGCCGCCGAGCGACGCGCAGCGCAGCTCGCGCAGCTGCAGACCCAACAGTCCGATCTGAAGCGGGAGGCCGCCGAGCGTCAGGCCAAGCGCGACCGCGACGCGAAGGCCAAGCCGCACGGCAAGGCGGCCCCGCCCCGCAAGCCGGCCGGGCACAGCGGCCCGCGCTGATCGGCCGTCCTCATCGCGCCGCCCGAACCACGCACCCTCGGGTCCCGGTCGCTGCGCCGGCGGGTGGCACTCAGCTGCCTCGGGGCGGCGCTCGTCACCGCCTTGCTCGCCGTCGAGCTGGCCGGGCGCCGGGCACAGTTCACCACCGCGCTGCACGCCGTCCCGCTCTGGCTGCTCGCCTTCGTGACCGTCCTGCAGGTGGCCGCGCTCGTGGCCCGGACCGAGGCCTGGAACGTCTGCCTCCGCGCCGCCGGCGCCACGATCGGCCGCCGCGTGCTGTTCCGCGCCGCCGGGGTCGGGTACCTGGCGAGCGTCATCAACGGGTCCCTCGGCCTGGCGGCGCGCATCACCTCCCTGCGCCGCACCGCCCCGCAGGACTGCCCCCGCGTGCCGGCGTTGCTCGCGGCGGAGGTGCCGATCATCAGCGTCGAGGTCGCGCTGGCCGCGATCTTCTCCTTCACGCTCATCGCCCCGCTCGGCGTCCCCTGGTGGGTGCCGGTCCTGGCCGTCGCCGTCACCGGCGCCGCGGTGAGCGGGCTGCGTCGGCTGTCCGAGCGTCACCGCGTCGGACTGTGGGCCGGCCTGTCGGTGATGCGCAGTGGCCGCGGCCGCATGACCGTGCTCGTCCTTCTGGCCGTCTGCGCCCAGATCGCCCGCAACTGGCTCGTGCTGCGCGGGATCGGCGTGCACGTGTCGCTGCTCGACGCGATCGCGCTGCTGATCGCCATGTTCACGCTCGGCCAGCTTCCGTTCGGGCCGAGCCTTGGAGCCGCGGCCGCCGTGCTCATCCTCGGCGCCCACGGCGTCGCCGCGACGGCCGCCGCCGGCGTGCTGCTCACCGTCACCGCCACGATCGGGTCCCTCTGCTACGCCGGCTGGGCCATCGGCGACCACCTCCTCGCGCGGCGGATCACCGTCGCCCCCGAAGCCGCCGCGGCGCCGATCCGCGCGTAAGCTGTCGCTCGGGAGTGGCGCGCTGATCGCCGTGGACACCACCGAGCTCACCCTCGTGACGGGGGATCGCTATGAGATCGCCGGCTCGATCGAGGACGTCGAGGCCGCGCTCATCGCGGCCTCGCGCGGCTCGATCATGCAGCTGGCCTGGTTGACCGAGCGCGGGAGCGACTACGCGATCGGCATCAACCCGGCCGCCATCGTCTCGCTGCGGGGGCTCCCGCCGGCGACGGGCCCGGGCCCGGCCTGAGCACGTATCAAGACACGCCCTCGCCGCTCCTTCTCCATAACACCAGGCGGCTCGGCTGCAGCGCAGGCGCCGCCGCAAGACCACAAGGAGCGGTCCCATGTCATTCATCGCCAACGGCGGCGGAAACATCTTCATCGGCAACGGCGTCACCCAGGGCTGGGTGTTCACCTGGGACGACCCGGGGTGGCAGGGCGACACGCTCACCCAGGCGCAGCCGCTCAACACCGGTGCCTCGCTGTCCTACACCGACCCGACCGTCTCGCTGAACCCGAACGGCACGTACTCGTTCTCGTACGCCGTCACCAACAACGGCCCGAACTCCACCCAGTTCAACCTCCAGACCGCCAGTAACTAAGTCGGCCGGGACCGAGACAGGAGATGCACATGCACCTTGCAGTCAGTTACAACGACCGGGGCGAGATCACGACGCTCTTCGACCCCGAGCGCCTGCATATCGACAAGGGGACCCTCCGCTACGTACCGGCGGAGGGCGAGAATCACCACGTCCTCGAGGTGCCCAAGCACCTCGAAGCCGCAGCGTTCGAGGAGCTCCCCGAGCTGCTGCGCGTCGACGTGAGCGCCGGGCATCCGCGGTTGGAGCCGAACGCCTGACCCGATCGCCGGCGATGCACGACCGGACCCGCGTCGTCGTTGCGCAGGGAGGCGCGACGACGACGCGGGAGCCGCGGCGCGGAGTAGTCTGCGCCGGGGAGGCCGACACGCCGGCAATCTGGGTTCGCACATGCAGGTCGAGGCATCCACATCGACCGTGCCTCATCCGCCGGACGTTGCGGCGGCGGTGACGCCCATGGAGGGTCCCGACGCGACGGCGGCGCCCGAGACGCGCGAGGAGCGACGCCTGCGGATCGCGCTCGTCGCCTTCGGCGTGCTGTCGGCGCTGTTCCTGGTCGGTTACGTGCTCCAGGGGCTGTTCGACCGCAGCGAGTACCCCTACGTGGTCAACTCGGTGGCCAAGGACGGCGTGTTCGTGTTCCTGTGTGCGCTCGGGGCGGCCGACGTGCGCCGGTACTCGGTGGCGGTGCTGCTGCTGATCGCCGGGCACGTGTTCCTCTTCCTCGGGCTGCTCGTGCTCGTGCTCTCCGGCAACGCCGACGCCGCGTCGCACACGCTCGGCTCGAACCTGCCACTCGGGATCTCGGCCATGACTCTGTCCTACCTGTGGATGGGGGCGGCGGCCGCCGTCGCGGCGGTCTTCACCTGGCTGTACGTGACCGCCGAGCGCGCCCGCTTCGGCCTGCGCTATCTCGGCACCTCCGAGTTTCGGGCGCTCGCCGCGATCAGCGAGGTGCTCGTCGATGCCGGCAAGCCCGATCGCCCGAGCGGCGAGCAGGTGGCCAAGCGCGTCGATGACTTCCTCGCCTCCTTCGACTCCTCGAGCAAGGCGACCATTCGCCTGTCGCTGCTCGTGCTCGCCTATTACCCCCTCCTCAGCCTGCACGCCCCGCTGGCCACGATGGACCCCGCCAGTCGCCTGCGCTTCGTGCGCAAGCGCTTCGTCGACGATGTCGCTCCGCTCGGGCGCTGGGATCTGCTGCGCAGCCTGCGCCGCGACCTCATCTTCTCGGCCTCGCAGATGGCCTACCTCGGCTACTACGAGGACCCCCGCGCGGCGGCCGCGACCGGGTACGTGCCGTTCTCCCAGCGCCCCGAGGCGCGGGACGCGTCGGTCACGCCGGCGCCGCGACTCGATTGCCTCGGTCCGCGCGACGTCGGCGACGTCGACATCGCGGCCGACATCGTGATCATCGGCAGTGGCGCCGCGGGCGCGACGCTCGCTTACGAGCTCGCCGCCCGCGGGCGCGAGGTGATGGTGCTCGAGCGCGGACGGCACGTCGACCCGTCGCAGTTCACCGAGGACGAGGCGACGCAGTACGGCGCGCTCTACGCCGACGGCGCGCTCGAGCTGTCGACCGACTTCCGCTTCGCCGTGACGCAGGGCATGTGCGTCGGAGGCAGCACCGTGGTCAACAACGCGGTCTGTTTCGACCTCCCTGAGCCGGTGCTCGACCGCTGGGTCGATCGCGAGGGCCTCGACGCCGGCCTGGACCGCGACCGGCTGCGAGAGTCCTTCGCGCACCTGCGCCGCTGGCTGCCGGTGACCGAGCAGCCCGCCGCCCGGCTCAACCCGGGCGGCTCGAAGTTCCTCGACGGCGTGCATGGGCTCGGCCTGACCGACCCGCCCTACGGCTACGGCGTCGTGCACGCGAACATCCAGGGCTGCGTCGGCTGCGGCTACTGCAACATCGGCTGCTCCTACGGCAAGAAGCTCTCGATGCTCGATAACACGCTTCCCCGCGCCCAGCGCGACCACCCGGGCGCGGTACGCGTGCTCGCCGAGTGCGCGGCGCAGCGCATCGAACACGACGGGCGCCGCGTCGAGGCGGTACAGGCCACGCTGAGTGACGGTCGCACCGTCCGCATCCGGGCTCGCACGGTGGTCGTGAGCGCCGGCGCGCTTCACTCGAGCGTGCTGCTCAAGCGCAGTCGCATCGGCGGCGAGCTCGTCGGGACGCGCCTCGCGTTCAACCTGGCCAGCCCGATCACGGGCGACTTCGAGGAGCCGCTGCACTCCGAGCGCGGCCTGCAGATCTCGCACTATCTCGAGCCCCCCGGGTCGCAGGGCTACGCCGTGGAGACCTGGTACAACCCGGTCGTCTTCCAGTCCCTCGTGATGCCCGGCTGGCTCGAGCAGCACACGGCCAACATGCGGCGCTACGCGCACATGACGTGCATCGGCACCGTGGTCGGCACCCAGGGCAACGCGACCGTCGGTCCGGCCCGCTTCGGGCGCGGCGTGACCCTGCGCTACACCCCCGCGCCCGAGGACTTCGCCCGGGTTCTGACCGGGGTCAAGCTCGCCGGGCGCATCCTGCTCGCGGCCGGCGCGACGCGCGTGATGCCACTCACGTTCGCCTACCACGAGTTCACCACGCCCGAGCAGCTCGACCGCCTCGACGAGCTCGCGCGCGACGACAGCCAGCTGTGGGTCAACTCCGCCCACCCGCAGGGCGGCAACGCGCTCAGCCGCCGGCCGGACCGCGGCGTCGTCGACGCGTCCTTCCGCGTCCACGGCTTCGAGAATCTGCACGTGTGCGACGCGAGCGTGTTCCCGAGCTCGATCACGGTCAATCCGCAGCTGACCGTGATGGCGCTCGCGCATTATGCGGCCGAGCACATCGCCTGAGGGCGCCGCCCGCCACTCACAGGAACCTCTCTGGCGGCTCTCATGGGCCTCTCATCCCGTTCGCGCATCGTGGGACGTAGCCGCTAACCACGATCAACAAAGACGGAAGGGATCAGTCCATGTTCTCCCCGAGACTCACCCGGCCCATCGCCATCGGCGCCACGGCCATCGTGATCGGGGGCGGTGCCTACGGCATCGTCGGCGCAACCGCCAGCACCAGCTCAGGCGCCACGTCAACAGCCACGTCCGCCTCGGCGACCGCAAGCCAGCCCGCGTCCCGAGGCGGGGGATCGAACGCTCGATCTGGACCCGCCGCCGGAGGATCATTCGGAAAGGTCGACAGCGTATCCGCGGCGGGCTTCACGCTATTGACACCAGCGGGTCAGAAGGTGACGGTCAAGGAGGCGTCGTCTACGAAATACCGCAAGGGCACAAGCTCGAGCTCGGCGAGCGCCATCAAGGCCGGCGAACGTGTCCTCGTACTCGGGACAACGAGCAGCACGACCATCACGGCCAGCCAGGTCATGGTTCAACCGACTGACGGCGTCGGATCTACAACCCCCGCGGCGGCGGGAGTGGTTCCCTTCAAGCGTGGCGCATCGACGACGTCAAAGCAGGTCGGTCAGATCCCAGCGGCCTACAAGCAGGGGTCGGGGACTCTCGCGAGCGGAACGACGGCGAACAGGGCGACTGTAGCCGCCTTGGCCGCCTACCCGGGAGGCGTCGTCGACCGTGTTGTGAGGCTGAGCAACGGCGAGTACGAGGTCCACAACATCGGTGTCAACTGGCCGCACCACATCTTCGTCAACCAGGCCTTCAAGGTCGTCGGCGCCGATTAGCCGGCAGTCGGCCGTCGCCGCCGGTGGCAATGTGCGGATGGCGTCATCGCGGCGCGGCGTTGACTGTCGAAATATGACCGCTCGCAGACTCCTTGCCGCCGCGCTCGGTGGGTTGGATGGATATGCGCTCGGCCTGCGGCCACGGCTGCTTCGCTGGGGGGCCACCGACGAGGAACTGAGGTCGCTGACCGCGCGCTGACGCGCACCGAAAGCACGCCTTGGCGTCGGCACCACATCGATCATCGGTCTGCGTGCGCGCGGGCGGTATGGACATCTCACGCGATAGTGCCGATAGTCATCAGAGCATGCCGCGACGCGACGCCACGCCCAAGCTCGCCCCCCCTCCCCCGGAAGTGATCGCCGAGCGCGACACCGAAATCGTCCTGCCCGGAATCAGCGCAATCGATCTCGACCTGATCGACGACGAGCTGTCGCGATCGGTGCGCGACGCTTCGGCCAGACGCACCGTCCGGTCCCGCCCGCCGCGGCCGGCCCCGGGCCGCACCCTGGCGCGCGGGCGGCCCCGTCGGCCCGGCGGCGGCGCGGCGGGCTCAGCCTGATCGACAGGCGCGGCCGCCACGGGCGCCACGCCCTGGGGTAGCGCGGCGAGGTGCTGACGCACTATGGTCGCGCCAACGCGATCCGAGGGAGGTGGCTGCGGTGTTCGTACGTGTGGTCAGGTTTACCGATGTGACCCCGGAGCGGATGGACGGGGTTCTTGCCCGTGTCGAGGAGTCCGGAGGGCCGCCTCCGGGCGTGCCCGCGACCGGTCTCACGATGCTCTACGACGAGGCGGACCAAACGGCGGTGGTCCTCCAGTACTTCGCCACGGCTGAGGACATGGAGGCCGGCAGCCAGGCGTTCAGCGCGATGGACGCGTCCGAGACGCCGGGCACGCGGGCATCGGTGGACATGTGCGAATCGAAGCTCGAGCGGACGGTCGCCTGACGGTCCTACCAGACGACGCCGGCCGTGTGGCGCAGCTCGATGACGATGAACGCGAACAGCGCGATCGTGTAGAGCGCCGTGATGAGGCCGTAGGCCAGATACACCCGCCCGCGTCGGGTCTGGGCGCGGCGGGCGCGCCGCGGCCGGGCCCGCTCGGCGACCGACGTGCACAGGTGCTGCCAGGCCCGCCGGCGGAGGTTCAACTCGCCGGTGGCCGCCTCGAGCGCGAAGTAGCCGTCGGTCGGCAGCAGCGGCGTGAGGTTGCGTGCGAGAACGAGCAGTAGGGCGACGAACACCATGAACGCGGTGCCGGAGGTCTCCCCGCTCGTGCTGAGCGCGACCGCGGCGGCGGCCCCGGCGGCCACGAGATCCACGAACGGGCCGGCGAGGGCCACCATGACGCGCGGGCGGCGGGCGGGCAGCCGGTACAGATCGGTGCAATCGACGTACGCAAGTGGCAGGAACCAGCCCCAGAGCATGACCCCGGCCTCCTTGACGCGGACGCCGTAGACCCGGCAGACGGCGGCGTGGGCGAGCTCGTGCCCGATGATCTCGAGCAGCAGGGCCACGACGACGACCGGCCACATGATCTCGATCGTGCTCGGGAAGTTCGCGACGCCGGCCACGAGCAGCACGAGGCTCGCCAGGCCGAGGCTCGCCAGGCCGGCGCGGGTGACACGCGGGTGGCGGGCGGCGAGGTCGGCCGGGGCGGCGATGACCGGGTCCATCCCGCGCTTGATCCGCAGCCGTGGGGATCGCGCCAGCCAGGCCCGCAGCCGCAGGCGCCGCGAGTCGGCGGCAGGGCCGCGCGAGAGCGTGAACGCGCCCGCGCCGCGCAGGCCGTCGAGCGTCTCGAGCACGACCCGCCGCCGGCGCTCGGCGAGCGCCGGATCGCCCGCCACGCCGACGCGCTCGAGGATCTGGGCCGTGGTCGTGTCGCCGTCGAGCGCGTCGAGCAGCCGGGCGGCGCCCGGGCTCAGCCGGATGTAGCGATCCTCGGCGGCGAGGTAGAGCATTGGATGATGGTCGGCCCCGGTGAGCCGCTCGGCGAGCGGGCTGAGGGCGAGCGGCAGGGTCGTCCACCGCTCGGTCGTCTGCTGGTTGGGCATGGCGTTCCTCCCTGGCTTGTGATCGCACCGTCCCGCACCGCCGGGCGGGAGCCGCGCGCACCCGTGCGCGCCGCTCCCGCCCGGTCGGGCGTCAGGCGGCCGGCGCGTAGATCGACTCGTACGGCGGCGCGATGACCGTCGTCAGTCCGTTGTGGATCCACCACGGGAGGAAGACGAGGGCCGGAACGACCGTCGCGCTCTGGACGCTGGGAAGCGCTTCGATCTCGAGATCGTCCTCCCAGCCGTCGATGCGGTCGAGCGTGTCGAGGCAGCTGTTCATGTGTTCACCTCCTTTCGCAGGTTCGTCGTTTGCACACCGGCGGTCACTCCGGGACGGAGCGACCAACCGGCGGGACGGGGAAGCGGGGGATCGCAGCGGGCGCAGCCCGACACGGCGATGACGCGGCCGACCGTCGGGGCGGCGTCGGGGGGACCGAAGCGCCGGATCACGCCGGCCTCCTCCTCGGGCGACTCGAGCACCCGGCGCGCGACCGCGCGGGCGGCTCTGGCCGCGAGGCGCACCGAATCGGTGTCGGCGGGCGCCGACACCCGACCGGTCGCCTCGCGGCCACCCCCCGTGGGCCGCCCGAGCAGGACGCCGGCGTGCTGACGACGGCGGGCCTGCCAGCAGCGGCTGCAGCCCGGGCGCATCGGCACGACCGTCGGGCCCACCCAGATCGACGGTCCGTCGCGCTGCACGGTCAGGTGGGTCACGCATTGCTCCTCGAGCGCGGTCCGCGCGTCCCGTGCGTGGCGCGCGCAGCCTCCGTCGGGCTCGAGAGCGGACAGCACGAGCACGGCCAGCCGCGGGGCGGGGCCGTCGTCGGCCACGGCATCGCGAACGTCGCCGTCGAGCACGAGCGTCACCGGATCGGGCGCCCCTCGCGCGAGCAGCGTGGCCGCGTGAGCGGCCCACTCGCCGAACGCCACGACGAGCAGCCGGTCGGTCACCACAGCGGACTCGGCCACGGGTTCACCTCCTGCTCGGGCAGCACGGGGAAGCCCATTCGTGCCGGCGCCGCATACAGCCGCCGGCTGCCGAGATAGCGCACGCCCGGATGGGCCAGGATCGGAATGAGCGACGGGGCGATGACGCGGACGACGTGGACGCCGGCGCCCTGCAGCTCGACGGGGGTCAGATCCACCGCGATGACGTCGCTCGATTCGCGTGCGAGGATCCGCACGAGGCGGGCCAGCCGCTGGGCGACGGTGCCGATGAACTCGCCGGCCACTCCGGTCGCGTGCCCGGCGGCGCCGTCGGCCGCCGGCGAGAACAGGTGCCTGAACGCGATGTCGGGAACCTCCGGGTGCACGGGCGCGCCCGGGACCGGGTCGCCCCACATGCAGGCGCGCACGACGGTCAGCTCGCGCAGCGCCTTCAGCGCGGCCTGCGACCCGGAGTCGGAGCATCCGGCGCCGACCGCGGGCGGCAGACCGGAGCCGACGGGCGGCATGAGGACCGAGAGAACCGTCGGCACGCCGAGATCGGACGTCGCGTCGAACAGCGCGATGCCGGCGCGATCCTCGTCGGTGGCGAAGGTGCTGCTGACCGTGTTCCAGCCCCACCCGCCGTCGACCCCGCTCGGCGGCCAGCGCGGGCGCCAGGCCGGATCCGCGGGATCGATGCGGCGCAGCGCGAGCCGCTGCAGCCAGGCGATGGCGACCGCGTCGCGTTCGATCAGCTCGAAGCACGCGCCGAGCAGGGCCCGCTCCGGCGTGTCACCCGCCGCGCAGCCCGAGGAGGTCTGCAGCCAGAAGCGTTCGCCGGGCTGCTCGGGCGTCACGCCGAGATGCGCCATCACGGCGGGCACCCACACGTCGCGGCCGTCGACGAGCGACCAGCCCCGCACCCAGCGCAGCGGCCGGGCCGCGTCCCAGCTCGCGAGCGGAAAGCCGGGCGCGGCGAGCTCCGAGTCGGAGCAGCACGCGGCGTCGGACAGGTCGAGCCCGTCGCGACCGACGTCCTCGGCCGAGCCGGTGACCCAGCGGCGCTCGTCGCCGACCGCGGCGGCGTAGCGCTCGAGCGCCTCCATCACCGCGATCCGGGCCGAGACCGCCGGATCGGCGTGGCAGCCGATCCCGTCGAGCTCGCGTCCGAACCGGCGCAGGGCCAGGCCCTCGCGGAGCGCGCCGACCTCGCCGAGGCGGGCGAGCATCACGGTGTCGGCCGATCGCGTCGGCCCGGACGCAAGCCGCTCCAGGCCGGATATCACCCCACCGGCCGGCGAGATCAATCCCGCCAGGCCGCCGTCGATCTGTAGCGCCCCGCTCTCGGTCACGAAGGGGAAGAGCCTCAAGCGGTGTGTCCGATACATCCGGGCCCCAAGAAAGGCGTCACAATCCGCACCCATCGACCCACACGGCGCGGCCGCACCGCCGGACCCGATCCGGGGGCGGGCCACAGTAATGATCCTTGACCGACAGCGACTGCAGTGACATGAATCGGATCGCCTCGCCGGCGGCCACCGCGCAATGGAGGATCTCCCTGTGCGGACGCCTGGCGGTGCAGCGGGGCGGCGCGTCGCTGACCCGGCCGCTGCCCGGCCGGCAGGGGCGCACGCTGTTCGCCTACCTCGTCCTGAACCGCTCGCGCGACATGACGCGCGACGAGCTCGAGGCGGTCGCCTGGCCGTCCGCCCCGCCGGCCGACCCGCGGGCCGGACTGAGCACGCTGCTGGCGAGGCTCCGGCGCGTCCTCGGCGAGGACGCGCTCAGCACCGGCGGCTCGGAGGTCCGCCTCGAGTTGGCCGGCGGCGCCTGGATCGACGTCGAGGCCGCGGCCGACCTGTTTGCGATCGCGCACCAGGCGCTGCACGACAGCGAGCACCGGAGAGCGATCGGCGCCGCCCGGCAGGCGCTCGACCTGACCGAGGGCGCGCTGCTGGCGGACGTCGACGCGCCGTGGATCGAGGAGCGTCGCCGCGAGCTCGACGAGCTGCGGCTTGCCGGGCTGGAGGCGGTGGCCGACGCCGGCCTCGCGCTCGGCGGCCCCGATCTCGCCTTGGCCGAGCGGGCCGCCGCGGCCCTCGTCCGTCTCGCCCCATATCGGGAGACCGGACACGCGCTGCTGATGCGATGTCGCGCGTCGCGGGGCGACACCGCCGAGGCACTGCGCGTGTACGAGAGCCTGCGCACCCTGCTGCGCGACGAGCTCGGGACGGTCCCGTCGCCGGCGCTGATCGCGCTGCACGACGGACTGCTCAGCGAGGGACCGGCCGCCGCGCAGCCCGCCGGCGCCGACGCCGCGGTCCCGCTCCCGGCCGCCCTGGAGACCGTCCCCGGGCGGCCGTTCGTCGGACGCGAGGACGTCCTGGCCGAGCTGCGCGCCGCGTGGTCGCGGCGAAGCGCGCAGGCGGGGGTCGTCGTCCTGACCGGCGAGGCGGGGATCGGCAAGACACGCGTGAGCGCCGAGCTCGCGCACGAGCTCCACAGCGCCGGAGCGACCGTCCTGTACGGGCGCTGCGACGAGGACGCGCTGTCGGCCTACCAGCCGTTCGTCGAGGCGCTCGGCCACTACGTGGCCAGCACCGACGCCGGCGCGCTCGCGGCCGAGCTTCCGACCGATTGCGGTCGCCTGACCCGGCTCATCCCGGCGCTCGACCGCGTGCTCCCCGGATCTCCGCCGGCGCCGGCCGACTCCGAGCCCGGTCGCTACGCGCTGTTCGAGGCGGTGTGCGCCGTCCTGCGCCGGGCGCCGGCGCCGCTGCTGCTGATCCTCGACGACCTGCAGTGGGCCGACCGGCCGACGCTGAAGATGCTGCGCCACGTGCTGCGCGCGCTGCGGCCGGCCGACGCGCTCGTGATCGCCACGTACCGAGACGAGGAGGCCACGGTCGACGACGGGCTCGCCCGCCTGCTCGCCGACGTCAGGCGCGAGGGCGAGCTCGGGCACATCGCCCTGACCGGTCTGACCGAGCGCGAGACCGAGGCCCTCGCCCGGACCCGGTCGCCCGCAACCCTCGGCGAGCACTTCCTCGCCAACCTGCACCGGCAGAGCGCCGGCAATCCCTTGTTCATCGAGGAGCTCACCGAGCGGGCGCGCAGCGCGAACGATCTCGTTGCGCCGCCGGCCCACAGCGCCGAGGACACGCTCTGCGAGCGGGCGCGCGAGCTGGCCGTGATCGAGGACGTGATCAACGACGCGATCTCGGGGACCGGCGGGGTGGCGGTCATCGGCGGCGTGCCCGGGATCGGCAAGACGGCGCTGCTGCGCGCGGCCGCCGACGCCGGCGCGGGGCGGGCGATCGCGGTGCTCGAGGCCTGCGGCGCGGAGCTCGAGTCCGCGTTCGAGTGGGGCATCGTGCGCCAGCTGCTCGTCCGCGGCGGTCGTGAGCGCGGGCCTGGTCCCGCGCTACCGCTGCGGGGCGCGGCGGCGCTCGCCGCGAGCGCGCTGCACGAGGACTGGGAGGCGGCGGCGGACCGCTTCGCGGTCGAGCACGGCCTGTACTGGTACGTCGCCGAGCTGTCCGAGCGCCGGCCGTTGCTGCTGCTCGTCGACGACGCCCAGTGGGCCGACGTCGCATCGCTGCGGTTCCTGGCCCACCTTGCCCACCGGCTCGGCGGCCTGCGGGTCGGTCTCATCGTGGCCACGCGCGAGGACGCCGATCCCGAGCGGGGCGAGCTGCTCGATCGCGTCGAGCTGCTCGCCGGTGGGCGCTGCCTCGGCCCCGCGCCGCTCAGCGCCGACGCGGTGAGCGAGGTGCTCGAGCGCCGCTTCGAGGTGCCGGCCGACCCCGCGTTCACGGAGGCGTGCCGCCGCGCGACGGGGGGCATCCCGCTGCTGCTGTCGGCGCTGGTGGAGGAGATCGCCTCGGCCGGGATCGTGCCCGAGGGCGCCGCGGCGCCCTCGGTGCCCGCGCTCATGCCGGCCAGCGTCGAGCGCTGGGTGAGCGTCCGACTCGCACGCCTGCCGATCGAGGCGCGGCGGCTGGCCGAGGCGGTCGCGGTGGTCGGGCCGGGGATCGACCTGGCCTGGGTGGCCGAGATCGCGCAGCTGCCGTTCGACGCCGCGTCGACGCTTGCCGACGACCTGTCCCGGGCCACCGTGCTCTCCGACCGCCGGCCGGTCGAGTTCGCCCATCCGCTCGTCGAGGCGGCCGTGCGCGACGCGCTCCCGGCCGGGCGCCGTGCGGCGCTGCACCGACGCGCCTACGACGTCCTGTCCGCGGTGGGCGCGCACCGGCGACGCGCGCTCAACCACGCGCTGCTGTGCGAGCCGAGCGGCGACGAGGCGCTCGTCGAGGCCCTGCGCGTCGCCGCCCGGCACGCCGAGCCGACGACCGCCGTCGCGATGCTGCGACGAGCCGCCCGCGAGCTGCCCGGCGCCGAGGACCCCGCGCTGCTCGAGGCGCTCGGGACCGCGCAGCTCGCCGACGGAGACGCCGACGGGCTGGCGACGCTCGAGCGCGCGCGCGAGGGACTCACCGACCCGCGGCGGCGCGTCGCGATCGACCTGCAGGTCGGCATCGCCCGCTATGAGCGCGGCGAGATGGCCGCGGCGGCGCGCACCCTGCGGCGCGGCGGCGAGGAGCCGCTCGCCGAGGACGACGAGCTGCGCGTGTCGCTGCAGGCCGCCGAGATGACCGTCGTGCGCTCGCTCGCCGACCCGTCGGCCGAGCAGGCCGCGATCGGCGGCCGCCTCGACGCGCTGCTCGCCGAACGCTCGCCCGGGCGCTCGTCGGTCGAGCGGCTCGTGCTCGCCCAGGCGGCGTTCCGGGGGGTCCAGGCCGGCGACGCCAGGTACGACGACGTGCTCGTGCTCGCCCGCCGGGCGCTGCCACCGGTGCAGGACTCGCCCGACCGCTTCGATGCGCTCGCCCTGCCGCTCGCGGCGATGGCGATGTACCTCTCGGACGAGTTCACCGACGTCGACCGGCGGCTCGGCGCGGAGATCGAGCGCGCCCAGCGTCAGGGCGAGCACATGGCGTTCGCCACGGCGTCGTTCTTCCGCGGCTTCCCGCGCTTCCTGCGCGGCGACGTGCTCGACGCGGCGGAGGACTTCCAGAGCGCGCTCGACGCGGAGGACGAGGGCTGGGCCTTCGCGCTGCCCTCCGCGCACGCCCTGCGCGCGATGTGCGCGATCGAGCGCGACGAGCTCGCGGCGGCGGGCGAGCTGCTCGTGCTCCCCGGAGGCGACGAGCGGTGGTCGGCGCATCCCACGTTCCCGGTGCTGCTCGCGATCCGCGGGCTGTGGCACAACTGCGGGGGACGTCACGAGCAGGCCGCGCGGCTCGTCGCCGCCGCCGGCGCGCGCCAGACCGAGATCGGCGCGCTCAACCCGAGCGCGTTGCACTGGCGGGTCGAGGGCGCGTACACCGCGCTCGCGCTCGGCGACGCCGACGCCGCCCGCGAAATGAGCCTCGACGCGACCCGTCGTGCCCGCGACTTCGGCGCGCCGCGCGCCCTCGGCCTCGCCCTGCGCGCGCTCGGGGCCGCTCACGAAGGAAGCGAGGGGGTCGACCACCTACGCGAGAGCGTCAGCGTGCTGACGTCCTCGGGGGCGGCGCTCGAGCTCGCCCACTCACGCTTCGCGCTCGGCCGGCGCCTGCGGCAGGAAGGGGTCAGGAGCGAGGCCGTCGCCTTGCTCGAGCACGCGCTGCTGTCCGCGGAGGCGTGCGGCGGGCTTCGCCTGCGCCGGCTCGCCACGGAGGAGCTGCGCGTGGCGGGAGCGACGCCGAGGCCGACGCGGGTCAGCGGCCGCGAGTCGCTGACGCCGACCGAGCGGCGGGTCGCGCTGCTCGCCGCCGAGGGGCTCTCCAGCCAGGACATCGCCCAGCGGCTGTTCGTCACGCGCCGGACCATCGAGACGCATCTGACGCAGGCGCGCGCGAAGCTCGGCGTCGCCGGTCGGCACGAGCTCGCCGGCGCGCTCGCCGAAGACTGAGCCGGCGTCGGCGCCGCCTCCTCGTTGCCGCCGGCGGGACGGCGACGAGGGGCGCGCGGCGGGCATCAATCGGGCCGCAAGGTTCTCGCAGGGGTTCTGCAAGGCCGGTGGCGGAGTCTGCCGGCACCCAGTTCCCAGGCACAAGGAGGACCACAGCGATGACTCGTTCCCCCGCCGTTTCGGACCGCAGCGCAGCCGCCTGCGCCGCACCGGCCACTCTCACCCTCGTGGGCGGCGACCGGCCGGTCGCGCCGGGCGACCGCGCAGCCGGCCGCGCCACGACCGGTCACACGGCTGCACGGGCGCGAGCTGCGCCGGCTGGTGGCCGGCGCCGCGAGCGGGGACCAGATCTGCTGGGAGCGCCTCGTCGCGCGGCTGACGCCGCTCGTGCGCAGCGTCGCGCGCTCGCATCGCCTGTCGCCGAGCGACGCCGAGGACGTCTACCAGGCGACGTGGTGCGCCCTGGTGGCGCACATCTCCGCGCTGCGCGAGCCCGAGCGCCTGCCCGGGTGGCTGGCCACGACGGCCCGGCGCGAGTCGCTGCGCGCGCTGGACCGGGCGCGACGCCAGGTCCCCCATGGTGACGACCTCCCCGAGCCGCAGGTGGCCGAGCCGTCGGTCGACGAGCACGTCCTGCGCCACGAGCGCGACGCCGCGCTGTGGGCGGCGGTCGGACGGCTGCGTCACAGCGACCAGCGGCTGCTGCGGCTGCTCGTGGCCCGCGAGGGTACGGGCCCGGAGCCGTCCTATCGCGAGATCGCCGACACGCTGGGGGTCGCGATCGGCAGCGTCGGGCCGACGCGCGGCCGGGCGCTTCGGCGCCTGCACGGAGCGCTGGCCGACCCGGACGTGCTCGGGCCCGCCGCGGCCTGAGCGGCTGCGGGCCGCGTTCGCGGTCGCGCCGGTCGGTGTCTATGCGGCGCGGGCGCGGTCGGTGTGGCGCGTGCGCTTCTGCTCGTACATCGCCCCGTCGGCGTGCCGGATGAGCGCGTCGATGTCGGGGGCGTCGGCGGGCCAGCTGGCGTGGCCGATGCTCGCCCCGACCTTCAGTGCGTGCCCGTCCACGTCGAACGGCGTCGCAAAGCCGGCCGCGAGTCGCTCGGCGACGACCGCGATGACCGCCGGATCGTTCGCGCCCGAGACGAGGACGGCGAACTCGTCGCCGCCGAGTCGCGCCACGATGTCGCCGTCCCGGGTGCCGGTCAGCAGCCGCTCGGCGACGCCGCGAAGCAGGGCGTCACCGACGTCGTGGCCGAACTGATCGTTGATCGGCTTGAAGCCGTCGAGGTCGATGTAGAAGAGCGTGAACGGAGCCGACCCGGCGCCCTCGGCGGTCGAGCTGACGAGCTCCTGGCGCAGCTGCGCGCGGTTGGCGAGCCCGGTGAGGCTGTCGTGGTGGGCCTGGTGGGTGATGTTGTCGACCAGTCGCCCGTTCTCGAGCGCCGTCGTCGCATGCGCGGCCACGCCCGAGAGGCGGTCGAGCAGGTCCGGCGTGGGCGCCAGGCGGCGCGGATCACGCTGGACCGACACGGCCAGAGCGCCGAGGAAGCGCGTGCTCGAGGCGATCGGAACGACGATCGTCGCGAGCGCGCCGACGGCGGAGAACATCTCGCGCAGGCGCTCGTTGCCGCTCCACTGGTCGACGAACACGGGCTCCTGGTCGGGATGCTCCAGCCACTGCGCGACCAGGCCACCCTCGTCGGGCGCCAGGCTCCACTCCGGCAGCTCGTCCCCGGGCTGCCCGCCGGTCACCGCGCGGCGCCGGATCTCCGCGGTCTCCTCGTCCCACAGGTACACGCCGACGCGGTCGCAGTCGATCACGGCGGGGACGGCCTCGGCCAGCCGGCGGGCCACCTCGTCGGTCGTGCCGGCGGTCGCCAGCGCGCGGGCCAGCTCGAGCAGCGCGCTCGCCTGCTCGTGGCGTCGCTTGGCCTCGCGCAGGGCGGTCGCCGTGTCGAGGGCCGTCGCCGCGTAACGAGCGTAGACCTCGAGCAACTCGTGCTCCTGGGAGAAGAAGCCCGTGCCCTCCTCGCACAGCGCCAGCAGGTGGCCGTAGTGGTGGCGATGCGAGCGCACGGGCACCACCAGCCAGGAGTCGGGCAGGTCGTCGGCGGCGGCGGCGCCGATGCGTTCGGCGCAGCGCACCGCGTCCTCGTCGGTCAGGCCCCGGTGATGGAGATGCAGCTCGCCCCCCGTCTCCGGGCGCACGGCGAGCAGGTAGCGGGGTGCGCGGACCTCGAGCGCGGCACGATCGGTGATCGCCGCCAGCGTCACGTCCAGATCGCCGGCGGCGATGAGGTCGGACGCGGTGGCGAACATGCTCTGCAGGCGCTCGGTCATGGCGGCCAGCTGGTCCTCGAGGCCCTCGGTGCGGGCCGCGGGATCGACCTCGCCGTGGTCGGACTCGGTGTCCCAGCTGACGTGATAGACGCAGTCGGGCTCGCCGAGCACCGCACAGCGCTCGTGCTCGACGCGGGCCGGGGCCAGGCCGAACAGCACCGGCGTCTGGGTGAGGAGCGACTCCGTCCAGGCGCAGTGATGCGGGTTGCGCGGGAAGCCCTCGCGGTTCGTGAAGCGGATCTCGGCGTAGCCGGGTCCCACGTCGACGGCCTCCTGCTCGGTGATCACGCTGAACTTCGTCGCCATGACCGTCATCTGCCGGTAGGCCGCCTCGGGCGAGCCGAGCGAACGCAGCAGCGCGGCGACAGGAGACGCGTTCAACACCTTGGCCGCGGCCTCACCCAGGCGCCGGGCGAAATGCGGATTGCGCGTGATCGCCTGGCCGGCATCCCACAAGGCGACCGCCTCGTCGTAGGACACCCAGTTGCCGATGTCGCACAGGTACTCGGGTGTGCGCTTCACGCCGGACTCATGCAGCAGCCGGCCGACCGCCTCGTCGCCACCGAACTCATGGAGTTGGGCGAGCATGACCGCCGTAAGCGAGCACGAAAAGTGCGCCCCCTCTGCCGTCGGACTGCCGCCCCGCGTGCCGGGATCAGACATCCTGGCTGCTGTATCGGCAGTTTGGGGGATGAGCTTCAGTGGTTTTGTGGGCTTGGTGCGCGGGGCGGGGCGATCGCCATTCAAGGGCGCGGCGATCGGGGTCGATAGCACTTTCAGATGAGGAGCGGCAACGTGGAGGGGACGGGCTTGATCAGGTCTGCGCCGGCCGAGGCGGTGCGGGGCGGCGGCGATGACACGCTCGCGCTGATCGGGCTCTGGCGGTTGATCGCCGCGGTGCTGCTGCTCGTCGTGGTCGCGCGCCTCGGCATCATGCTGCTCGGCTAGGGCTCTTCGCCCGCCGCCGTCGCCGCGGCCCGCCGACCGGAGACCGCCGCGCCCCCGCGTCGGGTTCCACGGGGCCCGAAAAACGACCTCCAGCGGAGCGCCGGGAGCACCGGCCCGCGTACAGTCGATCCGTGTCTGAGAGTCGCAGCGCGGATGCGGTCGCCGGCCTGGGGCGGATGCTGCAGCGCGCCGTCCGCTGGGCGGGCCGCCTGGCGCGCGGCCACGTGGTCGAACTGGTGGGCGGGCCCGCTCGCGCCCGCGTGATCGCGTTGTTCGGCGCCGTGCTTGCCCTCGGCAGCGCCGATGCGTCCACGGTGGGGGCGGTTGCCCCCCAGCTCGAGCACTCCCTGCACATCGGCAACGCGAAGGTCGGGCTGTTGAGCTCCGCCGCGCTGCTCGTCGGTGCGCTGTTCGTCCTCCCGGTCGGCCTGGCGGTCGACCGCGTCAAGCGGATTCCGCTCCTGTCGCTGAGCATCCTGCTCTGGAGCCTTGCCTCGCTGGCGAGCGCCTTCGCCGGCAGCTATTGGCACCTGTTGCTGACCCGCCTGGCGCTCGGAGCCGTGACGGCCACGGCCGGCCCCGCGATCGCCTCGCTGACCGGCGACTACTTTCCGGCCCGCGAGCGCGGGCAGGTTTACGCGTACATCCTCGCGGGCGAGGCGGCCGGCACCGCCGCGGGCTTCATCGTCAGCGGAACCGTGGCGAGCATCTTCACGTGGAGGGCCGCGTTCGTACTGCTCGCCATTCCCGGGTTCTTCCTGGCGCGAACGCTGTGGCGAACCGTGCCCGAACCGCAACGCGGCGGCCAGAGCCGGCTGGAGCCCGGGGCGACCGACCTCGGGGCGCCGGCGTCCGCCGCGCCCGCCGAGCAGCTCGACGATTCCGGCCCGGCCCCGGACGAGCCCGCCCACGCCGCGGCGCAGCGGCGCGGCATACGACCGAACCCGAGGCTGGTGCTCAACGAGGACCCGCAGGCGCTCGGGCTCGTGCGCGCGGTGCGCTACATCCTCTCGATCCCGACGAACGTGCTGCTCATCATCGGCTCCTCGCTCGGCTACTTCTTCTTCACCGGGGTGACGACGTTCGCGCTCCTGTTCGTGCGGGGCCATTACCACGTCGACCAGGCGACGTCGGAGCTGGGATTGGGCCTCCTCGTGATCGGTGCGCTGATCGGAACGCTGGTCAGCGGCCGGGTCACCGACCGGCTGCTGCGCCACGGTTTCCTCGAGGCGCGCGTCGCGGTGCCGGCGGTCTGCTACTTCGGCGCCGTCGTCCTCCTCGTCCCGGGCATCCTTGGCAGTCACTTCTATCCCGCGGTCTGGTTCGACGTCGGCGGCATGGCGCTCATCGCCGCGGCCAATCCACCGCTCGGTGCGGCGCGGCTCGACATCATGCCGGCGGGATTGTGGGGGCGCGCGGAAAGCACGAGCACCTTCCTGCGCTCACTGACGCAGGCCGTCGCGCCGCTGACGTTCGGCGGCCTGGCGGACCTGGTCGCCGGCATCGCGCCCGAGCAGACCCCGCCCGGCACCCACCCCGGCCTCGTGTCCCCGAGCACCGCGACCGGGCTCCAGGTCACCTTGCTGGTCATGCTCAGCGCGCTCGCCGCCGCCGGCGTGTTCATCTCGCGCGCGCGGCACACATATCCCACGGACGTGGCCACCGCCGCCGCCTCGCAGCAGGCGGCGGCTCAGCGGCCGATCAGCGTCGAGGGCGAACCGTCCCGATAAGCACGCGCACTCCGGACGAGCGGGGATCGCCGTTCGCGCGTTGCACGGTCACCGTCAGGGTCGGGAACTGCGTGGCGGGAACGCCGCGTCGCGGAGCCTCCCACCGCGGGGGCGAGCTTCGTTCCGGTCACCACCATCGCGAGCTGCTCGGGCGCGGTCCCGCCGCCGTTGACGGCGATCGCCACGACGACCGCCGCGGCCGCCGCCGCCGCGAGCGAGCCGATGGTGAGAATGGGCGGCGAACGGTCCAGCGCGGCCGCGAGGCACGCAGACGAGGAGCATGATCCCCACCTGCGCGAGGACGGCCGGGCCACCGCCCTGGTCGACAGCCTGACGCGGCGCACCGTCAGCCACATGGCGCCGCCGGTCAGTACGAGCGTCAGCGGCTCCCAGGGCGGATTCCATGAGGTGTAGTGGGCCGGCGTCAGCGCCACCATGCCGCCCGACAAGGTGAAGACGCCGGCCAGCGCCACGATGTATCCGACCGCGACCAGGACGGCGGTGGCGACACCGGCTCTCGGTCCGAGCGCGGTCTCGACGTAGGTGATGAAGCTGCCCGCCGAGGGCTCCGCCTTCGTGAACTCGGCCACGGTGAACGCGATGAACACGACGGCCACTCCGGCGGCGACGATCGTCAGCGGGGCCGCGACGCCGGCGGTGACCGCGATCACGCCGAAGGCGAAGTAGAAGTCGATCCCAGGCCCGATGTTGGCGACGGTCGAGGCCGTCACGTCCGCCGTCCCGAGCTGGCCGGACCTCAGATGGTCCTCGCCCGAGCTCACCGCGCCCCCTGCGGCCGGCCGCGGCGGTCACGACCCGCGCTGATGGCAGCTGCTGGGCGAGCGTGATTCAACGCTGGGCGCAGCCGCTAGGCCTTGGTCAGGCGGAACACCGGATGATCGGGCGCGATCCGGCGCAGCTCGTCATCCGAGGAGTCGGGCCCGACCCCGCCGAAGAACACCCCGACCTCGAACTTCCACTTCTTCAGGTAGGCCCGCAACAGCGGCGCCTTCTCGTCATCCGCCAGCTCCACCGCGGTGAACGGCTCCATGCGCCGGCCGACGCGCAGCCGGCCCTGACCGCTCGCGCGCAGGTTCTTGACCCACTGCGTGTGGCCGCGGGGAGCGACCAGGAACTCGGCGCCGTCGATGCGGAGCAGATTCACCGGGGTCTGGCGCCATTCGCCCGACGTGCGGCCCTTCACCTCGAGCACGCGCGAGCCGTACACGCTCACCCCCACGCGCGTCAGCGCAGCCACGAGCCGGTTGAAGACGTTGGTCGTGAACCACCCCGGACGCTGGTAGTGCTCGGGCATGCGGCCATTCTGCCAGGGGCGGCATCCGGCCGCCCGGCGCGCTCAGGAGGCGCCGAGTCCGTGCTCGTTGGCGTAGTTGATCGCGGCCGCGCGGTCGCGCGCGTCGACCTTGGCGAACACGTGGTTGATGTGGGTCTTGACCGTCGTCTCCGAGACGACGAGCCGCTGCGCGATCTCGCGGTTGGTGAAGCCGGCGGCGATCAGCCCGAGCACCTCCGCCTCGCGTGCGGTCAGTCCGTCGGGTAGCTCGGTCCGGGCGGGGACGTCCGGAGGCGCGGTCAGCGCGAGCAGGCGCGCCTGCAGCGGCGCGGCGAGCGTCATGTGACCGGCGGCGGCCTGGTGCAGCGCTCGGGAGATCTCCTCATGCCCGGCGTCCTTGGTCAGCACGCCTCGGGCGCCGGCGCGCAGCGCCTCGAGTGCGTCGTCGTCCTCGCCGTAGGTGGTCAGGATGAGCACCGCGCTCGACGGATGCTCGGCGACGATCCGTCGCGTCGCCGCCACCCCGTCGAGCTCGGGCATGTGCAGGTCCATCAGCACCACGTCGGGCCGGCGTCGAGCGACCAGCTCGAGCGCCTCGGCGCCGTTGGCCGCGCTGCCCACGACGCTGACGTCGGGGAGCAGGTCGAGGACCGTGGCCAGTCCCTCGCGCACGATCTGCTGATCGTCGACGACGAGCACGCGCAGCGTTGAGCTCACGCGGGAACCTCCGCGCGCACCGTCCACCCGTCCGGGCCTGGTCCGGCGGCCAGATGCCCGCCGGCGAGCTCGAGGCGTTCACGCATACCCGCCAGACCGTAGCCGCCCGTCGGTTCCGCCGGCCCCGCGGACGGAGTGGACGCCGCGTCATTGCTCACGATCACGCTCGTGCTCCTTGTCTGGTAGGTGAGGAGCACGCGAACCGCGGCGCCGGGGGCATGGCGACGCGCGTTCGTCAGCGCCTCCTGGACCGTGCGCATCAGGGCGAGCGAGGCCTCCGGGGGAAGCGCCCGCACGGCGCCCTCGACGACCAGCTCGCCGTCGTCGCCATGCTCGCGGTGGGACTCCACCAGCCCGGAGAGGGCCTCGGGGAGCGGCGGCGCGTCGCGGCGCAGGGCCGCCACCGCGCGACGCGCCTCCACGAGTCCCTCATGCGCCGTGCGTTGGCTGCTTCGGATCCGCTGCAACGCGCCTTCGACGTCGCCGCGCTGCTCGAGCAGCAGCTCGGCCGCCTGCAGCTGTACCGTCAGACCGCCGAGGGCGTGAGCGAGCACATCGTGGATCTCGCGCGCGATGCGGGTGCGCTCATCGAGCGCGGCGGCGCGGCGGGTCGCCGCCTCGGTCTGCCGCGTCTGGGCGACGAGCTCCTGGGCCGCACGGCCCTGGGCGACGTATTGCCGGCGGGTGAGGCCGAGCAGTGCGGCTCCGAGGAGGATCGCCGGATACCCGAGCGCCGCGCTCGCCCCGAGGCTCGCCCACAGCACGCCCAACTCGAGCGCGACGAGCGAGACCGCGGAGGTCGCAAGCGCGGCGAGCACCGAGCCGTCGGCGACGGCCTGGGCCACGGCGACGCCCGGGAAGGCGAGCGCCGCGCTGCCGTGCTGCAGCGCCGCCAGCAGTCCGCCCGCGCCACCCATGACGCCGAGCGCGGACGCCTGAACGCGGGTGTCCCGGGGATGCCCGGACAACCAGACCAGCGCCGCGGCGTTCGCGACCACCGCCAGGACCCCGAGCAGCCAGACCGGACCGGCATCGCGCGAGTTGAGCGCAACCTGGACGTCCACGAGAACGAGCCCGACCAGGCGGGCAAGCCGGATCGCCCGGCGCTGGCTCGAGTCCGGGTGCGGGTGGAGACCCGGGTGGAGATGCGCCGCGAGATCCACCCCCAGATCGTCCCACGCTCCGACGACACGGGCCCGTGCCGCTGCGACCGTGTCGTCATCAGCCGAACCCACCGGACAAGGAGCCCCAAATGCCCACCAGCGCCATCATCCTCACCGCCGCCATCCTCCTCGGCGTGTTCACCTCAGACCTCGGACGCCGCGCCATCACGACACAGCGTCTCATCCGTCCGCTGATGATCGCCGCCGGCGTCGGCGCCCTCTACCTGACCGCGTTCGCGACCAGCGGCGCCGGCCTCGCGATCGAGCTCGCGGGCGCCGGCGCCGGCATCCTGCTCGGCCTCGTGGCCGGCGGCCTGATGCGCATCGAGCGCGACGGCCGGACGGGCGAGACGTTCTCGCGTGCCGGCCTCGGCTACGCCGCCATCTGGGCCGCGGTGGCGGTCGCGCGGCTGGCGTTCATCTACGGCGCGCAGCACTGGTTCTCGGGCAGCCTCGACACCTGGATGGTCGCCCACCACGTCACCGCCGCTGCGCTCACCGACTCGATCATCATCGTGGCCCTGGCGATGGCGACGACCCGCACGCTGAGCCTCGCCGCCCGCAGCCACCCGGGGACGAACGACCGGCCCGGCCTGGCGGTCGCCGAGCCGAGCATCTGACCGTCGGGCTCCAGGACCGATGAGCCGGGCCGGCGGGCCGGTGCACTGCAGCGGCCCGTTTGCCGTGTCGCGCGGCGTCAGTAGATGTAGCTGACGGCGCTGTTCTGGCCGGCGATCGGCACCGTCGACCGCGCGGGGTACGTCCCCTGGGTGATGACGCCGAGTTGGGGCGAGTGCTCCTGGGTGACGTAGACGACACCGGCGCTGACGCCGTTCACGTAGGCGATGTGCCCGGGCCATTGCGCGAGGTCGTCGCTGTGGAAGACCATCAGCGCGCCCGGGCGCGGAGCGACGCCGACCGGCACGCCGGCCTCCCGGGCATATGTGGCCCAGTCGCTCGCATCCCAATTGGTGATCACCGGTCCGGCTCCGATGTCGGGGTTGTCCGCGATCCACCTGGTGTAGAGGCCGAGCACGATGGCCCGCACGATGTCCGGACGCTTCGCGGCGGCCAGGTCGGTGCATTGCCCGCGGCCGTGGAGGTCCGCGGCGGCCGACGCCAGCGCGGTGGCGGCGAGGATGGTCGGGCTCTGGTGGCGCAACCACCCGTCGAAGGCCGAGCGCCTCTGTGCGGCGGTCATGTAGGGGACCTCGCCAGCGGCCGGGTAGGTGGTACCCGTGATGGTGTCAGTTCCGGAGGTGAGCGCCGAGGAGGCCGTTGCGGCCGGGTTGCCGGCGGCCGGGTTGCCGGTGTGCCACGTGTAGATGGAGAGCAACCCGTGTCCGGCCATGGCCTGCCGGCTCTCGGGCACCGTGATCTGGACGCTCTGGGAGTCGGCGCCGCAGACCGCGCTCACGGCGTAGGTGCCGGCCGCGGCGAGTGGGTCCAGGTCGATGTTGAAGGTGGCCTGGGCGCCGCCGAAGGTCCCGTTGTCCTCGTACATCTGCCCGTCGACTGTGACCTCGCAGCTCGTGGCGCCGGCGGTCGGGAGGGTCAGCGTGAGGGTCTGGGACCCGGGTGCGGCCGTCTGGGCGCTCGCCGCGTTGGCCAGGCCGAGGAGCAACGTCGCCGCGGCGAGGCCGCCGCGGCGCAGCTGGAGAGGCAGGCGCATGGCTCCTGCATCGGCTGCTCGTCGACACCCACTCGCGCGCAGCGGGGGAACAGCAGACGGATGGTCTGACGGGTCTGGCGCGCGGTCGTTGTCGTTGCGGGCGCGCCGGCGGGGCCGCGACGGGGGCGGCTCCGCCGGGCCTCAGCGGCTGTAGGCGGGCACCGGCGGAAGCTCTGTGCCGTTGGCGACGGCATCGACGACGCCCTGGGCGTCGGCCGCCCGGTACTCCTCGCCGTACACCGCGCCGTGGCGGCGTGGAGCCTCCATCACCCGGCAGGTCTCGGTCCCGCCGAGATCGACGGGCAGGTATCCCATGTCGGTGATGAGCGTCGCGACGAGCCGCTTGGCCTCGCCGTCATCGCCGCAGATCCACTGCACGACTCGATCGCCGTCCTCGCGGTCCGCAGCCTGGATCTGGAAGCCCGAGGTCAGGGTGTTGAACGATTTCGTGTAGCGGGCCCCCGGCATGCGCCGGGCGTTGAACGCCGCCGCGGTCTGTCCCGGCGCCGGCATCGGTCCCGATCCGAACTGGTTGGTCGTGTCGATGACGATCTTGCCGCTCAGGTCGCCCGCCGCATCCAGGGCCGCGGAGATCGCGCCCCACGGCACCGAGAGGATCACGACGTCGCCGAAGGCCACGGCGTCCGCCGGGCTCCCGACCGACGCGCGTTCCCCGAGCTCGGACGCGAGGCTGTCCAGCTTGGACGGGTCCGTGGAGAAGGACAGCATGACCTCGTGGCCGCCGTCGACCGCCTGCCGCGCGCAGTTACCGCCGATGCGGCCCGCGCCGATGATGCCGATCCGCATGTCAAACCCCCAGGGCTTCGATGACCATCTGTGCGACCTTGCGGCCCGAGTATTGCTGGATCTCCGCTACTTCGTCGGCGTCGCCGAGGAGCTGCACTTCGGACGCGCGGCGGCGCGTCTGTACATATCCCAGCCGGGACTCTCGCGGGCCATGGCCAGGCTGGAGCGCGAGCGGGTCACAGGCCGCGGTTTCGTCCGCGTCGACCGACGCGAGTGCCCCGACGCCCGCCGGGCGAGCGCCGGGACACCTGCTCGAGCCGGTCGCGGGCTATGCGGCCGTGACCGTGGATTCGGCCTGGGCGCCGAGGTCCTTGTTCTCCGGGACGAACTTGCTCGCGATGAACGTTGCGCCCTGCGGATCGCTGATGACCGTCATCCGGACCCACGGGGCGTCGAACGGCGGGACGAGGACACGGCCGCCGAGCTGCGCGGCTCGATCGGCCGTCGCGTCGGCGTCATCGACGGCGAACGTCACGCCCCAATGCGCCGGCGTGTCGGGTTGGTCGGGCGCGATCGGGTTGAGCGCCGCGACCACGTCCTCGAAGCCCGCCGGAGCGCCGGTCTCCGCCATGCGCTGCCGGAGGCCCGGGTCGCGCTGCTCCAGGAAGTCGCCGTAGCCCGGCTGCCGCCACATCCCGGCTCCGGGTCCGAGGCCGAGCGTCTGCCATCCGAACACCGAGCCGTAGAAGGCCTTCGCGCCGTCGGCGTCGCGGGTATTGAGGGTGTTGAAGTTCAACGAGCCGGGCTCGTTGACGATCTGCGCGCCCTTGTGCTCGTTCGCCTGCCAGACGCAGAACGCGGCCCCCTCGGGGTCCGTGCACACCGCCATCCGACCCGCGTTCATGACGTCGAAGGGCTCCGTCAGGACGCGGCCGTCGGCATCCTTGACCCTCGAGGCGGTTTCGTCGGCGCTCTCGACCCAGATGTAGGTGTTCCAGGCCGCGGTCGGTGGCCCACCCTCCGGCTGTGACCCGACGGCAGCCACGTCGCCGCCGCGGAGGCGAGCGATGAAGTACTGACCGCCCGAGCCCCGAGGCATTGCGTCTTCCAATTCCCATCCGAACAGGCCACCGTAGAAGGCGACGGCGGCCTCCGGATCGGGCTGCCTCGTGTCGATCCAGCACGGCACGCCGGGTAGGTATCCGTCTCGCTCGAGCATTGCGCTCCCTTCTGGCTTTGTTGGCATCGCGAGGGAGCCTAGGTGCCGCTTAGGTCAGGGGGTGTCCTCAATGATCGCCGCTTGTCGATCCCCCGGATCCGAGCGCCGGGGCGGGCGCGTAGGGTTGGGATCGGACCTGGTACGGCGTCGACGGTGGAGGTGTGGCGATGGTGTTGATTCTCGGTGCCACCGGGATGTTCGGCGGTCGCGTGCTCCGCGAGACCGCGACACGCGGGGCACCCGTGCGCGCGTTGGTGCATTCCCCGGCGCGAGCGCCCGAGCTCCGGCGCGCGGGCGTCGAGGTTGCCATCGGTGATCTGGACGAGCCCGACGGCCTGGCCGCTGCCTTCGACGGCGTGGACGTCGTCTTCCTCGTGTCCCCGATGGACGATCGAATCGAGATTCGCGAGGGCAATGCCCTGCGGGCGGCACAGCAGGCCGGCGTGCGGCGTGTCGTCAAGCTCTATGGTGCCGTGCGCCACCGGGGCGATCCCCTCGACGTCCTGCACCAGGCCAGCATCGAGGCGATCCGGGCATCGGGGCTGAGCTGGGCGCTCGTCTCGCCCAACTCGGTGATGGAGACGAGCCTCCTGTCCCAGGCGGACGGCATCAAGCAGGCGGGGGCCATGTTCGGTTCGGCCGGCAGCGGACGGATCGGGCTCGTCGCCGCCGACGACGTCGCGCGGGCGGCGGCGGTGGTGCTCACGGAGCGAGACGAGTCAGGCGTCAACTATGAGCTCACGGGTCCGAGTGCGCTGACGATGGCCGAGGTGGCGGCCACGATGAGCGAGGTGCTCGGCCGCCCGATCGGTTACGTGGACATGCCCGAGGACGAGTTCCGTTCGCTTCTGGTCCAGGAGGCCGGGGTCCCGGAGGAGGTCGTCGACATCGAGATCCTCCTGCATTTCGCGGCCTGGAAGCGCGGCGACGCGAACCTCGTCACCGACACGTACCGAGAGCTCACGGGTCAAGCCCCGACGAGCCTGGCCGAATGGGTGTCCCTCAACCGGGACGCGTTCGAAGCGCCGGCATCCGAGGCGAACGCGACGGCAGGCGGCGTGGCCTGACGACCGGCCGCTGCGGCCGCCGGTTCGGACGGTTCTCGCGCGCCGCGACGGCGACCGAGCGGCCGCCTCGAGCCCGCGGCCGACCGTAACGCGCAGGCCCGGCACCGAGACTGTGTCGGTGACGAGAAACGGAGCCGTGGCCCCGTATCGGCGGTTCCCCCGTCTCGTCCATCACACTCGCCGGAAGGACGAACTCATGTTGAACAACGACACGCCACAGACTCAGGCCCCAGCGGCCGCGCCCGCCGACCCCACGGGCCGGGCCACCGACACGGGCCGACCGGGCGAGCAGCGGGCCACGTTCGCCGCCGGGTGCTTCTGGGGCATCGAGACCGCATTTCGCGAGGTCGAAGGCGTGCTGAGAACGTCCGTCGGCTACACCGGCGGCGATGTGGACGGCCCGACCTACGATCAGGTCTGCCGCGGGAACACCGGGCACGCCGAGGCCGTCGAGGTCAGGTTCGACCCCGCGCGGTGCACGTACGACGACCTGCTGGGGGTCTTCTGGACCATCCACGATCCGACCTCGCGCGGACACCAGGGCTGGGACATCGGAGACCAGTACCGCTCGGCGATCTTCACGCACACGCCGGAGCAGCAGCGGCTGGCCGAGGCGTCGCGCGAGACCGAGCAGCAGTCGCTCGCCCGCCCGATCGCCACCGAGATCCTGCCCGCGTCGAACTTCCACCGCGCCGAGGAGTATCACCAGCGCTACTTCGAGAAGAACGGCGGCGTCCTGTGCCTGGCGAGCACGTTACGCTGATCGCATCTCCGCTGCTGGCGCGGCCGGTTACGCGAAGAGCAGAATCCCGACGGCGGCAGAGGCAGCGACGGCGGCTACGGCGGTGGCTCCGACCGACACGCGTAGCCGCTGCGTCGAGCTCTTGGCCTCCATCAGCGGGTCCAGGTCGGCGTAGGCCGGAGCGCTGGACGGCAGCGCTTGCGAGATCCCGGGAGACCCAAAGCTCGCGAAGTTGCTCTCGATGAGCATCACCGCGTCAGCCACCAACGCGACGAACGCTGTGATGCCGAACAGCACCTGCCACACGGTCGGCAGTGTCTGCACCGAACTTCGGGTCGCGACGAGGCCACCCACTCCCAGAAGGGTGAGCATCGCGGTGAATGCGGTTCCCCAACCCTTCGCGGAGGTTTGCGCGTCTGTCAGTGCTTGGCCCACTTCCGCGTAAGCGGCGTCCGCCGCCGGCCAGCAGCGTGATGCATCTTCGGCGGAGACGACGGCCACCTTCGCCTTCTCGCGATTCTTCGGGTTCGGGTCATATGTGACGGCAAGAAGCCATTCCGATCCGCAGCCGAAGACCCCGGACGCGCGTGCGTCTGTGTCGGAGGCTGAGCCTGCGTGGGACGCGGGGGTCTTCGTGGAAGGACCCTTCTCCTGGGGGGCATGGTTGTCCACGCAGGCGCACCGGAGAACGGTTATTACCGTCCGATCGCCCGTATCGCCATGCCTGCCGGGGGGTCTAGCGGGGATGAGGGGACGGAAGTCGCGCAGACGGGTCCGGTAGTCCCAGCGCAGCTTTGCCTGATCGGCGCTTGATGCATGTGGCGAGAGCTGGTCGGCCGCGCACACCGCGTATGTCTCGTGCCAGCAACTCGGGCACTTACCAAAGATGTGGAAGCCCGGGCGATCAGCGAGCTCGTGACGGTCATTGTCGAAATGCTCGTTCGCGTCGAAGTCGGACGGGAGGTTGATCCGCTCCTCTCGGTATGCGCCCAAGGCCTTCGACGGGTCGGCGGGCGATCCTGACACGATCAGACTCCTCTGACGCGAGTGCCGCGATATGCGCACCACGGCGACAGGTGTCCCGGCGCTCCAGTCATGCGCGGCAGCCACCGTACGGAGTCGGACCACAGCTGCCGAAGTCGACGCCTGGGGGTCGGTGAATGCCGCAAGAGCCGAATCCCGGAGATGAGGGCAAAGAGGCAGTGCCGAAGTCAGCTTCAGTAGAGCGCAAGCCACAGAGCACTCACGCTTGCCACAGTGAATGCCGCGGTGAGCTTAGGTGCGTCGCCGCCAGGCCGCCTCCGTATCAACTACCGGTTCAGCCGATAGCCGGCGCACGCGCGCGTGCTTCATCGGCTCGACCCGAAGCAGCCGGCGCGCTCGCGCTCGCTTTGCAACTCGGCGAGAGGGCGCTGGGCCGACCGGCGTGTCCGGCGCGCGACCTCGGCCCGACCGGTCCCCGGCGATCAGCGGATCTCGCCCACCGCGATGGCGCCCATCGGGGTCGGCTGGATGACGCCGGCAACCGTGCGGGCCGCCACGATGACCCAGCCGGCCACCAGCGCGACGAACAGGACAGGCGCGGCGAAGTGCAGGACGACGCTCCCCGTGCGGAGCGCGAGCCCGCTCGTGGCGGTCACGACGGTGCCGATCGGGAAGGTGAAGCTCCACCAGGAGGGAGTGAACGGCAGTCCCTCGCGGAGCGTGCGAGCGGTGATCAGCGTGACCAGCGCCAGCCAGAGAATCGCGAAGCCCCAGACAGGCACGCCGTACAGGAGCGCGAAGATCCGCACCCCGGCGGCATCGACGCGGGTGAGCGCCGTGGGAGCCACGCGGGCCAGAAGCACGGCGGCGGTCACCGACTGCCCGAGCGGTCCGAGCAGGATCCACAGCGTCGGCCGCAGCGCCGGCTCGGGGACGCCGTGGTGCGTCAGGCGGGCCCACAGCAGGGTGGCGACCAGGCCGGAGGCGATGGCGGCGATGCCGAACAGGCCGAGGCATCCGAGCAGGAGCGTCAGTCGCGCCTGGCCGGCGGGCGCGTAGGGCACGAGCAGCGCGCCCGTCGCGGCGGAGACCATCGGCGGTACCACCGGCATCAGCCAGGTGGCCGAGGCGTCGCGCGGCGCCAGCTCATAGCGGGTGAACATCAGGTACGGCACGGCGGCGGCGCTGACGAGTCCCCCGAGCGTGCCCGCGATCCAGAGCGTCCAATCGACCGCAAGGGCGGTCTGCAGGCCGACGAGGTCGCGCCCGACGAGCAGCGCTCCGGCGCCCACCGTCAGCAGCGCCATCGGCGGCGCGCCGTAGAACGGCGCGTGGACCGGGTCGTCGGCGAACCCGCGCGCGGTCGCACGGTGGCGGACGGCATGGGCGACCCAGGCGAAGGAGAGGATCGCCAGCCAGCCGGCGGCGAGGAGCCAGACCGCGAGGGCGCCGCGCCGGATCGCGAGGCCGGCGCCCGGAAGGGTGACGGCGGCGGTGGCGACGATGCCGGTGCCCATCACGGACGTGAACCAGCGCGGCGAGATGCGCTGCACGACGCTGCCGGCGCTCATCGCTCGTGCTCGTTGTCGTCGAGCATGTGCACGGTCACGTGGACGAGCCCGACGACGGCGAAGACCATGACCAGGAACGGGATGACCGCGCCGACGGCGCCGAACGGGAGGCTGAGCGCAACGGCGGCCACGACGGCCAGGACGCCGGCGAAGATCCCGACCAGAGGAGCCAGGCTTGACGGAGCGCGGTGCTGACGCTCGCGGCGCACGGTGCGCACCCCGCGGCGGGCGAGGGTCCGTGGGGCGGGACGATGCAAGGTGGTGGTGGACATGAGACTGACCTCCGGTGCGGGGTTGATTCGTCGGTCGATCGTCCACCCGAATGAGGTGTCGAGCCAGTCCACTCAGGCATCTAGCATTCCCGTCTGGAATGCCCATTGGGGACCCGCTACCCGGTCGAGATCTGGCCGCGTTCGTGACGGCCGTCGAGACCGGCACCGTCCAGGGCGCCGCCGACGCGCTCGACCTCACCCAATCGGCGGCGACGAAGCGCCTGCAGGCGCTCGAGCGCCGCGTCGGGCGCCCGCTGCTGCGGCGCAGCTCGAGCGGTGTGCGCCCGACCAACGCCGGAGCCGCCCTCTACCCCCTGGCCCGCGAGGCGCTGGCCACGCTTCAGCGCGCCGAGACGGCCGTCATGGCTCCGGGCGATGCTCCGCTGCTCCGCCTCCAGGCCAGCCGGACGGTCGGCGAAACGCTGCTGCCCGCGTGGCTCGCCTCGTTCCGAGCGCAGGCACCCCCCTACCGAGTGGCGGCCACGGTCACGAACTCCGAGCAGGTCGTGCACGCGGTGCGCGACGGCGACGCGGAGATCGGCTTCATCGAGGGACCCGCGGGGAGCCTGCACGGACTGCAGGATCTGGTCGTCGCCGAGGACGAGATTCATGTCGTTGTCGGCGCCGATCACCCCTGGGCGCGCCGGCGGGCGATCCGGCCGGCCGACCTCACCGGCCAGCCGTATCTCGCGCGCGAGCCGGGATCCGGCACGCGCGGCGTGGCCGATCTGATCCTGGCGGAGGCCGGCGTTCATCTGCGGCCCGCGCTGGAGATCTCGAGCTCGGAGGGACTCAAGCGTGCGGTCGCATCGGACGGCTTCACATTGTTGTCCGAGCGGGTGGTGGCCACCGAGGTGGCCATCGGGACGCACTGCATGGTGCCCATGCCGAGTCTCGTGATGCGCCGGTCCCTGCGTGCCGTGCGCCGCCGCCGCCCGGCGCTCGTCGGTCCGGCCCGGACGTTCTGGCGCTGGCTGGAACGAGCGACGGCCGCGGAGCGGGGCGACGGCTAGGCCGGCTGACGCTCCTGGGTCGCCTCGGTCGGGTGGACAGCTCACCGTTGGGGAAGGGCGTTCTCAGACCGCTCTTTTCGACCGCCTCAGCCGTCGGACGGCACACCAGACGCTCGAGCTAATGGCCCGCCGACAGGGCGATCGCGGCCGGGTAGCCGACCAGCCCGCTGTGGTCGATGGCCCGCAGGCCGAGCCACGGCGCGCGAGAGCTCACCGAGATGCACTGGCGCGTGCCGGCGGGCGCAGGCGCGACCAACGGCCCGAGCGGCACTCCGCCCGCGAACGTCTCGGGCGTCGGCGCCTGCGAGAACGCGCGCAGCTGATAGCTCGCCGCCGTGCCCGTGCCCCAGTCGTCGCCCGGGGCGGTCCAGCACACGTGCTCGGCCGGGCCCGCCGGCGTCACGGTGACGGCGCGGGGCACGAGCGGGGGCCGGGTGTCCATCCCGTAGCGCCCGGTGTGCCAGTTGTCCTGATGCCAGGCATAGGCCTCATCGACGGACGCGAGCCCCGGTGTGTTCCAGACGAACAGGTAGCCCTCGCGCGTGATGTCGACGACGTCGTTGTGACCGGTGCCGTCGAGGTCGCCGACGGCCGGCGTCCAGAGCGTCCAGCCGCCGGTGAACTTCGGCCAACCCGGCACGGATTGGCCGGCGGCGTTCCAGGCGCCCACGTTGTTGGAGTCGCTGTTGGAGATGACGTCGGGCTGTCCGTCGCCGGTCACATCGGCCACGGCCGGGGCGGTGAGGAAGGACAGGCCCATGGACGGGGCGGGGAAGCCCGGGAGCGGCCGGCCGGTCGCCGCGTCGTTGGCGCGGATGAAGTTCGTGATCCGCTGCGCGACGCCGTTGTGCGCCAGCGCCGTCATCGAGGCGAGGTCGACGCCCGGAGCCAGGTACGCGAGCTTGCCACCGAATCGGGCGAGCGTGCCCGAGCCGGTGAAGCCGACCGGCGCCGTCGCCGTCGTCGAGGTCGCGACGCGGTCGTTCGGCCCGGGAAACGCCGGCAGGAGGAAGTCGAGCAGCGGCGTCAGGAACGAGGTGAGCGGCGGGTATGACGTCTCGACCTTGCCGGCGGAGTTGAGCTTGTCCTCGAAGCCCAGGAAGCCGGTCGACTGCATCACCTGGTCCTGGCCGTTTCCGTCGATCGGCGCCGCCGACGCGGACTCCACGCCCTCGGTGATCGCATCCTGGGCCGAGCCGTAGTAGTCGGCAGCTCCCTGGACCAGTGACGGGAACCCCGGCACGAACGGCCCCCCGGGGTGGTTGTTGCCGTCCGGCCACAACGCCAGCTCGAACATCTTCGAGCCGAGGCCGAAGTCGCTCTGCAGCGGCGTGTACAGCTCGGTCTGCTGACTGCGCAGCACGAGCTCGTAGCGGCCGTCACCGAAGAGGTCGGCGAGCGTCGGCGTGGCGACGAGCTTGTAATCGTTGACGGCGGAGTAGGGCGGTCCGGGCTGGTCGGCGGGAGGCACGGTGGCGGTCACCGGCCAGCCGGGCACGTCGTTGCCGTTGCCGTCGAAGGCGTAGACCCGGCCGTCCTCGGCGGCTTGGACGATCGACAGGGTTGTGGCGCTGCCGGGCATCGGGGCGAGCACCGGCGTGGCCAGCGCCCCCTCGATCGGCGGGCGCGTCTGCGGCTGGTCGAGGGGCGGCACCGGAGCGCTCGCCGCCTCGGCGCCGACCTGACGCGGGAACCCCGGGAGCAGGTGGCCGAAGCGGTCGAACGCGTACACGCCTCCGCTCGTGCTCGAGACGACCACCTCCGACGCACCGTTGCCGAAGAGGTCGCCGACCGCCGGGGAGGTCTCGATCGGCTCGTACTGCACCGCCGGGACGATGCCGTCGCGCACCGCGGGCGAGCTCGCGGCGCCGCCGAGATCGAGTGCGTCGGTGTGCGCGGGCCAGCCCGGCAGCTCCTGTCCGGTGTCGGGGTCCAGGGCGTGCACGTACCCCTCGGAGTCGCCGAAGACGATGTCGAGCTTGCCGGTGCCCTGCATATCGGCCAGCACCGGTTGGGAGTCCTTGCCCTGCCCCACATACATGGGAAAGCCGCTGCGCAGGCTCGGGTCGTGAAAGACGGCGATGACGCGACGGTCCTCGCCCATCAGGCCGCGGTCGTCGGTGGCCTGGATGCGAATCGTGACGTCGTACTGCTCGATCGATGAGAGGTCGCTGCTGAACTGCAGCGGCGCCTGCCAGAACGAGGCCGGTATCTGGGTGAGGTCAAGGGCGGCGATCTGCCCGCCGAGGTTCTGCCCGTCGACGTGGCCCGTGGCGATCGTGTGGAACTGCGTCTCGGTCGGCTGCGGCCCGAGCCCGTACTGCACGCGCCAGTCGAAGGACTGGGCGCGGCGCGCCTGGATGTCGGCGACGATCGGGACCGTTTGATCGCGCGTCGGGTCATACAGCGCGTACCAGTTGGGCGCCTGGATGTCCGGAACGGGCGGGATCCGGTTGGCCGCCACCGCCTGGTCGGCCGCCAGTACGTCGGGGCGACCGTAGCCGTACTGGACGTTGAACGTCGCCCCCGGCACGCCCGGCCAGCCGAGGTTCGGGTCGTTGATCGGCGATGCCGTCTCGCGAACGACCTGCTCGATCTCGCCGGCGTTCAGCGGCGCCGAGATCAGATGCTGGTCATAGGCCTGTCGGCCCTCGGAGCCCACCAGCAGTGCGACGCCGGCCTGCGTGGGGCTGGATTCGGAGGTGGAGCCGCCGGCGTTGGGCACCGAGAACAGCGCGTGCGGCCCGAAGCTCGTCTCGTTGGAGCGCTCGCGGTAGCTGGTCACCAGGCGGCTGAGGTCGATGGCGCTGCTGCTCAGGTCGTTGGGCTGCAGGCCGTTGCCGGGCCACTCGTGGGGCCAGAACATGCCCTCCTGGTGGTCGGCGGAGTCGAAGTCGTTGGACGCGCCAACGACGACGACCCCCCTGTCCCACGCGTACTGCAGGGCCTGTTTGGTGAAGTCCGAATAGCCGAGCTCGGCGGTGAGCAGCGTGATCACCGAGGCGCCGGAGTCGGTGGCGAAGAGCACCGAGCGGGCGATGCGGTCCGTCGTGTCGAGGGCCTCCTGTCCGGCCTTGATCGGCAGCACCATGCAGTCGGGGCAGACACCGACGCCGGCGACGCCGTTGTTCGCCTCGGCCACGGCGCGCTCCATCTGGTCGTCCGAGTGCAGGTAGGCGCTGTCGCCGGTAGCCGGGTCGTTGTCGTCGTTGAGGAAGTTCCACCCGGAGACGTCGTTGGGGTAGCCGTTGCCGTCGTTGTCGAAGTGCCCGTTGGGCGGACAGCCGAGCGGACCGATCAGGTGATTGACGATCTGGCAGTGCCCGAAGGCGACGATCAGGTCCTCCGGGGTGATCGTGCCGTTGATGTACGGCCGGGGGATCCGCGGGTCCTGCGCGTAGTCCTCGACGTTGAAGACGCCATCGCCGTTGCAGTCGTACGTCGCGCACGTCGTTCCGTCGGCGTGCTCGGGGAGCGGCAGCTCGCCCTGGTTCAGATACGTGCGGTCCGCGAGCTCGGCGCGCGCGGTCGGATCGTGCCAGTTGATGCCGCCCTCCACGTAGGCGAAGATCTCGTCCGCGCGGCCCGGCGTGAAGCGGGTCCAGGCCTGGTCGACCGACATCCCGGCGGCGCCCGTCGGATCGCTCGCGAATGGCGTGCACTTGGGGATGAAGGAGAACAGGAACCACTCCTCGCTGTGGATGCACAGGGCCGTGTTGTGCTCGGCGGGGTCATAGCCCGGATCGTTGGGCTCGCCTTGCCCGTTCCACTGGCCGCTCGCGTGCGCCACCGCAGCGGCGAGGAGGCAGCCGAGCAGCACGGCCGCGACGGCCTGGGACCGGAACCTCCACGACAGCGAGCGCATCGAAACCCTGACCACCCCACAGGCGTCCCGCCCGCGGGCGCGGACGCGATCGAGGCGACGATACCCGATCGATTCAGCCGGTGAGCAGGTTGAACCCGTCGTTCCGGGATCGGCGGCGACCGGTGGAGCAGATCGCGGCGGCGGCCCAGGCGGCCTGAGCACCGGGGCGAGCACTCACCGCGCGCAGCCCTCGCGCCGGCAGGGACTTGCGAGGGGGACGGCCACTACTTCCGGGCCCAGCCGACGTGCGTCGGCCCGAGCCTCGGCCGACACGCCGCCGGGTTCGGTTCAGCCCGCGCGACCGGGCGGTGCCGGCTGCTGGGGCAGCTTGACGTCGTCGGGGGGCGGCAGCGTGCCGCCGGTGCGCAGGATCACCGGCGGCACCGGCACGGGAGCCGCGACCGGCCACGGCGGCAGCGGCCGCGGCGCGCGGGGAGGATTCGGCGGCGCCGGCGTGCCCAGCGGCTGGCCGTAGGCGGGCGGCGGGGCCACCGCGGCGGAGGTCACGTCGACGAGGTCGGCGAGCCCGGGGTCGGAGTCGGCGCGACGCACGCCAAGCGGCGGCAGCCCGAGCAGCTGGCACACCGTGCGCGGCACGGCGGCGTGTGAGGACCAGCGGCTGTCGATGCCCGGGCGGACGTGGCCGCCGAACATGAGCAGCGGGATGCGCGGTCCGTAGGCCAGCTGCACGTTGTCGGGGGTGTATTCGATGGCCGGAGTGGCGACGTGGTCATCCCATCCGCCCCAGTCGTCCCAGGTGAGCATGAACACGGTCTGCTCCCACCCGCCGCCGCGGACGACCGCATCCACCGATTGCCAGATGAGGTCCATGCCGACCGTGACGTCGGCGGGCGGGTGTTCGTCCTGCGGGGAGTTGTGCCAGACGTACACGAGCTGCGGCAGCGCACCGGCGCGGGCGTCCGCGAGGAAGGCGCTCGAGGCGACCACGTTGGGCGAGCCGAGCAGCTGGGAGTAGAAGTGGACCGGGTAATCGTTCGCCCCGGCGTACGCCCGCCACGAGACGCCGGCCTGCTCAGCCAGGCCGAACACCGACGGCAGGTCCCAGCTCGGCGCGGCGGCGCTGAACGGCGGGTTCTTCAAGGTCGGGCTCTGGCCGCCGACGAGGATCATGTGGTTGGCCGTCGAGTTGGTCCCGAACCCCGCACAGTGGTTCTCGAGAAACGCGCCCGTCACGGCCAGATGGAGGTAGTAGGGAAGGACCGCGTCGGTATCGAACTGCGACCGGGTGGCCGTCCCTTGGGTCAGCCAGCGAAAGTAGGCCGTGCGGTCGTGGGGCTGGTCGCTCGCCGGCGGGTTCGGCGTCGTCGGCCAGTCGGTGACGACGTTGCCACCATACGGCGCCAAGCCACGGAAGTAGTTGTCGACGGTGTGGTTCTCCTGCACGAAGACCACCACTCGTTCGATCGATCCGGGCACCGCGAGCAACCGTAGGCCATCCCGGCGGGCGCGGGCAAGCACGGTCACGCGCTGATCACGACTGGGCGTTCGGTCGCGCGGGGCGACACGATCGCCGCCCCGGAACCGGTTGGGGCCGAATGAGCCGGGCACCGCCGACTCGGCGCCGGATGGTCCGCCTTTCAACCGGCTCAGAGCGAACTTGCACCGAGCCCGCACCGGCTTCCCGGCGCGGGCTCGGTGCTGTGTGACTTGATCAGCCGGTCGGCGGGCCGCTGGGGCCTGTCGCCCCGGTCGGGCCCGTCGGTCCAGCCGGTCCGGTCGGCCCCGTCGGCCCAGCTGGACCGGTGGGACCCGTCGGGGCGCCCGGCTGCGGGGGTGCCTGCTGTCGCACGCTGACGGTGTCGGCGATCAACTGGCCGGCGGACTGGTGATAGCTCAGCCCGACGACGTCGCCGACCACCACTCCGTTGAAGGCGTGCGCGTTGATCCGCACACCCTCGGTCGGATCGGCGACAAACGTCATCGGTTGATTGGACTCCGGGTTGATGATCGTGATGCTCGTGGCGGTGCCGTTCACGGCCGTGACCTGGCCGCGGACGTGCTCCTCGACGAAGTTCACGTCGGTCGCCGTAAGCGAGCCGTCGGGGTTCTGCGTGTAGCCGACGTCGACGAGATCGCCGGGATTGAATCCGTCGGCCACATCCGACGACGGATCGACGACGAACGCCATCGGTCCCTGGACGGTTTCGATGGCCAGAGACACATTCGAGACCGCCGTAATGGTTCCGGTCGCGTCAAAGGTCGGCGCGCAATCGCCGGTCGTCGACCTTCCCGTCTGCGTCACGCTGTCGGCGATAAGGAAGCCGCCATCCTGGTGATAGGTGACGGTCACGATGTCGCAGGACTCGAGATTGAGCGCCGACAGCTCGTCGCTCGCCATGTGCAAGCGGAGGTCGGTGCCATCGCTCGTCTGGATGCTGAGCGCGTCGTTATCGAGCTCGGTGATCACTCCGCTGGCCGTGCTCGTCGTCGGCCGCGACGTCGGCGGGGGCGGCGGCAAAGTGATCGTGATCGTGATCTTGCCCGAGGCGGAGGTGGTCTCGGTGATTTCGATGATCACGCCGGGCTGCAGTCCGAGCAGGTTCACCACGACATTGCCCGCAGTGACGCGCAGGACGGGACGGCGGGTCGCCGCGGCGTGTCCTTTGTGCCCGCCATGTTTCTTCGGCTTGGGCGCGGTCGGCACCGAGAATTCCTTCGAGGAGAACCGCAGCAGCTTGCCCGCTGTGGTGCGCACCACAAGCGCCGAGGCGGTCGCCTTGACCACCCGGGCCGTGAAGGTGACGGTGCGTGCCTTGTGAGCGGGCTTGTGGTGATGGGCCGAGGTGCCGCTGGCGAGGACGTCCGTCGTGCCGATTCCCGCGCTCACCAGGATGGCGACCAGCGCCGCGGCCGGGGCCAATCTGTGACCTTTCATTGTTCGCGTTCCTCCGTCGTCGCCGGCGCGTGCTTTGCGCCGGCAGGGTCGGTGTCAACGACGTTGGCCGCGGACGTCGGGCCCCCGTCGGGATGCAAGGGCGACCGGTGTGTGGCTCCCCGATCGATCAGGCCGATACGCCGGTTGCCCGCGGATGCGAGCGAGGCTTGTAGCACCGGTGTGGACGCAACCTCCCCCATGACGGGTGGATCGGGCAGGCTCGCTGGGGAATCAATCCGGTGGTCGAATCTGAGGACGGATGGCCTCGGTCACACGTCCACGAGGTCGTCAAACGTTGGCGTTCGCACACATCGTCGTTTGCTGGATGGGGTGCGGATGGAGTTCAACGAGGAGTGGCCCGTCAACGACGCGCTCGGGCTTGCCCGGCGCGAGCTGCCCGGTCGTCGCGCGGTTTGCGCTCGCGCCCGACGTTGGTGGCACGTAGGCAGGGGTCGCCCCGATGCCCTTGTCGTGGATGCTCGCCCACACGATTTGGTGGGACGGGCGACACCGATCGTGGTGCCGGCTTCACCGTCCGCGCCGACCCGTTCGGACCCCGCCAAATCCCGCGACGACCGACACGCATGCTTTCGTACCGCAACGTCACAAATGCGTCGTAGACGGAGTAGCCTGGGCGGCGGGTGAGCCTCGGTCTTGACCTGAGCGGACAGCGACAAGAACAGATGGGGGACGGGAATGGCCGGCACGGATTCGACCAGCACCGGCGGGGGCGTCGAGGGCGCAGCGCGGAACGAGGTTCGGGCGCTGAGCGCCCTGGCCTTTGACGAGCTGCGCAGCTTCCCCGGCGCGATCCGCGACATGCACCTGGGCATCGCCCAGCGCGCCTTCCGCGGCGTGGGCCCAGCGGGTACCCCGGTGAAGCTCGTCCACGACGCGCTGTCGAGCCGCGCCTACGGCGCGATCGGCGCCGGCGCCTCGATGCTCGGGAAGGCCGCCGACGCGACCATGGAGCGCCACGGCATCGGCGAGCAGATCTCTCTGTCCACCACCCAGGCGGGCAGCTTTGGGATCGCTGTGCTCAACGGTCTGATCGGGGACCGGCTGGAGCGCGACGGCAGTGCGCTTCACCAGCCCACATCAGCTCGGATGCGCGGAGAGCGGATCGGATTGGATGAGTCCTCGCTGCGCCGCGCCTTCCCAGGCGCCACCGGTCACCTGGCGGTCTTCATACACGGGCTGACCGGGGATGAGTTCTGCTGGACGTGGGGCGCCGAGGAGTCGTATGGCTCACGGCTGGTATCGGACCTCGACTACACGGCGGTCTACCTGCGCTACAACAGCGGCCTGCACATCTCCGAGAACGGCCGCACGGTGGCGGCGCTGCTCGAGGAACTCGTGGACGCGTGGCCGGTCGGCGTGCAGCAGATCGCGCTGGTCGGTCACTCGATGGGCGGTCTGGTGGCACGCAGCGCCTGCCACCAGGCGGATGAGCACGAGCAGGCGTGGGTCCGGCGTGTCCGGCATGTCGTCTCGCTCGGCACTCCCCACCTGGGTGCTCCTCTTGAGCAGGGGGCACATCGGGCTGCGGCGGCACTCGACAAGCTGCCCGAGACGCGGATGCTGAGCGCATTCCTGCGGAAGCGCAGCGCCGGCATTCGTGACCTGCGCCACGGTTCGCTGGTCGACGAGGACTGGCGGGGCCGCGACCCCGAGGCGCTGCGTGCGGTCGCCTGTCAGGAGGTGCCGCTGTTGCCATGGGCAACCCACTGCTTCGTCTCAGCAACCGTCAGCCGCGACCCGAACCACCCGCTCGGGCGCCTGCTCGGCGACATCCTCGTCCTGGTGCCCAGCGCCACCGGCCGGGGCAGGACCCGGCGGATCCCCTTCCGTGACGAACACGGACATCACGTCGGCGGCGCACACCACATCGCGCTGCTCAACCACCCCGAGGTGTACGAGCGGCTCCGCGGCTGGCTGGCAACGGTGCCGGAGGCGCGCGCCGCGCCCGCCGACGGCGATCGCGTATCGCCGCAAGGACGCGTGTCACGGCGCTTCGTACGTGCGAGTGAGCGCCGCAACGAGTCAGCTGACGCGCCCGAACGCCTTCATTGGCAGTGAAGCGGTCGCGGCTCGCACAGCCTTCGTCTACGAGCAGACGATCCGTGTTCGGACGAAGCGGCGGGTAGGATGTGATTGTGGCAATCACCACGACACCCGAATCCGCCGAGCCGGCGGCGCCGCTCGCGCCAGCGCCGACCTGCCTGACCAACGACCTCGGCTGGCTGCTCGCGCAGGCCAACCACGTGCTGGCCACCGAGACGACGGCCTCTCTCGGCGACCTCGGCATCGCGCCCCGCGACGTGTGTGCCTTGAGCACCGCCCTCGGAGGCAACTTCACCCAGATCGAGCTCGCCCGCGCCGTCGGCGTGGACAAGACGACCATGGTCGTGATGCTCGACCACCTCGAGGCTGCCGGCCTGGCCGAGCGGCGCGCGTCGAGCACCGACCGCCGGGCCCGGATCGTGACCGTCACGCCGAAGGGCAAGCGGACGCTGGCGACCGCGCAGGCGGCGGTCGGCCGCGTGCAGGCCGACGTCCTCGCCACCCTGCCAGCCGCATTGCGAGCGCAGTTCCTCGACGCGCTCGGGCGGCTCGTGTGCGGCCGCCTGTCCGAGCCGGTCGAGTGCTCGCAGCCGGTGCGTCGCCCGCGCTCGCGCGGCTGAACCTCAGCCGGCCCCGCTCAACACGCCGGCCGTAGCCGGGCCGGCCGTCTGCGGGTGACCGACCTGCCGCCCGGTCGCGCCGCGACTGCATGGCGCTAGCAGATGATCTACTACTAGATGATCTGCTACGGTCATGGCGACTCCGACCCCAGGGAGACCGACATGTCCGAAGGCCACCGTTCGTCCATCCTCCGATCCCGCTCGACCCCGCCCGTTGGTGACCGCGCCCGCTGGCTCGCGCTCGTCGGACTCTGCGCCGGGATGCTGATGATCATCCTCGACCAGACGATCGTGAACGTCGCGCTGCCGTCGATCCAGCGCGATCTCCACTTCTCCCAGGCCAACCTCGCCTGGGTGGTCAACGCCTACCTGATCGCGTTCGGCGGCTTGCTGCTCCTGGCCGGCCGCCTCGGCGACCTCGTCGGGCGCAAGCGCGTGTTCATGGTCGGCCTGGCGATCTTCACCACCGCCTCGCTGATCTGCGGCCTGTCGGGCAGCCAGGAGGTGCTCGTCGCCGCCCGCTTCGTCCAGGGCGTCGGCGGCGCGCTGACGTCATCGGTCATCCTCGGGATGATCGTGACGATGTTCCCGGGCGCCGACGAGCGGGCCCGCGCGATCGGCATCTACAGCTTCGTCGCCGCCGCCGGGGCGTCGATCGGCCTCCTCGCCGGCGGCGTGCTCACCCAGGCCATCAACTGGCACTGGATCTTCTTCGTGAACGTCCCGATCGCCATCGTCACCGCGACGCTCGTCATGCGTCTGCTCGAGCGTGACGAAGGCATCGGCCTGCACCACGGCGCCGACGTGCCGGGCGCCGTCATGGTGACCGGGGCGCTCATGCTCGGCGTCTACGCGATCGTCGAGGCGAGTCGCTACCACTGGGGCTCCGCGCACACGCTCGGCTTCGGCGCGGCGGCCGTCCTTCTGCTGGGGGCGTTCGTCGCCCGACAGGCCACGGCGCGTCAACCCCTCATGGCGCTGCGGATCCTGCGCTCGCCGAACGTCGCGGCCGCCAACGTCATCCAGGTGCTCATGGTCGCCGGGCTGTTCGGGATGTTCTTCCTCGGGGCGCTGTACCTGCAGCAGGTGCTCCACTACGACGCCGTCGAGGTCGGCCTGGCCTTCCTGCCGGTCGCGGTCACCATCGGGCTGTTCTCGGTCCGGTTCTCGGCTCTGCTCACGGCGCGCTTCGGAGCGCGGACGACGCTGACCGGTGGGCTCCTGCTCATAACGGCGGGGCTCCTGCTGTTCTCGCGGGCACCGGTCGGCGCCGGTTACGTCCTCGACCTGCTGCCCGTCATGTTGCTGCTCGGGATCGGCGCCGGCATCTGCTTCCCGACCCTGATGCTGCTCGCCATGTCGGGGGCGACCCCCGAGGATTCGGGCCTGGCCTCGGGCCTGGTCAACACCACCCAGCAGGTCGGGGGGGCCCTCGGGCTTGCCGTGCTGGCCAGCCTGTCGACCACCCATACCAACCGCCTGCTCGCCAGCGGCGAGAACGCCGCCTCGGCGTTGACGAGCGGCTACCACCTCGCCTTCGAGATCGCCGCCGGCCTCGTCGCCGTGGGCATCGTGGTCGCCGCGACCGCGTTGCGCCCAGTGCCAGCGGCCTCGCAGGTCGTGGCGCAGGAGCCGGACGAGGTCTGGCAGGTCGAGGCGGCCTGACGCGCGGGGACGCGCCGCGGCCGAGCCGGCCGCGGCGCCGCCGCCGCCTGCCCTGCGTCAGGGCAGATGAGCGGGTCGGCGATCGAGGGCGTCGACCGCACGGGTTCGACGAGACGAGGCCCAACTGGGCGCTCAGCCTGAGCTCGCTCGGCCCGGCGGCGGAGCAGGCGCCCCAAGGCCGCCCGTGGGTCGCGACCGAAGCTTCGCGTCCCGCTCGGGAACCTCCGCGAGCACCGACAAGCCGAGCCGCGGATGACGCGAGCGTTGGATTCCTCCGCTCGGTCGGATCCCAGGGGGAAACGATCCGGACACGGGAAGGAGAACCGCGATGGGAAAGCTTGTCGTCACAACGAACGTCTCGCTCGACGGAGTCGTCCAGGACCCCGACGGTCAGGAGGGCTTCAGGTACGGCGGCTGGTTCAACGAGTCGGGGGGCAAGGACCTCGGAGCCTGGGCCAAGCTCGAGACGGATGAGGCGTTCGGTGCGGAGGCGCTTCTGCTGGGTCGGCGGAGCGACGAGTGGTTCGCGGAGCGGTGGTCATCGCGGACTGGCGAGTGGGCGGACCGGTTGAACAGCATGCCCAAGTACGTCGTGTCGTCGAGCATCGAACAACCCCGCTGGAGCAACGCGACGGTGCTGATGGGCGAGGTCGCGGACGAGGTCTCGAGGCTCAAGCGGGAGCTGGACGGTGAGATCCTCGTCTACGCCAGCTATCAACTCGTGCGCGCGCTGCTCGAGCACGACCTGGTCGATGAGCTGCGGCTCGTCGTCTTCCCGGTGGTGCTCGGGGCCGGCGAACGCCTCTTCGGGGAGACGACCGACAAGAAGCCCCTGGGCCTCATCGCTGCCGAGACCATCGGTGAGGGCCTCGCCTTCCTCACCTACGACGTCGTTCGGTAGGACGGTGTCAGCTCTTCAAGACGCCGGATGCCCGCCCACCGCGGGCGGGCATCCGACCGGGTGACCGATGGATCCCGATGCCTGGATGTATCTGTACTGGCGAGTAGGCGCATGAGAGACACACGTCAGCATCAACGAGGCGGCCTTGTGCATCTCGAGCTGCATACGCACGACCTGCCGGCCGCGAGCACGTTTTACCGCCGGCTGATGGGTTGGCAGACCGAGCGGCTCGACTGTCCGCGGGGCACCTACCACGCGCTCACGCTCGGCGGCGCAATCGACGGCGGGATCGTGGAGTGCGGTGCGCGGCGGCCGATCTGGCTCCCATATCTGGAAGTCAGGGAGATCGAGGCGATGACCGAGCGCGGGCGAGCGCTTGGCGCAGCGGTGCTGCTCGAGCCGCGCGAGGGACCGGCGGGATGGCGTAGCGTCCTGGCAACCAGCGAGGGTGGCGAGATCGCGCTGTGGCAGCCGAAGCGGGCTCTCGTGGGAGGGACCGGATGACCGACTCTCACCTAATCAAGGCAGCGATCGCGGGAAACGAGCGGGCCTTCGCTGAGGTCGTGGAACCGCATCGGCGGCTCCTCACCGCCCACTGCTACCGGATGCTCGGGTCCGCCCACGACGCCGAGGATGCCCTCCAGGAGACGCTGTTGCGTGCCTGGCGAAATCTGTCGTCGTTTCAGGGACGAAGCTCGCTGCGCAGCTGGCTGTACACGATCGCCACGAACGTGTGCCTGCGAGCGATCGAGCGCCGGCCGTCGCGCGTGCTGCCGATCGACTACGGCCCGTCCGCCGATCCGCACGAGCCGCTGCGCGAGCCCCTCGTCGAGTCCGTCTGGATCGAGCCCTATCCCGACGAGTGGCTCGACCCGGGCGACAGCCTCGCGGGGCCGGAGGCTCGCTACGAGCAACGCGAGAGCGTCGAGCTCGCGTTCATCGCCCTGCTCCAACATCTACCCGCCCGGCAGCGAGCGGTGCTGATCCTCCGCGACGTACTCGGCTTCTCCGGCGCGGAGGTCGCCGACGCGCTCGAAACGACGCCGGCATCGGTGTACAGCGCTCTGCAACGCGCGCACACAACGCTTGACGAGCAACGACCGGATCGCAGCCAACAAGCGACGCTCCGCTCGCTCAGCGACGAACAGCAGCGAGCGATCGTCACCCGCTTTGTCGATGCCTGGTCCGGCAACGACGTGGACACGATCGTCGCGATGCTGACCGAGACCGCGACGCTCGCCATGCCCCCGATTCCGAGCTGGTATCGCGGGCGCGACGCGATCGAGAGGGTGCTGCGCGCCCTGGTGTTCGACGGCAGCAAGCGGTGGCGGATGTTGCCCACCGCCGCCAATGGTCAGCTGGCAGTCGGTACCTATGTGCGTGACAGCTCGGGCGTCTACGCCCCACATGGCGTGACCGTCCTCACGCTGAGGGGCGACCTGATCGACGAGATAACCCACTTTCGCGATCCGTCGATGATCGCGCTGTTCGGGTTACCCGCCCGGGCATGACCTCGTAGCCGGACGGCCCGCGGCCGCCGCGGATCTCATGTCAGCTCGCTGCGCCGGGACGGCTGGACCCATCCATGGCCGCTGCCCACCGAGCGCAAGCGTCGTTTGCATGGCATGTGTTGCTCGGGCGTGGCGCTGGCCGCGAGCCCGCGTGACGCCCATCGGCCGCACACCGTCCGTGAACACGAGACGAGCGATGGATTCCCCGTGCCCCCCGGATCTAGACGAACAAAACCGGAAGGGAGCACGACATGAACGACAACACGATCAGCACCTCATCAGCGACCGTCCACCGCTGGCGCGCGTTCGCGCTGTTGGCGGCGGCGTACTTCATGACGATCATCGATCTGACGATCGTCAATGTGTCGCTGCCGACGATCGGCCGTGACCTGCACTTCTCGCCGACGAGTCTGCAATGGGTGGCGACCGCCTACGGGCTCACGTTCGGCGGCTTTCTGCTCTTGGGTGGTCGTGCCGCGGACCTGCTCGGCCGCCGCCGGGTCCTGATGGCGGGGCTCGGCCTGTTCTCGGCCGCGTCGCTGGCCTGCGCGCTGGCGACCGGCGAGGCGTTCCTGATCGGAGCCCGGGCGGTGCAGGGACTGGGCGCGGCCGTGATGCTGCCGGCCGCGCTGTCGATCGTGATGAACATGTTCGCCGAGGGCGCCGAGCGCAACAAGGCGCTCGGGATCTGGGGCGGGCTCGGCGCCGCCGGCGCCACCGTCGGCCTCATCACCGGTGGGCTGCTCACCCGTTACGCCGGCTGGCAGTACATCTTCTACCTGAACGTCCCGATCGGAGTGACGGCGCTGGTGCTGGCGCCGCGGATCGTGCCCAAGAGTCCGGCCGACCCGGGGCGCCGCCGGTTTGACGCGGTGGGCGCGCTGGCCGGCACCGGCGGCCTGGTCCTGGTCGTGGACGCGATCTCCCAGGCACCGCAGTACGGCTGGGGCGCCACACGGACGATCGCGGTGCTGGCGGCGGGCGTGGCGCTCCTGGCCGGATTCGTGATCATCGAGAGCCGGGTCGAGTCGCCGGTATTGCCGCTTGGGATCTTCCGGCGGCGGACGCTGGCCGGCGCGATCACGGCCGGGCTGCTGTTGTGCGCCAGCTTCTACGCGTTCATCTTCGTCGGCACGCTGTACATGCAGGAGGTGCTGCACTACAGCCCGCTGCAGAGCGGGGTCGCGTGGCTGGCCGCCTCGCTGACGTCGGTCGCGTTTGCCGGCCTCTCCCAGCTGCTGGTCACCCGCTTCGGGCCCAGGCCGGTGATGGCGGTGGGGATGACCCTGATCGGCGCCGGCGTGATCTGGACGACCCGGACTCCCGTCCAGGGCCACTTCCTGGGCAACCTACTCGGGCCGTTCGCGGTCGCCGGTGCGGGTACCGCATTCGCGTTCATCCCAATCTCGATCGCGGCGCTGGCCGGCATCGAGCGACAGCGGGCGGGGCTGGCGTCGGGGCTGCTGAACACCAGCCAGCAGCTCGGCGGCGCGATCGGCATCGCGATCGCCTCGAGCGTGGCCGCCAGCCACACCCAGGCGTTGCTCCACGCCGGCAGCCACGTGCCAACGGCGCTGACCGGCGGTTTCCAGCACGCGTTCTGGGTGCTCGGCGCGATCGGGCTGCTCGCACTCCCGGCCATCTTCGCGCTGGTGCGCGGCAACGAGCTCCCGGAATCCGACACCGACACCACGACTCGCGACGCGCAACCTGCGCTCGTGCCCGCCAACTGACGCATCAGCGCCAACCGCGCGGAAGCCACCGCGATGCCCCCAACGACCGGCCGACAGGTTGGTCGTTGGGGGGCTCCGGCGGCTGGCCGCCGGGCGCGCCGATTCCCCGGACCGAGCGGTCGAACGCCTCTGAACCCATGCGCGACACGTCCCTGAGCAGGGCAGTGTCGCCTTCGCCGAGCATCGCGGCTCACCTCAGCGCTCTGGGTGATCAGACCGCGTGGGCGCTGTAGGCGTCGGGTGTCCCCGCGCTGTGGATGCGTCGGGATAGCGGTCGTGGCTATGCCTTGCTGTCCCGGGGCCGGATGCCTTGGAGGGGTGTTCCGTGGCCGCCATTGCCTCTTGTGCCTTGGCCGGGCCGCGCAGCACGTAGGCCACGCCGACCGCGATGACCGCGCCGGCCGCTGGCCCGAGCAGGTAGACCCACCAGGTCGACGGTACGGGCCTCTGAGTAGGCCTGTCTTTGCGGGATGCCGGAGTCCGCCTTAGCGCTTGCCGTAAGCGCCCTGCTCGACATGTCGCACTGGTTGTCTTCGGGACGATGGACATCCTTGCCCCGTAGCGAGTCGCCGCGTGCGCACCGCCCAATCAGCACGATCGGAATGTCTGAAGCGCTCGTCACGATGAACCTGGGTGAAGCAGGGAAAGCCATCGTCCAGCCACCTTCCCGTGAAGCCGGCCGGCGATGGCGGCGAGGCGATCAGGTGCCCCGGATCAATGACCGCGCGTGTGCGGGGCCGACTACGAGATCGTGAAGGTCGCCGCCCACCTCGAGTCGACCGGACTGTCCGACTCCGCCGACCTTCACGGGCTCGAAGCCGGCCGTTCGGACCAGCCGTTCGACTTGCCAGCCGGCACGCTTGTCGTCGGTCGCGTAAAAGAGAACGGCCAGCTCAGGTGACCGGTTACTAGAGGACTCGAGGAGATCGCCCGACATGCTGCCAAACGCCATGGCCAGGCGCGCCCCCTCCGGCAGCCACCCAGCTACAACCTTGCCAGAGGACTGCCGTTGCGGCAGCAGACGCACGATTTTCCCTTGTGCATCGAGGCCGACCGGGTTGCTCGGAACGACCACAAGCTTGTCGATTAGCGAGTCGGCGATCTCGTCTATGACGCCCTTCAGCACGCCAAACCGCAGCGCGAGGATGACGGCATCGGCGCCCTGCAACGCGTCGCGGTTGTCGCTGGCAGCGGCCGCACCTCGCCCGATCGCCGCAGCCAGCGTTCGTGCCGACTCTATGTCCGCGCTCGCGAGACGCAGGGTCTCGCCGCCTGACGCGAGCCGGCGGGCGATGACCGACCCGAGCCCTCCAGTGCCGATGATCGCGGTGCTCAACCCGAACCCGTCTCTCAAGTCGTCTGCTCGGATGGCCAGTGAGCGGGCGTCCAGTCCCCATCTGGGTCCGTGGTTTGTCCGACTTCGATGATGTGTCCGTCGGGATCGCGGATGTAGCAGCGGATCTCGTACTGGTGCTGTTTGGGCGGCGTCAGGAATTCAGCGCCACGGGCGCTCCACTCGGCGTACACGGCCGCGATGTCTTTGACGCGGATATTCAGGAAGCTGCTGACCCGGTCGGGATCGCGTGGCGTCTCCAGGGTGACCGTCGGCTTGTCGTCCGTCGGTCCACCGCCAACGCTGATGACGATCCAGCTGTTGGATAGAGCGACATTGGTCGGCTCTCCGGACGGCTTTCCGGAGAAGACGACCCTGCCGCCGAGTACCTCGGTGTAGAAGCGCCGAGAGCGCTCGACATCTGCTGAGACGATGAAGCGGGTCAGCACAAGCCCCTCCGGGGGCGCACTCGATGGCCAGTGAGCGGGCGTCCAGTCCCCTTCTGGGTCCGTGGTTTGTCCGACTTCGATGATGTGTCCGTCGGGATCGCGGATGTAGCAGCGGAGCTCGTACTGGTGCTGTTTGGGCGGCGTCAGGAATTCAGCGCCACGGGCGCTCCACTCGGCGTACACGGCCGCGATGTCCTTGACGCGGATATTCAGGAAGCTGCTGACCCGGTCGGGATCGCGTGGCGTCTCCAGGGTGACCGTCGGCTTGTCGTCCGTCGGGCCGCCCCCGACGTTGATGATGATCCAGCTGTCGGCCAGCGCGACGTAGGTCAGCCCTCCGGGGCCGGAGAAGGCCACCCTGCCGCCAAGTACTTCGGTGTAGAAGCGCCGAGAGCGCTCGACATCCTCCGAGACGATGAAGTGGGCCAGCACAATCCCCTCCGGGGGCGGTGGGAGCTCCGCCATCTGGCACCTCCGCTGGTTGGGCCTCACACCCCGCTCACGACGGGGTCTGGAGCCGGTGTCCTATCGAACGCGCATTCCATCTCCTTCCACGACACGGGTCAAGACCCCGAGCGAGTCGCGTCGCAGTCGGGGTGGGTGGAGGTCGCCGAGAGCCCGGTGTTTTCGGACTCTGAGCGCCAGTACCAACATCGCCTGCCTCTGGTTGCCGACCGCAGCGGCCAGCCAGCCCGTTCGCCGGCATGCTCAGCGAGGCTGAGCGGCGGCGCATCAACCAGGACATCAGCTGAACGTGCGACTCGCGGACTTCGAGCACGTCGTGGCTGCAGCAGGGAACGGCGTGGACGGCTGGGCAAGCCACCCCGAGAATTCCAATTCCCTGCAACCTCAAGCCGACGCCCGGGTTCGAACCGGGGACCCGTTCATTACGAGTAACTCATTTGCAGGGCTTTTTAGCTCTGCAGAGCGATTTTCGATGCCCTGAGATCGCCTGAAATCATGTCATATTTGCGGAGTTCGCGGCGCCTCTCGGGACACGGAGTGCCGTTCGAAGGGCCCAGAAGTACTGGGCCAACCCCTTCATTTCGCTGCCCCCTTCATCCGGACAACGCGGGTTGGGACCAACCGGGTAGGCAGCTTGAGAAGAACGACCGGGTCGGGTTTGGGCGCCGGCGCTCGGGTGTCGAGACACGGCGATGCTCGCCCCGCGACGGACCCCCGGAGCGGCGAGCCAAGGCTGCTAGGCCGACCTCTAAAGCCGCCATATTTCGCCGATAGTGGCGGCTTTACGCTAGGATGACCTCATGGGGGTCGTTGAACAGAGAGAGCGTCTGTTCGAGGCCATCGTGCGCCTGCGGCGCGCCGAGCGCCGGGGGCCGCCCGACGAGGATCTCGCGGCTGTCCGGTCGATGCTCGAACGAGATCTCGGGGCGACGATGTCGCGACGCACGGCGGCTCGGCTGTTGGGGGTGCATCACAAGTCTCTGGATCGATGGATCAAGTCCGGCGACCTGCCGGTCGTCCAGGGCACATCCGGGCGGGTCGAGGTGCCGACGGCGAGTGTGCTTGATCTGTTTGAAGCCGTCGAGGAGACCCGGGCCAACTCGACCAGAACACGTCATCAACTCGAACCGACCCTCGCAGCTGGCCGAGCACGTGCCGAGCGGCTGCGCCCGTCAGAGCTGCTGCAGGCCGGTGAAGCGGGCGGCCATTCGCGCGCCGAGCGGAGGAGCCTGGCCTACCATCGGGCGCTCGCAAAGCAGTTGCGTCGAAAGATGGTGAACGACGCTCTCACGCTCTTGTGGCGGTGGCGTGAGGAGGGCCGCATCGACGAGCGATATGCCGAGCAGTGGGAGCAAGTCCTTGGCGAGCCTCTGGCCGAGATACGCCGAGTCCTTGGCGAAGACAGTCAGCGCGGAAGAGACCTGCGCCAGAACTCCCCGTTCGCCGGCATGCTCAGCGAGGCTGAGCGGCGGCGCATCAATGAGGACATCGGCTGAACGTGCGACGAGCGGACTTCGAGCATGTCGTGGCCGCTGCAGCGAACGTCGTGGACGAGGACGAGTTTGTCGTCATCGGCAGCCAAGCCATCCTCGGCTCCTACCCCGACGCGCCCGAAGCACTGCTTCGCTCGCTGGAGGCCGACATCTATCCGCTTGGCGACCCGACCAGGGCCGATGCGATAGACGGGTCGCTTGGCGATGGCTCGCCGTTTCACCGCGCCTACGGCTACTACGCCCATGGCGTCGGCCCGGAAACGGCCAAGGCCCCCGCCGGATGGCGCCAGCGCCTCGTGCGGGTCGATATCCAGGCGCGCGTCGGTTCCCACCGCCGACCGACGGCGTGGTGCCTCGAGCCACACGATCTCGTACTCGCCAAGTGCGTGGCGAATCGAGATCGGGACTGGGACTTCGCACGCTCCGCGCTGGCAGCACGGCTGGTTGACCCGGCCACGCTGCAGGCAAGAATCGCCGACCTTCCCGTCGACACTGAACAGCAGCGCCACGTGCGCCGCGGGCTCGACGCGATCCTCGCGGCATGACCGTTGGCGGTGGGCCCGCGCGCGACGAGCAGCTCGCTCGCCGTCGTGGGCGCTCAGCGCATCGCGCGTCGCTGGGCGGCGTCGGCGAGCGTCGCATACGCCGACGTCAACTGCTCGATGAGGCTCGCCCCGCCGCATTGGTCCGGTGCCGGGCCGAGTTCGCGCAGCAGGAGGTCGGGTGTATCGCCCGTCAGCGGATTGACGACCAGCTGCGCGAGACCGGGGCCACTGATCCAGAAGCGGTCGAGCTGCGCGGTCAGCGGCACGAGCGGCAAGCGCTCAACCCCGGCCGGGTTCGCCGCCGCGGTACCGGCGTCAGCGGAGTGGTCAGCGTCGGCCGCGGGACCGTCAGACTGGGAATGGGAACGGGACCGTCGCGCCGGCGATGCCGGCAGTCCGGTCCCTGCCGCCCGACGGGTCCGCAGCCCCGCGAGAAGTTCCTCCCGCAAGCGCCCGCGCCACGCGAAGATCAGGAACGGGTCCGCGTCGAACTGCTCGGCGAGGATGTAGTAGACGGCAGCGACGTGCTTGCAGGGGTTCTCCCAATCGGGGCAGGTGCAGGTCGCGTTCAGGTCGCCCGGCGAGCGGGGGAACAGCGCGATCTTGGCGGCGGCGAGCACGTCTTCGATGTCGCGGGGCATCTCGCCGGCGAGCAGCGTCGCGAGCGGGAGCGCCTGCGCGGCCATCGCCTTCTCCGCCCGGCGCCATTGCGTGTCGGAGAGAACCTTCGCGCGGATTCGCACCTTGTAGGGCGAGTAGCGCGAACCCTGCACCTTCGCGAGCACTACGCCCGGCTCCACGTCGAGTTCGACGACCTGGCCGCGGCGGGCGTAGCTGCGCCCGCGAGTGAGCCGGCTGCCGACGCCGAAGGACTCCAGCAGACCGATGAAGCGTTGGGACCACCAGGTCTCGCCGATCGCGCCGCGCTGGCTGCGGGCCGCGATGCCGCCCTCTGGCGGCAGAGGCCGTGTGTACTCGTAGTCCTTCCACTCCCCGAAGCGCCCCATCAGCGCACCGCCACGGCGTCGGCGGACAGGGTCACGAGCTCGCGCAGCTGGGCGGTGTCCAGGTCGGCCAGCCACGACTCGCCGCTGCCGACGATGCGCTCGGCCAGATCCTTCTTCTGGATGATGAGCCGGTCGATGCGCTCTTCCAACGTGCCCACGCAGGTGAGCTTTCGCACCTGCACGTTCTTGCGCTGCCCGATACGAAATGCGCGGTCGGTCGCCTGATCCTCGACGGCGGGGTTCCACCAGCGATCGAAATGGATCACATGGTTGGCGGCGGTGAGGTTCAGTCCGGTTCCGCCCGCCTTGAGCGAGAGCACGAACAGCGCAGGTCCCCCGGAGTCCTGGAAGCGGGCGACCATCTCATCGCGCGCCGCCCTGGTCGTGCCGCCGTGCAGGAAGAGCGCCTCGCGGCCGAGTTGCTCCTGCAGGTACTCCCGCAGTGGATGCCCGAATTCGGTGAATTGCGTGAAGATGAGCGCGCGATCGCCTTCGGCGAGCGCCTCCTCGAGGATCTCCTGCAGGCGCTCGAGCTTGCCCGAGCGTCCCGCGAGCGCCGACTGGTCCTTGAGCAGGTGTGCGGGGTGGTTGCATACCTGCTTGAGCTTCATCAGGGCACCGAGCACGACGCCCTGGCGGGCGATCCCTTCCGCCGTCTCGGCCTTCTCGAGCATCTCGTCGACGACCGCCTGATAGAGCGTCGCCTGCTCGCGCGTGAGATGGCAGTCGACGCGCATCTCGATCTTGTCGGGTAGGTCGCCGATGATCGACCGGTCGGTCTTCAGCCGCCGCAGGATGAACGGCTCGGTCGCCGCGCGCAGCCGCTTGGTCGCCCGCGGGTCGCGGTAGCGCTCTATCGGCGTTGCGAAACGTTCGCGGAAGCCCGTCGGCGATCCGAGCAGGCCCGGATTGAGGAAGTCCATGATCGAGTGCAGCTCGCTGAGGCGATTCTCGACCGGGGTGCCGGTGAGCGCGACGCGATGGCGAGCGACGAGAGAGCGAATCGCCTTCGTCTGCTTCGCCGTGCCCGACTTGATGTTCTGCGCCTCATCGAGCGCCAGGCGTTCCCACTTCACGTTCGCCAGCAGCTCCCGGTCGCGCGCGGCGATCGCGTACGTCGTCAGCACGAGGTCGCTCGCGCGCGCTGCGCGCGCGAAGTCGCGGCCGGCAAGGCGCTCGCGACCATGGTGCACGTGCACCCGCAACCCCGGCGCAAAGCGCTGCGCCTCGCGCTCCCAATTGCCGAGCACCGACATCGGACACACCAGCAATGTCGGGCCGATCCGCCGCCGGCGCCTCGTGGCCCCGTTTGCCGACGGTTTCGCGTTCACCGTTGCCGCGCGCCCACGGGGCGCACTCTCGCCCGCCGAGGGTTCGCGCTCGGCGAGCAGCAGGGCGAGCAGCTGCACCGTCTTGCCGAGACCCATGTCGTCGGCCAGGCACGCCCCGAGCCCGAGGCTCGACAGGAACGCCAGCCACGCCAGCCCGCGCTCCTGGTAGGGACGCAGCTCGCCGTCGAGCGCCTCGGGCGTGCCGATCAGTCGCAGCCGCTGCGCGCCGTCGGCGCTCAGCAGATCCGCCAGCCACCCCTGCGCGTTAATCGAGACGTCAACGTCGGGAGCGTCACGCTCCAATCCGAGCCCAGAGCGCATCAGCTCCGCGGCGGTGGCTTCCCCGCGCTCTGGGGAGCGCTGCAGGAACCGCAGGGCGGCCTCGATGTCCTCGGGGCGCAACACGATCCACTCGCCGCGCGCGCGTACGAGGGGCAGCTTGAGTGCGGCGAGCTCGCGCAACTCGTCGACCGTCAGCATCACGTCACCCACCGCCACACGCCACTCGTAGTCGCACAACCCGTCGATCCCGAACAGCCCGCTCCCGTCTTGCCAAGGCTCGTGCTCGTCCTTCGGTGCAGCGGTGAGCTGCAGGCGCACCCGCGAGCGCAGCAGCGCTGGGGCCAGCACGGCGAAGCCGCCGGCCTCGAGCGCCGGCGCGGCGTCACTGATGAACCGGTACGCCGCATCGGAGCTGAGAGCGACACCGGTGGGAGCCGCCTCGCGCAATGCCGGCTCGAGCTCGGGCCACAGCCGCAGCGCGTGTCCAAGACCGCCGAGCAGCCGCTCCTGCGCGTTGTCGAGGCGATGACCACCCAAGCGCAGGCCGTTGCCGTTGCTGCGCCACACCTCCCCCGCCTCGACGAGAACGCTCGGGTCGTCCTTCGCCTGCATCAAGATCTCTACCCGCCACGAAGCTACCTCTCCGCCATCGACGCGCACCGGAGCGTCGGCGGCGTCGACGACCAGGGTCGGAGCCTCACCGGCGGCCTCCGCGACCGGGGGCGTCTCCGCCAGCCTTGCGGGAGCTAACGCGGGCTCATCGACGAGCGACAGCCGGAAACACGTTCGGAACATGCGCTCGGCGACATATCGCTCGCGCGCGGCACACCACTGCTCGAGCCCTTCGGCGAGCGCGGCCAGCTCGCGATCGTCGCCGGCCACGACAGGCTCCTCAACGCCGAGCGCAGCGACCCACGCGTCGCGCGGCGGAGCAGCGTGCCGCGAGCGAGACACGCGTCGAGGTTTGGCGCCAGTCGACAGCAGATCGCGGGCGCATCCATCGACGATCGCCTCCAGCAGACTGTCGAGCACGGTCTCCGGCGCCGTGCCGGTCCGCCAGCGATCGTCGCGCACTTCCGCGCGCAGCAGCGGCGGCATCGCCTCGGCGAGCGTGCGCAGGCGCGCGCGGTCCCGGGGATCGTCGGTGACCGGTCGCCAGCGAGCGACCCACGCGACCTCGTCGCGCTGCAGCCGAGGGAGCACGCGCCCCCGAGCGAGCAGTTCCAGGGCAAGCTTCGCCGTCTCGGCCAGGAACCGCAGCGAGTCGCCCACGGCGACACCGCTCCCACTCGATCCGTCGAGGTCGAGCAGCAACTCGAGGGCGTCGTTGGCTGCCAGCGCGCCGGCCGGCACCTCCCAGCAGGAAAGAACAGCCGGCTCACCCTCACCAGACGGCGACTCGGCGCGAAGCAGTTGGGGCGACGCGTGCGGCCCATTTCGCCACGACGGCAGAGCCAACACGAGCGTTCGAGGCGCTAAGGCCCCATGCGGCAACTCAGCCTGCGCCAGCGAGGCCTCAATGCCCGCCAGCGAGCAGGCGAACGGATGCGACCGCGGCGCCGGGCGCCGCGGCGGTCGACCCGGACGCCCCGGCGCCCGGACCGGCAACGAGACGTCCTCGCCCCACACGCACAACCGCGCGTCCTGCGACCAGATTCCGTGCAGGGCGATCACGCTGAAAGCTTCCCGTGAGCGCCGGATCGACCGGCGGTCCCGGCGGAGCGGCCGACCGCGTTGCCGCGCAGCAGGCCTCCGCCGACCGATTGTCATGACAGATTTTCGGGAGTTCGAAGTTCTGCATAATGGCCCGCCACATGCGACGCACGGAGCGCGAATGCGCAAGGAAAGCCGGCCGATGACGGCCGTTCTGACTGATCGCGAGGTGCATGTCGGCGCGGTCCGCGGCCGGTACTTTCGCGAGAACTTTGCCCAGGGCGGCATCGACCTGACCCAAATCGTGCCTGAGCTCGTCACCAACGCCGACGCCGCGATCGCTGCCTCCGCTCGCGAACGAGGACGCATCGTCCTCGGCTTTGGAGCACCCGACCCAGCATTCTTGGCACGCTGGTCTGAGCAGATGCGCGCACTGCGCGTCCCCGCGCTACGAACCTGGCGCTTCGAGGTGCGCTGCGGTGACGATGGTGTCGGCTTGCACGCGACCGCCGTCGACCGGCGCCTGGGCGCGCTTGGGGAGCTTCCGGAACACGACGGGTCCCAACGCGGCCTGTTCGGACGCGGCCTCAGGGACGTGTGGATGGCCCAGGGAGCAGGACGGATCCAGGGAGTCCGCGACGATCGCGCGGTCGAGTCCTGGTTCTTCCCAACCCGCGGGGATGACCCGTACGCCTACCTGCACGTCCGCGACGAGCCAGCCCCCGGACAACCCGACGGCAGCCTCGTGACCGTGCCCCTGGCCAGCGAGCGTCTGCCCGCCGACGGACGCCTGCGGACCCTGGTGTCCCAACTCGTGCAACTTCGCGTCGTGCTGAAGGACCCGGCGCGCGAGGTCTGGCTCGAACTGCCCAGCGGGCAGATCGAGGCGGTGCGCTACCCCGAACCCGAACCCGACGAGCAACGCCCGGTCCTATTCGACGACGACATCAAGGTGACCGCCGACATCACCGCGCACATCACGGTCAGACGCGCCGCGCAGGCGCTGGCACCGGGAACCTCGCGCGCGACGCGCCTGGGAGGCCTCGTGGTGTGCGCCGGCCGCGGCGCGCACGAATCCACGCTCGGCTCATATGAGGGACACCCGGGCACCCGCCACCTCTACGGTGAGATGTACTGCGACCAGCTCGAAGAGCTGCAGCGCCGCGCGCTTGATAGCTCGCGTCCCCAGCTGGTGGTCAAGGTCGACCGCTCCGGATTGAACGAGCACCACCCGGTCGTGGCGGCTCTGTATGAGGCGATCGATCGCGTGCTGCAACCGATCGTCGCCGCGGAGGAGCGACGGGCCGGAGCGCACCTCATCCGCCCCGGCCAAGCGCTGAAAGCCCGCGACCAAGTCGGGCTACGCGCACTCAACGATGCCCTGAAGAACGCATTCGACACTCCCGGCAAAGCGGCGTTCGCGCCCGGCGACCAACCCGCTGGTGCATCCGCGCTCGTCGAGGATCAACCGCACGAGGCGGAACCGTCCGCCGGTGCTGCGGAACCCCCAGCTCCCGAACCCGTGCAGCCTGTCGATCCCGGGCCGGTCGCGGCGCTGCGCTTCAAACAAGCACTGGTGCGCCTTCACCCAGGCGAGCGCCGCGGCATCTCGCTGTTCATCAACCCGCGCCAGATCCCGCCCGGCACCCCCGTGAGCGTCAGCGCCGACACCGGACTGGCCGTCAACCTGACCGCCGACACCGTCCCTGAGCCCAACCGTGCGGGCTGGTCACGCATCGACGCCAGCCTGCGCGCCCGCGTCAGCTGCGACCCCGGCTCCCGCCTGAGCGTGGTGGCCGAAGCCGACGGGCAGACCGCGGAGCTTGCCGTGCTGATCGTGCGCCACCACGCCTCCGGCTGGGTACGCGAGATCGCCCGCAAAGACGAGGACTCGCAGATCGAAGCGACATTCGATCCCGAGTCTGGAATCGTGACCGTCTATGAGGGCCGCAAGGAGTTCAAGGCGCTGGAGCGCGCAGCGCGGCGTGCCGGGCTGTCGAAGGGCCGCGTCCGCGAATACCTGCCCTACCGCATGCTCGAGGTCGAAGTCGCCGCCAACGCCGTGTACGCCTGGGCCGCTCAGCAGATCCTCGCGCGTCGCCTACCCGAAGAGCGCCCCGGCGACGTCATCGAATACGCGGCCGCTGTCCACCACGAAGCCCAAGCGCTTCGCTATCGCGCCCACGAAAAGCTGATGCGAGCCTTCCTCGACGAAGACGTCTTCGAAGGACACGTCCGCACCGGACCCCAGGCCACCCGCCGCCCCGACCCCCAAGCGTCGCTGCTCGAGTAACCGTAGGCACTCCAGTGGCCGGCTCCCGTAGGCGCGTCCGGCCAGATCCTCTCGTCTGGTTTGAGTGTGGCCCGGCACCATCTTGTCCTTTACCTGCGATCGGACTAAAGTAAAGGCCATGCCGAGAGTCTCCTCCAAGAACCAGGTCACCCTCCCGGTCGAGGCGATGCGCGCTGCAGGGCTGCGCTCCGGCGAGGAAGTCACGGTTCGCCCCAGCGGCGAGGGCGAACTAATCATCGCCGCCCGCGGCTCGCGTATCCGGCGCCACGCCGGCATCGCCAACGGCATCTACAAGAAGGGCGAACTCAACCGACTGCGCGACGAGTGGGAGCGCTGATCCTCGATGCCAGCGTCCTGATCGGGCTGCTGGACCGCGCCGACGCCCACCATCGCAGGGCCGTCGCCGATGTCGAACGCGCCGACCAAGACGCGCGGCCACTGATCACCCCCGCGAGTGCGTACAGCGAGACGCTTGTCGCGTTCGCGCGCGCCGATCGCCTCGGCGACGCCCGCGAGGCGATCGCCTCCATGGGCATCACCGTCGCGCCGCTCACGGCGGCGATCGCCGAATACGCAGCGGAGCTCCGCGCCCACCACCAACGCCTGCGCCTACCGGACGCGATCGTTCTGGCCACCGCCGCCGAGACCGGCGGCGAGCTGCTCACCTACGACCAACGCCTCAGCCGTATCGCCAAGGGCGTCAAGAAGTGAAGCCGATCCGTGCGCTCGCCACCGGCTGCCTGTGATGCCGCAGCCTGCACGCCAACGTCGTCCTCTAGTCGACCTCCGTACACGCGCCTCTTCCCGGCACGGCGTTCAGCGCCCGGCGCGCTCGTGAGCGACCTGCGCGCTGGCTTTGGCGCACGAAGGACAGCAACACGGCCGCCGTGCCGCTTCACGAAAGATGAAGGGGTTCCATGCGCCGCCTGCCACGAAAGCCGAATGAATCCGGGGCCTCGCCGGTGGACGCGGGACAAGACCGCCGCGATGTGTCCCGAGACGTGTCGCGGGATTTTCCGGCCGCCGGGACAAGCCATCCCGAGAATCCCCTGCAAACTCAAGCCGACGCCCGGACTCGAACCGGGGACCCCTTCATTACGAGTCGCTCCTATAGAGGCCTTTTTGGCTCTGTGGAGCGATTTCAGATGCCCTGAGATCGCCTCAAATCATCTCATATTTGCGGGGTTCGGGGCGCCTCTCGCGACACGAAGTGCCGCTCGAGAGACCCCGGAAACATTGGGCCGACCCCTTCATTTCGCTGCTGCCCCCTTCATCCCGGTTACGCGGGTTGGCCGGCGTGCATCGCGAGGACGACTCGAGCCCCGAAAACGTGTCGCGAAAACCGTGTCCCGAGAAATGAAGGGGCCATGGTGACCAGTCTCTAGAGATGGTGCTCGGCATCGCGCGAGACGGCCCCTGCCTGTCAACAGAGCCCGGGACTCGAATAGCAGAGCAGTGCTTGACATCCGACAAAGTGTCGTATGTCAAGCACCAAGGCTGGACTTGAAGTCCGACAGTTTGTCGTATAATAAGCACATGCCAACAGCACGTTTCCGAGAGCTAACCGAGATTGCGGCCGACCGGCAAGGGCTGGTCCGCACCGAGGATGCTGCCGAGATCGGCTACGCGGCGGGCGCCCTGGACACGATGGCTCGCCGCGGCCAGTTGGAGCGGGTCGCCCATGGGGTGTATCGCGTGCCGTTCGTCGGTGTGGGACCTCTCGGCACGTATATGGCCGCGGCACTCTGGCCACGCGGCGTTCAGGGAGTCTTGACGCACGAGACCGCCTTGGACCTATGGAATGTTTGTGACATCAACCCGAGCAAGATCCACATCACCGTCCCGCGGCACCATCGTCCGCAACGCAAGATCCCGGACGGCTATGTGATCCATCGCGAAGATCTCAATCCCAAGGACATCACCGCTGTCGAGGGCGTCCCCGTCGTCACGCTGGAAACAGCGATCCGTCAATGCGCCGAGGCGCATGTGGGTAGGGATCTACTTGAGCAGGCCGTCCGTCATGGGCGCGAACGCGGGCTGCTCCGTCGCCGACAGGCGCAAACGCTAGTCGAGGATCTTCACCTGGAGCGCGTGGGGCGGCCTAGGGCGTGACAGAGCTCCCTCCCAAGAACCCTCCCAAGACGCTCAGCCGACTCCAGCAGCTGATTACGGAGCTCGAGAAACAATCAGGTCTGCCCGTTCGGCGGCTGAACATGCGCGTGGCCTCGATGATGCTGGCGGGCGCACTCAGCCGCCTGGTCGACGAAGAAGGCCGGCCGAAATTTCTCACTAAGGGCGGCATAGCGATCGAGCTCCGACTACGTGATCAGGCCAGGGCGAGCCAGGACGTGGACATCGCTTTGCTCGGGAACCCAGAGGAGCTGGCCGATCACCTCGAGGAGGCCTTCTCCGAGCCGTACGAGGGATTCAGCTTCACAGCCGGCGAGTCCGAAACGCTCCCCGCCCGGCCCGAGGTTCGACGCCTCGAGATCCAGGTCTCCTTCAACACCAGACACTTCACCACGCTGAAGGTCGAGTTCGCCCCGGCGGAGGCAGGCGGTCACGAGTTCGATGAACTGCCAGGCCACGACCTGAGCAAGCTAGGGCTGAACGGCCCCGAACGAGTGCCGGTATTGGCGCTCCGCTGGCAGATCGCCCAGAAGCTTCACGCTGTCAGCGAGGCCCCGCTCAAGCACGGGGGAGAGAACGTGCGCTTCTGGGACCTGATCGATCTCCAGCTCTTGGAAGCAGCCACCAATGGCCAGCTCGGCATCATCCGTGAAGCCTGCGAAGAGACGTTCGCCCTGCGTGGCCAGCACACCTGGCCTCCGGAGATCATCGTGTATCCATCCTGGAGCGAGTCCTACGGCGCCATGGCGCGGAACATGGCGATGCCGATCACCGACGTCGAAGAGGCTGCCGCTGCCGTGACCGCGTTTATCGCTCGAATCGAAGAAGCATGACTGCTTTCCGGGCGGAAGGCAGAAGTCCGGCGGGCGCCGGATCCAGAACTCAAGTCGAGACGAATAACATCCCGATCCGGGATGCCTAACATCCGGTCGATGAGCCATCTCCATGACCCGTAACCTTGACTAGGAGCAGCGCATAATCAAGCTTACGCGCAAAGCTTGACCCATGGCTCGCGTCGTCAAGCGTCGCTGGATTGCGCAGTCCTCCTCGGCGTAGCGACGGACTTCAGGGGAGAAAGTCATGACCTGTGGATCGGCGCGTCACGCGTGCCGTTCTTGAATACCGCGCCAGCACGGACCAGCGCGACGAGGTGGGGTGCGTTGACGACCCGCCACCGGGTCTGTGCTCATTCGATGGCGCTTGACAAGCTTGAAGGCCATCGCGACACCGGCGGCGCGAGAGCCGGGGCTACGGGTATCGTGCTGCCTTCGGGCGTGCTTTGGGAGCGGTGCCTACACAGGCGCTCGCGCGGCGCGCTCGCTTAGGGCCGCGCACGAGGGCAAGCGACCGGCGCTCGGCGGCCGTCCCGGGCTCGATCCCATCCGGGCCGGGATGCGCCCCCGCGAGGTGGGAGGGCTCAGAACCGGCGCGCTCTGAGGCGATCCGGGGGCTTGTGGGAAGGGGGCGGGGACGATCCGATGGGCCGGGGATGGGCCCGTGGGCAGCGTCGAGTCGGGCCACCCGGCCGAGCGATCATCCGCCCGAGCCCTCACGCCCGCGAGAGGGCGGCCAGCGTGGTCGAGACGGGGAGGGGCCTCAGAGCGGCGATTTGCCCTCCGGCTTGACGGCTAGATTGACCGTCAATGGCTCGGAGCCTGACGCCGGTCCCGACTCGGGAAGGACATCCCTGATGGATCGCCCTGTGACCCTGCGCATGATGACGTTTGCGTGCACGCTCGCGGTGCTGCTCGGCGCTTCGGTTGCAGTCGCCCTCTCGCATTGGGTTGTCTCGCCAACCACGCCCCAGTTGGCGCGCTCCGTGACGGACCTCTCAAACTCTGTCAGCGAAGTGTCAGACTCGGTCGATCAGGTGTCAAGCTCGGTTGATGATGTGTCAGGCTCGGTCGATGACGTCTCAAGCACGGTGACCGACATGTCAGATTCGCTGGACAACATCTGCTCTCAGTTCACGTCGGTGACGTGCTAACCGCCTAGCGAAAGGGCTCTGTCCTTCAGGCGCCGGCGACCACGCGCGCGGGCCAGTGTGCAGGAGCGGGAACCCGATGACACGCCAGGCAGCGCGCCGAGCGCGGCCGAGATCGATCATCACCAGCAATGAAGGGGTTCAGGCGGCCAAACGTCGGGTGATCCTCGGGGACCAGAATCCTCAAGCAGACGACGATCGGGCGGCGTAACCGAGCGTTCGAGGCAGCCGCGATCATCGATGTCTTCACCGACCTCGACCGCCGCTGGCACCTCCCGAAGCAGACACGAAGAGCTGGCCCCCGTCCCGCGCAGTGCCGCACCGGCGACCAGCGCGGTAGCGACACGAGGATCGGGCGCCGCGACGGACTTCAGGGGCAGTGAAGGGGGTGCGGTTCAAACGGCTCCCGCGGCCGGAACATCAACCGGGCGGGCGGGTCGACCCGCGAGCAGCCGCAAACTCGAAGTGTGCGCCGGCAATCGCGGTGAACCGGGCGAACTCACCACGATGCGGCAATGGGAGAGCCCGGATCACGATCTAGCAAGTGCATACTCCAACTGGAGGATGAGATCGGAGATACACCCAAACACCTTGTGCGTCTTGCTGAAGGTGCTGGGCATTGATCCAGGCGACGTGGCGAACGCCAGGATCGACCGCATTGAAGGGCGCATCCACCCACCGCTAGGCGCGACGCATCCGCTGAGACAGCTCCGGACACACCGTGATGAACTAGGCGCCCGAAGATACGTGGAATCTGCCGGCACGTTCTTCACGGGACGCGGTACGTCGTATCAGCGCTGCCTATCACTTGCCGACTCTACGCATCATCGACAGTCGCGCGCGCCGAGCGTCTACGCATCCCGTAGCCTGCACCGCCATGAAGCGCCCACACCGAGCACCAACCGCCGCCCGACGGAGTCGCGCCGCAGTGCTGCTCGCAGCGGGCTCCCTGACGCTGTGTGGGTGCGCCGGTAGTGGGACCAAGACCGTCTCGGTCCCGGATACCGCGGTGGCATCGCCCGCCGCAGCAGTCAGCTCACAGAGCACGTCCAGCGCGGCAGCGGCCAGCCCACATCAGACGTCCAGCGCACCAAGCGCGTACCGCTACACCCGGACCGGCTACACGATCGCGATTCCAAGCAAGTGGACCCCAACCCAGCGTGACGTCCCTGAGGGCAACTTCGCCTCCAGTGTCTGGACCGCGCCCTCCGGCGCCACGATCACGGTTGACGTCGTTGCCGGCGAGACAACGCCGCCAGCGGACAAGGCCGCGCAAGTCCAAGCCGCCCTGAGCGGCTCGTCCGGCTACACCCAGATCGCGTCTGGACCGAGTGCCGTCGACAACGGCACGGCGTTTCGCTGGCTGTTCGACATCAGCGGCGATGAACGGGTCGACTATTTCCTCAACCAGTGCTCCACCGGGATCGCGGTCCTGGGCTCGAGCCCGCTTGCACGGTTCGCTGGGTACAGATCGCTATTCGCAGGCGCAGCAGACTCCCTGCAGTTCACATGCCCAGCGACGACGACGAGCGGGCCGCCGACGCAAACCGCGACGGACACCCAATTACAACCCGGTACAGGGACCGGTAGCGCAACGCCAGCCGGCTGCGGGCAGTCCGACAACAACTCCCCTCCCTGCGACCCGTCTAACCCGCCGGCCGACTTCTGCGACACGCATCAGTGCATCGAGAACTTCCCCAACGGGAACGGCTACGTTGTGCAATGCAACGACGGAATGTGGAGCCAATCCGGTGGCATCAGCGGCGCGTGCTCAGACCACGGCGGCGAGAGCGACAACCCGCCAGGACCCTAGGACTCAGTGAGCGTGCCGTCGCTAGACGCCACGCAGTGAGCCATCCTGGGGTTGACCGAGAATTCCGAATCACGACACGCTAGAGCCGCTGATCCCGGGCGCCCGGCTGGTGTGCGACCGCGCGTGTCCGGGGTCTGCACCCCAGTGATCAGGACGCGTGCGTGCGTGAGGCTGGGCGACTGGGGACTCTCCTGCGCGACGCAGCAGTGCCTATTCGGCTCCGTATTGGCCATCAAGTGAGTCCAACTGGACAGCAGCCGCTCAAGTCCCGTGGCTGATCGACCGATACGGCGGGTCATGTTCAGGCTGAAACACCGCAGGGCGAGAGCGTGGGTAGGACTGGTTGTGATGATGGGCGTAGCGATAGTGCTCGCCGGCTGCGGGAGCGGTCACAGCACGACAGTGGTGATCGAGCGGGCCGCTCCGTCGGCAGCAGCTCCCACGACAACCCCTCCCGCTCAGAGCGCTGCGGATACCGATTCCGGGGCCGAGGCGCTGGCCCGGACTGCTGAAGTCACCATCGAGACGTACGCTACGGATCAGAACGGCAGCTACGCGGGCGCGACCTTGGCGAAGCTCGAGCAGATCGAGCCGACACTTAGCGGGGACGGCGCGGCGATTGTGAGCGACGTGTCTGCGACTACGGACGGCTACGACGTAACCACGAAGGCCACGTCAACTGGCGATACGTTTTCCATCCACTCCGCCAGTGGCACGATCACGCGCTCATGCACGGGCGGCGGTGCGTGCCACAACGGCGCGTGGCGGTAAGGCCGCTCGCTCGTGCCGTCCCGCGTCCGCAAAGGCGCGCGACCGTTCGCTAGTTCGGTCGTCGCTGTGACGCCGCGCCAACTCGGAGTCGTCGCGTGTGCGGTCGCCATGGCTGCTATGGCGGGTTGCGGTTCCGGGGCCACTGAAACCGTCGCCGCTAAGAAGGCGACCGCCGTCGCCGGCCCGCTTGGCGCGTTCAGCGACTGCCTGACCCGCGCGGGGTTGATAACGCGCTACTTCCCAGCTGACCGCAGCGCTTCCACCGGCGAAGGTGGCGATCCGTACCCCAACCTGATGGTCGACAAGCCGAGCACATTCTCCATCCCGACCGAGGTCGCGACTGTCGACTATGTCGGCAGCCATGAAGCGGCGGCTAGCGCCATCCGGAGGTTCGGCGACTCAGGCGCTACCGCCGTCGGCCCGCTAATCATTGGTCTCAACTCACCGAACGACAAGGGTTGGGTCGCCGACATCATCGGCTGCGTTACGTCTGTCTACGCCTCCGCCCCCGCGGCTCCCGCCGCGTCGACCTCCACCACCACTAGGGCGGTCTCCACCACAGCGACGGCGGCAGCGTCGCTCCGGTCATGCCCGCAGAATGCCTACATCACGCCGAGCATCCACACGAGCTGCGCATTCGCCGCAAACATCTACAAATCGTACGCGGCCGCACCAGCGACGGTACAGGGCGGCGCATCCACGTTATCCGTGAACAGCCCGACGACCGGCGGTACCTACAGCGTGACGTGCAAACTGACGGGCCATGTCGTCAACTGCGACGGTGCCAACGGCATCCACGTCAGCTTCAATCAAGCGCCCACCCTCGTGTTGCATCAGCCGGCACAAGAACCGACCCCGAGCGCGGACACTACGCCGAGCACGCCTGCGTGCGCGGCCGGGGCGTACAACTCGCAGGGCACTTGCCTGAGTGACCCGACCTTCCGCGCGCTCTGTACTGACCTATATGCACAATGGCAAGCCGACGGGGAGACACAGGATCAGGCGATCGTCGAGTACGGCCAGCTCTTGTGCGATCAGCCGTATTGAACGCCAGGTAGCATGTCGCGTCTTAGCCGAGGGTCCGCCTTTGCGCCGATTACACGTGGCGCGGAGGAGCTTGAGGCTCTCGACCGTCGTCGCATCGCCCATCGAGAACGGGATGATGTGATCGTATTGGAGGTCGAAGTCCGGTCCGCGCTCGACGTAGCGGCCACCATTGCGCTGCTACCCCGCCAGACGTAGTTCGTGAGGGGATGGGCTCGCGACGGACAACGGGCTCGTCTCCCACCGCGGTTGTCTTGATAACCCACCAGGGTCGGCGGTTCCGGGGACCCCTTTATCCGGAATGATGACGCCAGCAAACTTCGCGCATCGGTCCGCGGCATATGAACGGGTGGTCCGCGCCCCCCGCGGCCGCCGCGAACGAGGCCGTAAGGAGGACGGTCAAGCATCCGGACCTCGAGACCTACCGCAGCAGGTACGGTGTGCGTGATCGTGTCCGCCACCACGTTGGGCCCGTTGCCGTCGCTAGCTTCGCGCTTGCAACCGGATGATTGGTCGGCCCTCGCCGAGCGAGACCTGCGCCAGCTGGACGTCCCAGTCATCGCGGTCCCATCGAAGAGGCGAGAAGAGCACGTCCGTGACGTTGTGCATGACGAGCGCTTCGAACGCGGTGTCGTGATCCATGAAGCCCACACCGGGGAGTTGCACCGGCGCACCAAGGACGACGGATACACGCGTCCCGTCGCCCGCCTGGCGGGCCAGATGTACGTGCCAACCATTGCCCTCCAGATCATCAGCAAGCGGCGCGGAGAGCGAGCGGAATTCGACCGCGACGCGCGGGCTCGGGAGCGTGGCCGCGGCCCGGTCCAGATAGAGCTCAGGAATCACGTAGTCGTCGAGGGCCTCGCAGACTCGCTCAACGCATAGTCGGCGTGCTGCTGCAAAGCTTGCGTAAAAGTCGCGGACTCGCTGAATGGGCGCCTGCAGCCAGTCGAAACCCGAGCCCTCGAACGAGCTGGACGCTTCGTCAAGACGCGTGACAAAAGCCGCGTCCCGCTCGAGCGAGCCGACCAATCCATCGAGCGTCGGCGCGCGAGCAAGTTGGTTGTCCCACCCGGCAAACAGATCGCGGGTCGGTATCTCGGGGTCAACGGGCGGACTCCTCACGAGATGCATCGTTAGGTCGGAGAAGCGGGCCAACGACGATTCTCGGCTCCCGCCTCGAGGCCAGGGCCCGGAGAGTGCCCACGTCGCGGCCGCCACCAGCGGCCTGCCGAGCAATCCGTGCGCTTCGTAGGCTCTGATGATGCTGGCCAGTCTCCGATAGCGCGGCAGGCCGGTGGTTAGCTCGTCGATCACGAGATGAGCGGCGTCCACGCCGAGACCGGTCCAGGCATCTTGGCTCTGCACTAAGACCGCCGAGAGCTCCGACACGACGACAGGCAGGAACGGCTCGCCTTCGACCACCAGCCCGGGTGGCGACGCGAGCGTGCTCAGTTGTCGATAGCAGTGAGAGATAACGCGCATCTGTTCCTCGATCGAGCCGACGACGGTCATGCGAAGCTCGGCCACTTCCTCAGTTGGCGCGACTACGGGCAGATCGGGTGCGACGAGCGGCTCGGCTTCAGCCGGGCGCCACGCGTTGAGCCGTCCAAGGTAGGCGCTGCGCTGGTTCAGGCTCCATGAGCACCAGGCGGAGATGGGAACAGGAATGCAGTTCGCGTTGTCCGAGCTGTCTTGCGACAGCGCCATCGCGATGAATTGGATCGCGTTGAGTTGTGCCATCAGCCGTGTTCGCAGCATGGCTGCCCCGACGGGTGCTAATAGAAAGTCGTGGAAATGTCGCAACTCATGCGCGAGCACGGTCGCCGCCAGCACGGCCTCCAAGCGCTCATTGCGGTCGGCGATGCCCCGCAGGCTGGCGGCGTCGACGCCCGTGCCGGCTAACAGTCCGCGTAATCGCTGCCAAGACCTCTCGCCATCCACATGCAGCGTGATCCCAAGGTATTTCGGGTCGAAGCCGCCGAAATCGCGTTGGACTCTGGACACCGTCAGAGCTCGGCGAGCCTGCGTAATGCTGCGCGCAGTTCGTCCTCGGTCATCGGTTGCGAAGGCTCAAAAGTGATCTCGCGGAACGGACTTGAGATCTTTATTCGTTGAGGCTTCGTCCGGCGAAGCACACGGAACAGGGTGGGGACCAACGGGCCGTCGAAGAAGGTCTGCGAGACGATCGCCACGACGGCCGCAACCGCGCCGAGGTCCAAGCGAAGCTCCGTTGGGTCGTCGATGTCGGCCTGCTCGACTACTTCCACGTCGTCGGCTTCGAACTCTTCAGCAACCGCGTCCACGAACTCGCGTTCGCCGGTGAAAGTCAGCTCCAACCCCGCCAGGCCCATGGGACATCAAATCACGTTCAGCCGCGCCGGATCAAGCGGATCGTCACGGGCGGCCGTCTGGCGCTCTGCAAACGCTTGCGGTCTCTACGCGGCTCGGCCGTGGCCAAGGCTGCGGTGTGTCGCTCCGTTGCCGGCGCGGCCACGGCTCGGGCCGGTTGCTGGGCCTGCGGTTTCGACCGAGCACCGCTCCCGCCGGAAACGCCCGGCGGCAACCTTGAGCCGGCCCTTCACATAATCAAGGTTACAACGAGACCACGCCGGCGATCGGCTGGCGCCCGCCAGCGGAGGTCCCCACACGGCGGTCGGGAGCCCGCATATGAGGCCGGTCCGTCGATGCTCGTCCCCCCGCGGGATGCGCCGCCGAAGCGTGCGGCTTCAACGGGGGGCGAGCATCGACGGACCGGACCCAGACGGTCAGCGCAGCTGACCGTCTGCTCGGAGCATCAGCCGGCCCCGCCGATGGCCGGCCAACTGCCACAAGGTGCCCCGCCGAGGAGTTCGCGTCCGCGGCCGGCCCAGCACGCCCGCGCTCGGGCTGTCCCGCCCACCCGGTCCAAGTGTGTACCGACTACCCGGTACGAAGCAGCCCCAACGAGCCCCTCGAGGGTCCGTTGGTGAGCAAGCAGCCACGCGCGTCACCGGCGACGCACGCCGCCGGCGCCGCGCCACCGGCTACCGCTGCGAGCTGTGGGTTGCTCACCGCGGCGGCCGGTTGGGGTCGATGCGGTTCTGTTCGACCCAGCGGATGAGTTCGTCGGCGTCGAAGCGCACGTAGCGTCCGAGCCTCTGTGCGGCACTTTGCGCTCGCGGGCCTGCGCGAGCAGCCAGGTCGGTGGCACGCCGAGCAGCTGCGCGGCTTGCTTGGCGTCGATGAGTGGGCTGGTCTGGCTGATCGGTCGCGGCCCGAGCCCAAGCCGAGCGCCGGCGCTGCGCACTCGGGGGCCGAGGCCCCGTGGACCGCCGCCTCGAGGAAGACTCATGCTGCCTCCTTCGGTGTAGAGGATGACCCGGTCGACGCCGCGGCGCGACGTGTGGGAAGGTGACGAGCGTCCCGTCGGCGGCCCAACGAGCCGGACGCGATGCTGCGCGACGCCAGTCGCCTCGTCAGCCGCCCGCGCGGCAGCGTCCTCGACCCCCCGCCACGCCGGGCCGCGCCTGGTGGCGAGGACGCGCATCGGGGCCGTGTCCGTGCGAGCTCATCGGGTCACCTCGGGCTTCGCGTCGGGATGGGCGAGATATGCCTGGAGGCGGTCGATGCGAAGCCCGGTCGGAGGGTGCGTGTGCGACTTCATCCACGCGAACGCGACCGGCTGGTCGTAACCGGCAACGCCCTCGAAGTAGTCGATCAGCTCCCGGGCGTATCCCAGCCGCGCAGCGTAGAGGTCTGCGTGGTATTCGCGATCGCGGAAGTAGCCGCCCCACATGGGCGTGAGCAGCCGCATCGACAGCGCACCGCTGGCGACGCAATTGACCGCGCGTGCCAGCCCGGGGAACAGCCCGGGCCCGGCCGGGCGTCCCTCGAGGTGACCGGCGAGGAAGGTGACGCGGATCAGCGCGACGGTGATCCGGCCGTCGCGGTGAGCGAGGTGCCCGAGCTCGTGCGCGATCGTGGCCTCAAGCGTCCCGTCGTGAAAGGTCTCACGTTCGATCATCAGCGTGTCGCCGAGGACCGCCGCGCCGAACTCGCGCTGGTCGACCACGAACCACGACCGTGGTGCCGGCGCGTCGGGGTCGGTGGCGTGGATCGCCTGCAGGGCGTCGGTGTACGCCGCGGTCTCACGCGCCGACGCCGAGCGTCCGCGGTAACGCTGCTGGATCAACCAGCCCTCGGCCGGAACGAACAGACCGACCAGCGACCAGGCCAGCGGCAGGAACGCAACGACCAGTGTCAGGTCCTCGGCGGTGCCCCCCGACCACCCCGCGATGACAGCCACCAGACGCAGCGGCAGATAGAACACAAGCGCGCGACAGAACGCCGCGATCAGTTGCCCGGCGACGACGATCGCGTAGACGGCCAGCCCGGACAGCGGGTAGCCCGGCTGCCCGGGCGAGGTGAGCGTCGCGTCCACGGACGCGACCGAAACGGCGGTATTCATGACGTCCTCCTTCTCGGATCGGGTGTCTGTGATGCAGAGCTGAGCGCGGGGCGAACGTCGGGCCGGGACAGGTCAGCGCCGCCCAGGTCTTGGGGCTGGGCGATGTCGCGCCACGGCGCGGTGGCGTACCAGGGCGCCAGCCGCACGAGCCCCCACCCGTCGGCGGACAGCAGCAGCCCGCGCCCGCGCGGGATCTGCGCGACCTCACCCGGTGAGAGCGTCCGCTGGCGGGCGGTCTGGTAGGTGACCGACGTCGATTCGCTGCCGGGACCGGTGAACCAGCCCGGGGACGCCGACGCGGCGATCGTCGTGGACGTTAGGCTGCGGTCGTATTCACCGAGTCCGAGACTGATCGCCTCCAGCGTGCGGCTGTCGCCGACTCCCCGCAGGACCAGGCGCGTTTGAAAGAGGGACAAGAACCCCTCGGCGGCAGGGTCTCCCCAACGCGAACGGACCTGACTGAGGTCCTGCAGGCACACCAGCACATGCAGCCCCTGCCCGCCCGCCTCAGACACGAGTGCCGGCAGGTCATGGATGGGCGCGATATTGGCAACCTCATCCTGACAGAAGAAGACGGGCCGCCGCCGATCCGCGGCACCGGCGGCATGGCGGGCGTAGGTGGCGTGGCGGATCTCCTCCAGCAGCCCGACAACCAGCGGCGCGCACAGCGCCTGCTTGTGCGCCGGCGCGCACACATACACCGTGTCGCGCGAGTCGACGAATCGCGCCGCGTCGAAGTTCGGATGCGCCGCCGAGCGCCGCGCCGCATCCGACCGGTAAGCGGCCAGCACCCCGGCGGTGGCCGAGAAGATCGAGGAGCGCTCACGCGCATCGGTCTGCGCGATGCCGACCAGGACGTCGCTGGCGACCGGCGTGTCGTGCTCCTCCAGGACCAGCGCGGGCGTGTCGAGGTCCTGGCGCAGCACCCACCGGGCGACGTCGCCGACATCGCGATCGGCGAGCTGGGCGGCCAGCAATAGCGGCGCCAGCAGCGCCCCGGCGCGCTCGGCCCAGTGATGCTCATGCGTGGTGCCGCGCCCGACCTGCGAGGCGGCGGTCATCGCGCGCGCCATCAGCAACGCACCGTCCCAATCGCGCGCGGCGGCGACCGGGGACCAGCACAGCCGCCGCGCGCCGGCCGGCAGCTCACTCATCGTCCCGGCCGGGTCGTACACCCACACCGTTCCCAACCGGCCCCGCGCACGACCGGTGGCGTGCAGCACCTCGGGCTTGGTAGAGGTCGATACCGCCGGCCCCGGCGCCGCCAGCAACGCCGGGATGACAACGCAGCTCGTCTTCCCCGAGCGCGGCGGGCCAAGGAGCATCACCGACTGCTCGCCATCGGCGACCGCCCACGCACCACCGCTTCGCAACCCGAGAAAGGCGCCGCCGCCGAGCCCGGCCGCGTGCTCGCGCACGGCCACCACGGGATCGCCGGCGCGTGCCACCCGGGACGGCACACGTACCCGCCGGCGGCGATGCTGCACCAACCAGCGCCACGCGGCCGGCGCCACGCGGGCAAGCAGCGGGAACAGCAGCAGCCCGACCACGGCTACCCCGAGCCAGTGCCACGCCCACACCAGCGGCGACGCCCCTCCCACACCCAGCGCGACCTTCACGACCGCCAGTCCGAAGTACAGCGCCGCCACACGACCGAGCATCCGCACCGGCCATGGACGCCGCAGCCGCGGCGGCGCGCGGTACTGGTGTGACGGACCCCACTCAGCCATGGCTTCAGATACCCCTCCCTAACTCGCGCTCCTCGCGCTCCCGCGACTCACGCAGCAACCGACCCGCCTCACTCTCGGGAGACTCGCCGGGCGCGTCGCCCGCCGCGTTGACGGCTGCCGCGTGGCCTGTGCGTTCAAGCGACCCCTGACGGATCTCGTTCTCCTCGCGCTCACGGGCTTCGCGCAGCAACCGACCTGCCTCGCTCTCACGACGCCCGCCCGCGAGGCCGTCGGCCTCGAGCGGCGCGGCAGCCGCGGAATCGCGAGCATCCGTGACAGCCCCGCTCTCGCCCGCCCACGCCCCGTCCTCCACGGAGCGAGAACCACGCAACTGGTCAGCTGAGACGACGACGGCCGGAGGCTGCGCACCGCCGGTCACGTGCCCAGAGCGCGCGCCGACGTCATCCGCGAGCGCCCCCTCACGGAGCGGGACGTCGAGCGTGGAATCGACGGTCTGGTTGCGGCCGATGCTTCGCACCGCATCCTTCTCCGACGCAGGACCGCGATCGGGACACGACTCTTTGGACACACTCGCCCGCTGGGCGTGACTGACCGCGATCCGCTCACCCAGGCGCTCGATCGCGCCGTCATCAAGGCCTTCCTCGCCGAGCTCATCACGGCTGACGAACACCTCGGTGCTCTCGCGCGCCCTCGTCAGAGCGACGTACGCGCGTTCGCGATCGGTCTGCCAGCCACCTGTCAGCACAAACGCACGATCGACCGTCAGGCCCTGCGCCTTGTAGACATGCTGGGCGTAGGCCAGCCGCAGCCGCTGCGCCTCATCCTCACCGAGCGCGACGTCGCGCGGCTCGCCCTCACGAGTGCGCACCCACAGCCCCTGCTCGGACTCGACGTGGGAGACGACGCCGAGCGTCCCGTTCTCCACGCGCTCCTGCCCGGGCGGGTACACCGCCCCGATGAACATCACCTCATCACCCGAGAGCAGCGAGTACGGACGGTCACGCACGTCGACCGGCTGGCTGCCCAGCTCGCCGCGCTCTGCGCGCCGCTGCTGGGCCAGGGCGTTGATCTCGTCCAGCTCCCGGTTAGAAGCGTCGGTGAGCATCACGCTTCGCTCGCACCCACGCGCGTGCCGTGAGCCGTCCCACGCATCGACCATCCTCGCCGCCGCCTCCTCGCGCGAGTCTTCGACATGCAGCCGGTCATGGGCGCGGTAGGAGGCCAGCGCACGGTCAGCATCCCCGGCGCGCACCTGCGCCCAGGCGTCGCGCTCCCACTCGTGCTGTGCCCGGCGCACCTCGCTCAGCTCGGCCGACGGGACCTGCTGCTCGATCGCGCCAAACAGCCCACCGGCACCGATCGCACCCAGCTGCGCCTCATCGCCGACGAGCACGAGCTTCGCGTTCGCCCGATCGGTCTGCTCCACCAGCCGGGCCAGGCGCCGCGTGTCGGCCATCCCCGCCTCATCCATGACCACCACCGAGCGATAGCCCAAGCGAACCGAACCGCTATCGAGGCGATGCAGCAACGCGTCAGACGTCAACGAACGCTCGAACTTCGCGTCGGCGCCCAGCCGCTTGGCGGTCGCTCCCGCGATCGCCGTCCCCCATCCCTCATAGCCCGCCGACCGCCACGCCGCCGATGCCGCGCCCAGAACCACGCCCTTCCCCGTCCCGGCCTGACCGACCAGCACCGACACGCCACCCAGACCAGTAATCGTCTGAAGCGCCTCGCGCTGCTCGCCACTCAACGGCGACCCCAACTCACGAACCACTCCCCGCCGCGCCGCCACCAGCGCGTCCGAGGACACCGGCGCCGCCAACTCCTCCCGCCGGGCCGCCGCGACCTGCACGGTGCGCTGCTCAAGCTCACGCAGCTCCCGCGTGGTGAACATCCCGTCCCGCAACGCCACCAGCTCACCCGACGCGATCAGCCCCGACACCACCTCGTGGGCGCGCGCCGGCTGCATCACCCCCGCCGCGAGCTCGTACGCCCGCGCCTCCACCTCCCGGCGCGAAACCATCGAACGCTCACGACCGAGCGCCCCCACCAGATCAGACCCCAGGTCCCGCGCCGGCGCCACCCGCGCCCGCTCACCGAACAGCCCCCTGGCACGCCGCGTCGAAAGCCCGTACTCCTCACCGACCGCCCGCCACACCCCGTGGACATCGGGCTGCTCAAGCAACGTCTTGCTCCCCCGAGTGCGCACCGTGACCACGTCCAGCTCCCGCGCCGACGGCTCACGCCCATAGCGACCACGAAATCGCGCCGCCTCCCGATCGATCACCTCCGCCCGCGCCGACCACCGCACCGCCAATTCCTGCGGCACACCCGCCAGCTCGAAATAGCGACCATCACGACCCGCGCGCCCGCGCACCTCCAGGCCAAGCTCACCCAAACGCCACGCCAGCTCCGCCCGATACCACGCGCCGTTCACGCGCGCCGAACGGAACAGCTCCCTCGAATCGACCGCCGCGAACCGGCCGTCTGCGCGCTCGGCCGCCAGCACGACCAGATGGGAATGCAACTGCGGATCGGGCACGCCCGCCCCGGCCTCCTGATCGGCCGTCAACCGCGACGCGGTATGCACAAACTCCGCGGCCACCAGACTGCGCGCGGGCTCCCAGCGCACCACGCCACCCTCGCGGCGACGGACGACCGCTACCTCGCGCTCGATCCGCTCGCGCGCGCTCGCCACCGCCGCCCTGTGCGCCGCCTCGACCTGAGCGCGGCGATAGTCATCGCTGACCGCCCACAGCGCCGACACCGACTTCGGCGCACTGAACGTCAGATCGATCCCCGCCACCCGCGAACCGCTCGCCCCGACCGGACGCACCGCCGAGCCATCCGCCGGGGACACCCCGCGCATCAACGCCACCAGCTCGCCGCGCGACACCGCTCGCGCCGGGTCCAAGCCCAGGACGCCCAGGGCCCGCTCCGAACCGTGCCAAGCACCATGCGCAGTTGTGTCGTCGTCGCCGTCGGCGGCGTAGTAGTCACCGCGCGACGCACCGGCCGTCAGGTAGGCCGCGAACCCAGCCGCCGCGTCCCCAGAGATCTTGTGAGTCGACTGCACACTCCGAACGTGGCACCCCGCCAATCCGGGTTCAATAGGCCGGCGCGCAGTTTGTAACTCAGCGCATCTCAGCGAATCTCAGGGCACAAGGCTTAACACGCCGCCAACGTCTTGGGCGACGCGACCGACCGGCATCAGCACCCTCGGTGCGTGTTGTCTGCGTCGTTCGCGTCGTTCGCGTCGTTCGTCGACTGCTCGGTGCCGCTCGCTAACTGCTCGCGACCTGTGTTGGGGGCACTCAGCTGGGGCGGGCAAGCGGATGTCAGGCGAAGAGATCCGATACCCAACTTGCGATCTCGGGGTACTGCGCGATCGCCTGTCGGCATCGCAGCCCTACGAGCTGACGCAGATCAGAGGCGGCGTATCGAAGAAGGGCAGCGAGGACACCAGCGAAAGGTTGTCGGCACGCGATCTCGCGCATGCGCGCGGCGCGACGACTGTCGCCCTGTGACGTGGCTTCAGCGTACTCGGCGATGATGAGCTGCAAGAGTTCCCAGGCATCCTGCCGGGCGCTGGCGAGGGTCTGACGGTTAAGGCCGAAGACGCGAATGGACTCCACTCCCTTGGGGGAGTTGTCGACCGCGACATATCGGCCGGTCGTCGGGCTAAACGCAAGATGTACTGAAGGATCCTCAGCCGTCGGATCGACGAGCAGAGACTGGCCGTTCCCGTCGACTGGGAACTCTGAGCGCTTGTAGTTGCTGTTGCAGCCGCTGCAGGCGGCCAGGTAGTTGGTCCAGGCGAACGCCAGCGTGGGGTCTCGTGCCTTCGGCACAAAATGGTCGATATCGGTCGCTGCGCTGTCTTCGCAGTACATGCAGCGGTCGATCCCAGAACACATCGATAGGAGCGTTCCGCGCACGTCGGCGAAACGCACCGGAGACTTGTTGCGCCAGGCGCGGTCCGCGACGGCAGCTCGCGCGCCTGGCGCCGCCGAAACGACTCTCTCGCTGACTCTGCGCAGATATCCGTCTGTCGCTGCGCTCAGCGGCTGCCGCTGAAGCTCGATCACGGCTTCCTACTCGTGCAGCTCTACCTCAAAGAGGCGTGCCGCATTGTCGACAGCCGATCGGCCCGTCCGAGGAAGTAGGAGCTGAAGCTGTTGGTATCTCGCACGATCGGTGCGCGTCGCTCGTCCCCGGACGATCTGGTCCTCTAGGTCTGCGACCTGCTGACGCAGCGCTTCCGACTGGGCAGAGTAGGTTCGCTCCAGTCCAAACAGCTCGGTCAACGTGGCGTCGTCGGCGCTTCCGTTGACGACGTCGATGAACAGCTCGTCCGATACGTGTTCGGCGATGCGGTCCTCGCCCGGCGCGGGAAGTCGAATCAGCCCCTTTCGGTCGGCGGCCTGGCAGATAAACGGACTATGCGTGGACACGATGAACTGGATCTTGGGGAAGCGCGTCTTGAGCCAGAACCCGATGACCTGCTGCCAAGAGACATGCAAGTGGGCATCGATCTCGTCGATGAGAACCACCCCCGGATAGTCCAGCGCCACCCCATCCGCCGTTGTGAGCAGTTCCAGGCTGCCGTAGGTTTGGTGCAGGTTTCGAACGATGTCGAGTACGAGGGCTGCGACGGTTCTGTATCCGTCACTCAGGTCCTTGAGGGGTAGTGAGGTGCCCTCGTGCTTGACCCAGAGCCCCTCCGAGTCGACCTTGAGGATTCGCATGTCGTCAGGAAGCAGGCCATCATCGAGCAGCCTAAGAACGATGTCTTCCAACTCCTGCCAGCCTGGCCTGCCTTCGAGGCGGCGCAAGTAGATGTCTTGCAGCCACCGGACGCTCTCGGCCAAGGAGGCATCTTCACGAAACAGGCTCACGAGGCGGGATACGTGACCAGGTCCAACCATTAGGCGCTGAGCATCGCTCCCAGCACTCGATAGCCGCCGAAACGGGCCGTAACCGGCGACTAGCCATCCCGAAGGGTTTTCTGACCACGGACCACGACTAGCCGTCCTCGTGCGTGTGTGCGATGTCTCGCGGTGCGCGGACATCACTGGCTCGGGGCCGGTGTCCGTCGCATCCCACCGCAGGCCAGTCCAGAAGCTCTCTTTAGGCAATCGACCAGTCTCGACGAACCGGTCTAACGCCGGTGCGTACCGCACGCGTGTCGCCACAGTCGCGAATGTCGCCGACTCGCGAATCCAACCCGACCAGCTCTCCTGGAGCGTCCTCGCCGCTTCGGTTCCGGTCAGGGACAGGGCTATGGCCTGCAAAAACGTCGACTTGCCGGCGCCATTCCGCCCGGCGATGACGGTCCAGCCGGCGAACGCACCTCCGGGACGCTCGAAATCGATCTCAGCCAGGTACGCGCCGTCTCCGAAGCATTTAACGTTCTCGATCTTGACCTCTTGCACATACATTGTCGACGCGATCCTATGGCTCGGCGTCGATCGGCGGTCGTGGCGAGCCCTCCCCACGCTCAGCCTGGCTCGAAGCGCGTGTCCCGAGCGATGTCTCGAACCCCGCAAATCCGACCCCATCTGCCATCACCTCGCCCGTGTCGGCTTGACAACCCACGATGTATTTGGCATATTTTGTGACAGATGCCTCACGAACCCCTACAAGCTGCCGGCGCGCTGTCGCGACTCCGGGCGGCCGATGCACGGTTCCTCGAAGCGCAGGAAGAACGCCGCCGCGCAATCGTCGAGGCAGTACGTGCCGACATTCCTCTCCGGGACGTCGCGGACGCAGCCCGGTGTTCTCACGAGACAATCCGTCGTATCATCGCCGCCGACGGCGCCGTAACGATCGAGTTCGGTGAGCACGCTTACGTGTTACCCGGCCAGACTGTCGAGCTCCTCATCTACAAGCTCGCTGGCAACGCCGACGGCAGGTTTGCAGCCGATCTCAATGTGCTTGGGGCCGGCACAGGGTGGCTACCAGCCGCTGGGGCCCTCGCCGACGAACTGCACGCCGCCACGGCTGACGAGAGCGGCTGCGCCTTGCAACTCGACGACAAACGAGCGTTTGCACTCCACCAAGTGCTGCGGCTGACGCAAATGACGCGGCCAACGGCGCTGTCGAGCCTCGCCGAAGCGCTGGCCAACTCGTACGGCTATCCGCCTTACGCGGATCGGAATTAATGAGTCAGGACGTCCCCCAACCGTCTCGCACTGAGGTGCTGCGTTGGTTTTTTGGAGGTTGATGCCGACCCGACGCGCCGCCACGTCCTACGCGACGGCCACGAGCTCCGTGTCCAAGCAGTGAACGACGGCTTGATCCTTGGCGGACGTGACGAGGGGTATTTCGCGCAAACACTCGCCGAGCTTCGGGACCAGCGTGCCCTCGCGTTCACGTACCGGGACCAAGGCCGAGCGATCACGGAGCTGCCGACGTTCCGAATGGACCCGATGGCGCTCGGTTTCTGCCGCGACTTCCTACCAATGCCCGAGGCCCGCAGCCTGCTCCCTCCAGAACCTGCCCAGCCGATCCAGATCCTCATCGGGCAACTTGTGGCAGGAGACATCAACCGCATCGAGATCTCCGTTATGGCACCGCTACTCGAGGAGCTATTGCACAAGGTAGACGCGTTGGATGCCCCCGAAGCCGTACGAGCCGAGGCCCGGTCTCGTATCAAGTCGGCCCTGGCGATTCTCAAGACGGCGGGCACCGCCGCTGGCGGTGACCTCATCGGGACTGCCGCGGCTCGCTTCCTCGCTACTCTGCGCGGCATCGGCTGACCGCCCCTGCATAGGGCGAGAGGTCGAGGCGCTGCTGTTAGCCTCCGGCGGCACCGCTCGCTTCTGCTCCCCGCCACAGGCAGGCGCCCGCGAACTCGCTCGGCGGGCGAGTTCTATTGCCGCGGCACGATCGAGCTGACCGCGCTTCCGCACGTACTCCTCGAGAGCGGGACGACGCTTAGCGCGAGCGCCGCCCCGCAGCCGCGAGCGCCGCTCACCACGCGACTGGCGCCGCGAACAACTCCGGCTACCCCGACGCGGTAGCCAGCCGTCAGAACGTGTCGATCAGTTGTCGTGCGACTCGATCGTCTCCACCGGCCCTACCAACGAACTCGCAGCTGAGCCATCCCGGGTTTGACGGAGACTTCGATGCCAGGGTTTGTCCTGGCGGAAGGAGAAGTCCCGTCTTATGCCACGAGCGAGGAAGTACCCCACGGAGTTGTTGGATCGCGGCGACGCGGCTGGTGTTCGAGTCCGGGCGCCCGATCGCGCACGTCGCTGCGGACCTGGGCGTGCCGCCGGAGACGCTGCGCAAGTACGTGCGCCAGGTCGAGGCCGACGAGGGCCGCCGCGATGATCTGCCCAGCAGCCAGGAGCGCGAGGAGATCCGCAAGCTGCGACGCGAGGTCTTCGAGCTGCGCCGCGCGAACGAGATCCTGAAGGCCGCGAGCATGTTTTTCGCGGGCGAGCTCGATCCACACCGTCCGAAGTGAGCGCGTTCATCGACGGAGCACCGCTGCTCGTTTCGGGGTCGAGCCGATCTGCCGGACCCTGGGCGTGTCGGCGTCCGCCTACTACCACCGCGCCACCGGGACGCGCTCGGCCCGCTCGCTCGAGGACGAGCGGCTGCTCGAGCGTATCCGCGAGCTGCACGCGGCCAACTACTTCGCCTACGGATCGCGGCGGATGTGGAAGGCGCTGCTGCGAGCCGGCGAACTGGTCGGGCGCAGCCGCATCGAGCGGCTGATGCGTGCCCACGGGATCCAGGGCGCCAAGCGCCGCGGCAAGCCGTGGCGCACGACGAGGACGGACCCGACAGCGGTGCGCCACCCCGATCTCGTCAACCGTGATTTCACGGCCCCCGGGCCGGACCGCTTGTGGCTGGCGGACTTCACGTACCTGCGCTGCTACGAGGGCGTCGTGTTCTTCAGCTTCGTGATCGACGCGTACAGCCGGATGATCGTCGGCTGGCAGTTCGCCAACAACATGCGCACCGACCTGGTCCTGGACGCGCTGCGGATGGCGCTCGCTACCCGCGAGCCCGGCGCCGACGTCACGCTGATCCATCACTCGGATGCCGGCAGTCAATACACGTCTTTCGACTACGCCCAGGCGCTCGACGACCATGACGTGCTCGCCTCGATCGGAACGCGTCGGCGACGCCTACGACAACGCGATGGCCGAGAGCTTCGTCGACAGCTTCAAGACCGAGCTGATCGCCGATCGCGTCTGGCAAACGCAGATCCCAGCTCGAGCTCGCGATCGTCAGCTACGTCGCCTGGTTCAACAACCAGCGGCTGCACTCAGGCCTCGGCGATATCCCTCCGGCCGAGCATGAGCAGCTCCACGAGTTCCGCTACGCGGCTCTGACGAAGTAGCGTCAAGAGGACGCCCACCACATCAAAAGAGGAAACCTACTAACACGGTCTCCGCGAAACCCAGGGCGGCTCACCTCGACCGCCGAGACCACAAGTCGGCGGTCGGCGCCGCAACCGCTCACGGAGCTCACGCTAACCGCCGGCGAGCTGAGCCCAGGTCAAGACACGGGCCAGGCCGCCGCTCTCCCCGCGCCACGCCGAGCCCTCGGCGAGCTCGACATCTGCCAGCCAATCAAGCTGATCCTGCGCGCGCACGACGCGGGCGGCCAGGTACGCCTGCGTAAGCGGCTCGGGGTAGCCCAGCGCTCCAAGATCGGCTCCTTGCTGGATCCACCAGGCTCCCTCCCGCCTCCAAAGGCTGGGAGCAACGTCGGCACCCCGAAGCACTACCCAGTCCGCTCGCAGCTGGTCGCCGTCAGCCCGTAGTTGCATGTCGTCATGTGCCGCGGCCATCACCAGCAACCCCGTTCGGGCGACCCATTCGAAGCCGGCCGGATCGACGGTGACGCAAACCACGAGCGCATCGCGTGGCGGGAGAGTCAGCGGCGGGAACTCCCGTCCTGCTGTCGGGACGTCGAGCGGCCCGCTGCGCACGACGGCGCGCCAATATCGGTCGCGCTCGTGCTGTGACGCTCGATCAGCGACGTGCTCCAGGACGTCTGCGAGGAAGTCGCGCAGCACGTCGCGCCCCACCGCTGAGCCAGCTTCGGCCGGCCGAAGCACGAACGCCCCGAGCCCGGGAAGAGGCTCAGCGAACTCCCGAAACGGCGCGGCCGAATGATCGCCAGGGAAGAGGACGTATGCGCCGGCCGAGCGTCTGATCGCGTCGCGATAGGCGTGCATCTTCAGCAGGTCCTCACGCTTGCTCCCCCCGACCCGTTCGGCGGCCTCGGCTTCAGCCGCGGCGGAAGGGGCGTCGGGCATCTCGCTGTCGAACTGCTCGCGTACGCGCTCTACGCGGTACTTCGCGTCGAAATGAAGCCAGACGTCGAGTGCGCCAGCTTCGACGTCGGGGAGCAGGGTCCGCGGTCGAACGCGAACGGAGCAGTCCGGTCGCATGGCCCTCGACCACGACGTCTCGGAGTCGCGCGAAGTCGAGGAGGCAAACGTGCGGTTGAAGAACACCTCAACCTCCAACTCGCGGCCGCGCGCCGTGGTCTCCCAGCGGACTCCGCCCTTCGTGCCCTGACGAAACCCGAGGCTGAGGCCGTCGGCGGCGACCGCGAGAGCCTCAACAGTCCGGCTGGCCCCGCACACTTCGCCGATCGCGTCTACGAGCTGAAGGAAGGTCCAGTACTCGTAGAGGGTCGCGACGTTGCGCTGGCTGGCCGAGAACACGTCGTCGATGTCCCAGTCCATTGACAAGCCGGCACCGACCTCGGCGAGCGCAAAGGTCTGGAACACCTGGCGGTAGCCCTCCTGCTTATGCAGCACCTGGTTGGCCGACGGGAAGACATCGAGTCGTCCTACCTGGGCGAAGAACGGAGTCGCGAGGACATGATCGAGCTCGATGATCGTCTCTCGGGCAGCGCGGACGCCGCGGCGCAGCGGTCCGGTTTCTCGCAGCTGCGGCTGCTCCATACGATCCAGCAGCTGCTGCGCGAGCGTGCGCCACCGCTGCAGCGCGTACTTGACGAAGCGGTTGGGCACGGAGTCGAAGGTCGCGTCGGTGCGGCTGCGCTCGATCACGCGGGGGACGGTCCGAACCCGCAGCCGGCCGTTGGTGGCGACGCGTGGGCCGGGTCGCGCGAGCGCTCGACCGAGTTGCGAGGACCCGGGTAGCGGACGCCCGGCGCCAACTGCTTCGGCCTCGCTTTGCCAGGACCGATGTGGGTTGGCGATCACGACCGCAAGCGCGTTGCGCAGCTCCCGAGACCGCAACCGGGCGTGGAGGAACGCGAACTGCTGGTACATCAGGCTGGGCCGGCTTGCGGTGTTCTGGCGGAGCGTGAGCGAGGAGGGCGAGAAGCCCTGGAGCAGCGCCTCGGTGGCGACGGTCGCGACGCCCTCGAGCATGTGCTGGTACTCGGTGGCATATTCGAGTTTGGTCGGGGCGACAGCGAGTTCGGTCGTCCCGACGACAGCGGTGCCAGGGACGGCGATCTCCACGCGTATGCGACCGACGTGCTGGCGAGGGATCAGCCGGCCGGTGAGGCACGAGGGCGTGTCGAAGCTAAACAGCTCGCTCGACGGCTCAAGGACGACCACCGATGGCTCAGCGAGGAGCTCGACGCTGAACCGGTAGGTCCCGCCCTCAGCTACTTCGGGAACGGGTCCGTCCCAGCCGGGACATTCGGATCGATGGGGAAGCTGAGAGATGACGAGCGCGCCGATCAGTTGCCCGCTCTCGTCAACTACGGGTGCGCGAACTTCCACTGTGCTCACTCGGTGAACGTCACGAACTGCGCTTCCGTAAGCACGGTGATCATCCGATCCAGCTTTGCGAACGTCCGGGGGCATCGCGGGTCCTCGGGCGGACGATCGCTCCCTTGGGCCCAGGTCTGCAGATTGCGCAGCCCAGAATCAAGGCGCTGACGCGAGCCGTGGATCTTCGGCAACAGCTTGGTCATGACGATGAAATCGATCGTCTCGTCGACCGAATCAAAGCCGACGGCGGACGCGAGCGCGGCAAATCGCAGCGCTTCAAGAAAGACGCGGTGACCGAAGTCATGCCCGATCGGCTCGAGCTGATCATGGAGTGATCGGAGCTCCTCGACGAGCTCGTCCTGGTGCGGGTGAGGATGTTCGAGGTGCCACACATCGTCCTGTAGCAACCGCACAAAGCGTCTGTGCGTCTCGCCATCGGCGGCATCAAGCGCAACGGGGCGGCGCAAAGCCGGGTCGAGGTCGTCAGAGGTCACGCGGAACTCGTGCACGAACGAGCGGTCCAGCACCTTCGGCGAGAACGTATAGGTCGTCTCGTCGACGTTCACGGTCCCGATGGCCACAAGGTTCGGCGGCAGCGGCAAGCGTCCACCGTGTTCGCGTTCGACCCACACGCCGTCCTGCTGGGCGAGGTTCGGAATCACCGGCTCGCGCGACTCCACCCCTGACAGGAAGTCCGCGAAGTACCGCTCGACGTGAGCGAGGTTCATCTCGTCGAGCACGAGCACATACGGCGCACCAGGATCGCTGTTGGCCCGCAGAATGAACTCGAGCGTCTCAGGGACGGCCCACACGCTTCGCCCGTCGATGCGCTCGGCCAGTCCGTCGGCATAGCCGAAGAGAAACTCGGGCCCTGTCCAGTCCGGTCTGACCGGTACGACGAGGTAGCGCGGTCGATCGTGCGCGTCCTCGCCGCACCATTCTCCAAGCCGCTTCGCCAGTTGCGTCTTGCCAGAGCCCGATTGGCCGGTGAGGATCACGAAGGGTTTAGCGAGCGCGCCAGCGAGAAACGCGGTCAGTTGCCGCGGATCGACCTTCAGGCCGCTTGCGTCGACGCGGGACACGAACTGGTCGGCGAGTTCGCGCAGCTCGGCGGGAGTGGTCGCGACGCGCGGATCGTCAGTCACGTCGAGGTACCGCTCCAGCAGCGGCGAGTCCGCTACCGCGGCGACCACGCCGCGTCCCTGTGCGATGGCGCTGCGGCGAAGTGCATCCGCGGCGGCAGTGCTGAGCTCCGAGTCCCCGCTGAGCGCGATGTCGGTCGCTTCGCCGAGAATCGTGAACCGTATCTTCCATGGGTATTGCCTCTCCCCCGATAGCTCGTCGGGCATCACCGCCTCGTCGGTGCGAAATGGGACCCGATCGACCCGTCCCACGACGACGCTCCGCACGGCATGCTGTTGCCAGGTCGCCAGCTCGACACGCGGGCTGCCGCCACTGAAGCCGCTGCCGAACGCGATCAGGTCTCCGACGCGAATCAGTCCGACTTCGTCCGGCGGCGCGTTCTTCCAGCCCCACCATCCGCGGCGGCCCCCGGACTCGAAGTTCGCCCGTGCCGCTTCACCGACGTAAACGCACAGGACCTGGGGCGCCGCGGATGGGAGCGAGTGCGGGGCCGATGTCTCGAGCGCGCCGGCGTCGACGAGCGTCCCGTAGGCGGCATTGACGGCGGCAATGTCGTCGTTGACTGTCGACCCCGCGAGCTCCTCGCGAGCAAACCGCTTGTAGGCGATTGTGGAGGCAGCGTAGTCGCGTCCGAGTTGCGACCGGCCGAGGTCGATGTCGCTATCGAGGGAGAAGCCACGAGAGGAGAGCGACTCGATCGATGGTCTGAGGGCCGCAGCGCGTTCACGCAGGACCTCGTACGCGCCCCGCTGCCCGCGCTCTCGCTTGAGGTCCGTGACTCCTTGGGCGATCGTGACATAGAGAGCGGAGAGGTCCTCGCGGAAGAGAATCACGGGATAGACCCCGTGCTGCGTGCTGGTCGTGATGCGGGGATCCAGCACAGCGATCCACGGCACGGCCGCCCAGTTGCCCTGGCCGACCGAGGGCTTGATCTGCGCCCCGGCCAGAGCCGGCGGGAGCGTGTCCGAGAGGCTCGCAGCGGCCTGCTTCAGCAGCGTTGCGGCCTCGTGGCCACCTTGAAATGGCTCGGACTTCGCCGTCCCGTACCGATCCAGAAACGCAGCGAGAAGCTCGCTGGTCGATTCGCCACCCCGGCTCAACGCACGGACGTCGAAGCCCAGCCGGCGTAGCGCGGCGACGGTTTGGTCACCACCGTTGAAGTCACCACTCGGCAACGGCCCAAGCTCGGGGTGCTGATGGCCATGCGCCGCGCCGAGGATCGCTTTCGAGTCGTACTCGCGACCGTCTGAGATGAGGACGTACTCTCTCGACGGGCCAAAGCCGTAGCGATGCAGGAACGCCTCGCGCCCGAGCTCGTCGAACTCGCGGATCGCGGTACGGACGGCATCGGGGTCGGTGATGTCACGCAACGCCACGCCGCAAACCTACTGAACGCGCCGAACTTCCCCCTCGTTGTCGTCCTCGACCTGAAATCCCGTACGGCCGAACGCCTGTGCCACTAACCGCGCGTCGTCCGGCCGGGGCGCGTAGTGCAGGTACTTCATCGTCGTCTGCACGTCAGCGTGCCCCATCCATTCCTGCACGCGCCGGATGTCGGCCGTGGCAATCATTCGCGTCCCGAAGGTATGGCGCAGGTCATGAAACCGCAGCGCACGCAGCCCCGCCGCCTCAAGGGCCACCTTGTAGCGACGCCGAAGCGCCGACCCGTCGACGTACGTCCCGAGGTCAGAGACGAACACGAGGTCGTCGTCGCCGACAAACCGCTCGCGCCCCGCCGCCCGCGCGAGCGCCGCGGCCACGTCGGGCGCCATCGGTACCGAGCGCACCTTCCCCGACTTTGGCGTCGTCAGCGTTCCCATCGAGTAGCTGGCCCGCACCCGCACCGCCGACCCCGTGAAGTCGACGTCGCGCCAGCGCAGCGCCAGCAGCTCCCCCATCCGCAGCCCCGTGAACGCCGCGGTCAGATAGATCGCACCGTCCTGGGCGCTCGCCGCGGCCCGCACAAGCGCCCACACCTCCTCCGTTGAGAACACGACGATGTCCCCGCTGTGCGTCAGCGGCGGCTTCTCGACATCGATCGCCGGATTGCGCGCCAGCCCGTATACCTTCATCGCCCGCCGGTAGATCCCCCGCAGCAGCACAAGCGCCTTGCGCCGCGAGCTCGGCTGCAGGTGCTCCATCGAGGCGATCCACCGCTCGATCTCCGCGGTCGTGACGTCCTCCACCCGCCGCGACCCGAACGCCGGCAGGATCTGCGCCGTGACGATCCAGCGATACCCCTTGACCGTCGAGGGCTTGCGCAGCCGGTCCTTCTCGATGTAGCGCAGCCACTCTGCGGCCGCGTCGGCGACCGTGACCCCAGTGCGCACGAGCCCCGGGAACGTCCCCCGCCGCGCCTGGTCAAGCACGTCGTGCAGCCACGCCTCGGCCGAGCGCTTGGTGTAGTACCCGGCCGGCGGCCGTGTGCGCTCCGTCCAGGCGGGTCCGATCTTGCGCTGCACCTGGCGCCCGTCGGGCAGGCGAAACCTCGCGTACCAGACCGGCCCTCTTCGGCGCTCCACCCTCCGCACGTGCCCGCTCGGCGGCTGAATCGGGGCGTAAACCATGTCTCGAGCTCCTTCGGTTCGGATGACACCTTCTCTTCCGACCTCGAGACATATTCGGGACACGCTTACTTTTCGTAAGCTGGTGACCTAAACGAAAACCCCGCATTTGCGGGGCCTTTTGAAGCCGACGCCCGGACTCGAACCGGGGACCCCTTCATTACGAGTGAAGTGCTCTACCAGCTGAGCTACGTCGGCGGGTCCGTCCCCCTCGCGCTCCATCGGCCGAGGCCTGTGGGCGCTTTAGCGGCGCGCCACAGCCTGGCCCACCAGGGCGTTCCGGCGGAATAGGACGGCGAGTTTAGCTGTCCGGCGCCCGCGAGGGCCGATCGCCCCACAGCGGCTCGACGGATCGCCAACATCGAGGCGGAGCGACCCATCGAGTGGGGCGCCGGCCCCGACTATCCGACGCCCAACGGGCGCCATCGCCTCACCGCTTGACGCTCTTGGCCACGCGCCTCAAGCGTTGGTCGTAGGTGAGCAGTTGGCCAGCGACGTCCCGCGCGGTGGCCAGCACGATGGCATCTGGCAGGCGAAGGCGTTGGTGGCGGACGCGGAGCTCGGCCGCGGACTCGGCGATCGCCGCGGTGAGCGGCGCCACGGCGATGCCCATCGAGGCGATCGCCTGGCGGGCCTCGCCGAGGCGATCGGCGCGCGCAAACGCGACGAGCGTCTCGCTGTAGGCGCTGGCTGGCGCCATCAGCGAAAGCCCGGCCTCGTCGGCACGCTCAACGTCATCGACAGCCCTCCGATGGTGGGCGTCGGCGCGGTCCAGCAGTCCGATCAGGACGCTGGCATCGAGGATCAGCGCTCCCACTCGTCGCGGAGCTCGTCGAGTTCACCGCTCCTGTAGATGCCCGTGGCGATGCCGGCGTGGCGTCGAATCCGCGTGCCGCGGGCGGCGATGATGAGTTCGCCCTCGCCACCGGGCCGCACCGTGACCTCTTCGCCGGCCCGAAGTCCCGCAGCACGCATCGCTGCGACGGGGAGAGTGACCTGGTTCTTCGAGGATACCCGTGGCATGTCCTTTACTTTAGGACAGCGCCAGGTAAAGCACAAGAGACAGCCGGCTCCGGCCGGGCCGGCCGGAGCACTTCACGTCTACCGCTAGTCGAGCAGCGAAGGTTGCACGTCACGACGGCGCGTGGTGGCCCGGGACCGAGCGCGGACGTGTCCCTCGAAGACGTCCTCATCGAGGAAGGCACGCATCAGCTTTTCGTGGGCGCCGCCGCCCTGGGCGAAGTTCTCGCGGAAGTACCGTCCGCGCACCGCGCCTACGTGCACCTCGCGATCAGACAGAACGGCTGTCATCGGCTCCGCCCATGCATGATTGTCCTCGACCCGGCACGCGGTCGGCAATTCTCTCCGGCCACCCAGATGAGTGGCGAGCCGCGCCCCCAGCCGTGTCCGTGGAAACTACGCACGCCCGCCCCCACCCGCCCTGCGCGGCTCAAGTTCGGCCTCCGTAACACCGATGACGCCGCTCATGGACGAACCCCAGAAGTCTCCCTCGCACGCATCACCCTCAGCGACCCCGCGTCGCACCGTCTCTCGCCTTCGCCCGCGCGCCCGCGCCACCCTCGCGCCGGCCAGCGCCCTCACCGTCGCGCTCGTATGCGGCCTCCCGACCCTCGCCTCCGCGAACATCCCGTCCAACCCCATCACCGACTACGCCGGCATCGGCAACAGTCAGGCCCTTGCCACGCCCGGCCCGGCCACGAGCTCGCACCTCAGCTACCCGCAAGGCCTCGCGGTCGACACGAGCGGCAACCTGTATGTCGTCGACCCCGGCGCCGCCGAGATCGACAGGGTCACCCCATCCGGCACGCTGTCGATCTTCGTCGGTAACGGCACCGGCACCTCGGGAGCCCCGACGCCGGGGCCCGCCACGAGCTCCACGCTCAACAACCCCCAGCAGGCGGCCTTTGACTCGAGCGGCAACCTCTACATCGCCGACGCCAACAACAACGAGGTCGAGAAGGTGACCCCGTCCGGCACGCTGTCGATCTTCGCCGGCACGGGCACCGCGGGCGCTCCGACGCCGGGACCCGCCACGGCCTCCGAGCTGCACGCCCCGGCGGGCGTGGCGGTCGACAGCAACGGCAACGTCTACATCTCCGATCAGGGCAACAACGAGATCGACAAGGTGACCCCGTCCGGCACGCTGTCGATCTTCGCCACCGGGTTCAATGCTCCGTGGAACATCGCGGTCGACTCGAGCAACAACGTCTACGTCGACGACTGGGCCAACCAGAAGGTCGACAAGGTCACCCCCGGCGGCACGGTGTCGACCATCGCGGGCACCGGGGTCGCCGGCAACCCGACGCCGGGCCCGGCCACGAGCTCGATGGTCCACTCGCCCCAGGGCATCGCCGTCGACGCGAGCGGCAATGTCTACATCGGCGACTCCTACGCCTTCGACCTGCTCAAGGTCACGCCGGGCGGCACGCTGTCGGTCCTGGCCGGCACGAACAGCGCGAGTGGGCCCACCTACGGCGGCCCGGCGACGAGCTCGGCCGTACGCAGTCCCTACGGCGTCGCCGTCGACTCGAGCGGCGTGATCTACATCGCCGACGGCAGCTGGCGGACCGTCGACCGCATCGGCCCGACGACGCCCGCACCGCCGACGATCATCAGCGCCACGCCCGGACAGGGCAGCATCGCGCTGACGTTCAATCCGCCGGTCAGCGACGGCACGAGCCTCATCACCAGCTATGAGGCGAGCACCGACGGTGGCACGACCTGGCACAGCATCACGACCGCGAGCGGCTCGGGCGGCAGCCTGCTGGCGACGCTGAGCGGATTGACCATCGGCAGCACGTATTCGGTGGTCGTGCGCGCCGACAACACCTCGGGCGCCGGCACCGCGAGCAGCCAATCGTCGGTGACGCTGCCCCTCCCCACGACGAGCACGACGACGACGGGCAGCACCACGGCCAGCACGACGACCAGTGCGACGAGCGCCACCACCACGACCAGCACCACGACCACGACGAGCGCCCCGCCGCCGAACAGCGCGTTCACCGCCGGCCACGTCCCGTACGTGAACACCACGACCGGCGCGATCGCGCTCTTCGACTCGGTGCAGAACCCGGGCACGCTCACCTGGAGGGCGCTCTACCGCAACAGCGGCGGCGTGGCCGGCGGTTGCCCCGCGTTCCAGGTGCGCAAGGGCGGGCAGTGCCGCCCGGAGTGGCTCGTCTACGGGCAGGGGTCGAGCCAGGTCACGTCGGCGGGCATGACGCCGTTCGCGATCTCACCCGGCGCAAGGGCGCGCAAGCTGCTGCGTTGGGACCGGCGCCACGGTCGCGCCGGCGTGCCGCTGGCGGTCGTGGTGACGTTCCAGTCCGCGTACGGCGGACCGTCGGTCACGCACATCATGACCGTCCTCGCCACGCTGCACCCCCACGGCAAGCCCTAGAGCCAGCCAGTCGTTCGGTGACTCGGCGCCCGCGACCTCACAGTCGCGGGCGCCGTCCCACCGACCACCTCAACTGGGCCGACTCTGAGACATGCCGACGGGTGCGGCTCACTGGGTGGCATCTTGCGGGCGCAGCAGACGAGGTCGATCCGACGAGCTCTGCGGGTCGGCCGCGCGGCGTGGCCGGCGTTCAGCCCGAGGCGCTCGGCGCGCGCGCGCCGGCCGTGGCGACCGGTCAGCTCGCGCCCGGCTTCCCGCGCGCGAGCTCTGAAGCCACGCGCCGCGCTCGATCGCTCACCCGGGCCTGGTCATCAGGCTCAGCGCCATCCACTTGGCGGTGATGGAGGAACCCTGGGCCCAGCGCGCAAGAGGTCCGCCCACGGGCGGGAGCCGCCCGACCTCAAACAGCTATCGAGCTCCCGACCGTCGGGAGCGCTCAGACACAGCCGCGCTAGGCGGCCGGGCGCTCGATCTCGCCCTGACGAACGGCCTTGTCCGCGTACATGCGCTCGTCGGCGAGCGCAAGAGCAGCCCTTGGCGAGCCTGCCTCGCCGGGCAGCAGCACAGACCCGGCGGAGCACGCGATCTCGATGCCGGCGCCGACCTCGGTCAGCGTCCGGCAAGCCCGTTCGACGTGAGTCGTGACCTCGTCGGGTGAGCACTCCACGAGCGAGCAGAACTCGTCTCCCCCCATCCGGAACGCCCAGCCGCTCGGACCGACCGCGTTGGCCAGCCGCCCGGCGAAGCGAGCGAGAACCTCGTCGCCGGCCAGATGCCCGAACGAGTCGTTGTAGGCCTTGAACCCGTCGAGGTCGTACAACGTCAGAACGAGCGGCCGCGTCTCGCTCGCGGACGGGACCCGTTGGTCGAGCGCCTCGATGAGCGCACGGCGGTTCCCGAGGCCGGTCAGCGCGTCACGGCGCGCGTCGCGACGCGTGACCTCCAGGAGTCCCAGCCAGCGCGTGTAGAAGACCAGGAAGGCGATGAGCAGCAGCGCGAGGGCCACCGCGGTCCCGACGAGGGCCTCGGTCCGCGCGCGGGACGCGCGCTGCTCGTACTGCCGGCTGGCAAGCTGCATCGCCGCCTTGGCCGCGTCGGCCTGTCGGATCTCGGGGTTGCGGACGCTGCTGAGCGAGTTCGAGGTGACGGCGGCTGAGGTGAGCAGCTTTGGATCCTGGAACAGCACCTGCGCGAGCGCGTTGAGCGTTCTGAAGTCGTCGCTGATCAGCGCGGCCGCGGAGCCGAGAGCCGGAACCGGCTCAGTCCGTATCAGGATGGCGATCGAGCTGGTGACGTTCGCCTCGGCCGCGTACATCTGATGGGCCACGACCGTCACCGACTGGGTCGGGCTGGCGACCTCGAGCACCGTGTACTGCGCCACGGCGAATTGCGCACCCGTGTTGCCGAGCGTTGCGTCCGCGTGCCGGTAGCCGTCGGCCCGCGCCTGGAGCAGGGCGACACCCGTGAACGCGATCACGGCCAGTGCCACGGCGACGAGCGGAATGATGAGGTTGCGCTTGCGGCGGCTCATCGCGGCCTCTACGTTGCCGCCGCCGTGGCGAGCCGCGCGTGGCACGCGAGTCGAGACCACGAAGGCGCGCGCTGCGTGATGATCATGTTCGGCTCATCGGCTGGCGCTGCGCCCGCTTGAGCGGTCCACCTCCGCACTCGGCCGGCCGGCCACCACCGTCGAACCGGTCGGGCCCCGGAGGCCCATCGGCGCCAAGGCCCTGAGAGCTCGGCGCGGCGGCATCCCTCCGTCAGCGGCGACGCCGCCGGCGGATCTCGACGTCGAGCGCTCCGACGAGGTCCCCGCGCGCCGCGCCGTCGAGCGCCATGCCCGGCATCCCGAGCCACGAAGCCATCGCTCCGAGCTCTTCGACCAGCTCCGCGGCCGTGTCCTCGGGCGCGCCCGCCTCCGCATACGCCCCCCGCACCCGCAGCACTCCCGCGGAGCGGTCCGCCTTCAGATCCACCCGCGCCACGAGCCGATCCCCGAGCAGGAACGGCAGCACGTAGTACCCGTGCACCCGCTTGTGCGCCGGAACATAGATCTCGATCCGATAGGCGAAGTCGAACAGCAGCTCCGTCCGCGCCCGAAAGAACACGAGCGAGTCGAACGGCGCCAGCAGCGCGCGGGCGTGCACGCGCCGCGGCCGGCGCGCATCGCGGTGCAGATACGCCTCCCGCGGCCAACCCGTCACCTGCACCGGGACAAGCTCCCCGACGGCCACCAGCTCGACCACCGCCTGCCGCGACGCCGCCGGGCGCAGGCGAAAGTAGTCGCGCAGGTCCGGCTCGGTGGCCACGCCCAGCGCCCGGCCCGCGATCCGTACGAGCTCGCGCACCGCGGCCGCCTCCGGCACGTCCGGCGCACTGAGCACCTCCGGCGGAAGAACCCGCGCCGGGATGTCGTAGCGGCGCTCGAACTGCGCCGTGCGCCCGGCCGAGCTGATCGCCCCCGACCAGAACAGGTACGCCACCGCCCGCTTGACGTCCGACCAGTTCCAACCCCACTCCCGCGTGGCCGGCCGGTCGTGCTGCAGCGCCCGCTCGACCTCGGCGCTCGTCATCGGCCCCCGCGCGACGATCTCCGCCAGCACCGCCGCGACGATGTCCGGCCGCTCGACCGCCACGCGCCGCACCCCGCCCCAGGCCTCCTCGTCGGCGCGCTCCATGCGCCAGCGCAGGAGCCGGTGCGTGGCCGGCGGGATGAGCGACGCCTCGTGCGCCCAGTACTCGACCAGCCGCCGCGGCCGGCGCGCGGTCGCGCGCGCCAGCAGCCCGACGTCGTACGGGCCGAGCCGGCTGAACAGCGTCAGCAGGTGCGCCCGCGCGAGCACATTGACCGAGTCGATCTGCACGAGACCGACACGATCGATCACGCGCAACAGGTGGCGCATCGTCACCTCCCCGGACGGCCGTTCGCCGAGCCCCTGCGCGGCGATCGCGATCCGCCGGGCGAGCGCGGGCGAGATCGTTTGCGGGCGCGGGGGGACCTCGGTTCGGACCGGAGCGGACACCGCTCCATCTTGCCGTCTCGCCGGCGCCGGCACCGGCGATTCGTCCGATTGCCGCCACTCCATCCCCGTCGTCGGGGATGCTTGCGGCCGTGCACGGCGACCAACACTCGTCGCACTCGCCGCCGGCCTGGTCGCGGCGACGACCGCAGCTCCGGCTCGAGCGGTCCCGACCGCGAGCCTGCCGCCGGGTCTGCAGCCGCTCCTCACGGCCGGGGCATCCCTGTCGCCCCAAGAGATGACCATGCAGGTGCGGCTGTACGACCACGCAGATCCGGATGCAACGGTTTGCGCAGGGTCTGGTTCCGCACGAACGCGTGCCGCGGACACACGTGGACAACGAGGCCATTCGACGAAAACCCGCACCCCTCCGCCCCGCCGCCCAATAGGGTGGCCGGAGGATGAGCGCGAGCAAGTCCGTGGTCCCCGCCACCGCCGAGATCCGCCTCGGCGCGCACGGCGCCGACGCGCGCGCGGTGGTCGCCGTCGCGCGCGACCCGACGCACGTCACGCTCACCGACGAGGCCCGCCACGCGATGACCGCGAGCGCCGCCGTCGTGGCCGAGCTCGCCGCCGCCGACACCCCCGCCTACGGCATCTCCACCGGCTTCGGCTCGCTCGCCTCGGTGCGCATCCCGCCCGAGCGTCGCGACGACATGCAGCGCTCGCTCGTGCGCTCCCACGCGGCGGGCGCCGGCCCGGCCATCGAGCGCGAGGTCGTGCGGGCGATGATGTTCCTGCGCGCCCGCTCGCTGGCCATGGGCTTCTCCGGCGCGCGCCCCCTCGTGGCCGAGACGATCCTCGCGCTGCTCAACGCCGACCTCACCCCGGTCGTCCCCGAGCACGGCTCGGTCGGCGCGAGCGGCGATCTCGCGCCGCTCGCGCACTGCGCGCTCACGCTCATCGGCGAGGGCGAGCTGATGGTCGGCGAGGACCCCGACCCGCTGCCGGCCCGCACCGCGATGAACGCCGCCGGGATCGAGCCGCTACGCCTGATGCCAAAGGAGGGCCTCGCCCTCATCAACGGCACCGACGGGATGCTCGCGATGCTCGTGCTCGCCGCCGAGGACCTCGCCGCGCTCCTCGCGGTCGCCGACATCACCGCGGCGATGTCGGTCGAAGCCCTGCTCGGCACCGACCGCGCCTTCGCCGAGGATCTCCTTGCCCTCAGGCCCCAGCCCGGTCAGGCCGACAGCGCAGCGAACCTGCGCGCGCTCCTGGCCGGCTCCCCGATCGTGGCCAGCCACCGCGAGAACGATCCCCGCGTGCAGGACGCCTACTCGCTGCGCTGCGCCCCGCAGGTCAACGGGGCGGCCCGCGACGCGCTCGCCCACGCCACCACGGTCGCCGCGCACGAGCTCGCCTCGGCGATCGACAACCCGATGGTCATGCCCGACGGCCGGGTCGAGTCGTGCGGCAACTTCCACGGCGCGCCGCTCGCCTTCGCCTGCGACTTCCTGGCCATCGCCGTGGCCGAGGTCGGCGCGATCGCCGAGCGGCGCACCGACCGCCTGCTCGACGCATCGCGCTCGCACGGGCTGCCGCCGTTCCTCGCGAACGAACCGGGCGTCGACTCCGGGCTGATGATCGCCCAGTACACGCAGGCGGCGCTCGTGGCGGAGAACCGCCGCCGCGCGGCGCCGGCGAGCGTCGGCTCCCTGCCGACGAGCGCGATGCAGGAGGACCACGTCTCGATGGGCTGGGGCGCCGCGCGCAAGCTGCGCGCAAGCCTGGACGCCCTGCGCCGCATCCTCGCCATCGAGCTCGTCACCGCCGCGGCCGGGCTTGACCTGCGCGCGCCGCTGGCACCCGGCCCCGGCACCGCCGCCGCGCTCGACGCGCTGCGCACCGTCGTCGGCCCGCCCGGCACCGATCGCTTCGTCGCCCCCGACCTCGCCGCCGCCGAGCACCTCGTCGCCTCCGGCGAGCTGCTCGCGCGCGTCCAACAGGCGATCGGAGCGCTCGCATGAGCACGGGCGCCGCCGGCCCGCGCCCCGTCCGCGCGCCCCGCGGCACCGACCTCTCCTGCCGCGGCTGGCCCCAGGAGGCCGCCCTGCGCATGCTCATGAACAACCTCGACCCGGACGTCGCCGAGAACCCCGACGAGCTCGTCGTGTACGGCGGCACCGGCCGCGCCGCCCGCTCGTGGCCGGCCTTCGACGCGATCGTGCGCACGCTGCGAAGCCTCGCCGGCGATGAGACCCTCCTGGTTCAGTCGGGCAAGCCGGTCGGGGTCTTCCGCACGCACGAATGGGCGCCGCGCGTGCTGATCGCCAACTCGAACCTCGTCCCGGAATGGGCGACCTGGGAGGAGTTCCGCCGCCTCGAGTCGCTCGGCCTGACCATGTACGGGCAGATGACGGCCGGCTCCTGGATCTACATTGGCAGTCAAGGCATCGTCCAGGGCACGTACGAGTGCTTCGCCGAGATTGCCCGTCGACGCCACGGTGGCTCGCTCGCCGGCACGATCACGCTCACCGCCGGTCTCGGCGGCATGGGCGGCGCCCAGCCGCTCGCGGTCACGCTGAACGGCGGGATCGCGCTGTGCGTCGAGGTCGACCCGCGGCGCATCGAGCGCCGCCTGCACACGCGCTACCTCGACGAGCTCGCCTCGAACCTCGACGACGCCGTGCGCCGCTGCCTGGAGGCGAAGGCCGAGCGGCGCGCGCTGAGCGTCGGCCTGTGCGCGAACGCGGCCGAGGTCGTGCCCACCCTGCTCGCGAGCGGCTTTCCCGCCGACGTGGTCACCGACCAGACGAGTGCGCACGACCCGCTCAACGGCTACGTGCCCGACCGCATGACGCTCACCGAGGCCGACGAGCTGCGCGCCGCCGACCCGGAGGAGTACATCGTTCGCGCCCGGCGCGCGATGGCGGCGCACTGCGCGGCGATGGTCGGCTTCTCCGGCGCCGGCGCCGAGGTGTTCGACTACGGCAACAGCCTGCGCGCCGAGGCGCGCCTGGGCGGCTTCGAGCGCGCCTTCGACTACCCGGGCTTCGTGCCCGCGTACGTGCGCCCGCTGTTCTGCGAGGGCAAGGGCCCGTTTCGCTGGGTGGCGCTCTCGGGCGACCCCGCCGACATCGCCGCCACCGATCGCGCCGTGCTGGAGGAGTTCCCCGACGACGAGCGTCTCGCGCGCTGGATCTCCGAGGCCGGCCGGCGGATCGCCTTCCAGGGCCTGCCGGCGCGTATCTGCTGGCTCGGCTACGGCGAGCGCGCGCGCCTGGGCCTGCGCTTCAACGAGATGGTCGCGCGCGGCGAGCTGTCGGCCCCGATCGTCATCGGGCGCGACCACCTCGACTCCGGCTCGGTCGCGTCGCCCTATCGCGAGACCGAGGGCATGGCCGACGGGTCGGACGCGATCGCCGACTGGCCGCTGCTCAACGCGCTCGTCAACACCGCCTCGGGCGCCTCGTGGGTGTCGATCCACCACGGCGGCGGCGTCGGCATCGGTCGCTCGATCCACGCCGGGATGGTGTGCGTGGCCGACGGCAGCCCGCTCGCGGCGCAGAAGCTCGAGCGCGTCCTGACCGCCGACCCCGGCACCGGGGTCATGCGCCACGCCGACGCCGGCTACGAGTCCGCCGCCCAGGTCGCGTGCGAACGCGGCGTTCGGGTCCCGATGAGCGAGGCGCCGTGACCGAGCTTCCGATCATCACCGTCGGGCACCCGGCCTTGCGCGAGCGGACACGCGACGTATCAGCGCAGGAGCTACGCGAGCCCGGGACGCAGCGCTTCATCGACGACCTGATCGAGACGATGCGTGCGGCGGGCGGCGCCGGCCTGGCCGCCACCCAGGTCGGCGACACGCGGCGCATCGCCGTGATCGAGGTCGACGACAATCCGCGCTACCCGTACAAGCCGCCGATCCCGCTGACCGTGATCGTCAACCCGCGCCTGCAGCCCGCCGACGACGAGACCTTTCCGATCAACGAGGGCTGCCTGTCGGTCCCCGACCTGCGCGGCGTCGTCGATCGGCACGTCACGGTGCGCGTGCGCTACCTCGATCGCGCGGGGCGGACCCACGAGGAGGTTCGCCGCGGCCTGACCGCGGGTACCTTCCAGCACGAGATCGACCACCTCGACGGCATCCTCTTCCTCGACCGGGTGCGCGACCCGAGCACGTTCACGACCTGGGAGCAGTTCGAGCGCTTCCACCGTGACGCGTTCGTCGCCCGTGCCCGCGAGCTCGTCGCCCGGGTCGGCGCATGAGCGGGCTCCCGATCGATCCGCTGCTCCCGCTGCGCTACTGGTGCGAGCTCGCCTGGCTCGGCGGCGAGTCGGCCGACGCGGGCGTGCTGCTGACCGTCGAGGACGGACGCATCGCGGCCGTCGGCGACGCGGCCGAGCCGCCCCGCGACGCCGTGCGCCTGCCCGGCCTGACGCTGCCCGGCCTGGCCAACGCGCACTCCCACGCCTTCCAGCGCGCGCTGCGCGGCCGCACGCAGAACGGGATCGGAACGTTCTGGACCTGGCGCACGCGGATGTTCGAGCTTGCCGCCACGATCGATCCCGAGCGCTATCGCGAGCTGGCCCGCGCGACGTTCGCGGAGATGGCGCTCGCCGGCATCACGCTCGTCGGCGAGTTCCACTACCTGCACCACGCGCCCGACGGAACCCCCTACGACGACCCGAACGAGATGGGCCACGCGATCATGTACGCCGCCGCCGAGGCCGGCATGCGCCTCACGCTGCTCGACACCTGCTACCTGCAGGGCGGCATCGACGAGCCGCTGGACCCGACGCAGGCGCGCTTTCGCGACGCCGGCGCGACGGGCTGGCGCCAGCGCGTGTCGCGCCTGGCGGCGACGGACACGGCCCGCATCGGCGCCGCCATCCACAGCGTGCGTGCCGTCGACCCGCGCAGCGCGCGCGCCGTCGCCGAATGGGCGCTCGAGCACGACGCCCCGCTGCACGCCCACGTCTCCGAACAGGCGGGCGAGAACGAGCAGTGCGCGGCCGCGTACGGCAACACCCCGACCGGCGTGCTGCACACCGAGGGCGCCTTGGAGGCGCGCTTCACCGCCGTGCACGCGACGCACGTGTCCGACTCCGACATCGAGCTGCTCGGGCGCTGCGGCGTGACCTGCTGCCTGTGCCCGACGACCGAGCGCGACCTGGGCGACGGCATCGGCCCGGCCCGCGCCCTGCGCGACGCCGGCGCGCAGCTCGCGCTCGGCAGCGATTCGCACGCCGTCATCGACCCGTTCGAGGAGGCGCGCGGGGTGGAGCTCGACGAGCGCCTGGCCAGCCACGAGCGCGGCCGCAACTCGCCCGGCGCGCTGCTCACGGCCGCGACCCGCGGCGGCTATGAGTGCCTCGGCTGGCCCGAGGGCGGCCGCCTCGCCCCGGGCGCGCTCGCCGACTTCACGACCGTCGCGCTCGACGGTGTGCGCCTCGCCGGCAGCGACCCGGGCGACGCGATCGGAGCCACCGTGTTCGCGGCCACGGCCGCCGACGTGCGCGACGTCGTCGTCGGGGGACGATCGATCGTGCGCGAGGGCCGGCACGTCGCCTTCGAGGTCGCCGAGGAGCTGAGCGCGGCGATCGCGGCGGTCGCTCGGTGAGCACGCTCGCGCTCGACAACATCGGCCTGCTCGTCACGAACGATCCCGCCCTCGGCGACGGTCCGCTCGGCGTGCGCCACGACGTCGCGCTCGTGCTCGACCCGCGGCGCGGCGTGCTCGCGATCGCGGCCGTCGGGCCGGCCGCGGACGAGCGCCTGGACGTCGGCGGACGCTGCGTCATCCCCGGCTTCGTCGACAGCCACACCCACCTCGTGTTCGCCGGTGACCGGGCCGAGGAGTTCGCCGCGCGCATGGCCGGGGTGCCGTACCGCGCGGGCGGCATCCGCGCGACCGTGAAGGCGACGCGCGCCGCGAGCGACGAGCAGCTGCGGGCCGGCGCCGCGGCGCGACGACGCGAGGGGCTGCGGGCCGGGATCACCCACGTGGAGGTGAAGTCCGGCTACGCGCTCGACGTGCCGGGCGAGGCGCGTCTGTGCGCGCTGGCCGGGGAGCTGACCGACGATGCGACCTTCCTCGGGGCGCACCTCGTCGCGCCGGAGTACGAGGGGCGCGCGGACGAGTACGTCGCGCTCGTCTGCGGGCCGATGCTCGCGGCCTGTCGCGAGCACGTGCGCTGGATCGACGTGTTCTGCGAGGACGGCGCCTTCGACGTCGAGCAGTCGCGCACGGTGCTCGCCGCCGGTCGCGAGGCCGGCCTCGGGCTGCGCGTGCACGCCAACCAGCTGCGGGCCGGCGACGGCGTCCGCCTGGCGGTGGAGATGGGGGCCGCCTCGGCCGACCACTGCACCCACCTCGCCGACGAGGACCTGGGGGCGCTCGCCGTGAGCGACACCGTGGCCACGTTCCTGCCGCTCACCGACTTCTGCACCCGCCAGCCCTTCCCCGACGCGCGGCGCGCGATCGACGCCGGCGTGTCGGTCGCGCTGGCCACGAACACGAACCCGGGCTCGAGCCACTCGACCGCGATCGGACTGGCGCTCGCGTTCGCGGTGCGCGACATGGGCATGACGGTCGACGAGGCGCTCTTCGCGGCCACCGCCGGCGGAGCCCGAGCGCTGCGGCGCGAGGACGTCGGTCGCCTGTCTCCCGGCTGCCGGGCCGACGCGGTCGTCCTCGACGCTCCCGCGCCGGCGCATCTCGTCTACCGCCCGGGCGTCCCGCTCGTCGCGGCAACGGTGCTCGGCGGCGAGGTCGCCTGGCGCGACCCCGACCGCCTCCCGGCGCCCCAATCACACGCCGCCGCTCGGCGGGCGGGTACAGTCGCCTGATGCGAACCAGGCCGGACCAGCGCGCGGTTCGCGCCGCCTCGGGCCGGATGCGCGGCCGCGGCGCCGACGCCCTGTGGGCGCTGCTCGCCGGGATCGCCGCGGCGATGATCGTGTGGGCGGCCACGGCGAGCGCGCAGGCGCCCAGCCCGGCGGGGACCCGGGGTCCGGCGGTCATCGTCGGGGTCACCGGCCCCGGCGGCCAGTACTGCCCGCCCAACACCGCCATCCCCGTGGCTCCGCCGGGCACGACCGGACCTGCGCAGTCGACCTGCGTCATCTGCCCCACGGGCGTGTTCATGGCCCCCGGCGCCGGGCATCCGGCCGTCACGTGCATCCCCTGTGCCGGCGGCTCCCCGGGCGCCACCGGCCCGGCGGGGCCCCCGACGACCGGCGATGCCACCGGCCCGGCGGGCGCCACCGCACCCGAGGTCGTGACCGGCTCGCAGTGCGGTCCGTGCCCGGGCTCCACCGGCCCGACCGGCGCGACGGGCGTGACCGGCTCCACCGGCGCGAGCGGCCCCGCGGGCGCGAGCGGACCGACGGGCGCAACGGGCACCACCGGCGCAGGCCCCTCCTCGTGCCTCCCGTGCATCGTCCCCGTGAATGCCGGCGCCGGCGCGAAGAGCACCCCCGGTCCGGCCGGCGCCACCGGACCCACGGGACCGACCGGCGCCACCGGACCCACGGGAGCGACCGGCGCCACCGGACCGACCGGCGCGACCGGCGCCACCGGCGCGAGTGGCCCCACCGGCGCGAGCGGCCCCACCGGGGCCACCGGCCCCGTGTGCCCGGTGTTCGTCGCCGCCGTCGGCCCGCGCGCGCGTCCCGCGCCGCACCGCCGACCGACCACCCTCACCCTCAACTGGGTCGGCGACATCGCCTTCAACGCCGCCTCCGGCCTCCCGCCCGGAGGCCTCGCCCGCGCCCTGGTCCCGGTGCGTCGCACCCTGCGCAACGCGCCCCTCACGCTCGGCAACCTCGAGGGCACGCTCGCGGTCGGGGGCACCTCGAAGTGCGCCTCGCTGCGCGGCGGCAACTGCTTCGCGTTCCAGGCGCCGCCGAGCTACGCCGGCGGGCTGCGCAGCTCGGGCTTCACGGTCATGAACATGGCCAACAACCACTCGTATGACTTCGGTGCGAGCGGGCAGGCCCAGACGCTCACCGCGCTGCGGCGCGCCGGCCTGCGCCAGGACGGGCTCGCGGGCGAGATCACGACCCTGCGGGTGCACGGCGTCCGTGTCGCCGTCATCGGCTTCGCGCCGTATGCGTGGGCGAACAACCTGCTCGACATCCCGCGGGCGAAGGCGCTCGTGCGCCGGGCGCGGCGTCGCGCGCAGGTCGTGATCGTCGTGATCCACGCCGGCGCCGAGGGCAGCGCGCGAGACCACGTGCCGCATGGGACCGAGTACGACTTCGGCGAGAACCGTGGCAACTCGCGCGCCTTCGCGCACGCCGTGATCGACGCCGGCGCCACGATCGTCGTCGGCTCCGGGCCGCACGTGCTGCGCGGCATCGAGCGCTACCGCGGCCACATGATCGCGTACTCGCTCGGCAACTTCGCCTGCTGGCACAACCTCGGCCTCGGCGGGCTGCTGTCCGAGAGCGCGATCCTCCACGTGAGCATCAACGTCGCGACCGGCCGCGTGGCGAGCGGGCGCCTGGTCGCGATCCGCCTCGTCGGCGCCGGACTGCCGCGGCCCGATCGCTCCGGCGCGGCCGATCGCCTCGTGGCGACGCTGTCGCGCGAGGACTTCGGCAGCGACCGCTACCGGATCTCGGCCAGCGGCTCGATCCGCCCCTGACCCGCCTCGGCCAGGAACTCGCCGAGCGCGGCGTTGGTCTCCTTCGGTCGCTCGACCTGCGGCACGTGGCCGCAGTCGAGCTCGACGTGGCGGGCGCCGGGCAGCGCGTCGGCCACGTGGCGCTCGAACGCGAGCGGCACGAGCCGGTCGTGTCGTCCCCAGACGAACAGCGCGTCGGGCCGGAGCGTCGCCAGGCGCGTCCAGAAGCCGTTCGAACCGTGCGGCTCGTCGAGATAGATCTGGCGGGCCGCGGCGTAGAAGGCCGCTCGGCCGGCCGATGACAGATACGCGCGCAGGAACTCGTCGACGCCGGCGGCGGCCCAGCCGCGATCGGCTCCCGGGATGATGCGTCGGACGATCGCCTCGACCACCGGCCGCGGCGCGAGCTGGACGAGCCCGAGCTCCGGGCGGGTGAGGCGTACCAGCGGCGCCCAAGGCCGTTCGCGACGCCAGGCGAGCGCCGGTGCCAGCAGGCCGAGGCGCCCGACGCGGTCGGGATGACGCAGCGCCAGCTCGAGCGCGACCCGCCCGCCGAGGCTGTTCCCGAGCACGTGCGCGCGGTCGAGCTCGAGCGCGTCGAGCAGGTCGACCGCGGCCTGCGCGAAGTACGCGGCGTCGTAGGCGGCCCCGATCGGCTTGTCCGAGTCGCCGAACCCGGGCAGGTCGAACGCGATGATGCGGAAGCGCCCGGCCAGGCCGGCGACGGTCGGCAGGAACGAGCCCTTCGTGCCGCCCAGGCCGTGAATCGCGAGCGCCGGCGGGCCGGTGCCGGCCTCGAGGATCGACAGCCGCGCCCGGGACGTCGCCACGCTGCGAAAGCGCAGCCGCCCCGGCCCGGTCGCCCCGTTCGTGGCGGCGATGAACCCGACCCCCACGTGCAGGTTGCGGCGCACCCGAAGGCGCCCGGAGTCATAGGCGTCCATTCCGGCGCGCGTATCGCTCGCGAGCTTGCCCCACGTGCCCGCGTCGGCGGTGAGCAGCGCGTCCGGGGTCGCGTCCGCCGGCGCCATCTCGGCGCCGTCCTCGCTCAGGACGACATCCCAGGCGTCGCCGTCGCGGACGGCGAGCCGCACCCGGGTGCGCCGCCGGGGCGCATCGAAGACCGTCGGGTCGTACCGGCCGACGAGGGTCCGTATCGCGTCAGGTGCCATGGTCACCGAGCCGATTCTCCGTTCGCTTGCGGGGGGTTTGTCGCGCCCTCAGCGTACGGTCCCGGCCAGCGGCAATCGACGCATCGGGCCTAACCACGCGCTCACATGCGGGCCAACCACGCGCCCGGCGCCGACGGCGGCGTCGAGGCCGTCGCACCGCTGCGGGCGGCTCAGCCCCGCAGATCGGCGCGACGGAGCATGAACATGCGCGCCCGGGAGGTGCCCTCACCGCTGAGCACGAAGCGCACTGGGTAGGTGGCGTGCGCGGCGACCAGCTGCATCCCCGTCGGGTCGAGCGGGACCTCGATGATCGCGCGCTGCTCGCCGTGCAACGTGATCTCCCTGCGCCCGATATCGACACGGCGCCGATGACGCCCGACGCCGATGATTGCCTGCAGGACGGCGACGCCGTGGAAGGGGTGCGGACCGGTCCACTTGACGTTGGCGCGCACGAACCCGGCCTTGTGCGAACGCAGCGCCCCCACGACGATGATCTCCAGGTGCCCGACCTTCGTCGGCGGACCCGGATGCGGGTGCGGCGCGGGAGGACCGCTCGCTCCGCTGACGGCGGTGCTCGTGGTCGCCGTGGTGGTGCTCGTCGTCGTCCCGTTCGGACCCGTGCTCGTGGTGGTGCCGGTGCTGCCCGTGTTGCCGGTCGCGCCCGTGGGACCCGTCGGACCGGTCGCACCGGTGACCGAGAGCCCCGCCGGGATCGTCTGTCCGATCGCGGCGTTCGCGAACGGGAACGACGCGCCCCAGACGACCGCCGCGCCGAGGACCGTGCTGGAAACGACGAAGTCGCGCCGGCTGAGGCCGTCCCCGCTCTGTGGCTCGTCGCGATGCCCGTTACTCACGTCGTCTCCCGTCGGCTGAAGGCACCCTCGTCGTCGCCGTTCGCGCGCCTCTGCGAGCAATCGTGCGGGCCGGCCGCCGGGGGATCGACCGCGATACTACTTCGAGGCGCCCACGGAACCGGGCGCGCGCACCGGCTCGAGCAATCCGAGCGCAGTCTGCTGCGGCAGCACCGCGAGCCCCGCCGCGGCGTCGCTCACGCCGAAGCTGAGCACGAGGTCGCGGCCGCGGACGGCCATGCCCGCGCAGAACTCGACGCGGTCGGTGGTGAACGTGAACTCGGGCGAGATCCCGGCGAGGGCGAGGTCATGGTCGACGAGAACGAACCGGTGCAGGTAGCGCAGCGCGGTCCCGGCGCGCACAACCTCGTGGACGACGAACAGGTGCCCCTCGGCCGTCGTCACCCCCTGCGAGCCGCCGCGGAACTCCCTGGCGATGGCCGCTGCCGGCGTGCGCGAGCGCACCGCGGTCTGGGCGGTGGCCGGATCGCAGTCCAGCACGACCGTGGGACCGCAGGTGTACAGGAGCGCCAGCTCGCCGGACACGAGGAACGGCATCCAGTTCTTCTCGTGACGCCGGGGACCGGGGCTGCGCAGCACCTGCGCGTCGATGATGTCGCTGCCCTCCAGCGTGAGCAGCGCGATCTCGCGGCGGTCGGTCGGGTTGCGATCGCATACGGTGGCCGTGGCATACCAGCGGCCGTCGAACGCGAACAGGCGGCAGTCCTCATAGCCGCGGATCTGAGACGGAAAGCGCGCGTCGGGGTCGGTCCGGTCGTCGACCTGCCTCACGTCGCGGACCGCGAGGTCGCCGTCGAGCTCGAGCAGGTAGTTGACGTTGTGCAGCACGCCGTCGCGATGCAGGACGCCGCTCTCGATGCGGTAGTTGGCGGTGCGCACGATCATGCGCAGCTCGCGAACGTCGGGCGCAGGCGCTGCCGCGATGCTTGGATTGAACGCCGGCCACGCCGGGCTGACGTCGAGGTGCACCTCTCCGATCTGAAGATCGGACACGAGACCGGACAGGCGCGGCGCCCCATCGCCGTGGGTGACGCGCCGGGCGCGCCGTGGCGGGTCGCTGAGGAGCAGCCGCATCTCGCTCTCGACCTTGGGCGGGAGCGCGGGGTGTTCGAGAAGCCTGCGTGCGGCCGTGCGCGCCTCGCGCAGCGCGCCGAGCGACGCGGCCGCCATCGCGTGCTCGTAGCGCAGACCCCAGTCGTAGACGAAGCGGTGCACGAACAGCACGTCGGTCGGGTACGGGAGCTGTTCGCCCCGGGTCGCGAACAGGTGGGCGAGCGACGGCCGTCCGCGGCGGCGATGCAGCCGAGCGAGCTCGTACAGCGGCTCGGCTCGCGACGGGCGGCGCTCCCACGCCTCGAGCAGCACCTCGGTGGCGCCGTCGCGGTCGTGCTCCGCCCGCAGGACGCCCTCCTGCAGATTGGCGTAGAAGACCTCCTCGTCCCAGCCCCCGAGCCGCACGCGGCGGCGGTAGTACTCGATGGCCAGGTCCACCTTGCCGAGGTCGCGGTAGGTCTGCGCGAGATAGAACGCCGGCCGCGGGTTCTCGGGCTCGAGCGTCAGATCGCGCTTGAGCAGGCCTACGTCGCGCAGGAGCTTGTCGTCCCGCGAGGAACCGTCGGCGTGGTGCTCGACGACGAGCTCATGCAGCTCGCTCTGCGAATACTGCCCGTCGGCCGCGATGTGCTCGTGCGTCGCCCCGACGTACCACCACGGCCGATCGCCGCGCACCAGGCGAACGACGGCGTAGTCCAACGCGCCGGCGTCGCGGAGGAGGTAGGCGTCGGCGGTCAGCTCGGGGAGCGCTCCGTCGACACGGAGCGTCATGTCCGCGTCCAGCAGCAGCAGGTAGTCGGCGCTTCCGCGGGCCAGCTCGAGCAGCTCGCTGCGGTTGTGCCCGAAGTCGACCCACGTCGTCTCGTGCAGCTCTCCCGGAATGTCTGCGAGCTCGCGCGCGATGACCTCCTGGGTGCCATCGGTGGAGCCCGTGTCGCAGATGACCCAGGCGTCGATGAGGGGCCGCACCGAGCGCAGGCAGCGCGACAGGATCGAGGCCTCGTTACGCACGATCATGCACAGCGTGATCGTCGCGTCGGCTTGGCTTCCGGGCGCGTGTCCGTTGCGGGAGGCCAAGGTCACGCCCACGGCCGATCGAGAGACGGTGCCGGCGGAGCGGCGCTCCACAGGTCCAGCGCGCTGCGTTCCCAGGCATCAGCCACCGACGCCGGATGCCCACAGGCGGCGAAGCGGCTCTCGCTCAGCCACAGCATCCGATCGACGGGAGCAACGAGCAGGCTCGGGTCGGCGACCACCTGCACGATGGCGCCACCGCCGGCGCGCAGGTGCGCGACCTGACCCGCAAGCCACGAGCGGAAGCGCTCATCGCCGCAGGTGGGGAGACGATCGATGAGCAGGAGATCGGGCTGCCCCCAGAGCAGCGCCACCGCGAACACGAGTCGCAGCACCCCGTCGACGCTGCAGGCTCGCAGCAGCTCATCGGGGACGTCGGCGAGGCCGGAGAGAGCGAGCAGCTCGTCGATGTCGCGACGGGCCGCGCGCGCATCCACGCCGAGGAATGCGCCGTAGAAGATCGCGTTCTCGCGGACGCTGAGGTCGGGCTCGAGCACCGCCGCGATGTCGGCGATGAGCACCGCGCGTCCGGCAACGTGCACCGCACCGCCCAGAGGCCGTCGCCTTCCGGCGATGCAGCGCAGCAGCTCCCCGCCGGCGAGGGCGTCGTCGTCGAGCACCCCGATCATATGGCCACGGCGCGCGTAAAGCGCGCCGTCGCGCACGAGGATGTCCTCGCTCCGGGGAGTCGTGCCGACCGGCCGGTCGGGCTCCGCTGACGGCCGTTCGAGCGCGAGGCCGCTGACGAACAGCGCGAGCTCGGCGGGAGCGCCGCCGAGCTCGGGCAGCGGCGCGCCGTCCTGCCAGCCCGCGCGGGCCTCCGAGGCGCCGATCGCGGTGCGCACCACCTCGGCGAGGTCAAGGGCGAGCGCCCGCGCCGCGGGCGCGACGAGCGGGTCAGACCGCAGCCATTCGGGGCCCGCGGCGATCGTCTGGGCCGCGTAGCGGCGGTAGCCGTCGCTCGGGCTTGCCGCTTGATCGAGCAGGCGACACACGACCTGCTGGCGGGTGAACGGCGGCGCGGTCTCCCACTCGGGCGGGATCACGCCGCCCGGAGGCAGGGCGAGTAGGTCGACGACGCACTCGCTCTGCACGGCGTCGGCATCGGTGGGCACGAGCCGGCCGGGCTGCAGATGGTCGATCTGAAACAGGCGATAGCCGAGCCGCTCGAGCGCGCGGCGCAGAGCAGCCGGTGAGGAGCCGAACAGCGGCAGCAGTCCCCCGTTGCACTCGAGCACGATCACCGGCCGCCGGCCGCGGCCGAACGTCTCGCGCATGCCGTTCAGGGCCGCCGGCTCGTTGCCTTCGACGTCGATCTTGACGACGTCGACGCCGTCCCAGCCGCGGGCACGCAGCAGCGCGTCGATCGAGACGCTCGGAACGGTCCGCGCGTCCGCGTGCTCACCCGCAAGCGCCAGCCGCGTGTGGATGCTGCGTCCGACGACGGCGACCGGCTCGTCGGCGCCGCTGATCGCACCGTGCTCGACCTGAAGGTGGTCGAGCCCGTTTCGGCGCGCGGCCCGCCGCAGCAGATCCGCGTGGCGCACGGACGCATCGATCGCGATGACCTTCGCCCCGGCGGCGGCCGCCGGCAGCGCGAAGGTGCCCAGATGCGACCCGAGGTCGAGGACCCGGCTGCCGGTCGAGATGAAGGAGAGGAACGCCCGCATGACCGGCTCGTCGATCCGGCCGTGGTCGAGCATCCAGCCGGCCACCGGGTCACGACCGGCAGGGTCGAGGCAGAAGTCGACCGCGGGACGGTTGGCCACGCTCACGGCGCGATAGACCAGGGCGCCGTCGTCGTCGAGGGCCGCGCCCGGATCCGGCGCGTGTCCGCCCGGGCGGGTGGTCACAACTCGGCGAGCGCGATGTCGCCGAACCAGTAGCGGTCCGGGAACCGCCCCGGAAGCTCGCGTAGCGTCGCCTCGTCCACGTCACGCAGATCGTAGTAGTTGCCGATCGAGCGCACCGCGTGCGTTCCGTACAGCACGTCGAGCACCATGTGCGCCGCGTCGCACGGGCCGTCGGTCGTGCGGTGGCCCACGCCGAAGCGGGCCAGGAGCGCCGTGTAGGCATCAGGCGCCAGGGGCGGCGCAGACCAGCGGGGAGGCGTGGCGCCGACGTGCAGATCGTCGGCTTCGATCGTCAGCATCCGCCGGCTGTAGCGGATCTGCGCGCCGGCCCATTCCAGCCGTATCCCGAGGTGGTAGTCCTCGCCCCCGATCGGGTCACACAGCTCGTCGAAGCCGTTGACCGCGACGAGCCAGTCGCGCGGCGCGGCGCAGTTGCCGTACAGCTGGCCCCCCGCGATTGTCGCCGTCTCACCGTCCTCGGCCAGGGTCCAGCGCGTATCCAGCCCCGACGGCTCGAAGCTGCTGGCGAGCAGCGCTCCGTCGCGTACCTCCATCTCGCGGTGCTTCTGGTAGGCGCCGGCGATCACCCAGCCCTCGCGCGCTGCCACCCGCACCTGATCCCACCAGTGCGGCCCGAGCACCGCACAGTCGTCGACGCAGACGAGGTACGGGCTGTGCGCGTACACAATCGCGGTGTTGCGCGCGCTCGCGGCGGCCCAGAACTCGGCGCGGGTGCGGCGCTCCGGGCCGTTCCACGGGTTCGGTTTCGGCGCGATGTGACGAAACGCGAAGCGCCCGGCGACCAGCTCCTCGAGGCGCTCCCCCCGCCGCGCATCGCGAAGACCGTCAACGAACAGGACCTCGACCGGATCGCCGCCGAGCTGGGCGGCGAGGCTGTCGATGAACCAGTCGAATCGCGGCTCGACGCGGTGCGTCACGTAGGCGATCGTCACCGCTGCAGGCGGTGAGGCGACGTGATCACGAGGCTCGGACACGCGCCGCACCGTAGCGGGAAGCCCCGTGTCAGCGTGGCGGCAAGACGAGCCGGTCGCGCAGGTCGGCGATCACGCCGGGGGGCAGATCGAGCGCGGGGTCGCCCCGACCTGCTCGACGACACCGACCTCGACGCCCGCGCCGCCGCTCACGGCGCCTGCCGCTGGGCGTGGCGGAACTCCTCGCGCGTCCACACCTCGGCCAGGCGCACGATCGTCGCCGCCGCCGCCGCCATCTCGCGCACCGAGGCCCACTCGCGCACCGAGTGGTACTCGTGCCCGCCGGTGAACAGGTTCGGCGTCGGCAGGCCCTTCGCGCTCAGCTGCGAGCCGTCGGTGCCGCCGCGCGCGGCGGTGCGCAGCGGCTCGAGCCCCTCGGCGCGGATGGCGGCGTCGGCGGCCGCGACGACGGCCGGGAACTCGTCCAGGTAGCGGCCCATGTTCGGGTACTGGTGGGTCACCTGCACGAGCAGCCGGGCGCGTGGCTCCTCGGCCACGATCTCGTCGGCGGTGCGGCGCAGGAGCGCGACGTGCTCGGCGAGCAGTTCGTCGTCGAAGTCGCGCACGATCGCGCGCAGCTCGGCGCGACCGGCGGTGGCGGTGAGCGAGTAGACGTGGATGAATCCCTCGCGCTCGCGCGTCGCCTCGGGCGTGAGCTCGGGCGGCAGTGCGGCGATCACGCGCGCGGCCAGCCGGGCCGCGTTGACGAGCTTGCCGTACGCGAAGCCCGGGTGCACCTCGACGCCCTCGATGACGATCACGACCTCCGAGGCGGTGAACGTCTCGGCCTGCAGCTCGCCGAGCTCCGAGCCGTCGATCGTGTATGCGCCGATCGCGCCGAAGCGCTCGATGTCGAACAGCGACGCGCCCATGCCGATCTCCTCGTCCGGCGTGAAGCCGATGCGCAGGCGCGGGCGCGCGAGCTCCGGGTGCGCGGCGAGATGCGCGACGGCGGCCATGATCTCCGCGACGCCCGCCTTGTCGTCGGCGCCGAGCAACGTGTCGCCGCTCGAGGTGACGATGTCGTGCCCGGCCTGCCTGCGCAGCTCGGGCATGCGGTCAGGGTCGAGCACGGTGCCGCCCCGCGGCAGCGCGATCACGCCGCCGTCGTAGCCGCGATGCACGATCGGCTCGACGCCGTCGCCCGGGGCATCCGGGCTCGTGTCGACGTGGGAGATGAGCCCGATCGTCGGCACCTCGCCCTCCATGTTCGTCTCGAGCGTGGCGAAGACGTAGCCGTTCTCGTCGAGCTCGGCGTCGGCGATGCCCATCTCCTGCAGCTCGGAGACGAGCAGCCGGCTCAGCTCGAGCTGCCCGGGCGTGCTCGGGCTGCGCTCGCGCTCGCGATTGGACGTCGTCGCGACGCGCGCGTAGCGCACGAGCCGATCGACGACGTCCTCGGCGAGCGACTCCGCAAGCGCCGAGGTGAACCGTGACCGCGTCTCACCGGGAGGAGTCGGCGTCGACATTGTCCCGCAGTCTATGGCCCGCACGCCCGGGGACGCCGCCGTTCGGCCGGCCCGGAAACATCGGCGAACCTCCGCAACGTGCACGAGAGTCCCCGACCCTTACGAGACTCTTCTGCGCCCGGGCGCCCGGCAGCCGATCACCGGGGGAACTTGTCAAGGACGATAGGAGTCGTGCGATGTCCGTGGGTCCCGTCGACAGCAGCGCCGGCAACTGGCAGTACGCGCAGCAGTCCACCGGCGCGAAGAGCAACTGGCAGAACGTCCTCGCCGCCGCCTCGTCGGCCGTCGGCGAGAGCACGAGCACCGTGCAGCAGCAGCTGCAGTCGGGGTCGAGCCTCAGCGCGATCGCGTCCGCTCAGGGCGTGTCGCAGCAGTCGCTGCTGAGTGCGATCACCGGCGCCCTGCAGCAGAACGAGCAGGCGTCCGGCTCGACCACGCCCAGCAGCGCGCGGCTGCAGCAGATCGCCACCAACATCGCCGACCGCGCACCTCGCGGAACCGGCCAGACCGGCGGTACCCCGCCCGGGCCGCCGACGCAGAACCCCTGGCCGGCGGTGCTCAGCAGTGCCGCCTCGGTGCTCGGCCTGAGCACGAGCGCGCTCCAACAGCAGCTCCAGTCCGGGTCGAGCCTCAGCTCGATCGCCTCGTCGAAGGGCGTCTCCCAGCAGTCGCTCGTCAGCGCGATCGCCGGCGCCCTGCAGCAGAGCTCGGCGGCGTCGGGCTCGAATGCGCCGACCGGCGCGCAGCTGCAGCAGACGGCCACCAACATCGCCAATGCCACCGGCCACCATCGCCATCATCACCACCACGGCGGCGTCGGCGCCGCCGGCTCCAGCACCGATGCCGACTCGACGTCCGCGGCGTCCGACACCGGCAACTCCTCGTCGGACATCAACGCGTTTCTCGCCGCGCTGACCGGCAGCAGCTCGTCATCCGACAGCGGCTCCACGTCCGAGGCCGATGCCCTGCTCGTCGAACTGAGCGGCAGCACCTCCACATCCCCTGGCGGCTCGACCTCGGGCACCGAGGCGCTGCTGGCGGCGTTCAGCACCACAGGCCCGTCCTCGTCCGACGGCAGCTCGCCGGCCTCAGCGCTCGGGGGCGTCAGCGGCTCCGCGTCCGGCGACCCGCTGCTGACCGCGCTCACGGGTGGCGCGTCGACCGACCCCAACTCGCTCCTGTCGGCGCTGCTCGGCAGCCCGACGTCGAGCAACTACTCGGCGTCGGGAACCCTCAGTCCCGCACAGTCCGACGCCGCAAGCCTGTTCAGCGAACTCGCGTAAATCCGGCGGCTCAGATCGCCGCGAAGTTGCGGATCACGGCGCGCTCGTCGCGAGACGCTCGCCGACCCTTCGGACACTACGTGGACCCGGGTGGCGACGTGCTGCTGGCGAGACGCGTCCTCGCCACTCCCAGAGCGCCTGCTGCTCGCGCAGGGTCAGCAGCCGCCACGTCTCGCGCCTGGGCTGCCAGACGAATACGTTCACGTCGGCGATGCTGCGCCGGTCAGCGAGCACGCGCAGCGTCTCGCGCGTACCGACGTGCTCGGCGAGGGTCTGCCGAGTCATCAGGTCCACGACCTTGAACTGCCGGGGCCGATCGGCGTCCGGCTCGGGCTGTCGCTTGGCTCGCGGCGGACGCTGAAGCTGAACGAGCGCAAGCTCCGGCTCACGTCGCCGGCCGGCGAGTCGCTTCTCGATGGGCACCATGTGCGCTCCCGTGCCCTTCGTCTCCGTGTCCAATACCCAAGCTCTGCCCATTGCTCATCGGTATTTTACCGCAGCCCGATGCGACGCCGGGCGCCTGCCGCCGCGGCCCTCGCGAGCCGTCAGACGTTGGGCTCGATCGAGCCCTGCGGGAGCACCTCGCGCGCCGACAGGTGCGCCTCGTCAGCGAAGCGCGGCGCCGGCTGCGCGGCCTGCACGTCGCGTCGCGTGACCGCCAGATAGGCGACGAAGCCGAAGATCAGGACCGACAGAGCGAGCGCGACGGGTCCGTCGCCCAGGCCCAGCCCCCCGGCGCTCTTCGGTTTGCTCAGCCAGTCGGCGTAGGAGGCGCCCAGCGGCCGCGTGGCGACGTAGGCGAACCAGAAGGCGAAGATCGCGTTCCAGCGAAACCGCGAGTAGCCGACGGCCGGGATCGCGATCACCGCGGCGAACAGCAAGGCGGACGCGAGGTAGCCCAGGCCGAAGGTGATCGCCACGAGGTCTCCGAGCGCGGTACCCATCGCGAAGGTCGCCACCACCGCGGCCCAGTGGAAGATCTCGCGCCGGGTCGTGTCGATGGTGTGATCACCCAGAAGTAGACGGTGATCTCGGGGACCCGCAGCGCCCCGTGCCGGGTCAGCCTCGCGAGCGGGGAGCGATCTGTCACGCGCGCACTGTGCCAGCTCTCGACCGGTCCCCGGCCCCGCCGCGCCCCTACAGCCGGGCGAGCTCCTCCAGCAGCGACGAACCGTGCTTGGCACAGAACGCCGGCCCGATGCCGCGGATGGACAGCAGCGCCGACTCGTCGCCGGGGCGCCGGCGCAGGACCTCCTCGAGCGCCGCGTTGGTGGCCACCGTGTAGGCCGGCTTGCCCTCGGCCCGGCGAAAGCGCCACGCCTTCAGACGCTCGAACTCATCGCCATCCACGGGCGGACCGGCGTCGAGGCTCTCCTGCGCCCCCGCCGGGCCACCGCGCCGGGCACGCACCGTCGCGCCGCCGCCATCCACCTCGACGGCGGCCAGCGCCAGGGACGGATCGGGGTCGCACACGTCGCAGCAACGCCCGCTGGGCGCGCCGGGCGTGTCGTCGCCGAAGTGGTCGAGCAGCTGGCGGCGCCGGCACACGTCGCTCGTCATGAAGCGCTCGATCGCGCGGTAGGCCTCCCAGCCGCGGTCGCGGGCCACCTTGATCGCGGCGTGCGCCGCGCCGCCGTCGAGGTGCCCGGCGAGCGTGATGCGCATCCGTCCCGCGCCCGCCGGCTCGAGCGTGCACGCGCCGGCGCGCTCGGCGATCGAGAGCAGCACGCGCTCGTCGTCCCCGGGCGGCTCGGTCTCGAGCACGCCGCCCGTCGCCGCGCGCGCGAGCCGATCGACGTAGCGCTGCACGTCGGCAACGGTGGTCGAGCGCTCGGTGTTGAACCGGATCAGCCGGCCGAGGTCATAGCGCGCGGCGAGCAGCAGCGCGTCCGCGGGGCGCCCGTCGCGACCGGCGCGACCGGCCTCCTGGTAGTAGGCCTCGAGGCTGGTCGGGATCGCCCAATGGGCGACGGTGCGCACGTCGGCCTTGTCGACGCCCATGCCGAACGCGTTCGTGGCCACGACGACCTCGGCGCGGCCCTCCATGAACGCGGCCTGGCTGTCGCGGCGGGCCTGCGCCGCCATCCCGGCGTGGTAGACGACCGCCTTCAGGCCGCGGGCGCGCAGGAACTCGCAGACCGCCTCGGTGTCCTTGCGCGTACCGCAGTAGACGATCGCCGGCAGGCCGCCGTCGCCGCGTAGCCGGTGCAGCAGGGCGCCGCGCTTGCGCGCCATCGCGCCCTTGCCCTCGACGGCGAACACGTCGAAGGCGATGTTCGGGCGGTCGAAGCCCGAGCGCACCGACAGCGGGTCACGCAGGCCGAGGCGCTCGGCGATCTCGCGCGCGACGCGCGGGGTCGCCGTGGCCGTGGCCGCCATCACGGGCGGGCGCCCGAGGTCGGCGATCGCGTGGTGCAGGCGCAGGTAGTCGGGGCGGAAGTCGTGCCCCCACTCGGCCACGCAGTGCGCCTCGTCGACGACGAACAGCGCGATCCGCCGGCGCGCGAGCGCCCCGCGGAAGGCCGAGGAGGCGAACCGCTCGGGGGCGGCGAGCACGAGCTGCGCCTCGCCGGAGCGGATCTCGCGCAGCGCGCCCTGATAGGCCTCCTCCGACAGCCCCGAGGCGAGCATCACGGCGCGCACGCCGCCCTCGCGCATCCGCCGCAACTGGTCGGCCATGAGCGCGATCAGCGGGCTGATGACCACGACGAGGCCGCGATCGCCCAGGGCCGGCAGCTGATAACACAGCGACTTGCCGCCGCCGGTGGGCATCACGACGAGCGTGTCGCGGCCGGCGAGCGCGGCGGCGACCGCGTCGCGCTGACCGGGGCGGAACGCGTCGAGGCCGAGGCGGGCGAGCAGCGCCTCCGGTTCGGGGGGCGGGCCGCAGCGCTCCGGGTCGACGACGACGCGCGGACCGGCCGGCGGCTCATCGAAGAGGGACAAGGAGCCCCCCGCGTCGCCCCCTCGCACCGCGCGCGCCGGCCGCGGCGGATCGAGCGCGCCGACCGGCTCCTCGGGCGGCCCCGCGTCCCAGGCCATCTCCTCCTCGGGCGCCGGCGCCGGAACCGGCGCGGCGTCGAGCAGCGCCCGCAGCGCCGCGGCCGGCTCGGTCAGCGCGGCCCGGCCGGCGTCGTCGAGGTCGCCCCAGCGCTCCCGGGCCTGCCCGAGCGCGCCGCGGGCCCGGGCCTGCGCCAGCCCGTCGCCGGAGTCGGCCTCGAGCGCGGCGCGGGCCTGCGCGATCGTCTGCAGCAACGCGTCCATCCCGTCAACGTAGCCGCCGCTGCGGAGGGCACGCATCGCGGCGGCTACCGCGCGGGCAGGAACGCGTTCGTGCCGAACCGCGCCGCGCCGATCGCGTAATGGATCAGGCCGTGCGCGATCATCCAGCTCGACAGGTCGCTCAGGTGCGCGGCGGACAGCGTCCCGACCGGGACCCCGGGCGCGGCGAACAGCGGCAGGTAGGCGTGCAGCGAGGCCGTCGTGAACGCGCGCGACAAGGTGGGATTGGCCGCGATCAGCTCATCGACGCTGCGCGTCGGATCGGCGATCGTGTCCTCATAGCCCCGCACCGTCGCGGCCAGGAACGCCCGCGCGAGCGCTGGGTCGCGGGCGAGCAGCGAGCGGGTCGTGAAGACCTGCAGGCCCGGGTACGGGGGGCCGCCGTAGTCGTCGAGCTTGAACACGGTGATCGGACGACCGGCGACCTGCAGCTGCACGCCGTCGGCCGGCCAGTAGCCGGTGAACGCGGCCAGGCGCCCGGAGCCGAGCGCGGCCGCGCCGTTGAAGCCGATGTTGACGACGCGCACGCGGGCCGGCACGCCCCCGGCCGCGGCCACCTCGGTGTTCAGGACGGCCAGGTCGGAGGGCACGCCGGTGATCCCGACCGTGCGGCCCTGCAGCGCGCGGGGCGAGGAGAGGTGCTCGGAGGCGAGCGCGATGAGGCCACCGAGCGGGCGCTGGGCGATCGCCATGATCGACTGCGCGTCGCCACCGGCGTCGATGAGCTGTGCGATGTCGAGGCCGTCGGCGAGCCCGAACTGCGCGCGGCCGGCGTCGATGAGCTTCAGCGTGTCGCTCGTGCTCGTCGGCTGCACGACCCGCAGCGCGATGTTCAGGCGGCGGTAGTACCCGGCGGCGATCGCGTGGTAGATGCCGGCGTGCACCGCGTTCGGGACGAAGTCGAGCACGAGCGTGACCGGCGTGGACCGCGCCAGCGGGGCGGCGCCGAGCGTCGTGCCCGACGCCGACGCGGCCGGTGCGGCCGGTCCGGCCGACGAGGACCCGCACCCCGTGAGCGCCACGACGAGCGCGAGCGCGCACAGGAGGGCCGGGATCGCGCGCCGCGCGGACCCGCGGGAACGGGGCCGCGCGCTCGGGCGACCCGGGCGCGATCGGCCGGGCCTCACTTGCTGTCGTCGACCTTCGCGCGCAGGGCGGACTGCAGCTGCGGCGGCGTCTGCGGGCCGTGCAGCGTGCGCACGATGTGCCCGGCCGAGTCGATCGCCACGGTCACGGGCAGCGCGGCGACGCCCGTGATGCCGTAGCGCTTGGCCGCGGCGCCCTCGGCGTCGCGCAGATTCGGGAACGACCAGCCGGCGCGATGCACGAAGCGCAGCGCCGCCGCGCGCGTGCCCCCGACGCCCACGCCGACGACCCGGTCGGCGCCCGCGCTCCGCGCGACCGTCTCGATTGTCGCGGCCGACGCGGCGCAGGCGGCGCAGGACGGCGACCAGAAGGTGATGAGCGCCGGATGGCCCTTGAGCGTCTTCAGCGTGACCACGGATCCGGTCAGCGGCTCGGTGGGCAACGCCGGCGCGATCGCCTGGTGGTCGGGGAACACGCGGTCGGCGACCTTGGCCACGGCGTGGCCGACCCCGCGCGCCGCGTGGCCGACGGCGTGGCGGACGCTCGGCGAGACGGCGTACGCAAGCAGCGCCGCGCCGATGCCGATGATCGCCGCGGCGACCGCGATGCGTGCGCGCCGGACCTCGACATCTCGCGAGACCGGACGTGGGGCGAAGGGGGCGATCGGCATGCCTGCTCCCCTCAAAGCTAGCTGCCGGCGCAGCGCGACGAGGCGCGGGGGCCCAAGGTGTTCACCCCGTCGAGGCGGCCGAGGCGGCCGACAGCCAGCGCTGCGCGATCTCGCCGGCCGCGTGCAGCGGGGTGATGCCGGCGTCGTGGGCGTGGTCGAGCACGCGCGTGAGCACCGCCTCGATCTCGGCGCAACGGCGGACCGCCTCACCGGCGTCGTAGCCGGTCAGCTCGAGCGCGACGTTGATGAGGCCGCCGGCGTTGACGATGAAATCCGGCGCGTACAGGATCCCGCGGGCGGCGAGGTGGTCGGCGACGCCGTCGTGGGCGAGCTGGTTGTTCGCCGCCCCGCACACCACGCGGCAGTGCAGGGCGTCGACGCGTTCGTCGTCGAGCATCCCGCCGAGCGCGCACGGCGCGAGGATGTCGACCTCGGCCGCGAGCGCCTGGCCGGGAGCCAGCCAGCGCGCCCCGAGCTCGTCGGCGATCGCCTGCTTGCTCGGATCGATGTCCGAGACCGACAGCGTCGCGCCCGCGCGGCCGAGCCGCCGGGCGAGGCTCGCGCCGACGCTGCCGAGGCCGACGATCGCCACCGAGCGCCCGGCGAGGTCGGCGGCACCGAATGCGTGCGCGCTGCAGGCGCGCATCGCGGCCTCGACGCCGGCGGCGGTGAAGTCGCCCGGGTCGCCGGCGCCGCCGCCCTCGGTCGGGCGGCCGACGACGTGCCCGCAGAAGCCGGCCAGGATCGCCATGTCGCGGCTCGTCGTGCCGACGTCCTCGGCGGTGATGTAGCGCCCGCCGAGCGCGTTGACGGTGTCCGCGAAGTCGCGGAGCATCTCGTGGCGCAGCGCGCTGCTCGGCTCCAGGCCCTCGGGCACCGCGATGACGCCCTTCCCGCCGCCGAGCGCCAGCCCGGCGACGGCCGCCTTCAGGGTCATCGCCCGCGACAGGCGCAGCGCGTCGTCGACGGCGGTCTGCAGCGTCGGGTAGCGCCAGATGCGACAGCCCCCGAGCGCCGGCCCGAGGACCGTCGAGTGGATCGCGACGATCGAGTAGATGCCGGTGCGCTGGCCGCGGCGGATGAGCAGCTGCTCGTGCCCGCCGTCCTGCAGCCAGTCGAGCATCGCCGTGGCGCCTCCGGGATCTGCGACGCGCGTGCTCACCGTGATCGTCTCCCTCCCGCCTCCTGTAGGCCGTCGCGCAGGCTGGACAGGAATTGGGCCGCGAGCGCCCCGTCGAGCGCGCGGTGGTCCCACGAGAGGCACAGGTTCGTCATCGGCCGGATCGCAATGCTGTCGCCCCGCTCGTCGGTCACGACGACCGCCCGCTTGACGATCGCCTCGAGGTCGAGGATCGCCACCTGGGGCTGGTTGATGATCGGCGTCGAGGCGAGCGTGCCGTAGCGGCCGGGATTCGTGATCGTGAACGTCCCGCCGGTGACCTCGTCGGGCGTGAGCGACCCGTCACGGGCGCGGCCGGCGAGCTCGCGGATGCGGGCCGCGAGGCCCTGCACCGACAGCTCCTGGGCCCGCGCGAGCACCGGCACGATCAGTCCGTCCTCGCCGAGCGACACCGCGATCCCGAGGTTGACGTCGCCATGGCGGGTAAGGACACCGTCCTGCAGGGTCGCGTTGAGCTGGGGGTGGGCTCGCAGCGCGTCGATCGCGGCGCGGGCCACGAATGCGAGGCTCGTCACGCCGAGCGACGCGCGCGCCGCCTCGACCGCCGACATGTCGACCTCCATGATAGAGGTGCAGTGCGCGGCGGTGCGCAGCGAGCGCACCATGTGCTCGGCGATCGTGCGGCGCATGCGCGAGAGGGGCTCGGTCGTGGCGGCGGCGGCCTCGTCCTCGCGGTACGGGCTCTCGATGTGCAGCGCCGGCGGGGTGGCCTCGCCCTCGCGCCGCTCCAGGTAGGCGAGCACGTCCTGCTTGCGCACCCGCCCGCCGCGACCGGTGCCGACAACGCGCGACAGGTCGATCCCCTCGCGCTCGGCGATCCGGCGCACGACCGGCGACGCGCGCCCGCCGCGCGGCGCCGGGCTCGGAGCGGGCAGGCGGGACGCCACGGGCCCCTGCTCGTCGGGGTGCGCCTGGCCGGCGACCGCGTCGGTGGCCAGGCGCGCGAGCACCGTGCCGACGGGCACCGTCTCCTCCTCGTGCACGAGCAGCTCGGCGACGCGTCCGCTCACGGGCGACGGGACCTCGGTGTCGATCTTGTCGGTCGAGATCTCACAGATCGTCTCGTCGGCCATCACCCAGTCGCCGGGTCGCTTGTGCCAACAGACCAGGGTGCCCTCGGCCACCGACACTCCCATCTGGGGCATGACGACGTCGAGGAGCATCGCCCCGTCGCCGTGGGCGAATGCCGTGGGGTCAGTAGGCGAGGAGCTCACGGCACGCCTGCGCGATGTCGGATGGCTGGGGCAGGACCGCCCGTTCCAGCGGCGGCGAGAAGGGGATCGGCACGTCCGGCGCGGCGACCCGCACGACCGGGCCGTCGAGGTGCTCGAAGCCGCGCTCGGCGACGAGCGCCGCGACCTGGGCGCCGGCGGCGCAGGTCCCGTTCGCCTCGTCGACGATCACCACCTTGCTGCAGCGCGCCACCGAGTCGAGGATCGCGGCCTCGTCGAGCGGCACGAGCGAGCGCAGGTCGAGCACCTCGACGCTCGCCCCGTCGAGATCCTCGGTCGCCTCGAGCGCGGCCCACACCATCGCCCCGTAGGCGATCACGACGAGGTCGCTGCCCGACCGCGCGACGCGCGCGGTCATCGGCGTCTCGTACGCCCCCTCGGGGACCTCGCCGCGCACGCGCCGGTACAGGTGCTTGTGCTCGAAGAAGCAGACCGGGTTCGGATCGCGGATCGCGGCGATGAGCAGGCCCTTCGCGTCCTCGGCCGTCGAGGGCGCGAGCACCTTCAGGCCCGGCGCGTGCATGAACCACGCCTCCGGGTTCTGCGAGTGAAACGGCCCGCCGGAGAAGCCGCCCCCGGACGGCAGGCGCACGGTGATCGGGACGGCCAGGCCCTGGCGGTAGTGCATCTTCGCGGCGACGTTGACGAGCTGGTCGAAGCCGCAGGAGATGAAGTCGGCGAACTGCATCTCGCACACCGGGCGCAGGCCGACCACGGCGGCGCCGACGGCGGTGCCGATGATCGCCGATTCCGCGAGCGGCGTGTCCATCACCCGCCGCTCGCCGAACTCCTCGAGCATGCCGTCGGTCACCTTGAAGGCGCCGCCGAACGCGCCGACATCCTCGCCCATCACGAACACGCGCTCATCGGTCCGCATCTCCGCGCACAGGCCGTCGGAGATCGCCTGCAGGTAGGTGAGCTCAGGCATCGCGAGTCCCCTTTCCAAAGCCGCTCCACGGCGCCTCGCCGTCCCCGAGCGCCTCGGCCTCGCCCACGCAGAAGACCCCATCGGTCGCCGTCCCGGGGTCGGGCATCTCCATCGCGAGCGCCCGCTGCGTCGCCGCCTCGATCTCGTGCGCGACCTCCGCGCGCAGGGCGGCGACGTCGACGCCGAGCTCGGCCACGCGCCGCTCCTGCAGCGCGATCGGGTCGCGTTCGCGCCAGTGCGCGAGCAGCTCCGGCGGCACGTAGCGCATGTCGTCGTGGGCGGCGTGGCCGTGCATGCGCATCGTCACCGCCTCGATGAGGGTCGGCCCGTCGCCGGCGAGCGCGCGCTCGCGCGCCGCGCGCGTGACCTCGAAGATGGCCTCGACGTCGTTGCCGTCGACGGTGACGCCGGGGAACCCGTACGCGCCCGCGTGCTCGACCGGGTCGACGGCGAACTGGCGCTCGGTCGGCGTCGAGTAGGCGTACTGGTTGTTCTCGAGCACGAAGATCACCGGCAGGCGCTGGACGCCGGCCCAGTTGAGCGCCTCGTGGAAGTCGCCGCGCGAGGTCGCTCCGTCCCCGACCCAGGTGAGCGCGCAGCGCCGCTCGCCGCGCAGGCGGAAGGCCATCGCCATGCCCGTGGCCACGAGCATCATGTCGGGCAGCATCGAGACCATCCCGACGCAACCGAGGCGTCGCTCGCCGAAATGCACGTTCCCGTCGCGCCCGGCGGTGACGCCGCCGGCGCGGCCCATGTACTGCGCGAGGATCCGGTCCACGGCGACGCCGCGGATGAGGTGCGCGGCGAGGTCGCGGTGCAGGACGCACAGGCGGTCGGTCGGGCCCATCGCGTACGCCGCGCCGGTCGACACCGCCTCCTGGCCGTGGCCGTCGTAGAAGGAGCCCGGCACCCTGCCCTGGCGGTAGAGCGTCATCGCGCGCTCCTCGACGCCGCGCATGAGCAGCATGAAGCGCAACAGTCGTGTTCGATCTCCCGGATCGAGATGGAGGGGGGCGAGCGGGATCTCCGCGCGCTCCAGTCCGCCTGCCACGTGCGTCGCCATAGGCGTTCAGCCCTTTCTCGGAGGGCGGGATCTCCGCCCCGACCGACTTCGGCGCCGGACGGGATCGCCGCCGGCACCTCGATGACAACTCGTTATTTGATTGTGAGGACCGTCACGAGTCCTATCGTCAGGGTACTCCGACTACTGGTCGTCCCGGGGCGCTTCTGGCCGAGGCTCGTAGCGACGGCGCGGGGGCGCCGGCGCGGCTAGGAGGCCCGGCTCGCGGCGGCGGCGCGCTCGGCGCGCGATCGCCACAGGCGCGTGCGCTGGGGCCCGAACTCCTCGAGCAGGCGCCCGCGCAGCTCGTCGATGCGCTCGTCGCTCAGCACGCGCGGATGCTCCTCCAGGAAGCCGGGAAGCATGTCCGCCTCGAGCACGCGGATCCCCTTGCGGCGGCGCCCGGGCCGATCGACGCGCGCGCGGCTGTAGACGAGCAGCGGCTCGGCCGTCTCCCCGACGCGCGCCTCGACGCGCGCCCGCTGCAGCTGGACCTGGCGGATGAGGCGCCCGTGCAGGCGCTGCACGCTGATCGGACCCGGGTTGCTCTTCGTCTCGATCGTGAACAGGCCGGCGGGCCCGAGCACGATGTGGTCGACGTTGCTCTGCTCGAGCTCGGCGTCGTGGATGACCAGCCACCCGTCGCTGCGCAGCTCCTCGAGGATCGACCCGACGTACTCCTCGCCCTTCGCGCCGCGGTCGTAGCGCTCGACGACCGGGAGCACGTAGCGCGTGACGGCGAAGCACACGCACAGCAGCGCGATCTCGGCCACCTCGAACAGCACGTGGTTGAAGCCGGCCAGGCGCCCGACGACGACGGTGAAGACGGCGAACAGGCCGAGCGTCAGCAGCGCCCGCATCCGCATCCGGCGCACGAGCGCGCGGGTGTACTGGCCCGGAACGCGGCCGGCCGGCGGAGCATCGCGACGGCGCGGCAGCTGCGGAAGATGCGCATTCACACACATAGCATCGGCTCGCGCGGGTCGGGCTTGATAGCGGCGTCCAGCGCGGCCCGTGCGCGGCGGCGGCCCGCTCCTAGACGAACGACCCATGCGGGGCGCGTCCGCCCTGCGCGGCCCTACTCATCGCTGACGAATGAGCGTTCAGAGCGCGAGGCGCCATCTCAAGAGCACTCGGAGGTCCGCCGAATCCCAGGGCAGAGGCAATCCGACCCGCCTCCTTCTGATTCGAACACCATGCACCCTCCGACCGACACATCCCTCCTGCTACGCATCCACGCCGAGCATCGGTGGTTGCAGGAGGAACTGACGACCGTCCTTGATCAGCTCGACGACGCGGCTTCGATGCGCGCCGGCGAGCTGAAGGTCGCCCTCGCGTATCTCGAGGTGACCTGGGGCGAGGAGCTGCGCCGCGCCCAGCAGACCGACGCGGCCTTCCACCGGCTCGAGTGCCAGTCGCCGGGTGAGATCGACACGGAGCCGCTCAGCCGACAGGCACGCGGCTACTACAGCTGGCTGCGCGATCTGCGCCGCTCGCTGGCCGAGCGCGTCGAGCCGTACGTCGGCGGCGACGCCGTCGTCGCCGATCCCTCCTGATCGAACGGCCTCAGGCCGCGCGCGAGCGGGGCCGGTGCGCGAAGCGCCGCGCGTGCTCGGCCGCGATGCTCGCGGCCGCCTGCGCGATCTCGTCCAGACCCGGGCGATCGATCTCGGGCGGGCGGGCACGCAGCCAGCCGGCGAGCTCGCGCCCGTTGACGTAGGCGACCTGATTCGTCTCGGCCACGCGCTGGGGAAACTCGCACCACAGCACGACGACCGGGTGCACCGTCGGGCCGCGCCCGGTGAGCGAGCGGATCTCGCGCGCGAGCGCCTGCGCCGGCTCGATCGCCTTGCGCACGACGTCGGTGCCCGAGCGCTCGCGCTCGCGGTCAGCGCGCCGGCGCAGCCACGGCACCCCGTCCTTGACCCGGACCGAGCCGTCGGGTTGGCGGGAGAAGATCAGATACACGCCCCCCGGTCCGACGAGCACGTGGCCGGGCGGGCCGTGGCGCTGCTCGAAGGGACTGACGACCGTCCACTGCTGCTCGGGCAGCCCGAGCAGGACGCGCTGCGTGCGCTCGAAGGCGTCGCGCTCGCGTTGCTCGGCCTCGGGATCGCGCGCGGGCCGGGCGCGGAGCAGGATGCGCCGCCTCATGGGCGCCTCGCGGGTGCAACGTGGACGGGGATGCTGCTCACCGAAGTCCTCCTGATTTCCGTTCCTCTCCTTTGTATCGGCACGCCACGCACGACCGCGAGCAACATTTAAGAAGAGGTGCTGCGACCGTACCATTTCGCCGGTCCGGGCGGCCCCTCCCCGCGGGGAGCTCGCCGGCGGCACGCGTCGCAGCCCCGCGACGGTCATGATGGCCGACCGTGTCGCCCGGCCCCACCTTCGACCTGCAGTCGCACTCGCGCCACTCCGACGGCGAGCTCGAGCCGGCCCAGGTCGTCCGCCTCGCCGCGCAGGCGGGCGTGCGCCTGCTCGCGCTCTCCGACCACGACACGACCGCGGGCGTCGACGAGGCGCTGTGTGCCGGCGCCGAGCTCGGCCTGCGCGTCGTGCCGGCCGCCGAGCTGTCCGCGGTCGACCCGGCCGGTGAGGACTTGCACATCCTCGGCTACGGCATCGACCACCGCGACGCGCGTCTGTCCGAGCGCCTGGCGACGTTCCGGGCCGACCGCGAGCGGCGCGCCGAGCGCATGGCCCTCGCCCTGCGCGAGCTCGGCTACGAGCTCGACGAGCGGCCGCTTCAGGCGCGACGCGAGGCCGGCGCGCCGATCGGCCGCCCCCACCTCGCGCAGGCGGTCGTCGGCTGTCCCGCCAACGCACGGCGCCTGGCCGAGGAGGGCCTGCAGGAACCGAGCGCCTTTCTCGTCGCCTACCTGATCGAGGGCCGGCCGGCCTTCCGCGGCCGCGAGGTCCCGATCGTGACCGAGGCGATCGCGACGATCCACGACGCGGGCGGCTTGGCCGTGTGGGCGCACCCGTTCTGGGACGTCGCGGAGCCGGCCGAGGTGCTCGCGACGATCGATCGGTTTGCGCGCGAGGGACTCGACGGGGTCGAGGCGTTCTACATCACCCACACGGAGGAGCAGACGCTGCTGCTCGCGGACCGCTGCGAGGAGCTCGGGCTCCTGAGCACCGGTTCGTCGGACTTCCACGGCCCGCACCATCGCCAGTTCTCGCGCTTCCTGGCCCACGAGCTGTACGGGCGCGCGCCGCGGCTCGGGCCGATCGGCGCGGAGTAGGCGGCGCCCCACGCGGGGGGCTGACCCGCGGGTCGGTCGCCCGCGCGGGGGGTGACCGACCTTTCTATGCCTATAGGGGGGGTAATGTCGGTCACCCCCCTTACCCCCTCGGCCACGCTCCCCGGGCTCAGGCCGGCGCCTCCGCCGGCGCGAGCAGCTCCCCGAGCCGGTACGCGAGCGCCTCGAGCGCGAGCTCCTCGCTGACGTTGACCGCGAGCCGCTGGCGGGTGTCCTGCACGAGCTCGACGCCGGCGCGCAGCGGCGCGCCCGCGCGCCCCTGCGCGTCCGCGCGCAGCTCGGCCGAGCGGTCGAGCGCGTACGCGAGCTCGGGCATGCCGTCGACCACGCAGGCCACGTCGCGCAGCCACAGCCCCGCGAGACGCAGGCCGAGGTCGAGCTCGCGCGTGCGCGCGCGGCGCTCGGCGCGCCGGATGCGCTCGACGGACTCGCGCTCGTGGCGGCGGCGCTCCTTCGACGGGAGCACGGTGAGCTCCTCGTCGACGACGGCCTTCACCTGCTCGCCGGCGCGCTCGCCCGCCGCGCGCGCCGCGGCGAGCAGGTCGGTCCATGGCCGATCCGCGGCGTCGCCGGCCAGCGCGCGACGCACGTAGCGCTCGGCGGCCGCGCGCAGCGCGGCCCCGGACACGGCGGCAAGCGCATCCGCCAGGCGCGCGTCGCCGAGACCGAGCCGCGCGCAGGCCTGCGCCGTCTCGGCGGCGACGCCCCGCTCGCGCAGGCCCGCGGCGATGCGCTCGCTCGGCGGCGGGTCGAAGCGCACGCGCTGGCAGCGCGAGGCGATCGTCGCGAGCACATCCTCCGGGCGGTCGACGAGCAGGACGAGGTGCACGAACGGCGCCGGCTCCTCGAGCGTCTTGAGCATCCGGTTGGCGGCCTGGTCGTTCATCGTCTCGGCCCGCTCGATCACGAACACGCGCCGCGAGGACTCGAACGGCGTGCGGGTCGCCGCGGCGATCACCGCCTCGTCGACGTCGGAGACGAGCATCTCCGCCGCGCCGCTCGGGGTCACCCACGAGAGGTCGGGGTGCGTGCGCCGCGCGACGCGCTCCGCCACGCCGGCGGGATCCGCGGCGCCGTCGGCGAGCAGCGCGGCGGCGAACGCCTCGGCCACGCGCCGCTTGCCCGAGCCCGGCGGGCCGTGGAACAGGTAGGCGTGCGACGGGCGCCCCTCGGGCCCGAGCGCCGCGCCGAGCACGGCGCGCGCGTGCGGCTGCTCGTCCAGCGGCAACGCGGTGGGTCGGTGCTCACTCGACACGGCCGCCCATGCTGCCACACGCGCCGTGCGGGACCTCACCGCCCCGATGGTCGATACGGTCCCGCTGTGGCACGCGGACGCCTGATCACGATCGAGGGGCTGGACGGGGCGGGCAAGACGACGCTCGCGAGCGCCCTGGCCGAGGCGATCGCGGCGCGCGGGGTGGCCGTCGAGCTGCTGCGCGAGCCCGGCGGCGTGGCCGCGTCCGAGCGTGTGCGCACGCTGGTCAAGGATCCCGACCTGCGCGTCGGCGCGCGGGCCGAGGCGCTCCTGTACGCCGCCGCTCGCGCTCAGCTCGTCGAGGAGCGCGTGGAGCCGCTGCTCGAGGCCGGCACCTGGGTCGTGCTGGACCGCTTCATCGACTCGTCACTCGCCTACCAGGGCGCGGGACGCGGACTCGGCATCGAAGCGGTGCGCGCGATCAACGCGTTCGCGACCGGGGACCTCGTCGCCGACCGCACCCTGCTCCTGCGCGTCGATCCCGGGACCGGTCGCAGCCGGCAGCTCGATCGCGCCGAGGCGCCCGACCGCCTCGAGCGCGAGCAGGACCACTTCTTCGACACGATCGCGACCGCGTACGACGTGCTCGCGGCCGGCGAGCCGCTGCGCGTGCGCGTGATCGACGCCCGGGAGGACATCGAGCCCGTGCGCGCCGCCGCCCTGGCGGCGATCGACGACCTCCTCGCGGCGCACGGGTAGGACGCCCGCGATGCCCGAGCGCCTGCACTTCGAGATCGAACGCTTCGAGCAGGTCGCGGCGACCTCGTCGACCGTCCTGCTGCGGATCGTCGGGCGCTGGCGCGCGGCGCGGCCGACGCCGATCGAGCCGCCCACGCTCGTGGTGCGCGACGGGCCTCGCACGCACCGTCTCGACCCGTTGCCGGGCCCCGACCACCGCGACGCGATCGCCACCCCCGACGGGGGCCCGTGGCGGGCGGCCTACTCGTGCTCGGCGGTGTGGCTCGCCGGCGAGACGACGTTCGCGCTCGACCCCGCGGACGGTCCGCCGCTGCCGCTCCCCCGGCCGAACGTGCGCGGCGCCGGGCGCGCGGCGGCGCCGCAGCGGTCGCTCGAGGCGACGCGCGGCGTCGAGGCGCGGGCGCAGCTCGAGCTCGTCCCGCCGCCGCTCGATCGCGATCGCGACGAGGCGGCGCTCGCGCGCGAGCGCGGCCGCCGCGAGGAGGCCGAGCGCGAGCTCGACCAGCGGTCGGCCGAGGCTCGCGCGCTCGCGGAGCAGGCGCTGCGGGCCGAGCGCGAGGCGCGCGACGCGCTCGCCGAGGAGCGGAGCCGGCGCCGCGCCGCGCAGGAGGAGCTCGGCGCGCTCGAGGCGCAGCGCGCGGCGCTCGACGCCGAGCTGGCCGAGCGCTCCGCCGCGAGCGCGCGGGCGCAGGACGACGCGGCCGAGGCGCAACGGGAGCTCGGTCGCCTCGCCGAGGAGCTCGACGCGGTGGCCGAGGCCCGGCGGGTCGCCGAGGCACGCCTCGCCGAGGCGCTGCGGGGCGCGGAGGCCAACGACCAGCTCACGCGCGAGCGCGACGAGGCGCTCCTGTCGGCGACCAACGCCGAACGCCACGCGAGCGAGACGCGCGCGCGTTCGACCGCGCTCGAGGCCGAGCTCGTCCGCACGCGCTCGCAGGTCGACGAGCTGCGCGAAACGGTCGGGGAGCAGGAGCGCGCCCGCGAGCGCCTCGCCGCCGAGACGGCCCCGCTCGAGGAGTTGCGCCGGGCCACGGCTCGCGCGCAGGAGCTGGCGCGCGAGCTCGAGCACGCCGAGCACGCGCGCCAGAGCGCCGAACGCTCGAGCCACACCGCCAACGCCCGCCTCGCCGAGGCCCGCGTCGCGCAGGGCTCGGTCCAGGAGCGCTCGCTCGAGCTCGAGGGCATCGTCGCCGACCTGCGCAGCCGTCTGCACTCGGGCGAGGCCGAGCTCGAGGCGCTGCGCGAGCGCGCGGCCGAGCAGGAGCGGACCACGGAGGAGATCACCGCGCTGCACCGCCGCCTGGCCGAGGAGCAGGCGCGCACGACGCAGCTCGAGAGCGACGCCCGGCGCGCCGAGGCCGAGCTTCAGCGTCGCGCCGAGCTGCAGGCGCAGGAGCGCGACGAGCTGACCGCGAGCCTCGCCGCGGCGCAGACCGCCCGCGACGAGCTCGAGGAGCGCGCCCGCGACGCCGAGCGCCGCGCCGGCGTGGTCGACGAGGAGCGCGCGGAGCTCGCCGAGCGCCTCGAGCAGCTGCGCTCACGCGCCGACGCCGCCCAGGACGTGGCCGACGGCGCGCAGGCCGAGCTCGAGCACGCCCGCGAGCAGCTGACCGAGCTGCGCGAGCGAGCGGCGCGGGCCGAGGAGCGCGCCCGGGAGTCCGAGCGCGAGACCGAACAGCACGACGCGCGGGTGCGCGCGAGCGATCACGAGCTCGAGCGCCTGCGCGACCGCGCCCGCACGCACGAGACCGAGATCGAGCGCCTCGAGGACGAGCGCACCGGGGCCGACCAGCGAGTCGGCGAGCTCGAGACGGCGCTCACGGCCGCGCTCGACCTGGCCCGCGCGGAATCGGCTCGCGCGAAGGCGGGGGAGCAGCGGCTCGCCGAGCAGGCCTCGGCGCGTGAGCGGGAGAACGAGCGCCTGGCGTCGACGACGCGCGAGCTGCGCGAGGCGCGCGAGGAGTCCGGCCGCCTCCGCGACGAGCTCACCGCGCTGCGGGCCGAGCACGAGCAGGCGGTGAGCGTCCTCGAGGATGAGTCGGGCCTGCGGGAACGGGCGGCCGAGGAGCGGGTGCAGGGCGTTCGGGCCGAGCTCGCCGAGCTGGCCGAGCAGCGGGCGGCGCTCGCGAGCGAGCTCGAGCGCGCGCAGGCCGAGGCCGACCGCGTGCCGCTGCTCGAGGGCGAGCTCGAGCGCCTGCGCGAGGACGTCGACCACGAGCTCGAGCGCGGCCACGAGCAGTCCGCCACGCTCAACGCCGCCCGCGAGGAGATCCGGCGGCTCGAGATCCAGCTCGAACGCCGCGACCGCGACGCCGGCGAGCAGGCCGCCGTGCTGGGCGTGCAGCTCGGCGAGGCGACCGAGCGTCAGGCCGCCTTGCAGAACGAGCTCACCGAGGCCGAGGTCCGCGGCGCGCGCCTCGAGCAGCAGCTCGCCGACGCCCGCGACGCGCTCGAGCGCACGACGCCGCTGCAGGCCGAGCTCGCCGACGCGCTGACGCGCGCCACCGAGCTCGAGGGGCAGCTCACGGACGCCCGCGCGGAGGTCGAGCGGATCGAGCCGCTGCGGGCCGAGCTCGCCGACGCCCGCACCCGGAGCGCCGGGCTCGAGCAGCAGCTCGCCGACGCCCGCACGCGGCTCGAACGCATCGCGCCACTGGAGGCCGAGCTCGCCGGCGCCCGCACGCACAGCGCCGAGCTCGAGCGACAGCTGAGCGACACCCGCGCCCGGCTGGAGGCCATCACCCCGCTGGAGGCCGAGCTCGCCGACACCCGCACGCGCAGCGCGGAGCTCGAGCGACAGCTCACCGACACGCGCGCCGAGCTCGAGACCATCGCCCCACTGCGGGCCGAGCTCGCCGACACCCGCACGCGCAGGGCGGAGCTCGAGCGACAGCTCAGCGACGCCCACGCCCGGGTCGAGCGCCTCACACCGCTGCCGGGCGAGCTCGCCGAGGCCCGAACCCGGACCACCGAGCTCGAGCAGGAGCTCCACGACGCGCGTGCCCGGCTAGAGGTCATCGCCCCGCTCCAGGCCGAGATCGCCGACGCCCGCGCCCAGCTCGAGCTCATCGCCCCGCTGCAGGGCGAGCTGACCGAGACCCGCACCCGCACCGCCGACCTCGAGCGCCAGCTCGGCGACGCCGCCGCCCAGCTCGAACGCATCGCCCCGCTCGAGGCCGAGCTCGCCGACGCGCGGAGCGCGCTCGAGCGCGCCGGCCCGATCGGAGCCGAGCTCGCCGACGTGCGCGCACAGGCGGCCGCCGCGCGCACCGAGGTGGCGGCGATCACCGAGGAGCTCGCGCGCGCTCGCGCCGAGCGTGATGCCGCCGCGAGCGAGCTCGAGCACGCGCACGCGCAGGCGGCCGAGGTCGCCGCCGACCGCGACGAGCTCCGCGCGCGGCGGGCCGAGCTCGAGCGCGACCTGGCCGAGCGCGGCGCCGAGGCGGCCGAGCAGGCGCAGCTGCAGGCGGCGCTCGACGAGCTGCGCGCCGAGGTGACGGCGGTCAGCGCGGCCCGCGACGCGCTCGCCGGCCAGGTCGAGGAGATCGCCCGCGAGCGCGACGACGCGATCGCGCAGGCGGCTCGGGCCCTCGCCGACGCGGCGGCGGCCGAGGTCGTCGCCCCGCCCGAGGAGGCCCCCGGCCCGCCCACCGAGGAGGCGGAGGCGCTGCCCCAGGCGCCTGGCCCGCCCACCGAGGAGGCGGAGGCGCTGCCCACCGTCCCCGAGAGGCCGGCGCCGGGCGTCGCCGAACCGGAGGTCTCGCGGCGCCGTCGCGCCGGCGCCGAGCGCGAGCGCGAGGCCGCGCAGCGGGCGGCGGCGCGGGCCGAGCGAGCCACCGCCGTGCCGAGCGCAGAGGCTCGCTACGAGACCGTCCGCCGCACCGAGATCGTGGTCGCCGCGGTCGCCCTGATCGCCGGGCTCGGGGCCGCCGTCGCGCTCGTGGTCGGCATCCTCGGCGCGGCCGTCGGCTCGTGACCGCTCGGCGTCGTTAGCATGGTCGCACCGATGGTCCCTGCCGCCGTGGCCGTCACGCATCCGTCGAGCGGCACGCCCGCCGCGGTGGTCGCGCTCGCCATCATCGCGGCCCTGCTCGTGTTCGCGACGCTCGTTTGGGGTGTCGCCCGCTGGCGGGGCGTCGAGCCGGGCTGGTGGCAGGGTCTGCGCCGCGCATTCGTCGAGGCCGGCTGGCACGCCGAGGCGGCGTGGGCGGACTTCGCCGACTGGCTTCGCTTCGGTCGCTGAGCGCGCCGGTCGGCGGGCGGACGGGTCGCCCGAGCCGTGCACGCCGCCGGCCAACCTCGCTCGTTGCACGGTTTCTTGCACCCCGAAATGCACCGGCTTGCCGCACCGTGCGCACTAAAATGAAGGGCACTCCTCCGACCCGTCCGCGGCCACATTTGTCCGTCCGATCCGAGAGGGACGATCCGCGGCCCAACACAACAGTCGAGTGGGCGTCGCAGCACGTCGGCGCAGAGGAGGAAGGCCCATGGAATCGATCCCGCAGCCCACTACCGTCGAGGACCTCACGCCGAGCACGGCGCTGCGCGTGCGGCGCTTCTTCACGTCGCCCGGCGTGCATCCGTTCGACACCGTCGAGTGGGAGCTGCGGGACGCCCGCATCGGTCACGGCGACAAGCTCGCCTTCGAGCAGCGCGACGTCGAGTTCCCGACGACCTGGTCGCAGAACGCCACGAACATCGTCGCCCAGAAGTACTTCCGCGGACAGCTCGGATCGCCGGCGCGCGAGCGCTCGGTCAAGCAGATGGTCGCGCGCGTCGCGGGCACGATTGCCGGCTGGGGCCGCGAGCGCGGTTACTTCGACAGCGTCGAGGACGGGGACACCTTCGAGGCCGAGCTGACGCACATCCTCCTGCACCAGATCGCGGCGTTCAATTCCCCGGTCTGGTTCAACGTCGGCTTCGAAGAGAGCCCGCAGTGCAGCGCCTGCCTCCCCCACCACGCGCTCGTCTCGACGCCGTCGGGCATGGTGCCGATCGGCGAGATCGTCGACGACGGGCTCGTCGGAACCGAGGTGTACGACTCCACCGGCACGACGCGGGTCCTCGCCGTCAAGCACAATGGGCGCAAGCCGGTGTGGCGCGTGCGGCTGCGCAACGGCAGCTTCATCGAGGCGACCGCCGAGCACCTCGTCAAGGCGGTCGGCGAGCGCCGCACGCAGCCGGGCTGGGTGCGCGTCGACGCGCTGCGCCCCGGCATGCGCCTGCACCTGCACCCCCACCGCGCGAAGGTCGCCGATCCGGTGCGGGTCGCCGTCGGCGGCCCGGCGCCGGCCGACGACGTGTTCGCGTCCCTCGATGAGGTCGATCGCGTCGCCGTGGCCGAGGCCGCACTCGCCGGCTGGCTGCAGAGCGACGGCTTCGTCGGGCAGTACCGCGACGGCACCAACCGGTCGTTGACGATCGAGTTCCTCGTCTCCGGCGAGGAGGAGCAGGCCTGGGTCGAGGAGCACCTCGACGTCGCCTTGCCCGGCGTGCACCGACACGTGCGCGACGCCGACACCCAGCACACCCCGGTGCGCCGCATCTGCCTGTACGGAGAGGTGCTGCGCGACTTCGTCGAGGCCTGGGGCCTGCTCGAACGCGGCACGACCACCCGCGTTCCCGAGCGGCTGTGGACCGCCTCGCGCGACGAGGTCGTGGCCTACCTGCGTTCGATCTTCCAGGCCGAGGGCTACGTGACCGTTCGTCGCGAGCGCGGCGAGGAGAGCGGTCGGCTCGCGATGGCCGTGATCGGCGAGCGCTGGAGCGAGGACGTGCAGCTTCTGCTCGGCATGCTCGGCATCTACTCCCGCCGGCTGCACAAGTCCGAGCCCCGCGAGAACCGCCACGATCTGCACGAGGTGGCGATCGGCATCGGCTCCGAGCGCGCGCGCTTCGCCGAGCTCGTCGGCTTCATCTCGCCGGCCAAGCAGCGCCGGCTACTCGAGACGCTCAGCCTGCGCAACCTGAAGTCGTGCCCCGACCTGCGCGAGGAGGAGATCGTCGCCATCGAGCCGATCGGCGCGCAGGACGTCTATGACATCCAGACGGAGTCCGGCGAGTTCCTCACCAACAACATCGCCGTGCACAACTGCTTCATCCTCAGCGTCGACGACACGATGGAGTCGATCCTCGACTGGAACACGCAGGAGGGGATGATCTTCCGCGGCGGCTCGGGCTCGGGCATCAACCTGTCGAACATCCGCGGCTCGATGGAGCCGCTGGCCAAGGGCGGGACCGCGTCGGGCCCCGTCTCGTTCATGCGCGGCGCCGATGCGTGGGCGGGCACGATCAAGTCCGGCGGCAAGACCCGCCGCGCGGCGAAGATGGTCGTGCTGAACATCGACCACCCGGACATCCGCGAGTTCATCTGGTGCAAGGCCAAGGAGGAGGACAAGGCCGCCGCCCTGCGCGACGCCGGCTTTGACATGTCGATCGACGGCGAGGGCTTCACCTCGATCCAGTACCAGAACGCGAACAACTCGGTGCGCGTCACCGACGAGTTCATGCGCGCGGTCGAGAACGACGAGGACTGGCAGCTGACCGCCCGCGTCACCGGCGAGCCGACCGGCGAGACGATCCCCGCGCGCGAGCTGATGCGCGAGATCGCCGAGGCCGCCTGGCGGTGCGCCGATCCGGGTGTGCAGTACGACACCACGATCAACCAGTGGCACACGTCCCCGAACAGCGGGCGGATCAATGCGTCGAATCCGTGCAGCGAGTACATGCACGTCGACGACTCGGCCTGCAACCTCGCCTCGCTGAACCTCATGAAGTTCCGCCGCGGCGACGGCAGCCTCGACGTGGCCGCCTTCGAGCACACCGTCGACGTGATGCTCCTCGCGCAGGAGATCATCGTCGGCCCCTCGAGCTACCCGACCGAGAAGATCGGCGTCAACGCGCGGGCGTTCCGCCAGCTCGGCCTCGGCTACGCCAACCTGGGCGCGTACCTGATGAGCAACGGCATGCCCTACGACTCCGACGCGGGACGGGGCACCGCCGCGGCGATCACCGCGCTGATGACCGGGCGCGCGTACCGCAAGTCGGCCGAGGTGGCGGCGACACTCGGCCCGTACGAGCACTACGCGGCCAATCGCGACGCACACAACGCCGTGATGCGCATGCATCGCGACGCGTCGTACTCGATTCCCGACGTGGCCTGCGCGGACACCGCCCTGCTCGGTGCGGCCCGACGCTCGTGGGACGAGGCGGTGGCGCTCGGCGAGGAGCACGGCTACCGCAACGCCCAGGCGACGGTGCTCGCTCCGACCGGCACGATCTCCTTCCTGATGGACTGCGACACGACCGGCGTGGAGCCCGACTTCTCGCTCGTCAAGTTCAAGGAGCTCGTCGGCGGCGGACAGATGACGATCGTCAACGGCACCGTCCCGCTTGCGCTGCAGACGCTCGGCTACGACGAGAACGAGATCGACCAGATCCTCGCGCACGTCAACGAGCACGGCACGATCGTCGGCGCTCCCGGCCTCGCCGAGGGACACCTGCCGGTGTTCGACGTCGCCGTCGGATCGCGGGCGATCTCGCACATGGGCCACATCAAGATGATGGGCGCGGTTCAACCGTTTATCAGCGGGGCGATCTCGAAGACGATCAACATGCCACTCACGGCCACAGTCGAGGACATCGCCGACGCGTACCTGCAGGCCTGGCACCTCGGGATCAAGGCGCTCGCGATCTACCGCGACGGCTCCAAGACGGCGCAGGCGCTGCGCACCGACGCCCAGAAGAGCAAGGAGGCCCCGGCCGCCGACGTCGACATCGACGAGCTCGTCGAGCAGGCGGTCGCGAAGGCGATCGCCGAGGCGACGGGTCCGGCCCGCCGGCGCATGCCGCGCGAGCGCCAGTCGATCACGCACAAGTTCTCGATCGCCGGGCACGAGGGCTACATCACCGCCGGGATGTACGAGGACGGGAGCGTGGGCGAGATCTTCCTGACCGACATCGGGAAGGAGGGCTCGACGCTGCGCGGGATGATGAACTCGTTCGCCACGGCCATCTCGATCGCGCTGCAGTACGGCGTGCCGCTCGAGACGCTCGTGCGCAAGTTCAGCTATATGCGCTTCGAGCCCGAGGGGATCACCCAGAACCCGGAGATCCCGTTCGCGAAGTCGATGCCCGACTACATCATGCGCTGGCTCGCCTCGCGCTTCTGCGACGCGGACCTGCAGGAGGAGCTCGGCATCCTCACGCCCGAGGTGCGGGCGGCCAAGCTCGCCGAGGAGACGGCGATGTCGGTCTCCTCGGATACGGCCGGCCCGTCGTCGGCGGGGAACGGCGGGCAGGGTCCGGAGGCCGTGACCAACGGCGGCTCGGTCGCGCCCGTCAGCGCCCTCACCGACAGCCCGCCGGTCGTCCCCGCCCGCCTGCAGGGGCTCGACCTCGGTCCGGCCTGCAGCCAGTGCGGCGGCATCATGCAGCGCACCGGCTCCTGCTACACGTGCCCGAGCTGCGGGAACAACACCGGGTGCGGGTGATTCGGCGTCGCACGCGGCGGTGAGTCGCCGCCGAGGATTGGTGAAGGGCCCGCGCGAGCGGGCCCTTCGTGCTTCCACGACGCCCCATCGGAGCGGTACATTCGCCGGCGATGGTCAGGGACGTGACGGCAGATCCCGATCGGAGGACAGCCATGCCGGATGAACCGCAGACCCAGGAGGAGCCGCCGGTGCGCGCGGACGCGGTCGAGGACCTTGCTCCGAAGGACGCCGAGCAGGACATCAGCGGCGGAGCGATCGACTCCTTCATGTACTTCCAGAGCACGAAGGGCGGCGAGGACGAGACGTAACGCCGACGTGGCCGTCACGGATGACGGCCTCGCCGTCCACGCGGGCGGGCGGTAGGGTCAGGCGGGCGGCTATGAGCGCTGTGACCGAGGATCCGCTGCACGCCGGCCGGGCGGCCTTCTCCGCGGAGTCACGGAGGTGACCGTGCGCGTCCAGGACGCGACGGTCACGCCGGCGGCCGCGTCGCTCGGCCAGCCCGACGATGTCGAGGCCCCGCCGGCGCTCGCGCCGGTCAACCGTCTCGGTCGCGGCGGCCGTCTCGGTCGCGCCGCCCGCGCCGTCGCCGGTTGCCTGCTCATCGCCCTCGCCGCGTCGATGAGCGTCGGCGCGAGCGCCCTTGGGGGCTCGCTGGTCGTGATACGGGCACGCCCGCCCTCGACTCCGGCGCAGGTGGCCAGCTGCCGGGCGTCCAGGCGCAGGACGACGGCGGCGCGGTCGTGCGACGCGGCGCAGGTCCACGCCGCTCGGGTTCGCCGGGCCGTGCAAGCGCGGCTTTCCGGCGCGCCGTCGTCGGCGCTGCGCGCGGCCAGGCAGGGCTTCAGGGAGCTGTTCGGATTCGGCGACTCGAACGACCCGATGGCCTGGAACCCGAACACCGGCCTGTGGATTGACCAGCCGCCCACCGGGTTGGCCGGGCAGCCGGCATGGTGGCAGTCGGGTATCGCCGCGTGGGCGACCGTCCGCTACCTGGAGGCGACGGGCTCGGCCTCGCCCGCCTACCAGCAGGCGCTCGACAGCGTCTTCACGCTCAACGTGCAAAAGCCCGGGTCCGCGGCGCCGGTCAACTTCGGCAACCAGTACATGGACGACACGGGATGGTGGGGGCTCACCTGGGCCGCGGCCGCGCGGTATGAGCTCGGCGTGCGCGGCGACCGGTCGCGCGCCTGGCAATACCTGGCCGTGGCCGAGTGGGACGCCAGCTACATCGAGGCAGCCCCGCGGGTCTGCGCCGGCATCGTGTGGCGCTTGCATCGTCCGCCGGACACCATTTCCACCGCCGAGTTCGTCGCCTTGACGGCGCAGCTGTATCGGTTGCGCAGCGCACCCGGGCCGTTTCATGACCCGGCGAAAGCCGCGGTCTGGCTGGCGGACGCGCGCAGCAGACTCAGGTGGCTTCAGGCCAGCGGGCTGGTGAACATGAGCCAGGGCAGCGTCTATGACACGCTGAACGGCGACTGCCGGCCCACCGGGCGCGCCATGACCTACAGCGAGGGTGAGGTCGCCGACGCGCTGGTGCAGATGGGCGCGGCCCTGCACAACCCGTCCTCCTTCGCGCAGGCGCGCACGTTCATCGATTACACGCTGCGCCCGGGCAGCCCCATGACCGCCCAGGGGGTCCTGCGCGAGTACTGCGAAGCGCAGCCGGGCCGCTGCGCCGGCCCGGTCGAGTTCAACGTGGCGTCGTTCAAGGGCGTGTTCGCGCAGGCGCTGGCCGATTATGACCTCGCCACTGGAACCCGCACCTACCAGGGGTGGTTACAGGCCCAGGCCCGGGCCATTCTCGCCCGCGACACCTTCAGCGACGCTGGGCGGCGCGCGAGCTGCCGAACGCCCGATGACTGCCAGTTCGGCTTCTACTGGGATGAGGCCGTCAGCCCGGCCTCGGCGCCGGTGCGCGTCAGTGTCGCCACGCAGACCTCGGCCTTGCAGGCGCTGACCAGCGCACTGGCGACGGGAGCCGGCGGCGGGTCATCACCGCCGGGCGCGCGGCGGCCTGGCCACGCGAGCGGGCGGTAGGCTCCCGGGCGGGCGGCTATGAGCGCTGTCACCGAGGATCCGCTACACGCCGGCCGGGCGGCATTCTCCGCCGGGCAGTGGGAGCGTGCCCACGAGCTGCTCGGCTCCGCCGATGCGGCTCAGACGCTCGGGCCGGCGGATCTCGAGCAGCTGTCGGAGGCCGCGTGCTGGACGCGCCGCTACGACGAGATGCTCGAGCTGCTCGAGCGAGCCGTCGCCGCGTACGAGCGCGACGGCGACCGGCGCGGGGCCGCGCGCATGGCGCTCACACTCGTCCGCGAGCACCACCAGCGAAACCGCGATGCGGTCGCGGGAGCGTGGCTGGCCCGGGCAGCCACCCTGCTCGAGGGGCAGCCCGACTGTCACGAGACGGGCCTGTTGCTGTGGATGAATGTGCGCGGCCTGATCTTCATGGCCAACGACATCCCGGCGGCCCTCGACCACGCGCGCCGGCTCGTCGAGCTCGCGCGGCGCCTGCGCGATCCCGATCTGGAGGCGCTCGGCCTGCTCGATCAAGGCCACGCGCTCATCACCTCCGGTCGCGTCCGGGAAGGCTCGCTGCTGCTCGACGAGGCGACGGCCCTGGCGATGACGAGCGCGACCGAGCTCTCGACCGCCGGCACCGTGTACTGCTCGACGATCTTCGCGTGTCGCAACATCGGTGACTGGGAGCGGGCGTCGCAGTGGACGAGCGAGTCGCTGCGCTGGTGCGATCGGCACGCCGTCAGCGGGTTTCCCGGCCTTTGTCGCCTCCATCGCGCCGAGATCGTCCGCATGCGCGGATCGCTGTCCGATGCCGAGCGTGACGCGCAGGACGCGTGCGACGAGCTCCTTCCGTGGGCGCCCCGCTGGGCCGGGTGGGCGTACCACGAGCTCGGCGAGGTCCGGCGGCGCCGCGGGGATCTCCCGGGTGCCCGAATCGCCTTCGGGCAGGCGCTCGAGGTTGGGTTCGATCCACAGCCGGGCCTGGCCCTCCTGCGCCTCGACGAGGCGGACCCGGCCGGCGCGCTGGCGGCGATCAACCGGCGCATGGACGAGCGCGACGCCTTCACGCAGGAGAGCCGTGCGCTGCTCCTTCCGGCCCAGGTGACGATCGCGCTCGCCGCCGACGACCTCGAGGTCGCGCGCCTCGCGCTGACGGAGCTCGAACAAGCGGCCGTGCAGTGCGACGCCACCGCGCCCCTGGCCAGCGCATCGGTCGCACGCGGCGCGGTGGCGTTGGCCGAGGGACGTGTGGGCGAGGCGATCGGGGCGCTGCGGCAGGGATGCCGCCGCTGGTCGGACCTCGGGGCCCGGTTCGACGCCGCACAGTCCCGGGCGCTGCTCGGTCAGGCCTACGCCAAGAGCGGCGAGGCGGCCGCGGCGCGCCTGGAGCTGGAGGGAGCCCGGGCGACGTTCGCCGAGCTCGGCGCCCCGTTGGAGGAAGAGCGCGTGCAGCGGCTGCTGGCCCATCTGGCGCCCGGAGTGCGCGAGGTCCAGACGTTCATGTTCACCGACATCGTCGACTCGACGCGGCTGGTGGAGTTGCTCGGCGACGACGGCTGGGACAGCCTGCTGGGCTGGCACGACCGCACCGTGCGGGACTGCTTCGCGCGGCACGCCGGACGTGAGATCAAGCACGAGGGAGACGGGTTCTTCATCGCCTTCGACGATCCACGATCGGCGCTGAACTGCGCGATCGCCCTGCAGCGAACGCTCGATGGGCATCGACGCGAGCACGGCTTCGCGCCCCGGGTCCGGATCGGCGTGCACGCGGCCGAGGCGACGCGCCGGGGCGGAGACTTCTTCGGCCAGGGCGTCCACGTGGCGGCGCGCGTGGCGGCCGCGGGCGCGGCCGCACAGATCCTCGTCAGCGCGGTGACGGTGGCGACCGCCGGCGATGCCTTTCCGACATCTGAGCCGCGCGCGCTCGAGCTCAAGGGCATCTCCGAGCCGGTGGAGATAGTCGAGGTCGGCTGGCGGTAGCGACGGCCGCGAGCGCCGTGTCGCGCACGGACCCGGGACGGCCCCGTTCCACCGCTGGGTTATGCTCGCTCGACACGCATCACTCGGCGAGGAGAGGCTGGAATGGACTCGGACGCAATCGACGCGCTGCTCGAGCAGGCGTCCCAGAGCGGGGCGGTACCCGGCGTCGTGGCCGTGGCCGGCGATCGCGACGGCACCCTCTACGAGGGCGCGTTCGGCCGCCTGCGCGTCGGCGGGGACGCGGCCGCGCGACCGGACACGATGTTCTGGCTCGCCTCGATGACGAAGGCGATCGTCAGTGTCGCCGCGCTCCAGCTGATCGAGCAGGGTCAGCTCGAGCTGGAGCAGCCGGTCGCCGACATCCTGCCCGAGTTCGGCGCCCTGCAGGTGCTCGAGGGCTTCGATGGCGACGAGCCGCGACTGCGAGCGCCCGAGGGGCGGGCGACGATCCGCCAGCTGCTCACGCACACCTCGGGGGTCGGCTACTGGTTCTCGAACGCCGACCTCGCGCGCTACCTCGAGCTCACCGGCGCCCCCGACCCGAGCTCGGGCAAGCTCGCGAGCCTGTACGAGGCGCCGATGGTCGCCGATCCCGGCACCCGCTGGGAGTACGGCATGAGCACCGACTGGCTCGGCCTGGTGATACAGGCGATCAGCGGCCGCGATCTCCAGACCGCCTGCGCCGAGGGCATCTTCGCCCCGCTGGCGATGGCGGACGCCACCTTCACGCCGACGCCCGAGCAGGCGGCGCGACTGATGACCGTGCACGCGCGCCTGCCCGACGGCGAGCTCGTGCCGTCCGGGCTCGCGCTCGCTGAGCCCGAGTACTTCTCCGGAGGCTCGGGGTCGTTCATGACCGCCCGGGACTACCTGCGCTTCATCCGCGCGCTGCTGCGCGGCGGCGAGCTCGACGGGGAGCGGGTTCTGCGCCCCGAGACGGTCGACCTCGCGTTCAGCGACGACCTCCGCGGTGCGCCACTGCCCGAGATGATCCGTTCGTCGGTGCCCGAGCTGACCAACGACGTGCCCAGCTGGCCGATCCGCCAGGGTTGGGGCCTCGGCCTGCACCTCGTCCTCGAGGACGTCCCCGGCATGCGCCGCGCCGGCACCGGCGACTGGGCGGGGCTGACCAACTGCTTCTTCTGGATCGACCGCACGTCCGGCCTCGCCGCCGCGCTGATGACGCAGATACTGCCGTTCTTCGACGCCCGGGCCGTCGAGACCGCGCTCGGGTTCGAGCAGGGCGTCTACGCGCAGGTGGGCGCCGCCGCGGCGGCCTGAGCGGGACGCTCGCGCCGCCGCCGTCGCGGCCGGCGAGGCGGCCTCACTCCGCGAGTTCGTGTCGCGCCTCTGGATCGTTCCGCCCACGCGCCGCTGCGCGTGTTCGAGCCCACCCGCGCCCCAACCTCAGCCTTCCAGCTACCTGGGCCGGCCTCGGCTAACGCGACCCTCGTCGGGCGTCGATCACCGTAGGCATGGCTTCCCCACGCCTGCACGACTACGGCCCGGACTCCGAGCAGCCGTCGCCGATCGCACACCTGGCCGCGAGCGACCAGCTTCGCGCGGTCCTCAACGGCCTGCCCGCGGTCATCGCCTGCTGGGACCGCGAGCTGCGAAACGTGATGGCCAACGACGCGTTCGGCCAGCTGTTCGGCTGGAAGCCGGAGGAGATGGTCGGCCGCAGCTGCCGCGAGGTGCTGGGGCCCGAGCTCTACCGGCGCAACGTGCCGTTCATCCAGCGTGCCCTCGCCGGCGAGGCGCAGCTGTTCGACTGCGAGATCGTCGACGCCGAGGGTGTCACGCGCTACACCCAGATCTCCTATGTCCCCGACTGGGCCGAGAACGAGGTGTGCGGCTTCTTCGCGCTCATCACCGACATCTCGGAGCGACGGCGGGCCGAAGAGCAGCTCGCCGATGAGAAGCGGCGGATGGCGACGATCCTCGACGCGATCAGCGAGGGCGTCATCTCGCTCGACGGTGAGCACACGCTCGTGCACATGAACGCCGCCGCCGCGCGCATGACCGGCTGCGACCTGCGGTCCGCCGTCGGTCAGCGCATCGAGGACGTCGTCAGCGTGCAGGCGGACGCGGCCACGCCCACGCTCGCCGAGGTCGTCGACGAGGTCGCCCGGACCGGCGTCGCGAAGTCGGTGGAGCACTCGGCGCTGCTCGTCAGCGATGACGGCGCCACGGTGCCGATCGACTATCACGTCATCCGCGTTCCGCGCCACCGCGACGCCCAGACCCAGGTCGTCGTGACGCTGCGCGACGCCACCCGCTCGCGGCGGCGGCTCGCCGAGGTCGAGGAGCGGGCGATTCACGACCCACTCACCGGACTGCTCAACCGCGAGCATCTCGCGCAACGCGAGGCCGCGGCGGCCGAGAGCGGGACCGCTGCCGGCCTGGCCGTCGTCATGCTCGACCTCGACCGGTTCAAGGCCGTCAACGACAGCTGCGGTCACGCCGCCGGTGATCGCGTGCTGCGCGATGTCTCCTCCTTGCTGCGCGCGCACACGCGCGGCAACGACGAGATCGTGCGCTACGGCGGAGACGAGTTCGTGCTGCTGCTGGACGGGTGCACCGCGTCCTCGGCGCTGCACCTCGCCGAGCGGATCGTCGCCGCGATGGCCGCGCATTCCTTCGACTACGACGGGCAGCACTTCCGCATCGGCGTCAGCGCGGGCGTGGCCGTCTGCGACAAGGAGCAGCGGCTCGGCCTGCACGAGCTGCTGGTCCGGGCCGACCGGGCCTCCTACGAGGCCAAGCGCGCGGGCGGCGACCGTGTCGCGCTCGCGGCGGCCGCGTAGCGACCCAGCGGCCACTCCCGTCGGCGGCCCCGCCGCTACTTGGCCACCGGCGGCTTGCGGGCCCGCGTCGCCGCCGGCGACTTGGACCGCGTCGGCGCCGCCTTGACCTTCGCCGCGCCGGCCCGCCCGCTCACCTGGCGGCGCGCCGGCGCGCCGGCGCCGGCGCCGCTGTCGTGTTCGGCGAAGCGCGCTCGCCATTCGGCGAGCTCGAAGTGCGCCGGCTCGGTCTCCTGGAGGAACCGTTCGAGCGCGTCGACGAAGCGCATCGGGGCCTCGAGCTGTGGCATGTGGCCGACCCCCTCGAGGACCTCGAGGCGGCTGCCTGGGATGGCGGTGTGCGCGTCCCGGCCGTGGCTGACGGGGATGATCGGGTCGCGCTCGCCCCAGATGATGAGCACGGGCACGCCCTCGGCCAGGTAGAGCAGATCGCTCGCGGCGACGCGCTGACCGCCCGTCCCGACGACGCCGCGCACGGTGGTCAGGAACGCGGCGCGACGCTCGGGGTCGGTGAGCGAGGCGTAGCCGCGCGCGACCTCGGCCACGTCGGCGGTCGGCCGCAGCCCGAGGAAGGCGAGGCCACGACCGATGGTCGGGCCCGCCGCGTGCCCGAGCGCAGCGGTCGCCGCGATGAACGGGTCGGCACCCGGCAGCGCGGCGGCGCGCAGGATCGGGCTCACCTCGGGACCGAGACCGCCGCTGGACGCGAGCACCAGGCGCTCGGTGATCTCGGGGAACTGGTAGGCGAACTGCATGGCGATGCCGCCACCGAGTGAGTGGCCGACGAGCGTCGCGCGCTCGTGCCCGAGCGTGACGAGCAGGTCGCGGAGTCCGGCGGCGAGGGCGCCGAGCGAGTAGTCGCCGGCGCCGGGCGCCGACTCGCCGTGTCCGGGCAGATCGGGCGCGATCACCGTGTGGTGCCGGGCGAGCGCCGGGATCACCTCGCGCCAGTTCTCGTGCGTGCCGGCCACGCCGTGGATGAGCAGCAACACCGGTCCGCTGCCCGCCTCGACGTAGGTCACCGGCCGACCGTGGATCGTCATCGTCCTCGGCTGCACGGCGGTCATCTCGGTTTCGGGCATGGACCAATTCCTCTCAGGACGCGCCGGCGGGAATCCGCATCATCACTCCAGGTGCGAGCGACGCCATCGGCAGGAGACCGCAGAGTCAGGCGCGGAGAGTACCGGGCCCACGGGGCGCCGGGCGAGTCCCTCGGCGCGACGTCACCGGATTCGGGCCGAAATACGGGCACAATGGTCCGTTTTCTCACCCAGAGGGTGTCCCTATTTCACCCCCGTGCGACGCCACGGCCCGGATAGGCTCGACCCGCGGCCGACCGGCCGGCAGCCGATCTGGGTCACGATGGGAGGGCGAGGATGGCTTGCGAGGGTGACGGGCGCGCACGCTCGACCGATGGACACCGGCGGTCCGGCCGGCTGCGTCGCACGCCGGTGCTCGCGGCGCTGGCGACGCTCGCCGGCATGCTCGCGCTCGGCGTCCCGCTCACGCCGGCCGCGAGCGCGGCGCCGAGCTGTCCGTGCTCGCTGTTCGGGACGTCGAGCACCCCGGCGGTGGCGAGCTTCCCCGACGACAACGCCGTCGAGCTCGGGGTCGCGTTCACGAGCGACACCGATGGCTTCATCGACGGCGTGCGGTTCTACAAGGGCGACGCGAACACCGGAACGCACATCGGGAGCCTGTGGACGTCGACCGGCACACTGCTGGCCCAGGCCACGTTCACGAACGAGTCCGCCGACGGTTGGCAGGAGGTCGACTTCGCGACCCCGGTGCCGATCACGGCCGGCACCCTGTACGTCGCCTCCTACCACACCGACGTCGGCGAGTACGCGGTCACCCCGGCATTCTTCAGCACGTCGGGCTTCGACAACGCCCCGCTGCACGCACCCGGCGGCAACCCGAGCAACCCGAACGGGCTGTTCGCGTACAGCCCGGTGCCGACGTTCCCCACCGGGACGTTCAACGGCAACGACTACTTCGTCGACGTCGTGTTCACGCCCACGCCGCTCCCGGCCAGCATCGCCGTGAGCGCGCCCACCGTCGATCCCCCGGACGGGACGAGCGAGCAGTTGCAGGCCATCGCGACGTTCGGCGACGGCTCGACGAGCGACATCACCTCGCAGGTCGCCTGGAGCAGCTCCGATCCCGGCGTCGCCGGCGTGTCCCCCTCCGGCGCCCTGTCCGCCCTGTCCGTCGGCTCGATCACGGCCACCGCCACGCTCTACGGCGTCAGCGGCTCGCTCGGGATCGCGGTGACGCCGTCGCCCACGGTGACCGGGGTGAGCCCGGCGAGCGGCCCGACCGCCGGGAACACGTCGGTCACGATCAGCGGGACCGACTTCGCCACCGGCGACCAGGTCAGCTTCGGATCGAACCCCGCGACCAACGTGACGGTCGGCTCCCCGACGTCGATCACGGCCACGGACCCCGCCGGTGCCGCCGGGCCGGTCGACGTGACCGTGACCGATCCGACGAGCACGATCATCTCCCCCACGAGCCCGGCCGACGTCTTCACCTACGTGTCGCCGCCGGCGGTGACCGGCGTCAGTCCGGCCAGCGGCCCGGCCTCCGGGAACACGCCGGTGACGATCACCGGGACCGGCTTCGTCGACGGGTCGACCGTGAGCTTCGGAGCGAGCGCCGCCACCAACGTGGTGGTCCAGTCCCCGACGTCGATCACGGCCACCGACCCCGCGGGAGCGTCCGGGCCGGTCGACGTCACGGTGACCGACGCCGGCGGCACCTCGGCGGCGAGCGCCGCCGACACGTTCACGTACGTCTCCGCGCCGGCGATCACCACGCAGCCGAGCAGCGTCTCGGTGGTCGTCGGGCAGACCGCCACCTTCACCGCTGCGGCGTCGGGCACCCCGGCGCCGACCGTCCAGTGGCAGAGCTCGATCAACGGCGGCTCGAGCTGGACCAACATCGCGGGCGCCGCCTCGCCGACGCTCACCGTCGCCCACGTCACCGTCGGTCAGAGCGGCACGCGCTACCGCGCCGTGTTCACCAACGGGGCCGGCTCGGCCACGTCCAACGCGGCCACGTTGTCGGTCGTGCCCGCCGTGACGCAGGTCCTGCCGGGCAGTGGAGCCAGCCTCTCGGTGGTGATCATTCGCGGCGAGGGCTTCCGCAGCGCGAGGGAGGTCGACTTCGGCGCGGGCCATCCCGCCCTCTTCTTCCTGCGCCTGACCGACGACATCATCATCGCGCTCGCCCCGATCGGGAAGCCGGGCCCGGTCGACATCACCGTCCGGGGACCGGGCGGCACGAGCGCCACGTCGAGCGCCGACCGCTTCACGTTCGTCGCGTAGGCGCCCGGCGCCGGCGGGCGCCGACGACCGCCGTAGGGTCCGGGCAACCGCGACCTCGGTTGCGCCCGAGGATCGATGATGGTGCCGCAGGGCGATGCGCGCGCGCCCGCGCGGACATCGGGTCGCCCCCACCGCGAGCAGAGGAGAACCGATGACAGAGCCTTCCGACGGCGACGTCCTCTCCGGCTCGGCCGATCCCGGCCGGTATCCGGTGCAGTACTCCGTCGACTACCCCGACCGTCCGCTGAACCGGCTGACCACCGCGTTTCGCATGTTCACGATCATTCCGATCGCCATCGTCGCCGCCGCCATCGGCGGCGGCACATACGCCAGCGGCGGCCTCCTGTTCCTCGCGCCGCTGCTGATGATCCTCTTCCGGCAGAAGTACCCCCGGTGGTGGTTCGACTGGAATCGGGAGCTGCTGCGCTTCCAGAACCGGGTCGGCGTGTACGCGGCGCTCATGGACGACCGCTACCCCTCGACCGACGAGCCGCAGGCGGTGCACCTGGACTTCGAGCATCCCGACGCGAGGCACGATCTGAACCGCTGGCTGCCGCTCGTGAAGTGGCTGCTGGCGATCCCTCACTACATCGTGCTGTTCTTCCTGTACATCGCGGCGCTGGTCGCCATCATCATCGCCTGGTTCGCGATCCTGTTCACCGGACGCTATCCACGCGGCCTGTTCGACTTCCTCGTCGGGGTCGGTCGCTGGCACAACCGCGTGGTCGGCTATGCGCTGCTGCTCGTGACCGACGAGTACCCGCCCTTCCGGCTCGCGCCCTGACCCGGCCGCTGCGATGATCGCGCCGAAGTGGGACGGATCACGCTGCATCTCGGAGACATCACGAGCGACGTGGAGGCCGATGCGATCGTCAACGCGGCGAACGCCGGCCTCCTCGGCGGCGGCGGCGTCGACGGCGCGATCCACCGCGCGGCCGGGCCCGGCATCCTCGAGGAATGCCGCCGCCACGGCGGCTGCGAGACGGGCGAGGCCAAGGTCACGAGCGCCGGATGGCTGCCGGCGGAGCACATCATCCACGCCGTCGGCCCGGTCTGGCGCGGCGGCGGGCAGGGCGAGCCGAGGCTGCTGGCCTCCTGCTACCGGCGAGCGATCGAGCTCGCCGCCGAGCACGGCTGCCGCCGCCTCGCCCTGCCGGCGATCTCGACCGGTGTGTTCGGCTACCCGCTCGCCCAGGCGGCGTCGGTCGCCGTCGGCGCGACCGACGAGGCCCTCGCGCTGCACCCCACCGTCGCCGAGGCCCGGTTCTGGCTGTTCGACCGGGCGGCCTACGACGCGTTCGCCGCCGCGCTCGCCTCCGCGCCTCGTTGAGGCCTCGGCCCGCCCGACGCACGGCCGGCCACCGATGCGCGACGATGCAGCGGCACGCGCCCAGCAAGCGAGGACCGGAGGATGAAACGATGAGCACGACCACCGAGCTGATCCAGGGCGTCGACTTCATGTCGGTGCCCTGTCGCGACCTCGACGTCGCCGTCGCCTTCTACCACACGACACTCGGGCTGCCGCTGTCGGTGCACATGCCCGACCGCGGCTTCGCCGAGTTCGAGACCGGCAACCTGACCCTCAGCGTCATCGTCCCCGAGAAGATGGGCATGACGTTTCGCGCGAATCCCAACCCGCTCGCCCTGCACGTCGAGGACGTCGAGCAGGCGCGTCGCGTGCTCGAGGAGCGCGGCGTGACCTTCGCCGGCGACACGTTCGACACGGGCGTGTGCCACATGGGGTTCTTCGCCGATCCCGACGGCAACGCGCTGATGCTCCACCACCGCTACGCGCCGCGCACGCCGCGCGCCTGACGGGCTGACGAGACCCGGCGCGACCGCCGCACCGCGCCGGACCGTCCGCGGCTCGCCGCGCTCGCGTTACCGTCGTTGCAGGACGACGACCGGGATCTCGCGCGACGTCTTGGCCTGGTACTCGTCGTACGGCGGCCAGTGCCCCACCATCGTCGACCACATCTCGGGCTTCTCCTCGGCGGTCGCGATGCGCGCCCGGGCCGGGAAGCGGTCGCCGCGCACCTGCACCTGCACCTCGGGGTCGGCCTCGAGGTTCAGCAGCCACGCCGGCGGATCGTCGGCGCCGCCCTTCGAGCCGACGATGAGGTAGTCACCGTTGCTCTGGCCGTAGATGAGGGGCGTCGTGCGCGCCTCCCCCGAGCGACGCCCGGTGGTCGTCAGGAGCAGGGTCTGGGTGCCCTGCCAATCGTGTCCCTCCGCGCCGTCGGTCTCCTGGTAGCGCCGCACGTGCTCGTCTCCGAACAGCATCGCTCCTCCTCATCGCCGATGTCGTGGTGCCTGCCGGCCACGGCACGACCCCTGGCCGGCGGCTCGCACCAACATAGCGAGGCCGCCCCCGCGACGGGACCCACCCCGAGGCGGGCGCCGCCGTACGATGCCTCGGCCGGCCGCAGCGCGTCCGACCCGTCATCGCCCGCCACCGGCCCGAGCCCATGCCCCCGATCCCACCTCCGACGACGCCCGCGATCTTCGACGGGCACAACGACGTCGTCACGCGCGAGGACCACGCCGGATTCGCCGAGGGGCGCGACGGCGGTCATCTCGACCTCCCGCGCATGCGCGCCGGAGGGATGCGCGGGGGCATCTTCTCGCTGTTCACACCGTCGGGCGGGTACTCGATCGAGCACCTGTCGCGCGGCGGAGCGGTCCTCGAGTTCGGCCGCGCCGACGCGGTCTCGCGCGAGGCGGCGGCCGCGCACGCCACCGAGGCCGCCGGGCGCCTGCTCGGGCTCGAGCGGGCCGGCCTGATCCGCGTCGCGCGCACGATCGCCGATGTCGACCGCGCCGGGCGCGGGGACGGGCCGCCGGCGGCCGTCCTGCATCTGGAGGGCGCCGAGGCGATCGACCCGCGGCTCGATGCCCTGGACGCCTGGTATGCGATGGGTCTGCGCTCCCTCGGGCCGGTCTGGAGCCGCACGAACGCCTTCGCCGAGGGCGTCCCCTTCATCGACGACTGCTCACCGGACGTCGGCGCGGGCCTGACCGAGGCCGGCCGCGCGCTGGTCGAGCGCTGCGCCGTGCTCGGCGTGCTCGTCGACCTGAGCCATCTGAACGCCGCGGGGTTCTGGGACGTCGCGCGGCTCGACCGCGGGCCGCTCGTGGCGAGCCACTCCGGCGTGCACGCGCTCGCCCCGACCACCCGCAACCTGACCGACGATCAGCTCGACGCGATCGCGTCGAGCGGGGGGCTCGTCGGCATCGTGTTCGCCTGCCGCTTCCTGCGCGGCGACCTCGCGGACGATCCCGACACCCCGCTGGGCACGATCGTCGCCCACGCGCGCTACGTCGCCGATCGGGTCGGCGTCGAGCACGTCGCCCTCGGCTCGGACTTCGACGGCGCCACGGTGCCGGCCGAGCTCGCCGACGTGGCCGGGTTGCCCGCGCTCATGACCGCACTCGCCGACGACGGGTTCAGCGCCGCGGAGATCGAGGCGATCGCGTGGCGCAACTGGCGGCGCGTGCTCGCCGCCTGGTGGGGCGAGCGGTAGGGCGCCGCGCCGCTCAGACGCGAATGACCGCGCTCGCGGCCGGACGGACGGCCCCGCGCGGAACGAGCTGCACGATCACGGTGTGCGTGCGGGCGGCATTCGCCAGCGCCTGGCGGGCTCCGCGCGCGAGGGTCACCGTCACCCAGCCGCGGCCGAGCAGGTTCACGCTCGCCTGACCGAGCAGGACGCCGTTCGCGTTGCGCAGCAGGAGCGTGCCCGTGCAGCGCTGGGTGCAGTTGAGCTCGACGCGGGCGTAGTGCGCGTGGAGCACGATGCGGCGAACCGGCAGGCCCTTGTGCGGGGAGCCGTGCGAGGCGCCCGACCCGCCGCTCGTCGAGCCGCCGTTACCGCCGCCGAAGCCCTGATCGCCGCCGCCGTAGCCCTGGTCGCCGCCACCGGAGCTCTGACCGCCCGAGCCGCCGCCCGAACCCGACCCGCCGCCGAGGCCCGATCCGCCGCCCGAGCCGGAGCCGGAGCCCGATCCGGAGCCGGCGCCCGATCCGCTGCCGGAGCCCGGCCCGCTGCCGGAGCCCGACCCGCTGCCGGAACCCGACCCGCCGCCCGAACCGCCTGAGCCGCCGGAGCCGCCGGAGCCGCCCGACCCGCCGGGAACCGCGGTGAAGGTCCCATCGGACCCGTACGTCGTCCCGTCCGCGTTCTGGGCCACGAGCCGGAAGTGGTAGGTCGCCGACGGCGTGAGCCCGGTGATCGTCGTCTCGGTCGGCTGCGCGCCGCCGGCGCTGCCGAGGTCGACCGGCGCGGTGCTCGAGCCGTAGTAGTTGTCGGGGCCGTACTGCCAGTAGACGGTCGTGTCGAGCTGGTTGGGGAACGCGCCCCCGTCCAGCGTCGCCGTCGTGTCGGTGGTGGTGGAGGCGTAGGCACCGCCGATTCCCGGCGCGCCCGCGACGACGTCTCCGGAGATGCTGCCGGCGCCCGTCGGGCCGTCGTAGCCGGCGACCCCCTGGCACAGGTAGGCGGAGCTGCACGAGCCCGTGCTCCCGCCCGTGGGGTCGTTGAGCAGGGATGACCGGGCGTAGACCCAGGAGGCATTGCCGACGCCGGCCCCGCCGCCCACGAGCCCGTAGTAGGCGGCGACCATCGGCGAGGAGAGGCTCGTGCCGCCGGCGAGGAACTCGCCATCGATGGAGTCGTATCCGAGCAGACCGGTCTGCGGATCGGCATCGGCGGAGACGTCGGAGATCGTGCGGTTCGAGCACCCCGGGTCAAGCTGCCAGCCGGGCTTGCTGATGTACGGCGAGCAGCCGCTCCCGGCGCCGGACCAGGCCGACTCGGCGATGCCGCGGGCGTCGTTCGCCGTCGCGATGCTCGTGCCGCCCGCGGCGGTGACGTCCGGGAGCGCCGACGGCCACTCGGTGTCGCCGTAGCCGCTGTCACCGGCGCTCGCCACCACGGCGACGCCGGAGAAGCTGAAGGAGCTCTCGAGGCTGCTCTCCCCCGAGTACTCCGTGCCGCCCCAGCTGTCGGAGATCTGCTTCGCGCCCTGCGCGGCGGCGGTCGCCTCGGCGGTGAGCATGTCGCCGCCGCTCGTGGTGGCCGCCTCCACGAGCAGGATCGAGCAGTTCGGGCAGATGGCCGAGACGGCCTCCATGTCGAGCGAGGTCTCGGTGATCCAGCCCGCGTTGTTGCCGGTCGGATCGGCGGGGTAGCTGGTGCCGCCGTGCTCGTCGATCTTGCGGAAGCACCCGTTGGCGGTCGTGCACGCGCGCAGGCCGAACATCGAGCGGTACTGGGTGAGGTCGGACTCGGCGTGCGAGTCGCCGTAGGCGTCGATGATCGCGACCACGTCGCCGGTGCCGGCGCTGGCCGCCAGCCCGCCGAGATCGTAGGCCTGCTCCAGGAACGCGGGCGTCCCGGCGGCCGGCGCCGCGCTGCCCGCCGGCGCGCCGCCGGTGTCGGCATGCACCGGCTGGTCGGTGCTCGCGTTCACGACGATCTGGGCCAGGCAGCTCGTCTGCCCGGGCGTCGGTGGGGGACAGACCGACTGCAGCGCAAGCGCCGGCGCCCCGAGGGCCGCCGGCACATGCGCGAGGAACGGAAGAACGAGCAGGGGACCGAGCGCGGCCCGGCGGAGGCCTTGGGCGAGCCCCGTGTGGATCGCCCATGGCGTTCGGCCCCTGCCCATGCCCAATGTGTCGGCGAAATCGACCGTCCACACCCGCGACGGCGCCGAAGATCGGCCACGCGTCGACGCCCGACGGCCCGCCCGCGCCGATCTGGCAGGTTTCGCGCTGCGGTGGGAGGTTCAGCGCGTCTTCACGGGCGTTTCGGGCCGTCCGTGGACGCCGGCCATGCGCGAGCGGGCGATCTCAAGCTACGCGCGAGCCAGGCCGATGCCAATCGGTGGGAATGGGTCTCTCTCGCTTCATCTGTCGCGACGACCAGGAGCGGGATTGGCTGCTGGACATGAACCGGCGCCTGCGACCGCAGGTGCTGCGCGCGAACGTCGTCCTCGGCCTGTTCCTGGTGGCCGGGATTCCGTGGTTCGCGCCGCTTTCGATCGTGCCGGTCTGCGTCGCCGGTGCCGTCTTCGCCCTGGGCATGGAGCTCGCCCATCGCCGGCAGCGCATGCAGCCGCTCGTGTTCTGCTGGTTCATGGCCCAGACGCTGCTGGCCCTCGCGATCGGGCTGAACAGCGGCGAGCACAACGCCGGCGTCACGTTGCTCATGTTCCCGGTGATCGGCGCCTGTGGGGGCTTTCCGACCCGCCTCGTCACCGTATGCGTCGGCTACACCGCGGCGCTGATGGTGGCCCTCGGGCTCGGCGTCGACGGGAGCGTCGTGACGAGCAACCCGCCGCTGCTGCTCATCCCGCTGGCGATGCTCTTCGCGTCGGCGATCATCTCGAGCGCCGTGCGCCGCTCGAGCTTCGAGCACCAGGCCGCGGCGGTGGTCGACCAGCTGACGGGGATGCTCAACCGCAGCGCGCTCGCGACCCGCACGCGCGAGCTCGAGCATCAGTCGACGCTCACCGGGCAGCCGGTCGGCGTGATCGTGCTCGACGTCGATCATTTCAAGGAGATCAACGACCGCCACGGCCACCAGCAGGGCGATGAGGTCCTGCAGGATCTCGCCTACCGCCTGCGCAAGGAGCTGCGCGCGTTCGACCTCGCCTATCGTCTCGGCGGCGAGGAGTTCGTCGTCCTCATGCCCGGCGCGACAGCGCCCGACGCGACGGCCGTGGCCAGGCAGCTGCACGGGACGGTGCGGGCGCAGCCGCTCGCCGGCGTCGCGGTGACGATCTCGGTCGGCGTCGCGACCTCGCGCCCCGGCGCCGGGTTCGACTTCGACGAGGTCTTCTTCTCCGCCGACGGGGCCCTGTACGAGGCGAAGCGCACCGGGCGCGACCGGGTGTGCACGGCGTCGGCCATCCCGGCCACGAGCGCCGACCTCGCGGCCACCGCCGCCTGAGTCCGCCGACGCCCGTACGAGCGGCGCCCGATCGGCTCATGCCGGCGCCGGGCGTGCCGATGTAATGGGTACGCCCCTGTACTGCCGGGGACCCAGGCCGGAAGGGCCGCGACCGCGGAGCGAGCCTCGGCGCCTCGCTGCAAACGATCCCCGGCAGTGTCAGGCGGCGCCCCGCGCCTACAGCTCCGCGGCGGCGGCCGCTCCCGCCTCGGCCTCGTCCCAGCCCTGGCGCAGCATCGCGAGCAGCGTGTCGGGCGGCTGGGCCCCGGCGAGCGAGAACGTGCGGTCCACGACGAAGAACGGGACGCCGGGGGCTTCCAGGCGCGCCGCGAGCCGCTCGTCCTCGGCCACCTGCAGCGACAGCGCGCGGCCCTCGAGCATCGTCTCGATCTCGATCGCCTCGAGCCCGAAGCTCGTGCCGACGGCGACGAGCACGGCGGGGTCGGAGACGTCGCCCCCCTCGACGAGGTGGATCGCGAACAGCCGCTCGACGACCTCGGCCTGCTTGCCGTGCGCGGCGGCGAGGTGCGTGAGGCGATGGGCGTCGAAGGAGTTGACGATCCCGCCTCCCTCGGGCAGGTAGTGAAGGCCCTCGCCGGCAGCGACCGCGGCGACGCGGGCGCGCAGCGCCTCGGCCTCCGGGCGCCCGACGCCCTGGCGCGCGGCCAGGGTGCCGACCGGATCGTCGTCGCGCCGCCGGGGAGCGTGCGGATCGAGCTCGAAGCTGCGCCAGGACACCGTCACCGTGTCGCGCTGCTCAAAGCGCGCGAGCGCCTGCTCGAAGCGGCGCTTGCCGATGTAGCACCAGGGACAGACGACGTCCGACCAGATCTCGACGTGCATTGCTGCTGCGCATCATGACGCCCGCGGGGGCGGATGTGTGTGGATCAGGCGGGCGGCCGGCCCGGGTAACGCGGCAGGCCGTCGTCGGGCAGCGGCGCCCACGGTGCGGCGAACTCGACGAACTGGTGGAACTGGGGGCGAATGCCCGGGTCGTCGTCGAGGCCGCCGAGGCGCAGGCCGAGGGGCGCGCCCTTGTCCAGATCCCCGCTGAACACCGCCGAGCCGCACAGCGAGCAGAACACCTTCGGCGCCCCGTCGGGGGGGCGGAAGGTCCGCAGCGCCTGCGCCCCGCTGCGCAGGTGGAAGTCCTCGCGCGCCACACGCGCGTTGGCCGAGGCGGCGGCGCCCGATCGGCGCTGACAGCGGGTGCAGTGGCAGTAGGCGGCGGACAGGAACGGCCCCGCGATCTCGTAGCGCACGGCGCCGCACAGGCAGCCACCGGTGAGCGGGCGCTCCGGTGTGGGCGGCGCTGAGTCCTGGGCGTCGGGCATGGGCGAGTCAGCCGGCGCGCATCGCCGGGCGGGCCCCGGGAGCGCGCTCGGCGGCGACGGACAGCTCGAACCATACGTGGGTGCTGCCGTCGGCGACGCCCCAGCCGTCGGCCAGCCGATCGACGAGCCGCAGGCCCCATCCGCCGGCCCCGCCCTCGACGGCGCCGGTGGTCGGCACGAACCCGACGCCGTCGTCGGTCACCTCGCAGCGCAGGCCGCGTCCGGCGTCGAGCCGGATGCGCACGCGGACCACGGGGCCGGCGCCATAGCGGACGCTGTTGGTGACGAGCTCGGACACGAGCAGGCGCGCGTCGTCGACGAGGCGCGGATCGAGGTCGGCCACGAGCACGCCGACGGCATGCCGGGCGAGTGCCGGTGCGAGTGCGTCACGGGGAAGCTCCAAGGTTCTCAACATCCGCCCGAGCCGTGCCCGCCTGCGGGGGTCCGGCCGTCGGCAGCGCCAGCCACGGCACCGATCACGTTCGATCGTTCGTGCGAAATGGTACCCACGGCATGCCTCTGACAAACCTGAGATCCGCGGGTGTCGAGACCGGCGGACGGGGGCGGTCACCCGCCGGGCGCACGCGCGGGCCGAGAAGATGACAATCTGCGACGAACGCGCATAGACCCGCCCGCCGGCCCGCCGCGCCGACCGGCGCTCGGGCCGATCCCCGAGCAAGGAGCACACACGATGGACTTCCAGCCCAGCGAGCGTTGCCGCGAGTTCCAGGAGCGCCTGAAGGCGTTCATGGACGAGCGGATCTACCCGGCCGAGGCCGTCTACGAGGAGCAGCTGCGGGCGGCCGGGCGACCCGCACGCGCAGCCGCCGATCATGGAGGAGCTCAAGGCGCAGGCGCGCGAGCGCGGGCCTGTGGAACATGTTCCACCCCAATCCGGAGTTCGGCGCCGGCCTGTCGAACGTCGACTACGCCCCGCTCGCGGAGCTGCTCGGGCGCAGCCACATCGCCTCGGAGGCGTGCAACTGCTCGGCGCCCGACACCGGCAACATGGAGGTCCTCTCGCTGTTCGGCACGCCCGAGCAGCAGGATCGCTGGCTGCGGCCGCTGCTCGACGGCGACATCCGCTCCGCGTTCGCGATGACCGAGCCCGCGGTGGCGAGCTCGGACGCGACGAACATCGCCCTGCGCATCGAGCGCAGACGACGGCGAGTACGTGCTCAACGGACGCAAGTGGTGGACCTCCGGCGCGCTGCACCCGCACTGCCGGATCATGATCGTGATGGGCAAGACGAACCCGGCCGCGCCCAGGCATCAGCAGCAGAGCATGGTGCTCGTCCCGCTCGACACTCCCGGGGTGACGATCGTGCGCGGCCTGCCCGTGTTCGGCTATCAGGACCAGGAGGGTCACGCCGAGGTCCTGTTCGAGGACGTCCGGGTGCCGGTCGAGAACCTGATCGCGGGCGAGGGCGAGGGCTTTCTCATCAGCCAGGCGCGCCTCGGACCGGGACGGATCCATCACTGCATGCGCTCGGTCGGGGCCGCCGAGCGCGCGCTCGAGCTGATGTGCGTGCGTGCCAACGAGCGGGTGACGTTCGGCGAGCCGATCGCCTCGCGCGCGAACATCCAGGACTGGATCGCCGAGGCCCGCATCGAGATCGAGATGCTCCGGCTGCTCGCGCTCAAGACGGCCTGGCTGATGGACACGGTGGGCAACCGCCACGCCCGCACCGAGATCGCCGCGATCAAGGTGGCGGCGCCGAACGTCGCGCTGAAGGTCATCGATCGCGCCATCCAGGTGCACGGCGGCGGCGGCGTCAGCGACGACTTCCCGCTCGCCTGGATGTACGCCCACATGCGCACGCTGCGCCTCGCCGACGGGCCCGACGAGGTCCACAAGCTGACGATCGCGCGCCGCGAGCTGCGCGAGCACGCGCTCGCCGAGCCCGACGAGCGCGTGCGGATCGCCGAGCAGACGAGCCGCGTCTGACGCCGGCCGCGCTCAGGCGGCGCCGCGCCCCCCGGCCGGACCGCTCAGGGCGCGGACGAAGGCGAAGATCTGAGCCGTGTCGCGCCGCCGGCGCCGGCGGTCCAGGCGCGCCCGGCGCGCGGCCAGCGGTCCGCGACGAGGCGCGCCGTCGCGGGAAGCCGGCGACGAGGGGGTCGTGAAGCGAGGGCGAACACCTGTCGGTTGCATCGTGCACCTCCGGGGTCGAGGGGGAAGTGACAGCCTTCCGGTCGCTCGTGAAGGGAAGGTCACCGTCGGCGAAGAAGGGCGTAAGGTCGGGCAAGGGCCTACGGCAGCGCGCGCAGCGTCAGCACGCCCGACCACGAGCCGGGCAAACGCTCATACAGCGGGTCCCGCCGACCCGAGCGCTGCGACTCGCACGATGAATTGCACCGCCGCCGCGGCCGGACGGGCGGGCGGGCGGTGAGCGGGTGGCGGGGCTTACTCCAGGACGCCGCGACGGCGGTCGGCGAACGCCGCGACCTCGGTCGGCGAGTAGCGCCGCTGACCTCCCGGCGTGCGGCGCGCCGGCAGGTAGCCGATATCCGACCAGTGCCGCACGGTGCGAGTCGGTACACCGAGGCGCTCGGCGACATCTGCCACGGTGAGCACGAGTTGCTGCTCGCCTCGGAGTTCCTTCTCCATGGGCCATATGTCGTCGCGCCAAGCGGTGGTGCTCAGAAACGGGCCCGCCGCTGGACGATTTGGCGAACGCCGCTGGGCGGCTCGGGGCCGGCCGGCGGCCAGTCGGCGGCCGGACCGCGCGGCTACAGCGTGCCGGCCACGGCGCCGAGGGACGTGGTCGCGATCACGGCCGCGGTGGCGGCGACGACCCTGAGCTGCAGCCCCCGCGCGCGCTCGCGCAGCGTCGCCGCGCGCTCGCGCAGCCAGGACAGCGAGTCCGCCCGCCCGCAGGTCTCGCGCCAGCCGTCGAGCGCGCGTTCGAGCTGCTCTTCATCGGCGCCGGCGGCCAGCAACTCGACCGCACCACCTCCCGCCTCGCGCGGGCCGAGCCGCACGAGATACAGCTCGCCGGTGTCGCGGATCCACGCCGCACGGTGCAGCACCCCGTCGTCGCCCTCGCGCCACCACAGGCCGATGTCGACCTCACGGGAGGCGACGCGGCGCTGATCGGCGAGGTAGAAGCTCGACAGCGACGGATAGCGCAGACCTGTATCTGCCGGGGCCTTCGGTGAACGAGCAGACACTGCAGACCTCCTAGCGAGTCGGTGCGTTCGGCCATGAGCATGACCGACGCGCCTTAAGGAGACGCTAACGACTTCGAAAGGTTGCGCAACGGCGCCGCGCCGGGCGCGCTCGCCGCGTGGGCGGTTGGTGTCAGCGGCCCCGAGACACGGCCGCTGACACTGCCCGCATCAGTTCAGGCGCTTCTTCAGCGCGCTCGCCGGCGAGAACTTCGCGGCGTTGCTTGCGGCGATGTTGATCGTCTCGCCGGTGGACGGGTTGCGTCCCTGGCGAGCCGCACGGTGCGTCACGCTGAACTTGCCGAAGCCGGCGATCGCCACCTCACCACCCTTGGCCAGCTCCTCCGAGACGGCCTCGACGACGGCGTCCACGGCCTCGCGAGCCTGACCCGCCCCCAGTGACGCACGCTCGGCGACCTTGTCTGCGAGCTCGTTCTTGGTCATGGCACTCCCTTCTCGAGTGTCGTTGCTGGCCGCAGGCTAACGGGTGTCAAGGACGATGAACGGCGCGAGAGCCCAGATCGAGGGCCCTGAATCCCCGAAATTACGGGGTTCGGGCCCGCGGGCGTGCCCCGGCGGCGGGTCGGATGGTCTGCCCGGGCGGGCCCTGCGGTCGTCGTCAGGCGACGATCTTGGCGGGTGGGCCCAGTTGACCCTCGGGGGCGGACGCGCGCCGCGGGGCGAGCCGCCCGGCGGCGGCCACGGCCCACAGCGCGGCGATCCACACGGCGCAGGACAGGCCGACGTGGACCCAGACGAGCTCGGTCGGGAGATGCGCCTCGTACTGGACGAAGCCGACGAAGCCCTGGGCGGCCATCAGGCAGCACAGCCAGGTCACGGCGCGGTGCACGGTGGCGTCGAGCGGTCGTCGGCCCAGCCACCACCACAGGCCGACGGCGGCCAACCCGAAGACGAGCCCGATCTCGCCGTGGCGGTGGATGACGAAGTCCATGGTCCCGCTGCCATCGAAGGTCAGACGGTTGATGTTCTGGCCCGGCGACCCGCCGGCATGCGGGCCGGCGGCCGTCGCGGCCGTGCCGGCGACGATCGTCAGCGCGCCGAGCGGGATGAGGCCGCGCGTCAGCCAGACGGTGCGCCGATCCGGGAACGGGGAGCGCTCGCCCGGCTCGTGCCGGGCGCGCCAGACGAGCGCCACGGCGGCGGCGATGATGAGCATCGACAGGGCGAAGTGGGCCATCACCCAGCCGTAGTCCAACTGGCCCTTGACGGTCAAGCCGCCGAGGACGGCCTGGGCCACGACGCCGAGCGGGAGCAGCGCGGCGATCCACATCAGATCGCGCCGGTACGGTCGACGACGGTAGGCGAGGACCCACGCCAGGCCGGCGGCGATGCTCACGGGCGCCGTCAGGGTGCGGTTCCCGAACTCGATGACCGCGTGGGAGTTGAGCGGCGGGTAGATGTGGCCGTAGCACCTCGGCCAGGTCGGACAGCCGAGCCCGGAGCCGGTCAGGCGCACGGCGGCGCCGGTGAGCACGATGAGCGTCATCGCGCCGAGGGCGATCTCGGCGACGACCACGTACTGGGCGGGGGTGAGGGTGCGGCGCGCGAAGGCGAGGCGCTTTGACATCGCGCCTACAGGATGGCAAGCCCGGTGTGCGAACGGCCTTCCCGCGGCGCCGCAATCCGCGGCCCGCGGCGGCGCGGCGGCGGGACGTTCAGTGCTCGGCGTGGAAGACGCCGCCCCGGAAGATGAGGAAGTTCACGACCGTGAGCGAGATCGCCGTGACGAAATACACCGGAATCACGGGTACACCGAGCCACCGTGGAAGCACCGATGTCGACAGCGCCGTGATTCCATACTGGGCTCCCGCTACGAGGAGATAGCGGCCCGCCTGCTCGCCGATCCCGAGCGCAAACTCGCTGTCGTGCACCCAGACGAACACGCGCTGCAGGGTGAAATGCACACAGAGACCGGTGACGTAGCCGATCGCGAGCGCCAACTGGAACGGAAGGCCGACCACGTTGGCCAGCACGGTCGTCGTCGCGAGGTACACGACCGCCACGGTGCCGCCCGCCAGCGCGTAGCGAATCCCCTGGCCGATGGTTCCGGACCGCGGCGAGCGGAGGCTGAGGAAGCGCTCGGTGAGCGGGCGCTTGGCGGGGGGCACGACCGACATCGGCTTAACAGGCTAGCGGCGTGTCCCTGCGCCGCGCCGTGCTGGGCGACGCTCAGGGCCGCCGGGCGACGCAGAACAGGTTCAGGCCCAGCGGCGGGGGCACGCGGCCCTCGATCGCGCGCGTCAACGGCATGCCGAACCGATTCCACAGATCGAGGTTGCGACCCACGCGATCGCCGCCGTCCCGATCCAGCCAGCTCGACGAGAACAGGACCCAACCCGGTATCGCAAGCATATTGACGTAGCGCAGCCTCACGGGTTGAAGCCCGGCCTCGCGGACGACGGCCGCGAGGCGGCGCTTGGAATAGCGCCGGTAATGGCCGACGTCTCGGTCGAACTTGCCATAGAGCCAATTCAGCGCGGGCACGTAGATGAGGCAGTGACCGCCCCGGTTGAGACGGTCTCGCAGCGTCTGCAATGCCGCCGTGTCGTCGTACATGTGCTCGAGCAGATTGATGATGACCACCGAGTCGAACGTCTCGTCGATGTCGACGTGGCGAAGGTCGAGGTGGCGCACCTCTACGTTCGGCCATGCGGCGAAACGCTCGCGCAGCACGCCCAGGCACGAATCGGAAAGGTCTGTGGCCACGAAACGGCGGCCCCGAGCGAGGTGCTGGGTGACCGAGCCGTGCCCAGCGCCGACCTCGAGAACGGACGACCCGAGGTAGGGAAGGCACAGATCGGCGATCCACTGTAGGTACGCCGGGGCCGAGTCGCCCGCGATGTCCAGCCCGCAGTCGTGCTGGCCGCTGCTCGGATCGGCGGCCGCCTTCGGGTGCACGTAGCGGGTTAGGCGGCGGTCGCGCTCCGGTGATCGGCGCTCGGCGGCGCGGATCGTGGGTGGACGAGTATGGGAGGGGGACGACATGTCGGTGCGCGGCTGGACGTCGATGGTGCGGCGGTGAATGATACGGCCGAGCCGACCGGGGCGACGCCCCGACGATGCGCGCCGGCCCAGCCGGCCGCAGGTGGCCGTGGCTAAGCTTCCGCCATCGCGGACGTCACCAACAGCCGGGCGCTTGCCGCACGATCGCGAGCGTGGGTCGATGCCGTGCGCGGTCACCGAATCACGATCGCCTTCGGGGTGCTGCTCATCGTCGGGGCGGCGTTCTACCTGTGGACCGGCGCCACGACCTCCCCGCTGTCGCTCCACGAGAGCCCGGCCGATTACTACACCGAGCTCGCGTCGGCGTTCCTGCACCTGCACCTGTCGGTCGGCGCGGCACCGGCCGGTCTCGCTCACCTGGCCGACCCCTACGATCCGGCTCAAAACGGCGCGTACCAGGGCGTCTACCACGACCTCGCGCTGTATCACGGCCGCCTCTACCTCACCTGGGGACCGGCGCCGGTGGTCGTGCTGTTTGTGCCTCTGCATCTGATCGGTCTGGCCCCAACTCCGAGCCTTGCCGTGGCCCTGTTCGGAATCGTCGGCCTGGGCTTCGCGCTGGCTGCGCTCCGAGTGCTGGTCGACGAGATCAAGGGCGTGCCGCCGTGGATGGCCATCCTCGCGGGGGTCACCCTCGTGTGCTCGACGACGATCCCGTTCCTCCTCCGTCGACCGGCCGTGTACGAGGAGGCCATCGCGGGCGGCTTCTGCTTTGCGATGGCGGGCGTGTTCATAGCCGTCCGCGCGCTCACGGGCCGCCGTTCGCCGCTCCTCGTGTTGGCCGCGATGAGCGCCTGCTTCGGGCTCGCCGCCGGCTCCCGACCCACGCTCGTCGCCACCGGGCTGCTCATCATCCCCGTGTATCGGGCGCTCAGGACCGCCCGGCCCCGGCGGCAGTTGCTCATCGCCGTCGCCGGACCGTTCGTCGCGTGCGGGGTGCTGCTGCTCGCCTACAACGCCGCCCGCTTCGGCAACCCGCTGGAGGTGGGTCAGTCCTACGCGCTCGCGAGCGTGGACCCCCAACACATCACCTACGGCGGGCCTGCGTTCCTGGCGCCGAACCTGTGGTTCTACCTCATCGCTCCCCCTCGACCGACGATCCTGTTCCCGTTCCTCCTACTCACGCCGCCTCCACTCACCTACCCGCTCGCGTTCCCCGCGGGTTACAGCACTCCGGAGCTCACCGGCGGGCTGTTCGCCATGACCCCGCTGCTGTTGTTCGGGTTCGCTGTGCCGTGGCTGCGCAGGCGCCACCCGGACCGCCTGGGGCGGCTGGGAGACGGGCTGCTCGCCCTGGCCGGCGCCGGTCTCTTCGCACTGCTCTTCGTGAGCTACGAGCTCTTCGCCAGCACGGAGCGCTACGAAGCCGACTTCGCGGCGCTGTTCCTGCTCGTCGCGCTCGCCGCGTGGTTCAGCCTGTCCACCGGCGCTCGCGGGCGACGCCGGACGGCCGTGCGCGCGCTGGGCGCGGTGCTCGCCGTGTGGGGCTGCTTCACCGGGCTGGCGATCAGCTTCACCGGGTACTACAACCTACTGGCCGGCGAACACCCGGGCACCTGGCGAACGCTCGAGGACCTCACCTCGCCCGTGTCCACGGCGATCGCAATGGTGGCGAGGCGCCCGATCCTGGCCGAAGTGGACGCTCCGGGCGCGGCGCAGGTGTCACCCCTGCGTCTGACGACCATCGGCGCCGGAGTGCAGTCGTTCTCGTTGCCCCCCGGCGTCCCGGCGAACCTGACGGTCGTGTCCCCCGATCAGCGTGAGGCCGCCGTCGTCGCGACGATGGAGATCGGCGGTGCGCTGCGCAGCGGCGGAACGCTCTCGGTGCGAGTGACCGACGCCTCCGCCAGGCCGCACTTCTACCAGATCGTCGCCAACGGGCTCGTGCGCATCCCGATCGCGTTGAACCGTGGCTTGAATCGGCTGGTGATCACGCCGATCGCCTCGGCGACGAACCCGGTGGATCCGGCCGCGCCGGCCTCAGAGCAACTGCTCATCGTCCCGTCGCTCACGATCGCCGGTCACTATTGAGACCGGTGTGACGCAGCCGGCTCGTAGGCCACGCCCACGATCTGGCTACCCCAGGGGGTTCGCGGCAGGCTGAGAGCGAGGAGCGGACGAAACGCCGCCATCGCGATGCGGGCCGCGAGTCCGGGGCGTCCACCCCAGCTCGAGACATCGGCCGCGAGCCGCTCTCCACGGGCGATGACCACGCGCCGGTACAGGTTGAAGAACGGGAATCCGGCTCCGAACGTCGCCGCCGTGAGCAGTCCGGCGTCCGTGAACGTCTCCCTCAGCCGATCGGGCGAATAGTGGCGACGGTGGCCGATCGCGCGATCGAACGCCGACATCGGTCCGCCCGGGACGGTGACGATGAGTCTCGCCCCGGGCGCGAGGTACGCCCGGGCGTGCCGCAGGAATGCGGCCGGCTCGTCGACGTGCTCGAGCACCTCGGAGCACACCGCGTGGGTCGCCCACCCGGCGAGCGGCGGCGGAGCGACGACCGGACGGCTCAGGTCGGCGAGCTCGAAGGCCGCATGCGGCAGCTTGGCGCGAGCGATCTCATTCCCGCGCCGACTCGCCTCCAGCCCGACGAGCGCCGCCCGCGGCCAGCGCTTGTCCGCATCGACGAGCAGATCTCCCTGACCGCTGCCGATGTCGAGCACGCGCTCGGGCGTCCCTCGACGCTCGAGCAGCCGCAGCGCGACCTGGCGACGATACGCCTGCGCGGGGTTGTGCTCGGCCGCAACGGCATATTTCTCCCAATGCGCATCCCAGTCGTCGCGGTCCGTCGGTGGCGCGTTGACAGACTCGGAGGCGATCATCGCGCGAGCGGCTCGTCTGGCAGCAGGGACATCGGCCAAGCCTACGCGATGCCCCCGCGCGGGGCGGGAGCCGCGCGCCGGCAGGTCTATCGGCGGCCTTCCACCGCTATGCTTCCGCCGCCGTGAAGGCGCGCACGCTGCTGCGTCGCGACAGCGCCCGCCATCCGTTGATCGATGTCCGATACGAACCAGACGCGCTCGAACGACCCGGACGATCTGCGGGTGGCCGTGATCGGGCTGGGCCTCATCGGACGGCAGCGCATCGAGGCTCTCCACCGAATCGAGGGTGCGAGGCTCTCGGCCACCGTCGATCCGGACGCGGCGCCGCCGGGCGACGCACGCGTCCCCCACCATCGCTCGCTGAGCGACGTGCCAGCCGACGGGTACGACTGCGCGATCATCGCGGTGCCGCACCATGTGGCGGTCGACCTCGGCCGGGAGCTGCTGCGCTCAGGCCGCCCGATCCTGATGGAGAAGCCACTCGGCGTGCGCGGCGAGGACGCACGCGAGCTCGAGGCGCTCGCCGCGCAACTGCAGCGGCCTAGCTTCGTCGGCTACAACTACCGTTTCCTGCCCCCGGTGGCGGACCTCCTCCGCGAGGCCGCGGGCGGCGAGCTCGGAGCGCTGCGCAACCTCGACCTGCTCATCGGTCACGGCGGACATCCGCAATCGGCTGAGGGCTGGAAGCTCGACCCCGCACGGGCCGGCGGCGGTGTGCTCCTCGATCCCGGCGTCCACCTGCTCGACCTGATGTTGCGCCTCGCTCCGGGCATGCGCTGCACGAACATCGAGGCGACGCGCGGGTTCTGGCCCACTGGCATCGAGGAGGACGTCGTCGCCACCTTCCGTGACGAGCGCGCGATCGGCACCGTGCGGGTGTCGCACGTTCGCTGGGTGAATGAGTTCCGTGTCGAGCTGTTCGGCGAGGACGGCTATGCGATCGCGGAGGGCCGCGGGGGGAACTACGGCGCGATGACTCTCCGCGTCGGGCGCCGGTGGGGATGGACGTCACCCGGCGTCGCAAGCCAGCGCGACTCGGAGCGGACGTCGAGCTTCGGCGAGTACAACGACAGCCTGCGCGACGAGCTCGCCGCCGTGGTCGCCCGGTGGCGCGGGGCGCCGCCGAGCCCCGTCCAGCCGCGGCCGGCGACGATGACCGAAGGCCGGGAGATCACGGAGCTGTGCGAACGGCTCTACGCACGCATCTCGTGACGCGATGGCTAGCGCGCGCGCCGGTACCAGGCCACGATGTCGGCCCCGCGATCGCTCTGCTCCCAGAGTCGCGTCTGCTCCGCACCGACGAAGCCGACGAGTAGATGTGACGCCGTCGTCACGTGCGCCGGCTCCAGACCCGCCGACGCAGCCGCGTCCGTGAGCGAAGTCACCGAGAAGTACGCGAGGTGCTCGCGCTTGAGCGAGTGGTAATGCGGCCCGAACACGTCGGCCTCGGGACAGTAGACGTTGGGGGTCTTGACGCCGACGACTCCACCGGGGCGGAGGATGTGAGCCACCTGCCCGAGGAAGCCGACCGGATCCTCGAGGTGCTCGATCAGGTCGAACAGCGTCACGGCGTCGTAGCGCGACGCCCAGCCGTGCCAGTGGTCCTCGAGCGTGCCGCCGTGGGTGCTGAACCCGTACGACGCCGACGCCACCGAACGCGCGAACTCCGACACCTCCAGGCCGTCGTGCCCGTAGCCCGCCTCGCCGAGCGCCACGCGAAAAAACCCGTATCCCGAGCCGATGTCCAGTACCCGCCCACGTGAGAGCCCGGTGCGCTCGCGCATCTCGCGGACCTGTCGCGCCGCCTTCTCCAGCCTCCAGCCTGCCTGGGCCGTGTAGTCCCCGTAGCCGCCGGCCCGAAGCTTGTCTCCCTCGAAGTACTCCTCCTCATACGGCGGCGGCTCTGGCTCGCGCACGAACTCCGTGCCGGTCCAGCGCACGAGCCAACCGTGAGCGGCACCGTCGCAGATGGCTACCCCGTGCGAGGGTGACTCGGCGATCGCTCCGTGCCACACGCGTCCGCTCAGCCCTCCGGGCCCGGCCCCGAGTGGACCAGCAGACTCGTCTCTGGACGGAGGTGGGCGCAACTGCCGCCAGCCATCGGCCAAGCGGGCGAGCACCTCGTCCGCTTCACTGTGCTCCGCCAGCTCGAGCCAGCGCTCGAAGCTGGCGCGGTCGAGATTCATGAGGCGCAGCAGCGCGTTTTCGAAGTGATCCTCGGTGTCACGGTAGGTCAGCCGTCCGCGCGGCGAGGCGATCGCGACCGTCATGACGACCGGCTCAGGCGGCTCCGGCGCCCCATCATGTGCAGCAGCAGCGTGAAGCCGAACGTCTGGAAGCCGAGCACGATCAGCAGCAGGCCGAACACAGACGAGTATTGGATCGCCGGAAGTCGGAATCCGTGGCTGAGCCAACGAACGAGCAGCTGTGCGTTCGGGACGATCCCGGCCGCGATCAGCAGCGCGCTGGCCGCAACGCCGCGGTTGTACGTGACGAAGTCGAGCAGTCGATCCGTGAAGCGCCGGTCGAAGTCGTAGAACACCCTCGCCAGGAGCGCGAGCTGGAGCGCGCTGTAGCCGACGGTGGCCACGACGATCGCCAGCAGCATCCAATGGAGATCGAAGCCGATGTTGAAGGCCAGGAACGGCCCCGGAGCAAGCGCCGCGGAGAGAGCGAAGCCGAGAAGGAACAGTGCCGCGCCCGGCTTGAGCAGGAAGAAATCGGGGGCGTACAGGAACATCACGCGCAGGCTCTCCCAACCGGCGATCCACGGGGTCCGCCACCCGCCCCGCTTGAGATGGCTCTCCCGACCCTCGCGGTCCTTCCAGAAGCGGACGGGCACCTCGGTCGTGCGCATCCCCAGCCGGCGGGCCTTGAGGATCATCTCGGACGCGTACTCCCAGCCGGGCGACTCGAGCTCCATCCGCATGAGCGCGTCGAGCGTGATCGCGCGCATCCCGCAGTGGATGTCGCTGAATCGCGTGCCGTAGATGACGTTGAACATCAGCGTGGTGAGCGGCGAACCGAAGTAGCGATGCAGCGCGGGCATGGCGCCCGGCTCGATCTCGCCTCGCGTGCGCGTCCCCATGACGAAGTCGTTGCCGGCCCGGATGGCGCCGATGAAGCTGTCCAGTTCCCGGAAGTCGTAGGTCAGATCGCAGTCGCCCATGATCACGATGTCGCCCCGGATGTGGGCGATCGCGTCGATGTAGGCGCGCCCGAGGCCGCGCTTCGGCACCGTGATCACACGCGCCCCATGCTCGGCCGCGATGATCGGCGAGCGGTCGCTCGAGGAATCGATGATGAGGATCTCTCCCGCCACACCGGCGGCGGCCAAGCCCTCGCGGCACCAATCGACGAACTCACCGACGGTGAGCTCCTCGTTGAGGCAGGGGACGACGATCGAGACCTCCGGCGGTCGGTCGGAGACCGAGCCCTGGGCCGTGAGCTCGTCGACGTGGCTGCTCATCGGCGCAGCTCGCCCTGCGCTTCGACGATGTTGGCGTCGATCGAGTCGATGAGCGCCTCGGCCGAGGTGTGTCCACAGCGCCAGCCGCGGGCCTCGAGCTTGGCACTGTGGAAGCGCACGACCGGCACATCACCCTTCCACCCCCGCGGCCCACCCGTGTACTCGTAATCGACTCCATCGAGCCCCATCCGTTCTACGACGAGGTCGGCTATCTCGGTCACCGTGATGTAGTCGCCGGTGCCGGCGTTGAACACCTCGAAGCCGCTCCACCCGCCGTCGGTGAGCGTGAGCATCGCGGACACGACGTCGCTGACGTGGATGTAGGACTTGCTCTGGCTGCCGTCGCCGAGAATCCGCAGCCGCGACGGATCGTCGAGCAGCCGGCGCACGAAGTCGTAGGTGACTCCGTGCGTCTGCCGCGGGCCTACGACGTTCGCGAAGCGGAACACGACCGCATCGATGCCGAACATGTGCGTATAGGCCGCGAGCATCGCCTCGCAGGCCAGCTTGCTCGCCCCGTACGTCGACACCGGGATGAGCGGGCCGAAGTCCTCGTCGACCTCGTCGAGACCGCGGTCGCCGTACACGCCCGAGCCCGACGCATAGGTGATGCGCGGCACGCCGTTGAGGCGCGCCGCCTCGATCACGTTGTGAGTCAGATAGGTGCCCTGCCAGAAGTCGATCGCGGGATCCTGCATCGCGGCAGCGATGTCCGGATTGGCCGCGAACAGATAGACGTGATCGCTTCCGGCCATCGTCTCGACCACCGTGTCGAGGTCCTGCAGATCGGCCACGACGAACTGCAGCCGAGGATCGTCGAGGACGTCCTGGAGATAGGACTCGTGACCGGACACGAGACTGTCGAACACGACCACGTCGTGTCCGGGACGCTGTAAGAGGGCATGCGTGAGGTGACTGCCGATGAAACCGGCGCCTCCCGCGACGAACGATCGACTCACGGCATCGCAGCCTAGCCAACCGGTCTGTCGCCCGCGTACCCCGCACCGCTGAGCGCCCACGCGAGCGCCGTGCCGGGACCGTCGCCCGGGGCCGGTGCGTCGACGGCCGGCGTGGCGTTCACGAGCCGAACACGAACGGCAGTTCGTCGGCGATCTCGCTGAGCCGCGGTGCGCGGGCGTCGCGCTCGGAGGGGACGAGCTCGTCCCGCGACAGGGCCCATTCGATCCCGATCTCGGGATCGTCGAAGGCGATCCCGCGTTCGAGCTCGGGGTCGTAGTAGCCGGTCTGCTTGTAGCAGACGTCGGCGATCTCGCTCAGCACGCAGAACCCGTGCGCGAAACCGATCGGCACGAACAGCTGCCGGTGACTGACGTCGTCGAGCGTGAACGCCTCCCAGCGCCCATACTCGGGCGAGCCACGTCTGAGGTCGACGATCACGTCCATGATCTCGCCCCGTGCGCAGCGCACAAGCTTGCCGATCCCGGGGCCGACCTGGAAGTGCATTCCCCGCACGACGCCGCGCCGAGAGCGGGAATGGTTGTCTTGCACGAACTCGCCCGCCGAGGTGATGCCGAGCGAATCCGACAGATCCCGGCGGAACGTCTCCGCAAAGAAGCCGCGGTCGTCGCCGTGAACCTGCGGCTCGATGAGCACCGCGCCGGGCAGGCTCGTGGCCAGCGCGCGCATCAGTCGCGGCGCCGCGGCGTATCCGCGAGCGCGCGAGACGTGCCAGATGCGACACGGAGGCGACGCACAGCGTGCGATGGACGGTTCGGGTGCCGTGACATCAGCGCGGCACGGTACACCACTCCGCGCGGCACGGCCCCGATGGCCCGGGGCCACGTCGACGGCGAGTAGCGACACCGTCCGGTGAGGCGTCGCGCGGCCACCATCGCCGTACTCCCGACCCGGCGGTGCGTCGGCGATACTCCGTGGCATGAAGCTCAGGACACCACGTACGAGCATCTCGTCACAGCCCGGGGCCTCCGTGCGTTTGCCCGGGGGAGAAGGAGGATCGAGCCGGCGCTGGCTCGCCGCGCCCGGTCGTCGCATCCTCCAGGCCGCCCGTCGTGCTGCCGGGGAGCCAGCGGCCGGGCTCGCGGTCGAGGCCGACGCGCGCTTCGCGTTCCCGCAGGAGCTCGATCCCGCTCAGATCGTCGACGTCGACACGAGCGTCGGCAGGCTGTTCCTGCACCGCGACGACGCGGTGATGACGCCGTTCATCTCCGAGACGGGGTACTGGGAGCCCGACGAGGCCGCCTTCCTGCGAGCGGCCCTGCGCCCGGGCGCGACATTCCTCGACGTCGGCGCCAACGTCGGCTACATGACGGTGCTCGGAGCCCGGAGCGTGGGGAGCGCCGGACGGGTCATCGCGGTCGAGCCCGACACCCAGAACCTGAAGCTGTTGCGCGCGAATCTGTGGCGCAACGGGCTCTCGGCGCACGTCCTTCCGATTGCCGCATACTCACGTCGCGGGTTCATCCGCTTCGTGCGCAACGAGACCAACCGCGGTGATCACCAGGTCAGCGAGGAAGCTGGGGCCGGGTCCTTGGTGCCATGCGCGAGCATGGATGAAACGCTCGGGCGCCTTCACGTCGACGTGGTCAAGGTCGACACGCAGGGGGTCGATCACGAGGTCCTCGAGGGCATCGTCGGCCTCGCCCGGCGCAATCCGGCGATCGTCATACTGAGCGAGTTCTGGCTCGGCGGGCTGCTGGAGCGCGGCATCGATCCGGCGGCCGTGCTCGCCAGGTATCACGAGCTCGGCTTCACGCTCGGCCTCCTGGCCCCCGGGGGAAGCGTCCGGCGGGCAGACGCGCACCAGGTCATCGAGGCCTGCCGAGCGTGGGAGGGCCTCTACGCGAACGTCGTGCTGACCGCCGACGGCCGCCCGCCGTCCGTTGGTGCGCGGCGCACCGTGTGACGGAGACCCGGACGAACACCACGTTCCGCGCCGGCTGACTGCCCACTACCGAGCCCGCTCGGCCCCCTCATCGGCCCTCGGCTCGCGCAGGAACGCGTCGGCCTCCTCGAGCGCGTCGGGCGTGCCGATCTCATAGAAGCGCTCGCGCGCCTCGTAGCCGTACAGCTGCCCGTCCTCGGCGAGGCGCGCATACAGGCGCGCGAGCTCTCGCTCCTCCCCCGGCATGCGCCCCAGCGCCGCGAGGGTCAGGCCGCCGAGCCCATAGTCGATCCAATGCATCTCGGGCGCCGGCGCGGCCTTGTCGTAGCGCACCACGCGCCCGTCGTCGAACAGCACGTTGGATGCGTCCCAGCGGCCCTCGTTGCGCAGCACGGTCATCAGGGCCTCCAGCCCGCTGCGCCTCCAGCGCTCGGCGGCGTCGGCATAGTCGAGGCGCAGATAGGTGTCGCCGTAGAGCACGAGGAAGCGCTCACCGAGGAGCGGCGAGGCACGACGGATCGCGCCGAGGGTGCCGTCGAGCTCGGGCGCGTCGTAGCTGTAGCGCAGCGCGATCCCGAACTGCCGCTCCCCCATGCGCTCCTCGATGCGTTCGCCGAGGTAGCCGACACAGAGAACCGCTTCGCGCGCGCCGTACCGGGCCAGCAGGCGCAGCTGATGCATCAGGAAGGGCTCGCCGGCCACCTCCAGCAGGGGCTTGGGGGTGTCGCGCACGTGCTCGCCGAGCCGCGTTCCCAGCCCGCCGGCGAGGATGCAGACCGGAGGGAGTTCCGCTCCGGGCGTCACTCGCGGGATGCACCAGGGGCGCGAGCCTCGCCGATCGCCGGTGTCGGCTGATCCAGGGCGCGGTCGCCGGCCAGGCCGTAGCGCGACTCCACGATGTACTTGGGCCGGGCCCGCGACTCGTCGTAGATGCGCCCGACGTATTCGCCCATCACGCCGAGCGAGAGCAGCTGGATGCCGCTGAAGAAGGACACGACGATCACGATCGTCGGATTGCCGATCGGAAAGGCGACGCCGCCGATCTTCAAGCCCAGATACACCACGGCGAGCACGAAGGCCAGGCCGCTGATCGCCACCCCGGCGACCGAGATGATCTGAAGCGGATAACGCGAGAACCCCACGATCCCGTTGAACCCGATCAGCAGCGAGCCCCAGAAGCGGTTGTACTTGCTCGTGCCCGCGACCCGCGGATCGCGGTCGTAGAGCACGCTCGTCTGGTTGAAGCCGACAAGCGCGACGAGCCCCCGGAGGAAGCCGTGGTGCTCCTTGAGCGCGACGACATTGTTGACCACGCGGCGGCTCATCAGGCGGAAGTCACCCGTGTTCGGGGGGATCTCGACCTCCGCGATGCGCCCGATGATCCGGTACCCGACGGCGGCCACGATGCGCTTGGGCAGCGTCTCGCCGGCTCGAGTGCGCCGCTGGGCGTACACCACGTCGTAGCCCTCACGCCAGCGCGCGACGAGCTCGGGAATGAGCTCGGGGGGATCCTGCAGATCGCAGTCGATGACGATCACCGCGTCGCCGCTGGTCGCGTCCATCCCCGCGAGCGTGGCCATCGGCTGGCCGAAGCGCCGCGAGAAGCGCAGCATCTTCACGCGCGGGTCCGAGCGGCGCAGTTCGAGGATGAGCTCCTCGGTGCGGTCGCGCGAGGGGTCGACGCTGAAGATGAGCTCCCACTCCAGGCCGGTGGCGTCAAGGACGCCACACAGGCGCTCATACACCCGCGCGACGTTGTCCTCCTCGTTGTAGGCCGGGATGACGATGCTGAGCGTCCCGGGTGCCGCCGCCTGGTCTCGCATCTCGACGCTCATCGCCGCTCCTGCGGTCGGCGCAGGACGACCAGGCAGCGGACGCCCACGGGCAGCCGCACCCCGGCCCCGAGCAGGCGGCGCTCGAGCGCACAGGCGAGGCGGCCGACGCGGGAGTCGCGCGTGTTCGAGATGTCGGCGGCCACCCGCCGCTCGAGAGCCGCATCGCGCAGGTGCTCGAAGCGACGGCGGTTGCGCTGCTTGACCACCCAGAAGGCGGGATAGAACAGGCTGCCGAGGTGGGCGTCCTCGAGCACCTCCAGGCCCGCTCCACGGGCCTTGCCCGCCAGCTCCCCGCGCCCGTAGCGCCGCTCGTGGCCGAGGAAGCGATCGTAGTAATCGTACGTGCCGGGTCCCGCGGGCACGACGACCACGGCCCGGGCGCCCGGCCGCAGCACCCGGGCGAGCTCACGGAGCGCCGCCGCATCGTCGGGCACGTGCTCGAGCAGGTTCGCGCTCACGGCCGCGTCCACGCTCGCGTCGCCGAGCGGCAGCGAGCACACGTCGGCCTGCAGCAGGCGCGCGTCCGGGACGGCAACGTGGGCCTTGCGCAGGCCGGCCGAGACGAGGTCGACCCCCGCGAGCAACGCCTGCGGATAGCGAGCGCGCAGATCCTCGAGCAGATGCCCCGTCGAGCAGCCGGCGTCGAGGATGATCGGCCGCGCCGGCAGGGGCCCGAGCCGCTCGAGCATTGCCCGGCGAGTCCACACGTCGAGGAAGTGGTCGCGACTGCTCTCCTCGTGCAGCCGCTCCAGATCGGCCGACCAGTTCACCGGGTGGTCGAGCTGGACGTAGGAGAGGAAGGGCTCGATCTCCCCGTCGGCGCACCGCCAGCCAGCGCAGTAGGCGGGCAGCCCGTGACGATCCGGAGGCTCGGACAGCGCGAGCTCGGCGGCGACCGCCATCAGACGTCCCCCCAGTCGAGCCCTCGGTCGACGGGGATGATGCGGCGCAGCGTGTACACGTCGCCGTCGAGCTCGTCGGCGTGGGCGGGAAGGTCGCTCCAGGGATCCCACACCGCGCTGAGGAGCTTGCCGCTGATCCCATCGCTCGCGGCGGAGGCGAGGAACACGGCCAGCTCGGCCCCACGCGCGGGCGGGACTCCACCCAGGCGCTTCTGCTCGAGCAGCCGTGCGTATTGCGCCTCTCCCACGCGTTCCGGGCCCGCCTCGAGGACCTCGTCGAGCATGCGCGTGTTCAGCGCTCCGGGAGCGAGCGCGTTCACATCGATCCCGAACTCGCGCAGCTCTTCCGCGAGCGTCTCGGCGAAGCGCACAACACCCGCCTTGGACGCGGCGTAGGCGCTCAGCCGGGGCATGGGCGAGGTCGCGCCGCCACCGGAGATCTGCACGATCTTGCCGTAGCCCCGCTCGATCAGATGCGGAACGACCGCTCGCGCGAGAAGCACGGAGCCGAACAGATTGATCTCGACCGCCTGCCTCCACTCCGACCAGGCGACGGTGTGCGCAGGACCCTTGGGGCCGTACACGCCGGCGTTGTTGACGAGGACGGTGAGCGTTCCCAGCGTCGCCAGGGTCCGCTCGACGAGGAGCGCCACCGCGCCCTCGTCGGCGACGTCGCAGCACCAGCCATTGACGAGCTGACGTGAGCGCGCGCGAGACCGCAGCTCGCCGAGCGCCGCCTCCAGCGCGGATTCGTCGCGGCCGCAGATGCAGATCCCATCGATGCCGGCGGCCAGGTAGCCGCGGGCGATCTCGAGACCGAGGCCCTGTGTCGCCCCGGTGATGAGCGCGGTGCGCCCGCGCAGCGCCAGCCCGTCGTCATGATCGCCCTCGGACAAGCAGCCCACCCTATCCAATGACTGCGGCGCCGATGCCCTCTCGCATCGCCCGGTAGGGCCCGCGCGCATACGCCGCCTCGACCTGGGTCCAGGCGTACAGGGCATCCTGGAGATCACCGAGCAGGGGCGCGCGCTCGGCCGCGAGCGCGGCGGCGAAGTGCTCCCATTCCGCCGACCAGGACAGATCCTCGACCGGGTAGACGATCACCTCCTCGTCGGGCGGTCCGAGTTCCGGGCGCATCCGGTAGATCGTGAGCCGCTGTGCCCCGTACGAGCGCACGAGTCCCTCGACGAGAAGCTTGGCCCTGCGGCAGTAGATCTCCAGTGAGAACAGGTTCTTCCACTCGGTCCAGCTGACGTGCAGTTGCGCCCACGCCGCGTCGCGGGTGGTGGCCTCGCCGAGGAGCAGCGCGGCATTGTCCTCCACCGGCGCGTCCCAGAAGTGGGTCCTCAGCAGCGCGGCGTGGAGCGGGAGTGGCCCCGCGATCCAGTGGGTGAGATCGAGCAGGTGCATGCCCTGGTCGATGAGCTCGCCCCCGCCCGAGCGGGCCGGGGCCACGCGCCACTCCCGGTCATAGCCGAGGCGGCCCCCATGCCCGTAGCGCGCCCGCAGGTACATCAGCTCTCCATGGGCGCCGCCGTGCACCTCCGCCGCAGCGCGCGCGATGCCCCCGTGGAAGCGGTGGTTGAAGCCGACCTTGACGCGCCGGCCGCTCTCCTGCTCGACGGCGATCAGCCGACGCACCTCGGCGGTGCCCAGGCCGGCCGGTTTCTCCACGAGCACGTGGGCACCGGCGCGCAGCGCCCGCTCGGCGATCGGCGCGAGCACATCGTGGCTCGTCGCCACGACGACGACGTCGGCTCCGAGCCCCAGGAGGGCGCCGAGATCCTCGCAGTGGCGGCCGCCGTACTCGGCTGCGAGCGCCCGGGCCGCGGCCGGGTCGGCGTCAAAGCACCCCGCGAGTTCGTCCTCGGGTGCGAGCGCGGAGGCCCGCTTGGCCCCGATCAGCCCACAGCCGACGATGGCCACGCGCAGACCGGTACGGCTCACGCGTTCTCGCTGGCGAACGCGCCCGCGAACTCGAAGTCAAACGGCAGCTCCGGCGCCCCGGCGGCGGCCATCGCCTGACGCGTGTCCTCCGGGTGGCGAGCGTAGACCAGCAGGAAGCCACCGCCACCGGCCCCGACGAGCTTGCCACCGACGCAGCCGCTGCGACGCGCGAGCGTGTAGAGGTCGTCGATGTGTGCGTCGGTCATGCCCGGCGAGCGCCGGCGCTTGTACTCCCAATGCTCGTGCATCAGCTCGCCGTAGGCATCGAGATCGCCCTGTTCGAGCAGGGCACGACTCTGGCGGCCGAGCTCCTTGGTGCGGTGAAGGTTCTCGAGCATCGTGCTGTCGCCGGCGCGTGAGCGTTCGTCCTGGTCGGCGAGGACGCGCGAGGCCGAGCGTGCCGCGCCGGTGAAGAACAGCAGCAGTTGATCGCGCAGGCGGCGCAGCGTCGACTGATCGAGTTCGAGCGACTCGACGTCGACGCCCCCGCTCGGATGGAAGGTGTACGCGCAGATGCCGCCATGCGCCGCGACGTACGGGTCCTGCTTGCCGACGGGTTCGGCGAGCACGTCGATCTCGATCTCGCACGCCGCCTCGGCGAGCTGGCCGGGCGTGATGGACGTGCAACGGGCATGGGCAAGCCCCTTGAGCAGGCAGACCGCGTACGCACCCGAGGAGCCCATACCGGTGCCGGCGGGAACGTCGGCCACCGAAGCGATCTCCAGCGGACTGCCGCGCCAGTGCCGTTGCAGCGTCTCGCGCAGGATCGGGTGCTTGATCTCGGCGATCGTGTCCACCTCCTCCATCTCCGCGTACTTCATCCGGTAGCGGCGCTGGAAGACGGTGTGAGTGAGCATGTAGACGTACTTGTCGATCGCGCCCGCGACGAGGAACCCGCCGTGCTCGCGGTAGTAGGAGGGCAGGTCGGTCCCCCCGCCGCCGAGCGAGATCCGCAGCGGCGCGCGGCTATAGACGACGCTCATCGCGCCGCGACCTGGCCAACCGCGTCGCGCCAGCTGTAGTCGTTGTCCTCGAACCAGTCGAGCGTGCGCACGATCGCCTCCTTGATGGTCAGTTCCGGCGCCCAGCCGAGCGCCCGAATGCGGGCGGTGTCCAGGTGGATGAGGGGGCTGTCGCCCGTCCAGCCCCGAGCGCCGCCGGTGTGCTGCACCTCGGGGTCGACGCCCAGATACTCGGTGATGATCGCCACGGAGTCGTCGACGACGGTGGTCTGGTCGCTGCCGAGGTTGTAGGTGTGCGTCCCGGGGTCGCCCGCGTGCTGCCCGACGGCCAGCAGCATGGCCGATACGCAGTCCTGGACGTAGAGGTAGGACTTCTCCTGGCGGCCATCGCCGAGGACGCGCAGGCGCGTCGAGTCGCGCTTCAGCGCACAGTAGAAGTCGAACACGTGCCCGTGCGTGTAACGCTCGCCGAGGATGGAGACGAACCGGAACACGACCCCGGTGAAGCCATAGCCGGCGGCGTAGGCCTGAACGAGGCCCTCTCCGGCGAGCTTGGAGGCGCCGTACAGCGAGGTCTGGGTCGGAAACGGACAGTCCTCGGGCGTCGGGAACACCTCCGGCTCGCCGTAGACCGAGCCCGTGGAGGCGAACGCGATCTGGCTGACGCCGGCGCCGCGCATCGCTTCGAGCACGTTGGCGGTGGCGATCGTGTTCTGCTCGAGGTCGCGCCGCGGCGCCTCCAGGCCGCCGCGCACGTCGGCGTTGGCCTGCAGGTGGAAGACCCAGTCGCACCCGTCGACCGCGCGGGCGAGCGCGTCGGCGTCGAGCACGTCACCCTCGACGAGCGAGGCCTGGGGATGGCGCAGCAGCTCGGCGATGAACTCGCGCCGTCCGGTGCGGAAGTCGTCGAGCACGATGACCTCGACGCCCGCGCCCGCCAACCGATCGGCGAGGGTGCTGCCGATGAACCCGGCGCCGCCGGTGATGCAGACCCGCTTCATGCCCGCGGCGGCGCCAGCAGGCCGCGCGTGGCCGATCGAGAGGGGCTCGGGAGCTGGGTCCACGTCACCGGCGGCGCTAGAGCGTGAAGCCGGCCGCGATGGCGTCGCGGTGGAACATCTGCACGGTCTCCAGGGAGAAGACCTCGAGGTTCTTGCCGAGCGAGTCGAGCTTCTTGAGGAGATCGTGAGTCATCGTGATGACGTGACAGCCGACCTGGTCGGCCTGCACGATGTTGAGCAGCTCGCGCGGGGACGCCCAGATGAGCTCGGCGCGGGGCGCGCTCGCCATCACGCTCACCGCGTTGGCCATGATCGGGACCGGGTCGATCCCGGCGTCCGCGATGCGCCCGGCGAACACCGACAGGTAGGACGGCGCGCCATCCTTGACGGCGGCGGTGATGAGCTCGACCTGCGCCGTCGTGAACAGCGCGGTGACGTTCACCTTGATGCCGCTCTCGGACAGCTCGCGCACGAGCGGTGCCATCGACTGTCCCGAGGTCGTCGTCACGGGGATCTTCACGTAGACGTTCTCCCCCCACGAGGCGATCAGCTTGGCCTGGCGGCGCATCTCGTCGGCGTCGTCGGCGAACACCTCGAACGAGATCGGATGCGTGACGATCCGCTCGAGCAGCCGCTGCGCGAACTCGGCGTAGTCGGTCAGGCCGGCCTTCCACATCAGCGTCGGGTTCGTGGTGAAGCCGGCGATCCGCCCGTCGGCCGCGAGGGCGAGGATGCTGTCGAGGTCGGCCCCGTCGGCGAAGATCCGTGTCGAGAGTTGATCGATCATTGTCAGCTCGTCAGCGCGAGACGCTTGTGGTGAGCATGTTCGCAGCCTCGAGCAGCGTTCCCGCGACGAGATCCGGGGTGACGCCGCCGAGCCGCTTGTGCGCGCTCGGTCTCCAGCGCACCTGGATCGTACGACAACCGGCCGCCTGACCGGCGAGCACATCGGCGTCGGTGTCGCCGATCATCCACGAGCCGGGCAGGTCCAGGCCCAGCTCCTGGGCCAGTTCGAGCAGCATGCCGGCGGCCGGCTTGCGGCATCCGCAGCGCTCGGTCAGCGCCGGCACGATCCCCTGCGGATGGTGCGGGCACATGCGCCAGCCGTCGATGCCCACGCCCTCGTCAGCGAGCAGCTCGAGCACGCGTCGATGGATCGACTCCAGCTCCTGCAGCGACACCAGGCCCTTCGCGGCCGCCGGCTGGTTGGTGACGACGGCGAGCGCGAACCCGGCGTCCGTGAGGCGTCGTGCGCCCTCGGCGGCCCCGGGGATGAGCCGGACGTCGGCGGCGCGGAGCGGGGATTCGTCATGGCCGCTCGACGGATCCGGCACGAGCTCGTTGAGGACTCCGTCGCGATCGAGGAAGACCGCCCGCCGCGGCCTCACGGGTCGCGCGTGGCACCGATCGTCTCCCAATGTCCGGCGCGCGCCGCGAGCTCGGGATGGGAGACCAGGGCATGCCAGACGAGCGCCTGGAAGGACTCCACCAGCGGTGTCTTCAGGTCCGGCGGGGGCTCGACGATGACGGCCACGTCGGCCAGCCGTGCGAGTGTGCCCTCGCGCGAGCCGACGACGCCGTAGAGGTCGGCACCGACCTCGCGGGCGAGTTCCATCGCGTTGACGAGGTTGACCGACACGTTGCGCTCGCGGGAACCGCCGCCCACCGAGAACACCAGCAGAGCGTCACGCTCCGACAGGCGCGAGACGCGAAGCCACTCGCTGAACGTGGTCTCCCATCCTTCGTCGTTCGTCCGCGCGGTGAGCTCGGAGACGTTGTCGGTCGGCGCGTAGCTCTCGAGCCGGCAGAGCTTGCGGAAGTCGTTGACCGCATGGGACGCGTGACCGGCACCACCGCCCACGCCGAGGATGAACAGGCGCCCGCCCCGCTCTCGCACGGCGGCCAGCCCGCGCGCCATCGCGTCGACCTGGGAGGCGTCGACGGCGTCCGCCAGCGCCGCCGCGGCCTGGAAGTAACGGCGGGAATGATCCGTCATCGTGCCGCGAGTCTGCCACGAAAACCGCGAGGTCGCCTCGCCGCACCGCCGACGGCCGGCAGGCACCGTGCGCTCATCGCGACCGTCCGAGCGAGTACGGACAGTGCCCCTCGGCCACCTCGAGGGCGACGAGCTGCTCGCCGACGATCACCGGCGGGGGCGCGAACTCCTCGTCGGCGACCGGTGAGGGGGCGCCGGTGAACGTGATCGAGAACTGCGCGACGCGGACCGGCGCCGTCCCCGTGGCGCGGACGCACACGCGCAGGTCGCGGTGCACGAGCGAGGCGGCCACGCCGGGTTGCGGCGGGACCGCGACCGGCTCCGAGGCGAGGAACCGCACACCGACGTAGACGGGGGCGCGCGTGCCGCCGGAGACGATGAAACGCAACGGCTCGGCGGTCGCCCACGTCTGGCCGGCCGGGTCGAGCAGCGCCGAGGGCAGGTCGAAGCCGCTGTCCACGATCACGTCGAGCGGCTGGGTGCGCTGCTCGAGCGCGATCCCGCCGCTGAACGCGATCACGCGACGCGATGTCACGACGCTCGGCATGCGCGTCAGCACGTACCGGTAGTTGGGGTCGAACTGGCCTTGGTCGAGCGTGTACTGGCCGAGGTAGGCCATGGCCGCGTTGTCGCTCACGTCCCCGGGCAGCGTCGCGCGGCCGCCGCTGCGCTCCTCGGCGAGCGCGTAGACCTGCGTCTCCTCGCCCGGCGCGAAGCGCGGGCTCTCGTCGAAGCCCTCGATCTCGACCGACCCGTCGTTCGCCGGCAGGCGCGAGAGCACCGACCGGTTCGCCGAGTCGAGGAAGTAGCTGCTGTTCAGAAACCGCACGCGCTCGACGCGGGCGCGCTGCCCGACGAACACGACGACGAGCAGCAGCGCGAGCACCCCGCCCACCTGCACGCTGCGCCGGCCGGACAGCAGCAGCGCGCCGATCCCGCCGGCGACGAGCGCCGCGAGCACGGGCCCCAGAGTGAGCAGGTTGCGGTCGGTGCAGTACGAGCAGCCGTTATGCAGCGCGGTGTAGAGGGCGAGCAGCACGGAGACGGCGGCGAGGACGAGCAGCCAGCGCAGGATGGCGAAGCGGCGCAGGCCGGCGGCGATCACGACGGCCAGCAGCGCCGGCACGACGAGCGCGAGGATGATCTGGTTCGTGGGTGCCCCGGCGAGGTTGGTGAGGTTGTAGAACTCGCGCGTCTGCAGCAGCCACCCCGGGATCACGTCGATGCCGAGGTGGTACACGGGCAGTCCGGCGAAGGACTGCGCCCCCGACAGCACCGACTCCCAGTAGCGCACATCGCGCAGGAAGGCGACCAGGTCCAGGACGATCGCCACGACGATCACCAGCGCGAGCATCCCCACTGCGCGCAGCGCCCGCTCCCGCTGCCAGCCGCGCGCGCGCAGATCGCGGGCCGCGAGCACCGCGAGCACGACCGCCGTGGCACCGACGACCGGTGGGGCGAACAGCGGATACAGCGCGATCTCTCCCGCGTAGAGGATCGCCAGCACGATCAGCGTGGGGATCCGCGGGCGCCGGATGGCGTCGGCGCCGACGGCCGCGAGCGGCAGCAGCACGGCGAGCCCGCACAGGGCGGCCTGGCTGCCGTCGAACGCCAACTGCAGGAAGAACGCGCCGGCGAACAGGCACCCGCCGACGGTCGAGGCCCCTGTGATCACGTGCGGGCGCCACGAGGGCCGGCCTCGCGGGGCCCCGGCCAGCTGCAGCCCGTACCGCAGGGCGGCGGTCGCACCGAGGCCGCCGGCGAGCAGGAACGCGACGAGGAACGCCTCCCAGGTATCGGTCGCCCCGAGGCCGACCAGCGCGTTGACGTTCGCCGAGAACCGGGTCGCGTCGAGGTTCTGGTCGCCCCGGGCCAGGAAGTCGGCGAGCTCGACCTCGAGGTTGTGCCAGGGCGGGAGCGCGCGCTCCTCGTCGTGGAGCGAGGTGGACGCGGCGACGTCGGTCGCCGCCACGTAGCCGTCGGCGTCCCAGACCGCGTACGACGCCGGTCCGACGGTGTGCCGCTGGTGCATCGTGTAGACGAGCGGCCCGGCCACGACGACGGCGACGAGCGCGAGCGAGGCCCAGGCGAGCCGGTGGCCGGCGGCGGCGGCCCGCAGCGCGGACCGTCCGCCGCCGATGCGGACAGCGCCGGCCAGCGAGGCCACGCACGCGACGGGCACCAGCCACGCCGTGTCGTTCGCGGCGAACGGGTAGGCGAGCGTCGTGAAGAGCGAGGTGCCCACGCACAGGCCGAGGACCGGCGCGAGCCCGACGCGGCTGACCGCGTCGAACCGGGGGCTCAGCATCGCCGCGGGTGTCGCACCCAGGCTGGCCAGAATGGCCAGCATGAGCGCGATGCGAATGACGAGATCGAGAAGGACGTGCACGGCGTGGAGAAGGCCGGTCGACGAAGGCGCATCCCGCCCGGCGAAGGTCGAGCAGCATACCGTCGTCGGCCGCGGCTCGGCGGCGGCGGCGCCGGGCGGAGCCGGTCAGATCGCGACGCAGGCCCCGGCCGTCTATACGCTGTCGCCATGGAAGGACCCGGCGAGACGGACCGCGGGCTGTTCCAGGCACTCGACGAGCTCTCCCGGCGCCACGAGCGCAGCTCCGGGGCGACCGGCACCCTGACGCGCCACGAGCTGCGGTGCTTCAGCCAGAACGGCGAAGATGGGGTTCTCGCCGAGATCCTCGCGCGGATCGGCCGGCGGCAGCGGTTCTTCGTCGAGTTCGGCATCGAGAGCGGGCGCGAGGGCAACTGCGTGTTCCTGGCCGACGTCGTCGATTGGCGCGGCGCGTTCATCGAACCCGAGCCGGACATGTACGCGCGGCTCGCGGCGAAGTACGAGGGCTCGCGCCTCGTGCGCACCCTCAACGAGCCCGTCACCCACGAGAACGTCCAGCGACTGTTCACGAACCTGGATGTGCCCGAGGACCTCGACGTGCTCTCCATCGACGTCGATGGCCAGGACTACTGGATCTGGGACGCGGTCACCGCGTACCGACCGAGCGTCGTCGTCGTCGAGTACAACTCCGCGCTGCCCGTCGAGCGCGCCCTCACGCAGCCTCGGGGCGCACAACAACGCTGGGACGGGACGAGCTACTTCGGCTCGTCGCTCGGTGCCCTCGAGCGGCTGGCGGCCGAAAAGGGGTACGCCCTCGTTCACACCGAGCTGGCGGGCGTCAACGCCTTCTTCGTCCGCGCCGACCTCGCTCGCGAGCGCTTTCCCGAGGCCGGCGAGGTTCCGCGGCGCACCGCGCCGAACTACTTCCTTCGCGGCGTCGGCCACCCTCCGGATCCGGCCCGCCGCCCCTACCTCGACCTCGACACGGGGACGATGGTGGCCCACTGACCCGCGGGCCGTGGCGCAGCGCTTACGCAGCGCTCAGATCGACACCCGCGGGGGCTTGTTCGAGCCCGAGGGCGCTTCGGCGGGCAGCGCTGGCGAAGGGTCCGTGGCGGTGGTCCCCCGGATCACGCGGGCGAGCCCCTCGAGATGGTCGCGAATGAGCCGACCGGTGGCCTGCGGCGACAACGCCCGTTCGATATCGCTGCGCGCCCGCCGCGCGAGCGCTCTCGCTTCGTCCGGACGTGAGACCACGCGTCGCATCAGCTCCGCCGCGTGCTCGACGCTCGGCTCGGCCCAATGCCCTTCGGGCGGATAGATCTCGCAGTCCGCCCCGACGAGCGTAAGCGTGTGATCGACGAGATAGCTGTTGTCGGGGGTCATGAAGGTCAGATTGCCCGAGTAGCCCGTGCCGATCACCGGCTTGCCGATGGCCATGGCCTCGGCCATCGTGAGGCCGAACCCCTCCGAGCGGTGCAACGAGACGTAGCAGTCGCAGCCGGCGAGCAGCCCGTCACGCTCGGCGCTCGTCATCGAGCGATCGATCACGTGGATGTCGGGGCGCCCCTCGCCGGCCCACAGCACCTCCTCCTCGGCCAGCGGCCGCAGCGGGGCGTTGATCGTCTTGATGAGCAGTTGCGGGCCCTCGCCGGCGGCGAATGCCCGCTTGAACGCCTCGATCAGTCCGACGGGATTCTTGCGCTGGATCGTGCTCAGGTAGTCGAACACGAACAGGAACAGGAACCCCTCCGGGACACCGACACGCGTCGGGATCACGGGCTCGGCGGGCGCCACCACCGGAGGTGGGAGACACACGACGGGAACGGGGGCGAGGCGGGCAAGGTTGTCCCGAACGAAGTCCGAGTAGACCCAGATCTCGTTCACGAGCTCGAACGCCGACGCCCAGCGCTGCGGTATGGCGTCGGTCTCCCACCCCCAGACGCCGATCCGCCAGCCGGGCATCGCCTCGGTTCCGACCTGGCCCATGAAGCCGGGCAGCTCGTCGGCGTTGACGCACACGAGCTCGAATGCCGGTGCGGCGTTGACCTCGACGTCCTCGAAGTGATGGCGGCCGTAGTCGCCGGCGACGTTCGAGGCGCGAGGAAGGTGATCGAGAGCGAGCGTGTAGGTGCTCACCGCCAGGCCGGCGGCGTGCATCGCCTCGGCGTAGGCGCGCGCCGCGGCGCCGAGCCCGAGCGCGTGGCCGAGGTACCCACTCACGCGAACGCAGAGCCCGTCGGGCGGCGGGACGGCCACCGCATCGAGGTTCGGCTCGCCGATGCCCGCCGGCTCGGCGGCCTGTACCGGCGGCGTGCGCGGCGGCAGGAGCTCGTCGGGGAGCCCCAGCTCGCTGCGACCGAAGGCCCAGCACCACTGCACGAACGCCGGCCCATCCTCACCATCGAGCTCTGGATAGGCGCGTACGACGTCGGCGCGCTCGCGGGCGATGCGCGAATGCACGTAGCGGTTGATCCCGTACGCCCCGCCGGCCGCGGCGGGCTCGAGCAGCCAGTCCATGAAGCGACGGGTTCCGGCGTCGCTGCGAACGTCGCCGAGATCGGTTCCGAGCTCCGTCGCGATTCGGAACAGTCGCTGCATCGACTGATCGATGACGAGACCGTTGGCGAGACGATCCCCGATCGCCGGCGCGACGGCGTCCGTCGCCCACCCGTGCGAGCGAAGTGCATCCGCGTAGCCGCGGCAGATCCCGGCCAGCTCCGGGACGCGCGATGGCCGCGCACGGCTCGCGTGGGGCGACAGGCGAAACGGCTTCGTCGGGTCGAACCCGGTGAAGTCGATGAACCGGACCGGTGCGCCGGTCGCGGTCGTGAGCGCGCCGTCTGCATCCCGGGCGAGCCCGCGCTCGTGCAGGTTCCACTCGCTCACCGCGCAGCCCTCGTCGGCGATCACCGCGGTGGAGAACAGGGCCGGCGCCAGCTCGAGATAGCGCATCGTCCACGGCCGGTCCTCCGGGCGTACGCGCGGGGGATCTCCGTCGAGTGTGCCGAGCGCGGCGTCCAAGCGCTCACACCACCAGCCCAGGAACGTCTGTGCTCGAGGCGACGCATCGGCGCCCAACAGCGACGGCATGATCCGGCCGCGCTGCTCGAGCTGCTGCGAAGTGGGTTCCAGATCGTCGTCGGGCAGACCGCCGAACGTTCGCTCGACGAGCAATACGCCGTGGCGCTCGAGGGCCGACCACAGCGGAGCGAGGTCGCCGTAGATCGCCGTCGATGGGGGCATGTGAATCGTGGGCGGCCCGCCGCGCCGTGCCCGGCTCAGCAGCACGTGCGCTGCGCATAGCGCGAGGAGGTCTTCCTCGGCCAGGTGAAGCGGCAGCTGTTCGAGCGCCAGCCCAAGCTCGCGATGCAGCGGCGTCACGGCGAACGGCTCCGCCTCCGACGGCGCACGCGGCTCTCCGATGAGCAGCACCTCGAGCGTGCTGTCAGGCTCGTGCTCGCGAAGCCCGGCGGCGAGCACTCGGGCTGCCGCGAGGTGCCCCTGTGTGACGACCGACACGATTCTCATGGCTGGCGGAGCTGCATCGCGCGTGAACTACGGTGCGGCGGCCACGAGAGCGTACGACGGGGCCTCCAGGAGAGCCTCCTCCCACTCGGCGAACCCGGGCGCGAACACGAATGCGGTCGCGTAGCCGGCGATCGCCGCGAGCTCGAGCATCAGCTCGGGGAACAGAGGGTGCTGGTGCGTCGGATCAACCCAGAAGTTCTTCAGCGAAGCGAGACGGTGCGGGTTGACCGTCTCGGCGATGAAGAGACCGCCGGGTGCGAGCTTGCGGAGCGCGACGTCGAGCAGGCGAACGAGTATCGGGTAGGGGATGTGCTCGACGACCTGCGCGCTGAAGACGGTGCCGAGCTGACCGTCTGTCAATCCCATGAGGTGCTCCAGGCCATCGCCCTCGGCGACCCGCAGACCAAGCGCGCGGCAACGCGCGACCATTCCGCTGTCGCTGTCCACGCCGGACGCGTCGATGCCCTGGGCCGAGAGCAGTTGCAGGAACTCCCCGCGGCCGCAGCCCACATCGAGTACGGGGACGTGTGCGCGCACGAGCGGCAGGTAGGGGCGCTGGAGCTCGGTGACGCGGTCCTTCGGCCCGCGGAAGGCGTCCTCGAGCCGGGCGTAGGTGTCCTCGCCTGCGGGACCATCGGAGCCGGCGCGCGGTTGACCGAGGGCGCGGTATCCGAGCACCTCCCCCACGTCCGGAACCTCGAACGCACCGAGGCGATCATCGCTGAGGAAGGGACGCGCGTGGAGCTCGGCGCTCAGCTTCTCCAGCGCCGTTTCCTGGACACCGAGCCGTTCCCGGTACTCGGGTATTAGGCGGCTTCGTTCGGCATCCGTCTCTTCGAGTCGTTGAACTCGATTCCGCACCGCATCGATCGCGTGGATGACCTCGACGAACAGGTCCTCGGCGCGCTGCTGGCGCTCGTCCTGTCGTGCGGCCACACGGTCGAACGTCGCCCGCTCCTGGGCGACCGCCGCGTCGAGACCGGCCTGCAGCTGGCGCACCGCATCGAGGATCGCCCCGTCGAGCTCCCGCTGGTAATGCGAGAACGGCCCGATCAGCCGCAACAGACCGGACCGCACGCGGCGCCGTAACCCGCGGCGCGAAAGAGCCCCCGCGCCGGGGCCGATCTGGAGCAGCGCCTGCGCGCGATCGGCCGCCCCCGCGTCCGACTCGGACATCGTCTATGCCGACCTTCGGATCATGATCGCAGGAGCGTAGCGACCGGCCGGCGCCCCCGGCCGGCGTTCGCTCAGGATTCGGCCCCGTCGCGAACCCGCGCACCGATGCTCCCGAGCGCTGACAGCGGCCAGAGCAGCAGCCTGTGCGGCCAGCGCCTGGCGGCGACGCGCATGAGGCCCCGCTGCTCCGTCGGACTGAGCAGACCGCCGGGTTGCTGCACGAGCGCGAGACCGCGACCCGCCCTCGCGTGAAACGCCTGGGTCATCTCCTCGCGTTGGCGCAGCAGCTCCTCGCCCGCCTGGCGCATCACCGTCGCGACCAACTGCGCCTGCCGGTCCCGCTCGGCGCCATGCTCGGCCAGCAGCCGCTCGCGCTCGAGGTCCGCGACGGCCCGTGCTGCGAGCGGCGAGTACGGCAGGCGCAGCGCCCGGTCGTAGGCGTGAAGGAGTTGCGAGACCATCCCGGCGGTCGTGAACCGACGAGCGGCGTCGGCCAGGACGCTCAGGTGCTCGACGCGGGCAGCTGAGTCCTGCAGCAGCCCGATCACGCCCTGGGCGCTCGCGACCGGGACCCAGGGCACGATCGTCGCGGCGCGAGGCCCCGCGGTCTCGGCCAGCGCACCGATCGGCGCGTACAGGCAGGGAACGCCGGCTCGCGCGGCCTCGAACGGGATCAGGCCGAAGCCCTCGCAAGTGCTCGGATACGCGACCGCAGCGGCGTGCCGAAGGAGCCAGTTTCGCTCCTCGCCGCCAACGGGGCCGATGTCATACACGTGCTCCGCGAGCGCCGCATCGCCCGCAAGGATCTCGTGCTCGCGGTCGGACGACGATCCGTGCGCGACGTGCGGCCCGGCGAGCACGAGGTTACCCGGCCATCCGTGTCCTCGGCGCAGGGCCGCGAGCAGTTCGATCGCGAACGGACGGTTCTTGTGGGCGTAGTCCGCTCCGAGTACGAGCAGATACGGCTCTTCGACGGGTACCCCGGGGGGTCGACGCTCGGGGCCTTCGTCGGCGGTGTCGACGGCGATGGGGACGACATCGCTGCGCTCGGTGGCGACGAGCTGCTCGCGCCGCGCGTCGTGTAGCGCGCTCGCCGAGTCGAACAGCACGAGGTCGGCGCTCGCCAGCGCCGCTCGCGTCGTGCGCCGATAGGTCTCCCAGGGCTCCACGGCGGCGTGGTAGGCGGGGTTGTGGTACGCGATGAGGTCGTGGTGCGTCACCAGGATGCGCTCGCCCAGTCCGCGCAACAGCAGCGCATCGTCGGGGCTGAAGATCTGCTGTGGACGGTGAACCACGAGCGTGCGCTCGACGCCCGCGGCGGCCTGTTCGTAGTCGACGAGCTCGACGCCGGCGGCGCGGAAGGCGTCGCTGATCTCCGCCCCGATGTCGTGCGCCACCACGGCCCGAACTCGCACGTCCGGCGCGGTCGCCAGCGCGAGAACGAGCTGCTGGACGTACGTCTGCGTGCCGCCGCGGCCGTCGGCGCTCAGCGCCCGCGCGTCGACCGTCACGCTCAACCCCGACAGCGCTCGAGAGGCGAGGAACTGCGCCTGCCGCCACGGGCCGGGATCCGCGCTGCTGCGCCCGGCCGTCGCGAGCCACGGATATCGCTCGGCGAGCGCGCGCTCGTCGGCTCCGCCGCGTGAGGTGGGTTCGGCAGCGCGCCAGACGTACACGTCGTCGGCCAGCACGCTCTGGAGCCCTTGTTCGGTTGCTCGCGCGGCAAAGTCGGCCACAACGGCGTCGGGATCGCCAAGCCGCTCGTCGAAGCGCCCGACCAGCTCGAACGCCTCTCGGCGGACGTACGCGCCATGGGCGGCAGCGGCCGGCGTGACCGGCCGAATGGCGGCGGCGCTCGCTGCAAGCGCCTCCGCGAGTTGCGACGGAGACCTGCCCGGCACGGCCGGCGCCGGCGGAGTCGCGGGCGGCGACAACCAATGTGAGCGATTGCACATCGCCACCGCGACGGCGATCCCGGCGTCGGAGTAGGCCGCCTCGCGGAGGCGCTCCAGCCAGCCGTCGAACACGACGCAGGACGCATCGAGGACAGCGAGATCGCCGTCGACCGCCGCGGCGGCCCCGTTCAGCGCAGCCGCGAAACCCCGACCGGCGGCGTATCGAGAAACCTGCACGCGCGGGTCCTGCTCCAGCGCGTCGGGGAGCCGCTCGCCTTCCGGCGCCGGCACGAGGACCGGAACCTCGCCGGCGACGTTCTCGAGGACGCTCGCCAGGCACACCATGAACGCGTCGAGATCGCCACCGATCGGCACACAGACGGCCAGATCGTTCCGCTTGCCGGCATCTCGCACATCGCGCGGGCCCTGGCCGTTCATGCGCCCGACTATACGTAGGAGGGTCGCCCGCGGCGGGGCACAGACCACCGTCTACCGCGCGAACGGCCCGATACCCTTGCAGTTGATGTCTGCGCCCGAGACCGCCGCCGGCGGGAACCTTCCTCTCATCGCCGTGCAGCAGGTCAGCAAGACCTTCCGGGTGCCGGAGGAGCGCACGCACACGCTCAAGGAACGCGCCCTGCACCCCACGCGTCGCACCCGGCACGAGAGCTTCCAGGCGCTCAAGGACATCTCGTTCGACGTGCGCCGAGGCGAGTTCTTCGGAATCGCGGGGCGCAACGGCAGCGGCAAGAGCACCCTGCTGAAGTGCCTGGCCGGGATCTACGGCGTCGACACCGGGCAGATGTGGCTCAACGGGCGCCTGTCGACCTTCATCGAGCTCGGCGTCGGCTTCAACGCGGACCTCGCGGCCCGCGACAACGTCGTGCTCAACGGGATCATGATGGGCCTCTCGCCCCGAGAGGCGAAGGCCCGCTACGACCGCGTCATCGACTTCGCCGAGCTGCGCGAGTTCGAGGAGCTCAAGCTCAAGAACTACTCGTCCGGCATGCACGTACGGCTGGCCTTCTCCGTGGCCATCCAGGTCGACGCCGAGATCCTGCTCATCGACGAGGTGCTGGCCGTCGGCGATGCCGCCTTCCAGCAGAAGTGCTTCGACGTGTTCGCCGACATGCGCGACGCCGGCAAGACGATCGTGTTCGTAACCCATGACATGGGTTCGCTCAGCCGCTTCTGCCACCGCGCGTTGCTCCTGGAGCGCGGGTCGATGGTGCACATCGGCGAGCCGCACGAGGTCGCCGATCGGTATCTGGAGATCAATTTCGGGCGCGACGCCGAGGCGGCCGCGCTGGCGGCCGAGGAACGCGGTGGCGACGGCGACGCCCGGGTCCTGGAGGCCTGGATCGAGGACGCGAACGGCGAACGCGTGCCGGCGGCCCGCCAGGGCGAGCGCCTGACGCTCAAGGCTCGGGTGAGCTTTCTCGCCGGCGCGCAGGATCCGGAGGCCGGTGTGTACGTGCTCAACGACGAGCATGTGGCCGTCGTTGTGGCCACCACCGCCCGCGAGCACGAGCGGAGTGGGCACTTCGCTGCCGGCGAGGAAGCCGTGTTCTCGTTCGCGTTCGACAACGTCCTCGCACCGGGCCGCTACAGCCCGATGTTCACGCTCGCCCACCGCGGCTCCGGGCTCGATCTGATGGACCGTTTCGAAGGCTCGTTCTCGTTCGTGGTGACCAATCCGCAGACGAGCGGCGGGCTGGTCGACCTGCCCGTCGAGGTCGGCGTCAGCCGCGTGGCCGACGCGGAGGCGCTCAGATGAGCCTCGAGACGGTCACGATCCCCGAGGAGGCGCCGCTCCCCGCACGGGTCTACACAGTCGAAGAGCTCGGTCGCCCGATTCACGGTCCGCGGGCGCTCACCGACGACTGGAATCGATTCTGGCACCTGACCTACAACATCGCGAAGAGCGAGTGGAAGCTCCGCTTCTTCGGCTCGGCGCTCGGCTACGCCTGGCAGCTCATGCGCCCGCTGCTGCTGTTCGGCGTGCTGTACGTCTTCTTCACGAAGGTGTCGCGTGTGGACAAGACCGGGCTCCCGAGCGAGACGTACTACGGGACGCAGCTCCTCGGCTCGATCGTCCTGTTCACGTTCTTTGCCGAGGCGACGACCGGCGCGGTCCGCAGCGTCGTCGACCGCGAGAACCTCGTCCGCAAGATCCAGTTCCCGCGGCTGGTGATTCCGCTCGCGGTCGTCCTGCTCGCCTCCTTCAACCTCGGGCTGAACCTCGTGGTCGTCCTCATCTTCGGGCTCGTCGAGGGCGTCCGGCCGATGCTCACCTGGCTGGAGCTGCCGCTGATCGTGGCCACGCTCGCCGTCTTCGCAACCGGTCTCGCGATGCTCCTGGCCGCGCTGTTCGTCTACTTCCGCGACATCCAGCCGATCTGGGACGTGATCACGCAGGTGGTGTTCTACGCGTCGCCGGTGATCATTCCGGTGACCGTCGTTCTCCAGCGGCTCGGCGCCACCGCGCTGCACCTCTACATGCTCAACCCGCTCGCGGTCGTCTTCCAGCAGTTCCGCCACGCGATGGTGACGCACGCGACGCCGAGCGCGGCGGCGTGCATCGGCGGGTGGGCGCATCTGCTCGCGCCGCTGGCCATCGTCGCCGTCGTGTTCGCGGTCGGCTTCTACGTCTTCAATCGCACCGCCCCGTACGTGGCCGAGAACCTCTGACGGCGGCCGCTGGGGTCGTGCGTGGCGTGCGCCCGGGGGGCCTGCGCGTCACCGCGGCGGGACCGGCTCCGGTTCGCCGGCCCGGCGTGCCGAGGCGTCGGACCGTTGCGCGGCGGCCGCGAACTCGACACCGCGACGGGCCGCCTCCTCCGGCGTGCGCGGCAGGCGCGGTACCGCCGCGGGGCGCCGCAACGCGCGCGCGATCTGCATCGCGACGCCGGCCGCCAGCATGCCCGCCATGCGTCGCGCCGGCCCGGCGCCCTCGGATCGGGTCGCGAACCGGTAGGGCTTCGTCGCCACCATGTTCATCGAGACCCCGCCCCACACGTGGTTGAGCCACGCGAGGTAGGCGCGGCGAGCCACACCGTGCCGTTGCAGCCGCGTGGCCACGCGTGCTGCGGTCGCTCGCAGCAGGCCGGCGTCGGAATCGCTGGACACGCTCGCGTCGCCGAAGAAGGGCCGGTAGTGCGGCTCCATGACCTCGGTGTAGAAGCCGGCGCGCGTCGCTTCCCAGCGGTAGCGCCAGGCCCAGTAGGCGTGCTCGTAGCCCTCGAACGGCGCCACCGGGTCGATGTGCACCCCGTGCGGGTCGCGCACCGTCTTGAGCGTCTCGTTGATCATCAGCAGGCGCCCGCCGGGGCGCAGGATCCGAAACGCCTCCGTGAACGTGCGCCGTAACCCGGCCGGGTCGTTGTGGTGCAGCACCTCGCAGCAGAACACGTAGTCGACGCTGGCCGAGGCCAGTGGAATCGCGTTCATCGACCCGAGGACGCGCTCGAAGTACACGTCGCCACCATCGAGGAAGTAGTCGGCGGTGTAGAGCCCCTGTAGCTCGGCGGTGGCGATGTCCAGGGCGATCGCGCGCAGACCGCTGCGGGCGAACTGGTTGGCCGCCCAGCACGTGTTCGAGCCGATGTCGACGACCGTCGCGTCGGGCACGAAACCGACGCTCGACAGCAACTGGTGAAACGAGCGCCACTGCACGTACCAGTAGCCGTTGTCGTGGTGCGGCAGGGTGAGCACCATCTCGCGATCCCAGCCGAGGGCTCGCATGTGGTCGGCGAAGCGCTCCAGCCCGTCCGCCTCCGCGCGAACGTGCTCGGGCGGCTCGTGGAGCAACTCGGGCACGCCACGCCGCACCGGGAACTCGCTGTCGCAGGCGTGACACCGGAGCGTGCCCTCGCGAATCTCGCGTCCGTCGTCGGCGCTCACCGACAGGTCGAGCGCACGGTCGCAATGGCAGACCGGGCAGCGCAGGGCCGCTGCGAACTCCGCCTTCACGACGACGCCCGGCCGAGCCCGGCCTCAGGCGTGACCGAGATCGCCATTTGCGGCGGCGGCAATCGCGGGGTCGAGCATCTCCTCGTCGCACATCACGTCGTTGACGCGGGCGAACTCCGCCGCCAGCGCGCCCGCCTCCGCCGCCGGTTCGGGGGCCTCGTCGCCGGCGATGTAGTGGCGACGGAACACACGCATCACGTGCGCCACGCCCTCGTCGGTCACCGACCGGAGATCGGCGGCGAAGTAGTGACCGCCGGATGCCGCGCTCGTGACGATCTCGTAGGCCGGGAAGTACTCGATGAACTCACGCGAGCGCTCGGCCTGCGCGGCCGCCACCCGCAGCACGGACTTGCTGTAGGTCGTCGCCGTCAGCACGTGACGGTCGGAGTAGGTGGCGATCAGCGGAACCGGGCTCACCGTCAGCAGCACGCGCGCCCCCGGGTTGACCTGATGGACGCGGTCGCCGAACTCGAGCAGATCCGTCGTGACCTCGGCGACGTCGAAGTTGACGAACTCGTGGCGATCCGGGTCGAACGTCCCACCGGCCGCCCCGGGGACGACCGGGAACACGGCGCCGTCGACGCGGGAACGCCACCCCTCGGTCAAGCCGAGCGTGAAGACGATGACCGACGAGTCCTCGAACACCCGCCGAACGGCGGTCAGGTGCGCGGCGCGGTCCGCCTCGAGCAGCTTCAGGCTGGCGAACCCGTCGGGCTCGACGGTCGGGCGCAGCGGATCGACCCACGAGCCGTCGCGCTCCCACTGTTCCTCGTCGCCCGACCAGTTGCCGTAGGCACGATCGAACAGCTGGACCGCCTGGCGGACGGTGTAGACGTTTCCGTACCGTGCGGAGAAGACCCCATAGGACCGGCGCTTGCGCTCGGCCGCGTCGACGCCCTCCGGCCCCGGCTCGGCCACGAGGTAGCTGAGACCCGACCGCTGCAGGAAGCGCGACAGGTGCTGGGCGAAGCACGAGCCGAGCGTCGCCACCTGGTCGTCCGGCGCCACTCGGAAGGACGCCTCGACGACCGGGTCGAGCTCGTGTGCGGCCGGCTCGGCCACCGCGCGAGACCAGAAGTGGGAGTCGGCGAGATCTCGATACGGGTGGGTCATGAGGTACGCACCGGCGTCCGCGTCAGCTCGAGCAGGCGCGGCTCGAGCACCGCGTCGTACACGCCCCGCTCGAGGCGCTCGCACAGGACGGACTCGGGATCGGTGCCCTCGTAGCGCGACCACGTCGCCTCGGCCCACGACCTGACGTCGGCGAAGTGCGTGTCCCCGAAGCGGAAGTGGTAGTTGCCGGGAACCCCGAGCGCCTCGCCCACGAACGGGTAGACCGGCCACACGACCTCACGCAGATGGTCATCGGCGTAGCGCTCGACGGGCTCGTCCCAGATCGAGTCACGGCCGGTGATGCAGGCGGCGACGGCCTTGCCCTGGAGGGCCACGGCGGCGACTCGCGGATGGTTGATCGTGTGCATGAAGACACCTTCGCGCTTCAGACGCGCCCAGAATGGGCCCCAGTCCAGGCTCGAGGCGGCGAACTCGTCGCGGACGGCCCGAACGGCGGGTCCCCAGTAGCGATCGTAGCCGAGGCCGGCCATCACCTCGGGCCGGAACAGGGCGGCGGCCTCGGCCGGCTCCAGGCCGCGCCGCCAGGCCCACAGCGCGATCGCCGAGTGGTAGTCGGCCAGTCCACGGAAGTACGTGCCGTGAACGGTGGTGGCGATCACGATGTCGGGATGGAAGGCCGCGAAGGTCAGGCTCGGGATCTCGATCACGCGCACCCGCGGCGGCGCCACCTCCTCGAGCGCGGCATTCGTGCCGAGCGCCATGCGCACCCAGACGTCCGCTCGGGCGACGTCCGCGCGCACGAGGTCCAGACGGGCCTGCGCGTCGGGGCCGTCCATGCCCCACATGTGGAAGGCCGGCGTGTCGGCCTCGGGCAGGATCGCGCGGACGGCGTCGGCGATGCCCTGGGTCTGGCAGTTGCCCGTGAACACGATCGTCTGCTCTGCGTCGCGCGTCGGCACCCGGCTCGGCGCCGGGGCCGGGCTCGCGGCGGCCCGCCCGTTGGGCGAGGGCGCGGTCTCGGTCGGGGCGGCCGCGGCGGCGGCCGCTCTGCGCTCGAGCAGCGCGGCGTGCACCTGCTCCGGGGAGCGGGGAAAGCGCGGCGCGCCGCGACCGCGCCAGCGGGCGAGTTGGAGGGACGCGGAGGCGGCCGCGGTGCGCGCCAGGCGGTGCGACGGGCCGAGCGCGTCGTGACGGCCGACGAAACGGGAGGGCTTCGTGGCGATCATGTTCAGTCCCACGCCGCCGGCGACGTCGTTGAGCCACTCCAGGTACACGCGCCGGGCGATGGCATTGCCTCGCAGCGCGAACCCGACGCCCTCCGCCAGCCCGGTGAGCGCAGGCGTCCCGGGAGCCAGCTCGAGGTCGGAGTCGCCGAAGAACGGCACGTGGTGCGGCTCGATCGGATCGGTGAAGAAGCCCGCACGCGCGGCCTCCCAGCGGTAGCGCGGCGCCGAGTGCGGGTGGCCCGGGCCGGTATCGGCACCGCGACCACCGCGGCCACGCAGCGCGTTGATCCGCTCGTTGAACAGCAGCAGGCGACCGCCCGGGCGCAGCACGCGGAAGAACTCGGCCATCGTGCGCCGCAGGCCGGGATCGTCGCAGGCATGCAGGACCTCGAAGCAGAAGACGTAGTTGACGCTGCTCGTGGCGAGCGGCAGAGCATCCATCGAGGCGAGAACCCGCTCGAAGTACACGCGCCCGTCATCGATCAGCGAGTCCGCCGTGTACAGCCCCCGCAACTCCGGGGTCACGACGTCGAGCGCGATCGCCTGCAGCCCGCGCTCGGCGAAGTGGTGGGTCGCCCAGCAGGTGCCGGCCCCGACGTCGAGAATGCTCTCGCCCGGCTGGAAGGGGACGGTCGTGAGCAGTTGGTACATCGAGCGCGCGCGCACGTGCCAGTACTCGATGGGCACGTCGCGCAGCGCGCGGATGAACTCGGCCTCGCGCCCGGCCAGATGCAGGCGCTCGGCGAGGCGCTCGAAGCCGGTCGTGTCGGCCGGTGCGGGACGCGCCCGGTCAGCCAGCAACTCGGCCACGCCGCGATGGACGGTGAACTCGCTCGCGCACGCGCGACAGCGCAACGAGCCCTCGCGCACCTCCCACTCGTTGACCTCGTCGACGCGCAACTCGAGCGTGCCCTCGCTCCGGCAGGCAGGGCAGCGAAGCGACGACGCGAACTGCTCCTTCACGACGCGGAGCGGAGCGGTCGGACGGCGGGCGGCCTCATCGCGCCACCCTCCGGATCTCCGGCTGCGCCGTGGCTGCTTGCAGGTCGACCCGCCGCGGTCGCGCGACGTCCTCGAGGAACGCCTCGAGCGCGTCGATGCGCAGCGACCAGGTGTAGCCCGCCGCGGTGCGCAGGCCCTCGGCGCCGAACCGCTCGCGCAGCGCCTCGTCTCCGAGCAGCCGAGCCAGCGCGTCGCTGACCGCGCGCACCGTCGACTCGGGCACCAGGCAGTTCTCCCCGTCCGCGCAGAAATCGCGATTGCCGTGCGCGTCGGTGCACACCACGGCGCCCCCGGTGGCCATCGATTCCAGCGGGGGCAGGCAGAACCCCTCGTGCGTCGAGGTCTGCACGAACACCGTCGCCTCGTTGAACAGGCGGTTGACCTCCTCGTCGGAGGGGCGCCTCACGTAGCGCATCCCCGGCTCGTCGGCCAGGTCGGGCTCGATCCCGAACAGGCACAGCTCCGGGCGCGGCTCGGGCAGCGCCTTCCAGGCCGCGACCGTCAGCGGCAGGTTCTTCAGCGGATTGGAGCGTCCGAGCGCGAGGATCATGTCCCGGCGGCGGGCGACGTCGGGCAGGGGCCGGAAGTTGTCGAGGTCGATGCCGGGCGGAATGAGCGTCGCGTCGAGTCCGAGCTCCCGCAGCCGGTCGCGGTTCCAGGAGGAGATCGTCATGTAGCGGAACTCCGGCTGGTAGGAGGCGATCACGCAGCGGCGGACGTGCGGGTCATCCGGGTAGTAGCTCGTCTCGATGTCCTGCACGAAGTACACCGGGATGCCGTGCAGGACGCTGGCCCGCCACACCGGCGCCGCGGTGTTCCACCACGTCGCCACCTTGATCGCCTGCTGTGGAGCGAGCGCCTCGACCAGCTCGTCGTAGTCGTCGAAGCTGCGCACCGGGGCGCGCAGATCGAACCACTCGGGCTGATCGCCGAGCGTGTACAGCTCGACCTCGTGACCGCGGTCGAGCAGGCCGTTGAGGTGCTCGAAGATGTCGCGGTGACCGCCGCCCACCCCGGTGTCCTCGGTCACGTAGATGACACGCAGGGCGCCGCTGTCCGTCCGGACCGGGCGCGCGTCGAGGAACTCGCCCCAGCGCTCCCAGAACACGCGCTGTGACGTCCGCTCGCGCTCGCCGACCGTCGACCCGCGCGTCTGGGACTCGAGGTGGTACAGGCTCGCGGGCGGCGCGTACATGACACGAAAGCCGGCCTGCCAGGCCCGCAGGCAGTAGTCCACGTCCTCGTAGGCCATCGGGAAGTCCTCGTCGAGCACACCGACCTCGTCGAGCGCACGGCGCGTGATGTACATGCAGGCCCCGCTGACGGCGAGCACCGGCATCGTGACGTTGGCCGGGCCCCAGTGAGTCCACTTGCCGCGGAAGCGATGGTCGAACCACTCGCGCGCTCCGAGGTTGCGGATCGTCCCGCCGAACTGGATGCGATTGTTCCGGTACAGCAGCTTCGCGCCGACCACGCCGATGTCGTCGGCGCGCGTGGCCACGTATTGCAGGCACGCCAGCCACCCCGGCAGCGCGATCATGTCCGAGTTGAGCACGACGACGTCGTGCTCGGGATCGGCCGCACGCAGGCCGCGGTTGACGTTCGCGGCGAAGCCGCTGTTCGCCTCGGCCTCGATCACCTCGATGCCCTCGATCGCGCGCAGCGCGGCCAGGTGCTCGGGCCCGCTCGCGTCGTCGCAGACGATGATCCGAACGCGCCGGCGATCGGTCGTGCGATGGATGCTCGCGACGAGCTCGGCCACGTCGTCCGCGTCGCGGTAGCTCGGGATGACGACGGTGACGGGCGCGCCGTGCACGCGATACCACCGCAGCGCGCCCGCCTGATCTCCGACGACCTTCGGACCGACGCGCAGATAGCGCCGCAGCGGGGTGAAGCGCAGGGGGAAGGTGAGGACCCGGTAGATGAGCGTGCGAAGCCCGAGGTACTTGTACGTGAGGTACACGCGCCGCCGCAGATTCGCCACGCGCCCCTGGTTGGCCGGATCGACCGCGCGCTCCGCGTCGGCGCCGAGCGCGGGCACGTCCCCGCCCGCCCCGAGCCCGATCGGGTCGTTCGGATCGTACGGTTCCTTGTCGCGACTGGCGGCCATGGGTGTCAGCGTGGCGTGGTGGTTCTGCGCGGCGGGAGTTCCGGCGGGTCGCCGGCGATCTCGGCGTCGGCCACGAGCGGCGATGCGCGCCCGTCGAGCGAGCACCAGCTTCGCACGTGCGGCGGGAGCCGGTCGGCCCGCGAACCGAGCAGCGCCCCGGTCAGCCGCACCACATGATGACGGGTCGCGGCGGCGAGCGTCACCGCGCGCTCGCCGGGCGCGGCGTTCCGCGCGGCCAGTTCGCGCCACTGCGCGCCGAGCTCGCCCCGCAGGCGCCGGGCCAGCGCGCGCGGGTCCGACGGCTCGCGCCAGCCGTACACCTCGAGTAGCCCGCGCCACTCGTCGAAGGCCCGGCGGAACTGCTGCATCGGCGTGTAGTCGTGCGAGTGCCACACCGCGGCGTCGGGAACGAACACCTTCGCATAGCCGGCGCGCAGCACATCGAGCGCGAGCGCATGATCCTCGGCGTAGGCGATGGGGCGGTACGGCACCCGCTCCCACGCGGCGCGGGCCACGCACCCGTTCGCGTCGGTGAAGAAGGTGCGCCGCCCGAACAACGCGCTCGCCGGCAGTGACCGCTCCTCGGGCGCGAGTCGATCGATTCGCGGCGACCCGTCGGGCGACAAGGACGCGAACCAGCGCTCGAGCTCGCGCGCCGTCTGCGGGTCGGCCCCGGGCCGCGGTCGGTAGGGGCCATAGGCGAGCGCGACGTCGTCGCCGAGCGCGAACGCGCCGAGCAGCCGAGCGAGCCAGTGCTCGTCGACCGGCTCGGCGTCCTGTGTGAGCAGCGCGACGTGGGCGCCGCGCGCGTGGCGCATGAGCAGGTTGCGCGCCGGACCGTGCGCGAACGCCGCCGCAGCGATCTCGATCACCTCGGCGCCGTGATGGCGGGCGATCGCCAGCGACCCATCGCGCGAGCCCGAGTCGCACACGAGCAGTTGCAGCTCACGATCGACGACCTGCCGGCGCACCGCGGCGAGCACGCCGTCGAGCGTGTCGGCGCCGTCGCGAACGGGAATCGCCACGGTGACGGCGTCCGCGTCGGCCGTGGCCATCACGCGTAGAAGTGGGTCAGCTCGAGCAGCTGCGACGCGAAGCCGAAGGCGATCATGACCGTCACCAGGCCCGTCCCGACCCAGACCAGGCGCCGGCGCCCGAACGCGTGCAGCGCGCCCACCACGAGGATGGCCAGCGGCCCGATCGCGGGGAACGCGTAGCGGCCGAACTCCCCGATCAGCGCCCGCGGAGTCGGGCTGTAGAAGGCGGCCTCGAAGCCGGCGATGACGATGATCGGCGTCAGGATCATCACCGCGCACTCCATCCAGTGGCTGCGCACCCACGTCCACTCCCGCCGCGCGGCCCACAGCGCGAGCACCGGGGTGGCGAGCATGACGACGAGGATCACGCTGTACACCCACTCGGGGAACAGGACGTCGTACCACCCGAACGCCGCAAAGCCGCGCTCGTCGAAGATGACGAACGCGGGGTAGGACCCGGTGCCGAAGTGCGGGGCCATGAACGACAGCCGCGGCAGGAAGACCTGCCACAGGTAGGACAGATAGGCCGTCGGGTGCGCGCGCGCCTGAGCCACGGCGCCGACCGCGGCCGAGCCGCCCGCGCCGGCGCCGCCGCCGGTCGCGGCGGGGTGGAACACGCCGGACAGATGCACCGACAGCTGCTCGACAAGCAGCGCGGCGGCCGCGAACGCCGCGAGACCGCGGAGATCCACGCGTCGGTGGTGTCGCCAGATCACGCCGACGAGCACGATCGCGGTGAGCGGCCACAGCGAGTACGCCGTGCCTTTCACGATGGGGAGTCCGACGAGCACGACGCCGGCTGCGATTCCGGTCCACAGCGTCACCCCGCGCCGCAGCATGCGCACGAGCAGATAGAGGAGGATCGCGGCGCCCGCGTCGACGCCGACGTCGTTGTTGACCGCGCCCGAGATGAAGGCGTACATCGGCTCGAACGCGACGAGCAGCGCGGCGAGCACGGCGAGCACGGGCCGGCGCGGCGCCAGCTCGCGCCCGATGAGGAAGGTGAAGAGCACCGCGAGCGCGCCGATCAGCGCCGAGCAGAAGCGCATCAGCGTCAGCTGGGAGAACGTCGAGCCCCCGCGCGTCAGCAGGTACCCCGGAGCCACGGCGAGGTAGTACAGCGGTCCGTGCTGGGCCGCGGTCTCGTAGCCGCCGCCGTTGTTCTGCGGCGGTTGGGCGCTGGACCGTCGCTGCCAGAGCTGCTCGTCGGAGGCCAGCCACGGCAGCTTGCCATCTCCGACCTGGTGATCGACGAAGAAGTTCTCGCCCTCGAGCGCGATGCTCTCGGCCGATGACCAGCGTCCGAGCGCGCTGCCGGGGTTGCGATCCGGGCCGACGCCACGCTCGACGAGCGACTGCGTGTAGGCGAAGTGGTCGACCTCGTCCGGCGCGAAGAACATCGGCGTGATCAGCGCCCAGCAGCACGCGTTGATGACCGCGATCGCGAACACCCACGCGGCCAGGCGCCGCGCACGACCGGCGGCGGCGAGCGCGATGCAGCGTACGGCGAACAGCGCGAGCAAGGGCAGGACGGCGAAGAACAGCAGCCAGTAGGTCCAGGCGCCGACGATCCCGGGGCGGAACAGCGAAGCGCGGCTGAAGATCGTGCCGACTTCCGCCAGGTAGCTCCGCTTGGCCCCGGCTCGCGGCAGGTACCAGATCGCGATCCGGCCGGTGAGCGGCGCGCCGTTGAGCGTCGGCGGGCGGTCCTGACCCTCGGTCGTCGGGGTGCCCGCCCAGTTGACGAGACCGCCGGCGCGCAGGCACAGGGACGCTCCGGTTGCGGCCGGAGCGTCCGGGCGCCGCGGGATCGGGAAGTCGGCGACGCTCGGGCCGTTGACCGGGGTCGGGGGCAGGCTCGACGTGATCGTCTGCGCGCCGACGCGCAGGACGAGCTGCAGGGCCGGTCGCAGTTGGGTGGGCGCGACGAGGCCCAGCCGCAGGCCCGCCGTCTGCGCCGGGATCTGCAGGTCGGGCACGCACACCGGCGCGTGCGCCGCCGCCGGAGCGATGTAGGTCTGGTCCTCGGTGCTGTCAGTGCCCGTGAAGTACGGACGCGGCACGAGGCACCACACGAGGATGACGGCGGCGAGCAGTCCGCCGACGACGGCTGCGACGGTCCACACGCGCCGGTCCCCGGCGAACACCCAGGCGACGAACCGTCGCGCCCGCGAGCCGGGACCGGCGCCGGGCTCGCTTGCGCGCTCGCCGTCTGCGACCACCGTCGACATCAGCGCGGCAGGCGTCGGCGGCCGGTCGCCTCGGGCACGCTCAGTTACGACGTAGGCCGAGGATCGAGAGCAGGAATGACGAGAAGAAGATCTGGATGCCGACGACCACCAATGCACCCGCGACGACCGCCGTCTGCTCCTCCGACAGCGAGCCGAACCCACGCGAGATCCAGGTGATGACGACCGACGCCCCCATCACCAAGCCGACGAAGATGAACGCGCCCCCGAGCAGCAGGCCGTGCTCGAGGCGCAGCCGCGCGCGCATGCGGTCGAACCACGGGTCCCGCTCGTTCATGAAGTACGTGCCGTAGGCATGCGCGCAGAGCCCGAGGGCGAGTACCTGTGTGCCGACGATCATGAGCAGCGTGCCGCCGACGAGCGTGTGCAGACCCCAGGCGCGCCCGAAGAAGGTCACGCCGAAGGACACGAGGATCACGATCAGCGTGCCGAGCGCCGCGAGCACCGTGCCGGGCACGATGAACAGGTAGTTGGGGCTGTGCACGAGCAGGAAGCGCAGGTGACGCCAGCCGTCGCGGAAGCTCGACAGCTTGCTCTCGCCCCCGCGCGGGTGGTACTCGATCGGGAACTCGGCGATCTGCAGCTTCTCCTTGGATGCCCGGATCACCATCTCGGAGGCGAACTCCATCCCGGTGGTACGGAGGTCCAGCCGCGGGAGGACGTCGCGACGCAGGGCCCGCATGCCGCAGTGCGCGTCCTTGATCCCGGTGCGGAAGAAGAGGTTCAGTACGCCGGTCAGGATCGGGTTGCCGACATACCGGTGCAGCCAGGGCATCGCGCCCGGCTGGATGTTGTCCATGCGATCACCCATCACGAGCTCGGCACCCTTGTCGAGCTCGGCGACGAAGCGGGGGATCTCGTTGAAGTCGTACGTCAGGTCCGCGTCGGCCATCACGATGTAATCGCCGCGCGCCGCAGCGAAGCCCGCGAGGTAGGCGCTGCCGTATCCGCGGCGCGGCTCGAGCACGACGCGCGCGCCGGCGGCGGCGGCGAGCCCGCCGGAGCCGTCCTCCGACGCGTTGTCGGCGACGACGACCTCGCCGGGGATGCCGCTACGCTCGAGCACGCCGAGCGCGGACCGCACGCAGGCCTCGATGTTCTCGGCCTCGTTGAGGCAGGGAATGACGACCGACACCGTCGGTGTCGCGGGCGCGTGGTCGATCGCGGAAAGGTTTGTCTGCTCTACGGTGCTCATCGCGGTGGGGTTCGCGGGCGGGTGGTGAAGGCCATCGCTATAACGCGCCGCGGGCGCAGAAGTGGCGCGTACCCGCCCGCGATCCTACAAGACATGCGAACGGCTATCCGCCACGACTGTGGCAATCTGCCCGTGTCCATGCGCGTCTGCGTCGTCTATGACTGCCTGTTTCCGTACACGGTCGGTGGGGCCGAGCGGTGGTACCGAAGCCTCGCCGAGCGACTCGCGCGCGACGGCCACGAGGTCACCTATCTCACCCGGCGCCAGTGGGATCGCGGCGCTGTCGTCGACGTCGATCCGCGCGTACGCGTCGTCGCGCTCGAGCCGCGATCGGCGCTCTACACGAAGGCCGGCCGGCGCCGCATCTGGCCGCCGCTGCTGTTCGGGCTCGGGGTGCTGTGGCATCTCGCCCGCCACGGCCGCCGCTACGACGTCGTGCATACGTCGGCGTTTCCGTACTTCTCGCTGCTCGCCGCCGCCGCCGCCCGGCGCCGGGGCCGTTACCGGGTCGTGGTCGACTGGGTCGAGGTGTGGAGCCCGCACTACTGGCGCGACTACCTCGGCCCGCTCGGCGGTGCGATCGGCCTGCGCATCCAGCGCGCGTGCGCGCGCGTGGACCAGCGCGCCTTCTGCTACTCGCGGCTGCATGCCGAGCGCCTGCGCGCCGAGGGCCTGCGCGGGCCGGTGACGATCCTCCGGGGTCTGTACGGCGGGCCGCTGCAGGCGTCCGAGCCGCAGCCCGCGGAGGACCTCGTCATGTTCGCGGGGAGACTCATCCCCGAGAAGCGGGCCCCGCTCGGCGTGGCCGCGGTGGCCGCCGCGCAGGCGGCCGTCCCCGGGCTGCGCGGCACCTTCTTCGGCGACGGCCCCGAGCGCGGCGCGCTGCTGGCCGCGATCGCCGAGCACGGCGTTGCGGAGACCGTGACGGCGCCGGGCTTCGTCGATGGCGACACGATCGACGCGACCATGCGCCGCGCGCTGTGCATGTTGCTGCCCTCCAGTCGCGAGGGGTACGGCATGGTCGTCGTGGAGGCGTCCGCGCGCGGCACGCCGAGCGTCGTCGTGGCCGGCGAGGACAACGCCGCGACCGAGCTGATCGAGGATGGCGTGAACGGCGTCGTCGCCGACCGCGCGACGCCCGAGGCGATCGCCGCGGCGATCGTCCGCGTCCACGAGGGCGGGATGGCGATGCGCGAGCGCACGGCGCGCTGGTTCGACGAGAACGCGGAGCGGCTCTCGGTCGAGTCCTCGCTCGCCGAGGTGCTCGAGGTCTACCACATGCAGGGCGGGGCGCCACAGCCGCTCCCCGCCCCGGCGCCGTAGCCCGCTCGTGTCGCCGGGCGAGGACCTCACCGACGTTTCGCTGGCCGTCGAGGTCGAGGCGCTCCAGGACACGCATCCGCTGGACAGCACCGCGGCCGGAGGGTCGGCGGTGCGCGGCGGCGGCCTGCGCATCGGCAGCTACGTCGCCGGGATCGGGCTCAGCCTCATCTCCACGGCGTTGCTGCTCCGCCACCTCGGCTCGGCGCGCGTGGGCAACTACGTCACGATCCTCTCGCTGGTGGCTCTGGTCGGCGGCTTCACCGATGCCGGGCTGCAGGCGATCGCCGTCCGGGAGCTCTCCCACCGGCCGCATTCGGAGGCCCGTGCGCTGCTGAGCGACATCCTCGGCCTGCGCATCTTCCTCACCTTGCTCGGGCTCGTCGCGGCGGTCATCTTCTCCGCCGCCGTCGGCTATGGGAGCGTGCTCGTGGCCGGCACGGCGGTGGCCGGCATCGCACTGCTGCTCCAGATCATCCAGACCACGTACTCGGTCCCGATGATGGCCGAGCTGCGGCTGGGACGGGTGGCGGCGACCGAGATCATCCGCCAGGCCCTCACGGCGGCGGCGATCATCGCGCTCGTGCTCGGCGGCGCGAGCCTGCTGCCGTTCTATGCCGCCGGGATCCCCGCGGGCATCATCGCCACCGCCGTCGCGGCGGCGCTCATCCGCGGCCGGTACTCGCTGCGCCCCGTGGTCAGCTGGTCGGCGTGGCGCCCGATCCTCATAGACACGGCGCCCTACGCGCTGGCCACCGCCGTGGGCGCGTTCTACTTCCGCGTGGCGATCATCGTCGTGTCGCTGATCGCGACCGCGAAGCAGACGGGCTATTTCGGCACGTCCTTCCGGGTCATCGACGTTCTGATCGTCGTGCCCCAGCTGCTCGTGGGCGCCGCGTTTCCGATCTTCGCCCGCAGCGCCCACAACGACCGCGAACGGTTCGCCTACGCCGTCGGGCGCGTGTTCGACGTGTGCCTGATCCTCGGCGTGGGCGCGGCCCTCGCCCTCGCCGTCGGGGCACCCTTCATCATCACCGTCATCGCCGGGCCGGGCTTCGTTCCCGCCGAGGCGGTGCTGCGCATCCAGGGCATCGCCCTGAGCGCGTCGTTCGTCGGCGCCGTGTTCGGGTACTCGCTGCTCAGCCTGCACCGCTATCGGGCGGTGCTCGTGATCAACATCGGCGCCCTGCTGCTGTGCGGCGTGCTGACCACCGTGCTGGCGTCCGCGGACGGCGCGCGCGGCGCGGCGATCGCCACGACGACCGTCGAGATCCTGTTCACGCTCGCGCTCGGGGTGGCGGTGTGGCGCTCGGGGGTGGCGCCGCAGGTCAGCTGGTCGGCGGTGCCCCGGGTCCTGATCGCGGCGGCGATCGCGCTGTGCTCGCTGCTGATTCCGGGCGCGCGCGACGTCGAGCGCCTCGCGCTGACCCTCGTCCTCTACCCGGCGGCGCTCATCCTCCTGCGCGCGATTCCGGCCGAGGTCATCCAGATGGTCCCGGCGCGCGCGCAGCGCTTCCTGTAGGCAGCGCCGGCCGCTCCCGCGCGCGCGCCGTATCGGCTCAGCCGACGGCGCGATCGCCGAGCGCGCGGCGGTAGCTGGCGAGCGTCGCCTCGGCGGTGCGCCGCCAGGTGAACAGGCGGCAGCGCTCGCGTCCGCGCGCCGCGAGCTCGGCGGCGAGCTCGGGGTCGCCGAGGACGCGCGTGACGGCCCCGGCGATCGACGCCGGCGCCCCCGGGTCGAACAGGAGCGCGGCGTCGGCCACCACCTCGCTCAGCGCGGCGATGTCCGAGCAGGCGACCGGCACCTCGCGCGCCATCGCCTCGAGCACCGGCAGGCCGAACCCCTCTTCGAAGCTCGCCAGCACGACGCACTGCGCGAGCGTGTACAGGTCCTCGAGCGCTTCGTCCGAAACCCAGCCGAGGAAGCGCACGCTGTCCTGGACACCCAGCTCGCGGCCGAGCGCGCGCAACTCGAGCTCGTAATCGTTCGGTGCCCCGGGGAGCACGAGCTGCGGGCGCGGGTCGGCGAGCAGGGCCCAAGCCCGGATCAGCCCGTGCAGGTTCTTGTGAGGTCGCTTGCCGGCCACGCACAGCACCACCGGCTCGGGGCCGAGTCCGAGCGCGATTCGCAGCGCGTTCTCGTCGGCCGGGGGCGGACGGCGTGGCGGCACGCTGACCCCGAGCGGCGTGACGTCGAACTTCCGCACGTCCAGCCCGAGGGTACGGGCGACGTCGTCGCGGGCGGCGTTCGAGATCGCGATGATCCGGTCGGCCGAACGGCCCGCCAGGCGCGTCACCAGGTGGTTGACGATCAGAAAGCGCCTGGCCGTGGTCTCCGGGTAGCGGCTCCAGATGACGTCCAGCATCGTGGTCACGCTCGCCACGCCGGGATGCACCGCCGACCCGATGTTGGCCAACCCATGCACGACGTCGATGCCGCGCCGTCGCGCGTCGAGGCCGATGCCGACGAGGTCGTGCCACAGGTGCCACACGCTGCCCACGCCCGGCACCGGCAGCCGGATCCATCGAACCTGGTCGGCCCAGGGCTCGTCGCGCAGCGACGCGGATGCCGTGGCGCCGATCCAGGCGGTGAGCTCGAGGGTCGGCTCGACCTCGAGCATGTGCGGGATCAGGTGACGCGCGTACGTTCCGGCGCCGCCGGCGCTGTCGACGAGGAAGGCGAGATCGAGGCCGACGCGCAGCGTCGTGTCACGACGCGGTGCTCGGCCGCTGGCAATCGCCTCCGCCCGCGTCACGCGGGCTTGCGCATCGCCAGGAACGCGGACGTCCATGGAGCGCCGTGCGCCTTGAGCAGCAGGTGGGGCAGCGGCTTCCCGGTCGCCGGGCGCAACTCACCGCCGTCCTCCCAGTGGATGAGATTCTCGAAGCTCTCGGGCGAGATGTGCGTGTCGAGCGGTTGCACGAGCTCCAGCCCGGTCGGGCGCACGATGTAGCGCTCGAGCTCGCGCGGTCTGAAGGCGTCGAGGAGGCGCTTGCGCGGCGTACAGGTCGAGCAGCGCCGGCCGAACGTGCCGAGTCGGATCGCGAACTGCAGCGAGGGCCAGTCCATCGGGTGGTTGGCGATCAGGCACTCGGTCACGATGACCAGATGGCCACCCGGCCGCAGGACGCGGCTCATCTCGCGCGCGGCGAGCTTGATCTCGTCGGGCCCGCCGAAGTGCTCGATCGACGAGAGCGAGAACACGATGTCGAAGCTCGCATCGGGGAAGTCGAGCGCCAGCGCGTTCATGCTCCGGACCTCGAGGTGATCCTCGCGGTAGGCGTACGGAGCGAAGGCCCGGGGATCGCTGAGCATCGAGGCGTCGGCCTCGCGCGCGGCGAAGCCGCCCTCACCGTAGATGTCGGTGGCCACCATCCGGCCCACGCGGTTGGCCATCCAGAACAGCGGCTCCTCGTGCCCCGCCCCCACGGCCAGCGCCTCGGCGTCCTCGGTCAGGGCTCCCACCTCCTCGAGGTAGAGGCCGAGCATCGCGTACTCCCAGAACTTGCGATGCAGCTCGGTCTGCGGATCCTGCCCGGGCGCGACCATCTGCCGCAACTGGGAGCGAAGCGCAGGATCGTCGAAGTCCGGCAGGTCGCAGAGCTTGACGTACTGGCGCGAGAGCGCCGTCGGGGCGGACGTGGTGGCCATCGGCAGCGGAGAGTCTGTCACGCCGACGCGTCGCGCAGCCGGCCGGCGCGGTCATCCTCGCGCGGGGATCGGGCGGCCGGATCAGTCGCGGCCGGGGCGCCGCAGGAGATCGAACGGAGCCCGCAGCGGGCGCTTGACCGCCGCCGGAAGATACGACCCGACCCGCTCGGCGACGCGGTGAACGTAGTACCGGCGCCTTCGCGCCCACCGCTCCCGCTTGACCGCTCGCCCGAATCGTCTGACCTCATCCGGTTGCACGAGCTCGGTGTCTGTCTTGTGCGCGTACCACTCGTTCACGCCGGTGCGGCGGAAATGCACGTAGCCCCGCGCCGCCATGAAATCGGCCACCTGCTTGTTCCCCGCCACCGAGTTGTCCTCGATGATCACGACCCGTGGCCTGTGTCGCTGAAGGTCAAAGCCCTCGAGCACCGCCATCTCGTGGCCCTCGACGTCGATCGTGATGAACTGCAGCTCGGGAAAGCCCGCGTCGGCCAGCAGGCTGTCGAGCGTCGCCGTTCGGACCGTTATCTCCTTCACCGTTCCGCCGACCTGCCCGATCCAGTCGCGGTGCTCGGGCGTCATGTCCAGCGTAGAGATCTGCTCGACGTTCTCGGCGATGAAGAAGGGGGCCTCGCCGGCTTCGGAGCTCACCGCGCAGTTGACGGCAAGGCAGCTGCGATGCCGGCGGATCTCCTCGAAGAGCGCCGGAATCGGCTCCACGAGCAGGCACTGCCAGCCCCGCTGCTCGAAGAGGTAGCTCGCGCTTCCCGTGCGCCCGTCGTAGGCACCGATCTCCGCGCAGTAGCCCTCGGGGCGGTCACGGAAGATCTGCTCGAGCACGCGATCCTCGCCGAACTGACCATGTGCGTCGGTGACGGCCGGCTCCATCGGCCCGAGCTTAGTCAGTCGGCGGATCGAGCGCCGTTCGAGCCCGCCGCTTCCCGTGCAGCCGCCATAATGCCCGGCGCATGACGGAGCCCGCGGACGATCGGCGCGCGGCCGCCCCCCTGCGCGTCGGCCTCAACCTGGCGTATCTCGTCCGCGACTCGGGGGGCTCCGGCCGCTACGCCCGCGAGCTCATCGCGGCGATGCTGGACGCCGAACCGGGTATCGAGCTGACCGCGTGGGTCGGGTCCACCGCGCCGGCGGACCTGAAGCACGAGCCGTGGGCGGCGCAGGTGCGCTGGGTCACGCTGCCCGTGCCGGGCATCGGCACGGCCTGGCACCTGTGGCACGAGCTCGTCGGCATCGGCCTCGACGCCCGCCGTCGCGGCCTCGACGTGCTGCACGGCCTGGCCAACCTCGTCCCGGTCGTCGCGCCCGGCGTCGCCCGCATCGTGACGATCCTCGACGTCATCTGGATGCACCACCCGGAGGCGATGGACCTGCGCGCGCGCACGGCGATGCGGGTGCTCGCTCCGCTCTGCGGCCATGCCGCCACGCGCGTCGTCGCGATCTCCGCCGCCGCCGCCGAGGACATCTCGGCCACGCTGCACATCCCGCGGGAGAAGTTCGACGTGACGCCGCTCGGCATCACGCCCCCGAGCCCGCACCGGACGGTGCTCGACGACGCCACGCTGCGCGCCGGCCTGGAGCTGCGCGACGGTCCGCTGGTGCTGTGCGTGGCCGCCAAGCGCGCGCACAAGAACCTCGACGGGCTGATCCGGGCGCTCGCGCTGATGCCCGCGCCGCGGCCACTGCTCGTCCTGCCCGGGTCCCCGACGCCGTACGAGGACGCGCTGCGCCGGCTGGCCGCCGAGCACGGGGTGGGCGACGACGTCGCCTTTCCGGGCTGGATCGACGAGGCCCAACTCGAGGGGCTCTACGCCGCCGCGGACTGCTTTGTCCTGCCCTCCCTGCAGGAGGGCTTCGGCCTGCCGGTGCTCGAGGCGATGGCCCGCGGCGTCCCGGTCGCGTGCTCGGACACCTCATCGCTGCCCGAGGTGGCGGGAGACGCCGCGCTGCTGTTCGATCCGCGCGACGAGCGCTCGATCGCCGGCGCGCTCGCGCGACTGCTCGGCGACCGGGCGCTCGCGCACGACCTGGCCGAGCGCGGACGCCGCCGCTGCGAGCTGTTCACGTGGCGTCGCACCGCCGAGCTGACCCTCGAGAGCTACCGGCGAGCGATCGCGACGCGACACGCACGCTAGATGCACGTGGGCCTGAACCTCGTCTTCCTCGTGCCCGGTGAGACCGGTGGCATGGAGGTGTACGCGCGCGAGCTGATCACGCAGATGGTCGAGCAGGACCCGAGCACGCGCTTCACGGCGTTCGTGAACCGCGAGGCCGCCGAGATGCGAGGCGGACCGTGGGGCGAGCTGGTGCCCTCGGTGACGGTTCCGGTCCGCGCGCGCAACCGCGTCGAGTGGGTGCGCGGCGAGCAGACCCTGCTCCCGCGCCGCGCGGCCCGGGCCGGCGTCGACGTGCTCCACAGCCTGGCCAGCACCGCCCCGGTGTGGGGTCGCTTCCGTCGTGTCGTGACGATTCACGACCTCAACTACCGCACGGTGCCCGAGGCGCACTTCGGCGTGCTCGGCCTCGGGATGCGCGTGCTCGTTCCGGCGGCGGCCCACCGCGCCGACCGCATCATCACCGACTCGAACTCGACCCGCGACGACCTCCTGCGCTTCCACCGGCTCGACGCCGGCCGGATCGACGTCGTGCCGCTCGGCGTGCGCGTGCCGGCCAAGCGCGAGCAGCGTTCGGAGGCCGAGGTGCGCGAGCGATATCGGCTCGGCGATCGAGCGCTCGTCCTGTGCGTGTCCGCGCAGCGCCCGCACAAGAACCTCCTGCGCCTGATCGAGGCGATCGCCCTGATTCCCGAGCCGGAGCGTCCGGCGCTCGTGATCGCCGGCTACCCGACGCCGCACGAGCGCGAGCTCGTCGCACGAGCGGCCGAGCTACGCGTCAGCGACGACCTGCGCCTCATCGGATGGGTGGACGACGCCGACCTCGAGGGCCTGTACGCGATCGCCGCGGCGTTCGTGTTCCCCTCGCTCTACGAGGGGTTCGGCCTCCCGGTCCTCGAGGCGATGGCCCGCGGCGTGCCCGTGGCCACGACCGACCGCGGCTCCTTGCCGGAGGTCGCCGGCGACGCGGCACTGCACTTCGACCCGCTGGACCCGGGGGCGATCGCCGGCGCGATCCGGCGGCTGCTCTCCGATCGGGAGCTCGCCGAGCGGCTGCGCGAATCCGGTCGCGACCGAGCCGAGCGCTTCAGCTGGGCCGCCACCGCGCGCGGCACGCTCGAGGTGTACCGCCGGGCGCTGAGCCGGTAGCGGCGGGCTCCCACGAGATAATCCCGACCCGATGCCCGACCCGAGCCGCACGCCGGTGGTGATCCTCTGCGGTGGACGCGGAACGCGTCTGCAGGAGCACACCCAGGAGATCCCGAAGCCGCTCGTCGAGATCGGCGGCCTGCCGATCGTGTGGCACGTCATCCAGCTGTACGCGGGACAGGGCTTTACCCGGTTCATCCTCGCCACGGGCTACCGCGGCGAGCTCGTCGAGCAGTTCGCCGCCGCCCAACGCTGGCCGCCAGGCGTGCACGTCGACTGCGTCGACACCGGACTCGACACGCCGACCGGCGGGCGCGTCAAGCTCGTCGCCGATCGCCTCGACGACGGCGGCCCGATCGCCGTCACCTACGCCGACGGCGTGGCCGACATCGATCTCGACGCGCTGCTGCGCTTCCACGCCGATCACGGAGCGCTGGCCACGATGACCGTCGTGCGGCCGCAGCTGCAGTTCGGCGTGACGGAGCTCGGCGACGACGATCGGGTGCTGGGCTTTCGCGAGAAGCCCCGCGCCGAGCACTGGATCAACGGCGGGTTCTTCCTGTTCGAGCCGGGCGTGCTCGACTACCTGCAGGCCGACAGCGTGCTCGAGCGCGCGCCGCTCGAGCGACTCGCCGCTGCCGACCGGCTGCGGGCCTACCGCCACCACGGCTTCTGGGCATGCATGGACACGTACAAGGACGCCGTGGCGCTCAACGACCTCTGGGCCGCCGACGCGGCACCCTGGCGCGTGGGCGCGACACGATGGCCCGAGCGTCGGGCGACTAGCGTTCGAACACCCTGACCACGTCGGACGCGCCGCCGAGGAAGGGGAAGTCGGCCTCGAATTCGGACACGGCCCGGAACTGGTAGTTCGCCGGCCCGGCGAACCGGAACCGGTAGCGAGCGCGGAATCGACCCTTGGCGTTCGTGCGAATCACCTGAAACTCGAGCCAAGCGCTTCCGGGCGCGCGCGCCTCGAGCACGAGCTGCTTGCCCCCCAACGGGATCGGCGCTCCGTGCACGACACCCCGGAAGGTGATGACGCGCCCGACGGCGGCCACGTGCGGGCTCACCGACAGCCCGATGCCGGCGTGGACGAGCAGCGTCAGGCTCGCGGTGGCCGCCGGGGGGTTGTCGCCGAGGTGCGCGTCATACCCGAACGTGAGCGTGCCCGACGAGGCATCTCCCGCGACCGAGAAGACGAACGCCCCATGCGGGTCCGTCGTCACCGTTCCGAGCGATACCGGGCTCGATCCGCCGAAGCTCGGCAGCACGTGGATCGTCACGACCGCATCTCCGACCGGCAGCCCGGCGGGCGTCGTCAGGGATCCGACGACCCGACGGATCTGACCCCAGTCGCTCGTGAGGTGGGTCGAGGACGAGCGCTTCCAGCGCACGCGCAACACGGCCGACGGCGACGCGTTCGTTCCGTTGGGCGGCCCGACCACGGTCGGAGCGCCGCCCCCGCCCGCGACCCCGTTCTCGAATGCGACCTTGCGATCGAGCACCGTTGTCGCCGCGCCGGAGGCGTCCGTGACCTGCACGAGGAGCTCGTGCACGCCGTTGGCGATCTGCGTCGTGTCGAAGGTGTCCGTCACGTTGGCCGAGGCGACACAGGGCTGACCGAACAGGAACGCGTTCGTCCCGTCCGCGGGCGCCGGCGAGGCGGGGACGCAGCGGCCGCCGTTGCTGTCCACCGGGATGGTGCGCACGAGCCTGCCGTCGAGCGAGTAGTTCACCTGGTAGAGGCCCGGGCCGGCGTCGGCGGCGGTGAAGGTCAGGCCCTCCTGGCCGCCGAGCGGCGCGTCGCTCGAGAGGCCACCGCCGACGGTGGTGACGAGTGGCGCGGTCTCATCGTCGAGGGTGATGTCGGCGGCGTAGAGGTTGATTGTGCGACTGGGCGGCGCTGGGATCCATGTCTAGTGGCGGGCACTCGGGTCCGACGACTCCGAAGCACGCCGCCTCGGCGAATACTGGGTCGCGCCCTGAGCATTCGCGGCAGGAACCAGCGACTCTGATTTGATGGAGCCCGAGCGGATCGGCCGAGGTTCCCAGTCGAGCGCGCAAAGTCATGGCACACATCGTCAAACGTCGTCGGGTGAGCGTTCGCAGTTGGGCGCGGAGCAGAAAGACCAGCACACCGTGTTCGCGCCATAACCCGATGGCCGTCGTGGCGATCCCTGATCGCCAGAGCGTCGCCGCGTAGATCGTCGTCTGCGGTGGCGCGGAATAGATCCAGGCCGCCAGCCGATACGGTGCGACCTGCAGCGGCGTGCCGGGTAGCAGCGGCGCTGAGCGAGCCGCCCTGGCTGCAGGAGTCAACGCGCGCGACTCGCCGCGGCTGCTCGTCACGGGGCTCCACCCATCCGTCGGAGCCGCCACCCCTGCCGGTGTCCGGCAGCTGTACACGTGGTACAGCCCCGCGTTCGCGGGCGCGGCGCTGCCGGCCAGCCCGACCGTCCCGGCAACCAGGAACAAGGCGCCACGCACGCGCACCCCCCTCACAGCGAGGCGGATCCTGCGGCGCGGTGTGGTGAGAGCGCCGGTTCGCGATCGGGCGGCGGTGACCATCGGGCCGGCGCAATGCTACGCCGCGACGGGGGCGGCCGGGGCGCATCGCCGGCGGCTACGGCGACTGCCAGCGGACGGGCAGCGACGCGAGGCCGTAGACGCCCATGATGCTCTCGTACTCGGCGACGCCCGCCAGCTCGAGTCCGGGCATGCGCGGGGCGAGGAACGACAGCGCCTCCTCGAGCTCGGCTCGGGCCAGGTTGGCGCCCAGGCAGTAGTGCATCCCGGCGCCGAAGGTGAGCAGGCGGGTGCCGTCGCGCGCGCCCTCGATGTCGAAGCGCGTGAGGTCGCCGGTCTGCTGGGGCGACTCGCGGTTGCCGGTGAACGCGCAGACCATGACGATCGTCCCTTCCGGGAAGGCGACGTCGCGGTACTCCACCGGCGCGAGCAGGATGCGGGCGGTGAAGGGGGTGATGGGCTCGAAGCGGAGCACCTCCTCGACCGCATGTGGCGCGAGGGTGGGGTCCTCGGCCAGTCGGCGCCACTGGTCGGGATGCTCGGCGAACAGGCGGAGCGCGTGGGCGAGCTGGCTCTGGGTGGTGTCCACGCCGCCCACGAGCACATTGAAGACGAGGTTGATGCACTCGACGTCCGACAGCCGCTCGCCCTCGGACTCGGCGGCGATGAGGGCCGAGATGAGATCGTCGCTCGGGTCGGCGCGGCGGGCACGCAGGAGGGCGGCCGCGTAGTCGTAGAACTCGCCCACCGCCCGCTCGATGACGTCACGCTCACCGAGCAGGCTCGCCGCATCGAACTGGCGCTGGATGACGTTCGACCAGTGGTGCAGGCGGGCGGCGTCCTCGACGGGAGCGCCCATGACGGTGGCGATCACCTGCGACGGGTACGGCCGGGCGATCGCGCTCACGACGTCGCACGTGCCGGCCTCGGCGACCGCCCCGAGGAGGCCGTCGAGGAACGATCGCATCGCCGGTCGATACCGCTCGACGGCGCGCGGGGAGAGCGCCGGGTTGACCAGGTTGCGCAGGCGACGGTGATCGGCGCCGTTGATGTTCAGCAGATTGCGTTCGATCTGCTCGAGCAGCGGCCCCTCGCCCAGCTCGAACAGCTCCGCGATCTTCAGCCCCGGGAAGGTGGCATCGCGCGTGCGCAGGAAGAACTCGGCCGCGTCGTGGTCGAGCACGATGTAGCCGAACGGTCCGCGGGCGATCCAGCCGCGCGCACGCGCCTCGGCCATCGCGGCGTGGAAGCGATCTCCGCGCAGCGCCGGGTTGGTGTAGTCGAATTCGCCGAGATCGAGCTCCGAGACGAGCGGCACGGGGTCGACGCTACCACCGGGCGCCGATCACCCTGTGCACGTTTGCCCAGCTACGACGGTTGTCCAGCGGTGACACGCGCGCCTGTTGCTGGGCCGGCCTGCGGCCGGTCTGTGATCAGAGCATGCCCCTTCGCCGACTCATCGCCCTTGGCGCGACCCTTCTCGCGCTCACCGTCGTCGTCGGCCCGGCGGCCGCGGCCCCACTCAGCAAGCCGACGTGGGTAAGCGGCGTCGAGCTGACGCAGTACTGGCCGGTCCCCGAGTGGTGGTTCACCGGCAAGCAGGTCATCGCGCCGGGGTTGCCCGGCACATACCCGATCGACTGGCTCTACTCCGCGCACGGAGTCTCGATGCAGGGCACGGGCATCGCCGACAACGGCCAATTCGTGCACATCGCGGCGCTCGGGCAGGGCGGATGGGTCACGCTCACCGGGGCCGTCGCGGACTTCTCCGGGGACGCCCCGTACTGGCGCGCCGGCGGGTATTGGCGCAACGCGGCGGGTGACGTCACGTTCCCGCTGCAGACCGGAGGCTGGTCCAACGGCACCGGCAAGACCTACGTGGCACTGCCGGGCGTGAGCTTCGCGCCCGGACCCGGCCGAGCGCTCACGTACTGGGAGAGCGTCGCTGTCGATCCCCGCCTGATCCCGCTCGGGAGCTGGGTGTACATCCCGGCCTACCGCACCGGCCCCGGGAAGGGCTGGTTCCTGGCCCAGGACACCGGCGGCGCGATCATCGGCCGCCATCTCGACATCTATCGCCCACCGCCGGCCACCGCCTCGGACCCCGGCGTCACGCTCTTCGGCTCGCAGGTCTACGTGCTGCCGCCGGGCACCCGCCTGCCGAACGGCTCAGGCTGACCGCCGGGGGGGCGTCGAACGCCGAAGTGTGTTCGATGTTCTCTCCTGGAGGAAGAAGATCGACCAAACTTCGCCGCGTCACCCGCCGCGCGCCGCCGAACAACGCGCCCCACGGCCCCCGCCGCGCGCCCCCGAACCGCGCCCGGGGGCGTCGAACGCCGAAGTTTGGTCGATGTTCTCTCCTAGTGGAAGAAGATCGACCAAACTTCGCCGCGTCACCCGCCGCGCGCCCCCGAACAACGCGCCCCCGAATCACGCGCCGCGCGCCCCCGAACAACGCTCTCCGCGCCCCCGAATCACGCGCCCCCCCGTCCCCCGCCGCGCCCCCGAACCGCGCCCGTCGCCGCCGCGCACCCCGACGACCGACACCCCGCCCCGCCCCCCCGCGGCGGCGCCCGGCGACCGCCGCCGGGCCGCGCCGCGGAGGACCGCGCGCGGAACCGCCGCTACTTGCGTCCGCTGACGGTCGACTTCAGCGTGGCGCCCGAGGTGAACTTCGGCGCCTTGGAGGCCTTGATCTTCACCGGCTCGCCGGTGCGCGGGTTGACGCCCTTGCGCGCGGCGCGCTTGACGACCGAGAACTTGCCGAAGCCGGTGATCGCCACCTCGTCGCCCTTCTTGAGCGTCTTCGAGACGGTGCCCACGAACGAGTCGATGGCCCGCCCGGCGTCGGCCTTCGTGAGGCCGGAGTCGGCGGCGACCGCCTCGATCAACTGGGACTTGTTCATGGGGAGTTTCCTTTCAGGTCAAGGTTGGCGATGGCGCAGGGTAACGCCTGGGCCGGGTGACCGTCAGGCCGCGTGGCGGGCGTGCGCGGCGCATGTCGCCCAGCAGAACGGGCGGGCGGTAACACACCGGGCCCGTTGATCGCCGAAGCCAGGGTTCACGTGGCGGCCGATGACGATGAGTGCCACCCGGCGGGCCCCCGCGCGCTTGAGCGCGTGGGCGGCGGACTGCGCGCTCGCGCCCGACGTCCAGGTGTCGTCGACGAGCAGCACCGCCTCTCCGTCCAGCCGACCGAGCGCGCGGAACCGCTCGGCGTTGAACCGGTGCGGCTCAACGCGCTCGCCCGCGGCGACGAGCGTGCGGGCGTAGCGCCCGGCCGTGCTCGGACAGCCGCGGACGAGCGTGCGCAGCGGACCGCGGTTGCGGTCACTGCGCGCGGGCACCGTCGTGACCAGGGTGAACCGCTCCACGCCCGCCGCCGCCGCGGCGCACGCCTCGTGGCCGCGCAGGAACCGCTCGAGCACGGCCGCAAGCCCGGCGGCCGACTCGGTGCGCATCGCGTCGAGCGGGTCGTCCTTGTAGCCGCGCAGCGCGCGGTGGAGCGGCCCGCCGGCGACGCTCCAGGAGATCGGCAGGACCGCATCCAGACGCCCGGGGATGCGGCGGCAGCTCGAGCACTCCCGCCGCGCGGCCGGGGCCGGACCGCGACACGTCCGGCACACGCCCGGCCCGGGCGGCGGCGGATTGACGAGTGCCGGAGCGAAGGCGGCGCACCGCGCGTCGAGGCGATCCGGACCCATGGTGGCCCCACCGACGACGGCGATCCGGGCGGGACGCGCACGCGCGCCCCCGCGAGGGGACTAGTCTGCGCTCGGGCTGGAGCACAAACCACAGGAGGGGCCATGAGTGATGAGACCGTGAAGTACCTGCTCGGCGAGCGCGACATCCCGACCCACTGGATCAACCTGCTGCCGGACCTGCCCGGCGATCCGCTGCCGCCGCTGAACCCGCAGACGATGGAGCCCGCCGGCCCGCCCGACCTGACGCCGATCTTCCCGATGGCCCTCATCGAGCAGGAGGTCTCGCCCGAGCCGGAGATCGAGATCCCCGAGGAGGTGCGCGAGACCTACAAGCTCTGGCGGCCGACGCCGCTCTTCCGCGCCCGTCGCCTGGAGCGCGATCTCGACACGCCGGCCCACATCTACTTCAAGTACGAGGGCGTCTCGCCGGCCGGCTCACACAAGCCGAACACCGCGGTCCCGCAGGCCTTCGAGAACGCCCGCGCCGGGATCAAGCGGCTCGTCACCGAGACCGGCGCCGGGCAGTGGGGCTCCTCGCTCGCTTTCGCCTGCTCGCTGTACGGGCTCGACTGCGAGGTCTTCATGGTCGGCTCGAGCTACGACCAGAAGCCCTACCGACGATCGCTGATGCAGGTGTGGGGGGCGACGGTCCATCGCTCGCCGAGCACGCTCACCGAGGCCGGGCGCGCCCAGCAGGAGCATCCGACCGGCTCGCTCGGCATCGCGATCTCCGAGGCGGTCGAGGTCGCGGCGCAGCGCGAGGACACCAACTACTCGCTCGGCTCGGTGCTCAACCACGTGTGCCTGCACCAGACGGTCATCGGGCAGGAGGCGATCGCCCAGCTGCAGATGGCGGGGGAGGCGCCGGACGTGGTGATCGGCTGCGTCGGCGGCGGCTCGAACTTCGCGGGGCTGGCCTTCCCGTTCGTGCGCGACGTCCTGCGGGGCAAGGCGACGACGCGCTTCATCGCCGCCGAGCCGGCGGCCTGCCCGACGCTGACCCGCGGCAGCTACCGCTACGACTTCGGCGACACCGCGGGCCTGACGCCGCTCATGCCCATGTACACCCTCGGGCACGACTTCGTGCCACCGCCCGTGCATGCGGGCGGGCTGCGCTACCACGGCGACTCGCCGGTCGTCAGCGGGCTCGTCCGGGCCGGGATCGTCGAGGCGCGGGCGTACCACCAGAACGAGACGTTCGGCGCCGCGGTGCGCTTCGCGCGCCAGGAGGGCATTCTCCCGGCACCCGAGCCCGCGCACGCCATCCGGGCGGCGATCGAGGAGGCCGAGGCCGCGCGTGAGGCCGGCGAGGCTCGTGTGATCCTGTTCAACCTGTGCGGCCACGGCCACTTCGATCTGTCGGCCTACGACGCGTATCTGGCGGGAACGCTCGAGGATCCGGAGTTCTCCGAGGGGGACATGCAGGCCGCGCTCGCCCGGCTGCCGGAGACCCCGGCCATCGCCTGAGCACGGCGGCGCGGGTCGCCCGCCGTATCGGTTACTGTCCGCACTTCGTTGTCGCCAAGGCCGCGCGCACCGCGGAGGTATCAGTCCATGCCCAGCCGTTCCGTTTCTCGCCACCGGTGCCGTGCCGCCCTGGCGTCGCTGCTGCTCGCCGCGCTCGCCTGCGGGACCTGGGCCAACGCCGCGGCGGCGCAGACCGGGACCGTGCTCATCTGCGAGGCGACCGGCAATCCGAGCGCTCCGTACGTCGAGATCCGCGTCAACCAATCCGACCTCGGCAACTACAGCGCGGGCGAGGGCGACATCATCCCCGCGCCGGCCAGCGGCTGCCCCGGGACCGCCGCCGCCGTCACGACGACCACGGCCGTGACGACGACCACGACGAGCACGACGACGTCGACGGCCACGTTCAGCTCGGCGACGACGAGCGCCGCCGCACCCCACAAGAAGCACACGAGCGCGTCGTCGGGCACGAAGGGAAGCTCGTCGAACCTCGCGCCGACCAACCCCGCCGTCTCGACGGCCACCACGGAGTCGACGACCGAGTCCACGACGGAGTTCACCCCCGCGACCACGAGCACCCTGCACACCCTCCCGCGCACCGGCGGGCAGATCCCGCTGACGCTCGGCCTCGGGCTGCTCGCGCTGCTCGGCGGAGGGCTGCTGCGCTGGGCCCTCGTGCGACCCCGCCCGGGTCGCGGGCGCTCCGGTTCCTGAGCCGGTCGCGCGCCGCGCACGCGCGGCTGCCGTGACGCGCCGCCGCGCGTCAACGCGCGGCAAACCGCAGCAAAGCTCACGTCCGCACCCTCGCGGGCGCGGCGCGGCGGCCCTCGCGTCCCGGGCTCGCCGCTATAACCAAGCGAGGTGGACACGCATCGAGACAGGCCGACCGGCGCTCGAGCCGAGTCTCGCGCGCGGCGGTCGACCGCCCGCCCGGGACTCGTGCGCGCGAGCATTCTCGCCGTCGGCATGAGCGTCCTGCTCGGCGGCGGCGTCGCCCGCGCGGCCGCGCATTCGCCCTCGCCGCCGTCGGCCCGCGTCTCGACGACGACCACGACGACGACGACCACCGCGACGAGCCCGGTGCCCGCGTCGCCGTCCGTGGCGGGCGTGGCGCCCACCGCGAGCACCACGACGGCCACCACGACGACGACGTCCACGACACGGATCGGCGTCCCGGTGCCGCTCACGGACTTCGCGAAGGACTACACCCAGTGGGCCGGCACCGGGCTGCCCGGCACGCCGGTGCGCTCGGGACCGGCGTCGCGCTACCGGACCATCACGCACCTGCACCTCTTCACCGAGGACGGCCTGCCCGAGGTCTACCAGCTGATCGAGCAGGAGACCGACAAGTACGGCACGACGTGGGTGCACATCCGGGTGCCGATGCGCCCGAACGGCGTCACCGGCTGGGTGCCAGCCGACGACCTCACGAACTTCCACGTCGTGCGGGCGCTGCTGCTCGTCAACCTGTCGACCAGGCGTCTGACGCTGTTCAAAGACGGCAGGGTCGTGTTCCGCGCGCCGGTGGGGGTCGGCAAGCCGAGCACCCCGACGCCCACGGGGCGGTTCTGGGTGCGCGAGAAGTTCCCCGTCGACCCGCCGGTGCCGCTCTACGGGCCGTACGCCATCGGGACGAGCGACTACTCGACGACCGAGACCGACTGGCCCGGCGGCGGCATCATCGGCATCCACGGCACCGACCAGCCGAACCTCGTGCCCGGCGCGCCCTCGCACGGCTGCATCCGGCTGCACAACGCCGACATCACGCGCCTGTACCCCCTCGTGCAGATCGGAACGCCGATCGTCATCATCTGAGCGCGGTGACCACGCCCGCGCTGCGCTGCTTCGGCAACGACGACGAGCTGTACCGCGACTACCACGATCGCGAATGGGGGCGGCCCGTGCGCGACGAGCGGTCGCTGTACGAGCGCCTGTGCCTGGAGGCGTTCCAGTCGGGGCTCTCGTGGCTGACGATCCTGCGCAAGCGCGAGGGCTTCCGGGCCGCCTTCGCCGGATTCTCCCCCGACGACGTCGCGGCGTTCGACGAGCGCGACGCCGAGCGCCTGCTCGCCGACGCCGCGATCGTGCGCAACCGGGCCAAGATCGCGGCGGCGATCACGAACGCACGTGCGACCGTCGCGCTGCGCGCGGCGCGCGGCCTGGAGGAGCTCGTATGGGCGCACGCGCCGGCGCCGAGGCCGGCGCCGAAGCACTTCGGCGAGGTGCCCGCGCTGACCGACGAGTCGCGGGCGCTCGCTCGGGAGCTGAAGCGCGCGGGCTTCGCCTTCGTCGGTCCGACGACCGCGTACGCGCTCATGCAGGCCTGCGGGCTCGTCAACGACCATCTCGCGGACTGCATCGTGCGCGAGGACGTCGAGCGCGCGCGGCACATCCGTCCGTAGGCACGCGGGAGCCGTCCGCGACGGAGGTATCGTGCGCCCATGAGTGCGCCCGCGTTGCGGCCGCTGAGGATCGGCGAGATTCTCGACGCGAGCATCAAGGTCTACAAGTCCAACGCGCGGACGCTCATCGGCCTGGCCGCGGTCGTCGTCGTGCCGGTCCAGCTCTTCAGCGGGATCGTCCTGCTGTCGATCGTCCCGAGCTCGGGCGACCTGCCCAGCGGTTACTCCTCCCTGGCCAACGCCCAGCCGGTCGCCGACCAGGCCGCCCGGACCGGCGCGAGCCTCGTCATAGACGTCACCAGCGTCATCGCCGGCCTCCTCGTCACGGCGGCCTGCGTGAGGGCCGTCAGCGACGTGTACCTCGACCAGCCGACCGGCTTTCGCTCCTCGCTGCTCTTCGCGCTGCGGCGGCTGCCGTCGCTGGTGTGGCTGACGATCCTGATGTCGGTCCTGCTCGTCGTCGCCTTCGTCGCGCTGATCGTCCCGGGCGTGTACCTGTACGCCGCCTGGGCGGTCAGCAGCCCGGTGCTGCTGATCGAGGGCCTCGGGGGCTGGAAGGCCCTGAAGCGCTCGCGCCAGCTCGTCGCCGGCCGCTGGTGGCCGACCGCCTGCCTGCTGCTCGTGACCACGCTCCTCGTCGGGATCGTCTCCGGCATCTTCGAGGGCGTGCTGCTGGCCATCTTCCTCACCACCTCCGATTCGGTCGTCGTCGGCGTCGCCCTCATCACCGTGGCCGGGGCCATCACCGCGATGGTCCTGCAGCCGTTCCAGGCCGCGGTCCGAACCGTCCTCTACTACGACCTGCGGGTGCGCAAGGAGGGCTACGACGTCGAGCTGCTCGCCGATCAGCTCGGAATCGACGCCGCCGCGCTCCCGGCGCCCGCGTACCTCGGCCCCGAGTCGGTCGGGAGGCCGGGGGGGCCGCCGTACTGGCCGCCCCCGCCCGGCTGGACCCCGCCGGCGGACGATGCGCCCGTCGCGCCGACCGCCGTCGCCGAGCCGCTCGGTCCGCCGTCCGAATCCGCCTCGATCGTCGAAGACGAACCGGAACCGCCGAATCCGTTCGGTTGATGGCCGCCGTCCTCGCCACCGGGGGGCTCGGCGGGGGCTCGGGCGCAGCCGCGGCACGCCGGGCCGCCAAGGACATCCTCGCCGAGAGCCGCTTCCACGCCGGCCCGATCCCCCGGCCGTTGCACGGCTTCCTGCACGCCGTCGGCCAGCTCTGGGCGCCGATCGGGCGGCGGATCCAGGACGCCTTCGACGCCGTCGCCGGCGTCCTCCCGGGCGGGGCGACCGTCCTGTGGACGATCCTCGCCGTGATCGTCCTGCTCGCCGTCGTCGCGCTGACGGCGCGCAGCACCCGCCGGGCCCTGCGCGAGCCCGGCGAGGCGGGTGCGCCCCGCGGCGGCGCGCGCGTGACCGCCGAGTCGCTCGAGCGGGCGGCGGTCGAGGCCGAGCGCGCGGGGCGGCTGCAGGAGGCCGTCCGGCTGCGCTTTCAAGCTGGGCTCATGCGCCTCGCCGAGCGCGACCTCATCGACCCCGCCGCGTCCACCCCGAACGCGCAGCTGCGCCGCACGCTGCGCTCGGCGCGCTTCGACGCGCTCGCCGGGCGCTTCGACGAGATCGTGTACGGCGGCGACGAGGCGCGCGAGCAGGACGTCGAGGATGCGCGCCGAGAATGGGCGCTGCTCGTCGGGGGCGAGCGGTGAGCCCGCCCGCCGCCCTCGCCGCGGGCGACGCCGCCCTGCCGGCCGCGCCCGTCGCGGCACGACCGTGGAGCGGGCGGCGCGGGTGGGCGTTCGCCGTCGGTGGACTCGTCCTTGTCCTCGTGTTGCTCGAGCTGCTCGGCCGGGTCATCGGGCCGGAGCCGCAGGGCCCCGTCTCCTCCTCGTACGCGACCAACGGGCAGGGGCTCGCCGCCTGGTCGGAGCTCGCGACGCGGGCCGGCCATCCGGTCGTCGCGCTGCGCGCGCCGCTCGGCAGCTCGACGCTCGACCCCGCGGACACCCTCGTCGTCCTTGATCCTGACGCCCTGCTGCGCAACGACGGCCAGCAGCTGCTTGCGTTCGTCCGGCGCGGGGGGAGGCTGCTCATCGGCGGCCAGAACCCCGACGCGACGCTCACCGCGCTGTTCCCCGACCCGCCGGGCTGGGCCGGCTCGAGCGCGACGCCCGCGCACCCGACCCGGGCCGGCGCGAGCGTGCTGCCCGGCGTCACCACCGTCGCCGGCGCGGGCGACGGCGCCTGGACACAGACCGACGGCTACCGCGTGCTGCTGGCCGACGCCGACCGGCAGCCGGTGCTGATGGCGCGCGCCATCGGCGCCGGGGAGCTGCTGTTGATCGCCGACGCGTCGCCGCTGCAGAACGCCTACCTGGCCGACGCGGACAACGCGCAGCTCGCGCTCGCGCTCACCGGCAGCGCGCCGCGGCCGCTCGCGTTCGCGGAGTCGGTGCACGGCTACGGCCCGAGCCGGGGCCTGTCCGCGCTGCCCCTCGCCTTCAAGGTGGCCCTCGGGGGCCTGGCCCTGGCCGGCCTGCTCTGGATCGTGGCCCGCGGGCGGCGTCTCGGTCCGCCGGACGCCCTGCCCGAGATCGAGATCCCCCCCCGCGCCGCCTACGTGCAGGCGCTGACGCTGCTGCTGCGGCGCACTGGCGACCCGCGCCAGCTCGTTCCGACGCTGCGCCGCGCGGCCGACCGCGAGCTCGCCTCGCGCCCGTCCACGCGCGCGGCGGACTCCGATGCGGCGCGGCGGCGCGCGCTCGCCCAGCTCGGGCTTGACGACGCCGAGATAGAGGCGCTCGTGAACGACCACGACGACGGCGACCCGGTCGTGCTCGCCTCGGCGCTCGCGGATCTGCGGAGCCGGCGGTGAACGAGCTGCTCGAGCGCATCCTGGCGCAGGTGCGTCAGGTCGTCGTCGGCCAGGACGAGACGGTCGAGCAGCTGCTGATCGCGCTCGCCTGCCACGGGCACGTGTTGCTCGAGGGCGCGCCCGGGGTGGCCAAGACGCTGCTCGCGCGCACCGTTGCCGCGACGCTCGGCGTGCAGATGCGCCGCGTGCAGTTCACGCCCGACATGCTCCCCTCCGACCTGACCGGCACGATGGCGCTCCGCGGCGGGGAGCTCTCGTTCCGGCCCGGCCCGGTGTTCACGAACGTGCTGCTGGCCGACGAGATCAACCGCACACCGCCCAAGACGCAGGCCGCGCTGCTCGAGGCCATGCAGGAGCGCCAGGTGACGGTCGACGGGCAGCCGCACGAGCTCGGCGAGCCGTTCCTGGTGATCGCCACCCAGAATCCGATCGAGTACGAGGGCACCTATCCGCTGCCCGAGGCCCAGCTCGACCGCTTCCTGCTGAAGATCGACATCGGCTACCCGAGCGCCGAGGACGAGCGGGCGATGCTCGACCTGCGCCGCGAGGGCGTCGACCCGGTGAGCCTGCGCGACGTGCGGGTCGTCGCCGGCGCGGCCGAGGTGCGCGAGGCCGTCGCGCAGGCGCGCGACACCGAGGTCGCCGACGAGGTCGCCGACTACGTGATCGCGCTCGTGCGCCACACCCGCGAGCTGCCGAGCGTCGCGCTCGGCGCCTCGCCCCGCGCGGCGGTGCACCTGCTCGCGGCGGCGAAGGCGACCGCTCGACTGCAGGGCCGCGCCTTCGTCACGCCCGACGACGTGGCCGAGCTCGCCGAGCCGGTCCTCGCCCACCGGCTCGTGATGAGCCCCGAGGCCGAGCTCGAGCGCTTCGGGGCGGGCGACGCCGTGCGCGGGGCGCTCGCCGACGTCACGGTCCCGCGCTGACGAGCGATGACGCCGACCACGCGCTGCGCGGCGCTCTGCGGCCTGGCCGCGCTGAGCGCACTCCTGCTCGGAGTCTGGCTGGCCGTCGGCGCCGGGCTCGTCGTGCTCGCCGCGACCGGCGTTGACGGCTGGACGGTGCGCCGCGCGCCGCGGCTGCGACGCGAGGTCTCCTCGGTGCTCTCGCGCGGGGTCGAGGCGCCGCTGCTCGTGCGGGCGCTCACCGGCGACAACCGGCGGGTCGCGCTGCGCCAGCCGCTCCCGGTCGGGCTGGCCCTGCAGGCCGAGCCGGGTGCGCGCGAGCTGCGCGGCCGGCTGCTGGCGCTGCGCCGGGGGCGCCTGCCCCTCCCCGGCGTGGCGAGCGCGAGCATCGGGCCGCTCGGCCTCGCGCGCTGGCATCACCGCGCCGGCGCGGCGGGCGAGGTGCTCGTCTACCCCGACCTGCTCACCGCGCGGCGGCTCGTGCTCGCGCTGCGCCTCGGCCGCGCGGCGCCCGACGGGCGGCTGCGCCGGGGCCCGCTCGGGCTCGGCACCGACTTCGAGTCGATCCGCGACTACTCCCCCGACGACGACGTGCGCCAGGTCAACTGGCCGGCGACGGTGCGGCTCGGTCGCCCGATGAGCAACCAGTACCGCGTCGAGCAGGATCGCGACCTCATCTGCCTCGTGGACACCGGGCGCCTGACCTCGGCTCCGGTCGGCCGCGGCACGCTCCTCGACGCCTCGCTGGACGCGACGGCGGCGCTCGGCCTCGTCGCCGACGAGCTCGGCGACCGCTGCGGCGCGATCGCCTTCAACGCCACGGTCACGCGCACGCTCGCGCCCCGGCGCCTCGGCGGGCGCCAGGTCGTGCAGGCGCTCTTCGATCTCGAGTCCGAGCCGGTCGACACCGACTTCGAGCGCGCGTTCGTGCGCGTGGGGCGCGCCCGCCGAGGGATCGTGTTCGTGTTCACCGATCTCATCGACGAGACCGCGGCGCGGTCGCTCGTCGCCGCCACGCCGATGCTCGCCCGCCGCCACGTGATGATCGTCGCGAGCGTGAGCGACCCCGCGCTCGAGGCGAGCGCGGCGACCGCCCCACGGCGTCCCGAGGACGTCTACGAGCTCACCGCCGCCGTGAGCGTGCTCGAGGCGCGGGCGAACGCGGCGCGGCGCATCCGCGAGGCGGGCGCCGAGGTCGTCCAGGCCCCGGCCACGCGGCTGCCGGAGCGCTGCGTGCAGGCCTACCTCAGGGCGAAGGCGCGGGCTCGGCTGTGACCGGCGCGGGCGCCGCGGCGCGCGCGGGGCGACCGCGCACGAGCACGAGCCCCCAGAAGAGCCCGCCGAGCCCGAGCCCGACGGCGAGCGCCGGAGCGAGGGCCAGGCCATTCGGGGTGACGAAGCCCTCGGTCAGGCCGGCGACCACGAGCCAGGGCGCGGTGGCGAGCACGAGCGCGACGGCGCCGCGCGCCGCCCGCCGCAGCGCCACCCCACGCGGGAGCACCCCCGGTTCGATGATCGCGGTCGCGAGCCGCAGGCCGGCGACCGCGGCGATCGCGAAGCAGGACAGCTCGAGGATGCCGTGCGGGACGACGTAGCGCGCGAACACCGACAGCGTGCCGGCCTGCGCCGAGAGGCCGGCCAGCGTGCCGAGCAGCAGGCCGTTGTACACGAGCACCAACAGCGTGACGGTGCCGGCGAGCAGGCCACCCGCGAACGAGAGGAACGCGACGCGGATGTTGTTCGTGTAGATCTCGCTCGAGAGCGCCGCGCCGTTGGCCGCGCCGGTCGGCAGGTTGTGCACATGCGGGTTGGCAGCGCCCCGGTAGGCCGCCGGGATCACCCCGACGGCGGCGCCGGGGTCGGTCGCCGCCCACAGCGCGCTGAGGCCGGTCGAGGCGAACATCGCGACGAGCACGAGCGCAAGGAGCGCCGGGCGCGAGCGGATCTCCTGCCAGTAGCCGCGCGACAGGTAGGCGCGCAGCGTGGAGCGCGAGGCGCGCTCGCCGTACACGAGCTGGCGGGCGCGGAGCACGAGGCGCTCGAGACGCTCGACGAGCGGGTCGCCCGTGAAGCGGCGTCGCGCGAGCGCAAGGTCGGCCACGCTCGCGCGGTAGAGCGCGCCGAGGCGCAGCACCCCGTCGGCGCCGAGGCGCTGCGGTCGCTGGCCGGCCCGGTCGAGCAGCCCGGACAGCTCCTCCCAGTCCGGCGACCGGTCGCGAAGGAAAGTGTCTAGGTTCATCGCGTGGAGCTCGAGGATCGCATCACGATCGCCACGCCGGAAGGGCTGTCCGTCCACCTGCAGCTCGCCGGCGTCGGCTCGCGCTTCATCGCCGGCTGCTTCGACCTCACGCTGCAGCTCATCATCATCGCCGTGATCGGCGTGATCGTCGGCAACATCGTCGGCGGCGCCGTCGCCGCGGCGGTGATCGCCGTGACCGTGTTCGCCGTCATCTTCTTCTACGACGTGCTGTTCGAGGTCCGCGCCGGCGGGCGCACGCCGGGCAAGCGCCTCACGCACCTACGCGTGGTGCGCGACAACGGGACCCCGGTCGACTTCCAGGCGAGCTCGGTGCGCAACCTCATGCGCCTCGTGGACGGTCTCACCTTCCTGTACCTCCCCACGTTGTTCGGAATCTTCTTCACGCGCCGAAATCAGCGTCCCGGCGACCTCGCCGGCGGCACGCTCGTCATTCGCGACGCGCCGAAGATGTCCCCCTCGGCGCCGGCCGGGGCCGCCGTGGCGCGGACCGCGACCGGGCGGCCGGACGTCCCCGTTGCGGGGCCGGGCCCCGTCGCCGGTGAGCGCGCGGCGGCAGCGCTCGACGTCAGCGCCGTGACCGAGGCCGAGGTCGCGGCGGTGCGGCGGTTCCTCGCCCGCCGCGATGAGCTCGACCGCGACGCCCGGCAGCGGCTCGCGCACCGGCTCGAGGCGGGACTGCGAGCGAAGGTGTCCGGCGTGCCCGAGCACCACAACCCCGAGCGCTTCCTCGAGGCGCTCGTCGAGGCGAAGGCGCGCGTGTAGCCTGTGCGCGCCCGAGCACCTCGAGCCCGCGCGCCACGGTGCCGACAAGTCCGGCGAGCCCACGATCCACGGAGGTAGTTGATGGACGCGCCGACCACCGGCGGGCCGTCGGGGCCCCGGGCCGGCTTCTGGCAGCGGTTCGGCGCGGCGTTCCTGGACTGGTGTCTCCTCGTGGCCGTCAGCATCGCGCTCCAACTCGTGCTCAGGACGGTCGGCGTCCTCATCGCTCCGTTCGTGCAGATCGCCTACTACGTCTACTTCGAGGGCGGCCCGACGGGCCAGACGATCGGCAAGCGCGCCCTCGGGATCCGTGTCATCTCCTTCGAGACCGGGGGTCCGATCGGCTACGGCCGCGCGTTGATCCGCTGGTTCGGGCGCATCGTCTCGGCCATCCCCCTGTTCCTCGGCGACTTCTGGATGCTGTGGGACAAGGAGAAACAGGCCTGGCAGGACAAGTTCGCCAACGACGTCGTCGTGCCCGTGTCGGCCTACCCGGTGCGGTCGGGCTGATCGGCGCGAAGGCGAGCTCGGCGCGCGGTCTCACACGTCGGAACGAAGCCGCCGGGTGGCGAGATCGCACTTATGCACGTATATCGCACATAAGTGCGATTTCGCGATGCGGAACGGCGGTGCGGCGGCGCGCCGCGCCGACGGCCGGCCCGCCAGGCAGCGCGTCGGCACGGGCGGCAGCCCGGGCCCGCAAGCGGCCCGCCCACGCCCGGGCCGACGGCGCGCCGCGCCGGCTCAGCGCGCGGAGGGTGCGGGAGCTGAGGACCCGACGGTCGCACCGCCACCGCCACCGCCGGCGCCGGCCGGTGCCGGCGCCCTCGCCGCGGCGCGACGCCGGAGCACGGCCCCGCCGATCGTGCACACCGCGATCGTGGCGAGCGCCGCGGCGAAGATCGCCGAGGCCTGCGCCTGGGTGATCGCGTGCAGCGGCAACCCGAGCGCGATCACCGCGGCGGGAACACCCACCTGCGCGGTCGCCAGCAGCCCGGCCGCCCGGGGCAGGCGCAGCAGCGTCGCCGTCACGACGTGCACGGCCACGGTCAGGACGCACAGGGCGACGGCGAGCCGGACGGCGCTCGTGCCCTGACCGAGGGCGCGCAGGTCGAGCTGCGCGCCGAGCAGCACGAAGAACACCGGGATGAAGAACCCCTCGCCGAGCCCGAGCACCTCACGCGAGAGACGCTTGGGGCCGCCGAGCGCGGCGACGACCAGCCCGGTCCCGAATCCGGCCACGAGCAGGCTCGCGCCGACCCGCTGCGCGAGCCAGCCGAGGCAGATGAAGGTCGTCACGGCGATCCGCAGGTCGATCGCCCACAGGCGCTCCTTGCCCTCGTGGCGGGCGCGCTGCGCCCACGCGGTGTCCCGCAGGGCGCGGCCGATGAACAACAGCGCCAGCGTCACGCCGGCGACGATGAGCGCCCCGATGGCGGCCTTACCGGCGTGCGCCGGGACGAGCACGAGCGGGATCGCGACCGTGGCGAGCACGTCGGCGATCGTGATCCATGCCATCGCCGTGAGCACCGCCTCCCCCTCCAGCCGCAGATCGTCGATCACCGGCAGGGCGATCGCCGCCGAGCTGGAGGTGAGGATGACCGCGTACACGAGCCACGGACCGGAGCCGATCGCGTGCGCCGCGAGACCGGCGCCGAGCGCGAGGACGACCGTCACCGCCGCGGCGGCGGCGCCGCGCCCGACGGCCAAGCGCAGGCGGGCATCGCGCAGGGGGACGCGCGTGCCGACGGTGAACATGAGCGTGGCGAAGCCGACCGAGTAGATCAGCGCCAGGCTCGACTCGTCCGGATTGATCACGCGCAGCCCGGTGCGACCGAGCAGCACGCCGGCGAGCAGCTCGCCGACGACGATCGGCACCAGGCCGCGGCCGGCAAGGGCCAGCGCCGGCCCGAGCAGCGCGCAGGCCAGGATGAGGGCGAGCGGTCCGAGATTCATCGAGGTGTCGGTCGGTCCTGCCCGGCCCGCGGCCGGCCCGTCAGCGCGCGTTGATGGCGAGCGCGTGCAGGCGTCGCGTCATCGGCTCGGGAAGTCCCTCGAAGCGCAGCACGTAGACGTTCATGCGCTCCTGGCGCAGCACGCGAGCGACGCCGTGGATGCGCATGTCGAGGTTGGGAAGCTCAAAGCCGACCGTCTCGTCGAGCGCCAGCGGTCGCGGGCTCGAGATGCGCATGCCCCGCGGACCGATGTCCCGCGTCTGCACGGGGATCGGCGCGCCGCTGCGGCGGCGCAGGATACCCGCCAGCTCGACATGGGCCTGCGGGGCGCGGAGGTCTTGATGTCCGATCATTCTCCCTGGATCCTCCCGCAGTGACGGCGTTCGTGCAACGCGACCCCCAGAGCATGACCCGTCGGGAGACGGCATCCCGTGCGAGACGACCTGCTCTGAGTCCGGCCCGGCGCGCGCAAGCGACGGCGCGCCGTCAGGACGCCTCGATGCCCGCCTTGATCGACCTGGCGAAGGCGTCGGCGCCGCCACGCGCCGAGCGCAGCGCGAGCGGGGCGATCAACGCGCCGATGCCGTGACCCTCGAGCTCGTTGAAGAACGACAGCTCGGTGCCCCCGGCCGCCGGGGCGAGGTCATAGCCGCCCTCGGGGACGACGACGAGGTTCTTCGAGCGCTCGCACCAGCGGATGCGCGTCGGGGGCTCGAACTCGGTCAGCTCGAACTCCCGGTTGGACTTCATGCCGGCGTCCTTGACGACGCTGGCGAAGACGGTGCCGACGCCCGGCGGCCCATCGGTGGTCTTGCGGATCTCCAGCACGCGCGCGCTGAACTTCGGATCGTTCTCGCCGTCGGCGAGGAACGCGAAGACCGTCTCGATCGGACGGTCGATGATCACCGTCGCTCCGAATCGACCCGCCATGCCACCCTCTCGGTCGAACCCCTGGGCCGCCGCCGGCGACCGCGGCCGATGATGACAGCGGACCCGCCGAGCGCGTCAGTAGGACTTCGAGACGGTGGCGGTGCCGGCGGTCACCGTCGCGTGGATCGTCACCGTTCCGCGGCCACGCGGCAGCGCGAAGCGGTACCTGTGGCAGGGCACGACGAACAGCGACGCCACCGTGCGACGGGAGCCCGTCGACGTGCGGACGACCACGCGCAGCTTCGCCGCGCGCAGCGCGGTGAACGTGATCGCGTGGCCGGCACGGCCGCTGACCGGCGCGACCCTGTTCACGAACGCGCCGGCGGGCAGCTTGCCGTGCGCGGCGCGTGGGAGCCTCGGCACCGAGCAGGCCGGAGGGAGGATCGGCGGGCTCAGGTGCGTCGTCGTCGTCGTGGTCGTGGTGGTGGTGGTGGTGGTCGTGGTCGGCGCCGTGGTGGTCGTGGGCGAGGACGGCGTGGCGGGGGGCCCGGCCCCCGGCCCCTGCGGTTGCGTGAACACGTCGGACCCGAACGGGGTCACGCCGGCCGCGTCGCCGAGGCGACTGAGACCGAAGATGTCCTCGACGCTCGCGAGCATCGAGTAGTGGTTGTACGGCACCGTCGAGACGGTGCCGGGTGCGATGAACGGGGACATGAGCACCGCTCCCGTGTCCCCACCGCCGGGGACCGTCTGCGTGGGACCGAGCGTCTCGCCGCAGCACGAGGACGAGTCGGCGCCACTCGCCTCGTCGAAGATGACGATCAGCAGCCCGTCCTTCATGTAGGCCGGAGAGGAGGTGATGATCGGGACCCAGTGCGAGAGGAACCCGTTGATCCCCGCGTAGCCGCCGGGGAGACCCGGGTTGGCGCAGTTGGCGTCGTGGCCGTCGCTGCACAGGTCTGGCGTGATGAACACGTAGTTGGGCGTGTTCGCCGCGTCGGCGAGCGCCGTCGGCAGCTGGTCGAGGTTGACGACGCGGTCGCACTGCGAGGTGTCGATGATCGTGTGGAAGTAGACGAACGGATCGTGGCGCGTCGCGTACTGATCGGTCGGCGTGGCCACCTGGGTGTTGTCGGCCGAGCCGAGGACCGGGTGCCCGCACACCGAGGTCTCGCGCGCCGGGTCGGCGCCCATCGACTCGTCGTAGGAGTCCCAGTTCAGCCCCGCGTGCGTGAGCTGGTCGGCGACGGTCGGGATGTCGAACGGGTAGACGCATCCGGTCCCCGTCTCCTGACCGTTGAGGTCGACCCCCGGGTTCGACATCTCGCTGTAGGTCCCGCAGTCGGCCTGGGTGCTCGGGTTCGGCGCCTGACCGCTGATCATCGCGATGTAGTTGTCGAGGCTGTTGTGGCCGACCCCGTAGTAGTTGGGCAGGTACGCGCCGGCCGCGCGCATCGTCGTCGCGAGGTACGGTGCCGGCGGATTGGGGCCGAACGTCGTCGACGCACCCTCGTTCTCGAGGACGATCACGAACACGTGATGGATCGGCGGGAGCGCGGTCGCCGTCCCCGGCGCGCACGCCGCGAACGCGGCGGCGACGCCGATCAACCCGATCGCCGCGCGCCAGCGGCGGCTCCATGCGGTCGCGGTCATCGGGTGGAGTGTACGCGTGCGAGCGCTCGGGCGAAGCCGCCGCAGCGCGGGTTACGCGGCGGCGGCCGGACCCCGCCTCGGCGCGGAGCGCCCTAGCGAATCCCCGGCACGCGACGGAGCACGCGCAGCGCGTTGGTCATGACCGTGGCCCACAGGGCGGTCGGCACGCCGGGCGGTGGCGCGATCGGCATCAGGCGCTGCACGGCGACCGTCTGCTGCTCGGTGTACTTGAGGATGCCGTCGGCGCCGTGACGGCGGCCGAGGCCGGAGGACTTCATCCCGCCCATCGGCGCGTCGACCGATCCCCAGGCGGCGATGTAGCCCTCGTTGACGTTGACCGTGCCGGCCTTCAGGCGCGTGGCGATCCGTCGTCCCGCGTCGGTGTCACGCGTCCACAGACTGAAGTTCAACCCGTAGTCGCTGTCGTTGGCCCGGCTGACGGCCTCCTCAACCGTCGAGAACGACGAGACGGCGACGACGGGCCCGAAGGTCTCGCTGCGACAGAGGGTCATGCTCTCGTCGACGCCGGTGAGGATCGTCGGCTCGAAGAAGTACGGTCCGACGTCCGGTCGGGGCCGTCCGCCGGCCAGCACGGTCGCACCCTTGGCCACGGCGTCGTCGACGTGCTCGCGGACGGTGTCCAGCTGCGAGCGCGAGATGAGCGAGCCCATGTCGGCGCTGTAGTCCAGCGCGGTCGTCAGGCGCATGGCCCGCGTGCGATCGACGAGCCGCCGGGTGAACTTCTCGAGCACCGACTCGTGCACGAGCAGTCGCTCGATCGAGATGCACAGCTGACCGGAGTTGGAGAACAGGGCGCGCTCGGCGCCCTCGACCGCGCGGCCGAGATCCGCGTCGTCGAGCACGATCATCGCGTTCTTGCCGCCGAGCTCCATCGAGGAGCCGATCAGGCGCCCGGCGGCCTGGCGCGCCACCGCGCGGCCGGTCTCGCTGCTGCCCGTGAACATCATGTAGTCGGCGTGGTCGATGATGTGCGGACCGAGCTGTGCCCCGGAGCCGGTGACAACCTCGATCAGGCCACTCGGCAGGCCGGCCTCCTCGAGCAGCGCCACGCCCCACAGCGCCGTGAACGGCGTCTGGCTGTCGGGCTTGAGGACGACGGCATTGCCGGCGGCCAGCGCGGGAATGAGGTCGGCGAGCGTGAGCGAGAGCGGGTAGTTCCACGGCGCGATCAGGCCGACGACGCCGAGCGGGTGGTGATACTCCCAGGTGAGCGTGAGCACGGGGATGGCGCCGCGACGGCGCTGCGGGCGCAGGTGCTGCTGCGCGGTGTTGGCGTAATAGCGCGCCACGGTCGCCACGTCGAGCACCTCCTCGAGCGCGTGGCGACGGGCCTTGCCGGTCTCCAGCTGGATCAGGTCGAGGATCTCGTCGCGCCGGGCGAGCACGAGATCGTGAAAGCGCAGCAGGATGCGCCGCCGCTCGCCGAAGCTCGAGTCCTCCCAGTCCGCCTGCGCCGCCCGCGCGCGCTCGAACGCGAGCTCGACGTCGGCCTCGGACCCGCGCGGGACCTCGCCGAGGATCTCACCGGTGAAGGGCTGCTCGATCTCCTGCGACTCGCGCGGGCCGCCGGCCGACACGACGCGCTCGGCGAGGCGGCGGACCTGATCGGTGGTGATCCGTCGCGACGGGATCGCGGCGGGCGAACTCGCGCCGGCCCCGGACTTGCGGGCGGCACGCGCGGCGGTGGCCGGCGCGACGTCAACGTCGGCTTCGCGGGTGAGCGGCAGGGAATCGGCCATGTCGAGCCTCCTAGGCAGCGGGGACAGCGAGGATAACGCCGCGCGGCGCCCGGATCCTACGTTCATGCGCGGTACCGGTCCTGCCGATAGGCGTCTGGACGTGGCCAGACCTTCGCAAACTCCTCACCGCGACGGCGGGCACGAGCGCTCCGCGCTGTCGGCCTTCGACGCCCTCGCCCTCGTCGAGCGACTTCCGGCGGTGACCTACATCGCCGATGCGGGCATCGGCGGGCGCTGGCACTACGTGAGCCCGCAGCTGCAGGCGGTGCTCGGGTTCACGCCCGAGGAGTGGCTCGACGATGCGGATCTGTGGGCGCGGCTGCTGCATCCCGACGACCGCGCCCGCGTGTTCGACCGCGAGACGAGGGCTCGGGCCGGGCGGGGCGACACGCCGCCCGAGGAGTACCGCCTGCGCCACCGCGACGGCCGGACGGTCTGGATTCGCGACGACGCGCTGCTGATGGCCGACGCGCAGGGTCGCGTGCGGTGGCATGGCGTGCTCTCGGACATCACCGAGCACAAGCGGACCGAGGCCGAGCTCGAGCGTCGCGCGGCGCAGCAGGCGGCGGTCGCGCGGATCGGCGAGCTGGCGCTCGCCGGCGCAAACCTCAGCGAGCTGATGGATGCCGCCGTCACGGACGCCGCGGAGATCCTCCAGACGCAGCACGGAGCCGTCCTGGCGCTGACGCCCGACGGCGAGTCGCTCGTCCTGCGCGCAGGCTTCGGCTGCCGGCCCGAGACGATCGACAACCTCCGCGTTGCGGTGACGAGCCGGACCCAGCAGGGGCTGACGCTCAGGACCGGGCGGGCGGTCATCGTCAACGACTGGGACACCGAGCAGCGGTGCGAGCGCTGCCCGGTCCTGAACCCGCCGAGCGCGCTGAGCGGGCTCACCGTCGCGATCGACGGCGACCACGGGACCTGGGGCGTGCTCGGCGTGCAATGCGCCGTGGCCCGTCGGTTCACGAACTCCGACCGCGACTTCGTGCAGGCGCTGGCCAACATCCTCGCCGATGCGATCCGGCGCCAGGCCACCGAGGACGACATCAGGCACCAGGCGCTGCACGATCCCCTCACGGGCCTGCCCAACCGCGTGCTGTTCCTCGATCGGCTCGGGCACGCGCTCTCGCGGCGGGGTACACGGGTCGCCGTGCTGTTCGTCGACCTGGACCACTTCAAGCTCGTCAACGACAGCATGGGTCATGCGGCCGGCGACTCGTTACTCGTCGACGTCGCGCCGCGGCTGCGCGAGGCCCTTCGACCGGGCGACACGATCGGGCGGTTCGGCGGCGACGAGTTCGGGATCCTGCTCGAGGACATCGCCGACGAACGCGCCGCGACCGAGGTGGCCGAGCGGATCGCGGCGGCGTTCGCGCGTCCGTTCGTCGTCGGCGGCGCGGAGCACTTCGCGGCCGCCAGCATCGGCATCGCCCTCGGGAGCGGCGACGACGACGGCGCCGAGTCACTCATCCGCGACGCCGATGCGGCGATGTACCGGGCCAAGGAGCGCGGCCGCCGCCGTTATGAGCTCTTCGACGGAGCGATGCGCGCGCGGGCGATCGAGCGGTTCTCGATGGAGAACGACCTGCGCCGCGCGCTCGAGCGCGACGAGTTGCGCCTCGTCTACCAGCCGATGGTCTCGATGCGCGACGGGGCGATCGTCGGGGTCGAGGCGCTCCTGCGCTGGGAGCATCCGCGGCGCGGCCTCGTCTCCCCGGCCGAGTTCGTCCCGATGGCCGAGGAATGCGGCCTCATCGAGCCGATCGGCGCCTGGGTGCTCGAAGAGGCGTGCGGGCAGACGGTGCGCTGGCACGCGGACTGGCCCGACGCGCGGCCGATCTCCGTCGCGGTCAACCTGTCCGCGCGCCAGGTCATGCGGGCCGGGCTCGCGGACGTCGTGGCGAGCACGCTGCGCCGCACCGGGATGGACGCCGCCTGCCTGAGCCTCGAGATCACCGAGAGCGTGCTGATCGACGAGCCCGACGCCGGGGCCGAAACGTTGCGGGCGCTCGGCTCGCTCGGCGTGCAGATCGCACTCGACGACTTCGGCACCGGGTATTCGTCGCTCAGCTACCTCACGCGCCTGCCGATCGACAGCCTCAAGCTCGACCGCTCGTTCGTCGACGGCCTCGGACGCGAGCAGCACGACACCGCGATCGCCACCGCGGTGGTACGGATGGCGCAGGCGCTGTCGATCGCCGTGATCGCCGAGGGCGTGGAGACCGAGGTGCAGCTCGCCGAGCTGCAACGCCTCGGCTCTGACTACGCCCAGGGGTTCTTCTTCGCCCGGCCGGTTCCGCCGGCCGAGATCACGCCGCTGCTCGGCGTCACGCCGCCCTGGCGGAGCGCTCTGGCCGGCGGCCGACGCGGCTCCTAGCGGAGGCACCGCCCGCCATCAGCCTCGTCGCCGACGCGGGTTGACGGTCGCGTCGAGACGTCGGCGGTCACGTTTGGTCGGTCGGGAGCCCCCGCTGGTGTCGAGCGCGGCGGACAGGCGCCGCTCCGCCGCCGCGCGCTCGCGCGCCCGCACGCTCTCGGCGGTCTCCTCGTAGAGCAGGGCCGCCGCCGCGGCCGGCCCGCGGCGGTCGGCGATGCCGCGCACCACGAGGCAGCGGCCGACCTCGCCGAGCGTGATCTCGATGCGGTCGCCGGGTCGGACGTCCCGACCGGGCTTGACCCGTTGCCCGTTGACCTGAACGTGCCCGCCCCGGACGGCGTCGGCGGCCAGCGTGCGGCTCCTGACCAGGCGGGCCACCCACAGCCAGCGGTCGACGCGTATGCGCTCGGACGCCTCGTCCATCCCGGTCGCCCAAGCTACCGCACCGCAGCGTCTCCCGGCCGCAGCCGTCGTCACCCGGAGATCAGGTCCGCGAGCCAGCCGGCGACCGCGTCGGCCACCGGCGCGGTGCTCCTGAGCGCGTGATCCCCCGGGACCCGGACGACGGTCCGGCTCGCGCCCGCGGGCGGCATCCCGAACGGGTCGCGTTCGCCCTGGACGACGAGCGTCGGCACGCGTACGGCGTCGAGCTCCGAGAGGCGGCTCTTGCTCGGGTCGTCGCCGCGTCCGGGCGGATGCAGCGGGAAGGCGAGGCACAGCACGCCGATCGCGCCGGCGTGGCCCGCCGTGCGGCAGGCCACGCGCGCGCCCGACGAGCGCCCGCCGCTCACGAGCGCCAGCCCACGCAGCGCGCCGTCGCGAAGTTGGGCGATGACCGCGAGCCAGGCCGCGTCGAGCTGGCGAGGCGGAGCGGGCGAGCGGCGCCCGGCAACCCGATAGGGCTGCTCGACGAGCGCCACGCCGACGTCGACCGAGCGAGCGGCGGCCGTCGCCGCGACGAGGTCGGCGGCCGTGACACCGCCGCCCGCCCCGTGTCCGAGGACGAGCGCAGCCACCGGCCGGGCGACCGGGTGCAGGTGCACCCGAGCGGATCCGTGGGGGGTGTCGAGCTCCGGGATCCAGCGAGCCTCTCAGGTATGTCGGCGCGGCGGTTCGCCCGCGGCGGCGGCCAGGCTCCGCGCCGCGAGATGACCCTGCCGGTGGAGCGCGAGCAGCGCCGTCACGACGGCCGGTGCGAACTGCTCGCCGGACAGCCGCCGGCACTCCTCGAGCGCGTCCTCGATGCTGCGCATCGGCTGGTAGGAGCGGTTGGTCGTCATCACGTCCCAGGCGTCGGCGACGGCGAGCAGCTGGGCGCCGTCGGGGATCTCGTCGCCGGCGAGCCCACACGGGTAGCCGCTTCCGTCCCAGCGCTCGTGGTGGCTTCGGATCCAGGCCACCGCCTCGCGATCGATGACCTCGGAGGCGATCTGCGCCCCGAGGTCCGCGTGCTGCTTGACGCGGTCGTACTCCGCCGCCGAGAGCGCGCCCGCCTTGAGCAGGATTCCGTCGCTCACGCCGATCTTGCCGACATCGTGGACGAGCCCGGCGGCGAAGAGCGCGTGCGCGCGGACCGGGGTCCAGCCGAGCTCGTGCGCGAGGTGCTCGGCCAGCGCCGCCACGCGCTCGGAGTGCTCGCGCGTGGAGCTGTCCTTGGCGTCGATCGCCCGCGCGAGCGCTCGCACGCCGTTCATGAGCTGGAAGTTGGCGACCTGGGCGGCCGGCGCGGCCAGCATGTCCTGCGCGTCGTGGGTGTAGCGGAACGTCATGTTGCGTCCGCTGTGCTTGGCCCAGTACAGGGCCCGGTCGGCGAGACGCACGAGCGTGTCGCCGTCGCTCGCCTCGTCGAGTGAGCACACGCCGGCCGAGATCGACAGCGACCCGACCTCGGGAAAGGCCTCGTCGGCGACGGCTCGGCGGGCGCGCTCGGCGGCCAGGAAGGCGCTCTCGGCGTCGCTCTCGCTCAGCAGCCAGGCAAACTCCTCGCCTCCGATCCGCGCCACGGTCTCATGGGCGCGCGCGGTGCGGGTCAGGCGACGGGCGACCTCGGCGAGCACGAGGTCACCGGCCGGGTGCCCGAACGTGTCGTTGACGGCCTTGAAGTGGTCGATGTCGAGCATCACGAGGCTGAGCGGGCGCAGGTCGCGTTGCGCACGCGCCACCTCGCGCGCGAGGAGGTCGTGGAACGCCCGATGGTTGGGCAGGCCGGTGACGCCGTCGGTGGTGGCCTGGCGCGCGAGCGTCTCCTGCGCCTCGGCGTTGCCGATCGCGATCTCGACGAGCTCGGCGAAGCCGACGAGACGGTCGAGGATCGACTCGTCGATCGCCTCGGGGTTGCGACACGCCAACGCGATCGCGCCCCACATCACGCCGTGGACGCGGACCGGCGCGGCGGCGCCCGCGCGCTGGCCGCTGTCGTATTGGCCGCGGCCCAGGCCGGCGCCCGCCGAGGTGTAGGCGACGACGGACGGGCGGCCGGTGCGCAGGACGGTGGCGACCGCGCCGCGATCGTCGGGGCCGATCGTCAGGTGCGCGCCCAAGCCGGGCTGCGCCGGCGTCATGGCCACGACCTCGGCGCGGTCGGGCAGCCTGAAGCGCACGACCGTCGAGCTGTCGCATGCGAAGACGTCGCGAAGCTGCCCTGCGACGAGCCGCACGACGTCGCTCAGCGGCGCGTTGTTGGCCACCACCGTCGCCACCGCGTGCAGCGCGCGCGAGGCCTGCTCGCTCCGGCGCTCGGCGGTGACGTCCGCACACACGACCATGCCGGCGAACACCTTCCCGTCCGCACCGCGGACGGGACCGGCGGTCAGGTTGAACACGCGGTCGGCGATCACACGATCCCACGAGATCGAGCGTCCGCTCAGCGCCGCGCGGTAGCGGGGCTCGAGATCGTCGACGACGTCGCGCGGAAGCACGTCCTGGAGGCGATGGCCCTCGAGCTGCGCCGGGCTCATCCCCCACGCGGACAGCGCCACCCCGTCGGCGAGCTGATAGCGCAGGTCGGGATCGAACAGCAGCACGAAGCCCCCGGGGATGCTCCGGACGAGCGCCCGGTACTGATCGGCACTGCGCGCGAGCCGGTCGGCGCTCTCGGCCAGCGCGCGCTCGGCCTGCACGCGCGCGGTCACGTCGGTGACCAGCACGAAGAAGCCGTCGACCTCGCCGTCGACGATGTCCGGGACGTAGGACATGTGCGAGTGACGGGTCGTGCCGCCGCGATCGACCAGGGTCCGCTCGAACTCCTGGCGCCGACCGGCCAGCACGCCCTCGATGTACGGCCGGTTGGCCTCGAACACCGCGGGCCCGAGGAACTCGCGCATGTGCATTCCGCGCATCTCCTCGGGCGTGCACCCGAACCAGTCGACGTGCGCGGCGTTGGCCACGCGGTTGCGCAGATCGCGCCCCCAATCCGCGACCATCGCCGGGAGGTGGTCGATCAGCGAGAGTAGCTCGTCGAACGTCGCCCGCTCGCTTTCCGAACCCCCCGATGGGCTATCCCGGTCCGGGCCCACCATCGGAAGTGTCGCAGCGTGACAGCGTTGGCGCCAGGCGTCCATCAGTAGCAACTACGGTCTCCAAGCGACCCATTCGTTCCGGCCGCCCGTTTGGTGGGACCCGTCGACCGCAGGGGGCGGCCCGTCCGGTGGGAGCGCCTGGCGCGCTCGCCCGATCGACCGAGGAGCCGGGGGTGGCGATCGCACGCGCAGATGCGCCCCCGGCGCATCTGCGAGACTGCGCCCACGGTGAGGGACGCACCGATGCATCGTGGCCGGCTGGTCGGGGGACACGCGAGGTGGGCGGCCTCCCGGCTGCCGCTGGTCGCGCTGACGGGCTCGATCGTCTCGGCGCTCGTGTTCGCCGCAACCCCGGCCCGCGCCGAGACGTTCGGCTCGCCGCTGCGGGCGCCCAACTACCCCTACGACTGCACCAGCGTCTACACGCCGGGACTGGGCGTCATCCCCTTCGCCGGAGCGACCTCGTGTATCTGGGGCGACGTGCCCGCTCCGACCGAGGCCGTCGCGGGACAGAACGTATCCTTCGCCCCCTCGATCGTCGGGACCGGCACGGTCACGCAGGCCCGCATCCAGGTCGGCACCAGCACCGGGCCGATGCGCCTCGTCGTGATGCGCTCGCTGTACGAGAACACGATCACCCCGGGCCGGCCGAACGACGCGTGCTGCATCCCGGTCGCGCAGAGCCAGACGTTCACGCCGGCCCCCGACGCGATCACGACGGTGCCGCTCGACCTTCCGATGCGCGAGGACCCGACGCCGGCCGAGACCGACATCACGACGATCGCCGACTTCGACACGCTGACGCTCGCGGTGCTCTCGACCGGGGTCCAGGTGCCGCTCTACGCGACCGGCGACACGTATCTCGGCTCGCCCGCGCCGGCCGACTTCTACTGGGACACGGCGTCGCCGAGCACGATCACGCCGGGCTTCAGCACCGACTCGGGCGGCTGGGCGGTCGACCTGAACGCCGACTTCACCCCCGCCGGCACCGCCACCGGCGGGCCCCCGCCGCCGGCACCGGTCACCGCGCCCACGCCGGCGCCCACGCCGGGCGCGACGTCGCCGCCCTCCCCGACCGTCGTCCCGGTCCTCAACCTCACGCCCAACGGCGTCGTCCCCGTGAGGGCGGGCGGTGCGGATCTCCCCGTGACGTGTGCCACGGCGGCGCTGTGCGCGGGCCGGCTGCTGCTGCGAAACGCGCCCCTGCCGGGCGCGCGGATCGCCAGGCAGACCAAGCACAAGCGAGTCCTGACCTACGGGAGCGCGTCGTTCATGGTCGCGGGCCGCAGCTCGAGGACCCTCGCGGTTCCCCTGTCGACGGCCGGCAAGGCGCTCTTCACCAAGCGGCGCCACGCCGCCGTCGTCTGGGCCGACGTGCAGCTGGCCGCGGGTGGCGCGCCATCGAGCATGCGAATCACGCTGCGGCGCCAGTCGGCAAACGGCGCGAGCCGCCGCGCGGGCTTCCGCGAGATCGAGGCCCCCGTGTCGGCGGACCAGCCGAAGGAACGCGTCGAGATGCCCCTGCCGGCCATGTGGCGCCCGCTGCACGGTGACGTCACCTGGCCCTCGGGCCGCGTCGACGTGCGCGGCCTGCCCTTCTGAGGAAGCGGTGGCGTCCTGGACGGCGCGCGTCCTATCGTGAACGGGGTGCCGAACGTCGAGGTTCTGTATTGGGAGGGCTGCCCCTCGCACCCGCAGGCGGTGGCGGATCTGCGCGCGGCGCTGTGCGAGCTCGGGCACCCCGAGCTCGAGGTTGCGCTGACCGAGGTCGTCAGCGAGGCGCGGGCGGCCGAGCTCGGCTTCATCGGCTCCCCGACCGTGCGCGTCGACGGCGTCGACCCGCTGCCACCGCCGGCCGACGAGCCGACCGGCCTCAGCTGCCGGGTGTACCGCCGGCGCGACGGCCGCTACTCCCCGACGCCGGACCCCGACGACCTGCGCGAGGCGCTGGCCCGGCTGCTGTCCCCGACCGCCCAGGAGGCCTGAATGTCCCTTGTTCTCGGAGCGTCGGCTCCCCCGTTCACGCTGCCCGACACCGACGGCGTGCCGACCTCGCTGCCCGACGGCGACGCCGCGGCGACGGTGGTCGTCTTCACCTGCAACCACTGCCCGTACGCGCTGGCCTGGCACGAGCGCCTCCAGACGGTCGCCCGCGACTACCGCGACCGAGGCGTGCGCACGCTGCAGATCAACCCCAACGACGCGGAGCGCTACCCACGCGACGCGCCCGATGCGATGAAGGCGCGGGTCGACGCGGGCGAGTTCGGCGGCCCGTATCTGCACGACGCCACACAGGAGGTGGCGCGCGCCTGGGGCGCGAGAGTGACGCCCGACGTGTACGTGCTCGACGGCGCGGGTGAGATCGTCTACCACGGTGCCCCGGACGCCGACCACGGCGAGGAGTCGCTGCGCGCGCAGTGGCTGCGCGAGGCGCTCGACGAGGTTCTCGCCGGGCGGACGGTGGCGCGCCCCGAGACGCGTGCGGTCGGCTGCTCGATCAAGTGGCGGCGCTGAGCGGCTGTACCCCGACCGGAACCATCTGAGCCGGATCGCGAGCGGCAAGCCAGCCTTCGGGGGTGACGCTAGGGGCCGGCCGGGCGAGACGCCGGCGTGCCGTGCAGGCGCGCGAGCTTCAGCGCGAGCTCGAGCGACAGCAGGTCCTCCTGGGCCAGGTTCAGACCGGTGAGCGACTCGATGCGCTCGAGGCGCTGGCGCAGCGTGTTGGGGTGGACGATCAGCTCGCGAGCGGTGACGGCCACGTTGCGACCGCTCGACAGGTAGCGCTCGAGCGTCGGGATGAGCGCCGAGCCGCGGCGCGCGTCGTACTCGAGCAGCGCCGCCACCGCCGTGCCGTGGCGGTCGTCCGGCATCTCCTCCGGCGCGATGTGCGCGAGATAGCGGTAGGCGCCGAGCTCCCCGTAGCCGAGGCTGCCGCCCTGCGGTCGCAGCGCCTGCGCGATGCGCGCCGCGTCGGCCGCCTCGCGGACGGCGCGCCGGGCGCCGTCGGCGCCGCTGACGAGCTCGGAGCGGCCGAGGACGAGGCCGGCGTCACACGCGAGCGCCGCGAGCCGCTCGCCGAACGCCGCGACGGCGCCGGCCGAGGCGTCGTCGACCGGGCACAGGGCGCGCAGCTGCTCGGCGCCGCGCACGCACGCCGTCGCGGGCGCGAGGCGCCGCAGCGCCGCCTCGAGCTCCTCGATGCGCACGACGAACGGCTGCGCCACGCCGTCGGCCGCCGACGGCGCCGTCGCGATCGGCCGGGCGCACACGGCGACGAAGCGCCGGGTGAAGTCGAAGCGGGCTTCGCGGGCGCGGATCTCGGCGAGCGCGCAGTCGCGGGCGTCGAGCGCGGCGAACAGCTCGTGCACGATGTTCGTGCCGGTCAGGCGCTCGATGAGCGCCGCCTTCTCGAGCGCGACGGCGACCTGCCCGGCAACCGCCCGCAGCAGCTCGCCCGTGTCGCCCTCCCACGGGGCCTGGCGTACGGCAAGCAGCGCGCCGAGTTGCTCTCGGCCGGCCGTGATCGGCGCGACGATCCGGTGCTCGCCCCCGCCCGGGCCGTTGTCCGGGGCCGCCTCGTCGCGGCGGCCGAGCACGTCGAGCAGCACGGCAAGGCCGGCCGGCGCCCCGTCGTCGTCCGGCCGGCTGAGCTCGTCCGTGCGCGCCGGCGGGTCGGCGGCCGCCATCAGCAGCTGCCCGCGAGTCCGGTCGAGCTCGTACAGCCGGCAGGCGTCGGCGCCGAGCAGGTCGCGGACCCCGGCGGTGGCGACCTCGTACAGCGCCTCGCGATCGTCGACGGCGGCGATCCGCTGGGACAGGCGCGAGAGACGCTGCAGGTCGGCGACGCGCTGGCGCGCCTCCTCGTAGAGCGTCGCGTTCTCGATCGCGCCGGCGAGCAGCGAGGCGGTGTGCACGAGGAAGTTGAGCGTCGACTCGTCGAACTCGCGCGGTGCGACGGTGTGCAGCACGATCACGCCGAGCGCCTCGCCCGAGCGGGCCGCGACCGGCACCGTCACCATCGACTGGAAGCGCTCCTCCTGCAGCTCGGCGATGTAGTTCGTGCGCGGGTCGTTCTGCGCGTTCTCGCGGATGACGGCGGCCTCGCCGTTGCGCACGCTCCAGCCGGCCAGGCCCTCCTCGACCGAGAAGTCGATCCGTCCGACGGCGTGGGAGAACACGCGCGAGGCGGCGCGCAGGCGCAGGCGATCACCGTGTCGCAGATAGACGAAGCAGGCGTGGCAGCCGGTCGCCTCGGTGAGCAGGTCGACGACGCGATCGAGGATGCCGTCGAGATCGGGCGCGGCGGCGATGACCGCGATGACCGCGTACAGCGTGTCGCTCTCGAGACGAACCCGATCGAGCTGGGCTTCGAGGTCGCCGCTGGACATGCGGGCGCTCGGCGGGTGCGCGGTGACGCTCAATAGAGCTGCAGGTAGCGTTCGAGCTCCCAAGGCGTCACCTGCTCGTGCGCCTCCTGCCACTCACCCCGCTTGACCCGGACGTAGTAGTCGACGTAGTCCTCGCTGCCGCAGTCGCCGAGCGCGGCGCGCAAGGTGTCGTCGCGCTCGAGCTCGCGCGTGGCGTCGAGCAGGTTGGCCGGCAGGCGCTCGATCCCGAGCTCGGACAGCGACGCCTCGTCGAGGTCGTGCAGGTTCAGCTCGGTCGTCGGCTCGCCCGGGTCGAGCTCGCGCTCGATCCCGTCCAGGCCGGCGGCGAGGACGGCCGTCGCCGCGAGGTACGGGTTGCACGAGCCGTCGACCGAGCGGTCCTCGATCCGCCCCGGCGCGGGGATGCGCAGCATCTGCGTGCGGTTGTTGTAGCCGTAGCTGACGTGGATCGGCGCCCAGGCCGAGCCGCTGCGCGCGCCGATCACGAGGCGCTTGTAGGACGTGACCGTCGGCGCGGTCAGCGCGATCGACGCCTTCGCGTGCGCCTTCAGCCCGGCGATGAAGTGGTACGCCGTCGGCGAGAGGCCGAGGCCGCGCGGGTCCTCGGCGGGGTCGAGCTCGAACAGGTTGACGCCGTCGCGCCACAGGCTCATGTGGAAGTGGCAGCCGTTGCCGGTGAGGTGCGAGAACGGCTTCGGCATGAACGTGGCGATCAGCCCCCGCTCCTGGGCGATCGACTCGACCATGTAGCGGAAGAAGATCGACCGGTCGCACGTGGTCAGCGCGTCGGCGAAGGCGAAGTTCTGCTCGAACTGCCCGTTGGCGTCCTCGTGGTCGGTGGCGTAGTTGTCCCACCCGAGCGTCGACAGGTGGTCGGCGACCGTGGTCACGAAGTCCAGGCCGCGGGTCAGCGCGCGCATGTCGTAACAGGGCTGGCTGAGCGTGTCCTGCGCGTCGGCCACCTCGATCGAGCCGTCCTCGCGCCGGCGCACGAGGAAGTACTCGAGCTCGGCGCCGAGCCGGAGCTCGAAGCCGAGTGCGCTCGCCCGCTCGAGCTGGCGACGGAGGATCGTGCGCGGGCAGTACGGCCACGGAAGGCCCTCGACCTGCAGGTCGCAGGCGAAGCGCGCCACCTCCGGGCGCCAGGGCAGCGGCGTGTAGGACCGGGCGTCCGGCACCGCGATCAGGTCGGGGTCGTGCGGACGCTGGCCGACCTCGCCGGCCGCGAAGCCGGCGAAGCCCGCGCCCTCGGTGAGCATGTCGTCGAGATGCGAGACCGGCACGAGCTTCGCGTTCGGCTTGGCGTGCAGGTCGACGAACTGGGCGAACAGGTAGCGCACCCCATCGCTCGCGACCCGCCCGGCGATGTCGCGGGCCGGATCGGCGGCCGGGGCCGCAGGCGAGGCGGTGGGATCGGTGAGCGACACGGGTCAGTTCTCCTCGGTCGGTTTCTGACGCCGACGCTCCCGTGCCGGCACGAAACGGGAGCTGTGATCTCACACCACGCGGGCGCCGACGACAATGTGAAGACGATCCATATCTGGCCACTCGCTCGTGGACCGCTTGTCCATTCCCGGGCGCGGCCGGATATGCAGATGTGGTCAGTCAACACATGGGTCGCGGCAAGAGTGCTCATCGGGGCCATGGGCGCAGGCGCCCGCCGAGCCTAGCCTTGCCGGTGCCGATGTGCGGTATCGCGGGCATATACAGCAAGCAAGCCTCCGTGGCCGAGCATCTGGGCGAGCACCTGGCCGAGATGCTCGGCCAGCTTGCCGAGCGCGGTCCCGACAGCGTCGGGGTGGCGATCTACCGCGATCCGGCGCCCCTGGGCGCCCGCAAGCTGACCCTGCACGCCACCGGCGCCGTCGACTGGGAGGCCCTCGCCCGCGACCTCCCCTTCCTGTCGCTCGACGCCCGCGGGGCCCACGCCCTGTTGCTCACCGAGGCCTCCGCGGAGGAGATCGAGGCGCTGCTCGCCGTCCGCGAGGGGGCAGCGGTGCGCGTCGTGAGCGCGGGCAGCGCGATCGAGATCTACAAGCAGGCCGGCTCGGTGTCCGACGTGCTCGAGGCGGTCGGCCTGCGCTCGATGAGCGGCAGCCATGCCATCGGGCACACGCGCATGGCCACGGAGAGCCGCGTGACCACCGAGCACTCCCACCCGTTCTCGACCGGTCTTGACCTCTGTCTCGTGCACAACGGGTCGCTGTCGAACCACAACCGGCTGCGCGAGCGACTGCGCCGCGAGGGCGTGCGCTTCCAGACCGACAACGACAGCGAGGTCGCTGCCGGCTACCTGATGTGGCGCCTGCGCGGGGGCGACACGCTCGAGGAGGGACTGCAGGGCTGCCTGCGCGACCTCGACGGCTTCTTCACCTTCGCGGTCGGGACCGCGGACGGCTTCGCCGTGCTGCGCGACCCGATCGCGTGCAAGCCGGCGGTCATGGCCGAGACCGAGCAGTGGGTGGCGATCGCCTCCGAGTACCGCGCGATCGCCGTGCTCCCGGGGGCGGCCGACGCGACGGTGTGGGAGCCCGAGCCCGGGCGCGTGTACAGCTGGGGCGGCGTCCCGGCGTGAGCGAGGCGATCCCCGCCGTCGCGCCCCTCGCCTCCGTCGAGCCGGCGATGGATCTCGATCTCGCACGCCTCGGCGTGCGAGAGCTCAACGCCGACCTGCAGGAGCGCGCGGGCGGCCTCGTGCGCGTGCACAACCCGGCCGGCCGCCACAGCCTCGCGGTCGGGCTGCGCGCACCGCTGACGATCGAGATCCTCGGCCATGCCGGCTACTACTGCGCCGGCATGAACGCGCAGGCCGCGGTGCGCGTCGAAGGCAACGTCGGCGTGGGCGTGGGCGAGAACATGATGTCCGGCCGCGTCGAGGTCATGCAGAGCGCGAGCCAGTCGGCCGGGGCGACCGCGCACGGCGGGCTGCTCGTCGTGCACGGCGACGCGGCCGCGCGCTGCGCCATCTCGCTCAAGGGCGCCGACGTCGTCGTGCGCGGATCGGTCGGCCACCTGGCCGCGTTCATGGCGCAATCCGGGCGCCTGGTCGTGTGCGGCGACGCCGGCGAGGCGCTCGGCGACTCCATCTACGAGGCGCGGCTGTTCGTGCGCGGGTCGGTGGCAAGCCTCGGCGCCGACTGCGTCGAGAAGGAGATGCGCCCCGATGACGTCGCCGAGGTCGCCGCCCTGCTCGAGGCCGCCGGCATCGACGACGTCCCCGCCGCCTCATTCCGCCGCTACGGCAGCGCGCGCACGCTGTACCACTTCCGCTCCGAGCACGCCGCGCACTACTGATGCCCGAGCCCTCGAACGGCACCCACGCCGCCGCCTCTCCCGATCTGGCCGCGCTGCGCGAGTCGGCGACCTTCGACCGGGCGACGATCCACGAGATACAGCGCGCCGCGCGCGAGGGGATCTACGCGATCCGCGGGGGCGGCGCCAAGCGCCGCGTGCCGCACTTCGACGACCTGCTGTTCCTCGGGGCAAGCGTGTCTCGCTACCCGCTGGAGGGCTATCGCGAGCGCTGCGCCACCGACGTGACGCTCGGCGGGCGCCACGCGAGCCGGCCCCTGCGGCTGAAGATCCCGATCACGATCGCCGGGATGAGCTTCGGCGCGCTGTCCGCGCCGGCCAAGGAGGCGCTCGGGCGGGGGGCCTCCGCGGTCGGCACGAGCACGACGACGGGCGACGGCGGCATGACGCCCGAGGAGCGGCTCGCCTCCGAGCAGCTCGTGTACCAGCTGCTGCCCTCGCGCTACGGCATGAACCCCGAGGATCTGCGGCGCGCCGACGCGATCGAGATCGTCATCGGCCAGGGCGCCAAGCCCGGTGGCGGCGGGATGCTGCTCGGGCAGAAGATCTCCGACCGGGTCGCGGCGATGCGCGACCTGCCGGCGGGGATCGACCAGCGCAGCGCCTGCCGGCACCCCGACTGGACCGGGCCCGACGACCTGCAGATCAAGATCGGCGAGCTGCGCGAGATCACCGGGTGGGAGAAGCCGATCTTCGTGAAGATCGGCGCCTCGCGGCCCTACTACGACGTCGCGCTGGCGGTCAAGGCGGGCGCCGACGTCGTCGTCCTCGACGGGATGCAGGGCGGCACCGCGGCCAGCCAGGAGGTGTTCATCGAGCACGTCGGCATACCGATCCTGGCGGCGATCACCCCGGCCGTGAGCGCGCTGCAGGACCTCGGCGTGCACCGCGAGGTGCAGCTCGTCGTGTCGGGCGGGATCCGCAACGGCGCCGACGTCGCCAAGGCGCTCGCACTCGGCGCCGACGCCGTCTCGATCGGGGTCGCGGCGCTCATCGCGCTCGGGGACAACGCGCCCGAGCTGGCCGAGGACTACCACGCGCTCGGGACCGCGCCGGGCTTCTACGACGCGTGGCACGAGGGCCGCGACCCGGCCGGGATCAGCACCCAGGACGAGCACCTCGCGGCTCGCCTGGACCCCGAGGCGGGGGCGCGCCGGGTGGCCAACTACCTGACGACGATGGTGCTCGAGGCGCAGACGATCGCCCGCGCGTGCGGCAAGTCGCACGTGCACAATCTCGAGCGCGAGGACCTCGTGGCGCTGACGATCGAGGCGGCGGCGATGAGCCGGGTGCCGCTCGCGGGCACGAGCTGGATCCCGGGAACCTGAGGCGGCGAGCGGTGTCCTTCGTCCTGACCTGCCCGTACTGCGGACCGCGTGAGGTGACGGACTTCGCCTACGGCGGCGAGGTCCGCGACGCGGCGCCGGCGGGCGGCGGCCGGCGCGAGGTGTTCGCGCACGCGTATCTGCGGCGCAACGTGGCCGGCCCCCAGCGCGAGTGGTGGTTTCACCGCTCCGGCTGTCGGGCCTGGTTCATCGCCGAGCGCGACACGCGCGACAACGCGGTGCGCTGGACCGGTCCGGTGCCGCGGGCGGGATCCGCGTGAGGCGACCCGAGCCGGCGCCGGGCGAGCAGATCGACCGCGCCCGGCGCATCCGCTTCAGCTTCGACGGTCGCAGCGTCCCCGCGTACGAGGGCGACACGATCGCCTCGGCGCTGTTCGCCGCCGGGCAGCGCACGTTCTCGCGCAGCTTCAAGTACCACCGCCCGCGTGGTCTGCTGTGCGGCAGCGGCCGGTGCGCCAACTGCCTGGTCGCCGTCGACGGGGCGCCGGGGGTGCGCGCCTGCACCGAGCCGGCCCGCGACGGGCAGCGCGTCGAGCATCTCAACGCGTGGCCGAGCCTCGAGCGCGACGTGATGGCCGTCGTCGACCGGCTGCCCGCACGGGCGCTCCCGGTCGGCTTCTACTACAAGACGTTCCAGCGGCCGCGGCGCCTGTGGCCGCTCTACGAGAAGGTGCTGCGCCACGCCGCGGGACTCGGGCGCCTGCCGGGCCGGCAGTCCGAGCGCACCTGGGCGACCGAGTACCGCCGCCGCCACGCCGACGTGCTCGTCGTCGGCGGCGGCGCCGCCGGGCTGAGCGCGGCCATCGCGGCCGCCGAGCTCGGCGCCGACGTCGTGCTCGCCGATGAGGACGTGCGCCCCGGCGGGCGCCTGCTCGACGAGGGCGGACACGAGCTCGCGGACGAGCTGGCTCGGCGAGCCGCGGCGGCCGGGGTCGAGCTGCTCTCGCGCGCGGCCGTGCTCGGCTATTACGACGGCCTGAGCCCGGTCTGGCAGGGCGACACCCTCCACCAGGTGCGCGCGCGCGAGCACATCTACGCCACCGGCACGATCGAGCAGCCGCTGCTGTTCGCCGACAACGACCGCCCGGGGATCATGCTCTCCGGCGGCGCTCGCCGCCTGCTCGCGCGCTACGGGCTGGCGCCGGGGACGCGGGCCGTCGTGGCCACGGTCGGCGAGCGCGGCCTGCAGGCGGCGCTGGCGCTGCAGCGCGCCGGCGTCACCGTCGCGGCGGTCGCGGACGTCCGCGCCGAGCCGGGCCCGAGCGGCGCCGCGCTGCGCGCCGCCGGAGTCCCGGTGCTCGCCGCGGCGACGGTGCGCCGCGCGCACGGACGGACCGGGCTGACCGCAGTGACCGTCGCGCCGGCCAGCGGCGGGGCCGGGCGGACGCTCGAGGCCGACCTGCTCGTCGTCAGCGGCGGCGACGCCCCCGCCGTGGCGCTCGCCGGCCAGGCGGGGGCGCGAACGGCGTACGACCCGCGAACCGGGGTCGTCGCCCTCGCCGAGCTGCCGCCCGGCATCGGCGCCGCCGGTAGCGTGCGCGGCGACGCCGATGTGCTCGAGAGCGGGCGCCTGGCCGGCCTGCGCGCCGCGCATGCGCTCGGTCTCGGTGACGACGCATCCCGCGGGCAGGAGCGGGCGCTCGCCGTCCCGTCGGGCGGACCGCCGCTCGGGCCCATCGCCGCGAACGGCGCGCGCGCCGCGACCGTGCCGGACGACGCCGTGGCCCCGCTGCCCGCGCCCGGACGCGGCGGGCGCGTCGTCGTCTGCCCATGCGAGGACGTGACCACCAAGGAGCTGGCCCAGGCGGTGTGGGAGGGCTTTGACTCGATCGAGCTGGCCAAGCGCTACAGCACCGTGACCATGGGTCCCTGCCAGGGGCGGATGTGCCAGCTGTCCTGCATCCGGCTCGTGGCCGACGCCACCGCGCGCCCGCCGGCGGAGATCGGCTCGACCACCTCGCGACCGCCGTGGTCGACCGTGCCGCTCGGGGTGCTCGCCGGGCGCCCGTTCGAGCCGGCGAAGCGGACCGCCCTGCACGAGCGCCATCGGGAGCTCGGCGCGCACGTGCGCTGGGCCGGGGATTGGCGGCGCGCCTACGACTACGGCGACCCGGCCGCGGAGGCCCGGCACGTGGCGGCGCACGTCGGGCTGATCGACGTGTCCACGCTCGGCAAGCTGCTCGTGCGTGGGCGAGACGCGGGCGCTCTGCTCGACCGGCTGTACCCGGCGCCGATGTCGACCCTGGCCACCGGCCGCGCGCGCTACGGGGTGCTGACGAGCGAGACCGGGCGCATCTGTGACGACGGCACGATCTGCCGGCTCGACGAGGAGACCTTCTACGTGACGACGACCTCGAGCGGCGCCGGCGCGGTCGAGCAGTGGTTCTCCTGGTGGCTGACCGACTGGGGCCTGGACGCGTCGGTCACGGACGTCACCCAGGCGCTGGCGGCGCTGAACCTCGCCGGTCCGCGCGCGCGGACCGTGCTGAGCGCGGTCGCCGAGCTGGACTGCTCGAACGAAGCCTTTCCATACCTGCACGTCCGCCGCGCCGGCGTCGCCTCCGTGCCCTGCCTGCTCATGCGCCTCGGCTTCACCGGCGAGCTCGGCTATGAGCTGCACTTCTCGAGCGCCCACGCCGAGCATGTGTGGCAGACGCTGTTCGCGGCCGGGGCCGGCGAGCGACTGCGCCCGTTCGGGCTCGAGGCCCAGCGCCAGCTGCGGCTGGAGAAGCACCACGTGATCGTCGGTCAGGACACCGATTCGGAGTCGACGCCGTTCAGTGCCGGCATGGGCTGGACGGTCAAGCTCGCGCGCGAGGACGAGTTCATCGGCCGGCCCGCGCTCGCGCTCGCGGCCGCGGCCGAGCAGGTGCTCGTCGGGCTGTCGCTGCCGGATGGTCCGCTCCCGGCCGAGGGAGCGGTCGTCCTCGACGAGGCCGGACGTCCGGCCGGGCAGCTGACGAGCGCGCGCCACGGCCCGCGGATCCGGCGCCCGCTCGGGATGGCCTGGGTGCCGGCCGGGCTCGCGCGGGACGGCGCGAGCGTGACGGTGGCCGACGGCGACCGCCGCCTCGTGGCCACGATCGCCACGCGCCCGCCGTACGACCCCGAGGGAAGCGTGCTGCGCTCGTGAGCGGGACGGTTCCGGCGAGTGCGCTCGAGTTCCTCACGCCGGCGCCCGCCCTCGCCCCGGCCCGCTCGCCGCTCGCCGGTCCGGCGCGGCGCGACGGCGCGCGCCTGGGGGTGCGCGAGGGCTGGGAGCTCCCCGTCGCGTTCGGCGATCCGGCGGGCGAGGCGCTCGCCATCGACGCGGCCGTCGGCGTGGCCGACGCCTCGTTGCTCGCGGTCCACGAGGGCCCCGGCGCCGGCGCGTCCGGCCCGGAGGCGCTCGTGCCCGGCCGGGCGCTGCGTCACGGCGGCGCCTGGTGGTGTCCGTTGCACCCGCGCCGCGTGCTCGTCGTCGGCGGCCCGTCGCCCGGGGCGCGATGGATCGACCTCACCTCGGCCTTCGCCGGCCTGTGGCTGCTCGGGCCGCTCGCGCGCGACGTGTTCGCGCGCGTCAGCGCGCTCGACCTGCGCCCGGCGCTCGCGCCCGTCGGCGCGCTGCGCCCCGGCTCGGTGGCCCGCACGCCGGGGATCGTGCTGCGCGAGCGCGAGGATCGGTACCTGCTGCTGTTCGGCGCCGCCTATGCGCAGTACATGTGGACGGCGATCCTCGACGCGGCGCGGCGGCTCGGTGGCGCGCCCGTCGGCGTCGACGCCGCCCTCGAGGGGCGCAGCGATGCGTGACCTGCTGCGCCCGCGGCGGATGTGGCGCCGCTCGCCGCCGCTCAAGGACGCCTACGACGTCGTGATCATCGGCGGTGGCTCGCACGGCCTGGCCGCCGCGTACTACCTCGCCGAGCGCGGGATCACCGACGTCGCCGTGCTCGAGCGCAGCTACATCGGCTCGGGCGCCGCCGGGCGCAACACGACGATCCTGCGCTCCAACTACAAGACGCCCGAGGGCGCGCGCTTCTACGACGCGAGCGTGAGGCTGTACGAGGGGCTGTCGAGCGAGCTTCGGTTCAACCTGCTCTTCTCGCAGTGCGGGCACCTGACCCTGGCGCACACCGACCGCGCGCTGTCGGTGATGGCCAACCGGGCCGAGGTCAACCGCCTGGCCGGGATCGACTCGCGGCTCGTCGGCCCGGCCGAGGTGCGCGAGCTCTGCCCGGCGATGCGCGTCGACGACAACATGATCCACCCGATCATGGGCGCGCTCTATCACCCGCCCGGCGGGATCATCCGCCACGACGCCGTCGTGTGGGGGTTCGCGCGCGGGGCCGACCGCGCCGGGGTGGAGATCCACCCCTACACCGAGGTGCTCGGACTCGAGCGCTCCGGCGCTCGCATCACCGCGGTGCAGACGAACCGCGGCCCGATCCGGGCCGGGCAGGTGCTCTGCTGCACGGCGGGGTGGAGCACGCTGCTGTGCGAGATGGCCGGGGTGCGCCTGCCGATCACCACCCACCTGCTGCAGGCGTGCGTCACCGAGCCGGTCAAGCCGCTGCTCGACGTCGTGATCGTCTCCTCGCAGATGCACGTCTACATCAGCCAGTCCGATCGCGGGGAGTTCGTGATGGGCTCGGAGATCGAGCCGTGGACGACCTACCGGATGGGCGGCACCCTGAACTTCCTGCAGGACCTCAGCCGCCACCTGCTCGAGCTGTTTCCCCAGCTCGAGCACGCGCGCCTGCTGCGCAGCTGGGGCGGGCTGTGCGACCTCTCGCCGGACTACAGCCCGATCCTCGGGCGCACCGAGGTCGAGAACTTCCACGTCAGCGCCGGCTGGGGGACGTACGGGTTCAAGGCGGCGCCGATCGTCGGGGCGACCCTCGCGCAGCTCGTGGCCGACGGAGGCCGGACGCCCGAACTGATCCGGCCGTTCGCGCTGGAGCGCTTCTACGAGGACCGGCTCGTGTCCGAGCTTGCGGCCGCGGCGGTGAGCCACTGAGGCGCCGCCGGCCGCGGGCTCACGGGCCGAGCCGTCGCTGCGCGCGCCGGACGACGTGCAGCGCCTCGCGCAGCTCCCCGCGCGCGATCGGCGTCAGCTCCGCCGGGTCGAGGAGGTTGTCGAGCGCTGCGCCGTCGGCGATCAGCGCCGCGTGGTGCCCGAAGCGCAGCCGCGTGATGACCGCGAACGCCTCCAGCAGCGAGTCGGCGAGGATCCGATCGAGCCCCCCGGCGCTCGCGACGGCCTCGATCCGGTCGATCGTCGGGGAGATCGTCACCCCGTGCGCGAGGGCGTGATAGCGCACGAGGTTGACGAGCGGGATGATCGCGCCGCGCTTGAGGTCCAGGCGCTTGGGACCGGCGGCCTCGCTCTGGACCGCCAGCTGCCCGCGGAAGTTGAGCGCGACCGGGTAGCCCGACGCGGTCCGGGCGACGAGGCGCATGAACTCAGGGTGCTGGCGGGCGGCGCGCATGCGCTCGCTCAGCGCCGCGGTGATCGCGAGGTTGCCGCCGGCCGTGCGGAAGTCGAAGGCCACCGTGGCGCGGATGAGATGCGACTCGTCGGGGATCTGCAGGCACTCGTCGAACGTCCGCAGCCAGTCGCTGCGCGACATTCGCCACAGCCGGTTGCGGGCGAGCACGCCGTTGTCGTCCACGCCGATCCCGCACCGCGCGAGACCGTCGTTGACGTCGGCGCCGAGCCGCGCGAAGTAGTCGTCGACGCGCTGCTCCGCGCCGACGGCCGGGGGCCCGTAGGCGAGCCCGTTGTCCTGGTCGGAGGCGAGCGTGAACTCCCGCCGGGCGGCGCTGCCGAGGTCCAGCCAGGCCCAGGGCACGGGCGCCGGCCCGTGCGCCGAGATCGAGAAGTCGATGAGCCGGGCGACGACCGCGTCGTGCTGGAGGCTCAGCACGCGGCCCAGGTCGCGCGGCGGCACCCCGGCCCGCACGAGCGCGACGAACAGCTTCGGCTGGTGCGAGGTGGCGCGCCCGAGCACCTCCTCGTCGGCGGCTCCGAGGATCGTGTGGCGCAGGGCGATCGGGCTGCGCGCATCGAGGCCGAGCAGATCCGCGGCGCCGAGGATCCCGCACGGTCGCTCGCCGTCGAGCACGACGAGGTGCTCGACGCCGGCGGCGAGCATGTCCACCGTCGCCTCGATGGCCAGCTGGCCGACCGGGGTGGTCGGCGCCGGCGAGCGCGCGATCGCCGCCACCGGCGCGTCCAGCGCGCCGTCGCCGTCGGCCACGGCGGCGCGCACCTCCGCGTCGGTGACGATTGCCAGCTCTCCGCCGGCCCGGCGAACGAGCAACGCCGGGGTCTCAGGGTGGCCGAGCCGCCGCGCGGCCTCGCGGGCCGGCAGGTCGGCCGCGCAGAACGCCGGCGGGCGCATGATGGCCGAGACCGGCGTCGTGCCGACGTCGAGCAGCCCGTGCACGGTGTGGCCGGTGCGGGTGAGGCGCACTCGCATCGTCCGCGCGACATAGGCGGCTCCCGCCTCGGTCCCGAGCAGCCGCCGGGCGTCGCCGGCGTCGAGCAGCCCGCAGGTGGCCGGCTCGCGCGCTCGCACCGTGAACGCCGGGGCCATCCCGCTCAACAGCGACGGGTGGCCGAAGCACTCGCCCGGCCCGAGCGCCTGGATCACCTCGCCCTCGTGCAGGAGGTCCATCGAGCCGCTGAGGATCACCCACAACCCGGCCGAGCGCGCCCCGTCCTCGACGAGCGCCCGGTCACCGGCCGCGAATCGCTCCCGGCGCATCGCGCCCGCGGCGGCGGCCAGCTCGGACGGGTCGAGGGCGTCGAACGGCGGATGGTGGACAAGGAAGGTCTCGAGGTCCCCGTGGCCGGTCGTTGCCGTCCCGTCCGCAGGCGGCGTGGTGTCGGTCCGCGCCGAGGTCATCGGGCCGGGTCGACCGGCGGCCTGAAGACATGAGGCGCGCTTATCGATCCAGTAGAGATCTTTATATCGGCTGATGGGTCTGGGCCGCCACACTGGGACGGGTGTCGACCGTCATGCTCCTGCGCGAGAGCCGCGACGGCAGCTACGTCGAGGCGCGCCCGACCCGGCTGCGCGATCGGCTCGCGGCGCGTCTGCGCGGGACGAGCCTGGACCGTCAACTCGCCGCCGGGAGCTCGCCCGACGCCAGCGTGCCCCTCGCGCTGCGGGCCCGCTTCCTCGAGCGCGGCTCGACTCGGATGTCGCTCGCCCGCCGCTTGGCCGAGGTGCTCACCGACGCCGGCCGGGAGCACGTCTTCGTGACCACGCGGATGCCGGTGTGCCGGCGCAAGGTGCTGCTCGCGCGCCCCCAACTGGAGGCGCTCGGCCGGCGGCTGCTCGCGCCCGGGCCGGTCGCTCCGGAAGGCGTAGCCCTCGCCCGCCGCCTGCTCCACGACGGGGCCGGGCCGGTATACGCCCGGCCCGACGCCGACGACCTCGCCGTCGCCGCAGAGGCCGCGTGCCAGGCGCTCGAGCCCTGGCGCCACGAGCCGGACGATCTCGACTTCGAGTAGACGCGAGGCCGGCGTCACGCCGGAGACCCTAGGCCGGCGCCGGCGAACCGGCCGCGGTCACGAGGACTTCCAGGCCGTGCACGGATGTGCTCGCGCCCATATCGCTCGGCTGCGAGCGGGTGAGGACGTTGACATTGGCCCCGTCGGGGCGCCGCTTGGGCCACCCGCCCTTCGGGATGAGGGCGACGCCGCTCGGCAGGGCATCGGTGACATGGACCGGAACGACGAGACTGCCGACGGCGCTGCTCACGCGGGCGAGCGCCCCCTCGGACAGCCCGAGGCCCGCGGCGTCGGCGGCGCTCAGGCTGACCGTCAGCTCGCCCGAGCGCCGCTCCACCCGCTCGTCGTTGCCGAAGCTCGCGTTCAGCGACCAGGGCGAGGCCGGTGACAGCAGCCGCAGGCGTCCGGCCGCGGGGCGCTCGTCGGCGGTCGCCCGCGGCAGGCGGCCGTGGCCGTCCGCGTCGGCCGCCGCCGAGGCCAGCTCGATGCGCCCGCTCGGCGTCGGAAAGCGCAGGTCGGCGAACTGCACGACGGGCCGATCGGCGGGCATCCACACCGTCCCGCGCTCGGCGAGCGCGTCGAAGTCCAGGCCGGTGTCCGCGTCCGCGAGCACCCGCTCGATGATCGGGCCGTCGGCCTCGACGAGCGCCGCCTCGGACAGCCCGAGCGTGGCGGCGAGGCGGCGGAAGATCTCGCTGTTGGGCAGCGCGTCGCCGGGCGGCTCGGCCGCCTTGACCTGCGCCGAGAGCGCGCGGTGGAAGTACGGCACGACGACGTCGTCGAACTCGAGCCAGCTGGCGGCCGGAAGCACGACGTCGGCGAGGTCGACGGTGTCGGTGGCGAAGACGTCGGCGACGACCGTGAACAGGTCCTCGCGCTGCAGCGCCCGGCGCAACCGACCCTGCTCGGGGCACGAGGCCGCCGGGTTGACGTTCCAGCAGACGAACGCGCGCGAGCGCTCGGGGTCCTCGAGGTGGGCCGCGAGGCCCATGTGCGAGATCGGTTCGGGGACCTCCGGGAACGCGCGTGCGCCGCTGAGGTCGTCCTCGTCCACCCCCCGGTTGGCGAACCCGTTGAGGTACAGGAAGCCGGCCCCGGGGCGTCCGAGGTTGCCGGTGACCGCGGGCAGGGTCGCCACGCTGCGCACGACGTTGCCGCCCGTCGGCTGGCGCTGGAGCCCTTGCCCGATCCACAGCAGCGACGGTCCGGCCCCGTACAGGTGCGCCGCGCGCTCGACGTCAGTCGCCGGGACGCCGGTGTGTCTGTGCGTCCACGCCGGGTCACAGGGCGCCGCGAGCTCGAGCAGCTCCTCCCCGCCGATCGCGCAACGGGCGAGGAAGTCCTCGGCCACGAGGCCGTCTCGCGCCAGCACGTGGACGAGGCCGAACGCAAGCGCCGCGTCGCTCCCCGGGAACGGCTGCAGATGGAGGTCGGCCTGCTCCGCCGTCGCCGTGCGCACCGGGTCGACCACGACCACCGCGCCCGGCGCCTCGACGAGCCAGTGCTCGTGCTGGTGGGGCGCGCAGGCCGACGGGTTGGCGCCCCACACGAGGATGCAGCCCGCTTCGGCCGCGGTCCGGGGGTCGAAGCCCTCCAGCGAGGTGCCGTACAGGTAGGTGAGGGCCGTGTGGCCCGCGTCGTTGCAGATCGTGTCCGGGGCGACCTCGGTGGCCCCGAGGCGGCGCATGAGTCGCATCGGGAAGAAGTACGAGAGCAGCGAGAAGCTCCCGGTGTAGTGCGAGTAGACGATCGTCTCGGGCGCGCCCGCGCCGAGAATGCCGCCGAGGCGCTCGGCGACCAGGCCGAGCGCCTCGTCCCAGCTCACCGCCTCGAAGCGCCCGCTGCCCTTCGGTCCGCGACGCACGAGCGGGGCGGTCAGGCGAGCGTCCGGGTCGAGGAACACGCCGTTGTACGCGAGCGCGCACTTGCGGCAGAGCTTGCCGCGGCTCACCGGGTGGTCCGGATCTCCGCGCACGTGGACGATCCGCCCGGCCCGGACGCGCACGAGCGCGCCGCAGGCGTCGTAGCAGTCGCGGGGACAGGTGGTGCGGACGTCCTGCGTGTCACCCGGCAACGGGCGGGGCGTCGTCGTCGACATGGGCGTCAGTGCGACCGGGCGTTGCGACGCGCCGCGCTCGCTTCGATCACCCGCCGGCCGCGGGCGGATCCTCGATCGCGAGGTGGACCGGAACCTTGGCACGACGCTGCACGCGCTGGGGCTCCTGTGACCAGATCATGTCGCCGACGACCCGCGAGCGGCCGGGGTCTGCGCCCATGACGATCGCCTCGCATCCGAGGGCCTCGGCGGCGGCGCAGATCCGCTTGGTCGCCGCGCGCGTCCCGAGCACCTGGCCGCCCGCGTTGATCCCACGCCGACGCAGCTTGGCGGCCGCACGCGCGACGGCGTCGCGCTGGGCGTCCCACTCGGCGCGATTCGGCAGCAGGCCTGGGTTGGGCAGCCCGAAGGACACGCCGTGGACGCGGGCGATGGCGAGCACGTGGACCTCTCCGCCGGCTCCCCCGGCGAGCTCCGCGGCCAGCGCGATGCTCGCGGCGCTGAAGTCGCGCCCCTCGCTGGCCAGCAGCACCGGCGGGGCCTGCCGAGCGTGCTCGCGGACCGGGTCCTGCGGAACAGCGATCTTCCCTCGTGTGCGCCGGCGGCGAGCACGCGGAACAACCGCCGGTGCCGGTACCGCCGGGGCGCTCACAGCCGCGCCTCCGCGGCCACGCCGGGGCCGGTGGCCGCTGCGGCCTCCGCCATCTCAGCCTTTTCCTCGGGTCCGGCGCGGCGATCCTCGACCATGTGGCGATAGAGGTAGAACGGCAGGTAGGCGGCGAGCGCGACGAAGCCCATGAAGTAGTAGGGCAGCGTCGAGTGACCGGCCTGCGAGCACTTGCACGAGGCGTAGATCGGGCCACCGTAGAAGTAGATGACCAGGAAGAACGCGGCCAGCACCAGGGCGAGCCACTTCATCCACTCCGGCAGCCGGATCGGCCGGGGCAGGTTCGGGCGGGTGTGTCGCAGGAAGAAGTAGCCGAAGAGAACCGGGATCATGATGATCAGGTAGCCGACGTTGGAGAAGGTGTAGATCTCCACCGCGCCGCCCATGAACACCACGGCGATCGAGGCGACGACGGTGAATGCCATCCCCAGGGCCGGCACGCCGTGGCGGTTGAGCTTGCTGAAGAACGTCGGGAAGTTGCCGTCCACCGACATCTGGTGCAGCGAGCGTGCCGTGCCGGTGATCGCGTTCAGCGCCGAGAGAACGAGCGCGATGATGAGCATCAGGCCGACGGCCCAGTTGATCAACGTCCCGGTCGCGCCGGTGCCGAACACCTTCGAGACGTAGGTGACAAAGATCGTCTTGGGGTCGACGAGGGCGGAGTTGCCGAGCGCGGCCACGCCGAGCACGATGATGAACGCCACCGGGATCATCGTGTAGATGAACAGGCCGTAGCCGCCCTCGAGATTGAGGGCGATCTTCGCGTCTCGCGCCGGGTCCTTGCATTCCCCGATGTAGCAGGCGGCCGCCTCCATCGCGAGCACGTTCCAGGTCAACAGGAAGGAGAACGCGATGGAGATGGTCAGCCAGCCGTGGCCGTACTGGGGTGAGAAGAAGCCGGTCTTGTCGGTGTGCTGGAAGTGGAACAGCTGCCCGAAGTCCACGACGCCGGGGTTGAAGATCCACGAGATCGCCAGGAAGGTCAATGGGATCATGGCCAGGAAGGCCAGGACGGTCGCGAATCCGGCGCCGAAGCGCAGACCGAGATACGACGGGATGAAGATCAGGAGGATCCCGACGACCGAGATACCGAGCGTCCACCAGGCGATCGGCGTATCGATCGGGGTGAACCCGCTCGTGCTCAGATGGAACAGGTCGACGATGTAGAACGAGGCGAGGATCATGTTCAGCGGCGCCACGGGGAACCAGCCGAGCCAGTAGCCCCACGCGCCGAACGCACCGGCGTGTTTTGCCCCCCGCGGCCAGCGATCCTTGAACGCCGGATAGATGTAGGAGGGCAGGCCGCCGGCGCGCTCGGGCATCATCGCTGCGAGCTCGGAGAGGAAGATGCACAGCAGCCAGCCGCACGCCGTGATGAGGACCATGACCGGGATGGCGGCCGCGCCGAGCGACACGACCATCGTCGGAGCGATCCCGGTGACGAGGATCGTCCCGGCCAGCCCGATGACGAATGCGCTCCACCAGTTGGCGGTTCTCGGCATCCCTGCGTGGGCATAATCGAGCGTGTCGCCCTGCGTCGCTGGTGCTTCGCTGGCCATCCGTTACCTCCGCCGGTCTGAATCTGTGTGTGCGGCGCGGCGCGCGTGGTGCGCCGGGCCGGGCCAGACTGACCGGCGCGATCCAGACTGACAACGGCGGCCCGTCCACAATCCGACGCCGCGATATGGCCCGGAAGGACACGGACTGTCGGTCCAACGGTTTTGTGTGCGGGGGCCCAGGCGCCGGGCGCGTCGCCAGGACTATCTTGTGCGCGAAGGAACGAACCCGGCAGAAAGGGCCACCGTGTCGATTTACCTCAGCATGCAGCGCGTCCGCTTCTCGAGTCCGGATGCGTACGAGAAGTTCAAGGTGGTCTTTGCCGACACGCGTAACCACCTCATGGAGCTTCCGGGTTTCATCCACCTCACCTGGTGGGAGCATCCCGACGATCCGACCTGGTTCAACGAGGTCAGCTTCTGGGCCAGCAAGGAGGCCCTGCGCGACTGGCACATGTGCACGTATCACAAGTACGCCAAGGCGTGGGCCGCCAACGGAGCGATCATGGAGGACATCATCAACAACTTCGAGCTCGTCAGCACCCGCCTGCTGCGCATCTGCCCGTGCTGCGGCGAGCTCCAGGACAAGGACTACGACCTCGGGGCCGAGCAGGCCGTGCTGCGCGAGCAGTGCCCGAAGTGCACCTTCCACTTCCCGGTCATGACCGAGACGCCGTCGAGCTTCGCGGTGTTCAAGGACCTCGCGCCCGCGCCCGATCTCGACCTCGTCACCAGCCAGGACGGATTGGAACCGGTGGTCACGTAGGGCTAGCCTCGTCCGAAGCGGCGCGCACCGAGCTCCGCCTCGGGCACGCGCACGAGCGAGCCGACGGTCTGGGGCTCGCGTGCGTCGATGTGGCTGGCGAGCGCCAGGAACGCCTGGGCCGTGCTGAGCGCGTCGCCGAGGGCGTGGTGGGCGGGCTCCGCGGACTGCCCGAGCACGTGCGCCAGGCGGCCGAGCGACAACCGGGCGGGTGCAACGCCGTCGCGGTCGCGCAGCCATCGGCGTCCGATCGCCTCGGTGTCCGCGCTCGGGGGCAGTCGCACGCCGCGGCCGGCCAGCGCGCGCCCGAGGAAGTGCCGCTCGACCGCCGCGGTGTGGAAGACCGGCACCCGGCCGGCGATCACCTCGAGCAACAGCCCGGTCGCCTCGTCGAGCGCGGGCGCGCTTGCGAGATCGGCGACGCGCAGCTTGTGCACGAGGACGGCGTCGGGCGAGGGCGGGCGCGCGGGCCGCACGAGCGTGTAGCGCGCATCGCCGAGGATCAGCCGGCCGCCCTGCACGGGGACCGCGCCGATGGCGATCAGCTCGCCGCGGCGCGGATCAAGGCCGGTGAGCTCCACGTCGATCGCGCACCAGTCGGCCTCCCTCCACGGCGTCCGGAAATCGGGCTGCCGCAGGGCCCGCAGCGGGCGGAGCCTCATCGGCCGAGCTCTCGCTGGATCGCGCTCACGGCTTGGAACACGCTGCGCAGGTGACCGCGGGTGACCGGGGTCATCGCCGCGGGATCGAGCAGGTCGTCGGGCGGTTGGCCGATGGCGAGTTGCTCCATCTGGTGGGCGACGCGCAGCTCGAGCACGACCTCGAAGGCGTCGGCGAGCGTGCGCGCGGCAGAGCGTGTCAGCGTCCCCGCCTCGGCGGCGGCGTCCAGGCGCTCCAGCGTGGAGCCGGGGCCGGCGCCGGCGCTCGTCGCCGCCCAGCGGGCCACCTCGACGATCGGCCCGATCGCCGCCCGCCGGATGTCCAGCCGCTCGTCGCGGCGCCCGGCGAGCCCGAGCACCGCCTCGGCGTCAAAGCCCGTCGGGGGGATCTCGGTCAGCGCACGGTCTCGCAGCATCTGCAGCAGCGGCGCGTCCGGGCGCGGCTCGACGAGCGGCAGCGCCTCGGTCGGCGTTCCCCACAGCGGCCGGCGGTCGGTGAGCACCTCGAGCGCCAGTGGGTCCTCGGTGGCAGCCCGAGTCCATTCAGCGGCGCTGCGCGCGACCGGCGATCCTCGCAATCCGCAGCGCTCGAGCGCGGCGCGCAGCGCCGCCAGCGCCTCCGGCGTCAGCCGACCGCTCGCGGCCACGAACGCGCCGTGCGGTTCTGAGGTCATCGTCAGCTCACGTCGCGCCTGGCTGCCGACCGCCACGAACACGACGCCCCCGCCGGTCGGCTCGGGGGCCGGCAGCGAGAGCTCGAGCGCCCGGCAGGAAAGCGCGTCGGTGAGCGCCGACAGCACGCGGACGATCTCCAGCGCGCCCAGGCTCGATCCGTGCAGCGCGAGCATCAGGCTCGGCAGCCGGCGGGCGGCCTCCGCCAGCTCGTCCAGGTCACGTGCACGCTCGATCGTGCGGCGCACCCCGAACCACGAGCGCGCCTGTCCGGCGAACAGGTCCCGGTCCTCGACGACGCCGACCAGGCGCCCGCGATCGCTGACGACCGGCGCGTGGCGGATCCCGCGGACGAGCATCTCGTACAGGACCTCGCTCCCGAGCATGTCCGGCGCGACCGCGAACACCGGCACGGTCGCGAGCTCGCTCACCGGCGTGTGGCCCGAGCGCCCGGCGGCGACGACGCGACCGCGCAGGTCGCGGTCGGTGAGGATCCCGAGGGTCCCGTCGCCGAAGGTCACGATCGCCGCGCTCGCCCCCGCGTCGATCATCCTCCGCGCGGCCTCGCCGACGCTCGCGTCCGGAGGGCAGGTGACGGTCGTCGCGCGGATGAGCTCGGCCACCGGCCGATGGGCCGGCTCCCGCGCGCTCGGCGCGAGCTCGCCGCTGCGGGCGCGGGCCAGCAACGGCCGCGCCGTCGCGTCGGGGATGCGATAGCACAGCGTGTCCTCGGCCGCTCGCGCCTCGAAGCCTGGCGGCAACCCCGAGAGCATCGCGGCCTGTCCGAAGGCGTCCCCCGGGCCGAGCAGGTCGAGCAGGCGTCCCTCGTGCACGATGTCCACCGCCCCGCTGTGCACGACGCGCAGGAAGGTGACCGGCCCGCCGTCCTCGCTGAGGATCGTGGCGCCTGCCGGGTGGAACTCGATCGTGGCCTGCGCCGCGATCTCTCCGAGCTCATCGGGGGCGAGCCGATCGAACGGCGGTCGCTGCGCGAGGAAGCGCGCGACCTCGCTCAGGCCGTTGTCCACGTTCGGCTCGCTCAGCCCGTGGCCGTCCGCTTCGCCTTCGTCGGGTCGTCGAAGGGAAGCGTGTGGGCGACTGCGGTCGTGTCGACGCTGCCCCGGACCTGCAGCGGGGTCCCGTGCACCGCCTGCGGGACGTCGAGCCGGGCCAGCGCCATCGAGCGTCCGGTCAGACGCGAGTACATCGCACACGTGATGACGCCGACCCGGCTTCCGTCGACGTGCAGCGTGTCGCCCTCGGCCGCGGCGCGGTCGCCGTCGAGCAGCACGCCGTAGATCCTGAAGCGCTCGCGGCCCTGCAGGCGAGCGTGCTCCTCGGCGCCGCGAAAGCCCGTCTTCCCCGGCGAGACCGTGAAGTCGAGGCCGAGCTCCCACAGGCTGTCGCCCGGCGCCGCGTCGGCGAACGGGTACATCTCGGAGTTGTCGTAGGGATAGAACAGCAGGTAGCTCTCGACCCGCAGCCAATCGAGCGCCGTGAACGCGCAGGGCACGATGCCGAGCGGCGCGCCGAGCTCGAGGATCGTGTCCCAGATCTGACCGGCGTCCGCGGCCCGGCAGAAGATCTCGTAGCCGCGCTCGCCGGTGTATCCCGTGCGCGAGATCATCACCGGCCGCTCGAAGAGGCGCGTGGCGGTGTGATGGAAATAGGGCAGGTCCCGGATTCCCGGAACATGGTCGGCGAGGAAGTCGACGGCGACGGGGCCCTGCAGCGACAGGTCGTGCAGGTCGTCGTCGAACAGCACGGCGACCTGTCGGCCGGTCACGCTCCGGGTCAGCTGCTCGTGGCCGGTTCCGGCGCCGTGGACGACGAACCACGCATTCGGGCCGGTGCGGTACACGATGCAGTCATCGGTGAACTTGCCCCGCTCGTCGAGCATCGTCGAGTAGACGCAGCGACCGGGGTACAGCTTCCGCACGTCACGGGTCACCGCCTCCTGCAGCAGCGCCTCCGCGTGCGGGCCGACGTAGTGAACCTTCTTCAGCCCGGAGACGTCCATGAGCCCGGCGCGCGTGCGAATCGCCTCGTGGGCGTCGGCGAGATCGGACGAGTAGGTCCAGGCTGTTCCCATCCCGTTCCAATCCTCGAGCTCCGACCCGAGCGCTCGGTGCCGGTCGGCGAGGATCGAGGTGCGCCAGGAATGGGACATCGGGTGGCCTCACAGTCATTGGTGTCAGCGGGCGAGCGGGCCGTCACCGGGTATGCGATCAGATCGGCGGCCGGGTGTGCTTCGACCGGCGGGCCAGTCAGAGGCGTCCCGTCTTGTCCACTCGGCACAGCGTGAACGCGGCATCTCCGGTCCATACTTCGGCCGAGCCAAGGACGCGAGCAAAGGACGGAACGGATGAGCCAGACGTCGGAGGCTCGAGTCATCGAGGGCGTGAGTCCGCAGCACACCTCTACGCCGCGCGACGGCGGCGCGGGGCTCATGGCGGGGGCGGCCGCGCATCTCGTCGTCGTGTCCGGCGACACGCCCGCGGCCGAGCGGCTGGCCCGAGATTGGCTGGAGCTGGGCCGACCCGGCTCCTTCGAGCTGCTCCTCGACTGCGCGCCGCCGGCGCTGCCGGAGGGCGTCGCGTGCCGGTGCGTGCGCGAACGCGACGAGCTCGAGCGGTTGGTGTCCGACCGGCTGGCCCGCGCCACCGTCGGACTGCGTCTGTACGTCGTCGCTCCCGAGGGATTCGCTCGTCGCGTCGTCCTCGCCGCGGCCGGCGCCGGGCTCGACGACGACGAGGTCATCGTGGAGATTCGGGGCAGTCGTGCCCGGCGCGTCTGGTGCGCGCACTGCAAGGCGGTGACCGAGCGCGCGACGCATGATCTCGTCGAGTGCGAAGGCTGTCGCCGGTCTCTCACCGTGTATCACCACTTCTCACGGCGCCTTGGCGCGTTCATGGGTTTCCAGGCCGATGCCGAGCTCGCGGGTGAGCTCCCGGAGGTGCACGAACGGTGGCCGTGACGACGATCCCGGTCATCGTCGGCGCGATCGAGGAGCACGGCGGCGACGCCCGCGAGCTCCGCCTCGTTCCCGACGGCGGGAGGCCGCTGCCCGTGTTCTCCCCCGGTAGCCACATCGTCGTGCACGTCCCGGGCGATCGCGTCCACCGCAACGCCTACTCGCTCGCCTGCGCTCCCTGGGGCACGGACGCCTACCGCATTGTGGTCCGTCGCATCGCCGACGGACGGGGCGGCTCGAGGGCTCTCCACGACCGCGTCGACGTCGGCGACCGCCTCGAGATCGAGCCGCCGCGCAACCTCTTCGCCCCGGTCACATCGGCGCGGCGGCACCTGCTGATCGCCGGCGGGATCGGCATCACGCCGTTCGTCTCCTACGCCCACCAGCTGAGCGCGGCCGGAATCCCGTTCGCGCTGCACTATGCGGTCCGCGACCGCGCCGCGATCCCGTTGCTCGGGGAGCTCGAGCGGCTGTGCCCGGGACCGGACGGCCTCGCCGTGCACGTCGACTCGGACGGCTCGTCCCTGTTGGCCGCGCTCGAGCAGGTCCTCGACCGCCAGCCGCTGGGCACGCACGTCTCGACCTGCGGTCCCGCGCCGATGATGGACGCCGTCATCCGCGCCGCCCGCCGCCACGGCTGGCCGCCATCGCGCGTCCACCTCGAGCGCTTCAGGCTCGACCTCGGGCCGGCCGAGCCGTTCGCGGTGCGGCTGGGCCGCAGCGGGCGCGAGCTGCGCGTCGCCGCCGACGAGTCGCTCCTCGAGTCGCTTGAGAACGCCGGCGTCGAGGTGCAGTACCTCTGCCGGCAGGGCGTCTGCGGCGAGTGCCGCACCGGCGTTCTCGCCGGCGTGCCCGACCATCGCGACGTGTATCTGACGGCGGCCGAACGGGCCGCCAACGCGGCCATCATGCCGTGCGTCTCGCGGTGCGCATCGGGCCCCCTTGTCCTCGACCTCGCCTGATCGGAAGCTGGCCGATGCCCGAGACCCTGACCGTGACCGACCCGGCGCTGGAGCGCTTCCCCTTCCCGTTCGACGCGGACACCTACATGTACTCGGTGAACGTCGAGGAGGCCGAGCAGGCACGCTCCAACGGCATCGGCCATTGGGGACGGCACGTCTACGACGTGGACGAGCACTACCTCGCCGAGGTGGCCGAGCGGGCACGGATCCTGGCCGCCGACCCCGCGCGTTGCCAGGTGCTCGCCCACATGCGTCAGGCGGCCTGGGACGTCGTCGAGCACGCGACGACGTCGCTCGCTCGCGACCACCCGGCGCATTTCGCGCTCCGCCGCGATCAGGACCGCTGCGTGTGGACGAACCGCCTGCTCGACATCGAGCAGGCGTTCACGCTCGGCCACGAGGCGACGCTGCCCCGGGAGCCGTTCGAGTGGATCGCGCGCCAGTTGCAGGAGGACATCGAGTTGCTCGACCAGCGCGAGGATGATCTCTTCTTCGACGCCGGGATCCTCACCTTCGGCGCCGACTGGTCCCTCGACTTCGATCTCGGCATGCGCTTCCTCGAGGTTCACGGACCGGTACCCCGCGTGCACGAGATGGGCGTGCTGCCCCGCGCCCGCATGTTCCTCATGCGACTCGCTCCCGGCCGCGCCTACCGGCGCACGAACTGGACCATGACGGTGGACCGGCGGCTCGACACGTGTACCGAGGTCTACCCTCGATGGGGACCGGCGCGCTCGAACCTGCGCTACGAGGAGATCGGCGAGCGCTTGCACCTGCGCGTCGAGGTGCAGCACTTCGTGCGGCTGCCGCGCTCGAACGCGGTGATGTTCCCGATCCACACCTACCTCGCGTCGCTGGACCGGATCTGCGAGGTGCCCGCGTGGTCGCGGCGCCTCGAGCGCGTGCTCGCCGAGCTCCCGCCCGATCTCGTCGACTACAAGGGCCTCGCGCGCTATCGCGACATGACCGTCGCCTGGCTCATCGAGCGCAACGCGAGCGCGGCGCGCACCGGGCGAGGCTAGAGCGCGGGGTCGCTCTCGGCGCGAGCGAGCGCGAGCCGCTCGGCGAGCGCGCCGGCCAGCGCCTCGAACAGCTCGGCGCCGCGCTCGGCGCTGGCGCCGCTCGGCGCGCCGACGACGCCGCTGGTTGTCACCGCCGGCATCGGATAGAGCAGCACGCGCCCGACGGTGCGGTCCGGCTCGTCGACGATCGCATCGGGTGCGATCTCGTCGGGCTGCAGATGCAGCACCATGCTCGTCTCGGCCTCGTTGGCATGGAAGTCGGGGGCGTCCGCTCGGTAGCGCTCCGCGAGTGGCACCGACAGATCGAAGATCGACACGAACGCGGGGCGCAGGTCGGGCAGCTCGTGACGCAGCTGCAGCAACGCGCTCTGGCCGGGCGGCCCGTTCGTGGCGTGGCCGTTGACCATCATCAGCTTGCGAAAGCCCGATGCGTGCACCCAGCGGCCGATCTCGACGAGCGCGGCGATCATCGTTGCCGGGTGCAGGCTGAGCGTTCCCGGCCACCGCGTGGTGTGACCGAGCGAGCAGCCGTAGGGGAGCGCCGGCAGGACGATGTCCCCCGTCCGCCGGGCCGCCTCGACGGCGATCCGATCGGCGAGCAGCGTGTCGGTGCCGGTCGCGAGGTGTGGTCCGTGCTGCTCGGTGGCACCGACCGGCAGGACCGCGATCGCCCCCGCGGCGGCCGCGCGGCCGACCGCCTCCATAGTGAGGGCCGACCAGCGCGGATTGTATGGACGAGTGGCCATATGAATCGCGGGCGAGCGCGACTATATTCGCCGCGCCGCCGCCCAGGGTGGGTCGCGCGCACGGTACGAAATCGGCGAAGGGAGAACACGCCTCGATGTCCGCGCTCACCGAATCGGCACCGTCGTACACCGCCAACGAGCTGGCGGCGATTCGCGAGCCGCTCCAGCAGGCCGGCGTGGAGTACGTGATGGCCACCTACGTCGACGGCCACGGCGTCGCGAAGTGCAAGGCCGTGCCGATCGATCATTTCGATCAGATGATGCACGGCTCGGAGCTGTTCACCGGCGCCGCACTCGACCTCCTCGGCCAGTCGCCCGCCGACGACGAGCTGGCCGTGTTCCCGGATCCGGGCGCGATCGTGCAGTTGCCGTGGCGCCGGGACGTCGCGTACGCGCCGGGGGACCTGTACCTGCGCGGCGAGCCCTACCCGATGTGCTCGCGCACGGTGCTGTCGCGGCAGATGGCGCGGGCGCGGGAGCGAGGGTATGTGTTCAACCTCGGCATGGAGGCGGAGTTCTACGTCGTCCGCGTGGCCGCCGACGGGCGCCCGGAGCCCTGGAGCCCCCGGGACACGCTCGATAAGCCGTGCTACGACGCGATCGGGATGCTCGAGTCGCTGCCCTTCCTGCACGAGATGGTCGGCTTCATGAACGAGCTGGGGTGGGACGTTCACTCCTTCGACCACGAGGACGGCAACGGTCAGTATGAGTTCGATTTCTCCTACGCCGACGCGATCGGGATGGCCGACCGCTTCACGCTCTTCCGGATGATGGCCAAGGAGGTGGCGCGCGCCCACGGATACGAGGCCACCTTCATGCCCAAGCCATGGGCGGACAAGACCGGGGGCGGCGCACACTTCAACATGTCGCTCGCCTCCGCGGACAGCGGCGAGAACCTGTTCGAGCCCACCGGCGACGATCCCCACGGCTGCGGGCTGTCGCCGCTCGGATATCGCTTCCTGGCCGGGATCCTGCGCCATGCCCCGGCGATCGTCGCGGTGACCTGCCCGACCGTGAACTCCTACAAGCGACTGGTCAAGCAGGGATCGATGAGCGGCTCGACCTGGGCGCCGGTCTACATCTCCTACGGGCGCAACAACCGCACGCACATGCTCCGAGTCCCGACGAAGTCGCCCCGGGTCGAGTCCCGCGCCGTCGACGCCTCGGTCAATGCCTACCTCGGGGCCGCGCTCGTTCTGGCGGCCGGACTCGAGGCGATCGACGCCGAGCTCGACCCCGGGCCACCGATCGACCTCGACATGTACGTCCAGACCGAGGAGCGGATCGCCGACCTCGGCGTCCGGACCTTGCCGCGCACCCTTCAGGAGGCGATCGACGCCTTCGAATCCGATCCGCTCGCGCGCGAGGTGTTCGGCGCGGACCTGCATCGGGCCTACATCGACTTCAAGCGCGCCGAGTGGGACGACTACCACAACGCCATCTCCGAGTGGGAGTGGCGGCGGTATCTGACTTTTTTCTGAGGCGCGAGCGGCCCGGCCCGCGGGGCGACCGCGACCGTTCCTGATGTCGCGATCTGGCGTTGAGATCGACCAGTCGCTCCGCAGCGGTCCCCGCCAGGCGTAGCATTGCCGCAACAGCAGCGACGCGGCCTCGTTCTAGGCTTCCGCGGCGCACTGACGCCGTATACGACCGTGAGGCAGCAATGGCCAGGCTACGAGTTCTCGTCCTAGGAGCACTGGGCGCGGTGTCGCTCGGATTCGGTGCGAGCGCTGCAGGCGGGGCGACGCCGACGTTCGTGCCGGCGCCCGGTTCGCCGTTTGCCGCGACCGATCCGCCGTTCGTCCCGAACTCCGCCGGCTTGCTCGGAGGGTTGGCGGTCGCCGACTTCACCGGCAACGGCATAGACGATGTCGCCGTCACCGCCGCGACCGGCATTCCGGCGTTCAGTCCCGGCGAGAGCGTGTCCGTGCTGCTGGGCAACTCGTCCGGCGGACTCACCCTCGCGCCACCGATCCCGATCTTCGGCGGCGGAGGCTTCGCCACGGGCGGCGCGATCGCGGCGGGAGAGTTCGCCGGCAACGGACGTGTCGACTTGGCCGTTGTCGATGCCGAGGATGACACGGTGCGAATCCTGTTGGGCGACGGACACGGCGGATTCGCGCTTTCGCCCACGTCCATAGCCTTCTCGGGCAGCGACGAGGCGTCGATCGCCGTCGGAGACTTCAACGGCGACCACAAGCTCGACCTCGCGGTCGTCAACAGCGAGCTCTCTGTGTATCTCGGCGACGGGGGCGGCCATTTCACACCGGCACCTGGATCCCCGACACCCGTGCCGGGCTACCCCTCGTCGGTAGCCGCGGCTCCCTTCACGCACGATGGTCGCGACGATCTCGCGATCACCGAGCCGACGCTCAACGCGGTCGCGGTGCTTCTCAGCGCGCCCGACGGGAGCCTCGCGCCGGCCCCCGGCTCGCCCTACCCGACCGGCGAGGAGCCGCTGGGTGTGGCGGCGGATGACTTCAACGGCGACGGCAACATCGACCTCGCGACCGCCAACAGTCTGGACGACGATGTGACCGTGCTGCTCGGCAACGGCCGCGGCGGCTTTGCACCGGCGCCTGGTTCCCCCGACGCGGTTCCTGAGGGGCCGGGTGTCCCAGCCGGGGCGCTCGGCGTGCCCGGATCGATCGCGGTGGGCGACTTCTCCGGTGACGGGATCGCGGATCTGGCCGTCGCCAATCAAAACGGCTACTCCGACAACGTAGCCATCCTCGTCGGAGACGGGCGTGGTGGATTCACGAACGCGAGCGGCTCACCCGTCGCAGCGAACGGCAACCCGACATCGGTCGTGGCCGGCCACCTGACCGGCCACGGCATACCGGACCTGGTGGTCGCCAACCCGTATCTCGGCCGAGTTACCGAGCTCGAGAACGTAACCCAACAATCGAGCTCGAGCTCCACGACCACGACGACCGCCACGTCGACGACCACGACCACCTCGACACCGCTCCCGACGGTCGGACCACCGACGGCGGCCTGTCACATTCCGCCGCACCCTCGCCCGGTGAACGGCCACCTTCCGGCAAGCGCGTTCTTCAAGGCGCTCACCGTCGCGCGCAGTGGCCCGCACGGGCGAGTGTCATTCCTGGCCATTCGGCGCTCCGCCGTCCGCATCGCCAGCAGATCACGTTCGGGTCGCTTCCGCGTCGTCCTCTCGTTCGAGACGACCCCATGCGTCCGGTACGCCGCGACGCTGCCGCAACGGCACGGTTTCGTGCAGCTTCGCGCGTCGGTCACCGGGGGTGCGCTCGTGCCGTTCACACGGAGCTTCTGACTATCGGGCTGCCCTTCTGAAGCGTGACCGCGCTCTGCGCGCCGGGCTGCCGCGAGGGCGCACGCTCGCGCCGAGGCGATCAGGACACGGCGGCGATGAGCGCGGCCACCTGACTCGGGCTCGCGGCGGCCTGCACGCCGCGCGTCCCGCGGGGACCGGTGACGAGCAGCGTCGGCGTCGTCTGAGGCAATCGCAGCAGCGAGAAGCCCTGCTGCTCGCGCTGCACCTGGGCCGCGAGCGACGGGTCGAAGCGATCGCGCTGCCAGCGGGCGAACGACAGGCCGGGCACCTGGCGCGCGATCGCCTGCAGAAACCCTGCCGTGACGTAGCCGGAGCCCTCCTCTCCCTGCTGCAGATAGAAGAGCTCGATGTAGTCCCACGCCTTGCCCTGGCGGCCCGCGGCATAGGCCGCCGCCTGCTGCGTGAGGAACGTCGGGTGGTCGCTCGTCGCGGTCTGCAGCGAGACGTACTGGACCTTCAGCCTGCCCGAGCGAACGTCGCCGCCGATGAGCGCCGGCAGCGTGTCGACGGCAAACGCCCGGCAGAACGGGCATTCGAGGTCGCCGTAGTACCGCAGCGTGACCGGCGCGGACGGACTGCCGAGGACCTCACCGTGCTGCGGAATCCCGGCCAGCTGGCGGACGAACGGCGCGGTGCCTCCCGGCGGCGGCAGACCTTGCGGGCCGCCGCCTGACCCCGAGCTCGCCACCGCCGCGGCGACGACGCTCGCCGCCACACCGATCACCGCGGCGAGCTGCAGGCCCCGGCGGCGATGGCGGCGGCGCGCGCTTGCGATGCGCTCACCTCCCGACGTCGGGCACGGGCCAGCTCGCGCTGCTGCTTGCGCGTCGACATGTCCGCGCGCTCAGCAGTCGACGGCCAGGACGGCGCGTACCGCGGCCGGGTGGTGGTTGCGGGCCCCGGCCGCCGCCGTGAGCGCCGCCGTGGCCAGCGCGCCGGCGCGAACCGTCGGCCAGGTGGGAATCTGCTGCACGACCGTGCTCGCCGGCTCCGGTCGGCCGGGATCGTCGAGCCAATACCGGTACCACAGACAGACCGCGTCCCATTGCACTCGCGCGGCCAATCCGGCTCGGGCCACCGGCGTCCCGCTGAACGCAATCGGCCGCACCCAGGCCAGCGACGCCACCCGCGCCGGCGGATACGGCGTTGCGCGCGCGATCTCCCGCGCCGCACGCCACACGCCCGTCCCCGACACCGACCCGGTGCCGATCGCCGCCGCCATCTCTCGGGTCGACGCGCTGGACAGCTGCGTTCGCGACACCGTTCTCGCCGCCGGCGTGAACGCGGTCGCCAGCAGCGCGATCGCGCCGGCCGCCGCACCGGCCAGGGCCAGGCGTCGGCACGGCACTCGCCGGCGCGACCGCGCCGGCGAGGGCTCCGGCCGGCCGGCTGCATGCGGGGACGCGTCGAGTTCGCCCGCCGCAGCCAGCAGCGACTCGCGCACGGTGGGAAGCACGGTCATGACGGCGCCTCCAGCAGTCGTGCGCGCAGGGCACGGACACCGCGGCTGACGCGCTGGCGCACCGTGCCCTCGGACACGAGCAGCGTGCTCGCGATCTCGGCGTAGGAGCGCTCGTCGATGACGTGCGCCCGCACCGCGTCGCGCTGCTCGAGGGGAAGACGCTCGAGCTCGGCCAGCGCGGGACCGCCGCCGCGAAGCTGGTCGATGAGCGTCTCCACGCGGGCGAGCTCCTCGTCCTCGTAGTCGAGCCGCCCCATCCCGACGCGACGGCGCATGCGGTCGGCGGCGAGCCCCGAACGGTGGTAGTCGGCGACGGCGTTGCGCGCGACCGCGAACAGCCATCCGAGCGGTTCGGACACCTCGCGTCCGCGGCGGCGCTGGTGCAGCAGCGCGGCGAACACCTCGGCGCACAGGTCGGCGGCCGCGTCAGGCTGGCGCACGCGGCGCGCGATGAACGACAGCACCGCCCGTTCGTGGCGGTCGTAGAACACGCCGAGCGCCTGCGGATCCTCGAGACAGGTGGCCAGCAGCTCGGCGTCGGAGCGACGATCCATGCTCATCACAAGTTAAGACGGGAATGGACCGTCTTGTGTGACCGCAATGACCTGGCCGTCGGCCGGGCGCGGTGCTGCGCACGATCGTTGGCCAGCACGGCGCCCACACGGCTGCCGCGCCCGGCCGGGAGCGAGCTTAGCTGGCCATGAAAAGGCCCCGCAAACACGGGGCCTCATGAACGCGCCCGGAGAGATTCGAACTCCCGACCTTCGGTTCCGTAGACCGACGCTCTATCCAGCTGAGCTACGGGCGCAAGGCGGCCTAGTGTAGTCGCCCGCGGCGGGCATCGCGGTCGACCCGGTCGGGCGCACGCGACGGTCCGCGCCATCGAAGCCCCTTAAGGCGCCGCCGCACGAGAAGGCCGCGCGCAGCCGTCAACGTGGCATCCTCCGGTGCGTGGCTGACCCAATGCCTGCAGGCGATCGGGCCGAACCGAGCGAGGAACCGCTGGGGCTCACGGTCGGCTGCACGTTCGGGCTGGAGTCCAGCCAGCAAACGGCCGCGATCGTGCAGGTCGCTCCGCGCCTGCAGCCCGGTCTGTCGATCTCCAGCGAGCGATGGGACACGCGTGCCGATCACCACGGCTACGTCGACCAATACGGAAATCGCTGCGAGCGCTTCGTCATCCCGGTCGGTACATCGCAGATCACCTACGAGGCGCAGGTGGTCCTGCCGCGACCCGCGGACCTGATCGAGCCCGACGCCCCCGAGGTGCCGGTCGGATCGCTACCGGACGAGACGCTGAACTTCGTGATGCCCAGCCGGTTCTGCCTCCCCGACGAGCTCGGGCACGAGGCGTGGCGACTCTTCGGTGACGCACCGCCGGGCTGGGGACGGGTGCAGGCGATCGTCGACTACGTTCACGCTCATCTGGCGTTCGTCCCGGGGGGATCGAACCCGTGGACCACCGCCGCCGACGCGTACCGAGCCGGTCAGGGTGTCTGTCGCGACTTCGCTCATCTGGCGATCACGTTCTGTCGGGCGCTGAACATCCCCGCCCGCTACGTCTTTGGCTACATCCCCGACGTCGGCGTACCCGCGCCACCCGCGCCGATGGACTTCGCGGCCTGGTTCGAGGCCTACCTCGGCGGCCGCTGGCACACCTTCGACGCACGAAACAACCGGCCACGCATCGGGCGCGTGGCGGTCGGCCGCGGCCGGGATGCCGTCGACGTCGCGCTCATCACCTCGTTCGGACCACTCACACTGACCGGTTTCGAGGTGCGGGCCAGGGCCTGACGAGGCGTCCGTCCGGACGGAGCCGGCGTCCGCGGAAGGCCGCTCGAGACACCCGGTCGGCGCCCGACCGGTGCTCACCTCGCGTCGCGCGGCCGCAGCGAATCGAGGTAGTGGTCGATGGCCGCGGTCACCTCGCGCCGGGTCCGCCCGCCGTCGTCGGCGCGCGCGACGAGCATCGCCGCCTCGTCGATCGAGCCGAGCAGCAGATGCGCGAGCGGCCGCACCGGCTGGCGCTCGACGAGGCCCGCCTGCATGGCCGCCTCGAGCGCGCCCTGCACGAGCCCGAGGCCGTAGCGCAACCCGATCTCGCGCCACTGCTCCCAGCCGAGCACCGAGGGCGCGTCCAGGAGCGAGATGCGCTGGACGGCCGGGTCCTCGCAGGCGAGCAGGAAGGCGCGCGCGCCGGCGCGCAGGACCTCCAGCGGATCCCCGGCGGCCTCCGCCTCGGCCGCGATCCGCTCCAGCAGCTCCTGCTCGACCTCCTCGTAGACCGCCCGGAAGAGGTCCTCCTTGCCGGCGAAGTGGTGGTACAGCGCGCCCCGGGTCAGGCGCGCGCTGCGGACGATCTCCTCGGTGCCGACGGCGGCGTAGCCGCGCTCGGCGAACAGCGCCCGCGCGGCGGCCAGCAACGCGCCGCGTGTCTCCTCCGAGCGCTCGGCCATGCGCGTGCGCGGGGGTGGCGCCTCCGCCGCGCCGCTCGGCTCGCCGGCCCGGACATCGGGTTGCCGCTTGGTCATACTATCTGTACGCTACATACAAGCTGTATGGGATCCACACGATTTGATCTTCGCAGAGCGTCGTCGGAAGGAGAAGTCCTATGGACGCCGTGAGTACGAGCCCGAGAGCAGCGAGCCGGGCGGGCCGCGGGTCCGCCGCGGACGAGTGGGTCGAGGCCTTCGCGCGTGCGTGGCAAGCCCCCATTGACGCCGACCGCTTCGCGGATGCGTTCCTGCCCTGGGTGCACGAGGACGTCCGCCTCGTGCAGCCCCAGGTGCCCACCACCGTCGGGCACCGCGCCTTTCGCGAGCACTTCGCGCGCCCGCTGTTCGCGCTCGTGCCCGACCTGCGCGGCACCGTCGAGGGCTGGGCCACGCGCGGGAATCGGCTGTACATCGAGTTGTCGCTGCAGGGAACGGTCGGCCGGCGCCGCGTCAGCATGCGGACGTGTGACCGGATCACCCTGGGCGAGGACGGTCGCGCGACCGAGCGCCTGGCCCACGTCGATCCCACGCCGCTGTTGTGGGCGGTGGCCCGCACGCCACGCCTGTGGCCCACGGCCATCCGCCAGCGGCGGGCCGCCAGTCGGAGGCCGGCATGAGCGCCTTCGCCGACCTCGAGCAGCGCGAGGTGCGCCTCGGGGCCGGGACAATCCGCTATCGCGAGCTCGGCTCCGGCCCACCGATCGTGCTCGTGCACGGACTGCTCGTCAACTCGCTGCTGTGGGCCGACGTGGCCGAGATCCTTCGTAGGGACTTTCGTGTCATCGCGCCGGATTGGCCGCTCGGGTCCCAGTCGCTGCCCCTCGACCCAGGCGCCGACCTCCGCCCGCCGGCCCTGGCCGCGCTCATCGCCGAGTTCCTGGCCGCGCTCGAGCTGGAGAACGTCACCCTGGTCGGCAACGACACGGGCGGGGCGCTGTCGCAGCTGGTGGCCGTCGATCACCCCGAGCGGATCGGCCGGCTCGTGCTCACCCCGTGCGACGCGTACGAGAACTTCCTGCCGCCGATGTTCGCGCCGCTGCAGCTGGCCGCGCGCGTGCCCGGAGCCGTGTGGCTGATCGCCAATTCACTGCGCCCGCGATTCGCCCAGCGCCTCCCGTTCGCCTTCGGCTGGCTGTCCAAGCGTCCGCTCGAGCCGGCCATGGCCGACGCCTTCATGCACCCCGTGCTGAGCGATCGGCGCATCCGGGCGCAGGTGGCGGCGATCCTGCGCGGGATCGACAAGCGCTACACGCTGACGGCCGCCGAACGGTTCGGGGAGTTCGACAAGCCGGTGCTGCTCGCGTGGGCGACAGAGGACCGGTTCTTCAAGCTCCGCTACGCCGAGCGGATGGCGGCGGCCTTCCGCGACGTTCGCCTGGAGCGCATCGACGACAGCTACACGTTCGTCTCGATCGACCAGCCCGGACGCACGGCCCGGCTGATCGCCGACTTCGCGCAGTGCTGAGTGGCGGTCACTCGCGCCGGCGGAGGCGCCGCTTGGACCGCAGCATTCCGAGCCCCTCAGACTCGAGAGCACAAATGCCCTACGTGATACCCTACGTCAATGTCGATGCGCAAGACCAGTGTCTACCTCGGTGAGGAACAGGCCGAACGCTTAGCCAGGCTGGCACGCGAGGAGGGCCGCTCGCAGGCGGAGATTCTGCGCGAGGCGATAGCCGCCTATCAGCCGAAACGCGTTGAAGACAGGAACTTTGCGCTCTCCGGCTCCGGACGGGGCGACGGAAGCTCGATCGCCGGCGTACCGGACGAGGAGTTGCTCGAGGGATTCGGCGAGTGACCGTCGTCATCGACGCCGGCCCGCTCGTGGCATTCGGCGACGCGAACGATCCCCACTTTGGCTCAGTCGACAATCTGCTGCGCACGATCGACGGTCCGCTCATCATCCCGGCTCCCGTCACCGCCGAGGTTGACTATCTCCTTGGGTGGCGGGTGGGGCGTGGCCCGCGGCGCGCCTTTCTCGCCGACCTCGCCGCCGGGCGATTCGTGGTCGCGTGCCTGGAGCGAGAGGACTACGCCACGATCGGCGAGTTGGACTCCCGCTACACCGGCCTCGGACTCGGGCTCGCCGACTGCGCAGTGGTCGTCCTTGCCCAACGGCACAAGACGAACCGCATCCTCAGCTTCGACGAGAGGCATTTCCGCGCTGTCACGCCGCTCCAGGGCGGTTCTTTCACCATCCTCCCGGCCGACAACTGAGCCCTCCCCTCAGGCGCGCTCGCGCTGAGGGCGGCCGCACGGGAGCCGGTCGAGCACCGGCTGACGGCATCGTCCCGCCGCATGCATCCTCGTTCCCCCCGCTACGGAGGCACAACAGCGACGGAGAGGGCGGGATTCGAACCCGCGATGGAGTTTTATCCCCATACTCGCTTAGCAGGCGAGTGCCTTCAGCCACTCGGCCACCTCTCCCGAAGATCCGGGTGAGTGTAGAGCCAACCGGGCGCGCAGCGTCGCGTTGCGCACAGGCCCGGCCGCAGCGCGACCGCCGGAGCTAGCATTCGGCGCCCCAGGAGGGGTGGCAGAGCGGTTGAATGCGACGGTCTTGAAAACCGTTAGGCGGGTAACCCCCGTCTCGAGGGTTCGAATCCCTCCCCCTCCGTGCGCGCCGCGGCCGGCCGCAATCACCCCGGCCCAGCCGACGCGCCGCCCGGCTCTCAGCGCGCCAGCGCGAGGTATGAGTGGCCGGAGGTCACGACGATGTTCTTGTGCCGGCGGAAGTCGTCGACCACGACGACGCCGCGCGTGACGCGGGTGAGCGTGCCGGTGCATTTGTCGGCGACGGTGATCTCGGTGCCGCGCACGCTGGCCGAGCTGTAGTTGCCCCGGGTGGTCCAGCGCCCGTGCTCGTTGCTGCGCAGCAGGCCGAGGACGCCTCGCGTCAGCTTGGCCGCCGACGCCTTCTTCCCGGTCGTGGCGCAGGCCTGGCGACGGCTGCGCTGGTCGATGATGTTCATCTGGGTGAGGCCCTTCTGCGCGCGCGACTGCAGGAGCTTGAAGATGCCCGCATAGAAGTCGCCGAACTGCGTCTGGCCGGCCACCGACGTGGCCGTCCTGATGCGGGCGATGCCGGCCGTCGTATCGAAGATCGTCCCGACCGGGAGCTCGCGCGCCTGGGTGAGCGGGATGAAGCCCTTGCCCTTGGCCAGGCTCGACGACGCCACCGGCGTGCGTGCCCCGCGGGCGCGGGTGGTTGTCGCGCCCGAGGGGAGCTTGACGTAGACCACGCCGCTCACGGTCGCGGCGTCGACCGTCTGGCCGAGCACCGGGGGCGGCAGCAGGTCGATGCCGAAGTTGTTGCTCCCGCTCGGAGCGACTCCCATGGTGCCTCCCGGGCAGAGCGGGGTCGCGTCGGGGCCGGTGGCCTCGACGATCTGCATCAGCAGCTCGGTGCCCGGGAACGCGCTCAGGCCGACGAAATCGCCGTTCATCGTCTTGTTGTGACCGACGAAGTAGCCGGTCGTCGAGCCCGGGACCGACCCGAACACGCGGAACGCGACCCCGTTCGGGTAGAAGTTCGGATCGAATCCGCCCTCGGTGTTCAGCGCGACGCGATCGCCCGCGTTGACGCACAGGTTGTCGGGCCGGTACACGTTGATCTGGTTGGGATCGCCGGTGTCGGGAAGGACGAACGGCGCCGAGCTCGCGTTGATCAGGTAGGAGCCGTCGGACTGCGGCCGCAGATCCTGGAAGTGGATCGTGTTGAGCGGCGGCGGGGCGCCGGTCGCGGTGTTCGGGAGCGCCATCCCCTTCACCGAGACGGAGACGATCTGCCCCGACACCGGGGCGACGGTGGACGCCGGCACGCCGCCGAGCGCCGTGAACGTGTACAGGCTGTCCTGGGCGAAGGACTCGCTGACGGTCGCCGCGGGCCCGAGCGTGCTGCCCCAGGTGGTGAGGGCGGCCCGGCCGGTGCTCGTGTGCAGCAGCACGGCGCTCAGCGTCGCGAGCACGAGCGCCGCGCCGCGGACCGCCCGCGCGGCCCGAAGTCCTGTCGTATGGTGCTTTCGTACCGTCATCGCTCGCCTCTACGCCGACCATTCCACCGACTCGTGCGGACGACGCGGGGGACCCGACGCGCGGCCTCGTGTTTGCCTGGCCGCGTTGGAACAGCTCGCGGCGGTGAAAGTCGCGCACCGGCGCTAGCCTCGTTGCGATGTCGCGACACGTCGTCCTCCTCCGCGGGATCAACCTCGGCGCGCGCAATCGCGTCGCGATGCCGCGACTGCGCGAGCTGTTGACCGGTGCCGGATTCGACGACGTGCGCACCTACCTGCAGAGCGGCAACGTCGTGCTGTCGAGCGAGGCGACGCCCGAGCAGGTGGCCGGCGAATGCAAGCGCCGGATCGCCACCGGGCTCGGACTCGACATCGAGGTGGTGGCGCGCACGCGCGACGAGCTCGCCGCCGTCGTGGCACACAACCCCCTGCGAGAGGTCGCGCTGAACCCGAAGCGCTACCAGGTCAGCTTCCTCGCCGAGGAGCTCGCCACCGAGGCGGCGCGGCGACTGGCCGCCGCGGCCGTCGCCCCCGAGCGGTTGGTCGTCAACGGCCGCGAGCTGTACGCATGGCATCCCGAGGGCGTGGCGCGGTCGCGGTTGTGGACGCAGCTGGGCGGACGCGGGCTCGGTGTCACCGCCACGGCGCGAAACTGGACCACCGTCGAGAGCGTCCTGGCTCTCGCCGACGCATAGCGCCGGCGAAACGGCCGCGCGACCACGTTCGCGGACGTGCTCGCCTCAGGTCAAGGGGGCTAGGGTCCTCGTGCCGAGTACGATCGTTCCCGTGTTCCAGCGGCGATCGATCGACCGGCGTGGCGCCGCCGCGCGCTTGTGGCTCACCGCCGTCGCGACGCTCGCTTCGCTCGTCGCGGCCGCCCCGGCGTCGGCCGCCACCGCGCACAGCGAGACGGCGTCGCTCGGATCGGTCAGCGCCACGCTCACGTACGACACGGTCACGAGTGGAGCGTTCCCCTACGCGAACCTGCAGCTGTCGATCACCCGGTCCGGAACGCCGATCTACTCGGCGCCCGTGGTGACGAAGGCGTGTGGCACCGAGTGCGAGCCCGACCATCCCGACACCCCGTCACTGCACGTCGTCGACCTCAACGGCGACGGGCAGACCGAGGTCGTGCTCGACCTCTTCACCGGGGGCGCCCACTGCTGCTCGGTCGATGCGATCTACAGCATCGATCCGACGAGCGGGGCGGTCACCCAGGCCGAGCACTCGTGGGGTGATCCCGGCGCGACACTCGCGGACCTGTCGCACGACGGGCGCCTGGAGTTCGTCACCGCCGATGACCGGTTCGCCTACGCGTTCGACGCGTTCGCCTTCTCCGGGCTGCCGATCGAGGTCGAGCGCTTCGCCGGCGGCACCTTCACCGACGTGACGAACGCCTATCCGGCGCTCGTCGCGCTGGATGCAACGCGCTGGTACCGGCTGTACCGGGAGAACATCCGCACGCACACCGGGCTCGGAGCCCTCGCGGCGTGGGCGGCGGACGAGGATCGCCTCGGCCACGCCGCGCTCGTCGCGCGCACGCTGTCCAGCGAGAACCGTCTCGGCCACCTGCGCGCCGACGGCGCGCCCTGGAAGGGCGGGCGCGCGTTCATCAACGAGCTCGGGCGCTTCCTCGCCAAGACCGGGTACCGCTGAGCCGCCGCGCCGGTCGGCGGCCGACGGTCAGCTGTCGCCGGGCGCGCGTAGCCGCGCCGGGGCGCCGAAGGGCACGAGCACCTCGGGCAGCGCGACCGAGCCGTCCTCGCGCTGGCCGTTCTCGAGCAGCGCGATGATCGTGCGCCCGACGGCCACGGCGGTCCCGTTGAGCGTGTGCAGCGTCTCGACGCGCTTGTCGCGGCGCACACGGATCTCGAGGTTGCGGGCCTGGTAGTCGGTGGTGTTCGAGCACGAGGTCAGCTCGCGGTAGCGCTCCTGCCCCGGCAGCCAGGCCTCGCAGTCGTACTTGATCGCCGCGGAGTTGCCGAGGTCCCCGACGGCGATGTTGACCACGCGGTAGGGAATCCCGAGCTCGGACAGGATCTCCTCCTCGATGGCCAGGATGCGCTCGTGCTCGGCCGTCGACGCATCGGGCTCGACGAAGCTGAACATCTCCACCTTGTCGAACTGGTGCACGCGGAACATGCCCCGCGTGTCGCGCCCGGCGGCGCCCGCCTCGCGGCGGAAGCAGGGCGAGAATCCGGCGTAGCGCAGCGGGAGCCGGCCGGCGTCGATGATCTCGGAGTCGTGCAGCGAGGCGAGCGCGACCTCGGAGGTGCCCGCGAGATACAGGTCGTCATCGGGCAGGCGGTAGATCTGCTCCTCGGTGTCGGGCAGGAAGCCGGTGCCGTACAGCGCACGCTCGCGCACCAGCACGGGCGGAATGACCGGCTCGAAGCCGTGCCCGCGCAGCTTCTCGAGCGCCCAGCGCACGAGCGCGAGCTCGAGCATCACGAGGTCGCCCTTGAGGTACACGAAGCGCGATCCGGACAGCTTCGCCGCCGCCTCCATGTCGATCAGCGGCCCGGCCAGCTCGAGGTGGTCGCGTGGGCTCGCAACCGGGTCGACGGCCTTGCCGACCTCACGGATGACGGTGTCCTGCTCGGCGGCGTCGGGCGAGGGCAGGTTCGGTATGGCCATGAGGGCGGCCAGGCGCCGCTCCTCGAGCTCGTCCACCTGCGCCTCGAGCTCCTTCTGCTGCGCGCCGAGCTCACGCTGCTCGGCGATCGCCGCGTCGGCGTCCTCGCCGGCGCGCTTGGCCTGCGCGATCGCCTCGGCGGCGCGGTTGCGCCGGGCCTGCAGCTCCTCCAGGCGGGGCCGCAGCTCGAGCGCCCGGCGGTCGAGCTCGATCACCTCGTCGAGTTGATCGGTCGGCCCGCGGCGTGCGAGCGCGGCCCGCACGCCCTCCGGGTCACGGCGGATGAGCTTCAGGTCGATCACGACGACTCGCCGCGCTCGACGACGCCCGCGGACAGGGCCCGACCGCTGGTGGCAGGCCGCGACGGCGACACCGCGGCGCCTCGGCTAGTACCCGCCGGTCGCGCCGGTGGCGCCCGTCGTGCCGCCGGCGCTCTGCGGGGCGATCGTGACGGTCGGGACCTTCTGCGCCTTCAGCCCCGAGTACCGGGTCAGGAAGGCCGCGACCTCCTGCGCCTGACGACCGACGACGATGTTCTCGGGCATGATCGCCCCGGAGAAGCCGCCGTTCTCGATCGCGTAGATGACCTGGTTGTACTGCTCCTTGCGCTGGTTGAAGTTCGGGCCGTTGGTCCGCAGGCGACTGGAGATGCTCGTCGCCGAACCGGAGGCGCCGACCACCGACAGCGTGTGGCAGCCGGAGCAATGGTCGCGGAAGATGACCGCGCCGCTGTAGTACGGGCTCGTCTGGGCCACCTGGATCCCCTGCGTGCCGCAGGCCGAGAAGGCCGTCACCGAGCCGAACACGAGCGTCGCGGCAGCGACGAGTTTTCTGCGGGCCGTCATGCGGGCCGAGATATTACGGAACAATGCCGCCGGCCATGTCAGCCCGTGCCGCTCCGGTCCGTCTCGGGCCGCTCGTTCCGCTCCTCGGCGCCCTCGCGCTCGCCGGCTGCTCGTCGATGAAGACGGTCGTTCTGACCCACCACGAGCTGCGCCTCCGCGAGCAGGAGTTCCGGATCCTGCCGCGCGCGGTGAGCGTCCCTTCCGGACGGCTGAAGATCGTCGTCGCCAACGACGGCGTGCTCGCCCACAACCTCGTCGTCGAGCGGGGCGGCGGCATCATCACGTCGATCGCGACGATCCTCCCCGGCGCCCAGGGCGGCCCGATCAAGGTGACACTCGCACCGGGAACCTACGAGCTCGCGTCGACCCTCTCCAACCAGGCGAACCTCGGCATGATGTCGACGCTCGTGGTCCGGGCGCACTGACCGGCTCGTTCGCAACCCGCGCGCAGGAGCGCGGGCACCGACGGCGAATACGAGCCTGACCCCGGCGCCGATCGAATCGAGGGCCGCGCACATCGCGGCCTCTCTGCTTGGCGGCAACCACGATCGGCGCCGGGAAGTCGCTTCCGTCGCTCCCCGGGCGGCCCCGCGAAGCGATGTTTGGTCGATCTTCTCTCATGGTGGAAGAACATCGATCAAACTTCGACTCCCCCAACGGCCCGCAGCCGCCCCCGCCGCGTGCCCAACGCCGCGTCGCTCGCTTCCGGCGGCGCCCCGGGTCGCGTCTGCTAACAACCAGGCCATGACGAGCGCCGAGGAGCAGCGACGCTATCGGCAGGTCATCGGCCATTTCGCCAGCGGCGTCGCGGTGATCACGGCGCACGGACCGCAGGGCCCCGGCGGGCTCACCGCCAACGCGCTCTGCTCGCTGTCGCTCGACCCGCTGCTGCTGCTCGTGTGCTTCGACAACACGGCGCGCACGCTGCCGATGATCCGTGCCTCCCGCCGCTTCGCCGTCAACGTGCTCGAGCACGGCCAGCACGAGCTGTCGGGCGTATTCGCCTCCAAGCGCCCCGAGGCCGAGAAGTTCACCGGCGTCTCCCATCGCCTCGAGCACGGGGTGCCGATCCTCGACGACGCGCTCGCCTGGCTCGTCTGCGACCTGCGCGAGGAGCATCCGGGCGGCGACCACACGATCGGGATCGGGACCGTCGCGCACATGGGCGACCGCCGCGGCGGCGATCCGCTCGTGTGGTACCGCGGCAACTACGGCACGGTCACGATCGAGCAGCGCGCCGAGGCCCGCCTGCCGAACTGAACCCTCCGGCACCCTGAGACGATCCCGGCCTGCGGCCGGGGGGGACCCACCTCCGGCGGCCACGTGGCCGCCTCCGGCACCTGAGACGATCCCGGCCTGCGGCCGGGGGGGACCCACCTCCGGCGGCCACGTGGCCGCCTCCGGCACCCCTATTAGAACCCGTGCGCCGTCGCCGCGGCCCGCGCGGCGAGGATGACGACCACGAACGCCGACAGGGCCATGATGCCCATCTCGCGGCGCACGATCGCCGCGACGATCTGGCGCTGCTCGAGCTCGGGCAGCGCGCCGACGGCCTGCGCGTCGGGCAGGCCGCGCTGGTCGAGGACCGTCTGCGTCGAGGTGATCCGCAGCTGCTCGGCGACGAAGCCGATCACCACCGGCAGCGCCGCGTAGAGGTAGAAGAGGTTGTCGGTGGCGGTGTGCCCCGTCAGCACAAGCCCCCCGGCGGTCACCGCGAGCACGAGCGCCCCGACCTGCCCGACGCGCAGCAGGACCCAGAAGAACCGGCTCGGCTCGCCGCGGTACCAGCGCCACCCGCCGAGGAGCGCGGGCAGCGCGTTGAGCACCGCCACCGCGTAGGCGAGGTCGACGACCGCCTGGTTGACGTTCACGGGGCCGGTGTCATTTTTGAGCGAATTGCCACTATGTAACAGGGTCGCACAAGCGAGGAGAGCGCGGTGATATAAACCGACGCGGTGCCTCGCAGCTATCTCCCCGCGATCGTCTTCCTCCTGCTCGGCGGCGCGATCGGCAGCCTGTTCGCCGTTCTGAACGCCGTCGTCGGCTCGAGGCGCAGCGTCGCCCACAAGCAGGACCCCTACGAGTCGGGCCTGCCGTCCGAGATCAAGCGCGGCCTGCGCTTCGGCATCTCCTTCTACCTCATCGCGATGCTCTTCCTGCTGTTCGACATCGAGGTGCTGTTCCTCTATCCGATCGCGATCCAGCTGCGCGCCTACGGTCCATTCGCCCTCGGCGAGTTCATCGTCTTCCTCGTGCTGCTGTTCGTCGCGTTCCTCTACGTCTGGCGAAGGGGTGCCCTCGAATGGAGATAAAGCGGGAAGTCGTCGATCCGCGCACGTTGCGCGCGCGCCGGCTCACCTCACACCAACTGCTGCGCGGCACCGAGATCGTCGGGCCGACGCCGGCCGCCCAGAACGAGGACCTGACCGACGACGAGTTCCAGCGTCACGTCGAGGAGCGCGTCCTGACGACCACGCTCGACAAGGCGGTCTCCTGGGCGCGCGGCAACTCCTTCTTCCCGCTCACCTTCGGCCTCGCCTGCTGCGCGATCGAGATGATGTCGATCGTCGGGTCGCGCGTCGACATCGCGCGCTTCGGATGGGAGGCGTTTCGGGCCTCGCCACGCCAGGCCGACCTGCTCCTCATCTCGGGACGCATCTCGATCAAGATGGCGCCGGTCGTGCGCCGGATCTACGACCAGATGCTCGAGCCCAAGTGGGCGATCTCGATGGGCGCCTGCTGCTCCTCGATGGGCGTCTTCAACAACTACGCGCTCGTGCCCTCGGACAAGTTCATGCCGATCGACGTGCACGTGCCGGGCTGTCCGCCGCGGCCGGAGGCGCTCATGCACGGCGTGCTGAAGCTGCGCGACATGGTCCTCGAGGACCCGACCGCGAGCTGGCGCGAGCGCTACGGCGCGGTCGGCACCGAGGAGATCGTCCCCGAGCTGCCCGGCGACGGGCGTCCCGGCGAGGGCAGCGGTGCCTGACGCGACCGGCCTCGAGCTGCTGGCCCAAGCGCTCGGCGAGACGCAGCCCGACAGCGTCGTCGGCACCACGTTCTTTCGGGACAAGGGGACTCTCCACGTCGCCCCCGGCTCCATCCGCGGGGTCCTCCAGGCGCTGCGCGAGCGCGGGTACGCCTTCCTCTGCAGCGTGCACGGCGTCGACTACTACCCCGACGAGCCGCGCCTGGGCGTCCACTACGAGCTCCTGGACATGCAGAAGGTCGACCGCGTCACGGTCACGCTGCGCGTGTCGCTCGAGGAGGCGGTGGTCGACTCGGTGGTGCCCGACGGCGAGGACGGCGCCGGCTGGCCGACGGCCGATCACCAGGAGCGCGAGCTCTACGACATGTTCGGCGTCGTGTTCCGCGGGCATCCGGACCTGCGCCGGATCCTCATGCCCGAGGACTACGAGGGCCATCCCCAGCGCCGCGACTTCCCGGTCGGCGGCGAGCCCGTGATCTTCACGTACAACGAGAAGCGCTTCGAGGGCAGCGGAGCCTGAGGCCATGGACACCGGCCTCTCGGATTATCGCCGCCAGGAGCAGAGCATCACGCTCAGCGAGATGCCGGTCGAGGGCGCGGAGCGCCACAGCGAGCTGCTGACGCTCAACTTCGGCCCGCACCACCCGGCCACGCACGGGGTGCTGCGCCTGCTCGTCACGCTCGAGGGCGAGGTCGTCATCGACCTCAAGCCGATCATCGGCTACGTCCACACCGGCATCGAGAAGACGGCCGAGCAGAAGTCCTACTGGAAGGTGATCCCCGTCGTCGAGCGGATGGACTACCTCTCCTACTTCTTCAACGCGCTCGCCTTCTGCGGAGCGACCGAGACCCTGTGCGAGGTCGAGGTCCCGCCGCGCGCGCAGTACCTGCGCGTCATCCACCTCGAGCTCAACCGGATCATGTCCCACCTCGTGTGGCTCGGGACGAGCGCCGTCGACCTCGGCGCCATCTCGGTGTTCTGGTTCTGCTTCCGCGAGCGCGAGACGATCCTCGACCTGTTCGAGTACTCGACCGGCCAGCGCATGCACACGCGCTACTTCCAGGTCGGCGGCGTCTTCGAGGACATCCCGGTCGGCTTCGCCGAGAAGCTGCGCCAGTTCATCAAGATCATGCCCACCCGGGCGGATCAGTACGGCGACATGCTCAGCAAGAACGAGATCATCCTCAAGCGCTTTCGCGACATCGGCATCGTCGACGCGCAGACGCTGCTGCACCACGGCGTCACCGGCCCGCTGCTGCGCGCGGCCGGCGTCCCCTGGGACCTGCGCAAGGCGGCGCCCTACTGCTCGTATGACCACTTCGAGTTCAAGATCCCGGTGGGCACGGTCGGCGACAACTACGACCGCTACGCGGTCCGCCTGGCCGAGATCTACGAGTCGGTGAAGATCATCGAGCAGGCGCTGGAGGGCCTCCCCGAGGGCCCGACGATCACGACCGACCGCAAGATCGCGCTGCCGCCCCGCCACGAGCTCGCCACCTCGATGGAGGCGCTCATCCATCACTTCAAGCTCGTCACCGAGGGCTTCCGCGTGCCCCCCGGCGAGGTCTACTACCCGATCGAGTCCCCGCGGGGCGAGCTCGGTTGCTTCGTGCGCTCCGACGGCTCGTCCAAGCCCGCCCGGGTGCACATGCGCGACCCGAGCTTCGTGAACCTGCAGGCCTTCCCGGACATGGCGCGCGGCTCCTACATCGCCGACATGATCGCCAGCCTGGCGATGCTCGACCCGATACTCGGCGGGATCGACCGATGAGCACGCCGATGCCCGGCGCCCGACCGATCCCGCGCTACGAGCACGGCTCCCGCGTCCCCGGCTGGGACGAGGCGGCCGATCTCGAGAAGGACCCGGCGGCGGTCCCCGACCCCGCGCTCGTCGCAGTGCCCGACGGGCTGCGCGCCGAGATAGAGGCGCACGTGGCCAAGTACCCCGATCCCCGCTCGGCGACGTTGCCCGCGCTCGCCGCCGCCCAGCGCTGGCACGGCTGGTGCTCGCCCGAGGCGATCGACCAGGTCGCCTGCGTCATGCGCCTCACTCCGGCCTATCTCGCTTCGGTGGCGACCTTCTACGACATGTTCGACCTCTCCCCCGTCGGGCGCCACCACGTGTACGTGTGCACGAACATCTCCTGCTCGCTCAACGGCGCCGATGCGCTCTATGCCGCGTTCCGCGAGGCGGCCGCCGGTGACGAGGACGTCAACGTACGTGCCTTCGAGTGCCTCGGAGCGTGCGACATCGCGCCGATGGCCTCGGTCGACGGCGTTTACGTCGGACCGCTTGGAATCGATGACATCCCGGTGGTGCTCGACGACGTCCACGCCGGGCGCGAGGTGCTGCCCGAGAAGCAGCTCGTCCGCCGCCCGGTCGCCGACCCCGAGGCGAACTCGCACGAGTTCCCGCGCCCGAACCCAGAGGCGAGCGCCTGACGATGACGACGCACCTGCTCTTCACGGACATCGACGAGCCGGGCCTCAACACGCTCGAGGTCTACGAACGCCGCGGGGGCTACCAGTCGCTGCGGCGTGCGCTCTCGATGGCGCCCGACGCCGTGCTCGAGGAGCTCAAGGCGTCCAAGGTGCGCGGCCGTGGCGGCGCAGGGTTCGCGATGGGCACGAAGGCCTCGTTCCTGCCCAAGGGCGCGATGGACAAGTACCTCGTCTGCAACGCGGACGAGTCCGAGCCGGGCACGTTCAAGGACCGCGAGCTGATGCAGAAGAGTCCGCACCTGCTCATCGAGGGCATCATCATCGCCGCGTACGCCGCCGGCATCACGCACTCGTTCATCTACATCCGCGGCGAGTACGCGCTCCAGGCCGACCGCCTCGAGGCCGCCCTCGCCGAGGTCCGCTCGGCCGGCTACGTCGGCGAGCGGATCCTCGGCTCGGACTTCTCGCTGTCGTGCTGGGTGCACCGGGGCGCGGGCGCCTACATCTGCGGCGAGGAGACCGCCCTGCTCGACTCCCTCGAGGGCAAGCGCGGCAACCCGCGCCTGAAGCCGCCGTTCCCGGCCAACCAGGGCCTGTACCAGGGGCCGACGCTCATCAACAACGTCGAGACGCTCTGCACCGTCCCCTCGATCATCCGCCTCGGCGGCGAGCGGTACGCCGAGCTCGGCACCGAGACCTCCACCGGCACGAAGCTGGTGAGCGTGTCCGGGCACGTCCAGCGCCCGGGCAACTACGAGGTCGAGCTCGGCACGCCGTCCCGCGAGATCATCTACGGCCTCGCCGGCGGTCCGCCCGAGGGGCGCTCGGTGAAGTGCTGGTTCCCCGGTGGCTCCTCCTCGCCGGTGCTGACGGCCGACGACCTCGACCTGGCCTACGACTTCGACACCATGGCGAAGGCCGGCTCGATGCTCGGCTCGGGCGCGATCATCGTCGTCGACGACACGACGCCGATCCTCGACGTGGCGCTGAAGGTCGCGCGCTTCTACCGGCACGAGTCGTGCGGCAAGTGCACGCCCTGCCGCGAGGGCACGAACTGGACGGTGAAGATGCTCGAGCGCATCGGCACCGGCGAGGCGACCCCGATGGACATCGAGATCATGGCCTCGGTCCAGGAGCACATCATCGGCAACTGCCTGTGCGTGCTCGGCGACGCCATGGCGATGCCGATCGGCTCGATGATCGCCAAGTTCCGCGACGAGTTCGAGGCGACGATCGAGGCCGCGCGCGAGCGCAACGGCCTCGGCGCCGCATCGGCGCCCGCCGGCGCACTCGCCGCCCAGGAGACGCTCTGATGCCGCGGCCCGAGGAGCGCCTCATCACCTTCACGATCGACGGCCGCGAGGTGCAGGCGCCCGAGAACGCGATGCTCGTCGACGCGGCCAAGCTGGGCGACGTCGAGATCCCCGTCTTCTGTTACGAGCCGAAGCTCGGCAAGCCGGTCGGGGCGTGCCGGATGTGCCTCGTGGAGATCGAGGGCATCCCCAAGCTGCAGACCGGGTGCTCGACGCCGGTCAAGGACGGGATGGTCGTGAACACGCAGACCGAGCGCGTGCAGACCGCCCAGCAGGCCGTCGTCGAGTTCCTGCTCATCAACCACCCCCTCGACTGCCCCGTCTGTGACAAGGGCGGCGAGTGCCCCCTGCAGGACATCACCTTCGGCTGGGGCGGGGGGCTCTCGCGCTACATCGAGCCCAAGCGCCACTTCCGCAAGCCGCTCGAGCTCTCGCCGCTCATCGCGATCGACCGCGAGCGCTGCATCCTCTGCTACCGCTGCGTGCGCTTCTCCCAGGAGATCGCCGAGGACTACCAGCTCGTCCTGCTCGAACGCGGCGCCCACTCCTACGTCGCCACCTTCGACGGGCACCCGTACGTCGCGCCGTTCAGCGGCAACATCATCGAGCTGTGCCCGGTCGGCGCGCTCACCTCGCGCCCGTACCGCTTCCGCGCGCGCCCGTGGGACATCGAGGGCGCGGGGACGGTCTGCACGCTGTGCCCGGCGCAGTGCAACCTGACCCTCACGGTCCGCGACGAGCGCGTGCTGCGGGTGCTCGCCCGCGACCATCCCGGCGTCGACGACGGCTGGCTGTGCGACAAGGGTCGCTTCGCCTACCAGGCCATCCACGTCGACGAGCGCATCACCGATCCCCTGCTGCGTGACGGGGGCGAGCTGCGTCCCGTCTCCTGGGCCCGTGCGCTCGACGAGGCCGCCGCCGGCCTGCGCCGTGCGCGCGGGCACGTCGGCGCGCTCGCGGGCGGGAACACGAGCAACGAGGAGGGCCTGCTCCTCACGCGTCTGCTGCGCGAGGGACTGCAGTCCCCGGACATCGACGGCGTCGGCGGCATCGACCCGCGGGCGCTGCAGGCGCTGCTCGATCCCGAGCTGGCGGCGACCGTCCCCGACCTCGAGTTCGCCAACACCGTGCTCGTGCTCGGCACGGAGCTCGTCGACGACGCGCCGATCCTCGATCTGCGCGTCCGCAAGGGCGTGCGCCGCAACCACGTGCGGCTCGCGGTCGCCACGGCGCGGCCGTCCTCCCTTGACCCGAATGCCGCCGTCTCGATCCGCTATGCGCCGGGCGAGGAGGTCGCGTTCCTGCAGGCGCTCGCCGCCGCCCTGTACGGGGCCGAACCGGCGCATCCCGAGGCCGACGCGATCCGCGCGCTGGCCGACCTGCTGCGCGCCCCCCAGGCCGACGGGCAGGGCGGCGACGTCGTCATCGTGTGGGGCGAGCGGCTGCTGCGTGGCGACGCCGCGGCCGCCGCGGCCGCGCTGCTGAAGATCGCCGGTGGCTGCCACGTGCGTGCCCGCAACGGCGCCGGGCTGCTCGCGATCCCGACCGAGGCCAACGGCCGCGGCCTGCTCGAGGCGGGCGTCGCGCCCGGCGTCGGGCCGGGCCTCGGCGACGCGCCGCCCGGACGCGACGCGCACGCGATCGCGCAGGCGGCGGCCGACGGCGAGCTCGCCGCGCTGTATCTGATGCACATCGATCCGCTGCTGTCGCTCTCGGACCGGCCGCTGTGGGAGCGCGCCCTGGACCGCGCGAGCACCGTGATCGCCCACGCCGAGTTCCTGACCGACGCCGTGCGCGAGCACGCAACCGTCGTCTTCCCGGCCGAGACGTACGCCGAGAAGGAGGGCACCGTCACCCACCCCGACGGGCGCCTGCAGCGCCTGCGCCCGGCGATCGCCCGCGTCGGCGAGGTCCGCGCCGAATGGAGCGTGCTCGCCGACCTCGCGCAGCGCGTCGGCCTCGATCTCGAGGTGCGCACCGGGCCGATGGCCACCGCTCAGCTCGCGGCGGTCGTCCCGTTCTACGCCGGCCTGACGCTCGAGGAGCTCGCCGGCCACGGCGTGCGCTGGCCGGAGCGCGACGCCGCGGCGAGCTGGCCCGCCGCCCCGCGCCAGGACGGCGATCGGGCCGAGAGCGCCCGTTCGACCGCGACCACGCGCGGCGCCGGGCTGCGCCTGGGGACCTACCGCTCGGTCTGGGCCGCCCCGGAGGTGGAGGCCTCGCCGGCGCTTGCGTTCCTGCACCCGCGCCAGCGGCTGGAGATCTCACCGCGCGACGCCGAGCGCCTTGGCCTCCACGAGGGCGAGCGCGTCGAGGTCGCCCGCGCCGGGCGCCTCGCGTCCGAGGTCGAGCAGGCGGAGGAGCTCTCTCCGATCGTGCACGCGATCGTCAGCCTGCGCGCGAGCGTCCCCGACGGGACCGTGTTCCTCGAGGAGGGCATCCCGGGGGAGTCGGCCAACGCACTGACCAACGGCAGCGAGCCGATCGCGGTGGACGTCCGGCCCTTCGTGGAGCCGGCGCTCGTGCTGGCGATCGTCGGCGCCCTCGACGGCGCGGCGACCGGCGAGAGGGACGACCGTCCCGGCGAGGATGCCGCTGGCGGGTCCGCGGAGACCGACGCGCCGTGACCCCCACGCTCGCCAACGTCAACTACTTCGAGCCGTGGTGGATCCAGATCGTCAAGGCGATCGTGATCTTCCTCGTCGCGCTCGGTGTCCTGCCGCTGCTGATCGTCTACGAGCGCAAGCTGCTCGGGCGCTTCCAGAACCGCTACGGCCCGACCCGCGTCGGCCCGTTCGGCCTGTTCCAGCCGCTCGCCGAGATCGTCAAGTTCGCCACCAAGGAGCCGTTCCGCCCCCGCACCTCGATGGCGGGGTTGTTCGCGCTCGCGCCCGTCATCTCGATCTTCACCGCCGCCGTCGCGCTCGCGCTCGTCCCGTTCGGCGACGTGCAGCACATCTTCGGCACGCCCGTCGGCCTGTACGGCATCGACGTCAACATCGGCCCCCTGTTCGTATTCGCATTCGCGGCGATCGCCTTCTACGGGATCATGCTCGGCGGCTGGTCCTCGGGCTCGAAGTACTCGCTGCTCGGCTCGATGCGCGGCGCGGCGCAGCTCATCTCCTACGAGGTCTCCCAGGGGCTCGCGCTCGTCGGCGTGATCATCACCGCCCAGACGCTCTCGCTGACCGAGATCGTCCACGCCCAGGTCGGACTGTGGTTCTTCATCCCCCAGTTCCTGGGGTTTCTCATCTTCCTCGTCGCGGCCTTCGCGGAGACGAACCGCGCCCCGTTCGACCTCGTCGAGGCCGACGGCGAGATCGTCGGCGGTTACTTCACCGAGTACGGCGGAACGCGCTTCGTGGCCTTCCTGTTCGCCGAGTACCTGAACATGATCGTCGTGTCGGGGATCGCGGTGACCGTCTACTTCGGCGGCTGGCTGCTCCCCTTCGGCCTGCACCCGCCGGGCTGGGTGGACCCGATCGTCGTGATCGTCAAGATCTTCCTGCTGCTCACGTTCTTCATCTGGATCCGCGCCACGCTCCCGCGGCTGCGCTACGACCAGCTGATGAGCTTCGGGTGGAAGATCCTCCTCCCGCTCGCCACCCTCAACACCCTCGTGACGGCGATCCTCGTCGTGGCGACCCACAACGGCCCATGAGCGAAGAGACCGCGACTCCCGGATCGGAGATCCCCGTCTGGAGCCCGGGCGACGACGTCGTCGAGGTCGTGCGGACGCCGCGCCGTGGCGCCGCGGCGAGCACCTACCGCGTGTTCGGCGAGACGCTGCGCGGCATGAAGACGACGTTCGCGCGCGTCGTCGAGGGTCCGACGACGATCAACTACCCCGAGCAGAAGGTCTCCGTGTACCCGCGCTTCCGCGGCCGTCACAAGCTGCACCGCTTCGAGGACACCGGCCTGGAGAAGTGCGTGGGCTGCTCGCTGTGCGCCGCCGCCTGCCCGGCCGACTGCATCCGCGTGGTCGCCGCCGAGAACACGCCCGAGTATCGCGTCTCGGCCGGCGAGCGCTACGCGGCGGTCTACGAGATCAACCTCAGCCGGTGCATCTTCTGCGGCTACTGCGAGGTCGCATGCCCGTTCGACGCGATCACGATGGGCCATGACTACGAGATGTCCGACTACAGCCGCTCGGATCTCATCTTCACGAAGGAGATGCTGCTGGCCGAGTCGCTCGAGCGGACGCCCCTGCGGGCCGAGGGCGAGTAGCTTCCCGCACCGTGTCCGCCGTCCTGTTCTTCATCGGTGCGATCGGCACGATCGCGGGGGCCACGGGGGTCGTCACCCTGCGCGACCCCTTCCTCGCCGTGCTGTCGCTCGTCGTGCACCTGCTCTTCCTGGCCGTCCTGTTCCTGCTGCTGCGGGCCGAGTTCCTCGCCGCGGCGCAGGTGATCGTGTACGCCGGCGCGGTGATGGTCCTGTACGTGTTCGTCGTCGCCTACGTCGGCGAGGACGTCGAGCTGTCGCGCGGCCCGACCGGCTCGGGCCTGCGCCTCGCGTCGACCGTGTTCGGCGCCGCGCTGCTCGTCGAGCTGTTCATCGCCCTCCTCGGCACCGGGCTGCACGGCATCGACACGAAGGGCTCGCCGTACATCCTCGGCTTCGGCTCACCCCGCTACATCGGCAACCTGCTGCTCACGCGCTTCCTGCTCACCTTCGAGGTCGCCTCCTACCTGCTGCTCGTCGCCGCCGTCGGCGCCGTCGTGCTCGCCCGCCGTCGCCGCGGCACCGAGCCCGAGGAGCGGCTGGAGGTCGAGCTCGCGGCCAAGCGGCGCCCGCTCGGCACCGGAACGACGGCCGAGGCGGTCAGCACTCTCGCCTTCGCCGCCGAGCACATGCACCACGAGCACGGCACGGTCGAGGAGGACCCGCCGCCGGCCGCGGTGTCCGCTCCGGCCGACGAGGGGCCCTCGTCCTCCGGGGGTGGCTGGTGAACATCGGCTGGTATCTCGCCGTCTCGGCGATCGTGTTCACGCTCGGGACGGTCGGCGTGATCACGCGGCGCAACCCGCTCGTCGTGCTCCTGTGCCTCGAGCTGATGCTCAACGGCGGGAACCTCGCGCTCGTCGCCTTCTCGCGCATGTGGGGCGACGGCGACGGTCAGATCTTCGCCATCGTCGTGATCACCGTCGCCGCCTGCGAGGTGACGATCGGCCTCGGCCTCGTCGTGGCCATCTTCCGCCGCGACCTCGCCATCGACGTCGACGAGCTGAGCGAGCTGAAGGGGTGACGCGGCGATGACCTCGACCTACGCGTGGCTCGTCCTCGCCTTCCCGCTCGCGGGCACGCTCACGATCGCGCTCGGGTTTCGGGTGTGGTCCGGCCGCACCGCCGGCTGGATCGCGACCGGGGCGATCTTCCTGAGCTTCCTCGCCGCGCTGGCGACGCTCATCAAGCTCCAGGGCCTGACACCGGCGCACCGCCAGGTGACCTCGTCGCTGTGGGACTACGCGGTCGTGGCCGGCCTCGACGCGCGCGTGTCGATCCTCGTCGACCCGCTGTCCGTGTTCATGATCTGCACGGTCAGCGGCGTCTCGACGCTCATCCACCTCTACTCGATCTCCTACATGCAGGAGGACAAGGGGTTCAACCGCTACTTCGCCTACCTGAACTTCTTCGTCTTCTCGATGCTGCTGCTCGTGCTGGCGGGCAACTTCGTCCTGCTGATCGTCGGCTGGGCGTTCGTCGGGGCGGCCTCCTACCTGCTCATCTCCTTCTGGTACCGGCGCACGACGGCCACACGGGCCGGGATCAAGGCGTTCGTCATCAACGTCGTCGGCGACGTCGGCCTCGTGCTCGGGACGTTCTTCATCCTGCGGCACACCCACACCGTCGACTTCCTCGGCACGTTCGCCGCCGCCCACCACGGCGCGTTCGGACCGGGGACGAACGAGGGCGATCTCGTGGCCGCGTGCATCCTGCTGCTCGTCGGCGCGTTCGCCAAGTCCGCCCAGATCCCGCTGCACACCTGGCTCCCGGACGCGATGGAGGGCCCGACGCCGGTCAGCGCGCTCATCCACGCGGCCACGATGGTCACCGCCGGCGTGTACCTCATCGCGCGCATGCACCCGTTGTTCGAGCTCGCGCCCACCGCCCAGGACGTCGGCGCCGTGATCGGCGCGCTCACGCTGTTCATCGCCGGCACGATCGGGCTCGCCGTCGTGGATATCAAGCGCGTCATCGCCTACTCGACGATGTCCCAGATCGGCTACATGATCATGGCCGTCAGCGTCGGCGCGTACTCGGCCGGCATGTTCCACCTCATGACGCACGCCTTCTTCAAGGCGCTGCTGTTCATGGCCGCCGGCTCGATCATCGGCGCGATGGCCGGTGAGCAGTCGCTCGACCGGATGGGCGGCTTCCGCAAGGCGCTCCCGTTCACCTACGCGTGCTTCATCATCGGCGGCCTCGCGCTGTCGGCGGTTCCTCCGCTGTCGGGCTTCTTCTCGAAGGACGACATCCTGCTCGTCGTCGGCGAGCGCGGCGGCTGGCATTGGGGCCTGTACGTGCTCGCCTACGCCGGGGCGCTGTTCACCGGCATCTACACGTTCCGAATGATCTTCCGCGCGTTCCACGGCGAGCCCGTACCCGAGGCCCGTGAGCTGATCCAGACCGGGCACGTGCACCACGCCGAGCACCCGTTCAACCCGGACACGGGCGAGATCGAGGACACCGACGTCGGCTTCCCGGGACCGGCGCACGTCATCGCCGAGCAGCAGTGGGAGATGAAGGTCGCGATGGGCCTGCTCGCCGTCGGCGCGACCGTGGCCGGCTTCCTGCAGATCCCGCGCGTGACGTCGGTGATCGAGAACTTCCTCGCGCCGAGCTTCGCCGACTCGCGCCTGTACGCCATCCACACGCAGACGGCGAACCTCGACGTCGGCCTCGTGCTGAGCACGGTCATCGGCCTGACCGGCATCTTCATCGCCTACGAGGTCTGGATCAAGCACCCGGAGAGTCCGGCCTGGTTCCGCGCCCGGTTCCACGCGATCTACACGCTGCTCATCAACAAGTGGTACTTCGACGACCTCATCGACATCCTCGTCGTACGCCCCGCCGCCTGGACCGGCCGCTTCGCTTCGCAGACCTTCGAGCGCCTCTTCGTCGACGGCACGATCGTCGGCGGCACGGTCGGGCTCGTGCGCGCCGGCTCGGCCGCGGTGCGCTCGCTGCAGAACGGCTTCCTGCGCTACTACGTCGCGCTGCTCGTCGTCGGAGCCGTCGCCGTCGCCTTCTACTTCCTCCTGCAGACCTGATCGCCGATGCCGCCGCTCTCAGTCCTCCTCTGGATCCCCGCGCTCGCCGGCCTGCTCGCGAGCGTGCTCGCGAACCTCGGCGGCTCGGGCGTGACCGAGTCCGTCCCCGAGGCGCCCGAGGCGCCCACCGAGGGCTCCTCCACCACGCGCGGAAGGCGGACGGCCGCTGAGCGCGCCGCGGGCGGGATCGCGCTCATCGGCGCCCTCGTCGCGCTCGGCCTGGCCATCGGCTACATCGTCGACTACACCGCGGGCACGCGGGGCCTGCAGCACGTCACCAACGTCGTCTGGATCCGCGCCCTGGGCATCCACTACAAGCTCGGGATCGACGGCCTGAACGTCTTCCTCGTCGGGCTCACGACGCTTCTGTACGCCGCCGCCGTGCTCGCCGCCACCCTGCGCCACTGGGAGCGCCCGCGGCTCTTCTACTTCCTGTTCATGCTCTCCGAGACGGCCGTGCTCGGCGTGTTCCTGGCCCAGGACCTCGCGCTGTTCTACATGTTCTTCGACCTCATGCTGGTCCCGTTCTTCTTCCTGATCGGCGCGTGGGGCGGCCCCGGGCGCGTTCAGGCGACGATCAAGCTCGTCATCTACACGCTCGTCGGCTCGCTGCTGATGCTCTCGGCGGTCGTGGCCACGGGCGTGCTCAGCTCCCAGGCCGCCGGCACGCACATCGACTTCGCCTTCTCGGCTCTGCAGGCACTGCCGCTGTCGAAGGGCTCGCAGGAGTGGATCTTCCTGTTCTTCGCGGCCGCGTTCCTGGTCAAGATGCCCGCCTTCCCGCTGCACGGCTGGATGCCCGACGGCTACCGCGCGATGCCGATCGAGGTGCTGATGGTCTTCTCCGGCGTGCTCAGCAAGGCGGGCGCGTACGGCTTTCTGCGCATCGCCCTGCCGCTCTTCCCGCAGGCCGCCGCGCACTTCCAGATGCTGATGCTGCTGATCGCGCTGTTCTCGATCCTGTACGGGTCGGTGATGGCCTTCACCCAGACCCAGGCCCGCCTGATCGGCGGGTACTCGTCGGTCGCGCAGCTCGGCTTCATCACCCTCGGGATCTTCGCGCTCAACGCCCAGGGCGCCCAGGGGGCGCTGCTGCAGATGGTCAACCACGGCCTCGTCGTCGCGCCGCTGTTCTTCATCATCCTGCTGCTCTCCGAGCGCGCCGGCGGCTCCGAGGACATCCGCGACATGGGCGGCCTCGCCTTCCGCGCGCCGGTGCTGGCCGCCTTCTTCCTGATCGTCGCGCTCGCGACGCTCGCGATGCCCGGCTCGGGGAACTTCGTCGGCGAGTTCCTCATCCTGCTCGGCGTCTTCAACTCGAAGATCGTCATCTCGATCGTCGCCTTCAGCGGCGTCGTGATGGCCAGCGTGTACGCGCTGCGGGTCTACATCCGCACGATGCACAACCGCGTCGGGCCGTCTGACCGCTCGCGCGAGCTGACACTCTCGGACGGCCTTGTGCTCGCCCCGCTGCTGCTCGTGATCCTGTTCTTCGCGGTGTACCCGCAGCTCGCGCTGCATCGGAGTGAGCGCTCGGCCACGGCGGCCGTGCTGCCGGCGCAGATCGCGGCGCGACCGCCCGCCGCCACCGGGCTGGCGGCCGCCACGACGGGACGCCCGGTCGAGCTCGGCCCCGCTCACACCGTGAGCCAGCGCGTCACCTACACGGTGCCCAATCAATGATCGCCCTCCTCGCCACGGCGCACTACCTGCCCCACCCGCACGTCGACTGGGGCGCGATCTCCCCGCTGCTCGCGCTGCTCGGCGGCGCGATCATCGTGCTCATGTTCGGGCTGCTCGGCGACCGCGGGGCGCGCGAGCGCGGCGTGCCGCTGCTGGCGCTGATCGTCTTCGCGATCGCGCTCGGCCTGACCATCTGGCGCTACAAGAACCAGACCACCGCCGTGGCGGGCGCGATCCGCGTCGACGACCTCGCGCTCACGCTCAACCTCATCCTCTGCATCGCCGGGATGGCCACCGTGCTGCTCTCGTGGCGATCGGTCGCGCCGCGCGAGGCGGCGCACGGCGAGTACTACGCCCTGCTGCTCAGCTCGGTCGGCGGCATGTTCCTGCTCGCGGCCGCGCAGAACACGGTCGTGCTGTTCCTCGGGCTGGAGCTGCTGTCGATCCCGCTGTACGTGCTCTGCGCGGCGGAGATGCGTCGCGAGCACTCGCTCGAGTCCGGGCTGAAGTACCTCATCGTCGGCTCGGCCGGCTCGGCCACGCTCCTGTACGGGCTCGCGCTCCTCTACGGCGCGACGGGCGCGACGGGCTTCGCCGGGATCGAGCGGGCGATCAACGTGCATGGCCTCGGCAGCGATCCGCTGCTCCTGACCGGCATCGCGCTGACCGTGGTCGGACTCGGATTCAAGGCCTCGATCGCGCCTTTTCATCAATGGACGCCCGACGTCTACGAGGGCGCCCCGACCCCGGTCACCACGTTCATGGCCGTCGCGACCAAGGTCGCCGCCTTCGGCGCGTTCCTGCGGCTGTTCGACGTGGCGCTCATCGATACGGCGGACGTCTGGGCCCCGGCGCTCGCCGTGCTGGCCGCGATCACGATCATCGTCGGCAACGTCGGCGCGCTCGGCCAGTCGTCGATGAAGCGCATGCTGGCCTACTCCTCGGTGGCCCAGGCCGGCTACATCCTCGCCGGCGTCGTCGCCTCGACGCAGCTCGGCGCATCGGCCGTCGCCTTCTACCTCGCCGTCTACCTGTTCATGAACCTGGCCGCGTTCGCGGTCGTCATCGCCCGCGAGCGCGAGACCGACTACGGGGACCGGATCGAGGCGCTCGCCGGCATCGGGCGCACGCGACCGTTCCTGGCCTGGCCGATGACGCTTGCGATGCTCGGCCTCGCCGGCATTCCGGCGACCGCCGGCTTCATCGGCAAGTTCTATCTGATCGACGCCGCGGTCGACAACGGCTATGCCTGGCTCGGCGTCTTCATCGTCATCGGCTCGATGATCTCGCTCGGCTACTACCTGCGGGTGGTGGCGGCGATGTGGATGTCCGACGCCCCGCAGGCGGTGCCGGCGGTCGCCTCCGCAGGCGCGCGGCCGGCGATCGCCGGCGGCGCGCCCGAGCTCGACACGCTCTCCAAGGGCGACGGGCGTCTCCCCGACGGCACGCTCGACCAGCCCGAGGTCGCGTTCGTCGCCCTGCTCGCCGGTCTGGCGACGCTCGTCTTCGGCATCATTCCGCAGCCGCTGTTCGACCTCGTGAGCCACGCCGGCGGCGCGCTCACGGCGCTGTTCTGACGCGCCCGGCGCCGCAGGCGTCAGCGGGATTCGGCGCCGAGTCGCCCGCTCGCCTCGGCCGCCGCCTCGGCCGCCTGCAGCTGGGCCTCCACGAGGTCGAGGCCGGCGTCCCAGAAGCCCGGATCGGACAGATCGATGTCGACGATCGCCGCCAGCTCCTCGGGGCTGCGCGAACCGCCGGCCGCGAGCAGCTCGAGGTACTGGGGCACGAACTCGGGACCGCGCTCGCGGTAGCGCTGGTACACCGACAGGGCGAGCAGCTGCCCGTAGGCGTAGGCGTACACATAGCCCGGGGTGTTGATGAAGTGCGGGATGTAGGACCACCAGGAGCGGTAGCCGTCGGTGACCTCGACGGAATCGCCGAAGAACTCCTCCTGGCTGTCCGTCCACAGCTCACCGAAGCGCTCGACCGAGAGCTCGCCGTCCTCGCGGCGGTGGGTGTGGACGAGCTCCTCGAAGCGGTTCATCGCGACCTGGCGAAACACGGTCGCGATCGCCCCCTCGATGTTCTCGGCCAGCAGCGCCAGCCGCGAGGCGGGCGCCTGATCGGCGTCGATCAGCCGCCCGAACACGATCGTCTCGGCGAACACCGACGCGGTCTCGGCCAGCGTCAGCGGGGTGCTCTGGTGGAAGATCCCCTGGCGGGCGGCGAGCGCGAAGTGCACCCCGTGGCCGAGCTCGTGCGCCATCGTCAGCACGTCCCGACGGCGCGACGTGAAGTTGAGCATCACGTACGGGTGGACCGACGGCACCGCCGACGAGCAGAAGGCGCCGCCGCGCTTGCCCGGACGCACCGGCGCGTCGATCCAGCGCTCGTCGAAGAACCGCCGGGCGAGGTTGCCGAGCTCGGGTGAGAACGAGCCGTAGCAGTCGAGCACGAGGTCGCGCGACTCGCCGAACGTGAACGTCAGCTCGTCCTGCGTGACGGCGGCCGCGCGATCGTAGTCGGCCAGGCGAGGCAGATCGAGCAGCCGTGCCTTCAGCCGGTACCAGCGCCGCGCGATCTCATAGCGGTTGCGAACGGCACCGACGAGCGCCTGCACCGACTCGTCGCTCGCCTCGTTGGCGAGGTTGCGCGCCGACAGCCACGTCCGATAGCCCCGGAGCCGGTCCTCGGTCGCCTTGTCGGCCAGCAGCGTGTTGAAGATGAACGCGCGCGTGCGCAGCCCCGGCGCCAGCGCCGCCGTCACCCCTTCGGCCGTCGCACGCCGGAGCTCGCGGTCGGGCAGGACGAGGCGGCTGAGGGCGGAATCGAGTGCCACCGTCTGGCTGCCGTCGCCGCCGTCGGGGATCGTCACCTCGATCGTCGAGGTGAGCTCCTCGAACAGCCGAGACCACGCGTTGCGCCCGCTGACCGACTTCTCGGCGACGATCTTCTCCTCCGGCTCGCTGAGCAGGTGGGGGCGATAGCGGCGAATCGTGCGCAGGTGGTGGCGGGCGAAGTCGAGGTCCGCCGGGGCGAGCAGCTCGTCGGCCTTCGCGTCATCGAGCGCCGCCCACTCGAGCTCGAAGAACAGCAGCTGCGTCTCGATCGCCGTGCCGCGCTCCTCGACCTTCTGCAGCAGCGCCCCGCGCGCCGGGTCGGTCGTGTCGACGGTGAAGCGCATGCCGGCATAGGTGGCCGCGCGCCCGACCCGGTCGTGGATCGTCTCGAGCTCGTGCATGGCCGTGGCCAGGCCCTCGGCGTCGAGCTCGGCCACGCGCCCCGCGTAGCGCTGCGAGAACGCCTCGGCGCGTCCGTGCGCGTCGTCGAGGAGGCGGATCACGCCGTCCTCGCCCTGCCCGTCGACGAGCGGCTCGAGGTCCCACGCGACGCTCTCGAGCTCGGGGTCGTCGTGCGTGGTCGTCGCCATGGCCTGCAGCTTATTGCAGCGACGGCCACGGCTCGCCGGCCGGCGACCGGGCCGACCGCCTACGACAGGAACGGGTACGCGGAGAGCGCGATCAGCTTGATCGGGTCGTCGCTGAAGTACACCCAGATGCCGTGGCCGGCCGTCACCTGGCATCCCGGAGCCGCCGGGTTGACCCCGCCGCGCCTCGGCTCACAACGCGCCCCGGGATACGCGCGCGGCACGGTCGAGAGCGGGTCGCCGATCCCGACGCCCCGCCCGGTCGCCGCGCCGAGCCCGTACACGGTGAGGCTGGCCACGCGCCCGTCGACGAACGTCGCCCCGACATCCGGGTAGACCCAGTCGTGATAGTTGTCGGCCGGCAGGAGCGGGGGCGCCTGGGCCGGGGTGTAGTACGGATTGTCGTTCGTCCGGAGCCGGTTGCCGAGCAGCGCGTGCAGCCTCTGGGTCGTGACGCCGAGGTGGACGCCGGCGTAGCTGCCCGCGGCGACGGAGATGCCGCCCCGCGACTGTCCGGGCGTCGAGCTCCCCGTGGCACCGCAGGCCGCGAGCGCGAGACAGATCGCCGCCCAGGTCCACTTGTGTGGAGGGATCCGCATGGCGGGCACGGTAGCGAGCGCCGGCTCGCCGGGGCGCGCCGCGCCGGGCGCTAGCATCACCGTCCCCTTGGACTACCCGCACGAGAGCTTCAACGAGGCGGAGCGCATCCGCCTGGCGCCCCACTTCACCAACCTCGACCGGCCGGTGTTCGCGCTCGTGAACCTGCCCGAGACGGTGAAGGGCGCGCTGTTCGCCCGCTACTCCCGTTACCCGGGCACGCTGCGACGCCTGTTCCTCGACGAGTTCGCCGCCGACCTTCCCGAGGCGGGCGGGCGCGCGTTCGACGAGGCCGAGGGCACCCGCGCGGCCCAGCTCTACGAGCGCGTGTTCGTCGGCTACGGCGACGACTCCGTCGCCCAGCTCGGCGGCGCCCACGTGGCCTGCGAATGGGTCTCCAACGTCCTCACGAAGGTGCTCCAACGCCCCCGCCTGGGCGCCTACCTCGAGCAGTCGACGCGCTACATCGCCTACGACGCGCCGATGCCGGGCGGCGGATACCGCTACTACCGCGACGCCGAGCTCGGCCCCGAGTACGAGACGGCGATGGACGAGCTGTTCGACGTGTACGCGCGGTCGCTGCCCGTCGTGCGCGCCTGGGCGGCGCAGACGTTCCCGCCCGCGCCCGGCGAGTCGCCGGCCGCCCACGCCCGCGCGGTGACGGCCAAGGCGCTCGACCTGCTGCGCGGCCTGCTTCCGGCCGCTTCGCTCTCGCACATGGGCATCTTCGCCTCCGGTCAGACCTACGAGCAGCTCGTCCTGCACCTGCTCGCCCACCCGCTCCCGGAGGCGCGCGCGTACGGAGCGGAGATCCTCGAGGCGGTCAAGGCCGTGATGCCGAGCTTCGTCGCGCGAGTCGAGCGCCCCGACCGGGGCGGGGAGTGGATCGCCTACCTGGAGCAGCGCGAGCTGGCCGCCCGACGGTGGGCGGGGCGGCTCGGCCTCGACCGCGCCGCCGACGCCGACGGGGGCCCGTCGGTGCGCCTGCTGCACGTCGAGGGCGACGAGGATCGGCTGCTCGCGGCATTGCTGTTCGAGGCCGCCGGCGTGTCCGAGCGGCAGACGCTCGACACCGTCGCCGACCTCGACCTCGAGACGAGGGCGACGGTGCTCGCCGACCTCATCGGCGCGCGCGCCAACCGCCGGCATCGGCCGGGGCGCGGCTTCGAAGCACTGCGCTACCGGTTCGAGATCGTCTCCGACTACGGCGCCTTCCGTGACCTGCAGCGCCACCGCATGCTCACCGTGCAATGGCAGACGTTCGGCCCCGAGCTCGGCGCCGGGGTTCCCGCGGAGCTGCACGACGCGGGCGTCGCCGACGACTACCGGCGTGCGCTCGAGGTCTCGCGCCACGAATGGGAGCGCCTCGTCGATTCCGGTCTCACGCGCGCGGCTCCTTATGCGTTGTGCCTCGGCTACCGGATCCGCTATGTGCTGGATATGAACGCCCGCGAGGCGATGCAGCTCATCGAGCTTCGCTCCGGGCGCGAGGGCCATCCCGGCTACCGCGCCGTGGCCCACGAGATGCATGCCTTGATCGAGGCCGTCCATCCGTCGGTGGCCGGCGCCATGCGTCACCTGGACTCGAGCTCGGAGCCCCGCCTGGAGCGGATCCTGTCCGAGATGCGCACCGACTCCCGCACTCAGCGCTGAGGCGCCGGCGCCGCTCGCCCCGCCGGCGGGCCAAGCGCACGGCAGCCCTACGCGTCGACTGACGCCGGTTCGCCCGGCACGCTAGACATCGCGCTGGCGCAGCACCACCGCACCGATCGCGAGCGATACGGCGGCGTAGGCGCAGAAGACCGCGAAGCCCGCCCACGGTGAGAGCGTGTTCGAATCCGGGTTGATCGTCCAGATGGCGCCGCCCGCGCTGAGCGGGAGATACGGATTGATGTCGTTGGACAGGCTCGTCGTCAGAATGGCCTGCAGAATCGGCGGGATCACGAACACGATGGCCACCAGCGCGGAGATCCCGCCGGCGGTGGTGCGGATGATCGTGCCGAGGCCGAGCCCGAACAGGCCCATCACCGTGAGGAACAGCGCCGCGCCGAACAGCGACCGGACCACCCCGGGCGTCGACAGCGAGACGTCCAGGTGGTGACCGGTCAGGATCGACTGGCCGATGAAGAAGACGATCACGATCGCCGGGAGCGTGATCGCGAACGTCACCGCACCGAACACGAGCGCCTTGGCCCACAGCACCGGAAGGCGCTTGGGCACCGCGCACATCGACGAGCGGATCATGCCGGTCGAGTATTCGGCGGTGATCGTCAGCACGCCGAGAACGCCAACGGCGAACTGGGCGAGGTTGACGCCGGCGAGGCTCTGCGTCAGCGGATGGAAATCGTGGCGCAGGTCCGGATAGCGGGACTCCGCGACGAGGCATCCAACGATGCCGAGGCCGATGAGGAAGAAGACGGCGACCCCGAGGGACCAGATCGTCGAGCGCACGGAACGGATCTTGGTCCACTCCGAGCGCATGACGCCGGAGAACCGGACGCCGGCGCTCGGCACGCCGGCGCTCTTGACGCCGGTGCCGGGGACGACTGTGGTGGTGCTCATGCGGGGGTCACCTCGGTCTCTTGCGTGGCTGAGGCATGGAACTGAACTGCACCCTGAGTCAGCTCCATGAAGGCCTCCTCGAGCGACGCCTGCACCGGGGTCAGCTCGTGCACGGGAATGCTCTGCGCCGCGGCCGCGTCGCCGATCTGCTCGGCGCTCAGGCCCCCGATCTCGGCCAGGGACGGCTCGATCGACTTGACGGTCACGGTCGGTGACTTCAGCGCGTCGATCAGCTCGGGCAGCCGGGGCGACCGCACGCGGACGACGTTGCTGGAGGCGCTTGCGACGAAGTCGGCGACGCTCGTGTCGGCAATGAGCTCGCCCTTGCCGATCACGACCAGATGCTCGGCGGTGAGCGCCATCTCGCTCATGAGGTGCGACGAGACGAAGACCGTGCGACCGTCGGCGGCGAGCCCCTTGAGCAGGTTGCGCACCCACTGGATGCCCTCGGGGTCGAGTCCGTTGACCGGCTCATCGAGCATCACGGTGTGCGGATCGCCGAGCAGCGCCTGCGCGATCCCGAGCCGCTGGCCCATTCCGAGCGAGAAACCCCCGACCCGGCCGCCGGCGACGTCGTGCAGGCCGACCAGGTCGATCATCTCATCGACGCGCGCGCGGCCGATGCCGTGCGTCTGAGCGAGCGCGAGCAGGTGATTGCGCGCCGAGCGTCCCGTGTGGACGGATCGTGCCTCCAGCAGCGCGCCGACCTCGCAGAGCGGTGCGCTGTGTTCGGCGTACGGCTTGCCGTTCACCAGGGTCGTGCCGGAGTCCGCCGCGTCGAGCCCGAGGATGAGGCGCATCGTCGTTGACTTCCCGGCCCCGTTGGGACCGAGGAATCCGGTCACGATGCCCGGCTTGATCTTGAAGCTGAGGTCGCGTACCGCGACGGTCGGGCCGTAGTGCTTGGTGACGTTGTTGACTTCGATCACGGCAGCGGGCCTCCGAGGGGCGGGGTCAGGCCGTGCCTGGCCGGGACTGGCTGTATGGACATCGGTCTCCTTGTCGGCGTGGGGAGCGGCCGGCTTGAGCCACACCGTCAGCATGACGCGTCGCTCGGGCGTTCACCATGGGGAATGCCCCCTACGGGGCGCAGTCAGCGCCCGTCGAGGCTGACCAGTCGCTGCTCGAGCGCCCAGCGGCTCAGCTCGTGGCGGTTGGACAGCTGCAGCTTGCGCAGCACCGCCGAGACGTGCGACTCGACGGTCTTGGCCGAGATGCCCAGTCGCAGCGCGATCTCCTTGTACTGGTAGCCACGTGCGATGTGGCGCAGCACCTCGCGCTCGCGCGCCGTCAGCTGGTCGAGCCCGGGATCCTGCGCGGAAGGCTCGGGCCGCGCGAACGCGTCGAGCACGAAGCCGGCGAGCCGCGGCGAGAACACCGCATCCCCATCGGAGACGCGCACCACGGCGTCGGTGAGCTCGGCCGCCGAGATCGTCTTCGTCACGTATCCCCGCGCGCCCGCCCGGATGACCGCGATCACGTCGTCGACGGCGTCGGACACCGACAGGGCCAGGAAGCGCGGGGGCGCCTCGGCGCCGCCGGCGGGCTCGCCGAGCACCCGCCGGATGACCTCCACGCCGCCACCGCCGGGCATGTGCACGTCGAGCAGGACGACCTGCGGGCGGCGCTCGCGAATGAGGGCGACCGCCTCATCGACGCCGGCGGCGTCGCCGACCACCTCGACGGCCTCGCCGAGCTCGGCGCGCACGCCCGCGCGGAAGAGGTCGTGGTCGTCGACGATGGCCACGCGTACCGACTCCTCGGCGCCGACGGGCTCGGACACGCTCACCTCTCCATCACGAGCTCGACCTCGGTCCCGGCCCCCGGAGCGCTGTTCACCGTCGCCTCGCCGCCGTGGCGGTGCATGCGCTCGATGATCGAGTGGCGCACGCCGCGCCGGTCGGCCGGCACGGCGGCCGGGTCGAATCCGACGCCGCGGTCGCGCACGAACGCCTCGACCCGTCCGGGGCTCGCCTCGGCGAACAGGTCGACCTGGCCGCCCCCGGCAAAGCGGGCCGCGTTGCTCATCGCCTCGCGCGCCGCCTGCACGAGCGCCTCCAGACGGGTGTCGAGGTCCGCGTCGCCGACGGTCACCACCTCCACCGGCACACCGTGCAGCCCCTCGACCTCCTCGGCCGCCGCGCGCAGCGCCCCGCTGAGGCTGTCGCTCGCGCTGGCGCGATGACCCTCGAACAGCCACCGGCGCAGCTCTCGCTCCTGCCCTCGGGCGAGGGCCGCGACCTCGCCCGGGTCGTACGCGCGCTTCTGGATGAGCGCGAGCGTCTGCAGAACCGAGTCGTGCAGGTGGGCGGCCATATCGGCCCGCGCCTGCTCGCGGATGCGCTGCGTCCGCTCCTCTCCGAGGCTGCGCACGAGCCGCACCACCCACGGCCCGAAGACCAATCCCAGAGCCGCGACGACGGCGACGATGCCGCCCACCGCGTGGCCGGCCTCCTTGAGGACGCCCATCGCCCGCAGCAGCGCCAATGTGGCCGCGGCGATGAACAGCGGCCCGAGGAGTCCCTCGAACACGCGCCGCAGACGGACGGCCAGCGGGCCGCCGCGCCGTCGCCCGCCCGCCGCCTGGCGGGACACGAGGGCGAGCCCGACCGCGCCGAGCACGATCGGCCAGACCGGAGCCCCGATCCACTGCCCCTCGGTTCGCAACAGGGCGACGCCGGCGACCACCATCACGCCGACCGCGGCCAGCTCCAGCCCGGCTCCGCGCCGCCCGAAGGCCCGCCGCGTCCGCGCGCCCTCGCCGTCGGGCACCGCCGGCACGAGCGCCCAGGCGAGCACGTAGAGCGCCGGGCCGAGACCACCGAGGAAGGTCAGGAGCGCGAACGCGACGCGGACGGCCAGCGGCGCGACCTCGAGGCGCACGCCGATGCCGGCGCACACGCCCCCGATCGCGCCGAGCTCGGGATGACGGCGCAGCCGCGGCCGCCCCGGCGGCGCGCCGTCGCTCGATGCGCTCGGCCCGGCGACCGCGCGGCCCACGTCGGCGGCCGGGTCCGTCTTCGTCGTCTGCCCCACGGAACGCGGTTGGGAGATGGTGCCCGTGTTCGTCATGATCGCAGTATGCGGCGCGCGCACCCGTGATCGTCGCCGAGGTGGGTGCCCGGCGCAATCGGGGATGTCCCCGAGGCGAGCTCTCGCGGTCAGCCGGTCGTGCGCTCGCATTCTGGCTCGCGCGGCTCGATGCGCCGGATCTTGCCGGTCAGCGTCCCGGGCAGCTCGGTGCGTCGCGGACTCCGGCGGCTCGCCGACCGTGCCCACCGTCGCTCCGCGGCGCGCGCCGGCCGCATCGGGTCCTGTCCCGACCCCACCGCCGCCAACGGCGAACGTTCGCCGGCCGGCTGGCATGATCCGCACGGTGTTCGACGGACGGGCCGACCTTCAGCGCGCCGCGGAAGATCTCGCGAGCCGCCTGCCGGAATCGCTAGGCGGGCTGGCCCGGCTTGCGTACAACTATCGCTGGTCGTGGCAGCCCGACGGCAGCGAGCTGTTCAGCCGTATCGATCCGGACGGCTGGGCGCGCGTCGCGGGCAATCCGGTTCGCTTGCTGCAGGAGGCGCCGGCCAAATCCCTGCGGCGAGCCGCCTCCGACGATGCCCTCCTGGAGAGCATCGCGCGGGCGGAGGCCGCGCTCGCGGCGGATCTCGGGCGCCCGGACGCTCCCGGGGCCGGGTCCGGGAGACCGGGAGCGTTCTTTTGCGCCGAGTACGCCGTCCACCAGTCGCTGGCGATCTATTCCGGCGGTCTGGGCGCGCTGGCCGGAGACTTCCTCAAGCAGGCCTCCGACGACGCGGTGCCGCTGGTCGGCGTCGGATTGCTCTACCGGCAGGGCTATTTCCGCCAGCGCCTCAACGCCGCGGGTTGGCAGCACGAGTACTGGATCGATGCCGATCCCGAGCAGCTACCGGCGGCGCTGGTCAGCGGCCCCGACGGCGAGCCGCTCACCGTTGCGGTGCCAATCGCCGGGGAGCGCGTCAGGGTCCAGATCTGGCGGGTGAACGTCGGCCGCGTCGCGCTGTATCTACTGGACAGCGATCTGCCGCAGAACCCCCGTGTCGCGCGCTGGATCACCGCGCGGCTGTACATCTCCGACCCGGAGTTGCGCCTGGCTCAGTACCTGCTGCTCGGCGCCGGCGGGATGCGGGCGCTGTCGGCGATGGGCATCGACCCGGCCCGGTTGCACCTCAACGAGGGACACGCCGCTTTCGCCGCGCTCGAGCTCGCCCGCCACGACATCGCCGCGGGGAGCAGCTCCGAGCAGGCGCTCGAGCGGGCGCGCCGTCGAATCGTGTTCACGACGCACACGCCCGTGCCGGCCGGCAATGAGACGTATCCGATGGAACAGATCGTGGCCGTGGCCGGCGGGCTCGTCGACGAGGCGGGGCTGGGAATCGAGACGCTCGCGCGCATCGGACGATCACACGCCGAACACACCGCCGAACCGTTCGGGCTGACGCAGTTCGCGCTGCGCACCTCCGGTCGGGCGAACGCCGTCAGCCGCCGCCACGGCGAGGTCGCCCGCGAGATGTGGCGCGACCTGTGGCCCAGCATGGCGCGCGAGCTGGTGCCGATCGGGCATGTGACCAACGGCGTGCACGTGCCGACCTGGCTCGGCGCGCCGATGCGTCGGCTGCTTGACCGCCACCTTCCGGACGGTTGGCTCACTCGGGCCGCCGACCCGGGCGTGTGGGCCGCAGTGGCGCAGATCCCGCCGGACGAGCTGTGGGCGGCGCGCGACGAGCAGCGCGCGCAGCTGGTCGCCAGGGTGCGCGACCGCAGCGTCGTCGAGCGCCTCGGCCGGGGCGACTACCTGGACTACGCGCGCGCGGCGGCCGGCGCCTTTGATCCCCACGTCCTCACCATCGGCTTCGCCCGGCGCCTGGCCCTCTACAAGCGGATGGGCCTCCTCGTCGCCGACACCGAGCAGACGCGCCGGCTGTTGAGCGGCGAGCGCCCGATCCAGATCGTCCTCGCCGGCAAGGCGCATCCGCGCGACGACGAGGCGAAACGCATGCTGCGAGAGCTGTTCGAGCTGAAGGGCATGATCCCCGCCGTGGGCGAGCGGGTCGTCTTCCTCGAGGACTACGACCTCGCCACCGCCGCGCTGCTGGTACAGGGCTGCGACGTGTGGGTGAACCTCCCGCGGCCGCCACTGGAGGCGAGCGGCACGAGCGGGATGAAGTCGGCGATCAACGGCGGACTGCACCTGAGCGTGCTCGACGGGTGGTGGGCCGAAGCGCATGACGGCCCCAACGGCTGGGCGCTGTCGGGCGACATCGACCCCGACGTACAGGCGCAAGACGCCCGCGACGGCGCCGAGCTTCAACGGCTGCTGCGCGAGGAGGTCATCCCTCTGTTCTACGACCGCGACGAGTATGGATTGCCGCACGGCTGGCTGCAGCGGGTCCGTGCCTCGCTGTGCTCGCTGGCCCCCGCGTTCAGCGCCCAGCGCATGCTCCGCGACTATCGCGACCAGGCCTACGGCGACCACCACGATCCGGCCGAGAACGACTGACGGCCACGGCCCGCCGACAACACGGCGGCGGGTGGGTGCAATCGGTCCCGCGCGGGCCGAGCTCCCTACGGCGCGGCCCGCTCCTGCTCCCGCTCGCGCAGCTCGATGCGCCGGATCTTGCCGGTCAGCGTCTTGGGCAGCTCGGTGACGAACTCGATCCGCCGCGGATAGGCGTACGCGGACAGGCGGTCGCGCACGAACGCCTTGATCTCCTCGGCGAGCGCCTCGCTCGGCGCATGGCCCCCGGCCGGGACGATGAACGCCTTGACGATGTTCCCCCGCCGCTCATCCGGCGAGGCGACCGCGGCCGCCTCGGCCACCGCCGGGTGCTCCAGACAGGCCGACTCGACCTCGAACGGACCGATCCGGTACCCGGCGGCGATGATGACGTCGTCGGCCCGCCCCTCGTACCAGAAGTAGCCGTCCGCGTCGACGCTGGCGGCGTCCTTGGTGTGGAACCACTCCCCGCCGAACGTCGCCTCGCTCGCCTCGGGGAGGTTCCAGTACCCGAGCGGATAGTGCGGGTTCGACCGCGCGCGCCAGCAGATCTCGCCGCGCTCGCCCTCGGCCACGGGCCGCTCGTCCTCGTCGAGCAGCGCGACGTCCCAGCCGGGCATCGGCCGGCCCATCGAGCCCTCGCGCACCTCCATGAACGGGAAGTTGGCGCACAGCGGGTAGCCCTCCGTGAGACCGTAGAAGTCGAGCACCGTCAGGCCGTACTGCTCGCGAAACCACCGGATCGCCTCGGGGTTCAGCGGCTCGCCCGCCGAGCACACGATCCGGAAGCGCTGCGGATAGCGCGTCCCCGCGTCGCCGATGCCCATCATCGAGCGCATCGCCGTCGGCGTCGTGAACACGTTCGTCACCTCGTGGCGCGAGAGGAAGTCGAGCTGCCGATCGGGCTGGAAGCCGCCCTCGCGCTGGAGCACGTACTGGACCGCACCGAACCGCCAGGGCCCGATCAGCGGCACGATCCCGGCCGCCCACGCCCATTCGCCCATCCCGTGGAAGCGCTCGCCGTCGCGGACGTCGTGGCAGTAGATGAACTCCTCGTGGGCCAGCAGGTAGCGGTGGGCGTGGACGATCCCCTTCGCCAGCCCGGTCGTGCCCGACGTGTAGTACAGCTGCGCCGCCTCGTCGGCCGCCGTGTCGGCGGTCGTGTACTCCTTGCACGCGCCGTCGAGCACCTGGCGGTCGAGCACGAGCAGCTGCTCGACGAGGCCTGCGTCGAAGCGCGGGGCGTTGGCCACGTCGGTGACGAGCACCTTGCTCTGCGAATCCGTCAGGCGGTGGCGGATCCCGTCGTCGCCGTAGAGCACCGACATCGACAGCAGGATCGCGCCGATCTTCCAGACGGCGAAGAAGACCGCCGCGGTCTCGGGGGTGGGCGGCAGGACGACCGCCACCCGGTCCCCGCGCTGCACGCCGAGCGCGGTCAGGACATTCGCGGCCCGGTTGGCGAGGTCCTGCAGCTCGCCCCAGGTCACCTCGCGCACCGCGCCGGAGTGGTGCTCGTGCACCATCGCGAGCTTCTCGCGCGGGTGCACATCGCACACCGCGGCCGCGATGTTGAAGCGTTCGGGCACGTCCCAACGGTGCTCGGCCACGACCCGCTCGTACGTCGTCTGCTCGGTGATCGCCACGGCGGCGCCTCCCTCCGACCTCGAACTCCCCGCAGCTGAATGTACTCGCCGCGCCCGGGCGAAGGATGAATTAGCTCTCATTCCTGCGTCGCGCCGGCGGGCGCGAGAAGCGCCGCATGTGCTTGGGATCATCCGGCGGTGCCTGCCCCTCCCGACGCGAGCATCGCGGCGTTGGCCCAGCGCCAGCACGGGGTCGTGACCGTGGTGCAGTTGCGGGCGCTCGGGGTCGACCGCGCCGCGGTCACGTATCGGGCGCGAGCAGGCCGCCTCCACCGGCTGCACCGAGGGGTGTACGCCGTCGGGCACGCCCGCCTGTCGCGCGAGGGCCAATTCCTGGCCGCCGTGCTTGCGGCGGGACCTGGAGCGGTATTGAGCCACCGGTCGGCCGCGGCACTCTGGGGCCTGATTCCCCACGTCGCCGGACCGATCGATGTCACCGTCGACCGGGGTCAGCGCGCTCGCCCGGGGATCCTCGTTCACGCGAGCAACCACCTCGGGCGCGAGCGTACCCGCCACGAGGGGGTGCCGGTCACGAACCCAGGACGCACGCTGCTCGATCTCGCGGCGACGCGCATCGATGACCGTACGCTCCGCCGCGCGGTGCGCGAGGCGCTCGTGAAACGGCGCGTCGACGAGCATGGGCTGCGAACCCAACTCGAGCGCGCCCAGGGCCGTCGGGGCGCCGGGCGCATCGCCGCGATCATCGAGCTCGGAGCGGTCCCGACCCGCAGCGAGCTCGAGGATCGCACGCTGCAGGCGCTCGAGGAGCACGGGCTCCCGAGGCCGCTCGTCAACGCGCCGGTCCGGATCGGATCGCGCACGTTCGAGGTGGACTTCCTCTTCGCGGATCGTCGTCTGGTCATCGAGGCCGATGGCGCGCGGTTCCATGACACGCCGATCTCGCGGCGGGACGATGCCGAGCGCCAGGCGATGCTCGAGGCCGCCGGCTACCGGCTCGTCCGTGTGACCTGGAATCAGGTCACGCGGGAGACCGCCCAGACTATCCGCCGCGTGCGCAGCGCCTACGCCGCCCAGGGCGCGGCGGCGCGAAACCGCAGTTAGGTTGAATAATTCTAACCAACTGCAGTTTCGCGCCTGTCACACTTCGTCGCGACCGCCGGTTGCGCCGCAGCGCCGCCCGCCGGCCGCGACCCGCCCCTACTCCCCCTCCGCCTCGATCTCCGCCACCCGGTCGGCAAGCTGCGAGGTGACCGCCGGATCCCGCAGCGTCGTCACGTCCCCGAGCTCGCGCCCCTCGGCGATGTCGCGCAGCAGCCGGCGCATAATCTTCCCCGAGCGTGTCTTCGGAAGGTCGTCGGCCCAGATGACGCGCTTCGGCCGGGCGAGCTTGCCGATCCGCACCGCGACCGTCTCGCGGATGGCGATCTCCATGTCCCCGTCGCCGACGACCTCCGCGTTGAGCGTCACGAACGCCGTGATCGCCTGCCCGGTGTCCTCGTCGTACTGCCCGATGACGGCCGCCTCGGCGACGCTCGGGTGGGACACGATCGCCGACTCCACCTCGGCCGTGGACATGCGGTGTCCCGAGACGTTGACGACGTCGTCGATCCGCCCGATGACCCAGATGTAGCCGTCCTTGTCCCGGCGCGCCGCGTCGCCGACGACGTACGTGTCGCGTCCGAAGCGGCTGAAGTACGTCTCGACGAAGCGCTCGGGCTCCTTGTACAGCGTGCGCAGCATCGAGGGCCAGGGGCGCGTGAGCACGAGCAGGCCCTGGCCCTCGGCGATCGGCTGCCCCTCGCGCTCGTCGACGACGTCGGCGAAGAGGCCGGGGAGCGGCGTCCCCGCCGCGCCCGGCTTCGCGAACTGCACGCCGGGGAGCGTCGTGATCATGATGCAGCCGGTCTCGGTCTGCCACCAGGTGTCGACGATCGGGCAGCGCTCGCGCCCGATCACCTTCCAGTACCACAGCCAGGCCTTCGGGTTGATCGGCTCGCCGACCGTGCCGAGCAGGCGCAACGAGCTGAGGTCGTGCGCGTTGGGGAACTCGGCCCCCCACTTGATGCAGGCGCGGATGGCCGTCGGCGCGGTGTAGAAGATCGTCACCTTGTAGCGCTCGCACAGCTCCCACCAGATGCCCTTGTGCGGGTAGTCGGGCGCGCCCTCGTACATGACGCTGGTCGCCCCGTTGGAGAGCGGCCCGTAGACGATGTAGGAGTGCCCGGTGACCCAGCCGACGTCGGCCGAGCACCAGAACACGTCGTCCTCGGGCTTGAGGTCGAACACGTTGCGGTGCGTCGAGTTGACGCCGACGAGGTACCCGCCCGTCGTGTGCAGGATCCCCTTCGGCTTGGCGGTCGAGCCTGACGTGTAGAGGATGAACAGGGGATCCTCGGCGTCCATCGGCTCGGCCGGGCACTCCGGATCGGCGGCGGCCATGATCTCGTCGTAGAACACGTCGCGCCCCTCGCGCATCTCGCACGGGGTGCCCTTGCTGCGCACGACGATGATTCGCTGCAGCGAGTCGAGATCGCCCATCACCTCGTCGACGGTCTGCTTGACGGCCGCGGTCTTGCCCTTGCGCGCAGCGCCGTCCACGGTGATGAGCGCCTTCGCCTCGGAGAACTCCATGCGCTCGCGCACGGACTCGGCGGAGAAGCCGCCGAAGACGACGTTGTGGATCGCGCCGATGCGCGCGCAGGCGAGCATCGCGACGGCGACCTCGGGGATCATCGGCAGGTAGATGCCGACGACGTCGCCCTTGCCGATGCCCTGGGCCTTGAGCGCGTTGGCGAAGCGCTGCACATCGCGGTGCAGATCGGCGTACGTGATGTCGCGCTCGTCGCCCTCCTCACCGTGCCAGTGGAACGCGACGCGGTTGCCGATGCCCGCCTCCACATGACGGTCGACGCAGTTGTAGGAGACGTTCAGCTTGCCGCCGACGAACCACTTGTAGAACGGCGGGTCGGACTCGTCGAGCACCTGGTCCCACGGCGAGAACCAGTCCAGGCGCTCGGCCTGGGAGACCCACCAGCCGAGCGGGTCCTGCGCGGCCTTCTCGAACACCGACGGGTCGTTGATCAGCGCGCGCTCACGAAACTCCTCCGGGGGCTCGAAACGCTCCACCTCAAGCAGCTCGGCGAGCTCGCGCTCGAGCTCCTCGCCCGTCGAAAGCTGCGACTCAGTCGCCATGGTCCACCTCTCGCTCCTGAAACGTTGACCTCGCGCGGAACCGCGTGTTCCGCACCTGGGGGTTTACTGCAAATCGGCGGCCGGCGATAGGGCCAACCCGACCGGGCCCCGCCGCCGGCCCGGAGAAGGCTCCGGCGCCGAGACCACATAACGGGTCCCGGCGCCGGACCGCGCCTTCGGCGGAGCTGGCGCTCCCCGTCCTACGGCGCCGCGGTCGGATCCTCGAGCGCCGGCCGGCTGAGCGGCATCACCGGAAGCACCGTGCGCTGGAACGTCGAGTTCATGACGGCGGCGAACGACGCGTACCAGGCGGCGATGGCCGTCGCCAGACCGACCCACCCTCCGGCCTTGATGATGCCCGTGTGCGCGCCGGCGTTGCCGATCGCCAGCAGGTAGAACGTGATCGCCAGCAGGATGAACACGAGGTTCACGGCCGCCGTCGTGCGGAACGACGCGACCCACATGTACGTCGTGAAGATCGCCCACATGTACAGGAACACGGCGACGTCCTTGCCGGCATGTACGAGCACGAGGTCCTTCGCGTAGAACACGTTCAGCGCCCAGAACGAGATCCAGAACGCGCCGAACGACGAGAACGCCACCGCGCCGAACGTGTTGCCGGTGCGGAACTCCCACATCCCGGCGAGGACCTGGACGATGCCCCCGTAGGCAAGCGCCAGGCTGAGTACCACGGGTGTTCCGACCGGGTTGACGATGTGGGCGTTGTAGATGCTCAGCACGAACGTCGTGCCGGCAAAGGCGGCCAGCCCCAGCGGTCCGGGGTCCGCCGGCGTCCAGCCCACGCCACCGCCTCCGCGTGTCGATGCCTCCATCAGAACCTCCTCCAATCTGCTCCCGTACGACCGGCGGACGGCGTCCGCCCGCACACGGTCTGACACGAGGGCGCCGCCCGGGCAAGGCCCTCGCGACCGGCGGTGGGCGGAGCACCGTGAGCGGCATGGCCGGCACGCCGAGCGCACGCCGCCCGGCCGGATCGCCCCGCGGCGGCACGTGGGCGGGGCGGTCGCGGGATCCCCCGAACTTCCGCCGCACCGCGGATTGAGGTCTATCCTCATGGGCAGGAGGTGGAAGGTGGAGGTGATGCTGGGTGTCGTGCTCGGGTGGGCCGTTGTCGCCTCGCTCTTCTTCGCCAACCGCTTCGCACCGCGCTCGCTGTTCCTCGGGCAGGGTCGCGCGATGCAGTCGGCGCTGCACGAGGCGACGGCGATTCTCCCCGACCTTCGCCGCGGCCTGTCGCCGGCGAGCGCACGCGCGGCGGCACCGCACCTACGGGCGCTGACGCAGGCGATCGCCGTCGCGCTGGCCGACCGCGACGACGTGATCGCCTTCGACGGCGCCGGCGCCGATCACCACAGCGGCAGCGCCGGCCTGCCCGGGACACTCGTGTCCGGCGCCGACCGGGTGCGAATCGAATCGCACATCGGCTGCCCCCACCAGGGCTGTCCGTTGCGCGCGGCGATCGTCGCCCCGTTGCGCGTGAGCGGAGAGCGCATCGGCAGTCTGATCGCCTTCTACCCGAACGCCGATCGCCTGACCGCTGACGATGCGCAGGTGATCGGCGAGGCGGCGAGCCTCGTGTCGGCGCAGATCGAGCTGTCCGAGCTCGAGGCGCAGAGCGAGCGTCTGGCGAGCGCCGAGCTGCGCGCGCTCCGGGCCCAGATCTCCCCCCACTTCATCTACAACGCGCTTGCCGCGGTGGCGAGCTACATCCACTCGCGTCCCGACGACGCCCGCGAGCTGCTGTCGGAGTTCGCCGAGTTCACCCGCTACGCGTTTCGCGGCGAACGCCCGACCGTCACGCTCGATGACGAGCTGCAGTACGTCGAGAAGTACCTGCGCCTCGAGCAGGCGCGCTTCGGCGATCGCCTGCAGGTGCGCGTGCGGATCCCGGCCGAGGTGCGCGACACGACGATGCCGGTGCTGTCGCTGCAACCGCTCGTCGAGAACGCCGTGCGCCACGGCCTCGAGGCGCGCGGCGGCGCCGGATTGGTGGAGATCGTCGCGCGCGAGCTCGGCGACGACGTGCAGCTGCGTGTCAGCGACGACGGTGTGGGCATGGACGTCGTCGCGGTTCGCGCCCTCCTCGCGGCGACGGACGGCACGGCGCCCGGGGGCGGCATCGGGCTGTCCAACGTCGACGCCCGTCTGCGGGCGACCTTCGGCTCGCGGTACGGGCTCCGGGTGCGTTCGCGGCTCGGCCACGGGACGACGGTGGTGATGACGCTCCCGAAGCCGATCGGACCGACCGCCGGCGCGACCGGGAACGGGACCCCGCTGCGCGTCGCCGCGGCGCCGGGGAGCGAGGTGCCCGCGTGAGCGACGGGCTGCGCCTGCTGGCGGTCGATGACGAGCTGCCCGCCCTGCACGACCTCGCTCGGCTGCTCCGTGCGGACCCGCACGTCCGCGAGGTCCACTGCGCGACCGACGGCACCGAGGCGCTGCGCCTGCTGTCCGAGCGCGCGTTCGCGGGCCTCTTCCTCGACGTGCGGATGCCCGACATCGACGGCCTCGCTCTCGCCCGCGTGCTCCGTCGCTTCGCGCGGCCGCCGGCGGTCGTGTTCGTGAGCGCCCACGACGAGGCCGCCGTCTCGGCGTTCGAGCTGCGGGCGCTCGACTACCTCATGAAGCCGGTCGGCCGCCAGCGCATCGCGCAGGCCGTGATGCGCGTCGTCGAGGACGTCGGCCACGGCGGCGAGCCGCCCGGTGAGGCGTCCGGGGCGACGGACGAGATCATCCCGCTGCCCCGGGCTCGCGGAGGCGGCACGCGACTGCTGCACCGCTCCGAGATCCTCTACCTGCAGAGCCACGGCGACTACGTGCGGGTGGTCACCGACGGCGGGCGCTTTCTCGTGCGCGCCCGCCTCGGCGAGCTCGAGCAGCGCTGGAGCGAGCGCGGCTTCGCTCGCGTACACCGCGGCTACATGGCCAACCTGCAGCGAGCCGTCGAGGTGCGACCGTCGCTCGACGGCAACGCGTGCCTGCGCCTCCAGGACGGCACCGAGCTGCCGATCGCGCGCCGTCAGCTGCCGGCCCTGCGACGGCGCCTCGGCGTGTGATTCAGCGCTCGCGGCGACGCTTGCGCTTGTTCGAGCGCGAGTGCTGCCGGACCGTCGGCTCGGGTGGGGCCTCCACGACCGCGGCCCCTCCGGACGCCGCGTCGCGCGAGCCGCGCCCGCCGAACAGCCCGCGCCGGGGCGGCTCGGGCGTGCCGCCCGCGCCCGCGGCGGCCAGGCGCCGCTCCGCCGCGGTCGGCCACGGTCGACTCTCGCCGCTCTCCCAGGCGGGTGGATCGCCGCCCGGCCAACGGCCGTAGAGCAGGAAGCCGAGCCCGACGAGCCAGAGCGCGATCAGCAGCTCGAGCGTCTGCGAGACGGGCAGCACGAACAGGATCGCGCACGCGACCCCGACGTAGCCGAGCATGCGCGGGACGAGCCCGACACGCATCGCGTTGACCGACGCCACGCCGACGCCGACGCCGAACGCGATCGCCACGAGTGGGCCGATGGCGGCGAGCACGGCCGTCGGCGTGTTCGTCGTGAGCGCGTGCTCGACGGCGGCGTCGCTGAAGTTGTGGCCGTGGACGAACTTCGCCGTCTCGATCGCGTTGATCACCTCGTGCGCGATGCTCAGCGCGGCGAAGCCGCCGCCGCCGACGATCAGCAACAGGCGTGTGGCACGCAGCGATTGCGGCCGGCGGTAGCGCGTCGCCCGCTCCAGGAAGGTGAGGGCGACGACCGCGAAGACGACGGCGACGGCGGCGATGACGCTGCCGGCGATCGTGCCGAACGAGTGGGTGTGAATGAAGCGGACCTCGGCGGCGCCCGGGCTGATCGTCGGCGACGCGACGCCCTGCAGCGCCGGCGCCAGGCCCTGCAGCACGCCGACGGACGGCGCCGACTTCAGGACCGCCGACAGGATGCTCGTGCTGAGCACGTACAGGAAGCCGGCTCCGGCGGCGAGTACCGCGACGCGCTGGCGGCGCGCGAGCTCCCAGGCGAGCTGTTCGTCGCGGCTCGGTTCGGTCGTCTCGGACATGGGCACGGGAGTCTAGGTGACACCGTGCCCAAGCCCGCTCGCGGCGGCCACCGCTCGCGCGCGCCGGCGTTCGCGACTACAGTCCGCGGAGTGGAGATTCGCGACGTGATGACCGAGTCGGTGGTGACGATGGGTCCCGACCGTTCGGTGCGCGAGGTGGCCGAGCTGATGCGCGAGCGCAACGTCGGCTCGGTCGTGCTCGTCGATGACGGCCGGCTGGTCGGGCTCATCACGGACCGTGACCTCGCCGTCGGAGTGCTCGCCGAGGGTCACGACGGCTCCGACGCGGTCGGCGGATACGCGTCGGCGCCGGTCATCACGGCCACGCCGGGGCTCGACCTGCGCGAGGCCGCGGCGTTGATGGTGCGCCACGGCATCCGCCGGCTGCCGGTGGTCGACGGCGACCATCTGTCGGGCATCGTGACGCTCGACGACCTCGCCGCGCGCACGGGCGACCCCGAGCTCGGGCACGCGCTCACCGCCGAGATCACCCGCGCGGCGCTGCCGGAGTTCTACTTTCACGATCGCGGCGGCTGAGGTCACCGGCGCGACCGACCCGACCCCGTCCGCTCGGCGCTACGATTGCGGTATGGAAGGTGGCTTTGGAGATCTCTTCGGCGACCCGGAGGAGTTGCAGAAGCGGCTCGCCCAGTTCGCCGAGCAGATGCAGGGCCAGCAGCGCCTCGCCTGGGCCGACAACGCCATCAAGCTCGCGGTCGACATGACGGTCGCTGCGGTGAACCGGATCAATCTGCAGGGCAGCGCCGAGGCGCAGGCCGAGCAGATCAGGGCGGTGATGGCCGTCGTCTTCCCGGAGGCCGTCACGCTCGTGCGCGAAGCGCGCGACGGCCTTCAGTAGCCGGCTCTGCGCGAGGGCTTCGTCCGCGTTCTCGCGGCCGGCGAGCCGGTCCCGGGTGCCGTCCGCTCGGCGCGCTCGGCCTCCTGCGAGGCCCGTCCGGCGCGCACCACCTCCTTGAAGGAGCGAAAGCGGAAGATGAACACGACCGCGGCGAGGCCGACCCCCGCCGTGAGGACCGCAATCGCGAGCTGCTGCCCGACCGAGTACGCGGCGACGACCGGCACGCTGGCAAATGAGGCGAAGACCTTCACGAGGAGCGCCTGCTGCACCCCCGCGCCGCCGGGCGTGAACGGCACGGCGCCGGCGACGGCCTGGACGCCGAACACGAGCAGGACCTTGTGGAACGACCCGCCGAGCCGGAAGGCATCGAGCAGGAACCAGTACGCCGTGAAGCGGCAGGCCCACGCGATCACCTGGAAGAAGACGACCTCGCGCAGCCAGCGGCGGCGGTCACGGAGGATCGTGAAGCCCTGCCGCACGTTCGCCCAGAACGCCTGGACGCGCACCGACAGCACGGCGAAGGCCGCCAGTCCGGCCACCATGATCGTCGTCAGCAGGAACAGGGTGAACCGGAAGTGGGATGCGAGCCAGGAGAGGTCGAACGAGTTGAGCTGGGCGAACTGCGGCGGCTTGGGGAACACGCCCTGGCTGAACGCGTAGATGAGGACGAACACGCCGACGATGGCGTCGAAGACCGACTCGACGTAGAAGGCCGCGGCCACCGTCGCGTAGCTCGAGTTCTTGACCGAGCTCTTCGAGAGGAACAGCTTGATGACGTCTCCGCCCCGCGCCGGGACCACGTTGTTGAATCCGACGGCCGCCCAGTAGGCGCCCCAGATCCGCAGCCAGGAGATCCGTTCGGCCGGGTAGGCCGCGCGCAGCGAGTTGTAGAACGCGCGCGAGCGCGCGGTCAGGTTGAGCGCGAAGAACAGCAGCCCGATGACGAGCGCGCCCCAATGCAGCTGGGCGATGTCATTGAAGAACTTCCCGACGGAGTCGAGGAAGGAGGTGAGGCTCTGGCCGATCGATGCGGAGGCGAGCAATGACAAGCTGCCTCAAGCGTATGCGGCCCGCAGACCGTTGCGGCAATCGCCGCCGACCGGCGCGCCGTGGCGCCGTCACGCGGTGGACGGGAATCCGTCGGGAGCGGCCAATCCGCCGCGAGCCGAATCCTCCCGCCTCAACCAGCGCGGGCGGGACAGTCGGCTAGTCCTCGTCTTCGCCGTAGTCGTCGTCGTCCTCGTCGAGGTCGATGTCGTCGAGATCGATGTCGTCGAGATCGATGTCCTCGTCATCCTGCTCGATCGGTTCGTCGTCGAGGCTCAGAAGTGGCGGCTCGTAGAGCGCGTCCGCCGCGGTGCGCTCCAGCGTCGTCTCGGGCATGCCCGGGTTCTCCTTTCGCGTGTTCGGGGCGCGGCGGATGATAGCCACGGCCCCCGGCCCCGTCGCGCCTACCCGTCCGCGCCGGCGCTCAAGCCCGCCGCGCCGCGACCGATCACCCGTGAAGATGTCCACGAGTGTCCGGGACCTCGCGGCGCTGACCGCGTCGACAACGCCTCCCCCGCCCGCTGCGCCCGCGACCGCGCGCCGGGCCGCCGGCGACGGGTCGAGCGGCTTCGCCGCTGCGCTGGCGAGCGCCAAGACCGCGAGCACGGGCTCGACGCCGGCCACCGGTGGCGCGTCGGCGCCGGGCGCGGCCACGAAGGGCGCCACGAGCACCGGCGGCGCCGCCGCCCCCGGCTCGAGCTCGCACGGCTCGGGCAGCGGCAGCTCGGAGCCGTCGCGACCGACCGGCGAGCAGCTGCAGGTCATCCCGGGCGCGCCGTACGCGAAGATCATGAGCGGCTCCGACGCCGGCGAGTACCTCAACCAGGGCGCCGGCAACCCCCGCCAGGGCGAGGCGTTCCGCCTCGAGCACCGCGACGGCCTCACGCTGCACGTCTACGGGAGCGGCAGCGAGGAGACCGTCGAGGTGATCCGCGCGAAGGCACCGGCCGTCACGAGCGCCCCGACGTCGACGACCGGCACGACAACACCGTCCTCGGGCGCGCCGACGACCTCCGGCAGCACAACGACGCCGGCGTCCGGTGCCACGACGACCTCCGGGACAACGACACCGGCCGCGAGCGACACGGGCACCGACGCATCGACGACCGCGGGCGACACCGGAACGAGCGGGTCGAGTTCGTCGGACGCCGGCAGCGACGGCGACGCGTCCAACGGCGCTTCGGGCACGTAGCGCGTCCGCGAGCCACCGGCCGCGTCACCCGGCGACGAGCAGCCGGGCGCCGAGATCGGTCTCCTCGAGTGAGAGCAGCTCCGCGTTGCGCTCGTGCCAGGCCTCCGAGCGCAGGTCCGCGGCGAGCGCATCGAGCACGCGCCGCTGCACCGCCGGCTCGAATCGTGACCACACCGATGTGGCACGCCGCACCGCCTCGTCGAGATACGCCCACGGTCGCCGCCAGTAGGCGTGGAAGAAGCCGTCCACGCAGTCCCACGGGATCGGGACCGGCTCGGCGGTCGCCGCGATGGCCGCGGCCCGCTCGGACAGCGTCGGCCGCGCGGAGGCGGCGGCGCCGAACTCGCGCAGGTAGTCACGCACGAGCCAGTAGCGCGGTATCCAGGTGTTGTCCCACTGGAAGACGACCACGCGCCGGGCGACCCTTCGCATCTCCCGCAGCCCCCTGAGCGGGTCCTGCCAGTGGTGATCGCTCAGCACGCTCATCGCGACGTCGAAGCTGCCGTCGCCGAACGGCAGCGATTCGGCGACACCCGCGACGCACGGCGCGGCGTCGGGCGGGCGCTGTGATCGCATGACCTCCGACGGCTCGATGGCGGTCACCTCGCGGTCGCGCGGCTCGTAGGAACCGGTGCCGGCGCCCACGTTGAGCACCGTCTCGCCGTCGCCGAGCGCCGACCAGATGCGCTCCGCGATGCGCGCCTCGGTCCGGCGGCCGACGGCGTAGCCACGGCCGATCTCGTCGTACAGCTCGCCCGCGCGCCCGAGGCCATCCCGCATGGCCTCGGATGATGTCACCGGCCCCGCCACGCGCCGAGCACCCGTCGTCGTGGGTCGCGCGCGCGACCGGGGGCGCGCCGAGGTTCACGGCGTCGAGCTGGCGGCGCTCCGGCCCCGCCCGCCTATGCGGTCGCGGCCAGCTCTCCGAGCGTCTTGAGGACGTCGTCGTCATGCGTCTTCGGCGTGGCCTTCGGGATGACGTGCGCCACGATCCCGTCGGGGCCGATGATGAACGTCGCCCGCTGAGCGCCCCAGTAGGTGCGGCCGTACATCGACTTCTCCACCCACACGCCGTAGCGCTCGCAGACGGCGTGGTCGGCGTCGGCGAGCAGCGTGAAGCCCAGGTCGTGCTTGTCGGCGAACTTCTTGACCGCGCTCACCGGGTCGGGCGACACACCGAGCACCCCCGCGCCCAGGATCTCGTACTGCTGCCGGTGATCGCGAATGCCACACGCCTGGGTCGTGCAGCCGGGCGTGTCCGCCTTGGGGTAGAAATAGAGCACGACCGGCCGCCCGCGAAGGGCGGACAGTCGCACGGTCTCGCCGTTCTGATCGGGGAGCTCGAAGTCGGGAGCCTGCTGTCCTGGTTCGATCATGGCGCTAATCGTATTGCGCCGCCGCCCCTTATTCGCCGGTAAGCAACGCCACCGTGAGAGGCCCCGCGTAGCTGGCGAGGTCATCCCATGGCCCGAAGCCGTCGTCGAGCGCGACCTTCATCCATCCGGCCGGTCCCTGGAGCGCAATCTCGCTCTCGACGAAGCCGAAGAAGCGACCCAGCACATCGCGTCCGTCGGGCTTGACGTGCGCGCTGTCGCGCACGCGGTCGTAGTCGATGCTCAGGCCCCACACCCGTCCCCCGGCCAACTCGAGCGCGAGCGCGTAGCTCCACATCCCGATGTCCCCATCCCGCGCTGCTACGCCGGGCATCGGACCGAACTCCTGCTTCACGTCCACCTCCTGAAAGGCCTCCGGGACCGCAGCCGCGAGACCTCGCACGAAGCGCTCACTGTCCTTCGGGTCCACACGCGGTCCCGTCGTCCCTCAAACGCTCGTACCGCTGCGCGAACTACTGCAATTTCGACCCACCGTGTCCGCCTTGAGGTAGAAACAGAGGGCGACCGGCCGCCCGCGCAGGGCGGGAGCCTGCTCGCCCTGCTCGATCATGTCGCTTGGTCCTTTCGCGTCGGAGGGGATGGACGAAGGGATGCGCGCCGCGGTCGCCGGCGGACGAGTCGCCGCGTCTACTTCAGCAGGCGCGAGAGGCGCCGGTCCTTCAGGACGCGTCCGCCGGTCTGGCAAGCCGGACAGTAGGCGATCACGTAGTCCTCGAAATGCACGGCGGCGAGCGTCGTGCCGCACCGCGGGCAGGGCTCGCCCTCGTGGCGGTGGACCCGCAGCGGCATCGGCAGCTTGTCGGGGATCGGCAGCCGCACCGTCTGCTCGTAGTGCGCCAGCGCACCGTCGAGCGTCTGCGCGATCGCCTCGCGCAGCGCCGCGCGCTCGTCGTCGTCGAGGTCGTCGCCGCGCTTGAAGGGCGACAGGCGGCTCGCCCACAGGATCTCGTCGACCCAGGAGCGCCCGATGCCCGCGATCACCCGCTGGTCGCGCAGGAGCGGATGCAGCGGGCGCGCGGCGTCGAGGACGGCGTCCAGCGGCGGCGGGTCGGGCCACGCCTCGGGGCCGAGGGTGGCCAGCGCCTCGTCGCTCTCGAGCGCGTCGCGCGTCAGCAGCTTCACCCACGCGGCCTGCTTGGTGCCGAACTCGCGCAGGCGCAGCTCTCGCCCGTCGGCGAGCCGCACGAGCAGCCGCGACGTGCGGTCGCGGGGGCCGGCGAGCTTGTCGAACAGCTGCAGGCGCCCGGCCGACATGAGGTGGATGAGCAGCGCGAGGTCGCCCTCCACGTCGACGATGAACTGCTTGCCGCGACGGCGCACGCCCTCCAGGCGGCGCCCGACGAGGCTGTCCAGCGGCGGGTCGAACGTCTTCAGCGCGTTGACCCCCGGGGCGAGGACCGACTGCACCTGGACGCCGCGCAGCGCCTCGTCAAGACGACGAGCGGTGATCTCGACCTCGGGCAGTTCGGGCATGCCTGCATCGTAGGGCGACCGGCGCGTCACGCCGGCGCGGACGCGACTCGAGCGGGTCGCGGCCGCCGGCGGTCGGCGGCCGTTCCCGTCAGCGGAAGTACGGAGTGATCGGCGCGCCGGTGTACAGCGTTCCGCTCGGCGAGCGCCAGCGAACCGCGAAGCTCACCGCGTTGCGCGCCGAGGCGTGCAGGGTCCAGTAGCCGTGCGAGTTGGTGGTCACCGAACGGGCCAGGTCGACCGATCGGCGCGAGCCCCTGTAGCGCACGAGCACCTGGACGTGCGTGACGCCGGTCGCCGGGCGCACGAGGCCCCAGAGCGAGTAGCGGCTGCCCTGCCGGGCCACGGTGAGCGGCAGGCGGAAGCCGTAGAAGAGCGGCTTGGGCGACCCGTTGATGTACTCGATGCCGGTCTGGAAGCCGACGTAGCCGCCGTTGACGCTCGAGCCCGGCGCACCGCCGAGCGGATCGTCGCGCAGCAGGTACTGCGAGAAGGCGGCGACCCGGGAATTCGAGTAGGCGATGTGCTCGGACACGGCGTCGAAGACGGCCTGGTTGGCCGGCGAGACCGCGAGGTACTTGTTCGGCTTGGTCTGCCAGCCGAACTCGGTCAGGTAGATCGGCATCCCGCCCCTGATCGCCCCCGCGCGCGCGGCCAGGTCCAGGGCGTGGGTCAGGCGCGACAGCGAACCGATCGTCACATCGTTGGGGTCGGGCACCCGATAGTAGGGCCCGGCCGGAATCGTGTAGGCGTGATGCGCCCATGCGTAGGCGGGCAGCGAGGAGCAGGTGCTCGCCTTGCGGTAGTGCGTATTGAGGCACAGCGCCCCCCGCAGGAAGGTCAGCGGCGCGACGTCGTGGTTGCCGGTCGCGTGCTCATAGCCGGTCGGCGCGGTGTCGCCGATGAGCACCTTCGGAGTCTTGATCCCGGCCGCCTGCAGCCCCGCGTAGCCGGACTGCCAAAGCGCACGGTAGATGAGCGGCGAGGCAGGCGTCCCGTTGGCATTGAACTGCGGCTCCAGGAAGAACGGGTGGTTCGGCTCGTTCCAGATCGCCCACAGGCCCACCTGCGAGGAGAACTCCCGCCCGGCGGCCGTCATCAGGTCCCGGAAATAGAGCGGATCCGGGCGCGTCACATAGTCCCGGTGGCTCGCCGTCGCCCACTTCGGGGCCGGACCGGACACGTCGAGCAGGACCGACCAGTGCAGCTGCCGGGCCGCGGTGATGAGCGCCGCGTACTCGCCCCACGAATAGGTGGCCGGGTTGGTGAGATCGACCTTCGGTACCCGCGTGCTGGTCGCCGCCGGCGCGACGTCGCGCCAGTACATGACGATGCGCAGGGCGTGCACGCCCTCGGACTGCAGCAGCGCGAGAGCGGCCGGGCGCAGCTTGGCCGACAGCAGCTCCGTTCGGGCCTCGAAGTACGTCGTCTGTCCGGTCGAGGCAAGGGCGGCGGCCGGGACGGCGGCCACGCCCGCGGCGAGCGTGAGGGCGGCGGCAAGGGTCCAGGCGAGACGGCGTGGAGATGCGTGCATAAGCGAAAGAAGGGGGGTCGGAGACAGAGCCAACAGCGTCACGACGCGCGCTGCGGGTTCGGATGCGACCGCGAACCCGGCGAGGGCGGCGCGAGGACCGACGCCTCTAAGACACAATAACGGCGCGGATGTTGCGCTGTTGTACCGACGAATCGTCGCGGTCCCGGCGCGCGGCGCCGCGATCACATAGCGTTTCGGCCGTGAGCGCGATCGCCCCCGACGACATCGTTCGCGAGCCCGCCGACGTCGGCCCCGGCGATCGCCCGCCGCTGCTCGTCGTGCGCCCGCTCGAGGCGTTCCTCGACCGCCACGGCCTCGGCTCGGGCGAGCTGCGGGCCACGCCGGTCGGCGACGGTCACTCCAACGTCACCTACCGGATCGAGCGCGACGGCGCGGACGTGATCCTGCGCCGGCCGCCGCGGCCGCCACTGCCGCCGTCCGCGCACGACGTGCTCCGCGAGGCACGCCTGCTGCGCGCACTCGCGCCCACGGCGGCCCGCGTGCCGCGCGTGCTCGCCGTCGGCGACGACGAGACGGTGATCGGTGCCCCGTTCTATGTCATGGAACGGATCGTCGGCGAGGTGATCACGACCGAGCTGCCGCCTGCGCTCGACGCGCCGGCGGAGCGCGCGCGGGTCGCCGACGAGCTCATCGACTCGCTCGTCGAGGTGCACGCCGTCGGCTGGGAGGCCGCGGGGCTGGAGGGCTTCGGCAGACCGACCGGCTACCTCGAGCGCCAGCTGCGGCGCTTCCTCGGCCTGTGGGAGCACAACCGCACGCGCGAGGTGCCCGAGGTCGAGCGGGTCGGCGCGTGGCTGGACGAGCACCTGCCGCAGTCCGGGCCGGCGACGATCGTGCACGGCGACTACCGGCTGGGCAACACGATGTACGCGGCGGACGCTCCGGCCCGGCTGCTCGCGATCCTCGACTGGGAGATGGCGACGATCGGCGATCCGCTCGCCGACGTCGGGTACCTGTGCATGTTCTGGTCACAGGCCGGCGACCCCGACGGCGGCCTGCGTGAGGCGCTCGGCCGCGTGACGCGCCTGGAGGGCTTCCCCACCCGCGAGGAGCTCGTCGCGCGCTATGAGGAGCGCTCGGGGCGCTCGATGCGCGATCTGCGCTGGTACATGGCGCTCGCGCTTTGGAAGTCGGTCGTGTTCATGGAGGGCAACTACAAGCGCGCCGTCTCGGGCACGACCGACGACCCCTACCTCCGGCAGTTCGGCGACGGCGTGCTCGAGCTCGCCCGCCGGGCCGAGGAGGTGACCCGTGGCGCAGGATGAGCCGGCCTCCGGCGCGCTGCCGACCGGTCTGCTCGTCGACTGGGGCGGCGTCATGACGACGAACCTGTTCGACTCCTTCGCCGCATTCTGCGAGGCCGAGGGCATCGATCGCGACGCGCTCGTCCAGGCGTTCCGCGCCAACCCCGACGCCCAGGAGCTGTTGTTCGCCTTCGAGGAGGGCCGCGTCGACGAGGGCCACTTCGAGCCGAGGCTCGCCGAGCTGCTCGGCATCCCCGCGCGCCACGAGGGCCTGATCGCGCGCCTGTTCGCCGGGTCCGAGCTCGACGAGCCGATGGTCAGCGCGGTGCGGGCGGCGCGCGCGGCGGGGATCCGCACGGGGCTGATCTCCAACTCCTGGGGCACCAGCACCTACCCGCGCCCGCTGCTGGTCGAGCTGTTCCACGGGACGGTCATCTCCGGCGAGGTCGGCATCCGCAAGCCGGCGCCGCGGATCTACGAGCTCGGCGCCGAGGCGATCGGCCTCCATCCGCGCGAGTGCGTCTTCGTCGACGACCTCCCGTTCAACCTGCCGCCGGCGGTCGACCTCGGGATGCGCGCGATCCGCCACCGCGAGGCGAGCGAGACGATCGCTCAGCTGCAGGAGCTGTTCGCGCTGCCGCTCATCGACTAGGGATCGGCCGCCGGCGTCAGGCCGGCCGCGACGCCTCGAACATGGCGTTCAGGTCGGCGAAGCTCGCGGCGCCGTCGAGCCCCGCAAAGCTGCCGTCCTGCGCCAGCTCGCGCGCCGCGTGCAGGAACGCGGCCCACGCGACCCGGGCCAGGGCGGAGCCGACGCTGATGCGACGGACGCCCAGCTCGGCGAGGTCGGCCACGCGCAGCCCGGTGTTCGCGCTCATCAGCACGTTGACGGGCCGGGGCGCCACCGCCTCGACGATCGCGCGGATGTCGTCCGGTGCGCGCACGCCGGGAGCGAACAACACGTCGGCGCCGGCCTCCGCGTAGGCCTGCAACCGGCCGATCGACTCGCGCAGCGGATCGGGATGGCCGACCAGGAAGCATTCGGCTCGCGCCGTCAGGAGCACGTCCGCGCCCGAGCCGTCGATCGCGGCCCGGGCCGCGCGGACCCGCTCAACCGCCTCGCCCCGCTCGAGCAGGCCGTCGCCGGCGACGTCCTCGATCGACAGGCCGGCGACACCGGTGTCGACGCATCGCCGGACGTTCGCGGCCACGCCGTCGGCGTCCGGTGCGTAGGCGGATTGGAAATCGGCGTTGACCGGCACCTCGGCCGCCGCCACCAGCTGCCCGACGTGTGCGAGCACGTCGTCGAGCGTCAACCCCTCGGGCGAGTCGGGCCGTCCGCGCGAGAAGCTCGCGCCGGCGCTCGTCGTGGCGAGGGCCTTGAAGCCGAGCCCCTGAAGCGCGCGGACCGTCCCGACGTCCCACGGGTTCGGGATCACGAAGCAGCCGCTCTCGTGGAGCGCGCGGAAGGAGGCACGTTGCCGCGACGCGTCGCGCATGGCGGGGACGCTACCCGGCCGCGCGCCGCCGACGCACGCGGCCGGCGCCGCGGGGGCGCGTCAGCCGTCCGACGCCGCCGGCGCGCGCGACTCCAGGCGTCGGCGCAGCTCGGCGCCGCGTCCGGCCGACACGGCCCGCGCGGCGCGTTCGTCCGACAGCTCGAGGCCCCGCGCGTGGGCGAAGTCGAGCAGGTCCTGGCGCTCCTCGCCCTCGCGCGCCGTCTTCAGGAACAGCCAGGCGAACAGGCAGATCGTCAGGATGCTCCCCTCGACCATCATGACCGCCCCGGCGAGGTTCTGATCGGCGATCGGCGTGACGTGCCAGTAGGCCTCCCCGCGGGCGTAATCGGGATAGAACACCGTCCCCGACCAGGCGAAGATGTTGCCCAGGATGGCACCGGTGAGCCGCACGGCGAGGATGTAGCCGAGCTTCTGCAGGTTGCCGAACCAGGCCGGCATCGGCAGCGGGCCGAACAGGCACATCCACATGTTCGCGCCGAAGAAGATGAAGCACAGGTGCTGCACGGCGTGGATGCCCTGATGACGCAGCGCGGCCTGGTACAGGACCGGCAGGTGCCAGGTGTACAGATCGATCGCCCACAGGGGCAAGGCGACGAGCGGGTTGGCGAGGATCCGCAGCCGATCGACCGCCCGGATGCGCATGACGGGCGCGATCACCTGGGCGGTGAGGCCGAGCACGAGCAGCAGCGCGCCGATGTCGCCCATCAGCAGGTGCTCGACCATGTGAACCGCCAGCAGGTCGTCGCTGATCCGCCCGATCGGGGACAGCAGAGCGAGCAGGATCACGATCAGGCCGCTGTAGAACGCGGCCTGGCGCGCGCCGGGCACGGGCCGGCCCTCGCGCGCGAGCGTGCGCGCGCGCTGGGCGTAGAGGATCGCCGCGACGCCGGCGGGCAGCAGCTGCGCCGGAGCGAGCACCGGGGCAAGGTGGGAGACGGCGAACGGCGGCATCCAGACACGCAGCGTACGCCCCGCGCGGCGCCGGCGCGAGGTCAGCCGGCGGCCAGGAGCAGCACGCCGCCGAGCGCCGCGACGATCCCGGCTCCCTGCAGCGGAAGCACCCGCTCGCGCAGGACGGCGCGCGCCATCAGCACGGTGACGACGGGATACAGCGAGCCGGCGACCGCCACGAGCGCGAGCGCCCCTTGGCGGGTGGCGACGCCGTACAGCGTCGTGGCCGACAGATCGAGCAGCCCGAGGCCGGCGAGCAGCAGGCCGTCCGAGCGCCGCGCCGGCAGCGCCCGCTCACCGGCCAGCCACAGGCCGACCACGAGCGGGATCGCCGCGAGGTGCGAGAGGCCCACGAGCCACAGCACCCCGCCGCGGGCGCCGGCGTGGGCGAAGATGAAGTAGCCGCCGAAGCCGACCGCGGCCAGGAGCGCGAGCGCGACGCTGCCGAGCCGGGCACGCGCCGCCGCGGAGCCGGCGCGCGGACGGTCGGGCGCCGAGCGCGACGCGCAGACGACCCCGATCATGGTGAGCGCCAGGCCGACCGCCTGCAGCGCGCCGACCTGGTCGCCCTGGACCAGTCCGACGAGCACGGGCAGCGCGACGCCGCAGGCGGCGATCGGAGCCACGATGCTCATCGTCCCCGTCGCAAGCGCACGGTAGAAGCAGACGAGCCCGGTGATGCCGGAGGCGCCGGCGGCGATCGACGGCAGCGCCGCGGCGACGCCCGGTCCCGCTGGGCGGACGATCACCAGCACGAGCGCCATCGTGGCCAGCCCGAGCAGCTGCATCGTCGCGACGACGGTCAGCACCGGCAGGCGACGCGAGGTGACCCCGGCCAGGAAGTCGGACATGCCCCAGGCGGCGGAGGCGACGACGGAGAGCGCGATGGCGAACACCCGGGCCATGCTCGCAGGCCCAACGGCCCGCCCCGGCGAGCCGTCAGCCCGTCAAGGCCATCCCGTGATCGCCTGCGACATGCGCGGCCCGCGACATGCGGTCGGAGCCCGGCGCCCTACGGCCGGACCGGGCCGCGCGACCCGTGCGCGCCCGGCGGCCCCGCCGGCACGCGGTCCGGCGCCCCGGCCCGCGCGCTCGACGGGGCGGGAAGGCCGGGCCCCGAGATGAGCTCGCGCAGCCCGAGTCCGCTCACCCCGGCGCCGAGCGTGGCCGCGAGCAGGGCCGCGATCACGGCGACGCAGGCAAGCATGATCAGGACGCCGTTGAGGCGATGTCGTGCCACCGGCATGGCCACTTCTACGCCGGGAACGGCCGTGTTCCCTGCTCGCCATGCGTCCTGACAGGCCGCTTGCACGATCGCCCGGCGCCGTGCACAAGAAGCCGCCGACGCGATCGACACAATGACGTCCGCCGTCAAACCTCGCCCATGCGCCGCCTGTCCATCGCTCGCTCGGTCGCCCTTGCCCTGCTCGGGATCACGATTCTGTACGCGGTGCTCGCGGGTCTCGGCGTCGCCGCGCTGTACGACGCACGCCAGCGCTACGAGAACGAGCTGTCCGCGGCGTACATGCTCGAGTCGAGCGCCAACCGCCTGCTCGGCGCGGCGGCGATACAGCAGCTGACGGCGCGCACCGCCACCGGCGCGGCCGGCAGCGCCGACCGACGCGCCGCCCGGCACGACGCCGGTGCGGCGCTCGCCCAGACCGACGCGCTCGCCGACGGCGATCCTGCCAGCAGCGCACTGCTCGACGCCGTGACGCGCGACGAGGTCGCGGCGCAGCACGCCAGCGGCCCGCGGGTACTGATCGCCGACCTCCGCCTGCGCACCGACGTCGTCGCGCTCGTCGGCCACGCAGCGCGCAGCCGCGAGGCGGCGCAGGCCTCCGCCCGCGACGACTCGCGGCGGGCGCTGGGCGCCATCATGCTCGCGGCGGCGCTCGTCGTCACCGCCCTGCTCGCGCTGCTCTGGCTGCTCATCGCCCGCGTGCGCAGTCCGCTCGCCGAGCTGGCCGAGGCGGCCCGGCGCCTCGCCGGCGGCGACCTCGAGGCGCGCGTGCGCACCGGCGGCCCCCAGGAGGTGCGCACGGTGGCGGGGGCCTTCAACGCGATGGCCGACGACCTCGCCGACGCGCTCGCGCGGCTCGACGACGAGCGAGAGCGGTTGTCGCGGATCGTCGAGAGCCTCGGCGAGGCGCTGGTCGTCGTCGAGCACGACGGCACGATCACGGTCGCCAATCCGCTTGCGCGCGAGCTCCTGCCCGAGCTCGCGCCGGGCGCCCGGATCGACGAGTCCGATGCGCTGCCGCCGCTCGCGAGCGCGCTCGGGCACGAGGTGACCCTCCAGCGCGCCGGGCGCGTGCTCGCCGCCACGGCCGCGCAGATGCCCGCCGCGGAGGGGTCGGCGCCGAACGTCGTGTGGACGGTGCGCGACGTGAGTGAACGGGCGCGCCTGGAGGCGCTGAAGACCGAGTTCGTCGCCACGGCCTCGCACGAGCTGCGCAGCCCGCTCACCTCGATCAAGGGCTTCGTCGAGCTGCTCGAGCGCGGGAGCGAGCTCGGCGAGCGCGAGCGCGAGTTCGTCCAGATCATCCGCGTGAGCACCGATCGCCTCGTCGAGCTCGTCGACGACCTGCTCGATCTCGCCCGCATCGAGGCCGGCGAGATCGAGATCTCCCCGCGCCCGATCGACCTCGCCGAGATCGTCGAGGAGACGGTGCGCCTGATGGGCCCCCGCCTGCGCGAGAAGCGCCAGCACCTGAGCGTCGACGCGCCGCCGGACCTGCCGCCCGTGCTCGCCGATCCGGTGCGCCTGCGTGAGATCGCGACGAACCTGCTCACGAACGCGCACACGTACACGCCCGAGGGCGGGCACGTCTCGGTCCGGCTCGGGACCGAGGGCGGGCTGCTCGCGCTGCAGATCGCCGACGACGGCCCCGGGATCGACCCGCTCGAGGTCGACCGCGTCTTCGACCGCTTCTATCGGGGCGCGGGCCAGACCCGCGGCGGCGGCACCGGTCTCGGCCTGTCGATCGTCAAGTCGCTCGTCGACGCGCACGGCGGCACGATCGAGGTGCATTCCGCGCCGGGTCGCGGGACCACGTTCATCGTGCGCCTGCCCTCGGCCACGCTGGTCGGCGACGACCCCCTGTCGCCGGTCGTTCGCGCGCCGCGGCTGCACGTGGTCGAGGAGGGTCTCGAGCCCTCGCGCGTGCTCGCCGCCGCACCACGATTCCGCCGCGGGGCCGACGTCTGATGACCGGTCTGGCGCCAATGGGGATCGAGCGCCTGCAGGGCGAGATCGCCGAGCTGCGGGGCAAGCTCGCCCAGCGCGAGCGGGCGATGCGGGACAAGGAGCGCCAGCTGGAGCGCTACGCCGACGACCTGCGCGAGACCTACAAGCTCGAGCGCGAGCACGCGCTCGAGCTGCGCGGCTCCTACATGGCGACGGTGAGGGCGCTCAGCAACGCCGTCGAGGCGCGCGATGCCTACACCGGCAAGCATGCCGAGCGCGTCGCCGCATACGGCCTGGAGCTCGCACGGGCCACGGGCTCCTCGCTGGCCGTGGACCCGCAGATCGAGTTCGGCTTCCTCCTGCACGACGTCGGCAAGGTTGCGATCCCCGACGCGATCCTGTTCAAGCCACAGCCACTCAGCGCCGAGGAGCGCGGCCTGATGGAGCGCCACCCGCTCATCGGCTGGGAGATCCTGCGTGAGATCGAGTTCCTCGGCGTGGCCAAGCTCGTCGTCCGCTCCCATCACGAGCGCTGGGACGGCACCGGCTATCCCGACCGCCTCGCGGACGACAGCATCCCGTACGCGGCGCGGGTGTTCGCGGTCGCCGACACGCTCGACGCCCTGACGACCACCCGCCCCTATCGCGAGGCGATGCCGTTCGCGCGGGCGCGGACGATCATCCAGGACGGAGCCGGCTCGCAGTTCGATCCGTCGGTCGTCGACGCGTTCAACGAGATCGGCGACGACGAGCTCCTCGCCATCCGCGAGGCGATCGCGTGATCGAGGCGTCCGCCCACCCGGAGGAGCCGTCCGCGCCCGTCCCCTGGTCGGTGCTGATCGTCGACGACGATCCGTTCATCCGCAAGCTGATCGCGACGACGCTGGCCGGTGTGGCCGGCTTCGCACTGCACGAAGCCTCCGACGGCGCGCACGCGCTTGCGCTCGCGGCAAGCCGGTCTCCGGCGCTCGTGTTCCTCGACGTCGACATGCCCAACTGCAACGGCATCGAGACCTGCCGCCGCCTGCGGACGCTCGATCGGACGCGCGAGGCGAGGATCGTGATGCTCACCGCCGGAGCGGAGCGCGAGCAGGAGGCGCTCGACGCCGGCGCGGACCTGTTCCTGACCAAGCCGTTCAGCCCGCTCGAGCTGCTGCGCCTGGTCGACGAGCTGCACGCCGAGCAGACCTCCGCGTAGCGCGCTACGTCACGCGGTAGGAGCTGATGACCCGCTCGAGTGGGGTGGCGTAGCTGCGCCACTGCGCCGGCGGCGTGGCCACGACGATCACGCTGCCCGTGTGCGGGCCGACGACGAAGCAGGCGATCTCGTGGAAGGGACTGTTCCCCGGCTCGGTCACATAGTCGTCGATCACGCACGCCCCCGTGCCCCCGTTGAACGCGAGGTTGCTCGCCGCCGCCTCCTCGTGAATGCGCTGGGCGTGATTCGTGCGCAGCGCCGCGAGGCGGAACGCGGCCCAACCGTCGACGTTCTCGGCGCCCTGCTGGGGCGTGACGTTCAGGAACGCGTAGTACGCGCCGTGCGAGCCCCGCGCGGCGAAGGCCAGCGATCCAGCCAGGCTCGGGAGCTGCTTCAGCCGCGGGGGATCGGCGACGATCGCGGTGCCCTGCACCGCCCGATACAGACGGAAGGTCGCCGGCGCGGGGCGAGCCGTGAACCACGAGAACGCACTCGGCAGCCCGGCGCGCGTCGTCGTCGTGCTCGTCGTGGTCGTCGTCGCATCCGCGGCGGTCCTGCTCGCGAGAACACTGCGCGAGGAGACGGATGCCCCCGCGACGGGCGCGAGCGCGCTCGCGCTCAGCGCGACCAGAGTCGCGCAGCCGAGTCGTGTCGCTGCTGAGATCCCCCCGCGCACCGAGCGCTCAGTCGCGCGCGCCGCGCCCGTACAGGAGCTTCAGGCCCTTCGTCAGTCGCCGCGTCCATTTCGCCGTGTAGGGGAACATGTGCAGCTCGCGCTTCAGCGCGAAGCGCGACGTGACGACGATCGCCTGCTCCTTGGTGAACTTGCGAATCCCGCCGGCGCCGTGACGCGAACCGAGGCCTGAGGTCTTGTGCCCGCCCATCGGCAGCTCGAGCGCGAGGTAGTTGATGAGCGCGTCGTTGACGTTGACGGCGCCCGCGTCGATGCGGCGCGCGAGCTCCTCGCCCCGCGCACCGTCGCGCGTGACGATCGACGCGCCGAGACCATAGGGCGTGTCGTTGGCCAGGCGGATCGCCTCCTCGGCATCGGCCACGCGCATGATCGGCAGCGTCGGCCCGAACGTCTCCTCCTGCATGATCTTCATCGAGTGGTCGACGTCGAGCAGGACGGTCGGCTCGAACCAGTGGCCCGGCTCCGGACCGCGATGCCCGCCGACGACGGCGCGCGCGCCCTTGGCGATCGCATCGTTGACATGGTCCTCGACGGTGTCCACCTGCGGCGGGAACGTCATCGAGCCGACCTCCACGGTGCCCGCTCCGCCGTCGGGGCGACCCTGGCGCAGCGCCCGCACCTTGTCGGTCACGAGGCCGACGAACTCGTCGTAGACCGGAGCCTCGACGTAGACGCGCTCGACCGAGATGCACGTCTGCCCGCAGTTCTGCATCGAGTAGTACGTGGCCAGGTTGGCCGCGCGCTCGAGGTCGGCGTCGCGCAGCACGATCATCGGGTCCTTGCCGCCGAGCTCGAGCGAGCACGGGATGAGGCGCCGCGCCGCCGCCTCGGCCACCTTGCGCCCGGTGCGCGTCGAGCCGGTGAACATGATCATGTCGACCTCTTCGACGAGCGCCGCCCCGGTCTCTCCGCGACCGGTGGCGATCTGCAGGACGTCCGGCGGCAGCCCGCACTCGCGCATCCCCTCGGCCATCAGCAGCGACGTGAGCGGCGTGATCTCCGACGGCTTGAGCAGCACACTGTTGCCGGCGGCGAGGGCCGGGATGCAGTCGCCGAAGGAGTTGGTGAGGGGGTAGTTCCATGGGCCGATGACGCCGACGAGGCCGACCGGCAGGTGGCGCAGGACGAGCTTCTTGCCCTTGACGAGCACCGACGACGTGCGCACCCGCTCGTCGGCGAGGAAGGACTCGGCATGCTTGGCCCAGAAGCCGAACGCGTTCGCGCCGTAGGAGATCTCGGCGAGCTGGGCGTCCTCCCATGTCTTGCCCGTCTCGGCGATGATCGTGCGCGCGACCCGGTCGGCGTTGTCGAGCAACCACCGCTGTGCCCGGCGCAGCACGCGAGTGCGGCCGTCGAATCCGAGCGCCTCCCACGCGGGCTGGGCCGCGCGGGCCCGTGCCGCCATCTCGGCGACGGCGGCCGCGTCGAGATCGGCAACCGTGGCGATGATCTCGCCGGTCGCCGGGTTCTCCACCGGGATCGCCTCGCCGGCGTGCGTGCTGCCGTTGGCGCTTTGGCGGACCTGCTCCTCGACACCTGCCATGGGATTCTCTCCTCGTCGCGCGAACGCTGCCGTGTCCGCTTAGGCTAACCGATCGCGGCGGCGCGGCAAGACGCCCGTCCGTGCGCGAAACACCGGCACGCGCGGTGCCTCCGGCACCCCTGACACCATGCCGGCCTGCGGCCGGCGGGGGGCCCACCTCCGGCGGCCACATGGCCGCCTCCGGCACCCCTGACACCATGCCGGCCTGCGGCCGGCGGGGGGCCCACCTCCGGCGGCCACATGGCCGCCTCCGGCACCCCTAGGCCGAGAGCTCGATCGACTCGATCACAAGGGGGGTCGTCGGTGCGTCGCGTCCGTCGGTGGGCGCCGCCTCGAGGCGATCGACGACGTCGAGTCCGTCGCTCACCTCGCCGAACACCGTGTGCTTGCCGTCGAGCCACGGCGCGGCATCGGTCGTGACGATGAAGAACTGCGAACCGTTCGTGTTCGGCCCGGCGTTGGCCATCGCGAGCGCGCCGCGAACCACCTTGTGATCGTTGAACTCGTCCTCGAAGGTGTAGCCCGGCCCGCCGGTCCCGGTGCCGTTCGGGCAGCCGCCCTGGATCATGAAGTCCTTGATGACGCGGTGGAAGGTCAGTCCGTCGTAGAAGCCGTCCGCGGCGAGCTTGCGGAAGTTCTCAACGGTCTTCGGCGCATCCTCGTCGAACAGATCGAGGGCGATGTCGCCCTCGGACGTGTGCATCGTGGCGCTGGACATCATCGCTCCTCTCGGTTGGGCTCTAGGAACCGACGCGCTGCAGCGAGACCTTGCGTCCGTGCACCGACTGGCCCTCGAGCGCGTCGACGACGCGATCGGCCTCCTGCTCGGGGACGGCGAGGAAGGCGAAGCGCTCGAGCAGCTGCACGTCGCGCACGGCCTCGCCGTCGAGACCGGCGTTCTTGGTCACCGCGGCGACGATGTCGGCCACGCTCAGCCCGGCAGCGCGACCACCGTTCATGACGAGCTTGGCATAGGTGTCCTCCTCGCCGCGCGACACGTGCGGCTTGGAGTGGCGCCGCGGCGGCGTCTCGACGCGCGCGGGCGGAGCGACAACGCCCTTCTCCCACGGCGTGATCGTCACGCCGATGTGGCGCTCGATCGCCTCGACCTCGCGGAGCTGACGCGGCTCGACGAACGTGATCGCGCGCCCGCTGCGCCCGACCCGCCCGGTGCGCCCGATGCGGTGCACGTAGGTGTCGGGGCTCGTCGGCACGTCGTAGTTGATGATGTGGGTGACCGTCGAGATGTCCAGTCCGCGTGCGGCGACGTCGGTGGCGACCAGGATCGGCAGGCGCCCGGACTTGAAGGCGAGCATCACGCCGTCGCGCGAGCCCTGCGACATGTCGCCGTGCAGGGCCTTCACGTTCATGCCGCGATCGCGCAGCGTGCGATACAGCTGCTCGCAGCGGATCTTCGTCCGGACGAACACGATCGCCTGGTCGGGACGCTCGGCGTCGAGCACCTCGACGAGCTTGTCGGGCTTGTCGCGCGTGTTGACCGGCAGCTGGAACTGCTCGACGGTGTCGATCGTCAGCGTGTCGGCCTTCACCTGCACGAGCACCGGGTCGTACAGGTAGTTGTCGGCGAGCGTACGGATCGGCGGCGGCATCGTCGCCGAGAAGAGCGCGGTCTGGCGGCCGTTCGGCGTCATCGACAGAATCTTCTCGACGTCCTCCAGGAAGCCGAGGTCGAGCATCTCGTCGGCCTCGTCGAGCACGACGAAACGCGTGTCGTGCATCACGAGCGAGTTGCGCGACAGGAGGTCGAGCACGCGGCCGACCGTCCCGACGACGACCTGCCCGCCGGCGCGAAGCTGCGCCTGCTGGGTGCGGATGGGCGCGCCGCCGAAGACGGCGACGACGTCGACCTTCTTGTGGGCGCCGTACGCGCGCAGCGCCTGGGTGACCTGGATGCACAGCTCGCGCGTCGGGGTGAGCACGAGCGCCTGAACCTCGTTCTCCTCGGGATCGACGTACTCCATGATCGGCAGCCCGAAGGCGGCCGTCTTGCCGGTGCCCGTCTGCGCCTGCCCGATGACGTCCCGGCCCTCGAGCAGCGGCGGGATGGCCTGTTCCTGAATCGGGCTCGGAGACTCGTAGCCGACGTCGCTCACGGCGGCGAGCGTCTCCGGCGACAGACCGAGTTCGGCGAAGGTCGTCATTCGGGGAGGCAGATTACGGGGTGAGCGGCCCCGACACGTTCACGTCTCGGTGTCGAGGAGCAACTTCCCCGTCGTTCGCCGCGATCGCAGGTCCGTCTGGGCCTGCGCGGCATCGGCGAGCGGATACACGCCGCCGACCACCGCCCGGAGCTCCCCGCGGGCGGCGCGGGCGAACAGATCTGTCAGCGCCTCCGCGAACAGCGCCGGACGCTCGGCGGTGTGCATGAGGTAGAAGCCGACGATCGAGCGCGAGTGGCGCAGCAGCGAGCCCGAGGAGATGCGATTCGGCTCGCTCGTGGAGATCCCGCACACGACGATGCGCCCGAAGTGGGCGAGCGCGCGATAGGAGCGCTCGAACACCTCCCCGCCGGCCATGTCGAAGACGACGTCGACCTCGCGACCGCCGTTGGCCTCGACGAGGCGTTCGGTGAGCCCGTCCGGATCGGGATCGACGGCGACGTCGGCGCCGAGGGACACCGCGAGCTCGCGGCGCTCCGGGGAGGAGGCGGTGCCGATGACGCGGCCCGCCCCGAGCGGATGCCCGAGCTGCACCGCGAGCGAGCCAACGCCGCCCGCCGCGCTGTGCACGACGACGCTCTCCCCCTCCTGGACACGACCGGCGGTGCGGTACAGGTGCCAGGCGGTCAGCCCCTGCACGAGGATCGCGAGCGCCGTCTCGTCGTCGAGCGCGTCGGGTATGGGAAAGGTGAGCGAAGCGGGCGCCGTCGCGTACTCCGCATAGCCACCGGTGCCGACGAGCGCGATGACGCGCTCACCGGTGTCGTCGCGCACGCCGGCGACCTCGATGCCGGGCACGAGCGGCAGCGCCGGTTGATGCACGTAGCTGCCGGTGCGGCTGTGGGTGTCGGCGTAGTTCAGTCCCGCCCGCCGCACGCGGATGAGCACCTCGCCCGGCCCGGGGACCGGAGTCGCAAGCTCGACGAGCCGGAGCACCTCGGGTCCGCCGAACTCGGTCATCTGGATCGCCCGCACAGCGCGCGCAGGCTATAACCTGCCCGGCTTCATGCCCATCACCGTCGTCGGATCGATCGCCTTTGACGCCGTGCGCACCCCGTTCGGGGAGCGCGAGCGCATGCTCGGGGGCGCCGCCGTGCACTTCGCGCTCGCGGCGTCGTTCTTCGACGAGGTCCGCGTCGTCGGACCCGTCGGCGACGACTTCGGCGAGCCCGAGCTCGAGGTCCTGCGCGCCCGCCACGTCGACGTCGGCGACATCGAGCGGATCGCCGGCGGGCGTACCTTCTTCTGGCGCGGCGAGTACGGCTGGGACCTGAACTCGCGCGAGACGCTCGACACCCAGCTCGGCGTGTTCGAGGGCTTCACGCCGAAGCTGTCGGACACCTCGCGCTCGAGCGACGTGCTGTTCCTCGCGAACATCCAGCCCGACCTGCAGCTCGAGGTCCGCACGCAGCTCCCCGGCGCCCGCTTCGTGGCGCTCGACTCGATGAATCTGTGGATCGACATCGCCCGCGACGCGCTCGTGCGGGTGATCGAGCAGGTCGACTGCGTCATCCTCAACGATGCCGAGCTGCGCCAGCTCACCGGCAAGCCGAATGTGCTGAGCGCCGCGCGCGAGGTGCTCGGGTGGGGCCCGCGCTCGGTCGTGGCCAAGCAGGGCGAGTACGGAGCCGCGCTCGTCACCGGCGAGGGCTTCTTCGCGCTCCCGGCGTATCCGCTGGAAGAGGTCATCGACCCGACCGGCGCCGGGGACACCTTCGCCGGGGGATTCGTCGGCTACCTCGCGCACCACCCCGACCACGAGATCGAGCATAAGATCCTGACCCGCGCGATGGCGTACGGGACCGCGCTGGCCTCCTTCAACGTCGAGGCGTTCGGCACCGAGCGCATGCAGCATCTGACCGGCGACGAGGTGGCGGCCCGCGTGGACGACCTCGAGCGCCTGACGCGCTTTCAGAGCACGCCGCTCGCGCTGCGCGCGTAGTTCGCCGCGAACCTCGTCCGTAGTTGCCCCAATCGCTTGTCCGTAGAAGCCCGCGGGTATACGATCGGGCGCGAGTGGACGCTTGGACGTTCATCTGGCTGATGGTCTTCCTGAAGATCCCGATCGCGGCAATGCTCGGGCTCGTGTGGTGGGCCGTCCGACAGGATCCGGCGAACGAGCCGGCCTCCGACGACGATGGCGGCAGCAAGCACCTGCCGCCACGCCCGCGCCACCCACATCGCCCGCCCCGTTCCCGCCCGCCGCGCCGCGGTCCGCACGGCGGCCAGCACCCGCTTCCGCCGGCCCGGATGCGCACGGTCAACGCCCGCGCCCGCCGCGTCGCCCGATAGACGAGGGCGCCGCCGGTCGGCGCGCGTGACAGAATCGCGCGCATGAGCGACCTCGCGCCCTGCTCGGTCCTGAGCGACGGCACGATCCTGCGCCTCGTCGACGAGGGCCGGATCCGCGTCGACCCGTGGGACGAGTCGCTCGTGCAACCGGCGAGCGTCGACCTGCGCCTCGGCGACTCGTTCCGCGTCTTCCACAACCACCGCACGTCGGCGATCGACCTGCGCGACCCACCGACGAACCTCACCGAGCAGGTGAAGGTCGGCGACGGCGAGGCGTTCATCATCCACCCGGGCGAGTTCTGCCTCGGGCGCACGCTCGAGTACGTCGAGCTGCCCGGCGATATCGTCGCCCGGATCGAGGGCAAGTCGAGCCTCGGGCGCCTCGGTCTGATCGTGCACGCGACCGCCGGGTTCTGCGACCCCGGCTGGCGCGGCACGCTGACGCTCGAGCTGAACAACCTCACGCGCGTGCCGATCAAGCTGTACCCCGGCCTGCCGATCGCCCAGCTCTCATTCATGACCCTCGACGCGCCGGCGCAGCGACCCTACGGTCACGCCGAGCTCGGCAGCCATTACCAGGGTCAGGTCGAGGCGACCGAGAGCCGATACGGAGCCCGTGCCTAGCGTTCGCCGCGATGTCCCGATCGGTGTGGACCGGACGGCGCTTCGCTTGTCGCATAATCAGGATTGAACTTGGCTCGGACTCACAGCCCCTAGGAGGCCCCATGAGCAGCGAGACGACGCAGGAACCGGCGGTGGCCACCAACGGCGCGCCGACCGACACGCTCACGGTCACGGACAATCGGACGGGGCGCAGCTACGAGATCCCGATCACCGACGAGACGATTCGGACGATGGATCTGCGTCAGATACGGGTCAACGAGGGCGACTTCGGGATGATGGGGTATGACCCGGCCTTCACGAACACCGCCTCGTGTCGGAGCTCGATCACGTACATCGATGGCGATGCGGGGATCCTGCAGCACCGCGGTTACCCGATCGAGCAGCTGTGCGAGCAGTCCACGTACCTCGAGGTGGCCTTCCTTCTCATTCATGGCCACCTGCCGACGCGCGCCGAGCTCGACGAGTGGGTCTACGAGATCACGATCCACACGTTCGTGCACGAGAACGTCAAGGACTTCATGCACGGCTTCCGCTATGACGCGCATCCGATGGGGATGCTCGTCGCCTCGGTCGGGGCGCTCTCCACCTTCTACCCGGACGCCAACAAGATCCATGACACCGACGTCCGCGCGATCCAGATCATCCGCCTGATCGCCAAGATGCCGACGCTCGTCGCGTTCGCGTTCCGGCACAACATGGGCCAGCCCTACGTGTATCCGGACAACGACCTCGACTACCCGGGCAACTTCCTGTCGATGATGTACAAGATGACCGAGCTGAAGTACCAGCCCGATCCGCGGCTGGCGCGCGCGCTCGACGTCCTGTTCATCCTGCACGCCGACCACGAGCAGAACGCGTCCACGAGCGCCGTGCGCGGTGTCGGATCGACGCAGGTCGATCCGTACTCGGCCGTGGCCGCCGGCGTCGCCGCGCTCTACGGACCGCTGCACGGCGGTGCCAACGAGCAGGCGCTGGCGATGCTGCGGCGCATCGGCTCGGTCGACAACATCCCCTCCTTCCTCGCGGGGGTCAAGGACGGCAACGAGCGCCTGATGGGCTTCGGTCACCGCGTCTACAAGAACTATGACCCGCGGGCCCGCATCATCCGCAAGCACCTCGACGACGTGTTCGAGGTGCGCGGGCGCAACCCGCTCATCGACATCGCGTCGGAGCTCGAGAAGCGCGCGCTCGACGACGACTACTTCACCTCGCGCAAGCTGTACCCGAACGTCGACTTCTACTCGGGCCTCATCTACGAGGCGCTCGGGCTGCCGGTTTCGATGTTCCCGGCGATGTTCGCGATCGGGCGCACGAGCGGCTGGATCGCCCAGTGGCTCGAGCTCGTCGAGGACCCCGAGCAGAAGATCGCGCGCCCGCGCCAGATCTACACGGGCGACCGCGACCTCGATTACGTGCCGATCGACGAGCGCGGCTGAGTCACACGCCGGCGCGGGCGCGGGACGACCCCGCGCCGGCGATCGCACGCTGGCATCATCGCGGCTGTGGCCCGCTGGACCCTCACCGTCCGTAACGGCCCGCGCGTCGAGCGCGCCCGCTTCGACAGCCTGCCGGCCGCTCTGCAGGCGCTCGAGACGCGCCTCGACGAGCTTGCGCCGCAGGCTCGTCGCGAGGCGATCGAGGTCCTGCGCCGCCGCTACGACGCTGCCCGCCAGGTCGCCGTGCGGGGCGAGATCGCCGGGCCGGGTCGCCTCCGTGGCGGGGTCGATCTGCGCGGCGACGGCTCGAGCGAGGCCTACACCGGCCGCTGGCGGCGCTCGCTGATCGCGCTCGAGCCGGGCGAGACCGCGTTTGACGGCCTGCGCCGCGCGCTGAGCCCCCCCGAGGGGTAGCGCACCGGCACCGCGGGCCTCGATAATGGCCCGCGATGCCCCGCTCGATCGTCACGCTGCCCGCCGACGTGCGTGCGCCGTTCTCGGTGTTCGTCAACGGCGTGCCCCAACAGGCCGGCACCGACTACAAGGTCAGCGGCCGGGAGCTCATCTTCGACCGCGAGCTCGTGCAGGAGGGCCGCGTCGCGACCTGGCGCTGGCTCGTCGGCGCGTTCGGGGTCGGGACCTACCGGCGCAACGACTCGGTCGACGTGCGCTACGAGGTCGCCGGGCAGCCCCGCCTCGCGCAGGGGCTGCCGATCGTGCCGCGCGGCTGATCAGGCCGGGGCGGCGGCGCCGTCGGCCGTCCGCGCGCGCAGCCACGGGCGGGTGACGCGCAGCACCTGCAGGATCGCGCGCGTCGACGGGGAGCGGTTGAGCGTGTAGAAGTGGATCCCGGGAGCCCCGTGCTCGAGCAGCTCGGAGCACTGCAGCGCCGCGTAGGCCGAGCCGAGCTGGGCGACGGCGTCCGGATCGTCGGCGCGCTGCTCGAGCGCCTCCTGCAGGGCCGGCGGGATCTGCGCGCCGCACATCGCCGTGAAGCGCTTGATCTGGGCCACGTTCGTGATCGGCATGATGCCGGGGATGATCGGAACGTCGATGCCGATCGACCGCGCTCGCGCGACGAACGCGAAGTAGTCCGGGTTGTGGAAGAAGAGCTGCGTGATCAGGACGCGAACGCCGGCGTCGACCTTCTCCTTGAGATGGCGCAGGTCGCTCTGCGCATCGACCGCCTCGGGGTGAACCTCGGGGTAGGCCGCGCCGGCGATGCAGAAGCCGTAGTCGCCCGCGACGAGGCGCACGAGCTCGCTCGCGTACCCGAGCCCGCCCTCGCTGCGAACGAACGCGTCCTCGCCCTGCGGCGGATCGCCGCGCAGCGCGAGCACGTTGTCCAGCCCGGCGTCGCGCATCTGGCGCAGCGCGCCGTGCAGCTCGTCGGTCGTCGCCCCGACGCAGGTGAAGTGGGCCATCGCCTCCAGGCCGTGATCGGCGCGCACGCGCGAGACGATCTCGAGCGTCCGCTCGCGGGTCGAGCCGCCCGCGCCCCAGGTGACCGACACGAAGGCCGGGTCGAGGTCGCGCAGCTGCGCCAGCGCATCGAACAAGCGCTGCACGCCCGCCTCGTCCTTCGGCGGGAAGAACTCGAACGAGAACACCGGCTCGTCCCGCTCGGCGATGATGTCGTCGATGCGCATCGTCGGATCCTAGTCACCTTGACACGATCGTGTCAAGGTTGGGCGACCGGCGAGGGCTGGGCCGCGACCCAGCGATCGGCCTCGCCCGCCAGGCGCCGCACGCGACCGTCGGCCTCCAGGTGCGTCAGGTAGCAGAGCGCCTCGGACAGCCACCAGTGCGCGTTCATCTCGTTCAGCGCCTCCCCGTACACCCGCGGCACGACCGCGAACGCGGTCAGCGGCTCGCTCGAGACGGCCTCGAGCACGCGCCCGAGCCGCTCGTGCACGAGCTCGCGGTTGGCCACGATGTGGGCCTGCACGTCGGTGAACGTTCGGCCGTGGCCGGGGAGGCACAGGCGCGCGTCGAGCGCCTCGATGCGATCGAGCGACCCGAGGAACTCGCCCGCCGGATCGGGCGAGTAGCCGTAGTCGAAGTAGATCGAGACGCGCCCGAGGAGGTGGTCGCCCGAGATGAGCAGCCGCCGCGACGGGGCGAACAGGCACACGTGCGACGGCGCGTGCCCCGGCGTCTCGTGCACCGTCCAGGGCCCGAGATCGGTGTCGATCACGACGCCGGGCAGGAGCGGTCGATCGGGCTCGATGAGCGCGGCGATGCCGAAGTTGAGGCTCTTGCGCTCGCGCGCGTAGCGGCGCAGCGGCTCCTCGGGCACCCCGCTCTGGCGAGCGACCTCCAGCCGGCGCGCGAAGGCGGCCTCCGGATCGCTCGCCGCCTGCGTCATGTGCGCGTGGTTGGGATGCATCCACAACTCGCAGCCCGTCCGCTCCACGATCGTGGCCGCCTGCCCGTAGTGGTCGGAGTGCGCGTGCGTGCAGACGAGCAGCCGCACGTTCTCCAGGCGCAGGCCGCACATGCCCAGCGCCCCCTCGAGGTGCGCCATCGAGCCGGGCTCGTGCATCCCGGTGTCCACGAGCACGATCCCGTCGCCGGCGGCGATCGCCCACGCGTTGCAGTGCGGAACGCCGGGCCACGGCAGCGGCAGGCGCAGCCGCCACAGGCCGGGGAGCACGCGCTCCCCCCGTCCCAGCTCGCGTTTGCGTGTCGCCTCGGTCACCGGCAGGAGGGTATCTGCCCGGCTCCGGCGCGCCCGTGCGGCGCCGTCGGGCGGCGTTTACACTCACTCCCGACCCCTGGGTGAGGAGAGCGAGATGGCCGAGGCGAAGAGTGGAACCGAGGCGGGGACCGAGAAGCGGACGGGCCGGCGCTTCAAGCGCGAGGCCGAACGCGCCGATGAGGCGCACACGCCGACCGAATCCGACACCCCGACTCCGGCAGGCGCCGAGCAGGTGGCTCGCGCCTACTTCGCCGCGATCGACGCGCACGACCTCGACGCGGCCGTGGCGCTATGGGCGCCCGGCGGGCGCGAGCATCTGCGCGGCCAGATCGACGGCATCGCGCCCGACGACGTCCGCGAGTTCATCGGCTCGCTCCTGCGCGCCGTCCCCGATCTGCGCTTCGAGGTCGTCTCCACGACGACCGAGGGCGAGCGCTGCGCGGTGCAGTGGCGCATGCGCGGGGTGTTCGCCGGCGATCAGGCGCTGCGTGGCGTCGATCCGAACGGCTCGCCCGTGCTGCTCGAGGGGGTCGACCTCGTGACCGTCCGCGACGGCCTCATCCAGGCCAACGACGCGTTCTCCGACGGGATCACGTTCGCCGAGCAGGTCGGACTGCTGCCGCGACAGGGCTCCTCGGCCGAGCGTGGCCTCGTCGGCGCGTTCAACGCGAAGACCCGCCTCGGGCGGCGCCTGGCCGGGCCCGGGGCCGAGGAGGTCGCCGAGGGCGTGTGGGTCGTACAGGGCCAGCCGGCCCGCTGCAACGTGTACCTGTTGGCCGACGGCGACGGGATCACCTTGTTCGACGCCGGCGCGCGCACGATGGTGCGCGCGGTCGCGAGCGCGGCGGCACCGCTCGGCGGCGTGCGCCGGATCGTGCTCGGCCACGGCCACACGGACCACCGCGGCGTGGCGAACGCGTTCGACGTCCCGGTCCTCTGTCACCCGGACGAGGTGCTCGACGCCGAGGGCAGCGGCGGCTTTCGCTACTGGGGCGAGAGGCTCCCGGGCCTGCCGGCGCCGATGCGCCCGATCCACCGGATGCTGCACCGCTACTTCTGGGACGGCGGCCCGGTGACGATCGCCGGCACGGTGAGCGAGGGCGACGAGGTCGCCGGATTTCGCGTCGTGCACCTTCCCGGCCACGCGCCCGGCCTGATCGCGCTCTGGCGCGAGAGCGACCGGCTCGCGCTCGTCAGCGACGCCTTCTACACGATCGACCAGTGGGGTCGCGACGTCCCACCGCGCGTGCCGATGGAGGCCTACAACTACGACACCGAGCAGGCGCGCGCGAGCCTGCGCAAGCTCGCCGAGCTCGAACCGGCCGCCGCCTGGCCCGGTCACGCCCTGCCGGTGCGCGGCGACGTCCGCGCCGCGGTGCTGCGAGCGGCCGACGCGCGCTGACGCCGCCGTGGCACGCAAGGGACGGGCACGCGGGCGCGGCGGGGCGCCCGCCCCGGCGCCCCTGAAGGCGCCGGCGTCGGACTACACCGATCCGGCCGGCAACGTGCTGACGCTGCGCGGCTCGCTGACGCCGGCGACGCGCCGCGAATACGCCGAGACGCTCACCGGCAACCCGCTCTCGCGCGAGGACGCCTGGCACCGGGCGCTCGAGTTCCTCTTCGAGCGCCTGGCGGTGCGCTGGATCGTCGCCGGCGCCCCGATCGAGCGACAGCGCGAGCTGCTTCTGCGCTTCCGCGCCGCGTCGCGCGAGGAGCGCGACTGGGTGCGGTCGGTCATCCGCGAGCACTGCGCCGAGCACTTCCCCGACGTGCAGGCGCCGTGAGGCGGGCGCGTTCGGGGTCCGATCCCGGAAGCGTGGTCGATCTCCTTCCGCCATGCGCGAAGATCGACCACAGTTCGATCCGGGGGCGCCCCGACGGGTCACGGACCGAGCAGCTCCAGCCGCGCGCCGTGGGCCGAGCCCGCCGGCACGAACTTGGCCGTCGCCGGGCTGAGCACGAACTCGAAGCGCTCGCCGCTCTCGCTGTCGACGCTCAGCCGCAGGCCGCCGTCGTGCACGGCGCTGACGACGGCAGGCTCGCGCCCGCCGCCGAAGTGGGTGATGCGGGCGGCGCCTCCCACGCGCGGCATCGGACGAGAGGGACGGGGCACGCCGGAATCGTAGGCGGCCGGACCCGGGTTCCGCGCCCGCGGCCGCTACCGTCCTCACGTCATGCGCCGCACGAAGATCGTCGCCACCATCGGCCCGGCATCGCGAGACCCGGACACGCTCCTGGCGATGGTCAAGGCGGGGATGGATGTCGCGCGCCTGAACTACTCGCACGGCAGTCTCAAGGAGCACGCCGAGACGGTCCAGCTCGTGCGCGAGGCCGCCGGCCGGGGCGGCCGCCCGGTCGCCATCCTGCAGGACCTGCCGGGGCCGAAGCTGCGCATCGGCCCGCTGCGCGACGACGTCGTCGAGCTGCAGGTCGGCCAGCGCGTGCGGTTCAGCGGCAACTCGGCCGACGACGAGGAGGAGGGGACGGCGCTCGGCGACGCGGAGCACATGAGCGTGTCCTGGCCCGGCATCGCCGAATCGCTCGACGTCGGCGACATCTTCTATCTGGCCGACGGCTCGGTGCGCCTGCGCGTCGTGGACGTGAGCGCACCGACCGCCGAGATCGAGGCCGAGATCGAGGTCGGCGGCGCCGTCGCGTCGCGCCAGGGGATGAACGTGCCCGGGCCGGCCGACTCGCTCCCGTCGGTGCCCGAGGAGGATCTGGCGCTCCTGCGCCACGGCGAGTCGATCGGCGTCGACCTCGTGGCCCTGTCCTTCGTGCGCCGCCCAGAGGACGTGCTCTTCGTGCGCGGGCACACGCGCCTGCCCCTCATCGCCAAGATCGAGAAGCCCCAGGCGGTCGACGAGGCCGAGGAGATCCTGCGCGCGGCCGACTGCGTGATGGTGGCCCGCGGCGACCTCGGCATCGAGCTGGCGATCGAGCGGGTCCCGATGGTGCAGAAGCATCTCCTGCGGCTCGCCGGCCAGCTCGCCCGCCCGTCGATCACCGCGACCCAGATGCTCGACTCGATGGTCACCTCCAGCCGCCCCACCCGCGCCGAGGTGGCCGACGTCGCCAATGCGATCCTCGATGGGACCGACGCCGTGATGCTCTCGCAGGAGACGGCCGTGGGCGCCCACCCGGTCGGGGCGGTGGCGATGATGGCGGCCGTCGCCGAGCAGGCGGAGAGGGAGGCTCCCTACGACGACTGGAACCGGTGGCGCGTGCGCCGCGACGGGCGCGATCCGGCCTACACGCTGGCCCACAGCCTGTGCGTGGCCGCGACCGAGCTCGACCTCGACGCGCTCATCGTGCCGACGCTGTCGGGCCGCTCGGCGCGGCTCGTGTCGGCGCACCGGCCGCAGGTGCCGATCTACGCGCTGTCGCCCGGGCGCGAGACCGTGCGGCGCTGCGGGCTCATGTGGGGGGTGCAGGCCGCGTCGATCCGCCGCCACGAGACGACCGAGGAGCTCATCGCCGACGCGGCGCGGCGAGTCGTCGAGCTCGGCTGGGGTCAGCCGGGACAGCGGGTCGGCATCACGGCCGGGCTGCCGAGCGGCCGCCCGGGCACGACGAGCCTCGTCCAGATCCAGACGCTCACGCCCGCGCGCTGAGTCAGGCGGCGGCGTCTCGGTAGAACGCGGCCTCCTGGCGACCGAGCTCGGTGACCGGCAGGGCGTCGAAGCACCACTCGCGGAAGATCGCGTACCAGTTGCCGGTGGCCTGCAGCTGCGAGAGGACCGCGAGCGTCAGCAGCTCCAGGCGCCGGCCGAACAGGTGCTCGGGCGGCAGCGACTCCTGACGCATCTGGTCGTAGTACGGCGAGCGGGGGTCGGACATGTGGATGGCCACCTGGCTGGCGATCTCGGGCACGAGCGTGATCTCCTCGTCGGTGAGGTACCACCAGGTGAGGTCGCGGAACTGCTCGAGCACCCGCGCGTGATCCTGGCGGGTGGCGTCGCCGATGAAGCCGCCCTCGTGGAGGTGCTGGATGAGCCCCTCGCCGTCGCCGTCCTTGAACAGGCGCGCCGCCTGCAGCTCGAACTCGGCCACCGAGGGGTCGATGCGCTTGTAGAGGCCGAAGTCGATGAAGCTGACCCGCCCGTCGGCGCACAGGAGGAAGTTGCCCGGGTGCGGATCGCCGGAGAACTCGTGATGGCGGTACATCGATCCGAAGAAGAAGCGGAAGAGGATCTCGCCCAGCCGGTCGCGCTCGGCCACCGGACGCCCGCGCAGTTCCTCGAACCCGACGCCCTCCACGAACTCGCTGACGAGCACCCGCTCGCGTGAGAGCGACGTCACGACGTCGGGGACGTGGATGAAGGGATGACCGCGGTACAGGGCGGCCATGCGCCGCTGGTTCTGCGCCTCGAGCTCGTAGTCGAGCTCCTCGTCGATCCGCGCTCGGATCTCCTCCGCGGTGGCGCGCACGTCGAGGCGCGGGGCCAGCCCCTTGAGCAGCCGCATGATCACGCCGAGGTTGCGCATGTCCGAGCGCACGGCGTTGGCCACGCCGGGGTACTGGACCTTCACGGCCACCGGGCGCCCGTCCTTCAGCGTCGCCCGGTACACCTGACCGATCGAGGCGGCGGCGATCGCGTCCTCGTCGAACTCGGCGAACACGGCCGAGATCGGCTCGTCGAGGTCCTCCTCGATGACCTTGCGCATCTGCTTGAAGGAGACCTGCGGCGCCGCGTCGCGGAGCTTGGCCAGCTCGCGCTGGAACTCCTCGCGATGGAGCTCCGGCACGAGCCCGACGTCGAGGAACGACAGGACCTGGCCGAGCTTCATGGCCGCGCCCTTCATCGTGCCGAGCACGCTCACGATCTGCTTGGCCGTCTCGAGCTGGCGGCGTGCGAGCGCCTCCTCGGCCGCGTCGTCGCTGCGCGCGACGTTCGCGGCGCGTGTGCCGAACTGCTTGACGGCCTCGCCGGCCGCGAGGCGTCCGACCGTCGCCGAGCGTCGAACCCGGGAGGTGGGCATCTTGTCGCGGGCCATGGACCGCCATGGTAAGGGCAAGGCGGCGCCGGTCCTGGGCGGCGACGCGTCAGTTGCGCGCGAGGGACCCTAGGAGCGGGCGCGCCCGCGCTGGACCTGCGAGCCGGGGACGATGTCGTCGCGACCGTCGGGCCAGCGCACCCACGCCTTGTGCCCGCCGTCGTAGTCGTCCCCGAACAGCACGAGCGTCGCCGGCTCTCCGAGGGCCAGGCACGGCTCGCTCCCCTCGGGATCGAGGCCGCGCCACACACGGATGAACGCGTTCGCGTTCCACTCCTCCGCGACCGTCGTGGCGTCGGTGTGACCCGGGCGGATGATGGTGTCGGGCGGCAGCTCCATCAGCGTGCCCATGATCGAGTCCTTCAGGTCGGTGTACGTGGTGTGCCCCGGGGCTCGCACGCCGCCGACCGAGTTGCGGAACAGCGTGTCGCCGGTGAACACCGACGCGCCACCGCCCGTGAAGCCGCCCGGCCGGGTGGCGGCGCCACCGCGCGCCGGTGCGCCCGGCTCACCGACGAGAAACGAGAGCATCCCCGCGGTGTGCCCCGGCGTGGCCAGCGGGCGCACCTCCAGACGACCGAGCGTGATCGCGTCGCCGGCCTCGATCGTGCCCGTCGCACCGTCGACGAGCTGGCGCTCGAGCGGGTGGATGAGCACCTGCAGATCCGGCCAGCGCGCGGTGAGCACGGGCAGCTCCATCACGTGATCGTGGTGGTGGTGCGTGAGGAACACGTGCGTCGGCCGCAGGCCGAGCCGATCGGCAGCGTCGACGAGCGGCCGCACCGGTCCGCCGGCATCGATGAAGAAGGCCGGTCCTCCCTCCCCGTCGGCGACCAGATAGGTGTTCGACAGGAACTGGGGGTGCATCGAGCGCTCGACGATCATGGCCGCCATCCTTGCACGAGCCGGTGACGCGGGTCGCTGCGACGTTCCCACGCCCGCGGCGTCGCGGGCGTACACTGCGCTCGCGATGGCCCTCATACACACGTGCTACCGCATCGGCGACATCGATCGGTCGGTCGCCTTCTATGAGGCGCTCGGCTTCGAGGAGATCGGCCGCATGCCGATCCGCGACGAGGCGATCAACGTGTTCATGGGCCTGCCCGGCGACGGCGCGCGCCTGGAGCTCACGTACAACCACGGCGTCGACCACTACGAGCTCGGCACAGGCTACAACCACATCGCCGTGACCGTCGAGGACATCGACGCGGCGCTCGCGGCGCTCGCCGCCAAGGGCATCGAGCCCGAGCGCCCGCCGTACACCGTCCGCGAGGGCGGCAGCCGGCTGTGCTTCGTGCGCGACCCGGACGGGTACCGGATCGAATTGATTGAGGTCGCCACGTCCGATCGCGAGCTCGCGGGCGACTGAGGCCCTCAGGAACCGCCGGGCGGATGGTGAGATCGATGGCGCGCCGACCAGACAAGCAGACGGGGGCTTTCGCGGGGCCGACGTACCCCCCAATCACCTGAAGACCTGAGCGGCCGAGCCGCTCGTTCGGTCGGTGGCATATAGGCTGGGCCGATGCCGATCCCGGCGGCGCCGCCGACGCCGGCGCGGTCCAGGTTCGGCCGCGCATACCTGGCCGTGGCCGCGACGCCGGCCGGCCATTGGTTCTTCAAGCACGTCTCGCGCCGGGTGGATCCGGTGCTCCTGCGGGCGTCGGGGGGCCGCCTGTCGACGATCGTCATCCGCCCGCTGGTGTTGCTCAACACCCGCGGCGCGCGCACCGGCGAGCCGCGGACGACGCCGCTCGTCTACTTCAACGACGGTGATCGCGTGGTCGTGATGGCCTCCAACTTCGGCGGGCGCAATCACCCCGCGTGGTACCACAACGTGCGTGCCAATCCGGAGGTCACGCTGAGCGCCGGCGGGCACGAGGGTCGCTACGTGGGCGCCGAAGCCGTCGGCCCCGAGCGCGAGCGGTTGTGGGCCATCGCCAAGGCGCTGGCGCGGAACTACGGCCAGTACGAGAAGATGGCCTCCGAGCGCGAGATCGCCGTCTTCGTGTTCACTGCCGTGGACAGGGCATGACCATCGATCACCCTCTCAGCCGCCGCAGCGTCCTGCGGATCGGCGCCGGCGCGGGCGCGGCGGTCGCGCTCAGTGGCGGCGCGCTGCCGGCCTGGGCACGCCTGCGACGCACGGACTCGGTCCGCCGCGGACCCGGCTCGCTGCCGTTCCCGAATCGCTCCGAGGGCGAGCACTCGATACCCGAGATCGAGCACGTCGTGATCGTCATGATGGAGAACCACTCGTTCGACAACGTGCTTGGGATGCTCCCCCATCGCGTCCGTTCGCGCCGTAACGTCGACGGGCTGCCGGTGAGCCGCAGCGGCCGCCAGCTGGCGGTCAACCTCGACGCGGCGGGACATCCGGTCCGCTCGCATCACGCGCCGACCGTCTGCCCCGGCAGCTCGGTGACGCAGAGCTGGGATGCCAGCCACCTGCAGTGGGACGACGGGCGCAACGACGGCTTCGTGCGCACGTGCGGCCCCGAGGCGATGGGTTTCTTCGAGCCGCGCGACCTTCCCTTCACCTACTCGCTCGCCTCGAGCTTCCCGATCGGCGAGCGCTACTTCGCCTCGGTGCTCGCGCAGACCTACCCCAACCGGCGCTTTCTGTTCAGCGGCACGGCGAGCGGGCTCATCGCGACCGACGCCACCACCTTCACCACCCCGGCGGCGAACGGCACCATCTTCGACCGCCTGGACCGCCTCGGAATCGGCTGGAAGACGTATTTCAACGATGCCCCAAGTCCGGCGATCATCCCCGGCACGCTCACGCCGGCTCGATCGGCGAACTTCGCCAAGATCGACCGCTTCTACGCCGACGCCGCGGCCGGCAGCCTGCCCTCCGTGTCCTATGTCGAGCCGAACTTCAACATCTCCTCGCAGGAGAACCCGCAGGACGTGCAGTTCGGCGACCAGTTCCTCGAGCAGGTCGTGCGCGCGCTCCTGCGATCGCCCAATTGGGAGCGGTCCGCGCTGTTCATCAACTACGACGAGCACGGCGGCTTCTACGACCACGTCCCGCCGCCCGCAGCGATCGCTCCGGACGACATCCCGCCCAAGCTGCCCCCGGGCAGCCAGCCCGGCGGGTATGACCGCTACGGCTTCCGCGTACCGCTGATCGCGGTGTCGCCCTTCGCCCGGCGCGGGTACGTCTCGCGCGTCGTGCAGGATCACACCTCGACGCTCGCCTTCATCGAGCGCACCTGGAACATCGGCGCGATCACCCTGCGTGACGCCAACGCCGCCGACCTGACCGACTACTTCGACTTCGGGCGGGCGGCGTTCCGCCAGCCTCCACGGCTCGCGCATGCACCGGCGATCGCACCCGGGTTGACCGTCTGCCACGCGCACGGGGAGAATCCGCCGACGCCGACGCCCGCGACGCCGAGCATCTCGGGTACCTAGCCGTCCGACGCGATGAGCGCGGAGGCGAGCGCGGTCCACTCGCGGCGAGGGATGCCGCCGACGCCGACGGGCTGCAGGCAGACGTGGTCGGCGCCGGCCTGCAGGTGCTCGCGCGCGACCCCGGCGATCTCCTCGGCGGTCCCGTGGGGGACAACCGCATCGATCAGCCGGTCCGAGCCGCCGTCGCGCAGGTCCGCCTCGGTGAAGCCGAACCGCAGCAGATTGCTCGTGTAGTTGTGCAGGCCGAGATAGGGCCGGGCGTAGCGGCGCGCCGTCGCGCGGGCGCGCTCCGCATCCGGATCGAGGACGCAGGCCAGCTCCGCCGCCACCAGCCCGCGCGCGCCGAGCCGCTCGCGGGCGAAACGGGTGTGGTCCACCGGCACGAAGTAGGTGAGCGTGCCTCGGCTGCGTTGCGCGCTGAGGTCGAGCATCTTCGGACCGAGCGCGGCCAGGCAGCGCTCGTCGCGCGGCACCGGCGTCGCCGCGGCATCCAGCCCGTCGAGGAAGGCGCGCATCGCGGACAGCGGGCTGGCGTACTCGGCGGTGGCCTCGCGGTGTCCGATTCCGATGCCGAGCAACAGCCGGTCCGGGAACTCCCGCGTCAGCTGGGCATGCTCGGCCGCAAGCTCCGCCGGCTCGTTCTGCCAGACGTTGACGATCCCCGTGGCGACGAGGAGGCGTTCGGTGGCGTCCAGCAACGGACGCGTCGCGGGCAGCCGCGGCGAGCCGCCCAACCAGAACGCCGCATAGCCGAGGTCCTCGGCCAGGCGGGCCGCTTCGGCGGCGTTCTCCTCGCCGATCGCGCGGTAGGAGGTCCACACCCCGATCGCGCCCACCCGCATCGACGCCCCAATCGGCTAGGGCCGGGCGGCCGCCGTCGGCTCGCCCTCGCGCGGTCCGACCGGGACGACGAGCGGCTGCTCTGCGGGGGCCTCGGCGGCGATCGCCTCGGCGACCTCCTCCTCGATCCCGAAGGCCGAGCCGTCGCAGTCGATGCGAAAGCGCTTCGGCGCGACGCGATCGTCGGGGAGCACCGGGATGCCCCAGAGCTCCTCCCAGCCGAACAGCTCGTAGTTGCCCGGGTTGAGCAGGATCGCCTTCGGCGCAAGCGGGCACGTGCCGGCGTGGTGGTCCAGGCCGGTGCGGATGAAGGCGAGCATCTCCGCTTCGAGCGACACGACTGCCTGACAATGTACCGGCGCGCGGTCCCGCTCGCGCCCGTCGCTGGACGACGAGCTAGACGACGGGCGCCTCCAGCCCGGTGCGGCGCACGATCGTCGCGACCAACCGCTCGATCGTCGGGCACGGGACGTCGTGACGGGCCGCGGCGCGGAGCACCGCGCCGGGGATCGCATCGAGCTCCGGCGGGCGGCCCTCGCGGATGTCGCGGGCCATCGAGCTGCCGAGCGTCGCGTGGGCGGCGTCGAGCTCTCCGAGCACGTCGGCCTCCCGGACGTCCGCCCCCTCGGCCCGGGCCACGGCGGCGCCCTCGCGCACGGCGCCCACGAGCTCGGAGCGCAGCTCCGGCGTCGTGCGGATCGGGCCGAGCAGCAGATCGAATGCGCTCGTCGTGCAGGCCAGGGCGTTCAGGCGCACGAGCTTGCCCCACAGCACCTGCGCCTCGGAGTCGAGCACCTTCACCGGCACCTCCGCGGCGCGCAGCGCGGAGGCGAGCGCGTCCACGCCCGGGGCCGCCACCGGCTCGTCGCTCGCCAGATCGATGCGCAGGAACGGGCTCGTGTGCACGGCGACCCCGGGCTCGGGGCGGTCGGCCTCGATGCGGATCGCCCCGGCGAGCACGCGGCCGGGCAGGCCGGGGAACCGCTCGCGCAGCACGGACAGGTGATCGAGCCCGTTGAGCAGCGGCAGGACGACCGGCGGCTCGCAGGCGATGCGGCCCAGTGCGGCGGCGAGACCGGTCGCCTTCGTCGCGACGATGAGGGCGTCGGGCGGATCCTCCAGACGGGCGACCGCGGCCGGGTGCTCGACGAGCTCACCGAAGCGCACGCTGCGCACGCGCACGCCCCGCTGGGCGATGATCTCAGCCGTCGATTCACGCGCGACGACGGTCACGGGCGTGCCCGCGCGCTGCAGCACCGCGGCGAGGAAGCCGCCGACGCCACCGACCCCGAGGATCGCCACCCGATAGCCGTCGCGGTTCACGCGCGGTCCACGAGCACGCCGGGGTTGAGGATCCAGTGCGGGTCGAGCGTCCCCTTGGCCGCGCGCAGGGCGGCGGCGAACGGCTCGGGCCGCTGGCGGTCATACCACGGCCGGTGATCGCGGCCGACCGCGTGGTGATGCGTGATCGTGCCGCCGGCCTCGATGAGGGCATCGGAGACCGCGCGCTTGATGTGCGCCCACTGCTGCGTCTCCTCGCCGCGGCGCGCGGGAGCGATCACGGTGAAGTACGGCGCCGGACCGTCGGGGTAGACATGCGTGAAGCGGCAGGACACGTGCGCGCTGCCGGGCCCCTCGCCGACCGGCGCCCCCGTCGCCTCCGCAACGCTGCGCGCGGCCGCCTCGGTCACCGCGGCGTGCAGGGCGGGAAAGCGCTCCCACGTCGTCGCCGTCTCGAACGTCTCGCTGAGCACCCCCATGGCCACGAACACGTCGCGCAGGTACGGCGCCTGCAGGAAGGCGTTGCGCCACGAGCCCGCGGCGTCCGCGCCCGAGGCGCTCGCCCCGCCGTCCCGCGACGCGCCCACGGCGACGGTGGCGCCGTGCGCCTCGCACAGGGCGCCCGCGCGGGCCATGGCCGCGTCGACCGGGTGGTCGGGGGACTCGAAGCCGAGCACGAGCAGCGCCGAGCTGCCGTCCCCGGCGAACGTCAGACGCGCCTCCTCGGCGTCGATGAGCCGGCAGTTGGACGGGTGCAGCTCGGCCTGGGCGATGGCGCGCACCGCCTCGGCGCCCGCCGCGAAGGTCGCGAAGCGGACGCTCGCCGAGGCCCGATGCGACGGCCGGGGGCGCACGCGCACCCAGGCCTCGGTGATGCACCCGAGGATCCCCTCGGAACCGACGAGCAGGCGGTCCGGGCTCACGCCGGCGCCCGACCCGGGCAGGCGCCGCGAGGACCATACGCCCGCGGGTGTGACCGCCCGCGCCGATTCCAGGAAGTCCTCGACGTGCGTCCACACGGTGGCGAAGTGCCCCGCCGCACGCGTGGCGATCCACCCGCCGAGCGTCGAGTACTCGAAGGACTGCGGATAGTGGCGCAGCGTGAGGCCGTGCTCGGCCAGCTGGGCCTCGAGGCGCGGCCCCGTCGCGCCCGCCTGGATGCGCGCCGCTCGGGAGACCGGGTCGACCTCGAGCACGCGGTCCATCGCCCGCAGGTCGATGCTGACGGCGCCGTTGTAGGCGTCGCCGACGTCGGGCTCGACGCCGCCGACGACGCTCGTTCCGCCGCCGTACGGGATCGCGGCGATGCGCTCGGCCTGACACCACTGCAGCAGCGCCTCGACGTCGCGCTCGTCGCGCGGGCGGGCGACGAGATCCGGCGGGTGGGCGAAGCGCCCGTAGAACCCGTCGACCACGTCGGCGTAGGACTTGCCGAGCGCGTGGCACGCCCGCGCGTGGTCGTCGCCGGTGCAGATCGCGTGCAGCGCCGTCGGCGCGGCGACCCGCGGCGCGGGCAGCGACAGCTGCGCCGCCGCGACCGGCTCGCGGACCTCGCCGTCGCCGAGGCCGAGGTGGACCGACAGGCCGGCCGCCGTCGCCGCGAGCTCGTCGCGCGACGGCTGCTGGTCCTCGAAACCCCACCCCCAGTGCTTATAGCGTCGCCCGGCCACGGCGGCGAGTCTAGGGCTCGCGCCCACGCGCCGCCGGGCGACCGACCCGCCGTCCGTCTAGCCTTGTGGACGACTGTCATGGCCCACACCGAGCCCACCTCTGCGCCCCAGCTGCCCGAGATCCTCGCGCGCGGCCCCTGGTCGCTGGACCAGGTACACGCCCGCTGGCGCGAGGACGCCTACGATGCGCCACCCGAGCGCGTCGCCGAGGCGGACGCCGCGATCGCCGCGCTGCGCGACCGCAGCTCGCCGAGCCACGATGGTGTCTCCGCGCGGCTCGTCGCCCACCGCGAGACCGAGGACGGCCTTGAGCTCGAGCTGCAGCCCGTGCGCTGGGCGTTACGACTCGTACCCGACGACGCGTCCGAGAGCATGGCGGCGCTCTGCGTCACCCGATCGGCCGACGGGCGCTGGCTCGCCGGCCGCCGGGCCGCCTGGCTGTCCTCGTGGGCGGGGCGCTGGGCGCTCGGGGCGGGCGGCGCCGTCGACCTCGGCGAGAGTCCGGCCGACACGCTCGCGCGAGAGCTGCGCGAGGAGTGGAGCGTGACGCCGGAGCGGATCCGCTGCGAGGCCCTCATCCGGCTGCCGCAGCGGCTGACGATGTTCGTGGGACAGGCCTGGCTGCCCGAGGATGCGGAGGTCGTCCCCGACCACGAGCACGACGCCTACGCGTGGTGGCCGGCCGACGTCGACCGCTGGCCCGACGAGGCCGATGTCGCGCTGCGCCGAATGGCCCGGTGGCTGAGCGACTGAGCGTCGCCGGCGAGGCCGGTGCCTCGCCGCGCTCGGGCGACGAGGGTCAGCTCCCGCCCGGGCGCGCGTTCACGCGCCTGAAGTGGGTCTCCTTCACCCACTCGACGATCTACCTCGGCCTGCTCATCTGCGCCTTCGTCCTGGCCAAGCCCGAGCCCTTGACGTTCGTGCTCGGCCTCAGCCACGGGCTGTTGTGGATCGCCATGTCGCTCACCTGCATCGTGGCCGCGCGCCTGCGCGTGGTGTCGCTGCGCCTCGCGGTGGCCGTCGCGGTGCTCGGCGGGATCGGCCCGTTCTTCGGCAGCTACGAGTTCGTGCGCGAGCAGCGCCGGCGCACCGGCACATGAGAGCCACATGAGAGACCGTTGCCAGCCCGCCGGCGCCTCGATGGCCGCGCTACAGTGAGACGGCGAATGGCCGTAAGCGCAACGATTCAGGTCGTCATGCCCGCCATGGGCGAATCGGTGACCGAAGGCACGATCCTCGAATGGCACAAGCAGGAAGGCGACTCGGTCGAGGCTGACGAGATCCTCGTCGAGATATCGACCGACAAGGTCGACGCCGAGGTGCCCGCGACCGCGAGCGGCACGATCGTCAAGCGCTTCTTCGCCGAGGGTGACACCGTCAACGTCGGCGACGTGCTGGTCGAGATCAGCACGGACGGGCCCCTGCCCCGAACCGGGTACAGCGCCCCCGCCGCCGCCAACGGCCACGCCGCCGCGACGGGCAACGGCGCCGTCGGCAACGGCGCGCCCACGGCGACCGAGGACGCCCCGCCCGCCGCGCCGAGCGCGCCGGCCGAGCCCTCGGGTGAGGCCCGCACGATCGACATCGTGACTCCCGGCGCCGGCGAGTCGGTGACGGAGGGCACGATCCTGGAGTGGCACGCGAAGGTCGGCGACTTCATCAAGCTCGACGACACGATCGTCGAGATCTCCACCGACAAGGTCGACGTCGAGCTCCCGGCGCCGGCGAGCGGCACGGTCACCGAGCTGCTCGCCGCGGAGGGCGACACCGTCACCGTCGGCCAGGTCATCGCCCGCATGGTCGCCTCCGACGAGGCGCCCGCCGCGTCCGGGCCGGCCACGTCGCCCGAGGCCGGCCCGGCGAACGGCGCGGACGTCGCGACGCCCGTGCCCGATGGGACGCGCGTCTCGCCGGTCGCCGCGCGTGCGGCGGCCGTGGAGGGCGTCGACCTCGCCCGCGTGCAGGGCAGCGGCCCCGCCGGGCGCATCACCAAGGCCGACGTGCTGTCGGCCGCGGTCAACGGCCAGACGGCCCCGCGCGCGGCCCCGGCCGGCGCGCAGGTGCTCAAGGGGGGCGCGGCGGCGCTCGCCCGCTACATGGACGAGAGCCGCTCGATCCCGACCGCGACGAGCTTCCGCACCCTGACCGTCACCGTCCTCGACGCGCGCCGCAAGGAGCTCAAGGCCGCGGGCCGCAAGGTCTCCTTCACCCACCTGATCGCCTACGCGATCGCGCGCGCCGCCGACGACCAGCCGGTGATGGCCCACCACTTCGCCGAGATCGACGGCAAGCCGCATCGCGTCGACGACGGTCAGGTCAATCTCGGCCTCGCCGTCGACGTCGAGAAGAAGGACGGGTCGCGCACGCTGATGGTGCCGGTCATCCGTGACGCCGCGAGGATGCCTTTCTCCGAGTTCCTCGACGCGTACGACGCGCTCGTCGAGAAGGCCCGCACGAACACGCTCGGCGCGGACGACCTCGTCGGCGGCAACGTCACCCTGACCAACCCCGGCGGGCTCGGGACGATCGCCTCGGTCCCGCGCCTGATGACCGGACAGGGCACGATCGTCGCGACCGGGTCGATCGCCTACCCGGTCGGCCTGGGCAACATCGGGGCGATGATCGGCGCCGAGAAGGCCATGACGATGACCTCCACCTACGACCATCGCATCATCCAGGGCGCCGAGTCGGGCCGCTTCCTCGCCCGCATCGAGGACTACCTGCAGGGCGAGGACGGCTTCTACGAGGGCGTGTTCGCCTCCCTCGGCGTCGAGCTCGGCCCGCAGCCCACACCGCCGGCCCCGGCCGCCGCGGCGGCCGCCGCGCGCGACGCCGCGCCGGCCGATCAGCGCTCCCAGGAGGAGCTGATGGAGGCCGTTCAGGCCGCGATGTCGCTGCTGAAGGCGTTCCGCACCCACGGACACCTGGCGGCGCGCCTGGACCCGCTCGGCACCGAGCCCGAGGGTGACCCCGCGCTCGACCCCGAACCGCTCGGCCTGACGCCGCAGCTGATGGCGACGATCCCGGCGAAGATCCTGCGCATGTGGGTGCCGGGGGCGACCCTCGCCGACGCGCTGCCCCATCTGCGCGAGACGTACTGCGGCACGATCGCCTACGAGATCGAGCACATCACCTCCCATCGCCAGCGCGTGTGGCTGCGCGAGCACATCGAGTCGGGCGCGTTCCGCGGCCCGCTCACCACCGACGAGCAGAAGGCGCTGCTGCGCCGCCTTGTCGAGGTCGACGCGTTCGAGCGCTTCATGCACAAGGCCTACCTCGGGCAGAAGCAGTTCTCGATCGAGGGTCTGGACATGACGGTCCCGATGCTCGACGAGCTCATTCAGCTGTCCGCCGCCCACGGCGCGCGCGAGGTGGTCATCGGCATGGCGCACCGCGGCCGGCTCAACGTGCTCGCCCACAATCTCGGGCGGCCGTACGACACCATCTTCGCCGAGTTCGAGGGCGCCTCGACGCTCGAGGCGGTGACGACCATCCCGCAGGGCGGCACCGGCGACGTGAAGTACCACCACGGCGCCGAGGGCTCCTACCAGCTGCCCGACGGCGAGTCGATCCGCGTCAACCTCGAGTCCAACCCGAGTCACCTCGAGTACGTCTCGCCCGTGGTCGTCGGCGCCTCCCGCGCCGCTCAGACGACGCGCCAGGGCCCGCACGCCCACCAGGACACCAACGCCGCCGTGCCGATCATCATCCACGGCGACGCGTCCTTCCCGGCCCAGGGTGTCGTCGCCGAGACGCTCAACCTGCAGGCGCTCGACGGCTACAAGGTCGGCGGCAGCGTCCACCTCATCACCAACAACCAGGTCGGCTTCACGACCGATCCCGACGACGCGCGTTCGACGCATTGGGCGTCGGACCTGGCCAAGGGCTTCGACGTCCCGATCATCCACGTCAATGCCGACGACGTCGCCGGGTGCATCAGCGCGGTCCGCCTCGCCTTCGCGTTCCGCGAGGAGTTCGGCCACGACGTGCTCATCGACCTCATCGGCTACCGCCGCTTCGGCCACAACGAGGCCGACGAGCCGGCCTACACGCAGCCGGAGATGTACGCGACGATCAAGACGAAGAAGCGCGTAGCCGAGCTGTGGGCCGAGCGGCTCATCGCCGACGGCGTCGTCTCCAAGGAGGAGGTCGATCGCCAGGAGCAGCAGGTGTGGGACAACCTCACGAGCCTGCACCAGGGGCTGAAGCAGCGCATCGCCGCCGCGACCGAGCGAGGCGATCTCGACCACGGCACGGGCGAGTACCAGCTCGATCGCACGCCGAGCCCCGAGGTCAAGACCGCCGTCGCCGCCGACCGCCTCATCTCGATCAACGAGGAGCTGCTGCGCACCCCGGAGGGCTTCACTGTGCACCCGAAGCTCGTCAAGGTGCTCGAGCGCCGCCGCGAGGCGCTCGGCGACAGCGGCGGGATCGACTGGGCGCACGCCGAGGCGCTCGCGTTCGCCTCGCTGCTGACCGAGGGCACGCCGGTCCGCCTCACCGGGCAGGACACCGAACGCGGGACCTTCAGCCAGCGCCACCTCGTGCTGCACGATGCCCGCACCGGCCAGACGCTGTGCCCGATCCAGAACCTCCCCGGCGCGCTCGCACCGTTCGAGCTGCACAACAGCCCGCTCTCGGAGGTCGGCGCGCTTGGCTTCGAGTACGGCTACAGCCAGGAGGCACCGGAGACGCTCGTGCTCTGGGAGGCCCAGTTCGGGGACTTCGTCAACTCCGCGCAGGTCATCATCGACCAGTTCCTCGTCTCGGGGCTGGCCAAGTGGGGACAGACCTCGCGCCTGACCCTGTTGCTGCCGCACGGCTACGAGGGCTCCGGGCCCGAGCACTCCTCGGCGCGCCTGGAGCGCTTCCTGGCGCTCGCGGCCGAGGGCAACATGCGCGTGGCGAACCTGACGACGCCGGCGCAGTACTTCCACCTGCTGCGCCGCCAGGCGCGCATCGCCAAGCAGCGTCCGCTCGTGATCATGACGCCGAAGTCGCTTCTGCGCCTGCCGCAGGCCACGAACCGGCTCGCGCACCTGTCCGACAGCCAGTTCCACCCCGTGCTCGGCGAGCCGCGCGTCGACGAGAGCAAGGTCACCCGGCTCGTGCTCTGCACCGGCAAGATCTACTACGACCTCGTCGGGCACGCCGACCGCCAGGGCAGCGAGGGCATCACGATCGGCCGGGTCGAGCTGCTGTACCCGTTCCCCGAGGGTCAGATCCTCAAGCTGATGGAGCGCTACCCGAACCTGAGCGAGGTCCTGTGGGTGCAGGAGGAGCCGCGCAACATGGGCGCCCGCGCGCACATGGCTCCGCGGATCATGCAGATCATGCCCGACCACGTCCACTTCGGGTACATCGGGCGGCCGGAGCGGGCCAGCCCGGGTGAGGGATACCCGGCGGCGCACGTGGCCGAGCAGTCGCGCATCATCCGGACGGCTCTCGACTTGTCTGTACCGGTTTCGCAGTATCCGCGGAAGACTCCGGGCGAGCGCTGAGTCGGACGCGCCGTGGCGCGACGATCGCCGAATGGCCCGGGAAAAGGGCCATTCGGCGCTGATCACGCCCCGACACGTCCGTGGAGGGCTAACCGCATCGCTACGGATACCGTGTGCCTGGTGTGGGCTCAGCGCGAGATCCGAACCTCACCGCTTTCCCGTGGATTCCATCTGATTACGCGGGAGGTGATCGACGCCGTGCCGGAGATCGGGCGGCTTCAGGTGGGATTGCTACACGTATTCATCCGGCACACGTCGGCTTCGCTCACGCTGAACGAGAATGCCAGTCCGGACGTGCGGCGGGATTTCGCTTCCTACTTCGATGCGGTCGTGCCGGAGGACGCTCCCTACTGGACACATACGCTCGAGGGGGCGGATGACATGCCCGCGCACATCAAGGCGTCGTTGCTCGGGCCGTCGGTGTCGGTGCCGATCGCCGACGGGAGGCTGGCGCTCGGGACGTGGCAAGGGATCTACCTCTGCGAGCACCGCGACCGCGGCGGGCCGCGGTCGCTCGTGGCGACGGTGTGGGGCGAGGAGTCAGGCGGCTAACGGGGGAGCGCGAGGCTCATCCGCAGGGAGGTCGGGTCGGTGGGATCGACGCCGATCTGGCGGAAGCCGAACGAGGCGTAAAGGCGGCGCGCCGGCTCGTTGTCCTCGAACACGAACAGGTCGATGTGGCGAGCGTCCCAGCTCCTCGCCTCCGCGAGCGCAAGCGTGATGAGCTCGCGCCCGTGTCCCTGTCCGCGCACGCGTGGGGCGAGCCCGACCCGGGCGAAGCGCACGACGCCGCGTTCGGCGAGCTGCACGAGCTCGATGTGCCCGCAGGTCGGGTAGGGCGTCGGTGGAAGATACGCGCTGAAGGCGCTCAGGTTCGGCCCGTCGCGCACCGCCTGCAGCTGGCGCTCGCTGAGCGGCCAGCGCAGCGACGAGCCGGCGAAGCGACGCAGATCACCGGCGGTGGTGAACCAGCTGATGAGCTCGCGATCGTCACGCGGCTCGAACGGACGGAGCGCGAGCGGCACGGCCGTGCGGCGCTACTCGCCCCGCCACACGGGCTCGCGCTTCTCCGCGAACGCCGTCGCCCCCTCGCGCGCGTCGGCCGACTGGAAGACCGGGTCGACGATCTCGCGCTGACGCACCCACGCCTCCGCCCCCTCCCATTCCCACTGCGACTCGAGGATCCGCTTCGAGGCGATGAGCGCGAGCGGAGCGTTCACCGCGATCTGGGCGGCGAGCTCGAGCGCGACCTCGACGGCCGCGCCGGGATCGGCGAGGCGGTTGACGATCCCGAGCTCATGGCCCCGCTCGGCGCTGATCGGATCGCCGGTGAGGGCGAGCTCCATCGCCGCGTGGTACGGAATCCGCCGCGGCAGACGCAGCAGCGCCCCGCCGGCGGCAACGAGACTGCGCTTGACCTCGGGGATCGCCAGGCGCGCACCGCGTGCCGCCACGATGAGATCGCAGGCCAGCGCGATCTCGAAGCCGCCGGCCACGGCGAACCCCTCGATGGCCGCGATGAGTGGCTTGGTCGCGGAGCGCTGGGCGATGCCGGCGAATCCGCGTCCCTCGACGTACGGGCTCTCGCCGGCCACGAAGGCCTTGAGGTCCATCCCGGCGCTGAACCCCTTGCCGGCGCCGGTGAGGACGCCGAGCGAGAGCTCGCGGTCGGCGTCGAGCTCCTCGAGTGCTCCCGCGATACCGGCCGCGAGCGCCGCGTTGACGGCGTTGCGGGCCTCGGGCCGGTTGAGCGTGACGAGCAGGACGTTGCCGCGACGCTCGGTGAGGACGGCTGGCTCGGAGTCGGACATTGAGTCGCGCACCCTTTCGTCGGAGAGCAAAGAGCCTAGATGTTCGGCCGATCGCGAGTGCGCCGCGCTCAGGCCGCGAACAGCGTCAGGTCCGGCTCGCGCTCGCCCCGCATCACGGCGAGGTCGACCTCGACGCAGTCGAGGCCGCGCGCCTGCGCGAGGACCCGCGCCTGGGGCTTGAACTGCTGCGCGGCGAGCACCCCGCGGCAGGACGCCATCGCGGGATCGAGCCGGATGCGCCCCAGGTAGCGGGTCAGCTGCTCGACCGCCTCGATCGTCGCGACGCGCTTGATCTCGACCGCCACCCAGTCGTCGGCGCCGTCGCGGCACATGAGGTCGACCGGGCCGATGTCGGTCGGCCACTCGCGGCGCACGAGCCGAAACCCCTCGCCGCACACCTGCGGCCGCTCGGCGAGCAGCAGCTGCAGATCGCGCTCGACGCCGTCCTTCTCCAGCTCCGCGTCGACGGCGAGCCCGTGCTCGACGTCGCACAGCACCTCGGAGATCGTGACCTCGAGGCGCTCCTCCGCACGCTGTTTGCGCACGACGATGCGCGCCGGGCCGTCGGCGCCCGGCTGCTCCTCGATCACGGTCGGCGGGGTCATCCAGTTCAGGGGCTTGTACCCGCCGGCGTCGGCGTGGACGAGGAACGAGCCGTCGGCCTTGAACATGAGCAGGCGCACGGCCTCGGGCAGCGAGGTCGTCAGGCGGCCGGAGTAGTCGACGGTGCAGCGGGCGACGAGCAGGCGCATGGGAGGGCGAGATCGTACCCGTCCCCACCGACGCTACGGGCAGGCCGCCGGGCGGCTGCGGCCCCGCGGGGTGACTACGGGACCACGAACTGGAACGACGCCCCCGCCGGCGTCTCATGCAGCCCGGTCGAATCGCCCGTCACGATGAACGTTCGCACGACCAGGTCGCCGCTCGGACAGTCGGCTGTGTCACCGGGCAGCCACTGCACCTCCGCCAGCACGGCCTGCTGGCTGTTCCAGTAGCTCATGCCGAGAGGAGTGGGGATGAGCACCGCGGTGGAGGGGTCGATGCCGGCGCCGAGAGCGATGCAGACGGTTCCCGCCGGCGCACCGGCGTTCGACTGGTCGAACGATGCGTTGTCGAGGATCGGACGCACCGCGGTGAACGCGGGACATGGCTGACCTGCCAGACACAGGGGCGGGTCCACGACGTAGCCCCACGCTCGCGGCGACGACACGGTGCCTCCGGCGGCCCCGCCCGGACCCGCCACACCAGCCGGACCAGCCGGACCAGCCGGACCTGTCGCACCTCGCGGTCCGACATCGCGGGTGACCAGCCGGTTGGCGAACAACGCACGCAATCCCGCCGACAGCTTCGACTCGGTCACAGCAGAGGGGCGCAGCTGGCGCGTCCCAACGCTACTCGCCGGAAGTTGCGTCGCCGCATACGACGTACCCCCGAGGGCGATGAACAGCGCCAGCAACGACAGGTGGTTGCGTCGAAGGTACTTGAGCACGCCTCGGCAGCGTAGCCGGAGGGCGCGAGTCCGCGCAAGGCGGACGGCCTAGTAGCTAGCCGCAGTTCAGCCGCTTGTAGCTGCCGGCGTGGACGGCGTCGCCGGTGGGGTCGAGCGGTGCGGGGCCGCAGCGCGAGCCGGGAAGTTTGCTCGATTTTCGCTCATGGTGAGAGAAGATCGATCACACTTCGCACCTGGGGCCTCTTTCGCGCGGCTCGCCGCCGGACGCGCAAACCCGGCGGGCGCCACGCGGAGACCAAACGCCTGCGCTCGGTCCGGAGCTCGCCGCAACACCGTGCGCCCGTCAGGCGGCCGGACGCTGCGGCGGCGGCGCCGTGACCGTCGTCTCGGCGTCGGGTGGCGCGAGCACGGTCTCGCGGTCGGGCGAGATCTGCTCGACGACCGCCGCGTGCTCGACCGTCGGGGTGCCGGGCGCCGGAGCGGTCACGTCGACGCGCGCCTGGTCCGTCACCGCCGAGAGCTGCTCGCGGAATTCGCGGTAGCCGTTGCCGAGACTCCGGACCACCTCGGGGAAGCGCTTCGGCCCGAGGACGAGGAGCGCCACGACGGCGACGAAGGCGATGTGGAGCGGGTTGATGAACGACATGTCAGTCTCTTCGTCGCGAGGACGCGAACGGATCACTGCAGCTAGCGTAGCGCTCACCCCAAGGCGCCGGCCCGCCCCGCGGCTCCGCCCGGAGCGAAACGTAGGCTGTGACGCGTGTCGGCGCCGGTCGCAACCGTGGGCAAGCCGTACCCGCCCCCGCCGCGCAGCGAGCCGTTCTGGCCCGCACAGCTGGCGATTGCGGCGGCGATCGCCCTGCAGCTGACCCTCCCCGGTCAGCTGCGCCTCGGCCCGACCGGGCTCATCCCCGGCCTCGAGGCGGCGCTCGCCATCGGGCTGATCTTCGCCACCCCGCGCCGGCTCGAGGGCCAGCACGTGCGGCGCCGGCGCTTGGCGCTGTTCCTCACCGCGATCGTCAGCGCCGCCAACGCCGGCTCGCTCGCCCTGCTCGCCCACGGGCTGCTCCACAAGTCCCCGGCCAACGGTCGCCAGCTGATCGTGTCCGGAACCCTCATCTGGCTGACGAACGTGATCATCTTCGGCCTCTGGTACTGGGAGATGGATCGCGGCGGACCGGGCCGGCGGGCGGAGGGCAACGACGGCCCGCCCGACTTTCTCTACCCCCAGATGACCGACGACCGCATCGAGCCGATCGACTGGCGACCGCAGTTCATCGACTACCTGTACGTGGCGCTGACGAACGCCGCTGCTTTCAGCCCGACGGACACCATGCCGCTCACACCCGCGGCGAAGTCCACGATGGGCCTGCAGTCGCTCATCTCCATCGTGACGATCGGCCTCGTCGTCTCGCGCGCCGTGAACATCCTCAGCTGACGAGTTGACGATGCGTCGTGGCCGCTACGCCGCGGGCAGCACGCGCGGCTGGACCGCGCGCGCCCACTCGAGCAGCTCGGAGACCTCGGGGTCGGCGCCGAGATCGAGCGCCCGCTCACAGGCCACGATGCAGTCGGTCACGCGATCGCTGCGCGCCAGCGCGTGCGCATAGCGCGACCACGCGTCGGGCGAGTCCGGAGCAAGCCAGGTCGCCTGCTCGCACGCCGACAACTCGCCCCCGAGGTCGCCCGTCAGCTGGCGGGCGAGCGCGAGGTCGAGCAGCCCTTCGACCGACGGACCGATCCGCTGCGCCTGCTCGAGCGCCTCCTGGGCGCCGGTGGCGTCCATGAGACGCAGGCGCAGACGGCCGACACGCTCCCAGGCGCTCGCGTCGCCGGGGCCGCGCTCGGCGGCGCGCACGGCGGCCTCCTCGGCGAGCTCGAACCAGCCCTGGTCCTCGTAGATGCGCGAGGCGAAGCGGTGGGGCGCGGGACGCTCGCGATCGACGCGGGCCCAGTCGCGCACCGCACGACCGGCGGCGGCCAGGTTGCCGGCCTGCCAGAACGCGAGCGTCATCAGGCGCAGCACCGCGAGGTTGTCCGGCTCGGCGTCGCGCGCGTAGACCAGGCGCTGCGCGGCGAGCGCATACTCGCCCTCAGCCATCGCGTGCTGGGCCGCGGTCATGAACCGCTGCACGCGCTCGTGCCCGGGATCGGGCTTGGAGAAGTCGACGAACTGCATGCTCCCGGCCGGCACGGTGCGCACGCCGTGCTGGAACTTCACCCGAGCCCACTGCTGCATGTCATCGCCGCCGCCGGTGAAGTAGATCCCGGTCACCGTGCCGACTCCCCACTCCGGGTAGGAGATGCAGCGCGCGTAGCGGTGCACCACCGAGTGGTCGGGCACGCGACTGCCGAACGGGTCGTGCTTGGCCTGTTCGGCCGCGTGCTCGCGGGCTCGCTGCTCGGCCTCGTACGCGCGGCGTCCGGCCTCCTCGCGCGCCTTGCGAGCGGCGGCCGCGCTCGCGCGCACCGCGTTGCGCGACACCTTCCCGCCGCGTGATCCCTCGGCGAGCGACTCGAGGTTGTCGGCCGCCTCGTTGATCGCCTTGAGGTGGCGCTCGTGCTCGAACTGGCGCCCGGGCGGCGCGATGTCGGGGTGCCAGCGCTTGGCCATGCGACGCCGCGCGAGCTGGACGTCGCGCTTGTCGAACGGCGGCTCGAGCTCGAGAAGGAGCATCTGCTGCTCGACATCGAGAATCGTAGGCATGAAGCCTTCACGTTAGCGACCCGCCGCGCCTCACTGCCCCGTCGGGCGCGCGCCCGCGCGCCTCCGACGGGGCGATGGCCGCGGACGTCTATCCTGCGCGGCGATGTCCTCGCAATACATCTTCACGATGTACCGCCTCTCGCGCGTGCACCCGCCCGACAAGGAGGTCCTCAAGGACATCTCCCTGTCCTTCCTGCCGGGGGCGAAGATCGGCGTGCTCGGTTACAACGGCGCGGGCAAGTCGAGCCTGCTGCGCATCATGGCCGGCCTCGACACCGAGTTTCGCGGCGACGCACAGCTGGCGCCCGGAGCGACGGTCGGCCTGCTCGAGCAGGAGCCCCAGCTCGATCCGGACAAGGACGTGCGCGGCAACGTCGAGGAGGGCGTGGCCGAGACGAAGGCGCTCCTGGACCGCTTCAACGAGCTCGCCGCCAACTACTCCGACGAGACCGCCGACGAGTTCGGCCGTCTGCAGGAGCAGATCGATGCCGCCGACGCCTGGAACCTCGACACGAACGTCGAGTACGCGATGGACGCCCTGCGCTGTCCGCCTCCCGACGCCGACGTGAGCAAGCTCTCCGGCGGCGAGCGCCGGCGCGTCGCGCTCTGCCGCCTGCTCCTGCGCCAGCCCGACCTGCTGCTGCTGGACGAGCCGACCAACCATCTCGACGCGGAGTCCGTCGAGTGGCTCGAGCGCCACCTGGCCGAGTACAAGGGCACCGTCGTGGCCGTCACCCACGATCGCTACTTCCTCGACAACGTCGCCGGCTGGATCCTCGAGCTCGACCGCGGCCGGGGCATCCCCTACCAGGGCAACTACTCGGGCTGGCTGGAGCAGAAGCAGGCCCGCCTGGCCCAGGAGGAGAAGTCCGAGGTGGCGCGTCAGCGCACGATCGCGGCGGAGCTCGAATGGGTGCGCGAGAACCCGAAGGGCCGGCGCAAGAAGGCGAAGGCGCGCCTGGCCAACTACGAGTCGCTCCTCTCCCAGGAGAGCGCGGTCAAGCTCGACCAGGTCCAGATCCACATCCCCGCCGGTCCGCGCCTCGGCGACGTCGTCGTCGAGGCGCAGGGCCTGCGCAAGGGATTCGGCGACCGCCTGCTCATCGAGCAGCTCGACTTCTCGCTGCCCCGCGGCGGGATCGTCGGCGTGATCGGACCGAACGGCGCCGGCAAGACGACGCTGTTTCGCATGATCACCGGCGAGGAGCAGCCCGACGGCGGCACGCTGCGCATCGGCGACACGGTCGAGATGGCCTACGTCGACCAGAGCCGCGACGCGCTCGATCCGGAGAAGAGCGTCTGGGAGGAGATCTCCGGTGGCCAGGACCAGCTGAAGGTCGGCGAGCGCTGGGTCAACTCGCGGCAGTACACCGCCTCGTTCAACTTCCGCGGCTCGGACCAGCAGAAGAAGGTCGGCAAGCTGTCGGGCGGAGAGCGCAACCGGCTCCACCTGTCCAAGCTGCTGCGCAGCGGCGGCAACCTGCTGCTCCTCGACGAGCCGACGAACGACCTCGACGTCGACACGCTGCGCGCCCTAGAGGAGGCGCTGCTCTCCTTCGGCGGCTGCGCCGTGGTCATCTCGCACGATCGCTGGTTCCTGGACCGCGTCGCCACGCACGTGCTCGCCTTCGAGGGCGACAGCCAGGTGACCTGGTTCGAGGGCAACTTCGAGGCCTACGAGGAGCACCGCCACGAGCTGCTCGGGGCCGAGGCCGACCGCCCCAAGCGCATCACCTACAAGAAGCTCGTCCGCTCCGCCTAGACGACGGCCCGCTGCAGCTCGGCCTCGATGAGGCGACCGAGCTCCCCAGCATGGCGGGCGACGCCGTCCGCACCCGACAGCTCCGAGGCGGCGAACGGCCCGGTCGCCACGGCGAGGCAGCGCACCCCATCGGCCCGCGCGCAGGCGATGTCCCGCGGGGTGTCTCCGATGACAAGGGTGCGCTCACGCGGGTATGGCGTCGAGGAGCCATCGTCGGACCCGGCCCGGCGGCGGGCGATCGCCGGGAGGTCGGTCCGATCCTCCGAGTCCGAGCCGAAGCCGCCCTGCTCGCGGTCGAACAGCGCGCCGACTCCGGCGCGCTCGAGCTTGAGCCGCGCGATGGGCTCGAGGTTGCCGGTGACGAGCGACAGGATCACATCCGAGCGCCCGGCGAGCGAGTGCAGCAGCGGCGCGATGCCGGGGACCAGGTTCGGTTCGAGCGATTCGGGGCACAGCTCGGCGAAGTGCTCGACCGTGGCGTGCTGCACATCCATCAGGCCGCCGTCGATGCGCTTCGCCGTCACGTCGTGGCGCAGCAGGATCAGTCGCGCGATCTCCAGGTCGGTGCGGCCGGCCGCCTCCACCCCCTCGCTCGACAGCTCGGGCACGCCGTAGACGTCCTGCAGCGCGAGCAGCAGTGCCTCGGCGTGGGCCCGGGAAGCGCCGACGAGCAGCGTGCCGTCGATGTCGAACAGCAGGAGCACGCCGACATTGTGGCGCTCGACGCGTCGCAATGAGCGACGACTCGGCCGAGCCGTTGCGTCGCGTATGCTCGCGCGCTCCGAATGGACACCGCCTTTCGCACCGCGACCGCCGTGACCCCCCGCGGGGACGGGCGCTACGACGTCGACATCTCGCCCGAGTGGCGGGCCGGGCGTGGGCCGCATGGCGGCTACCTCGCGGCGATGATCCTGCGCGCCCTCACCGAGACCGTGGCCGACGCGGGGCGGGCGCCGCGGTCGCTGACCATCCACTACCCCCGCTCGCCGCAGCCCGGTGGCGCGGAGATCCATACGACGGTGGAACGCGCCGGGCGGTCTCTGTCGACGCTCTCGGCCCGCCTCGAGCAGGGCGGCAAGCTGCAGGCGCTCGCGCTGGCCGCCTTCTCCCCGCCCTGGCCCGGGCCGAGCCTCGACGAACGGCCGATGCCGGAGGTGACGGCGCCCGACCCGCGTCCGACAATGCGCATCCCGGCCGGCGACGAGCCTCCGCGGCCGCGGTTCGTGCAGCACCTCGTGATGCAGCCGCGCTTCGGCCCGATTCCCTTCACCGGGACCGAGGAGCCGATGGAGACCGGCGGCTGGCTCGGCCTGTTCGAGCCCCAGCCGATCGACGCGGCCGCGCTCGCGCTCTTCTCGGACTCCTGGTGGTCGCCGCCGTTCGGTCGCCTGAGCGAGCTGTCGACGAGTCCGACCATCGACCTGACGATCCACTTCCGTCAGGCGATCGCCGACCCCGACCCACAGGCGCTCTGCCTGGCCCGGTTCACGACCGGGCTCGTGCACGACGGCTTCTTCGAGAATGACGCCGCGATCTGGTCGGCGGACGGGCGGCTGCTCGCGCACGCGCGCCAGCTCGCGTTGCTCCTGCCGCTGCGCTGACGCGTCAGCCGCGCATCGACGCCGTGACGAGCGGAGCCCGTCCGTGACTGGGTGCTCGGGGGGCCGCCGCTCGGCGTGAAGGTGATCCACAGGTCGGCGAGCGCAGCGCCGCGCATCCTGCGAGCATGCTCGAGGGCGCGCAGTCCGGGGGCGCTGGGCGCGAGCAGCAGGACGACTCGGCCCGCCCCCGGGAGGGTGCGGCCAAGACTCGCGATGACGTCGGATGCGGGCGGAAGCGCGCCGCCCCAGGCGGAGCCGTGCCTGGCCTCGAGCAGGCGCACCGCGCCCGCGCACGTCACGGTGAGGCCGACCCGCAGCGTGCCTGGCGCCTTCTGGGGCGCGACCGAGCCCACCGCGAAGCGCCGACACGCGGACGCGTTCGTGCGCGGAGGGTGTGGCGCTACCGGCGCAGCGACGCTGTTCGACGTGCCCGTCACCGACGTGCTGGTCGTCGCTGTCGTCGTCGTCGCCGTGTCGCTCGTCGCGGAGGTCACAGTCGTGCTGCTCGTCGTCGGACTGCTCGTGGTGGTGGTCGTGACCGATCCCCCGGTGCCGACGTCCACGCCGGCGGTCGACGGTGTCCCGGTGAGAGCGAGCGGCGCGGCGTTGCCCGCGGCATCCGCGATCGTGCCCCCGTTGAGATCGACGCTCGAGGCGAGCGTGATGCCGCTCGGAGCGCGGTCCCCGGCGGCGACCGTGTAGCGGAAGGTGATCGCGCCGGTGCCCGACCCGAAGGTGTAGTTGGCGTACACCGTGTGCCCCGCAGCCAAGCCGATCGCGATCCGCGGTGTGCCGGTGACGAACACCGGCGCGCTGAAGGCGAGGGTGACTTGGAGCCACTGTCCGGCCCCGTAGGTTCCGTCGGCGGGAACGGTGATCGACGTATTCGAAGGGCCGGTGCGCTCGATCGTGTATGTCTGCCCGGCGAGGTAGCCGCCGCTGATCGCGTTGCCCACGGGGTCCTCGATGCCCGTCCCCGAGGCGTTGAGATCAAGGCGCAGCGTGCCCTCCCCGGTCACCGAGCCGACCGTCACCGTGTACGTGCTGCCGCTGCCCGTGATGCTCGCGACGGTCCCCGATGCGGTGCCGGTGGTCGTCAGCGAGAAGTCCGACGCGTCGACCCCGGTCACCGACTCGCTGAACGTCACCACGAACTGATCCGAGCCGGCGTTGTTCGCGGCCGGCCCGACGAGATCGATCGAGGACACCGTCGGCGACGTGCACCGAACGGTGTAAACCCCGCCGTCGGTGAAGCCGCCACCGATCGGGTTGCCGACGGCATCCATGATGCCGGTGCCGGAGCCGTTGAGATCAAGCTCGAGCGTGCCGTCCCCGGCCACCGATCCGACGGTCACGGTGTACGTTGTGCCGCTGCCGGTAACGCTCGCGACCGTCCCCGACGCCGTGCCGGTGGTCGCGGCCGTGAAGTCCGACGCGTCAACGCCGGTCACCGGCTCGCTGAACTCGACCGTGAACTGGTCGGAGCCAGCGTTGTTCGGCGAGGACCCAACGAGCGCGATCCACGACACCGTCGGCGGGGTGAGCTGCACCGTGTACTTCTGTCCGGCGAAGATGTTCTGGCTGAACGCGTTGCCGGCGAGGTCGTGGACGTCATTCTCCGCCGCGTCCACGACCCACAGGCCGAGCGTCCCGTCGCCCGAGACCGCGCCGGCCGTCACCATGTACGTCGTGCCGCTGCCCGTGACGCTCGTCACCGTCGCCGAGGCGGAACCCGTGGCGCCGAGCCCGAAGTCGGACGCGCTGACGCCGGTCACCGGCTCGCTGAACGTGACCGTCCACTGATCGGTGCTCGCATTGTTCGGCGAGGACCCGTCGATGACGATCGACGCTACGGTCGGCGGCGTGTGCTCGACCGTGTACACCTGCCCGGCGGTGAAGCCGCCGCTGATCGGGTTGCCGGCCAGATCCTGGACGCCCGTGCCTGAGGCGTTCAGATCGAGCCGTCCTCATCGACCGCCGCTCTGCCGTCCTTGACCGGACGGCACCCTCGCTCGTACGCACATCCAGGGGCCCCACCTCGCCGCCCGGGCCGCCTCCGTCAGCGCGCGAACGACACGTCGGCCGCGAGCCGCAGCGCGAACGCGGCGATCAGGCGCGCGCAGGCGTCGACGTCGTCGAGCTGGACGAGCTCGACCGGTGAGTGCATGTAGCGCAGCGGGATCGACACGAGTCCCGTCGGGATGCCGGTACGCGAGAGGTGGATCGCGTCGGCGTCGGTGCCCGTGTTGCGCCCGGATGCCTCGAGCGTGAACGGGATCGACTCCGCCTCGGCCGCCTGGAGCAGGAGCTCGCTCAGGCGCGGATGGATGATCGAGCCCCGCGCGATGACGGCGCCCGAGCCGAGGGCGTGCGCGCCCGAGGCCTTCGGGTCGGCCCCGGGCGTGTCGGTCGCGTGCGTCACGTCGACGACGACGGCGGCGTCCGGGCGCAGCGCGTTGGCGATCGTGCGCGAGCCGCCGAACGTGATCTCCTCCTGGGCCGCGGCGACCGCCACGACCTCCCACTCGGCGCCGCCGGCCTCGGAGACGAGGCGCGCGGCCTCCAGCGCGATGTAGGCGCCGAGGCGATTGTCCAGCGCGCGTGACGCGACGCGCCCCGCGGCCAGCTCGACCGGAGCGACGTCGATGACCGCCACGTCACCGACCTGCACGAGGGCGCGCGCCTCGTCGCCGCCGGCAGCACCGATGTCGATGTGCAGGTCGCGCACCTCGGGGGTCTGCTTGCGCTCCTCCTCGCGCAACAGGTGGATCGCCTTCTTGCCGACGACGCCGACCACCGAGCCCTCGCGCGTCGCGATGCGCACCCGCTGCCCGAGCAGGATCTGGGCGTCCCAGCCGCCGACGGCGCGAAACCACACGAACCCGTCGTCGTCGATGTGCGTGACGATCAGACCGATCTCGTCGATGTGCCCGACGATCGCCAGGCGCCGGTCCGACGTGCGACCGGCGATCGTCGCCATCGAGGAGCCGAGCGTGTCGCCCTGCACCTGGGCCCCGAACGCGGCCGCCGCGGCGCGCCAGGCGGCGGACGGAGCCGCCTCGTAGCCCGACGGCCCGGCGGCCGCCAACAGCTCACCGAGCACGGGCGGGATTGTCTTCAGCGTCATCGTTCCCCCTTGACGTGCGGCGCGTGCCGGCGCGCACGCGCCGCCGCCGCGGTTTGCCTCATTGCTGCGATCCGTCCCCGGCCGCGAGCAGCTGGCGCAGGACGTAGGGGAGGATCCCCCCGTGGCGGTAGTACTCGGCCTCCTGGGGCGTGTCGATGCGCACGCGCGCGCGGAACGTGACCGGCTCGGCACCGTCGCGGTGCGCGTGAACGGTCACCTCGCGCGGCGGCAGACCCCCGTCGCGCATCGCGTCGGCGACGCCGTCGACATCGAAGCGCTCGACCCCGGAGAGGCCGAGCGACTGGGCGCTGTCCTCGCCGAGGAACTGCAGGGGCAGGACGCCCATGCCGACGAGGTTGGAGCGATGGATCCGCTCGAAGCTGCGGGCGATGACCGCGCGCACGCCGAGCAAGCTGGTCCCCTTCGCGGCCCAGTCGCGCGACGAGCCCGAGCCGTACTCGCGGCCGCCGAGCACGACGAGCGGAACGCCGTCCCGTGCGTAGCGCATCGCGGCGTCGTAGATCGACGTCTGCTCGCTCTCGCCCGCCTCGCCGAAGTGACGCGTCACACCGCCCTCGGGCAGCGGATCGCCGCCGCCGATCAGGTTGCGCAGCCGGATGTTGGCGAACGTCCCACGCATCATCACCTCGTGGTTGCCGCGGCGCGAGCCGTAGGAGTTGAAGTCGCGCGGAGCCACGCCGTGCTCCTGCAGGTAGCGCCCGGCCGGCCCGTCGCGCTTGATCGACCCGGCGGGCGAGATGTGATCGGTGGTGACGCTGTCGCCGAGGAGCGCGAGCACCCGTGCGCCCCGGACGTCCTCGATCGGCTCGGGCTGCGCCGGCATGTTCTCGAAGTAGGGCGGCTGGCGCACGTAGGTGGACTCGTCGTCCCAGGCGAAGCGGTCCCCGGTCGGCACCGCGAGGGAACGCCAGCGTTCGTCGCCGTCGTACACGTGGGCGTAGCTGGAGCGGAACATGTCCGACTGCACCGCGCTGGCGATCGTCTCGGCGATCTCGTGCTCGCTCGGCCAGATGTCGCGCAGATACACGTCGGCTCCGTCGCGGTCCTGCCCGAGTGGCTCGTTGACGACGTCGGCGTCCATCGTGCCGACGAGCGCGTACGCCACGACGAGCGGCGGCGAGGCGAGGTAGTTCATCTTCACGTCGGGGTTGATGCGTCCCTCGAAGTTGCGGTTGCCCGAGAGCACCGAGACGACGGTGAGGTCGTGCTCGTTGACCACCTGGGAGATCTCGTCGGGCAGCGGTCCGGAGTTCCCGATGCAGGTCGTGCAGCCGTAGCCGACGAGGTTGAAGCCGAGTTCCTCGAGCGGCTCGGTCAGACCGGCACGGTCGAGGTACTCGGTCACGACGAGCGAGCCGGGGGCAAGGGAGGTCTTGACCCACGGCTTGCGCTGCAGACCGCGCGCGACGGCGTTGCGTGCGAGCAGCCCGGCGCCGAGCATGACCGCCGGGTTGGAGGTGTTCGTGCAGCTCGTGATCGCCGCGATCACGACGTGCCCGTGCTCGAGTTCGGTCTCGGTGCCGTCGGCGAGCGTCACCGCGACCGCGCTGCGCGAGCGCGAGGCGACGCCAGCGCCACTGGTCGCCGTCACCGGTGAGGCCGTCGCGGCGTGGGCACCGTCGCCGTTCGCGGGCTCGGTCACCGAGGACACGTCGCTGGCCGGGAACGACAGATCCGAGCCCTCGTCGACCGGGTCACGCAGCTCCTCCTCGGCGACGTAGGCACCGAGCGCGACGCGAAACACCTCGCGCGCATCGGCGAGCACGACGCGATCCTGCGGGCGCTTGGGGCCGGCGATGCTCGGAACGACGTCGGCGAGGTCGAGCGTGACGTTCTGCGAGTAGGTCGGCTCCTCGGAGTGCTCGTCGTGCCACAGGCCCTGTTCGCGGGCGTAGGCTTCGACGAGCGCGATCTGATCGGGCGAGCGGCCGGTGAAGCGCAGGTAGTTGAGCGTCTCGGCGTCGATCGGGAAGATCGCGCAGGTCGAGCCGAACTCGGGCGACATGTTGCCGATCGTCGCGCGGTCGGCGATCGGCAGGCCGGCGAGGCCGGCCCCGTGGAACTCGACGAAGCGACCGACGACGCCGACCTCGCGGAGGATCTGCGTGACGGTGAGGACGAGGTCGGTCGCCGTCGCGCCCTCCGGCAGCTCACCGGTCAGTTCGAAGCCGAGCACCTGCGGAATGAGCATCGACATCGGTTGGCCGAGCATCGCCGCCTCGGCCTCGATCCCGCCGACCCCCCAGCCGAGCACGCCGAGGCCGTTGACCATCGTGGTGTGGGAGTCGGTCCCGACGAGCGTGTCCGGGTAGGCCTGCCCGGTGCGGTCGTTGACGAACACGACGCGGGCGAGGTACTCGATGTTCACCTGATGGACGATGCCGGTGTCCGGAGGCACGACCGAGAAGTCGTCGAACGCACCCTGCCCCCAGCGCAGGAACGCGTAGCGTTCCTGGTTGCGCTCGAACTCGCGCTCGGCGTTACGCCGGAACGCATCGCGCGTGCCGAACACATCGACCTGCACCGAATGGTCGATCACGAGCTCGGCCGGGACGAGCGGGTTGATCTTCGCGGCGTCGCCGCCCATCGCCGCCATCGCGTCGCGCATCGCGGCGAGATCGACGACCGCGGGCACGCCGGTGAAGTCCTGCATGAGCACGCGGGCCGGCGAGAAGGCGATCTCCTTGCTCGGCTCGGCGCTCGCCTCCCAGCGCGCGAGCGCCTCGATGTCCTGCGCCGTGACCGACCCGTTGCCCTCGGTGCGCAGCAGGTTCTCGAGCAGCACCTTCAGCGAGAACGGCAGGCGCGCGACGTCGAACGACGACTGCAGCGCGTCGAGCCGGAAGATCTCGTGGCGGGCGCCGCCAACCTCGAGGGTGCTGCGGGCGCCAAAGCTGTTCTCGGACATACGATCTCCCGGCCGTCGGTGTTTGCCGCTGAACGAGGCGCGACGCAGCCGCCGATCGCGCGGCGTTCGCCCGTGTCAGTCACCTGCATCCTGACAAACGGGAGCGGTGAAGGCGGCGCGTCCGCCCCGGGGCCGGGCGGCGCCGGGCGTGAGCCCGCGGACGGGCCGCCCCTGCGACGGCCCGCCCGCGACCCGGTCGTCACCCCGCGAAGTCGGGACTCCCGCCCCGGCGACGCGCCCCTGCGATCGGTCAGGCGGCCTTGATGAGCGGCCCGGCCGCGGCGAGCACCTCGGCCTTCGTCAGCGCCTTGTCGAAGCCGAGATCCGGGGTCGGCGAGTCGCCAACGAGCAGATTGATCGCGGCCGCGTGCCGGGCCTCGACCTGCACGATCTCGCCGGCCGACGCCAGCACCGCCTTGCTGGCGATCATCGGGGCCGCGCCGTTGTAGGCGCCGACGCCGGTGTTCTCCAGCGTCGAGGCGAGGGCCAGGAACGACTTCTGGTCGCTGACCGGGAAGACGAAGGTCGGCCTCGTCACCGGCGTCCCGCCGAGCTGCTTCACGGCGGCGGCCAGCGCGGCCACGTGCTCGGCCTCCTGGTCGCCGAACTCCTGGGCGTAGTGCTTCGCCAGGCCGCTGAGGCCGACCTGCTTGCCCTTCTCCTGGTAGAACGCCGACTCGAGGTACTCGAGCGTGAGCGCGAAGTTGAGGATGTCGACGTCGGTGCTGCCGGTCTGGGCGAGCGCCGAGGACACGAACGGCGCGACCGCCGACGTGCCGTAGATCGCCCCGGCGGCGAGCGCGCCGCGCAGGATGAAGCTCCCGCGCGTCATGCCATGGACCTCGAAGCCGGCGAGCTCGGGATGTGCCACGTTCTGATCAGCCATCGCTGGTTGTTCCTCTCTGGTGCGTTGAAGGGTTGGGGCCGGTCAGGCCAGGAAGGGCTTGACGGCCGCGAGCACCGTCGCCATGTCGGCCGGCTTGGCGAACGCACCGTCGGGCGTCAACGGCTTGTGCACGAGCGTGGCCAGGGTCGCCGCGTGGCGCGCCTCGACCGAGTGGATCGAGAGCGCCGCGGCGAGCACCGCCTTGCTCTGGATCGACCCGGCCTGCCCGAGGTACGCGGCGGCGCCGAGGTTCTCGACGGTGTAGGCAAGCTGTGCAACGGCGCCCGCGGTCGTGATCGGGAACGTTCCCGTCGGCGGCGCGACGGGCGTGCCCCCGAGCTGCGTGATCGCGGCCTTGATCGCCTCGACGTGCGACTGCTCCTGCTCGCCGAAGCTCGTCACGAGCGACCCCGCGGCCCCGCTGAACAGGTTCGCGGCGATCACCTTGCCGTAGAACTGCGTCTCGAGGTACTCGAGCGTCAGTGCGTAGTTGAGGATCGCGATGTCGCCCTTGGCCGCGCCCGGTGAGCTCGCGCCCGCCGCGGCGGCCGCGGCGGTCGACGCGGACGCGGTCGACGCGCTCGACGTGGCCGACGAGCTCGAGGAACTGCTGCCGCAGGCGGCGAGGACGAAGGCGCCGAAGCTCGCGGCGCCGGCGCCGCCGACGGCCTTCAGGAAGCGCTTGCGGTCGGTGTCGTCGCGCACGAGGCGCTCCACGACGCCCGGAGGCTGCGGGACGGATTCCTCGGGGCCAGGATTCGGCATGTCGGTACCTCCGCTTCGCTGACGGCTTCTGGAGCGCGGGCCGCGATTCGGCCCGCCTCCACGGTGCTGCCCGCCGGCGGCGCCTCTGTGCGCTCGCGGGCAATGCCCCTCTTGCGGAACCGAGGGCCGAACGGATCAACCGGAGCGCACGCGCTCGCCAGAACGCGGGCCGGTCGGCCGCGGTCGGGCCGCCGGGCGGCGGCCGTTTCGCCGGCGCGGCCTCACCCGCGCCGGCGTCCCTGCGTGTGTGTCGCTAACGCTTCGCGGAGCACCAGGGGTTCGACGGCACCCCGGCACAGGGATTCGGATCGGTCGGCAGGCTCGGCAGCGGGTGCGTGACGACCTTCGTCACGCGCGGATACTGCATCCCGGGCGCCGAGGCGCACGGGCCGAACAGCTGCGTGTCGCAGATCGCCTGCAGGGCGAGCGGACTCGTCACGCCGGCGCCCGCACCGGGCTGTCCGCAGATGGCGCTCGTCGTCTGCAGGTTGGCCGGATCGGTGGTCAACGGGCCGAGCGTGTCGGTGTTGCCGTGGAAGCAGCTGGCGGGCGTGTTCTGGTTCGAGACCAGGCCGATGTCACCGTTGCTGACGTTGCCGAAGAAGCCGTTGTGGGTGAACGTGTTGCCGGTGATCTCGTTGCCGTAATCGTCGTAGTAGCAGAGGATCGTCTGGCCGAAGATGACCGCGTTCGGCGTGCCGCCACGACACGGGATCGCCTCGGGCGGAGGCGTCTCGGTGTCCGGGTAGGGCACGAGCAGGATCCCCCAGGCGCCGTTGTTGACGAAGCGATTGCCGACGACGATGTTGTTGCGCGCCCCCGACAGCGACATGCCGGTCCCCACCGGGCCGTAGGAGGCGGCGCCGATCGAGGGGACGTTCGGGTTGTTGTTGTCGTGGACGTAGTTGTTGAAGAACACCCAGCACGAGTGCGTCTGCTGAATGCCGGCCGGGAGCATCTTCAGGTAGCTGGCCGGCGAGGCGGTCGGGCAGGCGCCGTCCTGTGGTGAGGGCGCGTCGTCGTTGTTCTGGCTGTTGGTGTCGAAGCCGTCCTGGTTGTTGTCGAACTGCGAGTTCTCGATCAGCAGGTGCCCGCCGGAGTTCGTGCCCGAGTAGCCGAGGATGTTGAACTCCGCCTGGTCGTCATCGAGGGTCACGCCGCAGTCCGGACACGCTCCGACGTAGTAGCCGGAGTCGTTCTGGTTGGAGGCGTAGTCGTGGGCGAACAGCCCGGGGCCGCCCTTCGTGTTCGACGAGTAGATGCCGTAGCCGCCGGCCGGCGACTGCTCGTTGACGAAGTAGGTCGAGGTCGCCGTCAGCCACGAGCCGGTGAACGACATCGCCATCTGCTTGCCGGTCGACGCGCCACCCGTGAACCAGACCGCGTTGCCGCCGCCGAGGTCGCCGGTGAGGAAGTTGCAGGCGGTGAGGTTCTCGACCGTCACGCCCGTCGCCTTGTACACCAGGATGCCGTTCGCCCCGCCCGGCTTGCCCGCCGGATCCTTCGGGCCGAACGTCTGCGCGCTCGTCGCCGAGCTGCAGCGTGGCGTCCCCTTCTTCGTGCCGTCGATGACGACCGAGCCGCGGTCCAGGCCGATGAGGTGCAGGTTCTTCTTCGTGATGAGGACCGCGGCGCCGGCCCGGTCGCCGCCCTTGGCGCCGCTTGGCTTCTCGATCTTGGTCGTCTTGTAGTCGCCTGGCGCGATGAGGATGTAGTCGCCGGGTTGCGCGGCGCGCACGGCGGCCGGGATCGTCGTGTAGCCGCCCTTGATGCCGTGGTACGTGCCGACGAGCAGCACGCGCGGCTTCGCTCCGGCCGCAGCCGGACCGGCCGTGCCGATCGCGGCGACCAGCGCTGTGAACGCGAAGATCCAGGTCAGGCGGCGACGCCTGTCGTGCCGTGCCCTCATCGTGCCCTCTCCTCTCGTGCGGATGGACACCCCTCGACGGGCAACATACACCCGGGCGTAGGCGCATGCGCGACCGCCCGCGGGCGGCGCCGCTTTATGCTCGGCGTCAGTGACCGAGCGCACCCACCTGCCCAAACGCGAATCGCCGGACGAGTTCCTGCGCCAGACGCGGGTGGCCGCCGTGGTCGCGTTGCTGCTCGTCGCCGGCGCCGTGACCTCCGACATCCTCGACAGCGCGTTCTGGACCGACCACGCGATGATCACCGGGCTCGTCGCGAGCCTGCTCGTCATCGCCATCTCGGCCGCCGTCATCAACGAGCTGATCGAGCGCCGTGATCGCCAGCGCTGGTCCGTGCTCGCGCAGTATGTGCTCTTCGATCTCGTGCGCACGGCCCGGGCGAGCTGGACCGGGCTGCTCGAGCTCGCCGACCTGACCGACCGCGACCAGAGCGCCGCGGCCTCGCTCGCGGACGGCAGCAGCGTCGTCGCCGACCGAATCCCGCTGCGCGACGGCATCGCCGCGGTCATCGCCGACCCCGACCGCCGCGCGACGCTGCAGCGCGCCGTGGCGACGATGGCCCGGCTTTGCGACGACGTGCTCGGCCGTTGGGCCACCGTGATGCTCAACGCGACCGCCTACACCGAGGTCCTCGATCGTCACGTCGAGCTGTACTCGCGCATCGCCTGGCTCGACGGCCTGCTCGGCAACTACGAGCCGATCGACGACGACCCGCGACGGCGGCGGCTCAGCCGGGCCAGTCCCGCCATCGGCGTCCAGCAGGACTTCGACGACGACGTGCTGCGCGACATGATCGTGTCGATCGTGGTGCTCGCCGAGAGCCTCGATCGCGCGACGCTCACGCTCGCGATGGGCCTGGTGCCGCTCGACTGGTGGGACGACCGCACGCGCGCCGCGGTGGCCGCACCAAGCCCCCGCTGACCCCGCGCGCACGATGGCACTCCTCGCCTGCTGGGTCGCGTTTCCGCTCATCCTCGTCGTCCTCGCCGACGGGGCGGGCACGCTCGTCGCGCGCGCGTCGGGTCGCGACCTCCCCGCCGGCGTGCGCCTCCCGTGCGGGCTCGCGCTGATCATCGCGGTGATGGATCTCGCGACCCGCACGGCGACGACGGCCCGGCTCGCGGTGCCGGCGGCCGTCGCGCTCGGCGTGGCCGGACTCGCGCTGACGGCGCGCGAGCGGCTGCGGTCGGCGGGGCGTCGATTCGCCCCGCCGCGACCGACTCCCGACGCGCTCGCGGCGGCGCTCGTGTTCGCCGTCTACGCCGCCCCGGTGGTGCTCTCGGGCGAGGCCACCTGGGCGGGCTACATCAAGCTCGACGACACGGCGACGTGGCTTGCCCTCGTCGACCGCGCCCTCGAGCACGGCCGGACGCTCACCGGGCTGCCGATCTCGACCTACCGGGAGGTCCTCGCGCACTATCTCGTCGTCGGCTATCCGATCGGCGCGTTCCTCCCGGTCGGCCTCGGGCACGCACTCCTCGGGCAGGACGCCGCCTGGCTGACCGACCCCTGGATGGCGACGATGGCCGCGATGCTGACGCTCGCCCTCGCGCGCATCGCGCGCCAGGCGCTTCCCGACGCGCCGCGGTGGCAGCCGGCGGCGATCGCGGCCCTGGCCGGCCAGGCCGCGCTCCTGTACGGCTACTACCTGTGGGGCGGTATGAAGGAGCTCGCCGGCGCGTTCCTCGTGGCCGCGTTCGCGGTCACGGCTCCGCTGCCACTGGAGGGAGAGCGGCGCTTGCGCGCGACGCTGCCCGCGCTCGTCGTCCTGTGGGCGCTCGTGGCGGCGCTCACCCCCGGCGGGCTCGTGTGGGCCGGGCCGGGGGCGGTGCTCGCGTTGTTCGCGACGCTGGTCGTACGGCGGGGCCTGCCGCGCCCGCCTCCCGCCGTCGCCGCGGTCGCGCTCGCGGCGCTGGCGCTGGGCACGTATCTCGTCCTGCGCCCCGGCGGCTTCGTGGAGCAGTTCCATGGGGTGCTCGAGGGCGGAAACGAGCTCGGCAACCTGGTCGCGCCGCTGAGCCTCCTCCAGCTCGCCGGGATCTGGCCCTCGCAGGACTTCCGCTACGCCCCCTCCGCGCTGACGCTCACCCACGTGCTGATCGGACTCGCGCTCGCCGGCGCCGCCGGTGCGCTCGTCGTCGCCCTGTTGCGATCGCGCCTGGAGCTGCTGCTGTACGCCCTCTGCACGCTCGTCGGCGCCGGGCTCGTGTTCGCGATCGCCTCGCCGTGGCTCGGAGGCAAGGCGCTGGCCACCGCCTCGCCGGCGATCCCGCTGCTGGCGCTGGTCGGCGCCGCGCTGCTCGCCGCGCGCCAGCCGCGCGTCGACCGGGCCTTCGGCGCCGGGCTGGGCCTGCTGCTCGCGGCCGGGATCGTGTGGTCGAACGTCCTCGGCTACCACGGCGCGAGCCTCGCCCCGCGCGAGCAGTACGCCGAGCTGTCCGCGATCGGTCAGCGGATCGCCGGCGAGGGCCCGACGCTCATGACCGAGTACTCGCCCTACGGGGCGCGCCACTTCCTGCGCGACGCCGATCCCGAGTCGGCCTCCGAGCTGAGGGACCGGCCCGACCTGCTCATCACCGGCCAGGAGCTCGGCAAGGGCTCGACCGCCGACATCGACGAGTTCCAGCTCGCCGGCGTTCTCGCGTACCGCACCATCGTCCTGCAGCGCTCCCCCACGCTCAGCCGTCCGCCCTCGGCCTACCGCCTGGTGTTCGAGGACCGCTGGTGGCAGGTGTGGCAGCGACCGGCGCTGATCTCGCCGCCGATCATCGCCCACCTGCCGCTCGGCGACGAGATCGCGCCGGGGGCGGTCCCGGCCTGCTCGAGCGTCGTCGCGCTCGCCCGCCAGCCGGGCGTCGCCGCCCTCATCGGCGCCCCGGTGCGAAACCCGGTCGTCGTGGCGGCCTCGAGCGGCACCCACCCGCCGAGCTGGAGCACCGGCAGCCCCTTCCTGTCGCTGTCCGGCCCGGGCACGGCGAGCATCCCGGCCACGGTGCCGGCCACCGGCCGCTACTCGGTGTGGCTCGGGGGACCGATCCACGCGCCGACGACGATCACCGTCGACGGTCGCGCGGTGGGCTCGGCCGTGGACGAGCCGCAGGAGGGGGGGCAGTACGTCCCGTTCGGCGACATCACCCTGACCGCCGGCGCGCACGTCGTGCAACTGCGCCGCTCGCGCGGCCTGCTGTTCCCCGGCACCGGCGGATCGCCGGACGTCGTCGGCCCGCTCGCGCTGCGCCTCGACGTGCCCAACCCGCCGCTCGTGCGCGTGCCGGCGGCCGACGCGACGCGCCTGTGCGGGCGGACGCTCGACTGGGTGGAGGCGGTCGGCGCTTGAGGGGTACCCGTGCGATCATCCGCGCCATGCGGGTCGACGAGGGGCGCGTGCTCGCCACGGCGGGCGGGCACGGCGGCTAGGGACCGACGATCGAGATGCTCGGCGCCTGGGTCGTGTACCCGCTGATCGTGCTCGCGCTCGCGACCGGCGCGGGCGTGCTCGTGCAGCTCGCGGCCGGGCGGCCCCTGCCATCCGCGGTTCGGCTGCCCTGTGGAGTCGCGCTCGTGATCGCGGTCATGGACCTCTGCACGCGCGCGACGGCCACCGCGACGCTCGCCATCCCGGCCGCGGTCGTGGTCGGCCTCGCCGGGCTCGCGCTCGGTCTCGCGCCGATCCTGCGCTCCGACGACCGCCGCGCCGCCCTGGCCGCGCTGCGACCGGGTGCCGGCGCGGCCGCGGCCCTCATCGTGTTCTGCGTCTACGCCGCTCCGATCGTGCTCTCCGGCGAAGCGACCTGGGCCGGGTACGACAAGCTGAACGACACGTCGATCTGGCTCGCCATCGTCGACCAGGCGCTCGCCCACGGGCGCACTGTGTCCGACCTCGCGCCGTCGACGTACTCGATACTCCTGTCCCAGTACCTGACCGTGGGGTACCCGATCGGCGCGTTTCTCCCGCTCGGCCTCGGGCATGCCTTGGCCGGCCAGGACATCGCCTGGCTGGTCGATCCGTGGATGGCCTTCAACGCCTCGGTGCTTGCCTTCACCCTGTACGGAGCAGCTCGACGGGTACTGCCCCGCGCGCCGTCGTGGCAGGCCGCGCTGCCCGCCGCGGTGGCGGCCGGGTCGACGCTGCTGTACGGGTACTACCTGTGGGGCGGCGTCAAGGAGCTCGTCGCCGCGGCGCTCATCGCCGGGGCGGCCGTGGCCGCACCGCTGCCGCTGCGGGGAGAGCACCGCGTGCGCGCGGCCGTTCCGCTGCTCGTCGTCGTCTGGGCGCTCGTGGCCTCGCTCAGTCCGGGCGGCCTCGTCTGGATCGGTCCCGGCGGGCTCATCCTCGTCGGGCTGCTTGCGCTGCGCCCGCGGGTGGCGTGGCTGACGGCCGGTGCCGGCCGGCCGCTCGCGGGCAGCGCCGTCCCGGCCGCAGCCGCGAACGCAGTCGTCGCCGCGACCACGGCGGCCGGGACGACGTCCGCGCTCGAGGGTTCGGCCACCGCGGCGGCGGCCAAGGCGGCGTCGACCCCGCGCGGCGCGGGCGGCGGTGGCGCGGCGCCGCGCGGCAAGGGCGATCGGACGGCGAGCGCGACCAACCCCAGTTCGCGCGACAAGCAGCGTCCGATGACCCGTGAGAAGCAGCAGCGCTCGGGCCCCCGGCGCGCGGCCGGGGGGAAGGGCCGTCCCGCTTCGGGCGGACGGGCGCAGCGCGGCGCCCGCGATCGCGCGCCGGCACCCCCGGCCCGGCCCGGGGCCGCGGCGGCGATGCGCGAGCGCGCGCTGGTCGTCACCCGTGCCGTGCGGGCGCAACCGCCGGCGCGACTGGCGGTCGCGGGCGGCGTCGTGGTCGTCGGCCTCGGGCTGGTGCTCCTGCTGCGCCCGGGCGGGTTCGTCGAGACGTTCCAGGGCACGCTCACCGGCGGCACGCAGCTCGGTGCCCTCGCCAAGCCGCTCAACCCGCTGCAGCTGGCGGGCATCTGGCCCTCGGGGGACTTTCGCTACGCGCCCTCCCAGCGGGTGGTGACCTACCTGCTCATCGCGGTCGTGCTCGGCGGCGCGGCGTTCGCCCTCGCCGTGTCGGTGCGGCGCGGTCGTTGGGAGCTCGTCGCCTACGTTCTGTTCGCGCTCGCCGGCGCCGTCCTCGTCGTCCTGTTCGGCTCGCCCTGGATCGCGGCCAAGGCGCTCGCCTCCGCCGCGCCGGCGCTGCCCTTCGCGGCGGTGGCCGGGGGCCTCCTGCTCGCCCGCCGCCGCGCGATCCCCGGCGTGCTCGTGGTCGCGCTCGTCGTAGCCGGTGTCATCTGGGGCGATGCGCTCGGCTATCACGACGTGAGCCTCGCGCCCCGCGACCTGTACGCGTCGCTCGCGGACACCAACTCGAGCGTGGACGGGCAGGGCCCGACGTTCATGACCGAGTACTCGGTGTACGGCACGCGCCACTTCCTGCGCGCCGGCGACCCCGAGGATCCCCAGGATGTCCGCAGCCGACTCGACCCGCTCGGGAACGGCCAGGTCGTGCCGCGGCCGGACTACGCCGATCTGGACGAGTTCCAGCTCGCCTACGTGCTGCAGTACCCGACGATCGTGCTGCAGCGTTCGCCGGTCAACACGCGCCCGCCCGAGCCGTATCAACTCGTCCTGCGCAATCGCTACTGGGAGGTGTGGCAGCGTCCGCCGGCGGTGACACCGCCGATCGTGTCCTACCTGCCCGTCGGCGATCTCGGCTCCGGACTGACCCCGGGCGCCGTCCCGTCGTGCCGCAACGTGCACGCGCTCGCGCGCGCGGCCGGCGTGTCCCAGCTCGTCGCCGCGCCCGCCACCAACCCGATCGCCGTCAACGCGGCGACCGGGGCCCACCCGTCCGGCTGGACCCTCGGCACCCATCTGTCGATGCACGGCAGCGGCAGCGCGCGGATCCCGGTGAACGTCCCGACGGCGGGCCGCTACTCCGTCTGGCTGCAGGGCTCGGTCCAGGTGCCGACGTCGATCTCGGTCGACGGCCGTCTGGTCGGCACGGCGAGCGACGAGAACGAGCAGCTCGGGCAGTTCGTGTCGTTCGGCGACGTCACCCTCGCCGCCGGCATGCACGTGGTCCTCGTGCGGCACAGTCCGAGCGTGCTCGCTCCCGGCAGCGGCGTGTCCGACATCGTCGGCCCGCTCGTGCTCGCGCCGGTCGCCCCCGCCCCGGCGCTCGTCACGGTGCCCGCGTCGGCGGCCGGCACCCTCTGCGGCCGGACGCTCAGCTGGATCGAGGCGCTCGGCGCGTAGGCGCCGTGCGTCAGTGCACGCCGAGGACGAGCAGCAGCCGGTTCAGCGGCGGAAGCACCTCGGCGCCGACAGCTCGCTGGTAGGCGGCGGCGCGCTGCTCGGTCTGCGCCGCGATGCGCGCGTCGGCGCTCGTCACGTACGGTGCGAGCGCATGCGCCGGGATCGCCGAGGCCTGCTGGTTCGCGTCGGCGGTCACGTCGGCGTTGAACGCGCGGGTCGTGCCCGGCACCGTGCGGTAGCCGCTCGCCGCCCACGCCCGCAGATCGGCGCACACGTCGGGCGTGCCCAACCGCGCGTACCCGAGCACGGCGCCGGCGAAGCTCCCGACGGCACGCGCGACGGCGGGATCGCTCCACAACAGCGACCCGACGGCCCGCACGAACGCGAGCAGCGCGGGGCGCGTGGGCCCGATCAACGCCAGGCCGACCGCCCCGCTCACCTCGCCCCCGAGTGCCTGCGCCTCGGCGCCGGTCATCGGCGCGTGGGCGAGGACCCCCTGACAGCCGTGCCCGACGGCGGCGACGTAGCGATCGACCGCCGCGACGCCGGGCGCGAGCGCCGCCTGGCGAGCTCGGATCATCGCGTCGTAGTCGCTGATGAGCGCGTGCGTCGAGCTGACGTCGACCGTCGATGCGCGCGCGGTGGCCGCGAGACCGCAGGCGAGGACGACCGCCGCGAGCGTCGCGGCGAGCAGCCGCGGCACGGGTGACGGGAGGGTGGGGACGAGGAGCAAGAGAGACCTCCGGCCCGGTCCATCGGAAGCGAGACGGTGAACTTGAGCGGCGCGCGCGCGCGATCGGCCTCAGGGCAGGCCAATGCGCCGGAGCACGTCCACCTGGGAGATTGGATCAAGGAGGAACACGAGGCAGATCGCGCCGAGCGCGAGCGCGATGTTGCGCTGGGCGACGCGGCCGCCGCGCTCCTCGCCGTACGCGCGCAGCCCGCACACGATGAGCCCGATGAGCGGCGCGAACAGCGTCACGAGCACGAGCACCGCAACGGCCAGCACATCGGCCCCGGCCGGGTGCGAGCCCGGGCCCCAACGGCCGCTCGGCAGGACCGGCCGCCGGCGCGAACCCGTGTGGCGGCCAGGATCGAGGTCCGCACCACACAGCGCGCAGCCGGCGGCGAAGGGCGACACGCGCTCGCCGCAGTTCGGACAACGGTTGACGTCGCGTCGCACCACGTCAACTGACAGCATCCGGACCACCGTGTTCACGCGACGAAGAAGACGACGCCGATCACGGCGTACAGCGCGATGAGCTGAACGCCCTCGAACCACGTGGTCTCGCCGTCGGACACGAGCGCGGTCGTGACGATCCCGGCCACGAGCAGGGCGGCGATCTCGTACGGGTTGAACACCATGGCCATCGGCGCCGGCCCGACGACGTAGGAGGCGAGCACGAGCACCGGGGCGACAAACAGCCCGACCTGCGCGCTCGAGCCCACCGCGATCGTGACGGCGAGGCTCATACGGTCGCGCGCCGCGGCGAGCACGGCGACGTAGTGCTCGGATGCATTGCCGACGATCGCGACGACGAACGCGCCCACGAAGAACGGCGACAGCCCGATCGCGTGCGACGCATCGACGATCGAGGAGACGAGCACCTCGCTCATCACCGCCACGGCGATCGCCGCACCGGCGAGGGTGAGCACCGAACGACGAACCGGCCAGGCCGCGCCCACCTCGTCGCCGTCCCGGGACGGGTTGAACACGTCGCGATGCGTCCGCAGCGAGAAGAACAGCCCGGCGGCATAAGTCGCGATCAGGATGAGCGCGACGGCCACGGACACGCCGTTGATGTCCCCGGGGAAGGCCTCGCGCTTGATCGACACGCCGGGCAGCGGCAGGTGCCGGGCGAGCACGATCGTGGCCGGCAGGGTGAGCGCGACGACGGTGAGCAGCAGCATTCCGGACTGCGTCTGCGCGAGCGTGCGGTCGAACGTCTGGCGGGTGCGCCCCCACCCGCCGGCGACCATGGCGGCGCCGAGCACGAGCAGGGCGTTGCCCACGACCGAGCCGACGATCGACGCCTTGACGACCTCCTGCAGGCCGTCCCCGAGCGCGAACAGCGCGATGATGAGCTCCGGGGCGTTGCCGAAAGTGACGTTGACCAGGCCGCCGAGGCCGGGGCCCGAGCGGGCGGAGAGCTGCTCGGTCGCGTCGCCCATCAGCGCGGCGATCGGCACGATGGCCGCGGCCGCGGTGACGAACACGATCGTCGCCGAGGCGCCGGCCGCGTCGAGCGCGAGCGCGATCGGAATGAACACGCCCAGGCGATAGACGGGCCTCATGGGAACGACAGGCTACGAGTTGGCGGGGTCAACTCGCCGAGGAAGCCCGGCCGCCGTCCCGCCGGCTCGGACGGCCGGCGCGCCGCGCGGCCTGATATGACGGGCCCGTGTCCCGCGCCGGCGTGAATCGAGAGCGGATCGTTGCCGAGGCGGCGCTGATCGTCGACGACGTCGGGCTCGATCACCTGACCCTGGCCGACGTCGCTCGTCGGTTGGGCGTCACCCTGCCCAGCCTGTACAAGCACGTGGACGGGCTCGAGGCGGTCAGACGCGAGCTGACGCTGCTCGGGCTGCGGCAGCTGACGGCCGCCGTGTCGGCGGCCGCCGTCGGGCGCTCGCGCGGCGAGGCCCTGCACGCGATCGCCGATGCCTACCGCGCGTACGCGCGCGCGCACCCGGGCCTGTGCAACGCGAGCGTCCGCGCGCCGGAGCCGGGCGACGCCGAGCACCTGCAGGCGGCGGCGGCGGCGACCGACGTGCTCGAAGCCGCGCTGTCCGGCTATCGCGTCGACGGCGACGACGCCGTCGACGCCATCCGCGCGCTGCGGGCCGCCATGCACGGCTTCGCGACGCTCGAGGCGGCGCGAGGCTTCGGACTGGCTCGCTCGGTGGACGTGACCTATGCGCGGCTCGTCGACGCGCTCGACGCCGCCTTCGCCGGCTGGTCGCAGGCCTGACGCGGTCAGCCGGCCGGCTCGATCGCCGCCGCCATCGCGGCCGCCGGCGTCTCGACGACGGGGCCGTGACCGGGAGCGAGTCGCGCCGGGTCGAGCGCGAGCAGCCGGCGCGCGCTCTCGACGTCGGTCGGACGGTCCCAGGTGGCCATCGTCGCGAACGGGAAGCGGGCGTTGGAGCGCGCGCTCGTCGCGACGGCCCCGCCCCACGACGTGAACACGTCGCCACACAGGAGCGTCCCGTCGCGCGTGTCGAGGTAGGCGAGGTGCCCGGGCGTGTGGCCGGGGCTCGCGATCGCCTGCAGTGAGGCGACACGATCGCCGTCGTCGATCGTGCGGGTCGGCTTCGTCTTGGCGCCCGGGAGGCTGCCGCGGATCTTCCCCGCCGGCTCGCCGGGGTCGAGCGATTTGTCCTTGGCCAGCAGCCGCGCATCGCGCGTGGAGATGATCACCTCGACGTCGGGAAGCGCCGCCTTCAGCTCGTCGAGCGACCCGATGTGGTCTCCGTGCGCGTGCGTGAGGGCGATGCGGACGATCGGGTCGCCGGCCTCGCGGGCGGCCGCCAGGATCTTCTTGGCGCTGTGCGGCATCGTCGTATCGACGAGGGTCAGACCATCGTCCTCGCGGACGAGATAGGCGTTGACGAAGCCGTAGCGCGTGACTCGAATGAGGTCGGACAACGAGGGCCTCCGGTGCTCGCGGGTGAAGTGCTCGGGGCGTGGCCGCCACCGTCTCTGGTAAAGCCTACTAACTTGTTGGCTACTGTGAATTCCGTCGGCCAAGCGCCGTCGGCGGCACGGAGCTTGCCGGGTGCTTCCGGCGACGTATCGGATGGTGCGCCATCGGCTGTTCCGTTGCGCGCGCGAGTCGTCTACGATCCGCGACCGACATGCATCGAACCCGACAACGTCGTCGCCTTGCGCCTCTCGCCTACCCCGTCGTGGCGGCGGCCTGCGTCGTGCTCGCGGCGTGCGGCAGCTCGTCCAGCACCGCCTCGAACACGACCGCGACCAGCGCGCAGGCCACGACGACCGCCCAGGCCACCAGCGCACAGTCCACGACCGCCCAGGTGTCCTCGAAGACGCCCGCTGTCTCAGGCACCAGAAGCACGGCGACGACGCGGACCACCGCGACGGCCACGTCGGTCACGTCCACGCCGACCTTCAAGTCCGCGCACGCGGCGCTCGCACGCTACGCGGCCTGCATGCGCGCGCACGGCGTGAACCTGCCGCCACCGAAGACAGGGGGCAGCGGGCCGATCTTCGACCTCAGCGGCGTGAACGTACGGAGCGCCGCGTTCCAGACGGCAGCCATGCACTGCCGTCAGCTGCTCGTCGGCGCCCTCTGACGCGCACGTCGGATCGTCGGCGAGGGGCGGCCCTTGCCATCCGGGCGCCAAGGCGCGAGTATGCAACGGCGTTGAGCGCGTCGAGTTCACCCGAGTCCCAGCCAGCGCCCCGCCGCGGCCGCAAGCGGCGGCGGGCGGTCATGATCGGGGTCGCGGGCGTCCTGGGCGAGACGGTCGCGCTGCGGCTGCGCGGCTATGGGTTCGGCCGGAGCGTGGTCGTGCGCTGCCAGCAGGGGCACCTGTTCACGACGATCTGGATACCGGGAGCGTCCGTCAAGTCGCTGCGCTTCGGGTTGTGGCGATTTCAGTACTGCCCGGTCGGCCGCCACTGGTCGATCGTCACACCGGTCAGGGAATCCGAGCTGAGCAGGAAGCAGCGACGCGTCGCGCACGAGCAGAAGGACATTCGGATCCCCTGAGCCTCGGTGCCGCCTCCAGGCAGCCGGCGGTCCGCCGGCCGCCTGAGCGATGTCCGGTTACCCGCGCAGGCCCAGACCCGGCCCGGCGCCGGAGGTCCGTGTGAGGAGGGAGTCGATTCGGCTCGAGAGCGCGGCCAGGCGCTGCTGCTCCTGCGCGCTGGTGATCCGTCCGCTCGACACGGCGCTGTCGAGCCGCGCCCTCACGGCGGCGATCACTGCCGCCTTCAGCCCGGCGACCGACTTGCCGGGCGTGGAGCCCGCGATCTCGGCCAGAGACTTGCCCGAGCGCAGGTCGCCGCGCAGCGCCGTCTCGGTGACCCCGAGATATTGCGCGGCGGCGGTGACACCGGCACGGAGGGCGCCGCCGCCGAAGCGGTGAGCGAGGACCGGCAGGCCATTGCCCTGCTGGACTCGCTGCTCGAGCGCCTGCGCCTGCGCCGGCGTGAGCCGGCCCGCGGCGACGGCCGCGTTGATCCGATCGACCGCCGCTGCCTTCATCGCGGCGGTGAGCGCGCTGGGCGAGACGTTCAGCCGCGCGGCGACGTCGTCCACGTACGCCGTGCGGCCCGAGCCGCCGGACAGCTGCGTGGCGGCCATCGCGCCGCCGGCCCCACCGAGCACGACCAGGCCGGTCGCGGCGACGACGAGCTTCCTGTTCACAAATGACCTCACGGTTAGCGTCCTCCGATACGGGGTTGGACGACGAAGTGAAATGGCCGGCGCTGAGCGGAGGGTCAAGCCGGCCTAACCACGAGATAAGACCCGCCGTGTTCAGCGGCAATCGTCTACGGTGCCAACGTCCACCGTGCCGAGCCAGCATTCGCGTCCGCTTCAGTGGCTGCGAACCCGTGATCCCGGGCTCGCCGCGCTTCGACGTGCGGCGCGGACCGCGATCGTCATGCCGGCGATGTTCGCTGTCGGCGACAAGGTCATCGCCAACGCGACCGTCGCGACCTTCGCGGCGTTCGGCTCGTTCGCCATGCTGCTGCTCGTCGACTTCGGGGGCCCGCTGAGCGACCGCCTGCGGGCCCAGGCGCTTCTGGCGCTCGCCTGCGGCGTGCTCGTGAGTCTCGCCACCGTCGTCTCGCGCTCGACGGTGCTGGCGGCGGTGACGATGGCGCTCGTCGCATTCGGCGTGTTGTTCGCGGGCGTCGCCAGCTCCACGCTGGCCGCCGCGACGACGGCGCTGCTGCTGTCCTTCATCCTGCCGGTATCGCTCGCCGCACCGATCTCCTCGATCCCCGACCGGCTCGCCGGCTGGGGCATGGCCGGCGGCGCGTCGCTGATCGCGATCGCGCTGCTTTGGCCCGCGCCCGCCCGCGAGCCGCTGCGCGACCGGGCGATCGCGGCCTGCCGGGCGCTGGCCGCGCGCCTGCGTGCGGACGTCCACTACGTCCTCGGCGATGGAGCCGAGGACGTGGTGACTGACCACCGGGCGAAGGTCGCCCTCGCGGACGAGGCGGTCGCGGACCTGCAGCGAAGCTTCTTCGCCACTCCGCAACGACCGGCCGGGCTGAGCACGGCCACTCGCATGGTCGTGCGGCTCGTCGACGAGCTCCGCTGGCTGAACACGATCATCGTCCGATCGATGCCCAGGCCGTCGGGACTCGCCATCAACCCGGCGGTGTGCCGCGTGCGCGCGGCCGCCGCCGCGGTCCTCGAGCGGAGCGCCGATCTGATGGACAGGCCGGGGGACGCGCCCGCCGCACTGCGCGACTCGGTGGCCGAGCTGCAGGCTGCGCTTGCCGAGGTCGAACGCACCGCGACCGAGCGGCTGCCGCCCGTCGGCCCGCGACCGATGCTCGCGCAGGAGCGGATCGACGGGTTCATCACGTCACTCGATCCGAGCTTCCGCGCCCAGGAGCTCAGCTTCGCCGCTTCGCAGGTCGCCCGCAATGTGGACCTGGCCGCGGCGGCCGCGCGCCGCACCTGGGCGCAGCGGCTCCTCGGACGCCCTCCGGAGGGCGTCCCCGGGTCGCTGTCCGCCGTGCAGGAGCGCGCCGGAGCCCGCGTCACGCGCCAGTCGGTCTGGCTGCACAACAGCGTGCGTGGCGCCGTCGCGCTCGGACTCGCGGTCCTGGTCGCGAAGCTGACCGGCGTGCAGCACGCGTTCTGGGTCGTGTTCGGCACGCTCTCGGTGCTGCGCTCCAACGCGCTGAGCACGGGCCAGAACGTGCTGCGCGGACTCGTCGGCACCGCGGCGGGGTTCGTCGTCGGCGCGCTGCTCGTCACGCTCATCGGCACCGATACGACGGTGCTGTGGGTGCTGCTCCCCGTCGCGGTGCTGCTCGCCGGGCTCGCTCCGGCGGCCGTGTCCTTCGCCGCCGGTCAGGCGGCGTTCACGATCACCCTGTTCATCCTCTTCAACATCCTCGAGCCCGCCGGCTGGAGGATCGGGCTCGTCCGCATAGAGGACGTCGTGCTCGGCAGCGCGGTGAGCCTCGCAGTCGGCCTCCTGTTCTGGCCGCGCGGCGCGGCCGCGGCGCTCGGCGACGCGCTGGCGGAGGCGTACGTGGACGGCGTCCGGTATCTGGCCCGCGCGGTCGAGTTCGGGATGGGGGAGTGTGACGAGAGCATCCCGTCGCGCCCGGCGCCGACCGACGATGCGATGCGCGCGGCGGCAGCGGCCAGCCGGCTCGACGACACGTTCCGCGGCTACCTGGCCGAGCGGGGCAGCAAGGCGATTCCGCTGGCCGAGGTGACCGGCCTCGTGACCGGCGTCTCGGGCCTGCGCCTGGCGGGCGACGCGGTGCTCGATCTGTGGCGACGCAACGAGGGTGCCGGCGGCGATCGCGCGGCCGCCCGGCAGGAACTGCTTGCTCGCGCCGCGCTGATGGTCGACTGGTACGAGCACTTCGCGGCCAGCCTCACCGGCCACGGCGACGTACCCGAGCCGCTCACGCCGGACGCGTTCGGTGACGGCCAGCTCGTCGCCGCGGTCAGCCGCGACCTGCGCGGTGAGGCCGGGCGGGCGACGGACGCCGCCGCGCGCATGCTCTGGACCGGCGATCACCTGGACGCCGCCCGGCGTCTGCAGGACACGCTCGTCCCGCCGGCGCGAGAGGCACGGGCCGAGCATGCGCTCGCGCCGGGGTAGCGGCGGCGCGCTGGCCGCGTCGTTCAGGGCCGGCCGTCGAGCATCAGGGCCGGACGCGACCAGTCAGTTCGTGCTCCCGCGCGACCGCGACCACCGTCCCGGCGACGCGGTCGATCAGGCCCTGTCGCCCCGGAGACCAGAACGCCGGCGCATCGGTGGCGGCGCTCGCGAGCAGCCTCGGCAACGCCCACGCACACGACGCGAACCGGCTGACGTTCTGTTCGCGGTAGAGCTCGGCCATCGCGCGTTGCTGCGCCTCGGGTCGCGACGATGCTCGTCTCGCACTCGTCGCACGTCGGGCGCAAGCTCGCGCTGCCGCGCCCTCGCCCGGCGCTCCGCTGGGCCGACGCGCCGGTTGAGCAGAACCGTGCGCCCTTGCTGCGCTCCGTTGCGGACGATCACCGCGCGAACGCCGACCGGTCCCCCCGTGCTGCGTTTCGGTGAGCTGCTCGCGCTGCGATGGGAGGACGTCGACATCGCTGCGCGGCGACTGGTCGTCCATCGGGCCGTGTCGGCCGGCGTCGAGGGCCCGACGAAAAGCTGGCAGGCGCGCTTCATCCCGCTCGCCGATCCTGCCGCTGATGCGCTGCAGCGGCTGGTCGCTCGCGGCCATTACACGCAGCGCGACGACTACGTGTTCTGCTCGCGGCTGGGGCGGCGGGTGGATGCCTCGGCGGTGCGGCGGCGCTTCAAGCGTGCTCGCGACGCCGCCGGTCTGCGGCCGCTGCGCTTCCATGCGCTGCGTCACGCCGCGGGGAGCCTCGTCGCGCGCCACGCGGACGCGCGCTTCGTCCAGGGCTTCCTCGGGAACTCGCGGATCACGACGACGGAGCGCCACATGCACGCGAAGGCGCGTCCTGAGGATGTGGAGCGCGTGAATCGGGCGTTTGCGTCGAGGTCGGTGACGCCGAGCGCCGGATGACCGCCTCGCCACGGTCTTCGCGCCGGCCTGAACGTCGCGAGCCTGCGCGCGCGGTTTGGGCGGTTGCGATCGTCCGGTGCGACGCCGATCCGACCTGATCCGGGCGCGCGGTTCGTCGCCGAAGCGGTCGCCGGCCGATCGCCGCGCCGGAGCCGAATGCGATCGTCCGCGACGCGGCCGGTTTCCGCGCCGTACAGGTGGCTCGGCTCGATCGGTGAGGTTGCTCGTCACCGCGTGAGAGAAGGAGTCCTCGGCGGGCTACAGAGTCTCGTGGGGCGGGAGCATCCTTTCACGGTCTCCCCTGGCAGGGGTCGACGCCGATGCGCAGGGCGCGAGATGATTCGGCAATGACTACCCACGCCCCAACGGAGCACACCCAGTCCAACGGGCATCCGCCCCCAGCCGGTCCTCTGCACCGGTGGGTCTTGCCGATACCCATACCGAAGCCGGTCAACCCGGTGCTGGTCAAGCATGCCGAGCAGCGCGCGGACTACGTCCAGAACCGGTGGGCGGATGTGATCACCGGATTCGCCGGTTCGATGGCATTCGTCTACATCCACATCCTCTGGTTCGGCTGCTGGATCGGGTTCGGCGTCGAGCGGTACCCGTTCGGTCTGCTCACGATGATCGTCTCGCTGGAGGCGATCTTCCTCTCGACCTTCGTCCTGATCAGCCAGAACCGCGCCGACGCCAAACGGCAGGTCATCGCCGACCAGCAATGGCGCACGGTGCAGGAGGAGGACGAACAGAACAAGCAGCTGCTCGAGCTCTCACAACAGATCCTCGCGCTCACCAAAGAGGTCCGTGGCTTCGCCGGCCTTGCACAGGACGACCACGAGCAGAACCAGCAGCTGCTGGACCTGTCGCGGCGCACCCTGCTGGCCCTGACCGAGGAGGTCCACCACGCCGCCGGAGCCGGTGGGCCTGAGGGCCGCGGCTCCGGGAGGACCGCCGCCCCGGACCGCAAGGAAGACGACGCATAGCGCATTAGTGGGCCACGAGGGAGGGGCGACGCCGACGCATTCTTGGGAGCTGGCTGACGGGCTCGAGACCGAAGAATCCGACATGGCGGAGACGGCCGTGCGCCGGCGCCCCTCGGCCCGCTATGACGGATGGACCCGGATGCTCAGAGCGCCCGTCGGCCGAAGGTGTAGCGGCGCAAACCGCTCACGAAGGACGTTTTTGCGGCGACGCGGACTTGCGGAATCGCCCGCAGGTAGTCTGCCTTCAGTCGTTGCAACGCACGATCGCTTCAGCCCGCGACGCCGGCGCCTTTGGTGCGGTCGCCTTGGCGACCAAGGACGCGTCCGCGCAGGCGCTAGCCGCAGCCTTCGACTCGCTTGGTCGCCAGCGACATAGGCTATTCGCTTGTATATGGGCTTCTACTCGCACTGGCAACCGTTGGTCGATGAAAACGCTCACACGGCGTTGGCGTTCGGCTTCTTCCGGCACGCTCCGACCGCGCTGGCACTCAATCCATGGTTGACCAAGGTGCTGGATCGAGAAGTGACAGCGGATACGATCCAGCCTGCGAACATCTGGCCGCCGTACCCGTCGATCGTGGAGGGCTGGACATCGACGGAGCCGGATGTCGTCTTCCGCGCGCATGACGGAGAGCCGCTGACGGTCGTGATCGAGGCCAAGCCGGGCCACGGACGGCAGAGTCTTGACCAGATCACCCGGGAAGCCGTTGACGTTTCGCGCAACGACGGCTGCGGGCGTGTCGCCTGCGTGATGCTGGCTGCCGACCTCGGTCCGCCCATGCCGGTGTGCGAGTGGCGCGATAACGTCCGCAAAGAGCTCGCGGCCCACGGTCTGGGCGATGTGGCCTACGAGTTGCATTACGCGTCGTGGGCGTCGGTTGGTTCGGCCATACAGCACTGCGGGCGGACCTCGCCGAACTGGGCGCTCTACGCGGAGGACGTCGTGGAACAGCTTCGGTTGAATGTCCTCATGGGATACGACGGCGCACCCTCGGTTGAGGGATTGGAAGGCGGTCTCACCATGAGAAATGCCGTGGAGCTGTACTACCGCATGCTCGAGGCCGGGCGACAGCTCTACCTCGCGGTACATGGGCAAAAGCGCTTCGAGGAGCTGGCGCTGAGGCCGTACTGGGCCAGCCATCGGATCCTCCGTGACGGATTCGCCGAAGCGCCAGCCGCTGGCGGCAATGCTTTCGCTACGACCGTGCTGCTGTCGCTATACCGAAAGGCGGCCTGGAGCAAGGGCCAGAACGTCTTCGTAAGCATCGACTTGTCGTCCTCGGACGAGCCGGAGCTTGTCACCGGCGCCGGCCTCCTCCTACAAGAGAGCAACCCAAGTACCGCCAACCGCTGGGCGTGGGCGGACGAGCCGAGCGGCCTTCTCGGCGACGAGCGATTGGACGCGGCCGACAAGGCGGTCTTCCCCCATGCTGCCGAGTTTGAGCCCGGCGCGAAGTGGATCTACGACACGCGGCCCTGGATAGAGCGACGGGGCGAGGCCGACATTTCATGGGTGATCGAACATCTCCGGTCCGGCGTCGCTCTCTGGGACGCAACCTAGCTTGGCCATCTCGGCCGCCGCGCGATGCGCTCAGAGGGTGTCGTACCAGCTCGCGCCTATGCAATACGCCGATTTCGCGCGCCATCCCGTCCGCCCTGCCCTCGGCGAGAAGCGACGTCCGGAGCTGATCGCGGGCGACTGCGTTCGTCGTCCCGCCACCACACGTCGCACGGTCGCGTTGGCGACGAAAGCACCGCACCGAATATGACATCACGCTGACCCTCACGCTCGCCGGCGCTGCGGCCTACCGGGTGACGACGAACCAGTACATCTACCCGTCCAACCCGTTCCGCGAAGGCGAGAACGTGACGGCGAAGGTCGATCCCGATGATCGCAACATGGTGATGATCTTCGCGCACGTCTGATCGGAGGACTGGTGCGCCCGGCACGATGACGACGATTCAGCTCGCGCGCGGCTCGTCAGGTGTCCGAAGGAAAGGCTCGACCCATCGCCGATAGGCATAAATGAAGTCTGGCGCGGTCTCGTGGACCAGTTGCGCCGCGCGATGAACGTCACCAGCGTTGATTTCGACGTAGCTGTGCTCCAGTCTCCGTCGTGCGCCCTGTGCGCGCACGAGTCGTCGGCAGAGGTTCCCCTCGATCACACCGCCGTTGCGCAGTGCGTTGAACGCCTGCTCCGCGCGCGAACCGTCGTCACCCATCGGCGGGCGCGGAAGTTCGGCCAGTTTGACTCCGGTCTCAGCTAGGTCCCCAATGAAGTTCTGTACGCGTCCGACTGCCCTTTCCACCGCTTGAACGCGGTTGTACGCCTCCATATCCTCCGTCGTCTCGAACGCGCCCTTGAAGGTCCGGAGATCGAAGTCATCGCCGAACGCGTTCATCGCGCTTTCGAGAGCGGCGTACTGTCGAGGAAAGTCGGCCAGGTGCCCGACGATGAGGTCTCGCCATCGTCCGCGCTCGGCCTTCCGCGGCGCTCGCTCAGCCATAGCCCTGGGCGCCAAGGAACTTATCGAGGCCAGCTAGCGCAGTCTCAGCCTCGCGGTTCCCCTTGGTGCGAGCGTGCCGACGGAGGCGCGATCCGCGACCGCGGAGAGGTGTCCACAGGCCGTCGCGGTCGACGAGAACACGACCGACAGCGGTGACGTCCGCGAGGAAGGATGGCTGGCGTTCAGCGTCCTCGAGACGGACGACCTCTACGCGACGGCCAGTCGCCGCTGTGAGCTTCGCCTCGAGATCGACAACCCGGTCGAGGCTGGCATCGCGCAGGGCAACTAGTACGTCGACATCACTCTGAGGCGTGTCGGTCCCACGGGCTGCGGACCCGAAGAGCAGCGCGAATCGGACGTTGTGCTCTGTACGGAGCGTCCGGCGCAGCGCTGAGATCAGGGCCCATGCGTGACGGATGTAGTGTCGTTCGGCCAAGGAAAGCTGAAGCGTGCGGGGCGACTGCCGGCTCGCCCGAAGGCTTCCGTCGTTGATCGCGCGCCGTAGCGTCCGTTCGTTGACCTTGAGCTCATCCGCGAGCAGAGCTAAGGGCGTCATGCGTCCATTGTAGCGCCGGCATACGTCCGAAGATAGGCAGTCGTGTGTCCAAAGAACTGATCACGACGCCCGCTTTCGTTCAATCTCAAGGCGCGGTTGTTGTCCGCCGGGCCGATCGCTTTGATGTTCGCGCTGCTTCGCGTCGCGCGACTGCATCGGCGACGGAGCGCTCGCCCGGACCAGGTCGGATCTCCGCCGCACCGCGCGATCACGACCCCACCGTCACCCTCGACACGAGCCGGTCACCGCCGGGCCCGAAGCGCAGCCCGGGCACTGAGACAGCCGCAAGGTCGAGCGGCACGCTCGCCAGACGCGCGGCCCCATCTGCCCGCGTTATGCGCGCCCGGTTTCCCCGTTCGTATCGCCGGCCTCGGCCAGCGGTCGACCGCGGGCGGCTGGCTGGCCGGCGGCGCCCGATCAGCGGGGCCGTCGCCGGTCAAGCGCATCAGTTGCCCCTGATGTTGGAGCCGTGGCCGAAGATGCAGATGGTGATCGAGCCATCCGGTCCGGGCGTGATCGTGATCGGCACGCCGCTCGGATAATACGGCAGCTGAGTCACGGTCAGGGCACCAAGCGTGCCGCTTGCGGCGGCGATCGCCGGCGGGGACAGGCTGCGTTGGCCGCCGGAGCGACGACGCGGCCGACGCGACGGCACTTAAGCTCGCTGCAACGAGCAGCGCGGCGCGGGTCTTCATCGCCCGGGCAAGCCGCGCGACGCGGGTGCGGAGGGACACGGAGTTCTCCTTTGGTCGTGGGGAGTCTTCGTGGTGCGCCATTCAAGACTCCGGCTTGCCGCAGTCGTTTCCGCTGCCTGTTCAAGAGCTTCAGCCGCGTGGACACAGAGACCCGCTCGGGACTAGACGCGGTGCCCGCGTGCGGGCTCGCGCGGGCTGATGAAAATGGTGATGATTTGGGGGTCGCCCGCGACGCCGGTGTTTCCTTGGTGCTTGTGAGCCCGAGACTAGTCTGGCGTGTGGGTCTCCCCGGACCTCCGGACTGTTGCCGAGAGCACGCCTGTCAGATTCGCTAGTACTCCGAGCCCTGGGCGGCGATTGTTCTCGTCGATTCTCGGGAGGTTTCATGGAGATGATCGTTCAGCGCCCCGGGGCACTGGATGTCCATAAGGCGCAGGTGACCGCGTGCGTGCGCGTGCCTGCGGCGAACGGTGGTGGGCGCGGGCAGCATGTGGCGGAGTTCGCGACGACGGTCGTGGGTCTGCTCACGCTGGGCGACTGGCTGGCTGCGCATGGCGTGACGCAGGTCACGGCCGCTTGTGCTCGCCCCGTGAGGGGGGCCGCCTGCGGGGTAACCGTTCAGTCCCACGATCCGGCCATCCTGTTGCGGGGCGGGCCAGATATTCGTCCGGGTCCAGCACCGCCGGCCCGACGTTTTGTGGCGGGCGTCGATACCTGTGGGTGTGACTGCCCGCGTCGGCCGCTTCGATCGATCGACCCAGGCGATGGCCGCGCCGGCCCTTGGCCGGCGGCTTCCGGCCCGCACGGGCGCCGCCACCGCGCGCGTGGTCATCGCCGTCGCCGCACTGGCGCTCCTCGCGCGCGAACCGGCACTTCATCCCCACCCCGGGCTTGCGGCGATCGGGTTCGGAGTGATCGCCGTGTGCGCCCTCGTCCAAGTGGCCACGATTGTCCCGTTCGCCGATCTCGGTGGGCGTGTCGTGCGCATCGAGGAGCTGGTGGCGGCACTCGCCGGCGTGCTGGTCAATGGCTTCGGCGACGAGCGAGTGACCGTCCTCACCCTGCTGTGGCTGGTCGCGGTCATCACCGGCGCAATCGCCCGAGGTCGCGTCGGTGGCCTTGCGGCGGCGATCTTCCTGGTCGCGATGGGCCTTCCGATCGCGATCGTGGGGTCGCTGCACGCCAGTTACGTCGGGCTGTGCGTCGCTGCGGCCGTGCTGTTGCTGACCGGGCCGGCGATGAGCGCAGAGCTCGGCGGCCTGCTCGAGCTGGCGCGTTACGAGGCCGACCACGACGGGCTGACCGGCGCGCTCGCGCGCTTGGCGTTTCGGTCTGCGCTGGATGAGGCGCTCACCGGCAGCGACGCCGAACACCCACTTGCCCTGGTGATGGTCCACCTAGACCGCCTCGGGCTGGTCAACAAGCTCCACGGTCACGCCGCGGGCGATCTGCTGCTCGTTGATGTCGTCAATCAGATGCGTCAGCTGGGCGATGCGCGGTCCATCATCGGGCGTCTCGGCGGCGGCGAGTTCGCCGTCACCGTGCGCGGGCGGCCCGAGGCGTTCGCCGAACAACTGCTTGACCGCCTTGGTGACAACGGCACCGGTGCCCCAAGCGTGGCTGGTTCGATCGGCATCGCCTGGGCGCCCCGGGACGGGAACGACGCGAATGCGCTGCTACGCGCGGGGGATGTCGCCGTGCGCATCGCAAAGCCCAGCACGCACCACAGCGTGGCCACCTACAGCGGCGACTCGCTCAGCAGGGACGGCCAGAATGATGCCGAGGCGATCCTCGCGCGACTGATCGGCGGCGAGGGGATCGAGATGGTCACCCAACCCATCGTCGACCGGTCGAGCGGTGAGGTCCACGCCTATGAGGCGCTCGCCCGCTTCCATCTCGGCTCGACGACCAGCCCACTGCACTGGTTCTCACTGGCCGCGGAGTTCGGCGAGCGAGAGGCGCTTGAGCAGGCCTGCCTAGCGGCCGCGGTTCGGTTGCTTTCCGACGTGCCCGCGGGCGCACGCCTATGCGTGAACCTCTCAGGCGACACGCTCCCGGATGCGCGCACGCTGGCCATCCTGGACACGCCCGCGGACCTCTCGCGCCTCGTGCTCGAGATCACCGAGGACACCCTCGTGCGTAACGACGACCCGACGCTCAACGCCGCTATCGCCATCCTGCGCCGGCGCGGCACAAGGCTCGCCGTCGACGACATGGGTGCCGGATACGCGGGATTGCGCCAGATCACCGCCGTACACCCCGATTACCTCAAGCTTGACCGCTCGCTCATCAGCGGAATCGAGGGCGACCCCGATCGCGCCGCCCTCGTCAAGGCGATGGTCGACTTCGCCGAGAACGTCGGGGCACTGCTCGTCGCCGAAGGAATCGAGACTCACGCCGAACTCGATGCCCTCGCCGGCCTCGGCGTGCACCTACTCCAAGGCTTCCTGCTCGCGCGCCCAGCGCCAGGCTGGCCACTGGCCGGGGCACGTCCGGCGCTTCTCGGGCGCACACCTCGCGCTCGGCGCGCCGCCTGACGGTCCCGTGAGGACACGCTGTCGCAGCGCCCGGCAGTGGGTTCTTGCATCCCACCCGGTTGGACCGAATGACTTCATCCCCCTGTCGGAGGAGACCGGGTTGATCATCGAGGTCGGATGGTGCGTCCTGGAGGAAGCGTGCCGTCAGGCCGCGATGTGGCGCCGGGCCGGACACCCGATCGGAATGGCCGTCAACGTGTCCGCGCGCCAACTGGACCGCGACGAGTTCGTCACCGTCGTGCGCAATGCCCTCTCAAGCAGCGGACTGGACGCGAGCGCGCTGACACTAGAGATCACCGAAACCAGCCTCATGCGCAACATGGAGGCGACGGTCCAGCGCCTCACCGCCATCAGCAACTGGGCGTACGGATCGCCATCGACGACTTCGGCACGGGGTACTCCTGCCTGGCACACCTACAACGCCTGCCGGTCGACTCGCTGAAGATCGACCGCTCGTTCATCTCCCGCCTCACACAGGACACCGAGGGAGAGGCCGTAATCCACACCCTCGTGCAACTCGGCAAGGCGCTCTCGATCGAGACGCTCGCCGAGGGCATAGAGCAGCCCCAAGAGCTCTCCATGCTGCAACACGAGCGCTGCGACAGCGGACAGGGCTTTCTCTACGCCCGGCCCCTCGACGCCGCTGCCGCCGAGACGTTCCTAATACCACCTACCAAAGTCCTACTAAAGACCCGCTCCAAAAACGGCACGCACGTCCTCACCCCGTAGCGCGAGAACGAGCCCCCGACCTACACGGGGAACGCGAATGCTTCAACCCACAGCTCCAGCTCAGCGATCATCGTGCTTGGCTCGATGGCCGCGAGATCGCTTCGCTATCCGCGACGGCCCGGAACAGTGCCCCCGGCGAGCGGCTCGCGCCGGCGCCTTCCGCGGAGATGCAGTGGTTCATCGCCTTGGGGCCTGGGAGACGACCTGCTTCGCCGTCCGCACCTGTATGTCGCTTGGACGCGCGAGAGACCCGCTCAGCGCGGACACAGGGGAGCAGCGGGGCGCGTCGGCGGGAGCGACCCGCTGTTGCCCAAAGTGCCGTAGCCGAGCTACTTGCCCCGGGAAAAATCCGGTCCGTGGCCGGATTGCTCCAAGCCGAGCCGCAGCGTTTCCGGGCCATCGTGCCCGCCTTGGCCGCGGGCGCCATCGTTCGCACGCCTCTTATCCGGGGCACGTCGGCTAGCGCCGGGCGGCTAAGCCGCTCGCGCTCGTGGCTGGTATCGGTGTCCAGGTCGCCGACGGCACGTGTGGCTTCCGCGCCCTTGCGCCGATGGACGATGAGCATGCGACTACGGTCGACAGTTCGCCACGCTCGTCGGCGTGAGCTGACCGAAGCGGATCTGCGCCTGATGCGCCGGATCGGCATCGGGATGTTCGTGCTCGGCGGGCTGGACGCGTGCGCGATGCTGCTCGTGCCCAAGCCCGACACGAGCGACCGGCCGATGATGGCGATGCTCGCCGGGCTGCTGCTCCTGGGCGCGGTCATCATCGCCGCCTGCCCGCTGCACGTGACCTTTGCGCGCGTCGGCCCGTTGTACGGGATCGCGATCATTAGCGCGATGACGGCGGTGGCCCGGCCGATGGGGACGCTGCCGTTCTTCTACCTGTGGCCGGTGGCCGTCGCGGCGTACTTCCTGCCCCGGCGCGAGGTGGCCATCGCTCTCGCCTCGATGACCGTCACCTACGGGATCGCGCTCGTGTTCTGGGCCGACGTGACCCTCAAGATGATCATGTTCGAGGGGATCGTCTCCACCGTGTCGCTCATGGCGGCCGTGGTGGTGGTGATGCGCGAGCACCAGGAGCGACTTGTTCAGCAGTTGCGCGTGGTGTCCACGACGGATTCGCTGACGGGTCTGCTCAACCGCCGGGCGTTCGAATCGGCGTTCGAGCGGGAGGTCAGCCGCGCCCGGCGGACGCAGTTGCCGCTGAGCATCGTGTGCTTCGACCTCGATCATTTCAAGGAGCACAACGATCGCCACGGTCACGCCGCCGGCGATCGCGTCCTGCGCGACTTCGCCGCGCTGCTGCGCGCACACCGCCGCGGCAGCGACGTCGTCGCCCGCATCGGCGGAGAGGAATTCGTGCTGCTGCTCTTCGATACGACGCGAAGCCACGCCCAACGACTGGCCGAGGACCTCGGGCGCGAACTCCTGCACACCGCCCGCGACGAGAGCACCATCACCTTCAGCGCCGGCATCGCCGAGTTGGAGGCCGACACACCACCCGACCAGTTGCTGCTCGCCGCCGACCGCGCCCTCTACGCCGCCAAGGCCGCCGGGCGCGCGTGCGTGGCCTGCTGGCAAGGCGCCGCGCACATCACCGTCGGGCCCCACGACTACGCCCAACCACAACCACACGCCGCGGCCCCAGCGCGACCAGGGCTCGCCGGCCGCGACGTTCGCGCCCGCCCCGCCAGTCGCCTCACGAGCCGGGTGAGCGCTGCCGACGCGTCGCCCATCGACGAACCGCTCGACGAGCTGCCAGCGCATGAGATGTCGGTAGACGAGGCGCTGGAGCTCATGGCGGGGCCTCCGCACAAGCGGGCGAGGCCGGCGGGCGAGCTGACCGAAGCGGATCTACGCCTGATGCGCCGGATCGGCATGTGGATGTTCGTGCTCGGCGCGCTCAACATGTACGCGTCGTTTCTCGTCCCCAAGCCCGACACGAGTGATCGCCCGCTGATGGCGGTGCTCGCAACGCTGCTGCTCGTCGGAGCCGTCGTCGTCGCGGTCAGCCCCCTGCGCCTGACCTTTGCGCGCATCGGCCCGCTGTACGGGATCACGATCATCAGCGCGATGGCCGCCGGAGCCCGCCCGATGGGCACGACCGCCTTCTTCTACCTGTGGCCGGTGGTCATCACCGCGTACTTCCTGCCCCGGCGCGAAGTGGCCATCGCCGCGGCCTGGATGACCGTCACCTACGGGATCGCACTCGTCTTCTGGGCCGACGTGCCGGTGAAGATCATGATGTTCCAGGGGATCGTCTCCACCGTGTCGCTCATGGCGGCCGTGGTGGTGGTGATGCGCGAGCACCAGGAGCGACTTGTTCAGCAGTTGCGCGTGGTGTCCACGACGGATTCGCTGACGGGTCTGCTCAACCGCCGGGCGTTCGAATCGGCGTTCGAGCGGGAGGTCAGCCGCGCCCGGCGGACGCAGTTGCCGCTGAGCATCGTGTGCTTCGACCTCGATCATTTCAAGGAGCACAACGATCGCCACGGTCACGCCGCCGGCGATCGCGTCCTGCGCGACTTCGCCGCGCTGCTGCGCGCACACCGCCGCGGCAGCGACGTCGTCGCCCGCATCGGCGGAGAGGAATTCGTGCTGCTGCTCTTCGATACGACGCGAAGCCACGCCCAACGACTGGCCGAGGACCTCGGGCGCGAACTCCTGCACACCGCCCGCGACGAGAGCACCATCACCTTCAGCGCCGGCATCGCCGAGTTGGAGGCCGACACACCACCCGACCAGTTGCTGCTCGCCGCCGACCGCGCCCTCTACGCCGCCAAGGCCGCCGGGCGCGCGTGCGTGGCCTGCTGGCAAGGCGCCGCGCACATCACCGTCGGGCCCCACGACTACGCCCAACCACAACCACACGCCGCCTGAACGCGAACGTCCGCGGCGTCGCCGCATAGACCGCCGGGCGGACCGAATCAACGGGAAGCAAAAGCCCAGCCTCGAGACCCTGATGGCCGCCTGGCCGTCTAGCGACAGTCTCGCTTTGAGGACGCGGCGAGCCTCGGGCCGGTGGCCCGTTCGCGCCTGCTCAGCGCGGAAAGCGAGCCCTGGCGCACGATCGCTTCCGTCCTTCGACGGGCGCGCGGCTCGCGACCGCATCGGCGACGCTGCGATGGCGTGCCCAGCCCGCGCGCCGGCCGACCGCACGAGCCCACGGTCGCCAACGCACTCGCCGGGGGCGAGCGGGCACGAGCATCAAAGCGATCGCGCCGACGGCTGTCGCCGGGACGCTCGCCACCGGCGACCGCGGACGCTCCGGGGGCCAGGCGCGCTCCTCCTCCTGCTGGTGGAGCGGCTCGTCGACGAAGCACTGTCTCGCCGCATCAGCTCCCAGTAACTAACACACAGAGCTGTGCTTTTGCTGTAGCGTCATCGGTCACCGGTTGAGACGTCGAGAGCCGGTCGCAGCCGCGTCCCGTGCCTGTGCTCCACGGATGACGAGCGTGTCTGCGGGCTGTGCCTGCGCAGCAGCCCCGGTGCGACCCGAGGAGGGGAGACATGAAGAACAACCGAGTTCGTTCCATTGCGCGCCGCACGCGCGCGCGCAGGATCAGCATCGCCATATCCACGGGCGTGGCCTCGGCGATCGTGATGGTGTGCACGACATCGGCCCTTGCGGCGCCCTCGCCGGCCCCGGGGGCCGGGCCGCCTGCGCAGGACCCGTTCTATACCGCTCCGGCGAACATCGCCTCTTACGCTCCGGGGCAGATCGTTGCGAGCCGGCCCGTCACGCTGAACCTCTCGACTCCGAATAACGCGTGGCAGATCTCTTACCGCACCGAGGACTCGCATGGCAACCCCGAGTTGACCGTGACGACGCTGGTTGTGCCGCGGGCACCGTGGACAGGCACGGGCACGCGACCGGCGGTGTCCTTCGGGTCGGCCGAGGACTCGACCGGCTCGCAATGCGCGCCCTCATACTGGATGGCTGTCCTCCACGGCGGGGCCTATGACCTCGACCTCTACACCATGCTGAGCAAGGGCTGGGCGGTCGCCGACCCCGATTACGAGGGCCCAAAGTCGGCCTGGATGGCCGGGCCGCAAGCCGGGCACGCCACGCTCGACGGCATTCGCGCCGCCGACCAGTTTCTCCCGGGTGGTCTGAACGCGTCGACGCGGTGGGGAATTGACGGCTACTCCGGCGGCGCCAACGCAGCCGCGTGGGCCGCGCAGCTGCAGCCCACCTACGCGCCCGACGTGCACCTGGTCGGGGTGGCCCAGGGCGCCACACCCGCCGACCCCAAGGCGGTCGCCGAATACCTCGACGGCGGCCTCTTCTCGGGCTTCATGGCCGCGGCCGCCTGGGGCATCGATCAGGACTACCCCGAGATGGACCTCCCGAGCATCGAGAATGCGGCGGGTCAGCACGCCTTCGCCGAGGTCGGCAACGAGTGCCTCGTCAGCATCCTGCTGCAGTTCCCGTTCAAGAAGCTCACCGACTACACGACGGTGCCGGATCCGCTCGACGTGCCCTCCGTAGCCGCAGCGCTCGCGCAGGACACGCCCGGCTACGCCGCACCCACCAGCGCACCCATCTATGACTATCACGCCGATGACGACGAGATCGTCCCCGTCCCGCAAGACAACACACTGGTACAGGACTGGTGCCAGCGTGGCGCCACCATCCAGGTCGTGCGCGTTCCCAACCTCGAACACATTCTCGAGTTGTTCGCGGGCGAGCCTGGGGTGCTCACGTTCCTCAGCGACAGGTTCGACGGAGACAAACCCATCGACAACTGCTGACCACGAACGCCGAGCCTCGGGCGGGTGTCGCGCGAGGTGCGACCCCACCGAGTTGAATGGCGATCGCTTTGACCGGGCTGGCTGCATGCCTCGCGCCATCGCGTTGGCGACGGCGGCATCGCCCGGGGAAGCCAGCCACGTAACGGCTCGCCTGCCTTGGACGTCGCGGGATGGGCGCTACGGAGAACGTCGATGCACGGTCAGTCGCTCGTCCGGATGCCCTTTGGGACGTAGTCGAAGAAGCGCTCGACAGTCGTGCCGCTGCTCCACTCCGACCGAAGCGTCGTGCGGCGCTCAACCCGGCGCAGCGCTGATAGGACTGCTCGGTTGAGATCGCGTGCGCTCTCGCCCTCGAGTTGCACGCGAACCCGCAGTCCGGTCTCGGTCGTCTGGATCGTGGCATCGGGGAAGAGGTCGTGCAACGCAGCGAGCACTTCCTGCGCGCTCGCTGAACGAACGTCGGCATCGAGGTCAAATCGTCTGGACACCCTGCAGGAGTCTCACAGACAGACGGATCGAGGCGCAGACGATCGCATTTGCCCTCGCACCGGGCAATTCGCGCGCGACCGCGTCGGCGACGATCCGCTCGTACGGATGGGGTCGGACCTGCGCCGCACCGGACGATCGCAACCGCCCAGACTCAAGCGTCCGAGCGCCAGCCGGTCGCGTCCCGACTTCACACCACCGACTCGCGCGAGCTACTCGGACGCCGAGCGTGCTGCTTCGCGCGTGAAGGGAGGGAGCCGGTGCCTTGGTCAGCGCTCGCGCTGGCGCATGAGCTGCCGCGCTCGCGCGATCGCGCGCTCAAGCTGCAGTCTGTCGCGCGCTTCCTCGGATTCGGGCGCGTGTGCTCCGAGTGCATCGTCCGCGTCGGTGATGTGCCAGCGGGCGCGGTAATCAAGCACCAACTGGGCAGCAGCATCCCACAGCCGCGCACGCCTCGACTCACCCGGCCGCTCACCCAGAAGCGCGGCCAGAAACGGCGGCGGATTCGGGGCAGCGCTTGGTGCGGGCGCGACCGGTCCACGCGCGGAGCTGGGTGAAATGGCCCCCGAATCGATGAAGTCGCGGCGCATCTGCGGCAGCGCCGCCAGGTCTTTCTCGCGCCCAGCGGCCTCCTTGGACCGAAGGATGTCGTCGGCGTCGGCGACGACGACGGTGAGGCCGTCGCCGACGTCGCGTTGGCGAGCGCCACGGAGCCAGGCGGCGTAGTCCCCGACGCCGTCCGCGCGGCGAACGATCTCGAGCCTTCCGTGTCGCGTGCTGAACGCGGTTCCCAGGCCGCCAGGCACACCGGCGGCGGCGCCTACGCTCGCCAGTGCCCGGTTGAGACGCTCGACGTTTGTGCCCTCGACGGAGACCGCGATGTCAAGGTCGGCCGTGGCGCCCCGCCATCCGTGCACCTGGGCGGCGACTCCGCCGACGACGACCAAGTCGACGCCGTGTCGCGCCAGCGCACGTAGCAGTAGCTCCTGCTCGGACGCGAGCGGGCTCACACGCCGCCGGCCAGTCCCGAGAGGAGCGCGCGGAGTCCCGGTACGCGGGCGCGCTCGTCTGCCCGTGGGGAGGCCTCGGCTAGGCGCAGCAGATCACGCGGGTGAGCGACGGAGATCGTTACGCCGGCGATCTGAACTGGTTGGGCAGCGCGGCGCAAGTCGGGAAAGTCGCCCGACCCGGGCAGCGCGCCGGCGAGCACGACCGAGCCGCCTCCGGGTAGCGTCCATGGCCAGCGGCGGTCGGAATCGGCGAAGCGCTCGCCGCTGTCGGTCGGCTCGAGTCCGCTGTCGTCCATCTCGGCGGTGAGGGCGAGCGGGTCGCCGGCGACAACCTCCACGCGACCGTCCTGCGGACGCTGCGGGGCGCCCTGCAATGCAGCAGCAACGCCACCGGTCACCACCGTAGGGGTCCGCGCGGAGGCCAGCCAGTTCAGCGCCTCGACCGTGTGCGCGCTCTCCTCGGGGGGGAGCAGCCTCCTCAGGCGCTCGCCGGGTAAGAGGGCGAGCTGATCGGCGACGAGGTCGCCGAGGCTGTCGTCGCCCGCGGCCACACCGACGACCAGCTCAAGCCCGCACGCCGCGACCAGCGCCTGCACGCTGGCCAGCGACGGTTCGCGAGCGCCCGTCTCCCAGCGGGCGATCGTCTCCCGCGGGTGACCGCTGCGAGCGGCGAGCTGCTGCTGGGTCAGGCCCGCCCGCTGGCGCGCGATCCTCACGATGTCCTGGCTCGTCATTGATACTAGTGTAGCCGATAGGTCACTACATACGTGCCGGTTTGGCTACAGTACCGCGGCCCGCTACGACAGGGCGGCACGGTCACCGACTGAGCCCAACTGAGAGCCGTTGCGCCCACACCGGCCGGCGGCGACAGATCGCCGCGCCGGCAGTCAGGCCGCGCCGTCGAAGGGCTTCGCCGGTGTACTTCCCGCTAACGCCGACGGGTTCGTGGGTCCCGGCATCGGTTCGGCCCGTTGAAGACCCGTTGGTGTCGGTCCCTGATCGTGCTCGGCGGCCCAGCGCTCGATCTCAGCGCGAACGCGCTTCAGCAGCTGGTCGCGCCAGGACGCCGCAAGATCCGGCCACCCGCGCAGCGCGTTGGTGAACTCCTGCGCGGGCCGATCGCGCTGCAACGCGGCCATCAGCCGGGCACCGCGCGGTCCGGCCGTCTGCGCGAATTCCGTCATCCACCCCAGCTGATCCTCGATTGAGATCCCCGCGATCTCGATCACGCGGCCGTCCGCCGCGTCAGCAGCCTCGACGAGCGCGCGGTGCTCGTCGCTGAGCGCCGCCACCGGTAGCGACGCCACGCGCACCGCAACGTCGGCGTCCCGGTCGTAGAGGCGCCGATAGCCGGGTGCCCAGTCGAGCCATGCCTTCCACAGATCGTGGCGAACCCGCCGGCTGGCCGGTGCGGCCGAGCCACCGCCGTCCACCACCCGCGACGGACGGCCAGTCGGGACGACGTCGATATCCGGACCGCGCAGAGCCGGATGGACATCGACCAGGCCGGCCGTCTCGGCAGCGCTGATGAAGCCGCGGAACGCCTCGTACCTGAGCGCATGCTCGTCGAATGCGCCGGCGCTGCGTAGACGCAGCTCTGGCTTCAGGCCGGCGGAGTACGCGCGGCGCCCCGACTCGTAGAAGTCGGCGACAACCGCCACAAGAAGATCAAACGCGCCCTGCTGGTCAGATGGCTCATACGGTTTCCTCCTAAAGGGCAGCGGCTGGGACACCTGGGTCTTCAGCCGTGCCTTTAGTCGTCTGCCGTCACGAGCCGCCTCGATGCCCTGGCTGCACCAGGCCCCACTGGGTCTGCACGGGCTCTGCGAGCGGTTCGGGAAGCTCGTGCAACGTCCAGAACATCCGTACAGCAACATCTCGGTCGGTGCCGAGGCCCGAAATGAACAGGCCCCGGAGCCGGGAGAGATTTAAGTTTCAGTCGTGACTTACCACGATGGATCGGCTGAAGCGCCGGGATCTTCAGCGCCATGGTTGTGTCGTCCACAAAGGCTCGATGGATGACAGCGCTGCCCGCCGCTGGATGGTCGAGGCCGTGGGCTTCGCTCGGCGACCTCAGCGCGATCCTGCTCCTCACGAGGGACCCAACCTCCGGCTTTTCTGACCGGAGAACCCGCCCCACCCCGACAAAACCGGGCCTCAAGTGGTACTCGAATGTGGTACTCGCCGGCCAATCTGAGGGCCGCGACCCTCCCCCGCAACGCAGAAAGCCGCCGATTACCAGCGGCTTTCTGAACGGGAGCGACGGGACTCGAACCCGCGACCTCCGGCGTGACAGGCCGGCGCTCTAACCAACTGAGCTACGCCCCCGAACGACCGCCCAGTATGACAACCCTCCGGCTCCTCGGGGGCGTGCCCGCCCGCGCACCGCGCGCGCCGGCGCGCGACAAGGAGGGTCGACCGCCGCCGCCAGCCCCAGCCGCCTCGGCCTCACGCGCGCCGCCGCGGCCCGACGGCCGCCCCACCAGGCGCAAAGCCACCTGGCTGGCCAGCCAGCCAAGACTCCGGTAGTCTCCCGCACATGTCGCTCGTCGGACCCCCGCCAGCGTCGCTGAACCCGGTCGACGTCATTCTCAACGACATTCGCCTCGAGCGAGGTGCGACGGTGCCGTTCCCGCCGGGGCCGACGAACTTCAGCATGGCGCGCACGAACCGCATGGTCAATGACCCAATGCCGATGCTCGTCGAGGCCTATCAGCGCTATGGCCCGGTGTTCACGATGCGGATCCTGCACCAGAACAGCGTGTTCATGATCGGCCCGGAGGCGAACCACTACGTGCTCGTCTCGCACGCGAGCAACTTCAGCTGGCGCGACGGGCACTTCCGCGAGCTCATCCCCTTCATGGGCGACGGCCTGCTCACGATCGACGGCGACTTCCATCGCCGCTCGCGCCAGATCATGCTGCCCGCGTTCCATCACAAGCAGATCGCCAACTCGATCAACGTGATCCTCGAGGAGAGCGAGCGGGCGCTCGCTCTCTGGCACATCGACGCCGGCCTCGATCTGTACGACTGGACGCGCCGGCTCGCGCTGCGGGTGGCGATGCGGGCGATCTTCGGTCTCGACCCCGACGGTGAGGTGGCGCGCGAGCTCGATGCCGCCCGTCTGTTCACCGAGGCGCTGGAGTACTTCTCCAAGCCGGTGCTGCTGCGCGTCGCGCGCGGGCCGGGCACCCCGTATGCGAAGACGCTGCGGGCCCGCCGGCAGCTGGACCGTCTCGTCTACGACGAGATCGCGCGGCGCCGGAGCACCGGCGAGCGCGGACTGGACGTGCTCAGCCTGCTCCTCGACGCCGCGGACGAGGACGGCAACACGCTCGACGACGTGCACGTCCGCGACGAGGTGATGACCCTCCTGTTCGCCGGGCACGACACGACCACCTCGACCGTCGCCTTCATGTTCTACGAGCTGGCGCGCAACCCGGAGCTCGTCGCTCCGCTCGTCGCCGAGCAGGATCGAGTGCTCGGCGATCGCCCGCTCACCGCCGCCGACCTCGGCGGCAGCGCGCTTCCCGAGCTGGAGATGGTGCTCGACGAGACCCTGCGCAAGTACCCCCCCGCCTGGATCGGCCCGCGCCGGGCTCGGGACAACTTCGAGTTCGCCGGGTACGCGGTCCCCGGCGGAGTGCCGGTCGCGTACTCCTCGTGGGCGAGCCATCACCTGCCCGATGTGTTCGCCGAGCCCGACGCCTTCCGCCCCGAGCGCTTCACCGCCGAGGCGAAGGCGGCCCTCCCGAAGGGCGCCTACGTTCCCTTCGGCGGCGGCTCACGCACATGCATCGGGATGCGCTTCGGCCAGCTGGAGATCCGCGCGATCGCCTCGCTCATCCTGCGCCGCTACACGCTCGCGCTGGAGGATGACTTCACCCTGCGCATCCGCCAGATGCCAACGATCGGACCGGCCCACGGCCTGCCGATCCTGATGCGCGCGCGCCACCGCGTGCCATCGGCCCCGCCGGCGCGCGCGGCCGCCTGATCGCGCACCCCGCCGACGTTCATCCGCGAGCCGCGCGGGGAAGTTTGGTCGATCTTCTTCCACCACGAGAGAAGATCGACCAAAGTTCCGGTCCGGGGCCCGCCGCGCCCCCGACCCACCCGGAGCCCACCGCGCCCCCGACCCACCCGGAACCCACCGCCCCGCGACCCGCGCCGGCCGTCAGTGCCCGCGCCGCGGCGGCGCCACCGTGAGGGCGGGCGAGCCGGCGCCCGCCCGCACACCGTCGCCCGGCCAGCTCGCGACGACGCGGCCGCCCGCGCCGGCCGTCACGTTTGCCGTGAACGCGCCGCCGGCGCCTACGGCCACGCCGCGCGCGCGCCAGGCGAGCGAGCCGGCCGGGCGCCAGGCGAGCTCGACCTGCTCGCCGCCGACCGAGCCGACGAGCCGCCCCGAGACGGTGACGGTGCGCAGTCCGCGGGTGGCGCGGGCCGGGCGCAGGAGGATCGAGGTCGGCGTGCCGACGCTCCCGCCGGCGGGGGTGGCGAACAGCTCGTCGTCGCCGGCGAGGGCGTAGCCGCCGGCGCCGGCACCGCCCGGCACGACCTGCGCGAGCGCCTCGGGCGCGACGAGCTCGGGCTGCCAGGTGCGCCCGCCGTCGGCCGTGTGCAGGACCCAGCCGCCGCCCCCGGCGCCGGGAAGGCCGGAGAGCCGGACGAAGCCGTCGCCGAGGGTGTTGAAGGCAAGGCTCTGCCCGGCGTTCGTCCCGAGTCCGGGCAGCTCGGCCCATGAGCGGCCCGCGTTGCGTGTCACCCACAGACGGTGCTGCGCGTCGAGCAGGTACCCGGCGGCCCCGCCGGAGAGCAGGTCGACGTCAAGGATGCTCGTGCGCCGCTGCGGCAACCGCAGCGCCGTCCAACCCGAGCCACCGGTCAGCGAGCGCAGCAGCGTGTGCGTCCCCCACGCCACGATCGCCCCGCCCCCGGCCGCGGCGACGCGATCGAGCGACCCGGCCCCCGACGGAAGGCCGACCGGCGCGAACGTCGAGCCGCCGTCGGTCGAGAGCCGCATCCCGACCGGTCCGACGAGCAACAGTCGGGTCGCGGCGGGGGCGTACAGCGTCGCCGGCGCGCCGCCACCCGGCGCGAGCGCGATCCAGCCGGCGCCCGCGTTGGGGGTCTTGAACAACCCGCCGGCGCCGTCGAGCGCGTAGCCCACCGCCGCGCTCGGGAACGAGACCGCCGCGACCGTCGACGCCGTCGGTACGTTGATCGCGTTCCAGCTCGCTCCGCCGTCGGTGCTGCGCTGCAGCGAACCGGCGTCGCCGGCCACGTAGGTTCCGGTCGGCCCGCTCGAGAGTCCGAGCAGCGGCCCGGCGAGCCGTTCGCCGACCGGGCTGAACGTGAGGCCGTCGTCGTCCGACACGAGCGTGCGCCCCCGCGCGCCGACCGCGACGGCGCGGAGCCCCGCGTACGCGAAGTCGGTGGCGTTCACCTGCTCGCCACCGCCGATCGCCTGGGCCGTGAACGCCAGCCCCCCGTCGGTCGTGCGCACGATCGCGCTCTGGCCGGCGCCATTGTTGCTGGTCGCGAGGCAGAGCGTCGTCGTCGCGCAGCGCACCCCCGTGAACGCCGTGCTTGCACCGAGCGTCGCGAGCGACCGCGACGTCCACGTCTGGCCGCCATCGATCGTCGTGTAGAACGCGCCCGCGCCGACGGCGTAACCGACCTGGGGGCTCGGGAAGTCGACGTCGGTCACGGGCACGGCGAGCACCCGCTTGAACGTCACGCCGTCGTTGGCCGTCTCGTACAGCCCCTGGCCGCCGCCCACGAACCCGGTGTCGGGCGAGGTGAAGAACGCCGCCGCCGGGCCGGGCACCGCACCGCTGCGGCTGAAGGTCTGCCCGCCGTCGGCGGTGCGCAGGACCGTGCCGTCCTGCAGCACGACGTACCCGATCGATGAATTGGGAAAGGAAAGCGCCGCCACCGGGGACGGACAACCGGCATCGCCGCTGTCGAACGGCAATCGAGTGAAGCTCGTCCCGCCGTCGTCCGAGCGCCGGGCGTCGCAGCCGCCCGCGACGATCACCGTGTCGGCGCCGATGACGCGCACGACGCCGAGGGACGCCGCGGTGCCGGTGTGCAGCCCGGTCCAGGTCAGGCCGCCATCGCCGCTGACGAGCGCGGTGCCGTGCGGTCCGACGGCGTACCCGCGACCGCCCGCGAACGCAACCGCGTTCAGATCGGCGCCCTGCGGCTGGGGACTGCTCCACGACCAGCCCGAGTCGGTCGTCACGACGTTGGCAGCGAGGGTGGCGCCCGCCACCGCGGCGAGCGCCACCCCGATCATCGACGCGACACACACGAACCGTGCGCGCACTCGCCGCGTCGCGAACCTCAGCGTCCCTGCCTCCCACATGACGACTCCCTTCACATGTGTCTGTTCACCATCCCTGACGGAACGCTCAAACGGAGTGAACGGTGAGAAGTTGCGCGCGCCGTGTCACACCCCGACCGACGGGCTCGCACGCACTATCTTCGGGGAGCGATGTCGCTGACCGATCAGACCCTTCTCGTCCTCTGCGCGCTGCTCGTGCTCGAGCTCGCCCTGTTGCGACGCGGCCAGCGACGCCTGTTCTGGGCCGCGGCCCATGCCACCCGCTCGCGGCTCGGAGCCTACGTGCTCGCCGCGCCCGGCACCGCGCTGCACGAGGCGGCGCACTACCTCGCCTGCGTCGCGCTCGGCGTTCCGATCACGGGTCGGGTGCGCCTGTTCTGGCCGGTGCGCACGCCCGCCGGCGACGTCGTGCTCGGATCGGTGCCGCACGCGCGCACGACCGCTGCGCGCCAGGCGCTCATCTCGATCGCGCCGCTGCTCGTCGTGCCGGCGCTCCTGACGATCGCGACGGCGCTCCTGCTCGCACCCCACGGCCTCACCGAGCTGCCGAACGCGATCACCGAGGTCCCCTGGTGGCGCGCCGCGCTGTGGATCTACCTGTCGCTGTCCTGCGCCCAGGCGGTGTTCCCGTCCAGCGGCGACCGGATCGGCGTCGCCGGTGGGGCGTGCCTGTGCGCGCTGCTCGCCGCCGTCGTCGGATGCATCCTCGCCCTCGATTCCGCCCACGGGCTGCTCGAGGTGCTCGCCGCGATCGATGGCGTGCTCGCCCTCCCGGCGGCGGCGGCCGCGATCTCGATGGTCGCGCTCGGACTCCTGCGGGCGGCGGCGCCGGCGCGGCTGTAGACGCCGCTCGCCGGGCGGGCCTAGACTGGGCGAGATGCCCGCCGACCTGCCTGCGAGCGCGCGCGAGCTCGTCCAGTCCGATGCGCTCGCCCATCTGGTCACGATCAACCCGGACGGCGGCGCGCAGGTGACCTGCGTGTGGGTGGGCCTCGACGGTGACGAGATCGTCGCCGCGCACCTCAACCCCCACCAGCTCAAGCTGCGCAACCTGCGCCGCGATCCGCACGTGGTGCTCTCGCTCGAGGGTCGCGGGAGCAATCCGCTCGGGATGCAGGACTACCTCGTCATCCATGGGACCGCGCGGTTGGAGGAGGGCGGGGCTCCCGAGCTGCTCCAGCGCCTCGCCCACGTCTACGTCGGCCCTGACGCGGTCTTCCCGCCGATGCCCGACCCGCCGCCCGGGGTGATCACCCGCATCACCGTCGAGAGCTGGCACGGACACGGCCCGTGGAGCGAGGGCCTGTAGGTCCTCGCTCCGCAGGCGGCACGCGGGTCAGGCGAGCCCGTTCGCCTTCAGGAACTGCGACGCGACGGCGCTCGGCGCGAGCTTGTCGTTCGTCACCGCCGCGTTCATCTTCTGGACCGCCGGGAGCGTCAGCAGCGCGCTCACGGCGTTCAGCGTGCTCGCGAACCCGGGGCCCTCGGCCGCGAGCACGCGCTGGCTGACCACGGGGGCGACGTTCTGGAAGCCGAACACGCCCTTCGGATCGGCGAGCAGCACGTACTTGCCGCTCTGGAGCTGACCGTCGGTGGTGAACACGTCCGCCACCTGCACCTGGCCGCTGTCGAGCGCGTTGTAGTTGAGGCCGATCGCCAGCGGTACGAAGGTCGGATTGACGCCGTAGACCTTCTTCAGGCCGATGAGCCCCTCGTACCGGGTGGCGAACTCGGGCGCTCCGGCGAGCTTGACCGAGGTGCCGAGCTTCGCGAGGTCGAAGTTGCTGTGCAGCGAGTGCGCCGTCGCGTACGCGGGCGTCGTGGCGAGCACATCGGAGTCCGAGAAGGGGGTCGGCAACAGCAACGTGAAGCCGTGCTTCTGCACGTACGCCTTCGCCTGCGTGTATGCCTCCGCCGCGCTTGTCGGCTGGGTCGTCTGGCCCGCGACGGCGGTCAGCAGCGTGCCGGTGTACTCCGGGTACATGTCGATCTGACCCGACTGCAGCGCCTTGTACGTGATCTCCGAGGAGCCGATGTTGTCCTTCAGGGTCACCTTGTAGCCCTTCGCCTGCAGCGCCTGCGCGTAGAGCGCGCCGAGGATGTTCTCCTCGGTGAAGTTCTTGTCGCCGATGACGACCGGCGGCTTGCCGGCGCCGGGGCCGGTGGCGGCCGCGGCCGCGGCCGAGGAGGCCGTGCTCGCCGATGAGCTCGACGTGCTCGATGAGGAGCTCGAGCTGCCACACGCCGCGAGCAGCAGCGCCGCGCCGATCGGTACGAGCGCACCGAGAGCCCTTCCCCTGAAGTTGTGTCGCATGTGATCCTCCTCGTGTGTGTTCGGTTCCCTGATGGGTAAGGCCGGGCGGCCCGCATCGCCGCGCGCGGTCGGTCAGCCGGCGGCGGATCCGGTGAGCGCGACATCGCCGTGGGCGGCGGCGAGCTCGGTCTCGATCTTCAGGCCGCGCGGCGTGATCGCCCGCTGGGCGAGACCGACGACGAGGTCGACCCCGAGCGCAAGCGCGGCCACGCAGATCGCCGCGCCGACGACGCCGGACAGGTGGTAGCTCGCCTCGTTGGTGATGATCGCCCCGAGTCCGCCGTTGTAGCCGGCGAGCGAGGCGATCGTCGCGGTCGCCACGACGTACACGGCCGCCGTGCGGATGCCGGCGAAGATGAGTGGCAGCGCGAGCGGGAGCTCGACGTGGCGCAGGACCTCCAGCCCGGTCATCCCCATCCCCCGCGCCGCGTCGACGAGGTCGGGGTCGACGCCGTCGACCCCCGCGTAGGCGTTCGTCACGATGACCGGGACCGCGAGCACGATCAGCGCGATCTCGGTGACGCCGAGGCCGAGGCCGACGATCGCGTCGCCGATGGCGAGGATCGCCAGGCTCGGCAGCGCCCGTCCGATGTTCGAGACGTTGATGGCCACGAACGAGAAGCGGTGGATGTGCCCCAGTCCGATCCCGACGACGAGCCCGATCGGCAGGGCGATGGCGAGGCCGATCCCGCTGATCCACAGCGTCTGGAGCGTGTAGTGCAGGAGCGTCGGCGCGTTCGGGTCGCCCGCGACGGGACCGTTCTGGCCGATGAACTTGAACGCGTCGATGAACGTCTGCACGTGGCTCCCTACGTCGCCCGGGCCCGCGCCCACGGGGTGAGCAGACGCTGCAGCCCGACGAGCAGCAGATCGGCGACGATCGCCAGTGCGACCGCGAGCCCCCCGGCGGCGATGAGCTCCGTCTTGAACACGTTCTCCTGGATGGCGGCGAAGATCGGCGCCCCGAGCCCCTCGTTGCAGATGTATGCGGCGACGGTGGCGAGCGCGATCACCGTCACCGTCGCGGTCCGCAGGCCGGCGATGATCGCGGGCAGCGCGAGCGGGAGCTCGACGCGCCACAGCGACTGCCCGGCGGTCATCCCCATTCCCTGCGCCGCCTCGCGCACGTCGGCGGGCACGTCTCGCAGGCCGGTGGTGATGTTGCGAAACAGGATCAGCAGCGTGTAGGAGACGAGCGCGACCTCGGCGGTGCGGACGCTCAGGCCGAGGCCGTGTACGGGCGTGAGCAGCTCGAACAGGGCGAGCGAGGGGATCGTGAAGAGGATCCCGGCGAACGTGGCCACCGGTCGCTCCAGCCATCGGTAGCGGTAGGCGGCGAGCGCGAGCACGAGCGAGATGGCGAAGCCGATGCCGACCGCGACCACCGACAGCACGATGTGCTGGCGCAGGGCGGGCCAGAGCACGCCGCTCCAGTTGCTCGTCACCCAGCTCGGGCAGAAGAGGTGGTTCTCGCTCACGCACGAGTAGCTCTTGGCGCTGCCGCCGCCGAAGTTGGGGATCACCGGCGTGGCCGCGAGGATCGCGGTCACGGCGTCGTCCGCTCTCGGTGCGGGGCGATCTGGCCGCCGTCGGCGAACAGCCCGGCAACGAGCTCGAGCGTGACGAGTCCGGCCACGCGCTGCTCGCCGTCGACCGCGGTGAGCGGGGCGCCGCCGTTGATCAGCATCAGGGACAAGGCGTCGCGCACGCTCGTGCCGAGCGGAACCCGGTGGCTGTTCGGCCGCGCCCCGTTGGGCTGGACGAGCCGCAGGTCGGCGAGCGTCGCGAGCGCAAGGCGCTTCAGCGCGCGATCGCTGCCGACGAACTGCGCGACGAAGTCGTCGGCCGGCATCGTGAGCAGCTCCTCGGGCGTCGCGTACTGCGCGAGGACGCCGCCCTCGCGCAGGATCGCGATGCGGTCGCCCATCTTGATCGCCTCGTCGATGTCGTGGGTGACGAACACGACGGTCTTGCGAACCCGCTCCTGGAGTCGCAGGAACTCGTCCTGCAGGCGCTCGCGGTTGATCGGGTCGATCGCGCCGAAGGGCTCGTCCATCAGCATGAGCGGCGGATCGGCGGCGAGCGCGCGGGCGACGCCGACGCGCTGGCGCTGACCGCCCGACAGCTGCGCCGGATAGCGGCCGCGCATCTCGTCCGGGTCGAGCCCGATCAGCTCGAGCAGCTCGTCCACGCGGCGGGCGACGCGCGCCCTGTCCCACCCGAGCAGGTGCGGAACGGTGCCGATGTTCTCGCCGATCGTCTGGTGGGGGAACAGCCCGATCTGCTGGATGACGTAGCCGATCTGGCGCCGCAGCTCGTCGGGCTTGCGCGCAAGCACGCTGCGCCCGTCGAGCAGGATGTCGCCGCTCGTCAGCGAGATCATCCGGTTGATGAGCCGCATCGCCGTCGTCTTGCCCGAGCCGGAGGGGCCGACGAGCACGCACACCTCGCCCGCGGGAACCTCGAGGCTCAGATCGTCGATGGCCGGCGCGCGCTGACCCGGGTAGCGCTTCGTGACGTGACGAAGCTCGAGCGAAGCCGCGGGCGCGAACGCCGGCGGCCCCTCGAGTTGGGCGGTGTCTGACTCGGTCACGGAGAGGTCCTGCCGGGACGGCTTCCAATCCTATAGAAGTGGATCGAATTATCCGGTTTTTGGGGGCGGGCCAAGCCGCTTCTCGCCCCAGAAGCTCGCCAGCGGGTTCCCGTTGTAGTCGGCGATCGCACGGTAGCCGCTGTCGAGGTACAGCACGTGAGCGTGGGGCTGCTCGGGTCCGGTGTCGAGGCGCACGACGTCGTAGCCGAGCTCGCGGGCGGCGTCCTCGAGCGCCCCGAGGAGCGCGCGCGCCACGCCGCGTCCGCGAGCCTCGGGCACGACGTACATGCGCTTGATCTCGGCCCGGCCGTCGGAGAGGCCCTTGACGCCGCCGCCGCACACCGGCACGTCGTCCTCGTACCCGACGAGGAACGCGCCCGCCGGCGGCCGGAAGTCCTCGGGGCCCGCACTCGGGGTCCCCGGCACATCGATGCGCCCGTAGAGCGGCTCCAGCTCGTCGATCATCGCCGTCACGAGACGCTGCGCGACGGGCTCCTCGGCCGACACGCGTCGGAAGCTCAGCACGCGGCCCATGCTAGGCCGAGCGGTCGATGCCCGGTCGACTACCGAGACGGCGAGTAGACGCAGGCCGGCGCCAGGAGCCCCGACGGTGGCGCGCCGGCGACGGTGGGGTCCGACTCCCACGCAGCGAAGGCCGCGTCGTCGAGCGTAACCTGGCGCGCCTGGACGTTGTGGCCGGGGGCGGCGGCCGAGATCGTCACCGCCGTCGTCCCCGGCGGCACCGTCACGGACCGCCGGACGAGCACGGGACCGCGGTCGAGCGGGACGCTCGCGATCCGCCCATCGGGGTAGACGATGGTCGCGCGCCCGGGCCGGGCGTCGGCGCCGAGAACGGTGCTGAAGATCGCCTCGTGCACGACCGGTGTCGGGTTGATGAGCGTCACGCCGTTCCCTCGGCAGGCGACGCGCAGCGGCGTGAGCGTCGCGGTGCGCAGCGCCGCCAGCGCGGCCACGGAATGCGTGGCCCGCAGGCGCCTCGCGTAGGGCCGCAGGTCGAAGAACCACAGATCGCCCTGCCGGCTGACGAGCGGCGGCTGCCCGAGCAGGTTCGTGAGCTGGCTCCGGAGCGCCTCGGCCCTCGGGACCGAGTACCCGCCCGGCTCGACCCACAGGCCGTCGAAGCCGGCCGCCACGACCGCGGGGAGGACGAGCTGCACCGGCTTGGCGGCCAGCTGCGCGGACCAGTCCTCGGGGCGGCCCTTCATCGCCCCGTAGCTCCAGCGCAGCGTCGTCGAGTGGACGTAGCCGCGGAGCTGCTCGTAGCTCGTCGCGTAGCTCGTCACGAGCTGCGAGTCGACGGTGGTCGGATAGCCCTCGGGGTAGGGCACATACGGCAGCTGGAACACGGCGGCCCCGGCCGGCAGGCGGGCCTGGATCGCGGCGACGAACGCGGCGTCGCTTCGGTACTCGGTCGCATCGGCCGAGTAGTCGGGCACGAAGTAGCTCGACGTCTGGTCGAACACGCCGAAGGCGAGCACGCCCACGAACAGCGCCGCGGACAGTGCGACGCCGCGCCGGCGCCGGCGCAGGCGCGCGGCAAACAGGTCGAGCAACAGCGCCACCGCGAGCAGCGAGAAGAAGGCGATGAACACCGACATCCGGTTCCAGCCGCGGATGTCCGGCGTGACGAAGAACTCGAGCAGGCTCGAGATGCCGCCGAGGGTGGCGACCGCGAAGGCGATCAGGACGCCGGCGCTCGCCCGGCGCACGAGCGGCGTGGCGCCGAGCGCGCTCGCGGCGCCCAGGAGAGCCGCCAGCGCGGCGAGCGCCAGCCAGCCGAAGCCGATCGTCCCGATCGTCCCGAGGCTCGCGTAGCAGGCTTCGCAGTAGCCGGGAGAGACGGCGTTGTCGTACTTGGCGCTGGCGCGGCGAAGCAGCCCGATGCGACCGTCGGGCGCCGGGAGCACGAGGTTCGTCAGCTTCAGCCCGTGCGCCTCGTCCTGCGCGGCCGAGCGGACGACCTGCGTGTTGCTGCCGTGGTGCAGCTGGTAGACGAGGCTCGGCGAGAGGTTCGCGACGAGCGTCAGCGCGATGAGCGCCATCGCCGCCAGACCGCCGAGGGCGACGGCCCATCGCCGCGTGACGAGCGTGCCGAGCACGCCGCCGCCGAGCATGACGACGGCGAAGGTCGCGTAGTACAGGTTCTCCGACCCGATCACCACGCAGCAGAGCACCGTCCAGAGCGTGCGCCGGGTGGCCCAGCGCAGCAGCGGCGGTCCGCCGTCGCGGCGGGCGAACAGCCCGCGGCCGTCGAGCAGGCGCAGGAACAGGTAGCAGGACAATGGGACCGCGTAGTAGGCCGACAGCAGCAGGTGGGACTCGCCGCGGAAGAAGTGGTATGCGAGCAGCGAGAAGAGGAGCCCGCCGACCGCCGCGGCCGACCGCGAGGTCCCGAGCGCGCGGAACACGAGGAAGCACGAGACGCTGGCCAGCGCGAACGTCGCGAGGTAGAAGAGGTTGGCGACGAGCGCGGCGTTGGACGTGAAGCGGCCGAGGAACCAGATGAGCGCCAGATTGAGGTTGTCGCCCCCCTGCGGGAAGTCGAGCAGCTGGCTCCCGTACGGCGCGCCGAGGTTCGCCGTGTGCGGCCACCAGCCGCCCTCGATGACGTTCTTGACCAGCGCGAGGTAGAACTTCGTGTCGTCGATCGGGGAGTAGCGCAGGGGCAGCGCCAGGTCCGCGCGCCAGAGCTTCAGCGCCCACGCGGCGATCGCCACGCTGGCGATGCCGACGCCGGCCGCGGCCAGCGCCGTGTCCCATCGGCGCCATGCGCGACGTCTCGGCGGGGTGGCCGGCGGCTCGGCCGGCTGCGTGGGGGCGACGATCCCGCCCGCGGCCGGGCCGGCGCTCGGGGCGTCCGTCTGCGCCTGCTCCAGGCTCATGACGCCCCGCGGCGGAACGGGTCAGAACGCGGCATACGGCGTATTGTCGCTGCCCGGGGCGTCAGCTGAGTGGAGCGGGCTGGGCGATGCCCCGTGCCTGCAGCCAGCGGTCGAGCTCGGCGGCTCGCTGCGTGTCCTCGTAGACCTCGTAGTCGGTCAGCCGCCCCCACGCGAGGCGACCCCAGATCACGTAGCGATTCTCATAGACGCGCTCGCCCGACGGCGCGTCGAGGTGGTCGGTCCCGCGCACGCACATCGTCATGCGCCACGGCGGCCCGATCACGACGACCTCGTCGGCGAAGATCTGGATGCCGGACTCGACGAAGCGCTGCAGCCACCGCTCGAGCGCGTCCCGGCCCAGGAGCTCGGCCGCCCACGAGCTGTCGCCCGGGAAGCGGAAGCGGACGTCGGGGGCATCGAGGCGCAGCAGCGGCCCGTAGTCGCCGCGCCGCAGTCGCGCCAGGTTGCGGGTGAGCAGTTGCTTCGCCAACCAGGAACGCATGCCGTGACTCCTTAGATAGATTGCTCTACCGATAGACTACGGCAGGTGAGCACCCGAGAGCGCATCGTCAGCTCGAGCGCCGAGCTCCTCCGCCGCCAGGGCTACGCGGCCACGGGCGTCAAGCAGATCGTCGAGGCGGCCTCGGCTCCCTTCGGTTCGGTCTACCACTTCTTCCCGGGTGGCAAGGAGCAGCTCGGAGCCGAGGCGATCCGCTGGTCCGGCGCGCTGTACGGGCAGCTGCTACCGGCCGTGTTCGACGAGGCCCCGGACCTCGTCAGCGGCGTCCGCGACTTCTTCGATGGTGCCGCTGCCCACCTCGAGGCGACCGACTACGCCGACGCGTGTCCGATCGCCACCGTGGCGCTGGAGGTGTCGAGCACCAGCGAGCCGCTACGCGAGGCCTGCGCCGAGGTGTTCGAGGGCTGGATCGCCGCCGCCACCGAGCGCTTCGCGGCCGGCGGTCTGTCGCCGGCGCAGGCCAGGGACGTCGCGATCGCGCTGATCGCCGGGCTCGAGGGCGCGTTCGTGCTCGCCCGGGCGCTGCGCAGCACCGAGCCGCTGCACTGCGCCGGCGACCAGGCGGCGGAGGCGATGCGCCGGGCGCTGGCCGCGAGCCCCGGCCCCGGCTGACGACGGCCCGTGCGGCCGGCCGCGGCCCTACACCACCGGTAGCTGCGCGGCTCCCGCGTACGGACCCTCGCCGGTGGCGCGGGCCGCCCCACAGCGGGCGGCCACGGCGAGCGCGTCCTCGAGCGAGCGGCCGGCACCGAGCGCGAACGTCAGGCCGGCGGCGAAGGAGTCGCCGCACCCGTACGTGTCGACGATCGGTCCGGGCAGCGGCGCCGCCTCCCAGCGTCCGGTCGTCCCGTCGCGGCGGCGGTAGGAGCCCCCGGCGTCGCCCTCGGTGAGGACGACCACGTCCGCCGGCGGCGCGAAGCGTTCGGCGAGCTCGCGCTCCACCGCGTCGTGCGCGCTGTAGACGAGCACGTCGAGGGCGACGCCGGCCCCGAGCGCGTCGGCGGCCCGCGGGGTCGCGACGAGCACCCGAGCCCGACGCGCCGCGCGCAGCGCATCGACGTCGCCGGCCGTGAAGAACACGGCGTCCATGGCGCCGAGCCGCTCCCACGGCAACGGGTCGCGCGCCTCGGGCTGCAGCCGCGACCCGACGGTCGTGATCGTGCGCTCGCCGCGCGCGTCGACGAACGTGATCGCCCGGCGCGTCGGCTCGCCACGCCGCGCGGCGTGAACGTCGAGGCGCAGACCACGCAGTCGCAGCAGCGAGCGCTCGGCGATGTCGTCGTCGCCGAGCGCGGTCAGGAACAGCGCGCCGTGGCCGAGTTGCGCGAGCGTCACGGCGGCCGCGGCGCCGCCGCCGGCGGCCTCGGTCCAGTGCCGGTCGGCCGCGATCACCTCGCCGGCGACCGGGAGCCGGGGCACGTTCACGAAGTCCACCCACTCGACGTGGCCGACCGCCGCCGTTCGTGTGCCCGCCATGGTTACGGTGCGCCGAACTCGCGGGCCGCGCGATCGGACGCGCCCGCGGAGGCGCCGCTCGGCACCGACGACGCGGCCGGGACCGCGGGCGGCGCCAGCCCGGCGGCGCTCGCCACCGGCGGCGCGGCGGCGACCGGCGCCTGCGCCGAGATCGATTCGACGCCGAACTCGCGCGCGGCGTGCTCGCTGCGGCGCCGGGCCTGCACCGCCGCCGCGTCCGAGCGCCGCGCGGGCGCCGGCGCGGGGACGGCGCTCGGTGCGGGCGGAGGGACGGCCGCCGCGGGCGCGGCGCGGGCGAGCGCGAGCTCCGGCCGGGCGAACGCGGGCGCGGCGGCGAGCGTCGCCCGCCGGCGATGATCGCCGGCCGTCGCGACGCGCCGGGGACGCGCGCCGATGATCGGATTGAGGGCGACGCAGCCGGCGCCGAGCCCGAGCGCGATGAGGCATCCGGCCGTGACCTTCGCGGTGAGCGAGCCGCCGAACATCAGCCACCCGCCGCTCGCGCCGCTCGCTCCGCCGGCACCGGCGACGACGCCCGCGCCGGCGACGGCACGGGCCGGGAGCGAAAGTGGCGGCAGCACGGCGGCGAGACCGCGCAGGGACGCCACGTAGGCGCGGCACGCGGGGCACTCCCGCTGGTGCACGAGGGCGAGCCGGTAGCGCTCGCCGTTGGGGTCGAGCAGGCCGAACGCGAGTCCGCGCATCAGCGAGGCCTGCTCCTCACACCAGCGTCCGCCGCGGATGAGCGCGAGCAGTTCGCCGACCTTCGCCGCGACCCCGGGCGCGCCGGCGCCCATGCCGTCCATCAGCTTGTCCATGCGCCGGCGCGTGAGGCCCATGCGCTCGGCCGCCTCGGCCCGCGACAGGCCCTGTACGTAGCACAGGCTCGCCGCCTCGCACTCGCGCGCCGAGAGCCGGCTGCGCAAGGCCTCGAACACCGCCCGCAGGCGAGCGAGATCGTCGAGGCGCTCCCCCGGATCGGGCTCGCAGAGGGCGGCGGGGGCGCTCGTCGCCGCGGCCAGGCTCTGCACCGACAGGCCGCGACGCGAGGCGCGCTGTCGATGCTCGTCGATCGCGCGCCGGACGGTGACCGTGACGAGCCACCCGGTCGGCGTCTCGACGGGCTCGCCGGCGGCGACGGTCGCGTACAGGCCGTGCCAGGCCTGGGCATAGCAGGCCTCGAGGTCGGCGTCGTCCAGGCGGATGCCACGTGCCGCGAGCCGCCGACGCGCCTGCCCGAGCACGCCGGGGCGCAGGGCGTGGAAGTCGCGGCGCAGGAGGCGCTCGGCGCGATAGCGACGCAGCGCGGGCGGGCTCACGCCGGGTACTGCTCGATCTGGGCCATCGTCGCGCGCCGCATGTCGGCGCCGGCCGCATGCTCGCGGTGCCAGTCGACGATCCGCACGAGCGCCTGCTCGAGGTCCCACCCGGGCCGCCAGCCGAGCCGCTCGCGGGCGCGCGTGGAGTCGAGCGCGAGGTAGGCCGCCTCGGGCGGCTGCGCCCGCTCGTCGAGCGTCCAGCTCAGGCGACCGGGCCACAGCTCGGCCACGCGATCGGCGAGCTCCCGGACCGGTCGCACGTCGGCGAGGTCGGGGCCGAAGTTCCAGCCGCCGGCGAACGCCGCGTCGCGCGTGAGCGCCTCGGCCAGGAGCAGGTAGCCGTGGAGCGGGTTGAGCACGTGCTGCCAGGGGCGCACGGCGTCGGGGTTGCGCAGGCGGATCGGTGCCCGGCGCTCGGCGGCCCGGACGAGGTCGGCGATCAGGCGATCCTCACCCCAGTCGCCGCCGCCGATCACGTTCCCCGCGCGTGCCGACGCCACGTGCGGCCCAACCCCGTTGGAGAAGTACGAGTCGCGGTAGGCCGCCGTGACGAGCTCGGCCGCTCCCTTGGAGCTCGAGTACGGGTCGCTGCCGCCCATCGGCGCGTTCTCGTCGAAGACCCGGTGTCGCGCCCCGTGGTCGGGGTTGTCGTAGCACTTGTCCGAGGTCACGACGACGACCGCCCGGACACCCTCGCTCAGTCGCACCGCCTCGAGCAGGTTGACCGTGCCCATCACGTTCACCTCGTAGGTCAGTCGCGGCGCGAGCAGCGAACGACGCACCATCGGCTGCGCGGCGAGGTGGAACACCACCTCCGGGCGCCTCGTGCGCACGGTGGCCAGGAGCGCGTCGCCATCGCGCACATCGCCGACGTCCTCGGCCATCCCGTTGCGGACCGCGGCGGCCGCGTAGAGCGAGGGCTCGGTCGGCGGTCCCGGCGCGAAGCCGCTGACATCGGCGCCGAGCCGCTGCAGCCACAGCGACAGACACGAGCCCTTGAACCCGGTGTGCCCGGTGACGAGCACGCGACGATGAGACCAGAAGGAGGGTTCCAGCGGCACCGCGGGAGCGTATCCCGTGACCGCGAGGCGGGTATCCTCTCTCGCGCGGAGACGACGGACGGCGGCCACACCCCGGGCCTCGCTCGGCAAAACCGCGACTTCGCCCGCACGGACGCGTTGAGAGGGGCGACCGCAGTGTCTGTTTTCAGTCGGCGCCCGGACGAGGCCCGGCCCGCCGTCGGGCGAACAACCCTCACCTGCTCATGACCCCACGCGCGACGCCCTCCGAACTCTCGCCATCCGGCGCGCCGGAGCAGGCGGGCGCGCTCGTCGACGCCGACCGTTCGCGGGTGCCGGCGCTCCCGCGCGCGGAGATCCTCGACGTGCCGCTCGGGCTCACCGACTACGAGCGCACGATGGATTGGATGGACGCGATGATCGCGGCCGACGAACGGGGCTACGTGACCGCGGCCGCGGTGCACCTCGTGATGGTCGCCCAGGAGGAGGCCGAGACACGGGCCGCCGTGCTCGATGCGACGCTCGCCGTGCCGGACGGACAGCCGCTCGTGTGGGCGTTGCGGGCGCTCGGGCACCGCGACGTGTCCCGCGTGTACGGACCCGACCTGATGGCCAACTACTGCGCCCGCGCCGCCGCCACCGGCACCGGGATGTACCTGTACGGCGGCCGCCACCAGGGCGCGCTCGTGCAGCTGGCGCTGCGCCTGCGTCAGCGCTTCCCCGGGATCCGGATCGTCGGCGGATACTCGCCGCCGTTTCGCCCGCTCACGGCCGAGGAGGAGGAGTGGGTGATCGATGACATCAATCGCTCCGGCGCCGACGTCGTGTGGGTGGGCACCGGCCAGCCCAAGCAGGAGAAGTGGATGGCGGCGATGCGCGGCCGCCTCGACGCGCCGCTGCTCGTCGGCGTCGGGGCCGCGTTCGACTTCCACGCCGGTCTCGTGCGCCAGGCGCCGCGCTGGATGCAGCGCATCGGCCTGGAGTGGACCTACCGGCTCGCGCACGAGCCACGCCGGCTCTGGCGGCGCTACGCGCGCTACAACCCGCGGTTCGTGGTCGGCTTCGCCCGCCAGTACGCCCGTCACCGACGCGCGTGACGGGCGAGAAGCCGCGTATTCCGGCGATAACCTCTCCGCTGCCATGACGAGTGATGTCTCCATCGTCGGCCTGGGACGCGTCGGCCTCCCGCTCGCGCTCACGTTCGCCGACCGCGGCCTGAACGTGCTCGGCATCGACAACGATCCGGCGCGGCTGGAGGCGGTGCGCAGCGGGACGATGCCCTTCGCGGAGACCGGCGCGCAGGAACTGCTCGAGCGGGTGCACGCGGGCGGGCGCCTGTCGCTCTCGGACGCGGTCGTCGACGCCGCCCGCGCCCGCTACATCGTCATCACGCTCGGCACCCCGTCCTTCTCGCACATCGAGATCGACATGCGCGACATCCGCGCCGCGCTCGACGACCTGCTCCCGGTGCTCGAGCCGGGTCATGCCCTCGTCCTGCGTTCGACGATCGCTCCGGGAACGACGGAGTTCGTGGCCGGCTACCTGGCCAAGCATCGCGACCTTCGCGTCGGCACCGACATCTTTGTGGCGCACGCGCCCGAGCGCATCGCCGCCGGGCGCTTCCTCGAGGAGATCGACACGCTTCCGTGCATCGTCGGCGGCGTCGGCGAGTCCTCCGGCGAGGTCGTCGGGCGCCTGTTCGAGGTCTTCAACGCGCCGATCGTGCAGACGACGCCGACGCAGGCCGAGCTCGCGAAGATCTGGACGAACATCCTGCGCTACACGCAGTTCGCCCTGCCCAACCTGCTGATGATGGACTGCGAGACGCACGGCGCGAACGTGTTCGAGGTGATCGACCTGATCAATCGCGACTACCCGCGCGGCGGCATCGCCCAGCCCGGCCTGACCGCCGGGACCTGCCTGCGCAAGGACTTCGCGTTCTCGGAGGAGCGCTCGAACGCGCCGGGCATGCTGCTCGCCGTCTCGCGCGTCAACGAGTCGGTCCCGCTGTTCCTGGTCGAGGGCGTCAAGCGGCGGCTCGGCTCGCTCTCGGGACGCAAGGTGGCCGTGCTCGGGCTGGCCTTCAAGGCCGACACGGACGACGAGCGCGACTCGCTCGCCCACAAGCTCGTGCGCCTGCTCGAGCGCGAGCTCGCCGACGTGGCCGTGCACGATCCGCACGTGCCGACGCCGACGGCCGAGTTCGCGGAGGTCCTCCAGGACGCCGATGCCGTGATCGTCGCGGCCAACCACAGCGAGTTCCGCGAGGTCTCCGCGCTCGCGATGATCGCCGACCGCGCCCGGCCCGACTGCCTCGTCGTCGACCCATGGAACTGCTGGGGCGCCGGCCAGGTGTTCGCCTACACGTCGGAGATCGTCTCCCTGGCGCGCGTGTCATGAGTCGTGTGCTCGTCGCCGGCGGCGCCGGCACCATCGGGGCCGCCGTCGTGCGCCGCCTGCTCAGCGATCCGGCCTACGAGGTACGGGTGTCCGACCAGCGTCCGGCACCGCGCTGGATGCGCGAGGGGTGCGAGGTGCATACCGGAGACCTGCGCGATCTCGCCGAGGCGCGGGCGGCGACGGCCGGTTGCAGCCACGTCATCCATCTCGCCGCGATCGTCGGCGGGATCGCCAACTTCCACCGCCTGCCGCACACCCTCACCGAGGTGAACAACGCCCTGTACAACGCGGTGATCCGCGCGGCGCTCGATCACGACGTCGAGCGCTTCGCCTACGTGTCCTCCTCGATGGTGTTCGAGCAGGCCGAGCTGTTCCCGACCCCCGAGGACTACCTGCCGCGCTGCCCGACCCCGGTGTCGGCCTACGGCTTCTCGAAGCTGACCGGTGAGGTGTACTGCCGCGCCGCGCACGACGAGCACGGCCTGCGCTACACGATCTGCCGGCCGTTCAACGCCTACGGCCCGGGCGAGCTGCCCGACGACGAACCCGGGATCGCCCACGCCGTGCCCGACCTGATCCACAAGGTGCTCGCCGGCCAGCGCCCGCTGCAGATCTTCGGCTCGGGCGAGCAGACGCGCACGCTCACGCACGTCGACGACATCGCCGACGGGATCGTCACCGCGATGGGCTCGCCGGCCGGACTGAACGAGGACTTCAACATCTCGGCCGCGCGCGAGCTGACGATCGCCGAGATCGCGCGAATCGTGTGGGAGGCCTGTGGGCGCAACCCCGAGGACTTCGAGCTCGAGCATCTCCCGACATTCAAGGTGGACGTCCAGCGCCGCTGGCCGTCGGTGCGCAAGGCCCGCGAACTGCTCGGCTGGGAGGCGCGCATCGACGTCGAGGAGGGCATCGCCTCGACCGTTCGCTGGCTGCGCGAGCAGGCGAGCCCCGAGCACGAGCGCAGCGAGCCTGCGGTCGCCGGGTAGCCGCCGCCCGGCCGACGGCCGGGCGATCGCGCAATGATGGCCCCCGGCTTGAGCCCTTGTCCTGATCACAACAACCCCTCGGAGGTACCCCGCATGCAACTGAAGGCGCCGGCGACCGAGCATCGGAGCGACCGTTGAGCTCTGCACCCTCGGCGCTCATCACCGGCATCACCGGCCAGGACGGCTCGTATCTGGCCGAGCTGCTGCTCGACAAGGGCTACGACGTCCACGGGATGGTCCGCCGCGCCTCGACCGAGAAGTCAGAGCGCATCGAGCACCTGCGCGACCGGATCACCCTGCACCAGGGCGACCTGTTGGACCAGCGGTCGCTCGTCGACACGCTGCGCGCCGCGCGGCCGAGCGAGATCTACAACCTCGCGGCCATGTCGTTCGTCGCGGTGTCCTGGGTCCAGCCGACGCTCACCGCGGAGTTCACCGGGACGGGTGTCACCCGGATGCTCGAGGCGATGCGCGAGGTCTGCCCGGAGGCGCGGTTCTACCAGGCCTCCTCGAGCGAGATGTTCGGCAAGGTGCGCGAGGTGCCCCAGACCGAGACGACCCCGTTCTACCCGCGCTCGCCCTACGGCGTCGCGAAGGCGTACGGTCACTTCATCACCGTCAACTACCGCGAGTCCTACGACCTGCACGCCACGAGCGGCATCCTCTTCAACCACGAGAGCCCACGCCGTGGACTGGAGTTCGTCACCCGCAAGATCACCTGGCACGCCGCGGCGATCAAGCTCGGCCTGGCCGAGAAGCTGCACCTGGGCAACCTCGACGCCGAGCGCGACTGGGGCTACGCGAAGGACTACGTCGAGGCGATGTGGCTGATGCTCCAGCGCGACACGCCCGAGGACTACGTCATCGCGACGGGGATCGCGCACTCGGTCAAGACGTGCCTGGACATCGCCTTCGACCAGGCGGGGCTGGCGATCGACGACCACGTCGTCATCGACGACTCGCTCAAGCGCCCGGCCGAGGTCGATCACCTCATCGGCGATCCGGGCAAGGCCAAGCGCGACCTCGGCTGGGAGCCGCAGACGAGCTTCGAGCAGATGATCCGCCTGATGGTCGACTCGGACCTGCAGCTCCTCACCCGCTGACGTCGATGGGCGTGCCGCTGTTCGACACCTCGACGCCGCTCGCGCCCCTGCGCGAGCGGCTGCGCGCCGCGATCGACGAGGTGCTCGACAGCGAGCGCTTCATCCTCGGACCGCAGGTGGCGGCCTTCGAGCGCGAGTTCGCCACCCACTGCGGCGCCGGCCACGGGATCGGCGTCGCGAACGGCACCGAGGCGATCACGATCGCCCTGCGCGCGATGGGTGTCCGCCCCGGGGACGACGTCGTCGTCCCGTCGTTCACGTTCTACGCGAGCGCCGAGGCGATCCCCGCCACCGGCGCCCGCCCGGTGTTCTGCGACGTCGACCCGGAGACGATGTGCGTCACCGCGGACACCGTCGCGGCAGCCCTGACGCCCGCCACGAAGGCGGTTCTCGCCGTGCACCTGTTCGGCAACGTCGCGCCGGTGCGCGAGATCGAGGCCCTCGGCGTACCCGTGCTCGAGGACGCCGCCCAGGCCGCCGGCTCGCGCGGGCCCGACGCCACACGGCCGGGGGCGCTCGGCACCGCCGCCACGTTCTCGTTCTACCCGTCCAAGAACCTCGGCGCGTTCGGCGACGGAGGCATGATCACCACCTCCGACCCGGAGCTGGCCGACCGCGTCCGCGTGCTGCGCTACCACGGCTCCCGCGACAAGGTCAGCTACGAGCTCATCGGCTACAACTCGCGCCTGGACGAGCTGCAGGCGGCGATCCTGCGTGTCGAGCTCGAGCGGCTCGAGACCTGGGCCGCCGGACGCCGGGCCGCGGGCGCCCACTACGAGGCCGCCGGCCTCGGGTCGCTCGTGTCGCTCCCGCGCCCGGTCGCGGGCAGCGAGCCCGCGTGGCACCTGTACGTCGTGCGCAGCCCCGACGTGGCGGCCCTCGAGGCCGCTCTCGTCGCCGCCGAGATCGGCCACAGCGGCTACTACCGCACCCCGGTCCACCGCCAGCCGGCGATGCGCCCCTACGCCGCCGGCGTCGAGCTCCCCGCCACCGACGAGCTGGCCCGCACGCACCTCGCGATCCCGATGAGCCCCGTGCTCACCCGCGAGCAGGCCGACGAGGTCGTCGCGGCGGTCGCCAGCGCGCTGATGCCGGCGCGCTGAACGCCCCGTCGACGGCGCGTCCCGACCCTCGCGGAGGCCCGAGCGGTTCCGGGTCGCGGGGGGAGCGAAGTTTGTTCGATCTTCTCGCATGGCGGAAGAAGATCGAACAAACTTCCCCGGCGCAGGCCGTTCGCAGGCCGCCAACGCACCGGCCGGACCTCGTCCAAGCGCGTGACCGCCCCACCGCCCCCGGTCCGACAGCCAGCCAACCAAGGTATGTGTGTAGGCAGAGCGAGGCGCCCGTGGTGCGCGACCGGGCCCCCTTCATGAGGGGCGCCCACAGCGAGTTCGACCCTCGCGACGCGCGTCCGCCGCCCCGGGGGGCCAGGACGCGCACCACGGGCGCCACCCCGACCTACCGGCGCGACAAGTCCAACGCCCCCTGCAACTCCGACAACACCCGCACCACCCGCAACCCGTCCAGCCCATCCGACACCGGCGTCCGCCCCTCCCGCACGCACTCCACGAAATGGGCCACCTCGAGCCGAAGCGGCTCGCTGTTGGAGATCCGCGGACTGTGGATGTCGCCCGATCGGGTGATGTACTCCCCGTAGCTGTCGGCGCCCTCGTCGAAGCCCTTGTCGTAGATCGTCACCTTGCGTTCGAGGTCCATGTCGTCGAACGTGGCCATGCGGCGCGACCCGACGACCGTGAAGCGGCGCTCCTTGTGGGGATCGAGCCAGGAGAGATGCAGGTGCGCGGCCAGGCCCGAGGGGAAACGGAGGAAGGCGAACACGACGTCCTCGATGCCGGGCCGCATGTAGGACTCCCCACGCGCGGTCATCTCGTACGGCTCCTCGCCGGCCAGATGCAGCAGGACGGAGACGTCGTGGGCACCGAGGCTCCAGAGGGCGTTCTCGTCGGCTCGCAGCTGGCCGAGGTTCAGGCGGTTGGAGTAGATGTAATGGATCTCGCCGAGCTCCCCGGCGTCGATCACCTGCTTGAGCTTGGCGACGCCGGGGTGGTACTCGAGCAGGTGGCCGACCATCAGCACCCGCCCGGCGCGACGCGCGGCCTCGACGGCGCGCTCGGCTTCGAGGAGTGACTGGGCGAGCGGCTTCTCGACGAAGCAGTGCTTGCCGGCCTGCAGGACCCGCTCGGCGAGCGGGCCGTGCGTCGGAACCGGCGTGGCGAGCATCACGGCGTCGAGGCCGGGATCGGCGAGCAGCTCGTCCAGCTCGGCGGCGACGCGCGCATGCGGATACTGGGCGGCGAAGCGCTCACGCACCTCCGGCCGCGCGTCGCAGCCCCACGCGAGCTCCGCGCCGGCGAGCGCGTCGACGTTGCGGGCCAGGTTCGGACCCCAGTAGCCGAGGCCCACCACCGCGATCCGCACCGCGGCCGGCGCGCTCATCGCGTCCCCGCGCCGCGCGAACCGGACGGCACCGGCGCTGGTTGGGCGCACTGCATCGGGCGAACAGCCTTTCAGCCGGGGGCGCCGCCCAGACCGGGCGCCCCGCCTTCGATGCGGGCGCCATGGTCGCGCAGCGCGCGCAGATCCGCCTCTACCATCCGGCGCACGAGGGCTTCGAAGCTCACCTCGGGCACCCAGCCGAGCCGCTCGCGCGCCTTCGTCGGGTCCCCGACGCTGGGCGTCTCCTCGGGGGCGCGGACAAGCTCGTGGTCGACGCGCACGTGCCGGTCCGCGTCGAGGCCGACGCACGCGAACGCGGCCCGCGCGAAGTCGTGCACCGTATGGGGTACGCCGCTTGCGAGCACGTAGTCGTCGGGCTGGTCCTGCTGGACCATCAGCCACGCGGCCCGCACGATGTCACCCGCGAACGACCAGTCTCGTACCGCCGAGAGGTCGCCGAGCACGACGTCGTCGGCGAGCCCGAGGCTGACCGCCGCGGCGGCGCGAGTGATCTTGCGCGTGACGAAGTTGCCCGGGCGGCGCTCGGACTCGTGGTTGAATGTGATCCCGCTGGACGCGTGCACGCCGTAGTGCTCACGCATGGCCCCGACGAGCTGGTGGGCGGCGAGCTTGGCGATCGCGTACGGATTGCGCGGCAGGCAGGGCGTGTCCTCGCGCTGGGGGCTCTCGGGCGCATCCCCGTACATCGCGCCGGAGCCGGCCACGTATACGCGCGCCTCGGGCGCGACGTCGCGCACGACGCTCAGCAGCGTCGCCGTCGCGGCGGCGATGGCGCCGAGGCTCTCATCGGGATGCTCCCAGGACGCGGGCACGAACGACGGCGCGGCCAGGTGGTAGATCTCGGTGGGACGCGCAAGCTCGACCGCGGCGCGCAGGCTCGCCGGGTGCAGCAGGTCCCCGCGCAGGACCATCAGCTGGTCGTCGAGGTGCTGCACGAGACCGAGGCCGTCGCTGTCGCGGGCGAGACCGAGGACGTCGTACCCCTTGCCGAGCAGCAGCTCGGCCAGGTAGGAGCCGTCCTGACCGGTGATGCCGGTGACGAGGGCGCGGCCCCCCGTCGTCGTGCCTTCGGTGTCCAGGGCCGACACGCCGGTCAGTCGTTCGCGCCGGCGCCGGCAAGCGGTGCCTGCGCGTCGCGCGTCGCCTCGAGGGTGATCCGCAGACCTTCTTCGAGATCCATCTCCGCCGCGCAGCCGAGCTCCTCGCGGGCCCGGGTGACGTCCAGGCAGCTGCGCAGCACCTCGCCGGTGCGCGCCGGCGCATGCTCGACGCGGAAGCCGCGCTCGCCGGCGAGCCGGTCGAGCACCGCACCGAGATCGAGCACCGACACCTCGCGACCGGTGCCGATGTTCACCTCCCCGCTCACCTCGCTGTGCGCGAGCGCGGCGAGGTTCGCCCGCACCACGTCGCCGACGTACACGTAGTCGCGCGTCTGGCGTCCGTCTCCGAAGATGATCGCCGTCTCGCCCGCGAGCAGCTTCCCGCAGAAGATCGCGACCACGCCGGCCTCGCCGAGCGGGTCCTGGCGCGGTCCGTAGACGTTGCCGTAGCGCAGCGACACGGTCGACAGTCCGTACAGCCGGTGCGCGAGCCGCAGGTAGCGCTCGGCGCAGAACTTGCTCTGGCCGTACGGCGCCTCCGGCCGCGGCTCGAGCGACTCGGGGCTCGGCAGCACGTCGGTCTCGCCGTAGATCGCTCCGCCGGTGGAGCTGAACACGAACCGCCGCACCCCGGCCTCCCGCGCCGCCTCGAGCACGTTGATCGTGCCTTCGATGTTCACGCCGGCGTCGAAGGCAGGGGCGGCGACCGACTTGCGCACGTCGATCTGGGCCGCGAGGTGAAACACCGCCTCGGGCCGCCAACGCACCAGCAGCTCGGACACGGCCGGCGCGTCGGTGATGTCGAGCTCATGCAGGACGGCCCCACGCGCCAGCGCCGGGTCGAGGTTCGAGCGGCGCCCGGTGGACAGGTTGTCGATCACCTGCACCTCGTGGCCGGCGTCGAGCAGCGCGTCGACGAGGTTGGAGCCGATGAACCCGGCTCCGCCGGTGACGAGGGCACGCATCGCGGCCATCCTAGTGGACCCCCCCGGCACCCGCGTTGAGCGGCCGCCCCCGCCGAGCCGCCGAACGGCCGGGCCGGCACCGGCGTCGCGCGGCGCGGCGGGCGCTCAGGCCGGCGCCGGCGCCCCACCGTCGTAGACGCGGGCGAGCGCGGCCGCGACGGCCTCCGGGCCGGCGCACTCGCGCACGCGCACACGACCGCGCTCGCCCGCCTCGGCGTCGCCCCAGAGCCGGGGCACGGCGCGCGCCATCGACTCGGGGTCCCCCGGCGACACGAGCGACTCCTCGGGGACCAGCTCGGGCAGGGCGCCGATGCGGCTCGCCACCACGGGCACGCCGGCCGCCATCGCCTCCGCCGCCGCGAGCCCGAACGTCTCCGACGTGCGCGAGGGGACGAGCGCGACCGCCGCCTCGGCGCGCAGCGCGCGCAGGCGCGCGTCCGCGACGAACCCCTCGAAGCGCACGTCGGCCCCGGCGGCGAGCGCGCGCAGCTGCGCGCGCTGGGGGCCGTCGCCCGCGATCACGAGCGGAACGCCGGCCCGGCGGCAGGCCTCGATCGCGACGTCGACGCCCTTCTCCGCCGACAACCTCGAGGCGACGAGCGCGTGGCGTCCCCGCGCGGCCGTCGCCGGGGCGCCGCCGTCGGCCACCGGCGGAGCGATCACGTGCAGGCGCTCCCAGGGCAGCGGCGCGCCGAGAGCGCGCAGGCGATCGCGGGCGAACGCCGACGGCACGATCACCGCGTCGGCCTGCGCGATCGTGCGCCGCTGCCACGCGCTCAGGGCGGCCGCGTAGGCGAGCGTCTCCGCGAGGTCGCCCCGGCAGCGGCGAAGAGCCCCCGGGAGCGTGTTGGCGCCGTGGCAGCGCGTGCACTCGGCGCCCTGCGTGAAGCACACGCCGACCGCGCAGACGAGCCGGTAGTTGTGCAGGTGCAGCACGACGCGCGCCCCCGCGGCGCGGGCGGCCGCGAGCGAGCGCCAGCCGAGCGTCGGGTGGAGGTTGTGGGCGTGCACGACCCGCGCACCGCCGGCCAGGACCGCGTCGCCCACCCGCTGCGGGTCCAGGCCGCCGCGCAGCAGACCGGCCGCCGCGCGACGGCGGGGCAGAGCGCTCGAGTCGCGCTCGAGCAGGAGCGTCTGCTCGCCGAGGCGCTCGCCGACGAGACGGCGCAGATCGGCCACGACGCGCTCCTCGCCGCCGGTCGTCCGGTAGCGGTGGTGCAGGAACAGGATCATGCAGAGCGCAAACCTAGACTGTGTCCGGCGTGAGGGGTGGGCACGGCGGTGAGCGAGCGCGGCCCCGGCCCCCGCGCCACCTGCCTCCCGCCATGAACGACATCTCGGCCTCCATCGTCATCCCCACCCGCGCACGGCCGGACTACCTCGAGGTCGCGCTGCGCTCGATCGCGCCCCAGGCCGCCGCGGCGGGAGCCGAGGTGCTCGTCGTCGAGGACGACGCCTCGACGCCCGGCGTCCGCGAGATCGCCGAGCGTTACGGCGCCCGCCACCACGGCCACGGCCGCCCGCGCGGCCTCAACGTCGCGCGCAACACGGGCGTGAGCGAGAGCAGCGGGGATCTCGTCGTGTTCATCGACGACGACGTGCGCGTGCGCCCCGGCTGGCTCGACGCGCTCCTCGCCGCCGCCGCGGCGGCGCCCACGGTCGAGGTGTTCACCGGCCCGATCATCCCGGTCCTCGAGGGCCGCCCGCCGCGGACCTGCGGCCGGGAGGGCCCGCCGATCACCGCGCTGGAGCTCGGGCCCGTCGACACCGAGGCCCGCTACGCGTGGGGCGCGAACATGGCCATTCGCCGCTCGGCGCTCAGCCGCGTGGGGCCGTTCGACACGACGCTCGAGGGCGCGGGCGACGAGCAGGAGTGGCAGGATCGCCTGCGCGCCGGCGGATCGCCGCCGCCCCGCTACATCGCCGCCGCGGCGCTCGAGCACCGGCGCACCGCCCGCGACGCCCGGTTGCGGCACCTGGCCGGCGCCGCGCGGGCGCGCGGCCGCGCGGCCCGGCGCTTCGACGCCTGGCGCGGCGCGGCGCCGTCGCGCAGCCGCGAGCTCATCACGCTGGCCGGGTGCGTCGGACACGCCGTGCGCTACCGCTGCCCGGCCGCGCTCGTGATGGTCGCGCACAGCGGCGGACGGCTCGGTGAGGCGATCCGCGAGCGAGGGGGCGGCCGCAGCAGGGCGGTGCCCGCGCCCCCGGGCGGCCCCGACGCGCGTGACGACTTCCTGTCGGGGTGCAGCGGCACCGTCGGCGGCCGCGACGCATTGCGCCGGGAGACGCTCGACCGCCTGCTCGACGCGCGCGAGCTGGTGAGCGGCCGCCGCGCCGCGCTCGCTCGCGCCGCGCGCCGCCGGCCGCCCACCCGCCGCGTGCTCGTGCTCGCGGTCGTGCGACCGGAGCACGAGCATCGCTTCGCCATGATCGAGGCGGAGCTGCGGCAGTCACGCCACGCGGTGAGCGTTCATGCCGGGCCCCCCGCCGGCCGGGGCAAGTTCGAGAGCCTCAACGATCTGCTGGCCGAGCATCCGCCCGTGCACTACGACTGGCTGCTCGTCGTCGACGACGACATCGAGCTGCCGCACGGGTTCCTCGATCGCTTCCTCTTCCTGGCCGAGCGCTTCGGTCTCGACCTCGCCCAGCCCGCGCATCGCCTCGCCTCGCATGCCGCCTGGGAGGTCACGCGACGCCATCCGCGCAGCAGCGTGCGCGAGACCGGGTTCGTCGAGATCGGGCCGCTGACCGCGTTCGCCGCGAGCACGTTCGCCGCGCTGCTGCCCTTCCCGCCGCTGCGCATGGGCTGGGGCCTCGATGTCCACTGGGCCGCGCTCGCCCGCGAGCGCGGCTGGCGCTGCGGCGTGATCGATGCGCTCCCGATCGCCCACCGCATCGCGCCCGCCGCCGGCGCCTACTCGCGCGAGGCGGCCATCGCCGAGGCGCGGGGCTTCCTCGCCGACCGCCCGTATCTGCCCGCCGCCGACGCCGCGCGGACCCTCGCGACCCACCGCCGCTGGTGACCGCGGCCCGCCGATGAAGGTCGTCGTCGTCAGTGAGTTCTACCCGCGCCGTCACGACCCGGTGCTCGGCGTCTGGGCGCACCGCCAGGCCCTCGCCGCGCAGGCGGCCGGCGCCGAGGTCCACGTCGTCGTGCTGCACCGGCTCATCCCGCCGCTCGCGAGCGTGCGGGGCGGTCCGCGCTCGTTCGCGGCCGCGACGGCCGCGCTCGCGCGCCAGCCGCGGCACGACACGATCGACGGCCTCCCGGTGTCCTATGTGCGGTTCGTGTCCCCGGTCCGCTCGCGCTCGTACGCCTCGTGGGGCGCGTGGGCGGCGCCGCCGCTCGGCGTCGCGCTGCGCCACCTGCGCCGCCGCTTCCCGTTCGACCTCGTCCATGCCCACAACGCGATTCCCCCCGGCGACGCCTTGCGGCGGGTGAACGCCGGCGTCCCGATCGTCGTGTCGGTGCACGGCGGCGACGTTCTCTACACGGCGCGGACGAGCCGCGCCGGGGCCGCCGCCGTGCGGCGGAGCCTCGGCGCGGCGCGGCTCGTGCTCGCCAACAGCGAAGGGATCGCCGAGCTGTCGCGGCGCCACGGCGCCGCGGACACCCGCGTCGTGCACCTCGGGACCGACGTGCCCGAGCGAACCGCGGCGAGGTCGGGCTCGCCGACGCTCGTGACCGTGGCGCATCTCGTCGCGCGCAAGCGCCACGCGGACGTGATGCGCGCCGTGGCCGTGCTGTCCGCGCGCCACCCGACGCTGCGCTATCTGATCGTCGGCGACGGTCCCGAGCGCGGCCCGCTCGGCGCGCTCGCCGAGCGGCTCGGGATCGCCGACCGGGTCACGTTCGCCGGGCAGCTTCACCCGAGCGCCGCGCTCGAGACCTCGCGGCGGGCGACGATCTACGCGATGCCGAGCACCGAGGAGGCGTTCGGGGTGGCCTACATCGAGGCGATGGCCGCCGGCCTGCCCGCGATCGGCTGTCGCGGCGAGCCCGGCCCGGAGGAGATCGCCGCGGCCGGCGACGGCTTCCTGCTCGTGCCGCCGGGGGACATCGAGCGCCTGACCCAACGCATCGACGAGCTCCTGTCGGACCCCCACCGGCTGCGCGAGGCCGGCCAGCGCGCACGGGCGACGGCGCTCGCGCACTTCACCTGGGAGGGCTGCGGCGCGCAGACGCTCGCCGCCTACGAGCACGCCCTGCGATGAAGCCGGTGCTGTTCGTCACCGGGCACGCCCCGCCGGACCGCGCGCTGCCGTTTCGGATGCTGCACGAGCACGAGGACGTCGAGTACGCGCTCTTCGGCGGTCGCTCGGCCCACGGACCGGACGCCGGGCCGCCGCCCGAGCTGCCCTTCCCCCACGTCGCCGTGAGCGAGCGGGCGGTCCACGCGCTCGCGGCCTCCGGCCGCTACCGCGCCGTCGTCGCGAGCACGGGGGGCCGGGTTGCGCTCCCCGGGGCGTGGGCCGGCGCGCGGCGGGCCGGCGTGCCGCTGCTGTTGTGGAGCTCGCTGTGGGCGCACCCGCGCACCACAGCGCACGCGCTCAGCTACCCCCTGCTGCGAGCGCTCTACCGGCGGGCCGACGCCATCGTGACCTACGGCCCGCACGTGAGCGAGTACGTGCGGGCGCGCGGCGCGCGGAACGTGCACATCGCGCCACAGGCCGTCGACAACGCCTTCTGGGGCGCCCCGGCCGGCAGCGGGGGGCTCGGCGCGGCGGCCGGCGCGTGGCCCGTGGACGCGGGCGCAAAATTTGTGTTTGTCGGACGGCCGGTGTGGGAAAAAGGCCTGCAGGTGCTGCTCTCGGCCTGGCGTGCCTCAGGTCTCGCAGCACCGGCCGCCGCGCTCGTCCTCGTCGGTGTGGGATCTACCCCCCCTTGGATCCCCACCGACGGCGCGGTGGTCATCAGCCGGGGCCGGAGGCGTGCGAGGACATTCATTCCGGGGCCGTCGGTCACTTCGTTCGCGCCGGTCGAACCCGACGAACTCCGCAACTTCTACCGCGCCGCCGACGTTCTCGTGATGCCCTCGATCCCGACGAGCACCTTCCGCGAACCGTGGGGGCTGGTGGCCAACGAAGCGATGAATCAGCGCACCCCAGTCATCGCCAGCACCGCCGTCGGCGCCGCCGCCGGCGGGCTCGTCCGGCACGAGCGCAACGGCCTCGTCGTACCGGCGGGGGCGGCCGAGGCCCTCGCCGCCGCGCTGCGGCGCGTCGCGGTCGACAGCGCCCTGCGCGCCCGGTTGGGCGATGCCGCCGCCGCGGACGTGCGGGAGTACACGCCGTCGGCCTGGGCGGACGGGATGTCGCGGGCGCTCGCTTCCGTCGGTCGCTCCCGGGAGCATTGATAGCGTGCGGCGGCCGATGCGACGACGAACGGCTCCCATCGCCTTGGCGTGCGCGCTCGCCTGCGCGCTCGGCCTGCCGGCCGCGGCGAGCGCCGACGCGGGCGCGGCGATCGTGCAGCAGTGCACGAGCACCGGCCAGGTGAGCGACACGTACTCGCAGGCGGCCTACAGCGAGGCCCTGCGCGAGCTCGGCGCCGACGTCGTCGAGTACACCCCCTGCGCCCAGCTGATCCGCCAGGCGCAGCTCGCCGCGGCGGCGCGCGCCGGGGGAGGGGCGGCGTCCAGCCTCTCGGGGGCGCCGAGTGTGCCGGCCGCGTCGTTCACGCCGAAGGAGCGCGCCGCGATCGCGGCCCTCGCCTCGCCGAAGACCGGCGGGGCCCCGGTGTCGATCGCCGGCAAGCTCGTTCGACCCGGTCTCGTGCCCGTCAGCCTGGCCTCGGCCGTGAACACGCTGCCCACCGCGCTCCAGGTGCTGCTGGCGATCCTCGCGGCCGCGGCGCTGCTCGCCCTCGGACGCGTCCTGCGCAATCGTGTCGGTGATCGCGGCCCCCACTGAGGCGCGCCCGCTCCCGGTCCTGCCCGCGAGCGCGCGCTGCGCCCCGGGGCCCGCGCGGACGGCCCGACTGCGCCCGGACGCCTGGGGGACGGCGCTCGTCGCGCTGCTGCTCTGCTGGGTCACGTTCCAGGCCAGCGGCGGACTGACGCTCGCCACGGCGACCGAGGTCGAGATGGCGCTCACCCTCGGCGGCGGGCTCGTCATCGCCGCGACCGTGCTCGTCCTGCGCGACCGCTCCCGCTGGCGGGCACACGGGATGTGGCCGGCGATCGGGATACTCGGGCTGACCGCGCTCACGGCGCTGTCGGTGGCCTGGTCGGTGACGCCCGACGCCAGCTGGCAGGAGGCGAGCCTCATCCTCGCCTACGCGGTGACGTTCATCGCCGCCGCGGTGCTGGCCCGCGCGATCCCGGCTCGCGCCCCCTCGGTGCTCGGGGGGATCGTGCTCGCCGCCGTCGTCGTGTGCGGGTACGCGCTGGCCACGAAGGTGTTCCCCAACCGGCTCGACCCGAACGAGATCTACGCGCGGCTGCAGGCCCCGTACTCCTATTGGAACGCGATCGGGCTCACGGCGGCGATGGGCATCGTCGGGTGCACGTGGCTCGGCGCGCGTCGCGACGGCCACCCGGCGCTCAACGCGCTCGCCTACCCGGCCACCGGCCTGTGCTTCGTGACGTTGATGCTCGCCTACCCGCGAGGCGCGCTGCTCGCCCTGGCGCTCGGGCTGGCGCTGTGGTTCGCGGCCGTGCCGCTGCGCCTGCGCGGCGCCGCCGTGGTCATCCTCGGAATCGGCGCCGCCCTGCCGGTCGTGGCCTGGGCGTTCATGAACTCCGCGCTGTCGAAGGATCCGCCGACGCCGCTCGTGGAGCGCGTGAGCGCGGGGCACCAGCTCGGCGTCCTCGTGCTGGCGCTCGTGCTCGTGCTGCTCGTCGTCGGGCTCGCGATCGGCTACCTGACCGGTCGCCGGGCGCCCCCGCCTCGCGTGCGCCGGCGCGCCGGCACCATCCTGCTCGCCGGCCTGGCACTCGCGCCGGTGCTCCTCGTGCTCGCGCTGACCGCGGGCCATCGCGGACTGACCGGCACGATCACCCACGACTACAACACGCTCACCAACCTCAACCCGTCGATCTCCAACGGTCCCGGCCGGCTGACCTCGGTCGGGAGCGTGCGCGCGCTGTACTGGGACGAGGCGCTGAAGGTGTGGCGGGCACATCCCGCGGTCGGCGCGGGCGCCGGCGGGTATCAGACCGCGCGCCTGCGGTACGCGCACGACACGCTCGACGTCCGCGACGCGCACGGCTACGTCGTGCAGACGCTCGCGGACCTCGGGCTGCTCGGCCTCGTGCTCAGCCTCGCGCTGTTCGTCGTGTGGTGGGCGGCGGCGGCGCGCAGCGCGCGTCCCTTCGGCCTGCGCTGGGTCCGTCGCCCGTCGCCCTCCGGGCGGGTCCGGTGGCGGCTGCGACGCGTCCGGGCCCCGTACACCCCGGATCGGATCGCGCTCCTGACGATGCTGGCGATCGTCGTCGTCTTCGGGGTGCATTCGACGATCGACTGGACGTGGTTCGTGCCGGGCGACGCGGTCGTCGCGCTGCTGTGCGCCGGCTGGCTGGCGGGGCGCGGACCGGCCGAGACCGAGCCGGCCGCCTCGACGCTGTCGGTCGCCGTCCCGCGGCATCCCGACGGTCGCCGGGCCCGCCTGCTCGGCGCGCTCGGCCTGCCGGCGGCGCTGCACGTGCGCCGACCGGTCGACATCGGCGTGGCCCGCGCGCTCGCGGTCTGCGCGATCCTCGCCTTCGCGGTGGTGGGGGCCTGGACGCAGTGGCAGCCACAGCGCTCGGTCGACGCCGGAAACGCCGCGCTCGTCGCGCTCGACGCCCGCGAGCCCGCGCTGGCGCTCGCGGACGCGCGCCTCGCCGTCAGTCGCGATCCGCTCTCGCTCGACGCGCTCACCGTCCTCTCCGAGGTCCAGCTGAGCGCCGGCGACGTCGCGGGCGCCCAGGCAACGCTCAATCGGGCCGTGACGTTGCAGCCGGCCAACCCGCAGGCGTGGCTCGAGCTGGCCGCGCTCGACGAGGCCCCGGCCGTCCACGACCCGAGGGCCGCGCTGTCGGCACTGCGCCCGGCGATCTTCCTCGATCCGAGCTCGGCCACGGCCGACGGCGAGTTCGTCGCCGCGCTGCGCCTGGCGCAGCCGTCGACACCGATCATCGGCGTGCGGCCGGCGGTCCCGCTGACCCACACGCGGGCGCCCGGCGCCGGCGGCGGTCGCTAGCAATCCGATCAGAACCGGGCGCGCCGCGCGCTCGCCAGCAGCGTCCGGCGGGCCCCGGGCGGACCCCCGAGTCCTTCCATGCGCACCGCCTCGAAGCGGAAGTCGGTGAGCAGGGCCGCGAGCGTGCGGCGCGTGTGGAAGCGCAGGTGATCGCCGCGCGGATCGAAGTGACGCTCGAAGGCGCGCCGGGACAGGCCGAGCGCCAGCCGCGCGAGCGGGCCGTGATCCGGCGTGCTCAGCAGCAGCGTGCCCCCGGAGCGCAGCACGCGCCGGACCTCGGACAGCCAGCCGGCGGTGTCGGCCACGTGCTCGATGACCTCGCCGGCCCACACGACGTCGAAGGCGCCGTCGGGCAACGGCCACGCGGGCGGCTCGGCCGTGACGAGGCACAGCTCGAGCGAGGGGTCGCGCTCGGCCGCGCGGCGCAGCGGCTCCTGCGCCACGTCGACTCCGGTGACGATCGCGCCGGCGGCGGCGAGCTCGGCCGCGAAGGCGCCCTCGCCACAGCCGACGTCGAGCACGCGCGCGCCGAGGGGGACATGGCGCCGCACGAAGGCGAGGCGCCGCGCGAAATCCGGCGGCGGCAGCCCGAGCGGCACATCGCTCCACAGCTCCTCGTGGTACTCACGCGCCGGCATCGAGGGCCAAGGCTACGGGCAGCGACGGAGGCGGCCAAGCGGCCGTCCCGCGAGCGGCAACCCGATCCGGCGATGGGGCTGCACGCTCCGAATTTGCGGCATTCACTCCGCCGCCCGGCGGGTCCTCGATGCCTGGGGCTGTACGCGGGCGGTGATCCGGTCTATGTTCCCGGTGTGCATGCCATCAAGGACGAAGTGGAGCACTCCGCCGGTTGGCCCCTGCCACCGTCGCGACAGGAGATCGCGGGCGCGACACCGGGTGGCATCGGCGATCCGGCACGCCAACCGCGATGAGGATCGCGTTCGACAGCCGCGCCTCACCTGACCCACGCGGCGTGGGCCGGTACGCGAGGTGCCTGCTCGAGGCGCTGCGGGACACCGCTCCCGAGGGCGCGGAGCTGTTCGAGACCCACCGCCCGCGCCGCGCGGACGTGTTCCACTCGCCGTGGATCGACGGTGCGCTGCTGCGCAGTCCCTGCCCGATGGTCGTCACGCTGCACGACCTCGTCGCGCTCAAGCGGCGCAGCGAGTACCTGCACAGCGGCGCGCGTTTTCGCCTGCGCTACCTCGCGACCCAGCGCGCGGTGCGCGTCATCGTCCCCACCCACGCCGTCGAGCAGGATGCCATCGAGCGGCTTGGGATCGAGCCCGAGCGCATCGTCGTGATCGGCAAGGCGCCGGCGCCGCGGATGTACCGCCGCTGTGAGGGGGAGGTGGAGACGGTCCGCCGCCGCTACGGTCTCCCCGAGGACTACCTGCTGTGGGTCGGCGGGCTGACGCACCCCGAACCGCGCAAGCAGGTCGCCCAGCTCGCCGCGACGCCGCGCGAGCTGCCGCTCGTGCTCGTCGGTCCGGCCGCGCCCTGGGCGCACGAGCTGCCGGACGTGATCCTCACCGGATTCGTGTCCGACGACGAGCTCGCGGCGATCTACAGCGGCGCGCATGCGCTCGTGCTCCCGTCCGAGGACGAGGGGTTCGGCCTGTCGACGGTGGAGGCGCTCGCGTGCGGCACGCGCGTGGTCGTATGCGACGTGCCCGCCCTGCGCGAGGTGCTCGACGACCGAGCGACGTTCGTCGAATGCGGCGACCTGGCCGCCCTGGTCGAGGTCGCCCAGCAGCCGCGCCGCGGCGCGCCGGGACCGCCCCGGTGGTCGTGGCCCGACGCGGCCCGCGCGACGTGGGGCGTGTACGAGAGCGCGCGCGGCACCGCGCTCCCCGGCCCGGCGCTCGGCCGCGGCCTGCGCCGGCCGGCGCCGCACTTCGACTAGAAGGCGCCGCGGCGGCTGAAGACGGCCGGAATCGTCTTCAGCAGGATCGTCAGGTCGAGCGCGATCGACCAGCGCTCGAGGTACAGGAAGTCGAGGCGCACGAGGTCGTCGAAGTCGAGGTCCGAGCGGCCGGAGACCTGCCACAGCCCGGTGATGCCGGGCAGCACGAGGTAGCGCTTGCGATGCCAGTCCTCGAGGCGCTCGTAGTCGCGCTCGGGGAGCGGCCGCGGTCCGACGAGCGACATCTCGCCCCGGAGCACGTTGATCAGCTGCGGCAGCTCGTCGAGCGAGAACCGGCGCAGGACGCGCCCGATCGGCGTCAGGCGCGGATCGTTGCGGATCTTGAACAGCGCCCCTGAGGCCTCGTTGAGCTCCTCGAGCTCGCGCTGGCGCACGTCGGCGTCGACGTACATCGTGCGGAACTTCAGGCAGTTGAACGGCAACTGGCCGATCCCCGGGCGGACCGAGCGATACACGACGGGGCCGCGCGAGCTGATGCGAACGGCGATCATGATCGCGAGCAGCAGCGGGCTGAGCACGATGAGCATGAGGCTCGCGGCCACCACGTCGAAGCTGCGCTTCAAGGCGAAGTCGATGCCCTCGAAGACCGGCGGCTTGAGCTCGAACAGCGGCACCGTCTCGCCCGGGAGGAACTCGGCCCGGTGGACGAGGATCTCCATCGTCGACGGCGCCACGCGTACGCGCACGCCGCGCTGGTGGCACTGGTCGACGAGCTCGACCGCCTCCACCTGGGGGAAGTCCGGGTCCGCGATGATCACCTCGTCGATCGCGTGCGACGCGAGGACCTCGCCGAGGCGATCGAAGGCGCCGAGCACGCGCAGCCCGTTCTCGGGCACCGGCCGCAACGAGATGAAGCCGACGACGTTGATCGCCGAGTGCCCGTCGGCGAGCGCGTGGGCGACGTCGCGGATGTGCTCGCCGGTGCCGACGAGCAGCGTGCGGCGCTCGTAGCCGGCCAGGCGCAGGAGGCCGCCCGTCGCCCGCTCGTACAGGTAGCGCAGCGACGACACGTAGACGAGCGCGAAGATGAGCGACCCGTAGAAGATGTAGAAGCTCGAGAATTGCTGGCCGCTGACCACCGCGAAGATGAGCGCGACGATCATCACCTGGAACAGGCAGGCGACGATCCGCGTCAGCCCCGGCCGCAGGGCCCGATCGGCGTACAGGCTCGAGCGCGCGAACAGGAGGGCGGTGACGAGATAGGTGAACGCGAGGATGTGCTTCGTCTCGCGCACCGCGGCGTTGAGATCGACCTGCCCGCGCACGGCGGCCTTGACCACGAGCGCCGTGATGATCGCCGCGGAGACGGCGACGAAGTCCAGCGCGAGCAGCGACACGACGCGGGCGAGACGGCGCGCCGTGTCCATGCGCAGCAGCAGCGACAGAGCCGGGGGGCGCTTGCGCCGCACGTCGTGCTCGGACGGCTTCATCCGCACCACGACCGGTGGCAGCGTCGTCAACGGCGCATCGCCGGAGGGGGTCCCGGATGCCGGGTGGCCCTGGTGCTCAGCGTGCAACGCCCCGTCGGAACGCTTCATCTCGCTGCTCACAACGTCCTAGCCTCGCAGATGTAGCGCAGAAGGGGCATCGCCGGCCCGGGCGTTGCAGCCGCGCCGCGCGGATGCCGCCGCGGGCGACCGCCGATGGCGGACGTGCTCACGATGCGTTGCGCAGCCGGCACGAGCGGGCGGCTAGGAGTGTTGCTGGCCGAGCAGGACTTCCTCCCCGGCCTCGGCGATCGTGCGGGCGAGGCCGTCGCGCAGCGTGACGCGCGGCTCCCAGTGCAGCAGCTCGCGGGCCAGCGAGATATCGGGCCGGCGCTGCTGGGGGTCGTCGGTGGGGAGCGCCTCGTGGACGATGTCCGAGCTCGAACCGGTGACCTCGATGACCGTCTGGGCGAGCTCGAGCAGGGTGAACTCGTCGGGATTGCCGACGTTCACCGGATAGTGATAGCCGGACTCGGCGAGCGCGATCATCCCGGCGATGAGGTCCGAGACGTAGCAGAAGGATCGCGTCTGGCCGCCGTCGCCGAAAACCGTGAGCGGGCGGTCGTCGAGCGCCTGGCGCAGGAAGGTCGGGATCGCGCGCCCGTCGTGCGGACGCATCCGCGGACCATAGGTGTTGAAGATCCGGATGATCGCCGTGTCGACGCCCTGCTGGCGGTGGTAGGCCATCGTCAGCGCCTCGGCGTAGCGCTTCGCCTCGTCGTAGACCCCGCGCGGGCCGATCGGGTTGACGTGTCCCCAGTAGGACTCCGGCTGGGGGTGCACGTGGGGATCGCCGTACACCTCGCTCGTCGAGGCGATCAGGAAGCGGGCGCGCTTGGACTTGGCCAGCCCGAGCGTGTGATGCGTACCGTAGGAGCCGACCTTCAGCGTGTGCAGCGGCAGGCGCAGGTAGTCGATCGGCGAGGCCGGGGACGCGAGGTGGTAGACGAAGTCGATCGGCTCATCGACGAAGTACGGATCGATGATGTCGATGTTCAGGTGAACGAAGCGAGCCGGGTTGCGGATGTGCTCGATGTTCAGCAGTGATCCCGTCTCGAGGCTGTCGACACAGATCACCCGGTGGTCGCGGGCGAGCAGCTCATCGCACAGATGTGAGCCGAGGAACCCCGCGCCCCCGGTGACGAGACAGGTCGGCACAGCTGCACCCTACTCGACGGGACACACGAAAAAGGCGCCCGTGGGCGTGGTTGTCAGTCGATGGGCGGGAGCCGCCCCTGCACCCACTCGCGACGCTCGTCCCGCACCTCGCGCTTCCAGATCGGCGCCTGCTCCTTCACGGCGTCGATCACCGCTCGGGCGGCGGCGAAGGCCGCCGCCCGGTGCGGGGCTGAGACGGCGACGAGCACCGACGCCTCACCGAGCGGCACCGCACCGATCCGGTGGCTCACCGAGACGCGGCAGATCTCGTGGGCGTCGAGCGCCGCCCGTGCGATCTCCTCCATTCGCGCGCGCGCCATCTCGACGTACGCCTCGTACTCGAGACGTTGCACCTCGCGCGTGACGCCCGCGAACAGGACGACGGCGCCGGCTCGCGCGTCGCGCACCGCGGCGAGCGCCGCGTCGCTGGACAGGGGCCCGTCGCGCACGTCGACCGCGATCTCGCCGGCGGTCGCGGACCCGCCCGACACCGGAGGGATGAGCGCGATCTCGTCCCCCTCGTGCAGGTCGGCGTCCGCGTCGGCGTAGCGGCGGTTGACCGCGAGCACGACCGGGGTCTCGCCGACGAGCGTCGCCAGCTCGGCGAGCGCGTCGGCGACGCGCGCCCCGTCCGGCAGCTCGAGCTCGACCTCGCGGGCGCCGGCGCGCTCGCGCAGCACGGCGAACAGGGCGACGGTGATCCGCATCACCCTGGCACCGTAGCCGCTTGCTCCGCGTCCGGCTCAGGTCGTGCCGGCGCGCGCGAGCGAGCGAGCGAGCAACGTTGCGCCGGAATGTTGCTGATTGACTACAGATATATAGAGCCGTTGACGTTTATTGCGCTTGGCGATAGCGTGCGCGGACGCCGGGGGAATGGCTCAGAGGGATCGGTTTGTGTGTCGTCCGACGGCGTTGGGGTCCTGGGTCGGGGCCGGTGCGCCCCGACCCACACACACATTCAAGGAGGGTCACACGCACATGGGTCACGCACGCATCCGCGGCCGCGGGCCGCTGGTCGGTCTCGCGCTGCTCGTCGCGGCGCTCGTCTGCTGCATCGGGGCGGCGTCCGCCGCCGCCGCGCCGACGGTCGGTCCGTCGGACCAGTCCTTCTACACGCCGCCGTCACCGCTGCCGAGCGGCGGTCCGGGCACCCTCGTCTGGTACCGGTCGGCGACGGTGAACTTCGGGACCGGGGTCTCCATCCCCGCCGTCCAGGCCTACGACATCATGTATCTCTCGACCGACGAGGTCGGCAACCCGGACGTGGTCACCGGGGTGGCCGTCGTTCCGACCGCAGCCTGGTCGGGCACGGGCACCCGGCCGGTCATCGACTACGCGTACGGCACCCAGGGCTTCGCCCAGACCTGCGCGCCGTCGGAGCAGCTCGCCGCGGGCACCGAGTACGACACGCCGGCCACGATCGCCGCGCTGCGCAAGGGCTACGCGGTCGTCTCCACCGACTACGAGGGCTACACCAACGGCGGGCTGCCGACGTTCACGGCCGGACCGTCGGAGGCGCATGCCGTGCTCGACGCCGAGCGCGCCGCCCAGCAGATCCCGAGCGGAGGGATCTCCTCGGGCGCGAAGACGTTCATCTGGGGCTACTCCCAAGGCGGCGGTGCCGCGACCTGGGCCGGTGTCCTGGCCCCGACCTACGCGCCGGACATCAACCTCGTCGGCGTGGCGGCGGGCGGCGTCCCGGCCGACCTGGCCGCGGTGGCGAGCTTCGCCGACGGCGGCCCGGACTCGGCCTTCGGCATGTACTCGCTGATCGGCTTCGTGCAGGCGTATCGCTCGCTCGGGATCAAGCCCACGACGTTGTTCAACGCGGCGGGACTCGCGTTCGCCGCGCAACTCGAGGCGCCGGGCATGTGCGCGCTGGCCGTGCTCGAGCCGCCGTTCTCGGGCCAGAACCTCGACCAGTACCTGAACATCCCGATCAGCCAGATCGAGAGCGACCCGGTGCTGTCTTCCATCCTGACGAACAACGACCTGGGCGGGACGCCGTTGACCGTGCCGTACTTCCAGTACAGCGGCGAGTACGACCAGTTCGTCCCGCTGCTGCAGCAGATCGCGCTCAAGCAGCAGTTCTGCTCGGAGGGCGTGACCGACGACTACCACCTGTACGCGTCCGATCACCTGCTCACCGATCCGAACGCCACGGCGGACGTGACGACCTGGATCGGCAACCTGCTCGCCGGCCAGTCGGCCCCGAGCACGTGCAGCGTCAACGCGACGTTGCCGGCGGGCGCGCGCACGACGCCCGAGGTGGGCGATCTCACCGTGCCGATCACCAACTGGGCCCTCGGCGGCAGCGTGACGCTCAAGAAGCTCGGGCTCAAGCTGTCGTTCCCGGCCGGCGCGACGGTCAACGCCAGCGCCGACATCACGAGCGGTCAGTTCAGCGGAACGGCGAGCATCCCGCCGATCAAGGACACGATCAACCTCCTGGGCATCCCGCTCAGCGCGACCGTGAACCTGCAGACGTCGCCGCTCTCCGGTTCGGTGAGCTTCGGCGACAACGGCATCCTGGCGCTGAACGGCAGCACGTCGGCGAACGTGACGATCAAGTCGGCCGGCCTCGGCCCGTTCACGCTGCCGCTCGGGTGCCGCACCTCCAAGCCGCTGACGCTGGCGCTGAACATCGCCGGTCCGGTGGGCGTGTTCACCGGCGGCACGTTCGCGGCCAGCGGAACGACCTCGTTCCCGTCGCTGACGGGCTGCGGGATCATCGGCCCGCTCCTGAGCCTGCTCATCTCGGGCTCGGGGAATCCCTACACGGTCTCGCTCACGCCTCCGGCGCCGATTCCGTTCTGATCCACGACGGGTGATCCGGGGACCCCGGTCCCCGGATCACCCCTCGCGTCTCGCGGTCCGCCCTCACCGGCGGGCCGCGGCGACGCGCGCCGGGCGGCCGCCGCCGCCTATCATCCCTCGCGATGGCCACCACCGAACGCCCCTCCTCGGGCCTCCCCGAGGAGCCCGACGACACCCTCAGCGTCGCCCCGATCGTCGGTCCCGACGATCCGCGCCGCTTCACCGACTCGGGCATCGAGATCAAGGAGCTGTACACAGAGGCCGACCTGCCGTCCGAGCTCGACCTCGGCGAGCCGGGCTCGTTCCCGTATACCCGCGGGCCGCACCGCGAGATGTACCGCAAGCAGCTGTGGACGATGCGCCAGTACGCCGGCTACGCCTCGGCCAAGGAGTCCAACGAGCGCTACAAGTACCTGATCGCGCACGGCTCGACCGGCCTGTCGATGGCCTTCGACCTGCCGACCCAGCTCGGGCTGGACTCCGACGATCCGCGCTGCCTCGGCGAGGTGGGCCGCACCGGCGTGGCGATCGACACGATCGACGACATGCGCACGGCCTTCGACGGGATCCCGCTCGGGAAGATCTCGACGTCGATGACGATCAACGCCCCGGCCAGCGTGCTGCTGTCGCTCTATGAGATCGTCGGCGAGGAGCAGGGCGTCGCCCCGGCCCAGCTGCGCGGCACCACGCAGAACGACATCCTCAAGGAGTACATCGCCCGCGGCAACTACATCTATCCGCCGGCGGGCTCGATGCGCCTGACGACCGATCTGTTCGCCTACTGCAAGGAGCAGATCCCGCGCTGGAACACGATCTCCATCTCCGGGTACCACTTTCGTGAAAAGGGCTGCTCAGCGGTCCAGGAGGTGGCGTTCACGCTGTCCAATGGCATCGCGTACGTCCAGGCGGCGCTCGACGCGGGCCTGGCGGTGGACGAGTTCGCGCCCCGCCTCGCCTTCTTCTTCAACGGACACAACAACGTCTTCCAGGAGATCGCGAAGTTCCGGGCCGCGCGCCGGATGTGGGCGCACATCATGCGCGATCGCTTCGGGGCCCAGGACCCCAAGTCGATGATGCTGCGCTTCCACACCCAGACCGGGGGCGTGACGCTCACCGCGCAGCAGCCGATGAACAACATCATGCGCGTCGCGCTGCAGGGCTTCGCCGCCGTCTGCGGCGGCACGCAGTCGCTGCACACCAACGGCTACGACGAGGCGCTCGCGCTGCCCTCCGAGCGCGCCGCGAAGATCGCCCTGCGCACCCAGCAGGTGATCGCCTACGAGTCGGGCGCCGCCGACACCGTCGACCCGTTCGCCGGCTCCTACTTCATCGAGTCGCTCACCGACGACATCGAGCGGCGCGCGCAGGCGCTCATCGACAAGGTCGACGCCATGGGCGGGTCGGTGAACGCGATCCCGTTCATCACGGCCGAGATCGACGAGTCCGCCTGGGGCTATCAGGAGCGCTACCGGCTCGGACAGGACATCGTGGTCGGGGTGAACAGGTACGAGGAGGAGGCGATCGAGGTCGAGGACATCCTCCGCGTCGATCCCGAATCCGAGCGCGAGCAGGTGCAGCGCCTGACCGCCTTCAAGGCCAACCGCGACCGGGAGCTGGTCCAGCGTCGCCTCGAGGAGCTGCGCGAGGCGGCCCGCGGCAGCGACAACCTGCTGCCGTTCATCCGCGAGGCGCTGCGCGACCGCGCCTCGATGGGCGAGGTGTGCGCCGCGATGCGCGACGTCTTCGGCCGCTACCAGCCGGTGACCTGAACGCGTCCGTGCCGCTCGCGGACTTCACCTTCTACAACGTCGTGCTCGCCGTGCACATCGGCGCGGTCATCGTCGGCTTCGGCGTGACGTTTGCGTATCCGATCCTGTTCGGGGTCGCGGCCCGGTCGGACCCGCGGTCGCTGCCGACCCTGCACCGGGCCACCGCCGTGCTCAACGGGCGGCTCATGCCCGCGGCGCTCGTGATCGTCCTGCTCGCCGGCCTGTACCTGGCCGGCCAGTCGCACGCCTTCAAGTACTTCTACGTGCAGTGGGGCATCGGTGCGGTGCTCGTCATCGGGGGCGTCGGCGGCGCCTACCTGGGGCCTCGCGATCGCCGGCTCGTCGAGCTGTCCGAACGCGACGTCGCGGCGGCGAAGGGTGAAGGCGGCGGGGTCGCCATGAGCACCGAATACCAGCAGCTGGCGCGTCAGGTATCGACCGTCGGCGGCCTGCTGAGCGCGCTCGTGCTCGTCACCGTGCTGTTCATGGCGACGCATCTCGGCGGTCCCGCCTAGGGCGCCGGCCGCCGGCGGTCGAGCCGACCGATTCACGAGGAGGACTCGTGACGCGCTGGGCGAAACCGTCCGGGGCATGGTCGAAACACAGGCGCAACGAACGATCGTGAAGTCACCGCCCGAGCTGTGGGCGGAACTGAGTGATCCGGCCGCGCTCGGGCGCCATCTCGGTGAGCTCGGCGGAGAGATCCGGATCACGCGTGCCGAGCCGGAGACGACGGTCGTCTGGGAGGGCGAACGCGCGACGGGACGGGTGGAGCTGACACCCTCCGGCTGGGGCACGAAGGTCACGCTCACCGTCACGGCGGCGGCGGAGCCGAGCGAGATGGCGGCGGAGCCGGGCGCGACGGCCGAGCCCGTACCGCCGGCGCCGGCAGGGAGCGAGATGGCTCCGGCCACGGCCACCTCGCAGCCGCCGAGCGCGGCCGAGACGACGGAGGCCGACCTGCCGGCGGCCACGGCCACGACGGAGCTGCCGAGCGGCGCGGCGCAGGCCGAGACGGCGCCCGACGACGGCGCCGCCGCGGATGAGGCGGACGACGGCCTGCCGGCCACCTCCGATCACCCGGCGGGCGCCGTGAGCGCGGCGACCGAGCCGGAGGCGCCCGCCGTCGCCTCGACCACGGAGCCGGAGGCGGCGTCCGAGTCGCCCGACGCATCGCAGACCGAGGCCGACCGTACGGACCGGGCAGCGAGCGGCGGCGATGGTCCGGCCGCCGACGAGACGCCCGCCCCGCCGAAGCGCGGGTTCTTCGCCCGCCTGTTCGGCCGCCGGGCCCCGGTGCCCGTCGACCTCACACCGGCGCCCGCCACCCCGGAGGATGTGGATGGCGATGGGACCGAGGCCGCGCCCCCGCCCGAGGCCGAGCTCGAGGCGTCGGTCGCGCTGCCGGCGACCGACCCCGAGCCGACCGCACCCGAGGCGCCGCCGCCGGCCGCCGGCACGCCTGAGCCGGACGAACCGGCGCCCGCGAGCATCGCGGGCGAGACCGCCGTGGAGCCCCCGAGCGCGGCGAGCGGGGTCGACGAGGCGCCCCCGATCGTCGAGGGCCCACCGCCGCACCTCACATCCGTGACCGGCGACGGACCGGCCGAGGCGTCGCCGGAGACGACGGACCCGGTCGCCGTGAAGGCCCTCGACCAGGAGCGGGCGAGCGAGTTGCTCGCCGGCGTCCTCGACGCACTCGGCGCCGCGCACCACCGCCCCTTCTCGCGTTCCTGACCGGCCCGGGCGACCCACGGTCCGCCGCAGCGACGCGCGCGGCTAACATGCCGCCCCCATGCGTCAACGAGCACCCGAGACCTACGAGGAACGCCTCGCCCAGTTGGAGGAGCTGCGCCAGGCGGCGCTGCACTCCGCCCCGGAGGCCGAGGAGAAGCAGCACGCGCGCGGCAAGTACACGGCGCGCGAGCGCGTCGAAAAGCTGCTCGACCCCGGCTCCTTCCAGGAGCTCGACACGTTCGTGCGCCACCGCACCACGGACTTCGACATGCAGAAGAACCGGCCCTGGGGGGACGCGGTGGTCACGGGCCACGGGACGATCGACGGCCGGCGGGTGTGCGTGTTCAGCCAGGACTTCACCGTGTTCGGCGGCTCGCTCGGCGAGGTGATGGGCGAGAAGATGTGCAAGATCATGGACCTCGCGGCCAAGATCGGCTGCCCCGTGATCGGCATCAACGACTCCGGCGGAGCGCGCATCCAGGAGGGCGTCGTGTCGCTGGGCGCCTACGGCGACGTGTTCGTGCGCAACGTCAAGTGCTCGGGCGTCATCCCGCAGATCAGCCTCGTCATGGGGCCGTGCGCGGGCGGAGCGGTGTACTCGCCGGCGATCACCGACTTCATCTTCATGGTGAAGGAGACCTCCCACATGTTCATCACCGGTCCCGACGTCATCAAGACGGTCACCGGCGAGGAGGTCGGCTTCGAGGAGCTCGGCGGCGCGATGTCGCACAACTCGAAGTCGGGCGTCGCGCACTTCGCCTCCGAGGACGAGGACGCGTGCCTCGAGGACTGCCGCTACCTGCTCAGCTTCCTGCCCTCCAACAACCTCGAGACGGCGCCGCGCGTGCAGCCGAGCGACGACCCGCTGCGCATGGACCCCGAGCTCGACCATGTCGTCCCGGACAACCCCAACAAGCCGTACGACATGCGCGACGTCGTGCGCCACATCGTCGACGACGGGGAGTTCTTCGAGGTCCACGAGCACCACGCCAAGAACATCATCTGCGGCTACGCGCGCCTGAACGGCTACTCGGTCGGCGTCGTCGGCAACCAGCCGAACCAGCTTGCCGGCGTGCTCGACATCGACGCCTCGGCCAAGGCGGCGCGGTTCGTGCGGACCTGCGACGCATTCAACATCCCGCTCGTGACCTTCGTCGACGTGCCGGGGTTCCTGCCCGGCACGACGCAGGAGTGGGGCGGGATCATCCGCCACGGCGCCAAGCTCCTGTACGCGTTCACGGAGGCGACGGTGCCGAAGCTGACCGTGATCACGCGCAAGGCCTACGGCGGGGCGTACGACGTCATGGCGTCCAAGCACCTGCTCGCCGACTTCAACTTCGCCTGGCCGACCGCCGAGGTGGCCGTGATGGGGCCCGAGGGGGCGGTCAACATCATCTACCGGCGCGACATCGCGGCGAGCCCGACGCCCGACAGCCGCCGGCAGAAGCTGATGGACGACTACAAGGCGCGCTTCGCCAACCCGTACACCGCCGCCGAGCGGGGCTACATCGACGACGTGATCATCCCGCACGAGACGCGGCCGAAGCTCATCACCGCACTCGAGACGCTGCAGACCAAGCGAGAGCCCGGTCCGCAGCGCAAACATGGGAACATCCCGCTGTGATCGCGATCGGTCCCACCGAGCGCCGCCCCCGCCGCACCGCCCTCGCGGCCCTCGTCGGCGCGACGGTGACGGCCGCGGCGCTCGCGCCGGTCGCGCTCGCCGCCTCGCTCAGCGGTCCGGCCACGGCCGCCATCGGCGGTCGGGTCAGCGTCAAGGCGAGCAATCTCGTTCCCGGCCGTTATCAGCTGTTCATCGCCTACACGCAGAAGCAGTCCCAGGGCGGCCAGGCGGTCAACTGCAGCGCGTCGATCGGCCCGGTGCGGACGGTCAGGAGGTCGGCGACGTTCACGGGCACGATCCCGTCCAAACTCGTCTGCCGGACCGCCGCCGGTCCGTCGCTCGGGACGGTCGCGGTGGGCGCCGGTCGCTACGACCTAGCCGTCGGCTCGCCCGTCGGGGCGGGCGTCTTCGACGGCAACAAGTCGTTCCTGCAGCGCCGCGTCACGATCACCGGCTGAGCCTCAGAGCGCGACGGTCCCGGCGGACACGGACCCGGCGCGCCAGGCGTCGAGCACGGCCGCGGCGATCGCGAGGTCCTGGATGGCCAGACCGGTCGAGTCGAACAGCGTGACCGCGGCGGGCCCCGGCCGCCCCGGCGCCGAGCCGTCGAGCACCGCGCCGAGCTCGGTCACCTGATCGCGCCGCACCGCACCGGCGCGCACGGCGCCGGCGAGCTCGCCCCCGTGGCTGGCCTGATCCCACTCGTCGCAGAACAGCGCACAGGAGGCGACCGCGGACACCGTCGCCTCCGCCTTGTCGGCGGCGTCGGCGCCGAGCATGTTCAGGTGCATCCCGGGGCGCAGCGAGCCGGCCTCGACCACGATCTCGTGCCCCGGCGTCACGCACGACACCACGTCGCAGGCGAACGCCTCGGCCGCCGAGCCGGCGCGCCAACCGAGCTCCTGCGCGAGCGCGCTCGCGGCCTCCGGTCGCGGATCGACGCACAGGCCCGGACCGTAGCCCGCGGCGGCGAGGCACCGTGCGACCCAGGCGCCGTTCAGGCCGCAGCCCATGACCGCGACGCTCTCGGCGTCGGGCCGGGCGAGGGTCTGGGCGGCGATCGCGGCGATGGCGCCCGTGCGCAGGGCGGTCACCGAGCCGGCATCGAGCAGCATGAGCGGGCGCCCGGTGAGCGCGTCGGAGACGCACACGATGCCCATCACCGCGGGCAGGCCGTGTTGCGCGTTGCCCGGGAACGAGGTGATCCACTTCAGCAGCGCCAGTCCGTCCCCGAGCGCGGGCATCGCCCGGAAGTCTCCGTGCGGCGGGCTCTGCAGGTACACCTTCGACGGCATGCGCCAGTCGCCGCGGTGGTGGCGCAGGAAGGCCTCGCGCACGCGCTCGATCGCCTCGGCCGGAGAGATGGCGGCCAGGACGGCGTCGCGTCCGACGAACGGCATCTCGGTCGTGGCCTGCGCACCCGGTCGCACGCGCACACGATCGCACGCGGGCGCCGGTGGCGGGGGGCGGGCCGGGTCGACGCCGGCCGGGGCCGGGGCCGGGGCCGGGGCCGGGGCCGGGGCCGGGGCCGGGGCCGGGGCCGGGGCCGGGAAGTGTGGTCGATCTTCTCTCTTGGTGGAAGAACATCGACCACACTTCCGCCCCGCAGCCCGCGATCGGGGGCGCGCCGGCGCCGCCGGGCGCCGCGCCCGCCCCCGGGACGCGTCACACTGTGGCCGTGGTCAACCGACGGCCGAAGCTGCAGCTCATCGCGCCGGGCGCGTCTCCGCAGGAGGCGGCGGCGATCGTCGCCGCGCTCGAGCGCTTCATGCGCGAGACGGCTCCGCCCCTCGCCCCGGCGCCGCCGCGACGCAACGCGTGGCTGAGAGCGGCCCGCCTGGAGGCGATCTCGCGCGAGCCGCTCGGCCCGTCGCCCTGGGGCGACGGGCACCACTGGGGCTGACGGCCGCGGCGCACCTCCGCCGGGCGACGCCAGTGAACGCCCTACCATGCGGCGGAGGCGAACGCACCCGGGTGTCGGCCGCCGGCGCCTGGCTCGATGCGGAAATACCCGAAACCCACCAGGCTTTCTGTATATTTGTCGGTTCAGCCCTGTCCCCGGCCTACAGGAGTTCGTCACTCAATGGAGCCCGCGTCGACCACCCCCCACGTCGAGGAGAAGCCCGGGCACAACGGGCGGTCCGGGACGCTCGAGAACCCCGAGGTGCACGAGGACGTTCCGGGGCACGTGATCCCGATCCTCGAGCGCGAGTTCGACGACTTCGACACCGAGGCGGCCAAGTTCCTGCGGGGCGACACGCCCGAGGATCAGTTCATCGGCTTCCGCCTCAAGCAGGGCGTGTACGGACAGCGCCAGCCCGAGCGCCAGATGATCCGCGTCAAGCTCCCGTTCGGCGGGGTATCGCCCGAGCAGATGGACGCCTTCGCCGGCGCGATCGAGCGATACGCGCCGCTGAACAAGGGCCACATCACGACGCGCCAGAACGTGCAGGTGCACCACGTGCCACTGCCCGATGCGGCGAAGTTCATCCGCGAGATCAGCGACAGCGGGCTGTCCTCGCGCGAGGGCTGTGGCAACACGATGCGCAACGTCACCGGCGATCCCTGGGCCGGCGTCTCCGAGCACGAGCTGTTCGACCCGACCCCGTACGCCGGCGCCTATGTGCGCTACTTCGTGCGCAACGAGGTGTGCCAGCTGATGCCGCGCAAGTTCAAGACGGCGTTTGCCGCCGACGACGAGGACCGCGCGATCACGGGCATCCACGACGGCGGCTTCATCCCCCGCGTTCGCGAGATCGACGGCCGGCGGGTCCGCGGCTTCGAGATCCGCATCGGCGGCGGGACGTCGATCATGCCCCGCATCGCCCCGACGCTGTACGAGTTCGTGGCCGCCGACGACGGCGAGTATCTGAAGGTCACCGAGGCCGTGCTGCGGATCTTCGACCGCCAGGACGACCTGCGCAAGAACCGGGCCCGCGCGCGCATCAAGGTGCTCGTCGACCGCATCGGCATGGACGCGTTCCGCGAGATGGTCGAGGAGGAGCTCAAGGGCGACTGGGTCAACGAGCGTGACTACTCGCTCGACCGCCTCGTGTTCGAGCACGACGAGGAGACGCATGCGCCGACGCCGCCGGTCGCGCCGTCGTCGCCCAACGGCGACGCCCGCGAGTTCGAGGCCTTCGCCCGCACGAACGTGCTCGCCCAGCGCCAGGCCGGCTTCGTGACCGTCGAGGTGATCGTCCCGCGCGGCGATCTCAGCCCCGAGCAGTTCCGCGGCCTGGCCGACGTGATGCGCCGCTTCTCCGGCGGCTATGCGCGCACCACGGTGCAGCAGAACCTCGTCCTGCGCTGGGTGCGCGAGGACGCGGTCCACGACGTGTGGCAGGCACTCGCCGAGCTCGGGCTCGGCGACGCCGGCGCCAACGAGATCGGCGACGTCGTGTCCTGCCCGGGCACCGACAGCTGCAAGCTCGGCATCACGAGCTCGATGGGCCTGAACCTGGCGATTCGCGAGAAGCTGGCCGAGATGGCGATCGACGACCCGCTCACGCGCAGGATCCACATCAAGATGAGCGGCTGCCCGAACGGCTGCAGCCAGCACCACATCGCCAACATCGGCTTCTACGGCGCCTCCATCAAGGTCGGCGACAAGACGATTCCGGCGTACATCCCGCACATCGGCGGCCACTACGAGGGCGGCGAGGTGCGCATGGGCGCGCGCCTGAAGTCACGCCTGCCCGCCAAGCGCGTCCCCGAGGCGATCGAGCGCTGGTTGCGCCACTACGAGCAGCGCCGCGAGGACGGCGAGGAGTTCAACGCGTTCGCCGACCGCGTCGGCACCGCCGAGTTCGAGGGCGTCGTGAAGGACCTGTCGATGCCCGTCGAATTCAGCCTCGAGACGATGAACACGTTCATCGACTGGAGCCGCAGCGAGCCGTTCCAGGTGATCCGCGGCGAGGGTGAGTGCGCCGTCTAGGCGCAGGCTGACCATGGCCACGACCTCCACGACCGACTTCGAGCTGCGCAGCGCCGAGGAGCTGCTGGCGCACATGATCGAGCAGCACCACCCGCGCCTGGCGATGGCGTGCTCCTTCCAGAAGGAGGAGACCGTCCTCATCGACATGCTGATGCGCATCGAGCCGAAGGCCCGCGTCTTCACGATCGACACGGGCGTCCTCTTCGAGGAGACCTACACGGTGTGGCGCGAGATCGAGCAGCGCTACGGGCTGTACGTCGAGGTCCACGACGCGGTGTCGCCGGACGGGCAGCCGTGGACGGCCGAGCGCTGCTGCGGGGTGCAGAAGGTGGCCGCACTCAACCACGCCCTCGACGGCCTCGACGGCTGGATCACGGGCCTGCGCCGCGAGCAGGCGCCGACCCGCGCCGCCGCGGCCAAGCTCGAGTGGGACGCGACGCGCTCGATCTGGAAGGCCAATCCGCTCGCCGACTGGACCGACCGCGACGTGTGGAGCTACATCTTCGAGCACGGCCTGCCCTATCACCCGCTGCACGACCGCGGTTACGCGTCGATCGGCTGCGCGCCCTGCACGCAGCCGGGCAGCGGGCGCGAGGGTCGCTGGGCCGGCAGCGAGAAGGTCGAATGTGGCCTGCACGTCGACGGTGGGCCGGCATGACGTTCACCGCACGCGAGCTGACGCACCTCGACGAGCTCGAGTCCGAGGCGATCCACATCATGCGCGAGGTGGCCGCCGAGTTCGAGCGCCCGGTGCTCCTGTTCAGTGGCGGGAAGGACTCCATCGTGCTGCTGCGCCTGGCCGAGAAGGCCTTTCGCCCCGGGCCGTTCCCGTTCCCGCTCATGCACGTCGACACCGGGCACAACTTCCCCGAGGTGACCGAGTTTCGCGATCGGCGAGTCGCCGAGCTCGGCGAGCGGCTGATCGTCGCGTCGGTGCAGGAGTCGATCGATCGCGGTCGCGTCGCCGAGGAGACCGGGCCGCGCGCGTCGCGCAATCGCCTGCAGACCACGACGCTGCTCGACGCGATCGCCGAGCACGGCTTCGACGCCGCGTTCGGTGGCGCGCGGCGCGACGAGGAGCGCGCCCGAGCGAAGGAGCGCATGTTCTCCTTCCGCGACGATTTCGGCCAGTGGGACCCCAAGAACCAGCGTCCGGAGCTGTGGAACCTGTACAACGGGCGCATCCGGCGCGGCGAGCACGTGCGCGTCTTCCCGCTTTCGAACTGGACCGAACTCGACGTGTGGGAGTACATCGCGGCCGAGGCGCTCGAGGTGCCGCACATCTACTTCGCGCACGAGCGCCAGGTCTTCCAACGCGACGGCATGCTGTACGCCTGGCGCGACGAGACCGAACTGCTCCCGGGCGAGTCCGTCTTCCGCGAGACGGTGCGCTACCGCACGGTCGGCGACATGACCTGCACGGGCGGCGTGCGCTCGCTGGCCACCACGCTCGAGGACGTCGTCGGCGAGATCGCGCGCACGCGGATCACCGAGCGCGGCGAGACGCGCGCGGACGATCGTGTGTCCGAGGCCGCGATGGAGGACCGCAAGAAGGCGGGTTACTTCTAATGGACGCCCTGAGCGGGCGGGCCGCCCGCTCAGCCCGGGCGACCGGCCCCACGCCGCGCGGCGGGCCGCGAACGGCGAATCGGCGGCCCGGAGGAACGCGATGACGGTCGATCTGCTGCGTTTCACGACCGCTGGATCGGTCGACGACGGCAAGAGCACGCTCATCGGGCGGCTGCTCTACGACTCCAAGCTCGTCCACGACGATCAGCTCGCCCACGTCGCCGAGGCGAGCCGCCGGCGCGGCGGCGACGGGACGCTCGACCTCGCCCTGCTGACCGACGGCCTGCGCGCCGAGCGCGAGCAGGGGATCACGATCGACGTCGCCTACCGCTACTTCGCCACCGACGGGAGCGCTAGCGGCGGGCCCGGAAGGCGCTTCATCATCGCCGATGTTCCCGGGCACAAGCAGTACACCCGCAACATGGTCACCGGCGCGTCGACGGCCGACCTGTCGATCGTGCTGCTCGACGCCCGCCGCGGCGCCGTCGAGCAGTCGCGCCGCCACGCCTACATCAGCGCGCTGCTCGGCATCCCCCACCTCGTCGTCGCCGTCAACAAGATGGATCTCGTCGAGTGGGACGAGCAGGCCTTTCGCGCGATCGCCGCCGAGTTCCGCGCCTTCGCCGAGCGCCTGCCCGTCCCCGACGTGACGTTCATCCCGATCAGCGCCCTGCACGGGGACAACGTCGTGGAGCGCTCATCGCGGATGGCCTGGTATGACGGTCCGACGCTCCTTGCCCATCTGGAGACGGTCGAGGTCGTCTACGACCACCCCGAGGAGACCGTCGCGCGCTTCCCGGTGCAGTGGGTCATCCGCCCGGGAGCCGCCGCGCCGCCGGCCGGCGCGACGAACGGGCATCGCGTCAGCTCGCCGGTCCTCCCCCCGAGCGACGACTACCGCGGATACGCCGGACAGATGGCAACCGGCACGCTCGCCGTCGGCGACGAGGTGGTCGTCCTCCCCGGCGGCCGGCAGACGACGATCGCGGCCATCGACACCTACGACGGCCCGCGCGAGCAGGTGATCGCGCCGCTGTCGGTGACGCTGCGCCTGGCCGACGATCTCGACGTGTCGCGCGGCGACGTCATCAGCCGGCCGGGCGAGGCGCCGACCGTCGCCCGCGATGTCGAGGCGACGCTCTGCTGGATGGCCGACCGCCCACTGCGCGCCGGCGACCGCGTGCTGTGCAAGCACACGACCCGCACGGTCCCGGCGATCGTCACCGATCTGCTGGACCGCACCGACGTCGACACGCTCGATCGCGAGACCGGCGTGGAGTCGCTGCAGCTCAACGACATCGGCCGCGTGCGGTTGCGCACGAGCACGCCGCTCGCGTTCGACACGTACCGCGAGAACCGCGCGACCGGCAGCTTCATCCTCATCGACGAGACGACGAACGGCACCGTCGCGGGTGGGATGATCGACGGTCCCGCAGACGCGGCGTGACCGGCGCCGAGCCGCCGCGCCGCGGCGCCTCCGAGCGCCGGCACAGGCCCCCCGAGGCCCCTCTCGGCGCCGCCACCTACTAATCTGGCGGGCCGCGATGTTCGGAAAAGTGATGGTGGCCAACCGCGGCGAGATCGCCGTGCGAGTGATGAGAGCGCTGCAGGAGCTCGGCGTGGCGAGCGTCGCCGTGTACTCGGAGATCGACCGCGACGCGCTTCACGTCGCGCGCGCCGACGAGTCCTACCTGCTCGGCGGGCCGACGGCGGCCGAGAGCTACCTGAACATCGAGCGCATCCTCGAGGTGGCCCGCGAATCGGGCGCCGAGGCGATCCACCCGGGCTACGGCTTCCTGGCCGAGAACGCGGCCTTCGCGCGCGCCTGCCGCGACGCCGGGATCGTGTTCATCGGTCCCTCGCCCGAGGCGATCGATGCGATGGGCTCCAAGACGCGGGCGCGCGAGCTGATGGCCGCCGCCGGCGTTCCGATCGTGCCCGGGACGACCGAGACGGTCGCCGACGTGGAGACCGCAGCGAAGATCATCGACGCCGACATCGGCTACCCGGTCGCCATCAAGGCCGCCGGCGGGGGAGGCGGCAAGGGGTTCCGTGTCGCGCTGAACGCCGACGAGCTCCAGGCCGCATTCGAGGGCGCCTCGCGTGAGGGCGAGAAGTTCTTCTCCGATCCGACGGTCTACATCGAGCGCTACCTGCCCGACCCCCGCCACGTCGAGGTCCAGGTGCTGGCCGACTCGCAGGGCAACGTCGTCCACCTCGGCGAGCGCGACTGTTCGATCCAGCGCCGCCACCAGAAGCTGATCGAGGAGGCACCCGGGCCGCTCGTCGACGAGGAACTGCGCGAGCAGATCGGCAAGGTCGCCACCGACGCCGCGCGCGCCGTCGACTACACCGGTGCGGGCACGATCGAGGGGCTTCTCGGCGAACGCGACGGAAAGCCCGAGTACTTCTTCCTCGAGATGAACACCCGGGTGCAGGTCGAGCACTGTGTCACCGAGATGGTGACCGGGATCGACATCGTCAAGGAGGGCATCCATGTGGCCGCCGGCGAGCCGCTGTCCTTCCGCCAGGAGGACGTGCAGCTGCGCGGCCACGCGATCGAGTGCCGCATCAACGCCGAGGACGCCGCGAGGAAGTTCGCCCCCGCCCCGGGGCGAATCACCACCTATCGCGAGCCGAGCGGACCGGGCGTCCGCGTCGACTCGGGCGTCGGACCGGGCTCGGAGATCAGCCCGATGTACGACCCGATGGTGGCGAAGCTGATCGTGTGGGACGCCGACCGCGAGCAGGCGACGGCGCGCATGCTCCGGGCCCTCGGCGAGTACGAGATCGGCGGACTGACGACGCTCGTTCCCTTCCACGCGGCCCTGCTCGCGACCGACCAGTGGGCCGCCGCGCAGACCTGTCGCGATCTGCTCGAGGATCCGAAGTGGCTGAAGTCGACCGCGCCGGCGGCCGCCCCGGCGCCGAGCGAGCGCGAGGAGCCCGAGGCCGCGGAGACGGTCGAGCAGACCTACACCGTCGAGGTGTCGGGCAAGCGCTTCGACGTGCGTGTCATCGGCCCGCCGTTCGGCGGCTCGAGCGCCTCGAGCAACGGCACCGGGCCCGCCGGCGCCGCGCGCACCGCCCCGCGCCGCGAGCGCGGCGGCGGCGGCGGCGCTGCCGGCGGCGGCGACGCGCTCCTCTCGCCGATGCAGGGCACCGTGCTCAAGGTCGCCGTCGAGGCGGGTACGGCCGTCGAGGAGGGCGCGCTCGTCGCCGTGATCGAGGCCATGAAGATGGAGAACGAGATCACCGCCCACAAGTCGGGCACGGTCGCCGAGCTGCCGATCGCGGTCGGGGCGTCGGTCGCCTCGGGCGACACGCTCGCGATCATCACCTCCGCCACCGAGTAGGCGCGCGCCGCGATGACCGCCGGCCCGCGTGTGTGGCTTGCCGAGCTCGACGAGGCCGAGATCGTCGCCGACCTCATGATCGCCTTCCGCGACCATCTGAAGGACCCCCGCCCATCGGACAACGCGATGCTCGCCGGGGTCGAGCGGCTGATGGAGGGCGTCGAGGCCGAGTTCCTGCTCGCCTCCGTCGATGAGGACTCGCCGCCGGCCGGTGTCGCCCAGCTGCGCTTCCGCTTCTCGGTGTGGGAGGCCTCGCCCGACTGCTGGCTGGAGGACGTCTACGTGCGCGAGGAGGCGCGCCGCAAGGGCATCGGAGCCGCGCTCGTGCAGGCGGCCATCGGGCGGGCGGTCGAGCGCGGGGCTCGTCGGATCGAGCTCGACACCAACGAGGAGAACACGGCCGCCATCGGCCTGTACGAGGGGCTCGGCTTCTCGGCCAGCAGCAAGAGCGGCGAGGGGCGCGACCTCTTCCTCGGCCTCAGGCTCCCGGAGCAGTAGACCCGCCGGCCGGTGCGCAGCGGGCGACGGCCGCGACATTCTCGACGTGTCGGCGGCGCTGGGTGGCGCTGCGGGCCCCGCGCGGCAGCGGGATGCCGGCGTCGCCGCCGAGCACCCCCTCGACGTAGGCGAGGTCCTCCTCGAGGACGGCGAGCGCCCGCTCGCGATCGAGCACGTCACCGTGTCCGGGCACGACATGCTCGACCTCCAGCACCAGCGGCCGCAGCCGCCGCAGGGTGGCCGCATACTCGCTCGCGGAGCCCTCCGGGAAGGTCGGGATCTCGACCGGACTGAGGTAGTCGCCGGCGACGAGCACGCCCGCCCACGGGACGGCGATCGCCATCCCGTCGACCGTGTGCCCACCGGTCGGGTGCAGCGCGAGCTCCTCGGCGCCGAGCTCGCAGCGGCCCGGGACCGGCAGGGCCTGGACCGAGCCGAGGGCAAGCGGACGCGGTCGCGAGACGTAGTGCTCGTCGTCGAACTCGCGCAGCCCACGCGCCGCCGAGCCCGGCTCGGCGGCCAGGCGGGCGGCGGTGGTCTCGGCGCAGGCGAGCGCCGCGTCGGGGAAGGCCAGTCGCCCGAGCAGGTGGTCCCAGTCGCCGTGCGTCGCGAGCAGGCCACTGAACGGAAAGCCGGCCTGCTCCATGAGCGCCGGCAGCACCTCGAGCTCGTCGGGATACACCGGCGAGTCGATCACGAACGCCTCTCCGGAGTCGGGGCCCGGTCCCCGCACGATCGTGCAGGTGGTCTGGAACACTCGGCTCGTGACGACGATGAGGTCGCGATGCAGCGAGACGGCTCGCATCGGCGCGTCGTCGGCGAGCGTCAGGTGACGCCGAGGAGCTTGGCCGCCTCGCGGAGGTTGGCCACCTCGGCGGTCGGCTTCTTCTGCCCAGCCTCCAGCGTCTCCTTCTTGCGGTTGACCCAGATGACCGGGACGCGCGCCTTGATGCACGGCTCGACGTCGTGATAGTGGCTGGCCGCGACGTGCACCCAGCCCTTCTTGCCGCCGATCCGCCGCGCGCACTCGGTGAAGTGCGCCGCGTCGGGCTTGTAGGAGCGCACCTGCTGAGCGGTGACGACGAGATCGAAATCGGTCGGAATGTGGCGGCGCGTCTGACCGAGCAGCTTGTCGTCGATGTTCGAGAGCAGTCCGAGCTTGTATTTCTTGCTCAGCTTCTGCAACTGCGGGTTCGTTTCCTTGAACGGCAGCCAACGCTGGACGGAGTCCGGCAGGAAGCCCGACCGCGACGGCTCCAGGGGCCAGCCGAGGCGCTTGGAGATCTCCACCGCGGTGCGGCGCAGCACCTCCGCGTACAGCTCATACGAGCCCGCCTCGATCTCGCGCTCGATCTCGTGGAACAGGGGGATGAGCTCGTCGCGGTTGATCGTGAACCCGTCGCGTTGTGCCTCCTTCGCGAACGCCTCGTACACACCGGTCTCCCAGTCGATGAGCGTCCCGTAGACGTCGAACGTGACAAAGGTGATCTTCGAGGGCAGCGGCATTCGTATTCGGTCTCCGGGTCAGGAGCTCACCGCGGTCGCGCTCCGCTTGGAAGCGCCCGCGGCGAGCAGGGGAAGCAATTATGACAAGGCGCCTGCGCAGACCCCGGCTCCGTGCGCCACGGCGGCGGCCACGGCGCGCAGCCGCTATTGTGCGCGCCGCCATGGACCTCCTCGAATACCAGGGCAAGCAGCTGTTCGCGCGCCACGGCATCCCGGTGCCGAGCGGCCTGCCGGCGAGCACCGTCGACGACGCGGTCGCCGCCGCCAACGAGATCGGCTACCCGTGCGCGATCAAGGCCCAGGTGCAGATCGGCGGCCGCGGCAAGCTCGGCGGCATCAAGATCGCCGCGAACGAGGACGAGGCGCGCGAGCACGCCGGCGCGATCCTGGGCATGGACATCAAGGGGCTGACCGTCCACGAGTTGTGGATCGAGGGCGCCTCGCAGATCGAGGCCGAGTACTACGCCTCGATCGTGTTCGACCGCGGCGCCAAGGCGCCGCTCGTGATGCTCTCGACGAAGGGCGGCATGGACATCGAGCAGGTGGCCGAGGAGGATCCGGACGCGCTCGCGACGCTGCACGTCGACCCGCTGCTCGGCTTCCAGGACTTCCACGCCCGCCGCCTCGCCTTCGAGGCCGGCGTCGACGCCGACCTCGTCCGCCCGGTGGGAGCGTTCCTGGCCAAGCTGTACGAGACGTTCGTGAGCGAGGAGGCGATGCTCGTCGAGGTCAACCCGCTCATCGTGACTCCCGAGCGCGGCGTGCGCGCGCTCGACGCGAAGGTCACGCTCGACGACAACTCGCTCTTCCGCCACCCGGACAACGCGGAGCTGCGCGATCTCTCCAAGGAGGACCCGCAGGAGCGCATGGCCAAGGAGCGGGATCTCATCTACGTCAAGCTCGACGGCGACGTCGGCATCCTCGGCAACGGCGCCGGGCTCGTGATGTCGACGCTCGACGTCGTCGCTCAGGCCGGCGGCGCCCCCGCGAACTTCCTCGACGCCGGTGGCGGATCGAAGGCCGAGGCGATCACGGCCGCCGTCGAGGTGATCCTCTCCAACCCGAAGGTCAAGGCCGTGCTGTTCAACATCTTCGGAGGGATCACGCGCTGTGACGAGGTGGCGCGGGGCCTGATCGAGGCCTTCGCGCAGATCAAGCCGACGGTGCCCTTTGTCGTCCGCCTCGACGGCACCAACGACGTCGAGGGGCGCAAGCTGCTCGAGGAGGCCGAGCTGCCGAACGTCTACCCGGCCCGGACGATGAACGAGGCGGCGGAGAAGGTCGTCGCCCTATCCAAGGGTCAGGAGGTGGCGGCGTGAGCGCCGCCACCATTCACGGACGCCCGGAGGGCGGCCGTCTCCATCAAGCGAGCCGGCCGGATGCCGGCCCGGGGAACCTCTGAACGTGAGCGTAATCGTCGACACCCAGACTCGCCTCTGCGTGAGCGGTATCACCGGCCGCGAGGGCACGTTCCACGCGCTCAACAACCGGCGCTACGGGACGCAGGTCGTCTCCGGCGTCACGCCCGGCAAGGGCGGGCAGGACGTCGACGGCATCCCGGTGTTCAACACCTTCCACGACGCCGTTGCCGAGACGGGCGCGAACACGGCGATGATCTTCGTGCCGCCGCGCTTCGCCGCCGATTCGATCCTCGAGGCCGAGGACGCGGGCATCGAGACGATCATCGCGATCACCGAGGGCATCCCCGCCCACGATGAGCTGCGTGTCTACACGCACCTGAAGCGCAACCCGAACGTACGGCTCATCGGCCCCAACTGCCCCGGCGTCCTGTCGCCGGGCAAGGCGAGCGTCGGCATCATCCCGGCCTCGTTCTTCAAGGAGGGCAACGTCGGCGTCGTGTCCCGCTCCGGCACGCTCACCTACCAGATCGGCAACGAGCTCGCCCAGCGGGGCTTCGGCAACTCCTCGATCGTCGGGATCGGCGGCGACCCGGTGCCGGGCTCGAGCTTCGTCGACGTCATCGGCCTCTTTCAGGAGGACCCCGAGACCGAGCTGATCGTGATGTCGGGGGAGATCGGCGGGGACGCCGAGGAGCGTGCCGCCGAGTTCATCGCCGAGCACGTAACGAAGCCGGTGGTGGGCTACATCGCCGGCTTCACGGCTCCGCCGGGCAAGACGATGGGGCACGCGGGCGCGATCGTCTCCGGGTCACACGGAACCGCCGCGGCGAAGGCGGAGGCGCTGGAGGCGAAGGGCGTGCGCGTCGGACGCACACCGACCGAGGTCGCCGACATCGCCATCGAGATCCTCGGCGGCTGAGCCGCCGGCCCGCCGGTCCGGACGCGTCCCGCCGGGCAGCGTCCGTCGCGCGATCTATCGTCTGCTGTCCCCGGGCCTGTCCCGACGACGATGAGCGACGACCCACCCCTTTCGCCTGACCTCTCCTCGACGCTGGCCGAGCTCGAGAACAAGCTGAGCGCGCTCGAGAGCGACCTCGCCGCCGCTCGAGAGACCCCGCCCGGCGCGAGCGCGAGCGCGCCCGCGCCGGGCGCGGAACCGGCCTCGGCTCCGGACCCGGCGGCGGCCGCGGCCGAGCCCGAGACGGCCGAGCCGGAGCAGCCGCGCGAGACGACCGAGGAGTTTCCCGCCGTCGACGGCGAGCCGGCTCCGGTCACGACCGAGCCCGGAGCGGTGCCGGCGGCCGAGGTGACCACCCCGGTGCCGGCCGACGCGCCCGCGGAGCCGGTTGGCGCCGCCGCGACCGCCGAGGCGCCTCAGCCGGCGCCGAGCGACGCGCCGGAGCCGCCGCTGACCCCGCGGGCGCGGGAGACGGCCGAGGCCCTCGCCGCCTCGCTCGCCACCGCGCTCGAGCAGATCATCGCGTCGGCCGAGCGGCTGGCCGCCGAAACGCGCGACGAGGCGGCCGCCGAGAGCGCGCAGCTCGTCGCGCAGGCCGAGCAGCAGGCCAACGAGGAGGCGGCCCGGATCGGCCGCGAGGCGCACGAGAGCGCCGCGCAGTACCTGGAGCGGGCCCGCCGCGAGATCGACGAGTACGCGCAGGCCAGGGTGGCTCGCATCGGGGCCCTCACCGATCGGCTCTCCGGGGAGGCCGACGTCGTCCTCGACCGCCTGACGGAGGCCGCCGCACTGCGGCGGGCGCTCGACGGGCTCATGGCCGGGCTCACCAAGGCGTCCGAGGCGGCTCTCCGCGAAGCCCGCAGCGGCGAGGACGAGTTGCCCGGCGTCGAGCCGCCCCCCGCCTGAGGCCGTCCCGGGGCCGCGCTCGGGGGACGCCCGGTGGCGGCGTAGCGAAGCCGCGGAGCGGAGCGAGTCCGTAAGCTCTTGCCCATGGCTGCCACTTCCACCTCCACCATCTCGTTCGCCCGCGGCGCGCCGTCGCTCGACATCGTCGACGTCGACGGGCTGCGCGACGCGGCCGTACGCGCCTTCACCTCCGATCCGGCCGGAACGACGGCCTACGGCACGGCGATCGGCTACCCGAAGCTGCGTGCCTGGATCGCCGACCGGCACGGCGTCGAGCCCGAGCGCGTGTTCGTCACCAACGGCTCCATGCAGGCGGACGCGTTCCTCTTCGAGGAGCTCGTGCGCCGCGGCGACCAGGTGATCGTCGAGCGCCCGACGTATGACCGCACGCTCCTCTCGCTGCGGGAGCGCGGCGCCGAGGTGCATCCGGTCGAGCTCGAGCCCGACGGCATCGACGTGAAGGCGCTCGAGGCGCTCCTGCGCGACGGCCTGTCGCCGAGCCTGGCGCACATCATCCCCAACTTCCAGAACCCGGCCGGCTACACGTTGTCGCTGGCCAAGCGCGAGGCGCTGCTCTCGCTCGCCCGTGGGCACGACTTCGTCGTGTTCGAGGACGATCCGTACGTCGCCCTGCGCTTCACCGGCGAGAGCCTGCCGACGATGCTCTCGCTCGACGACGAGCGGGTCGTGTATGCGTCGTCGTTCTCCAAGACGGTGTGTCCCGGCGTCCGCGTCGGCTACCTCGTCGGGCCGCCCGAGATCATCAAGCGGATCGTGCAACGGGCGACGAACACGTACATCTCTCCGTCGATGGTCTCGCAGGCGCTCGTGTACGAGTTCTGCGCATCGGGGGCGATCGAGCGCTCGATCGAGACGGTCAAGACCGCCCTCGCCGAGCGCGTCCGGACGCTCGCGGAGGCGCTGCGCCGCGAGCTGCCCGACGCGCAGTTCGTCGAGCCCGAGGGCGGCTACTTCATGTGGGTGACGCTCCCCGAGGGCACCGACGTGCAGGCGCTGCACCAGGCGGCCGCGGAGCGCGGCGTCGCCTTCGTGAAGGGCACCGACTTCCTGCTCGACGGCGGCGAGAACACGCTGCGCCTCGCCTTCTCGGGCGTGACGGCGTCGGAGATCGATGCCGGCGTCGCCCGGCTCGCCGAGGCGTATGACGCCATCGGGGGCCCCACCTCCGGCGGCCACATGGCCGCCTCCGGCACCCCCTGACGCCATCGGGGGCCCCACCTCCGGCGGCCACATGGCCGCCTCCGGCACCCCCTGACGCCATCGGGGGCCCCACCTCCGGCGGCCACATGGCCGCCTCCGGCACCCCCTGACGCCATCGCCATCGTCATCGCCGGGCCCGCCTGACCGCGCGGAGCCTGGCCCGGCGGCTGGGAACCTCCGGCACGCCCGGCTCGGTCTGCGATCCTCGCTGCCGTGTCTGATCACGCGATCGCCCTGCGGGGCGTCCACAAGCGCTTCGGCGCCATCACCGCGGTCAACGGCCTCGACCTGACCGTGCCGCTCGGCGTCTGCTTCGGCCTGCTCGGCCCCAACGGAGCGGGCAAGTCGACGACGATGCGCATGCTCACCGCCCAGGCCATCGCCGATGAGGGGTCGATCTCGGTTCTCGGCCTCGAGCTCCCCCGGGAAGCCAAGCAGGCCCGCATGCGGATGGGCGTGGTGCCGCAGCTCGACAATCTCGACGTCGAGCTCACCTGCCGCCAGATCCTCGGTGTGTTCGCGCGCCTGTATCGCGTGCCGCGCGCCCGACGCGCGGCCGCCGTGGACCGCGCGCTGGCGATCGCCAACCTCCAGCCGCGTGCCGACACGATCGTGAGCGAGCTCTCGGGAGGCATGCGGCGCCGACTGCTCGTCGCCCGAGGCCTGATTCACGAGCCCCGGCTCGTCCTGCTCGACGAGCCGACGGTCGGCCTGGACCCACAGGTCCGCCAGGAGCTGTGGTCGCTCATCGACGGGCTGCGCAGCGCGGGCGTGACGGTGCTCATGTCGACGCACTACATCGAGGAGGCCGAGCGACTCGCCGACATCGTTGCCGTGATGTCCGACGGGCGCGTCATCGCGGAGGGCACGCCCGCCGAGCTCGTGCGCGCCCACGCCGGCGAGCGGGTGCTCGAGGTCTACGGTCCGCCCGATCGCCTGCGCGAAGTCACCGAGCTCTCTGAGCGACGAGGGTGGCCGAGCCGCCGCAGCGGGCCCGCGGTGGCGATCCTGCGGGCCGAGACCGCCAACGGGGACCTGCCCGACGGCGCGCTGCGCCCGGCCAACCTCGAGGACGCCTTCGTCGCCCTCACCGGCGAGGAGATCGAATGAGCGCCGACGCGGCCCTCCACAGCGACCCCGCCGCCGCCGTCGGCCCCGAGCTGCGCGCGCGCCGGCTCGATCCGACCGCCCTCGCCGCGGTCATGAGCCGCGACCTCGTGCTGTTCGGCCGTTACTGGCAGTCGACGACGTTCTCATCGATCGTGCAGCCGACGATCTACCTGCTTGCGTTCGGGCTCGGGTTCGGCTCGCTCGTCACCCACGTCGACCACCTGAAGTACGTGCAGTACGTCGGCACCGGTGTCGTCGCGACCGCCGTGCTCTTCTCATCGGCGTTCCCCGGGATGTTCAACACCTTCGTGCGCTGGCGCTTCCAGCGCACCTACGACGCGATGCTCGCCACGCCGATCGACGTCGAGGAGCTCATCACGGCCGAGATCCTGTGGATCTCGGCGCGCGCGGGCGTGTACTGCCTCGCCCCGCTGCTCGTCGCGATCGCCTTCGGCCTGTCGCCGGATGTCGGCATGCTGCTCGTGCCGTTCATCGGCTTCGTCACCGGAATCGGGTTCGCCGCCTTCGGCGTGGTCATCGCCGCGGTGGCGAAGACGATCGACAACTTCAACTACGTGACGAGCGCCGTGCTCACGCCGATGTTCCTCGTCGCCGGCACGTTCTTCCCGGTGAGCACGCTTCCGCCCGGGATCCGCACGATCGCGCAGTTCAACCCGCTCTACCACTGCGTACAGCTCGTACGCGACGCGTCCCTCGGCCTCCTCAACGTCGCCGACCTCGGCCACGCCGCCTTCCTCATCGCTTTCGCGATCATCATGTGGCGCCTCGCCGTGTGGCAGCTCGGCCGGCGGCTGATCGACTGAGGCGATCGACGCGCCCTGCCCCGCCGACCAACGCCCGGCCCCGTCAGCGCCCGTAGCGCTGGCCGATGACGAGCGCCTCCGGCAGCGCGGTGCGCGGCGGCGGCGACGGGTCGGCGACCACCGAGACCGTCTCGGCGACGCTCCGGGTCACGCGGCAGTCGCGACCGTGCGGGGCCCGCACGACGACCTCCTCGTCGTCGTGCGCCGCCAGCGTTCCCTCCAGGCCGGGCTCGAGGCCGGACGCCTTGAGGTAGTGCAGAAGGTCCTCGGCCTCGTTCTCGAAGCGCAGGATGCGGACCGAGGCGCCGACCTCGACGTCGGCGAGCGGCACGCCGGCGATCCGCGCGCCGGCGACGATCGGGTGCCCGTGCGGACAGGTCTTGGCGTCGCCGATCGCGACGCGCATCCGCTCCTCGAGCACCGGTGACATCGCGTGCTCGAGGCGTTCGGCCTCCTCGTGCACCTCGTCCCAAGGGATGCCGAGCACGTCGGTCAGGAAGCGCTCGATCAGGCGGTGCCGCCGAACGACGTCCTCGGCGTGCGCCGCGCCCACCTCGGTGAAGGCGATCGTCTTGTCGCTCGCCCGCGTGATGTAGCCGTCGCGCTCGAGGCGGCCGATCATCTCGTGCACCGTCGGGGCCGACAGCAGCATCGCCCGCGCGACGTTCGCGCCGGTCATCGGCAATCCCGCCTCCTGGAGCCAGAAGAGGCTCTGCAGATACTCCTCCTCGGCGACCGTTGCGTGATCGGTGGGCATCGCCCGCTGATCCTAGCGGCGCCCGGGCGACGCGCCCGCGGCCGTCACATGACCGTGACGCGGCGCGCGACGACGCTCATTGCGCCAGCTGCGCGAACGTGCACTCGCGCGGCGGCTTGTCCTCGCGCCAGCGGCGGATCTTCGCTCCGTGGCGGATGCGCCCGGCGCTGACGTGGTCGAAGTCGACCTCGACGACGAGCTCCGGCCGCAGCGAGATCCACTCGAGCTCGCGCCCGGCGGTCCAGCGGCTCGCGTCGCCCGACCCGCGCTCGCCCGTCTCATACGGGGCAAGGGCGGACACGAGCCGCCGCTTCTCGGTGGCCGACAGACCCGACGTGTGGCCGACGACGCGCAGCTGGTCGCCGTCGTAGAGCCCGAGGATCAGCGCGCCAACGGTGTCCGGCTCCTTTCCCGGCCGCCAGCCGACCACGAGCGCGTCGATCGTGCGCACCCGCTTGATCTTCACCATCCCGCGGCGCTCGCCCGGCAGGTACTGGGCGTCTCGGTCCTTGGCGATGACGCCCTCGGCGTCGAGCAGCCACGGCTCCGCCTCGGCCGCGCTGCCCACGAGCTGCATCAGCTGCACCGGCTCGTCGCTGACGCCGAGGCGCTGCAGGAGCGCCTCGAGCTCGGCGCGCCGCTCGGAGAACGGCCGCTCCATCCAGACCTCGTCCTCGACGGCGAGCACGTCGAAGGCCACGAACGCGGCCGGCGTCTCGCTCGCCAGCCGCTGCACGCGCGACTCCGCCGGATGGATGCGCTGCTGCAGCGCGTCGAAGTCCTCGTGCCCGTCGGCGCCGCGCACGACGATCTCGCCGTCGATCACGTAGCGCCCGGGCGGGAAGCGCAGCTCGGGGAAGTAGCGCCCGAGCGGGCGCCCGTTGCGCGACTGCAGGAACACCTGCTCCCCGTCGACGAACGCGAGGCAGCGAAAGCCGTCGAGCTTGACCTCGTAGCAGTAGCGCTCCTCGTCGGGGAGCGCCTTGCGCGAGAGGGCGAGCGCCGGGGCGATCGGGGGCGTGAGCGGGAGCGCCACAGCGCGCAACGGTATCGCGGCGGTGATCCCGCGCGCCGTCATCGCCTGGCAGGATGCCCGACCGTGATCCCTCGCCGGCTCCTCGTCGCCCCCGACTCGTTCAAGGGGACGCTCTCCTCGCCCCGCGTCGCGGCCGCGATCGGACGTGGACTTCAGTCGGCCGGCGAGCCGCCGCCGGACCTGTGCCCGGTCGCCGACGGCGGCGAGGGGACGCTGGCCGTCCTGCTCGGCGCGCTCGGCGGGCGCACCGTGGGCGCAACGGTGCACGACCCGCTCGGCCGACCGGTGCCGGCCGGGTTCGGGCTCGTCGACGACGACCGGGTGGCGATCGTCGAGGTGGCCGAGGCGAGCGGCCTGCAGCGGGTCGCGCCCGGCGAGCGCGACCCGCTGGCCGCGAGCACCCACGGGACCGGCGAGCTGATCGCGGCGGCGGCCGACACCGGCGCGCACACGGTGCTCGTCGCCGCCGGGGGCAGCGCGACGACCGATGGGGGTCGCGGCGCGCTCGAGGCGATCGAGGCGGCCGGCGGCCTCGGCGGCGTTCGCGTGGTCGTCTGCTGCGACGTGCGCACCCCCTACGAGGAGGCGGCCGAGCGCTTCGGACCGCAGAAGGGCGCCGACGCGGCGGGCGTGCGCACGCTCGCCCGCCGCCTGAACCGATTCGCCGAGCGGCTGCCGCGCGACCCGCGCGGCGTGCCGATGGGCGGCGCGGCCGGAGGCCTCGCCGGGGGCCTATGGGCCCGCTTCGGCGCGCAGCTGCAGCCGGGTGCCGCGTTCGTCCTCGACGCGCTCGCCTTCGACGAGCGACTGCGCGCGGCGCGCGCGGTGATCGTCGGCGAGGGCCGACTGGACCGCGGCACCCTCGAGGGCAAGGCGGCGGGCGAGATCGCGACGCGCGCGCGCCAGATCGGCGTTCCCGCCCACGCCATCGTCGGTCAGAACGCGCTCACGCCGTTCGACGCGCGGATCCTCGACCTGCAGGCGATCCTGCCGGCCGGCGACGAACACGCGCTGGAGGCCGCCGGCGCGCGTCTCGCGGCGCTCCTGGGCGACGGCTCGGCGCTCCGCTGACGGCGCCCGGAGCGCAGTCGCGAGGCAGCGCAAATCGGCGACTGGACGCTCGCGCGCGCTCGCCACATGAGTCCAGAAACGGCGCAAATCGCCCAAGTTTCCGGGCCAAATGGCCGAACAGACCGCACATGAGGTTCTTCAACCCGCGCATCAGCCAGGACCAGTTCCTGTCGGGGTTGCAGTCAGCCGCGAGCGGGATCGCGATCGCCGTGCCGATCCTCCTGTCGCTCGTCATCGCCAAGAACCAGCCGTTCAACTGGCGCTACGTCTCGCTCGCCTTCGCGATGCTCGGGATCACGACCGTGTACGTCGCCGCGAAGCTCTTCCTCGCCCGACGCGGGTCGATCTCCCTGAACCCGGGCGTCGCCTTCCTGCTGACGTCGTTCACGGTCGTGACGCTCGTGTTCGGCCATCTGGCCACCTACCACTGGTCGGGCGAGATGTTCATCGCCTGCCTCGTGCTGCCGCTCATCTTCTTCGCGGTCATCGGCGACAACCACATGCTGTTCGCCGGCTGGGTGATCACCGTGGTCGCGGCCGCGATCTGCCTGCACGTCGAGCATCTGCCGACCGACGTCTTCTGGGCGCGCTTTCTCGTGTACGGCTCGTTCACGGGGGTCGCGGGTCTGATGGTCGCGCCGATGATCCGCAAGCTGCACAACCGCTTCCGCTCCCGCGACGCCCTGTCGGACCTGACGAAGGCGCTCGCCACCGCCGAGTCGATCGAGGCCGCCCTCGCGGAGTGCATCCCGCTCGTGCACACCGTCATCCCGTGCCAGAGCGCCGTGCTGTACGCCCACACGCTCGAGCGCGAGGAGGCGCTCATCCCCGTCGCCGGCTGGAGCCGCGACGACCGGCCCCCGAGGCCGCCGGCGCCGCAGGATCTGCCCGAACGCGTGAACTTCGCCGCCGGAGCGCGCCTCGTCGGCGCGCGCTGCTTCGTGCCGGGCGGCTATTCGAGCGAGGGCGAGCTCATCCTCGTCATCGACGAGATCGACGTCAGGAAGGTCTCTCCGTTCTTCGCCGAGGAGGCCGCCAGCGGGCTCTCCTCGAGCCTGCTGCTCATGACGGCGCGCCTGGCGTACGTCAGCAACCTCCAGCAGGAGAGCCGCACCGACTCGCTCACCGGGCTGGCCAATCGCCGGGCGCTCGCCGAGCGTCTCGATCTCGTCACGGCGCAGGCTTCGCGCAGCGGCGCGCCCGTGACCGTCGCCATGATCGACCTCGACCACTTCAAGGTGTTCAACGACAGCTTTGGCCACCAGACGGGCGACGAGCTGCTGCGCGAGCTCTCCGAGGCGCTGAACCGGCGCCTGCGCGCACAGGACCTGCTCGCCCGCTACGGCGGCGAGGAGTTCTGCGTCGTGCTGCCCGACACCGACCTCGTCGCCGCGCGCGTCGTGCTCGAGGACCTGCGCGCCATCGCCCCGACGGTGCTCGTCGACGACCGGGCGGCCACGATCTCCGTCGGCATCGCCGAGTGGCGACCCGGCGAGGCCACCGACGCGCTGCTGCAGCGGGCCGACCAGGCGCTGTACGTCGCCAAGGAGCAGGGCCGCGACCGCGTCATCAGCGCGGCCCAGCTGACCGCGGCCGCCTGACCGACGCGCGCCCGGCGCGTCAGGCGACGGTCGTCGCGGGCGAGCGCCCGGCGGCGATCTCGTCCGCGTACTTCTCCGAGAAGTAGGCGAAGATCGGCGCGATCTCGCCGAGCAGATCCACGTCGGGCGCAATGCTGGCGGCGAACGCGTTCAGGTACAGCAGGTTCTTGAAGAACAGGACAAGCTCCTTCGGGACGCGCAGCCCGCGCGACGCGAGCACCCGGATGAGCGCGCCGAGACGCTCGGCGATCTCATCCTGGCTCATGGTCAGCCCGGGGTCCCGCTCCGCGGCGAGCTCCTGGAGCTCGCGCACGAGTCCGTCGACGTCGGTGGCGTCGTCGATCGCGCCGAAGCGGGCGAGGGCGCGCACCTGCGCGTCGATGTCGTCGGCGCCGAGGCCCAGCATCAGCTCGATCATCGCGTCGCGCCGGACGCCGTCGAGGCGGCCGACGATGCCGAAGTCGATCAGGCCGAAGCGACCGTCCTCGTCGATCAGGACGTTGCCGGCGTGCAGGTCGCCGTGGAAGACGCCGTAGACGAGACCGCTCTCGAGCACGCCCTGAACGGCGAGCCGCAGCAGGGCGGCACGGTCGACGCCCTCGCGCAGGATTTCGGGCGCGTCGGTGTAGCGAACGCCGGGGACGCGCTCCATCACGATCACGCGCTCGCGGACGAGCCCCGGCAGCGGCCGCGGGCAGCGCACGTGCGGGAGCCCGGCGTGCTCGGCGACGAGCCCGACCTCGATCATGTTCGTCGCCTCGAGGCGCAGATCGAGCTCCTGCAGGGCGATCTCGGCGAACAGGGCGACCACGCCCCGGGCGTTGGCCATCCGCGCCGCCTCGGTGCGCCACTCGCCGACCGTCGCGAGCACGGACAGCGCCCGGATGTCGACCTCGAACGAGCGACGAAGGCCGGGCCGGCGCACCTTGACGACCACCTCGGTCCCGTCGGGAAGCACGGCTCCGTGCAGCTGGGCGATCGAGCCGGCGGCCATCGGCTCGTCGTCGAAGTCGGCGAACAGCCGCGTCAGCGGCGCGCCGAGCTCGCGGGCGACGATCGACTGCGCGCGTCCGGGCGCGAGCGCCGGGACGTCGTCGACGCACCAGGCGAACGCCTCGACGACCTCGTCGGGCAAGAGCCCGCGGGCGCTGGACAGGAACTGGCCGAGCTTGACGTACACCGGGCCGCCGGCGCGCACCACCCGCTCGGCGCGGCGCGTCGCCACCGAGGCCCAGTCGTCAGCCGGAACGCCGTGCACGACCGCCTGCACGACGTTGCGCGGCAGGTCGGCGCCGATCAGCGTGCCTGCCGCGCCCGCCATGCGGCCGGCCATCTCGAAGATCCGCCCGACGCCGGCGGGATGGGGCAGCGCCTGCGTGAGCGCGGCGGCCTCCGCCGCGAGCGCGGTCCGGCGGGCGGGCGCCCGGGCGATCCAGTGCAGCGCCTCCTCGCGCAGACCGGGGATGGCGCCGAGCCACGCGGATTCCTCGGCGAGCTGCGCCGTGGCGGGCGGGGACGGGAAGGTGGCGGCACTCATCTGCGTGACCCGAGCAAGCGTCGCCGTCGCCGGATCATACGTGCACCGGTACGCTCGCCGCCAGTATGTCCGCCCCCGACCCCCCCGCGAGCGCCGACGATCGGCCGCCGACGGACGTCGCCGCCCCCGCGGCGCGGCCGAGCGCGCGCCAGGTTCGCGTTTCACTGCCGAACCTCGCCGCGCGCCGCGCGACGGTCATCGGCGCCGGTTCGTTCGGCACGGCGCTCGCCGTGCTGCTCGCGCGCGCGGGGCTGCGCACCACCCTGCAGGCGCACACGGCCGAGCAGGCGGCCCGTCTGGACGTCGAGCGGGAGAACGCCTTCTACCTCCCCGGAGTCGAGCTTCCCGGCTCGATGCGGATCGAGACCGTCACGGCCGGGGTCGCGCGGGCCGACTACGTCTTCCTCGCCGTGCCGTCGCGCGCGCTCGACGAGGTGATCGGCGGACTCGCGGGCGCCGGACTCGGCGACCGCGCGGCGATCGTGTCGCTCGCGAAGGGCCTCGTCCCCCCGCTCGGAACCCCGCCGACCGTGCTCCTCTCCGGCTCGTTCGGCGCCCACCGGGTGGCCTGCGTCGGTGGCCCGGCGCACGCCCACGAGATGGTCAGCGCGGGCGCGGGGCTCGTCGCCGCCTCGGTGGACGAGGAGCTGGCGGGCACGGTGGCCGACGTGCTCATCCGGGCGGGCGTCGTGTGCGAGCGCTCCAACGACCCGCTCGGCGTGGAGCTGGCCGGCGCGGCGAAGAACGCCGCGGCGCTCGCGGCGGGCGCGACCGAGGCGCAGGGCCTGAACGCGGCCGGCGCCGCCGCCGGCCACATCTTCGCCGAGGTGTGGCGCTTCGCGGCCGGCCAGGGCGCGCGGCCGGAGTCGATGATCGGGCTCGCGGGCACCGGCGACCTCGTGGCCACCGTGCTCGCGCCGCAGAGCCGCAACCGGCGCGCCGGCGAGCTGCTCGCCCACGGCGTCGCCGCCGCCGACATCCCGGGCCGCATCGGGCAGGCCGTGGAGGCGCTCGAGTCGGTACCGCTGCTCGCCCGCGCGCTCGAGTCGGCGGGCGTCAACGCGCCGGTGACGAGCGCGCTCGGGCGGCTCATCGCCGGCGAGCTGCCGCTCGAGGACTGGGTCGCGCTCGTGCGCGCGACGGTGCCGCCGCCCGCTCGCTGGCGCCGCCCGCAGCCCGGATTCTGGCGTCGGACGTGGCGGCGCCTGCGCCGTCGCCGCCGCGAGCGGCGCGGCCAGCCGCCACCGACGCCCGCGCCGTGAGCGGGCGCGGCGCGCTCAGCCGGCCCGTCGGTGCATGAGCCCCGTGACGATCGCCTCGTAGACGCCGGCACCGTGGCTCTCCTCGGCGATCCGCACGTTCGCGTGGGCCCGCGCCGCGTCGCGCAGCGAGGGATCGCGCTGCACGGCGTTGGCGACGAGCCACAGCTCGCCGACGACGGTGGCGCAGGCGAGGTCCTCCCGCGAGTCGCCGACGGCGAGCGTCTCCTCGCGCGCGTAGCCCCGGGCTTGGCGGTGGGCGGCGACGGCGCCCGCCTTGGATACGTCGCCCGGAACGAGGTGGTAGCCGCGGACGTGGTCCAGCTCCGCCAGCGCGGCCGAGCGGCGGGTCACCACCCCGTTGTCGATGAGACGCAGATTGCCGTGCCCGGCCTCGGCGAGCACGCGATCGGCCTCCTCGGCGTCGACGAGCCCGCGAAACAGGTGCGAGACCTCGCGATCGACGTGCCAGGGCTCGTGGTACTCCAGGCGGCCCCGGTAGCGGTCGAGCAACAGCGCCGGCGCACCCGAGTCCTCGATCTGCTGCGCGATCGTGCGCTCGCCCGGCGCGAGCTCGTCGCTGAGCCAATGCGCCACCCCGTCGAGGACGAGGCACGCGCCGCCCTCGAACACGTAGGAGCGCTGGCCGAGCAGGCGCGCGTCCTCGCCGACCTGCGCCGAGCGCCGCCCGCTCATGAGCACAACCTCCACGTCCGCCCGCAGGCAGGCCTCGACGGCCCGCACCGCGGCGAGCGATATCCCACCCTCGCCGTCGTGCAGCAGCGAGGCGCGCTGCCCGAGCAGCGTCCCGTCGAGATCGACGTATGCGCAGCGAAGCGTGCCGGGCCGCGCGTTCATCGCGAAGGCGGCGCGATGCCGCGCAGGCTCGCGAGCGGCTGACGCTCGAGGAGCTCCACCGACTGCGGCCCGTCGGGTCCGAGCAGCGGCGAGGGCCGCAGGTCGCGCAGGCGCCCCTCGCGCACGAGGCGACTGGCGACCACCTCGAGCACCGAGTAGGACATGATCGAGAGCGCGGCGAGCGGCTGGTGGGCGTTGTGGTGCACGTCCAGGTCGACCTGGGCCATGCCGCCGAGGCCGACCGCCTCCCACACGTCGATGAGCATCGCGATCTCGACGCCGTAGCCGGTCGTGAACGGCACCCGCTCGAGCAGCTCGCGCCGAGCGGCGATCTCGCCGGCCAGCGGCTGGCGCACGCCGGCGAGATCGGGGAAGAAGAGCGCCAGCGCGGGCCGTGCCGTGAGGTGGTTGACGCGCCCACCGGCATCGGGCAGCGACACGCCGCCGTGCGTGAACGGCCGCCGGTAGAACGCCTTGCAGAACGACGCCCGCGGCTCGCAGGCGACCGGTCCGATGACCCCGCTGGCGTAGTGCGCGCGGAAGTCCTCCACGTCGGCGTCGAGGAAGCAGACGATGTCGCCGCTCAGCGCCGAGACGGCGCGCCACATCGCATCGCCCTTGCCGCGCACCGGCCCGACCTCGGGCAGCAGATCCGCCTCCTGGAGCACGCTCGCGCCCTCGGCCCGGGCGATCGCGGCGGTCCCGTCGCGCGAGGCGGCGTCGACGACGACGACCTCGTCGATCACGCTCCGCTCCCGCAGCGCCGTGAGCGTCCGCACGATCGGCCCGATCGTGGCCGCGCACTCACGCGCCGGCAGGCAGACGGTCACGGTCTCGGTCCGCTCGGCGGCGACGCGCTCGGGCGGATACAGCGAATGGTGGAACGTGCGGCTGCGCGTCCAGCTCTCGGCGGCGGACTCGGTCATCGCGGCTCTACTATCGCAAGCGATGGCCGCGACCTCTCCCGCCGAGCCCTGGAGCGCCCTCCTGCGGGCCGGCCGCGACGACGAGCGCCTCGTGGCCGAGGCGCTCGAGGGCCCGCGGAGCCCGCGACTGGTCGACGTGCCGGACGAGCTTCATCCGGCGGTGCGCGAAGCGCTCGCGCGGACCGGGATCGAGCGCCTCTACGCCCACCAGCGCCAGGCGCTGTTCGACGTCTGGGCCGGCCCGACGATCGTCACGACCGGCACCGCCTCGGGCAAGTCGCTGTGCTTCAACCTGCCGACGCTCGACGTCCTGTGCCGGGACGCCAAGGCCCGCGCGCTGTACCTGTACCCGACGAAGGCCCTCGCGCAGGACCAGGCGCGAGCCCTGGCCGCGTTCGCCCTGCACAAGCAGGTGCGCCCCGCGATCTACGACGGCGACACGCCGCGCGCGGCGCGCACGCAGATCCGGCGCCGTTCGAACATCGTGCTCACGAACCCCGACATGCTCCACGTCGGCATCCTCCCCCACCACGCCGCGTGGGCCGATCTGTTCGCCAACCTCGCCGTCGTCGTCGTCGACGAGGCCCACACCTACCGCGGCGTGTTCGGCTCCCATGTCGCGAACGTCATCCGCCGCCTGCGGCGCGTCGCCGCCGCCTACGGGACCGCCCCCCGCTTCGTGCTCGCCTCGGCGACGATCGCCAACCCGGTCGAGCTCGCCGAGCGCCTCACCGGCCTGGCCCGGGTGACGCTCGTCGACCGCGACGCCTCGCCCGCGCCGCGCCGGCGGATCGCGGTCTGGAACCCGCCGATCGCCGACGCGGCGCTCGGAACGCGGGAGTCCGCCCTCGGCGAGGCGGCGAGTGTCGTGAGCGAGCTCGTCCGCAACGAGGCCCGCACGATCTGCTTCATGAAGTCGCGCAAGGGCGTCGAGGTGCTCGCCCGGCTCGTGCGCGACCGGCTCGCCTCCCAGCACCCGGAGCTCGCCGAGCAGGTCGCCCCCTACCGCGCCGGCTACACGGCCGCACAGCGACGCGAGATCGAGGAGCGCCTGACGAGCGGCGCGTTGCGCGCCGTCATCACGACCGACGCGCTCGAGCTGGGCATCGACATCGGCGCCCTCGACGCGGCGGTCGTCGTGACGTTCCCGGGTACCGTCGCGAGCCTGCGGCAGATGTGGGGCCGCGCCGGGCGGCGCGGGCGCGGCCTCGCCGTGTTCGTCGCCGGCGAGGACGCTCTGGACCAGTTCTTCTGTCGCCACCCCGACGACTTCCTCGAGCGCCCGGTCGAGGGGGCGATCCTCGATCATGAGAGCCCACAGATCCACCTGGCCCAGCTGCTGTGTGCCGCGCACGAGGGTCCGCTCGGCGCCGACGACGCCGAGTTCCTCGGGGCGGAGTGGGAGCAGGGCGCGCGTCTGCTCGTCTCCGCCGGGGCGCTGCGGACGGTGCGGCCGAGCGCCGGGCGCGGAACGACCTACGTCCTGCGCCATCCGGCGGACTACCCCGCGGCGGGCGTATCGCTGCGCTCGGTCTCGCCGGACAGCTTCGCGATCGTCGACGTCGCCAGCGGCGAGCTCATCGGCAGCACCGAGGCGGCGCGAGCGTTCTCGACCGTCCACCAGGGCGCGCTGTACCTTCACCTCGGCCGCTCCTACGAGGTCCGCGAGCTCGACCTCGAGCGCCGGCGAGCGCTCGTGGAACCGTCGAACGCGGACTGGTACACGCAGCCCAAACGCGAGACCGAGACCTCGATCGAGCGCCTGCACGAGCGCCGACGGACCCTGGGCGTCACGCTCTCCTTCGGCGAGGTGAGCGTCACCGAGACCGTGCTCGCCTACCAGCGCCGCCGCCTGTCCGACCATTCGCCCATCGACCTGCACGCGCTCGACCTGCCCGAGACGAGCTTCTCGACGCAGGCGCTCTGGTTCGAGTTCGACGCCGCCGAGCTGTCCGACACGATCCCGCTCGAGGTGCTGCTCGGCACGCTGCACGCGACCGAGCACGCGCAGATCGCGGTGCTGCCGCTCATCGCGATGTGCGACCGCTGGGACATCGGCGGGCTCTCGACGAACCTCCATCCCCAGACCGGGCGGGCGACGATCTTCATCTACGACGGGCATCCCGGCGGCGTCGGCATCACGCGACGGGCGTTCACCGAGTTCGAGCGGCTCGTCGACGACGCGCGGCGCCTGATCGCCGAATGCCCGTGCGAGCACGGCTGTCCGTCGTGCGTGCAGTCCCCCAAGTGCGGCAACCTGAACGAGCCGCTGTCCAAGGCGGGGGCGCTGACGCTGCTGCGATGGATGCAATCGGCCGCACACGGACGTGACGCTGACCGCTCGAGGCCGGGCGTCGCCGTCGCCTGAGCGGCGGCCCGCCGACACCGGACGCGGCGGCCGCGACCGCTAGGCTTCCGGCAGCCGTCCGGCGTGCGTCCCTTCGCGCGAACGCCCTCTATGACCCGTCGTCCTTCGCTCAGCCCGCCGCCCAGCACGGCGCTCACCCCTGCCGCTGCCTGATGGGCACGATCGAGGCAGATCGCGTCGTGCGCCCGCCGCTCGGGCGCCCGCCGCAGCACCGCCGCGAACAGCAGCGGCGCCGCGTGTACCGCAACCGCCGCATCGCGGCCGTCGCCGCGATGATGACCGTCGTCGTGGCGGCGCTGCTGCTGGTACGCACCACCGCCCGCGGCGGCGCGGCGGACCCGCTCCCGGTCGCGACCGGCCCGAATGTCGGTCCGTCCACGATCTACGAGGGCCAGGCGGGTCGGGTCGCGTTGCGCACCTGGGTGCTGCACCTCGATCCGCGCGACATCGGGCTGCGCGAGGGCCTGCAGAGCGGCGCGTTCGGCGGGCGCACGGTCACCGTGCCCAACGTCGTCAACCCGGCGCCCGTCAGCGGCCCCGGGGTCGACGCCAACTACTACGGCTCGGTGGCCTGGTACCGGACGAACTTCGCCATCCCGAGGGCCGGCCTGTACGGGCTGCGCTTCGAGTCGGCCAACTTCCTGGCCACGGTGTGGCTCGACGGGCACCGGCTCGGGACCCACGCCGGCGAGTACCTCCCGTTCGAGTACCGCGCCGCGCTGAACCCGGGCGTCCACGCGCTCGTCGTGCGGGTGGACTGGCGCGACCCGAACGCGCAGTCGACGGCCGGGTTCCACCGGACGTGGTTCAACTTCGGCGGCCTCGACCGAGAGGTGTCCGTCCGGCCGATCGGGGAGAGCGAGCTCGGGTCCCCGTCGCTGCAGACGACGCTGAGCCGCTCACCCGGCGGGCAGCTCCAGGCGAACGTCACGCTCGGCGTGCAGGTCCGCAACGACGGCCCGGCGCGGGTCATCGCCCCGCGGGCGACGCTGTCCGGCGGCGGCGGCACGACGGCGATCGCGTTCACCCCGACGCGCCTCGCGCACGGTCAGCTCGTGACGATGACCGGCCAGGCCACGATCGCCGACCCCGTCCTGTGGGCTCCGGGGAGCCCGAATCTGTACAAGCTCGAGATCGCGATCGGCAGCGAGAGCGGCTATCGCGCGCACGTCGGGCTCCGTCAGCTGCGATGGTCGGGCGGCCGGCTGTACATCAACGGCCACCGCCTGGAGCTGCACGGCGCCTCGCTGTCGGAGGACGCGCCCGGGCACGGCGACGCGCTGACCCCGGCCGACGAGGACCGGCTCGTGTCCGAGCTCCAGGCGATCCACGCGAACGCCACCCGCTCGCAGCATCCGCTCGACCCCGGCCTGCTCGAGCGCCTCGACGCCGCGGGCATCCTCGTCTGGCAGGGCGTCGGCCCGGTCGACTCGTCCGGCAACTGGACGTCGAGCACCCCGTCGCTCATGCGCCTCGCCCTGCGCCGCGTGCGCATCAGCGTGCGCCAGGCCGAGCTGCATCCGTCGATCATCGCCTGGAATCTCGCCAACGAGATCGCCGCCAACGGACACCCGGGCGGGCAGGCGCAGTACATCGAGCGCTCGTCCGCCTGGCTGCACGGGCAGGACCCGGGGCGCCTGGTCGCCGTCGACGTGTGGGGCGAGTACCCGCCGACGGTCGCCGGCCCGCTCTACCGCGACCTCGACGCCGTGAGCGTGACCGACTACGCCGGCTGGTATGACGACCCGCTCGGCTCCGCGGCGAGCATCCACTCGCTCATCCGCCGCCGGCTCGACTCGCTCGCCGCCGTGCTGCCGGGCAAGGTGCTGCTCGTCAGCGAGTTCGGGGCCGAGGGCAACGCGAGCAACCCGGACCCGACGCTCGGCAGCTATGCGCATCAGGCGTCGGTCCTGGCCGAGAACATCAGCGCCTACGAGGACGACGCCGCCCTGAGCGGGATGCTCGTGTGGAATCTGCGCGACTTCGCGGTGGCGCCGACGTTCTCGGGTGGACGGATCAACAGGTACGACCCGACCATCCAGCTTGTCAAGGGCATCGACCAGAAGGGGCTGTTCGGCTACGACCTGCGGTCCAAGCCCGCCGTCGGCGTCGTGGCCCGCGCGTACGCCCAGCTGGGCCCCTTCTGATCGACCGCCCGCCGGCGCTATGCGCCGCTGCCCCGGGCGATCTTGCGCAGGTTGAGCGCCTCGTCGAGGATCTTCTCGTCGACGGCGGCCTCGCGCGCGATCTCGCGCAGCGTGCGCCCGGAGCGGGTGGCCTCCTGGACGATCTCGGTCGCCCGGTCGTAGCCGATGTACGGGTTGAGCGCGGTGGCGACGGCGAGCGTCGCCTCGGCACTGCGGTCGGTGCCGCTGCGGTTGGCCTGGATTCCGGCCACGCACTTCTCGTTCAGGACCGTCGCGGCGCTGGTCAGCAGGTGGATCGACTGCAGCAGGTTGCGGGCGATGAGCGGGATGCGCACGTTGAGCTCGAACTGGCCCTGCATGCCGCCGATCGTGATCGCCGTGTCGTTGCCGATCACCTGGGCGGCGACCTGCAGGACGACCTCGGGGATGACCGGGTTGACCTTGCCCGGCATGATCGAGGAGCCCTTCTGCAGCTCGGGCAGCAGCAGCTCGCCGATCCCGGCCCGCGGCCCGGAGCCCATCAGCGCGAGGTCCTGGGCGATCTTGGTGAGCGACACGGCGACGACCTTCAGCGCGCCGGAGAGCTCGACGAGCGCGTCGCGGTTGGCCTGCGCCTCGAACGGGTCCTCGGGGGGCGCCGCCTTGATCTTGTAGTCCTGGCGCAGACGCTGGCGCACCTTGGCCGCGAACTTCGGATGCGTGTTCAGGCCGGTGCCCGTCGCGGTGCCTCCGAGCGGGATCTGGGCCACGTGCGGCAGCGCCGCCTCGATCCGCGCGCGCCCGAGTCGGATCTGCGCGGCGTAGCCGGCGAACTCCTGGCCGAGCGTGACCGGCACGGCGTCCATCAGGTGCGTACGCCCCGCCTTGACGATGTTCTCGAACCGCTTCGCCTTGGCGGCGAACGCGCGCTCGAGCTTCGTCAGCGCCGGGAGCAGCTCCCTCGTCGTCTCGTCCAGCGCGGCCAGGTGCACGGCCGAGGGGAACACGTCGTTGGAGGACTGGCCCATGTTGACGTGGTCGTTGGCGTGCACGCCCTCACCGGCCAACTTGGCGATCACCTCGTTGGCGTTCATGTTGGTGGAGGTGCCCGAGCCGGTCTGGAACACGTCGATCGGAAACTGGTCGTCGTACGTGCCGGCGACGACGGCGCGGGCCGCCTTCTCGATGCGTCCGGCGCGGCGCTTGTCGAGCAGCCCGAGCTCGGCGTTCGCCGCCGCCGCGGCGCCCTTGATCGCGGCGAGCCAGTGCACGACCGCGATCGGCACGCGCTCGCCGGAGATGGGGAAGTTCTCCACCGCCTTCGTCGTCTCGCCGCCCCACAGTTGCTGCGCCATCGGTGCTCCTTTTCGTCTCGGGGGCCCTCACCCTACCCACAGAACGCGGCAAGCTCCCTCGCGACGCCCACCGGATCGTCGTAGGCGAGCAGGAAGCCGGTGCCGGACAGCACCCGCAGCTGACCCGCGGGCAGCAGGTCGAGCGCCTCCTCGGCGAGTTCGAGCGGATGCAGGCGGTCGCGGTCCGCCCACAGCAGCAGCACGGGGACGTTCATCTGCGGATAGGCGCCGAGCAGCTCGCGCCGGGCGCCGCGGGGCCACCCGCGCGCGCAGCGCGCCCACGAGCGCGCGAGACTGGAGTTACCGCCGACGTCGGCGAACGCGTGCCGGACGAGGTCGCCCGCCGCCGGGTTGGCCCGGGCGCTCAGGCGCAGGCCGGCCTCCGGGCGCACCGCCCACCTCGCCGTGTGCGAGAGGATGAGGTCGAGGCCCGGGACCCGTCCGGCCCGCAGGGCAAGACGCCCGGCACGCGCCTTGCCCGGGCTCGCGCAGCGGCCGTGGAGCCGGTTGGGCATGAGCACGAGCCGGCGCGGCGTCAGCCGCCCGGTGGACACGGCCTCGAGCAGGATCTCGGCGCCGCTGCCGTGACCGCCGATGAGCGGATGGGGGCCGAGCACCTCCCCCGCGAAGCCCGCCATGACCTCGGCGAACCACGGCAGCGTATACGGATGACGCGGGCGCTCCTCGGAGTCGCCGTGCAGCGGGAGATCCGGGAGCACCACCCGGAACCGATCGCTCAGGTGCTCGACGAGCGGCTCGAACTCCCGGTGCGACAGCCACGCCGAATGCAGCAGCGCGAGCGGCGGGCCGGTCCCGGCCTCGCGGTAGGCGACCCGTGCGCCGTCGTGGTGGTGATAGAGGCGCAGCTTCACGGTCAGGCCATCGTAGGCCCGCGCGGGCGCGCTCGCCGTCCGCCGCCCGCGCTACGTTCGCTGGCCAACGATGCCCCTTCCCGTCGAGGATCCGCTCGCCCATCGCGCGTTGGAGTCGCTCCTGCGGGCCGAGACGGCGGTCCGGCGGCGCCTGTCGGGCGAGCTGCAGCGCGAGGGCCTGTCGGCGGCCGGCTTCTCGGTGCTCGTCGTCCTGCGCACCGCCGACGGCGAGCTGCCGCTGCGCACGCTGCGGCGCCGGTTGCAGACGTCGAAGGCGAACGCGACCGAGATCGTCTCCACCCTGCAGGCCCAGGGCCTCGTCCGTCGCAGCCGCTCCCAGCGCGACCGCCGCGCGGTGACCGTCACGCTCGCCCCGCGCGGGTGGGAGGTCGTCGACCGGTTGTTCCCCGAGCACACGGAGCGCGTGCGCGACGCGTTCGCCGTGCTCGACGAGGACGAGAAGCGCTCGCTGGCCCACATCTGCCGCAAGCTCGCCGCCTGAGCCACGCCATGCCCCGCGGCGCGACGCGCGGGCACACCTAGAATGGCTGCCCGATGGCCGGCTTCGACAGCTTCGTTCCCCGCCGCGAGGTCGATCCGCGCCAGGATCTGCCCGCCCTCGAGCGCACCGTGCTCGAGCGCTGGCGCGAGCGCGACGTGTTCGCGCAGTCGCTGCGCGCCCGCGAGGGGGCGCCGGCGTGGGTCTTCTACGAGGGGCCGCCGACGGCGAACGGGCCGCCCGGCATCCACCACGTCCTGTCGCGCGTGTTCAAGGACATCTACCCGCGCTACAAGACGATGCGCGGTCACCGCGTCGAGCGCAAGGGCGGCTGGGACTGCCACGGGCTGCCGGTGGAGATCGCCGTCGAGCAGGAGCTCGGCATCGGCACGAAGGCGGAGATCGAGGCCTACGGCATCGCCGAGTTCAACGCGCGCTGCCGGGCCGCGGTGTTCACGTTCCTGGAGGACTGGGACCGGCTGACCGAGCGCATCGGGTTCTGGCTGGACCTCGAGCACGCCTACCGCACGCTCGACCGCGACTACGTCGAGTCGGTGTGGTGGGCGCTCGCGCGGATCCACGGCAAGGGCCTGCTGTACGAGGGCCACAAGGTGGTCCCCTATTGCCCGCGCTGCGGCACGGCGCTGTCTTCGCACGAGGTCGCGCTCGGCTACCGCGACGTCGAGGATCCGTCCGTGTACGTGCGCCTGCCGGTGCGCGCGACCGCGGACGCCCCGCTGCCCGCGCCGCTGCAGCCGGGCGACGAGCTGCTCGTGTGGACGACGACCCCGTGGACGCTCGTGTCCAACGCGGCCGTCGCCATCGACCCCGACCTCACCTACGTCAGGGCGCGAGCCGATGGCGTCGTGTACGTGCTCGCCGAGGCGCTCGTGGGGCGCGTGCTCGGCGAGGACGCCGAGGTCCTGGACCGATTCCCGGGGGCGGCGATCGCTGGGACCGCGTACGAGCCCCCGTTCTCCTTCATCAAGAGTGACGAGTACGGTCCGCGCGGGCACACCGTGCTGCTCGCCGACTTCGTCACGGCCGGCGACGGCACCGGCCTCGTGCACACCGCGATCGCGTTCGGCGAGGACGACTTCCGCCTCGGCGAGCGCTACGGCCTGACCGTCGTCAATCCGGTCCGCCTCGACGGGACCTACGACGAGCGCATCGGCCCGTACGCCGGGCGCTTCGTCAAGGATGCCGACCCCGACCTGATCGAGGACCTGCGCAGCCGCGGGCGACTCCTGCGCGAGGAGCGCTGCGAGCATTCCTATCCGCATTGCTGGCGCTGCGGCACGCCGCTGCTCTACTACGCCAAGCCGTCGTGGTACATCGCCACCTCGCGCGTGCGCGACCGCCTGCTGGCCGGCAACGAGACCGTGTCCTGGTATCCGCCGCACATCAAGCACGGGCGCTTCGGCGACTGGCTGGCCAACAACGTCGACTGGGCGCTGTCGCGTGAGCGCTACTGGGGGACGCCGCTGCCGGTGTGGCGCTGCCGCGAGGGTCACGTGCACGTGATCGGGTCGTTCGCCGAGCTGCAGGAGCGCTCCGGCGTGGCGCTCGAGGATCCGCACCGCCCGTTCGTCGACGACGTGCGCTTCGCGTGCCCGGAGTGCGGGGAGACGATGTCGCGTGTGCCCGAGGTCATCGACGTCTGGTTCGACTCCGGCTCGATGCCGTTCGCACAGCACCATGCACCGTTCGAGAACGAGGAGCGCTTCCGCGACCAGTTCCCCGCCGACTTCATCTGCGAGGCGCTCGACCAGACCCGCGGATGGTTCTATTCGCTGCTCGCAGTGTCGACGCTGCTGTTCGATCGCGCGCCGTACGAGAACGTCGTGTGCCTGGGGCTCATCCTCGACGGCGAGGGGCAGAAGATGTCCAAGTCGCGCGGCAACACGGTGGAGCCGTGGGAGGTGATCGACACGTACGGCGCGGACGCCCTGCGCTGGTACTTCTTCACCTCCAAGCAGCCATGGGACGGATACCGCTTCGCGCCCGAGGCGATCGGCGAGGGCGTGCGGCTGTTCCTGCGCCAGCTGTGGAACACGTACCACTTCTATGCCCTGTACGCACGGGTGAACGCCGACGCGTTCGTGGCCGCCGACGACGCGGCGAGCTCGGCGGCGGACCTCGATGCCTGGGTGCGCTCGCGCCTGACCGCCACCGCGCTCGCCGTGGCCGAGCGCCTCGACGCCTACGACGCGACCGCCGCCGGGCGGACGATCGCCGAGTTCGTCGACGATCTCTCCAACTGGTACGTGCGCCGGTCGCGCCCCCGCTTCTGGGCCGGCGACCGCGACGCCTTCGCCACGCTGCACGACTGCCTCGTGACGGTGAGCCAACTGCTCGCGCCGTTCTGCCCGTTCCTCGCCGACGAGATCTACGACAACCTCGACGCGACGCTCCCGAGCGTGCACCTGTGCGACTTCCCGACGGCGGCGACGCTCCCGCCGCGCGATGAGGAGCTCGAGGCGGCGATGGCGACCGCGCGCGAGACGGTGCGCCTCGGCCTCGCTGCGCGCGGGGCGGCGAAGATCAAGGTCCGCCAGCCGCTCGCCGAGGCCGTCGTCGTGGCCGCCGGGCGCGAGCGCGAGGCGATCGAGCGCCTCTCGGAGATCGTGCGCGACGAGCTCAACGTGCGGCGCGTGCGATTCGTCGCCGGCGCCGACGAGCTCGGGCAGCAGGAGATCAAGCCGAACTACCGCACGCTCGGACCCCGCTTCGGCGCCGCGATGCCGCGTGCCGCCGCGGCGGTCGCCGCGCTGGATCCCGCGCGCGCCGCCGCCGCCGCGCGCGGGGACGGCGCGATCGCGATCGCCGTCGACGGGCACGATCACGAGCTGGCGCCCGAGGACCTCCTGGTCACGATGCGCCCGCTCGAGGGCTACAGCGTCGAGCGCGAGGGCAGCCACGCGGTCGCGCTCGACCTGTCGCTCGACGAGGAGCTGCGGCGCGAGGGCCAGGCGCGCGAGATCGTCCACGCGGTGCAGATCGCGCGACGCAACGCCGGACTCGCCGTCGAGGACCGGATCGCCCTGACCCTCGGCGGCGACGACGCCCTGCTGTCGGTGGCGCGCGAGCACGAGCCCTACATCGCGGCGGAGGCACTCGCCGTGGAGGTCGCCTACGGGGACACGGACCCGACGGGCGACGAGGTGCACGTCGAGACGGTCACGATCGACTCGCTGAAGCTGCGGATCGCGCTCGCTCGTCGCGCGCGGCCCTGACGGGCGCACGCCGCGGGACGCGGAATCGGGCTCACGGGCGCTGCCCCGGGGCGGCCTCAACCGTCTCCGGGCCCGCCGGAGGCGAGAACGGCAGCGTACGCTCGATCACGCCGGTTTGCGCAGCTTCACCATCAAGATCGCCGAAAAATAAGCCGATGTACTAGAGATGGACGTGAAGGCTCCAGGGATGGAAGCGGGGGTACACGCGGAAACGCGGACCGCACCGAGCACGAAGGCGCCCGACCGCGTCGCCGTTCGCGAGAGCGCCCCGCCGCTCGAGGTCGAACCGGAGGTGCTCGCGCGCGACTTCACCGACATCAACCGGCTGGGACCCGCGCTCTGGGTCATCGGCGGCCTCATCGCCGTCGTGCTCCTCGTCCTGTATCCGCCGACGTACGCGATCGGGTCGGCCGGCTGGGCCGTGACTGCGCTTGCCATCGCCATCGGCGCGACGATTCCGGTGTGGCAGTGGCGCCACGCGGGCGTCTTCTCCCCGGACACGCTCCTGGCACAGGCGCTCGTCTCGCTCGCCCTGCTCGTGCTGGCGCAGTGGCTCGACGGCCCCGGCGCACCGTGGCGCGAGCTGCTGCCGCTGTCGCTCGTGGCCGCGGCCCTCACCCAACCGGCGCGGCGGGCCTACGCGTTCACCGGGGCTGTCGCGCTCGCCGCCTTCGCCCCGCTCCTCTGGGGGGCACCGAACTTCCCGGTCGCCTTCGTCGTGGCCGAGGTGCTCGTATGGGCGGGCATCACCGTTCTCCTCGTCGTGCTCGTCGAGCGGCTCCATGGCCGCCGCGTCGACCTCAGCCTGGCCGAGGAGGCGGCGCGCCACCAGGCCCGGATCGACGAACTGACCGGCCTGCTGAATCGCCGCGCCTTCGAGGAGGCGCTGGCGGACGTCGTCCCCGAAGAGAAGCGCCGCGACCGGCGCGCGACGCTGCTGCTCATCGACCTCGATGGCTTCAAGCTCATCAACGACCGCTACGGGCACCTCGCCGGCGACATGTGCCTGCGCGCCGTCGGCGACGCGCTGCGGGCGAGCGTGCGCGAGCTCGACCGCTGCTACCGCTGGGGCGGCGACGAGTTCGCCGTGCTGCTGCTCGACTCCAGCGAGGAGGAGACCGCGACCGTGGCGGCGCGCATCGCCGAGCGCGTCACCGCCAGCGCCCCGTTGCCGGACGGCTCGGCGCCGACGCTGGGATGCGGATGGGCGACGCTCGCGGCGGGCATGAACGCCGATGACCTGCTCGGCGCCGCCGACACGGAGCTTCTGCGCAAGAAGGCGAGCGAGGCCCGCGAGCGCGGCGTGCGCTCGCTCACCGCCGGGCGCCGGTTCGCCGTCGGGCACGACACCGACGGCTAGGTGGCGCCCCCGTCGCCGGCCGGCGTCCGGTCAGGCGAGAGCGGGCTCGAGCTCGGCCTCGAGCTTCTTCTTCGGATAGGCGCCGATGACCTTCTTCACCGCTTCGCCGTTCCGGAACAGGATGAGCGTCGGGATCGAGAGGACCTCGAAGTTCGCCGCCGTCTGCTGGTTGTCGTCCACGTTGAGCTTGGCGATGCGCAGATCCTGGCGCTCACCGGCGATCTCCTCCAGCACGGGGGCGACGACGCGGCAGGGCCCGCACCAGGGCGCCCAGAAGTCGACAAGCACCGGCGTGTCGGACTCGATCACGTCGGCCTGGAAGCTGCTGTCGGTCACCTCGAAGACATTGTCTGCCATTGCTGCTCCTTCGCTGGTCGGCGTGGTCCCGCGTATCACTATACAAAGTGTAGTGACCCGTCGGGTGGTGGGTCCCTTTGAATCGGCCGGCGCCGCGCGGGCCGCGCGGGGTCGGCTGGGAGGTGCCGGACGGCTTCGAGTGGGGCTATTCCGCGCCGCGCGTCGGCGCCGCCTGGAGGGGATCGGTGCGAGTCGCGCCGTATCGCGCGACGCGGCGCCGTCAGCGCCGCTGCAGGCGCGTCTGCAGGCGCTGCAGGGCCGCGCTCGCTCGCTCGGCGCGACTTCCGGGCGGCGGCATGATGCCGAGCTGGCGCACGAGGTCGGTCATGTCGTAGAAGGCGCGGTAGCGCGCGATCCGCCCATCGCGCATCGTCCACAGGTCGACGCCGTCCACCCTCATCGTGCGGTGGGTGGGCGCGAACCCCGGCGGGTCGATCGGCCCGCGCATCGTCCCCGTCATGTTCCAGGCCCAGGCGACCAGATCCCCGTTGACCGCCACCTGGGTCGGGTCGGGCTGACCGAACCGGAGGTCGGGGAACACGCGGAAGCTCGTGCGCATGAACTCCTGAACCGCTCCGATCCCCACGGCGGGTTCGGGCAGCGCGGGGTCGACCCACACGATGTCCTCGGTGATCAGGTCCGCCATCACGTCCACGTCGCAGCCGTTCCACGCGGCCTCGTAGCGCTCCGTGAACGCGGACGGATCGAAGGCCGCGGCCGCCCGGCTCGATGTCGCACCCGCCATGAGCGCAGCGTACGCCCGACGCTGTGGCGACGCAACCGCCGCCGACGGAGGCTCAGTGGCCGCGAAGCGTGACCGTGACCATCCCGAAGGTGCGCGTGATCGGCGGCTTGATCCCGGTCAACGCCACGAACAGGTGCGGCGAGACGTAGACCTCGATCAGCGCCGCGACCACGAGCATCGGAATCGCGATCGCCAGGGTGACGAGCGTCGCGGCGAGCAGCTGATCCCACTCGCCGCGGCGGCTGGCGATGATCCAGGCGGCGAGCGGGAGGAAGAGGGCCGTGAGCTCGAGGATCGCGTGCGGCAGGACCGACACGAGGAGGAGGGCGGGCGAGATACGCAGGAAGCCCGAGACGCCCGCGAGCGCGTGCCCGAGCACCCAGGTCTGGGCGCTGAGCGAGAACGTCGTGGCCGCGATGACGAACGCGATCGCGATGCGTCCCCCGTGCTCGTGCACCCAGCGCGACACGCCCCGGTGCGCGCCGGCCTGCAGCGGCAGCGAGCTGCCGGCGATGAACCCGGCGACGCAGGCCATCGCGTGGAGGGCGAGCACGAGCCCGTTGCGCTCGAGCAGTCCGAGCACGTCCGACGGGCCGCCGGTCACGAACGGCGGCTCGAGCGTCAGGAAGGCAACGACGTGGCGGTTGAGCGCCGAGACGATCAGGACGGCGAGGAGCATCGCCAGCGCGGTCGCGACCGAGCCGGCGATCCAGCGTCCGAGGACCGGAAGCGGGCGCGACTGCCACAGTCTGAGCGTCTCGCGGGTGCGGCTGATGCCGTAGGTGAACGCGTACGCCGAGGCATCCATCCGAACGCCATCGGCGCCCGTCACGCGCGGGTTGAACGCCGTGCCGGGCCGCCCGGCGGATGTCGACGCGCGCGCTAGACGGCCGGGCCGGAGTTCGGTGCCGGCTCGGTCGCGATCGGCGGCTTGGGCTGACGACCGAAGCGCAGGAGCGGCACGAGCCAGAACGCCTCCGCGGCGATCTTCCACGACATCTTGCTCGTGCCGTGCTCGCGATCGCGGAACACGATCGGAACCTCGACGACGCGGAAGCCGGCACGCACGGCGCGATAGGTGAGCTCGACCTGGAACGCGTAACCCTGCGAGCGCACGCTCGAGAAGTCGATGCCCTCGAGCACCTCGCGGCGGAAGCACTTGAAGCCGCCCGTCAGGTCCTTGACGCGCAGGCCGAGAACCCAGCGCGCGTACGTCGACCCGCCCTGGCTGATGAAGCGCCGCAGCAGCCCCCAGTCGGTCACGCCGCCGCCGGGGACGTAGCGCGATCCGAGCGCCAGGTCGGCTCCGTCGCGCACGGCGCCGAGCAGGCGGGCGAGGTCGGCCGGGTCGTGCGAGAAGTCCGAGTCCATCTCCATCGCGTACGCCGCCCCGTGTTCGAGCGCGTAGCGGAAGCCGGCGAGGTATGCCGGGCCGATGCCGTCCTTGCTCGTCCGGTGCAGCACGCGGACCCAGTCGTGCTCGCCCGCGAGACGGTCGGCGATGTCGCCGGTGCCGTCGGGAGAGCCGTCGTCGACGACGAGGATCCGGAATGCATCCGGGGCCGCGCCGGCGAGCACCTCGCCCGCGGCGGTCACGATAGCCTCGATGTTCTCGGCCTCGTCGTAGGTGGGAAGAATGAGCCAGGCTTCATCAGACACAGTCCGCTAACCCTAACCCGTGCCCGCGCCCAACGCCCGCATCGAGGTCCCCGTCGCGTCGTGACCGACCCGTCAAACGCCGCCATCGCCGATGCCCTGGAGGAGCTCGGCGACCTGTACGAGCTCGACGGCGCGATCGTCCACCGAGTGGTCGCCTACCGCAACGCGGCGCGCTCCGTGCGCGACGCGTCGACCTCGGTTGCCGCGCTCGCCCGGACGGGGCGCGCCACCGAGCTGCCCGGCGTCGGCAAGACGCTGCAGGAGAAGATCCTCGCCCTCGCGCAGACGGGAACGATCCCGGCGGCCGAGAAGCTGCGCGCGAAGTTCCCGGCCAGCCTGGTCGCGCTGACGCGCCTGCCCGGCCTCGGTCCCAAGCGCGCCCGCCTGCTGTACGACGAGCTCGGCATCGACTCCCTGGACGCGCTGCGCGACGCGGCGCTCGGGCAGCGGCTGCGCGGCGTGCGCGGCCTCGGCCCGAAGTTCGAGGAGCAGGTGCTCGCGGCCCTCGAGGCCGGCCTCGGCGAGACGCGCGCCGCGCGCGTGCTGCTGCCGCGGGCGCTCGAGCTCGGCGAACGGATCGTGGAGGGGCTGCGCGAGCGCGCAAGCCCATCGGCGATCGCGCTCGCCGGCTCGGTCCGGCGCCAGGCCGACAGCGTCAAGGACCTCGACATCGTCGCCGCCTCCGATCGACCCGAGGCGCTCATCGCCGCCCTCGGCGGGCTCGACGTCATCGAGCGAGTGAGCGTGACGGAGCCCGACGAGGAGGCGGTTGCGTCCCCGGCGCGCCAGACCGCCGCCCGGGCCCGCACGCACACCGGTATGAGCGTCGACCTGCGGATCGTCGGGGCCGAGCGGTTCGGCAACCTCCTGCAGCACTTCACCGGCTCGGCCCGCCACAACACGAGGCTGCGCGAGGACGCGGTGCGCCGCGGACTGCACATCTCCGAGTACGGGGTGCTCGACGATCGGAGCGGCGAGTCGACCGCGTGCGCGACCGAGCAGGAGGTGTACGGGCTGCTCGGGCTCGCGTACATCGAGCCGGAGCTGCGCGAGGACCGCGGCGAGCTCGCGGCCGCCGCGGACGGCGGCGCGTCCTTGCCGACGCTCGTGGGGCTACAGGACATCCGCGGTGACCTCCATTGCCACACGATCGCCTCCGACGGGCACCACACGATCGAGGAGATGGCGCTGGCCGCGCGCGACCTCGGGTATCAGTACCTCGCCATCACCGACCACTCGGCCTCGCACGGGTTCGGCAACGACGTGTCCCCCGACGAGCTGCGGCGCCAGATCGAGCGGGTGCGGGCGGTCGACGCGAAGCTCGAGGGGATCCGCGTCCTCGCCGGCAGCGAGGTGAACGTCCTGCCCGACGGCTCCCTGGACTATGAGGACGACCTGCTCGCCGAGCTCGACTGGGTGGTCGCGAGCGTCCATACGTCGTTCGCCGCCGGCGAGCAGGCCATGACCGAGCGCATCGTCCGCGCCGTGCGCCATCCGCTCGTCGACGCGATCGGCCATCCGACCGGGCGGCTCATCGAACGGCGCGACCCGTACGCCGTCGACCTGGAGGCGGTGTTCGCCGCCGCCGCCGAGAGCGCGACGATGCTCGAGATCAACGCCAATCCGGCGCGCCGCGACCTCAACGACAGCGCCGCGCGAGCCGCCGCGGCCGCCGGCGTGCGCATCGTCATCGACTCCGACGCCCACCGCATGACGACGCTGGCGAACATGCGCTGGGGGGTGGCGACGGCGCGGCGCGCGTGGCTCGGCGCCGGCCAGATCGCCAACGCGCGCACGTGGGCGCAGCTGCAGAAACTGCGCAAGCCCGGGCGCCGCGCGCGCTGAGCGCGGGCCGCGCCGCGCGGCGTCAGCGGATCGCGCGCAGGCGCGGCACGAGCTCGTCGGCGACGCGAGCGTCGACGGCGGCGGGAGCGAACGGGGCCAACAGCGTTGCCGCGCGCTCGGCGTAGTCTCCGGGCGCCTCGTCGAGGGCGAGGCGCAGCGCTTCACCGAGGTCCTCCGCGACGAGCCTCGGGTCGAGCGTCCGCGCGAGCTCCAGCGCCGCGTACGGACCCGGCGCCGGCGTGGTGACGAGCCGGCACCCGTCGGCGAGCGCCTCGAGCTGGGCGATGCCGTGATCCTCTCGACGCGGGGCGCAGACGAACGCACGGGCGCGGCGCAGCAGGGCGCGGTACTCCTCGGGGGCGAGTCGCCCGACGACGCGCACGCCGTCCTGCTCGACGGCGAGGTCGGCGCCGGCGAGCACGAGCTCCTCGTCGGGGCGGCGGACCCGCCGCCACGCCTCCAGGACGCGATCGGTCCCCTTCTTGTGCGGGTTGGCGACGTAGCTGATCGCAGCGATGTCGCGCACCGGCGCCGGCGGCCCCGAGCGCTCGACGGCGACGGGCACGACGACCGCGTCCGGAGCGTCGGCCGGCAGCCCGGCCTCCTGCAGCGCGCCCGCGCTCCAGGGGAGGAGCACCGGCGCCTCGCGCAGCCGGCGACGCTCGAGCGGGCGCTGCCACACGCCGTGGCGGCCGGGGCGGTTGCCGGCGGCCGGCGCATCGAAGCGGATCGCTCCCGGCCGGGCCCAGCAGAGCGCGGCGGTCACGCTCGAGTACACGACGACGCTCGCCGGCTCGCGGGCGAGCGCGGCGCGGGCCGCGGCACGCGCCGCGAGTGCCCAGCAGAGGTCGGTCAGCGCGAACGTGCGCACCTCGCGCGGCGGGCGCGCCACCGCCACGCGGACCTCCGCGCCGGCCCGGCGCAGCGCGCCGGCGAGCTGCTCGTCCGCGGCGCGCAGGCCGCTCGTCGCGCCGAGCGAGACGATCAGCACCGGCAATGGCGCGTCGCTCATCCGGGGGCGCCGCCGAGACCCTCCGGACGCAGCGCCTTGAAGCCGGGCACGCGCTCGAGCGCCATCGGGCGCAACGGGGACGTGCGCGCCACGTAGAAGCGCACGCCGTCGCGATCCTCGATCGCGGCCACGGCGGCGTCCTGCCGGCGCCAGTACAGGGCGAGCAGGATCGGAACGCCGGCGGCGATGCCCGGAACCTGCGGCTGCAGGAACGCGAGCGCGCCGCTGACGACGGTCAGCAGCAACAGCGGCCACAGGCGGTTGATGAGCGTGAGCCCCGGACGATGGACGGGCAGCGTCGTCGTCGCCTTCGAGTCGGCGAGCAGGCGGGCGATCGGCGGCGCCGTCGCCGCCCGCCGACCGAGGATCAGGCCCACCGCCGCGGTGAACACCCACCAGCCGATCGAGATGAGCGCCGGCCTGGGCTCACCGCGATTGTCGGCGGCGATCACGGTCACCGCCGCAAGGGCCGTCGCCGCGCCCGCGCTGAGCAGCACGGTGGAGCGGAGGAAGTCGACGAAGCGCACCGCGCAGGCTCACCTGAGCAGCGCTTCGAGCAGCTCACGCACGCCGCCCGGGCCCTCGAGCAGCAGATCCGCCTCGCGGGCGAGCTCCTCGGGCGTCTCCTCCGAGCTCACGGCCGCGCAGATCGCCGTCTGCAGACGCCCCTCGTCGACCTCGGCGCGGAGCGCGCGGAAGGCATCGAGATCGGTCGAGTCGTCGCCGACGTACACGGCGGCCTGGATCGGCGCGTCGCGCAGCAGCGCGCTCACGCCGTCACCCTTGTCGAGCGCGACGGGCGGTCGCACCTCGAGCACCTTGCGTCCCCAGTGCACGCCGAAGCCCTCGGCCTCGGCCCGCTCGGCGATCTCGGCCACGGCCCGTCGGGCGGCCTCCTCGTCGGGCGCACCCCGCCAGTGGAAGGCGGCGATCGTCTCCTTGTCCTCGCCCCGGACGCGCAGGCGCTGCAGCTCGGGCGTGCTGACCGAGGCGGCGAACCGCGTGATCCGCTCGCCCCACTCGGCGGCGCGGGGGTCGACGCGCGCGCGCGTCGCGCCGGGTTCGAGCACTTCGGCGCCGTGGTTGCCGACGTAGGCGATCGTCCCGATGGAGACGATCTGGCGGGCGACCGCCGCGCGGCGCCCGCTGACGCACGCAACGACCCGATAACGGCGGGAGATGTCGATGAGCAGCGAGCGCGTGGCCTCGGGCACGTGCGCGTCCGCAGCGTGGCGGACGATCGGTGCGAGCGTCCCGTCGATGTCGAGCAGCACCGCGCTTGACGCGGGATCGGCGCGCAGCGGGTCGAGCGCCTCGACAAGCGTGGCGGCGGGAGACACGCCTCTAGTATGCCGCGCATGCCCGCGATCCGGTCGTTTCAGCTGGCCGCGATCGGGATCGTCGCTGGTGCGTTCAGCGGACTGTTCGGAGTGGGCGGGGGCGTGGTGCTCGTTCCGCTGCTGCTGTGGTGGCTCTCCTACGATGCGCGAACGGCCGCCGGGACGTCGCTCGCGGCGATCGCCGTGATCGCCGGCGTCGCGGCGGCGTGGCAGGGCCTGGCCTACGACAACGTGCGCGCCGGTGATGCCCTGCTCATCGGTCTGCCCGCGGTCGCCGGCGTGCTGGTGGGAACGGAGCTCTCCCGACGCGTGCCGGTGCGAGCGCTCACGTACCTGTTCGCCGCGGTGCTCGTGGCCAGCGCCGTCGAGCTGGTGCTGCAGTGATCGCCGTCGCGATCATCGGCGTGCTCGGCGGGATGCTCGCCGGGATGCTCGGGATCGGCGGCGGGGTGGTGTTCGTCCCCGCGCTGGTGCTGATCGTCGGGCTCGGTCAGCAGCAGGCCGAGGCGACCTCGCTGCTCGCGATCGTGCCCGTCGCGCTCGTCGGCGCGATCACGCAGGACCGCCATGGCAACGTGCGCCGCCGGGACGCGTTGTGGATCGGCCTGGCCGCGGTGCCCGGGACGGCCGCGGGCGTCGCGCTTGCGAATGCCCTCTCGGGCTCCGCCCTGCGCGCCGCGTTCGCCGTCTTCCTGCTGCTCGTCGCCGCGCGGCTCATACGTCAGTCCAGCCGCGCGGACACGCGGGAAACCGGCGATCCGGCGGCGCCCGGGCGCCCCTAGCGCCACGGAGACAGCGATCGCAAAGCAGCCAACCACGATCCACTACACTGGAACGCACCAATGGGCCTTGACAACCCCCTTCACATCATCTTTCTCGTCGTCATCCTCTTGCTCGTGTTCGGCGCGAAGCGGATCCCCGAGATCGGTCGATCACTCGGCGCGGGCATGATGGAGTTCAAGGACGCGGTCAGCGGCGCATCCAAGCCGGGGATCGCCCCGGCGGCGGAGCAGCCGGCGGCAGCGCCGGCAGCGGTTCCCGAGTTCGAGCAGCCCGTGGCGCAGCCCGCTCCCGCTCCCGCCGCCGCTCCTGCTCAGGCTCCGGAACCGGCAAGCGCCGAGCCGCAGCCCGAGCCTCAGCACCAGGCCTGACGCCGGGGGCGTCCGCCTCCCGGTCCGCCGAGCGCGGCGGGCGGTCGCTCGCGCCGGTCAGTGGTGGATCGGCCCGGTCTGCACGACCTCGAACGCCGAGCCCGGGACGGTCTTGAGCTCGTCGAGATTGGTGTCGCTCCAGCGCGGATCCGGAGCGCCGGTGATGTACCAGTTCGAGCCGTTGTCGGCGACGATCATCCCGTAGCGCTTCAGCGCGACGAGGATGATGCGTGCCGCGCCGTTGAAGTGCGAGATGTCGTAGCTCGCCTTCAGGCGCAGCCGCAGTCCCATCGGCGGCAGGGCGGGGTTGGTGTCGTTCGACGCGAAATGCGTCGCCGGATGGATGAAGCCCTCCTGCGTCTGCGCGACGGTGAAGCGCAGGGCGTGGTTGATCGCGCCGGTGCGAACGTCGTCGTAGCGCGCGAGCAGCGGGAAGATCGGCAGCCCGGCCGCGTCGGCCGAGGTCCAGGTGTCGGGCCGCAGCCTCGTGCTGCGCAGGTTGAACACCGCCCCCGACCCGGCGTCCCAGCGGTGGCCCACCCGCTGCGCGTCGTAGAGCTCGAACAGGCGGCACGTCCCGTTCTGGACGACGAGCACGTGCTGGTCGCCCGCCTGCCCGGCGCCCTCGACCGGCGCGTTGGGCGGCACCGGGTACGGGCCGGGGTCGGACTGGTCCCCGTAGGCGGTGAAGTGGATCGGCACGCGCGGCTGGTGAGGACCGACGACCGTGTAGGGGATCCCGTAGGACGGCGGCGTGCCGAAGTCGGGATGCAGGTGACCGCTCGCGCCGATGCTCGCGATGTAGCGGGCCGAGTTCGGATCGAGTGGCGCGTGCGAGATGTCCTGGTTGATCGGGTCGTCGGCCGGGAACACCGGGCACGTCACCGGGGCGGGGAGCGCGAGCGCCGCCGCCGCGGCCGGCGGCCGGCGGCCGGCGGCATCGCCCGCGCCGACTGCGACCACGAGGACGACCGCCACCGCCACGACGGCCGCCAGGACGACAGGCACGGAGGGTCGCCGTGCGCGCCGGTGGGAAGGGGCGGCCGTGTCGGGCACCGGGGTCACCGTAGCGAAGCGGGCGGCACCGGCGCCTCGAAGGGGACGCCTATATGAACAAGGGAGGCCGGCGCGCGCCGACGGCCCCGATCCATCAGGGCAGACCGTGCTCGAGCGCGCCCTTCACGCTCGCATCAAGGGCATTCAGCCGGTGCAGCGCGAGCGCCTCGGCCGAGCCGAAGCGCCGGCCCGGAAGCGACTCGGCGCCGTGGTGGGCGAGCACGCAGTGGGCGAGCGCGAGCCGGCGCTCGGGTGCCAGCGCGGCCGGAGCGAGCTGCTCGAGCAGGCGCAGCCCGAGCTCGACGTGGCCGAGCAGGCGCCCCTCCTCGCTCAGCGCGATCTCGGCCCCGTAGGTGAACTCCCGGGTCTTGCCGAGGTCGTGGACGATCGCCGCCGTGAGGAGGAGGTCGCGGTCCAGGCGCGGATGCAGCTGGGCGCATTCGAGGGCGAGTGTCGCCACCGCGACCGTGTGCTCGAGCAGCCCGCCGAGATACGCGTGGTGACCGGCGCGCGTGCAGGGCGCGCGTCGGAGCTCGGCGCGCAGCTGCACATCGCCGAGCAGCCGCTGCAGGAGCGCCCGCAGGCCGGGATCGAAGACCTCGCTCGCGAGGTGCTCGAGGAACCCGTCGAGCTCGTCGAGGTCCCGGTAGGCGACCGGAAGGAAGTCGGCCGGGTCCGCCTCGCCGTCGGAGACCCGGGCGATCGTCGCCACCTCGATCTGCAACTCGTCGCGGAAGCGCTCGACGCGACCGCGCACCCGGACGAGGTCGCCGCGCTCGAAGCGCCCGGCGAGCACATCCGTGTCGCGGAAGGCGCGGCCGGCGATCGTCCCGGTGCGGTCGCGCAGCTCGAGCGCGAGGTACGGCGTGCCGGCGCGCGAGAGGAGGCGGTCCTTGCGCGTGCACGCGTAGACGGCGTCGACCGGCTCGCCGGGGCGCAGCGCGGCGACCGCGCCGGGCGCCCGTGGCGGCTGGGCGGAAGACGTGGCGGCAGCCATCACCGCATCATGTACCGTGAGTCGGATGCAGCCGCTCATCTGGGATCGTCGACCAGACGCATTGCGGGCACCGGCCCTCATCGCGGCGTTCAAGGGTTGGAACGATGCCGGTGATGCCGCCTCGGCCGCGGTGAGCTTCGTCGGCGCCGCGCTCGGCGCTCGCCGCTTCGCCCAGATCGACCCCGAGGAGTTCTACGACTTCCAGGCGACGCGCCCGCAGATCCGTCTGGTCGACGGGCAGACGCGCGAGCTCGAGTGGCCGGCGGTGGAGATCTACGAGGCGCGGGCCCCGCGCGCGCCGCGCGACCTCGTGCTCGTCCAGGGCTCGGAGCCCTCGATGCGGTGGCGCACGTTCAGCTCGCTGATCGTCGATCTGGCCGAGGCGCTCGGCGTGCAGCTCGTGGTGACGCTCGGCGCGCTGCTGGCCGACGTCCCGCACTCGCATCCGGTGGCGATGACGGGCCTCGCGTCGGATCCCGCCCTCACCGAGCGCCTCGGGCTCACGCCGTCCAGCTATGAGGGTCCGACCGGCATCGTCGGCGTCCTGCATGCCACCTGCGCCAAGGCCGGGATCCCGTCGGCGAGCCTGTGGGCGAGCGTGCCCCACTACGTCGCCGCCGCCCCCAATCCGAAGGCCGCGCTTGCGCTCGTCCGGCGCCTGGAGGGCCTTGTCGGCGTCTCGGTCGACGCGTCCGACCTGGAGAGCGCGGCCGCCGACTACGAGCGCCAGGTCGGTCTCGCCGTCCAGAGCGACCCCGACATCCAGGCGTTCGTCGAGGGGCTGGAGCGCGCGGCCGAGAACGAGCGCGACCCGCTGTCGGCCGACGACCTCCCGTCCGGCGATCTGCTCGCGCGCGAGTTCCAGCGCTTCCTGCGCCAGCGCGGGCCCGAGTCGCCGTCGGAGTGACGGGCAGGGGCGCTCGCCCGGAGGCGTCCGGGCCCGAAGCGTGATCGATCTTCTCTCGTGGTGGAAGAAGATCGGTCGAACGTCGCCCACGAGGGGGGCCACGCCCCGGCGCTCGCCCGCGGCGCGCCTGAAGCCACCCCGGCGCGCCGCCCCGCCGCCCCCTACTTCTCCGCCGCCGGGCAGACGATCCGGTAGTCGCACATCGAGCAGGCCGCATACGACGGCGTCGGCTCGAACCCCTGGCCCGAGATCCCGTCGGCGACTTCGAGGACTGTCTCCTTGATCCAGTCAGCGTCCACGTCGCTCCGGGGCACGGGCACCTTCTCGTTGTCGAGCACGTAGTAGTAGGCCTGCTGGGCCGCCTCGAGGCTCCAGGCCTCGCGCGCCGCGACCGCGTAGAGCGACAGCTGGATGTCGTCCTTGAGCTGGCTCGGCGTCTTCGGGACGCCGGTCTTGTAGTCGATCAGCTCGTAGCCGTCGCCGGCCAGCCGGTCGACGCGGTCGACGCGTCCACGGAGATGGTGCGGACCGAGCCGGAACGAGAACGAGCGCTCGAACCAGACCGGCTCGGCGGTCTCGAGGGCGAGGCGCTCGTGATACTGCGCGAGCGCGACCCGCGCCTTCTCGTGCAGCTGGCGCTCCTGGTCGGTGTCCCCGAAGCCCCCGCGACGCCATCCGGCCTCGAGCAGCACGCCGAGGTCCGCGAGCGTCTCCCCCGGCCCGGCGTGGAAGCGCTCGAGCACCTGATGGATGAGGATCCCGAAGCGCTGGTTGAGCGTCGGCTCCGAGGGAATCCGGAAGACGCGCGCGAACTTGTACTTCAGCGGGCACGAGCGGTAGGTCTCGATGTCCGAGGCCGACAGGATGAGGCCCTCGCCCCGCTTGGGCAGGAACGGCTCGAGTGACGGCTCGTCGCGTGCCGCGATCGCCTGCGCGCGGGCCCGGTCGTCGTGCTCGGCGGCGAGCAGCATGTCGTCGAGCGAGGAGGTCTCGAAGATCTCCCGCTGCAGCGCGGTGCACGACGCGAGCAGGCGCGTGTTCAGATCCGGCAGCGCCTCGGCGACGCCCTCGCCGGCCGGGCGGTCGATGAGCGCGGCGAGCTTGACGAGCTCGAGGTAGCGCACGACCCCGTGCGAGATGTCGAGCTCGGTGTCCAGCCGCAGCTCGCCGAGGCGGCCGCCGATGCGCGCAACGCTGTCGAGGACCTCCTCGCGCATCATGCGCAGCGTCGACGGCAGCGTCTCGGCCGGCCCGAAGAGCTCCTCCTCGTGGTCCTCCCACGCGGCCTGCAGGGCCTCGCGGGCCTCCTCGACGAACGGCGACGGCGGCTGCACCGCGCCCCGCTCCGAGGTCGACGCGTAGGCGAGCACGAGCCCGGTCCGGGCGCGCGTCATGGCCACATGCAGCAGGCGGCGCATCTCGGCGACGTGGGCGGCGCGTGAGTCGGGCGGCAACTGCTCGCGCAGCAGCTCATCGGGAATCGGCTCGACGGCCTGGCGGCGCGCGCCCGGCATGCGTGAGGACTGCAGACCGACGACGAACACATGGTCGAATCCGCGGCCCCGGGCGGCGTGCATGCTCATGACGGTCACGCTCCGGGTGCGCGTGTCGGAGACCGCCGCCGCCTCCTCCTCGCGCAGGCCGGCCTCCGAGACGGCGGCGATGTAGCGCGCGAACTCGCGCGGCGTCGCCTGGGGCGCGCGGCGGACGAACGCGGCCGCCATCTCGCCGAGGCGGGCGAGGTTGACGAGGCGCTCGACGATGTCGGTCTGCGCCGCGAACAGCTGCTGACGGCGAAGCCCGAGACGGTCGATGAGCCGATGCACGAAGAGGTCGGGGCGCGTCGTGTCCAGGGCGCCGAGCGCGCTGCGCTGGAGCTTGAGGAAGGCGAGGATGCGCTCGCGCGCCTCGGGCGGGATCTGCGGCGACTCGGTCGCCGCCGCCATCGCCGAGACCATGTCCAGCTTGCGCCGGCGGGCGATCTGGATGACACGGGCGAGATCGATCGAGCGCAGCTCGATCGGCGGGCGGGCCATCGCGCGCACGACGGCGGCCGCGTCGCGGGGATCGATGAGCAGCCGCAGCCAGGCGAGCACGTCGCGCACCTCGGCGCGCTCGTAGAACGCGCTGGCGCCGACGACGCGGTACGGCACCGCCCGCTCCTCGAGCGCCCCGGCCAGCAGCCGGCTCTCGGCGCCGACCGAGCGCACGAGGACGGCGATCTGCTGCGGCTCCGCGCCGGCGCGGGCGATGAGCTGCTCGATCTCGGCGGCCACGCTCTGCGCCTGCGAGCGCTCGTTCGCACAACGCCAGAAGCGGACCTCGCCGCCCTCGTCGCCCGACAGCGGCAGCGCGAGCCGGTCGGGGTTGGCCCGCACGACCGCGGAGGCGGCCTCGAGCACCCGGCGCGGGCTCCGGTGACTGTGCTCGAGCACGACGACCGGGGCCTGTGGGTGACGGTCGCGGAAGTCACGCAGGTTCTTCGCCGCGGCGCCGCGGTAGCGCCAGATCGCCTCGTCGTCGTTACCCGCCGCGAGCAGGTTGCCGTGCTCGCCGGCGAGCAGGTTGACGAGCGTCACCTGCGCGAAGCTCGCGTCCTGGTAGTCGTCGACGAGCACGTGCTCCAGGCGTGCGGACACGCGCTCGCGCACATCGGCGCGCTCGCGCAGCAGCGCGCACGCCCGCATGAGCGTCTCGCGCGCGTCGAGCGCCCCCTGCTCGGCGAGCATGCGGTCGTGATCCTCGTAGAGCTTCGCGAACTCGAGCTCGGCCTCGCGCTCGGCCTGCGTCGCCCACGCGTGATATTCCCGCGCACCGATGAGCTCGTCCTTGAGGCGATCGATGCGCTCCACGAAGCTCGCCATCAGGGCCGAGGGGCGACCGTGGAAGTCGTGGCGCGCGAGGGTCAGCTCGTCGACCCGATCGAGCAGCATCGCGACGCGGTCGGCCTGCGTGGCGGCGGCGAAGAACGGATCGAGGCCGGCCGGCAGCGCCTCCTCGCGCAACAGCCGCTCACACAGGTCCGGCGCGGTGTGGACGCGCAGCTCCTCGTAGCCGCCGAGCAGCGTGTCCTCCAGGCGGGCACGGAGCGCGTCCGCCGCCCGGCGGGTCTGCAGGAGCACGAGCACGCTCTCGGGTGCGACGCCCCGCTGGACGAGCGCCGCGAAGCGCTGCACGAGTGTCTCGGTCTTACCCGTGCCGGCACCGCCGAGCAGCAGCAGCGGCCCGTCGGCGTGCGTGACGACCTGGCCCTGGGGCGCTGACAGCTCGGCGAGCTCGGTGGCCATCGCTCGTAGGATATGACCGCATGGGGGCTTCCGATACGGGCGCCGGCCCCGATTGGCTCGGCGTCTGCCGCCGCTCGGTCGCGGGCCTGCAGGCGATGCTCTCCGAGCACCCGACGACGGGCGAGCGCGCCCGCGAGACCGGGCGTGGCGAGGGCGGCGACGAGTCGGTGTTCATCGACCGCGCCGCCGAGGAGATCATCTTCGCCGAGCTCGACGGCCTCTACGCGCAGGGGCATCGGTTCCTCGCGCTGTCGGAGGAGCGCGGGGCGGTCGACTTCGGCGATGACGCGACGCGCGTGATCATCGACCCGATCGACGGCTCGCTGAACGCCAAGCGCGGTCTGCCGCACCACGCCGTGTCGATCGCGGTCGCACGCGGCGCCACGATGGCCGACGTGTGGTTCGGATACGTCTTCGACTTCGGCGCGCGCGAGGAATGGGTGGCCTGGCGCGGCGACGGGGTCCGCCTCAACGGGGCGGCGCTCGCCGATGCGCCGCCCGAGCGCCGGACCCGGGACGGGCGGCTGGAGCTCGTCGCGGTCGAGTCGGCCAACCCGCGCTACATCGCCGCCGCCAGCGACGGCCTCGTGGCCAGCGTGCACCGCGTGCGAGCGCTCGGCACGATGGCCGTCTCGATGTGCCAGGTCGCCGCGACCCGCGTCGACGGGATGCTCAGCCTGTGGCGCTGTCGGGCCGTCGACGTGGCCGCCGCCCAGCTCATCGTCCGCGAGAGCGGTGGGTTGGTCGCCTTCACCGACTATGCCGACCCGCTGGGCGCGCCGCTGGATCTCGTCCCGCGCTCGCCGGTGGTGGCCGCCCGCACCGCGATAGGCCTGGCCGAGCTCGCTTTGGTGTCACCATCAGGGTGATGATCGATTGGGCCCTCGCGCAGCGGGTCGCCGGACTGCTCTCGGGTACGCCGGCCCCGACGACGCTGCCCGCCGACCTCACCGAGTGGGCGCACGAGGGCGCCGCCCGCGTGACCGCGTACACCGGGATGACGCCCGCCGGCGAGCTGCCGTCGCCCGAGGCCGTCGACCGGGCCGAGTGGATTGCGGCCAACCACGCGAGCATGCGACCGCTGCTGGAGTCCTTCGACGACCGTCTCGGTGGCGGCCTCGGCCCGCTCGCCGGACCGCTGCGGTCGATGTCGGGCATCGTCGTGGCGGTACAGGTCGGAGCGCTCACCGGCCTGCTCTCGCAGCGAGTGCTCGGCCAGTACGACCTCGTGATGCTCGACGCCGAGGTTCCGGCGCGCCTGCTCCTGCTCGCGCCGAACCTGGTCGAGGCGGCGACGAAGCTGGGCGTCGACGAGGACGCGCTCGTGACGTGGGTGACGATCCACGAGGTCACCCACGCCGTCCAGTTCTCGAGCGTCCCGTGGCTGCGCGAGCACCTCGCCGGGCTCATCACGGAGCTGCTCGAGGGGCTGCAGGTCGACGTCTCGGCCGCCTCGCTGCTGCGCCTCCCGAGCGCCGGCGACCTGCGTGAGCTCATCGACCGCGTTCGTCACGGCGACCTGCTGCAGATCGTCCTCGGCCCCGAGCGCGAGCGGCTGGTCGCGCGCATCCAGGCGACGATGTCGCTCGTGGAGGGGCATGCCGAGCACGTCATGGACGCCGTCGGCGCGCAGGTGCTCGGCGACGATCTGGACGCACTGCGCACGGCCCTCGACGAGCGCCGCGCCACCCGTTCGCCGGCCTGGCGGTTGCTCGAGCGGCTGCTCGGCCTAGACCTGAAGATGCGCCAGTACGAGGACGGGCGCCGGTTCTGCGACGCAATCGTGGAGCGCGAGGGAATGGCCGCGCTCAACCGCGCCTGGAGCACGCCGGAGGCCCTGCCGAGCGCCGAGGAGCTCAACGATCCGGGACTCTGGCTACGGCGAACGCACGTTCCTGTTGTTACAAGCTCCAAGAAGTGAACAGGCAGTAAACATGGGGCATTTGTCGCACTGAGCGGATTCCCTGTAACAAAGCTCCAGAAGAGGTTTACAAACAGGTGTTCGCTGGTACGCTGATGGCGACAACGAACGATTTCGAACCGACCCCTCCCAGCCCTCTGAGTCTCAGAGAGAGGAGCTTCGCCCATATGGCCCAAGCCCGCACGAGCGCCCCGAGCGGCACTCGCACCCGCAAGACGACCGCGACGAAGCGCACGACCGGCGCCAGGCGTACGGCGGCCAAGCCGGCCGCAAAGCGCACGACGTCGACGGCGGCCTCCAACGGCCAGCGCACGCCGGTCGACATCGTCGAGCGCGCCGTCCTCATTCCCGTCGGCGCGGCGCTCATCGCCCGCGACCGCGTCGTGTCGAGCGTCAACGACGTCGTCACGACCTACACCACGCCGTCGAAGGCGCAGACGCAGCTCAAGAAGTTCGAGCGTCGCGGCACGAGCGCCCGTAAGGGCCTCGAGCGCGAGGTGCGCAAGACGCGTACGCGCGTCGAGCGTCAGCTCCGTCAGCGTCGTCGCGGACTCGAGCAGACCGTCACGCGCATCGACCGCCGCCGCGGCAGCGCCGTCAAGGACCTCTCGGCCCAGGTCGAGCAGGCCTCGGCTCGCCTCGAGAACGTCGTCCAGCCCCGCATCAAGCCCGCCACCGAGCTCGCATCCAAGCTCCAGGAGCGTGTTCTCAGCCGGGCCTGACCCGGACACGGCTTACCCCGCCCGGGACGGAGAGCCCGGTGCCGGGAAGGTCTGTCGGCCTCATATCCCGCCGACAGTAGAAGGACCCTCTCCTCCCTCCGCCAGCGGGGCGACCTCGGTCGCCCCGTTGGTGTTTTTTTCTTCCCCGCCAGCGGGTCGGCGGCCCCGTCTTTGCCAGAATGGAGCAACATGAACAAGGACGAGATTCTCAAGGCGCTCGAGGCGGTCATCGATCCGGAGCTGCGCCGCTCGATCGTCGAGCTCGGCATGGTGCGCTCGATCGACGTCAACGAGCTCGGCGTCGTCGACGTGACCGTGTCCCTCACCACCGCGGGATGCCCGGTGCGCAGCCACTTCCAGACCGGCGTCACCGACGCGGTCGGCGCCTTGCCGGGCGTGGCCGGCGTCAACGTGTCCTTCGACGTCCTCGATGAGGCGCAGAAGGCCGCGCTCGCCCAGCGGCTCGGCCGGGCCGCCGGCCTGCCCGAGGGCGCGCTCGCCGAGGTCGCGAACGTCATCTGCGTCGGCTCGGGCAAGGGCGGCGTGGGCAAGTCGACGCTGACCGCCAACCTCGCCGCCGCGCTCGCCGGCGAGGGCAAGTCGGTCGGCGTGCTCGACGCCGACGTCTGGGGCTACTCGATCCCTCGCATGTACGGTCTCGGTGCAACGCGCCCGCCGGTATCGGCCGAGCGCAAGATCGTGCCGCTGCAGAGCAACGGTGTGAAGGTGATGTCGATCGGCTTCTTCCTCGAGGAGGACGCGGCCGTCGTGTGGCGCGGTCCGATGCTGCACAAGGCGCTCACCCAGTTCCTACAGGACGTTGCCTGGGGGGCGCTCGACTACCTGCTCATCGACCTGCCGCCGGGGACCGGCGACGTCTCGATGACGCTCGCGCAGCTGCTCCCCCAGGCCCAGTTCGTCATCGTCACCACGCCGCAGGCGACCGCTCAGCGCGTCGCCCGCCGCTCGGCCGAGATGGCCCACAAGGTCAATCTCGAGGTCGTGGGAGTGATCGAGAACATGTCGGCCTTCGTCACCCCCGGGGGCGAGCGCTTCCCGATCTTCGGCCAGGGCGGCGGCAAGGAGCTCGCCGACGAGCTCGACGTGCCGCTGCTCGGCCAGGTGCCGCTGACGATGGCGTTGCGCGAGCACGCCGACGACGGCCTGCCGCTCGTGTTCGACGACCCGGACGACCCGGCCGCCCAGGCGATCCGCCACGCGGCCCGCGGTCTCGTCGCGCTGGCGCCGCTGGCGCTGCCCGTGCTTCCGTCGGCCCCGGCGGTACCGACCGGCGCGCCGACTGGCATCGCGTTGCCGATGGCCTGAGGGACGGGCTCGGCCGGTCTACCGCCGGTCCGCCCTAGGCGGGGTTCGCGAAGTAATCCGCGTTGATCTTGATGTACTTCGTCCACTCGTCGGGGAGCTGGTCCTCGGCGAAGCAGGCGTCCACGGGGCAGGCCTCCACGCAGGCATCGCAGTCGATGCACTCCTCCGGGTCGATGTAGAGCATCTCGGCCGCGTCGTAGCCGGGCTCATCCGGCGTCGGGTGGATGCAGTCCACCGGGCAGACCTCGACGCAAGAGTTGTCCTTCGTGCCGATGCACGGCTCGGCGATCACATAGGCCATGTAGCGTGTTCCTGGAGGGTTGGAGGGAATCGGGGAGGGTGCTGCGCGGCCCATAGTAACGATCGCGGAGCGCGAGCACGGCGGCGGAGAACCGCGTCGGCCGCCTCGTGGACGCGGATGATCTAGCTTTCGGCGCCATGCTGTTGCTGACCGGTGCGACCGGGCTCGTCGGCTCGGCGGTGTTGCCGCGCCTGCTCCACGCCGGCCAGCCGGTGCGTTGCCTCGTGCGGGACCCGCGCCGGCTCGGCGCCTCGAGGGTGCGGGTGCAGATCGCCCTCGGGGATCTCGCCGACCCGCTGTCGTTTCGCAATGCGCTCCGTGGCGTGGACACCGTCGTGCATCTCGCCGGCTCGATCCGCGATCAGCGCGCCGGGTCGATCGAGGAGCTCAACGCGATCGCGACCTGGCGCATGGTCCAGGCCGCGGAGCGCTCGGGCGTGGAGCATTTCCTGTTCTTCTCGGTCCTCGACGCGTCCAGCCACAACCGCGCGCGGCTGTTCCGGGCCAAGGCGCTCGCCGAGCAGGCCGTCGCCGAGTCCGCGCTGCGCACGACCGTGTTCGCCCCGTCGATCGTCTATCGCCCGGGCGACCGCTGGCTGGCGCTGCTCGCCCGCCTGGCGCTCCTGCCGGTCGTGCCGGTGAGCGGGCGCGGCACGGCGCTGTTCGAGCCGATCTGGGCCGAGGACGTCGCCGATTGCGTGACCGCGGCGCTCGCGCGCCCGGCCGGCTCCGACGGCGGGCACGTCCGCTACGAGCTCGCCGGTCCCGACGTCCTGAGCGAGAACGAGATCATCCGCCTCGTGCTCGACAGCGTCGGCCGGCGCCGGCCGCTCGTCCACGTGCCCACGCCGCTCGTCTCGCGCGCCCTGCGCGCGCTGGAGACGGCGGCGGGTCCGCGGGCGCCGGCGACCTGGGACGAGGCTGAGCTGATGCAGGTGCCCCTGCTCAGCACGCGGGGCACCGACGACGCACGCCGCCTCGGGGTCAGCCCGGCGGCCATGCGCGAGGTCCTCGCCGCGGCGGCGTGAGAGCGCGGTCGCTACGACACCGTCGCACGGCGACCGGCCCACGGCCGCGCCGCCTCGAGCTGCGCCGCGAGCGCGAGCAGCATCCCCTCCTGCGCCGGACGCCCGGCGATCTGGACGGCGAGCGGCAAGCCCTGCGCCTCGTACAAGGGCAGCGAGATCGCCGGCTGCCCGCTGACGTTGAACAGGGCGCCGAATGGCGTGAACTGGCCGGCCCGCGCGAACGTGGCCAGCGGATCGCTCGCGGTCGTGTCGATCTCGCCGATCGGGACCGGCGGCTCGGCGAGCATCGGCAGCAGGACGACGTCGTAGGGCGCCAGCGCGGCGACGATCCCGCGCGCGGCCGCCTGCAGGCGCCGGCGTCCGAGGAGCGCGTCGACCGAGCTCGTCGCCGTCGCGATCTGGTAGACGAGCCAGCTGAGCGCCTCGACGTCCGTCTCCGCCGGCTCGCGCCCGGCCCTCGCGGCCGCGAGCGTGATGGCGCTCGACACGTGCGCGGCGAACTCGACGGTGAACAGGCGCAACAGATCGTCGTCCTGCCAGGGCGCGGCCACCTCCTCGACGGAATGGCCGAGGGACTCCAGCAGCGCGGCGGTGTCGCGCACCGCCTGCAACCCTGCCTCGTGGACGGTTGCGTCGGGGAGGGGAGGCATGGTCGCAACCGCGACGCGCAGCGGTTGCGGCTCGCGGGCCGCGCTGGCCGCAAACGGCTCGGGCGGCGGGGGGGCCCAGCTCGCGTCGCCGACCTCGGGGCCGGCGAGGATGTCGAGCAGGTCCGCCGTCTCCGCGACCGTACGGGTGAGCACGCCGTCGACGGTCAGGAACGACTCGCCCGCATCGGGCGCCGCCGACACGCGATCGCGCTGGGCCTTCAGCCCGACGAGGCCACAGCACGCGGCCGGGATGCGGATCGAGCCGCCGCCGTCGTTGGCGTGCGCGATCGGGACCATGCCCGCCGCCACCGCGGCGGCCGAGCCGCCGGACGAGCCGCCCGGCGTCCGGTCGGTATCCCACGGGTTGCGGGTCGGCCCAAGCAACCGCGACTCGCTGACCGGCATGATCCCGAGCTCCGGTAGCGTCGTCGTCCCGACGACGATGAATCCGGCCGCGGTGAGCCGCCGCGTCACGTTGTGGTCATATGTGGCGACGTTGTCGGCGAGCAGCGACGTCGCGTGTGTGAGCCGCTGTCCGGCGACGGCGCGGTTGTTCTTGATCGCGATCGGCACCCCGGCGAACGGGCGGGCGTCGCCCGGACCGACCGTGTCCGCCGCGGCCAGCGCGCCCTCGGCGTCGACGTCGACGAACGCGTTCAGCTGCGGATTGAGCGCCTCGATGCGCTGCAGCGAGGCCTCCACGAGCTCGCGCGCACTGATGCCTCCGTCGCGGACGAGCCCGGCGAGCTCGGTGACGGGCCGAAACATCAGCTCGGCGGCGGTATCGGACATCGGCTGCTCCTTGCTCTGAGTCGGTCGGGGGTTGGGCCCACCCTATCGGCGCGCGATACTGCATCGCGCACGCGTGGCCCATCCGGCGCGGGATCGCGCCCGCCGGACCCGCCGAGCCCCGGGGCATGCCGTCTCCCCTCCGATCACCAAGGATGAAAGCGAGCGAAATGAGCGAAGTCCAGTCTGGCCTGGAAGGCGTCGTCGCCTTTGCGACCGAGATCGCCGAGCCCGACCGTGCCGGCGGCGCCCTGCGCTACCGCGGCGTCGACATCGAGGAGCTCGTCGGCGCCGTCCCCTACGAGCAGGTCTGGGGTCTTCTCGTCGACGGACACCTCAAACCCGGTCTGCCTCCGGCCGAGCCGCACGCGCTCACGGTCCGATCGGGCGACCATCGCGTCGACGTGCAGTCGGCGCTGGCGATGCTCGCGCCCGAGTGGGGCTTCGGTCAGCTCATCGACATCTCCGACGAGCAGGCCCGCGACGACCTCGCCCGCGCGTCGGTGATGGCGCTGTCCTTTGTCGCGCAGTCGGCCCGCGGACCGGGACGGCCCCCGGTGCCGCAGGCCGAGGTCGATCGGGCCACGTCCATCCCCGAGCGCTTCCTCATCCGCTGGCGCGGAGAGGCCAACCCGGATCATGCGAAGGCCATCGACGCGTATTGGATCTCCGCCGCCGAGCACGGCATGAACGCCTCGACGTTCACCGCCCGGGTCGTCGCCTCGACCGGGGCCGACTCCGCGGCGGCCCTGTCGGCCGCCGTCGGCGCCCTGTCCGGGCCGCTGCACGGCGGCGCACCCTCGCGCGTGCTGAAGATGCTCGACGAGGTCCAGGAGAGCGGCGACGCCGAGGGCTGGGTGAAGGCGGCGCTCGACCGCGGCGACCGCCTGATGGGCTTCGGTCACCGCGTCTACCGGGCCGAGGACCCGCGCGCGCGCGTCCTGCGCCGCACGTGCCGCGAGCTCGGCTCGCCGCGCTACGAGGTTGCCGAGGCGCTCGAACAGGCCGCGCTGGCCGAGCTGCACGCGCGCAAGCCCGACCGCGTGCTCGCCACGAACGTGGAGTTCTGGTCGGCGGTCATCCTCGATCTCGCCGACGTGCCGCCCGACCTGTTCACGCCGATGTTCACCTGCGCGCGCGTCGCCGGCTGGTCGGCCCACATCCTCGAACAGAAGCGCGAGGGACGGCTCATCCGCCCGACGGCGAAGTACGTGGGCGAGCCGCCGCGGCCGTTGAGCGCGGTCACCTAGGACGCGCGCCACGGCCGACACGTGATGCCGGCGCGGGCGCATCTGCGAGACTCCCGCGCCGGTCGATCGTCTGTGCCATCAAATCGCCGGTCGGCGCCTCGGGGCGAGACGCCGCCGCGACCCGGTCGACGCAGGGAAGCGAGGGCAGCCGAATGAGAGAACAGGTCCTGACGTGGCTTCGCTGTCCGCACTGTCGCTCCGATGGCGCGCTCGCGCTCCACGTGACCCGGCGCGATGGGCGCGAGGTCCGCGACGGCACGCTCGCGTGCACGCGCTGCGGGGCGACGTACGAGATCGTCGACGGGATCATCGACCTGCTCGTCGATCCCCCTGACTTCGTCCGGCGCGAGATCGCGGGCCTCGAGCGCTTCGCGGAGATGATGCGCAACGAAGGCTGGGACGCCGACCGCATTCGCGCGCTCCCGGACGAGGCCGACGGCTACTGGAGCAGCCAGAAGGGCGCGATCCACGGGCTTCTCGAGCGGATCGCGTTCGCACCCGGACAGCGGCTCGTCGACGTCGGAGCGAACACCTGCTGGGCCAGCAACATCTTCGCGCGACGCGGCCTGGAGGTCCTCGCGCTGGACGTCTCCGCCGTCGATCTCCAGGGACTGCGCGCGGCCGAGCACTTCCTCGATCGCGACGAGGTCTACTTCGAGCGCGTCCTGTCGACCATGTTCGACCCGGCGCTGGCCAACGAGAGTGCCGACTACGCCTTCTGCTGCCTGGTGATGCACCACAACCGCCCGCGCGAGCTGCGCCGGACGTTCGCCGAGATGTACCGCATCCTGCGCCCGGGCGGCGTGCTGATGGCGGTCAACGAGCCGCTGCGCTTCCCGTTGCGCCCCAAGCGCGACCATGGCGCCGAGGTCGCGGAGTTCGAGGGCAACGAGAACGTCTACTACCTGCACGAGTACTGCCGGGCGGCGCGCCGCGCCGGATTCCGGGTGCATGTCACCGCGTTCGAGTCGGTGTCCGCGAGCCTGCACGCCACCGAGGCCGAGGTTCCCGCCGACGCGCGCCTCGCCGGCCCGCGGCGGGCGTTTCGCCGCCGGCGCGCGGGACGGCTCGTGCTCTTCGCCTATCGGCTCGCCCGCTTCGCCTGGCGCTACGTCCTGCGCGGGGACGCGAACATCACGCTCGTCTGCACGAAGCCGGCACGCCCCTCCCGCGGATGAGCGCGTCGCCGACGATTCGCCGACGACGCAACGAGGGCCCGGCTTGCGCCGGGCCCTCGTGGGACATCAGGTCGTGATCTGCAACCGCGAGAGCGGCTGGATCACATCATCCCGCTCATGTCGGGCATGCCACCGCCGGCGGCGCCCCCGTCCTTCTCCGGGACGTCGGCGACGATCGCCTCGGTGGTGAGGATGTTCTTGGCGATCGACGCGGCGTTCTGGAGCGCCGAGCGGGTCACCATGGCCGGGTCGATGACGCCGGCCGCGACGAGGTCGACGATCTCGTTCGTCGCGGCGTTCAGGCCCCAGCCCTTCTTGGCCTTGCGGACGTCGTTGACGACGACCGAGCCCTCCAGACCGGCGTTCTCGGCGATCTGACGGATCGGCTCCTCGAGCGCCCGGAGCACGATCCGCGCGCCGGTCTTCTCGTCGTCCTCCTCGACGTCGTCGATCTTGACCGCGGCGGAGGCCTGCAGGAGCGCGACGCCGCCACCGGGGACGATGCCCTCCTCCAGGGCCGCGCGGGTCGCCTGCAGGGCGTCCTCGACGCGGTGCTTCTTCTCCTTCATCTCCGTCTCGGTGGCCGCCCCGACCTTCACGACGGCGACGCCGCCGGAGAGCTTGGCCAGGCGCTCCTGGAGCTTCTCGCGGTCGAAGTCCGATTCGGTGGACTCGATCTCGGCCTTGATCTGGTTGATGCGACCCTTGATCGCCGCCGGGTCGCCGGCGCCGTCGACGATCGTCGTCGTGTCCTTCGTGACGACGACGCGGCGCGCACGGCCGAGCTGGGAGACCTGGGTGTTCTCGAGCTTGAGACCCATCTCCTCGGTGATGACCTCGCCGTTGGTGAGGATCGCGATGTCCTCGAGCATCCGCTTGCGGCGATCGCCGAACCCGGGCGCCTTGACGGCCACCCCGGTGAACGTGCCGCGGAGCTTGTTGACCACGAGCGTCGCGAGCGACTCGCCCTCGACGTCCTCGGCGATGATCAGCAGCGGCTTGCCGCTCTGGATGACCTGCTCGAGCACGGGCAGGATGTCCCGCACGGAGCCGATCTTCTGGTTGGCGATCAGGATGTACGGATCCTCGAGCACGGCCTCCATGCGGTCCTGGTCGGTGACCATGTAGGGCGAGATGTAGCCCTTGTCGAACTGCATGCCCTCGGTGAACTCGAGATCCATGCCGAACGTCTGGCCCTCCTCGACGTTGACCACGCCGTCCTTGCCGACCTTCTCGATCGCATCGGCGATGACGTCGCCGATCTCCTCGTCGCCGGCCGAGATCGTCGCCACGCGAGCGATCTGATCCTTGCCCGAGACCTCCTTGGACTGCGAGCCGATGTTCCCAACGACCTGGTCGACGGCGCGCTCGATGCCGCGCTTGAGCGCGAGCGGGTTCGCGCCGGCAGCGACGTTCTTCAGGCCCTGGCGAACGATCGCCTGGGCCAGCACCGTGGCCGTCGTCGTGCCGTCACCGGCGACGTCGTTCGTCGCCGTGGCGACCTCGCGCACGAGCTGGGCGCCCTGGTTCTCGAAGACGTCCTCGACCTCGATCTCGCGGGCGATCGTCACACCGTCGTTCGTGATCGTCGGCGCGCCGAACTTCTTGTCGAGCACGACGTAACGACCCTTGGGCCCGAGCGTGACCTTGACCGCGTTCGCGACCTTGTCGACGCCGGCCTCGAGGGCGTTACGCGCCTCGGTGCTGTACTTCAGTTCCTTGTGAGCCATGTAGTTCTCCTAGGCGGGGAAATGCGATCCCCGCGTTGCGATAGCTGGGGGTGAGTCGGGTCGGGGGCGCCGGGGACGGTCGCGTGGGCCGCCGGAGTCGGAGCCCCCGCTCGATCTCCGGTCAGGACTCGACGCGGGCGAGGACGTCGGACTCGCGCAGTACGAGCAGCTCCTCGCCGTCGATCTTGATCTCGGTCCCGCCGTACTTGCTGTAGAGGACCTCGTCGCCCTCGGACACGTCGAGCGGCGTGCGCTTGCCGGTGTCCTCGTTGACCTTCCCGTCGCCAACGGCGAGCACCTTGCCCTTCTGCGGCTTCTCCTTGGCGGTGTCGGGCAGGACGATGCCACTCGCGGTGGTCTCCTCCTCCTCGATCGCCCGCACGATGAGACGGTCGCCCAGGGGCTTGAGCTTCAACGCCATACGAAAACCTCCATTGAGAGAGTGTTGCGATCGGCTGCCGCCGTCGTCAGCATTGGGGCCGACCGCGACGCGCCTCGTTGGCACTCTTAGGTGCCGACTGCCAACGCCGGTTCCCAATATATACGAGTTGGGTCGCGCGTCAAGCGATACTTGGCACTCTCTCGACGAGAGTGCCAAATTCTTCACATTCGGGCCGAAACGGAAGGCGTCGGCGCGGGCGTGCGACGTCTGCGGCGCTAGTTCTGGGCGCCGCCGAAGCCCTTCATGGCCTCGGTCATGCCCGGTGGCTTGTCGACGATGGGCGAGAAGCGCACCACGGTGACCGTGTCGTCCATCGAGACGGAGCGCCCGTAGATCTGCTCGAGGAAGTGGATCAGCTCCTCGTGGCGACGGAACTCGGGGTTGTCGTGCTTGATGTCGCGGGGAGAGAGGTCCTTGACCGTCTTGACCTCGACCTGATCGATCACGGCGTCGAAGATCTTCTCCCGGGGCGAGTACTGGTAGCCGATCGTCACCAGCACGGCCTGGTTCTTGCGGTACTTGTGCGACTTGTCCCCGAGCCGGATCGTCGCCGTCTTGCGCCCACGCTTGAGCTCGTCGGCGAAGATCGTCGAGTAGAAGTTGAGGACCTGCATCGGCGGCAGGCTATCGGTCCGGGCGGATTCTGGCCAGCGCGCGAGCCACCATCTCGCGTTCGCCGTCGTAACTGAGTGCCGTCGCGGCCTCCGGGAGGGGCATCCAGCGAGCCTCCTCGACCTCGTGGTCGTGGTCAGCCGGATCCCCGGAGCGATACTCGAACAGGAAGAACACCACCGACTTCGGCCGGCGCCGGCCGTCTCGCCAGTACCAGTAGCGCACCTCGCCGAGCTCCTCGAGGGGCTCGGCGACGACGCCGGCCTCCTCGCGCACCTCCCGCGTCGCCGCCTGGACAGCCGTCTCCCCGGGATCGATGTGGCCCTTCGGCAGCCCGAGCACGCGGGCGCCGTCCGCACTGCGCCGGGTCGGCACGATGACCACCACGTCGTCGCCGCGGACGACGACCCCGCCGGCCGAGCGCTCGCGCGGCCGCGACGGGCCGGACGGGCGCCGACCGCGCGGCGGGCGGTCAGAAGACATAGCCCTGCAACGCGGCCGGGTCGTGCACGGTCAGACGACCGCGGCCCTGGGTGATCACGCCGGCCCGCTCGAGCACGGCCAGGAAGCGGCTCGCCGACTCGCGCGAGGAGCCGGCCAGCTGGGCGAGGTCGGCCTGCGTCGTGGTCAGCAGCACGTCGCCCTCGCCGGCGCCCTCGGACTGCGCCTGGGTGATCAGCTGCGAGAGCACCGACGCCACCCGGCTCTGAACCGTCTGGAAGGACTGCCGCGCGAGCCGCTCGTTCGTCTCGCGCAGACGGCGTCCGAGCGCGATCACGAGCTTCATGGTGATGTCGCCGTGCGTCGCCATCAGACGGCGCATGTCCGGTCCGAGCAGCGCGATCGCCGTCGTCGACGCGACCGCCTCGACGGTCGCCGAGCGACGCTCGTCCTCGAACAGGGCGAGCTCGCCGAAGATGTCTCCCGGCCCGAACTGGGCCAGGGTGATCGTCCGCCCGCCGCGGTGGGCGCGCACCGCCCGCGCCCGGCCCGAGCGCACGATGTAACAGGTGTCGCTCGCGTCGCCCTCCCGGAACACCACCTGTCCGGCCTCGAAGCGGCGCGGCACGGTGAGCTCCGCGACGCGCTCGAGGTCGGTCGGCGCGAGCGTGGAGAAGACCGGTACCCGGCCGAGCAGCTCCACGACCTCGGATGAGCCGGCGGCCGACACATCCGACGAGATATCACACCGACCCGTCGTGCGGCCGGCGAGGCGCTCGCCCCGGTCGGGCCCGGCGGCAGCCGGCAGCGCAGATCGACCACTGTGAGACGCGAAGCCCCGCTATCGTCAACGCGTCATGATCCGCACCGTTCGAACCTCCCGCACCATCCCCGCGCGTTCGGCGGCCGGCCTCGCGGCGCTCGCCCTGTTCGCGATCGGAGCGTGCGCCGCCGCCGTCCCGGGCGCCTCGGCGGCGTCCGCACCCACCGGCGGCGCCCACTCGATCCTCGCCTCACGCCTGCTCTGGGCGACGGTCGACGTCTGCGACCCGCCCGACCAGAAGGACACGATCGGCGTGCGCGGATCGATGCCGGGCGACGGCGCGGCCAGCGAGACGATGTTCATGCGCTTCCGCATCCAGTACCGCAACGCGAAGAGCGGCCAGTGGCTGACGATCTCGAGTGCCGACTCGGGCTACGTGAACGTCAAGTCCGCGCGCTACCGCGTGCGCGAGGCGGGTACGAGCTTCGTCTTCCGCCCCGCTCCGGGCCAGCCGGCCTACCGCCTGCGCGGCCTCGTCCTGTTCCAGTGGCGACGCGGCCGCACGGTCGTGCGGAGCGCAACGCGCTACACGTCGGCCGGTCACACGAGCGGCGCGGGCGCCGACCCGAAGAACTACTCGGCGACCACCTGCATCATCCCGTAGGGCGGGGACGGCTCGGCCCGCGGCGACCGGGACGGGGTCCTGCCACCGGCCCGGCCGGCACCGGCGACTCGCCCCGCGCGGCGCGGCACGACCCGCGAGGGGCGCCGCACCCCGCGAGGGGCGCCGCCCCCGCCACGACCCGAACTTTGCTCGATATTCGCTCCTGGTGAGAGAAGATCGACCAAACTTCGCCCGAGACCGCCCGCCCGACCCGGCCCGCGGCGACCGGGACGGGGTCCCCGCGCCGGCTCGGCGGTCAGCGCCGCCGAGTGGCCGCCGCGCCCGCCGCGCGGGGGGGCGCCACCACCCGCGAGGGGCGCCGCGCCCGCCACGACCCGAACTTTGGTCGATATTCGCTCCTGGTGAGAGAAGATCGACCAAACTTCGCCCGAGACCGCCCGTCCGGCCGCGGCCCGCCGAGCGGCCGCCGCGCCCTCCCCGCGCCCAGCCCCGCCGACCCGCCCCCTACCGCCCGACCGCCTGCCCCTCGAACAGCCGCGGATCGTTCGTGATGATCCCGTCGACCCCCACCCGCGCCAGCGCGGCGATCGTGAACGGGTCGTCGACTGTCCACGCGTACAGCTCCCCGCCGCCGGCGCGGACCGCGCGCACGAGCGCCGGGGTCACGAGCCGCCAGTGGGCCATGATCGCGTCGAAGCGCCCGCTCGCGAGGGCGCCGTGGGCGCGCTGCGGCAGACGGCGCCGGTAGGCGGCCAGCCAGGCGAGCGCGGGGAGCATCGTGAACCGTCCCGCCGTGTAGTCCCGCCGCGCGCGGGGCATCGACCAGCCGAGGCGGATCGCCGGGTCGGCCACGCGCAGGCGATCGAGGCTCTCGGGGAAGGTCGAGCTGATGAGCGAGCGCTCGGCGAGCCCGGTTGCGTGCAGCGCGTCGAGGACTCGCATCTCGTAGCCGGGCCGCTTCAGATCGACGTCGAACTCCACCCCGGCGAAGGCCGGTCCGGCGAGGTGCGCGAGGCCCTCCTCGAGCGTCAGCGTCTCCGACGAGCGGGCGGCGAAGGGGTCGTGTGCGAGCAGCAGGCGACCGCCGCCGTTGCGGCGCTCGCTCAGGACGTCGAATTCGATCATGTCGACGCCTGCGGCCCGCGCGGCGTCGAAGCTGGCGCGCGTGTTGCCGGGCACGATCAGGTCGGCGCCCTTGTGGCCGACGCGGCGCGGGAGCGGCCGGGGGCGCCCGGGCGCGGGCGCCGGCGAGCTCAGCGCTGACACGCGGGACACCAGTAGGTCGTGCGGCCGTCCTCCCATTGGCCGCGCGAGCGGACGGCCGAGCCGCAGCGCGGGCACGGCTGTCCGGCGCGGCCGTGGACCGCGCGCGGGCGGCCCGGCAGGCCGTCCGCGACTGCGCGCCGCATGTGCTCGCGCGCGAAGCGCACGATGGCCAGCACCTCGGCGTCGCTCACCCGGCCCGCGGGGCGCCATGGGTCGACGCCCGCGCCGAAGCACGACTCGGCCTTCCAGATGTTCCCGATACCCGCGATCGTGCGCTGATCGAGCAGCGCGTCGCCGATCGGTCGCGTCGGATCGTCCTCGCGCAGGCGCCGCAGCACGCACTGCTCGTCGAACGGGTCGCCGAGCACGTCGGGGCCGAGGCCGGCGAGCCGTGCGTCGCCGCGCGCCCGCAGCGCGGTCATCAGCTCGAGCACCGGGCCGTCGAACTGCACGACCTCCGCCTCGCCCGTACGGAGCACGAGCCAGGCCCGGCGCGGGCTGCGCCCCCAGCGCTCGCCGCGGCGATGGACGGCCCACGCGCCGCTCATCCGCAGGTGCGAGTGCAGGACGAGCCCGCCCTCGAAGTACAGCAGCAGATGCTTGCCGCGCGCGTGCACGGCGGTCACGACGCGCCCGGCCAGTCGCTCGGGCCACCCCTCGCCGCCCGGCCGTGGATGCGGGGTGAGGATCTCGTCCGGCGCCGCGCCGACGAGCAGCGGGGCGATGCGCCGGGCTGCGTGGTGGATCGTGTCTCCCTCGGGCATCAGGCGCTGAGCGTCAGCTTGCGCGGCCCGGCCCGGAATCCCTGCTCGATGAGCATCGTCTCCAGGAACGATCCCACGACGGCCTCACCGTCGAGCTTCTCGAGCGCCAGCCGGGGCACGCGGCCCGCCCGGGCGGCGTCGGCGAGCGCGCCGAGGGCGTCCTGAAGGCGTTCGCGATCGCCGGTGAACGTCACCAGTCCGCGACCGCCGCGCTCGACGTACAGGACGGGCTCGGCGTCGACGAGCACCACGTGCGCGCCGGCGACGCGGGCCGGGCGCCGCCCGCCGCGCCCCGGTGCGCCATCGCGGTCACCGGCCGGCCACGGGAGCACCGCGCCGTAGGGCTGCGCCGGATCGGCGGCGGCGAGAACGAGCGGCGGGCGGCGTTCGTCGGTGCGCTGCGCGCGCAGGCGCTCGACCGCCGCCGGCAGCGCGAACTGGGCGCCGCCGAGGCCCTCGATGAAGTACCCCCGCCGGCACACGCCGAGCGTCTCGAGGCCGGCGAACGCGTCGTAGAGCATCGAGAAGCCGCCGGCGACGCGCTCGGCGAGCACCTGCTCGCGGGTGACGATCCCGTGGCGCTCCAGCAGCAGCTCGGCGAGCACGCGACGGCGGTCGGCGGCGAGACCGGCACGCGCGGCGGGGTCCGCCGCCGCGGCGCCGAACAGCGGCGCGACGAGCCCCCAGCGGCCCTGGACCTGGGCCTGTGTCGCCGCGCGCGCCCCGCGCACCGCGGCGCCGAAGCGCCGGCCCGAGCGGGGGCGGGTCGGGCGCTGCGCCCGGGCGAGCGTCAGCCGCGGTGCGCGCAGCGGCGCCCAGGCGTCGTTCGTCGCCTCGCCGGCCCAGACGAGATCCCAGAGCGCCTCCTGGAGCACCTCGGGCGGCACGTCGAGCTCGGCCAGGAGGTCGGTGAAGAAGCAGGGGGCGGTCGCCAGGCGTTCACGCAGCAGGCCGTGGACCGATCCCTCGGGCGCGCGCGCCCCGTCGGCCCCGTCGCCCGCCGCGCCCGCGCGAAGCGACGGCGGACCGATGGCCCCGGCGTCCTCGCGGAAGTAGAGCGCCACGCGCCCCGAGCCGCGGCCGATCGCACCGGCCCCCACCCAGACCAGCTCGCCGCTCGCGCAGAGCGCGTCCATCCAGGTCGGGGAGTATGCGCCCACCCGGCGGGGCAGGACGTCGCGCTCCCAGCTCTCGACCGGCAGGGCCAGCCCCTGCAGCGGCACGAGCACCTCGCGCAGGCGGTCGACGCCGGCGCCCGAGGACGGGTGACGGTCGATCCCGTGCCAGCCGGGGAGGAACGTCGCGAGCGCGCGCTGGTCGGCCGGTTCGATCTCCTCGCGCAGAGCGGCCAGCGACGCGCGCCGCAGGCGGCGCAGCACCTCGACGTCGCACCACTCCCGCTCGCTTCCCCCGGGGCGCAGCTCGCCGCGCACGAGCCGGCCGTCGCGCTCGAGCGCTTCGAGGACGTCCTCGAAGCCGATGCCGTAGCGGGCGCGCAGCTCGTCGCCGGTGAACGGGCCGCGCGACGCCGCGTGGCGGGCCGCGAGCACCCGGCGGGCGTGCGGTACGTCGGCCAGGAACGCCTCGGGCAGCCCGCCGGGCGGCACGACCCCGAGCGCGTCGCGGTACAGGCCGGCCTCGTCGGCGGCGATCCAGCGGCGCTCACCGCCGATGCGCACCTCGACCGCGCGTCGCTCGCCCGCCAGCTCGGCGAGCATCCCGGCCGCCTCGAGGCCGTCCAGGACGCGCGTCCGGGCCTCATCGGCCCGCAGGTCGCCGACGCGTCGCAGGACGTCGTGCAACGCGTCCCGGCCCGTCGCCTGCGTGCGCGGGGAGCGATGCTGCAGGTCGTCCTCGATGCGCGCGAGCGCGTCGGCGTCGATCAGGTCGCGGAGCTCGTCCTGCCCGAGCAGCTCGCGCAGGAGGTCGCGGTCGAGCGACAGCGCCGCGGCCCGGCGCTCGGCGTTCGGGGCGTCGCCCTCGTACATGTAGGTGGCGACGTAGTCGAACAGCAGCGAGGAGGCGAACGGGGACGCGGTCGCCGTCTCCACCTCGACGAGCGTGCGCTCGCGCCGCTGCAGTGAGGTGCACAGCTCGATCAGCCCGGGAACGTCGAGCACGTCGCGCAGGCACTCGCGGTAGGTCTCGAGCACGATCGGGAAGTCGGCGTACTGCTTGGCCACCTCGAGCAGGCTCTGGGCCTTCAGCCGCTGCTGCCACAGCGGTGTGCGGCGCCCCGGATACGCGCGCGGGATGAGCAGCGCGCGGGAGGCGTTCTCGCGGAAGCGCGCTCCGAAGAGCGCCGAGCCGGAGAGCTCGGAGACGATCGCGTCCTCGATCTCGTCGGGCTCGAGCAGCACGAGCTCGGCGCCGGTCGGCAGGGGCGGCTCGTCGCCCTCGTCGTCGACCCCGAGATCGGGCAGGTGCACGATGATCCCGTCGTCGGACCAGATCGCGTCGGACTCGAGGCCGTAGCGCTCGCGGATGCGGGCCGACAGGGCGAGGCCCCAGGCCGCGTGGATGCGTCCACCGAACGGCGAGAGCACGCACAGGCGCCAGTCGCCGATCTCGTCGCGGAAGCGCTCGACGACGATCGTCCGGTCGCTCGGCAGCACGCGCGTCGCGGCCTGCTGCTCGTGCAGGAAGTCGAGCAGGTTCCTGGCCGCGAGCTCGTCGAGGTCGTAGTCGCGCTGCAGCCTCTCGGCCGGCTGGTCGACGGCCCAGCGCGTGAAGGCGCCGATCGCCTCGCCGAGCTCCTTCGGGCGCCCGACGGCGTCGCCCTTCCAGAACGGCACGGCCCCCGGCACCCCCGGCGCCGGCGTCACGATCACGCGGTCGCGGCCGATCTCCTCGATGCGCCAGGACGAGGCGCCGAGCAGGAACACCTGCCCGGCGCGCGCCTCGTAGACCATCTCCTCGTCGAGCTCGCCGACCCGGCGGCCGTCGGGCAGCGTCACGGCGTACAGGCCCCGATCGGGGATCGTGCCGGCGTTGGTGACGGCCAGCGCGCGGGCGCCGCGGCGGGCCCGGATCGTGCCGGCGACGCGGTCCCAGACGATCCGCGCACGCAGGTCGCCGAACTCGCGCGACGGATAGCGCCCGTCGAGCATGTCGAGCACGTTGTCGAGCAGCGGCCGCGGCAGGTCCCCGTAGGAGTACGTGCGGGTGACGAGCGCGTACAGGTCGTCGACGCTGACGGACTCGTTCACCGCCGCGATCGCGACGATCTGCTGGGCGAGCACGTCCAGCGCGTTGCGCGGCACGACCGTCGGCTCGATCCGTCCCTCGCGCATGAGCCGGGTCACGACGGCGCACTCGAGCAGGTCGGCACGGAACTTCGGGAAGATGCGCCCCTTGCTGATGTCGCCGACGCCGTGCCCGGCCCGGCCGATGCGCTGCAGTCCGCGCGCCACCGACTTCGGCGACTCGACCTGCAGGACGAGATCGACGGCGCCCATGTCGATGCCGAGCTCGAGCGAGGAGGTCGCGACGAGGCAGGGGAGCTGCCCCGCCTTCAGCAGCTCCTCGACGACCGTCCGCTCTTCGCGGGCGAGCGAGCCGTGGTGCGCGCGTGCGATCTCGCGTACCGGTCGCTGCGCCGCCTCGTCCTCGGCGGCGGCGAGGTCGTTGAGGCGCAGCGCAAGGCGCTCGGCCGCGCGGCGGTTGTTGACGAACACGATCGTCGAGCGATGCTCGCGCACGAGGCGCAGCAGCTCGGGATAGATGGCGGGCCAGATCGAGCGGCGCGTCGCCTCGCCGCCGCTGAGGTGCGGCAGCTGGTCGCCGCCCGGGGCCAGGAACGGGTCGACGGTCGCCTCCGCCGCCCGCGTGTCGGGTTCGGCCATCGACTCGACCGGCACGTGGATCCGGAGGTCGAGCGGCTTGCGCACGCCGGTGTCGACGATCCGCACGCGCCGGTGGGGCCCGACCATGAAGCGCCCGACCTCCTCGAGCGGGTTCTGCGTGGCGCTCAGGCCGATGCGCTGCACCTCCGGGCGCGGGCGGTCGAAGGCCCCCTCGGCCGCCTGCAGCTCGAGGCGCTCGAGGGTCAGGGCCAGGTGGGCCCCGCGCTTCGTCGAGGCGACGGCATGGATCTCGTCCACGATCACCGCCTCGACGCCGCTGAGCATCTCGCGCGCCTGCGAGGTGAGGATGAGGTACAGCGACTCGGGCGTCGTGATGAGGATGTCGGGCGGGCGGCGGGCCATCGCGGCGCGCTCGCGCTGGGGCGTATCGCCGGTGCGGATCGCGACGCTCACGTCGGCTCCGGCGCCGGCGATGCCCCGAAGCGGCGCGCGCAGGTTGCGCTCGATGTCGTAGGAGAGGGCCTTCAGCGGCGAGACGTACACGAGGCGGGTGTGGCGCGGCGCGCCCTCCGGCCGCGGATCGGCGGTCAGGCGGTCGAGCGCCCACAGGAAGGCGGCAAGCGTCTTGCCCGATCCGGTGGGCGCCGAGATGAGCACGTGCTCGCCGCTGGCGATCGCCGGCCAGGCCTGCTCCTGGGCCGGCGTCGGTCGCTCGAACGCGGCGGTGAACCAGTCGCGTACGCGTGGACTGAAGGCGGAGAGCGGCACCGCACTCAGGCTAGTGCACATAATCCGCCACCGCGGACAATCCCGCGGCTCAGGGCGCGGCCCGGCGGAGGAACGGGGGGCGCGAGGCCGGCCAGCTCGCGGGCCCGCTCGAACACCGCGTCGAGCATCTCCTCCGTGAGGCGCCCGGTGAACGTGTTCTGCTGGCTCGGGTGGAACGAGCCGAGCAGCGACCGGCGCTCGCCCGCCAGCTCGCTTCCGTGCCCGAAGCGCGGCCGCGGTCGCGGCACCGGCTCCCCGAGCGCGGCGCGCAGGCGCAGCGCGGCGTCCCAGGCGAACGCGCCGAGGCAGACGATCACGCGAACGTCGGCCAGCAACCCCAGCTCGCGCTCGGCCCACGGCAGGCAGTTGTCGCGTTCCTGCGGCGTGGGGCGATTGGCCGGCGGCGCGCAGCGCACGGCGGCGGTGATCCAGCAGTCATGCACCCGCAGCCCGTCGTCGCGACCGCTCGAGCGCGGCTGGTTGGCGAAGCCTGTCCGCCACAGTGACGCGAACAGCCAGTCACCCGAGCGATCGCCGGTGAAGATCCGGCCCGTGCGGTTGCCGCCGTGCGCGGCCGGCGCGAGGCCGAGGATGAGGACCCGCGCGCCGGGATCGCCGAAGCCGGGCAGCGGCCGGCCCCAATACTCCTCGTCCGCGTACGCGGCCCGGCGCTCGCGCGCCACCTGCTCGCGCCAGGCGACCAGGCGGGGACAGCGCGAGCAGCGGATCACCTCCTGCTCGAGCGCACCGAGCGCGTCGGCCCGCTCGGTGCGCGCGCGTCCGCTCATCGGCGCTCCGCGACCGGGCCGCGGCGCGGCCGGGCGTCGCCGCAGGGCCGGCGGCCTCGTGCCCGCGGCGGGCGGAGTCGTGGCCGCCGGCCGCTCTCGCGTACCCTCTCAGACGTGCTGCGCGCCTCACACACCCGCATCGTCCTCGCGGCCGTTGCCGTCGGGCTCGCCGGCTGCGGCCCGGCGACGGTCTCCACGAGCGGGCTGAGCGGGGACCAGAAGGCCATCGCGACGACGATCTCGAACTTCCAGTCCGACGCCGAGACGAATTCCCCCTCGAAGCTGTGCGACAACGACCTCGCCCCGAGCGTCGTCCAGCGGCTGTCGACGGCCGGGCACACGTGCTCGAGCGTCATCTCCAGCCAGCTGAAGGTCGTCGACTCGTTCAACCTGTCGCTCGCCAACAACTCGATCAAGGTGCGCGGGAACACCGCGACCGCCGTGGTCGAGGACACCCAGAGCGGCAGGACGACGCACCTCGACACCATCACGCTCGTCAAGTCGGGATCGACCTGGAAGATCGCCGGCATCGGCGGCTGACCCACCGCGGAGGTCGCCCGCGCTAGCCGAGCGCGCGACCGTACTGGCGCTCGTAGTACTCGCGGTAGGCGCCGGAGCGGATCGGCTCCCACCACCACTCGTTCTCGCGGTACCAGTCGACCGTGGCGGGCAGTCCGTCGGCGAAGCGCACCTGCGGCTCCCAGCCGAGCGCGCGGACCTTCGCTGAGCTGAGCGAGTAGCGGCGGTCGTGCCCGAGGCGGTCGGGGACGTAGTCGATGAGCGACTCGTCGCGGCCGGTCAGCGCGAGCACGCTCCGCACCACCTCGAGGTTCGGGCACTCGTCCGGGCCCCCGACGTTGTAGACCTCGCCGGGCGCGCCGTGCTCGAGCACGTGCGCGATCGCGCGGGCGAAGTCCTCCACGAACAGCCAGTTGCGGACGTTCAGCCCGTCGCCGTAGACCGGCAGCCGGTCACCGGCGAGCGCGTTGAGCACGATGAGCGGGATCAGCTTCTCCGGGTACTGGTAGGGCCCGTAGTTGTTCGAGCCGCGGCAGATCGTCGCCGCCAGCCCGTACGTGTGGTGATAGCCCGACACGAGCAGGTCGGCGCCGGCCTTCGTCGCGCTGTAGGGCGAGGACGGGTCCAACGGCGAGCTCTCGGTGAACGAGCCCTCCTCGATCGAGCCGTAGACCTCGTCGGTGGAGATCTGCACGTAGCGCAGCTCGGCGCGCCGGGCCGCCTCGAGCAGCACGTAGGTCCCGAGCGCGTGCGTGGTCACGAACGCGTCGGGCTGGGCGATCGAGCGATCGACGTGCGTCTCGGCGGCGAAGTTGACGATCGCCTCGGCGCCGCCGCCCTCGGCGAGCGCGGCGGCGACGGCCTCGGGGTCCTCGATCGCGCCCTGCACGAACGTCAGGCGCTCGTCCGCGAGCAGATCCTCGAGGTTCTCGCGCCGCCCGGCGTAGGTGAGCTTGTCGAGGACGACGATCCGATCGTCGGACTCGCGCAGGCGCACGCGCACGAAGTTCGAGCCGATGAACCCGGCGCCGCCACACACCAACAACCTCACCGCGTACCTCCGATCGATTGCGTGCCCGCGCCCACCGCGCGGCCGCTGGCCGCAAGATACGCCCTTACGCCCTCGCGCCAGTCCGGCAGCGCGACCGCGTCGTCGCGGTCGGAGCCGAGCACGCTGTAGGCCGGCCGCGGCGCCGGCCGACGCTGCTCGGCGCTGCTGCTCGGGAGCACCTGCACGTCGCGCCCGGCGAGGGCGAACACCTCGACCGCGAGCTCGTTCCAGGTGCACGAGCCGCTCGACGCGGCGTGCAGCACGCCCCCGGACCCTCGGTCGGCGACGTCGAGCAGCGCGTCGGCGAGGTGCCGCGTCCAGGTCGGGCAGCCGAGCTGGTCGGTGACGACGCGAACCTCTCGCGCGCCCCCGTCGGCCAGCCGCAGCATCGTGTCGACGAAGTTCCGCCCGCCGGCGCCGAACAGCCAGGCGGTGCGGACGATCGCGTGCCGCTCCGAGGCGGCGCTCACCTCGCGCTCGCCGGCGAGCTTGCTCGCGCCGTAGACGCACTGCGGGCCGGTCGGGTCGGACTCGACGTACGGCCGCGTGCCGCGCCCGTCGAAGACGTAGTCGGTGCTGACATGTACGAGCCGCCTCCCGGTCGAAGCCGCCGCCCGGGCGAGCACCCCCGCCCCGGTCGCGTTGACCGCGAACGCCCCGTCGCGATCGTCCTCGGCGCCGTCGACGTCGGTCCAGGCGGCGCAGTTGACGATGACGTCCGCCGGCGTGCCGGCGAGCGCGGCCGCGACGGCGTCCTCGTCGACGATGTCGAGCTCGGCGCGCCGGAGCCCGCGAGCGTCCCAGCCCGAGCTCCGGGCCGCGTCGAGCACGGCGCCGCCGAGCATGCCGCCGGCGCCGGTCACGAGCAGCGATCCGCTCACAGGATCTCGATCTCGGAGTTGTCGCCGACCATGAAGCGGTACGCGCGAGGCTGCACGACCCCACGGCGGATGACGACGTTGCGCCCGAGCAGGGAGGACTCCATGCGGCCCTCCAATCCGACGACGGACGAGCCGCCGAGGAGGATCGAGTGCTCGACCTCGGCGCGCTCGACCAGGCAGTCCTCGCCCACCGCGGTGTACGGCCCGACGTACGCGTCCACGAGCCGCGCCCCGGCCCCGATGACCGCCGGACCGCGGACCGTCGAGCGCTCCAGCCGCGCGCCGGCCTCGATCACGACGCGCCCCTCGACCTGGGAGTCGAGGAGCTCGCCCTCGCAGCTCTCGCGCAGGTTCTCGAGCACGAGACGGTTGGCCTCGAGCATGTCCGCCAGCCGGCCGGTGTCCTTCCACCAGCCGTTGACGATGTGCGGCTCGACACGCCGGCCGGCGTCGACGAGATGCTGGATCGCATCGGTGATCTCGAGCTCGCCGCGCGCGCTCGGCTCGATCGCGCGGGCCGCGTCGTGGATGCAGGCCGTGAACATGTACACGCCGACGAGCGCCAGGTCGGTGGCGGGCCGGGCCGGCTTCTCGACCAGCCGCACGACGCGAGCGCGCCCCTCGCCGCCGGTCTTGTCGAGCTCGGCCACACCGTAGTTCTCGGGATCGGACACCGGCGTCAGCAGGATGAGCGCGTCCGGCTGCTCGGCCACGAAGGCCTGCACGAGGTCGGCGATCCCGCCCTGCAGGAGGTTGTCCCCGAGGTACATCACGAACGGGCTCGCACCGAGGAACGGCTCCGCCGTCAGAACGGCATGTGCGAGGCCGTTGGGCTCGTCCTGCACGATGTAGGTGATCCGCACCCCGAACTGCGAGCCGTCCCCGGCCGCCGACCGGATCTCGTCGCCGGTCTCCGGCGCGATGATGATCCCGACCTCCGCGATTCCGGCCGCGGCCATCGCCTCGATGCCGTAGAAGAGCACGGGCTTGTTCGCCACCGGAACAAGCTGTTTCGCGCTCGTATGGGTGATCGGGCGCAACCGCGTACCCCGGCCACCCGACAGGATCAAGCCCTTCAACGCCGCCATGAGCGCGACAGACTAACCCCGGGCGAGCTAGTACGCCCCGCCGAGCTTGCGATGGTCCCAGGTGGCCCAGCGCACGGGCACGAACTGCAGCACGACGCGCTTGGGTGCCTGCGCGTCGACCATCGCACCGACCTCGGCCGCCAGCTCGGCGAGCGGCGGCTCGCCCTTGGCCGCGCCGTAGCGCGCGAACAGCTCCCGCCCGAACGCGGCCACGAAGGCCGTCTCGCGATGGAGGACCGTGTCGCACTCGAGCATCACGCCGCGCAGCTGGTCGTAGGTCTCGCCGGCCTCGACCTGCAGCGTCGCCCGCGGGTCGCGCTCCAGGTTGCGGGCCTTCTGCGACGCGGCGTAGGTCCAGGCCCACACGTCGGGCACGGTGCGCGCCCCGTCAGCCGGTGGCCGCGTGACCAGCCACAGCGGCATCAGATGCGGCCAGCCGCGTGGCCCGATCGTCGCGCACGTGACCGTGCGCTCGTGATCGAGGAAGGCGACGACGTCCTCGTCGCTCATGCGGATCTGCTCGCGCCGACTCACCGACCCTCCCGGGAGGAGGGCGGCACGGCCCTCTACACCCCGGCCGGGGCGACGCGTAGCCGGTCGGCGGCGGCGAGGACGGCCTCGCGCACGGCGACCGGTTCGAGCACGGCGGCGTCGCCGGCCTCCTTGAGGACCTCGCGCACGAGCCACTCGGTGCCCGCGTAGCGCAGCTCGACGACGATCGAGTCGTCGGTCAGCTCGGCCACCACCTTGCGCTGCTCGCGGACCCAGCGGGCCCGCTCGGGCGAGATCCAGACCCGCGCGACACGGGACGCCTCGACCTCCCCGGTGCGCAGCCAGCCGTCGACCTCCGCCGCCGGATCGACCTCCGGACGGGGCTCGAAGCGCTCGTCGGTGACCGTCGCGCGCTTGATGCGGTCGAGACGGAAATGGCGCATGTCCTCCTTGGCCGGATCGAAGCATGCGACATACCAGCCCTCGCGCCCGTTCGTGAGCGCGTACGGCTCGACGCGGCGCAGCGAGAACTCGTCCTCGTTCTCCTTGTAGTACTCGAGCTCGATCAGGTGGCACGCCGTGATGGCGCTGCTGACGAGCCGCGCCACCTCCGAGTCGTCGGCGCTCGCGTGCGCGACGTGCAGGCCCTGCTCGAGGGGGTCCTCGCCGAGCGCCTTGACGATCTTCTCGCGGGCGGACGCGAGCGAGCCCTCGGGGATGTGCTCGCCGATGAGGTCGATCGCCGCGACGAGCGCCTTCGCCTCGACGGGCAGCAGCCGGGCCGGACGGGCGAAGTTGTCGCTGTAGGGCTCGGGATCGACCTCGATCTCGCCGGTGTCCTCGAAGATCTCGGCGTACAGCACGTACGAGCCGCCGCCGAAGTTGACGACGTTGAGCACGTTGATGTCCTCGCGGAGCTCCTGATCGGTGATCTGCAGGCGCTCGCACAGCTCGCCGAGCTTCAGGCGGCGCCCGGCGCGTCCGGCTTCGATGAGGATGCTCGCGAGCGTCACCAGGCGCGCGAAGCGCTCCGGACGGATCGCGGCGTCGCTCCGCGAGCCGTCGTCGACCGTTGCCCGCCCGCGCGAGCGCGTCCGCACGCGCGTCTCCGCCTCGGCGGCCGGCGGCCGCGTGCCCGCCAGGTGCGGCGTGGCCGCGTGGCGCTCGGCGATGAGCGCGAGGCGGCGCTCGTACTCCTCGACGAGATCTCCGGGACCGAGGATGCGCGCGTGCTCGCCGAGTCCGAGCACCCACGAGATGAGCATCCGCGGGTTCGCGTAGCCGGTGTGGAACACGCGATCGCCGCTCTGGGCGTCCGCGTCGGCGTCGGGCGGGCGGACCTCCCCGAAGCGCCCGAAGTGGCGCTCGATCTGCCAGGCGATGCGCTCGGAGATGAGGATCTCGGCCACCGCCACCTCGTCGCCGAACTGCCACTCCGCGCGCGCGGCGTACTCGCGGGGGTCGAAGTCGCTCGGGCGCTTGAAGTCGTGCTCGGCCTTCGTGGCATAGGCCACCTTGCCGCGGATGCGCGACAGGCGGAAGACGCGCACCGCCTCGCGCTCATGCGCGTAGCCGAGCAGATAGAACTGGCCGCCCTGGAAGAGCAGGTGATACGGGTCGACGCGCCGCGGACCGACCTCGTCGCGCTCCATCGTGTAGTAGTCGAACGTGATCGTCTTGTTGCGGAAGATCGCGGTCTCGATCTTGGCCAGGCGCGCCGAGAGGTCGTGCCCCCCGGCCGAGGCGGTGATGCCGAGCGCGACCGAGCGCTGCTCGGGGGCCTGCAGCGGGCTCGGGCGCCCCCACGTGATCTGCTGCAGCGCCAGGCGCAGGGGCTCGGCGTAGGCGAACTCGCCATCGAGCAGGCTGAGCGCGGTCTGCAGGGCGGCCAGCTCCTGCGGCGTGAACTCGATCGCCGGGAGGTGGAAGTTCTCCGGCCGCAGCGAGTAGTTCTCCTGCTCGGCCACCCCGTCGATCGGCTTCTCGACGGTGAGGTGGATGCGCAGCGAGTCGAGCTCGGCGCGGTCGGCGTAGAACCGGCGCGCGAAGGCGTCCTCGTTCATGCCGCTGTAGCCCTCGACGTCGCGACGGATCTCCAGCGCCGTGACCGGCCGGCGCTCGGCCATCAGGTAGGAGATGAGCGACAGCTGCCGGATGAGCTTCTCGGTGTCCTTGGCCATGTGTGACCCGCAACGATAGAACCCGACGGCGAGGCGATGCCGCGATCGCGCCAGCAGGCGAGCGGAATTTGCGATCTTTTGCCCGCCCGGGGGCGGGCCCCCGTGGGGCGCTACGCCGCCTCGCGCTCGGGCGCCGGCTCGGCGCGCCCGCCCGACGCCTCGGCCTCGCGGCCCGCGAAGTAGGCCCCGGCGCCGATCGCGCGATCGAAGCCCGACCAGCGCTCGCCGGCCGGCAGCTCCTTCTCGATGCGGTCGAAGCTGCCGAGGCGTCCGCCGAGGTTGTCGATCATGTGCACGAGCGTCGCCTCACGCGTGCACGGCACGACCGGACTGCCGTGCTCGAGCGATCCGTGATGGGAGAGGATGATGTGCAGCACCGCCTGCTCGAGCTCGGGCGGGAAGCCGTCGATGCGCTCGATCTCGCGGCGGATCCGGTAGTACCCGAGCGCGATCTCGCCGTGCAGCCGCCCGTCGTCGGTGAGATCGATGTGCGGCGCGTCGCGCGTGTAGGCATCGAGCTTGCCGATGTCGTGCAGCAGCGCGCCGGTGACGGCGACGTCGCGGTCGATGCCTCCGAAGGTGGCCGAGATCGCGCTCACCGCCTGCGCGACGCCGAGACTGTGTTCGAGCAGCCCGTGCCGGTAGGCCTGGTGGTAGTGCTTGGCCGCCGGCGCGAGCCGGTAGGCCTCCCACAGCGGCGAGTCCGGGGCGAACACGCGCGCCAGCAGCTCGGACAGGTACGGCTCGCGTACCGTGGCGAGCAGCTCGCGCAGGTCGCTCTCCATCTGGTCGGCCCCGCGCGGGGGACCGTCGAGGAGCTCGGCGAGCGAATAGCTGCCCTCCGGCGCGGTCGTGATCCCTCGCAGGTTGATCTGCGGGCCGAAGCGCGGGTGGACGGTGTAGCGCCCGACCACGCGCGCCGCGCAACCGGGGCGCAGGACCTCGGCCAGCGAGGCCACGTCGTCCCAGACCATCGCCGTCACGGCGCCGGTGCGATCACCGAGCGCGAGCCGCAGGTAGTCGCCCCCGTCGCGCCGCTGGCGCCGCTCCGCCTCGCGCACGAGCAGGACCTGGTCGATCTCCGCGCCGTCGATGAACTCCCGCACCGCCATGACCGGCAAATTAGAGCGCCGCGCGGACGGGACGCCCCGGGCCCGCGTCAGGACAGCACGCGGCCGCGGAAGCTGCGCAGGCCGAGGAACAGGAACACGGCGCAGAAGCCGAGCAGCACCGGATAGATGACGAACAGGTGCATGTGCGGGGCGTGCGTCAGCCCCGCGCGCATCCCCTCGGTCACGTAGATGAGCGGGTTGACGAGCACGAGCGTCTGCAGCCAGTGGAACCCGTCGACCTGCACCGGAGCAAGCCGCGACCAGGCGTAGTACGTCCCGCCGAGGAACGTGAGCGGGAGCACGATGAAGCCGAACATCAGGCCGATGTTGCGCGGCTCGAAGATGGTCCCGAGCAGCAACCCGAGCGAGCTCATCGCCACGCACGCGAGCGGGATGAGGGTGACGACGACCCACCAGTGGATGGACAGGTGGGCCTCGACCCCCTTCGCGTGCACCACGGCGGCGATCGGGAACACGATCAGCGCGGCGAGCAGGCCCTGCACCGCGCCGGACAGGACCTTCGAGATCGCGACGAGCCAGATCGGGCACGGCGCCTGCACGCGGTCCTCGATCTCGCGCGTGTAGCCGAACTCCTGCGAGAGCTGCAGCGCGACCGCCTGGATCCCCTGGAACATGATCGAGATGCCGACGACGCCGGCGACGAGGATCGTCGCGAACGCCGACTCCGCCGCCGGGCTGCCCCCGCCCCCGATTCCCTGCCCGATGCTGGGGAAGACATACAGGAAGACGAACACGAGCAGGAACGGCTGGATGATCACCCGGATGACGAACTCGAGCCAGTGCTTGCGCAGCACGAGCAGGTCGCGCTGCACGAGCGCGCCGAGCGCCGTGCGGCTCGACGCGAACGCCGAGCGGCTGGGGGTGACCGAGATCCGCTCGTGCGGCTCGCTGCGCGCGGCGGCCGTGCTCGCCATCAGTCGCGCAGCTCCTTGCCCGTGAGGCTGATGAAGACGGTCTCGAGGCTCGGCTCGGACACCGAGAGGTCGGCGACGGCGAAGCCGCCCCGCTCGGCCGCCGCCACGATGCTCGGCACGAGCCGGGTCGCGCCCCGCGCGTGCAGCTCGACCCCGCCGGTGACGATCCGGGTGTGGGTGATGCCCTCCACGTCGCGCTCCAGGACCGCGCCGAGGTCGTGCGGATCGCCACCGGCCTTGACGAGCACGATCGTGTCGGCGTCGACGGACTGCTTGAGCGCGGCCGGGGTGTCGAGCGCGAGGATGCGCCCGTGATCCATGATCGCCACGCGGTGGCAGAGCTGGTCGGCCTCCTCCATGTAGTGCGTCGTGAGCAGGATCGTCTGTCCGTCGCCGTTGAGCTCGCCGAGCAGCTCCCACAGACCGAGTCGCCCCTGCGGATCGAGGCCCGCCGTCGGCTCGTCGAGGAACAGGACGGCGGGCCGGTGCATGATCGCGCGCGCCACCATGAGCCGCTGCGCCATCCCTCCGGACAGCGCGAACACCGAGGCCTTCGCCCACTTGGTCAGCTGGAAGCGCTGCAGCAGCTCGTCCGCGGCCCGGCGGCAGTCGCGCACGGGCATCCCGAACAGGCGCCCGTGGAAGAACAGGTTCTCCCACACGGTGAGCTGGCGGTCGAGCGTGTTCTGCTGGGAGACGACGCCGATCAGCTGCTTCGCGAGCGTCGGTGAGGCGACGACGTCGATCGGGCCGACGAACGCCCGCCCGGAGGTCGGGATGACGCGCGTCGTGAGCATCCCCGCCGTCGTCGTCTTGCCGGCCCCGTTGGGCCCGAGCAGGCCGAAGATCTCGCCGCCCCGGACGTCGAGGGTCAGCTCGTCGACGGCCCGGAAGTCGGTGCCCTCGTAGACCTTTGTCAGCTCCGTCGTGTGGATGACGACGGCCGGGTCGCGGTCTGCGTTCGGGGTGGCTGCCTGGGCGGTGGTGGCCATCGTTCTCCTGGTTGTAGCGCGCCGCGCGGCCACGACCCGGGCGGGGCGACGCAGACCTCGGGAGCGGGGTGACCGACGTTACTTCAGTTCTTCTGAAGAAATGTCGGTCACATCGCGCTAGGCCACGCGCGAATGTCGGTCACATCGCGCTAGGCCACGCGCGAATGTCGGTCACATCGCGCTAGGCCACGGGCGCGACGCCGGGAACCCGCGCGAGCGCGTCTACGAGCGTTCCATCGTCGAGCGACAACGGCGCATTGCCCGCCGCGGCCGCCAGGCGCGCGTGCCCCGAGCAGGCGGCGTGCAGCGGCACGTAGGCATCGACCGCGGCGTGCAGGCGCGGGTCGCGCTCGGCGCGCAGCGGCTCCATGAGCACGTCGATGTCGGCGCCGGCGTCGAGGTCGGCGCCGGCGCCGCCCGCCGCCGCCAGCACGCGGGCCTCGAGCGCGGCGGGGTCGCCGTCGACCGCCGGGTCGGCGAGCAGGTACAGGCAGGCGCTCGCGTCCCGCGTCGTGTGCGCCGTCCAGCGGGCCAGCAGCTCGCCGAGCCGGTCCTCGGCGCGCCAGGCGGGCGTGGCGAGCACGCGCAGCGCGTACTGACCGTCGAGCGGAAACGGCGCGGGGGCCGCGGGGCCAGCGAGCAACGGCACTCGCCGCGTCAGCCCCTGCACCCGCGCCGCGTAGCGCTGCGCGATCGCCTCCCAGCCGTAGGCGCGCGCGGCCTCGACACCGGCGGCGCCGCGGCGGCGGCGCTCCTGCGGGTCGGCCTGCGCCTCGCGCAGGCGCGCGACGAGATCGGCCACGTCGGGCTCGAGCACCCACGGGCGCCCGACCGTCGGCAGCGCGTCCACGCGGTCGGAGGGGAACTCGGCGCGCGCGGAGCGGATGTGCCAGCCGGCCCCCGGCGGGCAGAACTCGTCGGTCGGGCCGCCGCCGGTGACGATCACGGGCAGGCCGCAGGCCATCGCCTCGAGCACCGGCATGGCGAAACCCTCGCCGCGGTAGGGGTGCACGAGCACGTCGCAGGCCCGGTAGAGCGCGGCGAGCTCCTCGTCGCCGAGCTCGTCCTCGATGAGCCGCACGCGCGGCAGCGCGCCCGAGCCTGCGTAGGCGCGCATGTCCTCGCGCTCGCCGTTGCGGTACACGCCGTTCGCGCCGACGTCCTTGACCACGAGCGTCACGTCGTCGCGCCCGGCGAACGCCTCGCGCCAGGCGGCCAGGAGCACGTCCTGGCCCTTGCGCCAGATGAGCCCGCCGACGAACAGGAAGCGCGTCCCGGGTGCGTCGGCGAGGTCCAGGCGCGGCCCCTCCGCACGGAGGCGCGCCAGGTCGACGCCGTTGGGGATCGTCACGACGCGGGACTCGTCCAGGCCGGCGGCGAGGTACATGCGCCGCACGTACTCGCTCGGCACCCACAGCTCGTCCACGTTCTCGCGCAGCGGCGCCACCCAGTCGACCGGGATCGCCCCGAACTCCCACGGCTGGATGACCGCGAGGCGCCCGCCGGGGGCCGGGCGCAGGTCGGGCGGCCACTGGTGGCGGATCTCGACGTCGGCCACGTGCGGCAGCGGGGCATCGCCCGCGGCGGTCGTCCCGTCGCGCTGCACGCGCTGCACGCGTCCCGGCAGCCGCGAGCCGACCTGCCCGTTGATGATCGACAGGCTGACCGCCTGCCCGTGCTCGCCGACCCAGCGCACCGCCGGCGGCTGCCGGTCGTCGTCGTCGATGCGCGAGGGACGCTCACCCGCGTAGTAGGCCTCGAGCTCGTCGATGTATTGGGAGAAGGACCGCGGGGGCTCGATCCCCTGCTGGAGCCGCTCGAGCAGCCCGGGCTCGTCGGCGAGCCGGTCGAGCTGGCGCGTGAGGTCGCCGGCGTCGAGCCCGTCGAAGACGAGTCCGTCGACCTCCTCGCGCACCGACTCCGGCAGCCCACCGAGTCGCGGGACGACGAGCGGCACGCGCGCGGCGCGGCACTCGGCGGCGGCCAGCGGCGCGCAGTCCCACCACAACGAGGGCAGCGCGGCCACGTCGACGCCGCGCAGCAGCCCGCCGATCTCGCTCGGCGAGAAGGCGCCGCACAGCTCCACCGTGCCGCGCCGGTCGAGCGCCTGCAGCTGCTCGGCGAACTGGGACGGGACCTCGCCGTGGATGCGCACGCGCACGGGCGCGCGCGTGTGCTGCGCCGCCTGCACGAGCAGCTGCGGGCCCTTGTGCGGGTAGGCCGATCCGAGGAAGCCGACCGTGAGCTCCTCGCCGACGCGACCCGGAGCGCGCTCGCGGCCCACCCTTTCCCAGATCTCCCGCTCCATCGGCATCGCCTGGCGGACGACGTCGATCAGCTCGGGCGGGTAGCCCTCGGCGATGAGCGTGTGACGCATCGCCTCGGACACGGCCAGGCAGGCCGTGAGCGAGCGCGTGGCGCGCGCGCGGATCTCGGCCAGCCGCCGTCGGTAGGCCTCGACGTCGTGGCCGCCGACGCAGGCGGCGCAGTCGCCGCCGCGGTCGCCGGGGCCGGCGCAGATCGTGCCCTGCCCGGTGAGCAGGTACACGCGCGGGCAGACGAGCCAGTAGTTGTGGGTGGAGAAATAGGCGGGCAGGCCCCTCGCGGCGGCGTGGTCGAACAGCGAGGCCCCGAGGTTGTGCAGGTTGTGGAAGTGCACGACGTCCGGGGCGACGCGGTCGAGCAGCGCCCCGAAGGCGGTGCTGATCGCCGGGTCGTCGAGCTCGCGCTCGGGCGCTCCGGCGTCGAACAAGGCCGTCGGGCGGTTGTGGACGCCGACGAGCGCGACGCCGTCCTGCACCCATTCGCGCAGCTCGTACGGAGCGCCGCTCGGCGTGGGCGCGACCGCCGCGTGGAAGACGGTCACGTCCCAGCCGCGGCGCGCGAGCTCCTTGGCCGCGAGCCGGGGCACGGTCGTGCCGCCACCGCTGTCGTTCCAGCCGAACGCGGTCATCACGAGGCGCTTGCCGGGCGGGCCCGGCCGCGCCCGGCGGGCCGGTGCGGGGTGCGAACGAGCTCGCTCGCGCAGGCTGCGCGCGAGCTCGGGCAGGGGCAGCGCGCGGGCCTCGAAACCGTCGGCGAGGCGCTCCAGCGCCTGGCGCTCGCCCTCGCCCGGGTCGAGCACGGCCCAGTCGAGCTCGGGCACGAGCTCGCGCAACGGATGACGCTCGATGGCCGCGGCCAGCGCGCGCGTGACGTCGTCGATCTCCCGCGCTCGCGCCGTCTCGTCGGAGGTGTTGCTCTCGTGGCGGCGGACCCGCACGAGCGGGCCGCCGGCGCAGTGGCGAAAGCGGAAGCGCGGCGCGGCGCGCAGCCAGAAGTCGAAGTCGTTGGCCAGCGGATACGCGTCGTCGTAGCCGCCGACGGCGTCGTAGACGCGCCGGTGCACCATCCGCGTCGGATCGACGAGGTGGTTGTGGCTGCGCAGGAACGACTGCATGAGCGCGGCCGGGGTGAAGTCCCGGCTGTTCCACTCCCCGGTGACGCGCCCGTCGGCGTCGATGACCGTCGCGTCGCCGTGCACGACGCCGGTGTCGGGGAAGCGGTCGAAGAGCGCGACCTGGCGGCGCAGGCGGTCGGGGAGACAGACGTCATCGTCGCCGAGCATCGCGATGAGCTCGCCGCGGCCCTCGCGCACGAACGTGTTGTACGCCGCGGCGATGCCGAGGTTGCGCTCGTGGCGCACGACGCGCAGCCGCGGGTCGTCGACGGAGGCGATCACCTCGTCGATGGCCGGGTTGCTCGACCCGTCCTGCACGATGAGCACCTCGAAGTCCTCGTAGTCCTGGCCCAGGCAGCTCGCGATCGCCTCCGCGAGGTAGGTGTCGCGGTTGTAGGTGGCGATCCCGAGCGTGACGCGAGGGGCCATCAGCGCGTCCCGCCGTCCATCCACACGCGCAGCTGGGCGACGGAGTCGGCGTCGACCCGCGGGAGCTCGCCGAGGACGCCGCCCTGCTCGTGCACGGACAGGAGCGCGGCGGCGCGCTGCACGAGCGCGGCCGGCACGACCCCGTGCGCCGCGACCGCCGTGGCGACGAGGTCCGGGCTCGTGGAGCAGTCCAGCCCGGCCTGCACGACGGCGCTGACCAACCGGTGCATCGCGGCCGGCGCCGCGCTGTCGAGGACCATGAGCAGGCTCGCGTCGTCGTCGTCGGCGAACGTCTCCCCGTAGGAGCGCAGCAGCTCGGGGGCCTGCACGAGCTCCTCCGCGAGCGCGAGCGTCACGAACGAGCGGAGCTTCAGCGTCGAGCGCCCGGACGCCGACGGCGCCTCTCGCATGTCGCCGTCGGCCGCGGCCGAGCCCTCGCGCGCGACGGTGGCGCGGACCGCGTCGAGCAGCCGTCGCACGCCCTCGCGGCGCGGGTCATATCCGCAGGCGCGCGCCGCGGCGCGCGCCGCGGCGGGCAGGTCACCCGCGCGCAGCGCCGAGCGGCCGAGCCGCACCGCGGCGGCCGCGAGCGCCGTGTCGAGCTCGGTCACCGGGACGACGACCGAGAGCGGGAGCCTGCGCTCGGCGGCGAGGGCGACCGCGCAGTGCTCGAAGCGCTCGCAGCTCGCGAGCAGATCGACGGGCGCGATCGTCCCGGAGCGCAGGTGCGTCAGCAGCCAGCGTCGCAGCGGCAGCTCGTGCAGGCGGTCGGGCTGCGCGATTCCGCCCTCGGCGTCGAGGCGCACGTTGCGCCCGGGTCCGCGGAAGCGCAGCACGGGCGCCGGCACGTAGTCGAGCTCGGCCACCTCGGCGACGCGCGAGGCGATCCACCAGTCCTCGCAGCCGGGATGGTCGGAGAGCGGCAGGAAGCGCTCGCGCAGGCCGGCGCGCACGACGAGCGTGCCGGCGGGGACGAAGTTGGCGCGCATGAGCGGCCCGAGCGGCCGCCCGCGGTGCGGCGTGAGGCCCGACGCGTCCCAGTATGAGCCGCACAGCTCGGCGCCGTCGTCGTCCACGACGGCCATGTCCCCGAAGACGAGCCCGACCTCCGGGCGCCCGCGCATCAGCGCGACCTGACGACGCAGCTTGTCCGGCGTCCACAGATCCTCGGCGTACTGCAGCGCGATGAGCTCGCCGCGCGCCTGCATGATGGCGCGATCGATCGCGGCGGTATGGCCGCCGTTCGGCCCGACGCGCCGCACGCGTTCGCCGAACGGGGCGAGCAGCTCCGCGGCTCGCGGGCTGTTACCCGGATCCACGACGATCACCTCGAGGCGCTCGCTCGGGTAGTCCTGGGCGAGCACGCTGCGCACGGACTCCGAGACGTGCTCGCCGAAGGGCGGCACGACGACGACGGCGGTCACCGTCGCGTCCGGCGTGGGAGAAGAGGCGGACATCACTGTGGCGCGGCGGCTCAGCTCATGCTCACGTAGCCGGTCGCCTCGGTCGGGCTCCGGACGTTGCGCATGACCGCGTTCGAGTAGTTGCCCTCGATCGTCGCGATGTTCCCGTTGGGCAGGACGTGGTCGACGATGCCGACGTGCTCGCCGCCGAACACGATCAGGTCACCCGGCTTGGGTACGACGCCCGGGCCGTTGACGATCGCGCGGCCGTGCTCCTGGGCCCAGCTCCAGATCTCCGAGACGGCGCCGAAGCCCTGGCCCTGGTCACCGAGCGGTGTGCCGGCCTCGCGCGCGACCCAGGATGCGAAGTACGCGCACCAGGGCGCACCCGGGATCGCCCCGGCGGTCGCGGTGCGGTAGGTGGCGATCGCCGGGGAGTTGTTCGACCCCGGCGGCTGCTCGGTCTGGCCCACCTGCGAGGCGGCGATCGCGACGATCGCCTGGTTGCCCGCCCCCGGGGCCGCGGTCGTGAGGCCGTTTGCCGCCGTCGCGCCTGCGCCCGTCGCCGCGGGCAGGCCGGTCGCGGTCGCGGGCAGGCCGGTCGCGGTCGCGGGCAGGCCGGTCGCGGTCGCCGGCAGGCCGGTCGCGGTCGCCGGCAGCCCGGCCGCCGCCGCGGCGAGCGCCGCCTCGGTGCTCGTCGGGTCGGACGTGGCGCCGGGCAGCGCTCCCGCCAGCCCCGTGGCGCCGGTCGTGCCGTCGGACGTGTCCCCGGTGGCGCCGAGCGCGGACTGCGCCGTCTCGGCCTGCACGAGGGCGGCGGCGAACGACGGCGATGAGGTGGCCGAGGCGCCCGAGGCGCCGGTCGTCGGCGCGGCCTGTTGGGTCGTCGCCGGCGTGGCGGCGATCATGGCCTGGATCTGTCCGATGCGCGTCAGCGTCGAGTCGAGGGACATCGGCCCTGTGATCGACGCGCGCGCAGCGAAGTTGAGCCGCCCGGGCCCGGACGCAGAGACGGGCGGCCACTGGCCGCCCGTCTCCGCTTCCGGTCCCTCGATGGATCGGCGTATATGGCCCCGCGTAGGGAGGTACCACGAGGCGTTTGTGTCCCATCAGCGGTCACGGCGGCTGACGAGGTTTGGCGCCCTCATCGGGCGGCGCCGAGGCGCCGCCCGGAGGGCAAGGGTGTTTCAGACTTCAGGCTTGCGACTACGCGCCCTGCAGCAGCGACAGGACCGCGTCCGGCAGCTTCTGCGCCTGGGAGAGCATCGCCGTGCCGGCCTGCTGGAGGACCTGCTGGCTCGTGAAGTTGGTCATGGCCGAGGCCATGTCCACATCCATGATCCGGCTGTTCGCGGCGGTGAGATTCTCCTCGTAGGTGGTCAGGTTCGCCATCGTGTACTGCAGGCGATTCTGGACCGCGCCGAACGTGGAGGCCACGCCCGAGACCGCGTTGATCGCGGCATCGATCGTGCTCAGCGTCGTCGACGTCCCGAGGCTGATCGTGCCGATCGAGGAGCCGAGGCTCACCGTCGAGACGGTGATCGACTCGCCGTCGTTGGCACCCACCTGGAAGGTGAGCGTCGCCGACGAGTTCAGGACGTTGATGCCGTTGAACTGAGCCGTCGCGCCGATCTGGTTGATCTCCGACAGCAGCTGGTTGACCTCGGTCTGGATGGCCGTCTGGTCGGTGCTGTTCAGCGTGCCGTTGCCGTACTGCACGGCGAGCTCACGGATGCGCTGCAGCATCTGCTGCACCTGGTTCAGGGCACCCGCAGCGGTCTGGACGAGCGAGACGCCGTCCTGGGCGTTGCGGTTGGCCTGGTCCACGCCGTTGATCTGACCCTGCAGGCTCTCGCTGATCGTCAGGCCGGCAGCGTCGTCGGCCGCGCTGTTGATGCGCAGACCCGACGAGAGCTGCTGGGTCGACTTCTCCAGCGACATCTCCGTCGTGCTGAGGTTGTTCGCGGCGTCGATCGCCGAGACATTGGTGTTCACGTAAAGGGCCATGCGTTCATCTCCTTGATGACGTTGGTTAGCTGCCCTGGGCCGACTCCTTGTCAGCCCTGCAAGCGGAGTAATCGTCCAGGTCGGCGGGGAACTTGAGAAGCGGCCACTCCGTCGTGGACACTCGTCGCCGCGGCGGCGCGGGCGTCCAGACGAAGGCGGGACCTCAGGCGCTTACGTCGACGTGCGGATGCTCGTCGTCGGGCGGCGTCTCGTCGTCGTCCTGCTCGGCCTCGTGCTGTTCGTCCTCGCCCTCGCGGGGATCGCGTTGGCGCCGGTTGACGCGGTCGAGACGAGTGGCCGCCACCACGGGCGGGATGTTCTCGGTCGGGCTGGTGATCGGGCGGATGGGATCCACGATGGGCCTCCTCGCCGGGGGTCAGGCGTCAGTTCGCGCCCGCGCCGCCGGGGGTCGCCGCCTGCGGCGAAGGCGCGTCCGTAGCATCGGAGGGTTTCACGCGCGGCGGATAGAGCTGTTCGTAGAGCACGCGCAGTTCGGCGACCAGTAGCACCCGCCAGACCGTCACCGAGGCCGCCCAGGCGACCACGTAGCAGGCGATGCCCACCCCGAGCGCGCGCAGGCCCACGTCGAAGCCCGGCACGTTGGCACTGTAGGACAGCAGTCCCGCGATCGTGAAGCCCGCCAGCCCGCTGAAGCCCTTGATCCGGCGCACGGCGGGCCCCGCCTTCGGGTGGCGCGCGACGCTGAGCGGCGGAAGGTCATCCGCCTTCTTGCCCTTGCCCTTGCCCTTGCCGTCGCCCTTCTTGGCGTCCTTCTTGGGCGCCTTCGCATCAGCCTTGGCCATCGCCCCTCCCTCGTGGCGGGTCATCGTCGGACCGGACGCGGCGCGACGCGCGCTCGAACTCGAAGATGAAGCGGATCAGCCGCTCGCGGTCGGCCTCGGACACGTCCGAGAACGCGATCGCCCGGTAGCCGCCCGGGCCGTAGCGCACGACGTGACCGGTGCCCTCGATGGCCGCGGTGGCGCCGTCGAGCAGCAGCCGGAAGCGCATCCGGTCACCGATGTGAAGCACGTCGGGTCCGGCGAGCAGGATGCCGCCGCCGCTCAGGTCGATCGCGAACGTGCCGAGCTCACGCTCCTTGTCCTCGAGCTCGAGCACGACCGGACGCGGAGCGTGTACACGAACATGCTCGCGCCGCTGCTGCAGGTCGACCATGTCCACCACCTCGAAGCGCACGAGATCGCGCTCCTCCCACACGATCCGTCCGGCCAGGCGGACGATCCCGCGCGCGGAGGACCACTCGAGCACGGGCGACTCCCCGTCGCCGGCGGCGAGCGGCGTCTGCGGCTCGAGCAGGTAGACGAGGCGCAGCACGCCGTCGCCGGACTCGGCCACCCGCACCGGCATGACCTCGCCGCCGGGGAGCAGGAGCTTGCCCTGCTCCCCGTCGGGAGGAAGCCGCGCCGGCTCGCGCGGTGAGCGATCCCCGGTCACGGCAGCAGTCGTCCCGCGATGTCCTGCGAATCGGCCGGCACGAGCGCGCCCGGCAGGGCCAGCCCGTCGTGTAGGTACGCGAGCGGCAGGCCGGAGTCGCAGGCCAGATCGACCGCGACGCCGATCTGGTCGGTCTCGTCGACGTGCGTCACCACCAGGCCCGTGGGCCGCAGCGGCTCGAGGCGCTCGAGCAGCTGACGCGCCGCGGCGGCGCTGAGCGTCGCCGGAAGCGCGACGAGCACGTGATCGGGCTCGAGTGCGCCGAGCTCGGCGGCGAGCGTCTGCACGGTGGCCTCGTCGTTGATTCGCACGGCGGGCGTGTCGACGATCGTGAGGCCCGCGTCGCGGACGCTGACCAGCCACGCGGCACCGGCGCCCGGGTCAGCGGCGCGGACGGCGATCCCGTGCGGCCGCAGCAGCCCGTTGAGCTCCGAGCCGCCGTCCTCGGGCGTCACCGACAGGCACGACGTCTCGAGCGTGCTCGTGCCCTGGTAGGCGGCGGCCAGTCCGGCCACGCAGCGGGTCTTGCCCGATCCGCCCGCGCCGACGAGGGCGAGGACGGAGCCTCCGCTCGGCGGCGTGACGAGTCCGGCCAGACGCCGCGCGAGCGTCCGCCGCACGGCCTCGCGCAGATCGCCCCCCGGCACGAACGGGAGCGCATGCGAGGCGGCCTCGAGGATGAGCGCTTCGACCTGCTCGGCGCCCATCCCGCGTCCGACGAGCTCCTCGGAGAGCTCGCTCGCCGCCTCGCGGTCGATCGACTGGATGCGCGCCTCACGGGGCGGTGCGACCGGCGCCGGGGCCATGGTCACCCCGTTCAGCGGGGCCTGGGCCGCGAGCGGCTGCGGTTCGACGGGCGCCGCCGTGGTGGCCGCGGCCTCGGCGTAGACGCCGGCGGCGCCGTTGACGCGCGAGCGCGGGGCGGGCGCGGGGATGGCCATCGTCGTCTCGCGTGCGGCCTGCGCGCCGCCGTTCACCGACACGCTTGCGTTGGCGGTCGTGGTGCCGGTCACCGCCCGGTGCGGGGTCGCCGCCCTCGGCGCCGGCGGGGCCGGCTCGGCCGTGGGGACCTCCGCCGCCGCCGCCGCGAGACGCTCGAGGAATGCCTGGGCGCCGCCGGCCGGCATCGGATCGGCATCGGCGCCGCGCACCGGCTCCTCGGCCCGGAGGTCCTCGAGCTCCGGCGCGGCCGGCGACCGGAAGAGGTCCTCCAGCCCATCGGTCGGAGCGTCGTCGTAGACGTCGACCCGCGGTGCGCCGGGCATCGCTTCGACCTCCACGAAGCGCTGCGCGAAGAAGCCGCCGACGCCGCCGCCGACCCCTTCGCGATGGCGCAGGATGACGGCGTCGGCACCGAGCTCGGCGCGGATGGTGGGCAACACGTCCGAGATCTTGCGACCCCGGTAGACCCGGACGCCGCTGCGCCCGGGCTCGTCCTCGACCGCTTCGCTGGTCGTCTGCATTGACATGCTCATGCCTGAATCACTCCGATCGTTTCGACACTGATACCTGGTGCGATCTCGTTGTACGAGCAGACCGCAAGCTGGGGAATCGCCTGGGCCACCAGGCGACGGAGATGGCGGCGCACGCGCGCCGAGCACAACAGGACCGGGCGCGCGCCGCGCGCCGCGCCCTCGTCGATCTGGTGGCGCACGGCGACGACGACCGCCTGCGCGCGCGACGGCTCCATGGCGAGGTACTCGCCGTCCGATGTCTGGGTGATCGAGGTCGCGACCTCCTGTTCGACGGCGGGATCCAGCGTGAAGGCGCGCAGCCGCTGCTCGGCATCGATGTGCGGCGCGACGATCGAGCGGCCGAGCGCCTGACGGGCGTACTCGGCGAGCAGACTCGTGTCCCGGGTGACGCGGGCCTTGTCCCCGACGGCCTCGACGATCGCGCCGAGGTCGCGGATCGAGACGCCCTCGGAGAGGAGCGCCTGCAGGACACGCTGCAACTCGCCGAGCGAGAGCACCTCCGGCACGACCTCGTCGACGACGGCGGCGTTGGACTGCTTGAGCTGGTCGAGCAACTGGCGCACGTCCTGGCGCGTGAGCAGCTCGGAGGCGTGGCCGCGGATCATCTCGGTGAGGTGCGTGACGATCACCGACTCGCCGTCGACGACCGTGTAGCCGAGCGCCTCGGCCTCGGCCCGCTGCCCGTCGCCGATCCAGGTCGCCGGCAGGCCGAACGCGGGCTCGGTCGTCGGCAGGCCGGCGACCGGCCCGATCGCGTCGCCCGGGTCCATCGCGAGCTGGTGCCCGGCCATCAGCCGCCCGCGCGCGACGTCCGAGCCGCGGACCTTGACGACGTACTCGTGGGAGTCCAGTCCGATCTCGTCGTGTATGCGCACGGCCGGGATGACCATCCCGAGCTCGGCGGCGATCTGGCGGCGGATCGCCGACACGCGCCGCACGAGGCTGCCGCCGGAGCGCTTGTCGACGAGCGGCACGAGACCGAAGCCGATGCCGAGCTCGAGCGCGTCGAGCGGCAGCTCCTCGAGCACGGCGTCCTTGGACACCGGCAGGGCCGCCTTCTCCTCCCCCTCGGCGACGACCGGTGCCGCCGTGTCCTGGCCGGGCACGCCGCCGCGCACGGCCCAGCCGATGGCCAGGAAGAGGGCGCCGATGAACAGGAAGGGAAGCTTGGGCAGGCCCGGCACGAGCGCGAACGCGCAGATGACGCCGCCCGCCACCATCGGGGCCTTGTGCTGGCGCAGGATCTGGGCGGCGAGGTCCGAGCCGAGATCGGAGTCCGACGCCGACCGCGTGACGATGATGCCGGTCGCCACCGAGATGAGCAGGGCCGGGATCTGCGCGGCGATGCCGTCGCCGACGGTCAGCAGCGAGTACGTGTGCGTTGCGTCGGAGAACGGCAGTCCCTTCTGGACGACGCCGACGACGATGCCGCCGATCAGGTTGATGAAGGTGATGATCACGGCCGCGGTCGCGTCGCCGCGGACGAACTTCGAGGCGCCGTCCATCGAGCCGTAGAAGTCCGCCTCGTTGGCGATCTCCATGCGGCGCGTCCGCGCCTCCTGATCGGTGATGAGGCCGGCGTTGAGGTCGGCGTCGATCGCCATCTGGCGGCCGGGCATCGCGTCGAGCGTGAAGCGCGCGCCGACCTCGGCCACGCGTCCGGCGCCGTTCGTGACCACGACGAACTGGATCACGACGAGGATGAGGAAGATGACCAGCCCGATGACGACGTTCCCGCCGACGACGAACTGGCCGAACGCCTGCACGACGCCGCCCGCGTTGCCCTTCGTGAGGATGAGCCGCGTGACCGAGATGTTGATCGCCAGCCGGAAGAGCGTCGTCAGCAGCAGCAGCGTCGGGAAGGCGGCGAAGTCGAGCGCCTTGTTCAGGTACATGGTGACCACGACGATCGCGAGCGCCCCGGAGATGTTCAGCGTGATGAACAGGTCGATGAGCCCCGACGGCAGCGGGATGACGAGCATGCTGATGACGAGCACGACGCCGACCGCGGCGAGCAGGTCGGAGTGGCCCAGCATCCGGCGGATCGAGGCTTGCATCAGGCCACCCGCCGCCGCGCGACGCGATAGACGAAGGCGAGCACCTGCGCGACCGCGCCCCAGAGGTCCTCGGGCACGAGCTGGCCGACCTCGACCGAGCGGTGCAGCGCGCGGGCGAGCGGCGGATCGGGCACGAGCGGCACGCCGTGCTCCTCGGCGATGCGGCGGATCTGGGCCGCGACGAGGTCCTGCCCCTTGGCGATGACCTCGGGCGCCGGCTGCGTCCCGTCGTAGGACAGCGCCACGGCGTAGTGCGTCGGGTTCGTGACGACGACATCGGCGTGCGGCACCGCCGCCATCATGCGCGCGCGGGCCGCCATGATCTGCCGGCGCCGGATCGCGGAGCGCACCTCGGGCGGCAGGTTCGCCTGGCGCGCCTCGTCCTTGACCTGCTGCTTGGTCATCTTCAGCGACTTCTCATGCTTGTAGCGCTGGTAGAAGAAGTCGACGATCCCGATGATGATGTAGGCGGCGACGACCCGCTCGGCCAGCGTGAGGATCGACGAGCGGATGAGCGATCCGAGCGCCGCGGGCGTCACGCCGACGCTCGCGGCGGGGCTCACGATCATGGGGACGAGCACCATCGCCGCGGCGGCGCCGACGACGGCGACCTTCGCGATCGACTTGATCAGCTCCACGGGAGCGCGCGAGCCGAACAGGGTCTTCGCCCCGTTGATCGGGTTCAACCGGCTCGGATTCGGCTTCAGGGCGTACGTCGAGGCGTGCAGCCCGGTCGTCAGCACGTTGACGACGACGCCGGCGCCGAGGCAGGCGGCGGCGATCGGGGCGACCGTCGTCAGCATCACGTTGATGAGCGCCTGCAGCTGGCCGTTCAGGCCGGCGGCCGTCATGACGGTCCCGGGCTTGGCGATCAGGGCCAGCGTGCTCCGCATGTAGTCGGCGACCGAGTTGGCGAACGCCGGGCCGGTGGCGACGATCACGATCAGTCCGACGGTCAGCACGACGGCCGAGTTCAGATCGGTGCTCTTGGCGACCTGCCCCTTCTTGCGCGCCTCGCCGCGATGCTTGGGAGTCGCCTTCTCGGTGCGATCTTCGTTGGCCATGACCTAGATCTCGTGCAGCGCGAGGCCGACGGCGCTCTGGACCGAGTCGGTGAGCCAGGGGGCGAGGAAGGGCAGCATCGCGGCCACCAGCAGCAGCGCGACCCCGACCTTCACGGGCAGGCCGACGGCGAACACGTTCAGCTGCGGCACGACGCGCGACACGAGCCCGAACGCGATGTCGGTGACGAGCAGGGCGAGCAGGATCGGCCCGACCACCTCGACGGCGGCCGTGAACAGGGTGGTGAACGACTCGACCGCCCCGCCGACGATCGTCTTGAGGTTCGGCGCCGAGGTCAGCGGGACGATGTCGAACGTGCGCGCGATGCCGCGCAGCACGTAGGCCTCGCCGCCGATGGCGACGAACATCATCGTCCCGACCATCGTGTACAGACGGGCGAGGACCGCCGAGGTCGTTCCCGTGAGCGGGTTGATGAGGCTGCCGTAGGAGAAGCCCGACACGGTGTCCAGGAACGATCCCCCGACCTCCAGGGCGGCGAACATCGCCGCCAGCGCGTACGCGAAGGCCGTCCCGACGAGCAGCTGCTCGAGGAGGAGTCCGATGATGGCGGCCCCGTCGCTTGGCAGCAGCTGACCCTGCGTCGCGACTCCGGTGAGGCCGATCGCGATCCCCACGCCGATGGCGCCCTTGGCCTGGTTGGGAACCTGCTTGGCCGAGAAGAACGGAGCGAGCACGAAGAGCGGCGCGACGCGCGCGAGCACGAGAAAGAACCCGACGATGCGATCGCCGGCGAGCGCGTTGACGATCTGGGTGAGCTCGGCGCTGCTCATCAGCCGCCGACCATCGTCGGAATCGCGTTGAACAGGTCCGCGGTGTAGGAGACGAGCTGCTGGAGCATCCACGGGCCGAGGATCACGATCAGCAGGCCGAGCCCGACGATCTTCGGGATGAAGGTGAGCGTCTGCTCCTGGATCTGCGTAACCGCCTGGAAGATGCTCACGACGAGGCCGATCACGAGGCCGGTGAGCAGGATCGGCCCGCCGAGCTTCATGGCGAGCGTCATGGCCTGGGAGGCGAGGTTGACGACGGTGTTCTGATCCATGGCCGTCAGTGGAAGCTCAACACGAGCGAGTGGATGAGCAGGTCCCAGCCGTCGACGAGGACGAACAGCAGGATCTTGAACGGGAGTGAGATGAACGTCGGCGGGAGCATGATCATGCCCACGCTCATCAGCGTGGAGCTGACGACGATGTCGATGATCAGGAACGGCAGGAAGATGAGGAACCCGATCTGGAACGCCGTCGTCAGCTCGCTGACCATGAACGCCGGCACGAGCACGTACGTGGGCACCTCGGCCCGCGTCTGGGGACGCTGGAGGTGGGCGAGGCTCATGAACAGCGCGACGTCGGTCGTGCGCGTCTCCTTGAACATGAACTCGCGCAGCGGCTCCTCGGCGTCCTTGATCGCCGTCGTCACGCTGATCTCGTGATGCTGCAGCGGCTCCCAGGCGTCCCGCTTGATCGCCGACACCGTCGGCGCCATCACGAAGAGCGTCAGGAACAGCGCGATCCCGACGAGCACCTGGTTGGGCGGCTCGGCCTGCGTGCCGATCGCGCTGCGCACGAACGACAGGACGATGATGATCCGCGTGAAGCCGGTGACGGTGAACAGGAGCGCCGGGATGAGCGTCAGCCCACCGACGAGGATGAGGATCTCGACGGCGTTCGAGCCGGTGACGTTCACGAGCGCACCGTCCAGCGGCGCAGCGTGTCGAGCAGGCCCTGCTTGGACCATTCCACGCGGGGCCGCTCGGCGCCCATCGATGTCGACAGGGCCCGCGCCCCGTCGTGCGTGAGCGTGTCGACCCGCAGCCCCTCGACGCGCAGCGCGGCGTCGTCGTCATCGGCGAGCAGACCGGCGGCGCGCGCCTCGTCCTCGCTGTAGCGCCGGATCGGCGTCACCATCTGCTCGGCGACCCCGACGAGCACGAAGTCCGACCCGGCACGCACGAGCGCGAGCGAGCGACCGGGTCCGAGCGGCAGGCTGGCCACGCTCTCCAGTCCGCTGCCGACAGCCCGGCCCTCGTGGCGCTTGACCTTGCGCAACACCCAGGTGATGGCGTAGATGAGCCCGCAGACGAGCACGAGCCCCAGGAGGGTGCGCATGATGCTGCTGCCAGTGGCGCTCGAGCTGCTCGCGTGTCCCGCCGCCGACGACCCGAGGTTCAGCGGCGTGTTCTCGGCGCGGGCGGACGCCGGCGCGGAGTACGCCCCCGCGACGGACGCGTGCGCAAGCGACAGGGCAGCCGCGAGCGCGGCCACGCAAGTAGAACGAGTTGGCTTCATCGAGGGACGACTCCGAGGGAGAGTCACCCGGTTTATCGGCCGGCTCGGTACAGGCTTGAGTCAGAGCGAGCGCCGCTGCGGCGGGCGCGGGCGCCTCACCACTGGCCGGCGACGCTCGCGTCGATGTCGTCGATGCGCAGTGCCCACTCGCCGTCGGCGGTGATGACGAGCTGGCCCGCGGCGAACCGCAGGCCGTTGACGTACAGGTCGACGGGGGCGTCCGCCTCGCAGTCGAACTCGATCACCTCGCCGACGGGCAGGTCGATCGCGCGGCGCAGCGGCAGCCGCACCTGGCCAAGCTCGGCCCACACGGGTACGCGCGTGCCGCTCAGCGCCCCCGACAGATCGACGGCGGGCAGCCCGCTCACGGCGGCGAGCGCATCTCGCTCGGGCTCGGTGGCCGGCGATCCGGCGGCGCTCGCGTCGGCACCGCCGGCGTCGGCGTCGGCCGGCGCCGACGCCGCGGCCGACGGCCGTGCGTCGGGCGGCGCCCCGGCGGCCACCGGGGCGCCCGCGGCGGGGGCGCTCGGTCGGTCGCTCTCGCCCGCGGCCAGTGAGATGAGGAGCAGGCACGGCTCGCCGTGTACGGGAAGCGAGGCGCGCATGACAACGGGGGCGTCGGGGTCGCGCGAGGGCCCGGCCTCGGCGGCCGGCACCGCTCGTGCGGTCGGGGCGGAAAGGGAGAACGGCCCGTCGAGCGCCTCCGCCGCCGCGGCGCCGACGGCGGCCATGACCTCGGCGCCCCATTCGCGCGCGGCCTCGAGGTCGCCGTCGCCGAGCGGCTCCTCGTTCGCCTCGGGGGGCAGCGGGTCGAGCGAGCGGATCGCCAGCGCGCGGGCGCCGGCGGCGCTCGTGCACAGGGACACGGCGCCCGGCGCGCCGTCGGCCCGCTCGGCGGTGACGCACACCGCCGGGTAGGTCAGGCCCTCCAGAAGCGCAGCGTCGTCGGCCAGGCGCGACATCTCGCCCACCTGCGCTCCGTCGTCGCAACGCTCGTAGAGCGCGCGGTGGGTGCCCTCGACGCAGGCCTGGAGCAGCTGCTCGTGCGACTCGTCGGGGGTGCTCATCGCAGCCGACGACGGTTGACGGTCTTCGTCTCGATGCGCACGGCGCGGCGACCGCCGTTGCGCCCCGGGCGCCCGAGGGCCACGAGCCGGTCCTCGATGAACACCGAGACGCCGTTGTCGGCCGGCACGCCGAACTCGATGACGCTGCCCGGCTTGAGCGCGAGCACGTCCTCGACGGCGAGCGAGGCGCCGGTGACCTCGGCCCGCAACGTCACCGCCGCGGTGCCCAGCGCGCGCTCGATCGCCACGGCGGAGTCCTCGTCGTCATGCGAGACCCGGGTGTCGTGACCACCGAGCTGGTCGGCGACCGATTCGATCGCCATCCACGGGATGAGCAGCGACAGCGATCCCTCACTGGCGGAGAAGCGCGTCGCGATCCTGAACATGAGCGTCGGCTCGCTCACCGAGGCGATCTGGATCGCCTCGCTCTGCTGCTCGATCTCGGCGACGCTCAGCTGGAGGTGCCCGAGATCGGCCCAGGCCGCCGACAGCTGCGCGACGATCGAGTCGAACAGCCGGCGGATGAGCACCCAGTCGATCTCGCTCAGCCGCCGCTCCTCGGGAGGGCGCGTCGGCGAGCCGCCGAGCAGGCATTCGACCCCCATCAGCACGAACGGCAGATCGCCGACGAGCAGCATGCGCGTGCCGGTCGGGGCGACATCGAGCAGCGCCGAGAGCGAGCTGCCGGAGAGCCGGCGCTGGGCCATCAGCCAGGCGAGCTGCATGCTGCCGCTCACCTCGAGCTCGAGCGGCGTGCGCAGCTCGGCGGAGAGGCGCGCGGTCGCCGTCTGGCAGAACGTCTCCAGCGCTCGCGAGATGCGCCGCTGCTGGTCGGAGCTGAACTTCGTCGGCTGCGAGAAGTCGACCGTGCGCACCGACCGGCGCGCGGTCGGGGGCGACGCGGGCGCGGCGGCGACCGCCGCGCCGGCGTCCGGGGCACCGTCGGTGCTGGCCCCTCCGAGAGTGTCGCTGCCGGGCACGCCTGAGTGATCGGTGCGCGACGCGAAAGCTTGAAGGCTCCAAGCGCGTCGTCGCCGCTCAGGCGGCGACGGCGTCGACCACCGGGTCGTCGCCCGGGGGCAGCGGTGCCGGCGCGGCGGCCGGCGGGACCGCCGCCGGCGCGGCTGCGGCCGCGGCGCCCGCGGACGCCTCGCCCAGGTCGTCGTGCAGCACCTCGGTGATGCGCAACCCGAACTCCTCGTCGACGACGACGACCTCGCCACGGGCGATCCGCGTGCCGTTGACGAGCAGATCGACCGGCTCGCCCGCGGTGCGGTTGAGCGACACGATCGATCCCGGACGCAACTGCAGCGTCTCACCGACGGTCATCCGCGTGCGACCGATCTCCACCGTCAGATCGACGGGCACGTCGCTCAGGCGACGGAGGTCGGCCTCGGCGCCCCCGCCGAGGCCCGGGTGGGACGGCGACGGCGCGAGCGGTTCGTACTGCAGCTCCTCGGTCATGACTCCTCCTACTGGATGGCGAGGTCGGGGATGAGCACCGACGTCACCTTCACGTCGGTCGTGCCGTCGATCGCCTGCAGGATCTCCTGCTTGACACGGGTGCGACCGCTGTTGCTGATGAGCGTCGTGCTCGTCTGGTTGGTGATGACGTTCGTGATGATGTCGCGGATCACGGCCTCCTCGGGCAGCGTGCCGAGCACGTCGCCGGCGCTGTTGGAGGAGTCGCTCGCCGCCGTCGCGCTGGCGCCGTCGCTCTGCCCGGGGGCGAGCAGCAGCGCGACACTGAACTTGGCGTACTGCCCGTCGGACAGGTTGCACAGGAAGCTCTGCGGCAGCAGGTAGACCGTGCCGGCGACCTTCGGCGGCTTCACCACCGGCTTCGGCTTGGCGAACGTGTACGCGCCGCCTCCGAGGACGAAGATGACGACGAGCGGGATGAGCAGCTTCTTCTTCATGGCGAGATCGGGGTCAGGGGGCGGTGGTCGGGTAGGGGTACTTGCGCTGGATGAGCACCTCGACGCGGCGGTTGAGCGCGCGGCCGGCGTCGGTCGCGTTGCTCGCGACCGGATGCAGCGCGGCATAGCCCGAGGCCTCCAGGCGCGACTCGTCCACGCCGTGGCCGATGAGGAAGCGCACGACCGATCCGGCGCGGGACGTCGACAGCTCCCAGTTGGACGGGAACTGGGTGCTCGCGATCGGCACGTCGTCGGTGTAGCCGGTGACGAGGATCTGGTGGGTCTGGTCGATGTCCAGCAAGTGCGAAATCTCCGCAAGGAGGGGCAAGCCTTCGGGCTGGAGATCGGCGCTGCCGGAGTCGAACAGGAGTCTGTCGGTGAGAATCCGGACGAGCAGACCAGTCGGGGTGATGAGCGTCCGCACGTCCTTCGCGAAGCCGTGCACCTGTGCGTAGGCGTCGAGCAGCTTCTTGAGGTGGACGAAGTTGGCCTGCTCGTTCTGCGCGGCGAGGTTCTGCTGCTGCGTCTTGCCCTTTGGCTGTCCGAGCGTCGGGGTGACGGGCGCGATCGTCTGGATCTGGGTGTTGGTGGGGTTGTGGCTCGCACTCGAGGTCGAGCCGGCGGCGGCGATCGCCCGTCCGCCGGGGAGGATCGAGCCCGAGAAGGCGGCGTGCAGCGACTGCTGGAGGGTCACGTACTTCGAGATGTTCACCGACGAGATCGAGAACAGGACCATGAAGAGCGCCATCAGCAGCGTGATCATGTCCGCGTAGGTGAGCAGCCAGCGCTCGTCGTTCTCGTGCTCGGCGGCGTGGCCGCGGCGACCGCGTGAGCGGCTCATGGTCAGGCCGCCTCTCGCAGCTCGGTCGCGCCCCGATCATCCGCTTCCTCGCCGCCGCCGCGCTCATCTGGCGGCACGAACGCGCTCAGCTTGTCGTTGACGACGCGCGGGTTCTCGCCGGCCTGCACGGCCAGGATCCCCTCGAGGGTGAGCGTGCGCAACTCGACCTCCTGCCCGGACATCGCCTTCAGCCGGTTGGCGATGGGCAGGAAGATGACGTTCGCCGACCCGACGCCCATCAGCGTGGCGATGAACGCCGAGGAGATCGACGGTCCGAGGGTGGCAGGAGCGGCGAGGTTCTGCAGCACGTGCACGAGCCCCATGACGGTGCCGAGGATCCCGATCGTGGGCGCGAATCCGCCCGCCTTCTCGAACGGGGCGGCGCCGGCGGCATGCCGGGCGATCATGCCGTCGATCTCGGCCTCGAGCGTGGCCTGCACGAGCTCGGGGTCGGTGCCGTCGACGACGAGCTGCAGGCCCTTGCGCGTGAACTCATCCTCGATCGTCTCGAGCTGGGCGTCGAGGGCGAGCAGCCCCTCGCGGCGCGCCTGCTCGGCGAGCGAGACGATGAGCGACACCCGGCCCGACAGATCGAGCTCCAGCCCGCCGAACGCGAGCTTGTACAGGGCGGGGATCTTCTTCATCGAGTCCATCCCGACGCTCGCGAGCGTTGCGCCGCCCGTCCCGACGCAGATGATGATCAGCGCGGGCATGTTGATGAACGCGGCCGGGCTCGTCCCGTCCATCATCGCGCTGAACAGGATGCCGACGATCGCGACAGCGATCCCGATGGCAGTGGCTGCCTTCATCGTTCTCGTTGATCGGCCACGCGCGCGGAACCTTCAGTCGCCGATCCCAACGCTCGTGTGAGCGGCCAGGCGCGCCGCTGCGCGCTGGCCGCCGGCGGCTCTCCCGCGCGGGATCTGTGCTCGGTCGGTCAGCCCTCGGCGGCGGGCGGGACGGCCGCGAGCGCCGGCTCGCCGCGCTGCATGCGCGCCGCGCGCAGCTCGCGCTCGCGGCGCTCACGCCGCCGTTGGACGGCCTCGGCCAGGACCTCGGCGCGGGCGCCCAGGACGCGCTCGGCGACCCGCTCGGGCGACTCGACGACGACGATCTTCGTCCCGGTGGTCAGCGTGATCACCGTGTCCGGGTTCGCCTCGACGGTGACGATGAGCTCCTGGTTGAGATGGAATTCCTCGGCTTGGTGTCCGAAGCGGTGCAGCTTGATCATTTGCCTCTTCCCCTTCTGTGTGGAGCCCTGCGGGCGGCTCGGCGGTCCCTCGAACGCCGAGCCGCCCGCTTCGGACGGGCTCCGGTTGGTCGGTCCGCGCTACTGGACCATGTTCACGACGGCCTGCAGCATCTGATCGGCGGTGGTGATGACCTTGGAGTTGGCCTCATAGCCGCGTTGTGCGGTGATCATGTTCGTCATCTCGGTCGCCATGTCGACGTTCGACTGCTCGAGCTCGCCCGAGATCGTCTGCCCGAGGCCGTTGACGCCGGGGGTGCTGACGGTCGCGGCGCCCGAGTTGGACGTCGTGGCCCAGTTGGAGCCGCCCATGCGCTGCAGGCCCTCCTGGTTCGGGAACGTCGCGAGCGACAGGTATCCGGCGTTGACCGTCAGCCCGTACGTCGCATCGGCCGAGTTCTGGTCGGTGTAGCTCACGCTCCCGTCCTGGCCGATCGCGACGTTGGTCGATCCCGGCGGGACGAGGATGTACGTGTCGTTGGCCCCAGGCGTGTAGGTGATGTTCGGCGCCGTGCCGGCCGCCACCGCGTCCTTGCCGATGACGTACTGGCCGTCCTGCGTGGTCAGGAACCCGGCCGCGTTGGTCGTGAAGTTGCCGGCCTTGCTGTACTGGATGACCGTCGGGGTGTTCGCCGTCAGGTTCGCCGGATTCGGCGTCCCCGTCCCGACCCGGAACCAGCCCGTGCCCTGGATGGCGACATCGGTCGGGTTACCGGTCGACTGCAGCGAGCCCTGGGTGATCTCGGGGCTGACGGCGTTGAGCTCGACCCCGAGGCCGATCTGCAGCGGATTGGATCCGCCCGTCGTCCCGACGGCGCCGGCGGCGCCGCGCTGGACCTGGGTGAGCGCGTCCGCGAACGTCACCTCGGAGGACTTGTAGCCCACCGTGTTGACGTTGGCGAGATCGTTCGCGGTCGAGTCAAGCATCGTCTGGTTGACGTCGAGGCCGCTGATCGCGGCATACATGCCTCTCATCATGGGACTGTCACTTCCTTTCGCGGCCCCCTCAGGGAGGTCCAGCCGCACTTGTCGGTCGCCGTGGCGCTCATGCGATCACGGCACTGTCGATGTTGGTGAACACGTGCTCGCGCATGTGCTCGGAACCCACCGCCGTGATGACGGTGTTGTTGCGGACGGACACCACGAATGCGGTGTTGTCCACAAAGACGACGGAGTCGCGAGACCCCTTGCCGGCGGCGCGCGCGATGCCGCCGCTCAGGCGGTCGAGCGTCGCCGGCGTCAGTTCGATCCCCCGCCGCTGCAGCCGCTCGAGCGCGTGGCGCGAGAACTGCGGCGGGGTCGCGGTCGACGTCTGCTTGGCGAGGACGTCGGCGAACGACGGACCGCTCGGCGGAGCCGACGCCGGCGGGCGCGCCGGGGCGGCGCCGCCGACCGCGGTCGCCGGATCGACCGCGCCCGGCGGTACGAGCGCCGGGTTGGGCACGATCTCGCTCACGACACCTCCGAGACGCTCGTCGCGGCGATTCCGCCGACACCACCGACGGTCAGCGTCGCACCGTTGGACGTCAGGTCGATCTTCTGTACGACGCCGCTGGCGACCGTGCCGCCCGAGCCCTGGTAGGTGACCGTGTGCCCGAGCAACGAGAGGTACTCGGTGTTCTGGGTGTTGGTCGCGGTGTTCGTCTCCTGCTCGACCGAGGTGAACTGGGCGAGCTGACCGAGGAACTGCGACGGGTCGCTCGGGCTGAGCGGATCCTGGTACTGCAGCTGCGTGACCATCAGCTGCAGGAACTGATTCTCGTTGACGTTGAGGCTCGGGTTGGTCGTGGTGGCCGAGCTCGAGGCCGTGGTGGGCGGCGTCGTCGCGCCGGTGGGTGGGATCGTGCTCATCGTGTGCGTTCCTTTCGTTCGGTTCAGGCGAGGATGTCGACGAGCACGCCGTTCGCCAGCTGGACGGTGACTTCGTTCGGCGCGTCCGGCGCCGTCCCTGGGTCATCTCCGGCGGGCTGATCCGACGGCGCGCCGTCGCGGCGGCCGTTCGCGGTCGAGTCGCCCGCCGAGGCTCCGGCCTGATCGGCCGACGTGCCGATGTCGAGGTGGGCCAGCGTGATCCCCAGCGAGGCCAGGGTGCTGCGCAGCTCCCCGGCGGACTGGGTGAGGACCGCAGCGGAGGACGCGTGGTCGGTGATCACGCGCGCGGTGAGGCCGTCGCTCGTCTGTGACAGCTCGATGCGCACGCCGCCGAGCTCGGCCGGCGACAGCGAGATGCGGGCCTGGGAGAAGCCCTCGCGCGCGGACGTCGCCACGGTCAGCCGCACGGTGTCGACGACGTCTCCGAGTCCGACCGTGTAGCGCGGCGCGACGGCGGGCGCCGACGCGGCCGGGGTGGACACGGCGCTCGGGGCCGCCGGCGAGCCGACCGGGGTCGGCGTGGAGCTCGCGCCGCCGCCCTGCGCGCCGGCCTGATCGCCTCCGGCCTGCGAGCCGGCGCCCCCGCCGGCGCCCGTCGGGGCCACCGCGTCGGGATGCGCCGGGGCGCTCGCCGGGGCGCTGGACGGGCTCGCCCCGGTGTGCAGGCCGGGGCCGCTCGACGCCGGGGGGGAGACGTTCGTCGTCGCCGCCCCGGCGTGCGCCGTCGGGCCAGACGTCGGCGCCTGCGGGGTGCCCGCAGGCGCCGGCGTCGAGCTCGCCGGCGGGTTCGAGACGGGGACATCCGGGGCGGGGGTCGCGGAGGCGGGTGCGCCCGCCGCGGTCGGCGTACCGGAGGGGGCCGAGTCGCTCGGCAAAGGGGCCACGGTCGCCGGTGCCGGCGTCATCGGCCCGGGCGCGGGCGTGGTCGGCGTGGCCGTTGTCGTGGTGGCCGTGGTCGTCGTGGCCGTGGTCGTCGTGGGCGTGGTCGTCGTGGCCGTGGTCGTCACGGGCGTCGACGTCGTCGACCCGGCGCCCGCCGGCAGTCCGGCCGCGCCGGCCGCGACACCCGCCTCGGCGCCGCCGATGCCGTTCGCGACCACGGCCGCGCCCGACAGACCCGCTGCCGCGGACGCCGCCGGCCCGGCGCCGGCCGCGGTACCCCGTTCGGGGCCGGCAGCCGCCGGGAGGCTAGAGCCGGTGAGCGTCGGGGTCGGAGTCGCACCCCGGTCGGGGCAGGGACCAGCGGTCGAGTCGGCGCCGGCGGCCAGATTGGCGGCGGCGAGCGTTGCACCGTCGGCCGGGGCGGCTGTGCCCGGGGGCGGGGTCGGGCACTCCGGGGTGGTGGCCGCGTCGCCGGGGCGGTTCGCGCGGCGGGGCGCGCCCTGGGGCTCGCCGGTCGGCGCGTCGCTTGCCGGCGGCGCGCTGCTCGCGGGCGGGGCGCCGCCGTCGGCGCCCACGCCGCGATCGGCGTCCTGCTGGCTGTTGGCGACGTTCTCATTGCCGTCGCTTTCGGTCTGGCCTTCCGCAGGTGCGGTCCGGGCCACTTGATCGTCGAGCACGCTCGCAAACGGCGAGCCGCCCGGCGGCGGTCCCGGTGGCGGGGGACCGATCGCCGGCCCGCCGACGTCGCCGGCGCCTGACGCCGCGAAGGTTGCGGCGACCGCGCTCATGATGCGCCGCGGCGGAAGACGTTGAGTGCGACCTCGTCGAGCTCGCGCCCATCCTGGCGGGCGGCCTCGAGCTCGTGGTCGGCGCGGCGACGCTCCTTCAGGCGCTCGAGCGCCTCGCGGGCGCGGGCGGCCTCGGCCAGCAGGTCGCGACGCGTGGCCACCTCGGCCTCGTGAAGGTCGAGGTCGCGGGCCGTCGCGTCGCGGGCGCGCTCGATGCGCTCGAGATACGCCTGACGGGCCACGAGGTCGATCGCGCTCGTGCCGTCCGCGCCTGTCTCGCGCTGGGCCGAACGCGCACGATCGAGGCACTCCTCGGCGTCCTGAAGCTGCTCCTCGCACTCGACGCGGCGCGTGAGGGCGCCGGCCAGTTCCTGCTTGGCGAGGTCTTCGCCGTGTTCACGCAGCGCGCGAACGCGTTCGAGGCGGAAGCGAAACGAGGATCCGGACACGTCCCCTTTATCGGATCGGACTGGGGTCGCTGCAGGGCAGTGGACGCGTATACGAGCCGCACGGCGGGGGGCGCGTCGGTGTGCTCGTCTCATGGCGCCAGCGCGAGCGAGGGAATGGCCATCGGGGCGCCGCCCGGCGAATCGAGCGCGACGGCGCCGGGCACCACCGCGGCTCCCGGCGCCGACTCGGCCGCCGGGTCGACGACCGTGCCACCGAGCAGCTCCGGTCCGCTCGCGTGCTCGCGCAGCGCATCGGCGAGCGCGAGCAGCTGCGCGTCGGCGTCCGGCGCGGTGCTCACCCGATCGACGGACTGGCGCAGGAAGGCGTCGATGTCGCCCCGGAGCGCGAGCGTCGCGTCGACGATCGGAGCGGTACCCGCCTGGTAGGCCCCGATCGCGATCAGGTCCTCCTTCTCGTGGTAGGCCGCAAGTGCCGACCGGAGCGTCTGGGCCGCCTCGCGGACCTCCCCCGAGACGATGTCGTTGGCCAGACGGGAGACACTCTGGAGCACGTCGATCGCCGGGTAGTGCCCGGAATGGGCGAGCGAGCGGGTGAGGACGATGTGCCCGTCGAGGATCGAGCGCACGGCGTCGGCGATCGGCTCGTTCATGTCGTCGCCGTCGACGAGCACGGTGTACAGGCCGGTGATCGATCCCACCGGGCTCGATCCGGCCCGTTCGAGCAGCCGCGGCAGGAGCGCGAACACGCTCGGCGTGTAGCCGCGCGTGGCCGGCGGCTCGCCGATGGCCAGGCCGACCTCCCGCTGGGCCATCGCGAAGCGCGTCACCGAGTCCATCATCAGCATCACGTCGTGGCCCTGGTCGCGGAAGTGCTCGGCGATCGCCGTCGCGGTGAACGCGGCGCGGATCCGCACGAGCGCCGGCTGGTCGGATGTCGCGACGACGACGACCGAATGGGCGATGGCGTCGCCGAGGTCCCGTTCGATGAATTCGCGCACCTCGCGACCGCGCTCGCCGACGAGCGCGATGACGTTCACGTCGGCGGTGGTCGAGCGCGCGATCATGCCGAGCAGCGACGACTTGCCGACACCCGAGCCGGCGAAGATGCCGAGCCGCTGACCGCGCCCGCAGGGCACGAGCGCGTCGAGGGCGCGCACGCCGAGCCCGACCCGCTCGCTGATGCGGGGGCGCTCGAGCGGGTCCGGCGGGGTGGCGATCGTCGAGCGCGAGGCCTGCGCGATCCCCGCCGGGCGCCGGTCGATGGGCATGCCGAGCCCGTCGATGACGCGGCCGAGCAGCTGCTCGCCGACGGGCACGCGAAAGGCGGTTCCGGTCGCCTCGACGGTCGTGCCGGGACCGATGCCCTGGAGCTCGCCGAGCGGCATGAGCAGTGTCTTGCCCTCACGGAAGCCGACGACCTCGGTGGCCACCGGGTCACCGGCCCGGCCGCCCCCGACGAGGCAGACCTCGCCGATCTCGGCCTGCAGCCCGGTCGCCTCGATGATGAGCCCGATCAGCTCGCTGACCCGGCCATGGCGCCGCGCGAGGTCGCTGCCGGCGAGCGCGGACCGCACCCGCGACAACGTGTCACGCGGCTGGGCATCCGCCATCATCATGCGGCGCGGTTGAGCTGTTCGGTGACCACTTCTCGCGCGCGGGCGAGCTGCACGTTGATCTGCGCATCGATCTCCCCGGCAACCGTCTGGACGACGACCCCGCCGCGCCCGACGCGGCGATCAGCTTGCACGTCGCACTGATCCATCCCGCCGAGCTCGGCCTTCACGGCATCCATCCGCTCGCTGACCAGCTCGAGATCGTCCGGGTTGACGAGCACGGTGACGCGGTGGCGATCCACGAGCCGGCGCAGCGCGCCGCGCACAGCGTCGAGCACGCGCTCGGGCTCGACGTCGAGTGCGCCCGCGAGAATCTGCTCGGCGAGCGAGAGCGCGAGATCGACGGCCTCGCGCTCGAGCGTCGCGGCCATGTCCTCGCGCAGCGCGTTGATCTCGCCGACGGCACGACTGAGGGCGGCCAGCGCCGCGTCGATCTCGGCGTGGGCGGCGAGCACCCCCTGGGCGCGTCCCTCGGCCTCGCCGGCGGCCCGCGCCTCCACATGAATGCGCTCGGCGTCGGCGAGGCTGACACCGACGGCTCCGTTCGCGCCGTGGCGCAGCGGCGACGGCTGCAGCTGCTCGAAGTCGAACGCCGCCGCCTCAGTAGACAACGTCGCCCTCTCCGCGGCTGATCGTGAGCTCGCCGGCCTCCTCCAGGCGCCGGACGATCGCCACGATGCGTCCCTGCGCCTCCTCGACCACGCGCTTGCGCTGCGGCGGCTGGAACTCCATCTCCTCGCGCAGCATCTGGGCGCCGCGCTCGGACATGTTGCCGAGGATCCGGTCGCGCACCTCGTCGCTGACGCCGCGCAGCGCGAGCGCCAGGTCCTTCTGGTCGGCCTCGCGGAGCACCATCTGGATCGAGCGGTCGTCGAGCTTGGCGATGTCCTCGAAGACGAACAGCAGACGCCGCACCTCCTCGCCGAGCTCCTCGTCGGTGGTGGAGAGCGAATCGAGCACGTTGCGCTCGGTCGGGCGGTCGGCCTGGTTGAGGATGTCGGCGAGTGACTTGACGCCGCCGGCGGCCGAGTAGACGTGCTGGACGACGTTCGCGAGCTTCAGGCGCATGACGCCCTCGACCTGCTTGACGACGTCGGGACTCGTCTCGCCCATGCGCGCGATGCGTAGCGCGATGTCGGCCTGCTCGGACTCGGGGAGGTTGGAGAGCACCTGTGCCGCGAGCGTCGTGTGGAGGTTGGCGATCACGAGCGCGATCGTCTGCGGCGACTCGTTGCGCAGGAAGGTGACGATCTGCTCGGGCGGCGTGCGGCGCATGAACTCGAACGGACGCCGCTCGATGACGCTCGACAGGCGCCCGACGATCTCGAGCGCCCGGTCGGGGCCGAGTGCGCGCTCGAGCACCTCGCGCGCGTAGTCGACGCCGCCCGTGAGCGAGGCCTCCTCGCCCTGCACGGTCGCCGCGAGCTCCTCGAACACGTACGTGCTGATGCCCGCGTCGACGTTGTCGAGCTTGGCCATGTCGAGCGACAGCGACTCGATCTCGTCGTCGCGCAGGTGCTTGAACACCTCGGCCGCCTTGTCGGAGCCCAGCGACACGAGCAGGACGGCCGCCTTGTGGCGACCGCCCACTCGAATGCCGCCCATGCGCTGGGCCGGAAGCTTGGAGGGCGCGCTCGAGACGCCGCCGTCGTCGTCGGTGGCCAGTTCAGCGGTGCTCATCGCTCAGTCCCCGCGTCCGACTAGTCCTCGGCCATCCAGGCACGCACCTGCATCGCGACGCGATCCGGATCGCGGTCGACGAGGTCCTCGACCTGGCGCTTGGCCGTGTTGACATGCGGGCGCAGCTGCTTGATCGGCGGCGGCGCGTCGACCTGCTGCTCGAACTCGCTCAGCGTGCGCCGGTGCTCGAGCTCGCGCAACCACGTGGGCTCGCCGGCCAGGCTCTCGCGCTCGCGCCGGCGCAGCATGCGCGTCGTGAAGAAGAGGAACAGGAGCGCGCCGAGCCCGAGCAGCGCGTACTTGGCGTAGCTGATCGGGTTGACGGCCGGCGTGGCGACCTTCGTCGCCGTGGCCGGGGCGAACTTCAGCTGGGCGACGGTCACGGCATCCCCGCGGGCGGGGACCATCCCGAGCGAGTTGGACACCGCCTGCTGGAGGGTCTTCACCTCGGCCGCCGGCACGGAGCTGTCGACGAACAGCGAGGCCTTGATCAGGTTGACCGCCCCGGGCGCGACGTTCGTCGAGGTGACGGTCTTGTTGACGCCGAAGGTGGAGTCGGTGATCTGATGGTTGTAGTTGGACGAGCCGGTCGTGCCCGACGGCGTGTACTGGGGCACCGTGGTTGCCGTGGCAACGCTGCCGCCACCGGTCCCCTTGAGCGTCTCCGTCTCGGTGTGCTGGGTGAGCGGCACGCCCTTGCCGACGTAGGCGAGCGACTGCTGCGTCGTCTGGTTGGCGTTCAGGTCGGCGTTGACCTGCACCATCGCCTTGCCCGGTCCAAGCGTCTGCGCGAGCATCGCGTCCACCACGGCCGCCTGCTGCTGGTCGTACTGCTGCTGGGCCGTCTGCTTGGCCAGCGTGCCGCCGGCGCCGTTGCCCGTGGTGTTGCTGTTCGGCCACAGCAGCGCGCCGGTGTCGTCGGTGATCGTGACGTTCGAGAGCTGCAGCCCCTGGACGCTCGAGGCGACGAGCTGGGCGATCCCGCGGACCTGGCCCGGGTCGAGGGCCCCGCCGCCGGACAGGAGCACGGCCGCGGTCGTCGGCGAGGAGCTGTCGGCGAACAGCTGCTGCTGGGCGCTCGGGAGCACGAGCTGCACCTGCGCGCCGGTCACGCCCTGGATGTTGTCGATCGTCTCGGCCAACTGGCCCTCGAGCGCGCGCTGATACTCCACCTGGGTCTGGAAGTCGCTCTGGCCCAGCTGGGACGAGTTGAACAGCGAGAAGTCGGGCTGGTTCTGGGTGAGCAGGTTCGCGCTGGCGAGCGCGACGCGCGCCTGGGCGGTGTCGCTGGAGGCCACGGCGATCGCGGTGCCGCCCGCCTGGATCTCATACGGAATGCCCTGCGTCGAGAGCGTCGAGGTGATCTTGCCGGTCTGCGCCGGGTTGAGGCCCGTGAGGAGCGTGCTGTAGCTCGTCTGCGACGCGAGCTGGAGGATGATGAACAGCAGCAGCACGGAGCCGAACACGGCCGCGCCGAGCACGGCCCAGCCGCGCGGAGGCAGCCTGTTCATCACTTGGCGGACGTTCATCGCGCTCTAGAGCTGGGTCGAGAAGATCGTCTGGAGGTCCTGCGTGGCCTTCGTGCTCACCTGGGAGGCGAGCTCCATCGTCAGCTGGGCGTTCTCGACGGCCGTGATCGCCTGGGTGGGATCGGTCGACTGCCCCATGGCGACGGCCTGCGCCGCCGAGTTGGCCGTGTTCTGCGCGTCCTGTACCGAGCCGATCGCATTGGAGAGCACGTTGGCGAAGCCGCCCGTCGGCGACGAGGCGCCGGCGGCGCCGACCTGGGCGCTCGTGCCCAGCCCGTCGATCGGCGCGATGGAGGCCTCGGGGCCCAACGCGCCGAGAGAGCCGATCGGGGCGATCACTTGAGCACGCCCAGCATGCTGGTGAACATCGACTTCGCGGTCTGCATCGCCGTGACATCGGCCTGGTAGGAGTTCGACTCGTCGATCAGGTCGGTCATCTCGGTCACGGTGTTGACGTTGGGCATCTGCACGTAGCCCTTCGCGTTCGCGTCCGGGTTGCCCGGGTCGTAGACGAGCTGGCCGGCCGACGAGTCGCTGACCACGCTCGAGACGGCGACGCCGCCGGCGATCGGCCCGGAGCCCGAGCCGCCGGCCGACCCCGACCCCGAGCCCGAGCCCGAGCCCGAGCCCGAGGACATCGAACCGGAGCCCATCGCTCCCGAGAGCGTCGACCCGAAGTCCGAGCCGGGGATCTGGGCGAGCACGACCTCCTGGCGCTTGTAGGGCCCGCCTGCCGCCGTGACCGTTGTCTGCGCGTTGGCCAGGTTCTCGGACGTGACGTCCATGCGCAGGCGCTGCGCGCTCATGCCGCTGCCGGCGATGTCGATGGCGTCGAAGAGACCCATCACTTCGTCCCCATCGCGTACTCGAGGATCGTGTTGTGCGCGGCGAGCACCTGCGTGAGGGCCTGGTACTCGAGGCCGTTCTCGGCCAGGTCGGCCGACACCTGATCGCTGTTGACGCCGCGGCCGCCCGTGGCGACCATGCTCGGGTCGGGCGACGCCTGGAACGTGAGCTGCGAGAGCGGCGTGCCGGCCTGGATCGCAGAATTCAGCTGCGACTGGAAGTCGACGTCCTGGGGCTGAAAGCCAGTGGTGTCGGCGTTCGCGAGGTCGCTCGTGAGCGCCGTCTGGCGCTGCATCGAACCGCGCAGTGCGGTCTCGAGCATGAGTTGGGTGGGGTCGACGGGGGACACGATCGGCAAGTCCTTTCTCGGTGTCAGCCCTCCCTGGGCCTGATCACGACCGCGTCCGTGCGAGTCGCCCCGTTCATCGGCCGCGTCCGCTCGTCCTTGAGCGGGATCGGCCGAACGGCCAGGGCCGCCGCGGCCCGTCAGGCGCTCGCGTCGACGCGCGGCGGCGCGGCGCTGTGCCCGACCGAGCGGCCGTACCCCCGCGCGGCGCGGCGCGCCTGCACGACGCGACGCAGGGCGAGCAGCATCTGCTCGCGACCGCGCTGCAGCTCGATCGACGTCCGCTCCTGCGTCAGGGCGATGCGTACGAGCGTCGCGCGCACGTCGGCGGGCGGGGTCTGGGGAAGATTCTCGATGAGCGCGGCGCGCTCGTCGGCGAGCTCGGCCAACGCGGCGTACTCCCCGCGCCCGGCGCATTCGAGCTCGCGCTCGGCGAGCTCGAGCAGCCGCGCGTACGGGTCGCGCCGGCGCCTCGCGGCCATCAGCAGATCTGGTCCCAGGCGTCGCGCAGCGTGGTGAGCAGCCGGTCGACCTCGTCGACCTTGTCGGCGTTGAGCTCGACGCGCGCCTCGTTGAGATGGCGGCGGCAGAAGAGGTAGATCGACAGGAGGTTCTGGGCGATCTCGCCCTGCTCGAGGTCGAGCGTCCCCTGTAGGTGCGCGAGGATCGACTCGGCCTGGCGCAGCTTCGTGTGCGCGCCGGTGATGTCGCGTTGGCGCATCGCGGCCGCGGCCTGGAACATGAAGCGATGCATGCCGTCGTAGAGCATCACGATCAGGCGCTCGGGGCTCGCGGTGAGCACCGAGCTCTGCTGATAGGCGTTCGGTGGGGCGGTGTACGTGTTCATCGAGAGAGTCGGTCCGGGGAGTGGTTGCCTTCTGCCCCGGTGATCGGTCCGCGGCGGCCAAAGTTGAGGCCAAACGGCCGCTTGATCGGCGTCCCGCCGCCGCCGCCGGACCGCCAAGCCCGGGCACGATCGCACGCAATGCCCGGACGGGCGCCGCGCAGGGCCCGTCTGCTCGGCTAGGCCGTGGGGGAGGCGTTGAACTGCGAGATCTGGCCGGTGAGCCAGGACTGCGTGGACTGGTTCTGCTGGATGGCCGTCTCGAGCTGCGCGAACTCGGCCTGCAGCGCGGTCTGCTGGTCGGTCAGCGTGCGCTCCATGTCGGTGAGCTGGCTGCTCATGTCCGACGACTGCTGGCCGTCGTCGGTGATGCGCTGCGAGATCGTCCCGCCCGGCCCGGCGTCCGCCGCGACGAGGGACTGGAAGCTCGTCGCGAAGCTCGACAGCACCTGCTGCACGCCGTTGGGATTCGACTGGATCGCCGCCGCGAGCGTCGTGCTGTTGACGGTGAGCGCGCCCGAGAGCGAGGCCTGCGACGGCGTTGCGCCCGTCGAGGCGCCGGTGCTGATGCCGAGGTCGGCCAGGCTGGCCATGCCCGCGGGCAGACCGGCGCCGGGGGTGTACATCATCTCGCGCATGTTGGCGAGCAGCGAGGTCAGCTCCTGGTCGTTGTAGAGCGTGCCCTGCGACGCGTCGGAGGAGCTCTGGGGGTTGGAGACCGGCGTCTGGGAGAGCTGCGTCTGGATCGCGCTGATCGCCGAGTTGTAGTCGCTGACGAACTGGTTGATCGCCGACGTGACCGAGCTGGTGCTCGCGGCCGGCGGCGTGACGTTGACGGTCACCGGGCCGGAGTTCGTCAGGCCGGTGAGGCTGAGCGACACGCCGGGGATCGCGTTCGTCACCGTGTTGCTGTGCGAGGTCCGGGTGGAGCCGCCGTTGACGGAGAACTGCGCGTCGCGGCCCTGGACGGCGAGGCCGGCCTGCTCGACGAGCGAGCTCCCCGGGTCGCTGACCGAGATGTAGCTCGAGCCGTTGTTGCCGGTGGCCCGGTCGGAGAAGACGATCGTGCCGCTGTCGAGCGCGGCAGCGTACACGGTGGCGTTCGAATCGGAGTTGATCTGGGCGGCGAACGACTGGGCCGTCTGCCCGGCGGCGATCGTCTCGCTGACGCCGTCGATCGTGATCGTGTCGGCCGAGGCCGGGCTCGTGAAGCTGAACGTGCGCTGCGCCGAGCTCGCCAGCTGGGTGACGCTCACCTCGTACGCTCCGACGGCGGCGCCGCTGGAGGTCGTGGCCGTCATCGCGCTCGGGTCACTCGTCGTGACGGACTGCGACGAGGCGAACAGCGCGGGCGACGAGAGTGCGTTCGCGTCGTTCATGACGTTCTGCAGGCTCGTCTGGATGCTCGTCAGCTGCTGCTGCTGGGCGTTGACGCCGTCCTGGCTGAGCGTGAGCTGGTTGAGCGGAACCTCGTCGATCGCGAGCATCTCATTGATGATCGCGGTCGTGTTCAGGCCCGAGCCCAGGCCGACGATCGACTGCTGCGCGCCGAGCGGGTTGTTGATGGCGTTCGACGTCCCGCTCGTCAGCGTTCCGCCGAAGAACGACGTGCTGCTGCCCACGCTCGAGGTCGACATCGTCTAGGCCGTCCCCTCGAGCACGTTGAACACGGAGCTCGGCGCCAGCGGCGCCGAGACCACGTTGCCCTGCAGGTCCGAGACCTGCACCTGCACGCGGCCGCCGTCGTCGTGAAGCTGGAAACCGACGTGCTGGTTCTGGGCCGCGAGCTCGTCGTAGCGCGAGGAGGCGGCGCCCATGGCGCTGAGGACCTCATCGGGCGGGCTGGTCGGGATCATGTCGATCGTGGTCGAGACGCCGCTCGCGGGCGCGGCCGGATCGGCCGCCTGCGTGCGGGTGGGCGGGGTCGGCGGAGCGACCCGGTCGATGGGCGTGATCGGTGTGGATGGGGTGATGCTGTTCATGACGGTGCGATTCCTCCTTGAATTGCGAAGTGCCAGACGCTCCGGGTGGGCTCGTCTGCGCACGTCCGTCGGTGGTGATGATTTCTTCCGTGAATGTGTCCCCTAGGCCCGTTTATCGAACGTCCCCCCGAGAACTTGAGGCGGCGTCCAGGAATGTCCACAAGCACACCCCTGGGTGGGTGGGTCCGATTCGCGGCCACTTGGCCGCCTCCGGCACCCCTAAGCCGCGAGGAGCGACGCGTCGGCGAGCGTGCGGGCGAGGGCGTTGGCCGGCTCCAGGCGCAGCGCCTCGCGGGCGAAGACGGCGGCGTCCGCGGGCTGCCCGTGGGCGAACGCGACCTGGGCCAGACCGACGAGGGCCCGCGGGTCGGTCCCGTGCCCGCGCACGGCCATCCACTCCTCGGCCGCCGACTTGAGGAAGCCCTGGCGCAGGTACATCCCGGCCAGCAGCTCGCGCTGCTCGCGCTCGGGCAGCTCACTCGGGCGAAGCAGCCCGACGACGAGCAGCTCGAACGCGGTGAAGTCGCGGACGCGCAGGAGCGCCTCCAGCACCGTGCCGAGCAGCCCGATCGCCGGGATGGGGAGCGCGCGGGTGGGGGTCTGTCCGCCGAGCAGGTCGGCCCAGCCGGCGAACAGCGCCAGCTCTGCCGCGGGCAGCGACGCGGCGCGCGCGCGCTCGAGTGCCTGCGGCACGCGCTCGAGATCGCCGCCGGCGAGCCGTCCGAAGAGCTCGGTGCGGCAGGCGACCTGGGCGAGCGGGTCATCGGCGGGAAGTGCTGCGGCCTCGGCCGCGGCGTCGGCATAGCGGCGCTGGTACAGGAGCACCTCGCCGAGCGCGACGCGGGCCTGGGCGCTGTGGGGCTGGCGCTCGAGCACCAGGCGGTACTGCTGCTCGGCCGCCTCGCCGGCGCCGGCCTCGAAGAGGGCGGTCCCGAGCATGAAGCGGACGGTCGGGGTCGGCTCGGCGACGCGTCGCTCGACCTCCACGACGACTGCGTCGGGCTCGACCCCGCAGCCGAGCAGCGCCGTGGCGTACGGCAGGACGGTGCCGAAGAAGCCCGGGTGCTCGTCGAGGCACCAGTCGAGCAGCTTGCGCGCCGGCTCGGCCTCGCCGCGGTTGAGCTTCAGCTCGGCGAGCGCGATGCGCGGCAGGTACGTGCCGCAGCCGACCGTCGCCGTGTAGCGCGACGGCGCGTCGCCCATCTCGATCGCGCGCTCGTAGTAGGTGACGGCGTCCTCGACGCGGTTGAGCGTCACCGAGGCCGTGGCCTGCTCGTACACGAGGTCGGTGAAGCCCGGGAACAGGACGAGGCCCTCGTCCGCCAGCTCGATCGCGTCCTCGGCCCGACCGCAGATCCGCAGCGCCTTGACGAGCCGGGAGACGAGCGACGGGGTGAATTCGTACGTGCTGCCGTCGTGGGCTTCCGCCTTGACCAGGCGCCAGGACTCCTCGAACTCGGCCAGCGCGGCCGGGGCATCGCCGGCGGCGGCGTACTCCGAGCCGAGGTTGAAGTGCAGGAACGGCGTCGGGCGGGTGCTCTCGGCCTGCTGGGCGCGGAGCAGCTCGATGTTGCGACGCGACTTCTCCTTGGCGTCGCGCACCGCGCCGAGGTAGCCGTAGTGCTCGACGCGGATCGAGGTCTGCTCGATCCGCTCCGTCAGGCCACCTGGCAGGTGCTGGGCGATCTGCTCGTGCAGGCGGCCCTCGAAGCGGTAGTGGGGCCGGTTGCGGAAGACGCGCAGCGCGTTGTGGGTGACCGCGGTGCCGTCGGTGAGGTCGCCGGTGAAGTTCGTCTCGACGAGGTAGAAGGCCTCGCGCCAGGTCCGTCCGGTGAGGGCCCGGAGCTTGGCGGCGTCCTCGCGCACGAGGACCTCGTCGGCGTCCAGGTACATCACCCAGTCACCGGTCGCGGCCTCGAACGACGCGTTGCGGGCATCGGAGAACGAGCCGGTCCACTCGCGCTCGATGACCTGGGCGCCGAACGAGCGGGCGATCTCGATCGTGCGATCGACCGAGCCGGTGTCGACGATGATGATCTCGTCGACGGCATCGGCGGCGGCCGCGAGGCAGCGGGGCAGCATCTCCTCCTCGTCGCGCACGATCATGCACAGGCTGAGACGCATGCCGGTGGCCGGCATGGCCCGGCTGGCGACGCGCTTGCCGCGGCGCGCAAGCGCCGCCAGTGGCGCATCGAGCGGGCGGCTTCCCGTTGTGCGCTCGCGCCGGCGGCGCGCGATCTCGGTCAGGTTACGGCCCACGTGGGGAAGTGCCGGATCGAGGCGCCGCGCCGCCGTGAACAGCGCCTTGGCGGCGTCGAGGCTCCAGAGCTCATAGAAGGCGACGCCGGCGAGGTTGAGGAGCACGGGCTCGCTCGGCTCCTCCTCGAGGACGTCCGTCGCCGCGCCCGCCACGAGCAGGAAGATCTGGGCCGCCCGCGCCGCCGGTGCGCGACCGGCGGCGGCGAGTCCCTGCTCGAGCAGCGCGAGGCGAGCGCGGTAGCGCTCCTGCAGATGCTCGTGCTCCGCGGCGCGCGCGAACAGCTCGCGGTACCCGCGCAGGTCCCCGGTGTCGAGCAGTGCCGCGGCGCGCGCGCCGAGCGCCGCCGCCGCGGGAGGCGCGGCCGGTGCAAGGGTCGATCCAGTCAGACGTAGAGCCATGAGGGCAGCCCCGGAAGGAGGGTGGCCCATTCATCGGCAGGCCCCGGCCAGACCTGAGCGGCGTGGTCGGCTCGCACCGTTTCCGCCGCGCTCCAGGGCGCCGCGGCCGGGCCGATCTGTCGTCCAGAACCCGCCGCGCTGCACCGCGTCTGGACGGATGTACCAGCGCCGTCGGCCCCGGCTGCGTGCGGCCCGTACAAGCGCCGATACCTGCCCCGGTTGCTTTCCCCCTCGAACACGGAGCAAGGATCAAAGTGAGCGTGAAAACCCGCGACGGACGTATCTCCGCCGAAGCCTCGTTGAAGCTTTGGCGGCAGTACAAGGAGACTGGAGACGTTCAGCTGCGGGACCGCCTGGTCCTGACGTTCGCTCCGATGGTCAAGTACATCGTCTACAAGAAGGTGCGCGAGATCCCGGCGCGCTGCGATGTCGAGGACTTCATCTCGTGCGGATTGGAGGCCCTCATCCGCTCGATCGACCGCTTCGACCCCGACAAGGGCGCGACGCTCGAGCAGTTCGCCTGGACGCGCATCCACGGGTCCGTCCTGGACGAACTGCGCCGCCACGACTGGGCGCCGCGCTCGGTACGCCGCTGGGAGCGGGACATCGCCCAGGCCCGTGAGCGCTTCATCTCGCTGTACGGCCGGCGCCCGAGCAAGGATGAGCTCGCCGAGGCCCTCGGGACGACGGTCGAGGACATGACCCGCCGCATGGACGAGGTCGCGGTCTCGGACGTCGGCTCACTCAACACGCTCGTCACCGGCGACGACGAGACGAAGATCGAGCGGATCGACACGCTGGCGAGCACCGACCTCGAGGCCGACCCGGAGCACGCCTCCGCGGTGAGCGAGGCCAAGGAGCGTTTCCGCGCCGCCTTCGCGCGACTGCCCGAGCGCGAGCGCCAGGTCGCCGTGCTCCTGTACGTGACGAACCTGACCCTCCGCGAGATCGGCGACGTGCTCGGCGTCTCGGAGAGCCGCGTGTGCCAGATCCACACGCAGCTCAAGCGCACGCTGCGCGAGTACCTCAACGAGGACGAGCTCCTCTTCAGCGAAGTCGCCTGACGCCGGAGCCTCAGGCGCCGGCGCCGCGGCTCGCCTCGCGGCGCGCCGCCGCGTCGAGCCGATAGGCCCAGGCGAGCGTCTCGGCGACGGCCACCCAGAGCGCCTCGGGCACCTCGTGACCGACGTCGAGGGCCGCGAGCGCCTCGACGAGTGCCGGATCCGAGCGGACCGGCACCCCGGCCTCCCGCGCGCTCTCGATGATGCGCTGCGCGAGGAGCCCCGCCCCCGTGGCGAGCACCTTCGGAGCGCGATCGCCGGCCTCGTAGCCGAGCGCGGTCGCGCGCTGCCGGGGCGGCGGCGCCCCCGGGTCGTCGGGTCGATCAGGCATAGACCTCGAGCGGCTCGCGCCGCGGCACGACCGACACGCTGACCTGACGATTCGTCGCGTCACCGACCGCGCCCCGCAGCTCGGACGCCGCGGCCTGCGCCGCCGCGAACGGCTGGCCCGGCGCAAGCGCGACGGTGATCCGCAGCGAGTCGTCGTCGAGCTCGAAGCGCAGGTCGACCGGTCCGAGCGCCGGCGCGGGATAGCGCAGCGACAGCACGTGCGTGTCGCGGCCACCGGCGTCCTGCCCGCTGCCCTCCTCGGACCCGTCGGCCTCGTCGGAGCGCGGCGGCAGCGGCGCCTGGGCCGCGATCGGCGCGTTCGCCGGCTGGCTCATCGAAAGGACCACGCGATCGGCCGTGACCTCCTTGACGGTCAGCCGCAGTTCGTCGCCGGCGCGCAGGTGCGCCGGCAGCTGGGCATCGAGCTTGGCGCCGGCGATCGTGATCTGTCCCCGGCCCGCCTGCTGATCGACGACGCGCGCCATCACGGCGCGCCCGGGCGCGAGCTTGAGGTCTGGCGTCTCGAGCGCGCGCAGCAGCGCGATATCGATCGTGAGCGGGTCCATCCTCAAGGATGATCGCGCACCGCCGATCACCGGGGGGCAATGGACCCAGGACTGCAGATCGCCGCGACGGGCATGCTGGCCGAGCAGGTACGCGAGAACCAGCTCACGAACGACCTGTCGAACGCCTCCACGCCCGGCTACAAGCCCGACGAATCCTCGCAGGGCGACTTCAGCGCCCTGCTGCTCGAGAACTCGTCGACCGGTCAGAAGCTTGGAACGCTCGCGACCGGCGTGCAGATCGATCGCACGGTCACCGACTTGTCGCCGACCTCCATGCAGACGACCAACCAGCCGCTCGACTTCGGGATCGCGGGTGTCGGCTTCTTCGCCGTCAACACGGCGCAGGGGGTCCGCTACACCCGCGACGGCCAGTTCGCCGCCGCCGCCAACGGCGACCTGGTCGATCAGAACGGCGACCAGGTGCTCGGCCAGGGCGGAGCACCGATCCGCGTCAGCGCAACCGGCACGGTCCCCGCGAGCGCACTCGGCGTGTTCAGCGTCACGAACGCGACCAAGCAGGGCGACAACCTCTTCACCGGCGCGGCCGCCGGGCGGGCCACCGGCGTCGTGGAGTCGGGCAAGCTCGAGCAGTCGGGCGTCGACGCAGCAACGACGATGGTGCACATGATCGCCGCGCTCCAGTCGTACGACGCCGGCCAGAAGGCCCTCACCACACTCGACCAGATCATGCAGCGAAGCGCGACGTCCGTCGGAGCGCTCGGTGGCTCGTAGGCCCACACCCGTCCGGCCGCCTCAAGTTCTCGGCGGTGGCGCCGATCACCCGGCTGACGAGAAGCAGGAGCCGACGAGCTGGACCGCATGCTGCGGAGGCCGGGCTCCCCGGACATAGGGAACGCTCATGGTTGAAGGGTTGTTTTCGGCCGCGGCAGGCATGGCCGCACAGCAGCAGCGCCTCGACGCGATCAGCAACGACATCGCGAACGCCAGCACCGACGGCTACCAGGCCGAGCGGATCGGCTTCCAGGACCTGCTCTACAGCCCGACGGGCTCGACGGTGCTCTACAACTCGACGGGCCCGGCGGTCAGCGCCAACGTCAACACCGGCGCCGGCGCCGCGGTCCAGATGATGGGCACGAGCCAGGCCCAGGGTCCGATGCAGAAGACGGGGCGCACGCTCGACCTCGCGCTGAACGGTCCCGGGTACTTCGAGATCCGTCAGTCCAACGGCGCGATCGGGCTGACTCGCAACGGCGCCTTCGGGCTCGACGCCCGAGGCCAGCTCACCACCACCGACGGCTCCGTCGTGCAGCCGCCGATCACCGTGCCGGCGGGCGTCTCCGAGAGCGAGATCGCCATCGGCCCCGACGGGACCGTGCGCGGCTCGGGCAAGGTCCTCGGCAGGCTCGCGATCGTCAACGTGCCGGCGCCCCAGCAGTTGCTCGCGAACGGCAGCAGCACCTTCACCCCCACCGCCGGCAGCGGCGCTCCCGGCGCCGCGACCGGCACGACCGTCCGCCAGGGCGCCCTCGAGGGCTCGAACGTCGACATCAACAGCGAGATGGTCGACATGATGGACGCGCAGCGCAGCTACTCGCTCGACAGCGAGGCCATCAAGATGCAGGAGCAGATGATGCAGACGGCCGACCAGGTGAAGCCGTGAGCGACTCGGATCTCCTTGCCTCCCTCGGCGCGCTCACGGGCGCTCCGGGCACCCCGGCGGTCAACCCGGCGAACGAGCCCGCCAACATCCGCAACGGCGGCGCGAAGGCCCAGCAGGCCTACACGACGGCGCTCCAGTTCGAGCAGGTGCTCGTCAACCAGCTCACGCAACAGCTGACGGCGAACGCCGGGATCGGCGGCGACGGCTCCAGCGACGACAGCTCGAGCGACGGCAGCGACTCGTCGAGCCTGCTCGGCTCCGGCCCGGCCGCGAGCGAGTACGCCCAGCTGCTGCCCGGCACGCTCACGTCGAGCATCATGGGCAGCGGCGGCCTCGGCAATCTCGCCGACACGCTGGCCGCCGCGATCGACCCCGCGATCAACGAGCCGCCCACGACTTCCATGTCGACGGCCGCGGCGCCGACCACTCCAGGCGCGACGCCCGTAGGAGGTGCGACGGCATGAGCGCGCTCGCAGACGCCCGTCCGAACGGCGTCACCGGCTTCGTCGACGCGGCGCTCGGGGACGACCTCATCGCCCATCTCGACACCCAGGTCGCGTCCGCGCAGCGCCTGCTGCAGATCGTGCTCGAGCAGGGCGTGGCGATTCGCGAGCGCGACGTGCAGACGGTCGTCCGCTACGCGGGCGCGATGCAGGTCGAGATGCAGCGCCGCGTGTCGGTCGAGGACACCCGCGCGCGTCTGCTCGAGCGCGCCGGGGTGCGCCTCGGTGTGACACCGGCGTCGGTCACGCTCGAACTGCTCACGCAGCTGCTCGACCCGCCGACCGCGGCGCTTGCGCGAGAGCGCAGCGCACAGCTGCGCGGACTGCTCGAGGAGGTCAAGCGCGAGCACACGGTCAACCGCGCGCTCATGCAGCAGGAGCTCGCCTTCCTGGACCACCTGCTGCGCCTCATCGGCGGCGACGGCTCGGGCGCCTACCACGCCGACGGCGCGCCGCGCCCGTCCGCGCCGAACGGGACCATCCAGCGACGGGTCTTCGACCTCGAGGTCTGACCGACCATGACGATCCCCACCTTCACCGGATACGACACCGCGCTGCGCGGCCTCGAGGCCGAGCAGATGGCGATCGACACGACCGGCCAGAACATCGACAACGCGTCCACCCCGGGCTACACGCGCGAGACCGTCGACCTCGCGGCGAGCAGCCCGCTCCAGCTGCAGGTCCAATCGAGCGTCAATCCCGGCGCCGTCAACCTCGGGACGGGCGTGGACGCGACGTCGATCAACCGGATTCGCAACCAGTTCCTCGACGTCCAGTACCGCGCCCAGAACACGTCGCTCGGCAACGCCAACGCGATGGTCACCTCGTTGACCCAGGCCCAGGCCGCGTTCAACGAGCCCGGGGCGAACGGGCTCTCGGCGGCGATGACCTCGTTCTACAACGCGTGGGGCAACCTGGCCAACGCGCCGACGAGCGCGGCGGCAGGCGAGGCGCTCGTCGACAACGCGAAGTCGCTGGCCAGCCAGTTCAACTCGCTGTACACGCAGCTGACCACGGTGCAGACGCAGGCGGGCACGCAGCTGGCCAACCTGACCGCCGGCAACGGGCAGCTCGCGAACGACGCGAACCAGATCGCCAAGCTCAACGGGCAGATCAACGTCGAGCTCGCGGCCGGTCAGAGCCCGAACACGCTCGAGGACCAGCGCGACAACCTGATCGACGACATGTCCTCGCTCGGCACGGTATCCGTGACCGATCCCGGCAACGGACTGCTGCAGATCACGTTCGGCGGCAACGCCACCCCGCTCGTCAACGGGACGACGGTCAACTGGCCTCCCCCGGCTCCGACGGCGGCGACGGGCGGCGAGCTCGGGGCGCTGGCCCAGCTCTCCGACGTCACGGCGGCCGGAGCGATCAGCCCGTACCTGACGCAGCTGAACACCGCCGCGTCCGATCTCATCTCGGTCGTCAACGGCATCACGAACGCGGGCTCGTCGGCCACGCCATACGCCTTCTTCAGCGGCACGGGAGCCTCGGACATCGCGGTCGCCGCCGGTGTCACCGCATCGACGGTGACGACGACGGGGGACAACTCGGTCGCGCTTGCCGTGACCGGAGTCGCGGGTACACCGGCCGACACCCCGGACTCGACCTACAACGCGCTCATCGCGCAGGTGGGCAGCGACGTCAAGACGGCGCAGAACACGCAGACCAACTCGCAGGCGCTCGTCACCGCCGTGCAGAGCCAGCGCGAGAGCGTGTCGGGCGTGTCCATCGACGAGGAGATGACCAACCTGCTCCAGTTCCAGCGCGGCTACGAGGCGTCGGCCAAGGCGCTGAACGCGATGGACACCGTCCTCAACGAGCTCATCCAGCAGGTGCAATAGCGATCATGACCCGCATCACCGATCTCATGACCTCGCAGACCGTGCTCTCGAACCTGAGCAACGATCTCAACCAGCTCACGACCACGACGAACGAGCTCTCGTCGGGCCTGTCGATCAACCAGCCTTCGGACAACCCCTACGGCGCGAGCCTTGCGCTCCAGCTCGACGGGGCGATCTCCTCGCTCGGCCAGTACTCGACCAACGTGCAGGACGGCACGTCGTGGACGAACACGGCCGACACCTCGCTGCAGCAGATGAACAACATCATCCAGCGCGTGCGCGAGCTCGTCGTCGAGGCCGGCAACGGCAGCGAGAGCCAGACGAACCGCACGGCGGCGGCCGCCGAGGTCAACCAGCTGATCGACGAGGTCAAGCAGCAGGCGAACACGCAGTATGCCGGCAGCTACATCTTCTCGGGCACCGCGACCCAGACCGCGGCCTACCTCGCCGGAGCGACCGACACCTACCAGGGCAACAACGGCACGATCTCGAGGCAGATCGGCCCGAGCACGACCGTGCAGGTGAACGTCAACATCAGCAACCTGCTCGGCAACGGCCAGGCCTCGAACGACGGGCTGCTGCTCGACACCCTGCGTACGGTCTCCTCGGACATGTCGGGCGGGACGACCGCCAACGTCGACGCGCTGCAGACGACCGACCTGCAGAACCTCGACAGCAACCTCACGACCCTCGAGCAGATGCAGGCGCAGGTCGGCGCGACGAGCGATCGCCTCACACTCGCCTCCTCGCGGATCACGGCCATGACCACCGACGACCAGAAGTCCCTCGCCGCCGATCAGGACGTGGACGTCGCCACCGCCTCGACCGCGTATGCGACCGAGCAGGCCGGCTACCAGGCGGCGCTGAAGGCGGGCGCCTCGATCGTGCAAAACTCCCTGTTGGACTTCCTGACCACCGCATGAGCCCGACCGAAGGAACGGCCGTGACGACGATCACCCTTCAGAGCACCCGGTTCGGCGCGGTCGAGATCGCCGCCAACTCGGTGATCGAGTTCCCGGACGGGCTCATCGGACTCGGCGGTCATCGATACGCGCTGATCGCGTCCCAGCCGAACAGCCCGTTCGTATGGCTGCACTCGCTCGACGATCCGTCGCTCGCGCTGCCGGTGACGAATCCGCACCTCTTCTTCGCGGACTTCGCGCTCGTCCTCGGCGACGACGTCGCCGAAGAGCTCGGGATCGACGAGAGCACGACGGTCGACGTGTACGTCACCGTCCGGACCGCCGAGAATCCAGCTGACTTCGCCGCTAACCTGCGTGCTCCAATCATCGTTCGCGACGGTCGCGGCCATCAGGTGCTCAACGAGGCGCCGGGTTGTGAGTTGCGCGCCCCGTTGTTCCGCGCGGATGCGGCGACGGCCTCGGCCGCCTAGCCTCGTGCCGCAGCGCGGCGCAGCAAGGAAGGAGACCCGGTCATGCTGATGATCACACGTCGGGCCGGAGAGCGAGTGATCGTCGGCGGGAACATCGTGATCACGCTCGTCGAGGTGAGCGGACAGACCGCGCGCATCGGCATCGAGGCGCCGAAGTCGATGCCGATCTTCCGCGAGGAGATCTGGGTCGAGGTCATGCGCGAGAACGAGGCGGCGGCACAGGCAGCCTCGGGGAAGCTTCCCGAGATCGTCGCGCCCCTGTCGGCGCCCGCCGGCAACACGACCTCCACGACGGCGACCGCCGGGCAGCCGGCGGCGCCGGCCGGCGGTTCGGCGTCGCCCGCCGGCGGAGGCGGAGCCGACGCCGCCGAGACGCCGCTCCCCGCGGCATCCGACGACTGACCGCCGGAGCGCGTGTTCAACCGGCGGCGACGGCGTCCGCGGTGAACTGAGCCGCCGCCGCATGCACGAGGCCGCTCAGACGGAACAGGGCCAGCCCGCCGAACGGCGTCGTCACCGCACCGAGCGCGTTCGTGACGTAGCCGACCGACAGTCCGGACACCGGGTCCGCCCAGCCACCCGAGCCACCGAACCCGTAGTGCCCGAATGCGCGCGGCGCACGCTGTCCCAACGCGAACGCCTGGTGGTACCCGAGCCGCCAGCGCATCGGGATGCCGAGCACGTCGTCGCGGGTCCGGCTCTGAACGCGCCCCATCTCCGCGACCGTGCTCGCCTCGAGCAGGCGTCCTTGTGGCGCGCGGCCACCGTCGGCCAGGGCCGCGTACAGCGCCGCCAGCGCGCGGGCCGTGAACAAGCCGTTGGCGGCGGGCATCTCGGTGTCGAGCACCGGGGGATTCGCGCCGCGGAACAAGGAGTCGAACCCCGGCACGTACAGCGCGCGGGCCGCCGAGCGTCGGATTCCGAGACGCCCGCCGATCGGCACGAGCACCCGGCCGGCCGTCACCGACATGCGCAGCGCCGGCCCGACCAGCTCGGCGATGTCGCGCGCGCCCGTCGGCGGGCGCCCGATGTACAGGCCGCCCACGCCGAGTGGCTCGGCCACCTCGCGCTGCACGAGCGCCGCCATCCCGAGGCCGGTCACCCGCCGTGCGAGTCCCGCGGTGAGCCAGCCGTAGCTGAGCGCGTGATAGGCGGGACGCCCGGGCCGGTATGCCGGCCGCGCCGCGAGCCGCTCCTCCACCCCGAGATGGTCGAGCAGCTCCTCGGGGCTCCGGCCGGCGGCGCGGACGCTGTGCAGCCCGGCCTCGTGGCTGAGCAGCTGGCGCACCGTGATCTCGTCCTTGCCCTGGGCCCCGAATTCGGGCCAGTAGCGTCGCACCGGAGCGTCGTACTCGAGCAGTCCACGCTCGGCGAGCCGGTGCATGACCGTTGACACCGCGCCCTTGCTCGTCGAGAAGCTGATGGCGAGCGTGTCCGCCGTCCAGGGACGTTCCCCGCGAGCGTCGGCGTGCCCCGCCCACGCATCGACGACGACCTCGCCGCGGTGGCGCACGACCAGCGCACCCCCGCCGCCGCGGTCGAACAGGCCCGAGAAGAAGAGGGCCACCCGGACGTAGGCCGGATCCACAGTCCAGCCCTCAGGCAGGTCGGGCGTGCTCACCGCCGGCCCCCCCGTGGCGCCCGGCGCGCCGACCGGAGAGCGCTCCATTGCGCGCTCGCCGCTCGTGGTTGGTCGACCGTAACCATCGTCTCCACCGGCCGGGCCTCTCTGCCAAGACGGGCCGAGCCGGCCTGGAGCGGAGTATAGGCCCGCCCCGGGCCGCCCCGGGGTGCTCGGCGCCTACGCGAGGCACCGAGCACGCCCCGCCGGCTGTTCCCCCCCTCCAGGGGAACAGCCGGTGGCACGGACTACCGGAACGTGAACCGATCGGCAGGCGTCACCGCGCTGGTCCCGACGCGCGTCTTGACCTGGACGTCAACCGTGGTATGGAACTCGAACGGAGCGAGCGCGATGATCAAGCCGCTCGATCCACCGAGGAACCACGCCGGGTGCGACGGCCCGCCGAAGTACACGGCGAGGACGTTCGTCAGGTTGCGGCCGAAGATCTCGACCACACCGAACGAACTGCCGACGTTCGGGAACACGCCCGTCACGACCGGTGCGTTGCTCGGGAGCACGGTGAGCGTGGCGGCGCTGGAGGTCGCCGAGCCCACCGAGTTGGTGAACACCGCGCGGTACTCGTAGCCCGACTCGCTCGTCGTCGTGTTCGCGACGCTGAGCGTGCCCGTCGTGTTGCCCGAGTCGATCGTGTCGTTGGCCCACGTCGAGCCGCTGTTCGTCGACACCTGCCACTGCACCGTCGGCGCCGGGCTGCCGGACGCCGCGGCCGTGAACGTCGCCGTCTGTCCGACTGTCACCTGCTTGCTCGCCGGCTGCGTCGTCACCGCCGGAGCGGAGTCGACCGTCAGCGTCGCGATCGTCGTGGTGGCCGTACCGGCGACGTTCGTGAACACCGCCCGGTACTGCGTCCCGGTCATCGCCGCCGTGGTGGCCGGCGTCGTGTACGTCGTCGAGGTCGCCCCCGAGATGTTCGCGAACGTCGAGCTACCGGCCGGCGCCGACTGCCACTGGACCGTCGGCGTCGGCACGCCGCTGGCCGCGGCGGTGAACGTCGCCGTCTGACCGGCGTTGACCGTCACGCTCGCGGGCTGCGTCGTGACGATCGGCGCGGCGTTCGTGGTCAGCGTCGCCGCGTTGGACGTCGCCGAGCCGATCGAGTTGGTGAACACGGCGCGGTACTCGTCACCCGACTGGCCCGCCGTCACGTTGGCCACGGTGAGCGTGCCCGTCGTGTTGCCCGAGTCGGTCGTGTCGTTGTTCCAGGTCGTCCCACCGTCGGTCGACACCTGCCACTGCACCGTCGGCGTCGGGTTGCCGGAGGCGGCGGCCGTGAACGTGGCCGTCTGGCCCACCGGCGCCGTGGCGTTCGCGGGCTGCGTCGTGACGGTCGGCGCGAACTGCACGTTCAGCGTGACCCGGCAGCCAGTCGCCGCGCCCGCGGCGTTCGCGACCACGACCTGGAACTGAGCGCCGTTCTGCGACGCCGTCGCCGTGAACGTCAGCGTTGGCGAGGTCGCCCCCGAGATGTTCGTGAACGTCGTGCTACCGGCCGGCGCCGACTGCCACTGCACCGTCGGCGTCGGGCTACCAGTGAACGTCACCGTGAGCGTCACCGTCTGTCCGGCCGTGACCGTCACCACCGGCGGCGGGCAGGACGCAACGGTCGGCAGCGTGTTGACCGTCAGCGTCGCCGCGTTGGACGTCGCCGAGCCGACCGAGTTGGTGAACACGGCCCGGTACTCGTTACCCGTGAGCGACGCCGTCGTCGCCACGGTCAGGGTCCCGGTCGCGTTGCCCGAGTCGGTCGTGTCGTTGTTCCACGTCGTGCCGCCGTCGGTGGACACCTGCCACTGCACCGTCGCCGCCGGGTTGCCCGACGCCGTGGCGGTGAAGGAGGCGTTGGCCCCCGTGGTCACGGTGACGCTGGCCGGCTGCGCGGTCACGGTCGGCGCGAAGTCGACCGTCAGCGTCGCCGCGTTGGTCGTCGCCGTCCCCTGCGAGTTCGTGAACACGGCCCGGTACTGCGTGCCGTTCATCGCCGCCGTGGTGGCCGGCGTCGTGTACGTCGTCGAGGTCGCCCCCGAGATGTTCGCGAACGTCGAGCTGCCCGAGGGCGCCGACTGCCACTGCACCGTCGGCGTCGGGACGCCGTTGGCCGCGGCCGAGAACGTGGCCGTCTGGCCGGCGTTCACGGTCGTGCTCGACGGCTGGGCCGAGATCGTCGGCGCCACCGGCGCGGCCGACACCGTCAGCGTTGCCGCGTTGGTCGTGGCCGCACCGATCGAGTTCGTGAACACGGCCCGGTACTGCGGGCTGATGCTCGGCACGGTCGACGGGGCGGTGACCGTCAGCGTCGTCGAGGTCGCCCCCGAGACGTTCGTGAACGTCGCGCCGCCGTCGGTCGACACCTGCCACTGCACCGTCGGCGTCGGGTTGCCCGAGGCCGCGGCGGAGAACGTCGCGGTGCCGCCCGTCGTCGCCGTGGCATTGCCGGGCTGCGTCGTCACCGTCGGCGCGAAGTCGACGGTCAGCGTCGCGACGGCGCTCGTGGCGCTGCCCACCGAGTTGGTGAACACGGCGCGGTACTGCGTGCCGTTCTGCGAGGCCGTCGTCGACGACACGGTCAGCGTCGTCGAGGTCGCCCCCGAGATGTTCGTGAACGTCGAGCTGCCCGACGGCGCCGACTGCCACTGCACCGTCGGCGCCGGGTTGCCGGAGGCCGCAGCCGTGAAGGAGGCCGTCTGGCCTGCGGTCACGGTCGTGCTGGCCGGCTGCGTGGTGATGGTCGGCGCGAAGTCGACCGTCAGCGTCGCCGCGGTCGTCGTCACGGTGCCCACCGAGTTGGTGAACACGGCGCGGTACTGGTTCCCGTTCTGAGACGCGACCGTGCTCGCGACCGTCAATGTCCCGGTCGTATTGCCGGCGTCGGTCGTGTCGTTCGTGAACGTGGTGCCGCCGTTGGTCGACACCTGCCACTGCACCGTCGGCGTCGGGTTCCCGGAGGCCGCGGCCGTGAACGTGGCGGTCGAGCCCGCGTTCACCGTCGCGTTGGCCGGCTGCGTCGTCACCGCCGGCGGGAAGTCGACCGTCAACGTGAACGTGTTCGACGTCACGCTGCCGACCGAGTTCGTGACCACCGCACGGTACTGCGTGCCGTTCAGCGCGGCCGAGCAGATGATCGACAGCGTCGACCCCGTTGCGCCCGAGATGTTCGTGAACGACGCCGGCGTAATACCGGGTGGCGACGACTGCCACTGGATCGTGGGCGGCGGATTGCCGGTCACCGCGATCGTGAGCGTGACCGTCGCGCCCGCGTTGCACGTCACGTTGGCCGGCTGCGTCGTGATGGTCGGCAGGAAGTCGACCGTCAGCGTCGCCGGGTTCGTCGTCGCGCTGCCCACCGAGTTCGTGAACACGGCCTGGTACTCGTTGCCGTTCTGCGCGGCCGTCGCCGCCGACACCGTCAGCGTCGTCGACGTGGCCCCGGAGACGTTCGTGAACGAGGCGCCGCCGTTGGTCGACACCTGCCACTGCACCGTCGCCGCCGGGTTGGCCGAAGCGGTGGCCGTGAACGTCGCGTTCGAGCCGGCGTTGACCGTCGCGTTGGCCGGCTGCGCCGTCACCGACGGCGCGAAGTCGACCGTCAGCGTCGCCGCCGAGCTCGTCGCGCTGCCCACCGAGTTGGTGAACACCGCGCGGTACTCGGTGCCGTTCTGCGCCGCGACCGTGCTCGCGACCGTCAGCGTCCCGGTCGTGTTGCCGGCATCGGTCGTGTCGTTGGCCCACGTCGAGCCGCTGTTCGTCGACACCTGCCACTGCACCGTCGGCGTCGGGTTGCCCGAGGCTGCGGCCGTGAACGAGGCCGTCTGACCGGCGGTCACGGTCGCGCTGGCCGGCTGCGCCGACACGGTGGGCGCGAAGTCGACCGTCAGCGTCGCCGCGTTGGTCGTCGCCGTCCCGACCGCGTTCGTGAACACGGCGCGATACAGGTTGCCGTTCTGCGAGGCCGTCGTCGCCGACACCGTCAGCGTCGTCGACGTCGCCCCCGAGATGTTCGTGAACGTCGTCGGGGCGCTCGCCGTCGCCGACTGCCACTGCACCGTCGCCGCGGGGCTCGCCGAGGCGGCCGCCGTGAACGTGGCGTTGGCACCCGCGTTGACCGTCACGTTGGCCGGCTGCGTCGTGACCGTCGGCGGGATCTGCACGGTCAGCGTCGCCGCCGAGCTCGTCGCGCTGCCCACCGAGTTGGTGAACACCGCGCGGTACTCGTTCCCGCTCGTGGTCGCACCGGCCACCGTGAGCGTGCCCGTGGTGTTACCGGAGTCGGCCGTGTCGTTCGTGAACGTCGAGCCGCCGTTCGTGGACACCTGCCACTGCACCGTCGGCGTCGGGTTGCCCGAGGCGGCGGCCGTGAACGTCGTCGTCCCGCCGCTCGCGATCGTGACGCTCGCCGGCTGCGTGGTGACCGTCGGCGCGAAGTCGACGGTCAGCGTCGCGGCCGCGCTGTTCGTGCTGCCCACCGAGTTGGTGAACACCGCGCGGTACTGGTTGCCGTTCTGCGACGCCGTCGTCGCCGACACGGTCAGCGTCGTCGAGGTCGCCCCGGAGATGTTCGTGAACGTCGTCGGGGCGCTCGCCGTCGCCGACTGCCACTGCACCGTGGCCGCCGGGTTGGCCGACGCGGCCGCCGTGAACGTCGCGCTCGCGCCGGCGTTGACCGTCACGTTCGCCGGAGGCGTCGTGACCGTCGGCGCGAAGTTGACCGTCAGGGTGGCCGTGTTCGTGTTGACCGAGCTCACCGCGTTCGTGAAGACCGCGCGGTAGACCGTCCCGTTCTGCGCGGCGGTCGTGCCCGTCACCGTGAGGGTCGTCGAGGTCGCCCCCGAGACGTTCGTGAACGTCGTCGGGGCGCTCGCCGGCGCCGACTGCCACTGCACCGTCGGCGTCGGGTTGCCCGTCGCGGCGGCCGTGAACGTGGCCGTCGCTCCGGCCGTCACCGTGGTGCTGGCCGGCTGCGTCGTGACCGACGGCGGCGTCTGCACGGTGAGCGTGGCGACGGTGGTCGTCGCCGTGCCACCGGTGTTCGTGAACACCGCGCGATATTGGTTGCCGTTCTGCGACGCCGTCGTCGCCGACACCGTCAGCGTCGTCGAGGTCGCCCCCGAGACGTTCGTGAACGTCGAGCTGCCCGAAGGCGCCGACTGCCACTGCACGGTCGGAGCCGGGACGCCCGAGGCGGCCGCGGTGAACGTCGCGTTCTGACCGGCGTTCACCGTCTGGTTCGCCGGCTGCGTCGTGACCACCGGCGCGCTCGTGACCGACAGGGTCGCGGCATTGGACGTCGCGGTCCCGGCCGAGTTGGTGAACACCGCCCGGTACTCGCGCGCGGGCGACACGACGGCGGCACCGGACACGGTGAGCGTGCCGGTCGTGTTACCGGCGTCGGTCGTGTCGTTGGTCCAGGTCGTGCCGCCGTTGGTCGACACCTGCCACTGCACCGTCGGCGTCGGTGAGCCCGAGGCGGCGGCCGTGAAGGTCGCCGTCCCGCCGCTCGCGACCGTCGCGTTCGCGGGCTGCGTCGTCACGGTCGGCGGGGCCGTCTGCAGGAAGACGTAGGCCGCCCCCTGGTTGAGGTTGCCGTTGACCGTGGCCGCCGCGGCACCGACGAGGAGCGTCGAGCCGGCGACGGCGACCGAGAAGCCGAACTGGTCGCTCGCCAATCCGTCGGACGAGCTGATCTTCGCGGACTCGGTTCCGTTCGCCCAGCCGGCGGTCGGCTCGTTGTACACGTAGACCGCGCCCTGGGCGGCGTTGCCGCCCACGGTCGCGGAGTCCGCGCCGCCGTAGATCGTGTTGCCGTTGGTGGCGACCGCGTTGCCGAGGCTGTCGCCGGCGCCGCCGTCGGACGCCGTCAGCTTCGCCGTCTGCGTCGCGGTCGTCCAGCCGCCGCTCGGCTCGGTGAACGCGTAGATGGCGCCCTGGCCGGAGTTCGAGCCGATCGTCGCGCCGGGCGCGCCGATCGCGATCGTGTTGCCGGAGATGGCGACGCTGCTGCCGAACGCGTCACCGGACACGCTGTCCGAGCCGGTGAGGATCGCCGACTGCGTGGCGCTGACCCATCCGCCCGAGGGCTCGACGTAGACGTCGACCTCGCCGATGCCGTTGCCCTCGAAGGCGGCGCCGACGACGAGCGTGTTGCTCGTGGCCGCCAGCGCGTTGCCGATGAGCGTCAGGCCGGTGACGTTCGTCGTCAGGCTCCCGTTCGAACCGGCGTTGACCCATCCGGTGGAGGGCTTGTTCCAGAAGAACACGGCGCCCGAGTCGTTGTTGGAGAGCTCCGAGCCCGCGAACACGGTCGTGCCGGAGATTGCGATGGACGTGCCGAGCGACGTGTTGGCGACGAGCGTCGCCTCGGTCAGCTTGGCCGTCTGCGTCTCACTCGCCCAGCCGGTCGAGGGCTCGGTGAAGACGTACACCGCTCCGGCGCTCACGCCGGCGCTCGTCGTGCCGATCGTCGCGCCCGGGGCGCCGGCGGCGACGGTCGTGCCGTCGGCGGAGATCGCCACGCCGGAGCCGAGCTGATCACTGTCATTCGCGTCGGAGGCGGTCAGCTTGGCCGTCTCGGTCGCGTTGGCCCAACCGCTGGCCGGTGCCACGAAGACGTACACGGCTCCGTTCGACGTGAGCGTGCCGGTCGACGCCGAGGCGGCGCCGACGGCGATCGTATTGCCGGACACCGCGATGCTGCCCGCCTGGCCGAGGCTGTCGCCGCCCTGGCCATCGGACGCCGTCAGCTTGGCCAGCTGGACGAGCGGGTCGATCGTGATCGGGTAGTGGGCGCCCGCCGCGTCGATGCTCAGGTAGGGGCGGCCATCGCGAACGCTCATCGCGCTCGGAAGCGTGCGGCCGCTCGCGTCGGTGGCGGTGAGATCGGAATAGCGGAGGACCGCGCGTCCGCTGGCGTCGATGAGTTGCACCGATCCGCCGGCCAGGCGCGCGTGGAGCGAGCCCGAGACGGCGAAGCCGAAGCTGAGCGGACCGCTGCCGGTGGCCGGCGCATGGGCGACGCGGAGGGTCTGCTCGAATCCGAGCGGGCCGTTGTACCAGGACTGACTGACGTCGCCGTAGTTGTAGGTGACGCTGTTGCGCAGCGGATGCGGGTGGGGCGAGCCGACCGCAGCCGGTGCGCTCTGGTGGCCGAAGGAGACGAGCGACAGGCCGACGCTTCCGCCCCGGGCGTTCAGCTGAGCGCCGGAGGGGGTGAAGCGGGCGCTGACGCCCTGATGGACGTTGCGTGCCGTGAGCGCGCCATGGGCGCTCTTGACCCAGTACGCCGGCTGATTGGCGCCGAGGCCGCGCGCGACCGCGAGCGCCTCGGGCCGCGTCAACGTGTGCTGCGACGTCGGCGCCGGCGCGTGCAGGAGCGCCGCCGGCTTCGTGTGCACGCTCGGGCCCCCTGGCGGCGTGGCGCGATGCTCGCGCTGCGCGGCCATGAACACGAGCCCCATCCCAAGTAGGGCAACCCCAACGATGCCTGCGGCAAGCCGCAACGGCCACCTAGTCAACATCCGCCACTCCCTCCGGTTGACGTTCCTTGTCCTTCTTAACCCATGACCCATGCGAAGCGACGGCAGCGAAGTCCATAAACGCGGCCGTCTGCCACGCGGCGACGACCGTACCACACGCTTCGAGGCTCGCGTGAGATTTTTTTCGTCGAGACCGGCCCCGGCATGTGGGGTTCTGCCTGGACGGACGTTCGACGGATGGGGCGCCGGCGGCCCGCGGTGCGGTCCCGGCACGCGCATTGCGGTGCGGCCCAGGTTGGGGCGCGATGCGGCGCTCCGCGCATGCGCACGGCGCGCCGCGGCCCGACCGCCGGGTAGTAGACCGGTCGGTATATGATCAGCCGGTGCCCGATCAGTCCGGCGTCACGGCATCCGACACGCCCCGGCGCCGCCCCGACGCCCGCGAGCGGCTTCTCGCCGCGGCCGCCGAGCTGATGCAGCGTCGCGGGTACGCCGCGGCCGGGCTCGCCGAAATCACCTCGCTCGCCCGTGCCCCGCGGGGCTCGCTGTACTTCCACTTTCCGGGCGGCAAGGAGCAGCTCGGCGCCGATGCGCTTCGGGTGGCCGGCGCCGGGTTCGCCGTGGAGATGGCCGATGCCTGCCAGGGCGCGCCCGACGCGGCGAGCGGGGTGCATGCCCTCGTGAGCATGCTCAGCGCTCGGCTGCAGGCGAGCGACTACCAGCTCGGATGCCCGATCGCCACGACAGCGCTCGAGCAGGCGGCCACCTGCGCCCCGCTGCGCGATGCCGCGCACGGTGCGTTCGCGCGCTGGGCCGAGGTCCTGCGCGAGCGCCTGCAGGCCGACGGCGCCGAGGCGGCCGTCGCCGAGGAGCGGGCGCTGTTCGCGCTGAGCGCCGTCGAGGGCGCCCTGCTGCTGGCGCGCGCCGCCCGCTCCACGCGGCCGCTGCGGATCGTGTCCCGGCAGCTCGCCGCGGTCCTTGGCGCGCCAGGGGACGCCGCGCCGCGATGAGCGGCTGAGCCCGGTCCTTGCCACGGTGAATCCGGATTCGCTACGCTGTGAATCCGGATTCACTGGCCATCCATCCGCCCGACAGCGAGGAGCCCACCATGGCCACGATCGCCACCGCCGAGCCGGCCCGCGAGGTCGTCAACCAGTCGGTGCCGCTCGAGCCGTTCGATCACTACGGCACCGACGCTGCGCTCATCGACGCCATCGCCCGTGGCGACGGACGGTGGGGCGCCGACCGGCTGCAGACCGTCGGGCTGCTCGCCGGGCGCCCCGAGGTGCGCGAGCACTCCCGGCGGGCCGAGCGCAACGAGCCACGGCTGACGCCCTACGACCGGTTCGGCCACCGGATCGACGCCGTCGAGCTCGATCCCTCCTGGCACTGGCTCCTGCGCACGGCGATCGAGCACGAGATCCACTCGCTGCCGTGGCGCGATCCGCGGCCCGGGGCGCACGTCGTGCGCGCGGGGCTGATGATGATGTGGAGCAATGCGAACGGCGGCGTGATGTGCCCCGTCTCGATGACCTATGCCGCCGTCCCGACCCTGCGCGACAGCGCGGCGGCGATCGCCGCCGAGTGGGAGCCACGCCTCACGTCACCCGACTACGAGTCGGGTGCGATCGCCGGCATGGCGATGACCGAGCGCCAGGGTGGCTCCGACGTACGGGCCAACATCACCCGCGCCGACCCGGTCGGCGAGGGCGAGTACGAGCTGCACGGGCACAAGTGGTTCTGCTCGTACCCACCCTGCGACGTGTTCCTCGTCCTCGCGCAGGCGCCGCAGGGCCTGTCCTGCTTCTTCGTGGAGCGGGGACCGGGCATGGAGTTCCAGCGCCTGAAGGACAAGCTCGGCACACGCTCGCTCGCCTCGAGTGAGGTCGAGCTCCGCGCTGCGCGCGCGCGTCTGGTGGGCGAGGAGGGGCGCGGCGTCAAGGCGATCATCCGGATGGTCAACCACACGCGCCTGGACTGCCTGCTCGCCTCGACCGCCGGGATGCGCCGCGGCGTCGTCGAGGCGATCCATCATGCCCGCCACCGGTCGGCCTTCGGCGCGCTGCTCGTCGAGCAGCCGGCGATGACCAACGTACTGGCCGACCTGGCCGTGGAGTCCGAGGCGGCGACCGTCGCGGCGCTGCGCGTGGCGACCAGCTACGACCGTGACGAGCCGGCCTTCCGCCGCTTCGCGACGGCGGTGATGAAATACCACGTGTGCAAGCGCGCGGCGGCGCACGCCGCCGAGGCGCTGGAGTGCCTCGGCGGGAACGGCTTCGTGGAGGACTCGGGGATGCCGCTCCTGTACCGGGACGCTCCGCTCGCCGGCATCTGGGAGGGCTCCGGCAACGTGGCGTGCCTCGACGTGCTGCGCGCGATGATCAAGGAGACCGACGCGCTGCCCGCCTTCCTCGCCGAGTGCGAGCTCGGCGCGGGAGCGGATCGGCGCGTGGACGCCCATCTGGCGTCCGTGCGGCGTCGCGTCGCGTGCCTGCACGACGTCGGGAACGGTCGCTCGCCGCAGGAGCGCCTGCGCGAGGCGCAGCACGGGGCCCGCCGACTCGTGGAGGACCTCGGCTTCGCGCTGCAGGCCAGCCTGCTCGTGCGCCACGCACCGCCGGCCGTCGCCGACGCCTTCTGTGCCGCCCGGCTCGGTGACGAGGGCGGACGCGCCTACGGGACGCTCCCGGCCGGTTCGGACGTGCGCGCGATCGTCGACCGGGCGCTGCCGGCATGAACGGGGCGCTGTCGACGATGTCGTACGAGGTGACGGGCCGCGTGGCCCGGATCACGCTCGACCGTCCCGAGCGCGGTAACGGCCTGACCCCCGGGCTGATCGGCGAGCTCGTGCGCTGCGTCGAGGCGGCGGACCTCGACCCCGCCGTGCACGTGATCCTGCTGTCGGGAAACGGCAAGGGGTTCTGCGGCGGTTATGACCTCGTCGAGAGCGCCGAGGGCCGGCCCGAGGGCTCCGGGGGCGAGGCCGCCCCCCCGGGCTCGCCGCTCGACCCGAGCGTGATCGCGGCCAATCACGACCCCGCGGCGACGTGGGACCCGATGGTCGACTACGCGATGATGAGCCGCAACGTCGCGGCCTTCATGTCGCTCTTTGCCGCCGGCAAGCCGGTCGTGTGCAAGGTGCACGGCTTCTGCGTGGCGGGCGGCACCGACCTCGCGCTGTGCTCCGACCTGCTCGTGATCGCCGACGACGCGAAGATCGGCTATCCGCCGGCCCGTGTCTGGGGATCGCCGACGACGTCGCTGTGGGCCCATCGCCTCGGAGCGCAACGCGCCAAGCGCCTGCTGTTCACCGGCGACTGCCTGTCCGGCGCGGAGGCGCTCGAGTGGGGCCTGGCGATCGACGCGCCGCCTGCGGCGCAGCTCGACGCGAGAACGGAGGCCCTCGTCCAGCGGATCGCGCTGATGCCGGTCAACCAGCTGCGGATGATGAAGCTGCTCGTCAATCAGTCGCTCACGAGCCAAGGCCTGCACGCGACGCAGGTGCTCGGGACCGTCTTCGACGGGATCGCTCGTCACACGCGCGAGGGACACGGCTTCCGGGCGCGGGCGGCCGAGGCGGGCTTTCGCGAGGCGGTGCGCGAACGCGACGAGCCGTTCGGCGACCTCGGCGCGTCGACCTACAGGGGATGAGGGCGCGCGACGCTCGGGCGAGCACCCGCGAGCGTCTGCTCGCCGCCGCCCAGCAGATCACCGAGGAGGGCGGCTACGGCGCGGCGTCCGTCGTCGCGATCGCCGACCGGGCCGGGGTCGCGTCCGGCACCCTGTATCGGCACTTCCCGTCCAAGGCCGAGCTGTTCGTGGAGCTGTTCCGCACCGTGTGCGATCGCGAGCTGGTCGCGATGCGCGCGGCCGCCGGCGGACAGACCGAGACGATTCCGCGGATCGGCGCCGTGCTGGCCACCTTCGCGGAGCGCGCGCTGCGCAACCCGCGGCTCGCCTGGGCGCTCATCGCCGAGCCGGTCGATCCGCTCGTTGACGCCGAGCGCCTGGCCTACCGCCGCCAGTACGCGCAGTTGCTGGCCCGCCTGCTCGCGGAGGCGATCGAGGCCGGCGAGATCCCGGCCCAGCCGGTCGAGCTCACCGCGGCGGCGCTCGTCGGCGGGGTCGGCGAGGCGCTCGTCGGCCCCCTGTCGCCGCTGGCCGTCTCGATGCCGGAGTCGCACGAGATCGTGGCCGCGCTCCAGGCGTTCGTGAGCCGCGCGGTCGGCGCGCCGGATCGCCTCGCTTAGGGGGCGCCCCTCAGGCGAGCGGGTCGGCCTCCGCCTGGCGCGGGGTCCAGCGCTCCTCGATGTGCCCGAACCGCCAGACCGCCAGCGCGACGGCCCAGGTGAGGACGAACAGGCCGACGATGATGAAGCCGAGCTCGTTGATGTTGACGTTCACCACCCATCGCCAGAACGGGCCCTGGGCGCCCAGCTCGTGGGCGAACAGGCCGGCCAGCTCGATCGTGCCGATGACGAGCGCAACCACGACCGACAGCCCGGTGACCGTGATGTTGTAATAGACCTTGCGCACCGGCTTGGAGAACGACCAGCCGTAGGCGAAGTTCATGAACGAGCCGTCGATCGTGTCGAGCAGGCTCATGCCGGCGGCAAAGAGGACCGGCAGGCACAGGATCGCGTAGAACGGCAGCCCGGAACCCGCGGCGCCCGCGGCCAGGAACAGCAGCGCCACCTCGCTCGCGGTATCGAAGCCGAGCCCGAACAGCAGGCCGATCGGGTACATGTGCCAGGGCTTGCTGATCGTCCGCGTGAAGCGCCCGAAGAAGCGGTTCATCAACCCCCGCGAGTCGAGCTGCTGCTCGAGCTCCGCCTCGCTGAAGCGGCCACTGCGCATCTCGCGGAAGACCTTGATGATGCCGACCAGGATCACCACGTTGAGTGCGGCGATGACGTACAGGAAGGTGCCCGATACGCTCGTGCCGATCCAATTGGTCACGTTGTGCAGCGTCGAGCCGTTGTTCTGCACCGCGCCGTTGAGCGCTCGGATGCCGATCGCGAACAGCAGCGACAGGCCGAAGACGATGCTCGAGTGCCCGAGCGAGAACCAGAACCCGACGCTGAGCGGACGCTTGCGCTCGGCCATCAGCTTGCGCGTCGTGTTGTCGATCGCCGAGATGTGGTCGGCGTCGAGCGCGTGGCGCAGCCCGAGCGTGTAGGCGGTGAGGCCGAGACCGATGGTGAAGCCGCCGGAGGGGCCGAGGTGGTAGTGGTGCGGGGCGACGAGAACGACGAGCATGAAGAACCCGACGGCGTGCAGCCCGATCACCACGCCGCCCATCGCGGCGACGACGCGCCACTCGCGGGCAGTCAGGGCCCGGCTCAGTCGCTCACGGCGCGACGGTTGCGCCTCCATCTCGGCCTCCTCGTTCGTTTCAGGGTTGGTCGGGGTCGCTGCGCCGCGGGCGCCCGCCGCCTGACGGGCGCCCGCGGTTGCTCCTAGCCCAGCCGAACTTCGGCAACGGCTCCATCGGGGACCGTGACGACCGGACCCTCGGTGGTGGCGTCCTCCCAGACGATGTACTCGCCGACCGGGAGGCTGCCGAAGACCGCCGTGAGCAGCGACCGCGTCTGTGTCGTGCGCTCGTGCACGCCGGTGTGGACGCGATGCCCGTCGCCGACGCGGCTGATCTCGATCTCGCGGCCGCAGAAGCGCTCGTCCGGATACAAGACGAGCGCTCCGCGACCGGCACCGATGTCGAGCGCCACGCTGGCGCTGACGGCCGCCGGCTCGAGCACGCCGGGCGAGTCGTGACTTCCGTGCGGACCCTGGCCCGTGTGCGCGTGTCCGTGGGCGGCCTCCGTGCCGCCGGTGGACCCGCTGATCACCGGTGTTGTCATGGTGCTCACCACCGGCTCAGGCGACGGTCGACAGCGGCGCCGTCTGGTAGCCGCCCTGGGGCGTTCCGAGGTACGGGAACTGCGAGAGGAAGCTCGTGTTCGCCTGGGTGAGTCCGTCGGTGATGAGCGACGCGGCGGCATCGGGCTTGTAGCTCGGCGTGACCAGCGGCACCGTCGCACCGGCGATCGCTCGGAACTCGATCGTCACGACGTCGTCGAACACGCGCCGGCCGTTCGGGAACCCCGCGAGGTCGCCGCCGAGAATCCCGAGCGCGCTCGGGTTGCTCGTCGTCGGCGGAATCGCCATGTTCAGCCGCAGCTCGTCGGCGAACGTGTTGCCGGTGAAGTTCTGGAACCCCGGCACGATCCCCGCCGGGATGCCCGTGAGCAGAATCGCCACGAGGTCCGCGCGAGCAGCGGTCAGGTTCGCGAGGTTCGGGAACACCCCCGGGTACAGGACCGGCAGGAGCTGCGCGAGCTCCGGGTGCTGGACGTGCTGCAGGAACTGCCCGTCGGCCGCCGGCGGGAGGGAGTTCCACAGGTCCTTCAGTCCCATCGGGACGATCACCTCGTTGAACAGCGGGTTGGCCAGGCGCGAGACCTGGACCCAGTCGCCGGCCTCCTGGACGACCCCGCCCGGCTCGCGGATCAGCGCCCGCTGGCGGCCGGCCGACGCCCACACGCCGATCACCGACTTCGGGGACATCGGATCCGTCGGTGGCGAGCCGTCGGCCGTCAGCTCACTCTTCGGGATCTTCAGGGCGATCGAGTGCACGCCGAACTCGGCCGTCCCGTCGACACCGGCGGCCGCCGCGAGCGCACCGATGTGGAGGTTCTCGAACGGGCGCAGGTTGGCCAGATCGAAGATCGACCCGAGGTCGACGTAGAAGCCCTCGAGCCGCTGACCGGCGAACACGGTGTGACCGCCCGGAAGGCTTTGGATCGCCTCCCCGGCCAGGGTCGCGTAGTTCGGGGTGGACAGGACGCCGACGTTACACGGCGGGCACGGGAGGTTGGTCCCGAGCACCTGCTCGCGCGATCCGCCCCGCCGGTCGCGCGTCACGCGCGTGACCGTGTAGAACTGCTTGCGGTTCCAGTTCGGGTCGGAGATCGAGTTGATCGTGCCCGTGTTGTAGAGGAACGTGTTCGGGTTGCCGACGACGGTCTGGAACTCGAACCGGTAGCTGATGTCGGGCTCGCCGTCGCCGTCGTTGTCGATGTGAATGTGGTAGCGCACGTCGTCGCCGAACTCGAAGAAGTTCGGGCCGCCGAACGGCGCCTCGAGGGGCAGGTAGTTGGCGATGATCGTGACCGTGGTCGGGTCATCGGGACTGACGAACGCATACGTGTCGGTGTTGTCGGCGACCGGGTCCTTGCTGATCGCCGGCGCTTCGCGGTGGGACGACATGCTGTACCTCCAAATGGTTTGTTGGGAACGGGTCCTGCAGCGGGCGGCGTGCCCGGTCAGCGGGCCGCGCGGGCGATGCGGGCCGCCAGCTTCCGATCGCGCACCTTCACCTCACGCTCGCCGGCCATGACCGCGATGTCTCCGGTCTTCGCGTTGCGGACGTAGGCGACGACCGGTCCCGACCCTGTGGCGGCCACCTCGGCGTCCGCCGCGTCAGCCTGTTCCGTCACCAGCGCGCCGATCACCGTCATGCCGGCCGCCGCGCTCGCCGAGCTCTTGACAAATCCACGCCTCGTGCTGTCACTCATGGTCTGCCCCTGTCGTTTATGGGTTTCATCTCGCGGTCCGTCGGCGAGGTTCACACTCGAGGAAATGCCGCTCCTGCGAGTCGGACCGCCGTCCGGCCGCGTGATCGCTTCATCTGTCACCTCTGCTTCGGAACCGGGCACAAATCGGATCACTTGTTCGCCGCGAATCACCGCTTTGTCACCATTCGCGGCCTGACGCTCGTCACCAGCGATGGCTCGGCGCCCACTGAGCGCGAAGATCACCACCGGCTCCGAATGGCGGCGCCCGGCTGAGGCGGGGCCGCCGTCGCGTCCGGGCCGACTCCGCTAGCTCGGCGCAAGCGGCCCGGCGCCGAGACTCGCCTCGACGGCGGGCGCGGCAGCGCGGGCGCGGCGCTCGGCGATGGTGGCCAGCAACACACCGAGCTCGAACAGGAGGTACAGCGGCACCGTCTCGAGCAGGAGGGTGACGGCGTCACCCGGCAACAGCGCCGCGACCGCCCCGCAGGCGACGATCGCGTAGCGGCGGTTGCGGCGCAGCTGACGCGGAGTGATGATCCCCGCGCGCGTGACGGCCATGATGCCGACTGGCACCTGGAACAGCAGGCCCATCGCCAGCAACGTGGTGGCGGCGAACTTGTAGTACTGACTCGCCTGCACGAGCACGTTGAATTGGGCGCTGTTGAAGTTCTGGAAGAAGCGAACCGCGGCCGGCAGCACCACGAAGTAGCCGAACAGCACGCCCGCGACGAACAGGAACGGAATCGACAGGACGAGCGGCAGGACGAGCCGGCGCTGGACCGGGTCGAACGCCGGCATCAGGAAGGCGTAGCCCTGGTACAGGACGAACGGCAGGGCGAGGATGAGCGCGAACACGAACGAGACCGTGATCGTCGTCGTGAAGGGCTCGCCGATCCCGAGGGTCACCGGCTTGTCGCCCTGCGGCGGCACCGACAGGCGCCCGATGTCACGCTCCAGGTCCAGTGCCGCGCGATCGAACACGGCCTTCGCCGCGGGAGTCGGGTGCTGACCGGGACCGTCGAGCACACCGACGACGGCGTGCAGCTGTACCGCGAGATCGCGCGCGCCCTGCGCGACGGTGTACGTCGCCCCGAGCGGCCCGTGACCGGCTCGAACCTGCGCCTCGGTCTGGCGGGCGAGCGGGCGATCGATCAGCTGCAACAGCGTGTGGTTCTGCCAGAAGCAGAGGCCGAACGCGACACCGACGGCGACGAGCGACACGATCAGGCGGGTGCGCAACTCGTCGAGATGGCCGACCGTGGACAGCCGATCCTCGTGGCCGATCGCGCCGATCGTGGTTCGGATCGCGCTCAGCATCTGCGTGCCCCGGCGAGCGAGGAGATCCGCCTAGGCCCGCGTCGCAGTCTCGGGCGCGCCGGCGGCGCCGACCGGCTCGGGCGCCGTCGGCGCCGCGGCGACCGGTGCGGGCAAGGGGGCGCTCAGCTCGCCGCTGCGGTTGGCGGCGCTGCTCGAGCCGCCCGTGATCTCGTCACGGAAGCCGCGCATGCCCGAGCCGAGCGAACGGCCCATCTCCGGCAGGCGCTTGGCTCCGAAGATGAGCAGCACCAGTACGAGCAGGAACGCGATGTGAAGCGGATTGTCGAGGCCCATGATTTCCTCCCGGTGGTCGTTGGCTGGTACTGCTACGAGCCGAGGATCGGGCTTGGATCAATCACCGCGAGTGAAAACCCCCCGTGACTCCGGCGCTCGCCGGCGAACGGCCCGCGGCCGAGGGGCAAGCGTCCCCGGGCGGCCCGCTCAGTCGCCCGCCGAGCGCGCCGCGGCGAGCGCCTTCGCCGGGTCGAGCGACGGGTCGGCGCGAGCAAGCCCGACCGCGCGGTCGGCGAGCTCGACGGCCTCGGCGCCGGAGGTCTGCTCGTCGCGCAGGGCGAGCGCCAGGACCACCTCGCGGAGCAGCTCGGGGCGGGTCGGGTCCGACGCGGGACCGGCCGCGGGCAGCGCACGCAGCTCGGCGAGCAGCCGCGCGGCCGTCGCACCGCCGGAGAGCGACAGGCGTCCCGGATGGCGCGCGGGGATCCGAGCCGCGACGGCACCGGTCGCCGGATCCATGAGGCGGATCGCGCTGCGCATCCCCTCGCGTTCGAGGATCAACCGGTAGCCGGACAGCCGCAGATAGCCGAGCTGCGCGGCGAGCGCCGTCCACGACGGCAGTTCGCTCTCGTCGCGCAAGCGCTGGTGATGCAGCGTGATCTGCGTGCCCGGCTCGGGAACGTTCGGGTCCGGGTCGGCCGCGGCGAGCAGGAAGATCTGCGGTCCGAGCCTCCCGGTCCCGACGCCCGCGATCTCGGCGAGCAGCTGATAGCCGTTGAGCCCGAGCGCTCCGGCGATGCCTGGCGGGAGCGGGTGCTCGGTGAGGTAGCCGGGCGGCGGCGCCATCAGTTGTTGAGCAGGCCGCCCACGAGTCCGCCGAGCGAATTGCCGCTCGTCTGGTTCTGGCTCGCCTCGGCCGGCGGATGGTAGTAGGCGCTCTGCAGCCCGACGCGCCCCGGGCCGGTGAAGCGGTTGAACACGAGCTGGCCGCTGCCGCCGAGCAGGCCGGTCTTCAGGCCAACCACCTTCTGCTCCATCTGCACGCTGTGATCGCGGAACAACCAGCCGCCCGGCTCGATGTCGATGCTCTCGCCGGGATCGAGCACCTTCTCGAACACGTTGCCGTAGCCGTGGACCCAGAGCACGCCCTCGTGGTCGGAGGAGAGGAACTGGTCGACGAAGAAGCCGCCGCCGTAGATCGCGTTGGCGAACCCCTTGATGCGGCTGTAGTCGTAGGCGACGTGGCCGGTGGCGGCGAGGAACTGGTGCTCGCGCACGATCACGCCCTCGCCCGGTTGCAAATGCAGTGCGACGATGTGTCCCGAGGCATCGCGGCTGAAGGCGATCTCACCGGGAGACTGCGCCTCCAACAGCAGCAACGGCAGGCCACCGAACGCGCGGCGCTTGAGGCCCTTCTTCATCGGATGCAGTCCGACCTGCATCGTCGGGTACTTCCACAGCAGCACGTGGTGCTCGAAGTAGACCGGGACCTCGCCGGACAGCGCCATGTGGAGCACGGGCACGAGCTCGCCCTCGGTACGGTAACGGACCCCCGGGGCCTGTCCGTCGGGGATGTTCGTCGGCAGGATCTGCGGGGCGCTCGGCATTCGTTCTCTCCCGGGTACGCGATGGGTACGGCGCGATCCGGCGTACAGCGCTCGCGCCTCTGCATCGAGACGCTAGCGCGACTGCAAGACGACCGCGGCCGCGGACCGGGCCGCCCTGCGGTCGTGGGCCGCTCCCGCCGGTGCGCCGGCGCGTCGCGTGGACGCCGCGACGCGACCGAGTTCTTCGTCCAGACCCACCCCGCGCGACTGGGGTCCGGCGCCGGTTGGTCCGACCCTGGGGGGAAGGCTTTTCGAACGTCTCAGCGACCCATGGGCTCCTCACCCTCCCCCAAACCCCCCCGCGCGATCCCGGGCGCCACCACGATCGACGGCCTCGAGATCCTCGACGAGCTCGGTCGTGGCGCGGAGAACGTCGTGTATCGCGCGCGGCGCGGTGACCGCGAATACGCGTTGAAGCTCCAGCGCGAGGCCAGCGGCGACATCGCCGCCGCGCGCGCATTCCGGCGCGAGGCGGCGATCCTGTCGCAGCTTCGGCATCCCGGCCTCGTGCAGATCCACGCGGTCGGTGAGAGCGACGGCCGCCCGTATCTGATCATGGAGCTGCTGCTCGGCCGCACGCTGGCGGCCACGGTCGCCGGCGCCGACGAGTCGCTCGCCGAGCGTCGCATCGTCGCGCTCGCGCGTGACTGCGTCGGCGCGCTGGCCGCCGCCCATCGCGCCGGCCTCGTCCATCGCGACGTCAAGCCCGAGAACATCATCGTCACCGAGGACGGGCGCGCGAAGCTGATCGACTTCGGCCTCGCCACCCACGCCGGCGCGCAGCAGGGCAAGGACGCGGCGGTCGGGACGCTTCTCTACAGCCCCCCCGAGCAGACGGGGATGCTCAAGCGCCCGGTCGACGGCCGCTCCGACCTGTACGCGCTCGGCGTCGTGCTGTTCGAGGCCGCCTGCGGCGCGCCGCCGTTCCGGGCCGGCGACGTGGGCGAGCTCGTTCGCCTGCACGCCGTGGCGCCGCCCCCGGACCTGCGCGAGCTGGCACCGGGGCTGTCGCCGGCGCTCGTCGGGATCATCGAGCGCCTGCTGGCGAAGGACCCCGACGACCGCTACCAGACCGGCGAGGGCCTGCTCGCCGACCTCGACCGGCTCGCGGCGCACGAGGGCGACGATCCGGCCGACTTCCCGCTCGGGCTCGCGGACGACCCGGCGGCGGTCGAGTACGACCTGCCGCTGGTCGGCCGCAGCGCCGAGCTCGACGAGCTGCGGGCCCGCTGGCAGCAGACTTCCCGCGGCCGTGGCGCAGTCGCCCTCGTGGAGGGCGCGCCGGGCCAGGGCAAGAGCCGCCTGGTGCGCGAGCTGCTCGCCGGCGTCCGAGGCGAGGGCGCCCTCGCGTTGTCGGGCAAGGTCGTGCGCGGGAACCCGATTCCGCTGGCCTGCCTGCGCGACGCCGTGGAGGCGCACCTCGCGCGCATCGCCCGTCTGGCGCCGCCGCAGCGCGCCGAGGCCGAGGAGCGGGTGCGGCGCGCCGCGATCGACGCCGCCGGCATGGCGGCCGCGTTCTCCCCGCTGCTCGGCGAGCTCGTCGGCGAGACCGCGGCGGGCACGGCGGACGGTGAACGTCAGGAGCAGTACTACGCGGCGGTCGCGACCTTCCTTGCCGGCCTCGCACGCGAGCACGGCCGGGCCGCGCTCTGGATCGACGACGTCCAGTGGCTCGACGAGGCCAGCCGGCGCGTCCTGGAGGTCCTCGCGCTCGAGCTGCGCGGGACGCCCCTGCTCGTCGTCGCCAGCAGCCGCGATGACGCGGAGAGTGCCGCGGGCCACGAGCGCTTCGTGGAGCAGATGGGCGACACCGTCGGTACGCGAATCGTGGTCGGTCCGCTCGACGAGGAGGGAACGGCGGAGCTCGTGAACGCACAGCTCGGCGGTGCGCTCTCGGACGACGGCTTCGCGCGCCAGATTCACGTCCGTTCCGCCGGTAACCCGTTCGCCGCCGTCGAGTACGTCCGCGCCGTGCTGCACGCGGGCCTCATCAGCGCGTCGTGGGGCGTCGTCCGCGTCGACCAGGCCGGCCTCGACGAGATCTCGCTGCCCAACGACGTGCTCGAGCTCGTCCTCGCGCGCGTCGCGGAGCTCGGCGCCGACGCGCGCTGGCTGCTGACCGCCGGCGCCGCGATGGGCACGCGCTTCCGCCCGGCCGCGCTCGGCGACGTGCTCGGGTACGACGGCGCCCGCGTGTCGTCGGCCGTGGCCGACGCACTGCGTGAGCGGCTGATCGAACGGGTCGACATCGACGAGTGCGCGTACGTCCACGACCGCATCCGCGAGGCGCTGCTCGATCCGCTCAGGGCCGAGCAGCTGCAGGCGCTGCACCAGCGGATCGCCGAGACGCTCGAGGCGCGCGGCGCCGACGGCCCCGACGACGTCTTCGCGATCGCCCGCCACTACGCGCTCGGCGAGCAGGACAAGTCGCCGGAGCGGCTCTACGAGTGGAGCGTCCGCGCCGGCGAAGCCGCGCTCGCCGCGTACGCGGCCAACGAGGGCGCCGAGTTCCTCGCCCGCGCCGACGAGGTCGCCCGCGGCGCCGGCATCACTCGCGACGCCGACTTCTATGAGACGTGGGGCGCCCTGCAGCTCGGCCGCGGAGACCTCGACGCCGGCCGCGAGAAGCTCACGCTCGCGCTCGAGCGTTCCGAGGACGCGCTGCAACGAGCACGCATCAATCGGCTGCTCGCCCGCGCCGAGGGCGCCGTGTTCAATTCCAAGGAAGCCACGCGCTACGCACTCGCCGGCCTGCGAGAGCTCGGGCAGACACCGCCGAGCGGCGCACTGGCGATGGTCTTCGCCACCCTCGCCGCCGCGCTGCGCTGCCTGTTCATGCTCGTCGGACGACGCCGGGCCCCCGAGCTCTCCGATGACGAGCGCGCCCGCCTGTCGGTCGAGGTCAGCCTGTACCACGAGCTGGAGAACGCCGCCTACATCGAGGGGCGCGCGGGCGCGATCCTGTCGACGGTGATGCGCACACTCGCGCGAGCGCTGCGCCTCGGGCCGTCGCTGGAGGTGTCTCACACGCTCACCGGCATCTCGGTCATCGCCGCCTCGTTCGGCAGCCGCCGGCTGAGGGACCGGCTGTTCGAGCGCGGAGCCGCCATGGCCGAGGCGATCGGCGATCCGCAGGCCATCGCCCACGCCCGCCTGTACGAGATGCTCGGGCTCGAGGCGCTCGGCGATGCCCGCGCCGCCGGCGTCCTCGCCGAGCGGCTGCTGCCCGAGTATGGCCGCTGGCTCGACCTCTCCGACCTGCTGAACGCGGCCGCCACCGTCGCGTTCAACCTCGGACTGCGCGGCCACGGCCTGAAGGCGCGCGACGAGTGGGTCTCGGTTCATGAGCGCATGCGCAACGTCCAGGCGGCCGGCGTCGCCGAGAACCCGTACCTGTGCCTGGGCATCATCGTGCTCGAGGCCCAGGGCGAGCGCACCGAGGCCGCCGAGCTGTTTGCCGCCTGCAAGCGCAACGCCGACAACGCCGACCCCGAGAACCGCTTCTTGCGCCAGACCTTCCTGGCCACCCAGATGAGCTACCTGGTCGACCAGGGCGACCTCGGTCCGACGATGGACGAGGCCATCCGTGAGTGCGACGCGCTCGGGCTCAACCCCTATACGGCCACCTTCTGGGCGATGCCGAACTTCATGTATGCGCCGCTCGTGCTCGTCGAGCGCGCGGTGCGCAGCGATGGCGAAGCCCGGGCGGCCGCGATGGCGCAGGCGCGGGCCCGCCTGAGGAAGCTGCGCTTTGTCCGCTTTCAGCCGCTGTGGAAGGGCTTCAACACAATCACGGACGCCCAGCTGTGCGGACTCGAGGGCAAGCCGAAGAAGGCGCTCGCCCTCGCCGGCAAGGCGGAGCGGCTGGCGATCCAGTGCGACGCCCCGCTCATGCACTTCGAGATCGCGCGTCTGCGCGCGCGGGTCTACGGCGAGCTCGGGGACGACGCCGAGCGCACCCGGCAGGCGAAGATCGCGCTGCGGGTGGCGATCGACATGCCGGCCGCCAGTCGGGCGCAGTGGATCGCCGACGAGTTCGGCGTCTCACTCGGCGGCGCCCAATCGTCGGGGGCCACATCGGGCAAGCTGACCACCACCGGCCGCGGGACGACCGTCGGCCGCCGTACGACAGTCGGCCGCGGGACGCTAACCGGCCGCAGCTCCGCGACGATCGCTCCCGGCGCCCGCACGGCCACAGGCCATGGAGGATCGATCCAGGGCAGCCGCAGCCTCGACGCCCTGCTCGCCCTCAGCCTCGCCGCCGCGCAGACGCAGGACCAGGGCGAGCTCGCCTCGGTGGCGCTCGACCAGCTGGTCGCCCTGCTCGGTGCCGAGCGCGCGTTCCTCTTCCTGGCCGATGACGACACCGGCCCGCTCGAGCTGAGCTCCGCACGCGGCGCCGGCGGGGTCGCGCTCACCGAGGCGGCCGGATTCGCCCACACAGTCGTCGACCGGGTGCGCGAGGAGCGCACGGCGCGCGTCATCACCGGGACCGAGGAGGGCGCGGCGCTCGGCTCGGAGAGCGCCGTCCAGCACGGCCTGCGCTCGATCCTGGCCGCGCCCCTCATGCTCGAGGGCCGCCTGCTCGGCGTCGTCTACCTCGACTCGCGCCTCGCGCGCGGCATCTTCACCGCGGACGACGTGGAGATCCTCGTGGCGATCAGCAACCACATTGCGATCTCGCTCGAGACCGCGCGCGCTGCGCAGCTGGAGGCCACCGTCGTCGCCGAGCGCGAGCAGCGTGGCCTCGCGGAGACGCTGCGCGACTCGATGGCAGTCATCAGCGCGACGCTCGAGCCGACGGCCGTTGTCGGCAGCATGCTCGAGATGACCGGTCGCTCGATCGCCTACGACCGGGCCGCGGTACTGATGCTCGAGGGCCGCTCGTGGTCGCTGACCGCCGTGGCCGGCGATCTCACGCCCGAGCAGGCGGAGGCGTTCGTGCTCGCGCCCGGCGTCGACCCCCGCACGGCGATTCTGACCCCGGAGGGGGCGGGCCGCGTCGTGAGCAACGTGGCCGGCGGCGCCGCCCCACTGCCCGAGCTGCTCGGCGACGCGGGCGCGTGGCTCGCGGTGCCCCTCGCCTCGCGGGGCGAGCTGGGCGGAGTGCTGATCATGGCCACCGACGCGCACGGCGCCCTCGGCCCGGCGCAGCTCGAGCTCGCGGCGACCTTCGCCGGCCAGGGGATCGTCGCGTACGAGAACGCCCGCCTGTTCGCGACCGTGCAGCGCATGGCCACCACCGACGAGCTCACGCAGGTCAGCAACCGCCGGCACTTCTTCGACCTGGGCGACAAGCAGTTCGCCACCGCGCGCCGTTACGGCCCACCGCTGTCGGCGCTGATGATCGACATCGACCACTTCAAGCAGGTCAACGACCGTTTCGGCCACGCCGCGGGCGACGACGTGATCCGGGTCGTCGCGGAGCGCCTGCGCGGCGAGCTGCGCACGATGGATCTGCTCGGACGCTACGGCGGCGAGGAGTTCGCGCTCGTGCTCCCCGAGACCGACGAGGGCGCCGCGGCGCTCGGCGAGCGTCTGCGCATCGCCATCGAGGCCGCGCCGGTCCCCACCTGCGAGGGCGAGATCGCCATCACGATCAGCGTCGGGGTGGCGATCATGGTTGAAGCCGACGGCGACCTGGCCACGATCCTCAACCGCGCCGACGCCGCGCTCTACGAGGCCAAGCGCGCGGGGCGCAACCGCGTCGCGGTCGCGCCCGATCCGGTCGACGCGCCCGAGGCCGAGGCGGCCTGACGCGTCAGCGATCGTCGTTGGCGATTGCCCGCGTCGATCACGTAGCTCACCGGGTTCGCCCGCGCGAGCGGCTCCATGACCCGCGTGAGCCAGTCGGCCCGAAGCCCGACACCGATTGAGGCCAGGTTATGGCCGCTTTTGGGAGGATCCTGATCCGCGTGCCCGATCCGACATCTCGCATCCTGAGACTGCTGTCGCTGCTGCAAACTCATCGATTGTGGTCGGGCACCGAGTTGGCCGACCGGCTCGAGGTCAGCCCGCGGACGCTGCGCCGCGACATCGATCGGATCCGCGAGCTCGGCTACCCGGTGAAGGCCGCCCGCGGCATCGCGGGCGGGTATCAGCTGGGAGCGGGCGCCACCCTGCCACCACTGCTGCTCGATGACGACGAGGCGACCGCCATCGCCGTCGGGTTGCGTACGGCCACGGGCGTGGCGGTCGCCGGAGTCGAGGAGGCGTCGCTTCGCGCGCTCGCGAAGCTCGAACCGCTGCTGCCGGCGCATCTGCGCCGGCGCGTCCACGCGCTGAAGGCGTTCACCGAGCCGGTGACCTACGCCCGGCCCGCGACGATCGACCCGGAGACGCTCATCACGATCGCCCAGGCGTGCCGCGACGACGAGCGCCTGCAGTTCGAGTACCGGCGCCGCGACGGCGAGACGGCCACGCGAGCCGTCGAGCCACACCGCCTCGTATCGGTCGGGCAGCGCTGGTACCTGGTCGCCTGGGACGTGCACCGCCAGGCGTGGCGGACGTTCCGCGTCGACCGCCTGACGGCGCCGGCCACGTCGGGCGCCCGGTTCGTCCCGAAGCCGCTCCCGGCGCCCGACGCCGCGACCTTCGTCCGGGAGAGCCTCGGCGCCATGCCGGTGCGCCACGAGGCGCACGTCACGGTCCGCTCCCCGGCGGAGACGGTGCGGGAGCGGGTCCGCGGGTTCGGCACTCTGAGCGTCGAGCCGCTCGACGCTCAGACCTGCGCGCTTCGCATGGCCGGCGACTCGATCGCCTGGCTCGGCGTATCGGTGATGCTCCTCGAGGCCGACTGCACCGTCCACTCCCCGCCCGAGCTCATGGAATGGATCGACCGCAGTGCCGCCCGCATCGCCGGAGCCGGGCGGCCCGCCGGCTCAGCCGACGGGAGCGAGTGAGTTTCCCGGGGCGATCTGCGCGCAGCCCTTCGGCGCCGGCTTGCCGGCGAACCGATCCTGCAGCCAGGGCGTGGCGTCGGCCAGCCACGGCAGCGCGGTCCCGACGTGACCGAGTAGGTCGAACGCGCAGACCGCCTCCGCTCCCTGACCTCCCTCAGGCCCGGCCCAGGCGCCCTATGGCGAACGGCCGACGACGGCGCGCCGGGAGACCATCAGCCGCCGTAAGACACCCCGGCCGGTGCCGGTGCCGGTGTCGCGGCGGCCCGGCGGCCGCCGGCGCGCAACTCGATGCCCAACCAGACGAGGAGCGCGAACGAGGAGATGGCATAGAGGTACGCCTGCGCGGCGAGCGTGCTCGGGGTCGGCGTGGCGAACACCACATGGGTGAGCGCGAGGAAGGCGAGCGCGCGAACGGGCACGAGCTTTCCCCGCCAGGCATCCGATGCGAACAGAGCGAGCAGGACGGGAAGCTGATAGTAGGACGTGTTTATCGGGTCCAGCGCGCAGCGCAGAAGCAGCACGATGGCGAGCAGCGTCCAGCCGTCGGCCCCCGTCAAGGTGCCCCGACGCCGCACCGCGAGCCACGCCGCGGCCCCGGCGAGCAGGACGATCGCCGGGTGGCTGCCCCGCGCCAGCGCGGCCGGGATGCGAGGCAGGGTGGCGATCACCTGGGTGGCGTTGACGATCGGATGCACGGGGGCACTCGAGGAGACGAGCCAGAACCAGCAGGTGTAGGCCGGTACGTTCGTCGTTCCCGAGGCGAGGAAGATCTGGTTGTGGATGAAGCTGCCCGGCGCGATCAGGACGCCCGGGAGCTCGATGAGCACCGCCGTCGCGACCGCGTCACGCAGCGCGATCCAGCGGCCATCGGGCAGCACGAACAGCACCGGCAGCACGGCAACGAGGGCCCATTGCTTGCAGGCCACCGCCGCCCCGAGCGCGATGGCGCTCTCGCGCCGGCGGCCGTCGGCCGCGGCGAGCATCGCCCACACGCACAACGCGGCGGTGAGCAACTCCTCGGGATGGCCGACGTCGAGCGCGCTGTGCACGAGCGGGTTCACGACGCACCCGAGGGCGATGCACAGCTGTCCCACGATTCCGCATCCGCGACTGCGAGCGAGCGCGGCCAGGCGCACCGCGAGCGCGACGACGGCAGCGACGCACGGCACGCAGCCCCAGACGTACATGGCTTTGACGCTGTGCCCCGTCGCCTGGCCGGCGGCCGCGAACGGCGCCCGCAGCAGCAGCGAGAGGTTGGCCATCTCCGGGTGCGCGTGGGCGTAGGCCCGTAGGTGCCCGCCAACCAGTGCCGCGATCGCCGGGCCGGCGTCGTTCTGGTAGTCGCCGAGCGCCGTCCAGCGCCAGAGCACCCAGGCGCCCGCCGCCACGCCCGCGCTCAGGACGACGGCAGCACCGAATCGACGATCGTTGATCACGCGAAGTTGATCGGCAGCGAGCGGCACGCCCTTGATCGACGCGGCGAGTGCCGCGTCGCCGCCGGTTCGCGGCCTCGGCTCAGCGGCTGCGCGCGCGGCGCAGCGGGACGACGCGGTCGCCGGTGCGGTCTTCGGCGAACTCGCGACGCAGGAGCTTGGTCATCTGCAGGGTTGGCAGCGGGCGCGAGAGCAGGTAGCCCTGGGCGGTGTGACAGTGCAGGGCATGCAGCCGCGCGAGCGCGCGGTCCGTCTCGACGCCCTCGCCGACGACCTCGAGACCGAGCGCGCGGGCCATCGCGATGATCGCCGCGACGATCGGCTCCCGATCGGGGTCGTCGCCGAGCTGGTCGATGAGGCTGCGATCGATCTTCAGCAGGTCGAGCGGATAGTCCTTGAGGCGGCTGAGCGATGAGTACCCCGTCCCGAAGTCGTCCATCGCGATCTGCACGCCGCGGCCCTGCAGCGTGGCCAGGATCGTCGTTGGCGCGTCGCTGTCGTTCAGGAGCATCGTCTCGGTGACCTCGAGCGCGAGCCGGTTGGCCGGTAGACCGGAGAGCGCGAGCGCGGACATGACGGTCTCCTCGAACCCCGCGGTGAGCAGTTGGCGGCCCGACACGTTGATCGCAACCGTCAGCGGGCTCGCGTCCTCGAAGTCGCTCTGCCACTCGCGCAGTTGCCGCGTCGCCTCGTTGAGCACCCATTCGCCGAGCTCGACGATGATCCCGCTCTCCTCGGCGACCGGGATGAAGTCGTTCGGCGGAACGAGCCCGTGTCCGGGACGCTCCCAACGGACGAGCGCCTCCATGCCGACGAGGCGGCGATCCGCGACGTTGTGGATCGGTTGGTAATGGACCAGCAGCTCGCCGCGCGCGGCCGCCCCCTGGAGCTCGGTCTCGGTGCGTTCGCGCGCTATCGCCCGCTCGCGCATGGCCGGCGAGAACATCTCGCAGCCCCCGCGACCGCCCCCCTTGGCGCGATACATCGCCGTGTCCGCGTCGCGCAGAACGTCTTCCGCCGCCGCGGTGCCGTCACTGAGCACGACGCCGATGCTCGACCTGAGGGTGTGCGGGCGTCCGGCGACCGCGAGCGGCTCGCCGAGCGATCGCTGGATGCGTTGGGCGATCTCCAGCGCGTGCTCCTCGCAGACCACCCCGCGACACACGAACACGAATTCGTCGCCGCCGAGACGCGCCACCGTATCGCCGTGGCGAGCGACCCCGAGCAGCCGCGGCGTCAGCATCCGCAGCAGCTCGTCGCCGCCGCGATGACCGAGGCTGTCGTTGATCACCTTGAAGTTGTCGAGGTCCAGCAGGAGCACCACCACGGCGCTGCTCGTCGCACGCGCGTGTTCGAGACCCTCGTCGAGCCGCTCGAGCAGCTGACGACGATTCGGCAGACCGGTGAGCGGGTCGTGCAACGCGGCCTGCTCGTTGGCGTCGTCCTTCTCGCGGCGCTCGATCGCGTCCCAGACGAGGTGGGCGACGGCGAGCATGAAGTCCGTGTGCTCCGAGCCGAACGCGGCCGGTTCGATCGACTGGACGCCCAGCATCCCCCACGGCTGCTCGGCCGTTCCGATGAGCACGGTGGCATAGCTGCGGATGCCGTGCGTGAGAAGCGACTTCGAGTAGGGAAGGCTCTCGTCGACCTCATCGACGATCCACGGCGCCTCGGCGAGCTCGCCGGCGCGCGCGATCACCTCCTCTCTGAGCGGCACTGGTTGGCGCAGTGCGGCCTCGGGCCAGCCGCGCGTCGCGTACGGGTTGATGATGCCCGCCTCGGTGTCGTAGCGCAGGATCGTGACCATCTCGACGCCGAGCTCGCGAGCCACGATCTCAACCGCATGCTCGAGCAGTCGCGAGACCGAGGCGCCCTCGAGCGCCCGGCGTCCGAGCTCGGCCACCGCCGCCTGACGCGCCAGGCCGGCATGCAGCGCCGCCTCGGCTCGGCGACGAGCGGTGACGTCCACGATGACGCCGAGCACCCCGGCGATCGAGTCCTCGCCCACGTTCAGCGGCGCCGCATACAGCCGCACGAGTCGGCCGTCGACGTCCAGATCGACGGTGCGGTCAGCGCCGTTCAGTGCGTCGTCGAGCGGCGCACGCAGCTGCGCGAACAGGTCGGGAGAGGTGTCGGCGAGCAACCGGCCCTCGAGCTGGCGCTCCGGGTCGACACCACGTTGGCGAAGCCCCGCCCCCTCGGCGAACACGAAGCGCAGCTCGCGATCGACCACGTAGAAGGACATCCCCGGAATCCCGCGCAGCAGCGGGCGCTGCAGGCTGCCGGGCTCCTGGGCGAGCGTCTGCGCGAGAGCGGCGACGCGCAGCGGGTCCGGCTGCGAGGCGTCCATGTCGAAACCTGTCGGCACCCCGAGGAATCGGCTTTAGCAGCCGGCGTCGGCCCGATCGGGGCTGGCCGGCGCGGCCGCATTCAGGCGTTCGGACTCGGACTGCGTCACGAGGCAACTGATCGGCCTCGGGCCGCACGATCTATAGCGCCGGGGCGGCCGCCTGGACGGTCGCGGCCGTAGCCCGAACGCCGTCCACAACGCCCATCGCAACAAGCTGCCGCAGGCACGACCAACCGAGCGCGAGGACCCGGGCTGCAGCGGACCACATCCGGGCCATTGGTGCCGGATCGGCGCGAGAAGACGGCCACGGCCGACGTTGTTTGCTCGAGATGTCCTCGAACTTCCGCCGGAGCCTCACCGTGACGGCGGCCTCCGTCGTGTTGGCGCTTGTGGCGCCTGCGTCGGCCGGTGCGGACGCCGGCGTCATGGGACACTGGCCGCTTGACCAAGGGAGCGGCGCAATCGCGGCCGACACCTCGGGCCACGGGGACAACGGCGTCGTTGCCGGTGCAGCGCAGTGGGTGCCGGGCGTGACCGGCTCGGCGCTCAGCTTCGACGGCGGCACCGCGCGCATCCAGATCCCCGACAGCGCGTCGCTCGAGCCCCGGACCGTGAGCGTCAGCGCCTGGATCGAGCGGTCGGGCAGCCCGGGAGACTGGAAGTACATCCTCGCCAAGGGGGCGGCGGACTGCATCGCCGCGTCCTACGGCCTGTACTCGGGTCCCAACGGGGGGCTCGAGTTCTACGTCGGAACGGATGGGGGCCGGTCCTACGTGCCCTCTCCCGACGCGGGCCCCGGCGTGTGGGACGATGCGTGGCACCTGGCCACCGGCACGTTCGATGGTGCCACGGTGCGCCTCTATGTCGATGGCCGGCAGATCGGAGACGGAACCCCGGACGCCAGCCCGATCAGCTACGGGCTCCCCGACTCGAACGATCTCTTCATCGGCTACTACCCGGTCGCGTGCGACCGGAACTTCAGCGGGAGCATCGACGACCCTGAGGTCTGGGCCGGCGCGCTGACGCCGACCATCGTGGGGGCGACGTTTGCCGGGACGCCTACGCCTGGGAACCCGCCGCCGCCCAACCCGCCGGCACCAGCGGCGACAACGACGACGCACACCGGCCCAGGGGCGGGAGGCTCGGCACCCCCGGGCAGCGGTGGCGCCGGCACGCCCGGCGCAACGGGCGCAGGCACGGCCGCGCCGCCTGCTCCGCACGATGCAGTGCTGCGACTGGGCCCGGCCGTGTTTCGCGCCGTTGGTGCGCGCCGCCGCGGTGGCCATCCCGGCGCGGGGGTGGGCACGGTCATCAGTTACGTCGATTCACAGGCGGCGGTCACGACGATCGAGGTGCGCGCGCAGCGGCCCGGCGTGCTGCGCGGCGGCCGGTGCGTCGCGGCAACCCGGTCGGCCAGGGCCGCGAGCTGCCGTCGCTGGGTGTGGATCGGCAACCTCACCCATGCCGACTCGGCCGGCCTGAACCGCCTTCGCTTCAACGGGCGCATCGGCAGCCGGGCGCTCGCCCCGGGGGTCTACCGCGTCGAGCTGACCGCAACCAGCGACGCCGGGGTGCGCGGCATCACGGTCACGAGCCGCTTCACGATCGTCGGCTGAGCGACGGATCGGCGCGCGTCGACGACCACCACGCGGAGGTGTTCGACGCGATGTGCCGGTGACGTCGGTGGTGGTCGGCCAGGGCCTCCCGGGATGCCTCCGAGCGCACCCTCTAGGGGGCTTGCGGGCGTCCGGGGGCCTGGGCTATCCTGGCCCGGCCCTGCGCCGGAGCGCGCAGAATATCGGGGGTCATAGATGGAAGGCACGGTTGTCGGAGTTCAGGGCTCCCTGACGGGTCAGCGGTTCACGCTGGGCAGCGAGCCGATCACGTTCGGTCGTAGCGACGAAAACGACGTCGTCATCCTTGGCGACAGCGCTTCGCGCGTCCATGCCGAACTCCGGCTGGAAGATGGCGCGTTCGTCCTCGAGGACCGTGGCAGCAGGAACGGAACCTGGGTCAACGGCAAGCGGGCGACCGTGCACCGGCTCCAGCCCGGCGATCAGATCGGGATCGGCGACGACGTCTTCGCCTTCGAGGCATCCGGAGCGGACGATGGCCGCACCATCCTGGCTCCCGGACGTGCTGCCGCCGCGAAGGCCTTGCGCGTCATCGTCACCGGCGGCGGGCCGGTCGGTCTGAGCCTTGCCCTGCTCCTCGAGGATCTGATGGGCGACCGCGCGGACATCACGGTCTACGACGGCCGCTGGACGCGCGACGGACATCAAATCGTCTGGAAGACCCCTGAGCAGGGCAACGTGCGCCGGCAGCAGGTCGTGACCATTCAGAGCCGCCAGTACTCGAGGCTCCCTCCCGAGATCCAGGAGCGTCTGTTCACGCCGGACTCGCACTGCGAGATGTGGCCCTTGGGCCCCGATTCGATCGACGGCCTGGGGCCGCGGAACATCCGGATCTCGTATGTCGAGGATCAACTGCTCGCCATCGCGAACGAGAAGTCCGACCGCATCCGGCTCATTCCCGAATCCTTCGACGCCGCTGCGGCGCAGGCCGAGATCGCTCAGCAGCATGTACTCGCAATCTGCGAAGGCAGCCGCTCGCGCACGCTCGATCACTTCGCCGACAGGTTCGGCGTTGGAGACCCTTCGCTGTACTCGCTCGATGGCAAGCACGTGCAGGACATGGTTCTCGGACTGCGCGTGCAGTCCGAGCTGCCGGATCCCATGTCCGTCATGCTGACCGTGTCCCAGAACCGCTACCTCCTGAACTCCCTGCGCGGGAACGGCTTCCTCAACATGCGGTTGACCGACCAGGAGACGGAGGAAGCAGTTGGAATCGACCCCGTCGAGCGAAAATTCACCCCGTGCATCCAGTCCACGCCCTGTGTGCTCGAGCTGAGAGGAGATCGCGAGTTCTTCTGCAGTGGCCACCAGGCGGTCTTCCTGCCGGCCCTGTTGAAGGGATCGGCCCTGTGGACGCGAGTGCAGGAAGGGCTTCAACTCTTCGGGGTACCCCCGGAGAACCTGACCGCGGTCACCGGCTTTCGGCTGGACATGGTGCAGCGGTCGCGGTTCACCGCTCAGTTGTATCCGAAGACGGCGACCACGCCGGGGACGTTCGGGTTCCTGCTCGGTGACACCGCCAACGCGATTCACTTCTGGCCGGGTCGCGGGCTCAACAGCGGACTGGCCTCGGTCATCTCGCTGGCGCGATGCCTCGCGGCGAACTGGAAGGGCCGCGGGTTCCGCGATGCGGATTTCGTGCGCCACGAAGCGGTGATGTCGATGCTGCAGTATCGACACAAGAGTCGCGCGTGGCGACAGATGGTGACCACCGACAGGGCAGGGAACGTGCGGGCCATCAAGGACCAGATCGCTCTCGGCATCGCCGAAGGCGATCAAGGCGCGTATGACCAGCAGGCGGACCTCGACGCACTGATGAACGGCATGCGTGAGATCCGACGCCGGCTGGAATCGCGCATCGACGGCCTCCCGGACGACGCGACGTTGCAGGCCCATCTCGAGCAGCTCCCGGGGCACACGTTGCACACGCTCGTGGTGAGCGAGCCCTGGGACACCGGCAACGTCGGCGGCGAGGAAGTCGATGTCGAATGGCTTCTCAAGGCGGCCGCTGCCGCGGAGTTGGTTTAGCGGGCTCGGTCGACGAGTTCGAACGGCTACGAAAGGACAATGAGATGAAGGCGAGCGCGCGGCGGACAGGGAGCTTCAGCCATCGGATCGAGATCCGCGGTCACCAGGTGACCACCGACGAGTCCGCCGAGCACGGCGGCGCGGACGAGGCGCCGACGCCACAGGAGCTCCTGGCTGCGAGCATTGCATCCTGCACCGCCACGACCATGGAGATGTACGCGAGCCGTAAGGGCTGGGACATCGGCCAGGTCGAGGTCGAGTGCGAGTACGAGACGCCCGAGCGCGGCTCGCCCACCCACTTCAAGCTCGTCTTGCGGCTCCCCGAGAACTGCACCGAGGAGCAGCTCGAGAAACTCCGCGTGATCGCCGGCAAGTGCCCGGTCCATCGTGCGCTGGAAGGCGAGTCGACCTTCGAGGACCAGATCGAGCTCATCTCGGCAGCTCCGGCCTGAGGGCGCCGGCGCGTGGCTCGGCGCTCGGCGTCGCCACGGGCGGCCTCCGCGATTTGCGGCCCTCCCCATGCGGGTCTAGCGCTCGGCGGCGGCCTCGCGGGCCTTCTTCGCCGTTGCGTAGGCGTTTGCGGAGCGGAGGTTCAGGATCGACAGGTCGCACGCGCCCTCGATGCCGGGCCACTGCCCGCTGTCGGTGCTCTGGTGGGCGTAGAGGACGTCCTTGCCCGACACGGACGGCTGGGCCCCGTAGTCGGCGATCCACCAGCGTCCGGAGGGCACGGCACCCGAGAGGCGGTCGCTGACGTAGCGCGACTGGTTCGTGTAGCCGAGGATTCCGCTCGAGCCGGAGAGCGTCCCCAGCTCAACGCAGAACTCGTCGACGAACTGGCGAGGCAACGCGGCAACGACCTCGAAGTCCAGGGCCATCCGGTCCCACGCACGCCAGACCGGGCGCACCGCCGACCAGAACCATTGCGCCTGCGCGACCGCATCTGCGGGATCGGCGTAGTGGTAGTGGAGCACCGGGGTGTACAGCAGATGCGTGCGCTGCGCTTGGTCGCGGTGATACGGGTTGGCGTAGGTGGTGCCCTGCGTCGCCTTGATCGCGAAGATCGGCAACCCGCCGGCCACCACTTGCTCGACGTCGACCGGGCCGTTGTTGGAGGAGACGTCGGGAAACCACCGCGGGGTCGAGGCCACGAGACATAGACAAGCACGCGCCGGTCACTGGCGCGGCGAGCAGCGGATGTGACGTCCCCCGTGGCGAGAATCGGACTCGAAGCGCGGACACCACGATTTTCCGACGGCCCGGAGACTACATGAAATGCCCGCGTGACGCTATCATGATGGCGTGAGGCGGATCATGATTCAGGCCGATGAGCGGCTTCTGGAACGCGCACGTCAGCGAGCTGCGGAGCGCGGTGTGTCGATGGCGCAGGTGTTTCGCGACGCGCTCGAGCGTGACCTGGGCGACGAAACGCCTCCGCCTCCACCCACGAGCATCGGTTCGGTTCGCTCCGAGAAGGGCGATCTGTCGCGACGGGCAAGCCACGACGAGTACGAGCCAGACCCATATCGCTGATCGTCGACACCGGTCCGTTGCTCGCGGCGATCGATGAACGCGACCACGAGCACGCACGTTGCGCCGACTTGCTCGCCGGCGCCCGAGAGCCGCGCGTCATACCGGCCCCGGTGCTCGTCGAGCTTGACTACTTCCTCACTCGTAGCTTCGGGCCGGACCCGATGAGGCGTGTCCTGCACGATGTCAAGGCCGGCGCGTTCAGCATCGAGCCGTTGATCGCCGAGGACTACGACCGAGTCGGAGCGCTGATGACGACGTACTCGGATCAGCGGGTCGGATTCGTCGACGCCTCCGTTCTCGCGATCGTCGAGCGGCTACACGAGCCGAAGCTGGCCACGCTCGACCACCGGCACTTCGCGGTCATGCGCCCACGGCACACCCAAGCGCTCGACCTGCTCCCGACCTGAGCGGGTGCTCGCGTCCATCGGCTCGCTGCTCTTGGCCACGGCTGGGCGCCGCGCCCGTTTGGTTTACGTCCGCGAGCACCAGCACCGCATCGGGCGATCACGACCGCCGGGGAGCTGTCGCTTCCGACGCGAACGCGCATCGAGATCAATCGAAGCCGGCGACCTTTCCTGGCTGCAAAGCCAGGGATCGAGCTCGGGCCGGGCCCGGCGATCTCGTCGTGATGTCCGAGCGCCGAGCGCTGGACCACGCCTAAACGGTGCGGTTTCCACTGAACTGTGAACGGACGACTACGGTGGGAGCGCCGCCGATCCCGCTGTAGACATGGGGAACAGGTCAGTCCACGAACGCGCCCCTCGCGTTCTCAAGGGAGGCAAAGTGCTTGGTAACGTTGCAGTCCGCCGCGGCGCCGGAGGCGCACTCATGCTTCTCAGCGCCCTGTTGGGCGTGTCCGCTATCAGCTTGGCAGCCAGTCCGACCAAGAACGCGCGCTTCTCGGGCAAGACGAGCGAATCGCCGGCCGAGCCGATCAGCTTCGTGGTGTCGAGTAGCGGTACCGCGCTGAAGAGCTTCCAGTTCAAGACGTTCGGTTGCCTGGCGAGCCCCGGGGCGACGGCATTCCCGGTCAAGGTCGGCACGGTCAAGCTCTCGAAGCCGGGCAGCTTCTCAGTCGCCGCCGCGAAGGTGGTCAACACCAAACATCCAAAGGCCAATGTGACGGTGGCAACGACGATCACGGTGACGGTGAATGGCAAGTTCACAAGCCCCACCGCAGCGACCGGAACCATCGAGTATCGCCAGAGCGTGGCTACCAACGGCGCGCCCGGACCGAAGTGCACGCCGCCAAAGCCGCTGACGTTCACGGCGGCAGGCTGAGGGGCCAGCACGGGCCGACTCAGCGGGACGTGGCCGAACGGTTCCGCGTTCGTGATGCCGCCCGGGGCCCGATCGCGGCGTTGCGCCACGGGCGCGGCTGTGGCCCAACCGCACGTTGTCGATCGAGACCCGCCGTGGCACGATGGGCACATGCAACCACGCGGCCACCGTGGCGCGGCGGGCGATGTCCCTGCTCCCTTGGGCGCCGGCGACGGGCCGATCAGGATCGTCGACTACGACCCGTCCTGGCGGGCGGCCTACGCCGCAGAGCGTCGACGACTGGCCAAGCTACTACCCGGACTTCGGCTGTACCACATCGGCTCGACCGCCGTCCCTGGGCTTGCCGCTAAGCCGGTGATCGACATGATTGCGTTCGTCGATGACCTCGACGCGCATGTCGCCGAGCTGCGGCGTGCGGGCTACCACCTGCCGGCACGGTTCAACACGAACCTTGCCCACCGTCGCTTCCTCTGTTATCCGACTCTCGCTCATCGCACCCATCACCTGCACTTGGTCGATGAGCACGCCGGAGTCGATCAATGCCTGCGCTTTCGGGACCGACTCCAGGACGATCCCGCGCTCGCCGGCGAGTATGCCGCGCTGAAGAGGGCGCTCGCCAGCCGCCTCCGGGAAGACCGTATGGCCTACACCGAGGCGAAGAGCAGCTTCATCAAGGAAGCGCTCCAACGACCCACCACAAAGAAGCGCCGAGCGCATTCGCGACCGCCCACCCAGACGTCCCTGAGATAACCGGCGCGTCTGGCGCACCGGCAGCGCGCCAGGCGGTCCGGAGGTCCGGTGCCTCCGGCGAGCCCGAGCCGGGCACTTGCGGCGAGCGCACCCCGACGACCAAGTACGTGTCCACCCTGCTGCGCTCGTCGAGGTCGGATTCGTCTTCGAACGCGTCGTCGTCGAGACCGACGGCGCTCGCTACCACGACAACCCCGTCGGCGCGGCAGGACGACGCGGCCCGCTGGGCGGTGCTCGAGGCGGCCGGCTACCGCGTCCTACGAATCACGCGGCCACAGCTCGGCGACCCCGGCGAGACGATCCCGCGGCTGCGCTGCGTGCTCTAGGACGCCGGGGGCAGCGACGTCACCGGCGCCAAGCCCGAGACGGCGACCGTCACCGGCGGCGAGACGGCTCCGAGACGTGCGCCGCCGCTCGCCACCCGGGCCCGGAACTGATCGTCGCCGACCTTGCCGAAGGTCCAGGCGAACTGGTACGTCGAGCTCGCGTTCACGACGCTCGTCGCCACGGAGTGCCACTGCCCGTCCGCCGCGAGCTGCTGCAACAGGATCGACTGCCCGGCCTCGTCCGGGGTCACCGTCCCGCCGAGCGTCACCGTGCCGCCGACGGTCGACGTCGTCGAGCTCGGCCGCATGGTCACCGCGTCACGCACGCCCTCGAACAGTACGGCGCTTCGGCGAACCGGCGCGAAGGCCGTCCGCACCTGGTAGTCGGTGTCCGCCGTCGGCACCTGGCTGAACGCGAAGCTGCCGTCGCCCGCCGTCGTCGAGTTGGCGACCAGGCCGAACGATCCACCGGCCGGCCGGGCCCACAGCGCCACGGCCGTCGCGGGCGACGGCGTGGTCGTCCCGGCCTCGTACAGCGTCCCGGAGATCGTCGCCGCCTGACCGTTGGTGACGATCGGCGCGGACGTGGCGATCGTGAAGTCGGCGACCTCGCGCTGCTGGATCACGACCGTGACGGTGTCAGACTCGCTCGTGATGTTGCGGGCGTTCGCGGGGAGCATCACGCGCACGTCGTAGGCACCGGGCACGGCCCAGCCGTGCGCGATCGAGTACCTCGACCCGGCCGCGACGGGCGCGGACCCCAGCGTCCGCCAGCCTCCGGACGGGCCCGCCTCCTGCAGCAGCACCGACCCATCTGGGTGCGCGGGCGTGATGCTGCCGCTGAGAACGATCGGCTGCCCGGTCGACGCCGTCGGGGCGCCTGCTGCGGCGTCGATCAGCGCGGCCACGCGCTCGCTCACCGTGCGGCTGTGCGTGCCGCCCGGGCCGAGCACGTACCACCGGCGGTTGGTGAGCACCACGCCCTCGGCGCGCGTGAACTCGAAGGCCCCGGTCGCGCTCGTCCGCGTCGTGCCGATGAGCGTGAAGGCCGGCTGGGCGCCGATACGGTGGTAGAGGCGGATCGTCTCGCCGGCCCGGGCCGGCGCGCGAAGGAAGCCGTATATGAGCACGCCCTGCCCGGCCTCGATCGGGTCGGGCACCGCGTTGATCGTGAGCCCCGAGTCGTGGCGCGGGGCCGCGCTCGCCGCCGCCAAGCCGACACCGAGCCCGACAACCAGGCACACCGCCACGACACCCATACGCACAGTGGCGCCAGCCTACAGGCGCCCGTGCGCGCCGTCGCTTGTCTTGCGTCAACAGCAGACTCGACCAGGCACCGAATCCGTCGAGATCGACTTCCGAGGCCGACAGGGCGAGTACCGGCCCCAAGGGGTGTAGGGGTTCCTGATCGGGTCCGTCGCCCGAGTCTATCCGGACCTTATCGGGACTTTGGGATACACGTGGATCTTGGCTATCCATCTAAAGCGGAGTTAGGCGGGAGAGCGGATCTCCAGGGGCGTTGGGCCGGGGGTCGCTCCATGCTGGCGGGGTGTCCGCGGGTGCCAGGTGGGTGGCGCGGGGTGTGGCTGGGCCGGCGGTTGATGATGAGATCTCGGTCGCGCACGGGGTCGTGGGCGGCCGCGAGCTCGAGCACGCGGTAGAACACGAGTCCGCGGCGACGGGACCGGCGGCGGTTGAAGCGAAACACGAACTCGTTGAGGTAGCTGTCGAGGTGGCTGTCCTCGACCGCTTGGTGGGTCCCGAGCAGCCATCGCTTGGCCAAAGAGGTGACGGTGTGTCACCTCGGGCAGCAGCTGCGATGCCTCGGTCCCGGGCAGGCCGGGGATCCGTTCGTGGGCATACAGCTCGCGAGTTGCCGGGGTGAGCGGTGTGGATCCTGATCCGCACCGGCTGATCGCCGGCGCCCCGGTCTAGGACGTCGACGTCTCGGACGATGTCCGGGGACCAGTCCGGGCTGGCATCGACCGCCGCGATTAGGCACGGCAGTCCTCGGCCGGTGCCGCCACGACCTCCGCCGCTGCTCCATGGAACTGCCTCATACGGCAAGCCGATACATGGTCCGGCAGCGCTCACGCAGCAGTAGGCCTCCTGTTGCCGGTCGACGTGAGCGCCTCTCGCAGGGCTCGTGACGGCTCATAGCCATCATGTGCGAGCGTGAAGTCGCCATCGGGGACTCACGAGTGCCGGCTGGCGGTCGGCGTATCGCGCGGCGACGGGGCCGCCTCGGACCGCCAGCGTCTTCGCCGCCTCCACCATCGTGAGGTGAGTGAATGCCTGCGGGAAGTTTCCGATCATCCGCTGATGCGCGACGTCGTACTCCTCCGAGAAGAGCCCCAGGTCGTTGCTCAGCCCCAGCAACCGCTCGAACAGCTCCCGCGCTTCAGCGTTCCGTCCGTTCATCGCGAGCGCGGTGACGAGCCAAAACGAGCAGGCGAGGAACTGCGCCTCGGTTCCGGGAAGGCCATCATCGGTCGCCGCCGTTGAGTAGCGCGAGATGAATCCGTCGCGACCCAACTCGGCGCGCACGGCGTCGATCGTCCCCGTGACTCGTGGATCGATGCCCGGCAGAAAGCCCACGACCGGAATCGTGAGGACGGCCGCATCGAGCTCCTCGGAACCGTAGTACTGGGTGAACGTGCGCCGCTTGCGATCGTACCCTCTCTCGCATACCTGCCGATGAATCCTGGTGCGGATTCGCTTCCAGCGCTCCAGCGGTGCCTCGAGCTCGAAGCGCTGAGCCCCCCTGATCGCGCAGTCGAACGCGAGCCAGGCCATGACCTTCGACTGAACGAAGTGGCGGCGGGGACCGCGGACCTCCCAGATGCCGTCGTCGGGCTCCTCCCAGGCTTGCTCGAGGTACTCGACTAGCGCACGGACCCGGGGCCAGTCGTCCGCGTCGGCGTGGCCGGTGACCATGCTCGTCATGTACGCGACGCCGGCGACCTCGCCGTAGACGTCGAGCTGGAACTGCTCGGCTGCTGCGTTGCCGATCCTCACCGGTCGCGATCCCTCGTAGCCCGGAAGGTGGTCGAGCTCTTGCTCGGCCAGGTAGCGCTGGCCTTCGATCCCGTACATGATCTGCAGCTTCGAGGCGTCGCCGGCGCCCGCTCGGATCGCCCAGCGGCCGAACGCGAGTGCCTCGTCGACGTACCCGCCCAAGAGCAGGGCGTCGAGGGTCAGGGCCGAGTCGCGCACCCAGCAGTAGCGGTAGTCCCAGTTGCGCGCGCCGCCGAGCTCCTCCGGCAGCGACGTGGTGGGGGCGGCGACGATCGCGCCGGTCTCCTGGTCGGTGAGCGCCTTCAGCGTGATCAGCGAGCGCAGCACCTCGTTGCGCCACTCGCCGCTGTAGGTGCACTGCGAGGACCACTCGCGCCACCAGGCGTCCGTACGGGCGAGTGCCGAGTTTGGGTCCTCGACCGCGGGCTGCTCGCCGTACGACGGGTACCACATGAGCGAAAGCTGCTCCCGCATTCCCTCCCTGATGGTGAACTCGGCCACCGTGCTCGAGTCCTCGTCGTGCAGCTCGATCGTCGTGGAGAGATGAAGGGCATTGGGGCCTCCGAGCGCGACGATGCCGTCGGCCGTCGGCTCCACCCAGGGCATGAGGGATCCATAGTCCAACCGCGCGGCGAACTGCATGCGCATCGGCACCTCGCCATGCAGTCCAGCCACGATTCGCACGAGCTGTGGCGCGCCACCCTGGCGCAACGGCATGAAATCGATCAGCCTGACGGCGCCGTTGTCGGTGTGGAAATCGGTCTCGAGGATCAGCGTGCCGTCGCGGTAGCGCCGCGAGACCTGGCTGACGGGCTCGGATGGGCAGATCAGCCAGCGCCCGTGCTTCTCGGTGCCGAGCAGTGCTGCAAAGCAGGCTGGCGAGTCGGTGCGCGGGAGGCACAGCCAGTCCACCGATCCACTCCGTCCCACCAATGCGGTCGTCCGGAGGTCTCCGATCAACGCGTAGTCCTCGAGCTTCACGAGCTGCTCCTTCCTGTCATCCGGCTGACGGGGTCCGCCGAGATGCCGGTGCATTTGCTGACGCTACAGCGGATTGTCCAGCTGGCAAAGTCAGCTCGACATCGAGGAGGGGCTGGCCCGATGAGCGCGGCTCGCCGCCGAGCTCGCGAAAGCGTTGCGATGCTGCGGCAAGCCGTAGCGGCTGCGCCGCGGGTTGGGGCGTGAGGTTGGCGTGCTCGATGCGCCGGCGTCGCTGTGCAGTCTCGAACGAGACGCCTGCCGAGACGCCAGAAACCAAGAAACCACCGACGTGCAGGCTGATCATCGGTCGGCGGATGGCGAGACCCGGACTCGAACCGGGGACACCACGATTTTCAGTCCCCGGGGACCACGGTGCGAAATAGCGCCCTTTGCAGGATATGTCTGAGGTGGGGCTCTCGTGCGATGTCGTCCGATTGCTGGGGATTGTCAGGGGTTTGGGCCACGGGGCGCCCCAGGGGGGCTAAACCGCTCAGGCCTGCGTCGGCGATGTGGCTGCCGGTCACCTTGGCGCCCAGAGCCGCCGTTCCGGTCCGATATCGCAGCGTCAGCGACGGCCTCGGCTAGCTCCTGCTGTGCGAGCCGCTGGCAAGCACAGGCCCTCCTGATCGGTGTAGGTTGTCCTCGTGTCGGGGCCGGATCAAGGGGGCGTCGGAGTCGGGCAGGGTGCCGGCTGGGCGCGATCGACCGAGCTCGGCGGAGCCGAGATTCGTACGTCGGGACCTGTCCCGTCGTTCTCTCCGGGCTCCGTGTTCGGCGGCTACGTGGTGGAGGCAATCGCTGGCCAGGGTGGCATGGGCGTCGTGTATCGCGCTCGCCAGTTGCGTCCCCCACGGACCGTGGCCTTGAAGGTGATCTCTCCCGAATTCGCTGGCGATGACGAGTTTCGCGAGCGTTTCGAGCGCGAGTCGGAAATCGCCGCGGCCATTGAGCACTCCAACGTCATTCCCGTGTATGAGGTCGGCGCTGATCACGGCCTCGTGTTCATCGCGATGCGCTTCGTGGAGGGGACCGACCTGCGGGAGCTGATCCGCCGCGTCGGGCGCTTGGAGCCGGTTCGCGCCGCTCGGATCATCAGTCAGGTGGCTGACGCCGTGGATGCGTCGCACGCGTGCGGTCTGGTGCATCGCGACATCAAGCCCGCGAACATCCTGATCGCGCGCGAGGGCGAGCGTGAGCATGTCTATCTCACCGACTTCGGCCTTGCCAAACCGGCGTCCTCAGACGGGCCGACACGCACCGGATTTTTCGTGGGGACCCTGGACTATGCGGCGCCCGAGCAGATCCAGGGCACTCGTCTTGATGCGCGCACCGACGTGTATGGCCTGGGCTGCGTGCTGTACCACGCCCTGACAGGCGAAGTCCCGTATCCGGCCGATGCCGACCACGCCAAGATGTTCGCCCACGTGACCCGGATGCCGCCTTCCATCCGCGCCATCGATCCATCTCTGCCGGAAGCGCTAGACAGCGTGGTCCGCAGAGCGATGGCCAAGAATCCCGACGGACGCTACGTCTCGGCTGGGGACCTCGGTCGGGCCGCTCTTGCCGCCGCCAGTGGCCGCTCGCCTGCATACGCGGCACGCAGCGTCGCGGTCGGTGATGCGGCGCCGCTGCTCGAGCCGACGGTCCCGGCGAGCACGGCCACTCCGTACCGCGAAGCCCCAGCTGCCCGGGACACCGCCCCAGCCGGCGATCAACAACCGGCCGCGACGGATCCCTTCCTTGTTCTACCGACGGAGCGCGCAGTCGGGCGGCGGCCGCTCGAGCGAACGTTCGCCTACCCCAAGGCGCCGTCGCATCCGCGCCGATCCAACGTCGGGCTCACGTTCGCCGTGCTCGCGCTCGCTGTCTCAGTGGCAGCTGTCGCGGCAGCGGTGGTGTTGAGCCGGAGCTCCGGCGCTTCGAATTCGTCGGGGACCGGGGCCGCCGCGGCGGCGAGCAGCGCAAGAACAGCCCGCGCCTCGTCCGCGGCCACTACGGCGGCGAGCAGCTCTGCGCAGGGGTCAAGCCAACCGTCGCCGACGGACCTGGCACTTACCCACCCGCCGAGCGGCGCATACAGCGTGTTGGTGCCCAGCGACTGGAGCTACCAGAGCGCGACCTCCGCATCCGGCGATGCCCAAGACGTGTGGACAGGACCCGATCCAAACGACAAGCTGCAGGTGGTCACCAGCAGCTGCGCGTCGTGCGTCACCGCGAGCAACGGTGGTCCCGATCCGGGCGCTATCGGCGCGCCTCCGGGAACCGTCAGCAGCTTCAAAGCGAATCCCTGGGCAATCGGGTACGCAGCGGATACGCAGGGCGATCCGTACACGGACAACGGCATCATCGTCGTCACCGGCCAAGGATCCACGCCGACCGGATACGCGCAGATTGACTTGTGGCTGCCTGACAGCCAGCACTCCGTCGCCACACAGATACTCGACAGCTTCAGCCCGTTTGCAGCCACGCACCGCTGAGCAGTAGGCGCTCCACCGAGGACGTGCCGCGACAACCCGCCCGTCGCGCTTGATCCGCGCCGACGTCCGACCGCCACACACGCACAGCGTCGACTCGCGGCGCAGAGCGCGGTCCTCAACCACGGTCCGGCCAGCCTTCGAGCGACCGACCGAACCGCCGCCAGGATGGTGCGAAGCACCACTCAATGGGCACAATCGCCCCCGCGAAGGCCGTTGTGCCGCCGGCAGTCCGGGTCGGCCCACTCGAACCCCCGGCCTCCTGGGTGCGATGAAGGCCGATCGAGTCCGCTGGCCGCGCCGACACCAACGCGTTTGCAGGCCATTACTTGGAGGCACTCGCGGCGGCGCGGGTGCGGATGCCTCGAGATTGGCGGCGATTACCGGGGGGTTGGGCACAAACCGCGCCCGTGTGCCCAAACCCAATGCCCAATGACGCGCGCCAGTCGGGGCGGTACATTCAGATGGCGACGACCGGCTTTTGACTCGCGTGGTCTGCGCATGTGGGCGCTGGTGCCAATGGTCGGTGGCACTGCGCGGGCGCGTCGCGGGCGTGCGATCTTGGTTGTGGGGACCGTGTGCGGGGCGGTGGCGGCGATAACGGTGATGTCACCGCCGGTCGTCAGGTCGGCCGTCGGCCCGGTGATCGTTGGTGCCGCGGGCACGTAGGTGAACTTGTCGCTTTCCGCGTTGCTCGTGGCTGGTGTCTCCGCACTAGCCAGTCGCACACGATGACCACATCCTGCACACCATTGTTTGGTGGCACCGCGCCGACGGCCCTGTCGGTACTGGTGCCGGCAATAGCGATCCCGCTGCTTGCGTCACTGATCGCGTTCAGTGTGCTCGCGGTACTGTTGATGGTCACCTGAACGAGGAAGCGCCCCCGGCTCACCCAGTAGAGCCCGGGACGCCCTCTCCCCCTCCCCGCGCCCCCGTTGGGCGCAAAGTTCGCCGGTCGGCTAGCTCACGGCTCGGTATACGACGCCGAGCGCAACGATGGTGGCGAGCAGTCCGGCGGTCGCATACGCGAGGCGTCTGCCGGTCATCGTGTCTGGGTGGCGAACGGTGTAGATGATCCCGACGATGATCGCTGGGATTTCGATGGCGGCGAAGAAGACGGTGACGGGATCGTTGGGTGCCCCGGCGGCCACGATGACGAGGTCGAGCAGGGCTAGGCCGCTGAACACGGCGATGATTGTCAGGATGATGCGGAGCACCATGCGGGGTCTGCTAACAGCCATCTTGGGTTATCTCCTGGGTGGTTGGTTGGGAGCGCCCCCGCCGGGGGCGCTCCCGTGGTTCATGTTCTACAGGCTACCGGGCACTCCGTGCCAGTCGTCGTAGTCGTCCCAATATCCGCCTGCCGCGACCCGCAACTGGACGTGCTGCCAGTCGTCGCTTGGGTCGAGGAAGTGGGCACCGTTGACGCACAGGAAGTTGTGGTTCGAGCCGTAATGAGCACCGAACCCCCAGACTCCTGCGGCGTAGGCGTGCGACCACGCGGCGGAAACGTCGATGCCGGTTTCGGCAGCGCCGCTTCCTGGCCACTCGTTTTCCCAGCACACCGGTGACAGCCCGACGACACTGGCGACCCAGTATTGCGGGGCCTGCCAGCCGTTCTGGATGATGTTGCCGTTCTGCCAGCACCACCCGCTGTTCGAGATCTGTAGCTGCACGACCTTCGCATTGAACGGACCGGTGTACTGGTACGTGTCGTACAGGGTGCCAGCCCTACATCCGTTGGGGCCACCGGCCGTACCGCCGGATGTGTTGGTATCGGTGGTGCTGGTCGAGCCGACTCCGCCACCGAAGGACGATCCTTCCTTGAGGAGCGCAGACGTCAGAACGGTGCTGGTGTTGGCTATCGACCACAGTTGGTTGTAGGCAGTAACGCCACCAGAATTCAGCGCAGCAACCACCAGCGACACCAGGAGGGTGTCGGGGTTATCTAGGTAGGCCGCAGCACTGCTGTTGGCCCTCCAGCCCAGGTTATGCAACTCCATCTGGATATCCCAGATCAGTTGCTGAGTGGTGCTCGACCCAGATGGTAGCGCGCCCGGGGCAGCCAAGGCCGCCGGCAGAGCCAGGTAGGCGTACTGTCCGCCTGCCACGGTACTGCCACCGGCAGTCACTTCGACCGGCACCGCCCCCGTCGTGCTGTTGCCGGGGTCTGTCGCCTGCACTTCGGTGGGTGAGATGACGTTGACCTGACTGGCGGCCTGCGTCCCGAAGTACACCTGGGTGTTGGAGGTAAACCCGTTGCCGACGATGTCGGCGACGTTCCCACCCGACGTAAAGTCGCTGTTGAACGCGACTTGCGAGACGCTGGGCACGTAGGTGAATTTGTCGGCCGTTGTCGTACTTGACGTGACCCCCGCATTCGCCACAGTGACGTCAGCGGCCCCCGCGACCGAGTAGGCCGGAGCGACCGCCGTGATCTGCGTGCTTGATTCGTAGGTGACGCTCGCCGCGGCCACGGTGCCGAAGTTCACGGTGCTGCTTGGCGTGAAGTGCGTGCCCGTGAGCGTGACGCTTGTACCACCCGTCACCGTGCCCTGGTTGGGCGACACCCCCGTGACCGTGGGAACATTGACGTAGGTGTACTGCGCGTTGGCGTAGCTACCTCCGTCGTTGATCACCGCGACGTAGGCGGGTGTTCCCGGTGTTTCCATCGACCCGGCCGGAGCAGTAACGGTGATCGTGGTCGCCGTCCGACTCACGACACTGGCGGTTACGCCCACTCCGCCGAATCCGCCCGACCAGGGCGAGGGGCCGAAGAACACCGTGGCGTCGGCGTCTGCGTTGGTTACGCTGAGCGTGACCTGATTCCCACCCGCTACCGGCCCGGCGGGCGGTGACACGCTACGGAGCGTGACGGGACTGGTGTTGCGGATGACGAACGAGTCGCACGTGAAGTCGTTTCCGCCACTACTGGCCTGCCAAGTGAATGGCATGCAACTCATGACCGGATCGACCGCTGACTCGCCAGCAGTCGTGGTGACGCGTACGTCGTAGTAGCCGGGCGCGACGTTCGGCAACGTAGCTTGCGCGTACTGGAGTGTGCCGATTTGGCCGCCGTAGTTGTAGGTGCCCAGGTTGCTCGTTGGCACGGTGACGCCTCCGATAGTGAGCGTCATGCTGGACGTGAAGCCGCTGCCGATGACGTAGATCGTGTCGCCGGGTACAGCGTCGGGGTACCCGTAGGGCAAGCCGCCGTTGGCGGTGCCCTCCATCTCGTCGATGACGGGCACGGCCGAGGTAGTGGTGGTCGTGGTGGTTGTAGTCGTCGTTGCTGCCATCGCACTGGATGCCGCGATCATCATCGCGAACGTCCCGAGGATGGCCGCTGTGACGAACCTAATGGATTTCATGGTTCTCATGCTTGCTCTTCCCCCCTTGCTCTAGTAAGAGCTGTCGAAGTACCCGTTCGCGGCGATCCGGAAGGTCGCGGTGTACGTGGCTTCTGTGACGCAGCCAACGTACGGCACGTTCACGCCGAACGAGAGCTGAGCGTACGAGTGAACCCACGATGGCACGATCAGCCACGTGTACGAACTGCTGTAGGACGACACGCAGTACTGCGGCCAGGTGGCCTCTCCGGTGATGATCCCGCCGAGGTAGGTCATCGCGGACCCGTTGCCGCACCAGCCGTCCTCCTCGTCGACCACGTACGCGACTGTGCTCGACACGACGGTGTACTGGCCCGGACCCCAGCACCCGGCAGCATGCGCTCTGATGCGCCGTGCGATGCTGCCCGTCGGGATACTGACCGGCAGGCGGCCCGGCGGTGCGCTGATCGGCGAATTGCTCGTCTGCGTCGTTGGCGGGTTGGCCGCCAGGAGCGTCTTGAGCGCTGCCCCCTCGATGAGCGCGTTCGGGTTGGTGGCGAGCGACTTCACCGCCGGCTGGCCGCCCGCGGCGAGTACGTCGTTGACCGATGGCACCAGCCGTTGTATGTCGGCTTGTGCCTGCGCGACGCTGGTGGGCGTCGGGAGCTGCGTGGCGACCTGCTCGACGGTGTCGAGCGTCGCCTGTACTGCTGCCGCGTGAGCCGGCGGTCCGGTGTCCGACGAGCGGCCGGTGCTGGCCATCGCGGGCGATGTCATTGCGATCATCAGGCCGACGACGAGGATGGCGCTTTGTCTCATTGCTTTCCCCCCTGTGGTGGTGGATGTTGTTGGTTGTTGCCCCCGCGCGCGGGTGAATGCGATCCTGCGATCCCGCACCTCCGCCGACGCCAAGGCGCGAGGCGGCGTCGCTGCCGACCGCGTCGACAACCGGCCATCGGCCGCGGTCGAACTTGTGAACATGCCGTCATCGAGCAGGCCGGGGACTCGGCATGAGCGCGGAGGGGCGCCAGACGTCGAGGGCGCCGACAGCACGCTGTCGATGCGGCCGCTAGCAAGCGGACACAGCGGCGCAAGTGAATCGTCGTCCAGCGAACACGTGCTGCGGTTTGCGGCGCCTGACGTCGCTCGCGCATCACCGCGCGGATGACGCGGGCAGGCTCGATTTTGACGCGGGGGCCACCCTCCGCGGACGGCACAGCCGTTTGGGGTCTGCTTAGCTCCGAGACCGCGGCTGAGACGCCGTCGCGAGGGCGCGACCGCCAAGGGTCGCCGCTGGGGGCGCCGAGGCGTGCTTCTCGTGCCGTGATCGTCTGTGCGGCGCCGCCGGATAGGCCTGACTTGCTCTCCACGATGTCGGACCGTACGGTCGCGCCGCCGGCTGCACATCCGACAACCTCACTATTGCGTCACCGAACACGTTGCTATTTGCCGCGCCGAGTAGCACTAGTCCACATCCTGCAGCAGTCAGTCACAGTGGCAATGCTCGCGCGCTGCTCGCCCGCCAAGGCGGAAGAGGCGCTGGACGCCTTGGCCTCGGTGATCGTTCACGCGCACGGCACTCGCCGACCGGACCTGCGGGCGCTCCGGTTGCTCAGCCGCGCGATTGCTATTACGCTTGCCGCTGCGACTCCGTCCGCGACTGGAGGCGGAACTAGTTTGGCGACGTCGTGCCAAGGGACAACCGCGGAGCCGGCGAGTCCCCGGGGGATCGGCAGGAGGCTTAGGATGGTGGGCGAGAGGCACGGGAAGACCGCGAGTAGGACGTCAGTCTCGGGGGAGATCCGCCGAGACCTCGTCGGTCGTCCGGGAACGCGCTGCGAGATCGCGGGCACGCCACGCTCGCGCGCCGGGCGACGGGCGATGGGGTCCGAGGCAGCCACTATCGGGATCGTTCGCTTCGAGCCCGAGTTGCGTCAGGCGCTCCTGACTCGTAACGCCGTGACGATAGAACGCCTCCGTCAGTGATGCGCGAGGCTTTCCGCACCTACCTTGAAACCGACTGGCGCACGGGGGTTGGGCGTGGGTAGCGGCGTTTCGAGCGCGGTGTTTGTAGGGCGTGAGGCTGAGTTGGCTGCGGTGGTGTCCGCCTTAGAGGATGCTCGAGCGTCTCGCCCGTCGTTGGTGCTGATCACCGGTGAGGCCGGTGTTGGCAAGACTCGGATTGCTCGCGAGGTCGCGCGTGGGGCTCGGGCCGAGGGGATAGTGACGCTACTCGGCGAGTGCGTGGAACTGTCTGGTGGCGAGGTCCCATACGGGCCGCTTGCAGCTGCGCTCGGCGAGGTCGACGTCGATGTCATCGCCGCAGCCATGGCAGACCTTCCTCACGTGGCCCGTCGGCAGCTCGCGCGTGCCTTCCCAGGGGTGTTGCTCGCCGCTTTGGACGATTCGGGTGTCGCGGACGATGAACTTACCCAGGGGCAGCTGTTTGGTTGGCTGCTCGCCTTGTTGCGGCGAGTGTCAGCGGTCGCGCCGTTGCTGGTGACGATTGAGGATCTGCAGTGGGCCGACATATCGACGCGGGACTTTCTGCTGTTTCTGTGCCAGCAGATGCGCTCGGAGCGGCTGGCTGTGCTTGTCACCGTGCGTACGAACGAACTGCATGGCAAGCATCCGGCGCGGGGCGTCTTATCGCGGCTCTTGTCCAGCGCGCGAGTGCGCCGACTTGAATTGCGACCCCTCTCGCGCCGGGAGGCGGAGTTGCAGGTCGAGAGCATTCTGGGGGCCACACCGCGCGCGGACGTGATGCAGCGTCTCTATGACCGCGGCGAGGGGGTCCCGTTGTACACCGAGGAACTCCTCGCGGGCGGCACGGATACAGATGAAGCGCTACCCTCTACACTTCGCGACACGCTGCTCACGAGGGTACAGGCGCTCTCAGCACCAGGTAGGCAGCTAATGGATCTGTTGGCGGCGATGAACGCGGGCGCCGACGAAGAGCTCATCGAGGCTTCCAGCGAGCTATCGCCGCGCGAGTTGCGCGACGCGCTGCGCGAAGGCGTGGATCGCCACGTCCTGACGCGCGACCCGCGGACCGGGGAGTATCGATTCCGCCACGCGCTGCTACGCGAGACCGTCTACCACGACCTGCTCGGTTCAGAGCGAGTCGAACTTCATCTCGCGATCGCGCAGGCGCTGCAAGCGCACAACGCGCCTCCCGCCGCGCGTGCATATCACTGGGAGGCAGCCGGAGACCCGGCGGCGGTGGTGATCGCCGCCATCGACGCGGCCAGCGCCGCGGAGCGCGTGTACGCACACGCCGAGGCCGTCGCCGAGTTCGAGCGGGCGTTGCGACTCTGGTCCGAGGCCGAGCCCGAGCTTCAGGCTGCTGGCCTCGATCGCATCGCCCTGTTGGCGAGTGCGGCGGACTCCGCGCGCTCGAGCGGTGATTCGGTGCGAGCGCGGTCGCTCTGCCGCGAGGCCCTAGGCCTGTTTGACCACGAGGCCCACCCGGTGCGTGCGGCCGACCTTTACGAGCGGCTCGGCCGCTATCAGCCGCTCAACGCTGAAGCGTCGCTTGAGTCCTATCACGAGGCTCTTCGGTTGTTGCCGGATCGCGAGCGCGCGCGACGGATGCGTTTGAAGGCCGACGTGGCGACCGCGCTCGCCTATGTGACTCGCTGGGGGGAAGCACGCAGCATGGCCGAGGACGCGTTGCGCCACGCCGACGGTACTGAGACCCTGAGCCGAAGAGAGCCTTGCTCGAATGGTGCTCGGCGTCGCAACGGCGTTCATGGGCGACCTCGCGGGCGGCGAGCAGCAGCTACTACGGGCCGTGGACCTCGCCGAGGACTCCGGCAATCCGCACTATGCGGCTCGACCGCACTTCGCGCTGGCGGAGGTGTTGCGCTTGGCCGGCCGAACCGCCGACGCGCTTGCCGTTATGCGGCGAGGCGAGCTCGTCGCTAGTCGCCTCGGCGCCACGGTCCTCTACGGGCACTTCTGCGCTCTCAATGCGTGCGAGGACTTACTGCGACTAGGGCGTTGGAGTGAGGTCGATGAGCACCTGGCCGAGCTCTCGCGCCTACCGCTTTCGGTACCGCACGACGAGATGTTCTTATGCAGCATTGCGGGGCGCCTACACACGGGTCGGGGAGATCTCGACACGGCTACCACCTATCTCGAGCGCGCCCAAGCGCTGCTGGGCGACAGCGAGATCGCTACGGAGTGGGAATACGCTGCCGCAATCCACGCTAGCAGCGCGGAGCTACGGCTGTGGAACGGAGACGTCGACGCCGCACGGGCCCATATTTCCGCCGGTCTGAGCGCGGTTGCCTTGGTCAACGATCCGTTGCACGTCCCGCAGTTGTATTCGATGGGGGCACGTGTGGAGGCGGATCGCTCCGAGCGCGCTCGTGCGCTCGCTGACACGAGCGAGGTTGAGCGCGCCTGCCAAGGCGCCGAGGAACTATGCGGGGGCCTGGTGGCGTTCCTCGCTTCGTTTTGGGGAGCCGCGGCACCGCCCGAGACCTCGGCGCATCTCGCCGGGTGTCGCGCGGAGTCGGCCAGGGCAATGGGCAGTCCAGATCCGGAGCTGTGGGCCAAGGTCGCCTCGTCGTGGCGCGAGTTAGATGCGCCATACGCGGTGGCATACGCGCTATTCCGTGAGGCAGAGGCGCTGCTCTCTGGCTCCGGCGGACGCGCCGACGCCCAGGGCGCTCTCGTCGAGGCAACCCGGGTGTGTACGGCTCTGTCCGCCCAGCCGCTTCGCGAACAAATCCTCGCGCTAGGGCGGCGCGCCCGTTTGAAGGTCACCACTCAGCCGGCCGACGGCAACGGGCACGCGCCCGCCTCCAACAACGACTCGCCCGCAGCGCGGCTTGGATTGACCAACCGCGAAGCGGAAGTCCTCGGTCTGCTCGCAGCCGGCATGACCAACCGCGAGATCTCCGAGCAGCTCTACATCAGCAAGCACACCACCAGCGTGCACGTCTCACACATCCTGGCCAAACTCGGCGTCCCCAACCGCGTAATGGCCGCCTCCGCCGCACAACGCCTCGGACTCGCCACACCGGCCTGAGAAAGGGCGGCGGGTGTCATCTCGCGTTCGATTGATCACCGAGGCCGACAGAGTGCGCGGCGGCGTTTCGAGCTCCGTGCTTATTGGGCGTGAGGTCGCCGGCGCGCACCACGACCCGTAGGGCATGCGGCAGCCCGCTGCGGCAGTTCGGTCCGCGAAAGTACACACGCCCGTCGGCACCTATGGACGAGACGAGGTCGCTCTCCTCCGGTCCGCCGCCGCCCGAGCTCACCACGTCTCCGGCCTGGAGCTGTAGGTAAGAGAGCGCCTCGACCGCCCGTCGGCGAAGAAGAACACCGATCCACGCGAATCGCACCCCGTAGCCGCCCTCTGCCGGCCGTTCGCCGAGCAACACTTGGTCCGCCAGCTCGGCCACGAGCCACGAGGGCGTTCTGATATTCGGTTGGCATCCGGATGGCTTGGTCACACAGCTGATCGACACGCTCGTGGAGCATAGCTTCGAGGACCAGCGCAGGCGTCGGCGCGTCGACGGTCATGCCGAGGCGGCGGGCTACGCCCAGCTGCGCGGGCGTAGCCGGGCCGTTTGTCCCATGAAGGGCCGCGACGGAATCGGACCAGCTAGGAAATGGCATCGGCGCAGCGCTCAAGGATCACGGGGGAGCCGATCCTAGCGGTGATCTCCGGGCTGACGCGGCGAACAGGCCCGTGTGAGCATCGAACGTGAGGCCGACCGTGTCGCGCGAGTGTCATCGACGGTGACATCCTTGCGTCAGCGCTGCGCCCGGCTCAGCACCCCACATCCGGCTCTCCAGAGCGGAATATAGTCGGCGGGTCCCTCGGTTCGCCTTCGGCGAACCGTTCTTGACCACCCCCCCACACCTTGACAGGGGAGGGGGTGGCAAGAACCGGGACCCTGGGTGGTGGTGGTTGAGGATGGTTGGTCGGGGTGTGGGGCCGGGGGTGGTGGTGGATTGGATGGTGATGGTTGAGATTGATGAGGAGTGATGGAAAAAGAAGAAGAAGAAACAGAAGAAGAAACTGCGGTGGTGGGCGTGGGTGCTGGCGGCGGCGGTGCTGGTGGTCGTGGCGAAGACCGGTCGGATTGAAAGCGGGAGACTTCGTGCGTGGCGCGAAGTCCCCGTTGGGGAAGCCGATGCTGCCGCGTTGAGCTGGGCGCGTAGCGCGCACGTGCGCTGCTTGGCGTGGCCGCTGGACGTGTCGTCATGGCTTGTGCGCTGTCGTCTCGTGTGCTGCTGCGCCGTGGCGATCGCCCTTTGCTGATCGCGTGTTGTTCCTGCCGTCGTCGTGGCCGTCGCGCAGTTCGCCGCCTGCCTCATCCTCGTCCGTACCGACCGGCGGGCCCGGTCTTGGCCGGGTGGCGTTCTACTACGCGTCCGCGGTGTCGATGCCTTCCGGGTGCCCGCGGGGTTTCGGCCTGCGTGTGCGGCCGCGTTCTACAGCGCAGCCGGACTCTCGGTGACGACGCCCCTCGGGAAGGTCTCCCCAAGCCCGTGGTATTCCCCGCGCGGCTCTGAGGGTGCGCATGTGGCGGGGGAGCCCCGCGCCGCCGGGTCGGGCCGATGACAGCATCTTTGGCGCGGCCCTCCCGCCGAGCGCTGCTGAATCCAGCCCACCGCCCATCGAGCACGCAGCGTCCGCCGTATCGGGCGCCCCCCTTGGGCGATGGGGAGCGCCGACCGGCGCCGCTCGACGGTCACAAGTCACCGGCTCATCCGTTGGTTCCATGCGTCCCGAAGCCGAGGCTCAGCGACTGGTCCTGCGCGAAGCACAGGCGCTCCTCGCGCCGGAGCCGTTCTCCGCCGGCCGCAGCGAAGCGGGACGGTCAAGCCCTGTCGCGAAGCACGGCGTACGTGAGTCGAAGGCAGCTAGGTCGGCCGTGGCGTTCTGGAAGGGTCGACGCGATGGAAGCGCTCAACGATCACCGGCGTGTCATCGACCAGCCGCCAGGACGGGTCACCGAGCCGAACGCGCAGATCATCGGCGTAGCCGTTCCAGAACTCCTCGTGCGCCGCCCGCCATTCCGCGACGCTGGCGAACCCCTCGCCCTCGGCTCTCGCCGTAGCGATGTCCACATCGGCGAGGCGAACCACAGCCACATCGTCGAGCTCGACGACGGCTACGAACGTCCCGGATGAATCGACGACCCTCAGCCACTCGCCGGCACGGGGCACTGGTTCCTGGTCAAGCTCCCACTCCAGAAGGAGCCCCGTGGTCGCCGTCTTCTCGCCAGCAAGGACGGCCGCCACCAGACGATCGCGCAGCTCGCCGGGAAAGCCGAACTCAATCACCCGCAGCTCCTCCGCACGTTGCTCGGGCACCGCAACAGTTTCGCACCCATCGCCCCTCTGGCCAGGATCCCGTCGGACCACGCAGCGGTGGCCACCACGGGCCAGTCAGGAGCAGCGCGAACACGCCAGGTCCCCACCGGGTCCGGGCGCAGCGCGCTGCAGTCGAACACGACGTAATCAGATCGAAGGCGGGCACTTCGACGCACCCGCCCTTGGGTGTTGGCGTCTGGGTGCAAGCGGTAGCCCACGTTGCGCTCATCCCCGCGCGTGGTTCCCGTTGATCTCGATCGTCCGCCCCAAGCGGAGCGGACGCAGCCGAAGCGGTGGTTGGCTCAGCGCAGCGTTGCCAATCGAAGCGATCGTGCCTTCTTTCTCCGCCTACGCGCACGGGAGGCTCTCGTTGAAACGCGCTAAGTTCGCGCCATGTACGGGAGCTATGGCGAGCTGACACCACCGCCAACCAGCAGCAATGGCCATGAGCTAATACCCGGCGCAAGCGGAGCTCCATGCCTCCTGCATGCGGCATCCATTGAGGTCCTGTCGTTCGTCGTGCTTCATGATGGCCGACGGTACGTCCATGACGGCCCGTCGTATATCGACATCAGGCGGCTGCCACGCGGCTCGTACCAGCTGGTCCTCGTTCAGGACTTCGACCGCGAATACCGCAACCCCGACCTTCGCGCATTCCCAGCAGCAATCGTCGCGATCCCGGTCAACCGCGACGGTGACTCGCCGTCAGCAAGCGCCTTCCCGCTGGAAGGTCGATCACTTGGCGACGTTGGGTTGTTGGTCATTCGATGAATCGCAAGCGCAACACAGAACGGCGCCAGTTCGACGTTGTGCAGGTCACCAACGAGGCACCGGCAAACCGTAGAGGCGGCGTGGCGACCGTGGTCGCAGCACTGCACGCGGAGCTGATCGCCCGGGACATCTCGGCGGCCATCATGGTCGTAGACCACATGCACGACGCGTCCGAAATCGCGGAGACCCTCGCCGCGTACCCAAACGTCATCTTCAGCACTACCGACGCGCTGGCGGCCATCAGTGGGGAGGTGTGGCACATCCAGGCTTACCGCTACACCGCAGGGCTACTCGACCATGTGCGCGAGGTGCCTGCTGTAGCAACGCTGCATTCCTTGGCGGCGGCAGAGACTTCGGGACTCGCGCCGTCGTTCGGCGACGATGTCGCTGGGCAACGACAGCTGCTGCAGTACGCGGCGTCGGTCGCGCTCGTGTCCGAGCATGAGCACGCCCGCTATCGTGAGCTCGGATACGAGCGCCAGCACCAGCCGGCGCGCGTCGTCTACAACGGCGTGCAGACTCCGAGCTGGCGCGCCGGGAAACTCGGTCGCAAGCGCCTCGGCTTCTGTGGACGGCTCGTCCCGCGCAAGAACCCCGAGTACCTCCTGAAAATGCTAGCCGAGCCGGCCTTTGCTGAGTGCCGCGCACTCGTCGCCGGCCGCCCGTTCCCCGCCGGGATCGAGCGATTGGTGACGCAACTCGGCATCGATGCACGCGTCGACTTTCTCGGCTGGTGCGGAGGGCCCCGCCTGGAGCGCTTCTACGCCTCTATCGACGCACTCGTTGTGCCATCGTCCTACGAGCCGAGCGGACTGGTGGCCATCGAGGCAAGCCTGCGTGGAATCCCAGTCATCTGCACCCCGGTCGACGGACTGCCGGAGACGATGGGCGAGCATGCCTTCCTCGCCGCGGACGACAACTACGCGGCCGTGCTTGCTGCCACGAAATCCTGGCAGGCTGCGACCGACGACCACATCGCTGCGATCACAAGGGCCGCGCGCCTGCGCGCATCGAGACTGTTTACCGCTGCGGCGATGGCCGATCGCTACCTGGAGCTCTATAGCGACGTTCGGGGCTCCGTGGCGCCGGCGCCCAGCACGACCGCCAGATGAGCCGAGATTGGGGCCACGTCAGGGGGGCCGGGCCCGTCGACTGAGTCGAACGCCGGGGTCAGCCGATGACCATCGAAGCAGCGGCCCGCCACCACGAGCGTGTGCGTGGCGCCGGTAGGCACGATGCGGAACCAGTGGGTGGGGTCGAGATTGACCGTCAGCTCGACGCGTCCTCCCCGCCCGGCGACAAAGAGCTGCAGGCAAGTGTCTGTTGGCTGATCGACTGCGAGGATGGAGGTCGGCGCGACCTGCCGCCGCATTTGGAGCAGCGCCGGCAGGAGCCGCTCATAGACGTGAAAGGTGGCCGCATCACACGCCGTCCAGTCGTGCACGTGGGCTTCAAACAGCGAGAGTCCAGTCACGCCGAGCCAGCGCCGATACATAGCCAGCCGTGCATCGTCGGCGAAGCCGAACTCACCGTTGGTGAGGTGTGACGAACCGTGCTCGACGCCTGCGTACACCGTGGGGATCGCCTCCGGAAGCGCTGCAGCGACCGCCGCTAGGACGATCCCCATGGCTGGTAACGGCGGCAACGTGTCGTGCAGCGCAGCCGCGCCGACCATGCCCACGTCCGCGCGACGGTACATGCACGAGCGCGCAACCGAAAGCAGCGCCTCCGTGGCTGAGGTTGGATTACGTGAACCGGCGCCTACCGAGTAGGCAAATGGCCCAGTCACGGCGTCGTAGGGTGCATCTTCTACCTCCGTACGCCAGAGTTCCTCTGCCATTAGCCAGTGCTTCGCCGGCGATCGCTCCCCGGCAAGGGCAACATCGACGGCGTCTCGGAGAGCAGCTTGCGGCTTCGACCCGTCAAGCACGTCCCGCGCAATGGAAGATAGTGAGCTACTCCAGTTCGCCGCGACCTTTTCGGCCGCGGCAAGGACGGCGTGGGGCACGTTCGGTGACACGTCAATGACGGCGCCGTCCTCGCCGAGGTCAGCCCAGCGAAACGCGAGCGTGGCAGCCATGATCGCAACCGCATCTGGGCGCACCGGACCAGAGCTCGAGGCAACACCCATCGGGAGGGGGACGATGGTATCTCCGTAGCGCACCGCAGCGGAGTCCGCCCAAGTGTAGGTCGCGGCGTCCCCCGCCACGACATCAGGAACCGCGTTAGCTACTTGCCCCGGATTTAGTCGGGGTTCTGTCCGTTGGTTTAAGAGAATTGGTCTTGCAAATGGGCTGTTTTCTGGTTGAGGAGGACGTTGATGTTGAGGCTGGCGGGCGGGCAGGTCGAGTCGTTGTGGGACGAGGTGTTGCCGGTGGGGGTGCGGAGTTGCCGGCGGATCTCGCGGCGTTGGACGTGCTGTTGCGCGACCGGGCGTTGTTGGCGCCGATCGCGGGTGTGGGAGGGCGAGGCGGCGCGGGCCGGGCGGTCGCGAGGGCGGCCGACGATCGCGATCGAGACCTATGTGCGGTTGATGGTGGTCAAGCACCGGACGGGCTGGGGGTACGAGACGCTGGTGCGGGAGGTCTCGGACTCGCTGCATCTGCGGCGGTTCTGTCTGATCGCGCTGGGCGAGCGGGTGCCGGACGAGTCGACGGTCCGCAAGCTCACGCGGCGGCTGGGCGGCGCGGTGGTCGACGAGCTGACGCGGTTGGTGATCGAGAAGGCGGCGCGCGAGACGCGGTTTCGGGCGCGGGCGGTGCGGATCGACTCGACGGTCGTGGAGGCGGACGTGCGCTATCCGACCGACTCGGGGCTGACGCTGGACGGCGCGCGGGTGCTGGCGCGGGAGTCGCGGCGGGTGATCGCGAAGGTCGGCGCCGGTGTCGGGCGGGTGCTGGATCGCACGCGGGCGTTGGGGCGGCGGTTGCGGTTGATCTCGCGCACGCTCGCGCGGCGCACCGGCGAGCGCAAGGCCGAGGTTCTCGAGCTGACCGAGCAGGCCGGGCGGCTGTTGGGCGCTCGATCCGCGAAGCCGGCGACTGGCGGCGGGCGCGCCGACGGGCTCGCGGCCGCGGTGCGCGGGCGAAGCTCGCCGCGATCGAGCGCTTGGAAGAGATGACCGACCGCGCCGAGCGGGTCGCCATGCAGATCGGGCAGCGTCTCGCCGGCGAGCCGATCGCCGACCGGCTGGTCTCGATGTTCGATCCCGACGCGAGACCGATCCGCAAAGGCAAGCTCGGCAAGCCCAACGAGTTCGGCTACGTGGCCCAGATCTGCGAGGTGACCGAGAACACCCAGCGCGGCGCGCGCGGGTTCATCCTGCCCGCGGCCGCGCGTCGGCAACCCGCAGGAGAACACGCTGCTGGCCGACCACCACCGCGAGCTGCGACGGCTGGGACTTCGCCCGCGCGAGGTCGCGCTCGACGGCGGCTTCCAGCCGCGCGCGACCACGAGGCGCTGGAGGCCTGGACCCCGAGCGGGTGTTCATCGCCGGCCGCCAACAGCCCGGGTCGCGGCGAACCCAGCGCCGCCTGGCGCGCTACCGGTCGGCGCCGAAGGCCGCATCAGCCACCTCAAACGCGAATACGGACTACGCGATCCCGACTCAAGGGCGAGGACGGAATGCGGGCCTGGAACGCCTGGGCGATCGCCACCTACAACCTTGACACCCTCGCCATCCGGACCACCTGAAACCATCCACCCGCTCGACCAGAACGAGCACCATTTGCCCGGAACGGCCGCGTCAACCAACTGGCGCGGCCGTTTTGGTTCCCGGCCCGCTCAACCGTTTATCCGGGGCAAGTAGCTAGCGTGACCGCTTCGCCATCGGTGACGCCGACGAGGCGGCCGCGGTCCACGGCAACGGCGACAGGAGCCTGCCGGAAGCGACGCCGGGCCCATTCGGGGAGCAGCGGACCCACCGGCGGATACAGGGCGGCCGCACTCGAGACGTCGGGTGTAAGTGGCACTCCGGCGGGCGCAGTCCACCAATACCCAAGCTGCGGGAACCTGGCGAAGAGCGGAGAGTCCACCGCGAGGGTCGCCAACGGCACGTGCGAGGCGACCCGGAGGCCGAGCTGGTGGCAGCAGTGCACAAAGGCCCGATACTGATCGAGCGCCATTACGTCCGCGAGGAGGGGATCGTTGAGCGACTCGTCGACGTCGAACGGGTTGCAGACGGCGAACGGGGAGCCGTTGCTGCCCTTGCGGGCCGTGCGCCCGACCGAGGCGGTGGGAAGGAGCACCAAGTCGGTCACCCCGAGGCCAGCGAGATGCGGCAGGAACGCGACCTGGGCGATCACCGTTCCCGGGCGACCGTTGAGAGTTGCATGGAACCTCGTATGCCACCAGTAGATGAGCTCGACAGCCCCGTTGCGTCCGGGCGCTTCCAGGTTCGCGAGCGCGTCCAGAAGCGCGGCGAAGTACGCGTACGGGTCGCCGACATCGACCATGCGTCCCGGCTCGCGGCCATCCAAGTGGCCGGGGACGAAGAAGGGGCCGCGATCCCACGAGCCAACGCGAGCATGGAACGCGGCACGCACTAGATCGAAAGACGTCTGCGTGCACACGCCGAGCAGGCTACTGTTAGCGCGCCAGTCCGACCGGTCTCACCTCCGGAGCCACGACGTAGACTTGCCGCACCCATCGGCTGGCGCAAGAATTACCCTCATGACGAACGTCCCGATCGGCATGCTGCTAGCCGCTCCCCAGGTCGCCTACATCCCGGTGCCCAAGGCCGGGTGCACGAGCATGCTGTGGACGCTCGCCGACCTACAAGGTGAGCAGCTTGAGAACCGGTGCGCTTCGCTCGAGCCGGAGATCAGCCGCGCCATGCTCGTCCACGACGCGGCGCTCTGGCAGCACACGAGTACCGTGGAAGCCCTTACGCGAGCCGAGGTGGCCACCATCTGCGCCGACGAGCGGTGGTTCGTATTCACGCTCACCCGCCATCCCGTCGACCGCCTGTTCGCGGTATGGGCATCCAAGCTCGTCTGTCGCGAGCCGACCTTCGTCTGGCGCTTCGGGCAGGAATCCTGGTTCCCATCAAGGCCAGTCACCGGCGACGCCCTTGCCGCTGACTTTGGGCGATTCGTCACTGCGCTCCTCGACGACCCCAGCCTGCGTCAGGCCGACCGCCACTGGCAGCCCCAACTCGAGGTGCTGCACACCGACTGGGTCCACTACACGCATATCGGGAGGACGGACGCGTATGCCGACACGCTCGGTGCTCTCCAGCAGCACCTCCGGCGCCGCGGCCATGGCGGCACCGTCACTGAACGTCGCGAAAACGAGTCCTTGCTGGGTGTGGCGGACGTCAGCCCGTCTCCCGGGATTATTGAAGCGGTTGAGCACATCTATGCGGTGGATATGTGGGAGCTCGGATACGAGCCCCGGCGCCTGCCCCTCCCTGCAGCACAGGTATCGGGGCCGCTGCTCCGCGCGCTGCACGCGATTATCGAGCGCAACGAACGGATCGGTGACTTGCTGGAACTCGCGTACCACAGGCGCGGTGCTCGATCGACGTAGTGCGTGCGGAGGTCTTTGAGGACTCTGACGCGCGCAACGCGACGAATCGCGGGCATCACACCTACTGCGAGATGCCCGTACGTGCACCGACTTACAGGCCGGCTGCGGTGCTGGTATCGGTCTCGGGAGACGATTCGGGCGGCTGGCGCGAAGGTGGCGGGTGCCGAGGGCACGCTGACGAGGTTGCGGGGTGATTCCGATCGTCGGCGCGACGACCTAGACCCGGGGCGGGTCATTGCAACGCGCCAAAGTTCACCGTCGGCTGTAGTAGAACTCCACGATCGGCACCTATCCCGAGCAGGCAATCCCAGGACTCGAGCGGGAGCGCGAGGCGGCCCTGGAACGCTACGAATCGGCGATCGAGCAAGGTCGGGGCGCCGTCGTCCTGATCTGCGGGGAGGCCGGAAGCGGGCGGACCGATGTTCTCGGCGCTATCAGGGAAGCGCTATCGCGACATTCCTCTAAGCCGCAGATCGTGGGCGGGTTCTTCGACGACGGACGCTTCGTAGGGACCAACGAAGCGTCGGGTGATAGCGGCACCATCGGACTGGTCAGTAGCCTGCTCGGCGCTGCCAGCGTCGCCTATCCAGTAGCCGGGCTGATCCGCGAGATCATCGGTGTTTGCCAGGCTGCGCGTGAATGTTGGAACACCTGGACTCGCGAGGGCGTCGATAGCCGAAATCCGCTGAGCCTAGCCCCGCGACTGCTGCGCGCCGCCGCCGAGGCCGGACCGACCGTCTGCGTCATTGACCGAGCCGACCAAGCGAATGGCGGCTGGTGGGGTGACGTTATCCTTGCCTTGGCCCAAGAGATTGCGACCGGATTGCCGCTGTTCCTTGTGATCTCTGTAGACGGTATGCCGCACGAGGCTGGCCCAGAAGATGCCGGCAATACCGAGGTGTCCTACGCCAGCAGGCGTCTCTTAGAACGGGGCCTCGCGGATCTACACAACCTCGCTCCCGTGACTAATGCCGTCGTTGAGGAGTGGATCGGCGCTGTCACCCCGCGTGTGGTTGATGGGCTGATTGACGTTGCGGGTGGGAGAGCCCGCTGGATCGCCGACCTATGGGCCGACTGGCGACGACGCGAAGTCGTGGTGAAACCAGATGAGGTGCGTCCGCAACGGGAGGACATCTGGGATTTCGCGGCCGATAGCGAGGACCTCGCGCTGGCACCGATCAACGACTTGGTCCGGCGACGGCTTGTCGAGTCTCTCGGAGCGAGCGCCGACTTGCAGGAGCGCGAGGAGGCCTTGGAGCTGCTCGCGGTAGCATCGCTAGAGGGGCACCGCTTTACTGCGGAGGCCGTGGCTGCGGCACTCGACCGAGACCGCGATGAGGTGATCGACGAACTCGACGAGAAACTTTCTGCGGACGATGCGCATCCGCTGGGACTGGTGACCGAGCTTGGAGCGCGAACCGTCGCTGACCGCCATGGTTCGCGCGACCTTTGGCGCTATGGGTTTCGCACACGACTGGACTGGCTGACTCTTCGGCGCTACGGCCTCACAGAGGTGGAGCGGGCGACGAGGAGCGCCGCGCTGGCTGATGCTCTCGAGACTGTGTACGGCGAAGAACGCCGGCTCGCAGCAGGAACCATTGCGCGCCTTTGGCGCGTAGCAGGCCACCCCGAGCTTGCTGCTCCCTACGACCTGATGGTGGACGTAGGGATGCACGACGACGTCCTCATTTGGCGCGCCGAGCAGATACTCGAACGGTCGTTCGAAGGCGAGGCCACCACGGAGCGCGCGCTTGCGACGGACGTCCTCATCGCGGCTGTTGGTGTGGTCCGCCACCGCGGCCCGTATCAGCTAGGGATCGACATGACGACGAGGGCCATTGAGCTTGCTCAGGCCGACACCGCTCGCGCCGAGGCGCTCGCGTGGCGCGCCGAGTTCCTCAGCGAAACCGGCGATGCGGACGGTGCACGCAGCGATTGCCTTGAGGCGCTGGGGCTCTATCGCGGCGCATTCGATCAAGAGGGCGAGGCGAGCGCACTACTGACCCTGGCGAAAGTCGAGGTTCACCTCGATCCCGGTGAGGCAACCCGCTTGCTCGAGCGCGCGCTAGTGCTGGGGACGGCCCCCGGACTACGATCGACGTCTCTCTACACCATGGCTCAAGCCTGCCTCGCCCAGGAACAGGAGCCAGACGACTGGGAACGGGCGCGAGCACTTCTTCAAGAAGCGCTGGCAATTCAGCGAGCCGATCACGATCGCAACGGCGAGGCGGCGAGCTTGACCATGCTTGGCTTCATCTGCACCGAGCACGACCTCGATCGAGCGGCCGCACGTGCTCACTACGAGCAAGCGTTAGAGATCGCAAGGCAAGTTGGAGACAGGCTCGCGGAGGCAGGGGCTCGCTCCCGATTGGTTCTGTTCATGCGGCTCGACAGGGACGATGAAGCGGCGGCTCGTGAGTTCGACAGCCTGATCGCGCTTTCTAGCGAGATCGGCGACCGTCGAATTGAGGCGCAAATGCGCGCGCATTTGGGGCTCATGCTGATGCAGCACGGGGACACGGACAACGGCCGAAGCGAACTCGAGACAGCGTTAGACACGCAGCAGAGGCTCGGCGACGAGGAAGGCGCTGCATACACGCGCGAGTGGTTGGAAGGCTTCGCGGCCGACAAGTAGGTGCCAGGCGACACAAGTGGAGGCACATGAACGGAAAACCAAGAGCCTCGCCGAGACACGTTGGACGTGCCGCGGTGAACCGATCATGGTGCCGTCGGCCGCGGAGCCGCGGACACAGGCGTAGGTCGCGACGCATCTGCGTGCCGACAGCGCATCTCGCCATCGACCGCCTTCGTGATGTGGGCGCCGTCGCGCTCGACGACTCTTATGGCGACGCGGGGATCGTGCGTTCTCATGTGCGCCGGCACCGTGTGATGGTGCGCTCGGCGACCTGATGCCGGGAGTCGTCTCTTGCGCCTCGCGGCCACGAGCTACCGGCGCCCGACCCTGGTCACGTGAGCAGCTCCCCTATCTCCGGCCACTGCCGCGCGAGCGTCGCCCACGTGATCGTCCCGATCCGGGCGCCGAGCGCGTGGCGCTCGCAAGCGCTGAGGTGCGGCCAGCCGCCGATCCAGCTCCCGGTGCGGTAGCCATCGAGCAGCAGCTGCTCGTGGTGCTTGAGCTGGTGCTCGTGGCAGACGACTAGGCATGAGTCCTTGCCGCGCTTCGCGGCGTAGAGCCACGCCGCCTCGGCGTTACGCGCGAGCTGGTCGCGTGTGACGTCCCAGGTAGTGGAGTAGTCGAGCCAGTCGTTGCGCTTGGCCTCGATCCAGATCACGGCGTGCTCGCACTCGATCAGGCAATCCGCGCAGGTCGGACCCTCGAGCAGGAGCTTGCGTTCGATGCCTTCGGTCAGGTCGCGGTCGAGCAGTGCGAGCGCCGCGTCCCGGTCGGGATGCTCGATCACGCGCGAGCGGTACTCCCGCCAGCGGCGGCCGTCGCGTGGCGTCAGCAACTCGGCGTTGCGGATCATCCAGGCGAGCCGACGAGCCGATGGGGCGATACGCCGCTCATCGAGGTAGTCGAGCCGCAGTAACTTGCCTGGCTCAAGCGACGCCTCGAGGCCATTGACGAGCCGCAGGATGCGCGCCGGCCAGTCGGTGCCGCCATGCTGCGCCAGCCACCCGAAGATCGGCTGGACGCGGGTGCGGCGGCTGTTCTCATCCTCTGCCAGCGTCGTGAAACCCTCGCAGACCTGCCGGGCACCTATAACTGCTGCGAGGCATTGCGATCCGGATAGGGCTTCCCTCGTCGCGGCGATGGCGTGGAGTCGAGGGTCGCGGGCCACGGATCACTAGACCGGACAAGACAATGCGCTGGTCATCTGCGTGTGCGTCAAACTCGAGCCATGTGTCAGCGAGGAACTGGGTGACAGAGGGCGCCTCGTGGCCGCCGCGCCTTGAGGCTCCAGAGACGCTACTGGGCCGCTTGCAGCGCGGGCTGGGTTCGGCGGCGCGGGAGGTGCTGGACGGCGAGGCGCCAGACGCGCGCGAATTGGTGCGGTCGTGTTTGGAGGCGGATCCGCGTTGGGATAGTGAGCTTGACGATCGCGCGGATTACTATCCCGTGCTCGGGATGTCGGCCGGCGTTGATGCTGCCGTGATTGAGGTGCTGGCCAGCGATGATCCGCCCGGAGATGGCCCTGATCACGGACCGTCGTGGGCACTCAACATTCTCGCGCGGATGGCAGCGCGAGGGAACGCGGAGGCGATCGGCGCGTTGCGACGCTACTTCGCGACGGGACGCTACTGGGACTGGGTTATTCCATGGCTCATGCCTGACGGGTGGCCGACCGGGCCAGCGCGGGGATGGCCGGAGTGCGTCGACGGACTGGCGCAAGTGCTGTGCGAGCGGTACTCGACGGTGGCATCCATGATCGAAGCGCTGAACAGCTCGTCAGCGATGAATCTCGAGGACGCGCCGTGGCCTGAGTGGGGGGCGGCCTATCCGCTGATCAGCGCCGCACTCGCGAGCGCCGCCGAACGTCACCAGCTCCCGGCGGCTCCCAACGACCGATACGCCGACGAATCGACGTCGGCACTGCTCGCGGTGAAGACTCCGGAGCTCTCGCGCCGCGTCGCCAAATGGCTGTCGCTGAGAACGAGTCGCGACGATGTGCGTCTGATGCTTCGTGCTACCGAAGACCCCTCACTGACGATGCACGCCGCTGCGGTCAACGCCCTCGCCGTTCAGCAGCACACCGAGGTCCTGCCAGCCGTGCTGGAACTCTCTGACCAGACCGGGCGCGGGATGACGCGAGCCCTCCTGTTTAGAGCGTTCGCGGCGCTGCCATACACCGCGACGCGAGCCACGGCCACGGAGTGGCTGACCGGTAGCGACCGAACGCGTCGCTCTGCCGCGGCCAGTGCGATGGCCGAGCACGCGATCGCCGACGACGTTCGCCTCATCACCGCGGAGCTATCCCGAGAGCTTCATCGCGGACTCGGCGGCGACCAGTACGTCGTCTGCTCCCTGGCTGAGGCGTTGAAGCGCCACCCGGCGCACGGGCCATACCGCGAGCTCGATCGCGCGTTTCGGGCGATGCCGTACTCCTTTGGTCGCGGCCGCGTCGTAGAGGCCGTCGCCGCGACTGATCCAGACTTCGCCGACGAGCTCGCGATTGACAGCCTCTGGGACTGCGAGTCGACGGTACGCGCCACAGGCGCCAGACACGCACGCCGGGAGAACCCCGTCGCTGCCGCCCGCCTCCGACAAATACGCAGCGATCCACTCGAAGACAGAGACGTGCGAGCCGCCGCGACGTAAAGCGCCGCCACACCGGGAACCAGGCCCCACTGTAGGACTGCCTGACGTTCGGCGATCTGTCTGCCAGCGGATGATCGGATTCGCCCGCGGCGGTCCGCGCCTCGTCCTGGCGACGAAGAGACATCGCGGCGTTCTCAAGCCGGTTCCTCGTCCGCCTGAGCTCGGTTCGCCTGGCTTGGAAGCTACGCCGCGGCGGGACCGATCAGACCATCGCACTCGTTGCGTGCGCACCCGAGGGTGCTCCCTGACAGCGATCGAGGCCGCTCAATGAACGGTGGAGGTTGAGACGGCCAAGCTGATCGACTCGGCGATCGCGTCGCTTGCCGGCTACGTCGCGCGCCGGCGGCGATCATCTGGTTCATCTCGGCATTGGACGCGCCTACAGTCTTCCTGGCGTACCCGCGCTTCACCTGCGAGGACCAAGCCCTATGAGCGACCACGACAACAGGTTCGAATCCGCGGCTGGCTCGATCGCGAGTGCGAGAACGGCGGTAGACGCACGGTTTGGCGCGCTGCTCGAGACGTGTGAGGCGGTGAGAGACTTCGCCCTCGACGCGCTGCGCCCGTGGCGCGGGCGGCCGATGGAAGACGGCGTCGACCGACCGCTCGCACTGCTGTTCACCAGGGCAACGACGACGCACTGGGCGATCATCGAGCTGCTCCGTATGAGTTTCGGCGACCAAGCCGCGATGCTCGCCCGGCCGCTGTTCGAGGACATGGTCGACCTGCACTGGATGAGCGTCAAGCCGACGAAGGCGATCAATCGGCTCCCGGCTCACGGCGAGTATGGCGACATGCTGATGACCGACGCGCTGCGCGCCCAACCGGCGCTCCTGGGCGATCTGACGCTTCCGCAGTACAGCCGCAAACGACGCAGAGAGCTGGAGGAGATGTTCAAGGACGCCGGCACCGGCTGGACGGGCCTCGCGATCGACGAGCGGGTCAAGGCAATCAGACACTTGTGGACGCGAGACGACGACCGCAAGACCCTCCAGTTCTTCCGTGGCGTCATCCAGCGCGCGAACAACGAGACGCTGCACGTGAGCGCCCGAGCGCTGGCGAGTCTCATTCGCGGCGAGGACGACACCAACCTTCAGCTCCGGGGCGGCCCAGCGCCCGAGAACGTCGCGTCGGTCGCCTTCGCGGCGTTCTGGACCTACTCGCAATGCCTCCGGCTCATCGTGCGCCACTTCGACTTTCCCGACGACGATCGGACCAAGGTCGAGTCGCTGTACGCCGACGGCTTCAAGGCGTTCCACGACCACGGCCTCGAAGACTCGACCAGCCCGAACTAGCCGAGCCCTCCGACGATCGCTTCGCCCGAGCGGCGATGGGGCATCAAGCTATCGCTTCGGCGACGTTTGACTCGTTGGGATCGATGCCGATCTGCTCGGCCGCCGGCGATCGCATTCGTCTCAATGCAGACCTCGGGGTCGGAGCAGCACCATGGGAACGCGGGCCAACCCGTCCGCGAGTCTCGACGATGGAGTACCGTCGCGGCCGGTACGTGTTCGACACGATCAGCGAACAGATCCACGCGCTTCCGGTCGCGATCAAGGGCCGTCGGTTTGAGCGGCTCGTTGCGTGGTACCTGCGGACCGCGCCCGAGTACCGCAACGTCGCGAGGCGCGTCTATCTATGGGACGAGTGGCCGGGCCGCTGGGGTGCGGACGCTGGCATCGATCTCGTCGTCGAAACGCAGGCCGGCGACACCTGGGCCGTGCAAGCGAAGGCGTATCGAGCGAGCTACTCGATCAAGAAGGCCGACATCGACTCGTTTCTGTCTGAGTCGAGCCGGCGCGAGTTTAGCTTCCGCCTGTTGGTCGCCACGACCGACCGGGTAGGCGCGCGTGCGGCCCGCACGATCCACGAGCAGGAGAAGCCGGTCGGGCTGAAACTCCTCTCGCAGTTGCGCCACGAGGCGCTCGAGTGGCCCGAGAGCCTGGAGGCGCTGGACCCGCCGCCAGCGCCTCGGCTTGCTCCTCGGCGCCAGCAGCTAGCGGCGATCAGCGCCGTGGTGGACGGGCTTCGCGGGGCAGATCGCGGGCAGCTCCTGATGGCCTGCGGAACCGGGAAGACGCTGACCTCGCTGTGGATCGATGAAGCGATCGGCAATCGCCGGACTCTTGTGATCGTTCCGTCTCTGTCGCTGCTCGGTCAGACGCTCCGTACCTGGACCGCCAATGCCGCTGAACCATTCGACTACCTCGCCGTATGCTCGGATGAGACGGTCGCAGACTCAGACAGCTTTACGTCATGGACGGCGGACTTGGGTATTCCTGTGACCACCGACGCGGCGACTATCCGCACGTTCCTTGCGAAGCGTGCGGGACGCCGCGTCGTGTTCTCCACCTACCATTCCGTGCCCGTTGTGGCGGAAGCGCAGCTTGGTAGACCGCGCGTCTTCGACCTAGTCGTTGTAGACGAAGCCCATCGGGCGGCGGGACGTGCCGATAGCTCGTTCGGGACGGTGCTCGACGAGAGACGCCTCCGGGCGCGCAAGAGGCTGTTTATGACGGCGACCCCACGGTTCGTATCGCGTCAGATTCGCACGGCTGCCAGTGAGTTGGACGTTGAGCTCACGTCAATCGAGCAGCACGGCGATCTTCGGGCGGGATTTGCTCGACTTCTCGTTCCGAGACGCCATGAACCGCGGGCTTGCTCATTGATCACCGCGTGGTGGTGATCGGGGTCGACGATCCAGGCGTGGGTCGTGCGGTTGATCGGCGCGAGCTTGTCACGGTCAACGATCACCTCGTGATGGACGCTCGAAGCGCTCGCGCGGCAACTCGGCTTGCTCCTCGCCGTGCGGCGGTTCGGCCTGAAGCGCATTCTCACTTTCCACCTCCCGGAAAGCGACTGCCCGGCAGTTCGCAGTAACCCTTCCACAGGTTCTCGACTGGATGCCGAGTGACGCACGGCCACGTGGCCGCCCATGGGCGCGCCACATCACCGGCGACATGACCGCGGGTGAGCGCGAGGTGCTCCTTAACGCGGCCGAGAGCGCTCGACGGCGTGCATTGGGGCGTGCTCAAAACGTTGGGTGCGTCGCTGAGGGGGTCGACGTACCGACCCTCGATGGGGTGGTGTTCGTCGACCCGCGGCGCAGCGAGATTGAGGTCTTTCGGTAGGCTGTCGGCCGGGCCATCCGCAAGTCACCGAACAAGTCCCTCGGAATCATCGTGATTCCCGTGTTGGTACACGGCGAGCAGAGCGAGGACGTCCTCGCCAGCTCTGACTTCCGGAAGGTGAGGAGTGTGGTGCGAGCGCTCCGCGCTCACGACGAGGTCCTCGCCGAGAGGCTGGACGCCGCGCGCTTTGAGCTCGGCCGGCGAGGTGGAATGGTGGAGCTGCCGCACAAGATCGATCGATCTCCGGGGCGCTGGGGCCTGACTTCAGCCACCGCGCTATCTGCACGACTCGTCCAGCGAACCACCGAGGCCTTCCCGTTCTGGATCGGACTGGGGCCCGATATGCAGACGAGCACGGCACCGCCGCTTCGCTAGAAACTCGGACCTGCAGACTGGATGGCTACCGCCTCGGAAGCTGGGCCGTCGGCCAGCGGCAACTCTACGACCGCGGACGTATGACGCCCGAGCACGCCGCGCGGCTCGAATCGATACCGGGATGGGTCTGACGCATGCGAAGAAACAGCATCCGTGGGGCTTCTGGTTTGACCTTCTCAGCACGATGCGTCGACAGAGCACAAGACGCTCGCTGGGCTCAAGAACACGACCAGTACTCGACGGGAAGAAGCTGGCGACGACCACTCCGACCAGCGGCGACGTCGCGCGCTTGGACCACTGGAGTGGGAAACGGGCGGCGCAGCTCGAGGGGCTCCCGGGATGGTTTTCGGCATCGACCCGGGACGAAGTGGGACAAGATCTCGCCGTGCTGCAGCAATACGTCGCCCGCGAGGGGGACGCGTCGGTCCCGGACACCCACTTCGACGAAGGCGACGAATGGCTTCCGGCGGTGGGTCACCAACGAGCGAATCGAGGTCAACGGCGCGCGCACCGAGAAGATGCCGCAGTCGGTCGGAGAGTGGAAACGCTCCCAGGCTGGAGCTGGGCTCGCCGGTCGTCCAAATGGGAGCAGGCATTCGAGGCTCTGACATCGACCGCGGCACGCGAAGGCCACACCACGGTGCCTGCGGGGCACATCAGGACAAGCATAAATACCCGTGGGTCACCCGTCAGCGCTGCGCAGAGGGTCAAGGGGCAGCTGGAGCGCCACCGCACGTCTCGCTTGGAAGCGCTCCCCGGCTGGCGGTGGACGGGGCCCGTGCGCCGCCGAATGGGAGAGGCGGATACGAAGGCTGGCGCGCTTCGCCCGGCCGAAGGTCATGCGCCTGCCCGCCTCGGCACATCAGGGAGAGACGGGATTCGGCTCAGCCCGTGGATCAGGGAACAGGAGACCCGCTACGAAGCCGGACTCATGCCGCCTGAGCGGATCGCGCGTCTCCAAGCCGTGCCAGGCTGGCGCTGGGAGAAGACGCCGCGAGCCACCCACCCGCGCCCGCGCTGCGACGAGCGCCGTGGCTCCGCGCGCCGCGCGCTCGCTCACCAGCCGGGGTGGAGTCAACAGCGTGTCGTCGCGAGGGCCGCGCCCAAGACGCTGTCGTCGGCCCGACCCAGCAGCGCCGGGGCTTGACGCCGCACGCGCTCCCCTGAGTGCTCCTCGAGACGTTCGAGGACGAACCCTCAGCCGCTGGCGCCCGTCTAGGCGAGAGCGTTACTCCGTTACGCAGTACTTGACAAGTAACGTCCTGCGTTGTAGGTTGCCGGTATGGAGATCGTGCCATGACTCGTCGGCCTGGCCCTGGTTCGCGCGGTGTGGTGGCGCAGATCGATGCGCGGCTGGCCGAGCTTGATCGTGAGCTTGAGTTGGTGGATGGGCTGATGGCCGAGCGCCGCCGGTTGCTGCAGGCGCGCCGCGCGCTGACCGGGGACACCGCGCCGGTGGGCGGGCTGGTGCGCCGCGTGACCCAGGATGAGGTCGCGGCGTTCCTGGCGGCGAATCCGGGGGTGCGGGCGGGCGTGATCGCGAAGGCGCTGGGGGTGCCGCTGGTGAACATCTCCCAGCACTTGCATCGCGGCAAGGACACGCGCTTTGAGCGCCGCCCCGACGGCTGGCACCTGCGGAAGGCCGCGTCGTGACCGCGCTCGCGACGATTCCCGACCGCGCTGCGCGCGCGCCGCCGCCCGACCGCGACCAGGGCTGGCCGCGGCGCTCGCTGGCGCGCAGCGTCGGCGCGTACGGGCTGAGCGCCCGGGACCTGGAGACGCTCGGTTGGGTCAGCGAGCAGTACGCGGTGCGGATGGATCACCTGGCCGTGTTGCTCGGCCGCTCGCCGCGCACGGCGCAGCGCTTTGCTCGGCGCACGCGCGCGGGCGGGCTGGCGCACTGCCGCCCGCTGCTGGCGGGCGAGCCGGCATGGTTGTGGCTGACCGGGCGCGGGCAGCGCGAGGCGCCGACGACGTTCAAGTCCTGGTCGCCACGCCTGGGGCTGCTCGCGCACATCGCCGCGGTCAACCGGGTGCGCCTGCACGTCCAGCGCCGCGCGCCGGAGAGCGTGTGGGTGTGCGAGCGGTCGCTGGCACGCGATCTCCCGCGGCGCCAGCACCTCCCCGACGCGGTCGTGCAGCCGCGGCGCCGAGCGCCACGCGATCGAGGTCGAGCTGACGGTCAAGAGCCAACACCCGGGTCGAGGCGATCCTCGACGAGCTGTCCGGGCGCTACGACGCGGTCGTGTACTTCGCCGCGCCCGCGCCGCGACGCCAGCTCGAGCGGCTCGGCGGCTCTGAGCGCTGGCCCCAGCTGCACGTCCGCGACATACCCCCGCTGGCCGGGAGCGACCCGGCGCGATGAGCCTGGCCGGCGCCCGCCCTTGCGGCGTTCCGGCGCCGCCACACACGCCGAGACCCGCCGGCACGCGCGTGGACCCGTCGCGTGACGCTCGCGGTCGACTGCGACGGCGAGCCGGGGTTCCTGATCGCGCAGCGCCTCGGCGGCGAGCGCGCGCTCCCACTCTCGGGCCGCTCCGTGTTGCTGCCGCCGTCGCGGTTGGCGCGGCATCTGCTGGTGTGCGGCGCGACGGGTTCGGGCAAGACCGAGTCGCTGCTGCGCCTCGCGCACGCGATCGCGCAGACCACCGACGCGCCGGTGTTCTACCTGGACGGCAAGGGCGACCGCGAGAACGCCGAAGCGCTTCCTCGCCTTGATGCGCCTCGCCGGGCCGTGACATGCCGGGTGTTCCCGATGCGGCCGTTCGCGGGGTTTCGCGGCGAGGCCGCGCACGTGCAGGGCCGGCTGATGGAGATCATCGACTACACCACCGAGGGCCCCGCGTCGTGGTACCGCGACATCGCCAAGACCACCCTGACCCTGGTCTGCCAGCACCCCGACGGGCCACCGCGGCTCACGCGAAGCTGCTGGCGCGCATGGACCTCGCCACGCTGCGAGCGCGTGTACGGCAGCGAGGGCGCGGTGCGGCGCGCTGGATGCGCCAGCAGGTCGCGCAGGTCCGCCTGCGCTACGAGGCGTTCTTCGGCCAAACCCACGGCGCCCTGGACGGCGATTGGGCCTGGGAAGACACCCAGGCCGCGTACCTGCTGCTGGACACCCTCGCGCTCCGCGAGGAGGCCAGCGGGCTGGCGCGGTTCCTGTTTGAGGACTTCGCGCACTACTTCACGACCCGCAAGCCCCGCGAGCAGTTCTGCGTGCTGATCGTCGATGAGTTCTCCGCGCTGGCGGACAGCGCGAGCATGGCCGCCCGCATCGAGCAGGCCCGCGGCTTCCAGGCCGCGATAGTGCTCGCGCCCCAGACCGTCACCGGCCTCGGCGACCCCGAGCAGGTCGCGCGGATCCTCGGGTCGGTCGAGACGGTGATCTGCCATCGCGTCAACACGCCCGAGGAGGTCATCGCGCTCGCCGGGACGCGCAAGGCGATCGAGTACTCCACCCACTACGGCCAGGAAGGCCTCGGCCGCGAGGGCTCCACCCGGCTGCAGCACCAGTTCAAGATCGACCCCAACCATGTCCGCTCGCCTCCCGCCCGGCGCCGCATACGTCATCAGCCAGGGCCGCGCCATGCGCGTCCAGATGCACCGCGCACCCCGACGTCAGCGCGCCGCTACCGCAAGCGTGCGTCGCGGCCGACGCGCCGGCGGGCAGCGCCCGAGCACGCCGCCCGAGCCCGGTCCGCCGGCCGACACCGAAATTGACGGGGGGGTCGCACGGCCGCCACAGACGACATACGGGTGTAGCTCTTGCTCGTCTACGACGGAGGTCCCCTATTGAGCACCACCGCCCCCGATATCACCCCGATCCCCAAAGACCGCCACAACAGCTGGCTGCCGCCTCTACGGCCTGACCGCCTGCCTACAGGTTCCCTGCGCCATCACCCGCGCGACGCTCGCCTGGTCGCTCATGAACCTCTGGCTGTTCGTCCTCAGCCTCGCCGTCGGGTGGATCTGGGCGCTGCACGTGCTCGTCGATCCGCTGGCCGCGATCTTCGGGCTCGGCCCGCTGCTCTGGTCCGCTGCCGCGCTGATCAACCCCGCCGGCTACGGCTGGTGGTGGCAACAACAATCGGCGGGCGAGCGCCGTCCAGGCGCGAGGCGCTCGCCGTCGAGGACGCGCTGGATGGGTTGCTGTGCGACCACCCCGAGGTTCGCCGCCCACGCCGCTGGTTCGTCCTCGATGACCCGACGCCGAACGCGTTCGTGCTCGGCGACGCCATGGCCGTCAACCGCGGCCTGATCGACTCCGGATAGCCTCGAGGCCGTCGTCGCGCACGAGCTCGGACACGTCAACTGCATGGAAGGACGCGTCAGCCTCGCCATCTGTTCCGCTTCACGTTCCTGCCCGGTACCGCTACAGCCAGCGGCCGGCCACCCTCGGGCTGTTCGCGCACCTGCGCTGGATGTTCATGATGCTCGCCGACGGCACCCTGCCCGTGTACCTCACCAAGATCCTCTGGGGCAACTACTTCCGCTGCGCGCGAATACGCCGCCGACCACTACGCCCACATGCTCGGCCAAGGCGACGAACTCGCCCAATTCCTCGAGAACCACGCGCTCATGCACGACAGCCCCATCCCCTGGATCTGGCTCACCGACATCTCCCACCCGCCCACCGAACTACGCATCGACCGCCTCACCCACTACGACGACACCGAAACCATCCCGGAGCCCGAACGGCACGCGGCGCAGCCACCGCCAAGCGCACCGCCAGACGGCGGGAGGTAACGGACCGGACGGCGTCAGTAAAGCCCGCACCAAGCCCCGCCGGCGACAGCCCCAACCCCGTGGGCGGGCTTGACAGACCGCCGCCCGGCCCGTTCTTGAAGCACTTAGGAGGTCTGCGACCTCCTGTCCACGACACGAGGACCACAACCCAGCATGCGGATGGGCACACCAGACAGCAACAGCGATCGGCGTCGACAGGCCGGAGCGGTGATGGGCGAGCTCGGCGGCGCGAGCTGCCGGAGCGGACGGGCTCGAGGCGGTCGCCTATCGCGTGGTGGAGATCCTCGAGCGGCGCCGCGTTGCGCCCGGGGAGCTGATCGACGCCGGCGAGTTGGCGCGGCGGTTCGGCGTCAGCCGTGCCTGGGTGTACTCAAACGCCGAGCTGCTCGGCGCCATCAGACTCGGCGGAGGCCGGCGGCGCGCGGCTTCGTTTTGACCCTTACGCCGTCGCCCGGGCGCTCGCCGGGGACAACGTGGCGGCGCCGCGGCCGGTGCGCGCGCCGGGACGCGCCAGCGGCTGCACCGCCGGCCAGACGCCGTCGCTCCTGCCGATCGATACCTCGCGTGGACCGCGCGGCGCGATGCGCCGGCGCGGCGCGCCCTGCCTGGGCAGCTGAGCGCGATGCCCAAGCCGGCCAAAGGAACCATCGTCACGCGCAGCCTCGCGACGGCACGCGCGCGTTTCGCCTGCGCTTTCGCGTCGCCGGGCAGCGCAGGAGCGGCTGGTTCTGCACGAGCGAGCCGGACTGCGAGTGCGGATGCGGCGGCGGCTGGGACGAGCCGGCCGCGCGCCATGAGCTCGGCAACGTCCTTGCGCGCGTGCGCGCCGGCGTATGGCAGCCGCCGCGAACCGCCCGGCGGCACGCGCCCCGCGCCGCGCGGGCGCCACGCCGACGTTCCACGAGTACGCCTCGCGCTGGCTGCAGGGCAAGGTCGACGGCGTCGATCGGCGCCAGGCCGATCGACCCAACACCGAGGTCGGACTACCGCTGGCGGCTGAGCGTGCACCTGCTGCCGTTCTTCGCCCGCTACCGCCTCGACGAGATCGACCGCGAGCTGTGCCTGGCCTTCAAGGCGCACAAGCTGCGCCAGGCCGCCGAGCTGCGCGAGGCGATCGCCGCCGGCGCCGAGCTTCGCGACCGGCGCGGGCGCCGGCTCGTGCCGCTCTCGGCCGGCCTCGGTCCGCAAGCTGATCGACACGCTCGCGGCGATCCTCGACGACGCGATCGAGGACGAACTGATCGACCGCAACCCCGCCCGCGGTGGGCGCATGCGCGTCCACGTCCCCAAGCCCGCCGCACGTTCCTGGAGATGGACGAGCTCGTCGCGCTCATCGACGCCGCCGCCGCACAGGACGCAGCCGGTGCGCCACGCCCGGCGACGCCGCCGAAGGACGGCTCGCGCGCGCAAGGTGGCCGCGCTCCTGCGCGCCGGGCTGCGCCCGGGCGCAGATCGCCGCAGAGCTCGGCCTCGCCAAGTCGACCGTCAGCTTCCACATCGCCCGCCTGCAGCGCAACGCCGGCCGGCGCCGTACGTCGGCCGCCGAGCGGTCATCGAGATCCTCGCCCGCAGCGGCGTGCGCGCCAGCGAACTGTGCGACCTGCGCTGGCGCGACGTACGCCTGCACGACCCCGACGGCGCGCGCTTCCGCATCCCCGACGCCAAGACCGAGGCCGGCGTACGCGAGGTGCAGATGACACCCGACCTCGTCGAGGCGATCATCGAGCACCGCGATCGCCTGCGCCGCGTCGGCCGCCGCATCGGACCCGACGACGTACGTCGTGCCGAACCTCCGCGGCGGACGCATGCGCCGCCAGCGCGTCGGCGCAGATCGTCGCGCGAGGCCGCCGAGCTGCGACCGAGCGACTGCACCGCCCGGGGCCTGCCGCCGCTGCCGCACACGACGCCGCACAGCCTGCGCCGCACCTACATCTCGATCGCGCTGATCGCCAACAACTTCGACGTCAAGTGGGTCATGAGCCAGGTCGGCCACGCCGACTCCAAGATGACGCTCGACGTCTACGCCCAGGTCGAGCAGCGCGCGCAGCGCTGCCACGGCACCGCGCTTCGACCGCCTCGTCAGCGAGCGCCCGCGAGCAGCTCGACCGCGCCCGGCAAACCCTCAACCAGCCTCAACGATTGGGCCACGTTTGGGCCACGAGGCCGATTTCGAGGCCTCCGAGCGACGCCATCGAGGCGCCCGCCAGAAACACGAAGAACCACCGCGATTTGCAGGGCCCTTCCCCCATGGCGAGACCCGGACTCGAACCGGGGACACCACGATTTTCAGTCGTGTGCTCTACCAACTGAGCTATCTCGCCGCGGAAGCGATGGTATCGGGCAGTCGCCGAACAAGGGCGGTTCACGGTGCCCGGCGTTCGCGGCCGCGCGGGCGGGCTCAGGTGCCGCCGGACGCGGGGAGCCCCGCGCTCTGGCGAGCCGCGTCTGCGGCGCCTCGCGCCGCCACGGCCTCCTCGCGTAGCTCGACCGCGGATCTCTCGGCGGCGTCGGCGGCCCGGCTGGCCTCCTCGGCCCGATCGCGGGCGTCACGGGCGCCGTCCGCCGCCCGCACAGCCTCCCGTTCGAGGTCGTCGGCGCGCGCGATCGCGGCCTCGGCCTCGGCGCGGCGGCGTTCGACGAGCGTCGCCGCCTCGAGCTGCGCGCCATCGTCGACCTCGAGCCCGTACACGCCGCGCGCCTGCGAGAGCGCCTCGCGGGAAAGGGTCTCGGAGATCTCGACGTCCTTGGTCTGGCCCACCTGCTCCGCGCTGAACGCAAGGCGAACGTAGTCCCGGCCGGCCGTCGCGCCCCGCAGCGACACGAGTGTGGCCCGCCGGCCGAGCAGGCCGCTCTTGATCGACGCCAGCATCGCCTCGCCGCTGGCACGGTCGTAGAAAACCTCGTCGAGCTTGCCCAGGCGCTCACCGTCGCGGTCGAATACGTCCTGGCCGCGCCAGTCGAGGATGCGTTCGATGCTCGCCATGAGGTCCGGCCTGCACGATACGACGAGGCGCGCTCGCGGGCACCCGGTTCGCGTCGACCGGAAAAAGTACGGCCGGCCCGCGGGGGGGAGCGGGCCGGCCGTGTGCACTGGGAGGTCGTGCGTTGCGAGTCGTGTCGCAGACGCAATCATGCCCCCGCAACATCAAGATCTCCTAACAGTCGCATGAGATCAGGCCAAGAACGCGGACGACGATCAGGAGAGGACGTGCAGCGTCGCCGACACGCCGAGGTTCCCGCCGCCACAGCGGCCCGCGATGCGGTAGTGGCCCGGTGCCCGGCCGGCGGGGATCCTCGTGTGGACCGAATAGGCGCCGCCCTGCCCGACACTTGCGTACACGGCCGGCAGGCCGGCGAAGTCATGCGTGTGCACGAAGGCTCCCGAGATCAGCGTCACCGGGCCGCTGCAGCCCGCCACGCGGCCGTACACCCGCACGACGTGGCCTCGATGGACGCTGGCTGGACTGACGTGTATCGACGCGCCGGAGGCCGCCGCCGTCGAGACGGCGATCACGGCGGACAACGGCAGCGCACAGACGGCGGCGCGGATGCGCATGGGCTCCTCCTCGAGATGTCGGACCGGCTCGCGCGTGCCGCGAGCCATCACCAGCGTAGACCGCTCGCGCCGAACGTTGATACGCGGCGCATTCGCCGCGCCCTACAGATCGATCGCCACGTACTTCGTCTCGAGATACTCGTCGATGCCCTCGAAGCCACCCTCGCGTCCGTAGCCCGACTGCTTGACGCCGCCGAATGGCGCGGCGGCGTTGGAGACGAATCCCTGGTTGAGTCCGACCATCCCCGTCTCGAGGCGCTCGGCCACCGAGAGCGCTCGGCGGAGGTCCTCGGTGAACATGTACGCGACGAGCCCGTACTCGGTCGCATTCGCGGCGGCGACCGCCTGATCGTCGTCGACGAACGTCGTCACCGGCGCGACCGGACCGAAGATCTCCTCGCGCAGGAGCTCGGCATCGGGCGGCACGTCCGCGAGCACGGTCGGGGCGTAGAAGTAGCCCGGGCCATCGAGCCTCTGTCCGCCAAGGACGAGTTTCGCCCCCTTCGCGAGCGCCTCCTGCACGAGCGTCTCCACCTTGCTGCGCTGCGTGTCGTCGATGAGCGGTCCGACGTCGGTGCCCTCCTCCGTGCCGCGGCCCACGCGCAGCCTGGCCATGCGCTCGGCCAGCCGGGCGGTGAACTCCGCCGCGACCGACTCGTGCACGTGGAAGCGGTTGGCCGCGGTGCACGCCTCGCCGATGTTGCGCATCTTCGCCAGGAGCGCACCGTCGACCGCCTTGTCCAGATCGGCGTCGGCGAACACGAGGAACGGCGCGTTGCCGCCGAGCTCCATCGATACCCGCAGGACGTTGTGCGCGGACTGCTCGATGAGCGTGCGCCCGACCTCGGTCGACCCCGTGAACGAGAGCTTGCGCGTGCGCTCGTCGTAGAGCAGCGGCTTGACGATCTCGCCCGAGTGCCGCGTCGTGATGACGTTGAGCACGCCGGGCGGCAGCCCGGCCTCCTGCAGGATCTGCGCGAGCGCAAGCATCGACAGCGGGGTCTGCTTCGCCGGCTTGATGACCATCGTGCAGCCGGCGGCGATCGCCGGGCCGACCTTGCGGGTGCCCATCGCCAGGGGGAAGTTCCACGGCGTGACGAACACGCACGGGCCGACCGGCTGACGCATCGTCAGGACCCGCCCCTTGCCGGTCGTGTTGGCCATGTAGCGGCCGTGGATGCGCACCGCCTCCTCGGAGAACCAGCGCAGGAACTCCGCCGCATAGGCGATCTCGGCCTTGGACTCCGGGAGCGCCTTGCCCATCTCGAGCGTCATCAGCAGGGCGAGATCGTCGATCCGCGCGTGGATCGCCTCGAACCCGCGGCGCAGGATCTCGCCCCGCTCGCGCGGCGGGTACTGCGCCCACTCCGGCTGGGCGTCGGCCGCGGCCGTGAGCGCGTCGAACCCGTCCTGCACCTCGGCATCGGCCACCTCGACGAGCGTCTCGCCGGTCGCCGGGTCCTCGACCGGCAGCGTCCCGCCTCCGGTCGCCCCGCGCCACTCGCCGCCGATGAACAGCTGCGTGGGGACGGTCTGGAGAACGGTCTGCTCAGCGGTTGCGCTTGCCATCGTGGTCCCTCCTTGAGGGGGTTGATCTCAGTTGACGACGGTCTCGGTCCCGAGCTCCTCGGAGATGGCGACGTCGATCGAGTAGTCGATCGGAAGCACGATCAGGGAGGGCACGTCGAGCGCCAGCGCGCGCCGCAGGTGCGCCGAGAAGTCCTCGACCGCCTCACAGCGCCAGGCGGCGAGGCCGAAGGACTCGGCAAGACGCACGAAGTCGGGGTTGGTGAACTCGGTTCCGAAGTGGCGGCCGAACTTGCGCTCCTGCTTCCAGACGATCGACCCGTACTGGCGGTTCTCCCAGACGACGTTCACGATCGGCGTGCGCAGGCGCACCGCCGTCTCGAGCTCCTGGCAGTTCATGAGGAAGCCGCCGTCGCCGTTGACGGTGACGACGTTGCGATCGGGGTGTACGAGCTTCGCGGCGATCGCGCACGGCACGGCGAAGCCCATGCCGGCGAGGCCGTTGGCGATCATGACCGTGTTCGGTTCGTGCGCGGGGAACATGCGCCCGATCCAGAGCTTGTGCAGTCCGACATCGGAGATGAGGATGTCCTCGCGACCGAGCACCTGGCGCAGCTCCCACAGCGCGCGTGGCGGCTGCATCGGAAAGTGCTCGTCGTCGCGCGCGGCCGCGAAGCGGCCCATCACGATCTCGCGCAGCCGCAGCGCCTCGGGCGACGGTCCGTCGAACGGCACGTCGCGACACTCCTCGGCCAGCCGCGCGCACACGTGGTAGATGTCGCCGACGAGCTCGACCTCGGGCGTGAAGTGATCGTCGATCTCCGCGGCCACCGAGTCGACGACGACGATCTTCTTGTCGCGTCTCGGGTTCCAGTGGCTCGGGGCGTGCTCGACGAGGTCGTAGCCGACGGCGATGACGACGTCGGCCTCCTCGAAGCCGGCCAGCGCATAGTCGCGCGAGTGCAGGCCGACCGTGCCGAGCGCGAGCGGATCGTCGGCGTCGATGAGGCCCTTGCCCATGAACGTGTTCGCGACCGCGATGCCCGTCGCGCGCGCGAACTCCCGCAGCGCCGGGGCCGCCCCGGCGCGCACGGCGCCGTTGCCGACGAGCACGACCGGGTTGAGCGCGTTGCGGATCACGTCGGCCGCGCGCAGCAGGTCGCGCGCGCCGGGCTCGGGCACGACCGGACGCCGGCGGGGCAGGGGGACGGCGTCGACCGGCTTGCCCATCACGTCCTCGGGCAACTCCAGATGGGTCGAACCGGGCTTCTCGGACTCGGCGAGCTTGAACGCCTTGCGCACGACCTCTGGGATGATCTCCGGACTCGTGACCCGCGCGTTCCACTTGGTGATCGGGCGCATCACCTCGACGAGATCGATGTACTGATGGGATTCCTTGTGCATGCGCTCGAGGTCGGACTGACCGGTGAGCGCGACGAGCGGCGCCCGGTCGAGGTACGCGTCGGCGACGGCCGTAACGAGGTTGGTGGCCCCCGGGCCGAGCGTTCCAAGGCACACGCCCGCGCGTCCGGTGAGCCGTCCATACATGTCGGCCATGTAGGCCCCGCCCTGCTCATGGCGAACAGGAATGAAGGAAACGGATGAATCTGCGAGCGATTCGTTGAGGTCGAGGGTTTCCTCACCCGGAATGCCGAACACGTACTTGACGCCCTCCGCCTCCAGGCACTCGACGAACAGGTCGGAGGCGCGGCGCTCGCTCACGCGCCCCTCCGGTGCCTGCGCGATGCCGGCTCGGTGCCCATCGCCCCCAACTTATCAACGCGCGGCCCTGCTCCCGACCGGTCCCCGGGAAGGCTCGCCGTGAGCCGACGGCGCCTGTCGGGCGCGCTGCTCGCCGCCCTGCTCGCCGCCGGTGCGTTCGCCCGCGGAGCGCCGGCCGCCGCTCCGTCGCTGGTCATCTCCGGCGCCGGCGACGGCCACGGCGTCGGGCTCAGCCAGGAGGGTGCCCTCGGCTACGCCGACCACGGCTACGGCTACGCGGCCATCCTTGCCCATTACTACACGGGCACGGGGCTGGCACCGGCGCCGCCGGGTCACACGGTGCGCGTTCTGCTCGCGAGCGGCCGGACGCGACTGACGGTCTCCGGCGCCGCGCAGGCCGACGGCCATCGCCTGTCCGCGCGCGCCAACTACGCCGTCTCGGCCTCCGGCGGCTCGCTCGTGCTGCGCTCACGCGGGCGCGGCCTGCGCGCCGCGCAACTGGTCGTGCGCGGCACCGGCGTGTTGCGTGTGGGCCTGGACGGATCCGCGCCCGCCGCCTACCGCGGGTCGCTCGAGATCCTCGCCGCCGCCGGCGGCATGGACGTGATCAACGTCGTGGCGCTCGACGACTACACGCGCGGCGTCGTCGCCGAGGAGGCCTCGCCGTCCTGGCCGGCGGCGGCGCTGGAGGCCCAGGCGGTCGCCTCGCGCAGCTATGCGCTCTCCTCGCACGAACGCGTTGGCGCCGACGGTTTCGACGTATATGCAGACACGCGCTCGCAGGCCTATGGCGGCGTCGCCGCCGAGACGCCGAGCACAAACGCCGCCGTCGCGGCGACCGCCGGACAGATCGTCACGTACGCCGGCAAGCCGGTCCTCACCTACTTCTTCGCCAGCTCGGGTGGCTTCACCGAGGACATCGAGAACGCGTTCCCCGGGGCGCCCGCGGCGCCGTGGCTGCGGGGCGTCCCCGACCCCTACGACGGAGGCCCGCTGCACCGGTGGACCCGGTCGCTGCGCTTCGTCGACGCGGCGGCGATCTTGTCGGGCCTCGTGCACGGCTCGTTCGAGGGCATCGAGGTGCTCAAGCGCGGCTACTCTCCGCGGATCCTCACCGCCGAGGTGCTCGGCAGCGGCGGCGACACCCCTGTCAGCGGCGACGACCTCGCCACCCGCTTCGGACTGCCGGCGACCTGGGCCTACTTCAGTGTCCGGGTAAACGGGCGCACCCGGCCGGAGCCCGACCGGAGCGCCCTGCCGACCCCTCCGGCGGGTCCGTCGCCCGCGGCCCCTGCCCCGCCCGCGCCGTCCCCGTCGGGCGCCGGCGGCACGCCGGCGGCGCCCGGATGACGCGCCGCGCTCAGCCGCCGTACACGCGGAAGAGCATCTCGGCGACGCACACGGGCTTCTCGCCACCCTCGCGCTCGAACGTGAGCTCTGTCGTCAGCTGCGCCCCGCCCTCGATATCGTCGACCGATGCGAGCTTGGCGCGCATGCGAACCTTGCTGCCGACCGGCAGGGGCGCCGGAAAGCGCACCCGGTTGAGCCCGTAGTTGACGGCGAACGCGAACCCGTCCATCGCGAAGATCTCGGACTGCAGCATCGGCGCCAGCGAGAGGGTGTAGTAGCCGTGGGCGATCGTGCCGCCGAACGGCGTCTCCTTCGCCCGCTCGACGTCGACGTGGATGAACTGGTGGTCGCCGGTCACGTCCGCGAACGCGTTGATGTCCTCCTGGGTGACCGGGTGCCAGTCGCTCACGCCGAGCTCCTCGCCCGTGTGGGCCTTGACTTCGTCCAATCCGGTGATCGTGAGCATGGGGGCGATTCTCCTTGTCGTCGGCGCCGTCGCCGGTTCGGGCGCTCGGGCCCGCCGGGGCCCGGTCGCGACGGCGGGACAGCATCCTAGTGAGCGGCGGGCGCGTCCGACCATTAGCCTCGTCGCCATGCCGACTCCCCTCCTGCTCGCCGACGTGCCGTGGCTGCTCTATCGATCGTTCTTCGCGCTGCCCTCCTCGATCACCGACGGCGGCGGCCGTCCGGTGAACGCGCTGCTCGGCACGGTCAACGCGCTACTGGCCGCGGCCCAGGCGCGGCCGCCACGCGCAGTGGTTGCCTGCTTCGGCGCCGAGGCGGCGGCGTATCGGGTCGAGCTGTACCCCGCCTACCACGCCCAGCGCCCGCCGATGCCCGACGAGCTCGCCCATCAGTGGACGCAGGCGCCGGCGCTGCTGGGGTCGCTCGGCTGGATCGTCGACGACAGCGACGCGTTCGAGGCCGACGACGTGATGTTCTCCCACGCGCGCACCGAGGCGGAGGCCGGCGGCGAGGCGCTCCTGATCACGGGCGACCGCGACCTGTTCGGAGCGGTGGATGAGCGCACGCGCATCCTCTCCCTCGGCAAGGCCTCCGAGCCGCCGTCGGAGATCGACGCCGCCGAGGTCCGTCGCCGCTACGGGATCGAGCCGCCGCTCGTGCCCGACTTCATCGCCCTGCGGGGCGACCCCTCGGACAACCTTCCCGGCGCCCCGGGCATCGGCGAGAAGACTGCCCGCGACCTCCTGATCACCTACGGCTCACTCGAGTCCGCGATCGAGCACGCCGTCCGCGAACGCCCGCGCGTCTCCGCCGCCCTGCGCGACAACGCCGATCTCCTGCGCGCCTTCAGGCAGATCGCCACCCTCCAGCGCATCGACGTCACCCGGCCCCCGGATCGGCCCACCGACTTCGTCGCGGGCGCGACCGCGGCGGAGGAGTTCGGCATGCGCCGCCTGGCCACGAGGCTGCGCGAGCTGGCCAAGACCCAGTCCTGACCCCGCGCGCGGACCCCGCGCGTCCGCACCCCCGGAGGCCACGGCCGGCGTGGCGCCGGCGAACCTGCATTTAGGTCGAATAGTTCTAACTAACTGCAGTTTCGAGCTTGTCACACACCGACGAACCGGGCCCGCGCACGCGTTGGACCACCACTCAGAGCCACACGCCCGGACGGGACGGCCCTCGTCCATGGCGGACGGCGCTTCTTGGCACCCTTTCCTGGGTGCCACGGAGCGCCGGCCGACAGGAGGCGGGGGCCCCGAACCCAGTCCCTACGGCGTGAACTTCACCGTAATGACGTCCCCATCAGCCATCGCGTAATCCCGCCCCTCGAGCCGCAGCGTTCCCCGGTCCCGCGCCCCCGCATACCCCCCGGCCTCCACCAGCTCAGCCCACCCGATCACCTCGGCCCGCACGAACCCCTTCTGGATGTCGGAGTGGATCTCGCCGGCGGCATGCCACGCGGTCAACCCGCGCCGCAGATGCCACGACTGCGCCGGCTTGTCCTCGCCGGCCGTGAAGAACGCGATCAGGTGAAGCAGCGCGAACGCACCGTGCACGACCCGGTCGAGGCCCGACTCACTCACCCCGAGCTCCCCCCGCATGGCGGCGGCGTCCTCGTCCTCGAGCTCGGCGAGCTCGGCCTCGATGCGGGAGGACACGGCGACGGCCACCGCGCCCTGCGCGGCGGCGTGCGCGGCGACCACCTCGGGCACAACGTCTGAGCCCTCGTCGACGTTGGCCACGAACAGCACCGGCTTGGCCGTCAGCGACCCGAGGTCGCGCGCCGCGTTCGGCGCCTCCGCCGGCACGGGCACCTGACGCACCGGGCCGCCGGACTGCAGCGTCGCGATCACCTCGCGCAGCCAGGCCTCCTCGGCGATCGCGGCGCGATCGCCGCTCTTGGCCACCTTCGCGACGCGATCGATGCGACGCTCCGCCTGTTCGAGGTCGGCGAGGATCAGCTCGGTTTCAATCGTCTCGATGTCGGCGAGCGGGTCGACGCGCCCGTCCGGGTGCACGACGCTCTCGTCCCCGTGCGCGCGTACGACGTGCAGGATCGCGTCGGTCTCGCGGATGTTCGCGAGGAAACGATTGCCGAGGCCCTCGCCCTGCGAGGCGCCGGCGACGAGGCCGGCGATGTCGTGAAAGTCGATCGTGTCGTGCACGAGTTCGGACGCGCGCACGGTCTCGGCCACGGCCGCGAGCCGGGGATCGACGACCGGGACGACGGCGACGTTCGGCTCGATCGTCGTGAACGGGTAGTTCGCCGCCTCGGCGCCGGCGCGGGTGAGCGCGTTGAACAGCGAGGACTTGCCCGCATTGGGCATGCCGACGATGCCGATCTTCATGCTCATCGCCCGCCCCCGCGTCCGGCGCTCGCCACGGCGGTGCCGAGCACCGCCCCGGCGAGCACGTCGGACGGATAGTGGACGCCGAGGTACAGCCGCGACACGGCCAGCGAGGCGGCGAGCGCGTACAGCGGGGCGGCCGGAAGCCCGAGCCGCGAATAGGCGAGCGCGCCGGCGAACGACGTCGCCGCGTGCGCGCTCGGGAAGCTCAGGCGCGTGGGCGTGCTCGTGAGCGCCGGCAGGCCGGCCAGCTGGGGCCGCGAGCGGCGGACGACGAGCTTCAGTGCCGTGTTAGCCGCATAGGCGCCCGCGACGGTTCCGGCCGCGCGCAGCCACCGGTCGCGGCGCGGCCGGTCCAACGCGGCCCCGAGCGCGCCGACGGCCAGCCACGCGGCGCCGTGCTCGCCGAGTCGCGAGAAGCGGGCGACGGCGCGATCGCGGCTCGGAGCGTGCCCGCGGGTGCGCATCACGCGCAGGACGTCGACGTCAAGCGACATGGCCGCGCCCGCGCGGTCGTCGCGCCGGCCTACAGGCCGAAGCCGACGCGCTGGTCCTCGTTCTCGGCGCGCACGTAGGCGACCTGGGCGAGATCGAGCCGGACGATTCCGTCCTCGGTCTCGAGCTCGTGCCAGGCGGCGCTTCCGAGCGCCGCGGTGAGCGCGACCAGCTGGGTGTCGGTCACGCGCAGGGCGAGCACCTGGCCACCCTGGAAGCCGATGCTGATGCGTTGTGCGTCGGACATCACTGCACCTCCCTGCCCGCGGCTGCGACGGGCTGCTCGGCATGGACGGCCGGTTGGACGATCTCGGTGAGCACGCCGCCCGACGCCCCCGGATGCAGGAACGCGACCCTCGAGTTGCGGATGCCGATGCGCGGCTGCTCGTCGATCAGGCGCAGCCCGGCGGCGCGACAGGCGGCCAGGGCGGCGTCGATGTCGGCCACCTGGTAGGCGACGTGGTGCAGGCCGGGACCCCGCTTGGCCAGGAAGCGGCCCACCGGGGTGTCCTCCGACAGGGGCGCGAGGAGCTCGACGTGGTTCTCGCCGACATCGAGCAGGACGGCCTCGACGCCCTGCTCCTCGACCACCTCGCGGTGCACGACCGGCATGCCGAAGTGCTCGCGCCAGAGGGGCAGCGCCGCGTCGATCTCCTGGACCGCCACGCCGATATGGTCGATTCGCCGGAACACCGGCCGCGGAGTCTATCGACGGCCGGCATGTCGCCCGCCGCGATGCGCGACTCGCGCGGCGATCAGGGCTGCGGGGGCGCGGGACGCTCGGCGTGCGCCTCGGGCACGCCCGGCGTGGGGACCGGCGCGGAGTGTCCGTTGCGCGTCTCGCGACCGCCCGGCGGGAGACCCTGCGGTGCCGCGGCGGCGGCGACACGCAGGCCGATCCCGGGCCGGCGCTCGAGGCGCGGGACGTCGCCGAGGATGCGGTCGATCGCGTCGCGGTCGAGGACCTCGGTGCGCAGGAGCTCACCGGCGAGCGCGTCGAGCTGCTCGCGATGGCCGGCGACGAGCCGCTGGGCCGCGCGGCGGGCCTCCTCCACGAGCTCCTGGCGCTCCTCGTCGCGGATGCGCAGGCTCACCTGCGAGACCTGGCCGTCGACGTCGGGCACGCGGCCCGACTGGGCGGTGCCCATCGCGTAGTCGGCGACCATCGCGTGGGCGATCTCGGCGACGCGCTGGAGGTCGTCGGAGGCGCCGGTCGTGATCGCGCCGAATACGAGCTGCTCGGCGGCGCGCCCGCCGAGCAGGACGGTCATGTAGTCGATGAGCTCCTCGCGTGTCTTGAGGTAGCGGTCCTCCGCGGGGAGGTTGAGCGTGTAGCCGAGCGCTCGCCCGCGCGGGACGATCGAGATGCGGTGCACGCGATCGACGCTCGGCAGCAGCTCCCCGCAGAGCGCATGTCCCGCCTCGTGGTAGGCGACGACCTGCTTCTCGTGAGGGTTGAGCACGCGCCGCGAGCGAACGCCGGCGATGATGCGCTCGAGCGCGCCGTCGAAGTCCTCCATCTCGAGCGTCGGACTGCGCCGTCGCGCGGCGCGGATCGCGGCCTCGTTGCAGATGTTGGCCAGGTCGGCGCCGGTCAGCCCGCTCGTCTGCTGCGCGACGAGCTCGAGGTCGACGTGCCCAAGCGGCTTGTCGCGGGTGTGCACCTTGAGCACGCCGACGCGACCCTCGACCCCGGGCGGCGAGACGAACACCTGGCGGTCGAAGCGGCCGGGACGCAGAAGCGCCGGGTCGAGCTTCTCGAGCAGGTTGGACGCGGCGATGACGACGACGCGGCCGCTCGAGGCGAAGCCGTCCATCTCGACGAGCAGCTGGTTGAGCGTCTGGTCCTTCTCGCCGGAGATGTCCATGCCGCGGCGGCCGCCGACGGCGTCGAGCTCGTCGATGAAGATGATCGCCGGCTCGTGCTTGCGCGCGACGGCGAACAGCCGCCGGATCCGAGCGGCGCCGAGGCCGGCGAACATCTCGACGAACGACGCCGCCGACTGGGCGAAGAACTGCGCGCCGGACTCGCCGGCCACCGCCTTGGCCAGAAGCGTCTTGCCGGTGCCCGGGGGCCCGTGCAGGAGCACGCCCTTGGGCACGTTCGCTCCGAGCTTGCGGAACGGCTTCGGGTCGCGCAGGAACTCGACGATCTCCTGCAGCTCGGCCTTCGCGTCGTCGGCGCCCGCGATGTCATCCCAGCCGATCGCCTGTTTGGACGTCGGCGCGATCTTCTGCGGCTTCACCCGCGGCATGACCCTCAGCACGCGCCACATCAGGACGAGCAGCAGCCCGAAGAAGAACACCATGAAGACGGGCTGCCAGTTGTAGAAGAAGTTCTGGATCTGCTGCGACACCGACGGCCCGGCCGATGACGCGGATTGATGCACGACGGCGGCATGCGCGGCGGCGGCATGCGCGGCGGCCGGGTGGGCCGCCGCGGCGTTGGCCAGCTTCTTGGCCGGGGCGTCCGACGGGGCTTGGGTTGTCGGAGTGACCAGGGCCATGCGCGCAGCGATTATCGACCCTCGCGCGCCGAATATCGACCCCGGCGACAAAAGTGCGACATCCGTCCAGAAATCGCTGCTCGCGGTCGCGTCTGTGCTAGGAACTCGGCGCCGTCTTCGGCGCTCCGCCGAAGACGGTCCATCACGGCCGCGCCGGCCGCTACCCGCCCTCGACCCGGAGGATCTCGGCGAGCGCCGCGCGGCCGACCTCGAGCTGGCGCGCATCGGGCTCGCGGGTGCCGAGCAGCCGCTGCAACTCGTGCCCGGGACGGCCGAGCAGGCGGGCCACCGCGTTCGCGCGGTGGCGTTCGCACCAGGCGAACACCTCAACCGCGACGCCGATCGAGGCCACCGACACCGCGGCCGGGCCCCATGAAGGCGCGTGGCGCCCGAGACGCCGCAGCGCGGCGGTGCCGAGGAGGTTCGAGGCGACCATCGGGGCGATCAGGTGCGAGCCGCAGCGGTCGTGCTCCTTCGCGGCGTCGGCGGCGTCCGGCGCGTCCTGCTCGTAGGCCCCGATCGCCTTGTGCTCGACGCCGTGGTAGGAGGCGAGCTCACCGCCTCGCAGCGCGGCCACGGCGGGCGCCATCGAGACGGCCACGCCGGCGAGCTCCCCGAGCATCGTCGTGCGCTCGCGCCGGCGTAGGCCCGAGCCGGCGGCCGCCGCGAGGACCGCGACGGCGATGACGGTCGGGCTCTCGAACGGCAGGCGCGCCTCGGGCAGGCGGCGCCTGACGAGCAGCGTCACGCTCGAGGCCTCGGCCAGACGCACGATCCCGCGCAGGCCGGGAATCCGATCGGCGGCGGTGAGACGCCGCTTGCGGCCCGAGGCGATCGCGATCGTGCCGTCGCGGCGACGCACCGCGGCGGACCAGTGCGTCGGGCCATGTACCAAGAGTCCGTTGGAGAGGGCCATGCCTCCGAGGCGGAGCTTCTCGGGCCCATCGTCGGTGTCGGTGGTGGCTGAGTCGGCGGTCGTCCCGGGCGCGCCGCCCTCGTCGGCCCGAAAAACAAGGGCCGCCGAGGGCGTCTCGCCCGGGACGACCGCCTGCCGCTCCACCGATCCGCGGGCTCTGACACCAAGGAGGGTCGCCGCCTGGTGGATTTCAGCTGGAGGGTCGGGGGCGCCCCGTGGACCGGAATCAGTCATCAGATCGAGAGGCTACGCGGGATCAGCTCAGGACGCGCTGGATCAGGTCGGAGAAGAACCTGGTGGCGTAGGCGAGGTCGCGGGTGTCGATGCGTTCGTCGGCGCCGTGGATGAGTGGGCCGTGGAGGGAGATCGGCATGTGGCGGTGGGGGAAGAAGCCGTAGGCCTGGCAGTCGGGGAAGGCGGCGCGGAACGTGCGCGAGTCGGTGAAGCCGGGGAGCACGGAGGGGACGCAGATCGCGCCGGGCTCCTGCTCGGTCACCCATTCGCTGATGTGGCGCACGAGCTCGGAGTCGAACGGGGAGCGGTTGCCGGGTACCTTTTCGGTGAACTCCAGGCGGTAGCCGTCGGAGCCGAGGACCTCCTGGACGCGACGCAGCACCTCCGGTTCGCCGAGGCCCGGCGGGACGCGGCAATCAACGGCGATACGGGCGCTCGAGGGGATCACGTTGATCTTCTCGGAGGCGAAGACCCGCGTCGGCGCGAACGTGACGCCGAGCATCGCGGCGAGGCTCACCGACAGCTCGGGGGCCCGCGCGGAGACGCGGTTGAGCGCGGCGAGCGGGTCGTCGGCCGACTCGCCAAGCGCCTGCAGCAGCCGGCGCGGCTCGTCGGTGAGGTCCGGGCTCGGGCGGCGCTCGCCGAGGCGCGTCAGCAGGGGCGCGAGCTTGAGCAGCGCGTTATCGCCCATGTCGGGCATCGAGGCGTGGCCGGCCACGCCGTCGGTGTGGAGCACGAAGCGGAAGACGCCCTTCTCGGCGCAGCCGACGCCGTACAGGACGCGGTCGTCGTACTCCAACCGCCAGCCGCCGCCTTCGTTGACGAGGTAGTCGCAGCGGACGCGCTCGGGATGGTGCTCGGTGAGCCACATCGCACCCTCGTAGCCGCCGCGCTCCTCGTCGACGACGCACACGACGAGCAGCTCGCCCCGATCCGGGCGCCAGCCCGCGCGCGCGAGCGCGCAGGCGGCGGCGACCTCGGCCGCGGTCTGGTTCTTCATGTCGAGCGCGCCCCGGCCCCACACGAAACCGTCGGCAAGATCGCCCGACCACGGATCGTGCGTCCAGGCCGAGGGATCCGCGAGCACCGTGTCGACGTGCGAGAGCAGGCAGAGCGTCGGCCCGTCGCCGCGGCCGCGCAGGCGGGCGACGAGGTTCGGGCGCTCGGGCGTGTGCCCGAGCAGCTCGCACTCGAACCCGGCCGCCTGCAGGTGCGCGGCCAGGTGCTCCTGCGCGGGCCGCTCGTTGCCGGGCGGATTGACGGTGTCGAAGCGGATCAGCTGCTGGAGCAGCTCGACCGCCTCGCGCTCCTCCTCTGCCACGGCTGCCGCGTGCACGGGGCCATGCTATGCGAGTCCGGGCGCTACTCGGCGGGTTGGCGGCCGGCGAGCGCCGCCGGCAGCCGTTCGTCCGCCTCCTCGCGCGTCAGCGGGAAGTGGCACGCGGCGAGCGTTCCACTGTCCCGCGCCTCGAGCACCGGGTCGTCGACCGCGCACACGTCCTGCGCCTTCGGACAGCGCGTGTGAAAGCGACAGCCCGAGGGCGGGTTGGCCGGGCTCGGGACGTCGCCGGAGAGCAGCTGACGCTGTCGCCCGGCGCTCGCGGGGTCGGCGACCGGCACGGCGGACAGCAGCGCGCCCGTGTACGGATGGCGCGGGAAGGAGTACAGCGCGTCGCCCGGGCCGACTTCGACGATCCGTCCGAGGTACATGACGGCGACCCGGTCGCACATGTGACGCACGACCGAGAGGTCGTGCGCGATGAAGATGAGCGTCAACCCGAACTCCCGCTGCAGGTCGCGCAGCAGGTTGAGGATCTGCGCCTGGATCGAGACGTCGAGCGCCGAGACCGGCTCGTCGGCGATGATGAGCTTCGGCCGCAGCGCGAGGGCGCGCGCGACGCCGATGCGCTGACGCTGACCGCCCGAGAACTCGTGCGGGTAGCGGTTGTAGTGCTCGGGGTTCAGACCGACGCGCTCCATCAGCTCCTGTACGGCGTGGCGCCGTTCGCCCTTGCCCGTCAGCTGCCCGTGGATCACGAACGGGTCGGCGATGATCGAGCCGACCGTCTTGCGCGGGTTCAGCGACGAGTAGGGATCCTGGAAGATCATCTGGACCTCGCGCCGGATCGCCTTCAGCCCGTGTCCGCGCACGCGGCTGATGTCCTGCCCCTCGAACACGATCTGCCCGCTCGTCGGCTCGAGCAGGCGGGCGATCAGGCGTGCCGTCGTGCTCTTGCCGCAGCCGGTCTCGCCGACGATCCCGAGCGTCTCGCCGCGACGGGCCTGCAGGTCGACGCCGTCGACGGCGCGCACGGCGCCGATCGCGCGCCGGAAGATGATCCCGCGCGTGATCGGGAAGTGCTTGGTCAGGCCACGGACCTCGAGGAGCGTGTCGGACGCAGGGGTCGGGTCGCTCACACCACGGTCTCGGTCTCGGTTTCGGCGTCGGTCTCGGGCGCCGGGAGGCCGGCCGCCGCGCGCGCCTCCTCGGGGGTCGCCCCCTCGCCGAGCCGGGCCCAGATCGCCTGGCGCTGCTCGACCGAGAGCAGGCAGGCCACGTAGTGGTCGGCCCCCTCGAGCCTGGCCAGCTGTGGGTCGATGCGGCGGTGGTCGTCCTGGACGTAGGGGCAGCGCGGGTGGAAGTGGCAGCCCGACGGCAGGTGGATGAGGCTCGGCGGCAGACCGGCGATCGGCACGAGGTCGCGGTCGCGCGGCGCATCCAGAGTCGGGATCGAGCGCAGGAGCCCCCACGTGTAGGGATGCTGGGGAGAGCGGAAGATGGCCTCGGTCGGAGCCGTCTCGACGATCCGTCCGGCGTACATGACGGCGATGTGGTGCGCCATCTCGGCCACCACGCCGAGGTCGTGGGTGATGATGATGATGGCCATCCCGAGCTCGCGCTGCAACCGCTCCAGGAGCGCGAGGATCTGGGCCTGGACGGTCACGTCGAGCGCGGTCGTCGGCTCGTCGGCCATCAGGAGCTTCGGCTCGTTGGCGAGCGCCATCGCGATCATCGCTCGCTGGCGCATGCCGCCGGAGAACTCGTGCGGGTACTGATCGATGCGCCGAGCGGGATCGGGGATGCCGACGAGCCCGAGCAGCTCGACCGCCCGCTCCTTCGCCGCGCGCTTGGAGATGTCGCGGTGGATGCGCATCGCCTCGACGATCTGCGCGCCGACCCGGAAGAACGGGTGCAGCGAGGAGAGCGGATCCTGGAAGATCATCGCGATGTCGTTGCCGCGGATGCGGCGCAGCTCCTCGTCGGTGCAGGCGAGCAGGTCGCGCCCGTCGAAGATGATCCGCCCCTCCACCTCGGCCCCCTGCAGCCGCGTCAGCCCGAGGACGGTCAGCGCGGACACGCTCTTGCCCGAGCCCGACTCGCCGACGATGCCGAGCGTGCCCCCAGGCTGCACCTCGTAGGAGATGCCGTCGACCGCGTGCACGACCCCGTCCTCGGTCGGGAACCGCACCCGCAGGTCCTCGACGTGCAGCAGCGGCTCAGTCATAGCGCACGCGCGGGTCGAGAAACGCGTAGGCGATGTCGACCACGATGTTCGCCACGATCACGAAGATCGCCGCGAGCAGGATCGTGCCCTCGACGATCGGGAGGTCGCCGTGCGTGATCGCGTCGTAGTTGAGCCGTCCGATCCCCGGGATGTCGAACACGGTCTCGACGAGCACGGCGCCGCCGAGCAGGATCGCGATGTCGAGTCCGAGCACGGTGACGAGCGGCGTGATCGCCGCCCGCAGCCCGTGGCGCATGACGACCGTCCGCTCGGGAAGCCCCTTGGCGCGGGCTGTGCGGATGTAGTCCTCGCCCATCACGTCGACGAGGCTGCCGCGGAGCAGGCGCGCATAGATCGCCGCCGAGGTGGCCGCGAGCACGAACCAGGGCATCAGCAGCGACTCGAACCACTGGACCGGGTCGTAGGTGAGCCCGACGTAGCTGCCCGCGCCGCCGAGGAACGGGACCGGGAACCGGCCGATGTCCGATGCGAACAGGAACAGCGCGACGAGCCCGAGCCAGTACACCGGCGCGGAGATGAACACGAGCGCGGTGCCCATCGAGCCGCGGTCGAGCCACGTCCGCCGCCGGACCGCCGAGATGATCCCGATCGGGATGCCGACGGCCAGCCAGATGATGACGGCCCCGAACGTCAGCGAGATCGTCGCCGGCAGGCGGTTGAAGATGAGGCTCTTGACCGAGGCGCCGCTGTAGTAGCTGTAGCCGAGGTTGAAGTGCAGGACGACGTTCTTCAGGTAGTCCCAGAACTGCGTGGTGATGGGTTTGTCGGTGCCGAGGTCGTGCGCGATCTCGCGCAGGATCCTCGGGCTCCCGTTGCGCCCCGCCCGCAGCTGCGCCGGATTGACGTTCGGCAGGACGTCGAACGTGATGAAGGTGATGGCGATGACCGCCACGATGAGCACGAGGCCCCACAACAGGCGCCGGATGATGTAGCGGACCATGGCGTGGTGTTCGGGCGGCGAGCGGACCGCCGGTGGGACCCGTCCGGGCCCCACCGGCGATCACTCTGGGCGTCCTAGTCGAGCGACGACCAGCTGAAGTCCCACTCGCCGATGTTCCACAGCTGGCTGATGCCGCGGACGTCCTTGGACTCGATGTTCGGCTGCTTGTCGAACACCCACGGCACCGCGGCCGCGTCGTTGACGAGCATGCCGTCCACGTTGGCCCAGGCCGTCGCTCGCGCCGAGTTCCCGACGGTCATCTCCGCCTTGCGCATCGCCTGGTCGATCGGCGTGAGCGGCGTGCCCGCCTTGTACGTGCCCGGAGCGTCCTGCCAGCTGACCTGCCCGAAGTTCGAGTTGTTCGTCGGGACGATGTTGTACCCGGCGAACGTCGGGTCGAGCAGCGTCTGCGGGTCCGACCAGTCGCGGATCCAGCCGACGTTCGGGCAGACGTCGATCTCCTGCTTGGGCACGCCGCAGTACTTGCTGTACATCACCGACTGGTCGACCTGCGTGAAGTTCGTCTTGAAGCCGAGGCTCTGCACCGCGTTGTTGGCGATCGCCGACGTCTCGGCGGCGGGATCGCCGGTCGATCCGACGACCGTCACGACGTAGCTGCCGGTGTACTTGCCGCTTGGATAGCCGGCGAGCTTCATGTACTTGGCCGCGACGGCCGCGTTGCCCTCGGGGGAGTTGTTGTAGTCGACGTTCGGTCCGGCGTCGCCGCCGGACTCGGCGTAGCCCGCGGAGCCCGGGTAGATGAAGTGCGTGCCGACCTGGGCGACCACGACGCCGCCGTCGGCCTTGATCATCGCCTCGCGGTCGAGCGCCGCCCACAGCGCCTTGCGCACGTTGACGTTGGCGAACGGGCCCCTGGAGTTGTTGAGCGCGACGTAGTGGTCGCCGCCGCCGGGCACGGCCACGAGCTGGTTGTAGTAGTTCTGGTAGGCGAGCTTGACGATCGGCGCCGCCGGGGTGTCGTTCTGGACCGCGTGCGTGCCGGTCAGCACCTGGCGGCCGATGACGTTCGGGTCGCCGCCGATGTTGATGTTGATCTGATCGAGGTAGGCCGGGCGCGGATCGGTGGCCGGGTTCCAGTTCGGGTTGCGCACGAGCGTCGCGGACTTGCCGGGCTGGTAGCCGATCCCGAGGAACTTGCCGGTCGAGTCGGACTTCAGCATGTACGGCCCGGTCGCCACCTCGTAGGTCGAGCCGTACGTCGTCGGCTTCATGGCGTCCAGTGGCCCGGCGAACTCCTTCGGCACCGGGGCCGACAGCGGCAGCGACAGGGCGCCGATGAAGAACGTGCCGTACGGACCGGTGAGGTGGAAGACGATCGTGGTGCTGTCCGGCGTCGAGATGCCCGAGATCGGTCCGCCGTTGGCGCTGCTCGCGCCGACGATGTAGTCGAAGTAGGCCGGGAAGTACGGGTTGGCCACGTTCGGGTTCGCGCCTCGCTCGATCGCGTAGGCGACGTCCGCCGACGTCACGAGGCGGTTGACCGGCGGGCTGAAGTGGACGTTGGGCCGGATGTGCACGGTCACCGTCTTGCCGTCGGCCGAGACGGTCGCCGGCGCCGACGCGAGGTCGGGCACCGCCGTGCTCGGATCGTTCGGGAGGAACATGAACAGCGGCCGCTGCGTCGCGTAGACCACCGTGTAGTCGAGGTCGAAGTACGACTGGCCGGGATCGAGGTGCTCGAAGTCCTCGTGGTCGTACACCGTCAGGGTGCCGCCCTTCTTGCCGTTCGTCAGGTTCTGACCGGATCCGTCGAGCGCCGGCTTGAGCGTCGAGCCGCTCGTCGAGCTGCTCGACCCGCCCGAGCTGCTCGAGCTGCTCGAGCCGCACGCCGCGAGACCGATCACGAGGGCGCTCATCATCGCGACCAGCACCGAGGTCCGGGCCGTTGCCAGTGTCATGCTGCCTCCTGTTGGTTGGTACGAGTCGTTGGGGGCGCCACTCGGCACCGGCGGTATGCGACGCACCGATCTCCCGTGGGCGTCAGGCCGCTCATCGATCGGCCTTGGGGTTGAGGGCGTCCTGCAGACCGTCCCCGACGAGGTTGAAGGCGAGCACGGTGAGCAGCAGCGCGATGCCCGGGAAGAGCATGTACCACCACACCACCTGGAAGTTCGAGCTGGCGGCGGCGATCATCTGACCCCAGCTCGCGGTCGGCGGCTTGACGCCGACCCCGAGGAACGAGAGCGCCGCCTCGAAGAGGATGTTGATCGGGATCAACAGACTCGCGTACACGACGATCGGCGCGACCAGGTTGGGCAGGATCTCGCGGAACATGATCCGCGTGTCGGAGGCGCCGAGCGAGCGCGCCGCCTCGACGAACTCCTTCTCACGCAGCGACAGCACCTGCCCGCGGGTGATGCGGAAGATGTACGTCCAACCCGCGATCACGATGATGAGGATGATCACGGGGGTCCCCGGTTGCAGGACGCCGCCGAGGCAGCCCTTCACGGCGCAGGCCGAGGCGATGCCGAGGCCGAGCAACAGGATCGGGAAGGAGAGCACGACGTCGGCGATTCGCGACAGCGCCGTGTCCGTCCAACCGCCGTGGTAGCCGGCGAGCACACCGGTCGTCACGCCGAGCAGGGTCGACACGGCGGTGCCGATGATGCCCACCGCGAGCGAGACGCGCGTGCCGTAGATGACCCGCGACATGACGTCCTCGCCGAGCGGGTCGACGCCGAACGGGTGTGCGGCGCTCGGGCCGAGCGGCGTTCCGAAGGCGTCGGTCAGGTTGGGGTTCTGGACCGACGGCCCGGGCAGGCCGAGGACCGACACGATCAGCGGCGCCGCGAACGCGACGAAGATCAGGAAGACGATGAAGGCGAGCGAGACGACCGCGACGCGGTCCTGGCGAAAGCGGCGCCAGAACAGCTGCAGCGGCGAGCGCGCCGCGATGTCCGCCTCGGGCGGGCGGGACGGGTCGCCCCGGAGGTACTCGATCGCCGCGGTGCTCATGGCGCGGCGCCGGCGGCGCCCGCCGCCCGACTCGCGGCCACGCAGAGACCGGGATGCTGTGCGATGGTCGGGCGGGTCGAGGCGAAGCGCATGTCGATGTCGGTTGCGACGACGTTGGCCAGCCGGCCAGTCGCAGCCATCCACACTTCGCCCTCGAAGCCGAGCATCCTGCCTTCCGACGCGTGCGCCGTGCCTCTCAGAGGCCAGTTGTCAACACGATGTTAATACCCGTCCGCGAGACTGGCCAAACGTCGCTCAGCGTCGCCGAGCGCCGCCCGCGCGGCATCCGCGGTGCCCCCGCAACGCGCGATACTGCGCTCGTGGACAGCCTCTTCGATGTCGAGCCGCCCGCCGGCTCCGCGGACGAGCGGGGGCGCGACCTCGGGCCGCTCGCCTCGCGCGTGCGACCGACCAGGCTCGAGGACTTCGTCGGCCAGTCGCACCTGCTCGGCGAGGAGTCCGGCCTGCGCGCCGCGATCGAGCACGGGCAGCCGCACTCGATGGTGCTCTACGGCCCGCCCGGGAGCGGCAAGACGACGCTCGCGCGGATCGTGGCCGAGCGCTCGGGCGCGACGTTCGAGGAGCTGAGCGCCGTCGAGGCGGGCCGGGCGGAGGTGCGCGCGGTGATCGAGCGGGCGACGCACCGGCGCCGCCTGGACGGGACGCCGACCGTCTTCTTCCTCGACGAGATCCATCGCTTCAACAAGGCCCAGCAGGACGCCCTGCTGCCGGCCGTGGAGGACGGCGTCGTCACGCTGATCGGCGCGACGACCGAGAATCCGGCCTTCGAGATCAACGCCGCCCTGCTCTCGCGGATGCGCGTCTACGCACTCGAGCCGCTGGAGGCACCGGAGGTGCTGGCCGTGCTGCGCCGCGCGCTCGCGGTCGGCGAGCTCGGCGCGGCGCAGGTGCAGGACGGCGCCCTGGAGTTCCTCGCCGCGCGGGTCGAGGGCGATGCGCGCGCGGCGCTGAACGCGCTCGAGCTCGCCGTCGCCACCGCCGGCCAGCGGGGCGAGTCGACGGTGACGCTCGCGCGCGTCGAGGACGCGCTGCAGCGGCGCGCGGTCCTGTACGACCGCGCCGGCGACCACCACTACGACTACATCTCGGCCTGGATCAAGGCGACCCGGGGCTCGGACCCGGACGCGTCGCTGTACTACCTGGCGGTGATGCTGGCCGGCGGCGAGGACCCGCGGTTCATCGCCCGGCGCATGGTCATCCTGGCCAGTGAGGACATCGGTAACGCAGATCCGGGCGCCCTGACCGTCGCCGTCGCCGCCGCCCAGGCGGTCAACCTGATCGGCCTCCCCGAGGCCCGTCACGCCCTGGCCCAGGCCGCCGTGTACCTCGCGCTGGCCCCGAAGTCGAACGCCGCATACCGTGCACTGAGCGCCGCCAGCGAGCACGTCGCCGATCACGGCGCCGCGCCGCCGCCGCCCTGGCTGCGCTCGGGACCGCGCCCCGGCCAGGACACCGGCGGCTACGACTACCCGCACGATCACCCGGGTCACGTGTCGCCCCAGGACCTCCTGCCGCCGAGCGTCAGCGGCATGCGCTTCTACCGCCCCGACGAGGCGGAGGCCGAGCTCGCCCGCCGCCTGGCCGAGATCCGTCGGGCCCGCGGCCTGGAGGACGACGAGTGAGCTCGACGGCGACGGCGTCGGTGCTGCAAGCGCGCAACCCGGCCACCGGTGAGACGATCGGCACGGTCGTCCCGACGCCGCCGGAGGCCATCGACGAGATCGTCGGCGGCATCCGGCGCGTGCAGCCGATGTGGGCGCTGCTGCGGCCCGCCGATCGCGCCCGCTACATGCGCCGCGTCGCGCAGGCGGTGATCACCGAGTTCGAGGAGCTGACCGTCCTGCTCGCCCGCGAGCAGGGTCGCCCGCCGGCCGAGGTGGCCACGCTCGAGCTGCTGCCCGCCATCGATGCACTGCTGTGGATCGCCGACGAGGGCGGCCGGGTCCTGAGCGGCGGCCGGGTCGGCGTGCACCGCTCGCTGTTCCCGCTCAAGCGGGCCCGCGTGCGTTACGAGCCGTTCGGCGTCGTCGGGGTGATCGGGGCGGGCAGCGCCCCGTTCGCCCAGCCGCTCGGTCAGATCGCCGGCGCACTGCTGGCCGGCAACGGCGTCGCGTTCAAGCCTGCGCGCCGAGCCGCGCTCGCCGGCGAGCGCATCCTGCGCCTGCTTGCGCGCGCCGGGCTCCCGGAGGGGCTCGTGCGCCTCGTGCACGGCGGGGCCGATATCGGGCTCGCGCTCGCCCGCTCCCCGGTGGCGAAGGTGCTGTTCACCGGCTCGCCGTCGATCGGGCGCGAGGTGGCGCGCGCGTGCGTCTCGCTCGACAAGGAGGTGACGATCGAGATGGGCGGCAAGGACGCGATGCTGGTGCTCGCCGACGCACACGTCCGGCGCGCGGTCGAGGGCGCGCTGTGGTCCGGCTATGCAGCGGCGGGCCAGGCCCGCGGGAGCGTCGAGCGCGTGTACGTGGCCGAGGAGGTGTACGAGCCGTTCCTGTCGGCGCTCGCGCGCGGCGCGAGCGCCCTGACCGTCGGGGACCCGCTGCGGCCGGGCACGCAGGTCGGGCCGCTCGCCTCCGAGCGGCGGCTCGCGCACGTGTGCGAGCTCGTCGACGACGCCGTGGCGCACGGCGCCGTGCTCCACTGCGGGGGCCCGGTGGCGCCGGACGGTCTCTCCGGCGCGTTCTTCGCGCCGGCGGTGCTCAGCGACGTCAGGCCCGACATGGCCGTCATGCGCGAGCCGATCGGCGGCCCGGTCCTCGCCGTCACGCGCGTCGCCTCGCTCGACGAGGCGATCGCGCTCGCCAACGACAGCGACTACGGCCTCGGCGCGTCGGTGTGGACGGCGGACCGCTACCGCGGCCTGCGCATCGCGCGCGAGCTGGACGCCGGAATGGTGTGGTGCAACGACCATCTGCCGAGCCCGGCCGTGACCCGCGGACCGTGGGGCGCGAGCGCCGGCTCGGGCCTCGGGCGTACGCTCGGCGAGAGCGGCCTGCGCGCGTGCGCCCAGGAGAAGCTCATCACCTGGGACCCGCCGGGCCCGCGCGGCCTCTGGTGGGGGCCGTACGACGCGACGGTCCTGCGCGCCGCCCAGTCGTTCGCCGAGCTGCGCTCGGCGCGGGACGCCGACCGTCAGCGCGCCTGGCGCCGCGGCGCGCGGGAGATGGTGCGCGTCGGCGCGCGCACGCTCGAACGCCGGGCGCAGCGGTAGCCGTGTCTGCATAGCCCGACGCAGACCTGATCATCGGGGCGAGCGCGTGCGCGAGCCCGCTCAAGCCTTCACGCGCGCGCGTCGATCGAAGCGCAATGGAGACGACGGGGACCGTCTCGAAGGGTGCTCGGCGGCGTGTTGCGGTCGGCGTGTACACGCTGCTCGTCCTCGCACTCATACCGATGTTGAGTGTCACCGCGCGGGACGCCGAATGGGCCGACCCGGTCCTGCTCGGGGCGCTCGCCGCGCTCGCGATCGTCTCCTACCTGAGCGCCGTGCGCTTCCATTCCGGCCTGCGCTGGGACGCGGACACGGCGATCGCGCTCATCGCGCTCGTCTGGATGGGCCCGCTGCCGGCGCTCGTCGTGTGGGTCATCCCCGAACTCGTCGACGTGCTTGTCCTGCGCCGTCGCCGCCTGCTGCGCCCGGGCACCCTCATCAAGGTGGCGGCGATGGGCTGGCCGCTGCTCGGCGCCTGGGAGGTCCTCAAGCTCGGTGGCGTCCACCGCGTGTCGGTCGCGTCGGTCGGAGTCGTGTGGTGCGCCGGCGTCGTCCTGAACCTCGGCAACCAGGCGCTCACGATGCGCCACTACACGCTCTGGGAGCAGAAGCCGCTCAGCCGGGTGCTGGCGAGCCTGCGCAGCGCCGCCGTCGGCGACCAGGTCCTCATCGCCCTCGGCGCGCTGACCGCCGTGTGGATGGAGCCGCTCGGCTACGCGGCGCTCATCGCCTTCTCGGGCATCGTGCTCATCCCCCGCGCGACGATCGCGCTGCTCGCCCGGGGACGCTCCGTCGCGCGCCTGTCCCAGGCCGCCGCGACCGCGATGTACAGCCAGGCGCTCGGCTCCTCGCTCGACATGAGCCGCGACGACCGCAAGACCCTGCTCGCCGTGCTCGCGATCGCCGAGCAGCACCAGGCCCGTCTGCGCCACGAAGAGCCACAGTCGTGGGCGCCGACGAAGATGCTCATCAACCGCTTCAGCGAGGTGATGTCGTCGGCCTGGATGATGAGCGAATGCTGGGACGGCAGCGGGCCGGCGCGCGTGAGCCGCGACGACATCCCGCTCGGCGCTCGCGTCTGCGCGGTCGCCCGGGCCTGGAGCGAGCTGACCGCCGCCGGCGGGCCGCAGCTCTCCCACGAGGAGGCGCTCGTGCAGCTGCGCGCCCAGTCGGGCGTGCGCCTGGACCCGGCCATCGTCGACACGATGTCCGAGGTGATCGAGCTCGAGCGCTGCCTGACCGCCCGGCCCGCGTGCCAGCCGCGCGTGTACCGCCTGCCGGTGCCGAGCCAGTGGCGCGAGGCGTTCGCGCTGCGCGTCGGCGCCTTCGGCGCGAGCCCCTGACTACGCCGCGCGCGCGTGGGCGACGAGGCGTAGTCGATCGGGGAGCAAGGGGACGAGCAGCCGCTTGGCGTATTCCGCCCCGCCCCACAGCGCGATCTGCCGGGCCGGATCCCAGCCGAGGCCGTAGGCGCGGCGGATGGTCGACGGCAGCAGGCCGACGGTGACGAAGTTCGCCAGCTCGAGCAGCGGGCGGGCGGCGAACGGAACCGGCGGGCGCAGCACGATCCGGATGCCCAGCTCGCGCGCCTCGGGGGTCACGAACAGGTCGTCGCCCTCGACCATGTCGCGCATGTAGCGCCGGAAGCCGCCGTAGGTCGCCGGCATCTGCGACGCCTGCAGCCCGAACAGGCGGCCGATCACGCGGTAGTCGCTCCAGTAGGCCTCGCGCTCGTACGGGCGCAGGCGGCGCACGTAGCGCTCGTACACGGTCAGCCCGGAGTCGACCAGGCAGGCGAGGATCCAGAGCAGCAACTCGGGGTCGTCGGCCGCGAACGGGGTGCCGGCCGGGAAGCGGCCCGCCGGACGCGCCAGCTCGCCGCGCACGCGGCGGTGCATCGCGCGCACGCGGCGCGTGGCGCGGTCGGCCCGTTCGCGCGGGCCGAAGGCGATCGTGTCCATCACGCGCGCCGTGCGCGCGAGGCGCTCGTACGGCTCGTCGAGCGCCCCGGTGTGCGCGAAGAAGCCCTCGAACGCCACCGGGTGCGCGGCCTGCATGAGCAGCGCCCGCGCGCCGGACAGCGCGACGATCTGCTCGCGATGAACGACGCGCAAGGCCGACTCGTCCGTGAAGTAGCTCGCCGTCGTCATCCTCCGGACAGGGTAGGGAGCGGCGTTCGCCGGCGTGGACGCCTGACCGTGACGATCACGGATCCCGACGCGCGCGCGGTGGACGTCTAACCTAGTGGCATGCCTGCCCAGGCCTACGCCGGCAAGGAGTGCGTCTGCCAGCTGCGTCGCGGAATCTGCGACCAGTCCTGCGTGCAGGGGATGCTCGACACCCCCTTCTACATCGCCTGCCTGAGCCTGCGCGGCCGGCGCTGTGTCGTCGTCGGCGGCGGCGAGATCGCGCTCGAGAAGGTCGAGGGCCTGCTCGCCTGCGACGCGCGCGTCGTCGTCGTCGCGCCCGAGCTGCTGCCGAACCTGGCCGCGCTGGCGGCCGAGGGCTCGATCGCCTGGGTGCCGCGCGAGTTCGCCCCCGAAGACCTACAGGCCACGTTCATGGCGATCGCCGCGACCGATGACACCGACGTCAACATCAGCGTCTACGAGCTCGCCGAGCGGCGCGCGATGCTCGTGAACGTCGTCGACGTACCGCCGCTGTGCAACTTCATCCTGCCGGCGATCGTGCGCACGGGTCCGCTGGCGATCGCGATCTCGACGGCGGGGTCCTCGCCCGCGCTGGCCAAGCGCATGAAGCGCGAGATCTCCGAGCAGTTCGGTGAGGCGTACGCCGAGCTGGCGGTGATGCTCAACGAGGTGCGCGGCTGGGCGAAGGGAACGCTGCCGACCTATCAGGACCGCAAGGTGTTCTTCGAATCGATCGTCAACGGCGACCCCGACCCGATCGAGCTGCTGCGCAACGGCGACGCCGAGGGCGTGCGCGCGCTCATCGCCGCCGCCCGCGAGCGCGCCGTGAGCGCGCTCGCGGCCTGAGCGCCGCCGGCCGACGGGACGGCCTCACCCGCGGGGAGGTGTCGCACACGACAATGGACGGGATGGGAGAGCTCAGTCACCTCGACTCGACCGGCGCCGCGCGGATGGTCGACGTCGCCGCCAAGGACGTGACCCGACGCGAGGCGGTCGCGCGCGCCCGCGTGCGCATGTCGCGACAGACCGCCGCCACGGTCGCGGCCGGCGACGCGCCGAAGGGCGACGTGCTCGGCACGGCGCGGCTCGCGGGCCTGCAGGCGGCGAAGCGCACGAGCGAGCTGATCCCGCTCTGCCATCAGCTGCCGCTCGACTTCGTCGGCGTCGAGATCGAGGTGCGCCCCGACGAGGGGCTGGTCGAGATCGTCGCCCGCGCCCGGGCGACGGCCCGCACCGGCGTCGAGATGGAGGCGCTCACGGCGGCCGGCGTCGCCGCCCTGACGATCTACGACATGACAAAGGGTGTGGAGCGCGGCATCGAGATCGTCGACGTCGTGCTCCTGTCCAAGACCGGTGGCCGCAGCGACTGGCAGCGCGAGGATGCGCCATGAGCTCCCGGGGCGCGAGCGTCGCCATCGTCACGGTGTCGAGCTCGGTCGCGGCCGGGGACGGGGAGGACGTGACCGGCGCGCTGATCGCCGAGCTCGTCGAGGAGCTCGACTACCCGATCGTCGCCCGGGAGGTCGTCGACGACGATCGGGCGGCGATCGAGGCCTGCCTGCGCCGGCTGGTCGGCGCCGGCGCGGGGGTGATCCTGACCGCCGGCGGAACCGGGCTCTCCGGCGCCGACGTCACGCCGGAGGCGACGCTGGCGGTGATCGACCGCGAGGTGCCGGGCCTGGCCGAGGCGCTCCGCGCCGACGCGCGCCAGTACACGCCGATGGGGACGCTCAGCCGCGGCGTATGCGGCATCGCCGGCGCCTCGCTGATCGTGAACCTCCCCGGCAGCCCGCGGGCCGTCGGTCCGGCGTTCGGCGTGCTGGCGCCCGTGCTCGGGCACGCCGTGGCCACGCTCCAGGCGCCGGGCTCGACCCGCCACCTGCACGACGCGTCTGCGGCCGGCGAGGAGCGGGCGTGAGCACGGTCGTCGAGCTCGACGGACTCGGCCGCCGCTACGGCGAACGGCTCGCGCTGGCGGGTGTGTCGCTGACCCTGCCGGCGGGCTCGACGCTCGTCGTCTTCGGCCCCAACGGCGCGGGCAAGTCGACGCTCCTGCGGATCCTCGCCACGCTCCTGCGCCCGCACCAGGGAGCGGTGCGGGTCCTCGGGCGCTCGCTGCCGAGCGAGGGCTGGGCGGTACGCGGGCGGATCGGCCTGCTCGCCCACGAGCCGCTCCTGTACCGCGAGCTGACCGCCCGCGAGAACCTGCGCTTCCACGCCCGCCTGCACGGCGTCGACGAGTCGCGCGTGGCCGACCTGCTCGCCCAGGTCGACCTCGCCCCGCGCGCGGACGAGCCCGTGCGCACCCTCTCGCGCGGGATGGTGCAGCGCGTGGCGATCTGCCGCGCGGTCCTGCACGACCCCGAGCTGCTGCTGCTCGACGAGCCGCGTGCGAACCTGGATCCGGGCGGCGCCGAGCTCGTCGAGCCGCTCATCGGGGCGTCCGCCGGGCGCACCCGGATCATCACCAGCCACGACCCGAGCGGCGGGCTGGCCGAGGCCGACCTCGCGCTCGGACTGCGCGACGGCCAGGTCGCATTGCTCGCGCCGGCGGCCGACGTGCCGGCTGGCGCGATCGGGGACCTGTACCGGTGAGCGCCCCCTCCCCGTCACCCACCGCGCCGCCGGCCGACGGTCCGAGCGCCGGGCGGGTCGACCCGCCCGAGGGAGCCGCCGCGGCCGCGACCCCGTCGCCTCCCGGCCTGTTCGCCACCGTTTCGGCCCTCCTGCGCAAGGAGCTGCGCGTCGAGCTGCGCACGCTCGAGTCCGTGCCGGGCATGTCGCTGTTCGCGGTGACGACGTTCGTCGTGTTCCACTTCGCGCTCAACCAGTCGAGCGTCGACGGCGACCTCGCATCGGGCATCCTGTGGGTGACGCTCCTGTTCGCGGCCATGCTCGGCGTCAACCGGCTGTTCGTCGCGGACGAGGAGCAGGGTGGCTTCGACGCCTTCCTGCTCGCCCCGGTCGACCGCAGCGCGCTGTTCCTGGCCAAGGCGCTCGCGCTGCTCATCTACCTGCTCGTGCTCGAGATCGTCGCCGTGCCGGCGTTCGCGCTGCTGCTGCTGGCGCCACCGCTGCACCAGGCGCTGCCCGACCTGGTGCTCGTGCTCGCGCTGGCCGACGTCGGCATCGCCGTGATCGGCACGCTCGTGGCCGCGCTCGCCGTGCGCACCCGGGCCCGGGACCTGCTCGGCCCGCTGCTCGCGCTCCCGCTGCTCGTCCCGCTCGTCATCGGCGGCGCGCGGGCGACGTCGCCGCTGTTCGCGCTGACGCGTGCCGGAGGGGCGCCGGCGCGCTGGCTGCTGACGCTCGGCCTCTATGATCTCGTGTTCGGGCTCATCGCCTACGCCGTGTTCGACTTCCTCCTGGAGGAGTAGTGGCCCGCTCCGCACATCACACTTCGGCGCCCGCCGTCTACGGTCGCGGCCTCAGGGCGCTGACCGTCGCCGCCGCCGCGGCGATGCTGCTCGCGCTGACGCTCGTGTTCTTCTACGCCCCGGACGACGCCGACCAGGGCTTCCTGCAGAAGATCTTCTACATCCACGTGCCGCTCGCAATCGTGTCGCTGTGCGGATTCGTGGCCGGCGGCGTGATGGCGATCGGCTACCTGCGCACCGAGGACCGGCGCTGGGACATGCGCTCATACGTGGCCATCCACCTCAGTCTCGTGTTCGCGGTCGCGACGCTCATCACCGGCTCGATCTGGGCCCGCGGCTCGTGGGGGCACTGGTGGGTGTGGAGCGAGCCGACGCTCGTGTCCTTCCTGATCGTGTTCCTCCTCTACGCGACCTACCAGCCGCTGCGCTTCGCGATCGAGGACCCGGAGCGCCAGGCCCGCTACGCCTCCGTGTTCGCGATCACCTGCGGCGCGTTCGTGCCGCTCAACTTCCTCGCCGTGCGCCTGTCCACCGCCTATCTGCATCCGCGCGTGCTCGGCAACACCTCCAACCTGCCCCCGAGGATGGCGCTGACGTTCTACATCTCGCTGATCGCGATGACGCTCCTGTTCGCGGCGCTGTGGAAGTTCGAGATGACGGCCAAGCACACCCGCGGTCAGGTCCGCGCCCTGCGCCGGCTGCTCACCGAGCGCCATCCCGAGCTTGCTCCCGGCGCGCTCGGGCGGAGCGCCGCGCCGCGGCTGGACGCCCCCGGCATTCCCGGCCCGGCGCTGCCCGGGCCGGCCGCTCGCCCCCACCCAGCCGCATCGGTGCTCCCGCGCACGGCCGGCCCGACCGGCGCGAATCCGAGCCCCTGATGCCCGCGCTGCCGTTGCACACCGCCGGCCCGTACGTGGCCGCCGCCTACATCGTCCTGTTCACGATCGTGATCGTCTACGTGGCGATCATGGCCTTCCGGCTGACCCGCCTCGAGCGTCAGCTCGGCGAGCTCATCGAGCTGGCCGAGCAGCCGGCCGAGCCGCCGCCGGCGTACCCCGTTCGGGACGGGGCCCCGTGAACGAGCTGCTCGCGCTCGGCGTCTCGCACAAGACCGCGCACGTCGCGGTGCGCGAACGCCTCGCGTTCACCGAGCGACAGGCGGTCGCGTTCGCCACCGAGGCGACCGAGCATCCCGAGATCCGCGAGGCGGTCGTCATCTGCACCTGCAATCGCACCGAGATCTATCTCGTCGTCGGCGATCCGGTGGCCGCCGAGACGGCCGTGCTCGGCATGCTCGCCCAGCGCACCGGCATCCGCCCGACCGAGCTGGCCGAGGTCATCTACTCGCCGCGCAACTGCGACGCGGCGCGTCAGCTGTACCGGGTCACGAGCGGCCTGGAGTCGATGATCCTCGGCGAGGCCGAGATCCAGGGTCAGGTCAAGCGGGCCTATGAGGCCGCGCTCGCCGCCGGGGCCACCGGCCCGACGATCAACCGCCTGTTCAACGCCGCCCTGACCACCGGCAAGCGGGTTCGCTCCGAGACGGCGATCGGCGCGACGCGGGTGAGCGTGCCCTCGGTGGCGGTCGATCTCGCCCGCACCGTGCTCGGGGACCTCGCCGAGCGCCACGTCGTGATCATCGGCGCCGGCGAGACGAGCGAGCTCACGGCCCGGGCGCTGGCCGAGCAGGGCGTGAGCACCGTGTTCGTGGCCAACCGGCACGCCGACCGCGCCCGCAGCCTGGCTGAGCGATTCGGCGGCCGCGTCGTGCGGCTCGACGACCTCCCCGAGCAGCTCGAGGCGGCCGACATCGTCTTGTCCTCGACCTCGTCACCGCACGCGATCGTGGGCCAGGACGAGCTCGCGCTCGTGACGCGCTCGCGCGCGGGGCGCCCGCTGCTGCTCATCGACATCGCCGTGCCGCGCGACATCGACCCGCTCTGCGGCGACCTCGACGGCGTGACGTTGTACGACATCGACGACCTCCAGGCCGCCGTGGCGCGCAACCTGGACCTGCGCCAGGACCAGGCCCCCGACGCGGAGGCGATCGTCGAAGACGAGATCCGCCGCTTTGCGCGCTGGCTCGGCCAGGCCGACACCCGGCCGACGATCGCCGCGCTGCACGAGCGGGCGCAGGGCATCGTCGAGCAGGTGCTCGCCGAGAACGACGCGCGCTGGGAGTCGGCCTCGCCGCGGGACATCGCCCGCGTGGAGGCGATCGCGCGCGCGGTGTCCAATCGCCTGCTGCACGAGCCGACGATCCGGCTGCGCGGCGCGGCGGACGCCCGCAGCCACTCGACGCTGCAGGTCGTGCGCGAGCTGTTCGGGCTCGACGAGGCCGCGGGCGAGGAGGCGAGCGAGGACGCGAACGCCGGTCGCGGCGAGGCGGACAACGTGCGCGAGCTCAACAGCGGCGGTCGCGCGTCCGGCTCGCGCGGCGTCTGACTGCGGTCGCGCCGGTGAGCGGCCTGCGGATCGGCACGCGCCCAAGCGCGCTCGCCCGGGCCCAGGCGGGCACCGTCGCCGCGACCCTGCGCGAGCGGACCGGCCTCGGGGTCGAGCTCGTCGTGATCGCCGTGAGCGGAGACGAGCGCTCGGTGGCGCCGTCGCCGCTCGACAAGTCGCGCTGGGTCGATCGCATCGAGGAGGCGTTGCTCGCCGAGCGGATCGACCTCGCGGTCCATTCGGCCAAGGACGTCCCGCGCGACCTCGCTCCCGGCCTCACGCTGCTCGACTCGCCGCCGCGCGAGGACGCCCGCGACGCCCTCTGCGGCGCCGCCGACCTGGCAGCGCTGCCCCCCGGTGCGCGGGTCGGCACCGGCAGCATCCGCCGCGCCGCCCAGCTGCGCGCACAGCGCGAGGACCTCGACGTCGCCGACCTGCGCGGCAACGTCGACACGCGCCTGCGCCGGCTCGCCGACGGCGGCTACGACGCGATCGTGCTCGCGCTCGCGGGCCTGCGCCGTCTCGGCCGCGCCGCCGAGACGGGGGCGGCCCTGCCGGTCGAGCAGTTCGTCCCGGCGCCCGGGCAGGGGATCCTCGCCCTGGAGGGACGCGCGGGCGACGAGACGGCGGCGCGCGCGGCGCGCGCGATCGGCGACGCCTCCACGACCGGCGCGCTCGCCGCCGAGCGCGCCCTGGCCCACGCGCTTGACGCGACGTGCCACACGCCTCTCGGCGCGCACGCCCGTCCGACCGGCGACGGCGGGCTGGAGCTGCACGCGTTCATCGGACTGCCCGACGGCTCGGCCTGGGCCACGGACGCCGGGGTCGGGGCAGCCGACGCCCCGGAGGCGCTCGGGCGCGAGCTCGCGACCCGGCTGCGCGCCGTGGGCGCGAGCGAGCTGTTGCGCCGGGCGGAGGAGATGGCCGTTGAGCACGCCTGAGGCGACCGGGCGCGTGTCGCTCGTCGGCGCGGGCCCGGGCGATCCGGGCCTGCTCACCGCGCGAGCGCTCGCGCTCATCGCGCAGGCCGACGTCATCCTGCACGACCGGCTGATCCCGGCGGAGGCCCTCGCGGGCGCGCGGGCCGACGCCGAGCTCCTGTTCGTCGGCAAGGAGGGCGGCGGCGCCTCGGTGCCCCAGGAGCGCACCGAGGCGCTGATGATCGACCGCGCACGCGCCGGCGCCCACGTCGTGCGGCTGAAGGGAGGCGATCCGTTCGTGTTCGGACGCGGGGGCGAGGAGGCCCGCGTGCTGCGCGAGGCCGGGATCCCGTTCGAGGTCGTTCCGGGGATCACGTCGGGGATCGCCGCGCCCGCCTACGCCGGCATCCCGGTGACGCATCGCGACCACGCGAGCGCCGTCGCGCTCGTCACCGGGCACAGCCGCGCGGACGGCGACGGCGACGCCGGGGAGGACGGGATCGACTGGTCCGGGCTCGCGGCCTTCCCCGGCACGCTCGTCTTCTACATGGGCGTCCGCCAGCTCGAGCACATCGCCCGCTCGCTCATCGCCGCGGGCCGCTCGCCCGACGAGCCGGCGGCGATCGTGCAGCGCGGGACGCTCCCCGACCAGCGCGAGATCGTCGCGACGCTGGCCACGATCGCGCAGCGGGCGCGCGAGGCCGACGTGCGCCCGCCGTCGGTGACCATCGTCGGCCCGGTCGTCGCGCTCGGTCCGGAGCTGTCGTGGCGGCTTGGAGCGCCGCTGGCCGGGCGGACCGTGGCGGTGACGCGGGCGCGCGCGCGGGCGAGCACGCTCGCCGAGCGACTGCGGGCGCTCGGCGCGACGGTGATCGAGGCGCCGGCCATCCGCATCGAGCCGCTCGACGTGACGCTGCCCGAGCTGGCGAGCTACGACCTCGTCTGCTTCACGAGCCCGAACGCCGCCGAGCTGCTGTTCGAGCGCCTGGCCGAGGCGGGCCGGGACGCGCGCGCGTTCGCCGCGGCCCGGGTGGCGGCGATCGGGCCGGGGACCGCCCGGGCGCTGCGCGAGCACGGGCTCATCGCCGACGTCGTTCCCGAGCGCTTCGTGGCCGAGGGGCTCGTGCAGGCACTCGGCGGCGTGCCCGTGACTCGCGCGCTCATCGCCCGTCCCCGGGAGGCGCGCGACGTGCTCCCAGACGCGCTGCGCGAGCGCGGTGCCCAGGTCGACGTGCTCGCCCTGTACGAGACCGTGGCCGAGGAGCTCGCGCCCGAGACGCTCGAGGCGGTGCGCGCGAGCGACTACGTCACATTCACCTCCTCGTCGACCGTCCGGTTCTTCCTCCAGGCCGTCGGCGGCGTCTCGGCGCTCGCGCCGCCGGTCCGGACCGTGTCGATCGGCCCGGCGACGAGCGACACGCTGCGCGAGCACGGATTGACGCCGGACGTCCAGGCCGAGCGCCACGACATCGACGGCCTGGTCGAGGCGCTCCTGCGGGACGCCGAGGACGGCGCGCGGACCTGATAGCACTTGCGCGGTGGGCGATGCCGCGCCGCCGTTCATCTCCTTCCTGTCGGACTACGGGCTCGACGACGAGTTCGTCGGCGTCTGCCATGCGGTCATCGCGCGGCTCTGCCCGCCGGCCCGCGTGATCGACGTCACCCACGGCGTCCCGCGTCACGACGTGCTCGCCGGCGCTCTCGTCCTGCGCAACGCCGTCCCGTTTCTCCCCGCCGGCGTGCATCTCGCCGTCGTCGACCCGACCGTCGGCGCCCGCGGCCGCGATGCCCGCCGGGCGGTCGCGCTGCGCACGGCGTCCGAGCAACGGATCCTCGTCGGTCCCGACAACGGGCTGCTCTCGCTCGCGGCGGAGCGCCTCGGCGGGGTCGTCGAGGCCGTCGACGTCGGACGCTCGCCGCAGCGCCTGGAACCGGTGTCGGCCACCTTCCACGGCCGCGACATCTTCGCGCCGGTCGCGGCCGCGCTCGCGGGCGGCGCGCCGCTGGCCGGCGTCGGAGACCCGATCGCGGTCGAGGACCTGGCCGCGGTCGAGATGCCGCGGGCCCGGGCGGGCCCCGAGGGACTGCACGCGCACGTCCTGGCGCTCGACCGCTTCGGCAACGTCATCCTCGACGCCACCCACGAGCAGCTGGCCGCCGCCGGCCTGCGCATCGGCGTCCGGCTCGAGCTGCGCGCCGCCGCTGGCCGCCACGACGCCCGGTACGTGACGACGTTCGCCGACGTCGCGCCCGGCGAGCTGCTCCTGTACGAGGACGCGCAGCACATGGCGGCGGTCGCGCTGAACCATGGTTCCGCGGCGCAGGCGCTCGGCGTCGCCGCGGGCGCCGAGCTGCGCGTGCGGGTGGTGCCGTGATCGCCGGCGGGCTCGGAACGCCGCGCGTGCACCTCCGGCGCGTGGACTCGACCAACGCTCACGGTCGTACGCTCGCGCTGCGAGGCGCCCCGCACGGCACGCTCGTCACCGCCTCCGAGCAGACCGCGGGCCGCGGGCGGCAGGGGCGAAGCTGGTCGGCACCCCCCGGGCGCTCGCTGCTGATGTCCCTCGTGTTACGCGACCCGCCGCGCCTGCTCTCGCTCATCGCCGGGGTGGCCGTCTGTGACGCGGTCCGGGCCAGCGGTGCCGACGCGCTCGTCAAGTGGCCCAACGACGTCGTCCTGCCCGCCCACGGCGACGACCTGGCCAAGTGCGCCGGCGTGCTCGTGGAGGGCCGCCCGCAGGAGCGGTGGGCCGTGCTCGGGATCGGGGTCAACGTCGCCGTGCGCGACGGCGATCTCCCCCCCGAGCTCGGAGCGGCGTCGCTCGGGCTGCCGCCCGGCGCCGTCGAGACCGTCCTGCATGGGGTGCTCGACGCCCTCGGCCATCGCCTGGCGCAACCCGCGCCCGCGCTGCTCGACGCGTGGCGGTCCCGCGACGCTCTGTGCGACCGCGCCGTGCACTGGTCGGGGGGCGACGGGGTCGCGGCCGGGGTCGACGCGGAGGGGCGGCTGCTCGTGCAGGTCGCCGGCGGAGGCCACGCGACGCTCGACGCCGGCGAGGTGCACCTCGGGCTCGCCGGGGTGACCGATCGGTAGCCGGCCCGCGTGTAACGGAATCGAAACCGCAGTTATGCACGCTATAGGAGCATAAGTGCGGTTTCGTCGCCGGCTCGGTCGGCCGCGTCGCCATCGCGCCGCCTGCGGTCTCGACACCACCGGCGCGACCCGGTCGCGCCGATCCCCGGCAGTGTTTAGAGTGCGCTCATGAGTACCGCCCAGCGCCCGCTGGAGCTCATCCTGGCTCGCAACCTGATGACGAGCCTCTCGACGCCGGCCTTCCTGACCGACGAGGCCGGAACGCTCATCTTCTACAACGACGCCGCGGGGCATCTGCTCGGGCGTCGCTTCGAGGACGTGCGCTCCGCCGGCGCCTCGGTGTGGGAGCAGATCGGGCCGTACGACCGCGACGGCAGCCACGTGCCGATCGACGCGCTCCCGCTCACGATCGCGCTGCGCAACGGCTCGCCGGCGCACGCGGGGCTGCGCATCCGCGCGTTCGACGGGGCCGAGCACGACATCGAGGTGAGCGCGCTGCCGATCGTCTCGGCCGAGGGCTCGCGCGGCGCGATGGCCTTCTTCTGGCCCCTCGAGGAGAACGGGCGATGAGGGTCCGGGTCTGGGGCTCGCGCGGCTCGGTCGCCGCACCGGGCGCGGAGACGATGCGCTACGGCGGGAACACCTCCTGCGTCCAGGTCACGCTGGCGGACGGGAGCCTGCTCCTCCTCGACGCCGGCACCGGCCTGCGCGAGCTCGGCCTCGCCCTCGAGCGCGGCCCGTGCCCGCCGGTCATCCACCTCCTGCTCACCCACCTGCATCTCGATCACATCCAGGGCCTGATGTTCTTCGCGCCCTGCTTCTGCCCGGACACCCGGCTCTTCATCTGGGGCCCACCCGATCCCGACGAGTCGCTGCAGGATCGCCTCGCGCGGTACATCTCGGCGCCGCTCGCTCCGATGGAGATCAGCGAGCTGCCGGGCGAGATCACCTTCCTGGACTGCCCGCGCGAATGGGAGATCGGCAGCGCCGTCGTCCGCAGCGCGCCGGTCACGCACCGCGGCCAGACGCTCGGGTTCCGCATCACCGACGGTGACGAGTCGCTCTGCTACATCCCCGACCACGAGCCGGCGCTCGGGATGCCGCTCGCCGACCTGGAGCCCGAGTGGATCTCGGGGTTCGCGCTGGCCCGCGAGGCCTCCCTGCTCATCCACGACTGCCAGTACGCCGACGAGGAGTACCCCCATCACGTGGGCTGGGGACATTCGGCGCTGAGCGACGCGCTCACGTTCGCGGCGCGCACGGCGGCGCAGCGCGTGCTGCTCTTCCACCATGATCCGCTCCACGACGACGACACGCTGGACGAGCTCGCGGTCCGGGCGCGCGATCGCTGGCGCTCGCTCGGCGGCCACCGCGGCGCGGTGTCACTCGCCCACGAGGGCGACGAGCTGGTCATCGGCGGCCGCGTCAGCACGCGACGACCGGGGCGCACCGCCGCGGCCGCGCCCGCGCCCGCGTAGCGCTCAGGGGCGCTCGGCGTGCTCGAGCGCGGTCTCGACCGAGCGGTCCACCTTGCCCTCGGCATCGACCGGCGGGACGCTCGCGTCTGCGTCCGGCGACGCGGTCGTGGCGAGCGCCTCGGCCAGCACGTCGTCGGAGGGGACCTCCTCGGGCCCGGCGGACTTCGACGAACGGCGTGAGGAGCGCCGCCGGCGCTGCCCGCTGCGCACGCCGTTGCGCTGCGAGCCCTCGCCGCTCTCGACCGTCGAGGTATCCGCGGCGCCGGCCTCGGAGACCGGCCCCCGGTCGGTGCCCGCCTCCTCGTCCACGCGCGGCGCGAGCACGCTCTCGAGCTTGGCCGGCTTGCGCCGCCGCCGGTTGGACCGCGCACGGCGCTTGGGGAAGTTGCGCAGCAGCTCGCGGGCGAGCGCGGGCGGCTTGCGGGCCATGCGCGTGCGGGCGCCGCGCAGCACCTCCTCGGCCTCCGGCGTGTGGGCCAGAGCGGCCGCCAGCAGCGCCGCCGCGAGCCGGCGATCCTGCTTGCGTGAGGCGTGGACGAGCCGCCGCGCGTTGCGGGCGTGCGCGCCGCCGGCGGAGTTGACGAGCAGCCCGAGCAGCCGCTTGGTCTCCGGCCAGCGCTGCACGGCGTACTCCTCGTGCACCTCGCGCGTGTACTCGGCCAGGCGCCAGATCCAGGCGTTGGCCTGGTCGCGCCGCCCGATGCGGCGCTCGGCGAGCGCGCGCAGCATGATCTTCGCCGCCTCGCGGCGGTCGTCGCGCGACCACGACCCGACGATGTCGATCGCCGTGTCGAAGGCGTCGGCGTCGCGTGACGCGGCGATGTCGGTGAGCGCACGCAGGCGCAGCTGCGAGTTCTTGTTGCGCTGCACCGCCGTGATGAGGAAGCGGCTCTTCAGCTCTCCGGTGCGATCGAAGTGCAGCATCGCGCGCGCGCGGCGCCAGCCGCTCGGCGCCACGCGGGCGCCCGCGAGCGCCGCCCACACGTGCTGCTCGCCGTAGTCGAGATGCTCCACCGCGATGCGCCACAGCTCGCGCTCGAAGACGGCGAACCGCCGCTCCTCGTCGGCGCACACCGGCAGCACGCGGCGCTCGACCCGCACGCGCCGTCCGCGGCCGCGGCGCACCGGCCCGACCACGATCGCGCCCCCGCGATACACGTCGCGATCGAGCAGCGAGTGCAGCGTGACGACCGGGTCGTCGTGCTTGGTCGCTGGGTGCACGAAGTCGACGACGAGTCCCGCCTCCTTGCCCGGATGGCGGCGCGTGACACGGCCGACCCGCTGCTGGTAGATGCGCTTGGAGGCGGTCGGAGCGAGATGCACGCAGACGGTCGCCCGCGGCGAGTTCCAGCCCTCGGCCAGCAGCTGCGCGTTGATCAGGACGTCGATCTCGCCCCGCTCGTAGCGGGCCAGGATCTCGGCCAGCTCGCGCTTGGGCGTCTCGCCGGAGACGCCCTTCGCCTTCAGCCCGGTGGCGACGAACGCCTCCTCGAGGTTGTAGGCGTGGCGCACGCCGGCGGCGTACACGACGCCGGGAACGCCGTTGAAACGCGTCTTGTAGAGGTCGGCGACGGCGTAGTTGAACGGATGCTGGTCGAGCAGCTCGGCGAGCATCTCCTGGTCGAACTCGGTGTCGACCTCGCCGCGCCGCAGCGGCACCTTGGCGATCGTGCGGACGCCCGGGCCGGGCGGGATGCGCACGCAGCGCAGCGGCGCGATCACGCCGCGGCGCGCCGCCTGCGCCAGATCGAAGCGCGAGGTCTGCGTCGGGAACAGGTCGGTGACGTGACGCGCGATCAGCGCGCCCGTGGCGGTCATGCCGATGAAGATCGGGCCGGTCCACTCGCGGATCGCGGCGCTCGTCTTCTCGCCGAGCGCCGTGTGCGCCTCGTCGCAGATGACGATCGTGTAGGCGCTGGAGATCTTGCCGGCGTTGCGCACGAACCACTGGTAGGTCTCGACGGTCACCGGCCCGTTGGCGCCGTCCTCGCCCTTGAGCAGCGGCCGGCTGATGCGCGACTCATAGCCGCGGTCGGTCAGCTCGCCGTTGAACTGGTCGACGAGGTTGCGGCGGTGGGTGAGGATGAGCACGCCGCCCGTCCGCGAGGCCTCGACGAATCCGAGCGCGGCGACCGTCTTCCCGGCGCCGGTGGCGTGCTCGAACCAGAACCGCTTGGCCGCATTGGGATCCTCGGGTTGCTCCGGCAGCTGCCCTTCTTCTCCCTCATCGACCCAGTCGCGAGGCTCCTCGTCGACCTCGTCCTCGACCGCGAGCTCCTCCTCTCCCTCCTCGAGCGCGAGCTCCTCCTCGAGGAGGAGCTCGTCGTCCTCGTCGTCCTCGTCCTCCTCGTCATCGGGTGCCGGCGGTGCGATCGCGTCCAGGTCGTCGTCGAGGTCCTCCTCGTCGTCGAGGTCCTCCTCGTCGTCGAGCTCGCCCTCGAGGTCGTCCTCCTCGTCCTCGTCGCCCGCCGGGACCGGTCCGGCCGTGGGTGGCGCGTCGACGCTCACCTCGTCCTCGGCCCCGAGGATGTCGGCCGAGGCGAGCAGCTCGGGCGAGGCGGCCGCCGCGGTCCCGTTCGCGTGTCCGTTGCCGTTGGTGCGCAGCGCGTCGGCGAGCAGCGCGGTGAGCGTGCCCGAGAGCGCATCGACCTGATGCGGGGAGAGGACCGTCCCGTCGACGAGGTGGGGCTCGTCCTCGGAGAGCACGCGCTCCAGGCCGAGGAGCAGCGAGAAGTCACGCCGCCAGGCCGTCGAGGGGACCTTCGCGCCCTGCTCGATCTCGGCCAGCGCGGCGTCGAGCGCCCGCCGGCGCGGCGACCCGGGCGCGAGCGCGACGGCGGGATCCTCGCCGGCGTGGACGAAGCGTTCGCGCGTGAACTTCTCGGCGCGCGTGATCGCCTTGGAATCTGGAAGGGGCGCGGCCGCGGGGGCCACTGGACTGGGCTCGGCCATAAGAGGCTCTGGACTTCGAGACGGAGTCCCCACCGATGAGTTCGCGGGACTCGGGTCACCGGTCAACCCGACCGGGACGCACCAAGTGGCCTCGCTCGAGGCCACCGGGCTACGACGTAGACCCAGGATATAGCACGACGCCCCCGGACACCCCGGCCACCGTCATCCGGCCGCTCGGGAGCGCCCCCGGCCGGGGGCGTATGCCAGGCTGTAGGCGATGGCCCGCCAGCCCGCGCTCACGATCGTCGCCGTGCTGGCGGTCGCCGCCGTGGTGATCGTCGGGGAGGTGCAGGCGTCGCACACCAACTCCGCCGCGGGACACGCGAACCTCGGCCCGGCCCCCACCGCCGCCCAGGTGCAGGAGCTGCTCGCCGACTCGCCGCCCGCGCTCGCCGCGTTGCACGCCCAGGCTGGCCAGCTGCTCCCCGGCGGCGGCGTGGCGCTGCGCTCGCGCCTGTCCGCGCTGCACGGATATCCGATCGTCATCAACAAGTGGGCCTCGTGGTGCGCGCCGTGCCGCGACGAGTTCGGCGTGTTCGAACGCGTGTCCGCCTCGTTCGGGCGCAGCGTCGCGTTCATCGGCCTCGACTCGGCCGACCCTGGCGATGCGCGCGCGTTCCTCGCCGCGCACCCGGTCAGCTATCCGAGCTATGTCGATCGCGACGGGACCATCGGCGAGCTGCTGACCCTCTCGAGCAACTTTCCCGTCACGGTGTTCTACGACCGCTCCGGCCGCCAGAGCTTCATCCACCAGGGCCAGTTCACGACCGTCACGCAGCTCAAGGACGACGTGGAGCGCTATGCCCTCGCGCCGGCCGCCCCGTAGGGTCCCGAGCGATGCGCGAGATTCGTGTCGATCCGCTCAGCGGGCATAAGACGATCATCGCCGCCGACCGGGCCACGAGGCCCGGCGGGGGCCCGAGCGCATCCCCGCCCGAACCGATCGATCCGGCGACGGATCCCTTCGCCGAGGGCCACGAGCAGGACACGCCACCTGAGCTGTACGCGGTGCGACCCGGGGGCGGCCCCCCCGACTCGCCCGGCTGGACGGTGCGCGTGGTGCCGAACAAGTATCCGGCTCTCGGCCCACCGGCGCCGATCGAGCCCGACGCCCGCCCCGAGCTGTTCAGCGCTGCACCCGCCGCCGGCGCCCACGAGGTGATCGTCAACGCGCCGGCGTCGGTGACCTCGCTGGCCGATCTGCCCGCGACCCAGGTGCAGGCGGCGGTCGAGGTCTGGCGTGTGCGCATGCGCGAGCACGGCGACGCCGCGTACACGCAGCTGATCGTCAACGAGCGGCGCGAGGGCGGCGCCTCGCTCCCCCACACCCACGCGCAGCTGTATGCGCTCGGGTTCGTTCCCGCCGTGGTGGCGCGGGAGCGTGAGCGCTTCGGCGCCTACGCGACGCGGACGATGGGACAGAACCTGCTCGCCGACCTCGTGCAGGAGGAGGTGCGCCGCCGCGAGCGCGTCGTGGCGATCGACGACGACGCGGTGCTCATCGCGCCGTACGCCTCGGGGGTCCCGATGCAGCTGATGCTCGCGCCCCGGGTCCCCCGCGCGCGCTTCGAGGACGACGGCGCCGACGGAGCCGCGCTCCTGCACGACGGCCTGCGCCGCCTCGCGCGCGTCCTCGGCGCGAGTCCGCCGCTGAACCTGTGGGTGCGCACGGCGCCCCGCGGGGCGGAGCACTTCTGCTGGCGGATCGACATCGCGCCGCGGCTGACACATCTCGCGGGGCTCGAGCTGTCCACCGGGTTGAGCCTGAACATCGTCGCCCCCGAGGCCGCGGCCGCCCGCCTGCGCGACGCGTAGCCCGGCCAGCGCTCAGGTCCGCCCCGTCGATGCTGCTCGTCGTCTTCGTCGTGCTCGCCGCGACCGCCGCCGGGCAGATCGCGCACGCGCGCACGCGCCGCGCGCCGGCGCTCGCCCGGGTGATCCTCACGCTGATGCTCTACGTGCTCGTCCCGTTCGTGTCGTACGTGAACATCGCCCACCTGCACGTGACGGCCGGCGTCGGCTGGGGCCTGGTGCTCGCCTACGTCGAGCTGGCCAGCGTCGGCACGATCGCCTGGGTGCTCGGCACGCGCGTGTTCGCCCTTCCCCGACCGGCGGTCGGGGCGTTCATCTGCGTCGTCATCCTCGCGAACACCGGGTATCTCGGCCTGCCGCTCGTCGTCACCGCGCTCGGCGCCTCGCGGCTGCCGTTCGGCATCGCGTTCGACCAGCTCGTCAGCGGACCGATGCTGTTCACCGCCGGCTTCGGCGTGGGCGCCGCGTACGGCACGCGGGCGGGCGAGGGACCGCGTGAGCGCCTGCGGGCGTTCATCACCCGAAACCCACCGCTGCTCGCCGTCATCGCCGGCCTGATCGTGCCCACCTCGGCGGCGCCCGAGTCGCTCGTGCACGCCTCCCACCTGGTCGTGCTCGCCCTCCTGCCGCTCGGCTTCTTCGTGCTCGGCGTCAACCTCGCCTCCGAGCACGGCGACGGCCGCTGGCCGCTGCCCCGTCTCGATCGCGTGACCGTCGCCGCCGTCGCGCTGCGGATGGTCGTCGCGCCGCTGCTGCTGTTCGCGCTCTCACGCGCCACCGTCGCGATCCCATCCGCCTACCTCCTGCAGGCGGCGATGCCGTCCGGGATCAACTCGCTGCTCGTCGGCCACGCCTACGGGCTCGACCTGCGGGTCATCTCGGGGGCGATCGCCTGGTCGACGGCGGCCGCCGTGGCCGCCGTGCTCGTGGCCAGCCTCGTCTGAGCGCGCGATCGCCCGCGGGGCCTGGCACGATGGCCCGCATGCGAGCGCTCGTGCAGCGGGTCACCCGTGCCTCGGTGACCGTGTCCGACGAGACGATCGCGGCGATCGGGCCGGGCCTGCTCGTGTTGCTCGGGATCACCCACGGCGACGACCTCGCGACCGCCGACCGGTTGGCGGCGAAGGTCCTCGCCCTGCGCATCTTCGAGGACGACGCGGGCCGGATGAACGACGCCCTCGGGTCGCGCGAGATCCTGTGCATCAGCCAGTTCACGCTCTACGGCGACGCGCGCCGCGGCAATCGGCCGAGCTTCGTCGCCGCCGCCCCGCCGGCGACGGCCGAGCCGCTGTACGAGCGCTTCTGTGCCCAGGCCGGCGCGCGTCGGGGCGTTTTCGGCGCGCGCATGGCGGTGGCCCTCGTCAACGACGGCCCGGTCACGCTCCTGCTCGAGGCCTGAGCCGGGCGTCCCTCCAGTACGCTCCCGTCCGTGACGCCGCCCGAGCGCTTCGTGCCCCGCTTCGCCGCCGAGCCGCCGCAGGAGGATCTCCCGTACGGGCGCTGGGGCGATCAGCTCCGCGACGCGTTCCTTGAGGCCTGCCTGTCGCTCGACACCGAGGGGGCGGACCTCGGCGAGCCGGGAGAGCTCACCTGGTATCCGGACCGCACCTGGCACGGGCGGACCTACGTGCCCGCGACGGCGCCGACCGCCAACGGCTATGAGCTGTTCGGCTTCGTCCGCTTCGTCCCCGCCGCCGACGAGCAACCACCGGGCGAGCTCGTCGCGACCGTCGACTTCACCGCCGAGACGGCGGAGGAGAACCCGGACTGGACGCTCGACCTGTGCGACGAGGTGATCGGCAGCTGGCGCGGCGAGAACGGGGAGGTCGCGGCGATGACGCTCGTGTGGGGACGCCCGCTGCTCGCCTCCGGCGCACTCGCGGCGGCCGAGCTCGGCGACCTCGTCGTCGACCAGTGCCGCCTGGTGGAGGGCCGGTTCTCGATGATCGCTCCCGACGACTATCGCGGGGACCTGCTCGAAGTGGCGTTGTTCGACGCCCGCGGGCAGGAGCTCGCGCGCGAGTCCCTCTACGGCGAGGACGACGAGGCGCCGTAGCTCAAGCGGCCCCGCGGCACGCCGATAACGCGGGCATGGCTGCCCATTCGGCGCTGCACGAACGCGCCCTCGATCGCCTCGGCCGCGGAGAGGCGGCGGCCGCGGTCGAGCTGCTGCGCGAGGCGATCGCCGACGCCCTCGATCCCGAGATCGTCAACGACCTCGCCGTCGTGCTCGCCTCCAGCGGCGAGCCCGAGCAGGCCCGGGAGCTGCTGCAGGCGCTGCTGCTCATGTGCCCGGACTACGCCGCGGCCCGGGAGAACCTGGGCTCGCTCACCGAGCCGACGGACGGCACGCCCGAGCCGGCCGCGGTCCCGTCCGCCATGGCCGACGCCCGCGGCGCCTTCCTGCAGGTCGTCGCCGACTCGCAGACGCGCTGCCTGCCCGACAACCTCGACCCGCTCTTCCACCCCTACGGTCACGAGCTGCCCGACCCCGACGGCGCCGGCGCTCGCCTCGTCGAGCAGCTCGAGATCCTCGAGCGAGCCACCGTGCTGTGGCGTCAGCTCGGTGACGCGGAGAGCCGCCGGCTGTGGCTGCGCTTCCTCGCCTACCGAGCGCTCGGCCCCGCCCACGTGCGCCTGCAGCTCGAACCGCTCGAGTACCGGCGCTCGGTGATCGCGCTGACGGCGCAGATGATGCGCCAGCCCGCCGCGCTCGGCACGCCGGGCATGCCGTTCGAATGGGGCCTGCACCACTACGACCTGCGCCCGGCGGGTATCCCGATCGAGGTGATCGGTCCGCCGCTGCCGCTCGCCTCGACGTACCTGTTCTCGCAGTACGCCTACCGGGACGAGGCGGCCGGCGCGCGCCCGCGTCCGGGCGACGTGGCCGTCGACGCCGGCGGCTGCTGGGGCGATACGGCGCTGTGGCTGGCCCACGCCGTCGGCGCGGAGGGCCGCGTGCACACGTTCGAGCCCTCGCCGCGCAACCGGTCGCTGCTCGAGGCCAACCTACGGCTGAACCCGGCGCTCGCCCCCCGCGTGCACGTGCACCCGACGCCGCTCGGCGCTCACGCGGGCGAGACGGTCTGGATCGACAACGTGATCGCCGCCGGCGCCACCGTCCGCGAGCAGGCCGGCGACCGCGCCGCCTCGGTGCAGCTGAGCACCGACACGGTCGACGCCCTGGTGCAGCGGGGCGAGATCGAACGCGTCGACTTCCTCAAGGTCGACGTCGAGGGCGCCGACCTCGGCGTCCTGCAGGGCGCCGCCGAGACGATCGCGCAACAGCGCCCGCGGCTTGCCATCGCCGCCTACCACCGCCCCGACGACCTCGTCTCGATCCCCGAGTTCATCGCCTCGCTGCAGGTCGAGTACCGCTGGTACCTGCAGTGCTCGACGATGACCGACGTCGACACGGTCGCGTTCGGCGTTCCGGTTTGACGGGCGCGTCGGGCCCGCCTGCAGCAGAGTGCCCCCGGCAGGAATCGAACCTGCATCCCACGCTTAGGAGGCGTGTGCTCTATCCATTGAGCTACGAGGGCGCGGAGTGGGGCGAAGGCTACCGATCGGTCGAGCCGGGATCGGCGATTCGGGCGAGCTCCTCGCCCTCGAGACGATGCGTGATCCACTCCGTCATGCGCCGGGCGCCGAGCCCGCGATAGAACTCGAGTGCCGGCTCGTTCCAGTCCAGCGCCGCCCATTCGAGGCGGCCGCAGCCCCGCTCCAGCCCGATCTGGGCCAGGCGCGCGAGCAGCGCGCGGCCGGTGCCCGCGCCGCGGTGCCCGGGGCGCACGTACAGATCCTCGAGCCAGATCCCCGGGCGGCAGAGGAACGTCGAGAAGGTCGTGAAGAAGAGCGCGAACCCGATCGGCTCCGCGTCCTGCTCGACGATGAGGGCCTCGGCGAGCGGGCGGGGCCCGGCCAGGCTCGCTGCGAGCTGTTCCTCGGTCCCGATCGCCTGCTCGGCGAGCCGCTCGTACTCGGCCAGCTCGCGAATGAGCCCAACGAGCATCCCCGCGTCGCTCGCGTCGGCGGTCCTGATCGCTGCCGACGCGTTCGCCACTACCGGTCGGGGCGCTCGGGATAGATGTCGTCGATCGTGCAGAGCGCAACGTACGGCGCCCCGGCCGCCGCCGCGATCGCATCGCCGCCGCCGGCGAGGCGATCGAGCACCGCGCACACGCCGCAGATCGTGTGGCCGGCCTCTTGCAGGGCCTCGATCGCGGCGAGCGTCGAGCCACCCGTCGTGACGACGTCCTCGACCACGAGGCAGCGATCGTCATCCGCCAGGAGCGGACCCTCGATGCGCCGCTGCAGGCCGTGCGCCTTGGCGTCCTTGCGCACGAAGAACGCCTTGACCGGAGCTCCTCCGGCGAGCGCGGCGCAGGCGATCGGGTCGGCGCCCATCGTCATCCCACCCACGGCCGTCGCCCCGTACTCACGGGCCGCGGCGGCGACGAGCTCGGCGAGTGCGGAGAAGCCCTCCGGGCGCAGGATCGCGCGCTTGACGTCGACGTAGTAGGCCGCACGCTTGCCGCTGGTCAGTACGACGTCGCCGATGACGAGCGCCTCGCTACGAAGCTCGTCGGCGAGCCGCGCGCGCGCACTCGTATGTCCGTCCAGCGCCGACACAGGCCGGCAATCTAGCGCTCGCGGACCGACGACACCGATCGTGTGGGAAACCCTGCCCTGAACTTCCTGGTCGGACTCGTGCGCATCGCCTCGTGGATCGCGTGCCTGATCATCCTGGTCGCCTTCATCCTGTTCGCCACCAATCAGGCCAACGCGGCCACGAGCCAGCAGATCGCGGCCCTCGGCCAGCCGGGCAACATCTCCGCGGCTCCGGCCAACAAGCCGAGCTCGAGCTCCACGACGCTGCGCCAGAAGGTCATGAACGTCAGCGACACCCTCACCTCCCCGTTTCACAACGTGTTCGGCACGACGAGCGCATGGGGGCTGCACATCTCCCAACTGGTGATCGCGCTGCTGCTGTACGGGTTCGGGGTGTCGTTCGTGCTACGCGCGTTGGCGATGCGGCGGGCGTAGGCGCCGGCCGGTCCGGTCGTCTACGGCACGGCCCGGCGGGGCTCGTCGACGGCCGCTGACGGCCCCGGGTCCGGCGGACGCTCCTCGGCGAGACTCGAGCTCGTCGTTGCTTCGGACAAGGGGCCGTCCTCGGCCATCGCCGAGCCCCACCTCCCACCCGCCTCCTCGCGGGGGCGGCATTCGAACAGGTCAACGGTCTGGAGCCGGTCGGGGGCGCTCCCGGACAGCATGCGCTTGTTCTTGCTGCTCGTCCGAGCGGGGGTGGTGGACGAGTCGGCGGCTTACGCCCCGACCACGCCGCGCCCGGATTGCTCCAGCTAAAACCCCTGAGGGCGGACCGGAGGCGACCCGTCGGGTCCTCATCAGCGGAGTGATCGCCGCGTCAGCCGCAGGCGATTCGGAGGTCGGCGCTCACGCTTCGACGGCCCTTGTTCGGCCGTCGAAGCGGGAGCGCCGGCCAACCAGTCCCAACCGGGAGGCGCAGGCCGTCCGACCGACGCCGGTCCGAGCCCACGTCAGGGCCCGGCGTTGCCCCGAACGTGACTGCTCCCGCCGCCATTCTCGTAGTACACGTCGACCGCATTGCCGACGTCGACCCACCCGAAGACCGAGGCGGCGTCGGGAATCGGGATGCGCAGGCATCCGTGGCTTGCGGCGTAGGTCGGGACCGAGGCGTAGCCGTGGATCGCGTAGCCGCGGACGAAGTAGTTGGAGTCGACCATGCCCTCGCTGTTGGTGCCCGGCGTCTTGAGGTAGACGTGGAAGCGGCCGATGACGGTCGGCGTCGACGGCTTGCCCGAGCTCGTCGTGTAGATGAGGTGCACGTGGCCGCCGGGATCGATCTCGGCGAGGACCTGCCTGCTCAGATCCGCCTCGACGTGCTTCCCGTCGCCCGGGTACCGCACCCGGAACTGGCCATCGCCGTTCGCGAGCTGCTCGAACAGGTGCGCGTCGGTGTCGTCGACGAGCGCGTCGCTGGTCATCTTGCGGAACGCGATCACGGCGAGATCGGTCAGATCGTCGTAGACGCCGGTCTGCGGCACCGCGTAGTGCAGCGCGGAGAGTCCCTGCTGCAGGGCGCGGACGGAGGGCCCCGAGGAACCGAAGCCGAGGTTCGGGTCGATCACGCGAATCTGGGCCGGCGCGACGAGCCGGAAGGTGCCGATCGTCGAGGTGGCGGCGTGCAGGGCCGTGGCGACGAGGACGCCGGAGTGGCGGCTCGTGAAGCCGAGGCGGAACTGGCCGGTGCCGTTGCCGAGGTTCTGCACCGCCGCGGTCTGCGTGGCGACGCGGCGGCCGTCGACCGAGAAGCGGACGGTGATGTGCAAGTCGGGCACGTAGGGGCGGACGCGTCCCCACACACCGAGGCGGTGGCCGACGAGGGCGAACGCGGGATGACCGATGCCGTGCAACAGCTCGAGGCGGACTCGGCCGTTGACCGGAGCCGACGTCGTCGTGCTCGTCGTCGTCGTCGTGCTCGCCGTCGTGGTCGTGCTCGTCGTCGTGGTCGCGCTCGACGAGCTCGTGGTGGTCGTCGTCGTCGCTGCGAGCGAGCTCGCGGGGGCCAGAGCGACGGCGACGAGCGCGGCGAGGAGCGGCAGATGACGTTGGCGCATACCCGCGATCCTATGTGATGAGTCCGGACGCCACGGGCCGGAAGCGCCAGATCCCGGGGTCTGGGCGACCACGGACGGGAACCTTGATCGATCTTCTTCCACCATGAGAGAAGATCGATCAAACTTCCACCGCGGGTCGCCCCCGAGCGCCGCCGCGCGGGATCGAAGCGCCGCGCCCCCGAGCGCCGCCGCGCGGGATCGAAGCGCCGCGCCCCCGAGCGCCGCCGCGCGGGATCGACGCGCCGCGCCCCCGAGCGCCGCCGCGCGGGATCGAAGCGCCGCGCCCGCGAGCGCCGCCGCCCCGCACCCCCCGCCGCGCCTCACCCGGCGGCCAGCCCGACGCGCGGCCGGTCGACGATCAGCCCGGCCGACCGCATGAGGACCGCGATCAGGCCGAGCATTGCCGAGCGCCGCGACGATCAGCAGCAGGCCGTCGCCGAATGACCAGCCGAGGATGCCGGCGAACGCGATCGAGTTGTTGAGGCTGTGCGCCGCGATCCCCGGCAGCAGCGATCCGGTGCGCCAGTACAGCAGGCAGAGCCCGAAGCCGAAGAAGGCGAGCGGCAGCAGATCGACGAGCGGCGCCGAGGCGCCGTGCACGAGGCCGAACACCAGGCCGGTGATGAGCGCCGCGGGCCAGACGCCGCGCCAGTTGCGAAGCGCGGTGAAGATGTACCCGCGGAACAGGAACTCCTCGCAGAACGGCGCGACGACGCACGTGAGGATCGCCGAGGCGACGAGCAGGAGCCCACCGTGACCGGCGCCGAGGGTGTCCAGCACCTTCTCCTTGGTGTGGTTGTTCAGCGCCGCCGTCCAGGCCGCCGTCACCGCGATGAAGCTGACGTTCAGGACGATGATCCATCCGACCGCTTGCCAGAAGGCGGCCGTCCGGAGCCCGAACTGCGCCGGGCGGACCCGTCGTCCGCCGAGTCCGGCCACGATCACGGCCACACCGACGAACGAGAGCTCCTCGATCGCGGTCGCCGTGATCTCCAGCCCGGGCGCCAGGTTCGAGCTCGAGACGTTGAGCCCGAGCACGGCGCCGATGACGATCGCGACGAGGGCGCCACCGACGCCCCCGACGACGATCGCCGCGATGAGCGCGATCGCCGCGCTCATCGGGGACCAGTCGGGAAGACCGCCGGAGACGCCGTCCTCGTGCGCCTCGGCCTCACCGCTCCGGGCATCGTCGTCCGGCCAGGCGGCGAGCGAGGGCGCCGGCGTCACGACGTGCGCCTCGCCGGGCGGCGACGACAGGTCGCGCGCTTGGGGTGAGTCGCGGTCGGTCATCGGACTGTCATCAGCTTACGGGTCGACACCGGCGCGCCCGGTCAGGACCGGCGCGCGGAGAGCAGTCCCGGCAGCTGCGCCAGGGAGGCGACGGCCGGGACGCCGGGCGCGCCGGCGCGCTCGCCGTCGCGGCGCAGGAGGACCGCCCGCAGTCCACTCGCCCGGGCGCCGGCGACGTCATGCTCGAGGCTGTCGCCGACGTGGACCGCCTCGGGCGCTCGGACGCCGAGGCGGGCGAGAGCGGCCGCGAAGATCGCCGCGGCCGGCTTCGCGGCGCCCGCCTCGGCTGAGGTGAGGACCGCGTCGACGCGCGCGCCGAGCCCGAGGTCGTCCAGAACCTCGTGCAGGGAGGCGTCCCAGTTGCTCACCACCGCGAGGCGCAGGCCGCGGTCGCGCAGCGCGGCGAGCGCCGGAGCGGCATCCGGGAAGGCGCGGAAGCGAAGCGCCGCGAGCAACGACGGCACGAGCGCATCGGCGGTGAGGGTGCGCGCCGGAGCGGGCAGCGCCTCGCGCAGGGCGAGCGCGCAGCGCCGGCGCAGGTCGCGCAGGGAGGCGGCGTCCCGGCCGTCGTCATGGTGCGCGCGGTAGTACGCGATCTCGGCCGAGAGCGCAAGGCGCGCCTCCTCGGGCGAGACGTCCAGGCCGTGGTCCGCCCGGAGCGCCCCCGCGAGCGCGCCCGCGGGGTCGTCGAGCTCGAGCAGCGTGCCCATCGCGTCGAGCAGCACCCCGCGGACCGGCGGCGTCCGGGCGCCGCCGGTGTCTACGCCACCCAGTGCCACGTCGCGAACTGCGCGACGAAGAAGAGCAGGCCCGCCGCGGACACGGCGAGGACCGGTACGCGCAGGCGCGGGCGCGCGGTCAGGCGGGCGCCGCCCCACATGAAGAGCGGGAAGAGGACGGCGAGAAAGCGCGGGAGCGACATCAGCGGCTCGTAGCTGACCGGATAGGACAGCGGCATCGCGAGCGCGGCGACGACGTAGGCGCCGTAGGCCAGCGGCAAGCTGCGCAGCACGCCGACGACCGCCACGATCGCCACGAGCAGGAAGAGCAAGTCGGTGATGCTGTGCTGGGCGGTGATGAACGGGCTGCCCCGGCCGGCGGTGAAGTACTTGTGCGTCGCCTGCAAGGACGCGAGCTGGCGCACGCCGTCGAACGCGGCGACGGCGCCGAGCCAGAGCGTGTGCACCGGTCCGGCGAACTCGCGGCTCCACACGGCCTGCGCATGGAACGGGAGCAGGCCGTCGCCGCCGCTCGCGGCGAGGTAGCCCATGTACGCGGCCAGCCCGAGCGGCACGAGCACGATCGCGAGCGCGTCACGGCGAAGGCGGTAGCGGGGCCACGGCCCGCGCACCGACGGGCGGTCGGGCGGGCGGTCCCCGCGCGGTCCATAGAGGTACAGCACGACGATCGGCACGGCCAGCACGATGCCGGCGCTGCGCGTCGCCGCCGCGAGGCCGGCAAGCGCGCAGGCGATCGCGAAGCGCCCGCGCCGCGCGGACAGGAACACCCCGATCGAGAGCGCGAGATAGAGCGACTCGCTGTAGACCGCGGACAGGAAGAAGGCCATCGGGAAGAAGGCGATGAGCAGCACGGTCAGGCTCGCCGTCTCACGCGCCTTCGCGTCGGTTACGGGGTCGCCGCGGCGGAGCGCACGCTCGATGACCTCGAGCGTCGTCAGCCGGTGCAGCCCGTACAGCGCGACCGCGAACGCGCCCATCGAGACGAGGATCCCGCCGAGCACGAGCGGCACCCCGATGCGGCCGAACGCGCCGATGAGCGCCGGGTACAGCGGGAAGAACGCGGCGCGGCTCGAAGCGGCCGCGCCGGGAGCGGGATGACCGATCCCGGCGAACAGCCCGGCGGACGACGCGGCGGCCAGTCCGCGGGCGGTGTCATATCCGTGCGCGGCGATGGACAGGAACCACGCGCTGTCCCAGCGCGCGGCTGGGGCCACGAGCCGGTCCCCGAGCCAGCCGAACCCGCTCGTGAGCCCGGGGGGATTGAAGACCGTGTGCCGGTCCTTCAGGCCGAGCGCGAGCACGGCGCCCACGCCGCCGAGCCACACGACGAGGCGCGACATCCACAGCGCGCGCCAGGCGTCGCGCAGCGCGGCCATGCGTGCCGGGTCCGAGCGCGTGCGCAGCAGCGCCTGCCGCGCGCGATCACGCAGGCGCCGCACCGCGGGCGCCGGGCTCTGCTCGAGGTCGGCGCCGGGCGGAACATCGATGACGTCACCGCCGACGGACACGGCGTCCATCTCGGCGGTGTCGGAACCGAATGTGCTGGATGGGGAGCTCACGACGGGGATGCGTGCCGGCAGGGCCGTTTCAGGCCCTCGATGTTGCCAGGTCACGGCGGCAGGCACGGACCGCAGCCCATCGCCGGGAGGTACTCCGCGGCGGGCGAGAGGCGACACCGCGCCACCCCTGGCCGCTCCGCGGTTGGTACCGTGGACGCGCACGTAACGAGACTTGATTGGGCGAGGCGCGGTGTCGCCGGCGCTCGGAACGGGTGTACTCAGGTGGCCAAAGAAGACAAGGTCGAGTTCGAGGGAGAGGTGATCGAGGCGCTGCCGAACGCGATGTTCCGCGTGAAGCTCGACAACGACCACGTCGTGCTCGGACACGTGGCCGGCAAGATGCGGCGCTTTCGCATCCGCATCCTCCCCGGCGATCGCGTCCGCTGCGAGCTGTCGCCCTACGACCTCGATCGCGCACGCATCGTCTACCGGCATCGCTGAGCACGCGCTGATCGCCGCCCTCGCCGACGCGCTCACCCCGCGGGGCGCGCGTGTGTTGCGGGGCGTGGGGGACGACGCCGCGGTCGTGCGCGCCCGCCCGATCGCCGTCACCTCGGTCGACGCGATGATCGACGGCGTGCACCTCGGGTTCGGCGCCGGCTGGATCGACGCCGAGGAGGTCGGGGCGCGGGCGCTCGCGGGCGCGTTGTCGGACCTCGCCGCGATGGGCGCCGAGCCGGGCGAGGCCTATCTGACGCTCGGGGTCCCGGCGGGGTTCTCGCTCGAGCACGGTCTTGCGCTCGTGCGCGGAGCCGAGGCGCTGGCCGCGCGCACGGACACGACGATCGCAGGCGGTGACGTGACCGCCGCTCCCGCGCTCACGGTGGCCGTGACGGTCGTCGGCTGGGCCGACCGCGAGGATGAGCTCGTCGCGCGCAGCGGGGCCGTGCCGGGCGATCTCGTCGGCGTCACCGGGACGCTCGGCGGCGCCGCGGCCGGGCTCGCGGTCGCCGAGGGTCGCGCGAGCGCTCCCGCCGGCGACGCCGCGGCCGAGCTGCGCCGGCGCCTCGTGCGTCCCGAGCCGCGCCTGGGCGAGGGGCGTGCGCTCGCGCGCGCCGGGGCGAGCGCGATGATCGACCTCTCGGACGGGCTCGCCACCGACGCCGCGCACCTCGCCCGCTCGAGCGGCGTGCAGATCACGATCGAGCTCGAGCGCCTGCCGCTCGCCCCGGGGGTCGCCGAGGTCGCGTGCGAGCTCGGGGCGGACGCGCTGGAGCTGGCGGCCACCGGCGGCGAGGACTACGAGCTGTGCGTCTGTGTGGCGCCCGCCGCGCGCGCCGCGGCCGAGCTCGCGGCCGGGTCGACGGGCATCACCTGGGTCGGGACGGTGCAGGCCGGAGACGGCGGGCTCGTCCTGCGGGCCGACGGTGAGCCCCGTGCGCTGAGCGGGTACGAGCACCGCTGGTAGGAGGCGCGGCGCGGCAGAGGAGCGACCCGCGAGACCGCACTTATCGTCCATATAGAGACATTAAGTGCGATTTCGCGATGCGCGACGGCGACGCGCCTCGCCCCGACGCGCGACGGCCACGCGCCTCGCTCCACGCTCCACCCGCCGTAGCGCGCCGCCATGCGGCAGCTACGCCCTGCGCGCGAGCCCCAACGGGTCGATCCGGACGAGCCGGGCGAACACGATCCAGCGCTCCGCCGCGCTGTAGAGCGGCGTGCACGCGGAGAGCACGAGACGGCTGTAGCCGACCGGATCGATCACGGCGATGTCGGTCGGCTTGACCACCCGATGGCCGATGACCGAATAGATGAAGCGCCCGTAGGGCATGTCGACGGTCACCGTGTCGCCGCGGGCGAGCTTGTCGATGTGCCGGAACGGCGCGAGGAAGGTCGTGCGATGCCCGGCAATGGCGGTCGTGCCGGCCGCCCCCGGGAAGCTCGTCTGCGGATAGACGCCCGGCCCCTCGCGCAGATCGCTCGTGCTCGTGCCCCTGATGAGCACGAAGTCGGCGCCGATCCGCGGGATGCGGATTCGCCCGATCGGCCCGCCGTCGGGCGCCGTGCGCTCGAGCGACCGAGCCAGGAAGGCGATCCGCGAGCCCGTCGTGTGGAGGTGGGCCAGGGCGGTCAGCTCCAGCTGCGAGGGCGCCTCGTTCTCGAGCGACGCGAGCTGCGAGCTCAGCTGCGACTGGCGGATCGAGGTGTAGAGGGCCGACAGCGGCTCCTGCCAGACGAGCGTGAGGCCGGCGTCGGCGAGCAACAGGGCGCCGGTGAGCAGGATCACCGTGGCCAGGTCTCGCCACAGTCCCCGTCCGGTCGCTCCGCCGCGCCAGCCCCTCCGGCGCGCGGCGGCGCGCGTGGGCGCCTGCGCTGCGGGATGGCGGTGACGGCGGTGTGCGGAGAGCTCGACTGACATGACGCTCAGCGCCGCAGGGCGGACTCGGTGCCGCCGAGCGAGCCCGGCCCAGCGTAGCTGAGCGGTCCGCGGACCGTGACCGCCTGCTCGTCGTCCGCGCGCGCCCCCGCGCGCAGGGCGATCAGCCCCGCCGCCACGAGGCAGCCGAGGCAGACGCTCCACAGCGCGCTCGACACCAGCCCGATGTGCCCTCCGGCGACGAGCAGCAGCGCCGTCCAGGCCGCCTCGGGCGGCGACAGCCCGAGCTGGTGCGCGTACAACCCGATCACCGCGAGCACGGGCACCAGACCGGCGAGCAGCAGTGCCGCGCTCACCAACCGGCGCACACGCAGCTCGGGCGAGGCGATCACGAGCCACAGATGGGCGGCCGGCACGAGCAGCAGCGCCGTGAACGGGTCGAGCACCCACACGACGACCGCCGTGAGGTCGAACACGAGCATGAGCGCGACGCCGGCCGCCCCCGAGCCGGTGAGATCGACTCCGCTCCCCTCGGGCTCCTCGGGTCCGGGCAGGGTGCCGATCGTGCGCAGGAGCGCCGCGCGGGCGAGCCAGGCGAGCGCGAAGGCGAGCACGAGCAGCGCGATCGCGCCCGCCCCGCCGCCGCCGACGGCCACGAGGGACCCGAGCACGGGTGTCGCCGGGGCGGCGCGCACGAGGCCGGCCTGCCCGAGTGCGACGGCGAGCAGCGCGCAGAAGAAGAAGGGCAGCGCGCAGGTCAGCACCCACGCCAGCGCGTGCGCGACCGGCGCCCGCCGGCGCCGGGCGCGGGCGAGGGCGTCGACGGTGACGAGCAGGGAGGGCAGCAGCAGCGCTGCGACGAGCAGGCGCACGGCCCAGGCCGGGAGCGTCTTCGTCTTCAGCTGGATCGCCGCCACCGGCGCACCGACATCGGCGGAATCGGCGTCGAGCGCGTTGATCGCCTGCAACACCGCGCGTCCGAAGTTCTGCAGCCGCTGCACGCTGACGCCCTCACCGCTCGACGGACCGCGTTCACCGCTCGCCTGCACGAGCACCGCCGGCAGCCCGGCGGCGTTGAGCGGGCCCTGCTCCCCGATCGCGAACGGCAGCGCGAGATGGGCGAACTGGCTGACGATGCTCGCCTCCCCGGGATCCGTCCCGAGCTGACTGGTCAGCGAGGCCTGGACGGTGCGCACGAGCAGGTCGGGCGCGCTGCCCACGCCGTCGGACCACGGGACGACGAGCGGCGTGTGGACCGTCCGCCCCGCGAGGTCGCCGAGCACGATGACCGCGTCGATCGGACCGCCGGCGCGCGCGGCGAAGTCGATCGCGCCGCCGTCGCCGCCGCTTCCCCCGCTCGTCGACACGAGCGTGATCGTGCGATTCGTGAGGCGTCCGGCGAGCAGCTGCGCGAGCTCGAGCAGGGCAGCGGTGCCCGACAGCTGGGCCCGCGATCCCGGCGCCGCGGCGTCGCGATGGGCAAGCAGCACGATCTGGCCGCTCAGGCTCTCGGGGCGCGTCGCGATCACCGTCTGCACCGTCCGCGGCCCGTCGATCGTCTGCGTGCGCACGCTGTGCGTCTGCACGGTGAACGGCGCCGCGGTGGCCGCCGTGCCGCCGGAGATCGTCGACGCCTGGGCGAGCTGCTGGGCGACGGAGGCGGCGAGCGCGTCATCGCCGGTGGAGCCCGGGCGCCGGTTCGGAAACGACCGGGCCATGGACGACAGCAGGGCGTACGCCTGCGAGCCGTCGAACAGGTTCGGCGGCAGCGTCGAGGTCAGCCCGGCCGGCCGGTCGGTGAGCGAGAAGGCGACGACGATGATCGCCGGCAGCAGCGGCAGGAAGGCTGCTCGATAGAGGCGGCGTTCGAACATGGCGGGCCATTGAGCCTAGGGGGTCCCGCGCGCGGGATGGGCCCCAACGACGCGATTTGATCTGGCAAGCTTGCGTGTGTTGTCCGCGCTGACCGACCACCGCTCCCGGATCCTGCTCGTCGACGACGAGCAGGCGATCCTGACGCTGCTGTCCTACCCGCTGCGCAAGGACGGCTACGACGTCGTGGAGGCCGCCGACGGGCCGGAGGCGCTCCTGCGCTTCGACGAGAGCGACTTCGATCTGGTGGTGCTCGACGTGATGATGCCCAAGCTCGACGGGCTCGAGGTGTGCCGCCGGCTGCGGGCCCGGGGAAGCTCGGTGCCGATCATCATGCTCACGGCCAAGTCGGAGGAGATCGACAAGGTCCTCGGCCTCGAGCTCGGCGCCGACGACTACATCACCAAGCCGTTCTCGATGCGCGAGTTCCGCAGCCGGGTCAAGGCGTCGCTCCGTCGCGCGGGCATGAACCGCAGCGAGGAACCGCCGGCCGAGAGCGAGCTGCTCGAGGCGGGCGAGCTGCGGATCGACTTCGCCAAGCGGTCGGTGCGCCTGCGCGGCGAGTACGTGCAGACGACCTTCGTCGAGTTCGAGATCCTCGGCGCCCTGGCCACGAGCCCGGGGCGCGTGTTCACGCGCGACATGCTGCTCTCGCGGATCTGGGGCGACTCGGCCTACCGCGACCCGCGCACGATCGACGTCCACATCCGCCACCTACGCGAGAAGCTCGAACGCGATCCGAAGGAGCCCGAGTACCTGTTCACCGTACGCGGCGTCGGGTACCGCTTCCGCGACAGCGAGCCCTGACGCACGGCGCTCGCCGCCCGGCCGCCGCTGCCGCGGCGACGCGCCGGAGGCGTTTGCGTCACGTTTGACGGCGATGTCCCGCTCGATCCGCAATCGACTCGCGCTGCTGTTCTTCGCGATCACGCTCGCCGCCGTGACCGTCATCTACGCGTACGTGACGCCGTCGCTGTCGTCGAGTCTGCGCGCCGAGAAGCTGGGCGCGCTGCAGAGCGCGGCCGCGGCGGACTCCGACGCGATCGCCGCGACGGTCGGCTCGAGCATCGGCCGGGTCGGCGTGGCCGCCGCCGTCAGTCATGCCGCGGCGCTGAGCGGCGCCCGCGTGACGCTGCTCGGCGTGACGCACGCGGCGGTCGACGGGCGCTCATCGACCGAGACCTACCCGATCGCGGACTCGAGCGCCGAGTCGCCGGCTCGCACCGATCTGCGCCTGCGGGTGGCCGAGGACGCCGCCAACGAGGGCCGCACGCTCAGTGCGACCGAGTCGGGCGGCGGCGGGCTCGTGGGCGAGGTCGCGCGGCCGCTCTTCTTCGAGGGCCGGGTGGCGCGCGTGGCCGTGTACTCCGAACCGCTCACCGACGTCGCCCGCAGCGTGTCGCTCATCCGGGGCAAGATCCTCCTGTCCGGCGCGGTCGCCCTGTTGCTCGCGCTCGTCGCCGGGGCGCTCGTCGCGCGGGCGCTCAGCCAGCGCGTCAAGCGCCTGGAGCGCGCCGCCTGGCAGGTCGCCGGCGGCGACTTCTCGGCCCGCTTCGAGGTCGACTCGCAGGACGAGCTCGGGCAGCTCGCACGGGCGCTCGGGGCGATGCAGCACCAGCTCGCCGAGCTCGACAGCGCGCGCGAGCGCTTCATCGCGGTCGCCTCGCACGAGCTGCGCACGCCGATCTTCTCGCTCGGCGGGTTCCTCGAGCTGATCGAGGACGAGGACCTCGACGAGGAGACGCGGCGGCAGTTCCTGGCCCAGCTGCGCATGCAGGTCGACCGGCTCGGGAAGCTCACGACCGCGCTGCTCGATCTCTCGCGGCTGGAGGCGGGCGGCCTGGAGCTGCATCGCGAGCCGGTCGATCTCGCCGAGGTGGCGCGCGCCGTCACGGGCGAGTTCGTGCCCGCCCTGGCCACGCACAACTCGCACCTGACGCTGCGACTCACCCACGAGCCGCTGCCCGTGATCTGCGATCCCGAGCGGGTCGCCCAGGTGATGCGGATCCTGATCGACAACGCGATCACGCACACGCCGCCCGGCACCGACATGGTCGTCACGGCCACCCGCATCGGCCCGTACCCCGCGGGCCCCGACGGGGCCGGCGGCGCGCGGATCACCGTCCGCGACCACGGTCCCGGCGTGCCGCGCGAGGCGATGCCACGCCTGTTCGAGCCGTTCTTCACCTCCGACGGCGTTCAGGGCTCGGGGCTCGGACTGGCGATCGCGCACGAGCTGGCCGAGCGGATGCGCGGACGCCTGTTCGCCGAGTCCGTCCCCGGCCGCACCGTGTTCACGCTCGAGCTCACCGGCTGAGCGCCCCTCGAGGGTCCCAGCCCCGCTGGACACGGGGGTTGCGTGAGGTATCGTCCCGCCGCGTGCTACAGCCCGTCGCCGTCGGTCACAAGCCCCTCTCGGATTACACGCACATCTGCGGGCGCGACCTGATCGAGGAGGTGCGCACGCTGGCCGAGCCGCTGAAGGGCCAGCGCGTCGTGCACGTGTCGGCGACGGCCTTCGGCGGCGGGGTCTCGGAGATCCTGTATACCCTCGTGCCACTCATGCGCGACGTCGGCCTCGACTGCGAGTGGCAGGTCATCTACGGTCGCGAGGAGTTCTTCAACGCCACCAAGCTGATGCACAACGCGCTCCAGGGGGCGCCCCACGACCTGAGCGAGGACGAGTGGGCGATCTGGCTGCAGTACAACGAGATGAACGCCCGCGAGCTGTCCGAGGGCTGGGACGTATGCGTCGTGCACGACCCGCAGCCGGCGGCGCTGTACCACCTCGTGCCCGAGAAGGCCCGCGGCTGGATCTGGCGCTGCCACATCGACGTGTCCACGCCCAACCCGGACACGATCGCCCGGCTGCTGCCCTACATCTCCGATTACCCGGAGTCGATGTTCCACGTGGCCGGATATGTTCCGAGTGGCATGCAGGGCAAGGTCAACATCGTGCCCCCGGCGATCGATCCGCTGGCGCCGAAGAACATGGCGCTCTCGCCCGAGGACGCCGCCTACGTGTGCGACCAATTCGGCATCGACATCGACCGCCCGCTCATCTGCCAGGTGTCGCGCTTCGACCCGTGGAAGGACCCCCTCGGCGTGATCGACGCCTACCGCATCGTCAAGGCCGAGATGCCGGCGGTGCAGCTCGCCCTCGTCGGGTCGATGGCGAGCGACGACCCCGAGGGGTGGGACTTCTTCAACGCGACGATCGCGCACGCCGACGGTGACCCCGACGTGCACATCCTCAACAACTTCAACAACGTCGGCTCGATCGAGGTCAACGCCTTCCAGTCCCATGCCGACGTGCTCGTGCAGAAGTCCACGCGCGAGGGCTTCGGCCTGACCGTCTCCGAGGCGCTCTGGAAGGCCCATCCGTTCATCGGCGGCAACGTCGGGGGCATCCCGTTGCAGGTGCAGGACGGCGTCACCGGGTTCCTGGTCGACAGCGTCGAGGAGTGCGCCGCCCGGGCGCTGGAGATCCTGCGCGACCCTGCGCTGGGCAAGGCGCTTGGACTGCGGGGCAAGGAGTTCGTGCGCTCGCACTTCCTCACCCCGCGCTACCTGCGCGACTATCTGCGGATCATCACGGAGCTGTCGACCGCCTCATGACCGATCCCCGCACCGGCCCTCGCGCTCGCGCGCAGGACGAACGTGCTGCGGAGCTCGTGCTGGTGTCCAACCGCGGGCCGGTCACCTTCCACGCCGACGGACAGATCCAGCGGGGCACCGGCGGCCTCGTCACGGCGCTGACCGGCCTGGCCTCGCATCGCGACGTCACCTGGATCGCCTCGGCCATGACCGACGACGACATCGCGCGCTCGAGCGAGCACGACGGACGGCCGTTCCTCGTCCAGTCACCCGGCGGCGGTGAGTACCAGGTGCGCCTGGTGGCCTCCGATCCCGACGCCTACGACCGCTTCTACAACGTGTTCGCGAACCCGATGCTGTGGTTCATCCAGCACTACCTGTGGGACCTGTCCAACGCGCCGGACATCCGCCGCGAGGAGATCGAGGCGTTCGAGTTCGGTTACAACGTCGTCAACGAGGACCTCGCCCGTGCCGTGGTCGACGAGATCGAGGGCCGGCACGAGCCGGTCGTGATGGTGCACGACTACCACCTCTACACGCTGCCCGAGCTCGTGCGGCGCGCGCGGCCGGATGCGTTCCTGCACCACTTCATCCACATCCCGTGGACCCAGCCGGACGCGTGGCGCGTGCTGCCGACCCGCATCCGCGAGGACATCTACCGGGGCCTGCTGGCGAATGACATCATCGGCTTCCACACCCGTTCCTACCGGAACAACTTCCTGCAGTGCTGCCGCGACCTCATGGACCTCGAGGTCGATTGGGAGAACGGCGTCGTCTTCACCGAGGACCGCGAGGTGTGGGTCCGCGCCTACCCGCTGCCGATCGACTGGAAGGCGACGCGGCGGACGTCGCACAGCCCGCGGGTGGCCCAGTTCGAGGCCGAGCTGCTGCGCCGCCGCCGCGACTTCCTCATCCTGCGCGTCGACCGCGCCGATCTGAGCAAGAACGTCCTGCGCGGGTTCTCCGCCTTCGATCTGTTCCTCGAGCAGCATCCCGAGTTCCGCGAGCACGTGACCTTCATGGCGCAGATGATGCCCTCGCGGACCGACGTGCCCGAGTACGCGGAGTACCTCGAGCGCATCGAGGCGCTCGTCGCGGTCGTGAATCACCGCCACGGCACGCCCGACTGGATGCCGATCCAGCTCAAGCTGCGCGACGACCTCGAGGAGGCGATGGCCGCCTACCGCCATTACGACGTCCTGCTCGTCAACGCGATGTTCGACGGGATGAACCTCGTGGCCAAGGAGGGACCGATCGTCAACGAGCGCGAGGGCGTGTCGATCCTGTCGGAGAACACGGGCGCCCACGAGGAGCTCGGGGAGTACGCCCTGTCGGTCAACCCGTTCGACATCCAGGAGCTCGCGGACTCGATCCACGCGGCGCTGACGATGGACCCCGACGAGCGCGGCCGGCGGGCGCGCGGGCTCGTCGAGATCGTCACCTCCCGCGACCCCGGGGACTGGATCGACGAGCAGCTGGCCGACATCCGCGCCAAGGCGCAGGCGCACAGCGAGGCGCCCAAGGGCGGCTGACCGGCTCACGGCGCGCTGGTATCATCCGCGGCCGCCCGCTGCCGGGCAACTCGACATGACGCTGCCGCCCCCCATCTACGACCTGACGCTGCTGCTCGACACCTCGGCCGAGGACGCCGTGCGCGCCAAGATCGTCGCCGACACCGAGCAGGCCATCCGCGGCGGTGGCGAGCTGCTGCGCCACGACCCGTGGGGCGTGCGTGCGCTGGCCTACCCGATCGACCACCGCACCGACGCCGAGTACCACCTCTTCCAGATGCACGCGGCGCCGGAGCTGCTCGCCGAGCTCGAGCACGTGCTGCACATCACCGACGGCGTCGTGCGCTTCCGCATCATCAAGCTGAAGCCCGGTACGCCGGACGCGCCGGACATGCGAGCGACCCGCCGCCCCGAGGGCGAGCCGGTCGCGGCGGCCGAGCCGGCCGCCTGACCCCCGGCCTCGGCGCAGTTCCGGGCCGGACCGCCCCACCTCCTCTCCGCCATGATCGCCGCGTGAACGGCGGCAAAGATCGCTCCCTGGGGCCTTGACACGATGGCTTTGGTTTGGGAGCTTTGAGTAGCCAAGCGCAGGGGCGGTGGCTGCGCGGATCGGACAACGAGGGAGGGGTTGTGATGCGGAGACGGGGATGGGTCACGCTTGGACGCCTCGGGGCGGTTGCGGCCGCGTTCGGGGCGCTGGTGGCGGTGCCGGGCGCTGTCACGGCCAGCGCAGCGAGCCAGATAGCTTCCGACAGCTTCGCCTGCGTGCTCGCACCGGGCGTCCTGAACGTCCAGGGCAGCGCAACCCTCACCGCCGCCTCGGCCTCGGCGCCCTCGTTCGTCGCGCCCGGCGGCAGCGCCTCGTTCACGCAGGTGAGCGTGACGCTGACCGTTCCGGCGAACTGGTCCACGGCGGAGGCGTCCCTCGGGGCGACGACCATCACCGGCTCGATGACGAACCTCCCCGTCGACGCCAGCAACGCGACCCCGGCCACCGCGGACCTCACCGCGCCGCTGTCGCTCGGGCCGACGACCATCGCGAGCAACCAGCCGGCGACGCTCACGTTCACCGGCGACGCGAGCTCCGGATACGGGCCCTTCACCGCGAGCCCGACCGCCGACGGGCAGAGCCTCGACCTGACGCTCGACACGACGCCCGGCTTTACCGGAAGCGCCGGCACCGCCAAGGCCACGGGCAACGGGATCGTCATGAGCGTGAGCGGGCTGGACGCGAGCGGCAACCTCGTCGCCGGGCCGCTCCCGGTGGTCTGCAACCCGCCCGCGAACACCGTGATCGCCTCGGTGCCGATCAGCACGACGCCGCCGCCGACGACCACGACCACGACGACCACGACCACCACCAGCACGCCACCCCCGACGACCACGACCACCACCACGACCACGACGACGCTGGTGCCACCGGCGGGGTCGTGGGCGTGCGTCCTCGCCCCGGGCATCCTCAACGAGGTCGGCACGTTGCCGAGCACCGTGTCGATCTCGGCGCCGTCCTTCGTGCCGCCCGGCGGCACCGCATCGTTCACCCAGGCGAGCGCGACGCTCACGATCCCCGCGAGCTGGGGCTTGTCGTTCTCGGCCCTCGGGGCGACGAGCATCTCCGGCTCGATGACGAGCCTGCCGGTCGACGCCACGAACGCGACGCCCGCGTTCGCCGACCTCAACGCGCCGCTGTCGTTCGGCCCGGTCGGCGTGGCCAGCGGCCCGGCGGCGCTCACGTTCGCCAACCCGTCCTCCGGGTACGGGCCGTTCACGGCGAGCGCGACCGCCGACGGACAGAGCCTCGTCCTGTCCCTCGACCCGTCGCCCGGCTTCGTCGGCGGCCCCGGTGGTGGGTCCATCGGAACCACCGGCAACGGGGTCGTCTGGAACGTCAGCGGCTTCACCTCGGACGGCAGCCTGGTCGTCGGGCCGCTGACGGTGGTCTGCAACCCGGCGCCGAGCACGCAGGTGGCCTCGGTGCCGATCACGAACACGCCGCCGACGACGACGACCACCACGCCCGTGACGACCACGACCACGCCGCCGACGACGACGACCACGACCACGCCGCCGGTGACGACCACGACCACGCCGCCGACGACGACGACCACCACGCCGCCGCCACCGGGGTACCGGGTGATCACGGCGAACGTCGACCTGGCCTGCACGCTGGCCCCGGGCGTCCTGAACGTCAGGGGCACGGTGGCCGCGACGCTGACGGGCACCGTGCCGCAGGCGGTCAGCCCGGGCGACACGTTCACCATCCAGGACGTGACCGCCTCGCTGACGACGCCGGCCGTCTGGTCGACCTCGTTCGCCAGCCTGGGCGCCAGCACGGCTCAGGGCGCGGTCACCAACTTCGTGCTCGACGGTGTGGGCACGAACCCGACGACCGTCAACGCGGCCAGCCCGCCGCTGACGTACGGCCCGGCCCCGATCGTCACGGGCCAGCCGCTGACCCTGTCGATCCCGAACACGGGCCCGTACCCGGTCGGTCCATTCACGGTCACCGGCGTGGGCTCGAACGTGACGCTGTCGCTCGACCCGACGGCCAACGGCATCGTGGCCAACGCCACCGGGCTCGACTCGTCCGGTAACCCGGTCGTCGGTCCGCTGACGATCGACTGCACGGCTCCGGCCGGCTCGACGCTCGGCTCGGTGCCGATCGAGGCCGGGACGACGACCACGACGAGCACCGCGAGCACCGCGACGGTGGGCCCGACCACGACGCGCACCACGTCGACCTCGACGAGCACCTCGACGTCCACGACGAGCACCGGCCTGTCGGTCAAGTTCGTCAACTGGACGCTGAGCGGCTCGCTCACGGATCACAGGCTGGGCCAGAAGATCAACCTCCCGGCGGGGTCGACCTTCAACGGTGCGGCGACGATCCCGGGCCCGCTGACCGGCACCGTCAAGGTGCCGAACTTCACGGCCACGATCAAGATCCTCGGGATCCCGACGCAGGTGGGCCTGTCGTTCACCCAGGTCGGCTCGATCGCGGGCACGATCGCGCCGAGCACGACGACCGCGGGCAACCTGGTGATCGCGGGCGCCGCGAAGGCCAACATCGGCATCAACGCGGTCGGCATCCTCGGCCTGAAGATCCCGGTCAGCTGCACCACCTCGAGCCCGGTCTCGTTTGGCCTCAACGCCAACCTGCCGGCGCTCGACCTGACCACCGGGGCGACCTTCGCCGGCACCACGACGCTTCCGAGCGTCAGGTGCGGTGGCCTCCTGGGCGGCCTGCTCGGCCCGATCCTGAGCGCGTTGTTCTCGGGTCCGAACAACCCGTACTCGCTCACGATCGCGCCTCCGGCGTCCTCGGCGAGCGCGTCGTAGGCCGGAACCGGGCCGCAACGCCAACGCGGCGCAGGGGGCCCCCGGGAGACCGGGGGCCCCCTCGCTACGGCCGCGCGCTGCCGTTCGGCGTTGACCTGCGGCGAGTCCCTAATAGACTGTGGCCCATGCGGAGGGCTAGCGGTCGATGAACGTGCCGAACGGCAAGTCCGACGTGCTGCGCGCGTCGCCGCGCATGTTCCGTTCGAGCCTGCTCGATCACCTCTCGCGGGTGCATCCGTCGGTCCCGGTGATCATCTTCGTGCCGGCCATCACGGCGCTCGAGGTGTGGGGGCTCTCGCGGGTCGGCGTGCCCGCCACGATCGGGCTCGCGGTGCTCGGCTACGTCCTGTGGACGATGCTCGAGTACTGGCTGCACCGCATCGTGTTCCACTTCGAGCCCGAGGAGGGCTGGGGCGCCCGCCTGCACTACATCATCCACGGCGTCCACCACGATCACCCCAACGATCCGCTGCGCCTGGTGATGCCGCCGGCCGTGAGCGTGCCGCTCGCGCTGCTGTTCTTCGCCCTCTTCTACGCGGTCTTCGGACCGAATCTCGGACCGGGCGTGACGGCGGGCTTCCTCGCCGGCTACCTCGTGTACGACATGACGCACTTCTACATGCACCACGGCCAGCCGCGCAACCGCTTCGGGCGGTTCCTGCGCGAGCGCCACATGCGCCATCACTTCCAGGACGACACCCGCGGCTTCGGGGTCAGCGCGCCGTACTGGGACGACGTGTTCCGCACCGCCCCGCGCAGCCGGCGCACCGCGCAGCGCGAGCCGGCGCAACAGGACTAGGGCCGTCCCCGGCGGCGAGCCGGTCGCGCAATTCCGCAACCAGCGGCGTTTTGCCCGACCCGACCGCAAGTGGCGCCCGCAGCCGCGTCTAGACTCGGGGACGACCTTCAGGCGACAAGCCGTCCCACCGTTGGAAAGGAAGTGACACCGTGGCCGCCACGAACATCAACCGGGTCGTTCTCACCGGCAACCTCACCGCCGACCCCGAGCTGCGTTCGCTGCCGAGCGGCATGTCGGTGTGCAGCCTGCGCATCGCCTGCAACACGCGGCGCAAGAACAACAGCACCGGAGAGTGGGAGGACAAGCCCAACTACTTCAACGTCACCGTATGGGGGGCACAGGGCGAGAACTGCGCGCGTTTCCTGGCCAAGGGACGCCCCGTGGCGCTCGACGGACGCCTCGAGTGGCGCGAGTGGGAGGCCCAGGACGGCACGAAGCGCCAGGCAGTCGATATCATTGCCGACTCGGTCCAGTTCCTGGGCTCGCGTGACGATGCCGCAACGGGCGGCGGGTTCGCGGGTAACGGGGGCTCAGGGGCGAGCGACATCCCGGTCGATGATCGCGACTTCCAGCCCGCATCGGTTGGCGGCGGCGCGAGCGACGACGACATTCCGTTCTAGGTCTTGACAGCGAGGTTCCAGTGGCAAAAGCGCGCGGCCGCGGCAAGCCAGTCCGCCGGCGAGAGAAGAAGGGTGGGCCCGGGAGCGGCCGGCGCAAGCCATGCCCGTACTGCCGAGACAAGATCGAGCAGGTCGATTACAAGGACGTGACCGGCCTGCGCCGGTTCATCTCCGAGAAGGGCAAGATCCGCTCGCGGCGGATCACCGGCGCCTGCCGCCGTCACCAGAGCCAGATCGCCCAGGCGGTCAAGCGCGCCCGCGAGCTGGCGCTGCTGCCCTACGTGCACGAGGGCGGCCGCGAGGACAGCGAGCGCGGCGGCGGTCGCCGCGACCGCTCGGAGCGCTGACATGCCCGAGGCGATCCTGCTGCAGGACGTCGAGGAGCTCGGCGAGCGCGGCACGGTCGTGGACGTCTCGAAGGGCTATCTGCGCAACTTCCTCGTTCCCCGCAAGCTCGCCGCGCCGGCGACGAAGGGCGCGGTCGACGCCGCGCGCCGTCGCCAGGAGGCGGCCGAGCGGGCCGAGCGCGAGCAGGTCGAGCGCGCCCAGGACAATGCGAACCTGCTCAACCGCACCGTGCTGACGATCACCCAGCAGGCCGGCGACGACGGGCGCCTGTTCGGCTCCGTGACCACGCAGGACATCGCCGATGCGGTCCGCGATGCCCGCGGCATCAAGCTCGACAAGCGCAAGGTGCACCTCGAGGAGCCGATCCGCAACGTCGGGACGTACATGGTCGTCGTGGAGGTCGCCGACGACGTGACGTCCACGATCAAGACGATGGTGGTCGCCCAAAAGTAGCTTCGGCGACTCGTTCGAGTCCCGAATAAAGGGGACTCGAACGACCCGCCTCCGCGCCTGGATGGGGCGGGTCGGGGCCTATCATCAGATCGATGGGGGTCCCACGTCTGGCACGAGCCCGATGGGCTGCGGCAGGAGCCGCGCTCCTACTTGCCTGCGCGCTGGCCGCCGTCGGCGCCGCTGCACGCGGATCCTCGTCGTCGGCGCGGGGCGCGACCCGTCTGGTCATCGATTACCAGCCGCATGGTGCCGGGGTGCCCGGGGCGGCGGGGCATCGGTGGACGCTGACGTGCTCTCCGACCGGGGGGACGCTGCCGTCGAGGGTCGATGCGTGCCGGGAGCTCGCCGCGCACGGGGAGGACCTCATCAATCCGGGCGTCGAGTGCCTCGTGATCGTGCGCGGGGGACGGACGGCCACCGTCACCGGAACGTGGGATCGGCATCCCGTCCACTACGTGTCGACGACGTGCTCGCGCGCGTGGAGCACGCTGCCCGCGGTCCTCACCGGCTCGGGATGACGGCGCCGTGGCCTCCCGACCGCGCCCGATGTGGCGGCGCGGTCGGAGTGGCGCACGGGTTCAGCCGACGACGATCTGGCCCCTCATGAACGGGTGGATCAGGCACCGGAAGTCGTACGTGCCCGCCTTCGTGAACTTGACCGCGAAGCTCGACGCCTGCGTCGAGCCGGGGTTCGCGTCGAGGATCCCGGTGCTGAAGAAGCCGTTGCCGTGGTTGGTGCCGGTGTATGCCGGCGGCCCGCTCGAGCCCGGGATGTCGCTCGGGTAGGCGATGAGCGGGTTGAACTGCAGCGTCGGCGGTCCGGCGGCGGCCGGAATCGGCTGGATGAGGTTGGCGTTGATGTTGTTGAGGTAGGCGGTCGGGCCGAAGGAGAAGGTGTGCACCTCCACGTCGGACGTCTCCGAGAAGGTCACGGTCGTGCCGACCGCGACGTGCAGCGAGGACGGGAAGAAGCTCAGCAGCGACAGCTGGCCCACGTCATGCCCGGCGCTGACCGTGTTCGCGGGCGGCGTGTAGTTGGCGAGCGTGGCGACATCGCCGACCTGCCGCGCGAAGATCGCCTTCTCGTGGGCCAGGTCGGCCGCGGGCGAGGGGATGCCCACCTTGCGAGGCAGGACCCTGATCGCGCCGTTCATGTTCGGATGGATGGCGCACTGATACTGGTACGTGCCCGCCTTGGTGAAGGTGAGCACGAACTTCGGCGGGTTGCCGTTGCCCGTGTACAGCCCCGAGCCGACGAGCTGGGTGCCGTTCTCGACGCCCACCTGGGCGCCCTTGACGTTGCGCACGCCGGCGGGCACCACGCCGCGAGGATCGAAGTCGAGCTCGGGCTGGGTGTTGAACCAGAACGGGTTGTTGTCCGCGCCCAGGACGCCCGAGACCCGCGTGTCCGCCGGGTCGGGGATGAGGAGCGGGATGTCCGCGCCGTGGGTGGCGAACGTCACGGTGTGCCCGCCGCCGTTGATCCACTGCACCCGATCGCCGACGTGGACCTGCAGGGAGGGCAGGGAGAACTCGTCGATGCTCGGGTTCGCGGCGCCGACGGCCTGGGCCTGCGCACCGAGGACGTGCTTGACGATCGCGTTGCTCCCGGGCCCGCCGTAGCCGCCCACGTAGAGCGTCCAGGTGCGTGCCTGTGCCGTGCCGGCGAACGCGAGTACCACTCCCGCCCCGGTTGCGATTGCAGCTGCCAACCGTCTGGCCATCCGTGCGTCCCCCTTGATCGTTTGTACGCGCCGCGGCGCGGCGGCGCGAGCCTATCGCCTGTGAACGCTGCGTGTAAAGCCGCGTGTCGTGGCGAAGCGGCCGGGGCCGCGCGCTTTCGTGCGCACAATGCGGCTCGGCCGCGCCGTCCCGCCGGGGCACCGGCCTAGACTCGACGGTCGTGAGCGCGACCGCCCCCGCCCCGAACGGCGCCATCACGCCGCCGCACAACCTCGAGGCCGAGCAGTCGGTCCTCGGCGCCATCCTGCTCACCGATCGCCCGATGTACGCCCTCGTCATCGAGGAGGGCCTGCGCCCGGAGGACTTCTACCGCGATCGCCACCGCCTCATCTACGAGGCGATGCTCGCGCTCTACAACGACTCCGAGCCCGTCGACGTGCTGACCGTCACCGACCGCCTGCGTCAGACGGGCAAGCTCGAGGAGGCGGGCGGCGCGTCGGCCGTCGACGAGCTCGCCGGCCTCGTGCCGGCCGCCGCGCACGCCCGGCGCTACGCGCAGATCGTGCGCGAGAACGCGCTGTTGCGCCGCCTGCTGACGGCCTCGTACGAGATCCAGTCGCAGGTGCTCAGCCACGCCGCCGCGCCGCGCGAGCTCGTCGAGCAGGCCGAGAAGGCGATGCTCGAGGTCGCCCGCGACGACCGCCAGCAGGACTTCCGCAAGATCGAGGACGTCCTGCACGACGAGATCGACAAGCTGCATCGGCTCTCGCTCGAGCACACGTCGCTGACCGGGACGCCGTCGGGGTTCAAGGACTTCGACGAGATCACCGGCGGCTTCCAGCCGGGCAACCTCGTGATCATCGCGGCGCGCCCGGCGATGGGCAAGTCGAGCCTCGTGGCGAACATCGCCGAGAACGCGGCGATCGAGCACGGGAAGGCCGTCGCGCTCTTCTCGCTCGAGATGTCCGAGGCCGAGCTCGCCCAGCGGTTCGTCGCCTCTCAGGCCCGGATCAAGGGCGAGGAGCTGCGCAAGGGTCGCGTGGCCGAGAACCGCTGGCCGAAGATCCTCGCCGCGAGCCAGCGCCTCGCCGCGGCGCCGCTGTGGATCGACGACTCGAGCGACATCGGGATGCTCGAGATCCGCGCGAAGGCGCGCCGCCTGCACTCCCAGGCGCCGAACGGCCTCGGGCTCATCATCGTCGACTACCTGCAGCTGCTGCGGACCGACACGCGCTTCGACAGCCGCGTCACGGCGGTCGGCGAGCTGAGCCGCGGGCTGAAGATCCTCGCCCGGGAGCTCGGCGTCCCGGTGATCGCGCTCTCCCAGCTCAGTCGCGCGGTCGAGTCGCGCAGCCCGAAGATCCCCCAGCTCTCGGACCTGCGCGAGTCGGGCAACGTCGAGCAGGACGCCGACCTCGTCGTGTTCATCTACCGCGAGGAGTACTACGAGCAGGACTCCGAGCGCATCGGCGAGGCCGACCTCATCATCGCCAAGCACCGAAACGGCGCCGTGGGCACGGTGACGCTCACCTTCCAGAAGGAGTACCCGAAGTTCATGAACTACGCCGGCGAACGCTACGCCGCGTAGGCCGCGGCTTGGGGCGCCCGCGGTTCGGGAAGACTTGCCCCGGCGACGATCGAGGAGGAGCCGGAGATGCCCAGAGCGGTGCGGTTCGATCACTACGGCGGGATCGACGTGCTCGAGGTGGCCGAGGTGCCGCCGCCGGAGCCCGGGGCCGGGCAGGTCCGGGTCCGGGTGAGGGCGGCGGGGATCAACCCCGGCGAGGCGAGCATCCGCGAGGGGCGGATGCAAGAGCGCTGGCCGGCGCACTTTCCCTCCGGCCAGGGCAGCGACCTGGCCGGCGTCGTCGACGCGATCGGCGAGGGGGTCGGCGGCGTGTCCGTCGGCGATGAGGTGATCGGCTTCAGCGACGAGCGCTCGAGCCAGGCCGAGCTCGTGGTCGTCCCCGCCGAGCACGTCACGCCGCGCCCACCGGGCGTTCGGTGGGAGGTCGCGGGCGCTCTGTTCGTGGCCGGCGCGACCGCCTACGCGGCCGTTCGCGCCGTTGCTCCGGCGCCGGGCGAAACCGTCGTCGTCTCCGGTGCGGCCGGTGGCGTCGGCTCGATCGCCGTGCAACTGGCCCGCCGCGCCGGCGCGCGCGTGATCGGAGTGGCCGGCGAGCGAAACGACGCCTGGCTGGCCGGGCACGGCGTCGTGCCGGTGCGCTACGGGGACGGCGTCGGCGACCGGATCCGCGCCGCCGCCCCGAACGGCGTCGATGCGTTCATCGACACGTTCGGCGGCGGCTACGTGGCGCTCGCGCTCGAGCTCGGCGTGACGCCGGAGCGGATCGACACGATCATCGACTTCGACGCCGCCGCGCGGCACGGCGTGAAGACCGAGGGCAACGCCGCCGGCGCCAGCGTGCAGGTGCTCGCCGAGCTGGCCGCCCTCATCGACGCCGGCGAGCTCGAGGTCCCGATCGCGCACGTCTATCCCCTCGATCAGGTGCGCGAGGCCTACCGCGAGCTCGAGCGCCGCCACACGCGCGGCAAGATCGTGCTCACGCCGTAGCGCTCTCGAACGTGCGTCCGCCGCGGCGGGCCGGGATCGTTGCGGGGCGTAGGATCCAGCTTGGCCGAGGGAGGAATCGGAAGAATGGGCTGGAGCAGCGCGTCCCGTGGCCACGTTCTAGCCGTGGCGTCGCGGCCCCCAGCGCGCCTGCGCCTGGCGTACGTCACGGCAATCGCGCTCGGCATCACGATCGATTTCGCCGGGGCGGTCGCGGGCGACCGGTCGGGGTGGATCAGCGACTGGCTCTACTGCGGCCTGTTCGTGGTCGCGGCGGCCGCCTGCGCCTACCGCGCCTGGACCGGCGACGCCCGCGGCGCCTGGACCGCCGCGGCGATCGGCGTGCTCGTGTGGGGCGGCTCCGAGATCGTCTTCCGCGTGCTCGAGCCGGATCCGCGTCACTGGTACCCGCGCGCGTCGCAGGCGATGCTGTTCCTCGCCTTCCTGTTCGCCTACACGACGCTCGTGCTCCTCGCGCGCGAGCGCGTGCGGCGCTTCGACATGGTGCTGGCGCTCGACGGGCTGCTGACCGGCCTGGCCGCCGCCGCGCTCGCGGCGCTGCTGCTGTTCCCCGTGCTCGGGAGCGGCCACACGCGGGCGCCGGCGGCTCCACCGCAGGTGTTCCTCGTGAGTGCGCTCGTCGGGCTGATGTTCGTCATCACCGTGCTCGGGATGACGGGCTGGCGCCCGGGGCCGGCCTGGGCGCTCATCGCGGCGGCGATCACCATCAACGTGATCGGCGACGGCGTGCTCGTCCGGCTGGCCGACAGCGGGCACTTCCACCGCGGCACGCTCGCGGACACGCTGTTCGTCGCCTCGGCGCTGTTGCTCGGTCTCGCCTCGTTCTACCCGAGCCGCCACGCCACCGTGTCCCCCGACTCGGCCCGGCGGCTGCCGGCACCGTTGCTGAGCGCGACGGCGGCCCTCGGCGTGCTGATCGCGGCCGCGGTGGCTCACACGAGCGGGCTCGCCGCGGGGCTGGCGGCGGCGGCGCTCGCCGTCACGATCGCCCGCATGTCGATCGCGCTCGAGCTGTTGGAGCGCAGCCGCACCCAGGCGCTCGCCGATCCGCTGACCGGGCTCGGCAACCGGCGCCGGCTCGTGCGCGACCTCGAGCGTCGCCTCGAGCCCGACGAGCAATCGCGGCCGTTCGTTCTGGCACTGTTCGATCTCGACGGCTTCAAGCGCTACAACGACACCTTCGGTCACCTCAGCGGCGATGCCCTGCTCAAGCGGATCGCCGATCGCCTGTCCGGCGCGGTCTGGCCGGGTGTGGCCTACCGCATGGGCGGCGATGAGTTCTGCGCGATCCTCGAGACCGACGCGCGGTGGACCGCCGAGGGGCTCGAGCGGTTGCGCGACGCCCTGTCCGAACACGGAGACGCATTCTCGATCACGAGCTCGGTCGGCACCGTGTCGTGCCCGTCCGAGGCGGCCGACGTGACCGCCGCGCTGCGCCTCGCCGACCGCCGCATGTACGCCCGCAAGGCGGGACGCGCGACCGAGCAGGTGCAGACCCGTGACGCGCTGCTGAAGATCCTCCAGGAGCGCGACCCGGCTCTGCACGAGCACATGCGCGCGGTCGCCGAGCTCGCCGTCCGGGTCGCCCGCCGCCTCGGTCTCGACGACGCGGCGACCGCCCAGGTCGCGCGCGCCGCCGAGCTGCACGACATCGGCAAGGTCGCCGTCCCCGATGAGATCCTGCACAAGCCCGAGGCGCTCAGCTCCGCGGAGCTGCGCTTCATCCGCCAGTACCCGATCGTCGGCGAGCGGATCCTGCGCGCGGCGCCGGCGCTCGCGCCGGTCGCCCTGCTCGTGCGAGCCACGCACGAGCGCTGGGACGGGCGCGGCTACCCGGACGGCCTGCGCGGCGACGAGCCACCGCTCGGCGCGCGCATCATCGCCGTCTGCGACGCCTATCACGCGTTGCGCTCGGACCTTCCCTACCAGCCGTCGAGAACGCACGCCGAGGCGCTGGCCGAGCTGCGCCGCTGCGCCGGCACGCAGTTCGATCCGGCCGTCGTCGACGCACTCGGCGCTGCGCTCGACGAGCCGACGGCGCCGCCGCTCTCCCGCGACGTCCGCCTCTAGGCGCCCAAGCGGCGCGTGACGTCAGTCGTGCCCGTGGGCGACCGCGACGTCGCCACCCGGGCGGGCGCGCTCGTGAGCACCGGCGTACCGCGCCGGATCGGCCTCGAAGCGCTCCGCGCAGTGCGCGGAGCAGAGGCAGTAGGTTCGGTCCGCGAACTGCCTCGTGGTGGCCTTGGCCCGGTCGACCCGCATGCCGCACACGGGGTCGGTCGCGCCGCGCCGGACGGTCAGCCCGAACAGGACGCCGAAGCTGGCCAGGGCGAGGAGGTTGAGCGCGAGCTTGTAGTCGATCCGCAGCGACCCGAAGATGTCGGCCCGCGACGGGCGGGCGCCGCTGGGGATCGCTCCGGCGAGATCGAAGAGGCCTCCGACCAGCAGCGCGGCGACGGCCATCGTGACGAACATGAGCGCCGTGATCCGCAGCGCGAACGCCGTGCCGTAGTACTTGCGGTAGATCGCGATGATCGGCAGCACGATCAGGTCGGCGAACAGGAACGCGAGCACGCCGGCGAAGCTGATGCCGCCCGACCACAGCACGGCGGCGAGCGGGACGTTGCCGATCGAGCACACGAAGCTCACGACGGCGATGAGCGGGCCGGCGATCACATTCTCGACCGCCCGGAGCGGCGGTGGCGCGTGCGCGAGGAACAGGCTCGCGAAGAACCCGTTGCCGAGCTGCGCGATGAAGCCGGCGAGCAGGAAGCCGATGGCGATCTCCTTGTACAGCATCTGCCAATCGCCTCGGAAGTTGTGCGCGACGTCCGACCACGCGTCGACACGGCGCAGCCGCTCGCGCCACGGCCGCGCGTCGCCCGAGGAGTGGTGCTGGTGCCCGGCGTCGGCCACCACCGCGCGGGCGCGCGCCGTCTCCTCGAGCCGCGGGCTGACGAACAGCCGCAGCAACACCGTCATCAGCACGATCATCACGATGCCACCGACGTACTCGGCAACGGTGAACTGCCAGCCGATCAGCACCCACAGGACGAGGCCGAGCTCCCAGACCAGGTTCGTCGAGGCGAACTGGAAGGCCAGTGCGCTCGCGGCGGAGGCGCCCTTCTGAAAGAGCGACTTGGCGATCGCGATCGCGGCGTAGGAGCACGACGAGGATGCCGCGCCGAGACCCGTCGCCCAGGCGATCGGTCTCGGCCCGGCGCCGCTGAGCGCGTGCTCGATGCGTTCACGCGGCACCCACGCCTGCACGATGGCGGAGATCGCGAAACCGAGCACGAGCGCCCACCAGACCTCCCAGACCATGAGCAGCGAATCGCGCAGGCCGTGCCACAGCACGTCCAGGACGCCGCTCATCGGACGGGCAGGTCGGTGGTCGCCATGGCGGCCAGTATACCCCTAGGGGGTAGTGGTATATTTTCCGCATGGCTCAGACGACACCCACGCGCGGCTACAGCGCGACCAAGGATCAGCTGCTCGCGCGCCTGCAGCGGATCGAGGGGCAGGTCCGCGGCATCGAGGGGATGGTCAGCGACGACCGCTACTGCATCGACATCCTCACCCAGATCGGCGCGGCCCAGGCCGCGCTGGACAAGGTGGCGCTCGGCCTCCTCGACGACCACGCCCACCATTGCGTGCTCGGCGCCGCCACCGCCGATGAGCGCGACGCGAAGACGGCCGAGCTGATGGGCGCGGTCGGGCGCCTCATGCGCCGCGGCTGAGGCGCGTCAGAGCCGGGCGACGTCGCCGAGGGGGCCGAACAGCGCCGCGTCGAGCACGACCCGCGGCCCGAGCGAGGCATCGACGGGGCCGGCCGACATTCCCCGCGCGAGCCACGAGGTGATGTCGAAGCCGACGCCGGCGGTCGCGCCCGGCGCGGCGGCCGGCGCGGACAGCGCGACCCGATCGAGGGCGCTGGCGAGCGAGCGCGACAGCGCGACGACGTCGTGCGACCACGGGCGATGCACGACGACGGGCACGTTGTCGCTCAGCACGTCGGCGGTGATCGAGATGAGCTCGGAGATGTCGATCGTCTCGCGCTTGAGCAGGCCGTCGGCGGCGAGGTAGAGCTGCACGTCGGCGCTCGAGAAGGGACCGCCGCCACTCGTCGAGGACGGGCCGAGGCTGCCGAGCAGCCGTGAGAAGTCGACCGTCACGAGGAACTCGGTGACCGGCTCGCGATCGACCACCGACGGGCCGAGCTCCTCGATCGTCGAGGCCTCGTGCAGCAGCTTGGTGATCCCGGCCGTCTGGCTGAGCGCGGTGGAGGACTGGCCGGGCGCCGAGCTCTGGCCGACGAGCTGAGCGCGGGAGAGCCCGAGTTGATGCAGCGTGGCCCGCAGCCAGTGCCGCCCGTGCGCGACTCGGGCCAGCCCCGGGATCGCCAGGTAGACGGTGTCGCCGACGAGGCGCAGGTGCGCGGCCTGCGGGCCGCTGCCCGACGTCGTCTCGAGCTCCAGGGGCGAGAGCCGCACCTGCATCGTCGAGCTCGTGTCGCTGAAGCCGACGCCGTCGTTGAGCACGCTCGCGGTCTCGGAGACCTCGTCGGCGATGTGCAGGCGCGCCGAGCGCGCGAGCAGCGCCTGCAGATCCGCCGGGATCGCCGCCGGCGCCGGAGCCGGCGCGCGGCGGGCCGCCGAGGCGGCGGGGACACCGGCGAGCGCGAGCGCGGCGACGCCGGCGAGGACTGTGGGCAGGCGTGGGAGCATCCCAGCGCGTATCGGCGGACGGGGGGCGTGACCTTAGGCACCGCTCCGCGGAGCGGCCGATCGCCCACCCGGCGGCTCACACCGTGACGATCACCTTGCCGGTGTTCCCGCCCGTGAACAGGAGGTTCAGCGCGTCGGGCGCGTGCTCGAGGCCCTCGACCACGTGCTCCACGGACTTCACCTTGCCCTCGGCCACCCAGCGCGCCATCTCCGCCTGCGCCTGCGGGAAGCGATCGAGGTAGTCGAGGATGATGAAGCCCTCCATGCGGCCGCGTCGCACGAGCAGGTTGATGTAGTTGCTCGGGCCGCTCAGCTGGGACGGATCGTTGTAGCCGGCGATCGCGCCGCACAGCACGACGCGGCCGCGCAGTGCGAGCTGGCCGAGGCACGCGTTCAGGATGTTCCCACCGACGTTGTCGAAGTAGAGGTCGATCCCGTTCGGGCACGCACGCCGGAGCGCGGCGGGAACGTCGTCGGTCTTGTAGTTGATCGCGGCATCGAAGCCGAGCTCATCGACGATCCACGCGCACTTCTCGGCGCTGCCGGCGATGCCCACGACGGTCGAGGCACCCTTCAGTCGCGCGATCTGGCCGACCGTCGAGCCGGTCGCCCCGGCGGCGCCGGACACGACGACGACATCGCCGTCTGTGACCCGGCCGACGTCGATGAGCCCGAAATACGCGGTCATGCCCGTCACACCGAGCACGCCGAGCGCCGTCGGCGGCGGCACGCCCGGGGGCAGCTTCTGCATCGCGGCCGCGCCCTCGTCCGCGAGGACCCAGTCCTGCCAGCCGGTCATCCCGAAGACGAGGTCGCCCGGCGCATACCGCTCGGAGTTGCTCTCGGTCACCTCCGCGATCCCGCCGCTGCGAATGACCTCGCCGAGGCCGATCGGCGGGAGATAGCCGACGCGGTCGTCCATCCAGGTGCGGATCGTCGGGTCGATCGACAGATACCGCACGCGGGCGAGCGCCTGGCCGGGGCCCGGCTGCGGCACGTCCTGCTCCTCCAGATGCACGATCGAGTCATCGACGATGCCGCTCGGGCGCTGCGCAAGCACGAGTCGGCGGTTACGTTCGCTCATCTCTTCCCTCCGTGCGATCGGTGGCGCCGGGCGGCGCCGGGACCATCCTATGCGCAGCGTGGTGTGGTGGGGGGCCGGCCGCAGGGCGCGACACCGCGGGGATGGACCGCAGCCGCTCTCGAGGGCAAGCCGGCGCGGCGGCGCGATCACTCACGCCCGCACGGCACCCCAGCCGCCGCTCCCGCCCGCGCGAGGCCCGCGGCCCCGCGCGGCCCGCCGGCACCCGTCCCCAAAATCCGGCAAACACCGCCGGGCGCCCGGCCGCGCCGCCCGCATCGTGTCGTACGCTCAAGGTCGTGCCGAGCGCTCCCTCCCACCGCGCCCCCGACGAGTCCCCCTGCCCGTATGGCCTGTGCGACGGCAGCGGCTTCGTCGTCGACGAGGCGACGAACACCGCGAGCGACTGCCGCTGCCGGCCACAGCGCCTCAGCCGGGCCCGGGCGCGCAGCCTCGAGGCGGTCATCCCGCGGCGCTACAGCGGGGCCTCCTTCGACCGCGCGCCGGTCGTCGACATGCCCGAGCCCGTCGTGGCCGACGTGCGCCGCTACGTGCGCCACATCGAGCAGCGCCTCGACGAGGGCCGCGGACTGTGGCTCGTCGGCGACGTCGGCACGGGGAAGACGACGCTCGCGATGATCGTCTCGCGCGCCGCTCTCGACGCCGGGCGCACGGTGGCGATCTACTCGCTTCCGCGCCTGCTGAACGTGATCCGCCGGGCCATCGACTCCGAGGCGGGGATGCTCGACTACCTCGATCGGCTCACCGCGGTCGACCTGCTGCACATCGACGACCTCGGGGCCGAGAAGACGACCGAGTGGGTGCTCGAGCAGCTGTACTCGATCGTCAACGCCCGCTACGAGGCCCAGCGCGCGATCGTGGCCACGACGAACCTGATGCCCGACGAGCTCGCGGAGCAGATCGGCGCGCGCACCGTCTCGAGGCTGGTCGAGATGTGCGGCGACCCGCTGCCGCTGTTCGGCGAGGACCACCGTCAGGACTTCCGTGCGCCGGCGCCGCCCGACGCGCCTGGTGTCCTCCATGGCGACATGCGCACGGCCTGAGCGGCCTCGACGGTCGGGTCCGGGCCTCCAAGCCAAATACACTGCGCTGCGATGCCGGGAATCGTGATAGTCGGCGCCCAGTGGGGCGACGAGGGAAAGGGCAAGATCACCGACCTGCTCGCCGAGCGGGGCGATGCCGTGGTGCGCTTTCAGGGCGGCAACAACGCCGGCCACACGATCGTGCGCGGCGACGAGGAGTGGAAGTTCCACCTCATCCCGTCCGGAATCCTGTATCCGGGCAAGACGTGCGTCATCGGCAACGGCGTCGTCATCGACCCGAAGGTGCTGATCTCCGAGCTCGACGGGCTGCGCGCGCGGCGGATCGACGTCAGTGGGCTGCGGATCTCGGCCAACGCGCACCTGATCATGCCCTACCACCTGCTGCTCGACTCGGCCGGCGAGGCCAAGCTCGGCAAGCTGCAGATCGGGACCACGCGCCGCGGCATCGGGCCGTGCTACGCGGACAAGGCGGCGCGGCTCGGCATCCGGGTCCAGGACCTGCTCGACGAGAAGATCCTCAAGAAGAAGATCGTCGCCGCGATGGAGCCGAAGCGCCTGTCGCTGCGTCCGTTCGAGAAGGACCCCTCGCTCGACCTGTTCGCGATGACCGAGGAGTACCTGACCTACGGCCACCGCCTGGAGCCGCACATCGGCGACACCGCCAAGCTCATGTGGGACCTGCTCGCCGCGGGGCGCACGGTGATGTTCGAGGGTGCGCAGGGCGCGATGCTCGACATCGACCACGGCACGTATCCGTTCGTCACCTCGTCGAACCCGGTCGCCGGCGCCGCCTGCGTCGGAGCGGGCGTCGGGCCCCGCAGCATCGATGAGATCTGGGGCGTGTCGAAGGCGTACACGACGCGCGTCGGAGCCGGACCGTTCCCGAGCGAGCTGCACGACGAGATGGGCGACCTGATCCGCGAGCGCGGCGGCGAGTTCGGCACGACGACCGGGCGCGCGCGACGCACGGGATGGCTCGACCTCGTCGCGCTGCGCTACGCGGCCCAGCTGAACACCCTCAGCGCGCTCGTCATCACCAAGCTCGACGTGCTCTCCGGGCTCGACCGCATCCACGCCTGCACGAGCTACCGCGGGAGCGAGGGCGCCGAGTTCCACGACTATCCGTATCACCAGACCGTCCTGCACCACGCGACCTCCGAGCTGACCGAGCTGCCGGGCTGGAGCGAGGACATCACCGAGGCCCGGTCGATGTCCGACCTCCCCAGCGCCGCGCGCGAATACCTCGACTTCATCTCCGACTACGTTGGCGTCCCCGTCGCCCTCGTCGGCGTCGGCAAGGGCCGCGACCAGATCGTGTGGACCGATGCCGGCCTGCAGACGCTCGTCGGCCGCCACGCCATCGTCCCGAACGGCAGCGGGCCCACGCACTGACGCCCGGCGACGCCGGCCCCTCGCTACGCCGCCGCGCCGTCCGCGAGTCGCTCGAGCGCGGCGACGACACGCTCCGCCGCGCGCCCGTCCCCGTACAGCGCGGGATGGGCCTGCGGCCGCGGCCCGGCGAGCGCCGCGCGCAACCGGCCCGGGTCGAGATCGACGAGCGTGTTCCAGCCCGCCTGGACCGTCTCCACCCACTCGGTGCGGTCGCGCAGCGTCACGCAGGGGACGCCGGCCAGGTAGGCCTCCTTCTGCACGCCACCGGAGTCGGTGAGCACGGCAGCCGCGTGCGCGAGCAAGGCCGCGAAGTCGAGGTACCCGAGCGGCTCGCACACCTGAGCCGCCGCCGCGACACGGTCGAGCAGCCCGGCCTCGAGCAGGCGGGCCCGGGTGCGGGGGTGCAGCGGGAGCACGAGCGGCCGGCCGACGCCCTCGAGCAGCGCGACGAGGCGCCGCAGGCGAACGGGGTCGTCGACCGTGCCGGCGCGATGCACGGTGGCGAGCACGTAGCCGCCGGCGGTCACCTGCAGACGAGCGAGGATCTCTTCCCGCGCGCGCAACGCGGGCGCGACGAGCCGGGCCACGTCGACCATCACGTCCCCGACGACCACCACTCCGCTGCGCACGCCCTCACGCGCGAGGTTCTCCTCCGCCGCCGCCGAGGAGCAGAGCAGGAGCGTCGAGAGATGGTCGGTGAGCACGCGGTTGAGCTCCTCGGGCATGGCCCGGTCATACGAGCGCATCCCCGCCTCGACGTGCGCGACCGGCACGCCGAGCTGCGCCGCCGCGAGGCCGCCGGCCAGCGTCGAGTTCGTGTCGCCGTAGACGAGCACGACGTCCGCCGCCAGCTCGCCCAGCAGCGGCGCGAGGGTGGCGAGCATGTGAGCGGTCTGCGCCGTGTTCCCGGCGCCGAGCGCCTCGCCGAGGTCGAGCCGGTGGTCCGGCTCGGGCAGGCCGAGCTCGGCGAAGAACACGTCCGACATCTCGTCGTCGTAGTGCTGCCCGGTGTGGATGAGGATCTCCTCGTGTGCGGCCCGCAGCGGACCGGAGACGGCGGCGGCCTTGACGAACTGCGGCCGGTTGCCGACTACCGTGGCGACGCGCACGAAGAGATGCGACGGCTAGCGCGCCGTGGCCGCGAGCGCGTCGGCGACGTAGCGGTTCACGCGCTCGGCCGCGCGCTCGGTGACGGGACCGGGAGCCCGCAGCTCGATGTCCTCGATGCGATGCACCGGGAGCACCTCCTTCAGGCTCGAGGCCAGGAACGCCTCCTGGGCCCCGTGAAGATCGTCGAGCGTCGTCGGCACCTCGAGCACATCGCAGCAGGCCATCACCGCCCGCCGTGTGATCGAGTCGAGCAGGTGGTCCTCGAGCGGCGGCGTGCGCAGCTCGCCGCCGGCCACCCAGAAGAAGGTCGAGGTCGGCGCTTCGAGCACCCGCCCGTGCGGCGTGACCATCAGCGCCTCGTCGAAGCCACGCTCCTGCGCCAGGCGGGAGCAGAGCCGGTTCGCCGCGTAGGAGAGCGACTTGATCCCGTCGAGCACGCGCGTGGGCGAGTACGTGACGCAGCCCACGGCGAGCGTGGGCGGCAGGTCCGGGAGCGCCTCGATGAGCGCGACGCGGTGCCCGCCGCGCGTGGCGAGCATCCGCAGCGCGGCGTCCCCGGGGTGCGTCGCGCTGAGCAGAGCGGCCGCGTCGGCGGCCACGGCGTCGATGTCGAGCTCCAGGCGCAGGTTCTCGGCCGAGCGGCGCATCCGCTCGAGGTGCGCATCGAGGGCATAGGGAACCCCGTCGTAGAGACGCACGACCTCGAACACGCCGTCGCCCCGCAGCAGCCCCTCGTCCGTGACGGGGATGACGGCCTGCTCGGCCGGCACGAGCTTTCCGTCCAGGCAGATCGGGGTCATGTCGCTCTCTTCTCGTTGCGGAGTGATGACGCCACTGTAGTGCGCCGTCACGAGCCGGGCTCGCACGCCGCCCGCGCCGCGGCGAGGCGTTCGAGTCCGAGCGCGATGTGGTCCGGAGCGTGCGTGGTGAACGACAGCCGCAACGTGGACGGGTCGGGGCTGCTCGCGTAGAACGGCGCCCCGGGGACGAAGGCCACGTCGTGCTCGAGCGCCGTACGCAGGAGCGCCGTCGCGTCGAGCCCGTCCCCGAGGCGCGCCCACAGGAACATGCCGCCGTCGGGCCGGTTGAAGACGGCCCCGGGCCCGAGCGCCGCGGGCAGCCCCGCGAGCATCGCGTCCCGCCGGGCGCGGTAGGCGACGCGCAACCGGTCGACGTGGGCGGCGAGGTCGTCCTGAGCCAGGCAGTGCACGGCCGCGAGCTGGTCGACGGTCGAGGTGTGCAGGTCGGCGGCCTGCTTGGCGATCACGAGCGCTCGCCGGAGCGCGCCCGGCGCGCTCAGCCAGCCGATGCGCAGGCCCGGTGCCAGGACCTTCGACAGCGACGACACCGCGACGGTCCGCGCGCCCGCCGGTTCGTGGGCGGCGATCGAGCGCGACGGCGCGCCGCTGTAGCGCAGCTCCCCGTACGGATCGTCCTCGACGATCCACAGGTCGTGCTCGGCCGCGATCTCGGCCAGCCGGGCGCGCCGGGCGTCGGGGATCGTGCGGCCGGTCGGATTCTGGAAGTTCGGGACGCAGTACAGGAGCTTCGGTCGGTGCGCGGCGATGAGACCGGGGAGCGCCTCGGGATCGATCCCGTCGCCGTCGCAGGGCACCGGCACGGGACGGGCACCGGCGAAGCGGAAGCACTGCAGCGCGGCGAGGTAGGCCGGATCCTCGACGAGCACCGCATCGCCCGGTTCGAGCATCACCGTGGCCACGAGCGCGAGCGCCTGCTGCGAGCCGGTGGTGACGATCACGTCCTCCCCGTCGGCGGGCACGCCGCGCTCGCGCGAGCGGGCGGCGAGCGCCTCGCGCAGTTCGGGGACGCCCTCGGTTGAGGAGTACTGCAGCGCCCGCGCCACCCCCGCCGGCGCGGTGACCGCCCCGAACGCCTGGGCGAGCATCTCGGCCGGGAACAGCTCGGGCGCCGGGAGGCCACCGGCGAACGAGATCACCTCGGGGCGCTCGGTGAGCGACAGGATGTCGCGCACCGGCGACGATCGGACGCCCGCGAGGCGTCCGGAGAGGGGCGGCTCGGGCGCGGCGGGTTCCGTGGCGGTGCCTCGCTCTGACATCCGCCGAGCCTAGCGGCAGCTCGCGATTCGTCGAGGGAACGCCGCGGCGCCCAGTGTCACCGGCGCCGGTGCCGATACATGCCTGGCATGAGACTGATCGCCACGCGCCGCGTCGTCGAGGGCATGGTCCTCGGCGAGGACGTCCTCTGCGGCAACGCCGACGGCACACCGCTGCTGCGCGCCGGAACGACCCTCTCCGGCCCGTACGTCAGGTCGCTCGTCGATCACGGCATCAACGCGGTCTACGTCGATGACGCCGTCAGCGCCGGCATCGTCGTGCCCCGGCCGCTCAGCCCGGAGCTGAAGGCGACGGCGACCGCGACCGTCGCGAAGGCGATGACGTCGGTGCGCGAGCTCAAGCCCGCGGCCGCGGGCCTCGGGGACAAGGAGATCGCCGACCTCAGCGCGGTCGCGGCGCTCATCGCCGAGCACGTCGCCGGCAGCGCCGAGGTCGGGATGGCGCTCGTCGACCTCTCGACCGTCGACGGCCACGTCTACGAGCACTCGGTGAACGTCGCCGCGCTCGGGCTGCTCGTCGGCGATCGACTGCTGCGGACGCACGGCTACCGGGACTGGTCGGGCAAGCGCAGCTTCGAGGGGATGCAGATGCGGCTCGTCCGGCTCGGGCTCGGGCTACTGTTGCACGACCTCGGCAAGCTCGCGATCCCGTCCGGGATCGTCAACAAGGCGGATCCGCTCGCGCCCGACGAGGCCGAGCTGCTCCGCCGCCACCCGGTGCTCGGCTGCGAGATGCTGCGCACCGACACCATCACCCCGCTCGTCAAGGCGGTCGTCCGCTCCCACCACGAGCGCTGGGACGGCACCGGCTATCCCGACGGGAAGGGCGGGGAGGACATCAACCAGCTGGCCCGGATCGCCGCCGCGGCCAACGCGTACGACGCGACGGTCAGCGCCCGCCCCCGGTCGCCGGCGCGACCGCCGGAGGACGGCTGGCAGACGATCGTCGACGGACGCGGAACCGCGTTCGACCCGCTCGTGGTCGACGTCTTCCGCGAGCTCGTCGCGCCGTGGCCGATCGGCACCGAGGTGCGGCTGTCCGACGGCCTGCGGGGCATCGTCGCGTCGGTCCCCAACGGGCAGCTCGACCGGCCGACGGTGCGCGTCGTGTACGCAAGCGGCGACCAGGAGCGCGCGGGCGAGGAGATCGCGCTCGTCGATCACCCCGATCTGCAGATCATCGGCACCGCGCTCGACGCTGCGGACGAGCCGGCCCGCGCGCCGGCGCCGCTCGCGCTCGTCGAGGAACCCGAGCGCGACGCCGCGTAGGACATCGATCGCGGCCGTCAGCGCGCCCGGCGGCGCCCGCGCAACTGGAGCGCGACGAGGCTGAACACGCCAAGGGCGAGCAGCGGCCAGGCCAGCGTCGCGCCGAGCTGCTGCCAGGCGGTGCCGGCGACCGCGCCGGCGGCGATGAAGGCGACGGCCCAGAGCGCGCAACCGGCGATCGTGAGCGCCACGAACGGCGCCAGCGGCACGCGGCGAGCGCCCGCGGGGAGCGACACGAACGTGCGCGCGAGGGGGAGCAGGCGCGCGATGAATACGGCTCGGGTGCCGTGGCGGTCGAGGAGCGCCGACCAGCGCTCGAGCAGCGCCGAGGCGCCCGGCACCCGTTCGGCCCAGTGGGCGGCGCCGAGCGCGTACAGGATGAGCGAGCCGACGAGGTTGCCGGCGGTGGCGGCGAGCACGGCGAGCGGGAACGACATCCATCCCCCACTGACGGCGAAGCCGGAGAAGAGCAGCGTCACCTCACTCGGCACGGGGATGCCCGCGCTCTCGGGGACCATGAGCAGGAACACGCCGAGCACCCCGAACTCCTCGATGATCGCGGTCATCGGCGCGCCGGGGACGGGGGAGGCTCCGGGCCGGGACGCGGGCCACGTGGGCCGGCTGGGCGACTCGGACCCCGACGGCCGGGCCCCGGCGGCGGCGGCGGCGGGGAAGCCGCCCCGCTCCGGGCGCCGGCGGGCGGGGGCGACGGTAGCCGAGTGCCGACTGGACGCTCGACGGACGCCATTGGGCACCCCCGCGCGGCGTCGGCACACCGTCGGCCTCGAGGGCCTCGGCGATCGCCTGCAGACTGAGGCCGAGGGCCCGCAGCTCGGCGATGCGCTCGGCCAGCTCGGGGACACGAGCGCGCACGCCCGGGCGACCGCGCGGCCGGTCGACGTCACCCTCGCCCTCCCAGCGATCGATCTCGCGCACGAGGGCGAGGGCCGACCGCGAGGCGCGAGCGCCGGTGTCGAGCCCGACGTCGAGCGCGACGAGGTCCGCACCCGCCGCGTCGAGCCAGTCGAGCAGCTCGACGAGCTCGCGCGCGGAGCGCGCGGCGGTGCGCAGCTCGTCGACGAGCAGCGTCGATGCGGCCCCGGCTCTCAAGAGCTCGAGCGCACGCGCCAGTCCGCTCCGCGGCGCCGACTCGTCGTCGGCCACGGTGGCGACGACGTTGAGGGCGGCCCCGGCCGACGCCGGGGCCGCGGAGCCGCTGCCGCCGAGGTAGTGGACGCCGTCACGAGCCATGCACTCCATCATACGCAAATCTTTTGCGTATGCCGCCGATTCGCTCACCGCTGGGCGCGGCGGCGATCAGGCCGAGACGGCGCTCGCCCTGCGGTCGCGACGCGTCCGCGCCGCCTCGGCCAGACCGTCGAGCACCTCGACGGTGGTCTCCCAGTCCAGGCAGGCGTCGGTGATCGACTGGCCGTAGGTGAGGCTGGCGCCGGGGACGAGGTCCTGCCGCCCGGCGACGATGAACGACTCGAGCATCACGCCGACGATCGCCGCCTGGCCGCCCGACACCTGCGCCGCGATGTCGCCGGCGACGAGCGGCTGGCGACGATAGTCCTTGCCGCTGTTGTCATGCGAGGCGTCGACGATCACGCGCTCGGGCAGCCCGGCCGCACGCAGACGCTCACAGGCGAAGGCGACGTCCTCCGACCCGTAGTTGGGGGCGTCGCGGCCGCCGCGCAGGATGATGTGCCCGTCCGGGTTCCCCGTCGTGTGCAGGATCGCCGGCGCGCCGCTGACGTCGATGCCGGCGAACGCGTGCGGCACCGCCGCCGCGCGCACGGCGTCGACCGCGACCTGGACGTTCCCGTCCGTTCCGTTCTTGAAGCCGACGGGCATCGACAGGCCCGAGGCGAGCTGGCGGTGGATCTGGCTCTCGGTCGTGCGCGCGCCGATCGCGCCCCAGGCGACGGCGTCGGCGACGTACTGCGGCGTGATCGGATCGAGGAACTCGCACCCGATCGCGAGGCCGAGCTCGAGGACCTCGAGCAGGAGGCGGCGGGCGAGGCGCAGCCCGGTGCCGACGTCCCCCGACCCGTCGAGGTGCGGGTCGTTGATCATCCCCTTCCAGCCCGTCGTCGTCCGCGGCTTCTCGAAGTACACGCGCATCGCCACGCACAGATCGCGGCGGGTTTCGCCCGCCTTCGCCGCCAGTCGCCGCGCGTAGTCGAGCGCGGCGTCGTAGTCGTGCACGCTGCAGGGCCCGACAACGACGAGCAGCCGATCGTCGCGGCGATCGAGGATCGCCGCGATCTCCGCGCGAGCGCGCAGCACGCCGGCGGCCCGCTCGGGGCCGAGCGGAAGCTCGTGCAGCATGAGCGCCGGACTGGCGAGCGGGACGACCCGCTCGATGCGGGTGTCGCGCACGTGGTCGGGCGCGTGCGGCGCCGGGCCGCCGTCGGGCGCCGGCGTCTGGTGCAGATCGGTCACCCGTCAAACATACCCGCGCGGCCGCCGATCGCCCGCTGCGCAGCAGCTCGCCCCGGCCAGCTCCGAGCCGAGACCCGCCGGCAGCTGCAGCGGGTGGACCTCGGCCATCAGCTCGCGCCGCGGGTTGACGCCGGCGGCTCGCACCGAGACGCGGACCTGCCCGGGCCCGGCCTGCGGATCCGCCACGTCGACGAGCTCGAGCACCTCCGGGCCGCCGTACCGCGCAAATCGGATCGCCTTCGCCATATCGCGAACGCCGCTATGCGCCGGCCGACCGCGCGGGCACCTCGGCCCCGCCCCCGATCCGCACGCGCCCGCGGCCGATCACGTCGAGCTCGGCGTCGGGCCCGCACGAGGCGATCTCGCTCGCCTCGCCGCGCAGCGTGCGGCGCAGGCCGACGAATGCCACGCCGCCGAAGACGGCGGGCACCCACAGCGCGATGGCGCGGTACGCGAGCACCGCGGCCGTCGCGGCGGCCAGCGGAACGCCGTACAGCGCGAGCGTGCCGACCAGCCCGAGATCGACCCCGCCGATCCCGCCGGGCACCGGAATGAGGCCCCCGAGCTCGCCGATCAGATAGGCGATCCAGATGATGGCGAGCGGGACCACGGCGCCGAAGGCGTGGAACGTGGCCCACAGGACCATCACGTCGAAGCCGAGGTATCCGGCCAGCCCGAGCAGCAGCGTGGCATTGCCCTCGCGCAGGAGCACGAGCGATTCGGCGACCCCGTCCGCGAGCGCGCCGAGGAAGCGCACGCGCCGCGCGGTGGCTCCGTGCTCGTGCTCGGCCCGACGGCGCACGCGATCCGCAAGGCGGCCGAGCCACAGTACGCCGACGATCGCGGCGGCCGCGACGGCGGCGGGCACGAGCGCGAGCGCAAGACTCGTGTGGCCGGGGAGCAGGTGCAGCGTCAGGGCCACTCCGACGAGGATGAGCGCCACGACGTTCGGAAGGCTCGTGAGCAGGAAGAACGCCACCGTCCGCCGCGCGATGTGCGGGCCGGGCACGCCGCTTCGGCTCAGCGCCCACGCGCCGAGCGCCAGGCCACCGGCGCCACCGGTGGGCAGCAGTGCGTTCGCGGCGAGCTCGGCCATCCCGATCTGGTAACTCATCCGCCAGGACATTCGCCGGCAGAAGACGGCCCGGAAGACGGCGACGTAGGAGAGTCCCGAGAGGTACTTCAGGACGGCGCCGGCGACCAGCCAGCCGGGCTTGGCCTGTTCGAGCTGCTTGCGCAGACCGGACAGACCGGGGAGCAGCGTCACGACGAGCACGACGCCGAGCACGATGCAGCCGAGGGCGATCAGGCGCGAACGCAGGCGATGCTGATCGAGCTCGGCGGGCATCGCCAGCTCGTCGCGCGACACCTGCTGCACCCGACTCGCGTTGTCGTTGACCTGAGCCACGGCCTTCCCTTCGCCTTCGCCACGACCCTAGCGCAACCTGGGCCGCGTTCCAGCCCTACGGCGGCTGCGGCTTTCCCCGGATCCCGGCGCAGGCACGTCCGCCTGGCTTTTCCTGGGATGCCAGCTGAGAAGGCGCCGGCGGCGGCGAGCACAGAGGACGGGTTCCGCCGCGTGATCGTGGGGTGGACGGCCGTGCTGCCGCGCGCGATGCGATCGCGCTCGCGCGCCTGCTGGCGGCACCCGACGCGCGGCTCGTGCTCGGGCACGTGCACGGCTTGCGCGGTCACGGGCCGCTGCGTCGCCTCGTGTTCGGAAGCACGGCGGCGCATCTCACCGCCCACGCGCGCTGCCCCCTGCTCGTGCTATTGAGCGTCCCGGCGCGGCGGGCCCGCGGGGTTCCCCGTCGGGCCCGGCGGGATGAGTACGGATGGCGGCGCGACGCCGCGGCGGCAAGCTCGGTGGGCACCCGTCATCGGATAGAAGGAGAGAGTCATGGCCACGGTCGAACAGACGACCACGTTTGACGTGCCCGGAGCCGCCGGCAGTCCGGTCGCCCTGCAGGCCCGTTACGACAACTTCATCGGCGGCGAGTGGGTACCGCCGAGCAACGGCGAGTACCGGCCGAACCTCACGCCCCGCACCGGCAAGCCGTTCTGCGAGATCGCCCACTCGGCGCCGGCCGACGTCGACCTCGCGCTCGACGCGGCACACGCGGCCCGTGAGGCCTGGGGCGAGACCTCGGCGACCGAGCGGTCACGCGTGCTCAACGCCGTGGCGGACGCGCTCGAGGAGAACCTCGAGATGCTCGCGATCGCCGAGAGCTACGAGAACGGCAAGCCGGTGCGCGAGACGATCGCCGCCGACCTCCCGCTTGCGATCGATCACTTCCGCTACTTCGCCGACGTCATCCGCGGCGAGGAGGGCGCGATCTCGGAGATCGACAAGGACACCGTCGCGTACCACTTCCGCGAGCCGCTCGGCGTCGTCGGTCAGATCATCCCGTTCAACTTCCCGTTGCTGATGGCGGCGTGGAAGCTCGCCCCGGCGCTCGCGGCGGGCAACTGCAGCGTGCTCAAGCCGGCGAGCCCGACGCCGTGGTCGATCCTCAAGCTGGCCGAGGTGGTCGGCGACACCCTGCCCCCCGGCGTGCTGAACATCGTCAACGGCCCGGGCGCGGAGATCGGCAAGGCGCTCGCCTCGAGCAAGCGGATCGCCAAGGTGGCGTTCACCGGCGAGACGGTGACCGGGCGCCTGATCATGCAGTACGCCGCGCAGAACATCATCCCCTCGACGACCGAGCTCGGCGGCAAGTCGCCGAACGTCTTCTTCGAGGACGTGCTGGCCGCCGACGACGCCTTCCTCGACAAGGCCATCGAGGGCCTCGTGCTGTACGCCTTCAACAAGGGCGAGGTCTGCACGTGCCCGTCGCGGGCGCTCATCCAGGAGTCGATCTACGACGAGTTCATGGAGCGCTGCCTGAAGCGGATCGCCGCGATCCGCCAGGGCGACCCGCTCGACCGCACGACGCAGATGGGACCACAGGTCTCGACCGCGCAGCTCGAGAAGATCACCTCCTACGTGCAGATCGGCCGTGAGGAGGGCGCCGAGGTGCTGATCGGCGGCGAGCGCAACGTGCTCCCGGGAGAGCTCGAGGGCGGCTACTACTACAAGCCGACGGTCCTGAAGGGGCAGAACGACATGCGGGTCTTCCAGGAGGAGATCTTCGGTCCGGTGCTCGCCGTGACCACGTTCAAGGACGAGGCGGACGCGCTGCGCATCGCCAACGACACGCTCTACGGCCTCGGGGCCGGCGTCTGGACCCGGGACGGCGGCACCGCGTACCGCATGGGGCGCGCGATCCAGGCCGGGCGGGTGTGGACCAACTGCTACCACCTCTACCCGGCGCACGCGGCGTTCGGCGGCTACAAGATCTCCGGCGTCGGCCGCGAGAACCACAAGATGATGCTCGACCACTACTCGCAGACGAAGTGCCTGCTGGTCAGCTATGACCAGCACGCCATGGGACTGTTCTAGGCGGATGGCGCAGGCCCGCGCCGCCGTCGAGGCGACCCCCGAGGCGGTGGAGATGATCAAGCGGCTCGTGCGCGAGCACGGGCCGCTAGCCCTCTTCCAGTCCGGAGGCTGTTGCGACGGCAGCACCCCGATCTGCGTGCTCGCCTCCGAGCTGCCGCCGGGGCCGAACGATCGTCGTCTCGCGGAGATCGCGGGCGTCCCCTTCTACATCGACGCCGAGCAGCACCGGCGGTGGGGGGAGCCCGCGTTCCTCCTCGACGTCGGCGCCGGCGCGCCCGAGGGGTTCTCCCTCGGGCTGGCCGACGCGCATCTCGTGACCCGCTCGGGTCGCGCGGGTGCGGCCGGCCCGCCCGCCTGACGCAGCCCGGCGGTCGCGTCAACCGGCGGGCGGCGGCGAGCCGGAGCGGCGGTGCGCCTGCTCGCGCGCGCCCGCGGCGTGACAGCGGCGGTGGTAGTAGTCGGCGCCCGTCCGGGGCAGGCCCGGCTCGACGGCGCGCGATGTCTCGCGGGCCACACCGTCGTCGCACACGATGAGCGGCTCATAGACGCCGATCACGTCGAGACAGTGCCCGCACCGGATCGGCGCGGGCACTGTCTCGTCGCGGATGTCGCGGCGATCAGACACATCCATGTTTCTGCGGCATCCGACGACCGACGGTAGCTCCCGCCGCGAGACCTCGTACCGGGAATACCACGGTGTCGAGCGGGGGAAAATACGGACGCGACGGGATCCCGGACCGCGCCGAGCGGCGACTCAGTAGCAAGCCGCTCCGCGAGCGGGGCCGTACACGGAGGCGGGCGGCCCTCGACCGGCGTACCGTCGCCGTCAGACCACGTTTGAATCGGAGCCCCGCGCATGATCGCGATCGATCCCCCCATCACCTTCCGGCCCGTCCCGTTCGGGCTCGATCCCGAGCCGCTCGGGTCCGACCGGTTCGCGCTGATGCTCTCCCGCGAGGACGCCGCCCGCCCCCGCCCGGCGCACGTGAGCCGCTTCGGGCGGGCCAAGCTCGTTGCGGGCGACCCGGCCGGCGCGCCGGCGCCCGGCGCCACGGCCGTCTGACCCGGCCACGCCACTCGCCTCCCGGCGCCAACGTCGGCGCCGGGCGGAGAGCGGCCGGGTCAGGTCGAGCCTTCGGTGCGGTAGTAGTCGCGCCAGATCCAGCGATACAGCGGGATCCAGCGCGGTACGTCACGCGCGATCGGCAGCACCGGAATGCAGATGAAGAGCAGGCTCAGCAGGCCCATGACGGCCATGACGAGGATGTCCGCGTTGGCCGACGTCGAGAACGGCTTGACCTGGTACCACAGCGTGTACAGCCACAGCCACACCTGGCCGGGGTAGCTGCCGGTCTCGTTCATCATCCCCCACTGGGTCCCGAGCAGGTGGTCGCTCTGCGCGCGGGCGGCGAGCAGCCCGCCGTCGGCCATGAACAGCAGCGGCTTCGTGTAGTCGGTCTGGAAGAACTGGTTGCTCGTGAGCAGCGCCCCGTCCAGTCCACCGCTCTGCGCGAGCGCGACGAGCGAGTTCATCATCGGGGCGACGGGTCCGTAGTTGCCGGCCGGTACGACGACCGTGCCGTTCGGTCCCGCCGTGGCCTTGTTGAGCGCGTTGGTATAGGCGGTGGTCCAGGCGGCCTGCTGGCTCGGCGACGCCGCCTTGTAGGCCGCGATGCCCTGGCGCAGCGCCGGCTGGTTGGGGATGCTCAGCAGCGGGTTGATGACGAAGTCGTCGGCCGTGTTGATCGGATGGTCGACGCCGAGCCACTTCGCCAGGTAGATCGGCCCGATGTGCTGACCGTCGTCGTTGTGGTTGTAGGGGGGCCCGTAGCCGGCCGTCCCGCTCGAGCCGTCGAGCTCGCCGACGGCGGTGGTCGCGAAGTCGACGGGCATCTGCTGCGACCACTGGGCGACGGTGCTCGGCTTCTCGTCGGGCGAGGAGAACAGGATCGTCAGCACGACGACCAGGCCGATGACGACCCCGATCGCGATCACGACCTCCTTGACCAGGTCATAACGCCGGTAGGAGCCCTTGTATCCACGGGCGGCCGCGTCCTCGGCCCGCCACGTGTCTCGCAGGCTCATGAGGGGTCACCTCCGGTCGTGGCGGCAGGCACCGGCGGCGCGCTCTCCTCCGAGCTCGGCGCGGGGACACCGACCGCGGGTGGGACGACCGGCTCGCCGGTGGTGAGCCCCTGCAGCGGGTACGGCGGCACGACGCCGTGCCGGCGCACGAGCAGGATGTGCGCGACGACGAGCGCCACCACCGCGAGCGGGAGCAGCAGGATGTGCCAGGAGTACATCTGGCCGAAGTTGGTCAGGTTGAAGAACGAGCCGATCCCGGCCGCGTTCATCGCGTCCTTGGCCTGCGTGGAGATCCACTGTGCGTCGAAGTTCTGCTGTGACACGTAGCCGGTCAGAGCACACGGGATCGCGATCAGGAACGTGATCGCGCCGCTGATCCAGGTCTTGCGCCGTCCACCGCGCCAGGCCGCCATCCAGTACTTGCCCCACAGATGGATGACCATGACGAAGAAGAAGACCTCGACGGACCAGAGGTGGATGCTGTTGAAGAAGTGCCCGACGCCGGTGTCGTGCCACCAGGCCGGACCCTTGAGGGCGAGGATCGTGCCCGAGCCGATGAGGACGGTGAGGCTCGCGATCGACAGGGCGCCGAACACGTAGATCCACGAGGCGACGTAGCTCGGCTGCTTGTCGGGCAGCATCTTCTCGGGCGGCCAGCGGCTCTCGAGCGCGTGGCGCAGTTGCCCGGTCCAGGTCCCGTTCTCCGAGGCGGCGGCGGGAACGGACTCGGGCCGCTCGACGGCGCTCACGACTTGCTCCCGCTCGAGCGGTGCCCGGGAAACGGCAGCGCGATGGCCAGCGCGAACACCACGAACATCAGGGCGATCACGATCAGGTTCGGCACCGACAGCTGGATGAAGTGCCAGTGCACGACGTGCGCGGGGTTATTCAGGTTGAAGATGGCGGCCAACAAGGCGAGCTCCCCGTGTTCGAGGTTGACGCTCGCGACACTACGGTCGCCGGCCGCGCGCCGCCACGGGCGCAGGCCGCAGTACGGCTGCGGCTTTGCCGTAGGTTCGTCTGCGGCCCTGCCGCGCCGGGTCGCGGACCGTTACGAAGCGGGACGACCCGCGTCGCCGTCGCCCCGCCGCAGTCCCGTCCAGTAGAGCCCGTACACGAGCTCCACGAGCTCCGCGCGCGGCACGTCGGGATGGTCGTACCACCAGGCGGCGACGCCGTTGAGGCCGGTCCTGAGCATCTCCGCGTAGACCTCGCCCGTCTGCTCGGCGCGCGGACCCTCGTCGCTCGTCGCCCCGCCGGCGCGCAGCGCGGCGGCGAGCGCGGTGGTCGTCGCCGCCTGCCGCCGCGCGTATTGCTCGGCGATCACCGGGTCGGCGGGAGGATCACGGAAGAGCATGCGCCAGGCGAAGGGATGCGACTGCACGAAGCCGAGGAACGCGTCGATGCCCGCGCGCAGGGCGTCGGCGGCCGTCCTCGCCGCCGTCGCGCCGGCGAGGACGCGCGACAGCAGCGCGCGACCGTGCTCGTCGAGCAGCGTGAGATAGAGCGCCTGCTTGGAGTCGAAGTGGTCGTAGAGCACCGGCGCGGTGACCCCGGCGCGACCGGCGATGAGCTCCATCGAGGCGTCTCGGTAGCCGTTCGCGGCGAACACCTCGGCCGCCGCCTGGACGATCAGGTCACGCCGCGCGGCGCGGGTGAGCCGATGCCGCCGCGGCGCCGATCCTGCCTGCTGACGGCGGGAGGCCGGCATCGGCCGATCGTAGTCGACTGCCCGCCGACTCAGACGGGCTTGACGAGTGGCGGCGAATCGTGTTACCTAATGACCATTCGGTAAGACCGCCACGAGGGAGGGCAGGATGGGCATCGCGGAACGCTGGGCCACGGACGCGGCTTGACGGCAGGGCAGGGGGCGAGATGGGTGACGTGGGCGAGCCATCGGCTCGCCCACGTCATCAGGTCTCCTCGGGCACCATCTCGATCGCGCCGCACGGGCATTCCTGTACGCACAGGCCACAGCCCTTGCAGTAGTCGAGGTCGAACGCGTAGGGCACTCCGTCGGGGCCCGGCTTGATGACGGCGTCGTCGGGGCAGACCCCGAAGCAGTTGTCGCACGAGAAGCAGTTGCCGCACGACAGGCAGCGCCGCGCCTCGTAGAGCGCCGAGGACTCGTCGAGCCCCTGGACGACCTCCTCGAACGTCGTCTGGCGGCGCACGCTCTCCAACTGTGGCTGGATCGTGCGCGGGGCGTCGGTGTAGTACCACGCGTTGATGTGCTCGAAGCCCGCCAGCTCGACCTGCGGCTCTCCGGGCGCGGCGATCTCGCGCAGCCAGCCGTCGATGCAGCGCGCGGCGCGGCGGCCGTGGCCGATCGCGACCGCGACCATGCGCTCGGCCGGCACCATGTCGCCGCCGGCGAACACGCCGGGGTGGCCGGTCATCATGCGCTCGTCGACGCGCACGGTGTGATCGGCGATCTCCACACCGGCGAGGCCCTCGAGCAGCCGCAGGTCGGCGTCCTGGCCGAGCGCGAGCACCACGGTGTCGGCGCCGAGCTCCTCGAATTCGCCCGTCGGCTGCGGAAAGCCAGACGCGTCGAGTGCCATGCGCTCGATCTTCAGCCGGCCGCCGTCGGCACCGGCGATCGTCGACAGCCACCGGAAGGCGATGCCCTCCTCCTCGGCCTCGGCCAGCTCCGTCGGGTGCGCGGGCATCCGCTCGCGCGTGCGGCGATAGACGATGATCGGCTCGGTGCCGAGGCGCTGCGCGCTGCGGGCGGCGTCGAGCGCGGTGTCGCCGCCGCCGTAGACGACGACGCGCCGGCCGAGCTGCGGGCGCTCACCCTCCTCGAGGCCGTGCAGCATCGCGACGGCATCGATGATGTGGCCCGCCGTCCCGCCCGGGATCTCCGCGTGCTTGGCGACGTGGGCGCCGACGGCGATGAAGGTGGCGTCGTAGGCGCCCTCGCGCATCGCCGCGGGCAGGTCCTCCACCCGCTCGCCGCATTGCAGCTCGACGCCGAGCGCGAGGATGCGGTCGATCTCGGCATCGAGGACGTCGCGCGGAAGGCGGTAGGCCGGGATCCCGTAGCGCATCATCCCCCCGGGCCGGGGGGCCTGTTCGCGGATCGTCACGTGGTGGCCACGACGGGCAAGCTGATAGGCGGCCGACAGCCCCGACGGCCCGGCGCCGATGACGAGCAGGCGCTTCCCGGTGGCGGCGGGCGGCGGCTCGAGCGCCCAACCGGCGCGGATCGCCTCGTCGCCGAGGAAGCGCTCGACCGAGTTGATGCCGACCGACTCGTCGAGCTGGGCCCGGTTGCAGGCGGTCTCGCAAGGGTGGAAGCAGACGCGGCCCATGACCGCCGGCAGCGGGTTGTCGGCCACGAGCGTGCGCCAGGCGCGCTCGTAGCCCTCACCGCCGAGTTCGGCGTCGGCGAGCCAGGCCTGGATGTCCTCACCCGCGGGGCAGGCGTGATTGCAGGGCGGCAGGCGCCGCACGTACACCGGCCGCTCGCTGCGCCAGTCGCCGGTGCGGTTGGCCAGGCTCGAGCCGACGTCGAGCGTGATCGCGAATGGGCGCTCGCCGCTCATGCCGGCCCCCGTTCGGCCGCCGCGAGCGCGTCGAGCAGCTCGATCTCGCGCTGGGGCTCGTCGGGGCCGGCGAGCAGGTCGTAGCGCTCGACGTTGCGGTCGGCGAGAGCCTGCAGCCGCGCGACGACGTCCGGGCGACCGTCGCCGGCGAACAGGTGGGCGAAGCGCTTCTGGCGGCGCAGATACTCCTCGACGGGCACCCGGCGGCGGATGCGCGAGACCGACGTGATGCGTCCGTGCACCGCCTCGAACACCGGGAAGAGCGCGCTCTCCTTGGCCAGACGAGCGATCTGGATCGTCTCGCCGGGCACCGACCCCCAGCCGAGCGGGCAGGGGACGAGGACGTGCACGTAGCGCGGACCGCGGAACTCCATCGCGCGCGTCACCTTGGCCTCGAGGTCGCGCAGCTCGGCGACCGTGGCGGTGGCCACGTACGGGATCTCGTGCGCCATCGCGATGAGCGGCGCGCTCTTGCCCTGGCCGAAGTCGTTGCCGGGATGGCCGCCGAGCGGCTCGGTGGTGGCGGTGCGCGCGGCCGCGGGCGTCGCGCCGGAGCGCTGCACGCCGGTGTTCATGTACCCCTCGTTGTCGTAGCAGACGTACAGCACGTCGTCGCCGCGCTCGAACATCCCCGACAGGCAGGCAAAGCCGATGTCGACCGTGCCGCCGTCGCCGCCCTGGCCGACCACCCGCACGTCGGTGCGGCCCTTCGCGCGCAGCGCCGCGGCAACGCCGGTGGCGACCGCCGGCGCGTTCGCGAACAGCGAGTGGATCCAGGGGATCCGCCACGAGCTCTCGGGGTACGGGGTCGAGAACACCTCCAGGCAGCCCGTCGCGTTGGCCGCGATGAGCTGTCCGCCGCTCGCGCGCACGGCGGCGTCGAGCGCGTATCGAGCACCGAGCACCTCGCCGCAGCCCTGGCAGGCGCGGTGACCCTTCGTGATCGCGCTCGGGCGCTCGGGGTCGGCCTGCACGGCGCGGTCGCTCTCCGGCAGCAGGCGACCGCCGACCGCGAGCGTTCCGGTCTGGTAGGTACGCAGGTTCATACCGGCCCTCCGGCGACAACCCCGAGGTCGCGCAGGATGCTCTCGGCGTGCGGGCCCGCTCGAGCCCCGTCGCGAGCGCTCTGACCGCTTCCGACGCGGGCGAGCTCGCGCTCGACGACATCCGTACGGAGATCGAGGAAGTGCAGGTCGCCGAGATCGCCGGCGAGCGCCTGACCGAGCAGCGCGTGCAGCGAGCGCCGGGTGATCGCCCGCCCGCCGAGCCCGGCGATGACGGTGTGGGTCTGCACGGGCAGCCCGGCGAGCGCGGTGTGCACGTTGTCCGACACGATGCCGCCGATGCCGACGGCGAGCGCCCGTTCGAGCACGACGACCCGCCGCGCGTGCAAGAGGGCCGCGCGCAGCTCCTGCAGCGGGAACGGGCGAAACGCCTTCAGCGCGAGGGCGCCGACCGACGTGCCCTGCTCGCGCAGCTCGTCGACGACCTCGGAGATCGTGCCGAGCACCGATCCGAGCGCGAGCACGACCGTCTCGGCGTCGTCGCAGCGATAGGTGTCGAGCAGGCCGCCGGAGGCGCGCCCGAAGCGCTCGCGGAACTCGTCGGCCACCGCGGGGATGAGGTCGAGCGCCTGGATCTGCTTGGCATGGGCGAGATAGCGCACCTCGGTGAACGCCTCCGGTCCGACCATCGCGCCGATCGTCATCGGCTCGTCGGGATCAAGCAGCTGGTGGGGCTCGAAGGGCGGCAGGAACGCGTCGACACGCTCCTGGTCGGGAACCTCGAGCGGCTCGAACGCATGCGTGAGCACGAACCCGTCCATGCAGACCATGACCGGCGCGGACAGCTCCTCGGCGATCCGGAACGCCTGCACGTGCAGGTCGACGGCCTCCTGGTTGTCGCTCGCGTACAACTGGATCCAGCCGCAGTCGCGCATGGCCATCGAGTCGGAGTGATCGTTCCAGATGTTGATCGGCGCCCCGATCGCCCTGTTGGCGCACGTCATCACGATCGGCAGGCCGAGCCCCGCCGCGTTGAACAGCGCCTCGGCCATGTACAGCAGGCCCTGGCTCGCCGTCGCGGTGTAGGCGCGCGCGCCGGTGGCCGACGCGCCGATCGCGACCGACATCGCCGCGAACTCCGATTCGACGTTGACGACCTCGCAGGGGGCGAGCTCGCCGGTGCGCGCGAGCCGCGACAGCGCCTCGACGATGTGGGTCTGCGGCGTGATCGGGTACGCGCACACGACCTCCGGGCGACTGTGGGCCACCGCTCGCGCCACCGCCTGCGATCCCTCGAGCTGCTCACGCATGGGCCCGCTCCCGCAGGTGGTCGAAGGCAGCGCGCGCCGCGGCCTGGTTGCCGGTTGCGGCGAGGCCCGAGAACCGCTCGCCGATCGCCTTGGCCAGGGCGGCGATCGAGACGAGCCCGGTGAGCGCCGACAGCGCGCCGAGCAACGCGGCGTTGGGGATCGGCCGGCCGGTGTGCGCCCGCGCCATCGCGGCCGCGGGCACCGTCGCGACGCGCTCAGGGCGATGGCGCTCGCGCAGCTCGGCGAGCCCGAGCGCGTCGAGGGAGCGCTCGGAGTTGATGAGCACGTAGCCGTCCGGACCGAGGCCGCCGAACACGTCGACGTGCGTGAGCAGGGTCGCGTCCTGGACGACGACGGCATCCGGCTCGGCGATCGGCTCGCGCAGGCGGATCGGTCGCTCGTCGACGCGGCAGAACGCGACCACCGGCGCACCCATGCGCTCCGAGCCGAAGCTCGGGAAGGCCTGCGCCTCGAGTCCTTCGTCAAACGCGGCGAGCGACAGCAGCTCGACGGCGGTGACGACGCCCTGCCCGCCGCGACCGTGGATGCGCACGGAGAACATCAGCCACGCGCCGCGTCCAGGAGGACCCGCCGCTCGGCGGCGGCCACGAGCGCGCGGGTCCGGTCGACGACGTCCATGTTCACCGAGATGCAGTCGATCCCGGCGCGCACGAGCAGGTCGGCGTACTCGGGGTGCACGGACGGCGCCTGCCCGCAGATCGACGTGCGCAGTCCGAGCTCGCGCGCCCGCGGAATGAGCTCGCGCAGGTAGGCGACGACCGCGGGGTCGCGCTCGTCGAACGTCTGGGCGAGCACCTCGTTGTCGCGGTCGGCGCCGAGCAGCAGCTGCGTGAGGTCGTTGGAGCCGACCGAGATCCCGGCGATCCCGAGCGCCGCATACTCGGCCAGGTTGAACAGCACGGACGGAACCTCGGCCATGACCCACAGCTCGAAGCCCGGGCGCGTGAGCAGTCCCGACTCCGCGATCAGCTCCCGGCAGCGACGGAGCTCACGCGTCGTGCGCACGAACGGCAGCATCACGTGCAGGTTCTGGTGGCCCTCGTCCCACACGCGCCGCAGCGCGGCCAGCTCGAGCGCGAACACGTCGGGCTCCTGCGTGTAGCGCAGCGCGCCGCGGTAGCCGATCATCGGGTTGGCCTCCTCGGGCTCGAAGCGGTCGCCGCCACTCAGCCCGCGAAACTCGTTCGTCCGGAAGTCGATCGTGCGGTACGTCACCGGCCGCGGCGAGAACGCCGTCGCGAACGCCGTCAGCCCCTCGGCCATCGCCGCGACGAACGCGTCGCCCCGTCCCTCCTCCAGGAGCTTGCGCGGGTGCTCGCCCTGGAGCGCCTCGAGCACCATCAGCTCGGCGCGCAGCAGCCCGACGCCGTCGGCGTCGAGCGCGGCGGCGTGCTGCACCTGCGACGGCTCGGACAGATTGACGAGGATCTGGGTGCCGGTCACGGGACGGGCCGGCGCCGCCGTCCCGGCCGGGGGCGCGGCCGCCGGCCGCTCGACGCGAGCGCCTTCGAGCACGACGCCGTTGGTCGCGTCGACGGTCACGATCTCGCCGTCGCGCAGCTTGCGCGTCGCCTCGCCGGTGCCGACGACGCACGGAATGCCCAGCTCGCGCGAGACGATCGCGGCGTGGCAGGTCATCCCGCCCGAGTCGGTGACGATCGCCGCCGAGCGGCGCATCAGGGGCACCCAGTCGGGGGCCGTCATGTGTGTGACGAGCACGTCGCCGTCGCCGAGCCGATCGGCATCGGACAGCGTGGCGAGCACGCGCACGGCACCGCTGGCGCTGCCCGGAGCGCCGCCGAGCCCGTGCAGGAGCACGGCCCCGTCGTGCTCGAGTGCAGGCGCCTCGGGCGCGGCAGCGTCGTGGAGCGTCGTGACGGGGCGGCTCTGGAGGACGAACAGGCCGCCGGCGGCGTCGAAGGCCCACTCGGTGTCCTGCGGCGACCCGTAGTGCTCCTCCATCGTGCGGCCGGCGCGCGCCAGCGCGACGACCTCGTCGTCGCTGAGGACGGGGCGCAGCGCCTCGGACTCGCTCAGCTCGCGGGTCCGCGTGCCGCCCTCCGGCAGCGGCTCGATGATCAGCTCCTTGTGATGCACTTCGCGAGCGCGAATCGCGAGCGTCGCCTTGTCGACCACGTACCGATCGGGAGACACCGACCCGGAGACGACGGATTCCCCGAGGCCGAAGGCGCCCTCGATGACGAGCTCGCCGCGAGCGCCGCTCGCCGGGTTGACGGTGAACATCACGCCGGCCCGCGTCGAGGCGATCTGGCGCTGCACGACGACGGCGATGTCCATGCCGGCCTGGGCGAGGCCGCGCTGCCCGCGGTAGTAGACGGTGCGAGCGCCGAACAGCGAGCGCCAGCAGCGGCGGACGGCGTCGACGACCGCGTCGGCGCCGATCATGTTCAGATACGTCTCGTTCATCCCCGCGAACGACGCCGCGGCGGTGTCCTCGCCCGTCGCGGAGGAGCGCACGGCGACGGGCGCGTTCTCGTCGCCGGCGAGCAGTTCGGCGAGGGCGTCACGGATCCCGGCCTCGAGCCACGCCGGCATCGGTGTCTCATCGAACAGCGCCCGCGCCTGCTCGGCCGCGGTTGCGAGGGCGGCCGTATCCTCCACATCGATCTCCCCGAGCAGCTCGTCCAGCCGCGCCCGCAGACCGGTCTCCTCGCAGAACGCCGCGTACGAGGGCGCCCCGACGACGAACCCGGGCGGCACAGGCAGCCCGGCGGCGGTCAGCTCGCCGAGATTGGCGCCCTTGCCGCCCGCGTAATCGACATCGCTCACGCGGAGATCTGCGAACGGGCGCGTTGCCCGCACACCTTTGGTCAGGCCGGTCGTGGTGCTCATGCTCCCGCTCCTTTGGACGCCGCTGCGCTGGTGAGCGCAGGCTACGAGCCGAGCGCGGGCCCGCGCATCCGGCGCCCGCCGTGCGCCGGATGCGTACTTCCCCGCATCGCGCGATGCCCCCCGGTGCTCGGTAGTTCTCCCCCACGGGAGGCGGACCGAGCACGGATGCGCGACGCGCGCTCGGAGGCGACCCTCGCAGGCGGGTTCGGGTCACGCGTGTGTGGCCCAAATGTGGCACGGACGAGGAGAATGGAGACCGAGATGAGCAACCTGACGCAGGCACCCGTGCTCCGTGGCCGCGGCCGCCACGCCGCGTTCCTGGACCGGGTGCGTCACCTGCAGCGCGCGCTGGCCCGCTCGACCGCGGACGAGGCGAGGGGCGCGCCGAGCACCGTCCCGCGAGCCGGAACGGCACCGGTGCCGTCCGCGCCGGCGGCTCGCGGGCGACCGGCGAGGGGAGACTGATCGTGCACGAATCGATCGTCGTCGGCTACGACGGGTCGGCCGGATCGGCCGACGCCGCGGCGCTCGGGGCCCAGCTCGCCCAGGCGGCCGGGCGCGAGCTGTCGCTCGTGGCCGTGCGCCCGCCGCGGATCCCGACGTCGGTCGAGGACGGCCGGGAGCGCGACGAGCGTCTCTGGGTGCAGGCGCACGCGGCGCTGCGAGACGCGCCGGTCGCACCCGAGATCGAGCGTCACGCCGTCTGCGGCGAGTCGGTCGCGCGGGGTCTGCAGACCTTCGCCGAGCGCGCGAAGGCGGCCGCGATCGTCGTCGGCAGCCCGGAGCGGGCAGGCGCCGGTCATGTCGAGCCCGGCACGGTCGCCCAACGCCTGCTGCATGGATCGCCCTGCGCCGTCGCCGTCGCGCCCCGCGAGCACGCGCTCCGGCACCCGGGCCCGTTCCGGCGGATCGTCGTCGCCTATACCGACAGCGACGAGGCACGCGGCGCGCTGCGCATCTCGGCGGGCCTGGCGCGGTCGTGCGACGCGACGGTGCGCGTCGTGTCGGTGGTCGGCAAGGTCCCGTCGTGGACCGTCGGGCTCGCCGGGTACGCCGAGGCCATTCGCGGCGAGGCCCGGACACACCTCGACGAGGTGCTGCGCCACCTGGCCGGCGCCGTGGCCACCGAGGGCGTGATCCTCGACGGCGATCCGGCGGAGTGCGTGCTCGCGCAGGCCGACGGCTGGGCCGATCTGATCGTCACCGGCTCGCGGGGCTACGGCCCGAGGCGCCAGGTCCTGCTCGGGAGCGTGTCGGCCGGCGTGCTGGCGGGTGCCACCGTGCCGGTGATCGTCACGCCCCGAGGCGCGGAGACCGATCTCGTGGCCGAGCCGGCCGCGGTCCGCGTCGGCGCCTGAGGCCGCGCCGCGCGCCGACCCGGGTCACGGCGCGATGTGCGCCACGCGCTGTGGTGACGCCGCCGACGAATCGCCCGATCAGGGCCAGGTGGCCCCGGCAACAAGCCCCTCCCGGTCGACTGGAGGCGCTTACCGCAGGTCATCCAGGCCGGCCGGCGCCGGACCATCCGGGTCTTGCCCGCACCGGCTCGCCGCGCCGGTGCTGCGCGCGACCGTGCGCGCGCTGGCGCTCGTGTGCCGCGTCGACGATCTCGCGCGCCTCGGCGGGGTCGTTGACCACGTGCAGCCCGTCCAGATCGCTCGCGCTGATGCGCCGGTCGGCGAGTGCCCGCGTGCGCAGCCAGTCGATGAGGCCATCCCATTCGGTGTCGCCAAGCAGGACGACCGGGAAGTGACGGATCGTCTCGGTCTGGATGAGCGTCAGCGACTCGAACAGCTCGTCCAGCGTGCCGAACCCACCCGGGGCGATGACGAACGCGCTCGCGTAGCGGACGAACATGACCTTGCGCGCGAAGAAGTGTCGGAAGCGCAGCGAGATATCGAGGTATGGATTCGGCCGCTGCTCGTGGGGGAGCTCGATGTTGCAGCCGATCGACAGCGCACCGGCGTCGCGCGCGCCACGGTTGGCCGCCTCCATCAGGCCGGGGCCGCCGCCGGTGACGACGGCGTAGCCGGCCCGCCCGAGGCACGCCGCGACCTCGCGCACCAAGGCGTAGTCGGGGTGCTCGGCCGAGGTGCGGGCCGACCCGAAGACGGTGACGGCGCGTCGCACCCGCGCGAGCGCGTCGAAGCCGCGCGCGAACTCGGCGGCGACGTCGCGGATGCGCTCGGCATCGGCGGCCCGAACGCCGGGAGGCTCATCCCCGAGCCACAGCAGCAGCTCCTCGTCGAACGTCTGCGCGTGCGGCGCGGGTTCGGGCTCGTCGCCGGTCACGCGCCCAAGCGTAGGGGCGCTGCAAGCGGGCTCACCCGCGGGCCGCGCATCGGCGGCGCACCGTAGTTCTCCGTACCGGTCCGGCGGAGAAGGCGCGATGCCGCCACCGCGGCCCGCGACCAACATTGCCGACCGTGAACACACTCGACCTCGCCCGCACCCAGTTCGGCGTCACAACGCTGTTCCATTTCATCTTCGTGCCGATGTCGATCGGCCTCGCCTGCTGGGTCGGGCTGTGCCAGACGCTCTGGTACCGGACCGGTAACGAGCTGTACCTGCGCATGACGCGCTTCTGGGCCAAGTTCCTGCTCATCTCGCTGGCCATCGGTGTGGTCACCGGCATCGTGCAGGAGTTCCAGTTCGGGATGAACTGGTCGCTGTACTCGCGCTACGTGGGCGACATCTTCGGCGCTCCGCTGGCCATGGAGGGGTTGATGGCCTTCTTCCTGGAGTCGACCTTCATCGGCCTGTGGATCTTCGGCTGGGGTCGCCTGTCGCCGAAGGTGCACCTGGCCACCGTCTGGCTGATGGCCTTCGGGACGGTGCTGTCGGCCTATTTCATCCTCGCGGCGAACTCCTGGATGCAGCACCCGGTCGGCTATGTGCTCAACCACGCCACCCATCGCGCCGAGCTGACGAACATCTTCAGCGTGCTGACGAACTCGACCGTCCTGCTCGCCTTCCCGCACACGATCTTCGGCGCGCTGGCCACCGGCGGCATGCTCGTGATCGGCATCTCGGGCTGGAACCTGCTGCGCCGGCGCAACGTCGAGTTCTTCTCCCGCTCGATGCGCCTGATGCTGCCGATCACGCTCGTGACCGTCCTGCTCACGCTCGGCTTCGGCCACGGCCAGGCGCTGCTCATGCAGGACCAGCAGCCGATGAAGATGGCCTCCACCGAGGGCCTGTACAACACGACCAAGGGCGCCGGCCTGTCGATCTTCGCCGTTGGGCCGCTGCAGCGCCATCCGAACAAGCTGCAGCCCGACATCCGCATCCCACACCTGGAGTCGATCATCGCCACGCTCAGCTGGAACGGCTCGCTGCCCGGCATCAACACCGAGAACCGGATCGAGCAGGCCAAGTACGGCCCGGGCGACTACGTGCCGATCATCGGCGTCACGTACTGGTCCTTCCGCGCCATGATCGGCGCCGGCACGGTCATGCTGCTGATCGCGATCGCCGGCCTGTGGCTCGCGTACCGGAGGAGGCTCGAGGGCAGCAAGTGGTTCAACCGCCTCGCGGTCGCCGGCATCTTCCTGCCGATCATCGCCAACTGGAGCGGCTGGATCTTCACCGAGATGGGGCGCCAGCCGTGGGTCGTCTACGGCCTGCTGAAGACGAGCGACGCCCGCTCGCCGAACGTCTCGATGGGCTCGATCATCATCTCGCTGACCGCCTACATCATCGTGTACGTCACCCTCATCGCCGTCGGTGCGCGCCTGATGGTCCGCGAGATCAAGCACGGTCCCGACGAGCCGCCGAGCCCGCCGACCGGCGAGGGCCCGTCCGGCGAGACGAAGGCCCCGCAGCCCGACCTCGTCCTGGCCTACTGACATGCGCGATCCGGACTTCCTGCAGACCCTGTGGTTCGCGCTGATCGGCATCCTCTGGATCGGCTACTTCGTCCTCGAGGGCTTCGACTTCGGCGTCGGCATCCTGCTGCGCGTCGTCGGCCGCGACCAGGCCGAGAAGCGCGCGATCATCCACACGATCGGACCCGTATGGGACGGCAACGAGGTCTGGCTGCTCACCGCCGGCGGCGCCATGTTCGCCGCATTCCCCGGGTGGTACGCGAGCCTGTTCGCCGGCTTCTACCTCGCGCTGCTGCTCATCCTCATCGCCCTGATCGTCCGCGGCGTCTCGTTCGAGTTCTGGGGCAAGGACGACTCCCCGCGCTGGCGCGCGACCTGGGAGTGGACGGCGACGATCGGCAGCGGCGCCGCCGCGCTGCTGTGGGGCGTCGGCTGGGCCGACATCATCCACGGTGTGCCGATGAACGCGGCGCACAACGTCACCGCCACGCTCTGGGACCTGCTGCACCCCTATGCCCTGCTCGGCGGCCTCGTGACGCTCTCGCTGTTCACCGCCCACGGCGCGATGTTCCTGACGCTGCGCACCCGCGGCGAGCTCGTCGAGCGCGCCCGTGGCGTGGCGCGTCGCGTCTCGCCGGTGGCGGCCGTCCTGATGGCCGGCTTCCTCGTCTGGACCGCGTCGAACGAGTCCGGCGGCGGTGTCAAGTGGTCCGCGCAGGTCTTCGCCATCGCGGCCGTCGCCTGCGCCGCCGCCGGGTCCCTCGCCGTCACGCGCGACCGCGACGGCCGGGCGTTCACGTTCAGCGCGCTGGCGATCGCGCTCCTGTTCGTCAGCCTCTTCTTCGAGCTGTTCCCGCTCGCGCTGCCGTCGACCACGAACTCCCACTTCGACCTGACGCTCGTGCAGGCGTCCTCAACGCACTACACCTTGACCGTGATGACGGTCGTGGCGGTAGTCTTCGTCCCGATCGTGTTGCTCTACACGGGTTGGACCTACTGGGTCTTCCGCCATCGGCTCGGCCGCGAGGACTTCGAGGGCGAGGGCATGCCGACGCCGGTCGCGGTGCTCGCGCAGAAGCTCGGCGGCGACCAGTCGCCCGACGGCCCCGCAGAGCAGGTACCCGCGGCTCCCGCGTGATCGTGCGCGCCCTGCGCTCGCGGCGCGCCGGACGCGACGACCGCCCCGTGCGCCTCGATCGCCGGGTGATGCGCGAGTCGCGGGCGGCCCGCGCGCAGATGCGATTCGCGTCGGTGCTCGGGGTGGGGATGGCCGTCGTGATCGTCGCGCAGGCGGCGCTCCTCGCCCACGTCATCGCCAGCTCGGCCGAGCACCACACGGCGCTCGCCCGGCTCACCGGCTCGATCGTGGCGCTCGTGATCGTGATCGCGCTGCGAGCGCTCCTGGCCGGCGCGTTCGAGACCTCGGGACGGATCGGCGCGACGCGCGTCATGTCCGACCTGCGCGGCCGGCTTGCCGAGCAGCTGCTGCTGCGATCGCCGGTGCGACGCGTCTCGGACCGGACCGGTGAGCTCGCCGCGGCCGCCGTGCAGGGCGTCGATGCGCTCGAGGCGTACTTCGCCGGCTACCTGCCCCAGCTCGTGCTCGCCGCGGTCGTGCCGGTGGCGATCCTCATCTTCATCGTCCCGCTCGACGCCATCGCCGCCATCGTCCTGGCGATCACCATCCCGGTGCTGATCGTCTTCATGATCCTCGTCGGCCTGGGCGCGAAGGCGCGAGCGCAGGCACGCTGGCAGGCGCTGGCGTTGCTCAGCGGGCACTTCCTCGACGTCGTCCGCGGCCTGGTGACGCTGCGTGCGCACCGCCGGGAGGCCGCGCAGGCCGAGACGATCGAGCAAGTGTCCGAGCGCTACCGCGCCGAGACGATGGGCACCCTGCGGGTGGCGTTCCTCTCCGCGCTCGTCCTCGAGCTGTGCGCGATGGTCGGCACCGGGCTCGTGGCCGCGACGATCGGCGTGCAGCTCGACGGCGGGCACCTCGGCCTGCAGGCCGGCCTGACCGTGCTCCTGCTGGCCCCCGAGCTCTACGGCCCGCTGCGCGGCGTCGGGCAGCAGTTCCACGCCAGCGCCGATGGCCTCGCCGCCGCTGAGCGCATCTTCGCCGTGCTCGACTCGCCCCCCGCCCTGGCCGAGCCCGCAACCGCGGCGGCGCGCGTGCCCGACCCGGCCCTGGCGCCGCTGCGCTTCGAAGGCGTCGCCTTCGCCTACCCCGATCGCCCCGAGCGCGTCCTGGACGGGCTGGAGCTCGAGCTGGCGCCGGGCGCGACGACCGCACTCGTCGGTCCGAGTGGCGCCGGGAAGAGCACCGTCGCCGCCCTCGCCCTGCGGCTGGCCGATCCGACCGCCGGGCGCGTCAGCTGTGACGGCGTCGACCTGCGCGAGGTCGACCTCGACGCGTGGCGCTCGCGGGTGGCCTGGGTACCGCAGCGCACGCGCCTGTTCAGCGGAACGATCGCCGAGAACATCGCGCTCACCGATCCGGGCGCCGAGCGCTCGCGCATCCTCGCCGCGGCACGGGCCGCGGGCCTGCAGGAACTGCTCGACCAGCTCGCTGACGGGCTCGATACGCCGGTCGGCGAGGGAGGCCGTGGCCTGTCCGCCGGCCAGGCCCAGCGTGTCGGCCTGGCCCGCGCCTTCCTGCGCGACGCGCCGCTCGTGGTGCTCGACGAACCGACGGCGCATCTCGACGCCGACACCGCCAAGGCGGTCGGCACCGCGATCGTCCGTCTGGCCGCGGGCCGCACCACCCTGCTCATCACCCACGACGCCGCGCTCACCGTCCGGGCCGATCGGGTCGTGTCGCTGCGCGCCGGCACCGTCGAGCCCCACGAGCGCCCCGCGCCCGTGGCGGTGGCGTCATGACGAGCAGCTCGGCCAGCCTCCTCGCGGCGGCGCGTGCCGGCGGTACCGAGCGTCGTCGCCTGACGGTGGCGATCGTCCTCGGCGTCGTGGCCGTCCTCGCCGCCGTCGGCCTGCTCGTCACCTCCGGCTACCTCATCTCGCGCGCCGCGCAGCGACCGGGGATCATCACGCTGACGCTCGCCATCACCGCGGTGCGCGCGTTCGCAATCGTGCGCGCCCTGTCGCGCTACGGCGAGCGCCTCGCCTCGCACGACGCCGCGCTGCGGCTGCTCGGGCGTGTGCGCGCCCGCTTCTACCGCCGCCTCGCGCCGCTCGTGCCCGGCGACCTCGGCGGACCGCGCAGCGGGGACCTGCTGTCCCGCTTCGTCGGCGACGTCGACACTCTGCAGGACCTCTATCTGCGTGCGCTCGCTCCCCCTGTCGTCGCCGCGCTCGTGATCGCCGCGGCCAGCCTGACCGCCTGGGTGATCCTGCCCGCCGCCGGCCCGGTCGTCTTCGTCTGCCTGCTGCTCGCCGCCACCCTCGTGCCCGCGGCCGCGGCGCTGCTCGCGTCGAGCTCGGGCCGCCGGCAGGCTCCGGCGCGGGCCGCCCTGACCGACGAGCTCGTCGAGACGATCGACGGGGCGGCCGAGCTCGCCGTCGCCGGTCGCGCCGGCGAGCGCATCGAGCGCCTGCGCGACGCCGACGCCCGCCTGGCCCGCCTCGCCGTCTCCGACGGACTCGCCGCCGGCGCCACGACCGCGCTCGGCTCGCTCGCCGGCGGCCTGAGCGTCGTTGCCGTGCTCGTCGTCGCCGTGGCGGCGGCGCACCGTGGCGCGCTCGACGGCGTGCTCGTGGCCGCGCTCGCCTTCCTCGTGCTCGGCGCGCTCGAGGGCATCGCGCCGCTGTCGCTCGCCGCTCGGCGACTGCGCGCCTGCGCCGAGGCGGCGCACCGACTCGACGAGCTCTGCGAGCGTGAGCCCTCGGTGCGCGACCCGCAGCACCCGCTCGCGCTGCCCGCCGCCGGCGACCTCGAGCTCGCGGACGTCTCGATGCGCTACGGACCCGATGAGCCGTGGGTGCTCGAGCGGGCCGGCCTGCACCTGCGCCCCGGGCGATGCGTGGCGCTGCTCGGCCGCAGCGGGGCCGGGAAGACGACGATCGCCCAACTGCTCGTCCGTTTCCGCGACCCCGACATCGGTCATGTGCGCATCGGCGGCGTCGACCTGACCGACCTGACCCAGAATGACGTTCGCCGCGCCGTCGTGCTCGGCGCCCAGGACGCCCACCTGTTCAACACGACGCTGCGCGAGAACATCCAGCTCGCCCGTCGCGAGGCCGGCGAGGACGAGCTGTGGGCGGCGCTCGACGCCGCCGGAGCCGGCGATTGGGTCCGGGAGCTCCCGGACGGCCTTGACACCCTCGTCGGCGAGAGCGGCGGGCTCGTCTCCGGCGGTCAGCGCCAGCGAATCGCCCTGGCGCGGGCGCTGCTCGCCGACGGGCGCTTCCTCGTCCTCGACGAGCCCACGGCCCACCTCGACGAGGACACCGCGCGCCAGGTGATCGACGACATCGTCGCGAACGCCGGGGAGCGCGGCGTGCTCGTCATCACCCACAGCGACGTCGGGCTCGACCGCTTCGACGAGGTGCTCGAGCTCCGCGACGGAGCGCTGCGGAAGGTGTCGCTCGTCGCGGGTTGAAGGGGGGCGAGCTCGCGTCGCCCGGCCCCCGGGACCGTTCCGGTCACGTCACGAGCACGAACGCGCCGGCCTAGTGTCCGCTGGGTGACAGACCGGCCACGCGGCCGGGGCCACGCGCGAACTTTGTTCGATGTTCTTCCATGGTGAGAGAAGATCGAGCACAGTTCGGCGACTTCGCCACTCCGGGTCACGTCACGAGCACGAACGCACCACCGGAGTGTCCACCAGGTGACACACACACACAGTTGCACGCGCCCGCCGAGGCCCGACCGCGCCGCGCCCCCCAACCACGCCCCACCCGCACCCGCGCCGCCGCCACCCGACCCGCACCGCCCACCGCGCGCCCCCAACCACGTCCCACCCGCACCCGCGCCGCCGCCACCCGACCCGCACCGCTCACCGCGCGCCCCCAACCACGTCCCACCCGCACCCGCGCCGCCGTCACCCGACCCGCACCGCCCACCGCGCGCCCCCCACCGCGCACCACCCGACCCGCCCCCCGCCCCTACCCCGCCCCCAACACCTCCCGCACCTGCCGGGCGATCTCCAGGTCCTCCCGCGCGCCGACCACCAGCACCCGCGCCTCCGCGGCGCCACCCGTCACGTCCCCGTCCCCGACAACCTCCGCGTTGCGGCCCTCGTCAACCGCGACCCCGAGGAACCCGAGCCCCTCGACCGCCCGCGCGCGCACGGACGGCGACCGCTCGCCGACGCCACCGGTGAAGACAAGCGCGTCGAGGCCGCCGAGGGCCGCGGCCATCGCCGCGATCCCGGCTCGCAGCCGATGCACGTACACGTCGAGGGCGAGCACGCCGGCCGCATCGCCGGCGCCCGCGCGCTCGAGCACCTCGCGCATATCGGCCGTCCCCGCGAGTCCCTTCAGCCCGGACCCGTGCTCGAGCGCGTCGGCGAGCTCGTCGAGCGCGAGCCGGCCGGGCTCGAGCAGCCACAGCAGCAGGCCGGGGTCGACGGTGCCCGAGCGCGTCGCCATCACGAGACCCTCGAGCGGCGTGAACCCCATCGTCGTGTCGATCGAGCGACCACCGTCGATCGCGCACAGCGAGGCGCCGGCGCCGAGGTGACAGCTGACGAGCCGCAACCCGGCAGCCGGGCGACCGAGCAACTCGGGTGCGCGTCGCGCGATCCATGCATGTGACAGCCCGTGGAAGCCGTAGCGCCGGATGCTCCAGCGCTCCCGCCACTCGCGCGGCAACGCGTACGTCGAGGCCGACGCGGGCAGCCCGGCGTGGAAGGCGGTGTCGAAGCACGCGACGGCCGGCCGCCCCGGCAGCTCCGCGGTGACGGCATCGAGCGCCGCGAGCGACTTCGGTTGGTGCAGCGGGGCGAGATCGGTGAGCGAGCGCAGCGCCGCCTCCACCTCCGCGTCAACGCGCACGGGACCATGAAACCGCTCGCCGCCGTGCACGATCCGATGCCCGACGGCATCCGCGTCGGCCAGCCCGCCGTGCAGCGCGTCGCGCAACTCCGCGGCCTCGGGCGTCCCGCGCAGGGCCTCGATCTCGCGCGCGCCGAGCGTGCGGTCCTCGCCGTCGAGCAGCGTCAGCTTCAGCGAGCTCGAGCCGGCGTTGACGACGAGCACGCGCACGGCGCGCGGGCCTACGCGGAGCCGGCCGGCGACGTGGCCGCCGCCGGCCACGTCCAGTTGCGTATCTCGGGGGCGTCCTCGCCGAACTCGCGCGTGTAGGCCCGAGCGCGGAGTCGCGCGTCGGCCATGTCCTGGCGCAGATGGGCGGCCCGCTCGGCGAGGCCGTCGACGCGGTCGATCACGTCCATGACGAGGTGGTAGCGGTCGAGATCGTTGAGCATCACCATGTCGAACGGCGTCGTGGTGGTGCCCTCCTCCTTGTAGCCGCGTACGTGCATGTTGTCGTGGTTGTGGCGACGATACGTGAGGCGGTGAATGAGCCACGGGTACCCGTGGTACGCGAAGATCACCGGCCGGTCGGTCGTGAACAGCGCGTCGAACTCGCGGTCGGAGAGCCCGTGGGGATGCTCGCTCTCGGGCTGCAGGCGCATGAGGTCGACGACGTTCACGACGCGAAGGCGCAGCTCGGGCAGGCGTACGCGCAGGATCGCCGCGGCGGCGAGGGTTTCGAGCGTCGGCACGTCGCCGGCGCAGCCGAGCACGACGTCGGGCTCCTCGTCGTACCCCGTTCGGGGCAGGGGCCCGTCGCTGGAGGCCCACTCCCAGATGCCCACGCCACGGGTGCAGTGGAGGATGGCCTCCTCGATGCCGAGGTAGTTGAGCTCCGGCTGCTTGCCCGCCACGATCACGTTGACGTAGTCGCGCGAGCGCAGGCAGTGATCGGCGACCGACAGGAGCGTGTTCGCGTCCGGGGGGAGGTAGACGCGGATGATCTCGGCCTTCTTGTTCATGACGTGGTCGATGAAGCCCGGATCCTGGTGGGAGAAGCCGTTGTGGTCCTGGCGCCAGACGTGGGACGAGAGCAGGTAGTTCAGCGAGGCGATCGGGCGCCTCCAGGGGATCCCGCGGGTGACCTTCAGCCACTTGGCGTGCTGGTTGAACATCGAGTCGACGATGTGGATGAACGCCTCATAGCAGTTGAACAGGCCATGACGACCGGTGAGCAGGTAGCCCTCGAGCCAGCCCTGGCACAGGTGCTCGCTCAGGACCTCCATCACGCGCCCGTCGGGGGCGAGGTGATCGTCGGCGTCCAGGCGTTCGGCCTCCCAGGCGCGGTTGGTCGCCTCGAACACCGCATCGAGGCGGTTGGAGGCGGTTTCGTCCGGGCCCATGAGGCGGAAGTTCTCGGGGTTGTCGCGCACGACGTCGCGCAGGAAGCGTCCGAGCACGCGCGTCGACTCGCTCGTCGTCGTCCCCGGCACCGGCACCTCGACCGCGTAGTTGCGGAAGTCGGGAAGCTCGAGATCGCGCAGGAGCAGCCCGCCGTTCGCGTGCGGGTTGGCGCCCATGCGTCGCTCGCCGTGCGGTGCGAGCGCCGCCAGCTCCGGGCGCAGGGCGCCCGACTCTTCGAAGAGCTCCTCCGGTCGGTAGGAGCGCAGCCAGGACTCGAGCTGGGCCAGGTGCTCGGGCTTCGTGGCGATGTCGGCGAGCGGCACCTGGTGCGAGCGGAACGATCCCTCGGCCGGAAGGCCGTCGACGAACTTCGGACCGGTCCAGCCCTTCGGCGAGCGCAGGACGATCATCGGCCAGCGTGGTCTCCTCAGATCGCCGTCGACGCGGGCGCGCCGCTGGATCGCGGCGATCTCGGGCACGACCTCGTCGAGCGTCGCCGCCATCAGCTGGTGCATCATCGCCGGATCGTCGCCCTCGACGAAGCGGGGCGCGTAACCGTAGCCCTCGAGGAGCGCGCGCAGCTCATCGTGGGGGATGCGCGCCAACACGGTCGGGTTGGCGATCTTGTAACCGTTGAGGTGCAGCACCGGCAGCACGGCGCCGTCGACGGCCGGGTCGAGGAACTTGTTCGAGTGCCAGCTGGCGGCGAGCGGCCCCGTCTCGGCCTCGCCGTCGCCGATGACGCAGGCCACGAGCAGATCCGGGTTGTCGAACGCCGCCCCGCAGGCGTGCACCAGCGCGTAGCCGAGCTCGCCGCCCTCGTTGATCGAGCCGGGCGTCTCGGGGGCCGCGTGGCTCGGGATCCCGCCGGGGAACGAGAACTGGCGGAACAGCCGCCGCAGCCCCTCCTCGTCGCGCCCGATGTGCGAGTAGATCTCGGTGTAGGTGCCCTCCAGATACGTGTTGGCGACGACGCCGGGCCCGCCGTGCCCGGGACCGCAGACGAAGATCGCGTCGAGATCGCGGGCCTTGATCACCCGGTTGAGGTGCGCGTAGATGAAGTTCAGGCCCGGCGTCGTGCCCCAGTGGCCGAGCAGGCGCGGCTTGACGTGCTCGACCTTCAGCGGCTCACGCAGGAGCGGGTTGGCCAGCAGGTAGATCTGACCGACCGACAGGTAGTTGGCCGCCCGCCACCAGCCGTGCAGGAGCGCCAGCTCGCTCCTGGAGAGCGGGCCGTCGGGCACCGCGGCGGGACCGGGCTCGGGGGACGTGCTCACGGACATCTGCTCAGGCGGCCGCGACGGCGCGCCGCTGCGCTGGACGCTAGCGCAAGTCGCACGCACAGTTGTCACTACCCGGAGACGGCCGCGGGTGCGGGAAAACACTGACCGCAGGTCGCGCCGAGCACCGATGCCCCTGGCGCGGCCGCAATCGAGGATGTGCTCCTCAGCTCCCCGCGAATGGAGGCACGATGAGCACGGCGCCCAGCCCCGCACGCCCAGAGGAATCCGTCCCCACCCACCCGACCGTGCGCGAGGCCCACCTGCTCGTCGCCGCCGATCGCGACGCCCACCCGGTCGGCATCGTGTCGAGCCTCGACGTCGCGGCCGCCGTCGCGGAGGACTCCGGCGGCGCCTGACCGGCGCCTCGGACTCCAGGCGCTCACCTCGGAACACGACCCGCGCATGAGCATCGCCGACGCCGTCGCGCTCGCCACCGCCGTCGCGCTGTTCTGCTACCTCGTGTACGCCCTGCTGCGCGGAGAGCGCCTGTAGGTGACCGCCCGGGGCTGGCTGCAGATCGCACTCCTGCTCGGAGTGGTGACGGTCATCACGCCGCTGCTCGGCCGCTACCTGCACCGGGTGTTCAGCGGCGAGCGGATCCTCCTGTCACGGGTGCTCGGCCCGGGCGAGCGGAGGCTGACGAGGCTGCTCGCCGGATCCGAGCCGGCCGGCCAGGACTGGAAGGCGTACGCGGGCGGCGTGCTCATGTTCAGCGCCGTGTGCTGGCTGGCGCTGTACGCGATCGTGCGCGCCCAAGCGGTCGAGCCGCTGGACCCGCAGGGGTACGGCGCTCCGCCCTGGGACGTGACGTTCAACGTCGCGGCCTCGTTCGTCGCCAACACCGGCTGGCAGTACTACGGCGGCGAAGCGACGCTCTCGACGTTCTCCCAGACGGCCGGCGTCGCCGTCCACGCGTTCCTCAGCGGCGCCGTCGGCCTCGCGGTCGCCATCGCCGTGGCGCGGGGCTTCGCCAATCGCCGCACCGACGAGCTCGGCAACTTCTGGGTCGATCTGGTGCGCGGCGTGCTGTACGTGCTGCTGCCGCTGTCGATCGTGGGCTCGCTGTTCCTCGTCGCCGCGGGGTCCGTGCAGACGCTCGCCGCCGACCTGCACCTGTCGACGCTCGTGGGTGGGCGCCAGACGCTCGCGCTCGGGCCGATCGCCTCGCAGAAGGCGATCACGCTGCTCAGCTCGGACGGCGGCGGCTACACCGGCGTCAATTCGGCGATGCCGTTCGAGAACCCGACCGGACTGACCGACTTCGTCGAGGCGGTGATGGTCATCGCGATCCCGGCGGCGCTGACGTCGACCTACGGACGGATGGTCGGCGACCGACGCCAGGGCTGGGCGCTCTACGGCGTGATGGCCGTGATGTTCCTCGGCGCGGCCGCGGTCGCGTACCCGGCCGAGGCCCACCCTTCTCCCGCCATGAGCGCCGCCGGTGTGCACGGCGCCAACCTCGAGGGCAAGGAGACGCGACTCGCGGCGCCCGACTCGACCCTGCTGGCCGTCGTGTCGACGACGACGGGCGGCGGGCCGACGAACGCGGCGCTGGACTCCTTCACCGGCCTCGGCGGCTCGATCCCGCTGGCCGACATCATGACCGGGGAGGTGATCTTCGGCGCGGTCGGCTCGGGCCTGTACGGGATGCTGCTCATGGTCCTGCTCGCCGTCTTCATCGCCGGGCTGATGGTGGGGCGAACGCCCGAGTACCTCGGCAAGAAGATCGAGGCGCGCGAGGTGAAGCTCGTGACGATCGGCGTGATCGCCGTGCCGCTGATCGTCCTGTTCATGACCGCGTGGGCGATCACCGCCCGCTACGGCCTGCGCTCGATCTTCAACGCCGGCCCGCAGGGGTTCTCCGAGACGCTGTACGCCTACACGTCCGAGACGAACAACAACGGCTCGGCCTTCGCGGGGTACGCCGGCTTTGTCCAACCGCACGCCCCGGGCAACGCCGGCGCGAGCGGCATCCCATTCGCCGACCTCGCCGGCGGGATCGCGATGCTCGTCGGTCGTTTCCTGCCGATGTTCGTCGCGCTCGCGGTGGGCGGATCGCTGTCGGGCAAGCGGGTGATCGCCGCGGGCGGCGGCACGATGCGCACCGACACGGTGATCTTCGCGGTCCTGCTGGCGGCGACGATCTCGATCGTCGCGCTGCTGACGTTCGTGCCCTCGCTGATGCTCGGGCCGCTCGTGCAGGCCCTCTCGGGACGGCTGTACTGATGCTCCGCCAGTTGCGCTCGGCCGTCGTGGCGCTCGTCGTCTTCACCGTGCTGCTCGGCGTCGCCTACCCGCTCGCGATCACCGGCGTGGCCCAGGTGCTGTGGCCCCATCAGGCCAACGGCAGCCGCGTCACCGACGCGGGCGGGCGGCTCGTCGGATCGGCGCTCATCGGACAGGACTTCGCCGGGCGGCCCGAGTACTTCCAGAGCCGGCCGTCTGCGAGCGGCTATGACCCGACCGTGACCGGGGCGTCGAACCTCGGTCCCAACTCGGCCCGGCTGAGCGATGAGATCGCGGCGCGCCTGGCCGCCTACCTGCGCCGCGAGCGTCCGTACGACCCGGCGCTGCGCGCCGCTGCGGTGCCCGCCGACGCCGTCACCGCATCGGCCTCGGGCGTCGACCCCGACATCTCGCTCGCGAACGCGCGCATCCAGGCCCACCGTGTGGCCGCGGTCCGCCACCTCGCGGCGGCGACCGTGCTGCGCCTGATCGACGCGCACACCGACGCCAGCCCGGGCGGCCTGTTCGGCCCCGCCTCGGTGAACGTGCTCGCCCTCAACCTGGCGCTCGACCGCGACGACACGCCGACGCGATGAGACGCCGCGGCCCGACGAGCGTGCTCCGCGCGGAGATCCTCCTGCCGGCGCTGCGCGCCGCGATCCGGAAGCTCGACCCGCTGCGGATGGCGCACAACCCGGTGATGTTCACCGTCGAGGTCGGCGCGGCGCTCACGACGCTCCTCTGGCTCTCCCAGGTCGCAGGCGTCGGTGTCGGCGGCACGATCGGCGACCCGACCTGGTTCACCGCGTCGATCGCGGCCTGGCTCTGGCTGACCGCGTACTTCGGGAACCTGGCCGAGGCGCTCGCCGAGGGGCGCGGCAAGGCCCAGGCCGACGCGCTGCGCGGCATGCGGACCGACACGCCGGCGCGCCTGCGCGGCGGCACGACCAAGCGCGCCTCCGAGCTCGTCCCCGGCGACGTCGTCGAGGTGGCGGCCGACGAGCTGATCCCGGGCGACGGCACGATCATCGAGGGGATCGCCTCGATCGACGAGTCGGCCGTGACGGGCGAGTCCGCTCCCGTCGTGCGCTCGGCCGGCGGGGATCGCACGGCCGTGACCGGGGGAACGCGCGTGCTCTCGGACGCGATCACGGTCGAGATCACCCAGCGTCCCGGCGAGAGCTTCCTCGATCGCATGATCGCGCTCGTCGAGGGAGCGCACCGCGGCAAGACGCCGAACGAGATCGCGCTCGGAATCCTGCTCGCGGGGCTGACGCTCATCTTCCTGTCGGTGGTGATCACGCTGCGGCCGTTCGCCGACTACGCGCACACGGCGATCTCGATCGCCACCCTCATCGCGCTGCTCGTCGCGCTCGCGCCGACGACGATCGGCGCCCTGCTGTCGGCGATCGGGATCGCCGGCATGGACCGGCTCGTGGCGCGCAACGTCCTGGCGCTGTCCGGCCGGGCGGTGGAGGCCGCGGGCGATGTCAATCTGCTGATGCTGGACAAGACCGGCACGATCACGCTCGGCAATCGCCAGGCGGCGGCCTTCATCCCGATGGCCGGCGTCGACGAACGCGAGCTCGCCGACGCGGCCCAGGCGGCCTCGCTCGCCGACGAGACGCCCGAGGGCCGCTCGATCGTGATCCTGGCCAAGCAATACGGGCTACGGGAGCGCGACCTCGCCTCGGCCGGCGCGCGCTTCGTGCCCTTCACGGCGCAGACGCGTATGAGCGGGGTCGATCTCGACGGCCACGAGCTCCGCAAGGGGTCGGGCGAGGCGATCGTCGCCCGCGTCAAGGGCCGCTCGGGCGCGATCCCGCCCGAGCTCGATCACGTGCTCGGGCGGATCGCCGCGGAGGGTGGGACGCCACTCGCCGTGGCGCGCGACGACACGATCCTCGGCGTGATCGACCTGCGTGACATCCTCAAGGAGGGGATCCAGACCCGCTTCGCCGAGCTGCGGCGCATGGGCGTGCGCACGGTCATGATCACCGGCGACAACCCGCGTACGGCCGGCGCGATCGCGCACGAGGCCGGCGTCGACGACTTCCTCGCCGAGGCAACGCCCGAGCGCAAGCTCGCCCTCATCCGCGAGGAGCAGGGCCGCGGCCGGATCGTGGCCATGACCGGCGACGGCACGAACGACGCCCCCGCGCTCGCGCAGGCCGACGTCGGCCTGGCGATGAACAGCGGGACGCAGGCCGCGCGCGAAGCGGGCAACATGGTCGACCTCGACTCCGATCCGACGAAGCTGATCGAGATCGTCGAGGTCGGCAAGCAGCTGCTCATCACGCGCGGGGCGCTGACGACGTTCTCGATCGCCAACGACGTGGCCAAGTACTTCGCGATCCTGCCCGCGGTGTTCGTCGCCACCTACGCCGCCGTCGGCGCCGCCCACGGCCCCCTCGCGCGGCTGAACGTGATGGGGCTCGGCTCACCGCGATCGGCGGTCCTGTCGGCGATCATCTACAACGCGTTGATCATCCCCGCGCTCGTGCCGCTCGCGTTGCGAGGCGTGCGCTACCGTCCGGTCGGAGCGAGCACGCTCCTGTACCGCAACCTCGCCTTCTACGGCGTCGGCGGGCTCGTCGCCCCCTTCGTCGGGATCAAGCTGATCGATCTGCTCCTGCACGGCGCGCTCGGTGCGTGACGCTGGTGCGCCCGGGTCGCCACAAGGTGTTCCTCGGCATGGCGGTCGGCGTCGGCAAGACCTGCCGCATGCTCCAGGAGGGCCACTCGGCCGCCGCCGAGGGGCTCGATGTCGCGATCGGGCTGCTCGAGACGCACGGCCGGCCCGAGACGGCCGCGCTCGCCGACGGCCTCGAGCTCATTGCGCGCCGGGCGGTGCCCTGTGACGGGACCGTGATCGAGGAGATGGACCTGCCCGCGGTCCTGCGGCGCTCCCCGCAGGTCTGCCTGATCGACGAGCTCGCGCACACCAACGCGCCGGGACTCGAGCACCGTCAGCGCTACGAGGACGTGCTCGATGTCCTCGCGGCCGGAATCGACGTGTTCTCGACCGTCAACGTGCAGCACCTGCACAGCGTGGCCGAGCGCATCGCCGAGAGCACCGGGATCGTCGTGTCCGAGACGATGCCCGACGGCGTCATCGATGACGCCGACGAGGTCGTCGTCGTCGACCTCACCCCGGAGGCACTGCAGGCCCGCATCAACGAGGGCAAGGTGTTTCCGGCCACGAGCGTGCCCGTCGCGCTGCAGCGGTTCTTCACCAAGGAGAACCTCGATGTGCTGCGCGAGCTCGCGCTCGTGCAGGTGGTCGAGGAGGTCGAGGCGCACCGCCTCACGGCCGAGATGCTCGGCCAGGGCGATCGCCTCGTCAGCAACGTGCCCGCCGAGCACCGGCTGCGGTTCCTCGGGCTCGTGAAGCCCGACCCGAGCGCCAACCGCATCATCCGCCGCGCGTGGGAGATGAGCGAGCGCCTGGGCGGGGGGCTCGACCTGATGTGGGTCGGTCCCGAGCGGACCGACGACCCCGACCTGGACCGGCGCATCGACGACCTGCGCCGTCTCGCGGCCGTCTTCGGGGCACGACTGATCGTCGACCACGACCGCGACGTGGCGCGCGCGGTGACCCGCGTGGCCGACAGCCACGCCACGACGCACATCGTCATGGGCGTACCGCACCCGCCGCGTCGCTTCGGACGACCGCGCCGATCGCTCGTCGACGAGATCGCCGTGCGCGCCCCGCGGCTGCACTTCGCGCTCGTCGGCGACCCGCACCCGAACGCGGTCGACACGCCGCTGAGCTGACGGTCAGCCGGCCAGCGAGGGCAGCGGCGGAGCCGCGGTCGGGCGCTCCAGGCGGACGCGGGCGTCGACGACGAGCGGCCCCTTCGGCGTGGCCACGACCGGGTTGAGGTCCATCTCCGCCACCTCCGGGTGGGCCTCGACGAGCGCCCCGACGCGCAGCAGCAGCTCCTCGAGGCCCGGCACGTCGCAGCGGGGCGCGCCGCGATAGCCCTCGAGCAGCGGGAACAGGCGCAGCGAGCGGAGCATGTCGTCGGCGTCGACGTCGGTGAGCGGCGTCAGGCGGACGGCCACGTCGCCGAGCAGCTCGGCCGAGGTGCCGCCGGCGCCGCAGGCGACGAGCGGCCCGAACGCGCGGTCCTGCACGACGCCGACGATCAGCTCGACGCCCTCCGGCGCCATCGCCTGCACGAGGAAGCCCTCGGTGGTGTAGCCCGCCTTCGCCACCGCCGAGGCCATCCGGCTCGCGGCCCGCCGCACGCCGGCGTGTCGCAGCCCGATCCGCACCGCCCCGGCCTCGGTCTTGTGGATGAGGCCGGGCGCGACCGCCTTCAGCGCGACGCGTCCGCCGAGCTCGGCCGCGGCCGCCGCGGCCTCGTCGGGGCCGGTCACGACGCGAGCCGGGGGCGACGGCAGCCCATAGCAGTCGAGCAGCCGCGCCACGTCCAGCGGCGACAGCCATTCGCCGCCCGCGCCGAGCGTCCGCGCGATGATCGCCGCCGCCTCGTCGGGGCGGCAGCCGGGCAAGCGCGGGACGTCTCCCGCCGGGGCCGCGCGCCACGCTCCGTAGCGCGCGGCGTGGCCGAGCGCCCTCGCCGCGTCCTCGGGGAAGGCGAAGACCGGGATCTCACGGCCCGAGCGGTGCATGGTGACCGCGCCGTCCCCGTCGGCCATGAACACGGTCACGATCGCCACCTCGTCCGGGATCCGCTCGGCGGCGTGGGAGACCGCCGCGGCGACGTCGGCCGCCTCGGTGACGAGCGGCGGGATGAAGATCGCGATGATCGTGTCGGCCATCCCGGAACGGCCGACGAGCTCGATCGCGCGGCGGTAGTCCTCCGCGCTCGCCGTGGCGATCATGTCCAGCGGATCGGCGAGCGAGGCCTCGGACGGGAGGAAGCGGCGCAGGCGTGAGCGCAGCCGCGCCGGCAGCTCGGCAACCTCGAGGCCGCTCGTCTCGCACGCGTCGGCGCAGAGGATGCCCGGGCCGCCCGCGTTCGTGATGATGGCGACGCGGGTGCCCCGGGGCGGCGGCTGCGCGGACAGCAGCGCCGCCACGTCGAACAGCTCGCCGAGCGTGTCGGTGCGGATCACCCCGGACTGGCGGAAGAGCGCGTCCACGCTGACGTCCGAGGCGGCCAGGAGCGCGCCGGTGTGCGAGGAGCTCGCGCGCGCGCCGGCGGCCGAGCGACCGCTCTTGACGGCGGCGATCGGCTTCGTCCGTCCGACGCGGCGCGCGATCCGGGCGAAGTTGCGCGCGTTGCCGAACGACTCGAGGTACATGAGGATCACGCTCGTGTCGGGGTCCTGCTCCCAGTACTGGACGAAGTCGTTGCCCGAGAGGTCGGCCTTGTTGCCGACCGACACGAACGCGGACAGGCCGAGCCGCAGGCGGTTCGCGGCGTCGACGATCGCGATTCCGAGGCCGCCGCTCTGCGAGAGGAACCCGACGCGGCCGGCGACCGGCGCCCGCGGCATGAAGGTCGCGTTCAGGCGCACGCCGGCGGCGGTGTTCAGCACTCCGAGGCAGTTCGGCCCGACGAGGCGCATGCCGTGGGCACGGCACACCTCGAGCAGCTCGCGCTGGCGCGCGGCGCCCTCCCTGCCGACCTCGGCGAAGCCGGCGGAGATCACGACGAGGCTGCGCACGCCGGCGGCGCCGCACTCCCGCGCCACGTCGACGACGGACGCGGCCGGCACCGCGATGACGGCCATCTCGACCGGCGCGGGCACCTCGGTGACCGACCGGTAGGCGGGCATCGACTGCACCTCGCGGGCCACCGGGTTGACCGGATACACGACGCCCTCGAAGCCGCCGGCGACGAGGTTGTGAAGGATCTCGCCGCCGACCGTCCCGCGCCGGCGCGAGGCGCCGATCACCGCAACCGAGGTCGGTGCGAGCACGCTCGCAACGGCCGCGACGCTGGCGTTCTGCTCGCGATGGTGGAAGCGCTCCCACCCGTCCTCGCTCAGCTCGGTCGGGAGCCGGACCGACACGACGTCGAACCCGGCGCTCACCTCGACCGGGAAGCCGCTCTCGCGGAACACGTCGATCATGCGGTGGTTCTCGGGGAGCACCTCGGCGGTGAAGGTCCCGATGCCGTGCGCGTGCGCGTGCGCGGCGAGGTGGGCCAGGAGGGTCGTCGCGAGCCCGCGGCCCTGGTAGGCCTCGGCGATCGCGAACGCCACCTCGGCGGTCGCCTCGTCCTCGCGCGCGTAGCCGGCATGGCCGACGATCCCGCCGTCGGATCCCGCGGTGGCGATCAGCCCATAGGCGTCGAGGCCGTCGACGTCCGCCGAGCGCCGCGCCTGCCCGCCGAGGTCGGTGGCGGCCGAGAAGAAGCGCAGCGCGCGCGAGCGTAACGACAGGCCCTCCAGGAAGGCGACCATCGCCGCCTGGTCCTCCGGACGGATCGCACGCACGCTGACGGTCGAGCCGTCGCGCAGGACGATGTCGGCGGGCGCACCGGCCGGCGCGGGCGGCGCCGCCGCGGCGCGCGCCCGACGGGCGCGCCGTGTGCGCGGCGCGACGCCGCCCGCCGCCGAGCGGTCGCTCATGCGGACACCACGGCGGCGGTCGGCTCCGCGGATCCGACGAGGCGACGATCGAGCATCGCGATCACGTCCTCGACGACCTCCTCGACAGGCTGATCGGTGCGCACGGCGAAGTGAGACGGCGCCATGACGTCGTCCTCGATCGGGTCGCGACGCTCGCGCAGCCGGGCGGCGACCTCCGGACCGGCGTCCGAGATCCGGTCGGGTTCCGATTCGCGCGCCAGCGCACGTGCCTGCACGATGGCCGCCGGCGCGCGGCACTCGAACACAAGGGAGGGCGCTCGCTCGGCGAACGCCGTCCCGAAGGCACGGCGGTCGTCGGCGCGCCCGAAGGTGGCGTCGACGATCACGCCTCGTGCGCGGTCGACCTGCTCGGCCGCGCACCGGCCGAGCTCGGCGTAGGTGCGCTGGCCGGCCTGCGGGCCGTAGGACTCCGGCGGCGCCGGCTGCGTGGGCTCGACCCCGGCCAGGCGCTTGCGCGTCTCGTCCGAGCCGACGACGGGCAAGCCCGAACGGTCGGCGAGCGCCCGGGCGAGGAGCGTCTTGCCGGTCGCCGGCGCGCCGGACACGATCAGCGCGAGCGGCTGGCGCGCCTGCCAGGCGAGGCGCTCGCCGAGCGCGAAGAGCTCGAGCGCCTCGGCCGGCCGCTCGGCCGGCGCGCCGTGCTCGAGCGATCGGAGCACCGCGACCTTGGCGCGAACCCACGCTCGCAACGCGGCGTGAAAGGCGATCCACGCATCGCCGCCCGGGTGACCGCCGGCCGCGCGATAGCTCTCGACGAGGACGCGCGCGAGGTCGGGGCGGCCGAGACGGACGAGGTCCATGACGAGGAACGCGAGGTCGGCCCCGACGTCGATCTCGCGTAGGTGCGAGTCGAATTCCGCGCAGTCGACGATCCGCACGTCCTCGCCGAGAAGGATGTGCTCGGCCCGCAGGTCGCCGTGGCCCTCGCGCACGAGTCCGCTCGCGGCCCGCGCCTGAAGCGTCGCGGCCTGCCCGGCGAGGAAGGCGTCGGCGAATCGCTGCGCGGCGAGTACGCGCCGCTCGTCGAGCGGTCCGCGGCTCGCCAGCAGCGCTTCGAAGTTGCCGTCGGCGACCCGCTTGACGGCCACGAGCGCGTCCTCGGCGCACGGACGCGGCGCGGCGGCGGCGTGGAAGCCGGCCAGCCGCCGGCCGAGCTGCGCAACCTGTGCGTCCTCGACGCGCCCGCCGATGACGGCCGCGGCGAGCGTCTCGGCGTCGTCGAAGCGGCGCATCTCCACCACGTGCTCGATCGCGCCGGGCCCGGGCTCCGCCAGCCGCAGGCGCCCGCCGCGGAACACGATCGCGCGCACGCCGACGTAGACGTCGCCGGCCAGCCGGCGGTTGAGCTCGACCTCGCGCACGCACATCTCGCGGCGCCGCTCGGCGGTGCCGTAGTCCAGGAACGGGAACACGATCGGCTTCTTGAGCTTGTACGCGCGGTCGCCGGCCAGGAACACCCACGAGATGTGGGTCTCGCGCACCTCGACGCTCGAGGGCGGGTCGTCGTAGAAGCTCGGCTCGCGCATGGCGTCGACGACGTGAGCGAAGGTGATCGGAGAGCGCGGGGGCGGCTCGGCCGCGCCCTCGACGCGCCGCACGGCGTCCTCCCACGCCCACAGGTCGGTGCGGCTCAGGTGGTCCCGTCGCTCATAGAGCGACGGGCGTCCGGACCCGTGGCGTCCGTGGTCGGCGGCTGCGCTCACGTCACGATGATCGCCACCGCCCGAGCGGCGGGCATCGGCCCGCGGCCCCCCACCACGTCGGTAGGAACTACTGACCCTCGCGCCCGGGCCCGGGCGAGTGGATGACCGCTCCCGCGCGATCGAGCACCCCGGCGAGCGGCGCCGTCGGGCGCATCTCGAACAGGCCGCTGGCCCAGCCCCGCAGGAGCTCGCGCAGGTGCGGGCCGGTGCCGCTGGCCGGCAGCGTGATCTCGACCTCGACGGTGCCGACCGACTGCTCGAGGATCCGCACCGGGCCGAGGTTCTCGAGCAGCTCGAGCATGTCGCGGTTGGTGGCGAGCATGAGGGCGGTGAAGCGGACGATGCCCTCGGCGCGGGCGCGGTCGGCCAGCCGCGCGAGGAGCGCCGTGCCGGCCCCGCGCCCCTGCCACTCGTCGAGGACGGTCACCGCGACCTCCGCCGCCTCGGGGTCGGCGCGCGACCGCACGAAGCGCGCGACCCCGACGCTGCCGCCGTCCGATGTGAGGGCGACGAGCGCCTCATGGTCGTGATGGTCCACGTCGGTCAGGTAGCGCACGTAGGCGTCGCTCAGCGTCGGGGTGCCCGACAGGAAGCGCCGATAGCGCGACTCGGCCGAGAGCGCCTCGAAGCCGGCGCGCAGCGCGTCCGCGTCGTCCGGGCCGATTGGTCTCACGGCCACGCTCGAGCCGTCGCGCAATGCGACCAGCTCGCCTTCGGGTGCCGCTGCAGCCATCTCGGTCATCGCCTCCGTCCAGCGCATTCGATCACGCCCAACGTACGCGGCATCGCGGCGCGGGCAATCGGCGACCTTCCCCGGGGATGCGAGCGCTAACTACTGAGTTGGCGTATTCCGCCGCGTTGCGGTGTTCCCGCAGACCGAGCGCGAAGAACGCCTCGATGCCGCCACTCGTCGCCGCTCGCTAGCGTACGCCCCGTGACGACGGCCCAGAACCCCAGGCGGACGACCCGCCAACGCCCGGCGGTCCTGACGGACACCGTGTGCGGCGTCGACGGGACGCGCACCGCGTACGAGGCGGTACGCCAGGCGGCGACGCTCGCCGGACCGAGGGGCCGGCTCACGCTCCTGGCCGTGACCGGCGCCACGGGCGCCGGACGTCACCAGGTGGCGGCACTCGCCCCGGCGCGCGCTCGGCGGGCACTGAGCCATGCTCGCCGCCTCGCCGCACAGGCCGGGGTGCCGGCCGAGATCGAGCTCGACGAGAGCGGCCCCGTCATGCACGAGGTGCTCGAGCGGGCCGCCGAGCACGAGTTGCTCGCCATCGGCGCCCCGAGCATGACCCGCCTCGCCCACCTGCTCTTCGGCGGCACCGCCACGCTGGCCGCGCACTCGCTGCCCGCCTCGTTGCTCGTCGCGCGCCGGCCCCCGGCGCGCGTCGCCTTCGGCGAAGGCATCGTCGTCGCCAGCGACGCGCTCGACCGGTCCGACGAGCTCGTCGACTTCGCGATCGCGCTCGCGCGCGAGCACGACACCTCGCTCACCCTCCTGCACGCCGCCGGCGCCGAGTCGGCTCACCACCCGACGCGTATCGCGGGGCAGGTGCGGCGGGTCACCGAGGCGTTCCCGGACACGGGCAGCGTGCGCATCGAGCCGGCTCGCGCACACGAGCTGATCGTCGAGGTCGCGGCCGAGGAGCGTGCGTCGCTGATCGTCGTCTCCAGCCGGCACCTCGGCGGGGTGCGTTCCCTCGCCAGCGTCAGCGAGCGCGTCGTCCACGACGCGCCGTGCTCGGTGCTCGTCGTTCGTCCCGAGGATCTGCGCGCGCACGCGTGATCGAGCGGGCAGGTGCTCGCCCGCCGGCGACGGGACCGGCCGCGCGTCAACCGAAGCGGAGGGCGTGGCCCTCCTGCGCGAGGGCCTGCTCCCATTCCCGGCGCTTGTCCGCGTATCGCGGCGGCAGCGCGCCCGCGAGCGCTTCGGCCGAGTCGAGCGCGTGCAGCGCCATCGTGTAGTCCCCCCAGCGGGCGTCGTAGTCGGCGAGCAGCAGGGCGAGCTCGAGCGCGTCGGCGTGCTCCTGCTCGGAACCCTGCGTGTGCGAGGGAGCGCGCCGGTCCGACAGCGGGGCGGAGCCGAGCGGCATCGGCCGCGCCGTGGCGAGGTAGGGCGCCAGGTAGCGCCCCGCGATCTTGCTCGGCGGCCACCACAGGGCGCTGGTCGACGAGGTCGACTCGACCCGGCGTCCGTCGCGTCTGAGCGGTTCCGTCCCGCCGTCACGATCGGCGGCCACGGAGGATTCGTGCCGCGACGCGCCCGCGCCCGCCCGCAGGTACACCGGCACGCCGCCGGTCAGCAGCAGACCCCTGATCACGGGACTGAACGGCTGCGGCTCGAGGGCGACTCCGGCCTGCGCGGCGATGACCTCGGCGATCGCGTCGGCCTGTTGAGCGGCGAGCCCGCCCTGCTTGAGCGGGAACGCCGTCGCATCGCCCGCGGCGTACACGTCCTCGACGCCCCGCACCCGCCCGTGAACGTCGACCGGGATGAAGCCCTCGGAATCATGTGGCAGCCCCGGGATCGCCGGCCCACGCAGGCGCGGCAGGGCGATGACGCGATCGGCGGACACGGCCGCGCCCGCGGCCAGTCGCAGCCGACCGTCCTCGAAGCGGGTGGCGAGCACCGACAGATGCAGCTCGATGTCCCGCGCGCGCAGGAGCTCGGAGACGGCTTCGCTCGCGTGTGGCCCGAACACCTCGAGCGGCGCCTCCTCGCAGGTGACGACGAGCACCTGTGCGTCGAGTCCGTACGAGCTCACGTGCGTGGCGGCCATCAGCGCCATCTCGTACAGCGGCAGCGGCCACGCGTTGCCGGTCGGCAGCACGAACGCCACGCGCGAGATACGCCGGCTGTCGAGGTCCGCGAGGATCTCGCGCATGGCCGGCACGTCCTGACGGCCGCGGAAGGCGAGTGCGCCGGGCAGCACCGGGAGCGGCTGGGCGCCGAGGGCGATGATCAGGTCGTCGTAGGGGAGCGTCACGCCGGTTCCCGTCTGCACCGTCCTGACGTCGGGGTCGACGCTGGCCAGCGTGTCCACGTGGCGCTGCGCGTGCTGGTCGTCGAGGATCGCGGTCAGATCGAACTCGCGCGCCTCGCCGACATCGAACGCTTCGGCGACCGAGACGGGGCGGTACAGGAACGAGTGGCCGGGAGCGATGACGTCGACCTGCAGCCGGTTCCCGGTGTGCACGCGCAAGGCGAGCAGGGCCTCGAGCGCAGCCACGCCGGCCCCGACGATCACGACCCTGCGGGCCTCCCGGCCCGTTCGCGGAACGGCGGCTTGCTCGGTCACGTCGTCCATCTGGCTGACGCCTCTCCGGGCGGCCCCTGGGCCGGCCCGTCGGCTTGCGCGATCCACGACAGCCTGACGCCGTTTCCGGTTCGCGGCATCGGTAATCGTCCTCTGCCCGCCCGCGGCCTTCTTCGGACGCCGCGGTCGCCGTCGGCGCCTACCGTTTCGCCGAGGCCCGGCGAAGGAGGCGCGATGTTCGACAGCGTGGTGGTTGGAGTCGACGGTCGGCCGGCCGGTCGCGACGCGATCGCGCTGGCGCGGATGCTCGCCGACCCGCAGGGACGCGTCGTGCTCGCGCATGTCCACCCCCACGGCCATGGCTCGCGCTCGAGCCATGACGCGGCCCAGAGCGAGCGATCCCGCGTGCTGCTCGAGCGTGAACGCGCCGCGGCCGATCTCCAGGCCGAGGTGCGGTGCGTCGCCGCGCCTTCGGCCGGCCATGGCCTGCACGAGCTCGTCGAGCGCCTCGACGCCGACCTGCTCGTCGTCGGCTCCTGCTCGCGCGGGTTCGCCGGGCGCGTACTGCTCGGCAATGACACCCGGGACGCGATGCGCGACGCCCCCTGCGCGGTCGCCGTCGCGCCGGTCGGCTACGAGCGCGACCTGAGCTCGCTCGCCACGATCGGCGTCGGCTATGACGGGTCGCCGGCCAGCCGGGCGGCGCTCTTCACCGCCCGCCGGCTGGCCGGCGAGCGCGATGCCGGACTGCGGGCGCTGCAGGTCGTGCCGCTTCCGGCGGCGCCGTACGCCGGGTTCGCGGGCGTCGTATGGACCGAGGCGCTCGACGGAATGATGGCGGACGCCAGGCGTGATCTGGCCGCGCTGCCGGACGTTCAGGGAGACGCCGTGCTCGGCCTCACGGAGGAGGAGCTCGCGTCGTTCAGCGGCCGCGTGGACCTGCTCGTCGTCGGCTGCCACGCCTCCCGCCGGCGCCGCCGACCCGCGTTCGGCAGCATCCTCGGGCACCTGGCCGGTCATTCGAGCTGCCCGTTGCTCGCCTTGCCGCCCCGCCGCCGCGAGGGCGCGCCGGAGGGCGAGCCCGCCGCCGCGGGCGTTGCCGTCTGAACAACGGCCCGGTTACCAATCCGTAATTTCTACGGAGCCCGGGGTTCGCGAGCCCCGCCGGCGAGGGATATTGTGCTGTCTGTCGGGGGAGGGGCTCGACTTCGAGAGGCCTGACGAATCGCCGAGACACTTGAACCGGATCGCCTGCGGACGCTGATCGACGTCGGAGGCTTCATCGTCTCCGAGCTCGAGCTCGATGCGGTGCTCGGCCACGTGCTCGAGGCGGCCTGCGAGCTCACGGGCGCCCGCTATGCGGCGATCGGCGTGCTCAACGGCGAGCGCACCGAGCTCGAGCGCTTCGTCACGCGGGGCGTCGATGACGGCACGGCGCGAGCGATCGGCGATCTCCCGCGCGGGCGGGGAGTGCTCGGAGTCCTGATCGAGGACCCGCGACCGCTTCGCCTGTCGCGGGTCGGCGAGCATCACGCGTCCTACGGGTTTCCCGCCGGCCATCCGCCGATGGACAGCTTCCTCGGCGTCCCGGTGTTCATCCGTGGTGAGGTGTGGGGCAACCTGTACCTCACCGAGAAGCGTGGCGGGGCGTTCGACGAGGCGGACGAGGAGGCGATCGTCGTGCTCGCGCGCTGGGCCGGGATCGCGGTGGACAACGCCCGCCTCTACCACGCCGCCGAGGAGCGTCGCGGCGAGCTCGAGCGGGCCGTCCGGGGCCTGCAGGCGACCCAGGCGGTCGCGCTGGCCGTCGGCGCCGACATCGAGCTCGAACGCGTTCTCGAGCTGATCGTCAAGCGCGGGCGGGCGCTGGTCGAGGCGCGCAGCATCGTGATCCTGCTCCGCGACGACGACGATCTCGTGCTCGCCGCGATCGCCGGGCAGGGCCGCCGCGACGCAGGCCTGCGCATCCCGTTCCAGGGATCGACCTCGGGTCAGGTGATGCGGTACGGGCGCTCCGAGCGGATCGACGACGCACGGGCCCTGCTGGTCGCCGCCGAGCAGTTCGGCGTCGACGACGCGAAGACCGCGCTCGTCGTGCCGCTGTCCTACCGCGACCAGGCGCTCGGCGTCCTGCTCGCGTTCGACCACGGCCCGGAGGCCGGGCCGTTCAGCGACGAGGACGAGCAGGCCCTGAGGGCCTTCGCCGCCAGCGCCGCGACCGCGGTCGCGACCGCGCAGAGCGTCGAGCAGCAGCGCCTGCGCCACGCGCTGGCCGCGGCCGAGGCCGAGCGCCGCCGGTGGGCGCAGGAGCTGCACGACGAGACGCTGCAGGCGCTCGGCGGGCTGCGAGTGCTGCTCTCGTCCGCGCGGCGCGCGGGCCGCCCCGAGCTGCTCGACGCGGCCACCGGCCAGGCGCTCGAGCAGATCGAGCAGGAGATCACCAACCTGCGCTCGATCATCACCGAGCTGCGCCCCGCCGCGCTCGACGAGCTCGGGCTGGGCGCCGCGCTCGAGGCGCTGCTCGAGCGCCACCGCACGATCAACGATCTCGAGATCGAGGACGACCTGCAACTGCCGATGGGAGCCGGCGCGGCCTCGGACCTCGACGCGGACATCGAGGCCACGGTCTACCGCGTCATGCAGGAGGCGCTCACGAACGTCGTCAAGCACGCGCAGGCGAGCACGGTCAGGGTGTGCGTGCGCATCGAGGACCGGCGGCTCGTGGCCGAGGTCGCGGACGACGGCCGGGGCTTCGCCGTCGAGGGCGACAGCAGCGGATTCGGCCTGACCGGCATGCACGAGCGGGTGCTGATGGCCGGCGGGGAGCTGCGGATCGACTCCGGCGAGGCGGGGACGACCGTGACGGCGTCGCTTCCGCTCGCTCAGCCGCCGTCGGCGTCGCGCGGGCTGGGCACGGCGAGCAGGCCGCGCCTGAGCGCGTAGCGTACGAGCTCGGCCCGGGTCGCCAGTCCGAGCTTGCGATGGATGTGGGCGCGATGCGTCTCGACCGTGCGCACCGAGATCTGCAGCAAGCCCGCGATCTCCGTGTTCGTGTGGCCGAGGGCGATGAGCCGGAGCACGTCGATCTCCCGGTCGCTGAGCGCGTCGCGGCCGCCGTTGGCGTACACGGCGAGCGTTGACGCGACCCGCGAGGTGATGAAGCTCTCGCCGGCGGCCGCGCGCCGGATCGCCTCGGGCAGCTCGCGGTCGGCCGAGTCCTTGAGCACGTAGGCGCTCGCGCCCGCCGCGAGAGCCTCGTGCGCGAAGCGCGGGTCGTCGATCATCGTCGTCACGACGATCGCCGTGTCCGGCGCCTCGTTGCGCAGCTCGCGGATCGCGGTGAGGATCGAGCCGCCGGGCATGCTGACGTCGAGCACGAGCACGTGCGGGCGGTGGCCGCGGACGTGCTGCTCGACCCCGTTGAGGTTGCTCGCCTCTCCGACGACGTCGAGCCCCGGCTCACCGTCGAGCAGCAGCCGCAGGCTGCGGCGCAGGAAGGCGTGATCGTCGGCGAGCACGACCCGGATCGCCGCCGGATCGCCCGCCGCGGCGGGGGCCGCGCTGGGAACGGCATACAGGGGGGCAAATTCCATCGTCACAACACCTCGCTCGCCCGGCAATCGAACATCGTGCGGCCACGGTACGCCCCGCCGGTTCGGACTCCATCCGCCCTTCCTCGCTGCGCGCGTCCGCCCTTTCTACGGGTCCGGTCGGCCGGGGGCGACGAGCACTCGGATCACACCGGGGCGACGTCCGTCCCACGGCCCCCGCGAGGCGGTTCGCCGCCCGCCCCCGCGAGCTCCTCGATCAGGACGTGAGCGCTCAGCTGGCGGATCTCCTGGGCGGTGCCGGTGCCCAATCCGTGTCGAGTCGCGTTGAGGCACCCGGCCGCCATGGCCAGGCGCATCGCCGCGACCGTGTCGCGTCGGTCGGCCAGCGCCGCGCCGAGCGCGGCGAACATCGAGTCCCCGGCCCCCCTCGGTTCGACCGCGTGCACGCGCGGACCCGTCAGGCGCAGGAGCCGCTCCGCGTCGCCGTCGAGCGCCAGCGCGGGCTCCGCGGCGCGCGAGACGAGCACCGTCCGTGCTCCCGCCTCGTGCAGCCGCCAGAGCGCCGCCAACACGTCCGCCTCGGCCGGACCGTCCGCGCGGCCGGCGCCGACCAGCTCCTGATCGCTGATCTTCAGCAGGTCGAGTCCGCCGCGCAACGCGTTCGACAGCGCCGTTCCCGCCAGGTCGGCGATCACCGTCAGTCCGTTCCCGCGCAGGTCGGCCGCGAGGCGCCGGTACAGGTCGCTGTCGAGGACGCTCTCGGGATCACAGCCGGTGAGCAGGACAACGCGCGCGTCGAGGCCGGCGCTGAACGTGATCCCGTACAGCTCGTCGGCCTCGTGACGCGACAGCGGTGGCGCCAGCGTGCGCGCGAGCTCGCGGCGCTCACCCTCGCGCCGGTCGTGTATGTAGACGCCGCTGGAGCCGCTGGCCTCGACGCTGCGCACCTCGATCCGCTCACGTGCCATCAGCGCGCGCAGCACGGCCCCGGGCTCACCCCCGAGCGCGCAGCAGAGCGTCACGTCGGCGCCGAGGAGGGCGGCCATGCGCGCCACCCAGAACCCCTGACCTCCGCCGTGGAGGTGAATCTCCGGTTGGGTGGTCGCGCTCGGCTCGATCGTGACGGTCAGGATCGGCGAGGGCGCGAAGACGACGAGCGGAGCGCGTGGCGTCATGACCGCGCCGGCGGCGCCTGGCGACCGTCACGGGGGAGGATGACCACCCCGTCGGCCGGATAGAAGATCGACTCGTGCTCCTCATCCCAGCGCATGCGGAAGTGCACGTGCCCCGTCGCACCGAGGACCTCGAGGATCTGTCCGCGACGCCCAGGCGATCCCGGCGGGCCGCTGACCTGCAGCCAGTCGCCCGCGCGGGCATCCGTCGTCGAGTGTGCGCTCACCGTTCACCTCCTTGGAGTTGGCGCGATCGAATCACCCGGCCGCCGCGGTGCCATCGGGGTTGGCACCGCGGCGGCGCCTGTGGCGAACTACTGAGCGCGGGCCGGAGAGGGGCCGCCCGCGGATCGTTCGCCCTGGGTTGCCTCTCGATCAGGCCTCGCCCGAGGCGTCGGCGTCGGCGCCGGCGGCGGCCGTGACCGGCACGGCCATCCCGTGGACGACGACGAGCAGCGGGCACTTCGAGGTGCGCGCCAGGTGCTGGGCCGTGCTCCCGAGCACGGCCCGCCGGACCGGCCCGCGTTCGCGCGAGCCCACGACGAGGACATCGACCTGCCCGCTGAACACCTCGAGTTCGTCCTGGACCCGTCCCATGACGACGTCTCCCTCGGTGTCCGCGGGCAGGTCGAGCGCCTGGCGTGCAGCTTTCAATTCCGCCTTGCTCGACTCCTCCCAGAGCGATGGCGCCTCGCTCATGTACGGCGTGACCGGATAAGCGATAACGCGCAGGGCCCGCACGCCGGCGTCTTCGCGCGTCGCCAGCGCGCGCGCGACGGCGAGCGCCACCCCGCTCTGCGGCGTCGCGTCGTAGGCGACGCCGACGTTGCCGAGCGGCCGAGCCGCGCTCGCGTATCCGGCCGGCGCGACGGCGACGCCACACGGCGCGTTCGAGAGCGTGGCCCGGGTGTCGTCACCGAGCAGGACGCGCCCGGCGCGGCCGCGGCGACTGCAGCCGACGACGATCAGGTCGGCGTCGTGCTCCTCCGCGAGCCGGTGCAGGCCGTCGCCGACCGAGGCGGCGCCGATGCTCAGCAGTCCGGCGTCGATGCTCGACGCGTCGCGCTCGCCCTCCAGCAGCTTCAAGGAGTCGTCGTGCTCGACGCGGTCGAACTCGAGGCTCGAGCCCCGCCGTGGCTTGTGCTCCCCGGGGTGGACGTGAGCAAGGCTGATCCGCCCATCGTGATCGACGAGCTGCAGGCCGAGGGTGATGGCGTCGCGACCGGTGGGCCGCCCATCGACGCCGACGATCACGTGACGAAACATGGCGGACGTTCCTCCTGTTCGGATCTGCCGAGGGTACGCCGGCCACAATCGACCGCCATCCCGGACAGCTACCGACCGTGTGGGGGGATTCCACGGTCTCGGCCGTGCTCGCACCTGGACTCGGCGCGCGGCTCAGTGCGGATGTGGCTCGCCTGCGCGGCCACGAGCATGGCTCCATCCAGCGGCGCCTCCGGCGGGTCGCGCGAGGAGAGGAACGAGCATGCGGGCAGCCGACGCACTCGCCGACGACGATCAGACGACGCCCGCTCGCGACAATCGCCCGCGGCTTCCCGCCACCATCGTGCTCGACCCCGATCGCACGCTGACGGTCCTCGAGGCCGCGGACGACGACGCGCGCGCCGCGAGCGCGCGGGGCGACGCGCTGCTCGAGGAGATTTTCTCCTGTACCGAGCGGAATCCCGCGCACGAGGCCGCCCTCGTCGCGCGTGAACCCGGCGGCCGGATCGTGGCGGCCGCCGGCTACCGGGTATTCGAGCCCCACCGCGCGGTCGTCGGGGGTACGGTCGACCGCCGTTACCGTGGCCTGGGCCTCGGCACGTTCCTGCTGCGTCGGCTGGCCGAGATCGCGCTCGACGCGGGCATCCTGCGCTTCCGCGTCGAGGTGAGGACCGGCGACGTGGCGCTGGTCGACCTGCTGCGCGACTGTGGCCTGCGAAGCCGCTGGGATCTCGGTCGGGTCACGCACGTCGACCTCGAGCTGCGGGCGCGCCGCCCGGGCTGGACGACGCCGGAGTGCGCGGCGACCGGCCCGGCGATCGGTGCTACTCGCCGGTGACCAGACCGCGCTGGAGCGCGTAGCGGACGAGCTCGGCCCGCGAGGACACCCGCAGCTTCTGCTGGATGTGCGCCCGGTGGGTCTCGACGGTCCGCACCGAGAGGTACAGCTGCTCGGCGATCTCGGCGTTCGTGTGTCCGAGGGCGATCAGCCGCAGCACCTCGACCTCGCGCTCGGACAGATCGTCGGGCGGGCCGGGCGGAGGCTCGCGGGCGATCCGCGCCCCGAGCGACGGATTCAGGTAGGTCTCGCTTGCCGCGGCGCGGCGCACCGCCTCGACGAGCTCGCCGTCGGCGGCCTCCTTGAGCACGTACCCGGACGCGCCCGCGCTGAGCGCCTGCCGGGCGAAGGCGGGCTCCTCCTGCATCGTCAGCACGACGATCTGGGTGTCGGGCGACTCGGCGCGGATGGCGGGGATGGCCTCGAGGCTCGAGCCCCCGGGCATGTTCAGGTCCAGGACGAGCACCGTGGGGTGGTGCCCGCGCACGTAGCGGCGCGCGGCGTCGACATCCCCGGCCTCGGCGACGACCTCGAAGTCGGGCTCGGCGTCGAGCAGCAGCCGCAGTCCGCTGCGGACGACGGCATGGTCGTCGGCAATCACGATGCGGATCTCGTCCGCCGACCCCTCCGCGGGAGCCGGCTGGGCGGCGTCATCGACCGTCATGGGGTGTCAGCGTAGCGGCGGCGGCGGCGCGGGGGAGCGGGGGAACCACTCTCGAGATTGCGGCTTTCCACGGATCGTCGGCGGCGAGCCGGCGTCGGCGACCGCTGTGCGCCCCGCTCGGTACTTTCCCCAAAGCGCGACGGTGGATATGCTCGGCTGCCTGCCCGCCCCGACGAAGGCAAGGTCTACGACATGAGCACAGAACATTCATTCAAGGTCCTCATCGTCGGCGGCGGCGTGGCCGCGCTCGAGGGGGCGCTCGCGCTGCAGGATCTCGCGGGCGAGCGCGTGAGCCTCCAGTTGCTCGCGCCCAACGCCGAGTTCATCTACCGGCCGATGACCGTGCGCGAGCCGTTCGCCTACGCGCCGGCCCGCCACTATCCGATCGACGAGATCGCCCGCGACGTCGGCGCCGAGCTGATCGTCGACGAGTTCAGCTGGGTCGACCCGGCGGAGCAGATCGCGCACACTGGACAGGGCCGCGAGCTGCCGTACGACGCGCTCCTGCTCGGCCTCGGGGCGCGTATGCGGCCCCCGTTCGCGCACGCGACCACGATCGACGATCGACGCATGGACGAGGTGCTGCACGGCATCGTCCAGGACGTCGAGGCCGGCTACATCCACCGCATCGCCTTCGTCGCGCCGGCACGCATGGGCTGGCCGTTCCCGATCTACGAGCTCGCGCTCATGCTTGCCCGCCGGGCCTACGACATGAGCGCGGACCTCGCGGTGACGATCGTCACGCCCGAGGCCTCGCCGCTGGCCATCTTCGGGGAGGAGGCCAGCGAGGCGGTTGCGGAGCTCCTGACGGAGGCCGGGATCACGACGATCACGTCGGCCTACGCACAGGTCGCGGAGCCGGGGCAGATCTCGATCCACCCCGGCGATCGCACGGTCCAGGCCGATCGTGTGATCGCGCTGCCCGAGCTGTTCGGGCCTGCTGTGCGCGGCCTGCCCTCGGCCGAGCACGGGTTCATCCCCGTCGACATCCACAGCCAGGTGCGCGACGTGCCGCGCGTCTACGCCGCCGGCGACGCCACCGACTTCGCCATCAAGCAAGGCGGCGTCGCGGCGCAACAGGCCGACGCCGCCGCGCAGGCGATCGCCGCGCTCGCGGGCGCGCCGGTCACCCCGAAGCCGTTCCACCCCGAGATCCGCGGAATCCTGCTCACCGGCGGCCAGCCGCGCTATCTCACGGCGCGGATCACCGGCGGCCAGGGCTTCAGCTCGCAGATCACGACCGAGCCGACCTGGTCGCCGCCCACGAAGATCGTCGCCGCATACCTCGCGCCGTACCTCGACCGGCGTGACCAGACGGCCGCGGTCGGCTGACGCTCAGCCGATCGCGCGCCCGCGATCGGCGGGGCCGGCGCGGGTGAGCGTCGAGGCGATCTCGAGCCGCTCGGCCTGCCAGTAGCGCAGCACCTTCGCGTCGAGGTCGGTCGTCGCTTCCAGCTCGTCGGCGAAGCGCCCGACGTCGACCGCCACCTGCTCGAGACGGGTGAGGGGGTTCTGCGGTGGCCCGAGGGGAACGCTGCCGTCGCTCGCGCGTCTCGTCAACCCTAGGATCCCGGACGGGGCCCGCAACCGCGGGACTGGGCGTCGGGCACTCAGTAGTCGCCCGCGTCCGCCTGTGGCTCGCTGCCGATGCGCCCGCACCCCGTGCTGAGCGAGCGTACGGTCACTGCATCGGGCGAAAACAACGTGGGAGGAATGAGCGATGAATGCGCTGGTCGTGTACGAGTCGGTCTACGGGAATACGCGCCGGATCGCCGACGCGGTGGCCGAGGGACTCGGCGGCGCCGCCGTCGTCTCGGTGCCCGAGGCGGCGTCACGAGTCGGCGCGGCCGACCTCGTCGTGGTCGGCGGCCCCACCCACATGCACGGCCTGGCCACGCAGCGCAGCCGACAGATGGCGGCCGAGGCCGCGCACGAGGACGATGCCATCACGATCGACCCGTCGGCGACCGCGGAGCCCGGGCTTCGCAAGTGGCTCAGCGATCTTCCCGACCGGCGCGGAGCCCGCGCCGCAGCGTTCGACACCCGGTTGGACAAGTCGCCGTTGCTCACCGGGGTCGCCGCGCGCGGCATCGCCAAGCGTCTGCGTCACCACGGCTACGAGGTGCTCGCCACCGAGAGCTTCCTCGTCGAGGATTCCGAGGGCCCACTCGAGGACGGCGAGATGGACCGCGCACGCACCTGGGGTGCCCAGCTGGCCGCGCTGGCCGCCGGGACCGCCGACGGCGCGGTCAAGGTCAGCACGTGACGGCGCTCAGATGAGGTGCGGCATGACCGCGCTCGCGATCAGCGCCAGCTGATCGAGATCGTCCAGGTCGATCAGCTGCACGTAGGATCGCTCGGCCCCGGCGTCGGCATAGGCGCGCAGCCGCTCGACGACCTCCGCGGGCGTGCCGGTGACGCCGCGGGCCCGCAGCTCCTCGGGCGAGTGATGGGTCCGCTCCATGCGCCGGCGCAGCGTGGCCTCGTCCTCGGCGCAGCACACGGTGATCGCGTGTGACAGCGCGAGGGACGCGGGATCGCGACCGGCGTCCTCGCAGGCGCGGCGCACGTTGTCGAACTGCGAGCGCGTCTCGGCCGCGCCGGAGAAGGGCATGTTGAACTCGCTGGCAAAGCGCGCCGCCAGGCGCGGCGTGCGCCGAGGTCCGGTGCCGCCGACGATCACCGGCGGGGGCTGCTGAACGGGCTTGGGCAGCGCGGGACTGTCACTGAGCTCGTAGTGCTGCCCGGCGAAGGAGAAGCGCTCGCCGATCGGGGTGGCCCAGAGACCGGTCACGATCGCTAGCTGCTCCTCCAGGCGCTGCAGGCGCTCGGCCAGCGCTGCGAACGGGATCCCGTACGCGCGGTGCTCGGCCTCGAACCAGCCGCTTCCCAGACCGAGCTCGATGCGCCCGTCGCTCATCGCGTCGACCTCGGCGACCGAGATCGCCAGCGGCCCGGGAAGCCGGAAGGTGGCGGCGGTCACCAGCGTGCCGAGCCGGATCCGGCTCGTCTCGCGCGCGAGTCCGGCGAGCGTCACCCACGAGTCGGTCGGCCCGGGCAGCCCATCGTCGGCGGCCATCGTGAGGTAGTGATCGGAGCGAAAGTACGCGCCGAAGCCGAGCCGCTCGCTCTCGAGGGCGAAGCGCAGCTGCTGCTCGTAGGTCGCGCCGTACTGGGGCTCGGTGAAGACCCGCAACTCGATGGCCCCAATTCTGTCACGCGGCGTGCGGCGTCCGGTCCCGCTGGCACGATCCGATCCGTGGGATTGGGCCAGCGGGACTGATGTCTGACACCAAGCGGCTTGCGAAGATCCGCGCGACGGTCAAACGCCATCGCAGGCTTCGACGGCAGGCGAGGGCCGCCGCACCCTCGCTGTGGGCGGACTGCAGCCCGAAGTGGCTGGCGAGGCGCTGGCAGCGGCTGGGGTTCACTCCGCGCGAGGTCGATCGGTGGCTGTCGGCGCGCTGCTTCTCGCCGTGGACGGCTGCGGAGCTGAGCACCGCCGGCGTCACACCGGGCATGGCGGCGAAGCGCACGCGTCTCGGACGGGGGCCGAAGGACACGATCGCCTTCAAGTGCTCGACGCGGCGGCTGTCGATCGTCGAGGCGCTCAACGCCCTCGGCATTCCGGTCCTCACGCTCCGCGAGGCCGAAGAGCAGCAGCTGAGGCAACTGAGCGATCGCAACGAGAGCCTGGACGATGCGCTGTCGCGCTCGACCGTGGCCCTGAAGGACCTGCACGATGCGGCGGCCAGTGGCGTCGTCTCCCGGGCGGAGGCGAGCGACGCGGTGTTCGCCGTCCTGACGGCGATCCGTCTGCTGGCGGGCGCACTGTCTGCCCTCAGCGCCGAGACCTACCGTCCGCTCGCCCAGTCGATGTTTCGCGACATCGATCGTCAGCGGACGGCGGCGGGACGCGCGCTGGCGTTCGCCGACTCCCTCGGCGAGCTGAGCTCGGGCCTGCTGGCGCTGCACGCCCAGCACTACCAGGCGCTTGCCGGCGGCACGATGGCGACGAGCGACTTCGGCCCGGCGACCGATGACCGTCCGTAGCTGACCGACGGCTTGCCCGGTTGTGGCTGCGCGGGCGCCGGCGACGGACCGAACCTTCGGTGATGGCGGCAGCTCGTCGGCGGGACTGGTTCGCGACACAGCTCTGAACCGGCGGCGTCGGCGGGCGCGGTCGAGCAACCCGCGGCTCAGCCGAGCTCGACGCCGACCCCGGTGAGCAGCGCCCGCGTGAACGGCCAGATCGTGTCGTCGCCCAGGTCCGACAGCGCCCACCAGCCCACGTCCGTCGTCTCGTCGCCGTCCGGTCGCGGCTCGCCGCCGACGACGCGTGCGTCGAACACCGCGGGGACGTAGGCGACCTCGTCGCCATTGGGGTACGTCTGGCGGAAGTCGGGACCGCCGAGCACGCCGCGAAGTCTCGTCAGCCGCACGACCACTCCCGCCTCCTCCTCGGACTCCCGCACCGCGGCCTCCTCGGGGGACTCGTCCGGTTCGACCGCGCCGCCGATCGTCTGCCACTCGCCCGTGTCGGCGTTGCGCACGAGCAGTAGCCGCCCGTCGTCATGCCAGACGAGGACGGCCACCGACGGAAGCAGCAGCAGGTCGTGCCCGACGACCGCACGCAGCCGTCGCAGATAGGGCGCGATCGCCATGCGCGGGGATGCTACGAGACTGCGCCGGCTTCTACCCCATCGCGTTCATGGCGTGCATCGCGCCGGGCGAGCCCGGAACGACCAGCCCGGGCACGTCGTGCGGCGCGGCGAGAATCCCGACCGCGAGCACGAGGAGGACGCCCGCTGTCGCCACCCTCGCGGCGCGTCCCCAGGGACCGAGCTTCTCGACGGCCACGAGCCCCGCGATCAGCACCATCCAGGTGAGGCTCATGACGCCGAGCGCAAAGAGCGCGGCCATCAGGGCCCACGAGCATCCCAGGCACCATCCGCCGCTGCGCAGGCCCATCACCAGCGCGCCCGACCGGCTGTCGCGCCACCTGGCGCGCAGGACTCGCAATGGGCTTCGGCAGTGCAGCAGGAAGGCGCGCTTGAACGGCGTCAGCTGGTAGAGCGCGGCGAGCACGAGCACTCCCGCGGCGAGCCAACGCCCGCCGCTGTGCCAGGCCAGGGCGTTCGCGAACAGGGCCTTGCCGAGCTCGAACAGCCCGTAGGCCACCACTCCCGCAGCGCTCCAGACGAGCAGGTAGCCGGCGGCGAACAACACCACGCGGCTGGGCTCCCGCCGAGCCAACGCGGCGTAGACGGCGCCCGTCGGCGCCATCGACGGGAGCATCATCGCCGCCATCATCACCACCCACACCCCCGTGAACCACCCGATCGCGCCGAGGTCGGTCCCCGGTCCCGCATCCATGCCCGCCATCCGGTCGATCGTCGACCACCACGCCAGGCCCGCCGCGACGAGCAAGGCCGCGACGATCCCGAGCTGGGAGCGCATCGCCGGCAGCGGGGCGGCGAGCTCGCCCCGCTCAGAACCCCCGGCGAAGATCGTGGTCCTCCCGGCCACGTCGCCGGGCGCCCTCGTGTGGTGCGTGTCCATGGTTCACTCCTGGTCGTATTCGTCGTGGCGGCGCAGCCACAACGGCTCGGTCGCGCTCTCGTTGCGACCCTTCGGCGTTCGGTCCAGCAGGCCGTAGTAGGCCATTGCCGGCTCGAGGCCGCGGGCGGTCGTCACATAGGTCCGGTAGACGATCCCATCCGACAGCGCGTAGACGCTCAGGCCCGGCCCCTCGGCGACATACCCTGCCGCGTCGGTCGCGCACATGCGTGCGTTCTGCTCGACGGTCGGCGGGATCGGGCCATCGAGGAACGGCTTCAGCTCCTCCCTTGTGTACAGGAAGCCGAGGTCGCGGTTGAAGTCGCTGCCGCCGCTCGAGACCCAGTCGATGTCCCAGCCCATGCGGTCCCTGTAGGCGCAGAGCTTCTCGAGCGGGGCGCGGGAGGCGAGCAGCACCGTGGCGTCCCTGGCCTTCAGGTGCGCGACCTGGGGGTTGAGCGTGTCGGCGATCGAGGAGCAGACCGGGCAGCCTCCCTCCCAGGATGGCCCGAACATGAAGTGGTACACGAGCAGCTGGGAGCGGCCGCCGAAGAGGTCGGCGAGCGTCTTCGCGCCGTCCGCCGTGTCGAACCGGTAGTCGCTCTCGACGGGAACCCAGGGCAGTTCGCGCCGCTTCCGAGCCAGCTCGTCGCCACGCCGGGTGAGCTCCTTCTCCTCCTTGAGCAACTCGTCGCGCTCCGCCTTCCACTCCTGCTGCGTGCCGATCCTGAGCTCTGTCATCTCGTGCCACCTCCGGTCTGGGTCAGCGCCAGCCTATATGATTAGCAAGATGGCTAACGATCCGTTCAGAGCCCTCGCACATCCGCTCCGTCGCGACATCGTGGAGCGGCTCAGCCGCGGGGCGGCCACCGTCGGAGAGGTGACCCGGGACTTCGGGGTCTCGAAGCCGACCGTGTCGCGCCACCTGAAGATGCTGGAGGAGGCAGGCGTCGTGAGCCGGGTGATCGACGGCCGGACACACCGACTCGCCCTCCGGCCGGAGGCGCTGGCCGAGGCCTCGGTTTGGATAGACACCCAGCGCGAGCGCTGGGAGCGCCTGTTCGATGTCGTCGGCGAATACATCGAGGAACGCAAGGAACGACGGTGAGCGAGGAATCCGACCAGGTGCTGCGTATCGAGCGGACCTTCGCGGCTGCGCCGGAGGTCGTCTTCGACGCCTGGACCAGCCCCGAGGTCATGCGGCGCTGGTTTCACTGCGCTCCCGACTGGGACACGCCGGAGGCCGAGGTCGACCTCCGCGTGGGCGGGAGGGTCCGCGTGGTGATGCGCAGGCCCGACGGCACCCGGGGCGAAGCGCGGGGCGAGTACACGCTGATCGACCGGCCGCACCGGCTGGTGATGACCTGGACCTTCGACGACGATCCCGCCAACGAGCAGCTGATCGAACTCTCCTTCACCGAGACCGACGGCTCGACCACGGTCGTGATGGTCAACAGCGGCATCTCGACCGACAAGCGCCGCGAGGCCCAGGACGCGGGCTGGCGCGGGTGCCTCGACGAGCTCGCGCGGGCATTGGCCGGCTGACTCCCGGGCCGGTCCCGGCGACCGGACACACCAGCTAGCTGCACGCTCACCCGCCAGGCCCCTGCATTGGCGGGCCGCAGCTGCGCGGGGATGCTCGTCACGTGTACCGGCGAACGAGTGAAAGGACGGTTGCGGTGAACGTGGCAGCCCGAGCCGCGCGGTGGAGTGCGGCGCATTGGAAGGCCGCCACCTTCGGGTGGCTGGCGCTGGTCGTGATCGCGGTGATCGCCGGCTCGTTGGCCGGCACGGTGCGGCTGACCAACGCCGAGCAGGGCACCGGGGAGACGGCGCGCGCCGAGGCGATGCTCATCCGCGCCGGCTTCGGCAATCACGCCGGCGAGACGGTGCTCGTGCAAAGCAAGTCGCTGACGAGCGCTGACCCGGCCTTCCGGGGCGAGGTCGAGCGCGTGGTCGAGCGCGTGCAGCCGCTCGAGCAGGTCCAGGACCTGCGCTCGCCGCTGGCCGCGGGCAACCGCGGGCAGATCTCCCGGGACGGGCATTCGGCCCTCATCGAGTTTCAGATCAAGGGCAGCCCCGACACCGCCGGCGACCGGATCGAGCCGGTGCTCGACACCGTCGCGGCGCTGCAGCGCGGAGCGCCGCAGTACACGGTGGCCGAGTTCGGCGACGCCAGCGGCGACCACGCGCTGTCCCAGGTGACCAACCGCGGGTTGGCGCACGCAGAGACGCTGTCCCTGCCGATCACCTTCCTCGTGTTGCTCGTGGCGTTCGGCGCCTTCGTGGCCGCCGGCCTGCCGGTGCTGCTAGCGTTCTCGGCCGTGCTCGGGGCCGGCGGTCTGGCCGGGTTGGCCAGCCACATCGTGCCGGCCAGCGACGCCACGAGCTCGGTGATGCTCCTGATGGGGATGGCCGTCGGGATCGACTACTCGCTGTTCTACCTCAAGCGCGAGCGGGCCGAGCGCCGCAGCGGGCTGAGCGCGGGTGACGCGTTGTCGCGCGCCGCAGCGACCTCGGGACAGGCCGTGCTCGTGTCGGGGTGCACGGTGCTCATCGCCATGGCGGGGATGCTGCTGACCGGCTCGAAGGTGTTCACGTCGATCGGTCTGGGCGCGATGCTCGTCGTCTTCGTCGCCATGATCGGCTCGCTGACCGTGCTGCCGGCTCTGTTGAGTCGGCTCGGGGACAACGTGGAGCGCGGACGGGTACGTCGCCCGCGGCCGACCTCGCGGGTGTGGGATCTCGTGCTCCGTCCCGTGCTGCGGTTCCCGGTCGCGGCCGCTGTGCTGTCCGTCGCCCTGCTGGTCGTCGCCGCGCTGCCCGTGTTCGGCCTGCACACGCGGCTGCTGGGACCGAGCGACCTGCCCTCGAGCGTGCCGATCGCCAAGACCTACCGGCAGATCCAGCGCGCGTTCCCGGGTGCGCAGATCCCGGCCGAGGTGGTCGTGCAGAGCGACGACGTCACCGCGCCGGCCGTGCAGACGCAGATCGCGCGGCTGACGACGCTGGCGCTCGCCGGCGGCCAGGCTCACAAGCCGATCGCGGTCAGCGTGAATGGTCCTCACACCTACGCGCGCGTCGATATCCCGCTCGCCGGCACCGGCGCGGACAAGGCCTCGATGGCGGCGCTCGGGCGCCTGCGCAACACGCTGTTGCCCGAGACGCTCGGCACGCTCCCTGGCGTGGCCTTCGCGGTGACCGGGGAGACGGCAGGCACGCACGACTTCGGCGCCACGATCAAGCACAGCTTCCCGATCGTGTTCGCGTTCGTCCTCGGGCTGGCCTTCCTGCTCCTGCTGGTGACGTTCCGCTCGGTGGTCATCCCGCTGACCTCGATCGTGCTCAACCTGCTGTCCGTGGGCGCAGCGTACGGCGTCCTGGTGTGGATCTTCCAGGACGGGCACCTGCAGACGCTGCTCGGGTTCCAGTCCAACGGCGCCGTCGTGACCTGGCTGCCGCTGTTCCTGTTCGCCGTGCTCTTCGGCCTGTCGATGGACTACCACGTGTTCATCGTCAGCCGGATCCGCGAGCTGCACGACCGCGGCGCGAGCACGTCGGAGGCGGTGGCCGACGGGATCCGCCAGACCGCCAGCACCGTAACCGCGGCCGCAGCGGTGATGGTGGCGGTCTTCGCCATCTTCGCGTCGCTACCCACGTTGGACATCAAGCAGCTCGGCGTCGGCCTGGCCGTCGCGGTGCTCCTCGACGCCACGATCATCCGCGGCGTCCTGCTCCCGGCGACGATGAAACTGCTCGGGGAGTGGAACTGGTACCTGCCGCGCTGGTTGGGGTGGCTGCCGAGCGTCACGGTGCGTGCCCGCCGCGCCCCGGGCGTAGCCGCGTAGTGGCGAGGGTCAGGGATGATCCGCGCCGCCCGAACCGCACTCGCGTATGCGCCCTCGCACCCCGGCCTCGTCGTCGGCCTGCTGAGGGCGCATACTCTGCTGCGAACGCTGGCCGTCGTGTCGGCGATCGCCGCCGTCCTCTACGCCACCACCCTGCTCGTGAAGTCGACCGTCTCTGCGCCGGCCCCCGCGGCCACCGGGCCCCGGCCCGGCGGGTCGAGCGGTCCCTGGTGGCACCCGCGGCTGAACCAGGGCTGGCGCATCGTCGCCTGCGCGGAAGGCATCGTGCTCGGCGTCCTGGTGATCATCTGGGCGCTCACCTCCCCCGGCTACTTCTGGCCGGTGTGGGTGGCCCTGCCGATGGCGCTCAGCCTCTCGATCCACGGCTGGGTCATCACCACCGCCACCAACCAACCGCTGCTCGACCGCTTTCTCGACAGCCGCGCTCTGGCCATCGTCAGTGGCATCGCGGCGTCGCTCAGCCTGTTCTACATCGGGATCTGGGCGGCCAGCGGAGGCGGCAACTTCTGGCCGGTATGGCCGATCCTGGCCATGGCGGTGGTGGTTACCGCCCTCGCCGCCGCGCTCCGGCTCGGAGCCTGGCGCGAGGCCGAGCTGACCGAACGCATCGACGTGCTCGAGGAGACGCGCGCCGGCGCCGTCGATGAGCAGGAGTCGGAGCTGCGGCGCATCGAGCGAGACCTTCACGACGGCGCGCAGGCGCGGCTGGTCGCCCTCGGGATGAGCCTCGGCATGGCCGAGCAGAAGCTGACCGAGGATCCCGATCGGGCCGGCGAGCTGCTGGCCGAGGCCCGCGCGGGCGCCGAGCAGGCGCTCCGCGAGCTGCGCGACCTGGCCCGCGGCATCCACCCGCCGGTGCTCACCGACCGCGGTCTCGAGGCCGCGCTGTCGGCGCTCGCCGACTCGACGCCGGTCCCGGTCACGCTGAACGTCGACCTCCCGGAGCGCCCGCCGGCGGCGGTCGAGACCGCCGCCTACTTCGTCGCCGCCGAGGCCCTGGCCAACGCCGGCAAGCACGCCGCCGCCCAGCGGGTGGATATCCGCATCTTCCGCGCCGGCGACGTGCTCACCGTCGAGGTGGCCGACGACGGGCGCGGCGGTGCCAACCTCGGCGGCGGCGGTCTGGGCGGCCTGCGCCGCCGCGTGCAGGCCCTTGACGGGCGCCTGCGCGTCGCCAGCCCGCCCGGCGGCCCGACCACGATCCTCGCCGAGCTGCCGTGCGCGTCGTGATCGCCGAGGACCTCGCGCTCCTGCGCGACGGCCTCACGCGACTGCTGCGAGACAACGACTGCGAGGTGGTGGCCGCCGTGAGCGACGGCGACCAGCTGCTGCGCGAAGTGGTCGACAAGCGCCCCGACATCGCCGTGGTCGACGTTCGCCTGCCGCCGGACTTCCGCGACGAGGGCCTGCGCGCCGCGCTCGAGGCCCGCCGGCGGGTGCCGGGGATGGCCGTGCTCGTCGTCTCCCAATACGTCGAGCAGGCCTACGCGCGCGAGCTGCTGGCCGACCGCGCCGGCGGCGTGGGCTACCTGCTCAAGGACCGGATCATGCACGTGGCCGAGTTCATCGAGGCGGTGCACCGAGTGGCCGACGGCGGCACCGCCCTGGATCCCGACGTGGTCGCTCAGCTGTTCTCGCGCCGCCGCGAGGACGAGCCGCTCGAGCGCCTCACCCCGCGCGAGCGCGAGGTGCTGGCGCTGATGGCGGAAGGCCGCTCGAACGCGGCGATCGCCGAGTCGCTCGTCCTCACCGTCGGCGCGGTGGAGAAGCACGTGCAGAGCATCATGTCCAAGCTCGACCTGCCACCTTCGGCGACCGATCACCGGCGGGTGCTCGCGGTGCTCGCCTACCTGCAGCAGGACGGGACCGACTCGGCGCCCGCCTGAGCCTCTGGACGCCGGTCCACGGCCCAACCACTTCGGACCTCACTGCTCGTTCGGCGCGTAAGGTCCAGAGCGTGTTCTTCGCCGTTGGCCTCGAGCGCGGTGGGCCGTGGGATTGGTCGCGGGACTACGCGAGCAGGACGGCTGGGAGGATCACGCGCGATTCATGGACCTGTTGGTCGAGGATGGAATCGGCCGACTGCCCGTAGGTGCTCATTCGTCACCGCTCGTCTCGCAGCTTGCGGTGAATCTGTCCCCACAGCCCGCGTCCCGACTGAGCTCGGGATCGCCACACCGCCGGCGCACTGTCGGGTCCTGACATGGAGGCGGAGAACGACGGCCTACGAGGCGGATCGGCGACGGACGCTGGATCGGCGGACGGCATGGGCTCGAGTCGCGCCTCCGCGTCCGCGGCGCCGGCAGGCTCCTCCGGCGACGGATCGCCAACCGGCGCAGGCTCCACCGACGCCACAGGCACCGGCCAAGACCACGTTCGCTCGCTCGCAGCCTCGGCAGGTTCCTCCGGCGACGGATCGCCAACCGGCGCAGGCTCCACCGACGCCACGGGCGCCGGCCCAGCCCACGCCCCGTTGTCCGGAGCCTCGGCAGGTCCCTCGGGTGACGGATCGCCAACCGGCCCAGACCACGACCCCTCGTCCGCAGCCTCGGCAGGCTCCTCCGGCGACGGATCGCCGACCGGCGCGGACTCCAACGACGACACGAGCAGCGGCCCAGACCAGGCCGCCTGCTCCGCAGCCTCGGCCGGTTCCTCGGGCGATGGGTCAGCAACGGGCGCGGACTCCACCGACGACACGGGCACCGGCCCAGACCACGCCGCCTCGCTCGCAGCCCCGGCAGACGACGACGGACTGTCGACGGGGACGCGGAGGATGCGCGCCAGCGACACCACACGGTGCGCCGCCTCCACTCCGGCAGCGGCGGCGGGCTGCACGCGAGGGCGGTCGTCGACCCCCACTCGAACGACCGGCGAAACCGGCACGGGACGACGCAGCCCGGCCGTGCTTGCTGCGGCCGGCGCATTTCGTCGAGACGAATCGGCGTAGGCGGCGAGATCGACGGGCGGTTCGGGAGCTGGACGATCCCCATCGCCGGTGGCGACGACGCCCACCGCAGCGCGCCCCGCGGCCGCGCCGTCCCTGCCGTCTGGCCGCGCGGCGGGCCGATCGGCTGGCCGAGCAGCTCGCGGCACGATCGCCGGGCTGTCGCTCCAGACCACACCGGTCGGTCGGGTGCGGTAGCGGTAGACCGTGCCCTCGTCGTCGACGAGGAACGTGTCGGCACTGTCGCCGTACTGGTGCAGGATCAACCGCTCGCTCCGTTCAGCCAGCGCGACCAGGGCCTTGATGCTGGCGACATCGAACACCGGCCGACCCGTGAGGTCCGCTGCGCCGACGATCGGCACGATCAGGTGCCTGTATCGGGACTGGATGCGGGCCGTCTCCGCGAACGGCTCGCGGCGCTTCAGCTGCAGCATGAGCAGCGCGCTCGCGCCCGCGAGCAGGAAGCCGAGGATCGAGAGCCATCGGAGCGTTGCGATGTCGAGCGTACGCCCGAGCACGTTGACGGTGTTAGCCGTGGTCCCGGCCCGCGACGTCGTCGCGCTCTGATTGGAGGTGAGGCTGTTCGGGGCGTCGCTCGAAGCGCCCGGGGCATTACTCGAAGCGCTCGAGCCGACGCCCGGCAGCAACTGCACGTCGTTGACCTGGAAGCTCAGTTCGGGGTTGAAGCTCGTGCTGAGCGGCCCGCCCGCCAGCGTGCCGCCGATCCGGAACTGAGGGGCGACGGCGATCGAATAGCCGGCCGTCGCGGGGGCGCCGGTCAACTTCGCGACCTGCGCAAACAGGGACTGGAGATACGGCAGGCCGAGGGTCACCTCGGCCTGGGCGCGATCGCCGGTGAAGTGCACGGCCGGCGTGACCTGCATGCTGCGAGTCCAGCCACCCGGCCCCGTGAGCCGCACGAGGACGTCCTCGGTTCCCGCAAGGGTGTGCGGCGCGGCGGTCGTCAGGTGGTAGACGACCTGCACGCGAATCTGGTGTACGAGGTTCAGGAAGATCGGATCCCCGGTGCTCACGACCCCGTCGGGATAGACCGGTCCGGCCGGCGCGCTGGCGCTGTAGCCGAAGCTCACGTCCTGGCTGTACGGAATCTTCGTGGCGGCGGGATCGCGCAGCGGACGGGTGAAGGCGAACACCGCGAGCAGGAAGAACACCGCGACAGCGGCGACCGCCGTGAGCAAACCCCGGATGTCCGACGGCACACCGGCGGCGTTGTCGCGGCCGCTCATCGAGCGCCCGCCTCCGCGAACGGGCCCACCTCCGCGCCGTCGGCGGTCACGTCGCCGGCGCTCCTCGCCGGCACCGAGCAGCAGCAGAACGATCGCGCCCACCAGCAGCGCGACGACCGGAGGGCTGTGCAGCCAACCCAGGACGCGGCCGGCGGCGGGGATCCGCAGCCACAGCGCGCCGACCAGCTCCGAGCGCCGGGGTTGAGTGGGGTCGACGAAGTTGTTGTGGTCTCCCTTGAAGACATAGCGATCGCCGTCGCGAGCGATGATGCGGTGGAGGACGATCGTGTGCAGCAGCGTGCTGCGGTACGCAACGACCTCTCCGACCGAGTAGCGGTCGGCCGGTCGGATCAGCGCCAGGTCGCCGGCGTGGAAGCGCGGCTCCATGCTGGTGCCGCTCGTGGTGAGATACGTCGTCGCGCCCCCGATCTGCGTGGGGGCGAGATACAGCCAGGCCGCCGCGACCAAGATCACGAACGCCACGGAGGCCAGGCGGGAACGCAGTGGGGTGCTCTTCACGATGACTCGTCATTCCTGCTGTCCTGCCTGCACGATCGGGGAGAGCGCGGGTCGTGCCCGCGCTCTCCCCGCCAGAGCGATCGTGCTTAGTGATGGACTGCGACGGCGAAGCCCCCGGATCCTGCGGTGGGCTCGAAGCTGCCGGTCCCGGTGCCGTGCGTGACGGCACAGGCGTAGACCGTCTGATCGGTCGTGGTGCACGAGTCCAGAGCCGTCTCGTCGTCGAAACCGGCGGTGACCGTGTCTCCAACAGGGACAGCGCTGGCGAACGTCACCTGGACCGTGGTGATCTCCGTACCCATGGCGTCCAGGGTGTTGCTGATGTCACTGACATCGAAGCCACCGGTGACGGAAACGTGTCCGTACCCGGCGGTATCCGTCGGCAACGTCTGGCCCGCGGTGAAGGCGACGCCTCCGGCGGCCAGGGCGGCGATCAGGGCGACAGCGCCGATGATCTTCCGGTTCTTCCTCTTCACAGTGCCTTCTCCTACTAGGAGCGGACCCTCTTCAACGAAGACCTCAGGGCTGGGTGGTCCCGTGACTTCATTGGCAACTCGGCTGTCTCCGGCGGAGACCCGTGGCTTTGCGGACCCGCCTCGCGGCGGGGGTGCTCTTTTGCGAAGGCGCCGCTCAGGTGTATTCGATGCGCATCGGCCACGGTGGACACGACCAGCGCCACCGGCGGGTCGTTCTAGACGTTTGTTCGACAGGGCGCCCGTTTGCAGGGACTTCCTGGCTGGTCCCACGGCGAGGGCAGCCGTGCCGCTCTGGGAACGCGGTCCGGTCCGTGATCTCGCAGGGGCGGAGCCGGTCGCGCCGCGTATTCGTCCCGGTCGCTGGCCTCGGAAACAAGAAACACGCCCCGCACGCGGGGCATATCCACCGGCCGCGTAGGAATCGAACCTGCAACCTTGGGCTTACGAGGTGTGCAGAAACACGCCTGCGGCTCGCCGCGCGCCTCCGGCCACCGCCAGGCGCGGCCGGCCGGCGGCGGCGGAGTGGGCTCCTAGGAGGGCGCGGCAGCCGGTCTATGTGAGCGCCGCGTTCGCGCTCGATGGTTCGTCTGTCGCATCGCCGGCAAACGAGACGGTGTAGGCGTGGCCGGTCTTGAGGAAGTTCAGCACCGCCGGCAGCACGGCGGCGAGCGAGAAGCGGCATGTCGCCACGCCCTGCGCGTTCGTCTGGACGCTGCAGATGACCGTCGTTCCGGCGGCGAACGTAACGGTGCGCCCGGCCAGTGGCCCAGCCGGCGCCCCCCCGGTGAGTGTCGTCTGCGCGTCACCCGTTGCGACGACGGAGAGCACCGGCGTCGGCGTGCTGAGCGAGCTTGGAGCCCTGACCGTGTAGGTGATGCTCGCTGCCGCGGACTGGCCATCCTTGCTCTTGGCGGTCACCGTGTACGTGAACGCACCCGGCTTGCTCGTGTTCAGTGACCCGGTTCCGCTCGATGCCCCGTTGGAATCCACGCACGACGCGATCCCCGGACCACTCGCCGCCTCGGAGCAGGAGAACCGCGTCGACACGCTCTGCCCCAAGTTGTAGACCCCGCCGGGCGCCGGCGAGCTGATCGACGCCGACGGCGGTCCGACGACGGTGTAGCTGATCGACGTCGTGGCCGTCTGGCCGTCGAGGCTCGTGGCCGTGACGGTGTAGGTGAAGGTGCCCGCCGTGCTCGTGTTCAGCGTGCCGCTCGTGCCGCTGCCGCTGTTGTTGTCGGCGCAGAACTCGATCCCCGGGCCGTTCGCAGCCTCGGTGCACGAGAAGCGGGTGGGCACGCTCTGACCGACGTTGTAGGTCTGGTTGCTGGCCGGGCTGGAGATCGCGACCGTCGGCGGCCCCAGCACCGTGTAGCTGATCGAGGCGGCGCCGGTCTGACCATCCGCGCTCGTCGCCGTCACGGTGTAGGTGAAAGTGCCCGGGGTGCGCGTGTTGAGGCTCCCGGTGGCGCCGGTGGCGCCGTTCGAGTCGCCACAGGACTGGGTCCCCGGGCCGTTCGTGGCCTCGGTGCAGGAGAAGCTCGTCGGCACCGTCGCGCCGACGTTGTAGGTCTCGTTGTTGGCCGGGCTGGCGATCGCGGCCGTCGGTGGTCCGACGACGGTGTAGCTGATCGACGTCGTGGCCGTCTGGCCGTCGAGGCTCGTGGCCGTGACGGTGTAGGTGAAGGTGCCCGCCGTGCTCGTGTTCAGCGTGCCGCTCGTGCCGCTGCCGCTGTTGTTGTCGGCGCAGAACTCGATGCCAGGGCCGTTCGCAGCCTCGGTGCACGAGAAGCTGGTGGGCACGGTTGCGCCCACGTTGTACGTCTGGTCGGTGGCCGGGCTGGCGATCGCGACCGTCGGCGGTCCGACGACGGCGTACGTGATCGTGGCCGTGGCCGTCTGGCCGTCCTGGCTGGTGGCGGTCACCGTGTAGCTGAAGGTGCCCGGGCTGCTCGTATCGAGCGTGCCGCTCGTGCCGCTGCCGCCGTTGTTGTCGGCGCAGGACTGAATGCCGGGGCCACTCGGGTCGTCGGCGCAGGAGAAGCTCGTCGGGACCGACGCGTCCTCATCGAACGTCTGGTTGTTGGCCGGCGAGGCGATCGTCGCCGTCGGCGGGCCCACCAAGGTCGCCGTCGAGCCACCCGTCGAAGCCGCATAGTTGGAGTCGCCGGAGTAGACGGCCGTGACCTCGTCCGAGCCGACTGGCAGGACCGACGTCGTGCAGGTCGCCTGGTCGGGCGAGGTGTCGCTGAGCGGGACCTTCTGGCACTGCGAGATCGGGCTGCCGCCGACGAAGAAGTCGACCGTGCCCGTCGGGGTGCCCGTGCCCGGGGAGTTGACCGTCACCGTGTTGGTGAACGTCTGAGACGCGCCGACGTTCAGCGTCGGGCTAGCCGGCGACAGCGCGCTCGACGTGGGCACGGCCGGCGAGGTCGACGAGTCGATCGTCGCCGTCAGGATGTTGCGGTACAAGGCCGGGTCGTTCGAGCTGACGTCGTACTGGGAGCTCGCGTTTGTCCCGAGCAGCGTGCCGGCGGTGGTGATCGGCTTCGGCAGGCGGTAGCCGGCGAAGACCAGCGTCAGGGTGCCGTTCGAATTCTGGACGACGGTCGGGCCGTAGGCCCGGCCAGAGTAGTAGGCGCTGACACCCAGCGGGTCGTCGATGCCTCCCTGGAGCGCCGTGTCCTGGGCGGTGGATGCGGCGAACGTGTAGTCGGTGCTGAGCAAGACGGTCGGCACCGACCACGTCTGTCCGCCGTCGGTCGAGCTCGTGTAGAAGATCTGGTTGAAGGCGTCGCTGTCGCCGTCGCTCGCCCACGACCCGGAGAGGAACATGCCGAGGCTGCCGTCCGGGTTGGTGATGATCGTCCCGCGCGAGCCGACGTAGCGGAGCTCGACCTGATCCGAGCTGCCCGCCGCGAGGTTGGTGGGCGCGGTCGGCGTGAGCGTGGCGGTCGTGGGGCTGGAACCCGACATCGGGCTGAACTGCTGGTTCGGGTTGCTGACGTCGTTGTAGCCGCCGGCGTTGTTGCCGGTCGGCGAGCTGGCGCCGCTGATCGGCCCGAGATCGGTGAAGTTGATCCCGTCCGTCGTGTAAGCGGCGCGCAGCACGGTGTAGTCCTCGTTGTTGCCAAACAGCTCCGTCGGTCCCGACGTCTTGCCGGTCTTGCCCTCTCCGGTCTGGCCGAGCACCGAACCCGGCGCGATCGCGGCGTTCGGGCCTCCGACGTCGGTGGCGGCCACGATGGTCTCGGCCGAGGTCCCGCCGGTACACCCGCTCAGGTCGACGCTGCCCGCCGGAGCACCTGACTGCGTGGCGGGCGCCCAGCTCGCGCAGTTGAGCGCCTGGGTGAAGTTGCCGCTCGTGTCGGTGACGCCCACGTAGACGGTGAATCCGCCCGAGGAGGGCAGGGGCTCGGTGGTGGTGACCGACGGCTGGTAGTTGAGTTCCTGCGTGCTGCTCAGCGGGAGCGTGACCGTCGAGCTCGAGAAGCTACCGCTGTTGGTGATCTTGCCGTTGGTCGTGCCCAGCATGTAGTAGTTCAGGATCTTCTCGGTGTAGAGCACGACCGTCGCGCTGGACGGCACGGTGGTGCCGTTGAACGTGCCCCGGTTCGGCACCGTGCCGACGATCCCGTCGGGCGCGACCAGGCCGCTCGTCATCGTCGCGTTTGGCGGAATGATCGGGTCGCCCGTGATGTCCGAATCCGCTGTGTAGTTGAAGGGGTCGCCGGTTGTCGTGCAGTTCTCGAGCTTGACCAGCCCCGAGCTCACACCGTTGCAGTAGACGGTCTCTCCGTTGATGTACACCCGGTTGGGCGCGAGCGAGCCCCAGAGGGAATCCGTGATCGGGGCGACGGGAGTGTTGGGCTGGCTGTAGCACAGGGCCGACAGGCCGCCTGTGCCTGCGGGGTTGTTGGGGCTCGAGGGGACCAGGTTCCCGATCGTGGAGCAATCCCTCGTGCCCGACGAGCTCGTCGGGTCACCGGTCGCGATGACCTGGATGAGATCGTCGCCCGGGTTCAGGTACACCGAGCCGCCGGTCGCCGAAGTGCAGCCCGTCAGGGATCCGGGTCCGGGCGTGCTCGGGGCGGACGTCGGCCCAGTGCAATTCACGATCGTGCTCGACGACGACTCGCTGCTTCCCGCCGGCACGACTTCGTAGCTCCCGTTCACGATCTGCTCCGGGGTTCCGGCGGTCCCGAGGGTCGAGACCGCAATCGGGACGCCGCCGGTGGTCAGCACCGTCGTCGCGGCGGTCACGAACGTGTTCGGGTCGATCCCGACCGGTTGGCTGGCCGGGACCGCCGACAGCGGGTTCGTCGCCGACGGGTCGACCCGGTTGACGAGCAGGCCAACGCCGAGGTTGTCGCCCGCCTGGCGCTGGAGTGTGTAGAGGTCGTCGGTGCTCCCGATCGTCGTCACGAACGGGTGCCCCTGCCCGTCGTCGCTGGTGTCCGCAGTCGCGCAGTAGCCAGAGTTCTGCTCCAGCGCCTCCCCCTCGGTCGTCCACGTCAGGCCGCCGTCGGTCGACCTCGCGACCGTGATCCCCTCGTCGGCGTCCTTCGGGCGCCAGTCGAAGTAGCCGGTCAGCGAGCCGTCGCTGTTGCGGACGACGTCGGGGAAGTAGTAGGGCGCGAACGGCAGGTCGAGGCCGCTCGGCTCGGGCACCGGGGAGCCGGTCTCGGGGTTGGGGCCGAGGCTCGAGCAATACCCGTCGAGCGGCCCCGGCGTCCCGGCGACGCCACTTGGGTACGGGACCGCCGCGCTCGCCGCCGGGTAGACGGCCAGGTTCGGCTCGGTCGCGCCCCCGAGGGTGGTCGTGCTCCCGCCGGGCGTGTACGTCGGGAACAGGTCCGACGTCTGGTAGGCGCTGCCGGCCGAGGCGTCGCCCTGCGACGTGTTCCACGGGCCGTCGAGGACCCCGTCCACGCTCGGCGTTCCGCTCGTATAGCTCGTCGCGGCGGAGGCGACCGACGGACAGGCCGCCGCGATCAGCGCGGCGGCGATCATGAGCATGCGAACGACTCGGACACGACGAAGCGTCACAGGGACCCTCCTTGGATAGACGCACGTTTGCGGGGCGCTCCCGGTGCGGCGCGTGCCGCGCCTCAGGGCGACGCGTCTTCTATCAACCGCAGTCGCCGTCGGTACGCCGTCGGCGGCCTAGGTAACAGGTTGGTGTCAGGTCGTTCACGACTTGACAACACGCGCCGACTCCAGCGGCCCGGAGACGCGATCGCCCTGCGGCCGCAGGCGCACCAGCGACAAGGCGGTCGCGGAGCAGATCCTGGCGATGGGCCAGCCGAGCTGGCGGAGCCTTCTCCCGGCCGGGTTGCCGAGCGCGACTTGCAGAGCCTTCCACAACGATATGGGCCGTGTAGGAATCGAACCTACAACCTTGGGCTTAAGCGGCGTGCCGAAACGGGCGTTATTGGCTCTGGTAAGCGGATCTCGGCCACCTGACATGCGCTCAGATGGTCTCAGAATTGCGGAGTTCGGGACATGTTTCGGGACACCGTTCTTCAGCATGCGATGCCGGCCACCGGCAAAGGCCTCCGCTTCGGCTCGGGGAGAGCCAACCGTAGCGCCCCGAGACCAGGCCCCCCCGGTGGATCCGCGGCCCGGTCGTGGTGGATTTGGTGGGACAGCTGTGGTGGATCCTCTGGTCCTACGTGGTGGATTTGGCCGGTGGTGCGGGTAAGCTTCTCGCATGCCGTCACCTCGTCTTGTCACCCGGCACGCGCAACGCGCCGCCGAGGCGGCGCTCGCCGACACTCGCGTCGTCGTCGTGCTTGGCGCACGGCAGGTCGGCAAGAGCACGCTGCTCGAACAGATCGCAGCCGCCGAGCACACGGGCCGAGAAGTCTTGACCCTCGACGACCAGGCGGTCCGCGCTGCCGCGACCATCGACCCCACGGGATTCATCGCGACGCTCAAGACCCCTGTCGCGATCGACGAGATCCAGCGCGTCCCGGAGCTCATGACCGAGATCAAGCTCCGGGTCGACCGCGACAAGGCTCCGGGCCAATTCGCCCTCACCGGTTCGGCGAACCTCCTCGAGATGAAGCAGGTGAAGGACAGCCTCGCTGGTCGGGCTGAATATCTGCGCCTACATCCGTTCAGCCAGGGAGAACTGCTCGGGCACCGCGAGTCCTTCATCCCTGGCCTCGCCAACGGCAACTTCCCCAGCGTGACGAACGCCCCCGTCGGCCGCCAGGCGTACGCCGGCATACTCGGTAAGGGCGGTTACCCCGAGGTTCAGGAACGCGCCGCCGGCCGTAGGCAACGGTTCTTCGAGAGCTACCTTGAAGGCATCCTGGAGCGGGACCTGGTCAGCCTCGGCGACGTCGCTGATCGAGCCGCCGTGGCCAGGCTGCTGCGGGCGATCGGCGCCATCTCGGCGGCCGAGCTCAACATCGACCGGTTGAGCAACTCGCTCGGCACGCCTGCGAGCACCATCCGCCGCCATGTCGACCTGCTCGAGACGCTGTTCCTCCTCCGGCGGCTCCCCGCGTGGAGCAACAACCTCCTGGCGAGATCGATCAAGCGCCCCAAGATCCATGTCGCCGACACCGGCCTCCTGGCTTATCTCGCCGGCGCCGATGAACGCCGCATCGAAGCCGATCTTGACCTCGGCGGGATGTTCTACGAGACCTTCGTGGCGATGGAGTTGCAGCGCCAGATCTCGTGGCTTGATGATCGGCCTGAGCTCTTTCACTTCCGCGACCATGAGCAACGCGAGGTCGACATCGTCGTCGAATACCGCGACGGGTCCGTTTCGGGCGTCGAGGTCAAGTCCTCGGCAACTGTCCGCGAGAGCGACTTTCGCGGGCTGAGCCATCTCAAGAACAAACTCGGAGGCAGGTTCAAAGCCGGAGCCCTGATCTACACGGGCGCGAACACCGTTTCGTTCGGCGATCGCTTGGCCGCCGTGCCGCTCTCAGGGCTCTGGGCATGAACCTGGACGACCTGATTGCTCGTGTCGGGGAGCAGCGTTTCGAGCGGGCATGCGAACTTGCCTGGGACCGCGCGTCGTACCGGGGCCGGGGCAAGCCGTGGATGCCGGGCGACGGACTGGCATGGTGGGGAGACCCGACCGACCTGACCGACGTCCAGCAGGACCTCGGGAACGCAATCTTCTACGACGCCGGCAGGTCGATCGCCGACGAGCTACTCCCCGAACGACTTGCGCTGGCCGAGCAGGTCTATCGACGCATGCCGGGATACGCCAACCTGAGCGCCGCGGAGCCCTTCATGACCGGCGCGACCTTCTTTGACTGCACGGCTTCAGCACTGCGCTCACTGTTGGAGGACCCAGCCGAACCGCTCGCCAACCCGGTTGCTCTCTGGCTTGACGTCGATGCCTTCGAATTCGATCCGGAGCGCTGGTGGGCCGTGATGACCGCTGGGCCTGACGATCGCTCGAGCCCGGAGGCGATGGAGCGCTACCGGCGGCGCGTGATCCGCGTCGTCGAGGTGGGCCGTGAGGTGACGTGGGAGACGAAGCTGGCCACACTGCGCGAGCTCATCGAAGATCCCGCGTTCCACCTGGCTGTGTTGCGCTGCTTGTTCGTGAGCAATGAATCCCCGTCCACACGCGGAACGAAGATCTACCGGCCGCTGGCGCGCGAGATGCTGGACGCCCTCAGGCTCCCAGCCGACACCGCCGGATACGAACTACTCGTGGCCGCACTTGACGCCGGCGAACTCAACGGGGAGATGCGCAAACGTCAGCGTTGAGCGGGCGACTCGAACGAAGAAGAATGGGCCGTGTAGGAATCGAACCTACAACCTTGGGCTTAAGAGGCGTGCAGAAACGGGCGTTCTTGGCTCTCGTAAGCGGATCTCGGGCACCTGACATGCGCTCAGATGGCCTCAGAATTGCGGAGTTCGGGACATATTCCGGGACGCGGTTCGCGAGGCTCGCCCGTCGGCCAACCGTTATGGCAAACCTGGTTCAGCCACGACTGCGGACCAGTCGCCGGCCTCAAGCGCGCTCCGCGAGATGAGGAACTGCAGCGCGCCGCCGCCGAGGAACTCGAAGCCGATCGATGCGTCGCTTGCCATGTGGAGCAGCAGCACCGAGTCCTCGGCGCGAGGATGGCTCTGGACGTTGGTCCACGCCCCCAGAATCCAGTGGTCGCCGACCTCACGCGGCGAGCCGCCATCGCCGTAGCGCAGCAGCGCCGCCGTCTCGCCGTACACCACCTCTTCGTCCTCGTCCAGTCCCAACTCTTCCGGGAGCGCGTAGTCGTCCGGCAAGGTCAGCTGCACGCTCGTCTCGATCCAGGCGGGACGCAAGGGTCGGTCGACGGCTGCCGGCGTGTCTGCCGGGACCGGTGCGTCAGGCGGGCCCACGTACCACATGCGCGCACGAGAGCCCTCCTCGTTGGGCGCAGGCTCAACGAGGGGACCGCCGAGCTCATCGGTTCCAGTGTCCGCGTAGAACAGCATCCAACCGTCGCTTGGAAGGACGCCCCGTGAGCGCAGCTCGCCGAGATCGATGCCTGCGAGGAACGTAAGCGGCCGCCCATCGCCGGTGTGCGGCCATTCTTCCCCAGGAGGCAGGAGCGCTGGACCGCCGAGCCGGCTGCGGCGCCCGGTGACCACGGGCACCAGGCGCAGCCCGGGCTGCACGCGCCGCATGAGTTCCTCGGTGTGGCCCCCGAGACCACAGGCCGTAAGCCACACCGCGAGGGCCGCTGGGTCGACCCTCGCTTCCGTAGGCGCGGCGTCGGGCAACTCCAATCCTGCACCGCTGGGCGCACCCTCGCCGCTGAGCAGCTCACGCTCGCGCGCCGGGCCACGCTCATCCAACACGATCTCCGGCTCGACGTCCCCGCGCTCAAACCACCGAGCCGTCGCCAAGAACGCAGCCTCGTGATCTCCACCATGAGCGAGATCAGCAGGGTTCGCGAATCGCTCGACGAGGACGAGTTGATCGTCAGCGCCATATGTGAAGCGCGTAACAGTGGAACGCCAGTACGGGCCCTTCTCTGGATCCCACGACGGATCCGATCCCGATTCACCCACGCGGCATACCCGCGCAAGTCGCCCCGCATCGTCGTAGGCATATCGTTCGACGGCGACGGCGGGCTGCCCATCAAGGCGTGTCATCCCATAGCACGAGACCTGCTCCATCACTCGTCGGTTGGCCAACGCGTAGACCCGTAGCCGCTCGAGCCTGTCTCCGAGCATCTGGACCGACTCCACGCGATCGTCGATCCACGACACCAGCTCATGGCGCGTCCACCTGTCGGCCCGGCGTTGTCCGGCGACAACCGGTCGACCCTCGGAGTCCATGTCGACGCGGTATGCGTCACCGGACCCTCCCCTCGGCGCCGGCACCTCCTCAAGCCGCGCCATCCACCATGGCAACGCGGACCACCCGTCAGACCGCGGTGGCATGACCCACAGCGATCGGCGCACCTCGTCTTCGCATGCCGCTCGAAGCGCCGCAACCCGCTCTGTCGTCTCGAGGTCGGTCCACCGCCGCCGCACCTCGTCCGGATCAAGCTGCACCATCGTTAGGTGGGGGCTCTCGTCACACTGGCCCGGTCCGCGGCGGGTTGCGCTGTCAGCGCCACCGCTCGTGAACCGTCGAGGCCTTCGCTGCCCTCGCTCAGCATGCTCCGCCCGAGACTCGCATGTTATCTCTACGTCCCGCTGCCAGCGACAGCCGTGATCGTACAGAATTTGAACGGTATTGGCCTGCCGGCCACGCGACCTCGACGGAGCTTTACTACAAATTCGGTAGTGCACTCGTTGTACCCACCGCCGGCACGGGGCGTTGACGTCGTACCGGCGTCGTACCCGAGTTCCTCCACATCTCGTGAGATGACAGTGTCTTGCCCGGGTTTACCGAGTGTCGCGATGACGGCCGCACGGGTGCTCCCCGCTCCGAGCACATCACCCGCGTCGATCGCTCGTGCCACGCTGATCCGCGCATTCGCCCGCTCCTGCACGCTGCCGTGAGATGAATTCCAGATGCGTCGGGCAGACGTCTGGTTCACCGACGCGCTTCGTCGGCTGGTCACCCAGGCGCCCCCACCAACGGCTAGCACGACTGCCACACCGAGCACGATGATCCATGTTGTCCTGCTCACCACTATCCCGTCTTATCGTGTAGAGGTCCAAACGGCGTGAACAGGTCTCCTAGGAACAATGGCTGGCGTATCTGATCGATGATCACGAACTCAAAGAGGTCGGGGCTGATGCATGATCTGTCCGGCGCGATTCCGCGGGCCACCCATTGGTTGACGTAGGCGAGGTAGTCCGCATAGAAAGTGTCTGGATGGTAGGAGATGTTCTGCTGCTCCGGCGTGAGCCCGTCGAATACTGAGGTGCCTTCCTTTGCGAGCGTTGATCGCAGGTACAGGCCATTGTAAAGGCTGTTGGGCGCGAAGTGGCAGAGGAACGCATCCTCGGCGGAGGCAGATGTGGCGGATGCGTTGACAGGTATGACGTGATGAGCGTCCCAGGCGCCAGGCGTCTTGGTGTACGGGTTGCCCATGACGCGTCTCAGGATCGCGTTTGGCGAGGACTTCAGTTCTCGGTACTGGTTGCGCGGATTTGTATGTGACAGGTACTGCCATCCCGCCCACTCGCTTGCACGCCGATCTTTAGTCGACGGGCAGTAGCCATCGGCCATCTGTTCGCCGTATACGTTGTCTGTGTGACTCGGATAGCCCGGCGCCTTTATCTTTATCTGCGCATGCAATCTATAGGGGCGCGGGCCATCGGTCGGAGGGGCACACATCGCCGTCACCTCGCCGAGCTCAAACGTTGTCACGAGACCGGCCAGGGTCACGGAGCTACCGTAGTCTTGAAACTTACCGGCGTCAGTCCGGAACTGCATCGTGACTGTCGTTGACACGGTGGCCGTGTCCGCGTTGGAAGGGAACGTCCCACACTGCAGCGTTACGGTGCCCGTCAGCCTACTGTTGGCGTAGACAAATGCAGCGTAATCCTCGGGCGTGGGCGTTGAGGACAGCGAATCAAAGTTGACGTCACAGGCGCCCGGCTCTGGGACGAACGGACGCGGCGTCGAGGTGTTCGATAGCAGCAGGCCCACTGTCAGGTCGCCGGTGCCGCTCGGTGTCTGTGGCGGCTGGCATGGCGTCCCGTCGGTATTGACGCACGCTGCGTGCCAGGGCCCGTAGAGCGGGAAGATCCCGTATCCGTCGGTCCCGTATCCGAGGACGGCGCGCGTGCGGCTCACGATTTCCGGATCGGGGACCACTGCCAGTCCCTGGGTGTCGGACGAGCCGGTCGCTACCTCGTGCAAGCCGGTGCCGTCCGTGTTGACGGCGTACACGCCGTTGGTGTCGGGCGCGTTGCTGCTCGCGGTCGCGGTGAAGTAGATCTGCTGCCCGTCGCTTGAATACGTCGGGTTGGCGATCGCGGAGAGGCCCGGGAGCGCGATGGTGGTCGGGTCTGCGCCGTCGGCGCTTGCGACCATGAGTTGCGCTTGCGGCGCGCCAGCCCCGCCGCTCACGTAGGCAAGCGAGCCTCCGTCTGGAGAATAGGCGGCGGAGTCTGAGCTGACCGCGCTCAGTATCAGCGGTTCAGGCAGCGAGCCCGGGGCCGCGCCGACCGTGTAGAGCTGGGTGTCCCCGTTGCTCATCGTGTTGGTATACGTGATCGTGGTTCCATCCGGGCCCCAGGTCGGCTGGCTTCCGGGGCCGATGATTCGCAGTCCGGTTCCGTCGTAGTTCATCACCACTATGTCGGCGGTGGCGTGGCCCGCACCGGGTCTGATCTCGGCCGCTATCGTCCGACCGTCGGCTGAGATGCTTGGGTGGAAGAAATGGCAGCCGGCCGGAAGGCTTGGCTGAGTCGTGCAGTCCATCAGTTCTTGGGGGTCGGTGCCGTCGGTGTTGGCCGCATAGAGGGCCGAGCCGTCTGCGTACACGAGCATCTGTGCGGCGCTCGCCGAGCCGTTGGGTTGGACTGTGGCGGTGAGAGGAGATGCCGCAACGGCGGAGCCCGACTCGTTGGTCGCGGTGACAACCACGCGGATGCGGTCGCCTACGTCCGATGACTCCAGGTCGTAGCTAGCGCCGGTGGCGCCGGCGACATCGGTACAGCCGCTCCCGTCTGCAGCGCACTGCTGCCACTGATACGTGCGGACGTCGTCCACGGTGAGCGGATCGATGTTGCTCCAGGCGCCGCCGTTGGTGACGACCGTCGCGCCGGGTTCCGGAACTCCGAGGATCGCGACTGTGGGGAGGGCGGCGTTCAGGGGCGCCGGTGCCGCCGCGACAGCCGTGGTGGGGTCGGAGGTGGCGAGCGTCGACGTTCCGGCGCTGGTCGCCGTCACCTGTACCTCGAGAGTTGCGCCGACATCGCCAACGTCGGGCGTGTACGTCGATCCGGTGGCGTCAGGTATCGCGGTGCAGCCACTGTCGTCGGGGGGGCAGCTTAGCCACTGGTAGGCGAATGTGACTGGGGCGCTGGATGACCAACTGCCTGGGGTGGCGGTGAGTGTTTGGAGGTCGGCGGGCTGCCCGCTGATCGTGGGAGGTGCGGTGTTGAGGAGAGGGCCGGCCCCCTGGATGACAGGACTAGCGTGCGACGGCGAGGTAGCTGACGCGGTACCGGTCCCCGCGGTGACGACGACACGGATCGTGTGCCCGGTATCGGTCGCGGTGGTGGTATAGGTCGCGCCGGTCGCCCCGTAGATGCTGGTGCACTGAGCGCCGTTGACATCGCAGTCTTGCCACTGATACGCGAGCGGCACCGTGCCGTCGCCAGGCCAAATGCCGGGATCAGCGGCAAAGGGGTTCCCGACCACGGGCGTGCCGGTGATGACCGGTACCGGCGGTGGGCCGATGGTTGGAGTGACCGCCGTCGCTCTCGCGGGCGCACCATAGCCCGGTACCTGGATCGGTTGGCCGTCGGCGCGGAAGATGATTGTGGCCGTCGTGACTTCGACCTCCCCACCGATAGCGGCGGACGGGATGGCAAAGGACGGGTTGGCACCCTGCTGTGCCGTCACCCACTCCTGACCGCTGATGCTGAAGTAGCTGAAGGTGTACGTGGTGCTGCTCCGCACCGGCACGGTCTCATCGTTGATCGCTGGGGCAGCCGTGATCGTGGCACCCACGACGGCGGGGCCCTGATACGTCGGCGGCGCGATCCGTTCGCCGTCGTCCACTGCGGCCGTGGGTGCGGTCGTGAGCGTCGTGCTGCCGGCCGGGTTGCTCGCGGTGACGGTGAGCTCGATGTCGTATCCGAAGTCGCCGGGCTGGGTCGTGTACGTCCTCGCCGTGGCCCCGGGGATCGGAACACAGACGGGACCGCCGGTGATCGGGTCAGTCAGGTTCGGATCGCAGTCAAGCCACTGGAAGCTGTAGGCGTACGGGTCGTCGGCGAAGTTGTACTCGGCCTGTAGCTGCTGGCCGATGTAGGGGTTGTAGTTCGAGACACCACTGACGAGTTGGCCGCTGCCCCCGATCTCGGGCGCAAACAGCGCCGTGGGCAGCGGTGGCGGCTGCACTACCGATGTCGGGCTGCTGGCTTGGCTGGCGCTGCCGGCCCCGTTGGTCGCGGTGACGACGACCTCGATCGTCTGACCGACATCCTGCCTCGTGGGCCCGTAACTCGGGCCCACACCCGCGCCGGCGATCGGCGTGCAGTTGGCGCCGGTGGCGTCGCAGTCCTCCCACTGGTAGGTGTAGGTCAGGGTGGGGCTTCCTGACCAGGTACCGGGGGTGGCGGTCAACGTGCCGCTGTCCTGCGGGATCCCTGCGATCGTCGGTGGCGCGGTGTTCGCCGGGGCTAGCGGAGAGGCGATCGGCGCCGAGGGCGGGGACAGCGCGGTGGCGCTGATGGCAGTGGCGCCGTTCTGGTAGGCCCATTGGATCGGGCTTGCGGTGGTCACCGCTACGCGGACGGCGTGGCCGATCGCCGACGCCTGGGGCGTGTAGTGGCCGGGGCCGTAGTAGCCGGTCTGGGCGGCCACGGTGCTGCAGCCGTTGCCCGCGGAGTCGCACAGCTCCCACTGGTAGGTGTACGGACCAGGTGTATCGCCGGGGTATGAGTTGCCGCTCCACGTCCCGGGGTTGGCCGTGAGCTGGGAGCCAGCGACGACGGTCCCGGTGACGCTCGGCAGCGTGCTGATGGTCGGAGCGATCCCTGCTACCTGCCGGGTTGAGGGGGAGGTGTCTGATGTGCTGCCGCCTGCGCTGGTCGCGGTGACGGTGACCTCGAGGTCCCAGCTGTCGTCGGTCGAGGTCGCCTGGTACGTCGAGCCGGTCGCGCCGGCGATCGGGGCGCAGTCGCCGGTGTATCTGGGCGAGCAGTCGCTCCACTGGTAGCTGAAGCTCGTCGGGTCGCCGTTCCAGCTGCCGGTGCTGGCGGTCAGGGTCTGCCCGTCCCGCGGCACGCCGCTGATCACCGGGGTGCTGTAGGCGGTCGGAGGCGCCGCTGCAGAGGTGACTTGGGCGACGGGGGTTGTCTGGGTGGCGCTGCCGAGCGCGTTGGTCGCGGTCTCGGTGACGGTGATGTAGGTGTCTTGGTCGGTGCTTTGCACGGTGTAGCTGCTGCCGATCGCCAGCTGCGTACAGAAGGAGCCCGGTTGCGCGCATCCGGTCCAGGTGTAGGTGATGCTCATCGGCGTGCTGCCCTGCCAGCCCGTGGCGGTGAGCGTGTCGCCGACCTGTGCGTCGGCCTCGTTGAGCATGAGTCCCGCCGGCGCGGCCGGAGGGGCGTCAGCGATCACGGCGGAGGTTCCCGCTTCGGTGGTGGTGCTACCGAACTGGTTGGTGTAGGTGACCTCGGCGGTGATCGTGTCCCCGACGTCCGTCTCGCTCACGCTGTACGTGCTGCCGGTCGCGCCGGGTATGTCGCTGCACTGCTGACCGCTGGCGTCGCAGTCTTGCCATTGATAAGCGGTGCTGATCGGTCCCTCCCCGTTCGCGCCGGACCCCTGCAGGCTCAGCAGCGCGCCGGGCACTGTGCCGCCGGTCACGGACAGACCAGAGCCCGGCGCTGGGAGGGCCGGCGGTCCGCCGGCCACGACGCCACTCGCGCCCGACGTTGCGGCGGCGGTCCCCCATTGGCTGGAGACGGTGTCGGTGACCGCGAGCGTGGAGCCCAGGTCTGCGTCGCTGACGGTGTAGGTGTTCGACGTGGCATCTGCAATCGTCGAGCAGTTGGTCGCGTTGGCGTCGCAGCGCTCCCACTGCCAGCTGTCGGCCAGGGTGCCGTCCCCCGACCAGGTGCCGGGGCCGGCGGTCAGTGTCTGCCCGTCAAGGGGGCTGGCCGGGACGCTCGGTGGCGCGGTGCTCGTGGGCGGCTGCCCGGTGGTCGCGGGAGGGGCCGCCACGGGGTTGCGGGTGGACGCGGTAGCGGTCGCGGTCCCGACGGCGTTGGTCGCGGTGACCACGACCGACAGGATTGATCCGACATCGCTGTCGGTCGCGGTGTAGGTTGAGTTGGTCGCGCCTGGGATGTCCTGGCAGTTGGTGCCGAGGCCGCCGCAGTCCTGCCATTGGTAGGAGATCGTGATCGGCGCCGTTCCGTTCCACTGACCCGCGGTGACCGACAGCTGCTGCCCGTCCGTCGTCTGCCCGGAGAGCACGGGCTGGTGCTGCAGCACGGGTTGCGAGGGTGGGGGAGCGACGACGACCGTGGGGTCTGACTCGGCGTAGCCGGTTGCGATCGGCTGCGCGCCGCTGGTCACCGTCGCGCTGACTTCGACGCGAAGGGTCGATCCGATGTCTGCGGCGACGGGCGTGTACGTCGGGTCGGTGTTCCATGCGCCCTGGCCGCTGACGATCGAGACGCAGGATTGACCGTGCGTGTCGCAGCGCTGCCATTCATACGCGTACTGCGGGGTCGCCGGCGCAGTCCAAGTCCCGGTGCTGGCCGTTAGCGTCTGGCCCTGCTGCGCGGTGCCGCTGATCGTAGGGATGGCGGAGTTGGTGAGATCGGCGCTGCCGACCGGGCCGACGGCCGCCGAATACGCACTTGAGGTCCCTGATTGGTTGGTCGCAGTGACCACTACGAGAAGGGTCGCGCCGACGTCGGCGGGGGCCGGTGTGTAGGTGTTGTTCGTGGCTCCACCGATCGGTGCGCAGACGCTGCCGGTCGGGTCGCAGGTGTCCCACTGATAGGTGTATGAGCTGGCGTCGGCCCCAGCCCAGCTTCCCGGGTCGGCAGTGAGTGTCGAGCCGGCCTGCGCGCCGCCGCTGATCGTGGGCGGGGAGCTGATGGTCGGCGCGCTTGTTGGCGCGATTGGCTGGGTCGCTGTGGCGGTGGCGCTCAGGGATCCGTTGGCGTCGGTCGCCGTCACGTCGACCGCCAGCGTCGTGGCGACATCGCTGTCCTTGGGGACGTAGGTCTGACCGGTCGCGCCGTCGATCGGCGCGCAGGTTTCGCCCAGTGCGTCGCAGGACTCCCACTGGTAGGTGTAGGAGATGGGCCCGCTTCCGGCCCACGTGCCGGGGTTCGCGGTCAACGTCTGGCCGTCTTGTGGGGTGCCGGTGATCGACGGCGGCGTGGTTTCGCTTACGGTGGCGGCGGGCGCGATGACGGCGCTGGGGGGCGTGGTCGCGTTGACCGACGCAACCGTGTTGCTGGCGGTGATAACGGCGACGACCGTACGCCCGATATCGGACGCCGAGGGCGTGTAGCTGACGTCCGTGGCGCCGGCGATGTTGCTGCAGTTGTTTCCATTCGCATCGCAGCTCTGCCACTGCACGGCGTAGCCAAGGTTGGTGCCGGTCCAGCTTCCCGTCTCCACGCCGAGCGGTTGTCCGGCCTGAGCGGTCCCCAGGATCGTTGGGCCCGAGACCAGCGCCGGCGGAGTAGGCGCGATCACGGCGCTCGGTCCGGACACCGCCTCGCTGGTGCCGCTCGGGTCGGTCGCGGTAACGACCACGACGAGCGTCGTGCCGACGTCGGCGTCGCCCGTCGTGTAGGTCTGGTTGGTCTGTCCCGATAGCGGTGTGCAGTTGTTGCCGGTCGCGTCGCAGCTCTCCCACTGGTAGGTGTAGGCGATGGTGCCCGTGCTCGCCCAGGAGCCGGGGTCGGCGCTGAGGGTCTGGTCGTCCAGCGCGGCGCCGGTGACGCTCGGCGCCTGTTGCAGGACTGGGCCGTCGGCGCTGCCGCCGAGCACCGAGGCTCCCATGCTCGCCGTCGCGCTGCTGGAGCCGCTGCCGTTGCTCGCGGTGACGATGACGGCCAGCGTGCTTGCGCCATCGCTGCCTTGGACGGTGTAGGAGGGGCCGGTGGCGCCGGGGATCGCTACGCATGTCGTTGCGGTGAGATCGCAGTCCTCCCACTGGTAGGCGAAGGACAGCTGCCCTTGACTGACCCATGTGCCGGTAGTCGCGCTGACCGCGTCGCCGACCTGCGCGACACCGCTGATCGCAGGCGGCAACTGGTTCACTGGTGCCGCTTCGGTCACGACAGGGGTGGCGGGCGACGTCGCGCTGGCGGAGCCTGCGGCGTTCGTAGCCGTGACGGTGACGGCAAGCGTGTTGCCGACATCACCGGCCGTGGGCTGATAGCTCTCGGCGACCGCGCCAGTGATCGGGACGCAAGACTGGCCCTGCGCGTCACAGCTGAGCCACTGATACGTGTAGGTCAGCGGGACGGTCGTGCTCCACGCCCCTGAAGTCGCATACAGCGTGCCCCCGGCCTGAGCCGTGCCCAGCGCCGACGGAGGGATGCTCGAGGTCGGCGGGGTCACGAGCTCGGCGGCCGCGACGGTCGCGCTGGCGTAGGAGACGGCGGAGAGAGATCCGACCGCGTTGGTTGCCGTCACTGCAACGCTCAGCGTGTCTCCGATGTCTGCGTTCGTCGGGGTGTAGGTCTGCGCGGTCGCTCCGGCGATTGCCGCGCACGTAACGCCAAGCGGGTCGCAGCTCTCCCACTGATATGCGAACGTCGGCGTGGAACCCGACCAGATTCCCGCGGATGCACTCAGTGACCGCCCGACGACGGGAGCGCCCGAGATCGTTGGCGCGCCAGTGTTCGCGAGCGGCACCCCCGCCACCACGCCCGACGGTCCGCTCGTGACCGACGTGCTCGCGACGTCGTTGGTCGCCGTCACCACGACCCGGAGCGTGTCGCCGATATCGGTCGAGCTCAACGTGTACGCGGCGAGAACCGCGCCGGAAACGGTCGCGCAGTTGGCGCCCGCCGCGTCGCACCGCTCCCATTGGTATCCGTAGGTGATCGGCTGATGGCCCGACCACGACCCAGTGCTCACGGACAATGACTGCCCGTCCTGAGTGGTGCCCGAGATCACCGGCGCCGCGGAGTTGCCCGGCGGCTGTCCTGAGACGCTTGCGGTGACGGCCGAGGACGCGCTGACCGAGCCCAGATCATTGCTCGCGGTGACCACCACGGCCACCGTCAAACCGACGTCCGAGTCTGCGAGCTGGTAGGTCGAGCCGGTCGCGCCTGGAATGTCGCTGCACAAGCCGTCCGCGGTGCAGTCCTGCCACTGATAGGAGTAGGACAAAGGCGCCGCGCCCGACCACGATCCCGTCGAGGCAGTGAGGGTCTCGCCGTCCTGCGCGGTTCCGGAGATCGCTGGCGGCACGCTGTTCGACGGAGACAGGCCGGCCACGATGGCGGTGGGTGCGGACCCCTGCGATACGGACCCGGAGGCGTTAGACGCGGTCACGATGACCGCTACGGTGTGACCCACGTCGGTGTCGCCCAGCGTGTACGACGAGCTTGTCGCGCCCGCGATCGCCACGCAGCCGGTGCCGCTGGCGTCGCAGTCCTCCCACTGATACGCGTAGGACAGCGGCGCGCTTCCGGTCCACGACCCCGTACTTGCGGTCAACGTCTGGCCGTCCTGCGCCAACCCCGAGACGGCCGGAGGTGTCGTGTTCGCCGGAGCGATCCCGCCAATGACGCCCGTCGCGTTCGAACTCGCGGTGGCAGCCCCCGCCGCGTTGCTCGCCGTCACGGCCACGAGCAAGGTCTTTCCGACGTCCCCTGGACCGAGCGTGTACGTCGACGAGGTCGCTCCCGAGATGTTCGCGCAGTTCGTGCCGGCGCTCTCGCAGGACTCCCACTGGTAGCTGTACGACAGCGGTCCCGTTCCGGTCCACGTCCCGGCGCTCGCCGTAAGGGTCTGACCGTCGACGGCTGCACCGCTGATCGTCGGCGGGGTGCTGATCGCCGGAGCGACGGCGGTGACCACGGTCGTAGTCGACGAGCTGCTCGAGGTCGACCCTGCGGCGTTCGTTGCGGTGAGCACGACGCGTAGGGTCGTGCCGACGTCGCCGGGGCCGAGCAGGTACGTGGCGCCGGTCTGTCCGGGCACGCTTGCGCAACTCGTGCCGCTGCTGGTGCACGACTGCCACTGGTAGCTGTAGCTGAGCGGCGGGGTGCCGTCCCACGACCCAGCGCTAGCGGTCAGAGTGTCGCCGTCCTGCGGGGTGCCGGTGATCGAGGGCGCTGTCGTGTTTGTCGGCGCGAGCGCCGCGACGACCGGCGTGGCTGCGGACGGCGCGGCGGCGGGTCCGGCCGCGTTGCTGGCCGTGACGATCACCCGCAGCGTGCTGCCGACGTTCGCCGGGGCCACTGCAAACGTGGAGGAGGTGGCACCAGCGATGTTTGAGCAGCCGTCGCCCGTGCCGTTGCACGACTGCCACTGATAGGCATACGAGAGCGGAGCGGTCCCCGTCCACGTGCCCGTGCTCGCCGTCAGCGTCTGGCCATCCTGCGCGACACCGGCGATCGCGGGAGCGCTGGTGTTCGCCGGCGCGGCGGCTGCGACCACGCTCGTCACCGGTGAGGTGGCGCTTGACGATCCCGCCGCGTTGCTCGCCGTGATGACGACGCGGACGGTGTCACCGACGTCCGTCGCGCCAAGCGTGTAGGTGGAGGAGGTCGCGCCGGCGATGCTTGTGCAGTTGTGCCCCGAGCCGTCGCAGGACTGCCACTGATAGCTGTAGGTGAGTGTGGGGGTGCCCGACCAGGTCCCGCGCTGTGCGGTCAGCGTCTGCCCGTCCGTCGCGACACCCGAAGCCGACGGAAGCGCGGTGTTTGCTGGTGCGAGCGCCACCACGACGCCGCTCACAAGCGACGTCGCGGCCGCGGAGCCGGCCGTATTGCTCGCGGTCACGATCACCCGCAAGGTGGTTCCGACGTCGCTGGGCTGCAGGGTGTAGCTGTTGGAGGTCGCTCCGGACACGTTGACGCAGCTCGCGCCGCTGCTGTCACAGCTCTGCCACTGGTAGGTGTACGTGATCGTCGGGGTGCCCGCCCACGACCCGGTGCTCGCGCTGAGCGTCTGCCCGTCGGTCGCGTTGCCCGAGATCACCGGCAGCGCCGTGTTCGACGGCTCGGCGGCCGCCGTCACGCCGGTCGCCGCCGATGTGCCAGATGCGGAGCCGGCGGCGTTGGTGGCCGTTACGACCACCCGGATCGTGGCGCCGACGTTGCCCCACACCAGGAGGTAGCTCGAGCCGGTCGCGCCCGTGATGTTCGCGCAACCCGCGCCCGACGCGTTGCAGGACTCCCACTGGTAGGTGTAGGTCAGCGGCGGTGTTCCCGACCAGGTGCCCGCGCTGGCGCTCAGGGTCTGCCCGTCGGTTGGCGTGCCCGAGATCGCCGGCAGCCCGGTGTTGGCCGGTGGCCGTGCCGCGACGACGCTCGTCACCGCCGAGGTTGCCGAGGACGCACCGGCCGCGTTGGTCGCCGTCACGATCACGCGCAGGGTCGTCGCGACATCGCTCGGCGACAGTGTGTAGGTGCTTGACGTTTGTCCCGCGTCGTTGGTACACGCGGCCCCCACGCTGGTGCAGCTCTGCCATTGATACGCGTAGGTCAACGGCGGCGTGCCCGACCACGACCCGGTTGCCGCCGTCAGCGTCTGGCCGTCAGTCGCCGTGCCGGCGATTTGCGGCAGCGCGGTGTTCGACGGCGCCAGCGGCGCAATGACCGCGCTCGCGGCCGAGGTCGCAGACGCAGCTCCCGCAGCGTTGGTGGCCGTCACGATCACACGCAGCGTGCTGCCGACATCGCTTGCATGCAGCGCGTAGCTGTTCGAGGTCGCGCCGGGCGCGTTGGTGCAGCCGCTGCCGCTGGAGTTGCAGCTCTGCCACTGATACGCGTAAGTGATCGTCGGGGTGCCCGACCACGACCCGGTGCTCGCGGTCAAGGTCTGCCCGTCGGTGGTGGTGCCCGAGATCGCCGGCAGCACGGTGTTCACCGGGACCGCGGCAGCCACCACACCGGTCGCCGCCGAGCTGGCCGGCGCCGACCCGGCCGGGTTGGTCGCGGTCACGACGACGCGGAGCGTGGCGCCCACGTTGCCGGACGCCACCGTGTAGCTCGCGCTCGTGGCCCCCGTGATGTTCGAGCAGCTCGCCCCGGTGCTGTTGCAGGACTCCCACTGATACGTGTAGGTCAGCGGCGCGGTCCCCGACCACGAGCCGGTGCTCGCGCTCAATGTCTGACCGTCCTTCGCCGTGCCCGCGATCACCGGCAGCGCCGTGTTCGACGGCGCCACGGCGCTGACCGTGGCGGTTGCCGCCGAGCTCGCCGGCGTGGTCCCGGCCGCGTTGGTGGCGCTGACCACGGCCCGGATCGTGCTGCCGACGTCCCCGGAGCCCAGCGCGTAGGTCGAGCTCGTCGCGCCGGACACGTTGGCGCAGGTGGCGCCGCTGGTGTTGCAGCGCTGCCATTGATACGCGTAGGTGATCGGCGGGGTGCCCGTCCACGTGCCCGTGCTCGCCGACAACGACTGCCCGGCCTGCGCCGTCCCGGTGATTGCGGGCAGCACCGTGTTCGTGGGTGCCGCCGCGACCACGACTGGCGTCCTCGCAGACGTCGCGGTTGCCGACCCGACAGAGTTCTTCGCCGTCACGATCACCTGCAGGGTGTTCCCGACGTTGCCCGACAGCACCGTGTAGTTCGCGCCGGTCGCCCCCGAGATGTTCGCGCAGCTCCCGCCCGTGCTGTTGCACGTCTGCCACTGATACGTGTAGGTGATCGTGGCCGTCCCCGCCCACGTCCCGCTACTCGACGTCAGGACCTGCCCGTCCTTCGCGGTCCCAGAGATCACCGGCAGCGCCGTGTTCACCGGCGCGCCGGTCGTCACCGTCGCGGTCGCCGCGGACGTCGCGCTCCCGTTCCCACCCGCGTTGCTGGCCGTCACGACCACCTTCAGCGTCTTGCCGACCTGCGCGCTGACCAAGCGGTACGTCGACGCCGTCGCGCCCGAAATGCTCGCGCAGCTGCCACCCGAGGTGTTGCAGGCTTCCCACTGATACGTGTAGGTCAGCGGCGGGGTGCCCGTCCACGTCCCCGTGCTCGCCGACAAGAACTGGCCTTCCTTCGCCGACCCGGTGATCGTCGGGACGGCCGTGTTCGCCGGCGCCAGCGGTGCGACCGTCCCGGTCGGCGCCGACGTAGCCGAGCCCGACCCCGCACTGTTCGAAGCGGTCACCCCGACCTCGACCGTGGACCCGACATCCCCGGGACCCAGCGCCAGGGTCGAGTTGGTTGCCGACGTGATCACCGAGCAACTCCCCCCGGAGGTGTTGCACAGATTCCACTGATACCCATACGTGATGGGCGCCACCCCGGTCCACGTGCCGGTCGCCGCGGTCAACTTCTGTCCATCCTTCGCCGTCCCGGCGATCGTCGGCAGCGCGCTGTTGACCGGGAACTCCCCGGCGTTGTAGTGCGCCAGCACCTGCGCCGCCGAGAGCGCCTTCGCGTAGAACGCCACGTTGCTCACGCTCCCGTTGAACAACGGATCCGTGGACACCTGCGACTTGCCGATCCAATCGTTCGAGGTCGCACCCAGCGACGACGGCGTCAACGTCACCCCGGTGCTCTGCCCCACCTGCTTCCCGTTCAAATACAGCGTCAGCACGCCGGCGCTGGTCTCGGTTACCGCGACGTACTCCCAGACCTTCGAGGCCAGCTCCGGCGCCGTGACCAGTGCCGCGGTACCCGTCGTCGGACGGATCTCAAACGTCAACGGATGGTTCGTCGCCGACGACGCCGGCGTCAACGACAACCAATTCGTCGTGCTCGACCCAAAATCGAACACCGGTTGCTGAAACGACGACCCGCCCGTCCAATCCACCCACGCCTCCGCGCTGAACGCCGTCGCGCCCGCCAACGGACTGGACGCCAACGACCCGAACGCGCTCCCCGCGAACGCACCCGAATGACTCCCCGTAAACGGGCCCGTCCCACCCAACGTGATCTTCGAGTTCGTCGCGGTCAGCGACCCGGCCGAATCCGCCAGCGTCGTCGAGCCCGCCACGTCATCAAAGCGATACTGATGCACCGGGCCATCCGCCGCCACCGTGCTCTCATACGTCGCATACGGCTGCACCGAACCCGCACCACCAGCCACCGCCACCACCAACACGATGACCAAGCCAGCCAACAGCACGGCAGCCCACGCGGTACGGCGGCGACCAGCACGAAGCCGACCCTCGCCGCGCGTACGCGCGGCACCACGCCAACCGTCCATGCCGGCCCCCTAAACGCTCGCCATCCTGGCTGCGCCACCGGCCCCCCCGGCAACACCCACAGCCCGTGTGGCGCGGAGTTGTATCAAACGCTCAGACGCTCGTGCACAAACAATTGCAATGGTCCAAGCGCCGTACCACAGCCCGGCTAATCGTTCCCGGCCCAACGCCCCTCTCAGATTCTCGGGACATACTCGCGACATCCTCGTCCGCCGCCCGCTGCCCCACGCGCAAGAAGCGGGCGAAGAGCAGGGCTCTCCAGTGGGCCGCGCGGGAATCCCGGCGTCAACCTTGGGCTCTAGGAACCCCGGACACGCGTGGCTCGAGCGTCGGCCGCCAACGCTCGACCGCGCAAGCGACCGTCGGCAGCGTGGCGGCAGCGGCGCACGAACGGCTCAACCGAGCCAAGAAGGCGGCGCCGACCACCCGCCTGCGGATCTCGGTACCAACCGAATGGGCCGTGTAGGAATCGAACCTACAACCTTGGGCTTAAGAGGCGTGTCGAAACGGGCATTCTTGGCTCTGGTAAGCGGATCTGGGGCGCCTGACATGCGCTCAGATGGTCTCAGAACTGCGGAGTTCGGGACATGATTCGGGACACGGTCTAGTGGGTCCCTTCCCAGCCGCACGGTGGATAGAGCCCATGGGTGACCACTCGGACGAGACGACGCGAGGCTCGTCGTCAGAACGCAACACCGCGGTGCTGACGAAATATCGGCGCGGCTGACGCACGAGGTTTTCATCTCGCGCCAGAACATGCCGATAAGGCCCGAATATGAGGGGGCCCTTGAGCAGCGATGACGCTTGCCCGCGCCGGCTGCGGCCTGCGTGGCACGAGAGCTCATCCGCGTCGTCACGCACCAGATGGATGGGCGTCTGCGCCGCGGGCGTAGCGTTGCTGCTTGGACACGTCGGTACGGCGAACGCGGTGCAGGGTATGTCAGCGCCCGCCCTCATCACCTCGAATGCGCTCGCCGACTGCACCACGCTCGCCGGTGACGCGATCTCCTGGTCGGAGGACCTGAATCCCCAGGCCAATACACCGAACCTGGTCGCGGCCGTCGTCGCCGACGACGGCATCAACGGGCCGTCGCATGCCACCGAACTCGGCCCGTCCACGGGCACGGCGGGCTGCCCGGTTCTCGCCGGCGCGGGGATAAATGTCCTCGCCGCAGCCGACGTGCCGCCGGCCACCTCAGACCCGGTCCGGCTCACGACCGGCACCGGGGGCCTGTGGATCGGGGCTCCTGGCGCGCCGGCCACGCATCTGGCCGATGACGCGACGCGACCGGCCGTGAGCGTCGCTCCCGACGGATCCGCAGTGGTGGCCTGGCTGGCCGCGCAGAACAAGAGCGTCACCGATCCCACCTACTCGCTCTACGCGGCCCGGCGGGTCGCAACCGGCCCGTTCGGCGCTCCGCAGGCCGTCGCCGGGCCAGACGAACAGGACCCCGGAGCAACACAGGAGCTCGGCACACCCTTCATCGTGGCACCCGTCGCCGCCATCGATGACCAGGACGAATCCACCGTCGCGTGGGCGCCCGACGAGGCCCTCACCGGCACCGGATCCATCGTCCAGGCCGACAGCGCGGCCGCCAACGATCCCTTCGGCCCACCACAAGACGTGTTCGCGCCCACCGGGGAGGGCAACGGAGCAGACCTCGACCAACTGCTGCTCGCGGGCAACGGGTCCGGCCAATACCTGCTCACGTACGCCGACGAGGCCCTCGGCGGCGAGGGAGGCATCGGCCTGGCCGAGCGACCGGATGCCGGAGCGGCGTTTGCGCAGGCCGCCGACCCCAGCGGGATGAGCATCCCGTCCGACAACTCGTACCCCTACGTCTTCGGCCTCGGCGACGACGCGCAGGGAAACGGCTATGAGCTCCTTGACCCCTCCCGGTCGGGCAACCTCGACGAGGACCTTGCCGTATACCGCCGCGCCCCGAACGGAACGTTCGGCCCCGCCGAGTACCTGCAGGACCAGGCCCACAACCAGCTGCAGTCGGTCGGCTCGGCCGCGCTCGCCGTCCGCCCGGACGGCACCGCCGCCGTGATCTGGATCCGAAACTCCCTCGGACCCGGCGGCGCCCTCCTCTCCCAGGTGATGCTCGTCACCGCGCCGCCCGGCAAACCGTTCGGCAAACCCGTCGCCCTCACCGGGTACGGCGTCGTCGCCCAGGGCGCAACTGTCGGCTTCGATTCACAGGGGCGCCTGCGGACCGCCTGGACCGTCAGCGGGTACTTCGGCAGCGGCGGCGGATACCTCTACAGCTCCATCGCCGACCCCGCCGCCTCCGCCCCCGTGACACATGCCCCGCTGCGCATCTCGATCGCGGCCGACCCGCGCCAATCAAGCTCGGACACGGTCGCCTTCACCGTCAGAGACAACCAGCCGTGCTTCGTACGCGTCCAGGCCATCATCGAAGGCGGAGGTTACGCCGACGTCAATGGCCACTGGGTGGTCAACGACGGCCAAGCCGACCCCACCGCGCTCGCCGCGGTCCCCGGCCTGACCCCCTTCATTCCCGACTCGAGCGCCGGGTACGTCCCCGCCAACCACCCAGTCCGCAGCAGCATCACGCTCACCGACGACCTCGCGAACATCGAGAACGGGTCGGCCCCCGCCAAGCCCTACCACGTCCGGCTCATCGCCTACGCCTCGACCACCGCGCCGGTGAGCGCCGTCGCCGCGACCACCGTCACGCTCACGCCGCCTGCCGCCCCGCGACACTAAGAGGCGCCGACCCACTCCGCGACAGTCTCGTAGAGGACGCACATCTCAGCGAGCCCGTCACGGCTGTTCGCGGCGAAGTCCCATCGTGCGCGTCCGCGATCGGCCTGGTCGACGCGATCCCGCCGGTGCGTGGGCGCCGTGGGCGCCACAAACGCCGACCCAAACGGCTGCTCGCCGACCGCGCGTACTGGTCGAGAGCTCATCACCGCGAGCTGCGCGCCCGGCGCATCACACCGAAAATCGACGCGCCCAAGACCCCGCACGGATCAGGGTTGGGCAAGGAACCCTGGGTGGTCGAGAGCTCGATCTCCTGGCTTCATCAGCACCGCCGGCTGCGGGTGCGCTGGGAACGCCGTGACGAGATCCATCGGGCGTTCCTGTCGATCGCCCGCAGCTTGATCTGCTTCAAGCAGCCCGCCGCGAACGCTCGGGCCTGCTGAACTGGAGCCCGTAAACGGCACGGGAGGCGGCGATGGAAGTCCTTGACGCCCAGCACGGGCACCTCGACCTGCGCGTCACCACGAACGAAGCGCTGCTGCTGACCAACGCGCTCAACGAAGTCTGCAACGGCATCCACATCGACGACCGCGAGTTCTCAACTCGCCTCGGCATCGACCGAGAAGGGCACGCACTCTCCTGCGACAGATCCACACCGCCATCGACGACCGGCCACAGGAGGCCTAACACATTTCGCTAGACGGCCTTAGGCCGGGAGGCGTGCCAGACTCGGAACGCAGACCAAGCCCATGCCGCAACCAAGCCGCCAGGATCAAGAGCGGATGCCTTATGGCACCTCTTCCGGCAGCGGGGCGCGCGCCCGCGCCCTGACTCGTTCCGAGCTCGCTCCGATCGCAGCGTAGCTGCGCCGCGCCTCGCGCCAGCTCTGCCGGTTCGCCCCCACCGGGTAATCGATGTCGTCGAACTGCGGTTGATCGTCTTCCCACCGGCATACCTCGCAGTACACCCAAGATCCTGGGGGAGCATCAGCGAGCGTCAGGTAACCGCAACACGGGCACGGAAACCGCGGCCCGAGCGGCGTCTCCACGGCTCCGATTCGATCCGCGACGTCCAACACCCACCGCGGCGCCGGCTTCTCATCCACCCGTAGGAGTTCAGCCACGACACGAGGCAAGCTGTGGCCCGATATTGCCGCCTCGCGCGCTTCGACAAACCACACGGTCCACTCGTCGTCCGTACCGTCGTACTCCGCTGACACAGCACGTCCGTCGTCAATGCTCGTGGTCTTGAACAGAACCTTGCCACACATCGCTACAGGGCACGACCCCTCCATCTAGTTCACCGTGTTGTTGTGTTAGCGAGCAACAGTGACGACCACCCGCGCCGCCCCGGCACCCTGCGCTTACGGGTATTCCCCGGGCATCAGCTGCAGAGTGAGGGGCCCCGCATACGCGCCGAGATCCTCCATCCACGGCTCGCCCCCCTCCATGATCGCTACTTCCATCCATCCCGCGAGCCCCGCGACCTCGAGCTCCGCTTCAACGAAGTCGAAGAAGCGGTGGAGCAACTCGCCCCCTCCCGGCCTAACCCGAGATATCGGTCGTGAGGCATCGTGTTCCAATGCCAATGTGGCCACTCTTGCGGCGGCGTCCTCGAGCGCCCCGGCCCGCATCCATTGGTCGAGCCCCAGGTAGGGGCCAACATCGTGCGGTCCGTACTCCTCCGCCAGGTCCACGTCGACGAAGACCTCGGGAACCGCCGCGGCCAGTGCACGCACAAACCGCTCGCTGTCGTCGTTCATCGCATGTCTGCCCGACACCGCCCACGCCCCCTGGTCGGGAGTCTCGTTCTCTCAAGCCGCAGTGCTCCTGCGTTGCCGGTGACGGCACGCTCGCGAGGTTGTTCCGGTGGTTGTGGCACTTACGGCGATCCCGGTGTTGCCGCGGTGAGGACAGTGGGCGTCGCGTTAAAGGATTAGGCGATGCGGGGGCAGGAGCGCAGCGCGCTGTCGATGCGCGTTTCGTTCCCGAGGGCTCGGGCGAGTCGGTGGATTTCGTCGTGGGCGTGTGCGGGTAGCGGGGCCGCAGCTGCTGAGAGCCAATTGGCCAGCATCTCAAGCGCGAGTTCAGGTTCACCTGCTTCTACGAGTTCGAAGTAGAAAGACCGTTGCCGCTCGGTGAGCAGCCCCCCCCCCCCCCCGACCCGAGCTGGTCGCCGAGAGTTCGCAGCTGTTGTCCGTGGTGTTCGATCATCAGTGCGTCATCGTGCCGGGTGCGCGGCGGCCTTGATCGAGGACTCCGGCCGCCAATGTCGTCGGTTGTCTCCCGTATCGAATCGCAGGGACCCATCCGTGCCAGCCGCATCTCGATGCATCAGCGACCTCCACCCACGGCGGAAGGCGTCCCCCTCGTGCAGGGGTCGGCTCTGCCGACCCCTGAGTGCTTCATCAGCGAGCGCGGGAGGCCTGTCACCGAGCGAAGCGAGGGGAACCCGGCGTGAGCCGGGTTGACAGGCCGACCAAGCGAGCTACTCGGCCTGTGACGCGATTCGTGATGACTGTTCTGGAGAAGGCCCTCCCTCGTAGTCAGAGCTTGCGTCGCGGTGGCGGGTGGGATGGCTGGCGAGGCCATAGGTCGAACGTAGGGCACGCGGTCGGTATCGGCAAGACGATGCGATCGCATCTCTAACTGAGCGCACCTCAGCGGATGTCAGATGACGACGCTTAACACTTCGCCGGCCGCGGTCACGACCCCCGGCAGGTGATCGGCACCGACCGGTGCGTATTGTCTGCATCCTTCGACGGGACCATTTCACGGTGGGACCGGCAGGTACAGCACCTCGAGCTTCGGATCGGCGATTCGTGCCTGGTCGCCGTCGCAGGTCACCAGCGCGTGGCCGCGCGCGCTCGCAGTCGCGGCGATCCACAGATCGTTGTCGGCGACGTTCCAGCCGTTGCGGCGGCTCAGCGCCTTCAGGCGGGCCCACTCGTCGACCGCCGCAAGGTCGAGCGGGATCTGGAGGAAGCCGGCGAGGCGCCGCTCCTCTTGTTCGATGCGCGCGGATCCCCAGGCGGCGTACAGAAACCCGTAGCGCGATTCGGCGAGGGTGATGACGCTGATCGCGAGGATGGCGCGGTCGAGTCGGTCGAGCGTCTCCTTCGGCCAATGCGAGAACCGCTCGAGCCGAACCGAATGCGTCGCGCTGACGGCCACGAAGCTGCTGTCGCAGACGAGCCGCTCCGGCGGCGTGACAGAGGCGCTCACTTGCTCAGCAGCGCGGCGAGGTAGGCGTCGTCGGTCTCGTCATTCCACTGGGGATCCGACAGGGCAGCGAGCCCCTGCGGCGCATCGATGCCCTGCCGAGCGAGCAGCTCGTCCTCGTCGACCGGCACGGTCGTGAACAGCGCGGACTGCTCGACCTCCACCGGTTCGATGCGCTCGATCGTCATGGCGCCCCGGAGCGGGCTGGTGAGCTTGCCACTCCCCTCGACCCAGACGATCCGATCGAGCATGCTCTTCACACGCTCCTCGAGCGCCTCTGGATAGCGGCAGGACCACTCGACGCCGCTCGCGGTCCTGACGCCCAGGCGGTCGGGCTCGAGGTCGAGCAGATGAAGGCGGCCGGAGATCGAGCGGACCTCGTCGTCATCCGCGGTCTCCGCCAGCGAACTGACGCGCTCGAGCAGTTCCCTGTCGATGACGAGCCGTGTGGGGTTCGCGTCCGCGATGTCGATCTCCACCGAACCGTCGGCGCCGACCGAACCGCAGGCCCTTCCGAGCGCCTCGACCACGGGCGCGGGGACCGGTCGTGCATCTGCAAGGTCGTCGACCAGCGCGCGAAGAGCCGCCAGCGCGAGGGGCACGTCACCGACCGGCAGCTGATCGTCCTCGCCACCGACGAGTTCGGGTTCGATCGTCGCTACAGCGCTGCCGGTGTGGAATTCGACCAGCCGGAACGCGGTCACCGCCTCGGCGCGTCGATCCGGATGGCCCGACTTCCGCGTCGGCTCGCCGCGACGAGCACGGTCGTAGTCGCGAAGCGCGGCGAGGAAGTTCTCGATGAACGACTCGAAATCGGACAGGCTGACGCCGTGCTCGGCCCGCGAGCCTTTCATCGTCAGGGTGATCGGGTTGTTGCTCGCCTCGGTCATCTCCTCAGACGCGATATTCGCGCTCTCGACAGCTCCTCCTATCCTCGCACCGCAGCCGAACGGCCGCCCGGGCCGTGCGCCCTCGCGCGCCGCGACAGCGGAATCCGGGCGAACCGCGAACGCCCGCGCCACCAGCGACGCGTCCTCGTCCCGGGGCGCATAGTGCAGGTAGCGCATAGTCGTCTGCACGTCCGCGTGGCCCATCCACTCCTGTACGCGCCGGATGTCGGCGTGGGCGATCATCCGCGTCCCGAAGGTGTGCCGCAGATCATGGTTATGCCGACGTCGGCATAAC
>CAVRUQ010000013.1:0-17818 GCA_963724405.1 uncultured Solirubrobacterales bacterium
CCTCGTACGCGCGGGTCGCCCCGCCCCCGATTAGCCGTCGCCGGCGCCGTCGAACAGACCGCGCAGCCGCTCGAGCGAACGGTTGGCCTCGCGCGCGGGCATGCCGCCGACGAGCGCGCGGCTCGCCACGGCGCCGATCGGGCCGAGCGGGGCGATGAACTCGTTGACGTAGTCGAAGCGGGTGCCGTCGCCCTCGGCGGTGAGCGTGTACTCGGTGTGGGCGTGCGAGCGGGCCGGGCCGCGGCCCTCCCAGACGGCCTTCCGGTCGGCCTGGCATTCGACGAGGGTCCAGTGGACCTTCAGGTCGACGCCGCGCAGGTGCAGCCGCTGCTCCATCTCGTAGCCGGGCCGGGGCGTGCCGTCGTCGGCGTGCTCCAGGCGGCGCTGGATCGTCACCCAGTCGCCGAGCCGGTCCGCGTTCATGACGAGATCCCAGACCTCGCTCGGCGGTGCAGGGATGAAGATCGAGGCCGCCACCCGGCTCATGGCTCGTGGGACACGCTATACGAGCGGGCGGCTTGCGCCTGGGGCCCTCGCCTCAGCGCGCCCCGAGCGCCTCGGCGACCTCCCACTCGCGCAGCGCGTGCTCGACGGCGGCGGTGAAGCCGTGGCGCCTGACGCCGAGCAGCTCGGCGGCGCCGTCGTCGCGCGGGACGAGGTCGCCGTCCAGGCCCTCCATCAGCGGCAGGATGAACTCCGGCGCCTCGCCGGCGATCGCCGCGGCGAGGGGGGCGGCGAGCGGCGTCACGTTGAAGCCCAGCCGGACCACGGGGCGGGGCACGAGCATGAGCTCGGCGATCCGCTCGATCATCTCGCCGTAGGTGAGGACGTCCGGGCCGCCGATCTCCAGGGCCCGGTTGCGTGCCGCGGGCGACGTCGCCGCGGCGACGAGCATCTCGATCACGTCGCGCTCGTCGATCGGGGCCGTGCGGTGCGTCTGCCAACCCGGCAGGGCGAGGACGGGCATCCGCTCGATGAGCCGCACGAGGAAGCGGAACGACCGCGACCGCGCGCCGATGATGATCGACGCTCGCAGGGCCGTCGAGCCCGGGACTCCGTCGAGCAACGTGCGCTCGACGGCGAGGCGGCTCGCCAGATGGCGTGATGGCTGTCGCTCTCGGGGGGCCGGGCCGCCGAGGTACACGATGCGGTCGATGTCCGCCTGCCGCGCCTTGGCGACGAAGCGCCGCGCGGCCGTGAGCTCGCGGGTCGGGAACGGGCCGTCGGTCGAGGGCTCCATCGAGTGGATGAGGTAGTAGGCGACGTCGACCTTGTCGAGCGCCCGCTTGAGGCCCCGGCCGGTGACGGCGTCGCCGGTGACGATCTCGACGTCGTCGGGTTGCAGGCCGGCGCGCGCGACGGCCATGGCCACGGCAAGCCCGTCACGGCCCAGCGCGCGCAGCTCGTGGCCGTCGCGGTGCAGCCGCGGGAGCAGGGCGCCGCCGATGTAGCCGCTTGCGCCGGTGACGAGGATGCGCATGTCGGTCCATGATGACGCGCGGGGGTGGTGGCCTTCAGACGCTCCTCGGCCGGGCGGGTGGGGCGCGTGGGGCATCCGCCTCGCACTGCCCGCAATTTGCGCGTTTCTCCGTTGCGCGCGTCACACGATCGTGACGATCGCGCGACCGGTCGGGGCCACAATCGCGGCGGCCGGCTTTTCCTGCGATTTGCGGAATGGGTCCTTGGCGGACCTTGCCGCCCCCCTCGACGGGTGATTTGATGCGCCATGTCGTTCACGTCGTCGAGACCTCTGCGGAGGGGGACCATTGCCGCGACCCACGGCCAAGCGTGTCGCACCCAAAGTCAGCTGCGACGAGTGCTTTTTTCGTCGCAATCTGCTGTGCGCGCTTGAACTCGACGAGCCGTGCTCGACGTTTCGACCGAACGAGGCCCAGCTGCGTCCTCCTCAGCAGTTGCGCTTCGTGTTCCGCCAGGAACGGCGCACGCAGGCTGCGTGGGCGTTTCCCAGCGCCCAGGAGCAGGCGGCGCTGCACGCCTGACGGATCACCGCCGGCGGGGTGAGCGTCGCTGCCGATGACTCACCCCGCGGGCGGGCCTTGGGTAACCTGCACGTGTGCCCTCCGAGCGTGACCTGTTCGCCAACTTCGAGCGCATGCGGCGCGAGATCGACGAGCTCTTCGGGGACGTCTTCGGCCGCACGACGATCGGACCGCATCGGCGGCTCCGGCTTCACGCCGCCGGCCGACATCTCCTACGCCGAGCAGCCGGCGCGGGCGATCGTGACGATCGCGCTCCCCGGCGTGCGTCTCGAGGACATCCAGCTGGAGATCACCGATCGCTCGCTGCACGTCATCGGGCATCGCCGCCCGGCCGACGACCACGGCGACGTCTACCAGCAGATCGAGATCGAGCGCGGGCCGTTCGAGCGCGTCATCGAGCTGAGCACCGACATCGTCGCGTCGGAGACGAAGGCGACGCTCGAGGACGGCATGCTGCGCATCGAGCTCCCGTTCGACAGCGCGTGCGCCGGAGCGCCGCGCCGTGCAGATCGATTCCGGGCGCGCGCCGCCCGCGCTTCGGTGCGGTCGGCTCGGCGAGCGCGCGTGAGCGACGAGCCCGCGGCGACCGGACGAGCTTCCGCCCGCACCCGGTGCGGTCCCGCCGGCCCGCGGCACGGCGCTCGCGCTGCCCGGCGAGCTGCCGGTCCTGCCGCTGCGCGACACGGTCGCCTTCCCGGACACGCTGACGCCGCTCGCGGTCGGCCAGGAGCGCTCGGTCAGGCTGATCGACGACGTCCTCGGCGGCGACCGGCTGCTCGCGCTGGTCGCAGCCGCGGACCCGAGGTCGATGAGCGCCGGGCCCGACGACCTCTACCGACGTCGGCGTCGCCGGCGTCGTGGCCCGCATGGTCAAGCTCCCCGACGGGACGCTGCGCATCCTCGTCCAGGGCGGCCAGCGCGTGCAGCATCGACGTGGCTGCGCCACGGAGCCGTACCTCGTCGCGCGAGTCTCGGAGGCTGCCCGACGCGTGCGCCGAGACGCCCGAGCTCGTCGCGCTCACCCGCAACGTCCAGGCGCACGTTCTCGCAGATCGTCGGGCTCGTTCCCGTACCTGCCCGAGGAGCTGCAGCTGGCGGTCGCCAACGTCGACGACCCGAGCGCGCTCGCCCATCTCGTCGCCGCGCGCTGCGCCTGAAGACCGAGGAGAAGCAGGCAGCTCCTGGAGGAGGTCGACGTGGCCAAGCGCCTGCGCCGCCTCTCGGCGATCCTCGCCCGCGAGCTCGAGGTCATCGAGATCGGCTCGCAGATCCAGTCGCAGGTCCAGTCCGAGATGGACAAGACCCAGCGCGAGTACTTCCTGCGCCAGCAGCTGAAGGCGATCCAGCAGGAGCTCGGCGAGACCGACGAGATGGAGGCCGAGGTCGAACGAGCTGCGCGCCCGGCTCGCGAGCTCGACGCTGCCCGAGGACGTGCGCACGACGGCCGATCGCGAGCTCGGCCCGGCTCGCGCGGCTGCCGCTCGGCCGCGGCCGAGTACGGCGTCATCCGCGGCTACCTGGAGTGGATCGCCTCGCTGCCCTGGGACGTCTCGACCGAGGACAACCTCGACCTCGACCACGCCCGCGAGGTGCTCGACGAGGACCACTACGACCTCGAGAAGGTCAAGGACCGGATCATCGAGTACCTCGCGGTGCGAAGCTGCGCAAGCGCGACGATCGCGCGGGGCCGATCCTCTGCTTCGTCGGGCCCGCCCGGCGTCGGCAAGACCTCGCTCGGGCGCTCGATCGCCCGCGCGCTCGGCCGCAAGTTCGAGCGCATCAGCGTCGGCGGCGTGCGCGACGAGGCCGAGATCCGCGGGCATCGGCGCACCTACATCGGCGCGATGCCCGGCAACGATCATCCGCGCGCTGCGCGACGCCGGAGTCGACGAACCCGCTGTTCATGATCGACGAGATCGACAAGATGGGCGCCGACTGTCGTGGCGACCCCTCGAGCGCGATGCTCGAGGTGCTCGATCCCGAGCAGAACAGCACCTTCCGCGACCACTACCTCGACCTGCCCTTCGACCTGTCGAAGGTCATGTTCATCACGACGGCGAACACCCTGGACACGATCCCCGGGCCGCTGCGCGACCGCATGGAGATCATCGTCAGCTCTCCGGCTACACCGAGGCCGAGAAGCTCGAGATCGCCGCGGCGCTACCTCGTCCCGCGGCAGATCGAGCGCAACGGGCTCTCGCGGCGCCGCCTCGCCTTCTCCGACGCCGCCCTGCGGACGATCATCTCCGAGTACACGCGCGAGGCCGGCGTCCGCAGACTGGAGCGGCGAGATCGGCGACATCGCCGCAAGGTGGCGCGGCAGGTGGCGGAGGCGAACGGCGCGCCGCGGCGCCGGCGCTCGCGGGCAAGGCCGCGCCGGCGCGTCGCGAGCTCGCTCGGCGGCCCGCGACGTTCTCACGCGCGACCGGCCGAAGCGGCGCACGCGCCGAGCCGGCGTGGCCACCGGGCCTGGCCTGGACGCCGGCCGGCGGCGACGTGCTCTTCATCGAGGCGACGGCGATTCCCGGGCAAGGGGCAGGCTCACGCTCACCGGCCAGCTCGGCGACGTCATGCGCGAGTCCGCGCAGGCCGCGCTCTCCTACGTGCGCGCCCACGCCTCGACTGTGCGCCCGGCCTGGCCGGGGACTGGTTCGCGACGCACGATCTGCACATCCACGTCCCGGCCGGGGCGATCCCCAAGGACGGGCCGAGCGCCGGCATCACGATGGCCACCGCGCTCACCTCGCTCCTCTCCGGGCGCCGCGTCCGCGCCGACGTGGCCATGACCGGCGAGGTCACCCTGACCGGCCAGGTCCTGCCCATCGGCGGCCTCAAGGAGAAGGCCCTCGCCGCCCAGCGCAACGGCATCAAGCTCGTCATCGCCCCGCAGGGGAATCGCACCGACCTCGTCGAGTTCCCCGAAGCGCTGGTCAAGACCGTGCGCTTCGAGTGGGTGGACGAGATGTCGCAGGTCCTCGCCGCGGCGCTCGCGGGGCGGGCTTCGCGGTCCGCGGCGCGTTCGGTCGCGTGAGCGGCGGGGCCGCGTGCGGCGGGCCGCGGCTGGCGGCCGGCCGGCTCGGGCGGCCGGGGGGCTGCGCGTACGAGGTTAACGGCAACTATTGTCATTAACCTCGTACGCGCTCGGTTCCGCGCCGCGAGCGTCCCGTCCCAAGCGGATGGCAACCTCGGTCGATGCGCTCGGCCGACGACCTCATCGCGGCGACAGCCAGGCGCCAGCACGGCGTCATCACGCATACGCAGCTGTGCGGGCTCGGCCTGACGGGGCCGGCTATCGCGTATCGGCTTCGGGTGGGGCGCCTGCACCGCATGCACCGAGGTGTCTACGCGGTGGGACATCCGGCCCTGTCAACGACCGGCCGGTACCTCGCCGCCGTCGTCGCGATCGGCCCCGGCGCCGTTCTCAGCCACGTCGCCGCGGCCGAGCTCTGGGGCGTGCTCCAACCGGGCGCCCGCCGCGCCGTGGACGTCACCGTCGCCCGCCACCTGGCGCACCGTGCCGGGATTCGCGTGCATTGCGTTCGCGCCGTCAACGACGATGACCGAACACGCCTCGAAGGCATCCCGATCACCACGCCGCAGCGCACCCTCCTCGATCTCGCGGCGACGGGAGCGAGCGAGTGGACGCTGCGCCGCGCCGTCGGCGAGGCCGAGGTGCAGCGCCGCGCGAGCGCTCGCTCGCTCATCGAGGCCATCGAGCGGGCCGGTCCGCGAGCCGGCTCGGCCCGCCTCGGGGCCATCGTCCGCCCCGGCCCCGCCCCGACCCGCAGCGTGCTCGAGGACCGCACGCTCGCCTTCCTCGAGGCCCACGGCTTCCCGCGGCCGCAGGTCAACGTCCGGCTCGCGGTGCTCGGCGGCGAGGTCGAGGCGGACTTCCTCTACCCCGAGCAGCGCCTGGTGATCGAGACCGACGGCGCCCGCTTCCACGACCACTCCCTCGCCCGCGAGCGTGACGCCAAGCGCCAGGCCCGCATCGAGGCCGCCGGCTATCGCGTGCTGCGCCTCACCTGGCAGCAGCTGACGGGCGACGGCCTCCAGACGGTCACGCGGCTGCGCGCAGCCCTTCGAGCGCGATGACGACCTCGACCACCGCCCCGTCGCCGCCGACCACGTCGACCGGACCGAGCCGGCGCGCCAGCGCCTTCGCCCGGCATTGTCGCGGAGCATCGAGGCGCGCAGGCGGCGGATCCCGCCGCGCAGCGCATGCGTCGCGCAGCGCATGGTCGCGCAGCGCGAGCGTGAGCGCGAGCCCGACGCCTCGTCGTTGCCACTCGTCCACGATCGCGACGGCGAGCTCCGCGGCATCGAAGTCCGCCGCGACGCGCACGTAGCGGCCGATGCCGATCGGCGCGCGCGGCGGCGGCGACCAGGCGATGAGCGCCACGTGGTGCCACTGGTCGAACGCGCGTGAAGGCGTCGAGGTCGCGATCGGTGAGATGCGGCTTGGTCGAGAGGAAGCGCTGGTAGCGCGACTGCTCGCCCAGCCGCCCGAACGCGAACCGCACCGCCGGGCGGTCCGCGGGCACGAGCTCGCGGATCGTGGGCTCGGCCGCCACGGTCACGGCTCCTCGGTGAGCACGAGCGCCCGCGCCGCGTGGCGGCGGGCCTCGTAGACGTACGGCACGTCGACCGGGAAGGAGGCGTAGTCGCCCGTGCCCAGCTCGGTGACGCGCTCGACCGGCCCGGCGATGAGCTTCCCGGCCAACACGTACAGATGTGCGCGCGCGCCCGACCCGCGGGGCTCGCCGTCGCGGACCTGCCGCGGCTCGAGCGTCATCTCCCCGCGCGACCCGCTGCCCATCCCGACGATCGAGCTCGCCGTGCAATACCCGCCCTCACTGCCCGGCGCGCGCGGCGAGTGGGCCCTCGGCGTGTTCCGGACCAACCACGCCGCAGATGGGTACGCGAGCGAGGACGGCGAGCTGTGGAGCGCCGACGGCGAGCTGCTCGCCCTGAGCCGCCAGCTGCGGCGCATCCTTGCGCCGCGCCCCTAGACCGACCCTAGAGCCACGTCTGTACCCAAGCGTCGAAACGGCCCGACCAAGCGCCGAGGACCGGCGTGAAACCTGGGCAGACGGGATAGTCTCGGACGGGCCGCATTGACGAGGTTTGCGTAGGTTTGCGTAGTTTCCCCCTACTGCACCGTGCACGTTCCAGGGGCAGTGGGGCGTTGCTGGTTCGGAGGCGGTGAGTCAGTGACAGTCCCCCGTATCATCATCATCGGTGGTCCCGAGTTGGTCCGCGTGTCCGTGGCCCGGTTCGTTGATGCGCAGCCCAACCTCCTCGTGCAGGGGAGCTTCGCGTCGGTCGCCGACCTGCGGCGTCGGATGGCGCGGCTCACCGGCGACGGACCGCTCATCGCCGTGCTCAACGTCGAACGCCCCGGGGCGCCTGCAGGCCATCGAGGAGTTCAAGGGGCTCGGGTTGGAGTGCCGGCTCGTGCTGCTGTGCGAGAAGCTCGACGACGAGATCGTCGCCTGCGCGCGGGGCCATGCCGTCAACGGAGTGCTGCTGAAGAGCTATTCGCTCGCCGACGTGCGGGCGGCGCTCGACCACATCCTCACCGGGCACGTCGTGATGCCGGCCGGCTGGCACGACGCGGCGGCCCCGGTCGCGCTGTCGCCGCGGCTGCGGGAGGTCCTCGAGCTCATCGCCGAGGGCCAGTCCAACGAGGAGATCGCGGACCGCCTCGGGCTGAGCCCGAACACCGTCAAGTTCTACGTGAGGGATCTGTATCAGCGTCTCGGCGTTCGCAATCGCATCGAGGCGAGCCAGCGACATGAACGCCTCCTGGGAGCCGCGTCCTAGCCGGGGCGCGAGCTACCCGTTGTGATGGCCTGAAGACTATCCTCCGAGGCGATGGCGACCGGGGGGGTCAGCGTGCGAGTCTGGAACGGCACGATCGTGGATCCGCCACGGTTAGGCGTTAGGAGTGGCCTGTGAGCAAGGAGCGAGCGAGCCCGCCAGACCGCGGTCATCAACCACGGATCGCCCTCGCCGGAGGCACATCGGGCCTCGCCGGCGAGGCGCTCGTCTGGATGTTGCGCGCGGATGGCAACGACGTGGTCGGCGAGCATTCGTCGATCGGCGATCTGCTGAGCGCGCTCGCGGCGGCGCCGTGCGACGCCGCGATCCTCGACGTCAACGACGACGCGATCGGAACGCGGTCGGTGTACGAGCTGCGCCGCGCGCACACCGAGCTGAAGCTGCTCATCCTCACGACCGGCGTCACGCGCTCGGTGCGCCGATGCGCGGAGGACAACGGGGTCGGCGGCGTGCTGCTGAAGACCGACAGCGCCGACGAGGCGCTCGCCGCCCTGCACAACGTGCTCGGCGGCCGCGTCGTGCTCCCGAGCGGCTGGCATGCCGACGAGTCCCCGTCCCGCGCCAACCCCCTGATGCTCACCGATCGCGAGATGGAGGTCCTCGAGCTGCTCATCGAGGGCCTGCGCAACGAGGAGATCGCGCACCGCCTGATGATCTCCCCCAATACCGTCAAGTTCCACCTGAGGGCTATATATGCCCGTCTCGGGGTGCGCAACCGGGTCGAGGCGGTACAGACTCTGGCCCGTGTGGGCGGGCTCTCGACCGACCATCAGGTGCCCGCGGTGAACGTGCGGGGCGAATACCCCCACCCGTTGTAGGGGCCGCAAGACTACCCGCGTTGGCGATGGCGCACGGGCGGGTCGGTTGAAAGAGTTGCCGCGACCCTGGATAGGGACCCGGGCACAGACAAAACGCACACCTGTCGGAGCGGTGCCCGAAGCATCGTTTACCCGTTCCGGCGCATTCCAAATCATGGAGGACGTCATGCGACGAAGTAACGGAAGGCTGATCGCCTTGGCGCTCAGCGTGGCGCTAGCGGCACTCGGAGTGCTTGCGGCGCTAGCGACGGGTGCCAGTGCGGCGCCAAGCCCCACGAGCACGACCCCGGACGGTCCGCAGACCGCGAACGTCCCATACGTCGCCTGGGTCGGCGAGCAGGTCCGCCTGGTCGCCTGCGACAAGAACATCGTGTCGAGCGATTCCGAGAATTCCCAGGACGCGATCTTCACGATCAACGGGTGGACTGGTGACCAGTCCAACGCGGCCGACGTGCCCACGTTCGACGGCAGCACACAGCACGGCCCCGGCGCGCAATTCGATCCGGGCTCGGCGGCGTTCTTCGACCCGGCCGATGCGGTGCACGACGGTCAGGGCTGCGTCAGCGCGAGCATCAAGTCGCTGCTGCCGGGTCTGGCCCCGCTCACCCTGAACGTCTACGACGAGAAGAGCAACGGCACGCGCACGCTCGCGTACACCGAGCAGTTCATCGTCATCTGGCTCACGGCGAACGCGCCGACCCTCACCGAGGCGTCGGTCAACAGCCTGTCGCACCCGGGCACGCCCGGAGTCGGCGGCCTGCCGCCGACGACGTTCTCGACGCTCAGCCCGGCTGGTCTGCAGAGCGCGACGGACTACCTCGGCGACCCGAGCGGCAATGGCCAGTTCACGCCGGACGACCTGCCGTACTCGTCCGAGCTGCCCACCAGCACGAACAACGGCCTCATCGACATCCGCGTGACCGGCTCGTTCCCGGTGGAGGACCCGGTGTGGGTCAGCTTCCTGGGCAACACGTCCTTCACGCTGCCGAATGACTGGTCGGCGCTGGCCGGCAAGCTGGCCGAGACCAACAACAGCGTCGAGGGCTCCAACCCGAACGCGTGGGACATCCACGGCGGTCCGACGAACCCGTTCCCGGCCGTGCACGTGACTGGTGCGTGCCCGACGGGCGGCAGCCCCATCGACTCGGTGACGAACTGCATCGGCGGAAACCTCCGGTTCTCGACGGTCTTCGGCACCCTGTCCAACAACACGGTCGGCCCGTACGATCCGGAGCTGCCGACGCAGACGCTCCTGAGCGACGGCCGTCTGAACGCTGATGACGCACCGATGCCGGCGCTGCCGATCACGGTGTCGATCACGCCGAACGGCGGCGGTACGGACATCGGTGGTGTCGGTGGCCTGTTCAGCGCCAGCAAGCAGCTGATCTACAGCCACGACTTCAACGGCGCCACGACGGACGACAACCTCTACAACCCGTTCTACTCGGCGTTCATCCCGGCCGCGAACCGGCCCGGGCTGCCTGAGTCGGGCGGCATCGAGGGCATCGCCGGGGACGACTTCCCCGGTCTGAGCGGTGCGGGCACCACGCCGTACACGTTCTGGACTGCCCTCAACCCGAGCACGACCGACGTCGATACGGACACGGCGTGCCTCGACCGGACGTTCGGCACCACTTCCTCGCTCGACGCGTCGGACGGGGACTACTACCAGACGCCGGACTACACGACCAACGTGACGGTCTACACCGACGAGCGCGGTGAGGCCTACGTCGGGTACAACCCGGGCAACGGGTTCTACTTCGACGCCCTGATCGCTCAGGGTCTGATCTCGGTCGATAACAACAACGCCTGCGATCTGCAGAACCTCAACGGGTCGGTGATCGGCAGCTCGCTGATCTCCGCGCAGACGCAGTACCCGTACTTCGGGGTGCCGTTCAATGCCCCGGCGGGTGCGAACACGATCACGAAGGTCGTTCGTTCCGAGTGGACGAAGACCCTCACGGCGTTCCCGAAGCTCAACGTCTCGGCTGTGCCGACGAGCATCTTCGTGGCCAAGGCCACGGACATCGACGGCAACCCGATCTCGGGTGAGATCGTGTGCTTCACCGCGCCGGCCGGCTCCATGTCGGTCTATGCGGGGACGAACGCCATCGTCCACGACGCGAGCGGCGACACCGTCGCGGACCTGACGACGAGCTCGCAGGTTGCCACGCCCAGTGACCTCCAGGCGAGCCAGTGGGAGTGCGCGACGACGGGCGACAACGGCGAGGCTGCCGTCGAGGTGACGAACAGCGTGGCCGGCACGCCGGTTGACGTTCAGGCGCTGTTCTACAACGAGGGGATCAAGCGTGACCTCTCGACCGTCCTCGGCTCGCCGAGCACCGGTGCGACGACGAGTGCCACGTCGAGCAGCACCACGTCAACCACGATCACGACGTCCTCGACGTCCACGGCCACACCGGGCGTGGCGACGCAGGGCGTGACGGTCGGTCCGGGCCAGACGTCAACCACGGGCGGCTCCACCGCCGGTGGCGGCTCCGGCGGGGGCAAGGGCGGCGTCAAGAGCGAAACGATCCACACGTTCACGTACATCTCGTACGCGCGTCTCGAGCACAAGGGCGGCAAGTACTACGTCCTGGCCAAGATCAGCTCGTCGAGCAAGTCCGCGACCGTGGTCATCCGCGTCTACGGCAAGGGTGGCAAGATCAAGCGCTCCTACACGCTCACGGTCAAGACGAACAAGCAGCTGACGCTGAAGCTCGCGGGGCTCAAGAGCCTCGGCGGCGGCCGCGTTGGTCTGAACCTGAAGTAAGCAAGGGGGGCGACGCGGCGCCGTGTGCGCGCCGCGTCGTAACCGCCACCGAGGGCCCGCGCAAGCGGGCCCTCGGTCGTTAACGCGCCGGTTGACAGGCCGGTCATCCGAGGTAATATCGCCGTGATATCACTAAGGAGGGCCAGATGGCCACATCGCTCGAGGTTCAACAGCAGCCGCCCGGGACCGCGGCGTACCGGCAGTTCGGCGCCCGGGCCCAGCGCGGCGTCGTCGCGGCGACGATCGTGCTTGTCGCCTTCGTCATCGGCATCGCGCTCATCGTCGTCGGGACCGGCGACCACACGGGGGCGGTGACCGGCGCCGGGATCGTCGTCCTCGTCGTCGCGTCGCTCGTCCTGCCCGGCTTCGTCGTGGTGCAGCCGAACGAGTCACGCGTGCTCATCCTGTTCGGACGCTACGACGGGACGGTGGGCGAGCCGGGCCTGTGGTGGGTGAACCCGCTCACCGTCGTGTGGCGCGAGAAGATCTCCCTGCGCGTGCGCAACTTCCAGACCGAGCGGATCAAGGTCAACGACGCGAGCGGCAATCCGATCGAGATCGCCGCGGTCGTCGTGTGGCGGGTCACCGACACGGCCCGCGCGGAGTTCGACGTCGAGGACTTCGAGCAGTTCGTGACCGTGCAGAGCGAGACCGCGGTGCGCCACCTCGCGGCGCAGTTTCCCTACGACGACTATGCCGAGGGCGCCGTCTCGCTGCGGCGCAACACCGACGACGTCCTGCAGGCGCTCGGAGCCGAGCTGCAGCAGCGGCTCGAGCCGGCCGGCATCGAGGTGCTCGAGACGCGCCTGACCCACCTCGCCTACGCGTCGGAGATCGCCGAGGTGATGCTGCGCCGCCAGCAGGCCGAGGCGATCGTCGCCGCGCGCGGGACGATGGTCCGGGGCGCGGTGGGACTTGTCGAGATGGCGCTCCGTCGGCTCACCGAGGATGGCGTGGTCGACCTCGATGCCGAGCGCAAGGCGGCGATGGTGTCGAACCTCATGGTGGTGCTCAGCGGCGACCACTCCGCGACCCCGGTCATCAACGCCGGGTCGCTGTACAGCTAGGCGCGCCGCGAATACCGATGCCCGAGGCCAAGCGCTTCCTGCTGCGGCTCGATCCGAGGCTCTTCGAGACCCTGCGCCGCTGGGCCGATGACGACCTGCGCAGCATCAACGCCCAGATCGAGTTCCTCCTCGCCCAGGAGGCGCGCCGCGCCGGGCGCTGGCGTCCGGGCGATGACCGAGCCTCGGCGACGCGCCGTCGCGAGTCCGACTAGCTCGGGCTCGGCCCGCCGAGGCGCACGGGGTTCTGCGGCTGCGCCGCCCACACGCGCCACGGCCCGCCGGTGACGAGGCGCCAGCCGCGCGGCACGCTCACGAGGTACCCGGACGTGAGGTGGCGCTTGCGCAGCCGGGTGAGCGTCTTCGCCGACGGCTGCACGAGGAGGCGCGTCTCGCTGTTCGTCTCGAAGTAGACGACGTCGTAGGGCACCCCGAGATCCCAAGCGACCTCGGACCCGTCGACCGCCGCCGTCGCGGCGACCACGTGGCGGCGCGCGCCGGTCACGTCCAGGCGCGGGAGGGTGCGCTGGAGCGTGTGGTCGAGCTCGTCTCCGGTGATGCGCTGGACGCGGAAGACGTTGAAGTCGAACACGAGCTTGTAATGGACAGTGCCGATCGAGAGGCCGAGCATGAGCAGCGAGCCAGCGACGCCGAGGGCGAAGGCGGTGAGGTGCTTGCGCGGCCGGCGGCGGTGAAACCACTCCGCGGGCGCGCAGGCCCCGGCGGCGGCGAGCGGGCACAGCAGGGACACGAAGGCGCTCATCTGGCGGTCGGGGATGTTGAACTTCGTCCCGGCGAGGAAGAGCACCGTGCACGCCGCGAGCGCCGTCGCCCCGAGCATCGTCGCCGCCTCGCGGCGTGGCGAGAAGCGCCACACGGCGGCGACGCCGATGACCGCGGCGACGATGATCGGCACGGCGAGGCAGAAGACCAGCGTGTGCCACAGGCCCGAGATCGACGACGAGGCCGCGGTCACCTGGCCCGGGGCGTGCGTGTTGGTGAACGAGTACAGCGGCGAGCCGAACAGCGCCCACTCCAGCCCGCTCCAGACGATCATGGGCCCGAAGGAGAGCGCGAGCAGGATGGCCAGCTGGCGCGAGGGCCCGGGCCGGCCCAGGCGCCACCAGTCGAGCACGCCGTAGGCGACGAGGAAGCCCCAGCCCTCGGGTCGCACGAAGCCGGCGATCACGAGGATCGTCCAGGTGAGGCGCCGCTCGCCGCGCAACTCCCACACGACGGCCCACGTGATGAGCGCCGCGAAGGGAAGGTTGATGTAGGCGGCGAAGGCGATGGCCACGAGCATCGGGCTCGTGAGCGCGAGCAGCGACGCGACGAGCGGCGCGGGCTGATCGAAGCCGAGCAGCCGCGTGATGCGCCACACGCCGACCGAGAGCAGCACGAGCCCGGTGACCGCCGCGAGGATCGTCACGTTCGGGGACGAGCGCCCGAACAGCGACAGGACCGAGCCGGTGAGGATGGGCAGCGGGTGGAACGTGCGGTTCTCGAGCAGCGGCAGGTAGCCGTGGCGCAGGTCGCGTCCCCAGTCGAGGAACGCGTACGTGTCGTCGGTGAGCTCGTGCGAGAGCAGCTTCATCGCGATCGCCGCGGCGAGCACGGCGCCGGCGAGCAGCCCGAGCAGGCCCGCGACGCGCCGCGCCGGACGGGGGCGCCGGACGGGCTCGCGTGTGCGCGAGCGGCGCGTCGTCGGCGCCGTGCGCGGCGGGGCGACGGTGCTCATCCGGGCGTTGTCGCGGGCACGCGAAGGCGGCCGCTGCGGTCGAGGCGCACGGGGCAAGAATAAAGGGTTGGAGGCTCGCGGCCGCGAGCCCCCAACCCCGGATCGTGACGCGAAGAGACGCTAGACGGGCCGGCACACGATCGGCGTGCATCCCCGGCCTGCTCGGCCACCTGCGCGACGAGCCGGCGTCGATCCACAACGCGCCGCGGAGATAGCATGGCCGATGGGGATCCGAACATGAACGACGAGGAAAGGGTCGCCTACCTGGCCGCCGAGCACGCGCCGGCCCGCTCCGAGCGCGCGCCGGCTGCCTCCGCCGAGCCTCTCACGCGCCGCACGCGCCGACCCGGGACGCGCCCGCGCTGGCCGGCATGGCGGCCCGTCGCGGCGATCCTCGCCGTGCCCGCGGCCGTCGTCGCGGCCGTCGTGGTCCTCGCCCTGGCAGGCGGCGGCAGGTCAGCCGCGCCGGAGCGCTTCGCCGCCGACCTGTACGGGACGCGGCTCGCTCCGTCGGCCAGCGGCACCGTGACCCTCACGAGGACCGTCGCCGGGTGGCGGGTGTCGCTCAACGGCCGCGGCCTGCCGCGCCTGGACGACGGCTTCTACTACGAGGCCTGGCTGCGCGGCCCCACCGGGGCGCTCGTCCCCGTCGGCACGTTCAACGCGCCGACCGGCATCACGCTGTGGGCGGGCGTACCGCCGAAGGACTTCCCGACGTTCACCATCACGCGCCAGCGCGCCGATGGCGATCCGGCGTCCTCCGGGCAGCGCGTGCTGCAAGGCGGCCTGCGCCGCGTCCAGCGTCGCAGCGGCTGATTCATCAACGCAGCGGCGGCGTCCGATGAGTGCCTCCGACCCCCATGGAGGCACGCATGTTCCGCAGGGCACTCCCCATCTTCGCCTCGCTCGCCGTGCTCCTCGGCCTTCCCGCTGCCGCCGCGGCCGGCCCGACCGTGCCGCTCTTCCACCTCGTGAGCGCAAGCGTGCGCGTGCACTGGAGCTATGCCTACAGCGGCACGGACGACGACAACGACCCGTTCACCGAGACCGGCAGCGAGATCGCGAACCTCACCATGTCCCGCGCGGTGCTGAAGGGCAACGACGTCCTCGGCGTCTACACCGCGGCGCTCACCGGCCTCGACACCGGTCAGTACACGAACACCGGCCCGGGCACGAACGTGAGCTGCACCTACTCGCTCAACCCCGCGCTCGTCAACGCGAACCTCCAGCTCAACGTCGTCCCCCTCTCGCACAACCGCGTCGAGGTCAACAGCGGCGTGTCCGACGGCGACAACAGCGCCGGCAGCACGGCCCTGAGCGACGAATTCGACCAGGCCCAGTCCGCCTGCGGCGGCTACCTCCCGACGTCGATCGGCTCGAGCCTCGACTACGGCCCGGCGCCGAACAACGTCCACACCCCGCAGTGCCACGGCATCGTCAACGGCTGCGAGATCTTCTCGGCCAGCGGCTTCCACCACGGCACGGTGTCCGTCTCGATCACCGACTCGGTGCCCGCGACCGCCGCCGCCGACGCCGTCCCGCCGGACCACACCGGCACCGAGACGTACGCCTGGACGATCCAGGCAGTCCTCAAGAAGGGCTGACCGAGCGGGCCCCGGGGCGGGCGCGCCGGCGGTCCGCCGGCCCCGCGGTGCGCCGGGCACGAAGGCCCCGCGGCAGTCGGCGCCTGCGCCCGCCCGCGGCGCCCGCCCGGCCCGGCCCGCGAGGCCGGACGTGTACGACTTTCATTCGAATGATTCGAATGAAAGTCAGACACCCCCCATGTCACCCCGCCCGCCGCCGGCCCGCGGCCGCCGGCCCGCGGCCGCCGGCCCGCGGCCCGCGGCCCGCGGCCGCGGGTGCCCGAGCGCTTGACAGATCTAAGACGACCGGTCATATTCACGAAGCGTGGCCCGTCCCAGCATGCGCGAGCAGATCGCCGAGGCCGCACTCGTCGAGTTCCACGAGCGCGGCTACCACGCGTGCGGCGTGAAGGACATCACCGACGCCGCCGGCGTTCCCAAGGGATCGCTGTACAACCACTGGGAGAGCAAGGAGGCGCTCGCCGTCGAGGCGCTGCGGCGCTACGGGGCGACGCGACGCCACGACATGCTGCTCGACGAGTCCAAGCCGCCGCTCGCGCGGCTGCGCGGGCACTTCGAGTACCTCGTCGGCCAGCACGAGCACAGCGGCTTTCGCCGCGGCTGCCTGATGGGCAACTTCGCCTCCGAGCTGTCCGACGACAGCCCGGCCCTCACCGAGGCGATCCGGCGGCGCTTCGCGTCGTGGTCAACCCGTGTGGAGGCGCTGCTCGCCGAGGCCCAGGAGCGGGGCGAGATCGACCCGTCGCTCGACGTCGCGCGCCACGCTCGCTTTCTCATCAGCAGTTGGCAGGGCGCCGTCCTGCGCGCGCGGGTAACGAAGGACCGCGAACCCCTCGAGGACTTCCTCGCCCTCGCCCTCCCCGACGAAGAGGCCTGATGCCCGCCGCGCGCAGCCGCCCGGGCCTCGTGCTCGGGATCCTCTCCCTCGCCGCCTTCATGGCGAGCCTGGACCTGTTCATCGTCAACGTCGCCTTCGACGCGATCAGCCACGACTTCGAAGGCTCGGGCCTGGACAACGTCAGCTGGGTCCTCAACGGCTACGCGATCGTCTACGCGGCGCTGCTCATCCCGCTCGGCCGGCTCGCCGATCGCTACGGGCGCAAGGCCGGCTTCATGATCGGCCTGGCCGTGTTCACGGCCGCGAGCGCGGCGTGCGCGGCGAGCCCGACGCTGTGGCTGCTCGTCACCTTCCGCGTCCTGCAGGCCGTGGGCGCGGCGGCGCTCACCCCGACGAGCCTCGGCCTGCTGCTCGCCGCGACCGCGCCGGCGCGCCGCATGCGCGCGGTGCGCATCTGGGCCGCGAGCGGCGCGCTCGCCGCGGCCGCCGGGCCCGTGGTCGGCGGCGTGCTGGTCACCGGCTCATGGCGCCTGGTCTTCCTCGTCAACATCCCGATCGGCATCGGCGCGCTCATCGGCGCGGCCCGCTTCGTGCCCGACAGCCGCGATCAGACCGCCGCGGCGCGACTGCCCGATCTCGTCGGCGCCGCGGTGCTCGCGTTCGGCATCGGCCTGCTCGCCCTCGGCCTCGTCAAGGGGACGGCCTGGGGCTGGGGCGGGGCGCGCACGCTGACCTGCTTCGCCCTCGCCCTCATCGGCCTGCTCGTGTTCGCCTGGCGCTCGGCGCATCATCCATCGCCCGTCGTCGAGCCGTCGCTGCTGCGCGTGCGGACCTTCGCGTGGTCCAATGCCGCCTCGCTCGTGTTCGCCGTCGCCTTCACGGCGAACCTGCTCCAGTCGATCCTGTGGATGCAGACCGTGTGGCATTTCACGCCGATCGAGACGGGCCTCGCCGTCGCCCCGGGGCCGCTCATGGTCCCGCCGTTCAACGCGCTCGCCGGCTGGCTGTCGCCGCGCATCGGGCCGGGGCGGGTCGCGGCGCTGGGGTGCCTTTCCCTCGCCGCCGGCGTGCTGCTCATCCAGCTGCTCATCGGAGAGACGCCGAACTACGTCGGCGAGATGCTCCCCGGCCAGCTGCTC
>CAVRUQ010000014.1:0-13800 GCA_963724405.1 uncultured Solirubrobacterales bacterium
TGGGTCCACGTGTACCAATGACGGGCGTCCCGATCGCCTCGGGGCGACGCACGCGGCCATCCTGGCCGTGGCGCCGTGAGGCGATCTCGGGACATCAGGCGGTCGGCTACGATGCTTCGATGGAGGTGGTCTTGGGTGCTCTCCTTCGCCGTCGGGTGCTCGCCACGGAGGCCGTGTACCGCGTCGTCGAACTGCATGGCGATCACGTCGAGGTCGAGGTCGTGCGCGCACCGGGCCTCGAGGCGGGCACGCACATCCGCTTGACCGCGCGCGACGCGCGAGCGATGGAGAGGATCGAGGCGGTGGCCAAGCCATCGTCGTCCGCCGTCGACCGCGCTCTGCGCACCGCCGAATGACGCCCTCTTGAGTACGGGCCAATGCCCCTCCGTCGGCGTGCGCTCGTCCGAGCCGACCGCGGGCGATCAACGTGAGAGCAACAGATGCCCCGCGGCCGAGAGCGCCTGGCCATACTCGCCGGGCGCGATTCGTCGGCGCAGCATGAGCGCCGCCCCGAACGCCAGGCGCCTGACGAGAAGCCATCCGGTGCCGCCGCCACGGAGAGCGTGCTTGGCGAGCACGGCCACGTTACCCAGGTAGTACTGCTGCGGCCGCGCCGCCTTGTACGGGTGGACGACCAGGACGTCATCGGGAACGTAGGTTCCGCGCACCCCGAGGCTCAGCGCCCGCAGCACGTAGTCGGAGTCCTCGGACGCGTCGTAGCGGGCTCCGAGGCCGAGCCGCTCGTCGAATTCACCCACGCTCATCACCGTCCGGGCGGCGAAGAAGACGTTGTTCGAGCTGACGGTTTGCATCACGACCTCCGGCGAGAGAGCCCGGGGCTCACGCGGGAACCGCCGGCGATCCACGTCATCCGGGCCGGGCGCGTAGCTCCCGCTCACCATCCCGCACTGGTCGGAGATGAGCATCGCGACGCGCGCGAGCAGACCGGGTGGGTAGCGGCAGTCATCGTCGGGGAAGGCCACCACGTCGACCGAATCGAGCAGGCCACGCGAGCGCGCGTAGGCGAGCGCGGCGTTGCGGGCGCGGCTCAGCCCGATCACGAGAGGCTGCTCGAGGACATGGATGGCGACGTTGCCCGCCGGGCTCGCGGGGGCGTCGCCGCCGCCGCGCAGCACGAGGACGAGCTCGATCTCGGCCTCTTGGCCCGCAAGGCTCGTGAGCAGGGCGCCGAGGTTGGTTCGGGACGCGGCGCTCGGGTCGGTCACGCTGAGCAGCAGGAAGCGCGAGCGGGCGGCCGTATCAGCCACCGGCAACGTGCCCGCCTGTCTCGGCCATCGCGTTTCCGCGGCGGAGGACACGAACCACACTGGGCGCCGCTGCGCACCCCGCCACGGCGTTGGCTATCAGCCAGGCCAAGGCAACACCGTTGATGCCGTCGGCCTTGCCGAGCACGACGGTGAGCACCATCACCATCGCGAGAATGCTCCCCTGGACGGCGAGGATTCGTGAGGCGCGGCCTTCGACGCGACAGATCCCACAGTAGAGGGATACGACCGCGCGGAAGGCGCTCGCGCATGCAAGCAGCCTCAAGACGGGAGGGCCGAAATGCGCATAGCCCGCGCCGAACGGCAGGACGATCAGGTTCGCGCCGACGATCAGCAGCGCCACGCCCGCGATCAGGACGTACCGAAAGCGCCGGACGACCCTGCGCACGAGGACGGGGTAGCGCGCGCCGGCCATGGCGCCCTCGACCGTGAGCGAGGAGGCGATGTTCACGAACAGCAGGTCGAACGCGCTGACGATCGTGAAGGGCATGTAGAAGTACGCGCTCTGGCTGCTGCCGATCAGGGCGACCGTGAGCACCGGGAGCAGGGTGCTCGCCGCCTGGGTGCACACCGCGGCGAGATAGTCCTGGGCGAGGAAGCGACGCAGCCCGCCCCAGCCGAAGCGCTCGACCGGTGACCTGCCGCTTGCCCGTCCCGGCCAATGCGGGATCGCGGAGCCGAAGATGAACCAGTTCACCGGGATCACGAGCATGACCATCGGGATGATCCAGCCGACGAACACCGAGTGGCTCGAACCCGCGAGCAAGAGCAACGGCAGCGCGGCGATCTTCAGGACGCCGAACGCCCCGTTCTCGACGGGCACCCAGGGCGCTCGTCTGAGCGCGGTGAGCACCGCATCCTGCAGCGCGAACACTCCCCACAGCGTCACCGCGGCGACGTACAGGACGGACAATCCGGGGTCGTCAGCCAGGAAGCCGTAGCCGGCCGATAGCCGGGGGGCGAGCAGCACGAACGCTGTGCCTCCGACGGCCGAGAACAGGCTGCTCGCGGCGTACGCGGCGAGCACCGCGCGGGCGGCGGGGAGCTTGGTGATCGGCAGGAACCGCAGGATCCCGGGGCCGAGATTCAACTGGCAGATGACCGAGATCGTGATCATCGCCGAGATCAGCGCGCTGTCTCGCCCGACCTCGCCGCTCGGGAGCAGCCTCGCCGCGGCGATCCAGAACCCGAAGCCGAGGACGGACGTGAGCGCCACGTTCAGCATGAGGCTGTACGCGCTGCGCATCATCGGATCGGAGACGCGGCGGGCCAACTGCATCCGCCAGGAAACTCGGCCGGCGACCTGCGCGGTGCTCATTCGAGGTCACCCGGCGGCAGAACGTCGTGCAGGCGCAGTCGGCGGGCCCACGCGACGCTGTAGAGGTACAGCAGCGGGCCGAGGCAGTACCCCCGGACCTGGAGGCCGAGCACGGCCCGCTGCCGGTTCATGTGCAGTTGCTTGCCCAATCGCGAGAGCTCGTGAGGAACACCGGCGCCCGGGGCGCCCGGGGCGACCCGGCTGACGAGAAAACGGCCCACCTGCTTGACCATCGTCCCGATCAAGCGTGGGTCGCGCAGCATCCATTTCGTCAGGATCGCGGTGAGCCCGACGCCATAGTTGAACATCTGCTTGTCGACGGCTGCGGCATCGGCGCGGTGGTCGTGCCAGCACACGGCGCGTGCCTCATAGGCCAGGCGACTGCCCGCGATGATCGCGTGCGTGAATGACTCGACGTCGGCGCCCGCCAGCGCGCGGCTGCCGGCGCCGAGCGCCGGGTCGAAGCCGCCCAGCTGTCGAAGCAGCGAAGGCCGGAACGCCATGCTGTTGCCCGAGCCGAATACCCCGCCCCAGTAGGGGTACAGCAGACGCTCGTCGGCGCGATGGGCGTCGCGATCGAACAGGCGCGAATCGAAGCCCTTGCCGAATCCGCTGATCTCCTCGAACCAGCGCTGGTCGGGTGTGTCAAACCGCATCGGGAGGACGAGTCCGGTGACCACTCCGACGCGCGGATCTCGCAGAAACGGCTCCACCATCCAGGCCAGCCACTGGGGGTCCACCATGACGTCGTCGTCGGTGAACGCGAGCAGCTCTCCGGCGGCCTCGCGCACCCCTCGGTTGCGCGCCACCGAGCTTCCGGGCAGCGGCTCGGCGACGTAGCGGATGCGGCCGTCCGCCCGCGAGCAGGCCTCTACGACGGCTCGCGTTCGCGGATCGTCGGGTGCGTTGTCGACGATGATGATCTCGAACCGTGGATAGCGCAGCTGTGCGAGGCTGGCCAGACACGTCTCGATGCGTTCAGGGCGGCGCACGGTCGGCACGATCACGCTCACGAACGGAGCGTCACCGCCGTCGATCTGGCGATCCGGGCAACGGCCGAGCGGAGGCAGGCCGGTCGAGATGGTCTCGCGGGTGACGGTCGCGGGGTCCAAGCATCCGTGCGCCAGCGCATGCTCGCGAAGCAGCGCACCCGCGCCCGACCACACCGCGTCCGCGAGGGCGTCGCTCGAGACCAGGCCCCGCTCGGCCGGCACCTCAACCACCGTGATCGGGTCGCCGTGCAGGCGCACCAGCGCGAAGTGGCTCGCGTACTCCTGGCCGGCTGCGGTGCAGCCAAGCTCGATGTCCGCGAGCTGCTGGTCCAGGTCGACCGCGCCCGCCGACGACGGCGCAAAGGCGTCTTCGGGGGCACCCGTCGGCTCGCTCCGGACCGCCGACGCGCGCGCGCTGCGCAGGTAGGCGACCGGACCGGCGAGCATGCCCAGCCGCTCGCGGCGGACGAGCTTACCCGGATAATCGCCGCCCCGTGCGGCATTCTTCGTCGAGGTGGGATCGAGCGCGTATCGGACGCCACGCGGGGCGGCACGCAGCAGCGGCAGGCGCGGACCGGACACGAGCTGCTTGGTCAGCATCGCCCCGAGGCCGATTCCGTAGCCGAACACCCTCCTGCGCAGCCCCTCGGGATCGGCCGGGTGCTCGTGGAGGATCACCGCCGCGGGCTCGTAGACGATCGTCTCGCCGGCGAGGAGCAGCCGGACGTACAGGTCGAGATCCTCGCCTCCGCACGACGCCGTGCCGGCTCCGAGCTTCACGTCAAATCCACCGAGGCGGAGCGCGACCGACTTGCGCACGGCGGTATTGGCGCCCGATCCCACCGTCCCAGCCGCGTACGGGAACAGCGGGTCGTCAGCGTTGTGGGCGAGAGCGAAGCTGCGGCGCTCGAAGCCCTTGTTGAACCCGGCGAACCGCTCGAAGAGCGCCTGCGTCGGCGTGCCGATCGCCAGCGGCATGATCAGCCCGGTGACGCAGCTCACATCGGAAGTGAACGCGCCCGCGATCGCATGCAGCCACCCACCGTCGACCACGACGTCGTCGTCGGTGAAGGCAACCAGCTCGCCCTTGGCGAGCTCGAGGCCGCGGTTGCGGACATGGGACAGCCCGCGACGAGGCTCAGGGGCGTACCGCACCCGTGGCTCCTCGGCGTAGTGCTCGCCGATCACCGCCTTCGCGACGGGCGAATCCGGGCGATTGTCGACCACGATCACCTCAACGGCGTCGTATCCGCAGGCGAGCACCGAGTCGACGCAGCGCACCAGCGTCGCCGGTCGTGTCCCGCACGTCGCGATCACGACGCTGATCGGCTGACGGGCGGCGTGCGCGTCGTCGCTTGGCGGAGGCTCCGCGGCACCGCACTTGGCGCCGGCCCGGAGGGACGCACACGCCGAGAGCACCTCCTCGGTGGATGCACACCCCGACTCGTCGAGCGCGACGAGTCGCGTTCCGAGAGGACGCCCGTGGTGACGAACGAGCAGGATCGCCGTGCGGCACGGCTGCCCGTCGGGCAACGTCAGCGTCAGCGACTCGATCGGCCGGTCGAGGTCGAGCACGTGCACCGCGGCGGGGACTCGCAGCTCCGCGGTCGCCTCGACATCGGGCGCCGTAGCGAGCGGCACCTCCCCGTTGCGAAGCGGCTTGAAGCGGTCCGAAGTCCTCAGGAGCACGGTCAACCTCTCAGCCGGTAGATGCGGGCGTCGGGAGCGGAGTACCAGAGGTAGAAGTACGGCGAGGTCGCGATGGCCCGCTCGAGGCTCTCGAGCGCGCCGGCAGGCGTGAGGTCGTGCGTTGCGGCGTAGCGGTAGCCCGTAGTCGAGAACACGACGAAGCCACTTCTCGAGTACTGGTGGATCACCGAGATGACGGCGGGGATATCCGCGGCGCCGAGCGGACGATCCTGAAACGAGGTGGTGCCGACGAGGTTCGGGCCGTCGTCCGCCAGCGGGCCGCGCATGAGCGTGTAGCGCGAGCCGACCCAGGTCGGGAAGTCGGGTGCCGAGAGCAGCAGGACCGACCCGGCCGGCGCGTGGGCGTAGTACTGCTCGCTCGCCAGCACCTCGCCTCTGGGGATGATGTTCAGGTTCTCGGCCCCGTAGAACGCGGGGATGAACATGTAGGTCAGCACCAGGCACGTGCCGAGCGCCGCTGCGAGCCTCACGCGCGGACGCGCGATCGTGGCGATGCCGAGCGCAATGAGCACCTCGCGCCACGGCGACGAGAACAGGAACACGCGCAGCGACGCCTCGCCGCCGTAGTTCTGAGCGAACAGGATGCCGAACGGTGCGAGCGCGAGCACCGTCAGCGGCAGAGCGATCGCGCCCTCCCCGATGCGCGCGAGGCGGAGCGCCGACGCGAACATCAGCGCCACCAGGACGAGCGACAGGAGTCCGCCGGCGTTCGCGTGGAAGAAGTCGAGCCCAACCGGCGTGGTGTTCCCGTGCTGGATGTTGCTCGCCGGGTTCAGGCCCGAAAAGAGCCCGAAGTTGTGAGCGAGGAACGGAACGTTGGGCAGCAGGTAGGCGAACGTCAGGACGCCCATCCCGACCACCAGCCAGCGCGGGCGGGCGACGCCGAGCAGGGCGAGGGCGCCGAGCTCGAAGAGGAGCACGTACGGCGTGAGCTGATGCGTGGCGACGATCACCGCGTCCAGCCCAAGCACGGCGGCGATGCTTGCCGTGCGGGGCCACGGCATCGCGGTGGACAGGGCGATCGGAGGCTGGGGACGGCGCACGACGCGCTCCATCAGGCGCGTGATGCGCGGCGCGATCTCACCGCCCGTGAATGCGCGTATGAACACGAGCAGGAGCGCGAAGGCGAGCGTGTAGGCGGCCGACTGCGGCGAGAAGTACTCCTGACCGATCCAGTTGCCGAGCGAGAACGTCAGGGCGGCGAAGCCCGCCACGCGCTTGTCGCGCGCCACCGCGAGCGCGATCGCGCCGAGTAGCAGCGCGTCGATGGCCGCGAAGAACGGCTCCGCCCAGGCCGCGAAGGACAGGGGGTCGGCGCTGGCGAGGCGCGAGAAGACGGCCGCCGCCGCGAAGAAGCCGGGCCACCGATTGTAGATGTCGCCGGTCAGGTTCACGCCGCCGTGCGCGCCGATGAACCGCGTCACTCCGATGTGCTTGTACACCCACGGGTAGTGCGGGACGGCGGTGATCGCCGGAACGGTGGCGTAGAGGACGATGACCACCGCGAGCACGTACAGCGCGATCACGGGAGTGCTCGGCCGCTTGGCCGCCCAGATCGCGATGACGGCACCACCGACAAGCACGGCGAGTGCCGCGTACCAGAGCGTCGGCAGGGCGGGTGGCAGGCCGTACTTCCCGAGTGCGCTCGTGGGGATCGTGCGCAGTGAAACGCCCCACGCGACCAACCCGGCGACGACCGGAGCGAGCGCCGCGAAGGTCGCTATGGCCGTACGACCGCTCGGCCGGCGGGCGATGGACGGGGCCGACCGCGCGAGCCGGAGGTCGAGCGCGCGGCGACGCCGCCACAGGTCGTGGCCCAAGAGCAAGCCCGATGCGGCGCCGAGCGTGACGCCGAGCGCTTCGGGATGCCACCAGCCCGACCAGGCGAGCGCCAGGCTCCCGGCGATGACCAACGCGAGACTCAGTCCGATAGCCAGCGCGAGGTGGGTGATCGCCTCGCCCGTCGCGAGTCGCGTGAGGATCGCACCACCGGGCACGAGGCAGATGGCCGCGAAGACGATGAACGGACGCAGCGGCCCCGCGCCCGCGACAGCCACGACTGATGCGGCAGCGAGCAGCCCGAGCAGGGCGATGTCACCAAGCGCCCGCGTTCGGCCGTCAGGTGGTACCCGCTCGCTCGTCTCGGCCGAGTCCGCACCGAGCGCCGGTGCGCGGGGCTCGGCGTCATCAATCGGGGGCGTGTCGGGGATGACCGACACGCTCATGGCTTGGCCTCGATCAGACGTCGCCTGACACGACGGGCTGCTCGATAACCGCGCGTGCGAACGCGTTCGTGGCGCCAGGCGAGTGGCGCGCCGCGGCCGGCGAGCAGTTCCTCGACCCGTCGCGTGGGTGTGTCTCGCATGATCGTGCAGCGGGCAAGCGCGAACGGATCGTCGGCGGTGTGCGAGAGCGCGTTCTTGACAGCGGCGGCGCCGTCGAAGCCGGCCGCGCGCACGGCAGCGCGCGTCGGCCGGTCGTAGGCGCCGTGCGGATAGGCGAACGAGCTCAGGCCGGCACCGAGAACGTCCTCCAACTCGCGCCTTCGACCGGGCGATCTCGGCGGCGGCCGCCGGCCGCTCGATCTCATCGAGGTGCGGATGCGTGACGGTGTGCGCTCCGATCTCCACGCGTTCACCGTGGGCGTGCAGTGCGCGCAGGGTCGCTCGCGAGAGCATCCGGCGGCGGTCGAGCCATCCGGACGTCACGAACACGGTGGCCGACAGGCCGGCGCCCAGCAGGATCTCGACTGCCCCGCGGGTGTCCTCGAAGCCATCGTCGAACGTGACCAGCACGATCGGATCGGCCGGGGGCCGGCCCGTGGCCAGGTCCCGCGTGAGCTCCGCGACCGTCAGCGCCCGACGACCCGAGCGACGGATCGCCTCGACGTGCTCGCCGAATGCGACCGGCGTCACCGTAAACGCCTCCTGACCGTCGGCCGGGCGCTCGGATACCGAGTGATACAGCAGGATCGGGACGGCCGTTCCGGGCGCGGTCAAGGGAGAAGTCATGTCGTCCAACCGAGCCGTCCGCGCAGATACCCGATGGTCGTGATCGCAAGGCCGGCCGGGATCGCGATGGCGCGCGCTAGGCCCAGGAGGTCGCCGCGGAGCGCCTCGGCGAGCGAGCGGATCACGCCGCCCGGCAGCGTTCGTAGCACGTAGCCTCGTTCGCTCGCCAGCGCGCGGTCGGAGCCGACGCTGCGACTGACGAGCGCCTTCGACAGACCCTCGGCGTAGCAGCGGGCGCGGAAATAGCGCAGGCTGGTGCGTTCCGGGCCGACGCGGTGATCGACGACGCACTCCGGGAGCTGCAGGATCACGCCCGGTGTCGCGGCGCTCGCGCGAATGGACAGCTCCGTCTCCTCACAGCCGAGCGGCACGCGTCCCACGCGGCCGATGCCGTCCGCGAAGCCGCCGGCCCGCTCCACGACGGCGCGACGGAAGGCCATGTTCGCGCCGATCGGGTTGCGGATCGGCCACGGCTCGCTGGGCAGCCCACGATACGAGCAGCCGACCACCCACAGGAACTCGCGCGGAAGCCACCCCGGATCGCCGCTCTCCCAGGCCGGCTCGGCGACGCCCCCGATCCCGATGACCGCCTCGTCGTCGAATGCGGACGTGAGCTGCCCCAGCCAACCGGGGCGGGCGCGGGCGTCGTCGTCGAGAAAGGCGACGATGTCACCCTCGGCGTGACGCACGCCGGTATTGCGGGCGCCCGACAGGCCGCGGCGGTGCTCGTTTGCGACGACGCGGGCACCGGCCAGCTCGGCACGCGCCCGATCGAGCAGCGCCCCGTTGTGGTCGATCACCACGATGACCTCGTGGGGCTGCGGATCCTGCGCGAGAGCGGACTCGACCGCCTCCACGAGCGACGACCAGCGCCGCTCGCTGTACGCGCACGTGATCACGGTCACGCTCTTGCCGGCGCGTGGCGCCGACGCTCGGCGGGGTGGGGCGGCGACGCGCCCGATCACCTCGGGCCCACGATCACCGCGGTGAAGCGCTCGACCACCGCTCGCCGGGGACTACGGAAGCGCGCATGCCAAAGCGCGCCGAAGCACCTGCGACCCGCGCTTCCCACGGCGTCAGGCCGTTACCCGAACTGACGCGCCGGAGATGTCGAGTTCGACCGGAAGCTCGACGAACGCCGGACGCCACGCGTCGGGGTCGGCCGGCTCGGCACTCGAGCGCAGCCGCTCGTTGACGATCGTGCGCAGGACGCGAAGCCCGTCGCGGAAGGGATGCAGGTTGCTCGTGCCGTGCAGCCGTTCGTGCTCGTGTGACGGGACTTCGGTGACACGCAGGCCGGAGCGGGCGATGCGAATGTTGATGTGGGTCTCGACCTCGAACCCGTCGCAATCGACACGCATGGACTCAAGGCAGCCGCGCCAGAACGCGTTGTAGCCGTAACAGAGGTCGGTGTAGCCCGTGCCGTACAGCAGATTCACGACCCCGTTGAGGGCGCGGTTGCCCGCCTGTCGCAGCGGCGTGATGTCGGCACTGCCTCCGCCGGGTGCGAAGCGCGAGCCCTTGGCAAAATCCGCCCCATCGAAGAGCGCGTTGACGAACTGTGGGATCTCCGCGGGGTCCGTCGAGCCGTCGGCGTCGAGCATCACGATGATGTCCCCGGTCGCGGCGGCGAAACCGCAAGCCAACGCGTTGCCCTTCCCGGTGCCGCTCTGGACGACGACTCGGATGTCGGGCCGGATCATCCGCGCAACGGCGATCGTGTCGTCGGTCGAATGGCCGTCGACGAGCACCACCTCGTCCACGCAATCCGGAATACGGGTGAGTACGTGCGGCAGGTTCGCCGCCTCATTGAGCGTCGGCACAACGACGCTGATCTCGGCCTTGTCCGACCGTCGCCGCGCGGCGCGGCCGCCTGTCAGGGGCGCATCCGCCGTGACATCCCTGCTGTTCATATGTTGTCCCTTTGTCCTGGGGGTACAGATTGTCCATAGCTCCCCAACGTGCGGGTCATCCAGACCCCCTCTCCCGCGGTTCCTCAGACGTGCGTGCTTCTGTCCGCTGGATATCCCTCGAGATACGCACGGCCACGGTACAGCCCGCAAATACAGCTATCGATCGGACATCCGTCGAGATACGCACCATCAAGGTACAGCTCGCGCCCCGGAAGCTCCCTATACCGATCGTCGGAAATTGGCCCTCGGCGCTCCGACCGATTGTCAAGCCTGCCGGCGATCCAGATCCGTCGGCGACCGCGCCGAGCGTTCGGCGACACCGTGCCGACCGCCATCGCGTTGCCGTCGACTGCAGCCCTCGGATCGCTCGCGCAACGGGCTGGACACGAGCACCGCCGTCCACGCGACAGTCCCGGTCCGCCGTCGCGGGATCCGGGTCGCGGAGCGCTCGTGGGCGATGAAGTGCTCATGACCGCCGACAGTTTGCGATCCCGCGCGGGCAGAGCTTGTGAACATGGGGTTGCGCGAAGCGAAGAAGTCCTCGCACCAGACATCCGATGAGTTGCGGATCTCCCGCGACGTCAGTCCCGCGGTCCCGCTACTCCCGGAGATAGGGCCGCGGTTCCCTGCCCCGAATATTCCGCGCCGAACGGCAGCAAGAGCAGCGGCGCGGCGATCACGAGCACCGCGGTGAGTGGGATCTGAAGCACGAGGAACCGGCGCACGACGAGGCGCGCGAGCTCCCGTGTGCGCTCCGCGTCTCGGGTGCGGCCCCATCGCCGCTTCGCGGGTGTCATCCATGCTCGCCACGGACGGGACAGCGAAGCATGAAACGTGTCCGAACGCGAGCGGCGCCCCTGGGTAGGTCGAAGAACACAGCTGGCGCCACGCTGCCACGCAGATGCCGCCATGGACGTATGAGCGCCCGCATGCAGCGCCGCATCCGCTCCAGCGGCCGCCGTCGCCGACGCCGGCGGTCGCGGGACCGGCTTGGTCATCGGGGGGATCGCCGTGCCGCTGCTCGCGACCGCGCCGGCCTGCGTTGTTGTGGCGCGCCGGCGCGGGCGGGCGGAGGTCGGCATCGGCGGCGCCGCTCAGCGGTCGGACTTCTCGCCTCCCCATCGTATTAGGGGCAAGGTGTCCCTATCGCGCGGGGCGCGGTCGCGCCCCTTCACCCCGAAAGGCCCATTCGTGCACGACATTCCTCGCCCACGGCGATACGTGCGCCGACCCCTGCTGATCGTCCTGCGGCCGGTGCTGCGCCACAGCCTCACCCGCGACGCCTACGTGCTGCGGGGAGTCGGTCAGCGCGTGGGGCCGGTGCTGCGCGAGGATCGCCGCCACGCAGAGCCTGCCGCTCACCGGACCGGAGCGGCGCGGGGCGCCACTCGGCGTAGCGGCGCTACTTGCCGGTCTTCGCCGGCGCGCTCTTGGCCTTGTCCTTGGCCGGCTTGGCGCCGTCGGCCTTCGCCGTCGCGGAGGAGGCGCCGTCGCCCGAGGCAGCCGCGCCTTCCTTCTTCGTGGCTGCGTCGGAGCCGTTCTTGCTCTCCGCGGACGCCGCCTGCTCGCGCTGGCGCTTGCGGGTGCCGTAGTCGGTGTTGTAGAAGCCGCTGCCCTTGAAGTGGACGGCCGAGCGGATGGAACACGCGGCGGACCGGACGGCCGCAGACCTCGCACTCGGTGACGGGCGCGTCGTCGATGGCGCTGCATCACGTCGAACGTGTGGCCCTTCTCGCAGCGGTACTCGTAGATCGGCATTGGCAGTCCGAGTATAGGAGTGCCAACGACGATCGAGTAGTCCGTTGCGCTGGGCGCGCGGTCATCGGTCGCCAATCGTTCCAGGCAGGGTCGCATACGACCTCGACCGGCGGGCTATAGCGCGAGGGGGCACGTTTGGACAAATGTGCGGTGCACGAGCCGGGAATAGTGGTTATCGTGTGGCCGGGTCTGCACGAAGCAGGTCGTTGGTCGTCGCCGCTGGTCGATGGCGGCAGCAGTTGATACGCGTCTCTACGCGTCCGGAGGACGTCATAGCCGCTCACGAGCCGATCTCGCCCCCGCGCACAGCGGGGCCGAAGAAGCCGCACCAGACGGACGGCCAGCACAAGCCGGGCGGCCGATCCCACGGCTCGGCCACGGTTGGTGCGCGCGCGGCCTCTGTCGTCACTCGGCCGGCGACAGCGCGCGATGGCGCTGCTCGGAAGCGGCCAGGAGGGCCGCGCCGCCGCTGCGGTCTTCCAGCGCGAGCGCAACTACCGCTTCGCGCTGGCGTCCGCCGACATGGCGGCGGCTGCCGTCTCGCTTCCCGCTCGCGATCGCCGTCGTCGGCGGAGTCGCGCTGCGGCCGACCTATCTCGTGGCCCTCCCGCTCATCGTGGCGGCGGCGAAGATCCTCGGCCTGTACGACCGCGACGAGCTCGTCATCCACAAGGCGACGACCGAGGAGCTGCCTCGGCTCTTCAACCTCGCCACCGTGTTTGCGCTGCTCGTCTGGCTGGTCCGCGACTACGTCGCGGCCGTCCCCGCCGCCAACCGCGGCACTGCTCGCGGTCTGGCTCCTCCTCACGGCGTCGATCTGCCTGTTCCGCGCGATCGCGCGCCAGGTCGCGGCGCGGCTGTCGTCGGTCGAGGAGTGCCTGCTCGTCGGCGACGCCAACACCTACCACCGCCTCGCAGCCAAGTTCGAACACAGCCGCAACATCAGCCTCGCCGGCTTCGTGTCCCTGGACGAGGCGCTTCGCCGGCGGCCCTCGCTGCACCGTCTGGCCGACGAGAAGGGCGTGCATCGCGTCATCATCGCCGCAAGCCACGCGGGCGAGAACGACGCCACGCTCAACCTCGTGCGTGAGGCCAAGGCCACCGGTCTTCGCGTGAGCCTCCTCCCGGGCATCCTCGGCGCCGTCGGCAGCTCGGTCGTGTTCGACGACCTGTGGGGCGTGACCGTGCTCGGCGTTCCCCGCTTCGGCCTCAGTCGCGCTCCTCGAGCCGCCTCAAGCGCGCCTTCGACCTGCTCGTCGCCGCTCCGGCCATGCTCGTCCTGCTGCCGACGTTCGCGGTCGTCGGCCTGCTCATCAAGCTCGACACGCCGGGACCGGTCTTCTTCCGCCAGACCCGCGTCGGCCGCGACGGCGACCACTTCTCGATCTTCAAGTTCCGCACCATGGTCGACGGCGCCGACGCGATGAAGCACGAGCTCGCCGAGCACAACGAGGCCGACGGCCTGTTCAAGATCGCCGACGACCCGCGCATCACGCGCGTCGGGCAAGTGGCTGCGCAGGACGCTGCCTCGACGAGCTGCCCCAGCTGTTCAACGTGCTGCGCGGCGAGATGAGCCTCGTCGGCCCGCGCCCGCTCATCGTCAACGAGGACGAGCGCATCACGGGCCTCGATCGCAACCGCCTGCACCTCACGCCGGGCATGACCGGGCCGTGGCAGATCCTCGGATCGTCCGCGTGCCGCTCGCCGAGATGGTCAAGCTCGACTACCTCTACATCGCGAACTGGTCGCTGTGGAGCGACGTGAAGATCCTGCTGCGGACGGTTCCGATGGTGCTCGAGCGGCGGGGGCAGT
>CAVRUQ010000015.1:0-377755 GCA_963724405.1 uncultured Solirubrobacterales bacterium
GACGACCACCGGGCACGGGCACGGGAGGCCGCTGCAGTTCTGCGTTCTTGGTGAGCCGTCGTCCGCGGCTGCCCCATTGGCGTAGCCGGGGGCCGGTCGAACACGGCCCGCGGCCGAGCGCCGGACTCCGACGTGGTCAGCGCGATCCGGTGGGCACCGGTATTCCAAGCTGCCGGCAGATCCCGCGAGCGGTGGGCATCTTGATCTCCCGGTGACGAGGCACGGTCGTCCGCTGCCCTGACGCCGTGTTCTCCCACAGCTCGTGATTCGCGGCCTGGCGCCTCAGCGAGCATCCGTGAGCGGCGAGATGCCGCTCAAGATCGCGCTTCTTCACGCAGCAATCTCGACGGACTCCACGAGAGCCCAACCGGTCTGGGGAATCGGCTCACCGCGCGCACGGCGCTCGTCGAGGACGAGCGCGATCGCTTCCTTGACCATGGTCCGCGCGTCCTCGAGGTTCTCGCCCTGCGTCTGGACCTCGGGAAGCTCGGGAACATGGGCGTACACCCAGCCCTCGCCAGCATCCTCGTAGACAACGTTGAATGTCAGCGCGCTCATTGCTCGGAGCGTAGCGCCTCGCGGCGAGACCGACGATCTGAGTTCCGCAGCCAGCCGAAACCACGCATGCTCCCTAACGCGGACCACTGTTCCGCTCGGGACGAGCGGGAGGTCGTAGGCGATGGTCCACCTTCGCCTACGTCTGCGCGTCCTGCATTCGGTCCGGCGCCGTACGCTATGCCGGCATGGGAATCATCGAAGACGTGGGTGCGTCCGCTGCCTGGATCGTCTCTTGCTTGCGGGCGTCCGGCTGTCACGCCGACTTCTCGCCTGCGAGCGCCTCCGAGATAGGCCGGTTCTTCGAAGACCAGATGCTCGCGCGCCGGGGCAGCTGGCGCCTGACTGGTCCGCATCGGCGGAGAGCGGAACTGGACGGCATCCGGTCCGTTGAGTTCGTTGTCGTGTGACCGCCGGGCAGCGGCCCTAAGTCTGATTTATCTGATAGGATCTGATGATGTCCCGGATGACCGCCACGGAAGTGGCCAGAAGCTTTTCTGAGGTCCTCAACCGGGTGGCGACCGGCGAAGAGGTCGAGGTGACTCGCAGCGGCGCCGCGGTCGCGGTAATCGGCCCGCCCCGGGCCCGCCTGATCACCGGCGCCCGACTGAGCGAGCTCCTCTCCGCCGCGCCCTCCCCGGACGACGGATTCGCCGAGGATCTTCGGGGCCTGCGTGAGAGCGCAGGCCCACCCGAGGATCGATGGCCCTCCTGATCGACACCGACCTGCTGATCGAACTGGAGCGGCGGGCGGGCGACGTGCAGGACCTGCTCGGCGGTGAGGAGAGCGCGATCAGCGTGATCACGGTCAGCGAACTGCTGCACGGTGTCCTTCGCGCGCGCGGCGGCATCCGGGCTCGACGCAGCGCATTTGTCGAGCACATCCTCGCCGGACTTCAAGCGGTCCCCGTCACAGAACTCGTCGCGCGCGTCCACGCCGAAATCTGGGCGCAACTCGCCGATCGCGGCGAGGTCATCGGCGCCCACGATCTCTGGATCGCCGCCACGGCCGTCGCACACGGATTCGGCATCGCGACACGCAACGGCTCCCACTTCGCACGGATACCCAGCCTGCGAGTCGTCAGCCCAGCAAACTGAGCGGCCGGCTCAGCACCGCATCGCCAGCAAAGCGGGGCCCAGACAACGTCTCGTCCACTGTTCCCCCGGTCGCGCCACAAGCCGCCGGCGGGCAACGTGGGCCCGGCGGCGGTGGCGTGGATTTCCAATGCCCACATACGGGCGCTGCTAAGACTCTCCTGGCTGAGCTAGACCCGCGCGTCGTGCGCGACGACCGGCTCGGGCCCGGCCTCGGGCGCGGCCGTCGGGCGGCGATCGGCCCCGGCGGCGGTCCGCGCCGCGCCGGCGAGGCCCTCGTCGCCCGCCGGGCTCCCGCTGGCATCCCGGCGCGCGGACAGCGGCAGGTGCGCCAGTGAACGGCGCGCGACCGACCGGCGCCAGGCGTGCACGATCGCCGCGCAGAAGCCCCAGCCGTAGCGCAGCGTCGGCGGCTTCTTCGAATGGCCGTGGGCGCGGCGCAGCACGCTGATCGGCACCTCCTCGAAGCGCACGCCCCGCGTCAGGGCCTCGACGAGGAACTCGGCGGCGTGGAACTGCGGCTCGCGCAGGTCGAGCGTGGCGAGCACCTCGGTGCGGATCGCGCGGAAGCCGTTCGAGCAGTCGGTCACGTGCGTGCGGGTGAGCGCGCGCACGACGCGGTTGAAGAAGGCGATGCCGAGCTCGCGGGCGAACGCGCCCGGCTCGGCGCTCCCGAGCACGCGCGAGCCGGCGGCGAAGTCGACGCGTCCGCTCAGCACGGGCTCGACGACCTGCGCGATCTCCTCGGGGCGGTGCTGACCGTCGGCGTCGAGCGTCACGACAATCGACGCGCCGGCGGTCACGGCGGCGTGGTAGCCGGCGCGCAGCGCCGCCCCGCCGCCGCGATTGACCGGCAGCTGCGCGACGAGCGCGCCGGCGCGCATCGCCGCCGCGGCGGTGTCGTCGCGCGAGCCGTCGTCGACGACGAGCACGACGATCGGGGTGTCGCCCAGCCGATCCGGAATGCGCGGCAGCAGCTCGGGGAGCGTCTCACCCTCCTCGTAGGCGGGGATCACGATCGCCACCCGGTCGACGAGGCGCGCGCGCAGCGACTCGGGGTCGAGCGGGCGCCCGAGCTCGTCCAGGCAGGTGTGAGCCGGCGGCTCGAAGCTGAGGGTGGGCGTGGGCAGGGAGGGGTCCACGGTGCGGGGGCACGGCGGTGGGACGCCCCGGGGAGAATATCCGCCGGGACGTCGTCCGACGCGGTTCGTCATAATCCTCTCCGTGCGCATCCTGATCCTCGGCGGGGACGGATACCTCGGATGGCCCACCGCGATGCATCTGTCGGCGCGTGGGCACGAGGTGACCGTGGTCGACAACTTCTCGCGCCGGCACTGGCATCTGGAGCAGGGAACCGACTCGCTGACGCCGATCGCGTCGCTCGCCGATCGCCTCGAGGCCTGGGAGCAGGTCGGGGGCCGGCGCATCGCCGCCGAGATCGGCGACATCCAGGATCCCGAGTTCCTGGACCGGGTCGTGGCGCGCCTGCTGCCCGAGACCGTGATCCACTACGGCGAGCACTCATCGGCGCCGTACTCGATGATCTCGCGCCGCCACGCGGTGGAGACGCAGAGCAATAACCTCGTCGGCACGCTGAACCTGCTCTTCGCGCTGCGCGAGTACGTGCCGACGTGCCATCTCGTCAAGCTCGGCACGATGGGCGAGTACGGCACGCCGAACATCGACATCGAAGAGGGCTACATCGAGATCGAGCACAAGGGTCGTCGCGACCGTCTCCCCTTCCCCAAGCTCCCCGGCTCGCTCTACCACCTCTCCAAGGTCCACGACTCGCACAACATCCACTTCGCCTGCCGCGTGTGGGGCCTGCGCGCCACCGACCTCAACCAGGGTGTCGTGTACGGGATCCAGACCCCCGAGACCGTGCTCGACGATCGCCTGGCCACGCGCTTTGACTACGACGAGCTGTTCGGCACGGCGCTCAACCGGTTCTGCGTGCAGGCGGTCATCGGCCACCCGCTCACCGTCTACGGAAGCGGCACCCAGACGCGCGGCTTCCTGAACATCCGCGACACCCTGCAGTGCGTCGAGCTGGCGACGCTCAACCCGGCCGACCCGGGCGAGTTCCGCGTGTTCAACCAGTTCACCGAGCAGTTCAGCGTGCGCGAGCTTGCCGAGCTCGTGCAGACCGCCGCCGGCTCGCTCGGGATCGACGTGACGATCGAGAGCTACCCGAACCCGCGCGTCGAGGCCGAGCACCATTACTACAACGCGGCCAACCGCAACCTGCTCGACCTCGGGCTGCAGCCGCACCTGCTCGGGGACGAGCTCGTCCAGTCGATGCTCACCTACATCGAGCGCCACCGCGACCGCGTCATCACGCGGGCGATCGAGCCGCGCGTGCGCTGGCGCCCGGACGACGCGGCGACCGCGCAGGCCGGCGTCCTCGCCGACGGCGCACCGGAGCAGTCCTCCGGCGACGTCGAGCCGGTCGTGGCCCCCACGCGGCGCTTCGCGCGAGACTGACCGGCGCGCAGAGCTACCGCTCGGGGCGCGCGCGGGAGCGCCGCGGCGGAGCGGCGGTCGCCCGGCGCCGCCGGCGCAGACGCCGCTCGGCGACGACGGTGGCCACGAGCGCCATCGCGACCGGGATGCTGATGAGCGCGACCACCCCGAGCCCGGGCGCCACGATGAGCGCCACGAGCGCGATCGCCAGCCCGGCGAGCGCGTCGGTGCGCAGGTCGCGCCGGCGTTCGAGGTAGCGCTGCTCGCGCCGGCGCCGGTCGCGCACCGCCTCACGGTCGATCTCGCGCTGGCGCTCGCCGGCCGTGGGCGTCCGCCGGGGCGCCTGGGCGCCCGACCCGGCCCGGCGGCGTGACGGTCGGTAGGCGGGGTCGACGCTCATGATCCGAGGGCGACGGCGAACATCGCGACCCACGCGACGCCGGCGACGATCATGAATTGATCCTTGAACAAGATCTGCTCGGGCGCGCTGCCCTCGCCGCGCGTGACGAGCAGCACGTAACGCAGCATCGCCAGTGTGAAGGGCACGATCGTCAGCTCCCGCCAGCGCAGTTCGTCGAGATGCTTGGACTCAAAGGCCCACAGAGCGTAGGCCCCGACGGCGACGGCACACGAGATCGCGAGCACGATGCGCAGGAACTCGGCCGTGTACTCCTCGAGCACCGGCCGCGAGGCGCGCGACAGCGGATCCATCAGGTCGGCCAGGCGACGGCCGGCGGCGACGAGCAGGGCCGAGAACGACACGACGACCAGGAACCAGCGCGAGATCGGGATGTGCGCGGCGGCTCCGCCGGCGCTCGCCCGCAGCACGAACGCCGTGGCGATCACCGCGATGTCGGCGATCGCGACCCGGCGCAGCCAGCCGGTGTAGGCGACGTTCAGCGCGAGGTAGGCGCCGGCGATCGCGAACAGGGCCCAGCCGGCGATGAGCGACAGCCCGAGCCCCGCCGCGGCCGCGAGCAGGCCGACGACCGTCGCGCTGCGCGTCGAGATCGCGCCCGAGGCGATCCCCCGGTGGCGCTTGCTCGGGTGCGCGCGATCGTCGGCGACGTCGTGCACGTCGTTCAGCAGGTAGACCCCGCTCGCCAGCAGGCAGAACATCACGAAGGCGAGCCCGACGCGCGCGAGCACGCCCGGGTGCAGCAGGACGCCCGCGGCCGCCGGGGCGGCGACGACGAGCAGGTTCTTCGGCCACTGGCGCACGCGCACCGCCCGGATCCACGCCTGGGTGCGCGACGGACGGGGCGGCGGGGCCGCACGCTCGGGCCCGAGGGCGCCCGCGATCTCCTCGGAGAGCGATGGTGGCGTCTGGGCGGTGGTCCTCGTAGGGGATGACATTTACGGGGGCGGCCGGCGGGGCGGGAGATCGGCTGGCGGTGCGGGCGCCATGATGCCCGGCAAGGCCTGAAGCCGAGCTAAGCCCCGCATGGGCGTTTCCTCATGTGCGTTTCTACGCACACACTCGCTGTCGGGCCTGCTCGGACGTGGTGAGGATCCTCTTAGCTTGCGCCGCTCACGACAGGGGGACTGCCAGGCTGCCTGGAAGCCTGTCCCGTCACGTTACCCGACCGGGGGCGGCCCACCCGTGTCCAGCAGCGACTTCTCAGTCCCCTCTTCACGTCGGCCGCGGCGCGCTCTGCCGCCGCGCGTCTCCCCGCTGCGCCGTGTTCGGCGGATCGTGATCGTGGCGCTGCTCGTGTGCCTGGTGCCGGTCACCACCTCCTACGTGACGACGATGACCCAGCCGTCGAACTCGACCTTCGCGATCCGCTCGTTCGAGTGGCTGCGCGACCATGGGGCCGCGGGCGTCGCGGTCCAGGTCGAGGATTGGTACTACACCTTCAACGCGCCGTCGACCGGCGGCCCGGGCCTGAAGTCGCTTCCGGGGGCGCGCCCCCGCGTCGCGGTTGCCGACGTGGTACACCCGCCGAACATCGCGCCGGCCATCACGCCCGCCCTGCCCGGCGAAGGCGTGTGGTCGCCGAGCGAGTCGTTCACCGGCCCGAACTCGCCGGTGCAGATCACGACGCTGCGCAGCGACCCCAACTACCCGCGCATGGTGGCCGGCGCGGCGTGGATCAACACCTCGCGCACGCGCATCGCCCTGTACCCCGGCCGTCTGGAGCCGTCGGTGTCGCTGCCGAACCGGGGCGCGATGGAGGTGCCGCCCGCCGAACGCGGTCGCCTGCTGGCGACGTTCAACAGCGGCTTCAAGCTGCAGGACTCCCACGGCGGCTTCGCCGTCGGCGGCGTCACGTACGCCCCGCTGCAGGACGGGATGGCGACGCTCGTGCACCACGCCGACGGACGCGTCGACGTCGTGTCGTGGAGCGGCGGACCGAGCGCGCCGCCCGGGGTCGACTTCGCCCGCCAGAACCTCCCGCTGATCGTCGAGGGCGGGCAGCCGAACCCGAACCTGAGCGACGGCCCGCAGTGGGGCGTGACCGTCGGCAACGCGATTCGCGTGTGGCGCTCGGGCATCGGCATCGACGCCCACGGCAACCTCGTCTACGCCGCGGCCGACAACCAGACCGTCGCCTCGCTCGCCGCGATCCTGATCCGCGCCGGCGCGGTGCGCGCGATGCAGCTCGACATCAACTCCTTCTGGGTCAGCTTCATCACGTACGCACAGCCGGACGCCGGGTCGCCGAGCAACCTGCTCGGAGACATGGTCCGCACGCCGCTGCGCTACCTCTCGCCCGACGACCGCGACTTCTTCGCCGTCTACGCGCGCTGAGCCGTCGCTGTCGCGCCGCTCACCGCGACGGACGCACCGAGACGGTGCCGGTCGCGGTCGTGCCGCCCGACGGGTCGAGCTGCAGCGCGGCGGTGAGCGCGAGCGCGCTCCCGTCGCTGCGGGTGACGGTCGCGGCCAGGTTCGTGCCCTGCAGCGCGGTGATCACGCCGCTGTAGCGTCCGGGCTCCGACGCGGGCCCGAGCGTCACGTGACTCGCGCTCATCGAGAGCCCGCCGCCGGGCTGCGGCTGCCCCTCGATGCGGATGTCCAGCGCGCTGAGCGACGTGCCCTGGAGCGCGAGCTTGATCTCGACCTGAGCCAGGCCGCTCGCGGTCTGGCTCTGCTGCAGGGTGCCCGTGCCCTGGGCCGTGAACGGGGTCACGCGCGAGCCGAAGGACGGGCCGGCGCCGGAGGAGCCGCTCGCGCTGGAGCCGCCGCCGGAGGCGCCGCCGCTCGAGGAGCCGCCGCTCGAACCGGCGGCCGACGACGCCCCAGCGGCCGCCAGCACCGAGGCCGGCGTCCCGGCCCGCTTGGCCCAGCCCGTTCCGAGCGGACCGCCCGGAAGCCACACGATGAGGCCCAGCGGGACGAGCACCGCCGCGCTGAGCGCCGAGGTGCGCACGCCGCGGTTCGCCGGCCAGCCGGACAGCGCGCGCACGCACACCGCGGCGATGACGGCGATCACGCACACCGCGGTGAGCAGCAGCATCCACGCGCTCTTGGTGTCGCTGCCGGTCCCCAGGCCGTGCACGACGGCGATCGGCCAGCACAGGTAGGCGAGCCAGTGGATCGCGCGCCAGGTCGAGTAGCCGAGCCGGTAACGGGCCAGGCTCGTGATCACGAGCGCGATGATCAGGTCCGACGCGAACGTGCCGAGCCCGAGCCAGATCGGGCGGTAGGCGGACACGAACGGGATGAACACGTCGACGATCGTGATCGGGGCGAACCCGTCGGCGAGCGAGGTGAGGATGTGGACGGCGAGCAGGGCGAGCGCGAGCAGCGACGCGTCGCGGTGGATGCGGTCGACGACGAAGCGCGGCAGCTCGGGCGTCTGCCAGCGCTGCACGTTCGCGACACCGAGGCCGACGCTGATCGTCAGCAGGATGAGCGTGACCGCGCCGGTGGCGCGCGTGAGGTACCAGAGCGCGGTCCCGTTGCCGACGGCGATGATCACGGCCTGCCCCCTGGTCTTCTCGGTCGGCGCGACCCGGCGATCGGGACCGCCGGCGTCGGACTCACGACGATCCCGTGACCACCGGACTCGGGACGACCGGCGCCTGCTGGGAGGGGTCGGGCACGGGAGCGGACGACGATGCGTTCGGGTCCACGTTGACCGAGCTCGGGACCGAGCTCGCCGCGTTCGGGTCGCCGGACGACTGGGACGAGCTCGCCGGGGCGCTCGAGGACGCGTGCCGCGGATGGCCCTTGAAGGCCTGGGCGGCGGCCGCGGAGAACACGAGCGTCAGCCCGATCGCGCCGCCGATCATCCAGTTGTCGATCTGCCTGATCTTCTCCAGCCCGGCGTCCCGGGCGTTGACAGCACGATTCATGCGTCAATTGTGCCGGGTCGTCGTAACGCTGCGTTCAATCGCCCATGAGAATGCGCTCACGCGCGCACGGCCCGCGGGACGCCCGCCTCACCGCTCCGGACGCGAGGTGAACAGGTCGAGGCCGAGCCGGTGCGAGAGGAAGCGGGCCGCGAGCTGGCCCCGGACGCTGTTCCCGGCCCCGTCGAGCGGCGGCGCGAATGTGCCGAGTCCGCCCTTGCCGGGCGAGACCGTGACGATCCCGCCGCTGATCCCGCTCTTGCCCGGCAGGCCGACGTCGTACAGCCAATCGCCGGAGGCCTGATACAGCCCGGCGGTCGTCATCACGGCGAGCGTGTGGCGGCAGACGTCCTCGTCAATCACGCGCTCGGCGGTGAGCGGATTGACGCCGCCGTCGGCGAGCGTCGCGCCCATCACCGCCAGGTCGGAGGCGGTCACGCTCAGGCAGCACTGACGGGTGTACAGGTCGGTCGCCTCGGCCGGGTCGCAGTAGATGCGGTCGAACCGCTCGAGCACCTCGGCGATGATCCGGTTGCGCTCGTTGGTCTCGGACGCGGACCGGTACACCTCGGCGTCGACGCCGAGCTCGCGGCCGGCGAAGCGCGAGAGCCCCTCGTGGATCGCCTGCCACCTGGCCTCGGCGCTCGCGCCGGGGATCAGGCTCGTGGCCGCGATCGCACCCGGGTTCACCATCGGGTTCGTCCGCCCGTCGCCGCTGCGCTCGACCGCCTCCAGCGAGTTGAACGGCAGCCCGGTCGGGTTGACGCCGAGCTTCTCGCGGGTCGACTCGGCGCCCCAGGCCTGGCAAACGAGCGCGAAGACGAACGGCTTGGACACGCTCATGATCGAGAACTCGAGCTCGGCGTCGCCGACCGCGTGGACGTTGCCGTTGGTGCCGACGACGCACACTCCGAACAGCTCGCCCGGGACGGCCGCGAGCGCCGGGTAGACCTGCGAGTTCTGCCCGTCGGCGTTCGAGCGAAAGCGCGCGTGGGCGTCGTCGACGAGCGCGCGCACGACCTCGGGGGAGGGCAGATGCCCGGTCGAGACGAAGTCGCTCCGATCGGGATGTGCGCTCATGCCCACGCGTTGTATCGACTCACGACGCGCGCCGTGCGCCCGGTAGCCTTCCCGGCCGGTGCGCTACGAGATCACCTACGAATCGACGTACCACTACTCGGCCCCCGTCGTCGGCAACCTCAACCGCCTGCGGATGCGCCCGACGACCGGCGGGACGCAGCGCTGCGAGCACTTCGACATCAGCATCACGCCGAGGCCTGACCGCCAGGACACCTACGAGGACCTGTTCGGCAACGAGGTCACCGAGTTCCTCGTGGCGGCGCCGGTCCAGCGCCTGCGCGTGCAGGTCGACGCCACCGTCGCCACCACCGAGCCGATGCCGCTGCCGGAGGGCTCGTGGTCGGACCTGCAGGGCGAGCACTATCGGATCGCGGCGGGCGCCTACACCTATCACCCCTTCAGCTACCTGCACGAGCACCCCGCCCTGGCCGATCTGGTCGACGAGGTGCGGGGCGGCACGCCGGCCGACACGCTGCGCAACGTCACGCGGCTTGTCCCGGAGCGGTTCCGCTACCAGTCGGGGGTGACCGACGCGAACACGACGACGCCGGAGTTCGTGGAGATCGGCGCGGGGGTGTGTCAGGACTTCGCGCACCTCGCGCTCGCGCTGCTGCGCTCGCACGACATCGGCGCCCGCTACGTCAGCGGCTACTTCTTCACCTCACCCGAGGGGGATGCGGGCACGAGCGCCGAGGTGCAGACCCACGCGTGGATCGAGGCGCTGCTCCCGGTCGACGGCAGCAGCGATCCGGTCTGGTTCGCCACCGACCCGACCAACGCGATCATCGCCGGGCGCGATCACGTGAAGATCGGCCACGGCCGCATGTACGCCGACGTCTCGCCCGTGGAGGGCACGTTCTCCGGCGACGCGCGGTCGACCGTGGACGCGCACGTGACGATGCGTCGCGTGCCGACCCCGGCCGATCAGCTGAGCGCGCTCTGAGCGGCGCCCGCTGCCGTTCAGCCGAGCCGCACCGGCCGGCCCTTCTGCGGCGACCACAGCCGCCACGTGCCGCCGGTGACGTTCGTCCAGCCGCGCGGCACGCTGACGATCGTGCGGTCGGTCAGCCCCCGGTGCTGCAGGCTCTTCCACGTCCTCGACGAGGGCTGCACGAGCAGCTGGGTCGCATCCGACGTGCGGTCGTCGACGACGTCATACGGAACGCGTAGGTCCCACACGAGCTCCGAGTCCACGACGGCCGCCGTGGCGGCGACCGAGTGCCAGGCGGCGCCGTGCACGTCCAGACGTGGGCGGACCCGCGCGATCGTCGCGTCGAGCGCGTCCCCGGTGATCCTCTGGACCTTGAACACCCGGAAGTCGAAGTCGAGCTTCTGATGCTCGGTCGCCGCGCCGAGCGCGACGACCAGCGCCGCCCCGGCGAGTCCGAGCCCGAGCACGGCGAGGCGCTCCTTCGGCCGCCGGCGGGCGAGCCACTGCGCCGGTGCGGTCGCGCCGGCGGCGGCGAGCACACACAGCAGCGAGACGAGCACCGAGAAGTGGCGGTCGGGGACGTTGAACTTCGAGCTGGCGAGGAACGCGACGGTGATCGCTGCGACGCCGGTCATCGCGAGCACCGTGGCCGCCTCGCGCCGCGGCGACAGCCGCGCGATCGCGACGGCGCCGACGACGCTCGCGATCAGCCCCGGCAGCGCGAGGCAGAACTCGAGCGTGTGCCACAGCCCGTGCAGCGACGAGCTCGCCGCCGTCGTTCCGGCGGGCGCGCGGGTGTTCGTGAACGAGTACAGCGGGGTGCCGAAGAAGCGCCACTCGAGGAACAGCCACAGCGCCATCGGACCGACGGCGAGCGCGAGGATCGCGAGCACCCGCGGCGAGCGCCACGGCCGCCCGGTGCGCCACCAGTCCAGGGCCCCGTAGGAGAGCAGGAAGGCCCATCCCTCGGGCCGCACGAGCCCAGCGATGATCAGCAGCGTCCACACCGCCCGCCGGCGGCCGCGCAGCTCCCACACGAGCGCCCACAACAGCAGCACGGCGAACGGCAGGTTGATGTAGGCGCTGAAGGAGATCGCCACCAGCATCGGGCTCGTGACGACGAGGAACGCGGCGAAGGCCGGGGCGGGCTGGCGCAGCCCGAGCAGCGTGCTCACGCGCCAGGCGGCGACGGCGAGCAGCACGAGGCCGGCGACGGCGAACAGGACGGTCGCCGACGGAGCCGCCGAGCCGAGCAGCGACAGCAGCGCGCCGGTGAGGATCGGCACCGGGTGGAAGGTGCGGCTCTCCAGCAGCGGTGGAATGTGCCCGCCGCGCAGATCGCGACCCCAATCCAGGAAGGCGTACGTGTCGTCGGTCAGCTCGTGCGAGAGCAGGTGCAGCGCGACCGCCGCCGCGGCGAGCGCGAACCCGAGCAGCAGCAGCCAGCGGACGGCAGCCGGCAGCCGGCGCCGCGTGGGCCGCAGGGCCGGCAGCTCCTGCGTCGCGGCCTCCGGCGGAGCGGGTGGGGCGGAGATGCTCATCGGACGCGAATGGACCAGGTCGGGGGCGGTGTCGGCGCCCGGCCCGGGGGGAACGGGCGCAGGTGCTGTCCGGGAGGATAGGGGTGGGCTCGGGGTGCTCGCTCCGCCGGCGCTCGACCGTGTCGAGTACCACGGGTGGCCCGTGCGAACCGGCGCTGTACTCCCACGCGTCGCGCGGTCCTCTCGCCCAGCGGCACGGGCCTGAGGTAGGCTGCGCCCCTGAACGCCACGGGGGCGCCGGGGAGTGCCCGGAACACCGTGACAAGGGGGATCGCAAGCGTGTCATCGATCGAGACGGTGCGCTGGAGTGACCGCGAGGACGACGCCATCGCGGGCGACCTGACGGCCGCGCTCGCGTACGTCACGCCGGCCGGCGGGGTCGTGCTCGCCGCCGTCGCGCCGATCGGCCTGCGCGACCGGGACGCCGGCACGGCGACGTTCACGACATCGCTCGGGTTCGGACGCAAGCTCGATCGCATGCGCCGAAATCCGAGCGTGGCCCTCGCCTACCACGCTCGCGAGCACGGCTTCGCGTCGGTGCCGGACTATGTGCTGCTGCAGGGGCAGGCGAGCTTCGATCTCGAGCCAAGCCAGAGCGTGCTCGACGAGGTGGTCGCTCCGGCCTCGACCCGCTTCATGGGGCCGCCGAAGCGGGGCCGGTTCTGGGATCGCTGGCTGCGCGAGTACTACGCCGACCGCGTGCTCGTCACGGTCGCGGTGACGCGCGTGGTCAGCTTCGACGACCTGGCGGCGCGCGGGGCTCCACGGGTCACCGGCCCCCCGCTCGGCGACCACCCGGCGCCGCAGGAACCGCCCGCCAAGGGCACCGTCCCGCGGATCGACGTCGATCGCGCGGCGCGCCGCGAGGGTCACCTGCCGCACATCCTGCTCGGCTTCGTCGGCGCGGACGGCCTGCCGGTCGTGCTGCCGGTCGGGATCGAGGGGGCCGGGCCGGATGGGCTGCGCCTGAGCGCGCCGCCGACACTGGTGCCGCCGGGCGGCCGGCGAGCCGGGCTGCTCGCGCACCGCTACGAGGCGAAGCTGATCGGCCTGGAGAGCCGCCAGCACACCGGCTGGCTGGAGGTCGGCGAGGACGGGAGCGTCGTATACGCGCCGCACACCGAGTCCGGCTTCCGGGCCCCGGCGAACAAGACGATCCTGCTGCTCGCCAACGGCCTGATGGCCAAGCGCGGTCTGCGCACCGCGCGTCGAGCCCAAGCGGCGAAGTGATGCTGCCGGCCAGGCCGAGCGCGCGTCGCTACCGGGCGCAGGGCGCACCCGCGGCAATGCGCGAGTTCGACCCACGCCGCGTCGGGCGCGAGGAGTGCGCGGCCTGGGTCACCTACTACCGTCGCGAGTGGGTGCCCTTCCTGCGCGCCGCGGTCGCGCTCACCCGCCACACGTTCGCGCTGCCCTGGCCGCAGACGCTCTACGGCGCCTGGCTCGTGTTGCGCGCGAACCAGCTGTGGGCTCCCTACCCCGACAACGACCCCGACGGCGCGCGGGGGTGCATGACGCGCTTCTACGCCCTCGTGCGCCGCCGGCACGGCGGCGCGTTCGACCCCGTCGACGCCGCGCGGCTGGAGGTCGAGTGGTGGCGGGTACACCGCGAGCTTCAGCACGACGACGACGGCGAGGTGGATGACTCCGAGCTCGTGGCCGCCCTCGCGGCGCTGTACTCCTACGTGTACGCCGTCCCGCTGCCCGACGTGCACCTCGCCGCCGAGCAGCGCGCCCTGGCGATGCGCCACTCCGACCGCTGGGTGCGCGAGGGCTGTCACCTCGACAGCGCGCTCGTGCCGGCCGAGCGGGCCGCCCTCGTGCGGTCGTATGCGGCGCTGCTCGCCGCCGTGCACGCGGAGTGAGCGGCGCGGCCGTTTGGCGACGGTCGCGCTCACGAGCGGCGGTGTTGACGTGGCGTGTCGCCCGCGTCAGCATGCCGGGGGTGATGCTCTCGCGGGCCCGGACGCTGAACGCCGTTGGCGTGATCGCGATCGTCATCGGCGCGACCGTCGACCTACCCGCTGTCGTCCGGATCGTGGCGATCGGCGGGGGCGTGGCCGCGACGATCGCCGGTCTGCTGGCGGACCTGCGCTCGCCATGGAGCGGACCGAGACGCTCCGAGTGGCTCAATCCGATCGGCGAGCCGAGTGCCGGCCGCGGTCACCACCACCCGGCAGGCAGCCATCACGAGGGCTTCAGCGGCCACCACGGCAGCAGCTCGGAGGGCGCTCACCACGGAGGGTTCGGGGACGGCGGCTGGTTCGGCGACGGCGGTGGGTTCGGCGATGGCGGCGGATTCGGCGACAGCGGAGGCGGCGACAGCGGAGGCGGCGACAGCGGAGGCGGCGACAGCGGAGGCGGCGACAGCGGAGGCGGCGACAGCGGAGGCGGCGGCGGCGACTGACGCCGGCCGGCCGATCGTCAGCGACCGAAGCCGATCGTCAGCCGCGGCCGCGACCGATCGCGAGCACGCCGCGGCCGGCGTGCTCGCGAGCGGGCCGGACTACCCCGCGCTCGGCGGGGCGATCGTCAGCGAGAACGCGTTGTTCGGGCCCGACATCAGCGCGGTGAGCACCGGACCGAGCAGGCCCCCGAGCGCGCCGCTGCACTTCAGCGACGGCAGCGTCGCCGTGCCGGTGAACGTCGCGCCGGTGCTGAGGCTGAGCGCCGGCACGTCGGCCACCAACGGGAACGACGCCGGACTCGAGGTCTGACAGGAGACCGGCAGGTTGAGCCCGAGGACGCCGAGCCCGGTGAGGCCGATGTTCACCTTGCTCGTGGCGTCGATGTCGAGGTTGCCGGCGGTCTGGGTGTCCGGCACGATCGTCCCCGACACCGGTCCGGCCTCGGTGAACGTCGTCCCGAGCGAGATCGGCAGGCCGAACAGCTTGATCGACGTCTTGAACGCCGGGACGGAGATGTCGCCGGTGAGCGGCCCCGGTACGGTGGCCGTGCCGTTGAACGTCGATCCGGCGGGCAGCGAGATCGACTGCTTGAGCTTGTTCAGCGTCAGCGAGCCGCTCAGCGTCCAGTTCTTGAACGGGAACTTCGGCGGGGGCGACGACGTCGTCGTGGTGGTGGTCGTGGTCGTTGTGGTGGTGGTCGTGGCCGGCACGATCGGGATCGTCGCGAGGATGGTTCCGGTCGGGACCGTGCAGTCGACGGTCAGCGGCCCGACGAGGGTCGTGCCGCTCGCGTCGGACCCGGTCAGGCTGAACACGATCGGCTGGGTCGAGTCAAGCGACACGACGACGTTCTGGCCGGCGGTGCCTTGGTTCACGGTGACCGGCCCGACCGTGATGGGACCCGGAACAGGCGTCAACGTCAATCCCTGGCCGGCCGACACCGTCGTCGGCGAGAAGGGCAGTCCGCCGCCGCTCCCAACGTTGATGGACGGAGGCATGGCGTTCGAGAAATCCAGGGTCAGGCTCTGCAGGCTCCCCGTGACGCTCGTCGCGCCGAGCCCCGAGAAACTGGTGGTCCACGCCGCCGGCGTCGTCAGCTGAGCGGAGAAGTTCGTCAGCGAGAACGACTCGCCCGGGGTCACCTGAGCCGGAGCGGTGAAGCTGATGTCGATGGGGACGGTGCCCTGGACGTTCAGCACTCCAGGAGCAAGCGTGCAGGTCAGTTCGGCAGTGAGCGTCGGGCAGCCCCCGGAGACGGGACAGGACCCGGTCGCCGCCGGCGCCGCCGCCGGCGTGGCGAGCACCGCCGCGGCCGCTGCCGCCACCGCCGATACGAGTGCGACCCTCGCGCGCCACGCGCGACCGATTTCTCGTGCCTGCCTCACCGTGCACCCCTCCCGTTCGCCTGGCTTGACCGAACCGCCGCGCCCCCCGCGCCGCGTCCGCGCTCGCGGCGATGAGCGCGGGTACACACTCTTAGAGACGAGTCCGTTTGTCAAGGTTCTCGCAGCGGTCAACCGGACTGCCGCGATCGCGGCCGTCGCCGCGCGCGAACAACACACGGCCCGCCTCGCGGCGGGCCGCGTGCCCATGAGTGACGGCTCGGAGGGTGTGAGCCGGTCAGATCACGGAATCGTCTCGACCGGCGGCCCCTGCACCGGGCCGTTTCCGGCCTGTGCATTCGCGATCGCCGCCGCGCCGTCCGCCGGCGTGATGAACCCGGCGGCCACGTCCGCGTTCACCGCCGCGGTGTACTTCGCGACGTAGCTCGCGTCGGTCGGGTACAGCGCCGACAGGGCCGAGCTGCTCAGGTCGGTGAAGTAGCCCGAGAGCAGGCACAGGCCCAGGTTGCGTGCCGCGGTGTTGGTGATCGGGATGCCGCCGGTCGTGTACAGGCCGATCTCGTCCTGCAGGTCGGTCAGCAGCGCCCCGATCGAATAGTTCGCGGCGGTGCCGATCGAGAAGTTGATCGGCGAGTAGTCCTCGGTCGGGACCTGGGCCTCGGGCAGCTGGATGCCACCGGACGCGACCCCGTACTGGTTGGTCGGGACGAGATCGAACAGGCCGAGGAAGACCGGGACGACCGAGAGCTGCGAGGGCTCGTGGGGCGCGGCGACGCCCGTCGTGAGCCACTTCTGCATCGCCGCGGCAGCCGCATCCTCGACCTCCCACAGCGGCATGTTGTCCGCCTGGTTGACGCCGTCGAGCGGGGTACCGGTCCCGGCCACGGGCGTACCAAGCGTGCAGGTCGGGATGACAGAGATCGACTTCGGCTGCTCGATGTACTCCGACAGGACCTCGTAGCCGCCCTCGTTGTCGTCGATGTGCGAGGTACCGGCGACCTCCCAGGTGCGGAGGAAGCCGTTATCCGGCTGGCGCGCGACGGCCGCGCCGATCTGCTCGATGTCGCCCTGGCTGTTGACCTGGATGAACGGCGCCGTGTTGTCCGTGCGCACGAGCGACGGGTCGGGGAACCCGACGAACCCGTTGCCGATCGGCGCGGCTCCGGCCCAGCGGCCGACCGCGATGAACGCGCTGAAGGCGTGGCTGAGCGGCTGGAACGCGTTCACGTACGTGTCCACGCGGAACGCCGACTGCGAGTCACCGGTGCCGATGAGCTCCCGCGGCGTGAGCCCGCCGAGCAGCGCCGGGCCCTCGGCCCGCACGACCTGTGCGGCCTGGGTGAAGATGTCGTAGGACTGTCCGTCGTTGGTGTCGCCGAGCGATCCGTAGCGCGCCGGGTCCCACGCCTTCAGGTCCACCAGTCCCGCGTTCTGGGCCGTCACGCCCACGTAGGCGAATCCCTCGCGGATGAGCTCGCGGTTCATCTGGGCCCAGATCGGATCCTGATCACCGCCCGTCGTGTCGTTCATCCACTCGAACACGACGCTGCCGTTGAACTTCGCCGGGTTCGTCGGATAGCGAATGAGCAGGCGCGTCGTGTAGGGCACGTTGCTCTGTGACACCGCCACGCTCCAGCGGCCGTTCGACGACCACGTCCCGTTCTCCCGGTAGATGTTCGTGACGCCGGACATGAGGTACTCGTGCTCGGCGTAGCCGACGGAGCTCAGGTTCAACAGCGATGGCTGGGCCGCGTCGTATGGATAGCCGTGCGTCCCGGGCGGGCTCGGGGTGACGGTCGGAAGCGTTGCCGCAGGCGACGGCGGCGCGGCGTACAAGAGCGCCGCGAGGGCCGCCAAGGTCGCGAGCGCGGTGGCGGCGCGAGTCCCGCGCCGGCGAGCTCGATCAAGTCGGGACATCCGTGGTCCTCCTCGTGGTTTGGAGCAGCGAGTGACCGTCCGCTCAGATCGCCCTTCATCGATCGGCGGGTCTCCGACGCGGACCTATTGAGTTCCTGACGGTACCGCAGGGGTACCGTCAGTAGACGCGGCAGTTTACGACCCTGCGCATCTCTGTGCAACCCGGGGCGAACCGTTGAGCTATCCCTCGGTCGAGAGCTGCGGTACGCTCGCAGCGAGATGACCGACCGCGAGCACCACGACACCGAAGCCGAGGACCTCGGCGCGGACCCGATCGCCGGGGACCTCGAGCCGGACGAATCAGAGGCGGCCGCCGTCACGGGCGGCGAGGTGCGCCGGGTCCCAACCCCTTCCCCGCCGGCGCCGGCGCCGGTGCCGGTGCCCTACCCGAACGTGGGGTAGCGCGGCCGCTCGCGACGCGTCACCAGTTGCGAGACTTGCTCGCATGCCCACCGTTAGGGGTCCCATGTGGAGCCGGCTGATCACGGCGCTGGTCGCGAGCGTCGCGACCTGCGGGGTCGCCGTGGCGGCGACCCCCACTGTGCTCGACCCGACGACCTCGTGCGGCCCGATCGAGCCCGGCAATGGGGGCGGGTGCGTCGCGCCGACTGTCGTCGCGTACGGCGGCTGGGTGGCCTGGAGCCACTACGACCCGGCCACGGGCGGCTTCGAGCTCGCGCTGCGCAATCCCGCGGGCCGCGAGTTCGCAGCACCGGTGCGGGAGCGGTCGGCTCCGTTCGACGTGAATCTCGGACCGACCGCCCGGGGCGTCGCGGCCGTGTACTCGCGCTGCGCCGACGACGTCAACCTCACGGGCTGCGGGATCGACGAGCTCGCCCTCTCCCGGCTGTCGACGGGCACGCCGCTCGCCACCGTTGCACCACGCGCCGCCGGAGTCACCGGGCCGACCGGAGTCACCGGCGCCACGGGGGTCACCGGGCCCACCGGCGCCACCGGGCCGACCGGCGCCGGCGCGGCGACCGTCGCCACCGGAGCGATCGCGCCCGAGGTCGCCCTTGCCATCCCGGTCCACGGCTCGGTTCACCGGCCGGCGATCTGGAGGGGGCGGCTCGTGTTCCTGCTCCGCGGCAACGCGCGTCAGAGCGAGGATCCGGTCACGCCGGGCTCACATCCCGACTCGATCGACGAGTGGACCATCGGCGCGCGCCGGGCCACCCCCCTGGTCTTCCCGGCGCGCGACGGTCACCCCGGCGTCCTGACCTTCCTTGCGCTCAACGGGACCGAGGCCGCGTTCGTGACGAGCCCGCCCGGGATCGTCACCGTCCAGGGCCTGTGGGTCCAGCGGCTCGGCGGCGCCCCGCGGCTGATCGAGGGGATCCCCGTCGGCCAGGGCGCCGAGTGTCAGTCGACGTTCCTCTCACCGACGATCGTCGGCGCCTCGCTCTACGCCTTCCACCAGGACTGCGACCAGTTCGAGCCCAAGCGCTGGGAGCGCTACAGCCTCAGGAGCAGCTCGACCGCCCGGGCGCTCGTGAACTTCGGCGACGGCGCGGACAACATGATCCCCGCGGTCGTTCCCGACCGCGGCGGCGTCACCTGGATCAGCCCGACATCGGGCGCCGTCCTGCACCTTGCCCGCGTGACCTGGAAGCCGGTCGCACGCCAGACGCTCCCGCGGGGCTGCTCGCTCACCGGCGCGTGCTGACCGCGGGGTCCCATCGCCGGGCTCGCCTCACGGCTCGCTGACCGGCTCGGTCGCCGCGAGGGCGTTCGCTCCCATCAGCAACCCGATGGCCGCGAACGCGTCCGGCCCGCCGCCGGCGGCGACGAGCGCCTCGCCGGCGGCCAGCGCGCGGTCGATGCGATCGAGCGCCGGTCCGACGCTGCCCGGGTCGGGGTCACGGCAGGCCGCACGCGCGAGCTCGACCCAGGGCAGCCCCCGTGCGGGATCGGGCGGAGGACCGCTGCTGACGACGGCCGCGAAGGCCATCTGCAGATACTGGCTGACCCGCAGCAGCCTCCCGTTGACCGGACGCGCCTCGCCGAGCCGGGGCGGCCGCGCCTCGGGCAACTCCTCTCCGTCGAGCACCGTCGCCATCGTGCCGCCGGCCACCAGTGCCCGCTCGTCCGCGTCGAGGCCCGCGCGGGCCGCGGCGCGCAGCGCGAGGAAGAGGCCGCCCGTCGGACGCCCGTACGGCGCATCGGACGCGAACACCACGCGCTCCGCGGGCACCCGCGCGAACAGCTCGACGACGTCCACCGGGGAGAAGCAGGAGGTGTCGTACAGGACTCGTGGGTGGTCGGCCAGCCGCGACGCGAAGATGCCCTGGTCGGCGATTCCGGCATGCGCCAGCACGAGCGTCACCTCGGGATGGCGCAGCGCGAGCTCGGCCAGGGGAGCCATCGTGGGCATCCCTCGGCCGGCATGGATGAGGATCGGAATCCCGGCCTCGCGGGCCACGACGAAGATCGCCTCGGCCGCCGGATCGCCGAAGCCGAACGACTGCGCGCGAGGATGCAGCTTGATCCCGCGGGCACCGGCGGCGATGCAGCGCTCGGCCTCGCCGACCGGGTCATCGGCCGGATCGAGCCGGCAGTACGGGACGAGTCGGCCGGCGCTCTCACGCGCCCACGCGAGCACGCGATCGTTCGGCCGTCGGTACGCCGGGGCGCGCTCCGGATCGTGCAGCGCGAACACGCACGCCCGCGTCGCCGGCCCGACCTGATCGAGCAGGCCGATCAGCTCCTCGGCATCGAGCGACCGCCCGTCCTCGTCGAGGCCGAGATGGGTGTGGGCGTCGAGCACACCGTCCCGCACGGGCAGGAGCCGCGCCAGCTCGGCGGCAAACGGCGCGTAGGCCTCCTCGAACGAGACAGTCGTCATCGGCTGCGACCCTACCGGTCCGTCGTCGCCGGCCGCGCCGCCGCCGCTCGAGTAGGGTTCGTTGGCCGGGGGAAGCCTCGGTCTTCCCGCGGCGACCGATCAGGGGGTCTGTCTTGAGACGTAACACGCTCCGCCCGCTCATCGTCCTCGTCGCGCTCGCGGCCGGCGCCGCGCTGCCGGCCGGCGCCGCGGCCGGCGGCCTGCCGACCCTGCTCGCCAACACCCGCTGCGCACACCCCTGCACGCGCCTGATCGGCGAGTACGCGGTTCGCCCGAGCCACGTGGTGCTGAGCGAGGCCGCCGGGGGCGACCTGAAGCTCCACTGGTCCTCGTGGACCTCGACCGCCGCGACCGGGTTGGGGACGAGCACCGTCTCGGGGATGGGTCAGACGACGGTCGCCAAGATCAAGGTGCGCGCCTCCAAGCCGGCGAACGGGCGGTTCACGCGCCTCGCCATCACCGGCACGAGCGGCGGGAGGACATTCCACGAGACGCTGGCGCTCGAGCACGTCAGCAGCTCACCGGCGTTCATCCCCGTCGGCGGGTAAGCGGCCCGGGGCGGGGATGCCTACGCCCGCCCGGGCCCCGCGCCGGTCGGGCCGCCGGCGGACGGCCGGCCGAGGCTGCCGCGGGTGGTCGCCTGCGACTCGTCGAGCATGATGTTGAACGTCGCCGCGAAGCCTTCGGCGATGCTCCCCGTGACCGCCACGACGTTCGTCGCGTCGTCGGAGCTCTGCAGGACGGTGTCGTTCTCGTCGGTGGTCGGGTCCGTCCGGGGTGAGCGGGTGTCGTACGGCGCGGCGCCGGTGAGCACCCGGTCGTTGTCGGCGTCGGAGAAGAAGATCTGGGTCGTGTAGCCGGCGATCGTCGCCCCGCTGCCCGACAGCCTGCGCACGCGGACGTGGATGTGGATGGCGCGGCCGGTGTACCAGCCCGGCCAGATCGTCTTGAAGCTCACCTGACCGGCCACCGCCGAGCGGTTGATCCCCTTGTCTGCGCCGGTGATCTGATACCCGCGCAGGAAGTTCTCACCGCTCGTGTCTCCGCCGTTCGAGCCGGCCCCCGCCTGCTGCGACGGCTCGTCCGAGTAGAGGCCGTGCGCGTTCGCGTGCCAGATGTCGACGGCGACGCCGTTGAGCGGCCGGCAGCCGTCGCTCGCGTCGAACACGTTGATCGTGAGCTCGAGGGGCACGCCCGGCTGGACGACTCCCGGGGACGTCGTGGCCGTGCTCGTGTTGGCGCGCACGTCTGCGCGCCGCAGCATCGTGTTGACCCAATACGGGCCCTCGGTCAGCTCCGGCGTGAGCCTCGCGCACGTCGTTGCCGCGGCCGCGCTCCCCGAGCGCAGCAGCTCGCTCAGCCAGGTGGGCAGGAGCAGCGACGCGGTCCCGGCGGCGCCCGCGACGAGAACGGCCTGCCGTCGCGTCAGGGGCTTCTCGATACTCATGGTGGTCGTCTCCCTCGGTTGCTGGTGGGCGCCCGGGCGCACCGGGCCGACGCAACGCAGGACACCAGGACGCGCTGAGTGCCGAGCGCGACCCCGGTGAGAGTTCGATGAGAGACCCGAGCTTCGACCTCCGGTCCTAGGGTCCACGCCAGGGTGCGCCTGTTGACCCTCCAGGCGACAGGATCTACCTTTGCTCAGACCGGGTTGCCCACATCCGAAAGGGGGCTCAGATGAGCGAGCGAGACGACCGTGACGAGGTGGTGGAAGACCTCGAGCTGCAGAACACGGAGGCCGACGACGTCGTGGGCGGGGATGCGAAGACCCCCCCGCCGCCGGCCCCGAAGAACTTCCTGCACTACCAGTTCAGCACCGTCTTCACCACGAAGATCGACTAGTTCCGCGCGATCGGCGCCGCCGTCGGGACGGGTGGCCCGGGCCGTACGGATGCGGCTCGGGGCGACCGCCCGACGCGCTCGAGGCCGGACCGGCGGCCGCGTCAGAGGATGTCGCGCAGCGACGCGCCCGCCGGCTCGGCGGGATCGGCGTGGCGCAGCTCGTCGGCGACGCGGTCGCACCACTCCACCGCCGCCGTATGCAAGGCGAGGGTGGCGCTGAGCGCCGAGCGCGACCCCGCTGGGAGTTCGGTGAGACCGGGCGCGAGGGCGCCGGTTAGTCTCGGCCGGTGCTCACCGACGACCAGCGCCGCGACGCCGAGAGACTCTTCCGCGCCCACGGCTACGACGAGCCCCTGCGAATCGCTCCCGTCACCAGCGAGGACGAGCGGATCTTCGTCGTCCCGTCCGAGGTGCTCGCGGTCCTCCCCGAACGCGACCTCACCGCCGAGCTGCAGCAGGCGCTCGGACGCAAGGTGTGGATCTGCGCCGAGGGAACGGCCTGGTCACATACAGAACCACTCCACTAGACCGGACGACCGCCGCCGCGCGACGGGGCGCAGCCGTTGCTCGCGGCGCAGTGGACATCTGGACGATCCCGCGCCACCGCGGAGCAACCGCTCATGCACACGGGTGTACACATGCCGTGCCTGTCCGTTCCGCAACCTTTCGCGTGCTCTTGAGCGCCTTCGTGCTGCTCGTCGCCGGTGTCGTCGTCGCCATAGCCATCGACACGTTCGCGATCTTCTTCATGACATGGGTCGGCGTCGCTGCGGCCTACGCGGCCTGGGGGCTGGTCAGCTTCGTCATCGTGCGGTCGGCCGGAGCGTCCAAACGTCTGGCGGGCAGCATCGGAGCCGTCTCGGCGCTGTGGAGCGCGGTCGGATGGCTCATGCTCCTGGGGGCCGTGACCGGCCGCGCCGGCTTTGACGTGCAGTAGTCCCGCGGCCCGCATCTGGCTCGTCCAGCGGGCGGTCGACCGGAATTCGCGTTACAGAATCCCGCGCAGCGACGCCGCCGCTGACTGTGCCGGATCGGCGCTTCGCAGCTCCTCCGCGACGCTGTCACACCACTCGACCGCCGCCGTGTGCAAGGCGAGGCCGTGGCGCTGGGTGAGCAACGCGCTCGGGTGCGCGCTCGCGACCTCCTCGATCTCGTGCAGGCGCTCGATCGCCCCCTCATGGGTCCTGCGGATGACCGCGATCCGCTCGAGCAGCTGCCCGGTGCTCAGCCCCTCGGCGAAGAACAGCTTCAGCAGCCCCTCGTCGCGCAGCTCCCACATCGGGGCGGCCGAGGAGGTGAGCCACTCGAGCAGCGCGTCGCGGCCGGCGTCGGTCAGGCGATACACGTTCTTCTCGCGCTCGCCCTGCGCCTCGCGCTGCCCCTCGATGAGGCCGAGCTCGGTGAGCTTGCGCAGCTGGGGATAGACCTGGCCGTCGCCGGCCGCCCAGAAGAAGCGGCTGGTCAGCGCGGCCTGCTTGGAGATCTCATATCCGGTGGCGTAGCCCGCGGCGATCATGCCGAGCACGAGGTAGGCCGACTTGTGCAGTTTCATCACTTGACGCGATCCCTTGTCTAGAGCTATCGTAGCGGGGTATGGACACGAGCACCCTACGCGACGCGCCACCACTCCCGGCGCCGAGCGCGCGAGTCGGGCGGCGGTCGTGAGGGCCGCTCTGCATCACGCCGCCGCCTGCTTGCGCTCGGCCGTGGTCGTCGCCGCCATCGCGCCGGCGTCCTCGGCGATGGCCGCCGAGCAGCTCACGGCCGCGCCGACCCTCGCCGGCAAGCTCGGTTCGTCCGGGACGCTCACCGTCAACGCGGGCATCACCGACGCGCTCGGCGGGATCCCCACCCCGCTGACCGGGCTCATGATCGGCCTTCCGCCGGGGGCGACGTACAACTTCGCGACCGCGCCCGTGTGCTCGCTCGCCGTCATCCGCGCGGCGGCGGGCATCCCGCCGACGTGTCCGGCCGGATCGCTGATCGGCACCGGAACGGCGCGCGTCGAGGCGACCATCGGCACGTCGCCGCTCGACGAGACCGCCGCGATGGACATCTACCTGACCAGCGGGCGCCCCATCCGCTTCGAGGTCTGGACCAACGGCAGCACGCCGATCGAGGAGACGCTCACCTTCCCCGGCACGCTCGCGCCCGCCGCCGCGCCCTACGCGGAGCAGATCTCGGTCAGCGTTCCGCCGATCCCGACCGTGCCGGGCGGTCCCGACGCGTCGGTGGTGTCACTCGGGTTCACCATCCGCGAGACGCACACCGTGACCTCGACCAGGACGGTGCGGCGCGCCGGCAGGACCGTCCGCCAGACGGTCAGGACGACCGTCGGGTTGTTCGAGCTGCCGAAGAAGTGCGCCGGCTCGCTCCCGTACGATGCGAGCGCGAGCTTCGAGGACGGAAGCACCGCCTCGGTCACGGGACGGCTCGTATGCCCGTGATCGGGCAACCGGCGTCGCCCGCGAGCCGGGCCGACGGTGCGGGCGTCGTGTTCGTGCACGGCAACCCCGGGTCGGGCCGGCACTGGGACCGCCTCGCCGGGCCGGCGGCCGACGCGGTCGGCGGCCCCGCGCTGGCGCCGACGATGCCAGGCTTCGCGGGCGCCGCGGTGCCGCCGCGATTCGACTTCACGGTGCCGGCGTACGCGAGCTGGCTCGGAGATCGGATCGACGCGGCCGCCATCGACCGGGCCCACCTCGTCATGCACGACTTCGGCGGGGCGTTCGGGCTCGTGTGGGCCGCCGCCCACCCGGACCGGATCGCGAGCCTGACCCTGATCGACACCGGGGTCCTGATCGACTACCGCTGGCACGCGCTCGCCCGGATCTGGCGAACCCCGATCGTCGGCGAGCTGTTCAACGCGCTGACCAACCGCTCGGGCTTCGGGCTCATGCTGCGCCGCGGCCAGCCGCGGCCGCTCCCGGACGCCTTCGTCGACGAGCTGTTCGAGGATCTCGGGCCCTCGACGCGCCGGACGGTGCTGCGCCTGTACCGCAACACCGACGCGGCGCAGCTCGCGCTGCTGGCCGACCGCTTCCGAGCCTTCGATCCGCCGACGCTCGTGCTGTGGGGCGCGCACGACGCCTACCTGCCGGTCGCGCAGGCCGTGCGCCAGCGCGAGGTCTTCCCGGGCGCCCGGGTCGTCGTCCTCCCCGACAGCGGCCACTGGCCGCAGGGGGACGATCCCGACGCCGTCGAGTCCCACCTTGTCCCCTTCCTCAGAAAGGCAGCCGCGAGATGCGCGACAAAGACCGCTCATTCGTGATCGACCTCGACGAGCCCACCGCGATCGCGTACTTCAACGGCGCGATCGTGCGCAACCCGCGCGCGTTCGCGTACTTCGTCGCGCACGGGCCGAGGATGCTCTTCACGGCGCGCAACACCGAGGGGTGCCTGCAGGCCAAGTCGGCCCTCGCCGGCCCGCGGGAGTTCATCATGCTCTCCTACTGGCGCGACGAGGCGGCGCTGCGCCGCTTCTACACCAGCCCGCTGCACATCCGGCTGATGAAGCTCGTCTTCGACCACCCCGACTGGTTCACGCTCTACAACGAGACGTACCGCATTCCGGTGAGCGTGCGCTATTGGAACGCGGTCAACGGCTACGGCCTCAGCCAGCCCCCGCGGACCGAGAGCATGGCCGAGCACCACGCGCGCACCGGGTTCGACCCGGCCACGCTGTGACGGTCGCGCCGCCCGGAAACGCCGGTGCTCCTCTCGGGTCGCATCGCCGCGGCCGACGCCCGGACTCGAACCGGGGATCCCTTCATTACGAGGACACTCTGACGCGCCTTTCGTGCACGCCACAGCACACCGATGCCCTGCTAATCAACCCTTTCTGCGGGAAAGCGGATGGGCGCGGGAATGCTGCGATCGGTTGCTGATGTACGCGCCATGTACGCGGAAATGCGAGCGGTCTCGGTCCGTCTCGCCAACCCGTTGCCGACCATCCACTCGGCAACCACGCAGACGCAGAGCTCGATGCCGGTCAGGCGGGGGTCGAGGCCGGCGAGCGCGGCGAAGACGGCACCGCTGACCGCCGCCCATGCCATGTTCCGTCCCCCAAGCGGCTGCCGCGGCGGGCGCTTTTCGCGTCGCCGGCGCCGCTGTACGAACGTCGGCAGGCCGACGCTGACCGCCAAGCGGCCGTAACCGTCGCGAGCGTGACGATCGCGTGCCAGTCAAGGACAGCGCCGGCGATGGGCGGCGCGAGCACCACGGCGCCCGGCAGGATCCACCACACCTGCGGGCCGGCCGCGGCGGACCGCGGCACCTGCCGTTGCGCGCGCCGCGTCGGGTCGATCGGCCGGCCGAAGGCATCGCGCTCCTGTCCCATGGCCGGTTTGTACGCGAAAGTGGGCGGTACGGCAACGACGTGTGGCCCGGCCCGCGCCGTGTTGCCTGCGACCGTTTCGATTTCCAGGCGATGGGGCGACCGGGACCGCCCGCGCGATCGTGGTGTCGCGAGGCCGTCGAGATATACCGTACTAATCGCTGCGATAATCGTGCTAATCAACCAGCCGTTTAGCGCAACTACAAGCGAATTAGCACGATGCATAGCTTCGTCGATCTCGACAAGACCTTCGCCGGCCAGCCACGCGAGCTTGGGCCGGTCCTCGCGCGCATCGACACCGGCCGCGGCCGCGAGCAGCTCTTCCTCGACCAGGTCCCGGCGGTGCTGCGCCAGCTTTCAGAGCACGCCAGGATCGCCTCGATCTCCGCCTCCAACGCGATCGAGGGCGTAATCGTCGACAGCGAGCGAGCGATCAAGATCGCCGCGGGCGCGCCGCGATTCCGCAACCGCAACGAGAAGGAGTTCGCCGGGTACCGTGACGCGATCGACGGGCTGATGCGGCTCGACCACTACGAGCCGCTCAGCATTCCGTTGCTGCTTCATCTCCACCGCCAGCTGTTCCAGCACGCCGGCGGTCGCGGCGGCCATCTCAAGAGCGATCCCAACTACATCGTCTCCTACGAGAGCGGCCACCGCGAGGTCGTCTTCGAGCCGCCCCCACCCGGCGAGACCGAGTTTCTTCTGCGCGAAACCTTCGACCGCTACAACGCCGCGCAGAGCAACCAGGTCGCCCACCCACTGGTCCTCACGGGTGCCTTGATCCTCGATGTCCTCGCCATCCACCCGGTGGCCGACGGCAACGGTCGCGTCGCTCGGCTGCTCACGACTTACGAGCTGCTCTCCCATGGCTACGGTGTCGCCAAGTACGTGAGCCTGGAACAGCGCATCTATGACTCCAAGAACACCTACTACCAGCGTCTGTACGACTCACAGCAGGGCTGGCACACCGGCGAACAAACAATCTGGCCCTGGGTCTCCTACCTCGCCAGCATCCTGTCGATTGCTTACGACGACTTCGAGGCAAATGTCGCGGCGGCACGCGACACCATCGGCAACAAGCAAGAGCGCGTGCGCAACTACATCCTCGAGCAGGCACCGCCAGCGTTCCGCCGGCGCGACATCGAGCGGGCGATGCCCGGCATAAGTCTCGCCACCATCCGACTCGTCCTCAACAGGCTCCGTGACGAGGGTCGGATTGCGGTCGACGGTGGCGGCCCGGGTGCCCGCTGGCGGCGTAGCTGACCCACGGCCTTTCAGTCGGTCAGACGCGTGGCTGATCGCGACGACGGACTGGTCGGCGCGAGCCGCCACGGGTCGGCGAGGTGACGGTGCTCATCCGGTTCAGCACCGCTGCGAATAGTCCGTTTGGCGATCCGTCTGGGTGGTTGACTGACCCCACCGTCACGGGCCGCATCACGAGCTACCGTCCCAGGTGTGGAATTCAGCCGCGAGTTGCGGCTGACGTTCTGGCCGGAGACATCACCCTCTCGATACGACTGTGGAAGCGGCCCCGGGTCAAGCAGGGCGGCCGCTATCGGGTGGGCGCCCCCGGTGAGATCGAAGTCGACGCCATCGAGCTTGTCCCCTTCGCGGCGGTCACCGCGCGGGACCTCCAACGAGCGGGCGAGCCCGACCGCGAGACGCTGCGCCAGCGCGCCGCGCACGCCGGGCCGATCGACGAGGACACGCTCGTTTATCGAATCGAGTTCCACGCGGCGACGCCGGTGACTGAGCCAGGCGGCCTCCGCAGGTAGCACGTGGCGGCAGCTCCGACATCGGCCGTCGCTGACATCCGTCGGGCTGCCCTCCTTCTGGCGAATGTCAGGGCACGGGCACCACAGCGGCGAGAGCCCTGCTCCTCGGTCGTTGCGCTACTTCTGCAGTCGCAGATTGGGCAGCCGGACGGTGCGCTGTCTGTTCTTGTTGGTCGTTCTTACGGGAACAGGCCTTGTTGAGCTTGTCCGAGTGCCTGATGCCGTCACGATTGGGTTCGACATAGCGGGGCTGGTGTCGTAAGGTCACGCACTGCGGGATGGTCGTCCATCCTCACGGACCGGTCGGGCAGAGCGGCCTACGGGGTCGTCGTGGGGGCGAGTGCGCGCTGCTGGACGACTGGGCCTCGGCGATCCACAGCGAGAGCCGGTTGCTACTGCTGCAGGGCGAGGCCGGGACGCCCCGCCCGGAGGGTCGGAGTCCGCGGGCTCTCTCGCGACGAGGGGATCCACAGGCACGGCGGAGCACCCGAGGAAGCAAGACCCAGGGAGCGAAACCCGGGGTCTCGACGGGCGCGATTTTCGGATGAGACGTGCAAGCTGCGTCGGGTCATTAATCACCCCCAGTAAGGAGGACCCACATGTCTGTCACCACCGAGGGGTCAGCGAGCGCAACGGCGATTCGGCCGTTCACGGTGGAGTTTCCGGAGGCGGCTCTTGAGGATCTGCGTGCGCGCATCGCCGCAACCCGTTTCCCTGAGCGGGAGACCGTCAGCGATCGCACCCAGGGCGCGCAGCTGGCGAAGGTGCAGGAGCTCGTCGACTACTGGGCGACTGATTATGACTGGCGCAAGCTCGAGGCCAAGTTGAATGCGCTCCCCCAGTTCATCACGGAGATCGACGGGCTCGATATCCATTTCATCCACGTCCGCTCGCCGCATGCGAACGCGCTGCCGCTGATCACGACCCACGGCTGGCCGGGCTCGTTCCTCGAGTTCGTGAAGGTGATCGGGCCGCTAAGCGATCCCGAGTCCCATGGAGCTCGCGCGGAGGACGCTTTCGATCTCGTCGTGCCCTCAATGCCCGGTTTCGGCTTCTCAGCCAGGCCGCAGGCGACAGGCTGGAATCCCGAACGCATCGCCGGCGCTTGGGTTGAGCTGATGGGGCGAGTGGGCTACGGGCGCTACGTCGCCCAGGGTGGCGACTGGGGTGCGGTCGTCACGGACGTGATGGGCCGCCAGGCGCCGAGGGGTCTCTTGGGCATCCACGTCACCACGTTGCTCGGCGCGATCGAACGGCCACCAACGCCGAACATCCAACCGACCGTGCCTCCCGAGGTCGCAAACGCCCTCAAGAACGGTGAACCGGCGCCGGCGGGCCTCTCGGCCGAGGAAACGATCGCCTATGAAGGAGCTAGAAACCTTGCCACGGGCGGCTCGGGCTTTCGGACGATGATGGGCACGCGCCCGCAAACGATCGGCTACTCGCTCGCGGACTCGCCGGTCGGCTTGGCCGCTTGGTTTTACGAGAAATTCGCGGAATGGACCGACACGGACGGCGAACCCGAGCGGGCGCTCACGAAAGATGAGATGCTCGACGACATCACGCTTTACTGGCTCACGAACACAGCGGCGTCCTCGGCCCGCCTGTACTGGGAGGACAGCGCCCACAAAACCAAGGCCGGCGGCGAAGTCTCGATCCCTGCGGCGGTGAGTAGGTTCCCAGTAGAGATAATCCCCGTACCGCGCAGCTGGGCCGAGCGCGCCTACCCCAACCTCGTGTACTTCAACAAACTCGAGAAGGGCGGTCACTTCGCCGCCTGGGAACAACCGGAACTCTTTGCGGGCGAGATGCGAGCGGCGTTCAGGTCGCTGCGCTGATCGGTGCACATCGGCGTCAGTCAGGTCGCACCGAAGAGTCAAACAACCACCGCAGTGAAAAGTCAACGAGAGAAGCGCGCGATGGGCGCGGCCGAGCTGGACCCCCTGTCGTGGCCGGAGGTAAAAGCCGGGATTGAGGCCGGCCGGGATCTGATCATGATGGCACTGCGCGCGTTCGAGCAGCACGGACGTAGGACCTGCTTCGCTGGGGCCACGATACTTCCCGCCAATGCGACCGGAGCCCCGGTATGCGCGGTCTGCAGGGAAGCCGTGCCGTCTGCGCCCGCTGGTCGGGCCACGCCGGGACGCGTTGAACCGAGAGGTCCAGTGGCGCTAGCATCGCTGCGATGGGGGGCCATCCCGTCACCGCCCAGGGTCGCGAGACTCGGATGCGAATCGTTTGCGCCGCCGCCGAGCTGTTCGGCGAGCAGGGTGTCGCCGGGACGAGCCTTGATGACGTCCGCGCCGCCACGCGCACGAGCAAGAGCCAGATCTACCACTACTTCGACGACAAGCGCGGCCTCGTGCAGGCGGTGATCGACTACCAGTCTGAGGCCGTACTTGGAGCCCAGGCTGAGTCGCTGGGATCGGTCCGCAGCTGGGATGACCTCGACCGATGGGCGGAGATGATGGTCGGCGCGGCCGAGCAGGACGGCATGCGGGGCGGCTGCCCGATCGGCACGCTGGCGGCGGCGCTCGCCGACACCGACGAGACCTTCCGGATCGCGCTCTCGGACACGTTCGAAGCCTGGCGCGAGGCGATTCACGCAGCGCTGTCGCGGCTGCGCGACCGGGGCCTTCTGAGGCCCGATGCCGACCTGGAGGCGCTCGCGACGATGACTCTCGCCGCGATCCAGGGCGGACTGCTGCTCGCGAAGACGAGCCGCGACAGCGGCCGCCTGCGGACGGCTCTCGACGGCGGGATCACCCAACTTCAGACGTACAGCCCGGCGCCGGCCGGAGCCGCCGCGGGCTGATCTGAGCCTGGTAGCGGACCGAGGCGTGGACGGTCGCGAGGTGCGACAACTCCGTTACGGCGCCAAGGGGGCCGTAACGCATCCTAGGGTCCCTTGGACTTGATGGTCCAACCGGGGGCAGGCAACAACCCCGTGCCACCGACATCGGCTGTTCGTCGGGCCAGCTCCCCAAACCACAAGGCAAGGAGACCCCTGTGCGCCTACTCTCGCGCATGTCCGTTCCCGTCGCGCTGCTCGCGGCGGCATTGGTAGGTCCAGCAGTTGCGTCTGCGGACGGCGGCCAATCACCGGCCTCGTTTCAAGGACCGCAGTATGTGTACCTCGACGGCAACCCGGCCGGCGCGAACACGATTGCCGGGTACGTCCGCAACGCGGACGGCTCGCTGACCGCGCTGCCCGGCTCCCCGTTCGCCGCTGGTGGTGCGGGCCTTGGCCAGGGCCTCGGCTCGCAGGGAGCGGTCCAGACGGCCGACCACGGACGGTATCTGCTCGCGGTCGACGCCGGCAGCAATCAGGTCTCGGTCCTGCGGGTCGGGCGAGGTGGCGCGCTCACGCCGGTTCCCGGGAGTCCGTTCGCCTCGGGCGGAGTCGAGCCGAACAGCATCGCCGTTCATGGCGGCCTGGTCTACGTCTCCAATCTCGGCTCCGCCACGACCGGGGCATCGCCTAACTACGCCGGATTCATCTTCGCTCCCTGGGGGCAACTGTTGCCGCTCCGGAACTCGACGGTGACACTGCCGGCCGGGTCAAATACCGGCGACGTCCTGTTCAATGACGACGGCACAAAGCTCGTCGGCACCGTCGTCGGCACGACCGTTCCCGGCAGTTCGGTGATCAACAGCTTCCGCGTCAATTGGAATGGGACGCTGACCGCTGCGCCAGGCTCACCGTATCCCGGGCAGGGCCTCGGCGCGTTCGGTAGCCAGTTCAGCCCGATCAACCCCAACCAGCTGTTCGTCTCCAACCCCCACAACGGCACCGGTCTCGGCACGGTTTCGGCGTTCAACGACTCCTGGAACGGCACGCTGTCCTCGATCGGCGCCTCGCCGTTCGCCGACAATCAGACCGCGCCGTGCTGGCTGGTGATCAGCCATGACGGCCAGCGCCTCTACGCGCTGAACACCGGCACCGGCAGCGTCTCCACCTACTCGATCGCCGCCAACGGGACGCTGACGCTGCTCGCCAGCACCCCGCTCAGCAACCCGGTCGGTGCGATCACCGGCACCGATGTCGCGCTGAGCAGCGACGACAGCACCCTGTACGTCAACGAAGCCAAGAACGGCACCGTCGGCGCGTTCACAATCAACCCCGACGGCACGGTAACCCAGCTGTCGGGCTCCCCTTACCCGACACCCTTCGGCGCCTCCTCGCCGACCGCTGGGATCACGGTCAACTAGGACGCAGTGGCCGTCCGCAACCAACCGTAGGTTTCTCGAGCTGGGGCACGCCGCCCCCAACTCGAGAGCGTAAGCCCCGGTCCATGTACGGACCCGGCGGGGGCCCGTTCGCGGGCCCCCGCCCAGGGCGCCGATCGACCCGACGGACCTCGTCGGCGCTGCCGCGATCGGCGAACCGCCTCTTTGCCATGCAGAAGGTCGAGGGTTCGAGTCCCTTCATCCGCTTCACACGAAAGGCCCGCAAAAGCGGGCCTTTCTCTTTGCCGCGATCCGGCCGATTAGGCGATTTAGGGGGCGCGTGTACCAGCCCCGTCTACCAAACTCGTGGCCCAGAAAAGCGCGGGCATCCCGGCGCCGGACCACGCGAAGCTGGGCGATGCGGTCGGCGTCGTCGGCGTACAGTCAGGCCACTTCGGCCGACGCCGGCGCATCGATGGCGAGATACGGAACGAGAGCGCCGCGCACGGCGACGCGCGCGCGGTGCAGTAGCACCCTCTGGTTGGTCTGGCTGATCCCGAGGTGCTCGCACACTTCGGGTCCGCTGAAGCCGTGGATGTCTCGCAGCGCGATGACCGTGCGCTGGGTCGGCGCGAGGGCGCTGATCCGGTCGTTGATGATGGCCATGAGTTCGTAGTCCTCGACGCGGCGCTCGGGTGACCTCTCTGGCGTGGCCGTGGAGGGGCGCTGACGGGTTCCCCGACAGTCGTCGCTGAGCCAGTCGAGGGCATTCCCGACATCATCGTTCCCGTCAGCATCAGCGCCGCGCACCCGCAGGCTCGACCAGGGCAGCGTGCGGGCCTCGCTGACGCCGCGCGTCTTGGCGCGGTTGACGAGGATGGTGAAGATCCACGTCTTCAGCGCGCTGCGCCCCTCGAAGCGATCGATGCCGAGGAGCACCACCATCCAGGTCTCCTGAACGACGTCGCTCGCCGTATCGGGATCGCGCACGTAATTGCGCGCCACCCGGTGCATGGCCCGCTGGTAGCGCCTGACCAGCGTCTGGTAGACCAGGTCATCGCGGCGGCGCAGAGCGGCGACGAAGGCCACGTCCTCGCGCGACAGCGCGTGCCTCGGGGTGTCCGGCGGTCGCATCGCGCGGACCTAATCAGACGCGGAGCGGCCCGTCGGGCGGAACGTCGCGCATCCGACACTTCTCGCGGAGGATCGCGACACGGCGACGAGCGCCGTGCTGCTCAGCGCGGCGTGTGCGCGCGCAGGCTCTCCAGATCGGTGACCCGCAGCTGCCCGCGCCGGCGATCGACGAGCTGCTGGGCCTCGAGCTCACCGAGGACGCGGGAGACCGTCTGGCGGCTGAGCGCCAGCGCGTCGGCCAAGCGCTGCTGTGTGACGATCAGTTCCAGCGTGCCGCGTTCCTCGGACTCGTTGATGAGAAAGTGAACGACGCGCTCGAAGGCCGTCTTGCCCGCGAACTCGACGAGTCGACGCTGGGCCCGCTCTAGGCGCTGCGCCACGAGTCGCAGCCACCGGAAGCAGACCTCCGGCCGCAGCTCCACCAGCGTCTGCACCGTCGCCGTGTCGAACGCGATCGCCGCGAGCTCGGTCGACGCGACGGCCGTATAGGCGTAGGAGGTGTCGAGCACGACCGCCAGGTAGCCGATCGCCGCGCCGGGTCCGAGGAGCTCGATGATGAGCCGCTCGAACTGGGTCTCGTACACGAGCTCGGCCTCGCCGGATTCGATGATGTAGGTGAGCGACGGGCGGTCGCCCTGACGGAACAGAACGTCCCCTGCCTCCAGGAAGACGCGGGTTCCGAATGGGCGCAGCGCCTCGACGTCGTCCCGGGGCAGGGCCTGCACGTCGCCGGCGGTGAGGCTCGCCCGCAGCCAGCCGAGCGACTCCCGGGCCGATCGCTCGGGTTCCATCACCGCGATCCCGGGGGCAGTTGGCGCCGCAGCTCGACGAGGGCGAAGAAGAAGATCTCCGAGAAGGTCGGAAACGGCTGGATCGTGTCGTGCAGGACGCCGAGCGGCACCCCCGCGCGCACGGCCAGGGTCGCCTGCTGCATCCACTCGCCGGCCTCGGGACCAACGCCGTAAGCCCCGAGGAGGCGCTCGCCGTCCGACACGAGGGTGAGGAAGCCGGGCTGCTCGTCGTAGTCACGGGTGTACGTCGCCGTCTTGGGCACGGAGGCCAGCGACACGGTGGCGGTCACCGCGCCCTCGGTCGCTCCCACGGCCGCGCCCTGCGGGTGGGTGAAGATCACCCGAGGCACGGCGACGTAGTTGGCTTGCACGTCGTGACCGAGGATGTTGGCGGCCGCCACCCGCCCCTGGTACTTGCCGACATAGGTGAGCGGCCAGATGCCGGTCACGTCCCCGATCGCCCACAGGCCGTCGGCGACGCGCATGCGCGCGTCGACCGGCACCCCGCGGGGCTCGGCGGCCACGCCGACGGTCTCCAGTCCGATGTCCGCCACGCGAGCTCGTCGCCCGGTGGCGACGAGCAGCCGTTCTCCCCGCAGCTCGGGGCCGGACGGCAGCGCGACCACGAACCCGCCGCCTTCCCCCCGCACGGTGCTCGCCCGGGCGCCGAGGTGGATCGACACCCCGCGGCGAGCGAGCGCCTCGGCGATCGCCTCGCCGACGGGGCGGGGCTCGCGCGGGAGCAGGTGGTCCATGCCCTCAACGAGGTCGACGGCGACACCGAAGGAGGCCATGGCCTGGGCCATCTCGACGCCGACCGGGCCGCCGCCGAGGATGATCAGGGAGCTCGGCAGGTCGCGCACGCCGGTCACCTCGCGGTTGGTCCACACGCCGTCGAGGTCGCTCAGCCCGGGGATCGGCGGCAGCACCGGATCCGAGCCCGTGGCGAGCACGACGTCGCGAGCCGTCAGCCGGCGGTCGCCGACGGTGACGAGGCCGGGGCCGTCGAGCCGACCGCGGCCGCGAATGAGATCGATTCCGTGGTCGGACAGCCATGCCGCCTGGGCCGAGTCGTCGTACCCGGAGACCATGAAGTCCCGCCATCTAAGCGCCGCCGCCGCGTCGATGCCGGCACTGACCGCCTCACGGGCGCCCGGTACCGACAGCGCGGCCGCGACCGCCTCGCCGGGTCGCAACAGCGTCTTGGACGGTATGCAGGCGTAGTAAGAGCACTCGCCGGCCACGAGCTCGCGCTCGACGACCGCCACATGCCGGCCGCCCTCGGCCAGAGCGGCGGCGCAGTGCTCGCCGGCGGCTCCCGCGCCGATCAGGACGACGTCGTACTCGGTGCTCACACTGCTCCTTCTCGGGGACCGGCACGGATCGGACGCGGCATAGCGCCCTAGTCGTGGCGGCGGCCCATTCCGTTACGGGCGGGAGACACTGCCCACCCGCCAGCGTGTAACGCATGGGCCGGCAGGGCAGACGCCACGCCCGTCTGTGACCACGAAGAGGAGGCAGAATGCCTGGCCACACGAGCAAGGCGGTGGAGCCGCCGGGCGACGGCTTCACCGGGTACGCGCCTATCGCCGACTACGGGCTGCTCGCCGACTGCAACTCGGCGGCGCTGGTCACGCGCGCCGGCTCGATCGACTGGCTGTGCCTCCCCCGATACGACAGCCCCGCCGTGTTCGCCGCCATCCTCGATCCGCGGGCCGGGCGCTGGGCGATCGCGCCGGCGGCCCCGTCGAGTGTGACCCGGCGCTATCGGCCCGGGACGCTGGTCATCGAGTCGACGTTCACCACCGACAGCGGCCAGGTGCGCCTCACCGACGCGCTCGTGTTCGCCGAGGGCCAGCGCGGCCACGATCTCGGGCTGGACGCGCCGCATGAGCTGGTGCGTCTCGTGGAGGGTCTCAGCGGGCGTGTCGAGCTTGTCATGGAGCTGGCGCCGCGGCCGGAGTACGGCCTCGTGCGGCCGCTGCTGCGCGTGGTCGACGGCGGCGGACGCACGTTCGGCGGTCCGAACCAGATCGCCGTCAGTGCCACGGTGGCGCTCGAGCTCGAGGATGCGGCGTTCCGTGCTCGCTTCGCGCTCGGCCCGCGTGAGCAGGCGGGCTTCGCGCTGCGCTGGGCGGCGGTGGAGAGCCCGCCGCCGAAGCCCCGCCCGCCCGAGGGCGTCGCTGGTGCGATCGACGACACCGCCGAGGGCTGGCGCTCGTGGGAGGCCGAGCACGACATCTACGACGGCCCGTACCGCGATCTCGTGCGCCTCAGCTCGCGCGTGCTCAAGGGGCTGACCTACCGGCCGACCGGCGCGATCGTGGCGGCGCCAACGACATCGTTGCCCGAGACGGTCGGCGGCGAGCGCAACTGGGACTACCGCTACGCGTGGATCCGCGACGCCAGCCTCACGCTCCAGGCGCTCTACATCGGCGCCTGCTCGGACGAGGCCGAGAACTTCGCGTCGTTCATGACCAGCTCGGCCGGCGGGCGCGCGGGCCAGGGCTCGCTGCAGATCATGTACGGCATCGGTGGCGAGCACGACCTGTCCGAACGCGAGCTCACGCATCTCCGCGGCTGGCGCGACTCGGCGCCGGTACGGGTCGGCAACGGCGCCTGGGGACAGACGCAGCTCGACGTGTACGGCGAGCTGCTGCAGTCGCTGCACCTCTATCGCGAGCGGCTCGGCGACCTGCACCCCGAGATCCAGCAATTCGTGGCCGAGCTCGCCGACGAGGCGGCCCGGCGCTGGCCCGAGCCCGACGCCGGGATGTGGGAGATGCGCGGCCCCGCTCGACATCACCTCTCCTCCAAGGTGCTGTGCTGGACGGCGCTCGACCGCGCGATCGACCTCGCGCCGCAGCTCGGCGAGCACGCCCGGGTCGAGCACTGGACGACCGAGCGCGACCGCATCCGCAAGGCGGTACTGACACGCGGCTGGAGCGAGCAGCTCGGCGCCTACGCGCAGTCCTTCGACTCCGACGAGCTCGATGCTGCGCAACTGCTGATGGCGACGGTCGGCTTCCTGCCCGGAACCGACGAGCGCATGCGGTCGACGATCGACGCAATCGCTGCCGGGCTCGACGAGGGCGGTCTCGTGCTGCGCTACCGCAACCAGGAGGGGCGCAACGCCGACGGACTGAACGGCGAGGAGGGTACATTCGTGATCTGCTCGTTCTGGCTGGTGTCCGCGCTCGCCCAGGCCGGCGAGGTCGAGCGCGCGGAGGCGCTGTTCGAGCGGCTGGTCGGCTACGCCAACGACCTCGGCCTACTGGCCGAGGAGATCGACACCGCCAGCGGCGAGCAGCTCGGCAACTTTCCGCAGGCCTTCAGCCATATCGGCCTCATCACCGCCGCCTGGGAGATCGACAAGGCCCGCGGGCGAGCCGGCGCGATCGCCGCGATGGAGTGAGCCACCGCGGCGGGCCAGCCCCTGTAACGGTGGCCGGCCGCCTGCAGACGTACGCGCGATGAGAGACCTGCAGGCACGTCGCGCAGCCACTCTCACACCGGGCAGGGAGGCCGACGAGCATCCGTTCGTCGCCCACGACGCCTCGTTCGCGTCCGTGACGGGTCGCGCTCCGCGGCTCGTGCGCGTCGTCGAGTGCGACGCGCACGAGGGCCCGGTCTACGACGGCGACGAGGACGCGCTGTACTTCACGACGCTGCCCGTCTCAACCAGCGTTCCGCTCCCGGGCTACCCGCTGGTGGCCATCAAGCGGCTCGCGCTGCACGAGCTGCGCCTGCCGCTGCACCCCGAACGAATCACGATCGTCTGCGCGGACGCCCGCCAAGCCAACGGCATGGCCCGCTCGCCGGACGGCGAGCTGATCGTCTGCGAGCAAGGCTCGCACACCAACCCGGCGGCGATCGCGCGGATCGCGCCCGCCACCGGGACGCGCCGGCCGCTCGTCGATGCGTTCCGCGGGCTGGCGCTGAACTCGCCGAACGACGTCGTCCTGAAGAGCGACGGCAGCATCTGGTTCACCGACCCGTCGTACGGCTTCCTGCAGGGCTTTCGCCCGACGCCGCAGCTCGGCGACTACGTCTTCCGGCTCGACCCGGACTCCGGGGCGTTGAGCGTCGTCGCCGACGGCCTGGACAAGCCCAACGGGCTCGCGTTCTCCCCCGACGAGCGCACGCTGTACGTGGGTGACAGCGGCGCCAACCAGGAGGCCGGCAGCTTTCACGTCGCCCGCCCGCACCACATCGTCGCGTTCGACGTGCGCGACGGCCGCCACCTCGGGCCGGCCCGCCTGTTCGCGCACACGAGCCCCGGCTTTCCCGACGGGATGGCCGTCGACGAGGCCGGACGTGTGTACGCCTCGGCCTTCGGTGGCGTGCAGGTATTCAGCCCCGAGGGCGACCTCATCGGCGAGATCGCGCTGCCCGGCGCCGTAAACCACTGCTTCGGCGGGCCCGAGGGCAACCTCCTGTTCATCACCGCCGACCGCGCGCTGTGGGCCGCCGTGCTCGAGGCGGTCGGTCCGCCCCAACCACCGACTGACCACCGCGTCCCGAAAGGAGCCTGAGGCCATGGCCGTCCTGCGCACGAGAAGAGTCCTCGAACCGGCCGGCGTCGACGCCGTGCTGGAGGCCGGGGTGGACAAAGCGTTGCAGCACGGCTACCGCGTCGTGATCGCCGTCGTCGACGGCGCGGGCGAGCTGATCGGCTTCCGGCGCACACCCGGCGCTCAGATCGCCAGCTCGCGCGTCGCGCACGACAAGGCACGCACGGCGGCGATCTTCATGCGGCCCAGCCGCGAGATCGAGGAACAGGTGACGAACGGGCGCCTCGGCGCGCTGGCCCTGCACGGCGCCCGCGCGCTCACCGGCGGCATACCGCTGCGCGTCGACGGCGAGGTCGTGGGCGCCGTCGGCTGCAGCGGCGAGACGCCCGCCGAGGACGAGTCCGTGGCCGTGGCGGCCGCGGCGAGCCCGCTGGCAACCGTCGAGCAGCGCGCACTCACCGAGGAGGGCGCAAGCCTGGTGGCCGCGGCGGTCGCGCGCGTCGCCCGCGAACGCTCGGTCGGGCCCGTGGCGGCCGTCGTGGACGCCGCCGGCGAGCTGATGTACCTCTGGCGCCCTGACGACGCGCAGGTGGCCAGCGTCGGCGTCGCCAGCGACAAGGCCCGCACGGCGGCCATCTACCGGCGACCAAGCAAGGACTTCGAGGATCAGGCCTCGGGGGGCCGCCCCTCGGCGCTGCACCTGGCGCGTGCGGTGCCGCTGCAGGGCGGCATGCCGATCATCGTCGACGGACAGGTGGTCGGCGCGGTGGGCGTCAGCGGGGCGTCCTCGGCCGACGAGGACCAAGACCTTGCGGTCACGGGCGCGCAGGCCCTGCACGGGGCCACCGAGCCGACGGCGAGCCACTTCTCCGCCGACGACGTCGCGGCCGCCTTCGCGCGCGGCGGCCTGCTGCTCGACACGCCGGCGTACAAGATCGACGCCGGGCGGCGCGACGCGCCCGGCGAGGCCGAGTACCACGAACGCGTCGCCGACGTCATGCACGTGGTCCGCGGCGAGGCGACCGTGGCGGTCGCCGGGCGCATGATCGACGCCCACCAGGTCGCCGACGGGGAGCGCCGCGCCAGCGCCCTGGAAGGCGCCACCGAGCACCACCTCGCCGAGGGTGACGTGATGGCGATCCCCAGCGGAGTCCCACACCAGTTCACCGCCGTCTCGGACCCGTTCCTGTACCTCGTGGTGAAGGTCGTCGGCTGAATGCCCGCCGCGCCCTACGTCCGCGTCCCGGGACCCGCCGAGCTGCTGCCGGCCCGGCCGGACGCCGTCATCGACCTGCAGACCGACGAGGGCGCCGCGCTCGTGGGCGGGCAGTGGCGCTTCCTCGAGGCGCAGGTGCGCCGGGTCCCCTTCGTCGAGGTCGCCGATGACCTCGGCCCCGGCCAGACCCCGAACGAGACGTACGACATCGAGCCCCACGCCGAGGCCCCCGACTTCGACGACTCGGACTGGCGGGCGCTTGACCCCCAGCAGACGCAGCTGCGCCTCGCCGGTGGCCTCGTGTGCTTCTGCTGGTACCGGACCGCACTCACTGTGCCCGAGCGGATCGGCACGTTTGATCCGACCGGCGCCACGGTCGTGTTCGAGGTCATCATCGACGACTACGCCGAGGTGTGGGTCAACGGCGAGCTCGGCCATCGCATCGGCCAGACCGGCGGCGCCGTCGTGGCCGGCTTCAACGCCCCCAACCGGGTCCTGCTCACGACCGACGCGCGCGCCGGGGAGCGCTTTCATATCGCGGTGTTCGGGATCAACGGGCCGATCTCGACCGCCCCGCAGAACTACATCTGGATGCGCACGGCGACCCTCGACCTGTACGCGGACGGCCAGACCACCACCGTGGCCGAGGCGGAGCTGTCGGTGACGCGACGCGACCGGCGGCTTGAGGCGATCGTCGCGTCCGACGCGCGGCTGCAGTGCGTGGCCACCGGCTTTCAGTTCACCGAGGGCCCGGTGTGGGCCGACGACGGGCTGCTGTTCAGCTCCCCGAACACCAACTGCATCTACCGCTGGGAGCCGCCGGGCGTGCTCAGCGTGTTCCGCGCAAAGAGCGGCTACACCGGCCACGACATCGGCCGCTACGCCCAGCCCGGATCCAACGGCCTGACCTTCGACTCCGCGCAGCGCCTGACACTGTGCCAGCACGGCAACCGCCGCGTGATCCGCGTCGAGCCGCACGGCAACATCACCGTCCTGGCCGACGCCTTCCAGGGCCGGCGCCTGAACAGCCCCAACGACCTCGTCTACCGCTCCGACGACATGCTGTTCTTCACCGACCCGCCCTTCGGCCTGCCCGCCACCTTCGAGGACCCCGACAAGGAGCTGCCCTTCAGCGGCGTGTTCGCCGTCGCCGCCAACACCGCCACGCTGGTCAGCGACGAGCTCGCGGGCCCCAACGGCCTCGCCTTCTCGCCCGACGAGCGCTACCTGTACGTCGGCAACTGGGATCTCGAGCACAAGGTGGTCGTCCGCTACGAGATCGACGGGACCGGCGCCGTGCTCGGCAGCGACGTGCTGTGCGACCTGACTGACGAGGCCGGCGACGCGGCCATCGATGGCCTGAAGGTCGACCGCGAGGGCAACGTCTACATCTGCGGCCCGGGCGGCATATGGATCGTGGCGCCGACCGGCGAGCGCCTGGGCGCGCTCGTCCTGCCCGAGGAGCCGCACAACCTGGCCTGGGGCGACGCCGACGCCCGCACCCTGTACGTGTGCGCGCTCACCAGCGTGTACCGCGTTCGCCTGCACATCCCCGGGATTCGCCCCGACCCGCCGGGCGCCGCCCGCCGACCCAAGGAGACCGCCCGATGAGCAAGTCACTCGTACCCGGCGTGACCGTGCCCGACTTCACCTTGCCCGACGACGCCGGCGTCCCGCGCACCCTGTCCGAGCTGCAGGGCGACAACGCGATGGTGCTGATGCTCGGGCGCGGCGAGCACTGCCCCCGCGAGCGCCAGCACCAGCGTGAGATGTTGCCCCTGCACGGCTGGTGCGCCGTCGGCTTCACCTCGCTGGTGACCGTGCTCCCCAACGACCTGCACGACACCAACAAGATGCGCCTGGCTACCGGGGCTTACTGGACCTACCTCGCCGACGCCGAGTACGAGGTGCAGGGCATGCTCGACATCCGCGAGTACACCGACCCCCACCATCGAGCGACCGTGCCGCACACGCTGGTGCTCTCCCCCGGGCTGAAGATCGAGAAGAGCTACGTCGGATACTGGTTCTTCGGCCGCCCATCGCCGTGGCAGCTGTGGTCCGACCTGGGCGAGGTGTTCGCCCGGATAAAAGCGGACTTCGACCCCACCCTGCCCGACGCGCGCGCCGCCTGGGAAGCGGCGCAGGCGCGTCCGGGATCGAGCGCCTGAGGCGACTCAAGACGTCGCCTGCTGCGGGAGCCGACAGAGCATCCGGTCGTCGGTGGTGAGCACGACGTTGGCCGGCGTCGGGGGCTCCGTCGACATGACTGTTTCCGGATCGGTGCGGCGCAGCAGCATCAGGCCGAGCGCCGGGAAGATGATCACGGACAGCAGTCCGGCGGCGATCAGCCCGGCACCGGTCGCCTTCGTGATGATGTTCAGCTGCAGGCCGATGGCCACGGCGGCGACGATGAAGGGCAGCGAGGTGGACTGCAGGATCCCGGCGATGACCGCCTTCGTGGTCCCGATCCGGCGGCGGTAGACGACCGCCGGGAGGCCGCGCGCGAGCAGGAGCGCGAGTAGGAAGAGCGGCACGCGGGCGACGGTCGAGGCGCTGGCGAACAGCGCGTTCAGATCGAAGCTCAGCCCGCTGGAAACGAAGAACACGGGGATGAAGATTCCGAAGCCGGCGGCCTCCAGCTTGAGCCGAAACTGCGGATGGGTCATCGCCCGGTCATCGTCGACGACCGACAGCAGCGCCCCGGCAGCGAACGCGCCGAGGATCGCGGCCAGGCCGACCTTGGTGGCCAGCGCGACGAAGCCGATGAGCAGCACGAAGGCGCCGCGCACACGAATCTGCGCGGTGGTGTCCTGAAGGCGCAGCAGCACGCCGCGCAGCCCCGGCGAGCGCTCGGCGCCGGAGATGGCCAGCCCGATGACGGCCACGAGCAGCGCGAACAGGCCGAGCAGGACGACCTTGCCGGCCACGTCGGTGGATCCCTTCCCGGAGAAGAAGATCGACAGGAGCACGATCGTGCCGAGGTCGGCGATCGACGCCGCGGCGATAACCAGCTGCCCGAAGTCCGAGGCGATGTTGTTGGAGTCCTTGAGCACGGGCACGATCACGCCGAGCGACGTCGACGTGAGGACGATGGCCAGGAACAGCGGTGACTTGACGAACCCTCCAGCTGCCAGCAGCAGGCCGAGCACGATGGCGATCACGAACGAGAGCGCAAAGCCGAGGATCGTCAGGCGCAGGATCGGCCCGCGCAGTCGGTGGACGTCGACCTCCAGGCCGGCGAGGAACAGCAGGAACGACAGGCCGATGAGCGACAGGATCGAGATCGGCGCATCGACCGTGACCCAGCCGAGCCCGGACGGCCCCACGACGATGCCCGCGATGATCTCCAACACGACGACCGGGAGACGAATCCTCGGAGCGAAGCCGAGCGCCAGCGGCGCCGCAAACGCGATCGCCACGACGATGAGCAGATTGATGTAGTCGATCACGGACGGCAACCAGTCTCCAAACGGCGCCGAGCGTTACCGATTGATCCGTCGCCGGAGGCCCACGCCGTCAGCGCCGCCGAAGCCGCTCGTAGGCGATTCCGGTCGCTGTCGCGTAGACGGCGTGGTGCCACGCATCGATGGCGATCTCGCGGGCGCCCCACAGCGTCAGGGGCGGAGCGACGTCGAGCGCCGGGAGCATGACCTGCTCGTTGCCCCACACCGCGGCCGCGTGCGCCAGCGTGGCCAGTCGCGGCGACAGTCCGGCGTCGTGCAGCAGCGCGCGCACGATCCCCCAACCCGTCCCGTAGCTCCAGTGCGAGAGCACGCCGAAACGGGCCTTCGCCCGCTCGTCGGCAAAGGCGTCGATGCCGAGCACCTTGGCCGTCGCGTCGGCCGGCGCCGAGCTGGCGGCGCGGTGGCGCAGCTGCTGCTCGATCGTGCTGGACACGGTCATCGCCGCGGTCCCGATGAAGCCGGCCACCAGGCCCTCGCCAACCGTCTCGCTGACGCGCGGAGTCCGCATCACGCCGCGGCCGCCGGCTCAGGGTGCCCGACCCGGGCGCCGAGGCGCTCGAGCAGATGGTCGCCGACGCGCAGCGCGTTCGCGATCGCGGTGAGCGCGGGGTTCACGGCGCTGCTGGACGGGAAGAAGCTCGTGTCGACGACGTACAGGTTGTCGATGTCGTGAGCGCGGCAGTTCAGGTCGAGCGCCGAGCTGCGCGGGTCGGAGCCGAAGCGCACTGTGCCGCACTGGTGCGCGACGCCAGCGATCGGGATGCGCTGGTCGCGCACAAGCCGGTGCGGGATGAGGCGCTCGTGGCAGCCCAGCGGTACGAGCAGGCCCTTCAGCTTGGCCATCAGGCGACGATGGCCCTCGAGGTTGCGATCGGTGTAGGCCAGGCGAATGGCGCCGGCGCGGTCGACGGTCACCCGGTTGTCGGGGTCGGGGAGGTCCTCGGTGGTGAGCCAGAAGTCGAGCGCGTGACGAGCCATGTATTCGAGCGCCGGGCCCGGCGCGTACCAGGGCGCGCCGGCTCGCAGGATGCCGGAGTCCGTCTTGCCGAGCATCTGGATGTGGCCGAGGGGATAGTCGAAGTCCTCGGCGCCGAAGTAGTAGTCGTTGACCCCGAGCGTCTTCTGAAAGCGCGTGGGGTTCGGCGCCTTGGACACCGCGATAACGGCCGAGTTGATGTGCGCCATGTAGTGGCGCCCCACGACGCCCGACGCGTTGGCCAGGCCGTCCGGATGGCGCTCGCTGACCGAGCGCAGCAGCAGCGCGGCCGAGTTCACGGCGCCGCAGGACACGACGATCAGATCGGCCGTGTACGTCTCCTCCGCACCGCGGCGCTCGACGAGCACGCCGGTGGCCGCGCGGCCCGACGCGTCGGTCAGAACGCGCGTCGCCTTGGCGTGCGTGAGCAGGGTGACGTTCTCGTGGCGCAGCGCCGGGCGGACACAGCGCACGTGTGCGTCGGCCTTGCCGTCAGCGAGGCAGGGAAAGCCGTCGAAGCGGTCGCAGCGCACGCAGCGCCCCCCCTCGGGGTCGCCCTCGTCGAGGTCGACCCCGACCGGCAGGTGAAACGGACGGTGCCCCGTACGCTCCAGGTCCCGGGCGAGCTGCTCGATGCGGGGCTCGTGGCTCACCGCCGGATACGGGAACGGCCCGGACGCCGGCGGCTCGATCGGGTCCTCGCCCCGCTCGCCGTGCACGACGTACAGGCGCTCGGCCTCCGCGTAGTAGGGCTCCAGATCGGTATAGGAGAGCGGCCACGCCGGGGACATGCCGCCGTGGTGGCGGACCTCGCCAAAGTCGCGCTCGCGCAGGCGGAACAGGATCGCGCCGTAGAACTTCGTGTTGCCGCCGACGAAGTACTGCTGGTGGGGCGTGAAGGCCTCGCCGTCCTTGTCGAGCCACTGCTCCCCGCTCAGGTAGCGCTCGCGCCCGAAGACCTCGTCACTGTCCCAGTTCTCGGGCTCGCGGGGCAGGTAGCCACCGCGCTCGAGGATGAGCATGCGCTTGCCCGACTGCGCGAGCCGGTACGCGAGCGTGCCGCCTCCGGCCCCGCTGCCGACGATGATGACGTCGTAGTGCTCGGTGCTCGTCGCGCTCACCCCTTACACGAGCGCGATCGGAGAGGTCCACGCGCCGCTGGCGCCCCGCAGGCGCGGATGCGTGACGATCAGCGCGAAACGGCTGACGCCATCCGCGGCCAGTGCCGCCGTGTCCAGGTTCTCCACGACGAACACGCCGTGTTGGGCGTTGAGGGTCTGCGGCACGACGAACGGTCGGTCCGGATCCTCGGGCGGGAACGGCCCATAGCTCCAAGTGTCACATCCCGTGAGCGCAACGCCGCGCTCGGCCAGCCACTGGGCGAGCGCGAGTCCCGGACCGGGCTCGCCATCGAGGTACTCGGGCGGCGCCGACCAGCGCTCGCCCCAGCCGGTGTGAAACAGGACCGCGTCGCCCGGCGCGGGCTGAGCGCCGTCCAGGGCCGCCTCCACGTCGGCGACGTTAATGACGTCGCCGCGCCCGAGCGCGCCAGTACCGCGGACGGCGGGCACGTCGATGAGCCAGCCGCACGTGACGACCTGCGGAATCGTCTCGGCCCCGAGGCGATTCACCCCCCAGGTCTCGGCCAGCTCGGCCATGGTCCACCCGTTGTACACGCGCTCGCCGACCTGCAGGTGGGCGAGCGAATCGACGTGGGTGCCGAGCTGCATCGTGGTCGCGATCGTCTCGGTGACCCAGTTGACCTTGTTCACGCCGAGTCCGTCCGGCTCGCTCCCCTGCGATCGGTCGTTAATGTGGTGGGCGGTGGTCACCAGAGTCTGGTGAAACGAGCGCCCCGGAAACACGGGTACGTGCTCGTCGAGGATGCGTCCGAGGTCGTACAGCGTCCCGTCCCGCACGAGCGCCAGGGCCTCGCGTCGCTTCGCGTCGGTGACGTGGTTGAGCATGCCGATCTGGTCGTCGGCGCCGAACCGCGACGGCCACCAGCGCTCGCCTCCCGCCGTCCCGTTCTCCGGCTCGGGCGGACCGAGGGGCGTGCTCATTCCGAGGACCACGGATCGCGAAAGCTCGGGAACAGGGTGAGGCCGCCGTCCACGAAGATCGTCTGGCCCGTGATGTACGCGGCGTCATCGCTGGCGAGGAAGCAGGCGACGCCTCCCATCTCGTCCGCCGTCCCCGCGCGCCGCATCGGAATGTGGCTCTCGACCTGCTCGCGTTTGACCGGGTCGTCGATCCAGGCCCGGTTGATGGGCGTGACCGTCGCGCCCGGGCCGATTGCGTTCACCCGGATGCCGCGGGCGGCGTACTCGAGCGCGAGCGTGCGCGTGAGGTTCTGCATCCCGCCCTTGCTGACCGAGTAGCCGAGGTAGTCGGGCTTGGGAATGAGCTGGTGCACGCTCGACACGTTGATCACCACGCCCGGCTTGCCCGCCTGCAGCCAGTGCCGGATCGCCTCGCGCGCACACAGGAAGGCGCCGCGCAGGTTGACGGCCAGCACCCGGTCGAAGTCGGCGCTGGACAGCTCGTCGCTATGCCGCGAGATCTGGATCCCCGCGTTGTTGATGAGCACGTCGAGGCCACCGAGGCCGTCGACCGCGGAGGCGACCATCGCCACGACGTCGTCCTCGTCGGACACGTCGCCCCCGACGAGCACGTCGCGCACCCCGGCCTCGGCAACGCGCCGCGAGCAGCTTTGCACCTGTTCCTCGGTGTCGGTCGCCTCGCCGGCCTCGCGCAGGTAGTTGATGGCGACGTTGGCGCCGCACTCGGCGAAGCGCACGGCGATCGCCTGACCGATGCCCGAGGTCCCGCCGGTCACGAGGACGCTCTTGTCGCGCAGTCCGGTCGCGTATCGGGCGGGCGCTCCGCCTTCCTCGATCTGGGCCATCGAGCTCTCCTTCGTCGGTTGGTTGGACACCGCACCGGGCGGACGTGGCGGTGCCGCGGTCTCGCGGGGGCCGCCGAGCGTTACAAGGAGTCTGCGCGTGCCGGGCGAACGTAACGAGCGCCTCGCCGGCGAGACGACAGGCCGTGCGGACATGCCGGAGCCGACCACGTCCATGCCCTCCTCCCTGACCTGGCACCGCGTCGCGGCGCGCGACGAGTTGCCCGAGGGCCGCGTCCGGACGGTGAGCGCCGGTCACCACACGTTCGCGCTCACCCATTACGAGGGCCGTTATGGCGCGCTGTCCAATCGTTGCCCGCACCAGGGCGGGCCGCTCGGCGAGGGCTCGATCGAGAAGGGCATGCTGCGCTGCCCGTGGCACGGCTACGACTACTGCCCGCTCACCGGTGAGTCCCCATTCGGCGACTCGGTGGCCACGTTCCCAGTGCAGGAGCGCGAGGACGGCATCTATGTCGGAGTGGCGCCCGACCCGCCGCACGCCACCACGGTCAGCGACGTGATCGCGCAGACCCTCGTCAACTGGGGCGTGCGCCACGTGTTCGGGATGGTCGGGCACTCCAACCTCGGCCTGGCCGACGCGCTGCGCCGCCAGGAGGCCGCCGGCGCGCTCACCTACATCGGAATCCGCCACGAGGGCGCCGCCGCGTTCGCCGCCTCGGCCTACGGCAAGCTGACCGGGAGACCAGCCGCCTGCCTGACGATCGCCGGCCCCGGCGCGACGAACCTGCTCACCGGGCTGTGGGACGCCAAGGTCGACCGCTCGCCGGTGATCGCGCTCACCGGCCAGGTCGACACGCAGGTGCTCGGCCCGGGCGCCTTCCAAGAGGTCGACCTGCACGCCGCCTTCGGCTCGGTCGCCGCGTTCAGCCAGACCGTGCTGCCCACCAGCCGCCACGCCGAGCTGGCCACGCTGGCGGCCAAGAACGCCATCCTGCGACGCGACGTCGCCCACCTGATCTTCCCCGACGAGGTGCAGACGCTGCCCGCCGGCGAGGAACAGCCGTCCGCACCGCAGGGCCGGATCGCGCCGCAGCAGATCGCCCCGCCGGACGAGTCGCTGCGGGCCGCCGTCGAGCTGCTCGCCGGCGCGAAGCGGCCCGTCATCATCGTCGGGCACGGCGCCCGCTTCGACATGCCGGCGATCATCGCCCTGGCCGAGCACCTCGGCGCCCCGGTGATCACCACCTTCAAGGCCAAGGGCCAAATCGCCGACGACCACCCGCTCGCCTGCGGTGTGCTCGGGCGCAGCGGTACGCCGATCGCCAGCTGGTTCATGAACGAAAGCGACGCGCTACTCGTCCTCGGAGCATCGTTCTCCAACCACACCGGCATCTACCCCGGCAAGGCGATCGTCCAGGTCGACTTCGACGCGCTCGCGCTCGGCAAGTTCCACCCCGTCACCGTGCCCGTGTGGGGCGAGATCTCCGTCACCGTGCAACTGCTCGCCACCGGCCTGCCAGCCGCCGGCTCCGAGCGCGAGGACCAGCGCCCCGAGCTCGCCGAGCGCTGGTCGATCTGGCGGGCCGAGAAGGCCAACCGCACCGAGGATGACCGCGGGAACGGAGTCAACTCGGCCGCCGTATTCGCGGCTCTGCAGCAGCACGTTCCCGAGCGGGCGGTGATCGCGGTGGACGTCGGCAACAACGCGTATTCGTTCGGCCGCTACTTCGAATGCAAGAAGGACCAGACGGTCCTGATGTCCGGCTATCTGGGCTCGATCGGCTTCGGCTATCCGGCCGCCATCGGCGCATGGGCGGCCGCACCGGACCGGCCCATCTTCGCGGTCACCGGCGACGGCGGATTTGCCCAGTACATGGCCGAGCTGCTGACCGCGGTCAAGCACGACATGAACATCACCCAGGTGCTGCTCAACAACGGCCAGCTCGGCAAGATCTCCAAGGAGCAGCGCGCCGGCGACTGGGACGTGTGGCAGACGTCACTGCACAACCCCAACTTCGCCGAGTACGCGAAAATCTGCGGCGCGTTCGGCGTGCACGTGGGAAGCATCGCCGAGCTGGACGATGCCCTCGCGGCGGCGATCGCCCATGATGGCCCCGCGCTCGTCGAGATCATCACCGACCCCGACCTCGTTTAGCTCCTCGCGAGAGGACTCCCGCCGATGCCGATCCCCGAATCGATCCAGGGCTTCATCGACGAGCGTGTCGAACACGCTCCCGTGCGCTACGGCGACCTGCGCGTGGTCATCTTCAACGGCACGACCAAGCGCTCGCCCGAGCCGAGCCACACCGATGGCCTGCTCGCGATCCCGCGCGGCATCTTCGCCGGCCTAGGCGTCCGCGTCGACGAAGTGCGCACGGCCGACCGCGACATCCCCGCGGGCCTATGGCCCGACATGCGCAAGCACGGCTACGACGTCGGCGAGTTCCCCGAGATCTAACGCGAGCTCGTCGCACCCGCCGACGTCATCATCATCGCCGGGCCAATCTGGCTCGGCGATCAGAGCTCGCTCACGCGCAAGATCATCGAGCGCCTGTACGCCTACTCCAGCGAGGTCAACGCCGCCGGACAGTGGGCCTACTGCGGCAAGGTCGGCGGGGTCGTGACGACCGGCAACGAGGACGGAGGCAAGCACGTCAGGTCCTCTACGCCCTCCAGCACATCGGCCTGACGATCCCGCCCCAATCCGACGCCTACTGGGTCGGGGAGGGCGGCCCCGGTCCGTCCTACCTCGACGAGGACGGCGGCGGGCGGGGCAACGCTTGGACGACGCGCAACGCCGTCTTCATGGCGTGGAACGTCCTGCACCTCGCGCGGATGCTCAAGGACGCCGGGGGCATACCGGCCTGGGGCAACTCGACGCACAACTGGGACCTGTCGATGCCCGGGCATCCGAACCCCGAGTACCGCTAAGCCGTCCTGGGCCGCAAGCCTCGCGCGGCGCCGTCTCGTTGCCATGCAGAAGGTCGAGGGTTCGAGTCCCTTCATCCGCTTCACAGGAAAGGCCCGCAAGAGCGGGCCTTTCCTGTTGGTCCAGATGCCGGACAACAGCCGTTGGAGGGCCACGTATACCAACCGCGTCTACCAACCCACGGGGTCAGAAAGCGCCGGGCGGCGGGCTTGCGCTGACCCCTCTCGACCTTGCTGTCGGCGACGAGCTATTGGCGAGATTCGAGACCGGGGCTATCGGCGAGCGGGGCCCTGCTTCCGGGGCGGTGCGGGCCTCGCCTCGGACCGTGGTCGGCCATGCTGGCTTCTGTCCGCGCGCGATTTCGGTTCGTGACCAGAGTCGAGTTGGGCAATCTGGTCGGCGAGCTCACGCACGGTGCCGTTGGCGATGCGCGCATGCGACGTCGCGCAATCGTCGGGTTGGTCGATCCCGATCAGGCCGGGCTCCGGACTCCTGACTGGGAGCTCGGCGTCCTCGTCTTCGGGACGTGCGCGCGAGGGCAGGGCCACAACTACCAGCAACGCCCCGGCACCCGCGACCACCGCGCCAAGCCCAAGCGAGAGGTGGACGCCGCTCATGAACGCGGCCCGCGCGGCGTGGGCCAGGAGCGTCCCTAGGACCCCGCCGAGCGCGCTCGCGACGCCGAGCGCTCCGCCGAGCGAACCGGTGATTGTGTGCAGCACCGGCTCTGGCACCCGGTGCGAGGCGAGCGCCCCTGTGACGTGGTTCTGGTAGCGGGTCGAGAGCGTGCTGCCGATCACGGCTACGCCGAGCGCTCCGCCGATCTGGATCGCGACGCCATAGGTCCCCGACGCGATCCCCGCTTCGGCCCGCGGGACCGATCCGAGCACCGAGTCCGCCGCGGTGGGCATGAGCAGGCCCGCGCCGAAGCCGACAAGCAGCGTGCCGGGGAGCAGGTCTGCGTAGCTGGCCGTGACGGACGATACGACGGCCGCCCACCACAACCCGCCGGCGATCGCAGCCAGCCCGGCGGTGGCGGTTGCCTTGCTACCGACCGCGCGGACGATCAGCGTCGACAGCAGCGCCGCGGCCGCCACCAGAGCAGCCATCGGGAGGATCCGCACGCCGGCCTGAAGCGGCGTGAACGCGAGGTCGAACTGCAGCACTTGGGTAAGCACAAACAGAGCCCCGGACAGCGCGAACAGCCCGAGCAGGATCGCTCCGGTTGCGGCCGAGAAGCGCGGAGAGCGAAAGAATCGAAGCTTGAGCATGGGGTGATCGCTGCGCCGCTCCCAGCCCACGAACCCGGCTACCGTCGCGGCGGCACCGATCCCAGCCAGCACCACGCCAGGCGAGGTCCAGCCGCGGGTGGGAGCCTCGATGATCGCCCACAGCAGCAGGCCCACGCCGATGATCGACAGCACCGCGCCAACCGGATCCGGCCTGTCCGCGGCGAGATTGCGCGACTCGGGCACCAGCCGCCATGCCGACACGACGCCGACAATCAATAGCGGCACGTTGACGAGGAACACCGAACCCCACGCGAACCGTGAAAGCAGCAGACCGCCCGCAAGCGGGCCAAGCGCGATCCCTACGCCCATCGTCCCACCCCACACGCCGATCGCTCGCGCGCGCTCGTGGGGATCTGGAAACACGTTGTCGAGGGTCGACAGGCCAGCCGGGATGGTCATCGCAGCCCCGGCCCCCATCACCGCCCTCCAGGCGATCAGCACTCCGACCGAACCCGACAGCGCGGCCCCGAGCGACCCGGCCGCGAACGTGCAGAAGCCGGCCAGCAGCATCCGCTTGCGCCCGAGGCGATCGGCCAGGCTGCCCGCCACCAGCAACAACCCACCGAAGGCCATGGCGTAGGCGTCGACGATCCACTGCAGGCCGCTCGAGGTCGCGTTCAGTTTGCGCACGAGCGTTGGCAGCGCCACGTTGAGGATCGTCATGTCGACGTTCACGACCAGGACGGCGAGGCACAGCACGGACAGCACCGCCCACCGGCGCACGCCGGGCGCCTCTGACGACGGCACACCGACAGCGGATGCGCGACCCGCCGTCATGATTCGATCGGTCGTCATGTTGCGAGCGAGCCTCCCAGGCCCGCCCGCCGCCCGCATCGGTCTCGCCCACCGGGAACCTTGGTAGAAACCCGCATGATGAGCGCCGCCGACCGGCGCCTCCGCATTCGGCGCAAGACCAGAGCCGCGGGTCAGCGCTGCAGACTCCTGTCTCCTGCGATCGCGCAACTGGCGACGAGCAGGTGCGTGGCACGTGGCAGGGCGAGACCCGCATTTGTGCTCGCGCGTGTGGGGTCGGGCGTTAGTGGGTCCGGGGCTCTTCGGTCGGTGATGCCGCGCGGTGGGGGATTGCGGGTATTAGCCGGCGATGGCGCCGATCGGGGTGGCGTCGGCTATTTCGCGGTTCGCTCACGCTTCTCGTGTCGGTCGAGGCGTCAGGGCGCACCCGGCGCAGCGGCGACCGGTCCGGATGAGCCGCCCTGGGTTTCGCGGAGACCGTGTTAGTAGGTTTCCTCTTTGTTGTGGTGGGTGTTCCTCTTGACGCTACTTCGTCGCAGCCGCGTAGCGGAACTCGTGGAGGTGCTCATGCTCGGCGGGAGGGATGTCGCCGAGGCCTGAGTGCAGGCGCTGGTTGTTGAACCAGGCGACGTAGCTGACGATCGCGAGCTCGAGCTGGGATCTGCTGTGCCAGACGCGATCGGCGATCAGCTCGGTCTTGAAGCTATCGACGAAGCTCTCGGCCATCGCGTTGTCGTAGGCGTCGCCGACCGATCCGATCGACGCGAGCACGTCATGGTCGTCGAGCTCCTGGCCGTAGTCGAAAGACGTGTATTGGGTTGACTGCCGGCATCCGAGTGGTGAATCAGCGCGACGTCGGCGCCGGGCTCTCGGGTGCTAAGCGCCATCCGCAGCGCGTCCAGCACGAGATCGGTGCGCATGTGCTTGGCGAACTGCCAGCCGACGATCATCCGGCTATACGCGTCGATCACGAAGCTGAAGAACACGACGCCCTCATGGCAACGCAGATACGTGAAGTCCGCCAGCCACAGCTCGTCCGGCCGTGACGCCGTGAAATCACGGTTCACGAGATCGGGGTGGCGCACCGCTGCCGGGTCCGTCGTCGTCGTGCGCCACGGCTTGCCGCGGCGCTTGGCGCCCTGGATCCCGTGGGCACGCATGAGGCGCTCGACGCGGCTGCGCCCGACCTGCTCACCGGCTCGCAGCAGCGCCTTCCACATCCGCCGCGACCCGTACGCGAAGTAGTTGGCCTCGTGCAGTTCGCGGATACGGTCGAGCAGCCGCTCGTCCTCGCGGGAGCGCTCCGAGCGCTCCCCGGTCGCGCGGTGGTAGTAGGCGGACGCCGACACGTCCAAGGTCCGGCAGATCGGCTCGACCCCGAAACGAGAGCGGTGCCCGTCGATGAACGCGCTCACTTCGGACGGTGTGGATCGAGCTCGCCCGCGAAAAAGATGCTCGCGGCCTTCAGGATCTCATTCGCGCGACGCAGCTCAAAGACCTCGCGGCGCAGATCGCGGATCTCCTGGCGCTCCTGGCTGCTGGGCAGATCCCCGCGCCGGCCCTCATCGGCCTCGACCTGACGCACGTACTTGCGCAGCGTCTCCGACGGCACGCCCAGGTCCGCCGCGACATGCGCGATCGGACGCCCGGACTCAAACACCAGCCGCGCACCGCGATCCAACAACTCCGTGGGGTACTTCCTCGCTCGTGGCATAAGACGGGACTTCTCCTTCCGCCAGGCGAACCCTGGCATCGAAGTCTCCGTCAAACCCAGGATGGCTCATAGCGATGCCCGTAGCCGTCCAGGTCCGGCCCCACCATCTCGAAACCGGCGCTGCGAAGCGCTGCGTCGATGGAGCGCAGCGTGCCCTGCGGGCGCGCCTGACCAAGAACATCAATATCGCCGGTAGGCCGCACGTCGAGAACGCCGTTTTCCAGCGCATGCAGTTGCACCATCAGCCCGCCGATCAAGACCCACCGTTGCGGCAGCCGCTGCACAAGGTCACCCACCGCCGCCCAAAGCGCGAGCGTCGCTGGATCGTCGAGATCGATCTCGATCGCGGTCATGACAAGAGCGCAGTCGCCGCCTGGCGACGAGCGCGTGGATCGTCGCTCTCGAGCAGGTCAAGCAGGACAGCGGCGCGTGGCGCACGGCCGTCAGCATCACCGACCAATAGCGGCCACAGCTCATCGGGCACCCAGCGGACACGAACCGGCCCCGGCCGGGTCATCAGCGCGTGCTCCTCAACGATTGCGGCGCGACGCCCAGCCGGCGCGTACACCTCGACCGACGATGCCAATCCGACAAGACCGACCACATCACCAGCCGAGACTCCGGTGACCAGCACGTCGGGTCGGTCGAGGAGCCGCGCCAGCTCCGACGGGTGGGCGTCGAATTCCTCGCTGTGCGCCCGAGCGCGCAGTCGCGATCCATGCTGCGCCACGGGGTGATCACGCAGCCAGACGCGCGTTCGCGACCAGTAGCGATCGCGCCCAGCCGCTGACTCGGCCGCAGACTCGTGCCCGGATGCCAGCAGCAGGACTGCCCAGGCCATCGCCGGCGACAACGGGCGGCCGCCCTCGACTCGTTGGCCGACCATCCGTTGCACCGCTCGCTCATCAAGCCACCAGTCGCGCCCGCGCTTGATTGCGGGTAACCGGCCCGACGCGATCTGCTGGCGCACGGCCGCCGGGCCCACGCCGAGACGCTCGGCCGCCTCACGCACGCTCAGAAGTGACGCAGCAAGCACGGACAGAACTGTAGCGCTAGCGAAAGGGTTCTGTCCTTCACACGGACACCACAAGGGCAGTCAGGCCTGCGCGGCCCGCACGCCCACCACGATCGAGCGCGCCACCAGATCGGCGGCAAGGATCTCGACGGCGTCGTAGGGCACCTCGACCCCACCGGTGGCCGCGCAGAAGATCGTGTCCCCGTCGTACATCGTGTGCGCCGGTCGCACGGCGCGGGCGAAGCCGTCCTGCGCGACGGTGGCCACGCGGTTGGCCTGCTCCTTGCTCAGGCGGGCGTCGGTGACGACCACGCCGAGGGTCGTGTTGGCGCCGGGCAGCAGGTTCGACGAGCGGTCCCACTGCGTGAGCGGCGCCACCCATTCGTGGCGCTCGTCGTCCCAGATCCCGCCGACGCTGTTCGCGACGCTCACGGCCGTGACCGTCGCGCCGTGGACGCTCGCGCTCGCGATGCCCAGGCCGCCCGGTCGCATCTCGTCGCCGCCACCGGCCTTGGCCACCGTCGCGCCGGTCCCGACCCCGACCGCGCCGATCCCGGGCGCGCGGGTGGCCGCCTCGCACGCGGCGTAGCCGGCCGCCGTGTCGGGCCGGGCCCGCGGGTCGCCGGCGAGCAGGTCGAAGATGACCGCGCCGGCGACGGCCGGGACGCGCACCGGCCCGAGCTCGAAGCCGATGCCGCGCTCGTCCAGATAGCGCATCACCCCGTCGGCCGCGGCGAGTCCGAACGCGCTGCCGCCGGTGAGCAGGATCGCGTGCCCCTGCTGGACGACGCGCCCGGGGACGAGCGCGTCGGTGTTGATCGTCCCCGGCGCCCCGCCGCGAACGTCGACGCCGGCGACGGCGCCCTCGGGGACGAGCACCACGGTGCAGCCGGTGCGCCCGACGGGGTCGGTCCAGTGCCCGACCGTCACCCCGGGCGGCAGCGCCGGCTCGGCGTCGGGGTTCGCGGGCGCGTCCGGTCCGGGTTGCGACGGCATCGTCGGTGCAGCATCGCACGGCTCGCGCGTTCGGCGCTAGAGCGTCGAGGCGGGCACGCCCGTCAGTCCGGCGGACAGCTCTCGGAGCCTGCGCCGCGCGTCGGCGTCGTAGGCCTGCGCATCGGCGCGGGCCTCGCGCTGCACGTTGAAGTAGCGCCCGCTGACACCCTCGACGTCCTCGCCGGCGATCAGGCGCATCGTCGCCTCCACGCCCTTCTCGAGCGGGCTCGCCGGGCTCACCCCGGCGGCGAGCACCATCTTCGTGGGCATGTAGGTGGCCGGGTGCAGGCAGTTCGCCGTCACGTCCTCCTCCTCCAGCTCCTCGGCGAGGTCGAAGGTGAACATCACCTGGGCGAGCTTGCTCTGGCAGTACGCGCGCGTGCCGCTGTAGTCGCGCGTGAGCATCACGTCGTCGAAGTCGATCGGCGTCTGCCCGGCGGAGCTGACATTCACGATCCGCGCCGGCGCCGACCGCACGAGCAGCGGCAGCAGCAGCCGCGTGAGCAGGTACCCCGCCAGGTAGTTGACCTGGAAGCGCAGCTCGTGACCGTCGGCGCTCTCCAGGCGCCGCCCGTCGCCCGGCAGTCGGGTGCCGATCCCGGCGTTGTTGACGAGCACGTCGAGCCGGTCGTGCTCCTCGGCCACCCGCCGCGCGAGCTCGCGCACGTCCGCCAGCGAGGAGAAGTCGGCGCGGTAGAGCGACAGCCGCGCGCTCGCGGTCTGGTCGGCGATCGCGTTCAGCGTCGCCGTCATGCGCTCGTCGTCACGGCCGTGGAGGAGAACCGCGGCGCCGCCCGCCGCCAGCTCGCCGGCGAGGGCGCGACCGAGACCGTCCGTGGCCCCGGTGATGAGGATCGTCTGCTCATGGAGGGGTCGCATCCCCTTGTTCATAGCGCGTCTGCGCCGGCCGTGCTTCGAGCGGTCGCTAGTACACCTGCGGCACGAACGTCTGCTCGTCGAGGGGCGGGCGCACGTAGTGGCTCTCGCCCCGCACCGGCAGCTCGATCGGCGGCGGGGTGAGGTCCTCGTAGTCGATCATCGACAGCAGGTGGGCGATGCAGTTCAGGCGGGCGCGGCGCTTGTCGTCGGCCTCGACGACGTACCAGGGGGCGTGCTTGATGTCGGTGTAGCGGAACATCTCGTCCTTCGCGCGCGAGTACTCGACCCATTGCGCGCGCGACTGCAGGTCCATCGGACTGAGCTTCCAGCGCCGCATCGGGTCCTGCACGCGGGCCTGGAAGCGGCGCTCCTGCTCCTCGTCGGAGACCGAGAACCAGTACTTGATCAGCTGGATCCCCGAGCGCACGAGCATCCGCTCGAACTCGGGGCACGAACGCATGAACTCCTCGTACTCGTGCTCGGTGCAGAAGCCCATCACCCGCTCGACGCCGGCGCGGTTGTACCAGGAGCGATCGAACAGCACGATCTCCCCGCCGGCGGGGAGATGCGGGACGTAGCGCTGGAAGTACCACTGCGTCTTCTCGCGCTCGGTCGGCGCCGGGAGCGCGACCACGCGGCAGACGCGCGGGTTGGTGCGCTCGGCGATCCGCTTGATCACGCCGCCCTTGCCCGCGGCGTCGCGCCCCTCGAAGATCACGACGACCTTCAGGCCCTTCGCCTTGACGTACTCCTGCATGATCACGAGCTCGCGCTGGAGCTTGCGCAGCTCCTGATCGAACACCTGGCCGGAGAGCCGGCCGTCGCGCGGCGTGGTCCCGGCCGGGGACGGCTGCGAGTCGCCGGCGGTCGGCGGCGGCGGGTCGCCGCCCGGTGGCAGTGGAGTCAAATTGATCGCCTCCCGGTCGATGCTACCGCTCGCCCCGGTGGCGCATCCGGGCTTCGACGGCGCCGAGCCCGCCCCCTGTCCGTCTCTAGGGTTCGAGGGTATCGACGAGCCGGCCGGGCGGCGGTAGCGTGCGCGGCGTGGACGATCCCCAGACCCTCGATGAGATGCGGGACCGGCGCGCCGCCGCGGCGCGGGCCGGGCACGGGGACGCCGAGCGGGGGGAGTCCCCGTCCGGACCGCCCCCCGCGGTCGCCGACATCTCGCCGTCGCCCGACGGCCGGGAGCCCACCGACTTCGGCAACAGCGCCGCGTAGGCGCTCGGCCCGGCCGCCCGTCACCCGACCGGGGGGGTCGGCGCCGACGGGCGGCCGGCGTCAGCCGTCCCGGCCTCCGGTCGCGGGAGCTGCGATGGATGGCGCGAGGGCAGTGCACCGCCGGCCGGCGGCGCGTCGGCGTCGCGTGTCTGGCGCTCGTCGGCGCCGCCGCCGCCGGGGCGAGCACGGTGTGCCTGTGCCGGGCTCGGCGCGGGCCGCGGGGGTGAGCGGGCGCCCAGCGCCAGCCGCGGGCTGAGCGGCGGCGTCGACGTCATCGCCAGCGGCGATCGACGGCACCTGCTGCCGCTCGAAGCCCACGCGGGCACCCCGATCGTCACGCCCCAGGCCCTGCTGGCCGACCCCATGTGAGGCCCGAGCGCCGCATCGCGGCGACCGGCTGACCCGCGATCGCCGCAGACACCCCGAGCGGGCCCGAACCTATACTTGCCGCGTGGAGATCTGGGCGCTGAACGCTCTGCCCGTCGAGCCCCATCGACCGCAGATCCTGCGTTCGGACGACGAGGCCAACCGCGTCGTCCTTCTCCTGCTCCCGGAGGGCGAGTCGCTGCAGGAGCACCAGGTCCACGAGCACGCGCTCGTGTTCCTCGTTGCCGGGCGCCTGCGCGTCACGGCGGGCGACGAGAGCCGCGAGCTCGAGGCTCCGAGCCTCGTGCACTTCGAGCCGGCCGAGCGCCACGAGGTGACGGCGCTGAGCGAGTGCCGGCTCGTGCTGTGCCTCGCGCCGTGGCCGGGGCTCGGGCATCCGAGCCGCCCGGCCGCCTGAAGCCGGCGCGGCCGATGAGCTACGCCTGGTTCGTCGTGCGCTGGACCCACCTGCTCGCGATGGCCTTCTTCGTCGGCGGGCAGGCGGTCGTGGCCGTTGCGGTCGTGCCGGTCGGGCGCCGCGCACCCGACCGCGAGCAGCTGCGCGCGATGGCGCGGCGGTTCGGGTACGCCTCGGCCGTCGCGGTGGTCATCCTGGTCGCCACCGGGACGGCGATGGCGTTCCACGCCGGGTTGTGGGGCAGCACGGCGCTGCACGTCAAGCTCGTGCTCGTCGCGCTCATCGGCGTGCTGCTCGTCTGGCACGTGCGCCGGCCGGACACGCAAGCGCTCGCGGCGGCGATCTTCCTGTGCTCGCTCGCCGTGACGTGGATCGGGCTGTACCTGGCCAACGGGTACTCCTGACGGCGGGCGGGTGCGCGGGCGGTGTGCGTTTCGCCGAGTCGGGGACGGCGCGCGCGCCGCGCTGGGCTGCGGCCGGCGGGCGAGCCGGGGCCAGATCGAGCGCGGGCCGCGAAGATTGATCGATCTTCTCTCATGGTGGAAGAAGATCGACCAAACTTCCCCCCGGGTCCCCCCCGCGACGCCCGAAACCGGCTCCGCGACCGACACCACGGCCCCGCACGCCCGCGTGCACGCGTTTCGCCGGGCCAACGCCGCGCGCGCGCAGCGCCGCACCGGTCTGCCGCCGGCCCAGGGCCAGATCGACCGCGAACCGCGAAGATTGATCGATCTTCTCTCCTGGTGGAAGAAGATCGACCAAACTTCCCCCCGCGACGCCCGAAACCGGCTCCGCGACCGACACCACGGCCCCGCACGCCCGCGTGCACGCGTTTCGCCGACGACGACTGCGGGTAAACCCTGAGTCCCATGGCACCGATCGACCGAGGCGGCAGCTCACGGCGCGAGGGCGGGTCCCTGCTCTCGCCCGTCCTGGCGGGAGGGCTGGCCGCCGCCGTGGTCGCCTACGTCATCGTCGCCGCCGTGGCCGGCGAGTGGATCGGCCTCGCCGTTCTGGGCGCACTCACCGTCGTGGCCACGGCCACCGCGCGGATCGGCGCCGGGCTCGCGCGCGCGGCCCGAGCCGACGGGCCGCCGGCCCACGCCGCGCGGCCGCCCGCGCGGCCGCCCACGCCCGCGCCCGCGCCCGCGCCCGCGAGTGGCCTGATCATCGGTCTCGACGCGCCCGCCCGCCGCGAGAGCTCGCGAATGCCCGTCACCAGCGGCGCGCCGACACGCGAGCACTGACCGGCGCCGGCCACTCAGCCCCGCGGCAGCGCCCGGGCATGCCGCGCCATGCCCTTCCACGCGTCGCCCTCGGCGGCGAGGCGATCGGCGGCGTCGCGCACCGTCCAGCGGTCGGGCTTCAGTCGCGCGTCGGAGAGCTCTTCCCAGTGGATCGGCATCGCGACCGGCGCGCGTGGCCGCGCGCGCACGGCGTACGGGGCCACGGCATGCTGCGCGTAGTTGATCCGGTTCACGTCCACGTAGATGCGGGCGCCGCGATCGTCCTTGCGCCACTCCAGGGTGAGGCGCTTCGGATCGTCGCGGACCATCGCCTCGGCGATCGAGCGCGCCCAGGCGTGGACCTCCTCGAACGTCGGCCCGCGACGCAGCGGGCACACGACGTGCACGCCGCGCGAGCCCGTGACCATCGCGAACGGGACGAGCCCGGCGTCGCGCAGACGCTCGCCCGCCGTGCGCGCCGCGGCGCGCACGTCGCCGAAGGTGGCCCCGGGCGACGGATCGAAGTCGAGGATCAGGCGGTCGGGCTGCCGCGGCGCGTCGGCCCGCGAGAGCCACACGTGCAGCGTGACCACGTTCTGCCCGACGAGGTAGACCAGGGTCGCCGCGTTCTGCGCGAGCGCCTGCGTCAGGGTGCCGCCGCGCTTCGGGACGGTCGCCCGCTCGATCCAGTCCGGGAAGTGAGCCGGCACCGACTTCAGGAAGAAGCCGTGGTGCTCGATGCCGTCGGGGAACACCTGGAGCGCGAGCGGCCGGTCACGGACGAGGGGCAGCATCGCCTCCGCGACCCGCTCGTAGTGGCGCGCGAGGTCGTGCTTGCTCACCGGCGGGTCGGCGAACAGCAGCTTGTCCGGGTGGCTGATCGCCACCGAGCGCCGACCGACGCGCAGCGTCTCGCTCATCGCTCGCGCACCACCTCGCGCGCGGCCTTGTCGTCGCGCAGGCCGAGAAAGCGCGGATGGCGCAGGCGGCCGTGGCTCGTCCACTCGCTGAAGCCGACCTCCGCGACGAGCTCGGGGGCGACCCAGTGCACGCCGCGCTCGCGGATGAACGAGGCGTTGGCGAACGGCGGGCTGTCCTGCTCGAGCGGGCGCAGCCGCCGAGCCGATGTCGCGCAGCGTCGCCTCGTCGAACCCCGTCCCCACCTTGCCGGCGTAGCGCAGGGCGCCGTCGTCGTAGTAGCCGACGAGCAGCGCGCCGAACTCGACGCGCGAGCCGTGCGGCTCGGTGTAGCCGCCGATGACGAGCTCCTGACCCTGCCCGCACTTGAACTTCAGCCAGTCGCGCGAGCGCCGGTCGGTGTACGGGCTCGCGAGCCGCTTGGCGATCAGTCCCTCCCATCCCCGGCGGCAGGCCTCCTCGAACAGGGCTCGCCCGTCGCGCCTGCGGTACGGCGTCCAGCGCACGTCGCCGCCGAAGCGCAGCGTGCGGCGCAGCAGCCGCTTGCGCTCGTGCAGCTCGAGCGCGCGCACGTCGTAGCCGTCGAGCCACAGCACGTCGAACACGTAGTAGAACACAGGCACCCAATGCTGCTGGCGCTGGGCCAGGCGGGCAAAGCTCGTCTGCGCGCCGTCGAAGGCGACGACCTCGCCGTCGACGGCGAAACGCTCGGCCGGCTCGTCACGCGAGCGCGGTCGCGATCTCCGGGTAGCGGCCGTTCAGCGACAGGTCGTTGCGCGACAGCAGCCGCACGCGGTCGTCCGAGCGCACGGCAATGCAGCGCACGCCGTCGAGCTTGCGCTCGAAGATCCAGTCCGGGTGGTCGAAGCGCTCGTCGGTGAGCGTCGCCTTCATCGCCGCCGAGCCCCGCGGTGGATCGGCGGGCCGCACGCGCGCGCGCACGTCGTCGGCCAGAGCGTCGAGCGGCGGCGCGCTCACCCGCGATTCACCGCTTCCTCCTCGGCGACCTGCTCGACGGTGCGCCCGGTCCGGATCGACTCGGGTTGCGTGCTCTCGGGGTCGCGCCGCGCGTCGGCCTCCTCGTCGCGGCGCTTGATCAGCAGCCACTGCGGCTTGTCCCCCGCGCGCGTGCGCTGCAGCGTCCAGCCGCCGCGCAGCTTCCGTCCCTCCAGCCAGACCTTCGCGTGGCCGGCCTCGAGCGCCTCGGCCATCGAGCGCTGCTCGTCGAGGTTCCGATATGTGCCCGCGTCCCAGACGATCACCGCGCCGGCGCCGTAGTTGTGCGGCTCGATGACCCCCTCGAAGTCGGCGTACTCGAGCGGGTGGTCCTCGACCTCGACCGCCAGGCGCTTCTCGCTCGGGTCGGTCGACGGTCCCTTCGGCACCGCCCACGAGCGCAGCGTGCCGTCGACCTCCAGGCGCAGGTCGTAATGCAGGTTCCGAGCGTCGTGCTTCTGGATCACGAAGCGCGGCTTCGCGCGGCGACGCGCTCCGCGCTTGGCCGGACCCGCGCCCGTCTCGCGCAGACCGGGCTCGGCGGAGGTGCTCGCGCTGCGCTTGGCGCGATAGCGATGCAGGCGGTCGTTCATGGCACGCAGTTACCCATTCATGAGGGGATGACGCTGAGCGCGCGAGAACCCTAGCGCGCCGGGACCGGCGCGTGGCGTCGTAGCGTCGGAGGCCTGGCCCGACGGCCTGATGCCGCGCCCGGCTGTCGATCTACGCCGCGAGCCTGGTCGACAGGGATCGACCGTGAGCGCGCGCGAGCTCCTCCGCCTCGGCGCGCATCTGCGCGGCCAGCTCTCTGAACTCGTCGAGTTGCGGGTTGACGCCGACGAGCGTGAACTCGGCCTCGACGACCCGCAGATCGAGCTTCCATACGTCCTCGAGGATCCGGCGCATCCATGGCGTTGCGTGATCCCAGCCTTCTCGTGGTGTGCCGGCTCCGTAGGCGCCGCCATGAACCGTTGCCAGCACGGCCGGCCGGCCGGCGAGGATCGGGTCGCTGCCGGCGCTCATGCGCGGGTCGGTGATCACGAGGTCGACCCAGGTCTTGAAGTGCTGGGAGACCCCGAAGTTGTAGAGCGGGACGGCGAACAGCAGGGCGTCGGCGGCGGCCAGCTCGTCGGTGAGGGTCGCAGCCAGGGCGATGGCTTCGCGCTGCTCGGGTGAGCGGTCCTCCTCGGGCGTGTAGCGCGCGAAGGCCGCGGTGGCCCAGGCGGTGGATGCGAGCGGGTCGATCCCGATCTCGCGGTTGACCACGGGGTCGGCGGGGTGGGCATTGCGCCACTCCTGCTCGACGATGTCGGCGATCTGGCGGCTGTGGGAGCCCTCGGTCCGGATGCTGGCGTCGAGTCGAAACAGGGACATTTGGTGGTTCCTCCGATGGTGGGTGGGTTGATGGTTCCTGCCGTCGCCGGTCCGGGACGGTCAGTTGGCCTGTTCCAGCGTGAGCGCTGCCTGGACGCGCACCGTGCGCGGAAGCCGCTTGAACTCGAAGCCGGCGGCGCGGTGGTCGACCTCGAAGTCGGCGTCGATGCGCAGCCCGTCTGAGCCCACCGGGGCCACGGAGACGGGTGCATCGATCGCCAGCGCGCGGTCTCGAATGTGCAGCGTTCCGGTCAGCGTTGCGCCCCCATCCGCCTTGGGGGACAGCCCGGCGAGCTCGAACGTCATGTGCGGGTGGCGCTCGACGGCGAAGAAGTCGCTCGTACGAAGGTGCGCGTCACGCTTCTTGATTCCGGTGCTGATCGTCTCGGCCTCGACGCGGAGGACCCCGCTCGCCGCGCCCGCGGGGTCGATGTGAAGCTCGCCGTCGAAACCGCTGTAGCGGCCGCGCACCGGGATGAGCCCGAACATGCGGGTGAGGAACCCGAGCCGGCTGCGCGTCGGGACGACGCGCCAGTCGCCGGGCGAGAATGGGATGCGGGTGGGCCTGTTTGCTCTCTGTGGTAGCCACCGTTCATGCCTCCTGAGCCGTTTCTGGACCACGGTCCGCTTACAACGGGACGCTAGCATAAGTGAACTCATGGTCAAGTTAGATCTGGGCGCTGATCGCGATCCCGAGCGGCCACTCGAGCTTCCGATGGCCGGCCAGCGCCGCAGCGCAGTGACGCCGCCGCCAATCCCAGCGGACGAGTGGCCGCGCGCGGGCTTGGCCGAGCAGGGCCGCGAGGCGCTCACCATGCAAGCCGTCGCGACCGCGGCCGGGGTCGGCAAGGGAACGGTGTTCCACCGCTTCGGCGACCGTGACGGGCTCACCGGCGCGCTGCTCGACGACTACATGCGCGGGTTCCAGGACGCCTTCCTGCATGGACCACCGCCCCTGGGTCCCGGCGCTCCACCCACCGATCGCCTCGAAGCGTTCGTCGTCGAACTCGTCGGCTTCAGGCCGACCACCTCGAGCTGGCGCTGCGCCGAGGACCCGGCCGGACTCGCGCTGCACGTTACGGCTTGCTGCTCATCCACATCCGGACGCTCGTGCACGAGATCGACCCCACGCTCGACGAGGGAATCGTCGCCGGGTTCATCCTCAGCGCGATCGCCCCACCGGTACTGGCCCGCATGCGCAGCGTGCTGGGCGTCGATACGGCGACGCTCCAGGCCAGCGCCCGAGCGCTCCTGCAAGGGCTCACGCGCGCCGATCGGTCGTGATCAGGCACCGCGGAGGCTCGTCGCTGGCCGGTGACGAGCGGCCTCTTCGCCCGGCGGCGCCGCTCCGGCCCCGGTCAGCCGGTACGTCAACACCGCGAGCACCCTCCGGTGCCCGTCCTCGCTCGCCGGCCCGCTCGCGCCGCGTCGGCGGCAGCGACTCCGCGGCTGAGGCACCGCCCAGGGACGGCCGTTTCGTGCAGGAAGGGTCGGAGTCTGATAAGCCTTGCGACAGGGGTTGAACTTTGGCGAGCCTCCGCTCGGAGCGGAGGTCTGGAGGCACGTATTTCCGAATGACCGGTTCCAGCGGCCATCGGCGCGGCACCGGTGCGAGCCGCGCAGAATCGTTCGGGGCCCGACGGCCCCACCGTCGACGGCTGCGCCGCCTAGCCGTTGGCGCCCTCTGCATGTTGGCGGCTCTGCCGGTGGCGTTTGTGGGCACGGCCCAGGCTTCGTCGGTGAGCAATGTCACCGCGAACGCGTCGCCGTCCAGCGCGGCGGCGTGCTGTCCAGTTACGTCACGTTCACCGTGTCGCCCACCGGCGGACTGGCGAGCGCGGCCGGCGGCTCAATCGCGATCATGCTGCCCAGCGGCACCGACACCAGCCACTTCACCAGCTCGACCGTCCAGGACAACACGATCAACGCCGACGTCGGCAGCTGCGTGCCCGCCGGACTGACCATCACCTGCACCCTCTTCTCCGGGCACTCGATCGCCGCCAACGACTCCATCACCATCACCCTCAACGGCATCGTCAACCCCTCAACGCCATCGACGACGGAGGTGCTGAAGGTGTCGACGACGTCGGACACGACACCGGCCCCCTCGAGCGACTACTCCGTAGTCGCGGGCCACTCGCTGAGCAACCTGACCGTCGACAACACCGTCCCCTCCAGCGCCGCGGGCGCGCTGACCAGCTACCTGGTGTCGTTCACCGTGTCGCCCACCGGCGGACTCTCAAGCGCCTCCGGCAGCCAGGTCACGATCACGCTGCCCAGCGGCACCGATACCAGCCACTTCACCAGCTCAACCGTCCAGGACAACACGACCAACGCCAACGTCGGCGCCTGCGTCCCCGCCGGACCAACCATCACCTGCTCATTGTTCTCCGGGCACTCGATCGCCGCCAACGACTCCATCACCATCACCCTGAACGGCATCACCAACCCCACCACCGTCGCCACCAACGTCACCCTCACCGCGAAAACCACCAGCGACCTACCCACCATCACCTCCTCGCCCTACGCCACCACCACCGGCCACTCGCTGAGCAACCTGACCGTCGACAACACCGTCCCCTCCAGCGCCGCGGGCGCGCTGACCAGCTACCTGGTGTCGTTCACCGTGTCGCCCACCGGCGGACTCTCAAGCGCCTCCGGCAGCCAGGTCACGATCACGCTGCCCAGCGGCACCGATACCAGCCACTTCACCAGCTCAACCGTCCAGGACAACACGACCAACGCCAACGTCGGCGCCTGCGTCCCCGCCGGACCAACCATCACCTGCTCATTGTTCTCCGGGCACTCGATCGCCGCCAACGACTCCATCACCATCACCCTGAACGGCATCACCAACCCCACCACCGTCGCCACCAACCTCACCCTCACCGCGAAAACCACCAGCGACCTACCCACCATCACCTCCTCGCCCTACGCCACCACCACCGGCCACTCGCTGAGCAACCTGACCGTCGACAACACCGTCCCCTCCAGCGCCGCGGGCGCGCTGACCAGCTACCTGGTGTCGTTCACCGTGTCGCCCACCGGCGGACTCTCAAGCGCCTCCGGCAGCCAGGTCACGATCACGCTGCCCAGCGGCACCGATACCAGCCACTTCACCAGCTCAACCGTCCAGGACAACACGACCAACGCCAACGTCGGCGCCTGCGTCCCCGCCGGACCAACCATCACCTGCTCATTGTTCTCCGGGCACTCGATCGCCGCCAACGACTCCATCACCATCACCCTGAACGGCATCACCAACCCCACCACCGTCGCCACCAACCTCACCCTCACCGCGAAAACCACCAGCGACCTACCCACCATCACCTCCTCGCCCTACGCCACCACCACCGGCCACTCGCTGAGCAAGCTGACCGTCGACAACACCGTCCCCTCCAGCGCCGCGGGCGCGCTGACCAGCTACCTGGTGTCGTTCACCGTGTCGCCCACCGGCGGACTCTCAAGCGCCTCCGGCAGCCAGGTCACGATCACGCTGCCCAGCGGCACCGATACCAGCCACTTCACCAGCTCAACCGTCCAGGACAACACGACCAACGCCAACGTCGGCGCCTGCGTCCCCGCCGGACCAACCATCACCTGCTCATTGTTCTCCGGGCACTCGATCGCCGCCAACGACTCCATCACCATCACCCTGAACGGCATCACCAACCCCACCACCGTCGCCACCAACCTCACCCTCACCGCGAAAACCACCAGCGACCTACCCACCATCACCTCCTCGCCCTACAGCGTCGGCACGGCTCGGGCTCCGATGAACACGGCGCCCCCGACGATCACCGGCACACCGGCGGTTGGCCAGACCCTGACGTGCGCCCCGGGCACCTGGTCAGGGACCATGCCGCAGACCTTCGCCTTCCAGTGGCTGCGCGACGGGACGCCGATCCCGGTGGCGACGATGTCCACGTATGCGGTCGTGGCCGCCGACGCGGGGCACACCCTGACCTGCCAGATGACCGCCACCAACGGCTGCGGGCAGCGCGACCGCCGTGAGCGCCGGGGTCGCCGTCCCGGACGGCGCCGCGCGGGTGCCGGCGGCGCGACGGCGGCCGGCGGCGCACGGCCGCCGGCGGCGCGACGGCGGCCGCGGCGCAACCGCCGTCCCGGCCGGCGGCGTGCTCGCCGCGGGCCCGCCGACGGTGACGACGCTCCCCGTGGCGGCGATCGGGACGAGCGCCGCCACGCTCACGACGACCGTCGACCCCGACGGCTCGCCCACCACGGTGCACTTCGAGTACGGGCTGGACCCCAGCCTGACCGGCGCCGGCGCCGCCGTGGTTTATGACCAGCGAACGGCGGAGCAGGCGGTCGGGTCGGACTCCACCGAGCACACGATCACGACCACGGTCACGGGCCTCGTGCCCAACGCCACCTATCACGTGCGCGCCGTGGCCTCCAGCTCCGCCGGCAGCGTCACGGGCGCAGACCAGGTCTTCAAGACGAGGGCCGACCCGCTCCCACCGCCACCGGTCCTCGGCCAGAAGGTCAACGTCACGCTGACCGCCGGCCAGGTCTTCATCGAGCTGCCGCCCGGCGCGACGATCAGTCAGGCGGGCGGCGCCGCCCCTCTCACTAAGGGAAGCGGTTTCATCCCGCTCACCGAGGCCCGTCAGATACCGGTGGGCTCGATCCTGGACACGACGCGGGGCACGGTGGGCATCACAGCGGCCACGTCCAGCAAGAGCACGAGGTACACCGGAAACTTCACGAGCGGCGTCTTCGCCCTGCTGCAGAACCGCAGCCTGAAGGGCCTCACCGAACTGGACCTCATGGACACGCTCAGCCGCACCCGGGTGTGCGCCTCGGTCGGCAAGGGCGCGAAGGCCTCGATAGCGAAGACTGTGAGCAGCAAGGTCCTCGGCCTGCTCAAGAGCACCGATCACGGCAAGTTCACCACCCGCGGGACCTACAGCGCGGCCACCACGCGCGGCACTCAGTACAGCGTGGCGGACACATGCGCCGGCACGCTCACGTCCGTGACCCGCGGCGCTGTCGTGGTCGACTACGTCCGCCGCCATCAGCGCCTGCTGGTTCGGGCCGGCCACTCGTTCCTCGCCCTCGCGTCGGGCGCCCCGAGCAAGGTGGTCACGATCGGGAAGGGCGCGCCGTAGTCGGGACCGGGCGCGGCGCGGCTCCGGGCCTGGGGCCGTCCTGACCTTCGCCGCTCCGGGCTCGGTCAGCCGGTACCGTGCCCGGCCGATGTCGGTGCAAGTGACCGCCGTGCGGACCCCGGGCGACCTGCGCGCGTTCGTCGGCCTGCCCCACCGCCTGCACGCCGGCACGCCCTGGGTGCCGCCGCTCAAGCTCGAGCGCTACCTGTTCCTCAGCCGCCGTCTCAACGCCTTCTTCCGGCATGGCCGCGCGCAGTACTTCCTGGCCCGTCGCGACGGGCGGGTCGTCGGCCGCATCACCGCGCAGATCGACGACGCCTACAACGACTTCCACCACGACGCGACCGGCATGTTCGGCTTCCTCGAGTTCGAGGACGACCCGGAGGTGATCGCGGCGCTGCTGGCGGCGGCGCGGGACTGGCTGCGCGGGCACGGCCGCGACCGCATGCTCGGGCCGATGGACTTCACGATGAACGACGAGAGCGGCGTGCTCATCGAGGGCTTCGACCGCGAGCCGCTCATCAAGCAGCCGTGGCACCCGCCCTACTACCAGGCCCGCCTCGAGGAGGCCGGCCTGACCAAGGCGATGGACCTGCTCATGTGGGAGCTCGAGCTGTCCGACCGCGACAGCATGCGCCCCGTCATGTTCAGGCTGGCCGACGAGCTGACGGCCAAGCACGGCATCCGCATCCGCAAGATGAGCCGCCGTCGCCTGCGACACGAGATGGACGAGTTCGCGACCGTCTACAACTCGGCCTGGGCCCGCAACTGGGGTTTTTCTCCCTATGGCAAGGAGGACCTCGACGCGCTCGCGCAGGAGCTCCAGCTCGTGTACGACCGGGACTGGTTCATGATCGCCGAGAACGACGCCGAGACGGTCGCGATGGCGATCACGATTCCCGACATCAATCAGGTCCTGAGCAGGATGGGCGGCCGCGTGCTGCCGCTGGGCTGGTGGCACTTCCTGCGCCGGCGGGCGATCATGGACCGCGTTCGGGTCGGCTTCCTCGGCGTGCGACCGGAGTACGAGCACACCGGCGTGGCCGCCGGCCTGTACGTCGAGCACTTCAACGTCGCCGAGCGCACGCACCGCAAGCGGGGCGAGATGGGCTGGATCCTCGAGACCAATCGCCCGATGAACCGGGCCATGCAGCGGATGAACGGGCGCATCGTCAAGCGCTACCGGGTCTACGAGCGCGAGCTGACGGGCGGCTGACGAGACGCGCACACCGCTCCCACCGGCGGAGGGACAGCCGGCGGAAGCGGTGTTTGAGGTACGCGCTGCGAAAGACAGACTCCTCGCGCGCCGCCGCGGGCGCAACGGCGCCGCGCACTCACTTGCGCCATCGGAATGTGCGTGCGCACAGATCGAGTGCTCGGTGTGCGAGAGCACACCGCAGCGCGCAGGATCTGTGCGGCGGCCTGCTGCAACGAACGGGTCACCCGGAGATGATTCGCGGGTGGCGCTCCGCTGCGGGCGGGCAGCCGGGCGCGGTCCTGTCGGTCGTGCACATCCCGAGGGAGGGATCTTGACGAGACATCGTGGGTCAACCGTGCGGTTCGCAGTTGTCGCGTTGTTGCTGTTCGTGTCACTCGTGTCCGCCGCGCAGGCGCAGAGCCAGCCGGCGACGATCGAGACGCCGGTCAATTCACTCGCGCCCGATGCGTCGAGCGTGGCCGAGAGCTACGTGAGCCTGTACGCGCCGCTGCCGGCCGCCGACGGACCGCGTCCGGCCGCCTGCGACCGCATCGGCTACCTGCGCTTCCGCAACGCCGACGGTCCGACGAACCCCGCCCATGCCGATGCGATCTTCGTCGCGCAGCCCGGCGTGTTCGAGGGGGCCGGCGCGTTCGACCAGGTCGCCCGCAACACGGTCACCGCGGCCGCCCAGCTCGGCTACAACGTCGAGTTCTGGGCGCTCAACCGGCGATCGAACTGCCTGGTCGACAACACCGGCGTCGCGGCCGCGCTCGCGGCCAAGGATCCCAACCTGGCGCTCAACTACTACTACAACGGCGCCAGCATCAATGGTCAGACCTTCCCGGGCTTCGTCGGCGAGAAGGACGCCGGGTGGCTGTCGCACGTCGGTGTCGCGCAGACGGTGCAGGACGAGTACACGGTCATCACCCAGCTCCCGGCGCAATTCCGCAGGACCCGGGTTCTGTGCGGTGGGCACTCGCTCGGCGGCATTCTCACCGCGGCGTTCGCCGACTGGGACTTCTCCGGGGTCGGCGACCCGGCCGCCGCCGGCTACAACCAGTGCGCCGGGTACTTCTCGCTCGACTCACGACTCACGCTGCAGCTGAACGCGACCACGACGATGCTGTCGGGCCTCCAGAGCGGGCTGCTCAACGGCGTCCTCGGCGCTGTGGCGTCCAGCCAACCGTACGTGAACTTCGCACCGATCTCGCCCGACGTGCTGCAGGCGCTGCCGATCCTCGGCATTGCCTCCTACTTCTATCCGAACACGAGGAGCACGCTCGTGAGCGGGGTGCCCACCGACGCCAACTTCAAGCGCACGTTCGGCGTGCTGCTGGCGGACAGCTGGTTGAACTTCTTCACCGGCCAGCCCAATCCGCACTACATCAACGTCACCAACCAGGCCGCGGTGGGGTTCGTCTTCGGTGACGTGAGCCAACCGCTCGCCTTCATCCGCTCCAGCGTCGGCGTACCGACCGGCGGTCCGCTCGTGGAGAAGAACTTCCCGGTCAACTACGGCTCGCCGCCGGGCGGGCTGGGCGGGGGCAACCTCGAGGTCGCGATCCCGCCGTCCGCGGCGCCGGCCAACGGCAAGGGACCGATCTACAGCTGGCTGAACTACAACCAGGTCACGACCCCCGGTCCATCGCCGACCGACAACCCGGGGCAGCCGTACACCTCGCCCGCCAGTGAGGTCAGCGACATCACGCAGCTCTCACGCACGCTGTTCGACGCTCCCGCACTGTTCACCGAGAACTACTTCCCGACGGCGCTGCTACTCGATTCGCTCGCCATCGGGTACGGCGACAGGTCGGGCACCCTTGCCGGCCTGCGCTACTCCGACGGGATCATCCAGCACCCCGCCGCCTACGTCGACGGGAGCGAGGGGCTCGCGATTCAGATGGGCACGGGCTCGATCCCGCAAGGCCCCGCGCCGCAGGCGTACGCCGTGGCCCCGGGCTACAACCACCTCGATGTGCTGACCGCCGCCGCCACGCAGAACGACGGCCAGCCCGAGACGTCCAGCCATACGCTGGCGACCTGGATGAGCCAGGTCGTCGGGCCGCCGGGGGGCTGATCAGGGGGCCCAACCGGACTCTCGCCCCGCCTGAGCAACCGGCGCGGCGAGAGTCCGGCGCGAGGCGCCGAGTCGGCTCACGCCGGAACCCGCTCGCCGGCGACCGCCGACAGCGCGCAGGTGCTCGAGCAGCTCGAGCGCTTCGGCTCGGTGACCGCGTATCCGCTGTACCCGCCCGGCGTTGTCGCCCCCGAGCCCCTCACGGGGCCGGCGCCGGTGCTGCCGAGCCGGATCGGAATCCGCACCGTGCAGTTCGTCCGCGGGTCGTCGTCGCTGGCCCTCATCGAGAGACGCTCCGGGCACGGACATCCGCGCGACGGCCGCCTGACCCGCGGCGTCGCCCGCTACTCGCTCCACCAGCCCATGAGGAGCTCGCCGTCGCCCTGGTGCCGGGGGCCGACGGCGAGCAGCTGCAATCCCTCGGGGCCGGCCTCGAACGAGCGGGCGACCTCGGGCGCGACGCGCAGCGCGTCGAGCGGCGACAGCTCGACGATCTCGTCGTCGAGCTTGGCCCGTCCGCTGCCCTCGGTGACGACGTAGACCTCCTCGGCGCGGTCGTGGCGGTGCCCGAAGCGCTGGCGCTGCCCGGGTCGCAGGCGCTGCAGGCTGACGCCGGTGGTGCGACACGACAGGTCCCCGGTGGCGAAGCGCGCCTCGCCCTGCTCGCCGAAGCCGCCCTTGGCCGCCGCGTCCTCGACGGACGGCAGCGAAACAAGGGTGTACGGCGGCACGTCGCGACCGGCATCGACGTAGCCGACGCCCGCGACCGGGGTCGTCTCGATGAGCTCCGGGCGCCCGTCGAGCAGCGGCATCACCTCGGCGATCCGCTCACGCGCGCCCTCCTGCTCGAGCGAGGCGTCCAGCGCGGCCTGGTCGGCCCAGATCTCGCTGACCCAGATCGTCTCCGGGTCCCCCGGCGTGCGATTGACGATGTACTGCTCACAGCCCCGCAGGCCCTCGAGCTGCCGCGCCGCCTCGAGCAGGTGCCCGGCGAGCGCGTCGCCCTGGCCGGGCTTCGCCTTCAGCTTGGCGTAACGACCGATCTTGCTCATGGGCGGGAGCGTAGTGAATCGAGGGGTCCACCGGTCGCGCTTTGAGACGATGCCCGACGGCGTGCCCACGCAACCGGGATCCGACGACCTCGTCCTGCGCGACGCGAGGCCCGGCGACGCCGCGGGGATCGCTCGCATGCACATCCGCTCCTGGCAGGTCGCCTACGCCGGGATCGTGCCCGACGACGTCCTGGCCAACCTGTCGCCGACCGAGCGCACCGCGCGCTGGACGGAATGGATCGCCGAGCGCCCGGCGATGCCCGCCGGGCGCTGGATGGTGGTCGCGCGGGCCGGCGGGGAGATCGTCGGCGTCGCCGGCGGCGGTCCGAGCCGAGACGACGACGGCGCCGGGGACGGCGAGATCTACGCGCTCTACGTCGGGCCGTCGCACTGGAATCGCGGCGTCGGTTCGCGACTGATGGCCGAGGGCGTGCGGCGGCTGAGCGACGGCGGCCACGCCCGGGCCGCGTTGTGGGTGCTCGAGCGCAACGAGCGCGCCCGGCGCTTCTACGAGCGCCGCGGCTGGGCGCCGGACGGGGCGCGCCGACCGGTCGATCTGCTCGCGGGAACCGTCCGCTCGATCGAGGTGCGCCACCGGATCACATTTGTCCAAGACAGCTCCCCGCCGGCCGTCTAGCGTCCGCGCGAACGACCCGCGAACGGAGGACACCGTGACCGACACGAACCGGCAGACCATCTTCCCCGCCCTGCGCTACCGCGACGCCAACGCGGCGATCGCCTGGCTCGGGCAGGCGTTCGGCTTCACCGAGCAGGCCGTGCACCGCGGCGAGGACGGCGCCGTGCACCACGCCGAGCTCGCGTTCGGCGGCGACCTGATCATGCTCGGCCAGTTCCGCGAGGACGGCGTCCTCGGCGGCCACCCGCCCGACCCGCTCGCCTCGACCGGCGGCCTGTACGTCGCCGTCGACGATCCCGACGCACACCACGACCGGGCCAAGGCCGCCGGCGCGCAGATCGTGCGCGAGCTGACCGACCAGGACTACGGCTCGCGCGAGTACAGTGCCCGCGACCCGGAGGGCAACCTGTGGTCGTTCGGGACCTACCGGCCACACGCCGAGTCGTAGCGGACCGAGGCGGTTCGGCGGGTATGTCGATTTCGCGTCCCCTTGTTCGACGCAGGGGTGATGCAAGGTGTACCCAACCACCGAACGAGGAGTGACCACGATGCGATTCATGATGTTCATGTACCCGGTGATCTCGGACGAGGAGTGGACGCCGTCGGCCGAGGCGGTCGCGGCGATGTCGCGCTACAACGAGGAGCTCACGAAGGCCGGCGTGCTGCTCGCGCTCGACGGGCTGCGGCCCGCCTCCGAGGGCGCGCGTATCTCCCGCGCCGTCCCGGGCGGCCCGGTGACCGTGACCGACGGTCCGTTCAGCGAGGCCAAGGAGGTCGTCGGCGGCTACTGGATCATCCAGGCCAAGTCGCGCGAGGAGGCGATCGAGTGGGCCTCGCGCTGCCCGGTCGCCGGCGAGAGCTTCGTCGAGGTGCGACCCATCTTCGAGATGTCGGACTTCTCCCCCGAGCTGCAGGAGGCCGCCTCGCTGTCGCGGACCCCGCCCGAGCAGACGACCGCATAGGCGCCGGTCTCGATGACCGCCGATGCCGCGACGAGCTCCCCGACGCACCGCGCGATCGAGGCGGTCTGGCGGATCGAGGCCCCGCGGCTGATCGCCGGGCTGGCCCGGCTGGTGCGCGACGTCGGCCTGGCCGAGGACCTCGCGCAGGACGCGCTCGTGGCCGCGCTCGAGCAGTGGCCGAAGTCAGGCGTCCCGGACAACCCGGGCGCCTGGCTCACGGCCGCCGCGAAGTTCCGCGCGATCGACCTGTTCCGCCGCAACGAGCGCCTGGAGCGCAAGCAGGAGGAGCTCGCGCGCGACCTCGGGATGCAGCTCGCGATGGACGCCTCGGACCTCGACGCCGAGCTCGACGACGCGATCGGCGATGACCTCCTCAGTCTCATCTTCACCTGCTGTCATCCGCTGCTGCCGACGGAGGCGCGCATCGCGCTCACCCTGCGTCTGCTCGGCGGGCTGACGACGCAGGAGATCGCGCGGGCCTTCCTTGTCCCGGAGTCCACACTCGCGCAGCGAATCGTGCGGGCCAAGCGCACCCTCACGCGGGCGCGAGTCCCGTTCGAGGTGCCGGCCGGCGACGAGCTGCACGCGCGGCTGGACTCGGTGCTCGAGGTGGTCTATCTCGTCTTCAACGAGGGCTACGCCGCGACCGCCGGCGACGACTGGATGCGCCCGGCGCTGTGCGAGGACGCGCTGCGCCTCGGTCGCATCCTGGCCGAGCTGGCGCCGCGCGAGCCCGAGGTCCACGGCCTCGTCGCGCTGATGGAGATCCAGGCCTCGCGCACCGCCGCGCGCCGCGGGCCCACCGGCGAGCCGGTGCTGCTGCTCGAGCAGGACCGCTCGCGCTGGGACTGGGTGCTCGTCACGCGCGGGCTCGTGGCGCTGCGGCGCGCCGAGGCGCTCGGCGGCGCGCGCGGTCCGTACGCCCTGCAGGCGGCGATCGCGGCCTGCCACGCACGGGCGCGCACCGCCGAGCAGACGGACTGGGTGCGAATCGCCGCGCTGTACGACGCGCTCGGGGGGCTGACGCCGTCGCCGGTCGTGGAGCTCAACCGGGGCGTTGCCCACGGAATGGCGTTCGGCCCCGCCGCGGGACTGGCCATCGTGGACGCGCTCGAGGGCGATCCGGCGCTGGCCGGCTACCACCTGCTGCCGAGCGTGCGGGCGGAGCTGCTGGCGAGCCTCGGGCGCCTGGACGAGGCGCGCGCCGAGCTCGCGCGCGCCGCGGCGCTCACGCACAACGAGGCCGAGCGGGACCTGTTGCGCGCGCGCGCCACGGCGTACGAGCGGTCGGGTTAGCGCCTCGGGAGCGTCGCCGTCTCGAGCCTGGCGATGATCGCGTAGCCGGCCGGCTGCATGTGGATGTTGAGGTCCTTGCAGAACCACGTCAGCTCGCAGACCTTGGCCACCGGCACCGGGACCGTGCCGTAGGTCGGGATCGTGGTGGTCACGAACGGGCCGAAGGCGCCGGTCGCGGTGGTCACGTCGATGAACGTGGCGCCGACCGTGGCGTAGGCCTTCCTCAGGCCAGGGTTGATCTCGGTCGCGAACGAGGTCAGCGAGCTGGCGACCAGGGTGGGCGCGATGGCGCCGAAGACGTCCTGGCGCACCCAGGCGCCGAGCACGACGTCGGGGTACGTCGAGCCGACGATGCGCAGCCTCTTGCCGCCGGCGGCGCGCAGCTGCCTGACCATCGTCGTGAGGTTCGCCGTGGCCTCGGGCATGTTGGCGGCGACGCACGCCGACGCCGTCGCGGGGTCGGAGATGCAGCCGTCCACGTCGTTGCCGCCGATCGAGATCGTGACGAGGCCGACGTGGCCCTTGTGCGCCTTGATGAAGGCGAGCGCGGCCTGCATCTGGCTCTGACCCGGGTAGTTGGCCGCGCCGGGCATGAGCGCCCCGGGGGCGCAGCCGATCGCCCGCTGCGCGGGCGTCGGGTTGAGCATCGACGTCGTCGTCGCGCCGCCACACCCGAAGTTGACGAGCGTGAGGTCATAGCCGCGCTTGCGGGCCAGCGTCACGATCATGTTCGGATAGCCGTTGGTCGTCGGGACCTGCGGATCGGTGGTGCCGACGGCATACGAGTCGCCGAGCGAGACGTAGAACTGCCTGACCGGCCTGGCCTTCGCCGAGGCCTGGGCCGGTTGGGCGGCCGAGGCCGCGGGGGCGATGGCCAGCAGCGTCAGCAGGCCGAGGGCCAGGACGCCGGATCGACGGGGCAGCATGGGGTGCTTCTCCTTGGTCTCAGATGTCGAAACGCCACGCCATCGCACGGGAGCGTGAGGTCACTCAGACCATACGGAACACGATGTCGCGGCCCGAAGAGCGGTTCCGTCAGTCGGAGGAGGGACGCTCGACCACGCCGCGCGCGCCGCGGGCGGCGAGCGCGAAGTCGATGTCCTCGACCGGCAGCGGCCGGCCGGTGAAGTAGCCCTGGGCGTAGTCGACGCCGTACTCATTGAGCAGCTCGACCGTCGCCGGGGTGTCGACGAACTCCGCGATCGTGCGCTGGCCGAGGCCGCGCGCGATGTCGGCCATCGACTGCACGACGAGCTGGTTGGTGTCGCTCGTGGCCAGTCCGGTGATGAACTCCCCGTCGATCTTCAGGTAGTCGAAGTCGAGGTGCTTGAGGTAGTAGAACGAGGCGAAGCCGGCGCCGAAGTCGTCGATCGCGAACTCGCAGCCGATGTCGCGCAGGCCCTGCACGAACACCTTGGCCTGACCGACATTGACGATCGCCGCCGTCTCGGTGATCTCGAAGATGAGCTTGCCCGGGTCGACCCCGGAGGCCGAGATCCGGTTGGCGATGAAGTCGAGCATCTGCGGATCGGTGACCGAGGTCGCCGACAGGTTGACCTCGAAGCTGATGTCGCGACCCTGGCGCTGCTGGTCGGCCATGAGGGCGACCGCGCGCGTGACCACCCATTGATCGAGGCGCACGGCGAGGCCGTGTCGCTCGGCGATCTGGAGAAACGTCGCGGGCGGGATCACGTCGCCGTCGTCTCCGAGCATGCGCACGAGCAGCTCGTAGCGATGCTCGCTCGCCTCGTTGACCGACAGGATCGGCTGCGCGTACAGGACGAAGCGGTCGCTCGCGAGCGCGGCCTCGATCTGCTGCGCCCAGGCGAGGTTCGTGCGCATCCGCTCGTGGCGCGAGGCCTGCGCGTCGTAGACCGCGAGCCGGTCGCGACCGGCCTCCTTGGCGTCGTACATCGCGATGTCCGCCTCGGCCAGCAGCTCCTCCGCGCTCAGCTCGGGCCGGGGACTTCCGAACAGCGCAACGCCGATGCACGCCGTCACGTGCTGCGCGCCGCTGACGCTCGCCGCCCGCAGGTCCGCGCGCACCTCGCGCAGGAGGCTCTCGCCGGTGCGGCGCGCCTCGGCCTCGTCCGCACGCGGCAGGATGACCGCGAACTCGTCGCCGCCCATGCGACCGACGATGTCGCTGTTGCGCAACCGGCGCCGCAGCATCTCGCCGATGATCGTGATCAGCTCGTCCCCCGCGGCGTGGCCGAGCGAGTCGTTGACGATCTTGAAGTGGTCGAGATCGAGCACGAGCACGGCGCCGCCGGTCGAGTAGCGCCGCGCCGACGCCACCTCGCGCTCGAGCTCCTGCTCGAAGCGGCGGCGGTTGAACAGGCCGGTGAGCGTGTCGTGGTCGGCGAGGTACTGCAGCTGACCCTCGAAGTGCTTGCGCTCGCTCATGTCCTGGATCTGGACCACCGCGTGAACCGGCGCGCCGGACGCGTCGTGCACGAGCGACACCGTCATCGCCACCCAGACGGTGCCCCCGTCGGACTTCAGCAGGCGCACCTCGCGCCGCACGACCGGGATCCGCCCGCTGCCGAGGTCGCGGAACTCCAGCCGCAGCGGCGGAATGTCGTCCGGGTGGATGATGCGCAGCGGACCGAGCGCCTGCAGCTCGCTGCGCGTGTAGCCGGTGATCGTGGCGAGCGCCTCGTTGGCCTCGAGCAGGCGATCGGCGTAGCCGTCGGGGAGCACGAGCGCCATGCCGACGCCGCTGTGCTCGAAGGACCGGCGGAAGCGCTCCTCCGATTCGGCGAGCGCATGCGCGGCCGCGCGTTCGGCCTCGTTGCGCGCGTGTACGTCGCGCATGATCGCGGCGGAGCCCGTCACGCGTCCCCGGCCGTCCTTGAGGGGTGTCACCGTGATCTCCACCTCGATGAGGTGGCCGTCCTTGTGCCGGCGGAGCGTCTCCCAGCCGAAGACCGGCGTCCCGCCGAGGATGGCGGCGATGTTGCGAGCGAAATCCTCGCGCTCCTCGTCGGGAACGAACATGAGCACCGACTGCCCGAGCGCCTCCTCGCGCGTGTAGCCGAGCAGGCGGGTCGCGCTCGGGCTCCAGCTCGTGATGTGCGCACGCTGGTCGGTGCTGATGATCGCGTCTCCGCTCGACTCGACGACCGCCACCAGTCGCTGCAGCTCGCTGTCGCGCTCGCGCAACCAATAGGCCATGCCGAGCAGTGCCGTCGCAACGATGGCGCTCGCCGCGAGCATGAGCGCCGCCACGTCGCCGTGCAGGTCGAAGAGCACGCCGCCGCAGATGCCGATCACGGCCGCGCCGCCGATCAGCAGCACGCCGCGGTGAACGCCGGCGCGCAGGCGCGCCGACCAGGCGCCGGCCGGCTCGCCGACGGCGCCCTCGTGCGGCGCCGTGGGCGCTGTCATCCGTTGGTCCACTCCCCCTTGCTCCATAAGCCCCATGTGCTTATACATGCTGGAGCTCGGATCCGGAAAAGGACGACCCCGGCAAAACTACGTAATCGCGGCCAAACCCGGCCAGCGGCGCGGGCGGGTTGGCGTCAGGTCGGCGTCGGCGAATCGGGCCCCGCCTCGCGTGTCGCCGGAGCGCGGCGGCGCCGCGCTGGTACCGTCGGCGCGGACAATCGAGCCCACCTCGGGAGGCGGAGATGGCGGCCAGGGCATCCTCATGGTGCTGCAACCGGCGGGAGCGCGGGCTGACCGACCTCGACCTGCAGGATGCGCTCAGCCCCGGGCAGGTGTGCACGACGGTCGGCAAGACGCGGGCCAGGGCCGCGCGTCTGAGCGGCGCCGGGCCGCGGCGCGCGTCATCTCAGGCCGCCGCCTCCTCCGGGCGCGAGCCGAATCCCGTCGCCACGCGGGAGAGCTCGTGCGAGCTGATGACGCGGTCGACGAGGCCGTATTCGCGCGCCTGCTCGGCGGTGAAGTAACGGTCGCGATCCATGTCCTCGTGGACGCGCTCGAGCGACTGGCGGGTGTGGTGCGCGTAGATCGCGTCGACGTGGCTGCGCAGATCGAGGATCTCGCGGGCGTGGATCTCGATGTCGGCGGACTGACCCTCGAAGCCGCCCGAAGGCTGATGGATGAGGATCCGGCTGTTGGGCAACGCCATGCGCTTGCCGGGCGCGCCCCCGGCGAGCAGCAGCGACCCCATGCTCATCGCCACGCCGAAGCAGATCGTCTGCACGTCGGGCCGGATGAACTGCATCGTGTCGTAGATGGCCAGGCCGGAATAGACCACGCCACCCGGGGAGTTGATGTAGAGGGACACGTCCTTGTCGGGATCCTCGCTCTCCAGGTGGAGCAGCTGCGCGACGACCAGGTTGGCGATCTGATCGTCGATCGGAGTGCCGACGAAGATGATCCGCTCGTTGAGCAGGCGCGAGTAGATGTCGAACGAGCGCTCGCCGCGCGCACTCTGCTCGACGACCATCGGGATGAGAGGCATCGCTATCCTTTCGACAACTGCTTGGTTGTCAGCATCACAATAGCAACCGTTTGGTTGTCAAAGGAGGCGCGGCATGCCGGTGCGCAGAGAGATCGACGTGGAGGCGACGCCGGAGGAGGTCTGGGAGGCGCTCGTCGACGAGGAGCGGCGGGCCGATTGGCTGCGCGAGCCCGACCGGGCGATCGAGGTGGAGGAGGCGGAGGCGCCGAGCCGCCTTGTCTGGTGGTGGTCCGACGGCGACGACCCGCCGACGCGCGTGGAGTTCTCGATCGTGGCCGTCCCCGACGGCGCCCGCGTGGTGGTGACCGAGACCGTCCCGATGTTCCCGCTGTTCCCGCTCGCGGCGCTCGCGGCGGCGGCCTCGGGCGGCGTGCTGGTGGCCGCTTGAGCGCTCCCGAGCGCGGGGCCGGGCAGGCGTTGTACGGTGCGGCCGCTGGTCCCGGCCGCGGCGACGACGAGGTCGGGGTCGTGTTCGGGGCGCTCTCCGACCCGACCCGGCGCTGGATGGTGCAGGCGCTGCTGCGCGACGGCACCACGAGCGTGCCGGCGCTCGCCTCGGCGCTGCCGATCAGCCGCCAGGCGGTGGCCAAGCACGTCGCGGCGCTCGGGGAGGCCGGGCTGCTCGAGCGCGCGCCGGCCCCGGAGAGCGGCGGCGGCCGCGAGGTGCGCTATCGCCTGCGCGCGGGCGCCCTGCACTCGGCGGCGGCCTGGATCGCCGAGGCCGACGCGCGCTGGGACGACCGGCTCGGGCGGTTGAAGGAGAGCGTCGAGCGCGGGGGGTGAGGGGTGGGCGGGCCCGCGCGGGCCCGCGGGCGGCGACGGGGCGGGCCTGCGGGCGCGGGGCGGGCCGGGCGGCGACGGGGCGGGCCTGCGGGCGCGGGGCGGGCCTGCGGGCGCGGGGCAGCATCCCGGCCGGGCGCGTGGATGTCCCTGCGCGGCTCGTTTGTGGCTCGTTCGTCACCGAGCGGACACCCCGTCGGCGTGTTCGTGCGCCGGCGCGGACGCGCCGAGCGGGTCGAGACCGAACTTTGGTCGATCTTCTCTCACCATGGAAGAACATCGACCAAACTTCCCGCTCGCGGCCCGCGACCGGCGCCCACCCGCGGATGTCACCCGCCTGTCACCCGGCGAACACGCGCACGCCCGCGACCGCCGCACACCCGCGGATGCCACCGGCCTGTCACCCGGGGGACACGCGCACGCGCGCTATCCGGCGCACACCGGCCCGCCCAGCGCCCGCCGGCCGCGCGGCCGTCTCCGAGTGGCCGCGCGTAACTCATCCGTCACCTGGCGGACACCCCGCGCGCGCGTTCGCGAGCCGGCTCGTACGCGCCAAGCCAGCCGAGACGGAAGTTTGGTCGATCTTCTCTCACCATGGAAGAACATCGACCAAACTTCCCACTCGCGGGCCTCGAGAGACCCGGCGCGCACCCACCCCGCGCCGTGCGAGGATTTCCCCCGCACCGCGAACGCCGAGAGAAGGGAACCGCAGATGGCCACCGTCAGCATCCGCTACATCGTCGATGACGTGGACGCCGCGATCGAGTTCTACTGCGGGCGGCTCGCCTTCCGCGAGGACCTGCATCCGGCGCCGACCTTCGCGATGGTCTCGCGGGGCGATCTGCGTCTCGTGCTGAGCGCGCCGGGGGGCGGGCCGGGCGGTGGCGCGGCGCTGCCGGACGGGACGCTGCCGCAGCCCGGCGGCTGGAACCGGTTCCAGCTCGAGGTGTCCGATCTCGAGGACACCGTCGAGGCGCTGCGCGCGCAGGGGGCGCACTTCCGCAGCGAGATCATCACGGGCGTCGGTGGCAAGCAGGTGATCGTCGACGACCCGTCCGGCAATCCGGTCGAGCTGTTCGAGCCGACGCGCGCCGAGGCCTCCCTCTCGCCGGCCTCCTGACCGCACACGGCCACAGTCACAGCCACAGGCAGACGCCCCACGCGACATGGCGACCTGGGAGACGGTGTGCGAGATCGTCGGGTCGCTGCCGGGCGGCGAGCTCGACCCTCCCGACCGCGACAACCCGGCCTGGCGGGTCAACGGCAAGGTGATCGTGCGGCGCAATCCCCGCATGCGGGTCGCGGACGAGGAGGAGGTCCGCCGCATACGGGGCGAGCTCGTGGCCATCCGGACCGACCGGGGCGAGCGTGAGGCCCTGCTGCACGAGGATCCCGGCACCTTCTTCATCACCCCGCACTGGGAGAGCAGCCCGTCGGTCCTGGCCTGGTTGGCCGACGTCGACGCCGAGCAGCTGCGCGAGCTGCTGACCGACGCGTGGCGGGCTCGCGCGCCCCGGCGCGTCGTGCGCCGGTTCGACGAGGCGTGACGGCGCCCGGCGCCCGGCGCCCCGCGCAACGGCGCGCCGGCCCGTTCACCATCCCATAACAGCTCGCGGCGCGACTTTGGGGTGATTCGTCTGTTGTGAGTGGTGACACCGTCCCGTCCCCACGCACAGGAGCGTCACAGCACATTATGTCGAAGCCACGCTTTGTACTTACTGCTGCGCTGTCGGCCGCCGCTCTCCTCATTCCGGCCAGCGCAAACGCCTCCGTTCCCGCGCGTGCGAGCGCGCAGCGCGGCATCACACTCATCACCTCGGAGAACCCGATCACGTATGGTGATTCGCTCGTGCTCTACGGGCGGGTCAGGGGCCCGGGGAACGGCGGCCGTGTCGTGACGCTCTGGCACCGGGTCAACGGCGTATCGCCGGTCTTCACTCCGATTCAGCAGACCACGAGCGACGCCGCGGGCTTCTACGCCTTCCAGCGACTCGCCGACGTCGTCGACTCGAACCGTGAGTACTTCGTCACCTCGCCTGGCGCCGGACGCAGCCGTACCGTGTTCGAGCGCGTCGTGGACGTGGTCACGCTCAGCGGCCCGCCGAGCGGCACGCCGCTGACGACGGGCCGTCCCGCGACCGTGTTCACCGGCACGGTGGCGCCCCCGGACGTGGGCAACTTCGTCCTCTTGCAGCGCCAGAGCGCGACCGGTAACGGCCTGTCGTGGGGAACGATCCAGCGCGGCATCGTCGGGCCGGGCGGCGCGTTCACGTTCGATCACGTGTTCGTCGTGCCGGGCGACGCCAACATCCGCGCGCTCGTCGTCGGCAACAACCGCCACCTCGCCAGCGGGTCGCCGTCGCTGACGTATGACATCTCCCAGGCGCAGAATCCGGCGCTCACCGCGTCGGCGTCGGCGGATCCGATCCCGTACGGCAGCTCGGTGACGATCTCCGGCACGCTCGCCGCCGGCGCCGGTCAGACGGTGACGCTGTACGGCCATCAGGTCGGTCAGCCGTTCGCGGTCGTCGCGCAGGTCCCGACCGGGACGGGCGGGAGCTACTCCTTCCCGCCGCAGTCACCGGTGCACAGCACCTTCTACCAGGTGCGCTCAGTCTCAGTGCCAGCCCCACAGTGCCCGCCTGGCGCGCCGTGCCCGGCGGTGGCCATCCGGACGGTGGCGAGCTCGGCCATCCTGTTCGAGGGCGTGACCGACACGCTGACGGCAACCGCCGCGCCGACCACCATCACCCAGGGTGACACAGTGAACTTCAGTGGCACCGTCGCGCCCGACCAGACCGGTCACGTCATCTGGCTGCAGGAGGAGAACGCCGCTCACACCGGTTTTCACACGGTGCAGGTCGCGCCGGTGCTGGCCGGCTCGACGTTCACCATCGTCCATCAGATCTTCGCGGTGGGGACACACACCTTCCGCGTGGAGATCCCGGGCGGACCGGAGAACGGCGGCGCGAACTCACGGATGTTCAACGTCACCGTCACACCCGTCTCGGCGCAGCAGCTGCCCCAGCAGCAGCCGCCCGCCCAGAACCAGGGTCAGTAGGCAACCCGCCCGGACGGCCGGCGGCGGCACCCCGCTCTGTGTGGGGCCGCTCGCCGGGCGACGGGTGACCGGCCGGCCGTGACCCGCCGTCGGCGCCGCCGCGCCCCGCAGTCGCGTGCGGGGGGCGGCGCGCCCTTGTCCCTAGGCGGACTCGCCGGCGACGACCGCCGCGCGGGGGGCCAGCCGTGCCGGCTCGACCCGCAGCAACCGGGCCAGGGGCGCCGGCAGCCACCAGTTCCAGCGCCCGAGCAGCGAGACGAGCGCGGGCAGCAGCAGCGCCCGGATGACGGTCGCGTCGAGCAGGATCCCGATGCCCAGGCCGCTCGCGAGCACCTTCACGTCGGTGTCCGGCGCGGAGGCGAGCGAGGCGAAGGCGAGGAACAGGATGAGCGCCGCGCTCGTGACGAGGCGTCCCGTGCGCCCGAGTCCCTGGATCACCGCCTCGTCGGTCGAGCCGGTGCGGTCGTACTCCTCCCGCACCCGGGACAGGATGAACACCTCGTAGTCCATCGACAGCCCGAACAGGAAGGCGAAGATCATCAGCGGGATCCAGATCGTGATCGCGCCGGTGGCCGGGATCCCGAACACGGCGCTCGAGCCGTGGCCCTCCTGCCAGAACCACGTCATGACGCCGAACGCGGCCGCCATCGACACGAGGTTCAGCGCGACCGCCTTGACCGCGAGCACGAGCGAGCGGAAGGCGCGCGTGAGCAGCACGATCGTCAGCAGCGCGATGATCGTGAACATGAGCACGAAGCTGCCGAACACGGCGTGCTGGTAGTCGAGGTCGAGCGCCCCGTCGCCGGCGATGCCGATCACCCCGGGCGTGTGCGCGAGCGCCGCCCGGGCCGCCCGCACCGGGGCGAGCGAGCGTCCGTTGACCGTCTCGCTGGACGGGATGCCGAGCAGGACCGTCGTGCCGGCGCGGTTGCTGTCCGTGCCGTCGGAGCGCACCGCGGCCGAGATCCCCGGCACGGTGGCCAGGCGCGCGCGCACCGCCGGCGCCTGGCCCGAGCGCGTCAGCACCTCGAGCGGCGTCAGCACGCCGCTCGCGACGCCGCCGGCGGTGAGCGTCGAGTACGCGTCGTGCGCCGGGCCGGCCTTCGCGAGCGCGCTTGCGCTCGTCTCTCCGGTGGTGAGGCTGAACACGGGCGCGATGCAGATGGCCAGGATCACGAGCGCAGCCCCGGCGGCGACGGCGCGGTGGCGGACCACGTTGCGCGTCCACGCCGTCCAGCCGCGACTGGCGTCGCGCTCGTGGCGCACGTGCGGCCAGTCCACGCGCGGACCGATGCCGCCGAGCAGCGCGGGCAGCAGCGTCAGGGTGACGGCCGTCGAGACGAGCGGGATGAGCATCCCGCCGTAGCCGACGCTGCGCAGGCCCGGGACGGGCAGCACGACGAGCGCCACGAGGCCGATCGCCACCGTGAGCCCGGACAGCACGACGGCGCGGCCCGCCGTGCCCATCGCGACGACGACCGCGTCGTGGTTGGCGCGCCCGCGCGCGCGCTCCTCACGCCAGCGCGTCACGACGAGCAGCGAGTAGTCGATCGCCACGCCGAGGCCGACGAGCGAGACGAGGAACTCGACGATGAAGGACACGTCGGCCACGTAGGTGAGGCCGAGCACGACGAGCAGGGTGGTCAGGATCGACACCGCCGCGATCAGCAGCGGCATGAAGGCGAGCAGCGACGCGAACACGAAGGCGAGCACCGCGAGCGCGCCGAGCGCGCCGATGATCGTCTCGACGAACACCCCCGGGCCCTTGCTTGAGCTGCCGTTCGCGAGCTGCTGCAGGCCCGTGAGCCCCACCGTCGTGCCCGAGCCGGCGAGGGCGCCGCTCAGCACGCGCTGCACCTGTGCCGGCGCGGTCGGCGCGCCGAAGCCGTTGTGCACGGGCGTGAACACGAGCGCGTAGGTCGTGCGCCGGTCGTGCGTGACGAACGTCGACGCGTCGTGCGCGACGCCGAGGTCGACGATGCGGGTTCCCGGGACGCTCGCGCGGGCCCTTGCGAACGCGGCCGCGATCGGCGCCTCCTCGGCGGCGACGGTCTGCCCGGCCGGGACGGTCACGACGACGACCGACGGGGGCGTCTCGCCGCCGTTGCCGTACAGGCGCGTGATCTGCTGGGCGGTCACGTAGCCCGGCTGCCCGGGCAGGGAGAAGTCGAACTTGAGGCGGCTCGAGACGTTGCCGGCGCCGATCGCGCCGCCGAGGAAGATCACGAACCAGACGAGCATCACGAGCCGGCGGTGCGCGAGCACGAGGCGGGCCAGGCGGGTGATCCAGCTCTCGGAGCTCCCGGCGGGGAGCGGATCGGCCGGACCGGCGGTCGGCGGGACCCGTCGGGCGCGGGGGGCGGTCGGGACGGTCTGCGTGTCAGCCATGGTGGCCACCTCGCTCGAATCGGGGTCAATCGGTCGCGAGCAGAGCTTTATACCAGAAATAGTTTCGTGGTGAAATTGTTTTGGGTCGGTATGATGAAGCGATGGCCGGCACGGGTCCCTCCCCCGACACGCGCGCGCGGGGCGCGCAAGAGCCGGGCGGCGTCGCCCCCGGTTCGCCCGAGGGCGACGACGTGGCGCGGGAGGACGAGACCTCCTTCCGCTCGGTCGGCTTCACGATCTCGACCACCGGCTACGTGATCGGGAGCCGCTTCACCGAGCTGCTGGCCCCGCTCGGCCTCGAGCCGCGCGAGTTCGCGCTCCTGCGGGCGGTGTCGGCCACGGAGGGGCAGTCCCAGCAGGCGCTCGGCGAGCGGCTCGGCATCCCCGCGAGCCGCATGGTCGCGCACATCGACGGGCTCCAGGCGCGCGGCCTGCTCGACCGCCGGCCGAACCCCGAGGATCGCCGGGCACATGCCTTGTATCTGACCGACGCCGGGCGCGAGCTCCTGCAACGGGCGCTGGCGGTCGCGATCGGCCACGAGCGCGCGCTCGGCGCGAACCTCAGCACCGACGAGCGCGAGCAACTGCTCGCCCTGCTGGGCAAGGTGGGCGCCGCGCTCGGCGTGGAGTCCGGGCACGCACACTCGGCGCTGCGCGACCAGTAGTCAGTCAGGAGTACTGCTGCGCCTGGGCGCCGGCGCCCGCGCCCGCGCCGGCCGCCGGCACGAAACCGTCCTCCTCCAGGGCCGCCTCCAGCGCGTCCTTCCAGAGGTTGGCGACGTTCGCCCGGATGACGTCCGCGAGGGTCTCGAACTGGTTCACGGCCGCTTCGCCGTGATCCTCGAGCTTGATCCGCCAGTGGACCGACGTGCCGCCTGCATCGAGTGGCACGAACTCGACGGTCTCGACCGAACGGGGCATGATCGGAGCCCCGTTGGGGAGCGGCGTGAAGCGGCTCGTGAGGTAGGTGAACGGACGCCAGTCGAGGTACTCGCGCAGCGCATCGCCGGCCGCGCCATGCGCGCAGTGACTCGACGCTCCGGGACCCATCCGCCCGCCGGCGTTCGGCTCGTTCTCCACCCGGGTCTGGAACGGCTGCCAGCGCAGGCGCTTGTCGGCTTCGACGAAGTACTGCCAGAGGACGACCGCCGGGAACGGCAGCTCGACGCTCACCTCGCAATCGGCCTCGGCCGGACCGACGTAGACGCGGTGGGCGTCGCGCATCTGGCGGACGACGGGGTTCAGGTCGTACACGCCCCCGGCCACCTCGCCGAACGGTTCGTACACCTCGCGGTGCTCGGGCAGCTTGAAGGACGACGGCAGGCGCCGTCGGCAGGCCTCGGTGAAGAAGGCGTACGCCGTCGGTCCGCCGGCCTCGCTGATGCCGTTCTTCAGGAGCCGGTGGGCGAGGATCACGTCCGGGCCCACGAGGTCCTCGCGGCCGTCGTCGCGCTCGATCATGAAGCTCCCGTAGTGCGTGACGAACTTCAGGCCGAGCGAGGGGATCGCGGCGCACGCGGCGCAGCGACAGGTCGTCCCGCGCTCCATGTCCAACAGCCGGTTGGCGAAGCCGAAGTAGCACGCCTCGACGAGCTCCAGGAACCGTTCGCCGTCCTGGAACGCGTCGGCCTCGGCGTAGCAGAACACGGCGTCGCCCTCCAGCTTCACGAATCGCATCGGCGGCGCGAGCCGGTCGCGGATCAGCCGCGTCAGCTCGCGGATGATCGCGTGTGAGTGCTCGAGCTCGGTGCCGGCCAGGAAGGCCGTGTAGCCCGAGATGTCGGCGAGCAGCAGATAGCCCTCGCGAGCGTTGGCCTCCGCGACGATCTCGGTGGCATCGGGAGGCATCCGCGCATGATCCACCGTTCCCGACGTCAGCGCAATGCCGTGAATCCGTCAGAGCATGATCTTCCCGCCGGCGACGTCGAGCGTGATGCCGGTTGTCCATGAGGAGGCGTTCGAGGCGAGGAAGAGGGTGGCCTCGGCGACGTCGGCGAACCGCGCCAAGCGCTCATCGGCTAGTCGACCGCGGTCGCGAGTACCGCGGGGACCGGCGCCGGCGCCGAGACTGCGCCCTCGTTCGCGGTACGCACCGTGTTGCGCCCAGCGAACTTGGCGGCGTACAGAGCGCCGTCGGCTGCGCGCGCGAGGCCATCTGGGTCAAGCGCCGCGCCGTGTGCGCACGCCACCCCGGCGGACAGCGTGACCGCCTGACCGCCGGGCTCGGCCTTCAGTACCGCGGTGCGCAGGCGCTCCGCGACCTCCGATGCCGCCGGCAAGTCGCAACCCGGGAGCAGCACGACGAACTCGTCTCCCCCGAGCCGGTAGACGAGCTCGAAGCTCCGCAGCGACATGCGCATCGCGTAGGTCGCTTGCTCGAGCACTCGGTCGCCGACCTCGTGCCCGAGGGTGTCGTTGACCCGCTTGAAGCCGTCGAGGTCGCACATGATGAGGCTGACGGGCAGTCCAGTCTGCCTGGCCTGACCCTGAAGCTCGCGTAGCCGGTTGTCCAGCGCCGCCCGGTTGAGCAGACCCGTCAGCGGATCGAGGACGGCATTGCCGCGAGCATCGCGCTCGGAGTGGGCCAGCGCGGTGACGACGGCCGCGATGCCGACGATCACGGGAATCCAGGCGGCGATCCGCGCCGGGCTGGCGCCCGGCGGCGGCGACCCAGCCACCAGGCACGCGATTGCCACCCCGACGATCATGACGGTGATCTCGATGGCGAGCGGGACGCCGCGCAGACGCGCGGCGCTGATGGTGACGGTGAGCGCGATCAACGGCAGCGCCGGGCTTCCGAGGCCGCCGCTCAGTGCGACGACGACGGCCAGCAACGAGAATGACAAGACCCCCCCGAGCAGCATCCACACCTCTGGGCGACTGGCCACCGCCACACGCGCATCGGCCGCGAACTGCGCGGCGACGATGCAGCACAGGGCGGCGAGGGTGACGAGCAGCACCCGCGCGGAGTAGACGGGAACCGCCAAGCCCACGACGAACAGCTCGGATATGACGATGATCCCCCACACGGGACGCAGCATCCGCCCGGCGTCGACCTGGCGCAGCCGCTCGATCTCGGGGTCGAAGTCGGGCTGCGTGCTCATCGTGAGACGTGTCGGGGGCGATCGCGCCGGGCGCGACCCGACAAGCGCAAACCCGACGAATATCCGGAGGAGCGATGATGCGCGTTGATCACGCTCGAGCCGGCGTCCGCTCACGCCGCCCGAGCCGCGGTGCGGCCGATCTGGCGCGCGTCGGCCGTGGCTGTCTCGTGCAGGCGCTCGCGTTCCTCGGGCGGCCAGCGGGTGGTCGGCTCGACCACGAACGTGCGATCGAGCTCGTAGCCGAGCAGCTCGAACACGTATTCGAGATACGGCTGCTGGTAGTCGGTCATCTCCGGATGCCGACCGTCGTAGGCGCTGCTGCGGGTGAGCAGCAGCTGCATGCGCGAACCCACTCCGAGGACGCCGACGTGCCGTCCGCGCTCGTCGAGCGTGAACGACAGCAGCGGTTGGCAGATCACGTCGAGCCAGTGCTTCAGCGCGTACGGGACGTTCCAGTTCCACATCGGCGAGGAGACGACGAGGCGGTTGAACGTCTTGACGCGCTCGATCTCGGCCTCCACGCGAGACCACCCCTGAGCCTGTGCCACGGTTCGCTGCTCGCCGAGTATCGGCGCGAACTTGGCCAGCGCCTCGTCGCGTCCGAACGCTGGGAGCTCGTCCTCCCACACCGCGAGCCGCTCGATGTCGACGGGCCGCGTGTCGCGCAGGCCGTCGAGATAGGCGGCGGCGCACGCCGTCGACAGCGAGCGATCGCCCTTCGGGCTCGCCTCGACCCAAAGTACCCGCTCAAGGCCAACCCGAGCACCGTCGATCGCAGCCGGTTCCATCGGCGCCATGGGCCGTACTTTACGGTATGTTTCGCCGGGGTGTCGTGCTGCCGGGAATCGCAGTTGATGTACCCGCACGCCCACCGCACCGGCACAGCGAGCGACAGCAACGCGGCGGCGGCGCGGCTCCACACCTGACTCCATACCCGGTAGTATGGCGGCAATGACCGAGACGCTGACCCGCCACGAGACCGCTCACGAGGTCTACGGGATCGTGTTCTCCGAGGCATCGGAGTTCAAGGACACGTATGGCGGGATGAGCGGGCTGGTGTTCCTCGAGTCCCATCGCATCATCCCGCGCGACGTCGAGAGCAACACGGTCGTGGTCTTCATGCATCCGATCGGGGGCGGCGCGTTCCTCCCGTTCGTTCAGACACTCGCCCGGGCCGGCATGCATGTGATCTACTGCAACAGCCGTTACCGGGGCAACGACTCGGCGCTCATCATGGAGAAGGTCGTCGTCGATCTCGGCGAGGCGATCGCCGACGCCAAGCGGCGCTTCGGCTACGAGCGAGTCGTGCTCGCCGGTTGGTCGGGCGGCGGATCGCTGTCGCTCTTCTATCAGCAGCAGGCGCGTCGCCCGACGGTCGCCGCAACGCCGGCCGGTGATCCGCCGGATCTGACGGCGCTCGACCTGCAGGCGGCCGACGCGATGCTGCTCGTGGCCGCCCATCCGAGCCGCCACCGGGTGCTGGTGGATTCCCTGGACCCGTCGATCACCGACGAGGCGCGCCCGGATGATCGCGACGTCACGCTCGACCTCTACGACCCCAACGGGCCGCAGCCGCCGTACGACGCCGCCTTCATCAAGCGCTTCCGGGCCGCGCAGCGGGCCCGCAACCGTCGTATTACCGGCTGGGTCCTGCAGCAGCTGGCGGCGCTTGACGCCGCGGGCCGTCCGCACGACGAGCGCGGGTTCGTCGTGCGTGGCACCATGGCCGACCCACGCTGGCTCGATCCGACGATCGACCCCAACCAGCGCACGCCCGGTGTCTCGTTCCTCGGCGACCCGCAGGTGGTCAACGACGGCCCCGTCGGGCTCGCGCGGTTCTGCACGCTGCGCAGCTGGCTGTCGCAATGGAGCATCGACGACTCGCGCGCCGACGGCATCGTCGCCGCGCGCGACGTCGGCGTGCCGACGCTGGTGATCTGCAACGGCGCCGATGAGATCTGCACTCCGGGCTACGCACGCGAGTTGTTCGACGCGGTCGGTCACGACGACCGGACGTTCGTCCAGATCGACGGAGCCAATCACTACTATCTGGGCCGCGACCAGGTCGAGAAGGTTCGCGCGTCGGCCGCCGGCTGCGTGGGCTGGCTCGCGGAGCGGGGGCTGGGCTAGATCGTGCTCGACAGGCGGCCGAGAGGAGCGATGCGGTGACGCTGCAGGGCCCGCCCCGTCCGTCGTCCAATCCGTTGGCGCCGATGCTCCGCGACATCCGCAGCGCTCGTCGCAGCGCGGTGCCATTCCCGCCGGGGTCGACGTCATCCGATCCGCGCCGCGCCCGACGCATGATGCGCGATCCGCTCGGCCTGCTGCTGGCCGGCTACATGCGGTACGGACCGGTCTACACGCTGCGGCTGCTCGCGAGTGACGTCGTCGTGCTGCTCGGCCCCGAGGCCAACCACCATCTGCTGGTATCCAACGCGAAGAACTTCAGCTGGCGCGATGGCGCGATGGGGAACCTGATCCCCCTGCTCGGTGACGGGCTGCTGACGATCGACGGCGACTTTCACCGCCGCTCGCGCCGGATCATGCTCCCCGTCTTCCATCGCGAGCGGGTCCTCGCGTCGTTCGGCGTGATCGACGACGAGACGAGCGTCGCACTCGAGCGGTGGCATCCCGGGGAGCGGATCGACATCTACCACTGGACCCGCCGCCTGGCACTGCGCATCGCGATGAGGGCGCTGTTCGGCCTTGACCCCGACGCTCCCGCGGTTCAGCAGGCCGATCTGGCGACGCTCTTCGAGGAGGGCCTGAGCTTCTACTCCTACGACGTGCCGGTGCAGATGCTGCGCGGGCCGCGAACGCCGTGGTCCCGAATGCAGCGTGCCAAACGACGCCTCGACGAGGTGATCTTCGCCGAGATCGCCCGCCGTCGAAGCGGTGGCGAGCGCGGCGACGACCTCATGAGCCTGCTGCTGGATGCCTCCGACGAGGAGGGGGAGCAGCTGAGCGACCGCCACGTCCGCGACGAGGTCATGACGCTCCTGTTCGCGGGTCATGACACGACCACGTCGACGATCTCGTTTCTGTTTCACGAGCTCGCCCGGCAACCGGAATGGGCGCAGCGTCTGCGCGAGGAGCAGCGCGAGGCGTTCGGCGGGCGGCCGCCGGCGGCCGCCGAGCTGATGGGCGACTCGCTGCCGCTCCTGGAGCAGGTGCTTGACGAGACCTTGCGCCGCTACCCGCCGGCCTGGGTGGGCCCACGTCGATCGATCGAACCATTCGAGGTCGCCGGCGTGCGCGTCCCCGGCGGAGCGCCGGTCCTGTACTCCTCCTGGGCCAGCCATCACCTGCCCGACGTGTGGGAAGAGCCGTTCGCGTTCCGTCCCGAGCGGTTCGCGCCCGAGCGCAAGGGCCAGCTCGCGTTGGGCCAGTACGTGCCGTTCGGCGCCGGATCACGCCAGTGCATCGGGATGCGCTTCGGGCAGCTCGAGATCCGCGCCATCGTCTCGGCGATCCTCTCGCGGTTCGACCTCGAGCAGCCCGCCGACTATCAGCTGCACATTCGTCAACAGCCGACGATCGGCCCCGCGGAGGGCATGCCGATGCACGTGCGCCGCGCACCCGTCGGTCTCGTGCCGACAACCGTCTGACGCGACCGCTCTCGCGGCGTCAGGAGAGATCGACCGCCAGCCCGGCGAGTGCCCGCTTGAGCACCTTCCCGGTCGGATTGCGCGGGAGCTGCTCGACGAACACGACATCGCGCGGAACCTTGTATCGCGCGAGGTTCTCCCGCACGTGGGCGCGCACCTCGTCGGCGTCGATCGTCGCGCCGGGCCGTGGCACCACGAACACGCACAGGCGTTGCCCGAAGCGCTCGTCGTCCACTCCGATCGCGGCCGCCTCGGCGATCGCCGGATGGCCGGCGAGCAGGTTCTCGATCTCGTCCGGGAACACGTTCTCGCCACCGGAGACGATCATCGCGTCGTCTCGACCGTCGATGTACAGCCAGCCGTGATGGTCGAGGTGGCCAACGTCGCCGGAAGACATCAGCCCGTCCACCTCTGACTTCGCCGCGCCGTCGGTGTAGCCGGAGAACGGGATCGCGTTGCCCACCACGATCCGGCCCGTGCTGCCCGCGGGCACCGGACGGCCCGCGTCGTCGACGATCCGCACGCGCGAGCCAAGGACCGGTGGCCCGACCGTGTCGGGCGCCACCCTGAGGTGATCGGGCGTCGCGATCGTGGCAATGGCGACCTCCGTGGATCCGTAGAGGTTGTACACGACATCGCCGAGCCGCGCCGCGGCCCGCCGCTCCAGGCTTGCACCGAGCTGAGAGCCGGCGACAAAGACGACGCGCAGGCCGGGGAGCGTTGCGCCACGATCGTCCAGCTCGTCGAGCAACCGGCGCAGTACCGAGGGCACGACGATCACCGCTGATGCGCGGTGCTGAGCGAGCGCGTCGAGCGTCGTCGAGGCCTCGAACCGTCGCTGGAGGACCACCGTGGATCCCAACCCCAGCCCGAGCATCGCATGGGTGAACCCGAGCGAATGAAACAACGGCGGCACGATGACGGTCGTCTCACGAGCCCGGAACGGGACGCGCTCCAGGACAGCTCCGACGGGCGTGAGCGTCCGCGACGGCGCTCGGTTCGCGCCCTTCGGGGCGCCCGTGGTGCCGCTCGTCAAGATCACGAAGGACGAGGGCGAAGCGGGCCGCGGCGGCGGCGCCGGCGAGCCGCCGGCGATCAACGCGTCGATCGTGTCAACGGCCGTTGGGTCCTCGGCCCAGGCTCGCGACCGACCGAGCGGGCAGTCGATGCCCGCCACGATGCCGTCGAACTCCTCGTCATGCACGAGTCCCCGGACGCCTTCCCGCGCGCAGGTTTCGCGCAGCTGCGGAGCCGCGAAGTCGGTATTGAGCAGCACCGCCCGAACGCCAAGTTTCGCGCACGCGAAGAAGGCGTCGTAGAACCCCCTGTGGTTGCGCACGAGAATCCCGATTCGGGCGCCGGAGGCCACGCCGCGCTCGCGCCAGGCGTTGGCCAGCCGGGTCGAGCGCTCGTCCAGGTCGGCGAACGAGAGCGACCCACGGTCGTCGATCAGTGCGGTTCGCGGACCGTGACGCATCCGCGCTCCGACCACCGCCCCGCCAAGCGCGCCATATTTGCGCTGCGCGCGAAGGAGCTCGGCGGTGTCAGCGGGCGATTGCCGCTCAAGGAACCCTGACCTGCGACAGGCCCTGATGGCCCGCAGCTCGTCGCGGACTCGCGCCACGACGATCGACGGTCGGCGGCTCATCGCGGCCCCCGTGGGTCGGCGGGGCCGCACTGGGCTTGGTGGGTGTCACGCACGGATGTCCTCCTCGCGGATCGCGGCGGTTGCAACGGAGCGGCAAGGCGGCGACGGGGCGTCAAGCGGGCGAGGCGGCTCGACCCTGGTCGACGACCCGGTGGGCCGTCCGGCTCTGCCATACTCTGTAGTATGGTCGAGTCCGCGCCGACGCCGTGACCGAGCGGGTGACGCTCTGCGACGTCGGGCCACGCGACGGGTTGCAGAACGAGCAAGTCGCGTTGGCAGCGCCGGTGCGCGCGGAGCTCGTCGCACGCCTGCTGGACACCGGTACGCCGCTCGTCGAGGCCGGAAGCACCGTTCGCGCCGACCGCGTGCCGCAGATGGCGAACGTCGAGGAGGTCGTCGGCGCCGCGGTCGACGGCGGAGTCGACCCCGGCAGGCTCGCGCTGCTGGTGCTCAACGCGCAGGGTCTGCGACGTGCGCTCGGCACAGCGGCGCAGGAGATTCATGCGGCGTACCCGGTCACCGACGAGTTCGCGCGACGCAACCAGGGCGCGGACGCCGGCACTGCGGCCTCGGTCGCCCACGAAGTCGTCGCCGAGGCCCTGACGGCCGGACGCCGCGCCTCGGTCACACTCGCCGCCGCGCTCGGCTGTCCGTTCGAGGGCGAGGTCGACCCCGGACGCGTGGCCGAGCATGCGGCCGCGGCCGCGCGTGCCGGCTGCGAGGTCGTCATCCTCGCCGACACCATCGGCTCGGCGACGCCGCGCGCGGTCCGGCGGCTGCTGGCCGCGGTGCGAGAGGCCACCGATGTCCGCTTGGGACTCCATCTGCACAACACCCGAAATGCCGGCTACGCGAATGCCCTGGCGGGGCTCGAGGCCGGCGTGGACTGGTTTGACGCCAGCGTCGGCGGATTCGGCGGCTGCCCGTTCGCCCCGCGGGCCGTCGGCAATGTCGCCACCGAGGATCTCGCCTGGATACTCGAGCGCGAGGGGGTGGCGCACGGCGTCGACCTCGACGCGCTCGGACGCGTCAGCGAGTGGCTCGGCGGGCAGCTCGGGCGCCCGGCGCCCGGTCTGCTGCATCGAGCGGGCCGATTCCCGCCCGCGGAGCGCTGACACCCGCATCAGCTCCGGGATGCGCCGTGCTCGAGCGGCGCGAGCACCGCATCGCGCGCGGCCATCGCGGCCAGACGCCCGGCGTCGACCCCGAGCTCGCGCAACACCTCGGCGGTGTCGGCACCGACGGTCCATCGCGCGGCCTGCCGCACGCTGCCGGGAGTTCCGTCCAGGCGGGGTACCACGCCGGGCATCGGGAGCTCGCCGTGTACCTCGTCGTCCACGTCGATCACCAGCTGGCGTTCGCGGAAGTGAGGATCCGCGACGATGTCCGCTGCCGTGTTCACCGGCGCACAGACGACCCCGGCGTCGGCGAGCAGCTGGTCGAGCTCGTCCGCGGTACGGGTCGCCGCCCACGTCCCGATCATCTCGTCGAGCTCGTCCTGGCGCTCGCCGCGCGCGGCGTGCGTCGCGAAGCGAGGATCGTCGGCGAGCTCCGGGCGCCCCATCGCCGCGGCCAGGCGCCGCCACAACGAATCGTGGTTGGCCGCGATCACGACCCAGCGATCGTCCGCGGAGCGGTACACGTTCGACGGCGCGATCCTCGGCAGTCGCGAGCCGCTGGGCTCGCGCACCACGCCGGCTTTCGCGTAGTCGGACACGAGCGATTCGGTCATCGCGAAGCACGCGTCGAGGATCGCGGCGTCGACGACCTGCCCGCCGGCGCCACCCACCTCCCGTGCATAGAGGGCCAGGAGGATGCCCTGGAACGCCGACCACGCGGCCAGCGAGTCGCCGAGTGAGATCCCCGAGCGCGGCGGGGGGTCTCCCGGGTATCCGTTGATGTAGCGCAGGCCCGACATCGCCTCGCCGCCCGACGCGAACCCGGGCCGGTCGCGATAGCGCGACCGCTGCCCGAATCCGCTGATCCGCGCGTATACGCAGCGCGGATTCTGCGCGTGAACGTCGTCGGGCCCAAGGCCCCACCGCTCCATCGTCCCGGGTCGGAAGTTCTCGACGACCACGTCGGCCCGGGCACACAGCTCGGCCGCGATCACCGCGGCCTCGCGATCGCGCAGGTCCAGCGCCACCGAGCGCTTGTTGCGGCCGAGCACCGACCACCACAGGGTGTGCCCGGCGTGGCGGGCGCTCCCCCAGTTGCGCATCTGATCACCCGCCGGCGATTCGACCTTGACGACGTCCGCCCCGAAGTCGCCAAGCAGCGTCCCGACGAGTGGGCCGGCGATCAGCTGCCCGAACTCCACGGCACGGATCCCGGTCAGCGGTGCATCGGCAGCGGGCGACGTCACGACCGGTACCATACCGTATGGTACGGGACAGATGGCTGACCATCACTCCGCCGAGAACGACGATCTGGCCCCCGCGCAACTGTTCTCTCTCGATGGCCGCACCGCGCTCGTCACCGGCGCGTCGCGTGGCATCGGCGAGATGATCGCCGCCGGCCTGCTCGCCGGCGGCGCGCGCGTGCTGCTGTGCGCTCGTCGCCGTGACACGCTCCGGGACGCGGTCGACCGACTCGCCGCGATCGGTCCGTGCGAGCCGATCATCGCCGACGTCTCGAGCGTCGCCGGTGTTCACGCCCTGGCCGCGGAGGTGCACGCTCGGACCACCACCTTGGACCTCCTCGTCAACAACGCCGGGACCGCCTGGGGGGCTCCGCTGGACGATCACCCCGAGCATGGCTGGGATCGGGTGGTCGACCTCAATCTGAAGGGACCGTTCTTTCTCACGCAGGCACTGCTCGGCCGCCTCCGCGCCGCGGCGTCCCCGTCCTCGCCGTCGCGGGTGGTGATGATCGGCTCGATCGACGGCATCGACGCGCCGCGCACGCCCAGTTACGGCTACGCGGCCAGCAAAGCGGGGCTGCACCACCTCACCCGCCACCTGGCCAAGGAGCTGGCCGCGGACCACATCACCGTCAACGCGATCGCGCCGGGTCTGTTTCCGAGCCGGATGACGCGCTTCGCGGTCGACGATGATGAGCTTCGCGGCGCGCTGGAGGCCTCGATCCCTCTCGGGCGCCTCGGCCGGCCCGCCGACATCGCCGGCGCCGTACTGTTCCTCGCCTCACGCGCCGGGTCCTACGTGACCGGTACCGTCGTCACCGTCGACGGCGGTCGGACGGGCGCCGGCCGCAGCGACGTACAGGCGCTCGTCTGACGTCATGACGGGAGGCCGCCCGGAGCGGCGCCCTCCAACGTGCGTTCGAAGCGTGCCGTCGACGACCCGCCTGCGCGACGCGACGGGGCGAGGATTCCCGCCCGTAGCTGGTCGGTCGTGGGTACGGGCGTGAGCGTGAACTCGTAGAGCTTGCGGCGCTCCTCGAGCCACGGCGGGAGCGTGAGCGTGTCGCCCATTCGTGCGAGGTCGGGCTCGTCCACCGCGAAGCCGGGACCACCGCACTCGGCGATCTCGAACAGCACTCCGCCGGGCTCGGTGAAGTAGACCGACCGGAAGAAGTGCCGGTCGATGACCGGCGTGGCCTTCGGGTCGATCGCCGCGGCGATGTCGGCCCACGCCTCGATGTCGGCCGGGTCGCAGCCCCAGGCGACATGCTGCACGCAACCGGCGCCGAAGCGGCGCCGGGCTGCGGGCGCTCGGTCGAGGGCGTACCAGCCGCCGCGACGCGGGCCGCGGGCCTCGTAGCGTCCGTCCACCTTGGTGTCGACGAAGCCGAGCGTGCCCGTGAGGAACTCGAGGCTCGCTCGCTCGTCGGTCGCGAAGGCGCGCACGCCATCGATCCCCTGGAGCGCGTACTCCGCGGGAATCTCCGGCGACTCGCCGATCAGGGGCGGATCGGTGGTGTCCACGACGGCGAGCTCGTGGTCGAGGCCGTCGTGATCGGCGAACCGCAGGGTCGCCTCGTCGCGCTCGCCGACAACCCCCTCGTCGGCCAGACGCCGCTCCCAGAAGTCCAGGGCGTCCGTGGACCCGACCCGCCACACGATGAGATGGACGTTGCCGGCACCCGCCCGGCCATCCGGACGCCCGCGGTACTCGAAGAAGCTGATGTTGCAGCCGTAGCTCGCGCGCTCGTCGCCGTAGAAGAGGTGATATGTCGTCTGGTCGGTCTGGTTGATCGATTTCTTCACGATCCGCAGGCCGAGCACGCGGATGTAGAAGTCCGCGTTGCTCGGTGCATCGGCCGTCAGGCAGGTGACGTGGTGAACGCCTTCAAGTTGCATCGCTGATCCTCCGTCCGCTGAGGGCGACGGGCGCCGCCACTGTCGATGACCATACCGCGCAGTACTGCAGTGCGGTTCGGGTGCGGCGACGGCTCGCCGAGGTTTGACAATGTCTGTCGCGACAGCACCATACCGTATGGTATGGTGCTCCGCGCGGCGGGTCCTGCCCTCCCCCGCCGCACCTTCTTTCAGAGCAAACCACAGCCATGACGACCACGCGCATCCTCGGACTCGGCGGCTCGATACGAGTTGACTCGAGCTCTGAGCGCGCGCTCCACGCGGCCGCGTCGGCGGCCGGCGAGCTCGGCGCCGAGGTGCACACGATCGTCGGCGCCGCGCTCGACCTGCCGACGTACGGCACTCGCTCGGCTCACGCCCACCGTGGCGCGCGCGAGCTCGTAGACGCGTTGCGCGCCGCCGATGGCCTGCTGTTGTCGACCCCGTGCTACCACGGATCGATCTCGGGGATGCTCAAGAACGCGCTCGACTACGTCGAGGAGCTGCGCGACGACGAGCGGCCATACCTCGATGGTGTCCCCGTCGGCTGCATCGCAGTGGCCGGCGGTTGGCAGGCTGCCGCGTCCACCTTGCAGGCGATGCGCTCGATCGTTCACGCGCTTCGCGGCTGGCCCACGCCACTCGGAGCCGCCATCAACAGCAGCGGCCCCACCGACACGCCTTGGTTGCCGGACGCGAACGCCGCCAACCAGCTCGTGCTCGTGGGCCGGCAGGTAGCGCAATTCATGTCACTCGAGCCCGCCGGGGCGTAGCGATGCTCGGCGCTCGGGGCCTCAGCGTTCGACGACGATCCACAGTCACGGAGCCCTAGATGCACACCACCGACACGATCACCGAGCAAGCCGACCGGCTCGCCGAACGGCTCGCCCCCCGGGCAAAGGAAGCCGAGGAGCTGCGTCAGCTCCCCGATGCCACGATCGACGACTACCTCGCGAGCGACCTCGCCCGCGTGCTGGTCCCACGGCGCTGGGGCGGCGCCGAGGGCAGTGTGATGGATCTGCTCGAGTCCGCGCGAGTGCTTGCTCACGGGTGCACCTCCAGCGCGTGGGTCCTCACGTTCTTCGGCCTGCACAACTGGATGGCAACGCTCTACCCGGAAGAGACGCAGGCCGAGCTGCTCGACGGCGACACGCCCTTCCTCGCGCCGGCCCCGCTCGCACCGACCGGGCGGGCCGTCCCGGACGCGGACGGGTTCGTGCTCAGTGGACGGTGGTCCTGGGCATCCGGGGTCATGCACAGCAACTGGGTGATCGTCGGGGCCATTGCCGGACCGGACGACGGGGCGTTCCCCGCCCTGGTGCTCATGCCGCGCTCCGCGGTCACCGTCGAGGACGTCTGGCACACCAGCGGCATGCGCGCAACCGGCAGCAACGACATCGTCGCCACCGCCGTCCGCGTGCCGGCTCGGCACGTGCTCTCGGTCCGAGACGTGTACCGCGGGACGACGCCCGGCGGCGCGCTCCATGACACCGCGACCTATCGCTGGCCGCTCGTTCCGCTGCTTGCGCTGGCCGCCGCGATGCCGGCCCTCGGCACGGCGGAGCACATCCTGGAGCGGTTCTCCGAGCGCCTGGGCGAACGCATGGCCGTCCACAGCGGCGGCACCCACAAGGAACGCCCGGCCGCGCAGATGCGCCTCGGCCAGGCGGCCGTACGCCTTGATGCAGCGCGCGCTCTGACCCTCAACACGGCGACGCACATTCAGGCGATGGTGGAGTCCGGCGAGCAGGTCGGGCGGCGCGAGCGCGCCCGAGCGCGGCTCGCCGCCGGACACGTGGTCCTGGAGTCGCGTCGCGTGATCGACCACCTCGTCGAAGCCAGCGGCGGAAGTGCCCACTTCATGTCCGCGCCGTTCCAGCGCGCCCAACGGGACGTCAACACGCTCGCCGGACACGTCATCTTCGACTACGACATCTCGACCGAGATGGTCGGCGCGCTGGCCGTCGGGCTCAAGCTGCCGCCGACCGCGCTCGTGTGACGTGCTCGTCCGCAGGGCTCAGACGAGCTCCACCCGTTCAAACCGGGTACCCACCCCCGCGGATCATCCGCGTGCCGGCAGTCGCGCAGCGACCGTGACGGACTCGCTCGATATGACGGACCGCAGATCGGTCACCACCGCACGGTAGTCGGCGTCGGCGAAGGCCACCCGGATTCCGGCGACGATGGCGCCGGGTCTGGGAATCTGCCACACATCCAATGTCGCGCCGACTTCGCCGACAATCGACGTGTAGGCGCCCGCCAGGTGCCAGCCCCCGTGCTCGAGCGCAGCGACGACACGGGGCATGAGGGCGACAAGCTCCGGACCGCGTCCGTACGCCGTCCGCACGTCCGCCAGCAGATACAACGGCGAGCGGGTGGCCGGCTCCGCGGCCAAGCCGCCGCGCGGCGCGAACGGCGCCGCCGTCGCGATGCGTACATCCTCGGTGACGATCACGTCACGCAGCGTCGACTCGATGGCGAGGTAGCTCGCGTCATTCGACAAGCCGACCGCCCCGATTATGAGCGCGTCGGCGTCCTCGACAGCCCACACGAGCACAAAGCGGCCGCGGCGCCCGACGATCGTTTGGAACACGGCCGTCAGTCGCCAGCCGTGGGGTTGGACGGCCGCCTCGATCCCCGGGAGTTGGGCGAGGAAGTCCGCCGACCGACCGTACCGGACGGTTACGTCCGCAATGACGTCGAGGCCCACGGTGCCAGCTCAGACGTTCGAGTCGGGGCGACCCTGATTGTGGTTCCACTCCACCCAGCCGAGTCCTCGCCGGCCATCTCCCGCGGTGAACGTGCAGCACGACCGCAGGAATCGCGTGACGCGCCCGTCGTCGGCGATCATCAGCAGCGGGCCGTCGGCGACCGGCGTGACGGCGAGCTCGAGTCCCGCAGATCGCAGGTCGATGCTGGCCGCGGTGACGAGGCCCGAGTCGGCGGTGGTCTCACGGGTGACCAGGGAGCTCACCTCCTGAAGCTCGGCGCCGGGAGCCTGTACGTACCCCACTCCGATCGCGGGCCGACGCGGCAGGCGGACGTGCGTCGCGTGCACGCGAGTGCCATCGTCGAGGCGGCCCGCGCTCCACACCCAGTCCATCGCCCACCAGTCCCTCGGTCCCCACGAGTGGTCGCGCTGGCCGTATCCGTCGACGCTGAAGCGCTCGCCGTCGATCGACACGTCCCCCACGACTCGGCAAGGAACCTCATAACGGGGCGTGATGCGGTACTGGTACGGCTGCCCATCGGTGTCCCACGTCAGCTGCAGGGCGATCGATACGGCCTCACCGCTGCCGCCCTGGAGAATCGCGGTGGCGTCGTCGAAGCGCTCCGCCGTGCCGGCGACCGACACCGAGAAGCGCTTCAACGGCTCGTGGCACACGTGATCGGCCACCACACCCGCGCGTTCGGAGGTGACTCGCAGCGATCCCGGACCGGGCAGCGGCACGGCGCAGTCCACGAGTCTCACGACCGGTTCTCCCGCCCGCACCAGCGCCAGGGTGACCCACGCCTCCCCGCGGTTCGGGTAGAGGCCAAGGCGGGTGTAGCCGGCGAGACCGCTCGCGGTGGTGGTGAAGTCGAAGTACCACGACTCGTTCCACAGATTCTCGTCCCCGGGTCGATGGGAGCCCTCGTCGACCGGTTGCGGCGCGAGGGGCGGGCGACGCGCGGCGCTCGCGCCCTCCCCTGGAAGCAGGTCGAGCGACGCGAGATCGATCGCATGCTGGGCGTGGCGAGCGAAGGTGGCCATGAACATGTCGTCCCCGCGGTCGGTGCGCGCGACGAGCATCGACGCTGCGACCGACATCACCAGGCCGCCGAACGCGCGACGGCGATAGTGCTCCCAACAGGCGTCCCAGGTGAAGTCGCGCACGCCGGCCTCGACGAGCGCCTGGTGGTAGCGGCGCACCAGCGCTTCACCGTGCGCCCGGCGATCCTCGACGCGGAGGCTGCAGCCCAGGAAATAGGCGAGATCGTGCAATGCCGGCCCATAGAACACCGTCTGCCAGTCCACCGCGGTGACCGGCCGCTCCGGGCGGTCGCGGGCGAACAGCAGGTTGTCGAGGCGGAAGTCACCGTGTTGCAGCGCGTGCGGCCCGGCGGTGTCCGCGGACCACGCGTCCAGCCTCGGCACGAATCGCCCGGCCAGCGCCAGGTGTGCCGCATCGAGCCGGTCCGCGTAGCGTTCCGCGAAGCCGGGAAGCAGCTGCGTGAGGAGGGCCTGGTCCAGCGGCGATGCGGTGTTGAGCCATCGCGTGCTCGCCAGAGTCGGATCGTCCCAGCGCGCGGCCTGGATGCGCGCGAGGGCCTCAACGGCGACCCCCGCGTCCCCAGGCGCCGCGCCGGCGACCTCGTCGCCCTGCCGTGCCGGCGCGAGATCCTCGAGCAGCAGAGTGAACCAGCCGGTCTCGCGCTCGACCTCGGCGTGGTAGCACGCGGCGACCGGGTCACCCAGCGTCGGGCCGATCTCGCGATAGAAACGGACCTCTTTCGCGTAGGCGCCGAGGACGGTACCGGTTGAGCGGCTCGTCGGGTCCGATGCGGCAACCTTGAGGATGACGCTGTCGGGGCCGCGCGGGCCGGGGGCATAGCGCAGACCGACGCGGTGGCTCTCGCTCATCTGCCCGGTGCCGATCGGCGCCGTCGTGTGACCGTCGATCCGGGCGCCGTCACGCAGGACGTCCGCACCGGTGAGGACCTCGGTGAGCCACTCGTCGCCGAGGTCCCCGGGAGCGCGCACGGCCACCTTGCTGCCCGGGTTGCTGGCGTCGGTGGTCGCCACTGCAGTACCATACCATGTGGTATGGCGGCGACGAGGGGCACACCAATGACAGGCACGATCGAGCAGACACCGTCCGACACCGACCCCGGGACCGGCGCGCAAATCGTCGTTGAGAACCCAGCGACCGGCGCGGTCATCGAGCGGGTCAGGGATACGAGCGCCCGCGGGGTGGGTGCGCTGGCCCAGGCCGCGCGCAGCGCCCAACCCGCGTGGGCCGCGGCGGGGTTCCGTCATCGCGGGGCCGTGCTCAAGCGGATGTGCGGCTGGCTCTCCGCAAACGCCGAACAGGTGATCGAGGTCATCTGCGCGGAGACCGGCAAGACGTACGACGACGCCCAGATCACCGACTGGTCCTACGGCCTGATGGCCTTCGACTTCTGGGCCAAGCATGCCCAGGGCTACCTGGCCGACGAACGCGTCAAACCGGCGTCGCTGCTCAACCGCTCCAAGCGACTGACCGTACGTTACGAGCCGCTCGGGTTGATCGGCGTCATCGGCCCGTGGAACTACCCGCTCGCGCTCTCGGTCGGGGAGGCGATCCCGGCACTGGCGGCCGGCAACGCCGTGCTGCTCAAACCGTCCGAGCTGACACCGCTGACCTCCCTGCTGCTCCAGCGGGGCCTGCGCGAGTGCGGTCTGCCCGATGGGGTGCTGCAGGTCGCGACCGGCCGTGGACCGACCGGTGCCGCCGTCGTCGACGAGGTGGACATGGCGATGTTCACAGGATCGACCGCCACGGGGCGGGCGGTCATGGAGCGCGCCGCTCGAACGCTGACTCCCGTATCTCTCGAGTTGGGTGGGAAGGACCCGATGATCGTGCTCGCCGACGCCGACGTGGAGCGGGCGGCCAATTGCGCGACCTATTACTCGATGTTCAACTGCGGCCAGACCTGTATCAGCGTCGAGCGCGTCTACGTCGAGGACGCGGTCTACGACGAGTTCGTGGCCCGCGTGACCGCGAAGGTTCGCGCCCTCCGTAACGGAATGAGCACCGGCCCGGGCACGAGTGACGTCGGCGCGATGACGACGGCCGCCCAGCGTGAGGTGGTGGCTCGACACGTCGACGACGCCCTCGCCAAGGGCGCTCGCGCGGTCGTCGGCGGCACCGCCGGCGCCGACGACCGGCCCGGAAACTGGTTTGCCCCGACGGTGCTGCTCGACGTCGACCACTCGATGGCCTGTATGCGGGAGGAGACCTTCGGCCCGATCCTGCCGATCATGCGGGTGCACGACGCGGAGGAGGCGATCCGATTCGCCAACGATTGTCCCTACGGGCTGGCGGCGTCGGTGTTCGGCCGCGACGCCGGGCGTGCCGGGGCCGTCGCTCGGCGACTGGAGGCGGGCGCGGTGTGCGTCAACGACGCGGTGGTGAACTACTCACTGCTCGAGCTGCCGATGGGCGGCTGGAAGTCGAGCGGCATCGGTTCGCGTCATGGGGCCGGCGGAATCCGGAAGTACTGTCGCCAGCAGTCACTCATGGTGTCGCGACTGCACGGTCGCAGGGAGCCGTTCATGTACCCGTATCGCGCGCGAACGACGCGCGCGCTGCAGCGGATCCTGCGTGTTGCGTTCGGTCGCAGCCGCTGAGCCCATCCAGCCGCTACGCACGACCTGCGTGCAGAAACGGAGTCGATCCAATGACTGAAGTCACACTGAACGGACGCGTCGTCGCGATCACCGGGGGCGCCCGTGGTATCGGGCGCGCGACCGCCAAGGCCTGCCTGAACGCCGGGATGATCGTCGCGATCGGCGACCTCGACGAGACCGCCGCCGAGCAGACGGCGACGGAGCTCGGCGGGGGAACGATCGGGCTCGCCCTCGACGTCACCGATCGTGCGAGCTTCGCGTCGTTCCTCGACACCGCGGAATCCGATCTCGGGCCGCTCGCGGTGCTTGTCAACAACGCGGGGATCATGCAACTCGGCACGTTCGCCGACGAGGACGACGCGACCACGCGTCGCCAGGTCGACATCAACGGCCTGGGGGTGATGTACGGGATGAAGGAGGCGATCGCGCGAATGGCGCCGCGCGGGCAAGGACACATCGTCAACGTCGCGTCCACCGCCGGCAAGGGCGGGTTCGCCGGCGCGGTGACCTACTGCGCGACCAAGCACTTCGTGGTCGGGGCCTCGGAGGCCGCGCGGAGCGAGCTGCGTGGCTCGGGCATCGAGCTCTCGTGCGTCATGCCCGGCGTCGTGAACACCGAGCTGTCGTCGGGACTGCAGCCGGCGCGCGGGGTGAAGAACAGCGAGCCCGAGGACGTGGCAGACGCGATCGTCGACGCGCTGCGGCGGCCACGGTTCGACGTCTACGTCCCCAAGGCGATCGGCGCGATCGGACCGGTGATGGGACTGCTCCCGCGCCGCGCCCGGGAAGGGGTGGCACGCGCGCTGCGCGCAGACCGCTTGCTGGCCGACGCCGACACGTCGGCCCGAGCGGCGTACGAGGCCCGCGCAACGGCATCCGCGCCGACCGCTGTGAGACAATGACGGACTCGATGTCCCCCGCTGCCCGTTCCTCCAATCGGCGTGCCTCGACGCGCCTGTCGGTCGACGACTGGGTGCACGAGGCGCTCGAGCTGATCGGCGAGGAAGGCTTGTCCGCGGTGAAGATCGACCGCGTCGCTCAGCGACTCGGCGCCACCAAGGGCAGCTTCTACTGGCATTTCACCGACCTCGCCTCCTTCATGGATGCCGTCGCCAGACGCTGGTGCACAGACCGTGAGGAGATGCGAGCGATGCTCGATGCACTCGATGAGCTCCCGCCACGCGAGCGGCTCGTACGTCTCATCGAGCTCGTCCAGGACACGCGTTACTGGCGACTCGAACGCGCATCGCGCGAATGGGCGCAAACCAACCTGCGAGTGCGTCGCACGCTGGCTCGTTCCGACGCGTGGATCCTCGAGGCTGAGCGCAAGGCGTTCTTGGACCTCGGCTTCAGCGCCGCCGACGCCCGGTTGCGTGCGAACTCGCTGTTCTTCGCCGGAATGGGCTACATCCTGGCCGGGCCCGCCGACGGGCGGCTGGACCGCCGGCAAGCCGACGGACTGCTCGAGCTGCTGATCGGCTGAGCGCCGACGCCGCCGCGCGTGGTGGGCGACGAGCGTGTCGCGTCGAGCGGCAGTGTGAGTCGGCGCGGCGCGCGAGATCAGATCGCGTCCCATTGCGCGACGAGGATCCGGCCGGACGGACGACCGAGGATCTGGGCGACCCGAGCCGACGCCTCGGCCGCGTCGATCACGCGTGGCTCACGCAGCTGCGCCGTCCGTCCGCCGTGTCGAACGTGGCAGCCGCCGGCGGCCAGCACGTTGCGCACCCAATCGGAGCGCTCCCCGTACAGCACCGGCGCGTAGAAGTCCGAGCCGACGCGCGCCGCCAACACCGGGGTGCGGTAGGTGCGGCCGCTGCGCCGGCCCGTGTGCTCGATCTCGGCGAGCGGCAGGAGATACGGAGCCCAGAGTCCCATGACCGGGTTGGTGACGCGCTTGTTGACCCGGGCCATGACCCGAGCGACGGAGCGACGGCCGGTGCGCAACGCGGACATTCAGCTCGGTAGCTGATCGAGCAACGCCGGACCAGGAAGCCGCTCGACATCGCGGCGATGAATGAGCATCTGGGTCTCGGTCAGCTCCTCGACCGCGGCCCATCCGTTGCTGCGACCGATGCCGCTCGACTTCGTTCCGCCGTATGGGGTGGTGTGATCGCTGGCACCCATGCGATGGACATTCACCCACACGGTGCCTGCGTCGATCTCGCGGCCGAGGGCCATCGCGTGGTCGATGTCCTGTGACCAGATGGACGCCGAGAGACCGTACGGCGAGTCGTTTGCCATCGCGATCGCTTCGTCCTCGCCGTCGAACGGCACGATCGGCACAACGGGGCCGAACTGCTCGACCGCCACCAGTTCGCTGGCGTGCGGCAGGCCCGTGACGACGTGTGGCAGCAGGAAGCTTCCGTCATCCCAGGAGCTTGGGTCAAGCGCGCGCCCGAGCTCGGTCACCGTGCCTCCCGCGCTCGCCGCTCGCTCGATCAGCCCGCACACGCGGTCTCGCGCCGCGTCGCTGATGAGCGGGCCAATGGTCGAGCGTTCGTCAAGCCCATTGCCAACCACGACCTCGTCGGTGGCCTCGAGGAAGCGGGCGACGAGCTCGTCGTGGTGTGTGCGTGCAACGTAGATCCGCTTGACCGCGAAGCAGATCTGGCCGGTGCCCGTGTAGACGGCATGTCGCAGCTGCTCGACCAGGTCGTCGTCGAGGCGAGCCGACTCGAGGACGATCGCCGGGTCGTTGCCCCCGAGCTCAAGGCTGACCCCCGCCAGCGGCCCGGCGGCGGCACGCATCGCCGCCTGGCCGGCGCGGAGCCCGCCGGTGAGCAGGACACGGCGCACCAACGGGTGACCAGCCAGGGCGGCTCCGGTCTCCGGACCGGTCCCGGGGCAGATGTTCAGCACCCCCGACGGCAACCGGTCCGCCAGCAGCGTGAGGGTCTGCGTGAGCGCGAGCGGAGCGAGCTCCGACGGCTTGACGACCACGGTGTTGCCTGCCGCGAGCGCCGGAGCGATGCCGTTGAACGCGAGGACGACCGGCGAGTTCCACGGCACGATCACGCCGACGACGCCCACCGGGCGGCGACGGCGAACGAAGTCTCCACGGCGGCGTTCCGTGCGTTCCTCCTCACTGACTCGGTCGACGAGCTCGGTGGCGACGCCCAGTAGGTACGGCGCCGCGGCGACGTCGGCGACCGACTCCCAGAGCACCTTGCCTTCCTCGCGGGTGAGCAACTCGGCGCGCTCGCGGATGCCGTCAACCACCGCAGCCGCCGCTGCCCCGAGGGCTTCGCGGCGAGCCGAGGGGGTCCAAGCGGCCCAATCGCCGGCTGCCGCGTCGGCGGCACGCACGGCCCGATCCACCAGTCCCGGTGGCGAGCATGCGCCAACGCCCACGACGCGGCGGCGGTCAGCCGGATCCCGAACCTCGATCACCGGCGCAGCGACCGTCTCCAGGCCCACCCGGGCCGCCGCCACCAGGTCGTCGCGCTGCATCTGTCGCTGCACATTCCCCCCTCTCGTGGCGGGCGAGCCGCCCGGCGGACGCGAAATGACGTGCACACCATACCACTCGGTATGGTGTGACGTATGGCGCTCGATCTGATCGATCTCCACCACCACGTCGTGCCGCCGGCCTACCGGGCAGCGCTGGGCGCCGTCGGCGCAACCGAGGTCGGGCACATCCCGCTGCCGCCGTGGGACCGCGACACGATGATCGAGCAGATGAGCGAGCTGGGAATCACCCGCGCCGTCGTGTCGGTGTCAGCCCCGGCGACGCTTCCGTTTGACGGTCCGACCGCCGTGAGGATCGCGCAGCGCTGCAACGACGACATCGTCGCGCTGCGCGATGGCGCCCCCGAGCGGCTCGGCGGGTTCGCCACGCTCCCGCTGCCAAACGTCGACGCGAGTCTCGCCGAGCTGGCCCGTTCGCTCGACGACCTGCGGCTCGACGGCGTGTCCCTCCTGACCAACTACGACGGGCGCTATCTCGGCGATCCCTCGTTCGCACCGCTGCTGACGGCCCTCGACGCACGCGGGACGCTCGTGCACGTCCATCCGTACCTGCCCGGAACCGGGCCGGTTGGCCTCACCCTGCCCGACCCGGTTCTCGAGTTCACCTTCGACACCACCCGTGCGATGGCCGACCTGCTCGTGCGCGGAACGCTCGAGCGGTTCCCCAACATCCGCTTCGTGCTCTCTCATTTGGGGGGCGCGTTGCCGTTCCTCGCGCCACGACTCGCGATGCTCGACAGCCCGCTCGCGCGCGCGCACCTCGGGGGACCGCGAGCCAGCGTCCTGGAGCACCTGAGGCGGCTCTACTACGACGTCGCGCTGTCTGCGTCGACGGAGAACCTCCGGCTCGCGGTCGGGGTCGTCGGTGCCGATCGTTTGACGTTCGGCAGCGACGTGCCGTTCGCCCCGACGGAGGCGATCGAGCGAGGCCTGCGCGTGCTCGAGGACGACGACGCGATGGCGGGCAGGGAACGCCGAGCGATCGCATTCGATACGGCTGACGCGCTGTTACGGCGTCACTGAGCTGAGCGACGCGACGACCGACGGTCCGCCCGCGACCGGGCGGCGACGGCGGGCGGCCCCGGGGCTCAGCGCGGCCCGGGGCGCCGTTCCGCATCGCGAAACCGCAGTTGTGATGCCTATAGGCACCATAAATGCGGTTTCGCTGTTCGCTCCGCGGCGGCGCCCCGCTCCGCCGCCTCAACGCGCTCGGCGCATCGGCGCTTGACGCCGGGGAAGCCACCGCTGCGTCGTCACGGGCACGCAGACGTCCCGGTCGCGCCCGCACTGGTGCCGTCCTGGAACATCAGGTTGGCGCCCCAATGGAGCGTCCCCGAGCACTTCTTCGGGAGCGTGACCAGCCCGACGGTCGTCTTGACCCGCTTGCGCACCGTGCTCCTGCCGACCTTGACCGACTTGGTTGTCGTGACGGAGCGCGTGGCGCCGAACTTGACGGCCACCTGCGTGATGGACACGTCGGGTCCGCCGGGCACGCTCGTGATCGTCGGCACCTGGATCGTGACCTGCTCGCCGTACGGGGACGAGGCGCGCGCAAACGTGCCTGGGAAAGCGAGTGTCTCAGCGATCGGGTTCGTCCCGTTTCCCCAGAACTCGAGGGTGATCGGATTTGTCTGCGTGAGATAGACATCGAGCACCGCCGGCTCCACAATCCCGGTGCCTCCGATCACCGCTTGGCCCGTCGCGGTTCCGGAGCCGATCTTCGAGCCGGCCGGACAACTTGGCGGGGCGCCCACCGCGGCCGTGATCGTGGCGAGCGGGCACGTCGGGAAGCCGGTCGCGTTGTACGTGCCGCCGGCCGGCAGGTCGATCGTAGCGATTCCCGCCAGCGGTGACGGTATGCCGCCGAGCGAGTCCGCGACGGTGAAACCGAGCGTCAGGCCACCGGCACCGCCGAGCGTACCCGTGAGCTTGATCGGGGTGATGACAACCTGTTCGGCGGCGCTGGCGCTCGCGGGCAGCGCGAGCGCGCCGCCGGCAGCGATCACGGCGAGCGCTCGCAGCGCGGTGGAGGCGGTACGCACGAAGGAGCTCCTTGGTCGAGTGTGATGACGAGTAAGACGGCGCCGTACGAGTGCCGCGGCGGCGAGCGCCGTCGTCGTCGCGCGGGTCATCGCGCAACGGGGCGGCGCCACCTCACGGTCGCTGGCGGTCCTGCGGTATGTGTGGCGCATCGGATTCGAACCTCTCCTTTCCGGGGCTGACGCATCCGGTCGGCGCGACGCCTCACGGCGGACACGCGGCAGGGCCGCCCCGACACGGCCAGCGGGGCGGCCCGGTTCGCACGGCGCCATGCCGTCACGCCGGCGCTAGTAGAAGAACCACCCAAAGAATGGGAAGCTCCTGTCGTACGTGAACCGATCGGCGCTCGATGTGGCGCTCGCGCCGTTCTGCGTGTCCACCGTGATGTCCACGTGCCCCGTTGACGCCTGCGGCGGCGCGACGGCGATGACCAGCCAGTCCGAGAGCTGCAGATAGACGGCACGCGTCGATCCGAAGTTCACATGGGTGGCCCAGTTCAAATGGTGCCCGAAGATGAGCACCAACGAGAACGCCGGACCGCGATTCGGCAGCACGCGAGTCACGACCGGCGCGTGCGCATTCGTCGCTGGGTTGACCGTCAACGTCGCAGCATTCGACGTCGTCGACAAGCCCGAGCCGTTGGTCAGGACCGCCTCGTACTTGTTGCCGTTCTCGGTCGTCGCGGTCGGACTGACCGACAACGTCCCCGACGTACCACCCGAGCTCACGTTGCTGAACGTCGCCCCACCATCGGTGGACACCTTCCACTGAATGCTCGCCGCCGAACAGTTCGCCGGGACCGTGCCCTCAACCACCGTGAACGACGCCGCCGCCGGAGCCACGACTGACGCGCTCGCCGGCTGCGACGCGATCGACGGCGCCAACGCACACGACGGCGCACTGACCGACAACGTCGCGACACTCGAGGTCGTCGACAAGCCCGAACCATTGGTCAGGACCGCCTCGTACTTGTTCCCGTTCTCGGTCGTCGCGGTCGGACTGACCGACAACGTCCCCGACGTACCACCCGAGCTCACGTTGCTGAACGTCGCCCCACCATCGGTGGACACCTTCCACTGAACCGACGCCGCCGAACAGTTCGCCGGGACCGTGCCCTCAACCACCGTGAACGACGCCGCCGCCGGAGCCACACTGACACGCTCGCCGGCTGCGACGCGATCGACGGCGCCAACGCACACGACGGCGCACTGACCGACAACGTCGCGACACTCGAGGTCGTCGACAAGCCCGAACCATTGGTCAGGACCGCCTCGTACTTGTTGCCGTTCTCGGTCGTCGCGGTCGGACTGACCGACAACGTCCCCGACGTACCACCCGAGGCTCACGTTGCTGAACGTCGCCCCACCATCGGTGGACACCTTCCACTGAACCGACGCCGCCGAACAGTTCGCCGGGACCGTGCCCTCAACCACCGTGAACGACGCCGCCGCCGGAGCGGTCACCGACACGCTCGCCGGCTGCGACGCGATCGACGGCGCCAACGCACACGACGGCGCACTGACCGACAACGTCGCGACACTCGAGGTCGTCGACAAGCCCGAACCATTGGTCAGGACCGCCTCGTACTTGTTCCCGTTCTCGGTCGTCGCGGTCGGACTGACCGACAACGTCCCCGACGTACCACCCGAGGCTCACGTTGCTGAACGTCGCCCCACCATCGGTGGACACCTTCCACTGAACCGACGCCGCCGAACAGTTCGCCGGGACCGTGCCCTCAACCACCGTGAACGACGCCGCCGCCGGAGCCATCGACTGACACGCTCGCCGGCTGCGACGCGATCGACGGCGCCAACGAACACGCCGGCGCACTGACCGACAACGTCGCGACACTCGAGGTCGTCGACAAGCCCGAACCATTGGTCAGGACCGCCTCGTACTTGTTCCCGTTCTCGGTCGTCGCGGTCGGACTGACCGACAACGTCCCCGACGTACCACCCGAGCTCACGTTGCTGAACGTCGCCCCACCATCGGTGGACACCTTCCACTGAACCGACGCCGCCGAACAGTTCGCCGGGACCGTGCCCTCAACCACCGTGAACGACGCCGCCGCCGGAGCGTCACCGACACGCTCGCCGGCTGCGACGCGATCGACGGCGCCAACGCACACGCCGGCGCACTGACCGACAACGTCGCGACACTCGAGGTCGTCGACAAGCCCGAACCATTGGTCAGAACCGCCTCGTACTTGTTCCCGTTCTCGGTCGTCGCGGTCGGACTGACCGACAACGTCCCCGACGTACCACCCGAGCTCACGTTGCTGAACGTCGCCCCACCATCGGTGGACACCTTCCACTGGAACCACGCCGCCGAACAGTTCGCCGGGACCGTGCCCTCAACCACCGTGAACGACGCCGCCGCCGGAGCGATCGACCGACACGCTCGCCGGCTGCGACGCGATCGACGGCGCCAACGCACACGACGGCGCACTGACCGACAACGTCGCGACACTCGAGGTCGTCGACAAGCCCGAACCATTGGTCAGAACCGCCTCGTACTTGTTCCCGTTCTCGGTCGTCGCGGTCGGACTGACCGACAACGTCCCCGACGTACCACCCGAGCTCACGTTGCTGAACGTCGCCCCACCATCGGTGGACACCTTCCACTGAACCGACGCCGCCGAACAGTTCGCCGGGACCGTGCCCTCAACCACCGTGAACGACGCCGCCGCCGGAGCCACGACTGACGCGCTCGCCGGCTGCGACGCGATCGACGGCGCCAACGCACACGACGGCGCACTGACCGACAACGTCGCCGGACTCGACGTCGCTGTTCCGACCGTGTACGGCCCGGGCGGCGTCGTCTGCGGATCCGAAACCGAGTTCGTGTACACCGCTCGGTACTCGGTACCGGTTGGCGTGGCCGGTGTGGTGACTACGGTGAGCGTGTTCGTCTGGTTGCCCGCATCGGTGGCGTCCGCAGCCCAGGTCGCGCCGCCGTTGGTCGAGTCCTGCCACTGCACGGTCGGGGCGGGACTGCCGGTGGCGGCCGCGGTGAAGGTCGCCGTCGCGCCGCCGGTCACCGTCTGGCTGGCCGGTGAGGCGGTCACGGCCGGAGGTGCCACGACGGGCACCGAAGCAAGGGTGTTCGTCGGTGCGTTGCACACTGCCGGCAAGGGACCGGCCTTGCGCTCGCCAGACGTGTTGAGGTTCAACGTGCTGTCGAGATAGCCGCCGGCCAGTGCCACGATGCCCCCGCCGGTGGCCGCGAAGCCGAGGTTGCTGTTCCCGGTCCAGCCCGGCGCCGTGTCGATCGAGGTGGTCGAGGTCCCGCCTGCGGGTCCGGTCACGCTGAGCGGGCCGATCGTGAAGCCCTGCACGGTGCCCGTCGGGCGGTCATACACGACGGTCGTACCGGTGACGGCCACCTGGTTTGTTGTCACCGGCGCGCTGAGGCTGACCGGCGTGTTCGCGGCGATCGCCACGGGTCCGAGCGGCAGCCCGGCCCCAAGGTTCATGACGTTCAGGGTGCTGAACGGAGCCGTCTGGGGCGGGTCGATCACTCCCGGCGAGGCGCCCGTCACGTCGAGCGGAAAGCCCGTCACGACGCCGGCGGCAAAATTCGCGCCGACACTCGCGAACGCGGTCGCCCAGGCGCCCGGTATCACCAGCGCCGCCGTCGAGTTGGTGAAGCTGTAAGTATCGCCGTGCTCGACGTAGGCCGGACCGGTGAGGCTGATGTTCGTCGGGATCGGTCCCTCGATGTTCAGCCCGATGGTCTCGCTCGGATCCAGGACGCAATCAAACGATTCGCTCGACTTGTACGTCACCGTCGGACCGGGCGTGGCGCCGGCCGGCGCAGCCGAGAGAGCCCCCATCAGTGCCACCGCTAACAGCGCAAGCGGCGCACACCCCCGAAGCAGGTTGCGATGCACAGCCATGACCCCTCCTCACAGGTTTCAGCGGACCCTCCTACGTTGCCCACCGGTGCAAGCGACCGGTGTTGTGCGGCGGCATGAACGGCAGGCGTCGGTACAGTACCATACGGTATGGTGCTGTTTCTGGAAGTCGGGTCGCGACGTGCTGGGACGTCGGTCCGTTCTGAGCCCGTCGGGTCCGCGGGTCGAGAACCGGCTGGCCGCGACGGTTCTCCGACCTGACACGGGATGACGTGTGACGTCCGTTCCGGACGGCGCAGAACGAGAGGGATGGCCATTACCAAGGATCCGCTCAGCGAGCGGGGCGCCACGCGTGCACCAGGGGCCGCGGGTGGCGTCGGGCGCGCCCTTCGTGACCGTCGCCGGCGACGGGCTGCGGGGTCGGGGTACGTCCGCGGCTCCGCGGCTCGTCGTGTTCCACGGGCGAGCTTTGCGCGAGCGTGTGGCCGAGGGCCGCGAGGGGCCCTGTGACGGCCCGCCGACCGCTCGGTCGCTCCGCGCCCGCGGTGCTCGTCGTGGCCGTCTGCGGCCTGATTGCGTGCGGCATCAGCGGTTGTGGCTCGGCCGGCGGCGCCTATGAAGTCCGGGCCATCTTCGACGACGCCGACAACGCGATCGTCGGCGAGAACGTGAAGATCGCCGGCGTCACCGTCGGATCGGTCTCCGCGTTGGGCGTCACTCCCGACCAGAAGGCCGTCGTGGTGCTCGACATCACCAACCCGGGCTTCGCGGACTTCCGTAGCGACGCGAGTTGCACGATTCGGCCGCAATCGCTCATCGGCGAGGTGTTCGTCGAATGCTCACCGACGCAGCCACGTCCCGCTGAGACGCCCGAAGCGCCGCCGCTGCCGGTCATCCCACCCGGGCAGCCCGGAGCGGGCGAGCATCTGCTGCCGGTGAGCAACACATCCAGCCCGGTCAGCATCGACCTCATCGGCGACATCGCGCGACTCCCCTATACCCAACGCCTGTCGATCATCATCAACGAGCTCGGGACCGGACTGGCGGGCAACGGGACGGAGCTTGCGCAGGTTGTCCGGCGAGCCGACCCCACGCTCTCCGCACTCGACCGCGTGCTGGCGCTGCTCGCGTCGGAGAACGGCACGCTCGCGCAGCTGGCGAGCGCGTCCGACGCGGCCGTTGCGCCGCTGGCCGCCGAGCGCACCCAGGTGGCGGACTGGATCTCGCAGACGAACAAGGTGGCCACCGTCTCCGCGCAGCGTCGTGCGGCGCTGGCACAGACGCTGGCCAAGCTTCCGGGCTTCCTCAGCCAGCTCACGCCGAGCCTCGCCAGGCTCGCCGCGCTCTCCGGCCAGGCCAACCCGGTGCTTGGTGACCTTGCCGCCGCCGCACCGGCGGTCGACGTCGCCACGCAGCACCTCACTCCGCTGGCCCGCGGCGCGACGACGTTCCTGACGAGCCTCGGCAAGACGGCCCGCGAGGGCACCTCGGCGATCGAAGCGGCGCGGCCGGTCACCACCCGCCTCGCGTCGCTCGGTGTCACGGCTCAGCCATTCGCGAAGGACACCGCGCAGCTGCTCACCGGCCTGCAGCGACACGGAGGGCTTCAGGACCTGCTGGATTTCATCTTCCGGTCCTCGTTGGCAGCCAGCGGATACGACTCGACGGCGCACTACTTCCGCGCCTTCCTCGTCGTGGAGAACCCGTGCATCTTCTACCAGACCAAGGTGTTCCCCGCGTGCGATGCCAATTTCCCGGCCGGCAACGCGACCCCGGCGGCCACGGCGACGGCGACGCTGGCTGAGCCCCCCCGACGCAACACGCCCCCGGCGGCTCCAGCGAGCGAGCTCGCCTCGTCAGGCGGCTCGTCGAGCACGCTGCTCAGCTACCTCCTCGGCAACTAGCGAACCGCGTGAGCACCACCCTTCCTCCACCCAGCACTCGCATCGGTCCGCCGGGACCGCCCCCGCCACCCGTGGAGCACGGCCCGCGCCGTGACGACGACCGCAGTCCGCGACGCCGAGCCCGCGGCGCCGCCCTCGCGACCCTCGCGATCGTGATCACGATCGTCTCCTACCTCGCGTTCACCACCAATGGCGCGCGCACCTACCAACTCCTGTTCACGGACGCCGGGCAGCTCGTGAAGGGCGACGAGGTGCAGGTCGGCGGCGTGCCCGTCGGCACGGTGACCGATATCTCGCTCACGAGCACCAACCTTGCGGACGTCACCGTGCGAGTGGAGCCGCCGATCGCGCCTCTGCACCAGGGCACGACCGCGCAGATTCGCTCGCCGTCGCTGTCGGGGGTGGCCAACCGCTACGTCGCCCTCGCGCCCGGACCGAACACTGCGCCGGCACTCGCCGACGATGCAACGCTGCCGACCACGGCGACGTCCGACATCGTCGATCTCGATCAGGTCTTCAACACGTTCAACGCGAGGGCCCGCAAGGGTCTCCAGGACATCATCCAAGGCTCGGCGACTCAGTACGCCGGAGTCTCGCATCAGATCACCGAGTCGGTCCCCTACTTCTCGCCGGCCCTGTCGGCGGCCGACCATCTCCTCTCTGAACTCGACGTCGACCAGGCGGCGTTCACCAGCTTCCTCGTGGCGACCTCCGATACGGTGAGCGCGCTCGCCGCCCGGGCGCCGCAACTGAGCGCGCTCGTGCAGAACGCCGACCAGACCTTCGCCGCGATCGGCGCCCAGAGCCGTGCCCTGACCGCCGGCCTGCGTGAACTCCCGGCCACCCTCGAGCAGGGCGACGCGACGCTCGCCGAGCTCAACCCCGCGCTCGACGCCCTGACGCGACTGGTGGATGCCTCCAAGGCGGACACGCGAACGCTCGCGCCGTTCCTGCGGGCGCTCGCCCCGGTGCTCGACACGGCGAAGGGCCCGGTCACAAACCTGAGCCTCGCCATCTCGCGCCCCGGCGCGAACAACGATCTGACCGATGCCGCGTACGCGCTCCCAGCGGTCGAAGCCGCCTTCGCGAGGACCGCTCCCGACACGACCACGGCACTGCAAGCCGCAGCGCCGATCACGACATTCCTGCGCCCGTACACACCGGACCTCATCGGCTCGCTGCGGGCGATCGGGCAATCAACCTCCTATTACGACGCCGACGGCCACTACGCACACGTCTCGCCGGCATTCGCCGACTTCGCGCCCGCGGGAGACGACACGCTGACCCCGGTCAACCCCGAGCGGGCGCTTGCGCCTCTCCAGACCGGCCAGACGAAGCGTTGCCCGGGCGCGGCCGCGGCGTCGCCCGCCGACGGCTCGGCGCCGTTCACCGCCGATGGCACGCTCGATTGCAACCCGTCCGAGGTGCCGAGCGCGTGACGCCACGCTCGTCACGCTCGCTCGCGGGCTCGCCGCTGCTCATCGGCGCGGTGACGACGCTCGTCGTCGTCGTCGCCGTGTTCCTGTCCTACAACGCCAACCACGGCCTGCCCTTCGTTCCCACCTACAACATCAAGGTCCAGGTTCCGGACGCCGACAGCCTGCAGGCGGGTGACGACGTGCGGATCGGCGGGACACGTGTGGGCGTCGTCATCGCCGAGGCAGCGCGGGAGGATCCGGATACGGGCGCGGTGAACGCGGTCCTGACCCTGAAGCTCGAGCGGCGTCTGCAGCCGCTTCCGGCCGGCACGACCGTGGTCATCCGCGACCGGTCCGCGCTCGGCGAGAAGTATGTGCAACTCACGCCCGGCGCGTCACGACACACGCTCCCCCCGGGATCGACGCTGCCGCTGACCAGAGCCACGCCGCCGCCCGTCGAGATCGATCAGCTGCTCAACACGTTCAACCCGCCGACGCGCGCAGCCGCGCAGAGCAACCTCGCTGCCTACGGCGATGCGTTCGCGGGCCGGGGGGCCAACCTGAACGACACGATCTCCAATCTCGCGCCGGCACTCGCCAACCTCGAGCCGCTGGCCCGTACCCTTTCCGCGCCGAGCACGAACCTTCGCGGGCTGTTCACGGCGCTCGAGCGTGCCGCGTCGGACGTGGCCCCCGTCGCCCAGCAGGAGGGTCGACTGGCGGTCGGCCTCGACACGACGTTCACGGCCCTCGCGTCCGTCGCACCCTCGATCGGCGCCACCATCGCCGCCGCGCCCGACGCGCTCACGCAGGCCACGCACTCGCTGGCCTTCGAGCGCCCGTTCATCAGCAAGCTCACACGCTTCTTCAGTCTGCTCGCCCCGAGCGCCGCGGCACTGCGCGCCGCGGCTCCGGCGCTCGCGGCAGCGGCCTCCGCCGGCGCCGCCAACCTGGCGCGTGCGACGGCGTTCAACCGCGAGCTCGAGGCCACGCTTCAGACGCTGCAGCAGTTCGCCCAGGACCCAGCCGTGACGCAGGGCCTGCAGGACCTCACACTCACGGCCGCCGGCGCCGAGCCGATCGTCTCCGATCTCGCCGCCATGCAGACGACGTGCAACTACCCGACGCTGTTCTTCCGCAACCTGGCCAGCGCCCTTGCGGAAGGCGACGGCAACGGCACCTGGCTGCGAGCGCTTCCGGTCCTGGCGCCGACGCTGTTCGATCCCCAGCCGATCGGGTCAAGCGCGCCGGATCCCGCGAGCACCGTCGCGGCGCCGAACAACGAGGGTAGCCCCGCGTCGGCGCCGGCCCATGGGGGAGACGTCGGACCGCAACCACAACGCCAGATCGTCACTCAGGCGAACTACCTGCACGCCACTCCCTACCCATTCGTCGCCGCGCCCGGGCAACCGCAGGCGTGCGAGGCCGGTAACGAGCAATACGCCGCGGGACAGACGGTCACCGCGCACGCACCGAGCATCGCGACGAACCGCGACTTCGCGACCGGCGACGGATAGAGCCATGCCACCCCTGCGCCGCCGGCCCACCTCCCACAAGCACAGGCTGCCTCCGTTGCGACTGCGCCGCCGCGGCATGAGCCCGCTGCTCGCCGGCGTGCTGGCGACCGCGTTCGTGCTGTTGGCGACCTACGCCGCGTTTACCAAGAGGAATCCCTTCCACCACGGATTCCAGCTGAAGGCCGTCTTCGCCTCGGCGGTGGACATCACCAAGAACTCGCCGGTCCGCGTCGCCGGAGTGAGCGTCGGCACCGTCGAGGGCATCTCCCTGTTCCGGGGAACCGACGTGGCACTCGTCACGATGAGCCTCAACGACAACGGGCTCCCGCTGCACGCCGACGCCACGCTGAAGATCCGCCCGCGGCTGTTTCTCGAAGGAAACTTCTTCGTGGACCTGACGCCGGGCACCCCCTCGGCTCCGATCCTGAGCTCCGGCGCGACGATCCCGATGAGCCAGACGGCAGACCCGGTCCAGCTGGACCAGGTCGTCACGGCGCTGAAGAGCGACACGCGCAACGACCTGCAAGCGTTGCTGACCGGCTACGGCACCGCGCTGACGCATGTGCCGACGTCCTCCGAGAACCGCGACCAGGACCCACTCGTACGCGGCAAGACCGCCGCGCAGGCGCTCAACGACGGTGCGCGGCGGGCGCCCGGCGCGCTGCGAGACCTCACGATCGTCACGCAAGCGCTCGGGGGGGAGCACTCCGACGACGTATCGCTGCTCGTGGCGTCGTTGGGCAAGGTGACTGCGGCGCTGAGCCAGAGCGAGGCCGACCTGCAGGGCGTCGTCACCAACCTGGACATCACGCTGCGCGCGTTCGCCATCCAGTCCCAGGCGCTCGAGAACACGATCGCCCTGCTCCCGAGCGCGCTGACGACCACGGACCACGCACTTGCCGCCCTCGACGCGACTCTTCCCACCGCTCGCAGCTTCGCGCTGGAGCTCGTCCCCGCCGTCCGCGAGCTGCCACAGACCGTGTCGGCCGCGCTGCCGTGGCTGGCGCAGGCTCGCGCGCTGCTCACGCCGGCCGAGTTGGGCGGCCTCTCCCAGGAGCTCGCGTCCGCCGCGCCCGCGCTCGGCTCCCTGATACCGGCGGCGGCGAGCCTCGCCCGGCAGCTGGACCCGCTGAGCCGCTGCCTCAGCCAAGTGCTCTTCCCGGCGGGCAATGCGACGCTCAACGACGGCCCGCTGTCCACCGGCGTGCCCTGGTACCAGGAGTTCTGGCACGCCCTCGTCGGCCTCAATAGCGTCGGATCGAACTTCGACGGCAACGGCAGCTATGTGCGCGGGCTCATCGGCGGCGGCGGGACGTACTTCAGCACGAACCCGATCACGGTCCTTGGCACGAACGAGCGGGGCGGTGCCAGCGACACCCTGGAAGCGCGCACGACCGAGCCGCCACAGGGGACCAGCCCGGCGGACCCCGGCAGCGCGCCCCCCGTCACTCACACCGCGGCGTGTGACACCCAATCGCTGCCCAGCTACAACGGGCCGGCCGCGAGGGGCCCGGCCGACGGATCGGGCGCGTAGGAAGCAGATGACCGAGCCGAGCCCGGGGCGCACCGTCGTCGACCAGATCCGCCGCGCCGCCGCGTCCTTCACAGCCGTGGCGGCGCTCGTCGTCGTCTCCGCCGTGATCGGGGGCTACATCCTCGCCCAGGAAGGACTCACGCTGCCCGGATGGGTGCCCTTCCTCGGCACGAGCTTCTACACCGTTCGCGCCGATTTCCAGACGGCGCAGGCGGTGATGCCCGGTCAGGGGCAGGCGGTCACGATCGCCGGCGTGAAAGTGGGGATCATCTCCGGCGTCGGGCTCAGCGACGGGGTTGCCGTCGTGACGATGCGCATCGACCGGCAGTACAGCCCCGTCTATCGCGACGCGACGATGCTGCTGCGACCGAAGTCCGCCCTGGATGACATGACGGTCGAGCTGGACAAGGGGACACCGGCCGCTGGCGCGCTCCCGAGCGGCGGCACATTGCCGATAGCCCAGACGGCCCCCGACGTCAACCTCGACGAGCTGCTCGCCTCGCTGGACGGCGACACGCGCTCCTATCTACAGGAGCTGCTCGGCTCCGCGGGACCGGCGCTCAACGGGCGCGGAACGCTACTGTCGGCCGCGCTACGCCGGTTGGACCCGACGACCCATGACCTGGCGCTGATCAGTCACCAGCTCGTGGGACGCCGCCAGCACGTCGGACGCGTCGTGCACAACCTCGCGATCCTCACCGCCGCGATCGGGACGCGCGACACGCAGCTCGCCGACCTCGTGCGAGCGTCCAACGCGGTGCTGCAGACCGTGGCGCAGGAGAACGCGGACGTGAGCGCGACCCTCGGGCAGCTCCCCGGCACGCTCACCAACCTGCGTTCCTCCCTCGGTCAGCTGACCACGACGGCGCAGCTCGCCAACAGCGCGCTCGGAAGCCTGCGGCCGAGCGCGCGCGCCCTCGTTCCCGCACTCCCCGCCAGCCAGACGCTCTTCGACAAGACGACGCCCGTGCTGCGCGACCAGATCGGACCCTTCGCGCGAGCGGCTCAGCCGACCGTGACCGAGCTCACGCCGGCGGCCCGGTCGCTGGCCGCGGCGACGCCGAACCTCACGTCGACGTTCGGGGTGCTGAACACGTTCCTCGACGAGCTTGCGTACAACCCCGGCGCGAGCCGTCCCGGTTACCTCTTCTACCTCGGCTGGGCGGCTCACGACCTCGACAGCGTCCTGAGCACCGGCGACGCGAACGGCGCGCTGCTGCGCGCCGAGTTCCTGTTCTCGCCCTCGAACGTGCCCGTGATCTGCCTGGCGGAGAAGGGCACCCCGCCCGCGGCGGTCCTTGTCCAGCTGCTCGCGCTGCCACAGTGCAAGACGGGGAGCGGAAGCTGACGTGCAGACGCGCGCACCCTCCGCCGGCCGCCTGGCCATCATCGCCGTGTTCGCGCTCTCCTGCCTCGGACTGCTGCTGTTCCTGTGGCTGTCCTTCGGCGGTTCGATACCGCTCGAGGCGAAGGGATACCGGTTCAGCATCATCGTCCCGCAGGCCGAGCAGCTCGCCACGCAGGCCGACGTGCGCATCAGCGGCGTTGACGTGGGAACCGTCGTGGCCCTGGCGCCGACGAGCAACGGCGGGACGGCCGCGACGATTCAGCTGCAACCACGCTACGCCCCCGCGCGCGCGGACATGCGGGCCATCCTGCGCGCGAAGTCACTGCTCGGTGAGACGTACGTCGAACTGACCCCGGGCAGCCACTCCGCGCCGGCCATCCCCGAGGGCGGAACCCTCGGGGCGGCGCAGGTGTCACAGAGCGTTCAGCTCGACGAGATCTATCGGACGTTCGACCCCCGCACCCGCGCCGCGCTGCAGGCGTGGCTGCAGGCATCGGCGGCGGGCCTGAACGGACAGGGCGCAGCGCTGAACGCCGCGCTCGGCGAACTCGATCCGTTCGTGGCCGACCTGCAGGCGGTCACCGCGACGCTGCAGAGCCAACACGGCGCGGTCGGCGCGCTGGTGAGCAACACGGGCATCGTGTTCGACTCGCTCACGCAGCGCGCCCACCAGCTCCGCGGCCTCGTCAGCGGCGCGCAGGCGACATTCGGGGCGACGGCCGCCGCCGCTCCGCAGCTGGCCGCGACGTTCTCGACCCTGCCGACGTTCGAGCAGCGCTCGCAAACCGCTTTCGCGCGCCTGGACCAGTTCGCGTCCGACGGCTCCCCGCTCCTGACCCAGCTCGCGCCCGCCGAGCAGGCGCTCACGCCGACCGTGCAAGGGCTGCGAAGCCTGTCGCCGAGCCTTCGACGGCTGCTCGCCGGCCTCGGTCCGCTCACGAGCGCATCCGCCCGGGGTCTGCCGGCGCTCAGCGGCGTCCTCACGAATCTGCGACCGCTGCTCGGCTCGCTCAGTCCCGTGCTGCGCAACCTCAACCCGCTGCTCGCGTTCGGCGACCTGTATCAACCGGAGATGGAAGCGCTGTTCGCCAACCTCACGGCCACCTCCGAAGCCGAGCTGCCGGTGACGCCCGAGTTCCCCGAGGGCACGGCCAAGCTGCGATACCTGCGAGCGTTCGTCGGTCCGGTGAACCCAGCGAGCCTCGCCCTGCAGTCACAGCGCTACGGCAGTGCGCGCGCGAACGCCTACGCCGCGCCGGGCGCGTTCGACAACCTCGCCCGCGGGCTCGAGACGCTCGACGCCTCCAACTGCGCTCGCTCCACGCCGGGCGTCACCGGCCCGCCGAACGCCCAGGTGTCACAGGAGACCCTCGGCCTGATCCTCGCGCTGGGCGTCGCCGGACCCGGTTCGGCTGGGAACGTCGCCGCGCCCGCGTGCAGGGCTCAGCCGGCGCAGACGTTCGAGGGGCTCACAAGCACGTTCCCCCACGTGACCGAGGCCTCCCGATGACCGCGCCCGCCGGGCCGCGCAAGTGGACGGAGCGGGACATCCCCGATCAGAGCGGCCGCACCGCGGTCGTAACCGGCGCCAACAGCGGGCTCGGCCTGGCCACAGCGCGCGAGCTCGGGCGGCGCGGAGCACACGTCGTGCTGGCCTGCCGTAGCCAGCAGCGCGGCGCGCAGGCGCTCGCGCAGCTGCGAGAGGCCGTGCCCGGCGCCGACGTCGAGCTGGCGACATTGGACCTGGGCGACCTCGACTCGGTGCGCGCGTTCGCCGAGCGCTACCGCTCCGAGCACGACGGGCTCGACGTGCTCGTCAACAATGCCGGCATCATGGCGGTCCCGAGAGCGATGACGGCAGACGGCTTCGAACGCCAGATCGGAACAAACCATCTCGGCCACTTCGCCCTCACCGGCCTGCTGCTGCCCGCCCTCCTCACGCGCCCACGGGCACGCGTCGTGACGGTGAGCGCCGGCCTCCACCGCATCGGCAGGATCAACCTGGCCGACCTCAACAGCGAGCGCCACTATCGACCCTGGCTCGCGTACGGGCGGTCCAAGCTCGCCAACCTCATGTTCACCTTCGAGTTGCAGCGCCGCGCCGTGGCGGCCGGGCTCTCCCTGCGCGCGATGGCGGCCCACCCCGGCTATTCCGCGACGAACCTGCAAACGGGCGACCGGACGTCACGCTTGGGCCACGTCTACTGGGCGACCGCCAACCGGCTCGTGGCCCAGAGCGCCGACCGCGGAGCGTGGTCGAGCCTCTACGCGGCCACCGCGGGCGACGTGCCCGGCGGCGCGTTCATCGGCCCCGACGGCATCGGTGAGCTTCGTGGACACCCCCACGTCGTGTCAGCACGCCGAGCGGCGTACGATCCCGACACCGGACGGCGCCTGTGGGAGCTCTCCGAGCACCTCGTCGGGGTCACCTACTCGTTCGCGCCGCCACCGCCGGGCGGGCCGCCCTCGAGTCAGACGCCATGACCCGTCGCGTCGGCAACCGACCCGGGGTGGGAGCCACACCACCCCGGGTCGGATCGCTACGACGCGCCGTCACCGCTCGGCACCGGCTCCCCTAGAAGGGAAACCACCCCCTTCGCGTCTTCGTCGTGGTCGTGGTCGTGGTCGTCGTGGTTGTGCTCGTCGTCGTTGTGCTCGTCGCCGGTGGAGCGATCGAGATCGAGTACGGGTTGCCCGGGCCCGAGATCAGCGCCGATAGCACCGGACCGAGCAGACCACCGAAGGCGCCACCACACTTCAGGCTCGGCAGCGTCGTGGTTCCCGTGAACGTGGCACCTGCGGTGAGCGCGAGCGCGGACTCGCTCGTGCTGAATGCGAGTGTCAGCGGCGTCGAGGTGTTGCATGACAGCGCAAGCGTCAGGCCGAGCACGGAGACGCGCGTGATCCCGAGATTCGCCTGGGCGTCGACCGACAGGTCGATGAGCGACGCGTTGCCCGGGACCGCCGCGATGGTGCCCGTCGCCGCGCCGACCTGAGTGAAGGTGACCCCCACCGACGCCTTGATCCCCAAGAGCGACAGGCTGGCCGTGAACGGCGGCACCGTCAGGTTGCCGCTCACCTTCTGCGTCGTGAGATCCGCCAGGCCGTCGAACGTCGCACCACTCGGCAGCGTCAGCGACTCGTTGAGCTTCTTGGCCGTGACCGAGCCGCTGACCGTCCAGTTGGTGAAGGGCAGCAGGATGTCCGGCGCGGTCGTCGTCGTGGTGGTCGTCGTCGTGGTGGTCACTGGCGTGGTCGTCGTCGTGGTGCTGGTCGCGGGCGTGGTCGTCGTCGTGGTGGTCGCAGACGAGCCCGACGTGATCGCGACGGAGCCGATCGTCGCGGCCGGTGTCGGCGGGTTACAGATGATCGGGAGCGGCCCGATCCTGCCGCCGCTCGCGTTCAACCCCGACACGGAGGCGACGAGGCCGTTCCCGGTGGTCGTGTAGCCGACGTTGCTGTTGCCCGTGAAGCCCGGCGCCGTGTCCACGGTCAGGACCGCGTTCGTGCCCGGAGCGCCGGTCGCGGTCCCGGCGGACAGCGTGAACGGCCCCGTGTTCGGGAGCGTCGCGGTCAGAGCCTGCCCGGCGGTCAGTGCGAACGGGCCGAACGGGAGCCCGCTCGTCCCGGCGCCATTCACCGACGGAGTCGAGCTGCCCGTTACGTCGATCGGGAAGTTGGTCACGGTGCCGGACGCGCTCACTGCGCCGACGGCCGTGAAGGCGTTCACCAGGTTCGCCGGCACGGTCAGCGAGACCGTGGCGTCCGTGAGCGTGATCGGGTCGCCCGGACTGACCGAGACGGGAGCCGTGGCGGTGAACGTGCCGGCCAGCTGGGCCTCCGTGTTCAGCCCGACCGGCGCCGGGTCCAGCACGCAGTCGAGCGACACGGGCACCGACAGCGTTTGACTTCCGGTCGGCGTCGCCTGCGACGCCGACGGCGACGCGATCGTCATGACGGCGACCAGCATCCCGGCCGGCGCCAATGCAAAGCCCATCATCCTCCGTATACGTTTGGGCATTCGCCCCTCCTCCTCGGGTGTGGTGTGCTTGAGAGCGCTCGTCGCGCCACCTCATCGTCCGCGAGGCGACCGCGATCCCCAATGCGCTCGCGCGCCATACTTCCGGGTATGGAGTGTCATGTCAAGGTCGTTCATTCAATTGAGCGGGCAAGGATGGGTAATCCTCGGTCAGAGCAGCCGGGACCGTGCCGCCCGACGCGCCAGCAGGTGATCGCAAATACGGACTGCCATGCAGTACGGTACGGTATGGTGGGTCGTTGCTTGGAACGCGTGAGGGCGCAATCCGGCGAGAGCTGTCGGCGGCAAGAGCTGTCGGCGGCGAGAGCCGGGAGAGGAGCTATGGGGTTGGGTCCGGCAGGTCCCTGTCCGCCGTCCCGTCGTGCGGCGTTCGGCCGCGCGGGTGTCACGTTCGCCACGATCGCGGCGGCCGCCGTCAGCGGGTTGCTGTCGGCGTTGCCCGCGAGCGCCGCGACGCTGCCCGATGGCCGGGTCTACGAGCAGGTCACACCGGTCGACAAGGGGGGCGCGCTGATCGCGTCCTCGTCGGGATACCCCGTTGCCGCGAGCCCCGACGGGGGCGCGTTGCTCTGGGACACCCTGTTCACTGCGTTGCCGTCCTCGAGCGCGACGCCGACCGCTGCGAACCTCGAGTCGAGCTACGTCTTCCAGCGTGACAGCGCGGGCGTGTGGTCGTATCAGGCTGCGCTCGCGCCAGACAACCTCGTCCTCTATCGCGGCGGCCAGACCGACAGCGTGCTCGGCGTGTCGTCCGATCTCAGCACTTCGATTGCGTCGACGTTCTTCGGGCTGACCGACGGCCACGACGGCATCGCGGGGACGCCGGTGCAGACGAGCTTTGGCGCCACCCGCATCCAGAACCTCGCTTCGTACAACATTGGCGCCGGCACGGGCACCGTTCTCACTCCCCCGGTCCCGACGTCGCCCAACCTGCAGACGACGACCTATTCGCCAACCTTCGTCGGGACGTCATCGACGGCCGACCACGTCGTGTTCGCGGCCAACGCCTCGTTTCCAGTGAGCAATGGCTCGGTGCCCAACCCGGGCGCGAACCCGGGGCCGTTCCTGTTCGACTACACCGGCGGGTCACTGCGACAGCTCGGGTTGGAGACCGACGACAGCACGCCGTTTCCCGGCGGCGCATCGGCACCGCAGGTCCCCGGCGTCGTCTCAGGCGACGGCTCGCGCGTCTTCTTCGAGGCGGCAGAGAGCGGGTCCCCGCAGCTGTTCATGCGCGAGAACGACGGTACCGCCAACCCACAGACCGTTCCGGTGTCGATCTCGAGCCATGCAGACCCGAACTGCTCGCTCGCGAACAACGGAGGCGGTGCGCCGACGGCATCGGCGACCTTCGAGGGTGCGACGACCACGGGGACGCTCGCCTTCTTCCTCAGCAACTGCGCGCTCACGAGCTCGTCGCACACGGGCGCGGCCGACGACACCCCCGATCTGTACGAGTACGACACGGCCAACCAGACGGTGACCGACCTCTCGGTCGACACCAGCGGCGGTGACGCCGCCACGGGCGCCAACGTACTCGGCGTCGTGGGGTACTCGGCCGACGGGTCCTACGTGTACTTCGTCGCCGACGGGTTGCTCGACGGCAGCGGCGCGCCGAGCGGCGAGGATGGCGCCCCGAACCTCTATCTCGCCCACGCGGGGGCCGTCACCTACCTCGCCACGCTCAGCCCCGCCGACACCACCGACTGGACGCCTCACTCCAGCATCACCGCCGGCGCCAGCCAGTACAGCTCGGCACAGGTATCGCCGGACGGCCGGTATCTGCTCCTTGCGTCTAGCGCGCCGCTCACCTCCTACGACAGCAACGGTGACGCGGAGCTGTACGAATTCACGACCGGGTCGGTCACGCCGACCTGCGTCTCGTGCGACCCCGCGACGATCGCCCATCCCGCCGGCGCCCCCCCGACGGGTCCGGCCACCATGACCCTCAACAGCCTCGCCGACACCGGGTCGGTGCTGTTCACGAGCCCCGACCCGCTCGTGCCTGCGGATGTCAACACGGTGAACGACGTGTATGAGTGGGAGGCGACTGCGCCACCCCCCGGCGCAGGCTCCCCGGGCAGCGGCTACGCGGCCGATTCCGACGGCGGCGGCACGATCGCGCTCATCTCCGGGGGCGCAGCCACGATCTCGCCGGCCAGCTCCCTCCCGTCCACCAGCTCCACGCTCATCGCGGCATCGCCAAGCGGCGCGGACGCGTTCTTCGTCACGTACGACCAGCTCGCCGGCCAGGACCAGGACGACCTGCCCGACATCTACGACGCGGCCGTCGACGGCACGCCCGCGCCGGGAGCACCGGTCAGCGGCCCGCCGCCGTGCGTGCTGGCCCTGGACGGGTCGTGCGCCACCGGCTCCATGGCCCCCAACCTGACGCCGCCCCCCAACGACCTCACCGGCACCAACGTGACGACCACCATCGGCGAGACGTCGACTGCGAGCCCGGTGGCAGCCGTGACCGCCACGGTCGGTGCGATCACCGCCCGGCAGCGCTCGGCGTTCGCCCGGACCGGGAAGGTCGCCCTCGCGGTGCGGGCCAGCGGCGCGACCACGATCAGCGCGACGGCGAAGGCGCGGATCGGGCGGCGCACCGTCACCGTCGCGCGGGCGACCCGCGCCCTCACCCGCGCCGGTTCGGCCACGCTGAGCCTCACGCTGTCCGCCGCCGCGCGGCGCGTGCTCGCCCGCCACTCGACGCTTCGGCTCGCCGTCACCGTGTCGGTCAGCCACGGGACGTCGCACACCCTGACCATCGCCCTGAGGAGGTGACGGTGCGCCACCCAGAACCGAGCTCGCCGTCAAGCCGAGTGACGACCCTCGCGGCGCTGGCCGCGCTGATGACGTACCTGTTCCTCGCGGCGGCGGCATTCGCCGGCCCGCCGCCGCCCGCGGTGACGCTCGTATCGCCCGCGTGCGGCACCACGGCGGGCGGGGCCACCGTCACGATCACCGGGACGGGCTTCGCGACCGGTGACAGCGTGACGTTCGGGAGCGGCCCTGGTGCCCCGGCGGGCCTGAACCCGGTCGTCAACGGCGCCGGGACCACCATCACCGTGACGAGCCCCGCGGACATCGCGGGCACCGTCGAGGTCGTCGTCAGCGATCCATCGCACGTCACCTCCGCGCCGTCCTCCGCCGACGAGTACACCTACGCCCCAAACGGACTGTGTGCGATCCAGAGCGTCGTTCCTGCCTGCGGGAGCCCGTCCGGCGGCACGCACGTGATGATCACGGGCCCGGGCGTGGCATCCGATGACAGCGTCAGCTTCGGGATGACACCGGCCGCGACCTCGTTCTACCAGCCACCCGTCGCCGCCGTTCCCGGGAGCTCCAGCGGCACGCCCGGGTACCTGGTCGCGATCAGTCCGCCAGGGGTCGGGACGGTTCCGGTGACCGTGCACGACGCCGCCGGCACGTCCGTGGCGAACAGCGGCGACCAGTTCACTTACGCGCCGGACGCGAGCACGTTCGGGCTGTGCGCCGCCTCGACGTCGTTCAGCGACACCAGCGGCAGCGACTTCACGCTCGCCGCCGGCCACCCCGCCAGCGTCACCGCCAGCTTCAGCTTCGCGACCGCGGTCGGCGCCGACGGCCGAGAGTCGCCGGTGCACAGCATCAAGGACATCGTCGCGCAATTGCCCGCCGGGTTCCTGGCCAGCCTCAACGCCGTCGCCGCGCAATGCCCCGAGCAGGACTTCGACGGTGCCGGCGGTGGCGTGTGCCCGGCCGCCTCACAGGTCGGCTGGCTGGCAATCGCCGACTCGGCGAACACACGTGCCATCGCGCCCGTCTACCTCGTCGCGCGCCCGCCCGGACATCTGGCCGAGGTCGCCGTGCAGCCCCTTGTCTCGGCGAACCTCCCGGTCGGCATCAGGGTGGACCTCGACCTGAACAGCAGCTATCAGCTCACCGCCACCATCCCCAACCTCACCTCCGCGGCGCCGATTCTCGGCGGCGCGCTGACGGTGCTCGGTTCCACCCCGGGAGGCGGCGCGCCGTTCCTGTACTTCGCGCCGAGCTGCTCGCAGGAGGGCTCCCTCACATCGGTGTTCAGCGCGGACGACTGGGATGATCCCGGCACGTTCGCCACTGCCAGCGCCGTGTCACCTGGGCCCTCGACCGGTTGCGCGCTCGCCCTCACCCCGAGCCTCGCGGTGACGCCAAGTACCACGCAGGCCGACTCCGCCACCGGGTACGACGTGCACATCGCCCTGGCCGAGGACACCACCGGACCGCAGTGGAACGCGCCGGCTCAGACCCTCGGCGTGTCTCTGCCCCTCGGCGTCTCGGTGAATCCGGCTGCGGCCGACGGACTCGCCGCTTGTACCAGCGCGCAATTCGGGCTCGGCAGCACGGCGCCTGCGAACTGCCCGCCGGCATCCGCGGTCGGCACGATCACCGCCACGACACCGGTGCTGCCGGGAACGCTGACCGGCGGCGTGTACATCGCCCAGGACGGAACTGCGGCGACGACCCCGGCCGTCCCGTTCCACATCTTCGTCGAGCTGGCGGGCTCGGGACTGGAGGCCAAGCTCGAGGGCACGCTCACTCCAGACCACGCGACGGGCCAGCTCACGGCGGTGCTGACGGGTCTGCCGCCGGTGCCGATCGGCGACGTCGACCTGCGTTTCAACACCGGGCTCATCGCCAACCCGTTGGCCTGTGGGCCCGCCACCACCGCGCTGACGATCACCCCCTGGAGCTTCCCCGCGAACCCGGTATCGACGGTGACAGCGAGCTACACCGTCGACGCCGACGGGCACGGCGGCGCGTGTCCGTCGGCATGGCCGTCACAGCCCACGTTCGTCGCTGGCCCGACGAATCCCGTGGCCGGCGCGTTCACCGGGTTCACGCTCACGGCGACCCGAAGCGATCGCCAGGCTCCGCTGACCACCCTGTCGCTCAAGACCCCGCCCGGCTTCACCGCGCTCATCGGCGCCGTGCCATTGTGCGACGACGCCGACGCGACGGCGGGCACCTGCTCACCGCAGACGGCGATCGGCGCGGCCACCGCCGGCGCCGGCGTCGGCGTGGATTCCGGAGCAGGTGCGCCGAGCGAACACCAGCTGTACCTCAGTGGCGCCGTGTTCCTCACCGGTCCGACGGACGGCGACCCGTTCGGCGTGGCAATCGTCCTGCAGCCCGTCGTCGGCCCGTTCAACCTGTCCGACCCATTCGGCACGCCGGTGGTCGTGCGCGCCGGTGTGGCCGTCGATCCCCAGACCGCCCAGATCACGATCGCCGCGCCGCTTCCCACCATGCTCGACGGTGTCCTGCTGCATGTCCGCACGCTCAGTGTGAGCATCAACCGGCCCGGGTTCGGCATCAACCCGACGAACTGCTCGCCGCTCTCGGTCACCGGCTCGATCGACGGCGTCGCCGTGTCGTCTCCGTTCCAGGTCGGCGGCTGCGCACGGCTGACGTTCCATCCGCAGGTGCAGGTGAGCGCCTCCGGTCATCCCTCGCATACGACCGGCGCGGGCCTCGACGTCAACGTGGCGCTGCCGAGCGGCGGCGCGCACCTCAAGTCGCTCTCCGTGACCCTGCCACCATTGCTCGCGGCGCGGCTCAGCACCGTGCAGCAGGCGTGCCCGGCCGCGACGTTCAATGCCAATCCGGCCGGCTGCGACGCGGCATCGGTGGTGGGCACGGCGACCGCCACCACGCCGATCCTCCCGGGTCTGCTCGCCGGCACGGTGTATCTCATCTCGAACGGCGGTGCCGCGCTTCCCTCGGTCGCGCTCGTCCTCAACGCCGACGGCGTGAACCTCAGCGTGGCCGGCACCGTCGCCTTCACCGCAAACGGCGCGACGACGGCGACGGTGCCCGCGATTCCCGACGTGCCCATCACCAGCTTCGACCTCGATCTCCCGGCGGGCCCACATTCCATCCTGACGAGCAGCTCCACCAACCTGTGTGGGCAGCGCCTGACCATCCCGACCAGGCTCGCTGCGCAGAACGGCCTGACGATCGCCGAGAACATCCCCGTCGCGATCACCGGGTGCGCGCCCGCCGCCCGCTCGGGCGTCAAGGCGTACAGCGCCTCGCTCCACGGCACGTGGATCTTCCTGCGGGTCGACCTCGCCGCCGCCGGCGTGCTGAAGGTGAGCGGGGCCGATGTGAAGGCCTACTCCCGCCGGCTCAGCGCGGGCGGCCATCGACTACGGATCGCGCTCACCAAGCGCGGCCGCACCGCGCGCAATCACCACCGCTCGACCACGATCAAGCTGACGTTCGGCCGCACGAGTCGCACCATCAAGCTCAAGCTGTAGTACCGAGCATGTCCGCCGTCCGCCGACATTCGGCCGCAGCGGCGTCGCGCCCGGCCACCAGCGTGGCCATCGTGGGCAGCGGAGCGATCGCGGCGGTGCTGGCCCAGCACCTGACGATTGCCGGCGACGACGTCACCTTCGTCGTTCGCAACCCCGGTTCGCCGAACGCACGGCAGCCACGCCCGATCCGTCGGCTCCGGTCCTTCCGCCCCGGCCTGGAGACCGCGAGACAGGAGCTGCCCGTCGCGAGCACGGTGCCACCCGATACGCACGAGGTCTGGTTGTGCACGGCGTCGAACGCCGTCAGCGACCCGTGGCTGCGCGGGCTGCTCGGCAGGCTTCCCCGCGAGATGCGCGTCCTGTCGTGGCTCCCCGGCGCCGGAATCGCCGATGAGCTTCGCGATCAGCTGCCGCGCGGGCTGGATCTCGCCCAGGGCGAGGTGAGCTTCCTGTCCTTCCAGGCGCCGCTGTCCAACGAGATCGCCGCGACCGAGGGCATCGCCTACTGGACGCCCGGACTCGGCGCCATGCTCGACGGCTCGCGCGCTGGTCGCAACGCCGCGCAACGGCTGCGCCGGGGCGGCCTTCCGGCCATCGTCCTCCCGGGCTTCGACATCTGCGCGCCGGCGCTGGCCGCGTTCACGACCGTCGCCGTGGCGGTCCTCGAGATCGAAGGCTGGAACCGCGACGCGTTCCGGCGACGCGGCGAGCGAATGCTCGCCGCGCGAGCGATCCGCCAGGCCTCCCAGTCGGGCGCGACACGCGCCTCTCGCCGGCGCGGCGACGCAGGCGAGCGTCTGGTCGCGACCGCCTTGTGGGTCCTGCCGCGCTTGCCGCGGCGCGCGTTGCCGTTCGACCTCGACGCCTATCTCGAGTTTCACTTCTCCAAGGTCGGCGAGCAGACACGACACCTGCTGCGCCGTTGGGCAGAGCACAGCGCCCGCGGCGGCACGCGTCCGGCCGAGCTCGACCTCGTGATCCGGCGGCTGACCACACCTGACACCGCGGAGCCGACAAGGCGGACGACGCTGTGATGCTGTGGCATCACACGGGCGCGCGCGCCGATCGCGGTCACCGACAAGTGACGGACGCCCAACTGCTCACGCCCGCGCGCCGGCATGGTACGCGTCTGGTGAGATTCGACCCCGACATCCTCGCCCTGGCCCAAGATCGCGACGTCGAGCTGCTCGCTGCCATCCGCGCTGCACTCGCTGCGCACACCAGCTGGTACGGTGCCCGCGATGGGAGACGACGGCACACCGGGGGTGGCCGTGCGTGAGCCCGCCGACCTGTCGGCGCCGTGGCTGACGGCCGTGCTCCAGCAGGCGTCCGTCATTCCCCGCGTGGCACGGATCAGCGACTTCAGCACGGTCGCGATCGGCACCGGTCAGATGAGCGAAAGCCATCGGGTGCACCTGCACTACGCCGACGCGTGCGACGGTCCGGACAGCGTCGTGCTGAAGGTCGCCGCGTCGGATCCCGCCAGCCGCGCCACTGGCGTCGGTCTCGGCGCGTACGCGCGCGAGGTGCGCTTCTACCGGAACATCGCGGCGGGTCTCGGCGGCCCCGTACCCGCCTGCCACCACGCCGATGGCGAGCGCCACACGGGTTGGTTCACCCTCCTGCTCGAGGACCTGTTCCCGGCGCGTCCCGGAGACGAGCTCGCCGGCGCGACGGTCGAGCAGGCCGGGGCCGCGATCGACGCGCTGGCCGCGATCCAGGCGGCGGCCTGGGAGGACCCCCAGCTGGCGGACGTCTCCTGGCTGAACGCCAGCTCGCCGCTGAACCAGGCGCTCCTGACCGAGCTGCTGCCCGGGTTCGCCGAGCGCTACGGCGATCGGGTCGCGCCCGAGCACTTCGAGCTCGCGGAGCGCTTCGTCGGGCGGATCGACGCGTGGGCGAGCGACCGCCGGGGCGCCTCGGCGCTCCAGCACGGCGACTTCCGCCTCGACAACCTCCTGTTCGCCAACGCGCCCGGGCAGCGGCCGGTCGTGGCCGTGGACTGGCAGACCGTCTTCTACGGGCCGGCGCAGTACGACCTGGCGTACTTCCTCGGCTGCAGCCTGCCGATCGAGCAGCGCCGCCGGCACGGCGAGGCGCTCGTGCGCCGTTACCACGACGGGCTCGTCGCGGCCGGCGTCGAGCACTGCTCGCTGGAGGAGTGCTTCGGCCAGTACCGGCGCATGGCCTTCGGCGGACTCGTCATGTCGATCGCCGCGTCGATGCTCGTCGAGCGGACCGAGCGGGGCGACGACATGTTCATGGCCGTCTTCGCCCGCCACGCCCAGCAGGCGATCGATCTCGAGTCGCTGCGGCTGCTCCCGCCCGAGCCGGCCGCGACGCGGGCGCCGCTGCGCCCCGAGCCAGCCGACGAGGGCCGCCACGACCCCGGCGAGGAGGACCTCTGGAACGAGTCGTGGTACTTCGACTTCACCACCGGCGAGCACGGGCTCGCGGGCTACACGCGGCTCGGGCTGTACCCGAATCGCGACGAGGCGTGGATCACGCTCGCGCTCTGCCGCCCCGGGGGCCCGACCGTGCGCATCGTCGACCTCGCCGCCAGACTGCCCCCGGGCGAGGAGCTCCACGTGCGCGCGGACGCCTCGGCGCTCGTGGCCGACCACGTCTGCGAGGAGCCGCTGCGGCGCTTCTCGGTCGCGATCGAAGGGATCGGCGAGTCCTTCGCCGACCCGGCCGCGATCCTCCGCGGCGAGTCCGGCACGCCGACGCCGATCGCCCTGGCGCTCACGTGGGTGACCGACGGCGACCCATACCGCTACCGGCCGACGACGCGCTATGAGATCCCTTGCCTGGTCAGCGGACGGGTGTCGATCGACGGACACACAACGGTCATCGACGGCCACGGCCAGCGCGACCACTCGTGGGGCACGCGCGACTGGTGGGCCTTCGACTGGATGTGGAGCTCGGCCCGGCTCGAGGACGGCACCCGTCTACAGGCGACCGAGGTGCGCCTCCCGGGCCGCTCCGTCGTCATGGGCTACCTCCAGTCACCCGGACGTGCGCTGCACGAGCTGAGCGGCGGCCGGGGCACCGAGACCACCGCGCCGGACGGCCTCGTCACGGCGGGCGAGATCGACCTGCCCTCGGCGGAGCTCGAGCTCGAGGTGACACCGCTCGCCGACGGGCCGCTGCTGCTCGTCGCCGACGACGGCCGCACGAGCTTCTTCCTGCGCTCGTGCTGCCGCGTTCGCGCCGGCGACGGCCGGCGCGGCCTCGGCTGGGTCGAGTGGAATCACAACCAGCGCCCGGGGTAGCGCCGGGGCGCGGCGGGCGCCGGGCGCGGCGCGGGCGGTTCTGGGTGGCCGCGTGACTAATCCGTCACATGGCCGACACCCCGCCGGCGCGTTCGTATGCCGGCGCGCACCCGCAGGCGCGCCCGAGACGGAAGTTTGATCGATCTTCTCTCACCAGGGAAGAAGATCGATCAAAGTTCCCGCTCGGCGGGGCGCAACGCCGGCACTCGCCGATGCGCGTCGTGGGGCGAGGCGCGGCGCGGGCGTCTCTGAGTGGCGGCGTGACACTCTGAGGCGAGGCGCGGCGCGGGCGTCTCTGAGTGGCGGCGTGACACTCTGTCACCGAGCGGACACCTCGCCGCCGCGTTCGCGCGCCTCCGCGCACCCACACTCGCGCGCCGAGACGGAAGTTTGATCGAGGTGGGTATCGGGTTAGCTCGGGGCGCCCGGCGTCGGACTCGCGCCTGGCGTGCCCGTCGGCGGCGAGACCGACCTTTCTACAGATGGTCTGAAGAAAAGTCGGCCTCGTCTCTCGTCGGGCCTTTGGCCCGATCAGGGGCCGAATCGGCTCGGGGCCGTCTGGCACGCCGAGCCCAGCGCACGGGGCTTGGGGTCAACCGGAGCAAACCGGATACGCACCTTGATCGATCTTCTCTCACCAGGGAAGAACATCGATCAAAGTTCCCGCTCGGCGGGGCGCAAGGCCGGCTCTCACCGATACGCCTGGCGCGCCCGCGCGTTCAGTCCGGCGCCCGCGCATTCAGTCCGGCGCCCGCGCATTCAGTCCGGCGCCCGCGCCTTCAGTCCGCAGGCGCGCCGTTCACGTCGTCGGCGCTCATGCTCATTCGGGCGATGATCTGCATCCCATTCGTTCCTCCCGGTGTGCGCGTGTACGGATGGTCCCGGTGCAGGACCGCCGGGCACCGGGGAACGCATCGTCGGTCCGCCCTTCAGGCCCCGATGTCCGCCAGCAGCCGGGTCGCCGTGTGCGCGTTGGCCGGGTAGACGCCTCGATCGCCAGCTCGGCGAGCGTGATGTCGACGGCGGTGCCGAACGTCGAGAGCGTCGTGAAGAAGGCGAGCTCGTCGCCGTCCGCGTCGCGCAGGCGCAGCGGCAGCACGATCTCGGCGCCGCTCATCTCGTCACGCGCGGGCTCGAGCGAGACGCCGGGGTACTGCGCGAGCTCGTCGTAGAGGAGCTCGAGCACGGGGTCGCCGGTGATCGTGGCCTGGCGGCGCAGCCGTTGCATCAGGTGCGCGCTCCACTCCTCGAAGTTGATCGTCCGCGGGGCCATCCCGCGCGGGTGCAGGGCGACCCGCATGCCGTTGGCGGGCGGCTCGAGTAGCTCGGGCGCGACGCCGTCGGTGAGCACGCCGAGCGCGTCGTTGGCGGCCAGGAGGTTGTGGTGGCGGTCCACGACGACGGCCGGATAGGGCTCGTGCGCGCGCAGGAAGCGATCGAGCGCGTCGCGGACGGTGGCCATCTCGGGCGTGTCGAGCGACCGCTCCCGGTACACGGGGGCATAGCCGGCCGCGAGCAGCAGCGCGTTGCGCTCGCGCAGCGGGACCTCGAGGTGCTCGGCGAGGTGCAGGACCATCTCGCGGCTCGGACGGGCCCGTCCGGTCTCCAGGAAGCTGACGTGCCGGGTCGATACGGCGGCGTCGAGGGCGAGCTCGAGCTGGCTGAGGCTGCGACGTCGCCGCCAGGCGCGCAGCAGCTCGCCGACCGGGGCCCGGGCGGCGCTCTCGGGGCTGAGGGTGGTGGCGACGGACATGGAGGTCACGCTAGCGCCCGGGCGGGGCGACGGCGATTACCTACCCGGTAACGGCGCGGCGCACCCCCGCAGGTGCGCCGCGCCGCCGGGGCTCAGGCCATCGGCGGTCCGGCGGGCAGCAGCCGCGTCAGACCGGCGACCGCCACGAGCAGCGCCGCCAGCTCGGCGAGGCTGAGCTGGAACGCGTGGGCGTAGCCCCCGTGCAGCGCGCCGAAGAAGATCACGCTCGTGATCGCGACCCCGAGCGCGCCGCCCACGTTCTGCATCGTCGAGAGCGCGCCCGAGGCGGCCCCGGCCTGCTCGGGGCGCATCGCGGACATGATCGTCGTCGTCAGCGGCACGAGCACGAGGCCCATGCCCGCGCCGATGACCACGAGCCCGGGCCCGAGCGCCGCCACCGACCCGCCGACGCCCACCTCGGCGACCGCCGCGAGCAGCAGGCCGTGGCCGGCGGCAAGGACGAGCGCGCCGACGGCGAGCAGCCGCCGGCCGTGGCGCGCCGACAGTCCGGGAGCCCGGGCCGACGCGACCACGTAGGCGACGGCGAGGATCGTGAACACGAGCCCCGCCTGGAGCGGGTCCAGCCCGCGGCCCTGCTGCAGGTAGAGGGCGAGCACGAGGAAGAAGGACCCCTGCCCGCACCAGAACGCGAGCTGCGTGAGCAGGCCGGCGCTGAACGCGCGGTTGCGCAGCAGGGCCGGATGCAGCAGCGGCGCGCCGCCCGGACGGGCCAGGCGCCGCTGCTGCAGGGCGAAGCCGAGCAGGATCACCGGGGCCGCGGCGAGCGACGCCCACGTCCAGGCGGGCCAGCCGTGCTGGCGGCCCTCCACGAGCGGCAGCACGATGGCCGTCAGCCCGGCCGTGACGAGGACGACCCCGACCAGGTCGAGGCGGCCGCCGTCCACGGAGCGCGATTCGGGGACGAAGCGCGGCGTCAGCACGAGCGCGAGCACGCCGACGGGCACGTTGATCAGAAAGCACGTGCGCCAGCCGAGGCCGGCGATGTCGGCCTGCACGAGCAGGCCGCCGATCAGCTGGCCGCCGACCGCGGCCAGACCCATCACGAGCCCGTATGCGCCGAGGGCGCGGGCGCGGTCGGCGCCGGTGTACGTGACGCCGATGATCGACAGGACGTTCGGCATCAACATCGCCGCGGACGCCCCCTGCACGAGGCGGGCCAGGACGAGCGCGGTCGGGCCGGCGGCGGCGCCGCAGGCCGCCGAGGCGAGCGTGAACAGGGCGAGGCCGAGCGAGAACAGGCGACGGCGCCCGAACCGGTCGCCGAGCCGGGCCGCCGTGATGAGGAGCACCGCCGCGGTGAGCGAGTAGCCGGCCACGACCCAGACGATCGAGCCGCTGCCGGCGTGCAGATCGGCCTGCATCGACGGGAGGGCCACGTTGACGATGAAGAAGTCAAGAACGACCATGAACGTGCCGGCCAGGACGATCGGCAGTGCCGCCCAGCGGCTGGCGCGGGCGCGGGCGAACGGTGGGAGCGCCGGCGCGGTGAGGGTGGATGTCGTGTGGGTGGTCATGCCGACCACCCTGGCCGCCCGCCGGTCCGCTGTCGATTACCCGCCGGGTAGCGACCGCCGCCCCCGACTACCTCCGGGGTAAGGGCCGCCGGCCGCGGCTCAGCTCGTCGTGCTCTTGGCCTCGGCGGGCGACGGGGCGAAGATGCCGACGAACGCGCCACCGGTGGCCGCCGCGAGCGCGAGCAGGGCATTGCCGGTGTTGACCGCCTCGGCCATGTAGCCCCTGGACGGGTGGATCCACACGCCGCTCGTCAGCACGATCCCGAACCCGAGCGCCGCGGCGAACACGATGAGCGGGACGATGAGCTTCGACACGATCGCGCCGAAGGTCGGGGGGCCGGTGGGGGCAGCGTTCGCGGCGGCGAGGGCGTCCCGCTGGGTCTGCGGCGACCCGGCCGCCTCCGCGGCGGCCTGGTACACGCGGGACTTCGCCTGGAGCTTGCTCGCCTTGAGGTCGCTCGCGGCGTTCGCCTGCTCGTCGGCGCGGCCCTGCGCCCTGGCCAGCTCGTCCTTCGCCTGTTGCGCGAGCGACGCCGCGGCGGCGGCGTGGGTACCGGCGAGCGTGACGGCGGCCGACGTCGGGTTCGACCTCGAGGACCCGATCGCTCGCATGGCGACGGATCGGTCGGCCACCGACTGTGCCGCCTCGGCCGCTGCCTGCTGCACGTCGCCGTCCTCGCGTGCCGCCGCCGCCCGCGCCGCGTTCGCGGCCGCCGAGTGAGCGACGGCGGCGCTCGCCGCCGCCTTCGCCTTGCCGCTGCCCTTCGGGGACGGGACGAGCAAGCCGAGCAGGCCGCCCCCGAGCACGGCGCCGATCGTCCACAGCTCCGAGGGCACGACGTGGCCGACGGCCACGATGACGCTCACCCCGATGAGGAACAGTGCCTCGGCGACGCCGAGCCCGACGACCGCGTATCGGTAACCGACCTTGTCGTTCATCTCCGGCGGCAGACCCTACCGCCGGCACCGGCGCGCCCCGCGGCGGCCACGGTCGTTTGGTGGGGCCGCTCCGCTCCGTTGGAGCGGCCCCACCAGGCGCCGGCGATGGAGATGCGACCGCGGGTCAGACGATCGCAGGGCCGGCGACGACCGCGGGGTCTTCAGGCGTGCAGTGCGGCCTGCTCCTGCGCCGTCGGGAACGCCCACGCCGCGCTGGCGCGGCGCTCCTGTCGGAAGACGAAGCGCAACTGCTGCGGAGGACGCAGCTGTGCCTCGTTGGGACGGAACGTCGCACACGGCTCATCCAGGTCGAGAGCGCAGAGGAGATTGCAACGGAAGAAGCAATCGTCACATGAGACCTTCGGCGCTGAACGCCTGCTCGAACTGCGGTGCAACGGGCCCCCCTTCAGGTGGTCGGCGGCTGGTGACAGCGCGCATCAAACCACCGGGGACGGTGCCCCTCAAGGCCCCCGAGCGGGACCATTCCGCAAATCGCAGCAAAAACGATTCTGAGAGTCCTCGACCGGTGCAATCGTCACCTTCGTGTGACCGCTTGAGGCGTCCCGTTCCCAATTTGCGGGCTTTCCCCGGGCGCTCCCCGGGTGTCGGTCCGGATCGGCGCGGACCGGACGGCCGTCATCATCTGCGGTGATGCGGATTCTCGTCACCGGCGCCAGCGGATTCATCGGCGCGACGCTCATCCCGCGCCTGGGCCGGGACGGGCACGAGATCGTCGCCTTCGGCCGCGACGAGCAGCGCATGCGATCGGCGCTCGGCGACGCGGACGCCCTCGGCGGTGGCGTGCAATTCGTGATTGGCGACGCACTGCGGGGCGACGCGCTCGAGCGTGCGCTCGAGGGCGTCGACGTCGCGTACTACCTCATTCACTCAATGGAGCCGACGTCGAACGGGGCGTTCCCGGCGCGTGAGTGGAGCGCGGCCCAGCGCTTCACCGAGTTCGCAGACGCGGCCGGCCTGCGTCGCTGCGTGTACCTCGGCGGCCTGCTGCCGGCCGAGGGCACGCCGTCGATGCACCTCGCGAGCCGGCTCGTCGTGGAGCAGACCCTCCTCGCCGGCCTTCCCGACTCGGTGGCCCTCCGTGCCTCGATCGTGATCGGCGCGCGCTCGCGGTCGTTTCGCTTCCTCGTGCGTCTCATCGAGCGGCTGCCGGTGCTCGCGCTGCCGGCCTGGCGCGACAACCGCACCGCCCCGATCGACGCCCGCGACGTCATCGAGATGCTCGTGGCCGCCGCGACGTCGCCGGCGGTGGGCGGCCGCACACTCGACGTCGGGGGGCCCGACGTGCTCACCTTCGGCGACATGATCGAGCGCATCGCCGAGCTGATGCTGATCCCGCGGCCGATCATCCGTCTGCCGCTGAATGCCACTCCGATCGCCGCGCCGATCGCCGCGGCCATGGCCGGCGAGGTCCCCGAGCTGATCGCGCCGCTGATGGAGGGCCTCGAGCACGACCTGCTCCCGCGCGACGACAGCGCCGCCGAGCTGCTCGGCGTGCGCCGTCACCGCTTTGACGCCGCGGTCGAATGCGCGCTGCGCGAGTGGGAGGCCAGCGAGCCGCTACGCGCCCGCTGATCGCGGGCCGGGCGCACCCGTCGGATAGCGTGTCGCCGCGCCGATGAGCAACAAGGTGACCGCCTCGATCTCCCTACCCGCCCCGCCCGAGCGGGTGTGGGATGTTGTCATGGATCCGCGCCTGCTCGGAGACTGGGTGACGATCCACCATCGTCTCGGGGAGGTCGACGACGGCCCGCCGCGCGCCGGGTATGAGATGGAGCAGCACATCCACCTGCGCGGCGTGCGGATCACGGTGCACTGGACGCTCGTCGAGTGCCGTCCCGGCGAGCTCGCCGTCTGGGAGGGCCGCGGGCCGGCCCGCTCCCGTGCCCACACGGTCTACCGGCTGCGCGCCGAGGGCAACGGCACCCGCCTCGACTACGAGAACGAGTTCCACGCCCCGCTCGGGCCGCTCGGCGCCGTGGCCAGCCGCGCGCTCGTCGGCGGCATCCCCCAGCGCGAGGCGCACCGCTCGCTCGAGCGGCTGCACGAGATCATCGCGGCCGAGGGGTGAACGGCGCCCCGTCGCGGGGTGCGATACTCGGACCGCGATGCCCGAGATCCTTCGTTATGCGGCGTTCACCGATCGCCCCGACGGGGGAAACCCGGCCGGCGTCGTGCTCGACGCGCAGGGCCTGGACGACGCCGCGATGCAGACGATCGCCGCCGAGGTGGGCTACTCGGAGACCGCGTTCATGACCGAGACCCCGGACGGCTCGCTGCGCGTTCGCTACTTCACCCCCAAGACCGAGGTGACCTTCTGCGGTCACGCGACGATCGCGCTCGGCGTCGCGCTCGCCGAGCGACGCGGTCCCGGCCCGGTCACGCTGCACACGCGCGCCGGGCAGGTGCAGGTGCTCACCCACGACGGGGTGCCCGGCGTGCGCGCGACCCTCACGAGCGTCGAACCGTACGTCGACGCCGTGGCCGAGCAGGACGTCGCCGAGACGCTCGCCGCGCTCGGCTGGGTGCCGGCCGACCTCGACCCCGAGCTGCCGCCGCGGGTCGCCTACGCCGGCGCACGCCACCTCATCCTCGGCGTCGCCTCACGCCAACGGCTCGCCGAGCTGGACTATGACCTCGATCGGCTGCGCGAGGTGGCCCAGGCCCGGGACTGGACGACCGTCGCGCTCGTGCACCGCCGCGACCAGACGACGTTCGATGCCCGCAACCTCGGCCCGGCGATCGGCATCATCGAGGATCCGGCCACCGGCGCCGCAGCCGCGGCGTTCGGCGCCTATCTGCGCGAGCTCGGACTGATCGAGCCGCCGGCCACGCTGGACATCCATCAGGGTGACGACCTCGGGCGGCCGAGCCTGTTGCACGTCGAGGTGCCCGCCGGCGAGGATTCCGGCGTGCGCGTGACCGGGCGGGCGGTCGTCATCGGGTGAGGCCCCGCGGCGCGTGTCGCCGTTTCAGCGGGGCGCGCACAAGTGGCTACGATGGCCCCGTTGTTGAGGTGAACCATGAGCACACCCGCACCCCCTTCCCACAACCACCAGAGCGACGACCACGCCGGCGTCGTCGGCGTCGTCGGTCTCGGCTACGTCGGACTCCCGCTCGCCGTCGCGCTCGCGGAGGCGGGGCTCGCCGTGGTGGGAGTCGATGTCGATCAGCGCAAGGTCGACGCGATCGCGGCGGGCGAGAGCTACATCGAGGACATCTCCTCCGAGCGGCTGCGCTCGGTGGCGGACCGCCTGTCGGCGAGCAAGCGCTACGCGGACCTGTCGGGGGCGAGCACGGTCGTGATCGCCGTGCCGACGCCGCTCAACCGCAACCGCGAGCCGGATCTGGGGCCGCTGCTGGCCACCGGACGCGCGCTCGCGGCGGTGCTTCAGCGCGGCCAGTTGATCGTGCTCGAGTCGACCACCTATCCGGGCACGACGCGCGAGCAGCTGGCGCCGCTGCTGGAGGAGTCCGGCCTGGCGGCCGGGCGAGACTTCTCGCTCGCGTTCTCGCCCGAGCGGATCGATCCCGGCCGTACCGACTTCACGATGCGCAACACGCCGAAGATCGTGGGCGGTCTCACCGAATCCTGTCGTGAGCGCGCGGTGGCGTTCTACTCGCGGATCTGTGACGAGGTCGTCCCGGTGTCGACGCCCGAGGCGGCCGAGCTGGCGAAGCTGCTGGAGAACGTGTTCCGCTCGGTGAACATCGCGATGGTCAATGAGCTGGCGATGCTCGGCGATCGCATGGGGATCGACATCTGGGAGGTCGTCGACGCCGCCTCGACGAAGCCATACGGGTTCATGCGCTTCGAGCCCGGCCCGGGGCTCGGCGGGCACTGCCTGCCGGTGGATCCGTTCTACCTGGCCTGGAAGGCGCGTGAGTATGACGTCCCGACGGAGTTCATCGAGCTCGCCGGCGAGGTCAACCAGAAGATGCCGTTCTTCTGCGTCGAGAAGATCACCCGCGCGCTCAACGACCACTCAAAGCCGGTGCGGGGCTCGCGGATCGCGGTCATCGGCGTGGCGTACAAGGGCGGCGTCGGCGATCTGCGGGAGTCCCCGGCGCTGCGCATCATCACGATCCTCGCCTCGCTCGGCGCCGACCTCGTGTACCACGATCCGTACGTGCCCGAGCTGACCGAGTTCGACCTGCGCTCGGAGTCGCTCGGCGGCGCCCTCGAGGGGGCCGACGCCGCGGTGATCGTCACCCGGCACCCCGATCTGGACATCGAGCAGGTCGTCGCCGGCGCGCCGCTGATCATCGATTTCCGCGGCGCCACGCGCGGCATCGCGGCACCGCACGTCGTCCGGCTGTAGGTGACGCGGCGGGCGCGGAGGCCGCTTGGCCGCCGGCACGGTTTGTGTCAATCCTCCGCGGCCTCGTCGCGATAACAGCCGCACACGAGCGTAAAGTGAGTGCTAACGCAGTGCGAAGGTCTACACTTCGCCCGACAGGAGAACTGAGTGACGCCCGCACACCCTTTCGGCGTCACATCCCCCACCCACCCCATGACAGGAGGCACGTGTCAGATTTCCTCGATGTGAAACGACGTGAGATCACCGAGCGGCTGGCCGAGCTGCGTCCGCTCGTCGATGAGTACAACCGCCTCGAGGCGGCCAGCGCCGCGCTCGCGACCGTGCCGAGCGGGAACGGCACGGCCAGGTCGGCCGCCGCCAAGGCCCCGGCCAAGGCCCCGGCCAAGGCCCCCGCGGCCAAGGCCCCGGCCCGGGCGACCCGCACGCGGCGCGCCGCGCGCGCGACGCCGGCCCGCCGTCCCGGGCGCCGTCGCGGCTCGGGCACCCGCGCGGCGCAGGCGCTGTCCCTCGTCCAGGCCAACCCCGGGATCGCCATCCCGGAGCTCGCCGACAAGATGGGGATCAAGCAGAACTACCTGTACCGCGTCCTCCCGGGACTGGAGCAGGACGGCAAGGTGAAGCGCGAGGGCCGCGGGTGGCACGCGACCAGCAAGGACTGACGTGACAGTCGCCGGCGCCTCGCCGGCGACTGGCCAACGCCGCCGAACGAGCTGGGGCCGCGAACGCGGCCCCATTTCGTTAAGCCTCGATCTGTATCGCGGTCACACCAGACCGAGGCCCGAGACCGTGTCGCGCTCGTCGATGAGCTCCGCCACCGACGCATCGATCTTCGAGCGCGAGAAGTCGTCGATCTCCAGACCCTCGACGACCGTCCACTCGCCATCGGAAACGGTGACCGGGAATCCGCTGATGAGTCCCTCCGGCACCCCGTAGGAACCGTCCGACGGGACACCCATCGAGACCCAGTCGTCGGTGCCGTTGACCCAGTCGTAGACGTGGTCGATGGCCGCGTTCGCCGCCGAGGCCGCGCTCGAGGCGCCGCGCGCCTCGATGATGGCCGCGCCACGCTTGCCGACGCGCGGAAGGAACTCCTCTTCGATCCAGGCCTGGTCGTCGACGACGCCGGCGGCGATCCGGCCGCCCACGAGGGCGTGGAACAGATCGGGGTACATCGTCGGGGAGTGGTTGCCCCAGACGCCCATCTGAGTGATGTCGGTCACCGGCACGGCGAGCTTGCTCGCCAGCTGGGCCACGGCGCGGTTGTGATCGAGCCGGAGCATCGCGGTGAAGCGCTCACGCGGGATGTCCGGCGCGTTGTTCATCGCGATGAGGCAGTTCGTGTTGGCGGGGTTGCCGACGACGAGTACCTTCACGTCGCTCGCCGCCCGTGAATTGAGTGACTTCCCCTGAACAGTGAAGATCTTCCCGTTCTCGCCGAGCAGCTCGGCCCGCTCCATCCCCTTCGTGCGCGGGCGCGAGCCGACGAGCAACGCGATGTTGACCCCATCGAAGGCGTCGTCGGCGTTGTCATGCAGGTCGAGAGCGCGCAGCAGCGGGAAGGCGCAGTCGGTCAGCTCCATCGCGACGCCCTCGAGCGCCGGCATGGCCTGGGGAATCTCCAGCAGGCGCAGGTCAACCGGGATGTCGGGTCCGAGCAGCTGACCGCTGGCGATGCGAAAGACGATGGCGTAGCCGATCTGGCCGGCCGCGCCGGTGACGGTTACGCGTACGGGATTGCTCACGTGATGACGCTCCTGTTGGGTCGCAAGGGAGTCGGGCCGGCGATGCTATCGCGGGCGCGCCCGTGCGGCCGCCACCCACCCCCGCCCGCCCCGGCCGACCGTCGGGCGCATCAGCTGCGGTAATGCGTGACCCCCGACACGTTACCGCTGCAAATACGCATGGTTGGCGAAGCGCACCAGCCGCCATACTCCGCGGCGCTGTGAGCATTCGTATCGCCATCGAGCACCGGACCGAGTACCGCTTCGACCGTGCGGTCGAGCTCGGTCCGCACGTCGTGCGGCTGCGCCCCGCGCCTCACTGTCGCACGCCGATCCTGTCGTATTCGCTGTCGGTCACACCGGCCCGGCACTACCGCAACTGGCAGCAGGACCCGTTCGGCAACCACCTCGCGCGCCTCGTGTTCCCGGAGCCGTCGGACGAGCTTGGTGTGACGGTCGACCTCGTCGCCGACATGACCGTCATCAACCCGTTCGACTTCTTCGTCCAGGACGACGCGCGCGACTGGCCGTTCGCCTACGACGACACGCTCGCGCGCGAGCTCGCGCCCTACCTCGAGGTCGGCGCCGCGGGGCCGCTGCAGCTCGAGTGGCTGGCGCAGACGCCGCGCACCCCGACGCCGGTCATCGACTTCCTCGTCGCGCTCAACCGGCGCGTGTTCGACGACGTCTCCTATTCGCTGCGGATGGAGGCCGGCGTGCAGACGCCCGAGCAGACGCTCGCCGCCCGCAACGGCTCGTGCCGCGACAGCGCCTGGCTGCTCGTCGATGCCCTGCGCCGGCTCGGCCTGGCCGCGCGCTTCGCCTCCGGCTACCTCGTGCAGCTCGCTCCCGACCCCGACGCGCAGCCGATCGACGGGCCGCCCGGCCCGTCCGAGGACTTCACCGATCTGCACGCCTGGGCGGAGACCTACATTCCGGGCGCGGGCTGGATCGGACTCGATGCCACGTCGGGTCTCCTCGCCGGCGAGGGTCACATCCCGCTCGCCTGCACCTCGCAACCGTCGAGCGCGGCGCCGATCACCGGCACGGCGGCCGCGGGGGCCGCCACGCTGGCCTTCAGCAACGAGATTCGTCGCGTCCACGAGCGCCCGCGCGTGACGCGCCCCTACAGCGAGCCGCAGTGGGAGCGGATCGACGCGCTCGGCGAGCTCGTCGACGACGCGCTCGTGCGCTCCGACGTGCGCCTGACGATGGGCGGTGAGCCGACGTTCGTCTCGATCGACGACATGGAGGCGCCCGAGTGGAACATCGCCGCGCTCGGCCCGGCCAAGCTCGCGCTCGCCCGCGCGCTCGCCGACCGGCTCGCGGAGCGCTTCGCGCCGGGCGCGCTCATCCAGCACGGCCAGGGCAAGTGGTATCCGGGCGAGGAGCTCCCGCGCTGGCAGATCGGCGTGCACTGGCGCATCGACGGGCAGCCGCTCTGGCGCGACCCCGGGCTGCTCGCCGACCCGGCGACGCCCGGCCGGACGACGCTCGAGCAGGTGCAGCGCCTCGTCGACGCGATCACGGCGCAGCTCGGCCTGCCCGCCGACGTTCCGCTCGCGGCCCGCGAGGACCCGCTCGAGCGGGTGGCCACCGAGGCCCGGCTGCCCGCCGGGGAGCCGTCCTCGGCGGCGGTCGACGCCTTCGACTCGGTCAGCCTGAGCGACGCGAGCGAGCGCGCCGCGATCGTCGCCGCGCTCAACGGCGACGCGGGCGAGCCGGCCGGGTTCGCGATCCCGCTGTACCGCGGGCTCGGCGACGAGCAGTGGACGACCGGCCACTGGCGGCTGCGCCGCGGCGGGTTGTACCTCGTGCCGGGCGACTCGCCGATGGGCCTGCGCCTGCCGCTGGCCTCGCTGGCCTGGGACCCGCCCCCGGTCGACCCCGAGCGCTCGCCGTTCGCGGAGGCCACGCCGCTGCCGGCGCGCACGGCGGTCGCCGCCGCCGCCGACGAGCACCTCGCCGGGACGCTGGAGGATCCGCTCGGCGGCGCACTCGAGGAGTCCTCGCGGGTGGGCGGCGCGGCGCCCGAGGACGAGGACGACGAGGAGGACGAGGAGGACGAGACCACGCCCATCACCGCGCTGTGCGTCGAGCTGCGCGAGGGCCGCGCGCACGTGTTCCTCCCGCCACTGCACGAGGGCGCGCACGCGGTGGCGCTGATCGCGGCCGTCGAGGACGCGGCCACCGCAGTCGGGGTGCCGGTCGTCGTCGAGGGCTACCCGCCGCCGGCGGATCCGCAGCTCGCCCACTTCGACGTCACGCCGGACCCCGGGGTGATCGAGGTGAACATCCACCCCTCGCGCTCGTGGCGCGAGCTCGAGCAGCGCACGTCCGCGCTGTACACGGCGGCGAGACGGGTGCGCCTCGGCAGCGAGAAGTTCGCCCTGGACGGGACGCACACCGGGACCGGCGGCGGGAGCCACCTGACGCTCGGCGGGGTCACCCCGCGTGACAGCCCGATGCTGCGACGGCCCGACCTGCTGCGCAGCCTGATCACCTTCTGGCAGCACCACCCCTCGCTGTCGTACCTGTTCGCGGGGCGCTTCGTCGGCCCGACGAGCCAGGCCCCGCGCGTCGACGAGGGCCGCCACGAGGGCCTGTACGAGCTCGAGATCGCGTTCGCCGAGCTGGACCGCCTCGCCGCCGCCGGCCCGCCGCCGCCCTGGCAGGTGGATCGGCTGCTGCGCAACCTGCTCGTCGACATCAGCGGCAACACCCACCGAGCCGAGTTCTGCATCGACAAGCTGTTCGACCCGCTCTCCGAACGCGGCCGCCTCGGCGTCGTCGAGCTGCGCGGCTTCGAGATGCCGCCGCACCCGCGCATGGCCCTGGTCCAGGCGCTGCTCGTGCGGGCGCTCATCGCGCGGATGTGGAGCAGCCCGTACGCCGGGCGGCTCGTCCGCTGGGGCACCGAGCTGCACGACCGCTTCCTGCTGCCGTGGTGGGTGCAGGCGGACGTCGCGGCGGTCGCCGCGGATCTGCAGCGTCACGGGTTCGAGTTCGACGCCGAGTGGCTGCACCCGTTCGTGGAGTTCCGCTTCCCCGTGCTCGGCGAGGTCGTCATCGACGACGTCCGGATCGAGCTTCGGACCGCGGTCGAGCCGTGGAACGTGCTCGGCGAGGAACAGGGGGCGGCGACCGCGCGCTACGTCGACTCCTCGCTCGAGCGCCTGCAGGTGCGCGTCGACGGGCTGACACCCTCGCGCCACGCGGTCACGTGCAACGGCGCGCAGCTGCCGCTGCACGCCACCGAGACGCCGGGCACGTCCGTCGCCGGCGTGCGCTTCCGGGCCTGGGCGCCGCCGGTCGGCCTGCTGCACCCGACGATCGGCGTGCACTCCCCGCTCGTGTTCGACCTCGTCGACCGCTGGAGCGGGCGCTCGCTGGGCGGCTGCACGTACCACGTGGTGCATCCGGGCGGGCTGGCCTACGATCATCCGCCGGCCAACGCGAACGAGGCGGAGGCCCGCCGGGCGAGCCGCTTCGAGCCGCTCGGCCACACGCCCGGCCCGATCGACGTCGACGCGCTTGCCGATCTCAGTCCGAGCGGCGAATATCCTCGCACGCTCGATCTGCGGCGCGTCGCCCGCCGCTGAGGTGACCAGGGCCGCACGGAAGCACCCACGAACCCCGCGATGAGCACGACCGCACCGACACCGCCCGGCCCCCCCGAAGGGGCGTCGGCGCGCTACCGCCCACACGCCGGCGCCTACGACGAGATGCTCGATCCGTCGGGCGCCCCGCGTCCCCACTGGGAGCGGCTCGCGGGCGCGTTCAGCGACCTCGGCGTCGACGAGCTGCTGCGGCGCCAGGGGCAGGCGGCGCGGCTGCTCGACCAGGACGGCGTCGTGTACAACGCCTACGGCGGCGCGCCGCCCGACGCCCACGAGGCGGCCCGCGCCCCGCAGCGCTGGTTGCTCGACCTCACCCCGACGGTCGTCTCGAGCAGCGAGTGGGAGGAGATCGAGACCGGCGTCATCGAGCGCGCGGAGCTGCTCAGCCTCGTGCTCGAGGACCTGTACGGCCCGCGCACGCTGCTGCGCCGCCGGCTGCTCCCGCCCGAGGTCGTGTTCAGCCACGGCGGCTTCCTGCGCGAGTGCGACGGGGTGCGGCTGCCGACCCCGCAGCAGCTGTTCACGTACGCCGCCGACATCGGACGCGACGCCGAGGGCCGCTGCTTCGTGCTCTCGGACCGCGCGCAGGCCCCGTCGGGCTTCGGCTACGCGCTCGAGAACCGCGACGTCATCTCGCGCGTGTTCCCGAGCCTGTACCGAGATTCGCAGGTGCACCGCCTCGCGCCGTTCCTGCGCTCGCTGCGCGTCGCGCTCCAGGAGGCCGCTCCGCCCGGGATCGACGACCCGCGGATCGTCGTGCTCACACCGGGGCCCTGGAACGAGACGGCGTTCGAGCACGCCTTCCTCGCCTCGAGCCTCGGGTATCCGCTCGTCGAGGGCTCGGATCTCACCGTGCGCGGCGGGCGAGGTGCGGATGCGCTCGCTCGGCGAGCTCGAGCCGGTGCACGTCATCCTGCGCCGCGTCGACGGCGGCTATTGCGACCCGCTCGAGCTGAAGCCGGACTCCCAGCTCGGCACGCCCGGGCTCGTCGAGGCCACCCGCAACGGCGCCGTGTCGGTGGTCAACACGCTCGGCAGCGCCGTGCTCGAGAACCCGGCGCTGCCGGCGTTCCTGCCGCGGCTGTCCGAGCACCTGCTCGGGCGCCCGCTGCGCCTGGCCAGCGTGCCCACCTGGTGGTGCGGGGAGGAGCACGGCCGCCGCCATGTGCTCGCGCACCTCGACACCCTCGTCCTGCGCTCGCTGCGCGGCGAGGCCACGGTGATCGGCTCGGAGTGCGGCGCCGCTGAGCTGGAGGCGCTGCGCTTTCGCATCGAGGCGGAGCCGCTCATGTGGGTCGGCCAGCAGTCGCTGACGCTCGCGCGCTCGCCGATCCTCACCCCCGAGGGCCTGCAGCCGCGGCGCAGCGTCCTGCGCGCATTCGCCGTCGCGCGCAAGGACAGCTATGTCGTGATGCCGGGCGGGCTGACGCGCGTCGCCCCCGAGGACGGCGACGGGCGGATCTCCAACCAGGCCGGCGCGATCTCGAAGGACACGTGGGTGCTCGCCTCCGAGCCCGAGCGCCTGACCGGCTTCTGGCTGCACGCCGGCGCGCCGGTGCAGTCGCTGGACCCGATGGCCTCGATCCCGGCCCGCGCGGCCGAGAGCCTCTGGTGGCTCGGGCGCTACGCCGAGCGGGTCGAGGCGGTGACGCGGCTGCTGCGCGCGGTCAACGACCGCCGGAACGACTTCCAGGGCTCGGACAACCCGGCCGGCGTCGCGGCCCTGCGCGCGCTGCTCGTCGCGCTGACGCGCATCACCGCCACGACCGACGGGTTCGCCGGCTCCGACGTGGAGGCCGAGCAGCGCCTGCTCTCCCCCGGCCCCGAGCTGCGCCGCCTCGTCATCGACGAGCAGCGGCCGGGGACGGTCGCCCACGCGCTGCGCGGGCTGCTCGACTCCGCCCAGTCGGTGCGCGACCAGCTCTCGGGCGACACGTGGCTCGTCGTCGGCGCGCTCGACAACGAGATCCGCGACCTGCGGGGCCCGGCCGGCGATTCCCAGGCGGTCATGCAGACGGCGCTGCAGCGGGTGATGCAGGGCCTGCTCGCGCTCCACGGACTGACCGGGGAGTCGATGGTCCGCGACGTCGGCTGGCGCTTCCTCGACGGCGGGCGGCGCATCGAGCGCTCCGTGCAGCTCCTCTCGCTGCTGCGTGCGACGGTGACCGAGGCGCGCGACACGGCAACGGACAGCCTCCTGCTCGAGTCGGTGCTCCTGAGCGCGGAGAGCATCATCACCTACCGGCGGCGCTACCGCTCCCAGGGGCAGCTGCCGACGCTGCTCGACCTGCTGCTGCTCGACGCGAACAACCCGCGCTCGGTCGCCTACCAGCTCGACCGCCTCACCGAGGACCTCGCGGCGCTGCCGCCGCAGAGCGACGGCCGCCTGCGCGAGGAGCAGCGACTGCTGCTCGAGGCCTCCACGACGCTGCGCCTGGCCGACACCGAGCAGCTCGTGCGCGAGGACGAGTCCGGCGCGCGACCGGCCCTGTACGAGTTCCTCGGCGAGCTGCTGGACCGGCTGCTGCGGTCGGCCAACGCGGTCGAGGCGGTTCACTTCGTGCACCTCCTCCCCCGCGCGGCGCTCGTCGGGCCGGCCGACGCCGGCGTGCACGAGCTCCCGAGCGAGCTCGAGGGCTTTGCCGATCCGGGCCTGCCCGGTGAGGGCGGGCCGGTCGGCGTACCCGAGGACCCGGCATGAGCGTCACCTACCGCGTCACCCACCGCACCGAGTACCGCTACGAGTCCGAGGTCGTGCCGAGCTACAGCCAGCTGCACCTCGTCCCGCGCGAGCTGCCCGGCCAGTACCTCGTCTCCTCGGCGGTGACGATCGACCCCGAGCCCGAGTACTTCCGCGAGCGGATCGACTACTTCGGCAACCGCGTCGCGTACGCGGCGATCCAGGCGCCGCACCGCCGGCTGACCGTGACCGCCGACAGCGTCGTGCGGATCGCGGACCGGCCGAGCGGCCCGTCGCTGCTCGGCGAGCGCCCGTGGGAGCAGGTGCGCAACGAGGCGCAGACCTCCCACAACGGCGACCGCCTGGAGGCCGCCCAGTTCGTGCTCGACTCACCGCTCGTGCACGGCTCGGGCGAGTTCGCCGCGTACGCGCTGCGGTCGTTCACGCCCGGGCGGCCGCTCCTGCAGGCCGTCACCGAGCTGTGCTCGCGCATCCACGCGGACTTCAGGTACAAGCCCGGGGCCACGACGGTCAACACCCCGGTCGCCGAGGTGTTCGCCAAACGCGCCGGGGTGTGCCAGGACTTCGCGCACCTCGGCATCGCCTGCCTGCGCGCGATCGGCCTGCCCGCCCGCTACGTCAGCGGCTACCTGGAGACCGACCCGCCGCCCGGTCGGCCCGAAGCTCAAGGGCGCCGACGGGTCCCACGCCTGGCTGTCGGTGCTGCTCGGGGAGGCCGACTGGCTCCAGCTCGACCCGACGAACGATCAGCTCGTCAACGAGCGCTACATCGTCACCGCCCATGGACGGGACTACTCCGACGTGCCGCCGCTGAAGGGCGTCATCCACACGCAGGGCAAGACGCGGCGTCTGAAGGTGACGGTGGACGTGGTGGCGCTCGAGGACTAGCGACCCGCTATACCGACGTCGTGCGCTCGTTCGCCTGCGACAACTGCGGCCAGCTCGTGTTCTTCGAGAACTCGCTCTGCCTGCGCTGCTCGACGCCGCTCGCGCTCGTGCCCTCGCGCCTGGACGTCGTGGCGCTCACCGGCGGCCCGTCGACCGCCGCCCTGCGGCCGTGCGCCAACAGCACCCTGGCCGAGTGCAACTGGGCGGTCGAGGAGGACGAGGCCGGGCCGCTGTGCCGCTCGTGCGTGCTGACGCGCACCCGTCCGCCCGACACCGACCCCGAGGGCCTCTCCGCGTTCGCGAAGGCGGAGACGGCCAAGCGGCGGCTGCTGTTCGAGCTGTTCGACCTCGGGCTGCCGGTCGAGGAGGGGCGGCTGCGCTTCGACCTGCTCTCGAGCTCCGCGGGGCCGGTCGTCACCGGCCACGACGACGGGCTCATCACGATCGACCTCGGCGAATCCAACGACGCCCGGCGCGAGCAGCGGCGCGCCGAGCTCGGCGAGCCCTACCGCACGCTGCTCGGGCACTTCCGGCACGAGATCGGCCACTACTACGAGCCGATCCTCGTCGACCGCGCCGGCGAGCGCGACGCGTTCCGCGAGCTGTTCGGCGACGAGCGCGCCGACTACGACGCCGCCCTGGAGCGCCACTACGCCGAGGGCCCGCCGCCGGACTGGCCGCAGCGCCACGTGAGCGCTTACGCGGCGATGCACCCTTGGGAGGACTGGGCCGAGACGTTCGCGCACTACCTGCACATCCGCGACACGCTGCAGACCGCGGCGGCCTTCGGGCTGCTGGTCGCCGGGCCGGCCGACGCGCCGGACCCGGCGCTGATGGCGATCCCGCCGGCCGACCCGGGTGCGCGGCCGTTCGCGGACATGATCGATGAATGGCTCCCGCTGACGTACGCGCTCAACGCCGTGAACCGGAGCATGGGTCGAGGCGACCTTTATCCATTCACACTCCCGGCGACGGTCATCGACAAGCTGACGTTCGTGCACGACCGCGTGCTCGACGCGGTCGCGGTGCGCTGAGCGGCGCCGCCTCCGGCACCCCTTAGGGTCGCCCAGCGGCCGCAGCATCATGCCGCGGCCGCTGGGCTAAGTCACCGATGTGAAGGGATGTGCGCGGGCCCGGAGGGCCAGGCCCGCGCACGAACCGGTGACAATTGGGGTCCTACATCACGGGATGTGGACTGGCGGCTCCTGGAGCGGACCGATGCCGGCCTGCGCCAGGCCGATCGCCGCCTGCGCGTCGGCGGGCGTCATGAAGCCCGCCGCCACGTCGGCGTTCGCCGCGGCCGTGAACTTCGCCGCGTAGGCGGCCGTCGTCGGGTACAGGGCGGTCAACGCCGAGTTGCCCAGGTCGGTGAAGTACCCGGACAGCAGACACAGGCCGGCCACTCGCGCGGCCGGATTGCTGAGACTTCCCGTCTCGGCCGCGCTCAGGAAGCCCTCGAGCTCGCTCAGAAGCGAGACCGGGTTCAGCGAGCTCGACGTCAACGACGAGAAGTTGATCGGTGAGTAGTCCTCGGTCGGAACCTGGGCCTCCGGCATCCGGATGCCCCCGTTGGCGATGCCGTACTGGTTGGTCTGCGGGATGTCGAACAGGCCGAAGAGCGACGTCGTGGCGATCTGCGGGCTGTGCGGCGGTGGTGTCCCGTTCGTGACCCAGTTGTTCAGCGCCACCAACGCGGCGTCCTCGGCCTCGAACAGCGGCATGTTGTTCGTCTGGTTGACGCCGTCGAGCGCGGTTCCGGTGCCCGAGATCGGGGTGCCGAACGCGCAGGCCGGCACGGGCAGTGTCGGATTCTCGGTCGCGATCGTCTCGATCTCGTATTCCGCCTCGTGGGAGTCGATGTGTGAGGCTCCGGTCAGCTCCCACGTGCGCAGGTCGTTGTTGTCGGGCTGGCGGGCGGCGCCCGCGTCGAGCTCGAGGATGTCGCCCTGCGTGTTGAGCTGGATGAACGGCGTCGTGTTGTCGGTGCGGACCTTCGCCGGGAACGGTGTCAGCGAGACCAGCCCGGCGCCGAGCGGCGCCGCCACGACGGCCCGACCGATGGTCAGGAAGCCGTCGAACGCGTGCACCAGCGGGTTGATCGCATTGACGTACGTGTCCATGCGGATCGCCGACTGCGAGTCGCCGATGCCGAGGACCTTCTTCACCGCCAGGCCGCCGAGCAGCCCTCCGGTGTCGGCGCGTGCGACCTGGGCGGCCTGCGTGAAGATGTCATAGGACTGCCCGTCGTTGGTGTCCCCGAGCGTTCCATAGCGGGCCGGATCCCAGGTGGCCAGGTCGATCATCCCCGGCGTCTGCGCGGTCACGCCGATGTAGGCGTAGCCGTTGGCGAGCACCGTGTTGTAGATCTGCGCCCAGGCCGGGTCCTGGTCGCCGCCCGTGGTGTCGTTCAGCCACTCGATCACGACCGTTCCGTTGAACTGCGCCGGGTCGGTCGGGTAACGCACGAGCAGACGGGTCTTGTAGGGCACGTTCTTCTGCGAGACCGACACGCCCCAATTGCCGTCCGACCCCCATGAGCCGGCCTGCTGGTAGATGTTGTCGGCGCCCGACATCGTGAACTCGCGCTCGACGTAGCCGTCCGAGGCGAGGTCGATGGATGGCGCGTTCACGACCGTCGGCGTCGCCGGGACCGTGTCGTAGGGGTAGCCGTGCGAGCCGCTGCCGGGCGGGATCTCCGTGATCGTCGGCAGGCCCCCCGCGGACGTCGAGCTCGTCGTCGTGCTCGAGACCGTGGTGGTCGCGGTCGACGTTGCCGTCGACGTCGACGACGAGGACGTCTGCGTCGAGGTCGTCGTGGTCGTCGTGCGGCAGAAGAAACCGAAGCACGGGAATGCCGCGGAGGCACTCCCGCTCCAGAGCAGCATCGATGCGAGCGCCGCGCCGAGCGCGGACCCGAAAATCCTTGTGACCCTAAGCCTGCGGTGCGTCATCACTCCTCCTTGACCCGAGAAACGAAACGGACGCCCGGAGGCAGTGAGAGCGCACCCGGGGTTGACGACCGTCGTCTGACAACCCCTCCGGATGCAACACCACGGATCCCTCCTGGGTGTCCGGCCGCGATCACCAGAGGTCGCGAGACGCGTACGTGTCGCGTGGTTCTCGGGCTCATTCGGCGAGCCCGAGAACCACCGACCCCCACGCCCGATCCTTGGTGTCGAGGCAAATCTGTAGCACTACGTGACCGCTTTCGGCCGGAACAGTAGCACTGGGAGGTCCGTTTGGGTAGACGTTGGTGTTTCTTTCCACCCGGCGCACACCGGCGCCCAGGCACACGCTGCCCGCCGTGCCAGAATGGCGGTGTGGAATCCGGTGTTCAAGCGCCTCGCCGCTACCGAGGCATCACGGCGGCGGAGCGTCGCGAGCAGCGCCGCGAGCGGCTCATGGAGGCCGGCCTCGAGCTGTTCGGCACCGAGGGCTACGCCGGCACGTCGATCCGCGCCGTGAGCGCCGCGGCGTCGCTGAACTCGCGCTACTTCTACGAATCGTTCACCAGCCGCGAGGACCTGCTCTACCACGTGTACCTGCGCATCCTCTCCGAGGTGGCCGGCATGGCCGGCGCGGCCGTGGCCGACGCCGACACGATCGAGGGCAAGGCGCGCGGGGGCCTGCGGGCCGGCTGGACCGTCGTCACCGAGGACGCGCGCAAGGCGCGGATCATCGCCATCGAGGTCGTCGGCGTGAGCCCCCAGCTCGAGCAGCTGCGCCGCGAGATGCGCCACGCCCTGGCCGACATCACGGTCAAGGGGGCGATGGCGTTCGCCGACGAGGGCGTCCGGTTCCGCCTTGATCCCGTCCTCACCGCGCGCTCGCTCATGGGTGGCGTCGTCGAGGTCCTCGTCGATTGGATCCACGGGGAGGTGGACGCCTCCGTCGAGGAGGTCGTCGAGCACTTCACCCGCCTGTTCACCGCCGCGGCCTATGCCGCCGTCGAGGTGGACGAGCCCGCTCCGCCGGCGCGTGGCAGGCGCAAGGCCTCACGGGCGGGCGGCGCCGGCCCGGCGCGTCGCCGGGCGAATCCGTAGCACCGCCAGAGCGGTTCGTGGTACGGTGGCGCCGATCTGCCCGGCGGCCCTCGCGGGCCGGTGGAGGAGGAGGCCTTCGATGCTCACGCATTCGCGGCAGCGCCGCGTGGCGTTCGGTGTGGTGCTCGCGCTTGCGCTCATCGGGTTGACCCGGCCGCTCCCCGCGTCGGCCGCCCCGGTCCCGGCCCAGCAGAACGCCAAGGTCGCCTCGTTCGATGGCACGCAGCTGAACGTCGACTTCTTTCCGGCGGCGGGCCTCACCACGAATCTGACCGCCCCCACGGTGCTCGAGCCCTCGGGCTGGGGCCTGCCCGCCTACCCGAGCTGGTTTCCGACGGTCACCTCGCTCAGCCTCGGCTCCATCAGCTTCGGCGCCGACGTCCTCGGGCCGGCGGCGCTCACCGCGCTCGGGTACAACGTCGTCACCTGGGACAACCGCGGTTGGTTCGGATCGGGCGGGCAGGTCAACCTCGACAGCCCCGCGGTCGAGGGCCGGGACGTCAGCGCGATCATCGACTGGCTCGCCGCGCAGCCCGGCGTCGAGCTGAAGGGCCCGAACGACCCCGTCGTCGGGATGACCGGCGCCAGCTACGGCGGGGGCATCCAGCTGTCCGCCGCGGCGATCGACCATCGCATCGACGTCATCGAGCCGAACATGTCCTGGTACTCGCTCATCGACAGCCTGTACCCCAACCAGGTCGTCAAGGCCGGTTGGGGCAACATCCTCTGCCTCTCCGGCAACCTGGAAGGCGCGCGCTACGCGCCAGAGGTCACGAACCTGTGCGGCCCGGCGCTCAAGACCGGCAGCGTGACGCCCGACGAGCTCGCGTTCGGCGACGCGGCAAGCCCGGGACCGCTCATCGGGCAGATCACGGCGCCGACGCTGCTGCTCGCCGGCACCGTCGACACGCTGTTCCCGATCAACGGCGACATCGACACCTACGACGCCCTGCGCGGGGCCGGCACGCCCGTGAAGATGATGTGGTACTGCGGCGGGCACGGCCTCTGCAACCAGAGCGTCGGCCCGGCCGCCCAGGTGGCCAACGTCGAGCTCGCATTCCTGAGCAGGTACCTCAAGCATCTCGACGTCCCGACCGGGCCGGGCTTCGAGTACCTCGACCAGACCGGCACGTGGCACTCGGCCCCGTCGTACCCGGTCGCGCCGACCGGCCAGCTGACGGCGACCGGCTCCGGCACGCTCTTCATCAGCCCGTACAGCAGCTCGGGCCTGCTCGGCATCGAGGCGACGCGGGCGGCCAACGCGGTGAACATCACGATCCCGGCGCCGAGCTCGTCGGTGGAGACGCTCACCGATCCCGAGCTGTCACTCACATACAAGGGGTCCGCCTCCAAGCCGACCGCTCCGATCTTCGCGCAGTTGCTCGACCGCGCGACCGGCACCGTGCTCGACAACCAGGCCACCCCGCTGCAGCTCACGCTGGACGGCGCCACTCACACCGTGTCCCTCCCCTTGAACATGGTCACCTGGAACCTCACGCCGGCGAGCCGGATCGTGCTCCAGCTCACCGACTCGTCGGACCTGTTCTTCGCGCAGAAGGCACTCGGGCTCGTGCATCTGCAGGCGCAGCTGACGCTCGCCACATCGCCGCCGGGAAGCTGACCGACGACGGCCGGCGGCGCCCGGGACGCGGGCGCGCCGGCCGTCGAAGCGCCGCCCGCCCGACCCCGCCGCGCTCAAGATCGCCGCCCAGGGTCCGATGTTCGGGCTCTGCGCAACACGCCCGGACGGGCGCGGCCCAGGCCAACAATGCGATTGGAGATCGGACAGCATGCGTGATCGGTTCCGGAGCGAGCGGCTCCGCAGGGCCCCCGCCCGTCTCACGGGCGCCGCCGCGCTCGCCTGCCTGACGCTCGGTGCGTCGGCGATCCCCGCGTCGGCGGTCAACATCCAGGTCCTCAACGACTCGGGCCAGTCCCCGCAGAACGTCTACCTGATGCTCGATGGCGGCTCGAGCAGCGACGGCCAGCTCGTCGACGACGTCCCCACCCGCCTCAGCCAGATCACCGACTCGACCTTCTCGGTCGACACGATCTCGGCCGGCCGGCTGTACGTCTCCTACGGCGCGCCGGTCGACAACGCCGAGCCGCCGTCCTACCCCACCCGCTACGACAAGATCGAGCTCACCGATCCCGGGGTCGCGAACCTGACCGCGGTCGACTTCTTCGGCATCCCGATGGACATGCAGGCGCTCGACGGCACCGGCGCGATGCTGGGCAGCGCGCTCACCTACCGCTGCCACACGGCGACGATCCTGCCGCAGCTGCGGGCGCTCGCGCCCTCGGCCGAGGTCGACAGCGGCGGCCAGTTCGTGCGCTTCCTCTCGCCCCAGCTGTCGGCCGCCAGCTATGGGTCGATGACGCCGTACGTGGCGTCGCTGGCCGGGCAGACCATCGACGTCAACGACGGCTTCTTCGGCACGCCGTACCAGACGCTCAGCTACAGCGGAACGATGCAGCCCGACGGTTCGATCACCCTCAACGGGACGATCACGACGCCGTCCACCGGACAGGTCGTGACCGGGAGCGCCGTGCACATCGGCGCCTCGGCACTGGCAACGGGGGTGTACACCGGAGACACCAACTACACCGTCGCCGGCGTCACCGAGAACGTCGGCTTCAACAATCAGTACGCGGTCGTCTACCGCGACGTCGTCGCCGGATTCGCGCTCGGCTACTGGGGCGGCCGGTACGGGAACAACAGCGCCGACTGGCTCGGCCAGCCCGACTTCGCGGCGGCGCGCCTGACCACCGATCCGTTCATCGCCTACGACCAGTACGGAGCGACGATCGACGCCTATTCGGGCGCCTACGGATACTCCTTCCACGACGTCGGACCGACGGCGGTCACCGTTCCGCTCGGCTCCTCCACCGCCACGCTGCGGCTGACGATCGACTCGGACCAGGGCCCGGACACGCCCGGTTGCGTCGGCGCCTCGACGCCGTCGGCTCCGCCCGCGCCGACGACTCCGCCCGCACCGTCGCCTTCGCCGGCGCCGGCGCCGGCGGCGTCTCCCCCGGTCGCCCCGTCGCCCCCGCCGGCCGCCGCGACGCCGGGCGGCACCGGACGAGTCAACATGACCGTCGAATCCGGCTCGGCCACGCTCACGAAGGCCGGTCGCGCGCTGATCGCGCTCGGCTGCGGCGGCGACCCGTGCAAGGGGTCGCTGACGCTCAACCTCGTCTACTCGGTGCGGGTCACGTCCCCCCGGCGCCGTCCCCCGGGTCGGCGGCGGGCGCACATGGCGGCCCGCCCGAGGGTCCGGTTCGTGCGGCGCACGCTCGTGCTCGCCGGCACCGACTTCTCCATCGAGGAGGGCAACAGCGAGCGGATATGGGTGACGATCAGCACGGCGGGCATCCGCCGGATCTCGGACGCCAGGGGCCACCGGCTCGGGGTCCTGGCCCGGGCCTCCGTCGGGCCGTGGTCGAAGCCGACGCTCGTGGCGCAGCGTCGGGTGACGCTGCAGAGCTACGCGCCGCCGCGCGGGCGCGGGCGCGGCCCGGGCCGGGCCCGGCGGCGGTAAGGCGGCGCCCGCGACCGCGCGGCTCCGCTGCGCGGGAACCGGCCGAGAAGCGCTCCCGCGGGCGCGGCCGTCGCTCTGCTTGACTGGGCGGCCAGAAGGCGGCACCTCGCCCGCCGCCCCGCCCAGGAGGTTCGCCATGGCCACCGTCGACCACACCGCTTCGCACGCCGCGCCCTTCAAGACGCACGATGTCACCAACCAGCCGCCGCCGCTGGCGGACATCGACCTGTTCTCGACCAACGTGCCGCTCGTCGAGGCGTTGCGCCGTGAGGGCGGCGAGTGGGTGCTGCAGCGCGGCGCCGCGCTCGGTCGCGAGGTCGGCGGCGAGCCGTTGCAATGGGGTCGCCTGGCCAACGAGAACCGCCCCGTCCTGCGCACCCACGACCGCTACGGAAACCGGATCGACGAGGTCGAGTTCCACCCGGCCTGGCACGACCTCATGCGCCTGTGGACGCGCCACGAGCTGCACTCGCTGCCGTGGACGAGCGACGAGCCGAGCCCGCACGTCGCGCGCGCCGGGCTGTACATGACCGCGATCCAGGCCGAGGCCGGCGTCGCCTGCCCGATGACGATGACCTTCGCCGTCGTGCCCGCCCTGCGCGCCTGCCCCGAGCTCGCGGCCGAGTGGGAGCCGCTCGTGACGGCGACGACGTACGACCCGTCCCCGCGGCCGGCGAGCGAGAAGGGCAGCGCGGTGAGCGGGATGGCGATGACCGAGAAACAAGGCGGCTCCGACGTGCGCGCCAACACCACCGTCGCGCGCGCCCTCGGCGCTCCGGGCAACGGCGGCGAGTATGAGATCACCGGGCACAAGTGGTTCTGCTCGGCGCCGATGAGCGACCTCTTCCTGGTGCTCGCCCAGGCCGACGAGGGGCTGTCCTGCTTCCTGCTGCCGCGCGTGCTCCCCGACGGCACGCGCAACGCCATGCACCTGCAGCGCCTGAAGGACAAGCTCGGCAACCACTCCAACGCCTCGAGCGAGGTCGAGTACCACGGCGCGTGGGCACGGATGGTCGGCGAGCCCGGTCGCGGCGTGCCGACGATCATCGAGATGGTCGGCCACACCCGGCTGGACTGCACCCTCGGCGGCGCCGCCGGGATGCGCTGGGCCGCCGCGCAGGCGATCCACCACGCCTCGTTCCGCTCCGCGTTCGGGGCGCGGCTCATCGACCAGCCGCTCATGCGCAACGTGCTCGCCGACCTCGCGCTCGAGGCCGAGGCCGCGACGGCGCTCGCCATGCGCCTGGCCCGCGCCTACGACGAGGCGCACGCCGACGCGCGCTCGGGCGCCGACGACACTGACGCGCAGCTGTTCAAGCGGCTCGCGACCGCGGTCGGCAAGTACTGGGTCTGCAAGCGCGTTCCGCAGCACGCCTTCGAGGCGCTCGAGTGCTTCGGCGGGAGCGGCTACGTCGAGGAGTCGGGGATGCCGCGGCTGTACCGCGAGGCGCCGCTCGCCTCGATCTGGGAGGGCTCGGGTAACGTCATGAGCCTCGACGTGCTGCGCGCCCTCTCCCGCTCACCACGCTCGCTCGAGGTGTTCCTCGACGAGGTCGGGCTCGCGCAGGGGGCGAACGCGGACCTGGACGGGCACGTTGACGCCTTGCGTCGCGAGCTCTCCAGCCCCGACGACCTGGAGGCCCGCGCGCGGCGGATCGTCGAGGACATGGCGCTCGCGCTGCAGGGCTCGCTGCTCGTCCGCCACGCGCCGGCGGCGGTGTCCGACGCGTTCTGCGCGGCGAGGCTCGGGAGGCACGGGGGACGCGAGTACGGCACGCTGCCGGGCGCGAGCGACTTCGGGGCGATCATCGAGCGAGGGCGGATTCCGGTCTGAGGCGGCGGCCCGGCGGTCCGCCGCGCGCGGTCCGGCGCGCGCGGTCCGCGGTGCCGCTACGCGCGGGTGCGGGTGCCGCTACGCGCGGGTGCCGCTACGCGCGGGCCGGGACCGCCGGACGGGTCGCGTGCGGCCGATGGGGGAGGCGCTGCGGCGCGGCCCCTCCGAACCGCGCCGCAGCTCGCCCTGACCCGCGGTCGCTCCCGCGCAGACGCGAACGACCGTCCTCGCTCACGGATACGTGACCGTGATCTTGGCGGCGCCGATCAGCGCCACCGTGTCGATGCCCTGCGGATGCGGCTCGCCGATGTAGCACGTCTCCTCCGTCACCGGCGGCACGGGCGGCGTGGTGCGCGGGCACAGCTGCACCTTGAACGGCGTCGTGAAGCCGCCGAGCGCACCGGTCGTCACCGTGATCGCATTCGTGGTCACACACGGACTGCGCGGCACGATCCACAGCACCGCGCCGCACTCCTCGAGGTGGACCTTGCTCCTGACCGGGAAGCCGCTGCCCGTGAGCGTCACCGTCGTGTTGACCATGACGTTGTCGGGACGCGCGACGATGTGCGGCGCGGCCGCGACCGGTGTGCTCTGCGCCGCGGCACCCGACGCGGCCGCGACGGCGGCGCCGATCGCCACGAGCGTCGCGAGCGGCACCTTGCGGGAGTCGAACACGTGTACCCCTCCTCTGCTTCTGGCTGTGTTGGCGCGATGCGCACGCGACGGGGCGACGCCGCACATCGACACCCACTGCCCTGACCGCTGGTCATTTTGATCGCGTCGGCGGCGCCGCGTCAAGGTGTTCGCAGGTTGGTTACAGCACGCGGGGCCGGGGGGCGGCGGGGCGTGCGCCGGCGGGGGCGAAGCTCGAAGTTTGCTCGATCTTCTCTCCTGGTGGAAGAAGATCGAACAAACTTCCCTATCAGGGCGCCGCGTGCGGGGGGCGACGGCGTCGCCGGTCAGGGCGCCGCGGACGTCATGGCCTGACTCAGCCGCGCGGCGGTCACGACGCCGCGCAGCACGCCGTCGGCGTCGACGGCCACGATGCCGCCGAGCCGGCGGAGCCCGTCGCTGCGCAACAGCGCCTCGAGCGGCTGGTTCTCGTCGATCCGCAGCTGCTGGCCCTCGTCCTCGAGCGCCTCGCCGACCTCGAGTGCCGGGCGGCCGGCGCTGATCTCGCTCTGCACGCGCGCGAGGGTCACCACGCCGACGAAGCGCCGGTCGTCGTCGATGACCACGAACCAGGGCCAGTGGTAGCGGTCGAAGTACTGCTCGCGCGCATCGAGCATCGTCGTCGTCGGTGCGATCGTCACCGGCTCGCGATCCATGATGTCGGAGACGCGCACACGGGCGATGCGTCGGCCGACGGAGCCCTGGGCGACGACGACGCTCGCCCCCTGGTAGACGAACGCGGCCATCAGCAGCAGCCAGACGCCGATCGAGTTGCCGTTGGCCAGGAGCAGCAGCCCGCCCGCGCCCACCACCAGCGCCGTGCCCTGGCCGAACCGCCCCGTGACCTGGGTCGCGCGGTTGCGATCACCGGTCAGGCGCCAGACGATCGCGTGGGCCATCTGCCCGCCGTCGAGCGGCACCGCGGGGACGAGGTTGACCACGAGCACGAGCAGGTTCAGGGTCGCCAGCCAGGTGAGCCACACGAGCGCGGCCGAGGCGTGCACGGCGGTGCCGGCCGGAACCTGCACGAGGTCGTGCGGGGACGTGATCAGCATCCCGGCCAGGAGGCTCAACACGATGACGAGCAGCGTCACCGCCGGCCCGGCGGCCGCGACGCGGAACTCCGGTCCGGGCGTCGTCACGTCGCCCGACGTGCGGGTGAGTCCGCCGAGCATCCACAGCTCGATGCCGAGCACCTGCAACCCGTTGCGCCGGGCGACGAACGCGTGCCCGAGCTCGTGCAGAACGATCGAGACGAAGAACGACAGCACGCTCGCGACGGTCACGAGATACGCCGACGTCTCGGACCCGCCGAGCACCTGATGGAACGACGGCGTGAACCAGAAGATGTAGAGGAAGAGCACCAGGAACCAGCTGATGCCCACGCTGACGCGGATCCCGAAAACCCGCATCAGCGTGAAGGAACGCCACGCGATCATGGTCCTTCCTATCCTAGTCGCGCCGCGTGCGGATTCGCTGAGATATGCGGGTTCTCCGTGGGGTCCGCCGTGCCGCCGAGCAACCGCTCCAGACGAGCGGCCTCGCGCGCGGGATGCCGGCGCAACCGACGCCACGTGACGCGCACCACGCGATAGCCGGCGGCCGTCAGCTCGGCATCTCGCTCGCGATCGTCCTCGAAGGACCGCCGCAGGTCGTGCGACGTGCGTCCATCGAGCTCGACGACGAGCCGCGGCGCGCGCCAGAGCATGTCGACCTCGAAGCCCCGAATCCGCTGATTGACCTCCGGGCGCGGCAGGCCGTGACGCACGACGAACGAGAGGAACGCGTCTTCCAGAACCGAGCGCGTCGGTCCGTCGGAGCGCTCGACGAAGTCGCGCAGCCGGGTCGCGGCCCGGCGGTTCCGGACGCCGGCGAGCGTCCGGGCGAGATCGACTCGGCGCACGACGCGCCGGAGAAGCGCCTCGTTGACGGCGCGCGCGAGCGCACGGTCGTCGAGCACGTCGGCCAGATCGATCAGGGTCCGCGCGGCGCCCGTCACCGGGATACCCCGTCGTGTCGTCACATCGCCGGTGGTGAGCCCGCGCGAGCGACGGGCGACGATGCCCTCGCGTCGATGCGGCGCCAGCGTGATGACATCCACCGGGCCGGGTGGAAACGCGGACAGCTCCCAGAGCGCCGCGGCCCATCGGTGGCTGAGAAGTGCGCCCCGGCCGCACGCGAGAACCGCGGCCATCGCCTTCGCCTCGGGCGTCGTTCCGTCGTAACCCACCGCGTACACGCCGGGATGGAGACGGTGCAGGCGGCCGTGCCGGCACCGGTAACCGATCGCGCCGTCACGCAATCCCACCCCGAGCAGCTGGTTTCGCGTGACGACACCGTGCTGGCGGGCGGCGAGGCGAGCGATCGCGGGGTCGACCGAGGTCACACGCGCAGCCTGCCACTCGCTTGGGTCGGTTCTCGCGCGACACCCGACTGGCGCGTGTCGATCCGACCCGCGCGGGGCCGATCCGACCCGCGCGGCCGGGCGTCCGGGCGCCCGCGCGGGGAAGTTTGGTCGATCTTCTTCCACCATGAGAGAAGATCGACCAAAGTTCCCGGCTCGGCGCCGGCTCGGCGCGGGCGGGTCCGCAGCGCCGGGGCCCACGGCCGCCCTCGGTCCCGCCGCAACACCCCGCACTCCAAGACCCCAGTTTGCGCCGGTTTGCCCGCGATTGGGCGACCCCTGGAGGATGTGGATTCAAGCGAGCGAGCGGGCCGGCCGATCCGTGACGTATGGATGATCCAACGGGGCCCGGCCAGGGCCGGCACCTGGCCTGCACGCTCACGGCCGGGATCGTCGGGCACGTGCGCAGCGTGGCGGGCGAGAGCGCGCTCCCGGAGCTGATCGAGGCGGCGGGGAGCACCCGCACGCTGGAGTTCCTCGAGGACATCACGAACTGGATCTCCGCTCAGGAGGCCATCGACCTGTTCGCGGCGGCCGCCGAGGTCACCGGCGACCCGGAGGTCGCGCGCAAGGTGGGCGAGAACGCGGTGCGCCAGTACGCGGGCACCCAGGTCGCCACGGCCCTGCGATCGCTCGGCTCACCCGAGGAGCTGCTGCGCCAGATCACGATCGTGGCGGGCAAGTTCTCGACGGTCAGCCACATGGAGATCGAAGAGCTGTCGCCGGGCCACGCCGTGGTGAGGCGCTTCACCGAGCCGCCCCACCCCTCGGCCACCTGCCTGTGTGAGTGGGCCCTCGGTCTGCTGAGCATCGCGCCGATGCTGTACGGCGTGCCGTCGGCGAGCGTCCGGGAGCTCGAGTGCGAGTCGAACGGGGCGGCCTCCTGCGCGATCGAGATCCGGTGGGACGACGCCATGGCCGCCCGCGTGGCGAATCCCGAGGAGCACATCACCGCCCTGGAGGCTCAGCTCGTCGCCCTCAACGACCGCTTCGAGAGCATGTACCGGGCCGCGGGCGACCTCATCGCCGACGACGACCTCGCCTCGACGCTCGAGAAGATCACCCAGCGCTCGACCACTGCCGTCCGCGCGCAGCGCTACCTGCTCGTCGTGCGCCCCGAGCCCGATGCCGCGCTGGAGATCCATCATCGCGGCTTTGCCGAGGACGAGGCGCTGGCGCTGGCCGAGGAGGCGCTCACGGTGGACGCGGCGGACGCGCCCGACACCTGGCTGCTGGCCGACATCCGCTCGCACCACCACCACTACGGACGGCTGCTCGCGCTGTTCGACCACGAGGCGTCGGTCTTCCCGCACGAGCGCCAGGCGCTCGAGCACTACGCGCGCTACGCGGCCAACGCGCTCGATCGCTCGATCGCGCTCGCCGGCGCCCGCCGCGCGAACGAGCACACCACGGCGCTGCTCGACTTCGCCCGCTCGCTCGCCGGCGCGGACTCGAGCGCCGAGGTCGCCCGCCGCCTGGCCGAGTCGGTCCCCCTGCTCGTCGACTGCGATCGCGTCGCCGTCTTCCTGCGCGAGGAGGGCAGCGACCGCCTGCTGTGCAAGGCGACCTACGGGTACCCGGCCGCCCTCGACACCGAGATGCGCGGGCTGCGCCTGGCCCGGGGCGAGACCGACCCCGAGATGGCCGAGGAGCTGTTCAACGCCGAGACCGCCCGGGCGCTGTTCTTCGGTCCGGAGACGAACTCGCCGTTCGTGCAGGAGATGATGAGCACGTTCGGCTCGCAGGCCATCGCCTACGTCCCGATCATCGCGCGGGACAACGTGCTCGGGATCCTGAGCGTCTCCGTCTCGTCGAACCCGGCGCGCCTGCGCGAGTCGCAGGCGCTGAAGGACCGCCTCTCGGGCATCGTCGCCCAGGCCGCCGTCGGGCTCGAGAACGGCGAGCTCCTGGACCGCATGTCCCATCAGGCCCGCCACGACGCGCTCACCGGCCTCGCCAATCGCTCGTTCTTCGCCGAGCGCTTCCGCCGGGCGCTCGACGACGCGCGCGAGGACGGCCGCCCGCTCGGCCTGTTCTTCGTCGACCTCGACAACTTCAAGCACATCAACGACGAGTTCGGGCACGCGACCGGCGACGAGCTGCTGCGCCAGGTCTCGACCCGGCTGCTCGGAACGGTGCGCGCGTTCGACACGGTCGCCCGCCTCGGCGGGGACGAGTTCGCCATCGTCCTCAGCCAGGCGACCAGACTGACCGAGGTCGATGCCGCCGCCGCGCGCGTCAGGCACGCGTTCGACAAGCCCTTCCAGGTCGGCGGCCACGCGCTCGAGGTCCGCGCGAGCGTCGGGCGGGCCCTGTGGCCCCACGACGCCGACGAGCTCGAGGAGCTCATGCACCACGCCGACGCGGCCATGTACCGCGCGAAGCGGTCGGCTCGCGCGCTGACCTGAGCACCCCCGCGGCCAAGGTGAGCCGCGAAAGCCGCTGCGTCCGGTAGCGTTCGCCGCCGGATGCGCAGCTCCCCTCGCGGCACCGTCCTCGCCGCGCCGCTCGCCTGGGCCGCTCTCGGCACGACGACGGTCGCGGTCGGCCCCAGCGCCGCCGCCTCGGCGCCCGCGACGACGACCGCCGCGACCGCCACGACCGCCACGACGACGGCCCACGCCGCTCCGGCCGTCGGCCGGCCTCAACCCGCCGGGATCGCGACCGTCGTCCGGGCCGATCAGGCCTGCCTGACCGCCCTCGCGGCCCCCGACCGCACGCTGCTCGCCCTGCGGTTCGGCTCCCCCGGCAACGCGGGCGTCTCGGCGTCGGCCGCGGCCGCGCAACTGCACGTCTCCCCCGCCACGTTCCAGGTCGCCGAGCTTCGCGCCGTCCGCCGGCTCGAGCGGGCCCGCCGGGCCGGGCATTGCACGGCGGCGCCGCCGATCGCCGCGGTCGCGGTGAAGAGCTACCTCGTGGGCCGCGCGCCGCCGCCGAGCGCCACGGCGACCTCGCAGGGGCTCTCGTGGACGAGCCCCACCGAGCTCGCGCTGCTCGGGCTGATCGCGCTCTCCTGCGGCGCCCTCGTGTACGGCCTGCGGCGTGACTTCGGCCCTCCGCGGGCGAATCGCGGCCCGGGCCTGCGCCGCCGGCGCCGCGACCGCTGACCCGGCGGTGGCCGACGAACAGCCACGGCCGGGCAATCCGGTCCGGCCATATAGAGTCCTGTGCCTCACCATCCGCTCTTCCCCAAGGGAGTCATGCCAGCACACGACGTCTTGATCATCGGGGCCGGTCTCGCGGGCCAGCGGGCCGCCCTTGCCGCCGCCGAGGGCGGCGCGAGCGTGGCCATCATGAGCAAGGTGCACCCGGTGCGCTCGCACTCCGTCGCCGCCGCCGGCGGGATCAACGCCGCGATCAGCCTGGCCGACGACTGGCACTCCCACGCGTACGACACGGTCAAGGGATCGGACTTCCTCGGCGACCAGGACGCGATCGAGATCATGTGCAGCGAGGCGCCCGCCGAGGTCATGCACCTCGAGCACATCGGCGTCACCTTCCACCGCAACGACGAGGGCGAGCTGGACCTGCGGGCGTTCGGCGGCGCGTCGATGAAGCGGACCGCCTACGTGGCGGACATCACCGGCCAGGCGCTGCTGCACGTGCTCTACGAGCAGCTGATGAAGCACCACGAGACGGTCGAGCGCTTCGAGGAGTGGTTCACGACCTCCCTGCTGATCGACGACGCCGGCGGCTGTGCGGGCGTGATCGCGCGCGACGTGCGCAGCGGCCGCATGGAGGCCTTCACGGCGAAGAATGTGATCCTCGCCTGCGGCGGGGCCGGGCAGTGCTACAAGCCGACCACGAACGGGCTCATCGTCACCGGCGACGGGATCTCGCTCGCCTACCGTGCGGGCGCGCCGCTGATGGACATGGAAATGGTCCAGTACCACCCGACGACGCTGCTCGGCAGCGGCATCCTCATCACCGAGGGGGCCCGCGGCGAGGGGGCCCATCTGCTCAACAAGAACGGCGAGCGGTTCATGGAGAAGACGGCTCCGAACAAGATGGAGCTCGCCTCCCGCGACGTCGTCTCGCGCGCCGAGCAGATCGAGATCGACGAGGGTCGCGGCGTCGGCCCCGACGGCCAGGGCATCTACCTCGACGTCACCGTCGTGCCCCGCAAGCGGACGCTCGAGGCGCTGCGAGAGATCGTCAACCTCGGGCGCGACTTCGCCGGCGTCGACATCACCCGCGAGCCGATCATGATCCGCCCCGGGCAGCACTACATCATGGGCGGCGTCAAGACCGACATCTGGGGTCAGACGCCGATCGAGGGGCTCTACGCCGCGGGCGAGGTCGCCTGCGTCTCCGTGCACGGGGGGAACCGGCTCGGCGCGAACTCCCTCCTTGACACCCTCATCTTCGGGCGCCGCGCCGGCGAGCACGCCGCGAACCGCTCCAGGGGCATGCGGATGCCCGAGATCGACCCGCTGGCGCGGCTGCGCGAGGACGTCGCCGAGATCGACGCGATCATCGGCCGTGAGCACGGCGGGCGGCGCGTGTCGGAGATCAAGGACGAGCTCGGCGTCGCGATGAACCAGTACGCCGCCGTCTTCCGCGACGAGGAGGGCCTGCAGACGTGCCTGGAGATCGTCGACCGCCTCAAGGAGGAGGCGAAGAGCGCGTGGATCGACGACCGGGGAACCGTCTTCAACCAGGACGTGCTCGGCGCCCTGGAGCTCGGGTTCATGCTCGACTGCGCCGAGGCGACGGTGGTCGGCGCGATCGAGCGCAAGGAGTCGCGCGGTGCCCAGTTCCGCACCGACTTCCCCGAGCGCAACGACGAGCAGTGGCTCAAGCACATCGACCTCTCGCTCAACGGCGCCGGCCCCGAGGTGACCTACTCGCCCGTCACGATCACCCAGTGGCAGCCTGAAGAAAGGAAGTACTGATGGCCGAGATGCACAAGGCGCCGCAGCCGTTCACGCTCCGCCTGCGCCGTTACAACCCCGAATCGGGCGACGCCCCCTACTGGGACGAGCACACCGTCGAGCTCGAGGGGCATCGCTCGGTGCTCGAGGGCATCCTCGAGGCGCGCAACCGCTTCGACGGGTCGATCGGCATCCGCTGCTCGTGTCGCCAGGCGATCTGCGGCTCGTGCGGCGTGCGCGTCAACGGCGAGCCCGCGCTCGCCTGCCACACCCACCTCGACGCCGCCCAGGCCGGCGCGAAGGACGGCGTCATCGAGGTCGAGCCGATGGGCAACATGCCGGTCATCAAGGACCTGATCGTCGACATGGACGCGGTGCACTGGAAGAAGATCCAGCGCGTCACGCCCTGGCTCATCAACAAGGAGCCGATCCCCGAGCGCGAGTACATCGTGCCGCGCGAGAGCATGGTCGACGTCACCCAGACCGCGGGCTGCATCCAGTGCGGCGCGTGCGTGTCGGACTGCCTGGCGATGGAGGTCGACCCCGAGTTCGTCGGCCCGGCCGCGCTGGCCAAGGCGTACCGCTTCGTCGGCGACCCGCGCGACGCGTCGCGACGCCACCGGCTCATCGACCTCTCCCAGGACCCGCACGGCATCTATGACTGCACCCACTGCTTCAAGTGCGTGGACGCGTGCCCGAAGGACGTCAACCCGATGGGCCAGATCATGCGCCTGCGCCGCATCGCGGGCGAGGACGAGCACATCAACGATCACAACAACGGGCATCGCCACGAGGCCGCCTTCGTCACGTTGATCAAGGACTACGGACTGCTGCACGAGGCCGAACTGGTCCCGCGCTCCTACGGCGGCAACTCGTGGTTCGGCAAGTTCACGCCGGCCGCAGGCAAGGAGCTGCTCAGCTCGGTGCCGGTAATCATCAAGGGGCTGCTGCGCGGCAAGGTGACCATCAAGGGCGCGCTGCTCGGCCACAAGTTGCCCAAGCGGGACCTCAAGGCGGTGCAGCAGATCTTCGACACGGTCGACGGCCGCGAGGAGCGCTACGAGCTCAACCTCTACGTCAGCGGCACGGACGAGGACAACGAACCACAGGGAGCTGCCCAGACATGAAGGTCGCCTACTGGCCCGGCTGCGTGAGCCGCGGCTTCACCCCCGAGCTGCACGGCAGCATGGCGAAGGTCGCCCCGCTGCTCGACATCGAGCTGATCGAGCTCGACCGCGCCTGCTGCACCGGCGCCGGCGTGATCGCCGAGCACAATCAGGAGCTCGCGGACACGCTCAACGCGCGCACGTTCGCGCTCGCCCAGCAGACCGACGGCGCGATGATGATGAACATCTGCTCGACCTGCCAGGGCGCGCAGAGCGAGTGCCAGGAGCGCCTCGACGCGAGCGCCGAGTACCGCGAGCACATCAACACGCACCTCGCCGACGAGGGACTGACCTACGAGAAGGGCCTGACGAACAAGAACTTCCTCTGGCTGCTCGTCGAGGAGCTCGGCCTCGACGAGCTGCGCGCGCGCGTCAAGCGACCGCTCACCAACCTGCGCGTGGGCCCCTTCTACGGGTGCTACATCGTGCGGCCGCGCCAGCGCCTCGGGATCGACGCCGACCACCCGCGCGACCACTACCTCGAGCAGGTCATCGACGCACTCGGCGGCACTGTCGTCGAGTACGCCGGCATGCGCAAGTGCTGCGGCTTCCCGATCATCACGATGAACAAGGAGGCCTCGCTCACGCAGGCCGGCCGCCACCTCGGGGATGCGATGGACGCCGAGGCCGACTGCCTCGTGACCCCGTGCCCGCTCTGCCACCTCAACCTCGACCTGCAGCAGCCGGTCGCCGTTCCCCCGCCCGGGCGCACGAGCCTGGACATGCCGGTGCTCCACCTCCCGCAGCTCGTCGGCCTGGCACTCGGGCTGTCGCCGAAGGAGCTCGAGCTCTCGCGACACGTCGTGCGGCCGACGTCGGTGATCGACTGGTCGACGAGCGTCGTGGGGGCCGCGGCGTAGGGCCGCGCGCCGGTCGCGCTCGACGCGCTCGACCCGCTGGTCGGACGCGGCGCACGTGGGAGCGCGCCGGCGGGAAGGCGCCACGCGGGGGCCGCGGCCGCGCCGCGGTCTCGACCTGGATCGCATACTCGCCGCTGGTCACGCCGCTTCCTCCCAACCCCCGAGTCCGCTGACGCACGCACGTTCGCTGCGCTCGCGACGACCGTGACCGAGCTCGCGCTCCGGTGTTCGCGATCGGGCGGTCCACCCGGAGCAGCGGCTACCCCTCGTGCTCGACGTCGGGAGTGACCAGGGGACGCGAGTGGCGACGCAGGCGGTGAGCGTTCCGCAGATCGTCCGTCGGCGCAACCTCCGCCGATCCGCCGGGTTTCCTATCGGGCAATGACGCACTCGGGGGTGGAGCAACGACGGGCACGGCCACGCCGCCGCCGGTGGTGGATCGCGGGAACGATCCTCGCCGTCGCCCTCGCGCTCGCGGTGGCGCGCCACAACGCGCTCGGCGCGGGGCCGAACGACCCGGTCGGCAGCGTCCGGGCGGACGGGCTGACCCGCACCTACCGGATCCACGTGCCCGCGAGCTATCGCGCCGGGCGGGCGGTCGCGCTCGTGCTGGCCTTCCACGGCCGGCTCGGCGACGGCAAGGGGATGGCCCACGTGAGCGGTCTCGACACCGCCGCCGACCGCCACGGCTTCATCGTCGTGTACCCCGACGGTGTCGACCGGTCCTGGAACGACGGGCTGTCTACGCCGGCGGCGCAGGCGGGCGTCGACGACGTCGCGTTCGTCCGCACGCTGATCGACAGCCTGCGGGCGCGCTACACGATCGACCCGCGGCGCATTTACGCCACCGGGCTGTCCAACGGAGCGATGTTCACCGAGCTGCTCGGGTGCGAGCTCGCGGGCACGCTCGCCGCGATCGCTCCCGTCGCCGGGTCGCTGCCGTCGCCCGTGTCCGCCGGCTGTGCCCCGCGCGCCCACCTTCCCGTCCTGCTCATCCACGGCACGAGCGATCCGTTCGTCCCGTACGACGGCGGGGCGCTGCGCAGCGGCGTCGGCGATGTGCTCTCGGCGCCGGCGACGTTCGCGCGCTGGAGCCAGTTGAACGGCTGCGCCGGGCCGTCGCGCTCCCGGGCGCTCCCCGAGCGGGTGGACGACGGGACGAGCGTGACGCTCACGCTCGAGGGCGGCTGCCCGCCGGGGGTGTCGGTGGCGCTCGACACGATCGTCGGCGGCGGTCACACCTGGCCCGGCGGCTGGCAGTACCTGCCCGTGTTCATCGTCGGGCCGACGAGCCGCCAGATCGACGCGAGCGAGACGATCTGGTCGTTCTTCGCCGCGCATCCGCTGCGCGGGTAGACGACGCCGCTCAGGACCCCTCGAACACGCCGGCGTCGGGCGGCACGTCGACCGCGTGCTCGCGCAGCGCGGCGAGCGGCACGATGTCGAGCGCCCGCTCGTGGGTCGACCGCAGGACGACGTACGCGGCCGCGCCGTCGAGGTGCGCGCGTAGCCAGTTCGCGGCCGTCACGCACCAGCGGTCCCCGGGCACGAGGCCCTCGAACCGGTACTCCGGCGCCGGGGTGACGAGGTCGTTGCCGATCGCGCGCTGATGCTCGAGGAACTCGGCCGTCACCACGGCGCAGATCGTGTGGCTGCCGACGTCCTCGGGGCTCGCGCGGCAGCATCCGTCGCGCAAGAAGCCGGTGATGGGATCCGTCCCGCACGGCTCGAGCTCCCCGCCGAGCACGTTGCGATCGGGCATGCCGTCAGTATCGCGCGCCGGCGACGAAACGGCGCGCCGGCCGGGCCCGGTCAGCCCCGAAGCAAGACGCGCGTGTCCGCGTCGCCGACGGCGAGCACGAGCGGACCCGAGCGGGCGAGCGCGCGCAGGCTGCGCCGCGTGCGCAGCCGGAGCGGTCGCCAGGTCAGCCCGTCTCGCGACGTGATCGCGGCTCCCTCACCGGTGGCCAGGAAGTGCGTGCCGGTCCACGCCACCGTGTCGAGGTTGATCTCGACGCCGCCCGACGCCGCGACCCAGGACACGCCGTCGTCGCCGGAGACCTGCACCTCGCCGTTATGCCCGACGACCACGAAGCGGCCGTCGCCGTAGGCCACGCCGGTCTGGAAGCGGCCGAGTCCGACCGTCTGCAGCTGCCACACGGCCCCCGGCCCGGCCCGCCGCGCGATCGTGCCCGCCCCGGCGGCGATCACGGTCGGGCCGTCGGTGGCGAAGGCCCGCACGGAGTGAAAGCCCGGGAACGGCACGCGCCGCCAGCGGCGCCCGTCGGCCGAGCGCAGCAACACGCCGCGATCCCCGCCGGCCAGGTACTCCGATCCGGTCCAGCTGACGGTGTGGAGATTGAGGCTGGTCGGCGCACGCCGCGGCGTCCAGTGCACCCCGTCGGGCGAGGTCAGCACGGTGGCGCCCGCGCCGACGGCGACGAAGCCGTGCGGTCCGTGGACGATGCCGTACAGATCCTCGCGCGTCGGGCGCGGAACGCCTCGCCAGCGCCGGCCGTCACGCGAGAGGAGCACGTTTCCGGCCCCGCCGACGGCGACGAACCGGCCCCCGCCGCGGGCGACCCCGAGCAGCGCACAGGGCATCGCCGTCTGCTCCAGGCGCCAGTGCCGGCCGTCGGTCGAGGAGATAACGGTGCTCTCGTCGCCGACCGCCACCCAGCGGCGCCCGGTCCAGGCGACGCCGCGCAGGTCGGCCGTCGTCGGCGCGCGCCCCGTCCGCCAGTGCCGGCCGTCGGGCGAGAACAGCACGGTGCCACCCGAGCCGACCGCGACCCAGCGCCCGTCGGCCACGGCGACTCCGCGCAGGATCTCGTCGGTCGGGCTCGGCACGCCGTGCAGGCCGGAGGCGAGCGTCCCCTCGAGGATCGCGCCGAAGTCGCCGACGGCCACCACCCGGCCGCCGGCGGCCGCGAGCTGCCACAGCAGCGGTCGCGAGGCGATCGTGTTGCGGGTCGGGATCGGGAACGTCGGGACCGGCGTCCAGTGGGTGCCGTCGCGGGTGGCGATCACCGTCGACTCCTGTCCGCTCAGCAGCAGCGAGGATCCGACGCGCGTACCGCCCCAGAGGATGTTGCTCGTGCCGCTCGACGCGATCGACCAGCTGACGCCGTCGCGCGAGGTGAGCACGTCACCGTTGCTCCCGGACGCGACCACCAGGCCCGGCCGCGCCGCGATGCCGCGCAGGCCGGTGCTCGGCAGCCCGGGCGTCGCGCTCCAGCGCCCGCCCCGGCGGGACAGGATCGTTCCGAGGTCGCCGACGGTGATCCATCGCGTTCCGGTCCACACGATGCCGCGCAGGTTGTGCACGACCGGCGTCGGCTCGACGCGCCAGCGGCGCAGGTCGCGCGACTCGGCGACCAGGCCGTTCGCCCCGACGGCACGCACGACCCCGTCGCCGGCGGCGACGTTGGCGAGCGTCAGGCCGCCGCCGGGAGCCGCGGCGCAGCTCGGGGACGCCGAGGCCGGCGTCCCGAACAGCACGGCGAACAGCGCGCTCAAGACGGCCACCGCGCGGAGCGATGCCGCGGACCCCGACGGCAGCATGGCCAGCAACGCTAGCGGACGGACGCGCTCGGTCTAGAAGCCGGTCGACGGAAGCCGGCGGACCGGCTCACGATCGTCGACGCCCTCGTGGGAGCGACGGCGGCCGATGTGAATCGGCATGCGGCTCGTGGCCGCGCTGTGCGTGAACGGCTTGACGCGACCCGACGGACGCGTGCGCGCGCCGAGCGAGGAGCGACGCCCGTAGGGCAGGCCGTAATGGCTCGTGCGCTCGTCCGTGGAGCGAACGAGTCCGAGCACGCGGCGCTCGGTCTCCCACGCCCGCCGGCGGTTGCGCGCCGCGCGGCAGTAGCAGACCGTGGCGAGGAGGCTGAGCACCGACCAGGCTCCCATGACCATTCCGAGCAGCAACATCATCCTGTCGACTCTCTCGGCCCCCTCAGGCCGCGAACCGCAACCGTGCGACGGGTTTATCGAACATCTGTCTACTCGGCCGCCAAGACGAATCCTGCGTGGTAGGCAACCCCGCCGCCGATTCGGGAAGGAACGCGGGCCCTCGGTCGTCTGGCCCTTCGACGGGCTCGCGCAGCCGTTGCGATAGCTCCGAGGACGCGCGGCTCCCCACCGCGCATCCGACATCTCGGCAGGGGAGATGCCCGGCGCACGCGACCAGGAGGTCGGCCTTGCCCTCGGGGCGCAGGCCGGCGAGACGCGCCTGGCCGAGGTCGTGCGCGAGGGCGGGTTCACGCGCGTCCGCCGGGCGACCGAGACGCCGTTCAACCTCGTGCTCGAGGCGCGGCCATGAGCGCTGCGCGGGGAGCGACGGGGGACTGACGGACCGAGTCCTGAGTCCCGGGTCGCGCGTCAGCGCGGCCCGGGGTCGCGCGTCAGCGGAGTCGGGCGTGTCGTCGGGCTCGGGCGCGCGGGCGCCGGCGGCGGGACCGGGCGCGCGGGCAGGATCTCGATCTTCCTGGCCACGAAGCGCGCCGCGCCGCCGTTCGGCGTGTAGGTGATGCTCACGTTGACGTGCAGCGCCCATCCGTGTTGGCGGTGGCGGACGAGGAGCGCCCGGCCCGCGGCCGTCAGCTGGAGGTGGACGATGACCGGACCGGCCTTCTTCAGGACCACGGTCGCCACCGCGTAGGCGAAGCGCCCCGGTCCGGGACGCAGCGCGGCCGAGCCGCTCGTCCGCGCGCGGGTGGCCTGCGCGTAGCCGGCCAGGCCCTCGTGGGCCTCGCTGGCGAGCACGTCGAGCGTCCCGGGCCCGGGCGCCACGACGTTCGCGTCCATGCCGCCGTTGCCGCCGTTGCCGCCGTCCTGCACGGTGAAGGTGAAGGGGCTCGGCTTCGGCGGATGCGAGGTCGGTCTCGCTCGGGTCGTCGTCCTCGTGGTCGTGCGTGTCGTGCTCGTCGTGGTCGTCGCGCCGGGGGTCGCCGTCGCGGGCGCGGGCGCAGGCGGGGTGACGGCGACGGACGCGCTCGCCAGGCCGGAGCCGGCGCCGTTGTCGGCGCGGACCTCGACCGAGTAGGTCGTCCCCGGGGTCAGCCCGGTGATCGTCGCCGTGAGCGGACGCGTGCCCGAGGTGACGAGCGTCTGCCAGGTCTGGCCGCCGTCGAGGCTGATCTCGTAGCCGGTGACCGCGAACAGGCCGATGTCGGCCGGCGGGAGGAACGAGAGCGCCGCCGAGGTTCCCGTGACGGTCGCCGCGAGGGCGGTGGGCGCGCCGGGCGAGGCCAGGCCGATGCGATCGACCACGTTGTTGACGGCGTCGGCGACGAACAGCGTGCCGTCCGGGTCGACCGCCACGCCGGTAGGCTCACCGAGCGGCTGGCCGCTGGCGAACTCGCCGTACGTGGGCGTGCCGGCGACGCCGGTTCCGGCGACGATCGACAGCGTTCCCCCGGGAGCGACCCTCTCGATGTCGCTGTTGCCGGTGTCGGCGACGTAGACGTTGCCGGACGGGTCGACGGCGACGCCTTGCGGCCCGTCGAGCTCGGAGCTGCGGGCGGGTCCAGGGGTCGGCAGGCCGCCGGTCTCGTTGCCGGCGACGATCGACAGCGCGCGGTCGGGGCCGGGGGTGAGCTTCTCGATCACGTTGTTGGCGGTGTCGGCGACGAACACGTCACCGGCGGCATCGACGGCCACGCCCCGCGGATGCGCGAGGGCCGAATCGAGCGCCGGGCCCTCGGTCGGCGCGCCGAGAGACCCGTCGCCGGCGATGACCGAGAGCGTGGGGTCGGGTCCGGGAGTGACCTCTTCGATCAGGTTGTTGGAGGTGTCGGCGATGAACACGTCTCCCGCGGCGTCGACGGCCACGCCATCGGGATGCCCGAGCGTCGAGCTCGCGGCGGGCCCCGGCGTCGGCGCGCCGAACGCACCGGTGCCGGCGACGATCGATCGCGTGCCGGACGGCGAGAACGCGTAGACCACGTCGGCGCTCGCGTCGGCGACGTACGTCGTTCCGCTCGCGCCCACGGCGACTCCCTGCGGGCCGGAGGGCGCGGTGTTCGGCGACGCGGCCAGTGCCGGCGCGGCGACGGGGTCGTTGAGGATCGACAGCGTGCCCCCGGGGGTGACCTGCTCGATCACCGCGTTGCGCGCATCGGCGATGTACAGGTCGTCAGCGCCGTCGAGCGCGACGCCGTCGGGAAGGTAGAGCGGCGAGCTCGTCGCCGGGCCGGCGATCGGGGCGGCGGCGGTGCCGGTCCCGGCGTAGCCGGTGATGAACGGCGAGGCGCCCGGCGCCGCCAGCGCGGCGGTCGCCGGCAGAAGCGCAAGCGCCGAGCCGAAGGCGGCCGGCGGGGCCCATCGCGGGTAATGCACGTCTCCTGGTCCTGTTCGTTGCGTCGGTCGGGGAGAACCTGCTGCAAATGACAGCAGGGGATACGGAGTCAATCGACCAAACGGCCAGTCCCTTGAGCGCACGGGACCCGCTCGCGGGCAGCGTCGCTCGCGTACCCGGGCGGTGGACTTTCGGCGCCCGAGGCTTCTACGCGGCGCTGGTCGCGCCCGCGCCGAGCAGCCCGCGCTCGTGCAGCAGCTCGGCGAGCTGGACCGCGTTCAGGGCAGCGCCCTTGCGCAGGTTGTCACCCACGACCCACAGGTTGAGCGTGCGCTCGGCGGATGGGTCGCGGCGGATGCGCCCGACGAACACGTCGTCCTGGCCGGCGACGTCGATCGCCAGGGGGTAGCGGCCCGCGGCCGGCTCGTCGAGCACCTGCACGCCGGGCGCGGCGGCGAGCAGCTCGCGCGCCCGCTCGGGCGAGAGGCCCTCGCGCGTCTGCAGGTTGACCGACTCCGAGTGGCCGATGACGACGGGCACGCGGGCGCACGTCGCGCTGATGCGCAGGTCGGGCTCGCCGAGGATCTTGCGCGTCTCGGCCATCACCTTGCGCTCCTCGGTCGTGTAGTCGTCGCCGTCCTTGAACGTCTCCACCTGGGGCACGACGTTGAAGGCGATCTGGTGGGGGTACACCGCCGGCGCCGGCACATCGGCCTCGTGCAGGATCGCGTGCGCCTGGGCCTGGAGCTCCTGGATCGCCTTCATGCCCGTGCCCGAGGTCGACTGGTAGGTCGAGACGACGATGCGCTCGATACCGGCTGCGTCGTGCAGCGGCTTCAGCGCGACCACCATCTGCATCGTCGTGCAGTTCGGGTTGGCCACGATCCCCTTGTGCCGCTCGATCGCGTCGGGGTTGACCTCGGAGACGACGAGCGGGACCTCGGGGTCCATGCGCCACTGCGACGAGTTGTCCACGACGACCGCGCCGGCGCTCGCGAAGCGGGGCGCCCACTCCTTCGAGGTGGCCGAGCCGGCCGAGAAGAGCGCCACGTCGAAGCCGGCGATCGCCTCCTCGCTGAGCGCCTGCACGACGAGCCCGGCGCCGGGACCCTCGAGCGTGCGCCCGGCCGAGCGCTCGGAGGCGAACGGCACGATCTCCGAGGCCGGGAACCCGCGCTCCTCGAGCAGGTGCAGGAGCACCTGGCCGACCGCGCCCGTCGCGCCGACGACGGCGACGCGCGGGGCGCCGCTCATGCGACGCCCTTCGGGGCGAACGGATCCTCGGAGCCGGTCGTGTCGGCGCCGAGAGCGAACGCGTCGTGCAGCGCGCGCACGGCCGCGGCGACCTGATCGCGCTCGATGACGCAGGAGATCCTGATCGGCGAGGTGGAGACCATCTCGATGTTGATCCCCTCGCGGCCGAGAACGGTGAACACCTTTGCCGCGACGCCCGGGTGCGAGCGCATGCCGGCGCCGACGACCGAGACCTTGCCCATCTCCTCGTGCTCGTTGAGCGTCGCCCCGACCTCCTGGGCCAGCCCGGTGAGCGCCTCGCGCGCGGTGGGCAGATCGTCCTTCGGGACGGTGAAGGAGATCTCGGCGCTGCGGCCGTGGGTGTCCGGATCGTTCTGGACGATCATGTCGACGTTGACGTTCGCGTCGGCGAGCGCGGTGAACACGCGGCCGGCGGCGCCGGGCTCGTCGGGCACGCCGATGAGCGTGACGCGGGCCTCGTCGGTCGAATGGGTCACGGCGGTGATGAGGGGTTGCTCCACGGTCTCGTCCTCTCCGACGACAACGGTACCGGGACTGTCGTCAAACGAGGAGCGACAGTGAATCCGGACGCCGTGATTGCGCGCGTATTCGACCGATCGCAGCTGCAGCACGCCCGCGCCCGAGGCCGACATCTCGAGCATCTCCTCGAAGGAGACGACCGGCAGCTTGCGGGCGGTGGGCACGATCCGGGGATCGGCGCTGAACACCCCGGCCACGTCGGTGTAGATCTCGCACTCCTCGGCGCCGACCGCCGCGGCGAGCGCGACGGCGGTCGTGTCCGACCCGCCGCGCCCGAGCGTCGTCACGTCGTGCGCGGTCGACACGCCCTGGAAGCCCGCCACGAGCACGATCGCGCCCTCGTCGAGCGCGCTGCGGATGCGGTCGGCGCGCACGTCGATGATGCGCGCCTTCGTGTGCGAGGTGTCGGTCACGATTCCCGCCTGCGAGCCGGTCAGCGAGATCGCCCGGTAGCCGAGGTCGTTGATCGCCATCGCGCACAGCGCGCACGAGATGCGCTCTCCGGTGGACAGGAGCATGTCCATCTCGCGCGGGTCGGGCGTGCTCGAGACCTCCTCGGCGGCGGCGATCAGCTCGTCGGTCGTCTTGCCGCGCGCGGACAGCACCGCAACGACCTGGTAGCCGGCCTCGCACTTGGACACGATCCGTCGCGCGGCGCGCTTGATGCGCTCCGCGTCGGCGACGGAGGTCCCTCCGAACTTCATCGCGATCAGGCCGGGCACGGGGCTGAGCAGGATACCTCGCGCGGTGGGCCGCTACGGGGCCGAACCGGGCGACCGCCGACGGGGAGTCAGCCGGGACCGCCCGCGCGGCATGACGGGACGGCGGCGCGGGGGGAGCACCGCCGTCCCGCTTGCAGGAGCCCTACGCCGGTTGCGGCGAAAGCTCCATGTCGCCCGCATCGGCGTCGCCGTCCTGGACGGCGCCGGCGACGGCGTTGCCCGCGCCCGCAGTCGCGGTCGCGGTCGCACGTCCGGGCGAGGTCTCGCGCACCGTCCCGACGGCCGCCTGGGCCGCCGGCGGCGACGGGCGCAGCACGATCTGGGCGATGATGATCCCGATCGCCACGAGCACGGCGGCGATCCCGAAGGCGAGGTGGAAGCCGCTGGTCAGCGCGGTGGCCGGGGAGTGGCCGGCACGCACGAGCGCGCGCGTGTGGTCCGTGGCGATCGTCCCGAGCACGGCGAGCCCGAGCGCGGCGGCCAGCTGCATCGACACGTTGATGATCCCCGACCCGAGTCCGGCGTCGGCCGGCGGCACGTCGGCCATCGCGACGGTCAGCAGCGGCATGAACGAGGTGCCCATCCCGAGCCCGACGAACACGTAGGCGACGAAGATGAGCGGGAAGTAGCTCGTGTGCGGTCCGATCTGGGTGAGCAGTCCGAGGCCGATGATGGGCAGGACCATCCCGACGCTCAGCAGGGGCACGGCACCGAAGCGCCGCATCAGGCGCGCCGTGATCCCGAGCGACAGGGTGGCCACGACGAGCGTCATCGGCAGGAAGGCGAGGCCGGTCTGCAATGCGCTGTATCCACGCACGCGCTCGAAGTAGATCGCCCCGAGGAAGAAGGTCGAGAACATGCCGGTGACCAGGCAGGCACGCACCGCGCTCGAGCCCATCAGCCCGCGCAGGCGCAGCACGCGCAGCGGGAAGATCGGGTTGCTGATACGCCCCTCGTAGACGAGGAACGCGGCGCCCATGAGCAGCGAGGCGATACCGAAGCCGAGGGTCGTGGACGAGCCCCAGCCGTCGCTGCTCGACTTCACGATCGAGTACACGAGCGACATCGCCGAGGCGGTGATGAGCACCGAGCCGACGATGTCGACGCCCTCGCCGATGCCGAGGCCCGGGTTGTCGTCGATGAGCGCGCGGCCGGCCAGGAACGCGATCACGCCGATCGGCAGGTTGATGAAGAAGATCCAGTGCCAGTTGATCGACTCGGTGATCGCCCCGCCGGCGAGCAGCCCGATCGAGCCGCCCGCAACGGCGACGAACGTGAACACGCTCATCGCCTTGGCCCGCTCACCGGCCTCGGGAAACTCGGTCACGATGATGGCGATGATCACCGAGGCGGCGAGCGCCCCGCCGAGTCCCTGCACGAAGCGCGAGACGATGAGCACCGTCTGATCGCCGGCCAGGGCGCACGCAGCCGACGCGGCCGTGAACAGGACGAGGCCGGAGAGGAAGATCCGCTTGCGCCCGAGCAGGTCGCCGAGGCGACCGGCCATCAGCAGGAAGCTGCCGTAGGAGATCAGGTAGGCGTTGATGATCCAGGTGAGGTTCGCCTGGGTGAAGTGCAGGTCGTGCTGGATCTTCGGCAGGGCGACGTTCACGATCGTCGTGTCGAGCACGATCATCAGCTGCCCGAGGCAGACGATGATGAGCGCGATCCAGCGACGACGGTCGCTCGCGGGAGGGCTGACGGCGGTGGCTGCGGCGGTGGCTGCGTTCACGGGTCCTCCTTACAGAGCAGGGTACGACGGCGCGGCGCCCGGCACGCCGCCAGCGACTCGCGGCCCTGCACGCCCGGGTCCTACGCCCTGCGAGATCATCACCATAACATGGATCATCCTGGGATCAAGATTGTCCAGAGTGATACGATCATTTCCATGCAGCCCCGAAACTCCCAAGGCGTCATCGGGCTGGCGATGCGCCTGGCCAAGATGATTCACCGCGAGTGCAGCGAGGACTTGCTCGGCATGAGCCTGAAGGGCTTCGTCGTGCTCAGCTACGTGTACGAGCGCGGCGCCGTGTCCCAGCAGGAGCTCGGCGAGGTGATGGGCCTCGACGCGAACAGCACCGTGCTGCTCCTGCACGACCTCGAGGACGACGAGTACATCTCCCGCCGCCGCGATCGCGCCGATCGGCGCCGGCACATCATCGAGATCACCGCCGCCGGGCGCGAGGCCTTCGAGCACGCCGAGCGCGGACGGGACAGCATCGAGGGCTCGGTGTTCGCCGGGCTGACGGTGGCCGAGCGCGCCACGCTGCGCGAGCTCCTCAGCAAGGCGCTCGAGGGCGCACCGAGCGCCTGCGCCCCCGCCGCGGCGAACGCTCACGCCACCGCCGACGCCGACGCCGGCGTCGGCTCCGCGGCCTGAGCGCGCGCTCGCGCATCGCGCGCTCAGAGGGTGCGGCGGCCTACCAACGCCTTGCCCAAGGTGACCTCGTCGGCGTACTCGAGGTCCGCGCCCACCGGCAATCCACTCGCGAGGCGGCTCACCGTCAGGAGCGGCGCCCGTTCGCGCAGCCCCTGGGCGATGTGCAGCGCGGTCGCCTCGCCGGTCGTGGTCGGGTTCGTGGCCAGCACGACCTCGCGTACGGACTCGTCGCCCCCGGTCACGCGGACGAACAGCTCGGCGATGCGCAGGTCCTCGGGATCGACGCCGTCGATCGGCGACAGCGCCCCGCCGAGCACGTGGTACACGCCGTGGTACTCGTGCGTGCGCTCCATCGGGATCACGTCGCTCGGCTCCTCCACGACGCAGATGACCGAGCGATCGCGCCGCTCATCCGAGCAGACGCGACAGCGAGGCTCGTCGGCGAGGTTGAAGCACACCTCGCACAGCACGATCCGCTCCTTCACCTCGCGGATCGCCTCCGCGAGCGCGGTGGCGTCCTCGTCGGAGGCGCGCAGGATGTGGAAGGCCAGGCGCTGGGCGGTGCGGTTGCCGATGCCGGGCAGCTTGGACAGCTCGGTGACCAGCCGCTGGACCGGTGGCGCGAAGGTGCTCACCCGGCGAGTCTAGAGCGGGACCCCGGCGTCACCCGTGGTTCGCCGCGCGCCGGCCGGGTAGGTCGGTGGGTACGGACGTTCGAGGAGAGGAGTGGCGATGGCGGTGATCGCATTGAGCGGAGCGGGTCTGATCGTCGTGATCGTGGCCGCCGCGGTCGTGGTGGTCATCGCCCTGGCGCTGATCGCGCGGGCCATCGGCCGGCGCCGGTCGGAGACACGGTTCGTGCAGGCCGCCGCGGAGCAGCGCCGGCAGCGAGCGCAGCGGCGCCAGGCGGAGCGGGAGCAGGCCGCGGCCGAGGAGGCCGCGGCCGCCGCGCGGGCCGAGCGCGCGCGGGCCGAGTCGCAGGCCGCCCGCGCTCGCCAGGCCGAGCTCGACGCCGAGGAGCGGGGCGAGTCGGCGCGGTATGGCAACGGCCGGGCGACGGCCGCCGAGGACGGCGAACGCGGCGAGTCGATCGCCGGCGAGCGAGGCGGGCCGCGCTGAGCCGGGCGTGGGGCGCGGGCGCTTCGATCAGCGCTTGGTGACGACCGTCACCGAGGCGTTGACGTACCCGCCGTCGCTCGCCACGAGCGTGAGCCGCGACGCCTCGGTGGGCCCGATCGCAAGGGTCAGCCGGCCCGAGGCGTTCGTGACGCCGCTGCGACCGCCCACGACGACGTGCACGCCCGGGAGCGGTGTCAGCGCGTCGCTGGCGATGATCGTCAGCTTGCCGCCGCTGCGGCGCGAAACGCTCCCGCTCACCGACAGGCCGAGCGCCGGCAGGATCAGCGTGTGATATGTCAGGAGGGTGCTGCCGCTCGCGAACGAGCCGAACGCGTCGAGCGGTCCGAGCGGCGAGGGCGGACCGGCGGCGCTCAGCGCGTACGCGCTGACCGTTCCCGCCGGCGCGGCGACAACGCTCGCGGCGCCCCAGGCGGTCACCTGCGGGTTGGAGCGGCGGGCGACGATCACGACGCGGCCGCTGCGCTCCTCGGACCACATCGCCCACAGGCGCCCGCCGGGCGCGGCCGCGAGCACCACGTGCTCGTGCCCGCCCGGCCCCTGCGCGAGCACGGTCGGCTTCGGCGCGCCGATCCGCCACACGAGCGCGCTCGTGTGCGTCGGATAGCCGCCGGGATAGCCGACGAACACGCCGGGGAGGCCGGGCCGCCCGACGACCGAGGTGCGGAAGCCGGTCGGGTCGGCGTTCGGCCCGCCGCCGTAGAGCGTCTGCGAGCCCGGCATCAGGGTCGGGCCGCCGAGCGGCGCGCCCGACGCGGGGTCGACACCCTGCACCCACACGCCGTCCTTGCCGGTCGCGTTGGAGAACCAGGCGAGCCAGAGCTGGTGGCTCGCGCCGTCGAGCGCGAGGTTCGGCTCGTAGCCGCAGCATCCGCCGAGCGGAGCCTCGAACTCGGACTCCGTGCTCGCCGGGTCCAGGCCGCGATGGATGAAGACCCCCGCGGTCCCCGCCCACGTCTCGAACGGCGTTCCATCGGCGGCGAACGTGGCGCTCGAGTCGCCCGAGTAGGAGGCGTTCGTGACGCTCACGTTGCCGGGCGTGAGCGTCCACGGAGCGCCCGCCGCGGGCGCCGTCGCGGTCTCGAGCCCGTCCTGCGGGTCGTTGGGGTCCGTGCTGCGAATGCCGCCGAAGAAGACCCGCAGGCTGCCGTCGGGCGCCGTCACGAGCGCCGGCTGGCTGATCGCGCCCCAGTCGGTGACGACCGGCTGCGGGGGGCCGACCGCTCCGGCCGGCGAGATCGTCGAGGCCATCAGGTCCTCATTGGCGCTGTTGGCGGCGTCCGGGCGCAGCCAGACCACGTGCAGGTTGCCGTCCGGCGTGCGCGCCGCCGAGACCTGCTCGATGTTGTCGGTGTTCGCCGTCGTCACCGGGCTCCACGGCGGCTGGACGGCCGCGGTCGCCGACGCGCACGGAGCCGCCGCGACCGCCGCGACGGCCACCGCGAGCAGCCGACGAGCGAGACCGAGCCGGAGCGGCGCGAGGCAACGCGGGGACGGCGGATGTCGGCGGCACGGGTCGGGCAAGGTCGCTCCTCGGTTTGGGCTGCGGTTCACGACGGCGCCGCCGGCGTTGCGCGGCCGCGGCGGCGAGACTACAGCGGGGCTCCGCTGTAACACCGAGGCGCGGGACAGCGATGCGGTATGGGGCTTAGAAGCCCGGCAGCCCGAGTCCGCCGAGCGCGCCGGCGTCGAGCCCGCCGGTCACCCCGCTGAGCTTCGTCGCGGCCAGCTCCTGCGCCGCGCGCAGCGCCTCGTTGATCGCCGCGAGCACCATGTCGGAGAGCATGTCGACGTCCTCGGGATCGACCGCCTCGGGGTCGATGCGCACCGACTGCACCTGGAGATCTCCGGTCACCTTGACGGTGACCATGCCACCGCCGGCCGACGCCTCGACGACCTCGTTCTTCAGCGCGGCCTGGGCAGCCTCCATGTCCTGCTGCATCTTCTGCACCTGCGCGAGCATCTGCTGCATGTTCGGCATCTTCGGCTGCGGCATGGCATGGCTCCTATCGGAAGAGGGGGCGAGCGCGATCTGAGGTCATGATGGCGCGGGCGGCACGTCGTCGGGCAGCTCCTCGGCGTCGAACTCGGACACGAAGCGCGCGACGAGCTCCTCCTCGGACAGCGTCACGACCGCGCCGTCCTGCGGCTCGAGCAGCTCGCGCAGCTCATAGGCCGGACGCAGCCGACGGCCGGTCACCTGGCGCAGCGCCTCCGCGACCGCCGTCCGGTTGGCCGGGTCCTCGGCCTTCTTCTTGAGGAAGGCGGCCGCCGGCGCAAAGGCCACCGTCACCTCCTCGCCGTCCATCGCCACCGGCTGGGCGTCGGCGATCACGGCGCCGAGCAGCGCGTTCTCGCTGCGCACGATGTCGAGCACGGCCGGCCACAGCGAGCGGAGCTCGGCCACGTCGGAGTCGGAACCCGATGCGGCCGCCGGCGGCGGCTCGCCCACCGCAGGGGACGGCGCCGGCGCGGCCACCTCCGGTGCGGGGCGCGCGGCCGCGGCGTCGGCCCGGGGAGCGGGAGTCGACGCCTCCCCGTTGACGGCCGGTGCGGAGAACGCGTGGGGCGGAGCGGCCGGAGCGGCGAACGCGTCCGCGGCGGCGGTCGGGCGGGACGGCCTTGCCTGCGGTTGTGGCGCGGGCCCGGGCGCGGACATCGGTGGCGACCCGACGCCGCGCTCGGGCGCCGGTGCGGAATCCGCGGCGGGGCTCGGAGTGTCGGCGCGCTCGGGCGTCGTGTCGTCGCCCGGCGGGGAGCCTTCCGCCGGCGCGGCGCCGGGGGCCGCGGCGGCGGAGGGGGCGGAGGTCGCGGCGGGGGCGGAGGTCGCGACGGGGGCGGAGGTCGCGGCGGGGGCGGTGGCCGTGGCGGGGGCGGTGGCCGTGGCGGGGGCGGTGGCCGTGGCGGGGGCGGTGGCCGAGGCGGGAGCGGTGGCCGGGCGCGGTGCGCCGCCGGCGAGCGCCGACTCGAGGCGCTCGAGGCGAGCGAGCAGGGCGCGCGTCGAGGGATCGACCTGCGGCGTGGCGGCCTTCACGAGTGCGAGCTCGAGCTGGGTGCGCGGCTCCGAGCCGGCCTTCACCGCCTCGAGCGCCTCGGCGAGCAGGTCGAGCAGGCGCACGACCGCGGCGGCCGGCACGCGCGCGGCCTGCTCGGCCAGGGCGGCGTCGAGCTCCGGGGTGACCGACAGCTCGGCCGGCACCGCATCGAGCGTCCGGACAACGAGCAGCTCGCGCGCGCGGGTCTCGAGATCGCCCAGGAACGAGCCCGCATCGCGACCGCCCTCCACGCAGCGCTGCACGGCAAGCATCGCGCGGCGGGCGTCGCCGGCGGCCAGCGCGTCGAACGTCTCGGCGAGCAGCTCGGCGTCGACCACGCCGAGCACGGCGAGCACGTCGACGAGCGCGATCTCCTGTCCGCTGTAGGTGACGAGCTGCTCGAGCGTGCCGAGCGCGTCACGGAAACTGCCGGTCGCCGAGCGGGCGATGGCCGCCGCCGCCTCGGGCGGCAGGACGATCGACTCCGCCTCGGCCGCCCGCCGCACGACGCTCGAGATCTGCTCGACCGTCGGGCGCTGGAAGTCGAAGCGGTGGCAGCGATCGACGACGGTGGCCGGCACCTTCTGCGCCTCGGTCGTGGCCAGGACGAACACGGTGTTCGGCGGCGGCTCCTCGAGCGTCTTGAGGAAGGCGTTCCAGGCCGCCGAGGAGAGCATGTGGGCCTCGTCGAGGATGTAGACCTTGTGCCGGCCGGACACCGGTGCGTAGGCCACGCTCTCGCGCAGCTCGCGGATGTCGTCGACCGAGTTGTTCGAGGCGGCGTCCATCTCGATGACGTCGAGCGAGGTGGCGGCGGCGATCGAGCGGCACGAGTCGCAGACGCCGCACGGCGAGACGGTCGGACCCTGCTCGCAGTTCAGGCAGGCGGCCAGGATCTTCGCCATCGAGGTCTTGCCCGTGCCACGCGAGCCGACGAACAGGTACGCGTGGTGCACGCTCCCACGCTCGACCGCGTGGCGCAGCGTGCGTACGACCGGCTCCTGTCCCACGACGTCGGCGAACGAACGGGGACGGTGGCGACGGTACAGGGACGGGGCGCTGGACACCGGCAGCTGAGTCTAGCTGCGGCCGTGCGGGCCTCACCCGATGGCCCTTAAACGGGGCCACGCCGCTTGACACCCGTCCGATCGGGTGGTTGTGTTGGCCCCGGCGAGCGCGTTGGGCACCGTTGGCGCTCCCATGACCAGGGGGTGGATGAGTATGAGCAGCGAAGAGGCGAGCGAGATCGTTCGGGCGTCGCAACGGTCGAGGCGGTCCCGCACCGCGTTGAGGTTCGGCCTGCCGGTGACGGCCGCGGTGCTCGGCGCCGGGGCGGCGGTGGCGATCGGGGCGATCCCGGGGTCGAACGGGGTGATCACGGCGTGCTACGGGAACGACACGTTCGCCACCGGTTCCCCGGCGAGCGGCTTCGGAACCGCGACGATCGACGGCCTGCTGCGCGTGATCGATCCCAGCCAGGCCAACAACCCGAACGCGCCGCGCGACTTCTACAGCTGCGAGGCGAGCGAGACGACGCTCACCTGGAACCAGCAGGGCCCGGCCGGCCCGACGGGTCCACAGGGCCCGGCCGGCAGCAACGGCTCCAACGGCTCGCAGGGTGCGGCCGGAACCCCCGGCGCCCCCGGCGCTCAGGGCCAAGCGGGACAGGCGACGATCGGCAGCAGCGAATTCTCGATCGGAGGCGCGGGCACGATCTTCATGAAGGTGCCCGGCATCACCGGTGGCGCCACCGACAAGGATCACAAGGGCCAGATCGTGCTCGACGCCGCGTCGCTCGGCGTGTCGGCCGGCCAGACCGGCTCGGCTGCGGGCCGCAGCGCGGGCACCACGATCCAGACGTTCACCATCCAGAAGCAGGTCGACAAGGCCACGCCGCTGCTCTTCTCCGCGGCCGCGTCCGGGAAGCACTACAGCGAGATCGACGTCGCCTTCGCGAAGATCAAGGGCGGCCAGTCGCAGGACTACCTGAAGATCGTGCTCAAGGACGCCATCATCACGAGCGTCACCGACGGCACCGCGCACGGCGACGTCGCGGGGACCGAGGTGGTCAAGATCGACGCCGCGAAGCTGAGCGAGTCGTTCCTCGTCTCGCACAAGGTCATCGACACCGTGACGCTCAACGGCGGCACCCTCAACGGGGCCTGACGCGACGGCACTTCCCGCCTCCCCGACGCCGACCGGACCACGGGGCGGCGCGTACGAGCGGTTCGCCTATCCCGGGTACGCCTACGCGAACACGCATCCGGGCCACCTGGAGGTCGTCGCTCGCCTGTTCGGCCTCGCGCCGGCGCCGGCCGACGGCTCCCGGGTGCTCGAGCTCGGCTGCGGCGACGGCGCCAACCTGCTCTCGATGGCCCAGACGTTGCCCGGCGCCACGTTCGTCGGCATCGACGCCGCCGCGCCGGCGATCGAGCGCGGCACCGCGATGGCACGGGCGGCCGAGCTGGCCAACGTCTCGCTGGCGGCCGGCGACATCGAGCAGCTGCCGGCAGACCTCGGCTCCTTCGACTACATCGTCGCCCACGGCGTGTACTCGTGGATCCCCCCGCGTGCGCGCGAATCACTGCTGAGCGCCTGCCGCCGGCACCTCACCTCGCAGGGGATCGCCTTCGTCAGCTACAACGCCTACCCGGGCAGCTACCTGCGCGAGATGGCCCGCGACATCCTGCGCTACCACCTGCGCGAGATCGAGGACCCCACCGCCCGCCTCGCCGGGGCGCACGAGCTGATGCGGACCATCGTCGACATCGACGAGCCGAGCCCGTTCGGCCGCGCGCTGCGCGAGCAGATGCAGCGCACCCTGGGCTACAGCGACGCGCTGCTCGTGCACGACGACCTGGCGGAGATCAGCACGCCGTTCTACTTCCACCAGTTCGTCGAGCACGCGGAGGCGCACGGCCTGCGCTTCGTCTCGGAGGCGAGCGTCGCCGACAGCCAGATGCGCGACGTGCCGGACAGCGCCGCGCGGTTGATGGCGTCGCTGCCCGACGACGTCATCGTCCGCGAGCAGTACCTCGACTTCTTCCGCAACCGCATGTTCCGCCAGACCCTGCTCTGCCACGCCGAGGCCGCCGTGCACCGCGCGCTCGATGACGGCCCGCTGGCGGCCTGGTGGCTGTCCTCGGCGGCCCGTCGCGGCGCCGGCGACTCGGGGGTGGACGATGCGGCCGAGCCCGAGGGCCCGGAGGCAGGAACCGTGGGCCACGCCGACGCGCCCGAGAGCGAGACCTTCGTCGGCAACTCCGGCGTGGTGATGACCAGCGCCGAGCCGATCGTGAGAGCGGCGATGGGCGTGCTCGGCGACGCGTGGCCGGGCGCCCGCGCGTTCGCAAGCCTCGTCGAGCAGGCCTGCGAGCGCGGCGCGATCGCTCCCGGCCAAGGCGCGGCCGAGCGCCTGCGCGCGGTGATGCTCCAGGCCTACATCGCGGGGATCATCCAGTTGCAGAGCGCGGCGCCGCCGCTCGCCCCGGAGGCCGGCGAACGGCCGCGCGCCAGCCCCCTGGCCCGAGCGCAGCACGCCGCCGGCGCGCCCCTCGTGGCCACGCTCCGACACACGAACGCGGCGCTCGTGGACGAGCTCGAGCGGGCCCTTCTGCCACTGCTCGACGGACGCCACGACGCGGCGGCGCTCGCGGCGGCGCTGGAGCGGCCGCGGTCGGAGGTCGACGCCGCGCTGCAGCGGCTGGCCGACTCCGGCCTTCTCTGCGCCGGAGGCTGAGCGGAGCCTCCGCCGGACCCGCGAGTCGCGGCCCGGGCGGGTAGCGTCTTGCAGCGCATGGCCATCACCGCCTCCCCCAGCCCGCCGGCGCCGACGCCCGCCGCCCGATCGGCGTGGGCGCCGCGCGTCGCGACGGCGCTCGGGATCGGCCTGCTCGCCGTCGTCCTGCGTGTGGTGGCCGGCGTCGGGTTCGCCAACTACGACACGCTCTACGGGCTCGTCTGGGGCCAGCAGGCCGCGCACGGCCATACCCCGAGCTACGACGTCCCGATCGCGCCGACGCCCCACCCGCTCGTCGAGGCGCTCGGCTTCGTGCTCGCGCCGCTCGGCCCGAGCGCGATGCGCAACATCACCGTCGCGCTCGGCTTCCTCGCGCTCGCCGGCTGCGGCATCGTCGTGTACCGGCTCGGGAGCCTGGCCTTCGGCCGGGCGGCCGGGCTGATCGCCGCGGCGCTCCTCATCACGCGCGCGCCGGTCGTCTCCTACGGCGTGCGCGCCTACGTGGACGTCCCCTACCTGCTCTGCGTCCTCGGCGCGCTGCTCATCGAGAGCCGGCACCGCCGGGCCGGCGCACCGGTCCTCGTCGTGCTCGCGATCGGCGGCCTGCTGCGCCCGGAGGCGTGGGCGCTGTCGGGCCTGTACTGGCTGTATCTGTGGCCGTCGCGCTCACGAGCCGAGATGGCGCGCCTCGCCCTGCTGGCGGCGAGCGCCCCGGCGGTGTGGTTGGCGAGCGATCTCCTTGTCACGGGAAATCCACTCTGGTCGCTCACGCACACGCGGGACGACGCCAGCGCGCTCGGGCGCAAGACGGGGATCGCCAACGTCCCGCAGTACATCCCGCGCCGTATCGGCGAGATCCTCGGCGCGCCGGAGCTGGCGGGCGCGGCGCTCGGCGGCGTGCTCTCGCTGCTCTGGTTGCGCGATCGCGCGCGTGTGCTGGCGATCGTCGGCGTCGTCGCGGTCGCGGTGTTCGCGCTGTTCGCCGCCGCCGGCCTGCCGATCAACACGCGCTACGCGTTCTTCGCGGCCGCGATCCTGTGCGTGTTCTGCGGCGCCGGGCTGTTCGGCTGGAGCCTGCTCGAACGGAGCGATCCACACCGACGCCCGTGGATGGCGGCGAGCGCGCTCGTGGCGATCGGGATGATCGCGTTCGTCCCCTCGCAGGTCCGCGACCTGCGCAGCCAGCTGCGCACGCTGTCGGGCCAGCAGGGGGTCATCGACGACATGGTCGCGCTCACGCGCAGCGCCGCGATCAGCGCGAGCTGCCTGCCCGTCGGCGTCCCCAACCACGCGCCGGTGCCGCTGCTCGCGCTGCAGCTGACGACGAGCCCGACCGAGATCGTCAGCGCCGACAGCGACGTCCTCGGCGCCACGAGCGAGATCAGCCACGGCACGTTCGTCGCCCCGGCGGACAAGCAGGCCCGCGGCTACATCCTCGACCTCAACGATCCGGCCACGCTGCTCCGGGCGCATCCGGTGCCGCCGGGCTTCACGCTGACCGCGCGCAACCGCTCGTGGCTCGTGTACCGGCGCTGCGCGGCGGGCGGGGGGTAGCGGCGGCGAGCGCGTTGTGGGGCGGGCCGGGGCGCGGCGGGGCGGGCGGGGGGTGCGATCGGGGCGGGCCGGGGCGCGGCGGGGCGGGCCGGGGCACGATCGGGGCGGGCGGGGGGTGCGGCAGCGGGCGCGGGGCGGGGCGCGACAGGGCGACGCAGGCGAAGATTGATCGATCTTCTTCCACTGTGAGAGAAGATCGACCAATCTTCCGCGCTCACCGCAGCGAACGCCCGGTGAAGTGGACCGTGCACCCTCCGTCGTGGCGAGATCCCGGACGCCTGAACGACGATCGCGACTCCGGTCCGGGAGCTCCCGTCGCGCCTGCCGGTGACCGCTTAAGGCTGCTTCCTTCCGGACCTGACCTGGTTCGCGGGTCGACACCGCTCGAGACCCGGACCATCAGCGCCCCGATCGTCGGGGCGACCCGGAGCCGTCGCCCCTCGGGAGGGGATTCAGCCCCGCTAGAGCGGATTGCGGGTGCAGGGCACCGCTACCTCCCCGCCTAGCACGGTCCGCCACGGATCGTAGACGGTTGCGCGTGGCCAGGGTCGCCGAGCAGGTGCGCGCTCAGGGCGCCGCGCGGCGCCGCAGGCGCCACCACGTGCGCAGGCTCGAGGGCAGACCGAGGAGCGTCGTGTCGAGCAGCAGCCCGTGCGCGGCCACCGACTGGGCCGGCGAGGCGACGCTGTGGTCGAGCGCCTCACGCGGCCGCGCGCAGGTAGCCGTGCCGCTGCAGCTCCGACAGGAAGGCGTCGACGTCGCGCTCGGCGGTCGCCCGGTCCAGCGCGTACGTCTGGGACAGCAGCTCGATGAGGCCGTCGCGCGTCGCGCCGGTGCTCAGCCGGCGCCACATGAGCGCGCCGCTCGCATTCGCGGCGAGATACACCGAGCGGTCGAGATCGAGCGCGACGATCTCGCCCTCCACCTCCCGCCACTCCAGCCCGGTGCTCAGACGCAGCTCGCCGCCGGACGACGCGAGCGGCTCGGCCTCGCTCATCGGCCCGCCGGGCGACGTGCGATCTCCACGAAGGGGGGGTCGCCGTCGACCTCGTGGTCGAGCCAGGCGTGAGCGGCGAAGTCCTCGCCGGGCGCCGTCACGCCGATGATGAGATCGCGCGCGACCCCGTGCGCGAGATGCCATTGCTGCCAGACGGCGGCGCTCACGAGGCAGCGCTCGCCGCGACGGTTCAGCACGGCGGCGACGCCCCGGCCCGCGCTCGCCGGCAGCGGTGGCGGCGGCGGGACGTCGAGGTGCTCGATCCCTCCGCCCGCGAGTTGACGGCGCGCCCGGCGCACCGCGCGCTGCGCCCACCAGGCGGCCCGCAGCGACGCGCGGTCGGCGCGGTGCAGGCTGCGCGCGAGGCCGACGAGCTCGCGCGGGGAGCGTCTCGGCGTCGCTGGGATGTGGGAGGTCGTCGACGACATCGTGGTGAAGGAACGCCCCGCTCGCACCCGCCGGGGGACCGCCGCGGGGCGCGCCGATGCCGGACGGCGGCGACCGCCGCGTAGGGCGATGATAGATCCGCACCGAACCGCCGGCAAGCGGCGCCGCCCGGCGTGCGGCGGCCCGTCACCGGGCCGGCCGGCGCGGCCGCCGGTCGGCTGCCGGCCGCCTCGATCGCCGGTATCGTCGAGGCGAGGCGGCGCCGCCGGGCGTCGCCCGTTCGATGAGGCTCATATGCACGCACAGCCGATGGTGGTCGCCGATGCGCTCACGCGCAGCTTCGGCGAGCGCCGCGTCGTCGGTCCGCTGAGCACGCGTGTCGAGCGCGGCGAGCGGGTCGCACTCGTGGGGCCCAACGGCTCGGGCAAGTCGAGCTTCCTGCGCTGCGTCGTCGGCGCGCTCACGCCGAGCAGCGGCACGCTCCTCGTCGGGGGCCAGGCGGCCGGCAGCCGCGCCGCGCGGGCGCTCGTCGGCGCCTCGCTCTCGCAGGAGCGCTCCTTCTACCTGCGCCTGACCGGCCTCGCGAACCTGCTCGTGTTCGCGCAGCTGCGCGCCCCGGCGGATCGGGCGCGGGCCGACGTCCGGGCGGTGGTCGACGAGCTCGAGCTCGATGCGATCGCCGCGCGACGCGTCGACGCCTGCTCGACCGGGATGGTGCAGCAGCTCGCGCTCGCGCGGGCACTCGCCGGCGAGCCCTCCCTGCTCGTGCTCGACGAGCCGACGCGCTCGCTCGACAGCTCGGCGATCGAGCGGCTGTGGGCCGCCGTCGAGCGGCGTCCGGAGCTGACGCTGCTGATCGCCACCCACCGACCCGAGGACGTTGCGCGCTGTGATCGCACGCTCGACTTCGCCGCCTGAGCGCGTGCGGCCGGCGGCCGCGCTCACGCGCACGCACGTGCTGCGGGCGCTCGTCCGTCGCGACTGGCAGATCCTGCGCTCCTACCGGACGTCGCTCGTCTCCGACCTCGTCTTCGGGTTCCTCAACCTCGTCGCGTACTACTTCATCTCCCGCACGGTCCGCGCGAGAGTCGACGCCAACCTGCAGGGCGCGCCGACCTACTTCGACTTCGCCGCCGCCGGCATCGCACTGTCGGTTGTGCTGCAGGCGGCGACGGTCGGGGTCACGCGGCGGATCCGCGAGGAGCAGCTGACCGGCACGCTCGAGATGCTCGTCGTGCAGCCGATCGCCAGCGCGGAGATCGCGCTCGGCCTGGCCGGGTTCCCGTTCCTGTTCGCCGTCGCGCGGGCGCTCGTGTACCTGCTGCTCGCGGGCCTGCTGCTCGGGCTGAGCCTCGGCGCGACGAGCTGGCCGGGCCTGGTCACCGCGCTCGTCGCCGCCGGCCTGTCCTTCAGCGCCATCGGCGTGGCGCTCGCGGCGCTCGTACTCGTCTTCAAGCGGGCGGAGGTCCTCGGGGGCGCGCTCGTGTTCGGCATGAGCCTGCTCGGCGGAGCCGTGTTCCCGACCCAGGTGCTGCCGTCGTGGCTCGCGCCCCTGTCCTACCTCGTCCCGACCCGGTACGCGTTCAACGCCATGCGGGGCGCGCTGTTCGGCGCAGTCGGTTGGGTCGGGCCCTCGCTCGTGCTGCTCGGCTTCACCGTGGTGGCGCTGCCGCTCGCGCTCGCGCTGTTCTCCGCCGCCGTGCGCTACAACGCGCGGCGGGGCGCGCTCAACCAGTACTAAGGGCGCGCGTCAGGCGCCGAACCGCTCGAGGATCGCCACGGCCGTTGCCTGCACGTCCGCGGCGTCACGCGGGCGCACGACCGTCACCATCGGCAACGCCGCGACGTCCAGCAGCTCGGTGCCGCTGGCGGGCAGACCCGGGAAGCTGCGTTGACGCGCGAGCACGCCGAGACGGTCGGCCACCGGCACGGGGCGGACCTCGAGCCGCGGGCCCCAGGCGAGGACGACCACGCCGGCGACCGGGAGCGCGAGCGGCGCGGACCCGAGCGCGAGGCGCACCCGGTCTCCTCCCCGGACGACGGGCAGCTCGCCCGCGCCCGCGGCGTCCGGCACGCGCAGATCGAGGCTGCGCGGACCCGCGAAGACCGAGCCGTCGACGACGACGGCCAGATCATCGCTCAGCACGATCGCGCTTCTGCGCGTGGCGAGCCAGGCGAGCGTGGTGCTCTTGCCCGCCTCCTTGTCACCGAGCAGGAGCACGGCGCCCTCGCCGATTGCCAAGGCGCCCGCGTGCAGCGCCTCGCGACCACGCCACTGCCACGTCAGGGCGGCCGCCGGCGCGAGGTAGGGGTGCAGCAGCTCGTCCGGCGACAGCTCCGCCGCAGTCGCGAAGGTGACCGTCGCCTCGTCGCGACGCGCGAGCAGTCGCCCGCCGCCGATGAGCGCGATGTTCGCCTCGCGCTCGTCGACGCGGGTCGGCGACGCATCGGGGCGCGCGGACGTGACGTGCACGTGCAGCGTCGCGGCGCTCGCCGGAACGGGCTGCATCCAGCGCTCGGCGCCCGCGAGGCCGCTCACACGCAGCCCGTACGTCCCGAGCCCGGGGACCTCATCTGGCGCGGAAGCGATCATCGATGGAAAGGGTTCGCCGCGGCGGCGCCGGAGGAGACGACGAGCGGGAGGACGACCGGCGCATCCGCCGTCGGACGACTTGAGCGGACGCGCGGAAATTGGACGGACGTATTACCGCGTATGCACTCTGGGTGGCGTCCTTTCCTGTAAAGTCCGACCCCGGTGGTTCGCCCTCGGTCGATCAGCGGCCGCCATCTGTGGGTCAACTCTTGATAGGGAGGTCGTGCATGCTCGCGCGCCGCATCAGCCCGGGACGGCACGTCATCGTCGGTGCTCTGCTTGCGGCGGTGTTCGCGGTCGTCCTTGCGTCACCGCCATGGGCCAACGCCCAGACCACGAACTGCCCGTCACTGGCCATCACCGGACCCGGGACGCTACCGAACGCCTCGGTCGGGGCGGCCTACAGCACGGCCCTGACCTTCAGCGGCGGCTCGACGCCGCAGTGCCCCGTTGTCTGGTCGAACCCGGGTGGCGGCCTGCCGGGCAGCCTGCACCTGAACGCGACCACCGGCGTCATCTCGGGCACCGCGCCCGTGCAGGTCTCGACGGCGACGTTCAAGGTGAGCATCGCGAACCCGAGCAGCTCGACGACGCGGCTCCTGGCGCTACCGACGATCGACACGCTGACGCTCGTGCCGAGCCCGACGACGGCGACCGGCTTCCTGACGAACGCGACGACCGACGGTTCGAGCGTCTTCGTCGCCGGACCGGGGACCAACACCATCTACAGCATCAGCGGCACCAACCCGCCGGTGGTGCAGACCCCGCCGCTCCTCCCGGCGCTCGACTTCCCGGTGAACGTCGCGACGACGCAGGGCCAGGTGTTCGCCGCCAACCTCGACGGAACGAACGCCGTCAGCTTCGCGCCGCCGAACGGCAACGTGGTGTCCGCGGGTTGCGTGCACCCGACCGGGATCGCCGCCGGTCAGCACGGAGCACCGTCACTCGTGGTCGTCGGCTGCACCGGCTCCGGTGAGGTGTTCGCGTTCGTCCATGACAGCACGACGATCGTGTCCTCCGGCCCGCTGCCCGGGACCAACCCGGCGCCGAGCGGCGTGGCCTGGATCCACAACGACGTGTTCCTCGTGGCCGACACCCGCAACGCCACGGCGACGCTGCTGCGGTTCCCGCACCCCGCCCACCCCGCGGCGCCGACGGTGCTGGCGACGGTGTCGCTGCCCGCGGGCAGCAAGCCGGCGAACATCGCCTACGACACGAGCACCAAGACCGCCTACATCGCCGACCCGGGCACCAATCAGGTCAGTCAGGTGAAGGTCAAGACCGGTAACAACGCCGCGCTCACGGACCTCGGCGAGTTCGCCGTCGGTACCTCACCGTTCGGCGTGGCCGTCAACCCGAGCTCGAAGACGCTCGTGGTGTCCAACTCCGGCGACGGCACCGCCGACGTCATCTCGCTCAAGGGCGGCACGCCGACGATCCTGTACACCCCCACGGTGGGCACGTTGCCGAACGGGGTGGCGATCATCGGTCACGAGGCGTACGTGGTCAACGCAGAGGGCGGCACGGTCACCGTGATCGACCCGCCGGCGCAGGCGCTCGGGGGGAAGGTCAAGCTCACCCACTCGAAGGGGCGCAGGGGGGCTCACGCCAGCTCGGTGAGCGTCTCGAGCGACCCGCTCGCCCCGCAGCTTCCGGCAACCGCCATCGGCTAGGAGAACGCCCAGATGACCGATCACAAGACGCACACGGATGTCGAAGTGGCGGCTGGCGCACCGGCGAAGACCGACGCCTACGAGGCGCCCAAGCTCACGGTGCTCGGGGGCTTCACCGAGCTCACGCTCGGGCACAGCCCGGGCGGCACGAGCGACGGCACGTTTGGCAGCGCCGTCGGCTCTGTCGTCGGCTAGTCACTTCCGGCTCGGCAGCGGAGGGGCACGCCCGCTCGGGCGTGCCCCGCACGTAGCTCGCCGTCGGGTCGTCGCGATGACGGCGAGGCGATGACGGCGGTGCGCGCGGCCGCCGAGGCCCGACCCGGGGCGCTCCCGCTCAGCCGCCACGAGCGCGCGAGCGGCATTGCCGTCGGCCCCGATGCGGCGGCGCCGGAGCTCCCGGCGCCCGACGGCCGGCGCGCCCACGAGGCGCTCGCCGACGCGGTGCTGCCCGCCCTGTTGCGCCCGCCCTGCCTCGTCAGCTTCTCCGGCGGCCGCGACTCGTCGGCGATCCTCGCCTTCGCCACGCGGGTCGCCCGCGTCCACGGGATCGCCCCGCCCGTGCCGGCCACGCTGCGCTTCGCCCATGCCCGCACGACACAGGAGTCCGCCTGGCAGGAGCTCGTCGTCGGGCACCTCGGCCTCGGCGATTGGGAGGTCGTCGAGCTCGGCGGCGAGCTCGACCACCTCGGCGAGCTCGCGTCCGGCCTGCTGCGCCGCCACGGACTGCTCTGGCCCGCGAACGCGCACTTCCACGAGCCGCTGTTCGCACGCGCCGCCGGAGGCAGCCTGCTCACGGGACTCGACGGGGACGGCCTGCTCGGTTCGGGCTGGGCGGCGGCCCGCGCCGCACTCACCCGCCCGGGAGCGGTCGACCCGCGCGACGTGCTCCGGGCGAGCCTCGCGGTCGCGCCGGCGCGGCTGCGAGCGGCGCGGCGCCGGCGCCGGCCGCTCCAGGGCCTGTCCTGGCTGCGCCCGTTCGCGGCGGACCATGCGCGCCGCGCGCTGGCCGACGAGGCCGCGAGCGAGCCGATCCGCTGGGACCGGCGGGTCCGCTGGTACGCGCGCCGGCGCTACCTTCGCCTCGGGGTGCACAGCCTCGGCCTGCTCGCCGGCGCCCATGACACCCGCGTGTCGCACCCGCTGCTCGAGCGCGGATTCCTTGCCGCGCTCGCGGCCGAGGGCGGCCGGGGCGGGCTCGGTCCGCGCGACCGCGCGATGCGCTACCTGTTCGGCGACCTGCTCCCGGACCCGCTGCTCGCCCGCCGGACGAAGGCCGAGTTCGGCGCGATCTTCTGGGGCGAGCGCGCACGCGCGTTCGCCGCCGCCTGGGACGGCGGCGGCATCGACCCCGAGCTCGTCGACGCCGAGGAGCTGCGCGCCGTGTGGGCGCAGGAGAACCCCCCGCTCAACGCGGCCACGCTCATGCAGGCGGCGTGGCTGGCGAGCGTGTCGGCGACCTGAGCCGCCCTGGCCCTACGCCGCCGCGCGCTTGGGCCGGGGCACGCTCGCCGCCCGCGCGGCCTTCGCCGCCACCCGGGCGCTCCGGGGCCGCGCCGGGGCCGCGGCCGGCGGCCAACGCGAGCCGAGCAGCTCGCGGAAGTCCGGCCACTCCGAGGGGGGGCCGGGCGGGCGCCGTACGAACGCCGGCTGTCCGAGCGGAAGGCCGGTCAGCTGCGCGCTCAGCTCGCGCTGGCGCAGATGCTCGGTCACCGTGCGCACTGCCGTCTCGACGACGAGATGGCGACGCCGACCGTTCATCAGGTTCGATCCCATCGCGTCGAGGTCGTGAACGGTCGGTTGGATCAGCACCACCTCGGTGCCGGATTCGCGCACCCGCTTGGCCTCGCGCCCGAGCGCGCGTCCGGATCGCTGGCGCAGCAGGCCGGCGGCCCGGTCGGCGAGCGTCTGACGCTGGGGCGAGTGCAGCGACGAGGTCGGGTTCAGGCAGATCACGAGGTCGAGCCCGAGGCCCGCGAGCATGTCGAGATTCGACAGCGAGTGCACGCCGCCGTCGATGTAGCGCCGGCCGTCGATGCGCACCGGGCGATAGAAACCGGGGACCGCGCACGAGGCCGCGACGGCGTCGGCGAGCGACACCCGCGGCGCGTCATCGCGTCCGAAGGCGACGAGCTGCCCGTCCTCGTAGTCGCAGGACGTGATCCACAGGTTCGGATGGGGCGTCCAACCGTCGCCGGCGGCGCGCCGCACCGTGTCCTTCAGGGGGTCGGGCGAGAGGATGCCCTGGGGGATCCAGCCGGCCAGCACGGCGGCCGGCGCGTAGCGGTAGGGCCGCGCAAGCGACGCGATCGCGAGCCTCCACGACCCCGGTCCGAGCGCGGGCAGGCCACGGTGCAGCCGGTAGCTGCCACCGGCCGAGCGATCGGCTTCGCTGACCGGACGGCCGTCGGCCCCGACGAGGTCGATCTCCTCGCCCGCCGAGTGGGCGACCATGAACCATGGGGGCACGCCGCTGGCCGACAGCGCGCCGATCATGGAGCCCGCCGACGTGCCGACGACGTGGTCCGCGCTGCCCGGATCCCAGCCCGTCTCCGTCGCGAGCGCGTGCAGCGCGCCCACCAGCCAGGCGCCGCCGAGCACGCCGCCGGCGCCGAGCACGAGGCCGATCTTCGGGCGGTTGAACGGGGTGGTGGTCATCATCGCTCCTGTCCTACGCAAAGGTCCACAAGTGGTCCTTTCTGTTACCACCGTGTTATCGAACGCACCGGTCGAATCCTGGAGGCGCCGGCTCGCTACCAGGGAAAACCCGCAACGTCGGGTCGCGTGATGCGGGGAAATCGTGGGGCCCGGCGCTACCGGCGCCTGATTTCGACTCGGTGCTCGGGAAAGGGCGATTCCGTCCGCCATCCGCCCCGGCGCGCGGATGAAGGGGCGGCGGAGACACGATACGCTGCACCCGAATCGCCGCCCTCGAGGCGGCTCTGCGCGCCCGTGGTCGTCGGCCGGCCGGGCACGAGGGGCCCCGACGAGCGGCGTCGAGGGCGCGTAGCTCAGTGGGAGAGCGCTCGCTTCACACGCGAGAGGTCGCAGGTTCGAAACCCGCCGCGCCCATTTGAGGAACCCGCTGCTTGTGGCGGGTTTTTCTTTGCCTTCCGGCGCTTCCGCGGGCGAGCTTGTGCGGCGCTCGTGATGGGTCCAGTGCTCGTTCGCGCCCAATCGGGCGCCTCGACGAGGCTGGGTAGGCGCTCGCGGTCTCCCTCGGCATGGCGCATCGTGCGGGCGTAGATGCCGAGCGTCAGGCGCGCGTCGGTGTGGCCGAGCTGCTCCATCACCTCGGGCGCGGTGGAGCCGACGGCGAACAGCAACGAGGCGATCGTCCGGCGGAGCGAGTGCGGGGGTGAGGCCGTCGGGGGAGCGACGCGAGATCGCCCTCGCGCAGATGCTCGTTGGCGCGGCGCACGGCGCCGTCGAGCACTCGGTTGCGGATGTTGCTCGGGCTCTGGAGGCGACCTGTGGTCGTCGCGAAAACGAGGTCGTTGCCCTCGGGGCAGGTCGTCGCCTTCAGTGCCGCGAGCTCGTCGCGCAACGCCGGCAGCAGCTTCACCTCCCGCCGACCCGCGTCGGTCTTGGACTCGCCGACGCGCAGACGAGCGCCGGCGAGGTCGACATCGCTCCAGCGCAGCGCGAGCATCTCGCCCAGGCGCAGCCCGGCAAACGTGAGGGTGGCGATGATCGCCCGCCGCGGCAGCCGACGATCGCGCCGCGCCTCGCGGTCGAGCTCGTCGGCGGCCACCAGCAGCGCCTCGATGTGCTCGACCCGATCGAGGTACGGGCGGGTGGGCGTGGGTTCGCGCAGCTTGCGCCGCCGACGGTTGACGCGCATGGGGTTGCGCGCGATGAGGTCGCGCTCTTCGGCGACGTCGAGGATCTGACCGAGGCGCGTGAGCGTCTTGTTGATCGAGCTCGCAGCCAGCGCGCCTTCCCTCACCTTCGCCGTGCGGTAGCGGTCGATCTCCGCGACCGTGATCTGCGACAGGCGGTGGCGATGGAAGAGGGGCAGTAGGTGGTGGCAGAGCTGCCAGCGATAGTCGAGGGCGGTGTTCGGTCGTAGGGCGGGTTCCATCTCGGCGAACCACAGGGAGGCGAACTCGTGGAAGCCAGGATCGGCTGGTGTGCGCGCGGGCCGATCGGTTCGACCGGCGGGCGCCACTTGCCTCGGCGTACGTCAGCAAGCACGTTCTGCAGCTCCTCCTCCGCGCGGGCGAGCGTCCAGCCTTCCGAGACCGTGCCGAGGGTCATGTACTCGCGGCGGCCGTACGCGCGGAAACGCAGCGCGAAGGTCAAGCCGCCGGCGGCGGCGCGTTCGATGACCTGGCCTGACGCGGGACGTGACATCAGCTCGAGATGATCCGCCTGGACGGGGATGGTTCCCGAGCGCGGCGCACGGCTCCTCTGGATGCTCGGCCGTGGCCCTGCCCTGTTTGGGCAGGAGTCGGCCTGGCCGACTCCTGAGTGCTGATCAAGGGGATCGCCGGGGTTCGGTCAAGCCCGCGGGAGAGCGTGGAACTCGCCGCAGAGGTTCGCGCGGGCTTGACGGGTTCCCGGCGATCCCCTACCCGGCCACGACCACCGAGGCGCTGTCGACCTCGCATCATTTCTTCGCGTCGCGTAGGTGCCAGCCGTCCTTGCGTCGTTCGAAGATGGTGTCCTTACCGCGGTGCAGATGCTGCGAGATGTTCGTCAGCGGCACGCCCAGGTCCTTGGCGATCACGCCGGCCCGCACGCCCGGGCGCTTGCCCAGGTAGCCGATCACCTCGTCCTGGGTGATCCGGCGCAGCAGCGTGCCGTTCGGCGGGCCCTCGCCCGTGATCGCTCGCCGAGCCTGCACGAGACGGCGACGCTCGGCCATCAGATCTTCGACAGATGCGAGCTCCCGGTCGACCTCGGCCAGCCGCGCGTCGATCTCGGCGACCACCCCGCGGCTCGGGCGCTTGGTCGTCGTGGCGCGTGTCTCGGCCGCTCGAGCCATGCCCGGATACTACCCGCGACATACGTTATATGTCAAATCTGTGTCGTGGAACGGCGAACGATGAGGGGTGCGCGGGTGGCGGGAACCCGAACGCTGCTGGGTCGGGCCGAATGAGAGCGTCTTTGGCGCGGCCCTCCCGACTAGCGCCGGCCCGAAGTACGACGGTGAGCGTTGCCGTGGACGTCACACGCCTGCTTCGTCCGGGCGATGCGGGAGGCCCGAGTCGTCGAGCCATGTGAGCTCCAAATCGTCCGCAGCGGAACAGCTGCGGTTGCGTCGCCGCGGCTCTGCGCGAGGACTCGACGGGGCAGCGCTCGCAGACGCTCACGTCAACAGGACTGCCGAATTGCAATCCGTGCGGCATTCTTGGTCTAACCATCTATGACCACTGACCGCCACTATCGCTCGGCCGCGCTGAGGATCGCTATGGGTGCCACGGCACTGGTTTCAATCGCAGCAATCGTCGGTCTCACGGCCGAACATGGCGGCCCTGTGTTCTTTGCGATCGACGGGATCGCATTGCTAATTGGCGTGCCCTATTCGGTCCGGGCGCTCAGATCGTCTGGCGTGATCGTCACCGAGAACGGCATCCGCAGCCTGAAGATGTTCGCTGGGGCACATGAGTGGCAATGGCACGAGATCGAGAGCTTCACGAGCGTGCACAGCCGCGTGTACGTCAAGCTGCGCTCCGGCCCGCCAGTCGCGCTCGTGGGCGTCGCGCAGGGCTACAAGATGGTCTGGCAGGAAGGCGAGACGCGCGATGTAGTTGGTGAGCTGAACGCTGCACTGGAGGCGTCTCGGTCGCCTCGTCTCCCAACTTCTCCTGTGGGCTAAACCCGGGGAGTTTGGGGCCGTTCCAGCCCTGAGGTTCCATACGACGGTCCACACGAAGTAGCGCGTCTACGACGGCCTCTCGCCCCTGCTCGTAGGTAGCCTCGGCCTGCGCGAGCGCCACGGACGCACGTCTGACGCGCCGATCAGATGTCGCCCACCTCAACGCACGCACGCGAGGCTCTGGCACTCCCCGCGGCCACACCTCGTGGGTGCCGCTTCCCCGCGCGAGCGGAACACCGCGCCGGCACGGGCGTCTGTTCTGCTCGGGACGACGAGCGCCGCGTGGCCGGCACGGTCGCGCGAGTTCTGCTCTGCGGCGATGCGGAACAGCGGTGCGCCCGACCTGGCCCAGCCGAGCGTCAGCGCGAGCGACCACGACCACCGGCGGCGGTTGCGTCCCTGCGTCGGACGATTCCTGTTCGGTCGCGTGCCCGTGGTGCTTCCGCACTCGTCTGGGGAAGCGGGCGTCCGTCTCGGGATGTGACGATCTCATCAGAGCGCGCCGGCGGCGTGCGGGCGCGCCACGTGATCAAGGAGGCGCGATGTTTGACGTACCGGTTCTCGATTCGGCGGGCCGCCGACGCTCCGCGGCGACGATGCCGGGCTATCACGCGGGACGACCACCGCGCAACAAGGGGAGGCGTTACCCGGCCGATCCGCCGAGCGTGACGGAGATCATCTCGGTGATGCGTCACGCCGGTGATGGGTCCGGTGGCGTGCGGTTGCGCGCGATGATCGTGGTGCTGTGGCGCGCGGGGCTGCGCGTGCAGGAAGCCATCGATCTGTCCGAGCACGACCTCGACGCGCGTCGCGGGTCCGTGGTCGTGCGTCACGGCAAGGGCGGGCGCCGGCGCGAGGTAGGACTGGACGATTGGGCGTGGCAGCAACTGCAGCCCTGGCTGGCCGAGCGCGTGAAGTTGCCCGCCGGCCCTCTGTTCTGCGTCATCGAGGGCCCGACCCGCGGACGACCGTGGACCACAACGGCGGTGCGCCGCGACTTCCGGCGGATCGCCGCGCTGGCTGGCGTGCGGCGGCGCTTCGCGCCGCATCAGCTCCGGCACGCGCACGCACTTGAGCTTGCTCGCGAGGGGCTGGCGCTGAACATCATTCAGCGCCAGCTCGGCCACGCCAACCTCGGTACCACGAGCATCTATCTGCAGGGGATCGATACCGAGGAGATCATCGCGGCCGTCCATTCGCGCCGGGCGCCCCTGATGCCTGCCAGCGCCGGGTTGGAACTCTGACACGGCGGCGGCGCTGTGGAGGCGGGAGCCTTCAACACGCTCCCGCCTCGCCCGACGCGAGCCGGCTCAGGGCCCGGGCCGCAGACGGTCGCGCAAAATCCTCGCCAGTTGTGCGGGCGTCGTACCGGTGCTCAGGCTCAGAATCCAGCCGGCCAGTTCCGGATCGGCAGCATCGACGACGAAGCCGTTGATCTCCAGGAAGGTCAGCATGGCGACCAGCCCCAAGCGTTTGTTGCCGTCCACGAACGTCTGACTCTCGGCGATCCCGTGCGCCAACACGGCCGCCTGAAGCGCGAGATCAGCATCCTCGTACTGCGCATGTGACAGCGGCCGGCCCAGCGCGCCCAGCAGCCCACCGCGGTCGCGCAGCTGATCGGCCGCCTGCTGATCGGTACCGCCGACGATCGCCGCGTACAACGCAAGCGCGTCGTCGACGTCGAGGTAGACCCACTCGCCCGCGGCCGCGCCCTCGCCCACCGCGATCTATTGACCGGGTGATTCGGGATCGTGCTCGGCGAGAATTCGCAGGGCTTCTGGGTGATCAGCCACGACACGGCGACCGACTGTGCGGATCCGCTCGCTCACGCTCTCAGCGGGCAAGATCCGAAGCTCGCCGCCCGCGAGCTCCTCGATCAGCACCGACGCCCCGGGCGCGTAGCCACGCGTTTCAAGCTCGCGCGGGATCGAAACCACGTTGCTGTTCCCCACCCGCCTGACCTTCACAACCTTCATACCACTAGTATATACACGGATATACCGTCGATTTCAACGGCACGCCAGCTCCGCCCAGACAATGCGAGCGCCCAGCACACCCGCCGCACCGACAGCGGAAGTCGTCCGTTGCAGAACACACGGGCGAGCGTGGCGACGGGCCTGCCCAGCGCCGGAAGCAGCACGCGGCTTCTGCGAGCCGAGCCGCCGGGCGCCCGCGCCTACTGGCCAGGCACCTGCACCATGAGTGTGATGGCGGCCATCCCCGCGGGGACGTTGCGCGCCGCCCCGGAGGGGGTATCCGGCGCGGCGAGAGCGTCGTGTCCGCGAGTGTCCACCTCGCCGCTGATCTCCCACCCCTCGGGAGAGTCCCCACTGAACTCGCAGAGGCTGGTGCTGTCGGTGTAGATCTGGGACGTCGGCGTGTTCAGATAGGCGCCGGGCCACGAGCTAAATGCCGCGATGAGATCGCGACACGCGGCTGCGCCAGTTGTGTGGGTGATCCAGGTGCGGGTCGAAGTCGGTGGATCGACGAGGCCCAGGTAGGGGAAGCCCGAGGCGGGCGCCGGCAGCTGGGTAGCGATCGTGCCGCGACCGTAGGACGCGGGCATCGGAAAGGCCGCAACGATCGACCGCTCCTCTGGGATCGGATGCGAGCGGACCTGGCGCTCGCGGAGCGCCACACCCAACAGCACCGGCACCGCGGCGAGCGCCGCTATCGCAGCGCGCGTGCTCAGCGCCGGACGTCGTTTGTGCAAGAAGGCCAGCTGAAGGAGGGTCAGCAGCGAGAGAGCAAGGGATAGGAACCCGAGCGTCAGCAGCGGGGTGTTCACCCAGGCCTTGTAGTTCGAGTCAGACGTTGGTTCGAAGCTCAGGACCGCCCAAAACCCGGTCCATGTCGCAGCGAGACTGCCGACCAACGCGGCGAGCAACGCGAGAGCCGTGAGAAGGGTCCGCCACGGCGGACCCGGCGCTGTTTCCACGCTCGAGGGGATATCGCTCATGTACAGGGCCCTATCGGCTTATACCCAGACGGCGTGAGACGGTTGCAGCCGCGTGGACGGGTCTCAAGCCTCAAATGGCACTGCGTGCTCCACCGCGCCTGTCTGTCCGGTAGGGGATCGCACTCACGCGTCTGCTTTACGCCGGAGCAGAACTGCGCCGCCCACGTCCTCGGGCAGCTCGTCGTCGTCCAGAGCAGGCGTGTCGGCAACGATGTTCCACACGCCCGCTCTTCGATCAAGGCGGCAGCGGTAACTACGCGTCCGAGTGCGGCGCGAGCACGCGCGTCACTTCCTCAAGCGCCTTCCGCTGCTCGGGTGTTGTGGCTACGCCTAGTCCTCTTTGCCAGGCATCCTCCAGAAGATCCACGCGCTCCTGCAACGCACCGAACGCGTTGATGTAGTCCCGATCGCTCAGCGGCTCCAGATGGCCAGGGCGCGGAGGACGCGACGGCTCGTCTGACCGATTGAGCAGTGCATCAACGCGGCCAAGCAGCGCGCGCTCCTCATCGTTCCGCGCTCGGAACACACCCGCGCGATACGCCTTGATGAGGACGGCCAACTTCGTCGCCTGGTGGACGCGAAGGTCGAGCTTCTCTCGATCACCCATGCAAGCAATATCGGCTATGCCCCGGAATCCTTGCGCTTCAGCTTCGGGGTCGATGCGATGACGCGGCGCGGGCGCGGGGCAGGCCGTCGTCCACGGTGTGCGGAGCCGCGAAGCCCGTCCCGCGGTACTCCACGCCGGGGCCGCCTGTCGGCGGGCGCGAGGGCCTGCCGCCCTGATCGTGGGCACCCGGCCATCAGTGGCGGTGCGACGGCTGCGTCAAGTCCGCGTGCGCCCGGCTACTCCATCGACTCGAAGTAGCGCCGACCGGGACTCCCCGGCAGCTCGTGTCCCCGCCATTGTGCAAGGGCGGCCACGACTGGTCGGCTGTCGACGCCGATGCGTTCGTATAGCGCAGGCCATCGCTCGTGCGGGTAACCCAGGAGATTGTTCAGCGTGCCGTTGACGGCGACGAACGTGAGCGGAGCGCCCGCGGGGTCTGGCCACGACGCTGCGACTGCGGCGACTTCCTTGCGCGTCACGCCCATCACGGTCTGAAACTCGGCGTCGCTTGAGATGAACGGGCCATCGACGACGGCGTGCAAGCACAAGCCGACGAGAGTTCGCTGCTCCTCGGACAGGCGATCGAACGCCGACCGGGCTCGTGCAACATCGTCATCCGCGCCATCCGCCACGGCCCCGAGTATCTCAAGAGGGGCGCGGCGTCCGCGCAGTCGGCGGGGCACGCAGGCTCAAGACCGACGGTGTCCTGCTTCTTCGTGAGCGGCAGCCCGCGCGCTTGTCGCCGGCGCCACCGGCGGTCGTCCGATGCGGACGTCCGCACGGGACGGGCTATGCCGAGGGGCGGCGACGCGAAGCTGCACGGGTACGGTCAGACGTGGCCATGAGGGAGACTGGCGTGGTGAGCGATTGGTCTTTGTCCATCGCTGCGTGGGTGATCCAGGACGGCAACTATCCGGACTTCACGCGGGGTGATCGTCTGGAGTTGGCGGTCGAGTTCTACGCGCCCGAGCCCTTGGTCAGCTCCGGGAACGGAGCGCGCGACGCAGTTGGCGATGGCGACGGCTGGTACGTCGTCGACGGGACAGTTGCAGCGATTCTCGAGTCCGTCTGGGTGATCGACTGCGGGATCATGGCCTACGGAGCAAGGTCGCCGGCTGGCGTCGCGGTCGGCGATGGCGTGGCCGGCCGGGTCCTGCTGAGCGTTGATCACTTTGGCTACTTCGAGTCGCTGGCAAAGCTGCCAGCGATGCCGGAATTGATCTACACCTGGGATCTCACGCGCATTCGTCGCGAGACAGCGCCGAACGTCCCGGACGCGACGGGGAATGTGCGGGTGCGCGATGAGACGAAGCGCAAGCTCGTGGAGATCGAGGCGACTGACGCGTGGAACGACAATGACGGTCGCGCCAAGTACGTGCTCGATTGCCGCCTGGCTGATCTTCCGCCGAAGCGGACCAGCAGCACCGCGCTCTGAGGTGGGCCATGCTCGACGATAGGTTGCGAACAAGGAGCTGACGCACGCCGCTTAGGTGTTGCGGCTGCAAGCGACCCCGCCGGAGTCCGTTCTTCGTGAGCCGGCGTCCGACGGCCGGACAGCTAACTTGAGCGCCTCTTTGGCTTCATGCACTGCGACGAGGGAACCGGACCACGTGGGCTGTCGTAGCGACGCGCCGCCGGACACTGCGCGTACGTCCCGTACACGACGTACGGCAGCACCGCGGACATGTAATAACCGCCGTCGACATGCCTCCGCGCCTCTTCCTCGCTCTCATAGAAGAGCTGCGTCTCGACGCAGCCGGTGCCGTCGTCGTCGGGACCGCGAACCGCGTAGACGACGCCACCGGATGCGCCCCAGTCTGGCGGCGTCGCGACGTCCCTAGTCGAGTCGCTACCGGTTAGGACGCCGCCGTTGCGGAGTCTGAGCATCGCTTGTTTGCCAATCGCATCCGGCCCGGCGCTCGCACCGCGGTTCTCAGGCGGGCATTCGTCGTAGCTTGCGTAGACAGGCAGCGGTTCCACGCGGAATGCCCACAACGCCCGCTCGACATGCTGCCGCGCGCCCTCCTGTGAGCCGAAGACCGCCCACGTCTCGGGCGGCCAGTAGGCGTCTCGCGTACATACGACATAGACCGTGCGCGCCACGGCGGCATTCTCCACCAATAGGTCCGAGTACACGCGTCCCTGACGCGAGCACCTCCGGCGCGCCTGCTCGTCCACCGAAGCGGCAGTCAGCTAACCAACTATCGCGTGCCTGCTAAGGACGACCAGCGGAACAGGCCCGGCTCGGGCGAGCGCTTCTGCTTGCGCCCAAGCGGAGGCGCCCAAGTCGGCGGACGTTGCGTGCTCGCTGAGGCGGTGGGCTGGATTCAGCAGCGCTCGGCGGGAGGGCCGCGCCAAAGTGCTGTCATCGGCCCGACCCAGCGGCGCTTGGGCTCCCCCTGCCACATGCGCACCCCTCAAAGCCGCCGGTGGAACACCACGGGGTTCGGGGAGGCCGTCGCGCGCAGCGTCGTCACCGAGAGTCCAGCTGCGCTGTAGAACGCGGCCGCAGCCACAGGCCGAAACCCCGCGCCGCACCCGGGAGGCAGCGACACCACCGGACACGCCGTAGAACGCCACCCGGCCAAGACCGGGCCTGCGGGTCGGTACGGAAGGAAATGAGGCAGGCGACGAAAAGCGCGCGGCGGCTACGACGACGGCCGGAGCGACGCGCGATCAGCAGAGGGCGATCGCCATGGCGCAGCAGCACACGAGACGTCGGCGATCAGCCAAGACGACACGCCAAGCGGCGCACGTACGCGCTTCGCGCCCAGCTCAACGCAGCAGCCTCGGCTTCCCCACGGGGACTTCGCGCCACGCACGAAGTCTCCCGCCTTCAAGCCGACCGATCTTCGCCACGACCACCAGCACCGCCGCCGCCACCACGAGCACCCACGCCCACCACCGCAGTTTCTTCCTCTGTCTTCCTTCCTCTCTGTCCATCACTCTCATCAATCTCAACATCACCACCATCCAATCCACCACCACTCCCGGCCCCACACCCCGACCATCCATCCTCAACCACCACCACCCAGGGTCCCGCCGACCATCCGCCGCTAGGTCGGCCAGATTTCGCTCTGCAAAGCCAAAGTCGGGGTGCGGGGCCGGGCGAGCCGCTGACGCCGCCGTGTCGCGACGCGTGACGTCGCGCCGACAGCACGCCGCCGAATCACAGCCGCTGAGCGAACGCAGTCATAGGCCGGGCTGGCTCAAGCGCGGGCATTGGTCTGGCGATACCGAGTATCGATGAGGCTCACGCGCAAACGGAGGGCCGCGGCGACGATCGCGGAGTCTCGGAGGCTCTCGCGCAGCGGAGCATCGACCGAGGCGTTCACGCGGTTCCTCGAGCAAGCAGTCGCGGAGTTCCCCGCTGAGCCCGAACTGCGTATGAGCTACGCGTCGTGCCTGGCGCCGACCAGGCCGGCGGAGGCACGCAAGGAGGCGCTGGCCGCCGCCGACCTCAAGGCGATCAACGGCGACCCCGCATTGCTGACACGGCTGGCCGCGCTGCTGCTCTCGCTCGGCGAGCGGCAGCCGGCGGAGTCGTGCGCGGAGCGCGCGGCGGCCGCGGCCCCAGCCGACTTCTTCCTGTTCGCATGCGAACTCGCGCGAGTCCGCGGGGTCCTCGCCGCCTACCGAGGAGAACACGAAACAGCCGAGCGACTGCTCCGCGAAGCTCACGAGATGGACCCGACGGACGAGGGTGCGGCGCAAGCACTGGCGGCATTTCTCTCCGATCGGTCGCGATCTAACGAAGCGCTGAACGTCATCGATCGCACCCTCACCACACCCATTACGGGGCGCGCGGGACAGGACAGCGATCGCCGGCGTCTGCGCGACCTGCGCGAGAAGATCGACCGACGTGGCGACCCGGGGGTCCCGATCCCGCCGCAGACATCGTCCCCGACCTCGCCCGCCCGAGGCCCATCGCCTACCGCGACGGCCTCGACCGTTCCCACGCGAGCACTCGGCCCGAGTCGGAAAACGCGAACGCGAACCCCGGGGGCGACAAGCGACGCGCTGGCAGGATCACTGAGGCTGCTGAAGCTGGACAGAGCCACCCAGGACCCGGCACGACTCGCGCTCGTCGCTCGAGGCTTCGTGAACATGGGTATGCGCGACGCGGCACGCCTGTGCGTGCTGCAGGCCGCCAAAGGAGAGCCCACCGACCCTGTCGTGCTGCAGCAGCTCGATGCGGTGCGGGGGGTTATCGCCCTCCTCGACGGCGACTATGACCTCGCGGAGACGCTGCTCCGTGCCGCCCACCGGGCCGATCCAAGCGATCCCCTGGTGGTGCGCGATCTGTGCGCTCTACTCGCGGGGCAGAAGCGGCATGGTGAGGCCGTCGAGATCGTCGACTGCGCACTGGACCTCGTGAGTCGTGACGGGGTCGCCGGTGTACGCGCCGACCTGGAGCGCACACGGAGGCAGGTAGAAGCAACTCTGGCTGCTGGGCGCGCGCCAACCGTGTCGTTCTCGACCAACGCCGCGCGGGGTTCGACAACGCGACAGGACTAGAGCGGCCCGCGCCATGCCCAGCGAGCCGCCGCCCAACACCGGCGCTCATCCGCGGTAGCCCGTCCCGGCGATCCGCGCCACGTACTCAGGGCAGACGTACGTCTCGAGCACCTCCTCGGTGACCGGCACGTCCCAGTAGTCCCGCTTTGACCGCACCGCCAGGTATTGCTCCTTGGCATCGCGGTGGCAGGCCATGCCCGACAGCCCATGCCCGGAGGGCGAGTAGTCGGAGTACAGGCACGTGAAACAACACACGAGTCGCACCTCGGCCGGAAGCGAATGCTGGAGCCGGGCGATTCCGTCCTCGAACCACTCGTCATTCACCGAGTGGGCCTGCCCGTCTACTTGGACCGAGAGCATGAGGTGCCGCGATTGGCGGATCGCCTCCTCGTGCAGATCCAGCGAGAACCGAACCGTCCCCACGTCGGTCCGCTCCCCTTCGGCGATGCGGCAGGGCAGGTCACCACAGAGAACGCACTCGCGGAGCTCGCCGCCGCCGCTAAGCGGAAGGGCGGCGGCATCCGCCGCTGTCGACTCGTCGGCCTTGAGCGCGTCGAAGTCCGACCCGGCGAATCGAACGCCGCGGATGGAGGTTCGGATTTCGAACGCTTTCGCTCGTGTCGGCTGCGACCGCAGCAGCCACCCGATCGACTCGCAGCCAGCCGCATCCTCGTAGGTGCCCACGAACGACATCTCGTCCATCGGCCGCATTCTCTCGTGGCCCGCCGACGCCGCGCGTGCGTCCCAACCATCACGGTGCACGCGATGACCGTGGAGCGGCAGCCAACGAGCCGCCCACCTCCGCAGCCCACGGACGCCGAACAGCGATGTCGGACGGCGATCCGGAGGACTGACTCCAACAGTCGCTCGGCGATTCCGGCCCAAGCCCACGGTACGGTCCCGACGTGCTGATCGCGGTGCTGCTGTTCTCCGAGACGACGATCGCGAAGCTTGCCATCCACGGCATCACTCCCGAGGAGGTACGACAGCTCACCGAGGGGAACCGGCTGGTGATCCGTAACCCGCGCCCACGCGTCGACGGATCGGTGCTGATGATCGGGCCGACCCGCGGCGGCCGCGTCCTCACGGTCGTGCTCAATCCCGAACCCGCGGACGCCGGCTCCTGGCACGTCCGCACTGCCTGGGATGCCAGCCCGGCCCAGGTCCGTCGCTACCGAAGGGATCGCTGAAGGAGGATGATGTAGGCGTGCGAGATGACGACGAGATCACATCCGAGCAGCTCGACTCTCTCTTGGACGAGGCCGAGAGGGTCGAGGCAGACGTGCCCGAGGGCGGTGCCGAGGTACGGCTCTATGTCTCGGTCGATCCAGTGACGCTGAGCGAGCTCGAGCAGCAAGCGGCGGCCGCGGGCACCGACCTAAGCGCCGCCGCCGCCGCCGCGCTTCGTGCCGGGGCGCGTGCCGCCTGACGCGGCAGCCGGTCGCTCAGCACCCCAATCGTTTGGGCACCAGTGCCCAAACCCCCGGTAATCCGACCGAATCCACGGCTATCCCCGCTCGTCCCAAATCTCGATATCCCCAGCAACCACGCGGGTTTCATCGATATCCGCCACCAGCCTGAGCTTCTTCACACGCGACAGGTCGCGGGGTCGACACAGTCCGCGCCCATTCGAGGAACCCGCTGCTGGCCCGGAGGTCGCGACCGACTCCCACCCGGTGCGCTTCCACGACACAGTCATCCGGCGCGTGATCGATTTATGACGGGGGCTTCGCCGCCGGCAGGCCGTCCCACGAGCAAACGATGTCGTCGGTCGACTCGCGCACCGCGATCGCCTCGGCTGCCCTCGCGGCCATGGCTCGAACGGCCTCCTGCTGCGCGGGAGTGAGGCGCAGGATCGTCGAGTGCACCTCCTGCGCAAGCGCCTCCAACCGGTCACGGTCCTTGGCCGTGCCGATCCAGCCGAGATACCGCACTGCGTTGCAACTCACCAGGTACTCGGGATGTGCGACCGCATCCCAGAGAATCTCGATCGCCTCGGGACCGCCCATCTCCGCGACCCCGGCCACGGCGTGCACCCGGTCGAATTCCGTCGGGCCGTGGATCAGCGCGTCGAGCAACGACGGCACCACAGCAGGATCCTTCGTGGCGCCAAGCGCCGTAAGCACGTCCCTGTACTCGGTCCACTCAGGGTGATGAAAGCGCCGCACGAACTCGCCGGGGAATGCCGAAGCCAGCGCCACAAGGACAGCGGAGCGACCGTCCAGAAGCGCCCGCCCGCCGAAACCCGCGCTGAGCTCTCCGAGGAGATGCGCCGTGATCACATCAAGCGCGACCGGGCCGACTTCGACCATCTCGGCGAGGCATTGCTTCGACGGCTCCCCGAGCGCCGCCACCACGAGCCACTCCGCCCGCTCCCGCTCGGCCGCCGCTGCGCCTTCCGCCTGATCGTCACTGGCCACACACCAAGCTTCGGCGAAACACCGCGCCGACCGCGAGTGATGCAAGTCAAGACTCGACGCAACGCGGGAAAGCCCCACTGCCGTCGAAGACGGCCCTTGCAACGACGGCGAGGCCCGAGATCTGCGCCAGCTCGCTCGCACTGGTCACGCCGCGGCGAACGCGGTAGCCTATCGCTGTGACCACCCAGGTGACCACATGAAGATCGTAACCGTCCGAGACTTCCGCGACCGTGCGAGCGAGATGTTCCGTTCCGACGACGTGATCCTCGTCACCCGTGATGGCCAGCCCGCGGGCTTCTTCCTTCCCTGGGACAGCCCCGACCTGCCGATCGAGGTGCGCCGCGAGGTGTTCGACCGTCTCTCCTCGCAGATCGGCGCACAGCTTGAGGCGAGCGGAGCGACCGAGCAAGAGGTTCTCGACGATTTCGCTGCCGCCCGTCGTCGCCGCTGACGCGAACGTCATCCTCTCCGCGCTCATCGGCGGACGGGCGCGTCTCGTCTTCACGTCTCCCCGTGGCCCGCGCTGTCTGGCCGCGCGAGAGGTCGCCGAGGAGGTGGCCGAGCACCTCCCGCGCCTCGCAACGCGCCGGAAGCTGGATCTCGTCCTGCTCCTGGCCGCGCTGCAAGCGATGCCCGTCGAGTGGCAGCCGGCGAGCCGCTACGAACATCAGCGCGCGGACGCCGAGCAGCGGATGGCTGACCGCGATCCGGAGGACTGGCCGACCGTAGCCGTAGCCCTGGCCCACGGCTGTCCGATCTGGTCGCAGGACAAGGACATGCAAGCCTCCGGGCTCGCCGTCGTCACGACCGGCGAGCTGCTCGATGCGCTCGCCGAGGACGCCTGACCGCAGCGGCCGAGCACTCAAATCGTTTGGGCACCAGTGCCCAAACCCCCGGTAATCCACGAGAATCCGCAGCTATCGCCGCTCGTCCCAAATCTCGATATCCCCAGCAACCACGCGGTTTTCAGCGATATCCGCCACCAGCCTGAGCTTCTTCACACGCGAGAGGTCGCAGGTTCGAAACCCGCCGCGCCCATTTGAGGAACCCGCTGCTTGTGGCGGGTTTTTCTTTGCCTTGCGGCGCTTCCGCGGGCGAGCTTGTGCGGCGCTCGTGATGGGTCCAGTGCCGGTTCGTGCCCAATCGGGCGCCTCGACGAGGCTGGGTAGGCGCTCGCGGTCTCCCTCGGCATGGCGCATCGTGCGGGCGTAGATGCCGAGCGTCAGGCGCGCGTCGGTGTGGCCGAGCTGCTCCATCACCTCGGGCGCGGTGGAGCCGACGGCGAACAGCAACGAGGCGATCGTCCGGCGGAGCGAGTGCGGGGGTGAGGCCGTCGGGGGAGCGACGCGAGATCGCTCTCGCGCAGATGCTCGTTGGCGCGGCGCACGGCGCCGTCGAGCACTCGGTTGCGGATGTTTGCTCGGGCTCTGGAGGCGACCTGTGGTCGTCGCGAAAACGAGGGCGTTGCCCTCGGGGCAGGTCGTGGCCTTCCAGTGCCGCGAGCTCGTCGCGCAACGCCGGCAGCGGCGTCACCTCGGGCCGTCCCGCGTCGGTCTTGGGCTCCCCGCGCGCAGACGAGCGCCGGCGAGGTCGACGTCGCTCCAGCGGGGCGGCGTACGACGCGAGGGGGCTGGTGTGCCGGTGTCCGGCGCCCCAGCAGTCCGGTTCCTGAACGTCGTGGGCGCTTCGGAGAAGGCCGTCGCGAGAGGTTCCCGACAGCGACGCTGACGGGCTACGGCCCGGTAACAACCCGCCTCGATGCGGGCTATACGGTCTGGCGCGCCCAACCAGCGAAGGAGCGAATATGAACGCGCGAACGAAGGTCGCGGCCGCCTCACTTGCCGCGTTGGCGATCGGGGTGCCGATGGCGCTGTCCACCTCCAGCGCCGTGGCGGTCCACCCCGATCAGGTCACGCACGTGCTGCTGATCTCGGTCGACGGCCTGCACCAGTCCGATCTGGAGTGGTACGTCGCCAACCATCCCGACTCGGAGCTCGCACGGCTGGCCAGCGGCGGCGCCGAATACGACAATGCGCAGACGGCCGACCCGTCGGACTCGGATCCGGGTGGCACGGCGCTGATGACCGGCGCTGACCCGAAGCTCACCGGCATCTACTACGACGACGAGTACAGCCACGGCGTGTTCCCGGCGGGGACGACCAACTGCTCTGGCCCGGTGCCGGGCGGCAACGTGATCTACGACTCGCCGGACGACAATCTTCCCGCCGTGCAGGACCTGCTGAACAACGGGAGCGGCAACACCTTCCCGTCGTTCGATGAGGGCGGCTCGATCTACCCGGGCGGCATTGACAAGGACCCGGGCAACATCATGAACTTGAGTCCGCACCCGCAGTCGGGTCTGAACCCGGCGACGTACCCGGTCGACCCGAAGACCTGCAAGCCGATCCAGCCGTGGGACTTCCTCGGGACCAACACGATCTTCCAGGTGATCCACAACGCCGGCATGCGGACGGCGTTTGCTGAAAAGCACGCGATCTACACGTCGTTCAACGGCCCAGGCTCGAACGGCCTGAGCATCGACGACTTCTTTGGGCCGGAGATCGACTCGCAGGCGGTCGAGCCGAATGGCGTGCCGTACCCGGTCGACGGCGCGTGGACGACCGACAACGCCGCGACCAAGCAGTACGACTCCTACAAGGTCCAGGCGGTGATCAACTGGATCAACGGCTACGAGCACTCCGGCACCGGGCCAAAGGTCGGCACCCCGGCGATCTACGGGATGAACTTCCAGACCGTCTCCACCGCCGAGAAGCTGAAGCACTCCCCGGCCGTGCTGATCGGCCCCGACACCCAGGGCAACTACACCGACGGACCATCGCTGACCGGCGGCTACGTGACCCAAAACGGCGTCCAGGTGCCGGGCCCGCTCCTGCAGAGCGCGCTCGACTACGTGAACGCGTCCCTGCAGCAGATGGCGGATTCGATCCAGGCCGCCGGTGAGACCGATTCGACGGCGATCATCCTGACCGCCAAGCACGGCCAGTCGCCGCTGAACGACAATCAGCTCCAGCGGATCGATGACGGTCCGATCATCGCCGGCGTCAATGCCGCCTGGGCCGCGCGGCACCCGAGCAGCCCGCCGCTGGTCGTCCAAGAGGCCGACGATGATGGCCTGTTGTGGTGGCTGTCGGACCGCTCGCAGGAAGCGGCTGACTTCGTGTGGTTCTACCTGTGGACGCACACCGCCCCGGCGGTGAACTACGCCGGCCAGACGATCACCGTCCAGCACTCCGGCCTGCGGGAGATCTTCCCCGGCGAGTGGGCGGCGCGGTTCTTCGGCGTCCCGCGCTCCGACCCGCACCACCCGGACGTGTTCGGGATCGCGCAGGTCGGCACGATCTACACGACCGGCTCGAAGATCGCCGAGCACGGCGGGGACAACCCGGGCGACCGGGACGTCCCACTCGTCGTATATGCGCCGGGCAGCGTCCAGCCCGCCCAGTCCGGACAGTCGGTGGAGACAACCCAGGTCGCACCGACCATCCTGCAACTGCTCGGGCTCAATCCGAACCAGCTGCAGGCCGTCCAGCAGGAGGGCACGCGGGTCCTACCCGGCCTCGGCTAACGGCGTTTACGGGGGCCGCCATCGGGTACCGATGGCGGCCCCCGGCGCTTCCGCGTAACTCGCAAGCATCGGAGAGACCGTTTCGGGCATGGGCTAGCGCCTCGTCTCCATCAAACCTCCTCGAGATCGAACAGAACCGTCGTCGCCCAGGGGCCTCTGAGAACTGGCGAATCTGACAGGCGTGCTCATAGCAACAGTCCGGAGGCCCGGGGAGACCCACACGCCAGACTAACCTCGGGCTCACCGGCACCAAGGAAAACTCGGCGTCGCGGACGACCACCGAATCATCAACCATTTTCATCAGCCCGCGCGGGCCCGCCGGGCACCACGACTAACCAGGGAACTCGAGCGTGGCGGGCGAGGTGCCAGCTCTCGGATCTCGTTGATGCTCAGCTTCGCGCCGGCGTTCGGTTGCCGCGCTCATGCTGGCTTCAGGAACCTCAAATAGAACCCGACGAACACCAGGACAATCCCGACGTTTGCTATCAGGCGCTCCCAGAACCGATGCCTGAAGAACGCGACATCCACGCCGACCACAACGGCAACCAGCGCGAGCACGTACAGCACGACGCCTGCCTGCCTTCCCATCGTTCCATCCTACTGTGTGCCCTGTTCTCCCGAGGTGCGCCACGCCTGCGTGTTTCAGGCAGTTCAGGCAGGCAAAGTGCGGGGCGAGCGGTGCGGTTCGGGCCCGCACGAGGCACAAAGCCGGCAAGCGTTTCCCGGGCCGGACGCGAGCGCGATCGTTGCGCGGATCTCGCCTTCCAGGCATCGGAAATCGACCTGGCCGCCTAGATCTCTGGCAGCACGCAACGCTGCCGGGCCTGGTAGCGACCGCGCGGTCGTGGTCACCCGGCGGTTGAATCGCTCCACGAGATGCGCCTCGACCGCGAGTGCGGTTGCGCCGCCGATGCGCTGCTCCGTGGTAGAACGACGGGCGTGCGTGTGAGGGAGGTGCGCTATGCCTCCACCGGTGACGTGATGCTGGCCGGCACCGTGTGGTATCTGGAAGATCTGAAGAGCCAGGCGGGAGTCGTCCTCATCGGCGGCTCGGGGCCGACGGAGCGCAGCAACGGCGGCTATTTCGACGTGCTGCGTGATCACTTGGTCGCTGCTGGGATCGCGGTGCTGGGTTATGACAAGCGCGGTGTCGGTCGCTCGTCCGGATCCTGGGCAAGCGCGACCGTGGACGCCCTTGCAGCTGACGCTGCCGCGGCGATGGCAGCGTTGCGGAGCCAGCCGATGGTCGACGAGGATGCGGTCGGCCTGTTCGGTCATAGCGAAGGCGGCTGGGTGGCGCTGCGATGCGCCGCCCGAGGGCGGCCGCGATGGCTGATTGTGAGTGCCTGCCCGGCCGTGAGCTTCTTCGATGCCGAGGTGCATGCACTGAGCGTGGCCGGGGTCGATAGCGACCAGGCGCGAGCCGGCTTCGAACGCCTTCGCGACGTGGCCCACGCCGGCAGCGACCTCGCCACTGCCCGGGACATCGTCAGCGGACAGCGAGACCCGGGGCTGAACTCGGTGCTGACTCAACGCGCAGATCCACCGGCCGTCAGCGGGTCTCCTCAGCGTGCGCCGGTCGGCGAAGGTATGGCAAGCTGCCGGCAGATCGCCCGCACCGTCCCGAGCGGGATCTCTCGGTGGCGCGGAACGGGCGTTCGCAGATCTCGCGCGGAGTTGGCCCAGATCGCGTGGTTCGCGCCTTCGCGGATGGCCCGGCAGCCATGGTCTCGAAGATGGCCTTCCAGGTCGCGACGCTTCAAGCGGCCAGGCTGATCGTCACCGCTTCGACGTGCCCGCCACCGATCGGCGGCTCTCGGCCTTCATCGCGGTACGACGCGATCATCTCGCGGGCCGCGTCAAGAAGCATCGAGCGCGCCTCCTCAGCCGTGGGGGCGCACGTCACAACAGCCGGCCACTCGGCGAGCTGGGCCATCGTCCAACCGTTCTCGTCCGGCGTGAACACCGCCGTTAGCGTCACCGACTCGCTCATGCAAACAGAGTATCCACTCGCGCGCCGCACGAGTCCTCCCAGAGCCATCAGAGCCGGAGGGTGCGTCCGCTCTCCGTAAGCGAAGCGGGAGCGAGCCAATCGCCAAGCAGACGTTCTCGACTCGTCCAAGGCAGGCGCGGGCCAGTCGTTCTCGGCATGTCTGCCTCAACATGGAAGCGGAACCCTGCACTCGGTCGGGCCCCGCGTGAGTAGGCATCGTGCCTGAACTCGGTCTCTCGCTGCCTGATAGCTTCAGACCACAAGCAGCCGACCAAAGGGGGAGCCATGAGTGAGCAGAGCATCGAGTTCGTCAAGGGCGTCTACGGGGCGTTCGCGCGAGGCGATGTGCCCGCCGTGCTCGGCGCATTCGCTGACGACATCGAATGGTACGAGGCTGAGGGCCTGCCATACGGCGGTTTGCACCACGGCGGCGAAGCCGTCGCGCAGAAGGTCTTTGGCCCGATCACTGAGGACATCGAAGGCTTCGCGATCGTACCCGAGGAATTCATGGAATCCGGTGAAACCGTCGCCGCGGTCGTTCGCTATACGGGGACCGGCAAAGCGACTGGGAAGGCCCTGGACCTGCCCGTCGTCCACGTCTGGGATATCCGTGACGGCAAGCTTGCGCGCTTCCGGCAGTTCATCGACACGGTGAAGTTCGCTGAGGTCGTCCCCGTTCCGGCCACCGTCTGACGGCCACGTAGCGCCCCGGCCCGGCGTGCGCCGCTCGGTCCCTGCCCGGGACCGGGCGTAGCAGGCCTCCAAACTTGCGCTTTGGTGCAAGAGGAGGCGTCGTCGTGACGGCCGGATCGCGCCGACCGACGAAGGGCAGCGCCCGGATCGACTCGCCGCGAGACGACGGCAATGCCACGGTCGCGATCGCCCACCAGTCGCCCGGCGCGGTACCGGCGGCGTCGTGGAAGCGGGGCGGGAGCGGCCAGCTTCTCGTGCCGATCGAGCTTCGCCCTTGGTCGGCGAGCTTCGCGTCGATCTCTTCCTCAGCACGCACGCGTATAGGCTCGACACGTCGCGGGTTTGGGTTACGGCTGGCGCGAGGTTAGGATCCTGATCATGAGCTCATCCGGCGCCCTGAGCCGGTCCGGCGGCACGGGCAAAGCCGACCCGGCGGGACCTACGGACGATCGCCGGCCCTCGGCCGCTGAGGCCCGATCCGCGAGGAGAGAAACCCCTCGGGATCCTCGGTGGCGGGTGACTGGCGTGCTGGTCGGCACGCTGATCGACGACGACGCCACCGATCAGACCGAATCAGTGTTCAGCGACATCTCCGAGTCGATCAAGGTCGGACCCTCCGGCCTGCCGGCCAACGTATACGAGCATGAGGCGAAGGAAACGGCGGCCGGTCAGCTACGCGAGGCGCGCCGCAGGAAGCACGAAGACGCGGTCGACGCGAAGGCGAAGCTCCACCGGCACAGGAACCTAGCCGGCGCGAGGTCTTGAGCGCACCCCGGAAACGGCAAATCAAGAGGAGGAAACGATGTCTGAAAACATGATGCTCTACACAGCGGTATACGACGACCTGTCGACCGCGCTGGCCGACCTGAGCGCCGTGCAGCAACTACATCAGGACGAGCTGATCGGGAAGGTCGACGCGGCCGTGATCGATCAGGAGAACGGCAAGCCGCACATCGCCAAGAGATTCGACCGACCGCGAATCCGTGTGATTCCCGAGGCGTTCGGGGGCGGAACCCTGCCGCGCAAGGAGCTCCACGATGCCGCGAAGGAACTCAGTGCCAGCCAGGCCGGGTTGATCGTCGTCGGCGAGCCGACCATAGAGAAGGGTGTCGACAAGGCGATCACCGGCGCTGCGCGCGTCGTCAAGCGGTCGGTCGACGCCTCGACCGACCAAATCGCGAGCGAGTTGCAGGAAGCGCTCAAGAGCTAAAGCCACACCGGCAAACCCGACGCCGTCGGCGGGGCTGCGAGAAGGTCCCGTCGACGGCGTCGCTGAGTACAGCCATCGGCGCCAACCAGCCGCGTAAACCACCGAGCCAGCCGAGCTGAGCTGGCTGGACCACGTGGCGGCGATGCTGTTCGTCGGCGCCATGCGAAAGCAGCCTGACTCAGAACTCGCGACCGCGGGCCCATTTCGCGGCCGCCGGCGGGACCGTCGCGCCCGAGCTCCCGTTCAACGGGCTGGATTGTGGCGCGGCGGGTAGTCGCACCGTGACGCAAAGCCCGCCGGCGGACCGGGGGGTGAGGGTGAGGGTTCCGTCGTGTGCTTGGGTGATGCTCTTGACGATGGCCAGCCCGAGGCCGTCACCTGCGTGGTCGGTGCGTATGCGTTCGGTGCCGCGCTGAAACGGCTCGTCAAGCGTGGCAACCAGCTGGGGGCTGAGCTGCTCGCCGGTGTTCTCGACAGTGAGCACCACGCTCTTGGGGTGAATGCTGGTCGTGACCCAAACGGTGCCCTGTTCGGGCAGATTGTGGACGATCGCGTTGTGCACGAGGTTCGTACTCAGCTGCAGCAGGAGCGCGTGCGAGCCGATTGTGGGGGTCATGTCGCCGGAGGTCTCGATGGTGACGGCGCGTTCTTCTGCGAAGGGGAGGAGCGTTTCAGTGGCTTCTTCCGCGATGAGGGACAGGTCGACCTGTTCTCGAGTGAAAGACCGCTGGTCGGCCCGGCTGAGCAGGAGCAATGCTTCGGTGAGGTCGATCGCTCGGGTGTTGACGACCTGGAGGCGCTCGACAAGCTCGTCGTTGTCTCGGTTCTGATCGTTGCGGGCGACGTCGAGAAGCGTCTGGGTGATCGCCAGCGGGGTGCGGAGTTCGTGGGAGGCGTTGGCTGCGAATCTCTGCTGTTCGGCGACGTGGGCTTCGAGTCGCGCGAGCATGGCGTCAAAGGCGTCGGCGAGCTCGCGGAACTCGTCTTTGCGGCCCGGCAGCCGGATTCGGGGGGCGAGCGATCCGGTCGCTGCCGTGCGTGTGGCGTCGGTGATTCGGGCCAGGGGGGCGAGCATCCGGCCGGCGAGAAGCCACCCTCCGAGCAGGCCGAAGACGAGCAGGAACGCCAACACCGCGGCCGCCCTCGGAGCGAAGACGTGCAGGAGGCTGGACCGGACGGGAAAGACACCACGCAGGGAGGTGCCAGTGGAGCCTGGGACGATGAACGCGCGATCGGGGACATAACGCAGGAGGAACAGCCACACGGCCGCGAGCAGCAAGACGCCTGCGAGCATGAGGAAGCCGGCGTAGCTGAGGGTGAGCTTGAGGCGAACGCTCAAGCCAGGGGCTCTATCCACCGTCTCCTCCGCGGTCACCGGTGCTCGGTGCGGTGGCGATGCGGTAGCCGGCGCCGGCCACGGTGGCGATGATCCAGGGTTCGCCGAGACGTTTGCGCAGGGCTGAGACCGTGATGCGCACGGCGTTGGTGAACGGGTCGGCGTTCTGATCCCACGCCCGTTTCAGGAGCTCTTCGGCGCTGACGACACCGCCGTCGGCGGCGACGAGGACTTCGAGCACGGCGAACTGCTTGCGGGTCAGCGCGACGTGGCGGCCGTCGCGGTAGACCTCGCGGCGGAACGGATCCAGCCGCACGCCTGCGATCTCTCGCACAGGTGGCCGGTTGTGGGCGCGCCTGCGGTCGAGCGCTCGGAGGCGGAGCACGAGTTCTCGGAGTTCGAACGGCTTGGTGAGGTAGTCGTCGGCGCCGAGCTCGAAGCCGGACGCCTTGTCGTCGAGCCGGTCGGCGGCGGTGAGCATGAGGATCGGCATGCCGCTGCCGCAGGCGACGATGCGTTCGGCGATCTCGTCACCGGTAGGTCCCGGGATGTCTCGGTCGAGGACGGCGATGTCGTAGGGGTTGACGCTCAGCAGCTCCACAGCGGTGTCGCCGTCACCGGCGATATCGGCCGCGATCGCTTCTAGGCGGAGGCCATCGCGGATGGCTCCTGCCATGTAGGGCTCGTCCTCGACGATCAGCACACGCATGCTCTCGATGATCGCAGCCCGAACATATCGTCGGCGTATCGAAAACCGCATACGTGCTGGCAACACCCGGCTGTCTTGACTGCGAGGCGTGACCTACAGCAACGCGACACGAACAGCAGCCCGCCGCACCGCCGCAGGCGACGCTGCCCAGCAGCTGGTCGACTCCGTCGACCCGGCGCCCCCCGTGCGCACGAGACCTGCGCCCGGCGCGCCTGGTGGCCGAGGACGAGACGCCGGCAGCCACTGCCCCCGTTGCTACTCGCTCCCGGTCGCGCCTCGGCACAGCCGTGATGTCAAGCACCCAACTACCCGCAGGAGAACACATGAGTAGAAAGCGACGGCCGCTGGCCGCTCTTGCCCCGATCGCCATCGTCGTCCTGATCAGCGCGTGCGGTTCAAGCGCGCCTGCCGGCACCGGCAGCGGCGGCACCGACAACACCGCCGCCAATGCTCAGAAGGCGGTGAAGTTCGCCCAGTGCATGCGCAGCAATGGGATCAGCGAGTTTCCGGACCCGAGCGCGTCGGGCAAGTTCACCATCGATGAGATAGCGAACGGCTCGTCGCTGGACCCGAATACCCCGGCGTTCACGCAGGCCATCAGCGCGTGCAAGAACCTGGAGCCAGCGGGGTTCATGGGCAGCCCGCGGAGCCCCCAGCAGATGCAGGCCGCCCTCGAGTTCGCCCGGTGCATCCGCGCCAACGGCGTGAACGACTTTCCGGACCCCGCCAATGGTCAGCCCCTCGTCGACACGAATCGAATCCCATCCGCCGCCACGAACAGTGGCCGCAGCATTCTCAAGGCCGCGATGCAGAAGTGCCGCGATGCGGCAGCGGCAGCGGGAGTCCAACGGTGAGGCGCAAGACGTGGGTGCTGGGGGCAGCGGCCGTGCTGGCTACCCTGACCGTCGGCGGCGGCGTGGTCGTCACGTCCGGTGCGAGGCAACAGGCGCTGGCCGCAGAGCAGCCTCCGGCGAATACCGCGAACGTGGAGAAGCGGACGCTCTCGGCGATGGTCTCCCAGCCCGGGACCCTGACCTACCGGGCGCGATCGGACGGCTCGCCGTACTCCGTGATCGGCCAGGCCCGCGGGACGTACACCCAGCTGCCCGCGGTCGGCCAGGTGATCTCTCAGGGTCGGGGGCTCTACCGGGTCAACGACAGCCCGGTCGTGTTGCTGTATGGCTCGACACCCGCCTATCGGACCCTGTCGCCCGGCGCGAGCGGCCCTGACGTGGCCGAGCTCAACGCGGATCTGGTCGCGCTCGGCTATGCCACCCCGGCCCAGCTCAGCCCAACTTCCGCCTTCTTCGGGTCGGGCACCACCGCGGCCGTGGAGAAGCTGCAGGCCGCGCTGGGGGTGACCCAGAACGGCACGCTGACTCTCGGCCAGGCGGTGTTCGAACCCACCGCCATGCGAGTGACGGGCCTGTCCGCCCAGCTCGGCGGCCGCGCCCAGCCCGGCCAGACGGTGATGCAGGCCACCTCGACAGCGCGCCAGGTGCAGGTGGCGCTGGACGCCTCGCAACAGACCGATGTGGCGGTCGGGGACAAGGTGACGATCACCCTGCCCGACAACCAGATCACCCCAGGGGTGGTCTCCTCGGTGGGCGCGGTCGCCACCTGCCCATCGAGCTCCGGGTCCGGCGGGTCGGGATCCAGCTCCGCCGCGCCGGGAACGGACACCTGCTCCTCGGGGAGCACGCCGACCATCACCGTCGGCGTCAGCCCCTCTGACCCGGCCGCTACGGGCACGTGGGATCAGGCGCCGGTGCAGGTCGGTATCACCACCGCCAGCGTGCCCAATGCCCTGGTGGTGCCCGTGACCGCGCTGCTGGCCCGGTCCAGCGGCGGCTACGCGGTCGAGGTCGTCGGCGCCGGCGCGACCAACCATCTCGTACCGGTCTCGCTCGGACTCTTCGACGACGCGGAAGGGCTGGTGCAGGTCACCGGCTCGGGGCTGGCCGCCGGCCAAACCGTAGTGGTCCCGGCAACATGACCGACACCCTGCCACCCACACCCGACAACAACCCGGTCGCGGCCGACAACGGCGCCGCGATCGGCGGCCCTGGTATGGCTGTACTCGAAGCGGACGACGTGACCAAGAGCTACCCCGGCGAGCCGCCCGTGCAGGCCCTGCGTGAGGTGAGTGTCACCATTGGTCAGGGGGAGCTGGTCGGGATCGTCGGCCCCTCGGGGTCGGGCAAGACCACGCTGCTGCAACTGATGGGAACCCTCGACCGGCCCACCAGCGGCCGGATGCGGATCACCGGGTTAGACGTCGCCACCATGGCCGACGACGACGTGGCCTACCTGAGGGCGACCCGGATCGGGTTCATCTTCCAGCAGTTCTTCCTGGCCGAGCACGCGACCGTGTTAGACAACGTGGCCGACGGGCTCCTCTACGCCGGCATCCCCCTCAGACAGCGTCGCCAGCGGGCCCTCGACGCCCTGGACCTGGTCGGCCTGGCCGAGCGCCCCCATGCCCGTCCCACCCAGCTCTCGGGCGGGCAACGCCAACGCGTCGCGATCGCCCGGGCGCTGGTCGGCCAGCCCGCCATCGTGCTCGCCGACGAGCCGACCGGCAACCTCGACCAGGCCACCGGGCAGTCCATCCTGGCCCTGATCGACCAGCTCCACCAGGCCGGCTCGACCATCGTGGTGATCACCCACGACCACGTCGTCGCCGAGCGCATGCCCCGCAAGGTCGAGATCATCGACGGCCACATCGTCGCCGACACCGGCCCCACCGCGGGCACCGACCCCCGCCTGCGCCCTCCCGCTCCCCTCGGTCAACCACCCACCCCCCAACCGCAGACCGCGTCGGGTTCGCCCGTCAGCGAGGAGCAGTCATGACCGCCACCGCCACCCCGAGCCGCAGGCGCCTACGGCTCTCCGACCTGACCCGGCTCTCCACCGTCGGACTACGCACCCGGAAGCTGCGGGCCGGGCTGTCCGCTCTCGGCATCGCCATCGGCGTGGCCGCCATCGTCGCCGTCCTCGGCCTGTCCGCCTCCTCCCAGGCCGGCCTGCTCAACGAGATCAACCAGCTCGGCACCAACCTCCTCACCGTCAGCAACGGGCAGAGCCTCACCGGCGGCACCGCCGAGCTGCCCACCACGGCGCCGGCCATGATCGGCCGTATCGGCGGTGTGCAACAGGTGCAGAGCACCGGGGCGGTCACCGGCGCCGACGCCTACCGCAGCCCCTACATCCCCTCGGTCGACACCAACGGCCTGACCGTCCAAGCCGCATCCCTCGACCTCCTCCCGGTCATCGCCACCACCGTCGCCCAAGGCCACTACCTCAACGCGGCCACCGCCCAAGAACCCGTCGCCGTACTCGGCGCCGTCACCGCCCGGCTGCTCGGCATCGACCGCATCTACCCCGACGAACGCATCTGGGTCGGCGGCCAATGGTTCTACCTCGCCGGCATCCTCAGACCCGCCGTGCTCGCGTCCGCCGTCGACACCTCCGTCCTCGTCGGCTACCCCGCGGCAACGAGATACCTGGGCTTCGACGGCCACCCCTCGACCGTCTATCTCCGCGCCCAAGACGACCGGGTCAACGCCGTCGACAACCTTCTCGCCCCCACCGCCAACCCCGAGAACCCCAACCAGGTCGACGTCAGCCAACCATCTTCCGCCCTGGTTGCCCAGGCCGACGCCAAGAGCGCCCTCGACGGCCTGTTCCTCGGCCTCGGCGCCGTCGCCCTCCTCGTCGGAGCGGTCGGCGTCGCCAACATCATGATCATCTCCGTCCTCGAACGCCGCTCCGAAATCGGACTGCGCCGCGCTCTGGGCGCCACCAAAGGCCACATCCGCACCCAGTTCCTCTCCGAAGCCATCCTGCTCGGCCTCCTCGGGGGCGCCGTCGGCGTCGCCCTCGGCGCCGCGTCCACAGCCGTCTACGCCCACACCAAACACTGGGCCACCATCATCCCCACCCAAGCCTGGGCCGGCGGCATCGCCGCCTCCCTCATCATCGGCGCCGTCGCCGGGCTCATCCCCGCCCTACGCGCCGCACGCCTGTCACCCACCCAAGCCCTCTGGGCCTTCTAGCCCCCGCGGAGCGTGTCGAAGCGGACGACGACGAGCAAACGGGGAGCCTACCCACCATCCACCGCCAAACGCGGGTAGCGATCGGTTCAGGGTTCGAACGCGCTGGCCCGCAACCGCGAGAGCGGGTGCGGGCCAGCTTCGGAGATTCGGCGAGCTGATCGGACGTGTGCGGCGGCGTTCAGGCAGCGACGGGCTCGGCCGGTACGAGCGTGGCGTTCTGGCGCTCGAGCGCCTTCGCCGCGCCCACGCGCCAGCTCTCGGCCAGCATCTCCGAGAACGGGTCGGGGAAGATCTCCTCGTCCCCGTTCTCCAGTCCGTCGAAGCTCGCTCGCGCGACCGATTCCGGCGAGGCCTTCGGGATCTGGAGGTCCCGGACCATGTCGGTGTCGATCGGACCGGGCAGGACGGCATGAACGCTGACGCCCCGTCCGGCCAAGAGAGCGCGCAGCGACTGCGTCACCGAGAACGCTGCCGCCTTCGAGGCCGAATAGGCCGGAAGGATCGGCACCGCGGCGAACGCCCCGATCGAGACGATGTTGACGATCCGTCCCCTGCTCCGGGTCAGCGACGGCAGCAACGCCTGGGTCACCATCAACGGGCCGTAGACGTTGACGTCGAAATGCTGTTCGAACGCGGCCCGATCGCTCAGGTCATCGGGCAGCGACACTCCGGCGTTGTTGATCAGGATGTCGAGCGATTCGACGCTCTGTACGCCCCGCTGGATTTGCGCCCAGTCGGTCACGTCCAGAGTCAGAGCCGTGACGCGCGGATCCGGGTGGGCGAACGGCTGCCGCGACGTGGCATACACACGCCGCGCACCTCGGCTCAGGGCCTCGTCGACGAGCGCCTGGCCAAGACCACGGTTGGCGCCGGTCACCAGAACTGTCTTGCCGGTGATTGTCATGTGTCGCTCCTCTATCTCGTGTCCGCGGCAATCGGGAGATCGCCCTGTTGAGAGCAGAGATACGGGCGGACACGCAAATCCATCGCTCCCTGCCAAGACGACGCGAAGCGATCGAGACGGTGCTGCGCAGCGTGATGTTCGACGGCCCGCGGCGGTGGCCGACGCCGCCCGCCGCAGCCAACGGTCAGCTGGCACTCGGCTCCTACGAGCTCGACAGCATCCAGCCCGATAAGGTCTCTGTCACGAGCGGGGATCAGGCTGGCGAGGTGCTGGCTGGTTCAACCGCACACCCGGGGCAGCGATGGCTTCGATTCGCAAGGAGATCGTGATCGACGCGAGCGCGCAGTGCGTCTGGGACGCGCTGCGTGATTGGGGAGGGCTCCATGTCCGGCTCGTGCCCGGTTTCGCGACTGATGCCCGACTGGACGGTGAGGACCGGATCGTCACGTTCTTCAACGGCAGCGTGCTACGCGAGCGATTGGTTGACCTCGACGATGACGCGCGCCGGCTCGTGTGGTCGATCGTGGGCCCGCCATACACCCATCACAACGCATCGGCTCAGGTGTTCCCGAACGGAGCGGACAGCAGCCGCTTCGTGTGGATCGCCGATCTTCTTCCGAACGAGCTCGCAGGTCGCGCCGCACCTCTGATGGAGCACGCGTTGAGCGTCATCAAGCGCGCGCTCGAGCCCGAGCGACCGGGCCAATGATCCACATCGGAGCGTGCTTGGGCCGTTGAAGCCGACTCCACTCGCGGACGCACGCTACGCGACGCAGCGCGCGGCACCACGTCGCGCCGCTGAGTCGACGACGCTCTCGCATCTGGCGAAGCCCCGGGGAAGCCCGGGAGGCCTGTCACAGCGTGTGTGCTGGCCGTGCGCGATCATACGAAGCCACATACGTGCGGCTTTCAGGAGGACGCTTCCAGTGATTCGGTCCCTGACACGACGGTTCGTCCCCTTCTACGGCAGCCAGTCCCTGCGGGTCACGGTGGTTTGGAGGAGAGGAAGAATTCAACGACTCAAGTTCGAATACGCGAGACCACCCGTGCTCCGGCGCTTGATCGACGCCGTGAGGTGACAGATCACGGCTGTCGTCGTTGGACTCCGCGTGGCGCGCGCTCGCCGCGCTGCGAGAGCGGTGGTCAGGTTGGGCACGCTCGGCACCGAGGACCGGACGACCGGCGGCGGCAAAGCCGGCGTGCCCCAGTCTGAGCGCACCTCAGCGACGCGAGAACCTGCCCAGGAAAGTCGCCCACTCAGCCACCGCCACCAGCGCCTCGACCGGCTGCCGAACCGAGCCGAGCCGGCTGGCGAGTGGCTGAACGACGGCGCTCGCAGGTGACAACCGTGTGAATCGTCGTGACGAGAGGAGTAGCGTGCGCGGCATGGCCGCTCGCGTGGCGGATCGACGTCCCTCCAATCGCGTCCTGGTCGTCTTCGGCGCGACGGGAGACCTTGCCCGGCGCAAGCTCTTCCCGGCGTTCTTTCACCTGTTCCGGGTGGGCCTGATGCCGGAGGACTTTCGGATCATCGGCTCGGGCCGTCATTCGCCGGGCAGCGAGGATGAATTTCGCGAGATGGTCGCCGAGGCGCTGCGCATACACGGTCGCGGTGAGATCGACGAGCGCTGGGACGCGTTTGCGTCGCGCCTGAGCTTCGTCGCCTCCAGCGACGAGGACGGCACGGATCTGGCGCGAGCGATCACTGCGGCCGAGGCAGAGATCGGGGCAGAGGGCAGGCGCGTGGTCTATCTGTCGGTCCCGCCGGGGGCGATGCGCGGGATGGTGGCCATGCTGGGCCGGTCGGGAATCGCCGAGCACTGCTCGGTTGTGGTGGAGAAGCCCTTCGGCCACGACCTCGAGAGCGCCCGCGAGCTCAACGCGGCGCTGCATGAGGTGCTCGATGAGGATTCGATCTATCGCATCGACCACTTCCTCGGTAAGGAGGCCGTGCAGAACATCCTCGCCCTGCGGTTCGCCAACGGGATGTTCGAGCCGGTCTGGAACCGCGATCACGTCGCCTACGTGCAGATCGACGTTCCCGAGGCGCTTGACATCCAGGGGCGGGCGGGGTTCTACGAGCAGACGGGCGCGTTTCGGGACATGGTCGTCACCCACCTGCTGCAGGTCCTCGGGTTCGTCGCGCTCGAGCCGCCGTCTCGCATTGACGCCGAGCCGCTTGATCTGGAGCGAACGAAGGTGTTCGACGCGCTCCGTCCCCTCGATCGTGACCGGGTGGTGTTCGGTCAGTACGAGGGGTACCGCGATGCGGACGGGGTGGCCGCTGATTCGCGGGTTGAGACGTTCGCCGCGCTTGAGGTTCGCGTCGACGCGTGGCGCTGGAGCGGCGTCCCGTTCTACCTGCGGACCGGCAAGTCGCTGGCCGAGAGCCGTAGCACGGTGACGATCGGCTTCACCGACGCCCCGCTGAGGATCTTCCCGGAGCAGGATCCGAGCAAGGTCGTTCGGCCCTCCGAGCTTGTGTTCGAGCTGTCCGACGATCCCGAGGTGAAGATCTCGGTTCAGGCCAAGATCCCGGGCCCGGCGATCGACCTGGGGCTGGCGGCGTTCAGCCTCGACGTCGAGCAGGCGTTCGACGATCCCGGCGATGGCTTGGAGGCCTACGAGCGGCTCCTCCACGACGTGATGCTCCAGGATCGGCTGCTCTTCACCCGCGCCGAGCAGATCGAGCGCCTGTGGGAGGTGTGTGCTCCGGTCATCGAGAAGCCGCCCCCCGTGCATCCCTACACCCCAGGCTCCTGGGGCCCTTCGGCCGCGCTCGAGCTTCCCCGCGCGCCGGGCTGGCGACTGCCGGACGGCAATTAGCGGCTGCCAAGCGCGAATCGATCAGCACATCCGGCTCCCCGGCCATCAAGACGGTGGACGCCAACCTCTGGCCAGCGTCGTCTGGCCCACCTCGATCAGGTAGCCGTCGGGATCACGGATGTAGCAGCGCAGCTCGGTTGCGTGCTTCTTCGGCGGCGTCAGGAATTGTGCGCCTCGCTCGCTCCACTCCGCGTACACCGCTTCGATGTCCGCAACCCGGATGTTGAGGAAGCCGTTCACCCGATCTGGGTCGGGCGGCGTCTCGAGCGTGACGGTCGGCTTGTCGTCGGTCGGCCCTCCTCCGACGTTGATGATGATCCAGCTGTTGGCCAACGCCACGTACGTCACCTCGTCATTGCTCTCGCCCGAGATGACGGTCCTACCGCCGAGTACGTCAGTGTAGAAGCGACGGGAGCGCTCGACATCGTCTGAAACGATGAAATGGGCTACGACCATCTCCTGGTCGACGGTGCTCATCCTGACCTCCGTTGTTGAAGTTGACTCCACAGTCGGGCCTCACGCCCCGCATCGCGCGTGCGCCAGTCGCTCGTCCCCCGCTCGGGCGCCATCGCGCGTTCGCCGACGCCAGCGGCATGCCGGCCTCGGCTACACGCGGGAGACGAGCTCGGCCACGATCTCTGCTGCCGGTTGTGGCTCCCGGGCGAGCGCAACGCTCTGTCCGGCCCACAATGAGAGCGCCTCGACATCACCGGTGGTACCGACCATCGGCGCTGCAGTCGCGTACCGGAGGATTGGTTCGCCCGAGGCGAAGTGGGCGATGACATCGCCCTCTCCCGGTCGACTCCCCGGTGAGGGCCGGCCCGCCGCCTCCCACATCTCGGCCGTTGAGTTGCGGATGGCGCGATGGGGCGCGTCCGGCCACCCGACCTCGTACAGGTTGGCGTACCACTGCGCATCGGTCTCGGCGCCGTCGATCAGACGACGGCGGTACTCCTCGTGGATGGGCATCTCCCGGGCAAGCAGAAACCGGGTACCCAGCCACGCCGCTTGAGCGCCCAGCGCGAGCACGGCGGCCACTCCGCGAGCGTCCCCGATCCCGCCGGCCGCGATCACCGGGACCGGTGTCACCGCGTCCACGACGGCGGGCACCAAGGGAAGCGTGGCGACCTGGCTCCAGACGTGCCCGCCGGCCTCCCAACCCTGCGCCACGACGACGTCAACTCCGCTGGCGGCCGCCCTCCGCGCCTCTTCAGCGCTGCCGACCGTGTGCAGAAGGACTCCGTTGGCGTCGTGGACCTGCTCGACGTAGCCGGCGGGATCTCCCCACATCAGCGACACGATCCGCATACCGGCTTCAAGGGCCTCGTCAAGGCGACGGTGCTGATCGGAGGCGAGAATCAGATTGCCGCCAAACGGGCGATCGGTGAGCGCCGCGGTCTCACGAACCACGTCTCCGGCGGGAGTGGACCACGTCAACGCCAACATGCCGAGCGCGCCGGCATTCGAGACCGCGGCCGCCAGTTGGGGCACCGCCGACATCGGCGCCTGGACGATCGGCTGTTCGAGTCCGAGCAGCTCGCAGACCGGCGTTCGCACCAATACCGCCTACTTCAGCTAAGACTCATACGACGACGGTGTCGACTGAGGAGCTCGCTTGTTCCATCCGTGAAAGAGGGAGTAATCGCCTGCATCCCAGGCCTCGCGCAGCCCCGGCTTGCTCAGGTCCCAGTCGGGGCGGATCTCGCTCGACACAGCGCGCAAGTCGCGCCATAGGTCGTAGAACGACGGGCGTCCCCAGAACCAGTACCCGTTGTAGACACTGTGAATCAAGAGCCCCGGCTTGAGCACCAGCGTGTGCGGAATCATCGGGTCGTGCTCGGGGTCGGTGTACTCCTGGATGTCGAGGTCCTTCTGGACGACGCGCTCCGGGTCGGACATGAACGGCCATTGGGCACCAACCGACGCGCGGAACTCCTGGCTCGAGTGGTGGGTGTCGGTGGAGATTGTGGCGATCTTGGTGTAGGCCACCGCGATCTTGGGGTAGTTCGCGGCCAGCTCGAGGTGTTGCTGGTGCTCCTTGGGGCAGTAGTTCCCGCGCGCGAGCGTGAGGATCAGCGGGTCGTCGCCTTGGATCTCGCTGAGCTTCCGAGGAAGGCTCTCGTGATCGGGCAGCTCGTAGTCGGGGAACGTGCCGCCGGGTCTGATGTCGGATCGCATGGATCACCGCCTCGTTCGTTGCCGCGAGGGCGCGAGCTTCGCGTTGGGGTCGAGCCTGTCCTGCCCAGCGACGCGCGGCGGGAACGCCGGGAACGGCTTCCAGCCGATGTCCTCGGGCCGCACCGATCTGAATTCGGCCTGGTCTGGTGTGTGGATCGCGGCCTTCCTCGTGACCGCGTCTGCCGTGCTTGCCATGTCGCCGCGCCGATCTAACGGATCGGTCGGAACGCGGCCCGCATCTCTTCTGAGAAGAGTTGCGGCTGTTCCCACGCGGCGAAGTGGCCGCCTCGGTCGAGCTCGTTGAAGTAGATGAGGTTGTCGGGATATGCGCGCTCTGCCCAGCTCCGCGGTGCCTGATAGAGCTCGTCGGGAAAGACGCTGATGGCGAACGGGATGGTGATGTTCTTGGCGTCGAAGAAGTCCGCCTTGTTCTCCCAGTACAGACGGGCCGAGGAGATACCGGTGTTCATCAACCAGTAGAGCGTGATGTTGTCCAGGAGGTCGTCCCTCGTGAGGTCGCTCTGGTAGGTCCCTTGAAGGACCTGCTTGACGAGCCCGGGCTGGCCCGTGCCGTCGCCGTGGTCGAGCATGAATGCCGCGAGGTCGACGGGCGAGTCCGACAACCCATACAGCGTTTGTGGCCGCGTGGCCATGATGAGTGCGTAGGCCACGTGCTTGGCATAGAAGGTGCTCAGCTGCTCGTATGCGCGCAGCTCGTCGCCTGCGAGGTCGGATGGCGGCGGGTCGCCCTGCTCGAAGCCCTTGACGAGGTCGGCCGGGGCGGTACCCGGCATGTTGGAATGAATACCGAGCAATTCCGGCGCGGCCTGCGCGCCCATCGTCTGCGTGACCGCGGCACCCCAATCGCCGCCCTGCGCCACGAAGCGGTTGTATCCGAGACGCTTCATCAGCACGACCCAGGCACGCGCGATGCGGACGGGGTCCCACCCGGTGGTGGTCGGCTTGGCCGAGAACCCGTGGCCCGGCAGCGAGGGAATCACCAGATGGAACGCATCCGATGCGCTCGCCCCGTGCGCCGTGGGGTTGGTGAGCGGGTCGATGATCTTCAGCTGCTCGAGGATCGACCCAGGCCACCCGTGCGTGACGATCAGCGGCAGCGCATCCTCATGCGGGGAGCGAACGTGGATGAAGTGGATGTCCAGCCCGTCGATCTCGGTGATGTACTCGGGGAGCGCGTTCAGCTTCGCCTCGCACGCACGCCAGTCGTAGTCCGTCCCCCAGTAGCGCACGAGCTCCTGCATCATCGCCAGCGGCACGCCCTGGGAGTCGTCACCGACCGTCTCGCGCTCAGGCCACCTGGCCGCGTGTACGCGCCGGCGCAGCTCGGAGAGCTCCGCCTCGGGGACATCGACCTGAAACGGCCGAATAGTCGTGTGGCCACTGCCCGTTCGTTCTGCAGCTTCGGTGGCGGACATCTGATCCTCCTCGGAGTTGTGTCGGGCATTGGCGCCACATCCCGCGGCCAAGCAGCCATCACCACGCACGGTCCTCGCTCGTCGCTCTGCTCGCGCCCGTGAACTCCCTGGTCGAAACCCTGGTCGGAAGGGTTGCGCACGCCCCGCCCGCCGATTTGCCGCGCTCCGGACGGCGCGCCCCGCCTTGTCTGGCCAGCGGGTGCCGGTCGCAGCGATTCGCAACCAGCGCCTCGAGAACCGTCTCGGGCGCCGGGCCGTAGCGCCAACTGAGGATCGAAACCAACCACCTCAGTAGGAGCGTCGTGACGAGCGGGCCGATGGCCTCCGGGCCGTCGGCCCTTCGGCGCAGCGGGGCGACACGGCCATCACCTGCGGCGTGCCTGAGGTGGCGGATCCGCATCAGCGCTTCCGTGAGCTCGATCTGCCGAGCGGGGTGCAGTTCAGCTGCTTCGGGAGCTTCGAGCTCGGCACCGACGCGTTCCCGCTCTCGTCGATCCCGCTCCAGCAGATCGTCTCGAAGGTCGAGGCGGGTGACTACGACGCCAAGCCCTCGCGCGTGTTCTCCTTCGAGGAGATCTCCCAGGCCCATCGCGTCATGGACCAGAGCCAAGCGCTCGGCCAGCTCGTCGTCGCCGGCACATAGCGCGAGGACACACGCCCGCCGAAGGGGCGCCGCTCACCGGCCGATCGCCTGAGGGAAGTTGAAGTAGTGACCGGGATCGACCCGCTTGCGGGTCGCCTCCAGGCGCTTCAGGTTGGCGCCGTAGTAGGCCCTCCGCCAGTGCTGCAGCGACGGGTCGATGTAGTTCTGATACGCCTGCCCGGAGACGTACCGGCGCATCCTGGACCAGGCCTGGTCGATCCACGCGGCCGTGCTGCCGTTGCCGTAGTACTGGATGCAGAACAGCTGCTCGCGGTGCACGAACGCCGTCTCCGTGGGGGCGACGCGGTTGATCGCGCCGCCGTAGGCATCGCACAGCAGCGCGCCCGAGCCGCGAGCCTCGACGGCGGCGATCATCGCCGCCCGTCCCGCGTGCGGGAGCGGCTTGGCCACGTAGTCGGACTTGGCGTTGAACGTGTTGCGCGGGAGCACCCCGTGCGGGCCGGCGCCGACGGTGTGGCAGGCGGCAACGCTGTGCCCTGAGCATCCGGCCAGCAGCAGCTGGAGCTGCAGGTAGGGCAGGTCGGCATTGGTGGCGAGCTTGGCGCCGGGCACGTCGAGCAGCGCCCGGAGCAGTCCCGGGACCCTGAAGGAGGGTCCGAGATACTGCCCGTTGGCGGTGATCGACGGTTCACTCCCTGCGTTCAGGTGCAGGATCGTGGTCACCCGGTCGGTGGTGTGCGGGGCCCAGGACTGCCACGCGGCGATCGCCTCGTTCGCCGACGACCAGGGCCAGGTCACCTCGAAGTAGGCGGCGTACGCGGGCAGCCGATGCACCTTGAAGGTGAACTCGGTGACGACCCCGAAGTTGCCGCCGCCGCCGCCCTTCAGCGCCCACAGCAGGTCCGGGTCGGACCGCTCGTCCACCGTCCGCAGCTGCCCGTCGGCGGTCACGATGTTCACCGCGATCAGGTTGTCGGCGGTCAGACCGTAGTGTCGCCCGGCCAGGCCGAAGCCGCCGCCGAGCGTGACGCCCGACACCCCGACCGACGGACAGGACCCGGCCGGAAGGGTCACGCCCTCCCGGGCCAGCCCGGCGGCGACGTCGATCAGCTGCGCGCCGGCGCCGATCGTCGCGGTGCGCGAGCGCCGGTCGACGTCGATCGCGTTCAGGTTGCGTAGATCGAGCACCACCCCGCCGGACAGGGTCGAGTACCCCGCGTAGCTGTGCCCGCCCGAGCGAGCCCGGACGGCGATGTCCCGCGTGACGGTGTACCGGATCGCGCGCCGCACGTCACGCGCGTCGACGGGACGGGCCACCGCCTTCGGAAGGATCCCGTCAAAGCGCGGGTTGTACACGTGCGCGGCGGCCCGGAAGCCGGGCCGGCCCGGCGCGAAGACGCGGCCCCGGATCGCGTGCGCCAGCCCGCCGGCGACCCCTCCGGGAGCCTTCACGGCTCGGGCGCGCCAACCGGGCAGCCCCCCGGCGAGCGACCCCGGGGAGGCCAGAACGAGGCCGACGCCGCCGAGACCCATCAGGAACTCGCGTCGGTCGAGGTCGTCGCCCTCGCTGTCCCCCGGAGTCCGACGCATGCCGCGGGAGCCTACTCGGGGCGGTCGATGCCGGCTCGGGCCGCTGTCCCCGATCGCGGTTGCCTGCCGTCGCTGCGGGTAGCCAACGGGGTAGGCGACGCGCCCTCACCCCCGTTCAGCGAAATTCAGGCAGGAGGATCCCTCATGGCATCCACGCTCAATGGCAAGCGAATCGCATTCCTCATGGCCCAGGAGGGCGTCGAGGAGGTCGAACTCACTACACCCTGGGAGGCGGTGAAGGAGGCCGGCGGGACGCCGGTGCTGATCGCGCCCGAGGAGGGCGAGGTCCAGGCGTTCAACCACCTGGACAAGGCTTCCACGTACCCCGTCGATGCGACTCTCGCCGACGCCTCCGCCGACGATTACGACGGATTGGTCCTGCCCGGGGGCGTGGCCAATCCCGACGAGCTGCGCACCGACCCGCGCGCTATCGCGTTCGTGCGCCGCCACGTCGCCGAGGGCAAGCCGGTGGGGGTCATCTGCCACGGGCCCTGGACGCTCGTCGAGGCCGACCTCGTGCGGGATCGCACGATCACGTCCTGGCCGTCGCTTCGCACCGACATCCGCAACGCCGGCGGCAGATGGGTCGACGAGGAGGTCGTCGTCGACGAGGGGCTCGTCTCCAGCCGCAAGCCCGACGATCTGCCGGCCTTCTGCGCGAAGATCGTCGAGGAGTTCGCCGAGGGTCGCCATGCGGTCGCACACGCCGGTGCCACCTCCGGGCCCTGATCGCGCGGGAGTCCTCCGCAGGACCCGCGGCCGCCGGCGTCGCCGGCGGCCTCCGCCGGTCGGCCGATGGCGGCGTTTCTCCACCAGCGCCGCGGGTACCCGATCTGCGTGAGCGACGACTCCCGATCCGCACCCTCCGTGACGTTGCAGGTCGAGCTTCCGGCCACGCCCGAGTCCGCGGCGAGAGCGCGAGCCGCCGTGTTCGCGGAGGACCACCTGGCCGCGGACACACTCGAGAACGTGCTCGTCGTGGTGAGCGAGCTCTTCGCCAACTCGGTCCGTCACGCCGGGCTGGGACCCGACGACACGGTCAGCGTGCACGTCACCTACCTTCCGCACCAGGTCCGTGTCGCCGTCACCGATCGCGGCGTCGGCTTCGATCGGGGCCGGGTCATGCAGATCCCGCCCTCCCCGCGGGGCGGATTCGGGCTGCGGATCGTCGACCACGTGGCCGAACGCTGGGGGACCGCGCCCGAGAGCGGAACCGCCTGGGCCGAGATCGCCCGCCCGTCGCCGCTGGGAGGCGGGAACACGGTGCGCGCGGATTCACGAGGGGCGCCGGCGGGTAACGGGCCGGCATGAGCACGAACGGTCAGCCGACGACATCGCCGATCTCGACCGCCGCCGGCGCGGCCGGTCCCGCGCCCGAGCCCGCGCAGGCCGACCTCGCGCGCAACGCGCTCGTCGACATCTCCTCGGAGATGGTGCAGATCTACAAGGAGCAGTTCGGTCGAGGACCGACGCGGGTGCGCACCGAGTTCGCCGCGTTCGACGTGCGAGCCGTCCGGCTCGCGGGCAAGACCGTCGTGCGGGTGAGCGGTGACCTCGACATCGCCACCGCCCCCGAGCTGCAGCGAGTGGCCATCTGCGTGCTGCCCACGGTGCCGCGCGAGCTCCGGATCGACCTGGCACGAGTGCCCTTCCTCGATTCGAGCGGGCTGCGCGCGCTGCTGCACGTCGCCCGCGCCGCCGCGCAGCTCGACCGCAGGGTCGTGATCGTGCGGGCCGGCGCACAGATCCGGCGCCTGTTCGACATCGCGGGAGCGTCCCCGCACTTCGACTTCAAGGACTGAGAGCCCGGACGCGCGCCGCCCGTCCGGGCCGCGCCGGGCCGGACCTCTATTTCATTCGCTACCGTATGCAATTACTGCCTCGCCTCGGCCGCCCCGGGGCCGCGGCGGTCCCGAGCCCGAGAGGAGCGCCGGCCGATGAGCGACTCGTCGCTGCGGATCACCCACATCGGCGGCCCGACCGCGCTGATCGAGCTCGGCGACTGGCGGCTGCTGACCGATCCGACCTTCGACGCCCCGGGGCGGCGGTACTTCTTCGGCTGGGGGACGATGTCGCGGAAGCTCGCGGGACCCGCGATCGCCGCCGAGGACCTGGGACGCATCGACGCGGTCCTGCTCAGCCACGACCACCACGCGGACAACCTCGATCCCGCCGGTCGCGCGCTGCTGCCGTCCGTCGGGACCGTCGTCACGACCGAGGCCGGAGCCCGGCGCCTCGGTGGACCGTCGGTTCGCGGTCTCGCGCCCTGGGCGTCGACGCGCCTGGACGGCGCCGGCCGACCCGCGATCGACATCACGGCCACGCCGTGCCGGCACGGGCCGCCCGGCAGCCGGCCGATCGTCGGCGACGTGGTCGGGTTCGCGCTTCGCTGGGAGGGGCAGCGCCACGGCGCGCTGTGGATCTCCGGTGACACCGTCCTCTACGACGGCGTTCGCCAGGTCGCCGATCGCGTGGACGTCGGCACGGCCATCGTCCATCTCGGCGGCGTGCGCTTCGGAGTGTCGGGCCCGCTGCGCTACACGATGACCGCGGCGGAGGCGGTCGAGCTGTGCTCCCGCCTGGAGGCGCATACGATCCTTCCGATTCACTACGAGGGCTGGAAGCACTTCCGCGAGGGCCGAGCCGCCGCGCAGCGGACCTTCGGCGCGGCGCCGCCCGCGGTCCGCGACCACGTACGCTGGCTGACGCTCGGGGAGGCGACCGAGATACCGGCGTGAGCCCCGCCGGACGACCGACCCAGACCACGCCGCGCGAGTGGGCGCAGGCGGCGCTCGACACGATCGAGGAGTCCGGCGTGGCCGGCCTCACCGTCGAGCGTGCGGCCCGCCGGCTCGGCGTCAGCAAGGGCGGCTTCTACCACCACTTCGCCGACCGGCGCGCGCTCATCCACGCGGCGCTCGCCCTCTGGGAGGAACGCTTCGTCGTCGGGCTCGTCGAGCGCTTCGACGCGGTGCCGGACGCGCGCGAGCGCCTGCACGCGCTGCTGCACGATGCGGCGGTCGAGCTCGAGCCGACCGTCATCACCAGGCTCGCAGCGGCATCGCCGGACGACGATGTCGCCGCGGCACTGCGGCGTGCCGCGGACAGCCGTCTGGCGCTCCTGGAGCGGACCTTCCGCGAGCTCGGCCTGTCGGCCGCGTCCGCCCGCAACCGCGCGCTCCTCGCCTACAGCGCCTGCCTCGGCCTCGCCCAGCTTCGAGAACAACGCTCCGGACACCTCGAAAGCCCGCGCCGGATGCGCGCGTACCTGGCCGAGATCGAAACCGTGCTGCTCGCCGGCACCCACCCGGGCCGCGGCGGGCGCCGCGGGTAGGCGCGGGCACCGCCGCCGCCTCGCGCGGCCGAACCGACCTGTCGGCTCAGCCGGATCGGTCCGCGCGAGGACGGCGGTGCCTCTCCCCTCCCCCCGGCTGAGCGCCGGGCAGCTGCGCTCGTCGTGCCAGCGGCACTCGAGCGAAAGACGATGTGTTCATTGGTTCTGCGCCTGACGGCTCGGCCACGCGGCGCACAGCAGCGCTGACAGGAGCGCCTCCCGGTCCCGCAGCTCGCTGCGCTGGATGTCACGCACGGCGAAGATGGTCGCGGTCGCCGCGAGAGCCGCGTAGGAGTGGCCGTCGTCGGAGCGGCGATCGGGCGTCATCGGTCGACCACCGGCCGGCGGGCGCCGCGAGGAGGCGCGAGGGTGGACGGTAGCGCGTTCACTGGTGAGCATCATCCACGCAACGGCCCGCGTGATCCATACCGCAGTTGCGCGATTCGGTCGGTCAATCGAGTACAAGGCCCTCGCCGAGGGCCTTCGCCACGAGGTGCGCCCGAGAGCGCGCCCCGGTCTTGGCCATCGCGTTGCGCACGTGCGTGCGGACGGTGTCGTGGGCGATCATCAGCTCGTCCGCGATCTCGGGTCCGGTGCTGCCGAGCGCGACGAGCCGCACGACGTCCCGCTCGCGCTTGGACAGCCCCCCGTCGCGCGGCTGGTCCGGGACCGAGCGACGGAACCGCGGGCCCCAGCGTGACGTGCTCAGCGCGACCACGAGAACGCGGCGGTGGCCGGTCACCACCTCGACGGTGGCCGCCCACTGCGCGCTGACGCGGCTTCCGTCGGCGGACAGCACCCGGGCCTCGCCGGCGAACCGTCCCTCGGCCAGCGCGGCCTTCCACTCGGCGGCCGTGAGGGCCGGACCACCGTCGACGAACTGGTACACCGGACGCCCAATCGTCTGCTCGCGGGTGTAGCCGAGGAGCTTGAGGTATGCGCCGTTGACGTCGACGATGCGGCGGTGCCCGTCGAGCAGCGCCATCGCGTTGCGCGACTGCGTGAACGCCGCCTGGAACAGATTCGGCCACGCCGTGTCCTGCGCCATGCGACGAAGCTATCCGACCGTGGCTCCCCTGTGGGCGGTATTGCCCGACGCACGCGATCGGCCGGCCGGGCGGCGCCGGCCCGGCTCCGGTGCCCGCGTGTTGCACGCGCGCACCGGAGCGGACGGGGAGCGCCGATGAGGGCTAGGTGCCGAACACCTTGGACGTCGTCGACGAGGTCGACGTGGTCGTCGACGTGGTCGTCGGCGTGGCCGTCGTCGTGGTCGTCGTCGACGTGGTGGTCGGCGTGCTCGTCGAGGTGCTCGACGTCGTCGTGCTCGTCGAGGTGCTCGTCGAGCTGCTCGTCGTCGTCGTGGTGGTCGTCGAGGCCCGCGCGAAGTCGCTGACCTGGACGGCCGGGAGCGACGCGCCCGCCGCCGGAGCGGTGCGCGGCGCGGCCACGTAGACGCCGACCGAGTCACCGCCGCCGATGTCTGCGAGGTTGCCCACCCCGGCTCCAAGGACGCCGACCACCCGCACGCGCGTGGCGGCGCTCGTCGTGAACTGGACCTGCTTGCCGACGTACGCGGCCGGCGCGCCGAAGACCTGCGTGACCGTCACCAGCACGGTGCCGTTGCTCACGCTGGCCACCGTGCCGTCGAAGGCCCAATAGCCGGGACGACGCCGCGGCGGCGGCGGGGGCGGCGGCGGGCCGGTGTCGACGATACGGTTGGCGACGATTCCGGTCGGCCCGGACACGACGTCGGCACGGATGCGATCGCCGACGTTGATGTTCGCGAGCGTCGCGGTTCCGCGCACGCCGCTGATCTGCACCTGCGCGCCGGCGCCCGCGAGCGTCACGTTGGTGCCGACGAGCGCCGCCGCACCGTGCCCCGTGCCGCTGGCCACGTTGATGACGAGCGTTCCGGTGACGGTGTCCACGCGCGTGGCGAGGCCGAACAGTGTGAGTCGGTACGTCACCGGGCGCCGCGGCGCGTGGACGGTGACGTGGTGTGCCGCACTGGCTGCCGCCGGAACGCCGACGACGCCTAGGACGACCGCTGCGAGTGCAAAGCCGTGCCGCGACCTGATGAGCATCGTGCTCCCCTTGTCGAAGGTTGCCTGGCGGCTGGGCGCGAAATGGTCTTGCGCGGGAGTCCCCGGCCACCGAAGAACTACCTCCGGCATCGGGTCGCGGACGGGGCGGCTTGACGGAGCGGACGGCCAGTGGACGCGCGTCCATCGACGGTTGGACCAACGGCTCACAATCGTGCGCAACCTCCGCCGGCCCAATCGGACGCACGTCCAGTGACGATTCCGGCGGGTCCGGACGATCGTCCCGGAAACGACGCTCGTACGGGCGCCGGCGGCGGCCGGTCCTAGTTCTCGATCGTCACGAGCGTGCCGATCGGCGTGTACGGCCACACGCGGGCGGCCGTCGCGAGCGGCAGCTCGACGCAGCCGAGGCTCTGCGGCGTGCCGAAGGAGGCTCGGTTGAAGGCGTGCAGCGCGTCACCGCCGTTGAAGTAGCTGATCCAACGGATGCCGGGGTCGTTGTAGCTCCCCCCGCCGGGGTTCGTGCCGCTCATCGTCCCGACCGGGATGTGCTCGAACACCGGGAACGTGCCCAGCTGCGTCGGCGCGGCGGGCACGCCGGTGTTGCCCGGAGACGTCAGAAGGGTGCGACCGGCGCTCCACAGCGTCAGCTTCTGGGGGACGTTGCGATGGACGTAGACGTAGCTGTAGGGCGCGGTGTGACGCGTGCCCGCGATCGCGGCGCTCAGCAGCGCCTGCCAGACGGCCGGACCGGCGATCGCGTCGACGGTGAGGCCGTGCTCGTGCTCGAACGTCATGACCGCGCCCCGCGTGATCTGGTTCGGCTGCCCGGGACTCCACAGGGCGCGCAACTCGGCCGGGATGTTCGGATAGCGCCAGGTGAACGTGCCGGCGGGCGCACTCACCGCAGCCGCCGTCTGCGCGCTCGCCGTGCGGGCCACGGGTGCGCCGGCCGGCGTCCAGCTCAGCGGCAGGTAGCCGGCCTGCGCCAGGAGCTGTTGCAGACGCAGGGTCGAGCCGAGCGGCACCGCCCAGGCGATCGCAGTGGTCGTCTGCATCGGCGTGCCGGTCGTCCCGGTGACCGCGACCGCCCGCGGCAGCACGAGTCGTTCGCTGGAGCCGAGCGCGACGCCGAGCCCCGTGGGCGTGAAGACGAGCGTGTGGCTGTCGGTCTCGCGCCAGGAACCGGGCACGTCACCGGAGAACTGCGGGCGCGCCGAGCCGAACAGGGCGACCATCGGCCGGGAGAACGTGAGGCGGATCGGCGCCGCCGGCGCGAGCGTCGTTCCGGGGGCGGGGTCGACGACGGCCACCGGGAGCGCCGAGGCCGGGAACCAGCTCACGGTCACCGGAGCGCTCGGCCGCTCCCACGGGCGGACGGTTGCCGCCACCTCGACGGTGCCCACGGCGCTCGGGTGCGCGATGGCGACGACGCTCTGCGCGTGGGGCAGGACGAGCCGGGTCAGCTGGCCGGCGATCCGGTACTGGACGCCGGCGACCGGCCGGTCGAACCGCACCGCGAGCGCGGCGCCGGGCGCGACCGTGAGCCAGCGCCCGGCCACCTGGGCGGTGGGCGCGCGCACCGTCAGCTGCTCGGTGCGGGTGGCTCCGAGCGCCCACCCGAGCCAACTCGGCCGACGCACGACGATGTCGACGGTGACGCGCTCGCCGGGTTCCAGGGGCTCCAGCGGCGTGAGGCGACCACCCGCGACCGCGAGCGGAATCCGCCGTCCGCCGGGACCGAAGGCCTCGGCGCTGCTCAGGCTGCCGGCGAGCGGGGACAGCTTCAGGCGGGCGAGCGCGTTGGCGTCGGGCGCGAGCGAGGCGCCCGACCAGGTCGTCCCGACGAGCAGGAACGCGACCACCGCGATCGCGAGCACGATCCCGAGGACCGCGAGCACCCGCGGCCCGCGCCGCGGAGCGGCGACCTCTCGGTCGCTCATCAGCCCGACCACCATCACGGATCAGAGTAGTCGCCCCCGACCCCCCGATCGGGGTCGCGCCGGGTCACGCACGTCGACTTGCAGCCCGCCTCACGGCTCGCGCAGGCGCGCGACCGCGGCCGTGCGGTTGGAGACGCCGAGCTTGGCGTACGCGCGCTCGAGATGCTTGGCCACGGTGCGCTCGCTGAGGGCGAGCTCGCGGGCGATCTGCACGTTGGACAGCCCGCCGGCGACCAGGCGCAGCACCTCGGACTCGCGCGCCGTCAGGCCCCGCCGGGCCGGGCGCGGGGCGCGCGAGAGGAGGATCGTGTCGAGCCGCTCGCCGACACCGCCGACGTAACGCGCCGTGAGCGTCGCGGTCGGCGTGTGCAGCTGCAGCGGACGCGTCAGCGCCCCCGCGGTGCGCGCCCGGCGCCGTTGCTCGGCGCTCCAGGACCGAAGCGGCTCGGGCAGTCGCCCGCGCGCGTCGATTGGCACAAGGTCGCGCGACCACGCGGCGGCGAGCTCACTGGCGAGTTGCACGTCCCCGCGCGCGTCGAGCACGAGAACCGCCGGCGCCGGGCCGTCGAGCCCGTTCTCGAGCACCGCGAGCGCGGCGCGCGCGAGCGTCCGGGCGACGGCGCCGTCGTACGCCTGCACGACGAAGGGCTGCACGACCTGCAGCACGGAGCGATCGCGCTCGCTGAAGTCCCGGCGCCGGCGATTGAGCGCGAGCCCGATCACGCGGGCCGCCGAGGGCGACGGCAGCGTCAGCGCGATCTGGTGCTCGACCTGCAGCGGCGCGTACACGAGGTCGTACAGGTCGAGACGATGCAGGTCCCGGCGCGTGAGGAAGTCCGAGAACTTCCGCACGCGCGCCCCGCGTGCGCCCTGCGCATCGACCACGAGCGGGTTCTGATGCGCGTGAGCCGCGAAGATCTCGTCGGCGCCGTCGAACACCGAGTCGGACGGATCGACCGCAGCGACGACCGCCTCATGCGCGAGCGGCGACACCTCGTTGTAGGACGCGATGTCGCACGGCACGAGGCGCCTGAGCGCCATCAGGACGCCGGCACGAAAGGCCGCCACGTCGTCGGCGGCGCCGAGCTCGCCGGCGACGGTCAGGACAGCCGCCAGGTCGCGAGCACCGAGCCGTTCCATCAGCCACCCACACTACGCGCGAGCGCTACGCAGAATTGCGTATTGATCGCGGAGTCTCGGCCAGCCAGACTCCGGTCTGACAGCAGGCGCCGACGATCCGGGCACGGCACGGGCCCGACGCGACGAGCGCTCGATCTTGGGGGACGAGTGCGTCTTGCCGCCACGGCGGTCGTCGCGGATGCCGTTGGCGCCACCGTGGTCGCTCCGGTCGGCATCATGCCGCCGGCGGCCACGATGCTGTCGCGGGGCACGCGCCCGCGAGCCGACCGTCAGTTGATGAAGCGCATCAGCACGGCGACGAGCAGCCAGAGCGCGGCGAACAGCGCCACGACGGCAATCACGAGCACCCACACCGCGCCGGTGATCCCGGCGGCGACGATCAGCGAGACGACGAGCAGGATGAGTCCGCACATGCTGAGGTACAGGCCCGTCAGCGGTCCCGGGGGGTCGGGCGGGGCGGACCATGCCGGCGTCACGTCCGCGCTGGCGGTGACGGGCCGCGGGGACCGATCGACACTGGAGGCCGCCTCGATGCTCGGCTCGGCGGCGCTGCTCCGGGGCGGCGGGGGAACCTGCGTGACTGTCGACATGGCGCGCCTTTCGAAGGCTCGGACGATGGGTGTGACACCTGCTCCACGAGCGTACGTCCAGCCCTCCGGCGCCGGATCCGTAAAACGCCACACAACCGGCTAGTGGTGTTATGTTGTCCGTCATGGGAAAGACCGCGCCACTCGCCCATCCGCTTCCGGACGAGCTCACCGAACTGATCGCGCAGCGCTTTCGTGTCCTCTCGGAGCCGATGCGAATCAAGCTGCTCGACCGTCTGCGCGAGGGCCCGGCCACCGTCGGGGAGCTGGTGCGGGCGACCGGCGGGTCGCAGCAGAACGTCTCCAAGCACCTCGGCGTGCTGCTGGGCGCCGGCCTGGTGAGCCGCACCAAGGAGGGCACGTTCTCGCTGTACGCGATCGCGGACGACAGCGTCTTCGCCCTCTGTGAGCAGGTCTGCGGCGGCCTGCGCCGCCAGCTGAGCGAGCTCGACGCGATCCTCCAGACGGCTCGGACCGCCTGAATCAGGGGACCGGGCGGCCGCCGAGGCCGGCGGCGCTGCGGGGGATTCCGCACGACCACCCGTGCCCGTTACGGGTGCAGCGCGTTCGATCTTCTCTCAGGATGGAAGACGACCGAAGCCGACTTTCGCTGCCGCATCGGCGCCCGACTATACAACTGTGTACTTGTGCTATGGTGAACTCTCGAACCGATCCAGGGAGAGCGACATGACGATGACCGCCAGTGCGCGGCGAGTCGGGAACGAGCTGCGCCATGAAGTCGACGTCAACGGCCGCCACACGATCGTGACCGACGAGCCCGAGAGCCTCGGCGGCGGCGATGCGGGCCCGGCGCCGCACGAGCTGTTGCCCGCGACGATCGCCGCCTGCGTCTCCACGATGATCGCCCTGTACGCGCGGCGCCGCGAGTGGGAGCTCGGCGGGTTCGGCGTCGACGTCACCTACGACCCCGACGCGGTTCCGCGGGCGGTGGACGTGACGCTGCGCCTGCCGGACACGCTGTCAGGTGAGCAGGTCGCCCGGCTGCAGCGCGTCGCCGACACCTGCCCCGTGCGACGCGCGCTCGAGACCGGGTTCCGCTTCGACGAGCGAGTGGTCCCCGACGGGCCGGTCGCCCTCGGGGCGTGAGCGCGGGCTCAGCCCGCGCCCGTCTCGGCCTCGATCACCGGCGCGTCGCGGCGCGCATCGCCGGGACGGCCGGCCCGCCGGCGCGGCCCGGCCGCCGCGATCGCAACCGGCGCAGCGGCGACCCGCGCGACCAGTCCGGCCGTCTGGAGGCGCAGCTCCCCGAGCTCGAGCTCGAAGTCGCGCAGCGCTCGCACGAGCCCGGGCGGGACATTGTCCCGGCTCGCCCGATGCGCCCGCGCCTGACCGCGCAGCTCACGCAGAGCACGCTCGAGCCGCAGTTCGCGATGGCGCAGCCGCACCACGGCGAGCTCGGCGCCGATCGTGCGCATCGCGTCGGCGCCGGACGAACCGGCGCTCGAGGACGCGGACGCCGCGGGCGGATCGCGGGCCATGCTCGGACGGTACGGCCCGGCCGGGATCTCGTACATCCGTGGCAAGTGCTGACCACCCCGCGGATGAGCCGCGGTCATCGCCGTCACCGAGACGTCACCCGGCGCGAAACCGCGCTGGTACGCTGCGCTCGTGGCCCGTACGCCTCCCGAGGCGGCACCCCCGGCGGTCTCGAGTAGGTTCGCCGTGGCAGACGAGCTCGGCGGCCCCGCGCAGCGCGCGCTCGTCCGCGAGCTCGGCGGGCCGATGGCCGACGAGCTCGTGCGCTGGCGCCGGGCGCAGGACGACCGGGCGCGCGAGGGACGCCCGCCGGAGAGCCTCGGCGAGCGCCGCAAGCGCGTCACCCGCCAGCGGATCTCCGTCCTCGCGGCGGCGCTCTTCGTGGCGCGCGGCTTCGACAACGTCCGCGTGGCGGACATCGCCGAGATCGCCGGGGTCTCGGAGCGGACGGTCCACAGCCACTTCCCGACGAGGGAGTCGATCGTCCTCGACCTCGCCGACCCGGAGAGTGAGCGGCTCGTAGCCGCGATCCGCGGCCGCGACCGGGGCCGCTCGCCGACGGCCGCCGCCGTCGCCGCGCTCGAGCGCGACCTCGACGACCGCCTCGTCGTCGGCGACCGCCTCCTGCCGGTCCTCGCACGGATGATGTTCTCTCACCCCGCGCTGCGGGCCGCGCGGATGGAGGCCCACGACCGGTTCGTCGCGGCGGTCCGGGTCGAGCTCGCCGCGGGACTGGAGGTCGACCCGCGCGAGCCCGAGCCGCTCGCCGCCGCGCAGGCGATCGCCGCCCTGCCGCAGGTCTGGCTCGGCTCGCTGCGCCGCCACGTCGAGGCGGACCGCCGCGGCGCCGAGCTGCGCGAGTCGGTCGTGTCCGACGTCCGGCGCGCCGGACGACTGCTCGACTCCGGCCTGTCGTCCCTCGAGGGGCTCGCCGGCGGCGCCCGCCGCACGCCGGCGCAACGGCTCGAGGCGGCGCAGGCGCTCGAGCTCGCCCGCACTCAGGTCCTCACGGCGGTCAGGCAGGCGCGGGTGGTGTGGCGGGCGCTCCGTCGCGACCAGGCCGACCGGCGACGGCCGGGGAGCGGCCCGCGCGGCAACGGCGCCGCGACCGCCGGACCGCGCAAGGCCGCCACATCGCGCCCGGCGCGCGCCGCCTCGGGCGCCGCCCGGGCGGCCAAGGGCGGCGCGTCCGGCGCGGGGCGCGGGGCGCTCCATGCCGCCCGCAAGACCCAGCAATCGCTCCGCCAGGCCCCGGCCGGCGCGGTGCGCGCGGCGCGCGACACGCTCTCGGAGGCGGTCCGCGACGAGCAGCGGTCGCGCGAGGCCGGCTCGCGCGCCGATGCGCGCCCCCGGGCGCGGCGCCCGGGGACTCGGTAGCGCGGACCCCGTCAGGAAATGGCCCCTCGCGTCCTGCGAGGGGCCATCCCTGGGTCAGGGCGCCCGGATCAGAGGGTCAGAAGGATCCGAACGCGTACGCCGATTGGGGTGAATCGGCGCGTGTCGCCACGGCATCGGAGGGGTAGCCGCGGTGGACTCCGGGACGCGAAGTCCCAGGTGGCCGGATGGTCTGATCGCACTGTCCGATCAATGGCATTCCAGTCACGCCTTCACGGTAACACCCCGGGCCGACGGTGGCGTTGGTTCGGCCCCGAGCCCGCGCCGACACGGGCGTGCCGGTAGCGTGTGCCGACCCCGCCCGAGTCCGTCAGGAGGCCGGCGTTGCCGACAGGAACCACGCAGACGCCGACCCTCGACAGCCCGCTCGAGCTCCCGTGCGGCACGACGCTCGCCAACCGGCTCGCGAAGGCGGCCATGAGCGAGCAGCTCGGCGACTGGCACAACCGGCCCAGCGCCGAGCTGGAGCGGCTGTACCGCACCTGGGGCCGGGGCGGCGCGGGCCTGCTCATCACGGGCAACGTGATGATCGACCGGCGGCACGTGGGCGAGCCTCGCAACGTCGTCGTCGAGGACGACCGGGACCTGGAGGCGCTGCGGCGCTGGGCCGCGGCCGGACAGGCGGGCGGCGCGCAGGTGTGGGCGCAGATCAACCACCCGGGACGCCAGTCGCTGCGCATCGCCGGCTCCCATCCGGTCGCGCCGAGCGCGATCACCGCCCGGGTTCCCGGCGCCGTCAGGCCGCACCCGCTCACCGAGGCGCAGATCCTCGAGATCCTCGATCGCTTCGTCGCGACCGCGACGGTCATCGCGCGGGCGGGCTTCGACGGCGTCCAGCTGCACGGCGCCCACGGCTACCTCATCTCGCAGTTCCTCTCCCCGGCCGCGAACGTGCGCGACGACGCGTGGGGCGGCGACGCGGAGCGCCGCCGGCGCTTCCTGCTGGAGTGCGTGGCGCGCACCCGGGCCGCGGTCGGGCCGTCGTTCCCGCTCTCGGTGAAGCTCAACTCGGCGGACTTCCAGCGCGGCGGGATCACCGAGGATGAGTCGGCCGACGTCGTCGTCGCGCTCGCCGACGCGGGCGTCGACCTCGTCGAGATCAGCGGCGGCAACTACGAGTCACCGGCGATGACCGGGATCTCGCGCCCGGAGAGCACGCGCGAGCGCGAGGCCTATTTCCTCCGTTACGCCGAGCGGGTGCGCGAGCGCGTTCCCGGGCTCGGGCTGATGGTCACCGGCGGCTTTCGCACGCGCGCCGCGATGGTGGACGCGCTGCGCTCCGGTGCGTGCGACGTCATCGGCCTCGCCCGTCCGCTCGCCGTCGCCCCCGATGCGCCGCGGGCGCTGCTCGACGCGCGAGTCGAGCGCCTGGCCGAGCGCGAGGGGCGGGTCGGGAGCCGGCAGATCGACGCCGCCGTCGATCTGTTCTGGCACACCCGCCAACTGCAGCGAATCGGCGGCGGCGGACGCCCCGAGCAGCAGGCCGGGGCGTGGCGCAGCGCGGCCGCGATGCTGGCCGCCGGCGGCTGGGGCGCGCTGCGCCGCCGGCGCGGCGGCTGATCCCCGGGGCCGCGGCTCACGGCCGGCCCGCCTCACCGGGCTATAGAACCTCCCCGCGGCGGCCGATGGTAGGGGTGCCTGCCGGACGCCGGCGCCGCTCGGTCTCCCGGCGCCACCCCACCTCAACGCCGAGAGCCGCCCATGACCGCCGCCAAGTTGCGAATGCTCGACCAGGCCGCGCGCCCGCGCCGGAGGGCGACGTTCGTGCCGCTCGCGCTCGCCGCCGTCGCGCTCGCGCTCGTCGTGGCCACGATGGGCGCGCTGATCGTGCGCTCGCAGCGCTCCGCGCGCGCCCGCGTGGACGCGGTCTTCACGACCCGCGGCACGACGTCGGCCGCGTTCGCCTCCACGCTGCTCACGATCCAGGCCCGGCGCCAGGCGCAGACCGCCGAACGCTTCCTCGGCGGCAGCGTGTCGCGCGGCCAGATCGAGCTCGTGGCCAGCGCGCTCGGCGCCCGGGCGGCCGCGCTGCTCGACGTGAACGGACGCGTGCTCGCCTCGGTTCCCTACGACCCGGCGCTCATCGGCCGGCGGATTCCCGGCTCCTATCTGCAGCTCGGCGCGGCGGCGGCCGGACGCATCGCGGTCTCGGGGGCGATCACCCCGGCGCTGCTCGGCAACCAGGTCAAGGCGATCGCCGTGCCGTTCGACTCGTCGCAGGGACGGCGCGTGCTCGCCGTCGCCTATCCGCTCGCCGCCAGCACGCTGGGGGGGTTCGTCGCACAGGCCGTCGTGCAGCCGCACCACGCCGTCTTCCTCGTCGACGGGCAGGGCACGGTGCTCGTCTCCGACCCGCCGGCGAGCGGCGGCACGCTCGCCGCGGCCGCGCCGTCGCTGGCCGCCGCCGTGGCCGGCGCCAACGGCGGCCAGACCACGGTGGGACGCACGCGGATGACCTTCACCGTCGCGCCGATCGCCGGGACCGACTGGCGGCTCGTGCTGGCGGCGTCCAGCTCGGAGCTGTACGCGGGCATGAGCGGCACGGCGCTCTGGGTCCCGTGGCTCGTGTTCGGGATCGTCGCGCTGCTGGCGGTCGTGCTGTGGGCGCTCTTCGCCGGCTTCCTCGGCGAGCGCCGCCGGCTCGAGAGCCTGTCGACCGAGGTGCTCGCGCTCGCGAGCACCGACGCGCTCACGGGCCTGCCGAACCGGCGCCAGCTGTCCGAGTCGCTCACGCGGGCGCTCGCGGGCGCCGAGCGCTACGAGCAACCCCTTTCCCTGCTCATGATCGATCTCGACCACTTCAAGCAGATCAACGACGCCCACGGCCACGACGTCGGCGATCGCGTGCTGCGAGCCGTGGCCGCGTGCCTGCGCGAGGTTCTCCGCGAGGCCGACCTCTACGGACGCTGGGGCGGCGACGAGTTCCTCGCCGTGCTCGTGCAGACCCCGCTCGAGGGCGCCCGCCAGGCCGCCCAGCGCCTGTGCGACTGCACCAGCGCGCTGAACCTCGCGGGCCTCGGCATCGACGGCGTGTCGCTCAGCGTCGGCTGCGCGCCGGCCGAGGGCGAGCTCGAAGACGTCCTGCACGCGGCCGACGCCGCGATGTACGCGGCCAAGCGCGCCGGGCGGGGTCGCGTCGAGGTCGCGCCGGCCGCCGCCCCGGGCGACGACCTCGCGGCCTGAGCCGCCCCCGGCTCAGCCCGCCGCCGACGCCACGGCGGCGGCATCCGCCCGCTCGGCGTGCGCCAGGATGAGCGAGGCGAGCTGCTCGAGCGCGCCGGCCGGCAGGTCGTGGCCGAGCCCGGCGATCGTCTGCAGGCGCGCGCCCCGGATCGCCTCCGCCGTCGCCCGGGCCCCGGAGGGATCGACCATCGGGTCGTGGTCTCCGTGGAGGACGAGCGTCGGCGCGGTGATCCGCCCGAGCTCGGCCGTGCGGTCGCCGGACTTGATGATCGCGGCCATCTGGCGGGCGGTCCCGGCCGGGTGGAACCCGCGGCGATACGCGCGCCGGGCCTGTTCGCGCGTCGCGTCCTCGTCGAAGGGGAAGCCGCGTGAGCCGACGTGACGGAACAGGCGCACGACGCGCTCGACGGCGGCGTCCTCCTCCTTCGGGACCGGGGAGATGATCATCCGCAGCGTCGACGGGGCCGGGCGCCCCTTGCCGCGGGCCCCGGTCGTGCTCATCATCGAGACGAGCGAGCGCACGCGCTCGGGGTACTGCGCCGCGAGCGTCTGGGCGACCATCCCGCCCATCGAGACGCCGACCACGTGGACCGCGCGTAGCTCGAGCGCGTCGATCAGCCCGACCGTGTCGCGGGTCATGTCGGTGAGCGTGTACTGCTCGGGCGAGAAGCGTCGCGCGGCCAGCTGCCACGGGCGGGGAGGTGCGATCCTGGCCCGCCACGAGCGCCCGCAATCCCGGTTGTCGAAGCGCACGACGAACATCCCACGAGCCACGAGGCGCTCGCAGAACGCATCCGGCCAGCCGATCAGCTGCGTGCCGAGCCCCTGGATGAGCAGCACCGGCGACGCCGCCGGGTCGCCGAACGTCTCGTAGCAGAGCCTCACCCCGCGCCCGACGTCGCAGAAGCGCTCGGACTCGGACGTGGCGAGGGCCTCATCCCGCACGGCGCCGCTCACGCCGCGACTCCCGGTGCGGCGGGCGCGGCCGCGCCACGGCGGGGAAGCACGAGCTCGTTCTCGCTCGGCACGAAGCGGCGGATGCGCCGCTGGTAGGCGCGCACTGTCTGCGGCCACAGCGTCGAGTTGCGCCCCGTCGCGTCGAGGTACCAGCTCTGGCAGCCGCCCGCCGTCCACACGCTGCCCTCCATCGCGGCGTCGAGCTCGGCCACGTAGGCCGCCTGCGCCTCGGGGCGCGGGGCGATCGCCGCGAGGTCCTGCGCGGCGCGGAACGCGAGCGCCTGGCGGACGTAGGCGATCTGCGCCTCGATCATCATCAGCAGCGAATTGTGCCCGAGGCCGGTGCCGGGGCCGACGAGGCAGAAGAGGTTCGGGAAGCCGGCCACCGCGGTGCCGTAGTACGCCTTCGGGCTTCCCTCGAAGTGCTCGCTCAGCGAGCGACCGTCGCGCCCGCGCACGAGCGACCACATCGGGCTGTCGACCACGTGAAAGCCGGTGCCGAAGATGAGCGTGTCGAGCTCGTGGTGCACGCCGTCGCCGTCGACGATCCCGTCGGAGACGACCTCGGCGATCGGGCTCGTGACGAGCTCGGCGTTGTCGGCGCCGATCGCCGGATACCAGCTGTTGGAGCCGAGGATGCGCTTGCAGCCCATCCGGTAATCGGGCGTCACGTTGGCGCGGAGCGCGAGATCGCTGATCTGCCGCTCGATGTGTCGCAGCGCCATGCGCTCGTTGAAGCTCGCCATCCGTCCCCGCGGGTGGCTGAAGGCGCGGTGGCGCAGCTCGAGCAGCGAGAAGATCGTCCCCCGCGCCGCGTGCAGCAGCCACGGGCGGCGCTCGAAGCGCTCCTGCCACTCCGCGCTGATGGGCACCTCGCCGCGGGGCATGATCCACGGCGGCGTGCGCTGGAAGACGCGCAGTGCCGCGACCCGGGGCTGGATCTTCGGGACGAGCTGGATCGCCGACGCGCCGGTGCCGACGACGCCGACGCGGCGATCGGTCAGGTCGTGGTCGTGGTCCCAGCGGGCCGAGTGGAAGACGTGTCCGGCGAAGCCCGGGAGCCCCGGCAACGCGGGGATCGCCGGATCGCACAGGGCGCCCACGGCGCAGATGAGCACGCCGGCGCGCAGCGGGCCCGCGCTCGTCTCGATCTCCCAGCGCTGGCGCTCGTCGTCCCACGCGGCGCCCTGGACCTCGTGGCGAAAGCGCATGCGCTCGACGAGCCCGTGGCGGGTCGCGACGTCGCGCATGTACTGCCAGATCTCCGGCGCCGGAGCGAACAGCTGGCTCCAGCGCGGGTTCTGCTCGTCGGTGAGCGAGTACAGGATGCTCGGGATGTCGCAGGCGCAGCCGGGATAGGTGTTGTCGCGCCAGGTGCCGCCGAGATCGTCGGCGCGCTCGAGGATGACGAAGTCGTCGATCCCGTCGCGCTGCAGGGCGATCCCCATCGCGATCCCGCTGAAGCCGCTGCCGACGATGACCACCGCGTGGTCGGTCGGCGCGTGGTCGCCGCCCGCGGCGACAGCGTCGTCACCCGCGGCGACAGCGTCGTCACCCGCGGCGACAGGGTCGTCGTCGGCTCGCGTGAGCGCGTGCTCGAGCACGCCGGGCATCCTAGGGGCTATTGACCGTCAATTCAAGTTGAATCCGCGGTCAATAGCGTCTACCCTTCCGCCCATGTCCCGCACCCGCATCGGTCGCATGACCCCCGACGCGCGTCGCGAGCAGCTCCTGCGCGCCGGCATGCGCCTCTTCGAGGGCGGCGCCTACGAGGAGATCTCGATCGACGACATCGCCCGCAGCGCGGACGTGTCGAAGGGCCTCCTGTACCACTACTTCCCGACCAAGCGCGACTTCTTCGTGGCCGCGGTCGCCTCCTCGGTCGACGAGCTCACCGAGCTGCTGCGATTCGACGCCACGCTCTCGCCCGAGGAGCAGGCCGACGCGAGCATCGACACCTTCCTGGACTACGTCGAGGCGCGTCCGACGGGGTTCACCGCGATCTTCCGCACCCGCGGGGGCGGCGACCCGGAGCTGATGGGGATCATCGCCGGGGCGCGCCGTCGCCGCCTCGAGTTCATCCTCGCCGGGCTCGCCCGTCTCGTCGGCGAGCCGGTCGAACGCGTGCGCACGCCGGTGCTCGAGGCGGCGACCGAGGGCTGGATGTTCTTCGCCGAGGGCGTCGTGCTGCGCTGGCTGGAGCGCGGTGACATCGACCGCGAGCAGGTCCACGCGCTGCTCAGGGCGGCGCTCGCGCACGTGCTCTCGATCGCCGACGCGGCACAGCCGCTCGAGGCGGCAGGGCGATGACGGCGACGCGGTCATGAGCGCCGGCGCGCACCCGCACGACCGTCCGGGCTTCGTCACCGGCGACCTGCTCGCCAGCGGCGTCGCGGTCGACACGAACCAGCTGCCGCCCGGGCCGGGCGGTCCGTGGCAGTGGATCGGCCTCAACTTCCTGCTGCGCCCGGTGGACTTCTTCGTCAACTCGCGCGAGCGCTTCGGCGACACCTGGACGATGCGCCTGACGCCCGAGCGCTCCGTCGTCGTCACCTGCGACCCGGCGATCGTCAAGGACGTGTTCACCGGCGACCCCGAGCTGCTGCACGCCGGCAAGGGCAACATCGTCCTGCAGCCGTTCCTCGGCTCGCGCTCGGTGCTCCTGCTCGACGGCGCCGAGCACCTGCGCCACCGCCGGCTCATGCTGCCGCCCTTCCACGGTGAGCGCATGCGCAACTACGGCGACACGATGCGCGACGTCGCCGAGCGCCACGTCGCCGCGTGGCCCCGCAGCGGCGAGATGGAGACGGCGACCTCGATGCAGGCGATCACGCTCGAGGTCATCCTGCGCGCCGTGTTCGGCATCACCGAGCCCGAGCACGTCGCCCGCTGGTCGCAGACGATGCGCCACATGCTCAACACCGTCGGCAACCCGCGGCGGATCCTCGCGCTCGCCGCGACGCTGCGCTCGCGGCGCGTCACGCGGGCCGGGCGCGGACCCTGGGCGCAGCTGCGCGCCGAGCTGCGTCCGGTCGACGAGATGATCTTCGCCGAGGTCGCCGACCGGCGCGCCGAGCTGCAGCGCGGCGCCTCCGAGCGCGAGGACGTGCTGTCGCTGCTGCTCGCCGCCCGCGACGAGGACGGCGAGCCGATGAGCGATGCCGAGCTGCGCGACGAGCTGATGACGCTGCTCGTCGCCGGCCACGAGACGACGGCCACCGCGCTCGCGTGGACGCTCGAGCGGATCACCCGCACGCCGCACGTCCTGGACCGCCTGTACGACGAGGGTGGAGTCGACGACGTCGACTACATCGACGCCGTGTGCAAGGAGGCGCTGCGCCTGCGTCCGGTCGTGCCCGCCGCGGCCCGCGAGCTCCAGGCGCCGATGACCCTCGGAGGACTCGAGCTCCCGGCCGGCGCGATCATCGCGCCGTCGATCCTGCTCATGCACCGCCGCGAGGAGATCTACCCCGACCCGCTCGCCTTCCGGCCCGAGCGCTTCCTCGAGCGGCCGGCCGGGACGTACGAGTGGATCCCGTTCGGTGGCGGCGTGCGGCGTTGTCTCGGCGCGTCCTTCGCACTGTTCGAGATGCGCGCGGTGCTGCAGGCGATCCTCCGCGGCGCGCGGCTCGCGCCCTCGACCGAGCGGGGCGAGGGCACTCGGCGGCGCCTCGTCACGCTCGTGCCGTCCCGCCGGGGGCGCGTCACGGTGTCGACGCGCCCCGCGGCCTGAGCCTCCGCGCTAACCGGCGAGGACCTTCGCCTTCAGGCTCTCGTACTCGGCGTCGCTGATCGTGCCGTCCGCCTTCAGCTTGGCCAGGCGCTCGAGCTCGGTCGCCGGCGAGGAGGACGCGGCCGCCTGACGGATGTAGGCGTTGGTCGCCTTCTGCACCTCCGCCGCGTGATCGATCGAGCGCTGGCGCATCCCGTCGCCGCGGGCGATCAGGTAGATGAATACGGCCAGGAAGGGCACGAAGATGAGGAAGATGATCCACAGCCCCTTCGCCCAGCCCGACAGCGAGTGGTCGCGGAACAAGTCGGCGATGACCGTGATCAGGATCCAGAACCAGATCACGAGCAGGAAGATCTCGAGTACGGTGAGCAGCGCGTCACCGAAGGTGTAGTCGGCAAGAATCACAAAGGCCCCCAGGGGTCGTTGGTCGTGGAACGGCACTCGGCGCCGCCGCGGGTGCGGGCCCGCGCGGCGGACGCTATCCGATCGGATCGGCTTCGCCGTCGTCCGTTTCGGGCGACGGCCGCGTCGCCCGCGCCGGCTCAGGCGACCTTGGCCAGCACGTGCGCCTGCGTCTCGCCGGCGCGCATCACGCGATTGCGTCCCGCCGCCTTGGCCGCGTACAGGGCGCGGTCGGCGACGATCAGCAGGTCGGTCGGGGTCTCGTGCTGCGCCCCGAGCGTCGCGATGCCGGCGCTCGTCGTCAGCGGGCCGGTCATCATCGCGGCCGGTCGCTGCCGCGACCAATCCGCGAACGCCTCGGCGATCGCGTCGGCGACGCGCTCCGCGTCATCGCCGCCCGTGTCGAAGAGCACGAGCGCGAACTCCTCGCCGCCCATGCGCGCGAGCACGTCGGTCAGGCTCGAGCACTGGTGGCGCATGATGTCGGCGAACGCGACGAGGGCATCGTCGCCCGCCGCGTGGCCGAGGGCGTCGTTGATCTTCTTGAAGTGGTCGAGGTCGAACATGACGACGCTCAGCGGCAGGCCGGACGTGACGCCGCGCTCCACCTCCCGGGCGAACGCCTCGTTGAAGGCCCGGCGGTTGAGCAACCCCGTGAGGCTGTCGGTCGACGCGGCGTGGGCGAGCTCGTCGTGCAGCAGGAGCGAGTTGATGCGCTCCCGCTGGTAGCCACCGAGGACGATGAGGAAGACCGAGACCACGACGATGTAGGTGGTGACGGGGATCTGGGCGTCGTGGGTGATCGCGAGCGCACCGGCGAATCCGAAGACGAGCATCACGCACACGAGAAGGCAGTCGCGGCGGTTGCCGTAGTGCCCGGCGGTGAGTGCCGGCCAGAGGTAGTAGACGGGCGTCGGGCCGAGCGGCTTGGCGACCGCGACCGCGACGCTGACGATGATCATCGTCATCGGGAAGGCGAAGAACTTCACCCACCGCTCGGACATCGCGGGCCGGAGCGCGAGCGCGAGCGCGATCGGCAGCTCGATGATGGCCAGCACGATCAGCCCGACGTTCAGGTCGCCGGAGCCGAGCGCGAACGCGGCGAAGGTGCTGGTGGTCGCCGCGATCCCGTAGCCGATGACGAGGACGCGGCGCAGCTGATCGCGCTCCACATCGGAGATGTGGTTGTCGGGCGTCGGCGCGCTGCTCGGACCGCCTGCTCTCCTCATGACCACTGTGCCTATCGGCCGAACGACCGATGTCCTTGACGAATAAGAGACAAAAGCAGACCCGAGCATCAAACGCCCCGCGGCTCCGCCGCGATTCTCACGGGCGCGATAGTCTGACCAGCGATGCAGGCCGGCGGTACGGCAACGTCTGACGGATCGGCGCAGGCCGCCGAGACGACGGCGTCCGACGGCTCCGGCCGAGCGCCGCGCCCGGCGATCATCGCGGTCGACGACGAGCCCGCCGTCCTCGCCGCCGTCTCACGCGACCTGCGCCGCGGCTTCGGCGAGCGCTACCGGATCCTGCGCGCGCCGTCGGGCCCGGAGGCGCTCGACGTGCTCAAGGAGCTGCGCACGCGGGGGGACCCGGTCGCGCTGCTCGTCGCCGACCAGCGCATGCCGGGCATGTCGGGCACCGAGTACCTCGTGGAGGCGCGCCAGATCGTGCCCGAGGCCAAGCGCGTCCTGCTCACGGCCTACGCCGACACCGAGGCCGCGATCGCGGCGATCAACGAGGTGTCGCTCGACTACTACCTGCTCAAGCCGTGGGACCCGCCCCAGGAGCAGCTGTTCCCGGTGCTCGAGGACCTGCTCGAGACGTGGCAGTCCGGCACCGCGCTGGAGGCGGGCGGCGTGCGCATCATCGGCCACCGCTTCTCCAAGGAGTCGCACGACCTGCGCGACTTCCTCGCTCGCAACCGCGTCCCCGCGCGCTGGATCGACGTCGAGCGCGACGGGGAGGCGCGCGAGCTGCTCGCGGTCGCCGACGTCGACCCCGAGCGCCTCCCGGTCGCCCTGCTCGAGGACGGCACGGTGCTCGAGCGCCCGTCGGTGCTCGAGCTCGCCGAGCGCCTCGGGGTCGCGGCGCAGCCGGCCACCGACCACTACGACCTCGTCATCGTCGGCGGCGGCCCGGCCGGGCTGGCCGCCGCGGTGTACGGCGCGTCGGAGGGGCTGCGCACGGTGATGGTCGAACGCGAGGCCCCGGGCGGGCAGGCCGGGCAGTCGAGCCGCATCGAGAACTACCTCGGCTTCCCGATGGGCCTCAGCGGCTCCGATCTCGCCCGCCGCGCCACCGACCAGGCTCGGCGCCTCGGCGCCGAGCTGCTCACGGTCCGGGACGCGGTCGGCCTGCTCGTCGAGGGGTCCGGACGGATCGTGCAGCTGAGCGGCGGCGCCTCGCTGAGCGCCAACTGCGTGCTCGTCGCCTCGGGCGTCTCCTACAACCAGCTGAGCGCGCCCGGCTTCGACGAGTACAGCGGCGCCGGGATCTACTACGGCGCCGCGATTACCGAGGCGCGCTCGTGCGCCGACCAGCACGTCGTCGTCATCGGCGGCGCCAACTCGGCCGGGCAGGCTGCCGTGTACTTCAGCGGCTACGCCGCGCGGGTGACGATGCTCGTGCGCGGCGACTCGCTGGCGAAGTCGATGTCGCACTACCTCATCGAGCAGATCGCCGCGATCGAGAACATCGAGGTGCGCACGCGCGCCCAGGCGGTCGCCGCCGAGGGCGAGGACGGCCGCCTGCGCCGGCTGGTCATCCGCAGCGCCGACGGGGAGCGCGCCGAGGACGTCGACGCGTGCTTCGTGTTCATCGGCGCCGCGCCGCGCACCGACTGGCTCGAGGGCGTGGTCGCTCGCGACGAGCGGGGGTTCATCCTGGCCGGTCCCGACGCGAAGGGGCCCGACTGGCCGTTGCCGCGCGACCCCTACGTGCTCGAGACGAGCGTCCCCGGCGTGTTCGTCGCCGGTGACGTGCGCGCGCGCTCGATCAAGCGCGTCGCGAGCGCCGTGGGCGAGGGATCGATGGCCGTCTCGCTGATCCACGAGTACCTCGCGGGGCCGTGACGGCCGCGCCCGCCTGATGGCGACCGACCTGGCGCCCATCACGCTCGCCGACCTGCGCCCGGTCGACCTGTTCGACGACCTCGACGACGACGAGCTGCAGCGCTGGGTGGACGTGGCCCAGCCGCGGTTCCACGCGCCCGGGGACGTCATCGCCGAGCAGGGCCAGCCGCCGGAGGGCCTGCACATCCTGCTCGAGGGCCTCGTGCGCTCGCTCATCGTCGAGGGCGATCGCACGGAGCCGATGGGGCGCCAGGAGGCGCCGACCTGGATGGGCGCGATCGCCGTGCTCACCGGCGGGCGGGGCGCCGTGCGCATGCGGGTCGAGGAGCCCTCGCGCTTCGCCCTCATCGCCCCCGAGGACTTCCTCGAGCTCGTGTTCTCACAGCGCCCGGTGCACCAGCGCATCATGCGCCAGATCCGCCCCGTCGTCAGCCGGGTCGCGGCGATCGGGCAGAACCGCGAGCGCCTGGAGTCGCTCGGCACGATGGCCGCCGGACTCGCGCACGAGCTGAACAACCCGGCGGCCGCCGCCCAGCGCGCCTCGGCCGACATGGCCGACGCGCTGACCACGCTCGCGGACACGATCGGGCAGTTCGTCGAGGCCGGCATGGAGCGGGAGGACGCCGAGCAGCTCGTGGCCCTGCAGCGCCAGGCGCTCGACCACGCCTCCGAGCAGACGGCGCTCGACTCGCTCGACGCCGCCGACGCCGAGGAGGAGCTGCTCGCGGTGCTCGAGGATTTCGGCATCGAGGAGCCGTGGCGCCACGCCGAGCCGCTCGCCGCGGCCGGCGTCGGGCGCGAGTGGCTGGGCGCGGTACGGGCGCACGCCGGTCCGGCCATGAACGCGGCGATCGCCTGGATCTCGGCCTCGATCACCGCGCGCTCGCTGTCCCAGCAGCTGTGCGCCTCCACGCAGCAGATGAGCCGCCTCGTCGGCGCCGTGAAGTCCTATGCGTACATGGACCGGGGCGAGCTCGTCGAGGTCGATCTGCACGAGGGCCTGGAGACGACGCTGATCGTGCTCGGCCACAAGCTCAGGCACACGCAGATCGAGGTCGTTCGCAACTACGACCGGTCACTGCCGAAGCTCACGGTGTGGGGCTCGGAGCTCAACCAGGTGTGGACGAACCTCCTTGACAATGCGATCGACGCGCTCGGCGAGACCGGCACGATCACGATCACCACCCGCCAGGATGGTGACTGTGCGGAGGTCGACCTGTCCGACGACGGGCCGGGGATCGCGCCCGAGGCGCTCGATCGCGTGTTCGATCCTTTCTTCACAACGAAATCCGTCGGGAAGGGGACCGGGCTCGGCCTCGACACGGCGCGCCGAATCGTCGTCGACCGTCACGACGGCTCGCTGACGGTCACCTCGCGGCCGGGCGCGACGACGTTCACCGTGCGCCTGCCCCTGCGCGGCGCAACGACCGGCACGCGCTGACGACCCAACAGGTGGTCCGACCGCGCGGGCCGATTGTTTGGACGTCGGGCCATATCGACCCCGCTCGTTGCGGACGATCCTTCACCAGGAGGGCGCCGGACGCCGGAGCCGGCGACCCCGTGGAAACCCGAGGGATGAGAGCGATGCGGACGCGTACACCACAGATCGTGGCCCTCGGCGGCGGCGGTTTCTCGATGGAGAAGGACAACCGGCTGCTCGACGACTACATCCTCTCGCTCACGCGGACGCGGCATCCGCGGGTGTGCTTCCTGCCGACCGCGTCGGGCGACGCCGACCATTACATCGTGCGCTTCTACCGCCGCTTCGGCAGCCCCTGCGAGGCGAGCCACGTCTCGCTCTTCCGCCGCGACCAGGGCACGGGGGTGGAGGAGGACCTCGAGTCGCATCTGCTCAGCCGCGATCTCATCTACGTCGGCGGCGGCAACGTCGTGTCGATGCTCGGCGCGTGGCGCGCCCACGGCCTCGACGAGGTCCTCCACGCCGCCTGGCGGGCGGGCGTCGTGCTGTGCGGGCCGTCGGCCGGCTCGCTGTGCTGGTTCTCCGAGGTGCTGAGCGCGTTCCACGGCTCGCCCCGCGCCGTGCCCGGCCTCGGGCTGCTGCCGTACTCCAACTGCGTCCACTACGACGCCGAGCCCCGGCGCCGGGCCGAGTACCACGCGCTCGTCCGCGAGGGGATGCGCAGGGGCTACGCGGCCGACGACGGCGTGGGCCTGCACTTCCGCGGCACCGAGCTGTCGCGCGTGGTCAGCTCGCGCCCGGACGGGCGCGCCTACCAGGTGCAGGCCACCGCGCGCGGGATCGAGGAGACCCCGCTCGACGTCGACTACCTCGGAGCGCCCGGGCGGGCGGCGCGGCCGCGCACGGTGCAGACGGCGCCGCGCGCGCAGATCGCGGCGGCATGACGGAGGCATCCGCGGACCGCGCGATCATCGAGCCGGAGCAGCGCACCATCTTCGCGATGGGCGGAGGCGGCTTCACGATGGAGCCGAACAACCCGCTGCTGGACGACTTCATCCTGCGCCTGGCGTCGCGGCCGGTGCCGCGGATCCTGTTCCTGCCGACGGCGTCGGGCGACCCGAACGCCCACATCAACGATTTCCAGGCCCGCTTCGCCGACCGCGCGTGCGAGCCGACGTATCTCTCGCTCTTCCGCCTCGGTGGGATCGAGCGCTCGCTCGCGGAGATCGTGGCCGAGCAGGACATCGTCTACACCGGCGGCGGCTCGATGCGCAACCTGCTCGCGATCTGGCGGGCGCACGACCTCGACCGCATCCTCATCGACGCCTGGCGGCGCGGGACGGTGCTCGCCGGCCTGAGCGCCGGCGCGATGTGCTGGTTCGCTGGCGGCGTGTCGCGCTCGAGCGGCGCGCTCGAGGTGATCGCCGGGCTGGGCGTGCTGCCCGGCTCGCTGACGGTCCACGCCGACGGCGAGCCCGACCGCCTGCCGGTATGGCTCGCCGCCGTGCGCGACGGGACGCTGCCCGGCGGCTGGGCCGCCGACGACGGAGTCGGACTGTGCTTCCGCGGGGAGCGCCTCGAGCGCATCGTCAGCTCGCGCCCGGGCGCGGCGGCGCTGCGGGTCGACGCGGTGGACGGCGAGCTCGTGCGCGCGCGGATCGCGCCGGAGCTGCTCGGCGGCGAGCCGAGCGCGATCCCGGCGCCCGACGAGGACGTCCGCGAGATGCGCCGGGTGCGCCGCTTCCGCCAGGACATCGGCGGCCGCTGAGGCGGCGATGCGCGGGGGGTGGGCGCGCTGGGCTGGCGCGTGGGGCGGGTGGTGCGCGTTGGGCTGGCGCGCGTGGGGCGTGGGGCTGGCGCGTGGGGCGCGCGTGGGGCGCGTGGGACGCGCGTGGGGCGCGTGGTGCGCGTTGGGCTGGCGCGTGGGACGCGTGGGACGGGTGGTGCGCGTTGGGCTGGCGCGCGGGACGCGCGTGGGGCGCGCGTGGGGCGCGTGGTGCGCGTGCGCGTTGGGCTGGCGCGCGTGGCGCGAACGCCCCGGCGAGGTGTCGGCCAGGTGACGGGCGCGTGAGGCGTATCGGTGAGAGCCGGCCTCGCGTCCCGCCGAGCGGGAACTTTGATCGATGTTCTTCCCTGGTGAGAGAAGATCGATCAAACTTCCGTCTCCGGCGCGCGTGTGGTGCGCGGAGGCGCGCGAACGCGGCGGCGGGGTGTCCGCCCGGTGACAGAGGTGTCACGCCGCCACTCAGAGACGCCCGCGCCGCGCCCCGGCCCCCGCGCCGCGCCCCCGGCCCCCCGCGCCGCGCATCGGCCCCCGCGCCGCGGCCCCGGCCCCCCGCGCCGCGCATCGGCGAGTGCCTGGCCTTGCGACCCGCCGAGCAGGAACTTTGATCGATCCTCTTCCCTGGTGAGAGAAGATCGATCAAAGTTCCGTGTCGACGCGCCTGCGGGTGCGCGCCGGCATACGAACGCGCCGGCGGGGTGTCGGCCAGGTCACGCAGGCGTCACGCGGGCCGGCCAGACCCGGAAGCTTGGTCGATCTTCTTCCATGGTGAGAGAAGATCGACCACTGCTCGCCCATCCGCGCTCCTTCGCGCCTCCGATGCCGGCGGCGGCACTCCCTCAGTAGCCGAGCTCGCGCAGGGCGGCCTGGGGATCGTCCTGGGTGACGAGCAGGCGCGCGAACTCGGCGCCCTGCAATTCGACGATCACGGTCGGGCGCTGCTGATAGACGGCGCAGAAATCCTTGCCGAAGTCGCCCTGGCAGGTGCCGAGCATGAGGTGCCCGGGGACGGCGGTCCCCGGTTCGCGGATGCCGCGCACCTCCGACCAGGCGTCCTCGACGACCCGCGCGCCGGTGACGGCGCTCAGCGGCACCCGCACCGGGCCGTGCAGCGCACCGGCCTGCTCGAGCGGCGAGAGGCGGACTTCGACCTCGTCGTCACGGACGCGGATATGTGCCACACGGACAGGATACGCACGCCGACGGCCGCCACCGCGGCGTTTCGCGGGCGGGGCCGATAGCATCGCGCCGCGAATGCGCGCCGTCACCTTCCAGGCGCCCGGCGAGGTCCGGGTGCAGGACGTCCCCGAGCCCGAGTTGCTCGCCCCCGATGACGCGATCATCCGCATCGAGGCGACCGGCGTCTGCGGTTCGGATCTGCACATCTACCACGGGCGCGTGAAGATCGAGCCCGGCTTCACGATTGGGCACGAGTACGTCGGCACGGTCGTGGCCGCCGGCGACGACGTGACGCGCGTCGCCGTCGGCGACCGCGTGCTCGGCTGCTTTCAGACCGCGTGCGGAACGTGCTACTTCTGCCGCCGCGGCTGGTTCCATCGCTGCGAGCAGTCGCGCACCTTCGGCCACGGCGCCGGGCTCGGCTCGCTGCCGGGCACGCAGGCCGAGATGGCGCTCGTGCCGCACGCGAACCTCGTGCTGCGTCGCGTGCCCGACGGCATGAGCAACGACGCGGCGCTGTTCGCCGGCGACGTGATGGGAACCGGCTTTCACGGCGTCGTCTCCAGCGGCCTGCAGCCCGGCGACGTCGCCGCCGTGCTCGGGCTCGGACCGGTCGGCCTGTGCGCCGTGCAGGCGGCCCGGGCCGTCGGGGCGGCCCGCGTGCTCGCCGTCGACAGCGTGCCCGACCGGCTGGCCGTCGCCGCGTCGTTCGGCGCCGAGCCGGTGCACCTCGGCGAGCAGGACGTGCGCGCGGTGGCCAAGGACCTCACCGAGGGCCGCGGGGTCGACGTGTGCATCGACGCCGTCGGCGACCCGCGCGCGCTCGACACCGCGATCCGCATCACGCGGGCGTGCGGGACGGTGCAGTGCGTCGGCGTGTACGCCGAGCGCGCGGAGGTGCACATGGGTCTGTTGTGGCTGAAGTCGATGACGCTGTGCGGTGGTCAGGCGAATGTCATCGGTCACGTCGACCGGGTGCTGGCGATGATGTCCGCCGGCGTGCTCGACCCGACTGCGCTCGTCACCCGCCACATGTCGCTGGAAGACGCCGTGGAGGCGTACGCGATCTACGATCGGCGCGAGGCGCTGAAGATCGTCCTGCGGCCGTGAGGCACTTCGGGTGGGCAGCCCTTGACCGCGACCAGCGGCGCCACTAGGTTGCGCTCCATGCCCACCTTCCTCAGCAGGCCCAAGACGTTTCGCGTCACCGCCCTCGCGGGTGTCGGCGCGCTCACCCTCGCGCTCGCCCTCGTCCCCGCCGCCGGCGCCAAGACGTCGACCGTCCACTGCGGCACCTCCGGTGCCTACATGGACATCACGGCCACCGGCCTGACCTGCTCGCAGGCGAAGGCGCTCGTCAAGAGCGGGACGCTCACCGTCCAGTACAGGTGCACGTTCGGCAACGGCGACCCGCGGCTCGTCAGCTGCCACAAGGGCTCGAAGAAGGTGTCCTACAAGATCAAGACCGGCGGCGGCCAGGGCGGCGGCCAGGGCTGATAGCGCCCCGTCCGCGGCCGCCGAGGCCGCCGGCCGACCCGCACCGGAAGCACCCCGTAACGCGCCTCTGGTCCACATGCGCCCCAACGGGCTTCAAGGTGATGCCCATTTCAGCCGTTACGTCCTGTAAGGACCAACCGCTCTCTTCTGGGCACTCATCTTCTTGGGGGATGTTGTGGCACATGATCTGAACCGAGTGGCGTCGGGAGCCCCCGCTCTCGATCCGCCGCGCAGTGACGCCGAGATCGATGCACAGCTCGACGCAGCGATCGCCGAACTCGGCGAGCTGCCGGTCCTGGACCGCAGCCTCGCCCGCATCCAGGGGCTGGCCAACGACGCGGACTCCTCGACGAACGAGCTCGTGCTCGCGCTCGAGGGCGATCCGAACCTCGCCGTCAACCTCCTGCGCTTCGCCAACTCCGCCTACGCCGCGCGGCCGGTGCGCGCCCGTACGGTGCGACAGGCGGTGACGATGGTCGGCCGCCAGACGATCGCTCGGCTCGCGCTCGAGGCGACGGTCTCGCGCTTCTTCGAGCGCATGCCAGGCAACGGGCGCGCCTCGCTCGGGCAGATGCACGTCCACGCCGTGCAGGTCGCGTCGATCGCCGCGCGCCTGGCCGAGCAGTCTGGTGCCGACGCCCAGGTCGCCCATCTGGCCGGACTGCTGCATGACCTCGGCAAGCTCGTGCTCCCCGTCGCCTTCGGCGAGGACCTCATGGAGAGCCTCGTCGCCGACGCGCCCGGCGGGCCGCTGCGGGTCGCCGCCGAGCGCGAGCAGCTCGGCACCGACCATGCCTGGGCCGGCGAGCGCTTCGCCCGGTCCGCCGGCCTCGACGACGAGACGATCGCCTGCGTCGCCGCCCATCACGGCGGACGCTATGGCACGTGGTGCCCGTCGCGCGAAGCGGCCTGTGTTCAGGCCGCCGAGGCGGTCATCGCGCTGCTCGCCGGGCTCGACGCCGACGGCTCGCTGCTCGACTCCGCGCTCGACACGCTCGGGCTCGACCAGGGGCAGCTCGAGGACGCGGCCGCGGCGGCGCTCCCGATCGCGCAGCCCGCCCCGGGCGAACGCGACCTCGGCGCCCGGGTCGCCGAGCTCGAGCGCGAGGCCAAGCTCGACGAGCTCACCGGCGTGCTCAACCGCCGCTACTGGACCGTCGAGGCACGCAAGATGCTGCTCGACCCCGATGCCGTGGTGAGCATCATCGACGTCGACCACTTCAAGCAGGTCAACGACAAGCTCGGCCACCACACCGGCGACATCGTGCTGAGCGAGGTGGCCCGCATCATCGGCCGGCACGGCGTCGTCGGGCGCCTCGGCGGCGACGAGTTCGCCGTCGTCATTCGCCACGGCGGCCCGGCCCCGCTGACCGTTGCCGAGTCGATCCTCACCGAGGTGCACGACACCTTCGCCGACGACGTCAAGGCGCCATTGCCCGTGTCCGTCTCGATCGGGCTCGCCTGCGCGACGCCCGCTCAGCAGGATCTGTCGGTGCTCATGCGCGCGGCCGACGAGGCGCTGTACGCGGCCAAGCAGGCCGGCCGCGGACGGGCTCAGCTCGCCGACGCGGCCAGAGCCCAAGCCGCGTAGCCGCTAGCTGCGGCTGCCGGCGCGTGGGCTGCGGCGCGGGCGCCGCTTGCCAGTGCCGTCCCGGCTGGCGCGACCGCTCGTCGACGCCTCGAAGTCCTGACCCTCGAAGAGCATGATGACCATGCCCGAGTTGACCTCGCCCTCGTGGTCGGTCGCCTTGAGGCGCTTCGCGCTCTCCTGCTCGATCACGCGCGCGCGCTCGTACAGCTTCAGGCACTCCTTCGCGAGCGCCTTGAAGCCCTTCTCGTCGAGCACGAGCGGCGAACGGCTCAGGTGTGCGTCCTCGCGGTCGAAGCCGCCGGCGACGGCCGCGGCGTTGACGAAGTCGCTCACCTGGCCGAGCGTCGAGCGCAGCAGGGCCTCCTTGACGATCTCGGGGGCCTGACTCCAGGCGCCGTCGGTGATGCGCAGGCGCCCCACCGCTTCGTAGTGGTGCTCGATCGCCCCGCGCCGCGGCGTGCGCCGCACGAGCTTGATGAGGCCGTAGTCGGCAAGGATGCGGACGTGATAACTGACATTGCCGAGGGGCACGTCGAGCTGCTCGGCGATCTCGCTCGGACTCGCGGTCTGGTTCTCGAAGATGCCGAGGATGCGAATGCGCAGCGGGTGCGCGAACGCCTTGACCAGCCGCGGGTCGTCGATGTCGGTGATGTCTTTCATCGTCCTTGCGTGCCTCTTTCTGCCGAAAAGGTCCTCTGAGCAAACCTACTGTAGCCGTTGCCGCGAGCCGACCGAGCCCCCGCGGCATTCCCGCAAGTTCACCGACACACGCGATGGTACGGGATGCGGAGGTTCGGGTCGATCCGGGCGACGTCCGCTCCGCTCTGATTGCAATCGCTTTACAACCCTCGCCCACGCGCGGAAGAGCGGTAGCGGTTGGCGGTCTGATCAGCGCGCCTCGCGCCCGCCGGGTCACGGGACGATGATCCCGTGGACGGGCGTCGGCACGGCGGCTCCTTCGTCCGGCCGGCCCTGCAGCTCGGCGATCTGCTCGGAGATCGCGGCGACGCGCGACTCGAGCCGGCGCACCGCCGCCGTCAGGCGGTGGAGCTCGTCCGCCACCGCACCACAATGCTCGAGCGGTTGCCGGTCTTCGCCGCGCGGCAGAGGAACGCGCGGCGCCGGGTGTGCGTTGTCGGCCGGGACGCCGGTCGGCGGGTCCGCTGCGGTCATGCTCCGCGTTAACGGAGCTGCCGCGGATTTGTCACCGGGTTTCCACCGGCGGGCGGGCGGCCGCCGGCCGGGCCCTGAGACCGATCAGGCGTCCGCGGGCGGCGCGGCTCCGGCCGCGCGGTCGTCCACGACCGGTTCGGCATCGCCGTCGTGGCGGGCGAGCTCGCGCTTGAGCACCTTGCCAGTCGGATTGCGCGGGAGCTCGGGCAGGAAGACGACGTCGCGCGGCACCTTGTACCGGGCCAGGTTGCTGCGCACGTACTCGCGCACGTCGTCACCGCTCAGCGACGCGCCGTCTCGCGTGACCACGAACACCCGCAGGCGCTGGCCGAACTGCTCGTCCTCGACGCCGATCGCCGCCGCCTCGGCGATCGCCTCGTGGCCGTGGAGCAGCTCCTCGATCTCGTCGGGGAACACGTTCTCCCCGCCCGAGACGATCATGCCGTCGTCCCGGCCATCGACGTACAGCAGCCCGTGCTCGTCGAGGTGGCCGAGATCGCCGCTGCTCATCATGCCGTCGACGACGTCCTTGGTGCCGCCGCCCGTGTAGCCCGCGAACGGGATCGCGTTGGCGACCATGATCCGACCGGTCCGTCCTGCCGGCAGCGGATTGCCGTCGGCGTCGATGATGCGCACGCGCGAGCCGAGCGTCGGCGGCCCGACGGTGTCCGGCGCGCGCCGCAGGTCTTGCGGCCGCGCGATCGTGGCGAAGGCCACCTCGGTGGAGCCGTAGAGGTTGTAGAGCACGTCGCCGAGCAGCCCGAGCGCTCGGCGCGCGAGCGTGGCGCCGAGCTGGGACCCGGCGACGAGCACGATCCGCAACGACGACAGGTCCGGGCGCGGCTCGCTCGCCTCGTAGGCGTCGAGGATTCGCGCGAGCATGATCGGGACGACGATGAGCGCGCTCGCGCGCTGCCCGCTGATGTCGCGCAGCACCTGCTCGGGCGAGAACCGGCGGCGCAGCACCAGCGTCGATCCGAGACCGATGCCGAGCGCGGCGTTGACGAACCCGAGCGAGTGAAACAGCGGAACGGCGATGACCGTCGTGTCACCCGCGCGCAGCGGCACCGAGCCGACCATGGCGCCGATGCGCGTCAGCGTCCGCGCCTCGCCGTCGCGCTTGGCCCCCTTCGGCGTACCGGTGGTGCCGCTGGTCAGGATGATGAAGCTGCCATGGCTGGCGGGCGGCGCCGGCAGCGATCGGTCGCCCTCGGCGATCAGCGCCTCGAGCGTGTCCGCTCCCGGCTCCTCGGTCCAGGCCCGGAAGCGCCCCAGCGGCAACTCCAGCGCGCCGACGAGCGGCGCGAACTCGTCATCGTGGACGAGCATTCGTGCGCCCTCGCGCGTGGCGACATCGAGCAACTGCGGACCGGAGAAGTCGGTGTTGAGCAGGATCGCGCGGGCACCGAGCTTCTGCGTCGCCACGAGCGCCTCGACGAAGCCGCGATGGTTGCGGATGAGCAGCGCGATCCCGTCGTCGGCGCCCACGCCGCGCGTCCGCCACGCGTTGGCGAGCGCGTTGCACCGCTCCTCGAGCTCGCGATAGGTGAGCGAGCCCCGATCGTCGACGATCGCGGTGCGCCCCGCGAAGCGCAGCGCGGCAATCGTTACGCCCGATCCGGTCATGCCGTAGGCCGACTGCAGGCGCAGGATCTCGCGCATCCGCCGCGGCGGCTCGAGCGCGAAGAACCCCGCTCGGATCAGGGCCCGACCGGAGAGCACCTCGTCGCGCGCGCGGTATAGCCAGGCCGGCAGCTCGCGGCGCCGGTTCGGGGGCGTGGGCACCGCAGCACGGTAGCAATTCGTGTTTCGCGCACCCGGGAGTTGCGGTCGCGCGGCGGGGATGCCCTTCTCCGTGTCATCGTCTTGTCGGATGCACCGGACCTTCCCGTGGGTCGCGGCGCCGCGCGCGGCCGTGCTCGCCCTTCTGCTCGCCGGTTTGTGCGCATGCGGCTCATCGGCGACGGTCGCGCACGAACGCCCCGCCGCCACCGGACCGGGCGGCGCCGCCTCGCCGGTCCGGCTGACCGATCCGCCGCCGGCCCGCGTCGCCCTGGCGCCCGCCACGGTGACGCTCGATCCGGCCCACCCGGGCACCCCGGTGCCGGGGCGCTTCGTGGGGCTTTCGTTCGAGGCCGCGACCCTCAGTCACTTCGCCCGCTTCGGCGGTCACGGCGACCTCGCCACGCTGCTGCGTTCTCTCGGGCCGGGCCTCATCCGCTTCGGCGGGATCTCGGCCGATACGCGCGCCGCGTGGGTCGACCCGCTCAGTCCGCGCCCGGCCTGGGCCGGATGGATCGTCACCGCGCCGATGCTCAGGGGCGTCGCCGGGTTCGCTCGACGCTCGGGGTGGCGAGTGCTGTTGACGGTCGGGCTCGCCCACTTCGACCCGAACGCCGCCGCACGCGAGGTCGCCGCGGCCCACGCCGCCCTCGGCCCGTATCTCGCGGCCGTCGAAATCGGCAACGAGCCGGACAGCTACGCGACACACGGACTGCGCAGCACGGCCTGGGGCGTGGGCGACTACCTCGGCGAAGTCGCCGCCTACCGCCAGGCGATCGCTCGCATCACACCCGGCGTGCCGCTCGTCGGCCCGGACGTGTCCGGCTCGCGCGTATTCGAGCGCTGGGCCACGCCGTACGCCGCCGCCGCGCGGCCGGTCCTGCTCACGGGCCACCACTATCCGCTCGGCTGCCACGACCTCGTGCCGCCGTCGATCGCGCGCCTGCTCTCGCCCGCGGTCCGGCGCGCCGAGGGGGCCGCGCTCGACCGCTTCGAGTCCCTGGCCGCCGCAACCGGCGTCCGCTTCCGCCTCGACGAGACGGGCAGCGTCTCCTGCGGGGGACGGCCGGGCGTCAGCGACACCTTCGCGTCGGCGCTCTGGGCGCTCGACATCTCCGTTCGAGCGATGACAACGGGGATCTCGGGGATCAACTTCGAGGGAAACGTCTTGCACTGCAACACCTACACGCCGATCTGCGCGCACACCACGTCGCGGCTGCAGAGCGGCCTCCTCAGTCCGCAGCCGGAGTGGTACGCCCTCCTGTTGCTGCGCTACCTCGCCGGCGAACGGCCGATCGGCGTGCACGTCGCGCCCGCCCGGCCGGACGTCGACGTCGCCGCGCTCCTCGCCCCGAACGGTGCCGTCCGTCTCGTCGCCATCGACGACGGCGCCGCCGGCTCGGGCTCGGCGGTGCTGCGGGTGAGCGTGGGCGCCCGCTTCCGATCCGCGCGGATCCTCGCGCTGACGGCGCCGTCGGTGAACGCACAGAGCGGCGTCAGGCTCGGTGGCGCGGTCGTCCGCGCCAACGGCACCTGGACGGCGCCGAGGCGGCTGCCCGTGCACCGCCCGCGGGGCGGAACGATCACGCTGACGGTCCCGGCCGAGAGCGCCGCGCTGATCACGCTCGAGCCGAGCGGGCGGCGGACCGGGCGCGCGGCGCGGGCCGGCGCAGCCGGGGTCGCGGCGCGGCGCGGGCGGCGCGGGGTGCGGCGGGCGGCGCGGCGCGGGCGGCGCGGGGTGCGGCGGCGCGGGGTGCGGCGGGGGTGAGGTGGCGCCGGGGGTTGTGCCGGGCGCGGCTGCGGTGGCCGGGGCGCGGGGCGGGTGCGGGCGTCTGGGAGCGACGGGGCGCGGCTGCGGGCGGCGGGGCGCGCGACTCGGCGCCGCCGCGACCCCCCGACCCGACCCCCGACCACGCGATCCCGCCGCGACCCGCGAGCGAACTTTGGTCGATCTTCTCTCCTGGTGAAACAACATCGACCAAAGTTCGCGCCTGAGAGGCCGCCCGCCCCCGACCGCGGGCGCGCGACTCGGCGCCGCCGCGACCCCCCGACCCGACCCCCGACCACGCGATCCCGCCACGACCCGCAACCGAACTTTGGTCGATCTTCTCTCCTGGTGAAACAACATCGACCAAAGTTCGCGCCTGAGAGGCCGCCCCGGCCGCGACCGAGCCGCGCCGACCCGCGCCGACCGGTCCCCGGCCCGCCCCCGACCCGCCCCCTACCCCGGCTCCGGCGCCGGCCGCGCGAGCTCGATCGGCACGACGCCGGTCCAGGGCGCCTTGCCGTCACGCGGCTCGACCGCGACCGGCGGGCCCCGCCGGGACTTGACGGAGGTCTCGTCGAGCGGGACCGAGAGCACGAGCGTCGCGGCGAGCTCCTCGGCGGAATGGGCGGGCAGCTCGGCGCTGCGACCGGGGACGAGGAAGTCGACGAAGCGGTCCAGCGCGCGGGCCTTCGCGTCGGCGTCGCGGATCTCGCGCGCCCGGCCGTAGACGACGGCGCTGCGGTAGTTCATGGAGTGCGCGAACGCGGTCGGCCCGAGGACAAGGCCGTCGACGACGGTCACCGCCGCGCACAGGGGGGCGCCGTCGACGAGGGCGTTGAGCAGTCGATTGTGGCGCGAGCCATGCAGGAGCAGCTCGTCGCCGTGACGCGCGTAGGCCATCGGCAGCACGACGCTCTCGCCGTCGGCGACGAATCCGACGTGGGCGACGAGGCCGGCGTCGAGCACGGCGTGGAGGTCGGCGCGAGTCGTGAGCGCGCGCCCGCTGCGGCGGCGCACCCGTGTGCGATCCGTGGCGCCCGGTGCGGGCAACGGCGCGCCGCCGACCATCGGGGGGCGCACGCGCATGAGCTCGGGGCCGACGCCGGGTGCCGTGAGCGCGGTCGTCGTGAGCGCAGGCGACGGGAGCGACGCCCCCGCCGGCAGCGGCGAACGTGAGCGCTGGGTGACGACCACGCAGGCGATCACCACGAACGCGGTCAGCAGCGCGGCGGCGTCGGCGTGCTCGGAGAGCAGCAGCGCCGACCAGGCGATCGTCAGCAGCGGCTGCACGAGCTGGACCTGACTGGCGCGCGCGACGCCCGCCCGGGCGAGACCCCGGTACCAGGCGAAGAAGCCGAGGAAGACGGACACGAGCGACACGTAGGCCAGGCCGGCGAGCGACTCCGCTCCGGGGTGGGGCGGGTGTGCGCGCAGCGCCACCGCCGCCACCGGCAGCACCACCGGGAGCGCGCCGATGAGTCCCCAGGCGATGACCTGCCACCCGGGCATCGTGCGGGCCAGCCGGCCTCCCTCGGCGTAGCCGAGCGCGGCGAACGCCAGCGCGAGCAGGAGGAGGACGTCGCCGCCCTGCAGGCGCCCGGCCCCGCGCGAGAGCGTGTAGGCGACGACGACCGCGGTGCCCGTCACGCTGGCGGCCCAGAAGAGCGGGCGCGGACGCTCGCCGCCGAGCGCGACGGCCGCGATCGCGGTGGCCACGGGCAGCAGGCCCGTCACGACCGCCGCGTGCGTCGCGGTCGTGTGCCGCAGGGCGAGCGCGCTGAGCAGGCCGAAGCCGATGCCGCACCCGACGGCGACGGCGGCGAGCGGCCGCAACTGCGCTCGCGTCGGCAGCGGGGCGCGCGTCAAGAGCAGGACGGCGGCGGCGGCGCAGGCCCCGATGACCGATCGGCCGGCGCCGACGATGTAGGCGTCGAAGCCGCGCAGCGCGAAGGTGGTCGCCGGAAACGTCCCCGAGAAGGCGAGGACGCCGAGCGCCGCCCACCCGAGGGCGGAGAGCGGTACCACGGTGTTGGCAGTAGCGCTACTCTTAGGACTCATGGTTAACGGTAGCAGTACCGTCCAGCTCACCGCAACGCTGCGCGAGCGCGCGACCCGCATGCGGCCGGGCGATCGCCTTCCCTCCACGCGCGAGCTCACCGGCGAGCATCGCGTCAGCCCGGTCACCGTCTCGCGCGCGCTCGCCGAGCTGGCCGCCGAGGGGGTCGTGGTCACCCGGCCCGGCAGCGGGACGTACGTCGCCGAGCGGCGCGAGCCGTCGGTCGCGGCGCGCGACCTGGCCTGGCAGACGGCGGCGCTCGGCGACCGCACGATCGACGCGACGAGCATCGCCTACCTGCTGCAGACGCCGATCGCCGGGGCGATCACGCTCAACGGCGGCTATCCGCACGCGTCGCTGCTGCCCGGTCGCGCGCTCGCGGCGGCGGTTGCGCGCGCGGCGCGGCGTCCCGACGCCGGCGAGCGCCCGCCGCTCGGCGGGCTCGGCGCGCTCCGGGCCTGGTTCGCCCGCGCGGTCGGCGCGTCGGCGACGGCCGAGGACGTGCTCGTCACCGACGGCGGTCAGAGCGCGCTCTCGACGGCGCTGCGCGCGATCGCCCCGGCCGGGAGCGCGATGCTCGTCGAGTCACCGACCTACATCGGTGCGCTGGCCATCGCCCGGGGCGCGCGCATGCGTCCGGTACCGGTGCCGATCGACGCCGACGGCGTGCGACCGGACCTGCTCGCCGACGCGTTCGCGGCGACCGGCGCCCGGGTCTTCTACTGCCAGCCGACGTTTCAGAACCCGACCGGCGCGGTGCTCTGTGGCGACCGCCGCCGCGAGGTGATCGAGGTCGCGCGGGCCGCCGGCGCGTTCGTGATCGAGGACGACTACGCGCGCCTGCTCGCGCACGAGCGGCCGGCGCCGCCCCCGCTGTTCGCCGACGACGAGGACGGCCACGTGGTCCACATCGCGTCGCTCACCAAGCCGACCTCGCCGAATCTGCGTATCGGCGCCATCATCGCGCGCGGTCCGATCGCCGAGCGCCTGCAGGCGCTCCACGTCGTCGACAGCTTCTTCGTGCCGCGGATGCTGCAGGAGGCCGCGCTGGAGCTCGTCAGCGCACCCGCCTGGCCGCGTCACCTGCGCGCGCTGTCCGCCGCGCTGACCCAGCGCCGCGACGCGCTGTGGGAGGCGCTCGCTGCCGAGCTGCCGGCGGCGCGCCTCACCCGCCGACCGGCCGGCGGGCTGAACCTGTGGGTGGAGCTGGCCGACGGGATCGACGACCTCGAGCTCGCGGCGCGCGCGCGGGAGGCCGGCGTGCTCGTCAACCCGGGCCGGCCGTTCTTCGCCGCGGAGCCACCCGGCGCGTTCCTGCGCCTCTCCTACGCGGCGCCCGCCTCCGCGCAGGAGCTGCGCGAAGGCGTGCGCCGGCTGGCGACCGTGCTCTGAGGCCTCAGCTCGCCGGGGTCTGCTGACGATCGGCTCCGTGGAGCGCGCCCGTCGGCGCCTCGCGCTGGTCCCACCACTCGTTCACGGCGGCGATCGCACCGCCGAGGATTCCCTCCTTGAAGGCCGAGGTGTCGTTGACGCGCGGGAGGGGCTCTTCGGGCACGTCGACCTCGAGGAAGGCGCAGAGCGGCTCCCAGCCGTCGCGCGGGTTCCAGACGAGCAGGCGCTCGGGGGGAATCTCCGCCCGGACCCGGTCGGTGTGACGGTCGAAGAGCGCGGCGAAGCCCGCATCGCTCTGCGTGTCGCCCGCGAGCGCGGCGTCGCCCTCCCAGATCATCGGGATCATCAGATCGATGAAGCGCTTCCAGAGCGGGTCGATGAGGTAACGCGCGTCGCACAGGTGATGCATCATCGAGTCGCCGTAGTAGATCGCCCACACGGTCTCGCGCATGCTGTTCACCCACCCCTGCGGCTCGCGCACGGTCAGCACGACCTTCGCGTCGGGGTAGTACTCGGACAGCTGCCTGGCGAACGCCGCCGAAGGCCAGTCACAGGTCGACTGCGCGTCGCCGAAGATCCCCTCCCAGTCGGGGTCGCCGGCCATCACGGCCTCCCACTTCGGCAGCTCGCCCTCCATGTCGGCGAGGACGTTGCGCATGTGGTAGCAGGGTCCGAAGCCGAGCATCTCGAGCGCGATCATCTGCGTGCTGGTCGCTGTGCGGGGCAGGCCCGCGCCGATCACCTTCATGTCTTGACCTCCGGTCCTCGGGTGTCCGCGATTTCCGCGTGCGCGAGCGCGTCACGTGGCCCGACGCGCGGATCATACGGACTGGGCCGCTTCGGCCTCCGCGGCGTGGCGGGCGCCCGCCGGCCCGACGGCGGCGCCCGGCGAATGTCAGGATGCCCTCGCCGTGTCTTCCCCACCGTCCACCGCCGAGACGGCCGAGCAGCTGCTGCGCGCGCTGCGCGCGCGCGACCGGTCGTGCCTCGAGGCGACCGAGTCGTGCCTGGCGGCGATCGAGGCGCTCGACGGTCCGTTGCACGCCTGGGAGGAGGTCGCCGCCGAGGCGTCCCGCGCGCGGGCCTCGGAGCTCGATCGGCTGGCCGAGTCCGAGGTCGCCCGCCTGCCGCTGCGTGGGTTGCCCGTGGCCATCAAGGACGTCTTCGACACGCACGACCTCCCAACGCGCTACGGCTCGCCGCTGTATGGCCGCCACCGTCCGAGCGCCGACGCCCAGGCCGTCGCGCTGCTGCGGCGCGCCGGCGCCGTGATCGTCGGGAAGGCCAAGACGGCCGAGTTCGCCTGCATGCACCCGGCCGACACGCGCAACCCGATCGACCCGCGGCGCACGCCCGGCGGATCCTCGAGCGGGTCGGCCGCCGCCGTCGCGGCCGGGATGGTCCCGGTGGCGACCGGCACGCAGACGGCGGGCTCCATCGTGCGCCCGGCCTCGTACTGCGGGCTGGTCGGCTACAAGCCGACGAGCGGCGCGATCTCGACCGCAGGCGTGCTGCCCACAAGCGCGAGCCTGGACTCCGTCGGCGTGTTCGCGCGCAGCGTCGAGGACGCGATCCTGCTCACCGAGGTGCTGACGACGCCGCTGGCGGGCGAGCCGACGCTGCGCTCGGCGCGTCCGCTCGACCTGACCGGCGCGCGCGATGCGCTGCGCTGCCCGCCGCGGCTCGGCTTCGCGCGGGCGCCGTGGGCGGCGCTCGAGCCGGCGGCGCGCGACGCGATCGAGGACCTGCTCGTGACGCTCGAACGCGACGGGGCGACGGTCGTCGAGGTCGACGCGAGCTCGTTCGACGAGCTCGCGCTGGCGCAGCAGGTGGTGCAGCGCCGCGAGACCGCCGCCGCGCTGCTCCCCGACCTGCGCCGCGATCCGGGTGGCTTCAGCGACGAGCTGCGCGAGTACGTCGAGGCCGCCGCCGAGGTGACGCCCGATCAGCATCGCGCGGCGCTGGTCGTGGCCGACGACTGGCGCGGGCGCTGGACGGCGCAGCTCGGCGGCCTCGACGCGCTGCTGGCCCCGAGCGCGCTCGGGGTTCCCCCGCTCGGGCTCGAGTACACGGGCGATCCGCTGCCGTGCCGGCCGTGGACGCTGCTGCGCTTCCCCTGCCTCGCGCTGCCGCTCGCCTGGACCCCCGAGCGGCTGCCGGTCGGCGTGCAGCTCATCGGCCCGATCGAGGGCGACGCCGCGCTCCTGCGCGCCGGGCGCTGGCTGCTCGAGCGCGCGTGAGCGCCGTCAGGCGGCGTGCGGCAGCGTGCCCGCGCGCACCGAGTCGCGCTCGAGCCGCGCGAGGAAGGCGTTGACCACGCGCGGATCGAACTGCGAGCCGGCGCAGCGCTCGAGCTCGGCGCGGGCGGCCTCGCGGCCGATCGACGCTCGGTAGGCGCGGTCGCTCGTCATCGCCTCGTAGGCGTCGGCCACGGCGATGATCTGCGCCTCGAGCGCGATCTCGCTCGCCGCCAGCCCCCGCGGATAGCCGGTGCCGTCGGGACGCTCGTGATGGGTGGCGACCCATTCGCGCACGTCGGCCAGGCTCGGATGCTCGAGGATCTGGGCGCCGAGCCCGGGGTGCTGCTTGATCGTGGCGAACTCGTCGTCGGTGAGGGTCGCCGGCTTGTGCAGGATGCTGTCGGGCACGCCGACCTTGCCGATGTCGTGCAGCGCGCCCGCGAGCCGCACGCGCTCGATCCGGGACTCGGGCAGGCCGAGCTCGCGGGCCATCATCTCGGCGTAGCGGCCGACGGTCTCGGAGTGGCGAGCGGTGCCGCTGAAGCGCAGGTCGACCGTCTCGGCCAGGTCGAGCATGACGGCGATGTAGCGCTCGGCCTCGATGTCGGCGCCGGCGCCGCGGCGGCTCAGACCGCGCAGCTCGGGGTGGTGCAGCACGGCACGATCGCCGCCCTCCTGCTCGGCCGCACAGAGGGCCTCGTCGCAGGCGCGGATGAGCGACGCGGCCGTCTGGCCGTGGCGCGGCTGGCTGGCCACGCCGAAGCTGAAGGTGACGGACACCGCGTCGGCGCTGAACTCGACGGCCATCGCCTGACGCACGCGTTCGACGAACCCGAGCGCGCCGTCGGCGTCGGTGTCCGGCAGGACGAGCGCGAACTCGCCGCCCCCGACGCGCGCGGCCACATCGCTCTGGCGCTTGACGATGTCGAGCACGGCGCCGATGCGCTGGAGGGTGATCTCTGCGGCGTGGTGGCCGGTGTTCAGCTGATCGAGGCCGTCGATGTCGGCCATGACGACCGCGAGCCGTGCCCCGCTGCGCCGGGCCCGCTCGACCTCGAGGTCGAGCGCCTCGCGGAAGCCGTGGCGGTTGCTCAGGCCGGTGAGCGGATCGGTGCGCGCGGCGTCACAGAGGCGATCGATGAGCCGCTCCGAGCGGGCGCGCATCACCTGGATGAGCCCCGCGCCGACGATCAGCGTGCCGACGCCGGCGGTCCACCAGGCCGACACCGTGCTGAACTGCGGCGGCCGGGCGAGCAGGAGAACGCCGAACGCGACGGTGATGTAGGCGATCTGGGCCACCAGCTGCCAGACGCCGAAGAAGTAGGCGGCGTAGAGCACGACCCAGACGTACAAGAGCACGAAGGGGCCGGGGCGTCCGTCGGAGTAATGCACGATCGCCGTGACCAGGGTGCTGGCAAAGGCCAGGCTGAGCTCGAGCGCGAGGCGATTCACCCGGCGCCGCTGCCAGAACAGTCCCGCGGCGCCGGCGTAGCCGATCACGACGACGGTGAGCAGCGCGGCGTCATCGGGGATCCCGATGTGCGGCAGGAACACGACGAGCAGCGTCAGCGTCGCCCCGGCGGCATAGAGGGCGGCGAGCACACGAGCGGACAGACGCAGATCGACGGCGGTGGAACCCGCGTCCGACGGCGCACCGGTCGCCCGTGTCCGACCCCCAGTCGTCATGGACACCGTATCGGGACCGTCCCGGCGGGGCATGAGGCGCGCCGGGGCTCGGTAGGCGAAGAACCGGTGCGGCCGTGCGGCGGTTGATCCGGGTTGCGTCGGGTTGCCCGGGTTCGCGCCCTCAGTCGGGCGAAAGACCTCCCTCGAGGCGCGCCGCGACACTGCCGGCGGCGTCTTCGACGAGCGCCGCGAGCGTCGGCAGCGAGGAGCGCCGAAGACGCGAGGTCGGCCCCGAGACGCTCAGCGCCGCGGTCGGCAGCGCGTCACGGGTGAGGATCGGGGCCCCGACGCACGCGACGCCCTCCTCCTGCTCCTCGTAGTCGAGCGCCCAGCCCCGCCGGTGCGCCTTCTCGAGCTCGCGCCGGAACTCATCCGGATCGGTGATCGTGTGCGGGGTGAAGCGCTCGAGCGCCCAGTCGGCGAGCAGCCCGTCCAGGCTCTCGGACGACTGCCAGGCGAGCACCGCCTTCCCGGCCGCGGTGACGTGCGCCCTGACCCGGGTGCCCGGATCGACGTGCATCCGCACCCGGCCCGGCCCGAGCTCCTGCGCGATGAACAGGACGTCGCGACGATCGAGCACGGTGAGGTGAACCGTCTCGCCGGCGGTGCGGGCGAGCCGCTCCATCACCGGGCCCGCGGCCGCACGGAGGTCGTCGAGCCGCCGCGCGGCGGCGACGGAGTACTCGAGCAGCCGGGTTCCGACGCCGTAACGCCGCGTCTGGGGATTCTGGACGACGTAGCCCGCCTCGATGAGCGTCAGGAGCAGCCGATGCGCGGTGCTCGGCACGAGCGACGCCCGCGCCGAGAGATCCCCGAGCGCGAGCTCGTCACCCTCGGCCAGCGCCGAGAGCAGCTCGAGCGCGCGGGCCACCGACTTGACGGTCGGCACGCGAGCGACGGTGGCCATTGGCTGATCCTAGCTTCACCGGACCGTCTCCCCCGCCGCGCCGAGCCAGCGTTTCGCGATCTTGACGACATAGGTGTACTTCGGGTTGACGATCTGCGTCGCGCGGGCCTCGGCCACCTGGCCGAGCAGGAGCACCGCCTCGGCGCTCGTCAGGCCGAAATCGGCCGACAGCCAGGCGACGAGCTCGGCGGCGGCAAGGCGGAAGGCGTCCTCGAGCGGGCGCGCGCAGGCGACGGTCCCGATGTGCGTCCGGGTCTCCAGCCGCGGCCAGCGCATCTCCGGTGGCCGCGCCGCGAGGTCGAGCCGTACCGTGGTGTGCGTGCGGCATTCGATCGCGCCGATGCCGCACAGCTCGCCGTCGCCCTGACGTGCGTGGCAGTCGCCGAGCGCGAACAGCGCCCCGTCCACGCCGACCGGGAGATACACGCGGCAACCGGGGCCCATCTCCTGCACATCGAGGTTGCCGCCGTGCGGGCCGTTGTCGGCGGTGCCGACCGATTCGCTCGCCGGCGCGCAGCCGATGACGCCGACCATCGGCGCGACCGGCAGCGACAGGCCGCCCGGCCAGTCCACGTACCCGTCCTCGCGAATCTCGACGACGCGCGCGTGCACGCCGAACTCCCGTTCGCGGATCCAGTCCACGAACGGGGAGAACCCCGGCACGAGCGCGGTGAAGCCCGGGCCGTGCAGCTCCATCTCCTCGATGTCGCACACGACGACCTGCCCGGGCACCGCACCCCGGATGGCGATCGGACCGGTCGCCGGGTTGATCCGGTCGCGCAGCACCATGTCGGCGCTGAAGCGGTCGCCGACGCGATGCAGGACGTCGCCGATGTTCAGCTCGGTCTCGATCCGCACCCGGTCGCCCGGGTCGACGGTGAGCACGGGAGCGTGATGCGGGCCGAGCGTGTACAGCAGACCGTCGGCCCGCTGGAGCTCCAGCGGGCCGACGGCGATGCCTGGTGGACCGGAGGCTATGGCCATCAGGCAAAGGGGACGTTCAGACCGGCGCCCTCGACGGCCGTACCGGCCGGGAGCCGGTCGCCCGGGTGCTCGGCCGCGATGACCTCGTCGGGCACCGTCTCGCCGATGTCGCCGAAGGCGTAGTCGAGATCGATCTTGCCGCCACCGAGCTCGCGGGCGAACAGGTACACGGCGCCGAGCACCGTCCAGCCCAGGATCAGCCACGGCGCCCACTTGTTCGGCGGGCCGGGATTCGGATAGAAGGCCGTGTAGACGGCGGGGACGAGGATGGCGATCCCGACGGCCGGCACGATGAGGTTGCGCAACATGCCCTTCTCGCGCTCGGCGCGGTGGAAGAAGGCCATCGCGGCAAGAAGGATGAAGATGAACGCCACCGCCCCGGCGAGGCCGTTGGTGAAGCCGAGGAAGCCGAACGCCTTGCTCGGGTCCCACGCTCCGCCGGCGATCAGGCAGACGAGCAGCGAGACGGTCATCTGCAGGGCGATGGCCACCACCGGCGTCTGGCGGCTGCCGGTCACGCCGAGCGCCTTCGGCAGCGCGCCGGACCGGCCCATGCCGTACTGGATGCGCACGACCGCGTTGTGGCTGGCGATCGTGTTGCCGAGGATCGACACGATGATCACCAGCGACAGCGCGTCGCGCCAGCCGACGCCGAGACCGACACGCTGCAGCGCCGCCCACCAGGGCGTGCCGTCCGCGCTCGTGGCCGCGTTGAGCGCGCCCTGGCCGGTCAGGCCGAACGCCTCGACCATGGCGAAGGTCGAGAACAGCAGCAGCGCCCCGATTCCGATCAGCGCGATGAAGATCGCCTTGGGCACGTTGCCGTGCGGGTCGCGCACCTCCTCGCCGAGCGTGAAGGACTGCTCGAAGCCGAGGTAGATGAGCACGCCGGTGGCGATCGCGAGCGACAGCCCGGTGAAGCCGCCCGACGCATGGGTCGGCGAGAGCGAGGACAGCGTCAGGTGCCCCGCGGAGGCGACCTTGGCCACGATCGCGATGCTCGTGATGAGCAGCACCGCGTCGGCGATGAGCGCCAGGCTGAGGTCGATGCGGCTCGAGATGCGGATGCCGATGACCGACAGCGCCGTGGCGATCGCCGCCGCGCCGATCGACCACGCCCACCAGGCGATGTTCACGCCGAACACGAAGTCCACGCCCGAATTGGCGAACAGCCCGAAGGCGAGCAGCAGCTGCGGGACGAACAGCACGTAGTACATGAACGACAGCCAGGTGGAGAGGAAGCCCGTTCTCTCCCCGAGGCCGTGGCTGACGTAGGAGTAGATCGAGGCGGCGCCCGGGAGCACTCGCGCAAAGCGGGTGATCGTGTAGGCCACGATGCACATCGCGATCCCGCAGGCGAGCACCATGAACGGCGCCGAGAAGCCGGCGGTGGCGGCGATGAGCGGGGCGACCGCGATCGCCCCCAGCAGGGGCCCCATCGCCTCCACGGAGACGGCGAGGGATTCCCAGAAGCCGATCGAGCGTTTGCGCAGACCAGCGCCGGCAGCAGCAGGGCTCACCACGGTGTCACTCCTTTGTTCAGTGCTCAGCGCCCGGTCGTGGCGCCCAGTTGGTCCCAGAGGGAGAGGTCGATGCCGACGCGCGCGGTGCGCAGCTCGTTGACGACCTGGCAGACCTCGAGGTCCGCCTTCACCGTCACGAGGAAGTAGGCGATGTCCTCGTCGAGCCCCTTGTCCGCGACGAGCGCGTCGACGAGGTCGGCGGTGGCGAGCTTTCCGGCCAGCTCGAGGGTCTCGGCCGAGGCGATGAAGTACAGGCGCTCCGCGGTGCGGATGCGCGGGCGGCGGATGGCCGGGCCGCGCCGCACGGTACATCGCAGCGTGACCACCGCGTCGGTCTCCGGCGCCACGCCGCACAGCTCCCCGTCGCCCTGCAGCTGATGGCAGTCGCCGAGGAACAGGAGCGCGCCGGCGTGGTGCACGGGCAGCTCGACGGTGGAGCCCGGACAGACGTGGCGGGTGTCCATGTTGCCGCCGTGATCGCCGGGCAGGACGCTCGCGACGGGCCCATCGGCGGGCGCCACGCCGAGGCAGCCGATCATCGGGGCAAGGGCCAGCCGCAGCCCGCCCGGAAACAGGACGTCGCCGTCGGCGACCTCGTGGAACATGAGCGGCAGCCGCGGCCAGTCCAGGATGCCCCCGCCGGGCAGGATGCCCTGCGCACCCGAGCCCTGCACCTCGATCGACTCGACGGCGACCTCGAGCACGTCGCCCGGCTCGGCGCTCTCGATCGCGATCGGGCCGGTCAGCGGATCACAGCGCTCCCGCTCCAGGCCGCTCAACGTGTCGCCCGGCCCGAGCGCGAACTCGCCGAACGCGCTCGTCGTCAGCACGACGAAGCGCTCGCCGGGTGCGACCCGCGCCGCGGGCGGGTGCTCGGCGGAGTACGTGAACACCTTGCTCTCGCGCGGGACGACCGTGGACGGCAGGACGGCGGCGGCGGATTCCATTGCGCCAAGGATCGGGGTTGGCGGGCCGGGACGCATGGGCCCGCCGGTCCACAATTGCACCCCGTGATCTCGACCGTGGGGCCGACCGTTCGAAACCAATGGCGCCCGTAAATTCCGCGATGCGGAATGCACCCGGGCCGACGCACGGGGGTCAGGCGCTCAGCGCCTCGATCCAGTCGAGCGTGCGGCCACACAGCGTGCCCGCGGCCGACGGCGCGACGCTCAGCGGCGGCGCCGCCGGGACGTCGGGCTGCAACGAGAGCGGTCCGACGACGGTCGCGGGTCCGCCGCTGCCGGGGTCGAGCAACTGGCCGCCGGGGCGTGTGAGCGAGACGACATGCGGCCCGGCGGACAGCGTGACCGCGCCGAAGTCGACGTACTGGCCGTTGCGCTCGATGTCGTCGCGCACCGACCCGACGGCGCGCCCGTCGACCGCCGCGGAGGTGAGCGCCCGGACCGATCCGCCGAGCCACACCTCATAGCGCCCGGCGGTCGGCACGACCACCGGGATGCGGGCCGTGCCGGGGCCGGCCAGGGCGAGGTAGTTGCCGCCGCCCGTGCGATCCGACCACCCGCGCGGATGGGTGCCGGTGCCGGTGGCCACCACGATCGGGTTCTGCACCGGCGGCGCGACCAGCCGCCGGACGCCGGCCACGCGGGCGAGCCGCATCACGTCGCTGCAGGCGGGAACGGAGCCCGGCGTCACCGTGGTGCCGAGGGGGATGTAGGTGATGATCGGACTCGTGGTGATCGGCGGGCGCTGCCACACCTGCCAGTAGCGGCCGCTGTCGATGAGGCTGTATACGTACGGAGGCCGGCTGGCCGCGGGCGAGCGACGGAGCACGATCGTGCGGTAGGCCAGCACCGGGCCGAGGTCGAGCTGATCGAGATCCGCGTACGCCCCGGGCGCGACCGCCTGCCCGTTGGCCAGCGGGTCGGTTCGGGCGTTGATGTCACCCGGGGAGTCGGCCTGCGCGTCACGGAGGAAGTAGCGCACGGCGAACGACTCGGGGTCGGTGACGAGGGTCGGTCCCTGCCCGGCGACGCGCCGGTCGATCTGCGCCAGCTCGGCGAACTGCGCGCGCGGAGCGAGCCACACGTCGCGATACGCGAGCGCGTCCGACCACAGCACGCCACCGACGACGGCCACCGCCAGCGCCGCACCGGCGAGGCGCCGCCGGCGCGCGAGCACGACCGCGCCGACGAGCGCCGCGAAGGGCACGGCCGGGGACGCCGCGGCGAGGGCCTTGCCGCCGATCCAGGCCGAGGCGAACACGACGGCGAGGATCGCCCCGGTGAGCGCACAGGCGACGTACAGGACGAGCTCGAGCCGGCGCCGACGAACCGCCATCACGAGACCGAAGGCGGCGCCGAGCAGCGCGACGGCGATGAGCACGTAGGTGAGACCGAGCGGCGACGCGGTGGCGCGGAAGTCGTCGCTCGGCCAGATGCCGACGACCTGTAGGGGGTTGAGCGGTCGGCCGAGGTTCGCGACGCCGAGCGTCCCGCCCGCGGTCAGCACATCGCGGAACGTGTGCACCCAGCCGCCCGGAAGGACGACGAGCAGCAGGCCGACCGCCGCGGCGACGGCCACGACGACGGCGAGGCGACGGGTGGCCGGGCCGGCGCCGGCCAGCCACCCGCGGGCGCCGCGCACGGCGGCGAAGCGCGCCACGGCATCGTCGAGCCACGCCCGCCACGGCGCCGGGCCGCCCCGGCGGGCTCGGCGGCCGGGCGGGGCGTTGCGCCGGCGCGTCGTCGCGAGGCTCGGGATCGGACCGCCGCGGCCGCGCGTCGGGCGGGCGGCGCGCGCCGGCGACCCACCGGCCTTGGCCTTCGCCGGCTTGGACGCCGGCGTCGTGCGGGCGGCGCGGGCCGGTGCCCCGCCCGTCCTGGCCTTGTCCGGCCTGGCCGGGGGCGTCGGAGCGTCCGGCGGCTCGGCGTGCGCGCTCCGCGACGGGAGCCGGCCCCGCCACGCAAGCAGCCCAAGCGCGACCACCCCACCCGGCAAGATCCACACGAGGCCGCCCGGGCTCTCCGCCGCGACGAGCGCCCAGACCGCCACAAGCGCGGGGACCGACGCGCGCGCGTCCGCCTTGTCCTCCAGGACGATCGGGAGCGAGACGGCGAACGTCGCGATGAGCAGCGCGTCCGCGAGCTCCTTCGTCCCGCCCCACAGGTAGTAGCCGTACAGGAGCGCCGACAGGGCGGCGATCGCGCCGATGACGGCCGGCTGCCAGGCCGGCGCGCGGGGCAGCGCGCGCCGTGCCGCGTAGCCGAGCGTGAGCGCCAGCATCGCCGCCAGGAACGCCATCCACGGGTCGGTCAGCCAGGCGCCGTCCTGGCCGAGGAGCGCGTGCCCGATCCCGATGGGCAGGAACGCCCCGATCGGATATCCGGTGACGAGGTAGTCGGACAGCACGCCGTAGTACGCGGACGGTGCGACGCCGGAGAGCGTTCGGCCGTGCGACAGGGCCTGCGTGACGAGGGCGAGCCAGTTGCTCGTGTCGTCGAGCTTGGCGTAGCCGGCCCAGGTCGCCTCGCCGGAGAGGACGATCGGCGCGGCGTACACGGCGAAGACGGCCACCGCGGCCAGCACACCGGCCGGCACGTGCGGGCGCGTCCACGGCGGGCGACCGTCCTCACGATCGCGCATGCGCGCGTAGATCGCCGCGGCGAGCCCGGCGACACCGAGCACCACGGCCGCCGCCACCGCGAGCGGCGCGGTGGCGGTCGTGCGCGTGAAGAGGTCCATCACGGCGATGACGAGGGCCACGCCGGACGGCAGTCGCACCCCGAGCGGGAGCGGACGTCCGGATGCCAGCATGACGAGCTCGCCGGCGCCGTAGGCGACGAGCGACAGCACGACGGGGAATGCCACCCAGGAAGCGAGCAGCGCCATCAGGCCGTCGCGACCACGGCCCTGGCAGGCAGCCGAAGATGTGCAGTCATAAGCGGGCCCTCACGCTGGTTGAAGCGCTCCCTCGCCCCTCCGCGCGAGCATAACGGGCGGGTGGCGGGGGCGAAAACTCAGCCGGCGAGGATGGCCAGCGCGCCGGCGAGCACGCCGACCCCGAGATCGATGTGCTCGGGCCGCGTGTACTCGAGCGGGCTGTGGCTGATCGCGCCCTCGCTCGGGATGAAGATCATGCCGGCGGGCACACCGGCGCCGGCGAACGTGACCGTATCGTGGTAGGCACCGCTCGTCATCGACAGCGGCTCGACCCCGAGCGCGACGCTCGCGGCCCGGGCGGCGTCGACGACGACCTTCGCGCACGGCGCGGGCGTGTTCTCCTGCACCGTCGTGACCTCGTGCTCGAGTCCGACCCGCGCGCAGATCCCGCGCAGCTCGGAGCGCAGCGCCGCGACGACGGCCTCCCGGGCCGCGAGGTCCGAATCGCGCACATCGACGACGAGCTCGGCCTCCCCGGGCACCACGTTCGCCGCACCGGGCCGCACACGCAGGACGCCGACCGTGCCGACGGTGGTGCCGCTGCTCGACTGCCCGGCGAGGCGCTGCACGGCGAGCACGAGCTCCGCCGCGCCGACGAGCGCGTCGCGGCGGCGGCCCATCGGGGTCGCGCCCGAGTGCACGGCCTCGCCCCGGAGCACGATCCGCAGGTCATGCGCGGCGGCGATGCGCTCGACGATCCCCAGCGGGCGTCCGAGCTCCACGAGCGTGCCGCCCTGCTCGACGTGCAGCTCGATGAACGCGTGCATCTCCGCCACCGGAACGCGCGCGCGGCCGACCTCGGCCGGATCGAGGCCGGCCCGTGCGAGCGCGGTCGCGAGCGTGACGCCGTCGCGATCGATCAGCTGTTGCAGACGCTCGGGACCGATCTGCCCCATCATCGCCCGGCTGCCCAGGCAGCCGAGGCCGAAGCGCGGCTCCTCGCCGGCGAAGCCGATGACCTCGACCGTCCGCCGCAGGACCGCGTGCCGCTCGCGCAGGAGGTGAATCGCCTCGATCGCACCAAGCACTCCGACGACCCCGTCGTAGGCGCCCGCATCGAGCGTCGTGTCGAAGTGCGAGCCGGTGCAGACCCGCGGCAGCGCGGGCTCGGTGCCGACCGCACGCCCGACGAGGTTGCCCATCGCGTCGACGCGCGTCGTCAGGCCCGCCGCCTCCATCGCCTCGCGCACGAACTCGAGCGCGCGCATGTACGTCGGCCCGTAGACCTCGCGCGTGATCCCCCGCTGCGGCGGCGTGTCGCTGTAGGTCGCCAGGCGCGCGAGCGCGTCGTGCAGGCGCGGGCGCGGCTGCACCTCCATCGGATCAGGCGCCCGCCGCGGCCGGCGCCGGCGCCGCCGCCGGACCGAGCAGCAACCGTCCCGGGCGCGCGCCGGTCGGGCGGCCCTCGAGCGCCACCGTCGTCCCGCGCACGAGCGTGCGGAGCACACGTCCGGTGAACACGACGCCCGTGTAGGGGCTCTGCGGATGGCGGGTCAGCAGGTCGCTCGCGGCGAGCCGCCGGCGCGCCCGCAGGTCGACGATCGCCAGGTCGGCGTCGGCGCCGGCGGCGATCATCCCCTTGCCGGCAAGACCAAACCGGTGGGCCGCCACCGCGCCGCACCGGTTCGCGATCGCGGGTAGGGCCAGCCCGCGCCGGTGATGCCCTTCGCTCAGCAGCGTCGCCAGCAGCGTCTGAGCGCCGTTGATGCCGGCCCGCGCGCGCAGGAAGTCGCCCTCCCGATCGGCGGGCGGGCACGGCGAGTGATCGGAGCTCACCAGATCGATCTCGCCGGCGGCGAGCGCGTCCCACAGTTGCTCGCGGGCCGGCGCCGGGCGGATCGGCGGCGCGCACTTGGCCGCCGTCCCGAGCCGTTCGACGTCCTCGGCGGTCCACATGAGGTAGTGCGGGCAGGTCTCGCAGGTCACGTCGGTCCCGCGGGCGCGCGCCTCGGCGACCAGCGCGACGGCCTCGGCGGTCGAGAGGTGCACGAGGTGCAGCGCACACCCGGCCGCGTGCGCCATCGCCAGTGCGCGACCCACCGCCTCGATCTCGGCCGCCGCCGGACGCGCGGCGAGATAGTCGGCGTACGTGCCGCCGGCGCCGGCGAGCGCGCGCTCCAGCGCCGCGCAACGCTCGCCGTCCTCGGCGTGCACCGCCACGGGCACGCCCACCGCCGCCGCGATGCGCATCGCCTGCAGCAGGGTGTCGTCGTCGACCGCGGCGAACTCGTCGCTGCGCGGCTTGACCATGTACGCCTTCAGACCGACGACGCCGTGCGCGGCGAGCCCCTCGAGCTCGCCGAGGTTGTCCGGGACGACGCCGGCCCACAGGCCGTAGTCGACGGCCGAACGGCCCTCCCATGCGGCCCGCTTGGCGGCGAGGGCGGCGAGGTCCAGCGTCGGCGGCGAGGCGTGATGGGGCATCTCGGCGGCGGTCGTCGTGCCGCCGCACGCGAGCGCGGCGGTGCCGTGGGACACGCCCTCCCAGCCGCCGTGGCCCGGCTCATTGAGGTGGACGTGCACGTCGACGACGCCGGGCAGCACGAGCCGGCCCAGCGCGGTCACCTCGACCGGCGCCTCGCCGCGCAGGTCCTCGGCGAGGGCGACGATCCGGCCGTCGCGCACGCCCACGTCGCGGGGCAGCACGGCGTCGTCGAGCACCACGCGGCCGCCGACGATCGCCAGGTCGAGGGCCGGGTCGCTCATCCGGCGGAGGCGAAGCCGTCGTGCTCGTTCCACCAGCGCGCGATGTCGATGCGACGCGCGAACCACACGTCCTGACGCGTGCGGGCGTAGCGCAGGAAGTCGCGCAGCGCCGACGCACGGGCGGGCTGGCCGGCCCAGCGGCAGTGCAGGCCGATCGACATCATCCGCGGGCGCTCGGCGCCCTCCTCGTGCAGGTAGTCGAGCGCGCGCGCCAGCAGGTCGATGAACGATCCGGTGTCGCCGTAGGCGGTCCCGGTGACGAAGCCGAGATCGTTGTGCAGGAGCGTGTAGGGCACGACGGTGTGCCGCCGTCCGCCCACGTGCACGTGGTAGGGCAGATCGTCGTTGTACGCGTCGCTGTCGTAGTCGAAGCCCCCCTCCTCCACGATCAGCTCGCGCGTGTGGACCGAGGGGCCGTAGCGGCAGTACCAGCCGAGCGGACGCTCCCCGAGGGTGCGGGTCATCGACTCCACCGCGGCACGGATGCGCTCGCGCTCCTGCTCGCGCGTCAGCTTCCACGCCTCCTCCCAGCGCCAGCCGTGACAGCAGGCCTCGTGCGGGCTGTCACGGATCCAGGCGGCGACCTCCGGATGGCGCTCGAAGGCGAGCGCGGTGCCGAAGCAGGTGACGGGGATGTCGAGCTCGTCGAACAGGCGCGCGAGCCGCCAGACGCCGGCGCGGCTGCCGTACTCGAACGTCGACTCGACGGCGAGATCGCGCGTGCCCGGCCCGACGCGCGCCGGCGCCTCGGCGAGATCCTCGCTCGCGCGATCGCCGTCGAGCAGGCCGTACTCCGAGCCCTCCTCCCAGTTGAGCACGACGCTCACCGCCACCCGCGCTCCGCCGGGCCAGCGGACCCGCGGAACGTCGCGGCCATGCCCGTGCAGATCGCGCGGCGGCCCGCCGGACGCCGGCGGCCGGCGTCCGGGCAGCCCCGACGCCGCGTCACCTGGTGGCCGAGGGGGAGGGTCCGGTGCCGTCATTCCGCGGTGCAGAATCCTAGCGCCCGTGTCATTCCGCCCGCTCGGTCGCCGCGCGGGCGCCCGGCCGCGCGGCGCAGCTCCGCCCGCCTGCCCGCTCAAGGAATCTCGCCGATACGGCGATACTGCTCGGTGTCGGCCGCGTCCTTCCTGTGCCGTAACAGCGCCGAGCGAACCCGGCTGCTGGACATGCAGACGCGGATGCGGCCCGCCCAGCTGGCGGTGTTCTCGCTCGCCGTGCTCACCGGCGTGGCCGGAGTCCACACGATCGGGTGGGCCGCCCTCGTGCCGCCGGCGATCGCGCTCGTCCTGTTCGCGCTCGTCTCGCTGCGCCTGACGCGCTACCGCTACCCGGAGCGCTGGCTCACGTCGGCGTGGGCGCTCGGGCAACTCGCGATCGGGATGGCGATCGCGCTCGCCCACGGGCCGCTCGGCTACCTGCTCATCGTCCCGGCGATCCCGATGACGCTGTCCGGCGCGGTGATGCCGTGGCGCGTCGGCGTGGTGATGACCGCGATTTCGGCCTTGCTGATCATCGGGCTCGGCCTCGGGCTCGACACCCATGAGGTGCTGTCGACCCCGCCCGTGCTCCTGTGCCCGATCGGCGTGCTCGTGTTCGTGTCGGCGGCGGCCTGGACCGCGGCGTCGCTCGACATCGCCTCGCGGCGCACCGCCGCCACCGACCACCTGACCGGCCTGCCCAACCGCTTCGCGCTGCAGCCGCGGATCAGCGAGCTGACCCACCAGGCGGCGGTCACGGGCGAGCGGGTGGCCGTCGTGGCCATCGACCTCGACCACCTCAAGGAGATCAACGACGAGCACGGCCACGCCACCGGCGACGCGGTGCTGCGCGAGGTCGCCCGACGCCTGCGCGACTGCCTGGCGCCGTTCGACTCGATCTACCGCTTCGGCGGCGAGGAGTTCGTCGCGCTGCTCGCCGGTTACGGAATCGCCGCCGCCGGGGCGGCGGCCGAGCGGATGCGGACCGCCGTGCGCGACACCCCGATCGAGGGTCTCGCGGCGACGGTGTCGATCGGGGTGTCGGTGCCGAGGCTCGGCGAGCCGTTCGACTTCGACACCGCCTTCGCGCGCGCCGACGCCGCGCTGTACGCGGCGAAGCACGCCGGGCGTGACGCCGTTCGCGTGGACACGGCCTGGATCGCCGGCGACGACGGCACCGGCGACACGACGCAGCGGCGACGGGCCGACCGCCTGCGGGTCCAGGCACCGCCGAGCGTCCCGGAGGCGGCGCCGCCGTCGGGATGGACGGGGGTCGCGGCGCCGAGCGCCGCGGCCCACCGCAGCTGGCTCATCTCGGACGCGCTCGAGCGCGATCACCTGCTCGAGCTGAGCCGGCGCTTTCAGCCGCTGCTCGATCGCGGCACGCTCGCGACGTTCGCCGGGGTGGCGGTGTCGGGACCGTGGTTCGGCTGGGCCGTGCTCGGGCCCCCGATCGCGGGGGCGCTCGCGTTCCGATGGGTCAACCATCACCTCAAGCGCTTCCGCCGCCCCGAGTATCCGCTCGCGATCGGCTGGCTCGCCCTGCAGACGAGCATCGCGCTCGGCTTCGCGCTCAGCCACGGCGCCCCACTGTTCGCGCTGCCGCTGCTCGTGCTGACGGTGCCGGCGACGGCGGCGCTGTTCCCGCCGCGCGCGGTCGGGCTCGGGCTCGCCGCGACGGCGCTGCTGATGACCGCGGTCGCGCTCGACCTCGGGTCGGTGGCCGTGCGCGCGAACCCGGCCATCCTCGGCTTCCCGCTCGTGCTGCTGGCCGGCAGCGGACTGATGGGTCTCACGCTCGGGCGCTCGGCGCTCGGTCATCGCAGCGTCGCCACCGTCGATCAGCTCACCGGCAGCCTCAACCGCATCGCGCTCGGCGCGCGAGCGAACGAGCTCGAGGCGCAATCGGCGCTCAACGGGCCGCAGGTGGCGATGGTGCTCGGCGACGTCGACGCGTTCAAGGCGATCAACGACCGGCACGGCCACGCCGTCGGCGATCGCGTGCTCGAGGACCTCGCGGCCCGGCTGCGCTCGAGCCTGCGCACGTTCGAGTCCGTGTACCGCCTCGGCGGCGAGGAGTTCATGGTCCTCCTCCCCGGCGTCGACGCGGACGAGGCGACCGAGGTGGCCGAGCGGCTGCGCCACGCGGTCGGCGACGAGCCGATCGACGGCCATCACGTCACGATGTCCTTCGGCGTCGCCGTCAGTCCGGCCGGCGCGCCCTTTCACTACCAGGAGGTCTTCGACCGCGCCGATGCCGCCCTGCTCGAGGCCAAGCGCTGCGGTCGAGACCGGGTCGTCACCGATCCGGCGGTGGCGGTCAGCCCACCGTGAGCGTGGCCATCATCCCCATCGCCGCGTGGTTGGGCAGCGAGCAGAAGAGCGTGTAGGTCCCCGGCGCGAACGTGAACTGCAGGTCGGGGTGGGCGCCCGGCGACGTCAGGCCGAACGATCCGGCCAGGGCGCCGCCCCCGGTCGGGACGGCGTTGAGGTTGTGCGGGTCCTGGCCGGCGTTGTCGAACTCGATGATGACCGGGCCGGCGGGCACGCTCGAACGCGACAGCGTGTAGCTGTACTCCTTGGCGACCACCTGCAGACGCGCTGGGGCGGCGACGGTGCTCGTCTCGGTCGTCGTCGTCGTCGAGCTCGCCGGGCCGGTCGGCGCAGGAGCGGTGGTGATCGTCGGGGGCGAGCCGGCCACCCCGGTCGGCACGGTGCTCGTCGTCGTCGTGGTGGTGGTGCTCGTCGATGACGACGTCACGGTCGACCCCGGTGTCGCGTGGTGGTGGGCCCCCGTCGGCGGGGCCGTCCCGGGCTTGCCCCGGCGGGCCGGGCAGCGCCGCCGGGCGGTCGCGTGACAGCGCGCGGCGGCGGGAGCCGGACAGCGCCGGCGGGCGGTCGCGTGACAGCGCGCGAGCGCGGTGCCCGAGCAGTGGCGAGTCGCCGTCGTGCGGCAGCGTGCCAGGGCGGGCGCCGGGCGGCGCGGGCCGGCGAGCGCGATCGTGGCTCCGGCGAGCAGCGTGACGGCGAGCGCGAGCAGCAGCGCGGTGGTTCCGCCGCGCGTCACGACTTCAGCAGCGCCGGCCGGGCGTAGTTGGCGGCGTCGGGGAGGACGACCGAGGCGTCGGTGGAGAACCACTGCTCGAGCAGCGAGCAGTACATCGCGCGGTAGTCCGAGGTGTTGATGAGGTTGTCGTTGACGTCGAGCGACGACAGGCCGGGGAACTCCCCCACCATGACCCCCGACGCCTGCGTGCCGATCAGAAAGCAGTTGCCCGCGGCGCCGTGGTCGGTGCCCGAGCCGTTGTCCTGCGGGCGGCGGCCGAACTCCGACCACAGCTGGATGAGGACCCGGTCGGCGAGGCCCCGGGCCTCGAGGTCGCGCTGGAAGGCGAGCACCGCGGGAACGACGTCCCCGAGGTTCGTGGTCAGGGTTCCCGACTCGTCCGAGTGGGTGTCGAAGGAGTCCGGGCTCGAGAGCGACACGCACGTGATCGGCAGGCCGGCGGCGAGCATCGCGGCGAGCGCGGCGAGCTGGCCGGGGAAGTCGCCCCCGGCGGTCGGATACGTGACCGGCGAGTTGTAGTTCGGCGTGCCGTTGGGACTGACGAAGGAGGCCATCTGGTTGAGCACGAGGCTCGTGTCACGCGACGCCTTGCGGGCCTGTGCGTAGGCGGGCGAGGGCTCCGAGAGCGAACCGAGCGCACCGAAGGTCGCGAGCGCCTCGGCGCTGATCGGGTTGTCGACCCCGTTGGCATACAGCGTGTAGCTCGACGGCGAATACACGGCCGCGACGGGCACGCTCGCCGTCGCCAGCGCCGGCGACAGCGAGTCGTCGAGCGACAGGCCCTGCAGCGGATTGTCCTGGCTGCCGGTCGCGTCGAGGAAGCGTCCCATCCAGCCGGTGGTCAGCTGGGCGTCGAGCTCACCGACCTCCCAGTAGTGGCGGCTCGTGAAGTGGCTGTCGTCGGGCGGGTCGTAGCCGATCGCCGGGAAGGTCGTGACCTTGCCCTCGCCGTGCAGCGTGGCCAGCCCGGCCGCCGCCGGGTTCCACATCAGGCGGTCGTCCTCGGTGAAGGTCGGTCCGCTCCCCGGCGCCACGTTGACGGTCGGACGCAGCTGCGCGTACCGCGGATCGCCGACGGGGGCGAGCACCGACAGGGCGTCCCAGCCACCCTGCATGAAGATCGACACGAGCACCGGCTGGTTCGGTGCCGCCGCCGCGGCCTCGGCGATGCCCTCTCCGAACTGGCGCGGCGCGAGCATCGACGCGCCGTAGACCGAGAGCATCGCTCCGGTGGAGCGCAGCAGGAAGCTGCGGCGGCTCAGGCCGGTGCCGGCGGGCAGCGGCATCCCGGGCTCGATCGCGGGCAGCCCCTGGCCGGGGCGGGCGACGCTGCGGCGGAGCAGCTGCGAGCGGGTGAAGTCACGACAGGAGCAGCTGTTGGCCATCTCAACTCACTTGCAGGTCGGGGGCGGTGGCGATCAGCATGCGCAGCGCGTTCTGGCGGATCGCCCGGTAGGGGGACTGCTCCCAGTCCGCGGTGGCGGAGGCGAGGCAGCCGGCGGCGAAGGCGGCGATGCACTGCTGCGAGTCGTCGGCCATGAGCGGGTTCCCCCAGTAGGCCATTGCGCTCGTGAGCGCCGCGGCCGCCGTCTCGCTCGGGTCGTACGTCGATCCGCCGCTCGGCCAGGGGTCGACGAAGCTGTTCGCGGTGACGTAGTTGGCGATGTCCCAGCGAGCCTTGCACGTGCTCGTGTCCAGCCAGCGGGTGAAGTCCCATCCGGCGACGTTCGGCGGGTAGAACAGCTGCTGGCCGGCGGCCGAGCTGAGCCACGCCCAGTCGGTCGTGTCGATGTAGCGACCGATCGCGCGCAGCAGCCCCGCGTTGTAGACGACGGGCGGCGTCACGAGCTCGGGGCCCTCGTAGAAGTCCGGATGCTGCAGGATCGCCTCGACGACGGGCTGGATGCCCCAGCCCGAGGTCAGGTACGCGTTGGCCAGGGCGGCGAGGGTCTGGGCGTCAGGCGGCGTCGGGACGAAGTAGCCCCAGAGCTTCTCCACGAAGAACGACGCGTGCAGCGGGTGGCTGACGCACAGCCGCACCGCGTCGGTGTAGTCGAAGTTCCCCGTCTGTCCGTACACGGTCTTGGGCGTGTCGTCGTGATAGGTCGGGTCGAAGCGGAAGTTCGTGTTGCCGACCCCGTCGACCCAGTCACACCGCCACCCGGTGAGCGCGCGCGCCATCTCGCGCACGTCGTCCTCGGTGTAGGCGCCCCGGTCGGCGCCGAGCGAGAACAGCTCCTGCATCTCGCGGGCGTAGTTCTCGTTCGGATCCCACTTGTCGTTGTCCACGCCGTTGAGCCAGATGAGCATCGCCGGGTCGGTCGTGACGGCGAGGAACAGGTCGTGGAAGTTGCCGAGCGCGTTCGCGCGGAAGAGGCCGTTCTGGTCGAGCATCTGTTGCTGGCTGTCGACGCCCGAGTTCGAGGTGGCGAACCAGTCGTGCCAGATGAAGGTCATCCGCTCGACGAGCGGCTGGTCGGAGCGGATCATGCGATCGAGCCACCAGCAATGGTCATCGCCCCAAGCGTCGGCCGGCGCGAGCGGGTTGCCGTTCGAGTCGACCGGCGCGGGGCCGGTGAGTGTCGCCGGCCCCGAGGGCCGGGTCAGGCTGTAGACGACCTGCTGCAGCGGCTGGCCGGCGAGCGCCTCGGCCTGGCCGGGAGCCGGGCCGAAGCCGGCGCGCCACAGCAGCCGGCGCATGTGGGCCACGGTCGTCGGCTCGCCGTACGTCGGGGTGGGGGCGTTGCCGGCCGGCGGCGTGGGCGCCGTCGCGGGGGCCGGCACGGGACCGGGCGCCGGCTTGGCGATCGGCCGCGCCGTGACGTGGCCGGTGGGCTGCGCCTTCTTCCGCTTCTTCTTGTGAAGGGGGTGCCGGGGCTTGGCGTGCGACTTGGGCTTGAGCTTGTGCTTGGCCGGCTTGTGCTTGGCCGGCTTGTGCCTGGCCGGCTTGTGCCGCTTGTGCCCGGCGCTGGCCGCGGACGCGGACGGCGCCGCGGCGGATGGCCCGGCCGTCGAGGGTGCTGCGGCGGAAGCCGATCCGCGGGAGCCCATGGACGGGTGAGTCGACGCGTCCAGGCACCGCACCGCGTTCCTGGACGGGGCGTGGACGCATGTCCGACGGCCGTGGCAGGCCGTGACAGACTCCGACCCGTCGCGCCGGCGAAGGACCGTCGGTGTGCCCGGCGCGCGACGCGATCGGGGCAGGGGAGTGGTCGCCGGCGCCGAAGTCCGACCCCTCGCCGTTTGTCCGAATCGCCTACCCAGCCTCCCGGAGGTCGCCCATGCCGTGCCGCCGCTCCCTCATCGCCGCCGGCGCCCTGTGCTCGGCGCTCGCGCTCGCCGCGTGCGGCAGCTCGAGCAGCTCGTCGAGCAAGCCGCTGACGACGAGCCAGGCGACCGCCGTCGCCAACGCGATCAACCTGACCGCGGCCGACGTGCCGAGCTCCACCGCGAGCCCGCCCTCCCCCAACGACAAGCAGGCGGCGGCGCAGCTGGCCAGCTGCGCCGGCGGCGTGCCGCCGAGCCAGGAGATCGTCGACATCGACTCGCCGTCACTCAGCACCGGAAGCGGACTGACGCAGCAGCAGGCGAGCTCCAACGTCACGGTGCAGCCAAGCGTGGCGGACGTTCAGCAGAACCTGCACGCGCTCACGTCGGCCAAGGGCCACGCGTGCCTGAACGCGTCGCTCAACACCGTCCTGAGCAAGACGACCTCGCCGGGCGTGACGTTCAGCTCGGGGACGATCACCACGCTCCCGTTCTCGTCGGCGCACACCGACGGCGGATTCGCTGCGCGCGTCACGGTGAAGGCGACGGCGCAGGGCCTGCACATCCCCTTCTACCTCGACGTGATCGGGTTCGCGAAGGGTCCGACGGAGGTCGAGCTGCAGACGCTCGGGATCAGCCAGCCGTACCCGGCCGCGCAGGAGGCGCGCCTGCTCGCCCTGCTCGTGAGCCGGGCGAACGCACACGCCCCCTCGTCGTAACGGAGTCCGGCCCGGGGCGGGCCGCCGGCACGGTCCGCCCCGTCGCCGCCGCGCCTGGACGCGCGGCTGACGCGGCCGCGCCGGCAGCTGGACGCACGGCCGAACATCGACGCCCCGTCCAGTCACGGCCGCCGCGGTAAAGCCGCCCGACCCGCATGCCGATAGGGGCGCCGTGACCCCGCTGTGCCGCAGAGCCCTCCGACGCTCGCTGTGCGCCCTCCCCGCCGCGCTCGCCCTCGCGTTGAGCCTCGGCGCGTCGTCCGCGAGCGCGCTGCTGCTGCCGAACACGGCGAACCCGCAGTGGTCGATCATGCCGATGGAGGTGGGCGCGGCCGGCGTCAGCGCGCCACAGGGCCAGATCCTCCCCCACACCGGCCCGGTGCTCGGCGCCACGCACGTGTACCTCATCTACTGGGATCCGTTGAGCCCGCCGCCGGGCTGGCCGGTTCAGTACCCGCAGTCGACCAAGCTGCTCACCTCGAGGTATCTGTTCGACCTCGCCGCCGACAGCAACACGATCGACAACTCGCTCGCGCTCGACACCTTCTACCAGGGTCCCGGCAACGCCCACGCCGGGAACACCCCCGGGACCACGCCCGGCTACGAGCTGCAGTACGAGGGCTCCTACACGGATCAGATCACGCCCTATCCGACGCAGAACATCGCCGGGGACTGCACCGATCCGAACCACGGGGCCGACCAGACGGACTACTGCCTGACCGACCCCCAGATCCAGACGATGCTGCAGCAGTATGTCTCGGAGTACGCGCTGCCGACCGGCCCGAACGATGTCTACCTCGTGCTCACGCCGCCCGACGTGACGACCTGCCTGGACTCCTCGTCCACGATGTGCTCCGACGTCCCCAACCGCTCCACCACCACCAACAACCCCCCGGACGTCAACAACGGCTACTGCGCCTATCACGGGGTGATCGCCAACGGGGGCAACGAGATCCTCTACGGGCAGATCCCCTGGCCGTTCCCGAACATCCCCGCCGCCGACCTCCCGCAGGCCCTTCCGGACGCAACGGCGATCGCCGACGTGAAGGACTGCCAGCCCGACGGCGGGTCGGCGGTGAGCCTCCCGAACGGGCTCGCGGTGCAGCAGCCCCTGCTCTCGAACGAGGCGGCCATCGAGGTCGACTTCGGCGACGTCCTGATCAACGAGATCAGCCACGAGCTCAACGCGATCATCACCGATCCCACGCTCACCACCTGGTTCGACAGCGCCGGCCTCGAGGGTCCGGACAAGTGCGAGGCGAGCGGCGCCCCGCCCGGCGCCGACCCGGGCGCGTGGTTCATCTTCGCGGGCCTGCAGCCGGGGCCGTTGAACCTGCCCTACGGCGTCGGACAGGATGGGAGCGTGCTGAACACGTTCAACACCGCGTTCTCCGACGGCAACGACTACTACCTGCAGAGCATGTTCGACCCGGCGCTGAAGAACACCCCGGCCGGCTCGGACGGCATGTGCATGCCGTACGCGCAGGAGCTGGCCAGGTTCCCGATCCCGGCCAAGGTCGACCCGAACCAGCTCGTCGGCTTCGACCCGAGCACGTCGATCTCGACGCTCGGCATCCAGCAATACAGCTGGAACTTCGGCGACGGCAGCGCGACGGCGACGTACGTCTGCCCGACCGGGGCGGCCGGGCAACCGAGCCTGGAGTGCAACCCGAGCGTCTTCCACGCCTTCACCACCCCCGGCACGTACAGCGTGACGCTGTCGATCACCGACTTCGGCGGCAACGTCGCGACCGCCTCGCAGAGCCTGACGGTCCTCGGCGCCGCCCCCGCCGGCGGCGGGGGCGGGGGCAGCGGTGGCGGCTCGGGCGGCTCGGGCGGCTCGGGCTCCGGAGGCGGCGCCGGGGCGATCACCACGTCGACCACCACGACGGCGACGGCCACGACCGCGGCGAAACCGCCCACGCCGCCGGCCGCCCCGGCCAGCGTCGCGCCGAAGGTCGTCCAGGCGGTCGTCGGCAGCTCGCTCAGCAAGGCGCTCAAGAGCGGCATCGTCGTTCACTACTCGGTGACCGAGCAGGTCGCGGGCCACTTCCAGGTGCTGCTCGACGCACGCACGGCCAGGCGACTCGGAATCAAGAGCCCGGTGCTGAAGGGCAAGTACAACGGCCTCACCAACCCGATCCAGATCGGCACGGCGCTGCTCGAGTCGACGAAGGCCGGCAACTCCGGCATCGCGATCACCTTCTCGAAGTCCGTGGCCACGAAGCTGCGCCACGCCAAGACGCTGTCGCTCACCGTGCGCCTGGTCGCGCACAACATCGCCGGGCAGCAGGTCGTCGTGACGACGACCGTCAAACTGCACTGAGTCGCCGCGGCCGCGCACTCGCCATGAGAGCGCGCGTGACCGCGTAGCTCACTATCGTGTCCGACTCGCCACCAACGGGTACCGGGAGTGCCGGCGCCCGCGTGTCGCCGCGCGGCGCCAACGCGTGCGTCGTCGCCCGCGCCGCCGGGCCCTCCTCACGATGGAAACCACACACGAGCTCCACACCCACCAGGTCGAGGACGACCACTGGTGGTATCGCGGCCGTCGCCGCGTGCTCAACCGCGTGATCGACACGCTCGACCTCCCGCCGGGCGCGCAGATCCTCGATGCCGGCTGCGGCAGCGGGCGCAACATGGTCGAGCTCGCGCCACGCGGCGAGGTGACCGGCATCGAGCTCTCGCCGACGAGCGCCGCCGTCGCCCGCTCGCGCAACGTCGGCGAGGTCGTCGAGGGGTCGGTGGCCGAGCTGCCGTTCGAGGACGACAGCTTCGACTTCGCGGTCTGCCTCGACGTCATCGAGCACCTCGACGACGACCTGCAGACGCTGCGCGAGCTGCGGCGGGTCGTGCGCCCGGGCGGGCGCCTGCTCGTCACCGTGCCCGCCTATCCCTCGCTGTGGAGCAGTCACGACGTCGTCAACCATCACCGGCGTCGCTACACGCGGGCGACGCTGCTGCGGGCCGCCGCCGAGAGCGGCTGGGACGCGACCCGCACCACCCACTTCAACGCGCTGCTCCTGCCGGCGGCGATGACCTACCGTTGGTGGGAGCGGCTCAGCCACCATCCGATCGGCGAGCACTCCTCCGACCTCGAGCGCACGCCGCCGTGGCTCAACCAGGTGCTGCGCCTGCCGCTGCAGGCGGAGGGCGCGCTCATCGCCCACGGCGGGCGGATCCCGTTCGGCCTGTCGCTGCTCGTCGTCCTGCGCTGAGACCGCGGCGCGGTCAGGGCGCCGTACCGGGGGCCACGGGCGACGGCGCGTCGGCCTCGGCGCGGGGCAGATGCGCTCGGAACGTCCAGCGCCGGTTCACGAAGAAGGTGATGACGACGACGATCGCCGTCGCGAACGCCTGGCCGAGGAGCTTGTTCAGTCCCGCCCCGGCGACGAAGGCCGCGATGAGGATGAGGTCGAGCAGCAGCCCACAACCCTGCACGACGACCCAGCGCAGGGCGGCGTCGTTACCGGCGCCATGCCCGCGGAACGTCCAGCTGCGGTTGAGCAGGAACCCGTTCGTGGCGCCGACCGCGAAGCCGATGCCGGACGCGGCGATGTACCACACGCCGAACACCTCTTCGAGCAGCGTGAACACGCCGTACGCGATGAGCGTGTTCGAGACGCCGACCAGGCCGAACTTGGCGAACTGCTCGATGATGGGACGGTGGCGCTTCAGGCCTGAGGTCGCCGTCACGGGCTCGGAGGGCACCCACACAGCATGACCGACGCGCGCCCGCGGGGCCGAAATGCGGGTCCGGCGCGCGGTTAGGACGCTGTTAGGGGCGGATTAGCTCATCCTCGTCCGGTCGCGTATCGTCTGTTTGCAGGCTAGAACCACCCCGTAGGATGACTCGGCAGATGGAAGGCACGATGACGGATACAGCCCGGCGGTCGCTGAGCCTGCTCAGCGTTGTCGCCCCGGTCTACAACGAAGAGGAACTCATCGAGCTGTTCGTGCAGCGGACCTGCGCGGCGCTCGCCGACTACCAGTTCGAGCTGATCCTCGTGAACGACGGCAGCGCCGACGGGACGGCCGAGCTGCTCGATCGGATCGCGGCGAAGGACGTGCGCGTGCGGGTCGTTCACCTGTCGCGCAACTTCGGTCACCAGGCCGCGCTGACCGCCGGGCTCGAGCACGCGATCGGCAACGCCGTCGCGATGATCGATGCCGACCTCCAGGACCCGCCCGGAGCTCATCCCCACGATGGTCGAGCACTGGGAGCAGGGCGCGGACGTCGTCTACGCGGTGCGCCGCGAGCGCGAGGGCGAGACCGCGTTCAAGCTCGCCACCGCGTCGTTCTTCTACAGGCTCTTCAACTCCCTCACGCAGGTCGACCTGGAGCCGAACTCGGGTGACTTCCGCCTGCTCGACCGGCGCGCGCTCGACGCGCTCCTGTCGATGACCGAACGCAGCCGCTTCCTGCGCGGCATGACGGTGTGGGTCGGCTTTCGCCAGACGGCGATCCCGTACGAGCGCGACGCCCGCCACGCCGGCGAGACGAAGTACACGCTGCGCAAGATGCTGCGCTTCTCGCTCGACGCGATCGCCTCGTTCTCGCATCTGCCGCTGCAGCTCGCCACCTATGTCGGTCTCCTGTCGGCCGGGCTCGCCTTCATCGCCATCCCCGTCGTCCTCGGGCTCCGCATCGCGGGCTCCTACCTGCCCGGATTCGGGTCGATCACGATCGCGATCCTGCTGCTCGGCGGGATCCAGCTCATCGCCCTGGGCGTGATCGGCGAGTACGTCGGGCGCATCTACGACGAGGTCAAGCACCGCCCGCTGTACATCGTGCGCGAGGAGCGCAACCGGCCCGGCGAGCTGCTCGACGGCCCGCTGCCCTCAGTGCGCGCCGGCCTGGAGGCGCGCCCGACCGAGCGGGTCTGAACCCCGGCGACCGCTCCGTGTCGGCCCGCGGCGTGTTGTGAGCAGTGGATTTGCCGGGCCGCGGCCGGTCCGCCCGTGCCCGTCCGTAGAGGATGCGCCGCCGAACGGCGCATCCTGTCCGTCGTCCGTCACCGCAGGAAAGGGAGTCCGCTGACATGTCGATCACCGCTCGCCACCTGAGAACCGTTGCGCCACCGGCCGCGATCGCCGTGATCGCCCTCGCCGCGCCCGCGCTCGCCCACACCGTGTCGGGCCGCGCCGCGGCGACGAAGACGACCTCGACGACGAAGTGCTTCACGGTCACCATCAAGGGCAAGCACGTGCGGGAATGCCTCGTTCCCGGTCCGCGCGGGCCGCAGGGGGTCCCCGGCCCGGAGGGTCCGCGCGGCTTCCTGGGACCGAAGGGGTCAACCGGGAAGACGGGCACGACGGGCAAGGCGGGCCCGACGGGCAAGACGGGCGCGGTCGGCCCGGCCGGGCTCACGGGGCCCCCCGGTGCGCAGGGCGCGCAGGGGCCGCAGGGCACGCCCGGGGACGTGGGGCCGGCGTGGGCGACGGCGTACGCGGTCGTCCAACCGGGAACGTCGCCGCTCCTGGCACCCGGGACGCACGCCTTCTCGAGCGTCACGAACCCGCAGACCGGGATCTACTGCCTGACCGCCACCGGGGTCTCGTCGAGCAGCACGCCGGCCGCCGCGGTGTCGGGCGAGTTGAGCTACAGCACTGGCTCCGGCGTCGTCCCGCTCGCCGTGCTGTTCGCTCAGGCGGGCGGAACCGGAAGCTCCTGCTCGGCCGGCCAGTACGAAGTGCACACGTATGACCTCGGGCACGGAGGCGGGCTGAGCAACAACATCGCGTTCTCGATCGTCGTGCCGTGATCGCGGCGCGGGGCGCGGGTGCGTTTCGGCGCGCCCGCGCGGGTCGGCCAACGCGACCCGCCATAATGGACCCGTGAACGAAATCGATCACCGTCAGGAGCGCATCCGTCTGGAGACCGTCCGTCACCGGATCTCCGGTGTCGTGTCGCTCGCCCGCGACGGATATCGCAGCCGCGTCTCGGACCTGCTGAACGCGTCCGAGCGGGACTTCCTGGTCCTCACGGACACGACCGTGCAGCCGCTCGACGGTGGCGCGAGCGAGCGCCACGCGTTCGTCGCCGTGGCCCGGCGCCACATCGTCTTCGCCGTCACCGAGGGCGACGAGCCGGTCTAGCGCTGGTCGGCGCGAGCGCTCTCGGCGTGGTGCTCGCCGGAGCCGACGAGCACGCCGCCCGGCGTCGGCTCGTCGATGAACTCGGACTTCGGCCGCGGAACGCCGGCGGCGGCGTACGCCTCGGGCGCGTCGAGCGTCTCGTGCTCGAGGAGCTCGCGGGCGAGGGACTCGAGCTGCTCCCGATGCTCGGTCAGGAGCGCCGTCACCGCCTCGTGCGCCTCGTTCACGATCCGCGTGACCTCGGCGTCGACGACCTTGGCCGTGTCCGGCGACGCCTCGCTGGCACCGGGGAAGAAGCTGTTCTCGCCGTCGGCCGGAAGCACCGCGATCGGCCCGATCCGCTCGCTCATGCCCCAGCGCCCGACCATGTGGCGCACGATCTGGGTGAGTTGCTCGATGTCGGATTCGGCCCCGGTGGTGATCGTGCCGAGCACGACCTCCTCGGCCACTCGCCCGCCGAGCGCGACGCGGATCTTCGCCTCGAGCTCGTCGCGGGTGTAGGACACGCGGTCGGAGTCGGGGGATGACAGCGTCACTCCGAGCGCCATGCCGCGCGGAATGATCGACACCTTGCGCACCGGGTCCGCGCCGGGGGTGAGCATGCCCACGATCGCGTGGCCGCCTTCGTGGTAGGCGGTGCGCTCCCGATCCGCGGGGAGGAGCACGATGCCACGCGGCGCGCCGAGCAGGATCTTCTCGAGCGTCTCCGTGAGGTCGGACATGTGCACCTTGTCGTGGCCCTTGCGCGCGGCGGTCAGCGCCGCCTCGTTGGCCAGGTTCGCCAGGTCGGCGCCGACCATCCCGGGCGTCGTCGCGGCGAGCGCCTCGAGGTCGACGTCGTCGGCGAGCGGGATCGAGCGGGTGTGGACCTCGAGGATCTTCCGGCGGCCGCTCCGGTCGGGCGGCTGCACGGCCACGCGGCGGTCGAAGCGCCCCGGGCGCAGGAGGGCCGGATCGAGGATCTCGACGCGGTTGGTCGCCGCGAGCACGACGACGGCCTCGGCCGGCTCGAAGCCGTCGAGCTCGGTGAGGATCTGGTCGAGCGTCTGCTCGCGCTCGTCGTTGGCGCCGGTGACCGAGACCTGGCCCGCGCGCGAACGGCCGATGGCGTCGAGCTCGTCGATGAAGATGATCGCCGGCGCCGCCTCCTTCGCCTTGGCGAACAGGTCCCGGACGCGCGAGGCGCCGACACCGACGATCGCCTCGATGAACTCCGAGGCGGAGATCGAGAAGAAGGCGGCGTGGGCCTCGCCGGCGACCGCGCGCGCGAGCAGCGTCTTGCCCGTTCCCGGCGGGCCGTACAGCAGCACGCCGTGGGGCATGCGGCCGCCGAGGCGCCCGTACTTGTCCGGCGCGCGCAGGAAGTCGACGATCTCGGTCAGCTCGGCCTTGGCCTCGTCGATGCCGGCCACGTCGTCGAAGGTCACGCGGATCTTCTCGGGGTCGACGCGCCGCGCCTGGGAACGTCCGAAGTTGCCGAGCGCGCCCATCCCGCCCCCGGCGCGGGCCGCGCGGCGGGCGAAGAACCAGAACAGCCCGACGAGGAGCAGGATCGGGCCGAACCCGACGAGGATCGTGAGGAGCACCGACTGGCTGGTCGTGGTCGACTGCGCGTTGATGACGACGTTCTTCGAGGCCAGCAGCTCGGTGAGCTGGGCGTTGTTCCAGAACGTCGGCACCTCGGTGGCGAACAGCGTGGTGGGCGTCGCCGACTTGTCGCCGGGCGGGTAGGCGATCTTCGTCGTGAAGGTCCCCTGAACGGTGTCGCCCTTCGAGGAGATCGACTTCACGTGGCCGTCCTGCACCTGCGTGAGGAAGTACGGGCTGAACGGGATCGTCACCCGCGGCTCGGAAGCGGGCTGGATGAGGAGCGAGATCGCGACGTTCAGCGCGAGCAGGACGAGTATGAAGACGAGGAAGCCGGGCGTCCGGTGCGGCGGCTTCGGCCTGTGCTCCTCGGGCATCCCGCGGCCGTCGGGAGCGGGCGCCACCTGCCAGCCGCCCTTGTCGCGCGGCATCGGTGCCTTATGGGGGTCGACGTTCTGCGTGTCTGGCGCCATGACTTCGGTCCCGTCCGAAAGCACGGTAGCGGATCGCTCACGGCCTGTCCGAAGGGCCGCCGGAGCGAGCGCAGGGCCGGTGATCGAGCCGCCGCGGGTACGCCCGATCCTCGCGCCCCGGCGCGTCCCGAGCCTTGGCGTCCGAACGCTTCGTTAAAAGTCGCGGGGCGTTTGCGCCTTCGCGTTGACTTGGGAGAGCGCACCGTCTACTTTGCGGGTGGACAGCGCGGGTCACGTTGAAGGGAGCAGGGTTTTGGTCGGCGCTGTTCGACCTCTAGGGGTCAAGTTTGTGCTGTCGGCACAGGCGCGGTGGAGGAGACGAAATGGGTCGAAGCGGGGAGTTCGGGACCTCGGCGCAGGATGCAGCCGTGGTCGAGAGGGATGGTCGGTCGGGAGCCGTCAGCGGAGGGACCGATCGCCGGCGGATCCTGAATGCGATGGTCGACACGGTGTCCGAGCGCGGCTACGCCGACACCGAGATCAACGAGGTCATCGAGCGCGCCGGCGTCTCGCGCCCGGCGTTCGCGCGGCTGTTCGCGAGCAAGGAGGAGTGCTTCGTCGCGACGATCAGCGACGCGGTCCGCTCACTCGTGCGGACGGTGGACGCCGCGTGCCCGTCCGAGGCCAGCTGGCCCGATCGGGTGCGCCTCGGGCTGGCGGCGTTCGTCGGCGCGCTGGTGACCGACCCGGCGCGCACGCGGATCGCGATGATCGAGTCCGAGCGAGCCGGACCGGCGGCGACGCGCGAGCTGCGACGCGCGTACGAGCGATTCGTGCCGTACTTCGACGAGGGCCGCAAGGTCGTCTCGTACGAGCTGCCGGCACCGACCTCGGATGCGGTCGTGGGCGGCATCGCGCTCACCGTGCAGCGCCAGGTCGCCGACGGCGACATCCAGGGCCTGTGGAAGGTTCTGCCCGACCTCGTGTACTTCGCACTGGTGCCCTATCTCGGGCACCGGCGGGCGTCAGCGCTGTCCGCCGGCTGAACCGCCGTCCGGCGTCGCCACCGCCGGGTGCCCGCCCCCAGGCGCAGCGCGCGCCGAGTGGTCAATTAGCCGATCCCGGTCGACGCGGGGCCCGCGGACGGATATAAAGGCCTGACCCACATGGCCGGACCCCCCGATCGCACACCATCCCCAGGCCGCCTCCCGCGCGGAAAGCACGGCCTGTCGCCCCAGTTCGTCGCCGAGCATCAGCGCGAGCGGCTCATAGCGGCCACGGTCACGGTGGTGGCCGAGAAGGGCTATGCCGAGGCGACCGTGGCCGACGTCCTCGAGCAGTCCGGGATCTCGCGCAAGACGTTCTACGACCTGTACGCCAACAAGGAAGACTGCTTCCTGGCCGCTTACGACAAGATCGTCGACACCCTCGCCGAGAGCGTCGGCGAGGCGTTCGCCCGGGAGACCACGTGGCCCGAGCGCGTCCGAGGCGGCCTGCGCGCGGTCCTGGAGCTGCTCGCCCGGCGGCCGAACGGCGCTCGCGTCGGTCTCGTCGAAGTCCTCGCCGCCGGTCCGCGCGCGCTCGAGCGCTACCACCAGGCCGTTGAGCGTTTCGTGCCGCTCTTCGAGCAGGGTCGGGCCGAGTCGCCCTACGGCGACCAGCTCCCGCCGAACATCTCCGAGGCCGTGCTCGGTGGGATCGCGCAGGTCCTGTACCTGCGGGTGCTCGCCGGGGAGACGGCGAACCTGCCGGACGTGCTCGACGAGCTGGTGTACTTCGCGCTCGTTCCGTATCTCGGCCACGCGGGCACGACCCGGGTCACGCATGCGCGACGCGGGGCCGAGACGCGGCTGCGCCGGCAGAGTGAGACGCGAAGCCAGTGATTGTGATTGTGTAGGGGAGGGCCGGCCCGCACGCCGCGGTGAGGCGGCGGACCGGACGCAGCGCCGGACGGGCAGCGAGAGGAGGAGACGGATGCTTCGCATGGCGACCACCGGCGTGGTCAGCGCCGTCATCGGGCTCGGACTCGCGGCGAGCGCGGGCGCGTCGCCCACGGCGACGGTGAGCGCCGCCTTCGTGCCGGACCGCCTCGGCGCGTCGACCGCGCTCGTGTTCTCGTTCGGACTGGCCGACACCTCGGGCGCGATCCCGGAGCCGATCACCCAGGTCGTGACCATGCTTCCGGCCGGCAGCCACATCGACACGACCGGCCTCGGCGTGTGCCGTTCGGTGAGCGCGCTCGTGACCCAGGGCGCTTCGGCCTGCCCGAGCGACTCGTTCGTCGGATTCGGCTCGGCGCTGGCCAGCGCCGCCCTCGGCGCCTCGACGCTGAACGAGACGGCGCCGCTGTCGATCTTCCTCGCGCCGTCGAGCCCGAACCACACCGTGCTCGAGTTCTACGCCGACGCGACCACGCCGGTCGCCGAGCAGCTCGCCTTCGCCGGCACCCAGGAGCCGGCGAGCCCCCCGTACGGCATCGAGTTCGTCGTCGACGTGCCGGCGATCGCCACCGTCCCGGGCGGCCCCGACGCCTCGATCGTCAGCCTGAGGTCGACGATCGGCGCGCCCAACGCGCAGTACTACGTCACCCGGAAGGTGCGTACGACCGTGACGCGGCGCGTGGGCGGACACGTCCGGCGGGTGACCACGACGGTGACCAGACGCGTCCTGCAGCACGTGCAGGGCCTCGTCGTTCCCGCGAGCTGCCCGGCCGGCGGCTTCCCGTTCGCGATGCGGTTCACGTTCGAGGACGGCACGACGACGACGGTGGCGGCCCCGATCGCCTGCCCCTAGGCGGCGATCTCCCGCTTTGCAACGACAAAGGGGGCGGCCTCCATGTGGAGACCGCCCCCCCGGTCAAACGGCGTGACGCTCGCCCGGGGGGCGAGCGTTGAGCGTTTGGTCAGGTTACTTCGACGGGCACGGCGTGGTCGCCGTCGTCTGGTTGGACGTCCCGTCGGTGTACGAGTCGCTTGCGGCCCAGTGCATGACGCCGGTGCACTTCTTCGGCAGCGTGATGCTCGAGAGCGTGACGGTCTTCTTGCCCTTCTTCACCTTGATCGTGGAGCCGAGCGTGAGGCTGAAGGTGCTCACCGACGCGTTGGGTCCCCCCGGCACGGTGGGGATCACCGGCGTGACGCTGCTGAAGGTCGCGCCGAACGGAGAGGCGCCCGGACCGAACGTGCCGTTCCAGAACACGGTCGTGGCGATCGGCGTCGTGCCGTTGCCCCAGAAGCCGAGCGTCAGGGGATGGGCACTCACGAGGTAGGCCTTGACGACGGCCTGCTCGATGAGGTGGTCGCTGCCGATCAGCGCCTGGGTCGTCGACGTGCCGCTACCGGCCAGCGAGCCGGCCGGGCAGGACGGCGGGGTGCTGCTCGCCGCCGCCATGATCGTCGCCTCGGTGCAGGTGGGGAAGCCGACGCCGCTGTTGATGATTCCGGCGGGCTCCTTCTCGACGAAGGGACCGGTCAGCGGCGCAGGGATGCTGCCGTCGGTGGTCGTGATGTTGAAACCGAAGACGACCTTGCCCGGGCCACCGAGGTGGCCGGTGACCTTCGGGGCGATGGTCAGCTGCTCGGCGGCGAGGGCCGAGGCCGGGGCGGCCAGGGCAGCGACCGCGGCAAGCGCTCCAAGCCCGATTGAGACTTTACGCACGAAGTGGCTCCTTTATTGGATTTCTCGAGAGACGGATGGCGCCCGATGCGAAGCGGGAGCCTGAAGGGTCGAGTTCGCGGTGCCGGGGCGCGGCATTTCGCGAACGCCCAGCTGGACGCCACTTGCCTCGTATTCGTTCTGACACATCGGAGCTAACCCTCCCTCTGGCTGCTCAAACACGGCTCTGGCCGAGACGATGCGGTCGACAGTCTAAAACCGCATAAAGGCCCGCATCCGCATGGCCCGCACTCCGTCGCGCCACGCGTGACCTCCTCCGCCTCGCCCGTACGACACGACTACAGCCGTCCGAACCGCCTGGGTCGTTACGGAACATAGTCAGGCAACGGATCGAACGCAAGACGCAACTTGCGACAGCGAGACGGTGACGACGCGTGCGGGTTTACCGATGGCCGCCCGAGGACGTATTGTTGGTCGATGGCAACCGAGCTGGACCCCAAGCCTCGGCAGTTGCCTCGTGGGCGACACGGTCTTCCCCGGGATACCGTGGTGGCGCAGCAGCGCCGCCGCATGATCGACGGCGTCGCCGCGGTGTTGCGCCGCAAGGGATTCGTGGCCATGACCGTCGAGGACATCGCGGCCGAAGCGGGCGTGTCACGGCGGACGTTCTACGAGAACTTCGCCGACAAGACCGACTGCTTCCTCGCCGCCTACCGCGACGCGGCCGAGGAGCTCGTCAGGGAGGTGCGCGCCGCGACCGCCGACGCCGCCGGATGGGAGGACCAGGCGCGGCGCGCATTGTCGGCCACGCTTCGATTCTTCGCCACCCACGTCGACATCGCGCACCTGGCCGTGATCGACGTGCTCGCCGCCGGGCCGGACGCGCTCGCGGCGCGCGACGAGGCGATCCGGCGGCTCGCGGCGTTCATCGCCGTCCAGGAGCCGATCGTCGCGGCCGAGCATGCGCCGCCGATGATGATCCTGCAGGTGCTGGCCGGCGCCGTCACTCAGACGGTCTACGCCGAGGTGCTTCATGGGCGCGCCGGCGAGCTGGAGCGCCTCGAGCCGCTGCTGACGTACCTCCTGCTCGTGCCCATGTACGGACCGGCCGAGGCGGCGCGTCGTGCCGGCCTGCACGGCGGCGAGCTCCGTCCCTGATCGATGCGTTCGTTGTCGGCCGAGGACACAGAGGGACTGGGCCGGTCGTGGACGCCACTGCCTCGCGGGCGCCACGGGCTGCCGCGCGGCTTGGTGGTGAGCAACCAGCGCGAGCGGATGCTCGACTCGATGGCGGAGATGGCGAGTGCGAAGACGTACGCGCGCGTCACCGTCAGCGACGTGATCGGGCACGCGGGCGTCTCGCGTCGCACCTTCTACGACCAGTTCACCGACAAGGAGGACTGCTTCCTCGCCGCGTTCGACACGATCGGCGATCAGCTCGTCGGTCTCGCGCGCCGGGCCGCGGGCGAGACCGAGCGGCCGTGGACCGAGCGTCTGCGCCGGGCGCTGGCCGCGCTGCTCGAATTGCTCACGGCCGAACCGGCCTTCGCCCGCGTCGCGCTCGTCGAGGTGCTTCGGGCCGGACACGCGGCCCTCGAGCGTCGCGACGCTCTCCTCGACCGCTTCGCCGCCCTGCTGGCACCACGCGGGGAGCCGGCTCCGAGCGTCATCGCCTCCGATCCCCGGCTCGCCCGCGCGGTGATCGGCGGCGCCTACGAGACGCTCTACCAGCACATCGTCGGCGGCCAGGTCGAGCAGCTGCCCGACCTGCTTCCCGATCTCCTGTACTGCCTGCTCGTCCCGTACGTCGGTCACCCGGCGGCGCTGCGCGAACGCGACCGGGCGCTCCGCGCCTAGCGACTCGGCCAGGGCCCGTCGGCGCCGGGCGGACATCGAGCGGAGAGGGAGGGATTCGAACCCTCGAACGAGGTTGACCCCCGTTACGCGATTTCCAGTCGCGCCCGTTCAACCGCTCCGGCACCTCTCCATCGGCCTGCGGCGCAGCGAAGCGTACGGTACTCGGCGCCACGCCGCCGAGCGATCGAACCGGTACTGTGTGGCCCAGATGATTCTCGCTCTGAGCGCCGCGGTATCGAAGGACATCGGTCTGCTGGCCACGTTCGTGGTCGGGATCGGCATTCTCGTGGGCGGGCTCGTGACCTACATCGCCGTCCAGATTCGCGGCGAGCATCAGCAGAATCTCGAGTACCGGGCGCAGGGCCGCCCGCCGGCGAAGTAGCCGCCGCAGCCGTCAGTTCGCGCACGCGCGTTCTCGTCGTCTGGTGACGGCCGGGGCGTCCGCGCGCCCCGCGCATTCGCTCTCGAACGGGAGAGGGCCGCCCCGGAGCTGACTCCGGGGCGGCCCTCGGCCTGCCTATTGCGGGTGACCCGTCCTCAGAAGCTCACCAAGACGGGAACCCGGACGTATAGGTGAACTTGTCGGCGCTCGACGTCGCGCTCGTGCCGTTCGCCGTGCGCACCGTCACGTGCACCGTCAGCTTCGACGTCCGCTGCGGCGGCGCCAGAGCGATGATGACCGTGTCGGACAGCTCGAGGAACCGCGTCGACTGCGAGCCGAACTCGACCGCTCGCACATGCGAGAAGTTCTGGCCGATGATGAACACCAGCGAGAACGGCCGACCCTCCGGCGGGAACACCTGCGTGACGACCGGCGCGTTGGTCCCGACGGTCTTCACGGTCAGCGTCGCCGCCGTGCTGTCCGTCGAGCCCGCCGCGTTCGTCAGGACCGCGCGGTACTCGTTGCCGGACTGCGTCGTGGCCGTCGGGCTGATCGTCAGCGTCGCCGACGTTGCGCCCGACATGTTGGTCCAGGTGGTCCCGCCGTTCGTGCTGACCTGCCACTGGATCGTGGCCGGCGAGCACCCGGCGGCGACGGCGCCCTCGGCGACCGTGAACGACGCGGCCGCCGGAGCGGTCACCGTGACGTTCGCCGGATTCGTCGCGATCACCGGGTCGGTCGTGCACACCGAGTGCACGGTCAGCGTCGCCGCCGTGCTGTCGGTCGAGCCCGCGGCGTTGGTCAGGACGGCCCGGTACTTGTTGCCGTTCTGCGAGGCGGTCGTGGACGCGATCGAGAACGTCGCCGACGTCGCGCCCGTGATGTTCGAGAACGTCGTCCCGCCGTCCGTGCTGACCTGCCACTGGATCGTGGCGGCCGTGCACGGCGAGGTCACGGTGCCCTCGGCGACCGTGAACGACGCCGACGCGCCGGCGTTGACCGTCACGCTCGACGGATTCGTCGCGACCACCGGCTTGGTCGTGCAGACGGCGGTCACCGTCAGCGTGGCCGCCGTGCTCGTGCTCGAACCGGCCCCGTTGGTCAGAACGGCGCGGTACTTGTTGCCACTCTGTGCCAGCGTGGTGGACGCGATCGAGAACGTCGCCGACGTCGCGCCGGAGACGTTCGCGAATGTCGTCCCGCCGTCAGTGCTCACCTGCCACTGGATCGTGGCCGCCGAGCACCCGCCGCCAACCGCGCCCTCGGCGACCGTGAACGATGCCGGCGAACCCGCGTTGACGGTGACGCTGGACGGATTCGTCGCGATCACCGGGTCGGTCGTGCACACCGAGTGCACGGTCAGCGTCGCCGCCGTGCTGTCGGTCGAGCCCGCGGCGTTGGTCAGGACGGCCCGGTACTCGTTGCCGTTCTGCGAGGCGGTCGTGGACGCGATCGAGAACGTCGCCGACGTCGCGCCCGTGATGTTCGAGAACGTCGTCCCGCCGTCCGTGCTGACCTGCCACTGGATCGTGGCCGCGGTGCACGGCGAGGTCACGGTGCCCTCGGCGACCGTGAACGACGCCGACGCGCCGGCGTTGACCGTCACGCTCGACGGATTCGTCGCGACCACCGGCTTGGTCGTGCAGACGGCGGTCACCGTCAACGTGGCCGCCGAGCTCGTGCTCGAGCCGGCCTGGTTGGTCAGGACGGCCCGATACTCGTTACCGCTCTGCGACGCCGTCGTCGACGCGATCGAGAACGTGGCCGACGTCGCACCCGTGATGTTCGTGAACGTCGTCCCGCCATCCGTGCTCACCTGCCACTGGACGGTGGCGGCCGCGCACGGCGAGGTCACGGTGCCCTCCGCGACCGTGAACGACGCCGGCGAACCCGCGTTGACCGTCACGCTCGACGGATTCGTCGCGATCACCGGCTTGGTCGTGCACACCGCGGTCACCGTCAACGTCGCCGCGGAGCTGGTGCTCGCGCCGGCCTGGTTGGTCAGGACGGCGCGGTACTCGTTACCGCTCTGCGCCAGCGTGGTCGTGGCGATCGAGAACGTGGCCGACGTCGCGCCGGACACGTTCGCGAACGTCGTCCCACCGTCGGTGGAGACCTGCCACTGGATCGTGGCCGCCGTGCACGGAGACGTCACCGTGCCCTCCGCGACCGTGAACGACGCCGGCGAACCGACGTTGACCGTCACGCTCGACGGATTCGTCGCGACCACCGGCTTGGTCGTACACACCGCATTGACCGTCAACGTCGCCGCCGAGCTCGTATTCGAACCCGCCGCGTTCGTCAGGACGGCCCGGTAGTCGTTACCGCTCTGCGACGCCGTCGTCGACGCGATCGAGAACGTCGCCGACGTCGCACCCGTGATGTTCGTGAACGTCGTCCCGCCATCCGTGCTCACCTGCCACTGGATGGTGGCCGCCAGGCACGGAGACGTCACGGTGCCCTCCGCGACCGTGAACGACGCCGGCGAACCGGCGTTGACCGTCACGCTCGACGGATTCGTCGCGATCACCGGCTTGGTCGTGCACACCGCGGTGACCGTCAACGTCGCCGCCGAGCTCGTATTCGAGCCCGCCGCGTTCGTCAGGACGGCGCGGTAGTCGTTACCGCTCTGCGCCAGCGTCGTCGACGCGATCGAGAACGTGGCCGACGTCGCGCCGGAGATGTTCGTGAACGTCGTCCCACCGTCGGTGGAGACCTGCCACTGGATCGTGGCCGCCGTGCACGGAGACGTCACCGTACCCTCCGCGACCGTGAACGACGCCGGCGAACCGACGTTGACCGTCACGCTCGACGGATTCGTCGCGATCACCGGCTTCGTCGTGCACACCGCATTGACCGTCAACGTCGCCGCCGAGCTCGTATTCGAGCCCGCCGCGTTCGTCAGGACGGCCCGATAGTCGTTACCGCTCTGCGCCACCGTCGTCGAGGCGATCGAGAACGTCGCCGACGTCGCACCGGTGATGTTCGTGAACGTCGTCCCGCCATCCGTGCTCACCTGCCACTGGATGGTGGCCGCCAGGCACGGAGACGTCACCGTGCCCTCCGCGACCGTGAACGACGCTGGCGAACCCGCGTTGACCGTCACGCTCGACGGGTTCGTCGCGATCACCGGCTTGGTCGTGCACACCGCGGTGACCGTCAACGTCGCCGCCGTGCTCGTGTTCGAGCCCGCCGCGTTCGTCAGGACCGCCCGGTACTCGTTACCGCTCTGCGCCACGGTGGTCGACGCGATCGAGAACGTCGCCGACGTCGCACCCGTGATGTTCGAGAACGTCGCACCGCCATCGGTCGACACCTGCCACTGGATTCCGGCCGCCGTACATGGCGACGTCACCGTGCCCTCGGCGACCGTGAACGACGCCGGCGAACCCGCGTTGACCGTCACGCTCGACGGATTCGTCAAGACCACCGGCTTCGTCGTACAGCTCGCGGTCTCGTTCAGCTGGGCGCCGGTCGAATTGGCCGACGAGATCGTGTACGGACCCATCGGGGTCGCGGCCGGGTTGCTCACCGAGTTGGTGAACACCGCGCGATAGTGATTGTGGTTGTTGGTCGCCGTCGCCACCACCGATAGCGTCGAGGACGTCCCGCCGGTGATCGGCGTCGAGACGGCCGAGTCCGTCGTGTCGTTGGTCCAGGTCGTGCCGTCGGGCGAGCTCTGCCACTGCACCGTCGGCGCCGGGATGCCGCTCGCGGTGGACGTGAACGTCACCGTGGTACCCGGCGTCACGTTGTTCTGGTCGGTCGGGCTCGCCGTGACCGCCGTATTCGAGACGATCGGCACCGAGCCGAGGCTGTTCGTCGGGGCGTTGCAGTACACACCGAGCGGACCCGCGACGACCTGGCCGGGGACGTTGAGGTCGGCTGTGCTGTCGATGTAGCCCTCGGCCTGGGAGACGATGCCCTGATTCGGGATGACCGTGTACGTCGCGCCCTTCTTCGTGAAGGCCGGAGCCGTATCGATCGACAGCTGCGACTGCGCGCCGGCCGGGCCCGTGACCGAGAACGGACCGACGTTGAAGCCGGTCGGCGTGCCCGTGATCCGGTCGTAGTCGATCGGTGGCGAGGAGGTCGTGTCGACCGCGGGCGTCGTCGTCACCGGGATGGAGAGACTCAACGGGAGCGGGCTCGCGGCCGTGCCCGGAATCAGGTCCGGACCGAACGGCAGGCCGCTGCCGATCTCCTGGACGTTGTTGGTGTCGAACGGGGGCAGCTGCGCCGCGTTGATCGAGGACGGCGTGCCGCTGGTCGCGTCGAGCGGGAAGCTCGTCACGACGCCGCCGGCGTACACGGCGTGCAGGCTGAGGAACGAGCCCGACCAGGCCGCCGGCGTCGACAGCTGCGAGCTCGAGTTCGTCAGCGTGAGCGAATCGCCGGTCTGCACGTAACCCGGGCCGCTCGCCGTGATGTTCACCGGCACCGTGCCGGCGACGTTGAGGACGCCCGGCGCGAGCACGCAGCTGAGCGCCGCCGAAGTGTTGTACGTCACCGTCGGGCCGGGCGTGGCCGACGCCGGCGACACCGTCAGAACGACGGCAAGCGCGATGACGGCGAGCGCGATGGGCCCGCCCCGTCCGAACAGCCTCCGACATCCAACCATGTACCCCTCCTCTTGAATGGCACCCGCGGACGAGCGCACGCTGACCCTGCGCGCCCGTCACCAAAGACCGCCGCACTATTTCGGAGACGAATGCGTTTGTCAAGCCTCCTCGCGCAAAGGCGCCGATCGCCCGTCCCGGGCCTCCCGAGCCCGGCCGATCCGGGCCGCTCCGGCGTGCGATCGGGGCCTGTCCGAGGCCGGTGCCTGCCGCGACCGCCGGGGCAGGCCTGGCGGCCGGAAGGACCCCGCACAACGACGGCGAGGGCCGCCCCGGTCTCCCGGGGCGGCCCTCGCCTTGATGCCTTGCGTCAGTGGATCAAGCCACCTGACGCGCCAGGTGCGGCCTAGCGCGTGTAGGTGAAGTGATCCGCCGTGGTCTTGGCGCTGGTCCCATTGCTGTTGGTGACCGTCACGTCGACCGTGCCCCTCGACTGCTGCGGCGGGGCGAGCGCGATGATGAACGAACCTCCGAACTGCAGGAAGAACGCCTGGCGCGTGCCGAAGCTGACCTTCGTCACGGTCCCGAAGTTCTTCCCCTGGATGAACACCAGCGAGAACGCTCCACCCGAACTCGGGTTGACGCTCGACACGATCGGCAGGTTGGCCTGCGTGACCGTGAGCGTCGCCGCGTTCGAGGTCGCCGAAGCAACGGCGTTCGTGAACACCGCGCGGTAGTGGTCGCCCGACATGGCCGTCGTGACCGACGAGACCGTCAGCGTCGTCGAGGTCGCCCCCGAGACGTTGGAGTACGTCGTGCCACCGTCGGTGGAGACCTGCCACTGCACCGTCGGCGCCGGGGAGCCCGAGGCCGCGGCCGTGAACGTCGCCGTCCCGCCAACCGTGACCGTCGCGTTGGCCGGCTGCGTCGTGACCACCGGGGCGGTCTCGACCGTGAGCGTCGCGGCCGTCGTGGTCGCAGAACCCGCGCTGTTCGTGAACACCGCGCGGTACTGCGTCCCGTTCTGCGCCGCCGTGGTCGCCGCGATCGTGAACGTCGTCGAGGTCGCCCCCGAGATGTTCGTGAACGTCGAGCTACCCGAAGGCGCCGACTGCCACTGCACCGTCGGCGTCGGAGTACCCGTCGCCGCGGCGGTGAACGACGCCGAGGCGCCGGCGACCACCGTCACGTTCGACGGGTTCGTCGTCACGACCGGACCCGTGCTCGTGTTGACGGTGAGCGTGGCCGCGCTGGACGTCGCAGTGCCGACGCTGTTCGTGAACACCGCGCGGTACTGGTTGCTGTTCAGCGTGGCGCTCGTCGGCGACACCGTCAGCGTCCCCGTCGTATTGCCCGCATCCGTCGTGTCGTTCGTGAACGTGGTGCCACCGTCGGTGGAGACCTGCCACTGCACCGTCGGCGTCGGATTACCCGAAGCCGCGGCCGTGAACGTCGCCGCAGCCGGAGCGCTCACCGTCACGCTCGCCGGGTTGGTCGTCACCGTCGGGGCGAAGTCGACCGTCAGCGTCGCGGCCGTCGTGGTCGCCGTGCCCGCCGTGTTCGTGAACACCGCGCGGTACTGCGTCCCGTTCTGCGCCGCCGTGGTCGCCGCGATCGTGAACGTCGTCGAGGTCGCCCCCGAGATGTTCGTGAACGTCGAGCTACCCGAAGGCGCCGACTGCCACTGCACCGTCGGCGACGGGGAACCCGAAGCCGCGGCCGAGAACGACGCCGAAGCGCCGGCGTTGACCGTCACGCTGGACGGATTCGTCGTCACGACCGGACCCGTGTTGACCGTCAGCGTCGCCGCCGTGGAGGTCGCCGTACCCGCAGCGTTCGTGAACACCGCGCGGTACTCGTTACCCGACAGCGACACGCTCGTCGGCGACACCGTCAGCGTCCCCGTCGTATTGCCCGCATCCGTCGTGTCGTTGGAGAACGACGAGCCACCGTTGGTCGACACCTGCCACTGCACCGTCGGCGTCGGCGAACCCGAAGCCGCGGCCGTGAACGTCGCCGCAGCCGGCGCCGACACCGTCGCGTTGGACGGATTCGTCGTGACCACCGGGGCGGTCTGCACCGTCAGCGTCGCCGCCGTCGTGGTCGCCGTGCCGCCGGTGTTCGTGAACACCGCGCGGTACTGCGTCCCGTTCTGCGCCGCCGTGGTCGCCGCGATCGTGAACGTCGTCGAGGTCGCCCCCGAGATGTTCGTGAACGTCGAGCTGCCCGAAGGCGCCGACTGCCACTGCACCGTCGGCGTCGGGTTGCCCGTCGCCGCGGCCGTGAACGACGCCGAGGCGCCGGCGACCACCGTCACGTTCGACGGATTGGTCGTGATGACCGGACCCGACGTGACCGTCAGCGTCGCCGCCGTGGTCGTCGCGGTACCGACGCTGTTCGTGAACACCGCCTCGTACTCGTCCCCGCTCATCGCCGACGTCACCGAGGAGACCGTCAGCGTGGTCGAGGTCGCACCGGTGATGGCCGTGAACGTCGTGCCACCATCCGTCGAGACCTTCCACTGCACCGTCGGCGTCGGATTACCCGAAGCCGCGGCCGTGAACGTGGCGTTTCCGCCCGAGCCCACCGACACGTTGGCCGGGTTGGTCGTCACCGTCGGGGCGAAGTCGACCATCAGCGTCGCGGCCGTCGTGGTCGCCGTGCCCGCCGTGTTCGTGAACACCGCGCGGTACTGCGTCCCGTTCTGCGCCGCCGTGGTCGCCGCGATCGTGAACGTCGTCGAGGTCGCCCCCGAGATGTTCGTGAACGTCGAGCTACCCGAAGGCGCCGACTGCCACTGCACCGTCGGCGACGGGGAACCCGAAGCCGCGGCCGAGAACGACGCCGAAGCGCCGGCGTTGACCGTCACGCTGGACGGATTCGTCGTCACGACCGGACCCGTGTTGACCGTCAGCGTCGCCGCCGTGGAGGTCGCCGTACCCGCAGCGTTCGTGAACACCGCGCGGTACTCGTTACCCGACAGCGACACGCTCGTCGGCGACACCGTCAGCGTCCCCGTCGTATTGCCCGCATCCGTCGTGTCGTTGGAGAACGACGAGCCACCGTTGGTCGACACCTGCCACTGCACCGTCGGCGTCGGCGAACCCGAAGCCGCGGCCGTGAACGTCGCCGCAGCCGGCGCCGACACCGTCGCGTTGGACGGATTCGTCGTGACCACCGGGGCGGTCTGCACCGTCAGCGTCGCCGCCGTCGTGGTCGCCGTGCCGCCGGTGTTCGTGAACACCGCGCGGTACTGCGTCCCGTTCTGCGCCGCCGTGGTCGCCGCGATCGTGAACGTCGTCGAGGTCGCCCCCGAGATGTTCGTGAACGTCGAGCTGCCCGAAGGCGCCGACTGCCACTGCACCGTCGGCGTCGGGTTGCCCGTCGCCGCGGCCGTGAACGACGCCGAGGCGCCGGCGACCACCGTCACGTTCGACGGATTGGTCGTGATGACCGGACCCGACGTGACCGTCAGCGTCGCCGCCGTGGTCGTCGCGGTACCGACGCTGTTCGTGAACACCGCCTCGTACTCGTTGCTGTTCATCGCCGACGTCACCGAGGAGACCGTCAGCGTGGTCGAGGTCGCACCGGTGATGGCCGTGAACGTCGTGCCACCATCCGTCGAGACCTTCCACTGCACCGTCGGCGTCGGATTACCCGAAGCCGCGGCCGTGAACGTGGCGTTTCCGCCCGAGCCCACCGACACGTTGGCCGGGTTGGTCGTCACCGTCGGGGCGAAGTCGACCGTCAGCGTCGCGGCCGTCGTGGTCGCCGTGCCCGCCGTGTTCGTGAACACCGCGCGGTACTGCGTCCCGTTCTGCGCCGCCGTGGTCGCCGCGATCGTGAACGTCGTCGAGGTCGCCCCCGAGATGTTCGTGAACGTCGAGCTACCCGAAGGCGCCGACTGCCACTGCACCGTCGGCGACGGGGAACCCGAAGCCGCGGCCGAGAACGACGCCGAAGCGCCGGCGTTGACCGTCACGCTGGACGGATTCGTCGTCACCGCCGGAACGGTGTTGACCGTCAGCGTCGCCGCCGTGGAGGTCGCCGTACCCGCAGCGTTCGTGAACACCGCGCGGTACTCGTTACCCGACAGCGACAGGCTCGTCGGCGACACCGTCAGCGTCCCCGTCGTATTGCCCGCGTCGGTCGTGTCGTTCGAGAACGACGAGCCACCGTTGGTCGACACCTGCCACTGCACCGTCGGCGTCGGCGAACCCGAAGCCGCGGCCGTGAACGTCGCCGCAGCCGGCGCGGTCACCGTCGCGTTGGACGGATTCGTCGTGACCACCGGGGCGGTCTGCACCGTCAGCGTCGCCGCCGTCGTGGTCGCCGAACCGGCCGTGTTCGTGAACACCGCGCGGTACTGCGTGCCGCTCAGCGCCAACGAGGTCGGCGAGACGGTCAGCGTCGTCGAGGTCGCCCCCGAGATGTTCGTGAACGTCGAGCTGCCCGAAGGCGCCGACTGCCACTGCACCGTCGGCGACGGGAGCCCCGAAGCCGCGGCCGTGAACGTGGCCGGGTTCGGCGCCGTGACCGTCTGGTTGGTCGGGTTGGTCGTCACGGTCGGCACCGTGTTGACCGTCAGCGTCGCCGCGGTCGAGGTCGCCGAGCCGGCCGTGTTCGTGAACACCGCCCGGTACTTGTTCCCGTTCTGGGCGCCGCTCGTCGGCGACACAGTCAGCGTCCCCGTCGTGTTGCCGGCGTCGGTCGTGTCGTTCGTGAACGTCGTACCACCGTCGGTCGAGACCTGCCACTGCACCGTCGGCGTGGGCGAGCCCGAAGCCGCGGCCGTGAATGTCGCCGCGTTCGGCGCCGTCACCGTCGCGTTCGACGGGTTGGTCGTGACCGTCGGCGCGGTCGGGAGCGAGCCGCTCAAGGTCGCGCCGGTCGAGTTGACCGTCGAGATCGTGTACGGACCCGGCGGTGTGGCCGCCGGGTTGGTCACCGCGTTGGTGAACTGCGCCCGGTACTCGTTGCCGTTGTTGGAGGCGCCGAATACGACGGACAGCGTGTCCGTCGTGTTGCCCGAGTCGGTCGTGTCGTTGGCCCAGGTCGAACCGCCGTTCGTGGAGACCTGCCACTGCACCGTCGGCGCCGGATTACCCGAAGCCGCGGCCGTGAACATCTCCGTGGCGCCGTTCGTCGCGTTCGTGATGCTGGTCGGGTTGGTCGTGACTGCGGCGTTCGACGTGATCGGCACCGAGCCGAGCGAGTTCGTCGGAGCGTTGCAGTACACGCCCAGCGGACCCGCGATGACCTCGCTGCCGCTGTTCGCGCCGCTCGGATCGTTGAGGTCGGCGGTGTTGTCGACGTAGCCCTCGGCCTGGGACACGATGCCCTGGTTGGCGTTGATGTGGTAGGTCGCGCCGACCTTCGTGAAGGCGGGGGCCGTATCGATCGACAGGACCGAGGACGCGCCGGCCGCGCCGGTGACCGAGAACGGCCCGACGTTGAAGCTGGACGCGGTCCCGGTGACCTTGTCATAGGGGATCGGGGAGCCACCGGTGGCGACGCCCGTCGTGTCGACGGCCGGAGTGGTCGTGACCGGAATGTTCAGGCTCAATGGCAGCGGACTCGCCGTCGTGCCCGGGATGACGACCGGACCGAACGCCAGGCCGCCACCAAGCTCCTCGACGTTGAGGCTGTCCAGCGGCGGGACCTGCGCAGCGTTGATGGAGGACGGGGTGCCGTTGGATGCGTCGAGCGGGAACACCGACACGACGCCACCGGCGGTCACAGCGCCGAGGCTGAGGAACGAGCCCGACCACGCGGCCGGCGTCACCAGCGACGACTGCGAGTTCGTCAGCGAGAACGAATCGCCGGTCTGTACGTAGCCCGGGCCGTTGGCCGTGATGCTCACGGGCACCGTCCCGGCGACGTTGAGCACGCCCGGAGCGAGCACGCAGTTCAGCGAAGCAGAAGTGTTGTACGTGACTGTGGGCCCGGGCGTCGCCGACGCCGGGACCACCGATACCGCGACGAGCAACAACGCGCCTAACAGCGCGAGCGTGCCGCTCCTTCCAAACAGCCTGCGTTCAGGCATTGACCCTCCTCTAGATTTTCCATCCGCGGTTGAGCAGCAAGATCCGACCCGCAAGCCCAAAGCGGCAATCCGGTCAACTAAATCGGAGACGCGCTTGTTTGTCAAGGGCGACGAAACAGGCCTGCAACGCGAGCTAAACCGCCCGCGGCGGCTGAGTTGGGGCTGGCGCGAGGCCCGTCCGGCCGCGGCCGCCGGGGGGTCTAGGCTGTGGCCGGTGCCGTCGGACATCCGCTACAGCGTGCGCCGCTCGAGCCGCGCGCGTCGCGTACGCGTCGCGATCGTGGGCCTCGATGGCGTCGAGGTCATCCTCCCCGCGCGCGCGCCCGAGCGCGCGGCGGCCGCGGCGGTATCCGAGCTTCGGCCCTGGATCGAGCGCCGCCTCGCGCGCGCGAGAGACGCTGCGCGGGAGCTCGGCCGACCGCCCGGCACCGTCCCGCTGCTCGGCGCGAGCCTCGCGCTCGTGCCCGAGCGCGGGCGCGTTCGCGTGCATCGGGACGGCGGCGAGCTGCTCGTGCCCGCCGGCGATGCCGCGCCGGCGCTCGAACGCTGGTACCGGCGGGAGGCCCGGCGGCAGATCGGGCCGCGCCTGGACCACGCCACGCGTCTCGCGGGGACGCGCTACGAGAGCCTCGTGATCCGTGGGCAGCGCACGCGCTGGGCCAGCTGCTCGGCCACCGGGCGAATGAGCTTCAACTGGCGACTGTTGCTCGCGCCGGCGAGCGTGCTCGATTACGTCGTCTGGCACGAGGTCTGCCACCTCGAGGTGATGGACCATTCCGCGCGCTTCTGGAGGCTGCTGGAGGGCCGCTGGCCGGACTACCGCAGCGACCGCGACTGGCTGCGCGAGTACGGACCCATGCTCACCCTGAACTGAAGGGTTAGGTCGGCCGTTTTGGGGCCCATGAGCGTCCGGCTCGCCCGCGCAAGCCGGCGGGGCGGCCGGCGCGCGACTGCGAGCGCGATTGGAGGGCCTGGCACGAGCGCGATTCGATGCGCCGGCACGCGATGCGGCTCGGCGCGTTGTCCCGGCCGCGCGGCGCGTCCGGCCAGCCACATTGTCGGGGCGCGCCCGATCGCGCTCGGCACCGAGACCGCAAGCCGTCGCGGCCATGCGGCACCGACCACCGGCCCGGCCGCTTCCTCGCCGACCGTCACGGCCCGTCAGCTCGGCGCGGCGAGCGTACCCCGTCGGTTGTGCGCGGGAACTCGACGGTCCAGACCGTATATACACGCGCTGGGCGCGAGCGGGTGATCAATCAGCGCGGATCGCGGCGAGTCGGCCCGCCGCGGATGGCGGCCGGCCGAGTCCTTGTCTCGGCCCGGCCCACCGCGGCGGCGCCGTACCGCGGTGGGCTCCGCCGGAGCCCGCCCACGCCGGCGACGATGCGGCGCGCAGCGCATACCCGGCGGCACCAGCCGCCCGCGCCCACCGCTCCACCTGCCGGCCGCGTGTGTTGCAACCGCCGGAATCCGGGTATCTGGACGCCGTCTGGACGCCGGGCAAGCCCGCGCTTGGACAAAACGAGGGCTTGACATACATAGGTGTTTCCGGAAGGATCACCGAGCCAAAGCCGCTCATGGATGTGGAGCGGTGCTGGGTCGAATCAATCTATTGAGGAGGGTGCATGCCCAATCGTATGCGTTTGAAGGCTGCGGGTCTGCTGGCGCCCGTGGGTGTCGTGGCCGCCGTTGCGGCCATCGCGATGCCCGCGTCGTCGAGCTTCGCGGCGTCCGGTAGCACGGTCTACTCGGCCAACCTGAGCCTTGCGTGCGTGCTCGCGCCGGGCGTCCTGAACGTCAAGGGGACGGTCACCGCGACGCTTCAGGGGACCGGCCCGACGGCCGTCAACACGGGCGATTCCGTGTCGCTCACCAACGTCACGACGTCGCTGACGACGCCGGCCGCCTGGTCGGGATCGTTCCTGAGCCTCGGCGCCGCGAAGGCCGAGGGTTCGGTGACGAACTTCGTGCTGGACGGGGCGGGAACGACTCCGTCGAGCATCAACGCCGCCGCCGCACTCGGCTCGGGCGGTCTGCCCTTCGGACCGGTCACGATCCCGGGGACGACGTCGAGCCCGCTGCCGCTGTCGCTCACGATCCCGAACTCGGGCCCGTTCACGCTCGGTCCGATCACGGTGAGTGGTGCGTCGGGTAGCAATCTGGTCCTGAGCGTCGACACGGCGCCCGGCTGGACGCAGTCCGGCAGCACGATCACGGCCACCGGTAACGGCATCGTGTCCAACGCGTCCGGTCTGGACTCGTCGGGTAACGTCGTCGCCGGCCCGCTGAGCATCGTCTGCAACGCGCCGACGCCGGCCGTCGTGCTTGGCTCGATCCCGATCGGCGGGACGACCACGACGACGACCACCACGACGACGCCTGTGACCACGACCACGACGACGCCGGTCACCACGACGACGACGACGCCGGTCACCACCACGACCACGAGCAGCAGCACCACCACGACGACGTCCGGTGGAGGGGGCCTCACGGTCCACTTCGTCAACTGGGTGCTCTCGGGCACGCTGAAGGACCAGCGGCTCGGCCAGACGATCACGCTCCCGAAGGGGGCGACGTTCAACGGCTCGGCCACGATCCCCGGCACGCTGACCGGCAACATCCTGGTGCCGAACTTCAGCGCGACGGTGAAGATCCTCGGCCTCCCGACCACGGTCGGACTGTCGATGACCGAGGTGGGCCCGGCCACGGGCACGATCTCGCCGTCGACGACCACGGCGGGTAACCTCGTCATCGCCGGTTCGGCGAAGGCGAACATCGGGATCAAGAGCGTCGGCCTGTTCGGCCTCAACATCCCGACGACCTGCCAGACGTCCAGCCCGGCGGTGTTCCCGCTGAACGCCGATCTGCCGGCGCTCGACCTGACCACCGGCGCGACGTTCACGGGCACCACGACGCTTCCGAGCGTCAAGTGCGGCGGCATCCTGGGCGGGCTCCTGAGCCCGATCCTGACGGCGCTGTTCTCGGGTCCGAACAACTCGTACTCGCTCACGATCGCGCCTCCGGCGGCGAGCTAGAGCTAGTAACGAAGAAATCGGCGAGACCGCGGTAGATCCCGCGCCACGCCAACCGAAGTGAGAGGGGCCCCCCGGACATCCGGGGGGCCCTTTCTCGTTGCCGCCTCATCTGTCCGCCGCGCGCGACCAGACGTCGCGGTCGGACCGATCGCCCTACACGGACCTGAGGATCACGCGCCGCCGGCGGTCGCGGCCGCCGCGAGGACCTGCTCGATGTAGGGCGCGAACAGGCTGGCGATCGAGTCGGCGGTCATCCCGGTCGGGCTCTCCGGCAGCGCGGCGAGGCTGACGGCCAGACGCACCATGCACTCGGCGAACAGCTCGGCATCGGCGCGGGGCACCTGCGGCCAGCCCTCGAGCAGGATCGCCGCGAGCCGCCCAACGGCCCGGCGCAGCACCGGGCTCCCCTGCGTGGTCAGCAGCCGCAGGAGCTCGTCGGTCCCGTCGCCGAGGACGATCGTGCGCAGGAGCGGGTGCGAGGCGGCCGCGGCCAGGAAGACCCCGAGCGCCGCCGTCACCGCGGCCCGCGGATCGTCGACATGCTCGGCGATCGACACCGCGACCGGGTCGATGAAGCGATCCACCTCGCGCAGGACGAGCGCCTGCACGAACGCGCTGCGCGAGCCGAACTCCTTGTAGAGCGTCTGGCGGCTGACCCCGGCCGAGGCCGCGATGTCCGCCATCGTCACGCGACCCCAGGGGCGGCGTTCGAGCTGGTCCACGCCGGCATCGAGCAGCGAGTTGCGCAGCAGCTCGCGGGCGGCGATCGGATAGGGCGTGGCGCTGCTCATCGCCGAGATGATCGCAACCTGGGCGCCCGAATCCGGGGCTCCGGCGCCGCGTGGCGTTGGAGGCCGCCCGCGCACCGGCGACACCGGAGACACCGATGTTGACACAGCTTACAAATCACCTATTCTTGTCAACGGCCGTTCTCACCCCGGAGAAGGAGCAGAGGAGATGTCAGCGAGCAACCGGCTGTCGGCGATGTCGACGGCGGCACCGAGTTCCACCGGCGTGTCGGCGCCCACCCCCGCCGCCGCCGTCGCGGCCGACGACGCCGACTGGCGCGACCCGAAGCGCTACGCCTGGCTGATGGGCGGGATCGTTCCGCTGATGCCGTTCATGGCCTATGGGCTGGTGAAGCTCACCGGCGTCGGGCTGTTCTGGCTGATCGGGCCGGTGATCGTGTTCGGGCTGTTCCCGATCCTGGACATCGTGATCGGGCTGGACGCCGAGAACCCGCCCGACAGCGTGCTGAAGTGGCTCGAGCAGGACCGCTACTACCGCTGGTGCACCTACGTGTTCATCCCGCTGCAGTACGCATCGCTCGTGTTCGCCTGCTGGCTGTGGAGCCACGGCGACCTCAGCGTGCTCGACAAGCTCGGGCTCACCCTCACCGTGGCCATGGTCAGCGGCATCGCCATCAACACCGCGCACGAGCTCGGCCACAAGCGCGACAGCCTCGAGCGCTGGCTGTCGCGGATCGCGCTGGCCCAGACCGGCTACGGCCACTTCTACATCGAGCACAACCGCGGCCACCACGTGCGCGTGGCCACGCCCGAGGACCCGGCCAGCGCGCGCCTGGGCGAGAGCTTCTACGCCTTCTGGCCGCGGACGGTGGTCGGCAGCCTGCGTTCGAGCTGGGCGCTCGAGAAGATCCGCCTGGCCCGCCTCGAGCGCTCGGCGTGGTCGGCCCGCAACGACCTGCTCGGCGCCTGGGCGATGACCGTCGTGCTGTTCGGCGCGCTCGTCGCCGTCTTCGGCGTGACGATCCTGCCCTGGCTGCTGCTGCAGGCGGTGCTCGGGTTCTCGCTGCTGGAGGTCGTCAACTACCTCGAGCACTACGGCCTGCTGCGCCAGCACCGTGAGGACGGCCGCTACGAGCGCTGCCGCCCCGAGCACAGCTGGAACTCCAACAACGTGGCGTCCAACGTCCTGCTCTACCACCTGCAGCGCCACTCCGACCACCACGCCAACCCGATCCGCCGCTACCAGGCGCTGCGCCACGTCGACGAGGCGCCCCAGCTGCCGACCGGCTACGCGGGCATGATCGTGCTGGCCACCATCCCGCCGCTGTGGCGCCGGGTAATGGACCGCCGCCTGATCGAGCACTACGGCGGCGACCTGACCCGCGCGAACATCCATCCGCGCAAGCGCGAGCGCATCCTGGCCCGCTACGGTGCGACCGAGTCGCCCGCCGGCCGCTGAGGCGATGAGCCGCTACGCCTGCCCGGTCTGCGGGTACGTGTACGACGAGGAGCAGGGGCACCCGCGCGAGGGGTTCCCAGCCGGAACGCCGTGGAGCGAGGTGCCCGACGACTGGTGCTGCCCGGACTGCGGGGTGCGCGAGAAGGTCGACTTCGAGCCGGCGGACACGGGCTCGGCCGCGTAGGGCCGTGCGCTCGGGACCACGCCGCGCGGCGCGGTCGAGGCCGCGAGCGCCGCGAACAAAGATCGTCGTGCTGGTGAGCTTTTCCGCGCAATGACGACTTCGTCCGCGCCGCTCGCGGCTGGCCGCCGGGGCGGTTCTACTTCAGCTCGGCCGAGGTCTTGCCGAGCAGCTGGCGGGCGATGATCAACAGCTGGATCTGCTGGGTGCCCTCGAACAGGTCGAGGATCTTCACGTCGCGCGCCCACTTCTCGAGCAGCTCGTCCTCGCCGTAGCCGATCGAGCCGCACAGGCGCACGCAGCGCAGCGCGATGTCGGTGCCGGTGCGGCCGGCCTTCGCCTTGGCCAGCGAGGCCTGCAGCGAGTTGGGCTTGGAGTTGTCGGCCATCCAAGCCGCCTGCAGCGTGAGCAGGCGCGCGGCCTCCCAGTCGGCCTCCATCGCGATGAACTCGGCGGCGGCCGCCGGCTGGCGCGACGGCGGCGCGTCGTAGTCGATCTCGACGCCGGCCTCCTGCAAGCGCTCCTTCGTGTACTCCAGGCACGCGCGAGCGACGCCGACGGCCATCCCGGCCACGAGCGGGCGGGTGTTGTCGAACGTCTGCATGACGCCGCCGAAGCCCTTGCTCGTGTCGATCTCCGGAGAGCCGAGCAGGTTGGCGGCGGGGACGCGGCAGTCCTCGAGGATGAAGGCGGCCGTGTCCGAGGCGCGGATCCCGAGCTTGTGCTCGAGGCGGTCCAGGCGCATGCCCGGGTTGGAGCGCTCGACGACGAACGACTTGATCGCGGCGCGACCCAGTTCGCGGTCGAGCGTCGCCCACACGACGACGAGATCGGCCCGCTCGCCGGAGGTCACGTAGATCTTCTCGCCGTTGAGGATGTAGTCGTCGCCGTCCTTGACCGCGGTCGTGCGGATCGCCGCGGAGTCAGAGCCGGCCTCCGGCTCGGTGATCGCCATCGCCGCCCACTTGCCCTTGAAGCGCTCGAGCTGCTCCTCGTTGGCCACCGACGCGATCGCCGAGTTGCCGAGGCCCTGGCGGGGCATCGACAGCAGCAGGCCGACGTCGCCCCAGCAGAGCTCGATGACGCCGAGCACCGTCGACATGTTCGAGCCGTTGCGCACCCCCTCGTGCCCGTTGCTGTCGCTGCGGCGCACGCCGGTCGCTCCGGCGCCGCCGAGGTCCGAGCCGTCGTTCATCCCGTCGATCACCGCGGCGAGCATGTCGAGCTCCTTCGGGTACTCGTGCTCGCCGACGTCGTACTTGCGCGAGATCGGCCGGAACACCTCGGTCGCCACCTGGTGGGCCTGGTCGACGAGGCCGGCGAACTTCTTGGGAACTTCCAGGTTGATCATCTGTTCAGCCTCCAGGGGTGCCGCCTCCGGCGCCCGTCACCACGGCCGCCGGAGGTGGGCCCCGCTTCGAATTCGTTAGACGAGCACGACGCCCTCGAAGACGCCGACGGCTCGAAGGTCGCGATACCAGCGCTCCACGGGGTGCTCCTTGATGTAGCCGTGACCACCAAGCAATTGGACGCCCTCGCTGCCGATCTGGGCCCCGCGCTCGGAGCACAGGGCGCGGGCGAGAGCGACCTCGCGGGCGAAGTCCTTGCCCATATCCGCACGGCTCGCGGCCCGGTAGGTGGCGAGCCGCATCCCGTCCAGCTCGATGGCGATGTTCGACACTGCGAACGCGACGGCCTGGCGGTGGCTGATCGGCTCACCGAAGGCGACGCGCTCGTTCACGTAGGGGATCACGTAGTCGAGCACGGCCTGCGCGGTGCCGGTGGCCAGCGCGCACCAGGCCAGGCGCGAGCGGCGCACGCACTCGGCGTAGACCTCGGCGACGCCCTCGCCGAGGAGCGCGCGGGCCGGGACGCGGACGTCCTGCAGGCGCACGTCGCCGGTCGCGGCCGCCCGGATGCCCATCGCCGGATTCGGGCGCGTGAACACGCCCTCGCTGGACGGCTCGAGCAGGAACAGCGCCGGGCCGGAGCCCTCCAGCTCGGCGGCCACGATCAGCAGCTCCGCCGTCGTGGCGAACGGGACGAGCGACTTCGTGCCGTTCAGGACGTACTCCCCGTCGACGCGCTTGGCCGTCGTGGAGAGCTTGAACGGATCGAACAGGACCGACGGCTCCTGGATGGCCAGCGCCGCCACCGGTACTTCTTCTCCGACAAAGGAAGGCAGGTACGTCTCCTGCTGCGACGCGTCTCCCCAGAGCGAGAGCGCCGTGGCGACCGCGGCGGGCGCCAGGGCGGCCACGGCGAGGCCGAGATCGCCATGGGCCAGCGCGTCGGTGGCGAGCACGGCCGTCACGGACGAGCGCTCGCTGACCGCGCCGCCGAGCTCCTCCGGCACACCGAGCATCGTGAGGCCGAGCTCGGCCGCCTGGGCGAGCAGCTCGGGTGGCGCCGCGGCGGCGGTGTCGGCGCCGAGCGCGGCCGGACGCAGCTTCTCATCACCGAAGTCGCGGAAGGCCTCCTGGAGCATCTGCTGCTCCTCGGTCGGCGTCAGGTCGAACAGGCCGGCGCCGACGGGGCGCAGGCGCACGGCGCCGCCGCGCCCACGAACGACCTTGAACGAGCGTCCGGCGGCGCTGGCCACGCGGAAGCCGTCGCGCGTGGCGCGGTAGAGGATGCGCTCGGCGGGCTCGCGCATCCCGAGGCGGTCGAAGGCCTCTGAGCCGGCCACGAGGCCGAGCGCCCGCAGGCCGAGGCCCATGCTCCGCTGGGCAATGGTCATCGTGCGTCCTTTCGGGGGGTTGGTATCGCCGGCGATCCGCCGGCCCAGCGCTCGCGCAGGCCCGGCTCGACGGTGGTGATGAGAAGGTCGGCGGCGTCGGCGGTCGGGATCGCGCCGCTGTGCAGCCACCACCGCGCGAGCGCCTCGCAGGCGCCGAGCAGCGCGTGGGCGAGCGCCTGCACCGGCACGGCGACGTCGTCGCGGCGGGCCGGCGGGACGCGCTGCAACTGGGCGTCGACGATCAGCGCGAGGAGGCGGTCGCGGTACTCGGCCACCCGCCGCGCGACCTCCCCGCCGGCGGGGAGGGTCTCGTCGAAGAGCACGCGCCAGGCGTCGCGGTCCTCGTCGAGGAAGGCGAAGAACGCCTCCACGCCGCAGCGGAGCATGTCGCCCGGGCGCGGGGCGGCCTCGACGGCGCGCACGACGGTGCGCAGCAGCGCGTCGCCCGCCCGCTGCATGCAGGCGATGTAGAGCTGCTCCTTGTTGCCGAAGTAGGCGTACAACAGCGGCTTGGTCACACCGACCTCGGCGGCGACGTCGTCCATGGTCACGGCACCGAAGCCGCGCGCGGCGAACAGTGCATGGGCGGCGTCGAGTATCTGGCGTTCGCGCTCGTGACGCGGCAGGCGCCGCCGCGTGGGGGGCGGATCGGGGACGGCGTCGTCCCGGGCGGCGGCGGACTCGGCGAACATCGCCGCCGAGGTTACCACGCTATAAATTTATATGCCAGTAACTACGTAGAAGCCCGCACGGCGGCGGCCGCGGCGGTGCGGCCAAGCCAATCGCGAGCCGCCACCCACCCGACGCTGTCGGGGTCGATGTAGGAGCGATGCCGACCCGGCCGGCCCGGGATCTCGATGAACGTCACCTCCGCGCCCGCGGCCTCGGCCGCGTGCGCGTAGTCGCGGCTGCGGCGGACCGAGACCGTCTCGTCCTCGGTGCCGTGAACGAGCAGGACCGGCAGATCGAGCGGAACCTGGCGGATCGGATCCGCGAGCGCGTAGCGCTCGGGGCATTCATCCGGACCGCAGCCCATCAGCCCGGCGACGGCGCCGCCGTCGGGGTGCACGCGGTACGCGCCGGCGAGGTCGTTGACGCCGGCGAGCGAGACGGCGGCCGTGAAGGAGACGCGGGGATCGGCGCCCGGGGCCCCGGCCGCAAGGCGCTCGCGGCCGGCCGCCCAGAGCGCAAGGTGTCCGCCCGCGGAATGACCGAGCACGACGGCGCGCCCGAGCGCGAGCGGCACATCGAGCTCGGTCAGCACGTCGACGCCCGCGGCGACATCGTCGAACGTCGCCGGCCATCCGCCGCCGGCGCCGCGGCCGACTCGCCGGTACTCGATGTTCCAGGCGGCCCAGCCGCGGCGGGCGAGGTCGGCGGCCAGGGGGCGGGTCACCACCTTGCCGTACCGCGCCTGCCAGGAGCCGCCGTGGATGACGACCGCCACCGGGTGCGGGCCCGGACCGGGCGGCAGGTGCAGGTCGGCGGTCTGCGAGGGGTGCGGCCCGTAGCGGTGCCGACGCGGACGGGCGAGGAGGTCGAGCGCTGTGCGGAGCCGTGACACCGCTCACGATCCTACGCGGGGCGCCGAGCGCCTGGATCTCACACATTCACGGCGGGCCGGCCGCTATGGTGATCGCGAGGCGTCCGCCTGCCGTGAACGAACCCGCCCACCTCCCACTCTCACCGCGCGCGCTGCGCGCCGCGCCGGGCCCGACGGCAAACGAGCACCGCTTCGCCGAGTGGGAGCTCGAGCTGCACGGCCATCGGGTGATCTACCGGACGGCCGGGAGCGGCCCGCCGGTCGTGCTCATCCACGGGATGCTCAACTCGTCGCGCCACTGGGAGCGCGTGGCGCTGCACCTGGCCGACACGCACACCGTCATCGCGCCGGACCTCATCGGCCACGGCGACTCCGCCACGCCGCGCGGCGACTACTCGCTCGGAGCGCATGCGACGAGCATCCGAGACCTGCTGTCGGTGCTCGGGGTGCAGCGCGCGACGATCGTCGGGCACTCGCTCGGCGGCGGCGTCGCGATGCAGTTCATCAACCAGTTCCCGCAGCGCACGGAGCGCCTCGTGCTGATCTCCAGCGGCGGCCTCGGCCGCGAGGTGAGCCCGCTCCTGCGCACCGCCGCCCTGCCCGGCGTCTCGGCGCTCCTGTCGGCGGCCGCGCATCCGTGGGCGCTGTCCACGCTCTCGAGCGCCGGCGACCGCCTGGCGCGTCGCGGGTCGGGCAACGGCGACGCCGTGCACGCGGTCGTGCGGGCGCTTCGCCCGCTGTCGGATCCCGGGGCCCGCGAGGCGTTCCTGCACACGCTGCGCGCGGTGATCGATCCGCGCGGGCAGCGCGTGAGCGCCGTGGACCGCCTGTACCTCCTCGAGGCGATGCCGACGCTGATCGTCTGGGGGGAGCGCGATCGCACGATTCCGATCGCCCACGGGCACGCCGCGCACGCCGCGGTGCCGCACAGCCGCTTCGCGACCCTGCCGCGGGCCGCTCACTTCCCCCATCTCGAGGACCCCGAGGGGCTCGCGGGCGTGCTGCTCGACTTCCTCGATCACACCGAGCCGGCCGAGATCTCCGACGGCGACTGGCTGGCGCCGGTCGCGCGTCGGGCGCCGCACACGCACCGGTTCCGCCGGGGGCGGTAGCGGGCGAGGTCCGGGGCGTTTCGTCCGCGGCGCCAGTCGAGCCTGCGGTCGCTCCCCACGCAGTACGCTGAGCGTCGGATGGTTCGGGTCACGACGTTCGCCTGCCTGCGGTGGGCGCGGCTGGCGCTGCTGGCCGGGGCGCTCGTTGTTGCGCTGGCCGCGCCGGCGGGCGCCGCGCCACTGAGAGTCACGTGGATGACCGGATTTGCGGCGCCCGGGACGCCGCACCGGCTCGACAAGGTCGGCATCCTGAGGGTCGGCCCGCGCCGCGCCCGCAACGTGCTCGTGCTCGAGCCCGGCACCTCCGCCGGCAGCACATATTTCGTCCCGCTGGCGAAGTGGATCGTCGCCCGCACTCCGGGCTGGCAGGTGTGGTCGGTGGAGCGGCGCGAGAACCTGCTCGAGGACCAGTCCGTGCTCGATCTGGCCAAGCAGGGCAAGGTGAGTCCACTCCAGGCCTTCGACTACTACCTCGGATACCTCGCCGACCCGAGCATCACCCACCACTTCCAGCCGGTGCCGGACGCGACGGTCGGCTACGCCCGCGGGTGGGGCTTGAACGTCGCCGTCGAGGACCTGCACCGCGTGATCGCCGCGGCGCGACGACTCGGCGGCAAGGTCGTCCTCGGCGGGCATTCGCTCGGCGGCTCCGTGGTCACCGCCTACGCGACCTGGAACTTCGCCGGGCGGCCCGGGGCCGATGAGCTGGCCGGCCTGGTCTATGACGACGGCGGCAGCCTCGGCGCGCCGCCCAGCGCCGCGGCGGCGACGTCCGAGCTGGCGACGCTCGCGACCAGCACGCCGTGGCTGTCCTTCAGCGGCGTTCCCGCGCCCTATCTCGGGCTGTTCTCCGCGCTCGGCTCGACCGCCGCGCTCGTGGCGCCCAATGCGCCGGCCGTCGCGCAGGGCTCACCGCTGCTGCCGGCCGCCCTGCGACCGCCGGTGCCGGCGACCAACCTCGCGCTGTTCGGCTACAACGTCGATCCGGCCACCTCGAAGCTCGTCTTCGCCGCCCAGGCGCACGTCGGCCGGCTCAACACGGGCGTGAGCCCTGCCGGGTGGGACGGCGCGGGCGCGCTCTCGCCCATCGATCGATACGCAAGCATGCTGTCGGGTACCGGAGTGGCGGGCGCGGACGGCTCGGAGTGGTATTTCCCGATGCGGCTGAGCATCGACACCGGCGCCATCGATCAGGGAAACGCCAACCCGGCCCAATCGGTGCTAGGCGTCCGGGCGACCAAAGGGAACGCGCTGCCGCGACGGCTGCGCATCTACGCGTTCGGCGCCTACGGCGGGGCGGCGGTGACCGGCGCCGCGAGGACGCTCGCGGCGCAGTCGCACATACCGGCCAGCCAGGTGACAGTGATCAACCGTCAGGGCACCTACGCTCACAACGACCCGGCGGCGGCGTATCCGCGTAACGCGTTCTTCGACGGACTCGTGCCGTTCCTCGAGCGCGTCGCCTGGTAGGTGGGTGCGCGCCCTACCCCGCCGCTGGCTCGAGCAATCCCGCGCCCAGCAGCTCCCGCACCACCGCGAGCGTCTCGGCCGTCCGAGCGCGCCCCGCTGCGCCACGCCCCACGCCGACGTCGGCCAGGGCCTGCGCCACCGTCCGCCGCCCGTCCAGCCGATAGACGAACTCGAGCGCGTGCGCGGTCACGTCGACGCGCACACCGAGACCGTCGGCCTGGCGGATGCTCGCGCGCCGCAGGCGATAGCCGCTCCCGTCGTGCTCGAGGCGCTGCTCCACGCGCTGCCCCGCCGGGATCGCCGGCGCCAGGTTCACCAGCGCGTCGTCGTGGTCGCACCCGGCGAGGACTTCGAGGTTGACCAGCGCGCGCCCGACCTGCGCGCCGCTCGCGACTCCGGCGACGCCCTCGCCCGCCTCGAGCGCCGACCGGGACAGGCCGGCCCGACCGCCGCGCACGCGACGGCGCACGTACAGCACCCCGAAGCTGATCCGGTCGAATCCCTCGCGCGCGTAATGGCTCAGCCAGCGCCCCATCACCCGGTCGTGGATCGCCGGGGTCAGGGTGCGCATCGGCGGCCGGTTCCAGACCACCGCGTAGCGCACCGGGTCGGCCTCCTCGAGGCGCACCAGCAGCACGTCGGCGCCGCGCGGCGCCAGCCAGCGCATCGGCGTGCGTCGCCAGTCCTCGTCGGCGCTGTGGCCCCAGCAGCACATCAGCTGCGCGCAGCCGCCTGGGGCGAGGTGCGCGGCGGCCCCCGCCGCGACCGTGCGCAGCGGGTCCTCCCCGGAGCGGTCGCCGTCGCGGAACGTGAACTCGCTGTCCGGTGAGACGACGTAGGGCGCGACGCAGATGATGCGGTCGAAGCGCTCGCCGGCCACCGCCTCATACCACGATCCCTGGCACCACCGCACGCCGTCGACATCGCTCAGCTGCTGGCCGATCGCGGCCAGCCGCAACGCGCGCGGATTGATGTCGGCACCGACCGCGCTGCCACCAGCGCGGGCGGCGAGCAGGGCGTGGATCCCGGACCCCGTGCCGAGGTCGAGCAGGCGTTGTCCGGGCCCGAGCGGCACGGAGAGACGCCGACCGACGTCGGCGGCGTGGGTCACCCCGTCGACGTGGTCGCGGCGCTGACCTCGACGGGGAAGGTCGCCGACGACGAACACGTCACCGCGCCCGCCGATCGACAGCCGCGAGCGCCAGCCGCGCGGGCGTCGCTGCAGCAGCCCGGCCCGCGCCAGCAACTCCGGCCTCGCCGGCGCCAGCGCCCGCGCCGCCGCGCGATCGTCGAGCTCCGCGCCGTAGGCGAACAGGTCGAGCAGACCGGCCACGCGCCCGCCGGGCCCGGGCCGGCGAGTGGCGGCCGGGACCGCCTCCGGTCGGGTGAAGGAGGACCGCACCGTCCGGGCGGTCCCGGCGCACTCCTGATAGCCGGTCTCGATGAGCGCCGCGCGCAGCGCGCGCAGCGTGGTCAAGTCGACAGGGATGGCGTCCCCGCCGGTCCGAGTCAGTCCTGTGACTCGCCCTTGATGCCGTCGAGCTTCAGGAACATGTCGACGGCCGCGCCGCCGCTGACGTCCTGCTCGGCCTCCTCGGGGGCAAGATCCTCCACCGCGTCGGTGGGGAGCACCGGCTCGTCGTGCTGCTGAGGCTCATCAGACATGGTCGTCCTCCTGCTGGTGTGTTGTGCATGGCGATCCTCACTAAAGGCGCCATGAGCCTGTGAATTGGAATACGGCGACGATACCTGGCGGGCGCCGCCGCGTGGCCGGATCGTAGGGTTGCCCGCCCGACCCTAGGGGAGCGTCAGAAGATGCTGTTGATGACGTCCTCGCCGAGGCCGATGCCCGCGCCCATCTCCATCGCGCGGCCGAAGCCGCTGTTGAGAAAGCCGCCGAACATGCCGCCACCGCCGCCACCGCCGAAGCCACCCGGCCCCTGCTGGTACATCGGTTGCGGGGGAGCCTGTTGGTACACCGGTTGCGGGGGCGCCTGGTATGTCGGTTGGGGAGGCGCAGGCGGAGGGGCGGCGGCGGCCGCCTGCGCCTGGCTGGTCGCCCAGCCGTGGATGGCCTGCAGCAGCGCCGTCACCTGCATCTGCTCGTCCTTGATGTCGAGCGCGATCTGCTTGAGGTCGAGCAGCCACTCGCGGGCGTTCTGATCTCCCCCCTGCGCGGCCGCCTGTAGCTTCGTGGCGAACTCCTGCACGGTGTTCGCCACGTCCTGGAACTCCGTCTGCAGCTGGTTGTACTCCTGGTCGATCGTCGCGGTATCCATCGACGGATCTTCGCAGCCGGACCGGGTGGGTGGGTGCAGAACGGCCCTGGCCCCGATTTGTCGAGGCCAGGGTCCGGACGACAAGACTGGCGGAGGGGGAGGGATTCGAACCCTCGTCGGAGGAGTAATCCCCCGAAACGGTTTTCGAGACCGCCGCATTCAACCGCTCTGCCACCCCTCCAAAGGGCAACGAACGAGACGAGAAGGCTAGATGATCGGGCCTCCGCGAGGCGGAGTGCCGGACCGATGTCGGTCCGGCACCGAGTGCCCCGGACTCATCGCCGCGACGCGAAGAACTCGCTCAGCAGCGCCCCGCAGTCCTCCGCGAGCAGACCGCCCGCCACCTCGGGACGATGGTTCAGGCGGGGCTCCGAGAGCACGTCGAGGACGCTTCCGGCCGCGCCGGCCTTCGGGTCGCCCGCGCCGTAGACGATGCGGGGGATGCGCGACAGGACGATCGCGCCCGCGCACATTGCGCACGGCTCGAGCGTGACATACAGCACGGCGTCGAGCACGCGCCAGCTCCCGACCGCCTGCGATGCCTCGCGCAGCGCGATCACCTCGGCGTGCCCGGTCGGATCCTGACGCAGCTCGCGCTCGTTGTGAGCCGCGGCGATGACCTCGCCGTCGCGCACCACGACCGCACCGATCGGCACGTCGTCGTGTTCTTTCGCACGTTCGGCCTCGCGTAACGCGAGGCGCATGAAGTATTCATCGCGGGGAAAGAAGCGTTCACTCATACTGTTTGAAGCACGCGGGGTGTAGCCGACTGGCCCGGGCCTTCATCATGAACCACGCGCACGATCTCCCCGGCCCGCACGCGTACGATGACCCCCGTCCCGTCCCATAGACCCCGCCACGCCCTTGCCCTACTCGGCAGCGTGCTGGCGACGGCGGCGGCGGCGGTAGCGATCGCGCCGCCGGCGAGCGCCGCGGCGGCGCCGTACGTCCCCGGCCAGGTCGTCGTGCAGTACGCGCCGCACACGCCCGTGCTCGTGCGAGCCCGGATCGCGCGCGCGGCCGGTGCCACCGCGCTCGCCGTGCCGGCCCCCTCGACGCGCATCCTCACGCTGCCCCGGGGTGCGAGCGTGCCGGCCGCGATCGCGCGCCTGCTCCGCCACCGCGGAGTCGCCTGGGCGGTTCCCGACTACATCGCCCACGCCGTCGGCCTGACGGCGGCGACGACCACGACGACGACTGGCGCCGCGACGTCGAGCGCGGCGCTCACCACGACCACGAGCGGCGCGGCGACGTCGAGCGCGGCGCTCCCCACGACCACGCGTGCGACGGCGAGCACCACGACGACGACCACGACGACCGGCGGTCCGGCGCTGCCTCCGCCGTTCGATCCGAACGACACCGGCATCGACGGAGCCCCCGGCGGCTGGGCGGCGGTCCAGTGGGACTTCTCGGGCCCGTTCGGCGTCGGCGCCGAGCAGGCCTGGGGGAACCTGATCGCCGACGGAGCGCCCGGCGGGCAGGGGGTGACCGTCGCCGTGCTCGACACCGGGATCGCGTACAAGAACTGGGGGCGGTTCCGCGAGTCACCGGACCTCACGGCGACGCGGTTCGCGCGCGGCTATGACTTCATCAGCCCCGGCTCCTACCCGGTGGACCACAACGGCCACGGCACGCACGTCGCGAGCACGATCGCCGAGTCGACGGACAACGGCTACGGGCTCACCGGCATTGCCTACGGCGCGACGCTGATGTCGGTGCGCGTCCTCGACACGAGCGGCGAGGGCGACGCGGCCGTCATCGCCCAGGGGGTTCGGTTCGCCGTCAACCACGGCGCCCAGGTGATCAACATGAGCCTGGAGTTCGACACCGGCGTCACCGCCTCCGACATCCCGGAGCTCATCTCGGCGATCCGCTACGCCCACCGGCGCGGGGTCGTCGTCATCGCGGCGGCCGGCAACGAGGGCACCCGCACGATCGCCTACCCGGCACGAGCACCGTTCGTGATCGCCGTCGGAGCGACCACGCAGCACGGCTGCCTCGCCGACTACTCCAACAACGGACCGCAGCTGACGCTCGTCGCGCCCGGCGGCGGCGCGGATGCCGGCCTCCCGGACGACCCGAACTGTCGTCCCGGCGACGCGCCCGGCGGGGACATCTACCAGATTACGTTCCTCGGCCCCAACCCGCGCAAGTTCGGGATCCCACCCGGCTACGACGGCACCTCGATGGCTGCGCCGCACGTGTCCGCCACCGCCGCGCTCGTGATCGCGAGCAAGGTGCTCGGTGCGCATCCCTCACCCGACGCGATCCTCAACCGGCTGAAGGCCACCGCCACGGTGCTCGGCGGTCCCGGCGACCAGGCGCGCTACGGCGCCGGGCTCGTCAACGCGGCCGCCGCGACGGACCCCGGCGGCCCGGGCGCCGTCGCGGCGCGAGCTCGCTGAGCCGGACCGGGCGGGGCGCCGAACCCCTAACCGGTGCGGATGATGAGCACGGAGCAGGGGGCGTGATGGGAGACCTTGTTCGGCACCGAACCGAGCAGGAATCGTTCGGCCCCGGTCAGGCCCTTGTTGCCGATCACGACCAGGTCGGCGCCGCGCTCCTCGGCGACGTCGAGGATCGCGTCGGCCGGATCGCCCTGGCGAGGGTAGACGTTCACGCCCGCGACCCCGGCCTCACGCGCGAGCGAGGCCGCGGCGCCGAGCGTGAGGTCGACCTCCTCGCGTCCCTTGATCGCCCAGCGCGGGTCGGGCGAAGCGCCGACCCGCTCCACGGGCAGACGGTCGACGGTCGCGGGCTCGTAGACGCTGACTATGTCGAGCGTCGCCCCCGACGTCGCGGCGAGCGCGGCCGCCTGGCGGACCGCCTCGGTGGCCGTGTCCGAACCGTCGGTGCCCACCACGATCGAGCTGAACATGTGCTGCTTCTCGCCTCCATGCGCCGGTGTCGGTGCGAGCCGCGCGGATGCCGATGTTATCCCGGCCGGCTCGCCGCCGAGACGCGGGTCACGCGACGTTCACCCGCGCTCGCCGGCCGGCCGGCCGCCGTAACGTTCAGCCTACGATGATCGACCTGCACTGTCACGTCCTGCCCGGCATCGACGACGGGCCACGGACCCTCGACGACTCGATCGCGCTCGCGCGCGTGGCGGCTGCGGGCGGGGTGCGGACGATCGTCGCGACCCCGCACGTGAGCTGGGACTACCCGAACGACGCCGGCGCGATCGCGTCGCTCGTCGACGCGGTGAACGCGCGCCTGGCGGCCGAGCGGATCGAGCTGACCGTCGTGCGCGGCGCCGAGCTCGCCTTCACCCGCATCGCCGACATCCCGGACCGTGAGCTCGGCGGGCTCGCCCTCGGCGGCAACCGCTGGCTGCTCGTCGAGCCGCCGTTCACGCCGTCGGTCGTCGGGCTGGAGAACGTGATCGCCGGCCTGCGCGCCCGCGGGCACGAGGTGGTGCTCGCCCACCCCGAGCGGTGTCCGGCCTTCCACCGCGACCTCGAGGCACTCACCCGACTGAGCGCGTCGGGGGTCGTGTGCTCGATCACCGCCGGCTCACTCGTCGGGCGCTTCGGGCGCGAGGTGCGGCGCTTCGCGCTGGCGCTCGTGGAGGCGGGGCTCGTACAGAACGTCGCCTCCGACGCGCACGACGCCACGCGTCGGCCCCCGGGCCTCGCCGCCGAGCTCGAGCAGGCGGGCCTCGGCGGGCTGCGGGCGTGGACAACCGAGGCGGTGCCGCGGGCGATTCTCGCCGGCGAGGCACTGCCGCCCCGTCCGCCCGAGGCGGAGATCCGCCCGGCGCGATCAACGCGGGCGCAACGCTGGCTGCGCCGTCGCTGACGGGGTCGCGGGGTCGAACCGGACTCGCGGGGTCGAACCGGACTCGCGCGGGCGGTCGAACCGGGCTCGCGCGGGCGGTCGAACCGGGCACGCGCGGGTTGAACCGGGCTCGCGCGGGCGGTCGAACCGGGCACGCGGGCCGAAGTTTGGTCGAGGCGCGTATCCGGTTTGCTCCGGTTGCCTCCAGGCGCCGTGCGCCGGGCTCGGCGTGTCGGCCGGCCCCGCGCCGATTCGGCCCCTGACCGCGCCAAGGGCCCGGCGAGACCGACTTTTCTTCAGACTATCTGTAGAAAAGTCAGTCACCCCCGCCGACAAGCACGCCAAGCTCGAGTCCGACACCGGGCGACCTGAGCTAACCGGATACGCACCTTGGTCGATCTTGTTTGCTGGAGGAAGAAGATCGATCAAACTTCCGCTCGGCCGACGGTCTGCGCGCCAGGCGCCGTCGCCGCTCGGCCCGGGGTGAGGCGGCGCGGCGCCGGCCCGCTCGGAGCGGCGCGGGCTCGTACACGCGGCTTCGTCGTCGCGACGCCGACCGCGGCAAGCATGCCGGCCCTACGCGAGCTTGACGATCGCGACGATCATGCCGATGACGACGAACACGACGATCGCCACCTGCGTCCAGAGCCACACCGGGTTCATTGCGAACGCAGACTACGACAGCGACGATCGACCACCGCCGCGGTGGGCGCGACATAATCCGCGGCCATGGACCAGGCCGCCGAGCTCGTTCGCTTCTACGACGAGTCATATTCGCGCGAGGGCGCCGACGCGCAGCTGTACGCTCGCTGGCGCGCGTTGAGCGCCGTTGGGAAGGCCGACCATGTCGTCGTGCTGTGCGAGCGCACCGGCCGATCCCCGCGCACGATCGTCGAGGTCGGCTGCGGGGACGGGGCGCTGCTGTGCGAGCTCCAGCGGCGCGGGTTCGGCGAGCGCCACAGCGGTTACGAGATCACCGACGCAGCCGTGGCGATCGCGCGCCAGCGCCCGCAACTGCACGAGGTGTCGCGCTACGACGGCGAGCACCTGCCGGTGGCCGACCGGACCTACGACCTCGGCATCCTGTCGCACGTGCTCGAGCACGTGCCCGACCCCGCCGCGCTGCTGCGCGAGGTGGGGCGCACCTGCCGGGCGGTCGTCGTCGAGGTGCCGCTCGAGGCCAACCTCTCGGCGCGGCGCGCCTCCAAGCGGGTGGGTGCGGCCGAGGTCGGGCACCTGCACCGGTTCGATCGCGCCGGCGTGGCCGACGTTGTGGAGCGGGCCGGGCTGCGGATCGCCGCGCGGCTGGACGACCCCCTACCGCTCTCCGTCCACCGCTTCTTCGCCCACACGCCGGCTGCCCGGGCCCAGGCGACCGTGAAATGGGGCGTCCGGGCCGGAACGGCCGCGTGCGCGCCTCCGCTCGCCCGGCGGCTGTTCACCGTGCACCATGCGTGCCTGTGCGTGGCGCCGGGCGTCAGCGACTGACCGGCCGCGTCGCACCGGTGAACAAGGTGGAGAGCACGCTCCCCATCAGCTCGTCCGGTACCGCCTCGGGGTCGGCGAGCTTCTGACGCGCGATGCCGTCGGCGAGCGCGTCGATGGCGATCGCGAGGTGCTCGGCGGGCATCGTGAGCTCGAGGTCGAACTCGCGCGCGCCGTCGATGATGAGCCCGGTGAGCATGCAGCGAACCTCGGCGAAGTGAGCGGCGACATGCGGGCGCACGTCCGGATCGCGCACGCCGTAGGCCCAGAACTCCATGAACAGAAGGAGGAGCTCGTGCTCGCGCTCGATGAAGGCCATCCAGAAGTCACCGCCGCCCTCGGCCTTCCCGGCGACGGTCGTACGGCGGCCGACCGCCTCGGCCACGTCTCGGGCGTGGCGTGAGACCTCCCGCTCCATGAGGACGAGGAAGAGGTCCTCCTTGCCGTCGAAGTTGGAGTACAACGCGCCCGTCGAATAGCCGGCCAGCGCTGCGATCTCCTCGACGGACGCGCCGTGGAAGCCGCGCGCGGCGAACACCGTGCGGGCCGCGTCGAGCAGCTTCTCGCGCGTGGCCGCCTTGCTCTGCTCGCGGGTGAGCCGGGTCGCCATCGCGCCAATTGTAGTTGACAGAGTGGCCGCTATTTGCATAATGACCATTATCGACACTGCCGCCAAAGGAGGGGTCCATGGCCACCATCGCAGCCCCGTCGGAGTCGCTCGCAAGCGATGCGATCAGCTACGAGGATCTGTATGCGCGTTGGGAGCGGGGCAACTGGAGCGCGACCGAGCTCGACTTCACCGAGGACGCGCGCCAGTGGCGGGAGGACTTCTCCGACTTCGAGCGGACGGCGGCGCTGTGGAACTACGCGCTCTTCTTCTGGGGTGAGGATGCAGTCGCGGACAACCTGTCCCCGTACATCGACGCCGCGCCGACCGAGGAGCAGAAGTACTTCCTGACCACCCAGCAGGTCGACGAGGCGCGCCACGCGGTGTTCTTCAAGCGCTTCATGCGCGAGGTATGCGGCATCGGCGACGGGACCGCGGGTGACGGCCTCGCGGCGATCAAGCCGCAGCTGACGCCCGGATTCCGCAAGATCTTCGACCGTCTCGACTCGATCGCCGACGAGCTGCGCGCCGATCGCTCGCGACCGAAGCTCGCGGCGGCCGTGACGCTCTACCACCTGATCGTCGAGGCGACGCTCGCCCAGACCGGCCAGCACATGATCGTCGACTACCTGGAGCAGCGCGATCTGCTGCCCGCCTTCCGCGAGGGGATGCACAACATCGCCGCCGACGAGCAGCGCCACATCGGCTTCGGGGTGAAGCTGCTCGCCGACCTGCGCCGGGAGGACGAGCGCGTTCCGGCGGCGGTGGCCGAGCTGCTGCGCGAGGTGCTTCCGTACAGCGCGCAGGTGCTCATGCCGCCGAACTGGGACGAGCGCTATCTGAGCTGCTTCGGGTACAGCTTCGAGAAGGTCAGCGTCGAGGGCGCGCAGTCGCTCATGACGAAGCTGCGCAGCGCCGGACTCGCCGTCGAGACGCTCCCGGGCGCCCCGGTGATCCCGCTCGGTCTCAGTGCCGCCGAGCTCGCCGATCGCGGCCTGCGCCTGGCGATGGCCGGTATCACGGGAGTGCGCGAGGGACCGACCCGCCGCGATGAGGAGACCGTCGCGCTCCTGTTCGACACGATCACGCTGAGCGTCAACCGCGGCGTCCTGCGCCGCCCGGCCGTGTTCGCCTGGGAGTTCACCGACCCCGACATCTCCGACTGGCATATCGTCGTCGACAACGGATCGACCCGCGCCGAACCCGGCCCGGCCGGCCGGGCGGACGCGCGCCTGCGCGTCAGCTATCAGGACTGGGTCGACATCGTCGGCGGACGCCTCGATCCGCGCCGGGCCATGCTGACCGGTCGCCTGCGCCCGCGGGGAAATCCGCTCGGGTTGCTCAAGCTCGCGAAGGTGCTCCCGCAGTAGGACCCGGCGGCTTCGCCCGCTCGCCCCGGCGTGCTCCTCAAGCGCCGCGCGAGCGCACGAGCCGCGCCGGGGCCTTGCCCTCCCAGGCGTCGGCCAGCAGCTCCGACAGCAGGGCGCGCTCGACGGCAGGCAGGTGGACCCGAACGGCCGCCAGGCGCCGGCCCCAGTGGACCTCGGCGCAGCAGTCCGGATGCGCGGCGACCGCCGTGCGGATGCCGGGTTCGTCGAGCATGACGTTCATGTGCTCGGTGTCCCACAGGGTCGCGTAGATCTTCGCGGCGACGCGGAACGAGGGGCGCCCGTGATGGTCCTGCTCGACCGCCTCCGGCAGGGTGAGGGCGAGGGCGCGGGCCTGCTCGAGCGTCACCATGACGGGTACGGTCGCACGTGCCCGGCCGCCGGGGGCGCTTCAGTAGGGTCTGCGGCACGTGAGCGCCGCCGCGATCGAGTCCCACGAGTGCGGGGTCACGTGGGTGATCGAGGAGCCGTTCACCCGCGCCGCGCACGCGCTCGCGCAGGGCGGACGCGTGTGGATCGTCGACCCGGTCGACGATCCACACGCGATGGAGGCGGCCGCCGAGCTCGGGGAGCCGGTCGCGGTGCTGCAGCTGCTGGACCGGCACAAGCGGGACTGCGCCGCCATCGCCGAGCGGCTCGGCGTACCGCACCTCGAGCGGCCCGAGGCGCTCCCCGACTCGCCGCTGCAGCCCTTCCGGCTCATCGACCGCCCGGGTTGGCGCGAGACGACGCTCTGGTGGCCCGAGCGGCAGGCTCTCGTCGTCGCCGAGGCGGTCGGCACGAACCCGCTCTTCGCGGTCGGCTCGGCAGCCGTCGGGGTGCACCCGTTCCTTCGCCTACTGCCACCACGCGTGCTCGGGCGCTACCAGCCGGCGCACCTCCTGGTCGGGCACGGGCCGCCACGCCACGGACCGCAGACGGCCGACGAGCTCGCCGTCGCGCTCGCGCGGTCACGCCGCGACATCCCGAGGACGCTCGCGATGCTGCCGCGACTGCGCGGGCTATAGGCAGCCAGGCGCATCCGACGGCTGCGGGCAGCGCGCCCTAATGGCGAGCGGCCCGCTCGCGTGCCGGCGCCGGTTGCTCGTCGGTCGGCGAACCGGCGGCCGTCGGGCCCTCGCCGGGAAGCGGACCGCCGAGGATGCGCTCGCGCAATCGGCGCACGCGGTGACCCTCGACGCGGCGGGCGACGCGGCCGACCACCGCCGAGGGCGGCCGCAGCCCGCGCGCGAGCAGATCGGCCGAGAACGGCTCGGTGACGGTACCCGACTCCGCGAAGCGGTACAGCACGACGGCGAGCACGGCCCGCGCTGCGTTCGCAAGCAGGAAGGCCACCGCGATGAGGCCCGCCCCGACAGCCACGAGCAGCGCGCCGGCGATCTCGTGACGGCCGCGCACCAACAGCACGCCGGCGGTCACGCAGATGGCTCCGGGGAGGCCGAAGGTCAGCGCGGCCCGCAGCCACAGGTAGACCATGCCCGAGACGGCCGTACCCCAGCGCCGGCGGACGACGCGCAACGCGTCCCGGGCCGCGGTGTGCGCCGGCACCTGAGTCAGCGCGATCGCCGGCATCACGAAGAAGCTCAGCAGCCCCCACCCGAAGCCGAAGACGATGACCGTGACCTGTTCGAGAGCGGTCTTCCCGAGCACGCGGGCCGGCAGCCCGAAGACGAGGTCGATCGCGGCCCAGCCCGCGATCGCCCGGCGGCGGCGTACGATCAGCCGCCAGCCGTCCGACGGGACGACGGGACGCTCGTCGAGCGCGTTGGCGACGATGCCGGCCAGCCCGACGGCGGCGGCCGTGGTGACCACGGCGAGGATGTACGTGGCCCCGACGGCGGCGATCACGTCAGCGAGCACCGTGCCGCGGCGGCGCAGGATCACCCCGAAGTACGCGGCCACTCCGTAGCCGAGGAGGATGCCCGTCGCGGCGGCGAGCACGAACCGCTGCAGCGGCCGATTGCGTCTCACGAACTTCAGCGCGATGCCGCCGAGCCGCCAGCCGTCGAGGACGTAGTGGCGGATTCCGCGCCGGATGGCCCCCAGCTCGTGGGCGGCGTCCGCCGGAGCGGCGCCCTGCGGCGTGCGGACCGGCTCAGACACCGAATGCGGTTCCGGCGTCGGCCGGGGACTCGCGGCGCGGCACCGGCGCCGCGCCGCTCGCGCGCGGGATCGCCGCCCGGCGCATCACCGAACACCGAGCCGCGGGGCGAGGTGCCCATCAGCATGCACGCTTCCGAGCGTAGGCGGCGTGCGCACCGCGCACGTCCCCCGATCGGGATGACCTGCGCGTGGTCGGCCTGACCGGCGCCGACCGTACGATCCGGTTTCACCTGATCGGCATGATGCGAGGCGGGCGGCGGAGGGTGACGCTTGGGCGAATCGAGCACAGGGAGCAGGCAAGGTCCACATGATGACGCCCCCGAGCGGCCCGCGGCGATGAGTGCATCCGAGTCCCGGGGCGCACAACACGTCGACGCCTCGCGCCGGACGTGGCTGGCCGAGGAGCGGACCTGGCTCGCCTGGTGGCGCACAGGACTCGCCGCCGCCGCGGTCGGGTTTGCCGTCGGCCGGCTGCTGCCGGTCGCCCATCAGGCGCACTGGCCATACGCGGTGCTCGCGCTCGCGTACGGCGGGCTCGCCGTCGCCGTGCTCGTCGCCGGAGCCGCGCGCCACCGTCGCTCGTCCGCGGCGCTGCACCGCGGAGGGTTCGACGAGCTCTCCGACGGGCTCGTCCTCGGCCTGACCGGGTTCGCCGTCGTGCTGTCAGTCGTCACGGTCGTTCTGGTGGCGGTCGACTCATGAGCGAGACCCTCGCCGGGCGGGTCGAGGCAGCGGACCGCGCGCGCGGTCGCAAGCGCTACGGGGTGTTGCTCGTCGCGATCCTGACCGCATTCCTGATCGAGGGGATCGCCGAGCCCGATCCGTGGGAGCAGGTGGTCGTCGCCGCGTTGCTCGGGGGCACCCTGGTCGCGGCGTTCGTGGCCGCCGACGCGAGGCCGGTGGCCGTGCGTGCCGCCGCCGCCGTCGCAGTCGCGGTGGTGATAGCGGCCGTGGTGGCCGCCGCGACGGGCAGCGTCGACAGCGGCCCGACGCGAGTCGCGAACGCGATGCTCGTGTTGATCGCACCGCCGGCGATCGTCCTCGGGGTGGTACGCAACCTGCGCGCTCGGCAGAGGGTTACGCTCGAGGCCGTCTTCGGCGTCCTGTGCGTGTATCTGCTGGTCGGGATGTTCTTCGGCTTCCTGTACGGAGCGATCGACCGCTTCGGGAGCACGCCGTTCTTCACCGGGGGCACGCAGGCGACGGTGGCCCACTGCCTGTACTACAGCTTCACGACGCTCACGACGATCGGCTACGGCGACCTGACCGCGTCGAGCAACCTCGGTCACACGTTGTCGGTGTTGGAGGGACTTCTCGGTCAGATCTACCTCGTCACCGTCGTGTCGGTGATCGTCAGCAACGTCGGGCGAGCTCGACCGAGGCAGGCCTCGGACTGGCCAGGCCGCGCGCCGTGACCGGCAGCACGGGCGTGCGCGCACCCGCGGCGGCGTGCGTGCGCGCCTGCGGCGGCATACCGGCCGCCCCACTTGCTCGCGGCCGCGAAAACGGCGAGGCTACAGACCGACGCCCGTGATGCTCGCCCGCCGACGACCCCTCATCGCGCTCGTACTCGCCGCCAGCCTTACGCTTGCGGCGTGCGGCCAGTCCGCCCAGGACAAGGCGAAGGCGCAGGTCTGCAACGCGCGGGCCGACATCACGAAGCAGGTCGCGACCCTGGAGGGACTGTCGCTGTCCACCAGTTCGGTCGACCAGGTGAGGACGAGCCTGACCGCGATCCTCAACGACCTCACGCAGATCAAGAACGCGCAGGGTGTGCTGAGCGAGCCGCGCAAGCAGCAGCTCACGACCGCGACCCAGACCTTCGTCTCGCAGGTGACGACGATCGTCACCGGCCTGCTCTCCAGCCAGTCGCTCAGCACGGCCCAGACGCAGCTGAAGTCGGCCGCCAGTCAACTCTCGAGCGCCTACACGCAGGCCCTTGCGCCGCTGAACTGCAGCTAGGTGGCATGCGTCGCCCGTCGGGCCGATCAGGGTTGCCCGCGCACCGGCGGACGTCGCCGCGGCCTCTCGCCCCGCGCCTCGGCCGCGACGGGCTGCTCGGCGAGCTCGATCGGCTCGACCGGGCCATGTACGCCGCGGTGGCACGGACGTCCACGCCGACGCTCGACCGCACGCTGCGTCGTGTGTCGCAGGCGGCCAACTACTCGCGCCTGTCACTCGCCGCGGCCGGGGTGCTGGCGCTCGCCGGCGGGCCCACCGGACGGCGAGCGGCCGTCAGCGGGCTGGCGGCGGTGGCCGCCACCGCGACCGTGGTGAACGTCGCGATCAAGCCGCTCGGACGCCGGCGACGCCCCGACCGCGCGGCCCTGCACGTGCCGCACGCGCGTCGCGTGCGGATGCCGGCCTCGCGCTCGTTCCCATCCGGTCACTCGGCCGCGGCAGCGGCATTCGCGTCCGGTGCCGGACACGCGATGCCGGCCGCGGCCGTCCCCTTGTACGGCCTGGCGGCCGTCGTGGCCTACTCGCGCGTGCACACGGGAGTGCACTATCCGGGCGATGTGATCGCCGGCTGGCTGCTCGGCGTCGTCATCGCCAACGTCACGACGCACGCGCTCGACCGCCGCGCCGGGGGACCCGAGCGTCGCGCGTCGTCGCCGCCGGCGGCCTGACCGGGAGAGCGACGCCCGGGCGGCCGGCTCGCGTGCGACCAGTCGACGCCGTAGTGTGTGCACGGTTGCCGCCGCCAACCAGCGGCGGCTACCGTGACCCATGGCCGTCCACCAGCCGAGCTTGGCAGCGTCGTTGTCGCGGGCCGGCGTCCGCGTGGCGACTCTGCCCCTGAGAGGGGCGGGTGCGGTCATCGGTGCCGGCCGCTCCGCCGAGCGCACGGCCCGGATCGCGCTGACCGACACCGCCGGGCGCCTGGCGCTCGAGGCGTTCGACTCTCCGTCGGCTCGCCGGGCCCGCGCCGCCCTCCAGGACACGACGCGGCGCACGGCCGTCCGCGTGTTCGACGCGGTGCTCACCGAGCTGTTCAGCGACGAGACGATCGATCGCCTCCTCGAGCACGTCGAGTCCGCCCAGGTGGCCCAACGTGTCACGCAGCGGATGCTCGACGACGGCGTCGTCGAGCAGGTCGCGTCGCGCGTGCTGGAGGGACCCGAGCTCGAGCGCGTGCTCTCGGCCGCCGTGGACAGCGATGCGGTGCAGCAGGCGCTCGTGAACGCCCTCGACAGCGAGGGCGTCGAGCGCCTGTTGCAGCGGCTGCTCGCCAGCCCGGGCAGCGAGCGGCTCGTCACGCTCGTCATCGACAGCCCGGTGTTGGCGGATGCGGTGACGAGCCTGCTCGAGAGCGAGGAGCTGTGGATCCTCGTAGACGAGATCGCCCGCAGCCCGTCGGTGACCGAGGCGATCACCCACCAGGGCCTTGGCTTCGCCGATCAGGTCGCCGATCAGGTACGCGATCGCTCGCGCGGCGCGGACGCCTGGCTGGAGCGGGCGGCACAGCGCGTACGGCGCCCCCGCAAGCGCGATGCGACGGCCGGCGCCGGGGCACGCTCGGCCAACGGCGCCGGACCCGGACCCGGCGTGCCCCTCACCCGCGCCGAGGTGCTCGAGCCGGACGACGCGCCGGCCGCGCCGCTCCCACCCGCGAACGCGCCATGAGCGAGGACAAGGATGAGACCCGGGTCGCCCGGGAGGCCGCGCTCGAACGACTGCGTCGGGAGGCGGGCGTGCCGTTGGCAGATGCCGGGCCCGCGCCGGCCGACGTCGAGACCGAGGCCGGTCTGGCCACACGCGCGGTCGCGTTCGCCGTCGACGCGGCCGTCGTCAATGGGGTCGCCGTGGTCGTGGCGGTCGCGGGGGGCCTCGCCCTGAGCATCCTCCATCTCCCGTCGAACCTCGACGCGGTCATCGTCGCCATCGGCGGGGTCGTCTGGATCGGGTGGACGATCGGGTACTTTGTTCTGTTCTGGTCGACGACGGGCCAGACACCGGGTGACCGCCTGATGCACATCCAGGTGATCGGCGCCGGCAACCGGCTCCCGATCAAGCCGGTCAGGGCGGCCGTGCGTGTCGGTGGCGTCGTCCTGGCCGTGCTGCCCCTCGGGGCGGGCATCTGGATGATGCTGTGGGACGATCGCCGGCGCTGCTTCCAGGATCGCCTCGCGCACACGCTCGTGATGTACACGGCGTCCACACCGCCGATCGTGAAGTCGTGGCGGCGACCGGTGCGTTCGACCGCCGTCCCCAGCGCGCCGCGAGCGCTCATGCCGGGACCGCCGGGTGCGCCCGCGCCCGGCGGTCAGAACGGGGCGTCAGACGCGGCGCGAGCCGGTCACGGCGACGGCAGCGCCGTCTCCGGCTGAAGCACGCGCTCGGCGGCGACGGACAGATGCCGGCGCAGCAGGCGCGCGCCGGTGCCGGCGAACGCCGCCACCATCTCGTCAACCACCAGTGGATCCGCCAGCAGGACGAGCGCCGACGACCCGCGCGCCACGGCGCCCCGCAGCTCTTCGATGTACGCACCGCGTAGCTCCCGCGGCACGGCATCGGTCTCGAGAACGGGCGGCTGCGGATCGCCCGTGAGCAGGCCTGCCATGCGCCCGGAGGGCCCGAGGCAGGCTCCGAGGATCGCGACGGTCAGGCTCTCACCCCGTTCGATATCCGAAGCGTGGTCGCACGCGTCCTCGATCGTGGTCTGCAGGTCATACGTGCCCTGCACGAGCGAGCGGCTGTCCCGGTGGCGCTCGATCAGGGCGACGGCTCGAGTCCAGCCCTGGTCCCGTGCGCGCCTTCGCGCATCGGCGCACGCGCGCCCGGCGTCGGCGACGCCCGGAAAGACGAGCAGGGCGAGATGCAGACTCACGGGCAATACCCCCACCGCCGTCTGGCGGTCCGCCGGGGTGACGGTTCATGGTCGATCATCGAGGCGAAGAGCGAATCCGGTCGCCCCGATGGGTGAGTATCGCGCGCCGCTCAGCGACCGGCGACAGCGCGCACCCGCCTGTGCGGGGGGGCGCAAGACCCCGTCCGGGGTCGTGCCTGCACGTCAGCGGACGCGACGCCGTCGATCGAGCGGTACGGGCTCGGGCGAGGGATACCCGGCGCGCTCGACCCCGACGGCTTCGGGAGCAGGAATCGTGCCGGTGACGCGCGTGCCGCGGCCGGGAGCCGAGACGACCTCGAGGACCCCTCCGCCGGCGACGAGGCGATCGTGCATGTTCGCGAGGCCGGCGCCGCGCTCGGTCTGCGACGCGTCGAAGCCACAACCGTCGTCGGCGACACTGAAGCGCAGCCAGCCGTCGTCGATCAGGGTCACGACTATGTGTGTGGCTCCGATGGCGTGCTTGGCCGCGTTCTGGAGGGCCTCTCGGACGGAGAAGTAGACCGCGCCCTCGATCGACTGTGAGTACCGTCGCAGGCCCCGGACCTCGACGGTGACCGGCAGCGGGCCGATGCGCCCGGCGCTGCGCAGGGCGTCGCCCAGGCCATGGTCGGCGAGGACTGGCGGGCAGAGGCCGTGCGCCAGCTGACGGAGCTCGACCAGCGCCTCGTCGACATCCTCGTCCAGCGTCAGCAGCAGCTCGCCGGCGCGAGCCGGATCCGAGTCGAGCATCTCCCGCATGAGGCCGAGCCGTACTCGCATCGCCACCAGCCGTTGCTGGGCGCCATCGTGCAGGTCGCGCTCGATCCGCCGGCGCTCGTCCTCGACCGAGGCGCCGAGGCGGGCGCTCGCCTCCCGCAGCTCTTGCAGCGCGGACTCCAGCTCAACCGTCGAGCGGGCGGAAACGTCCGCGGCGGGGGCGCGCCATCGCGCCCGGCGATCGTCGCCGAGATCGTGCATCGCCACGACCGCACCCTGCAGCCGCCCGTCACGGTCGTGCACCGCACCGCCGTCGACACCGAGGAGTCGCGGAGCGCCGTCGCAGGCGCGGATGAGCACGCGCTCGCCGCGCAACCGGTCGCCGTGCAGCGCGCGGACGAGCGGCAGCTCGCCGGTCCCGATGGGCAGGCCCGTCGCGGGATGTGTATAGCGGTGGAACCGCTCGGCCCAGCGCGCCGGCGAGACGTCTGCGTCCGAGAGCCCATGGAGGGCACGGGCGCCGCGGTTGGAGACGATCAGGTGGCGCTGGGAGTCGTAGGCGATCAAACCCTCGGCGGCGTTATCGAGTAGGGCGCTGGTCAGCCACGCGGGCCAGCTCTCCCCACCGGTGCTGCTGTCGACGAGGCGGGTCGACTCCATGGCCGGAGTGTCGCCGATCGCCGGGTAGGGCCATATCCGTGATAAACCCGCATCGGCCCGAGGTGGGATTACGGGGTGAGGGGTCGGCACTCCGCCCGGCCTCCGAGTCTAGGCGTCCTCTTCGGAGAGATAGACGAGCGTGGCCTTCACGCGGCGGCTCACGTCCTGCGCCTCCGGCAAGTCGAGCTTGGAGAAGATCGAGTTGATGTGCTTCTCGACGGCCCGCTTGGTCAGCACCAGCGACTCGGCGATCGCCGCGTTGCTCTTGCCCTCGGCGATCTCGGCGAGCAACTGACGCTCCCGTGGGGTGAGCTCGGCGAGCGGCGACCGGGCGGCGCGTGCGCGCGCCTCGATGAGCACGTCGACGACCTCGGGGTCGATCACCGAGCCGCCCCGGGCCACGGCTCTGATCGCGCGGATGAGCTCGTCGCGATCGCGGATCCGCTCCTTCAGCAGGTACGCGCGCCGACTCGACCCCTGCTCGAGCAGGGCCAGGGCGTACGCCGGCTCGGCGTACTGGCTGAGCACCACGACGCCGACGTCGGGATCGGTCTCGCGCAGGCTTCGGGCGATGCGCATGCCCTCGTCGCGCCCGGACGGGGGCATGCGGATATCGGTGACGATGACATGCGGCGGCGTGTCCGTGATCGCCCGGGCGAGCTCGGTCCCGTCGGAGCACACGGCGACGAGGTCGATGTCCGGCTCCGAGCGCAGCGCGACCGTGAGGCTCTCGCGAATGAGGTACGCATCGTCGGCGACGATGACCCTGATGGGTCCCGCGTCGTCCCCGCTGTTGCCGTTGTCTGCGCTGGCGGCCGTGATACCGCAACGTCCTCTGCATGTGCGTCGGGGGCCCCGCCCTTCACGGTTCCCGCTGCGGCGATCATAGTGGGGCCGGGCCGTGGGCGGACGCCGACGCTCCGGCGGGGCGCGGGCCGGCGCGGCGCTCCGTCGCCGGCGTCAGTCCCGCGCAACGTCGTGCCGGCTACGCGCTCGCCGGCTCCCCGTGGAGCGCGTCCTGCAGCTCGTGCTGCGCCTGCTCGGACAGCGACGACTTCAGGACGGTGCCCCCGTACTTGCTGAGCGCCGCGACGGCCTTGTCCGGCGTCACCTTCTCGACGATCACGAACAGGGCCGAGGTTCCGGGCTTCACCATGTCCCGCACTTGCTGCTCGAACTCCTTGTCGATCCCCGTCTTCTCCACCTTGCCCATCAGCGCGCCGAGGCCGGCGCCGACGGCGAGCCCGAACACCGGGACGAAGAACAGGACGCCGAACAACAACCCCCAGAACATACCCCAGGTAGCTCCCGCCCCGACTGGATGATGGTTGGTGGTGACGTGATACTTGCCGTCCTCGTCGCGCACGATGACCGCGACCGCGTCCGGCTCGATGATCAGGTCCTGCGACAGACGGTAGACCTCCTCCGCGGCCGCGGCGGCGGTGGTCTTGTCGTCGTAGCCGATGGCGATCAGGTCAGCCATGGTTCCTTCCTCCTTGCTCGGGCGATGTGCCGCGCGGCCCGACCGCACGGCGTCGACGCTCACGCTAGGTGCGTCGTGGGGGGCGCGGCATCATCCGAAACAGGTGGTCCGGGGGCGGAGAGGCCGCGTCTCGACGGCCCGCCATCCGCCGGGCGCCATTGCGTCGCGGGCCCCGCGCGGCGGAATCACGACGGCGCCGCCTGTAGGACACTTCCCCGATGACCGAGACCGCCGTCGCCGAACCGGGGTTCACCGGCTTTCCGCCCAAGACGTTCACCTGGTTCGCCGGCCTGGCGGCCGACAACTCCAAGCGGTACTTCACCGCCGAGCGCGCTACGTACGAACATGCGGTCCGGGGAGCGCTGGAGTCGATGCTCGAGGAGCTCGCCGACCAGCTCGGGGGCCACGTGAAGATGTTCCGCCAGCAGCGCGACCTGCGGTTCTCGCCCGACAAGTCGCCGTACAAGACCGAGACGTACGGTCTGATCCTCGATCGCCCCGACAGCCTTGCCGGCCTGTACGCGCAACTGTCGGCCACCGGGCTGTTCGCCGGCACCGGGTACCACGCGCTGGCCGCCGATCAGCTCACGCGTTTTCGCGCGGCCGTCGCCGACGACACGACAGGCCCCGAGCTCGAGAGCGCGATCGAGATCGCTGAGGCGGCCGGGCTCGAGCGTTTCCGCGCGACGTTGAAGTCCGCACCCCGCGGCTACGAACGCGAACATCCGCGAATCGGGCTGCTGCGCCACACCTCGCTCGTGGCGGGCGGCCGCCTGGAGCCCGGACGCGACGGCATCGGACGCGAGGCGGCCCTCGACCACGCGCGAAGCGCGTGGGCCGCGTGCGCCGCGCTCAACGCGTGGCTCGACCGCAACGTCGGAGCGAGCGAGCTCCTGCCGGCCCCGCCTGGCCGCCGGCCGCCGCGCACGCGCTGAGCGGGCGCCCGGCGACGAGGATTCAGGCGGGCGCCGCACGTGGGCGATACTGAACCGCCCATGCGAGTTCGCCCGTTCGCCGTGTTCGGCGCCGCCGTGCTGTCGGTCGCGATCGCGGCGGCGAGCGCCGGCGCGCTCAGCCCGGCGCGGCTGCCGCCGGACCTCCGGCGCCTGCTCGCCGAGGCCCGGCACCTGCGCGTGACGAGCTTCCTCGTCGACCAGTCGGTGATCGAGACGCGCACGCCGAACGGTGTGCCGTTGAGCCGCCTGACCGAGCGGGGCAGCCTGTCGCCGCCGCGGTATGCGCTGAGCTCGTCGGTCGCCGGTCACCCGGAGTTCTTCCGCTATGTCGGTTCCTACGCGTACGGCACGGCGCCCGGGCTGGCCCGCATCGACGGCGGCCATAAGTGGGTGCGGGTCAGGTTGGGCAACCTCGCCGGGGGCCGCGGCAACGTCACCGGGCTGATCCGCTCCCTCCTGAGCAACCTTGCCAGCGTGGTGCTGCCGCCGGCGACCAGCGTGCAGGAGCTCGGGCCGGCAACGCTCGGCGGACAGGCCGTGAGCGAGTTCCTCGTGAGCACGATGTCGCCGCCGGTGAGCACGACACGGGTCTTCCTGCGGCCCGACGGCCTGCCGGTCCGCACCGTCGAGACGGTGGGCGATCGGGTCACCACGACCGACACGTCGACCACGGCGCCCGTCGTCGTGCGCGTGCCGCCTCGGCGCGAGACGGTCGACGAGTCCCGTCTGAGCCCCGCGCAGCAGCAGCGTGTCAACCTTGTGCTCGCGGCTCCCCCCGGGCTGCAGTAGGGGGCTCGGCCGATATCGGCCGAGCCCGCGCCTCAGCGCGAGCGACCAGGGTTGCCCGCCTGGATCCACACACCGCACAGCTCGCTCGCTGTGGGAAAGACGAGGGACGATGCCGACACTGCTCGTATTCCACGAGGTCAACGATGTCGATCAATGGCTCAGCTCACCGAAGCGCGAGGAGTTCTTCGGGCCGCTGGGCATGACGGCGCGAACCTTCACCGACCCGCAGGGTTCAAATCGCGTCGGGCTGATCGTCGACGTGCCGGACCTGGCCGCCTGGGAGGCGGCCATTCAGTCCCAGCCCGGACTCGACGCGATGCAGTTCGACGGCGTTCGCCCGGAGACCGTGATCGGGCTCACCGAGGCGTAGCGCTGGGGGCGATCCCCCGCCGTCGAGGGACCCCCGGATCCGCGTGGGTCCCGCTCGCGTCGGGCGGGCGCGCAGCGCACGGGGGCGTTGACCGCGGGCCTCGGGGTGCGACTTCGTCCGGCCGAGCGTCAAGGGCCGACTGCCGGACGCCGATATCTGGGTGATGTCGCGCTGGACACTCCCGATGGCCGCGCTCCTTGCCGTCGCGGGGATAGCGGTCGCGCTCAGGGGGTTCAGCGGCATGGCGGCGCCGCCGGCAGCGAGCGTGTCACCGGCGACGATCCAGCGCGCCGAGGGCTCGGTCGTCAGGGTACGGTGCACGAACGCGGACATGAACGCCGATCTGCTGTCGGCGGCTCTCGGCACGGGCTTCGTGACGCGAGGCGGAATCGTCACGGCGTCCCATGTCATCTCGATCTGCGCCAACTCGGGACCCGGCAGCGTGAGCGCAGGACCGTTCGTCGTGAGCGTCAGCGCAGACGACCCGACCCACGACCTCGCGCTCATGCGGCTCGGGCCCGCCGCCACGGCACCGCCGCTGCCGCTCGCGGCCGGGCTTCCATCGGCCGGCGAGCAACTGGAGCTCATCGGCTCGCCGGGTGATCAGTTGGGAGCCGCCCTGGAGCCGATCGACGGCACGGTGATCGCGACGGGCGCGACGGTCACGCTGTACTCCGAGACCGGGGCGAGCGAGACGCTGACGGACACGATCGTCGTCGCGGCAAACGGGGTCGCCCACGGCGACAGCGGCGGACCGGCGGTCAACGCGGCGGGCGAGGTGGTCGGCGTGATCGAGGGCGGCGACGCTGACCGCGCGTATCTCACGCCGGCCTCCAACGTGGCGTCCGTGATCGGCTGATCGGAGCCTGCCACGATTCCACGGGATGGCGCGCAGGGCTGAAACGGACGAGGCGGTGGAACTCACCGTCGGCGCGCGCAGCGTGCGAATCTCGAGCCCGGAGCGGGTCTACTTCTCGGCGCGCGGCGAGACCAAGCTCGACCTCGCGCGCTACTACATCAGCGTGGGCGACGGGATCGTCCGCGCACTACGCGAGCGACCGTGCATGCTGCACCGCTTCCCGCGCGGCGTGGGTGGGGAGAAGGTCCACCAGAAGCGAGTGCCGAGCGGAGCGCCGCCGTGGATCGACACCGTGCGGGTCGACTTCCCGTCCGGCCGCCACGCCGACGAGCTGTGCGTGACCGAGCTCGCAAGCGTGATCTGGGCGGTGCAGATGTCGACGGTCGAGTTCCATCCCTGGAACTCACGCCGCGCCGAGATCGAGCGCCCCGACGAATGGCGGATCGACATCGACCCGATGCCAAACTGCCCGCTGGCTCGGGTGCGGCGCGTGGCCAGGGTCGCCGAGGAGCTGCTGGACGAGTTGGGCGCCATCGGCTGGCCCAAGACGTCGGGCGGGGCGGGTCTGCATATCTATGTCCGCATCGAGCCCCGATGGACCTTTGCCGAGGTGCGACGCGCCGCGCTCGCCTTCGCCCGTGAGGTTGAGCGGCGCGCCCCCGCCGACGCGACCACCACGTGGTGGCGCAAGGACCGGGATCCCGACAAGGCCTTCGTCGACTACAACCAGAATGCGCGCGACCACACGATCGCCAGCGCGTACTCGGTGCGCGGTGTCATCGACGGGACGGTATCGACGCCGATCGCCTGGGACGAGCTCGATGACGTCAACCCGCACGAGCTCACGATCGCCACCGTTCCGGCCCGCTTCGCGAGGCTGGGCGATTTGCACGCGGGGATCGACGACGACGCCTTCGCGCTGGAGCCGCTGCTCGAATGGGCCGAGCGCGACGATCTCGAGGTCGCCGCGAGGCCTGACGGCCCGGGATGAAAGAACGGCCCGGCCCGGGCCGTTGCTCGTTCGGAGACGAGCACGGCGAGCGCGGCGAGCAATCAAAAACTGGTGACTGGAGGCTCCGGCATGGGCAAGGCCAAGTGGGTTGCGGGGCTGATTTCGGCCTTCCTGTTGTGGGGAGCCGCGCCGGCGGTTGCGAACATCCTGCCAGTGGGCCAGTGGGATCTCAACGAGGGCACGGGCACCGTGGCTCACAACGATTCCGCCCTCAGTGGCGACGGGGTCCTGGCGGGCAGCGTCGGATGGGCCGCCGGGCGGTTTCGGAGCGGCCTGACGTTTGCCGGCACCACCGGTGCCGTGCAGGTGCCTGACAGCACGGCGCTCGAGGGCGCCAACGTCACCGTGAGCGCCTGGGTGCAGAGCACCGGCAGCCCGGGCTACTACCGGTACGTCGTGGCCAAGGGCGGGAATGGCTGTTGCACCGGATCGTATGGCCTGTACACCGGCTCGGCCGGCGGTCTGGAGTTCTACGTAGCGTCGAGCCAGACGACGTACGTCGTCTCACCGGATGCGGGCCTTGGCGTGTGGGATGGGAAATGGCACAACGTGATCGGGACGTTCGACGGCGCGTCGGTCCGTCTCTACGTCGACGGCCAGCAGGTGGGGTCGGGAATCCCCGACACCGCTCCAATCCAGTACGGCCTCCCCACGAGCAACGATCTCGCGATCGGCAACTATCCCTGGTGCCCGGGCCTCGGGTTCGCCGGAGGCATCGACGAGGTCAAGGTGTTCAACCGGGCTCTCGGACCAACCGAGATCGGCGCGACCTACCTCCTGTCGCAGCGGCTCCCCGTCGAAGCACCGTTCGATCTCATTCTCTGAATCTCCGCCCGCGCCGGGGTGTTGACCCAAATGCGGCAGTCCGGCGGGGCCGGTAGTTTGACGGGATGAAGACCATACGGGGTAGTCTCAGCCTGGCGGCCACCGTGCTGCTTTTGTTGGGCGCGTTCGCCGTCTCGGCCGGCGCCTCCACCAGCAAGCCGAAGTACCCGCCGTGCACCAAGAAGGCGCTCAGCGCCGGCCTCAAGCGCGGATCAGCGCAGCCGAAGAACGCGAAATTCGAGGGGTCGTTCGGCTGCGCCGGCGGCTGGGCGTACTCGGGCATCGTGGTCGGCGGCAAGAACGGCTTCGACGCGATCGCCGTCTACAAGGCCGAGAAGGGCGTGTGGGTGGCCGTCGACCGGGCCAAGCCCTGCCGGACGCACGCGATCCCGAAGAAGATCTACCGGGGCGCTTGCACCACCAGCTGACACTCATATCAGCCGCCATCGCGCGATCGCCTTAGCGTCGCCATCGGGATCGTCCCGAACCCCGCTCGGCCGGCGATCGGGTTCGTGGCGAAGCAGTCGTCGGCCGTAGTGCCGACGGCCGATCTCGGTGACTCCTTCGCAGTCGGGGCGGCGGATTGTCGATGCGTCGGCTGAGTCATCGCTGGCGCCTCCGTCGTGCTCGTCCGGGGCAACGCCGCCTCGCGCGTCGATAGTGCCGCATGGGGTGCGGTGTGAAATGCTTCCGCCGTGCGTAGGACTTACACGCTTCTTACGATCTACGCCGTCGCGCTCGTGACCGCGCTCGCGACGGCGTCGGCCGCGCTGGCGGTGGAGCCGCTCGTCGCGCAGTGGCCGCTCGACACCCATCAGACGAGCGGCGGGAGCGATAGCACTGCCGACGTCTCGGGCAACGGCCTCGCGCTCACGAGCCCGTCCGGGACGATGCAGATGGGCACGGCCGGCGGCAAGTTCGGCGACTACCTTTCGAGCGCGAACACCACCGTGCTCCAGACGAGCTCGTCGCTGCTCGCGCCGGCGCAGCTCACGTTGCTGGCCTGGATCAAGCAGAGCGGCGACCCCGGCGTCCTGCACTACATCGCCGGCCGAGGCGACGACGCCGGCAACTGCGGCGGGTCCTCCTACGCCCTGTACACCGGCTACAACGGCAACCCGGGGCTGCACTTCTACATCCGCAGCGGCAACCAGAACATCCTCACGGATGTGCCGTCTACGGCGTCCGTGTTCGACGGCAACTGGCACCTCATCGCGGGGACGTATGACGGGTCGGCGATCCGCCTGTACGTCGACGGCACCCAGATCGGCGCGGCCAAGCCGGCGGGCGCGATCAACTACTCGCTGCCCGACTCGAGCTTCTACGTCGACGGCTACCCCTACGCCTGCGGCGGCAGCCCCGACTTCCCCGGCCAGATCGACGAGGTCCGCGTGTACGACCGTGCCCTCACGGCCACCGAGTTGGGGCGTCTGGCCGCGGCCCCCGGTCCAACGCCGCCCGATCTCGTTCCCGACGCGGAATCGACGACCACGACGGCGACGAGCAGCGCGAGCGCCTCGAGCACAGCGACGGCGATTGCGACGCCGACGACCTCGACGGCCACGTCGACTACCGCCGGCGCTCCACCGCCCGTCGCCTCGTTCCGGCCGATCACGAGCGCGCTCGCCCCGAAGGGCACGACCATTCTCGACGCCTCGCAGAGCTCGGGCGCGACGAGCCTCGGGTGGGATCTCAGCGGTGACGGCAAGCCCGATGTCACCTGCCCGGCCAGCCAGCCGTACATCGCGCTGACGCCCCAGTCGACGATCAGGGGCTCGATCGGGCTGCAGGCCTCGCGGGGCAAGAGCGTGGTGTCCTTCACCTCGCAACCGTTGACAGTGCTCAATCCGGCCAGCGCGAACGCTCCGGCCGGCGCGGTGAAGTACGGGCCCCCGAGCGTCGCCGTATGCGCGACGTCGCCGGGCGCGGCGGTGGGCTCTCCGGCTGGCCTGGCCCGACTTCCGCTGAAATCGGTTCTCACCGCGCTGGAATGCACGCCGCAGACGGTCATCGCGCAGCTCATCTCGGCGCAGGGCTGCTTCGTGCACACGACCGACGAGAGCAACGTGCCAACCGACGTACGCCAGATCGTGCACGACGACTACGTCTCCGCGGGGATGAGCGCGGTCGCCGCCTTCTACTGCAGCCGCATCGGCCAGACGCTAAGCGACGGCACGGTGATCACCCAGGCGCTATGTGACTACACCAAGCAGGAGTTCGACGTCCACTACGACGTGTACGTCTCCTCGACGCCGGTCGATCTCAATGGGATCATCGTGAAGCCGCTGGGAAACTCCTCGATCGTCGTCTTCCCGGAGCTGCAGCGCATCATCGCCTCCGACGCCCTTATGACCTGGGGTGGAGCTCCCGTGCGGACCGGGGAGATCGACCTCAACCTCGGGAACGACGTGAGCATCAGCCACATCGAGTGCACCTACGACTACGCGTGCGGCGGAAGTCAGTCGATCGCTCGCTACAGCGGCAAGGACCTGCAGGCCATCGCCGGCTTCTCAGTCGACGGGTCGGTCGACCTCGCGCTCGCTGGAATCAACGGGCAGCGCTACTCGGAGGGCACGGTGCGGCTGAAGCTGCCGGGCGAGTTCGCGCTCTTCGGCGGCGACCCGCCGTCGGGCACCGTCCAGGTCACGGCGCAGAACGGGACCGGCCTGCAGCTCGACAACATCAACCTGTCGGTGCCCTCGGCCGACATCGGGCCGGTGAGCTTCACGAACGTCGCGTTCCGCTACGCCACGCACGGGCATCTCGACAACGACGACTGCAGCGGCGACGAGTGGAAGGCGCAGGCCGACGTCTTCCTCGGCGGCGACGACGGCGGGGGGACCGGCTTCGAGCTCGCGCCGCCGCCGTCGCAGAACGGCATCGGCTTCTGCGAGGGCAGCTTCCACAACGCGGGCGGTGCCGTCATGTTCAGTGGTGCGGCGGCGCCCGAGATCTTCCCGGGCGTGTTCCTGGACAACATCAACTTCGCGCTGCAGCTCGACCCGTTCCTCGTTCGCATCGGTGGAGGGGTGAACGTCGGCGACATCTCGCGCGTCACCGGGACGGCACTGCTGGCCTTCCCCGACATCGGGCACCCCTACACGCTGAGCGCGCAGGACGCCGGCACCGACCTCGCAGCGCTCGCCGGCCGGGTCCTCACCGCCACCACGATCGCCGCCGGGGGCACCGTGTACGTCAGCTTCCCCGGGCTCGGGTACATCCAGCTGGGCTCGGGCGCGGCGATGTACTCCCTGCCCAACTACATCTACGCGGCGGGCGCGGTCCACCTCTTCGTGCCGGGAATGTCGATCGACGGCGGCGCGAGCCTGGAGACGCGCCTCGGCACCGGCTACTTCCAGGCGCACGTGGGAGGCAAGGCGTGCATCGCCGGCGTCGAGAGCGGGCTATGCCTCGGCGCCGACGGCTACGTGACGAGCTCGGGCATGGTGGCTTGCTTCAGCATCTCCGCATTTGGCGGCACCATCCGCCCGGGCGCCGGCATCGACTGGGCCCATCGCCGGATCAAGCTATGGCCGGTCGACGGGTGCAAGCCGAGCGAGTTCGGTGTGGTGTTCGGGCGCTCGGCGCGCGTGGCTGCTGCGAACACCCTCTCCTTCAAGGTGGCCAAGGGCGAGACGGTGAAGAACCTGCGCTTGGCCGGCACCGGCGCTCCGCCGATCGTGCGGGTGACCACCCCGGGCGGGGAGACGCTCACCGTGGACGGCAACGACTGGGTGACCAGCCCCCACATGGTCGGCGTCCGGGACACGGCCGACAACGCGACCTACTTCGGGGTCAAGAACGGCACGCCGGGCACCTACACGATCACCCGGCTGCCGGGCTCGAGCGCCTTCGCCGGTCTGCAGGCGACGCAGCCCGGCTTCGACGAGGCGCTCACGGCGAAGGTGACCGGATCGGGCGCCTCGCGTCGGCTCGTGTACCGGGCGGGCAGAACGAGCCCGGGGACGCGCATCACCTTCGCCCTGCAGGGCGGGAACATGGCGCAGACGATCGGCACGGTGTCGGGCGGGCACGGCTCGATCGCGTTCACGCCGCTCGCCGGGCCCGCGGGCAAGCGGACGGTCGTGGCCATCGGGACCTACGGCTCCTCGCCGTTCGCGCCGCAGACGCTCGCCAGCTTCCGCGTCGGCGCCGCCCGCCCGATCGGCCGGCCGGCCGCCGTGCGTGTTCGCCGTGTTGGCAAGACGCTGCACGTGACCTGGTCACCGGTACCGGGCGCGACCTCCTACGGGCTGCGCGTGCACTTCGACGCCGGCAGCGAGTTGCAGCGCCGGGTCAAGCCGGGGCATCGCTCGCTCGTGATCACGGGCGTGCCGCTCACCGAGAGCGGGACGGTGCGCGTGAGCGCGATGGGCGCGCTCGGCCGCTGGAGCAAGCCGCGGGCGTCCAACCACTTCAAGGCCACCCAGGCCTTCCCGAGCCTCTTCCAGTCCAAGACGCACAACGAGCGGCTCGCCTACGCGAAGGAGCTCCGGCGGCACTAGACCGTCTGCGGGCCTATCCGCTCGCGCAGCGTGGCGGTAGAACCGTCTCTGTGACGACCGTCTGTGTCACGGAGCCATCCTGCGGCACGGTCGCACACGATCGACCTTCACCAACGTCGAGACGCCACGCCACGGTGTCCTCCACCTGACGTTCGCCGACGGCCTGTGCGGCGAGGTTGAGGTACTCGATCGCATGCGCGGGCCGGTGTTCGAACACGCACGCACGCCCGAGGGCTTCGCCGAGGTCGCGGTTGACAGCGAAATCGGGACGGTCACTTGGCCCGGCGGGGCCGATCTAGCCCCGCACACGCCCTACGAGCGTGTCCGCACGGGCGCGTGGCCCGACCGAGGCACCGCGGCACCGGACGGTGTCGATCGATCGATGGCGCTCGCGATGACACCTGTCGTACCCGCTTGGTACCCGCGGGAACAAGACCGCAGGCGACGACGACCGCGACTTCCCGGCGAAATGCGTGCAGATCGTCCGATGGGCAGTCCCGGGCTCGAACCGGGGACCTCCTGCTTGTAGGCAGCTGACTGGGGGTGCGCTGGCCTGAGATTTGGCTATTTCAAGCCATTTCGAGTGACGGCAGCTGCGTTGAAGTGTTCCCTGTGGGGAACACGCTGGGGAACACGTTCCGTCCCAAGCGCGGCGTACCTTGGCTGGCGTGCGCGACGTAGCGAGCGATCTCCCTCCCAACGGCCACCTGCAAGTAATCGGCGATCGCGGCCACCGACGCTGGCGGGCGTTCTGGTGGGACGCCGACGGTAAGCACTCTCGCGTGCTGGGGCGTGCGTGGGTGCAGAGCTCGGGAAGGCGCGTGGAGCGATCGTCTGGCACGCCGCCGACGGTCCCAAACCCGACTCGTCCTATCTGACACCGCGCGAGGCAACGGCCGAGCTGCGGCAGCTGCTCGAGCACGACGCCGTCCGAACGCCGACACCTCGCACCCGCACCGGTGCTGCGATGACGTTCGCCGACGCGGCGCGCGCATGGCTGTCGCATGGCCAGCGCAGTCGGAATCTCAAGCGCTCCACGCTGCGGGACTACGGCCAGGTCCTCACCGCCTACCTTCCCCCCGGCGCGGACGAGGCGGCGCGCCCGTCGCGCTACGGACGCGCTCCGTTTGCCGAGACGCCGTTGCGCGAGATCAGCGCGGCGCAGCTGAAGGCGTGGCACGACGGTCTCCCCCACGGCCGCACGACCGAAAAGCTGCTGATGGTCGTGCGCGCGATCCTCGGCCATGCCGCGTCACGGGGATGGATCGACCGAAACCCCGCCCTTGGTGTCTGGCGCCGTCCCGTGCGCTAGAGCGGCGACTACGACCTTTACGCCCGTGAGGAGATCGATGCCCTGGTCGCTGCGGCCGCGAGCCCTCAGGACGCCGCGATCTTCCTCACCGCGGCAATGACGGGCCTGCGCCGTGGCGAGCTCGTCGGGCTCCGCTGGCGCGATGTCGACTTCCCCGGCCAGGCGATCCGCGTCCGCGCGAACTACTCCTGCGGGCAGATGGTCACGCCGAAGAGCGGCAAGGTGAGGAGCGTCCCCATGGTCGACGAGGTCGCCCGGCGCCTGGGTCGCCTCGGGCAGCGCGAACGCTTCGTGGCCGACCACGACCCGGTGTTCGCCGGCGTCGCGGGCGGCCACCTGGACGCCAGCGCCCTCCGTCGTCGCTACCTGGCGGCGGCCAAGCGTGCCGCGCTCAGGCCGCTTCCCTTCCACTCCCTGCGCCACTACTTCGGCTCGATGGCGGTCAACCGCGCCTCGCTCGTTCAGGTCCGGGCCTGGATGGGCCACGCCCACCTCCAGACGAGTGCCCGCTACCTACACGCCAAGAGCCAGGCCGGCGACGCTCAGCTCCTGGCACAGGCATTTGCGACCTACCGTCATCTCGCCGGCGACCGCCCGGAACCGACGCGAGCCCGCTGATGGCCAGTCGCAAGGAGCTGAAGGAGCTGCTCGCCGAGGCTGAGCGTCAGGGCTGGCGCATCGAGCTGGGGCGCGGCGGGCACTACAAGGCATACGCTCCTGGCGGCCAGGGCATCGTCACGCTACCCTCGACTCCGGGCGGCAGCCTTGCCCCGTACGTCGCTCGGATGCGACGGATGGGACTCGTCTGGAAAGGACACTGAGCATGGAATACGTCGTCACGATCGCGCTGGACCACAGTGGTGACCCGCAGGAGGCCGACCGCATGCTGGACGCGTTCCTCGCGCATCACGCCGACGCTAGCCCCGTGGTCGGCGAGGACCCGCAGGCGACGACTATTGATGTGACGTTCTCGGTCGAGGCCGCCGATGGCTATGAGGCCTTCGAGCGCGGCCGTGCGTTGTTCTCGGCCGCCACTGAGACGACGGACCTCGCGCGCCCCGTGGTCGGAGTGACCGTCGTGATCGCGGAGCATTCACAGCTCGAGGCCGCGTAGCTCGTTCCGCCGGATCTCGACCGACCAGACCGAGACCGCCGAACCGATGAACAAGTACCTGGTTGTTATCGAGCACGAGGGGAGCAGCTTGGGTTCCTACTGCCCAGACCTGCCCGGCGTCGGCGTCATTGGCGACACGTGCGAAGAGGTCGAACAGCTCGCGCGGGAGGCCGTCACCTTCCATATCGACGCCCTGCGCGAGGCCGGCGAGCCGATCCCGTCCGTGTCGGCGGTGGCGTCCGTTCGCGTCGACGGGCGAGTCGCGTAACGGTCGATCCTGCGTTCTCCTCGCTCAGGAGTCGGCACTGCCGGCACCCACCGCCTGGGCCGGCACCGCCCGGTGCGTGTTGTCGCGCTGCCTCGAACCCATCGACGCCTCCTTCGGCCTGTCGAAGAAGGACTGTCCAGCGACCTCTCTGCCTGTCCTGGACGTCGTCCCGCGCGGAGCTCCAGCGCGTCGTGACGTGCCTGCGTGGCTTCGGCGCGAAGCGGCGGTCACGACGAGGGCTACCCTTGGGCGCCACAATGCGGGCGTGCAGCCGTGGACTGGTCGCAGCGCCGCGTTCTTGCTTCTTCGCCGTAACGCGGTGATAGGTGACCGGGGGGAGTGTGATGCGCGTCGACGTTGACGGGGTCGGCATCGAGTACGAGGTCATTGGCGGGGGTCGCCCGGTGGTCCTGCTTCATGGCTTTCCCGACTCTGGGCGGCGTCTGTGGCGTCATCAGGTGCCGGCGTTGACGGATGCTGGCTTCAGAGTGATCGTGCCCGACCTACGCGGCTACGGACGATCAGACAAGCCGACGGACGCGGATGCCTACACCATCGGAGCTCTCGCGGGCGACGTGATCGCGATCCTCAACGACGCGGGGGTTGAGCGCGCTCACGTCGTCGGACACGACTGGGGCGCCGTGATCGCATGGGCGCTGGGCGCGCGGGCCGGGCATCGCGTCGACCATCTCGCGGCGCTCTCGGTCGGCCACAGCGCCATGTTGACCTCCCGCGATTTCGAGCAGCACGAGAAGTCCTGGTACATGCTCCTGTTCCAATTTGCCGGCGACGCCGAGGAATGGCTATCGACGGACGACTGGGCGAACTTTCGCGCCTGGAGTCGTCACCCCGACTGCGACGCCGTGATCGCCGAGCTTGAGGCGAACCACTCGCTGACGCCGGCGCTCAACTACTACCGAGCCAACATCTCAGCGGGGTCATACTTGCGATCACGCGCCGCCCGGCCGCCCGTCGATGCTCCGACGATGGGCGTCTGGAGTTCAGGCGACCATCTTCTCACGCAAGCGCAGATGACGGCATCCGCCGCGAACCTCACGGCCCCGTGGCGCTACGAGCGTCTTGATGGCGCCGGGCACTGGATGCAACTCGACGCGCCCGCGCAGGTCAACCAACTACTCCTCGACTTCCTCCCCGCCGACTGATCCAGCGCCAGCCCGCTCGTTCTCGTCACGGCCGAGCTCGCCTGAGGCCGGCAGGCATCAACCAGCGGCGGGTTGCTCGAGCGACGGCGTGTTCGGCATCGCTGGCAAGGCAGGCGGGCTCCCGGGTGTCGCGCCGGCGGTGCCGGCCCGCTCGACCGGGGTCAGCGGCGCTTCGTCGGGAGGGCCGCGCCAACGGCGCTGTCATCGGCCCGACCCAGCGGCGCCGGAGCTGACCACCGCATGCGCTCCCCTCACTGCCTCCCCCGACCTGCCGCAGGCCCCTCGCGGGACGCCAACCGGGTTCTGGGGAACACACCCGGGGAACATCTGGTCGCAGAAGCGCTGCTCGTCAATCTGAGAACACGCGACTTTCCAGGCCCTTCTCCGATGGGCGGTCCCGGGCTCGAACCGGGGACCTCCTGCTTGTAAGGCAGGCGCTCTGACCAGCTGAGCTAACCGCCCGCGCGACTGGATGCTAACCGGCGGACTCGGCCTCGTAGTCGCGGGCGGTCGTGGCGACCGGAGCGAGCTTGCTCGGGTCCGCGACCCCGGCGCTCGACCACCGGGGTGGAAGGACTGCGCCGTCCGGCGCCGCCTCGCGCGCCCGGATGGAACAATGCCGCCCATGGACCTCGGCATCGACGACAAGGTTGCACTCGTCACCGGGGCGTCGCGCGGCATCGGCCGGGCGATCGCGGCCGAGCTCGCGCAGGAAGGCGCGCGCGTCGCCATCAGCTCGCGCTCACCCGCGGCGATCGAGGCCACCGCCAAGGACATCGGCGCCCGCCCGTTCGTGTTCGACAGCGGCGACGTCGGGGAGGCGGGCGCGCTCGTCGCGGCGGTGGGAGACGTGCTCGGGCCGGTCGAGATCCTCGTGGTGAACACCGGCGGACCGCCCGCGGGTCCCGACCCGCTCGCATTCACCGAGGCGCAGTGGGAGGCGGCCTACCGCTCGCTCGTGCTGTCGCCGATGGCCCTCGTGAAGGCGGTCGTGCCCGGCATGCGCGAGACCGGGTTCGGCCGCATCGTGAGCGTGTCCTCGTCGTCGGTCCGAGAGGTCATCGACGCGCTCATGCTGTCCAACGCCCACCGCAGCGCGACGCTCGCCGCGTGGAAGACGCTCGCGCGCGCTCTCGCCCGCGACGGGATCACGGTCAACTCGCTGCTGCCGGGGAGGATCGCCACCGACCGGCTGGTGTCGTTGGCCGGCTCGCTCGAGGCCGCCGAGGAGGCCGCGGCGCGCGAGGTGCCGGCCGGCCGGCTCGGGCGCCCCGAGGAGATGGCCGCCGCCGCCGCGTTCCTCTGCTCGCGACGGGCGGCATACATCACGGGCGTCGCGTTGCTCGTCGACGGCGGCGCGACGCGGGTCATCTGACACGCGCGCGACCCACAGCGATCCCGCGCCCTAGCGTTCAGAGCGCCACCCTACGATCCGTCCAGACGCGCGTAATGGCGGGTACCGTCACCGTACGATTCGACATCAGCGTCGGCGCTCGCCTCGCCGGCATCACTCGCCGGCATCACGATCAAGGAGGACGAGACATGTCTGACGAACCGCAGCAGCACGATGAGACGGTGCTCCCGGACGACGCGGTCGAGGATCTCGCCCCCGAGAATGCCGACGACGTCAGCGGCGGCGCGCTGAACGCGTACATCAAGCTCGACTCGTCGCACGCCGACATGCCGACGAGCGTCGAGTAGCGCGTCGGCGAAGGCGGATCCGTCACGGTGACGGACCCGCCCTAGGGTCGGCGACGCCACCCTACGATCCGCCCACGCAGGTGTATTTGCGCGGTATGGTCGTCCCTCCTCAAGTCACACACAGGCACATGGCGCGGTGGGTGCGTCATGGCGCCGACATGCGTCGCGACGAGCACGAGGAGGACGACGATCTCCGAAGAGCCACAGCAGCACGACGAGCCGGCGCTCCCCGACGATGCGGTCGAGGACGTGGCCCCCGAAGGCGCCGATCAGGACGTCAGCGGCGGTCACATCTACATGAAGCTCGACGCCGTCTCGAGCAGCGGCGGCGACGACACGCCGACCGAGTAACACCACTTCATCCCAGCCCGAGAGGACAGTCATGACCGAAGAGTCACAGCACGACGAGACACCGCTCCCCGAGGATGCGGTCGAGGATCTCGCCCCCGAGGACGCCGACGACGTCAGCGGCGGGGCCGTCGATGCGTTCATGAAGATCGAGGTGACCGATTCGAGCCAGAAGGTGGCGCCCGAGGTGTCGAGCTTCCAGTGGGGGGTCGGCTGAGCGCGCCGAGTCGCACCTCCACCGGCCTGGGCCGTCAGGGATGACGGCCCGCCGCGCCGACACGAGCGAGCTGGGCGCACTGCGTGAGGCGCTCATCGAGACCGGCTATCAGGAGCACGCGGGGACCGCGCGCTACATCCGGATCTCCTTCACCCGATCCGACGCCGTTCCGGCCGACATCCGCCGCGGTCGCGCCGGCGCCAGGCTGCGAGGTCTGCTCGACCTGTTCGCCTACGGCGTGCCACTCGACGAGCGGGCCGCCGCACGGGCCGTCGCGCCGGCGACGCCGGCGGCCCTCGCCCGCGCCGGCGTGCTCCAACGGTGCCCCGGGGGGTGGCGGGCGCGGGTGTCGATCAGCGGGCGCGGCGACGTCTTCGTCCTCGGTGACGCCGCGGGCGGGCGGCGGCGCGACCGCGTGGACGGCTACACCAGCGCGGCCGACCTCGCCCGGCGCCTCGGGGTCCCCGTCGGGCGCGGGCGCCTGCTCGACCTCGGAACCGGCTCGGGGATCCACGCGCTGCTCGCCGCGAGCAACGGCGCGAGCGCGGTCGGCACCGACATCAACCCCCGGGCGCTCGGCCTCGCCGGACTCGGCGCGCGGCTGAGCGGGGTCGAAGGGGCGCAATGGCGGGCGGGCTCGTGGTACGAGCCGGTCGCCGGCGAGCGCTTCGACCGGATCGTCTGCGTCGCCCCGTACGTCGTGTCGCCGGACAACGAGTTCACCTTCCGCGACGGCGACCGCGCCGGGGGCGATCCCGTGCGGTCGGTGGCCGCCGGCGCGATGGCGCACCTCCAGGCCGGCGGCAGCGCGCAGGTCATGTGCTGCTGGGGACACGGCGCCGACGAGGACTGGCGGCGCGCGCCGATGCGCTGGCTGACCCCGCGCGGCGCGGACGTGCTGCTCGTGCGCCTGTCCGAGGCCGACCCGGTGCAGTACGCGCTCGACTGGAACCGGCCGCCGATGCGCACGCTCGGTCCGGCCGAGCACGACCGCGTGATCGGGCGCTGGCTGAGCCACTACGCCCACGAGGGCTATGACCGGATCAGCTTCGGTGCGCTGTTCGTGCGCCGTCGCGCACGTCGCGGGCGGGGCGGCGCCGGGCGCGTGGCTCTCGATGCGCGCGGCAACGTGGGCGAACAGAGCGGCGCCCAGCTCGGACGCGCCCTGGCCAACATCGAGCTGCTCGCCGGCCAGCGCAGCGACGAGTCGCTGCTCGGGCTCGTCGCGTCGATCCCGGCCGGACAGCTGGTCGAACAGCGTCTGCAGTACGACGGGCGGCGCTACGCGCTGCGTCTGGCCGGCGTCCGCCAGGGCGACGGCGTCGATGCTCGCGTCAACGTGAGCGCGCCGGTGCTCGAGGCGATCTACCGCCTCGACGGGCGCCGGACCGTGGCGGACGCGCTGGCCGATCTCGGGGTGCGGCGCGACGCGGCCGGGCGGGCGCGGACGAGCGAGACGCTCGCGGCGGTGCGCGCACTGCTCGAAGCGGGGTTGCTCGACGCGGCCGGCGCTCAGGCCACGAACAGCTCGACGACGACCGCCTGAGCGCTCGGCGCCGGGGTGCGCCCGCCGGCCGGCGGGCCGCCGGCGGCGCCGCCGCCGATCAGCTCGCGGTCGGCCTCGGGCGGCTCGAGGTCCTCGGCCGTGACGACGGCGTTCAGGCCCTCGCGACCCTCGATGCCGAGGCGGCGATAGATGCGCGTGAGGTACGCCTCGACGGACTTGACGCTGTAGTACAGCGCGTCGGCGATCTCGCGGTTGGAGGCGCCGGCCGCGGCGCGCTGAGCGATCGCCTGCTCGGTCGGGGTGAGCGCGGTGAGGTCCGCGCGCTCCGACGACGGGACATGGCCGGCCTCGACGAGCACGAGCCCCCCGGCGCCGCGACCGAGGCAGCGCTCGAGCTCGCCGGCGCTCTCGAAGCGCTGGGACGGACGACCGGGGAACGTGACCGTGCCCGAGATGACGCTTCCCTGCACGACGTACTCGACGCGGGCGCGTCGCATGACGCGTCCCTCGCTGGCGCCAATTCGGATTTCACTTACCTCGGACGTACCAAACACCCCTTTTCGTGCCTCTGCTGGGTGGGACGTTGCGTTCCCTGTCTTGCATAGGCTAGGGCCTCGGCGGGAGACTGTGAGAGGAAATGCTTGATCTCGTGCGCATTCAAGGGTCTCAGGGGGCCGCGCTTGACGCCCGTTCTGGCGCCTGACGCCACCTGGACGGCGCTGCTCGGGCGCCCGGCGGCGCGGGTCCAGAGCGAGCTCGTCGACGTCTGCGACCTCGTGCTGCTCGGGATCCTCACCGGAGCCTGGGAGCGCTTCACGGACGGTGTGCGTCGCGGTCTGGCGCTCACCGGCGACGCCCCGGGCGCGGTGACGGCGGCCGACGTCCGCGCAGCGGCGACCACGTTCCGGTACGCCCACGGGCTCGTCAGCGCGGCCGAGTTCACGACCTGGCTGCGCGAGCGGGAGCTGACGCTCGGCGATCTGTCCGCCGCGCTCGCGCGCCGGGTGACGGAGGAGCGCGAGCAGACCGACGTGGGCGAGCGCGCCGGCGACGCCGAGCTCGCGTCCGTCCTGCGCGTCGAGGCGTACTGCCGCGGAGCGCTGCAGGCGCTCGCCGAGGCAGCGATCGATCGGCTCGCCGCCGCCGACCGGCTCGGCGAGCGCGCCCCGGGCCGCCCGCCGCCCGAGCGCGTGGAGGCGGGCCTCGCCGGCGCCCTCGGTGAGGAGGCGGCCGGACTGCGAACGTTCGGGGAGGCCGACCTGCGCCGGCGCCTGGAACGCCTCGCCGCGCTCGATGACGCCCTCTGGCAGCTGCGCGACGAGATCGCGACGCCCGAGGCGATCGACCACTGCCTGGCCGGGCACCGGCTGGACTGGTTGCGGCTGCGCGGCGAGGAGCTCGTCCTCGCCGAGCTCGGCGCCGCGCGCGAGGCGCGCCTGCTCGTGCGCGAGGACGGCCTCTCGCTCGGTGAGGTCGCCGAGCGCGCGGGCACGGTACCGCGGGAGCGCTCCGTGTACCTCGAGGACGTGCCGGACGACGCGACCGCGGCCTTCGCCGCCGCCGCGCCGGGCGAGGTGGTCGGGCCCTGGCAGCAGGACGCGGGCTGGCGCGTGCTCGTGCTTGGGGACAAGGTGCCTCCGAGCGCCGAGGACACCGTGCTCGCGCAGCGGGCCACCGACGAGTTGCTGCACGGGATCCTCGAACGCCACCGGGCGGGACGAAGCGAGCGGCTCTGTGTCCTCTGAGACCGAGCCGGCGGCGCTGCTCGCCGATCAGCCGCTGCTCGCCGAGCTGCCGCCCGAGCTGCGCGAGCTCGTCGAGCACTCGTTCGTCGTCCTGCGCCTGCGGTTCGGCGAGGCCCTGTTCGAGCAGGGCGATGCCGCCGACGGCTACTACGTGATCGCGGAGGGCACCGCCCGCGTGCTCAAGGAGGGCGAGGACGGCGAGGAGGTCTCGCTGAACGTTCTCGGCCCGGGCGCCGCCTTCGGTGAGACGGCGCTCATCGAGGGGACGCCGCGGACGGCGACGGTCCGGGCATCGAGCGAGCTGACGGTGCTGCGCCTCGACGGCGGCGTGTTCCGGGCGCTCCTGGAGCTGCACCCCGCCCTCGCCACGACGTTCGAGGTGTCCGCGCGGACGCGGCGACTGAACGACTTCCTGCGCGTGCACTCGGCGTTCTCGGCGCTCGACCGGGAGGCGACGCTGCACCTGCTCGCGCGCCTGGAGGAGGTCGAGCTCGCCGACGGCGAGGACGCCGTGCGCCAGGGCGACCCCTCCGACGCGCTGTACCTCGTGGAGGACGGACGGCTCGGCGTGTGGATCGAGTCGCTCGACGGCGTCCGTCGCGTGCGCACCCTGCACACCGGCGAGTTCTTCGGCGAGCTCGGGCTGCTCGATGGGCAGCCGCGGAGCGCGACGGTGCGGGCGGAGGGCGACGTGCGTCTGCTGCGCCTGCCCGGCGAGCACTTCGACGGCCTGATCGCCGAGCACCCCGCATTCGCCGCGCGGGTGCAGGAGCGGATCGCCCTCTACCGGGCCCGCGACCGGGCGCCGGGCGAGGGGGCCGTCCCGGAGGCCCACGCCGGGGACGCGTGGACGGCAGCGGATCCCGGGCTCGCCGTCACCGACGATGGAGCCGAGGAGGCCCCCGCCGCGGCCGAGCCGCGACGGCGGTCCTGGCTCGGTCGCCGGAGGCGGTTCCCGTTCGTGCGCCAGATCGACCAGATGGACTGCGGCGCGGCCTGCGTGGAGATGCTCTGCCGCTCGTTCGGTCACGACATCTCGATGGCGTCGATCCGCTACGCGGTCGGGACGTCCACCGACGGGACGACGCTGCGCGGGCTGATCCGCGGCGGCGACGAGGTCGGGCTGGCGATGCGCCCGATCAAGTCCTCGGCGGACCGCGTCGACACGCTGCCGCTGCCGGCGATCGTGCACTGGCAGGGCAACCACTGGATCGTGCTCTACCGAATCGACGGGGACCGGCTGCGGATCGCCGATCCGGGGCGCGGCCTGCGCACCGTGTCCCGCGCCGAGCTGGAGGAGAAGTGGTCCGGCTACGCGGCGCTTGCCGCGCCGACCGAGCGGCTCGCGCAGGCGCCGCGCGGCGGGCTCGACCTCCGCTGGCTGTGGCCGTTCGTCGCGCCTCACCGCCGGCGACTCGCCGTCGCCGTCGTGCTCGCGCTGTTCGCCGCGGCGCTCGAGATGACCCTGCCGATCTTCTCTCAGGTGATCATCGACCAGGTCATCGGGCATCACCGCCAGACGCTCCTGTACGTGCTCGCCGGGGCGATGGTCGTCGTCGTGGGGCTCGCGGTCGGGATAACGGTCGCAGAGCGGCTCGTGCTCGCCCGCACAGCCTCCCAGCTCGACGTCGACACGCTCGACTTCCTGTCGGCCCGCCTGCTGCGCCTGCCGATGCGCTACTTCGAGGCCCGGCGGACGGGCGACATCGAGCGGCGCATCAGCGGCATGCGCCAGGTCCGCGCCGTGCTCATCCAGCAGGGCGTCGCCTCGCTCACGGCCGTGACCCAGCTCATCGTGGCGCTCGCGATCATGTTCCACTACTCGTGGTCGCTCGCGCTGTTGTTCTGTGCCTGCGCGCCGCTGTACGCCGGCCTGATGCGCTACTCCGAGAAGCGACTGCGCCCCGTATTCGACTCGGTCGAGGAGGGCTCGGGGCGCTACCAGTCACGCCAGATCGACGCCATCCGCGGGATCGAGACCGTCAAGGCGATGGGCGCCGAGGACGGCCTGCGCCACCGCATGGCGCACGAGTTCGGCGAGCTGCGCGACAAGCTCTACCGCGCCGACGTCGTGGCCATGGTCTACGAGGGGCTCGTCTCGGTGGTGACGTTCTCGGTGTACGCGCTGTTCCTGTTCGTCGGCGCGCTCGAGGTGCTCAACGGAAACCTGAGCACCGGCCAGCTCGTGGCCTTCACCGGCCTCGTGCTGCTCGCCAACGGGCCGATCACGCTGCTGCTCGGCCTCTGGGACCGCCTGCAGCTCGTGACCGTCCTGCTCGGACGGCTGCAGGACGTCTTCGAGCAGGAGCCCGAGCAGGGCCACGACCACTCGGCCCTGCGGCCGGTGCCGACGCTGGAGGGACACATCCGCCTGCGCCGCGTCGGCTTCGCCTATCCGACCGCGCCCGACCGCCCGATCCTGCGCGACATCAGCCTCGACGTACCGGCGGGCACGACGGTCGCCCTCGTGGGCCGGTCGGGCTCGGGCAAGTCGACGCTCGTGAAGCTGCTTGCCGGCCTGCTCGTCCCCACCGAGGGGTCGATCGAGTACGACGGATTCGACCTCACCTCGCTGCGCTTCAGCGATCTGCGGCGGCGGATCGGCTTCGTGCTGCAGCAGCCGTACCTGTTCGACGACACGATCGAGGCGAACATCGCCTTCGGCGAGCAGGATCCCGATTCGGACAAGATCCGCTGGGCGGCCGAGGTCGCGAACGCCGCCGAGTTCATCGAACGCCTGCCGCTCGCCTACAAGACGCGCATCGGCGACTCGGGCATGCGCCTGTCCGGGGGCCAGGCCCAGCGGGTCTCGATCGCGCGGGCCCTCTACCACCAGCCGCCGGTGCTCATCTTCGACGAGGCGACGAGCGCGCTCGACACGGAGGCCGAGCGCGCGGTCAAGCAGAACATGGACCGGCTGCTGGAGGGACGCACGGCGTTCGTGATCGCCCATCGCC
>CAVRUQ010000016.1:0-554661 GCA_963724405.1 uncultured Solirubrobacterales bacterium
TAAACTGCATACAGTTTAGCTACGGCGACCGTGGGCCGGGCAGCGAGGAGGCAGCGATGGACCGAGTCGGCGTGATCGGCCTGGGCAAGATGGGCCTGCCCATCGCCAGGAACCTGATGGTGCGCGGTTTCCACGTGACCGGCTACCGGCGCAGCGGCTCGCCGAGTTCATCAAAGAGGCGGCACCATGGCCAGTAGCCCGGCCGAGGTCGCGGCAAAGCTGCGACGTGCTGGTGTCGATCGTCCCCGGCGCCGGGGACGTCGAGGAGATCATCTGCGGCCCGCAGGGAACCCTCAGCACCCTAAAACGCGGCATCATCCACATCGAGATGAGCACCATCGAGGTGGACCTCAAGGCCCGGCTCCGCGACATGGTGAGAGCCAAGGGCGGCGACCTGCTCGACTGCCCGATCAGCGGCAGCCCCGGCATGGTCGCGCCCCGGCTGGCCACTACGTTCGCCTCGGGCGACCAGACCAGCGTCGACCAGGTCAGCGCGGTGCTCGACGCCATCTCCGGCCCGTGGGTCTACACCGGCCCGTTCGGCACCGGGGCGCAGCTGAAGTACATCGCCAACCTGTGCTCGCGGTGCACACGGTGGCCGCCGCCGAGGCGATGGCGCTGGCCCGGCGCAGCGGCCTGGACCTCGAACTCGTGCAGAAGACCCTGGAGAACTCCATCGCCAGCTCGACCATCTGGCAGCAGCGAGGCCCCGTGATGGCCGAACGTGCCTGGTCTCCCGCCCAGGCCCGGTGCGCACCCTGCACCCGATCCTGGAGCAGATCGAGGACCACGCCGCCAAGACGGGCCTGCCCTCCCGGTGTTCGCCGCCGCCAAGGAGGTCTTCGACAAGGCCCTGGCCGACGGCTGGGGCGACCTGGACATCGCCTGCGTGCACGATCAGGTGTCCGGCGTATCCGCCCTTGGGGAGCACCAATGACCTGGTCGCTGGCCAGCTACACGGCCCAGGCACCGAGGGCTTCGGGGTGCTGCGCGAGGACGGCACCCTCGTCGCGCCGACGGAGCTCAAGCGCTGGTCGAGCACGCTGGAACTGCTCGAGGACTGGGCCGCCGCCGAGGCCGTGCTGCGGGACCTCAACCCGGCCGAGGCGCCGGTGATCACCTACGACGCCCTGCTCCCGCCGCTGCGGTGGCCGCGCAAGGTGATCTGCGCCGGGGTCAACTACCGCAAGCACATGCGCGAGATGGGCGGCGAGATCCCGGGACAGGCTGGCGGCCGTTTTCTTCCTCAAGGCCCCCACCACTTCGGTGATCGGCCCCCGGGACCCCGTCGTGATCGCCGGCGGCCCGCGCCCGGTATGACTGGGAAGCCGAACTGGCCGTCGTCATCGGGATTAAAGGCAAGAACATTGATCCCGAACGAGCCGGGTTTCACGCCGCGGCCTACTGCGTGTCCAACGACATCACGGCGCGCGGGTATCACAAGCGCGACATCGCGCCTGCGGCCGCCTTCAGCTACGACTGGTTCGCGGCCAAGTCCATGGAAGGCTCGCTGCCGCTCGGGCCGGGCCTGACCCCGGCCTTCCTGGTGCCCGACCCCCAGGACCTGCGGCTGCGTCTGTGGGTGAACGGCGAGCTGCAGCAGGACGAGTCCACCGCCGACATGGTGTGCCCGGTCACCGAACTGATCGCGGCCGCCAGCGAAGTCGTCACGCTCGAGCCCGGCGACGTCATCGCCACCGGCACGCCCTCCGGGGTCGGCGTCAGCCGGGGCCTGTACCTGCACGGCGGCGATGTCGTCCGGGTCACCATCGACGGGCTCGGCACCCTGGAGAACACCGTGATCGATCCAACGGAGGAAACGTCATGATCTTCGTGACCCACCAGCTGCCGGTCAACGTGGAGGCGAGCCGCGCCTGGACCGCGCCGCCGTCTGGGACGGCCTGGTGCTCAAGGCCAACAACGCGCTGCCGTTCGTGCCGAGCATGACCTACTGCGAGGTCACCCAGCGGCACGGCGACACGGTTTCGACCGCGACATCGACTTCCGTGGCGAGCGCTTCACCGAGCGGATCACCCTGGAGCCGCCGCACCGGGTGACCTTCACCCGCATCGCCGGCCCGGTGCTCGGCACGATCGCGAACGAAATCCAGGGCCCCGAAGACGACCTCAAGCTCCGGTTCAGCTCGCCCTGGTCGTGGCCGGCGTTGAGGGCGGGTCACCCCAAGAGCAGGAATACGCCGACTCGATGACCGGCGATTACCTCAAGGCCGTCGCGGCCACCCTGAACGCCATGCGCCGCCGGTCGCGGTCTCGCGTAAGCACCTGAAAGGACCATCCGCCTCAAGGCCCAGTACGACCCGCGCAACCTCTTCCGGCATGAACTACGACATCCCTCCCGCCTCATAGCTCCCACAGTCCCAGCATCGCGCTCGCATCGTCCCCGGCGCCGCCCCGGCTCACGCCCGCGCTATGGAGCATCGAGCGTGTAGAGCCTGGATGGGGAGCATTGAGCCGGCGGCCCGAGGCGCCGCGGCGGCTGCTGTTAGGTTTCTGGGATGACGGACGCCAGCCATCAGCCCGCCCACGTGCGGCCGCCGGGGACCAGAAGCCGCGCCGCTTCCGCCCGAAGTGCGCTATGAGCTGATCGGCTGCGGACTGCACGGACACGAGATCGTGGGCATGGACGCGGCCGCGCTGCGCGCCGAAGACGAGTTGTTCGCGCGCGAGTCGGGCGGCCTGCGCTGGTACCGGTGCATGCGCTGCGACTCGTGGGTAGCGCTCACCCCGCCGGATCATCCCACCAGGAAGTACCCGCCCTCGCGGGACGAGATAAGCCTGCCGCTGCGGGGCAAGCCGCTGCGTGACCGCTACGTCCTGCGGCTGATCGCCGTGGACCGGCTGGTGCACTTCCTGGCCCTGGGCGGGCTCGCCGCCGCCGTGCTCTTGTTCGCCGATAACCGCGCCATGCTGAACCAGGAGTTCACCGCCATCCTCAAGGACCTGCAGGGCGGCCTGGGCGGCCCGGTCGACAACAGCAAACACGGCATCGTGCACGACCTGCAGTACCTATTCGCCGTCAACCTCAGAAACCTGTACCTGGTCGGCGCCGCGATAGCCGCCTACTCGGTACTGGAGGGCGTCGAGGCCGTCGGGCTCTGGCTGGGCAAGCGGTGGGCCGAGTACCTGACGTTCGTGTCGGCGATCGTCTTCGTGCCGTATGAGATCGACGAGCTGACCAAGAGCGTCACGGCCCTGAAGGTGGTGGCGCTGGTCATCAACCTGGCCATCGCCGTCTACCTGCTCTTCGCCAAGCGGCTGTTCGGCCTGCGCGGCGGCGGCAGGGCCGAGCGAGCCGAACACGAGGCGGACACCGGATGGACCGCGATCGAGCGTGCCACCCCGAGCTCCACCCTGGTCATAAGGCAGGGCGGCCCGCGGCGGCCAGGCGGGCGAGGTGGGGTGCGGACAGCCGGACGCTGGCGGGCGCGGGAGCGCCCAGCGTGACGTCGTGCCGTGTGGCCGGTTCCCAGGTGCCGTCCGGGAAGCGGCGGACGAACTGCAGGCTGGCATGCCCGCCGAGATCGGCGGGGGTGAGGGTGACCCCGGACAGGCCCAGCCCGAGCGGCTGCGCGTCTCGTTCGGCGATCGTGGCCGGGTCCCAGTTGTTAAAACCGTAGTGCAGGGTGAACGGCCCCGGGCCGGCCACCACCAGGGTCCGCCCGGCCGGCAGGGCGCCGACGGGGGTGGAGTCCCGCCAGAACCAGGTCTGCGAGGCGGGCACCGTGCCGTGGTACCGGTCGGTGACCAGCGTGAGCAGCTCGACGGGTTTCCTGGCCGCGGCGGCGACCGAGAGCTTGATCAGCTCGCTGTGCGCCCAGGCCAGCGGCATGGCGCTGCCGGTGGGCTGGCCCGGCTGCAGGTTCTGCCAGGGAAGCGGACCCGCGTCCCAGACCTGCTCGGACAGCAGGCCGCCGCGGCCGCGCATGGCGAGCATCGCCAGCAGCTGGGTGCTCGCGTTCCCGCCGGACAGGACGTCGAAGTGGCCCCGCTCGCCGGCGAGCAGCGGCCACGGCCGACCGATGCCGAACTTGCGGACCGGCCAGCCGCTGCCGTCCAGCCATTCCCGTAACCGTCGACGTCGTAGCGGTGGTAGGCGCGCCCGGTCGGGGTGTCGGTACCGAGCATCGCCTCGACAATGGCCAGCGTGTCGGTGATCCGCTTGTCGGCCGGGTCGCGCAGGCCGAGCCGCGGCAGGTAGGCGAACTCCAGGCCCACCAGGGCCGCGGCGTCGACGGGCTGGGTTCCCTGGGCTGGTTAGCCAGCGTGATGCGCCCGCTGCCAGACAGCCCGATCCGGACGTAGTGCCCATCCGTGCCGAAGGCCTGGTCGAGCTCGTCGCCGGAAACGTAGGTGAATTCCTCGAGGCGCTCGTTCCAGTTGTCCGCCAGCGCGAGAGCGAGCGCCTGGTCCGGCCGGCCAGCCGGGTGGCCGCGACCAGCAGCGCGACGATCTCCAGGCCGATGGTGAAGGGCTCGCGCCCGGGTTCTCCTCCCACCGGTCCACGTCCGCGCTGGACACCGGTCCGTTCTGGGCCAGGAGCCCGCGGCCTTGCCGATCGCGGCGTCGGCGCCCGTGGGCAGCGGCACGCCGAGTTCGGCGAGCTTGCCCGCCAGCAGCAGCGGGAACGCGACCTCGTCCAGCTGGACTGCCGCCTGCGGGTCAAAGGGACTGGGCACGGCGCTGGCGAAGAAGCACCGCGGCCACGACCCATCTGGCTTCTGCCGGCCGACCAGGTAACCGAGCGCGGCGGCGGCGTCGTCGGTGTGGCCCGGCCGCGAGCGCCACCGCGGTCTCTCCGCCGTCACGGCACCACACCATGTGATAGCCGCCCGGGTCGTTGGTGTCGTTTCCCCACGGGATGGCCAGCCCGGCCACGAAGGCGCCGATCACGGTGTGGCTCGGCGTGGCTGCGCAGCACGACCGCCGACTCCCGCAGCGCGCCGGCCAGCGGGGCCGGCGCGGCCGGGGTCGGGCAGCGTGGTGAGGCCCGCCGTCCAGGCCTGCCAGCCTTGCGTGAACGCCGCCGCCGTCGCGTCGTAGCCGGCGTCCAGGCTCGCCTGCGCCGCGGCCCGGGCCGCGTCCTGGCTGTCCCCGAACCCCAGCGCGCGCAGCCCAAAGCTGGCTTCGAGCTCCCCGGTCAGGGTGACCACGCCGGGACCGGCCTGGGGTGTAGGTCAAGGTCATCGACTGGTTGCGGCTGAAGTCGGTCCAGCTGTCGTGGTCGCCGACGTAGCCCGCCCCGGCCCGGCTGAAACCGGGCTGCGCCAGCAGGCACAAGAAGTAGCGGCTGCCGCTCGCGAACACCGAAAGGTCCGCCGGGTCGACCCACGCCTGGTTGTCAGCCCCCAGCGTCCCCCACTGCGGTTCGGGGCTAATTCCTGGCCCACGCCCCGAGATGCGGGGCCAGCAGCGGGTACAGGCGTACCCCGGCCCCGGTCAGGTCGAAGGCGATAAGCAGCGCGTCGCTGGCGGGGTCCACCACGGGCCGCAGCGCCAGCTGGTACGCCGGGGCCGTATTGACGGCGGCGTGGACGATCGTCGGCAGCATCAGCCCGGCCTCCGGGGTGGACACCTTGTAAACGGCGATCCGCTGACCATCCTCCTGCCACCAGCCCAAACGCCGATGAGGAAGCCGAAATCCTTCACCTGGGGCTGGTCGACGGCCTGCCAGCGGCACCCCGTCGTCAATCCCCTGACCGGTCGTCGCCCACACGCGGCTGGTCCCCAGTGCCGTCATGACCAGGTTCTTCGCCCCCGACGTCCATGACTGGGGCTGCTTGCGCCGGCGAAACGTGCCGGGCCACCTGCCATCAAAACCACCACCAAAACAGCAGCACCACTAGGTGCAGCCGCGCTGCACGTCTGTACGGAGGCGGGCGAGAGCGCTTCAGATACCCTCTGGAGCCATCCCAGAGCCAGCCTGAGGGCCGCGTCGACCGTGACGGTGAGGGGGCCGACGGCGGGCAGCACCGGCGCCAGCGGCGCGGCGATGGCGCGGTCCCAGGCAGCCAGCGCCTCGGGATGCAGGAAGCGGGTCAGCTGGCCGAAGCCGTGCCGGTCGTCGCGGCCGCGGCGCGGGTAGTGCAGCCGCTGCGGCGCGTACAGGTACAGGTGGTCGCGGGCCCGGGTGATGGCAGAACAGCCGGTGCTCTTCGGCCAGTCCGCCGGGGTCGCCGAGGGCCATGTCGCTGGGCAGCGCGCCGTCCACCAGGTGGGACAGGTGCACGTATCTGCCACTCAGGCCCTTGGCGGCGTGGGATGGTGGAGATGATGCTTGCATGAAGGCGCGGCGGCCCAGCCGCTGCCGTGACGATCTCACCGCTGCCCGGAACTCCGGACGCGTCACCGCTGACGCAGGTCAGCTTCCTCGGCGTGTCTCCCTCGCAGATCGCCGGCGTCTCGGTCGTCGGGTCGCGCAGCGGCGTGCACAGCGGCCACCTGGAGGACTATTCGACCGGGACCGGCGCATCGTTCCTGCCCGACCGAGGCTTTGATCCCGGCGAGAGCGTACGCGTCGAGGCCCGCGTGGGGGGGCAGCCCGTGAGCTCGACATTCAGCGATCGCGCACCCGCTTCCGTATCAGTTCAGGCCGACCACGACGCGTCCTCCCGCCTCTCCGGGCAGCGTGCAGCACTTCGCCTCGGCGCCCAGACCTGCAGCCGCCGTCGGTATGGGTGACCCAGTCAGCGCCGGGCGCGGCCGTCGGCGACATCTTCCTGTCGCCGGACTCCTCGCCCGGCCAGTGGGGGCCGCTCATCATGAGCCCCAGCGGACAGGTCGTGTGGTTTGACCCCGTGCCCGTCGGGCAGATCGGGATGGACTTCCAGCTAGAGCGCTATCAGGGACAGCCCGCACTCGTGTGGTGGCAGGGATACATCTCACCGCTCGGCGTCGGCTCGGGAACCGACGAGATCTACAACTCCAGCTACCAGCCGATCGCCCAAATCACCGGTGGCAACGGCTACCGCGCGGACCTGCACGAGATCCAGATCACCCCGCAGGACACGGCGTTCATCACTGCCTACGCCTTCGTTGCGGCAGATCTCCGGTCTGCCGGAGGGGCGGCGAACGGCGAGCTGCTCGACTCCATCGTGCAAGAGATCGACGTGAAAACCGGGCTGGTGATGTTCGAGTGGCACAGTTACGGCCACGTCGCCCTGACCGATTCCTACACCGTTCCTCGAGACGGCAGGCCGTGGGATTACTTTCATGGCAACTCGATCTCCCCGGGGCCGGATGGGAACATCCTCGTGTCCTCGCGCAACACCTGGGCCGCCTACGACGTGAGTCTGACCACGGGGCGCGTGCTGTGGCGTCTGGGCGGCCGCCACTCGAGCTTTCATATGGGTCGCGGGACCGGCACCGCCTATCAGCACGACGCGCGCTGGCAACCCGACCACACGATCACGATCTTCGACGACGGCGCCGCACCGAGGGTGCACTCGCAGTCGCGCGCGATCCGCGAGCGGATCGACTGGGCGACCCGCAGCGTGTCTCTCGTCGGACGCTTCGTGCACGCGCCGGCCCTGGTAAGCGACAGCCAGGGCAACGAGCAGCCCCTCGCGGACGGAGACACGTTCGTCGGCTGGGGCCAGGAACCGTTTGAGACCGAGTTCGCACCCAACGGCGATCTGCTCTTCCAGGCCCAGATCGCCTCGCCCGGCCAGTCCTATCGCGCCTTCAGCTTCCCCTGGACAGCGACGCCGTCCAGCCCACCCCAGATTGCCGTGAACGCGACCTCGACGACCGCGGTCACGGTGTACGCGAGCTGGAACGGTGCCACGGAGGTAAGCGCCTGGAAAGTTCTGGCCGGCTCCTCACCGGCCGCGCTCAGGCCGGTGACGGCCGGGACGCGCACCGGCTTTGAGACGGCGATCCCCGTGGCGAGCACCGGGCAGACGTTCGAGGTGCAGGCGCTTGACGCCTCGGGGCGCGTGCTTGGCACCTCGACCCCTGCTCGTCGCTGAGCCGATCGAGCACGAGCTTCGTCGGATCGCATCCACTGTGCCAATTCGAGGCGAGACCGAGTACCGCACCACGCACGAAGGCGGCGAGCAGCGTCCCGTCGAGACGTGCGGCGTCGCTCGCGCGACCGACGGGATAGAAGAGCGACTGGGTCCAGATGAGCGCATTGGCCAGCACGGCGCCGATGATCCGCACGAGGATGATGTACCCCAATCCCACCAGCCGGTGACGAGAGTCGGTGTCCAGACGGTGGCCAAGTGGCCGGGCGGGACTCGACGGGTGCCCACGCCGGGCAACAAGAAAACAAAGACACCAGACACCGCCCATCTGCAGGCGGTCCCCGAAGCCCAGTGACGGACTCGAACCGTCGACCCCTTCCTTACCATGGAAAACAGGGACTCGCCTCGGTGCCGGCAAATCTTAGGAAATGCCTGCAAATCAGTTGTTATGATGAGTGGCCGTGAGCGCGGGTGAGCGGGAAAAGTGGCAGGTATGTTCCCTCCACGTTCCCTCGCACGGTCTCCGTTCGGCGGTTCTCCGAGCGAATGCACGAGTCGACACGAGCCAGCATGCGTCACCCGAGCCTGGTTACGATGAGTTTCAAGAGTTCCATTAGTTGTGCCGATGAGCTAAAGTGACCCAGCCGCGTTCGTGACCGCCATGAGCATCCTCTCGCCAACCGACCGCGTCATTCTGTGGCGCACCGTCCTCACAAGTGGGGCCGAGGAACGCGAATCCCTGCTGCGGGTCCTGGCGCAGGAGATCCTCGACAGCGTCGGCCGACGTCTGGACCTGTACGCCGGTCATGAGGACGAGCTCATCGAGACGGTCGCGCTGCTCGACGCTTCCGGACTTCTCGGGCGCGATGATCTGCGTGAGGCCTTCGAGGAGGCCGACGAGGACGATGATCGCGCGCAGACCTTTGCCGCGCTACTCGCGGCCTATCTTGCGCACGCCGCTGACATTGATCGCCTCGGCGTTGACGCGCGCGTGAAGGCCGTGCGACTCGCTGCCGTGTGGCAGAGCCACATGCTCGAACGCCCGCGCGGTGCGACGTGGTTCACCGCGCCCGAGGTCGCCGCTCGGTACGGCGTGACGCCCCAGGCGGTCTACAAGTGGATCAAGGCGGGCCGCGTGAGCGCCGAGCAGACGCCGGGTGGGTCGTGGCGGCTGCCTGCGGAGCAGTTCCAGCGTGCCACCGACCTCGATCGTGGGCGCATGGTCGAGCTGAAAGCACGTCTGGTTGAGCGCGCCGCCGACGCGCCCACGGTGTCCGACGAGGAGCTGGCCGACGAGGTCGTCGGTCGCCGGCAGCGCTGAGTGCTCGTCTGCTTCGACGCGACGGTGCTCTGCGGGGCGCTGCGCAAGCCGGCGGGGCTCAACTTCCGGCTGCTCGAGCTCGCGGCCGACGGTCTCATCATCGAGGGCTTCACGAGCGAGGTCGCCGGCATGGAGTTCGTGCGCAACGCACTGGCGGGACTCGGCGGCGTGCGCTACGACATCGACATCATCGAGGAGTTCCTCGACGCGTTCGGCACGCTTTTCGACCCTGCCAACATCGCCAGCTCGCCGCTTGGGCGTTCACTGACTCAACAGACATGGTTACACAATCGCCCCGTCGGCGAGGTCGTCTACCACCTGACGGGTCGCAACCGAGAGGACCTGCTCGCGGGTCTGCCAGAGCAGCTACGCGTGGTCAGCGGCGAACTCGATGCCTACGACGTCCATCTCGTCGCGGCGGCAGTGGCGCGCGGCGCTGACGTGATCTGCAGCGCTAACAGTCGTCATCTCCCTGAGGGACGCCTCGCCGGGGACCTTCACGTCGTGCGACCTGGTCGGCTCGCGGCCGACCTCGGGATCGGGTAGTCGCCGCGGCTTCGACGCGACCGGCGGGCAGTCGAGGTCGCCTGCTCCGCTCACCGAAAGCAGGCGCGCGCACGTTCGTCGTCATCCGTCGCGCAGTTCGGTCGTCCAATGGGGAAGGGTGCGGGCGCGGTGGTCGCGTACCTGCCTTCGGCGCGAAGGCGGTCGTCGGCCATGACATCGGCCGCGGGAGATCAGCGCGCCTCCTTCGTCGCCATTCCGATCGTGAGAGACGCACCCCGGGCGCCGATGGAAGCGATCGCCGCGCCACGACTGGACGATCGAGATGGAGCGGGCTTCGTGCTCGCCGATCGGAGTCAGTCGCCCGGCCTGTAGGGCTTGAACGGGCCGGCTCCTCGCCGCAGCGCTCGGCGCGATCGTCGTCGACGGGCCGACGCTATGCCCGACAGTCCTCCGAACGCGGCTGCTGTCAACGTGGTCGCCCAGAGATATCGCTGGTGGACATGAAGCCCGTACAGTGCCGGTACGGCGGCTCCTGCGAGTGCTCCCGATGCGGCCGCCACACCATCAGGCCAGCGCGTATCAAGCATCCGATACCCGCGAGAAACGAACCTGAGAGGAGCGAGAGCGAGCTTCGCGCGAGCCCAAATTGCGGTCACCGATCGAGAACGCTGGATGCCAAACGCGTCTGCTGGCGACTGAGGCGCGTCGGACAGGGCAATCGCTGTTTCGACAGCCGCTCGACGCGGCGTCGCTGAGGATTGATTGAGCGTCCCATCGCTCTGGCGTGCGGCCACCGAGGAAGTATCTACGGGCCTTCGCGTCTTCGCAAGATCCGGCGCCGCGCGCGACTACCGTCGCGACAGAGCATCTGATGTCTGCGTCAAACGTCGCTCTTGTTGCTACCGGCTTTCAGCCGTCAGACGATGCGCTTGATGTCGGCGGGCTCGGGCTCGTTATCGTCGGATCGGTCGGGACGCGGCATTGAGATCGCGTCGGCACCGGATTGCGGACGTGGCCGCCGGGGCTCGCGGGTCTGCGATGTGCCGCCGCCAGGTCCGGGCTCTGTCAGGCTGGGCGGCAGTTCCTGGTAGGTGGTTCGTTCGATCCGGTGTGTTGCGGACTTGCCGGCGAGCTCGATCAGGTCGCTTGACAATCCGAGGGTCTCAGACATCGGTACGTCGGCGGTGATGGTCGTAAGTGGCCCCTCGTCGCTGCTAGCCAGCAGCCGACCGCGTCGGCGGCTGAGATCGCCCATCACATCGCCGGCGGAGCTGCTCTCCACGGTGACGGAGAGCCGATACACGGCCTCGAGTACAACAGGGTCGGCCGACGCCATGGCATCGCGTGCTGCGAGCACCGCTGCTTGGCAAAACGTCGCTTGGGCGTCCTGTGACGCCTCGCAGGCCCCGTCAATGAGACGGACCTCAATGTCGGTGACCGGAAGGCCCCGCGGCCCGCGGTGCAGAGCGTCCGAGAGGGCTTCCTCGGCGGCCGCGATAAGCGACGCAGGGACGACGCCGGCCTTGATCTCGCTGATGAACTCGATCCCGCTACCCCGCGGGAGGGGCGCGAGCGCGATCTGGCAGTCGGCCTCAGTGCTGCTCTGGCCTCGATCGTTGACGCAGCGACGACGGGCGGTCGCTGGGCGTTGTATCGTCACGGTATAGGGCATGGCTGCCGGCACCGGCAAGATGCTACGCCCAGCCGACCCCCGGAAGACCGCGTCCTCACGCTCGCGCCGTCCGCCCCCGATGGGGTGTCGCGGACGGGTCGACGCCGGCGGTGGAGTGCAAGAGGCTCGCTACGCAGGAGCCATCCGGTCGGGCACTGATCGCAGGTAGGTGTCGGGCATCGAGATGGTTGAAATCCCGGCGGCGCGTGCCCGCAAGCGCATGCCGGTGTCGCCAGTCACGAGCATGACCCTCTGGCCCCCGAAATCCCGGAGTTCCTCACAGGTGTCGAGAATCTCGCGATCGGCGTCCTGAGGGCGCGAGCGGCGAGTCGGGTCGACTGGCACCTCGATCGTCGTGCTCTCGCCCGCCTGACCCGACCCGTCCGCGACCGTGGCTTCGAGCCACGGGAGCAGACCGCGGGCTCGCTGCGCCAAGTCGTTGCGAGCGTACTTCTTCGCGTCCAGTTCTTCGACAACGCGAAGCGGCACCACGAGTCGCACCGGCGTCCGGCCGACCACCGACGGCCACCGCACGCTGTCGGGCCGTTGGTAGTGGAGCAGTGTGTTCGTGTCGAGCACCACGGGCTCGCCGCGAGCGCCGTCTGCCCGCGCGATCCGGTCGTCGATGTCGCGAGCGAGCGCTTCGAGTGACGCCACCTGGAAGTTGATCTCCGAGCGCAGCGCCGGCCAGGCTCGGAGCGGATTCGGGCCAGTGTCCAGTATCTGCCAGTGGCGTGGTGTGAGGAGCATCGTCACGGCGTCGGGGTCGAGCGTAAGCGATGCCAACTGCGCTTCGGTGCCCTCGACCCACGTTGCGTAGTGCTGGAGCACGCCTGCGATATCGCTGCTGCTACCGACGAGATTGCGGCCGTCGCTCGCCAACTCGCGTAGGACCTCCGACGCGCGCACCGGCTGTACGCCCGCCTTCAGTCGGAGTCGATCCACTGGCACCGGCGCAAGCCTACGCGGTACTACTACCGGAGGCTTGCCGTCCGATCGCGCCGTGACGACCTCCACGACAGCTCCGCGTGCGCTTTCGCCCAGTCTCGGAGGCGCGGGCGCTCTCGGCTAGGGCGATCGCTTTGATCTTCGCGCCGTTGCGCGTCGGGCGACCGCTTCAGACATGGGAGTTGCGCCGGCACGAACCAGATACCAGCCGGGCCGCCGTAACGACCGGAACGTCTATATGACTCGTCCCGAGCCGGGCGTTTTGCGGGTGAAGCAATCGTCCACATGGCGCGTAGGTTGCTGTCGTGGTGTGGGTGGCGACCGGTCGGACTGCCAGGGCTCAAGCGTCCGGCCTCACGTAGAGCATCTCTCCTTGAATCAGGCGTTCGGCTGGCCCTCTGGGCCCCCTACCTCGAGCGTCGGCGCGGCCGACGCGTAACACATTCACGATCGCGGCACTAATCCCGCCCGAGTGGTCGTGCGATGTCACGTGGAAGGTGTGCCCGGACCCCTGCTCGCCTGCCATCAGCGGCTCGGCTGTGCGCGCGGCGAGCGGCTAGCTACTGTCGGGCGCGGCGCATCTGTTCATCTTGGAGCATCGCGAGCTCTTGGCCGGCGACGTCGTGCTCGCTGATGGCTGCGTCGAGGCTAGCCAGGTCCGCGATGCGGCGTGCCCACGCGTGGTGTAGCGCTGTCCCTGCGCGCACGACACGCTGATACGCAGCCTCGTAGCGCTGCTCGAAGTCGTCGTCCATTGGCTCGTCGAGCCTACCGCGTACGGCGGGGGGCACGGGATCTGGGAGCCCGCCGGGCAAGACGTGCTCGTGGCGATTTGCGAAACCAGGTCCACGGGGCTGGCACCGTCCTGGGTTCGCCGGGTTGACGAGAGTGCGTGCTGGCAGACTGAGGCGATGGAGACTCGAGCAGCATGACGGTGGCCGCTTGCTCAGAGATCACTCTTCCGGTCGCCGGCGAGACGTTGGCAGCAACCCATTATCGACCCGACGCGGCAGACGGACGCTTGACGTGCGTCGTGATGGGTCACGGGTTCACGCTCACCCGTCGCGACGGTATCCCTCAGTACGCGGAGCGGTTGGCTGATGCTGGCTTCGCTGTCCTGGCGTTTGACTACCGCCACTGGGGCGAGAGCACCGGCCAGCCACGCCGCTGGATCTCACTAGATGAGCAGCTCGCCGACTGGCAGGCCGCCGTAGACCATGCCCGTGGTTTGGAAGGCGTCGATCCGGGACGGATCGCCGTCTGGGGCATGTCGATGGGCGGCGGCCACGCTCTGTTGACAGCGGCCCGAGACAGCCGGATCGCCGCGGTCGTGGCGGTCGTGCCCAGCACCGACCCCCTCGCCACGCAGCCACCGCTCAAGATCCGGTTGCGAATGATCGGCCGAGGACTTAGGGAGACGATCACGCGACGTCCGGTCCGGATGCCTGCCGCGGGGCCGTCGGGATCGTTCGCCATCCTTGCTGCGCCCGAGGCGCTGTCGGGCTTCGAGCGTCTGACCGTCGGTCGAGACTGGCACAACGACGCCAACACCGGCTGGCTGCTAAGCGCTCCACGCTGGCGCCCCGTCACCGAGGCCGCCAAGATTCAAGCGCCGGTCCTGCTGCAGCTCGGCGAGCGCGACGGCGCCGTGCCCCTCTCGGCGATCGAGCAAACAGCTAATCGCGCCGCACGCGCCGAGCTCAAGCGCTACGACCTCGACCACTTCGCCTGCTTCTGGCCCGAGAACATCGACCAGGTCGCCACCGACCAGATCGAGTTCCTGCGACGCAATCTCGCCGACGCGGCCAACCAAGCCACGAGGATCTGAACAGCACGCGTCTACCGCCCGCCTGTCGCGGACGACCGCTTCCACGCCCGGGACCCCACAGACTGCGCAATCGGATTGCGACGTCTCGATCGTCCCCACATGGAGCGAGCGGCTGATCGGATTGCCGCTTGTGCGCACGCCCTGCGGGAGCGCACGTCAACTGCCCCGATACCCGCGGAATCAGCGAAGCAGGACGCATCCAAGTTGGCGCACGCAGTCCCGAGTTCGCGGGAGCGGGTACGGTCGTAGCGCATGGGAATTCTCGAGGTGGATCGATGAAGGGGGACCTGCCGGTCGAGCACACTGAGCAGCTTGACTTCGAAAGCCTCCCGCGGACGCTGCGGCTGCTGCAAGGTGAGCAAGTGGTCTTCCTATTGAGCCTGGGAGTAGTTGCGCGCGTACAGGCCCGGGGGACTCTCAGGCTGTACGCCTACGGCGAAGTAGGCACGGGGGTCGCGATCGATCCGGACGCACGCATCCTGCTCACCGAGTCCGACTTCCAGAGCGCGCGTTTGAGCACTCTGGACGGCAACGACTACTTTACGCTGGCGATTCGATCGGCGATGTCGACTTCCTGATCGGCGACCCCGATCTGCACGGGACCGACGCCTTCGACCTGGAATTGAACGACGGACGAGCCGAACGAGCAACCCGGCAACCGGTGAGCACCCACTGGATTGCGATCCGGGCGTCCAGTCCCTCACCAATCCGCGAACTGCCGCAGACCGCCAGGCGGCGGGGGCGCCCGTCAGGGCGTTCGCGCAGTTACGGTAGGGCGATGAACGCGATGCGCGCTGCGGCTTTGGCCGCCGCACGGGAGGTGGCGTAGTGGGTCTGGCTCGTGCGATGGGCCGAACGATCATGAAGCGGCTCGAGTCCTCGCCGGCGGTACGCGAGCAGATGGAGAAGTCCGAGCGTGCCAGGCCAGTGCTAGGTGAGGTGAACCGGCTGGTGTATTCGCCGCTGGGCGACTCGGAGGTCTGCGCGCGTCTGCGCGAGCGAGTGCCGGGCGATGGCGTGGGCGTCACGGAGGCTCTTGAGCATTCCGCTCGCATGCGCGATGACTTCATCCGTGACCGCGCCTACAGGCTGCTCGCCGCGGCGGCCGCCGGCGATCCGGTCGAGCCGATCCAGCCGGCTAAGCGCGAGTTGTTTGCCGCCGAGGAGAATCTCGGGCGGATGCCCCTCCGCCAGGCGTTCGAGTTCCTAGAACAGCTCGAGCCCGGCCTGCGCAAGGCGCGCGCGGCGGTCGAGTCATTGCCACCCGAGCCGCGACCGAGTCCCGGAGCGGATCGGCCGAGCGGCAAGGTCCGAGTTGGACCCGATCAGCGGATCCGGCGCGCGCTGAACGAGCACGCCGCCGTCGGCCCTACTTCCGCGAACGATCACGCCCTTGTTCGCACCAACCTCGCGAACAGCATCGCCACCACCTACCTCGACATCCTCGTCCGCAACCCCTCCGGCGGCGACACGAGCGTCTCGTATTTCGACAGCCCGGCCAAGCGTCAGGTATCCAGTGGGCGCCTATTCGGCAAGAAACCGCCACCGCCGACGCAGATCTGACGGCCGGCGGAGTCGCACAGCAAGGAATTGACCCGGGCTCGCCCAGACACATACGGCCATGCGAGCGCGCGTCTGACGATCGCTCTTGACGGCTCGTCGTCACGCGACGGGCGATCCCTTCAGCGACAGGCGGTCGCGCCGCTCAACGGCCGGCGCGACGATCGGAATCGTCGCAAAGCAGGCGCGCGGCAAACCGAGTCCTGCTTCGACGAAAGCAACAGTACCGCTGTCCGAGCTGAGCGGCCGCGGGGGCGACAAGACCACGATGCTCGAAGGGCGTTACGTGAGGCGCAGTTGTGGACTGACGGCCGTACCTCCCCGCGCGGGAGCGGTCGTCGCGAGACTCGCTCTCACTACACGGCGTACGACGCTGCAGCGGTACTCGGTGACTGGTAGGCTCGCCGGCGCCGCCGGCGCCGCCGGGGGGCCATAGGGGAGGCCAAAATGAGGCGCGCGAGGAAGATGGCGAATGGTGTCGCGACCACCGCAGGCGTTGGCTCGGATCGCCGGAGCGCCGGAAGCCTGGCTGCCATCGGAGTCGTGCTGTTAGCCCTTCTGAGTGCTGCTGCTGCGTATCCGCACGCGGCGCTTGCAGATGGCCAAGCGATCGTGAATGCGGCGGCCTCCCAGGCAGGCGTTCCCTATTGCTGGGATGGTGGCAACGAACATGGCCCGACCCATGGTGCCGGAGATCTCGGCAACGGCGGCTGCGGTGGCGGCACGCTTGGCTTCGACTGCACTGGGTTGGCGATCTTCGCCGTGTACCAGGGAACGGGCGTGTCTGGCCTTCCCCACGACGGCGATGGCAACGCATGGGCGGCGAAGGGCACTGCAGTCATGAGCCCAGGACAGCTTCAGCCGGGCGACATCGTTTTCTTCGGTGGCACGTTTGGCAACTTTGATCACGCCGGCATCTATGCGGGGAACGGGTTTATGTGGGACGCCGACAACTTCAACGTGCCAGTGCAGCAACACAGCCTGGCATGGATCGAAAGCGGGCCGCACGGGCTGCCCTTCGTCGGTGCGGTGCGCTTCACGGGCTCTCCGCCCAGCGGCGGGTCGCCGCCGCCTCAGCCGACCGACAACGGTGGTAGCAACATCACGGGGGTCGCCAGCGGGAAGTGTCTTGACGTCGTGGGCGGCGGAACAACGGACGGGACGGGCGTTCAGCTCTACGACTGCAACGGGAATCCGCAGCAACACTGGGCGTATTGGCAGGGACAGCTCGTGGTTTACGGCAACTACGGCAAGTGTCTCGATGCGGACAGCAACTCCGGAGGTGCAAACGGCACCCGAATACAGATCTGGGACTGCAACGGAGGCCAGAATCAGCAATGGATAGCCGGCGCGAACGGCAGCCTGCGCTCGGCGGCGTCCGGGCGCTGCCTGGACGCGGTGAGTGACGGCACCGCCGACGGCACCGGGCTTCAACTCTACGACTGCTCCGGGGTTAGGTGGCAGCAGTGGATCGGTCCGCCCTCTCCGAACGGCGGCAACCCCGTCCGGAGCTTCGGGACTGGCCGCTGTCTCGATGTGCCGGGCGCGAGTATCTCGCCCGGGGCGCGAGTGCAAATGTGGGACTGCAACGGGGGCGCTCAGAAAGAGTGGATTCTCGACGGCACCCAGCTGCGCGTGGATGCTGATGAGTGCCTTGACGCCGTCGGCGGCGGCACGACGAACGGGACCCAGATCCAGGTGTGGACGTGCAATGGTGGGCCGCAGCAGAAGTGGACGTGGGGAGCAGACGGAACCATCCGCTCAGTCACGAGCGGCCGCTGCCTCGATATCGTCGGGGACGGCCTAGCGAATGGCACTACGCTTCAGCTTTGGGACTGCTCCGGGGCAAACTGGCAGCACTGGGTGGTCAATGCTCCCGCGAACGGCGGTCCGCCGATCGTCAGCGTTGCCAGCGGCAAGTGCCTTGACGTCATCGGAGGCAGCACTTCACCGGGCGCGAGAGTCCAAATCTTCGATTGCCTCGGTAACGCCCAACAGCAATGGGTCCAGGACGGCACCCAGTTGGGCGTCTACGGAAGCGAGTGCCTCGACGCGGTCGGCGGCGGAACTGCGAACGGCACCCCGATCCAAGCGTGGCCCTGCAACGACGGGCCGCAGCAGCAATGGGACTGGGAACCTGACGGAACGATCCGCTCGATCGCCAGCGGGCGCTGCCTCGACGTGGTCGGCGGCAGCAACGCGAACGGCACGACTCTCCAGCTCTACGACTGCTCAGGGGTCGCCTGGCAGAAGTTCGCGCGACCAGCCCCCGCCACGTGCCCCGCGGGCCAGACCGGAACCCCCCCCGAGCTGCCAAACGATGACGCCCGTCACGTGCCCCGCGGGCCAGACCGGAACCCCCCCGAGCTGCCAAACGATGACGCCCGTCACGTGCCCCGCGGGCCAGACCGGAACCCCCCCGAGCTGCCAAACGATGACGCCCGTCACCTGCCCCGCGGGCCAGACCGGAACCCCCCCGAGCTGCCAAACGATGACGCCCGCCACCTGCCCCACGGGCCAGACCGGAACCCCACCGAACTGCCACACCGTGACGCCCGCCACCTGCCCCACGGACCAGACCGGAACCCCACCGAACTGCCACACCGTGACGCCCGCCACCTGCCCCACGGACCAGACCGGAACCCCACCGAACTGCCACCACGAGGCATCACAGCTGATGTGCGTTGTCCCCGATCTGAAGCGAATGAGCCTCACCAACGCCAGGCACGCGCTAACTAGCGCTCACTGCCGGCTGGGGAACGTACGCTGGCCTCGTCACGTCTCACGCCACCACGGGTCCACGCGGCTGCTCAGGCCACCCGGGCGGGAAGCCGTTACCCACCAGGCCACATGATCGCCATCACCCTACGATGAACGCCGATCGAGGCACGCGTCCCCAGAGCCGCATGTAGAAACTGCCCGCTTCGCCTGCGACTCAATGGAGACGATCGCGTGAGCTTCGTGCGGCGCCGCATCGCTTCGTCGCAACGCGAGCGTTCGCAGCTGGCGACACGGAGCGCTTGGCCGGTAGGTGGACCAGCCTGACGCCGCGGCCTCGACCAGCCATAGTCCGCGCGCTCAGCCGACCCCGAGCGGTCGCGCCATCGGCAGCCGAACAGGAGCCTCTATGCGCCACATGTTTCGTCGCTGTGCGTTTGTATCCGTGCCGGTTTGGCTATGCCTCACGGTTGCGGGCGGAGTCGCGACGGTTCCAAGCGCGGGCGCCGCTCCTGCTCTCACGCTCACTGCGACCGTGGCGTCGCATCGCCTCGGGGGCGCGGACGCGCACATCCAGCTCACCGTCGCTACAGAGCCAGGGGCGAGATGCGACGCCACGGTCAAGGCAGGCCGTCAATCTGGTCGCCTCCCCAAACTAATCGCGAGCGATGGCCTCGCCGCGTGGGCGTGGGACGTGCCGGCAGGCGCCCCCGCCGTGCGGTGGCGGTTTCAGATCGCGTGTCGCAGCGGAGCGCGGTCAGCGACACGACACCTTGGTGTCGACGTCAAGACATCGAGGCATGCGCAGCGCTCTGGACTCATGCTGCCACAATCGCTCACGATCCCCGCCGGTCACGCCGTCAGTCCACCTGCTTCGCTTCCCAAATGGGGGGAGCCGCGGTGCAGGCATCCCCAATCCGGGCGACAACGGGTATTGCACATGGGGTGCTTGGAATCTCGCGCCCTGGCTCGGTAGTTCCGTGTCCGGCAATGCTCGGAACTGGTACGCGTCAGCCAAAGCGAATGGTCTCCCCACCGGCACCACTCCGGTCGTAGGTGCCGTGTTCGTGTGGGTTGAGGGCACGTTTGGTCACGTCGGTGTCGTTACGAGCGTTCAGAGCCCCACGCTCTATACGGCCGATGAGATGAACGGCGGCAATGTGTGGACCGACTACGCGAATGGTAAGACGAACGAGTTTGGCAGGTATGTCACGCACCAACACACGATGACCGCTTACACATACTTCATCTACCAGCCGGGCACTCAGCCAGGCGCCTACATCGGCCACATCGTGCAATGGGCCGGCGACACGAAACCGCAGAAGACCGCGTGGATGGTCGGCCCAGATGGTAAGCGACGCTGGATTCCAACGATCGCCATCTACAACTGCCTGAAGGCTCACGGCGTGCCGGGCCCCGACGCTCTCAATGCCAACGTCCTTAATCAGTACACGGATCTAACGGGCCAGTGGGAGACGTGCTCATCGTCGGGCTTCGGTGCCGGTGCCGGTCAGGCTCCGGTCGATCCCGGAACGGGGGGAGATCTGTCTCCCCCTACAACACCCGTGACGCCGCCGCCCACGTACCCGCAGCCGGTCTTTCCCGTGCAGAACACGGACGAGACGCCACCCGATGGTGTGTACTTCCGCAACAGTCCGCATACGAGTGACACCTCCCGGACGCCAGGATTGGGCATCTACCACGGTGAGAGCGTCGAACTGCTGTGCTACGGATGGGGCGACGCGGTCGGCCAATACAACAACGTGCTGTGGTATGACGTCATAAATGTCACGCGCCCGAACGTCGGCGGCATCGCAAATGCTGGCTGGCTAAACGCACACTATGTCGACGACGGCAAGGCGGCGAACCAGACTGATGCCGGTGTGTCGCCGTGCTCTGGCTACTCGACGTCGCCGACCCCCACGCCGACTCCGACCCCCACGCCCACTCCGACCCCCACGCCAACTCCGACTCCCACGCCAACTCCGGCTCCTGCGACATGGAGTGAGACCCCGGGTGGCGTCACGCATACATGGACCAACTATTCGAACGCCGGAGGCAGTCAGGGCCCCTCGATCGCGACGAGCCAGACGGTCCAGATTTCCTGCAAGGTCGCAGGTTTCGCGGTCGCTGACGGGGACACCTGGTGGTACCGCATCGCCTCCAGTCCGTGGAACAACGCCTACTACGCGTCGGCCGACGCGTTCTACAACAACGGCGCGACGTCTGGGAGTCTGCACGGCACTCCATTCGTGGATCCGAGCGTTCCCAACTGCTAGGTCGCCTCGGCAGCTGCCCGCCGATCGGCGTGTGAGCCGCGGCGCTGTAGGCCGCCATCGGGCGGACCAGCGCACTGGGACGACCGCGACGACGAGATTATCGGGGTCGACCCTCACCGCCGGCTGGCGTCGCCGTGTCCGACGCTCCTCGCGAAGTCAACCGTCGCAAAGCGACAGCACGCGTCAGGAAGCCCCCGTCGGCGAAAGCGAGCGTCTCGGTATCCGCGCGAGGCAGGGAACTCGGTGTCGCGCCGAGATGCTCTTGGCGCACGCAGAGCAGGTCTCTCGTGAGGATCACTCGCTTCCGAGCGCGACGGGCGCACGCCGCCGCTTCACGCCTTATGCGGGCATCTCGCCTCCGCAGATGCTTCACCAAATGCGCAGCAGCGCCGGGCTGGGCGGCACCACGACCCGTTCCACGCGAGCCCAACGGCGCGGCAACTCACGTGCGAGTCCGCCGCCCCCTGGCGAAGAGCAATGTCCCTAGCTGAGCCAGCACGGCTCTCCCAGCCTGACGTGGAAGCGAGAGGAATCGCATGCGCCCAGCGCTTCGACAATAGGCCTGCTCCACAACCGAGGCGTGACCAGACCATCGTCTCTATACCCATGACTCAGGTAACTCCGAAACGTAGCCTGGTCGTGAGAGGCGAGCACGTCGATCGGCTCTCAGCAGCCAACGGATGCATAGGAACAAGACCAGCGACAACCCCCAAAGCGTGATAACTACAGCGTCCATCATGAGACTCTAGCCCGGATCGTGCAGTAAGCGCGGGAGAGTGACCGGGCGGCCGGCGCATGGCGGTCGGGGGTGGTGAGCGGGAGGTTGTCGGGCGTGATGGTGGCCGGGCGAGCGGTTCCGCGGAGCCGCGGCGTTTGTGTGGCCAGTGTGCGGGCAGCGGTCGTCGCGGCGGTGGCCGGAGGGTCCTGCTTGGTGGTGTGTGGGGCGGTGGCGGCGGTCAGCCGCTGGCCGCGGCGAGCGTTTTGAGCTTCTGAAAGGCGGCGAGGAGCTCGGTCGCCCACGGCCAGCTGTCCTGGAGGTGCAGCTTCGCGCGGCGGCCGGAGAACGCGAGCCGACCGGCGACGTGCAGCAGCCTGTAACGCACGCGCTTGGGCTCGGCCTTGGCCAGCTCGCCGTGGAGGGCGAGTGCTTGGGTCCAGACGAGCAGGTCGTGCGCGAGCATCACGATCTCCAACCACACCTCGTTGAGTGCAAACGCTTTGAAGGGGAACTTGGACAGGCCGGTGTCCTTGTCGTCACGGATGCGGTCCTCGACGTGCGCGTGCTGGCGGTGGCGACACTCCAGCACGGCGATATCGACGTCGTCTTGGTCGGTGAGGATCGCCTGGAAGCGGTAGCCGTCGTGGTCGGTGAAGCTCAGCTGCGCACCGGGGTGCGGGCGCTCGCGCCGCACGATCAGCCGCGAGCGCTGCGGCCAAGCGGACAGATCAACCTCGTCGGTGATCTCACAGACCTCGCCGTTGGGGCGCTCTGAGCCGTCCTGGTCGAGCGCCGCAACCCAAGCATCCGCGGGGATTTGCAGGATCGCGGCGCGGACCTTCTCGGTCAGCTCATAGCCGACCGAGAACCGCATCTTGGCATCGCGACAGTAGTCGATGAGCCCATGCGTGGCGCCCGCGGAATCAGCGCGGACCAAGATCTCCAAGCTCTCGAGGTACTCGGTCGGGATCTGTGCCAGCGCGAGATCGAGCACCGCCACATGGTCATCTGCGGTGTTCGAGCCGGCGTTCCCCGCCCGCAGCAGCCCGCCGAGCGCCTCTCTGGTCTCATCCAGGTAGACCTGTAGCGGGTGAAACCCGTAGCCGCCCTTATAGTTCCCGGCCGCCTTCTCCTTCTCGGAATGCGCCGTGACAAGCGTCGCGTCCACGTCGAGCGTCAACCGCTGCGGAGCGCCGTGCAGCTCCCAGAACCGCGCCCGGGCCCTGGCATGCGCCTCGCGGATCACGTCCAGTAGCCCCGGCGTCGACGCGATCCGGTCGACCACCCGAAACGCTGTGGAGTCAGACGCGACCGTCCCGAACAACGCGTCCTGCTCACGAATGGCGCCCAAATCACAGACGCACTCGCCGCCATCGACGAGCATCACCGCGAGATCGCGGATCACCCGGCCCGGATCGTGACCACGGCGCCGCTGCTTGATCGCGGCCAGCCGCAACGACAGCGCCTTCGTGAGCCCAACCTTGTCAGCGACCTGCGCGATGAGCGCGGTGCCCGCATGCGAGACCAAGCCCGCTCCGTCCGAGGTGACTTCTACGGTTACCGGGCGTCCATCACGCATCACCTTCAAGGTGAACCTCCAAGCTCGGGATCAAGGACCTTCGACAAGCCCAGAATCCCCGCTCAGCCGGACGTTGACCGCGCCCCCGCCCGCCGGGGGCGCGGTCATTACAAGGCCGCTACTGCACGCCCCGGGCTAGCCCTCCCGTGCGCGGCTAAACGGAGACAGAATGTAGAAGGCAATTAGGAGGGCCGTAATGCCGCCCCACTCGGCGACCCATCCTGATTGAAAATTCGTTTGCTTGCTCGCGATCGTCAACAGCAGCCAAAGCGTGAAATCGACTAGCCACAACAAAAGTAATGCGCCGACGTATATGGAAGTCAGGTTCAGCGGGTCTATTCCGGCCTTGCGCAAGGCTCGCATCTTCTGGTTTGCCAACATTATGGCTGGCGTGAGTGCTACACCAGCGGCCAGGTAGAGTTCGCCCTTGTCAAACAGTTCCTTCCCTGGATAATCGCCATCGACCAAGCCCACGATGAGCAGTGCGTAGATGAATGGCGTAAACAGTGTCGCGATGAGCGTCCCTCGCCTCAGTTCCTCGGTGACTACTTCTGGAGGCGGGGAATCAGGGAGTTGTAGGATCGCGCAAATTCGCCGCAAGTCCTGGTCCTCCTGAGCGCGTCGGAACTCATCCTCCGACTTCCGCTTAACGACTGGCTCGCCAAACAGGTCTTTGACTTGCTTCGCACGCGCTGTGCGTGTGCGGCCGGTAGGTCGCCATCCTCGATCGCGGTATGAGCAGAAGTACGCCTCGCCGGAGTCACAAGATATTTCGACACCGTCTCTCTTCCACGTCTGGTGGAAGTGACCCTCGGGACAGTTAGCCCGCAGGAAGTCGGCCAGCATTTCCACGTAAAGGAAACGCAGTTGGCGCGGACCTGGTTCCTTCCAGCCAGGCCGCCACCGAGGATACCGGCGAAAGCGCTCGGCAGGGTATCTCCGGAGCAACTGTTTACGCAGGTCGCTCTCGGTCGCATCTGATGGCATCGAAGCACCTCCTAACGTAGCTCATGGGGGTCGCTAACCCCCAACGCCGTGACCGGCGAAGCCCTAAATCGTCGATTGCTCGGCCTCGCGATTGTCTCCTCGTTCCGACGTCCTCGGGGAGAATATGTCGCCTGCAGAGGTCGTGCCGATCAGACGCCGTCTGCACGTCTCGTGGGCAAAGCGAGCGGCGACCCAGACACTCGCATGTGGGCGCCCGAGCAAAGTCCTTCGGTGTCCTTTCGCCAGGGGGAACGGCCACGAGTGGCACGAGCCGCGCCGTCGGCATCGCGTGGAAGCGCGCGCAACCGGGGTCGTTGGCCGCGCTGCTGATCAGCGAGCAAAGCAGCCATCTGGCCGACGGTGACGGCCCAGCGGACGACAACCGCTCCCGGACAAAGGGAGCCACGCGAACGTCGTGGGCGGCAAATACCCGCGCCAGCAGCATGAAGGCAGCGCTCGCGGCGGGTGATCCAAGACACCGCGTATTCGCCACTTGCGAGACCCTTGCCAGCGCGGTCCCGTCGCAAAGCGACCGTGGCTTGAGCCGCGCGGCAGCACTACGGCTTGACGACAGCAGGCGTCCGGCCCTGCTCTGACCGGCTATCACGGCGGGTGTAGTTCTAGTGGCCCGGCTCAAGCTGTTGTCTTGTCCCCGAGACCGTTGTCGCCACTTGGTCCCGTGTGACCAGCCTGGGTCCAAGTCTGAGAGGGCGGGCAGGGCCCGATTCAGCGGCCAAGGGCCGCGGGTCGGCCAACAGCAGCGACTGCCGAGAAGGCCGCCGTTCGATCGCGCGGCCCTGAAGCCGGAATGACTCGCCGCAATGGGCCGACGACCCGCGACGGAGCGCCTTCCGTGGCGGGCCCCACCCGCACGGACGGGCCATTTCGGGCGGCGTACAACTCACGCATTCGATATGCGGGTGCCCACGGATGGCGCATGTCTCGCAGTCCGCCAGGCTTCGCGCGTCGGGCGCGTCGGGCGCGTCAATCGCGCAGGAGCTCAGAGGGAAGGGGTGGACGGTGCGCCCATCTCTATTGAAGAAGTTGCGGCCGTCGCCAGCCATGGTCGTCGCTAGCGTCGCTCTTGGAATAGCGCTCGCGGGCGTCGCCTACGCGACGATCCCCGACTCGGGCGGCGTGATCGACGGATGCTATTTGAAGGTGATTGGGTCGCTGCGCGTGATTGATCCCAGCCTGGGACAGCATTGTTCTGCGTTGGAACGGCCGATTCAGTGGAACCAGACAGGACCGCTAGGACCGACCGGTGCCGCTGGCGCCCAAGGGCCAGCTGGACCGACTGGCCCTGCTGGCCCCGCAGGTCCTGGCGTCTCCGTCTATGACACAGGTGCCAGCCCGCTCGTCACGTTGAATGATCAATACGACGCTGTGGCGACTTTGACGCTGCCCGACGTGGCCGGCCCGTATGCCATTACTGCTCAGGCGACGGTCGGCGGCCCCGCGGGTGATCCCGCCCGCTGCTACCTCGTAGCGGGAGAGGACGCGAACAGCGGATACATATTTGCCAAGATCACGGCTACGGCCCCGCAGGCGATGAGCCTATCTGGCGAGGGCGTCGTCCAACCGGGCCCGAATCAGGGGCCGTTGGAGAACGTGATCAGCCTCCATTGCAACACCGACCTGAACGATGCCGTGACGATGGACCAGGCTGCGATTCTGGCCATCGGCTGACCCGCGCAGTTCCAACATGGCCGGCTACGAGGCGAAGGCCTACCGGTTATAGACGCCCGATAGCAGACGACAAGAGGGGGCCGGGAATGGTTATCAAGTGCATGGATCCGGAGTGCCGGGAAAAGACGCGGGCTGCGGACACCGTTGACCTCATCAAGAACCACCGCGACAAGCAGGGCTGGTTCCGCTGCCGATGCGGGCGGCGCGGCTACATCGAGAAGTCATTTGCCACCCAAGAGGGTCGAATCTGGGCGCCTTTCCTAAAGGGCGCAATCGAGCTTGGCGACCAAGACGATACGTACCAGCCGTTTGTCTTCCTCGTCGGTGATAAGCCGGACGCGCACGCAGACCACGTCTGGTTCTCGTATTACAAAGACATGCGGCCGTGGGGCGGGCGGCTGAAGCTAGGACACGGCCCAGGAGGGCCACCAGTGCTCGCGACGCGCACGATAGGCGACTTAATCCAAGAGCTGGTCAAGATCGGTTGCGTTGACCCGCGAACGGCTCACGCCGTGAGCAAGGGGCTTGCTCGTGCTTGAAGCCTCCATCGCGCTGAACTCGCCGGAAGCGAGGTAGCAGCGCTCGGCCTCGAGATCGCCTCCCATGCATCCGTCGCGAAGCGAGCGTCCGTGGCGCACGACGCCGCGTCTCTACTGACGGCGGAAGCAGGCGCGGACGGCGGAAGCAGGCGCGCGACGGGCTCAGCTTCCGCGCACTGTCCGGCGATCACGGGCGGGACGAAGCTCCCGAGCGCCGGGGGGCACATTCGCTCGAGGCACGATGGCTCCCGTTATCGCACCTCAGGCATCTCACCACTTCGGCCAATTGACGCAACGGACCGGGCGTCTGTAGATTCCGGCATGTGGGCGCCCGTGGACATGGACTGTCGAGGCCAGTAGGGGAAGAGCGAGGAGCGGCGACCGCGGTGCCCAAGACGAGCAGAGCCATGTCGCTCGCTGCGGCCCCGGCACGCATGGCTGCAGTCGTTTCGCTAGCGCTCCTGATCCTGCTCTGCGGCGCCACTGGAGCAGCTTCCGCGGACGTGGGATCGTCGATCGTGAGCATCGCCGAGTCGCAGGAGGGGGTCGCCAATAATCCGCCGACCACGGCGGACGGTGGGTGCAACCCCTATACGGCCTCCTGGGGTGATGGAACCGCGAGCGGCTGTCCCAGCGGACTCCGAAACAACGCCTGGTGTGCTGACTTCGCAGCATGGGTGTGGCACCAGGCCGGGGCGAGCTTCACGTACGGATCGGGGAGCTCCGACATAAACGCTTGGTCGGCCAGCTTCTATTTCTGGGGCCTGGCGACGGGCCACTGGCACCCGCTTGGCGATGGCTACAGCCCACAGCCTGGCGATGTAGCCGTGTACGGCACCCTCACGGAGGCTCCGGGGAACGGCCACGTCGGCATCTACGTCGCCGGCAGCGCCGCCAGTCCGACGGTGATCAACGGCAACTGGGCCGTGGACTGGCCAGCGACAAACTATGGCGTCGTCCTGGCGACGGGCGAGTCCAGCACGTTGCCAGACGGCGCCGGCGCGCAGCTCGACGGATACGTCTCGCCGGGAGGCGGGAGTTCTTCTCCTCCGCCCGCTTCCTGGCAGTCGCTTCTTGCTGTTATCGCAGGTGGGACTGTGTATGCGAAGGAGGGTAGTTTGGGCGCGCAGTGGGTTGGCGAGACCGGCCCGAACGTGACGGCCGTCAGCGTGGCGTCTGACCCCACCAACGGCCCGCTTCTTGCCGTGGACTCTGGTGGGACTGTGTATGCGAAGGAGGGTAGTTTGGGCGCGCAGTGGGTTGGCGAGACCGGCCCGAACGTGACGGCCGTCAGCGTGGCGTCTGACCCCACCAACGGCCCGCTTCTTGCCGTGGACTCTGGTGGGACTGTGTATGTGAAGGAGGGTAGTTTGGGCGCGCAGTGGGTTGCTGAGACCGGCCCGAACGTGACGGCCGTCAGCGTGGCGTCTGACCCCACCAACGGCCCGCTTCTTGCCGTGGACTCTGGTGGGACTGTGTATGCGAAGGAGGGTAGTTTGGGCGCGCAGTGGGTTGCTGAGACCGGCCCGAACGTGACGGCCGTCAGCGTGGCGTCTGACCCCACCAACGGCCCGCTTCTTGCCGTGGACTCTGGTGGGACTGTGTATGCGAAGGAGGGTAGTTTGGGCGCGCAGTGGGTTGCTGAGACCGGCCCGAACGTGACGGCCGTCAGCGTGGCGTCTGACCCCACCAACGGCCCGCAGATTGCTGTCCTCGTCGGTGGGACCGTGTACGCGAAGGAGGGTAGTTTGGGCGCGCAGTGGGTTGCTGAGACGGGCCCGAACGCCACTGCCGTCTCGCTTCCTGGCGGTGTGGGTGTCGTCATGCCCTCGGGCACTACCGGCCCGACCCCAACGACGAGCACCACCACTACGGTCACCGGTAATTCAACCCCAGCCACTCCGTCAAGTGGCAACGGCTCGTCCGGATCGACAAGCGGGCTGTCTAGCTCAGGATCGACACCTAGGGGATCGAGCCTGCAAACCTCACCCGCGCCGCACATCCTCCCGACGAGCGCTAGCGGGGCTCTTGGGTCGACGACCACGGTGCCCACGCCGGCCCACCAGCTGTCCAAAGCGCTAAGCGCTTGCGACAAGCTTAAGCGCAGGAAAAGGCGGACGACGTGTATAACCACGGCCAAGAAGCACTACGCCGCTCAAGAGTTGGCCGCCGCGATCAAGAAATGCGACAAGGTCAGACGGGCCGTCACGCGTTCGGTTTGTGTCGCGGCTGCCCGGCGTCGGTACTGAGCGGAACTCACGGGGCCACGTCGCATCGTCGCCCCAAGTTACGGCGTGCATCGCCGCTGCCGATGAGGGGTGGTGAGCCGAGGCCTGCGGTGTAGGCGGCTACCTAGCTGGACCCGTCCCAAGGTCCGCATCTCTAGTGCTTGTCTACACCGCGTAGTCATTTGGGAGGGGCGACTGCATGTCACTGGCGCAGCGCCGCGGCATGGCCTGATCCAGTAGCCTCCGCAAGCCGCTCGAAACCGCAGGCGGGGGAACGTGATCGAAGGCACGCACAGTTTTTCGAAGGCAAGGGGCCCATGGTTCGCCTCGCTGCTACTTGTGGGGGTGTCCCTGCTGCTGGCGTGCCCGGCGGCTGCAGGTGCCCGCGCGGCTGCAGGTGCCCGCGCTACTCCGCGCGTGATCGCCCGTGCCTACGTGGTGAAAGACACCGGGGCGTACGTCCGTGCGAAGTCGGGCGAGGGCATTTTCGTGCCTCCGGGCGTCATGTCTCGTTCGGGCTACGTGACCATTACCAACCTGGGAAAGCACGTGTTCGACGTGCATATCGGGCCAACCTGGCATGGCACCGTCGCCGTCACCCTCCCCCTGCATGGGCACTCGGACACGATCCTGCATCGGATTGGCAACGTCTGGCTCACCGAAGGCACTCAGCCTGGGCAGGGGACCGTGTGGGTACGCCACCTATCGTGGTTTACGAGCATCGTGAACAAGGTCAAGAACAAGGTGACCGGCGCGATCTGCCTGACTTTCAACAAGGACGAGCTCCTAACGTGCGTGGCCAAGAAGTTCGGCAGCTGGGTCGACGGGAAATTCATCTCGTGGCTCGAATCCCACTTGCCGAAGGGCTGCAATGCTCAACTCGCTGAGGCTGGGATTACGGCCAGCACGGGCGGGCCAGTGGGGATCGTTCTGTCGGTCATCACGGCGGCATTCAGCGGGTCCTGTGTTGGCAGCACCGGCGAGTACTACGTCATACCAAGTGGGCCCAGCTCGACCACAACGCCGCCGGGAACCACCAAACCTGCCGGTTCCGGCTCAGGCAGCGGCGGCGGCCCGGGACCGGGAGGCGGCACCGCACCGGGAGGCGGCACCGGACCAGGCACAGGATCGCCAAGCGGCAGCGGGTCAGGCACACAGCCGGCCGGCTCGATTGCGGCGGCTCCCAATCAGGACGGTCGCGTGCAGCTGTTCGGGGTGGGATCGAACGGGCAGGTGCAGTCCAGCTACCAGACGACGCCTAACGGGTCGTGGTCTAACTGGTACTCCCTCGGCGGCTCGATTACTGGCTCGATTGCGGCGGCTCCCAATCAGGACGGTCGCGTGCAGCTGTTCGGGGTGGGATCGAACGGGCAGGTGCAGTCCAGCTACCAGACGACGCCTAACGGGTCGTGGTCTAACTGGTACTCCCTCGGCGGCTCGATTACTGGCTCGATTGCGGTGGCTCCCAATTCATGTCTGTCTCGTGCAGCTGTTCGGGGTGGGATCGAACCGGCAGGCGCATTCCATGACATCAGACGACGCCGTACGGTCGTGGGTCAATCTAAAACATTCTGCGGCGGGCCCATTACTGGCTCGATTGCGGCGGCTCCCAATTTAGGCCACGTCGCGTGCAGCTGTTCGGGGTGGGATTCAACGGGCAGGTGCAGTCCAGCTACCAGACGACGCCTAACGGGTCGTGGTCTAACTGGTACTCCCTCGGCGGCTCGATTACTGGCTCGATTGCGGCGGCTCCCAATCAGGACGGTCGCGTGCAGCTGTTCGGGGTGGGATCGAACGGGCAGGTGCATCCACTACCAGACGACGCCTAACGGGTCGTGGTCTGACTGGTACTCCCTCGGCGGCTCGATTACTGGCTCGATTGCGGCGGCTCCCAATCAGGACGGTCGCGTGCAGCTGTTCGGGGTGGGATCGAACGGGCAGGTGCAGTCCAGCTACCAGACGACGCCTAACGGGTCGTGGTCTAACTGGTACTCCCTCGGCGGCTCGATCACCCCCTGACATAGCTCACATGGGCCCCTCGTTGACCGCTGACGAGCGCTGATCGCGGTGATCACCCCTATGAGTCGACGGGACTGGGTCGCCGCCACGAGCCATAGGCGGCAGTTGGCTCGCGGATGGTCGCTGCCGGAACAGCTCCAGTCCGATGGTCGTCGACATGGGCATCTCGGGCGGGACCACCGGCCTGCCCCATTGAGCGTCCAAGGACGCCTCGATCGCCACGCATCTTCCCTTGGGGTCCACACGTCCGAGCCGCTCCGTTGCGGTCGTCGTGCATGGCTGCGGCTATCGCCGCCACCCGCACGCCTGCTTCGGTGATCGAGGATATCCGAGCGCCGGCGTATTTGGAATCAACGGATAGCGCAACTCGGCCGCGAGCGCCGTCGGGCCTGTTCGCCCAGCAGGTTGCGTTCGGCCGTTGCGGGCGGACGAGTCCTCTTGTCCACCGGCCCCGGCGGAGCTGGCGAGCGCCTCGCGACACTGCGATCGCGCCGCGACGATCGGAACCGTCGCAAAGGGAGCGTTCGTGGCGAGCGCCAGCAGCGCGTCTGCTTCGACGAAAGCGGAAGCGCGCGACCGGGCACGAAGCCGTTCTCCCGCCCACGAAACGGCACCGAGACCGCACACGCTCGGTGGGCCAGCCTCTAGGCGTGGATTGGTTGCCGGTCGCGGCGCCTGTCGCGACCGCTGCGTCGATCGCGCCGGACTGCGACGCTCACCGCGCGACGCCGGTCGACTCCGCATCGCCGCTCCAGTGATGCCGCCAGCTCCAACCGTCTGGACTCCTGCTCCTCGGCCCGCGCGCACCGCAGCTGGCTCCGGTGGCGCGGCAGCCACGTCACGATCTGGGTGTAGGCATCAAGCCCCTTTGCCAGGACCACGAGGGCTGCAGCCATGAAGAGTGCGCCACGGAACCAGATCGGGACGGCGTGAAGGAATACAGACAAGGACATGCTCTAGGGGATCGACCCTGAGGGCGGCTTTCTAGAGCCAGACCTGCCACTGCGGCTTCACCCCTCGGACATACGTCCAGACACTGAGGTGCGTCCCTACAACGCGCGTCCAGACCGGCGCCGAAAAACACGACGAGTGTCCACGCAGAGCGCAACAGAGCGCCTCATAGGGGTGTCCAGTCGCTAATGGAGCTGCCCCCAACGCTCCACCATCAGCTGCGCGTTCGAGGAGCCGGCAGGACAAGCCGGCACGAGCGAGCGGCAAGCCCTCCCTTGCTGGGCCTGGCTCTAGGCTGCGGGAGTGAGACGGATACTTGCTGTTGGCTGCTGCGGACTCACGATGCTCGCTGGAGTTGGCTGTTCGGGAACGGCGCCAAGCGTGCCCGAGCGCACCGCATCGCTGGTTGAGGCGTGTCTGCAGTCGGTGAAACTCCCCGTCACGCACGTACCGCGCGGCACCACGCTCATCGACAGTCTGCGTCCGCGTCCGGTCACGCTGCTATCGGTCGCCGATCTGCTGCAAGGCGCTCCCGCGCAACCCGGAGCACTGATTGCGCTTTACTCCACCGACGCCGCCGCCAACGGAGTCTTCGGTTCGCTGCGACAAGATGCCCGTACTCAAACACAGCAACGTGATCGTCCTCTTTCTCATCACGCCTCAACCGACACCGTCCATCCAGCAACGCATCGGCGAGTGCGCGTTTGGCACAGGCGCGCGGCCATCGACTGGCGAGTTGTTACGCACGTCGAAGCCCTCTGCAGCGACCGCGTCCGACTGAACCCGGCGAGTGCCTCTAGCGAACAGCCCCACTCCCGGCGGCAGCAAGGGGCCCGTGGTCGCTCGCGCCGGACGACCTCCAGCCGTCTGCCCGGACGCTCCGTCGACTCCTGGACCCGCCGAGAACCGAGCGCCCGAGCCTCGGTCGGCCGCCTGCCGCTCGGACCAGGCGGAGAGCAGCCCCGCGAGCGGCTAGCGTTGCTCCTTACGTCGCAAAGCGGGCGTGCGCCGACGCAGCCCGTGTCGCCGAAAGCAGAAGCGATCGTGATGCAGCCCCAGTGCGACGACCTAAAACGAGCCACCGCAGACCCTGTAGTGGTCGTCTTCCGATGCGAATGGGTCCTTTGGTGTAAGGACCCGCTTCGGTGCGCCGATGAGAGCCGTGACTAGTTGCGGTCATCGCTTCAGCAAGCCTCCGGATCCTCAACCTCTACACCATGCCGCTGAGACCCCGAACCGCGCCCGATAAGCCGTGGCGTCCCCACCGGGCGTGGCTACCTGCTGCCGCGTTCGAGGCGTGGGTTGGCTGGGTCGTCGCGGGGTTGGGTCTGGCCGTCCTCGCCACACTGAGAGCACGCCGGCTCCGCGCTCGGGTCCGCGCCGCTCCTGGCGACGTCCGCTCGTTCAGGCACAGACGGACGAGAGCGTGAAACCGAGCGCCCACCGCGCAGGACGCCGCGCCTCCACTGAGGGCGGAAGCAGGCGCGCGACGGACTTCCGGGTTGCGGCCGGCGATTGCGGGCGGGACGAAGCTCCGAGCGCGGTGGGGTCGCGTTCGCTAGAGGTGCGAGCACTCCAGTTACCGCACCCGGCGCCCCGCGTGTGAGTGTCCCTACAAGCGCCGCTCAAGGCCGCAACTCGGATCGCGCCAATGGCGTCACTCGAGCACACCGCTGCGCCATGCCACAGCCACCGGCTAGCATGGAGGTGCGGTCCCCCTGTATCTTGTGCCAGCCTGGACATCCGTGCCGAGCGAGACACACTCGAGGTCATCGGTTGCAGACGACTATTCGCGTTTCGCCACGTCACGAGCGCAGCAAGACCGAGCGCGCATGAGGGCTCCAGCAACTCAGCCGGAGCCACAGCGCACCCGCCACGCGACACTCGTGGTGATGCTTCTCGGCGCCCTGCTCATACCAACTGGCTTGGCCAGTGGCGCGAATCGCTCACCGGTTCCTACGGTTGGCACGGTTGAACTACGTCCTGCCCGCGCAGCGGAGCGGCTCGGCTTCGGGCAAGTTCATCAGCGCAACCGCGCCGCACAGGCTGCGTCGACGGCCGACCAATACATGACGGAGCCCCAAGCAGAACTCGCGGTCCTCAACGCAGGATACTCACCCAACGGGCCGTGCACGCCGCTGCCCGGAGAGCGGCGATATTCCCGCTTCCCGGTTCGCTACCACGAGTGGATGTGCACCGACGCGGACCCACCCCCGACTCAAGATGACACGCCGGGGACGGTCTACGCCGTCGCCGAGGGGCGAAACCGTGTGCACACATTCTTTCGGCCAACGCCCCCGCCCAGCGGGGGATGTATCTACAGCTCCGGCTCGTACAGTTGCGGCTGACTACGCCGAGTGCGCTCGCCGGCCCGACGCGTGTTCTCCGAGGCTTCCGGTTAGCGCACTTCGTCGTGGTGTACGCGAGCCTGCTCAGCCGGCGGCCCCGAGTCCGCAGTGGTCCGGGGCGCGAACTCTCGGCGGCACGACTCGTACCAGTTTGAGGCGCGCGTAGGTCTACTTCAACCGGACGGTCCGCAGATGCTGAAGGCGGCAGTGGGTTCCGCCCGCGTCGCAGTCATAGGAGCGCGTTACGGATGCCCGTGCCGCTTTGATGACCAAAGCACCGGTCGCGTCGCGGTAATGCACAATTACATCCAGGCTGTAGAAGACGAAGGCGCTGATGTTGGAGGCATACCAGCTGGGCTGGCACTCGATGACGCTTGGTCCGTTTGTGCTGCACGAGTCGTCGTAGCCACCCAGGTGGCGATAGAGCCGGCGTACCTGCTTGTCCGTCCATCTCTGAACCGCGCGTTCAGTGGGCGTCTCGGCTGGGGCCGACGGAGTCGGCGACGCCGTCGGGGCGTTGGTTGGCTTGGGAGCCGCGACTACGAGCGTCTGGACTGGTGTCGCGACGTTGGCGCACGTCCCGATGGCGTTGCACGCGTCGGTGTAGCCAACCCAGTAGAGGGTGCCCGCGCTCGCCGTTGCTTTCGTGGAAGTGAAGGTGTACGGCGCGTCGCTGCTGGCCCGCTCGCCAAGCCCCGCGTCGATCAAGGGACCACTGAGCGTGCCGTCCGCTGCAGTCGTTGGGGACGACGAGAACTCGAACGACATAAGCGTCGACGGCGCCGCATAGGTGGCGCCCAGTGTGACGTTGGCGCCTACCGCCACCACCGCCCCATCGCTCGGCTCCACCGGCTGCGGAGCGGGCGGCGGTGCAGCTGCAGTGACCGTGAGCTCTTGCACGTTCGAATCCAAGATGCAGACGTTGCTTTGGTCGTTGATGTTGAAGTCGCACGGACGCCAGTACCACTGGCCGGGCGAGAAGCTCGGACCGATGAACACGTTCGCCGCCGGAGCCGTGAAGGGGTTGCCATTGTCGGCCTCCACGACGCGCTGCCCCGGAAGTGACGCCTGGCCGGGCAGGAAGGTCCAGAGCGGCGAGCTTGGATCGGATGACGTCGTGAAGATGATCTCCATTCCCCAGTCGTAGGCCGCGGGATCCCAGAGCCATGAGAACTCGAGAGACTGCCCTTGTTGCGCCGTCGCTCCCGGTTGCGGCTGCTGGATCGTGTCGGCCGCCTTGGCCGTCGCCGACCCGCCCAGGAACAGCCCGGTCGCGAGCAAGAGGGCGGTCTGTCGACACCCAAATTCCCGCCACACCCATAGCGCCCGGCGTAGAAACCCCGTGATGCCCACGCCGTTAGTCCGCGCCGAGCGAACCCTCGCGGCCAACAGCATGAACCGAGCGCCCGTCGACGTTGCGTGACCCATACACGTAGCCTTCTGATACGCCGCCACCGCTTACGGCCCGCCTCACGCGAAGCCGCAGATACGCATGAAGCAGGTAACCGAGTAGTCCGAACAAGAAGGTCAAGAGCGCTGTAGCCTGCCCGCGACCAAGAAGGTCGTTGTCCACACCGACGACGAATGTCAGCACCAAATCGATCGCAAAGAGCACGAGGAGGTTGAACGGCCGGATGGCCTGGGTGGCGCAGCACATAAGAATGACGAGTCCGATAGTCGCTGGACGAAACGCCCAGTCTACGCCCGGCGGGACGAAGTAAGGGTCGGCATTCCGGCGCGGTGCTAAACGTCGCGCCGCCCAGTAGCCGAGCACACCGACAATCCCCCAGTTCCACCCGAACCTACGCCAGTCATCGCGATCGGACTCCGTCGCATATCCAGCTCGGCCTGACAGCTGCTGGCCCAGCAAGCTCCCCAACCAGAGGTAAACCGCGACCACAGCCGCAACGCCTAGAACAACGAAGAAGTCTCTCATCGGCGCGATATGGCTCGGCAAGAATAGCCGGCGCCTCTGCGAGCGTTAGACGGTGACACGCGCCGATTGCGGCGGACGGCCTTGGATCCCCCCACGCCCAAGCAACGTGGCGTGACCGCGTCGCCTTGCGCGGTCCCAGGACGTCCGTCGGTGCCAAAGCCATCGCGCCCCCTAGCCGGCTACGCCACACCCTCCGCAGGGATCTGGGCGGGGCCGCGTGGGCAGTGCCAGTTTGGCACAGGCTGACACGCCCGAGCCGTTCCGCTGCGGCTTCCGGGCATTGGACCGGCTGTCGCCGCCGCCGCACGCCTCCTTCCGTGATCGGGGATGACTGAGCCGCCGGCGCATGAAATCAACGGAAAGGAGGCGTGAGCTCACCGGAGGGCCCGGGAGCTCGGGTATAGCGGCGCGAAGCGCCGCTGCGCGTGTCGGCGGACAAGGCCCGCTGCCTTGCCCAGGCGCTGTCAGTTGCCTGCGTGACCCGCGGAATCCGCCGCTTCACTCGCTCCATATCGGTGCGTACGCATCGCGCGCATCCAGCCGCGGTCCTGTTCGTGGCGGCGTAGCTCCTCGCCGGCGTCGACGTCTGACACGCACCGGCGGCGCCCGGCCAGGCTCGCGCCCAGCGCGAACGTCATCAGTGGCGCAATCGCCAGCGCGACCGTCCACGAGCGCATCGCGATCGCTACCAGCCACGCGCCGAGCACGACAGCCTCGGGTAGGTAGGCGTTGCGGATTGAGGCGACTCGGCCGCCCTTGACCTGTGTTGCCACGTCGGGGCCGTAAAGCACGCGGCGCGTGTCGCCGCTGGCGTCCCGGGGGGGGGGGGGGGGGGGGGGGGGGGGGGGGGGGGGGGGGGTCACCGCCACGCGCCAGCCCGGGTCCAGTGCCACTTCGCGGACACTCACCCACGACAGGTCGCGCCCGGAAGGACGCCGCGGCCCAGGCGCTGGCGACGGGCGTGCGGCCAGGCGCTCGGCGCGACCGAACGCGGCGCGCCGAGGCGGCCCTCGCCGGCAATCCGTACGCCGCGCTCGGTCACCACGATCAGCGACCAGGGGCCCCTGGTCATCGCGACGCGGCGCGCCAGGCCGCCGCGCTCCAGGCGCCTGACGTGATCGCGCGTGGTGCGCTGCCCACAACAGCTCACCAGCGCCAACGGCTCGATCGGTGAGCAGCCCGCGCGCGCCAACCCCTCAAGCGCCCCGGAGGTCACCCGCCCCGGCCTGACCGACACGAAGCTCATCGCCACCCACCCCTGGGCACCCCCACTACAGGCGTCGCACTGTTCTGGAGGGCCGGTGTTTGCCTACCAGGCCGATCCTGTCGGCGGCCGGCGTGGCTGCTGGTGCTGGTGTCGCTCTGCTGCCTCTCGCTCTCCCTGTTCGCTGTGTTGTTGTTTGCGAGTGCTGTTGGTCCATGTGCTCGTCTTTGCTGGCCCCGGTTGCCCCTGCGTGTCTCAGCCTTCCCCGACCCCTGCTTGACCACCCGAACACGTAGTGGGGGGGTGGTCAGCAGGGCAAGGGGGGAAAAGGCGTTGATTTGCAGGGGCAACCGGGGCCAAACGCCTCCACGTCGTGGAGGCGTTTGCGGAGGCGTTCGCGGAGGCGACGGCGGAGGTGACGGCAGAGGTGATCGCCGCCACCCGCCGGCCGCGGTGGCCGTCGCCCCTTGGTGACGCTCGCCTGAATCCAGCCGTGCTCAACCCCTCCGGCTTCGGACAGAACTTCTGCCGAGCACCGCCCATTTAGTAGTCGCTGGCGACCCTATGTGTAGAGGCCGGTTCCAAGGGACGACCGGCGACTCCAGCAACGGACGTCTCCATGAGCAGACTCATCGATCACGCCTGGTACCGCGCCAACAGCGTCGTCGCCGTGATCGAGGCGACGATCATCGGTCAGGGCGCGCGGTGAACGACAACGGCGCCGACACGCGCAGTGGGCTTCTCACGCTCGCCGAGGCCGCCGCCCGCGTGCGGCTATCGCCCTGGGCGCTCAGGCGGGCGATCGGCCGCGGCGAGCTGCGCGCCTACAAGCCGGCGGGCAAGATCCGTATCCCCACCGAAGCGCTCGCGGATTGGCTGGTGCGCTCGGAGATCGCGCCCCAACGCGCCACGGCGCCCGCCAGGCCGCTGCGCCCATCGCCGCCGGCCGGTAGCTTCCGGGCTCGAGCTCGTGTCCATTCATCGCACGCAGACACCGACCGGAACGATGTACAAGGTTCGCTGGCGTGAGGGCACGCGTAACCGCTCCCGCTCGTTCGCGCGCCGGCGCGACGCCGAGGCGTGGGACGCTCACGTCCGTCGCCTGCGCCAGATGCGCGGGGCGGAGGAGATGCTCACCTCCGACGTCACGCTCGCCGACTACGCGGCCGAGTGGTGGGCGACGCACGCCGAGCCGAACCTCGCCGCACGCACGCTCGTGATCTACGGGACCGCGCTCGATCTGCGGATCCTGCCGGCCTTCGGACACCTGACGCTTCGTCAGATCACGCCGGCTCGCGTCGAGGAGTGGATCGCCGATCTGCGCAAGCGCGGCGTGGGGGATCCTTCGGTGCTCAAGGCCGCCACCGTCCTACAGGCGATCCTCGGTCGCGCGGAGATCAACGGCCTGGTCGACCGCAACGCGGTGCGCTCGGTGCGCAAGCCACCGCAGCGCCGCACGCGCGAGCCCGAGCCGGTGTCGCCCGAGACGGTCGAGCGCATCCGCGCCCAGCTCGACCCCTACGACGCCACCCTTGTCTCCGTGCTTGCCTACGCCGGCCTGCGCCCCGAGAGCGAGGCAGTCACGCTCACCTGGGGCCAGGTGCGCGAGCGCAGCCTGCTCATCCCCGCTAGTCGCAAGCGTGGGGGCCGCGAGCGCTCAGTGAGGCTGCTCGCGCCGCTCGCCCAGGATCTGTCGGCGTGGCGCGAAGCCTCAGCAAACACCGGCGCCCGTTCCCTCGTGTTCCCAAGACCTGACGGCGACGCGTGGACCGGCGACGACTGGACCAACTGGGCGCGGCGGACGTATCGGCCTGCGGCCCGGGCGGCCAAGCTGCCCGAGGACACGCGCCCGCGCGATCTGCGTGGCAGCTTCGCCTCCCTTCTGATCGCTGAGGGCCAGACGGTCGTCGAGGTCGCCCAGCAGCTCGGCCACAGCGCTCAGACGTGCCTGAAGGACTACGCGCGGGCCTTCGCGGACTACGACCCGCGCCGCCGCCGGCGCGCCGAGACGATCATCGACACGGCACGCAAAAAGGCGCGTGAAACGGGCGCAAATGTTCCCTCAGCGTTCCCTCGGCGACCGAGCCGCACGGCCGCCTCAGCACGACGGGCAAACAAAAACCCCGCCTGAGCGGGGCTTTTGTAGAGAGCCCAGTGACGGACTCGAACCGTCGACCCCTTCCTTACCATGGAAGTGCTCTACCAACTGAGCTAACTGGGCGGGTCACGGCACTCTACCGCGGCGCCGGGCGCGCGGTGGCACGGCTGGCCGCCTGTCGACGCGCGAGCCGCAGTGGCGGCGGCGGCGCGCCGGCGTGGCGTCCCGCCACCAAGGGCCCGTCACGCGTGCAGCTTGGCCTCCTCGCTCGCGGTGACCGTCGTGACGGGCAGACCGAGACCGGCCACCTTGCTCGGCAGGTCGAGCCGCAGCCAACGCGAGATCCGTGCGCTGAGCGTCGACACGATCACCTCGTCGTAGCCGCGCAGGTTGATGGCGTCCTGCACGGCGGCCATCGGATCCGGGTCGCCGATGATGGCGTCGACCGGCGAGCCCGCGGCCTCCTGGAGGAGCGGCAGTGCCGCATCGACGACCTGCTGGGCCTCGCCCTCGGCGACGTCGTCGGCATCGACCACCTTGTGCATGCCGTGTGTCGTCTTGGGCACGAGCAGCGTGAACACGCAGGGGCCGTGCTGCGCTCGCTCGCGTACGGCGTCCAGGAGGGCGTCGGTCGCCGCCGTCTTGTGGGCGACGATCAGGACGCGACTCGGGGCGGAGGACTCCATGGCGAACTCCTTTCGGCGATGTGTCCATCGATGTTCCCACCGCCGGGCGATCGAATCCAGTCGGCGGCCCACCCATGCGTATGCGAACATACGTTCGTGTCGGTGAAGGGATCGCCCTATGCCCGGTTTCAGCGCGCGCTGCGCCTCGGTCACCTTGACCAGATTCGTGACGCCGCCGCCGAGCTGCCTCAGGTCGATCTCGTCGACGCGCTCCACGTCTGCCTGCTCATGAGCGTTCAGCGCGATGCGCGCTATGACCGCGCGGCGACGCGCTGGCTGGCGCGGTTCGCGCTCGAGCGTCGCGGTGTCACGCTCACGGACATGCGGACCGCGCTGGCGGCGCTCGACGCGCTGCCGCACGATCCGTCCGCCGCCCGGCGGACGCTCGCGCAGCTGTGCCGCGCCCACGGCCTGCCGCGGGCCGCTCGCCTCTGCGCCGAGGCCGAGTGACGACGGGGCGAGGGCGGCTCAGCGCTCGGGCGGGTAGGGCGGCTGATCGGCGCGGATCGCCCAGCGCTCGTGGTCGCGCCAGACGCCGCCGATCTTCAGGTAAGCGGGGGAGAAGCCCTCGCGCCGGAACCCACAGCGCTCGGCGAGCGCGAGCGAGCGCGCGTTGCCCGGCTGGATGTTGGCCTCCACGCGATGCAGCCGCAGGCGATCGAACGCGTCGGCGACCACGAGGCGCAGCGCCTCGGTCATGTGCCCGCGGCCGTCGAAGGGCGCGAACGCCGCGTAGCCGAGATAGGCGCTCTGCAGCGCATCGCGCACGATGTGGCCGAGCGTGAAGTAGCCGACGATCGAGCCGTCCTCGCGGTGGCAGACGAGGTACCCGCAGAAGTCCGGCGCCTGCACGCGGCGCAGGTAGGAGTCGTACTGGGCGCGCGTGGCCGGCGGAGTCACCCAGGGATGGTGCAGTTCGGCGCTCGCGCGCGTGCGCGCGATGAACTCGTCGCAGTCGCGTTGCGTCGGGGCACGGAGCGTCACCATCGAGGCGGTGCGCTTGAAGATCCGTGATCCGGTGTGCAAGAGGATGGTGGGGGCAGGATTCGAACCTGCGTAGGCAGAGCCAACGGGTTTACAGCCCGTCTCCTTTAACCACTCGGACACCCCACCAGGTGTCAATGGGCGCGCCAGTGGCGGGCGCCGGGGATTCTAGCCGCTCGCCTGCGCGCGGAGGGCCATGACGGCCCTCCGCGTCCGTCGTCGCCGCGCGGCTAGGAGGCCTCGCGCAGGCGCTGCGCCTCGGGCAACCCCTGCAGCTTCTTCAGCGTGCGGTTCTCGATCTGGCGCACGCGCTCGCGCGTGATGTTGAACGCGCGGCCGACCTCCTCGAGGGTCCGCGGACGCGCGCCGGTCAGGCCGAAGCGCATCTCGATCACCTCGCGTTCACGCGCCGGCAGGGCGGCGAGCACGCGGTTGACGTTCTCCTTGCGCAGCGACTCCGAGGCGATCTCGAAGGGCGACTCGGCCGAGGCGTCCTCGACGAAGTCCGCGAGCGACGAATCCTCCTCCTCGCCGACCGGCTTCTCGAGCGACACCGGCTGCTGGGCCATGCGCAGGATGTCGCGCACCTCGCGCGTCGTGCACTCGAGCTCGGTGGCGATCTCGTCCGGCGTCGGTTCGCGCCCGAGCTGCTGGATGAGCTGGCGCTCGACGTGGATGACCTTGTTGAGCTTCTCGACCATGTGCACCGGGATGCGGATCGTCCGGCCCTTGTCGGCGATCGCGCGGGTGACGGCCTGGCGGATCCACCACGTCGCGTACGTGGAGAACTTGTAGCCGCGGCGGTAGTCGAACTTCTCGACGGCCCGGATGAGACCGAGCGACCCTTCCTGGATGAGGTCGAGGAACGTCAGCCCGCGCCCGAGGTAGCCCTTGGCGATCGACACGACGAGCCGCAGGTTGGCCTCCACCATGTGCTGCTTGGCCATCATGTCGCCCCGCTCGATGCGGCGGGCGAGCGTGACCTCCTCCTCGGCGCTCAGCAGCGGCACGCGGCCGATCGAGCGCAGGTACAGCCGCAGCGAGTCGAGGCTCGGCTCGACGGTCAGGTCGAGCTCGGCCTTCCTGAGCGCGTCGAGCTTTCTGCGCACGCTCTGCTCGCTCTCCTCCGGGCCCTCGCCCGGTGTCGCGGCGCGACCATCCTCGGCCGCGCCGGCCGGCGGCGACGAGTCGATGTCGCTGCTGCCCTCCTCTGAGCCGACGAGCTCGATCGCGTGCTCCTCCAGGTAGGCGTACAGCTCCTGGATCTGCTCGCGCGTCGCCTCGGTCTCCTCCACGGTGGCGGCAATCGTCTCGACGCTCACGAATCCCCGTTCCTGCGCTTCCGTGACCAGCGTCTGGACCTCGTCGACCTCCAGGATCGACGGGTCCTCCGTCATCAATGACCCACCCTTGTCGCGCAACTCTCCGACCCCCAAGCTCCATCCCTCACCGCTGGCCGTCGGCACGAAGCCGATCGTCAGTGGCCCGATATCCCTGGTTATTCAGTTCTCGTGCGACGAGCGCGCCGTATGACGGCGATGAGGCTGAGCCCTTGTGAGTCGTCGTCTTGACGTGGGCTTCCAGCCGACGCGGGAGTGATACCAGAATCGTAAGCAATGTGATGTTCTAGTCACAAATGCAACGCACCGGATCGCCTTCCGCTCTCGCGCGTCGTCGCGAACGGGCGCTTCCGCAGCCGGTGAGTCACGCTCGCTACGCTTGATCGGCGATGGCCGCCACGCGCGCGAACACTTCGACCATCTCGGGCGTCGACGTGCAGGCTGGGACGCCCTCGGTGCCCCTCGGCCTCTCACGAGTGGGCGTGACCGGGGTCGAGAAGGTGATCCGCATCGGGGATGAACTGTTCTCTGCGCAGCTGGAGTGCTTCGTCGACCTCGGGCCGGAGCAGAAGGGCGCGCACATGTCGCGCTTCGACGAGGTCATCAACGAGGCCATCGGTGCCGTCGTGCTCGGTGAGTCGGCCTTCGGCGCCGAGACGCTGGCCACGCACATCGCCGAGCTCGTGCGCGAGCGCCAGGACGCGGCGCGGGCCGAGGTCACCATCGCCGCCCGCTACCCCGAGCACAAGCCGGCGCCCGTATCCGGCATCACGACGCAGGAGATGTACACGCTGCTCGGAACGGCGGTCGCCTCCGAGCGCGGCACGCGTCGCCTCGTCGGCGTGGCCGCGACCGGGATGACCGCCTGCCCGTGCGCCCAGGAGCTCGTCGCGGCCCGCGCCCGCGAGCGCCTGGCGGCGGACGACTTCAGCGAGGATGAGATCGAGCGCATCTTCGAGCACGTCCCGGTGGCCACGCACAACCAGCGCGGCCTCGGCACGCTGCGCATCGGCCTGCCCGAGTCCAACCGGGAGCGGATCGACGCGTCGGCGCTGCTGGCGATCGTCGAGGGCTCGATGTCCTCGGAGATCTACGAGCTGATGAAGCGCAGCGACGAGGTCGAGGTCGTCGAGAAGGCCCACCGGCGCCCGCGCTTCGTCGAGGACTGCGTGCGCGAGATGATCGGCGGCGTCGTCGAGGCGCTGCCCTGGCTCTCGGACGAGAGCTTCGTGTCGGCCCGTCAGGAGAACCTCGAGACGATCCATCAGCACAACGTCGTCGCCGAGCGCCACGGAACCCTTGGTGAGCTGCGCGGCGAGATCCGCAGCGGGACGCTCGCCCCCCGCCAGACCGACGCCCGCACCTGGCTCGACGCGTAGCACGCCGGCGCGAGCCGACCGCTACGCCCCGGCGTGGTGGGAGCCGACGCCGCCGTCGCCGGCCTGGGCCGCCTCGCGCAGGCGCCGGCGCAGTCCGAAGAAGTAGTCCAGACCCGAGAGCACCGTCACGACGACCGCCGCGTACACGAGCAGCGTCACCCACTCGGGGTTGGAGGGGAAGGCGATCAGCGCGAGGATCGCGGCGATCTGCACGCAGGTCTTCAGCTTGCCGAGGAAGCTGGCCGCGATCACGACGCCCTGCTGCGCCGCGCCGATGCGCAGCACGGTCACGGCGAACTCGCGCGCGATGATCACCATCGCGACCCAGGCCTGCAGTCGCCCGAGCGAGACGAGCGACACGAGCGCGGCGATGACGAGCAGCTTGTCGGCGACCGGGTCCATCAGCTTGCCGAACGTCGTGACCGAGCCCGACGAGCGGGCGATATAGCCGTCCACGAAGTCGGTGAGCGAGGCGACCGCGAACACGATCGCGGCGAACACGTCGCCGTCGGGCGTGTTGCCGAGCAGCGCGACGACGAGCACCGGGACGAGCATGATGCGAACGACCGTGAGCACGTTGGGCACGTTGAGCGGGAACACTCCCGCCATTATCGCCATCGCCGCGATGCCCTTCAGTCGCGGGGCCCAAGAGCCATGACCGGCCCCGGCGCCGCGGCCCGCTAGGGTTCAGGCCATGCCCCTGATTCCGATGGTCATCGAGCGGACGGCGCGCGGCGAGCGCGAGTTCGACATCTACTCGCGCCTGCTCAACGAGCGCATCATCTTCCTCGGCACGCCGATCGACGATCAGATCGCCAACCTCGTCGTGGCCCAGCTGCTGCATCTGGAGTCCGCCGACCCCGACAAGGACATCTCGATCTACATCAACTCCCCCGGGGGCTCGATCTACTCCGGCCTGGCGATCTACGACACGATGCAGTTCGTCAAGCCCGACATCCAGACGATGTGCGTCGGCGTCGCGATGAGCATGGGCTCGCTGCTGCTCGCCGGTGGCGCGCCGGGCAAGCGCGCCTGCCTGCCCAACAGCCGCATCCTCATCCACCAGCCGTCGGCCGGCTTCGAGGGGCAGTCGACCGACATCGAGATCCACGCCCGCGAGATCCTCAAGGTCCGCGGGCGCGTCGATGAGATCTATGCGCACCACACCGGCAAGAGCGTCGAAGAGGTGCACGAGGACATGGAGCGCGACCGCTTCTTCAACGCGGAGCAGGCCGTCGAGTACGGCCTCGTCGACCGCGTCCTGGAAAGCCACTGACGGCGCGCGTCAGGCGCGCGGCAGCGCGTCGACGCGGGCGAGCCAGCGCGCGAGCGGACCGTGCTGTGCGGTGAGCGTCTGATTCTCGTCGAGCACGCGGTGAAACAGCTCGTCATCGCCGCGCTCGCGCCCGAGGGCGTACTTCAGGAATGGAAAGGCGACGCAGTCGGCGGCCGACAGGCTCGTCCCGAACAGGAAGTCGCGCCCGTCGAGCAGATCGTTGAACAAGGACAGCCGCTCCTGCATGAGCCCGCCGAGCTCCTCGACGAGCGCGACGTCGGGGCTCGGTCGGTCCAGCTCGGCCTCGATGCGATTCGGCGGCTCCTTCCAGACGCGCTCGAACCAGTCGATGAACAGATCCATCGTGGCGCGCGGCGCGGGCAGGGACGGAAACAGCGGCGGCTCGGGGTTGCGGCGCTCGAGGTGGCGCAGGATGTGCGTCGAGTCGACGATCACCTGCTCGCCGTCGACGAGCACCGGCACGAGCGGCTGGCCGCTGACCCGCAGCACGTCGCTGCGATCCGCGTAGTCGATCCAGGCGAACTCGGCGGCCAGACCCTTGTGCGCGAGGGCGAGCGTGACGCGTTCGACGTTGGTCGAGAACGGGGCCCGGTAGAGCGTCAGCCGGCCGCTCACGCGATCGCGTGCTCGATCGCCCCGAGGCGCTCGATCTCGATCCGCACGACGTCCCCGCCGGCCAGGAAGCGAGGCGGGTCGAGCGCCATGCCGACGCCGCTCGGCGTGCCGGTCAGGATGAGCTCGCCCGGTTGCAGCGCGTGCACCTCGCCGAGGAACGCGACCAGCTGCGGGACGTCGAAGATGAGATCGGCGGTCGAGGCGTCCTGGCGCAGCTCGCCGTTGACCCACGTGCGCAGGCGCAGATCGTGCGGATCGCCCACCTCGTCGGCGGTCGTGATCCACGGCCCCCACGGGCAGAACCCGTCGGCGCCCTTCGCGCGCGTCCACTGCGGCTCGCGGCGCTGCAGGTCGCGCGCGCTGACGTCGTCCGCGACGGCGTACCCGGCGACCTCGCCGCCCGGGCCGATCACGGCCGCGAGCTCGCCCTCGTAGTCCAGTCGCCGCACCACGGGGGGGCACGTGACCGGCGCGCCGGGCGGAGCCGAGGAGAACGGCGTCTTCATGAAGACGATCGGCGCCTGCGGCGGCTCGCCGCCGGTCTCCTCGGCGTGCGCGCGGTAGTTCAGGCCGATGCCGAAGATCGTCGGCGGCTGCGGGATCGGCGCGAGCAGGCGCACGTCGGACAGCGGCCATTGCTCCTCGGCCGCGGTGATCGTGTCGCCGCTGCGCAGCTGGTCGAGCACGGTCATCCCGAACGGATACGCGGCGACGTGGTCGTCGTGGACCTCCCCGGCGCGAGGGGCGAGTGATCCCGGCGGCAGGAAGGTCGCGAGGCGCATGTCGCTGCAGGGTACCCGCCGCCCGCCGGGCCGTCGCGTGCGCGCGCATGGGGCGCGACGTGATAGACAGGGACCCGCGCGCCGCCGCGGCGGCGATCCGACTGCTCGAACCGAGGGCTGCTCGCGTTGCCCAGGGAGGGACGATGGATCCACAGGGCCTGAAGGCGATTCCGCTGTTCGCGACGCTCAGCGACGAGGACCTCGAGCTCGTGAGCACGTACGTCTCTGAGGTGTCGGTCTCGCCGGGCAAGCACCTGGTCGACGAGGGCGACTACGCATACGACTTCTTCATGATCCAGGACGGCACCGCCGACGTGATCCGCGGCGGCGAGGTCGTCAACGAGCTCACGGCCGGCGACTTCTTCGGCGAGGTCGGCCTGCTCGAGAAGCAGAAGCGCAACGCGTCGGTGGTGGCGAAGACCCCGATGCGCCTCGTCACGCTCTCGCACTGGGACCTCACGCGCCTGCGCAAGCGCTTCCCCGAGGCGTTCGTGCGCCTGCGCGACGCGACCGAGGCCCGGCGCTGACGCACGCCCCCCCGCGGCCGGTCGCGTGCCGGTCGCGTGGCCGGGCGAACGAGCGGCCCGGACGACCGCCACGAGGAGTTTGGTCGATCTTCTCTCTTTCTTGGAAGGAGATCGACCAAACATCCTCTGCGATGGCCCGCGCGGCGCGGGATCGGCGGCGCTGGTCGTGTCCGGCAATGGCCCGCGCGGCGCGCGATTGGCGCGTCGCTGCACCCCGGTGTCGCGAATCGAGCCGAGCGGCCGGGTGACGCCTCCGCAACCATGGGCGTTCGTCGCCTCCCGCGTGGCGGACACGCGCTAGACTCCCTCTGACCTCGCGCCTGGGCGGGGTTTTTCTTCGCCCGGCGCCGTTAACCACACCATCACACCACGGGGAGCCAGATGGCCCGCGGAGACGTGCGAATTGCGGTCACCCTCGCCTGCGAGGAGTGCAAGCATCGCAACTACCAGACGAATAAGAGCAAGCGCAACAACCCCGATCGCATCACGCTGCGCAAGTACTGCCGCTGGTGCCGCCGGCACACCAGCCACCGGGAGACGCGCTAGGCGCGACGCGTGCCGTGGCCAGAGACCGTAAACGGAGCCGCCCGCGCGCCCCGCAGGCCGACCCGCAGCCGTCCGACGCCGGCCTGGAGCCGATCGGCTCGGTTCCGGAGGCGGTGCGGCACGTCGGCGACGTCGACGAGTTCGACATCGAGCTCGCGCACGGCGCCGAGCTGGCCGGCGAGCTGAGCGATGACGGCGAGCCCGACATCGACGAGAGCGAGCTCGATCGCGAGAGCGAGGCGGCGGCGGCCGCCGCCTTCGGCGACGAGGAGGCCGAGCGCCGCCCCGCCGCGCGCGAGCGTGCCGGCGCCCCGGCCGCCCCGCGGCGCTCGCTGCTGCACCGCGCGATCGCCTTCCTGCAGGCCAGTTGGGCCGAGCTCCAGCGCGTGCAGTGGCCCGATCGCCGTCAGGTGGCGCAGGCCACGGCCGTCGTGCTCGGCTTCGTCGCGGTCGCCGGTGTGTATCTCGGCGCGGCCGACTGGGTGGCCCAGAAGGTCGTGAACTTCATCCTGTAGCTCGCGCCGCCCGCGCTCGTCCCACCGCCCCTAACGTCCACTCACTCAACGCCCGTCAGGAATCGCATGTTTCGTTGGTATGTCGTCAACACCTACTCCGGTCACGAGAACAAGGTCAAGCAGAACCTCGAGCACCGCGTGGTGTCGCTCGGCCAGCAGCGCGCCGTGCGCACCGTCGTCGTCCCCACCGAGTCCGTCTCGGAGATGAAGGACAACCAGAAGGTCACCGTCGAGAAGCGGACGATGCCGGGCTACGTGCTCGTCAACATGGAGCTCAACGAGGATTCCTGGGGTCTCGTCAAGGGGACGCCCGGGGTGACCGGCTTCGTGGGCGCGTCCAACGAGCCCGTGCCGCTCACCCAGGGCGAGGTCGATCGCCTGCTGCGCAAGGGTGACGTCGCCGTCGCTCCGCGCACCCGGGCCCAGTTCAGCATCGGCGAGACGGTCAAGGTCGTGTCGGGGCCGCTGTCCGACTTCTCGGGCGAGATCTCCGAGATCAACGAGGACGCGTCGCGCCTGAAGGTGCTGGTATCAATCTTCGGTCGGGAGACGCCGGTCGAGGTCGGCTACGACCAGGTCAAGAAGCTCTAGCGGGAAAGAACGAACATGGCAAAGAAGGTCCTCACCACCATCAAGCTGCAGGCCGTCGGCGGCAGCGCCAGCCCGGCTCCGCCGGTCGGCCCGGCGCTCGGTCAGCACGGCATCAACATCATGGAGTTCTGTAAGGCGTTCAACGCGCAGACCCAGCAGGACGCGGGCACGATCATCCCCGTCGTCATCACCGTCTACGAGGACCGCTCGTTCACGTTCGTCACGAAGACGCCGCCGGCGGCGGTGCTCATCCGCCAGGCGATCGGGATCGACAAGGGCTCCGGCGAGCCCCACCGCGAGAAGGTGGGCAAGATCACCGAGGCGCAGCTGAAGGAGATCGCCGCCAAGAAGATGGACGATCTGAACGCGAACGACATCGACGCGGCGAGCAAGATCATCGCGGGCACCGCCCGCTCGATGGGTGTGGAGGTGGTGTCGTGAGCCGTCATGGTCGCAAGCACCTCGAGGCGCGCGCGCGAGTCGATCGCGATCACGAGTACCAGCCCGCCGAGGCGATCAAGCTCGTCAAGGACCTCAAGCGCGCGAACTTCGACGAGTCCGTCGAGGTGCACGTGCGCACCGGTCTGAACGTCCGCCACGCCGACGAGCAGCTGCGCGGAACGATCGCGCTGCCCAACGGGCTGGGCAAGGACGTTCGCATCGCCGTCTTCGCCCAGGGCGACAAGGCGCGCGAGGCGCAGGAGGCCGGCGCCGACGTCGTCGGCGCCGAGGACCTGGCCAAGCAGATCGAGGAGGGCTTCGACGACTTCGACGTCGCGATCGCCACGCCGGACCTGATGCCGGTCGTCGGCCGCCTCGGGCGCATCCTCGGGCCGTCGGGCAAGATGCCCAACCCGAAGGTGGGCACGGTGACGATGGACGTCGCGAAGGCGGTCGAGGAGTCCAAGGCCGGCAAGGTCGAGTACCGCACCGACCGCACGGCGATCGTGCACCTGCTCATCGGCAAGACGAGCTTCGACGAGCGCAAGCTGCTCGAGAACTACGCCGCCGTGATCGACGAGCTCGTGCGGGCCAAGCCGTCCGCGGCCAAGGGCCGCTATCTGCACTCGATCACGTTGGCCTCGACGATGGGCCCGGGCGTGAAGGTCGATCCGAGCCGCACGCGCGACATCATCGAGGAGGCCGCACCGGCCGCCGCCTGAGCGGGCGGCGGAGGCGGCCGTGCGGCCGCCGACCGTCTACACTCCCCCACCTGCAGCGCACTGCCCGAGACCTCCGGCAACCGTAAGCCCGGAGTAGGTGGAGCGATCAGGAGCGGTTCACCTCGCTCTCGACGCCCGCCGTGCTCGGCGGGCGCACCAACGAGCCGAGGACACGATGAACCGAGACCAGAAGGCAGCGACGATCGAGAGGCTGGTCGTCGACATCGAGCATGCGGAGGCGATCTTCGCCGTCGACTACCGCGGCATCTCGGTGCCGCAGGCCGCCGAGCTGCGCGCGAAGCTGCGCGAGGCCGACGCGACGTTCAAGGTGGTCAAGAACTCGCTCACCGAGCGTGCCGCCGACGAGGCCGGGGCCGAGGACCTGAAGGCGCTGCTCGCGGGCCCGACGGCGCTCACCTTCGTGCGCGGCGACGCCGCGCTCGCGGCGAAGGCGATCGCCGATTACGCCCGCGCGACGCAGCTGCTGCCGTTCAAGGGCGGCCTGATGAACGGCGACGTCCTCGACGCCGAGCAGATTCGCAGCATCTCCCGCCTGCCCTCGCGAGACGTCCTCTTCGGGCAGCTCGTCGGGGTGGTCGCCTCGCCGATCACCGGCCTGGTGCGCTCGCTCGGCGGCCTCATCGGTGGGCTCGCCGTGGCGCTCGGCCAGGTCCAGGAGAAGAAGGAGTCCGGCGAGATCCCGGCCGGCGAGGCGCCGGCGGCCGCCGCGGCCCCGGTCGAGGAGGCGCCGGCCGAGGCGGAGGCGCCCGCGGCCGAGGCGGAGGCGCCCGCGGCCGAGGCGGAGGCGCCCGCGGCCGAGGCGGAGGCGCCTGTGGCCGAAGACGCGCCGGCCGCGGAGGCGGAGGCCCCGGCGGCCGAGGCGGAGGCCCCGGCGGCCGAGGCGGAGGCGCCCGCGGCGGAGGCGCCCGTGGCGGAGGACGCGCCGGCCGCGGAGGCGGAGGCCCCGGCGGCCGAGGCGGAGGCGCCCGCGGCCGAGGCGAGCGGCGACACACCTGAGCCGGAGAACGCTCCGGCCGACGACGACAACCAGGCGGACGCTTCGGCGTAGCTCCGATCACCGCCGAAGCGACGAAGGAGAAACACGATGGCAACCAGCACCCAGGAGTGGATCGACGAGCTGAAGGGCATCTCGGTGCTCGAGCTCGCCGAGCGCATCAAGGCGCTCGAGGAGGAGTTCGGCGTGTCGGCGACCGCGGTCGCGGCGGCCGCCCCGGCCGCCCCGGGCGGCGGCGGCGACGCCGGCGGCGGGGACGACGAGGAGCAGACCGCCTTCGACGTCATCCTGACGGCGGCCGGCGACAAGAAGATCCAGGTCATCAAGGTCGTGCGCGCCGCGACCGGCCTCGGTCTGAAGGAGGCCAAGGCGCTCGTCGACGAGGCGCCCAAGCCCGTCAAGGAGGGCATCGACAAGGAAGAGGCCGACAAGCTCAAGCAGGAGCTCGAGGAGGCCGGCGGCGCGGTCGAGGTCAAGTAGCTCGTTCCGCGCCTGATCACCCGCGTCTCAGAGAGGCCCGCTCCGGCGGGCCTCTCTGCGTTTCCGGTACCGCGCCGGACGACGTCGTGCGTCCACCGGTTTCCACCTACTGCCGATTTTCCGGTAAAGTCGCCCCCGCCAACGAATAGCCGTAGCCGCCCAGACGCAAGGCACCGCGCCACATACGCGGGTTCGCCACGGGCGGGGTCCGTGAGCGTTGGCTGCCCTCCCGGGGGCGTAGCCTTGCTGTGCTATCTTGACTGGTCGCGCTTTCGCGAGCGCGCCCCTCGCCGGGACCCGTCGTCACCCCCGACCCTCTTAGGAGTCGTTCCTTGGCTGCTGCTGATGCCCTCCGGACGCGTCGTACGTTCGCGCGTCTTTCCAAGTCCCTGGACGTTCCCAACCTCATCGACATTCAGCGTCGCTCGTTCGAGTGGCTCACGGACCCCCAGAGTGGGGGGTTGCGCGAGACGATCGACGACATCTCGCCGATCGAGGACTACACCGGCAACCTCGCCGTGCAGTTCGGCGAGTTCACGTTCGACGAGCCGGTCGCGTCGATCGAGCAGTGCCGCGAGAAGGACCTCACCTATGCGCGACCGCTCACCGTCACGGTCGCCTTCATCAACCGCGAGACCGGCGAGATCCGCGAGCAGTCGGTGTTCATGGGCGACTTCCCGTGGATGACCGAGCGCGGCACCTTCATCATCAACGGCACCGAGCGCGTCGTCGTCACGCAGCTCGTGCGCTCGCCCGGCGCCTACCTGATGGAGCCCAAGGACCGCGAGAAGCAGGTGTTCATCGCCAACCTGATGCCGGCCCGCGGCTCGTGGCTCGAGCTCGAGATCGACAAGAAGGGCAAGGTCTACGTCCGCATCGACCGCAAGCGCAAGCTCCCGGTGACGGTGCTCCTGCGCGCGATGGGCTACGCGTCGGACGAGGAGATCCTGCGGCTGTTCGACAACTCGCTCTACATCCGCAACACGATCGAGTCCGACACCGAGCCGACCCGCACCGAGGAGGGGGCGCTCATCGAGCTGTTCAAGAAGCAGCGTCCGGGCGAGCCGCCGAGCGTCGAGAACGCGCGCGCGCTCCTCAACCAGCTGTTCTTCGACCCCAAGCGCTACGACCTCACGCGCGTCGGGCGCTACAAGCTCAACTCGCGTCTGGGCCTCGACATCGACCTCGACACGCGCACGCTGACGCACGACGACATCCTCGCGCTCGTGCGCGAGCTCGTGTCGCTGCCCAAGCGCCTCGGACTGCCCGAGGATCCGGACGTCGAGATCAAGGACTACGCCGCGGAGGCGATCAGCATGCCGCGCGAGCCGGTCGCCGACCACCTCGACGAGTACGAGCACTTCGGCAACCGCCGCCTGCGGACCGTCGGCGAGCTCATCCAGGAGGCGTTCCGGATCGGCCTGTACCGCATGGAGCGCGTCGTGCGCGAGCGCCTCACGACCGAGGACGCCGACACGATCACCCCGCAGACGATCATCAACATCCGCCCGGTGGTCGCGGCGCTGAAGGAGTTCTTCGGCTCCTCGCAGCTGTCGCAGTTCATGGACCAGACGAACTCGCTCGCCGGCCTGACGCATCGCCGGCGCCTGAGCGCGCTCGGCGCGGGCGGCCTGACGCGCGAGCGCGCGCCGATCGAGGTGCGCGACGTGCACCCGACCCACTACGGGCGCATGTGCCCGATCGAGACGCCGGAGGGACCGAACATCGGCCTCATCGGCTCGCTGTCCTCCTACGCCGAGGTCTCCGAGCACGGCTTCGTCACGACCCCCTACCGCGTCGTCAAGGACGGCATCGTCAGCGACGAGCTCGTCCACCTCGACGCGACCCAGGAGGAGGAGCGGATCATCGCCCAGGCGAACGCTCCGTTCGATCCGAAGACCGGCAAGCTCATCGAGAAGGAGATCCTCTGCCGCACCCAGGCCGGCCAGTACGTAACCGTCCCGCCGAAGGAAGTCGACCTGATGGACGTCTCCCCGGAGCAGATCTGGTCGGTGGCGACGGCGATGATCCCGTTCCTCGAGCACGACGACGCCAATCGCGCGCTGATGGGCTCGAACATGCAGCGCCAGGCGGTGCCGCTCCTGAAGGCCGACGCCCCGCTCGTCGGGACCGGCATGGAGCGCCGGGCCGCCCTGGACACGGGTGACGTGCTGCTCACGCGCCGCGCGGGCACCGTCGACTACGTCGACGCGGACAAGATCGTCATCGAGACGACGGGCGGCGAGAAGGACGAGTACGAGCTGCAGAAGTTCATGCGCTCCAACCAGGGCACGCTCATCCACCAGAAGCCGCGCGTGACGAGCGGCCAGCACGTCAAGGCGGGCGGGGTGCTCGCCGACGGCTCCTCGACCGACCAGGGCGAGATGGCGCTCGGCAAGAACCTGATGGTCGCCTTCATGTCCTGGGAGGGTTACAACTTCGAGGACGCGATCATCCTGTCCAAGCGCCTCGTGCAGGACGACGAGCTCACCTCGATCCACATCGAGGAGTACGAGATCGACGCCCGCACGACGAAGCTCGGCGAGGAGGAGATCACCCGCGACATCCCCAACCGCTCGGAGGAGTCGCTGCGCAACCTCGACGACCGCGGCATCGTCCGCGTCGGCGCCGAGGTGTCCAGCGGCGATCTGCTCGTCGGCAAGGTGACGCCGAAGGGCGAGACCGAGCTGACGGCCGAGGAGAAGCTCATCCGCGCGATCTTCAAGGAGAAGGCGCGCGAGGTGCGCGACACCTCGCTGAAGGTGCCCCACGGCGAGGGCGGCGTCGTCATCGACGTGATGACGTTCAGCCGCGACGCCGGCGACGACCTGCCGCCGGGCGTCAACGACCTCGTGCGCGTGTTCGTGGCCAAGAAGCGCAAGATCTCCGAGGGCGACAAGCTCGCGGGACGCCACGGCAACAAGGGCGTCATCTCGAAGATCGTCGATCCGCAGGACATGCCGTTCCTCGAGGACGGCACGCCGGTGGACGTGATCCTCAACCCGCTCGGCGTCCCGAGCCGCATGAACGTCGGCCAGATCCTGGAGACGCATCTCGGCTGGGCCGCGGCGCAGGGCTGGTACGACGACGGCTCGCCCGAGTACCAGCTCGCGCACGGCAAGGGCGACACGACCGGCGGCAAGGGTCGCGTGTACATCTCCACGCCGGTGTTCGACGGCGCGACGGTGCAGGACGTCGACCAGGCGCTCGTGAAGTGGCAGGACGAGCACACGGGCCGCATCCGCATGGACATCGACAAGAGCCGCCGTCCGGGCGAGCAGGCGTCGGGCAAGATGACGCTCTACAACGGGCGCACAGGCGAGCCGTTCGCCCAGCAGGTGACGGTGGGTTACATGTACATCCTGAAGCTCCTGCACCTCGTCGACGACAAGATCCACGCGCGCAGCACCGGCCCGTACTCGCTCGTCACCCAGCAGCCGCTGGGCGGCAAGGCGCAGTTCGGCGGCCAGCGCTTCGGCGAGATGGAGGTCTGGGCCCTGGAGGCCTACGGTGCCGCGTACACCCTGCAGGAGATGCTCACGATCAAGTCCGACGACACGGTCGGGCGCGTGAAGGCCTACGAGGCGATCGTCAAGGGCGAGAACATCGCCGAGCCGTCGATCCCCGAGTCCTTCAAGGTGCTCCTCAAGGAGATGCAGTCGCTGGCGCTCGACGTCAACGTCGTCTCCGAGGAGGGCCAGCGCGCCGAGATGCGCGACGAGGACGACGACCTGCTGCGCGCCGCCGAGGAGCTCGGCATCGACCTCTCCGGCGTGCGGGCCGCACCCGCCGGCGGGGAGGAGCTCGAGGGCGAGGACCTCGACGAGGCCGCCGAGGCATCGACCAACGGCGGCGACCCTGAGGCCGAGGGCGACGACGACGCGGTCGCCGAGGCCGCCGGTCTCGGGGCGGACGAGGACCTCGACTTCGGGCTCTCGGTCGAGGAGCTCGCCGCCGAGGACACCGAGACGTAAGCCCGGGCGCCTGCGTGGGCCGGTCCCCGTCCGGGCCCGGCTCACGCCATCACCCCGGCTCCGCGCACGGCGCGGGCCACACCTTTTCCTGATTCACCTGCGAGCGAAAGCGCCTCTCTCTCATGATCGACATCAACAATTTCGACGCCATCGAGATCTCCCTCGCGTCCTCCAAGCAGATCCGCAGCTGGAGCTCCGGCGAGGTCACCAAGCCCGAGACGATCAACTACCGCACCCTCAAGCCGGAGAAGGACGGCCTGTTCTGCGAGCGCATCTTCGGTCCGACCAAGGACTGGGAGTGCTACTGCGGCAAGTACAAGCGCGTCCGTTACAAGGGCATCGTGTGCGAGCGCTGCGGCGTGGAGGTCACGCGATCCAAGGTGCGCCGTGAGCGCATGGGCCACGTCGATCTCGCCGCCCCGGTCAGCCACATCTGGTTCTTCAAGGGCGTCCCGAGCCGCATCGGCTACCTGCTCGACATGGCGCCCAAGGACCTCGAGAAGGTCCTCTACTTCGCCGCCTCGATCATCACCTGGGTCGACGAGGAGGCCCGCGAGCGCGACGTCGAGAAGCTCGAGAAGGAAGTGAACAAGGTCCTCGACTCCTACGCCGCCGAGCGCGAGGAGCGGGTGCTCGAGCTGCGCGAGTCGCTGGCGCGGCGCGAGAAGTACCTGCAGACGGCCAAGCAGACCGGCTTCTCCGACGAGGACCATCTGTGGGCCGACTCGCTGGACATCAACCTCTCGAAGATCTCCGAGGAGGAGCGCGAGAAGCTGCTCAAGGAGCTGCGCAAGACCTTCGAGGCCGACATCGCCGACACCGAGGCCTACATCGAGGACGCGGCCGAGCGCATGCGTCAGGTGTGGGAGCTGTTCAAGACGATGACGCCCAAGCAGATCGAGCACGACGAGACGATCTTCCGCGAGCTCAAGGAGCGGTTCGGCTCCCCGTACGGCTTCGGCGAGTACTTCCGTGGCGGCATGGGCGCCGAGGCGATCCGCGACCTGCTCCAGCAGGTCGACCTGGAGGCCGAGCGCGTCGAGCTCGAGGACCAGGTCAAGAACGGCAAGGGCCAGAAGCAGGCCCGCGCGGTCAAGCGCCTGAAGGTCGTGTCCGCCTTCATCCAATCGGGCAACAAGCCCGAGATGATGGTGCTCGACGCCGTGCCGGTGATCCCGCCCGAGCTGCGCCCCATGGTCCAGCTCGACGGCGGCCGCTTCGCCACCTCGGACCTGAACGACCTCTATCGCCGCGTCATCAACCGCAACAACCGCCTCAAGCGGCTGCTCGACCTCGGCGCGCCCGAGATCATCGTCAACAACGAGAAGCGCATGCTCCAGGAGGCCGTCGACGCCCTGTTCGACAACGGCCGCCGCGGACGCCCGGTCACCGGACCGGGCAACCGCCCGCTGAAGTCGCTCTCGGACATGCTCAAGGGCAAGCAGGGCCGCTTCCGCCAGAACCTGCTCGGCAAGCGCGTCGACTACTCGGGCCGTTCGGTCATCGTGGCCGGCCCGTACCTGAAGCTCCACCAGTGCGGCCTGCCGAAGATCATGGCGCTGGAGCTGTTCAAGCCGTTCATCATGGCCCGCCTGGTCGAGCGCAAGTCCGCGCAGAACATCAAGGCGGCCAAGAAGATGGTCGACTCGATGATCGGTGAGGTGTGGGACGTGCTCGAGGAGGTCATCCACGAGCACCCGGTTCTGCTCAACCGCGCGCCGACGCTGCACCGTCTCGGCATCCAGGCCTTCGAGCCGCTGCTCGTGGAGGGCAAGGCGATCCAGGTCCACCCGCTCGTCTGCCACGCCTTCAATGCCGACTTCGACGGCGACCAGATGGCGGTCCACCTGCCGCTGTCGGCCGAGGCCCAGGCGGAGGCGCGCATCCTGATGCTGTCCTCCAACAACATCCTCTCGCCGGCTCACGGCGCGCCGCTGGCGACGCCGACGCAGGACATGATCCTCGGCGCGTACTACCTCACGTACGGGCCCGAGGCCGACGAGCTGGCCAAGATCGATCCGGCCACCTACGAGCCGCGGCCGCACGTGTTCCGCACGGCGCAGGAGGCCGAGCTCTCGTACGAGGGCGGGGCCGTCACGCTGCACGACATCGCCGAGTTCCGCCCGATGGGGCGCGAGGGCGGGCACGTCCTCACGACCGTCGGTCGCATCATCTACAACGACCGCATCGAGCGGGCGCTCTCCGAGGCGATCGGCGACGCGTTCGATCCGAGCAAGTACGTCTTCGTCAACCAGTCGATGAAGAAGCGCGACACGACGCGGCTCATCGAGGCGCTCGTGCAGACGTACGGCGCGACGACGATCTCGCTCGTGCTCGATGCGTTCAAGGACCTCGGGTTCAAGTACGCGACGCAGGCCGGCATCACGATCTCCAAGAACGACGTGGTCGTGCCGCCCGAGAAGCAGTCGATTCTCGACAAGTACGACACGCTCGTGGGTGAGATCTCCGAGCAGTACGACATGGGGCTCATCACCCAGGAGGAGCGCCACGAGGCGGTCGTGGAGAAGTGGAACGCGGCCACTGACGAGGTCGCCGACGCGATGGTGGCCAACCTGGAGACGCTCAACCCGATCTTCATGATGGCCAACTCGGGAGCCCGCGGCTCGTTCAAGCAGATCCGCCAGCTCGCCGGCATGCGCGGCCTGATGGCCAACCCGAAGGGCGAGATCATCGAGCGCCCGATCAAGGCCAACTTCATGGAGGGCCTGTCGGTGCTCGAGTACTTCATCTCGACCCACGGCGCCCGCAAGGGCCTCGCCGACACGGCGCTGCGCACCGCGGACTCCGGCTACCTGACGCGTCGTCTCGTCGACGTCGCCCAGGACGTGATCATCCGCGAGGCCGACTGCGGCACCGCGGACTACATCGAGATGGACGTGTTCAAGGACGGCGGCGAGCTCAACGACAACCTCGCCGGGCGCATCGCGGCCGTCGAGATCAAGACCAAGCGCGGCCGCTCGCTCGTCGAGCAGGGCGCCGAGATCACGCTGCACGAGCTGCACGAGATCGAGGAGGCCTTCCGCGAGGACTATGAGAAGGGCAACCGTCCCCGCGTCCCGGTCCGCTCGGTGCTGAAGTGCGAGGCCACGAGCGGCGTGTGCCAGGCCTGCTACGGCCGCGCGATGGCCACCGGCCAGCTGGCCCAGATCGGCGATGCCGTCGGGATCGTCGCCGCGCAGTCGATCGGCGAGCCGGGCACGCAGCTGACCATGCGGACGTTCCACACCGGCGGCGTCGCCGGCGCGGACATCACCCACGGCCTGCCGCGTGTCGTCGAGCTGTTCGAGGCGCGCAAGCCGAAGGGCCTGGCGAAGATCGCCGAGCAGGACGGCGTCGTCTCGATCGAGGAGACCGACAAGGCCCTGACGGTCGTCATCACCGACGACGCGGGCGAGGAGCACCGTCACACGTTCCCGCGTCGCACGCGGCTGTACGTGCAGCCCGGACAGCGCATCACGGCCGGCACGCAGCTCAACGAGGGGTCGTTGTACCCGCACGAGCTGCTCGCCATCCGCGGGCGCACGGAGACCGAGCAGTACCTCGTCAAGGAGGTGCAGGAGGTCTACAAGTCCCAGGGCGTCGACATCAACGACAAGCACATCGAGCTGATCGTGCGCCAGATGCTCAAGAAGGTGCGGGTCGACCAGAAGGGCGACACCGACTACCTGCCCGGGCAGTTCGTCGATCGCTTCGAGTTCGCGAAGGTCAACGACCGCGTCAAGACCGAGGGTGGCGAGACGGCCCAGTTCGAGGACATCATCCTCGGCATCACCAAGGCCTCGCTGAACACCGACTCGTTCCTGTCCGCGGCGTCCTTCCAGGAGACGACGAAGGTGCTCACCGACGCCGCCCTGGAGGGCAAGATCGATCGGCTGAACGGGCTCAAGGAGAACGTCATCATCGGCAAGCTCATCCCGGCGGCGACCGGTCTGAAGCGCTACCGGCGCATCGAGATCGAGCCGGCGGAGCCGCTGCCCCGGGCGATCGACGACATCGGCCTGCTCGACCAGGACGAGATCGCGGCCGAGCTCGGACTCGGCAACGGCGGCGGATTCGGCGACTACGGCCACGAGTTCGACCAGGACCTCGCGTCGCTCGAGGAGATCGGCGCCGGCGGCGGCGATCCCGGCTTCGTCGAGGAGCTCGCCGAGCTCGACGTGCCCGAGGCGCCTCCCGAGGACTAGCTCCGTAGGACCGAGTACGGGACACCGGGGGCGGTCGCGTGACCGCCCCCGGCGAACCCCTTGTCCGGTCCTGGAGGCAGATCACTAGATCAAACGGCCAGCGTTTGGCCGACGGCGTCGCCCATCCGTCGAATCCCCTAGGTGACGGTGCGGCGCCCGCGCGACACTCGCCGATGTGCACACCGTGGTCAGCCGTCCCGCGATCGCCCACGCCATCGCCCGCTGCGCGCTTGCGTCGCTGGCCTGCGTCGCGTTGCTGCTGCTGGGCGAGTCGGGAGTCGCGGCCGCGTCCGCGCCGACGATCGTCAGTGCGGCGGCGCCGTTCACGACCGGGCCGGGCAGCGAGCAGGTGGCGGTCGACGTCAACCCGAACGGCGAGGACACCGGCGTCCTGTTCCAGTACGGCCTGGACACGAGCTACGGCTCGGCCACGAGCTCGACCGACGCCGGCAGCGGCACGTCGGCCACGACCGTGCAGACGACGATCAGCAGCGGCCTGACGCCGGGCACCCTCTACCACGTCCAGGCCCTCGCCTCGAACCTCTCCTACAACGGCGTTGCCGGCCCCGATCAGACGTTCGTCGCCGGCGCGCCCGACGTGACGACCGGTGCGGCGAGCCCGGTGAACGGGTCCAACTCGAGCGAGACGGTCAACGGTACGATCAACCCCGGGGGCACCGACACCACCTGGTACTTCAGCTACGGTCCCGCCGGCAACGTGGAGTCGCAGGTCGTGCTCGGAGGACCGCCGCCGGTGCAGCCCGCCCTGGCGCTCGCCTCGGTGCCGAGCGTCAACTTCAACACGCTCTCGCAGACCCCGACGGTCGACGCCGGATCGGCGGTCGGCAACCAGTCGGTGCAGGCGGTCCTCACCGGCCTCACTCCCGGGACGTACCAGTACACGCTCGTCGGCGTCAACGCGTACGGCACGATCAGCGGCGCCACGGACACGTTCACGGTCGGTCTCGCGCAGGCCACGACCGGGTCGGCCACGCAGATCGCCAGCGACGGCGCACTCGTCAACGGGACGGTCGACCCGACCGGCGTCGCGACGACGTATCACTTCGACTACGGCCTGACGGCGGCGTACGGGGCGATCGGAAGTCCGACGCCGGAGACGGCGGCCGGGTCGGGCAACGCGGCGGTGGCCGAGCAGGCGCAGCTGTCGAGCCTGTCGCCCGGGCAGCTGTACCACTACCGGATCGTGGCCACGACGACGGCGGGCTCGACGTATGGCGCCGACCAGACGTTCACGCTGCAGCAGTCGTTCGCCGACACGACCGCGGCGACGTCGGTGACGCCGACCGGCGCGACGCTCAACGGGATCGTCGGCGCCGGCGGCCTGAGCACGACCTACTACTTCCAGTACGGCACCGACACGACCTACGGCTCGCAGACCACCTCCGGGTCGGCCTTGGCCAACAACTCGCCCCAGAACGAGTCCGCTCCCATCAGCGGATTGACGACCGGCACCACCTACCACTACCGCCTTGTGGTGATCAACGCCGGCGGCGCGTTCTACGGACAGGACCAGACCGTCACCCCCGGCCTGCCGCAGATCGTCGCCTACGGGTCGCCGCTCGCGGTCACGGACACGAGCGAGAACGTCGCCACCCAGATCAACCCGGGCGGCCTGGACACGACCGTGCAATACGAGTACGGCACGACGTCCGGAAGCTACGGGGCGCCGGTGTCGGCGCCCGACGCGGGGAGCGGTAACTCCACCGTGACGTCGTCGCTCACGCTCACCGGCCTCGGCTCGGGGACGGTGTACTACTACCGGATCATCGCGACCAATTCGGCCGGCACCGTGTACGGGGCCGAGCAGATGTTCACGAGCGCGGCCACCCCGACGACCGCGCCCTCGGCGCCGACCGGACTCGTCGCCACCGCGGCGGTGCTCAACGGCACGATCACCGCCAACGGCTACGGCGGCACGTACTACTTCCTCTACACGACCGACGCCTACTACCAGGCCAACGGCTCCACGTACGACCACCAGACCTCGACCGTGGCCTACCCCGGCAGCGCGTCGGCCGCCACCGTGTCCGCGCAGCTGACAGGCCTGACGCCGAACACGACCTACCACTATGCGCTCGTGGCGACCAACGGCGTCGACACGGTCACGACGAGCGACCAGACGTTCACGACGCCGATCACCAGCCTGCCGCCCTCGATCTCCGCGACGATCGGAGCGAACATCGCCGACACGACCGCGACGCTGCAGGCGACGCTCAACCCGAGCGGCCAGGACACCCAGTACTACTTCGAGTTCGGGACATCGACCTGCGCCGGCGGGACGGTGACGCCGACCGTCGACGGCGGCGCGGGCTCGCTCGGCGAGACCGTCAGCGCGAACGTCACGAACCTGACCGCGGACACGTCGTACGTCTTCTGCCTGGTGGCGACGAACGCCACCGGCACGACGACGAGCCCGCCGCAGTCGTTCGGGACGCTCACGCCGCCGACGGTCGCCACCGGCGTCGTGTCCGCCACGGGGGTCACGACCGCGACGCTCACCGGCACCGTGAACCCGAACGGGTTCGCCACCCAGATCTTCTTCCAGTACGGCACGACGAACCAGTACGGCCAGTCGACGGCCACGACGACCGTCGGCTCGGGCACGAGCACCCTGCCGGAGACGGCCGACCTCGCCAACCTCGTCGCCTCGACGACGTACCACTACCGTCTCGTGGCGACGAACGGCGTCGACACGGTCAAGGGCCCCGACCTGACGTTCACGACCCTGGCTCCGCCGCAGCCGCCGGCGTTCACCGACCCGGGGCCGTCGGCGCTCGATGACCACGACGCCACGATCAACGCCTCGATCAACGCCAACGGTCAGGCGACGACCTGGACCGTCGCGTACGGGCTGACCAGCGCCTACGGCAGCACCGTGTCGGGTCCGAGCGCGGGCAGCGCCAAGACGCCCGCGCTGTTCTCCGTGCCGATCAGCGGCCTGACCCCCGACACCGTCTACCACTACGAGATCCTCGCGACCAACCCGACCGGCACGACGACCGAGGCCGACCACACGTTCAAGACGTTCACGCCTCCGACGGCGACCACCGGCGCTGCCGCGGCCCCCGGCGCGTCGTCGGCCGACCTCAACGCGACGGTCAATCCGAACGGCTTCGCGACGACCTACTCGTTCCAGTACGGCACGACCGCCGGCTACGGGAGCACGACGGCGGGCGTGAGCGCGGGGTCGGGCACCTCGCCCCAGACGGTCGTGCTGTCGGTCGGCGCGCTGAGCCCGTCGACGAGCTACCACTTCCGGGTCGTGGCCACGAACGGGCCGGACACCGTCTACGGCGGCGACCAGACCTTCTCGACCGTGGCCCCGCCACCCCCGAGCGCCTCGACGGAGAACTCCTCCGGGATCTCGCCGACCGGCGTGACGCTGACGGCGCTCGTCAACCCGCTCGGCCAGGCGACGACCTACTCGTTCCAGTTCGGCGGCGACGCGAACTACGGCGCCACGACCGCGGTGCAGAACATCGGCCAGGGCACGCTGCCCCAGGTCGCGTCGGTCGTGCTGAGCGGTCTGCAGCCCGCGACCACCTACCACTTCCGCGTCGTGGCCACGAACGCGTCGGGCGCGACGATGGGCAGCGACGACACCTTCACGACGCTCCCGCCGCCGCCGCCGCCGCCTCCTCCGCCCCCTGGTGGCACGGGCGGCTCGGGCGGTTCGGGCGCCTCCGGCGGTTCGGGCGCCTCCGGCGGCTCGGGCGGGTCCGGGGGCTCGGGTGGCTCGGGTGGCTCCGGCGGGTCACACACCGGCACGCCGTCGCCCGCGACCCTCGCGGCGCTCGGGGCCCCGAAGGAGCTGGCGAAGATCGGGCAGGTGGTGCTCGACACCGGCGTCCGGGTCAGCTGCCCGGCGGGCGGCTCGTCATGCTCGGTCTCAGTCCCGCTGACCTACCTCGTCAAGACGAGCGTCCCACCGAAGAAGAAGAAGGGCCGGGCGACGACCAAGCAGGTCGCCAAGCCGCTGCTCAGCGCGTCGCTGACCGTCGCCGCCGGACAGTCGGGCGAGGTGGTCGTGTCGCTCTCGCCGGGCGCGCTGTCGGTCATCGCCGCCGCCAAGCACCTCAAGGCGACCGCGGCCGTTGCCGCCTCGGCCACCGGCGCCGCGACCCAGACGCTCCCCGTCTCGGTCACGCTGACGCCGCTCAAGCCGCTCAAGCCGGCCAAGAAGAAGCATCACTGACCCGCGCCGGGGCCGGCGCGCGGCAGGTCCGCCGACCAGGCCCGCAGCGCCTCGGCGGCGCCGGCGGTCAGTCCCTCGGACGGATCGGTGCCCACGAGCAGGGTCGGCGCCCGGCGGGCCCGCGCCCAGCTGTCGCAGGCGTCGTTGAACGCGTCGTCGACCCAGGCGAGCGGCCGGCGGCCGGCGAACGCGTCGATCGCCTCGAGCTTCCAATGCGCGCGGGTGCGCCCCGGCGACCGGGCGAACGCGAGGAAGGGGTATGGGCCCGGCAGGCCGAGCAGGTGGGGGAGGTACTCGTTGGCCTTCTCCTCCCAGCCGCTGCACCAGACGAGCTCGAACTCGGCGGTCAGGTCGAGCAGGTGCCGGCCGGCCTCGGCCGAAATGAAGTGCACGATGCCGTCGATCGCGTGGAAGGCGCCCTCGGGCCGCCGCTCGGGAGCGAAGCCGAACAGCGAGATCACGCCGTCGATGTCGATCATCAGCAGGGGCTTTCGTGCCGCCGGGTCGCGTCCGCTCGGCCCGGTGGGGGCGGCGGCGGTCGGTACAAACCACGGATCCGGAACAGGTGCGGGCATTCGTCACAAGGTTGTTAGCACGCTCTTAACCCGCTCATTCTTAGCTGAGCTAAAGGTCGGGCCGAGTAATGTGGCTGCATCAGATCGAGGGGGTAAAGGGGTTGCCCGCTCGCGTCGATGGACGTTGACAGGGGCAACCCCGCTCCGCACCGTCGCCGCCGTCGCGACGGCCCCACCGCCTCGAACTAGGAACTCATGACGCTCGAACTCGGCATCACCCTCGCTCTGCTCTGCGCCTTCGTGGCGAACCTCGGCTTCTTCTACAAGCACAAGGGGGCGTGCTCGGTGCCGCCCGTCGACGTCCGCCATCCGTTTCGTTCGGCGGGCGCGCTCTACTCCTCGAAATGGTTCGCGCTCGGCATGGGCATCGCCTGCGTGAGCTGGGGTCTGCACGTCGCCGCGCTCGCGCTCGCGCCGATGTCGGTCGTTCAGGTCGCCCTCGCCGGCGGCGTCGTGCTCATCGCCGTGATGGCGGAGCGCATGTTCGGGTTTAGCGTCGGTCCGCGCCAGTGGTGGGGGCTGATGCTCACCGCGACCGCGCTGATCGTGCTCGGCATCACGCTTCCGGCCACGCACGGCGCCCACAGCCACTTCTCCCAGGCCGCGATGATCTCCTTCGAGGCCGCGCTGTTCGGCGTCGGGGGCCTGCTCATCATGGGCCCGCGCATGGGCGGTCAGCGCGAGCATCACGGCGTGATGCTCGGTGCGGCGGCCGGCGTCCTGTTCGGCGTCTCGGACACCTCGATCAAGGCGCTCACCGGCATCGTCGGCGCCCACGGCGTGATGGGCGTCATGCTCAGCCCGTGGCTGGCCGTCGCGGTGCTCGCCTCGATCGTCGCCTTCTACGCGTCGGCTCGCGGCCTGCAGGACGGCGAGGCGGTGCCCGTCATCGCCGTGACCGGCACGGCCGCGAACATCGCCGGCATCGCGGGCGGGATCCTCGTGTTCGGCGACCCGCTGTCGGCAAGCCCGCTCGGGATCGTCGCCCAGTCGCTCGCGTTCGTGATGGTCATCGTCGCCTCGGCGCTGATGCCCGCGCCGATGCGCGTCGCCACCCCGGCGACCGCCTGATCGCCGGCCGGGCCGAGGCGGGCGACCGACGGCGCGCCGCCGGTCGCCTGCTACCATCCGCGACCGCATGCCGACCACCTCTCAGCTCGTCCGCAAGGGACGCACCTCGCCGCCGAAGAAGCTCTCCACGCCCGGCCTGAAGTCGGGCAAGGGCCGCAAGAAGAAGGTCGCCGCCCCACAGCGGCGCGGCGTCTGCACCCGCGTCTACACGACGACGCCGAAGAAGCCGAACTCGGCGCTGCGCAAGGTCGCCCGCGTGCGCATCTCCGGCTCGATCGAGGTGACCGCCTACATCCCCGGCGAGGGCCACAACCTGCAGGAGCACTCGGTGGTGCTCGTCCGCGGCGGCCGGGTCAAGGATCTTCCGGGCGTGCGCTACAAGGTCGTGCGCGGCACGCTCGACGCCGCCGGCGTCAGTGATCGCAAGAAGGCCCGCTCCCAGTACGGCGTGAAGAAGAAGTAGCGATGCCCCGCCGCGCCGCCGCCCAGATTCGTCCCATCGAGCCGGATCCCCTGCTCCGCTCCAAGCTCGTGACCCAGGTCGTCAACAAGGTGATGCTCGACGGCAAGAAGTCGACCGCCGAGCGGATCGTCTATGACGCGCTGGCGATCCTCGGCGAGCGCACGGGCAAGGATCCGATCGAGTCGCTCGAGACGTCGATCAAGACGCTCACCCCGCAGCTCGAGGTTCGCTCGCGTCGCGTCGGCGGCGCCACCTACCAGGTGCCGGTCGAGGTGCCCCAGCGCCGCGCCCGCACGCTCGCCGTGCGCTGGCTCGTCGAGTTCGCGCGGGGGCGTCGCGAGAAGACGATGGCGCAACGGCTCGCGAACGAGCTCATCGACGCCCAGTCCCAGCAGGGTGGCGCGTACAAGCGCAAGGACGACATCTACCGCATGGCGCAGGCCAACAAGGCCTTCGCGCATTACCGCTGGTAGCGCCGCCGCGGCGGCCGCCGAGCCTCGATTCACGGCCCCCGGGGAGCCTTCACCCTCTGCTATAGTCGTTCCCCGCTTCGCGGCTCGGTTCCTCATGCGCGGAATCCGATCGCGATGCTCTCACGAAAGATGCACACCTCGAGCAGATAGCCACGCGGACCCGGCGAAAGCCATCGGCGTGCGCAGGCCCGAGGGGCCTCTTTTTTTGCTCTGAATCAGGACCCGAAGTCTCCCCCCCACACTCACGCATGCCCCGCACCTTCAGCCTCGAGAAGACCCGGAATATCGGGATCATGGCGCACATCGACGCCGGCAAGACGACGACGACCGAGCGCATCCTCTACTACACCGGCCGCACGTACAAGATCGGCGAGGTGCACGAGGGCGCTGCCGTCATGGACTGGATGGAGCAGGAGCAGGAGCGCGGCATCACGATCACCTCGGCCGCAACCACCGCCCAGTGGAACGGCCACCGGATCAACATCATCGACACCCCGGGTCACGTCGACTTCACCGTCGAGGTCGAGCGCTCGCTGCGCGTCCTCGACGGCGCGATCGCGTTGTTCGACTCCGTCGCCGGCGTCGAGCCCCAGTCCGAGACGGTCTGGCGCCAGGCCGACAAGTACCACGTGCCGCGAATCGCCTACATCAACAAGATGGACCGCATCGGCGCCGACTTCGAGCGCGGCGTGCAGACGATGGTCGACCGGCTCGGCGCCCACCCGGTGCCGATCCAGCTGCCGATCGGCGCGGAGTCCGAGTTCCTCGGCGTCATCGACCTCGTGCGGATGAAGGCGATCACCTACACGGACGACCTCGGCACCGAGCAGGTCGTGGGCGACATCCCCGCCGAGCACCTCGACGCGGCGCAGGCCGCGCGCGAGCACCTGCTCGAGGAGGTCTCCCACTACGACGACGGGCTGCTCGAGCTGCTGCTCGAGGAGGCCGAGATCCCCGAGGACCGCCTGAAGGCGGCGATCCGCACCGCCACGCTGCAGATCAAGATGACGCCGGTCCTGTGCGGCTCGTCCTTCAAGAACAAGGGCGTGCAGCCGCTGCTCGACGCCGTCATCGACTACCTGCCCTCGCCGCTGGATGTCCCGCCGCTGACCGGCATCGTGCCGACGAAGTCCGGCGAGGATGGCGAGACGGTCGAGCGCCCGCCCGACGACGGCGCGCCGTTCGCGGCGCTCGCCTTCAAGATCATGGCCGACCCCTACGTCGGCAAGCTCACCTACTTCCGCGTCTACTCGGGCAAGCTCGAGGCCGGCTCACGGATCCTGAACGTCAACAGCGGCCGCACCGAGCGCGTCGGACGCATCCTGATGATGCATGCGAACGATCGCGAGGAGGTCAGCGAGGTCTACGCCGGCGACATCGCCGCTGCGGTCGGCATCAAGCAGGTCGTCACCGGCGACACGCTCGCCGCCCCTGACGCCCCGGTGCGTCTCGAGACGATCACCTTCCCCGAGCCGGTCATCAAGGTCGCCGTCGAGCCGAAGACGAAGGCCGACCAGGAGAAGATGTCGGTCGCCCTTGGCCGCCTCGCCGAGGAGGACCCGACCTTCCAGGTGCAGACGAACGAGGAGACCGGCCAGACCGAGATCTCCGGCATGGGCGAGCTGCACCTCGAGGTGCTCGTCGATCGCATGAAGCGCGAGTTCAACGTCGAGGCGAACGTCGGGCGTCCGCAGGTCTCCTACCGCGAGACGGTGCGCGGCACCGCGAACAAGATCGAGGGCAAGTTCGTGCGCCAGAGCGGTGGCTCGGGTCAGTACGGCGTGGTCTACATCGATCTCGAGCCGGCGCCGGGCGAGGGTTTCGACTTCGTCAACAAGATCAAGGGCGGCTCGATCCCCTCCGAGTTCATCCCGGCCGTGGAGAAGGGCGTCGAGGAGGCGCTCACCAACGGCGTCAAGGCCGGCTACCCGATGGTCGACGTCCGCGTGACGCTCACGGACGGCAAGTACCACGAGGTCGACTCGTCGGAGATCGCCTTCAAGGTCGCGGGCTCGCTCGCGGTCCAGGAGGCGGCCAAGCGAGCCAAGCCCGTGCTGCTCGAGCCAGTGTTCGCGGTCGAGGTCGTCACGCCCGAGGAGTTCATGGGTGACGTGATGGGCGACCTGTCCCGCCGGCGCGGCCATCTGTCCGGGTCCGAGCAGCGCGGCAACGCGCAGGCGATCAGCGCGCGCGTGCCGCTGAGCGAGATGTTCGGCTACGCCACCGATCTGCGCTCGGCCACGCAGGGCCGCGCGACCTACACCATGCAGTTCGACGGCTACGAGGAAGTGCCGCCGAACATCGCCGAGAAGATCGTCGAGCAGCGCACCGGCGAGCCGGTGCCGGCCTAGTACGGGTCGGGAGGACCCGGCGAACGGCACTCGGACTCGACGCAACGTTTCACCCCGCAGCTCACCAGCAGGCACATTGAGATAGATTTCCCCGGTTCGCCCATCAACGGCGAACGTACAAGTCGATTACAGGAGCGAACACAAAGTGGCGAAGGAGAAGTTCGAGCGCGACAAGCCGCACGTCAACGTCGGAACGATCGGTCATATCGATCACGGCAAGACGACGCTTACCGCTGCCATCACGACCGTGCTCGCCGAGAAGATGGGCGGGGAGGCCCGCAGCTTCGAGGAGATCGACAACGCTCCGGAGGAGAAGGAGCGCGGCATCACCATCGCCACGTCTCACGTCGAGTACCAGACGGAGAACCGTCATTACGCGCACGTGGACTGCCCGGGTCACGCGGACTACGTCAAGAACATGATCACCGGCGCCGCGCAGATGGACGGCGCGATCCTGGTCGTGTCCGCTGCCGACGGCCCGATGCCCCAGACTCGCGAGCACATCCTGCTCGCGCGCCAGGTCGGCGTGCCCTACATCGTCGTGTTCCTCAACAAGGCCGACATGGTCGACGACGAGGAGCTGCTCGAGCTGGTCGAGGTGGAGGTGCGCGAGCTCCTCTCCGCGTACGACTTCCCGGGCGACGACATCCCCTTCATCACCGGTTCGGCGCTGAAGGCGCTCGAGGGCGACGAGCAGTACAAGGCGAAGATCCTCGAGCTCGCCGAGGCGCTGGACACCTACATCCCCGAGCCGACGCGTGAGCTGGACAAGCCGTTCCTGATGCCGGTCGAGGACGTCTTCTCGATCACCGGCCGCGGCACGGTGGCCACCGGACGCGTCGAGCAGGGCATCATCAACACCGGCGACACCGTCGAGATCGTCGGCATCCGCCCGACGACGTCGACCGTCGTCACCGGCGTGGAGATGTTCCGCAAGATCCTCGACGAGGGGCGCGCCGGCGACAATGTCGGCTGCCTGCTGCGCGGCACCAAGCGCGAGGAGATCGAGCGCGGCCAGGTGCTGTGCAAGCCCGGCTCGATCACCCCTCACACCAAGTTCAAGTCCGAGGTCTACGTGCTCAAGAAGGAGGAGGGTGGTCGTCACACCCCGTTCTTCACGGGCTACCGGCCTCAGTTCTACTTCCGTACGACGGACGTCACGGGCGTGGCTCGCCTCCCCGAGGGCGTCGAGATGGTCATGCCCGGAGACAACGTCCAGATGGAGATCGAGCTGATCCAGCCGATCGCCATGGATCAGGGCCTGCGCTTCGCCATCCGCGAGGGTGGTCGCACGGTCGGGTCCGGCGTGGTCACCGAGATCATCGAGTAGCACCACCGTGTTCGCGCCGCACCCGCGGCGCGAACGCCTATCAGCAGACCGATACGACAATTGCTTCCCGTCCAGGCGACGGGGCCGAGCCGGGGCGGACTGGCCAGCGCTGCAGTTCGCCCTCTCTCACGGCCCGACGCCGGGCGGCGAGACACCGGCCGGGCGGTGCCCCACCACCCCGGACACCTGAAGACCCCACGACAGCGAGACACCAGAGAAGAGCTTCCCATGGCCGTCGCCACCCAGAACAAGATTCGCATTCGCCTCAAGGCGTACGACACTTCGGCGATCGAGTCCGCCGCCAAGGAGATCGTCGAGACGGCGACCCGCACCGGCGCGACCGTGTCCGGCCCGGTGCCGCTGCCCACCGAGAAGAACGTGTACTGCGTCATCCGCTCGCCGTTCAAGGACAAGGACTCGCGCGAGCACTTCGAGATCCGCACCCACAAGCGCCTCATCGACATCCATCAGCCGACGCCGAAGACGGTCGACTCGCTCCAGCGACTCGATCACCTGCCGGCCGGCGTCGACATCGAGATCCGCCTCGCCACCTGATGCCCGCGATCCTCGCCAAGAAGCTCGGCATGACGCAGGTCTTCCAGGAGGATGGCCAGGTCGCCCGCGTGACCGTGCTCGAGGCCGGCCCGTGCCGCGTCACGGCCGTGCGCAGGACCGAGCGCGACGGCTACGACGCCGTGCAGCTCGCGTTCGGCCAGTCGAAGGAGAAGCACCTCACGCGCGCAGAGCTCGGCCATCTGAAGAAGGCCGACGCCCCGCCGATGCGACACCTCGTCGAGTTCCGCGACGAGGCCGCCGAGTGGCAGGTCGGCGATACCGTGACCGTCGAGACCTTTGCGGCGGGCCAGCGCGTGAAGATCGCCGGCGTCTCCAAGGGCAAGGGCTTCGCCGGCACGATCAAGCGCCACAACTTCGCGAGCGGACCAAAGGCGCACGGCTCGCACAACGTGCGCGCCCCCGGATCGATCGGCGCCTCGGCCACTCCCTCGCGCGTCTTCAAGGGCATCCGCGGCCCGGGCCAGATGGGCAACAAGCGCGTCACCCAGAAGGGCCTGGAGATCGTCTCCGTCGACGCCGAGGAGAACCTGCTGCTCGTGCGCGGCTCGGTGCCGGGACCGCGCAACGGCTTCGTGGAGGTGCGCACCGATGCCTGACGCACCCGTCCTCGGGGCCGCCAAGAAGGTGACGCTCGACGGCGGCGCCTTCGGCGCCCGCTTCCACGGGCCGCTCGTGCACGAGACCGTGCGCGCCGAGCAGGCCGCGCGTCGGCAGGGCACCGCGGCGACCAAGACCCGCGGCATGGTCTCGGGCGGCGGCTCCAAGCCGTGGCGCCAGAAGGGCACGGGCCGCGCCCGAGCCGGCTCGAGCCGGTCCCCGGTCTGGACCGGCGGCGGCGTCGTGTTCGGTCCCCAGCCGCGCCACTACACCTTCAAGATCAACCGCAAGGAGCGCCGGGCCGCGCTGCGCAGCGCGCTCTCGTTGCACGCCGAGCGCGGCTCGATCGCGATCCTGCAGGCCGAGGCGTTCGGCGAGCCGAGCACCCGCAACGCGAGCCAGCTGCTCGCCAACTGGGATCAGATCCGCCCGACGCTCGTCGTCGTGCTCGAGTCCGAGGCCAACGCCGCGCTGTCCTTCCGCAACATCGCCCGCATCGCCGTCCTGACGCCGGAGAACACCGGCGTGGCCGACCTGCTCGCTGCCGCCTCGCTGCTCATCACCGAGGGCGCGCTGCAGGCGCTGACCGACCGGGCGAACGGCACGGCGCCGGCGACCGCCGCCGAGGAGGTGAGCGTCTGATGGAGCACACCCAGGTTCTCATCAAGCCGGTCGTCTCGGAGAAGAGCTACGTCCTCTCCGCGGCGAACAAGTACACCTTCCGCGTGCATCCCGACGCGCACAAGACGCAGATCCGTCAGGCCGTCGAGGCCCTCTTCGACGTGCACGTCGTCGACGTGCGCACGATGAGCGTCAAGTCGAAGCCCAAGCGCCGCGGGGTCAGCCGCGGCCGCACCCGCACCTGGAAGAAGGCGATCGTGCAGATCCGCCCGGGCGAGAAGATGCCCGTGTTCGCCGGGCTGGAAGGACTCGAGGGGTAGTAGTCGATGCCGATTCGCAAGCCCAAGCCCACCAGCGCCGGACGGCGCTTCGTCTCCTATCCCGACTTCGCGGAGATCACGAAGACCGAGCCGGAGAAGTCGCTCGTCGAGGGACTGACCAAGAGCGGCGGCCGCAACGCCCGCGGGCGCAAGACCGCGCGCCATCGCGGCGGCGGCGCCAAGCGCCTGTACCGGCGCATCGACTTCAAGCGGCGCAAGGACGGCGTGCCCGCGCGCGTCGCCGCGATCGAGTACGACCCCAATCGCTCGGCCTACATCGCGCTGCTGCACTACGCCGACGGCGACAAGCGCTACATCCTCGCGCCCGCGCGGCTGGCGGTCGGGCTGACCGTCGCCTCGGGCGAGGACGTCGACATCACGGTCGGCAACTGCCTGCCCCTGTCGCGCATGCCGATCGGCACCGTCGTGCACAACGTCGAGCTGCAGCCCGGGCGCGGCGGCCAGCTCGCGCGCTCGGCCGGCTCCTCGATCCAGCTGATGGCCCGCGACGGCGACATGGCCACGCTGCGTCTGCCCTCGGGGGAGATGCGCCTCGTGCGCTCGGAGTGCCGCGCCACGGTCGGAGTGGTCGGCAACGCCGACCACCAGAACGTCAAGGTCGGGAAGGCCGGTCGCAAGCGGCACATGGGTGTGCGCCCGCAGACGCGCGGCACGGCGATGAACCCGGTCGACCACCCGCACGGCGGCGGCGAGGGCTCGACGACCGCCGGTCGCCACCCGGTCACGCCGTGGGGCGTGCCGACGCTCGGCTACCGCACGCGCAAGAAGAACAAGGCCTCAGATCGCTACATCGTGCGCGGCCGTCGCCGCGGGAAGGGCAAGCACCGATGAGTCGCTCCAGCAAGAAGGGCCCGTGGGTCGAGGAGCGCCTCATGGCCCGCATCGAGGCGATGAACGCCGCCAACACCAAGCAGATGCTCAAGACGTGGTCGCGTGCCTCGACGATCTTCCCCGAGATGGTCGGCCACACGATCGCCGTGCACGACGGGCGCAAGCACGTGCCGGTGTTCGTCAGCGAGTCGATGGTCGGTCACAAGCTCGGCGAGTTCGCCCCGACGCGCCTGTTCCGTGGGCACGCCGGATCCGGAAAGGTTCGATGAGCCCCGACGACGCCACCCCCGACGTGCCCGCCGAGGAGGAGCCGCAGGAGCTGCTGACCGGCTCGGCGCCCCAGGAGGGCGAGACCGAGCCGACGCCCGGCGATGCCACGATCGCCGAGGAGTCGCCGGCCGAGCTCGTGACCGGTTCCGCGCCCCAGGAGGGCGAGGGCGAGGACGAGCCCGAGGCGGCGAAGCCCAAGCGGCGCGCCGCGCGGACCCGCAAGGCCAAGGTCGTGGCCGAGGAGCCCGAGGCCTCCGAGGAGCCGCTCCAGGCCGAGACCGAGGAGGCTGCCGCCACCGTCATCGCCAAGGTGCCCGACGAGGTCGCCGAAGCTGATGAGGCCGACGCGGCCGCCGAGGCCGAGGCCGAGGCCGAGGAGGCCCCCGCTCCGCGCCGGCGCTCGCGCGCCCGGGCGGCCACGGACGACGCGCCCGCGCCCGGCCCGGCGCGCTCACGACCGGCCGCGCGCCGCGCCGTCGTGCGCGCCCAGGCCAAGTACGTGCGGACCTCCGCGCGCAAGGCGCGCATGGTCTGCGGTCACATCCGCGGCAAGTCCGTGGACGAGGCGCGTGCCATCCTTGCCTTCACCCCCCGTGACGTCGCCCGTGACTGGAGCAAGCTGCTCGAGTCGGCGGTGGCGAACGCCGAGAACAACCACGAGCTCGTCGGGGACGACCTCATCGTGCATGAGGCGTACGCCGACGAGGGTCCCACGATCAAGCGCTTCCGCCCGCGGGCGATGGGACGCGCCACCCCGATCCGCAAGCGCACGAGCCACCTCACCATCACGCTCACTCCGAGGTCTTAGCGAGATGCCCCTTTCTCGATCCCCGCACGCCCGGATGACGCCCAGGAACTTCGCTGGATCGTCGTCCTCGGGCTCGCCGATGCCGCCAGCATCGGCTTCGCCCTGCGTCCTCGTCCAGCTCGTCCCTGCGCGCCCCCGGTCGCACGCGGACCGAGAAAGGAACATCTGATGGGTCAAAAAGTTCATCCCGAGTCCATGCGCGTGGGATACATCCACGACTGGAAGTCCAACTGGTTCAACGAACGCCACTTCGCGGAGTACCTGGAGGAGGACATCCGCGTGCGTGAGCACATCATCAACAAGCTCGCCCATGCCGGACTGTCGGACATCACGATCCGCAAGGACATCAACGAGCTCGAGGTCAACATCCACACGGCGCGCCCGGGGATCGTCATCGGCAAGTCCGGGAGCGAGGTCGACGCGCTGCGCCGCGACCTGCACCGGATCACGAAGAAGCAGATCAAGGTGAACATCCTCGAGATCAAGCGCCCCGAGCTCGATGCCAAGCTCGTCGCCCAGTCGATCGCCGAGCAGCTGCAGAACCGCGTCGCCTTCCGGCGGGCGATGAAGCGCGCGCTCACGAGCGCGATGCGCTCGGGGGCCAAGGGCGTCAAGGTGCAGGTCTCCGGACGCCTCGGCGGCGCCGAGATGGCGCGCACCGAGAGCTACTCCGACGGCCGGGTTCCGCTGCACACGATGCGCGCCGACATCGACTACGGCTTCTACGAGTCGCGCACGACGTTCGGGCGCATCGGCGTGAAGTGCTGGGTCAACAAGGGCGAGATCATGCCCGAGGGCTACGTCGGCGCCGACCTGACCGACATGAGCGCGCCGGCGCCTCCGAGCGACGGTCGCGACGGTCGTGGCGACCGCGACGGCCGCGGTCGCGGGCGCGGTGGTCCCGGAGGCGGACGCGGCGGACGCGGCGGCGGTCCCGGCGGCGGTGGTCCGGGCGGTGGTCGTGGTCCCGGCGGTGGTCGTGGTCCCGGCGGCGGTCGTGGTCCCGGCGGCGGTCGCGGTCCCGGCGGCGGTCGCGGTCCCGGCGGCGGTGGTCCGCGCGGTGGCGGCTCCGGATCCGGAGGGCCGCGCTGATGCTCGCCCCCAAGCGTGTGAAGCACCGCAAGCAGCACCGCGGCCGGCGCCGTGGGTTGTCGCGCGGGCAGCTGAAGGTCCAGTTCGGCGAGTACGGCCTGAAGACGCTCGAGGAGGGCTGGCTCACGAACCGTCAGATCGAGGCCGCGCGTATCGCGATGACGCGCAAGATCAAGCGCGGCGGCAAGGTGTGGATCAACGTCTTCCCGGACAAGCCGGTCACGAAGAAGCCGGCCGAGACGCGCATGGGCTCCGGCAAGGGCTCGCCCGAGGGGTGGGTGGCCGTCGTCAAGCCGGGTCGCGTCATGTTCGAGCTCGCCGGCGTCCCCGAGCCGCTCGCCCGCGAGGCGATCCGGCTTGCGGCGCGCAAGCTGCCCGTGAAGTCCAAGTTCGTGATGCGCGAGGACTAGGGGCGCGACGAGATGAAGGCCAAGGACCTCCGTGACATGCCCGACCACGAGCTGCTCGAGCACGTCGCCACCGTGCGCAAGGACCTGTTCGGCGTGCGCTTCGCCAACGCCACCGGCGAGCTCGAGGACACGGCGAGCATCCGGCGCAACAAGCGCGGGCTGGCCCGTGCGCTGACGATCGCGCGCGAGCGCAATCTTTCCACCGACGGCGCCGTCGCGCGCGGAACGGCGACCGCCTAGCCAGACCGAGAACATGCGGGTCCAGACCCGCAGAGGTGATCAAACTGATGTCAGACGAAACCACTGAAGAGACGGCCGCAGACGAGGCCGCCGTGAACGCCGACGACGCCGCCGGCGTCGAGGAGGCCCAGGCCGCCGCGGCGCCGCCGAGCTCGCCGGCCGAGCCGCAGGAGCAGCTGACGCCGAAGGAGCGCCGCGCGCGCCGGCGTGCCGGCCGTCCGGCCGCGGCGCGCGGCCCGGTGTCCGGCGCCGAGCGCCAGGCCGAGCGCGACGCCGAGCGCAAGCGCAAGGCGGCGGCACGGCGTGCGCGGCGCCTGAAGGAGCGTGCGAAGGCGACCGCGGCCCGGGCGAGCGCTCCCGCGCCCGAGCCGCTCGCCCCGGTGCACGCGCCGGTCGAGGGGCGCCGCAAGGTGCGCCAGGGCATCGTCATCTCCGACAAGGCCGATAAGACGATCACCGTCCGCGTCGACGTGGCTCGGCGCCACCGTCGCTACGAGAAGATCGTGCGCAGCTCGACGACGCTGCACGCCCACGACGAGAGCAACGACGCGCACGCGGGCGACACGGTGCGCATCGTCGAGAGCCGTCCGCTGTCACGTCTGAAGCGCTGGCGCCTCGTCGACGTCCTGGAGCGTGCGAAGTGATCCAGAACGAGACCCGCCTGCGCGTCGCCGACAACACGGGCGCGCGCGAGATCCTCTGTATCCGCGTCAAGGGCGGCTCGCGCCGTCGCTACGCGTTCGTCGGCGACGTCATCACGGCGACGGTCAAGCAGGCCAACCCGCAGGGCTCGGTCAAGAAGGGCGACGTCGTCACGGCGGTCGTGGTGCGCACGAAGAAGTCCTTCGGGCGCAACGACGGCACCTACATCGCGTTCGACGAGAACGCCGCGGTGATCATCGACGACCAGAACAACCCGCGCGGCACCCGCATCTTCGGCCCGGTCGCGCGCGAGCTGCGCGAGCGCAACTTCATGAAGATCGTCTCCCTCGCGCCCGAGGTGCTCTGACATGGCCGTCTCCCGTCCGGCGCCCAACCGCCGACCGATGAAGATCAAGAGCGACGACGAGGTGGTCGTCACCTCGGGCAAGGAGCGCGGCAAGCGCGGCCGCGTGCTGCGCGTCGATCCGGCCCACGAGCGCGTGTACGTCGAGGGCCTGAACATGGTCAAGCGCCACACGCGGCCCCGCCAGGTCCCCGGCGCCCAGACCACCGAGACGGTCGGCGGCGTCATCGAGCGCGAGGGGCCGATCCACGTCTCCAACGTGATGCTCATCGATCCCAAGGACGGAAAGCCGACGCGCGTCGGCATCGTGCGCGAGGACGGCAAGCGCTTCCGCGTCGCCAAGCGCACCGGAACGAGACTGGACTGATCACGCCATGGCCACGACACATCCCCCCGCCCGCCTGAAGACCCGCTATCTCGAGGAGATCCGCCCGGCGCTCATCGAGCGCTTCGGCTACTCCTCGGTCATGCAGGCGCCCGAGATCGAGAAGATCACGCTCAACATGGGCGTCGGCGACGCCAAGCAGGACTCCAAGGTGCTCGCGGCCGCCCAGCAGCAGCTCGCGACGATCGCCGGCCAACAGCCGAGCATCCGCCGCGCCCGCAAGTCGATCGCGGCGTTCAAGCTCCGCGAGGGCATGCCGGTCGGCGTCGCCGTCACGTTGCGCCGCGAGCGCGCCTACGAGTTCCTCGACCGGCTCATGTCGGTGGCGATCCCCCGCATCCGGGACTTCCGCGGGTTGAACCCGCGCTCCTTCGACGGTCACGGGAACTACTCGATGGGCGTCCGCGAGCAGATCATCTTCCCCGAGGTCGACTACGACGAGATCGACCAGGTGCGCGGTCTGGACATCACGATCACGACGAACGCCGCCAGCGACGCGGAGGCGTTCGCGCTGCTCGATGCGTTCGGCATGCCGTTCGCCCGCGAGGGGCGCCCGGCGGGCTTCGAATCGCCGCAGGCCGATGAGGCCGAGGCCGCCGTCGAAGAGGCCGCCGTCGAAGCCGTGCTCGAGGTGACCGCCGAGGCCGAGGTCGAGGCCGCCGTCGCCGAGGTCGCCGTCGAGGAGGTCGCCGAAGCGACTGTCGAGGCCGAGGTCGAGGCCTCGGTCGCGGAGGAGGTCGTCGAGGCGGCCGCCGAGCTTGCGGAGGAGGCCGAGGTCCGGGCGGCGATCGCCGAAGCCGAGCTCGACGCGGCGGTCGAGTCCGGGAGCGACGACGACGTGGAGGCCGCGGTTGAGATCGCCGAGGAGGCCGAGCTCGAGGCCGCGGCCGCGGAGGTCGTGCTCGAGGCGGCCGTCGAGGTGGCCGAGGAGGCTGAGGCCGAGGCGGCGGTCGACGAGGTCGTGCTCGAGGAGACGGTCGAGGTGGCCGAGGAGGCCGAGGCCGAGGCCGCCGTCGACGAGGCCGTGCTCGAGGCGGTCGTCGAGGAGGCCGAGGCCGAGGCGGACGATCAACCTGCGCCGGAGGCGGCGGAGCCCGCCGACACCGCAACCGGGGAATCCCCCGAGACTCCGTCGGACGCGCCCGCGTCCGCGGACGAGGCAACCGATCCAGGACAGGAGGGCTAGATGGCCAAGACCTCTCAGCGCGTGCGCCAGGCCCGCCCGGCGAAGTTCAAGACGCGCGCCTATACTCGCTGCAACCGCTGTGGCCGCCCGCGGGCGGTGTACCGCAAGTTCGGACTGTGCCGCATCTGCCTGCGCGACCTCGCGCACAACGGCCAGATCCCCGGAATGACGAAGTCCTCGTGGTAGGCAGCGGCCGCGGCTTTCACACTCAGGTGACCCCATGTCCATGACCGACCCCATCGCCGACTTCCTCACGCGGATCCGCAATGCGATCCACGCCGCCCACGAGACGGCCGAGATCCCCGCGTCGAAGCTGAAGTCCGAGCTCGCCCGCATCCTCTCGGAGCAGGGTTACATCGAGGGGTGGTCGGTCGAGCCCGATCCGGCCGGCGGTCCCGGCCAGGTCATCCGCGTCCGTCTGAAGTACACCGACGATCGCCGCTCGGCGATCTCGGGCCTGCGGCGTGTCTCGCGACCCGGGCGGCGCACGTACGTCGAGGCGACGCGGATCCCGAAGGTGCAGGGCGGCATGGGCACCTCGATCGTGTCCACCTCGCGCGGCGTGATGACCGGCCACGAGGCGCGCAACGCCGGCGTCGGCGGCGAAGTGCTCGCGCAGGTCTGGTAGCCATGTCGCGTATCGGCCGACAGCCCATCCCCGTGCCCGCCGGCGTCACCGTCGCCATCGAGCCCGAGTCCGTTCACGTGAAGGGGCCCAAGGGCGAGCTCTCCGAGCGCGTCTCGCGCGACATCGGCGTGACGCAGGACGGAGACCAGATCATCGTGACGCGGCCCACCGACCGCGGCGAGCATCGGGCCCTGCACGGGCTGACCCGGACGCTCGTGGCCAACATGGTCCAGGGCGTCACCGCCGGCTACGAGAAGCGCCTGGAGATCCAGGGCGTCGGCTACCGCGCCCAGCTGAAGGGCAAGAACCTAGAGCTTGCCGTCGGCTACTCCCATCCGGTGCCGATCCCGGCGCCGGACGGGATCGAGTTCGAGGTGCCCCAGCCGACGCGCATCGTCGTGCGCGGCATCTCCAAGCAGGCCGTCGGTGAGGTGGCCGCGCTGATCCGCAAGCAGCGACCGCCGGAGCCCTACAAGGGCAAGGGCATTCGCTACGAGGGCGAGTACGTCGCCCGGAAGGTGGGCAAGCGGGCATGAGCGTTCTGACGAAGGGCGACCGGCGCCTGCGCCGTCGCCGCCGCGTCCGCGCGAAGGTCTCGGGCACGCCCGAGCGTCCGCGCATCTCGATGTTCCGCTCCAACCGCGGCATCTCCGCGCAGCTCGTCGACGACGCCAACGGACGCACCCTGGCCGCCGTGCACTGGCACGAGCCCGACCTGAGGGCGATCGGCAAGGCCGATCGCGCGACGCGGTCCGGGACGCTCCTGGCCGAGCGCGCGAAGGCTGCCGGCGTCGAACAGGCCGTCTTCGACCGCGGTGGCTACCGCTACCACGGGCACGTGCGGGCCTTCGCCGACGCCGCGCGCGAGGCCGGCCTGGAATTCTGAAGTCGCCGGCGACCCGCTACCCTCTCCCAGCTCACATGCCCGCCATCGATCGCTCAGTCAACGCCAGCGGCCTGGATCTCCAGGAGCGCGTCGTCGAGATCAACCGCGTCGCGAAGGTCGTCAAGGGCGGCCGGCGCTTCTCGTTCACGGCGCTCGTCGTGGTCGGTGACGAGCGCGAGATCGTCGGCGTCGGCTACGGCAAGGCCAACGAGGTGCCGCTCGCGATCCAGAAGGGCGTCGAGCGGGCCCGCAAGAACCTCTTCCGCGTGCCCAAGCACGGGAGCACGATCACCCACCAGACCACCGGCGTGTTCGGCGCCGGGCGCGTGTTCCTCAAGCCCGCCGCGCCCGGTACCGGCGTCATCGCCGGCGGGGGCGTCCGCGCGGTGCTCGAGCTCGCCGGGATCCACGACATCCTGTCCAAGAGCCTCGGGACGCAGAACCCGATCAACCTGGTCAAGGCGACCGTCGCCGGTCTGCAGGGGCTGCGCACCCCGGCCGAGGTCGCCGAGCTGCGCGGCCTGAGCATCAACGAGGTGCTCGGGTTGCACGACCGCGTCGAGGCGAGCAGCGTCATCGGTGACGGCGCGAACGGCGATGCCGACGGCACGGCCCCGGCCGAGGTCCTCGAGACGCCGGCCGCCGCGGCGCCGGCCGAGGACGCGCCTGCGCCCGACGCCCCGGCCGGCGAGGTCACGACCTGATGGCCACGAAGACGAACACCGTGCAGGTCCGCCAGATCCGCTCGCGCAACGGCGCCAACCAGCGCCAGCGCGACACGCTGCGCTCCCTCGGGCTGCGCCGCATCGGTCATACCGTCGAGGTGCACGACACACCCCAGGCGCGCGGGATGCTTCACGCCGTGCGCCATCTCGTGGTCGTCGAGGGCGAGGGCGTGCCGCGATGAGTCCCGCCGCCCGCCGCAGCGAAGCCGACACGCCGCAGGAGCAGCCGGGCCCGGCCTGGGTCGGCCTGCACTCGCTCAAGCCCGCGCCGGGCAGCCGCCGCCCGCGCAAGCGCGTCGGCCGCGGCGAGGGCTCGGGCACCGGCAAGACCTCCGGCCGCGGCCAGAAGGGCGCCGGCTCGCGCTCGGGCTCCAAGCGGCGAGCGCGCTTCGAGGGTGGGCAGATGCCGATCCACATGCGCATGCGAAAGCTGCGCGGTCCGCACATGAAGAAGTCGATGCCCTTCGAGATGTTCCGCACGCACACGCAGCCGGTCAACATCGGCGATCTCGACGCGCGCTTCGACGCCGGTGCCGATGTGACGATCGAGGCGCTGCAGGCCAGGGGCCTCGGCACCCGCAAGGACGTCCCGGTCAAGATCCTCGCCCGGGGCGAGATCAGCAAGGCGCTCACCGTTCACGCCCATGCCTTCAGCGCCACGGCGCGCGAGCGCATCGAGGCGGCCGGCGGCACCTGCGAGCTCATCACCGACTAGAAGCGCCCTCGGCGGCTCGCTCCGCCGCGAGTCGGTGGGGCCGTCGCCCGCCGGGACGCGGGCCCCGGTACAATCTGCAACGCGCGCGGCGGGTCACGGTCGCGGCGAGGCACCCTGACCATGCTCTCCACCATCCTCAGCGCCTTCACGGTCGCGGACATCCGCAAGAAGCTCGCCTTCACGGCGATGATCCTCTTCTTCTACCGGCTCGGGTCGCACATCCCGGTGCCGGGGGTGAACGTCAACGCGGTCAAGCAGCTCAGCTCGTTCTCGGGCTCGAACATCCTCGGCTTCCTGAACCTCTTCTCGGGCGGCAGCCTGCAGCGCCTGGCGCTGTTCGCGCTCGGGATCATGCCCTACATCACGGCCTCGATCATCCTGCAGCTGCTGCAGGTCGTCGTTCCGTCGCTCGAGAAGCTCTCCAAGGAGGGCGAGGTCGGCCAGGCGCGCATCACGCAGTACACGCGCTACCTGACCGTCGGGCTGGCGTTCGCGCAGTCGATCGGCTACGTGTTCCTCTTCCACCAGTTGTCGGCCGGCAACTCCGCGCTGCCGGTGTTCGCCAACTTCGACGCCCCGCACATCTTCGTCGTCGTCGTGTCGATGACGGCGGGAACGGTGTTGCTGATGTGGATGGGCGAGCTCATCACCAACCGGGGCATCGGCAACGGCATCTCGCTGCTCATCTTCGCCTCGATCGTCTCCCGGCTGCCGGCCGGCATCCAGTCCTGGTGGCAGAGCAACGACCAGGTCTTCAAGGTGATGATGCCGTTCATCGTCCTCGCCGTCGTCGCCGGCATCGTCTTCGTCCAGGAGGGCCAGCGTCGGATCCCGGTGCAGTACGCCAAGCGCGTCATCGGGCGGCGGATGACCGAGGGCGGGCAGACCTACCTGCCCTTGCGCGTCAACATGGCCGGCGTCATCCCGGTCATCTTCGCCGCGAGCATCATGGCCTTCCCGCCGACCGTCGGCTCGCTCATCCACACCCACTGGGCCCAGTCGCTGTCGGACTTCTTCACGCCGAACGGCTGGCACTACGTCCTGGGCGAGTCGATCTTCATCATCATCTTCACGTACTTCTACACCGCGGTCACCTTCAACCCGGTCGACCAGGCGGACAACCTGAAGAAGTACGGCGGGTTCATCCCCGGCGTGCGCCCGGGGCGGCCGACGGCCGAGTTCCTCGACCGCATCCTCGCCCGGCTGACCTTCCCGGGGGCGCTGTTCCTGGCCATCGTGGCGGCGCTGCCGACGATCCTCATCGCCCGCACGCACGCGAACTTCTACTTCGGCGGCACGTCGATCCTCATCGTCATCGGCGTCGCGCTCGACACGATGAAGCAGCTCGAGGCGCAGCTGATGATGCGAAGTTACGAGGGCTTCCTCAAATAGCCGCCGTCGCGCGCGCCGCCTCGGGCGGCGCGGTCGCCGACGTGCACACAGCCGGGCGGCGGTCGGGTAGGCTCTCCGCCTCGCCGGCCCCGCCGCCCGATGGGTGAGCGTGCAACGGTCGTGCGCCCCAGGAGCCTTCATCGCCGTGACTGAACTGAACCTCATCCTGCTCGGCCCTCCGGGCGCCGGCAAGGGCACCCAGGCCGAGCGCCTGCGTGACGACTTCGGCCTGCCGCACATCTCGACCGGCGACATGCTGCGCGCCCAGGTCTCCGAGGGAACCGAGCTCGGTCGCGAGGCGAAGCGCTACATGAACGACGGCGACCTCGTCCCGGACCAGATCATCATCGACATGATCATGCAGCGCATCGGCGACGACGACGCGCGGGACGGATTCCTGCTCGACGGCTTTCCGCGCAACACGCAGCAGGCCGACGCGCTCGGCGACGCGCTCGACCGGCTCGAGCGTCGCCTGACGGCGGCGCTGCTCATCGAGGTGCCCGACGACGTCGTCGTGCGGCGACTGGCCGGCCGGCGGGTGTGCGTCAAGAACGCCGGCCACATCTACCACGTGGAGTTCGACCCGCCGAAGCACGACAGCATCTGCGACCAGGACGGCGCGCGGCTCATCCAGCGCGACGACGACCACGAGGACACGATTCGCAAGCGCCTGCGCGTCTATCACGAGAAGACGTCCCCGCTCATCGACTACTACGACGACAAGGGGCTGCTGCGTCGCTTCGACGGATCGCGCAGCGCCGACGAGGTGCACGACCGCATCCGCGCGGTGCTCGCGACGCTCAAGCTCGAGGAACAGCTGTAGACGCCGGTCCGCGGTCCTTCTGATCGGGACGCGGCTGCTCCATACTGGGCGGAGCCATGATCATCAAGAAGAGTCCTGAGGAGATCGAGAAGATGGCCGAGTCGGGGGCCATCCAGGTCGCCACGCTCGAGCTGCTCGAGAGCAAGATCCGTCCCGGCGTCAGCACGGCCGAGCTCGATGCGATGGCCGAGCGCTTCATCCGCGCCCAGGGCGCCGTGCCGTCGTTCAAGGGCTATCGCGGCTTTCCCGGCTCGATCTGCGCCTCGCCGAATTCGATGGTCGTGCACGGCATCCCCGGCCCGTACCGCCTCGGCGCGGGCGACATCATCTCGATCGACATCGGTGTCACGCACGACGGCTGGGTATCCGATGCCGCGCGCACCTTCGGCGTCGGGCCGATCTCGCCGACGGCAGAGAATCTGCTGACGGCCACCGAGGCATCGCTGCACGCCGGCGTCGCCCAGTGCGAGCCGGGCCGGCGCCTCGGCGACGTCTCGCACGCGATCCAGCAGGTTGCCGAGGAGGCGGGGCTCGCGGTCGTGCGCTCGCTCGTCGGCCACGGGGTCGGCCGCGACATGCACGAGGACCCGCAGGTGCCGAACTTCGGACAGCCCGGCAAGGGACCGGTGCTCGAGGAGGGCATGGTGCTCGCCATCGAGCCGATGACGACGGCCGGGCGCCCGGGGGTCCGGGTCGCCGGTGACGGCTGGGCGATCTTCTCCCAGGACAGCTCGCTCGCGGCGCACTTCGAGTTCACGGTGGCGATCACCGCCGAAGGCCCGCGCATCCTGACGCCCTGGCACCTGTCGTCCGCGGAGCGCGAGGCGAGCGCCGCGCCGGCGGCGAGCGGCGGCTGACCCGCCGGGTCGCCGGCGTTGCGGCCCCCGAGAAGTGGGCGCGCGCGCGATCTTGCTACCATCCAGAGTCCCGCGCGGTGGGCTCGGTTCACCTGCGGACGTTTCCGCGTCGTGGTAGCGGATGCCGCACCGGCATCCAGAGCCTCGGCGCTTGGACCATGCGAAAGGGATCATGAAGGTACGACCGTCGGTCAAGCCGATGTGCGAGAAGTGCAAGGTCATCCGCCGCCACGGCGCGGTGCTCGTCATCTGCCAGAACAAGCGCCACAAGCAGCGCCAGGGTTAGTCGTATGGCACGAATCGCCGGCATCAACCTTCCCCTGAACAAGCGGTCCGAGATCGGCCTCACATACATCTTCGGCATCGGCCGGGCCACGGCCAACAAGGTCCTGTCCGAGGCCGAGGTCAGCGCAGACACGTACGTGCGCGACCTGACCGAGGACGAGGTCGGCCGCCTGCGCGACGTCATCGACCGCACGCTCACCGTCGAGGGCGACCTGCGCCGCGAGCGCTCCCAGGACATCAAGCGCCTGCAGGAGATCGGCTGCTATCGCGGCCTGCGCCATCGGCGTGGCCTACCGGTCCGCGGGCAGAAGACGAAGACGAACGCGCGCACCCGCAAGGGACCGAAGCGCATGCAGGTCGCCGGCAAGAAGAAGGCGGGTAAGAAGTGAGCCCCGCCCCTCGCCGCCCCGCCCGTGGCCGCCGCAAGCCGAAGAAGAACATCCCGATCGGCCAGGCCCACATCAAGACCTCGTTCAACAACACGATCGTGTCGCTCACCGACACGCAGGGCAACGTCATCGCCTGGGAGTCCGCCGGCGGCGCCGGCTTCAAGGGCTCGCGCAAGTCGACGCCGTTCGCCGCGCAGGTGACCGCCGACGCGGCCGCCCGCAAGGGCATCGAGCAGGGACTGCAGAAGGTGGAGGTGTACGTCAAGGGGCCCGGCTCGGGCCGCGAGACGGCGATCCGCTCGCTCCAGGCCGCCGGTCTCGAGGTGACCGGCGTCAAGGACGTCACCCCACAGGCCCACAACGGCTGCCGCCCGCGCAAGCGGCGCCGCGTCTAACCCCCGTACAACGACCGGATATCCATGGCTCGAGACACCAGCCCCCAATGCAAGCAGTGCCGCCGCGAGGGACAGAAGCTGTTCCTCAAGGGCGAGCGTTGCCTCACCGACAAGTGTGGCGTCGAGCGTCGCTCCTACCCGCCGGGTGAGCACGGTCGCGGACGTCAGAAGCAGAGCGAGTACCGCGTGCAGCTGCGCGAGAAGCAGAAGGCGCGCCGCTACTACGGCGTGCTCGAGAAGCAGTTCCGCGGCTACTACGAGAAGGCCAGCCGTCAGCCCGGCGTCACGGGCGAGAACCTGCTCGCGCTGCTCGAGTCGCGCTTCGACAACGTGCTCGTGCGCCTCGGCTTCGCCGCGTCGCGCCGCCAGGCCCGCCAGCTCATCCGCCACGGCCATTGGACCATCAACGGCCGCCGCGTGGACATTCCGAGCTACCAGGTGCGCCCCGGCGACGTGATCGCGATCAAGGCCGACACCGCCGCGACCCAGGTCGTGCGCGATGCGACTGAGCTCACCGGCCAGATCCCGGCGTGGCTGCAGGCCGATCACGACTCACTGACGGCGAAGGTGCTGCGCAAGCCGGAGCGGCGGGAGGTCGCCGCGCCGGTGCAGGAGCAGCTCATCGTCGAGCTGTACTCGAAGTAACAGACTGCCAGAGCCCCGCGCGTCCGCTCGTCGGTGCGCGGTGCCTTCAGAGCCGGTGGCCTTCCGCGGCACCGGTCCTACTACGAACGACGTTAGGACCCTGATGCTTGACTTCCAAATTCCCCGGATCACCAGCGAGTCGGTGGAGGAGAACCGTGGCACGTTCACGATCGAGCCCCTCGACCGTGGCTTCGGTTACACATTCGGCAACTCCCTGCGGCGCGTGCTGCTCTCCTCGCTCGCCGGGGCCGCCGTCACGAGCGTGCGCATCGAGGGTGTCGCGCACGAGTTCTCGACGATTCAGGGAGTCAAGGAGGACGTGACCGACATCGTTCTCAACCTGAAGGGCATCGTCTGCCGGATGCACTCCGACGCGACCGAGGTCGAGGCCCCGCTCGTCGTCACCGGCCCGGGCGAGATCACCGCGAAGGACATCGACCTTCCGGCCGGCGTCGAGATCCTCAACCCCGAGGTCCACATCGCCACGCTCGAGAAGAAGACCAAGCTCGAGCTCTACATGACGATCGGCCGGGGCCGCGGCTACCGCCCGGCCGAGGAGAACAAGTCCCCCGACCAGCCGATCGGCGTCATCCCGATCGACTCGATCTTCTCCCCGGTGCGCCGCGTCGCCTACGCCGTCGAGCAGGCCCGCGTCGGGCAGAAGACCGACTTCGACAAGCTGACCCTCGACATCGAGACCGACGGCTCGATCGAGCCGCAGGCCGCGCTGCGCGAGGCGGCGGAGCTGCTCATCTCCCAGCTGGCGATCTTCACCGACGCCGACCGCATTCAGGAGCTGCGCGCCGGACCCGGCGGTCAGCTCGATGGTCACGCCGCCGCCGCCGGCGTCGCCGGCGCTCCGGCCCAGCTGCAGGGCGAGGAATGGGGCATCCTGATCGAGGAGCTCGAGCTCGGCGTCCGCTCGTACAACTGCCTCAAGCGCGCGGGCATCCAGACCGTCGGTGACCTCATCTCCAAGTCCGAGTCCGAGCTGAACGCGATCCCGAACTTCGGCAAGAAGTCGATCGACGAGGTCATCGAGACGCTCCACGCCCGCGGCCTGGATCTCCGCCAGGACTAGACTGCCCGGGGGAGACATCGACCATGCGCCATCAGAAGACTCGCCACAAGCTGAGCCGCGACAGCGCCCACCGCAAGGCGCTGCTCATGAACCTGTCCAAGGAGGTGCTCGAGCACGAGCGGATCAAGACCTCCGAGGCGAAGGCGAAGGCGGTCAAGCCCGAGCTCGAGAAGCTCATCACGCTGGCCAAGCGCGGTGACCTGCACGCGCGCCGCCAGGCCCTGTCGGCGCTCGGGCAGGACAAGTTCGCGGTGCACCGCCTGTTCGAGGAGGTGGCGCCGCGCTACGCCGACCGTCCGGGCGGCTACACGCGCATCCTGAAGCTCGGTCCGCGTCGCTCGGACTCGACCGAGATGGTCTTCCTCGAGCTCGTCTGACCGGGGCGCCGGCGCCGCGGGCCGGCCGACGATGGTCAGCAAGCTGACGCTCGAGTACGACGGGGCGGAGTTCGCCGGCTGGGCCCGGCAGCCCGGCCTGCGCACCGTGCAGGAGGAGGTCGAGCGCGCGCTGTCCACCTTCCTGCGCGAGCCGGTGGCGCTGACGGTGGCCGGGCGCACCGATCGCGGCGTGCACGCGTGGGGGCAGGTGGCCAGCTACCCCCACGAGGCGGTCGATCCGCAGCGGCTGAACGCCGTCCTGCCCGCCGACGTGGCGGTGCTCGCCTGCGAGCCGCGCGGCGCGGACTTCGACGCCCGCGGCGACGCCCGCAGCCGCACGTACTGCTACCGCGTGCTTCACCGCCGCAGCCGCAGCGTCTTCGAGCGCGGACACGCACTGTGGTGGGCGCGACCGCTGGAGCGCGACGCCCTGCACAGCTGCGCGGCGGCGCTCGCGGGACGCCACGACTTCACCGCCTTCACGCCGACCGAGACCGACCACGTGCGCTTCGAGCGCGACGTGGTGACGGCCGAGTGGCGCGAGCACGGCGACCTGCTCGAGTTCTGGATCGAGGCGGACACGTTCATGCGCCACATGAACCGCGTGCTCGTCGGCACGATGCTCGAGGTGGCGACCGGCCAGCGCACGCTCGAGGCGTTCACCGCGCTGCTCGACGGCCGTCCCCGCGCCGAGGCCGGCCCGACCGCCCCGCCGCACGGGCTCCACCTCGCCGCGGTCGGCTATCCGGACGAGTAGTCTGGCGCGCGCATGCCCCCGCCGCTGCCCGAGCTGCCCGGCGTCACCCACCGCCATGTGACCGTCGGCGGCGTCCGTCTGCACGTGGCCGAGGCCGGGGAGGGACCGCCGGTCGTCCTGCAGCACGGCTGGCCGCAGCACTGGTGGGTGTGGCGGCGCCTCATCGGCCCGCTGGCCGCCGAGCACCGGGTCATCTGCCCCGACCTGCGCGGCTTCGGGTGGTCGGACGCGCCGCCCGGACGCTATGACAAGGAGACACTGGCCGGTGACCTGCTCGGGCTGCTCGACGAGCTCGGCGTCGCGCTGCCCGGCAGCGGCGAGCGGGTTCGCCTGATCGGCCACGACTGGGGCGGCTTCGTCGGCTTCCTGGCCTGCCTGCGCGCGCCCGAGCGCTTCGAGAGCTTCCTCGCGCTGTCGATCACCCACCCGTGGTTCGGCGCCGGGCGGAGCCTGCCGGACCCCCGCGGGCTGCTGCGCCTGTGGTATCAGGTCGTGCTCGCGTCGCCGCTCGGGCCCGAGCTCCTCACCCGCGCGCCGGCCACGCGGCGCGTGCTGGCCCGGGCCGGCGAGGGCGTCTTCGACGCCGAGACGGTGGCGATCTACGCGGCGACGCTCGCGCAGCCGGGGAGCGCGCGCGCCTCGCAGTCGCTGTACCGGACGTTCCTGCTGCGCGAAGCGGTGCCGATCCTGCGCGGACGCTACGCCGGCGCGCGCCTGACCGTCCCGACCCGCCTGCTGGTCGGCGACCGCGACCCGGTCGTCCGGCCCGACGTGGTGCGGGGCTTCGAGGGACACACGCAGGACATGACCGTGTCGTGGGTGCCCGACAGCGACCACTGGCTGCCCGAGCAGCGCCCGGCGCGGGTGCTCGAGGAGTTCCGCGCGCTGCCGTAGCGGCGGCGGTCGCTCAGTGCGTGCGGCGCCGGCTGTGCTTGCGCGCCGGCGTGGTCGGACCGCCCTTGCCGGTCCGCGTACGCGTCGTGGTCCGGCTGACCTGCGCCCCGGCGGCTTCGTAGGCGCCGGTGAGATCGGCGAGCGTCTCGGAGGAGGTCTGGCCGAACGCGGGCATCGCGGCGGACAGCGACGTGACGCCCGGCGGGCTGATGCCGATCTCCAGGTGCGGCGCGCTGGAGATGCCGACGTCGCCGCATCCGACCTCGGCGATCGGCTCGCCGGCGGATACGTGCGTGCCGACCGGAACGAGCGCCGGCATCGCGTGGCCGTAGTAGACGAAGCGGCCCGCGTCGGGCCCGCTGTTGACCTTCAGGACGGGCGCGGCTCCGCCGAAGCCGTCGAGCCCCTCCTTGACGATCGTGCCGCTGGCCACGGCCAGCTCGAGCAGCTGCGGCCCGCACTGATTCGCGTTTCCGCCGAGGTCGACGCCCTGATCGAGCGTCCAGCTGCTCGTCGCGGCGACCCGGTCGAGCGGATAGAGGGGGAAGACCCATTCGGCCGGTCCGCCAGGCTTGTACGGCCCGATCACGGTCGGCGGGGCGGTCGGGGCGACGCCGCCGGTGGCGCCGCCGGCGCCGGTCGTACCCGTGGGCGCGGTGGTGCCCGTCGGGGCGGTGGCGCCGGTGGGGACCGCAGGGGCGGCGGGCGCGGTGGCGCCGCTCGTCGGGGCCGTGGTGGCGCCGGTCGGTGCAGCCGCTCCGCCCGAGGTCGCCGCCGTGCTGGCCGTGGTGCGCGCCGAGGCGTCGGCCACCGCGGCGAGCGCGGAGGCGGCCAGGCAGAGCGCGGCAACCATCAACGCCTTCAGTGGCGTCCGGGGCATTCGGTCCCTTCTTCGTCAGGCCTGCGGGGTTAGCTGACGGGCTAGCGCTGTCGCGCCTCTCGCGGATAACCGCGGGACTCGCCCCGAAAACTCGGGTCCCCCGTTCCCCGGACCGTTCCGGGGATTCGGCGTGCGCGGCACTCTAACGCACCCGGCGGAGATATGTAGCGGCGGGAGTGATGTTGCGGGCGCCCGCGGAGGCGGCGCCCCACTATGCTCGGAGGCGTGCTCAACGTCCTGCTGACCAACGACGACGGGATCGACGCGGAGGGCCTGCAGGCGCTGCGGCGAGGGCTGCTCGGCGTCGAGGGGATCCGCCTGGCGGTGATCGCCCCGGACGGCAACCGCTCGGCGATGGCCCGGTCGATCACGACGCGCCGGCCGCTCGTGGTCGAGGAGGTTCCGTTCGGCGACGGGACCGTCGGCTACGCGACCGATGGGACGCCCGTGGACTGCGTGCGCCTGGCGAATCTCGGCCTCATCGACGGCTTCAGCGCCGACCTCGTCGTGGCCGGGATCAACCACGGCGCGAACCTCGGCGACGACATCACCTACTCGGGCACCGTTGCCGCCGCGCTCGAGGGCGTCGTGCTCGGGCTGCCGGCGATCGCGGTCTCCCAGCAGTCCGGGGCCGGCGCCCTGGACTTCCGCTTCGACGGTGGCTTCCGCTTCGAGGTCGCCGCCGCGTTCGCGTGCGGGCTCGTCGAGCGCATCGAGGACCTGCCGCTGCCCGCCAACACGCTCGTGAACATCAACGTCCCGGCGGGGACGCCGAGCGGCGTCGAGGTGACGAGCCTCGGCAAGCGGATCTACGAGGACGAGCTGAAGCTCGAGCACGAGGAGGGCGGGCGACGGCGCTATTGGGTCTACGGCTCGGACCCCGGCTATCAGGACGAGCCCGGCACCGACCTCGCCGCCGTCGCCGCCGGGCGCATCGCCGTCACCCCGATCCACTTCGACCTCACCCACCGTCCCGGTCTCGAGGCGCTCCGCAGCTTCGACCTGCAGGCGCTGCTCGCCCCCGCGGTGCGCATGGCGCAGTGAGCGCGAGCAGGGCGGACAACGAGCCGTTCGACCCGGCCGCCCGCGCGGCCGAGCTGCGCCGCGTGCTCGAGTACCACTCCCACCGCTACTACACGCTCGACGACCCGGAGATCGGCGACGACGCCTACGACGCGCTGCTCGACGAGCTGCGCGCGCTCGAGGCCGAGCACCCGGCGCTGCGCACGCCGGACTCCCCGACGCAGCGCACGGGCGGCGCACCGGTGTCGCAGCTGCGGAAGGTCGACCACCTCGAGCCGATGCTCTCGCTCGGCAACGTGCGCTCGGAGGCCGAGCTCCGGGCCTGGGTGGCACGCATGCGCGCCCACCTGGCCCGCGAGGGCATCGAGGATCCGTCGTTCCAGTACGTGGTCGAGCCGAAGATCGACGGACTCGCGATCAGCCTCGTCTACCGCGACGGCGTGCTCGACCGGGGCGCGACCCGCGGGGACGGATCCATCGGCGAGGACGTGACGCACAACCTGCGCACGATCGGCTCGATCCCGCTGCGGGTCGAGGGCGCGCCGGCGCTGCTGGAGGTGCGCGGCGAGGTGTACATGTCGCTGCGCGACTTCACCGCGCTGAACGAACGTCGCGCCGAGGAGGGCCTGTCCACGTTCATGAATCCGCGCAATTCCGCCGCCGGGACGATCCGCCAGCTCGACCCGGCGCTCGCGGCCGCTCGGCCCTTGTCCATGTGGGCCTACCAGGTCGGCGTCACCGAGGGCCTCTCGTTTCAGACGCATTGGGAGGCGCTGCAATGGCTGCGCGAGCACGGCTTCCGCGTCAACCCCGACATCCGGCTGCTCGACGACGAGGACGAGGTCATCGCCCAGTGCCTGGCCTGGCAGGAGCGCCGGGGCGGCCTCGACTTCGAGATCGACGGCGTCGTCGTCAAGGTGGCCGACCTCGAGCTGCAGCGCCGGCTCGGCTCGGTCGGCCGCGACCCGCGCTGGGCGGTGGCCTGGAAGTTCCCACCGACGACCGCGGTCACGCGCCTGAACTCCGTCATGTGGAACGTCGGCAAGTTCGGTGACCTGCATCCGTTCGCCGCGCTCGAGCCGGTGGCCGTCGGGGGCGTCGTCATCCGGCTCGCGACGCTCCACAACGAGGAGGACCTGGCCCGCAAGGACATCCGCCCCGGCGAGGACGTGATCGTGCTGCGCGCCGGCGACGTGATCCCGCAGGTCGTCTCACCCGCCCCGCACGTCGTCGAGCACGCCGATCGCCCGCCGCCCCCGCTCCCGCCCGAGCGCTGCCCGTTCTGCGACACGCCGACGATCAAGACGGAGGGCTCCGTCTTCACGAAGTGCCCGAACCGCTACTGCCCCGAGCGGCGCTGGCAGCTGCTCAAGCACTTCGTCTCGCGTGGGGCGATGGACATCGACGGCCTCGGGGAGAAGCAGGTCGCCGCGCTGCAGGAGCGCGGCCTCGTGGGGACGCCGGCCGACTACTACCGATTGACCGCCGAGCAGCTCGTCGAGCTCGAGGGGTTCGGCGAGATCTCCGCCCAGAAGCTCGTCGCGGCGATCGACGCCTCTCGGCAGCGGCCGTTCGCGCGCGTGCTGTTCGCGCTCGGCATCGAGGAGGTGGGGGAGGTGACGGGGCGCAACCTCGCCCTGCACTTCCGCTCCATCGACGCATTGCTCGCGGCCTCCCCCGAGCACATCGAGCAGACGCCCGGCATCGGGGAGAAGATGGCGGCGGTCATCGTCGATCAGCTCGCCGAGGAGGCGATGCGGGCGCTCATCGAGGATCTGCGCGGGCTCGGGCTGCGCCTGCACGAGGAGGGCCCGCCCCCGAGCGAGGGGCCGCTCGCCGGCAGGACGCTCGTGATCACCGGGACGCTGCCGGACTGGTCGCGCGAGCAGGCGACCGAGCGCATCGTTGCCGCCGGCGGTCGCGTCACCGGCTCGGTGTCCAAGAAGACCGACTACGTCGTCGCGGGCGACAGCCCGGGCTCCAAGCTCGAGAAGGCCGAGCGTCTCGCCGTCCCGGTGATCGACGAGGCCGGGCTGCGCGAGCTGTTGGGCGAGTAGGCGTGAAGGCCCGGGCGCGGAGCCTCAGCCCGAGGTGCCGCCGGACACGCCGCTCGCGCCCGACCCGGCGCCGCTCGCGCGCGAGCTGCCGGCGCCGCCCGCTCCGCTCGGGCCCGTCGCGCCGGTCGAGCCGGTCGCGCCGGTGGGGCCGGACGGGCCGGTGGGGCCGGTCGGCCCCGTGAGCAGCGCCGGCGCCGGCGCCGGCGGCCCGGCCGGGGTGCCGTCGTCGTAGCGAGCGATCGCGATCGTCATGGCGTCCTGGAGCACGTGCGCGGCGGTGACGTCGATGCCGTCCATGAGGAACGCGAAGGCGAGCGTGTGGCCGCCCAGCGCGGTGCACCAGCCGGCGAGGTTGGAGACGAAGTCGAGCGTCCCGGTCTTGGCCGCGCACCGGCCCACCGCCGCCGAACCGCGCATCCGGGCGCTCAGCGTGCCCGTCTGTCCGGGCCGGGCGAGCGCGCTGCGGAGGACCCCGTACAGCGGGCTGGCCACGTAGTCGGTCAGGAGCGTCGCCACCTGGTCCGGAGTCGTGGCGTCGGCCCGGGAGAGGCCCGACCCGTCGACGACGGAGATGTGGATCCCGAGCGCGGCGATCGTCGCCCGCACGACCGCGGCCCCCGCCGCGGTGCTCCCGGCGCCGCCGAAATAGGCGCCGATGTCCTTCACGAGCGTCTCGGCGAAGTAGTTGTCCGACGGCGGGAGCATGAGGCGCAGCAGCGAGCTCAGCGGCGGCGAGGCGATGCCGGCGAGGCGTGTCGCCGCCGGCGGGGCGATCCCGGTGCCGGTTCCGCCGCTCACGACGATCCCGACGGCTCGTAGGGAGGCGGCGAACATCTGCGCCGCGTACGCGGCGGGCGCGTGCAGGCCGGTCGCCTGCCCGGTCGCGCCGCGGTTGAAGGCGAGCGCGCTCAGGACGCCCTCGACCTCGGGGTCGGTCGCGTAATTGGTCGTCGGGCCCCCGCGCAGGGCGTCGAACAGCGACTCGTCCCCGAGCAGCTTCCCGATGACCCGGCGCACACCCGCGCGTCGCAGCGCGAGGGCGAGTTGCGAGACCGAGGCTCCCTGTCCGCCCCCGTAGGTGCCGTCGATGAACGCCGTCGTACCGAACGTCGGGTCCCCGCCTCCGTGCAGGTAGACGTTGCCGTGCCACACGCCGGCCGGGTCGAGCGTCCCGACGCCGAGGACGGTCGTCTGCAGACGGGCCGAGGGGCCGAAGCGGACGAGCGCGGTGGTCGAGGTGTAGAGCTTCTCGACCGACGCCGGCGGATGCGCGGTGTCGCCCCGCGACTGGAAGATGAGCCGCCGAGCGCTGGTGTCGTAGACGTAGGCGCCCGAATCCCCGCCCGCGAGGGCCATCTCGTGGGCGAGCGCGCCGCGCAGCTCGGCGAGGCTCTCGGGGGCCGCGCGGGCGTCGGCCGGGGCGAGGGCGAGCGCGCTCCAGGCGAGCACGAGGGCCGCGCAGACGGCCATAACGACCGCCAGGCGACCGTACAATGAGGGAGCGATGGGCAAAGTGGTCAAGCTCGAGCCGAATGCCAAGGATAGGCAGTCCGCCCGACCCGGGCGCGGTTCGGCCGCGGCGAGCGCCGCGCGGAGCCGCCGCCACAAGACCGCTCTCGTGCTCGGCGGTGGCGGTTTCACCGGCGGCGTCTATGAGATCGGCGCGCTGCGCGCGCTCGACCTGCTGTCGGTCAATCGGACCGTCAACCAGTTCGACATCTACGTCGGCACGTCGGCCGGGGCGTTCATCGCCTCGCTGTGTGCCAACGGCGTCACGCCCGAGGAGATGATGCGCGTCGTCACCCGCAAGGGCCCGCTCCCGTTCCGCGACATCGACCTCGGCGACCTGCTGCGCCCGAACGTCATCGAGGCCGCGCGCAAGGGCGTGATGCTCCCCTTCCGGGCGCTCTCGCTCGCGCGACAGCTCGCCCGCCAGCGGTCGGAGCTGTCGCTGATGGATCTGGCGCTCGGCCTGACCGAGTCGCTGCCGAGTGGGCTCTACACCGGCGCGGGCATCGAGACCTACGTGCGGCGCGTGCTGAGCGACCCGGACCGCAGCGACGACTTCCGGCTGCTCGAGAACGAGCTGTATCTCGCGGCGACCGACCTGGACACCTGCGAGCGGATCGTGTTCGGCAGCGAGGGGTGGGACGACGTGCCGATCTCGACCGCGGTGCGCGCGTCGACCGCGCTGCCGATGGTCTACTCGCCCGTGATGGTCAAGGAGCGTGAGCTGGTTGACGGCGGCATCGTCTCCACCACGAACCTCGACATCGCCGTCGAGGCCGGCGCGCGCCTCGTCTTCGTCGTCAACCCGATCGTTCCGTACGTGAACGACTTCAGCCGCGAGGTGATGACGCTGCGCGGACCGCGCCCGCGCCGGGTCTCGGACATGGGCTTCGCCCAGATCGGCTACCAGGCGTTCAAGCTGCTGGCGTACCAGCGCCTCCACGAGATGGCGCGCCGCTGGGAGGAACGCTATCCGGGCGTCGACATCGTGCTCATCGAGCCCGCCCCCGACGACGAGCTGATGTTCGAGACCTCGATGATGAACTTCACGTCGCGCGTGGATATCGCCCGGCACGGCTTCCAGTCGGTCACCTACCAGCTCGCCGGCGACTACGACAACTTCAAGGAGGTCTGCGACCGGCACGGGATCACGCTCTCGCCGACGCGGGTGCGCAAGGTGGTCAAGCACTTCGCCACCGAGCGAGGGCGCACCGGCGGCTGGCGCAAGATCCTCGAGCAGACCACGGGAACGCTTCTGCGCCAGTCCGACAGCGCCGCGGACTGAGGCTCAGGCGGCCGGCAGCGTCGGCGCCAGCGCGGCGAGCAGGCGCTCGGAGGCGGGCCGGTCGCGGACGGTGACGCGCATCCGCTGCCCCTCGCCGAGCGCGTCTCCGGGGGCGACGATCACGCCCGAGCGCGCGAGCGCGGTGGCCGCCTCGGCGCCGCCGAGCGACGGATGTGCGACCCAGAGGAAGTTACTCGCGCTCGTCGGCACGTCGAGGCCGAGCTCGCGCAGCTCGCCCGTGAGCCGATCGCGCTCGTCCGCGAGGTCGGCCGCATGCCGGCGGACGAGCTCGTCCGCGCTGCGCAGCGACTCGAGCGCTCCGGCCTGCGCGAGCTCGTCGAGGCCGAGCTCGGGCTGCAGCGCGGCGAGCAGGTCCTCGGCGCCGGGACCGCCGAGCGCGTAGCCGCACCGCAGCCCCGCCAGGCCCCATGCCTTGGAGAAGCTGCGAAACACGAGCAGGCGCGGCGCCGAGGCGAGCAGCGCCGGGCCGGCCGTCTGGGCCCCGGGCGCGGCGTAGTCGATGAGCGCCTCGTCGAGCAGCACGGCGACCGTATCCGGGAGCGCGTCGAGCAGGGCGGCCAGCTCGCGAGCCGTCATCAGGTGCCCGGTCGGGTCGTTGGGGTTGGCGATCGCGACCGCCCGGGTGCGCTCGTTCACAGCGGCGAGGATGGCGTCGCCGTATCCGGCAACGGGCACCGCCTGCACGCCGGCCCCGCGGGCCATGAGCGGGAACAGCGAATATCCCGGCCACGGGATCACGAGCTCCTGGCCGGGCCGGATGAGCGTGCGGATGGCGGCGCTCAGGAGCGCGGCCGCGCCGGGGCCGATGGCGATCTGAGTCGGCTCGCACCCGTGGCGGTGCGCGAGCTCGCTCCGCAGGCGGGGCGCGTCCTCGTTCGGATAGCGGTGCAGCCCGCGGCGCGCGGCGTACGTGACCGCGTTGACGACCTCGGCGTGGGGCAGCGCGGGCCACGTCGTGACCGACAGGTCGAGCGGCGCCACGCGCTCGAGCTCCAGGCGGCGGCGCGCCCGGGCCTCCTCGCGCTTGCGGGCGTTGACCTCCTCCTCGCTGAGGCCCTCGAACTGGCGGTAGTAGTCGAGCAGTCCCACGGCGCCACCGGCGTCGCCGCTCAGCCCGTCGGCGTACCGAACGAGCCGGGGCCGTTGATGATGAAGAACCACAGCCCGAACAGCAGCGCCCCGATCACCGCCGTGACGGCGAAGATCCGCGCCAGCACCCCGGAGCGCTGGTCGTGCCCGGCCGCCCGGCGCACGAGGATCCAGGCCTGGTCGAGGCGCTTCTCGAGCATCAGCGCGCCGAGCAGCGTGGCGAGCAGGCCGGCGAAGGCGATCAGGATCGACGTGCCCACGCTCGACGTGCCGTAGTCGATCTGCCCCGCCACCCAGAGCCAGGCGACGGGAATCGGGCCCCAGAACAACAGGTTGATGAATGTCATCAGGGCGAGCAGGCCGAACGCGATCAGCTGGTCGATGCGGCGCCGGCGCAGCGAGGCCCGCTCCGGGAGCGCGCGGTAGTGGATCGGCGCGGTGCCGGGTCGTCGCCTGAGGAACAGGCCGCCGGTGTCGGTGGGATCGGTGCGCATCTCGCGTTCGCGGCTCGCTGCCGCCTCCACACGCTAGCGCGCCCGCCGCGAGGCGCCTGCTCGCGGGCCGGCGCGTGCGCGGGCGCGGGCGCGGGCTACCCCTGCCCTGCGTACAGCGCGTCGAACAGGCCGCCGTACTTCTCGTTGACGACGGTGCGCTTCACCTTCAACGTCGGGGTCAGCTCCCCGCCCTCCTGGGTGAGGTCGTGGTCGAGCAGCACGAACTTCTTGACCTGCTCGACCTTCGCGTAGCGCGAGTTGGCGCGATCGAGCTCGGCGGCGATGAGCGCATGCACCTGCGGGTTCGAGGACAGCGCGGCCACGTCCTCGGGCAGGTCGCGCTCGCGCGCCCACGCGCAGATCTCCTCCTCGTCGAGCGTGATGAGCATCACCGGGTACGGACGGCGATCGCCGTGCATGACGGCCTGGGACACCCAGCGGAGCTGCTTCATGTCGTTCTCGAGGTTGGCCGGCGTGAGGTTCTTGCCACCGGCCGTGATGATGATGTCCTTCTTGCGGCCGGTGATCCTCAGGTAACCGTCATCGTCGAGCGAGCCCAGGTCGCCTGTATGCAGCCACCCGTCGACCACGGCGCCGAAGCTCGCGTCGTCGTTCTTGTAGTAGCCGCCGAAGATGTTCCCGCCGCGGATGAGGATCTCGCCGTCGGGCGCGATGCGAAGCTCGCAGCCGGGCAGCGCCCGCCCGACCGTGCCGAAGCGGTGGTGCTCGGGCGAGGAGTAGGTGGCCACCGTCGCCGTCTCGGTCATCCCGTAGCCCTCGAGGACGGGCACGCCGCAGGCGTAGAAGAACTCGAGGATGTCCCGCGCGATCGGCGCGGCGCCGGTCACGGCCTGGCGGATCTTCCCCCCGAACAGGTCACGCACACGCGCGTAGAGGAGATCCTCCGCCTCGTCGAACGTGGCCTGCAGGTCCGCCGGGACCGGCTCGCCGCGCATCTGCAGCTCGCGCACCTGGACGCCCACCTCGACGGCGCGCCTGAAGCGCTCGCGCTCCTCCTCGGAGGACTTCTCGATCACGTCGGTCGCGAGCGCGTAGATCTTCTCGAAGATGCGCGGCACCGACGGGAAGTAGCTTGGCTGCACCTCCTGCAACTCGCTGACGATCTCCGTCGCGTCCCCGCCCCAATAGGCGAGCGTGCCACCACCGTCGAACGACAGCAGCTGGATGAGCAGCGCGAACGCGTGCGCCAGCGGGAGGAACAGGTACGTCACCTCGCGTCCGCGCGTCGCGTCGGCCTGGTGGCACATGTCGAGCACGTCGCGGTAGTTGCTGTGCGACAGGACGCAGCCCTTCGGCGGTCCGGTCGTCCCGGAGGTGTAGATGAACGTGTACGGATCCTCGGGCTTGACGGCCTCGTAGCGCTCGGCGAGCTCGGCGAGGCCGCGGGTGCCCCCGCGGGCGCGAAGCTCCTCGACCGAGACCGCGTCCTCGGCCGCGTCGGCGGCCTCGATGACGATCAGGTGGCGCAAGTGCGGGAGCCGTCCGCGCACCTCGCGGATCTTGTCGAGCTGGGCGCGGTCCTCACAGACGATCGCCGCCGCCTCGGAGTTGCCGGCCACCCACTCGCACTCCTCGGCGGAGTTCGTCGGATAGATCGGCACCTTCACCGCGCCGATCGACGTGATCGCGAAATCGGCGTACGTCCACTCCGCGCGCGTGGAGCCGAGCACGCACACCCGCTCGCCGGGCTCGATCCCGAGATCGATCAGGCCGCGCGCGATCTCGCTGACGATCTCGCCGACCTCGCCGAACGTGACGTTGTGCCACGCGCCGTCGCGCTTGATCCGCACCGCCGGGTGCTCCGCGTACCGCTGCGCCGCCAATGGGAGCAGATCGGCGATCGTTCGGGAGCCCGTCGACTCATGCACGGGCTTCTCGCCGGTCGCCTTGCCTGGCGCTGTCGTTACAGCATCCATCCATGCTCTCCTCGTAGGCCTCTCTCCGAACCCGTCGCGCCGCCGCGGCGCGAGCGCACATGCTATTCGAGTGGGCGAGCGAGCGCCACCGCTACCGTCGCGCGTCGGGCCGCAACCGCGTCATCGCTGCTCGTTTCGACCCGCACACAGCCGCGGAAGCCCCTGACCCGCGCGCAGCGGTCGCACGGCCGCCCGTGGCGCGCACCGCGCGCGGTGCGCGGCCAGGTCGGAGAGCGTTGGGACCGGGGCGCCTGGCGCCCGGTCAGACCTTCGCCGGTGTCGGATTCTGCGCCGTGGACGAGACCTGGATGCTCGTCATGAAGAGGCTCTTGTCGATGCGTCCCTGGAAGATCGGAACCCCTAGCTCCATGCACTTGGAGATCACTTCCCTTCGCCCGAGTCCGGCTTCGCGTGCAAGCTCGGTGGGCGTGAGGTGATTGGGCATCGGCTTGATCCTCCTGTTCGCTTTACATCGTGTGCTACGTATACCGCCGCGAGCGGACAAACTCAACCGCCCCCCACCGTCGGAGCAGGATCATCGCGCTCATCCCGTAGTTTTCCGGGGCGTCTGTCGGGCCGACGCGGTGGGGCGGCTCCGCCGCGGAGGGGTGGCTCGCGGTCGCGGGGCGGTGGGCCGCACGGGCGACTGTGGGATACTGCACGCCTTCCTTCGGGGCGTGGCGCAGCCTGGTAGCGCGCACCGTTCGGGTCGGTGAGGTCCCCGGTTCAAATCCGGGCGCCCCGATAGATACAAGAAGTGCGACGCACCGCGTCGGATCGCGACAAGTCCCAGCGTCTACGGGGGTTTCGGTCCGACGCAGTGCGACAGACCGCGACGGTCCCCGACACGCGGTTCGGGACTGATCCGTAGGAGATCCGTATGCGATCGGCGCCGGCCCGTATGAGAACCCGTATGCGGCGTACAGGGTGAGCGCTGCGACCGTGGAGTCGGCCGTCGGGCATGAGAGCAGGGGAACGGCGGATCACGCCGTCGACCATAGCGGGCCCGATGTCCTCACGAGTCTCGTGTCACGCACTGCGCCGGGGCTGGGCGAGCAACGCTCTCAACCACCCGGAGAACCCAGTGCCCCTGGAAGTCGTTCAGGACGTGCTGCAGCACAAGGACCCGAGCACCACACGACGCCACTACGCGGCACCCAAGCCCGAGCGCGCGCGTCAGGCTCTGCTCGACTTCAATCTGCGGCGGTGAGTCGTGCGCTCCGCGAGCCCGCCGAGCTCGCAGATCACGGCTCATTCGCCCTTGGCCGCTGTCGACCGCTGTTTCCCGAGCCTCGGATTTCGTCGTCGTAGAGGCCGCCCGCGAGTCCGACGTGTTCAGCCACCTTGCGAGCGGCCGCGTGAAGGGCGTTCGCCTCCCGCTTCAGCTCGACCGCGCAGGTCACCGCCTTCTGGACGTCGGCGTTGCGCTGGAAGTCCGTGGGCTCGAACTGCGGGACCGGGCCGTCGGGGTGCCACCTGGGCGTCTGGCCCGCCCGCGCCAGCGCTTCTTCGAGCTCACCGAGGCGCCTCTGCAGATCGGCGGCGAGCGCGCGGCAGTCTGCGAGCGGTCGGCCGTCGCGCAACAGCCAGCGATCTAGCCCGTCCAGGATGGCGGGGATCGGCGGCTTTGCGAACGGGGATGCCGGGCGAGGGCCCACTGGCCACGTCATGATCGGTCCATCGGAGGAAGCGGAGGCCACAGGTCGCCGTGTGCGAAGTCCTCGATCACGATCATCCAGATATCGGCGCCTTTGGGCACCAATCGCAGACCGAGTTCTACGGGAGTGCCGGGCGGCAGCCAGGCGAGCTTGGGCGCGAGGTCGGGCTCGCAGGCGAACGAGAACCGGTGGCGGTCTCGTCCAAGCTCGACGCGAGCCGGCGTGAAGTCCGTGTGGCGTCCGTTGCGCACCTCCAGGAGGTGAGCCCGAACGGTCACGGCGCTGGTGGGTCCGACTGTTAGTTTCTTGGTCATTAACGCCAGCGTGAGCCCGTGCCGCGGCGTGTGCAAGTCTTACGCTCACGGCCTGCAAGAGGGTGAAGACCTGCCCCGGAGTCGACGGCCCGCTGCGGTCACCCTGCGGGCTCCCTGCGCGAGCAGCCGACCCCCTCAAGGCGACGGACGAGCCATCCGTGCGCACTCGAGCGGGGTGGCAGCGGACACGCTCGCTTCCTCGACCGGCACCGCGCGAAGGCGCATCCCCCTGGCCGACGCGAACGGCAGCCGCAGCTGCGCAGGGTGCGGGGCCGGCGGCGGGGCGGGGAGACCGTCGCGCGCGGCGCGCGCCGCGGCCAGCTCGCGGGCCAGCTGCCCTTCGTAGTACATCCTCCAGCCGCCGGGCTCCTCGCTGACACCGCGTCGGTTGGCGCCCTCCGTGCGTATCGCTCGCTCGATCTCGGTCAGCTTGCCGCCGGGCCATCCCTGCGATGCCCGATACGGCCTGATCCTCTCGGCGCCCAGCTCATCAAGCCACCCGCGATATGCGCTGGTGATCATCAGTGCCTTGTTGTACGACACACCGGATACGTAGTCCACCTCGTTGGGGCGAGGCGCGTCGGCGTTGAAGGACCAGAGGTGTTCCCATACGTCGGCGTCGGACACCTGGTGCTCTGGTTTTGACAGGTACGCGGCGATCATAGTGATTGCGTCCGCGTTGGCGGGATCGGCGTGCGGGTCGAAGCGCACCTCCCTCACGTCGAGGACGTAGCCAAATCCGCACTCCCACGCGTGCGCCGCGAGGGGCGTCACCCGCACCACCCTGCCGTGGGTGTCGACCACGGTCCGACCACACTGGTCGGCCAGGGGTCGCAGCGGCTCGTGTGGACCGTGCGGGAGCCGCCCGCCGAGCACGACGCCGCGCTCTGGGGAGTCCCTGGGCGCCTGCGCTGCCAGCCAACGGTCGCACAGGAGAATGTGCAGGTGCGGCAGCAGCCGGCCCGGCGTGAGCTCCACCGTCGCCCAGTAGTGGCCGAGCAGCCCGGCACTACGCAACCGCTGGGCGAACCGCTTCCACGCTGCTTGAAGCTCGGGGAGACTGCTCGCCGCTGGCGTGTGCGGCATTGTGGTCAACGTGAGGTGGCGGACGCGTAGCCCGGCCATGAGTGTCCTGCGCAGTCCGCGCTCGATCGCGCGCCTCGCCGCCTCGCGTTTGACGCTGGCGCATTGTCCGCAGAGATACGACCCGCAGTGCGACGGGTACGCGCGCCCGGTGGCGACGTTGACCATCCACTTGCGCTGGTCCCTCCATCGATAGCACGGCCCCGGGAAAACGGGCCGGAGGACCTCAGGCTCGGCAGCCGCAATCGCCTCGGCCGCCAGTCGGGCCGCTGCACTTTGGCTAAGGATGACCCCCCGGGGCGCATTCTGGACGATCGGGCCTGAACTTTGGGTACTGGCCTCGCGTTCCGCTCGGACGTCGAGTAGAGGGGCCGCAGGCGCAATCGCCGTAGGCACGCACTCCAAACTGCCACGCTCCGGCGAGCGAATCCACTATCTACGACGCGAACCGCGAGAAAGGTAGACGAGGGTCGAACCGCGGGTATCGCGCGGCACAAGGTGTTCCACAGACCGGGGGCACTGAGGGGAGCGCATCGGACGTCGCCCACAGCCAGGTGGGGTCGGGCCGATTGACAGCGCCAATGGCGCGGCTCTCCCGCCGAACGCTGAGTTGTGACGACGGCTCACCAGACGTCCGCCGACGCGCTGCCCGGTCGGACGCTGGCAGCGATCGGATGAGCGAGCGCGGCTCTCGCGGCGGGTGAACACGCGCTGGCGCGGCGCGCGTCAGACGGAACCGGGCCCGCCGCTGATCGACTGGGTCCCCGATGGCGCGATGCGGTGGCCAACACCCGTAGCGAGGCCGGACACGGGAAACCTCTCGCTCGGAAGCCTCGCCAGAAGGTGGTCGGATTTCACCGCGTCGTTCGCCACCAGCGCATCCAAGCGCTTCTGCGCATCCTCCGCCGACCCCTGGATGGCTGGCCGAGCGAAGCATTCGTATGACGCCCTGAAGTCGCGGTGCAGCTCGAGGCAGTCGATGACCAGCAGGTCGGTGCGTTCGAGCACCAGATGACGCACGGGCTCACCGCGCACGACCCCCACACCCGGCTTCGTGAGGTAGATGTGAGCCAGCCCGTTGCGGCAGAGGTCCTTGGCGATCTCCGCCACATCTCCATACCGATCATCGATTCGCGCCATGTACGTCGCCCAGTAGCGTTGAATCGCATCGCCGCCATCGACCGCGAGCTGCCCCAGCAGCTCGGAACCGGCGAGCACGGCCATCAGCATTGGGTAGCAGACGGCGCCCACCGCCTTGGGTCGAATGTCGGTGCTCATGGAGTCGAGATCGCCGAGCAGATATCCCTCGACCACGTGCTTCAGTACGTCGTCGACCTTGAGGGCCAGGCCGCCGCCCGGCCCGGCGGCTGACCCGCCGCCGGTGCCGGCGACAGCGGTGGGACCGCTCGCCCCAACGGCATATCCACCGTGTAGTCCGCCGTAGAGACTCGGACTACGAGGGTCACGCGCCCGCGGCGGCTCGCTCTGGCGAGCGTCTCCGCTCATTGCTACTGACCCTGTGCGGCGAGGTCGGCGCAGCGATCACAGCGGGGGCGGCCATCGGTGCCGGACTCGCGGTGCTCCGGCTTGATCTCGCGGCCGTAGCCGCATGCCGAGTTGTCGTGGTAGACGTTTCGGTGGTGCTCACTGTACTCGGTCCGCGTCGTGTGGAACTCCGGAACTCCAGGCATATCGTGCTCCTTCGCTTGAGATGTCGTGGTTTGGCAAATAGTTTCCTGCGCGGTCAACCCGGCGTGATCGGTGGCCGCTCGGGTCGGCGACCCTCGGTGTCATGCCGTCGATGCCGGGCGGCGCCCGGCCGGCGGAGCGGGCGCCGCCGGCGTGGGTTGATATCGCCGGAGCGCGCGCCGGGCGATCAGCTCGCGATCGCCGCGTCGTTCCAGTTCACCGGGAAGCCGGCGCTGTCTGCGCCCCGGAGGAAATAGGTCCGCCACGCGAAGAAGACGATCGCGCGGTGACGACGGCCGATGTTCGACTTGATCTGCGCCTGCACGGCTTCGAGGTTGCCCACGCCGTCGAACAAGTGGAGGGGGTCGGGATCCTCATCGCGATCGAGAAGCTCGACGATGGCGTTCTTGCGTGCTGCGAGCTCAGTCGCCATGCCGTCCTCGTCGCGCTCCCGAACATCACCGAGTGCAGCGAACAGCGGGATCACGTAGTTGTCGTTGTTCTGCACCGCCATCTCCCACTTCGGCCGGCCGGCATAGCGGCTGCGGATGGCGCTGTTGAGGGAGAGGCACACCCACTGGAAGTCATCGCGACACGCCTCGCTTCCGACCTCCGTGATGCGGGCGCTCAGGGTGTCATTGAGACCCTCCCCCTCGAGAATTGAGCGGGTCTTGGTGTGAGGATCGTTCGACACGTACGCCTGCAGACTGTCGATGAGCAGTTCGTATCGGTAGTGGGTGATCGCCGGGATCACCGACGGGGGCGTGTCCTTGCGCACACGCTTCGGGAGAGCCTTCTCCTCCCTCTCCGAGAGCAGCTTGATTCCCCAATCGGCGAAGGTGCTCCGCAGGTTGGGGCGAGCGATCTCGAGCAGGTGCCTGGGCGACACCTTCTGCTGGCCGACGTTGAGCACCATGAAAAGCCGAAGCTTCTCGTCGTTCTCCAGGTCGTTCCAGACCTGGAGCGTCAACGGCTGGTTGAGGAACCCGGGGACCGAGAGCGGTGCCTGCCCCTGATCCCTGAGCTCCTGGAGCTGCATCTCGAGGTACCGCTCGATCGAGTCCCCTCGCTCCGTTGCGAGCAGGATCCGCAGCGCCTCGGTGATCACGTCTGTCCGCTGCAGCCCGTCGGCGATCTCAGGCGCCCTGCCCCGCTGGGCAATGGTGACGATGGTGGGGAGCGTCCCTCCGCGCAGCAGGTCTCGGAGCATGCGCTTCTTGACCGGGTTCTTGGCAATCGGGATCTTGTTGCGCTGGTAGCCGCTGATCGGCGTCTGCTCGGGCTCGACCGCCCCGTCCTTGTAGATGCCGAGCCATTCGAGATAGCCACCCATCGTCGTGTCCCACATCCGCCAGGTGGCGTTCTTCGTGGCCAGGTCTCGCACCTCGCGATCGCCCGGCGTCCCCTTCAGAGTGGGGTGGGCGGTAACTGCTCCGACTGTCTCCGCGATCGTCATGTCTCGTCTCGTCTCCTCGTGAAGATGGTTTGCGCTATCTGCTGCGTAGCGCTAACTCTATCATAGCGCTACGGCATAGATAGCGCTCGGCACGAAGGAGCGCTATATCTGCTTGAGGGGAAACGCAGGCCGAGGGGGCCAGCGCACAGCCCCGCGCACGACGACAAACGAGCAGGGGCCGACCTTATCCCTGCAAATGGATGACATGGCCAGGCAACCAGCATGACCACAGCCTGACCCCATGTCGCCCCGCGCGCTTCGCCAAAGAGTGTACTTTCGACCCCCACCTCCACGATACCGTCCTGTCGTGAGGGCGACGATCAGCGAAGAGAAGAGCGAGTACGTTCGCCGTGTGGGCCCTGGACCACACACCACAGAGTTCAGCGGGCTCATGGACCGCATGCCGCTCCTCGACGAGGTGGGCCAGATCCTGAGCGTGAAGGACGCGGCGACGAGGACCGAGCTCTCGGAGGACTACATCAGGGCGCGACTCAGGGACGGCGCGCTTTACGGCTTCCCGCTCTCCACCAGCGCCACGAGGCATGCCATTCCGGGCTGCTGACGCACATGCGGGTGCTGGCGTTCGCCGCACTCGGCTGAGCTGACCGAAGCGGACAGCGCGTCGGCGACCGCGCCCAGCGACCTGGAGCCTAGCTTGACCCGTGGCTCTTCCGCCGCGGCCGCCCGGTCGGGGCGGGCACCTCCTCCGTGCGAGCCGCATCGTATGCCACCCCGAGGTCCACCATCTCGAAACCGAGTGCGTGGACAACCCGCGCGACCGTAGTCATTCGCGCGTCGATGACTCCGCGTTCATATCCGCGCAGCGACTTCAGATCCACGCCCGCCCGATCGGCGACCTCCTCCTGCGTCAAGTCGGCACGAGTACGAAGAGAGCGCAGTGCCCATCCAAGACGTCGCTTGGCGTCGTCATGGGCATAGCGGCGCCCCTGGGGTCCGGGTGTGCGCATACGGCGCACACCCTCATCCGCCGCGTCCTGTATAAACAGGGGGTGTTAATCCGGACACGCTCGGATGCGTGCTGCCCCCGGCCCCTCCACCACGGACCGTCTCAGCGACGAGCAAGAGCCACTCCAGAGAGCGATGCCCGGGCGTCCGCCGACAAATCAACGCGGGTTTCGCTGGGTCGCACCAATCGCCGGACCTCCCGCGTCATCGCCGCGCTCGCCGCCGCCACGGCCGCGTTCTCGGTCAGCGTCGCCAGCGCCAGCGCCGACACCGTCCAGGTCAACACCTACAACGGCCAGCCGGACGCCTACGTCGGCGTGCAGGTCACGGACGGAGCGAACGTCAGCTACTCGCTCACGGGCGCGAACGGGAACGCGTTGATCACCGGCACCCACGTACAGGGCGCGCAAGTCCAGGTCGAGGTGACCGGCCAAGACCTGAACGCGAACCACAACGGGTACGACACCACCGATTGCCCGGCCGGCTTCCTGGCGGCCCAGGCGAGCTCTGCGACGATCATCGTTGGGTCCGGACGCGCGACGACGATCGTCGCCCCCCAAACCGTTACACAGCTCACGGCACCGGACCCAGTAGAGGTGGAGGCGTTCATCGCGCTCGTGAATCAGCAACGTGCGCAGGCCGGCCTTCCGGCCATCATCGAAGTCCCGCGCCTCGATGACCTTGCGAATGCCGGCGAGACCGCGAGCGACATCGCGACCGGCTGCTTCTTTCCTAACGGCCTCAATGGCGAAGGCGATCCACAGCGAGCCAATGAACTCGGCATCAACTGGACCACGGCCTACCTGGACGGCGCAGCCGGCGATTACTCACCAATGACGGCCCAGAACGCCATTGACCTGTTTGACGGCGCTGGCCACCAGTTCTGGCTGAACCCGCAGGCGGTGTACATCGGCGCAGCGCACGTGGGCCATTTCTTTGGATTTGAAGTCGCGGGGAGCCAGATGACCGTCAGCGGAGCTGAGCCGAACCTGCCGCGCACGTCGCCGAGCGCGTTCGGGCCGATCGGGTGCTGGATCGGCCACACCCCTGGCTGCACCGCCGACTGCTGGACGGCGTATCCGTACACATGCCCCACGACCACCACGACCACCACGACCAGCCAGCCCGCGCCCACCACGACCAGCCAGCCCGCGCCCACCACGACCAGCACCAACACGCAGACCTGCGTCGCGCACCGTTGCACCGGCACCGGCACCACCACGACCAACAAGACCCCCGCGCTCACACTCGATCCGACCGCGCCCGTCCGCGTCGGGCAGCTTGTCACCGTCGCTGGCCGCGATGTGCCCGGCGCGATCGTCGACGCGACCGCCACCAGCGCCCGCGGGCCCGCCCAGCACGGCTCCGCTGTCACCGGCTTCGACGGCACGTACCACATCACATTCAATGCCCTCAGCGACCTGACCGTCACCGTCACCGACCGCGCGACCACCATCACCACCATCCTGCGGGTCAACGCGGCCATCCGCCTGCGCCGCGTGACCGCGCGCAACGGCCACATCACCGTCGACGGGCGCGTCGCCCCGGCTTCGCCGGACAGCCCGTCCGCGTCACCGTTACCTTCGGCGCCCGCACCCGCACCATCACCACCCGCACCACCAGCGCCGGCACGTTCACCGCGCGGATCTCCTCGCAGTTCCGTGCCGCCAACCGCGCCAAGGCCCACCAGCCCACGATCACCGTCACCGCCCAAACCACCGCCAACTACGACGCCGCCACCGTTACCGCGACCGCCTGACCGCCCGCAGGGGTTCGGGCGCCCTGAGCTTCTCCGGGCACGCTGGCTGATTGGGAAGTGAGAGCTCGGTCCGCCCGGTGGAGCGCTCGTGGCTCCCTGCTCGCCTGCCACCACAGCGACCACGCGGGCTCCCGGGCCGAGACCGCCGTTCCCGACGCGCTGCTCGGATCCCGCTTCTTGGTCCGGCTCGCCGTCGTTCGTTCACGGGCGGAGCGCCTGCGGGATATCAGCCGCCTGCGCGCCGAGCCACGCCGGCGCGGCTACGCCGAGGGGGAGTCGGGCTGGGTGCGGCCACCTGCCAGCGCGTCCCATGCGCGCTGGGCGACGAGGTGGTCGTTGAGCTTGAGGTAGTGCTTGGCGATCGTGCGCCCGCCGTCGGTGTGGCCGGCGATGACGGCGGCGTCCTGGGGCATGAGGCCGAGGCCGTGCGGGGGCGGCGTCACCATCCAGGTGATGGCGTGGTGCTTGAGTTCGTAGAACTGGAAGTCGGGGCGGCCGGCGAGCGCGCGGACGGCCGCCCAGTGGGGGAAGAACTGCGAGAGGGTCATCTTGCCGCCGCGTGGGGCGGGCACCAGCCAGCGATCGGACAGCCGCGGGGCCGCCTCGATCGCCTGCACGGCCTCGTCGTGGAGGGGGATGCGGCGCTTCAGCTCGTTCTTGACGGGCGTGATCACGCCTCTCCAGTCGACCTGCTGGCGGACGTTGAGCATGTAGCCGCCGCCCGTGCGTAGCACGTCGCGGTGCTCCACGGCGAACACCTCGCTGGGGCGCATCGCCCAGCGGCCGGTGAGCACGACGGGAATCCGCAGCACCGCCCCGTAGTCGTCGTCGTGCGACTGGATGGCGGCTTCCGCGAAGCGCTGATACTGCTCCTCCGAGATCACCGCGAAGTCGGGGTCGTCCAGGCGGCTGGTGGTTCGCCGGCCGAGCTTGGCGAACGGGTTGCGCCCGTCGAGGGCCTCGTCGTCGATCGCGTCCTCGAACAGGCGCCTCAGCGCCTGGCAGGTGTGCGCGCCGAACTCGGCGGCGAGGCCGCGGGCCTCCACGCGGGTGAAGCTGACGAGCTCGCGGTCCTCGAAGCGGCGCACGAACGGGCGCAGCGCCTCGGCCGTGCGCTGCGCGGAGGACTCCTTGCGGATGTTGCGCAGGTGCGTCCAGGGCCAGATCTCGCTCACGCCCTCGCGCGGCACGACGCGCCCCCCCGCGACCGTCACGCCGGCGAACTCGCCGATGGTGACCGGGCGAGGCATCGCGCCCCAGGCGCCGGGACCGGCCTCGCGCAGCTCGTTGAGGATCGCCACGGCGCGGGCGCTCCACTCGCGCTGGGTCGCGAACGTCCCGACCCAGCGCTGCGCGCCCCGGTGCTCGACCGCGCCTACGAACTTCTCGCCGCGAGGAAACCGATCGCTTCTGGCGCACTTCACGCGACGGGGTCTGCGCATTCCTACTGCCCGCCTTCGCGTCCCGAGTGCCCCGGCGCCAGCCAGGCGTCGACCTCCGAGAGGCGGTAGCGGCGGCGGCCACCCATCGCGCGCGACGGCATCCCGGCGGACTGCATCCGCTCGACCCAGCGCGTGGAGAAGGCGTAGTGGACGGCGATCTCGCGCTTGGTGAGCCAGCGTTCGGACGGTTGCGCCTCGGCGCTGGGGGCTCCGGGGGTCGGCATGCCCGAACGTACCCGGTCGGGCGGGCGCCGCGCGCGGACTTGTGCCGCGTGGGTCGCCACCCCCTGACGTACCCGCCCGGGCCGGCTGCGGGCGGGCGGCCGCGGGGGCCGGCTGCGCGGGCCGCGCGCGGGGGCGTCGGATCCGTATGGGAATCGGTATGCTCCGTGCTCCGGCCCAGCGGGGGCGGGGCCCTTGCATACATCGCCCCGATTGAGCTCATCGCGCAGTGACCGAGGTCCCGCCCGCCTCGGTGAGGTCCCCGGTTCAACTCGGGCTGGGGGAGCCCCCCGGATCGCTGCGCTCTTCGCCGCGACCGGCCTGCGGGCTCGGCCCGACGTGGCGGCGGTGCTGAGCGAGGCGGCGACGACCCCGTCGGCGCTGCCGGGGATCGACGTCCGCCTGTCGTTCGACTCCAGGGAGCTGAGCTTCTTCTCGGTGGTGTCGACGGTCGGCACGCCGATCGACGTCACCGCCCAGGAGCTGCGCCTCGAGGCGTTCTTCGCCTCGGACGAGGCGACGCGCGCCGCCTGGATCGAGTCGCCCGCGGCGCCAAGCTGACAACCTGAGCGGGCCATCGGCCCCATGGAGATCGTCGCCCACCATCGATCACCGCGCCCCGCGCATCGTGCCGCGGTGATCGACGAGCTGCGCGGCGCGCTGGCCAGCGGCGCCGACCGGATCGAGATCGACGTCCTGTCCTGGCAGGGACAGCTCGTCGTCGCGCACGACGCACGTGCGGCGCGCGGCGCCGAGCCGCTCACCGCCGACGAGGCGCTGTCGCTGCTCGCCGCCGATCCGCGCGCGGGCGTGCTGGCCGATCTCCACGACGCCGGCGCGGCAGGTGCCCTCGGCGCCGCGCTCGCGGCGCACGGTCTCGGGGCGCGCACGATCGTGTCATGCGGCCTGCGTGCGGCGCTGGCCGCCGCACGTGGGGGCGGAGCCGTCGCGGCCTGGACGCTGCCCGCCGGCCGTGGCACCGGTCACCCCGACGCGCGGCCCGGGCCGTGGGGGCTCTCGACCGGGGCGGCTCGCGCACGCGTGCGGCGGGCCGCCGCGTGGGCGGTCGCCGACGGCGGTTGCGCGGCGGTGTGCGTCGACCGCCGTTTCGTGGACGCCGCGCTCGTGTCCGCCGTCCACGCCGAGGCGGGTCGGCTGTTCGCCTGGACCGCCGACGACGCGCGCGAGCTGCGGCGCCTGGCCGCCCTCGGTGTGGACGGGTTGATCACCAACGAGCCGCTCGCGGCCCGGCGCGTGCGCGCCGCGACGCTGCGGGCGTCCTGAGATGCCCGGCCCGACGGTCGCCGCGCTGCACGTCGCCGGCCCGGTCGAGCCCTGGAAGGCGGTCGGGTTCAGCGTCGACGAGAAGGACGTGTGCCGCGTCGGAGCGGTCGAGCTTCGGCTCGGGCGGCCCGGGACCGGGCTCGTCGGCTGGACGCTGACCGGCACCGGCAGCCGCGAGGTGGACGGCATCCCGACCGAATGGGTCCCGTCGGCCGGTGAGCGTCCGGGCGGGGCCGCCGCCGCGCATCCCAACACCGCGCTCAGCGTCGATCACGTCGTCGTGCGCAGCGCCGACGCGCCGGAGACGTTCGCCGCTCTGTCCGCCGCCGGGATGGTGCTCCGCGGCGAGCGCGTCGCCGGCGGGCCGGACGGACGCGTACGCCAGGGCTTCTTCCGCCATGGCGAGGCGATCGTCGAGGTCGTCGGCCCCGAGCCGCCGCTTGCGCCCGCTCCCTCGACGCTGTGGGGGCTGACGGTCACCGTGGCCGACATCGACGCGTGCGCGGCGCTGCTCGGGGAGCGACTCGGTGCGATCCGTGCCGCCGTGCAGCCCGCGCGGCGGATCGCCACGGTGCGTCCCGACGCCGGCCTTCGGGTGCCGCTCGCGGTGATGTCGCCCTGAGCCGTCGCCTCGCGTAACAGTGCCGCCCGGCCCGCCGGCACTGTTACACGCGTTAATCGCGCAGGAGGCGATGGATTCGGACGGTGCCCTCGCGTGAGGTGTGCACCGTCCACAGGCGCGGCGCCTGGTCCAGGAACGCCTCGGTGAACGAGCGGCCCGGGTCGGCGAGCCACACCTCCTCGGCGAGCGCGGGCAGCAGCGAGAGCATCAGCGACACGTTGCGTCGCTCGTAGAGCACGTCGGCGGCGAGCACGAGGTCGAACGGCGCCTGCGCGACGAGCGCGTCGGGCGCCGCCCAGTCGACGAGTTCGGTCGCGATCGCAACCCCGTTGGCCTGCGCGTTGCACGCGAGCTGCTCGAGCGCCGCCGAGGACCAGTCGGTGGCGAGCACGCGACCGCCGGCCCGAGCCGCGACGAGGCTCGGGAGGCCCAGCCCGCAGCCGAGCTCCACGACCCGGGCGCCGTGCAGCGCGCGCCCGGCCAGGCGCTTGGCCAGAGCGAGGCCGCTCGGCCACAGCTCCGCCCAGTAGGGCATGAACTCGTCCGGCGCGAAGGCCTCCTCGTCGATGAGTGTCTCGGGGTCGCGCGGGCGCCGGATGGTCAACTCCCCGTCGCGCAGGGGGATCACCTCCTCGACGAGGTCGTCGGCGCGGCGCTCGGCGACCCGGTCGCGCTCGGCCGGCTCGCGTCGGCCGGCCCCCGTCACCGGAACGCCGGCTCCTCGCGACCGGGGAACAGCTCCGGGAGCCCGTCGCCGACGCGGTCGGTGAACCGCGCGGGACGCTTCTCCAGGAACGACGCGATCCCCTCGCGGACGTCGGCGGACTGACCCCGCGCGTACATCCCGCGCGAGTCGGCACGGTGCGCCTCCATCGGGTGGGCGGCGCCGAGCATCGTCCACATGAGGCGCCGCGCGAGCGCGACCGACACCGGGGCCGTGTTGGCGACGATCTCGGTGGCGAGCCTGCGCGCCGCGCCGAGCAGCTCGCCGTCGGGGTGGACGCTGCGCACGAGCCCGCCCGCCAGGGCGTCCTGGGCCGAGAACACCCGGCCGGTGCTCACCCATTCCATCGCCGTGCTGATCCCGACGATGCGCGGCAGGAACCAGCTCGAGCACGCCTCCGGGACGATTCCTCGCCGCGCGAACACGAACCCGAGCCGCGCACTCTCGGCCGCGAGCCGGATGTCCATCGGCAGCGTCATCGTCACCCCGACGCCGACGGCCGGCCCGTTGATCGCCGCGATCACCGGCTTGGTGCTCGCGAACACGCGCAGCGCGAACCGGCCCCCGCCGTCGCGCGGCACGTCGCCCTCGCGGTCGCGCTTGCGCCAGTCGAACGTCGAGCCGCCCTGCTCGAGGTCGGCCCCGGCGCAGAACCCGCGTCCCGCGCCGGTGACGATGATCACCCGCACGCCGTCGTCGGCGTCGGCGCGATCGAACGCCTCGATGAGCTCGCCGCCCATGCTCTGCGTCCAGGCGTTCAGCCGGTCGGGGCGGTCGAGCGTGATGGTGAGGATCTCGTCCGCCACCTCGTAGCGGATCTCCTGAAAGTCCATGAGCCGGGCGTCCCTCCGTGTCGAAATGTCGAGAGCCGGATTGTGCCGCCTGGCGACGCGCACGTGTGCGTCGGCGGCCGCGGTCCGGCGCGCGCGCCGGGAACGCGCGGCGCGCCCGCGGCGTCTGTAGGGACACGCCCATCGATCGAAAGGGAGTCCCCGCATGCCATGGTCCCACCGCAGCGCCCCGCCGCCCCCGGCGCGCTCGGACCTGCGCCGCCCGACGCGTCGCAGCATCTCGGTGCTCATCGTCGCCGTCGCCGTCGGCGCGCTGGTCCTGCCCGCGACGCTCGCGCTCGCACGCGGCCGCGCGACGCGGCATGCGCTGCCCCGGCCCACGCTGACCGCGGCGCACAACGCGAAGCTCAACGAGACGATCGTCATCGACGCGCAGGGCCGCACCCTGTATGCGCTGAGCGGCGAGACCGTGCACCACCTGAAGTGCTCGAGCGCCCTCTGCCTGCGGTTCTGGCCGGCGCTGACCGTCAGCTCCGCCGACGCCACGCTGCGCGCCGGCACGGGGGTGCACGGCAAGCTCGCCGAGTACCACCGTCCCGACGGTTCCTGGCAGGTCACCCTTCGCGGCCTGTTGCTGTACCGCTTCGCGGGCGATCACGGGCCCGGCAGTGCGGCCGGCCAGTCGATCGCGAGCTTCGGCGGCGTCTGGCATGCGGTCACGGCCGCGGCGACGCGCCCTGGCGCCGGACAGGGTCCGGCCCCGGTCACGAGCACGAGCACGGCGGCGCCCGGTTACGTCAGCGCGTCGTCGGCGACGAGCACGAGCGGGCCGGGCCAGAGCTCCTCGAGCACCGCGACGAGCCGCGTCACGACGAGCACGGTGTCGAGCTCGAGCCCGTCGAGCTCGACCGCCACCTCGACGACGACGACGATGGTGACGACGACGAGCAGCTACACGTACCCCTATGGATACTGACCGCGGCCGCCGAGGCGAGCCCGGGCAGACACCGCCGGCGGGCCCGAGCCCCGGGCCCGCCGGCGGAACGGGGTCGATCAGGAGCTGCTCGGGCCCGACGGGATCGGGGTGTTGCTCGGCGCGGGGCCGTCGGCCGGGATGCCGGCACCGCCGCGCAGGTTGTGGATAGCGGTCCAGAACGTCACGCGCGCCTGCTCGATCGAGAGGTGGAACTGGCGCAGCGCCAGCTTGAGCCCGGTGCGCTGGACGGCGACCTCGTGCCGCGCCTTGTTCCGCGCCAGGCGGCAGGCCTGGTGCCCCGCCGGCGTGGTCGGCGTCGGCGTGCACGCGGCCTGGGCCGCGCTGCGCGCGGACTGCACCGCCGCGGCGAAGCTCGCCTCGGCGGCCTGGCCGGCCGTCACGGCGGCGTTGTACGAGTTCTGTAGCGTCGTGCAGTCGCTCGCCACCTGCGCCTGCTCGCCCTGCAGGCTGTGTGGCAGCGTGGCCTCGCTGCACAGGTGCGAGGCGACGGGGTACGTCTGGGCAAACGTCCGGCTGCCCGGCGCGGCCGACGCGGCGCCCGGAAGGGCGAGAAGAACGAGGGCCGAGGCGAGGCCGGCCCTCCGAATGGCGCTGATCATCGAGATGGCTCCTTGTCGTGTCCGTCGGTGGGGAGTGGCTATGTGACGGAACACGCCCCCGTGAGCGGAGTCGCGGTCCCTCCAGCCGACCTGGACGTCCGTTGGACGGGCGCTACGCGGCGGCCGGAGCCGGCGCGGTCCACGGATCGACGGCGTCGCGCACCCAGGGCGGAATCTCGACCTTGGTCTGCGCGTCGACGTCGACGAACACGTGCGCCATCCGCCCCTGCGCGAGCGCGTCGTCCCCGCGCTGCAGCCACAGATGCGAGACCATCGAGGAGCGCCCGAGCGGCGCCGGCACGAACGCGATGTCGACCTCGTCGTCGAAGCGCGCCGGCGTCTGGAAGCGCACCGACGCCTCCACGACGAGCAGGTCGAGCCCTCGCTCGCGCAGCACCTGGTAGGACCCGAGCGTCTCGCGCATGAACTCCGTGAGCGCGACGTCGAAGTACGCCAGATAGTTCGCGTTGAACACGACGCCCTGGAGATCGCATTCGTGGTAGCGGACCCGCAGGCGGTGGACGAAGTGTGTGTTCATTGCGCGCATGCTGACACGGAGTGTCGTGGCGCGAGCGGCCGGGAGGCCCCTAGCGTCGAATGTCCCGGCGTTGCGCGGAGGGCGCGCGTCTGCTTGTGAGAGAGAGGTTTGGGATGCACAGCTGGTTCTCGTTGGTCCGGCCGCGCCTGCGCGCGGCGGTCGCCGTCTCGGTCTGCGGGGCCAGCGCCCTGCTCGCGCTCGGTGCGGGCTCCGCCGGGGCGCAGGGCGCGCGCGCGGCCGCCCGGGCGTCGCTGCCCGCGTTCGTGAGCAACGGCCGCGATGACGCCGCCTCCGCCTTCGACATCCTCGCCCCGGGCGAGTACGGCTCGTCACCGACGACGGCGAACTCCACCGACCAGGGGACGCTGTACGACGCGCTCACGCCCCTGCGCGGCAACGTGACCCCCGCCGACGTGTCCCGCGACTACCTCTCGGAGCGCCTCGGCGTCCAGGGAGCGACGGTGCGCACCGAGCGCCCGCGCGCCGGCGTCGTCATCCTGCGCGATCGCCACGACGTCCCGCACGTGTACGGCAAGACGCGCGCGGACGTCATGTTCGGCGCCGGCTACGCCGAGTACGAGGACCGCAGCCTGCTCATGAACGAGGGCCGTGGACCCGCCCGGGCCGCCGTGCTCGACATCCCCGGTGTCGACGCCTTCGGACTCGTCACGTCGCTGCGCTCGTTCACGCCGAGCCCGCAGGCGGAGGCCTTCGTGAGTGTCCAGGCCACTCTCCTGCGCGACTCAGGGCCCAAGGGCCGCCAGGTCTACACCGACTTCGTCAACTGGGTGGCCGGAGTGAACGCCTACATCCAGCAGAACGTGCCGGCCGCCCAGCGTCCCGCTCCGTACACGATCAACGACGCCGTCAGCCTGTTCGCGTTCATCGGCTCGATCTTCGGCAATGGCGGCGGCAACTCGGCCGCCAGCTCCGAGCTGCTCGCCTCGCTGCAGGCGAAGTACGGCGCGACCGAGGGCTTCAACATCTGGCACGACCTGCGCGAGAGCAACGACCCCGAGGCGCCGACGACGGTCTCGCGGACGTTCAACTACGACCAGATCCCGAGCGGCCCGACGCCCGGCTCGCTGGTCGTCGATCCGAACTCGATCCAGCTGGGCGGCCCGAGCCCGGCGGCCACCACCGCCGCCGTCGCTCCGCCGCACGTGTCGTCGAACGCGCTGCTCGTGTCGGCCAAGCGCTCGGCCACCGGACACCCGCTCGCCGTCATGGGCCCGCAGCTCGGCTACTACTACCCCGAGATCGTCATGCAGATCGACCTGCACGGCGGCGGCATCGACGCCGAGGGCGTCGCGCCCCCGACCGAGCCCTACGTGCTCATCGGGCGGGGCAAGGACTTCGCCTGGAGCCTGACCAGCGCGACGAGCCAGAACACCGATCAGTTCCTGTCGCAGCTGTGCAACGCCGACGGTAGTCCCGCGACGCGGGCGTCGACGTCCTACGTGTACAACGGCCGTTGCGTGCCCATGACCCGCTTCGACGCCGGCGTGCTCGGCGGCGCGAACGGCGGGCCCGCGCAGGACGTCTCCTACAACGAGACCGTGTACGGCCCCGTCAACGGCACGGCGCTCGTCAAGGGCGTCCCGTACGCGATCAGCAACCTGCGCTCGACGCGGGGCCGCGAGCCGATGAGCGCGCTCGCGCTGGCCGATCTCAACGACGGCCGCGTGCACTCGCCGCAGACGTTCCTGAAGGCCGCGAGCGAGTTCGAGACGACGTTCAACTGGTTCTACGTCGACTCCAAGCACATCGCGTACTACTCGTCCGGGCGCCTGCCCGTCCGTGCGCCCGGCGTCAACCCCGATCTGCCGACGCTCGGCAACGGCCAGTACGACTGGCGCGGATTCCTCACGCCGGCGCAGCACCCGCACGCGACCGATCCGGCCTCGGGTGAGATCCTCAACTGGAACAACAAGCCGGCGCCCGGCTGGGGTGCCGCCGACAACAACTACGCGCTCGGTTCGGTGCACCGGGTGCAGCTGTTCAGTGGCTTCAAGGCCAGGGGCAACACGCTCGCCGGCGTCGTGTCGATCATGAACCGCGCCGCCACGCAGGACCTCCGCGCCGTCGCCGTGTGGCCGACGATCGCGAAGGTCCTCGCCGGCGGCCCGGCGCCATCGCCGCTCGCCCAGCAGGCGGCGAACCTCGTCACCGCCTGGGTGGCCAACGGGGCGAGTCGCCTCGACACGACCGGCAACGGCCAGATCACCGACCCGGGCGCGGCCGTGCTCGACACCGCCTGGCGGGGCCTGGCCGACGCCGTCATGTCTCCCGTCCTGGGCGCGGACATCCTCGCCCAGCTCGAGCAGGTCACGCCCGACGATCAGGCCCCCGGCGACATCACGGACGCCCAGGGCGACCGCCACGGGAACGGCGGGTCCTCGTTCGAGAGCGCCTGGTACGGATATGTGTACAAGGACCTGCGCAGCGAGCTGGGCCAGCCGGTCGCGGGGCCGTTCAGCCGTCAGTACTGCGGCGGGGGCAGCCTCATCGCCTGCCGTGCGTCGTTGTGGACGGCGGTCCAGGCGGCGGCGAACACGCTGTCGGCGTCGCAGGGACCGGTGCCGGCCAACTGGCACTCGAGCGCGACCGCCGAGCGGATCAAGTTCCTACCGGGGCTGATCCCGTACACGATGCGCTGGACGAATCGGTCGACCTTCCAACAGGTCATCTCGTTCGGGGCGCACGGGTAGGGCGGCTGGGCTTGGCTGCGCCCCGAGGCGTTCGGCTCCCCGGGAAAAAGGGGAGCCGAACGCCTCGGACGCAGCCCCTCCTACCCCCGGTCGCGAACTCGTCGTCAGAGCTATCGGACCGAACGGGTGTGGCTTGGCGCGGCGCGTGCCGACCACGAAACCGCACTTATGATCGCTATAGGCACCATAAGTGCGGTTTCGCGATGCGGAACGGCGCGGCCGGGCGGAACCGCCGGGCGCTCGTGCAGGGGGTTAACGCCCGGTGCCGCCGGTGGGACGCGTGCGGCGGGCGAGGGCGGCTCCGGCCAGGAGGAGAGCCGCTCCGAGGAGGGCCTCGTCGAGGGTGTCGGCGCCGGAGCGGGGGAGGGTCGGTGAGGTGGTCGTGGCGGCGGTCGTTGAGCTCGTCGAGGGGACGGTGGCGGTCGCGGTGGCCGAGTACGACCCGACGTTCGTAGGGGAGACGGAGCTGGCGGCGGGGGCGACCGCGGCCGGAGCCGGGGCCGCCTGCGTGCTCTGCGTCGAGGTGTGCGTGCTCGAGGCGTGGCGCGGAGGGCTGGCGCTCGGCGTCGACGTGCTGCCGAAGGGGTCGGAGTACTGGTTGTCGCCGGCGCTCTGGGCGGCGGCGCTCGCCGGAGCGGCGCAGGCGAGCACGCAGAGGATGAGCGCCGTTCTGCCGGGCGTGACGCGAGGCATTTCGCGAGGGTACAGGTAAACCAGGATGATGGATGGCGTGTCCAGTCCCGCTCGCGTCGTCGCTCTGTTCCTCGCCCTCGCCGCCTGCGCGTGGTTCGCGCTCGGCGTCCGCCAGACGCGGGACACGCAGCGGGCGGCGGCGATCCTTGCCCGCCCCGGGACACTGACGCGGGCCGAGGCGGCGCAGGTGACGACGCTGCTGAGCCACGCCGCCACGCTCAATCCGGACCGCCAGGTGCAGCTGCTGCGGGCCGAGCTCGTCCTGCGCGAGGGCCACCCACCGGCGGCAAGGGCGATCGTGCTCGGCGTGCTGGCCCGCGAGCCCCAGAACATCGACGCGTGGGCGGCACTGGCACGCTCCTCGCAGGGCGATCCGCAGAGCTTCCGCCTCGCCCTGCGGCGCGCGCGGGCGCTCGCGCCCGCCGTCCCGCCGCCGGCCTGATCCGGCCTAGCCGTCGAGCAGCTCGACGACCCGGTCCATCAGCTCGTCGTCGAACGACTCGTCCCAGTCGCGGCTCCAGCGCACCGCGCTGCCCCGCGCGCGACCGTCGTGGTCCTCGACCCCGAGCGCCGCGGCGCGCAGGCCGCCGGCGATGCCGGCGATCGTCGGCTCGACGGTGATGAGGTTCGGCGAGATCGCGCTCATCGCCGCCGCCGTCTTGTTCTCGAAGCTGTTCGTGACCGTGAGCATCCCCGCCGAGGCCATCTCGATCGGCACGAGGCTCGGATGGGGGGTGTACATGAGCGCCAGCCCGACGTCGTGGTCGCGCAGCACGCCCGCGTACGCGTCCTGGTCGGCGCGCGGGAGGAGCTCGAGCGCGACGCCGCCGCCGAGCGCGATGCGGCGCTCGGGCCCGAGGCTGCCGATGCCGTGCAGCTCCCAGCCGCTCTGGAAGACCCCGTCCTCGAGCGCCCGGTAGAGACCGAGGACCGCCAGCTCGAACATGTTGCGCGCCGCGTGCGGCTCCGGTCGCGCGTACAGCAGCAGGCGGCGGGTCGCGCGCCCCGACAGCTCGGCCGGGCTCGGGACCGGCACCGCGGTGATCGCGTTCTGAAACGCCAGTGCGCTGGCGCCGCCCCCGGCGTAGACGCCCAGGCCGTGTGCGCGGAAGAACTCGCGCAGCAGTTCGGTCGAGAACAGCGCGTGGTGCGGGAAGCCGTAGGACTCGGTGGCGAGCGCGGCGTAGCTGCCCATCGGGAACGTGAACGGCTCGTACTCCTGGATGAGGTACAGGAAGCGGCCGTCGTCCCCGAGGGCCTCCAGGGCGCGGTGGGCGATGTGTGCCGTCCACCACGTCGTCGCGATGAAGCGGTCGGACGGACTGACCTCCAGGCCGGTCGAGTCCCGGGCGAAGGCCACCTCGACGCGGTCGAAGAGCCCGGCCAGTCCGCTGTACGTCTCCAGGCGGCGCCGCCAGTCGCGCGGAAGCGGACCGACGGGGTCGACGGTGACGATCCGCACCCGCCGTCCGCGCTCGGCGAGGCGACGGGCAAGGTTGAGCTTGGCGATGTAGCCCCCGAAGAAGTGCTCGAGGTCGATCGTCGGCAGGAGCAGGTTGATCCGCTCGGGCGCCTCGTCGGCGATGATCAGCGGGAGCGGCGCGATCTTGTGTGCGATCGCCCGAGGGACCGTTCCCTCGAGACCGCCGCGCCCGGGCTTCTGCGCGAGCGTCGGGGGTGGCAGCGCGTCCAGACGCGCGCGCGACTGCGGGCGGTCGCGCGCGCTCGCCGTGAGCATCCGCCGCCAGCCGAGCGCGCGGAAGAGCATCCATTCCGCGCCGAGCGTCGTCGGCCGCCGCCGCGTGAGCTCGCGCGCGCCGCGCAGCGCCAGGGCGGCAAGCGCGGTCGTCGAGCGGTCGGCGCGCTCGAGTCGCCCGATCGCGCGGCGCTTGGACGGCGTCATCCGGTCGCCGCAGCGCATCTGCAGCACCGCGGCGAACTGCTCGAGCCGGCACACGTCGACGAAGTAGTGCATCCGCCACATGCGCACCCGCCCGCGGGGATCGCGTCGCAGCGTGGCGTAGCGGTCACGCAGCGACGGCATCGACGTCGCGGCAGCGTGGCCGAGCTCGGCGCTTCCGTGCTGGACGTAGTCGTACAACGGCCGATCGACGAACGCGATCTCCCCGAGCGCGCACGCCGTCAGCCCGAGCCAGTGGTCGTGGAAGTGCGAGAACTGCGCCGGCGGGAACGGGAGGGCGTCGTCGAGCAGCTCGCGGCGAAAGAGCGACGCCGCCCCGGTCACGGCGTTCGCGACGAGCAGCGACTGCAGGTCGGCGTGCTCGTTGCGACGCGTGCTCCAATAGGAGTCGGCGATCTGGGTGCCGTCGCGGGCCACGATGCGGGCGTCGCTGTAGACGAGCTGCGCGTCCCCGATCGCGTCGGCCAGCGTCGCGAGCTTGTCCGGGTGCCAGCGGTCGTCCTGGTCGGACAGGGCGACGAAGCGCACGCCGGAGGGCACGAGCGCCAGCGCGCGCTCGAAGTTGTGGTAGAAGCCGAGCCGCCGCGGCGCGCGCGTGAGGATGAAGCGCGGATCGTCGGCGACGGCGCGCTCCAGCGCGGCGAAGCGGTCGGGGCTCGAGCAGTCGTCACTGATGATGCACACCCAGTCGCGGTGGGTCTGCGCCGCGATCGAGCGCAGCTGGCGCTGCACGAGGTCGTCGGGCGGGTTGTGCGTGGCCATGCAGATCGCGACCGTCGCGGTCACCTCGGGCAGCGGCGCGGGCGCCGCCACGAGCGCGATGCGTCCGAGCTCGGCGGTGGCCTCCCGGCCGTCCGACAGGGACGCGCGCAGGCCGATCGCGCACGCGCCGTCCCGGGCCGCGACGATCCGCGCCAGGCCCCAGAAGCCGGCGCGGTAGCTGCGCAGGCGCGGATCCTCGGGCGAGTCGGGATCGTCCGCGAGGCCGCGGGTCGCGTACGGATCGAGCCCGGGGTGGAGCGTGCGGAACAGGTCGAGCCGCGGCATGCCGAAGGCGGTCAGCGGCTGCGCGTCGCCGTCCACGAGCAGCTGCAGCGCAGCGACGTCCGCCGTCGGGCAGTAGCACCAGCCACACACGAACACGGCGGTTCCGCGGCCGACGGCGAGCTCGCGCGGCAACGGGGCGTCGAGCTCGAATCGCAGCTCGCCGGCGCCGGTGGGCGCGGCGGCGGCCGGGGTCGCCGTGGCTGTCAGGTCTGCGGGCAGCGCGGCCATGCTACCGGCTGCGAGCGCGGCTACACTCCGCGCGATGCGCGCAACCGAGCCGGCGATCGATCCGATGGCCACCGACCCCGAACGCTGGGGACACTCGCTCGGGAACGTCATGGAGCTGCTGCTCCCCTGCCTTGACATCGCCGCGCCGCAGACGGTCGTCGAGCTCGGCGCGTACGCCGGCGACGTGACGCGGCTGCTGCTGCAGTGGGCGGGCCCGAGCGGCGCCCGCGTGTGGTCGGTCGATCCCGACCCGCAGGACGCGCTCGTCCGGCTCGCGCAGGAGCACGCCGAGCTCGAGCTCGTGCGGCTGACGAGCCACGAGGCGCTCGCGCAGCTGCCGCCGGCCGAGGCCGTCGTCATCGACGGCGACCACAACTACTACACGGTCGCCGAGGAGCTGCGTCTCATCGAGGAGCGGGCGAGCGCGGAGGGCGCGCCGCTGCCGCTGCTGCTGTGCCACGACGTGTGCTGGCCCCACGGCCGCCGCGACAGCTACTACGCGCCGAGGCTCATCCCCGCCGAGCAGCGCCAGCCGACGGCGGAGGGCGGCTTCGTGTTCCCGGGCGATCCCGGCCTGCACGGGGGAGGCCTGCCCTATCCGTGTCCGGCGCTGCGGGAGGGCGGGCCGCGTAACGGCGTGCTGACCGCGATCGAGGACTTCCTGGCCGACCACGACGAGCTGCAGCTGGCGCTCGTCCCGGCCTTCTTCGGCCTCGGCGTGGTGTGGCGGCGCGACGCTCCGTATGCCGACGCGCTCGGCGAGGAGCTCGCGCCGTGGGATCGCCATCCGCTCCTCGAGCGCCTGGAGGGCAACCGCGTCCTGCACCTCGCGTCCTGGCAGGAGCAGCGGGTGCAGACCAACTGGCTGGCCGAGCACAACGCGCGCAAGGACGCGCTCCTGCGCAAGCTGCTCCAGTCGCGCACCTTCGCGATCGCGATCGCCCTGTCGCGCCTGCGCCAGCGGGGCGAGCCGGCGTTCTCCAAGCAGGAGATCCGGGACCTGCTCGACGGGTAGCCGGGCGCGGTCGATCAGGACCGGGGCATCAGTCGCCGGCGGAGCGCGTTGAAACGGCGCAGCGGCTCGGTCAGGCGCCAGCTCGTGCTCTCGGTCATGACCTTCAGCTCGCGCTCGATCTCGAGCACGCGGGCGTCGCCCTTCAGGCGGTTGGACACGGCCTGGGCGATCGCGGCGGCGGCCTCGGCCTCGGCGCGCCGAGCGCGGAGCTTCCAGTCGCCGCCGGCGACGCCGACGTTCGGGATGCGGCCGTCCCACTTCTCGGCCACGCGCATGTGCGCCTCGATCCACGTCTCGGGGTCGCTCACGAGGTCGAGCGAGTGATGGTGGATGGCCCGGAAGTCCGTGGTCACGACCTTGCGGCCGGCGGCGCGGGCCTGCAGGCAGAAGTCGAAATCGTAGCCGTGGAGCGGGCCGAGGGCCTCGTCGAAGCGCACGTTGCGTACGGTCCACGGACAGAGGCCGACGACGAACCCGTCCACGGTGTCCACCTCGCCGGTGCGGGCGTAGGGCGGGAGCTCGTCCTCGTTCCAGGCGAACGCCGGGAGATCGCCGCCGCCCATCTCGCTGTAGCGGTGGATGAACGAGCCCCAGGTGACCGAGCCCTCCCACCAGGCGATGCTGCGCACGCCGACGGCGCCGACACAGCCGACGATGCCGACGTCGGGACCGGCCAGCGCGCTGCGCAGCTTGGCGCAGAACGCGTCGTCCACGATCTCGGCGTCCTGGTGGACGAGGACGAGCGCCTCGAGGCCCTCGTACTTGCTGGCCAGATCGAGGATCAGGTTGTAGCTGCGCGCGAGTGAGCCCGCGGCCGAGTAGGCGAGCACCTCGGAATCGGGCTCGCGGGCGCGCTCGATTCCCTTCTTCGCGCAGCGTTCGTACAGCTCCGGCGAGGTGATCGCCGAGGCGAACGCGATCACCGCAGGACTCTCCGAACCCGGCGCCCGACACGCCGCCACGGCGTCGCGCGCAGCCGCGCCAGCTCGGCCTCGGCCGCCGCCAGTCGCTCGCGCACGCGGGCGAGCTCCTCTCCGAGCTGCATCTCCTCGACGGCCGGCACGCGCGCGAACGGCTCGCGGCTCACGGGGCGGTCGGCCGGGGCCGTCGTCGGTGCGCTCGCGGCGTGCTCCGGCACGGCGATCGGGCCGTCATGCTCGCGGCGCCAGCGCACGCCGTTCCAGTCGATGTTCTCGATCGGCTCGTCGATGCCGTGGTCGCGACGGAACTCGTCGACCGCGCTACGGCATTCCTCGAGCTGCCGGTAGTCGTCGACGACGAGGTAGCCGCCCACCGCGAGTCCCGGGTACAGGACCTCGAGCGCCAGGCGCGTCGCGTCGTAGGTATCGCCGTCGAGCCGGACGAGCGACCAGTGGCGGTCGCGCAGGCCCGGGAGCGTGTCGGCGAAGAAGCCGGGCACGAACTCGACGCCGCGGTCGAGACCGAGGCGCGCAAAGCTCGCCCGCACCTCCTCGAGCGGAATGGCCAGGAAGTCGCACGCCGCCAGGTCGGCGCTGAGGTCGTATCCGTCCTGGGCCTCGCGCTCGGGAAAGCCCTGGAAGGAGTCGGCCACCCACAGCGTCCGGTCGGTCGCACCGAGCGAGTCGAGCGTCGCGCGCATCAGGATCGACGCGCCGCCGCGCCACGAGCCGGTCTCGATCAGGTCGCCCTCCACGCCGTCGGCGACGATCGACTCGACGCAGCGCTGCAGATCGGCGAGCCGCGCGAGTCCGACCATCGTCAGTCCGTGCAGCGGCCAGTCCATGCCGGCCGTCCGCATCCGCAGGCCCTCGCCCTCGAGCTCGCGCGACATCACGTGCCCGGTCATCGTGCGCGCCACCGACGTGGTGCGCGTCGACACGACGTCGACCAGGCACAACCTGAGCAGGTCGAGGTACGCGCGGCGCAACGCGTCGAGGTCGGCGCGGGGGCCGCTCGCGCGGGCCTCGGGGGCCGCCACGAGGCCGTCGCCGAACCGCGCTTCGATGATCTCCAGAAGGCGCGCCGCGGCGACGCTCGGTGAGTCTGTCGCTGCCGGCATCGTGTCCGCGATCATATCCGCGACGCCGTAGCATCTCGCGCGCGTGCCGTCGGACGAGGGTCTTCACGTCGAACTCGAGAGCGAGCTGCCCTCATCGTTGCCGGCCGGCAGCGAGACGTCGGTGTTCTGCCGTGGCACGTGCTTCCACGACCGCGAGCCGATCGCCGCTTTGGCGCTCCTCGTCGGCGATGCGCGCCGTCGGCCGACCGCGCAGCGCATGCCTCGCCGCGACGTCGCGGCGGTCCATCCGTCGTCGCCCCACAGCTATCGCAGCGGCTTCTGGGGCACCGTGCCCGTCGGCGCGAGCGGTCGTCCCGGGGAGGCGGTCGGCCTGCGGCTCGCCGTCCGGCTGCGCGACGGCCGTGAGCGTGTCGTGCCGCTCGGCTCGATCACGATCGGCCCGCGCGCGCCGGCGAGCGATCCGCGAGCGGCGGCGATCGCGATCTGCCTGGCCACGCACGAGCCGGACCTCGAGCTGTTCGCCGTCCAGCTGCAGTCGCTGCGCGCGCAGACCGAGCGTGACTGGGTGTGCGTGATCAGCGACGACTGCTCGTCGGCCCCGGTCCACGGGGAGATCGCGCGACTGGTGGCCGGCGACGACCGCTTCGTGCTCTCGCGCTCGGAGCGGCGCCTCGGCTTCTACCGCAACTTCGAGCGGGCGCTCGCGCTCGCGCCGGCCGATGCCGAGGCGGTCGCGCTCTGCGACCAGGACGATCGCTGGCACCCCGAGAAGCTGCAGCACCTGCGCGCGGCCCTCGGCTCCGCGCAGCTCGCGTTCTCCGACCTGCGGCTCGTCGACGCCGACGGCCGCGTCCGGCGCGACACGCTCTGGGAGGGACGGCGCAACAACCACACCGATCTCGCCTCGCTGCTCGTCGCGAACAGCATCCCCGGCGCCGCCATGCTCCTCCGTCGTGCGCTCGTCGAGCGCGCGCTCCCGTTCCCCGATCCGCCGGGCGTGGCCTTCCACGACCATTGGCTCGCGCTCGTCGCGCTCGCCTCGGGCGAGATCGCCTACGTCGATCGCCCCCTGTACGACTACGTGCGCCACCGCGCGGCCGTGCTCGGCTCCGCCGGCACGACGGACGTTCGCCGCGGCCGCTGGCGAGCCGCGTACTTCTGCGGCTACGAGGCGCGCGCGGTGATGGCCGAGACGCTCCTGCTGCGCTGCGCGCCGGTCGACGCCGGCAAGCGCCGGGCGCTGCAGCGCTTCCTCGACGCCGGTGACCGGCCGGCGGCGTTCGCGTGGCTGGCGGCGCGCGAGCTGTCGCATCGCCACGAGACGCTCGGCGGCGAGCGTGCGCTCGCGCAGGGCGTCGCCTGGCGCTGGCTCGTCGATGCGGCCGCGCGCGTCTCGCGCCGCTGCGACGCGAGCTTTCCGGACGCGGCGGGCTTCGAGCAGCCGCGCCTGCGGCGCTGGATCGGCGGCGCGTGACGCCTGTGGCGAAGGCCACGACTGGTACGCTCCGCCGTGTCCCTCGATGAGCAGACTGCGGCGGTCCCGGCGCCGGCCATCGGCCCCGGGGCGGTGGCGCGGAGCATGACCGGTCGGCCGATCGTCGTCGAGGCACGCGGGGTGAGCAAGACGTTCCGGATCCCCGAGCAGCAGGTGGACTCGCTCAAGGAGCGCGCGACGCACCCGTTCGCGCGCCGCGAGCATCGCATCCTGCGCGCGCTGCGCGACATCTCCTTCGACATCCACGACGGCGAGTTCTTCGGCATCGTCGGGCGCAACGGCTCGGGCAAGAGCACGCTGCTGAAGATCCTGGCCAGCATCTACCGGGCCGACAGCGGGCGCATCCGTATGGCCGGCCGCCTCGCCCCGTTCATCGAGCTCGGCGTCGGCTTCAACCCCGAGCTCACCTCGCGCGAGAACGTCGTGCTCAACGGCGTCCTGATGGGGCTCACGCGCCGCGAGTCGCAGCGGCGGCTCGACGCCGTGCTCGAGTTCGCCGAGCTCGAGCGGTTCGCCGACCTCAAGCTGAAGAACTACTCGTCGGGGATGATGGTGCGGCTCGCCTTCTCGGTGATGGTGCAGGCCGACGCCGACGTCATGCTCATCGACGAGGTGCTCGCCGTCGGCGACGCCTCCTTCGCCCAGAAGTGCATGGACGTGTTCCGCGAGCGGCGCGCCGCCGGCAAGACGGTCGCGCTCGTCACGCACGACATGGCGGCCGTGCAGAGCTTCTGCGACCGGGCGATGCTCATCCACGACGGTGAGCTCGTGTACATGGGCGAGCCCGAGGAGGCGGCGCTGCGCTACTACCGCCTGAACTTCGCCACCGACGCGCACGGGGCGCCGGCCCGGGGCGACATCCCCGACGTACACGCCCGGCTCGTCGATGCCTGGCTGGAGAACCCCGTCGGCGAGCGGACGACGAACGTCGAGCAGGGCGAGCCGATCGGCTTCAACGTGGTCGTCGAGGCCCGCCAGGACCTGGCCCACCCGGTGTTCGGTTTCCACTTCCTCAACGCCGACGGCGTCCAGGTGTTCGGCTTCAACCGCGAACTCGAGCGCGACGTCGAGCTCATCGGAGCGGGGCAGCGGGTGCGCATCTCGGGGACGATCGAGAATCCGCTGCTCCCGGGACGCTACTCGGTGACCGGCATCGTCTCGCGCAACCGCAGCCAGGGCGATCTCGCGCTGCACGTGCTGCGGCTGCTCGAGTTCGTCGTGTACGGCACGCATCCGGGCCCGGGCAGCGTCTCGGTCGAGGCGGACGTGCAAGCGGTGGTGGAGGAACCGTCATGAGCACCGTGGCTCCGGAACTGCGCGAGGTGCGCGGTCCGTCGGCGCTCGGCGGCGGTTGGCGGCGCTCGCTCGAGCTGCTCTACCTGATCGCCTCGACCGAGTTCAAGCGCGTCTACCACGGCACGGTGCTCGGCTACGTGTGGTCGATCTGCCGCCCGCTGCTGCTGTTCACGGTCCTGCTCGCCGTGTTCACCCACATCGTCCGGCTCGGCTCCTCGGTGGCCCACTATCCGGTGCTGCTGCTGCTGAACATCGTTGTGTTCGGGTTCTTCTCGGAGGCCACGACGATCGCCGTCGGCTCGATCGTGGCCCAGGAGGCGATCGTGCGCAAGACGCAGTTCCCGCGTCTGGTCATCCCGCTCGCCGTGGTGCTGACGAGCCTGTTCAACCTGGCGGTCAACCTGATCGTCGTGTTCGTCTTCATCCTCGCCTTCGGCGTCACGCCGCTGGCGACCTGGCTGCTGTTCCCATTGGTGCTGCTCGTCCTCGCCGTGCTGACGACGGCCGTGGCGATGATCGTGTCGTCGCTCAACCCGCGCTTCCGCGACATCGGGATCATCTGGGCGGTGTTCGCGACCGCGCTGTTCTACGCCACGCCGGTGCTGTACCCCTTGCAGAAGGCGTCGGGCAATCTGAAGGTCATCCTCGAGATGAACCCGCTCACCCCGCTGTTCGAGCTCACGCGCCGCTGGGTGATCGACCCGTCCGCGCCGGTCGCCGACAGCGCGCTCGGGCTGAGCGTCTCGATCGCGATCTTCGTGGCCGTGTGCGTGTTCGCGGTGTGGGTGTTCAACCGCGAGGCGCCGCGGATCGCCGAGGCGCTGTAGCGCTCGCGCTCAGCTCGGCGAGCGCGAGCAGCGCCCCGGCGAGGATGAGCGCCGTCAGGGTCACCGCCGGCATCTCCCAGTCCCAGTCCAGCGCGACGTGGGCCGCCCACACGGCGACACCGGCGATCGGCCCGGCGGCGAGGCCGGGGGCGACCCGCCATGCCTCGCGCGCGGCCCAGGCCACACCGCCGAGGAAGGCGGCGAGCAGGGCGAGGCCGATCAGGCCGAGCTCTGCGCCGGTCTGCAGGTACAGCGAGTGGGCGTCCTGCGCCCCCTCGTCGAACGGCCGTAGTCGCACCCAGTACACCGCCCAGCCGCCGGCGCCGACGCCGCGCAGCGGCTCGTCGCCGAAGGCGCGCAGCGCGACCTTCCAGTAGGCGTAGCGATTGCTCTGCAGCGTCGCCAGGCGGGACGCGCCGCCGCTCAGCGGGGCGGTCGTGCGCTCGCCGGATCCGAGCGCGAGCGACGCGCCGAACAGTGCGGCCACGAGGACGAGGGCGATGACCGGGGCGCGGCGCGGCAGCGGGAGCGGTCCGGTCGCCGCGCGCCGGCCGATGGCCCGCTGGGCCGCGGCCGCTCCGACCATGATCAGGAGGAGGAGGACGAGCACCGCCGCCCCCTCCCGCTCGCGCGCCCCGAGGTCGCCGGAGAGCGCGGTCACCCCCCGCAGCGGCGCCGCGACGGCGGCCGCCAGCGCTCCGGCCCCGACGGCCACGAGCGCGCCGCGGAGCTGCTCGCGGCGCGGCGCCGCGATCACGAGCGCCACGAGGCCGGCCGCGGCCGCGAACAGGGCGCCGCGCGAGAAGCTGAGGTACAGGCCGAGGCCGAGCGGCGCCGCGGCGGCGGCCGCGGCCAGCCGCCAGCGCTCGGGGCGGCTGGCGTCGCCGGCCAGGCGGGCGCACAACACGAGCCCGAACGCGGCCGCCTCGCCCATGGCGTTCCAGTACGTGAGCGGCTGGTCGAGACGACCCTCGGCGCTCGCCGAGCGGTGGAAGTGCAGCAGGCCCGGCACGAGCCGTTCGGAGATCCCGTAGCCGATCACGACGAGCGCGCCCGCGATGAGCGCCGGCTCGACGCTGCGCAGGGCGGTGCGCGGACGCAGGAGCGCGGTCGCCGCAAGCAGCATGCCGGCGTACAGGACGACGATCTGGCCGGCGCCGTAGGCGCTGCCGGCGATCGGGGCCCAGCCGATCGAGGCCAGCGTCCAGGCGGCGAGCAGCGCGAGGCCGCCGATGGCCAGGCGCGGCGCGGCGGCGCGCGGCAGCGGATGGCGGACGGCGAGCATCGACACCGCCACGACGGCCCAGGCGACGATTCCGGCCCACACCCGCGGCCCGGCGAAGTAGCCGCCGCTGAAGAAGGCGAGCGCCACGGGTCCGGCGAGCAGCACGAAGCGCGCACCGGTGAGGGCGCCGTTACGCATGGAGCGCAGCGTAACCGTGCCGCACGACCGCGAAACCGCCGGCCGGCGGCGTCACCGCCGCGAGGGCGCGCGGCGCGACGTCAGGCCGCGCGGGCGGCGCGCCACGCGGACGCGCTCGTCGCGGGGGCGCTCGGCCCGGCAGGCCTTGGCCACGACCGCGTCGATGCCCTCGACGAAGCGGATCACGTCGAAGCGCGACGCGTTGCGCACGCAGCGCGCCGGGTCCGTCGACAGCGGGTCGAACGTGCGCAGGGTCTGGACGAGCGCGGCGGCCTCCGGGACCGCGAAGAACGCGCCCGTCTCGTGTTCGACCACCGTCTCGCGGACGCCGCCGTCGGCGAGCGCGACGACGGGCCGGCCGGCCGCCTGTGCCTCCACGGCGGCGATGCCGAACTCCTCGGTCGCGGTCACGACGAGCGCCCGGGCGCCGGACAGCAGTTCCGCGGCGCGGGAGTCGGACACCCGCCCCGTGAAGCGCACGGTCGGCCCCGCGAGCCGCTGCAGACGCCGCGCGTCGGGACCGTTGCCGGCGATGACGAGCGGCCAGCCGAGCTCGTTGAACGCCTCCACCGCCAGCGCGATCCGCTTGTGGGGCATCAGCTCGGACAGGACGAGGTAATAGTCGCCGACCGGCCCGGGGGCGAACCGGTACACCTCGACGGGCGGATACACGACGCTCGCCTCACGGTTGAAATACCGCGAGACCCGGCGCTGCGTCGTGTAGGAGTTCGCGATGTAGCGGTCGACGCGCTGGGCGGCGATCCAGTCCCACTGGCGCCAGCGCGAGAGGACGGCGCTCAGGGCCGCGCGCCCGAGCGGGCCCCGGCCGGCGAGCGCCGTGTCGCGCGCGTTCCAGGCGTAGCGGAACGGGTTGTGGCAATAGCAGACGTGCACGGCGCCCTCGTCGACGATGACCCCGTGGGCCCAGGCGCTCGAGCTGGACACGACGAGCTCGTAGCCGCTCAGGTCGAGCGACTCCATCGCGTACGGGTACAGCGGGAGCAGCGGGCGGAACGTGCGGGCGGTCGGGCGCAGGCGCTGGAGCACCGACGTCCTGATCGGGCGGTGCGCGAAGCGCCCCTCGGTTCCGCGCTCGTCATAGACAGCGGTGAAGATGTCGGCGTCCGGGTACATGGCACAGAGCGCGGCGAACACCCGCTCGGCGCCCCGCAGGTCGAGCAGGAAATCGTGAACGAGCGCGATGCGCCTCCCGGTGCCCTCCATCCGCCGGCGAGTCTATGCGACGCGGCCGCCGGTTCGTCTCGGCGGTCCTGCGCCGCTCTCGGTGAGCGCGAGCAGTCGCTCGTGGACCGCCTGGGCGCTGCGTTCCCAGGTGAGCTCGCGCGCTCGCGCGATCCCGGCGCCGCGCAACGTGTCGGCCAGATCGGCGTCGGCGACCACCCGCTGCAGCGCCGTCGCGATGGCGCTCGGGTCGGTCGGATCGACGAGCAGCGCGGCGCCGGCGCACGTCTCGGGCAGCGCGCCGCGGTCGGCCGCGACGACCGGGACCCCGCTCGCCATCGCCTCGAGACAGGTCAGCCCGAATCCCTCGTAGAGCGACGGGAGCACGAAGGCGAGCGCGCCCGCGTACAGCCCGGGCAACCGCGCGTCGTCGACGTGGCCGAGGCGGCGCAGCCCGGCGGCGCCGGTGCGCTCGGAGAACTGCGGGCGCTCGCCGCCGGCGGCCACGAGCTCGATCCCCTCGCCGGCCAGCCGCGCGGCGGCCGGCCCGAGCGCGGCGAGGTTCTTCCGCGAGGTCGCGCTGGCCACCGTCAGCACGTACGGGCGCGTCAGGCCGAGGACCGTCGCCGCCGCGCCGGGGTCGGCGCCGGGCGAGAAGCGCCCGTCCACGCCGCCCGGTATGACCGACACGCGCTCCGGGGCGACGCCGAGCAGCGTGACGATCTCCCGCCGCGAGAACTCGGATACGGTCACGACGTGCAGAGCCCTCCGCGCGATCCGGGGCAGCAGCGCCCGTTGGGCGGTCGCGTAGCCGCGCGAGTACCAGCTCGCGTCGCGCAGGGCGGCGGCATCGTGGACGAGCACGACGTTGCGCGGCCAGGCGAGCGGTGCGAGGTTGGCCGGCGAGAAGAGCAGCCCGGCGCGCAGTGCCAGGGCGCGGGCCGGGAGCACGACCTGCTCCCACGCCTGTCCAGCGCGGTGCACGAACGCCCCCGGCGGGCGCACGACGACGTACGCCGGGTGCAGCGCGGGCAGGCGGGAGGTCATCTCGCGGGCCCAGCGCTCGACGCCGCCCAGCTCGGGGCGGCTCGCGGCGCGGGCGTTGAGGACGATCGGTCGCATCCGGCGTGAGGGTCGGCGTCGATGCTCGCAGCCTCGCCGGAACCCGCGGTGTGGCGCACTATACGAACCGCCTCCTCCAGGCGCTCGCCGAGCGCCATCCCGGCGACGAGTGGGTGCTGTTCGTCCCCGAGGGCGTCGGGCGCGAGCGGCTCGGCCCGCTGGCGGCCCTGGCCAACGTGCGCCTGCATCGCCATCGCCTCCCGAGCCGGCCGCTGTTCGGCGCGGCCGCGCTCGCCGGCGCGCCCCGGCTCGATCGCCTCCTCGGCGGCGGCCTGGACGTCGTGTGGGCGCCCGCGCCGCGCCCGCTCGCGCTGACGCGGGGCGTGCCCTTCCTGCTCACCGTGCACGACCTCTCATTCGAGGAGCGGCCCGGTGACTTCACCGCGTACGAACGGCTGTGGCACCGCCTCGCCCGCCCACGCCGTCTCGCCGCCCGGGCGTCGCGCATCGTCGTGGACGCGTCCGTCGTGCGCGACGCACTCGTCGCGCGCTGGGGCGTCGCACCCGAGCGCCTGGCCATCGTACGGCCCGGCGTCGATCGGCCGGCCCGCCCGCCCGACCGCGAGGCGATCGCCGCGACGCGCCGCCGCCGCGGCCTCGCGCGTCCCTACGTCCTCGCCGTCGGCGCGCTCGAGCCGCGCAAGGACCCGCAGCTGCTCGTGCGCGCCCACGCGCGGGCCGTGCGCGAGGGTCTGCAGGTCGACCTCGTATTCGCCGGCGCGGGGCGCCTGGCCGACCGCCTGTCCGGGCCGGGCGTCCGCGTGCTCGGGCACGTCGGCGACGGCGAGCTCGACGCGCTGTACGCCGACGCGGTCGCGCTCGCGATGCCCTCGCGGCTGGAGGGCTTCGGCTGGCCGCCGCTGGAGGCGATCGCACGCGGCACGCCGGCGATCGTCAGCGACCTGCCGGTGTACGACGAGACGCTGCGCGACGGCGCGCTGCGTGTGCCGGTCGGCGACGAGATCGCCCTCGCCGCGGCGCTCGTGCGCATCGCCGCCGACGCGTCCTTGCGCGAGCGGCTCCTGGCCGCCGGGCGCGCGGCGATCGAGCCGCTCACGTGGGCGCGCGCGGCGGACGGCGCGCACCACGCGCTCACCGAGGCGGCGGGCGCATGAGCGCGGACCTCGCGCTCGTCGTCGTCATCCACGACTCGGCCCCCGAGCTGGCGCGGCTGCTCGACTCCGTCGGCCGTCACCTGGCGGTGGCGCCCCGGGTCGTCGTCGTCGACACCGGCTCGCGCGACGGCGGCGGCGAGATGGCGCTCTCGCGCGGTGCCGAGCTCGTGTCGCTGCCGGACAACCCGGGCTTCGGCGCGGCGAACAACGCCGGCCTGGCGCACGTGCGCGAGCCGGTCACGGCGCTCGTGAATCCGGACGTCGAGCTGCTCGACGACGGCATCGCGCGGCTCGCCGAGCGGGCCCGGGCGACGCCGCACCTGCTCGTGCCCGGCCTGCGCAATGCGGACGGCACGCGCCAGCGCAGCGCCCACCCGCTGCCCGGCACGGTCGGGGCGCTCATCCCGGCGCTGCTGCCGTCCGCGGCGCTGCCGCGCCCGATCCGCGTGCGCGTCGAGCCGTGGCGCTCGGAGCGCGCGCGCACCCTCGGCTGGGCGATCGCCGCGTGCGTCGTCGCGCGCACCGAGCTGCTGCGCTCGCTCGGACCGTTCGATCCGCGGATCTTCCTGTTCTTCGAGGATCTCGACCTGTGCCTGCGTGCGCGGGCCGCCGGCGTGCCGACCGAGCTGCGGCCCGAGATCGCGCTTCGCCACGCCGGCGGCCATTCGACGCGCAACGCCTACGGCGGGGAGCCCCACGCCGAGATGGCCCGCCGCCGGCGCGAGGTGATCGGGCGGGCGCTCGGACCGCGCGCGCTTGCGCTCGACGACGCGGCGCAGGCGGCGACGTTCGTCACGCGTATCTGGGGCCGGCGGCTGCTCGGGCGCGACGCGGGCCGCGAGCGCGCCCAGCTGCAGGCGCTCGGGGCGGCGAGGCGGGCGCGGGCCTAGCCGTGGGCGCTACTGTCGGCTGATGCCAGGGATCGGGTCCGATGCCCACCGGCTGGACGCCCTCGGGGTGCTCGTCGTCCGCGCCGACAACCCGGGGTCGCTGACCCTCTCGGGGACGAACAGCTGGGTGGTCGGCCGCGACCCCGCGTACGTCGTCGACCCCGGACCGGCGCTCCCCGGGCACATCGCTCGGCTGGTCGAGGCGGTGCGGGCTCGCGGCGGGCTCGGCGGCATCGCGCTCACCCATGATCACGGCGATCACGCCGAGGCGGTGCCGGCGCTGCGCGAGCGGTTGCCGGCCCCGGTCGCGGCCGCGCGCGGCGCCGTCGACGTTGCGCTGTCGGACGGTGATCGCTTCGGGCCGCTGCGGGCGATCGCGACGCCGGGGCACGCCACGGATCACCTTGCCTTCGTCCACGGGCGGGCGGGCTTCACGGGCGACGCCGTGCTCGGGGAGGGGAGCGTGTTCATCGCCCCCGAGCCCGGCGCGCTCGCCGGCTATCTCGCGGCGCTCGAGCGCCTGCGCGCGCTCGACCTCGCCGTGCTCTGCCCCGGGCACGGGCCCCCGGTGTGGGACGCGGCCGCCAAGCTGTCGGAATACGTTGCGCACCGACTCGACCGCGAGCGGCGGCTCGTGGAGGCGCTCGCCGCCGGCCGGCGCTCGGTGGGCGAGCTGCTCGACGCCGCCTGGGACGACGTGCCGGCGCCGATGCGTCCGGTGGCGGCGATCACCCTGGCCGCGCATCTTGACAAGCTGGAGGAGGAGGGGCGCCTGCCCGAGGGGGTGCAGCGGCCGAGCTGGTGAGCGCTCAGGCGTCGGCGGGGCCGGTGACCGCGCCCGCGGACGGGTCCCCGCCGGCCCCGGCGGGCCCGTGTGGGGAGCGCCCGTTCGATGACGGCGGCGCGGGCGGCGCGTCGGTGGTCGCCGCAGCGCTCGGCGGCGGACTGACCGCCACGCCGACCGTCGTGCGGGCGTTGGCGAGCAGGGCGCCCGCGGTGGACGCCTTGCGGCGAGCGTCGGCGGCGGCGGCGCGGACGCCGGCGCGGGTCGCCCGCAGCGGGGCGAGCTCGCGCGCGAGGCGGGGCGCGGCGAAGCCGGTCCCGAACACGAAGCGCATCACCGGGCCGAAGCTCGCCGCGGCGGAGTAGCCCGCGAAGTAGAGGCCGGGCGCGCTGGACTGGAAGCCTCGGTCGAGCACGGGAGCGCCCCCGGCCAGCCGGATCTCCGCCCGCAGGTCGGCGTCGACGAACTCCAGCCGGGCGAGGTCCGGCGCATAGCCCGTGCCGGCCACGATCCGCCCGACGACGAGCTCCTCGCGGCCGGCCGGTCCGTCGAGGGCCAGGCGGACGCCGTGCGGCTCGGCCGTGGCCTCCGCGATGCGGCGGCCGAGCAGCGTGGGGACGCGACCCTCGAAGCGGGGGCGCAGCCACCACGATCCGGCGGGCCCGAGCTCGGTGTAGGCCCGCGCGAGGCGCTGGGACTCGGGCAGCGCGTGGAAGGCGAGCGGGTGCTCGGCGTAGGAGCGCAGGCGCCAGCCCTCCCCGAGGCCCGAGAGCGGATCGCGCAGGCGCGAGGTCAGCTTGCGGAAGCTGCCGCGCGGCTGTGTGGGCCAGTAGATCTCCTCCGCGCGGGCGAGGAGCCGGACGTCGACCCCGCCCTCGGCCAGGAGCGTCGCCGTCTCCAACGCCGACTGACCGGCGCCGAGCACGGCCACCGTCTCGGGCCAGCCGTACACCGGGTCGGTGACGTCGTAGCAGTGCACGAGCCGGTCCGGGGGCAGGTGTGCGAGCTCGCGGGGCACGCGCCGGTAGCCCTGCAGGCCGGTCGCGACGACGACCCGCCGCGCGCGCACCGTCTGGCGATCGTCGAGGAACAGGGCGAAGCCGCGCCGCGCGCGGCGCACGAGCATGACCCGGTTCGGGCGCAGGTCGGGCACGAGCTCGCGCTGGAACCAGCGCCCGTAGCCGATGAAGCTGTCCAGCCGCACCGGTACGCCGATGTCGGCGTAGTGGACGTCGGCCTGCGCGCAATAGTGATAGAGCGTGTGACGCCCGCCGGGCGAGGAGATGTTCGAGGCGAAGCCCTCCGACTTCAGGCACATGCCGGCGGGCATGTGGTCCGACCACAGATCCATCGTGGCGCCGAAGACCTCGTGGCGGACGCCGAGCGCCCGCAGGTGCGCGGCCACCGCGAGGCCGTACGGCCCGGCGCCGATGACGGCCACGTCGGTGTCGAGCCCGTCGGAGCGATCGCGCAGCCGCCGGGTGCGCCGGCCGGCGAGGGCGCGGACGCCGTCGGTCACCGTTACGCTCGCCCGCAGTGCGGGAGCGAGGTCGTCACGGTCGAGGTAGTCGTAGCCGGTCGGGCGCGCGAAGTCACGCAGGAAGGTTGACACGGCGGCCCGCCGGCTCGGCACGTCCGGTCTGCCGGGTTGCGTGAACGCCGTCTGCAGCCATTCGACGTCGCCGGCCATCCAGCGCATCCGCAGGCCGGTCCGGTAGCCGCTGACCTCGGTCAGGCGCTCGCCGGCCGCCCAGCGGTACAGGAGCATCGGAAAGGACACCCCGCTGCGCACCGCGATCTCGACCGCCGCCGACAGCCGCGGATTGATCTCCATCAGCGCGGCCCGGCCCTCGGCGTCACGGCGGAACTCGACCTCGGTGTACCCGTCCAGGCCGAGCTCGGCCACGAGCCGCTCGGCCGGCTCGGCGATGTCCTGCGGAAGCGGGATGCTCACGCGCAGCACGGAGTTGCCGCCGAGCGGCGGCGCCGTGCGGTCGGCGCGCTGGGCGAAGCGTGCCCACGTGCGCCCGTGGGCGCGGAAGAAGCTGAGCGCCTCGCGGTCGCCGGGCAACCACTCCTGCACGAGCACCTCGACGCCCTCGGCGAGGATCCGCGCGATGGCGGCGAGGGCCTCGGCCTCGGCCGTGGCCACGGTCGCGACCAGCCGGTGGCCGGCGGACTCGCCCTGGGCCCAGGATCGCACCGGCTTGACGACCGCCGGTAGGCCGACCGCCTCGATCGCCGCGGCGGCGTCGTCACCGGCGCGCACGGCCGCCCCGCGGGGGACACGCAGGCCGAGGCTCGTGGCCGCGGCGAGTGTTCGCACCTTGTCCACGGCGACCTCGAGCGCGGGCTCGGGGGCGAGCGCGAGGCCGACGACGCGCTCGATCTCCGGGCGACGGGAGCGCAGCGCCTCGACCGAGCCGTCGTGCGCCGGGATGAGAGCCCTCGCTCCGCGCGTCGCGCACAGGTCGATCACCGCGTCGAGGTAGGCGTCGCGGTCCTCGTGGAAGTCGGGCACGGCGGTGCCCTCGCCGCACCAGCGCGACGCGAACGCGGGCGCGCCCGGATCGATGTCGAGCGCGCCGACGGACAGGCCGGCCCGACCGAGGTCGCGCACCGCGACCAGCCCGGGACGGGTGCCGGCGTCGGCCACGAACACGTCGATCGCCGGGAGCCTGCTCATGACCGGCCGGCCCCGGCCGCGATCCCGTGCGGAGTCACCCATCGCAAGATAGCCACCCCCGGGACATCGGCAGCCGGAGCGGCGTCCATTACCGCGAGGGGCAGGGGGATTGCGCATTGCAGCGGCGCATCCTGCGTGCGCTAACGTGCCCGGTGGGCCCCGGCGCGTCCTCTGCGATGCACGCATCCGGCGTTGTGTGGGCGGGCGGCCTCAAGCCGGGCGTCGATCACGCCGAAGGCAACCGTGGCGATCGATTTTTCTACGCCGTTACGTTCTGTTACAGAGGATTCGAGTCCGGTGCGACGAAACGACGACCTTGCCTACTGGGCCATCAAGCGTGCCATCGACATCCTTGTTTCCACGCTCGCGCTCGTCGTCCTCGCCATCCCGCTGCTCGTGCTCGCGTTCGTCGTGTGGATCGATGATCCGTCGGCGCCGATCCTGTTCCGCCAGCCGCGTTGCGGCCTCGGCGGCCGGACCATCAACCTGCTCAAGTTCCGCACGATGGTGAAGAACGCCGACGAGCTCAAGGAGCGCCTGCGCGACCAGAGCCTCGTGCCGTGGCCCGATTTCCGCATGCTCAACGACCCGCGCGTGACGCGCGTCGGGCGGGTCCTGCGCAAGACGAGCCTCGACGAGCTGCCGCAGTTCCTCAACGTCCTGCGGGGCGACATGACGCTCGTCGGTCCGCGTCCGACGAGCTTCGCCGCGACGACGTACGACCTGTGGCAGACCGGCCGCCTGGACTACCGCCCCGGGATCACCGGGCCGTGGCAGGTGCACGGCCGCGACGAGATGGACTTCGAGGAACGCTGCCGCCTGGAGATCACGTTCTTCCGCCGACATTCGATCCTGGCCGAGCTGTGGCTCCTGTTCGCCACGGTGCCGGCCCTGTTCCGCCGGCCGGGGGCGGCATGAGGGCGACCCCGCGCACGATCGCGGTCGCGGTCGCGGTGCTCATCCTGATCGCGGGCGGCGCGTACGTCGCCAAGCATCAGCGGACGTATCAGAGCACGGCCACGTTCGTCCTCGTCCCGGCCCCGGGCACGAACCCGGTGCTCGCGGCCAACGAGCTGAGCGGCTTCAGCACGTCGGCGACGAGCGGCACGTTCGTCGATCTGATCGGCTCCGGTGACACGTTCCGCGCGGCCGGCCTGACCGGCTCCGGCGTCTCGATCACCGTGCGCGCCGATCCGACCGCGCGAGCGATCTACGTCACCGCGCAGGGACCCCAGGCGATCGTGCAGCCCGCGCTCAACCGGATCGTCAACGCGGCGCTCACGCGCGAGTCGCTCGTCAACGACGTCTTCCGTCTGCAGGTGATCGACTCGGCGTCGCCGCCCGTTCCCTCCGGTCCGAGCCGCGCCGTGCTCGCGCTCGCCATCGTGCTGCTGGCCGCGCTCGGGGGACTGTTCGTGTTCGTCGTGCTGCGCCGTTATCCGGCCGGGCCGGTGCGCGCTCCCGGGACCTCGGTGGTGCTCGGCGGCGGGGGTGCGCCGGTCCTCGGCGAGGGCGACTCCTACCGGGTGCTCGGCGGGCCGCCCGAGGTCACCTTCCATCTCGAGGCGTTCCGCTTCATCCGCGCGAGCCCGACGACGACGCTGATGCAGGTGATGGGCTACTGGCGCGGCGTGCCGGGCGATCAGGCGCTGCCGGACCCCGTCCTGCTCGTCCACGACGGGCACGTCGCGCACACGATCGCCTCGGTGGCCAACCCCGGCGAGCGGCCCCCGACGGCCGGCCCGGACGCGCCGCTGTGGCGCGCGAGCTACGCGGTGCCGGTCGAGATCTTCAACCGCTACCAGCGACTCGCCCTGCGCAGCGGCGAGCTCGTCGTCGGCCTGCCGCAGCCGACCGAGCATCTGACGCTGCGGCCCGCGGATCCGGAGGAGCTCGAGGAGATGCGCCGCGGCATCCGGCGTCCGGCCGCGGACGAGGCGCGCGACAACGGGCGCGAGTACACGGAGCGGATCGAGCGCGCCGGCGGGTCGGACCCCGCGTCATCGCGCGGGTAGCGTCGGTCCCGGGTCGAGGCGTCGGGCGCATGCGAGGACGCGAGCAAGGACATCCGGTCGGGCCGGCGCTGGCTCCGCTGACGGTGTCCGACGGCCCGTTCGCGAGCGCGACCGTCGCCGCGCCGGCCGCGCCGGCCGCGCCGGCCGCGCCGGCCCGCCGGGGCGGGGACGAGGCGCGCGAGCTCGATCGCCGCGGCCTGCTCGTCGGCCTGGCCGCGAGCCTGCTCGCCCTCGCGGGGGCGCTCGTGGTGCTCGACCTGCTCGAGCACAAGTCGAGCCTGCTGCCGGCGTTCTTCGTCGCCGCCGCCCTGTTCCCGCTGCTGCTGCTCTACCCGCAGTGGATCGTGCCCGCCTTCCTGGCCTTCACCTGGACCTCGATCGGGCGCAGCAACCTCGGTGGCCTCTCGCCGGTCAACTACGGGTCCTACGTCCTGCTGCCGCTCGCGGCGTGGTACGCGATGACGACGCGCCGCGACCAGGCACGGACGGCGTTCTGCGTGTTCTTCCTCATCGCGCTGCCGCTCGTCGCCACCGGGCTGCTGTCGTTCGTCGGACGCGAGGTTCCGACGACCGACTTCAAGGACCTCGCGTTCCTGTTCATCGCCGGCGTCTGCCTGCGCCGATCGGACATCGACCGCGCGATCCTCGCGCTCGTGCTCGTCGGCATCTTCCTCAGCCTCGGCGCCGTGTACTCGGTGCGCGTGCACCCGACGTCGTTGTTCGGCCTCGACCCGACGGTCGTCGCGCCCGGCCACGTGAGCAACGACGCGCCGCGGGCCGCGGGCCCGTTCGGCGAGTCCAACTTCTTCGCCCTGTCGCTCGCGACGCTCATGCCCATGGCGCTGTACCTCGTCGGACGCGGCGGCTGGCGACAGCGGATCGGGCTCATCGGCGTGCTCTGCCTGATCGCCGGCATCTACGCCACCGGTTCGCGCGGTGGCGCGCTCGCCGGCGGCGCGGCGATCGTCGTCGTGTCGCTGCTGTCGGGCAACCGCCGCGTGCGCATCGGCGGCGTCGTCGCCGTGCTCGGAGCCGGGCTGCTGCTGCTGTTCTTCACCGCGCAGGCGAACGACTCGGCGAGTCGCTCGGTCACCGGGCGCGCCACGGAGAACCTCATCGCGTGGGCGATGTTCAAGGACCATCCGCTCGTCGGCGTCGGCCCGGACCAGTACCCGACGCTCTACAGCCTGTACACGCCGAAGGTCGGCAATGACAACCGCGCGGAGCGCGATCCGCACAGCCTGCCGCTTCAGATCGCCGCCGAGCAGGGGCTCGTGGGGCTGCTCGGGTGGCTCGGGGCGATCATCTTCCTGACGCGCTACACGCTCGCCCGGCGCATCTGGTACGACCCTTCGGGGCGGATCGTGATCCTCTCGATCACGACGTACATGGTCGGCAGCCTGTTCCTGCACGGCAGCGAGCTGCGACTGCTGTGGATCCTGTCCGGGATGCTCATCGCCGCCGGCGCCCTCGCCGTCCCGGCCGCCGCCGGGCGGGGAGCGCCGAGCGACGGGCGCACGCTCGGTGGCGCGTCGCCGCGCCGATCCACCGACCGGCGCTGACGGATCGCGGGGTCAGCCGGAGGCCGCGGGCTCAGAAGACGCTCGTCTGCAGGACCCGCATCTGGTCCCACGGGATCCCGGTCGTGCTCGTGCGGGTCACGCCGTCGCCGGTCTGGTCGGCGTTGACGTCGCGGATGATGTTGCCCCACAGGCCGCCCGGCGGGCGGTTGAGGATCGCGTTCCACGGCGCCGTGCCCCCCGCCTCGGTGCCCTGCTCCATGAACAGCCCGTACAGGTTCGGATCGCCGCTGCCGTCGACGAGGATCATCCCGTACACCTGCAGCGCCCGGCAGATCTCGCGCAGGAAGCGGGTGTCCAGGCCGCCCGGATCCGCGAACGGGACGGTGCGGGCGGCGCAGTCGACGGACGGGCTGAGCTGCAGTCGCAGGCCCTCGGCGATGACGCCCGAGCAGTCGTTGATCGCGGTTTGGTGGCAGTCCGAGGTGATCGCCGGCAGGCGATGGGTCGCGGAGTCGATCGGGGCCGAGGCGCGCAGGGCATGGTCGATCGAGCCGCTTCGCACCTCCCAGGCCCGGATGAGCCCCGCCCACGACAGGCCGAACCCCGTCCCGTAGCCGTAGAACGGACGGCCGTTGGAGTCGCGGCCGTAGTGGAACAGCCCGTACTCGGTCGTGTGGATCGTGCGTGTGGTCGCGTCCACGCTCGCCTGCCAACCGCGCAGCTCGGTGAACGGCCCGTACGTCGGGCTGTTGGGGTCATCGACGAGCAGCGGCGCATCCGATCCCGGCGCCGGCCGCGCCTGCGCGGGCATCCGGAAGGAGATCGTCCGCTGGCCGCGGGCGCTCGTCACCCGCCAGAGGGGATCGGAACCGGTCGCGATCCACACGCCCGGGGTGCCGTCGGCGTCGGAGAGCCCGGCGCGGAAGCGCTGCATGCTCTGCACCATCTGGGCGACGAGCGCGCTCGAGCTCGGGTCGGTGGGCGTCCCGTCCGGGATCGCCTGGTTGAACGTCCCGGCGTAGGCCCCGCCGCATCGGTAGGGCTGCAGGTCCGGGCTGGGCGGCAACAGGCAGCCGGGGGGCGTCGCGGCGCGGGCGACCCGTAGCGGCGGCAGCGGGTGCGCCGGCCCGGCACGTCCGCCCGCGGCGCTGAGCACGTGGAGCGCCGCGAGCACGGCGACGGCGAGGACCGCGATGAGGGCTGCCGCCCGGAAGACCGGACCCGTGAGGTTGGCGGGGAGGTGCATCGTCATGGGCGCGCGGAGCGGTACGGCGGTGCGGCGCGATCGAGGGCTCGATCCGACGGGCGTCGCCGTGGCGCGGACCCGAGCGGCTCGCGCCGCCCGCCGCGGCCGGTGCCACTACGATCCTAACGGCGGCGCACGGTCGACCGCCGGGCCTTGCGCTCCGCGGCGTGACGGCCGGCGTATCCAGCACACGGCGCGACGGACGCCGGAGGAAGAGCACATGAGCCGGGACTCCGGCCCCGATCCACTCGAGGCCGTATACGAGGTCGAGCGCACGAAGTGGGATGCCTTTGCCTCGGCGGAGCTCGAGAACGCCGGGCGCCCGGCGTCCTTGCCGAGCTTCGCCGCGTTCGTGGCCGACCTGCCCTCGTGGTCGGACGCCGTCGGCTTCCTCGGGGATCTGCGAGGCAGACGGGTTCTCGAGTACGGCTGCGGCGTCGGCTACCTGGCGGCGATCCTCGCCTCGGAGGGCGCGCACGTGTCGGCCTTCGATCTCTCCGAGCGCAGCGCGGCCGTCACCCGGCGGCGGTTGGAGGCCAACGGCCTGGAGGGCGACGTGACCGTGGCGGCCGGCGAGGAGCTTCCCTACCCCGACGAGTCATTCGACGTCGCGATCGGCACGTCGGTCCTGCACCACCTCGACGTCGCCCGGGCGGGGCCGGAGCTCTACCGGGTCCTGAGGCCGGGCGGGCGCGCCTCCTTCCTCGAGCCGATGGGCATGAACCCGGTGCTGAACTTCGCGCGTGACCATCTGTACTACCGCAAGAAGACCGAGCGCGGGGCGGACCACCCGCTCACCTACACCGATCTGGAGGCGTGGGGACGCGGCGCGGGGCGCTACTCCTACCGCGAGGGCCAGCTCGTGAGCATGGTCGAGCGCTTCTTCGGGTGGGACACGCGATTCCACGGCCTCCATCGCCTCGACCGGCGGCTCCTCACGCGGGTGCCGTCGCTGCGACGCTACGCCCGCCAGGTCGCGATCTACGCGGTCAAGGGCGACGCCGGATAGTCCGCCCGGCGCGCCCGCCGCGCCGGGCCAGATAACGGCCGGTCGGGCCGGGACCGCGGCCGTACCCGGTCCAGGTGACGTACTCGCGCTCGGACGTGGCGAACTTCTCCTTCCATTCGGCGCGATCTCCGAGCAGCTCGTACGCCCGCAGTCCGAGCTCGAAGCACCGCTCGATCGCCTCGAGGTGCAGGACGAGCCCGGGCGCGAGACGCCGGTGGCGCTCGTCGAAGGCGATCTTCAGTTGCCAGAGGCGGTTGTCGTGCAGCAGGCACAGGGCGAAGGCGATCATCTCGCCGTCGAGCGTGATGCTCGATACGCGTAGCTCGCCGCGCGCCTGGAAGGACTCGGCCACGCCGCGGTAGAACGCGGCCGTGCCCTCGGAGGAGGTGATCGCCGTCCCCTCGCGGCCCTTCCAGCCGGCGGCCTCGATGGCCAGTCCCGCCTCCACCGTGGCCGCGAGGTCGTCGGGCGGCTCGACGAGGCGCACCGCGACGTCGTGGTCGCGGCGCATCTTGCGCGCCAGGCGCTCGATCGGCGCGCGCCAGCGCGGACGCGTCAGCTCGCGCCAGGACGCGAACGTCCCGACCGTATCGACGATCGGCGAGGTCGTGTGCGGCGTGTACAGCGAGCGCCAGCCGCGATGCCGGTCCGTGACGAGCGGATGGTGCCGGCGCAGCATCGGCAGCACGAGCACGCCGCCGCTCGCCCGCAGCGCGGCGGCGACGACCGCCTCCAGGGCGGGCGGATCCGCGGCGATCGGACGGAAGCTCGGCGTCTCGGAGTTGACCGTCGCCCGCGGACCGCTCGCCGTCTCGATGAGCGGCAGGCCGCCGACGAGCCGCTCGCCGCGCCAGGCGAGGCACACGCGCGGCAGCGCGCCGGCGCCGAACGCCGCGCGCCAGCTCGTCAGCCACGCGCTGGTCATGAAGGGATCCTCGGTGCCGGCGAGGCCGTCCCACGCGCCCGCCAGCTCGGCGAGGCGCGGCTCGTCGCGAACCCATTCGATGCGCTCGTTCATCGCGCCCGCGCCGTCGACAGCCGGTCCCGCGCGCCGTGCAGGCCCTCGGCCAGCGCGGAGCGCGCGCCGCGCCGCAGGCCGCGCGCCCACACGAGCTCCCGCTCACCGGTGCTGAGCGCGCGCTTGTACGGCGCGTCTGGGCACAGCAGGTCATAGACGTCCACGCCGCGCTCCACGCACGCCTCCATGCACTGCACGTGCGTCACGTAGCCGGGCTTGCAGCGATTGTCCGTGGTCGACGCGAGGCCGCCCTGCCAGAAGAGCATGTCGTCACCGTCGCGGACGTTGTACAGGCAGCCGATCGTCTGCGAGGCGGTGCGCACGCGAAACAGCTGGACCTCGTCGGTGGGGAGCAGGCGGTCGATGAGATCGCGCGCGAAGCCGAGGCGACGTGCGCTCGCGAACGCCCCCGGCTCGCCGGCGGCCCGCCAGCGAGCCTGGTGCAGCGCCACGAGCTCGTCGAAGATCTCGTGCGCCTCGCCGGGCGTGCTCGCCCAGTCGCCGCTGACGTCCCCGTACACGCGCAGGCTGCGGCGGACGTGATAGCCGGTCTTGTTCGGCAGCGACGCGAGCACATCGCCGCCCGATTCGCGCACGGCCCGGAGGTCGGCGATCGGGCTCGGCTCGGCGCGAGCGACGAGCGAGGGCTCGGCCGCGGCGAAGGCGGCATAGTGGTCGGGCCGGAAGCCGTCGAGGCGCAGCTCGGAGAAGCCGCGCTCGCCGCGCAGGCGATCGAGCAGCGCGCGGGCGGCGCCGGCGAGATCATCGGGCCGACTGAGCACTCCGTTGCGCTCGACCGCGACCTCCTCCGCCTGCGGTCCACCGGCGGTGCCGAGGTGCACCGTGCGCAGGGGGATGCGGCTGCGGCGGGCGCGGCCGCTCACGAGCAGGGCGGCCGCGCAGGGCGCGTCTCCGCGCCGGACGACCGCGAAGCGGTGGGACAGGGAGTCGCCGTAGTGCGCCAGCCACACGTCCGTCCAGGCCCAGCGGCAGACGAGCGGAGCCGACGGGTTCTCGCGCTCGAGCGCCGCCCAGATCACGGCGGCAACGTCTCGCTCGGGAGCATCGAGCAGGTCGACGTGCAGCGGCGCGTCGTTGCTGCCCGTCCGCGTCATCGCCGCAGAACGATAGCCGCGAGCCGGACTATCCTCACGGGCGTGCCGCTGGGCTCTGAGCACCTGCGGCTGCGCGACCGCGCGGCCACGGCCCTGGAGGTGAGCGGACTCGGCGGGCTCGTTCGCCGCGTCGGCGCGTGGCGGGGCCTGCTCGTCCTCAACTACCACCAGGTGGCCAACCGGCCCGAGGACCCCATCGACCCGAGCCTCTGGAGCGCCACCCAGGATCAGCTCGACGAGCAGCTGCGCTTCCTGCGCCGCCACCTCGAGGTCGTCGGCCCCGCCGCGCTCGACGCCGGCCCGGGGCGGAGAGCGCAGGTCATGCTCACCTTCGACGACGGATACCGTGACAATCACGACCTCGCGCTGCCGGTGCTGCGCGCGCATGACGTCCCGGCCGTGTTCTTCGTGACCTCGAGCTTCCTCGACGTGCCGCGGCTGCCCTGGTGGGGCGAGCTGCAGGCGATGCTCGCCCAGACAGAGCAGGCCACGCTGCGGCTCGACCGCTGGCCGGCGCCCCCGGGCGACGGCGAGCCCGTCTCGGCGAACGCCGCCGGGCTCGCGTCGATCGACGGCGCCGCGCTCGCGGCGATGGAGGGCGGCGGGCTCGTCTCGGTCGACGGCGCCGACTTCGGTGCCGTCTCCGGCGCGGGCCTCGCGGGCGCCGGCGGCGGGGCCATCGCGCTCGACGGGTCACGGGCGGTGCTCGAGCGGCTACGGGCGACCTATGAGAGCGTGCCGCCACAGGACAAGGAGGCCTTCCTCGACGACCTCGCCGCCGCGCTGGGAGTGCAACGACCGCGTGAGCGGGGCGAGCGGGTCTGGATGACCTGGAACATGGTGCGCGCCCTGCGCGACGCGGGCATGACGATCGGGGGGCACACCGCGCATCACCCGCGGCTGGCCGATCTGGCGACCGACGACCAGGCCCGCGAGGTGACGGAGGGCCTGCGCCGCCTCGAGGCCGAGCTCGGCGAGCGCCCCTCGCTGTTCAGCTATCCGTACGGCGGGCGCGACGCGTTCGACGCCCGCACCGTCGCCGTGCTGCGCGATGCGGGGGTCCGCTTCGCGTTCAGCTACTACGGCGGATACAACACCGCCGCATCGTGGGACCCATACGATCTGAGGCGTGTCTCGGCCACGGCGACGGCCACGGAGGCCCGCCGGCACGCCATGGTGACGCTTCCGCGGCTGTTCGCGCGCTGGTGAGCCCTCCTCAAGCCGGGTCGCGGCCGCGCCGAAGGCAACCATGGTGACGAACGTTTCTCCTGCCCTTACGAACCGCCGGGATCCTTCGGGGCCGGTGCGACGAGCCGGCGGATCCGAGCAGGCGATCCCCGCGCGGCGCGTCGCGCGGGTGGCGGCGCCATGAGCCGGCTCGCGGCGATCGGCTTCTGGTGCAGCGCGGCGGGCGCGGGCTGGGTGCTCGGCGGGTACCCGGCCTTCCTCGCGCTGCGGCCCGCGCGGCGCTCGCGCGCGGGCGACATCGAGCCAACGGTCTCGATCGTCGTGCCGACCTATCGCGAGCTCGAGACGATGCCGGCGAAGGTGCGTGCCCTCTCACGGCTCGACTATCCCGCCGATCGCGTGCAGGTGATCGTCAGCGTCGACGGCGACCCGCGCCTCGTCGACGCGGCCCGCGCCGCGGCGCCGGAGGCGGAGGTGGTGCTCCTGGAGCGGCGCAGCGGAAAGGCCGCCGCGATCAACGAGGCGCTCGGCCGGGCCACCGGCGAGATCCTCGTGCTCACCGACGCCAACAACATGCTCGAGCCGGGGAGCGTGCGCGCGGCCGTGCGGCACTTCGCGGACCCCGCCGTCTGGGCCGTCGCCGGACAGCGGGAGGAGTCCGGGAGCGCCTATGACCGCTACGAGGATCTGCTGCGGCGCCTGGAGGCGCGCTCGGGCAGCGTGGCGGCGATCTCGGGGGACTTCATCGCCGTGCGCTCGGCCCGGATGCCGCGGCTGCCGGTGGGCATCGTCAACGAGGACCTCTGGCTCCTGCTCACGCTCGTGCGCGCCGGCGGCCGCGTGACGTATGAGCCGCTCGCCCGCTCGGTGGAGCCCGCGCTCGCCACCGCCGGGGAAGTCGCGCGGCGCTCGCGCATCGGCGCCGGCCGGCTGATGCTCGCCGCCGAGCTGCGCGGCCTGCCGCCGGCCTACGCCGGGCGGGTGGTCTCGCACAAGTACGGCCGCCTGGCCCTGCCGTTCCTGATGCTCGGCGCGCTCGCGTCCTCGCTGCGGCTTCGGGCCCGCGCGCCGTACCGGCTCGCCGCGAGGGCGCAGCTGGGCGTCTACGGCCTCGCGCTGCTCGCGGTTGCCGGCGTCGAGCCGCCCGGACGCGCGGGCCTGCCGAGCCGCGTGGCCCGGCAACTGCTCGTCGGCAACATCGCCGTGGCGGTCGGTGTCCTGCGCGCGCTCCGGGGTCGCCAGGACGCCCGCTGGGACGCGGTGCGCTGATGTCCGAGTGGGGTCACAAGATGCGCGGGGGACTGATGTGGTCGATGGTCGGCTACGGCGTCAGCCGCCTGTCGACGCTCATCACCACGATCATCCTCGCCCGCATTCTCGTGCCCGCGCAGTTCGGGCTCGTCGCGGCGGTGCTCGTCTTCCTGGCCCTGATCGAGCTCGGCAGCGACCTCGGCATGAACGCGACGGTGGTCTACGAGCAGGAGCGCCAGGATCACTCGCGACTGAACGTCGCGTTCACGATGAATCTCATCTTCGCGATCCTGCTCGCGATCGCCGGGTTCTTCCTCGCGCCGTACATCGCGGCCCTGTTCGGCCTTTCGTCGCACGTCGGCCTGTTCCGGCTCGCGCCGATCAGCCTCGTGTTCACCGCGCTCGGCAACATCCACGACGCGCTGCTGCTCCGCGAGATGGACTTCCGCCAGCGGATCAAGCCGATGATGGTCAAGTCGCTCGTGCGCAGCGTCGTCTCGATCGGACTCGCGCTCGGCGGATTCGGCGCCAGCTCGATGGTCATCGGCTACCTCGCCGGCTCGGCGGCGTGGAGCGCGGCGCAGTGGTGGATCACCGCCTACCGGCCGCGGCTGGTCATCGACTGGGCGGTGGCGCGCAGCATGGCCGCGTACGGTGGCGCGGCCGCGTCGCTCGAGGTCCTCGCCGTCGTCGGCGCTCGCGTCGACCAGGTCGTCGTCGGCCGCGTTCTCGGCACGCGCGCGCTCGGCCTGTACACGATCGCCTACCGCATCCCCGAGACGGCGATCGACACGGTCTCGTGGACGGTCTCGATCGTCGCCTTCCCCGGCCTCTCCCTCCTGCGGGCGACGAAGGAGCGCGAGATGGGCTCGGCCGCGCTCACCGTCCTGCGTTTCCAGGCGCTGTACGCTCTGCCGCTCGCCGCCGGGCTGTCGGTGCTCGCCACGCCGCTCGTCGTCGTCCTCTTCGGCCCGATCTGGAGTCCGGCCGGGCCCGTGATGAGCGCCGTCTGCGTGATGTCGGGGGCGGCGGCCATCGTCGCTCCGCTCGGCGACGTGTTCAAGGCCCAGGGCCGCCAGCGCACGCTCGTGACCTTCGCCGTCCTGCAGTTCCCGATCTACATCGGGCTGATGGTGTGGGCCGCGCCCTACGGCATCGTCACCGTCGCCTGGGTGCGAGCCGGCGCGCAGCTGCTGAGCGCGATCCCGATGATGACCATGGTGATGCGCGCGGCGAAGGTCCACCTGCGCGAGGTGCTCGTGGCCCTGCGCCCGGCCCTGGCCGGGACGTTCGGAGTCGTCGCCGGCGCCGGCGCGGTGCGCCTGGCCTGGCCGTCGCTGTCGATCGGGCCGCTCATCGTCGGCACGCTCGCGGGTCTCGCCGGCGGGGCCGTCGCGCTGCGCATCCTCGCGCCGGGCACGCTGAGCGAGCTGTGGCGCCAGCTGCCGACTCCGTCCCGGGCCTCGGCCGCCATCGCCGGGTGAGCGCCGCGGGGACGGGCGCCCGCCCGCTACGCGTACTGCACGTCATCGACTCGCTCTGCCGGGGTGGGGCGGAGTCACTGCTCGCGGCGCTGCTGCGCGAGCTGGGCGGCCACCACCCGCGCGTGCGGAGCGTCGTGCGCGCGGCGCGCATCGAGGAGGCCGACCCGCAGCTCGTGGCGGCGGTGACCGGCGCCACCGGGCAGCTCGCCTTCCTGCGCAGCGAGCACCTGTACGACCCACGGTTCGCGGCCGGGCTCGCACGGGCGATCCGCCGCCACGAGATCGATGTCGTGCATTCGCATCTGGCGGTGGCAAGCGTCAACTCGCGCCTGGCGGCGCGTGCGCTCGGCCGGGCGCACCTCACGACGATTCACACCATGCCCGGCTCGACGCTGACGGACACGCGCGCGTGGCTGCTCGCCGACGCGCTGACGGCGCGCCTGTCGCACCTGCTCGTGGCGCCCTCGGAGGAGGTTGCCGCCGCATGTACCCGCCACTACCGGCTCGCGCCCGAGCGCCTGCGCGTCATTCCGAACGCTCCCGCGGCCGCGCCCGTGCGGGCCGCCGACCGTCACGCGCTGCGCGCCGAGCTCCTCGGCGCAGACATCGACGGTCCGCTCGTGGTGTGCGTCGCGAGGCTCGTCCCGGGCAAGGGCATCGACGAGCTGCTCGATGCCGCCGCGTCGCTCGGCCCGCGGGTGGCCGGCCTGCACGTCGCCGTGGCGGGAGCGGGACCCGAGCACGCGCGCCTGGCCGGTGCGATCACGCAGCGGGGCCTGGATGGCCGCTTCGAGCTGCTCGGCCATCGCGCCGACATCGGTCGCCTGCTGGCCGCGGCCGACGTGTTCTGCCTGCCGTCCCACCACGAGGCCGCCCCGATCAGCCTGCTCGAGGCGATGGACGCCGGGTGCGTGTGCGTCGCGAGCGCGGTCGGTGCCATCCCGGAGATGCTCGACGGCGGGCGCGGCGGCGTGCTCGTGGCGCCCGGCGACGCGGTCGGTCTGGCCGAGGCGCTCGAGCGCGTGCTCACCGACGCGCCGCTGGCCCGCGCCCTGTCCGAGCGCGCCCGCCGCGCGATCGTCGAGCGCTACTCGATCGAGGCCATCACCCGGAGCTACGTCGAGCTGTACCACCGCCTGGCCACATCCGCGGACGGCCCGGGCGGTTGACGACGCCCGGCCGGCGGACATGTGCCACCCTGGACCGGTGCGGACGGTACGGAGGCCAGCGGCGAGCTCGCGGAGGCGGGTGTTCGGGCGGAGCGTCCTCCTCGCCGGGTCCATCCTTGCCGCCGTTGCGTCCCCGGCCGACGCCGCCTCCGGGCCGGCGCGTTCGGTGCCCGCGACCCGGCCCGCCGGGCGTCTGGTCGCGACGGCCGCCGGCGTCACCCTGCGGAGCGCCCGCGTCGAAGGGTGGGCGATCGTGCTCGATGCGGGCGGCGCGCCGCGGCGCCGGTCGTTCGGGATGCTGCTGTGGTCGCCGGCCGGCGGGACGGTATCGCGCGTGGGCCGGTTCATCATCCCGCCCGTGCCTGCGCACGCGCGGGCGCGCGTGCGCTTCGCGTTCCCGGTCCCCCGCGGGGCCGCCGCCGGTCGCTACGCGACCGCGGTCTGCCTCGGGTCGCCCGTGCCGATGCGGCATCTGACCCCACATCGCGGCTGCCGCGGTGCGGGCACGATCGGCGTGCCGCCCGGCGGAGGCTCGGGCGCCGCCCTCGGCGCGCCGAGTCCGCCTCGCTCGCCGGCCGGACCGATCGACCCGGCGGGTACGACCACCTCGGCGGGCGGCGCCGCCCCCACGCCGACGGTCGCGGGGGGCGACGCACTGACGTCGTCCACGACGACGACGGAGACGACGACCGCCAGCGCGGCTCCGACGACGCTCGCGAGCACCACGACGACGGTGCCCACGACGACCACGGGCGAGACGGCATCGGCCACGAGCACGACGACCGCCACGACGTCGACGAGCGTCTCGACCTCGCCGGCCACGACGACGACGGCTCCCACGACCACGACGACCCTCACGACCGCCACGTCGACGAGCACCCCGACGACGAGCACCGTCTCGACGACGACGACCGCGGCGACGACGACCGCGACGAGCGCCTCCACCACGCGCACGACGACCACCACGACGACGACGCGCCCCACGACCACGACGTCCACGACCACGTCCACCGTGACGACGACGACCACCCAGGGGGTCAGTCCGGAGCTGTCCCTGTGCGGAACGATCGCCGGCAGCGAGACGCTGTCGCCGAGCACGGCGCTCGTGTACGTGCTGACGTGCGACGTCACCGTTCCGGCCGGTGTGACCCTCACGGTCGCGCCGGGCACCGTGATCAAGGGCACCCCGGGCGCCGGGCTGACCGTGCTCGGCGAGCTCGAAGCACAGGGCACGTCGGCGGTCCCGGTCACGTTCACGTCGATCCGCGACGACAGCGCGGGCGGGGATACCGACGGCGACGGTGCGACGGCGGCGCCGGCGGCCGGGGACTGGGGTGGTATCAGCGTCCAGAGCGGCGGGTCCGCGACGCTGCGCGGCGTCTCGCTGCGCTACGCGACCACCGCCGTGCTGGCCGCGGACAACACCGACGTGACGATCCACGGATCCGTGCTGCACTCGACGGTCGGGGTCTCGGCCAACACCTGGATCGATGCGACGGATGTCGACTGGGGCGACCCGTCGGGCCCGTCGCCGATCGGTGACGGGACGCCGGTGACGGGGTCGGGCGTGATGGTCGCCCCCTGGGTCGGCTACTCGGTGCCGCCGAAGCCGAGTCCCCCGACGCCCGCGGCCGTTCCGGCGGACGGCGCGTGCAGCGAGCCGCTGTTCATCGGCGTGCGCGGATCCGGCGAGGCGCCGCAGGGCAACGAGACGTACGACGCGAGCAACGAGCTGAACAACATGGGGGCCGAGGCGGCGCTGGTCGAGCAGGGATTCCAGGCGCAGCTCGGCCCGGCGCAGACGGTGGATCCCGTCGGGCTGCGCTATCCCGCGGACGACGTCAACCCCGTGGATCTCGCCACCGCCGCCTTCGCAGTGAGCTATTGGGACGGCGCGTACCAGCTCGAGGATCTGCTGAGCGCCGACGAGGCGGCGTGCGGAGGGCACCAGCGGATCGTGCTGGCGGGCTATTCGCAGGGTGCGCTGGTGATCCATCTCGCGCTCGCCGATCCGAGCGCCTCGTCGCTGCTCGCGCCGGTCGGCGCCATCGTGCTCGTCGCCGATCCGGCGAAGCGGGCGGACGGGACGGAGACGCACGCCGGGACCGCCGAGGCCGGGACGGCCGGCCTGTATGCCGAGGCGATCGGTGCGCCCCCGATCCCGGCGGCGCTCGAGTCGAAGACGATCACCGAGTGCAATGCGTACGACATCGTGTGCGCCCCCGGCTGGACACAGACGGGCACGAGCGCGCTCGGCGATCCGGTTGGCCTGGGCGCCGGCCTCGCCGTGCACGAGGCGTACTCGAGCTCGCCGGATGCGCTGCAGGCGCTTGGCGCCTGGGCGGCGGCCGCCGAGGCCGGCGGCTGACGACGGACGGCTACGGCCGCGGATCGAGGGACGCTCCGCGGCGACGGAGGCGGCGCATCGCGGGTGACGCCTTGAGCACGAACCGTCGGGTGCCGTCGCGCTGATAGACGCCGACACGCGGCCAGTCCAGCGGCGACGGGGGCCGGGTGGATCCGATCGCCCCGCCGGCCTCGTATCCGGTCCGCCGCGCCATCTCGACGACGCGACGATCCATGTCTCCGTACGGATAGGCGATCGAGTGGCAGGGCCGACCGAGCTCCCGCTCCACCGCGGCCCGGGACTCGGCGAGCTCGGTGGCGAGCTCATCGTCGTCGGCGAGCGCTGTGAGGTGGGGGTGCGACACGGTGTGTGAGCCGACCTCCCAGCCGCCGTCGGCCAGCTCGCCGAGCTCGTCCCAGCGCAACGGCAGCAGCTCGTCCTCGTGCGGACCCCCGAGCCACCCGTCGATGCCGGGCCACGTCATCGGCGTCGCCCGGCCGGCGAAATCCGTCGGGACGTAGACCGAGGCCACGACGCCGAGCTCGTCGAGCACCGGCCGGGCGAGCTCGAGCACCGAGCGATACGCGTCGTCGAAGGTGACGGCGAGCGTTCGCAGCGCGGGCGGGTCGAGCACGGCGCGCGTGAACGTCGTCGCGCGGTAGCCCCGCGCCAGCAGGGTGGCCACCTGCGAGCGCAGCCGGTCCGGCGGGACGGCGATGCTCGCGTCCCACCGCTCGCTCACCGCGTGGTAGCAGAGGACGAGCGTGTCGCTCATCCGAGCTCCGCTCCGCGCCGATGCGCCGCCGCCGCGAGAAAGGCCGCCGTCGCCGCGGCCTCGCGCTCGACGGTGTGACGCGCCGCCAGGGCCAGCCCCTCGGCCACGAGCCGCTCGCGCAGCTCGGGCTCGGCCGCGACTCGCCGGAGCGCGCTCGCCGCCGCGGCGGCGTCCCCCGGCGGGATCAGGAGCGCCCCCTCGCCCGCCGCCTCCGCCACGCCGCCGACGTCGGTGGCCACCACCGGCAGACCCGCGGCGAAGGCCTCGAACAGCACCTGCGGCAGGCCCTCCGTCCAGCTGACGTGCAACAGCACGTGCGCGCTGCGGTACAGCGCGAGCAGGCCGTCGCGCAGCGGCACATGCCCGCGGAGGCTCGCGCGGTCGGCGACGCCGAGCGCGGACAGCCGCTCGGCGAGCGGCGCCCGCAGCGGTCCGTCGCCGCAGATGACCATCCGCCAGCGATCCCCCGGGATCAGGCGCGCGAGCGCGTCGGCGAGCAGGAGCGGGTTCTTCTCGCGGTCCAGGCGGCTCACCACGAGGATCGTCAGCTCACCGTCGTAGCGGCGCTGCGCCGCCGTCTCGGGCGAGACGACGTCGGAACTGGACAGCAGCGACACGGTGACGGTCAACAGCGAGCGCGCGTGGCGGTAGCGGCGCGCGAGGTCGGGTCCGACGACGACGGCCGGCCGGCGGCGAGCGAGCGCGCGGAAGCCCGTCTCCAGCGCGTCGGCCGCGACGTGGACGGTGCGGCGGTCTGGGTGCCGGCTGCGGGCGTAGTCGGGGAGGTGCTGGCGAACGCCGAGCACGACCGGCGTGCGCTGCGCGGCGGCGATCGCGGCGATCGCGGACGCGAGCGCTCCGGGCCCGAACAGCCACAGCACATCCACCGCCTGCAGCACCCGCCGCACCCGGGCGAGCGACCCGGGCAGCACGCGCGCCACGCCGAGCGCGTCGGCGCCGCCGCGGCGATACTCCGGCAGCGCCACGAAGCGGATGCCCGGCGCGAGCGCGTAGTCCCCGCGCGGCGGCCCGCTCGACAGCCGGCCGATCACCGCGAAGTCGTCGAAGTGCTCGGCGACGCGGTTGAGGAACAGGACGAACGAGCGCTCGGCGACGATCGCGTCGCCGACCCGCCAGTAGGCCTGGTCGAGATACACCGCGACCCGCGGGGCCTCTGCCGGTCGGGGTTCGGTGGCGCTCACGCCGTCCGCCGGCCGGCCCCGGCCCCGGGCGTGCGCGCGGCCAGTCGCCGGTAGAGCGCCACGAGCAGATCGGCGGTCGCCTCCAGCGAGTAGTCGGCGACGATCGTCGCGCGCGCGGCGGCGCCGCGGCTCGCCCGAAGCCGCGGATCGGCGGCGACGAGGGCGATGGCCCGCGCGAGCTCGGCGGCGCTCGTGTCGGCCGCAAGCGCTCCGGTCGCGTCGGAGACGATCTCGTTCATGCCGCTCGCCGGGCTGGCCACGACCGGGAGGCCGCTCGCCATCGCCTCGAGCACCGAGTTGGACATCCCCTCGGTGCTCGAGGCGCTGACGTACAGGTCGGCGGCCCGCAGGAACGGCGCCGGGTCGCCGACGGCCGGGTGCACGTGCACGCGTCCGTCCAGGCCGGCCTCGCTCGCCCGGGCGCGCACCCGCTCCTCCTCGGACCCGTTGCCGATGAGCACCAGATGCCCGGGCGCGTCGCGGAACGCCTCGAGCAGGACGTCGAGCCGCTTGACCGGCGCGAAGCGGCCGCAGTACATCGACACCACGGCGTCCGGGTCGATCCCCAGGCGGGTCCGACCCGCGGCCCGCTCGTCGCCGCTCGGGGGTCGAAAGCGCTCGGTGTCGACCCCGTTGGGCACGCGGCAGAGCCGCTCGCGCGGGACACCGTGACGCAGGAGCTCGTGCTCGACCTCGTCGGCGAGCGTGTGGAACGCGGCGACGTCACGGACGATCCGACGCAGCCGCCGAGCACCGAGCGGCTTGTGCTCGAGGCGGTCGATGTCCCCGCCCGGCCCGGTCGAGGCCACGAGCGCCACGATCGGGACGCGAAGCGCCGTCGCCGACAGCAGGCCGACGCTCGCCGGGGACAGAAGGTCGTGCACGTGGATCACGTCCGGGCGGCTGCGCAGCACGGCAGCCACGCCTTCGGCCAGGTAGGCGAGCGATGCCGCCGCCGGCTGCCGGGGGACCCACAGTCGCCGCACGAGCAGCCCGCCCTCGCGCTCCACGGCCGGCGTACCGGGCACCCGGCGCGTCAGCACGGTCGTCTCCACGCCGCGGCGCGCGAACAGGGGCCCGAGCTGCTGGACCTGGGTCTGCGCTCCGCCGAGCACCGGCAGGTAGCTCTGGATCACCGCCGCGACGCGCAGCGCGCGACCGGGCGGAGCGTCAGCCTCGGAATCGGGGGCGCGCGGCGGCAGGCTCAACGCGCGCTGATGATAGGGGCTCCTACGCCGGCTGGTGGACCGGCTCGAGCCGCCCGAGCCCGCCGGCCGGCTCGTCCGTGCCGAGCGCGAGCCCGGAGGCCGCCCGCTCGAGCAGGACGTCGAGCGTGAACCCGTCCGCCGGGAACGCCGCCCATCCGAACTGCGCGCCGGCGCCGACCTCCTGCACGACACGGCGCTCCAGCCCCGCTCGCGAGAGCCGGTGATCGTCGACCACCGCCTGGATCTCGCAGCGTCCACCCCCGTGCGTGATCGCCACGCTGTCGGTGAGGCGGAAGGCCTCGAGCAGCCGTCGATCGTCGCCGGCCTCGCTCTCGGGCATGCGCACGACGAGCACGTGCGCGTGCTCCTCGCGGCGCCGGCACCAGTCGAGATGGCGCTGGAGGTCCTGGCTGCGGGCGACGAGCGGCCGCTCGCTGCTCGCCGCCACGCCGGCGACGAGGATCCCGGCCAGCACCCAGGCGACGTTCGGAGCGCTGCCGGCGAACATCACCGGCGCCATCGCCGCAGCGGTGACGACGCGCCCGCCGACGGCGCCGCGCAGCAGGAAGAGCGATACGAGCACGCCGGCGATTCCGGCCCCGGCGGCGCCCCGCACGTTGGCCTCGGTCGTGGCGAGCGCCGCCCCGGCGCAGAGCGCCCACACGACAACCGGAGCCAGCGGACGGGCGGCGAGCGGCGACAACCGGTCACGACGCGATCGGCCGACGGACGTGAGTTGCTGCCGCGCGCCGGCGAGCCTTCGCGCCGGGCGCAGGATCTCACCCGGGTCGAGCGCCACCGGAAGGGCCTCGGCGAGCCGGTCGACGCCGATATCGCTGCCCTGTTGGTCGCTCACGGTCGTCAGCCTGCTCGGGGATGTCACTGGGATGGTCGCCGTTCGCTCGGACTCAGGGGCGGTGGTTGTCTGCACGAAGGTCCCTCCGTAGACCGGCGGATAACGCCGCGATTGACGCGGCAGCCGATCAGGCGGGGCAAACAACGCACGATCGGCCTCCTGTCGAGCACCGGATCTTAGCGGTGGGACGCCCCCTTTTCGAGGGAGCCAGGGGGCTGGCATGCGAGGTTTGCGTAGGTTTGCGCGACTTGTCGATCACCCCGACGCGGCCCGGACGGCCGGGCCAGCGCTTGCCGGTCGCCTACGAGCTCTGGGTGCCGGCGGTGTTCGCCGTCGTGCCCGATCCGCCGCTCGTCGACGCGGCCCCCTGGTCCGGCGAGCCCGGCGCGCCGGTACCGGTGCTCGCCGACCCGGCGGGTGGCGTCGAGCCCGGGGTCTGGGTGGACGTTCCGTCCGAGCCCGCCGGCGTCGAGTCGTCGGTCGAGCCCGACGTCGGCGCGGTCGCCGAGCCGCTGGGCGCGGTCGTCGACGACGTCGCCCCAGCGGCGCTGTCCGCGGTGTCGTTGCCCGTGGCGGCGCCGGAGCCGGACGGCATGTTCGTCGTGTTGATCGGGGTCGCGGGCGAGCTGCCGGTGGCCCCCGTCGTCCCGGACGGCGCCGGGCTCGCGGATGCCGCCGCGCTCGTGCCGCCGGTCGCCGACAGGGTGCCCGCCGTGCCGGCGGGCGCCGTGACCGCCGAACCGCCGAGCGGCGCCACCGGCGATGTCCCCGGCCTCGGGCTCGGGCTCGGGCGATGAGCGTGGTGGCGATGCGTGAAGGTGATGACCGCCGGGGCGACCGGGCTGAGCGCCCCGCTGGGCGGCTGGGCGGCGAGGACCACGATCGGCCCGGCCAGCGCGCCGGCGGCCGCCGGGTCGGCTGCCGGTCCGAGATGCTGTGCCGCGCCCGCCGCCGGGGCGTCGTGGAACGCGCGCAGGAGCGCCTTCGGCGCGATTCCGAGCGCACCGCCGGCCGTGACCGCCGCCGCCGCGCACACGAGCGCGACCTTCGTGGCGGTGAGGATCGCGCCCGAGGCGCCGACGCCGGCGCCGACCGAGCCGCCGGCGGCCGCGCCGCCGCCGCCGAGTCCGCCGACCTGCCAGAGCAGGCCGAGCGGCCCGACCGGGACGAGCGCGCCGAACCGTCGCTGCACGCCGCGCAGGTCGTCGCGGTATTCCCGGCAGGCCGAGCAGTCACGCAGATGACGGCGGGCCAGGCCACTCGAGCGCACGCCGCGGTCGCAGCTGAGCGCCAGGTCGTGCCGGACCGACGTGCACGCGGTGTCGCGCGCCTCGGCGGAGTCGACGAGGCCGCTGCGGGCCCGCACGAGCAGCGACTTGACCGCCGACACCGTCACGTCGAGCGAGACCGCGAGCTCCTCGTAGCTCATCCCCTGCAGCTCGCGCATGAGCAGCGCCGAGCGTTGCTGCTCGGGGAGCCGACGCACGTCGGTCACGAGCCGCCGCAGGTCCTCGCGCCGCTCGGCGACGGTCGGCGGGTCGGGCTGGGGGGTACGCGACATCTCGAACACGTCGGCCTGGCAGGGCTGCGGGCCGCGCAGGTGGTCGATGCAGCGGTTGTGGGCGATCCGGTAGAGCCACGCGCGCAGCGCGACGGGTCGCTCGCTCGCGCGCAGCGCGCGGTAGACGCGCACGAAGACGTCCTGCATGACGTCCTCGGCGTCCTGGCGGGAGCCCCCGAGCATCTGGCGGCTGTAGGCGAGCAACCGGGCGCAATAGCGGTCGTGGATCGCGCGGAACGCCTCCTCCGAGCCGCCTCGGAAGCTCGCCACGAGCTGCTCGTCGGAGCGAAGCCGCAGCAGCGAGGCCGGCACCGAGAGGCGCTGCAGTGCGACGGGGGCTTGAAGGGTGGAGGCTTCCAACGTTCTCGTCGTCCTTGCCCACCTTAACTGGACCGGTGAGGGAAAGTTGCGAAGGAGGCTCGACGTCGCGACGCGGCCTCAGAGCCGGGCCCGGCCGGACCCGTCGCTAGCGTACGTCGGCACGTGTCCCCGCCCGTCGATACGAGACGTCCGACCGCCACGTCGACCGGTTCGGCGTTCCCGCCGATCGCCGACTACGCGTTCCTGTCGGACTGCCACACCGGCGCGCTCGTGGCCTCCGACGGCTCGGTCGAGTGGATGTGCCTGCCGCATTTCGACTCCCCGGCGGTGTTCGCGGCCATGCTCAGCCGCGGAGCCGGCGGCTTCCGCCTCGGTCCGTACGGGGTGTACGTGCCCGCCGGGCGGCGCTACATCCCGGGGACGAACATCCTCGAGACGACCTGGATGACGACCCAGGGCTGGGTGATCGTGCGCGACGCGCTGACGATCGGGACGTGGGGCGACAGCAAGGAGGGCCTCAGCCACACCCGTCCGCCCACCGACTACGACGCGGACCACATGCTCGTGCGCACCGTCGAGTGCATCCAGGGTCAGGTGCAGATCGAGATGGTCTGCGAGCCGATGCTCCAGTACGGCGCCCAGCCCGCGCGGTGGACCGCCGTCGAGGGCGACGGCGGCTACGCGCTCGACGCGAGCGACGGGGAGACCGAGTTCCGGCTGCTGAGCGACGTGCGGATGGGGATCGAGGGCAACCGGGCCCGGGCGCGGCACACGATCTGCGAGGGCGAGCGGCGCTTCTGCGCGCTCTCCTGGCGCGAGGCGCTCGGCGGGCCACGGACCGCCGAGGAGGCATCCGAGCACATCGAGCGCACGGCGCACTTCTGGCGCAGCTGGCTTGCGGACGGAACGTTTCCCGACCATCCGTGGCGCTGGTACCTGCAGCGCTCCGCGCTCGTGCTGAAGGGGCTGACGTTCATGCCGACGGGAGCACTGCTCGCCGCGGCGACGACCTCGCTGCCCGAGACGCCCGGCGGCTCGCGCAACTGGGACTACCGCTACTGCTGGATGCGCGACGCCACGTTCGCGCTGTGGGGGCTGCACGAGCTCGGCATGGACTGGGAGGCCGACGATTTCATCCAGTACGTGGCCGACCTCGAGCGCAACGAGGACGGCTCGCTGCAGATCATGTACGGGATCAAGGGCGACAAGGACCTGCGCGAGAGCACGCTCGATCACCTGCGCGGATACGAGAACTCGCGGCCGGTGCGGATCGGCAACGGGGCGTACAACCAGCGCCAGAACGACGTGTACGGCGCGGTGCTCGACTCGATCTACCTGCACGCCAAGCAGCGCGACCATCTCCCCGCCCGCCTGTGGCCGGTTCTCTGCGATCAGGTCGAATGCGCTGCGCGCGTGTGGCCCCAGGCCGACCAGGGGATCTGGGAGGCCCGCGGCGAGCCTCGCCACTACGTGTCGTCGAAGCTCATGTGCTGGGTGGCGCTCGATCGCGGCGCGCGCCTCGCGGAGCGCCAGCAGGAAGACGAGCGGGCCCAGCGCTGGCAGTCGACCGCCGACGAGATCCGCGCCGACATCCTCGCCCGCGGCGTCGACGGCCGGGGGTGCTTCCGCCAGCACTACGACACCGACGCGCTCGACGCCTCGAACCTGCTGGTCGTCCTGACGCGCTTCCTGCCGCCCGATGACGAGCGCGTCCGCGCGACGGTGGGCGCCATCCGCGACGAGCTGACCGTCAACGGCCTCGTCCTGCGCTACCGCCCCGACGAGACCGACGACGGCCAGCAGGGCGAGGAGGGGACGTTCCTCATCTGCTCGTTCTGGCTCGTCTCGGCGCTGGCCGAGATCGGCGAGCAGCTCGCCGCCCGCCAGCTCTGCGAGCGGTTGCTCGGCTACGCCTCGCCGCTGCACCTCTACGGCGAGGAGCTCGAGGCCACGAGCGGACGCCACCTCGGCAACTATCCGCAGGCGTTCACGCATCTCGCGTTGATCAACGCGGTGTCCCACGTGGTCGCCGGCGAGCGCTGAGCGGCGCGCGCCGGGCCGCGGTGGGCGGTCAGCGCAGCGGGGACGAGGCCGGCACGCAGTCGGTCGCGTCGGGCATCGACGCGAGCTGGGCGATCAGGCCGTCGCGCAGCGAGACCGCCGGCACGAAGCCGAAGTCGGCCGTCGCCCGCGAGGTGTCGGCGTGCGTGTGCGACGCGTCCCCGTCGGCGCGCTCCTGGAAGGCGCGGGCGATCGGCTGCCGCAGGAGGTCCTCGAGCAGCGCGATCACCTCGAGCAGGTCGGCGGGCGTCCCGCCGCCGACGTTGTAGACCTCGCCGGGACGGCCGTGGGCACCGGCCCGCACCGTCGCCTCGACGACGTCCCCCACGAAGGTGAAGTCACGCAGCTGGCGCCCGTCACCATAGATCGAGAGGCTGTCGCCGGCCAGCGCACTCGTGATGAACCGGTGAAAGGCCATGTCGGGACGCTGGCGCGGTCCGTAGGCCGTGAAGTAGCGCAACCCGACGACGGGCAGGCCGTTGCGCCGGTGGTACACGCTCGCCAGTTGCTCGGTGGCGACCTTCGTCATCCCGTACGGCGACACCGGGGCGGGCGGAAGGTCCTCGGGGGTGGGCGAGACGGTGGCGTTGCCGTAGATCGACGAGGATGAGGCGTACACGAACGACCGCAGCGACGGGCAGCCGGTGGCCGCCTCGAGCAGCCGCTGCGTCGCGTTGATGTTGTTGCGGGCGTAGAGCGCGAACGTCGCTCCGAAGCTCCCCCGCACCCCGGCCTGCGCGGCAAGATGGTAGATCTCGCCGACGCCGCGCATGAGCGGCTCGAGCTCGTCCTCGGCGAGGTCGAGCTCCGCGAGCTCGAACGCGGGTTCGTCGCGGAGCTCCGCGAGGTTGGCCTCCTTGCGCTCGCGCGGATAGAAGTCGGTGAACGAGTCGACCCCGGTGACGCGGTAGCCGTGGCCGATCAGCCGCTCGCACAGGTGCGAGCCGATGAAGCCGGCGCAGCCGGTGACGAGCGCGTGCTGACGGTTCAGCACGGGCCGCCGCCGTCCCGGGCGGGGCTGGTCGGGGGAGCGTTGGTCATTGGGTCCGGATCGACAAGGTCACATCCTGTGACGGCCGTTGGCACGAGCGACGGTGTCCTGCGAGAGAAGCGCCCAGTCCGTGGCCGGAGCTCTCATCCGGATGACCTTCCCCCGTCGGAACATCGGACTCAGAGCATGCTACAGGCGGGTGGCGCTTTCGCGAGGACCGCAACGCGGCGACCGCAAGCTTTACGGAGCTTTGACGAGCGGCGCGGCCGGCCACAGCTCCGCCAGCCAGTCGTGCTCGTGGTAGAGCTCGGGTGCCGCGAGGATCTCGGCGCTCGCCCGGTCGGCCAGGAAGCCGGTCAGGGCGGCGGGGTCGGCGAAGGACTGCGGGCGCACCGGGTCTCCGACCCGCACCCGCAGGCGAGCGCCGGACAGTCTCGCGTGCACCGGCACGATCGGCACGCCGCTCGCGAAGGCGAGCGCGGCGACGCCGCTCGCCAGCCGCGCGGGCTTGTCGAGGAAGATACACGCCGTGCTGCCGGGCACATCGATGGCGATCTGACACCGGCGGCCCTGGAGCAGCCGGTCGAGGATCCACTCGAAGCTGCCCTCCGAGGTGATCGTCTCGGTCCCCCATTCGGCGAACACGCGCCGGTACAGCAGCTGCAGTGGCGTCGGTGGGTCATCGATCCGCAGCACGATCGCGTCGGCCAGGTGCTGCGCGGACAGGGTGTACACCTGGGGCGCGATCCAGCACATGTGCGTGTGCAGGACGAGCGCGCCCGCACCGCGCGCATGCAAGGCCTCGAGCGTCTGCGCGCCCTGCACCCGGGCCCGGGCGCACACGTCCGGTCGCCACAGCAGCTCCTCGACCGCCCGCCGGCGTCCGAGCCACCGGCGGGCGAGGGCGCGCACCTCTCCCTCGCGGGCGGTGCCCCGCAGGACGAGCTCCATCTGCGCCGTGGCCTCGGCTCGGCGGCTCGGCCGCAGCCACCACTCGAGCGCACCGATCATCGTCAGCAGCGGCAGCGCGATTCCGGCCGGCAGCACGCGAATGAGCGCTCGGACCCGCGCCTTCATGACTGTGCTCCCACGATGGCGAGAACGTAGCGGCCCGGTGCGGCCGTCAGCGCACGAGGCTGCCCAGACGCGCCGCGGTGACCGTCTCCCGCAACGTCTGCAGCGCGTTGTGGCGCGGCCGCCAGCGCAGCAGGCGGCGGGCCTTGGCCACGTCCATGATCACCGGCTCGCGGAAGGCGGCGACCCACTGCGCCTGCGTGGGCAGGAAGCCGATGCGCGCGATGAGCTCCGAGACGGCACCGACCGCGAGCTCGGGCACCGGGATCGAGTACCAGCCGAGCTCATCGGCGAGCACGCCAATCGTGATCTGGCCGGGCCCGGCGATGTTGTACACGCCCGGTGTGCCGCGGCCGAGCACGGCGGCGCGGATCGCCGTGGCCACGTCGTCGTGATGGACGAGCTGAAACGGCACGCCGGGATCGGGCAGCACCGGCTTGAGGATCGGCACGCCCTCGAGCATGCGCAGGACCGCGGACGGGAGGCGCTCGGACAGCTGCGTGTAGGGGAGGCTGTCGACCAGCAGCTGCGCATCGGGCCCCGCCACGATGCACGGACGGAGCACGTATGCCGCCGTGTCCGATCCGTCGAGGGTCTCGTGCAGGAGCGCCTCGACGGCGGCCTTCTGCGCCGAGTAGTAGTGCGCGTCGGTGCCACGCGCCGGAGCGCTCTCGGTGAGCGGTTGCGGGTTGTCGGCGTGAAACCCGTACGCCGCGACCGACGAGGTGTACACGAGGCGCGGAACGCCGGCGTCGCGGGCCGCCTCGAACACGTTCTGCGAGCCGCGCAGGTTGATGGCGGCCGTCTCGGCGGCGTCGCCCATGATGATGAAGGCGAGATGCAGCACCGCGTCGGCGCCGCGCACGAGCTCGGCCACGGAGGCCGGGTCGAGCACGTCGCCCTGCTGGTAGGTCACCTTGTGCCAGCCGCACTCGGACGGGTCGAGCGGGCGGCGGGCCATCCCGATGATCGTGTCCACCTCGTCGCTGCGGTCGAGCGCGGTGACCGCCGCGCGTCCGATCTCACCCGATGGGCCGGTCACGGCGACGGTGAGGCCCCCGGAGTCGGGGTGACGAGCGGTCACGGTCAATGGGTTCTACCGCACCGGGTGGCCGCGGTCCAGCGGACCTACTCGTAGCCGGGCTCGCCGGGGAGCACGATCCGAGCCACCTCGCCGCCCTCCGGCCCGCCGCCCCCGAGCACGACGCGAGGGAGCACCGGTTCGACCGTGCGCCCGCGCGCGTGCACGAGCAGCGCGGTGACGCTCGTGAACGCGCCGAGCTGCTCGAGGTGCTTGATCGTGGGGAACACGAGCAGGATCTCGCCGGCCCGGTGGGCTGCCAGCGCGGCCTCGGGCGTGAACCACCCGTGATCGACGATCTCCTCGCGGTCGACGACGGGCCGCTGATCCTCGGGCATCTCCGCGAGATAGAAGTGCGTGTCGAAGCGGATCTTCACCTCGACCGGGGTGATCCAGCGCGAGAACGGCACGAGCGCGAGCGGATCGGCGATCGCGATGCCCGCCTCCTCGGCGAGCTCGCGCAGCGCCGCCACCCGATGCGCGTCGTCGTCGTCGCCCTCGGCGGCCTTGACCGCGCCGCCGGGGAACACCCACGCGCCGCCCATGAAGCGGGCGTGGGGGGTGCGCCGCACGAGCAGCACCTCCAGCGCGTCGTCGCCGCCGCGCAGGACGATGACGGTGGCCGCCTGGCGGGGGACCGTCGTCGGCCCCGCGTTGAGCTCCTCGCCGGGACCGGGAAGGGGGTCGGCCATGACCTGACCCTATCGCCTACTCTTGTCGGCCATGAACACACAGACCCTTCAGCGCTGGATCTGCGAATCCTGCGGCTACATCTACGATCCCGACGAGGGCGATCCCGACGGGGGCATCCCCGCCGGCACCGCCTTCGAGGACATCCCGGACACGTGGTTCTGCCCCGTGTGCGGCGCGCGCAAGCGCGACTTCACCCCCTACGAGGACTGATCGCCCGCCGGGCGCAAGCGAGGGGTGCGTGAGCAAGGACCCGGATGCGAAGGGCAGGCGCCGCTCCCGCGGGTCGGGCGGCCAGCCCGTCGTGCTCGTCTCCGAGCGCATGCCCCACGCGCCCGCCTGGCAGCGGTCGCTCGCGCGACTGACCGGCGCCCGGGCGAGCTATGGCAAGCCGATCGAGGCGTACGGCCACGTCGTCGTCCCCGTGGCCACCCTGCGCACGCTCGGCGGACTCGGCTTTGGCCGCGGGAGCGGGGGCGATGATGCGGGCGGCGGCGCTCAGGACGCGCCGCCATCGGTCAGCGACGGCGGCGGAGGCGGCGGATTCATCGACGCGCGGCCGGTCGGCTTCATCGACATCGGGCCCGACGGCGTGCGCTATCAGCCGATCGACGTGCCGTCGAAGGCGCGGAGCGCGAGCACGACGGCGCTGATCGCGCTCGGAATCCTCGTCGCGTCCCGCGGCCTGCGCGGCCCGCTCGCGCGCGTCACGCGGCGATCGGCCGCCGGCTCGTGGCCTGGGCGATCGCTGCGGCGGTGATCTGCACGAGCCGGCGCAGCTCGCCCGGCTCGATCGCCAGCGGGGGCATCAGCACGACGACGTCGCCGAGCGGGCGGATGATCGCGCCGCGCTCGCGGGCCGCCGCGGCGACGCGGTCGCCCATGCGCACGTCAGGCGGGTAGTCGCGCAGCTGGATCCCGCACATGAAGCCGCGCCGGCGGATCTCGGCCACGGCCGGCAGCGGCGCGACCAGCTCGGCGAGGTCCTCGCCGAAGCTGGCGATCTTCGGTTGCAGGCGGTCGAGCGTGCGCTCGTGCTCGAACACCTCGAGCGTCGCGAGCGCCGCGGCGCAGGCGAGCGGGTTGCCCGTGTAGGTGTGGCCGTGGAAGAACGTGCGCTGCTCCTCGGGCGCGCCGAGGAAGCCCTCGTAGATGCGCTCGGTGGTGAGCGTCGCGGCGAGCGGCAGGTATCCGCCGGTGAGGCCCTTGGCCACGCACAACAGGTCGGGCGCGACGCGCTCCTGCTCGCAGGCGAACATCGTTCCCGTGCGGCCGAATCCGGTGGCGACCTCGTCGCAGACGAGCGGCACGCCGTGGCGGTCGCACAGCTCGCGCACGGCGCGCAGGTACCCGGGCGGATGCACGAGGATCCCGGCCGCTCCCTGCACGAGCGGCTCGACGACGACCGCGCACACGCGCTCGCCGTGCTCGGCGAGCAGCGCCTCCATGTGCGCCGCGTCGCCCGGCTCGGCGGCCAGGCTGTCGAACAGCAGCGGCCGGTAGCAGGCTCCGAACAGGTCGATACCGCCCACCGAGACCGAGCCGATCGTGTCGCCGTGATAGGCGTCGCGCAGCCGGATGAACGTCGTGCGCGGGGGCCGGCCGGCGCGATCATCGCGCTGGGCCCACCACTGGTACGCCATCTTCAGCGCGATCTCCACGGCAGTCGAGCCGCTGTCGGAGTAGAACACACGCTGCAGGCCGGGCGGGGCGAGCTCGACGAGCCGCTGCGCGAGCTCGATCCCCGGCGGATGGCTCAGGCCGAGCATCGTCGAGTGGGCGACGCGGTCGAGCTGCTCGCGGATCGCGGCGTCGATGGCCGGGTGGCGATGTCCGTGCACGTTGCACCACAGCGACGAGACGCCGTCGATGTAGGCGCGCCCCTGGACGTCGAACAGGGTCGTGCCCGCGCCGCGCTCGATCACCAGCGGGTCCTGCTCGGTCCACGTCTGCTGCTGCGTGAACGGGTGCCACAGCACTCGGCGATCGGTCTCGGCGAGCGTGGCGGCGTCCATGTCCGGCAACCTAGTGAGCGGCGCGGACGAACGGGGATCGACCGGCAGCGACCGCGGACGCGCCTTGTCCGGAGGCGGTCAGCGCGCCGAGCCGAACCACGCCGCGATCGGCAGCGCGGAGCCCGCGCGGGCGAGCAGCTCGGGTCGCGGCGCCTCGATGGGCGGGAGCGTGTGCACGTCGACCTCGCCGGCGCGCGCGATCGTGTCGCGGTTGGAGCGGAGCATCGCGTCGGGATCCGCGGGCCAGGGATTCAAGACGACGGCTCGCACGTCCAGTCGGGCGGCGTGGGCCGCCGCGAGCGTCAGGAGGGTGTGATTGATCGTGCCGAGCCCGGCGCGCGCGACGACGACGACGGGCAGGCCGAGGTCGACCGCGAGGTCGCACACGCTGTAGTCGTCGGTGAGCGGGACGAGCAGGCCGCCGACCCCCTCGACGACGAGCGGGCCGTCACGGCCCCGCTCGTAGGCGCCGGCGACCAGCTCGGCGGGCGCGATCGCGCGGCCGCTCAGCGCGAGCGCGAGGTGGGGGGAGACCGCCGGGCCGAGGCGCAGCGGCGCGACCTCGCTCGCCGGCCGCCGCGCGGCGAGGGCGAGCAACTCGTCGTCCGGAGGCCACTTCCCGGCCGGCTCGTCGGTGCCCGTGACGATCGGCTTATACGCCCGGACCGGCTCCCCGGCGGCGGCGAGCGAGGCGAGCAGCACGGCGGTGAGCACCGACTTGCCGACCCCGGTGTCGGTGCCGGTGACGAGGCAGCCGCGCAGGCCGGCGCCGGCTTGGTCAGGCGGCACGCGAGACGCGCAGCTCGCGGTCGCTTGCCGGACCGGGCGGCGTCTGCGCCGGCGCCGGCGCGAGGAGCCCGACCGCGCGAGCCGCGTCGCCGATCGCCCGGGCCGCCTCGCGCAGCTCGTCCGCGGCGTGGGTGGCCATCACCGTCAGGCGCAGGCGCGACGTGCCCTCGGGCACGGTCGGCGGGCGGATCGCCTGGGCGAACACTCCGCGGCGCAGCGCCTCCTCGCAGCACTCCATCGCCCGGGCCGCGTCGCCGACCAGCAGCGGCACGATCGGCGTCTCGCCGCCGCCGGCGGACAGCCCCTGGGCGGCGAGCTCGGCGCGCAGCAACCGCGCGTTGGCCCGGAGCGTCTCGACGCGCTGCGGCTCGTGCTCGAGCACGTCGAGCGCGGCCAGCGCCGCCGCGGCGGCCGGGGGCGGCGGCGCGGTGGAGAAGATGAGCGGCCGGGCGACGTTGACGAGGAGGCGCACGGTGGCCGTCGTCGCGCAGGCGTAGGCCCCATAGGAACCGAGTGCCTTGCTGAGCGTGCCGATGACGACGTCGACCTCTCCCTCCAGGCCGGCCTCGGCCACCGCGCCCCGGCCGCCCGGGCCGAGCACCCCGGTTGCGTGCGCCTCGTCGACGACGAGCTCGGCGCCATGGCGGTCGGCGAGCTCGGCGAGCGCCGGCAGCGGGGCCACGTCGCCGTCCATCGAGAACACCGCGTCGGTGACGATCACCCGCCGGCGCGCCGCGCCGAGCTCACGCTCGTGCTCGAGACCCCAGCGCAGGTGCTCGATGTCGCCGTGGCGGTAGACGAACGTCCGCGCCCGCGACAGCCGGCAGCCGTCGATGATCGAGGCGTGGTTGAGCGCGTCGGAGTAGACGACGTCGCCCGGCCCGGCGAGGGCGCCGAGCACCCCGAGGTTGGCGAGATACCCGGAGCCGAACAGGACGCACGCCTCGGTCGACTCGAAGGCGGCGAGACGTTCCTCCAACCGCCGGTGGACGGTCATCGTCCCCGACACGAGGCGGGACGCGCCGGCGCCGACGCCCCACCGGGCCGCCGCGTCGGCGGCGGCCTCGCGGACGACCGGCTCGTCGGCGAGCCCGAGGTAGTTGTTCGAGCACAGCAGGAGCACCGGCTCGCCGTCGAGCAGCACCCTGGGACCCTGCGGTCCGCTCACAAGGCGCAGGCGGCGATACAGACCGAGCTCGCGCAGCTCCTGCAGTCGCTCCTCGATGAAGCTCACCGGCGCTACTCGTGCACCGCGACGCGCCGGTCGGCCGCGCCGACGTTCGGCGCGCCGTCGGGGCGCGGCGGGACCGAGGCCTTGGCGCGGAAGCGCAGCTGCCTCGAGGGGTCCCACAGGTTCACGGTGAGCGCGTCGGTCGCGTCGCGCTCGGCGTGCGGGCCCTCGAGGTGCTCGCCGATCACGTCGGGGGTCTCGCCCGACAGCCAGCCCGAGCGGTTGTCCGGCCGCGGGTTGGCCCCGTTGTCGGGCTGACGCCCGGTGTTCAGCCCGAGCGCCTCGAACATCGCGCGGTCCTCGTGCGGCTCGGAGCCGAGCGTCGTCAGGAAGTTGCCCATCATCACACCGTTGAGCCCCGCCTTCACCGCGAGCGGCTGCAGCTCGCCGAGGTTCTCCACCCGCCCGCCGCACAGGCGGAAGAGCGCGTCGGGGAGGATGAGGCGGAAGATCGCCACCCACTGGACGGCCTCCCACGGGTCCATGTACTCGCGGTCGCCGAACTTCGTGCCGGCCCTCGGGTTGAGCAGGTTGATCGGCACGCTCGTCGGGTTGATCTCGGCGAGCTGGAAGGCCATCTCGACGCGCTGCTCGCGCGTCTCACCGAGGTTGAGGATGCCGCCCACGCAGGTCTCCAGGCCCGCCTCCCTGACCGCCGAGATCGTGCGCAGCCGCCCCTCGTAGCGGACCGTCGTCGAGACCTCGTCGTAGTAGGACTCCGCCGTCTCCACGTTGTGATGGACGCGCTGGATGCCGGCCTCGCGCAGCGCGCGTGCGCGCTCGGCGGACATGTGCCCGATCGATGCGCAGCGCTTGAGGTTCGTGTGCTCGGCGACGAGCCGCGCCCCCTCCAGGATCCGCTCGAAGTCGCGCTTGGACAGCCCTTGCCCCTGCGTGACCATGCAGAACCGGTGGGCACCGGCCGCCTCCGCGGCCCGCGCGTGCTCGAGGATCTGCTCGGGGCTCATCATCGCGTGCATCGGCGTCTCGGCCTCGGCGAAGCGCGACTGGGCGCAGAAGCCGCAGTCCTCGGCGCAACCGCCCGACTTCGCGTTGACGAGCGAGCACAGGTCCGTGGAGTCTCCGAACCGGTCCCGGCGGGCCGCCCAGGCCTGCTCGACGAGCGCCTCGATCTCGGCGTGGTCCTCGATGTCGCCCAGTTGGAGGGCCTCCTCGCGGGTGATGAGCGGCGGCATGGTCGGCGACCTCCAGGTTGTGCTTGGAGCGCGCCACGTTAGGGCCGCGAGCGGACGGGACTCCCGGCCGTGGGCCGGGCCGCCTTGTTGCGGCGTGGGCGTTAGTCGCCGCGCCAGCGCGGTGCGCGCTTCTCGGCGAAGGCGCGCACGCCCTCGCGCATGTCCCGCGACGCGAACGAGGCCTCGCGCAGGGCGATCAGCTCGCGCTCGGTGTCGGCGTCGAGGGCGCCGTGCTCGTCGAGCAGCGCGCGGATGACGCGCTTGTTGCCGCGCTGGGCCAGGGGCGCGTGGCCGGCGAGCTCGGTGGCCATCCGGAGTGCGGTGGCGTCGAGCTCCTCGGCCGCGACGGCGCGGTTGACAAGCCCCCAGCCGAGGGCCGTCCCGGCGTCGACGTACCGGCCGAGCAGAAAGAGCTCGCGCGTGCGCGTGACCCCGATCGCGTCGATGAAGCGCCGCAGGCCGGTGTGGCTGTAGACGAGGCCGAGGCGGGCCGGCGGCATGCCGAGCTCGACCCCGGTTGCGCACACGCGCAGGTCGCAGGCGAGCGCGAGCTCGAGGCCCCCGCCGATCGCGTGGCCGCCGAGCGCCGCCAGCGTCGGGTACGGGTAGGCCTCCAGCGCGTCGATCGCCTCCGTGAACGGGTGGGCGACGAGCTGCTCGGCGCGCTCGGCGAAGTCCTCTTCCGGGATCTCGCCGATGTCGTAGCCGGCCGAGAACATGCCGCCCGTGCCGGTGACGACGACGCAGCGCGCGTCGAGACGTCCGAGCACGTCGGTCATCGCGTCGAGGATCGCGTGGTCGAGCGCGTTGCGCTTGGCCGGGTGGGAGATGGTCAGGCGCGCGACGTCCGGCGCCGGCTCGTCGACGAGCAGCTTGCCGTCGGCGAGGGCGGTCGGGAGGTTGGGCCCGGACATGAGGCGACAGGCTAGTGGGCGGCGGTGGGGAGGCGGGGGGCGACCGGGACGTCGGAGCGTGAGCCTGGACCGGGCGGTTGGCGCGCGCGCGGGCGGCCGGGTCCGGGGGCTCGCCCCGCGGGGCCTGGGTCGAGGGGGGCCGGCGCAGGAGGCCTCGCTCGCCCGGCGGGGGTGTTCGAGCGGGTGGGCGGCGCAGGGGGGCCTGCCCGGCGAAGTTTGTTCGATCTTGTTTCACCAGGAGAGAAGATCGACCAAACCTCGGCTGCCCCCCCGCGCCCCCCGCGCCCCCGCCCCCCGCGGCGCGCGCGCGTCATCCCGGACCGGCGCTCCCGACCGGCGCCCGCGGGCGCCCCGATCCGCGCCCGCTCGCCCGGCGGGGGTGGTCGAGCGGGTGGGCGGCGCAGGGGGGCCTGGCCGGCGAAGTTTGTTCGATCTTGTTTCACCAGGAGAGAAGATCGACCAAACTTCGGCTGCCCACCCGCGCCCCCCGCGCCCCCGCGCCCCCGCCCCCCGCGCGCCCGCGGCGCGCGCGCGTCGCCCCGGACCGTCGCCCCCGACCGGCGCCCGCGGGCGCCCCGACCCGCGCCCGCCCGCACACACCGAACGCCCCCACCCGCGCCCCGCGCCTCCCCCCTAGACTCCCGCCACGATGCGGATCCGAGACGCCCTGCCCGAGGATCTCGAGGCGATCGTGCGGATCTACAACGCGACGATCCCCAGCCGCGAGTCGACGGCCGACCTCCACCCGGTGACCGTGCAGCAGCGCGGGGCGTGGTTCATCGCGCACTCGCCCGACCGGCGGCCCCTGTGGGTCGGCGAGGACGAAGCGGGCGCCATGCTCGGGTGGTGTTCGCTGCGCGACTTCTACGGGCGCCCGGCGTACGCGGCGACGGCCGAGATCGGAATCTACGTCGACGCGGCGGCGCGGCGGCGCGGCGTCGGGCGCGCCTTCCTGCAGGCGGCGATCGAGCGCGGACCGGATCTCGGGATCACGACGCTGCTCGCCGTCGCGTTCGCGCACAACGCGGCGAGCGTCGGCCTATTCACCGGTATGGGCTTCGAGCGCTGGGGGCTGCTGCCCGGGGTCGCGCGCCTGGACGAGCGCCCCGCCGACGTGCTCATCCTCGGCCGTCACCTGCCGGCGTAGGGGGCGATCCGCCCCGCCCGCACCGCGCGCGCCGCGGGCCCGGCGGCCGGCGCCCGGCGCGTCACTCGAGCACGACGAGCGTGTCCCCCTCGTTCACGGCCTGGCCCTCTTCGCAGAGGATCTCCTTGACCGTGCCGGCGTCCTCGGCTTCGACGGGCATCTCCATCTTCATCGACTCCAGGATGGCGACGGTGTCGCCCTCCTCGATGACGTCGCCGACCGCACATTCGATCTTCCAGACCGTTCCGGTGATGTGGGCCTCCACTTCAGGCACGTCGACCTCCTCGAGGACGCGGGGGATGTGTGCTGCAAGGGAGCCGACACGATAGCCCGCGCACCCGACCGCTCCGCGGCGCGCCCCGCCCGGCGGCGCGCCGCCGCTCGGCGCCGCACTCGCCGCCAGCACCGCACCGCACCCGCACCGCACCGCGCCCGCCCGGACCGCGATCGCCCGGACCGCGACCGCCCGACCACCCTCGACTCCGCGTCGACGTGCTTCGACCGAGTGTCGAACACCGCCCCCGAAGTTCGTACCTGGTGTCGGTGTGCGCGCCGCTGTCCCATGCCTACTCTTCATCCACGTCATCGGAAGCCTCGGTGATCAGTTCAGACCATCAACGCGCTTGCTCCTGGCGTGAGGGTGGACATACAGGCGGACCCGCGTTGCCGGGCCGGAGGACCACCGCGTACGGGGCGCGGCCCTCCGCGTGTGACAGCCGCCGACTGTGAAGCCGGCCGGGGTGCCGGCCCGCGACCCTCCCGCGGGCCGAATGCCCCGGCCGGCAGTCACAGGGCGCGCGGCGTAACCTTGGGTTGCGCCCGCTGTAGAGCGCAGTGAGCCATGTCCGACCTCGCACCGATGCGCGAGCAGGTCTACACCGACCCTCGCCCCGCCGAGCACTTCACCCGCTTCCACGAGAGGGCGCGCACGCGCGACCCGGACTGGGCGTACGAGTTCACGCGGCTGATCACCTCGGTGTACGCGTACACGTTTCTGCGCGCCCGCTCGATCTCGACCGAGAAGGTGCCGGGCTCCGGGGCCGTGATCCTGGCTCCGAACCACTTCTCGTTCATGGACCACTTCCTGATGGGGTGCTACCTGCGCCGCAAGATCCGCTTCATGGCCAAGTCGCAGCTGTTCAAGCCGCCCGCGCAGTTCATCTACACGCACGGTGGCGTCTTTCCCGTGCGCCGGGGGGCGCGTGACGAGGAGGCGTTCATCACCGCCGAGACGATCCTTCAGAAGGGCGGATGCATCGCGATGTACTGCGAGGGTGGGCGGTCCCGGACCGGCAAGCTCGCCGAGCAGGCCAAGCGCGGCATCGGCCGCCTCGCCCTGGAGACCGGCGCCCCGGTCGTGCCGATCGCGATCCATGGCTCCTCGCATGTCCGTAACTGGAAGCGGCTGCAGTTCCCTAAGATCACCGTCCAGTACGGGGACGCACTTCGCTTCGAGCGCACGGAGCACCCGACGGCCGCGCAGCAGCAGGCCGTCGCCGACGAGATCCTCGTCCGGATCAAGGGCCTGTACGCCGGACTGGAGGAGCACGGGCGCAAGGGCATCCTCGAGCGCGTCCGCCGTGAGCGGCGAGCGGCCCGCCGCGCGGGCGGCGCCGCCGCGGCCTGAGCGCGCGGCGGATGCCCGACGCTCCGGATCGCTCGGATGCGATCGCGCCGACGGCCCTGCTGCGGCCGGGCGTGCTCGACGGCCTGCACCTCGTGGTCGCCGGTCCGGGCGGTCGCTTCGCCTCGTTCGCCGACGCCGTCGCCGCCGGATCCGCGGCGCTCGGCGCCTCCGTCGCCCGCCTGGTCGCCGATCCCGACGAGGATCTCGTGCAGTCGGCGGTCGCCGCGCTGCCGTCGCTCGCCGATACGTCCGTGCTCGTGTGCGATGGCGCCGGGCTGCTGGTGCGCTTCGCGGCTGAGGGCTCGTCGCTCGCCGCCGACGGCGCGGCGCTCGGCGCCGCCCTCTCGAGCACCTGGAACGTCGTGCGCGCGTTCGTGCTCGGTGCGCTGCTGGCGGCCGAGCGCCCGGGGCGGATCATTGCGATCGCGCCGCCCGACGACGGGCACCCGCGGGCCGACGCCGCCCGCGCGGCGCTCGAGAATCTGGCCCGCACGCTGTCGGTCGAGTGGGCCCGACACGCGATCACGACGGTGTCGATCGCGCCCGGGCCGAGCACCACCCCGGGCGAGGTGGCCGCGCTCGTCGCGTTCCTCGCCTCGCCCGCGGGCGCATACTACTCAGGCTGCGAGCTCGACCTCCGCGGGCCGGCGCGCTGAGCGAGACTCGACGGACGTCGTCCCTGCAGCGTCTCGGTTTCGCGCTAGCGTTAGCCACGAGGAGGGCGCGAGGGAGAAGCGATGCGAGGCATGAGGCTGATGATCAGGACACGACCACGCGGCGTGCTCGCGGCGATGGCGCTCGTCGTGACCGTTGCCGCACCGAGCGCGCACGCGGCGGCCGGCTCGGTATCCACAACGCTCGCGCCGGGCACGCAGGCCTCCAACTACGTCCCGCCGCCGGCGTTCGGCACGAGCAGGCAGATCGAGCGTCTGCACTTCCGCTACGGTCCGCTGCTCGTCCGACCGGGGACCAACATGATCATGCTCGGCGGCGGCATCCCGAAGCCGGCCGTCGACGGCTACATCGTCGGGATCCGCCCGAACCTGACACTCCCCGACGGCACGGTCCCCTCGGTGAACGTGATCCATCTCCACCACGGCGTGTGGATCAACCTCTCGCGCCACGACGCGACCTATCCGAGTCTGCCCGAGCGCTTCTTCGCGTCCGGCGAGGAGAAGACCTGGGCGCAGTTGCCCCAGGGCTTCGGCTACCCGTACAAGGCGACCGACCAGTGGATGCTCAACTACATGCTCCACAACCTCACGCCGCTCCCGATGACGGTCTACATCACGTATGAGATCGACTTCGTTCCGGCGACCTCGCCGCTCGCCGCGACCATGAAGCCGGCCTACCCCATCTGGATGGACGTCGAGAACGGGGAGGACTACCCGGTGTTCGACGCCCACCGCGGCACCGGCCAGGGCGGGCGCTTCACGTTCCCCGACGACGCCACCAACCCGTACGGCGGCGCCAACCCGCTGAACGAGTGGACCGTGCCCCAGAACGAGACGCTCATCGCCGCCGGTGGGCACCTCCACCCCGGTGGCCTGTACGACACGCTCGACCTCATTCGCCCCGGAGCGACCGTCGCCCGCGCGGCGCGCGCCGGTGCGCCGGCGCCGGTCCCGGGGGCCGAGCCCAACTCGGTGCGGATCTTCCGCTCCCAGGCCCACTACTGGGATCCGCGCGGCGCTGTGTCGTGGGACATGGCGATGACGAAGAGCCCGGCGAGCTGGCGTGTCGCGGTGAAGGCGGGCGACACGCTTCGCATCAGCGCGACCTACGACGTCGCGCGTCAGTCGTGGTACGAGGTCATGGGGATCATGGCCGCGTGGGAATCGCCCGACACCCCGGGCGTCAACCCGTTCGCCAGCCCGGTTGCGACGACCGGGTACATCACGCACGGCCTGCTGCCCGAGAACGCCGACCCGCTCGGTGACGTGCCGATCGCCAACCTGCCCAATCCGATCGCCGAGATCGGCACGACGGCGCCAAGCGACACCGTGCAGATCAAGAACTTCACCTACACGCCGGGCGCGATCAACGAGGAGCTCGGCGGAGGGCTCTCCGATCCGCCCGTCATCAAGGAGGGTCAGAGTCTCACGTTCGTCAACGACGACAACTCGTTGAACATCTACCACACGGTCACCGGCTGCTCGGCCCCCTGCACTGCCTCGACCGGTACGCACTACCCGTTGGCCAACACCGCGCCGAACGTGGCCTTCGACTCGGGCGAGCTCGGCACGGGACCGTACGGCTCCACCGCCGCCTCCGGCAGCGTCACCTGGAAGACGCCGACCAACCTGCCGGTCGGCACCTACACCTACTTCTGCCGCGTGCATCCCTGGATGCGCGGCGCCTTCCGCGTCGTCTCCTGAGGCGGCGCGACCCGCTGCTGTGCGGGACCGGCCGGAGGACGGAGAGCCCGCCCTCCGGCGTGGGATCCGTCGAGTTAGCTCGTCATCCCGGTGAACTGACCGCCGGTGATGTTGAGCACCTGGCCGTGCACGTAGTTGCTCCAGGGGGAGCACAGGAAGAACACGCCGCCGGCGGCCTCCTGCGGCGTGCCGGGGCGGCCGAGCGGGATGAGCATCGAGGCCATGCCGCGCAGCTGATCGGGGATCCCGAGCTGGACCTTCTCCCCGTCGATCTCCATGACGTTGGACTCGTCCTTGGAGGCGGTCAGGCGGGTCTCGATGTAGCCGAAGGCCACCGCGTTGACGTTGATCTTGAACTGGCCCCACTCCTTGGCCAGGGTCTTGGTCAGGCCGACGACGGCGGACTTGCCGGCGGAGTAGTTGGCCTGGCCGGCGTTGCCCATCGTGCCCGAGATCGAGGAGACGTTGACGATTTTGCGGAACACCTCGATGCCCTCCTCGCGCTCCTTCTTGGCCGGCTCGCGCAGGTGCGGCGCGGCGGCGCGCAGGATGCGGAAGGGCACGATCGTGTGGATGTCGAGCATCTTCTGGAACCAGTCGTCGCTCATCTTGTGGATCGGCGCGTCGAGCGTGTAGCCGGCGTTGTTGACGATGATGTCGATCTTGCCGAACGAGTCGATCGCCTTGGCCACGAGCGCGTCCGGCGCGCCCGACGCGGTCAGGTCGCCGGCGTACACGGCGGTCTCGCCGTCGATCTCCGAGGCCGTCTGCTCGGCGACGTCACCGTCGAGGTCGTTGATGAGGACCTGAGCCCCCTGTGCGGCGAGCAGTTCCGCGGTCGCGCGACCGATGCCTCGCGCGGACCCGGTGACGATCGCCGACTTGCCGTCGAGTACTCCCATGAGCGTTGCGTCTCCTTGTCGTGTTGAAGCGCCGCCGCTGTGAGCCGCCCGACCGGGGGAGCCGTGTTGAAGCGCGCTCGTCGCACGCGGCGAGGCCTGTGGTCGGGCGGGCAGGCGGCGCCGCTGGCGCGCGAATGCTATTCGGTCTCGATCGCCCGGAGCGAGGCGCGGGACCTCGTGCGGGCCGCGCGGCGTCAGTCGCCGCTGTTGTCGATCCCGCCGAAGTCCTGCGTGTAGATCGAGCCCTGCTGGCCCTCGGCGAGCGAGGCCGGCGCCTGCGACGAGACGGACAGGCCGCTGTCGGTGTAGCTCGCGTTGAGGATGTTCGCGAGATGCTCGGGCGAGTTGACCCACGCGTTGACGATCGAGTTCGGCGTGGAGAGGTTGAGCGTTCCCCAGGCGATGTTCTCGCCGATCACATAGCTCGCGTTCGGATTCGACAGGTAGCCGGTCGCCTGGATGCGGCTGAGCGGCGTGTCCCCGCCCGGGCCGTTGTGCGCGAAGTAGTCCTGGGCGACCATGTCGTTGTTGTGCTGGTCGGCCGACTGCTGCAGCTGCGCGTTCGGCGCGAGCGCCGACAGCCCGTGCTCGCCGCGCACCTGGTTGACGAGGCACAGGGTGGCCGCCTCGACGACCGCGATGTTCGTGGGATCGGGCGTCAGGTCCCCGTTCGCGCACGGAGCGGTGCTCGCGACCGGAGCCGGAGCCGGGGCCGGGGCGGGCGTGGGCGCCGGCGTTGGCGCGGGCGGCGCCGGCCTGCTCGGTCGCGCATGGCTGCGCGGCGGCGCGCTCGAGGTCGTGTGGCTCGGCTTCGCGGGCGCGTGGTGGGCCGGGACGCGTGTCCGGCCGCGGCTGTGGTGCACCGAGGACCCGCAAGCCTTCGCGTTGGCGCGGTGGCGCGCCGAGCGGGCGCAATGTGCGGCGCGGGTGCTCGGGGTCTTCGCCGAGGCGGGCAGCGAGGCGATCAGCCCGGCGCTGAAGATCGCGGTGGAGGCGGCGATGACACTCCCGAGGCGGCGGATGAGCATGGTGGCGGGATCGTCTGGCCCACCACCCCGCTTGACGCGGTGGCCGCCAACCTGGCCGTTTTCTGGACCCGTTCGCCCGCTTTTCGGCGCGTGTACGAACAGACGCGCCCGGCGCTAAAGCGTCATCTGCCCCGCTCAAGCTCGGGCACGATGCGCAGCAATGCGCAGCCATGCCACGCCGGCGGCGATCTCACGGCCCGCAGATGCGGGCCGGCGGCCCCGCCGACGCCGCTGGCGACGCGACGAGCGCCCGGCGACGCGTGCGCGGATGTCGTACACGCGCGCGTCGTACATGCGTGCTCCCCTCGCGCGTGTATACGCGTCTACAGTCCGAGGCTGCGCCCGAGGATCTCGTGCATGATCTCGTCGGTCCCGCCGCCGATCGGCCCGAGCCGCGCGTCGCGCACCCCGCGCTCCAGGTCGGCCACCTGCTCGTCGCTTGCGGCGTCGCCGGCGTCGTAGTGGATCTGCAGGCACGCGTCGAGCACGTCGAAGCAGCGGCGCTGGGTGGCCAGCTTGGCCATCGTCACCTCGCGCAGCGCGTCGCGGCCCTCGGCGTGCAGGCGCAGCGCGTGGTAGGTGAGGTCGCGCCCGGCCTTTAGCGCGAGCGCGAGCTCGGCGATGCGGTGGCGAAGCGCCTGCGCGTCGCCCCCGCGGCGGCGCGACAGCTCCCGCGCGACCGGGAGAGTGCGCTCGAGCGCCGAGGTCATCGCCCCGACCGCGCCGAGCGACATCAGCAGGCGCTCCCACTGGAAGTTGGCCATGATCAGGTAGAAGCCCTCGTTCTCGGAGCCCAGGAGGTTCTCCTCCGGGGCGAAGACGTCCTCGAACGCGATGAGCGCGGTGTCCGACGCGTGCCAGCCGAGCTTGTCGATCGGGCTGCAGTGCACGCCGGGCCCGCGATCGATGATCAGGAACGACAGCCCATGGTGGCCGCCCGGGCCCTCGTCGCCGGTGGTCACTGCGGTGACGAGGAAGTCGGCGCGCACGCCGTTCGTGATGAACATCTTCGAGCCGTTGACGACGAACCCGCCGTCGACGCGTCGCGCTCGCGTGCGCACCCCGGCGACGTCCGAGCCCGCGCCGGGCTCGGTGATGGCCAGCGCCGCGATGCGCTCCCCGCGGATCGCGGCGGGCAGGTAGCGCTCCCGCTGCTCCGGGGTGCCGAACGACCAGATCGGGGGCGTGGCGATGCCGATGTGCGCACCGATCCCGGCGGCCAGGCCACCGGAGCCGCAGCGCGCGAGCTCCTCGGTGAGCACCGCGTCGGCGAGCACGCCGCCGACGTCGAAGCCGTCGCCCGACACCGGCCCGCCGCCGAGCTGGGCCGGGTACTTCAGGCCGAGCAGGCCGGCGGAGGCCAGCGTCCTGAACACGGCGTCGGGGAACGAGTGGGCCCGTTCCCACTCCGGGGCGCCGGGGGCGAGCTCGCGCGCGATGAACGAGCGCACGTGGGCGCGGAAGCGCTCGAGCTCGTCGGTGAACGGCGGTGGCACGGCCGCCGGCGTGACCGCGGCCGTCGCGTTGGTCATCTTCGGGAGAAGGGCGTCGCCCCGGTCAGCGCCGGTCGACCCTCACAGCCCGTAGGAGCGTCCGATGACCTCGAGCATGACCTCGTCGGTGCCCGCGCCGATGCGGTTCAGGCGCATGTCGCGCCACGACCGCTCGATGCCGTACTCCTTCATATAGCCGGCGCCTCCGTGGATCTGGATGCACTCGTCCGCCACCTCGACGGCGATGCGCGAGGCGTACAGCTTGGCCATCGAGATCTCGCGCACCGGGTACTCGCCGTTCTGGAAGCGCCAGGCCGTCATGTAGACCATCTGGCGGGCGGTCTCGATCTTCGTGGCCATCTCGGCGAACTTGTGGCGGATGACCTGGAAGTTGCCGATCTTGCGCCCGAAGGCGGTGCGCTCCTGGGCGTACTGCAGCGTGCGGTCGAAGACGTGCTGGGCCCCGGCGACCGAACCGGCGGCGCCGATCAGGCGCTCGCCCTGCAGCTCCCACATGATGTGGAAGAAGCCCTTGCCCACCTCACCGAGGACGGCGTCGGCGGGCACGCGCACGTCCTGGAAGGCGAGCAGCGCCGTGTCCGAGGCATGCATGCCGAGCTTCTCGAGCTTCTTCTCGCGGATGACCCCCGGGAGGTCCATCGGCACGAGGAAGAGCGTGAAGCCCTCGTAGCCGGCGTCCGGGTCGGTCTTGGTCACGAGCACGATCACGTCGGCGCGGTGGCCGTTGGTGATGTACGTCTTGGAACCGTTGATGACGTACTCGTCGCCATCGCGCACCGCGCGGGTCTTGATGCCGGCGACGTCCGAGCCGGCGTCGGGCTCGGTGATGCCGAGGCAGAGGATCTTCTCGCCCTTGATCGCGGGCACGACCCACTGCTGCTTCTGCGCCTCGGTGCCGAAGGCGAGGATCGGCGGCATCGCCATGTCGGTGTGCACGGCGACGCCCATCGCCAGGCCGCCGCTATGGGCGTGCACGATCTCCTCGGCGAGCACGAGCGAGGTGTAGTAGTCGCCGCCCTGGCCGCCGTAGGCCTCGGGCTTGTCCAGGCCGAGAAAGCCGAGCTCGCCCATGCGCGTGAACACCGAGTCGGGGAACGTCGTCTCCTCCCACTCCTCCGAGTGCGGGGCAAGCTCCTTCGTCGCGAACGCGCGGATCGACTCGCGCAGCTGCTCGTGCTCGTCGGTGAAGATGAAGTGCTTGCGCTTGGACTGGTGGTCGGGCTTGAGAACGGGCTCGGTGGTGGCCATGTCGGCGAAAGGCTCCTTGTTCTGATCGGTCGTGCGCGTCGCCGGCGGACGCTAGCGCAGGTCCCGGTAAAAGTAAACAGTAGGACTTTCTACTTTCTGCCGGACGCGCGGCGACTCGCCGGTGGCCCGCCCCGGGGAGACCATCCCGGCCCTGCGGGCCGGGCGGGGGCCCGGCTGCGGCGGCCACGTGGCCGCCTCCGCCACCCTGGGAGACCATCCCGGCCCTGCGGGCCGGGCGGGGGCCCGGCTGCGGCGGCCACGTGGCCGCCTCCGCCACCCCGTAGGATCGCGCCGGGCCTCGACCACGAGCGAAAGGTGTGCGCATGCCCGAGGACAGCGTCCGCTACGACGTCGCCGGCAACGGCGTCGGCACGATCACCCTCAACGAGCCCGACTCCCGCAACGCGCTCTCGGACGAGCTGCTGTCGGGGCTGATCGCCGCCCTGGAGCGCGCCCGCGAGGCGGAGGACGTCCGCTGCGTCGTGCTCGCCTCCTCGCACGACCGGGTGTTCTCGGCCGGCGGCAACCTCGGCGGGTTCGCGGCCGAGGTGCCGCTCGTGCACAAGCATTTCGCGACCGAGCGGTTCGTGACCGTCTTCCGGCTGCTCGGCGAGCTCGGCAAGCCGTCGATCTGCGCCGCGCGCGGCCACGTGCTCGCCGGCGCGCTCGGGATCGCGCTCGCCTGCGATCTCGTCATCGCCTCCGAGGCCGCCACGTTCGGGACGCCCGAGATCAACGTCGGTGTGTTTCCGTTCATGATCATGGCCCTCATCTATCGAAACGTGCCCCGCAAGAAGACGAACGAGATGCTCCTGCTCGGAGAGCGGATCGACGCCCGCGAGGCGCTTGCGGCCGGGCTCGTCAACCGGGTCGTGGCACCCGAGGACTTCGACGGCGCCGTCGAGGACTGGGCGTCGCGGCTCGCGGCCAAGTCGCCCGTGCTCATGCGGCTCGGCAAGGACGCGATGTTCCGCCAGCAAGACATGGCGTTCGCCGACGCGCTCGAGTTCCTTCGCGCCCAGCTGACGATCGCGTTCTCGACCGAGGACATCGTCGAGGGCGTGACCGCGTTCTTCGAGAAGCGCGAACCGAGCTGGAAGGGGCGCTAGGCCCCGTGACGGGCTGTGCCTTCGTGGCGATGCGCTGCCGCTCGACGACGCGCGACCCGGACACCGCGACCGGGCTCGACCTCCTCGGCGCGGCGCTCGGGCAGCGGCTCGGCGCGAGCGCGCGCGGGATCGGCACCCCGGCCGCCGGTGCGCGCGCCGACTGCGGCGAGGATCTCGCCGTCGCCCGCGGCTGCCTGATGGAGGCCGGCGGCCAGATCGACGACGCGCTCGACGCGAACGCCCGGCCCCTGCTCATCGCCGGCGACGGCGCGATCGCACTGGCCACGCTGCCGACGATCGCGCACCGGCGCCCGGATGCGCGCGTCCTGTGGCTCGACGCGCACGCGTGCTTTCACACGCCCGACACGGCGCCGGGGCTGCCGCTCGAGCGGGTCTCGCTCGCCGGCGCGTGCGGCCGGTGGGAGACCGGCTTCGCCGGCGCGCTGGCGCCGGGCCGCCTCGTGCTCTGTGGGACGCGGGCGATCGACGACGCCGAGCGCGAGCTGCTCGCCTCACCGCCGGTGCGGGTGATCGGCACGACGCTCGAGACGCTCGTGCATCTGCAGCACGCCCTCGATGGCGCGCCGACCTACGTGCATCTCGACGTCGACGTGCTCGACGACGAGGCCATGCCGGTGCCCGACCCGGTGCCAGGGGGTCTGCCCGCCGAGAAGCTCCTCGACCTGCTCGACGCCGTCGCCGACTCCTGCGAGGTCGTCGGCGTCGAGGTGTGCGGGTTCACCGGCGGGGTGTCGGACGCTCGCGGGGAGGAGATCGCCGACGTCATCGTGTCGGCGCTCGACCCGCTCCTGGCCGGCGGCTGAGCGGCGGCGACCCGGAACCCGCTTGACGCCGGACCACGCAACCTGACAAAGTGAGCAGTAGCACTTCCCACTTCTCACACCCGTCCCGATGGCCACCGAGACCCCACCGACCTCGATCCTCCGTCCGCTCGTCACCGAGCTGCACGAGCGGCGCGCGCGCATCCGCGAGGGCGGCGGCCCCGAGCGCATCGCGCGTCAGCACGAGGCCGGGAAGCTGACCGCCCGCGAGCGCATCGCCCTGCTCGTCGACGACGGCACGTTCACCGAGCTCGGCATCCACGGACGTCCGCACTTCTCCCAGCGCGCGATGGACGGCAGGGAGGCGCCCGCGGACGGCGTCATCACCGGCTACGGCAAGATCGACGGTCGCCTGGCCGCCGTGTGCGCCTACGACTTCACCGTGATGGCAGGCTCGATGGGCATGACCGGCGAGCTGAAGGTGACGCGGCTGCGCGAGCTTGCGCTCACCAAGCGGATCCCCTTCATCTGGCTGCTCGACTCGGCCGGGGCGCGCATCCAGGAGGCCGTGGGCTCGCTGTTCGCCGGCTCGGGCCACCTCTTCCGCGAGGAGGTGATCATGAGCGGCGTCATCCCGCAGATCGCGGCGCTCATGGGGCCGTGCGCCGCCGGGACCGCGTACATCCCCGGCCTGGCGGACTTCGTTCCGATGGTCAAGGGCCGCGGATCGATGGCGCTCGCGGGCCCGCACCTCGTGCGCGCCGCGATCGGCGAGGACGTCAGCCAGGAGGAGCTCGGCGGCTCGCGCGTGCACACACGCAAGTCCGGCGTCGGGGACCTCGAGGTCGATAGCGACGAGGAGTGCATCGAGGCGATCAGGCAGTACCTGTCCTACATGCCCTCCAACTGCGAGCAGCCGCCGCCGGTGCGTCCGGTCGGCGATCCGATCGAGCGCGCCGAGGAGGACCTGCTCGACGTGCTTCCGTCCTCGAACCGCCAGCCCTACGACATGTACGAGGTCATTCGCCGGATCGTCGACGACGGCGAGTACTTCGACATCAAGGGCCGCTGGGCGCGCACGATCATCACCTGCCTGGCCCGCTTCGGCGGGCGCCCGACCGGGATCGTCGCCAACCAGCCCAAGCATCTCGGAGGGATCCTCGACAACGACTCGGCGGACAAGGCGGCGCGCTTCATCAACCTCTGCAACGCGTACGGCATCCCGCTCCTGTTCCTCATGGACGTGCCCGGCTTCATGGTCGGCACGAAGGTCGAGGAGGGCGGGATCATCCGACACGGCGCCAAGATGCTGCACGCGGTGGCCAACGCGACCGTCCCGAAGCTGACCGTCATCACGCGCAAGGCCTACGGCGCCGGGTACTACGTGATGTGCGGGCGCGCGTACGAGCCGGACCTGATCGTCGCCTGGCCGACGGCGGAGATCAGCGTTATGGGCGCCGAGGGCGCCGTCGAGATCGTCTTTCGCAAGCAGGTCGAGGAGGCCGAGGACCCGGCCGCCAAGCGGGCCGAGCTGATCGACACCTATCGGCAGATCATCGACGTCTACATCGCCGCCGGCAACGACCTCATCGACGACGTCATCGATCCGCGGGAGACGCGGGTCACGATTTGCCGCGCCCTGGAGATGGCGGAGGGCAAGCGGGTCGAGCGTCCGTACAAGCGCAGCGCGATCGTGCCGGTCTGACCGCGATGCACCCCCTTCTCCCGAACAGGAGCGACCGATGAGCCTCGACGACCCCGTGGTGATCACCTGCTCGATCTCGGGCGCGATCGCCAATCGCGAGCAGTGCCCGGCGATCCCCTACACGCCGGCCGAGTACGCGGCCGAGGCGCGCCGGATCGTCGACGAGGGCGGCGTTCACATCCACATCCACGCCCGCCGGCCCGACGGAACGCCGAGCTATGAGATCGAGGACTTCGCCGCGATCACCGAGGCGATCCGCGCGGAGATCGGCGACGCCGCCATCATCAACTTCTCGACCGGCACGATCGGCGTCCCGGTCGAGAAGCGCATCGCCTACCTGCGCGCGGTGCGCCCCGAGGTCGCCGCCCTGAACATGGGCTCGATGAACTACGCCAAGTACTCGTCCAAGCGCCACGCGTTCGTCTTCTCGACCGTGTTCGCGAATCCGTTCGAGGAGATCATCGAGCTGCTCGAGGCGATGAACGAGCTGCAGATCAAGCCCGAGCACGAGTGCTTCGATCTCGGGCACGTCGGCTCGCTCGCGCCGCTCATCGACATGGGCGTCCTGCACGAGCCGCTGCACGTCGACCTCGTGATGGGCGTGACCGGCGGGATCCCGCCGAGTGCGCGCAACCTCGCGGCGATGGCCGACAACCTCCCGCCCGGATCGCACTGGGGCGTGATCGGCATCTCGCGCCGGCAGTGGCTGCTCGTGGCCGCCGCGCTGACGCTCGGCGGGTCGATCCGCGTCGGCCTCGAGGACAACTTCTACCTGCCCGACGGCGCGATGGCTCGGTCCAACGGCGAGCTGATCGCGAAGGCGCGCCAGCTGTGCGAGGACGTCGGGCGCCGCCCGGCCACCGTCGCCGAGGCGCGCGGGCTGATCGGCGTGCGCTCCGCGGATCCGGTCGCATCATGAGCGGCCTGCCATTGCAGGGCGTGCGTGTTCTCGATCTCTCCCGGCTGCTGCCGGGGGGCTTCTGCTCGCAGATGCTCGCCGACTTCGGCGCCGACGTCATCAAGGTCGAGGACACCGGCCTCGGCGACTACGTGCGCTGGGCGCCGCCGCAGTACGAGGGCGCCGACCCGACCGCGGCCTCGGCGATGTTCCTGGCGCTCAACCGCAACAAGCGCTCGATCCGCATCGACCTGAAGGTCGAAGCAGGCCGCGAGGTGCTGCGGCGGCTCGTGCGGCACTCCGACGTGCTGCTCGAGTCCTTCCGGCCCGGGGTGCTCGAGCGACTTGGGGTCGGCTACGACGCCCTGCGCGAGGAGAACCCCCGGCTCGTGTACTGCGCGATCACCGGCTACGGGCAGACCGGCCCGATGCGCGATCGCTCCGGTCACGACATGAACTACCTCGGGCTCATCGGCCTGCTCGGACTGAGCGGCGAGTGCGGCGGTCCGCCGGCGCAGGCGGCCGGGCAGATCGCCGATATCGGCGGCGGCGCACTGATGGGCGCCTTCGGGATCCTCGCGGCGCTGCGCGAGCGCGACGGCGCGCCCGGACACCAGGGCTCGGGCGAGGGCCAGCTCGTCGACGTGTCGATGGCCGACGGCGCGCTGTCGTGGCTGGCGCTCGTCGCCGGGCGCCACTTCGCGGAGGGCTCGACGCCGAACCGCGGCGAGCTCGAGCTCGCCGGGTCGCTCATCTGCTACCGCCCCTACCAGTGCGCCGACGGGTGGGTCACGCTCGGGGCGCTCGAGCCGAAGTTCTGGCAGGCCTGGTGTCGCGGGGTCGGGCGCGAGGAGCTCATCGAGCACCAGTTCGAGCGCCCGGACTCGGAGGCCCACGTGCAGGTCCAGGCGATCTTCATGGAGCGGACCCGCGCGCAGTGGCAGGCGTTCGCCGCCGATCACGACTGCTGCCTGGAGCCGGTGCTCGATCTCGACGAGGCGCTCGCCTCCGAGCTCGTGCGCGACCGCGAGATGGTCGTCGAGCTGCAGCAGCCGGGGGCGAGCCCCGCGGTTCGCCAGCTCGGCATCCCGGTCAAGCTCTCACGCACGCCCGGCGACCACGCGCAGCGCCCGGGGCCGGGGCTCGGGGAGCACACGGCCGAGCTGCTGCGCGAGAGCGGCTACGCGCCCGAGGAGATCTCGGCGCTCCACGACAGCGGCGCCGTGGCCGGCCCGAGCGCCGAAGTGGCAGGTAGCTTCCTGGCATGAGCCGGCGCGGCGCATCGGTCGCCGAGGACACCGCCGGGATGGCCCCGCCGTCCGGCTTCCTGAAGATGGGCGAGCTCGCCGAGCAGTCGGGGGTCAGCGCCGGCACGATCAAGCACTACCTGCGCGAGGGTCTGCTCGGCGACGGCGACGGGATCGTCAAGACGAGCCGCAACATGGCCTATTACCCGCCCGACTTCGTGCAGCGCATCCAGCTCATCAAGCGCCTGCAGGAGGAACGCTTCATGCCGCTGCGGGTCATCCGGGGCGTCATCGACGGCGACCCGGCCCGCGTGGCGGCGCTCATCGAGCTCGAGGACCGGATCCTCGAGCGCGCGCTCGAAGCGCAGGAGCATCGCCGCGTCTCGGCGAGCGAGCTGCGCGAGCGCTACGCGATCCCGGACAACGTCCTTGCCCGCCTCGTCGACCTCGGCGTGCTGACGCCGACACGGCGCGGCTACGACTACGACGACGTCAAGATCGTCGAGGCGATCGGCCGCTTTCGCGCCGGAGGCTACGATGAGGCGCTCGGCTTCACGGTGTACGACACGCTGCGCTACCGCGAGGCGCTCGAGCCGCTCGTGGCCGAGGAGGTGCGGGCGCTGCTCGATCGTCTCGCCGGCGAGGTCGAGGTCGAGCGCGCCGTCTCGATCATCGCCGCCGGCGCCGAGCCCCTGCGGGAGCTCATCGGCGCGATGCATTCGAAGCTGTTGCTCGCCGAGCTGCGGCGCCAGCGGGGTGGCTGACGTGCTCCGCACGGCGCGATATGCTGAGGACGCCCATTGACTGACCAGTCAATCGATTCGAGGGAGGACTCGGTGAGTGTGGGAACATCCTCGCTGCGCGTCGCCGCGGTTCAGCTGAACTCGACCGCCGACCGATCGGCCAACCGGCAGGCCGCCGAGCTGCATACACGCGCGGCGGCCGCCGACGGCGCGACCCTCGTTGTCCTCCCCGAGAAGTGGTCCGTGCTCGGAGGCGAGGCCGATTTGCTCGCCGGGGCCGAGACGCTCGACGGCCCCGCGATCGCCTGGGCGCGGGCGCTCGCGCGCGAGCTGTCGATCGACCTGCTCGCCGGCTCGATCGTCGAGCGCCGGCCCGGCTCCGAGCGCCTGGCGAACACGAGCGTGCACGTCGGTCCCGACGGCGAGCTGCGCGCCTGCTACCGCAAGATCCACATGTTCGACGTGGAGGTCGACGGTGTCGAATACCACGAGTCGGCGCTCGAACAGGCCGGGGAGGAGATCGTGTGCAGCGAGACCGCGCACGGCATCCCGCTCGGCCTGAGCGTCTGTTACGACCTGCGCTTCCCGGAGCTGTACCGGATCCTCGCCGTGCGCGGCGCGCTCGTGCTCACCGTGCCGGCCGCGTTCACACTGGCCACGACCCGCGACCACTGGGAGACGCTGCTGCGCGCCCGTGCGATCGAGAACCAGGCGTTCGTGATCGCCGCCAACCAGACCGGCGACGACGGCGCCGGTCATCGCTCCGGCGGGCGCTCGGCGATCGTCGATCCGTGGGGCATCGTGCTGGCGCAGGCCGCCGATCGCGAGGGCCACATCGTCGCCGACCTCGACCTCGACGGCCAGGCCGAGATCCGTCGCCGGCTGCCGTCGCTCGCCAATCGCCAGCCCGCGGCCTACCGCTGGCCGCAGGAGCGCGTGGAGGCGGTGCGCTGATGGAACGCGATCGCACGCCTCGCACGCAGGCCGCCCAGGACAAGCGCCGGCTCATCCTCGACGCGGCCGTGCGCGTGTTCGCGCGCCAGGGCTTTCACGCCTGCCGCGTCGCGGACATCGCCGACGAGGCCGGCGTCGCCTACGGGCTCGTGTACCACTACTTCGCGTCCAAGGACGAGGTGCTGGACACCGTGTTCCTCGAGCGCTGGAACGTGATGCTCGAGTTCATCCACGACGTCGACGAGCGCGACATCGGGGCGCGCGAGAAGCTGTATTCGATCGCGTCCTTCATCGTCGACAGCTACCGCCACGACCCCGACGTGATGAAGGTGATCATCGTCGAGGTGACGCGGGCGGCCAACTCGTTCGGGCAGACGCACCTGGCGAAGATCGGCGAGGCCTACGAGATGATCGCCGAGATCGTCACGAAGGCGCAGGCGGCCGGTGTGTTCAAGCCGGAGATCAGCGCCCGCTTCGCGGCGATGACGTACTACGGCGCGATCGAGACGGTCCTCACCGGCTGGATCTTCGGTCTGCTGCCGAGCGAGGAGGAGGACTTCGAGCTCGCCAAGGGCATGATCGTCGAGACCGTGTGCGGCGGCCTCGACGTCCACGCCGCCGACGACGTCGTCGTCGGCTGACGCCGTCGCACGCCCACGCGCTATCTGATTGACTGCGGCGGCAATGGAGAACGAGATGGTCAAGCGCCTCGCCTGGTCGGGACTCCTCGCCGGCGTGGCCGCGCTCGCCAATGTCGCCGCCCATCGCGTGGCGACGCAGCTGTGGCGGCGGTTGATGCACGAGGATCCGCCCGAGTGAGCGCGCCCGACACGCCGCCGCCGAACTCCGGCGTCCCGCAGCCGTCCGCGGCGGGGTCCGCCGGCCTCGCGAGCGAGCGCCCGGAGGTGCTCGTCGCCGGCGCGTTCGCCGGTGGCCTCCTGCTCGCGATGATTCTCAAGCGCTTTGGCTGAGCCGACGACCGACCAGCAGAACCTGGCCGCCGCGCTCGGGGAGGTCTCCGAGCGCGTGACGCTGCTCGTGCGCGAGGAGATCGAGCTGGCCAAGGCCGAGATGACGACCAAGCTGCGCCGGATCGGCGTCGGCATCGGGGTCGGGTTCGCGGCCGGCCTGTTCCTCGTGCTCGCGCTCCTCTACGGGCTCAACGGCCTGGCCTGGCTGCTCTGGTACGACCTGCCCACCGGCCACGGGCTCAACTACTTCTATGGCTACTTCGTCCTCGCCGTCGTCCTCGTCCTGCTCGGCATCCTGGCCGGCTTCGTCGCGTACCGGGTGCTGCGCAAGAGCACGCCGCCCGCGCCCACGATGGCGATCGACGAGGCGCGCAAGATCCGAGAGACGGTCGGGTCCAGCGTGGAGGGCGCGAGCTGATGCCACAGCGCACGCCGGAGCAGATCCGCCAGTCGATCGAGGCCAACCGCGCCGAGCTCGCCGTCTCGATCACCCAGCTGCGCGGCGAGGTCGTCGCGCTCACCGATTGGCGCGGGCATCTGCGTGCGCATCAGCGCGAGGTGCTCGTCGGCGCCGCCGTCGCCGGCTTCGTGGTCGGGGGTGGGATCGCCGCGCTCGGCGGGCTGTTCCGCCGTCGCCGCTGAGCGCGCGGCCGGGATCAGCCGAGCGGCAGCGTGGGCACGAACGAGCGCGGGACGCCGCCGACGCCGAGCAGTCCCGGGCCCGTGTAGGTCCCGATGACCGGCCCGACCTCAGAGACGAAGATCGGCTCCGAGCCGTAGATCTCGCGGCCGCGCTCGACGAGTCGCTCGGCGGCCTGTGGCGACTGGGAGTGCTGCACCACCCACCCGTCGGAGCCGTCGCGCCGACGTTCGCGCATGTACTCGACGAGACGCTCGAACGCGCGACCGGAGGTCCGCACGCGCTCGACCGGCGTGATCTCGCGCTCGAGCGAGAGGATCGGCTTGATCTTCAGCGCGCCGCCGAGCCAGGCCTGGGCCGCGCCGATGCGCCCGCCGCGGCGCAGGTACTCGAGCGTGTCGATCGCGAACCAGATCTTCAGGGCCGTTCGCGCCTCGTGCACGCGCGCCGCGACCGCCGCGAGGTCGCCGCCCTCGGCGGCCGCCCGCACGCCGGCGAGCACGATGCAGCCGAGGCCCCCGCAGCAGGTCTCGCCGTCGATCACCTCGATCCGCTCGCTCAGGCCCCGCTCGCGGAGCACCTCGCGTGCCTGCCGAGCCGCCTCGGCGGTGCCCGAGATGCCGCCGGCGAGGTGCACCGACACGATGTCCTGCCCGGCGGCGAGCAGCGGCTCCCACGCCGCGAGGAAATCGCCGATTGACGGCTGGGATGTCGTGGGCAGCTCGCGCATGTCGGCCAGCTGCCGGTAGAAATCGTCGTAGACGCCCATCTCGGTCTCGCGGCGCTGCACGCCGTTGACGGTGACGTAGAGGCTCACCTCGCGGATCGCGAAGTGCTCGGTCACCGACCGCGGGAGATAGCTCGTGGAGTCGGTGACGACGGCGACGCCGGGCATCGCCGCGGCACCCTATCGAAGTGGCGGCGGCCCGCCCGCCGCGCGCAATACACTCGCGCCAGTGTCGAGGACGCTCGTCACCGGTGCTACCGGGTTCGTCGGTGCGCATGTCGCGCGTGCGCTCGCGGCCCGCGGCGATGACCTGCGGCTGACCGTGCGCCCGCAGAGCCGCACCGACAGCCTCGACTTCGATCACGAGCTCGTGCAGTGCGACGTCCTCGACCGTCGCGCGGTGCGGCGGGCCATGCGCGGCGTGCGCCGCGTCTTCCACACCGCCGGGATGACGAGCCTGCGCGCGCGGGCCGACGTCATGATGCGCGTCAACGTCGAGGGGACGCGGATCGTGCTCGAGGAGGCGCTGCGCGCCGGGGTCGACCGCGTCGTGTACACCTCGTCGATCGCGGCGATCGGGCCGGCCCGGCGCGGGACGACCGCCGACGAGGCCCAGGCGTTCCCGGCCGCGGCCGGGGCGATCCCGTACGTCAACTCCAAGCGAGTGGCCGAGGAGGAGGTGATGCACCTCGTCGGGCTCGGTCTGCCCGCCGTGATCGTCAACCCGGCGCACGTGTTCGGCGTCGGCGACCTGCATCGCTCCTCGACGGAGATCGTGCGCCGCTTCCTGCGCCGCGAGATCCCGCTGTACGTCGACGGCGCGCTGAACATCGTCGACGCCGAGGACGTCGCGCAGGGACACGTGCTGGCCGACGAGCACGGCGAGGTGGGCGAGCGCTACATCCTCGGCAATCGCAACTTCACGCTCGACCGGCTGTTCGCCGATCTCGGCCGGCTCTCGGGGGTCGATCCGCCCGAGATGAAGCTGCCGCTGCCGGCCGCCCTGGCCCTCGCCGAGCTCGGTGCCCGCATGTGGGCGCAGCCGCCCGCGACGCCGGTCGAGGTGCGGGCCGCCGGGCTGTGGTGGGCGTTTCGCAGCACGAAGGCCAAGCGCGAGCTCGGCTACCGCCCAGCGCACCACGAGGACACGCTGCAGGCGACGATCGACTGGTATCGGGCCTACGAGCCGGATGGGCTCGCGCCGCCGGGCTCCCACCAGCCGCTCCCGTTCCGCGCGGCCGGCTTCGCGCTGCGTCAGGTCGAGGAGACGCTCGACCGGCTGCGGTTCTGAGGCGTCGCGGGGTGCGACGCTCAGAGCGCGGCGCTCAGCCGAGCCGGTTCTCGATCTGGTGCAGCCCGTTCGCGCCGTTCGACGCCTCGGGGGCGGGGGCGCTCGGTGCGTCGTCACCGGACGCGTGCGCCGACAGCAGCTCGGCGAGCTCACCCGACTCGTACATCTCGACGACGATGTCGCAGCCGCCGACGAACTCGCCCTCGACGAACAGCTGGGGGATCGTGGGCCAGTTCGACAAGGCCGACAGCTCCTGGCGGATGCGCGGATCGGGCAGGATGTCGACGGCCGCGAACGGGGTGTCGAGCGACTGCAGCGCGGCGACCGTCCTGGCCGAGAAGCCGCAGGCCGGCGCCTCCGGCGTGCCCTTCATGAACAGGAGGACGGGATGCTCGGAGATCGCCTGCGCGATCGCGTCACGGATGGGGTTCTGCTCGGTCATGGCTCGCGGCTCCTCATTCGGGTCGTGTCTTGAGGGCGAGGGCGTGGATCGCCCCGCCGATCTCGTCGCCGAACACCGCGTACACGAGGCGGTGCTGCTCGATGCGGCTCTGTCCGGCAAAGGCGGAAGAGGTGACGGTCGCGCTGAAGTGGTCGCCGCCGCCGGTCGTGTCCTGGACGTTCGCGCGAGCGCCCGGAATCGCGTCCTCGATACGGCGCTGGATCTCGTCGGCGGTCGGCATGCGCTCAAGCGTAGAAGGTCTCCGGACGATTCTCTGCCGGGAGGGCGACGCGGCTGCGATGCGCCGTCCAGCCGGTGCGGAGGCACGCGGGCCGCCTCGCTACACTTTGGAAAGTATTGCAGGCCGATCAGGGGCCCTCCGGGCCGAAGGAGTCGACGATGATCACGATCACGGACAAGGGCGCAGAGAAGGTCCGCGAGTTCCTCGAGGGCGCCAACGCAGACGTCTCGTCGGCCGGATTGCGCGTCGCCGTGCGCGGCGGCGGCTGCTCGGGGTTCCAGTACCAGCTCGCCTTCGACGAGGTCCGCTCCGAGGACGAGGTGTTCGAGGACCACGGGCTCAAGCTCATCTGTGACCAGGCCAGTCTCCCGTTCGTCCGGGGTTCGGTGATCGACTACGAGGAGAGCCTCCAGGGCGCCGGATTCAAGGTGAACAACCCGAACGTCGTGGCCGCCTGCGGTTGCGGCTCGTCCTTCCGGGTCGCCGAGGAGGAGCAGGCCTCCGCCGTCTGAGCGCGTCCGTGCGCCTGGGATGAGGCTACGGGCGGGCATCCGTGCCCGCCGCCGTCACAGCAGCGAGGACACGCCGAGCTCGCCGGCGAGGGCGTCCAGCTCGCGCAGCGCCTGCGGCGCGGGGATGCCGAGTTGGAATCCCGCCTCGCGGGCGAGTGTCTCGCGGGTCGCGGGCGCGCCCTCGACGATCGTCCGGCGCGCGAAGTTGAGCGCGACGACCGCCGCCTGAGAGGCCTCGCTCTTGGTCACCTGCTCCACCGGGGCGTACATCACACGCCTGCCTCGACGCGTGGTACCGATCGCGCCGTCCGCCGGTGGCGGTACTGCCCGTCCTCGGCGAGGTCGCTCCACGCGAGCAGCCAGAGCGCCGCCCGGTGGTCCTCGCGGAGATCCGTCTCGGCGACTGCCGCCTCGACCTCGGCGAAGGCGACGCCGCGGTCGACCATCCCTTCCACCTCCCGCACGTGCCTCACGAAAGCACGATCACGGAGGTCCGTGCTCATGGGGTACTCCTTTCTACGCGCAGACGGACGTGCGCAGCGCCGTTCCCACTCCGAACGCCAACCTGCCCGCGATAGGGGCATCGAATGTCCCACTTTGGTGCCAGAAGACCAAGGCCGGTCGGCGATTAATAACCCGCAATTTGCGATAATTTGGGCATTGCGGTCCGCGGATATCGTGAAAGCGCGTCAGCCGGCCGGACGTTGGGGCCGCGCGCGTCCGCGAGTATCGTCAAGCGACGTTCGGCCGTGGCGCCGCCGCCGGGCCGACCGGGGGCGCCCGGCGGTCGTCGCGCGATGTTGCGTTGCGACGACGCGGGCATAGACTCGCCTCCATGTCCGTCGGACGGGCACCCGCCGAAGTGATCGCTCAGCAGTTCATCGACGCCTTCAACCGGCGCGACGCGGACGGCCTCATCGCGCTCGCCGATCCGGCGATCGATTTCCGTCCGACCTTGCTCGTGGGCTCGCGGCGCGTCTATCGTGGCCACGATGGGCTGCGGCGCTGGGTGGAGGAGCTGCGCGCGGCGTCGATCCAGCACACGGGGCGGATCCGCGAGGTGCGCCTGCTCGACGAGCGCCGCTTCCTGATCCTCAGCGAGGTGCTCGTCGACGGCGAGTTCGTCTCGAAGTCCGCCATGCTGGCCGAACGCAACCCGCGGGGCGAAATCGTCGAGGCCCGCGCCTACCTGACCGACGAGGAGCTGCTGACGCACATCGGCGTCGTGCCCGACCAGATCGCCCCGAGCTAGGCGGGCGCGCGATCAGGCCGCGGACCGCGCCGGACCGACGTCGAGCATCACCCCGAGGCCCCGCAGGCGCACCGAGCCCGACTCCGGGTAGTACACGCTGTCGCCGGGCTCGCGCGTGCCGAACGCGAGATACGTCAGTCCGTCCTCGCCGGCGCGGATCGAGTGACAGACCCCGGTGGACGGTGGGCGCGCGACGACGTCACCCGCGCGCAGGGGGTGCTCGTCGCCGCCGAGCGTCAGGGTGCCCGAGCCCTCGAGCACGATGAAGAGCTCCTCCTCGAGCGCGTGGCAGTGTGGCGGGGCACCGGCCCGGCCGGCCGGCAGGGTGACGTGATTGAGGCCCGCCTTCCGCGAGCCCGCCGCGTTGCCGAGCGCGCGCACGTCTGCGCCCGGAAACGCCCCGGCCGGAACGTCGGCGAGCGCCACCACGTTCTCCGGGCGCGGGCCGGGCTCGGGTCGGGACAGCGGGCCGGCGGCCGCCTCGGCCTTGAACGGGTGCGGCGCGTCGAGCGGCACCCAGCGCGGGCCCGCCCACATCACCGCGGCGCGCGGCAGCCAGGTGATGCTCGTGTCGCTGCCGCTGCCGAACGCGAGCAGCTCGAGGCCGTCCGGGCCGGCCAGGAACGTGTGCGTGGCCTCGTCCGCGCGCTGGACGATCGCGTCGCCCCGGCCGACCGGGCACGCGGCGGCGTCCTGCCAGCTGAGGCCCGCGCCGGCGAGGACGAAGAAGATCTCCTCCTCGTCTCCATGCACGTGCACCGGCATCTGCCGCGCGCCCGGCACGACGGCGTACAGGCTGGCGCCGATGCGGGCCGATCCCGCCGCCGAGCCGAGCCGGCGGCGATCGAAGGCGATGTCGCCGGCCGCGACCGAGCGAGCGGGGACGTCGTCGCGGTGAATGATCGGCAGTTCGGGCACCGGGCTTCCGGGGAGGATACGGCGAGCGCATCGGCTCCGTCCCGCCCGCGGCCCGTCTCCGGCTTCGCCACAGTGTGCGGGCGATGACCGAGGAGCGCGAGCCCACCGCCGAACACGACGCCGAACCCGCGGCGGGCGCCCGCCGCCGCCGGCTCGCGGGCGGCACGGGCGTGGCGATCGTGTTGCTCGTTGCCGTTGTCGCGCTGACGCTGGCGCTGTCGGCCGGCGGCGGACGGTCGCGCCCGCACCGGCGGGGCGGCGGCTCCGCCCCACCGACCCCCGCGGGCGTGGCGATCGGTCTGACCGAGGCAAACGCCGACCTGCTCTGGAGCCCCGGACAGGGATCCGGCGTGCCGGCGGCCTTCGCGCCGTGGCGCGCCGCGCTGACCGCGCTGCACCCCGCCTATCTGCGGCTCGTGCTCGACTGGGCCCGGCTCGAGCCGGCGGCCGGATCGCCTCCGTCGCTCGTGGTGCCCGTCGACGGCTGTCTGCGCGGGATACCGCCGTGCGGCGCCTACGCCGGCCTGCGCGACGAGCTGCGCGCGATCGCGTCCCAGCAGCGGACCGGGGGCGGCTTCGTGCCGGTCATCGTGATCGACGGAGCCCCCGCGTGGGCGGCGGTGCCGCCCGGGGGCTGCGAGCGACCCGGGACGACCTCGATCTCGCGGCCGATCCGCCCGGGCGCACTCGCGGCCTACCGCGGGCTCATCCGCGCCGTCCTCGCGCTCGGCCGCCAGCTCGGGGTGGCGCTGCCCTACCTCAGCCCGTGGAACGAGCCGAACCATCCGTACTTCATCAGCCCGCAGCGCGCGCGTTGCTCATCGCGCTCGCCCGCGCTCTCGCCGGGGGTCTACGCGCAGCTGGCGCGGGCCATGGCGAACGAGCTGGTGGCCGACGGGGGCGGCCACCAGATGGTCCTCGGCGAGCTCGCCGGCTACACGACCTCGGGCCCGCGCGACACGAGCGTCGCCGAGTTCGTGGCCGGCCTGCCCTCCGACGTGGTGTGCCTCGGTCGGGTGTGGAGCGTCCACGCCTACGCGCGCAGGGGCGCCGCGGCGCTGGCCGCCGGCCCCGTCGGCGCGCTCGAGGACGCACTGGACCGGCGCGGCCCGTGCGGGCGGCGCGCGCGCCTGTGGATCACCGAGACCGGAGCCGGCGCCGCCCATGCCGGGGATCCGCGGACCGGCGGCGAGGCCGACGCCGCCGCCGGCTGCCGGGGACTCGCGCTGTCCCTGGCCCGCTGGTACGCCGACCCGCGGGTCGATGCCGTCTTCCAGTACACCTTCCGCGAGGACGACCTGTTCCCGGTCGGTCTGGCCGACGCCGGCCTGACCCACCTGTACCCGGCGTACTACCTCTGGCGGGCCTGGGCGCTGGGCGGCTCGCGCGGAGTGGCGCCGCCGCTGCCGTCGCAGTGCGCATAGGCTGGGTCCCGATGCCGTTCCTGCCCAGCACCCTGCGGTCGCGCGTGCCCCCGCGCGTGCGCGATGACGTGCGCATGCGCGCGCTCGCGGTCGGGCTCGGGGTGATCCCGCCGCGCACGATGCACTCCGACGCCGACGCCGACGTCCTGCTGCGCGCCGCCCGTTCGGCCCGGCGCGTCGTTGAGATCGGCGTGTACGAGGGCTCGTCGGCGTGCGTGCTCTGCCGTCATCTCGCGCCCGATGCCGAGCTGCACCTCGTCGACCCGTTCGGTCATCACCCGGGAGCGCTGCCCAGTGGCTGGGGCGCAACCGAGTGGGCGACGCGCCGCGCGGTGGCCCGGGCGGCGCGCGGCGGCCCGCAGGTCCACTGGCATGCCGACCTCTCGCACGAGGTGGCCTCGCGCTGGCACGGCGACGTCGACGTCGTGTTCATCGACGGCGATCACACCGAGGCGGGCGTCGAGCTCGACTGGAAGGCGTGGCATCCGTTCGTGACGGTTGGGGGGCATGCCGTCTTCCACGACGCGCGGGCCGACCAGCCGGGTGGGCGCGGCCTTCCGGGCCCGACCGCGGTCGTCGCGCGCCTGCTCCGCTCCGGCGCGAGCGACGGTTGGGAGATCGACGACGAGGCCGATCGCACGGTGGCGGTGCGGCGCGTGCGGTGAGTGGCGCCGCGCCGGTCACGGGTCGTCGCCGACGAGACCGAGTGGGAGCCTCCGGGACGACCCTGGTGAACCCCACCCACCGCCTCGTCCGAAGCCACGCATCGGCTGGCCGTGAGGCTAGGCGGCCTGAGCGAGCTCGCGCGCCGTCTGATCGCCGAATTGCACGACGCGGTTGCGACCGGCGTGCTTCGCGGCGTACAGCGCGCGGTCGGCCGCGATCAGCATCTCGGAGGGCGAGCTCGCATCCGGGCCGAGCATCGCGATGCCGGCGCTTGTGGTGAGGGTCGTCGGCCGATCGAGCGACCATTGCGCGAGCGAGCGTGCGATCCGGTCCACCCGGGCCTGAGCCCCGCCGAGATCCGTGTCGAAGAGGACCACGGCGAACTCCTCGCCACCCACGCGGGCCGCCAGATCACCGGGAGAGCATTGCTCGCGAAGGATCGCGGAGAACGCACACAGAGCGTCGTCGCCGGCCGCGTGACCGAAGCCGTCGTTGAGGTCCTTGAAGTGATCGAGGTCGAAGACGACCAGGCTCAGCGGGAGCTTGGCCGCACCCGCCCGCTCCACTTCGCGACCGAAGGCGTCGCCGAAGGCGCGCCGGTTCAGAAGGCCCGTGAGGCCGTCCGTGGCCGCGGCATATGCGAGTTGCACCCGGTCGCGACGGTGGATGGCGAGCACCACGCCGACAATGGAGACGACGGAGACGTACATGATCGCCGGCACCTGGACGTCGTGGGCGACGCCGAGCGCGAGCGCGAACGTCGCGGACAGCGTCACCATCATCCAGCGCGCGTCGTTGCGCGACCCATAGCTACCACACGTGAGCGCCGGCCAGATGTAGTACAGAGGCGCCGGACCGATCGGCGTCGCGAACGCGACGACGGCGCTGATGACCCCGATCGCGATCTGGAAGGCCGCGACCTTGATCATCCACACCGGCATCGAGCGCCAGGCGGCGAGGAGAGCGGCGAGACAGAGTTCGAACCCCGCCACCGAGACCAGCCCGACGTTGCCACGGTCCGTCTTCACGACGAGCACGGCGAAGATCGCCGTCAGCGCCGTAATGCCGTAGCCGAGCACGAGCGAGCGGCGCAATTCATCGAAGTTGATCAGCGGCCGTGCCTGGCTCGGCCCCTCGCGCGACGATATGGACATGGTGTACTGCATCGCCGCCCCAGGCCGCGCGCTTGAGCGTCGTCGGCCCTGGGCGAGCGAATCTCGGCCACGGTCGCGCGCCGCACACACGCGGCGACGATCAGCAGGTCGAAGACGATCGGCATTCGCCGCCGGACGACCGAGGGGTGGTTCGCGGCGGGCTTCACGCGGATCGCGGCCGCGGACCGCCGGCGCCTCCGGCGCGCAGCGGTCGCGACATCTCTGCCGCGACCGCTGCGCCCGTCACCGGAGGAGGGTTGACGCGCGCCACTTGAAAGCGGACGGGTGCGCGCTGCCGGTGACAGGTCGGCTCTCGGTGCGAGCTCCGCCTAGCTCACGGGATGGACACCTCCGGCTGCTGGAACCCGCCGAAGCCGGCGTTCGCGTTGGCGATCGCCGCGGCGGCGTCGGCCGGCGTGATGAACCCGGCTGCCTCCACGGCGTTCGCCGCGGTGGCGTACTTGGCCGCGTAGGCCGCCGGCGACGGGTACAGCGACTGGAGGGTTGAGTTCCCCAAGTCGGTGAAGTACCCCGACAGCAGGCACAGCCCGGCGCTCCGGAGGGTGGGATTGCTGATACTGCCGGTCTCGAACGCCTGGATGGCAGCCTGGGCCTCGCTGATCAGATTGCCGAGCTGGAACTCGCTGGCGTCGATCGTCGACAGGTTGATCGGCGAGTAATCCTCCGTCGGAACGGTCGACTCGGGCAGCTGGATGCCGCCTGACGCCACCCCGTACTTGTTGACGTTCGGGACGTCGAGCAACCCGAGGATCGATGTGGTGGACAGGTACGACGCCTCGTGCGGCGCCGGCACGCCGTGGACGACCCAGTTCTGCAAGGCCGCGATTGCCGCCTCCTCGACCTCCCACAGGGGCATGTTGTCGGGCTGGTTGATTCCGTCCAGCGCCGTGCCGGTCCCCCCGATCGGGGTGCCCGCGATGCACATCGGAATCGCGGCGGTCGGCTGCTCACGGGCGATCGTCTCGGTCTCGTAGGCGCCCTCGTGCGCGTCGATGTGCGCCGCACCGGCCACTTCCCACGTGCGCAGGTCGCTGTTATCGGCCTGCCGAGCGAGCCCCGACTGCAGCTCCAGGACGTCGCCCTGGGTGTTCAGCTCGATGAACGGCGCCGTGTTGTTGGTCCGGATCAGCGCCGGCCACGGGGTCAGCGAGATCAGGCCATTGCCGATCGGTGCGGCCGCGACGGCGCGCCCGACGCCCAGGAACGCGTTGAACGCATGCGTGAGCGGCTGGATGGCATTGACATAGGTGTCGATCCGGAAGGCCGACTGCGAGTCGCCCGTGCCGATCTCCACCTTCGGCGTCAGGCCGCCCAGCATCGTCGCGCTGTCGGCCTTCACCACCTCGGCCGCCTGGGTGAAGATGTCATACGACTGACCATCGTTGCTGTCGCCCAGCGCCCCGTAGCGCGCCGGATCCCACACGGCGAGATCGCTCATGCCCGCCGTCTGCGCGGTCACGCCGACGTAGGCGAAGCCGTTGCTGATGAGCTCTGAGTTGATCTGCGCCCAGACCGGATCCTGGTCTCCGCCGGTGGTGTCGTTCAGCCACTCGAACACGACCGTGCCGTTGAACTTCGCCGGGTTGGTCGGATAGCGGATCAGCAGGCGGGTGGTGTAGGGCAGGCTCTGTGAAGAAGACACATTCCAGTTGCCGTTCGACGACCACTGACCACTCTGCTGGTAGACCTTCGCGTTGCCGGATATCTGGAACTCCCGCTCCACGTAGCCCGCCGCGGCCAACGACGACGTGTCGAGGGCCGGCGCTCCGGCTACCCCGCTCGGCGGCGGGACGGCGTCGTACGCAAAGCCGTGCGTCCCGCTCGTCGCCGGGATCTCCGTGACGGCCGGCAGGCCGGACGGCGCGGGAGCCGTCGTCGTTGCGCTCGTGCTGGTGACGGTCGTCGTCGTCGCCGTGGATGATGACGACGACGTTGTCGTCGTGGTCGTGGTGTGGCAGAAAAAGAAGCACGTGGCCGCTCCGGCGCTCGCGGTCCACAGCAGCAGCGCTGTGAAGCATGCACCAAGCGCGACCCCGAACGTCCTGGTGACGTTTGTCAGTCGATGCGTCATATCTCCTCCATGAGATGAGAAATGCAACGGATGAATGATGTGGGCGCGCGCCAAGGCGACGTGCCGCAACCGCCGGCACGTCAGTTATCGCCTTAACACCTGCGACGAACCTCTGCCATTCGTTACCGCGAACCCTCCGGTGTTGCGATGCGGTCGGCGAGTGTCACCTTCAGCCGCCCGCGCGGACGTGCCATCTGAGTAGACGGCACGCCTAACCGCGCCGAGGCCCCACCCGCTTGACCCAAACGGTCCCGCCGGCCCCGGCGGACGAATCTGTAGCACTTCCGACCCTCTTCGCGGGAAAGTGTAGCACCGCAAACTCATTGTGGCCATGAATGTTTCTCAATCCGACTCGTGCGGTTCTCCCGACGAGTAAGTGAAGTCGGCGCCCTGCGAGATCACCGCCGCGGTGCAACCGTCCGGGGTGCGCGCCCGCGACGATCAGCCGCGCGAGCTGCCTACGCCCCCGGCAGCGGTGAGCCGGAGAATGCGATGAACCACACGATGAGCGAGCACAGCGCGAGCGCGACGGTGACGATCATCACGCGGTCGAGCACGGTGAGAGTGATGCCGCGCGTGCGGCCGTCGCGCATGCTGCGCAGCCAGGCGTTGCGGATCTCCATGCGCGCGGAGACCTGCATGACGCGGGTGTAGCGGGCGTTGAGGCGGACGAGCAGCTTGTAGTCGAGGATCACCGACACGGCGAGCCCGACGATCACGACGAGGTAGGGCGTCAGCGACGGCTGCGAGGAATCGGTCACCTGGGAGCCGACCCACAGCCACAGCAGCGGGAAGCCGACCCACAGCATGATGCTCCCGGCGAGCATCGCCACCACGAGCGCCACCCCCTGCAGGCGAGCGGCCGCCGCGCGCCGAGTTGGGCTGGGCGAATCCATCGTCGCCGCCGAACGCCCTACGCCGCCGGAAGCGCCTCGGCCGGAAGGGGCTCGCCGTCGAGCGCGCCGAGCGCGCGTGGCAGCGAGGTTGCGATGCACGTGAAGCTCGGCGTGTCGCGCACCGTATAGGCCGACGCCTCGGTTCCGCGCAGCCGCTGGACGAGGTCGAGGAACGTGCCGACGTCGTTCGTGTCGAAGGCGACGATGAACTCCTGGTCGTCGAGCCCGAAGGAGTACGTCGTGTGGTTGTCGACGCCGGGGTACTCGCGGCCGACCGCGATGTGGCCCTGCATGATGCGCCAGCGCTCCTCGGAGGGCAGCGCGTACCACTGACGTGACTTTACGAAGGGATAGACGAACACGTATTTGCCGCGGAACGCGCGCGGCTTCGTGCGCAGCTCGTCGGAGTACTCCGAGGACTTGCGCATGCCGAGGTACGAATACGGGATCTCGGCCCACTTCATCAGTCCGCTCTGGTTGAGCACGACGTGGAACTCGTGGATGCGTTCGAGGTTCTCCGCCTCGGAGATGATCAGCAGGTCGGCGTCGCCGCGTGTGCCCACGAGCGACAGCGTCTGCAGCAGGTGGCCGTCGGCGAAGTCCTCGCAGCCGGCGATGAACTCGAGCTTGTGCTGGGCGCGCTCCTCGGCGTCGAGCCTCCGCCAGGCCGGATCGACCTTCAGGAACGTGTACTTGACGAAGTGACGGTCGGGCATCGTGGCGGGCCGTCGCGGCCGTGACGTGCTGCCCGGCCGATTATAAGCGGCGGCGGCGCTGGTCCCGGGCGGGCTCGACCAATGCACGGTCGGCGCCGGACCGGGCGCGCGACCAGTGCACGGGGTACAGTGCAGGTGTGCGGATCGCGATGGTTTCGCCCTATTCGTGGACGTACCCCGGCGGCGTCACGCGCCACATCGAATCGCTCTGCAGCGCGCTGCGCCTCGAGGGCCACGACGTGCGCGTGCTTGCGCCGTATGACCCCGACGACCGACTGTCGCTGCGACTTCATCGCGGGGCGCGACCGCAGGCGCGCCCCGTCCCGGAGGACTTCGTGTCGCTCGGCCGCACGGTCGGCTTCCGGATGAACGGCGCGGTCTCCAACGTCGCCGTGTCGGCCGAGGCGGTGATCGCCCTGCGCGAGGAGCTGCGCAGCGGTCGCTACGACGTCGTGCACCTGCAGGAGCCGTACGCCCCCGTCGTCTGCTGGGACGCGATGGGCGTCGCGCAATCCCCGCTCGTGGGCACGTACCACACCTATTCCACGAACCGGCTCTCGAACGGCGCCGCCGCGCTGATGGGGGCCGGGCGGCGGATGAATCGTCTCCACGTGCGGATCGCGGTCTCCGAGGCCGCGGCCTGGACCGCCCGGCGCTTCTTCGGCGGCCGCTACCGAATCATCCCGAACGGCGTCGATCTGCTCGACGTCGACCTCGACGGGTCGGCGGCGCGCGGCGCGGCCGGGCCCGGGCGCCCGCTGCGGATCGTGTTCGTCGGACAGGCGGTCGAGCGCAAGGGCCTGCCGGTGCTGCTGCGGGCCTTCGAGGCGCTGCGCGATCACGTCCCGGCCGAGCTGACGCTCGTCGGCGCCGCACCCGAGGAGGTCGCCAACCTCATGCTCGACGATCGCGACGTGCGGGTGCTCGGCAAGGTGTCCGAGGCGGACAAGCTCGTCGAGCTGCGGCGCGCCGACGTCCTCTGTGCGCCCTCCTTGCACGGCGAGAGCTTCGGGATGGTCCTCACCGAGGCGTTCGCCGCCGGGACGCCGGTTGTCGCCTCCGACATCCCCGGCTACCGCGATGTCGTGCGCGACGGAACCGACGGCCTGCTCGTGCCGCGAGCGGACCCGGTCGCGGTCGCGGCGGCGCTTCGCACCCTTGCCTTCGACGAACCGCGGCGCCGGGCGATGGCCGCCGCCGCCCGCGAGCGGGCCGAGCGCTATGCCTGGCCGCGCGTCGCCGCCGAGGTGCTCGAGGCCTACGAGCAGGCGAGCTCGATCGGCGACGCCGCACCGGCGCTCACCCGCCTGGCCCTGCGCCACGGCCTGCGACCGGCCGACCGGCTCCCCGCGGTGCCGCCGCAGCCGCTGCCGAGTCTCGAACCGGCGCCGGCGGTGGGCGGGGCGACGGGCGCCGCCCGTCGCCTGCTGCGCCGGGGCGCGCTCGTCGGCGCGAGCGTGGCGGTCGGTGCGGTCGGGCTCATCGGGGTGCAGCGCGCGGGCCTGCCCCGGATCGCCGCCTCGCTGCTCGCGTCGCGCCCGAGCTTCCTGCTCATCGGCCTGGGGCTCATGTGCGCGGCGATGGCCGCGCGCGGCGTGGCCTGGCACCTCATCCTGCGCGCCGCGCCGGGCACGAGCCACGCCCGGCTGCGCGATGCCTGGCAGGGGACGTTCATCGGCGTGCTCATGTCGGCGACGCTGCCGGCCCGCCTCGGCGAGTCCTCGCGGGCGGTGATCGTGGCGCGACGGCTCGGCCGTGCGCGGGAGACGCTGCCGGCGGTCGCCGGCACGATCGTGTCGCAGGCGCTCATGAACCTGCTCGCGCTCGGCCTCCTCGGTGCCGTGATGTTCTCGAGCGTCGACCATCTGTTCGACGGCCGCCATCGTCCGCTGCTCGCGATCGCGGTGGCGCCCGCGATCGCCCTGCTCGCACTTCTCGTCGGCCCCGCGCTGGCCCCGGGCGCCGCCGCCTCACGGCGCGCACGCGTCTCGATGCTGACGGCCCGGCTGCGCAGCGGGGCGCGCCGGCTCGCCGAGGGCGCGCAGATCGTGCGCCGCCCGCGGGTGGCGGCCGCCGCCACGCTCGTGCAGCTCGGCGCGTGGGGGCTGCAGTGGATGTCGTGCTACTGCCTGCTGCTTGCGCTCGGCCTCGGTCCCCGCGCCGGCCTCGGGGCGGCGGCGGGCGTCCTTTTCGCGGTCAACGCGACGGCGGTCGTTCCGGCGACGCCCTCGAACGTGGGCGTCTTCCAGGCGGCCTGCATCGTCGTTCTGCATGGCGCGTTCCACGTGGCGCTCCCCGCCGCGCTCGCGTACGGGATCGTGTTGCAGGCGGTCGAGATCACGACGGCGCTGACGATGGGAACACCGGCGCTCGCCTACGAGGGGCTGTCGTGGCGCGACGTCCGCCAGCGCACGATGCACGCGACGCCGGTGACCCTGCAGCCGGTCGGCGCCGACGGCGCCGGCGCCGTGGTGGCCAAGCCCTGAGCTCCGTCGAGACGATGCCGGGCCCGCCGGCGTGGGTCTACCTCCTGCGCTGCGGTGACGGCTCGCTGTACACCGGCTGGACTGTCGATCTCGATCGCCGCCTGGCCCATCACCAGGCCGGCACCGCGAGCCGCTACACGGCCAGCCGCCGCCCGGTCGCGCTCGCGCTCGCGCTGCCGATGCCCGACCGCTCGAGCGCACGACGCGAGGAGGCGCGCATCAAGCGGCTCGACCGGGCCGCCAAGCTCGCGCTGATCGCCGCGCTCACCTGCGGCGGCGTCGGCTAGGTCGTCTCGGCCAGCGCCGGGGCGTCTTCGCCCTCGACGGCGTCGCCCTCGGGCGGGTCGACGTCGGGCAGCGCGTCGGCGATCGTCGCGCCGTCGAGGCGGCTCGGGTCGCGGTCGGTGCCGGCGATGACGTCGTCGGGCGCGTAGTCCTTGAGCAGCCGCCCGCTCTTCATCGAGAAGTAGATCGCCTGCGGATGGTGGCTGACGATCGCCACCGTCGACTGCTCGGGCTCGATCGCGAACCCGCCCGACAGCTGCAGCCCGATCGACGGCGCGTCGAGCACGTCGAACAGCTTCGTATGCTCGGACTGGTCGGGGCAGGCGCCGTAGCCCCACGACCAGCGGCGGCCCTGGTCGGGCGCGATCTGCAGGTCCGAGCGCACGCGGGCGTGCAGCCACTCCGCGAGTCCCTCGGCCGTCTGCACGCCGAGTCCATGGACGAACAACTGCTCGGCGAACTCGCCCTCATCCTCGAGCCGCTTCATGAGCGTCGTGACCTCGTCGCCGGCCGTGACGGCCTGGAAGGCGACGACGTCGAGCTCGCCCGAGTCGCGCGGGCGGTAGAAGTCGGCCAGACAGATGTGGTCGTGCCCGGGCTGGCGCGGGAAGACGAAGCGCTGCAGGACGCGCTCCTGATCCTCGGGATCGAGGACGACGACCGCGTTGCCCTCGGAGTAGCACGGGAAGTAGCCGAGCAGCGCGCGCGGGTGCAGGTAGGTCTGCTCGCGCCACATGCGCTCCAGGCGGGGCAGGAAGTCCTCGGCGATGAGCGTGCGCCAGGCCTCGCCCTTGACGCCGCGTCCGCCCCAGTGCAGCTTGAACAGCACGTGCGTGTCGAGGTGGGGGTAGACCTCGTCGAGGTCGACCTCGATCTCGCGCACGCCCCAGAACGGCGGCGTCGGCACCGGCACGTCGGTGCGGGCCGGGGAGCGGACGGTGTCGTCGTCGGTGCGCGGCGCCTCGGGCTCGGGACCCTGCTCGCGCAGGCGCCGGGCGGCGTCGCGGGTGCGCGCGACAAGCGCCTTGCGCGGACCCTCCTCGACGATCTCGTCCATCCGCGCCAGCCCCTCGAAGGCGTCCTTGCAGTAGAAGACTCCCGGCGCGTAGACCTCGTCGGACTCACGGCCCTTCGGGTACAGCGCGCGCAGGCCGAAGTCGCGGTTGATCGCCGCGCCGCCGATCAGCACCGGGTAGGGGAGCTCGCGCTCGTGCAGTTCCTGGATCGCGAGCGGCATCTGCTTGGAGGTCGAGACGAGCAGCGCCGAGAGCCCGATCGCGGTCGCCTCGTGCTCGACGGCGGCGTCGAGGATCGTCCCGATCGGCACCTGCTTGCCGAGGTCGACGACCGTATAGCCGTTGTTGGTGAGGATCGTGTTGACGAGCGACTTGCCGATGTCGTGCACGTCGCCGAACACGGTGGCGACGACGACCGTGCCCTTGGTGTAGCCCTCGATCCGGTCGAGGTAGTTCTCCAGGCGGGCGACGGCGCGCTTCATCACCTCGGCCGACTGCAGCACGAAGGGCAGGATGAGCTCGCCGGCGCCGAATTTGTCGCCGACCTCCTTCATCGCCGGCAGCAGAACCTCGTTGAGGGTCGGGACGGCGCCGATCTTCTCCACGCTGCGATCGATCCAGTCCTCGACCCCCTCCTTGCGGCGGCGCAGGATGTGGAAGTGCAGCGCCTCCTCGGGCTCCATGCCCTCGGTGGGGTCGGCCGCGCCCTGGACCTCCTCCTCGCCCTTGGACTCGAAGTGCGCGATGAAGCGCTCGAGCGCGTCCTCGCGGCGGTCGAACACGAGGTCGTCGGCCAGCGCGCGTTCCTCGTCGGAGATCTCGCCGTAGGGCGTGATGTGGTTCGGGTTGACCATGGCGAGGTCCAGGCCGGCCTCGACGCAGTGATGCAGGAAGACCGAGTTGAGCACCGCGCGGGCGCCCGGGGAGACGCCGAAGGAGACGTTGGACACCCCGAGCGAGGTCTTCACGCCCGCGATCTCGGCCTTGATGCGGCGGATGCCCTCGATCGTCTCGATCGCCGACGGGCGCCACTCCTCGTCACCGGTCGTGAGCGTGAACGTGAGCGCGTCGAAGATGAGGACCTCGGGGTCGAGGCCGTGCTCGCCGCAGGCCAGGTCGCGGATGCGCTTGGCGATCTCGACCTTGCGCTCGGCCGTCTTGGCCATCCCGACCTCGTCGATCGTCAGCGCGATGACCGCGGCGCCGTGCTGCTGGGCGAGCGGCACGACGACGTCGAGCTTGTCGCGCCCGGCCTCGAGGTTGACCGAGTTGACGATCGCGCGGCCGGGGATCTGCTCCAGGGTGGTGCGGATCACGTCGGGCTCGGTCGAGTCGATCTGGATCGGCGCCGGCTGGGTGAGGGAGACGGCCTTGGCCACGAGGCGCATCTGCTCGTCCTCGTCCTGGCGCTCGGTGAGCGCGACGCAGAGGTCGAGCACGTGCGCGCCGCCGGAGACCTGGTCCTCGGCGATCTGTACGAGGCCGTCGTAGTCGTCGGCGAGCAGCAGCTCCTTCGCCTTGCGCGACCCCTGGGAGTTGACCCGCTCGCCGACCATCGTCGGGCGCGGTTCCTGCACGAGCGGCGTGGCGTCGATCATCGAGGACAGGTGCGGGGGGCGCGGGCTCGGGCGGGCGCCGACGGCGCGCCCGCCGACCGCCTCGGCGATCGCGCGGATGTGCTCCGGCGACGTTCCGCAGCAGCCGCCGACGATGCTCACGCCGTAGCGCTCCACGAACTCGGTCAGCGTCGCGGCGAGCGGTCCGGGCTCCTCGGGGAAGATCGTCTCGCCGTCGGGACCCTGCAGCGGCAGGCCGGCGTTCGGGATGCAGCTGACCGGGACGGGGCAGAGCTCGCCGAGGAAGCGGATCGCGTCGCGCATGTCCTCCGGGCCGGTCGAGCAGTTGAGCCCGATGGCGTCGACCCGGAGCGCCTCGAGGGTGGCCAGCACGGCTGAGATGTCCGTGCCGAGCAGCATCTTGCCGCCGTTCGGCAGCAGCGAGACCTGCGTCTGGATGGGCAGCGTCCGCCCGCTGACGCGGAACGCCTCGCGGCACCCGAACACGGCCGCCTTGACCTCGAGGATGTCCTGCGCCGTCTCGATCAGCAGCAGGTCGGCGCCGCCCTCGATGAGGCCCTGCGCCTGCTCGGTGAAGACCTCGACGAGCTCGCCGAAGCGGATCTGACCGAGCGTCGGATCGTCGGAGGCGGGCAGGAACCCGGTCGGGCCGATCGAGCCGGCGACGAAGCGGTCCTCGCCGGCGGCCCGGCGCGCGATCTGGGCCGCCTTCACGTTGACCTCGAGCGTGTGGTCGGCAAGGCCCCACTCGCCGAGCTTCAGCCGCGACGCCTGGAAGGTGTCGGTCTCCACCACCTCGGCGCCCGCCTCGAGCATCGCGGTGTGGACGCCCTCGATCACGTCGGGGCGGTTGAGCACGAGCGCCTCGTGGCACTTGCCCGCCAGCCCGCCGTAGTCCTCGGCCGTCAGCTCGTACTGCTCGAGCGTCGCGCCCATGCCGCCGTCGTAGACGACGACGCGGCGCCGGATGGCGTCGACGTAGTCCCGCATGGCGGTCATGCTAGCAACCTTGACACGGTTGTGTCAGGGTATGGCGCCGGTGCGCGTCGTCAGCTGAGCGTCACGCTCTCGCGAGTTCCGCCGCGCGTCCAGGACAGCGTCGAGCCGTTGAACGCGAGCGAGCCGGGGTCGACGTTGGGGTCGAGCAGGCGCGTGCCGCGCGAGTCGTGCACGTACAGGGCTGCCCCAGGCCCGGCGCCCTGCACGACCCAGGCCGCCTGGCCCGCCGGGGATACCTTCACCGCGACGACGTCCGCGTGCGCGGGCGGCGGGCCGGCGCCGACCGTGTAGCTGCCCACGGACTGGGACGCCTCGGCGCGGCCCGTGCGCAGGTTCACCAGCGTCAGCCCGATGGTGTACGTCGTCTCGCCGGTGTACTTGCCCTCGACGATGCTGTAGGAGCTCGTGCGGTATGCGGCGCGGCCGCCGCCGAAGGCGATCAGGCTGACGCCGGTGACGTCGCCGCCGGCGGTCGAGAGCGAGCCGAGCAGGTGGACCCGCCCGGCGGGGCGCAGGCACCCATAGAGGCCGACGTCGCCGCCATACTCGCCCGCATCGTTGCGATCGACGGAGAACAGCCGCTCGCGGGCGTCGGCCGCGACGGTCTTGATCCGGCGTCCGGACGAGCGGCACGTCAGCTTCGCCGGGTGGGCGCCGGCGGGTGCGGCCACGGTCGCAGCGAGCGCACCGACGACCAGGACGGCGGCACCGGCGCGGGCGATCGGAGCGGCGACCACGGCTGGTGTTGTACCACTCGCCGCCCCGATGCGACCGCAGGCACTCGCCGCCCCGATACGACGGGAGGCCCCGCGTGTGCGGGGCCTCCGAACGGTCCACCGTGGCGCGAGCGCCCGCGAGCGCCTACTTGATGAAGAGCATCTCCGAGTACTTCGGCAGCGGCCACAGGTCGTCGGCCACGACCTTCTCGAGACGGTCGGCGACGTCACGGACGTCGTCCATCGCCGGGACCACCGTGTCGCGCATGTAGACCGCGTGCTTGAGGCCCTCGACGTCGGGGTGGTTCTCGTTCGCGTCGTCGAGCTTGTCGATCGCGAACACGAGCTCCTCGGTGAGCGCCGTCGTCGAGGAGACGAGCGCCTCGAGGTCGGCGGCCTTCAGCTCGTGGATATACCGCGCCGCCGCGGGCAGCAGCATCGTGCGGGCGATCGTGGCCGCCGTCTCGCCCTCGATGTTCAGCAGGGTCGAGTACTGCTCGGCCGCCACCTCGAAGCGCGAATCGAGCTCGCGCTTGGAGAGCACCTTGTACTTCTTGAACAGGGCGATCGTGCGCTTGTCGATCATCGCCGGCAGGGCGTCCGGCGTGGTCCGCAGGTTGAGCAGGCCACGCTTGGCCGCGTCGGCGTGCCAGGCCTCGGCGTAGTTGTCGCCGTTGAAGACGATCGCCTTGTTCTGAACGTAGCTGTCCTTGACAACCTTCGCGACCGCCTTCTCGAGGTCGCCCTTCGCGGTCTTCAGCGCCGCCTCGAGCTTGCCCGTGAGGTCCTCGACCGCCTCGGCGACGATCGTGTTGAGCACCGTGTTCGGCCACGCCGGCGACATGCTCGAGCCGAGCGCGCGGAACTCGAACTTGTTGCCCGTGAAGGCGAACGGGCTCGTGCGGTTGCGATCGCCCGACGCGAGCGGCAGCGGCGGCAGCACCGGCGTGCCGAGGCCCAGGAACGATCCCGGCTTTGACCGCTCGACCTTGCCCGACTCGATCGCCTCGAAGATCCCCTCGAGCTCGGAGCCGAGGAAGATCGAGATGATCGCCGGCGGCGCCTCGTTGGCGCCGAGACGGTGGTCCTGGCCGGCGGCCGCCACCGAGGCCCGCAGGAGCGCCTGGTGCTGGTTCACGGCCTGGATGACGGCCGCGCAGAAGAACAGGAACTGCAGGTTCTCCGACGGTGTATCACCCGGTTCGAGCAGGTTCACGCCCTGGTCGGTGCCCATCGACCAGTTGTTGTGCTTGCCCGAGCCGTTGACGCGCGCGAAGGGCTTCTCGTGCAGCAGGCACACGAGGCCGTAGCGGCGGGCCGTGTTCTGCATGATCTGCATCGTCAGCATCTGGTGGTCGCAGCCGACGTTGGTGCCCTCGAACATGGGTGCGATCTCATACTGGTTCGGCGCCACCTCGTTGTGGCGCGTCTTCACCGGCACGCCGAGCTTGGCCAGCTCACGCTCCGTGTCGAGCATGAAGGCGAGCACGCGCTCCGGGATCGAGCCGAAGTAGTGGTCATCGAGCTCGTGGCCCTTCGGCGGCTTGGCGCCGAACAGGGTGCGGCCCGTCGTGACCAGGTCGGGACGCTCGAAGTAGTACTGCTCGTCGATGAGGAAGTACTCCTGCTCCGGGCCGACGGTGGTGAAGACGTGCGCCGCCTCCTCGTCGCCGAGCAGCCGCAGCGCCGGGATGGCCGCGCGGGAGAGCGCATCCATCGAGCGCAGGAGCGGGATCTTGTGGTCCAGTGCCTCGCCGGTCCACGACGTGAAGGCCGTCGGGATGCACAGCAGCGCGCCGTTGGGGTTCTCGAGGATGAACGCCGGTGAGGTCGGGTCCCAAGCGGTGTAGCCGCGCGCCTCGAACGTGGCGCGGATGCCGCCGGTCGGGAAGCTCGACGCGTCGGGCTCCCCCTGGATGAGCTCCTTGCCGGAGAAGTCGGCGAGCGCGGTGCCGTCGCCGGCCGGGCCGTAGAACGAGTCGTGCTTCTCGGCCGTCGAGTTGGTCAACGGCTGGAACCAGTGCGTGTAGTGCGTCGCCCCCTTCTCGAGCGCCCAGTCCTTCATCGCGGCGGCGACGGCGTCGGCGAGCGTCGGGTCGAGCGCCTCACCGCGCGCGAGCGTGGACTGCAGGGCCCTGTAGACCTGCTTGGGCAGACGCTGGCGCTGGACGGCAGGGCTGAACACGTTCGTGCCGAAGATCGCATTGCCGGAGACCGTGAGGTCGGGAGCGCCGAGGGCGCTGCCGTTCACGCTCCACTGGGCGGCAGTGACGTTGTGCTGGCGAACTCTGGGGCTGGGCATGTGCGGGCTCGTTCCTCCTGGGGAAGCGGTGGGGTTCGTGCCTATCCGGGCTCGCCGATCGCGGCTCCGGGGAGCGAACGCGCACGTCCACTCCGTAGCAAGCGCATGGTATTCCCCCGTGCGATTCCGGGCATGACTCCGTTGGCGAAACCGGCCGGGCGATCTTTCGACACGCGGCTAAAGACCCCGGCGGCGTCCTGGCGCACGATGCCTGACGACCTGAACGAGCTTCAGCCCGGTGACCCCTGGGAGGTGACACGGCCGATGCGCGCATCCGAGGCGTCGACACCCGAACCGGACGGTGAGCCGATGACCCAGACCCCACCGCGGCGACCGGCCGCCGTCCCACCCTCGAAGGCGGCCGCGGACGCTCCGGCCGCCGAGGCCGGCGCTCCGCACGAGCTAGCCGAGCGCCTGCGCACCGTGCACCTGGAGATGGTGGACGCCGTCCTCAGCGGCGAGGGGCTGCCCCGCGTCGCCGAGCTCGCCGCGCGCGCGATCGACGCGCGGGTGGCGATCGTCGTGCCGCGGCTCGGCGTGGCGTGCGCGTGGCCGGCGCCCAAGGACGAGGACGACGCGCTCACGACCGAGCTCGAGCGCTACATCGCCGATCGCGTGCGCGACCGTCCGGCGCAGGCGCCCGAGCAGCTGCGCGAGGAGATACCGATCTCTTCCGGGGACGAGCTCATCGGGGCCGTCGTGCGCCTCGCCGACGGCGCCGGTGGGCAGGCCGACGCGCTCGGCGGGCGCGAGCTCGAGTTCCTGCATCTCGCCGCAGTCGCGTCGCTGACCGAGGTGGCTGTCTTCGAGGCCCGCGAGGAGGTCGAGCAGAACCTGCGCGGCTCCTTCATGGAGGAGTTGCGCGCCCGCACCGATCTCGAGGCGAGCGAGATCGTGCGCCGCGCCGGGCGTCTGGGCTGCGACCTGGCGCACGGCACCGTGGTGCTCTGCGCCGAGCTGTCGAGCGACCGCCCGGGCCACCTCGTCGCGGTCATCGCCGGCGAGTATCCCGGCGCGCTCGCGCAGCTGATGGACGCGGCGCACGCCCAGCCGGCGCGCATCTACGCGCTCCTGCCGGCCGTCGATGCCGAGCGGCCCGGCGAGGCGACGCTCGCCGCGGCGCGCAAGCTCGCCGCGCGCCTGGGCCGTCATGGTCCGGTCGGGCTGTCGAGCTTCTACACCGATCCGGCCGAGGTCGGCCGGGCGATGCAGGAGGCCGAGCTCGTCGTCGACGTGCTGCGCCAGTCCGACGGACTCGGCGGGATCGACTCGCAGGACATCGGCACGGGGACCTACCGTCTCCTGTTCCGCGTGCTCGCCTCACACCCCGAGGAGGTGCGCTCGTTCTACGAGGACACGGTCGCGCCGATCGTGCGCTACGACGACCAGTACCGCACCGACCTCGTGGGCACGCTCGAGGCGTACCTCGAGCAGAACTGCAATATGAACGCGACGGCCACGGCGATCTACGCCCACCGGCACACCGTCGCCTACCGCCTCGATCGGGTGCGCGAGCTGACCGGCCTGGACCCGATGCAGTCCGAGGACCGCGAGCGTCTCGGCCTCGGCCTGAAGGCGTACCGGATCATCGCGCCGCGCCTGCCGCGCTAGCCGAAGGCCGCGTCAGCCGGCGCCGGACCCGGTCGCCCGCAGGTAGTTGCGGGCCGCCGCTCCGGCCGCATTCGGCGCCGGGCCGCTGACGACCTGTCCGGTGTTCGGATCGACGTGCGTGGCCGGTGGCACCCCGACCACTGCGACCGTGAATGCGCCGTGCGGCCGGCCCCCTCCGGGCAGGGTGGCGATCGCCTTGCCATAGAGCCCAGCCGCGATGACGTAGGTGACCGGCCAACGGCCCGCCTTCACCGGCGTCAGCGTCCACACGAACGTCGCCGTGCGGCCGGGGGCGAGCGGGCCGGCGGCCCATGTGTTGGTCAGGTAGGTGACGTACCCGCCGGGCTGGTCGGCGCCGACGCCCTGGACCGGGACCCGCGAGCGCGGGCCCGGACCCTCGTCGACGATCCACACGGGCCGCAGCGTGCTCGCCAGGCCGGGCTGGGAGATCGGCGCGGACAGCCCGTTCACCGTGATCGCGAGGTTCGGGATCGTCGCCGAGCCGGCATTGCGGACCACGAGCACGAGTTGCTGGGTGCTCGAGAGCGACTGCACGGGGCGGAAGCTCGCCTGCACGATCCGGACCGGAAACGTGCCGGACGGCGCGTGCGCGTCCTGGCGCGCCTGCCCGCAGCCGGCCAGCGCGACGGCGCCCGTAACGGCGAACACGGCAACCGGCGCGGCTCGTCTGCCCCTCACAGCGGTCGGACGATACCAGCGGCCCGAGCGGTGCCGAGCGGGCGCCGCCCACCGCTGGCGCCGGTCCTGCGCGTAGCGTAGAGTCCCCTGCCGGGCGGGCCTTCGGGTCGCCGGTGGAATCTCGAGGGAGGTTTGATGGTTCGCAGCGTCGCCGAACGGGCGCTCGGCGCGAGGGCAGGGCTCGAAGAGGTCGGGGACATGATGGTCCTCACCGGCAAGACGATCTGGTCCGCGCTGCGCCCGCCGTATCCGTACGGCGGCGAATTCGTCTCGCAGTTCATCTTCTGCCTGCGGCTCGTCTGGTTCCCGCTGCTCATCTCGACGCTCGCCTTCAGCTACGGCGCACTCGGGCTGACCGCGTCCGACTTCCTCGTCGTGTTCGGTGCGCTCGACCGGCTCGGCGGGTTCTTCGCGCTCTTCTCGATCCGCGAGATCGGCCCGGTCATCGACGCCGTCGTGATCGTCGGCGTCGCCGGCACGGCGATCACCGCCGACCTCGGCGCCCGCAAGATCCGCGAGGAGCTCGACGCGCTGCAGGTGCTCGGCGTCGACCCGGTGAAGAACCTCGTTGTCCCGCGCTTCCTCGCGCTCATGCTCGTGACCGCGCTGTTCAACATCTACGCCGTGCTCTTCTCCATCTTCTCGGGCCTGCTCGCGATGATCGTCAACCACGCCCCGATCGGATCCTTCTGGGCCACGTTCTTCGACAACGCCTCGACGATCGACCTCTGGGGCTCGGTGCTCAAGACGACGCTCTACGGCGCGATCATCGCGATCATCTGCTGCTACAAGGGGATGACGGCCTCCGGCGGCGCCGAGGGTGTCGGACGGGCGGTCAACCAGGCCGTCGTGATCGCGTTCATCGCCGTGTTCTCGTTCGACTACGTCTTCACGCAGACGCTGCTGGCCACCCATCCGCAGATCCTGGTACCCCGATGAGCGCAATCGAGGAACCGGGAGAGGTCGGCGCCAGCGACGTCGAGAACGACCTCGTCGTCCTGCCCCGGCAGTGGCTCGAGGCGACGGGCGAGCTCGCCAAGTTCACCGGCCGGATCGTCGGTCAGGTCTACAGCGGGCGCGTGTTCCGCTTCTTCGGCGAAGCGCTGCGCCAGTCGGGGATCCTGATCATCTCCTCGACGCTCGTCATCTGGGGCCTCGTGTTCATCATCGGCCTGACGTGCGGGATCGAGGGCGCGTACTTCACGCAGGGCAACGGCACGCCCGGGTACGCCGGCGTGTTCACCGCGTGGTGCGACCTGCGCGAGCTCGTCCCGTACGCGTTCGGCTACATGATGGCGGCCAAGGTCGGCACCGGGATCGTCGCGGAGCTCGGCTCGATGCGCATCTCCGACGAGATCGACGCGCTCGAGGTGATGGGCATCGACTCGATCACGTTCCTGTGCGCGACGCGCCTGCTCGCCGCGTGGCTCGTGCTGCCGTTCATGTACCTCGCCGCGATCGGCGCGGGCTTCCTCGCCTCCTACCTGGCGGTGGTCAAGCAGATCGGCGTCGTGTCCTCGGGCGGGTACTTCCTCATCTTCTGGGCCTTCCAGAATCCGCCGGATCTCTTATACAGCCTCATTAAGGCCATGTTCATGGCGACCGCGATCGTGCTCGTGGGCTGCTACTACGGTTACAACGCAAGTGGTGGCCCGGTCGGCGTCGGCACGGCCACCGCCAAATCGATGGTCCTCAACCTCGTGCTCATTCATCTCATCGGCATGCTCGGCACCCAGATCTTCTGGGGCGCGAACCCGAGAGCGCCGATCGGCGGATGACGCGCACCCCGGCATGACGAACGACATCCCGACCCACGACGACGAGCCGCCCTGGATGCGAGCGGGCGACGGCAACGAGCCCGACGGCGGGCTCGCGCGACCGGACGACGCGCCCCCGGGCGGGCCGGACGACCCCCGCGCGGGCGGGCAGACGCGCGTGTCCGTCGTGTCCGAGGCCGCCGGGCCCGGTGCTCCGGCGCGCCCGCCGAACGCGCCCGGCCGGTCCGACGGCGGGGACGACGACGAGTTCCAGTACCACTCGAAGGTGGAGCGCCCGGACGACATGGACGCCGCCATCGAGTTCATCGACGTGCACAAGGCGTTCGGCCGCAACAAGATCCTCCGCGGCCTGGACATGACGATCCCCGATCACAAGATCTCGATGATCCTCGGCCCCTCGGGCACCGGGAAGTCGGTCTGCATCAAGCACATGGTCGGGCTGCTCTACCCCGATCAGGGGGACGTGCTCGTGCACGGCGAGTCGGTGCCCAACATGCCCGACGACGACCTGTTCGCGATGCGCAAGAAGTTCGGCGTCCTCTTCCAGGACGGCGCCCTGTTCGGCTCGATGAACCTGTACGACAACGTCGCCTTCCCGCTGCGCCAGCACACGGAGAAGGGCGAGGCCGAGATCGCCGACATCGTCAACCGGCGACTGCAGGAGGTCGGCCTCTCCGATGCCAACGACAAGATGCCCAACGAGCTCTCGGGCGGGATGCGCAAGCGCGCGGGCTTCGCGCGCGCGCTCGTCCTCGACCCCGACATCGTGCTCTTCGACGAGCCCGACTCGGGCCTGGACCCGGTCCGTACGGCGCTCCTGTGCGAGCTCATCCAGGAGGTCCACGAGGAGAACGGTGGCGCCTACGTCGTCATCACCCACGACATCATGAGCGCGCGACGGGTCGCCGAGCACATCTCGGTGCTGTGGAAGGGCCGGATCGTGCAGTCGGGGCCGGCCGAGGACCTGTTCAACTCCGAGAACGACTTCGTGCGCCAGTTCCTCTCCGGCGAGTCGCAGGGCCCGCTCGGGATGGAGTAGCGTCGTGGCGCCGGCCCGCGCCCCGCTCGCCCGGCGTTAGCCTCGGCTCGTGACCCTCGCCCGCCTCCTGCGCGCACTCGCCGGCGGGGCCGCACGACGGCCGCTGCTCGCGGTCGCCCTCGCCGCGGCGCTGGCGCTCGCCGGCGGCGTGGCCGCGCTCGGTCTGCAGCCGAGCTCGGCCACCGACACGCTCGTCAGCTCCTCGAGCCAGACGTACCGCGACACCGAGCGCTTCTATCGCAGCTTCGGCACCGAGTCCGTCGTCGTGATGGTGCGCGGTCCGCTCTCGCAGTGGCTGTTCTCCTCCGATCTGGAGCGCGAGCTCGGGATGGAGGGCTGCCTGTCGGGCGGCCTGTCGGGGGCGGCGCTCGCCGCGCATGGAGGACCTCAGGGCCCGTGCGGCGCGCTCTCGCGCACCCGTCCGGTGAAGGTCGTCTTCGGGCCCGGGACGTTCATCAACGAGTCCGCCGTGCAGATCGGCAACGGCCTGGACACCGAGCTCGCCGCCGCCCAGCGACAGGCGGGCGCGGCCGCCCAGACGGTGGAGCGCGCCGCGCTCGCGCGCGGCCTCGGCGCCGCGCAGGCGACGAAGCTCGGCACCGAGATGAGCCAGCTCGTCGTCTCGCAGGCCTATCAGCAGCTCCTGCGCACCGGCTTGCAATACGGCCTGACGACGCTACCGACGATCGACGACCAGAGCTTCGTCTCGCGCCTCGTGTGCGCGTCGTCGACGACGGCGACCTGCACGCCCAAGCCGCGCTTCGCCTACCTGTTCCCCAACGCGAGCACGGCGATCATCACCGTGCGCCTGAAGCCGTCACTCTCGGAGTCGGCGCAGCTCGCCGCGATCGGCGAGATCCGCCGCGCCGTCGCGATGCCCGACTGGGCGCCGCGCGAGGGGGAGAGCTACCTCGTGACCGGCGAGCCGGTGATCGTCGCCGACCTGACGGGTGCGATCACGAGCTCGCTGCGGCTGTTGCTGCTCGCCGGGCTGCTGATCATGACCGCGACCCTCGCGCTCACGTTCCAGCGCCGCCCACGCCTGCTGCCGCTCGCCGTCGCGCTCGTGGCCACCGCGATCACCTTCGGCGCACTCGCGCTGAGCGGAGCATCGATCACGATGGCCTCGATCGGCGTGCTGCCCGTCCTGCTCGGGCTCGCCGTCGACTACGCGGTCCAGTTCCAGTCCCGGGTGGCCGAGGAGCTGCGCGCGGAGCCCGATGACCCCGCCGGCGCGGTCGTGCGGGCGGCGGCGCTCGGCGGACCGACGATCGTCACCGCCGCGGCGGCGACGGCCGGCGGCTTCCTCGTGCTGCTTCTGTCGCCGGTGCCGATGGTCAGGGGCTTCGGGGCGCTCCTCGTCATCGGCATCGCCGTCGGCCTGCTGTGCGCCCTGACGGCCGGGTCGGCCGCCATGGTTCTGCATGCGCGCCGCGCCCGGCGTCGCCCGCGAGCTCGCCGCGGCGGCTCGCTCGCGGCCGGGCTCGCCCCTGCGCTCGCCGGCGCGCGCGAGATCGTGCGCGACAACCGGCTCGCGCGCGGCGCGCGAACGGCGGCCTGGGGACAGGCGATGCGCCGCCCCGAGCGGGTGCTTGCCGTCGGCGCCGCGCTCGCCGTCATCGGCTGGGGGCTCGACACGCAGACGAGCGTCCAGACCGACGTGACCAAGCTGGTGCCGCAGAACCTCGCCTCGCTGCGCAACCTGGCGACGCTCGAACGCGACACCGGGGTCGGGGGCGAGATCGACGTCATGGTCAGTGCCCCGAACCTGGCCACGGCCCGGATCGTGAACTGGATGAGCGCGTATGAGCGTTCGGTGCTCGGGCACTACGGCTACTCCGAGAGCGCGGCCCAGCACGGCTGCGGCCACGTGCAGCTGTGTCCGGCCTTCTCGCTGCCCGACCTGTTCTCGAGCGGCGCCGCCGCCGCGACGCCGGTCACCGACGCCTCGGTCCAGGGCGTCCTGCAGGCCGTGCCCGCCTACCTCTCCCAGGGCGTCATCACGCCCGACCGCCGCACGGCGACGCTCGCTTTCGGCATCCGCGAGATGCCCCTCGCGAGCCAGCAGCAGGTGATCGACACGATGCGCCGGCTCCTGCACCCGCCGCCCGGCGTGCAGGCGAGCCTCGTCGGCCTGCCCGTGCTCGCCGCCCAGGCCAACGCCGACGTCGCCTCGCCGTCGAGGCGGCTGTTGACGCTGCTCGCCGGCCTGCTCGCGGTGACGCTCGTGCTGCTCGTCGCCTTCCGCGGCGACCGCCGGCGGACCCTCCTGCCGATCGTGCCGATCGTGCTCGCCTCCGGCTGGTCGGCCCTCGTCCTGTTCCTCGTACGGGTTCCGCTCAATCCGATGTCGGTGACGATGGGGGCGCTCGTGATCGCGATCTCGACCGAGTTCAGCGTGCTCCTGTCAGAGCGCTACCGGCAGGAGCGCGCGCGCGGCCTCGACGTCGCCGCGGCGCTCGAGCGGACCTACCGGCGCACCGGCGCGGCCGTGGGCGCGTCCGGCGCGACGGCGATCGCCGGCTTCGCCGTGCTGATGTGCTCGAACATCAACATGCTGCGCGACTTCGGCCTTGTGACCGTCGTCGACCTGAGCGTTTCGCTCGTCGGCGTGCTCGTCGTGCTCCCGGCGGTGCTCCTGCTCGCGGAGCGCGGCGCGTTCGCGCGGCTCGCGCGCGGCCGGCTGCGGGCGCCGGCGGGTCCGGCCGGCCTCGGCGGGAGTGCCCGTCATGAGCCCATCTGAGCGTCGCCCGGGGGCCGGCGGCGCGCCCGGCCCGGTGGCTCCGCACCCGCAGGCCTCGCGGTATGCGTGGTTCGTGGGGCTCATCGCGTTGCTGGTGCTCGTGCTCATCGCGGCGCGCAACATCGCCGGGTCCAACGGGGCAAGCGGAGTCGCGCCCGGACGCGAGATCCCGCCGTTCGCCGTGCCGCTCGCGCTCGGCACGCTCAACGGCGACGCGAACGTTGCCACGCACGCCAACGACGGCGCCGCGGGGCGGGTACCGGCCTGCGCCGTGCACCTCGCCCAGGCGCTCAACGTGTGCGACGCCTACGGCCGCGGCCCGCTCGTGCTCGTCCTGTTCGTCAACGCCGGATCGTGCCCGGCGGCGCTCGTCGACCTGCAGCGGATCGCGCCCTCCTTCCCGGGGCTGCAGATCGCCGCGGTCGAGATCAGGGGCGACCGCAACGCCCTGCGCGCCCTCGTACGCCGGGATGGGCTCAGCTTCCCGGTCGGCTACGACCGCGACGGCGTGCTCGCCGACCTGTACCAGGTGTCGAGCTGTCCGCAGGTTTCCTTCGTCGACCCGGGCGGCGTGGTGGCCGAGCCGGGCCTGCTCGGCAGTGCCGTGTCGGCCGCGGCCCTGCGCGCCCGCGTCGCACGACTCGTCTCCGACGCGCGGGCGCGCGGGTGGCGCCCCGCCGCGTGAGCAGCCGGCCCCCCGAGTGGCCGCCCGACGACGCCGGCGACGGGCCGGGGGCCCAGCCGGGCTGGATCGCGCCGGACGTGGCCGCCGAGTTTCCCCAGCTCGCGCTCGTGCAGTGCGACCTGCCGCTGCCGGCGAGTCGCCGCAGTCCGCGCGGGGTGCGCGAGCAGCTCGCCCTGCTCTCGAACCGCCACCGCGGGGCGACGGCCGTTGCCCTGCGGCGCGAGCCGGTGGCGGGTGCCTACCGCGTGTTCTACCGGCACATCGGCCTCGACCCGGACGTCACCCGCACGCCGGTCGAGGCGGCGGTGCTCGAGCGCCTGCTGCACGGGGGCTTCGCCTCGAAGGACCTCCTCTCCGACGCCCTGCTGCTCGCGCTCGTGCAGACGAGCGTCCCGGTGTGGGCACTCGACGCGGACCGCTGCGCCGGGCGGCTCGGCATCCGGCCGGCCGAGGCGGGCGAGCGGCTCGGACGCGGGCCGTTCGCGCCGCCGCTCGCCGAAGGGCGGCTTGTCGTGGCGGACGAGTCCTCGGCGCTCGCCGTCCTGTTCGGTGCGATCGCGGCCGATCATGGCGTGAGCCGCGAGACCGCGGTGGCGACGCTGTTCTCGGTGCGGGTCGCGGGCGTGCCCGCCATCCACGTCGACGAGGCGCTCTGGATCGCCACGTCCACGGTCGCCCCCGGATGATCGTCGGCGCTCCGTCTCGCCGCGCGCGGCCGTTGGTAGACTCGGCCGGTCCGAGCGAGGAGAGGGCGGCGTGGCTCATCCACAGCAGACGCTCAACCGGCCCGGTGGCGCGGCGCCCGCCGCCGGCCACGCGGGCGCGTCGCAGCGGGCCGCCGCGGTCGACGAGCTCGCCGCCGCGCGGCGCGCGCTCCGCGGCCAGATCGCCAAGCTCGAGCGCGACCTCGCCGACACGCTCGTCACGTGCTTCGCGCACGCCTCGTCGGACCTCGCGGCGCACATCGCCGACGGCGACGCGCCGCGGCACCTGGCGGCGCCGCGGCTGCTGACGCTCGAGCAGCTCGAGCATCAGCGCGACGACCTCGCCCGCCGCGTCGTGCAGGCGCGCCGGAGACTCTCCGAACGGGCCGCCGAGCACGAGCGCAACCGGGTGCGCCTCGAACGGATGCTTCTGGAGCCGGGCCGCCACCGCTTCGAGCGGATCGCCAACCGAGAGCTCGGGCTCGGCGGCTGCGGCGTGTGGCAGGTCCGTCCCCGGCTCGGCCTGATCGGGATGCTGGCCGGCTGGTGGGAGGTGAAGCTCTCCTCGGGCTGTCCCTAGGGGTGCCGGAGGCGGCCAAGTGGCCGCGAATCGGTCCCACCCACCCCCTCCCGGCCGGAGGCCGGATGGTGTTCGGGTGGGCGTTCGGGGAGTGCGGCGGGGTCCGCCGGCGCAGACGCGGACGGGTAGCTCCGCGACGCGACGCGCCGGAGCCACCCGTCCCCGCTGCGCTCAGCCCGCGATGACCGCGGGCTCAGCCTGCAGGCGGACCGCCGACGACGTGATGGTCGCTCGCTCTCGGGTGCGGCTGTCGGTTCCGTGGGCGACCCTGAGCGACCGCGCCAGCTTCAGGCGCTGGCGCTCGGTCATCGAGCCGATCGTCTTGCTCTCCGAGATCGGGATCGTGGCCAGGAATCGGCGCACCCGCGTGTGCCCCCATCGTCGCTGGCTGGCGAGCAGATCGGCCACGATCATGCTCTCGGCCTCCCAGGGACACGCGAGGATCACCTCAGCGATGTCGATGATGCCCTCCGCCACGCCTCGCTTGAGCTCCGCGCGGGCCAGCCGCACCTGATTCGCTCGCTCGAGGGCGCGCATGTGCTGTGCATCGGCAGGGGTCATCGTCGCTGTCGCGTTCATGTAAATGGACTCTCCCCGTTGACGTCGTGCCTCGGCGCGACGGACAACATCGTGTCTTGTCAATACGAGTTCGCGCCCGCGACACGCGGCATCGGAGGACCGGCGCGCATCATCGGGAGACAGCCCGACGCACCGGCTTCCCGCCTACTGGCATCCCCCGGGTGACCCGCCGAAGCCGTCGTGCGAAAGCGCCACCTGAAGCTATTGAAATCAGGCCGTCCTGGTCAACCAGCCAATTTGGCGTTCGTGCGCTAGAAGCGTGTTTTTTGTGAAGAACACGTGTTGGTTGCGTAGAAACCGCCGAATGCCCGTCGGGCGGCTTCGCGGCTGGCCCGGGCGCAGCGCCCGGTTGGCCCCGATCGGGCACGCGCGGGGTCTGCGCTCGGCCTGTGACCGAGGCGCTGATCGACGCCGGATGCCGCGGGCAGATCTGGTCCCGCCTGGACGCGGTGGGGGGCCTGGAATGCGGGTGGGGGGCCTCGATGCGGGCGGGGGGGCTGGACGCGGGTGGGGGCCTCGTCGCGGGTGGGGGCTGGACGCGGGTGGGGGCCTCGAGGGTCGAAGTTTGGTCGATCTTGTTTGCTGGTGGGAGAAGATCGACCAAACTTCCGCTCGGCCGACGGTCTGGGGCGGCGGCCCGCCGACCGCGGCCCGCCACCGCGGCCCGGGTGGGGGGCCTCGACGCGGGTGGGGGGGCTGGACGCGGGTGGGGGCCTCGTCGCGGGTGGGGGCTGGACGCGGGTGGGGGCCTCGAGGGTCGAAGTTTGGTCGATCTTGTTTGCTGGTGGGAGAAGATCGACCAAACTTCCGCTCGGCCGACGGTCTGGGGCGGCGGCCCGCCGACCGCGGCCCGCCGACCGCGGCCCGGGTGGGGGGCCTCGACGCGGGTGGGGGCCTCGAGGGTCGAAGTTTGGTCGATCTTGTTTGCTGGTGGGAGAAGATCGACCAAACCTCCGCTCGGCCGACGGTCTGGGACCGCGCCCCGCCGACCGCGGCGCGCCGACGGCGGCGCGCCGAGTGTCACCGCGCCTCGGAGCGGCGCCGGGACCTCGCCGCGGGCGCGCGAACGCGGAACCGCCGTCCGGCCGCCGCGGGCGCGCGAACGCGGGACCGCCGTCCGGCCGCCGCGGCCGCGGAATCGGCCCCGCTACGCCGGCTCGGGGCCGGGCAGCGGGCCGTGCTCGGCCTCGAAGTCGCGCTTGACGGCGCCGAAGATCTCGAGGGAGCGGTCGAGCAGCTCGCGGGTGAAGGTCGCCATCACGCTCGTGCGCAGCAGCGCCTCGCCGCGGGGCACGGCCGGGTAGATGGCGCAGTTCGTGAACACGCCGGCGTCGTAGAGCGCCTTCCACAGCAACCCGGCCTTCCAGTCGTCGCCGACGACCACGGGGACGATCGGCGTCGTGATCGATACCGGCGGCTGGTCCTCGGCGGCCGCACTGCGCACCGGGGCCCCGCGCAGGACGCGCAGGCCGAGCGACTCGAGCCCGTCGGCGAAGTAGCGCGCGTTGTCGAGCACCGCGGCGAGCAGCTGCGGCCCCTCGTCGGAGCGGAGGATGCGCAGGGCCGCCAGCGCCGCGCCGAGCGCCGCGGGGACGGCCGAGGCGGTGAACAGGAAGGCGCGGCTCGACACGCGCAGGTACTCGACGACGTCGGCGGGTCCGGCGATGAACCCGCCGCACGACGCGAGCGACTTCGAGAACGTGCCCATGCGCAGATCGACGCGGCTCTCGACGCCGAGCAGCTCGCTCGCCCCGGCGCCGCGGGCGCCGAGGACCCCGGCGCCGTGGGCCTCGTCGACCATCAGGCGCGAGCCGTGGTGCTCGCACAGCTCGACGATGTCGGCGAGCGGGGCGACGTCGCCCTCCATCGAGAAGACACCGTCCACGACGGTGAGCACCCCGCCGCCGTCGGCCGCGGCGCGCTCGAGGGCCTTCTCGAGCTTGTCGAGGCGTCCATGGCGGAACGGGCGCATCTTCGCTCTGGAGACCATCACGCCGTCGAGGATCGAGGCGTGGTCACCCGAGTCGACGATGACCGTGTCCCCGGGCTCGAGCAGGGTGCCGAGCGTCCCGACGTTCGCCTGGTGGCCGGTCGTGAAGACGATCGCGTCCTCGGTCTGCATCCAGTCGGCGATCTCGGCCTCGAGCTCGAGGTGCAGCGGCGTGGTCCCGTTCATGAGGCGCGAGCCGGTCAGACCGGTGCCGTAGCGGTGCAGCGCGTTCTCGGCCCCGGCCATCACACGCTCGTCGCCCGTGAGGCCGAGGTAGTTGTTCGACGCGAGCATGATCCGGCGCGAGCCCTCCATCTCGACCTCGGGCAACGCCGGCGATTCGACGGTGCGGAAGTACGGCAGCATCCCTGCCTCGCGGGCGGCGCGGAGGATCTCCTCGCGCTCGTGGCCGCGAACCTTGGCGAAGACGTCGATCACAGTGGGCATATAGGGTGAGGGCCATGGCCGTCGAGATCCGCCCGGTACGTGGCCGGGGAGACCTCAACGCGTTCATCAAGCTGCCCTTCGCGATCTATCGTAACGAGCCCCGCTGGGTCGCGCCGTTGCTGATGGACGTGCGCAAACGGCTCGATCGGGACAAGAACCCGTTCTTCGCGCACGCCGAGGCCGAGTTCTTCCTCGCCTACCGCGACGGGCGTCCGGTCGGTCGCATCAGCGCGCACATCGACCACCATCTCAACGAGTTCCAGGACAACGACTGGGGCCTGTGGGGCTGGTTCGAGTGCGCCGACGACCCCGAGGCGGCAGCGGCGCTGCTCGGCGCCGCGGAGTCGTGGCTGCGCGAGCGTGGCCGCGGCACGATGATCGGGCCGATGGACTACACCACCAACGACGAGTGCGGGCTGCTCATCGAGGGCCACGAGAAGCCGCCGCTGATCCTCTGCCCGTGGCATCACCCGTACTACCAGCGCCTCGTCGAGGAGGACGTCGGGCTGGCCAAGGCGATGGACCTCTACATGTGGAGCCTGCACGTCACCGGGCGCGACAAGGTCAATCCGCTCATCTGGCAGGTCGCCGACCGCGTCGAGTCAGAGCACGGGATCCTGTGCCGCAACTTCCGCAAGAAGGACATGGACACCGAGATCACCCGCTTCCTCGAGGTCTACAACGCGGCCTGGGAGCGCAACTGGGGGGCCGTCCCGCTCACCGAGGCCGAGGTGCGCCACATGGCCAAGGACCTCAAGCCGATCCTCGACGAGAACTGGGCGATGGTGGCCGAGCGCAAGGACACCGGCGAGATCGTCGGCGTCGCGCTGACGCTGCCCGACTACAACCAGGTGTTCGCCAAGCTGCGCCCGAGGGGACGCCTGCTGCCCTTCGGCTGGCTGACCTTCCTGCGGGAGCGGTCGAAGATCGACGCCGTCCGGGTGTTCGCACTCGGCGTCAAGCCCGAGTACCAGCACACCGGCATCGCGGCGCGCTTCTACCAGATGCACTTCGACGCCGCAGAGCGCACACCCCAGAAGGGCGGCGAGATGGGGTGGATCCTGGAGGTCAACCGGCCGATGAATCGCGCCATGGAGGGCATGGGCGGGGAGATCGTGCGCCGCTACCGCGTCTACGAAAAGTCGCTCTGAGCAGCGACATCGGCTATCGGCCCCGCGCGACCGCCGAGCGGGTCGTCCGGGGCCTTTACACTTCGCCGCGTGAACGACGGGCGTACCGACGCGGCGACCGAGGACGATCTGGTGGACGAGATCGACGGTGTGCCCGTCCTTCCGGAGGAGGATGACGCCGAGGCCGCGTCGTGGCTGCCGGTCGTCACCGACTCCGAGGTCGGCCTGCCCGCGACCCCCGAGCCGCCGCCCTCGGCCCTCGAGCTGGCCGCCGCGCACCCGCTTCAGACCGTGGCCGTCGCGGCGGGAGGCTTCGTCGCCGGGGTGGCCGTCGTCAGCCTGGTCAGGCGCCGTCGCCAGCGGCGCGCCCTGGCCGCGCGCCGTCTGCGACCGCGCCGCGGTGCGGCCGCCGGACCGGTCGGCGAGCTCGTGCAGATCGTCGGGAGCCGCTCGCTGCTCGTCGACGTTCACCTGCTCGGTGGCCGCGACTGAGGCTGCGCTCGCCGCGAGCGCCGCGGTCGAGCTGCGCGCCGACGTGACCCCGGCGGGTCCGTTCGCGCTTCCGAGCCGCTCGCTCGACGGGCTCATGCGCCGCCGTGGCGACACGCTCGAACGGCTCCTGCACCACGCGGAGCAGCCCGTCGTCGTGCGCGTCGCGCATCCGCGGCGCGATCGCGTCGTGCTGGCCGCGCGCGCGGCCACGCCCGAGGCCGCCGAGCACGGCCTGGCCCGGATGCGCTTCGCGCTCGGGGTCGACGACGACCTGTCGGACTTCCGGCGGCGGTTCGCGCGCGACCCGCTCATCGGCGTGTCGGTGCGCCGGCGCCCCTGGCTGCGCATCGGGCGGCGGCCCGACCCGTTCGAGGCGCTCGTGTTCGCGATCTGCGCGCAGCTGATCGAGGCCGAGCGCGCGGCGGCGATCCAGCGCCGGATCGTCGCCCGCCTCGGCCGTCGTTGCCCGGACGGCGGCCTGCGCGATCTGCCCGCCGCGGGTGCCCTCGCTCGCGTGGCCCCGGCGCTGCTGCAGTCGCTCGACCTCGCCGCCGGGCGCGCCCTCGCCATGCTGCGCGCGGCCCGCGAGGTTGCGAGCGGACGACTCGACCTGCTTGGCGCCGACCACGAGCGCGGCTGGCGCCGCCTGCTGGCCATTCCGGGCATCGGCCGGTGGACGGTGGAGACGCTCGCCCTGCACGGGCAGGGGCGCCACGACCAGCTGCCGGCCGGCGACCTCATCTACCTGCGGCTCGTCGGGCGTCACCTGAGCGGGGGAGATCCGCGGGCGCGCGCCACCGAGGAGCAGGTGCGCCGGTTCTTCGCTCCCTATGGCGAGTGGGCCGGCCTCGCCGCCGCGCACCTCGCCTCGCACCGGACCGCCTGGAGTCCCGACCGTGCCGGCCACGTCGCCGGCACGGTCACCCCTACACGCCCTGCCCGGGCAGGAACTCGTTGGTGAACGGCGGGGCGCCGAGCGTCGGGTCGTAGCTGAGCAGGCCCTTCGCGAACATCCAGTTGGAGAAGGCGGCCCATGCGCCGGGGTTCTGGTAGCCGTAGGGCTGGCTCGGCTTGGCCGGGGATGCCGCCGGCAGCGTCGCCTGGATCGAGGCGAGCTGTAGCTTGGGGTCGAGCGAGGGGTTGGCGGCAACGACGAGGCGCGCGGCCGCGGCGGGGTCGGCCCTGACCGCCTGCTCGCCGAGCGTGAGCGCGTGCAGGAAGCCGCGGATGTCCTCCCCACGGGTCTGCGCCTCGTCCTGGCGCACGACGAGCACGAGCTCGTCATACGTCGGCACGCCGGCCTGATCGACGGGGATGACCGCCGGCGTACGGTGCATGAGGCGCAGTTGCAGCGCCTCGTAGTTCCAGAAGCCGCCGAGCGTCGCGGCGACCCGGCCCGACAGCATCGCCGGGACGAGGTTGAAGCCGACGTTGACCTGCTTGACGCTGCTCGGGTTCACGCCGGCGCGGCGCAGCATCGTCTGCAGCTCGGCGCTCTGATAGGCGATGCCGGCGGTGCCCACCGTCTTGCCCGCCAGGCTCGCGACCGAGGTGACGTGGCCGCTGGGAAGCGCGATCAACGAGGTGAGGGGCCGCTGCACGAGCGCGCCCACCGAGACGACCTTCAGACCGGCGCTGCGCGCGAGCAGCACCTCGGGCTCGTAGGAGATCGCCATGTCGACCTTGCCGGCGGCGAGCAGCTTGAGCGGCTGCGAGGGGTCGGCGGGGACCTCGGGACGCACGTCGAGGCCGACGGACGCGAAGTATCCGCGCGAGATCGCCGCGTAGATCGGCGCGTGATCGGCGTTCGGGAAGAAGTCGAGCATCAGCGTGAACGGCCGCGTCGCCGTCGGCCCGATGACGTCCTGCTTGGCGCCGCAGGCCGTCAGCGCGAGCGCCGCGAGCAGCGCTCCGAGCGCGACGAGCATCCGGCCCGGGGCTCGCCGCGGTGGCCCCGATCCGTCCCGTGGCGGGCTCGGCGGGGGCGCGGGGCGGGCGGTCCGGGGCGGTGTCATCAACGAGAGCCTCCTCTCGATCGGGCCGACCAGGGCGCGACGCGCCGCTCGGCGAGGGTGAGCAGGTAGAAGCAGGCGACCGCGAACACGAACAGGAGCACGGCGGCGGCGTACGCCCGCGGCGTCTGCAGCGCGGTCAGGTCGGAGTTGATCTCGCGGCCGAGGCCGGTCGGGCCCGTCGCGTACGTCGCGGTGCCCGTCTCGGCGATGTAGGCGCTGATGACGGCGATGGCCAGCGCGATCCGCGCGCCGCTGAGGGCGCCGGGGAGCGCGGCGGGCAACTCGGCGAAGCGAAAGGCCTGCCAGCGCGAGGCGTCGAGCGTGCGAAGCAGCTTCACCTGGTCGGGGTCCACGGCGGCGAGCGCGTCCACCGTCGTGACGACGATCGGGAAGAAGCAGATGAGCACGATCACGGCGAGCTTGGGGAACACGCCGAAGCCCCACCAGAAGACGAGTAGCGGCGCGATGACCGGGATCGGGACGGCTTGCGAGCCCACGGCCAGGGGGTAGACGGCGCGACGGAGCGCCGGCGACAGGTGGATGGCGACGGCGAGCACGAATCCGATGACCAGCGCGAGCGCGATCCCGAGGCCGACCTCACGCGCGGTGACCGCCAGGTTGGACAGCAGCAGGCCGGTGTTGCTGAAGCCGGCGTCCGCAATCGAGTGGGGGGCGGGGAGCACGAACTCGTTCGCCGCCCCGGAGTCGGCGTACACCTCCCAGGCGCCGAGGAGCACCGCGACGAGCAGCAGCGGGGGCGCGAGCCGGCGGATCATCACTCAGGACGGTGGCGACGGGTCACTGACGAGCGCCGCGAGCGCCCGCTCGCGCAGCGCGACGACCGCGGCATCGGTGCGCGACCGCGGGCGCGGCAGCGGCACCTCGAGCTCGGCGAGGACCCGCCCCGGGCGCGGCGAGAGGATCGTCACGCGGTCGGCGAGCACGATCGCCTCCTCGACGTCGTGCGTGACGAACACGACGGTTCGCGGCTCGCGCGCGAGGGCGTCGGTGAGCCAGCTCTGGATCTCCTGGCGGGTGATCGCGTCGAGTGCGCCGAACGGCTCGTCCAGGCAGAGCACGGGCTTGCCCGCGAGCAGCGTGCGCAGGAAGGCGACGCGCTGGCGCATCCCGCCCGAGAGCTCGAAGGGCCGCGCGTGCTCGAAGCCGTCGAGCCCGAGCTCGGCGAACAGGGGCCGGGCGGTGTCGCGCGCCCGTTCGCGCGAGCGGCCGGCGACGCGCAGCGCGAGGCCGGCATTGTCGAGCGCGTTCAGCCACGGCAGCAGGAGGTCGTGCTGGGGCATCAGCGCGGCCGGCTCGCTCGTGATCGTCCCCCGCATCGGCGCCCCGAGCCCACAGATGAGCTCGAGCAGCGTCGTCTTGCCGCAGCCGCTCGGGCCGACGACGGCGCGCACCTCACGGCGCGCGACCGAGAAGGTGAGATCGTCGAGCGCGACGAGCGTGCGCGAACGCCGGTCGCGGTACTCGGCGCGTACCCCCTCCGCTCGCACCGCCGGCCCGGAGTCGTGTCCCTCCAGCGGCGGCGGAAGGCGGAACTCCAGCTCGGTCGTCAATGCGCTCCCTTCGCGGGCATTACCCCGGCAGGTTCAAAGGGTCAGCGCCGGGCGGGCCCGTAGCCCTGACAGCGCCATCTCAGCCGGCCTTCCCGCCAGCACCCCTGGGTGTTCTCGACCGGCCTGATGCTAGCGCGGCGGGGCGTCGCGCGTTCGGGCAGCGGGCGCGCCGGCCGGTCGCGCCGGCGCCCGGCGCTCGCGGAAGGCGCGGGCCTTGGCGCGGTTGCCGCACACGGCCATATCGCACCAGGACGATGAGCGGTTGCGCGAATGGTCGTAGAACACCCAGCGGCAGTCGTCGGCCGTGCAGGCCTTCAGGCGGCGCCAGGTGCCTTCGGCGTCGGCCCGGGCGATGATCGCGAACAGCCGGGCGATCGCCCCGTCGAATCCGCGCGCCGCCGGACGCAGCTCGCTGGCGCAGTCGGGATCGATCACGACCGCGACCGGCGCCGCGGCGCTCGCCGCGTTGACGATGCGCAGCGAGCGTTCGTCGACCGCGAGGCCGCTGTGGGCGGCGAGCACGTCGCGCAGCGCCTCGCGCAGCGCCAGGGCACGCGCCAGCTCCTCGTCGCCGACGCGGTCGCGCGCACCGATCAGGCCGTGCCGGCGCAACCAGCGTGCGAGCGCGCGGGCGTCGGTGAGCTCCTCGCGGCCCGCTTCGATGTCGACCGAGTTGCAGAACGCGCGCACGAGCTCGAGCTCGCCCGGGGCCCCCTCGCGCCCGTGCGCCTGGTCGACGGGTGTCGCCTCGCCGGTCATGAGGAAAGCGTATCGCGCCCATAACCAATCAGAGTGGAAGGACGGTTAGTAACCGGTACCATTGGTTTGTCAGTTACGAACTGCGGCGAAGGAGATGCGGCAAATGGACTCCTCCTACCTGCACCTGCAACTCGCGCTCGCCCGGGCGCGGGAGCTCCAGGAGCGCGCGAACGCGGCGCGTCCCACGTCGGTCGGCCCGCGGGTGCCCGGGCGGGCGCCCGCCGCCCCGCGGGTGCGGCGGGTCCACTGGCGGGCGATCGTGACGCGCAGGCGGCGCCGCCGGATGGGCGCCGCCTGACGCGCCTCAGCGCGCCGCCGGCAGGGCGAGACCCGGCTGCGTGAGCGCGCGGACGAAGTCCTCGAGCTGGCGCGTCGTCCAGCACTCGAACGCGACGCAATGCTGCTCGTAGGCGGAGATCACCGAGTCCCCGTAGTTCCAGTACAGGCGGGGCTCGGGGTTCAGCCAGAACGTGCGCCCGGCCTTCGCCGCGATCGACGCGAACGTATCGGCCCGAGGATCGCGCCCGTTCGTGCGCGCGTCTCCGAGCACGATCACGGTCGCCCGCGGATGCAGGTCGTCCTCGACGAGGGTGCGGAACTCCGACCACACGCGCCCGTAGTCGGTGTAGCCCGAGATGTCGGCCACCCCGGCGTCCTTGCCGATGCGCTCGGACACCGTCCGGAAGTTGCGCTCGGTCGCGAAGATGTCGGTCACCTCGCTGATGCGCTCGATGAACACGAACGAGCGCATCTTGCGAAACGAGTCGTGGAGGGCGTGGAGGACCGACAGAAAGAAGACCGAGGCTGACGTGACGCTCGTCGAGACGTCGCACAACACGTAGATCTCGGGGCGGCGGGGGCGGCGCGGACGGTACTTCAGGACGACCGGAACCCCGCCGGTCTGCAGCGAGGCGCGCATCGTGCGGCGGACGTCGACATGCGCGTGGCGCCGATGCCCACGGGCCTGCAGCCCCTGCGTGGCGAGCCGGCGGCGCAGCTGCGCGACGACGCGATGGACCGCGGCGAGATCCTGCAGCGGGCCCGACGGCAGGGCGCGGTCGAGCTCGTTGAGAGGGCGCGAAGGCGGCAGCGTGCGGGTGCGTTCGATCTGCGCGCGTTCCAGCTCGCGTCGCAACAGCGCCTCGAACCGGCGCAGGCCGTCGCGCGGCAGTCCCCCGCGGCGCGGATCGCCCGGCGGCAGCTCGGTCTGGGGCTCGGCCCGCAGCTCGAGCGAGCGGCGGATCCGCTGCACGTCGACGCCGACGACGCCCGATCCCTGCCCCCGCTGGCCGAAGGCGGCGATCGCCAGGCGGGCGAGATCGCGCATCCGGCTCTCGTCGCCGGCCCTGACGGCCTCGGCGATCTGGCGGCGCAGCTCCTCGATGTCGAGATCGGCGGCGTCGGCGGTGGCGCCGCCGCCCTGCTCGCGGACGTCCTCGCGCATCGCCGCCGCCTCGACGGCGCGGAAGAAGAAGCGGTCGAAGACGAGCTCGAAGACGCGGCGGTCCTCCTGGCTCTTGGCGAGCGTCGCCGCGAGCGCCTCGCGGAAGTCGCGCTGGGAGGTCCACTCGATCGCCTCGAGGGCGGCGAACGCGTCGAGCAGGGCCGACGTGCCCACGGCCACGCCCTCGGCGCGCAGCTCCTCTCCGAAGGCGAGCAGCTGTCCGGCGAAGCCGCCGGGCAGGGCCGACCCCGGCCGGCGGCCGGGCGCGCCAACGGCGCTAGGCGGTTGGGGCGCGGACATCGCTCTCGCTCGCGGCGAGTGGCTCGGCGCGCGGAAGCTTCAGGCCGACCCGCTCGCTGACGATGTCGAGGTCGGTTCGATGCTTGACGATCACCGACAGCGTCTCGGTGAAGACGTCGGCGTCGATCTCGTCCACCCCCAACAGCAGCAGGGCGCGGGCCCAGTCGATCGACTCGGCGATCGACGGGGGCTTCTTGAGGTCGAGCTCGCGCACCATCCCGATGATCTCGACCAGCCGGCGGGCGACGGCCTCGGGGAGCTCGGGCGCGTGCAGCCGGACGATCTCGAGCTCGTGCTCGAGCGCGGGGTAGTCGAGCCACAGGTAGAGGCAGCGGCGCTTGAGCGCCTCGGTCAGCTCGCGCGAGTTGTTCGAGGTGAGCAGCACGACCGGGTGCGTGCGCGATCCCACGCGTCCGAGCTCGGGGATCGAGATCTGGAAGTCCGACAGCACCTCGAGGAGCATCGCCTCGAACTCCTGGTCGGTCTTGTCGATCTCGTCGATGAGGAGCACGACGGGTGTCTCGGAGGCGATGGCGGTCATGAGCGGGCGAGGGAGCAGGAACTCCTCGCCGAAGATGTCGTCCTGGACGCGGTCCCAGCCGGTCCCGTCGGCCTCGGCCTGGATGCGCAGCAGCTGCTTGCGGTAGTTCCACTCGTACAGCGCCTTGGCCTCGTCGAGGCCCTCGTAGCACTGCAGGCGCACGAGCTCGCGCCCGAGATACGCCGCGAGCGCCTTGGCAAGCTCGGTCTTGCCGACCCCGGCCGGGCCCTCGACGAGCACGGGCTTGCCGAGCTTGGTGGCCAGGAACGCGACCAGGGCCGTCGAGTCGCCGGGCAGATAGCCGACCTCCCGCAGGCCCTCGGCGACGTCGATGGCGGAGGCGGGCGACGCGGGCATACTGGGCGACAATGATAGGACCCGCTCGTTGCTCGGCCACCTGACCGTCGTCCTCGCGGCGGATCCCGCCGGCACGCCGTACCTCCTCGGGATCGTCGCCGGGTTCGCGGTCGGCGTCCTCGGTCACCTGTTCGCGGTGCCCGCCCTGGTCATCCTCGGGATCGCGATCATCCTCGTCACGACACTGCTGTTCCTGATCGCCAGCGACCCGACGAGCAGCTCCTACGCTCCGCTGGGCGTCGCGGCGCCGGGCGGCGCCTGACGCGCCGCGTCAGCGCGGGCGCCGCGCGACGGGCGGGTCGTCGGCGAACGGATCGCCGACCGGCGGGTCGTCGAAGGACAGCTGAGCCGCGTCCTCACGGGTGACGGCGCGGCGGGTGGGTCGGCGGGTCGCGTCGTCACCGGCCGGCGGCGCGGGATGGCGCGGACGCTCATCGACGCGGGGCTCGCGGGTTCGGGTGACGTCAGCCTCCGGGCCGGCGTCCGCGCGGTCCGCCGCGTACGGCGACGCCGGGTCCCGCGGCTCGGCGGCTCGTGGCGGTCGCGGCTCGGCCGCGCGGGGCGGTCGCGGCTCCGGGGCTGGCGGCCCGCGCCGGCGCGCGTTCTCGTCGAGCACGAGCGGCGGCTCCGGACGCGCCGCGGCGCGCATGCGCCAGCCGGCGTAGCTGAGCGCGAGCGCGACGAACAGGGCGACGAAGATGCCCCACGTGATCCCCTCCGTGTACAGCACGCCGCTGTTGTGCAGCCCGGGCTTGTCGAGCATCCGGTAGAAGATGAGAATTGCGGCCCACGCGCCCGCGAGCATGATCACCGTGCCGTCGCCGCCGGGCAGATGGAACGCCCGGTCCTCGGCGCGCGCGAACAACACACCGAGCACGAACACGCATACCAGCAGCACCGCCGCCTCGACGAACGAGAAGGCACCGAAGGCCGAGAAGGAGCCGTTGGCGGTCCGCGGAACGGACGTCCCCTTCACCACGAAGATCCCGGTGTTCGTGTACCAGGGCAGGAGCATCGTGACGAACAGGCCGAGCGCGGCCGCGGCCGCCAGGCGTTGATCGGAGTGCATCGCGCGCCAGGCGGAGGCGATCCGCGTGGCCGCGCCGCGCGGCCCGGACGCGTGGGGACGGTGCCCGCCGGTCTCGGTGGAGCGTGTGCTCATGTGCCCGTGCCCCTCAACGGGGACGACGGCCGCCGGCCATCGTCATGCGGGGACGCTCGCCTGCTCGCGCATCCGCCCGAGCAGGAGATCGGCGTCGGCGTCGGAGATCGTTCGCAGCTGGCCCTGGAACGCGAGCTTCCAGTGCTCGCGGGGCCACTTGCCGATGTGAGCGAGATCGTCGACGAGCGTCTCGGCCGGCAGCCACTGGTCCTCGCCCAGGACGAGCTCGGGCTCGGTCGGCAGGCGCCACGGATACGGATCGGCCTTGCCGGGCTTGCCGGGCCACACCGGCGTGCGGTCCTCGAACATCTCGCCGGTCACGAGCACGCTCGCGGCGAAGCACATGCGCTGCGTGAGGTAGAGGACGATCCGGTCCGCAACCTCCATGTCGAGCGCCTGGCGGCGCCGGCGCTCCTTGCACCCGATGAGGCGAAAACCGAGCTCGCTCGTGACGGCGTAGTTGGCCGGGGAGCCGGTAAGGATCCAGGTTTGGGGCGCTGCGACGGACACCCGCCGATTGTACGCGCGGCACCCGGGGCCGATGCGACCCTCAGCGAATCGGGATGTCCTGGACCTCGGAGGGGCGCTCGGGCGGCGGGCCCTGCATGCGCTCGACGAGCCAGTCGATGACGGCGCGGGTGAGCAGCAGGATCTGGCGGATGACCTCGTACAGCTGCTCGCGCAGCTCCCCCGGGAGCAGGGCGTTCAGCGACTCCACGAGCTCGAAGAGCGCGCGCAGCTCCCCGCCGAGCTCGCGGGTCGGCTCGGCTGCCGCCCACCCGCTGGGCGGGGTCTGGGGGCCCGGCTCGGGCGCGGATCCGGGCCCGAGCCCGGCGGCCGAGTCCCCGCCGCCGTCCCCGGCGCCCCCGGCCGCTCCGGGGCCGCGCGGCCCGCCGGCCCCGCCCGCTCCGCCCGTCGCTCCCGCACCGCCCGCTCCGCCGCCACCCCCGGGCCGGGCCGCCGCCCGCGTCGGATCGGCTCCGACGGCGTCGAAGGCGAGGCGCTCGGCGGCGGCGTGCGCGTGGCGGACGTGCTCGCGCAGGGCGGCGAGCGGGTCCTCCGTCGAGCGGTCAGGCACGGGCGCTCCCCGCACTCGCCGTCGCCGCCTGCGGCGCCTCGACGAAGTGGATGCGCAGCTCGCCGTCCTTGAACTCGGCCTCGTCGGGGCGATACCGACTCAGCGCCGGCGGCAGCATGATCGTGCGCTTGTGGTCGTCGACCCTGATGATCAGCTCGGGGCCGATCTGCTTCAGCGAGATATCGCCCTTCTGCGCGAACGGGAGCGACAGCCGCAGCGTCGCCCCGTTCCGCTGCACCCTCAGGTCGTGGGCGAGCCGGTGATGGAGCACCTCCTCGGGCGCGGCCTGGGCATACAGCGACTCGCCGAGACGCTCGAGCATCGCGTGGCCGACCACCTCCTGGTCGAAGTACGGCGCGCACAGGACGGGCACCGGCGAGAAGGCGGCCCGCACCTCGGCGAGATGCTCCTGCTGTCGCTCGCGCCACCCGTCGAAGTAGGCGCCCACCTCGCTCGGGAACACGCGGTTGACGATGACCGCGTCGGTCAGATAGCCGTACAGGTTGAGGTAGGTGAACGTGCGGCGGGCCTCGTCGATGACCATGCGGTCGGGGTTCATGACGAGGCGGATCGTCACCCTCGAGCGATCGGCGAGGATCTCGTTCATCGCGACGAGGTTGCCCACGAGGCGCTGGACGTCGTCGAGGACGTCGTCCCCGGGGAGCGACACGTCGAGCACGGCCCGGGCGAACGGACGGGCGGCCGCGAGGATCTGGCTCTGCTGCGGGATCACCTTCTCGATCCACCAGCGCGCGACGTCGGGAAACGAGAGCAGGCGCAGCGTCTCGCCCGTCGGCGCGCAATCGACGATCACGACGTCGAAGTCGTCGCTCTCGTGGTGGCGCCGGAGCGCGAGCAGGCTGAACAGCTCGTCCATGCCGGGCGGCACGGTCAGCTCCTCGGCGGAGATGCGGTCGACCCCGCGCTGCACGAGCATCTCGCCGAGCCAGTCCTGGACGCCCGCCCAATTGCGCTCGAGCTCATCCTGGGCGGCGATCTGCTGGCCCCAGAGGTTGTCGCCGATCACCGTCGGCTCGCCGCCGAGCACGGCGCCGAGGGCATCCGAGAGGCTGTGCGCGGGGTCGGTCGACATCACGATCGTGCGCAATCCGCGGGACGCGCAGCGCAGGGCGCTCGCCGCGGCCACCGATGTCTTCCCGACGCCGCCCTTGCCCGTGTACAGAATCGTCCGGCCCGCCATTGCCGGTCAGTCTACGGTCGCGCCGGCAAGGCGTCGACCGGCCGCGCCGGTGCCCGCGGGCCGTCAGTGGTGTGCGGGCGCCACGACGGTGAGCGGCGCGCTGATGCTCCCCCGGTTGCCGGCGAGGTCGACGGCGCCGAGCGTGACCGTGTAGATACCGGCCCGCGAGGACCCGGGCCAGGTGAACGTGTGGCTCCCGTGGACGAGCAGGGCCGACGTCACGTACGGGCCCTGCCCGCCGCCGGTGACGGTGAGCGTCACCGTCGAGATCTTGGAAAGGGTGAATCCGACCGTGGCGGCGTTCCCCGCCCGCAGGCGACCGGGGGTGGGCATGAAGACGAGGGCCGGCTTGGTCGTCAGGTCGGTCTGGAAACGGGCCGCCGTCGTGCAATAGATCGCGTCGCGATCGCCCGGCGGCGGCACCTGGCTCGCGTGGGTGCTCGCGGCGACGGCGCCGCCGCTGCCGGCCGAGGTCGAGCCCGACGGCCCGGTCGACCCGCCCGCGGGCGTGCTGCCGGTCGCCGGGGCGGACCCGCCCGGGCCGGTGGGGCCGGTCGTGCCACCGGCGCCCGCAATCGGCGTGACCGACTGCGACGTGCGCGTGCACAGGTTCTGCAGGAAGGTGATGAGCAGCTCGTGGTAGCTGAGGTCCGACTCCGTCGACTGGTCATAGAGCGACCACGCGCCCGTGTCGTACATCGGCACCTCGACGCGCGCCTCGGCGTCGCCGGCCTCGAACAGCTGCTCGCCGAGCGGGTCGCCGGTGAGGTGCGTGTAGTCGTACAGGCCGTTGAGGGCCTGTATGAAGCCGTTGATGATCCGCTCGTGCGGCGCGTAGGTGTACTCCAGGTAGTGCGCGCCGGCGGCGGTCGCGACGCGGACGCCGGCCGGCGGCCGGGTCTGGAAGATCCCGAGCGCGGCCGCGGCGGCGGTCTTGTAGGCCGCGACGTGCAGGCTCGACCAGCCGCGCGCGAGCGCCTGGATGGCGGTGCCCTGCGACAGGCCGCTCGTCCACGGAGGGAGGCCGCCGTCGAACTGGAACAGGTACTCCCAGGCGATGCCGCCGGCGCGCGCGGTGGCGAGCGGGATCACCTCGTTGAGCAGCGCGCGCAGCTTGGCGGTCTGCCCGCTCAGCCAGTAGCCGTTCGCCTCGCCGAACGTCGCCAGCCATTGGATCTCGATGCCCTGACCCGGGTAGTACTCCCACACGAGCCCGCTGCCCGGGAAGCTAACCCGGGCGTCGGCGCTCAGCAGCGGACGGGTGTTCCACCACTGGACGTTGCGCTGCAGGGTGAGGAACAGGGCGGGCAGGCGCGACGGGATGAGCTCGCCGGCGGCCGCCATCGCCTGGAGGTTGGCGATCACCGCGCCGAGCTCGCTCTGGCGGGTGCCGCCGAGCTTGCCGAGCAGGTGCTTGGCGGCGATGTACTCCGCGAGGTACTGCTGGTGCAGGGGCGGCGCCAGCGCGCCGCCGCGTTCGAGCGCGGCGAGCGCCGCCGACACCGTCGGTCCGGACGGCGCGGCCGCGGCGGGGTCGCCGAGCGATGCCACGCCCGCGCCGAGGAGCGCCGCACCGATCAGCGCGAGCGCGAGCAGGCGGTGCATGACGGCGATGGTACGCTCGCCGCCTGTCGGATGGGCTCCAGTGGACCGTGGCCCGTCCGCGGAGTTTCGTGCACGCACGCCCTTGCAAAAACATCGCCGCCCGGCTAGTTGCGCTCGCCATGGTGGGGATCGGACTGACCGCATGCGGCGGCTCGAGCCCCGACGCCGGCTCGCTTCTCAACGACGCCTTCCATCCCGCCCAGCGCGTCGTCAGCGGACGGCTGTCGCTCTCGTTCGGCCTGTCGGGCGTCACCGCCGCCGGGCCCGTGGCGCCCCTCGGGCTCACCATCGACGGCCCCTTCGCGAGCGCCGGCGCCGGCCGCCTGCCTCGCTTCGCGCTGACGCTGTCCAACTCCGCGCAGGGGCGGACCGTGGCGACGGACGCGATCTCGACGGGCACGCAGTTCTTCGTGCGGATCGGCCGGACGGCGTTCGTCGCGCCGCCGAGCGCGTTCGCGCAGCTGCAGAGCACGTACGCGCAGTCGGCGGCGCGCTCCCCGGGCACCGGCAGCACGCCGCTCACGTCGCTCGGGATCGACCCGGGCGCGTGGCCGTCGAACCCGCGGGTCGTCGGCCGGGTGACCCTCGACGGCGTGCAGACGGAGCACATCAGCGCCGGCGTGGATGCGCCCCGCTTCCTGGCCGACCTCAACCGCGTCGCCGGCGCCGGCGGCGAGCTCGCGCTCGCCGGCTCGGGCGCGTCCGCGTCGGGCCTGTCCCCCGTCGAGCTGGCGGCGCTGTCCCGCTCGCTCGATCATGCCTCGATCGACGTGTACGTCGGAACCGCCGACCACGTCCTGCGTCTGCTGCGGCTGCGCGCGAGCATCGATCCCCCCGCGTCGGCCCGGCCGGCGCTCGGCGGGCTGCTCCGGGGCGAGGTCCGGTTCGCGCTCGCCTTCAGCGCCGTCAACCGGGCCGTGACGATCGCGGCGCCGGCCCACGCGCTCCCGCTGTCGACGCTCATCACCGAGCTGGAGCGACTCGGCGTCGGCGGCCAGGGCGCGCCGGCCGGCTCGAGCGGGCCGGGCACGACCCCTGCAACGACGACGACGTCCACGAGCACCGCCGCCGCGCCGTCGAGCGCCACGCTCCCGCCCGGGCTGGCCGGCGCGGCCCCGCCGGCGTACCTGCGCTGCTACGAGCAGGCGGGCCAGGACCTGGCCGCCCGCGCGAGGTGCGCTCCGCTGCTCAACGGCGGCTGACGTGAGCCCGCGCCGACCGGGCCGTCCCCGGCCGCGTGGTGGCTAGTCGAGCTCCTCCTCGTCGGGCTCGAGCTCGTCCTCCTCCTCCTCGTCCTCGTCGCCGACCTCGTCGGCGACGTGATCGCTGCCGTGCGCGACCTGGAAGCGCTCGAGCAGCTCGTCCCGGCGATGCTCGTCGATCGGGGAATCATCGGAGATGAGCACCCACTCGGCGTCCTCGGATTCCCCGGCGTCGAAGATCTCGTGATCGACGCCGGCCGAGTCGTCTACGACGATGAGCACCTCGGTCTGCGGGTTGAAGTAGGTACCCGGGCGGATGGTCAGCTCGTCGAGCTCGAAGCGCCGCTGATTGGCCATGCGCGCCTTTATACCCGACGTTGTCGACGGCCGCACGGCGTCGGCGTCGCTCGCCACCGTCCGCGGGCTCCGATCAGAGCTCGCGCAGCTGCCGCCGCACCTCGGCCTCGACGTCGAGCGGCGACTGCCCGCGACGCCCGCGCCGCGCGTTGCGGGCGATGACGAGGTCACGCACCTCCTGCTCGAGCTCGGGGTCGACGTCCGGCGGGTGGTCGGGCCGTTCGCCCCCGGTCTGCGACTCGCCGGTCGCCGGCGCCCCGCCGAGTGTCAGGCGGCGCAGCTCGGACTCGACGTCGAGCGCCGGTCGGCCCTGGCGGGCGCGGCGCGCGTTCCGGGCCGCGAGCATCTGGCGGATCTCGTCCTCGCGCTCGGCGCCGGAGGCCCGTCGCGGCCCCGCGTCGTCGTCGACCGAGAGCCCGCCGCGCCCGATCTGCCCGTAGACGTCGGAGCGCGTCAACAGCTGTATGGCCCCGATGACCACGAAGACACCGACGACGATGAAGGGGAGGGCCTCCGCCACGCCGCGCATGGTCCTAGATTGTGGCGGATGTGGCGCCGCCTCCGGCGCCGGACGTTCGCGCCGCGACGTCCGGCGATGTTCGCGCAGCAGGCCCCGCTCGTGCTGCTCACCGGGGCCGCCATCATCGCCGGGCTGGCGGTCGTCGCCTGGGCGCTGCTGGCCCGCTGAGCACGGCCGGCCCTTGCCGGTCGGGGGGCGCTTCGCTACGCTGGTTGAACGAGTTGACTGACCAGTCAATCTGTTCCTGCGCGGCGACCGCGAGCCACCTTCCGCGGGCAGACAGTTCCCCGCGCGCAAGCCCAACAGGAGACACCGCCAAAATGGTCGATTTCACGCTCACTGACGAGCAGAAGAACCTTCAAGAGCTGGCTCACGACTTCGCGGCCAAGGAGATCCGCCCGAAGGCCTGGGAGTACGACAGGGACGCGACCTGGCCGCAGGACATCATCGAGAAGGCCTGGGAGGTGGGCCTCATGAACACCCACCTCCCCGAGGAGTACGGCGGCGCCGGGGTTGGCTACCTCGAGGGCTGCCTCATCGAGGAGGAGATGTCATGGGGCTGCTCGGGCATCCAGACCTCGGTCGGCTGCAACGGGCTCGCGACCGCGCCGGTCCTCCTTGCCGCGAGCGAGGAGCTCAAGAAGGAGTACATCGGCCGCCTGACCGAGGCGCCGCTGCTCGCCTCCTTCTGCCTCACCGAGCCCGATGCCGGCTCGGATGTGTCGGGCATGCGCACCACGGCGGTCAAGAAGGGCGACAAGTGGGTCATCAACGGCTCGAAGTGCTTCATCACCAACGGCGAGTACGCCAACTGGTACACCGTGTACGCGAAGACCGACAAGGACGCCGGGCATCGCGGCATCTCGGCCTTCATCGTGCCCCGGGACGCCGGTGTCGTCGTCGACAAGCACGAGGACAAGATGGGCCAGCGGGCCTCGAACACCGCGACGATCAGCTTCAACGACGTCGAGATTCCCCTCGACCACCTGATCGGCGAGGAGAACAAGGGCTTCAAGATCGCGATGATGACCCTCGACCGCACGCGGCCGGGCGTGGCGGCGATGGCCACCGGCATCGCCCGCGCGGCGATGGAGTTCGCGATCGACTACTCCAAGGAGCGCGTGCAGTTCGGCGTGCCGATCGCGATGCACCAGGCGATCCAGTTCATGATCGCCGACATGGCCACGAAGGTCGAGGCCTCGCGCCTGCTCACCTGGAAGGCCGCCTCGCTGCTCGACAACGGCCAGCGCAACACGCTCGTCTCCTCGCACGCCAAGCGCTACGCGGCCGACAGCGCGATGGAGGTCACGACCGACGCCGTGCAGGTCTACGGCGGCTACGGCTTCATCAAGGAGTACCCGGTCGAGAAGCTGATGCGCGACGCCAAGATCATGCAGCTGTACGAGGGCACCGCGCAGATCCAGCGCCTGGTCATCGCTCGCGAGACGCTGCTGCCGCGCCGCATCGAGGAGCCGGCCTCCGCGGCCGTCTGAACCGTCCGTCCCCGTACGCGCGCCCGGCGCGCGCGTACGGCGGACGTCAGCGCAGCGAGATCGACGGGCTCACGTTCGACAGCTGCGGGCCGCCGCTGGTCTGGATCAACACGCGGTAGACGCCGCGGCGCACCACCTTCAGGACCTTGCTGAACCTCGTGCCGCTGCCGCCGAGCAACCCGCCGGAGACGGTCACGAAGCGGTTGTGGGGCTTCAGCCGCTCGTAGCCGACGAGCGCGCCGGGCTCCGGTGGTGACACCGTTCCCGAGAGGCGGTCCACTCCGGCGTGACGCGTGGGCGAGATCTGCAGCGTCACGCGCACGGCGACCCCCTCGGTCACGACCTGGCTGACGACGGGTTTGGGGTCGAGCGTCGTCACGCGCACCTGCGCCGTCTGCTCGAGGCCGAGGAACGGGAACTGGAAGCTGCCGGTCGGGCTCGTCACCTCCGCGTTGCCGATCGTGAAGAAGCCGCCGGTGTACGGGAACGGGTTGGCCTGCAGGACCACCTCGTGGTTCGCGCTGCCGGTGCCGGCGAGCGTGCCCTCGACGACGAACGGGTCGCCGAACACGACCGGATTGGGCGTCGTGGCCAGCGTCACGGTGAGCGGGATCGCCGGCGTGGTGAAGGACCTGATCACGCCCTCGGCGGTGCCGCTCCCGGTCGCGACGATGCGGAAGTAGTACTTCGTCGCCGGCGTCAGGCCGCTGACCGCGACGCCGTAGTCAACCGGGGTGCGGCCGTTGCCGAGTGGGGTCACCGGCGTCGATGTCCCGAGCGCGTGCGTCGGGCCGTACTGGAAGCTGACGACCGTCTCCACCCCCCGCGGGTTGATCGCGCCCGTGAGGTCGGCCGAGGAGAACGTGATGGCGATGGCGGCGCCGGTGGATACGGTCGGGGAGGCGGCCCGGGCGACGGCCGCGGGGGCCGTCGAGAGGGCGACCGTCGCCGCGGCGACGGTGAGGGGGAGGGAGCGTCGAATGGAGATCACGGGTCAGGAGACTACCCGCGCGCCGCGCACGCGAACCGCCGGGTGCCTCGGCGGCTGCGCTAGATTTCGCCGCGCCGCCGCGCCGCTCCGCTGCGGTGCGGGCGCCGGCACGCCCATCGAGATCGAGCGAGGAGACGCAATGTTCGTGTTCAAAGCCGCCGTCGTCGGGGCCGGCACGATGGGCGGCGAGATCGCGCAGGTGATCGCGGCCGCCGAGATCCCCGTCGTGCTCAAGGACATCGACGAGGCGCTCGTGCAGGCCGGTCTCGACAAGGCCCGCCAGGTGACCGCCGACCAGCTCTCCGCCCTCGTGCACAAGGAGAAGCTGACCGCCGAGCAGGCCGACGCGCAGCTCGAGGCGCTGCTCGGCCGGATCGAGCCGGCGACGAGCTACGACGGCTTCGGCGACGTCGACCTGGTGATCGAGGCCGTGCCGGAGCGCATGGAGGTCAAGCACGCCGTCCTGGGGGAGCTCGACGCCGTCACGCCCGGACACGCGATCCTCGCCTCGAACACCTCGTCGCTGTCGATCACCGAGATGGCGGAGGCGACGAGCCGCCCCGAGCAGGTCGTCGGGTTCCATTTCTTCTACCCGGCGTCGATCATGCGGCTCGTCGAGGTCATCGAGGGCGACGAGACGTCCTACGACACGGTCCAGTGCGCCGCGAACTTCGCCCAGGCCATTCGCAAGCTGCCGATCACGTGCGGCGAGGTGCCCGGGTTCGTCGTCAATCGCATCCTCAACTCCGCGGTCTCGGAGATCTGGCGCCTGCAGGAGGAGCAGGGGCTCTCCGTCGAGGCGATCGATCGCGCCGTCGGCGAGTCCAAGGTCGCGCCGATGGGGCCCTTCTACCTCACGGACCTGCTCGGGCTCGACACGGTGCTCAAGGTCGCCGAGCACCTCCGCGACTCCTACGGCGATCGCTTCTACGTGCACCAGGGCATGAGCGACCTCGTGGCCGCGGGGAGCCTCGGCCAGAAGACCGGAAAGGGGTTCTATGAGCACGCCGGCTGACACCGAGCTGGACGTCGCGGCGATCGCCGAGCGCTTCGCGCTGAAGGCGCTCGTCGAGGCCTGCCTCGTGCTCGAGGAGGGCGTCGCCACGACGAAGGACATCGACCTCGGCATGATGGCCGGCGCCGGCCTCGTCCCGCCGCCGTTCGCGCGCGCCGACGAGCTCGGCCTCGACGAGACGCTCGCCGCGCTCGAGCGCGCCGCGGGCGAGTACGGCGACCGCTTTGCGCCGCCGCTCATCCTGCGGCGTCTCGTCGCCCAGGGCCGCCTCGGCCGCAAGGCGGGCCAGGGCTTCTTCCCGTATCCGCGGCCCGACGAAGGCGTCGCCGCCGACGCCGCCGTGAAGCTCGAGACGCGGACGCTGCCCGAGGGCGGCCGCGTGGCGATCGCCTGGCTGGATCGTCCGCCGGCCAACTCGATCGCCCCCGAGGTCGTCGAGCAACTGCAGGCGATGTGGGAGCACGTCCAGGGCACGCCCGAGATCCGCGCGCTCGTGATCGCCTCGGCGAACCCCCAGCTGTTCTGCGCCGGCGCCGACATCAAGGCCTTCACCCGCATGGACGCCAACTCCGGGCGCGCCCTGCTCGATGGCATGCACGCGCTCCTGCGCTCGTTCGAGCGCTCGTCGGTCGTGACGATCGCGGCCGTCAACGCGCTCGCGTTCGGCGGCGGCTGCGAGCTGGCGATGGCCTGCGACGTGCGCCTGGCGGCGCGCTCGGCCACGTTCGGGCAGCCGGAGGTCAACCTCGGCATCGTGCCGGGGTTCGGTGGCACGCAGCGGCTTCCGCGGCTCGTTGGAGACGCGAAGGCGCTCGAGATGAACCTGACCGGTGAGCCGATCTCGGCCGACGAGGCATGCGAGCTCGGGCTCGTCAACCGCGTCGTCGAGGACCACGAGCTGTTCGACACGGCGCTCGCGTGGGCGCGCAGGCTCGCCGGGCAGCCGCCGCTGGCGGTGCAGCAGATCAAGGAGGTCTCCGCGGTCGCCGACCTCGACGAGGGCATCGAGGCCGAGAAGCGGGCGTTCACCGCGGCGTTCGCCTCCGAGGACGCCCGCGAGGGGATCTCCGCGTTCCTGGCCAAGCGCAAGCCGGTCTGGCGGGGACGTTGAGCGACGCGCCGGCGACGCCGCGGCTCCCCTCGGTGGGGACGGCGCGCCTGGCCGACCTGATCCGCACGGGCGGGTCGGTCGTCGCGCTCACCGGCGCGGGGATATCGGTGCCCTCCGGCATCCCCGACTTCCGCTCGCCCGGGACCGGCATCTGGGAGACCGTCGACCCGATGGAGGTCGCGCACATCGACGTGTTCCGCCGCGAGCCCGAGCGCTTCTGGCGCTTCTACGGCGAGCGCTTCGCGTCGCTGGAGGACCGAGAGCCCAACGGCGCGCACCGGGCGCTGGTGGCGCTCGAGCGCGGCGGGCTGCTCGACGGGGTCATCACCCAGAACATCGACATGCTTCACCGCAAGGCGGGGACCGTCGAGCTCGTCGAGGTGCACGGCAGCATCGCCCGCGCCGCGTGCCTGCGTTGCGGCGCCCGGCAGCCGGCCGAGGTCGTCCGCGCCCGCCTGCGCGCGGCCGCGGACGGCGTCCCGCGCTGCGACTGCGGCGCGCCGCTGAAGCCCGACGTCGTGCTGTTCGGCGAGTACCTGCCCGACGAGGCGATGGAGCGGGCGCAGGCACTGTGCGGCGCGGCCGACCTGCTGCTGTGCATCGGCACCTCGCTCGAGGTCTACCCGGTGGCCGGCCTGCCCCTGCTGACGCGCGAGGCCGGCGGGGACGTCGCGATCATCACGCGGGGGCCGACGCCGCACGACGGGATCGCCTCGGTGCGCCTCGACGGCGACGTCGTCGCAGAGCTCGCCGCTCTGCTCGCAGCGCTCGACCTCGCCGAATAGCCGGCGCGCTCCCCTCGTCAGGCGGGCGCCGCGCTGGCGTGCGTGTGGCGGAGATCCTGCTCGGGGTCGATCTCCCACCGGCGGGCGATCTCGACGAGCTCGGGGCGCAGGGACCACGCGTCGGCGCGCTCGTCGCCCGTGTGATCGGGGCTGGCGCCCTTCAGCGCCATGCAGCCCGCGTTGTCGCCGATCGCCCGGATGGCGCTGACGTCCTCGTCGCTCAGGCGCAGCTCCTGCGGCAGCGCGGCGAGATCGCGGCGCTTGTCCTCCACCGGCCGCGCCTCGGGGCCCGATTCCTGGATGAGTGTCGGGGCGACGCAGTGCACCGCCGGGTGGGCGAGATCCCATTGGCAGGCGAGCTGCAGCAGCGTCAGCCCGTTGCGCTCGGCGGTGGGGCGCATCCGCTCCAGGCGCGCGCAGCCCTCCTCCACCCAGCCGGCGGGGCGGAAGCTGCGGTGGTCGCCGGGCACGAACACGTGACCCGGGCGCACGTCGTCGTGGAAGAGACCGCCGTAGTCGACGACGCGCGCGATGACCTTGACATCGTTGGCCGCCGCGGCCCCGAGGACCAGCTCGCCCGGCCACGGCTCGAGCGGGTTGAGGATCAGCATGGCCCAGTCGATCACGTCGCCGTAGCGCTCGACGCAGTCGATGAAGTCGAGCGTGAAGCCGTTCGCCGGCCCCGGGGCGACGCCGACCAGGCGGGTCAGGCCGTCCTCGCGCAGGCGGGTCATCGCCTCCCACACGGCCGGGTCGCCGTAGCCGATGCGGTCGGGGTTGTGAAGGAGCAAGAGGTCGAAGTGGTCGCTGCCGCAGCGCTCCAGGCTGCGCTCGGTGGCCATCCGCAGGTAGTCGAGGTACCGGTCGGGGCCGCGCAGTCGTGGATCGGTGAAGCGGGGATAGCCCTTCGGCCCGTCGCGCTCCCCCTCGTAGAAGTCGTGGCCGACCGCCCCGACGAGGCAGTAGGACTCCCGGCCGCGTCCCGCCAGCGCCCGGCCGAGGAGGATGTCCGCGTCGCCGGTGCCGTAGACGTCGGCGGTCAGTACGGTGGCGATGTCCGCGCCGGGCGCGAGCAGCGCCTGCAGGCGCTCGTCGTCGAGCGCCTCGCCGAAGCGCATGAAGCGACCGCCGCTCCAGGTGCCCGCGGCGGTGTGCGTCGGATCGATCACGCCCGAGATGCTACGCACCATCGTCGCCCGACGATCGGGGGTTGCTACGGATGCCGGCCCCGTGCCGGCCCCGGGGCGGACCGAAGCCGCTCGCCGTGCGCGCGCGCAGCGCGGCCTCCAGGCGCTCGAGCGCGTGCCGGAGCACGTCGGGGTCCGGCGCCGGCGCGCCCGCGTCGGTCGCGCGTGCGACGCCCTCCTGCAGGTCGCCCAGCTCGGCGAGGCGCGCACGGAGGTCGTCGCGGCCCTCGCCCTCGAGCTCGGGCAGCCCGACCGCGTACGCGGCCCGCAACTCCCAGGCGGCGTGCTGCAGGCGGCCCTCGTCGAGGTCCAGGCGGGCCCGCAGGGCGAACTCCTCCACCGCGAGCGCGTTGTGCAGCCCGCCGAGCAGCAGCGCGAGGCGCTCCTGCGGGCGCAGCGCGGCGGTGCGGCGGACGCGCCGGCGGACCGCCATCAGCTCTCGCGCCTGCAGCCAGCGCCCGTCGGCGACGGCTTCGCCGTCGCCGTACCCGGCCCGCAGCACGAGCGCCTGGGCGGCCGTGACCTCGTGCACGCCCGGATCGGCCGCCGCGATGCGCTGCGCGAACAGGACGCGGTTGAGGACCGCCAGGGCCGCGTGCACGGTCTCCTCGTCGGCGCGATGGACCCAGGCGCGCGCCGCCGGCTCGCCGTCCACCGGGGTCGCGTCGATGATCGTCGCGCGGGCCGTCGCGACCGGCGCCGGATCGGGCGTCGCCGGGCGAGTGGCGCGTCGCCCGCCCAGCAGATGCCGCCGCGGCGCGCCGAGGGTGGCGAGCACGACGACATGCTGCGGGTGGCCCTCCTTGTCTCGAAGGAGGTAGCGCGCGTCGGCCGGGCCGAGCGCCCACGGGTACTCCGCCTGAACGAAGGAGAACAGTGCCACCACCGGGCCACGGTAGCCCGTGGCGTGGTCGATCGCGCGATGGCCCGGGCGCGATACGCTCTGCCGGTCGCCGCCGTCCCACCCGACCAGGAAGCGAAGGAGCATGGCCAATCAAGACGCCAAGGGAGGCTTGCGTGAGCGCCTCACTTCCCAGACCGAGGATGCCCTCGGAAAGCTCGCCCAGGATCTGCTCGAGAACCCGCTCGTGAACGGTGCGATCGCGCGTGCCTTCGACGCCCGCGAGCGGGCGGCCCAGGCGCAGGAGGTGGCGATGGGCGCGCTGAACCTCCCGTCGGCCGCCGACGTCGAGCGCCTGACGCGTCGCCTGCGCTCGGTGTCCCAGCGCCTGGAGGGGATCGAGGATGCGCTCGACCGCCTCGAGCGGCGCCTCGGTGCGCTCGCCTCCGACGAGGCGCTCGAGGGGCGCATCGCCGGCCTCGACGAGCAGCTTTCGCTGCTGACCCGGATGGTCGGCGATCTCGGCGAGAGCCTGCCCGGCGTCAGCGCGCCCGTGCCGCAGGCCCAGGAGCGGCTCGTGGTCGAGGCTTCGCCGGAGACCGCCGGCGCGTCGCGGCGCTCCAAGCCGGCGCGGGCGACGGCGGCCTCGCACTCAGCCGCCGACTGAGGGGCCGCCGCCCGAGAGCGCGGCGATCGCGATCGCACCCATTGTCTCGGCCGCGGCGAGCAGGTCGTCGTCGCCGATGCGCTCGCGCGGAGCGTCCGGGTGCAGGACGTCGCTGACGACGAGCAGGCAGCCGGCGGCGATAGAGCGGCGTTCCGCGACGGCGAACAGTGCCGCGCACTCCATCTCGACGGCGAGCGCCCCGTTGCTCGCCCAGGCGAGGTTGCGCGCCGCGTCGGGCTCGTAGAAGAGGTCGGTGCTCACGACCGCTCCGGCGTGCAGCGGGTGCCCGGGCCGAGGTGGGTCCGCGTGGGCGGCGCCGAGGGCGTCGCCCAGCGCGCCGTCGCCGTGCACCCGCCCGCTGAATCCGAGCGCCCGGCTCGTGCCGTCGGCGACGATCGCCTCGCGCGCGAGCACGAGGTCGCCGAGGCGCAGCGGTGGTCGCAGCGCGCCGCAGGTGCCGACGCGCACGGCGGCGCGGACGCCGAGGTCGGCGAGCTCCTCGATCACGATCGCGGCGCTCGGGCCACCCATCCCCGTGCTCTGGATCGTCAGCGGGGCGCCGTCGGGCGCGCCGCCGGTGTACCCCCACAGGCCGCGATGGTGGTTGAACATCTTCGGCTCGGTGAGGAGCGCCTGCGCGAGCGCGAGCGCACGGCCGGGGTCGCCGGGCAGGAGCACGCGCTCGGCGAGCGGCGCGGTCGGACGGAGGTGCAGGCAGGAGTCGATCACGGAGCGGTCTGGCGCGGCGGGCCGCCCCCGGCCGGCGGTGAGGTGACTGTAATGGAGCCCGCGTGAAAAGCTGTCGCCATCGCGACACGAGGCCCGCCGCTCGGTGCCCGAGCCGGTCGCATCGACAGAGGAGACAGACATGGCAGCCACGTTCAACTCGGCCAAGGAGTTCCGCGAGGTCTTCGATCGCCTCTTCACCCTGATGAGCGAGGACGAGGAGATGGGGCCGGCGCTGCGCGACGCCGACGTCCCCCAGCGGTTCGAGTTCGAGGATCTCGACCTCGTCTTCAACGTGCGCGCGGGCCGTCCCGACGAGGGCGTGAACCTGTACTGGGAATGGACCGACGACGTGGACTGGCAGCCGAAGGTCCGCATGACGATGTCGTCGGAGACCGCGAACAAGTACTTCCAGGGCAAGGAGAACATCGCCCTGGCCATCGCTCGGCGGCGGATCAAGACCGGGGGGGACGTCAAGGCCTCGCTCGCCCTCATCCCGATCACGAAGCCGGTGTACCCGCAGTACCGTGCGATGGTGACCGCCGAATATCCGCATCTCGCGGTGTAGGTTCCGGTGTCGCCGTCGCCGGGCGCCCGGTTGACACCGCCATGGGCGGGGAGTAGAGATACCGTCAACCGGATGTACACCGACCTGAGAGTGGGCGGCTCGCCGCCCGCGAGGCGCCGTCGGTCACAGGGCGAGCGCCGCAGGTCGACGCAGCGGGCCGATCCGCCCGCAGGCGGCGGGGACCATCGTTTCCCGCCGCCGATGCTGTTCGGAACGGCCGCCCGGCCGCGCCGTGGCCCGGTGGGGCGCACCGACACCCCGGCCCTCGCCGACGGCGGCCCGTGAGCGAGCTCGACCTGAACACCGTCGCCCGGCGCGCCGGCGTGTCGCCCGGCACGGTCCGTCGCTGGGTCCGCGAGGGCCTCATTCCCCAGTACGACGGCACGTGGACGCCGGCGGCGGCGACCCACGCGCGAATCATCGCCCGTCTGCGGGCCCGCGGCCACTCGCTCGCCGAGATCCGCGCGGCGAGCGACGGTGGGCGACTCGCGTTCGGGTACGTCGAGGATGTCCTGCCCTCCGCGGACGGTCATCACACGATCGAGGAGGCGGCGCGGGCCACCGGGCTCGAGCCGGCGCTCATCGAGCGCATCTACACGACCATGGGCTTCCCGTCGGCGTACGTCGAGCGCATCTCCGACGCCGACCTCGAGATGCTGCGCCACTCGGCGTCGGTGCTCGCCGCCGGCCTGCCGCTCGTCGCCTTCCTGCAACTGGCGCGCGTGTACGGGCAGGCGATGGCCCAGATCGCCGACGCCGAGGTGCGGCTGTTTCACATCTACGTCCACGAGCCGCTCATGCGCGACGGCGTGCCGGGCCTCGAGGTGGCCGAGGAGATGGAGACGCTCACGCGCGAGCTGCTCCCGCTCGCGCTGCCGCTCATGAGCCACGTCCACGCGCGCTTCCTCGCGCACTTCGTCGAGCAGGACATCATCGGGCACATGGAGAACGACCTCGCCGACGAGACGCTCGATCTCGGCCGGCTGCGCGTCGCGATCGCGTTCGTCGACCTCGCCGGCTACACCCGCCTGACCGAGGAGCGCGGTGACGAGCAGGCGGTGAGCACCGTCGAGCGCTTCATCGAGGCGGTCGAGCACACGCTCCCCGATGACGCGCGGATCGTGAAGTCGCTCGGCGACGAGGTGATGGTCGTCGGCGCGGACGCGGCCGCGCTGACCGAGTGGGCGGTCAACTTCCCCTCGGCGCTCGCGCCCGACGTCCCCGAGCCCCGGATCGGCGTGCACTATGGCGAGACGCTCTACCGCGACGGCGACTACTACGGTCGCGAGGTCAACCAGGCGGCTCGCGTCGTCGCCCGGGCCGCGGGCGGCGAGGTGATCGTCACGCGCCCGGTGGTCGACGCGGCCAACGGCGCGCTCCAGTTCGAGCGGATCGGCGAGGTCCTGTTGAAGGGCTTCTTCGAGCCAACCGAGCTGTACCTCGCGCAGCCTGCGGCCCGATGAGCGGGGCGGGCGAGTCCGGGACCGGCGCCGCGGCCGCGATCGACGCCGTCCTCGATGCCGCCCGCGCCGCCGGGCTCGCCGACGAGCGCGCGCCGGTTGTGGCGATGGTGTCCGGGGGGCGCGACTCGATCTGCCTGCTCGACGCGACGGTCGCGCTGCGCGGCGCCCCTCGCGTTCGGGCGTTGCACGTCAACTACGGCCTGCGCCCGGGGGCGGATGGGGCCGAATCGCTCGTCGCCGCCCTCTGCGAGCGACTGCGCGTCCCGCTGCACATCCACCGGGTCACGCGCCCCGAGGGGGGCGGCAACCTGCAGGCCTGGGCGCGCGATGCCCGCTACGGCGCGGCCACGCGGCTCGCGCTCGGGTGCGGTGGCGTGGTCGCCACCGGGCACACGTCCACCGACCAGGTCGAGACGGTGCTCTACCGCCTCGCCGCCTCGCCCGGGCCGGCGGGCGCTGCTCGGCATGAGCGCGCGCGACGGCCTGCTGCGTCGCCCGCTGCTCGGCGTGAGCCGCGAGCAGACCGGCGCCTACTGCCGGGCGCGCGACCTGGCCTACGAGGATGACGAGAGCAACGAGGGCGGGCGCTTCGCGCGGGGCCGGGTCCGCCATGGGCTCCTCGCCGCGCTGCGCGAGGTGCACCCGGGCGCCGAGCGCAACGTGCTGCGCACGGCGGCGTTGCTGCGCGACGAGGCGCTCGTGCTCGACGCATTGGTCGAGGAGGCGCTCGGCGGCCGGCGGACGATCGCCCTCGCCGGCCTGGACGAGCTGCCCCGCGGTCTGGCCCGGCTCGTGGTGGTGCGTCTCGCCGAGGACGCGTCGGGACGCCTTGTGCCGGCCGCGGGACGGCGGCTGGACGAGCTGCTCGCCCTCGGCGGGCGCGGGGGGAGCGCGGCACTCGATCTCGGAGACGGCGTGCGGGCGATCGTCGAGTACGGCGTGCTGCGCATGACCGCCGAGGCCGAGGAGCCGGTGCCGGCGCCGGTGGCGCTCGCGGTGCCCGGGCACGTGCGCTTCGGCCGCTGGGAGCTGCACTGCGAGCTCGGCCCGGCGGAGGACGGCGAGTCCGGGGACGACGCGGTCACGGCCGTCTTCGACGCCGACGTCGCGGCCGGTCCGCTGCTCGTGCGAGCGTGGCGGCGGGGCGACCGCATGGCCCCGATCGGCCTCGGCGGCTCCAAGACGCTCGCCGACCTGTTCACCGACCGCCGCCTCCCACGGGCCCGGCGCGGCACGATCCCGGTCGTCGAGGCGGGCGGGCGGATCGCCTGGGTACCAGGGATCGCCACCGATGAGCGCTTCCGGGTCGGGGCGGGGACGCGCCGCCTGTTGCGCCTGCGCGCCTACGGCGGCAACGGGTAGGCGCCGAGGTCGGGGTAGACTCCGCGCCTCCCGCGCCGCGTCGCTTCCCTGGCGCGGGCCGCCTCGCCGCCACCCTGCACCCTCCCTCGTGTCTGAACAGAGCGACCCTGCCATCGGCGAAGAGCTCGTGAGCGCCGACGCGCTGCAGCGGCGCGTGCGCGAGCTCGGCCAGGACATCTCGCGCGACTACGCCGGCCAGCCGCTGCTGCTCGTCGGCGTCCTGAAGGGCGCGGTCTTCTTCCTCTCGGATCTGATGCGCTGGATCACGATCCCGGTCGAGGTGGACTTCATGGCCGTCGCCTCCTACGGCTCGGCCACCGACTCGTCGGGCGTCGTGCGCATCCTGAAGGACCTCGACGCGGCCATCGAGGGCCGCGACGTGCTCATCGTCGAGGACATCGTCGACTCGGGCCTGACGTTGCAATATCTGTTGCGCAACCTGGGCTCGCGCAACCCCAACTCGCTCGAGGTCTGCGCGCTGCTGACCAAGCCCGACCGCCGCAAGGTCGACCTGCCAACGCGCTACGTCGGCTTCGAGATCCCGAACAAGTTCGCCATCGGCTACGGCCTCGACCACGCCGAGCGCTACCGGAACCTCCCGTACGTCGCCGCGCTGAGCGGGCGGCCGTAGGCGTGTGAGGCCCGCCGGGGCGCTTCAGCGCTCGTGGTACGCTAGGCGCCTGGTCGTAGCCCCGTTCGCCGCTGACGCCGGAGGCGTCGCCCTTCCATGAGCCGCTTCTTCAAGAGTGCCTTCTTCCCGATTCTGATCGTGGTCGTGCTGGCGTTCTTCGCTCAGCGACTCATCTCGCCGGCCGGCAACAACGGCCCGGTGCACAACTACGGGACCCTCGTCGGCACCGAGCTGCCCAACCATCAGGTCAAGTCCGTCGACATCAAGACGAAGGGCAACGAGCTCGACGTCACGCTCAACGACGGCACGAAGTACTCCACCGGTTACGTCGACCAGCAGATCCCGACGCTGCAGAACACGCTGACCGCCGACCACGTGACGTGGAACGTCGAGGCCGACAAGACGAGCACGCTGCTGTCGCTGCTCACCTACGTGCTGCCCTTCCTCATCTTCATCGGGTTCTGGATCTTCATCATGAACCAGGTCCAGGGCGGTGGCTCGAAGGTGATGTCCTTCGGCAAGTCGCGCGCCAAGCGCCTCTCGGCCGACTCCCCCAAGATCACGTTCCGTGACGTCGCCGGGGTCGACGAAGCCGTTGAGGAACTCCACGAGATCAAGGAGTTCCTCGAGAACCCCAAGAAATTCCAGGCGCTCGGGGCGCGCATCCCGACCGGTGTGCTGCTGTACGGCCCACCGGGCACCGGCAAGACGCTCCTTGCCCGCGCGGTGGCCGGCGAAGCCGGCGTGCCGTTCTTCTCGATCTCGGGATCGGACTTCGTCGAGATGTTCGTCGGGGTCGGCGCCTCCCGCGTGCGTGACCTCTTCGAGCAGGCCAAGCAGAACTCGCCCTGCATCATCTTCATGGACGAGATCGACGCCGTCGGGCGCCACCGCGGGGCCGGACTCGGCGGCGGTCACGACGAGCGCGAGCAGACGCTCAACCAGCTGCTCGTCGAGATGGACGGCTTCGAGGCGAAGGACAACATCATCATGATCGCGGCCACCAACCGGCCCGACATCCTCGACCCCGCGCTCCTGCGTCCCGGCCGCTTCGACCGCCAGATCGCCGTCGACCGGCCCGACCGCAAGGGCCGGTCGAAGATCCTCGAGGTCCACACGCGCGGCAAGCCGCTGGCGAAGATCATCGACATCGACGCGCTCGCCGGCCAGACCCCCGGCTTCACCGGCGCCGACCTCTCCAACCTCATCAACGAGGCCGCCCTGCTCGCCGCCCGCCAGGGCAAGCGCGAGATCGGCCAGGATGAGCTGGAGGAGGGGATCATGCGCGTGATCGCCGGCCCGGAGAAGAAGACGCGCGTGATGAGCGAGAAGGAGCGGCTCATCACCGCCTACCACGAGATGGGCCACGCGATCGTCGGGCACTTCCTCGAGCACTCCGATCCGGTCCACAAGATCTCGGTCATCTCGCGCGGGCAGGCCCTCGGCTACACGATCTCGATGCCCCAGGAGGATCGCTTCCTCACGACGCGGGCCGAGCTCAACGACACGATGGCGATGACGCTCGGAGGCCGCGCCGCGGAGGAGATCGTCTTCGGCGAGATCACGACCGGCGCGTCGAACGACCTCGAGAAGGTCACCGCGACCGCGAAGCAGATGGTGATGCGCTTCGGTATGAGCGACCGCCTCGGCCCGCGTGTGTTCGGCCACGACCACGGTCAGCCCTTCCTCGGCCGCGAGTTCTCGACCGAGCCCGACTACTCGGACGAGATCGCCCGCGAGATCGACGACGAGGTGCGACGCATCATCGAGTCCGCCCACAAGCGCGCGACCGACCTGCTCACCGAGCATCGCCAAGACCTCTCGAAGATCTCCGAGATCCTCGTCAAGCGCGAGACGATCGAGAAGGAGGAGTTCATCGCTCTTCTCGACGGCAAGACCGAGGCCGACGTGTTCGGCGTGGACGAGCCCGTCACGCCGGAGCTGCCCCCGGCCGCTCCGAGCCCGGCCGAGCGCGCCGGTCGCGAGGCGCCGCGGCCGCTGCCGCGTCCCGGCCTCGCCGGCGGCACCGCGGAGTTCCGCGGGTCCGACGGCGACCTGCCCGAGCTGACCTGACGCCCGCGGCGGTGTGGCCGCCGTCGAGCCCGATCCGCGCGAGGCGTACGCTGTCGTGTGGGCGCATCGACCGCCCGCGACCGACACCGAGAGGGGAAGATCATGGCCGTCAGGCTGCACCGCTGTGGAGCGACGTTCGTGAAGGGGCCGCACCCGTGCTGGCAGGTGCAGAAGGCGCTGGACGAGGCCGGAGTCGAGTACGAGGTGGTCAAGCACCCGGGGTTCCCGCGGGGCCGGCGAACCGAGGTCGTGGCGCTCAGCGGCCAGAAGATGCTGCCGCTGCTCGAGCTCGAGGACGGCACCGTCGTGCGCGAGGAGTCCAAGCAGCTGATCGCTCACATCCAGGACGGCAGCCTGTTCGCGGTGCACCCGGCGTAGACCGGCCCGCCGCGGATCCCGGCGAGCCTCGGGGGCTCGGCTCGATCGCGCGCGACGTGCGCGATGATGACGGTCAGATGACCGGCGCGGCCGCGTACGCACTGATGGGGATCGTCAACACGACCCCGGATTCGTTCTCGGACGGCGGCCGGTTCCTCGATCCGGGCGCGGCGATCGCCCACGGCCTGGCGCTCGCCCGGGAGGGGGCCGCCATCGTCGACGTGGGCGGCGAATCGACGCGCCCCGGCGCGACGCCGGTGACGGCCGAGGACGAGCGCGAGCGCGTGATCGGCGTGATCGGGGGCCTCGCCGCCGCGCGGATCCCGGCCGAGATCTCGATCGACACGTCCAAGGCGCTCGTCGCCGAGGCCGCGCTCGCCGCCGGCGCGGGGCTCGTCAACGACGTGACCGCGCTGCGGGGCGACCCCGAGCTCGCCGGCGTCGTCGCCGGCCACGGCGCGCGCTGCTGCCTGATGCACATGCTCGGCGAGCCGCGCACGATGCAGCACGCCCCGCACTACGACGACGTCGTCGACGACGTGCGCGCGTTCCTCGAGGCGCGCGTCGCGTTCGCAATCGGCGAGGGGATCGCCGAGGAGCGCATCCTGCTCGACCCGGGGATCGGTTTCGGCAAGACCGTCGCGCACAACCTCGAGCTGCTCGCCCGCCTCGACGAGCTGCTCACGCTCGGGCGCCCGCTCGTCGTCGGCACGTCGCGCAAGACGTTCCTCGGCCGGCTCGCCGCGCGCGATCCCGACGCGCCGCCGCCGGGGCCCGGAGAGCGCCTGCCGGGCACGATCGCCACCTGCGTCATGGCGCTCGAGCGGGGCGCGAGCGTGTTCCGGGTGCACGACGTCGCGCCGGTTCGCGATGCGCTGGCGGTGGCGGCTGCTACGTTGACCGGGCCATGGATCGCGAGGAGCACGCCGACGACGCCGACGACGTGAGCGGCGACGAGCCGACCGACGACTCCGGCTTCGACGAGGCCGACGAGGACGGCGCGCCCGAGACGGTCGTCACGATCGAGATCAGCGGCCTGTCCCTGTACACCCACCACGGGGTGACGCCGTCCGAGCGCGAGATCGGGCAGCGTCTCGTGCTCGATCTCCGCCTCGACGTCGGCGAGTCCGACGCGACGGTCACCGACCGGGTGCAGGACACCGTCGACTACGCCGAGGTCTGCCAGCTCGTCGCGCTCGTCGCCCAGCAACGCTCGTACCACACGCTCGAGCGCCTCTGCAGCGCGATCGCCGACCGCCTGCTCGACGACTTCGAGCTCGAGGCGGTGTGGGTGAAGGCGGCCAAGCCCGAGCCGCCGATCCCGCTCCCGGTCGAAGAGGTCTCCGTCGAGGTGTGGCGCGAGGCCACCGACTGAGCGGCCGTCCGCGCCTCCGCGAGCGAGCGTGACCGCGGTGGGCGCCCGCACGGGCTATCTCGGCCTCGGCAGCAACGTCGGCGACCGGCGCGCGAACCTGCAGCACGCGGTCGACGCGCTGCCGGCGCACGCCGTGCGCGTGCTCGCGAGCTCGTCCGTGTACGACACCGACCCGGTGGGCGAGGTGCTCGACCAGCCGCGCTTCCTCAACGCGTGCGTGCGCGTCGAGACGGAGCTCGACGCGCTCGGCCTGCTCGATGCGGCAAAGGCCGTCGAGCGCGAGCTCGGCCGCGTCCCCGGCGGCGTCCGTCACGGCCCGCGCCCGATCGACGTCGACGTGCTGCTGCTCGGCGGCGAGACGCTCGAGCACGAGCGATTGTCGCTGCCCCACGACCAGGTGCTCACGCGCCGCTTCGTCCTCATCCCGGCGCTCGAGCTCGACCTCGAGCTCGCCGTCCCGGACGGGCGCCGGCTCGCCGACGCGCTCGCCGCGCTGCCGACCGACGAGGGCGTGCGCTGGGCCGGTCCGCCGCTGGCGGTCCGGCGGTCGACGGAGGCGCTCGGCGCTCAGGCGCCGACCGGCTCCGCCAGCCACTCGGGCGGCAACGTTCCGAGCGGGACCTCGCCGGCGAGCGGCGGGAAGTAGCGACGCAGATCGTCGCAGCGATGCGCGATCACGAGCGGGCGGAGGTCGGCGAAGCTGCAGAGCAGTCGCAGCGAGGAGCCGATCTGCAGATCGGCGGCGCTCGGCGTCTCGCCGCCGAGCAGCCCCGCCTCGATCCACGCGTCGATGCGCTCGAGGTGCTCCGGGAGCTCGCGGACGTCGAGGCGCGCGCTCTCGTCGTCGGCGCCGGCGAGGCGGGCCATGATCCGGGCCGCGATCGGCGCCGTCGGGCGCATGAGCGGCAGCGGGAGCGGCAGGTGCGCTCCCTGGGCGTAGCTCTCCATCGCCGCCGGGCACCGGATCATCAGGACGTCGCTGATCCGCCGGACCGCCGACTGCAGGACGTCATCGCCCCACCGCTCGATGGCGAGCAGCTCGGTCCGTCGCTCCCCCTCGGCCGGGAGCAGGGCCGGATCGGGCACGAGCCGGTCGAGCTGGCGCATGATCGCCCGCGAGCCCGCGATCCGCTCGCGCCCGACCGGACCGTCGTCGATGACGAGGCCGGGCACGGTCCGCGCTCCGTACACGAGCTGGCCGACGGCGATCGACACGACCGGCGGGAGATCGACGCGCGTATACGGGATCTGCTTGATCCCGAGGGCCACCTCGACGGCGGCGCACGGATGCGAGCCCGGGATCACGTACAGGGTGGCCTGCATCGGTTGCGAGCATAATGCCGCGCGTGCTGCTCGTCGTCGACGTCGGGAACACGCAGACCCACTTTGGGACCTTTCGCGACGGGACGCTCCACGAGCACTGGCGCTTCGCCACCGTGCGCGTTTCCACGGCGGACGAGCTCGGCGCCGCGCTGCGCAACCTGCTCGAGCTGCGTGACGTGAGGATGACCGACATCGACGCGTCGATCGTCTCCTCGACGGTCCCGACGCTCGGGCACGAGTGGACCGAGATGGCCACGCGCTATCTCGGCCACGAGATGCTCGTGGTCGGACCGGGCGTGCGCACCGGGATGCCGATCCGCTATGACAATCCGCGCGAGATCGGCCCCGACCGCCTCGTGAACGCCGTCGCCGCATACGCGCGCGTCGCCGGGCCGTGCGTCGTCGTCGACTTCGGGACCGCCATCACCTACGACGCGATCTCCGGCGACGGCGAGTACCTCGGCGGCATCATCTCGCCCGGCGTCGAGATCTCGCTCGAAGCGCTCACCGAGCGCGCGGCGGCGCTCCCGCGGATCGAGGTCGTCGCCCCGCGGTCGCTCATCGGCAAGACGACGGTCGATGCGATCCGCTCGGGGATCGTCTACGGCACCGCCGGCCAGGTCGACTCGATCGTCCGGCGGCTGCGCGAGGAGCTCGGCGCGCACACGCACACGATCGCCACGGGCGGGCTGTCGGGCGACATCGTGCCGTTCTGCGAGACGATCGACGAGGTCGACGACCTGCTGACGCTGACCGGGCTGCGGCTCATTCACGAGAAGAACGTCTGAGGCCCGGGCGGGACGGCTTGCCGGTGCCGGTGGCGGGGGCGGGTCGCCGGTGGGCGGGGCGGGTCGCCGGTCGCGGGGGCGGGTCGCCGGTCGCGGGCCCCCGGCGGGCGAAGTTTGGTGGATCTTGTCTCCTGGTGGAAGAAGATCGACCAAACTTCCTTCGCCGAGAGCGCTGCGGCCGACGCGATGGCCCCGAACCCCGCCCGCCCGGGGACCGGCGGGCGGCCGCGGGCGGACCGGTGGCGGGGGCGCGTCGCCGGTCGCGGGGGCGCATCGCCGGTCGCGGCGCCGCCGCCGGGCGAAGTTTGGTCGATCTTGTCTCCTGGTGGAAGAAGATCGACCAAACTTCCTCGCCGAGACCGCTGCGGCCGACGCGATGGCCGAACAGAGGCCTCCAAGACACCCCCGACCGGCCCGGCCGCGCCGCGGCGCGCCCCAATCGCGCCACAATGGCTCCCCATGCCCCAACTCACCGACCCCTGGACCCTCGGTCCCCTGCGCATTCCCAACCGCGTCGCGCTCGCCCCGCTGGCCGGGATCGGCAACTGGTTCGTGCGCCTGCAGGCCCGCCGCCACGGTGCCGGGCTCGTCGTGTCGGAGATGGTGTCGAGCTTCGGCGTGCATCACGGCAACGAGCGGACCTGCAGCGAGCTGCTGCGCATCCATCCCGACGAGCGCCGCGGCGGCGTCGTGTCGATGCAGCTGTTCGGCTCGGACCCGGACGTGATGCGCTCGGCGGCCGAGCGCGTCGCGCAGGCGGGCGCGGACGTGATCGACCTGAACATGGGCTGCCCGGTCCCGAAGGTGTGCAAGACCGGCGCCGGCGCCGCGCTGCTGCGCGAACCGCAGCTCGCGGTCGCGGTGGCGCGCGCGGCCGGGGAGGGCAGCGGCCTGCCCGTGACGGTCAAGTTGCGCTCCGGGCAGCGCCCGGGTGAGACCGACGGCGCCGTGCTCGCCGAGCGGCTCGTGGCCGACGCGGGCGTCGCGGCGATCTCGTTCCATCCCCGCTCGGCGGCGGTGCATCACAAGGGCCAGCCGGACTACGAGCTCGCGGCCCGGGTCGTCGAGCGGCTCGACGTCCCGGTGATCCTCACGGGCGGCCTGCGCGACGCGCCGGCGGTCCGGGCGGCGCACGAGCGGACGGGCGCGGCGGCGGTGATGCTCGCGCGCGGCGCGCTGGGCAACCCGTGGCTGTTCGCCGAGCTGCTCGCCGGGCGCACCGAGCCTCCGTCGCGGGCCGAGGTGCTGACCGAGCTCGACTGGGTCTGCGACCGGGCCGTCGAGCATCTCGGCGCCGAGCGCGCCGGGCGCTACCTGCGCAAGTTCTATCCGTGGTACCTCGAGCGAATGGGCCTGCCGCGCGCCCGGCTCAAGCGCGCGCAGGAGGCGCTGCAGCGCGTGCCGACGCTCGCACAGGCGCGCGAGCTGCTGTCGGCGCTTGCGTACGAGCCCTGGGAGGGCGCCCTCGAGGCGGGCGATCGCCTCACCGCCGCGACGCGCTAGCTCCGCGAGGCGTAGGGTCGCTGACCCGAATCATCCACAAGGAGGGACCGACCATGGCGTACCTGCTGACCCATTTCTGGCCCGGCGGCACGGAGGACCAGTACCGCGCGATGCTCCCGGTCGTGCACCCGGACGGCGGACTGCCCGCCGGGCAGACGTACCACGCCGCCGGGCCGACCGAGGGCGGCTTCCTGATCGTCGCGGTGTGGGACAGCAAGGACGAGAGCGACAGCTTCGTTCACGGGACGCTCATCCCGAGCCTGCCGATCGAGGGCGGCTTCGAGGGCGGCCCCCAGGAGCGGTCCGCCGAGATCGCGAACGAGCAGACCGCGTAGGGCACCGAACGTGGCGCCGCCGGGGGCAGGCCCGCCGGCGGCGCCACGACTATACCCGCCCGCCGGCCGGCGCAAACGCACCCGCGCGGAGGCCCCCGGCGAGCTCGCCGGACGCGTCCTGCAAGCGCCGGCCCATGCGTCCAGCAACGCGCCGGGGGCCGCGCGGCACCCCGCTATACTGCGCGCTCGCTCACGCCCCCGGGGGCCGCGAATCCCGCCCGCGTGGCGGGTTTTGCACGCAGCCCCCCGAAACCTCAAGCCGGACGCGAGGGTCACATGCCGAAGGACGTCATCCTCACCCACGAAGGCCTCGAGAAGCTCCAGGACGAGCTCGAGCTGCTCTCCACCGCGAAGCGCCGCGAGGTGGCGGAGCGCATCAAGGAGGCCCGCGAGTTCGGTGACATCTCCGAGAACTCCGAGTACGACGACGCCAAGAACGAGCAGGCGATGCTCGAGCAGCGGATCGCGTTGCTGCAGGAGAAGCTTCGGATGGCCACCGTCATCGATGCCAAGGACGTGTCCACCGACGTCGTCCAGGTCGGTTCGGTAGTGCACGTCAAGGACGAGAAGACCGGCAAGTCGGTCAAGTACACGATCGTCGGCTCGGCCGAGGCCAAGCCGGAGGAGAACAAGCTCTCCAACGAGTCGCCCGTCGGTCGCGCGCTGCTCGGGCACAAGCGCAACGACACGGTCGCAGTGCAGGTCCCGCGCGGCCCGGCCCGGCAGCTGAAGATCACCAAGATCGACGTCGGCGTCTGAGCGCCCCGCCCACCGGGGGCGCGCCGGCGATCCGCCCGGCCATAAGATCGCGCGCAATGACCGACGACCCGGACGAGCCGCTCGGCGACGACGGCGACGGCGCCCTGCCCGAGCTGATCGCCGCCCGCCGCGGCAAGGTGAAGCGGCTGCGCGCGGCAGGCATCGAGCCGTTCCCGCACTCCTTTCCCGGCGTCGTGCCGATCGCCGAGGTCCTGCAGGCCCACGCCGACCTCGCCCCCGGCCAGGACAGCGACGATCGCTACCGCGTCGCCGGACGGCTGCGAGCGCGGCGCGGACAGGGCGGCATGGCCTTCCTCGATCTCGAGGACCGCAGCGGGCGCATACAGCTGCAGGCCAAGCGCGACGTGCTCGGCCCGGAGCGGATGGAGCGTCTGCTCGACCTCGACCTCGGGGACCTGCTCGGCGTCGACGGGCTCGCCTTCCGCTCCAAGCGCGGCGAGCTGACGCTGCGCGTCGAGGACTTCACGCTGCTGGCCAAGTCGCTGCGCCCGCCGCCGGACAAGTTCCACGGGCTGCACGACGTCGAGACCCGCTTTCGCCACCGCGAACTCGATCTGATCGCCAATCCGGAGGCTCGCGAGCTGTTCCTGGCCCGGGCGCGCGTGATCGCCGCGGTGCGCGGATACCTTGATGAACAAGGCTTCGTCGAGGCCGAGACACCGGTCTTGCAGCCGCTGTACGGTGGCGCGCTCGCGCGCCCGTTCGTCACCCATCACAACGCGCTGGACCGCGACCTCTACCTGCGGATCGCGACCGAACTGTACCTGAAGCGGCTGATCGTCGGCGGCCTGGAGCGCGTCTACGAGCTGGGCAAGGACTTTCGCAACGAGGGGATCTCCTTCAAGCACAACCCCGAGTTCACGATGGTCGAGTGGTACGAGGCCTATGCCGACTACAACGACGAGATGGCCCGCGTGGAGGCCGTCGTGCACCGGGCCGCGCAGGCGTCCGGCTACGACGGGCCGCTGCACTTCGCGCCGCCCTGGCCGCGCCGGCGCCTCAACGAGGCGATCGCGCAGGCGACCGGCGTCGACCCGCTGGAGCACCGCGACGCGGCCGAGCTGGCGGCGATCGTGCGCGAGCGCGGGCTGCTCGAGTCGGTCGAGGGGCGCACATGGGCGCAGCTCGTCGACGACCTGCTGTCCAAGCACGTCGAGCCGGCCGTGACCGACCCGGTGTTCCTCATCGACTACCCGGTCGAGCTGTCGCCGTTCGCCAAGGACCACCGCTCCGAGCCCGGGCTCGTCGAGCGGTTCGAGGCGTTCGCGGGCGGGATGGAGATCGCCAACGCGTTCACCGAGCTGAACGACCCCGACGAGCAGCGGGCGCGGTTCGAGGCCCAGCAGCGCCACCGCAGCGAGGGCGACGACGAGGCGCAGCCGTTCGACGAGAGCTTCCTGGTCGCGCTCGAGCAGGGGATGCCGCCGACGGGGGGCGTCGGCGTCGGCATCGACCGCCTCGTCATGCTCCTGACCGGCAGCCGCTCCATCCGGGAGGTCGTGCTCTTCCCGGCGCTGCGCTGAGGTTCTCGGGGGCCGCCCCGCAGGGCCGGGCGGAGCCAGATGTAGGGGAAAAGGGGCGGGGGGCGGTTGGTAGACTTGTCCATGGGTGCCAAACGGACGCGGCGCTCATCCTTTTCGCGCATTTTGACGAAGAGAGAGGTATCTGGAGCGCTACTGTCCCGCCAACCACCTATCCTCGACCAACAGCGCTTCGGCGGTGCAATTCAAGTGACCACTATCACGACCGACCAAAGGCTTAAGACCAGACCACCAGCACACACGTAGCGCTTCGTGCGTCGCCCTCGACGCCGTATTCGCAGGAAGGAAGCAGGACATGTTCGAGCGATTCACAGAACGAGCCAGGCAGGTCGTCGTTCTCGCGCAGGAAGAAGCGCGGACGCTCAAGCACAACTACATCGGCACTGAGCACATCCTTCTCGGTCTGCTGCGTGAGGAGGAGGGGCTTGCGGCGAGGGTGCTCGAGAGCCTCGATATCACGGTCGAGCGAGTGCGCGCGCAGGTGGTCCGCATCGTCGGGTCGGGCGAGGAGGTCACCTCCGGTCAGATCCCCTTCACGCCCCGGGCGAAGAAGGTCTTGGAGCTCGCGCTGCGCGAGGCGCTCAGCCTCGGTCACAACTACATCGGCACCGAGCACATCCTGCTCGGCCTCGTCCGCGAGAACGAGGGCGTCGCGGCTCGCATCCTGCTCGACTTCGACGCCGACTCGGAGAAGATCCGTAACGAGGTCATCCGGATGCTCTCCGGTCCCGGCGGGCGCCGCCAGGGACAGACCGGCGCGGGCGCCGGCGCGGGTGCCGGCTCGGGCGGAGCCGAGGGCAAGAAGTCCTCGAAGCTGCTCGACCAGTTCGGCCGCAACCTGACCAAGCTCGCCGCCGAGGGCAAGCTCGACCCCGTCGTCGGACGCGAGACGGAGATCGAGCGGATCATGCAGATCCTCTCGCGGCGCACGAAGAACAACCCCGTGCTCATCGGCGAGCCGGGCGTCGGCAAGACGGCCGTCGTCGAGGGCCTGGCCCAGCGCATCACGAACGCCGACGTCCCCGAGCTGCTGAAGAACAAGCAGATCTACACGCTCGACCTGGCGGCCCTGGTCGCGGGCTCGAAGTACCGCGGCGAGTTCGAGGAGCGCCTGAAGAAGGTGATGAAGGAGATCACCCAGCGCGGCGACATCATCCTGTTCATCGACGAGCTGCACAACCTCGTCGGAGCCGGTGCGGCCGAGGGCGCGATCGACGCGGCCTCGATCCTCAAGCCGGCGCTGGCGCGCGGCGAGCTGCAGACGATCGGCGCGACGACGCTCGACGAGTACCGCAAGTACCTCGAGCGCGACTCGGCCCTGGAGCGTCGGTTCCAGCAGATCCGCGTCGAGGAGCCGACGATCGAGCAGACGGTCGAGATCCTGCGCGGGCTGCGCGATCGCTACGAGCAGCACCACAAGGTGCAGATCACCGACGAGGCCCTGCAGGCCGCCGGCGAGCTCGCCGACCGCTACATCTCCGACCGCTTCCTCCCGGACAAGGCGATTGACCTCATCGACGAGGCCGCGTCGCGGATGCGCATCAAGTCGATGACCTCGCCGCCCGCCAACCGCGAGCTCGAGGACGAGATCGAGACGACGCGCCGCCAGAAGGAGGCCGCGATCGAGGCGCAGGAGTTCGAGAAGGCCGCGGCCCTGCGCGACAAGGAGCGCAAGCTGACCAACCGCAAGCGCGAGCTCGAGGAGGAGTGGGAGTCCGGCGAGTCCGGCGAGCGCCCCTCGATCGGCGAGGAGGAGATCGCCGACATCGTCTCGATGTGGACCGGCATCCCGGTGTTCAAGCTCACCGAGGCCGAGACGCAGAAGCTCATGCGGATGGAGGACGAGCTGCACAAGCGCGTCATCGGCCAGCACCCGGCGATCGAGGTGATCTCGAAGGCGATCCGCCGCTCGCGGGCCGGCCTGAAGGATCCGAAGCGGCCCACCGGCTCGTTCATCTTCCTCGGCCCTTCGGGCGTCGGGAAGACCGAGCTCGCGCGGACGCTGGCCGAGTTCCTGTTCGGCGACGACGACGCAATGATCCGCATCGACATGTCCGAGTACATGGAGAAGCACGCGGTCTCCCGGCTCGTCGGCTCGCCTCCGGGCTACATCGGCTATGACGAGGGCGGCCAGCTCACCGAGGCCGTGCGGCGTAAGCCCTACAGCGTGCTCCTGCTCGACGAGATCGAGAAGGCCCACCCGGACGTGTTCAACATCCTGCTTCAGATCCTCGAGGACGGCCGTCTGACCGACGCCCAGGGACGCACGGTGGACTTCCGCCACGCGATCGTGATCATGACCTCGAACATCGGCGCCGCCGAGATCGCTCGCAACACGCCGCTCGGTTTCGCGGTGTCCGAGGACGAGACCGGTATCACCTACGAGGACATGAAGAACCGGATCATGGGCGAGCTCAAGAAGGTGTTCCGCCCCGAGTTCCTCAACCGGATCGACGACGTGATCGTGTTCCACAAGCTGCAGAAGGACGAGATCAAGCAGATCGTCGAGCTGCTGCTGCTGCGGATCCGCGAGTCGATGGCCGAGCGCGAGCTGCAGCTCGAGCTGTCCGATCCGGCCAAGGACCTGCTCGTCGAGAAGGGCTGGGATCCCGCCATGGGCGCCCGTCCGCTGCGCCGGGCGATCCAGCGCTACATCGAGGATCCCCTGGCGGACTTCGTGCTGCGCGAGGAGCTGACGCCGGGCGCGACCGTCGTCGTCGACCCCGCCCCGGAGGGCGAGGACGGCGAGGTCAAGCTCACGGTGGTGGCGCCCAAGAAGCAGAAGACGCCGGTCGGGGTCGGGGCTGACGGGGGGACGCCCGAGGAGCTCACCGAGGGCTCCGAGGCGCCTGTCGTAGAGCCGCCGGCGGCCGACGGCGCTTCTTCGTCCGAGTAGCAAGCCCTTCGGTCCTTGCGCCACCCGGCTCGGCCCGGACCGGCCTCAGGCTGGGATCGGGACCGGCAGCGGCACGTCGAGCATCCATTGCAGGCCGGTGTGGCGCACGTCGGCGACGATGTCCTCGGGCGTCGGCGTCATCTCGGCCTCGGTGATCACCTGGTGCGCGGCGCCGACGGCGGCGCGCTCGCGGTGGTGCAGCAGCAGGACCTCGGGCAGAAACGAGACCGGGATGTCGAGCTCGGTGAACCGTCTCCACATGTTCCAGTCCGCCGGCTCGTCGAGCAGCCAGCAGTCGGCATCCATGCGCTGATGCGCCAGCCGTTGCGAATACAGGACCGAGCCATGGGTGATGTGCCCGCACTGGAGGGGTGTGGCTCCGACCGTGTGCCACGAGCCGTTGGCGGTCTCCATCAGGGCCTGGCCGTAGACCATGTCCGACTGCGAGGCCGCAGCGGCGGCGAGAAGGTGGTGGACGTGATTGAACGTGAACGCGTCGTCGTGGTCGAGCGGTGCGATGAACGCTCCCCGACATTCATCGAGCGCCAGGTTCGCGGCATGCACTCCGGCCGTCCGCCAGAAGCTCCAGCGGTGCTGGGCATACGCGGGGCGCTCGTTCAACTCGACGTAGCGCACGCGGTCGTCCCCGATGCCTTCCACGGCGGCTCGTGCCTCGGTGTCGGGACCATCGCTGCACACGACGACCTCGAGGTTGCGGTAGGAACCGTTGAGCACGGACGGGATGGTCCGCTGGACCAGGACCCCATGGCCGTTCCAGGTAGGGATGCGGACACTCACGAGCGGATCGCGCCGCATCCAGGGGTCCGGGGCGTTCGCGTATCGCCAGCGCTCCACGCAGGCCCGCATCGCGTCGGTCAAGCGCTTGACCCGTATTGCGTGATCGGCGGCCTGCTCCGGCCGTATCGGGGTGCTCTGCGGGGCGGCCCCGAGCGCGCGATCCACGTCGGCGGAACCCCGCACGGCGACGATTCCGGTCTCGGCGGGTGGTCCGTCGAGCACGGTCACGTCGGCGAAGGCTCGGTCCGGCGCGAGCGTCTCGCAGGCCAGCCCGAGCATCTCTGCGATGACGCTGGCCGGAATCGCCGCCCGGGAGGCATCGACGCACATCAGGGTGGATCCGTCCGCGTCAGCGCGGGCGATGTAGTGAGCCAGCGCCGGCAACCACTGGGCAGGGCGTTCCCAGTCCGGGGTGAGTAGCAGTCTCAGGCGCGTCGATTCCGCCGACGCCCTCGCCGAGGGCTTGATCGGTCCGCACGGGGTCGAGTCGAGGACCGGAGCCGGTGTGGCGACCGGGTGCGGCGGCACCCTCGAGCCGGACGACACGCCCGCGGAGTCCGGAAGCTCGGCCGGGCTCGGGGCGGGATCGAGCTGGGCCCCGAGCCGCGGAGCGAGGTCCTCTGGCGTCCGCGTCAGATCCACCGCTCCGCTCGTGTCGCGGGTGATCGCGCGTGCGCAGCCGCCGCACCGGATCTCGTTCGCCTGGAGGCGCAGCTCGAAGCGGCCGCAGCCCGGGCAACACGCGGCGGCGACCGCCGAGCCGGGCAGATCGCCGCTTTCCACCAGGGCCTCGCGAGCCTCGACGCGCTCGATGGCATAGCCCTTGCGAAAGCAGTCGCCGAAGCGGGCGGTTCCGAACAGCTCCAGCCAGCCCTCGCGCTCATCGCGGAACTCCGCGGCGGCCCGGTCGGCGAGCTCCGGGAGCATGTCGGCGACGACTGCCAGCGTGGACAGCAGCCCGTTGGTCATCTGCAGCTCACGGGCCTGGAAGCCGCTCGGCGCGGAGCAGAACTCGGCGATCTCGTCGGGCGTCGGCTCGCCGTGCTCGTCGTGCTCGTCGAGCCAGACCGGCGCTGCGAGGCCACGCTGGGCGTACATCCCGCGCACCAGGTCGTCGATCCACCTGCCCTCCGAGGACGGACAGGCGATCAGCACGCGACGGGCGGCGACACGGGTCAACTCGGCCACGAACGACGCCCGGTCGATCCGGGGGACGTGCTCGAGAACGTCCAGGCAGACCACGGTCTCGAACGCGCCGTCGGCGAATGGCAGCGGGCCCGGCTCGCTGCGAAACCCGACCATCGATGGCGCGATGACGTCGGGAAACAGGACGTCGACGCCGGCAAACCCGGCTGAGGGGGCGACGATGGACAGACCGTGCGGCCCGCAACCGACATCGAGCACGCTCTCGCGTAGACCGCCGGCCTGGTCGAAGCTCAGCTCCGCGGCGACGAATGCGTAGCGGGTGAGCCAGTTCAGCATGACGGCTGCTCGAACACGCGGTCGAGGAGCCCGGCGATCCGCTCGATCTGACGCTCGCCGAGGGTGTTGGCCATCGGCAACGACAGCGTGCGCTGTGCGATCCGCTCGGTGACGGCCAGGGAGCCGTGGCGCGGCGCCGCGGCAAACGCGGGATGCCGGTGCAACGGGGGATCGAAGTACGAGCGTGCCTCCACCGCGACGCTCCTCGACAGCGCTAGCGCGCGCTCCCGGGTGTCGAGGTCGGGCACGAGGACCTGAAATCCCTGCCAGGTCGAGCCGTCCGACTCGGCCTGGTAGGTCAACGGATGGTGAGCGAGACGTTGCTGCAGTGCGCGGGCCGTCGCCCGCCGCCGCTCCAACGTCGCGTCATAGCGGTCGAGCATCGCCAGTGCGGTGGCGGCCTGGAGCTCGGCCATCTTCGCGTTGAGGCCGGGGACCATGCTCACCCGCCGTACGGGATCAAGACCGAAGTTGGCGAGCTGGCCGAACCGGTCGGCCAGCGCGGGGTCGCCGGTCACGATCGCCCCGCCTTCCCCGATCGCGAAGGGCTTCGTGGCATGGAACGAGAACACCTCGGTGTCGCCGAAGCCGCCGAGGCGTTGCCCGCGCGCGTCGACGGCGCCGAACCCCGCCGCCGAGTCGATCAGGAGCGCAATCCCGTGGCGTTCACAGGCGTGCCGCCACGCCGCGCGCGCTGTTGCCGGAGGCGCGCAGCCGAAGGTCGAGCATCCCAGCACTCCGGCCACCTCGCCCGGATGTGCGTCGAGGGCCTCGCCCAGCGCCTCGGGGTCCAGCTGCCAGGCTCGCTCGTCAACATCGACGAACAGCGGTTGGAAGCCGGCCCAGCGCACGGCGCACGCGGTCGCGGCGAAGGTGAACGATGGTGTCGCGATCAACGCACGTCCGAGCGTGGGCTCACCGAAGATCTCGCGGAGCGCAATGATCAGCCCGATCGTGCAGTTCGACACGGGCAGGCAGCTGACATCGCCGCCGACGTAGCGGGCCAGGCGGGCCGTGAGCTGCGCGTGACAAGGGCCACCGTTGGAGTAGAAGCGCGCCTCCTCGGAGAGGGCGTAGTAGCGTGCGATCTCGGACAGCGGGGGAAGCTCCGGACGCTGGTAACGGATCGTCTCCGTCGTGGCGAAGGCCAGATCGGGCGGCTCGCCTGCAGACGCGGGCACGCCCGCGCGCGAACCTGGCTCGGTGGCACCGTGGCTCGAGGGCACGTCCTGATATTCGGCGCCGCCGCTCGCTTCTTGAGAGCACGATGCGATCCGTGTGGTTGCCGGATACGATGCGACGCCGTGCCTGACGCCTCGGACCCGCTGGAGCTAGTCATCTTCGGAGCCAGCGGCTTCGCCTCCGAAATCGCCGCCTGGGCGGAGTCGGCAACCTGGAAGGGCCGGGGCTTCCGTCTGTGCGGACTGATCGATGACGTCGAACCCGACCGCACGCTCAACGGTCGGCCGGTGTGGCGGCTCACCGAGGCGGTCCGGCGACATCCGGACGCCGCGGTCCTCGCCGCCGTGGGGGACCCCCGGCTGCGTGAACGCCTCATCGGTCTCGCCCAAGAGGCCGGACTGCGAGTGGCCCCGCCGCTGCTGCATCCGACCGTCGACTACGAGCGCGACTACGTGTCGTTCGGCGCCGGCTGCGTGATCTGTCGCGGCACGACGTTGACGACGAACATCACGGTCGGGGCCCACGCGCAAATCAACCTCCATTGCACGATCGGGCACGGGGTGGAGCTGCAGGAGTTCGCGACACTCGCCCCCGGGGTGCACATTTCGGGCAAGGTCGTGCTCGAGCATCACTCGTACCTGGGGACGGGCGCCGTGACCGTCGACGGCGCTTACGACCGGTCACTGGTGGTCGGCGCCGGTGCCATCGTCGGTGCCGGCGCCGTGGTGGCACGGGACGTGGCGCCCGGGGTCACGGTCGTCGGCGTACCTGCCCGCGAGCTGCGTCGCTCTTGACGGCGGCTCACGCCGGGACGACCGGTCGCCGCCGGTCTCGGCCGGGGCCGGCCGCTACCGCGCACCGGCGGGCACATGGTGCAGGCGCTCGGCGAGCGCCTGCGGAGCGCAGGCCCGGGCCACGCGCTCGGAGCGCTCGGCCCGGTCCCCTGGCTCGGATAGCGTGCGCTGCAGCGCCCGCGTCAGATCGGAGCGTTCGTACGCGACGTCGCTTCCGAGCACGGCCGCCGCGGGCCCGTCGGGGTCGGTGGTGATCACGGCGCTCCCGACGCTCGCCGCGACGAGTGCGCGCCGCTCGAAGCGGTCGTCGAGGTCGTCGGCGAGCACGACGTCGGCCTGGGCGGCGAGTTCGGCGAAGCGGGTCTCGTCGGAGCACGGGGGGCCGAGCACCGCGCCCGGGAGTGCGTCGGCGACGTCCTGCTGTAGCCCCCGTGCCACTGCGGTCGGGACGAGGTGGATCGCGGTGTGCGCCGGCAGTCCCCGCAGCGCGTCCAGCGTGGCGCGAGCTCGCGCCGGATCGTGAGCGGGAAGGATGGCCAGTACGCCGCCGCCGCCGGGCCCCGGGTCGGCCGGGGTCACCGGGGACGGTACGACCTCGACACGTGCGGACGGCACGCCGTCCCGCACGAGTGCCGATGCGACGGCGGCGCTGGCCGCCCAGATGCGGGGCGTGTTGGCGAGCGGCGCCGCCGTACGCGCCTGCGCGAGCCGCAGGATCGTGCCCGGCCCCACCCCGTGGGCGTCCGTGGCGCCGGTCGGCACCACGACCCAGGGAGCGCCGGCCAGCGGCATTCGTCGCGATGCCTGCACAGCGGGATCGTCCGGGCTCAAGCGGGCCAAGACGTTCGCGCCCGGAGCTTCGGCCGCGACGGGGATGAGCCCGGACGCCGCGAACGCCCGGATGATTGCGCGCGCCTCGTCGGCGGCGGAGCCGATGCCGCGGGGCTGGCCCAGGACGAGGACGTCGCCGCCAATCGGATGGCGCCGGGGGGGCTGGTCGTGCAGCTCCGCGTCCCACACGCTCGCGGCCAGCGCGTCGTCCTGCTCGAGCTGGGCCGCCCAGGTGCTGACGAACAGCTGGTCGTTGTGCGCCATCGCGGCGATTCGCTCGGGCGTGGCGTACAACTGCGCGCCACGGCCCCGCGAGGCTCCCTCGTGATGGATGACGGTCGCGTCACCGCGGTAGACGATGCGCTCGCCGGTCATGCGGATCTTGAGGCACAGGTCGACGTCCTCGAGGCCGTTGCGGTAGCCCTCGTTGAAACCGCCGACGTCGCGGAAGGTGCTCGCGCGCACGGCCATGCACGCCGCCGTGACACAGTCGAGCTCGTAGGAGACGCGTGCGGCCGGAATCTCGCCATCGTGAGCGTGGAACACGTGCTGGGGCATCGCGGCCCCCCCGAGCGCCGTGCCGTGGAGGAACGCCACGCCACCGTGCTGGAGGGTGCCATTCGGGAACAACAGACGGCAGCCGGCCGCCGAGACCCCTGGCTCGAGCGCCTGCTCGACGACCGTCTCGAGCGCGCCCGGCGTGACCTCGGTGTCGTTGTTGAGGAACACGAGCGCCTCGCCGCTTGCCGCCGTGGCCCCGAGGTTGCAGCCCCCGGCGAAGTTGCGGTTCTCGTCGAGCAACCTCACGACCGCACGATCAGACCAGGATCGCAGCAGCTCGGCCGTGTCGTCGGGCGAGTTGTTGTCGACCAGTACCAGCTCCCACTGGGACGCGAGACCCTCGCCGAGGCAGTCGACGAGCGAGCGCAGGCAGCGCTCGGTCACCGCGCGCTGGCCGTAGGTGACGATCACGATCGAGGCAAGCGGCGTCATGCCGGGGCTCCCTCGCGAAGCCGGCGTCCCCGTCGACCTCGTCGCTCCGATCGCGGTCCGTATACGCTCACACGCGTCATCATCGGCGGTCGCGCGCTCGGCTTGAACGGCGCATCGACGGCGGCTCATCGCGTTCGCCAACGGCGCATCGCCGTTTCAGAAGGCGGCGGCGGGCGATCGAGTGGGCGAGTCGTTCGCCGGCCCCGTCGGGTACCGCGCAGCGCCTGACGCGATCCTTCGCGGATCGACCGTGGCGCAGAGGGAATCCGATCCCTACGCGCCCCGAACCCGGGTGTCCCTCTCGCTCGCCGGGTCGCACTCGTGCTCCATTATCCGCGCCGGGTCGCGGTGCGGGTTCTCGACCGCGCAGTAGCGGTGCGCCGCACAGCCGTCGGGGAGCGTCAGCAATCGGCCGTGCTCGGCCAGCCAGCGCACGTCCTCATCGCGCTCGGGGAACGGCTCGCGACAGAGCGGGCACATCGACGGCCAGGCGGGACCGGCCTGCTCGCGGCGGGCGCCGATGTCCGCCCAGCGAAGCGGCGACAATCCCGTGGCGGCGATCGGGGAGCGAGGCGGTCGCATGTACTGGTTATCGGTCGGTGGGTCGCTTCTCCGTACTCGCTGCGGGTACACGAAGGCACCGGCTGCGGCGGGCGCGACGAACGGCGGCGGGTGGCTAGCCCTGGACGCCGAGCAGGTCGATCACGAACACGAGCGCCGCGTTCGGCGGGATCGCCGGCGGAGAGCCGGTGGCGCCGTAGCCGAGGCTCGCGGGGATGATCAGCAGACGCCGCCCCCCGACCTTCATTCCGGGCAACCCCTGCGTCCATCCGGGGATGACGCCGGAGAGCGGGAAGCTGATCGGCATGCCGTGGTTCCACGACGCGTCGAACACCTTGCCGCCCTTGTAGAGGACGCCGACGTAGTTGACGGTGACGGTCGAGCTCGGCGTCACGGTGGCGCCGGTCCCCTTGATGAGGTCCTTGATGACGAGGTGCGTCGGGGCCGGGCCGGACGGCGGGACGACCTTCGGCTCCTTGGAGAGCGGGCCGCTCGTCGGCGTGCTCGGCGTCGTGGCCGACGTGGTCGCGCTCGGGGCCGCCGCCGCCGCAGCAGCCGCGGGGGTGCCGGTCGGCTCGGCCCCCACCGTGATCGAGCTGCCGCCCGAGGAGCTCGACGAGCCGCAGCCGGCCGCGGCGAGGACGACCGCGCCGAGCGCGAGTCCGAGAGCGAGTGACCGTGGGCGCCGGCGCGCGAAGCGGAACATCGGCGCGAAAGGGTAGCGAACGCCGCCGCGGAAGGGCTGCCCGGCGGCTGTCGGCCCGCCGGACCGTCGGAGGCGGGGCGTAGCCTCGCAGGCCATGCCCCGTCCGGCCACGATCCACGTCTGCGGCGCCTGCGGGCTCGAGAGCGCGAAGTGGCACGGGCAGTGCCCGGGGTGCGGCGCCTGGAACACGCTCGTCGAGGAGCGCGCGCCGGCGCGGGCCGCGGGTGGCCGGTCCGCGGGTGCCTCGCGCGGCGCGCTCGCCGCCGAGCCGACGCTGCTGTCACAGGTCGGCGCCGAGCGCGTGGTGCGCCGGCGCACCGGGATCGGAGAGCTCGACCGGATCCTCGGCGGGGGGCTCGTGCCCGGCTCGCTCGTGCTGCTCGGGGGCGCGCCGGGGATCGGCAAGTCGACGCTCACTGGCATGGTGCTCGGGCATCTGCAGCGCACCGGGTCGCGCACCCTGTACGTCAGTGCCGAGGAGTCCGCCGCCCAGATCCGGCTGCGCGCCGAGCGCCTGCCGGAGGGAGCGCTCGACGTGCCGGTGCTCGCCGAGACCGACCTCGACGTCGTCCTCGCCACGCTCGAGGCCGAGCGCCCGGACGTCTGCGTGATCGACTCGGTGCAGACCCTGCACTCGGCCGAGCTGTCGGGCGCGCCCGGGTCGGTCGGTCAGGTGCGCGACGTCGCCGCGCGCCTGATGAACCTGGCCAAGGCGCGCGCGATCACGGTGGTGCTCGTCGGCCACGTGACGAAGGACGGGGCGCTTGCCGGACCGCGGGTGCTCGAGCACCTCGTCGACTGCGTGCTGCAGTTCGACGGCGAGCGCGAGCGCTCCTACCGCGCCCTGCGGGCGCTCAAGAACCGCTTCGGCTCCACGAACGACGCCGGGCTGTTCGAGATGCGCGAGTCTGGGCTCGTCGAGGTGCTCGACGCCTCCGCGCGCTTCGTCGCCGAGGCCACGCGCGCGCCGGGGAGCGTGCTGCTCGCCGCGATGGAGGGCTCGCGGCCGCTGCTCGTCGAGGTCCAGGCGCTCGTGTCCCCGGTCCAGCTCACGGCCGCCGGCCCGGGCGATCAACCGCGACGGGTCGTCTCGGGGCTGGACCGCAACCGGCTCGCGATGATCCTTGCCGTGCTCGCCCGTCACGCGCGCATCGGCGTCGGCGCGGCCGACGTGTTCGTCAACGTCGTCGGCGGCGTGCGCGTCGACGAGCCGGGCGCGGACCTCGCGGTCGCGCTCGCGGTCGCCAGCGCCACCCGTGGCGTTTCGCTCTCGGGCGCGCCGATCGCCTGCTTCGGCGAGCTCGGGCTCACCGGCGAGCTGCGCTGGGTCGGCCATCCGCAGCGGCGCCTCGCCGAGGCGGCGACCAACGGCCTGACGACGGTGATCGCCCCGCCGGGAAGCGGAGAGGGGGCCCGTGAGGCCGCGACGCTCGCCGAGGCGCTCGGGTTTGCGCTCGGGGACGCCGCCGGGCGTCCCGGTCGGGCCGCGCGCGCGGCCTGAGAGGGCGTTCGGGGCGTTCGGGGCGGCGCGGGTGGTCGGGGCGCCAGCGGGCGGTCGGGCGCCGGAGCCGCCCCTGGAGACCGAAGTTTGGTCGATCTTCTCTCCTCATGGAAGAAGATCGAACAAACTTCCCCCGGCGGGCCGCCCCGCACGGCTCACCCGACGGCGCAGAGCGCCGAGATCGCCCCACGCGCCCGGGCGATGGGCGCGCCGGGCGCGCCGTGCGGGGCGGGTCGAGACGTCGCTCGCGGGCCGCGGCGGCACACCCTCCGGACGCCCGGAGGGCCTCGCCGGCGGCCGCCGCCGACCCGCCCGCGATGGGTCACGGGGGTCCCCGCGAGGGTCGGCGAATCGGCGCTCAGGGGCCGCCGATCGCTCCGATCCGCTCCGGGGGAGCCATAAACAACCCCTAAATGGCGCTAGAATGGGTTGTCGTGCCACCGCGGACCGGGGAAGAATTCGACGGCGAAGTACGGCAGGGCCCCCGGTTGGTGAAGGCGCTGGAGATGATCGCGCCCGGCACCGCGCTGCGCGAGGGTCTCGACAACATCCTCGACGCGCGGACCGGGGGGCTCATCATCATCGGCGACCCGGAGGAGCTGTCGTTCCTGTACTCCGGCGGGATCAAGCTCGACGTCGACTACACCCCTGCGCTCGTCTACCAGGTCGCGAAGATGGACGGAGCGATCGTTCTGAATGTCAATGCCACCAAGATCGCCCTGGCCAACGTCCAGCTCATGCCCGATCCGACGATCCTGTCGAGCGAGACGGGGACGCGCCACCGCACGGCGGAGCGCGTGTCCAAGCAGACCGACGCGCTCGTGATCGCGATCTCGCAGCGCCGCCAGGTCGTCTCGCTGTACATCGACGGCGTCAAGTACATGCTCGCGGACATCCCGGTGGTGCTGGCGAAGGCCAACCAGGCGCTCGCCACGCTCGACAAGTACCGCACCCGCCTCGATCAGGTGTCGACGCGCCTGACGGCGCTCGAGTTCGAGGGCGGCGCCACCCTTCACGACGTGCTCACCGTCCTGCAGCGCTCCGAGCTCGTGACGCGCATGGCCGTCGAGATCGAGCGCTATATCGTCGAGCTCGGGACCGAGGGGCGCCTCATCGAGATGCAGCTCGAGGAGACGATGGTCGGCACGGCGGCCGAGAAGGCCGCGCTCGTGCACGATTACCTCGCCGAGCACTCCGACGAGGCGTTCGCCGCCGCGCTCGATCAGGTCGGCCGCCTCGCGCACCAGGACCTGCTCGACTTCGGGCGACTCGCGGAACTGCTCGGCTACGACCGGAAGATCAACACGATCGACTACCCGGTGTCGCCTCGCGGCTACCGCATCCTCGGGCGGGTCCCCCGACTGCCGAGGCTCGTCGTCGCCCAGATCGTCAAGGAGTTCGGCGGTCTGGAAGAGCTGCTCGCCGCCAACGACGCCGACCTGGAAGCGGTCGAGGGCGTCGGCGAGATCCGCGCCAAGGACATCCGCGAGGGCCTGCGCCGATTGCAGGAGATCAACCTCGTGGATCGCTACCTGCAAACTTGAGACATGGCCGCCTCAGGGCCGGCCTCGACAAAGGAGGACACCATTCCGGATACATCCGACGCACAGCTGGTCGAGGACCTCGAGACGGTCCGCGAGATCGAATTCATCGAGTTCGAGCTCGGCGACCACGTGGTCTATCCCCATCACGGGGCAGGCAAGGTCCTCAAGAAGGAACAGAAGGAGATGTTCGGCGAGAAGCGCGAGTACCTCACGATCAAGATCCTTCACAACGACATGACCGTGATGGTGCCGACAGAGAACGCGGCGATCGCCGGCCTTCGTCGCGTGATCGACGAGGAGACGGTCCAGAAGGTGCTCGGCGTGCTCCAGGACGAGGTCTCGGAGATGCCCAAGAACTGGAACCGGCGCTTCAAGCACAACCGGGACAAGATCAAGACCGGGGACATCTACGAGCTCGCCGAGGTCGTGCGCAACCTCGCGCTGCGCGAGAGCGAGAAGGGGCTGTCCACCGGGGAGAAGCAGATGTTCACCCGCGCGAAGAAGATCCTCGCCTCCGAGCTCATGTACGCCCTCGACAAGGACGAGGACGAGGCCGAGAGCTACCTCGACGATCTGCTCGCGGAGTCGGCGAGCACGAAGGTGGCCGTCGCCAAGTAGGGGTCTACCGCGCACGCAGCCTCGGGAGGGGATGCTGCGTGCGCGGTAGCGACCACCGATCGTGGCCGTCGCCCTGATCGTCGCCGCCGGGAGCGGCGAGCGCCTGGGGATGCGACGTCCCAAGGCGTTCGTCCATCTCGCGGGACGCCCGCTCGTCGCCTGGAGCGTTGACGCGCTCCGGGCCGTGGCGGACATCGAGCGGATCATCGTCGCGCTGCCGCCCGGCGAGCAGGCCCCCGAGGGCACCGAGGGCGTGCCCGGCGGCAGCGTGCGCTCGGACTCCGTGCGACGCGCGCTCGAGGCCTCCGGCGAGCTCGACCCCGTGCTCGTGCACGACGCCGCGCGGCCGCTGCTCACGGCGCGCCTGGCCGCCGACGTGCTCGCGGCCCTGCCCGGCGCCGACGCCGCCATAGCGGCCGCGCCCGTCACCGACACGATCAAGCAGGCCGGGGAGGACCACCTCGTCATGGCGACGCTCGATCGGTCACGGCTGTGGTCGGTCCAGACGCCGCAGGTGTTCACCCGCGACGCGCTGCGGCGGGCGCTCGACGTGGACCGGGACCTGCTCTCGCGCGCCACCGACGACGCCTCGCTCGTGGAGCGCATCGGTGGCACCGTGCGAATCGTCCCCGCCCCACCGGAGAACCTCAAGGTGACGACGGCCCTCGACCTGCGCCTCGCCGAGCTGCTCATCGCCCAGCGGACGGCCGGCGGGGGTGAGCCGGGCGTGACGCGGGGGTGAGCCGGGCGTGACGCGGGGGTGAGGCGCGGTCGGCGCGTCGGGCCTGCTTGAATCGCTCCCCCGATGCTCACCGACTACCACGTGCATCTGCGCCGCGACGACGCCGAGGCCACGGCGGCGTCAGCCTTCACGGCCGCGAACGCGGAGCGCTACCGCGAGGCGGCCACCGAGCGCGGGATCGCCGAGCTCGGTGTCTCCGAGCACGTCCACCGCTTCCGCGACGCGCTGAGCGTCTGGCGGCATCCCTGGTGGCAGACGTACGCGGTCGACGACCTCGACGCGTACTGTGCGTTCGTGCGCGAGGAGACCGATCTGCGCCTCGGCATCGAGGCCGACTTCATCCCGGGCCGCGAGGACCGCATGGCCAACCTGCTCGACGGGCGCCCGTGGGACTACGTCGTCGGGTCGGTGCACTTCCTCGGCGACTACGCGCTCGACACGCACGAGTACAGCGTGTGGGACACGGTGCGCAGCGCCGATACGGTGTGGCGGCGCTATTTCGAGACGCTCGGCGAGGCCGCGCGCAGCGGCCTGTACGACATCATCGCCCACCCGGACCTCGTGAAGGTCTGGGGCCGCGAGCGTCCGCTCCCGGAGGGCGATCTGCGCCGCTTCTACGAGCTGGCGATGGAGGGCATCGCGGAGTCCGGCGTCGCCGTGGAGGTCTCGACCGCGGGTCTGCGCAAGCGCGCCGAGGAGATCTACCCGGCGCTCGGGTTCCTCGAGATGGCCGTCGACGCCGGAGCCCCCGTCGCCCTGTCCAGCGACGCGCACGAGCCCGAGCACATCGGCTACCGCTACGACGAGGCGCTCGCGTTGCTCGAGGCGGCCGGCGTCGGCGAGCTGTCCGTGTTCGAGGGACGCCGACGGAGCTCGCAGCCGATCGGGCCGACATGAGCATGCGCCCCGGGGAGTGGCCGCCCGAGGAGACCGTCATGCTGAGCGGCATCGGCTATGACTCGCACCGCTTCGCCGAAGGCCGCCCGCTCGTGCTCGGCGGCGTGACGATCCCCCACGAGCGGGGCCTGCACGGGCACTCGGACGCCGACGTTCTCACGCATGCCGTGATCGACGCCCTGCTCGGGGGTGCCGGCCTGGGCGACATCGGCGAGCACTTTCCCGACCACGACGAGCAGTACCGCGACGCGGACTCGCTGTCGCTGCTCGCCACCGCGGTCGCGATGGTCGTCGCCGCCGGCCTGGAGATCGTCAATGTCGACGCGACCGTCATGATGGAGCGGCCGCGCCTGCGCCCCCACCGCGACGACATCCGCGCGGCGCTCGCCCAGACGCTCGGGATCGCCGCGCGCCGCGTCAACGTCAAGGCCACGACCGGGGAGGGGATGGGCTTCGTCGGCCGCGAGGAGGGCGTCGCCGCACTCGCGCTGGCGAGCCTGCGGGTGCGCTGAGCTCAGCTACCCCGCCACTCAGGCCGGCTGGCGCTGGGCCCGGCGCGCGGCGGCGAGGCGGCGGAGCTGGTCCTGCTCGACGATCCGCTTGAGCTGGAGCAGGCTGCGCCGGAGGTGGCGGCGCACGGTCGGCGCGGCGACCCGTTCGGCGATCCAGCCGCCGACACCGGCACCGGCCACACCGTAGGAGATCCGCAGCTCGACGTGGGTCCGGCCGTAGGGACGCTCGCGCACGCGCCAGCGCCCGCGCATGTCCAGGCCCGTGACCGAGGTCCAGGCCAGGTCGCGGCGCTCGCTGTACTCGACCACCTCGACGACGCCCCCGACCTCGGCCGATCCGACGAGCGTCAGCAGCCGGTAGCGGGCGCCGAGGCCGCGGTCCTGCTCGCCGACGACCTCCCAGCGCGTCACGCCGACCATGAACTCGAGCATCCGCGCCGGATCGGAGACCATCTCCCAGACCGCCTCGGGCGGAGCCGAGACGTCGATCTGCTCGGCGATGCGCATATTCCCGCCCGCCTATCCGAGGATCGGGAGCTGGCGCTCGGCCGCCAGCGCGTCGAGGGTGTCCTGCATGCAGCGCGTCACGTGCTCGTAGACCTCGTCGAGGTCGGGCTCGGGTCCGAACTCCTCGCGCAGATTGATCGGCGACAGCACCTCCATCGTGATCTTGGCCGGGAGCGGGAGGTGGCCGAGGAAATCGCCCACGTTCAGGCCCCAGGGGACGGCGAGCGAGATCGGCAGGACCTTGAGTCTAAACATCTTGTCGAGCCTGAGGGCTCGGGCGATATGCTCGCCACGGGTCAGAAACAGTGCCGTTTCCTGTCCGCCGATCGAGACGACGGGGACGAGCGGCACGTCGAGCTCGAGCGCGAGTCGCAGGAAGCCCTCGCGGCGGTCGAAATCGATCTTCGCGCTCTCCCACGTGGGCCGATGGACCTCATGGTCGCCGCCGGGATAGACGAGCAGCACCGCCCCGGACTCGAGCGCCCGCCGGGCGTTCTCCGGCGACGCGGCGATCGCCCCGAGCTTGCGGAGGACGCCGAGCCACGGATGGGTGACCACGAGGTTGTGGGCCAACTGGTAGAAGTGCCGCTCGACGCCGAAGTGCCCGGCGAAGGCGATCGTGAACACCCCGGTATCCGGGGTCATGTTGCCGCCGGAGTGGTTGCCGACGAGCAGCACGGGGCCCTCCTCCGGAATGTGGCTGAGGCCGCGCACCTCGCCTCGGAAGTAGATGCTGGCCATGAGCCACAGCCAGGGCAGGTTGTCGCGGATGAAATCGGGGTCGCGCTCGTCGAGATCGGCCGCCGGGATGCGCTTCTGCACGGCGCCCGCGAGCGCTCGTCCCAGCCGCCCGAGCGAGCGCGAAGACGGCGCGTCCACCACTTCCGCCGGCGGCCCGCCGTTGCCGTGCGACGCGTCGGCCGCATGGCCGTTCACGGAGGCGTGCGCTGAGGCGCTCGGCGGGCTCATCGACTCCACGCAGTCTACCCCCGCCGACCAGGCCCGACATCGGCTCGGCGTCCCGCCGGTCTCGCCGCGGCGGAGCCGGTCAGGCGGCCGAGGCCGTGCGCTCGGCCGTGCGCTCGGCGGGGCGGAAGCGCCGCGCGGCGCGGACGCCGCCATCGAGCGCGTCGGTGCCGCTGAACAGCCGGCGCAGCAGGCCGATCGTCTGGGTGGGGCGCTCGATCTGGGGCACGTGCCCGCAGCCGTCGAGCACGATCTGCTCGGCCGAGGGCAGCCATTCGGCGACGTGGCGTGCGAAGTCCGGCGAGATGAGCCGGTCCTCCGACCCCCACACGAACAGCGCCGGCGCCTGCAGGCCCGCCAGGCGCGGATAGAAGCCGCGGCGCCCGAACGGCGCCTCAAGGTAGATGTTGCGGGCCGCCGAGAGGAACGCGTGGCGCGCCCGGGGCGAGCGGTAGATGCGCTGGAACTCGTCGACGGCGATCTGCGCGAGATGCGGGTCGACGACGTCGCGGTCGGCGAACATGCGCCAGAACTGGCGCTCGACGAGCCGGCCGGGGAAGCGGTGGGGCAGCGCTCCGAGCTCCGGCCGGGCCAGGCGCACGAGCGGGTGCAGCTGGCGTCGCACGAAGGCGACGGCCGGGCACAGCAACGCGACGGCGCGCACCCGCTCCGGACGGGTCAGCGCGACCTCGAGCGCCACCCGGCCGCCCATCGAGTTGCCGACGAGGTGTGCCGAGCCGATGCCCTGCTCGTCGAGGTAGGCGACGATCGCGTCGGCGAAGTAACGGGCGTCATAGCGTCCGCCCGCCGGCTTGGCCGACGATCCGAACCCGGGGAGGTCCAGCGCGTGGACGCGGTAGTCGCGGCTGAGCGCCGCGGCGGTGTCGAAGAACGAGACCTTGCTCGAGCCGAGGCCGTGGAGCAGGAGCACGTCGGGGCCCGTGCCCAGCGTCAGCACCGAGAGCTCGCGGTTGGCCGGGCCGACGCGGTGGATGCCGACGCTCGGCAGGGTGCCGTCCGGTCGGCGGAACAGCCCCTCGTAGGCGAGTGCGACGTCGAGATCGCCGCGTGCCCACACGCGGCGGGCGAAGAAGCTCTCGATCCCGCTCGTCTCCCCGTCGACGAGATCGAGCCAGGTCTGCGCGTCGGTGCCGATCGTCGCGTCCGGCCGGCGGGACACGCCCTCGCGCACCCGCGCCTCCTGCTCGGTCAGGCGCACCTCCCAGGTGCGGCCGAGGTCGCCGAGCACGAAGTGGTACGTGGCATCGAAGCCGCGCGGGGCCCCCAGGTAGCGCTCCGGCATCGAGCGGAAGGCTTCCAGCACCGCCGCCGAGCGGCGTTCGGGGAGGAGGTCCGGCACGGACAAGTCGCTCACCCTACCCCGTGCGACGGCGGTCGTTTGGCTCGTTCGGGGCCTCCCGGGCGGGGGCCGCTAGGGTCATTGCGCAAAATGCGCGAGATTCGCCTTCACGACACCGCGAGCGGCGAGGTCCGCCCATTGCGCCCGCGCACCCCCGGCGAGGTGTCGATCTACGCCTGCGGCCCGACGGTCTACAGCCGCATCCACATCGGCAACGCGCGGCCGTACGTCGTCTTCACCCTGCTCGCGCGCTTCCTGGCCCACGAGGGGCTGCGCCCGACGCTCGTCATCAACATCACCGACGTGAACGACAAGATCTACGCCGCCGCGGAGAAGGCCGGTGTTCCGAGCGCCGAGCTCGCCGCCGAGATGACCGCCCGCTACCGGGAGGACACCGACGCGCTCGCCCTGGAGCGTCCGGCGCACGAGCCGCTCGCGTCCGAGACGATCGCGGAGATCATCGCCTACATCGAGGCGCTCATCGAGCGCGGGCACGCGTACGAAGCCGGCGGAGACGTGCTGTTCCGCGTGCGCAGCGACGATCGCTACGGCTCGCTGTCGCACCGCCGCGTGGACGACATGGACCAGGGCGAGGGCGTCGAGGGCGCCGATCGCAAGGAGGATCCGCTCGACTTCGCGCTCTGGAAGGCGCAGAAGCCGGGCGAGGACACGGCCTGGGACTCCCCGTGGGGGCCGGGGCGCCCCGGCTGGCACATCGAGTGCTCGGCGATGGCCGAGGGTCTGCTCGGCACCGGGTTCGACATCCACGGCGGCGGCTCGGACCTCGTCTTCCCCCACCACGAGAACGAGGCGGCGCAGACGCGCTGCGCGCGCGGGGCCGAGCTGGCCCAGCTGTGGGTCCACAACGGGATGATCCAGTTCACGGGCGAGAAGATGGCCAAGTCGGTGGGCAACATCGCGCTCCTGCACGAGGTCATCACGGAGTACGGCCGCGACGCCGTCGTGATGTACCTGGCCTCCGGCCACTACCGCCAGCCGCTCGCCTTCAGCCCCCGGTCGATGGAGCAGGCCGCGGCCGAGGTCCGCCGCATCCGCGAGCTCGCGCCGCACCTCGCACCCGGACCGTCGCCGGCCGAGCTCGCGCCGCTGCGCGAGCAGTTCCTCGACGCGCTGGCGGACGACTTCAACACGCCCCGGGCCCGCGCGGCGTTGTTCGATTGGGTCAAGGAGGCCTACATCCGCGCGGACGGGACCGGTTCCGACGATCTGGCCGAGATGCTCGGTCTGCTCGGCCTGGAGGACCTGCTCGAGGGACCGCAGGACGCGCCCGCTGACGTCGTCGCGCTCGCCGCCGCCCGCGTGCGGGCGCGCGCCGCGGGCGACTACGCCGAGGCGGACCGCCTCCGGGACGCGATCGCCGAGCTCGGCTGGAGCGTGCGCGACCAGGCGGACGGCTTCTCGCTCGTCCCGCTGTGATCGTCTACGGCCGCAACGCCGTGCGCGAGGCGCTGCGCGGCCGGCGGGCGAACACCGCCGGGGAGCTGTGGGCCACGCCCCGGGCGGCCCGCGAGCCGTGGTTGTCCGGTATGCGGGTCCGCGGGGCGAGCGCCGAGGAGATCGAGGCGCGCTCCGAGTCGGGGGGACACCAGGGGATCTGCGTCGAGGTGGGCGAGTACCGCTACGCCGACGTCTACGACGTGCTCGCGGAGCCCGATCCGCTCGTTCTCGCGCTCGACCAGATCCAGGATCCGCAGAACCTCGGAGCGCTGTGCCGTACCGCGGAGTGCGCGGGCGCGGCCGGCGTGGTGATTCCGGAGCGTCGCTCGGCCGAGGTGACGGCGGCCGTGTGCAAGGCCTCCGCAGGCGCCGTCGAGCACCTGCGCGTCGCGCGGGTGCGCAACGTCGCCGACTTCCTGGCCGACGCCAAGCGCGCGGGTCACTGGTGCTACGGGGCGAGCGCCGAGGCGCGCGCCGCCTACGACGAGCCCGACTACCGCGGCGGCGTCGTGCTCGTGCTCGGGGGCGAGGGCCAGGGGCTGCGTCCCCGCGTCGCCGCGGCCTGCGACGAGCTCATCTCGCTGCCGCTGCACGGGCGGATCGAGTCGCTGAACGTCAGCGCGGCGGGCGCCGTGCTGATGTACGAGATCTTGCAGCGCAGATCGGGGGTTGACAGCGGTTCATAACTGTGCGAGGCTCGCAACATAAGGCTGAAGTTCAGGTTGACTTAAGCCTCAAATTCAATAGGTTGGCGCCGGGGGAGGAGTGCGCCACTGAGCATTTCGGCATGCGGAGCATGCCGAGAAAGGACTGCTCGTGGCTCGTATCTCCCAGAACTCTCAATCTGAAGTTAAGGTTGACGATGGATACCTGATCGCTCTCGCCAAGCAGGGCGATCCGACCGCGTACGATCGCCTCGTCCGGCGCTACTACGGGTTCGTGCGCCTGAAGGCGTCGTCGTACTTCCTGGCCGGCGGCGATTCGGACGATCTCATCCAGGAGGGCCTCGTCGGTCTGTACAAGGCGATCCGCGACTATCGCACCGACCGCGAGTCGAGCTTTCGCAACTTCGCCGAGCTGTGCATCACGCGCCAGATCATCACGGCCGTGAAGACGGCGACGCGCAACAAGCACGTCCCACTGAACCAGTACGTCTCGTTCTCCTCGACCCCGGCCGCGGCCGGTGAGGACGTGCCGACGCTCGACCAGCTGCTGCCGGGGCCGACCGTGCACGACCCCGTGAACCAGGTGATCTCCTCCGAGGAGCTGCGCTCGCTCGTCGGCTGCCTGTCGACCGCGCTGTCGGACCTCGAGAGTCGGGTGCTTGCGCTCTACCTCGACGGCTACTCCTACGAGCACGTCGGCGAGCGCCTGGCCTGCGACACGAAGACCGTCGACAATGCGCTGCAGCGCGTCAAGCGCAAGGTCGGCGCGCATCTACTCTCGCGCACCGTGATGTCGTAGGCGCGGTCCCGGCCGGGTTGCGGGGCTCTATCCCCCGCTGAGGAGCGTGACCGGCACGCCGAGGAGTCGCTCGAAGGCGAGGTCGGACGCGTGCGTGGCCGCCGTGGCCGGGGGCCAGGTCCTGGCCGCTCCGAGCGTCTGGGCGTTGGTGGCCACGTCGATCGTGAGCTCGAGGTTGCCGAGGAACTGGACCTCCTCGTACTGCTCGACGCCGGCCGTCCTGGTCATCCAGGTTGCCGTCCAGTAGTGCTGGCCGTAGTCCGGCGGTCCGAGGGAGATGAGCGGGTTCTCGGGGCCCGCGGTCTCCCCGTCGTACGCGGCCTGCTTGGCCGCCATGACCTGGGCCGGGCTGAGGCTCGGGGACAGGGCGACGGCCACGGTCGCGGCCGGCGCGCCCGCTGTCGTGTACGTGCAGCTGCCGGTTGGCGTGGCCGCGGTGACCGGGCCGAGCATCGCCTGAGCGTCCGCGGCGGAGAACAGGCTGCACGGGGCGGGCAGGGGGGCGAGCGGCGAGACCTTGCCGCGTTGCAGCGTGTTCCGGTCGAGCACCTGCAGCGACGGACCGAGCGGCACGGCATAGCGCACGCCGTCGTGGTTGGGCGACCAGGTCAGCGTCGCACCGGCGCCCACGTTCACCGGCTGGCCGAAGCGCCCGGGCCGGGGCCCCGGGCGCTGACCGGCGACGCTCAGGTTCGGACCGTCGTCGATGTCCAGCGTGTTGTCCTGCCCGTTGGTCGCCGTCACGCTGCCGGGAGCCCCGCCATCCGAATAGGCCACCCAGCCGCTGGGCGCGAGCTGGAACCCGGCGGACGGGCTCGGCTGGCAACTGGGCGCCGGGTTGCCGCAGCCGAGGTCGGCGTTCACCGCGGTGCGCCCGCTGAGCGCGTCGAACACGCTGAACGAGGTGGCGTTCGGGTTGGTGTTGACGAACGCCACGAACGGTCCGGCGGCCAGGAAGCCCTGGGCGCTCGAGTCGGAGGGCGGGACGCGGCGGACCGCTCCGCTGGCGGGAACGCAGGTGTAGAGGGTCGCGCGACCGCGCGTCGAGACACGCCACATCACGACGGCGCCCGTGGCCACGGCGCGCCTGCCCCGCGGGACGCAGCGGCGGGCGGTCGGAGCGGGCCGACTCGGCCGCCGGTGGTTTCCGGCGCTGGCCGCGGCCGGGCCCGCCGCCAGGGCGCCCGCGCAGAGGATCAGGCCGGCGAGCCGGGGTGCGAGGACGGAAAGTTGCATCCGGGCCTATCGGCTCCAGGCCGCGTTCACTTGACTGGCGCGCGCTCAGCCCGTGCTCGCCGCGCGTGACGCAGTGGAGCGCCCCGGCGACGATCGGCCGTTCCTGCTCACGCTCGACCCCGACCCGACGCGCTCCCGGCCGAGTCACAGGACGCTCCCAGGTCCCGCTCAGCAATCTCGTCGATCGTAGGACTCGCACGAGCGTACGCCGCTGCGCCCCACCGCGACCGAGGAGACGCGAGATGACGACCGACCCCAGCACCCACCTGTTCTGGATCACGAGCCGCGCGGCCGGGATCGTCGCCCTCATCGTGGCGAGCGTCTCGGTCTCGGTCGGCCTGCTGATGAGTACGCGCGTCGCCGGCAGGCGCCTGCGCGGCCCCGACCTGCGCGTGCTGCACGAGGTGCTCTCCCTCTCGACGATCGGCGCGATCGCCGTGCACGGGCTGTCGCTGATCGGCGATCAGTACCTGCACCCCTCGCTGCTCGACGTCACGGTTCCGTTCGTGGGCGCCTACAAGACGGTATGGACGTCGATCGGCATCATCGCCGGGTGGGGCATGATCGCGCTCGGACTGTCCTACTACGCCCGCGGGCGGATCGGGGCGCAGCGCTGGCGCACGCTGCACCGCTTCACCGCCGTGGCCTGGATACTCGGGATCGTGCACTCCCTCGGGGAGGGCACGGATGCCGGCCAGGCGTGGTTCCTGGTCATGACCGCGATCGTCGTGCTGCCGGCGCTGCTGCTGCTCGGACGGCGTCTGATCGGGGGGCACGGGTCCTCACTCGGCGGCGGCCGCGTCAAGCGCGCGCCGAACGCGCCGGGTGGACACCGGCGCACCGCGGGCGAGGCCCTCGGCGAAGCAGTGCACTCGTAGCTCCTGCAGCAGCCACGGCAGCTCGCGCACGGACTCGGACAGAGCCTCGGCGGAGCCTGAAGCGTCGCGCAGCCGGCGGTAGCGGCGCTCGAGCTCATGCACCGACTCCATGCGGTCGCGGTCGTGCGCGACCGCCGCGGGCAGCCGCGCCAGCCGCCGCTGCGCCGCGCGCAGGTAGCGCTCGACGTCGTCCAGGCGCCGGGCGCCGGTCGCGGTCAGGAACCCGGCGAACACGAGGCCGCCGAGCTGGGTGGCGACGTCGAGGCGCGCCGGTTGCAGCGCGGGCGCCACGAGCGTCTGCATCTGGAGCTGCAGCTCACCGCGGACGTGCAGGATCCGCAGCAGGGCCGCGAGCACGCCCGCGGCGCCGTCGGGTAGTCCGGCGGCCGCAAAGTTCTGCAGCCGGGCGAACGACGGCGCGTCCCACGCCGGGCCGCCCGCCTCCTCGACGAGCGCATCGAGCGCCGCCGCGACGACGTCGTCGAGCACGGCGTCGATGTTCGCGTGTGGGGCGCCGGCCAGCGCGAGTCGGGCGCCGCCGTCGAGCCCGTCGATGAGAGCGCGCCGGGGCGAGGGCACGGTCAGCGCGAGCAGGCGCCGCGTCCCGAGCCGCATCGCCGCCCGCTGGCCGTCCGGGCTGTCGAGCACCGCCACCCCGACCGCGTCGCCCTCGTCGACGAGGGCAGGGTAGCCGAGCACCGAGCCGCCGCTGCCCGGGAGGCTGATCCGGCGCGGAAGGATGGCCAGGTCCCAGCTGCGCAGGCCGTGCCGGCGCAGGTCCGTCGCCGCCGCGGCGAGGCGCTCACGCAGCGCCGGCGCGAGTCCCCGGCGCAGCTCGGCCAGGTCCGCACCGCGCGCGAGCACGGCACCGTGATCGTCCTCCACCGCGAAGGTCACACGCAGGTGCGCCGGCAGGCGGTCGGGATCCCACGCGTCGGGCGGGATCCGCACGCCGCGCAGCCGCTCGATCTCACGGCCGAGCGCGGGCAGGAGCGGTTCGCGCCCGGGTGGCAGCTGCGCGAGGAGCTCCGCCACGAGCTCGGGCACCGGCACGAGCGTTCGGCGCAGCTCCTTGGGCAGGGCCCGGAGGAGGGCGGTCACCAGCTCGGCGCGCAGTCCCGGCACGAGCCACTCGAAGGGCTCGGGGGAGAGCGCGTTCAGGCGTCCCAGCGGGACGTGGACGGTCACGCCGTCGTCCTCGTGGCCCGGCTCGAAGCGGTAGGAGAGGGCGAGCTCGAGGTCGTCCTGGACCCAGGTGCCGGGGCGCTCGCGCTCGCTCGGCGCCGAGGCGCCGGGACGCACGAGCAGCTCGGGCGGGAAATGCAGCCGCCGGGGTTCGCTCCGCCGCGCCTCGCTCCACCAGCGATCGAACTGTGGTCCGGACGCGACCTCCGCCGGGACGCGGCCGTCGTAGAAGCGCAGCAGCGTGTCTTCGTCCACGAGGATGTCGCGCCGGCGGGCGCGGTCCTCGAGGGCGCGCACCTCCCCGCTCAGGCGGCGGTTGTCGTCCAGGAACGCGTGTCGAGCCGCCCATTCGCCCCGCACGAGCGCGTGGCGCACGAACAGCCGGCGCGCGCGAGCCCGATCGACGCGCTCGTACGGCACGCGCCGCCCGTCACTGAGCGTCAGCCCGTAGAGGGAGACCCGCTCGGCGGCCGTGACCGCGGCCGCCGCCCGGTCCCAGGCGGGCTCGCCGTACTCGCGCACGAGCAGGTGCTCGCCGAGCGCGATCGCCCAGCGGGGCTGGATCGCGGCCCCCTCGCGGCCCCACAGGCGCGTCGTGTGCACGAGCTCGGCGACCATCGCCCAGGAGGGCGGCGCGGCGGCGAGCGCCGAATCGCGGGCCGGCGTGAAGCGCAGTCCGCGGGCGCCGTCGTAGGCGCGGCCGTCGGCGGTCCGCCGGCCGACGTGCGAGAGCAGCCCGGAGAGCACGGCGCGATGGATCTGCTCCGGCGCGGCCGGTCCGCGGTGGAGCGTCAGCCCGGCGGCGCGTGCGGCCTCGCGCAGCTGCTCGACGAGGTCCTGCCACTCGCGCACGCGCAGGTAGTGCAGGAACTCCTCGCGGCAGCGACGGCGAAAGGCGCCGGACGAGAGCGTCCGCTGCTGCTCGCGCAGGTGCCGCCAGAGCGCCAGCCAGGCCAGGAAGTCCGAACCGCCCTCGGCGAAGCGCCGGTGCTGGGCCTCGGCGGCGGCGCGCCGCTCGGCGGGTCGCTCGCGCGGATCCTGGATCGACAGCGCGGCGGCGATGACGATCACGTCCTCGGTGCACCCGAGCCGGTCGGCCTCGATGATCATGCGGGCCAGTCGGGGGTCCACCGGGAGCCGGGCGAGGCGGTCGCCGATCGTGGTCAGGCGCACGGGAGCGTCCGTGTCCTCGGCGCGCAGCGCGCCGAGCTCGTGCAGGAGCGCCAGGCCGTCGCGGATCTGGCGGGCGTCCGGAGCGTCGAGGAAGGGGAAGTCCTCGATCGGGCCGAGCCGCAGCGCCGCCATCTGCAGGATCACCGACGCGAGGCTCGTGCGCAGGACCTCCGGCTCGGTGAAGCGCGGGCGCCGCTCGAACTCCTCCTCGTCGTAGAGCCGGATGCAGACCCCCTCGCTCGTGCGGCCGCAGCGTCCCTTGCGCTGGTCGGCGGACGCCTTCGAGACGGGCTCGATCGGCAGGCGCTGCACGCCGAGGCGGGCGCTGTAGCGGCTGATCCGCGCGGTGCCCGCGTCGACGACGGAGCGGATCCCGGGCACGGTGAGCGAGGTCTCGGCCACGTTCGTCGCGAGCACGACGCGCCGGCCGGGGTGCCCGGCGAACACCCGCTGCTGCTCGGCGGCCGACAGCCGTGAGTACAGCGGCAGCAGCGAGAGCTCGGTCCCGAAGCGGCCGGTGAGCAGGTCGGTGGCGTCGCGGATCTCGCGTTCGCCGCTCAGGAACACGAGGATGTCGCCCGGGCCCTCGCGCACGAGCTCCTCCACGGCGTCGGCGATCGCGCCGGGCTGGTCGCGATCCCCGCTCGGCGGACGGTAGCGGACCTCGACCGGGTAGGAGCGCCCCGAGACCTCGACGACGGGTGCGTCATCGAAGTGAGCGCTGAAGCGCGCGGGGTCGATCGTCGCCGAGGTGATGATGCACTTCAGGTCGGGCCGGCGCGGCAGGATCCGCTTCAGATAGCCGAGCAGGAAGTCGACGTTCAGGCTGCGCTCGTGCGCCTCGTCGACGATCACGGTGTCGTACCGGCGCAGCAGCGGATCGCGGCGGATCTCCGCGAGCAGGAGCCCGTCGGTGACGAGCCGCACGAGCGTGCGCTCGTCGCTGCGGTCGCTGAAGCGCACGGCGTAGCCGACGGCCTCCCCGAGGGCCACGCCGAGCTCGTCGGCGAGCCGCTGCGCGACGGCCCGCGCGGCGATCCGCCGCGGCTGGGTGTGGACGATCGTGCCGCGGACACCGCGACCGAGCGCCAGGCAGATCTTCGGCAGCTGCGTCGTCTTGCCCGAGCCCGTCTCACCGGCGACGATCACCACCCGGTGGCCGTCGACCGCGGCGCGCAGCTCCTCGACGTGGGCGGTGATCGGCAGGGATGGCGGGTATGCGATCTGCGGCACGGACGCGCGCCGGCGCTCGACGCGGGCCTGCGCGGCGAGGACCTCCTTGTCCAGCTCGGCGAGCGCCGCCGCGCCTTCCGGACCGGCCGTGCCCGTCCGGCGCAGGCGTTGCAGACGCGGTCGCAGTCGCGCCGCGTCGCGTACCGTGAGCGCCTCGAGCGCGGCGCCGAGCGCGGCGAGCTCGGGCGTTGCGGCGCCGGCGCGAGGTCGCGCTCGTTGCCGCCGGTTGGCCGGTGTGGTCACTCGCGCCAAGATAGGGGCCGCGCGCCCCGGGGCCCGGCTCGGGCCGAGCTCAGAAGGCGCCGTGCCGGCCCTCGCCGGCCCGGAAGCGCTCGAGCCCCTCGCGCACCTCCAGCAGCGATCGCTCGCCGTGTGCGAGCTCGTTCGCGATGGCTGCCGGCTCGTCGAGATGCTCCTGTTCGAGCGTGGACAGGCGGTCCTCGCGCAGACACGTCTGCGGAAAGCGGGCGAGCTCGGCCGCGAGCCGCTCCGCGGCGGCGCGGCTCTGGCCGGGCGCGACGACGCGATTGACGAGCCCGATCGCCAGCGCCTCGGACGCGTCCACCGGCCGGCCGGTGAGGATCAGATCGAGTGCGCGACTGGTGCCGATCAGCCGGGGCAGGCGCACGGTTCCGCCGTCGATCAGCGGCACGCCCCAGCGGCGACAGAAGACCCCGAGGACGGCGTTCTCCTCGGCGACCCGCAGATCGCACCAGAGCGCGAGCTCGAGCCCGCCGGCGACCGCTGGCCCGGCGATCGCCGCGATCACCGGCTTGGACAGGCGCATTCGCGTCGGGCCCATCGGTCCGTCGCCGTCGCGGGCGACGCGGTTGCCGGCCGCGGTCCCGGCGGCGCCGAGGTCGGCGCCGGCGCAGAAGGCGCCGCCCTCGCCGTGGAGGACCGCCACCGATGCGTCGGCGTCCTCGTCGAAGCGCGCGAACGCCTCGGCGAGCGCTCCGGCCGTGACGCCGTCGACGGCGTTGCGCACGTGGGGGCGGTGCAGGAGCACCGTCGTCACCGCCCCGCTGCGCTCGACGCGGACGGACTCGCTCATCGCCGGGAGTCTAGGAGGAGAGCCGGTAGCCCGCGGGCGCGTGTCCGTGAGACAGGGGTTGCGGACGCCCGATGAGGTAGCCCTGGACGTGGTCGACGCCGAGCTCGCGCAGCAGGGCGAGCGTCTCCTCGTCCTCCACGCCCTCGGCGATCGTCTGCTGCCCACCGCCGCGGGCGAGGGCCACGAGCGCCTTGACGACGTTGCGGCTCTGCGGGTTGTTCGCGAGGTCGCGTACGAACTCGATGTCGATCTTGATGAAGCTGACCGGCAGGTTCTTCAGGTGCGAGAGGCTTCCGTAGCCGGTGCCGAAGTCGTCGAGCGCGAGCCCGACCCCGAGGTCGCGCAGGCCGAAGGCGAAGCGGCTGGCCTCCTCGAGATCGTTGATGAGCGCGGTCTCGGTGATCTCCATGCACAGCAGCCGGGGGTCGCAGCGGTGATGCTCGATCGCCGCCTCGATGGCCTCGAGCGCGGTCGGGCGGCCGAGCGTCCAGGCCGAGATGTTGACGGCGACATGGCGCCCGGCGACGGCCAGCCGCGCGGCGACGCCGACCATCCACACGTCGATGTCGTAGATCAGGCCGTACCGCTCGGCGGCCGGAAGGAACGCCCCGGGCGGGATGATCGTGCCGTCGACGTCCTGCATGCGGATGAGCAGCTCCTCGCCGACGAGCGCGCCGGTGCCGACATCGACGATCGGCTGGCTGTGCACGACGAAGCCGTCGTCCTCGAGCGCGTCACGCACCCGGGTGAGCGAGTCGAGCGCGTCGAGGTCGCCCTCGCGCTCGCGCTCCTCGCGTTTGCGCTCGGTGATGTCGCGGAAGGCGACGACGGCGCCCCCGGTCCGCGTCGCGCCGTTGCTCGCGGCCGGCAGCGGCGAGCACGAATAGGCCACGGGCAGCAGCTGCCCGTCCTTGCGGGTGAAGACGTCGTCCTCGTTGCGGTAGGCGACGCCGCTCAGCAGCACGTCGGTAAGCGGGCACTCGCCGCGCGGCCGCGCGCGGCCGTCCCCGTACTGGTAGTGGATGATCTCGTGCAGGTACTGACCCCTGAGCTCCTGCTCGTCGTATCCGAGCAGCGCCTCGCCGGCCGGATTGAGGAACGTCAGACGTCCGCGCTCGTCGACCGCGTACACGCCCTCGGCCATGTTGGCGAGAGCCGATCGGAGGAAGTCGGCGGCGGCTCGACGATCGCGTTCGGCGCGCCAACGCCGCGAGACGTCCTGCACCGCCGCCAGCGCGCCGCAGACGCGATCCGCCGTATCGTGCAGCGGCGTGATGCGCACGTCATAGGAGTGCTCGCCGTCCACCGACACGTAATCGAAGTGCTGGACCTCGCCGGCGAGCGCGGCGTCGTAGCGGGGCCTCAACCGCGACCAGGCCAGCGCTCCGAGGGTGTCCTCGAGCGGAGCGCCGATCGCGGCGTCGGCCGGGACGTCCCAACCGGGGACCGCGCCGTCCGCGGCGCGGTAGAGGCCCCCCTCGAGCGCGCGCACTACGTACTCGCGGTCGATGACGACGACGCCGACGTCGCGCATCGCGCGCACCTCCTTCTGGGCGAGCGCCACCACGTCCTGCGTCGCCTCGAGGTCTATGCGAAATGGGTCACTCATCGCGGGGCATCACCGGAATCGGTTGGGCAGCCGGCCCCTACTCAACCGAGTGTCAACGCCGGGGTGCGCATGCCCTGCGCGGCCGCCACGCGTGTCCACCCGCGTCCCGCACGGCACCGATGTATCGGCGAGCTTCCAGCGTGAGCCGACGCGATCGAGCCTGTGCTCGATGGCGATGATATCCGAGCGCGAACGCGGCTCGGCGCGGGCGCCACGGCGCCGGGGCGCGCACCGACGGCGCCCGCCCGAGGTGTGGTCGTCACCATGGGAGCGACATCGGCCCGCGCGCCACGTGCCTTGAGTGCTCCGGGACCGCGCGGCGCGGCGCTCGCCGCGGTCCGGCGCGAGCCTGAGGTGAGCGAACCGCCTCAGGCGGCGAGCGCCGCCTTGATGTCGTCGATCGCCTGCTGCTCGGGTGCGCCGATGGCGTTGGCGTTTCCGTGCTCCTTGTGGGCCTCGGCGACCCGGGTGGAGACGGTCACCACGAACGCCTTGTACTCGTCCACCTCGGTGGGCGTCGCCTTCTGCTCGAGGAGCGCCACGGCGTCGCGGATGTGGCCGAGCCCGGCCTCCTTGAGCGCCTCGGGCGAGTGGTAGTGCGTGTGGTCGGTCTCGGGCTTGTGCGCGACGATCGCATCGAGCAGCTCGCTCGAGCCGTGCTGCCCCCGCGCCTCGGCATAGGCCTTGGCCATCGAGTACGTCTCGCGGAACGTGCCGCCGCGTTCGGCGGTGATGACGATCAAACCCGCGCTCGTCGGGCCCTCGCTGATGGTCTTCCACTCCTCGTCGGTGAAGTCCGTCTTGGCGGTCATCGTTCGCTCCTCTCGCCGGGCGCTCGGATCGGGTGCCGGCGTTGGTGCCGGTCTCTGCGCGGCAGTGTACGGCCGCGTCGACGAGGCCGGCGCCGGAGCGGCGAGGCGGCGCCCGATCGGGCGCCGCCTCGATCTCAGCGCGCGGGTGTCAGACGGCGCTCTCCGGGGCCGGCGCGTAGCGCAGCGAGCCGGGGGTGGTGAGCGTCTCGCCGGTCTCCAGAAGCGTCTTGAGCCCGGACAGGATCATCGGCCAGCCGCCGAAGAGCTCATCGTTGGCTCCCTCGCGCAGCTGGTCGTGGGTGACCGTCAGCCGGCAGGAGTCGGCGACCTGCTCGATCTCCCAGGTGACCCGCGACGTTCCCTCGGCCCTGACGTCGTCGCTCCACAGGGCGTTGAAGCTCTGGACAAGTCGGTGCGGCGGGTCGACCTCCAGGTTCTCGCCCGCGATTATCGGGGCGGGCGCCATCGGACTGGTGCCCTCGTACGCCGACCCGGGTGTCCAGTCGGATTCGACGCCGACGCCGAAGTTGTACCGGGTCCGCATCTCGCTGTCGGTGATCGCCCCCCAGAGTCGCTCCGGGGTCGTCTTGATGTAGATCTCGAACACCTTCTCCATCGTGTCCTCCTCGATTGTCTGCTTGAGCTCGCTGAGCGTCGCCGCCCAGGGCTCGGCGTACTTGCTCACCCAGCGGTCGTGGACGAGCCGGATCGGGACGGGGTTCAGGAAGTGGAGCTTCTCGCGCCCGCGTCTGCGCGTCACGACCAGGCCCGCGTCCTCGAGCACCTTCAGGTGCTTCATGACGCCGAAGCGCGTCATCGGCAGTCGCCGCTCGAGTGCGCTGAGCGTCTGCCCGTCCTGCCGGAAGAGCTCGTCGAGCAGGCTCCTGCGCGTCGGGTCTGCGAGCGCCCTGAACACGTCGTCCATGCGCCGGAGTATACGTGACCTTACGGTCACATGTCGTGCGGTCCGGTTCGTCGGCCCGAGCGGGCACGATGTGGTGGACGTGAGCACCTTCCGCCCAGCACCGGCCGAGACCGCGCCATCGGCTCTAGTGTCTCCGTCGATGGCGGCCACCGAGGTTCAGGGTCACCGACCGCCCGGTCCCGGGCGCGATCGGCGCCGGCAATCGTCGCGCCGGTCGCTTCATCTCGCCGCGGCGCTCGGCGTCGTGACACTGCTCGCCCTCGTCGCCGTGGCGATTCGCGTGGCCACCGAGGCGATCCCCCCGTTGCGCCTGCACCGGCTTCTGCCCGCGTCGCTCGTCGCGCCCGGAGTCGCGCCGCGTCTGCAATGGCCGTCGGAGGGGCAGGCGGCGGTCGACGTGCCCGGCGTCGGAAGTCTCGGAGCCTCGGGCGGCGTGGCCGCCGTGCCGATCGCCAGCGTGGCGAAGGTGATGACGGCGTACCTGACGCTGCTCGCCCACCCGCTGTCCGGCTCGCAACAGGGATTCGTCCTGACCGTCGGCGCCGCCGACGCCGCCGACGAGCGCCGTCGGGCGGCGACCGGGCAGTCGGTGTTGCCGGTCGTCGCCGGCGAGCGGATCACCGAGCGCCAGGCGCTCGCGGCGCTGCTGCTGCCCTCGGCGAACAACGTGGCCGAGATGCTCGCCGTCCGCGACGCGGGCAGCGTTCCCGCGTTCGTCGCGCGCATGAACGCCGTCGCCAGGCAGCTCGGCATGACGGCCACGACCTACACCGATCCGAGCGGCTACGACGGGACCACCACGTCGACCGCGCGCGATCAGGTCCGCCTGGCCGAGGTGACGCTGCGCCTGCCCGTCTTCGCCCGCATCGTGGCGCTGCCCGCGGTCCGGCTGCCGCTCGTCGGCACGGTCACGAACTACAACGGCCTCGCCGGGCAGGATGGCTACGTGGGCGTCAAGACCGGGTCCGATCGCTACGCGGGCGGTTGCCTCGTGTTCGCCAAGCGCGTGGCCGTCGATGGTCACATCGTCACGATCGTCGGCGCGGTGCTCGGCCAGCGCCAGGGCTCGCTCATCCCGAGTGCCCTGACGAGCGCGCGGCTGCTCGGCGATTCGGCCGCCGCGGCGGTGCGGCGCGTCGTGCTGCTGCCGGCGCGCAGCGCCGTTCTGCGCGCCACGAGCGTGGACGGCACGACGGCGACCGCGATCACGCGCGTTGCGCTGACCGCGATCGGCTGGCCCGGCGTTCGCATGACGCCGCGCCTGCGCGTGCGTCCGCCGGCGGCCACGGTCGCGGCGGGCCAGACGCTCGGCGTCGTGAGCATCGGCGGCCTCGGTCCCTCCGGGACGCGCGTGCTGTCGGCGCGGCCGGTCGGGCGGCCATCGCTCGGCTGGCGCCTGCGCCACATCTTCTGAGCCTCGCCCGCGGCTCGCGGGCGTCCGGGACGGCGCTATTGCTTAGCCGCCGGGCTGGCTAGTCTGCGCGGCGTGAAGCACCTGCACGGAACCGCACAGGCCTCGGTCGGGGTGTCGATCGAGGAATGCCACGCGGTGCTCGCCGCCCTCGAGGACTATCCGAGCTGGTACCCGGCCGTCGTGACGGGCGTCGAGGTCATCGAGTCCGGCGAGGACGGGCTTCCGCTGCGGGCGGAGACGAAGCTGCACCTCTCGTACGGCCCGGTCTCGCGGGACCTCGAGATGCTGCTTGCGGTGCGGGTGCGCCGTCCCGAGCTGGTCGAGTTGGCGCACGTGTCGCGGGGCCGGTCGAGCGGCGCATCGTTCGACGCGACGTGGCGCCTCGCGGAGGGCGAGGGAACCCGGCTCGATCTGGAGCTCGACGCGACCATGCCGGTGCCGCGACTCGTCCCCGTGGGCGGCATCGGCGACGCGTACGCGGCCGGCTTCATGAAGGCCGCCGTCAGCAGGCTCGAGTCCGGCCGCTGAATCTCCTCAGTGCGTCGCCGCCTCGCCGGCCCCGGCCGGCTCCGCGGGCGCGGCCGGAGCGCCGGCGCCGGCTTCGTGCCGTGCCTGCCGCTTGGCCTTGCGCGTCGCCTTCTCCTGGGAGGCCCGCTCACGCGCCTCGCCGTAGGACTGCGACACGAGTGTCTTGCCACCTGTCCACCCGAAGGCGCGAACGAGCAGCACGATGGCCAGCAGGATGCTCCAGACCGTGACCACGAGCTGCTGGGCCACCGAATAGGCCGTGGCGTTGGCCGTGCTCGTGATGCCCTTCAGAGAGATGGCGTTGAAGGCCTGGGTGACCCCGGCGCCGCCGGGGGTGACCGCGGTCGTGTTGGCGATCGAGTTGCCGGCCACCACGCGCATGAGCGTGTGGAAGCTGACCGGGATGTTGTAGGCGGACAGGAACACGGCGATGACGCCGAGGTAGGCCAGCCAGCTGACCGCCTCCGGGAATACCACCCGGCCGAGGAAGGCGCGCCCGTGGACGAGGATCTGGCCGCCGACCTTGGCCTGCTCCCACCACTTCGCGATCCGCGCCCTCAGGACACGCCCGACGAGGAACAGCAGCGCCGCCACGGCGACGACGAGGGTGAGCGTGGCCCACGGGTGGGCGGAGACGAACCCGAACTGGAGATCGAACGACCCGCCGACGGTCAGGAACAGGTACAGGTAGACCGCCGCTCCGATGAGCGTGTAGAAGATCTTCTGGACCGCCATGCCGGCCAGCACGCCGGCGAAGGTCGCGCCGGCGATGATCGTGGTGAACATCAGCAGCATCGCCAGGGTGCCGAGGTTGGCCGGCACCACCCAGTTGAGCGCGACCGCCGCCGCGTAGCAGGCGAAGACCGGCAGCCACGGCACCTCGACCTCGGGGTAGCCATAGCGGAGGATCCACAGCCACGCGTACGCCGTCGTGGTCGTCTGCACGGTGATGAGCACGATCGCCGCGAGCAGGCTGCCGATCGGAATCGCCTTGATCGTGTTCCAGATGTGCTTGACCCAGCCGGTGAGGTCCCAACCGAACAGCGTCGCCGCGGCTCCGATCACGACGATGATGAGCGCGCCGATGAGGATCCGCGTGAGGTGAAAGCGCCTGGGCGCGCGTGCGACGGCCTCGGGACTCGCCATGCGCGGGAGCTTATTCGAGGTCTGAGAGATGCTCTCGGAATTGGTCGCGGTCACCGGAGGCGCAGAGCCCCGGCGCTCCGCGGCTCCGGGCTGACCGGCCCGCGTCAGCGGTAAGGGGCCGTAGCGTCGTGGGTAGTTTGTCCTGGTGTCGGGGCGTCGGGGCGTGACTAGCGTACGGCGGGTACAGATCATCGTGATGCGGGTCGCGCCCGCTGGACTTGAACCCGACGGGAGCACGACGGGAGGGAACTCATGCTGAACGAGGGCGGTGCAGCCACCAGTCAGGTCGTCTGCAAGAGGCTCCGCGCGAGGTGTGGGATCGGGCTGACTGTCGTCGGAGGCACCGTTGCGCTGGCCCTTGCGGCCGCGGCGCCTGCGGCCACCGTGAGCGGCTCCTCTCACGGCCTGAGCGCGAGCATGCACGCCGGAACGCACCACCCGACCGTCGGCGCTCGTTGGCCGGTGCAGTTCAGGGCCACAATCTCGGGCCGCGGCGTGCGGGCCATTGTCACCTACGAGTACCTCTACAGCGGGCAGGTCGTCTCCGTCAAGGCCCACCACACCTTCACCGGCTACTTCTCCGACGCACTCATCTTTCCGGCTCAGGCCGTTGGCTATCCGCTTACCTTTCGCGCCGTTATCACCTCCGGCGGAGCGACGGTCAACCTCGATTACCCGATCCAAGTCGTGAAATGACCACCGGCAGCGGTGCCGAGGTCCGCGCCGAGCAGGCCCGGAGGCACCCTGGCGTGGTCGTCGCCGTCGGCCCGTTGCGCGGACCGGGCCGATCCTCGCCGCTCTCGAACCGCGGATCCGTTCAGCCGTTCCGGGATCGAATCATCGGGGCGCCGCCGCCCTGAACCCGCCGAGCATCGTGGCGGTCCGGGGGCTGTGCTTGACAACCCCGTGCCGATGCGAAAGGCTTGAAAATCAGGTTTCGGACCGCGACGGCGTAGGTTCAGGGGTGGTCATCGAGTTCGGTCTCGCGGCAGCGCGGTCTGGTCCGCGTATGACGGTCAGCGTTGGGTCAAGACGAGGGTTACGGGTGGGTCAAGGAAGGCAATCGCGTCGTTCAGGGTTGGCAACGCGCACGGCGGCGAGTGTCGCTGTCTCGTTCGCGCTGATTGTGTTCGCGGCGCCGGCCGTGGCGAATGCGATGACGTACACGTCGGCGCAGTTCGCACTGGCCTGCACGTTCCCTGGAGGGATGCCAACGATCGATGCCACGGCCAGCGTCACCGCTCCGGCCACGCTCGTAACGGGACAGTCCTTTTCGCCGTCCGTGCAGGTGACCCTGGCCGTTCCGTCGTCGTGGTACTCCCTACTCCAGCTGGTTCCGAGCGCGACCATCAACTTCGTGGCCTTTCCCGTCGACAGCGCCGGTGCGACCCCGGCATCGCTGAATTGGTTTCAAACGGCCGCGTCGGAGACGCTGACTTCGGCCTCGCCATCGAGCGTCAGCTTTCCCGCGTCTCCGGAGACGGTTGGTCCGTTCACGGTGACGGGGGTGGCCGGGACCAGCGTGGCGCTGACGCTCGACACCGCGCCCGGAGGCGTCCTCGCCAGCTTTGTTGCCGGCACGGTGCGGGCGTCCGTCACGTGCAGCGCACCAAGCCCTGCCGTGACGATCGCCTCGATTCCGATCGTGGCGCCCGCGGGCTCGGGCTCGGGCTCGGGCGGGGGCCCGGGCACCGGCGGGCCGGGCGGCGGCGGGGGCGGCGTCACGCCACCGACGGTGTCCGGCGTCAGCCCGAGCATCGGCAGCACCGACGGCGGGACCCTTGTAACGGTCTCAGGGACAGGGTTCACGAACGGCGATGCCGTCGATTTCGGACCGAGTGCCGCGAGCGACGTGACGGTCGCGTCCGGAACGTCGCTGACCGCCGTGGCGCCGGCCGGCGCCGCGGGTCCCGTCGACGTGACGGTCACGAACGCCGCCGGCACGTCGCTGGCGAGCGCGGGCGACCGCTTCACCTACCTCGCGGCGGACCGCACGGCGACGAGCGTCAGCCCACGCGTGGTCGGCGTGCCCGGGACGACGCTCTCCCTGGACGTGACCTGTCCCCCGACGAAGGTCTCCTGTGCCGGCAGCGTGCTCGTGCGCACGGCGGATGCCATCGCCACCGGCAAGCTCGAGCGGGGGAAGCCGATCAAGGCGAAGGCGACGCTCGGCTCGGCCTCGTTCTCGCTCGCGGGCGGACAGCACCGCACCCTCGCGATCAAGCTCTCGGCGGCGAGCCAGGCGCTGCTGCGGCGCTACCGCGTGCTGAGCGCAAACGTTGAGGTGAAAGCTCACGACTCGTTCGGCGACCCCGGAGTCGTCACGGTGAAGACCCTCTTCAAGGCCCCGGCGCCTCCCTCGAGCACGAAGCGCAAGCCCTAGCGTCGGCGGGATGCTGCGCGTCGCGGTGGAGCGGGGTTCCGAATGAAGCTTGCCGCCGTGACGTTCGGCTCGCGTGGCGACGTCGAGCCGTACGCCGCGCTCGGCGGAGAGCTCGCGGCCGCCGGATACGAGGTACGCCTGACGGCCCAGGAGGCGTTCAGGGACTTCGCCGGCGACGGCGGATTGGAGTTCTTCGGCGTACGCGGGCGCAGCATCCAGGATCTCGTCGACAGCCCGGAGGGCAAGGAGCTGGTGCGCAACCTGCGCAACCCTCTCGCCCTCGCCCGCCAACTGGGCTCGCTGAGAGACGCGCTCACGCACGAGCTCGAGCTCATCTACACCGACGTGCTGGCGGCGACCGAGGGCGCCGATGCGGTGCTGTGCTCCCCGGCGACGTTCCCGGCTCTCGACGTCGCCGCGCACCTCGGTCTCCCGGTCGTACAGATGCATCTGATACCGCTCGAGCCGACGTCACGGTTTCCGGCCCCGGTCGCCTACATCAATGCGCGAACGCTGACGCCGCTTGGAAACCGTCTGTCGTACCCGATCGACGAGCTGCTGGTCTGGCGGCTGCTGAAGCGGGTCGTGGAACCGGTCCGCGGGCGCGTGCTCGGCTCGGGTCCACGCGCGCTGCGCGAGACGCTCGCGCAGCGTCGCCGCCGCCTCGGAGCGCTTGTCGGAATCAGCCCGAAGGTGCTGCCCCCGCCGCCAGACTGGTCGCGGGACGTCGTGTCCTGCGGCTACTGGTGGTCGAGCCCGCGCTCGAGCGAGCAGGGGTCGCTCGACGAGGCGACGTTGCGCTTCCTCGCCGCAGGCTCGCCGCCGATCTTCGTTAGTCTCGGATCGATGCCGATCGGGGATCCGCGCGCCGTCACCGCCATCCTCGCCGGAGCCGCCCGCGATGCCGGCGTCCGCCTCATCGTCCAACGCGGTTGGGCCGGGCTCGGCGACGGACTCGAGTCAGATCACGTGCACGTCGCCGGCGAGATGCCCCACGGGGCCATCTTCGACCACGTCGCCGCGGTCGCTCACCACGGCGGCGCCGGGACCACGGCCCGCGGCTTGCGGCACGGCAGGCCGACCCTCGTGATGCCGGTGCTTGCAGACCAGTTCTTCTGGGGGCGCCGCATGGTCGAGCTCGGCGTCGGTCCGTCGCCGCTGCCGCTCCGACGACTCGGCCGTGGACCCCTCGCTCGGCGGCTGGCGGATCTCGCGAACCCGGCGTTCGCGCAGCGTGCCGGCGCGCTGGCGGCGGATCTCGAGCACGAGAACGGCGCGGCGGCGGCCACCGTGGCGCTCGGCCACTTCCTCGATGCATTCCGGGCATCGAGCCGTGGACGCGCGCGCGCCGGTACGAACCAGGACGTCGACGTCGACCGGGTCGCTGGATAGGTGGGCGCGCGGCGACCAACCCAGCCGGCGGAGACCGGTGCGAGCGCGCACCACACGCCGCGCGCGCACCGTCGACGATGAACGCGGCCACGCGGAGCGACCCGGCGCCCCCTGGCGAGAACCCGGATCAGCGGTCGCCGAGGGAACCGGCGCCCTCGTCGGCCGCCCTGGAGCCCGCGGGGCTCGAAAGCCACCGCCTCGATCGCAAGGTCGTGCTCATCGCCGTCGTCGTCGTGCTCGGCATGTCCCTGGCGATCCTGGACTCCACCGTCGTCAACGTCGCCGTGGCCACGATCGCGCGCCGATTTCGCTCACCGCTGCCCACCGTTCAGTGGGTGGTGACCGGCTACACCCTCGCGCTCGCGGTCGTCATACCGCTCTCGGGCTGGGCCGCAGATCACTTCGGCACCAAGCGCCTGTTCCTCGGCTCGATCTCGGTGTTCCTGCTCGGCTCCGCGCTGTCCGGGGCGGCGTGGAGCGCCGAGTCGCTCATCGCGGCGCGCGTGCTCCAGGGTCTCGGCGGGGGAATGCTCGGCACGACCGGGATGACGATCCTCACACACGCCGCCGGTCCGCGACGCCTCGGGCGGATCACCGCGTTCGCCGGACTGCCCTTGCTCATCGCTCCGATCCTCGGCCCGGTCCTGGGCGGCTGGATGGTGGACAGCCTCTCGTGGCGCTGGATCTTCTTCATCAACGTACCCGTCGGCGCGCTCGCGCTGATCCTCGGACGGCGCGTGCTCGACTCAGAGCCCGGCAGGCGCGAATGCGGGCTCGACGCGATCGGTCTCGTGCTCCTCGTCGCGGGACTGGCGGGGCCGGTCATCGGTCTGGTGTCGATCAACACCTCGGGCGGCGTTCTGCACGCCGCCGTCCTCGGCCCGCTGGTTGGTGGAGCGGTGGCGCTCGCGCTCTTCGTGCGTCGCTCGTTACGCGTGCCGTACGCGCTCATCGACCCGCGTCTGTTCGAGAACCGAACGTTCGCGGCGGGAACGGCCACCTTCTTCATCGCCCTCGTTGCCGCGTTCGGGAGCCTGCTCGTGCTACCGCTGTACCTGCAGGCGGTCCGCGGCGAGACGGCGATGCAGACGGGGCTCCTGTTGACGCCGCTCGGGTTGGGCGCGGCGGTCGCGATCCCGATTGCCGGCCTGCTCGCCGACCGTGTGGCCGTGGGACGCCTCGTGCCGGTCGGCCTGACGCTGATCCTGTTCGGGTTCATCGGCCTGGCGCAGGTGGGGGTCGACACCTCCTACTGGCTCCTCGGCGTCGACCTTGCCGTTGTGGGTGCGGGCGTCGCCGCGACGATGGTGCCGATGTTCTCCAGCACCATGCGATCGCTGCGCAGGGAGCAGGTGGCGCGGGCGAGCACGACGATCAACATCGTCCAGCAGGCCGGGGCGGCGCTCGGCACCGCCCTGCTGTCGAGCGTGCTCACGCATGAGCTCCGCAGCGGCGGCCTTGGTCGCGGCATCGGCGGCGGTGGAGCTGCCGTGAGGCTGCTCTCGGGTGCGAGCGCCGAGACCGCAGCAAGGGCCTTCGCCACGACGTTCGCGGTCGCGCTCCCACTGCTCCTCGTGGCGCTGATCGTCGCGATCGTGTTCCTTCCGAAGACGACTGCCGTGGTCGCCCGAAGGAGCGCTCGAGAAGGCGTGAGGCAGGCGCTAGCGTACGGCCCGCGTCAGGTCAGATGCCCCTGCGCCGAGAATACGTAGGCGCCGTCCGTCGCACTGAAGTGCAACGAGTCGATCGCCACCTGCGGATCGCTGAACACCGTGATCGCGGGAAGCAGCGGAATGTTGGGCACGAGCACGATCTTGCCTCCCTGCGCCTCGAGGACCGCCGATGCACTGATCGTATGGCCGAGCACGTGCATACTTGCCGAGACGGACAACGCGCGTGTGCCGGCGCTGACCGCGCCCAGGCTGATACCGCGCGGGAGCGCGGACGCGATCTCACCCGGGGTGATCGCCGCGCTGCCGACGAGCCTTGCCCCGCGCTTGCGCAGCGACAGGTTCTCGATGTGCACCCCGGTGCGCGTGACCAGCTGCGTCACGGAGGCATCCGCGTTGGTCGTCGACCTGATCTGGTGAAGCAGGGCGGTGATGCTCGCGCGCTGGTGCGCGTGCAGCGTACCGATGTGCAGATTCACGTCGTCGGCCTGTCCGAAAAGGAGCTCGACCGCCGGTGCCGCCTGCACGGAGATGCTCACGTCGGACGCGAATGGCGTGAGATTCGCCTTCAGCCGGCCCGCGACGATTCCGGGCAGGAACGCCTGGCTCGCGGCCAGCGCGACGATCACGGCGCTGAGCGCGGCGACGACGGCAACTCGCGCGCGCCGGCTCGGCCTCCAGCCGCGGCGGGGCGGTCGCTCGGCCAGCTGTGCGCTCATTCGTATCCCACCGCCTGGATGATGTTCATCGCCGAGGCGCGCTGCGCCGGCACGACCGCGGCCGCAAGGCCGGCGAGCACGCTCGCCAGGGCGACCACGATGGTCACCGCGACCGGCGGGCGGAAGCTGACGCCGGACAGGCCCGAGCTGACGCCGTGCACGTAGAAGTAGCCGATCGCCAGCCCGACGACCAGGCCGATCAGCGCGCCGGCGACGGTCAACAGCACGCTCTCATCGGTGACCATGCGTCCGACGGACAGCCGGCTCGCGCCCAGCGATCGCAGCACGCCGATCTCGCGCGTTCGCTCGAGCACGCTGATCGTCATGGTGTTCACGACGCCGAGCAGGCTGACGACGATCGCGACGAGCATGATCGCGTAGAAGATCGCGAACACCTGGTTGGTCTGGCCCTCGATCTTGCTCTTGATACCGGCGTTCGAGAGCACCGTCAGGTTCGGGTACGACCGCTGCACGAGCGCGTTGATCTCGCGCTGCACGAGCGGCCGCGCGCCGGCGGACTGCGTGAGCACATCGATCTGCGAATACCCGCTGACGCCGGTCAGCTTCCTGAAAGTATTCAGCGACATCCCGATCTGCCGGTCCTCCAGCGACGCGCCCGATACGACGCCGGCGACCGTCGCCTTCACGTCCTGGCCCGGTCCCTTGAGCGTGATCCGGTCACCGGCGGCGACGTGGCGGCGTCGCCACAGCTGGCCGCCGACGGTCACCTCGCCGCGCGCCACCTTGGCGTATACGGCCGCGGCACTCTGGCCCGTGAAGTTCAGCGTCGTCACGCGCGCACGCACGTACGGGTCATAGCCGAGCGCCTGATAGTCGCCGCCGTCGTAGCCGCCCGACACGTACAGCTGTCCGACTCCGGTCGCGAGCTTGACGTCGCGCTGTGACGCGATGTGCCGTGCGACGGCGGGGCTCATCGGCGTGCTCGTACCGTTACCACCCTCGCCGAAGTTCGCGGGCTGCACGGTGAAGTCCGTCAGCAGCTGCGTGTTGAGCTCGTCCGAGATGCTCCCGATCAGGCTGGCCCCGAGCGCACCGATCGTGGCGACGAGCGCCACACCGATCATCAGGCCCGAGGCGGTCGCGGCCGTCCGCACCGGGTTCGCGCGCGTGGAGTCGGCGGCTATGCGTCCCTCGATCGGCGTGAACAGCCGGATCGGCCCCGACAGCACGCGCACGAGGAAGGGAACGACCAACGGGGCGACAACGACCACTCCGCCGAACAGCACCACGACGCCGGCGATTCCGATCGCGAAGATCCTCGGCGGCAGTGTCGTGGCGGCCGCGAACTCATAGACACCCACGAGCCCGAGCGGGATCGCGATCACCCCGGCGATGATGCGACGGCGGCGATTGAGCGGGGCCGCTCCGTGCTCGGCCAGGACCGCGCGGATCGGCGAGATGCGTCCCGCTGCCAGCGCCGGTCGCAGAGCGCCCGCCACGGTGGCCGCGATCCCGGCGAGCGGCGCCACGACGAAGGCGATGAGCGGGTACCGGAGCGAGCCGATCGGGTAGTTCACCGCTTGTACGAACAGCCCCATCACGTGGGCGAACAGGAACCCGATCCCCAGGCCGAGGGGGACTCCGACGAGCGACAGCAGCAGCGCCTCGAGCAGGATCGCACGCGTGATCTGTGGGCGCGAGGCGCCGATCGTCCGAAGCACCCCGATCTCGCGTGAGCGCTGCGCGACCGTCATGTTGAACGAGTTGAGGATCAGGAACGCGCCGACGAACGCCGCCATCGCTCCGAAGAAGTAGAGGATCGAGTCGAACGCCTTCAGCTGGCTGTCCACCTCGCTCGTGCGTTGCGACGGCGAAGCGACTTCGACGTTCGACGGCAGCTTGCCGCGCAGCGCCTGTTCGACGGCGGACACGCCGTACGCCGAGGACACCTGTACGTCGACTTCCGTATAGCCCGAGTTGATCGCGTACAGGCCGCGGGCGCGGCTGAGCGGGATCGCCGCGAATCCCTGGCCTCCGGATTGCGCGTCGCTGCCGTACTGGGTGAGACCGACGATGTGGAACGACGCTACGCCGTTGGGCGTCGCGAGCTTGACGGTCTGTCCGACGTGCAGATCGTGGCGCTGGGCGAAGTCGGCGTCGACGTTGATGCTGTTGCTGGCGCTGATGCGCTGCCCGGCAGTCAGCGGCTCGGCGGTGAGGTCCGGCGCCTTCGGGTTGACACCGACGACGGTCAGCTGGTCTTCCTGGGCGGTCGATGCCTTTCCCTTCTTCAGGAGTGAGAGCGTCGACTGGATCTGGGCGGTCGCGAGCTTCACGCCTGCGGTATCGCGGACCTCGCCGACCACCGTGGGCTTGAGCGTGCCCTGCCCGCCGGCGCCGGTGACGACGAGGTCGACCTTTCCGTACACCGACGAATAGAGGGCGTCGAAGCTCGACAGGAGCGTCTTCGAGAGCGACAGGACGGAGAAGATGAGGCCGATGCCGAGCGCGATGCCGAGCACGTTCAGGAACGCGCGGGACTTGTGCGAGCGGATGTTGCGCGAGGCGATCCACCAGGGCACGGCGGGACCCGCCTCAGGTCTCGGCCTGTGCCGAGAGTGCGGAGAAGTACTCGACCACCAGATCGCGATCGCCGCCCGGCACGTCGCCGGCCACGAGGCCGTCGCGGAGGAACACCACGCGCGTCGCCCGGCTCGCTGCGAACGGGTCGTGCGTGACCATCAGGATCGTGTGGTTGGACTCGGCTCGGAGGCGACCGAGCAGATCGAGCACGACGGCGCTGTTGCGAGAGTCGAGGTTGCCCGTCGGCTCGTCGGCGAGCATGAGCTGCGGGTTGCGCATCAGCGCGCGGGCGATCGAGACCCGCTGCTGCTCCCCCCCCGACAGCTGTGACGGGAGGTGATCGCGGCGCGCGTCGAGGCCGACGAGGCCGAGGAGCTCGCGCGCCCGATCCCGCAGCTTGGACGCCGGCTCGCCGGCGATCAGCGAGGGCAGCATCACGTTCTCTTCCGCGTTGAGCGTCTTGAGCAGGTTGAAGAACTGGAACACGAAGCCGATCCGATCGCGCCGCAGGTGGGTCTGAGCGTTGTCGTCCAGGCCCGCGTAGCTGACGCCGCCGATCTCCACCGTCCCCGAGCTCGGTTCCTCGAGCGCGCCGAGGATGTGCATCAGCGTGCTCTTGCCCGAGCCCGAAGGTCCCATCACGGCGACGAACTCGCCGCGTCTGATCTCGAGGTCGATCCCCTTGAGCGCCTCCACGCCGGTCGCGCCCTCGCCGTAGGTCTTGGTGAGACTCGCGACTCTGACCGTCACCGGCCGTGGCGGCGGCGGCAGCACGGGGGCGAACGTTGTCGTCGGCTCTGCCGCTGCGTGCGTGGTCGCCGGCGACGCCGGCTCCGCCACCGGGCCGGCGAAGGTGTGCGTGCGCGTCGCCGGGAACGCGGACGGCGACGCGACTCCGGGCGGGGCCAGCGAGGCGACAGTGGCGGGAGGACGGCCGCCCTCCCCGGCGTCGATGAGACCGGCAGCGATCCCATGCACGATCGTGTCGCCGCGATCGCTCGCGCCGGCGGGATGTGAGCCGTTGCGACCGGCATGCGGCACATGCTGCTTGCCACTCACCTGGTCGCCTCCCGGGGTGGCTGTCTCGCCGCGCAGGGCCGCGTGAGCACCGTTGAGTGACTGTTCCGTACGCACGCCGGCCGCCTGCTCGATCTTCAGCATGGTGAATACGCGCGGCATCCCGAGGTCGAGCGGGATCCGATGCAGCGCGGCGGCGAGCGCGAAGATGTCATCGAGCGGGCCTTCGAGTGATGCTCCCATCCCGTGCACGGACACGCTCACCGTCTGCTGTGCAGCGAGCCGCTCGTGAATCGCCGCGAGGAACCCGGGTGACGCAGGATCGGAGCTTCCCAGCCCGATGACCGTGAGTTCTGCTGTGGCTAGTGGCGGCATCGGGCCTCTCGGGCTTCGTCGGCGGCGATCACAGGAACTCGGCGCGGACGCCCCAGGCGTCGAATTCGGCAGCGACGCGATCGCGCAGGGTGCCGGCCGGGCCGAGTAGGGCTGGGTCCGCGACGAAGCTTAACGTCGAGGTCTCGTCGTGACGGCCGAATGTGCCGCTGATGTCGGTGCGTGACGGCGTCGCCACGAGGAACATGTCAGTCGCGGCGTGATCGCCGATGACGCCGATGTGACTCGGCATCGGACCGACGTTCGACGCGACGCCGTCGACGTCCGACTGGACTCGCAATGCGAATCGGTGTGCGATCGGATTCGGGAGCAGCTGCATCGCGTCAACCATGCCATACGGTCGATTTGAGGACGCCTGCTGAACCTGGGCAACCGCGGTCTCGACCGCGACCTTGGTCGCCGCGCGAACGGCGCTGAGGTCGCCGTGACTCGGCGCCCCCCCGTCAAGCTCGACGACCGAGGCGATGACCGTGTTCCTCGTGCGCGACGAGACCGAGCCCCCAAGCTGGGACAGGAACGGGCTGAGGTCGATCGGCAGCAGCAGCCGCAGCTCGCGGTCGTTGATCTCTCCCCGGGCGCGTCGGGACATCCGCACGAGGTTGCCGAGCATCGCGAGGAACAGCGTGTTGCTCGACCCACCATGGGCCGCCGCGACGTGTTTCCAGTCCTGATGATCCACGCGGGCCAGCGCGATCACGCGGCGGCTGGAGAGCGCACCGACCCGCGACCTGCGTCGCCGCAACGCCTCGACCGTCGGCTTCAGCAGCGTGAGCTCCTCGCCACGCCGCGCCGGCTTCCACAGCGCGACGGCGGCCTCACGCCCGAGACGCAGGCTCCCGCGGACGCCGCTGCGCAGTCGAACGGCCACATCGGTGAACTCTTCGAGTGTCGCCGGCCGCTGATCCGGACCGTCGGTCGCGGTCCCGCTCTCGGAGGCCCACGTCTCGCGCGGAGCGAACACCGACTGCAGCATGCTGCGCGCGTCGCCGAACGCGTGATTGGTCCAGTTGATCACGACCATGCCGCCGCCCTCGGTCGGGACCGCGAGAAAGCGCCAGCCATGGTTGCGCAACGGGTCGGGCTGCTGGCTGATCTCATCGTCGAGGATCTCCGCCAGCTCGGCGTCGCTGACCGGTTCGTCGCGGACACGATACGCCCACGGCGGAACGTCGTTCGCCGGCGCCCACCGCGGACGCGCCCCGGGCACCGCCGCGCGCACGACACGTCGGCCCATGCCCAACGGGTTGGAGACGAGATCGCTGGCGTGCGCGTGGAGCGTCTCGCGTGGAATCACCGTGTCGAAGCGCTGGACGAGTCCGAGGCACGGCGGGTGCACGCGCGAGCGACTGGCCGTGATGTACATGGCGGCGTGATCATCGAGCGGCAGGCTCATCGCAATCCCCCTGAAATCCATTTCGTGTTTCCCGACGACGGTGCGGTCCGCGCATGTCACATCACGACGTCGCGCAGGCCCCACGCGGCGAGCTCCTCGGTGAGCCAAGTGCGCAGATTTGCGTCCCTTCCCATGCGGAAGGGGTCTGTCACGGCGCTGAGCGACACCTGATCTCGGTAACGGAGGAGCCCGATGAGCGCCTCGTTCCCGATCGGGAAGCCGAGCATCACCGCATGCGAAGCCTCGTGCGGACCGAGTCGCAGCATCCCGGGCGGCAACTCGCCGACGTTCGACACACACCCATCGAAGGACACGGCGGCGCGATACGCCGCGTAGAGCGTCACCCGCTCCGGGAGGAGCCGCGCGATGTCGGGCACCCCCCGGATCGTCGGAGCGGTCGCCGCGTCGGCTTCGAGAGCCGCCCTGGTGCGCGCCCGGATCTCGCGCAGGTCGCCGTGAACGGGGGTGCCACCGGGTAGCAGGAGATTGGCCGTGGTCATCAGCTCTTCGGCGGACAGGCCGGCGCCCACCCGCGCGCTGCGGTCGATTCCCTGGCGGCGGGTGAGGTCGATCGGCAACACGAACTGCAGGGGGCGCGTGCTCGGACCGCCACGAGCCTGGCGCGCGCGGCGCAACAGGTTCGCCGCCACCGCGGTCGCCAACGTGTTTCCGGTTCCGCCCCACGTGGCCGCGGTCTCGTCCCACAGCTGCGCCGACATGAACGCGAACGCCGCGACACGCCGGTCAGACAGCGGCTGGCGCGTGCGATCGCGTCCACGTGGCGGCTTGATCGGCGCATAGCCTTCCAGCTGCTCGTCCGCCGCGCGGCGGATGGCCGCGGCCTCGCGCATCATCCGCCGCAGATGCGGCGGCGAGGCGCCCCGCAGACCGCGGGCGAAGCGTTCGCGCAGCCCACGCAGTTCGGCGCGCATCGTGTAGTCGTTCGCTGGATCGTCGAATCGAAGCCCGGTGGTTCCGAACGTCGGGTCCTCCGAGTCATCCGCGTAGATCGCGCCGACGAGGCCCCGTGCGATGCCGAAGAGATGGTGAACCAGGACGAGCACAACGGTGTCCCCGCCCGTGGTGTGCGTCGCCGCCACGTGCCACCCGGAGTCGTACTCGGGGTCAAGTCGAACACCGAGCTGATGGTCGATCCAGGCACCGAGCTCGGCTCCCTCGGCGAGCGCAACGCTCGAGAAAGCGACCTCGGGCGCGGCGGGCGACGGTCGCCAGCGGGGACGCCCGCCGGGAACACGGGGGGGAGCGAGTCGCCGCCCGAGGCCGTAGGGCGTGTCGGCCATCCGGCGGGCCTCGGCTTGGATCGTCTGCCGACCGATCAGTTCGCGGAAGCGCAGCAGCCACGCGAAGTGCGGAAGGGCCTCACCCATCCGGCTCGAGCGCATCCTGCCGGCTCGCAGCGCGAGCGATCCCCACTCCACGAGCGGGATCTCCGCGCAGTTCTGCGGCATCGGGACGGGCGCGCCGGCTGCGTGATTGACGCTCGGTGCTCGTTCACCGACCGGATCGGCCGTGAGTCGATCCGACATCACCACACCTCCGCGTCGATGTCCCACCGCTCGAGTTCGCGCACGAAACGCTCGCGCAGACTTGGTCCCGCCCCGAGGCGGCTTGGATCGGCGACGATCCCGAAGGTCAGGTTGTCGTCGCAGATGCCGGTTGTCACGCTGATGTCGCTGCCGAGCGGAAACGCGACCGGAAACACCTCTGCGGCCACGTGGTCGCCGAGGCAGGCCATCTGCGGAAGGAGCCTGCCCATCACCGATACCGCCCCGTCGAAGCGCCCGTGAACGCTGATGACCGCACGCACCGTGAGCGCGTCGGGGAGCAGGCGCATGGCGTCCACCATCCCCGGCGCCACCGGCACGCGCCCGGTTGCGGCCACCTCGGCGCGTGCCTCCTGAACCGCCCGCCGGCACGTCTCCTTCACCTCGGCCAGATCGCCGTGGACGGGCAGCCCGCCCGAGATCACAACCTCGGCGCTCGTCAACTCAGGCGAGTCCATCGTTGCGTCGGGCGCGCTCTCGACCGAGCGGTCGGTGAGGTCGACGGGGATGATGATCCGCAGCGGCCGGAACGTGTTTCCACCCCGTGCGCGGCGCGCCTCACGCAGCAGATTCGCGGTCACGGCCACCTGGAGCGCCGGACCGGTGCCGCCGTGGCGGGCCGCGGCCTCCTCCCAGGCCTCGGAGGGGAGGGTCGCGATGACGGCCACGCGCCGCGTGGAAGGCTTGCCGCGGCTGACGTCGCGATCGAGCAGGGCGCTGAGGGGTCGGCGAAGTGTCGCTGCCTCGCCATGGGGTCGTCGCCGCTGCGGCCCCGGCAACGACTGAGTCGCAAGACGCGCCAGCCCGGTCGTCCCCGTGCGTAGGCGCCTGAGCAGGTCGAGGAGCTCCTCGCCGATGTTGTGTTCGGCGGCCACCGACAACGGCCTCAATTCGCTCACCTGGTGCCCGTTGCCGTTCGATCCAGCTCGCGGCGACACGCGATTTCGCCAATCTCCCCAGATCGAGATCATCAGGTCACGACCGGCTCCGTAGAGATGGTTCATGACGAGCGCGACGTAGGTGCAGCCATCGAAGCGGACGGCGGCGAGATGCCAGCCTGGTCCCTCCAGCGGATTCTCGCGGACGCTCATCTCGTCCGCCAACCAGATGGCGAGCGCCGAGGCGTCAACCGCATCGGGCGCGAGGGCGACCGGCGGTGCCTCCGGATTGGCCCGCCACAGCGGACGCGCGCCCCGAACCTTCGGCATCATCAGGCAGCGACCGAGCCCGTACGGATTCGAGGCGATGACGTGCGCCTCCTCCTCGAGCGCGGCGAGCGAAACTTCTCCCGGGAACCGCCGCACGACGGCGATATTCGGCAGCACGGGCGTGTGCCGTGTCGCGTACAACATCAGCGAACCCAACTCGGCCAACGGAACCGTTGCCGCGTGCTGCCGCGCAGACCATTCACTCAACCCTGGGGCCAAGTCTGCCGATTGCTGTGCGGCGGTCGCCGGGGTGAGGTCCCCCGGACTTTCAGCTGTTTCTCTTATATCCGTAGACAGCCTTATATCCGAAGACACCGCACGGCGTCCACGGACCAGTCACGGACTGACCCCTCGCCGCACACACATATGTCCCAACCCAAAAGCACCCCTAGCCGGGCTCCATCGGAGACCAGCCCAGACCACTCTTCCTTGTTCTCCCCGCAGTCTGGTGAGGCGATGATACACACCTCGGCTGGTCTGCGTCCAGAAATTGACACACCACCGTACCCCTTCGGCAATCCAGCATCACCGGGCTGATGCGCGCGGGCGACCGCCGCGCTCGGCGCGGCCCAGCCGTTCGAGTAACGGCGGAGCCGCGGTCAAACTTGCGCCGGCCTGGTCACTCGAGGCCAGACGCGTGGGAACGGACGTGGCGCCGACACGGTCCACCCGGAGTCGACCTGGCTCCTCTTCACCTCGGTTTGAAGACGGCCGAGCGGTCGCGCATCGTCTCGCCTCGGTTGAATTGAGTCGACAGACTTCACACGTCCCAAAAGCGGCAGTCGGTCGAGGGAGTGGGCCCTCGATGTGAGAGACACCTGACACCGAGTACTGCGAGCATCGCTTGACACACACGCGTGTCTACGACAAGCTCTCGACTTCCGTCAGGCGGGGGAGCGGTGTTCCGTGATGCGACGGAGCACGGGTCAAGTCCGCGCCGCCTCGTCACAAACCTAAGGAGGGGAAGTGTTCTCGTTCGCGCCGAGCAGGGTCACTCGGGGAGGCCGCCGCGTGCGGCTGGCTATTGGGCTCGGTGCGCTGTCGCTGGCAGCCATTCCGGCGCCGGCCGGTGCTGCGACGTTCACAACATCGGCGATCCCGCTGACCTGTACGGCCGTCGGCAACACCGTCACGATCGACGCGACGGTCACCACGATCGCACCGGCGTCGCTCGGTCCGGGCGCGAGCTTCACGCCGACCGCGCAGATCGGCCTCACGCTTCCCTCGTCGCTGTATTCGACGCTTTCCGGTCTCGGCATCAGCACTGTCACCGTCAGCCTCAAGGCCTTCCCGGTCGACGCCGCGGGCGCGACGCCGGCGTCGCTGAACTGGTTTTCCTCGACGCCGCCGGGCGTCACCGTCAGCACGACGGGATCTCCGGGCGTCATCGAGATCCCCAGTACACCACTGTCGGTGGGTCCCTACACGGTCACGGGCGCGTCCGGCTCGAGCGTCGGTCTGACCTTGGATTCGGGGACGAACGGCATCGTGGCCTCGGCGGTTGCAGGGGGGCTCACGATTGCGATCGACTGCACAGCCCCGAGCCCAGCCCCGACGGTCGCCTCGATTCCGATCGTAGCCCCGCCGCCCACTGTGACCGCCGTGCAGCCCACGACCGGGCCCACCACCGGCGGGAACCTCGTGACGGTCGACGGAACCGGCTTCGCCGCCGGCGATACCGTCGACTTCGGCCCGCAGAACCCGGGATCGAACCCGACGGTCGCATTCGGGGGCGACTCGCTTACGGTTACGGCCCCGCGTGGCGCGGCGGGCAAGGTCGACGTCACGGTCACCGATCCGACCACGGGCACGTCGGCCCCGAGCTCTGCTGATGCATATACGTACGTGGTGCCGCCGTGTTCGGCGGCGCCGGTGATCGTGACGCAGCCGGCGAGTCAGTCGGTGACGGCGCCGGCGGCGGCGACGTTCACGGCGGCCGGCTCGACGCCGGCCAACTGCGCGGCGCCGACGGTGCAGTGGGAGTCCGAGGCGCCCGGCGCGAGCTCGTTCACTCCGGTCAGCGGCGCGACGTCGACGACGTTGTCAACGGGCGCGACGACGGTCGCGGAGTCGGGGACGAGGTATGAGGCGGTGTTCTCGAACGCGTTTGGCTCGACTACGACGAATGCGGCGACGTTGACGGTCGTTGCGCCGGCGTGTTCGGCGGCGCCGGTGATCGTGACGCAGCCGGCGAGTCAGTCGGTCACGGCGCCGGCGGCGGCGACGTTCTCGGCGGCCGGCTCGACGCCGGCCAACTGTGCGGCGCCGACGGTGCAGTGGGAGTCTGAGGCGCCCGGCGCGAGCTCGTTCACTCCGGTCAGCGGCGCGACGTCGACGACGTTGTCAACGGGCGCGACGACGGTCGCGGAGTCGGGGACGAGGTATGAGGCGGTGTTCTCGAACGCGTTTGGCTCGACGACGACGAGCGCGGCGACGTTGACGGTCGTTGCGCCGGCGTGTTCGGCGGCGCCGGTGATCGTGACGCAGCCGGCGAGTCAGTCGGTCACGGCTCCGGCGGCGGCGACGTTCAGCGCGGCGGGTTCGACGCCGGCCAACTGCGCGGCGCCGACGGTGCAGTGGGAGTCTGAGGCGCCTGGCGCGAGCTCGTTCACGCCGGTCAGCGGCGCGACGTCGGACTCCTACACGACGCCGGCGACGACGGCCGGCGAGTCGGGGACGAGGTATGAGGCGGTGTTCTCGAACGCGTTTGGCTCGACGACGACGAGCGCGGCGACGTTGACGGTCGGCGCGCCGGCGTGTTCGGCGGCGCCGGTGATCGTGACGCAGCCGGCGAGTCAGTCGGTCACGGCGCCGGCGGCGACGACGTTCACGGCGGCGGGTTCGACGCCGGCCAACTGCACGGCGCCGACGGTGCAGTGGGAGTCTGAGGCGCCGGGCGCGAGCTCGTTCACCCCGATCAGCGGCGCGACGTCGACCACCTTGTCAACGGGCCCGACGACGGCTGGGCAGTCCGGTACGCGGTATGAGGCCGTGTTCTCGAACGCGTTTGGCTCGACGACGACGAGCGCGGCGACGTTGACGGTCGGCGCGCCGGCGTGTTCGGCGGCGCCGGTCATCGTGACGCAGCCGGCGAGTCAGGCGGTCACGGCGCCGACGGCGGCGACGTTCAGCGCGGCGGGTTCGACGCCGGCGAACTGTGCGGCGCCGACGGTGCAGTGGGAGTCCGAGGCGCCCGGCGCGAGCTCGTTCACCCCGATCAGCGGTGCGACGTCGACCACGCTCTCGACGGGCCCGACATTCATCGCGGAGTCGGGGACGAAGTACGAGGCGGTGTTCTCGAACGCGTTTGGCTCGACGACGACGAATGCGGCGACGTTGACGGTCGGTGCGCCGCCGTGTTCGGCGGCGCCGGTGATCGTGACGCAGCCGGCGACTCAGGCGGTCACGGCGCCGACGGCGGCGACGTTCACGGCCGCGGGCTCGACGCCGACCAACTGCGCGGCGCCGACGGTGCAGTGGGAGTCCGAGGCGCCCGGCGCGAGCTCGTTCACCCCGATCAGCGGTGCGGCGTCGACCACGCTCTCGACGGGCCCGACGACCGTGAGCGAGTCGGGGACCGAGTACGAGGCCGTGTTCACGAACGGCTTCGGCTCGACGACGACGAGCGCGGCGACGTTGACGGTCGGTGCGCCGGCGTGTTCGGCGGCGCCGGTGATCGTGACGCAGCCGGCGAGTCAGTCGGTGACGGCGCCGGCGGCGGCGACGTTCAGCGCGGCGGGCTCGACGCCGGCCAATTGCGCGGCGCCGACGGTGCGGTGGGAGTCCGAGGCGCCCGGCGCGAGCTCGTTCACGCCGATCAGCGGCGCGACGTCGACCGCAGTCTCGACCGGCGCGACGAACGTGAGCGAGTCGGGCACTGAATACGAGGCCGTGTTCACGAACGGCTTCGGCTCGACCACGACGAACGTCGCGACGCTGACGGTGAGTCCGCCGCCGTCATGTTCGGCGGCGCCGACGATCACCACCCAGCCGGCGAGCGTGACGGTGACGGCGGCCGCGGCGGCGACGTTCTCGGCGGCGGGCTCGACGCCGGCCAATTGTGCGGCGCCGACGGTGCAGTGGGAGTCCGAGGCGCCCGGCGCGAGCTCGTTCACGCCGATCAGCGGCGCGACGGCGACCACAGTCTCGACGGGCGCGACGACCGTGAGCGAGTCGGGAATGAAGTACGAGGCGGTATTCACGAACGGCTTCGGCTCGACCACGACGAACGTCGCGACGCTGACGGTCAACCCGCCGACGACCACGCAGGTGCCGGTCGTGTCCCACGTGTCGCCGAGCTCGGGTTATCCGTTCTCGGCAGTGTTCGTCTGCGGCAACAACTTCTCGCGTGTCACCGCGGTCAGCTTCGGCGCTCAGCCGGCGTTCTTCCTGGCGGTCGAGCGGTCTTGCGTGATTGCGCTCGTCCCGCCGGCGCGCACGAGCGGGCCGGTCGACATCACCGTGACCAACCGTTACGGCACGAGCGCGACGACCAGTGCCGACCGTTTCACGTATCTGGGTCGCTCCTTCGGCGGGTTCTTCGGCTGATCCCGCAGCACACCCGCGGACACGCACGCCCCGTCGTCAGCTGCGGGCCCGCGCGTGCTGCGCGCGCGTGCGCTCCCAGCTCCGCGCCCAGTAACGCTCGATGGCCGCGGCGACTCTCGACACGCGCGCGGTCTGGTGCTCGGCGCCGAACGGCGCGCAGCGAGCGGCGAACTCCTCGGCGAGGACGTCGGGATCCAGCAGGTGGGAGGCCCACTGCGCGGCCGCGCGCGCGTCGGTCCTGAACTCGTCGTATGACAGCAGCGCCGTCCGGTCGGGCGGGAGTCGGTGCACCTGACTCGCGAGCCTCAAGGCCCGGAGTCGAAGTCGCCAGACAGAGGTCGAGTTGATCAGGCGCGGGAGCAGTCGTCCGCGGTGGGCGATACGCCAGAGACGTTTCACGAACTCGCCCGGCAGCAGCGTGCCCATGTACTCCTCGGAATCCCGCTCGCGCGCATACGCAGCCCGTTGGCTCGCCTCGATTTCGGGGAGCGCGCGGCGCACGATCACGACCGATGAATGAGGGAAGTCCTTCAGCAGGCGAGCCTCGTTCGCCGTATCCCACGGGTTCTTCATCACTGCCGACCGACTGCCTCCCCGGGCCGCGACCGTGTCGGCGAGTGCCTGCAGGTCAGCCTTCGCGCGGGAGCCGTAGCGGAGTTTGCGGCGCCTGCCGCGAGAGGCCAGATACACGCAGTACTCCTCCGGCATCGCCGACGACACGGGTCGCCCGTCGACGCCGCGGTCGACCGGGACGGGACGCGATTCGAGCGAGTCCAGGAGCTCTGCGAGGGCCGGGATGTACCCGGCAAGATCGCCGACCGTGAGCACCGGCGCCCGGACCGCCGAGGCCACGGCCTCCGTCAGAACCGTTGTGCCGCTGCGGTGGAATCCGGTGACGAAGCAGATCTTCTCCGCCGTGGCCACGCGCGTGAACATACCAACCGGCGGTCAAGGTTCTGTGCGGATCGTCTGGGCACCCGCGACATTCGGCGTGTCGTGATCGGGGACACGCGGGGCCGCGCGGGCGTCGCTCACGCCTCGGCGGAGTCGGCGCCACCGGTCGGTCCGGGAGCCCCGCGGCGAGTCAGCCAGGCGAGCGTCGCTAGCGCTCGTCCCTCGACGTCGTCAACGTCGACGCCGGTGAGCTCGTGCACCCGGATGAGCCGGTTGCGCAGCGTGTTGCGGTGCGTCGGCAACGCGGCGGCCGCGTGCCCGCGGTCGAAATTGCATTGGGCGAGCACGTCGAGCGTGCGAACGAGCTCCTCGGGGAGCGGACCGTAGACGCGACCGGCGACGCGCGCGGCGATCGCAGGCGAGCGGGATAGCAGCAGCTCGATCAGGAACTGATCGGTCGTGACAACCCCGAAGCGGCGGCGTTCGCGCGCGAGCTCGACGACCGTGGACACCTCGTCCAGGGACTGTCCCGCCTCCGGTGGCGCGAGCACCGCGGCCTCGCACATGATCGCGTCGCGCCCCATCTCGAGGTTGGTCCACGGGTTCGCCGCGGGCGCGAGGCCGACGATCCTCCGACCTTCGGCGACGGCAAGCACCCGCCGCCCCCGCAGCTGCCGCGCGAGCGCCACATGCTGCTGCACCGAGAGATAGGGGCACACGAGGGCGAACGCGAACGCTCGAGCGCCGAGGTCAAAGCCGATCGCTTCGGCAACCTGATGGTCGTCGGCGAGCAGGCGCTCGCCGCTGCGCAATCGTGACAGCAGTGTCTGCACGCCGCGCTCGCTCGGCGAGGCGATGTCTCGGCGGGCGCCCTCTTCGTAGCCGTCCGCGAACACGCTCGATATGCGGTCGATGTAATCGAGCAGCACATCGGTGCGCGCGAGCAGCGCATTCCGCGCGTCATCTCCCAGCGCGGCCACCAGCTCGCGCCAGGCCAACGTCGTGCCGAGACGGTAGTTGGCCGGCACGATGTCGGCCGGCACGCCGGCCGTCCCGAGCTCGCGGGCGAGCGACCGGACCCGTTCCAGCTCGGCGTCCGTCGGCGGCTCTCCCTGCACGGCCCAGCGAACGACGAGGTCGATGTTCCACCGCACGAATGCGCGCAGCTGCGCCTGCGACGGACGCGCGCCCTCGAAGCCCGGCCGGTTCCAGAAGCTCCCGAGCACGCGATCGACGAGCCAGTCCATGTCGATCTGCTCGATGGCTTGAGCAAGCCGTTCCTTGTTGAGCGCTGACTCCATTCGAGACAGTATCGCGCCCGGGCTGTGCAAACGCACAGGCTCGCGCGCAAACCCGTGCCCTTCGGCTCTGGCGTCGGTGGCCCACGCCTGCGAGTCTCGCCCTCTCGGTGGCCGGTCGGCCGCCGCCGCCAACGGCGACGTTCCGCCCGCCCGCAACGGTTTCAATGAGGAGGAGACGACCCCGTGACGCATTCCGCTGGCCGCCGCATCGCGCTCGCCTTGACGCTCGCGCTCGCTGCCATGGCATTGCCGGCCCTTCAACCGCTCGCCGCGCGCGCCCAGGGCACCCAACCGGCATACATCGAGACACCCGTGAGCGCGTTGGCGCCCGACTCCGGGCAGGTGCTCGAGAGCTACGTCAGCCTGTACGCGCCGCTGCCGGCCGCCGACGGCCCGCATCCCGCGGCCTGCGACCGGGTTGGCTATCTGCGCTTCCGCAGCGCGGGCGGGCCGAGCAATCCGGCCGCCGCCGACGCCATCTACGTCGCCCAGCCGGGCATCTTCGAGGGGCCGGCCGCGTTTGACCAGGTCGCCCGCCACACGATCGAGGCGGCGGCCGCGGCGGGGTACCACGTCGAGTTCTGGGCGATCGACCCGCGCCCGGATTGCCTCATCGACAACACCGGCGTGACGGCGGCCGAGGCCGCCGGGAACCCCAATATCGCGCTGAACTACTACTACAACGGCGCGGCTGTCAACGGTCAGAGGTTCCAGGGCTTCGTAAGCGAGCAGAACGCCGCCTGGCTGTCCCACGACGGCCTGGCGCAGACGGTCACGGACGAGTACACCGTCATCAGCCAGCTCCCACCGTCGGTCCGCAAGACGAAGGTACTGTGCGGCGGGCATTCGCTCGGCGGCATCGTCACCGGTGCCTTCATCGACTGGGACTTCTCCGGATCGGGCAATCCCGCCGGAGCGGGGTACAACCAGTGCGCGGGATATTTCGCCCTCGACACGCGCTTTACGACGTCGGCGAGCAAGGCGGTGCTGTCGGCCTTCAACGGGACCGTGCTGAACGCGATCCTCTCGGCGGCGAGCGGCACGTACCCGTACGTCAGCATCGCGCCGATCACGCCCGAGACCCTGGAGGCGCTCCCGATCCTCGGAATGGCCTCGTACTTCGAGCCGAACGCGAAGACCACGCTGCTGAAGACGCTTCCCAACGACAAGAAGTTCAACAGCACGCTCGACATCCTGCTCGCGCGCAGCCTGTCGAGCTACCTGCTTGACAGCCCCAACCCGCGCAACTTCAACGTCACCAACGAGGGGGCGGTGGGGTTCGTGCTCGGCGACGTGTCTCAGCCGATCGGGATCCTGCGCGCGAGCATCGGTGTGCCCACGGGCGGACCGGTGGTCGAGAAGTCGTTCCCGGTCGCGTACGGATCGGCGTCCATGGACGACGGCCTGCTCGGCGGCAACGATCTCATCGCGCCCGCTTCCTCGTCGGCGACGCCGAGCGGTCCGCTATACGGCTGGTTGAACTACAACCAGGTCCCCACGCCCGGACCATCGCCGGCGGATGATCCGGGGGTGCCATACACGTCGGCCGCCAGCGAGGTGAGCGACATCACCCAGCTGTCACGGACGTTGTTCGATTCGGGTCGGCCCTTCACCGAGAACTACTTCCCGACCCAGCTCGCGCTTGACATCGACGCGACCGCGAACGGCGATCGCTCGGGAAGCCTCGCGGGCCTGGTGTACAGCAACGGCCTGATGATGCACCCGGCCGCGTACATCGACGCCAGCGAGGGCATCGCGCCCGGCCTCGGGGCGCCCCCGAACGGCCCGTCGCCGCAGGCCCATGTGCTCGCCGCGGGCTACAACCACCTCGACGTCCTCACCGCAGCGACGGTGCAGAACAACGGACTGCCCGAGCTCTCGAGCACGACGCTCGCGAGCTGGATGGGCCAGGTCGTCGGCCCGCCGGGCGGCTGACGATCCGGTCGTCGGTGCGCCCGCGCCCGCGCCCCAGGGCGCGGGCGCGGGCGTGATGCCCCGATGCGCCGAACGCTGAGCCGGAGGCGACTGAGGCGGTCACCGACGCGCTTGACGTCCCGTCGTCGCGCTGCCGGCGACCGGACCGCTTGAGCCCTGACAGCGGGCGGTCGATACGACCGCCATGCTCCCGATCCATCACATCTACGACCATGTCGTGGCCGACGACGGGCGTCAGGGCGCCTTCATATGCCTGGCGGCGCTGCTGATCTCGTTCTTCCTCATCCGTACGAGCGCGCGCATGACGCGGGCGTTCAGCTGGTGGCCGGGTGGAGTCGAGACGGAGGGCGGCGTGCACCTGCATCACTTCGTGTGGGGCATCTTCCTGATGATGGGCGCCGGCTTCGTGGGGATGGACCTCCGGCTGCACGAGCCGTGGAGTGGGATCGTCGCCGCCGTGTTCGGCGTGGGCGCCGGCCTCACGCTCGACGAATTCGCGCTGTGGACGCGGATGGAGGACGTCTACTGGAGCGCAGAGGGCCGCTCATCGCTGGAGGCGTTGGCGATCGTGAGCGCCATCGGCGCGCTCCTCGTAATCGGGATCAGACCGTTCGAGTTGGACACGATCCTCTCTGCGGTCACCGTCACGGCCACGATCGCGATTTCGCTGGTCATTTCCATCGTCGCGCTCATGAAGGGTCGGATCCTGCTGGGCGTCACCGGCCTGTTCATCCTGCCCGTCGGCCTGCTCGGGGCGGTCAGGGTCGGGCGTCCACGCTCACCTTGGGCGCGTCGCTTCTACGCACCGGACAGCAGACGTCTCGCCCGCGCCGAGAAGCGCTTCGACGACCCGACGCGCACCGGAGCGCGACTGCGCCGCGAGCTCGCCGACCTAGTTGCCGGGCGTCCGAGCGAGCCCACTGCGGCTCGCACGCTGATCAGCGAAGGCCTCGGCGACCGGCCGAATTAGGGCACTCGAACTCCCGATCATCGACGTTCCCGCGTGATCGCCGGGCCTGTGCCCGGCGCCGAGGAGAACGACCCCGAGCGTCCGGTGCCCTGACCCGTGACGACGGACGGAGATCCCTCCCGCGGCCGGCTCGCGCTTCACCCGTCGCGGCGTTCGAAGAAGGCAGCCTCGGTCTCTCCCAGTGGGGTCGCCGGCGCCGCAGCGTGCAGGTACTCCGCCGCGACGGCGCCCCAGTCCGCGCCGGCGCGGAGCTGCTCCAGGACGATCGCGACGACGCCGTGCATCCGCCGGATCAGGATCGCGTCGGGCGGCAGCGTGAACTGGTTGACCTGTGTCTTGAACACGCCCCGCTGGTCGGCGTCGGGACGCTCACGGTCGGGGTCGCGACGGGTCCTGTGGGGCGAGAAGCGATGCTCGCCGGGTACGGCGTACCACTTGATGGCGCGGTGCATCAGAGCGAGCGCGAAGTCGGCGTCGACCGCGTCGGCCCGATCGGCCGGCAGATAGCCGCCGGCGATCAGCGCGGCCCTCAGGGCCGCAGCGTCCCTGTCGAGGACCGCTAACGCGATCGCCCGCTCCGCGGCCACGCGCGACGCGTTCACGTCGCGAAGCAAGCCGAAGTCGAGAAAGCAGACCTGCCCGTCGGAGCACAGCAGATAGTTGCCGGGGTGCGGATCGCCGAGGGCGATCCGGTCGCGATAGAGCAGGCCGAAGAAGAACCGAAAGACGATCTCGCCGTAGCGGTCGCGTTGCGCCGCATCGATTCGGCGCACCGCCTCGAAGCGCTCGCCCTCGACGTACTCGGACACGAGCACACGTCGGGTCGAGAGATCGAGGCGGACATGGGGCACCCGGATGAAGGGGTGCCCACGCATCAGCCGCTCGACGCGGCGCTGGTTCTGAGCCTCGAGCTCGTAGTCGAGCTCTTCACCGATCCGCTCGCGCAGCTCGGCGGCCATGGCCTTCACGTCGAGTCCCGGGGCCAACCGCTTGACGAGCGGCACCAACAGCATTGCGTTGCGCAGGTCGGTCTCGACCGCCTCGGCGACCCCCGGATACTGGACCTTCACGACCACGTCGTGGCCGTCACGGGTCGTGGCACGGTGGACCTGGCCGATCGACGCGGCCGCAAACGCGTGCTCGTCGAAGTCGGAGAACACCTGCTCCATCGGCGAGCCGAGCTCCTGGCGCACCAGCTTCTGCAGACGCCCGAATGGCATCGGCGGGACATCGTCGCGCAGCGTCGCGAGCGTGCGCTGCAACTCGTCCCGCTGCTCCTCGTCGAGGCCCTCGAGCTCCACCATCGAGATCATCTGGCCGACCTTCATCGCCGCGCCGCGCATCTGCCCGAGCTGCTCGACGAGCTGGCGCACGAGCGCCGCGGTGCGCGCATTCTCGGCGGCGGCGGCCCGCTCGGGCGTCCGGACCCGGTTGGCGGCCCGCATCCCGACCCAGCGCACACCCTGCCCGGTGACAAGCCCGCCGACTCGCGCGGTGCGTGCGACGCGTCCGGTCGGCAGCTTGCCGGCTTGCGGCGGCGGTTCGTCCTCGGCGGGAACGCTCGTCATAGACCGAGGCTAGCCAACGCGACGCTGTGACCCTGTGAGGATTGAGGGCGTGGGGCATCAGCGATGTGAAGGGACGCGCCGCTGCTCATCGTCCCCTCGGCCGGCGATCGCCGCCGCTCGGGCAGGCCGTGCGCGGTGAATCGATCAGGCCGTCGCGCGGGCGAGCACGGCGACGGTCCGCTGTCGGACGGGCCAGTCGGCGGCGCCGGGCGCGGCCGCGCCGGCCGCGCGGCGCGCCACGTCGCGATCGAGCGCCGCGCGGGGCTGGGGCGCCAGGCCGGCCACCAGCGGGCCGAACGGCGTGCCCAGGATCCCGGCCGTCAGCGCCTCGGCGTCCGGCCACACGATCGTGTGTTCCAGGACCGAGACGACGACGGAGGAGAAGCCGGCGCCTACGAGCATCGCCTCGAGATCGTCGGCACGCATCTGGTAGCTCGAGGTGTCGAATGCGCCCGGGAACGGCGGCTGCATCCCCGCGGCGCCCAGCGCGTCGGCGTAGTCGTCGAACGGGTACAGCCGCTCGCCGGCCGCCCACACCGACAGGCCGGCTACACCGCCGTGGCGCAGCACGCGTCGGATCTCAGCCACGGCGGCCGGCCGATCGGTGAAGAACGGCAGGCCGTGCTGGCACAGGACGACATCGAAGGACTCGTCGGGAGCCGGCAGCGCCGTCGCCGATGCCTGCAGCTGCTCGATCGGCGCGCCGCCGGGCGCAGCGCCGTGTGTCGCGGCGTGGGCGAGCATCGGGCCGCTGACGTCGCTGGCCACGACGCGGCCTTCCGGGCCCGCGTGCCGGCTGGCCAGCCGGGCGACGACGCCGGTGCCGCTGGCCACGTCCAGGACAGTGTCACGCGGACGCACGCCTGCCACGCCGAGGAGTTTCTCCGCCCAAGGAGCGAAGATCACCGGAGCCAGATGCGCGTCGTAGTTCTCCGGTACCGAAGAGGCGGCGAACGCGGTCTCGCGTTGAGGTTCGGATGCGGCCATCCGGCGCGCAGTATGCCGAAGCGAGGGCGCGCTCGGGGGCGCAATGCCGGGCCGACGCTCGCGGCTCTGCGGACGGCACCGACACGGTTGTGCAAGTAGGCTCGCAGCCGAGCGCAACGCGGTGTCCGTGTGTGCGCCGCGAGAGGGGAACACCCACGCGATGAGGAGTGCCACCGTATGTCCGGCTTTACGATCAAGAACCTCAAGGAGATCGAGGACTCCGCCGGGGGCCGCGCGCCCGGAGTCGAGGCGCGTTTCGCGCGCAAGCACCTTGAATCCGAGCACCTTGGGATCACGTACCTGCGCTACGCGCCCGGCGTGCGCTCACCGATGGCGCACAGCCACCGCGAGCAGGAGGAGGCCTACGTCGTCGTGAGCGGCTCGGGGCGGGTCAGGCTCGATGATGAAGTCCACGACGTGCGTCAGTGGGACGTGGTCCGGGTCAGTCCGCAAACCGTTCGCGCCCTTGAAGCGGGGGAGGAGGGTCTGGAGCTGATCGCCGTGGGCTCTGACCGGCCGGAGGGCGGCGACGGCGTCCTGGCCGAGTCCGCATGGGTGGACGACGGTGGGGCGAGCTGAGGTGGCTCGACCCGCGTAGGCCGGTCCAGGGGCGCTCTGGTGCGAGCGGCCGCCAGGTCCCCGCTTGTTGCGTCGCCGCGATAAAAGTGATATCTAATAGAAATCACTTTTATGCCGTCACGGCGACTGGAGCGATCATGAATCAGCCCGTCCAGCCATTCCGCCAGCCCGAGGCGACTCCGGTCGGGCACTCGGGAACCCGGGTCGACATCCATGAGCGCCCCGCATGGGCGATCAGCGGCTGGGCAGGTGTGGTCGTTGTCGTGGCCTGCATTGCCGGGACGATTCTCCTTGCCCAGAGCTCGGTTTCAGGGGTCGCCATCGCGCCGGCATTGGCGGCTCTCGTGGTCCTGACCTCGCTTGTCATCGTGCAACCCGGCCAGACCAAGGTCATACGGTTCTTCGGCAGCTACGTCGGCACCATCCGACGCACGGGCCTGTGGTGGATCGTGCCGCTGGCCGACCGGCGGAGCCTGAGCATTCGGGTCAGGAACTTCGAGACCAACCATCTGAAGGTCAATGACGCCGACGGCAACCCGGTCGAGATCGCCGCGATCGTGGTCTGGCAGGTGGCCGACACCTCCCGGGCGGTCTACGCCGTCGATGACTACGTGACCTTCGTTCAGGTCCAGGCCGAGTCGGCGCTGCGGCATGTCGCCACGACCCACCCCTACGACGATGCCGCCGGCGAGGGCACGTCGTTACGTGGCAACGTCGACGTCGTCGCGGCGGAGCTCGCCGAGGAAGTGGCCCAACGCGTAACCATCGCCGGGGTCGAGATCGTCGAGGCGCGCATCAGTCACCTGGCCTACGCCTCTGAGATCGCGCAGGCCATGCTGCGCCGCCAGCAGGCCAACGCCGTCGTCGCCGCGCGGTCGCGGATCGTCGAGGGCGCCGTGGGGATGGTTGACCTCGCTCTTTCCCGGTTGGATGAGCGCGGCATCGTCGAGCTCGACGAAGAGCGCAAGGCGGCGATGGTGAGCAATCTTCTGGTCGTGCTCTGCGGTGACCAACCGGCTTCTCCGGTCGTCAACACCGGCACGCTCTATACGTGAGCCGCGAGCGCAAGCAGGTACCGCTGCGGCTCGACCCGGCGGTGCACGACGCTCTCGCGCGGTGGGCAACCGATGACTTCCGCAGTCTCAACGCCCACATCGAGATGCTGCTGCGACGAGCCCTCGACGACGCGGGCCGGATGCCCCGCCAGGCGAAACCGGTACCCAAGCGCGGCCGGCCCCGCACCCGTAGCGCCTGACCGCGGGACGAGGCGCGTGACCGGCCCGGGCCTCGGAGCGTGTGACGCGCTGGGCCCGGACGGTGCGGTGCGAACGAGGCAGACCGGGGTGTGGACCAGGGTCTTCACGGACGCGAAGTGCAGCGCGCGCGGACAGGCTGCGTCGCATCACCAAACCGAGGAGGGCCACATGTCCGTCACGGCCGATAAGCCCGGCACCACCGCGATTCGCCCGTTCCACGTCGAGGTTCCGGACGAGGCATTGGAGGACCTGCGCCGGCGCATCGCCGCGACGCGGTCGCCCGGTAGGGAGCTGGTCGCGGATCGCTCGCAGGGCGTGCAGCTGGCGACGATCGAGGAGCTCGCCCACTACTGGACGACCGACTACGACTGGCGCCAGTGCGAGGCGAGACTGAATGCGTTGCCGCAGTTCACGACCGAGATCGACGGGCTCGACATCCACTTCATCCACGTGAAGTCGCGCCACGAGGACGCGCTGCCGCTGATCATGACGCACGGCTGGCCCGGCTCGGTGATCGAGATGCTCGAGGCCGTGGGCCCGCTCACGGACCCGACCACGCACGGCGGACGCGCCGAGGACGCGTTCGACCTCGTGCTGCCGTCCCTGCCCGGCTACGGCTTCTCCGCCGAGCCGACCGAGGTCGGCTGGGATACCGGCCGGGTCGCGCGCGCCTGGGCGGAACTGATGCACCGCCTCGGCTACACCCGCTACGTCGCCCAGGGCGGCGATCAGGGCGCCGCCGTCACCGATGCGCTCGGACGGCAGGCACCCGAGGGGCTGCTCGGCATCCACATGAACCTGCTCGTGGCGGGGCTGGGCAACGTCAGCGCGATGCCCGCGGACTCCGAGGAGGAGCGTGCGGCACTCGCCGCGACCACCACGTTCAAGACGAGCGGCTTCGGCTACTTCCTGGAGCAGGCCACGCGGCCGCAGACGATCGGCTACGCCCTGCTGGATTCACCGGTCGCGCTGGCGGCCTGGTTGCTCGACCACGACACGGACAGCTACTACAAGATCTCCGGCGCGTTTGTCCACGGGCAGCCCTCGGGCCATCTGACCCGGGACCGGATCGTCGACAACATCACGCTGTACTGGCTGACGGGCACCGGGGCCGCGGCGGCCCGGTCCTACTGGGAGGGCGGACGAGCGGCAGCCGCGGCGGCCGGCCAGCCTTCTCCGGCGGTCTCGATCCCGGTCGGCTTCACCACCTTCCCGGGCGAGATCTTCCGGGCCCCGCGCAGCTGGGTCGAGAAGACCTACCCGAATCTTCTCTACTTCAACGAGGTGGACAAGGGCGGTCACTTCGCGGCGTGGGAAGAGCCCGAGCTGTTCGCAACCGAGATCCGCGCCGCGTTCCGATCGCTGCGTTAGGGGGGTCGAGAGCGACAAGACGACCGGCGCTGCGCCTCGGGCCGCAGCTGCGGTCGGTGTTCTTCCGGCTCATGGAGCCGGCTACCCGGGCAGCGCGACGAGCGCCCCGGAGAGCGCGTGCTCGTCGGCCTGCGCCTTCGTGAGGTCGCTCTGGGCATGGGTGAGGTTGCTCTGCGCCTGCCCGCAGTCGTCGTTGCTGATCGAAGAGCCGACGGAGGAGATCTCCGAGTACACGCCGCTCAGGTCGAAGGCGGAGGTACCGATCGCGCTGACGACGGCATCGATCTTCGCGACCGCGCCGTTCTTGTTCTTCTTCGGGTGGCTCGAGTACCAGGCCGCCTCTGCCTTGAAGTAGGAGACCTTCGCGGACTTGGTCTTGTCGATCTGGGTGAGACCGGCCTGGGCGAGCTTCATCACGCCGCCGCCGAGCGCGCCGAGGCCGCTCGGCGGGGTGTTCGGGCACGCCGAGACGATGCCGGCCACCCCGGCCGAGAGCGTGGTGCCGAGCTCGGTCACGAGGGTCGAGAAGCACGAGCGCGTCGCCTGCTCCTCCGAGCCCGACAGTGGGCCCTTCCCGCCCGGCGGGACCTGCTCGCACTTCGGGCTCGTGGTGCCGCCGGAGGAGGGGTTCTTGCCCATGCCGGAGTTGCCGCTCTTGCCCTTGGCGAGACCGGCCGTCGGTGCGGCGAGCAGGAGAGCGAGGAAGACGGTGAGGGTGAGCCCGCGAACCATGGCGGCGCAGTTTCGCGGCTTTGGGACCGGCGCGTCAAGCCCGCCGAGCGGCGGCTGGGTGTTTCGCACCGGTGCGGGCTCGCCATTAGGGCGACGGAGCGCTCGACGCATCACCGGCCGCGGCGCTCAGCCATGCACGTGACGGAGTGGCGGGCGCGATGAACGTCGCGCGCGAATGTGACGCGCGCGACGAACACCGGCGGACCGGTGCGGGGCGATGCCCTGGTCAAGCGCCTGGATGGCCCGAGCGGCACGGATACGGTGAGTCGGCCGAGGCAGTCAGCCGTCACGCTCATCGAGGTGCGTCTACCCCTCTCGGTGTCCAGCTCGACCACGTACCGAGCCCCCGGGGTGAACCGCGGGGTGGTCACGGTGGCGAGGCCGCTGCCGGCGAGCACGAACCCGCGTGCATTCGCTTGCTCCAGCGTGCTGAACGCCGGGGCCGCGCGACGCATGCGCACGTTCCAACCGTATGCCGCGTAGGCCGAGTCGCCGCTCATGTAGGTCACCGTCGCTGGTGTTGCCGGGGGGTGCGCGAAGTCGGCCATGATCGATGGGATGCTCTGCTGCAGGTCGCGTTTCCAGTACGGCCAGCTGTGTGTGCCCGGCCCATAGTTGTCGAGCGTCGCCGGGATGCCGAGCGACACCAAGCGCCGATAGAACAGCGTCGTGAGCTCGCGTGCACCTGCCTCCACTGCACCGGCCTCGGCGGTCGTCGCGGCTTGCTGAGGCGTGGTGGCGGGTGGGTCAAGCGGCCCGGGATTCCCGTTGCCCGTGTACATGAAGAGGTCTGTGTGACGCAGATTCGGCGCGAGCGTGGTCGGGTCATGCGCGGCCCAGTTGACCTCGTGGCGGCGCGGGTCGCCAAAGAACGCAAACGGCGTGACGCCGTCGAGGACGGCGGCGGTGAACTCGATCACTGGTTCGACGATCGCTTGAGCCTGCGGGTCATAGGCGATGTCATCCGCTCCTGAATAGGAGCCGGCGATGGCAAAGAGATCCGGATGGCGCGCCGCGTAGCTCAATGCGCAGAAGCCGCCCTGGGACAGCCCGGCGATGGCGCGACCGTTCCGGCTGGTAACCGTGCGCAGATTTGCGTCGATCCACGGAACGAGCTCGTCGACGTGGAACGTCTCCCACTCCGGGCGCCCGCCGGCGCCTCCGTTGTACGAGTCTGTGCACCACCCGCCGCCGGTGCCGTTGACGTCGATGTCGGGCACTACGACGATGAGCGGCAAGCCGGTCGTTGCCGGCTCCGCGCCGCCCAGCGTCGTCCAGTCCTGAGCTCTTCCCGAGGTGCCGGGCAGCAGGTACAGCACCGGATAGCGGAGCGACGGGTCGTTCGCGTAACCGGCCGGCAACACGATCCGGACGTCGACCGGAGCGTCGAGTGCCGCAGTCGTGAGGGTCACGTCGACCAGCCGGGAATCAAGCGGCGTCTCAGCGACGACGTGCACCCCATCGCCGTCGCTGAACGACACACCGAGCGGCGCCAGGCTACTGGGCGCGGCCACCGCTTCCCTCGATAGCGGTGGCGCGTTGATCAGCCACACGAGGACCCCGACGACGACGCCCCCGATGACTGCATGCGCGCCTGTCACGAGCCCTCCCGAGGAAACGACGGCCGGTGTCCGCGGCACTGCTGCCCGTCGCCCGTTGGGGGCCAAACACCACGACCGTGAACAAGGATGTTAGTGAGGTCAGGCCACCCGGAACTCGGCGCATTCGCGCGGTTTCGCGCCCTGCGACCGTGATCGGCGGAGCACGGCGGGCAGCGAGGGGCCTGCCGACCCATCAGCTCACCGCCACCCGAGGCCTCGTCTCGAGAGGCGCCGATTGCCCGCTTCGCCGCGGCGTCACTGAGAATGTCCAGAAGGCAACGGGCTGACGCGAACAGGTTGGCCGCCTGATTCGCCGCGCCCCGTACTCTGACAATCCGCCGACGTACAGAGATTTCCTGGGGGCGGGACGCGCCACGGCCGGCACCCGTGCCCCCTCTCCACCTCCATAGTATCGCCGCCAGGGGGGCTTGTTTCAAGCCCCGGGGTGTGCTCCATACTCGCTCGTCCCAAGCGACGAAGGGAGCAGCGCGATGAGCGCGCAGGAGCATGCGGCGGTGATCGCCGGAGGTGATCCGACGGGGATCCACACGTTCCAGCCCGACTGCTACGTGTTGGGTTTCCAGGAGATCGACAAGGCGCAGGTCGCGGTCGTTGGTGGCAAGGGCGCGCACCTCGGGGAGCTTTCGCAAGTCGAAGGCATCCGCGTGCCGCCCGGCTTCTGCGTGACGAGGAATGCCTTCCGGCGGATCATGGCGGACGCCCCGTCGATCGACGATCGGCTCGATCGGCTGTCGAGCCTGAACCCGGGCGACCGGAACGCGATCCGCAAGCTGAGCGCGGAGATCCGCCTGATCCTCGAAGGGATCGCCATCCCCGACGATCTGGCGGCACCGATCACCCTCGCCCTCGCCCGTCTCGGCGAGCAAGCCTCCTACGCGGTCCGATCCAGCGCGACGGCAGAGGACTTGCCGACGGCCTCGTTCGCGGGCCAGCAGGACACGTACCTGAACGTCGCGGGGCGGCCGGCGATCCTCCGGCACGTCAGCCGGTGCTGGGCGTCGCTGTTCACCGAGCGGGCGGTGACCTACCGCCTGCGCAACGGCTTCGACCACCGGAAGGCTCACATGGCCGTGCTCGTGCAGCGGATGGTCTTCTCGCAGGCGGCCGGCATCCTGTTCACGGCCGACCCCGTGACCTCCAACCGGAAGGTCGCCTCCGTGGAGGCCAGCTTCGGCCTCGGCGAGGCCGTGGTCTCCGGCTTGGTGAACCCAGACGTCTACAAGGTGCGGGGCGGCGAGGTCGTCGCCAAGGCGGTCGCCACCAAGCAGCTCGCCGTCCACGCCGCGCCGGCAGGCGGGACGTATGAACAGGCGATCGAGCCGGAGCGGCAGCGGCAGCCGGCGCTGACGGACGCGCAGGTCGTGCGACTCGCGCAGCTGGGACGACGGATCGAAGCGCACTTCGGCTGCCCCCAGGACATCGAATGGTGCCTGGTCGACGATGACTTCCAGGTCGTCCAGAGCCGGCCGATCACCACGCTGTTCCCCATCCCCGCGCCCGGCGACGGAGAGAACCACGTCTACGTCTCCGTCGGTCACCAGCAGATGATGACCGACCCGATGAAGCCCCTGGGGCTCTCCCTGTTCCAGCTGACGGCTCTCCCGCGGATGTACGAGGCCGGTGGGAGGCTGTTTGTCGACGTCACCCAACGACTGGCTTCGCCGACGACTCGGGTAGGTCTCCTAGAGGTCATGGGGAGGGGCGATCCGCTGATCGGGGACGCGCTGCAGACCATCGTCGAACGCGACGACTTCCTCCCGTCGCTCCCGGACGAGGGGCCCGGCCGGCCGCCGGCCGCCGGCCCACCCGACCCGATCGAAACCGATCCGGCCATCGTCACCGAGCTGATCGGGCGCAACCAGGCCTCCATCGCCGCCTTGAAGCGCGAGATCCGGACGAAGTCCGGATCGGCGCTGCTCGACTTCATCCTCGCGGACATCCAGGAGCTGAGGCGCATCTTGTTCGATCCGCAAAGCCACCAGGTGTTCATGTCCGCCATGGAGGCCACCTGGTGGCTCAACGAGCACCTCGAGGCGTGGCTGGGCGAGGCGAATGCGGCCGACACGCTCACGCAGTCCGTTCCGCACAACGTCACGTCCGAGATGGGGCTGGCGCTTCTGGACGTCGCGGACGTGATCCGCCCGCACCCGGCGGTGGTGGCTTTTCTGGAGCACGTCGCTAACGAGGGCTTCCTGGACGAGCTGGTGAACCTTGCGGGCGGACGCGAAGCGCGAGACGCCATCCGGGCCTATCTCGAGAAGTACGGCATGCGCTGCGTCGGCGAGATCGACATCACGACGCCGCGGTGGAGCGAACGCCCCTCCACGCTCGTGCCGGTGATCCTCGGCAACGTCAAGAACTTCGAGCCGGGCGCCGGTGAGCGGCGCTTCGAGCAAGGGCGTCAGGAAGCGTGGGAAAAGGAGAGAGAGCTGCTGGAGCGCTTGCGGGTCCTGCCGGACGGGGTACGGAAGGCCGAACAGGTCAGGCGGAAGATCGACCGGGTCCGGACCTTCATCGGCTACCGGGAGTATCCGAAGTACGGCATCGTCAGCCGCTACTTCGTGTACAAGCAGGCGCTGTTGGAAGAAGCCGAGCGCCTTGTGCAGGCCCACGTGCTTCGGGAGCAGGAAGACATCTTCTACCTCACGCTTCAGGAGCTCCGCGACGTGGTGCGCACCCATCAAGTGGACGAGCAGCTCATTCGCCGGCGCGAGGAGGCGTTCAGGTCGTATCAGACGCTCACGCCCCCCCGGGTGCTCACGTCGGACGGCGAGGCGATCGCCGGGGCGTATCGACGCGACGATTTGCCGCCCGGCGCGCTGGTCGGCCATCCGGTCTCAGCCGGGACCATCGAGGGGCGGGCCCGCGTGATCCTGAACATGGCAGAGGCCGATCTCGAACCTGGCGACATCCTCGTCACCGCCTACACGGACCCCAGCTGGACGCCCCTGTTCGTCGCGATCAAGGGCCTCGTGACGGAGGTGGGGGGCCTGATGACCCATGGCGCGGTGATCGCGCGGGAGTACGGTTTGCCGGCCGTCGTGGGGGTGGAGCACGCCACCCGGCTGATCCGTGATGGCCAGCGGATCCGCGTACATGGAACGGACGGGTACGTCGAGGTCCTGCCGTAACGGCCCATGCCGAGCATCCGCAGTGACCCTCCCGAACGCTGACGCTCTGGACGACGGAACACCGGTGCCGCTCAGGAGCGGTCTGGCATCTTGTGCGACATGACTCAGAAGCCCGGTACCGAGCGTGCCTTGGCGGCGGCCCGAGCGGTCGCGCTCGCCAATTCCGTGGCCTGCCACGACGCAGTTGTGGTGGCTGCCGGCAGCAACGTGCTTGTGCATCTAAAACCCGCTGCGGTCATTGCGCGAGTGATGACCGGCACAGCGATGCTGCACGGCAGCGCCGAGGCATGGCTAGCTCGCGAGGTCGCCGTCGGGGCTTTCCTGGGCAAACGGGGATTGGCGGTTGCACCGAGTGGTGTTCTTGCACCGGGACCACACCATCATCAGGGGCTTTGGATCACGTTCTGGGAGTTTGTCGAGCACGTTGCCTCCCGGCCCCTGCCGCGCGCGCACGAGCTCGGCGGCTCACTACGCGATCTTCACTCCGCGCTCGCCGAGTTCCCGGGCGAGCTCGGGCAGCTGAGCGACGTGCGCGACTGGCTCGACCGGCTTCTTGTCGAGTTGCATCCATCGCCGGGGCTCACGACGCAGGACAGAGACTTGCTGCGTTCCCGCCTGCGGGAGCTGACACCTTCTGTCTTTGAGAGCTCGCTCCCCGCGCAGGCGATCCATGGCGACGCGTCGACATCCAACCTTCTCCGTACCGACAGCGGGCTCATCTGGAACGACTTCGAGGACATCTGTGTTGGTCCGGTCCACTGGGACGTGGCGGGGCTCATCACCGAAGCCCGCGCCCGCGGGGGCAGCGAGGCTTTCGTCGCGGCCTTTCTTCGTGCCTACGGCGGACCGGACCTTGAAGAGCTCGATGAGTTCGTCGCCGCCCACCTCCTCTACACGAGCGTCTGGCGAGCGTTCGATGCGCAGCGTTGGCGCAAACCCGGGCCAGCGCTGATGTGAACATCTCCCAGTGACGCGGGAGCCCCGGCCGGGCAACCGCGAACGGCCCGCCTCTCCACCGCCCTCGACGACCGCCCAAGCGGGGATGATTGCCGGATGGAGTCGGGAGGGGATCGGCGACTGATCGAAGTGAATCCGGCAGGAAACCCGACGGCCCTGACGATCACCCCCCCTCGCCGGCGGCACGGTCCGGTCGGTGTCTCGCTGGTGATCCAGAAGCTTGGGTGAGTTCGGCCGCCGATCTCAGGTGGACCGAATCGACCCGCGTGTCCAGGACGTGCTCCTGGACGGCTCATATGAGGTCGTCGAGGAGCTCACTCCGATCGGCTCGCCGGGCTCGCCAGTTCTGAACCACACGGCTGATGGCGCCTGCCGGGCGATTCCGCCGGGCCTCCTCGTTGCCGTGCAGCGGCCGGGAGTTCGAGCCCGCTCATCCTCGCACCGCGGCGGTCAGCCGCGCACCGCGGTGGTTGCTCAGCACCCGTCGGGCGGCAGCGTCGAGCCGTACCCGCAGCACGCCCCGTGAGCCGGGCACGGCCTGCAGCGACAACCCGGCGTCGGGCACGAGCAGGGTTCGGACTCCGCGGCGGAGAACGAGGGCCACGCTGACTCGCGTCGAGGCCCCGGACGCCCCGACCCGGTACGGCACTGACGCGAGCCCGGCGTTCACCCATCCGCGGCCGAAGCTGACGCGGTCGGCGCTCGGGGCCGGCGCGACAAGCGTGCTCTGGGTCGCCCGCGGGCTCGGGGCGGGAGCGCGCGCGGGAGTCGTCGGCGGGCTCGCCGGCGCCGGACCGGCTTGGACGTTGACGGTGTCGGTCGCCGTCGCCGTGCCCGTGTCACTGTCGGTCACGGTGAGGCTGACCGCGTAGGAGCCCGGCGCGGCGTAGACGTGCGACGGGCTCGCCGACGTCGATGTGGAGCCGTCGCCGAAGCTCCACGAGTACCCGACGAGCGTGTCCCCCGGGGCGGGTGCCGAGCCCGCGCCGTCGAAGTCCACGGGCACGTTCGTCCGCGCAACGGCGCCGTCGACGTTGCTGGTCGCCTGCGCCGTCGGAGGCACCGCCGTCACCGTTACGCCGGCCGTGGCGCTCTCGGTCTGGCCGAGGCTGTCGGTCACGCTCACTGTTGCCGAATGCGCTCCGGCCGTGGCGAAGACATGCGTGACGCTCGCGCCCGTCGCGGTCGTGCCGTCGTCGAAGTGCCACGCGAATTGGGTCAGTTGGCCGTTGGCGGCCGACTCACTGGTGCCGGTCGCGGCGAAGGTGAGCGACTGGCCGGTGCTGGCGCTCGAGGTCGCCGTCACCATGGGATGCACGTGCTCGAGGTCCCCGACGGCGAGCGCCTCGTAGACGGAGTCGTTGACGAAGGACCATGAGAGCGTCGCGTAGCCGGCGTTCCCCCAGTCGGTCCCCCACTGGTTCTCGATCAGCAGCCCGCTCGCGCTGTACCCGAGCGCCGTGACGGCGTGATAGCCCTCCAGCCGACCCGCGGGGCCGCTGTACAGGCCGCCGGCGGCGGAACCGAGGTTCTCGAAGTTTGCGTACACCGGGATGGAGATGACCACCGGCGTGCTCGCGGCCAGCGCGGTCTCGATCGCGTTCTGCGTCACCGTCGCGGATGCGTTCCCACTCAGAGGCAGCGCCGTGTAGGAGGACAGTCTCCAGCCGCCGGCGTGGGCGGTCTCGGCCGCAGTCGGCAGATCCCAGTAGTCGAGGTTGCCCTGCGTGTAATCGGCCTGGGTGTCAACGCCCTGCGCGATGGCCAGGTCGAGGTTCGCCGCCGGGTCGCTGCCGACGTCCTGGCCGTCGACGATCTGCGAATAGGTGTACATCGGTGCGAGCGCGCTCCCGGCGATGCCGTCGCGCCGCATCCACCAGCCGAGCGCGCTGTAGTCCGTGGCCCAGGCCGCGCACGAGCCGACCTGGCCCTGATCGCCTACCGGCTCGGCGTAGGCGATCAGGCTGACGCTCGCGGGCAGCGAGGCGGCGGTCGGCTGCACGACCGTCGCCACCGCCGGACTCGCCGCCGACCGCCCGGGGGGCAGCGCGCCGAGGCCGTGCGGAGGTCCGGCCAGCGCCGCCGCGGCGGCGGCCACCGGTGGGGCGACCGTCAGCGCGCCTACGACAGCGGCGAGAGCGAGGGGAAGCGCGCGGCGTCGCGGCGCTCGAAGGGAGGGGGTCATTGCCATCCATCCTTGGATTCGTTTGACTGCTCACGACAGGACGTCGTCCTGCGCCGCGGCGAACGAGATCACCCCGAAGGGTGAATGGATGGCCCGTTGCGGCGCGCGGTCAGGCGGTCGCGGCCGGGCCGGCGAGCCCGAGGCGGATCGCGAGCTCGGCCAGCCGGGCCCGCTTCGCGTTGCGCGGGACGACTCCGAGATCGAAGCGGTCGTACAGCGATCGTAGGTGCGTCTTGACCGTGTCGCGCGAGAGGTGCAGCTCGGTCGCTAGGGCGTCGATGCCGGCGGGCCATCCGTCGTTGAGCTCGTAGGAGCGCGCGACGGCAGCGAGGACCCGCAGCTGCGCGGGCGACAGGCTCAACAGGGGATTCGGCGCGTCGGGCCGCAGCGTCGTGCGGTCGCCGCCGGCACTCGGCTGGGCGAAGAGCAGGTCCGTGTCCCCGACGCGGACCTGGTCGCCGGCGCGCAGGCGCTGGCGACCGCGGATCGGGCCGGCGTTGACGAGCGTCCCGTTCGTCGAAAGCCCATCGTCCAGGATCGTCCACGCGTCGCCGATCGGGATCAGCTCGGCATGAGCGCGCGACACCCGTGGGTCCCAGGCCAACCCCACATCGGCTCCCTCGCCCCGTCCAATGACGACCGAGCCACGTCCGGCGTCCAGCACCTGGAAGCACAGGACGTCCTCGTCGTCGCGCCAGACGAGATAGGCGGGCTCGTCGCGATCCATCTGCAGCTTGCGCTGCAGCTCGTGGGCATCCCGCGGGCGCGGGGCCGTCATCGTCACTCACCTCGCTCCGTTGTGCGATTCCGCGATCGCTGTGTGCGCCGGATCGGCGGGACACACGCGCGGCTTGATGCCAACGCGGGCTACTCGGCGGGTGAACGAGCGGTCAGCACCATGCGCACCACCGGCCGGCGTAGGCACGGAGGCGACGGCCACCGATCTGGGTGAGCCCTGTCATGCCTTCGCCTCGAGTGCGGTGGGGCCGGGGGCGCGAGCGATGTGAAGAGCGCGATGGCGACCGCCGGGATCTGACCAGCGTCACGCTCGAGGAGGAATTCCGCCTCGGACTGGGTCTGGTGCTCGACAAACTCGAGCATGTTCGCCTGCGCCCGCAGTCCCGATCGGCCACCCGGGCGTTCTGCGCGACCGGCCGTTCTGACAGGATGGCCCGATCGAGGCGAACACCGACTGCACGAGCGATCCGCGCGCCACGCGGTGACCCGCGGATCGTCCCGGACGTGTCCTGTGCACAGACTTCGATCGCACCCGCGGGCCAGCCCGAAGGCAGCCGCGATGCTCGCGGTCTCGGCGCTGACGCTTGGCGCCTGCGCGGCGTCCCGCACGAGCACCGACCCGGCGACGACGTTCACCCGCGGACCGGTCGCAAACAGCTTCCCCTCATCGCTCACGGCAGGACCCGGTGGGGCCATGTGGTTCGTAGGCTTTGCGCTCACGCAACCGGGCCCATCCTACGTCGCTCGCATCACTCCGAATGGCGCGATCAGGGTGTTCAACCCACGCCTGGCCCCGAAGAGCGTCATCGCGTCGCTCGCGGCAGGCCCCGACGGCAACCTCTGGTTCACCGCGTTGAACTACCAGAACCGGAGCGCCATCGGACGCATGTCGCCCGACGGCCGCGTGACCCAGTTCGACCTCAGCGCGAACGTGGGCGGCGTCCCGCAGTCAATCGCGCCGGGCCCGGACGGCAACCTCTGGTTCACCCTCGAGGAGTTCGCCACCGCGCCACGGCGGCCCCGCCCGGCGATCGGCCGGATCACGCCGGTCGGCGTCATCACCTTGTTTACGGCGGGCCTGCCCGCAGGCAGCAATCCCCACGGGATCACGGCGGGTGCGGACGGAAACGTGTGGTTCACCGATGCCGGATCCCGCGCCGCAATCGGCCGGATTACGCGAACCGGGGTTATCACGGAATTCACGACGGGGCTGACCGGGCACAGCCCACCCCGCGAGATCGCGGCCGGCCCCGACGGCAACGTCTGGTTCAGCAACGGCGCGCCCATCAGCTTCCCCCCGCCGTCCGGTGCCATCGGACGCATCACGCCCGACGGCGTCATCAGCGAGTTCACCGCGGGGCTGCCGCGGGGTGCCGACCCGTCCAGCATCGCGAGGGGGCCCAACGACGATCTGTATTTCGTCGACGATCGGTGCGTCAACGTCAATGACTCGACACTCGCCAGCGACTGCGCGATCGGGCGCGTCACTCCGTCGGGTGCCATAACGGAGTTCGACCCCGGCCTCGGCAGGCAGGCCGCGCCGCTGAGCATCGCCGCCGGGGTTGGACGCACCCTATGGTTCGCCGCGATCCGGTCGTTATCCCCGGCGCGAGCGGAGGCAGAGATCGGCCGGTTCAACACGAACGCGCGATGACACCGGCTCGTGTCTCGCGCCGAGGCTCCCGGCGCGGCGACTACTCCTACGAGCCGGCGCCGGCCCGCGCGGCGCACCGCGTCGACATCCAGTGTCTGCGGCGTGACCATCGCCCTCGATGTCCGCCCAATCTCGCGTGCGGTCGAATATGAATATGCGCAATCCTCAGCGCCTGCCGCACGCACGATCTGTCTCCACGCGCGACGCAGCGCCCTACCCGGTGAGCGCGCTGCTGGCGGCGCCCGCGTAGAGCTCGGCGGCGCGCCAGCAGTACCAGGTCAGGACGGTGCGGTACGGCCTGTACCGGTCGCCGAGCCGCTCGAGCTCGCCCGCGGTCGGCGTCGGGATCTTCCACCCGAGTCCGTAGCCGCGGCGGACCCCGAGGTCGCCGACCGGCCAGACGTCCAGGCGTCGAAGCTGGAAGATGAGGAACATCTCGGCCGACCACGGGCCGATGCCACGGACGGTCGAGAGGGACGCGACGATCTCCTCGTCCGGCTTGCGGGACAGACGGCGCGGCGACAGCTCGACGGTGCCGTCGAGCACCTTGGTGGCGAGATCGCGCAGCGAGCGAACCTTGTTGGCGGAGAGACCGACCGTCCGAAGCGTGTCGTCGGACAGCTCGAGCAACGCCTCGGGGCCGACGTCGCCCTCGAGCGCAGCGATCAGCCGGCCGTGAATCGCCCTTGCCGCGGCCCCGGCAAGTTGCTGGTAGACGATCGCCTGCACGAGCGAGGCGAAGTGGGACATCGTCGAGCGGCGCACGCGCATCGGGCCGGCCTCTGCGATCACGCCTGCGAGAACCGGGTCGCGGGCCGCGAGGATCTCGGCGGCGGCCGAGTACGTCAGGCGGCTCCCGGACTGCGCCTTGGGCGCACGACTCATCTGGCAAATCCCGGCATCGACACGCCCTCATCCGACTTCGACAACGGCCGTGTGTCCACGATACCCAAGCCGCGCGGGCGAGACGAGGACCGCGCGTTGACTCAGTCAGCGGCAGGTACGCTCGGCGGGTCGGCTTCGACCCAGGGAGCCACATGACCTCCGACACCCTCATGACAGGCGTCGACTTCGTCTGCGCCCCCACGCGCGACCACGAACGTGCCAGGACAACCAATGGGACAACGGGTTGAAATGACGACTTCGAGCGCCTGATCCGCGATGCCCGGTAGCCCGAGAATGTGATCATTTGCAGGGAGTGCTTGTAACCCGGAGACGGGACTCGAACCCGTGACCCTTCGCTTACGAGGTGCGGCTGAGGGGGCGACGGAAAAGTACCGGCTGCCTCGGGTGCGCGGGGCTTGACTGACCTCGCGGCAACGACGAGCGCCGACGCCGAGAGTTTCGGTCGAGACGGAGGTCCGATCCCCGATGGACGGCCCTAGCCTGCGATGATCCGCTCGCGCGGCGCCTCCGGCTCCTGGTGCAGCTCGGCGGAGCTGGGCTCGAGCACCGCTGGCGGCGGCGGGACGCGCCGCCAGCGCAGCACGACGGCCAGCGTGAGCAGCCAGCACAACGTGCCCACGACGTTCGTCTCGACCACGACCGCGTCGTGGTGCACGATCCCGTAGGCGCACCACAACGTTGTCCCGACGAGGATCACGATGATCATCGAGATCGAGACGTCGTGCGAGGAGCGGCGGACATGGGCGCGCCTGGCCTGGATGAGACCGCTCGCGCCCATCACCGACCCGTAGATCGTGACGAGGATGTCGAAGGCTCCCACGGGCGTCATGCGCCCAAGAGGCTAGCGCCGCGAGCGAGCCAGCCCGACCGGCGGTCACCGGCTTGTCACGAAACGTCGCCCGCGCCGACGACCTGGGGGGCTCTCGGTCGCAAAGGTGGCCCGGCTGTGCGTGCTCTCAAACGGAGGCAAGAGCCGGAGACGGGACTCGAACCCGTCACCCTTCGCTTACAAGCCACGCCGGGTGAGCTGGCGCATGGCGCGCGTGCGCAGTGCCGCTCGGCGTGGCCGCTGACGCCGGGGGGCGCGGCATAATCACGCCGATCGGGTGATGACGACTCACCGCGACCGCGATCATGCTCACCGGTATGCGAAGTCACCACCACCAGGAGGGTCTCCATGTCTAGCGATAGGGCCATCACCGACGACGTCCGAGCGACGCTCGAGCGCGATCCCCGCATTCCCAATCCGGCAGAGGTGGCCGTTTCGGAGCGAGACGGCACGGTGACACTGCGGGGCAGCGTGGGAAGCCCGCGTCAGCGTCGAGCGGCGGTCACCGTTGCCAAGTCGGTGCGCGGCGTCCGCGCCGTCGAGGACGAGCTCCGAGTCGACCCCCGGGACCGCTGGGAGGACAACGAGATTCGCGGTGCCGCGCTACAGGCCTTGATGTCGACCGACGGCGTGCCCGACGACCGGATTGACATCACCGTCGCTGACGGCTGGCTGACGCTGAGAGGAGAAGTCAAGCACCAGCATGAGAACGACGCGGCGTTCAACGCTGTATCCGGGCTGCCCGGCGTCGGCGGAATCACAAACGAGATCAAAGTGATCACTGCCGGCATCGACGGCTGATCGCCCTCTGCAGTTGACGAACCGAGGCCGCTGCTTGGGTGTTGGATCCGTAGCGGAGCCAGCCCGGTTGCCTCGCCGATTCCGCTTGAGGCACTCGTGATGAGCGCGACGTAAGTCATGCTCGAGCGGCGGCCGGCCGTGCGACCGGCGCCGACAGCCCAGCTCGGGCGGCCGGGCTGGGAGTCGACGATCGGACAGCCCGTCAGCAGGAATCGCAGTGGCGGCGGCCGCGCCACTGGTCGATCGTTCCTGGGCTCAGCGACCAGCTCGTGGGCTGGTCTGATCGGCCGGCATCTGGGCGATCTCCGAGCAGCGCCGGCCGTTCCGCAATAGGTCGCTCCGGCGAGAGCCACGGGACCGTCATGGCTGCGCCGGCAGAGTCGGGCGCCCGGGAACATCAGGACGGGCAGGGCGCTCTTCCACGGCTGCGACCTCGTCGCCGGAGAACATGAGGCGCAAAGTCAGCGAACTACGGATGCGCGACGGGATGGCTTCCTGGCAATGTTGGCCCGTCAACAACCCGAAGGAGGTAGGCGTGGCCCTATCTGATCAGTTGACCGCTCTCTCGGAGAAGGCAACCGAGCTTTCCACTCGGACGAAGGAGGCGGAGGAGCGCGGGGCGGCGGCGCGCGGCAAGGCCAAGGACGACCTTCAAGCGGATGTCGAGTCCGCGCGAGCTGACGCTCAGGACCAGGCCAAGAAGCTGCGCGAATCGGCTGAGGCGAACAAGCACAAGGTCTCAGTCTGGTGGTATGACCTGCAGCGCACCTGGAACGAGCACATCGCGAAGATTCGCGACGACGTCGACAGCAAGCGGGCCGAGCACGACGTGGATCGGGCCGAGCATCGCGCCGAGCACAAGGTGGACGACGCGGCGTTCGCGATCGAGTTCGCGTACGCGGCGATCGAGGAGGCCGAGTACGCAGTGCTCGACGCCGAGCTGGCGAGCATGGAGGCGGCCGAGCTGTCGGCGGCCTGAGCAGCCGTGGGTGCCGCCCGGGACCGAACTCGCGTCCCGGGCGCCATCCACCTACGCCTACGTGTCAATGCACGGGCTGATCGGCAGGAGGCCGCATACCGCGGCACCTCGATCGCCCGCGATGATGAGCGGCTACCTGAGCGGTGCGAGCATGCACACGGCCGGCAGGGAATGATGGGCCATGCAGGCAGCATCGCCACGCGCGGTGGCGGCTGTAGCGCCCGTTCGGCAGTCGACGCCCGGTGTCGACCAAACGGCCGGGAGAAGCTGCGCGACCCCGAATGGCCGGGGACTGGAGTACGCCGCCACGCTGGGGCGGCGCCCATCTGCTCAGCCCGCACGCACGGGGTTGCTGACGACGCCTATGCCGTCGATCTCGACCTCAACGTTGTCGCCGTCGCGCAGGAAGCGCCCCTGTATCGCCCCGATGCCGGCCGGCGTCCCGGTGGCGATGATGTCGCCGGGGACGAGGGTGATCGTGCGGGACAGCCAGGCGATCGTCTCAGCCACGCCGAAGATCATCTGCGCCGTCGTGCCCTCCTGCAGCACCTCGCCGTTGACGCGCGTGCGCAGCGCGAGCTTCTGCAGGTCTCCGACCTCGTCGAGCGTGACGAGCGCCGGCCCGCAGGGGGCGAAGGTGTCGACCGCCTTGCCGCTCGTCCACAGCGGGTTCTGCAGCTGAAGGTCGCGGGCGCTCACGTCGTTGAACGCCATCGCCCCGGCGACATGATGGAGTGCCTGCTGCTCGGTGACGCCCTTCGCGGTGTGGCCGATGACGACGGCCAGCTCGGCCTCGTAGTCGACGTACTCCCGATGTGCGGCCGGCAGCACGATGTCGGCGCCGGTGCCGACGAGCGAGTTGGCGAACTTGGCAAACCACATCGGGGCGGCCGGAATGTCCTGGTGGGCCTCCGCGGCGTGGTCGCGGTAGTTGAGCCCGAGGCAGATGATCTTCTCCGGGTCGGGCACCGGCGCGAGCAGGCGAACGTCGCTCAGCTTGATCCGCGGCTCGGCCTGGGCGGCGCGCTTCCCGAGGCCGGCGAGCCCGGCCGAGTCAAGTGCCTTGAGCAGTCCGCGCACGGTGTCCGCCGGCGCATCGACGGCGGCGGCCGGGACCACCTCGTCGCCCACCTGCATGCCGGCGTGCGGGCCCGAACCCGCGTCGAAGGTGACGAGCCGCACGGCGTTAGCCTTCGGTCTCGAGCGCGTCGAGCGGCGTAGGCCCCTCTGGGACGAACTCTCCGGCCGTGGCCCGGGCGTGGATGTCCGCGAACGTCGCGCCGCTCGCCGCCGCCTCGGCGACCCGGGCCGGATCGACGAACACCCCGATCGGGTTGGCGTGGAACTGCTCGCTCGTGCGCATCCACTCGCTCGACTTGGCCCAGTCGCCGAAGTTGTCGGCCTGCAGTTCGACGTGGTTGTCGTCCGGGTCGGCGTAGTAGTAGGAGAACGTCATCCCGTGGTCGATGCAGAACGCCGGCTCGATGCCGGCGTCGCGCAGCCGCAGGTAGGTCGCGTTCAGCTCGTCGAATGAGTCGTACTCGAACGCGCTGTGGTGCAGGCCAGTGCGAGTCGCCTTTTCCGGGTCGTCGGTGAAGTTGGGAAAGGACAGCAGCGCGACGCGGTGGTTGGCCTCGTCGTTCGAGAGCCAGGCGCCGGCGTCGTCGCGGAAGAGGGTCTCGGTGCCGACGACGGTGCCGTACCACTCGATCATCTCGTCGAGGCGTGTCGTCTTGAGGTTGAGGTGGTGGAACTTCGGGTGGATCACTGGGGGCATCGCGAGGCTCCTTCTCAGGCGGTGGTGGGAATGGGGATCTCGCGGGCGAGCACCTGGCCGAGCACGCGCGCGAGCTCCGCGGCGGGGTCGCTGTGCGCGCCGATGCTGCGCCAGGCGACGAAGCGGTCGGGCCGCACGAGGATCGCGCCCTCGGGGCCGATGCCGCGGTGGCGCAGCCAGGTGCAGCGGGGGTCGAAGAGGTCGCCGTCCACATGGCCGATGCGCACGGCGTCGAGCGGTAGCCCGCTTGCGGCCGCGATCTCTCGCACGGCCTCACACCAGGCCTGGCCGTCCTCGCCGGCGATCAGCACGAAGCGGCCGGGCTTGATGGCGTCCTTGCTCGCGATGCGCCGGCCCTCGGGGACGTCGAGCCAGGCGTGCGGGAGCGGCGCGCCGGGCCTGGTGGAGGGCTCGTAGACGCGGACGTGGTCGACCGACTCGGGTGGCGGCGTGTCGTCCTCGACGATCGCCCTCGAGGAGTAGGTGTAGCCGTACTCGACGTTGAGTTCGCAGAACTCCATCGACTGCGCGCGCATCGCGTGCAGCGCCGCCGCGCGCACCTCGGCGTCCTCGGGCCTCACGCTCCAAAGGCGCTTGACGGCGGCCCAGTTCTCAGCCTCGCTCTGCTCGGTCGATACGCCGAGCGCCGCCTGTGAGGTGAAGTGGTTGACCGCGTTCTCCAGCGAGCGCTGCGCGTTGCGCTCGAGCGAGGAGCGGCGCTCCGGTTCATACGTCGCGAGCAGCGCCTCCGATGCGTCGCCGCGTAGCACCGCCGCGAGCTTCCACGTGAGATTGTGCACGTCCTGCATGCCGCTGGTCAGGCCGAGGCCGCCGGTCGGCGGGTGGCGGTGCCCCGCGTCGCCGGCAAGGAAGACGCGGCCCTCGCGGAAACGCTCCGCCATTACGGCTTCGAGCGTCCAGCGCGTGATGCGGTGGATCTCCATCGGGGCGTCACCAAGGCCGAGCGCGGCGCGGGCGTCGGCCTCCAGCTGCTCGTCGGACTGCGTCCGCGGGTCGCCGACCACGTATTGAATGTGGATCACCCACTCCTCGGACTCCGGCCCCCAACGGTTGGGCCCCATCGGTACCAGCACCGCGCCGGCGCCGAGCGACGGCGAGATGATCCAGCGGATCAGCACGTCGGGATCCCGAGCCCAGCGGGAGAGGTCGGCGGTGACGTGGAACGTGGCGGTCTCGCTGAGCACGCCGAGGCCCTCGTAGCCGATCCCGACCAGCGCGGGTACCGTGCGCCCGCCGTCGGCGCCGATCAGGTAGCGGCAACGGACGCGGTACTCGCGCTCCGCGCTCTTGTCGCGGATCAGCGCGGAAACGCCGTGCTCGTCCTGGTGCAGGTCGATCAGCTCGTGGTTGAACCGGACCCGCCCCGGCGAGAGCTCGTCGGCGCGGTCCTTGAGCACCGGCTCGAGGCGGATCTGCGGCAGGTTGCACTGCCGCCGGCTGCTCGCGGCCAGCCAGTTCTCGTCGGCGCCGCCGGCGCCCCAGCACTCGAGCTTGTGGACCAGGCGCCCGGCGTCCGGATCCTCGCCGGCGAAGCCGGCGTAGAACGCCGTGGCCGCCATGTTCTCCGCCGGGGTGCCGAGCCGTTCGACCGCCTCGGCTACGCCGACGTCATCGAGGATCTCCATCGTGCGCTGGTTGAGCACGTGCGCCTTCGGCAGATCGGAGGTGGTGGGCAGCGAACTGACGAGCAGATGGTCGACTCCCAGCTCGGCCAGGAGCATCGACGCGGTCAGGCCGGCGCCGCCACCGCCGACGATCAGCACGTCGGTGGTCAGGTCGGGTCCGGGGGCGGGGCGGTTCATGTGGTGCTCCTTAGGCAGTGATGATCTGCAGTGCGAGGGTCGCGACGGAGAGGACGAGGGCCACGAGCGCCGCCGCGGCCTCGCCGAACGGATCGCGCAGGCGGACGAGGTGAGCGCCGAGCGCGCCGACGGAGAGCGCCACCAGCCCGCACGCGGCGGCGACGCCCAGCGGGCGGAAGGCCAGCCCGACGAGCACGCCGATCGCCCCGGCGATCTCGAGCGCCGCGATGAGTCGCCAGCGGTCCGGCGTGACCCCGAGCCGGTCTCGGGTGTCGATCGAGCGAGGCTGCGCCGTCAGCTTCATCGCCGCCGCCACGAGGAAGACAAGGGCGCTGAGCACGGTGATGACGACGGTCGCTGCATCCATAGGGCGGACCGTAGCATAAAAATGAATATAAACTCAATTCTGAGGAACAATTCAATATCATGTCGGTCGTGCAAGATGCCAGGGTGGCCACACGAGGATCGGACGCCCGGCAAGCGGGCGGTCGCCAAGAGCGGCGTAAGGCTCGGACGCGGGCATCGCTGATCGCTGCCGCCCGCCGGCTGTTCGCCGCCCAGGGAGTCGAGGTAACGACGGTCGCCGAGATCGCCGCCGAGGCCGACGTGGCCATCGGCTCGTTCTACAACTACTTCCGCACTAAGGAGGACCTCCTCGCCGGGATCCTCGAAGATGCGCTCGGCGAGCAGCTGCGCCGGCTCGAAGCTCGGCGCGCCGGTATCGACGATCCGGCCGAGCTCGTCAGCATCGCCCACCGGCACCTCCTCCGGGCCACGCGCTCGGACCCGGAGCTCGCGTGGCTATGCGTTCGTCTCGACGTGCCGTTCCGCGTGGCGGACGCCGTGATGGGGAAGGCCGCCGCACGCGACCTCAGGGCGGGCATTCGCGCCGGCCGCTTCCGAGTTGTCGACCGCCGCGTCGCGCTGCGCGCGGCCGCGGGCGCACTGGTTGGCGTGATGCATGCCCAGCTGCTGGGCGAGTTGCGCCCGGGCGCGGACAGCTCGCACGCAGAGGGCGTCTTGCGCAGCTTTGGCCTCCCTCCGGAAGAGGCCGCCGAGATCGCCCGCCGACCCCTACCGGAGGAGCGCCAGTGACCGAGGGCCGCATCGACGTACACGCCCACTACCTCGCGCCCGCCTACGTGGAGGCGCTCCATAAGGCGGAGCGATGGCTGATCGGCGGCATCCCGGTGCCCGAGTGGTCACCGCAGTTCGCGCTGCGTCACCGCAGTTCGCGCTGCAGTTCATGGACGCCCACGGCATCGCCGTCCAGGTCCTCTCGATCTCCGACCCCGGGGTGGAGTTCCTGCGCCAGGACGAGGCGGCCCCGCTCGCGCGTGAGTGCAACGACTACGTCGCCGGGGTCATCGGCGAGTATCCGGACCGCTTTGGCGCCTTCGCGGCTCTGGCGCCCCGAGACGTTGACGCGGCGCGTGCGGAGGCGGCCCGTGCACTCGACGAGCTTGGTCTCCACGGGGTGGGGCTGCTCTCCAGCTACGAGGGGCGCTACCTCGGCGACCCAACGTTCGAGCCGCTGCTGGCCGACTTCGACGAGCGCGGTACGTGGGTGTTCGTCCACCCCACAGCGATCGAAGGGATGCCCGCGATCGGGATCCCGGACTTCATCGCCGAGTATCCATTCGACACCACGCGGACGATCATCTCGCTGCTCGTGAACGGGGCCTTCGAGCGTCACGGTCGCATCCGTTGGCAATTCGCCCACGGCGGCGGGACGATCCCGATGCTGCGGATGCGGCTGATCGGGGCCGCCGCGGCCGCGAAGGAATTCGGGCCGATCCTCGCCCTGCCCGAGGGCTCCGCGCTCCTCACCGCCGAATCGCCCGACCGTGCCTTCCGGGCCTCTTACTTCGATACCGCGCTGATCGCCGACCCGCCGGTGCTGCGAGCGGTTGCCGGCATCGCCGGCATCGAGCGCCTCGTCTTCGGCAGCGACTGGCCGTTCGCGGGGCGTCTCTATCCGCCGAGCGGCGACCCGCAGCCCGCGCTGCGCGAGGTGTTCTCGCCCGACGAGCGCGCGGCGATCGAACGCGGCAACGCCCGCAAGGTCATCGCCGCCGCGTGGGACGGCAGCCCCAGCCGCTGACCGCGAGGCCGCGAGTGGATCGTCGCCGACGGAGTCGCGGCTCGCTGGATCGCGGCAGCACGGGTAGCGCCCAGATCCCGCCGATCACTCAAACCGCGTGACGACGGCTCACCAAGGTGGCGTCGACCATCGGTCGCGACAACAACCACGCCTTGGAGGTCAACAATGAGTGAACACGCAGTTCCACAACGTTTCGGATCGCTGCCCATTCCGTCGATGCGCGAGAGCGCGCGCAGGCTCACTGCTTACTGGTGGGTCCTGCTCCTCGCGGGCATCGCATGGGCGGCCGCGTCGCTGGTCATCCTGCAGTTCGACAGTGCGTCGGTCACCACCGTCGGAATCCTCGTCGGGATCATGTTCCTTGCTGTGGGCATCGAGAACATCGCGCTGTCGACGCTGGACGTGCCCGCGCGCTGGGCCTGGGCGCTCTTTGGCGGTCTGTTCCTCGTGTGCGCGATCGTCTGCTTCGCTAACCCGACGAGCACGTTCGCGAGCCTGGCCGACATGCTCGGCTTCCTGTTCCTCGTCGTCGGCGTGTGGTGGATCGTTCGGGCGTTCCTGGAGCGGTACATCAACCCGATGTGGTGGCTCACGCTCATCTCGGGGATCTTGATGACGGTGATGGCGTTCTGGGCCTCGGGCCAGTTCTTCATCGACAAGGTCTACGTGCTGTTGGTCTTCGCGGGGATCTGGGCTCTGATGCAGGGGATCACGAACATCGTCCGCGCGTTCGAGATCCGCGAGCTGCACGAGGAGCTCTAGCCGACGGAGCGCGGCGCCACGTGGGAAGGCACATGAGCGATTTCATGCACAGGGAAGAGGAGCGGGTCACGCGCCAGCAGGCCGCTGAACGCCTGATCGACCTCGCCTATGCCCTGACGGCCGGCGGACCGCTGGAGCTCGGTCCCGCCGGCCGTCGCGTGACCGTCGCGGTTGGCGGCGAGCTGCATCTCGAGCGCGGGCTGAGGGCGAAGGGCGACCGTGTCGCGCTCGAGCTTGAGCTGAGCTGGGCGACGCCGGAGCGATAGCAGCGCTCAGCTGCGCATCGCTCCGGGAGCCAGCAGGCCGAGCTCACGGGCGCGCGCGACGGCCTCACTACGCGAGTGCGCGCCGAGTTTCGCGTAGATGTGCCGCATGTGCGTGCGCACGGTGTTGGCGGACACAATCAGCTCGGATGCGATCTCGGTCGCGGTCAGGTTGCTCGGCAGGTACCTCACGACGCGTAGCTCCGCTTCGCTCAGCTGGTCGCGCAGCGGTGTCGCTGGCACGCCGCGTGTCGCGCGTCCGCTCATCGTGTCGAGGATGCTCGAGATGAGCGACGCGTGCGCTGTGCGGTGCTTCGGGTGGCGTTCAAGCAGTTCGCGGCTCGGCCAGAGCATGAACGGGAGCATCAGGCCGTCGGGCTCGGCGAGTTCGAGGGCGCGTTCCAGCGACTCTTCCGATGCGCGGCGGTCGCGGAGGCGATCGCGCGCGGTTGCGTCGAACAAGAGCGCCTCGGCGCGAGCCCAGCGCTCGTACAGCGCCGGCGCAGTGCCCTCGATGACGGGCGCGACCGCCTCGATGGCCCCCTCGGGGTTGTCCTCTGCGAGCGCCAGCGCCGCGAGCGCGGTACGCCATCCTGCGCCGGCGCGCTCCCGCGGGTTCAGGCCGGCAAGCATCTGCCGCGCGGCCTCGGTGTCGCCCATCCGCACCCGCACCTGGGCGATCCGCCCTCGCACGTCGGTCATGAACACGTGCTCATCTGCGAGAAGCCGTTCCAGGCCCTGCGCCTGCGCAAACTCGGTGAGCGCCTCGCCGAACCGGCCCTCGCCGAAGCGGAGCAAGCCGCGGGCGTAGCGGAGGACCAGCTCGGTGCCCAGGTCGGCGGACTGGCGTAGCGACTCTTCGGCGCGGTCGAGGTGGCGTTCGGCGTCCGCAAAGCGCCCGAGTCGCACGAGCGCCATCCCGGCCATGGCGAATGCGCCCGTCGCCATCGACTCGCTGGTCCAGCCGTGCTCCTCGGCAATGGCCACCGCCCGCGCGCTCAGCTCCAGCGCGATCGGGAGCGGCTGCCCCGTGAGCGGCGCCGCGATCGCGAGGTTCGCCAGGCACCCGATCTCGATGAACGGCCGGGGGATCCGCCGCGTCAGAACCAGCGCGGCCTCGAGATGCTCGCGCGCAGCCGCCGGACGTCCCGCCCACAGCTCTGTGATCCCCAGGTTCATGAGCGCGAGCGCCCGGTAGTCGCTGCTCACGGGAAGCTCGGGGGCGTCGGGTGCCGCATCCAGAGCTGCTTCCAGTGCGCGCATCTCGTCTTCGGCCTTGGCGGGATCTCCGCGCCTGCGGGCCAGCTCGAGGCCGATCACGGTCAGGTACACCTGGAACAAGCGGCGTCGCTCGGCAGGCGTCGTGGCTGCAAACCGGCGGGCCGCTTCCAAGTGCGCCGCGGCCTCATCGAGGAGGCCGTTCATGACGCTGTCGATCGCGAACACGGCGGCGGTGTTGCCGTCGCGTAGCTGCACCTCGGGGGGAAACATCTCGAGCATCGCGTGGATCGTCTGGCCGCGGCCGGCCATCGTCAGCGCCAGGTAGTTGTCGACGAGCAGCCGGCCTGCACGTGGCCAGTCGCCTGCCGCCTGCGCATGACGGGCTGCTTCGAGTACGTCGCCGTGCTGTTCGTGCCACGTGGCGGCGGTCTCGTGCAGAGACGGTATTGCCGCCGGCGTGAGCCGCCGCAGCTCGAGGCGCAGCAGGTCGCCGAACAGGTGGTGGTAGCGGAACCATGTTCGCGCCGCGTCGAGCGCGCTGACGAACGCGTTCTGGTCCTCGAGCCGTTGAAGGATCGCTTCCGCGCCTGGGTTGCCGGTGAGCTCGTCGGCGAGGGGACCGCTGACGCGCTCGAGGATCGATGTCCTCAGCAGCAGGTCACGTACCTCGGGCGGCTGGCGCTCGAGCACCTCGGCAAGGAGGTAGCCAGCCACCGTCCGCTCGCTGCCGGAGAACTCCGAGACGAACCGCTCTGGGTCGGGGCTCGTGGCGAGCGAGATCGTCGCCAGGCGCAGTCCGGCCGGCCATCCCTCGGTGCGTCCGTGAAGCGAGGCCAAGCCCGTATTCGATAGATCGATCCGGCTCGCGCTAAGCAGCGCGCGCGTTTCGTCGAACGAGAAGCGCAGGTCCGGCCCGCGGAGCTCGGTGAGCTCGCCCGCGAGGCGACGGCGGTACAGGCCAAGCGCCGGATCCTCGCGCGTTGCCAGCACGACCCGCAGCTGCGCCGACAGTCGCGTCAGCAACAGCTCGAGCCACGCGAGCGCGCCGTCGGACTGAAGCTCGTGCAGGTCGTCAATCACGAGCACGAGCGACTCTTCGAGTCGCGCCAGTTGGTCCAGGAACCGTTCCACGACTGCCGCGCCCGCGAAGCTTGGGGCCGGGCTGATCCGCTCGATGATCTCCTCGCCGGCCACATCCGCGACGGCGTCGATCAGGCTGAGCCAGAACCGTTGCGCGTCGCGTTCCCCACGCTCGACCGTGACCCAGGCGACGGCCATATTCCGCTGCGCGGTCCAGGACCGCAGCAGCACGGTCTTCCCGCTCCCGGCCGGCGCGCAGACGAGCGTGACGGTGCCCGGCGCGGCTGCGGACAGCCGCTCGACGAGCGCGGGGCGCGAAACGAACCGATCGACTGAGGTTCGCGCTGGCTGCTGACTTCGGACCACTCCTAACTGACTCTCCCACAGATCCAGATCACGCGAAGTTTGTGATGACCGCTCACACGTCGCGGCGGGAGCCTTGCGAGGTTCCTAAGCCACACTCACGAAAGGTTGGTCCCATGAGCGACTACTTCTCCTCCGACAACGTCCTGGTCGTCACCTTCGGGGAGGATCCGGACAACGACACGAACGCCTATCAGGCGCTCACCGACCTCAAGCAACTCGATTCCCAGGGCCAGCTCAAGATCGCCGGCGCGGCTGTCGTGACGCGCGACCTCGACGGCCGTGTCGACGTCAAGAGCGAGGTCGGAAACGACCCCTACGAGGGAACCGCAGCCGGCGGCATGATCGGCCTGCTTGTGGGAATCATCGGCGGCCCGCTCGGCATCCTGCTCGGCGGCGCGACCGGTGCACTGCTTGGATCGCTCGTCGACATCGACGACGTCGACAACACCGAGTCGGTGCTCGGCGAGATCTCCCAGCAGATTCATCCGTCGCGGACGGCGGTCCTGGCACAGGTCACGGAGCAGAGCTCCGAGGTGCTTGACAACGCGATGGCGCGGCTCGGTGGCGAGGTCACGCGCCGCCCGGTCGTCGATGTCGAGGCGGAGATCGCCGCGGCGCAGGACGCGCAGCGCAAGGCCCAGCGCGAGGCGCGCAAGGAGTTGCACAAGGCCCGCGCCGAGAAGAGCAAGCAAGCCGCGCACGCGAAGGTCGAAGAGCTCAAGTCGAACGTCCATAGGCCCAAGGCCGGCGCGACTGCATGAGCACCGGGCGGTAGGCGGCGGCGCGCTCGGCTCGGGCGCGCCGCCAGTGTCCCGTCAGCGATGCCCGGCGGGCATGGCTCGCGCGCGCACCCGGGCTACCTTCGCGGCGCTGGCCGGCCGCGGTTCAGAACTGGATCGCCGATCAGATCATGAGCAAACGGCAGGACGGGCCGCGAGGTTATTGGGCGCCCCGGCCGGGTAGGCGGCGGGCAGGCTACGGACGTCGGGAGCCCGGCGAGGATCGACTGAGGTATGGCAGACGACCGGATACATGTGCAGAGCAAGCCGCGCGAAGACCGCCGCGGCACCGGCGAGTCAGCGGGGACCACGTGGATGGCAACGCTGCGCCGCACGGTGACCGAGTTCAGCGCGGACAACCTGAGCGACTCGGCCGCCGCCCTGACCTACTACGGCCTGCTGGCGCTGTTTCCCGCGCTCATCGCGCTCGTGTCGATCGTCGGGCTGGTCGGCAACCCGACCACCGTGACGGAGAACCTGACCGAGATCGTCTCGCGGCTGGGGCCGAGCTCGGCTTCGAGCACGTTCGCCGGGCCGATCCGCTCCATCACGGCGCACCGAGGCACCGCCGGCGTACTGCTCGTCGTGGGGCTGCTCGTCTCGTTGTACTCGGCCTCCGGCTATGTCGGCGCGTTCATGCGCGCATCAAACGTGATCTACGAGACATCGGAGGGACGGCCGTTCTGGAAGCTGCGCCCGCTGCAGGTGATCGTCACTCTCATCATGGTGCTGCTGGTCGCCGTCGTGGCCCTCGGGTTGGTGCTTACCGGTCCAGTGGTCCGCGCTGTGGCCGGGCCACTCGGCGTCGCCTCGAGCGCCGTGGACGTCTGGGATGTCGCCAAGTGGCCGGCACTGATCGCGCTGGTCATCCTGCTGTTCGCGACGCTGTACTTCAGCACCCCCAACGTGCGGTTGCGCGGCTTTCGCCGGGTGATGCTGGGCGCGCTGCTGGCGCTGGTCGTGTGGCTGATCGTCTCGGCCGCCTTCGCGATCTACGTAGCCAATTTCGGTTCCTACGACAGGACTTACGGCAGCCTGGGCGGCGCCGTGGTGTTCCTGGTGTGGTTGTGGATCAGCAACGTCGCCCTGCTGCTCGGCGCCGAGCTCAATGCCGAGCGCGAACGGACGCTCGAGCTCAAGGCCGGCGTGCCCGACGCGGCCCGGGAGATACAGCTCGACGCGCGCAGCGCGCCGAAGCAACCGCATACGACCTGAGCGCACCCCGTCCGAGCGTCGACGAACACCACGGCCCCCGCGCGTCGGAGCGTTGACAACGCCGGCCACGACTGCTCGCGCAAGCAATGCCAGTCGGCCCGATCCATCGATGGGCCTGACGGGCGACCTCGAGCTCGTCGAAATCCGTCCGCCGGTGTGGTCGAGGATCCTCGTGTGTCCTGATCGCCGAACGCCACCCCGATGGCGTGTCCTCCGGCGATCGCGCGTCGGTGATCGAGACCCGGATGGCCAGTCGACGAGCACACCCTCGTTGCGGTCGGACTGATCCCGGGCCCCGGTTAGCGCTCGTCAAGGCTCGGCGCGACGATCTCCTCCATCAGGAGCTTGATCGCCGCGGCGATCGGGATCGCGACGAGCGCCCCGATGATCCCGAGCAGCGCACCGCCGAGCACGGTCGCCACGACGGTGACGAGGCCGGGAACCTCGACGGTCCGCTGCATGATGCGCGGCAGCAGCAGGTAGTCCTCCAGGAAGCGGTAGATCAAGTAGTAGATAGCCGTGGCGATCGCGACCGGCACAGAGACGGTGAGCGCGACGAGCGCCACGACGATGCCGCCGATCGTCGAGCCGATGATGGGGATGAGGTCGACGAGCGCCACGAACACCGCAAGTAGGAGCGCGTAGGGGATGGAGAAGGCTGCCGCCCACGCCCAGGTCAGGACGCCGGCCACCAGCGACGCGAACAGATTTCCGAGCACGTAGCCGCCGACGCGGTCAAGGATCTCGTCGGTGAGCAGCACCATGCGGGCGCGGCGGCTCTTGGGTGCCAACTGGTATATGCCGCGCTTGACGCGCGGTAGGTCGACGAGTAGATAGATCGTGACGGTGATAACGACGACCATCGCGGTCAAGAAGCCCAGGACGACCTTGCCCACGCCGAGTACGGCGCCGAACGAGGATCCCTGCCCGCGCAGCACGTTCTGCAGACCGCTGATGATGTGGTACTTCGCGTTTAGCCTGCCGAGCGGGCCGTGACCGCTGTTGAGACTGCGCAGGTAGTAGGGCACGTCGTTGGCGAAGTGCCCGGCCTCCGTGACGAGGATCGGGATCGCGAGGAACAGAAGCCCGGCGAGGGCGCCGAGCGCGCTGATGAGCACGAGCGTCGCGGCCAGCCATCGCGGCAGGCCGTGCCGGTAGAGCCAGCGCACGGCGGGGTCGAGTCCGACGGCGAGAAAGAAGGCCAGCCCGAGCAGCACGAGGATCTGCCCCGCCGCCACGACGATGTAGGAGAGCGCGAACGCGCAGGCGACCCCGATCGCCCCGACGAAGCCGATGTAGAACGGGGCGCGCCGGTCGAGCGCGCGGCCGCGGCGCCCGAACGCGTGCTCCTCGTTCGCCTCGGCCTCGGTCTCAGCGACGGCGCGGATCTCGTCGAGGACCGCCTGGGAGGCGTCGTCGGGTCCCTCACCGGCGCCCAATCCGGTGGTGCGGGACTCGCCGCTCTCCTCCGAGAGCGTGTCGCCCATGCGCACGCCCGACATCGAACTCATCTGCCCAATCTGTCCGCTGAGCGCAAGCTCAAACACGGGCCAGGTTCGCGAACCTCGTCGATCAGGGTTGGCGCGCAACCCGGCACTGCGCGAGCGTATTCACGCCGCGACGCCACGCGGGGCGAGCCGTTCGGCACGGCAACGCCTCGGCTAAGAACGCTACCGGACGTCAGCTCAGGGCCCTCCGCCAGCAGCTGTCTCACGCCCGGTATGCCGAGATGGCGGCTTACCCCGACTAACGCGAGGTGAATCCGCCGTGACCTCGCTGCGCCGCGGGCGGCACCGAGCAGCACGCTGCGCAGTTGGGGTGTGTGGCGTGCGATCGACCGTGGCGCCCGGCGTGAAGGTTAGGCCTTGAAGATCGGTCGGCGGTGCGGCACCGTCGTTGTTAGTGACTGGCCGAGCCGCCCTTCCGGCCGGCTGCCACCTTCTGTTCATGGTTGCCGCCGCTACCTCGGCCGCTGGCCTGCCGGCCTTGGCTTGACCCCTTGCTCTTGCCGCCGTTGCTCGAGGCCTCGGGGCTGTTCGCGATCTTGGCCGCGCGCTCCTTGCTCATCCCCTTCTTGCGCAGCCCCTCGTATTGCTTGTCGTTCTTGACGCTCGGACCGTGATTCTTGGTCATCGCTGCCTCCTTTACCGTTCAGTAGCTCGTCGGTGCGTACCCCGCTGGTGGGCGAACGATCTGGGTGCGATCGTCTTCTCTTGGTCCGCGCCTCTCATGGGTGCAGCACACTTTGTCCAGCCGTCGTCCGGCCATCCCAGCCGGCTGCCGCGCCGTCGCGAACCATCGATGATCCTGCGCCAGCTCACAGCTCTCGTAGGGCGGGCAGCAGTTCGCGTTCGGCCCAGGCGATGAATTGCTGCTGGTTGTCGCCGCCGATCTGCACCAGGGCGATCTGATCGAAGCCCGCGCGGACGAACTCCTGGACCTTTCGGACGTGCTCATCGACGCCGGGGCCGCAGGCGATCTGCTCGGCGACCTGCTCGGCAGTGACAAATTCGGTGGCGGACTGGAACGCGTCGGGGCTGGGCAGGTCGGCGTTGACCTTCCAGCCCAGTCCGAACCAGCGAAACTGCTCGTGGGCGCGCCGTATGGCCTGGTCGCGGTCGGGGTCGTAACACACGGCGATCTGGCCGACGCGGGGCTTGCCCGCTCCTCCGGCTTCGTCATACATGTGACCAAGCTCGCGCTTTGGCTCGGTGGCGATCATGAGATCAGCCCGGCCGCCGGCCAGGCGGCAGGAGTCCGGGCCCGAGACCGCAACTCCGACGGGGACGCGGTTCTCGGGCAGGTCCCATAGGCGAGCCGAGTCCACGCTGAAGTGACGTCCGCGATAGTTCACCGAGGGCTCTCCATCGAACAGCGCGCGGATGATGTCGATGGCCTCGACGAGCATCTGATGGCGCTCGCCGACCGCGGGCCAGCGCTGGCCGACCACATGCTCGTTGAGGCTTTCGCCAGCACCGAGGCCGAGGCGGAACCGGCCCTCCGAGAGGATCTGGATGGTGGCGGCCTTCTGGGCGACGACGGCAGGGTGATAGCGCAGGATCGGACAGGTGACGTAGGTCATCAGCGGGATCCGCTCGGTGGCCTGGGCGGCCGCGCCGAGGACCGCCCAGGCGTACGGCGAGTGGCCCTGGGAGGCCAGCCACGGCTGGTAATGATCCGAGATGACCGAGAAGTCAAAGCCGGCCTGCTCGGCACCGACCAGGTCTGCCACGAGCTGCCGTGGGCCGGACTGCTCGCACATCATGGTGTAGCCGAAGCTGGTCATCGCGCGCGCAGCTACCCCCGATGGCCGAGTTCAACCGCGACGACCTCCCGGCCGAGCCGTGCAACTGCGCCCAACCCGCGGCCGTTGGTTGACCGGCCGCACGGTGGGTATGACACGAACTGGTGCGGCCGGTGGTGGGTGCCGCTGCACCGCCTGTCCCATGCTCGCAAGGAGACTGCGATGAGCCACTCCGATCGTCCTCGCACCACCACCGACTCCGGGATCCCCGCGCAGAGCGATGAGTTCTCGCTCACCGTCGGGGCGCAGGGCCCGACCGTGCTCCATGACCACTACACGGTCCAGAAGATGCAGCACTTCAACCGCGAGCGGGTGCCTGAGCGAGTCGTGCACGCGAAGGGCAGTGGCGCGCGCGGCTTCTTCGAGGTGACCAACGACGTGTCGGAGCTGACCAAGGCGGCGCTGTTCCGCGAGGTCGGCAAGCGGACCCCGATGTTCGCCCGCTTCTCCACCGTGGCCGGTGAGCAGGGCTATCCCGACACCGTCCGCGACCCGCGTGGCTTCGCGCTGAAGTTCTATACCGAGGAGGGCAACTACGACCTGGTCGGCAACAACACGCCGGTGTTCTTCGTTCGCGACGCGTCGAAGTTCCAGGACTTCATCCACTCTCAGAAGCGCCTGCCCGACACCGGCATGCGCTCCAACGACATGCAGTGGGATTTCTGGACGCTATCGCCCGAGAGCGCCCACCAGGTCCTCATCCTCATGTCCGACCGGGGCACGCCGCGCACCTACCGGCACATGAACGGCTACGGCAGCCACACGTTCTCCTGGATGAATGCGGGCGGCGAGCGCTTCTGGATCAAGTACCACTTCAAGACCGTCCAGGGCCCGGAGAACTTCACCGACGCCGAGGCGGCAGCGATGGCCGCCGAGGACCCGGACTTCCACCGCCGCGATCTGCGCGCCAGCATCGACGCCAGCGACGCGCCGGAGTGGCGCCTGGAGGTCCAGGTGATGCCCTTCGCCGAGGCCGAGCATTATCGCTTCAACCCGTTCGACCTCACGAAGGTCTGGCCGCACTCGGACTACCCGCCGATCGAGGTCGGGCGGATGGTCCTGGACCGCAACCCGGAGAACTTCTTCGCCGAGGTCGAGCAGGCCGGCTTCTCGCCGGCCAACCTCGTCCCGGGCATCGGCCTCAGTCCGGACAAGATGCTGATGGGTCGTGTGTTCTCCTATCACGACACCCACCTGCATCGCATCGGCACCAACTACGAGCAGCTGCCGGTCAACGCCCCCCGGGTCCCCGTGCACTCCTACAACAAGGATGGTCACATGACCTACCGGCACGCCGGCGATCAGCCGGTCTACGCGCCGAACTCGCACGGCGGTCCGGTGGCCCGGCCCGACGGCGGCGTCGACATCGGCTGGTCGGTGACCGGCGCCGAGATCGTTCGCTCGGCCAACGCCCGGCACGCCGAGGACGACGACTTCGGCCAGGCCGCCACGCTGTATCGCGAGGTGATGAGCGAGGACGACCGCGACCACCTGGTCCAGAACATCGTCGGTCACGCCAGCGACGAGGTAGCTCGCGAGACCCAGCTGCGCGTGGTCGCCTACTGGTGGTCGGTGGACCCACAGCTCGGCGCCCGCGTGGCCGCCGGCCTGGGCATCGAGGCGGGGTCGGCCAACGGCGACCTCGGCGCAGCCCGCGAGGTGGTCGCCGCGCGGGCCAACCGCGCCTGACGACCCTCAAGGGCCACCCGTCGCGACGCTCGTGCTGCGGTTCGACGCACTCTCGGATCGGTGCGGTAAAGCAAGATCTACGCCGCGTTCATCAAGGTCGACCGAGGGGGGGGGGGGTAGTAGTGATCGACTCGGGATAAGCCATGGCCATGACCCGGTTGAGCGCGAGGCGCGACCGCGACGCTTAGACGGGTCTCTTCTGGGTAGCTTGGGGCGTGATGGACGAGCGAGTTACGGCAGATCGACCGCGACGATCGATGTCGGGTCGCGATGAGACGCCGATGGAGCGTCTGGATCGCAACTTGAGCGAGATGACGGGTGAGCTAAGGGTCGTTGTGACCGGTGTGCAGGTGCTGTTCGCCTTCCTGCTCGTGGTGCCGTTTGACAGCGGGTTCGCGGGCATCGGGCCTTACGAGCGAATCGTGTACTTCATCACGCTCATGCTCGCCGCCACGGCGGCGATCTGCACGATCGCGCCGTCGGCGCATCATCGCCTGCTCTTCCGCCGCAACGAGAAGCCCCTGATCGTGGTCCACGCCAACCAGATCGCGATCGCTGGCCTCGTCTGCCTGGCTCTGGCGATCTTGGGCTCCCTCCTGCTGGTGGCCACGAAGCTGTTCGGGGCCGTGCCCGCAACGGTCGCGGTGCTGATCGTCGGCTGCGCGGTGACGCTCGTGTGGTTCGTCTGGCCGCTGAGAGTGGGTGGTCTCGACGGGCGAACTGAGGTGACGAGCGACGCCCTGCGCGAGGCAGTTTCAAGCGCCCGCGTGAGGGACGTGGTTTCGCGCGATGACCCTCAGAAGGAAGCACACGCGTGACCGGGCGGCGCCGTGCCGTCTCGCCGCCGGTCCGGCTCCTACGCCGGCCGCCGGGGCGCCACTCGCCTCGCGAGAACCGCCACGCGACCGCGATCGAGTCTGAGATCACTGAGGAGGCTTCTTGACGATGGCAACCAAGAAGCAGCGCGCCGCAGCGCGCCGCAACGTCAAGCACGCACAGGCGGCGGCCAAGCAGCAGCAAACTCTCAAGGGCTTGTCCAGAGCCACTAGGTCGGCACTCGGCGTCGAGGCCAACCGCGTCAAGTCGGGCGAGGCGAAGACACGCAAGGACCTCGAATCCGAGGCGCGCCGACTCGACATCCGTGGTCGCTCACAGATGGGCAAGGACGAGCTACGCCACGCGATCGAAGCCGCGAGGCGCGGGAGCTAGCCCGAACCCATTCCGCCGGAGCACCGGTCGCCGGGGAACACGCGCGTTCAGCTGACGAGCGTACCCGCGGCCGAGCACGCCGCAGAGCCCGGAGCGCGTCGTGGTGAGCGCATTCAACCTGGCGCTCGATTACCAAGGGCACGAGGCTTGGTCCCAAGGCGCATGGCAGGTCCCACAGGGCCGGGCTCAGGCGTCGTCCAGCACAACTCGGCAGCTGGCCGATGACGTGCTCATTGGCGCGCGGACCCGTCGTCCCTCGGACTCCATCGCCATGCTTGCAGCGCGTTTGACGCCACCGTGTATGGGTAGCGAGCCCGTCATGACGACAAGAAGCGATCGGGCTCTCGGTCCGGCACGTGGTGAGGTGCCGGCGCCTCCGGGTCCGGACCCGACACCCGGTCCGGTTCGGCCCGCACCGGCACCGTACCCGGGCCGCGACCCCGGCCCACCTGGTCCGCTGCCGGACCCGGGCCCGTCGCCGCCGCCGCCCGATCCGTCGCCGCCCGATCCTCAGCCGGGTCCGTTACACCCCGGGCCAAGGCCGCCAACGATCTAGGCAACACGACGCCGCGGCCCCGTTTGCGAGCCTCGGTCTCGGGAAGAGGTGTGAAACCAACGACAGAGGAGTCAGCCATGAGTGACACCGTTGACAAAGTGACAGGGAAGATCAAGCAGGCCGCTGGCGACCTGGTGGGCGACCGCTCGCTTCACGAGGAGGGTCGCAAGGAGGAGCGCAAGGGCGAGGTCAAGGACGAGCACGCCAGGGCGCAGGAGCGCGCCGACGAGAAGGGCGCCGAGGCGGCGCGCCTGGAGCGCGAGACGAGCTGACCGTTGGCCGGTTGGTTCTGCCGCGATCGGTGCGAAGGCGGCCGCCCGGCGAGTAGCTCTCCTGGCCGGGCGGCCGGAACACAGGGCGCGCTCGAACGGTCCGGCACTCCGCCGCGGCAGGCGCCGTTTGCTGGCGTCACGGCCGGGTAGCTGACTGTGACAGATATGAGAGATAACCCGTAAGGAGGGAAGAGTGGTTGCGCTCATTGTACTTCTATTGCTGGTCGCGCTGTTGGGAGGATTCGGCTTCGCGGCTCACGTGCTTTGGATCGTGTTGCTCGTCGCTCTCGCGCTGTGGCTGATCGGCTTCTTCGTCGGGTCGGCCGACGCGGGCGTCAGCGGCGGGCGGCGACGCTGGTACGGGCGCTGGTGATTTCTCATGCGCTGGCGCCCAACCGATGGCAGGCGGGCCGGCCTTGAGTAGCTCTCGGGTCGCGGGCGACGGGAGCGGGAACGCAGACGCCGACGCCGCGACGCACGACCAGGATCCCCGCGCGGCTCGATCGTCTGCCGTGGTCACCCTTTCAATGGGTCGTCGGTTCGATCCAGCCGCCTCGCGGATCCGGCCGGGGGCGCGGGCCTCAGCGCAGGGCGGGTTGATCATCCAGTGCTTTCCACACCGGGGCGACGCAGAGATCTCGCGCTGTTTCATCCACGGCCGGGGGGGAAGGCCCGTCGTAGGTCAATCAACCGGAAAGGAGCGACCATGACCGTTGCAACTATCGACGACGTATTCGCTGAGCAGCTCGCCGATCTGCGCAGCGCCGAGACCCAGCTCGTGGAGGCACTGCCCAAGGTTGCCGCCGCGGCCAACGAGGAGAAGCTGCGCGAGGCCATCCAGGAGCACGTGGAGGAGACGCGCGGCCACGTCGAGCGCCTGGATCGGATCATCGGCCAGTTGAACCGTCCGGTGCCGATGCGGGAGTGCAAGGGTATGAAGGGCCTCATCGCCGAGGGCGAGGACATCCTCGCCGAGCAGCCGTCGGGCCCGGCCAAGGACGCCGCGATCATCGGCGCCGCCCAGCGGGTCGAGCACTACGAGATCGCGGCCTACGGCACCGCGAAGGCCCTGGCGGGCGAACTCGGCTACGGCGAGGCCCGCAGCCTGCTGGACGAGACGCTCGACGAAGAGAGCGCCGCCGACGAGCTGCTGACGAAGATCGCCGCCGGCGGGCTGCTGCGTAGCGGCGTCAACGCGCAGGCGCCGACGCGCTGACCGATCGTCGGGCGGTGCCAGTCACCGACGCCTCCTCGAGCGGGACACGCCGGGCGATCGCTGACGCCTTTGCCCGGCGTGCGCCGACATCGGACTCATCTCCCCCCGGGGAGCCGCGGGAAAAGGACTAGACGGGCGCGACCGGCAGAGGCACGCCGATCGCGCTCCTCGGCACCGGCAAACGTGGTGAGGACTCTGCTGACTGCGGGCAGACCGGCGGGCAGGCCTTCGCGCGGGGGCGCCGCAGCGACGTCTCCGCTTGGCCCGCCGGCCGCACCAGCGATCGGTCGCGAACCGGGATCTACAGGACTGCGGCACCGGGAAACCGAGGTTGCCGCGGGCGCATCCGGGTAGCCAACGCCGCAAACGACACCAGGAGGTGCATGATGGTCGAGGTCCAACGCCGGATCGGCAAGCGGGCGGCCAAGGCAACAATTAGGCACTCCGCGCGCGGCGCCGTGTCGAAAGTCCGACGGCGGCCGCTTCGCAGCGCCACGCTGCTGGGTATCGGCGGTGCGCTCGGTGCGGCGGCGGGCTTCACCGCCGCACGCCTGGCGCCGCCACGGATCGTCAGCGCGAAGTGAGGCGGTCGACCCGCGCTCGCCCTGTTCCCGGGTGCTGCGGCCACGACCGGCGCCGTCCTGCGCGGGCGAGCCGACCCCACGCGGCGTCGGGTGACGCAGGGTTTCTCAGCCGTGACGCCGGGTGGCACTGAGCAAATGGCGGCAGGAGTGCTGCTCGACGTCGACGGCACGCTCGTCGACACGAACTACCACCATTCGGTGGCCTGGTATCTGGCCTTTCGCGAGCACGGCATCGTCCTCCCGGTCTGGCAGATCCACCGTCACGTCGGGATGGGCGGCGACAAGCTGGTCGGCGCGGTCGCCGGCGAAGCCGTCGAGGCCCGACTCGGCGACGCCATCCGCGGCAGTCACGACTCGCTCTATGCCGAGCACATGCTGGCTACGACCAGCCCCTTCCCGGGAGGGCGAGAGCTGATCGCGGGCCTTAAGACGCGAGGGCGTCGGGTGGTGCTGGCCAGCTCGGCCAGTCAGTCGGAGCTGGATCACTACGTCGACCTGCTCGACGTACGCGAGCTGGTCGACGGCTGGACGACCTCGGCTGATGTCGAGGCGACCAAGCCCGAGCCCGATCTCGTGCGGGCCGGCCTGGCCAAGCTCGGCACCGAGGACGCGGTGATGATCGGCGACACGCCTTGGGACGTCGCGGCCGCACGGCAGGCAGGCGTGCCGACGATCGCCGTGCTGAGTGGTGGTTTCTCGCGGGGGGAGCTCACCGACGCGGGGGCCGTCGCGGTGTTCGAGTCAGTCGCCGAGCTGCGCGAGCGCCTTGGCGCCACCGCGTCAGCAGTGTGATCGCGGTCGCCAGTCCCAGGTTGCAGCCCGCGCTGCTTCGGCGCCGGGGACGCGGGTAATGCCGTCCCCCGCCGTGATCGCTACGACTGGAGGCTAGCCAATGGCTGAAGACATACGACCGTCGCTGTGCTCGGCGCCGGCGGCACAACGGGGTCTGCGATGGCCCGCAATCTGGCCTACGCCGGCCTCAGCGTGCGAACGCCTGGCTCCGGTCTTCGAGGCGTTCGGTCAGCGCACGACCTGGGTCGGCGAGGCGGGAGGGCCGAGGTGAGCGCGGCCCGCGTCTCATAGCTGCTCCGCAGCGCGTCACGGGCGTGGCGCTGCCACCGCCCAACCGCTCGGCCGCGCCAGGCCGACGCGGCGCTCCGGGGGCTCCGCCGCGTCGGCCGCTGCCGTGACGACCTTGGCGTACAGCTCACACGCCTCTTCTTCGCGTCGCAGCGCCGCCCGATAGGCCTGGAAGGCCTCGAAGCGGGCCGCGCCGGATGCGGCGGCCGCCCAGCACTCGTAGGCCAGCGCCGTCTGCGCCTGCTCCAGCCGCCAATCGTCGCGCTGGTCGGCAATGGCCTGGCGTAGAAGGAGGTTCGCCGCCGGTCGAACTCCCGATGCCGGTCGAGTCACAGGCGGCATCTACCCGGTCGGCGCGGCGGCAAACGGGAGACAGACGCAAACGGGAGACAGACTCTCGACGTGTTTGCGGACCGGAGGCGAGCGGCTGGCACCCGTGCAGCGCCGATCCGCGGCAGGGCGCGTCAGTGCGCTCCTGCGCGCCGGCGGTAGGCGTTTCGCGCCTCCCCTCGACGGGCACAACTCAGGCAGCGACTGAGCCTCGCGCTTGAGGCACGCGCCGCGGCGAGCCGCCGCGATGAGCAGATTTCGATCGACAGGAGACGACATGGCGGACCTGAGCACTCGTGACAGCAAGCTTGTGCAGTACCTCAACGAGGCCTATGGCAAGGAGAGGCAACTCGAGACGGCGCTGCAGGCGCACATCGAGGTGACGACGCGCTTGCCGTACAAGAAGCGGCTGCGTCAGCACCTCACCGAAACGAGGCGCCACGCCCGCGAGCTCGAGCGCCGCGTCAAGCAACTCGGCGGCGAGGCACAGATCGTGTCCATCGACATTCCCGGGCCCGTGGCCACCGGCGCCGGCGCCGCGATTGCGATCGGCAGCAAGGCCGTTGCCGCCGCGCAGGGCCCGCTGCACGCGCTGCGCGGTACCAGCGAGCAGGAGAAGATGCTCAAGAACGCCAAGACCGAATACGTCGATGAGCACGAGGAGATCGCCACCTACACGGCAATCGAGACACTGGCCGAATCAGTTGGCGACAGTGAGACCGCCAAGGTCGCCCGGGCCATCCGCCGCGAGGAGGAGCGAATGGCCGGCTTCCTACAGCGCCTCATCCCGACCCTGACCAAGGCGGTCGCGCAGGCCGAGATCCCGGCCGAGGAGCGCCGCTCACGGGCGCGCCGGCGGAATACCCAGCGCCCTGCGTCGCGAAGCTCGTCGGCCCGTCGCGGTCCGTCCGCACGCTCGGTCAGGAGTCCGTCTCGCAGTCGCAGCGGGCCTGAGGCCGAACGCGCTCCGCACTAGCTGACATTCGGCGCGGCCGCCTGCTGCGGCCACCCGGGGATCGCTGCGTCGTCGGGCCGAGCCTCCCGCATGCTTGCTTTGTCATTTCTGGCCGTTTGCCGCGCGCTGCAGCGGTGCCTTGTCCATCTTCGAGCGACCCGCGACGCCCAGCTTACGGACCCCCTCGTACAGCTGGTCCTGCGAGCCATCGGCCTCGCTTCGCCGAAAGGGCGGCGTTCCGCGATCCACCCAACCGTGTCCGGTTTGACCGGCTCGCGGCGGGGTAGCCCCACCGTACAGTCACACGAAGGAGCGTGACGAATGTTCGCAGTACGTGAAACACCCGCCGCCTGCAGGCCGCACGAAGACGACGACGCTCTGTTCGAGCGCTGGCGAGCCGATAGGGACTCCAGCAGCCGCGACGCGCTGGTGGATCGCTACCTTCCCCTGGCCCGCAAGCTCGCTTTGCGCTACATGCACTCATCGGAGCCCCTGGATGATCTCGTGCAGGTCGCGAACCTCGGCCTGGTCAAGGCGCTCGAGCGCTACGAGCCTGGCCCCTCGCGCCGGTTCGCCGCCTTCGCGGTGCCGACGATTCTTGGAGAGCTGCGCCGATACTTTCGCGACTGCGGTTGGACCGTGCACGTGCCGCGCGGCGCGCAGGAGCGGGTGCTGCAGGTCGAGCGGGCGGGGCGCGAGCTCACGGCGCAACACGGCCGCGCTCCGACGGTGGCGCAGATCGCCGAGTACACCGAGCTCGATGTCGAAGTCGTCCTCGACGCGATGCAGGCGGCGTACGCCTACCAGCCGGGGTCACTCGACGCCCCCGGGCAGGGCGTCGAGGGCGAGCTCGACCCGCTGGTCGAGACCCTTGGGGGCGACGAGCCCGGTTTCGCGCTTGTGGTCGATGCCGCGACGGTGTCGACCGGGCTGGCGCTCCTGTCGGCGCGCGAGCGCGAGATCCTCCGGCTTCGATTCGCCGAGGAGCTGACCCAGAGCGAGATCGCGAACCGGTTCGGCGTCTCGCAGATGCAGATCTCGCGCACGCTCCGTGATCTGCTCGCGCGCTTGCGCCAGCTCGCCGAGGACGACCCGGCGGCCGCCGCGGCGCAGCGGTAGGCTGACGGAGATGCACCCGCGCGACGGTCAGCCTTCCTCGTCGCGTGCCGCGTCCGGACGGCGGTGGCGACCACCGTGTCGGCCAATGGCTCGATAACAGACCTCTATCTACGCGTCCCAGCGCGAGCCGAGTCGGTGGTCGTCGTGCGGCAGATGCTGCGTGGGCTCGCCGGGCTGTTCGCGGGCCGGCCTGGCCTGGCCGACTGTGTGCAGACCGCGGTGAGCGAGGCGGCCAACAACGTCGTGCTCCACGCGTACCCGCGTGATGTCGGCCCGCTCGAGGTTGAGGTGTCGCTGCGCGGGCCGCTCGAGGTTCGGGTCCGTGACCGCGGCGTCGGACTCGGAGCGGCCACACCAGGCCAGGACCAAGTCCCCGAGCGCTTTGGCGGTGCCGTGGTCGCGGCGATGGCGGACGATTTCGAGTTCGCCATCCCCGACGGCGGCGGCACCGAAGTTCGGTTGCGGTGGACCGTGCCCGGGCTCCTCAACCATGGTTCGGGGGTCGTGCCGTCGGCGGTCGGCGAGACTGTCCTGGCGGTTGTGCCGGACATGGCCTTACGGGCCTCGCTCCAGGGGACCCTGGTTGCCGTCGGGGCCGGCGCCCATGTTGACGTCGATGGTCTCGCCGAACTGCGACGGCTCGCCGACGCGCTGCTATGCGACGCGCCGCCGCGTCTGTCGTACACCGGCTTGTCGCTCAGCCTCCTGGCGCGGGCCGGCGGCCTCCAGATTTCTGTCGAGCGCTTCGTGCCCGGCGGGGCCATGGCCGCCCTACAAACGTCGATCGCCGACGGGCATAAGGTCTTCGGTCGTCTGTCGACTCGTCCGCTGGTCTTGACCGATCCGCACACCGGGGCGGAGTCCCTCGTCCTCGTCGTACCGTAGGTGAATGGCGCCCTCCTTGACTGGCAATGCGCGTGCGGCCTACAGTTGTGACTCTCCGGACCGACCGGACCGCGCTCGCGCGATCGAACGACCGGACGGCGGATGTGGCAGGACCAACGAAGTCGAGAGAGGTCGATTGTCGCCATGGGCCCGCAGCGAGTAACGAATCCTCCTTACTTCTCCATCGGGATCGAGACGGATGGCGCGACCTGCACGATCGTTATGAGCGGTGAACTGGACCTCGGCTCCGCGCCGGCGCTCGAGGCCGCGCTCGACGATGCGCAGCAACAGCCTCGACCGATCATCGTCGATCTGTGCGACGTGACGTTCGTTGACTCGAGCGGAATCAGGGCGCTGCTCCGCGCCGCGGAGCTGAGCCGCGCCAATGCCGGACGGCTGCGAATCCGCCTCGGCGAGTCGTCCCAGGTGGCACGGATCCTCGAGTTGACTGCGGTCATCGAACAGTTGCCGCTCGACCAACGCGGCGACTGGGACTCGGATCGCAGCGGCGGGGCTGCGCCACCTCTAGCGTGACGCCGCGGACATCTCGCTGAGTCACGTCAAAGGCGGCGGCGGTCCTCGATCGTCTCCGCCGGGATGCGTTGAACGGCATCGCTCGCAGCCGCCCGCGTCGAATACACGTCGACAGCGGAGTCGAGTCCCGCGATCGTGATCAACTGCCGCACCATCGCGCCGGCCGGGACGACCAACAGGAGCGTCTGGCGGCGCTGGCGCAGCCGCCGGTGGAGCGCGAAGAGCATGTTCAGGGCTGCGCTATCGAGATAGCGGGTCTCGGCAAGGTCGACGACGATCCCAGGGGCATCGCTGCTGACGGCGCTGCGCAGGTGCGCTTCTACGGCCGGCACGTTGGCGACGTCGACGTCCGTGGGCAGAATCGCTAGCGGAATGCGTCCTAGTCGCTCGATCCTCAGCATCGGCGCGTTCTCTTGGTCATCGCGACGCGGGTGCCCTGTTCGCGGCGCACGATGTCGACGCGGTCCATCAGCTCGTCCAGGAGGGCGAGGCCGCGACCGGGGGCACGGCCGTCCAGCCGGCGCCACGACCCCTGATCGCTTACGGCGGCGCTTATCTCTTTCTCGTCTTCGGAAAGCTTCAGCTCGAGGACGAACGTCGCGTCGCGTGGGCCGTAGGCGTGCTCGATCGCGTTGTTCGAGGCCTCCGAGACGGCGGTGACGACTTCGAACACCGTCTGCCGATCCAGACCATGGACCGACAGCCATCGCGCGACCGCCCGACGCATGCCGACGAGAACGGCTGGTTGGGCGTCGAGTGTCATCTCGAGTCGCGGTCCCACAGGCGGGACCTCGACGCCGAGCAGCGCCACGTCGTCCTCTGCCGGTTCGTTCGGCCTGAGGTGCGCAACCACGCGGTGGACCAGCGAGCCCTCATCGTGCTCTGATGCACGGACGGCATCGACGAGCCGCCGAATACCCTCATCGATGGCCTCCTCGCGCCGCTCGATAAGCCCGTCCGTGTAGAGGAGCACCGAGCTGCCCGGGGGCACGCTGTGCGTCTCTTCGCGGTAGTGGGGCACGCTCACCGCTCCAAGAGGCGGGCCGCTGGCATGGGCGATGAGATCCACCGCTCCGCACGGCGCCACACGCACGGCCGGCATGTGGGCGGCGCTGACGGCGGTCAAGATGCCGGTCTCAACGTCGATGGCCAGCATCGCCGCGCTGGCGCTGTGCGTGTCGCCCAGGGTGGTGACGAGTGTGTTCAGCTTGGAGAAGACCTCCGCTGGCTCGTGTCCGTCCAGCGCGTAGGCGCGTAGCGCGGTGCGGATCTCCGCCATCGCCGAGGCTGCGGCCACGCCGCGCCCGACGACATCGCCGATGACGAGCGCGACGCGTCCGTCGGGCAACGGGAAGACGTCGTACCAGTCACCGCCGATCTTGATGCCCGACTCGGCCGGGAGGTACAACGCGCTGAGCGAGAGCCCCGGGACCTGCGGAGGCGCGGGCGGCAACAGCGTGCGTTGCATGACCTCCGTCAGCGCCCGCTGCTCGTTCAGCCGCGCGTGATCGATCGCCAGCGCGGCGCGATCGGCGGCGAGCTGCAGCAGCCGCTGCTCCGGCGCGCCGAAGGAGCGGTGACGCAGGGTTCCCACGTGCATCACGCCGATCACGTCGCCCTCGACGAGCAGGGGCACACCAAGCAGCGATCGAATCCCGCGCCGGCGCAACAGCGGGTTGAGGATGTCGGCGTGATCGACATCATCGATGATGATCGAGCGCCGCTCCGCAGCGATCCGTCCTGCGAATCCCTTGCCGACCGGGATCTGCACGCCTTGGCGCACCTCTTCCTCGATCCCCCGGGCGGCCCGAGCCACCATGACGTTGCGGTCGGGGTCGTGCAGCAGGATCGCCGCGGTATCCACTCCGAGGGACTCACGCACGCGCTCGAGCAGTTCGCACAGCAGCTCCTCCAGGGAGAGGTACGCCAGAGCAGAGTCCGTCACCCGCTCGATCGCGTGAAGAGCCGCCGACTCGTCGGTGCGCTCGGCGTCCTGGGTGGCGCCCGTGACCAGCGGCCCGCGGGCATCCGCAAGTCCGGGAGTGGTGGGCCGCGAGGAGGTCATCGAGGCGCCAGAGTTCGGTTCGGTGCGGTCACGTGCTCGGTTTGCTTGACCGGCATATCTCCTGCCTACCAGCCGGGCTCGTTAGCGTACGCGCGTCTTCCGCAGATCAGGCCGCGCGCGCTTTCGAGCGCTGCGCATCGCCGCTGCCGCTGACCTCGCGGAGCTTCCCCTCGAGACTGTCGATCACAGAGTCGTATCAATGTGTACCCGACTCGACGCGTCTCACACTCGCGCTGCGCCTCCATGCGAGGGCGCAGTCCGCTCTCGACATACCGGCCCGCTCGCCGACGAGGCTACGGCTTGCAGGGAGTTCTCGCAAGCCGGAGACGGGACTCGAACCCGTGACCCCTCGCTTACAAGGCGACGCTTCGGATTCCGCGCACGAGCACGTTCTGCCTGCATATGGGTGGGTTCTCGGTGAGCGCCGCGGGACCGCATCTGGGCTCATTTCGGCCGATCGGTCGGATGTGTCTGTGGTAGCGCGTCGCTGACCGCAGGCCGCACGCGGGCAGCTACGCTGCCCGCGTGGTCCGGTCCGTCGAACACCATGGCGGGGTATCTCGTGGGAGCGCCGGCTCTTCTAGACGGCGTCACACCCAGACGGCATCCGGCAGCGCGGCTACCCGGCAGGTTCGGAGAGGCCCGCGGGATCGATGCGGTCGCGTGCGCTTCGATCCAACTGCACCACGCCGCCGAGGCGCTTGGCTGCCGGTTCGGGCCGCCGACGAGCGCGGCGCCGCTGCGTACCGACGGATTTCTGCTGGGTCCGCCACGCCTCGCGTAAGGCGAGCAAGCTGCTCCTGTTCGGCGCGTTCGGCTCGGGCGTGCGGCTCGAGCACGGCTTGCTGCGCCCGGCGCTCCTCCCCCTGCCGGACGGCTTGTTCGGCGCGTCGGTCGTCATCGGTGGCCCGTTGGTTGATGGCCGCTAAGACGCTGTCGAGTTTGTGTTCGAGCGCGCCGCGCGGTCCTTCGCGCCAGTTTGCGCGGCCGCCGCGGTATCCGTTAGGTAGGGCGAGGCGGAGTTGCCCCGAGGCGGTGCGGCGGCGGAGTTGCGCGGGTGGGAGGGTGTTGGAGAGGTCGCGTCCAAGCCAGGCGTTGCGGCGGCGCCAGTCGTCGAGGTCCTTCTGTGTGAAGGGAATGGGTTCGGTCTGCTCGTGGATCTCGAATGGGTAAGTGTGACCGCGGACGACCATGGCGATGCCCGCGTGCTGCTCATACGCTCCGGGAAAGGGCGCAATCTCCCAGCCGCGGCGTTGTGCTTCCGTGATGAGCGCTTGCCCGATTCGCAGGGCGCGGCCGAGGAGGGGGCGGGTGACGATGCAGTGCATGAGGCCGGGCTGCGGGCCGATCCTGAGGCGTCCGGTATCGTCGCGCCGGGTGGTTGTCGCTGCTTTGCGGCTCGCGCCTATCGCCGGCTGTGGATTGCGGAGTTGCTTCGGGACGGCAATGCGCGTGTCCGACTTGCCCTGATGTGTTCGCGATGCTCGCGGCGCTCTGGCCTCCGTGCGGGTCGCGACGGTTGGGGTCGCCGGGGTGCCGGCCGGCCGATGAGAGTCTGCGGCTGAACGCCGCCGCGGCTGAGTCGCCCGGAGCCGATCGATGTGAGATGCGCCGGCGGGGGTGATGGTTGCGGTCCATTGCCCGGCGGGACGTGAGATCCGGACTAGGCCTCGGCTCTTCAAGGCGGCTGCGGATTGGCGGTGGGCGTAGCCCTCGGGCATGACGCCGTCGGGGCAGCCGTCGGCAATCCAGCGCAGGACGGCCTCCTGGGCGCTGTTGAGGGTCTTCAAGATTGGGGAAGGGGGGGTCTTGGTGATGGCGCGCAGCGCGCCCAGTGGCGGGCGTGGGGTTGTGCTTGCCGTTTCGAACGCGGGAGCGGTACTCGATGCTCAGGCTGGCGGCGGCGAGGGGGCGCTGGGGAGCGCGTGGGGGGCTGGGAGGATTTCGTTGGTGAACACTCGGGCGGGGGAGTCTCGCCGTTCCAGGCTTCGGCTGCGTGGCGGTGATCCGGACCGGGCTTGGCTGGTCTCGGTCAGACCCTGCCGAGTCGCATGGTCCGCGACAACCTCCGCTGATCGACTTTGGCCTGCAAATGCCCAGAAGCGCAGAAGCGCGGCCTCGCGTTTAGGCGGGCACCGGCGCGTTATGAGGCGCGTCGGTGCCCACACGGTGTCCAGCCCGGCCGGCGTACCACGAGCTCTCAGCGCACAGCCGGCCGTGCGCTGCAGCGACGCGCGTTGGTTGCGAATCTCGCGTCGAGTGCTACGCTGGCAGAGATACGACAGAGAAACCGCTTCGGAGAATACATGGTAGAGAAGACGGTAGTGCGACACGTGACGATCGCGGGACAGCCGTTCGTCTTGCGCAACAGCGACGTGGTGCGCGCCCTGCGCAAGATCGATCCCGAGCCGATCACCAGCCATTATGTGGTCGTCGGAGCGAGACGGTTTCCGCCGAAGCAGATCGTTAGCGAAGTCACGGGTCTCGACCGAGCAGACTTCACCACACACCAGGCGAGGCGCACACTCATCCGGCTCGGGTTCGCGGCCGGCCGGCGCGGCGTCACGGCCGCTAGTTCAGCTCAGACCCACGTCCAGCGGCAGACCAGCCCCGCTCCCGAGAGACTGAGTGACCGATTGCGATCTCTGTCTGGTCAATGGGTCGCAATCAAGGATGACGACATCATCCACGCGAGCGGATCTCCGCAGGAGCTGGTCGGATGGCTCGGCCAGCACGGCCAAAAGGCAGACACCATGTTTCGCGTACCAGAGGATGAGCTTGCCACGACCGGACTCGCCCCCCTGTGAGGTTCGGCTTCCGAGAGCTTCCCGACCCTGGTCAAGAGAAGGTTCGCGGACGACCCCTTGTCGACGTCGTCGTTGAGGGCCTAGAGATCGCACCGCAGGCGTGTCTCCTGGACAGCGGCGCGACTGCGATTCGGTTCGGCGTGTACATCGCTGAGCTTTGCGGGGTAGATCTCACAGATGCTCCGGAGAAGCAGCTCGCGGTCGGGGGCGCCGTAGTCAGTGCTCGCATGGCCGAAGTCAACCTTCTCGTTACAGACGGCAATGAGAGTTACACATGGGATGCGCCGGTATGGTTCTGCGACCCATGGATTCCAGCATTCGGACTACTGGGACTCACCGGATTCTTCGATCAGTTTCAGGTCACAATAGCGTCGTACGACGAGTGGGTCGAGCTAACGCCAATCAGTCGATGACGGACAGGTCCAGAGAAGTGGCGAGACGTACGCCTATGCCCCCTACCACTCGGCTGCGGTGCCTACGGCGCAGCTGTGTCCAAGAGCTCGCGGATAAGGTCCGCCAGGCGATCCCGATCGCTCTCGACGCTCCCGGTGGTCGTCAAGGTGCGCGCAGCCATCTCGTAGATGTGGCGTCGGGCTTCGCGAAACTCCGTCGTCATGAACTCGGCTCTGTCTCTGCCAGGGTGGCGGGCGTAGACCACATCGGGGTGCGCCATCACCGCGATGAGCTGCGACTTGTGCGGGTAGAAGATCTGGGGTGACCTAGCATCGCAGTTGAGGAACCCGGCTCCAACGTCCAGGACGCGCCGGCGACTGCGTTCCGCCGTGTACCGCGCTATCGGGCGGGGTTGCGGTCGCCGATCTCGCGCCCGAGGATCCGCCCGGGCGACCGGCGGCGACCGCCAGCGCGCCGACGCCGCCCGCCACGCAGACGAGCGACAAGAGGGCGACGTGGCGCGACCGGACCATGCAACCGCATCGACGCCGCAACGCCGTCGCTGAAGCGGCGGTCGAGGCGTGCCGCGAAACTCGGTGCGGAGGCGTACGTTTCACCGTGCATGGGCCGCACAGCGCTCATCGTCTGCGGATTGGCAGCGCTCGTCTCCGTGACGGCGCCCTCCGTCGCGCAGGCGACAACCGTGCGCTGCGCCCCCGAGCGCCAGACGATCGCCGGCGTCGCTCATTCGCACGTGCTCTCGACCAGCGGCCGGCTCGTCGTCTACCGCGTCCGCGGCACGAGCGAGGACACGATCTGGGCCTGCGAGCGCGGCAGCCGCGCCCGCGGCCTCGTCGGTCACGACGACAGCTTCCAGTCCGCCGACGGCGAGTACGGCCCGTCGACGACGGTCGGCGAGCTCCACCTCGCCGGTCCCTGGGTGCTGGCCACCATCGAGACCGGCGACGACCAGTTCTCGCAGTGCACGAAGTACCAGGTCAACGGATGCCCCGGGCCGGTCGACACGCTCGTCCTCGTCAACGCGACCAGCGGGCGGCGCCTGGCCGTGTCGCAGATCCTCACGGTGGCCATCAACCAGTCGCTGACCGAATGGCTCGACACCGCCTTGTCACCGGTTGGCGCGGTGGCCTGGCTGACCAAGACGACCCCCGTCATGGGCAACGCCGACGGGCCGTCGTTGGAGGTGCTCGAGGGCTGCGTCGCGCGCGGCGCCGGCGCGTCGCTGTCCTGCCCGGGCACGACCCTGTCGACGGCGGCGGTCGATCCGCGCTCGCTCGCCTTCAGCGGAGCGACGCTCAGCTGGACCGTCGCCGGACAGGCGCAGTCCGCCACGCTGCACTGAACGGTGCAGCGCGCACGAGCGGGTCCGCCATTCGTCCAACACGGGGCCGGTGAGATTCCAGACCTCGCTCGCCGCGGACGAAGCGGTTGCCGATGCCTCGCACCGCCCCCTCGGCCCGCCACCCGCTCGCTGCGGCGCTGGCCGCCTTCACGCTTGCCCTTGCGGTGATGGTCGGAGCACAGGCCGCGACGCCATCGCCGGCGAAGGCCAATCCGCTCGCATCGGCCTTTGCCACCCTTGTCGTCAAGTCGGGTGCGACCTACCTGACCGCCGAGCTGCGCAACGGCCTTCTCGGCGAGCCGGGCCAGAAGGTCGGCGAGGTACTCACGCAGGCCGGGCTGTACGACGAGACGCCGGACAAGATCGCCGAGCTGCGCGACGTGATCGGCGTCGAGCTGCAATCGGTCAGCGCGCGCGTCTCCGAGCTGCGCGACCTGCTCGTGACCACCGACGGCCACGTGCTGCAGGGCAGCTACAGCCTCGCCGCGGCCAACGCCGCCACCACGATCGCCGACATCAAGCAGGGCTACGAGGACCTGATCGCGGTCACGCGCGAGACGACGGTCGCGGGCCGCGTGGCGGCGGCCAAGCGCTTCGAGGAGTTCTACTTCCTCAAGCTGCACGGCAAGGACAAGCTGCTGCACGACCTGCTCACCAGCCCCGCCCCCGGCGCCGACGGCCTGATCGTCCTCGCCTCGAAGGCCGCCCGCGGCGCCGCGCAGCCGTTCTTCACGCCGCAGCTCTCCGAGCTCGCGCGCACCGTGTACTCGTACTACTCGCTGTACGAGGGCGAGCTGGAGATCATGCAGATCAACTATCTGCAGTACCACGGCGCGAGCCGCGACACGATGCTCAACACCCTCGACACCGCCGAGGCGCGCCTGAAGCAGGAGGGCGCGCTGCTGCCGACGGCCACCGTGTTCCCGCACTCCGTCGTCGACGTGCGGACCAACTTGCTCTGGAGCTATCAGCTGGCCGTCGAAACCCGGCGCTGCGAGAGCAACGCCCGCCTCGCGCCGTGCACGTACGACTTCGCCAAGATGGGCACGCTGAACTGGCTTGGCGCCAACAGCTCGGGCCGCGCCCGGGCCACGAACGGCGGCTTCTCTCCCGAGTGGCGACTGCCCACCGCCGCCGAGATGCAGCAGCTCGTAGCCGGGCACACCACGCTGGCCGGGCAGTGGCTCAACACGGTCTCGTCCACGGTGCTCCCCAACTACACGGGCGCGATCTGGATCAGCGGCGGCGACCCGAAGGGCTCCACCGGCACGATCTTCAACCTTGCCGACGGGTCGACCGGCACGCGCCCGGGCTCGGAGCAGCTCGGCCTGCTGATGGTGTGCCCGTCGCACCTCGGCGAGCTCAAGAACTACTTCTACTGGTACTCCTGAGGCGAGGACCCTCGGGCGCGGGCTGCGAAGCGCAGCCCGCGGGCGGCCGCCGAATCCAGCGCGGAACGAGACGCCGCATAATCCCGTCTCGTTGTGGCTCGACGACGTGACCAGCGACAGTTCGGCCCGGGCCGTACCTGCTCGGGCTTCGATTCGCGTCGCCGTGCCCGGACGAGGGGTTCCCGTTCGAGATCGCGGCCGTGCGCGACATCGAGCAACTGCGCCTCGACCGGCCCGTGACGCTCCTGGCCGGCGACAACGGCACCGGAAAGTCGACGATCATCGAGGCGCTCGCCGAGGCGGTCGGCTTCGACGAGGGCGGTGGTGAGCTCGAGCGCTCCGGCGAGCTGCCCGCCGTGGTTCGACCGGTGTTCGACGAACGGCTCGAATCGGAAGACACTCGTCGCCGCAGGGCGGGCGTGGCGTGACGTCGGGAGGTGCTCAGGCCCCTGCGTCGCCCTCGGGCGCTCCCTTCGCCCGCGTTCGGACGTGCCAATCGCTCAGCGGCTCGTCGCACAACTCCAGCGTGAACGTCTGGGCGCGCTGGTCAACGCTGACCAGGAAGCTCTCCAGGAAGTCGCTGCGTCCCAGGACCACCACTGTGATGTCCGGCTTTAGCACCGGCGCGAGCGGGACTTCGAATTCGCTGAACCGGACGGACAGCTCGTCTCGTGGCGAACCGTCCGGCGCGCCGCTCCACCAGTGCGCGCCCGAAAGCCCGCCTGCATGCTGCGTCTGCGTCGCTCGGCAGAACTCGGTGTCTACTTCGGCTCCGAGCTCAACGGCGAGCCATGTCGGGAGGATGGACCACTCAGCGCCCGTATCGACGAGCGCGAGCGTCACGTGCTCCCGTCCGTTCGTCCCAAGCAGGGTAACCTCCAGCGACGGAGAGCCGTCGTCCCCGGCGTACTGTTGGTACGGGAAGGTCCCGCTGCTCATCTCGACCGACGGTAGCCCGACCTGCGGATGGCGCCCCTATCGACATCACGCTGAACGGGACCAGGGTCGCGAGGTACTGCGCCGCTGATCCGCCGGTCTGTCCAGTGTCGAGACCGGCTCCGGACAACACCACCCCCGCGCCGTAGGTGACGAGCCCGACGGCAGGGGAGAAGAAGAGGATCACCAGGCCGAGCGCGGTCCAGCCGGCAGATGGTCGTGGATCGCGGATCAACGTATGGCCTCGCCGACCAGCAGAAGCGCCGGCGGGGAGATGCAGGTCCAAATGACGGCAGCAGCGGTCATCCCTGTCGCCGTGCGCCTGCGCAGGTCGAGCACGCGAGCGATCGCGTAGACCAGGCTGCCCCAAAGCACGAGGATCGGCAGAGCCAGAAGCCACGTCGTGGAGAGGGTGGACGTCCACAGGTCGCCGTGCGTGGCGAGCAGCACGGCCGCAACGTAGAAGCAGACTCCAACGATGGGGGCAGATACGAACACGAACGCGCCGAGCGCGGCCTGGTTGTCGAATGGCCGGCGATCATTCATCGCTGTTAGGGAAGATGCCGGCACGGGCTGACCATCGGTCGACAACTATAGCCAGTGTTGACCGCTGGTCAAGGACGAAAGGCCGGAACGGCGGCCGGCGGTGGGGTGGTCCGCGGGTGGCAGGAACCCGAACGCTGCTGGGTCGGGCCGAATGACGTCTTTGGCGCGGCCCTCCCGACGAGCGCCACCGTGGACTCCGTCGGCGAACGTGCCCAGAGGCCTCTCGCGCCTGCTCTCGCCAGGCAATGCGGGAGGCCGGACTCGTCGAGCCACCTGTTCTCCCCGTCCACTGCAGAACAGCGGGGGCGCGTCGTCGACGTGCCCGCCTTCGGGTGGAAGCACGCGCCAGGCGAGGAATCGGCGGCGTCGGCATTCGCGTGGAGCGCTATTGGCTTACGCCTTGAAGAATCAGGTAGATGGCGGCGATTGCGGCCAGCACCACAAGCAGCACAAGTCCGATGACGCGCGGCCACACGTTGCGCCGGCCAGCGGCCGACCAACCGACCGCGACGGCAGACAACAGCGTCACGCTGAAGCACACCAAGCCCACCTCCGCCGCGACCTCGGCAGTCGCACTCGCAGATAGGCAGTCCGACGCAGCACAGCCGAGTGTGGACAGCCCCAGAACAACGACGAAGCACAGGGACATCACGAAACCGGCGACAAAGAAGGCCACCCCCGCAACCATGCTCGCGAAGCCGTCATTCAGGACAGCCGAGCGATATCGCTTGGTCGAGATGCCCACGAGCGTGAGCACCGGCGCCGCGATGAACGCGATTGCTCGGCCGGGAGGAAGCGACGGAAGCGCCAACACGCCAGCGGCCGCGACCGCCACGCCAACCACACCAACCGGCACCCAGGACGAGGCGCCCACACGTCGAGATGAATCGCGCCGCACAGTTGCAGCTCGCGATGCGTCGTCAGCGGAATCTTCGGCGGAACCCATGCACGACATACCCAGGGGCGGCCAACCTGTTCCACGGCTGCAGACCGCAGCAGCTATTCAGAGGCCGCTGACCTCCCGCCGTGTGTGAGCGGTCCGCGAGACACCGCTCAGTCGCGACAAACGTTATATGTCAACTCGCCTCATCGTTTGCCGTTCCGACCACCAGATTTGACATATAACGTATGTCACGAGTAGCATCCGAGCATGGCTCGCTCGGCTGAGACACGCCCCACGACGTCCGACCGCAGGAGCCGCGCGGTGGTCGCCGAGATCGACGCGCGCTTGGCCGCGGTCGACCGGGAGCTCGCCTCCGTCGAGGATCTGATGGCCGAGCGTCGCCGTCTCGTGCAGGCGCGGCGAGCGATCACCGGCGAGGGTCCGCCAAATGGGACGTTGCTGCGCCGGATCACCCAGGACGAGGTCATCGGCTACCTCGGCAAGCACCCAGGCGTGCGTGCCGGCGTGATCGCGAAGGACCTGGGCGTGCCGCTGACGAACATCTCGCAGCATCTGCACCGCGGTAAGGACACCATCTTCGAGCGACGCAAGGACGGCTGGCACCTCCGTAAGGCGAAGTGATGCGAGTTCGACAGCGCGCTCACGGTCGTGGCCGGGTAGGGGATCGCCGGGAACCCGTCAAGCCCGCGCAACCCTCTGCGGCGAGCTCCACGGTTTCCCGAGGGCTTGACAGAACCCCGGCGATCCCCTTGATCGGCACTCAGGAGTCGGCCAGGCCGACTCCTGCCCAGACTGGGCAGGGCCGGCTGACACGATGGAGTCATGACCTCCGGTGCCCGGCTGTCCCCAGACGCCCGACGGCGACGGAGTAGGAATCGCTGATGCCTCGCTCCGCTTCAGGACAGATGATCGTCAAGGACACGCGGGGCGGCCGCACGTACGCGCTTCGCTTCCGCGCCTACGGCCGGCGCGAGTACGTCACCCTCGGCACGGCCGAGGCCGGATGGACCCAGGCGCGGGCCGAGACCGAGCTGGAGAACGTGCTGGCCGACGTGCGCCGCGGCATCTGGCGCGCACCGTCGGCGGTTTCGACGGCGCAGGCGCCACGCGACCCGACCTTCCACGAGTTCTCCTTAGAGTGGTTCTACGCCCACCGCGGCGAGTGGCGGCCGGGCACACAGACCGACTACCAGTGGCAGCTGTCGAGCCACCTACTGCCGTTCTTCCACCGCCATCGCCTCAGCGAGATCACGATCGCCGAGGTCGACCGCTACCGCAACGAGAAGGTCCGCGAGCGCATGATCAATGCGACCTCGATCAACAAGACGATCACGCGCCTGGCGCAGATCCTGGAGATCGCCGTCGAGTACGGAATGATCGCCAGCAACCTGGCCAAAGGCCGGCGCCGTCGCCTGAAGGCCTCCTCGCCGCCGCCGATCTGGCTCGACAGCGCCGATCAGATCGAATCGCTGCTCAACGCTGCCGGCGAGCTCGACCGCCAGGACGAGCGTCGCGCGGGACCGCCGCACCGCCGCGCGATGCTTGCCACGCTCACGTTCGCCGGCCTGCGTATCGACGAATTGATCGAGCTGCGCTGGCGCGACATCGACCTCGCCCACAACCGCCTCACGGTGCGTCGCGCCAAGACCGACGCCGGCATCCGCACGATCGACCTCCTGCCCGCGCTGCGCGACGAACTCGCCGCTCACAAAGCGAAGACCCGGCTCGCCACTCCCGAGGAGCTCGTGTTCCCGACCTCGAGCGGTCGCGCCCATGATGCGAGCAACATCCGCACGCGGATCCTCGACGCCTCCGTCGACCTGGCCAACGAGCGCCGCACCGCCCGCGACGAGACACCGCTCCCGGAAGGCCTGAGCCCGCACAAGCTGCGCCACACCTACGCCTCGCTCCTGGTCGCCCTCGGCGTCGATCCCGGCGCCGTGATGGACCAGCTCGGCCACTCATCCGTGAACTTCACGCTGCGCGTCTACCGCCACGCGATGCGCCGCACGCCGGCCAGCCGGCGCGAGCTCGCGACTCTCGTCGGAGCCGCTGATTGGGCACCAATGGGCACTGGAAGCCTTTTCGCCCCCGAAATCGACCCTACGCAACGCGGTCCCCGAACCCTGAAACTGGCCGATTTGCAGGACCTACGTCAAGAGCCGGAGACGGGACTCGAACCCGTGACCCTTCGCTTACAAGGCGAATGCTCTACCAGCTGAGCTACTCCGGCACCGGCGCCCGAGACTACCGCGCCGCCCCGCGCGGGCAAGCGCCCTGGACGAGACGACCGCGCACGGCCGCTGCGACTCAGCCGAAGGAGGCGGTGTGCTCGAGGTTGCCGTGCCCGTTGGAGGACACGACCTCGTCGTAGTTGGGGATCTCGACGTCGGGCTCGGCGTTGAGCCGGCGCTCGAGCTCGCCGAGAACGACGCCGAACAGCAGGTGGCGCCAGGTGGCCTGGGCGATCGCCCTCGGACTCGCGAACGCGCGCGGTAGTTCCTCGCGGGCCGGGTGCAGGCTGTCGGTGACCGCGGTCAACGGCCAGCTCGTGGCGTGCTCGAGCATCGCGGCAAGGGGACCCCGACTCCAGGACGGGATCGGAAGCCGCGGCGCAACAGCCGCGTAGGCGGCACCGAACATCGCCCCGTTCTGCAGGTGGAGCGCAAGCCCCACGACCGGCCAGGCGCGGCCCTTCGTGAACGCCTTGCCGAGCAGCTGCACGTCGTCGAACTCGCACCCGAACACACGCTTGTCGAGCGGCATCTGTGCCGCCCAGACGCCGGCGGCGACGGTGCCCGCGAAGGCTCCGCGGAGGACTCTGGCTCGGTCGATCGGCATGGCGCGCCACGAACTGTAACGCCCCAGAACGGGACGGGTACAGCAGGTATGGAGATCGAGAGGATCATGCGGCTGCCGGCGCGAACGGCTGCGCGGGTCCGCGGGACGAGCCCACGGCCCGTCGCACCCGACACCGAGGGTCCGAACAGCAACCCCGAGGACCTGCACGGCTTCCACGAGCGCACGCTGCATGAGGGGGTCAACCCGGTCGTGTACTGGCCGATCCGGTTCGTCTTCCAGACGGTCTTCCATCTGTACTTCCGCATCGAGCGGATCGGCCGTCAGCATCTGCCGTCCTCGGGTCCGCTCATCCTCGCCTCCAACCACCGCAGCTTCCTCGACCCGTTCGTCATCGGGACACTGGTGAGGCGGCCGGTCTACTACGTGGCCAAGGAGGAGCTGTTCAACCGGCGCTGGCAGGCGTGGATCCTCAACAGCCTCGGCGCGTTCCCGGTCCGGCGCGGCGCGGGCGATCAGGAGGCGATGGCCACTGCCCGCGCGATCCTGGCGCGCGGCGACTGCGTCGTCATCTTCCCCGAGGGTACGCGCGTCCGTCCCGGCCCGCTCGGCTTGCCGCGACGCGGGGTCGGACGCCTCGCGCTCGAAACCGGCGCGAGCGTCGTGCCGGTCGCCGTGTTCGGGACCGAGTCGGTGCGGCGCGGATGGCGCGTCCGCCCGCGCAAGGTCCGGCTGCGCTGCGGTCGGCCGCTGCAGTTCCCGACTGCCGAGTCGCCGTCGCCGCGCGCGGCGGGAACGGTCACCGAGCGCGTGTGGGCATGCGTGAGCCTGCAGTGGGAGTGGCTCGGCGGCGAGCCGGCGCCACGCGATTCCGAGCTGACGGCCACCCGTGAGGCGACGGCGCCGCGGATGACCGGGGCGGTCTGAGGCCCCCGCGCGGGCAGGGGATAGGGTTGCTCATGCGTGAGCGAGTCCACCAAGCCGAAGGAGCAGCTCGACAGGGAGTTCTCCGAGCTGTACCGCGCACACGTGCGCGACGTCTACAGCTACTCGTACTACCGGGTGGGCAACCATCACGACGCGGAGGACCTGACCGAGCAGACGTTCCTGCAGGCCTACCGGCACTTCGAACGGGCGCAGCGCGAGTCCGACGGTCGGCCGCTGCGCCCGTGGCTCATCCGGATCGCGCACAACCTGGCCGCCAACCTGTATCGCGATCGCTCGCGCAAGCCGCAGGCGCCGATCGACGACTCGACCCCGCTCCAGGCGCTGCACACGACGGAGGATCTCGTCGAGGGCCGCGACGAGCTGGCGCGCGTGCTGGACGGGGTCAAGCAGCTGCCCGACGATCGCCGCGAGGCGCTGATCATGCGCTTCGCGCTCGGCATGGACAACCGCGAGATCGCGCGAGCGCTCGGGCGCTCCGACGGGGCCACCAAGGTCCTCATCCATCGCGCCATCCGTCAGCTGGAGGGGATCGTGGGCAGCGCACAGGACGGTAGCCGCACATGACCGAGGCCGCACCGAACCTCGAGACGCTGCTGCGCGCGGCGCTCGCGCCGATCGATCCTCCGGACGACCTCGTCAACCGCCTCGAATCGACGCTCTCGGACCTCACCGAGTTCGCCGCCGATGAGCTCGACTCGTGGGAGCTGTCGGCGATGCGCGATCCGCGCAACTGGTTGCGCCCCGCCGCCGCGGTCGTCGTCGGCGGCACCGCCGGCGCGGCGCTCGTCGTGCTTCGCGCGCGCCGGCGAGCCGAGCGTCATCCCAAGCGCGGGGTCGCCCACGCGCGCGACGCCGCCGAGCGCGCGCTGCACGACGCGGGGGAGAGCGTGCGCCGGCTACTGCGCGAGCGCTGACTCCTCGCCGGCGGTGATCCGATCGGGCTCCCGATCACGTAACGCCTTCGATGTCCCTTCTGCGGCCGACGCGAACGACCCCCCCGACCGCGGAACTGCGCTCGCTCGCCGACGAGGAGCTGATGCAGCTCGTGCGCGAGAACGAGGCGGCCGCGTTCGAGATCGTCTACGAGCGCCACGTCGACGCCGCCTTCTCCCTCGCCTACCGCATGTGCGGATCGCGCCCCCTGGCCGAGGACATCGTGCAGGAGGCGTTCGTGTCGATGTGGCGCAGCGGCGCGCGCTATGACCGCGCGCGCGGGGGCGTGCGGACGTGGCTGCTGGGGATCGTCCACAACCGCGCCATCGATGCGCTGCGGCGCTCCGTGGTGCACGATCGCCGGCGCGCGAGCGACGAGGGCCTCGAGGAGCGCTTCGCCGCGCCCGACCGAACCGACGCCGAGGTGGCGCGACGCGACGAGGCGCGCGAGATCCGCCAGGCGCTGCGCGAGCTGCCCGACGAGCAGAGCCGCGTGATCGAGCTCGCGTACTACGGTGGGTTCACGCACACCGAGATCGCCGACATGCTCGAGGCGCCCATCGGCACGATCAAGGGCCGCATGCGGCTCGGTCTGCAGAAGCTCCGTGGCCAGCTCGGCGAACCGGAGCCGGCGCGATGAGCCGTTCCCCTTGCGAGCAGTCGGCGCAGGTCGCCGCCTACGCGCTCGGATCGCTCGAGGACGACGAGGCCGTGCGCTTCGGCGAGCATCTCGCGAGCTGCTCCGAATGCACCCGCGAGCTCGCCGAGCTGCAGCTGGTCGTCGACCGGCTGCCGGAGGCCGTGCCGCCGGCGATCGCCTCGCCGGCACTCAAGGAGCGGGTGATGTCGGTCGTGCGCAGCGAGGCCGAGCTGCTGCGCGCCGCGGGCCCGCAGGCCGATCGTCCCGCTCCGGCGCGGCGGCGGCGGCGTCCGCTGTTCACGTTCGCGGGCGCGCTCGGCCTCGCCGCGGCGGCCGTGCTCGTGGTGGTCATTGCGGTCGGCGGCGCCGGCTCCTCGGTTCGCACCACGATGGGCCATACGGCCTGGGCGACGGCGTCGGTCGTCCTGCGCCAATCGGGTGGTCGCGCCGAGCTCGACGTGATCGGCGTGCCGGCCCCCGCCCCGGATCGCATCTACCAGGTCTGGCTGGAGCGCGCGCAGCGGCCGCCGACGCCGACGGACGCGCTGTTCGGGGTCAACCGGCGCGGCGACGCGGCGGTCGTCGTGCCCGGCAGCCTGCACGGCGTGCAGCACGTGCTCGTCACCGCCGAGCCGCTCGGCGGCAGCCCGAACGGCCGGCCCTCGGGCCCGCCGGTGATGATGGTGGCGCTCAACACGTAGGCGCGCCGACCGTCGCGGGCGCGGGCCCCCAGACGTGGCGGGCGCCCCTGCTACCGTCTCGGCCCCGGCCATGGAGCACTGCTATCGGCACCCGACACGCGAGACCGGCGTCTCGTGCTCGAACTGCGGGCGCCCGATCTGCCCGGACTGCATGACGCCGACGACCGTCGGCATGCGCTGTCCGGAATGCTCCAAGCAGCGCACGAGGGTCGTGACGATGCGCAGCCTGGGGTCGCGCACGCGCGTCACCGAGGCGCTCATCGCGATCAACGTGGTCGCGTTCCTGGCCGAGGGCCAGTTCACGCTCAGCAGCAGCAGCGCCGGCGACGCCGTGTACACGAAGGGGGCGCTGCTCGGCAGCAACATCCTCGGTCAGGGCGTCGGCTACGGCCAGTGGTGGCGGGTCGTCACGGGCGCGTTCCTGCACGAGAACCTGCTCCACATCGGGCTCAACATGTACGTGCTCTACCTCCTGGGCCAGCTGCTCGAGCCGGCGATCGGGTCGCTGCGCTTCGGCGTCGTCTACGCCGTCTCGCTGCTCGCCGGCTCCTTCGGGGCGCTGCTCCTGACGCCGCACTCGCCGACGGTCGGCGCGTCGGGCGCGATCTTCGGGCTGATGGGCGCCGCCGCGGTCGAGGCGCGCGCACGGGGCATCAGCCTGATGCAGAGCGGGCTCGGACTGCTCATCCTCATCAACCTGGCCTTCAGCTTCAGCGTCTCGGGGATCTCGATTGGCGGGCACATCGGCGGCCTGATCGGCGGCGTGCTCGCCGGCCTCGCGCTGCGCGCCGGCGAGCGCTACCGATCACAGGCCCTGGCCTTCGGCCTGTGCGCCGTGATCGGCGCGGCGTCGTTCGCGGGCGCGATCGCCACCTCGTATTCGAGCAAGGTCCCGACGGTGGTTCCGACGCAGCAGCAGCTGCCGGGCGGATTCACGCTGCCCGGGCAGTAGGGCCGCCCGCCGGCGCGTCAGGACCGCGAGGCGGTCAGCTCGACCTCGAGGGCCTCGGCCTCGATCTCGGGGATGCGCTCGGGGTGCAGGATGTGCGCGAGCAGCTCCAAGCCGTCGATCAGGCGCGGCCCAGGGCGTGAGAAGTACGACGACGCGTCGACCGCCACGACGCGGCGTGCGCCGATCGTGGCGAGCTGCTCCGCGTGTGCGACCGCCTCGTCGTACGCGCGCCGGGCCCCGTACCCGCACGGCATGACGATCACCACCTCCGGCTCGGCCGCGGCGACCGCCTCGTAGCTCATCCGCTCCGACGGCTCGGCCGGGAAGCCGAGCACGTCCTCGCCGCCCGCGAGCTCGATCAGCTGCGGCGTCCAGTGCCCGGCGACGTAGACCGGATCGAGCCATTCGAGCGCCGCGACGCGCACGCGCGGCTGCGCGCGCACGGCCAGGCGCACGCGATCGATGCGCTCCGCGGCGTCGCGCACGAGCTCGACGCCGCGGTCGCGGCGCTCGGTGGCCTGCGCGATCGTGCGCACGTCGCCGAGCGCCTCGCCGAGCGACTTCGGATCGAGCGCGATGACGTGCGGCTGGGAGGGCAGCTCCTCGGCGAGCTCGGCCACCTCGTCGTAGGAGACCGCGCACACCGGGCACAGCGCCTGCGTGACGATCAGGTCGGGGCGCAGGTCGCTGAGCATCTCCCGGTCGAGCTCGTAGATCGCCTCGCCCCGCTCGGTCCGCTCCCGCACGGCGGCGTCGATCTCGGCGGCCGACAGCCCGCCGGCGAGCGCGTCCCGGGTCACCTTCGGCAGCTCCCGCGCCTCGGGGGGGAAGTCGCATTCGTGGGTGACCGCGATAACCTCGCTGCCGAGGCCGAGCGCGAACAGCAGCTCGGTCGCATGGGGAACGAGGCTGACGATGCGCATTCCGAGACTGTAGGGCAGATGGCGCTGCTCGCCGACACGGAGATCGAGTCCCGTCTGGCCGGCTCGGAGTGGGTGCGCGACGGCGACGCGATCACCCGGGAGTGGAAGCTCGCCGACTTCGCCGAGGCGATGCGGTTCACGAACGAGGTCGCCGCGCTCGCCGAGGAGGCCAACCATCATCCGGACGTCCTCATTCACGGCTGGAACAAGGTTCGCCTGACGCTGAGCACCCATTCGGAGGGCGGTCTGACGACGGCCGACTTCGCCCTCGCCGAGCGCGTGGACGCGCTGCGCTGACCGCGCGCGCAGTGATGCGTTCGTCTGTCGTGGCTCCTGCTACCGTACGCCCGTCGGCCTTGATGAACGACGACGAACCCCCTCGAAGTAGCCTGGCCCTGCGCCACGCGGGCCCTGCTCCAGCGCTTCAGCGCCGACCACCCGCCGCGCCGCACGCGGTGGATCCCCTCGCCGGGCTCGCCCAGTGAACGGGCTGCTGCTCGCCGTCACGGTCGTGCTGATCGCGGTCAACGCGTTCTTCGTGGTGGCCGAGTATGCCCTCGTGCGCTCGCGCCGTTCGCGCCTGGAGGTCGATCGCGACGAGGGGCGGCGCGGCGCGCAGCTCGCGCTCAACCAGATCGATCACATCAACGAGTACATCTCGGCCGTGCAGATCGGCGTGACGATGACCTCGATCGCGATCGGCGCGGTCGGGGAGCCGGCGCTCGCGCGCCTGCTCAGGGGCTGGTTCGGCGGCGCGCTCAGCCACGGCGTCGCGATCGTGGTGTCGGTGACGGTGGCCTACCTGTTCATCACGATCGCCCAGCTGATCGGCGGCGAGATGGTGCCCAAGTTCTACGCGGTCCACCGCGCCGAGGCGGTGGCGATGCGCGTCGCCCGGCCGCTCGGCGCGTTCCGGGCGGTGTTCCGCCCGTTCATCGCCGCCGTCACGGCGGTCTCCTTCCGCATCCTGCGCATGCTCGGCGTCGACCCGTCGAGCGAGGAGGAGGGGGGGACGCCCGACGAGCTGAAGCGGCTGATCGCCGAGTCCTACGCCGGCGGTCAGCTCGACCAGGGCGAGGCGGGCATGCTCCGGGGCGTGTTCCACCTGCACGAGCAGGAGGCGCGCCAGGTGATGACGCCGATCCCCGCGGTCGTGACCGTCGACACCTCGGAGGACGTCGAGACCGCGCTGCGCCGCTGCATCTCGACCGGTCACACGCGCCTCGTGGTCACCGAGGACGAGAACCGCGATCGCGTGCGCGGGATCGTTCACGCCAACTCGCTCGCGCGGCTGCTCATGAGCGAGGGCCCGCACGCGTCGATCGAGTCGGAGATCCGCGATGCGCCGATCGTCCCGGAGACGAAGCCGCTGGACGATCTGCTCGCCGACCTGCAGCGCACGCGCAGCTCGATGTCGGTCGTCGTCGACGAGTACGGACGCGTCGCCGGCATCGTGACGGTCGAGGACATCGTCGAGGAGGTGGTCGGGGAGATCACCGACGAGACCGACCCGGCCGCCGGCGAGGTGCGCAAGCTCGCCAACGGCGACTGGTTCGTGCGCGGACACGTGGCCGTCACCGACCTCGCCGACTACGGGCTGCGCCTGCCGGTCGACAGCGACGCCTACAACTCCGTCGGCGGCTTCGTGTTCGCTCAGCTCGGGCGCCTGCCGCGGCGCGGCGACACGATCCGGGCCGACGGCCACACGATCCGCGTCGAGTCGGTGCGCGAGAACCGCATCGAGGCGGTCCGCATCCGCGAGCGCCGTCCGGTGGCGAGCGGCGACGTCGACCCGGAGGCGCCATCCGAATCCTGACCGGGGGGCCGGGTCGCGCCGGCCCTTAAACGCGTCCGGCCCGCTGGGGGTTGCGGACCGGGCGCTAGCACTGGAGGAGGCGGATGTGCTGAGCGCCAGTATGCGGCGCACCCTTCAACGAGTCCTAAAGCGCACCCGAGGCGCGGGCTAAATTCGCCGCCGGGTGGGCGCGGCTTCAGTACTGGTGGAAGCCGCGGCCGGTCTTGCGGCCGAGCGCACCGTCGTCGATGAGCTCGTAGATGCGCTCCGGGACCGGCTCGCCGATCGTCTCGCCGATCGCCTCGGAGACGTCGAGGCCGACGAGGTCCAGCAGCGCGAGCGGGCCCATCGGGTGCCCCGCTCCGAGCGTCATGCAGGTGTCGATGTCCTCGGCGGCCATGCCCGTCTCCTCGAGCAGGCGCACGGCGCTGAACAGGAACGGGAACAGCAGGCGGTTGACGACGAAGCCCGGGATGTCGGGAACCTCGACCGGCGTCTTGCCGAGCGCCTCGCAGAGCGCGACCGACCGCTGCTTGGTGTCCTCGGTCGCGGTCGTCGGGTAGACGAGCTCGACCAGCTTCATGCGCGGCACGGGGTTGAAGACGTGCAGCCCGACGAAGCGCTCCGGCCGCTCGCTCGCGGCCGCCAGCTTCTCGATCGACAGCGACGAGGTGGTCGTGGCCAGCACCGCCTCCGGAGCGAGCTCGCGGTTGAGCGTGGCGAGCAGGTCGGCCTTCGCGGCGTGGTTCTCGATCACGGCCTCGACGGCGTAGGAGACGTGCCCGAGCTCGGCCGGATCGGTGACGATCCTGACGTGCGCGGCGTTGACCTCGCCGCTCAGCCGGCCGCAGATCTTCTCCACCGAGGCGCGGGCGCGCTCGGCCGAGGCCGCGGAGCGGGCCAGGAGGAGCACCTCGCCGTGGCGCGCGGCGGTCGCCGCCAGGCCACAGGCGATCGCGCCGCTGCCGGCGATCGCGAGCGTCTCGGCCAGGGCGGGGGTTGCGGGCTCGTCTTCGCTGGTGGTCTGGGGCGTGGACATCGGGGCGGCTCCTCGGGTTGCGACGGTCGGGAAGAGTACGGGTTGTCGGCTCCGCGCGCTGCGCGGCCGCCGCCCGGCCCGCTCGCGAGGCGCCCGCGCGGCTACCCGCTGGTGCCGCCCACCGTCGTGATCGACGCGTCCGTCGTGGTCGTCGTCGTGGTCGTCGACGAGCTCGGCGGGGGGCTCGGCGGTGGCGTGCCCGAGGACCCCGTGCTGCTCGGCGCCCGGCCGGTCCAGTTGACGGCGATCGGCGCGATCGACAGGAGCGCCTGCCAGGTCGCGGCCGTCGTCGTGCCGGTGGCCGGGAGCCCGTGGCTCGTCTGGAAGCTGGCCAGGTTGGCCGCCGTCGTGGAGTCGAAGATGCCGGTCGTCGCCTGGTTCGGGATCGCGGCGGCGAGATGCTCCTGCATCCACAGCACCTGGTCGCCGCTGCTGCCGCTGGCCAGCGCCGGCCAGGTCGCGTTCGGCGTCACGGAGGTCAGTGGGGCCAGCGGCGACGTGAGCGCGGCCCAGCCGGCGCTGCTCGTCTCCTGCCAGTCCCAGAACGACCAGCCGGTCGCACCGTAGTCGACCGCCTCCTCGCGGAAGCGCAGGATGTCACTCGGGGAGGGGCTCGAGTAGGTCTGCCCGAGCGGGAAGATCGGCCGCCCATAGATGCGGTTGGAGATCCAGGTGTTCGCATACACCGTGTCGACCGACGTGCCGATGTCCTTCCAGTACATCTGCGGGGCGTTGTACTGGGCGCCACCCGGCCCGAGGAACACCGAGTAGGGCAGCGACTCGTGGTAGTAGACGTACGGGAACGAGGCGAGCCCGACCGGGTAGTTCGGGCCGACCTTGGCGCGCAGCTCGTCGATGTAGGCCTGCGCGGACGCGTAGCGCCCCTCGTACTCCGACTCGGCGTCGATGACCAGGCAGTCGGCGCCGTAGGATGCCGCCCGCGCCCCGAGGTCGGCTTCGGCGGTCGGATACGTGCCGTACACGTACTGCCATGCGCACGCCTTCAGCCCGTTCGCGTGCAAGGTCTGCACGAGCGCCGGGGAGAACTGGGACCAGTAGTTGGCCGAGCCGTCCGAGCTCTTGATGAACAGCGTCGTCACCCCGGCGGCCTTCGCCTGCGCGACGATGCTCGCGAGGTTGCCGCCGTCGGACTGGTTGACGTACCAGATCCACATCCCCTGCCCGGAGAACGGCGAGCCGGGCGGCACGGTCGTCGGGCCGGCCGGGGCCGGTGTGCTCGGCGGGCGCACGACCGGCGGCGGCGCCGGCGGGTGCAGCGTGTAGGACACGATCGAGATCGGGCCGTAGGACTTCGAGCGCCGGCCGTGCAGCGTCACGTAGATCTTGCCCGACCCGGCGCTCCGCGGGACGGCGGCTACGAGGCCGAGGGAGGAGTGATGCAGGCTCGAGGTCAGGGCCCGCGAGGTGCGCGCGCCGCGCCTGGGGGGGAAGACGACCGTCATCCCGGCCGTGATCGCCGTCCCGGTGATCTGCAGACGCCCGCCGCTCGTGACCATGTGCGGGTTGCCGCTGCAGGACGCCTTCGGCACGCACGTGGCGTGCAGAATCGCCGGACCGCTCGCGATCGGCGCGCGCCGCTTGGTCGAGGTCGCCGGGGCGCTCGGAGCGGCGCCCCCGGACTGGCTCGTGTCGATCGGACTCGCCGTGCCGCCGTTCGCGGCCACGGCCACCCCGGGGGCGGCGGCGGCCGCCGGCACGAGCACGGCGAGCGCGCCGACGAGCGCGGCCGCGAGGCCGCGCCTGATTCGGGAGACGGCGGCTGTGATCCCGAGCGACAACAAGTTCAAGCTCTCTCCGACCGCGACCTCATCGGTCCGCCGGCACGCGCGTCGCCAACCCCGGTCCTCCGCTCAGAGCGCGGGGACTCGAGGAATCGGGCGATCAGCGCGTCCGACCTTACCCACTATCGGGCCTAAACCGCTGTCCGGGCGCAAAGTTGCGTCCCGGCCCGCGCGCATCAGCCCCAGCGAAACCCGGTCGGTGCGGCGGCGACGGCGAGCGGGCTGTCGGGCAGCCCGGCCGGGGGGTCCGGGAGGTTGTAGCCGCTCGGCGCGACGTCGTTGGGCCCGTCGGGATGCCACAGCGAGGCGAGGTACTGGTTCTGGCCCCGGCCGGGTCCGAGCTCGAACTGCCCGCCGCCGTACATCCCGATCCCGCGGCGGCGGCAGTAGTCGTACGCGTCGAGCAGGTACCGCAGGCCGCCGAGGCGCGACGGCTTGATGTTGACCATGCCCGGCCGGTACGGCAGCGCCTCGATGTCATCGATCGAATGGATCGGCGCGTCCCAGGCGAAGCGGTCGCGGTACGGCGCCAGCGCCGCGTCGGTCTCCTCGGTGAGCAGCGGATCCTCGATCCACGCCCGCGGGAACGCCTCGGCCACGCGCCGGTACAGGTCGGCGTCGGCGCCCTGGTCGACGATCGACCCGGAATAGTGCCCCTTCAGGTCGATCGAGTCGACCGCGCCGCTGCGCACGAGCGCGTCGATCAGCTCGTCGTCCCAGGAGCTCGTCGCGTCGAGCTTGAAGCGCAGCGACGGGTGACCGGCCAGCCGGCGGGTCATCGCTTGGAGGCTCGGCGGCTCGCCGAGGCGCAGCGAGACGACGAACGTCACCGGCCGCGGCTCGCGCCCGACGTGCTCGTGCAGGCTCACCCCGCGCTGGCGCAGCGCCAGGTCGAGCGCCGCCGACTCCAGCGCCCAGCGGCGGTAGCGGCGCGAGACGTCGCGCTGCGGCGGCTCGGGGAACGTGTCGAGCTCGCCGACGCGCTCGCTGAACGAGGCGAGGGTCCAGGCTCCGACGAGCGGCAGCGCCGCGCCGGCCGCCTGGAGGATCTCCTGATCGACGGCGTCGTAGGTGACGTCCTCGCCGATCCCCTCCTCACCGTCCCCGTGCAGGTGGATGACGGTCGACTTGCGCTCGAAGTCGCTCGACACGGACGCCGCCAGCCCCTCGAGCGCGTAGCCGTCGACCCGCACGGGCAGGTCGGCCACCGCCGACCACAGGCTCTCCGGCTCGGCCACGCGCTCCTCGCTCACGATCGCCGCTCCTCCTCGCTCGCGGCGTCGAGCGCCGCCGATTCGCCCTGCAGGCGGGCGACGAGCTCGTCGAGGCGCAGCTCCTGCAGCCCATGCCCGACGGCGTCGAGCTCCGCGGCGCAGAACTCGATCAGCGCGCGACCCTCGCGCACGAGCTCGAGCGTCTCGCGCAGGCCGGCGTCCCCGGAGTCCAGGCGCCGGATGATCTCCTCGATGCGAGCGCTCGCCTGCTCGTACGTGAGCGTGTCCGAGACGGTCGGCTGCGGCTCGTCGCTCATTGCCGCTCGTCGACCGTCGCATCGAGCTTGCCGTCGGCGAAGCCGATCCGCACGTGCTCGGCCGCGCGGGCGGCGGCGGCGCTCGTCACGAGCTCGCCGTCGCGGTCCTCGATGAGCGCGTAGCCGCGCTCCTGCGCGCGCTTCGGGTCGTGGGCCGACAGCGCGAGCGCGAGGTGATCGAGGCTGCGGGCGCGCGCGTCGAGCTCGCTCGCGCGGCGCAGCTCGGTGGCCACGGGCTGCAGGCGGGCGCGCGCACGGGCGCGGTCTCGCACGGCGACCTCGGCCTTGCGGGTGAGCACGAGCAGGCGCCGGCCGCCGACGCCGCGCTCCTCGCCGATCCGCCGGCGCGCGCTCGCGCGCAGCTCGCGCAGCGACTGGTCGAGGTGCCCGCGCTCGCGCGCGAGGTGCTCGGCCGGCGCGCGCGCCTGGCGGTGCAGCACCCGGGCGCGCACGAGCACCGCGCGGCGCGCGTGGTCGGCGAGACGCTCGCCACTGCGCAAGAGCGCGGTCCGGGCCTCTCCGCAGTGCAGCGGCACGGCGGCCTCCGCGGCGTGGGTGGGCGTCGAGCAGCTGACGGCGGCGACGTCGTCGAGCACCGTGTGGTCGGTGTGGTGCCCGACCGAGGCGATCACGGGCACCGGCAGGAGCGCGACGGAGCGGCACAGCGTCTCGTCGCAGAAGCAGAGCAGGTCGGCGAGCGAGCCGCCGCCGCGGGCGACGATCACGACGTCGACGCCGCCGAGCACGGCCAGGTCGCCCAGCGCGCGCGTGATCGCCGGGGCGGCGTGACGGTCCTGCACCGCGGCGAACGCCCACACGAGCCGTCCGCGCCATCCGCGCCGCGCCAGCCCGGCCAGGATGTCGTCGCGGGCCTTGCCGGTCTCGGCGGTGACGACCCCGATCGTGCGTGGCAGTTGCGGGCGCGCCAGACGCTTCTGGGGCTCGAGCATCCCCTCGGCCGCAAGGGTGCGGCGCAACCGCTCGATCCGCGCGAGCAGGTCGCCCTCGCCGGCGATGCGCACGTCGCTCACCGAGAACGAGAAGCCGGGCGAGGAGGTCGCGCTGCCGGCGTAGTAGTCGCAGCCACCGGCCACGACGATCTGCATGCCGTCGCTCAGCGGGCCGCTGTGCGCAAGGGCACGCTCCCACTCGTTGCGCCAGGCCGAGCATGGGAGCGCCCCCTGCGCGTCGCGCAGCTCGAAGTAGACGCGGGCCCGGGCGACGCGCAGGTTGACCAGCTCACCGACGACCTGCACGTGCGCGAACTGTCGCAGGCGCTCGCGCAGCGCCCGCGCGTACTCCCCGACGGGGTAGGGCCCCGGCAGCCGGCTGCCGGGGATGCCCTCCGGGATGCTCTGCTGCGGATCGACGGTCACGTGCGTGAGGCTAGCGCCCGCTGCGGCCCTCCTCGGCCCGGCGGGGGCCACCGGCGCCGGCCGTATACTCGGCGGCGAGGAACGACCCGTGCGAGTTGCGACCACCACGCGTATCGCGCCCCGCCCCCGGCGGCCGCGCGCCTAGGACGGACGGTGGCCCAGGGCAAGCAGCGCGGGGCGCGTCAGCGCAAGCGCCGGAACGCGCGCAACCGCGGCGCGGGCAACCCGCCGCAGCCGCCCGTCGAGGGCCCGGACGCGCAGTCGACCGATCGGGCCTGGCGCGAGGATGTGCAGCAGGCGCGCCGGCGCTCGCGCCGCGCCGCCCCGGTCGCGAAGCCGCAGCGACCGCGTCCACCCTGGCATCCGCTGCCGCTGGCCGAGATCCTCATCCTGGCCGGGGCGATCGGCCTGGTCGTCGGATTGCAGCGGGGGCCGACCACGGGCGGTCGCACGCCCTTGCTGCTCGGCGTCGCGGCCGTCGGGATCGGCACGATCGAGTTCTCGCTGCGCGAGCACCTGAGCGGCTTCCGCTCGCACACGACGCTGCTCGCGCTGCTGCCGGTCGTCGTGTTCCACACGGTTGTCGTGCTGAGCGTCTCCGCGTTCACGCCGGTGACGCGCACGATCACGTTCGCGACCCTCGTCGCCGACGTCGCGGTGTTCGCCGTCGTCGTGCGCCTGCTCCGCCTGCGCCTGCGCGATGCCCGCCACGAGCGGGTCAGCGGCCTGCGACGGGGCGGACGCTGAGCGCGGACACCGACGCCGGGCAGTCCTTTCCCGAAGGGTCAGCCGTTGAGCGAGGGGAGCGGCCGCTCGCCGTGCTCGCCGCCGGCACCGCGCGTCTCGCCGTCGTAGCCGAGCCGCTGCAGGCGCGCGATCTCGCGCTCGCCCTCGAGCCGGGCCGGGTGCTCCGGCGGCAGGCCGGCGATGAGGTGGGCGATGCGGTTGCGCAGTTGCAGGGCGAAGTGCGGAGTCGAGGCGCCCATCAGCTGACGGACGTCCTCGACGGTCACCGCGTCCGCCTGTCCGCGCTGCAGGCGCTCGGGATCCTCGGCTTGGCTCACGTCCCGGGAGTGTAGTGAGCGGGTCGGGCTCGCCGCCCGCGGGTGGCTACTCTGACGGCATGTCCGAGGTCTCCGCCCGCAACCGAATCGCCGTCGAGATCGATCGCGCGCTGTGCTTCGGCTTCGGGGACTGCGTCGACACCGCCCCGGGCGTGTTCGCGCTCGACGAGGAGGACAAGGCGTTCGTGATCGACCCGGACGCCGAGGAGGTCGACTTCATCCTCGAGGCCGCCCAGAACTGCCCGGTCGACGCGATCATCGTGACCGACGAGCACGGCGTGCAGATCTACCCGTAGGGGCCGTCGCCGTCGCTCGGCGGGACCCTGGCGACTGCAACCGTCGTTGCACTCTGTTACCGTTCCCGCCCGAACGCCGAATCCTCGGTAAGACGCCGAGGAACGGGGGACCCGAGTTGTTGGGGCGAATCCCACGGAGATGCCGTGGGAAGCGCAGGCTCTTTCAGCGCTAGCCCGTCAGCTAACCCCGCAGGCCGACGAAAGAGGTCTCTGTGCGGATTCATTCGATCAGAGTGGCGGGCGCGATGTTCCTTGCCTGTGCGGCCTGGGCCGCCCCGGCGAGCGCGAATTCAACCGGTCACACGGCCACGACGGGTGGCGCCTCGGCGCCGAGCGCGTCGACCGTCGGCGCGGTGACTCCGACGAGCACGACGCCGACCGTTCCGACGGTCCAGTACATGGGCCCCATCATTCGCTCGGCCTCGACGCCGAGCCCGATCGCCTCCACGGCGCAGGTGAGCTGCCTGCCGCCCGACACCGCGAACGCCTTCTCGGGCTCGAGCGCCGGCGGGACGACGACCACCACCGTGCCGTGCCCGTGGGCCGGTGCCGGCACCGGCGCCGCCACGGCGACCGGCGGCGCCGCCGCCGGCAGCACGACCGGCGGAATCCCGCGCATGGTCGTGCCCGGAACGCAGGCGAAGATCGTCAACGGCCTCGCCGCGGCTCCCGCGGCCGCCCCACCCGCCGTCCAGGACATGATCTGGACGGCGAACGCGATCATCGGCCTGCCCTACATCTACGGTGGCGGGCACGCGTCGTTCATCGCTCCCGGCTACGACTGCTCGGGCACCGTCTCCTACGCCTTGCACGGAGCGGCGATGCTCGCCAGCCCGCTCGACTCGACGCAGTTCGAGGCCTGGGGCTCGACCGCTCGCGGACGCTGGGTGACGATCTTCGCGAACGGCGGCCACGCGTACATGGTCATCGCCGGGCTGCGCCTGGACACCTCGAGCGCCGACGATCCGTCCGGCCTGCAGGGTCCGCGCTGGCGTCCGTTGCGCATCACCAACGCGGGCTTCACCGTCCGCCATCCCGGCGGGCTGTAGGCCGGCGGCGGCCGCGCCGGGGCGCGTGTCCGAACCGGCGCGCGTCGGCTACGCTTGACGTAGCTCCTATTCCCGCTCCCAGGAGGAACAGATGGCCGGCTTGACCGGGCGCATGTCCACCGTTGTGAAGGCGAAGGTCTCCAAGCTCCTCGACCGAGCCGAGGATCCCGGCGAGACGCTCGACTACAGCTACCAGAAGCAGCTCGAGCAGCTTCAGAACGTCAAGAAGGGGATCGCGGACGTCGTCACGGCCAAGAAGCGCCTCCAGATGCAGGAGGCCACGCTCCAGCAGAGCGTCGTCAAGCTCGACACCCAGGCCCGCCAGGCGCTCGCCGCCGGCCAGGAGGATCTGGCCCGCACGGCGCTCGAGCGCAAGCAACTGGCGCAGAACGAGCTGCAGGGCCTCGATCAGCAGGTCAAGGAGCTCGAGGACCAGCAGCAGAACCTGACTGACTCCGAGCAGAAGCTGCGGGCCAAGATCGAGGCCTTCCGCACCAAGAAGGAGGTCATCAAGGCGCAGTACTCCGCCGCCGAGGCCCAGGTGCGCATCTCCGAGGCCGCGACCGGCGTCGGCGAGCAGATGGCCGACGTCGGGCTGGCCATGCAGCGCGCGGTCGACAAGACCGAGCAGATGAAGGCGCGCGCCGGCGCGGTGCAGGAGCTCGAGGCGGCCGGGACGTTCGACGACCTCACCGCGCTCGGCCCCGGTGAGGACGACATCGATCGCCAGCTGAAGCAGATCGGCGTCGGCACCGCGGTCGACGACGAGCTCTCGAAGATGAAGGCCGAGCTCGGCGGCGGCGAGGCCCCGCCGGCGCTCGAGCAGCCGGCGCCGGCCGCCTCGTTGGACAAGACGATCGAGTCTCTCGACGAGGCCACCGCGCCGACCCCCCAGCAACCGCCGGCCGAGGGTGGAGCGAGCTGATGATCGTCCGCGTCTTCAACGAGGGGCAGTACGAACTGGAGGACGGCGCGATCGACCGCCTGCGCCAGCTCGACGTCGAGACCGAGACCGCACTGGAGGCGGGCGACGAGGCGGCCTTCCGGGCGAGCTACGACGCGCTGCTGAAGGTGCTGCGCGAGGAGGGCACGCCGCTCGCCGACGACGACCTGCGGGGATCGGACCTCATGCTGCCGCCGCCCGACATCTCGCTCGCGGAGGCGCTGGAAGAGTTCTCCACTCACGGGCTGATCCCGGACTGACGCACCGTGCCGGACGCGCGCCGGGTGCGGCCGGCGCGCTAGATCGGGATGCCCCAGAGCGGGAACCAGCGCTCGAGCTCGGGCTCGAGCGGCAGCTCGTTGCCGAGCTGCGCCTTCAGCTGCAGCTCGCGCTCGGTCGAGCGCGAGGTGGATGACCCGCCGGCCTCGGGCACGAACGGGTACCAGCTCCCGCGCTTGTAGTTGTAGATGAAGTAGACCTTGCGCCCGTTCGCGTCGGCGAAGGCGAACACCGCGCACAGCAGCCGCTCCCCGTGGCCGGCCGCCTCGATCGAGCTCGAGACCGCGTTGATCCCGACGGCCAGGTCCTCGATCGAGTCCGAACGCAGGACCATCCAGCGGTAGCCGTAGTCGTCGTCCTGCGTGTGCACCTGCATGCCGCTGTCCGCCGCCGTCGCGCGCACGACGTCCTCCATGTCGCGCAGCGTCGACTCGAACTCGCTCGTCGCGATCGGCTGGAAGACGATCGCCGCCGCGCCGGCGGCCTTGATCTCGTAGCTCGCCTCGAGCGTGACCGCGGCCGTGGTGATGGCGAACAGGCGGTCAGGGGCCGGGCCCTTGACCTTGTGGCGACCGGTGACGGCGTCGAAGAGGCCCATGCGCGGTGGGTCGGCGGACGCCTAGGCGGTGCCCTGGAGCTGCGCCTCGAGGCGGCCGAGAGCGGCGAGCCGCTTCTCGAGCGGCGGGTGATCGGAGAAGATGTTCATGAGCGACTGCTTCGTGCGCGCCGGGACGATGAAGAAGGCGCTCAGGCCCTGGACGCTGCGCAGGTCGCGCTCCGGTGTGCGCTCGATCGTGCCGCTGATCTTCAGCAGCGCCGACGCGAGCGCGCTCGGACGCCCCGTGAGCACGGCCGATCCGCGGTCGGCGGCGAACTCGCGGTAGCGCGACAGGGCCCGCAGCAGCAGGAACGACAGCGCGTACACGACGACCGACACGAGGATGACGATCATGATGTCCTCCTCCTCGCTGTTGTTGCCGCCCCGGCCGCCGCCGAAGCCGCCGCCGAACAGGAACCCCCACTGCACGATGAAGGCGGCGATCGAGGCGAAGAAGCTGGCCAGCGTCATGACCATCACGTCACGGTTGACGATGTGCGTGATCTCGTGCGCGAGCACGCCCTCGAGCTCGGCCGGCTCGAGGAGGTCGAGCAGCCCCCGCGTCGCGCAGACCGTTGCCGACTTCGGCGAGCGGCCCATGGCGAAGGCGTTCGGCACCGGCGTGTCGGCGATGGCGACGCGCGGCTTGGGCAGGTCGGCCTGCACGCACAGCCGCTCGATGATCGCGTGCAGCTCGGGCGCCTGGTCGACCGAGACCTCGTGAGCGCCGGCGGCCGCGAGCGCGATCTTGTCCGACGTGGTCACCTGCACGATGAACAGCGCGCCGGCGATGATCAGGATCGTGACCCCGCTCGCGCCGACCGCGAACAGCACGCCGATGAGCACGACGTAGACCAGCCCGAGCAGGAACAGCGTCATGAGCATCCGCAGCTGCAGACCGGTGTCGCGACCGAAGTTCGAGCGTCTTGTGGCCATGCCCTGATTGTGGCAGACACGAATGCACGTTCGGGGCTGCGTTGGGGGGTGCGCGGGCGCGCGCTAGGGGCAGGCGCGCGCGCGCGGGCGGTTCGGGGCGCGCGCTCGGCCGGATCGGGGGTGTCGCGAGGGGATGGGGGTGGGTGGGGGGTGCGGCGACCCGGGACGGGGCGGTGGGCGGGCGGGGGTCCGGGCGGGCGTCGGTCCACGGGCGCGCCGGGGGCGGCCGGGGACTGGTCCGGGCGGGGGTCGGCCGGGGGCACGCCGCGGTCGGCCGGGGGTCCGGGTGGCGGCGCGCCGGGGGCCTCAACGGGAACTTTGTTCGATCTTCTCTCGTGGTGGAAGAAGATCGAACAAAGTTCGGCTCGCGGCGCCCGGCCGGCCCGCGCGCCCGCGTCCGCCGGACCGCGCGCGCCCGCACGGGCCGCCCGCCCCCGCGGGACCGCCGGCCCCCCCGACCGCGCGCCCGCGTCCGCCGGACCGCGCGCGCCCGCCGGGCCGCCCGCCCCCGCGGGACCGCCGGCCCCCCCGGCCCGCGCGCTCGCCGACCCGCGCCCGCCGGACCGCCGACCCGCGCCCGCCGGACCGCCGACCCGCGCCCGCCGGGCGGCAGCCGGAACGCCGCCGCCGGCCGGGTTCCGGGCCCGCGCCGGCCGGCGCGCGCGCCGCGCCGGGTTCCGCGCCAGCCGACCGCCCGGCGCCGCGCCGGAGTCGGAAACGGGGCGGAAACGGGAACTTTGTTCGATCTTCTCCCATGGTGGAAGAAGATCGACCAAACTTCCGCTCGCGGTCTGGATGTCGCGACCAATCGAGCGCCGGCCGCCGCCCCGCCGGGCCGCCGGCGACCCGCTCTCTCACCCACCCCCTTCGAACGCCCGCCCCACGAACGCGAGCGACACCGCCTGGATCTCGTGGTCGTGCTGCAGCGACCGGTGATGCCCGCCGGGCACGGTGATGAGCCGCTTCGTCGCGGCGGCCGTGGCCGCCGCGAACAGCGCCTGCGAGTGCTCGACCGGAACCACCTCGTCGCCCTCGGCGTGGAGCAGCAGGAACGCGGCGGACAGCCCGGCGACGGCGGCCATCTCGTCGTGCTCGCGCAGGTAGGCGTCGAAACCGGCGAGGTCGATGCGCGCGTCGAACCGCCGCCCGCGCACCCCGCGGCGAAGCGCCTCCGCCTCGGCCGGGCAGATCGCCACGACCGCGCGAGCGCCAACCCCGCCCGCCGAGCACAGCGCCAGATACCCACCGAGGCTGGACCCCCGCAGCGCCAGCGGCCCGGACGGCAGCAGCGAGGCGATCAAGGCGATGTCGCCCGCGACCCGCCCGTCGAGCGCGCCGTCGCTCTCGCCGTGGCCGCGCAGGTCGAAGGCAACCGCCGCGAAGCCGAGCGCCCGCGCGTGGCGCGCGTAGTCGTAGTGGCTCTCCTTGCACGACCCCGCGCCGTGGAGGATGACGATGCCGCCCCGCGCCGCGCCGGGCGGAACGAACAGGGCGTAGGCCAGACCGTCGCGCGCGCCGAGCTCGTCGGGCCGATCCACCGTCACGACGCGAGCGCGGGCCACGTCGCCATCATCGCAAGGCGGCCCGTTTGGCGCGCGGCCGCGATAATCCCGCGACGATGTCCACTTCCACGACGCTGTCCCAGGTGTATCCGATCGGCAGCCGCCTGAACGAGCTCGGCCATCTCGAGGTCGGCGGCTGCGACGTGATCGAGCTCGCGCACGAGTTCGGCACGCCGGCCTACGTCGTCGCCGAGGACGACCTGCGCCACCGCGCCCGGGCCTTCCTCGCGGCGGGCCGGGCGCGCCACGAGGACTTCGCCGTGCTGTTCGCGTCCAAGGCCTTCCCGGCCACCGCCGTGCTCGAGCTCTTCGCGCAGGAGGGCCTGTGGTGCGATGTCGCGTCCGCCGGCGAGCTGCACCTCGCACTGGGCGCCGGTTTCCCCGCCGAGCGCATCGTGATGCACGGTAACGCGAAGTCGCGCGCCGAGCTGGCCACCGCGCTGCACGAGCGCATCGGGCTGATCGTCATCGACAACCTCACCGAGGTCGACCGCCTGCGCGACCTCATCGAGGAGGGCGCGCTCGGCGACGGTCCGGCGCAGCGGGTGCTCATCCGCGTGACGCCGGACGTCAGCGGCGACACGCACGCGAAGATCTCCACCGGGCAGGCCCGCTCGAAGTTCGGCTTCTCGATGCACGACGCCCCGGCGGCGATCGAGATCGTCCAGGCGGTCGCCGGCCTCGATCTGGTCGGGCTGCACGCGCACATCGGCTCGCAGCTGCTCGAGCTCTCCCCGTTCGAGGTCTCGGCCGCTGCGCTCGCCGGGCTCGGCGCCTTTCCGGTGTACGACCTCGGCGGCGGCCTCGGGGTCGCGTACCGCGCGGACGAGCATCCGCCGGCCATCGAGGACTACGTCGAGGCCACGGTGGCGGCGCTGCACGAGCACATGGGCACGAGCCCGCGCCTGCTCATCGAGCCCGGGCGCTCGCTCGTGGCCAACGGCTGCGTGACGCTCTACACGGTGGAGAGCATCAAGCGCAACGTCGACCTCTGGGTGGCGGTCGACGGCGGGATGTCGGACAACCTGCGCCCGATGCTCTACGACGCCCGCTACGAGGCGCAGGTCGCCGACCGCTTCGGGGGCGTCACCGAGTGTGTGCTCGCGGGCAAGCACTGCGAGTCCAGCGACGTGATCGTGCGCGACGCGCGCCTGTCCGACCCGCAGCCCGGCGACATCATCGTCACGCCGGCGACCGGGGGATACGGCCACGCGATGGCGAACAACTACAACGGCGTGCCGCGACCCCCCGTCATCTTCTGCCGCGACGGCGACGCGCACGCCGTCGTGCGCCGCGAGACGCTCGACGACCTGCAGGCCCGGGACGTCCGGTGAGCGACTTCCCGATCGGCCTGCTCGGCCACGGCACGGTCGGGTCGGCCTTCGAGACGCTCCTGCGCGAGCGCGCCGACCACGTGGCCGAGCTGACCGGACGCCGCCCGACGATCGCCGGGGTGCTGACGCGCAGCCGCGGCGACTTCGAGCAGATCCTCGAGCGGTCGGAGCTGATCGTCGAGCTGATGGGCGGCATCGAGCCCGCGCGCGACCACGTGCTGCGGTCGCTCGGCGCCGGTCGCTCGGTCGTGACGGCGAACAAGCAGCTCCTGTCCCAGTACGGCGAGGAGCTGTTCGAGGCCGCTCGGGCCAACGGCGTGCAGCTGCGCTTCGAGGCGTCGGTGGCCGGCGTCGTCCCGGTCGTGCGCGTGCTGGCCGAGTCGCTCGCCGCCGCGCACGTGGAGCGGATCCACGGGATCGTGAACGGCACGACGAACTTCATCCTGAGCGAGATGGCGCACGGCCTCACCTACGACGAGGCCCTGGCCGAGGCGCAGCGGCTCGGCTACGCCGAGGCCGACCCGTCCGACGACGTCGAGGGCAAGGACGCCGCCGCGAAGATGGCGATCCTCGCGCGGCTCGCATTCGGCACGCCGGTGCACCTCGACCAGGTGCCCTACGAGGGGATCACGCAGCTGCAGAGCGACGACATGGCCTACGCGCGCGAGCTCGGGCTGGGGCTGAAGCTGATCGGCACGGCCGAGCGCCGTGACGGCGGGCTGTCGGTGCGCGTGCACCCCGCGTTCCTGTACGCGGGCCACCCGCTCGCCTCGGTGTCGGGGCCGTTCAACGCGGTCACCGTCGAGGCGCCCGCGATCACCGAGATCACGATGTCCGGGCCCGGGGCGGGGGGGCCGCAGACGGCGAGCGCCGTGCTCGGCGACGTGATCAGCGTCATGTTCCCGCCGGCCACCCCGCCGCCGCCGCTCCAGGCCCTGGAGATCATCACCGACGTCGCCTCGGCGTTCTACCTGCACATGGAGGTCGCCGACCGGCCCGGTGTGCTCGGGCAGATCGCCGCGGAGCTCGGGGAGCAGGGCGCCTCGATCAAGTCGGTCGTGCAGCGCGGCCTCGGCGAGCACGCGCGGCTGACGATGGTGATCCACCCGCTGTTGGAGTCGCGCCTGTTCGCGGCGCTGCAGCGCATCGCGGCGCTCGAGCCGCTGCGCTCGCCCCCGCGCGCGATCCGCGTCATCGAGGAGGAGTTCGTGTGATCGGGACAAGGGGAGGCCGATGCCCGGCCTGATCGAACGCTTCCGCCCCCGCCTCCCGTTCGCGGAGGGCGATCCCGTCGTCAGCCTCAACGAGGGCTCGACGCCGCTCGTGCCCGCCCCGCGCCTGTCCGAGCAGGTGGGGGCGCGCGTGCTGCTCAAGCTCGAGGGCGCCAACCCGACCGGCTCGTTCAAGGACCGGGGCATGACCTGCGCCGTCTCGGCCGCCGTGCGCGAGGGGGCCGAGGCGGTCATCTGCGCCTCGACCGGCAACACGGCGGCGAGCGCGGCGGCCTACGCCGCGCGGGCCGGCCTGCGTGGCGCCGTGATCGTCCCGGACGGCAAGATCGCGGCGGGCAAGCTCGCCCAGGCGCTCATGCACGGCGCGCGCGTGATCGCGATCCGCGGCAACTTCGACGAGGCGCTCGCGCTCGTGCGCGCGCTCACCGACGCCCACCCGATCGCGCTCGTCAACTCCGTCAACCCGTTTCGCCTCGAGGGCCAGAAGACGGCCGCCTTCGAGCTGCTCGAGGACCTCGACGGCGACCTCGACGCGCTGTTCATCCCGGTCGGCAACGCCGGCAACGTGACCGCCTACTGGAAGGGCTTTCAGGAGGCGGGCGCGGCGCCGCGCCTGTTCGGGTTCCAGGCCGAGGGCGCGGCGCCGCTCGTCCTCGGTCACCCGGTCGAGCATCCCGAGACGGTCGCGAGCGCGATCCGGATCGGCAACCCCGCCCGCTGGGAGGAGGCGATGGCGGCGATGACCGCCTCGCGCGGCGCGATCCGCGCCGTGTCCGACGCCGAGATCCTCGCCGCCTACCGCCTGCTCGCGCGCACCGAGGGGATCTTCTGCGAGCCGGCCTCGGCCGCATCGGTCGCCGGCCTGCTCAAGTTCGGCGCCGACGGGGCGGGCACCGTCGTCTGCGTGCTGACCGGGCACGGGCTGAAGGACCCCCAGACGGCGCTCGACCAGGACGGCGCCGTGATCCCGTGCGAGGCCGAGCTGGGCGCGCTCGAGCGGGCCGTCCTGCAATGATCCGCCGCCGGGTGGTCCGCGTGCCGGGATCGTCCGCCAATCTCGGTCCCGGGTACGACACCTTCGCCGCCGCGCTCGACGTCCAGCTCGATCTGGAGGTGAGCGAGACGGGCGCATTCGCCGTGGAGACGGAGCTTGCGGTGCCGCTCGGGCGGGACAACCTCTGCGTGCGCGCGTTCGAGCGCCTCGCGCCGGCCGACGGATTCCGCTTTCGCATCGAGTCGCGGATCCCGATGTCCGGCGGGCTGGGGTCGAGCGCCGCCGCGATCGTGGCCGGGCTCGCGGCCGCCGATCACCTGTTCGAGCTCGACGCCGATCTGCTCGCGCTCGCCACCGAGATCGAGGGGCATCCCGACAACGTCGCGGCCGCGCTGCGGGGCGGGATCGTCGTCTGCGCCGACGGTGACGCGGTCAGCTTCACGCCGCCGCCGACCCTGGAGGCGGTGATCGTCAGCCCGGGCGAATCGGTGCCGACCTCGCTCGCGCGCTCGGTGCTCGAGCCGACGGTATCCCGCGCCGACGCGGTCTACAACGTCGCCCACGGCGCGCTGCTGATGCTCGGCCTGGCCCGGGGCGACCTCGATCTGATCGCCCGCGGGCTGCACGATCGCCTGCACCAGGACGCCCGCGCGCATCTGTTCCCGCGCTCGATCGAGCTCGTGCGCCGCGCCCGCGAGCTCGGCGCGCTCGGGGGGACGATCTCGGGCGCCGGGCCGGCGGTGCTGCTGTGGTGCGCCTACGACCAGACGGCCGCGGTCATGGACGCGCTGCGCGGCGAGCTCGACGGCTGGGCGACCGTGCTGCGGGCGCCGTTCGCCACGCACGGGGTCGACGTGCGGGCGCTGTAGCGCCCGGGCTCAGGCGGCGAACGAGCCGAGGCGCGAGCGCGCCGACCCGAGCCCCTCCACGCGGGCCAGCACCTCGTCGGCGAGCGCGACGTAGTCGGCGCCGAGGTCGGGGCGATGGTCGAGGATCGACGTCGCCCGCTCGGCCGACTCGGCGTAGGCGATCGATGCGCGGATGACGGTGTCGAACACGCGGTCCCCGAAGGCCTCGCGCAGCGAGGCGAGGGCCTCGCGCGAGTGCACGGTCCGCATGTCGGCGATGTTGAGCACGATCCCGAGCAGCGTCAGGCCGGGGTTGAGGCTCTCGCGCGCGAGGTCGATCACCTCGAGCGCCTGCTCGACCCCCTGCAGGGCGAAGTACTGCGCCTCGGCGGTGATGAGGGCGTAGTCGGCGGCGACGAGCGCGTTGACGGTGAGCAGCCCGAGCGAGGGCGGGCAGTCGATGAGGACGACCTCGTAGCCGTCGCCGACGGCGGCGAGCGCGCGCCGGAGGCTCAACTCGCGACCCATCTTCCCGCCGAGCATCAGCTCCGCCTCGGCGAGGTTGAGGTTGGCCGGAATGATGTCGTCGTGCACCGCCTCGTCGGCCGGTGCGCGCGAGGACAGGACGTCGCCGATCGTCGGCTCGGCCTCGGGCGGGACGTCGAAGTAGTCCGACAGGTTGCCCTGCGGGTCGAGGTCGACGACGAGCGTCGGGATGTCGACCCGCCGCAGGACGTCGGCCAGCGTGCGCACCGCGGTCGTCTTGCCGGTGCCGCCCTTCTGGGACAGGACAGCGATCGTTCGTGCCATCGGCCGCGATACTACGCCGCTGCGCCTCGATCGGCGTCGCGATGGAAGGCGGGCCGCATAACGGCCCCGCGAAGCCCCGCTCGCGGGCGCGAGCGGGGCCGCGAGGTTGTGAGCCGTCCGGTCAGCCGATCTGCTGCAGCCGCGTGTCGGCTGCCGTCGCGACCATCAGGACGGAGAGGTAATACAGCCGGTAGCGCCCGACGAGGATCTCGTCGCCGTCCTTGAGCACGCTCCATTCGACGCGCTCGCCGTTGACGAACACCCCGTTGAGGCTGCGGTCGTCGAGCACCCGCACGCCATCGGCCTGGCGGACGATGAGCGCATGGCGGCGCGAGACCGTCGGATCGTCGAAGCGGACGTCGGCGGCCAGGCTGCGCCCGACGCGGGTCCATTCGCGCGTCAGCGGCACGATCCGCACGCGGGCGCCCTCGTCGAAGGCGAGGTACTCACCCGGCTCGTCGGCCAGCATCCGCGCCTCGGTCAGCCAGGCCTGACGCTCGTCCGGCGCCGGGGCCGTCGGGGTCCGCGAGAAGCGCCCGGTGCTGAACAGCGAGGCGCGCGTGAAGTCGCGCCCGCCGCAGCCCGGGCAGTCGCACAGCGTGTCGGCACCAGCGAGTGTGAGCACGTACCCGCACTGCTGGCAGCGGAACGAACCGCTTCCGGCCATCGTGCCCGACGTGAGTGACTCCATCTGAAGCTCCCTCTGTAGCGGCTCGACGTGCGGGGAGAGCGCCGGGTGGGGTCCGTGGCTCACCGACTGCACGCCTACCTGCCTTCGATCATAACGAGCGTGTCAATCGTCACATTTCCGCATAGCAGAGCGGAAAATGGCCTCGCTCGCCTACCATTTCCGACCCGCTCCGGGGCTCCAACATCCCTTGGGGCCGGTGGTGCCGGTCAGACCAAAGTACCCGGCGACGGCCCGGCGCAAACGGTGTTGCAGGGGCAGGACCGACGCCTCGCGCGGCGAAGCCCAGGGCGATGAGCGCCGTGCAGACCGATAGCGACAAGCTCGAGCGAGAGCTCCTGAGACGCGGCGTCGGCGCGCTGGCGGCCGACCGCCATCGCTGTGCGGACTGCGGGCGCACCCCGCTCATCGGCGAGCAGGTCCATCTGTACGACGACCGCCTCGTCTGCGAGCTCTGCCGCCTGCTGCGACCCGACGCGCCGAGCGCGACCGAGGTCGTTCGTCACTCCGAGCACGGCCACACCGTGCGCCTCATGGCGCGCGCGGCGTAGCGCCGGCGCCGCGGCGAGCCGTCTGCGCCAAGCAACAAATACACTCCGGCGCCGTGGATCCCGTGACCGTGTCCGTCGTCGTCGACGCTCCTCGCGAGCGCGTCTTCGACTACCTCCAGGACATCGCCAACCACCCCGAGTTCTTCGATCACTTCCTCGTCGACTGGCATCTGACGCGCGAGGACCCCGTCGGCCGCGGAGCCGGCGCCCGCTTCCGGATCAAGACCCACGGCCCCGGGCGACGCTTCAGCTGGGGCGACGTCAGCTTCGCCGAGGTCCAGCCGCCGCACCGGATCGTCGAGGTCGGCCGGCGGGGGAAGGCGAACCGGATCCGCACCGTCGGCGTCTACGAGCTCACCGAGGGGCCGGGCGGCACGACGCATGTCCGCTTCTCGATGGAGAGCGAGCCGGCGACGCTGTGGGACCGCGCCGCCGAGGCGACCGGGCAGCGTCGCCGGCTGCGCCGCCGGAACATGCGCGCCCTGCGCCGCCTGCGCTCGATCCTGGAGGTCGGCGATGGCCGCGGCGTTCGGGCCACGGTCGCCGGCGGCTGAGCCCGTGGCCCCGGACGTCGCGATGGATAAACTGCCCGCCCGCATGACCGCCCGCCGTCGCCTCCCCGTCGCGATCCTGCTCGTCGTGCTCGCCGCGCTCGCGTTGTCGGCGTGCGGCGACTCGCACACGCCGCTGACGCACGAGGACAACACGGGCGCCGGCGGCGTGAACAGCAACTACATCACGCTCGGTGGCGTCAAGTACCAGGTGCAGATCTCGCGCGAGTTGAACCCGTACAAGGTCGAGGACGCCGCGTACCTGAGCGGCATCCCGGCCGCCAAGCGCCAGCCGCCGCCCGGGTACGTGTGGTTCGCGGTGTTCCTGCTCGCGCTCAACCCGGGCCACAGTCCCGAGCCGGTCGCCTCGACGTTCGCGCTGAACGACACGCAGGGCAACGTGTACACCCCCATCACGCTGCCCGCCGGCAACCTGTACGCCTACCACGCGACGACGCTCCAGCCCGGTCAGCAGATCCCGATCGTCGACAGCACCGCCTACTACAGCCCGACCCAGGCCGCGCTGCTCCTGTTCCAGATTCCCACGAGCGCCTACGACAACCGCCCGCTCACCCTGACGTTCTCCGATCCTGCCGATCCGACCAAGGTCGGCACCGTCACCCTCGACGTCTGAGCGGTGCCCGGGGGCGGCCCCGGTGGCCGCCCGTCGGAGCGGGTCGCGGCGGCCGCTCCACCGCGCAACGGCCGATCGTCAGCGGCCGTTCGCACCCCGCAAGAAACCTGAGCAAGCTGCGGCCATTTCCGCTTAACGTCGGTCACCCGCGCGTCGATGTGGTTCGTGTGAGTGCGGCCAGTTTCCTCTGTCGCAATGACTCCGAACGCGGTCGGCTCGTTGACATGCGCCGCCGCCTGCACTGGGTGGAGCCCGTGGCGCTCGGCCTCCCGTTCGCGGCGATGGTCGCCGGGCACGCGCTGTTCGGCTGGACCGCGCTCGTGCCCGCCGCGCTCGCGCTCGTGGTGTTCCTCGGCGTGCCGCGGCTGCTGCAGCACCACCGACGCCCCGAGCAGGTCGTTGCCGCCACGTTCGTCGCCACCCAGCTGTGCCTCGCCGCGGCGATCGTGCTCGCCGACGGCGGGCGCGAGTACCTGCTGCCCGTTCTCGTGCTGCCGATGGTGCTCGTCTGCGTCCTGTTCCCGGCGCGGGTGACGATCGCCGGGATCGTGTTCACCTCGCTGCTGATCCTCGGCGCGGGCCTCGGCTTCGACCTGGCCGAGGTGTCCGCCTCGCCGCCGGTCCTGTACTTCCCGATCCTGCTGACGATCGTGTTCACGATCTCGGCCATCCAGGTGCGCAATCTCGACGCCGACACGCGCTCGAAGGTCGTCGTCGACCGCCTCACCGGGATGCTCAACCGCGCCGCGCTCGCCCCGCGCCTGGGCGAGCTCACCCATCAGGCGTCGGTGACCGGCGGCCAGGTGGCGGTGATCATCGGTGACGTCGACCACTTCAAGGCGATCAACGACCGCCACGGCCACACGAGCGGCGATTCGGTGCTCAAGGAGGTCGCGGCCCGCCTGCGCAGCGGCGTCGGCAGCTTCGAGCCCGTGTACCGGCTCGGGGGCGAGGAGTTCATGCTCGTGCTCGCCGACACCGACGTCGCCGGCGCGGTCGCCGTCGCGCAGACCCTGCGCCGCGCCGTCCGCGACCAGCCCGTCCTCGAGCTCGACGTGACGATGTCCTTCGGCGTCGCCGCCTCGGACCCGGGGCAGCCGTTCGAGTTCGAGACCGTCTTCGCCCGGGCCGACGCCGGGCTCTACAAGGCCAAGCGCTCCGGCCGCGATCGCGTCTCGGTCGGCGGCGCGCGGTCTGAGACGGCCGCCCACGTCCAGGGTGTCGCGCGCGTCGTCCCGCCCTCCAGTCAGCGCGCCGGCGGGGCCCCCGAGAACCTCCCGGTCGAGGGCCCGGCCGTCGGCAGCTGGCGCGAGCGCATCGCCCGCGAGGAGGCCGAGACCGGCAGCTGGCTCGTGCGCGACGAGATCGAGCGCGAGCACCTGCTCGAGCTCAACCGCCGCCTGCGCCGCGTGTTCCGGGTTGCGGCGACGATCGCGTTCCTCGGGATCGTGGTCGCCGGACCGTGGTACGGCTGGCTCACGCTCGTGCCGCCGGTGATCGTCGGCATCGGCTACAACCTCATGGAGTTCCGCCTCGAGCGCCTGCGCCGGCCGGAGTACGCGCTCGCCCTCGGCTGGCTCGCGTTCCAGGCGAGCATCGCCGCCGGCTTCTGCCTCTCCACCGGCGCGCCGCTGTTCGCCCTCGGCCTGTTCATGACGATGGTCATCGGGTCGAGCGCCGTGTTCCCCGCCCGGGCCACGGTCGTCGGCGTCGCCTTCACCGCGCTCCTCATGACGATCGTGGTGTTCAACCGCGCGCCCAATCTCATCACCCACGATCCGGTCATCCTGCTGCTCGGCCTCGCCGCGCTCGTGACGATCGCCTGCATCGGCTGGGCGGTCGGCCAGTCGGCGATCGACCATCGCAGCGCCTCGGTCGTCGACCACCTCACCGGGCTGCTCAACCGCACCGCGCTCGAGGCCCGCTCGGCCGAGCTGGCGGCGCAGACGGCGCAGACGGGCGAACAGGTGTCGGTCATCGTCACCGACCTCGACCGCTTCAAGGCCGTCAACGACGGGCACGGGCATGTCGTCGGCGACATCGTGCTGCGCGAGGCGGCCTACCGCATCCGCAAGTGCCTGCGCGCCTTCGAGTCCGCCTACCGGTTCGGCGGCGAGGAGTTCGTCGTCCTGTTGGCCGGCGTCGACGAGCACGAGGCCGCCGCCGTGGCCGAGCGCCTGTGGGATGCCGTGCGCCACGAGCCGATGAACGGACTCCCGGTGACGATGTCGGTCGGTGTCGCGGCCTCGGTGGCGGGCGAGCGCTTCGACTTCGCGGCCGTGTTCGCGCGCGCCGACGCGGCGCTGCTCGAGGCCAAGCGCGGCGGACGCGACCGCGTCCAGCTCGCCTACACGGTCACGTCGGTCGTCGCCGCGTAGCACCCGCGGCGCGGCTTCAGGAAGGCCCCGGACATATCAGAGCTCGGGCATCCCTGCCCGAGCTCATGATTGGGTGAGGAGGGTCTTGCTGTGCTGAGGGCGGCGGGTCAGACCGCCCCGATGAACACTGGATGAAGCGTCCATCTAGTGGTCTTATCGACAAGTATCAGCACAAACATAAGCGAAAGTCACATTTTCTTGGAAATTTTCTGCGCCCCGGACGACGGGCCCGGGCCAAAATGTGCCCGGACGCAGCGGAAACGCGGGGAAAGGCGGGCCTGATGGGCCCGCCTTCCGAGGGTCCCTAGAACCCGTTGGACAGGGCGCTCTCGAGCACGGCGCGGGCCACGGGAGCGGCGGTCGCACCGCCGGCGCCGTCGCGGACGAGCATCACGCCCACCGCCACGTGCGGGCCGAGCGCCGGGGCGAAGGCCGCGAACCACGCATCGGTGTTCTGGGGCGTGCTCGCGCCCGGGGCGTTCGTGTTGACCAGCTCGGCCGTGCCCGTCTTGCCGGCCACGGTGACGTTGGGGAGGGCGGCCGCCGTTCCGGTGCCCGACTGGACGACGTCGATCATCATGCGCCGCACCTCGTGCGCGACCTTCGCGGTCGTGGCGCGGATCCGGCCGCTGGGCCGGCCGCGCATGAACGTCGGCCGGGGGCGCATACCGCCCTCGCCGATCGTCGCCGCGACGATCGCCATCTCGAGCGGGCTGGCGAGGACCATGTCCTGGCCGATCGCCGTGGAGCCCACGGCGAGGTCGCCCTGGATCTGGGACGCGGGCGGCAGCGTGCTCTCGACGACGCCCGGGATGCCGACGGGCTCGTTGAAGCCGAAGCGCTCGGCGGTGGCCACGAGCCGTTGGGCGCCGAGCTTCGCCCCCAGCGGGGCGAAGACCGAGTTGCACGAGACGGTGAACGCGAGCGTCAGCGTGCCACCGCAGTCCTCCATGCCGGCGTTCGTGAGCGGGACCCCGTCGAGCAGCGCCTCGGTGGCGTAGGGGAAGACGGTGGACGGCGTGGCGATCCCGTACTGCAGCGCGCCGCTCGTCGTGACCATCTTGAAGGTCGACCCCGGGGGCTGCAGGTCGTCGACGCCGAGTCCGGCGACGGCGAGGATCTCGCCGGTGCTCGGCCGCAGCGCCACGACGCCCCCGAGCTGACCGCCGAGCGCCACCACGGCGGCCGTCTGCAGCGCGGGCGAGATCGTCGTCCGCGTCGGGGTTCCGGGGATCGCCGCGGCGGTCGCGACCACCCGGTGCCCGGCGAGCAGCACGCCGCCGGCGCGCCCGCGCAGCTGGGCGTCGAAGATGAGCTCGAGCCCGGACTGGCCCACGTCGGCGTCCGGCGGCACCCCCGCCGCCTCGAGCGAGGCGAGCTGCGAGGCCGGGATCGGGCCCGTGGTGCCGACGATCCCGGTCACCGCCGGGCCGAGCGGCGAGTAGCGCTCGCCCCCGGCGACCGCGGGACCGCTGGCGAGCACCGACCCGTCGCGAGCGAGGAGCGCGGCGCGGGGCGGCAGCGCGAGACGGCTGTGCAGGACCTCGCCGGGCCGCAGCCCCGGAAACGTCAGCGCGCGCGACCAGGCGACGTGCGTGCCGCTGGCGTCGTGCACGAACGGCACGGTGAGGTCGGCGTGCAGGACGCCGAACAGCCGCGTGTGCACCGCCATCGGGGCGACGATCGCGCCGCTCGAGGTCTCGTGCACGTGCCCGGCGACGCGCAGGCTCGCCGTGGTCGCCGTGTTCCACGCCGACGCGTACGCGTCGGAGAACGAGGCGGGGGAGAGCGCGTTGCGCGTGGCCGCGTCGACGTCGGCGTACATCGCGCCGTAGCGCTGGGCGCTCCAATCGGAGATGAAGCGCAGCGCGAGGGCGCGATGACCGTCCGACCGCTGAGCGCCGACGATGGCGCCGGCGAGGAAGGCGATCGCGGCCAGGATGATCACCGGCCGGGCGCGCCCGAGGCGCCGGCGCCGGGCCGCGGCGGCGCGTCGGCGTCCGCCGCGCCGCGGTGCGCGACGGGTGGTGCTCGCGACCCGCCGCGGAGGAGCGCCGGAGGCCAGGCTCAGCACACCGCCGGGAGCATCGGTCCCCCCTACGCGAACGCCGTGGAACATCGCCGAACGGTAGAGCATAGGCCCTGCACCGGCGGGCAATCTGCGCGCGGCGGGCTAGATTCGATGTGATGACCGGACTCGACTGGCTCATCGTCGCCTTCGTGGCTCTGCTCGCGAGCCAGGGGTACCGGCGCGGGTTCATCGTGGGCGTGCTCGGATTCGCCGGCTTCGCGGCGGGAGCGCTCGTCGGGACGCGCGTCGGCCCGCTCCTGCTGCCGGCCGGCACCGACTCGCTGTACGCCCCGGCGTTCGGCCTCGTCGGCGCGCTCGTGGCCGGCGGCATCCTCGCCACCGGGCTGGAGGGCCTCGGCGTCCGCCTGCGGCGGGTGATCGTTCTGCCCGGGCTCGGCATCGTCGACGGCGCGCTCGGCGCGCTCCTGAGCGCGGCGATCGCGCTCGGCGTCGTGTGGATCGCGGCCGCGGTGGCCGCGCAGGCGCCCGGCGAGACCCGCCTGCGCGCTGACCTGCAGCAGTCGTTCATCGTGCGCGCGCTCAACGAGCTGCTCCCCTCGTCGAGCAGCGTCCTGAACGCGCTCGCGCACCTCGACCCCCTGCCGACGATCGCCGGCCCGTCGCCCGACGTCGCGCCTCCGTCCCCGGCGATCGCGCACAGCGCCGTCGTGCGGGCGGCCGCTCCGAGCGTCGTGCGCGTGATCGGCAGCGCCTGCGGGCTCGGCGTGGAGGGCTCGGGCTGGGTGGCTCGCCCCGGGCTCGTCGTGACCAACGCGCACGTCGTCGCCGGCGAGCAGGACACCACGGTGCAGGTCGGCGGAGACCCGGCGATGAGCCTTGCCGCCCGCGCGATCGCCTTCGACCCCCACGACGACGTGGCGGTGCTGAGCGTGCCCGGGCTGCGCGCGCGGGCGCTGCGGCTCGCCGCCGATCCGCGCGCCGGCCTCTCCGCGGCGATCCTCGGCTATCCGCGCGACGGGCCCTTCGACGTGCGCGCGGCGCGTCTCGGCACCACCCAGACGGTTCTGACGCAGGACGCGTACGGCAACGGACCGGTGTCGCGGCTCATCACGCCGCTGCGCGGCCTCGTGCGGCCGGGGAACTCGGGTGGCCCGGTCGTCGACGGCGCCGGCGAGGTGGCCACGACCGTGTTCGCGTCCACGACCGGAGCGGGCCCGCATGGCGGATACGGCGTCGCCAACTCCGTCGTCGCCTCGGTGATCGCGCATGCGCACGCTCCGGTGAGCACGGGGTCGTGCGCGGAGTAGGGCATCCGCCCCCGCGTCAACCGCTACGCTGACCGCCGTGTCCAAGACCCTCGTCATCGCCGAGAAGCCGTCCGTCGGGCGCGACCTCGCGCGCGTGCTGCCCGGGCCGTTCCAGAAGCAGGAGGGCTACCTCGAGGGGCCCGAGCACGTCATCACGTGGGCCGTCGGGCATCTCGTGCAGCTCGCCGAGCCCGACGAGTACGACCCGAAGTACAAGAAGTGGCGTATGGCGGACCTCCCGATCGTCCCCGACCGCTTCAAGCTCGTCGTCCGCGACGAGCGCTCGCGCAAGCAGATGTCGGTCGTGACCCAGCAGCTCGGGCGCGAGGACGTCTCGCTCGTCGTGAACGCCTGCGACGCCGGGCGCGAGGGCGAGCTCATCTTCGCCTACCTCTACGAGAAGGCCAAGGCCAAGAAGCCGGTGCAGCGGCTGTGGCTCTCGTCGATGACGAACGCCGCCATGAAGGAGGCGTTCGCGAGCCTGCGACCCGCCGAGGAGTTCCAGAGCCTCGAGCAGGCGGCCCGCTCGCGCTCGGAGGCCGACTGGATCGTGGGCATGAACTCGACGCGCGCCGCGACGATCCGCCTGCGCTCGTCCTTCGACGGCGCCGTCTCGCTCGGGCGCGTGCAGACGCCGACGCTGGCCATCGTCGCCCGTCGCGAGGAGGAGATCCGCGCCTTCGTGCCCGAGCCGTACTGGCTCGTCGACGCCACGTTCGTGCCCGACGCCTCGAACGGCGATGAGCGCGTATACGCCGGGCGCTACCACGCGGGCGCGAAGCCCCGCATCCCCACCGAGGCGGAGGCGGCGGCGATCGTGCAGGCCTGCCGGGCGGGCCGCGGGACGATCACCAAGCTCGAGAAGAAGGAGCAGAGCGAGCGCGCGCCGATGCTCTACGACCTCACCTCGCTGCAGCGCGACGCGAACACCCGCTTCGGCTTCTCGGCCCGCCGCACGCTCGGCGCGGCGCAGCGCCTGTACGAGGAGCACAAGGCGCTGACGTATCCGCGCACGAGCTCGCGCTACCTGACCACCGACATGGTCCCCGAGATCAAGCCGATCGCCGGGCTCGTCGGCTCCGCCAAGGAGTACGCGCAGGCGGCCGCCTACGTGCGCGGACTCGACGTGCTGCCGCTCGCGCGCGTCGTCGACGACGCCAAGGTGGCCGACCACCACGCGATCATCCCCACCAACTCCGACGCCCCGCACCCGGTCGAGAAGATGAACGACGACGACCGGCGCGTGTACGACATGGTCGTGCGCCGCTTCCTCGCCGTCTTCCACCCCGACGCCGTGTTCGAGAACACGCGCGTGGAGACGACCGTGCCGGCCGCCGGCGCCGCCGTCGCCGCCGGCGCCGCCGCTTCCGGCGCCGGCGCCGGCGACGCGAGGGGCTACGTCTTCCGCACGCGCGGCAAGGTCCTGCTCGTCCCCGGCTGGCGCGGGGTCTACGGCGAGCTGCCCGAGGGCGAGGGTCGCGACGAGGACGAGGGCGCCGATCAGCAGCTCCCGCGCCTGGAGCAGGGCGAGCAGGTGAGCGTCCGCGACGTCGCCAGCGAGCGCAAGGAGACCAAGCCGCCGCGCCGTTACACCGACGCCTCGCTGCTCGGGGCGATGGAGACAGCCGGCAAGCTCGTCGACGACGACGAGCTGCGCGAGGCGATGAAGGACTCGGGCATCGGCACCCCGGCCACCCGCGCCGCGATCATCGAGCGGCTCATCGACGTCGGGTACATCGAGCGCGACGGGCGCGCGCTCGTCGCCACCGAGAAGGGCCTGAACGTCGTCCGGCTGCTCGACGGCCATGCGCTCACCTCGCCCGGCCTGACCGGCGACTGGGAGCGGCGGCTCGGGCGGATCGAGCGCGGCGAGGACTCGCGCAAGCGCTTCATGACCGACATCGCCGGCTTCGCGACCGAGACGGTCAACGAGCTTGACGCCAAGCTGAAGGATGTCCGCATCCCGCGCGCGAACCTCGGGCCGTGCCCGGTGTGCGGGCACGACATCGTCGAGAACCGCAAGGGCTATTCGTGCTGGTCGCGCGAGGATCCCGGCTGCGGCTTCGTCATCTGGAAGAGCAAGGCGGGCAAGCAGCTGCCGATCGCCGTCGCCCGCGAGCTCATCCACACCGGCTACACCGAGCGGCCGGTCACCGGCTTTCGCGGCCGCAGTGGCCGCAGCTTCCGTGCCCGCCTCGCCCTCACGCAGAGCGAGGAGGGCAAGTGGCGCGTCGAGTTCAACGAGCCCTGGGCCCAGGAGGGCGCGAAGGCCCCCGAGGTCGACGAGACCGAGGTTCCGCCGACGACGGGCGAGGGCCCGCCCGCCGCGGAGAGCGAAGCGGCCTAGGGGTCGGGCTCGGCGGCACGTCTTCGGCGTGCGCCACGATGGAGGGCCATGCCGCTGACGCTCATCACGGGTCCCGCGAACGCGGGCAAGGCCTCAGGCGTGCTCGCGCGCGTGCGCGCCGAGGCCGAGCGCGGCGAGCCGATTCTCGTCGTCCCGACGCGCGTCGACGTCGAGTCCTACCGGCGCGAGCTCGCCGCCGCCGGCGTCGTGTTCGGCGCACGCGTCGAGCGCTTCGCCGGTCTCGTGGGCGAGATCGCGCGCCGCGTCGAGGTCGGCGCCTTCCCGCTCGGCGAGCCGGCGCGCGAGCGGGTCGTGGCCACGGCCGCCGCCGGCGCCGGCCTGCGCGTGTGCGACGAGGCCGCCGCCACTCCGGGGTTCGCGCGCGCGTTCACCCGGCTCGCCGCCGAGCTCGGGGCCCGCCGCGTGTCGCCCGGGCGCTGGCGCGCCGCGCTGCAGGCGTGGGCGGCGCAGGGAGGCGCCGGGCGCGAGGACTACGCCGAGGACCTCGCGGCGATCTACGCGCGCTACGACGCGCTGCTGCGGCGCCTCGGGCGCCCGGACCGCGAGGGCCACGCCACGACCGCGCTCGACGCGCTCGCCCGCGACCCGCCGCGCTGGGGCGGGACGCCGGTCCTGTTCTACGGCTTCGACGACCTCACGCCGATCGAGCTCGACGCGATCGAGACGCTCGCCCGCGTCGTCGGCGCGCCCGTGACCGTCTCGCTCGCCTACGAGCCGGGGCGGCTCGCCTTCGCCGGGCGGGCGACGACCTTCCAGACGCTCGCGCCGCTCGCCGACGAGCACATCGCGCTCCCGGCCCGGGCCGAGCACTACGCGCCGGGCGCGCGCGCTGCGCTGCACCACCTCGAGCGCTCGCTGTTCGAGGAGGGCGCGGTGCCCGCGGACCCCGGCACGGCCGTGCGGCTGCTCGAGGGCGGCGGCGAGCGCGCCGAGCTTCAGCTCGTCGCCGGTGAGATCCGCGCGCTGCTCGACGCCGGCGCCGAGCCCGGCGAGATCGCCGTCGTGCTGCGCACGGCCGGGCCGTCGGCGCCACTGCTCGACGAGGTCTTCACCGCCGCCGCCATCGCGTACACGCTGCAGCGGCGCATCGGGTTCGCCGAGACCGGCGTCGGACGCGCCCTGTGCGCGTTGCTGCGCTGCGTGGCCGACGACGACGCCGGCGCGGCGCTGCTCACCTGGCTGCGCGCGTCCTCGCGTCCCCGTGACGCCGATCGCGTCGACGCGCTCGAGGCGCGGGCCCGCGCGGCGGGCGTGAGCACCGTCTCGGGCCTGCGGGCGCTGTGGGAGCCCGAGCACGGTCCGCTGCAGTCGCTCGATCGGCTCGTGGCGGCGGCGGGGCGAGGCCCCGGCGCGCTGCTGGCGCGCACCGGCGCCGAGCTCGAGCGGCTGTTCAGCGCGCCGTGGCGCCGGCGGGCGCACGTGCTCGACGCCGAGGACCGGCCGGCGGCCGACGCGGTCGCCGTCGCCCGCCGGGCGCTCGACGAACTGCGTGAGTGCGCGAGCGCCACGCGCGATCTGCGCGTCGACGTGCGGACGCTGCTCGAGGCGCTGGCGACGCTCGAGGTCGTCACCGGCGAGCCGCCCGGCCCCGGCGCGGTGGCGATCGTGGACCCGCTCGCGCTGCGGGCCCGCCGCGTGCGCGCGCTGTTCGTATGCGGGCTGCAGGAGGGGGTCTTCCCGGCCCCCGACCGCCCCGATCCGTTTCTCGGCGAGGAGGACCGGCGCGAGCTCGCGCGCGCCTCGGGGATCCGCCTCGCGGGCGGCGACGACGCCGGCGCGGAGCGCTATCTGCTGTACGCGTGCGTGTCGCGCCCGGAGGAGCTGCTCTGCCTCAGCTGGCACACCGCCGACGACGACGGCGTGCCGGCGGCGCCGTCGTCGTTCCTCGACGACCTGTGCGCGCTCTTCACCGAGGATCTCTGGGACCGGCGCCGGCGTCGCGCGCTCGGCGCCGTGGGCTGGCCCGGCCCCGGCCGGCCGCCGACGCCCGAGGCCGCGCTCTCGCCCGCGCCGCGCGCCGCCCGCCGGCACGAGCCGCCGCTGGCGCCGCTGAGCGACCCCGGCGTGCTCGGCGCGCTCGCGCAGGCGCCGTGGTCCGCCTCGGGCCTGGAGGTGTGGGTCGCCTGCCCGGTGAAGTGGTTCGTGCAGCGGCTGCTCCGCGCCGAGGACATCGACCCCGATCCCGAGCCGCTGACGCGCGGCAGCGTCGCGCACGACGTCCTGGAGACCACCCACCGCCGGCTGGGGGAGCGCACCGGCTCGGCGCGCGTGTCGCCCGAGCACCTCGAGCTCGCCCGGGAGCTCATGCGCGAGGCGCTCGCGGAGCGGCTCGGCGAGCGGAGCCTCTCGGCCCGCCCCGAGCGCGAGGCGGCGGCGCGCCGGCGCCTGGAGGTCGATCTCGACCGCTACCTCGCGCATGCCGCGCGCGAGGGCAGCCCCTGGGAGCCGGCCCATCTCGAGCTGTCGTTCGGGTTCGAGGCCGACGATCACCCGGCCTTCGCGCTCGACGAGGACGTGTTCGTGCGCGGGCGCATCGATCGCGTCGATGTGTCGCCGCGGGGCGAGGCGATCCTCTACGACTACAAGGGCCGCAGCGTGCCCGAGCCGGCGCGCTGGGTGAGCGAGGGACGCGTGCAGATCGCCGTCTACATGCGCGCCGTCGAGCAGCTGCTGGACCTGCGTGTCGTCGGCGGCTTCTACCAGCCGACCTCGGGCCGCGAGCTGCGCCCGCGGGGCGTGCTCGTCGCCGACCTGGCCACCGAGCTGGCCACGGTCAACGGCGACCGCCGCGAGCCCGGGGAGGTCGAGGCGATCGTCGAGGACGCGCTCGTCGTCGCCCGCGAGGCGGCCGCGCAGGCGCGCGCCGGGCGCCTGGAGGGCCGTCCGGGCTCGTGCGCCTTCGGGGGCGGCTGCGAGTTCCCGTCGATCTGCCGATGCGTGCGCTGACCCCCGATCAGGAACGCGCCGCCGACCGGCGGCGCGGGTCGCTGCTCCTCTCCGCCGGGGCCGGGAGCGGCAAGACCTCGGTGCTCGTCGAGCGCTTCGTGCGCGCCGTGCACGAGGACGGGGTGGCGCCGGGCCGGATCCTCGCGATCACGTTCACCGATCGCGCGGCGGCCGAGCTGCGCGATCGCGTCCGCGAGCGGCTCCGCGGTCTCGGGGACCGCGAGCTGGCCCGTGACAGCGAGCGCGCGCCGATCGGCACCGTGCACGCGTTCTGTGCGCGGATCCTGCGCGCCCATGCCGTCGCGATCGGCGTCGACCCCGGGTTCGAGGTGCTCGACGAGGGCCTGGCCGCGGATCTGCGCGAGCGGGCGTTCGCGACCGCGCTGCGCGGGCTCCTGGACTCGGGGGGCGGACCGGCCGTCGATCTCGTCGCCGCCTACGGCGCCGATCGCGTGCAGGGCGCGATCCTGGCCGCCTACGACGCGCTGCGCACGCGGGGCGAGCGTGAGCCGCGGCTGCCGGCGCCCCCGGCAGACGCTGATCTCGCCGCCGCCGGGCGGCGACTCGTCCGCGCCGTGGCGCTCGCCCGCGAGGAGATCCGCGAGGCGGTGGGGGGCGGGGTGCTCGCGGCGTCGGCCGAGCGCGCGCTCGAGGCCCTCGACTGCGCCGCGGCGGTCGCCGACGCGGCGGGCGGGCATCCGCCGCCGGGGCCCGGCGCGTTCGCCGCGCTGACGCTGCCCGGCGCCGGGGGCGCGGTCGCCGGCGGGGCGTGCGGGGGCTATCGCGAGGCGCTCGACGCGTACGCGCAGGTGTGCGCCGACCGGCACGCGGTCGCCGCGCTGCGGCTGCTCGACGAGCTGCTCGAGCGCTTCGACCGCGCCTACGCGACGGCGAAGCACGAGCGCGGGGCGCTGGACTTCGACGACCTGGAGATCGAGGCGAGCCGGCTGCTCGAGGGCGACGAGGCGCTGCGCCGCAGCTGGGCCGCGCGCTTCGAGCTCGTGATGATCGACGAGTTCCAGGACACGAACCCCCGCCAGATGCGGATCCTGCGGGCGCTCGAGCGCGACAACCTGTTCACGGTCGGCGACGAGTTCCAGTCGATCTACGGCTTCCGCCACGCGGACGTCGGCCTCTTCCGTGAGCGCCGGGCGGCGCTCGCCGCGCGCGGGTCGACACTCGAGCTGGCCGATAACTTCCGCGGCCGTCCCGAGCTGCTGGCGGCGGTCAACGCCGTGTTCGTCCCCGCCTTCGGGCCGGACTTCACGCCGCTCGCCGCCGGCCGCGAGGCGCTCGCGTCCGCCGGCGAGCCGCTCGTCGAGCTGCTCGTCACCGACCAGCGCGGCTGGGAGGACCCGCTCGTCGACCCCTCGCCCGGGCTTCCGCAGGCGGCCCGCTGGCGCCAGGCCGAGGCGCGCCTGCTCGCCCAGCGCATCGGCGAGCTCCTGGACGAGGGGGTCGCCGCGCCCGGCGAGGTCGCGGTGCTGCTGCGGGCCACCGGCGACGTGCCGGTGTTCGCCCGCGCGCTGGAGGACACGGGCATCGCCACGCTCATCGCCGACGGCGGCGGCTACTGGTCGGGCCCGGAGGTGCTCGACCTGCTCGCGTACCTGCGCACGCTCGCCAACCCGCTCGACGACGTCGCGCTGTACGGGGCGCTCGCGTCGCCGCTCGTCGGCGCGTCCTCCGATGCGCTCGCGCTGCTCGCCCGCGCCCGGGGGTCGGGCCGGCCCTGGCCGGCGCTCATGCGCCTGTTCGGCGGCCCGACCCCCGCCGGCGAGGAGCTCGAGGCGCTGCGGACCTCGTTCTCCGAGGCCGACGTGGCGGCCCTGACCGCGTTCCTGGCGCTCGTGCGCCGCGAGCGACGGCTCGTCGCCCGCCGTGGCGTCGACACGCTCCTGCGCCGCGTCGTGCGCGAGACCGGCTACGACGCGCATCTGCTCGGCCTCCCGTTCCCCGAGCGCCGGCGGGCGAACGTCGACAAGCTCCTGCGTCTCGCCCGCCGCCACGAGCACGGCGAGGGCGGCGGGCTGCGCGGCTTCCTCGACCACGCCGAGCGGCGCCGGGCCGGCGCGGCCCGCGAACCCGACGCTCCGGTGGCCGACGCCGACAGCGACGCGGTGCGCGTCATGACGATCCACGCCGCGAAGGGCCTCGAGTTCGACGTCGTCGCCGTCGCGGACCTCGGCCGTCAGGGACGCGGCGATCCGCCCGACCTGCTCCTCGACGGCGAGCGGATCGGCCTGCGCCTGGCGACGCTCGACGGATCGGCCCCCGTGGCCACGCTCGCGTTCGCCGCGCTGCGCGACGAGCGGCTCGCGGCCGAGGCCGAGGAGGAGCGGCGCATCCTGTACGTGGCGATGACGCGCGCGCGCGAGCGACTGCTCCTGAGCGGGGCCGTCAACCCCGAGCGCTGGCCGGCGCCGAGGCCGACGGCGCCGGCGCTCGGCTGGCTCGGTCCCGCGCTCGCCGAGGACCTGCCCGCCCGGCTGAGCAGCGAGCAGCCGGTGATCGACCTCCATCCGCCGGGAGCGCCCGGCGTGACCGTGCGCTGCCGCCTCAACGCCCCGGCCACCGTCGGCGCCGTCCTGCGCGCGCGCACGCCCCGGCTACAGGAGGCGCGCGCGCCCGGCGACGGGACCCCGCCCGCGCGCCCACCGGAGCTTGCCAGGCTCGAGGCGGGTGCGCCGGTCCCGGCGCCGCGAGCCGGATCGGGCGCGCTCAGCTACACCGCGCTGGCCGAGTACGAGCGGTGCGGCTACCGCTACTACCTGGAACGCGTGCTCGGCCTGCCGCCGGACGATCGGCTGCCCGCGGGTGTCCGTCCGTCCGCGCGCTCGGGGGCGCTCCCGGGGCGCGTGCGGGGCTCGCTCGTGCACCGGCTGCTCGAGACGTTCGACTTCCGCCGCCCGGCGGGGCCCGGAGCCGAGCGCGTCGCCGCGCTCGCCGCCGAGCTCGGTGCGGCGCCGGCGCCCGACGAGCTGGCCGAGATCGCGCGGCTCGTGGCCGCGGTCGCCGACACGGAGCTCGGCGCGCGGCTCGCGTCGGCGCCGCGCGTGCGGCGCGAGCACCCGTTCGGCTTCTCGCTCGGCGACGATCTCCCGCTCGTGAGCGGGGTGGTCGACCTGATCGCCCACGAGATGGGGGGCGGCTGCCTGATCGTCGACTACAAGAGCGACCGCGTCGGCGGGGACGACCTCGGGCCGCTCACCGAGCGCGACTACGGCGTGCAGCGGCGCGTGTACGGACTCGCGGCGCTGCGCGGCGGCGCGCTGACGGTGGACGTCGTGCACTGGTACCTGCAGCGCCCGACCGAGCCGGTCACGGTTCGTTACACCGCGGCGGACGACGCCCGGCTGACCGCCGAGCTGCGGGAGCGGGCTGGCGCTGTGGTCGCGGGTCACTACCCTGTCAGCAGTCGCCCGCACCGGGAGCTGTGTCTCGCGTGCCCCGGCCGGCGGGCGCTGTGCTCGCATCCGCCGAGCGCCACGCTGGGCCCGGCGCCGGACGCGGCGCCCGTCGTTCAACGCGACGACGACCCGATCGTGGCAAGATCGGGAGCCGAAGCGTCGGGCTCGGGGGGCGCGAGCGTCGGTCGAGAGCGTGCCTGAAACGGAACGTCGGAGTCGACTCCGCGCCACGCGGAGCAGAACGAAGGAGCTCGATTGCCGGACCACGGCCCCAGGCCGTCCGACCCCGGGTCGCACCGCGTTCGGGGCGGGGACCCGTCGTCGCCCGCCGCGCCGGCGACCGACGCGGAGCTGCTCGCGCGCGCTCGCCACGACGGCGACGCGCAGGCGCGCGAGCAGCTCGTGGCGCGCTACCTGCCGCTCGCGCGCCAGCTCGCGCGCCGCTACCAGCGCGCCGAGGAGCCGCTCGACGACCTCATCCAGGTCGCGTCGCTCGGCCTGCTGAAGGCCGTCGACCGGTTCGACACGGCCCGCGAGGTCGCGTTCTCCAGCTACGCGGTGCCGACGATCGTCGGCGAGCTCAAGCGCCATTTCCGCGATCGCACCTGGTCGCTGCGCGTGCCGCGCGAGCTGCAGGAGATGGTCCTGCGCACGGATCGCGTCGTCGCCCGCCTGGCGGTCGACCTGCATCGCCAGCCGACGGTGGCCGAGATCGCGGCCGCGCTCGACGCCTCCGCCGAGCAGGTGCTCGAGGCGCTCGCCGCCGCGGGCGCGTATCGCGCCGGATCGCTGGACGCGCCGCGCGGCGCCTCCGATCTCGACGAGCGCGAGAGCCTCGCCGACGCGCTCGGCGTCCACGAGGAGGGGTTCGAGAGCGCCGAGACGCGCGCGACGCTGCAGCCGCTGCTCGCCCGCATCTCCAAGCGCGAGCAGCTCGTCCTGCGCCTGCGCTTCGTCGAGGACCTCACGCAGGCCGAGATCGGCGCCCGGATCGGCGTCTCGCAGATGCAGGTGTCGCGCATGATCCGCCAGGCGCTCGCGCGTCTGCGCGCGGCGAGCGGCGAGCGCTGAGCCCGCGCGGCTCGGGCCGCCGACCGCAAAATCGCGTGCGCCCTGGTTCTCGCGGGCCGCATCGGGTAACACTTCACGGATGCCCAGATCGATCTGGACCGGCGCCATCAGCTTCGGGCTGGTCAGCGTCCCGGTCAAGCTCTACAGCGCGGTGTCCTCGAAGACCGTGCGCTTCCACCAGCTGCACGCCGCCGACGGCGTGCGCATCCAGCAGAAGCGCATCTGTCCGGCCGACGGGGAGGAGGTCGCCTACGACGACATCGTCAAGGGCTACGAGATCGCCCCGGACCGCTACGTCGTGATCACGCCCGAGGAGCTCGCGGCGATCGAGCCGCAGAAGTCGCGCACGATCGAGATCGAGGACTTCGTCGAGCTGGCCGAGATCGATCCGATCTACTACGACCACCCGTACTACCTCGTTCCCGGGGCTGGCGGGGCCAAGCCCTATCGGCTGCTGCTGGACGCGATGCGCGAGTCCGGGAAGGTCGCGATCGCCCGGGTCGTACTGCGCTCCAAGGAGCAGCTCGTGGCGATCCGCCCGATGGACGACGTCCTCGCGATGGCGACGATGAACTTCGCCGACGAGGTCGTTCCGGCCGACCGGCTCGAGGAGCTCCCGGACGCCGACGTGTCCACGAACGAGCGCGAGCTGCAGATCGCGCGCCAGCTCGTCGAGTCGCTCGCCGCGCCGTTCGAGCCGGGCAAGTACCGCGACACCTACCGCGACGCCGTGCTGGAGATGATCGAGCGCAAGGCGCAGGGCGAGGAGGTCACGGTGCAGCCGCTCGTCGAGGAGGCGCCCACGGCCGCGCCGGACCTGATGAGCGCGCTGCAGGCGAGCCTCGACCAGGTGCGCGGGCGCAGCGGCGCCGACGGCGGCCCCCGACGGCGCTCGCGCGCCCCGGCCAGCAACGGGGATGGCGAAGCCGCGCCGAAGAAGCCCAAGCCCCGCGCGCGCTCGTCCGCCAAGCGCTCGAGCTGACGCGCGGCCCTACTGCGGCAGTCCGACCGGCCCGGTGGGGCGCGTCGCGCCGTCGAAGTCCAGACCGAGCACGAGCCGCTCCCCACCGCCGGCGACGGGCCGCACCGCGACGCGGTCGGTGACGCGCGTGAGCACGTTGCCGATCCCGGGGATCGTGCAGTCGGCGAGGATCGTCTCGGCGGCGCTGGAGGCGAGCGGGCCGAGGCACAGCTCGAGGCTCGTCTCGCTGACGCCCACCTCGAGGCCGATGTGCCCGTCGAGCACGTGCGCCGGCGCGTGGTCGATGATCGCGTCGCAGACGAGCAGCGCATCGTCGAGCCGGTCGAGCGGGCACTGCGCGCGGCTGGCCAGGATCGAGACGAGGCGGCAGATCGTCGGACCGGCGAGCGGTCCCACGGCGACGCGCAGCAGCGCCGAGTTGGCGTAGGCCCCGCCGTCGGCGGCGGGAATCCCGGCGCCGCTCATGCGGTCGCCCCGGCGGGGTGGTCGGGCCCGGCGGCCGGCAGCGCGAACGTCATCCGCACCTCGTTGCGGTCGCGCTCGTCGCGGCCGACCCGCACCGTCTCGGCGAGCGCGGCGATGAGCGCGAGACCGAGGCCGGCGCTCTCGCCGTCCGGCGCGATCCCGGGTCCGTCGTCGCGGACGGTGAGCGCCAGCCGGCCGTCCTCGAGGCCGGCCTCGAACAGCAGCGGACCGCCCTCGTCCACGGGGTAGGCGTGGACGACGACGTTCGCGCACGCCTCGCTCGCGGCGATGCGCACGTCGGAGACCGTGTGGTCGTCGAGCACGCCGACGTCCGCGAAGGCGCCCAGCACGTGGCGGACGACCGCGATGTTCTCCGCGCGTGCCGGCAGCATGAGCTCGATGTCAGGCGTCGTGACCTCTCTCGGGCGATGATCGACGGGGTGCTGCTGTTGATGGTGCCCGGGAGCCGCGTGTCTCACACACGTCCGCCGAGCGGGGCGGTGGCGGCGTTTGCGTCGATGCCCGCTCGCCGCTGCCTGCAGGACCGACACAATACGCAAGGCGCGCCGGTCAAGTCGCTTGCTCGGACTCGCACGAAATCGCCGCTCACCGCCGGGGATCTCGTGGCGTCCGATGGTCGTCGTGGAGGCGATCCGCTGATACGCTTCACAGCTCCGCCTCACGTGCCTGCCTGACCACAGGGCGGTGCCCCGCGGGACAGGGGTCCCGACGCGGTTCAACCGTCCATCGCACTGCCATGAAACCGAACATCCAGCCTCCCGGGGCCGTTGGCCTCTACGACCCTCGCTTCGAGCACGACGCGTGCGGCGTCGGCATGGTCGCGCGCCTGGACAACACGCCGACCCACGAGGTGGTGCGCCGGGCGATCACGGCCCTGGAGAACCTCGAGCATCGCGGCGCGGCGGGCGCCGATCCCCGCACCGGCGACGGCGCCGGGATCCTCATGCAGATCCCCGACGAGTTCCTGCGCGGTGTCGTCGACTTCGAGCTGCCCGCGCCCGGGCGGTACGGCGTGCTCGTGTGCTTCCTGCCCACGAACGACCTTGCCCGGTCTCAGCTCGAGGACCTGCTCGAGCTCAACGTCCGGGTGGAGGGCCAGCGCGTCCTCGGCTGGCGCGACGTGCCGGTGAACCCCGAGAACGTCGGCGACACCGCCAACCAGTCGCGGCCGGTCATGCGCCAGCTGTTCGTCGGGGCCGAAGGGGAGTATGCGGAGGATCAGGACGCCTTCGAGCGCAAGCTGTACGTCATCCGGCGCATCTGCGAGATCGCCGCCGGCCCGAGCCTGTACGTGGCCTCGAGCTCGTCGCGCACGATCAACTACAAGGGGATGCTCATCAGCTACCAGCTGGCCGGGTTCTACCCCGATCTGGCCGACGAGCGCGTCAAGAGCGCCCTCGCGCTCGTGCACTCGCGCTTCTCGACGAACACCTTCCCGAGCTGGGAGCTCGCCCACCCGTACCGCGTCATCTGCCACAACGGCGAGATCAACACCGTGATGGGCAACATCAACTGGATGCGCGCGCGCGAGAGCGAGCTCGCATCCGAGCTGTTCGGGCGCGACCTGCCGAAGATCCTGCCGATCGTGCGTCCCGGCGGCTCGGACTCGGCCACGTTCGACAACGTGCTCGAGCTCCTCATGCTCGCGGGCCGCTCGCTGCCGCACGCGGTGATGATGATGATCCCCGAGGCCTACAAGGGCCGCGAGGACCTCTCCGACGAGCTGCGCGGGTTCTACGCCTACCACTCCTGCCTCATGGAGCCCTGGGACGGCCCGGCCGCGGTCGCCTTCACGAACGGGCGCGTCGTCGGCGCGACGCTCGACCGCAACGGCCTGCGCCCCGGACGCTGGGTGCTGACGACCGACGGCCACGTGGTGCTCGGCTCCGAGGCCGGCATGCTCGGCTCCGAGCAGGGCACGCTCGGCATCCCGCCCGAGCAGATTCAGCGCCTCGGGCGCCTGCAGCCGGGGACGCTGTTCCTCGTCGACCTCGAGCAGGGCCGGATCGTCGACGACGGCGAGATCAAGCACCAGATCGCCACGCAGCAGCCCTACGGCGGGTGGTTCGCGACGAACAGCGTGCACTTCAGCCAGCTGCCGAAGTCCGACCAGGTGACGCTCTCCGATCAGCCGCTGCGCACGCGCCAGCGGGCCTTCGGCTACACCCAGGAGGACCTGCGCGTGCTGCTCGAGCCGATGGCGCGCGACGCCGCCGAGCCGATCGGCTCGATGGGCAACGACCTGTCGCTCGCGGTCCTGTCCGACCAGGCCCCGCCGCTGTTCTCCTACTTCAAGCAGCTGTTCGCCCAGGTGACCAACCCGCCGATCGACCCGATCCGCGAGGAGATCGTCATGAGCCTGGCCTCGAGCGTCGGCCGCGAGCACAACCTGCTCGAGGAGACGCCCGAGCATGCCCACCAGCTCGTCCTCGACCAGCCGATCCTCCTCAACCGCGAGCTCGAGACCCTGCGCCACGTCGAGCACGACGTGTTCGCCGCCCACACGATCGACATCACCTGGCCGGTGACCGACGGGCCCGACGGGATGCGCGCGGCGATCGCGCGCATCTGCGACCAGGCGCACGACGCCATCGCGGCGGACAAGAACATCATCATCCTCTCCGACCGGCGCCTGAACCGCGAACGCGCGCCGATCCCCTCGCTGCTCGCCGTGGCGGCCGTGCACCACCACCTCGTGCGCGAGGGCACGCGCCTGCGGGCCGGGCTGATCGTCGAGTCGGGCGAGCCGCGCGAGGTCCACCACTTCGCCACGCTCATCGCCTACGGCGCCAGCGCGATCAACCCGTACGTCCTGCTCGAGACGCTCGACGAGCTCGTCTACCGGGGGCGGATCACCAAGCCCGGGCCCGACGGCAAGCCGGTCTCCTTCACGGGCGCCGAGGCGGCGCAGAACCTCGTCAAGGCGGTCGGCAAGGGCCTGCTCAAGACGATCTCCAAGATGGGGATCTCGACGATCCAGTCCTACTGCGGCGCACAGATCTTCGAGGCGGTCGGGCTCGACAAGGCGCTCATCGACATGCACTTCACCGGCACCGCCTCGCGCATCGGCGGCGTCAGCGTCGAGGTCCTCGCCGAGGAGGCGCTCGAGCGCCACGCCCGCGCCTACCCGCTGCCGCACGACCCGCTCCTGCCGGTCGGCGGCGTCTACGCCTGGCGGCGCGACGGCGAGCACCACATGTGGAACCCCGAGACGATCGCGCTCGTCCAGCACGCCGTGCGGTCCGCGAACGGAGACGTGACCGCGGCGCTCGCCGGCGACGCGGAGGCGCTTGAGACGGTCCGCGGCGGCCCGGCCTACGAGAAGTACCGCGAGTACGCCCGCCAGGTCAACGAGGACGCCGCGCGCAAGGCCACACTGCGCGGGCTGCTGCAGCTCGACACCGCCCAGACGGCGATCCCGCTCGAGGAGGTCGAGGCCGCGGCCGACATCGTGAAGCGGTTCTGCACCGGCGCGATGAGCCTCGGCTCGATCTCGCGCGAGGCGCACGAGACGCTCGCGATCGCGATGAACCGCCTCGGCGGGCGCTCGAACACGGGCGAGGGCGGCGAGGACCCGGTGCGCTTCACGCCCGATCCGAACGGCGACAGCCGGCGCTCGGCCATCAAGCAGGTCGCCTCCGGGCGCTTCGGCGTGACGATCCACTACCTCGTCAACGCCGACGAGCTGCAGATCAAGATGGCCCAGGGCGCCAAGCCCGGGGAGGGCGGCCAGCTCCCGGGCCACAAGGTCGACGCGTACATCGGCTCGATCCGGCACACGACGCCGGGCGTCGGACTCATCTCCCCGCCGCCCCACCACGACATCTACTCGATCGAGGACCTCAAGCAGCTCATCTACGACCTGCGCTGCGGCAATCCGCGCGCGCAGGTCTCGGTCAAGCTCGTCTCCGAGGTCGGCGTCGGGACGGTGGCCGCGGGCGTGTCGAAGGCGAACGCCGACCGCGTGCTCATCGCCGGGCACGACGGCGGCACCGGCGCGTCGCCGCTGTCGTCGATCCAGGCCGCCGGCATCCCGTGGGAGATCGGTCTGGCCGAGACGCAGCAGACGCTGCTGCTCAACGACCTGCGCTCGCGGATCATCGTGCAGACCGACGGCCAGCTGAAGACGGGGCGCGACGTCATGATCGCCGCCCTGCTCGGCGCCGACGAGATGGGCTTCTCGACCGCCCCGCTCATCGCCACCGGCTGCATCATGATGCGCGCCTGCCACCTGAACACCTGCCCGGTCGGGATCGCCACCCAGGACCCGGAGCTGCGCAAGCGCTTCAAGGGCACACCCGAGCACGTCGTCAACTTCTTCTTCTTCGTCGCCGAGGAGGTGCGCGAGCTGCTCGCCTCGCTGGGCCTGCGCTCGCTCGACGAGGCCACCGGTCGCGTCGACCTGCTCCACGCCGACGCGGCCATCGAGCACTGGAAGGCGCGCGGCGTCGACCTCACGCACGTGCTGCGCGAGGTCCCCGTCCCCGAGGGCGCCGCGCTGCGCCGCGTGCAGCCGCCGCCCGCCGTGCTCGACGACGCACTCGACTGGCAGCTCGTCGAGCGCACCCGCCCGGCGCTCGAGAACGACGAATGCGTCTCACTCACGCTGCCGATCCGCAACGTCCATCGCTGCGTCGGTGGGATCCTCTCCAGCCATGTCGCGCGGGCGCGCGGCGCGAAGGGCCTTGACCCCGACACGATCAACGTCGAGTTCCGCGGATCGGCCGGGCAGAGCTTCGGCGGTTGGCTGGCTCCGGGGATCACCTTCACGCTCTTCGGCGAGGCGAACGACTACACCGGCAAGGGTCTCTCCGGCGGCGTCGTCGCCGTGCGCCCCGACGAGCGCGTGGGCGAGCACTTCCGCGCCGAGGAGAACGTCATCATCGGCAACACCGTCCTGTACGGGGCGACGAGGGGCCGCGCCTTCTTCCGCGGGCTCGCGGGCGAGCGCTTCGCGGTGCGCAACTCGGGCGCCGAGGCGGTGGTCGAGGGCGTCGGCGACCACGGCTGCGAGTACATGACCGGCGGGCGCGTCGTCGTGCTCGGTCCGACCGGGCGCAACTTCGCCGCCGGCATGAGCGGCGGCATCGCGTACGTGCTCGACGAGGAGGATCGCTTCGCCGGGCGCTGCAACATGGGCATGGTCGACTTCGAGGAGATCAGCGAGGCCGACGCGGCCGAACTGCGCGCGCTCATCGCCGAGCACGAGCAGCGCACCGACTCGCCCGTCGCGCGCCGCGTGCTCGAGCGGTTCGAGGAGCTGCTGCCGCGGTTCGTGAAGGTGATGCCGACCGACTACCGCCGCGTCCTCGACGCCCAGGCCGCCGCGGAGGGGGCCGCGTCGACGAACGGCGACACGCCGGCCGGCGCGCCGGCCACCGCAACGGTCGCCGTGAACGGCGACGCCCCGTCCGCCAACGGCGACGGCGCCGAGCGCTTCGCCCGCGAGTCCTCGCCGGAGACCCACTAGTGGGGCAGGTCGGCGGGTTTCTGAAGATCGAGCGGTCCGGCATCCCCCAGCGGGACCCGGCCGAGCGCGTGCAGGACTACCGCGAGTTCACGCTCCCGCGTCCCGATCCCGAGCTGCGCGCGCAGGGCGCCCGCTGCATGGAGTGCGGCGTGCCCTTCTGCCACTCCGGCTGCCCGCTCGGGAACCTCATCCCCGACTGGAACGACCTCGTCTACCGCAGTCGCTGGGAGGAGGCGATCGCCCAGCTGCACGCGACGAACAACTTCCCCGAGTTCACCGGGCGCCTGTGCCCGGCGCCGTGCGAGGCCTCCTGCGTGCTCGAGATCACCGAGGGCGACGCGGTGTCGATCAAGCAGATCGAGGTCTCGATCGTCAACCGGGCCTGGGAGGAGGGCTGGATCACGCCGCAGCGGCCCAAACGCGAGACCGGTCGCTCGGTCGCGGTGGTCGGCTCCGGACCCGCGGGCATGGCCGCCGCCCAGCAGTTGCGCCGCGCCGGCCATCGCGTCGTCCTGTTCGAGCGCGACGAGGCGGCCGGCGGGCTCGTGCGCTTCGGCGTGCCGGACTTCAAGATCGAGAAGTGGCTCGTGCAGCGGCGGGTCGACCAGCTCGTCGAGGAGGGCGTGGAGCTGCGCTGCGGCGTCGACGTCGGCCGCGACGTGTCCGCAGAGGCGCTGCGCGCCGAGTTCGACGCCGTCGTCCTGGCCACCGGCTCGCGCGTGCCCCGCGACCTGCCGGTCCCCCGGCGTGAGCTCGACGGCATCCACTTCGCGATGGACTACCTCTACCAGCGCAACCGCTGGGTCGCCACCGAGCTCGGCCCCGAGCCGACGGCGCCGGCGCCGGCGCCCGTGGCGCCGATCAGCGCCGCCGCCAAGCACGTCGTCGTCATCGGCGGCGGCGACACCGGGGCGGACTGCGTCGGCAACTCGATCCGCGAGGGCGCCCTCTCGGTCGTGCAGCTCGAGTTGCTCCCCGAGCCGCCGCCGAAGCGGCCGGACGATCGCACGCCGTGGCCGCTGTGGCCGAACAAGTACCGCCTCAGCTACGCGATGGAGGAGGCGAAGGAGCTCGAGCGCGGCGAGCAGGACTACTCGGTCGTCACGACGCACTTCAGCGGGGAGGACGGCCGGGTGGCAGCGCTGCACCTTGCCCGGGCCGAGCCTGCGCCGCCGTTCGGACCGGTGCCCGGAACCGAGCGCGAGCTGCCGGCCGATCTCGTCCTGCTGGCCATGGGCTTCCTGCATCCCGAGCCCGAGCTGCTCGAGCAGCTCGACGTCGAGCGCGACGGGCGCGGCAACGTGCGTGCCGTGCGCCCGTACACGACCTCGGTCGACGGCGTGTTCGCCGCCGGCGACGCCCGCCGGGGTCAGTCGCTCATCGTGTGGGCGATCAACGAGGGCCGCCAATGCGCGCGGATGGTCGATCGGTATCTCGGGTCGCTGGGCGAGCCGGCACGCGACGGGGACGGGCCGAGCGGCGCCGGCGCGCCCGAGGACGAGGGGCTGGCCGGGCACGCGGACGCCGATGCCGGGCCGATCGGCCCACCTCAGCACGTCGGACCCGGGATTCCGGCCCGGTCGTAGGGGGGCGGGTCTCGCGCGCCGCCGCGGGGCGGCTCGCGGGGGCGCGCGCGGCGCGGGTGGTCGGCGCCGGGCGGGTGGGCTGGCGCGGCGCGGGTGGCCGGTGCGGCGCGGGTGGCCGGTGCGGCGCGGGTGCGTCGCGAGTCGCGGCCGTCGGCTCCGTCGGGCTCGGCGGCCGGCGAGATCGCGAAGTTTGTTCGAGGTGCGTATCCGGTTTGCTCCGGTTGCCTCCAGGCGCCGTGCGCCGGGCTCGGCGTGTCGGCCGGCCCCGCGCCGATTCGGCCCCTGACCGCGCCAAGGGCCCGGCGAGACCGACTTTTCTTCAGACTATCTGTAGAAAAGTCAGTCACCCCCGCCGACAAGCACGCCAAGCTCGAGTCCGACACCGGGCGACCTGAGCTAACCGGATACGCACCTTGTTCGATCTTGTCTCTTCTTCGAACAACATTCGAACAAACTCCCGCCGCGGGCGCGCCGCGGCCCCGCACGAGCGCTCACGGTGGCATCGACCACGCCGATGCCACCAGGCCGAACATGACGCATCCGTCAAGCTTGACGCATGTGTCATCTTTCTCTACCCTGGCGCTCGCCCCGTCGTCACCGTCGTGAAGGAGTCGCGTGCCCACGTCCCAGCTGCCCGCCACCTGCCTCATCGGCGCCGGCTCGTCCGGCATCGCCGTCGTTAAGGCGCTCAAGGAGCATCGAATCCCCTTCGACTGCTTCGAGAAGTCCGACCGGATCGGCGGCAACTGGGTGTTCGGCAACCGCAACGGGATGTCGGCGGCCTACCGCGACCTGTTCATCAACACCTCACGGGAGCGGATGGAGTACTCCGACTTCCCGATGCCCAAGTCCTATCCGGACTTCCCGCATCACACGCAGATCGCCGAGTATTTCGACGCGTACGTCGATCATTTCGGGCTGCGCGAGCACATCACGTTCGAGACGGGCGTGCAGCGTGCGGCGCTCACCGACGAGCACACCTGGGAGGTGACGCTCGACACCGGCGAGACGCGGCGCTACGACGCCCTGCTCGTCGCGAACGGCCACCATTGGGACCCGCGCTGGCCCGAGCCCGCGTTCCCGGGCTCGGACACGTTCGAGGGTGTGCAGATGCACGCTCACTCCTACGTGGACAACTCGATCTTCGCCGGCAGGAACGTCGTGGTGCTCGGGATGGGCAACAGCGCGATGGACATCGCGGTCGAGTCCAGCTACGTCGCGGCGCGCACCTATCTGGCCGCCCGGCGCGGGGCCTGGATCGTGCCCAAGTACATCTTCGGGCGTCCGGTCGATCAGATGAAGAACGACCCCCGGATCCCCTTCTCGATCCGCCAGCGCGTCATCGGCACGCTCATCAAGGCCTACAGCGGCAGCCCCGAGCGGTACGGGCTGCCCAAGCCCGACCACCGCTTCGGTGAGGCCCACCCGACGGTCTCGGGGCGGATCCTCGACCGCGTCCAGCACGGGACGGTCGTGCCCAAGCCGAACATCGCCGCGCTCGAGGGCGGCCGGGTGCGGTTCGCCGACGGCACCGTGGTCGACGCGGACGTCGTCGTGTACTGCACGGGCTACAAGATCAGCTTCCCGTTCTTCGACGACCTCCTGCTCGCCGCGCCCGACAACCACATCGAGCTGTTCCGGCGGGTGTTCCATCCCGATTTCGCGAACCTCGCCTTCATCGGGCTGCTGCAGCCGCTCGGCGCGCTCATGCCGCTGGCCGAGCTGCAGGGCGAATGGGTGTCGGACTACCTGTGCGGCCAGTACGCTCTCCCCGATCCGGCCGAGCTGCGGGCCGACATCGCACGCGACCAGGCCGCGATGCGCAAGCGCTACGTCACCTCCAAGCGGCATACGATCCAGGTGGACTTCGAGGACTACGTGCACGAGCTCACCAAGGAGCGCAAGGCCGGGGCCGCGCGCGCCCGCGCCGCCGGATCCGTCCTGCCGGTCACGCCCCGCGTCGCCAGCGAGGCGCTCAGCCGGTGAGCGGCCTGGCCGGGGCGGCACGGGCGGGCGATCTCGGCCTGGACGCCGACGGGCCCCCGCCCCGAACGGGGTGCGAGCCCCTCGGCAAGCGCGCGCGGAACAAGGCCGCGAACCGGGCCGCGATCCTGCAGGCCGGACGCGAGGTGTTCGTGGAGATGGGGTTCGGGGCCGCCAACGTGCGTGACATCGTGCGCCGCACCGACCTCGCGGCCGGGACGTTCTACAACTACTTCCCCGACACGGAGTCCGTGTTCCGCGCCCTCGTCGAGGAGAGCGCGGCCGAGATCCTCGTGCGCGCCCGCGAGGCGCGCCGGCGGGCGAGCACGCTCGTCGAGTTCGTCGAGGGCGGCTTCCGCGCCTACTTCGAGTTCGTCAGCGAGGACCGCGACACGCTCGATCTGATGCGCCGGAACGCCGGAACGATTCGCACGCTGTTCGACGAGCCGGCGATCGGGGCCGGCACCGAGGAGCTGCGCGGCGATCTCGAGGACGCGGTCGCCGCGGGCCTGCTGCCGCCCCACGACAGCGAATACATGGCGGCGGCGATGGTCGGGGCCGGCATCGAGCTCGCGCTGCGCATGTCGGCACGCAGCCCGCCCGACGTCGAGGGCGCCACGGCGATGGCCACGCGCGTGTTCGTCGCCGCGCTGCGCGACTGACGGGCCACTCTCAACCGATTCTTCGCCGGCGGCCTCGCCGCAGCGCAACCTCCGCCCTTCTAACCTGTTGGTGCCTGTGCGTCGCGGCCGCCAGAAGGAGGGGTCGAGCGCACGGGCCCGGACGGCTCACGCAGCGGTGCTCCCACCCCGAGGGGTCGCTGCGGCCCGCAGCCCGATTCGTCGGGCCGGCGGCCAACGACCAACGAACCGTAGAGAGGTGAACCACGTGGGTATGCGTCGCATGCTGCTGCTGGGACTGACGATCGCCGTTTCCGCCCTGGCGGTCCCGACCGCGAGCCAGGCCTATCTGACCGGCGTCGCCGATCAGAGCTGGACGATGTTCTCCAACGGGTACTACACCCGCCTGATCCAGCGGCAGACACCGTCGCAGCGCATCTCGCGCTACATCGCGCCGTACGACGCCGCCGACGGCAGCCGCGCGAACATCGCGTACCTCAACTACATGACCGCCTGGTACAACCAGGCGGTCAAGGCCCACGTGCGGATGCTCGTCGCCTTCTACCACTCCGAGCAGCCGAGGAAGGTGACGCACATGCCGAGCGTCGCGCTCTACACGGCCGACATCCAGCGCTTCATGAAGCGCTTCCCGGCCGTCGAGGCCTGGCAGCCGTGGAACGAGGCCAACCGCGGATACATCCCGCGCGTGCTCGCGAGCCCATCGGCCCTGCAATCGGCCGAGTACTACAAGGCGATGCGCAAGGTCTGCCCGAAGGTGAGCAAGCACTGCACGATCGTTGCGCTCGACCTGCTCGATCAGAACAACGTCGGGCCGTCGCTCGCCTACCTCTCGAGCTTCCGGGCCGACCTGGGTACGACGCAGCGGTCGGGCAAGACCGTGCTCGGCCCGGTGCCGACACCGAGGCTGTGGGGCCTGCACAACTACTCGGACACGAACCGCTTCTCGAGCGCCCGCACGCGCGCGGTGCTCAACGCGGTTCCCGGCGACGTCTGGCTGACCGAGACGGGCGGGATCGTCAACTTCGGCGGCTCGTTCCCGAACCACAACGGCTCGGGCGACACGCGAGCGGCGCGCGCGCTGACGTTCCTGTTCCACCTCGCGGGCTCCAACCGGCGCATCGCGCGCCTGTACATCTTCCAGTTCTCCGGGGCGAGCGCGGGCGTCCGCTTCGACGCCGGGCTGGTCGACAAGAAGGGCGTGCCGCGCCCCGGGTACGTCGTCGTCTGCAAGCAGCTGCACGCCGCCAAGTGCAGCGGCTTCAAGGTCGACAAGAAGAACTAGAGGCGCCTGCGGCCCGAACGTGGGCGCCCGCCTAGACTGCTGCGGGTGCCCACGTTCTGCCGACACGGCCGCTTCATCCAGAACTGCCCGATCTGCAGCCGCGACCTCCCGGGCGCGCCGGCCCGCGCCGCGCGCCCCCGGTCGACCGATGCCGGAGCGCGCCGCGCCTCGACGACCCGTTCCGGCGAGCGCTCGCCCCGCAGCGACGGACTGAAGGTCCGGCGCGAGACCCGCGCGAGCGATGACGGCTACCGCAACCCGCTCGTTCCCGGACTGCGAGCCTCGGCCGACGCCGAGCACCTGGCGGCCGAGCTGGCGTTCTCCCACGGGCGGCTTGTCACGCTCGGCGAGAACCCCCCGGGGACGTATCGCGTCGCGGGCGACGCCGCCGATCGCGAGGAGGGCACCTGGACGGCCCTGCTCACCGTCTACCTGTCGCCGCTGCAGGACGAGGAGGACCCGTTCCGCGCGATCCGCGCGGCGCTCACACCATGGTCCGGCGCGGAGCTTCCCGACCTCGACGGGGTCGAGCTCGGCCCTCGCACCTCCCACGATCCGGCCCGCGGTCAGGAGACGCTCGTCGCGTATCGGCAGTGGGCCGAGCGCGCCGGGTCCCAGGCGCAGGCGCTCGCCGGGGACGCCTCCTGGACTCCGTCGCGGCGCTTCGAGCGCGCGTTCGAGCGGCTCGGCCTGCCCGGGCTGACGCGCGCGGCACGCTTCGATCTGCTCGTGTCGCTCGGGCGTCTCGGCCTGTACGACATGGAGGCCGACTCGCTGCAGCTCGTCGGCGATGACGAGGTGACGCTCGCCGCCAAGCGCGTCTTCGGCATCGGCGACCGCTTCAACCTCGAGCGGCGCGCCCGGGCGCTGGCCGAGGCGGTCGAGGTTCCGCTGCAGACGCTCGACCTGGCGCTCGCCAACTGGGCGGCGCCGGAGCGGATGACGCTCGGCGTCGCGCCCGACGTCCTCGACGAGGAGGTCGACGGGCGCGCTCGCGAGGCGCTCGACCTGTAGGGCCGCCGGCCGGCCGCCGGCGGCCGCCCGGTCGGGATCCCGGACGCGTCGCCCGCGACCGTGATGACGTCCACTTCGATGCCTACAGTGCGGGAATCGTCTTCTGTTCGAGCATCAAGGAGCGTTGATGTCGCTGTGCTTCATCGAACCTCATGACGCGATCCGGGTCATCGCAGACTCGGTCGGCCGCGAGGCGCGCCGGCAGCTCGTCGGCGAGGTCGTGCGCGCCTGGGTGGACGACATTCCCGAGCAGGAGCTGTGCGTGCACTACGCGCGCGCGGTGGCCGACCTCGACGACGAGGACCTGCACATGCTCGCCGCGTGGCATGCCTCGCTGGAGGTCGGTCAGCCGATACCGAACACCGACTTCCTCGTCGGCGTGTTTCCCCGTCTCGGCGAGAACCGCCGCGAGGCGCTGAAGATCGCGGCCGGGTTCCGCGGCGACGAGGCGTTCGACGCCGGGGTCTCCGAGGAGCAGACGCTCAAGACGGTGCTCCCCTACCTGTCCCGGGAGCGTGCGCTCGAGCTGCTGCGGGAGTGCGTGGACCTCTACGTGTGGGATCGCGTCGGCGGCGACAACTAGCGACTGTCGCCCGACGGCGCGGGGCGCCACAGGGCGTACGGGCCGACGCCGACGCCGCTCTCGATGTGCCAGCGCATGAAGGCGCAGTCCCAGCGACCCGCCGTGGTCGTGACACTCGTCGCGCACACCGCCTCGCCGGCCGCTCGCCGCGGGTAGGCGGATTCCTCATCGGGCCACAGCTCCAGCCCGGCCCGGAGCGGGCGCCCGTCGGCGTCGTAGGTGGTCGACAGTCGTGGCCCCTCGATGGCCTGCACCGACGGGGGGTCCTCGGTGACGATCACGGCGCTCACGTGCTCGCGCTCGTGCTCGGCGCTCGACCGGTCGCGCGTCGCGTGCAGGTCGATGGTCAGACGCTCCGCCACCCACACCGCGAGATCGCGCGTCAGCGACCCCTCGGGCGTCTTCACCCCGCGCGAGAACGTCAGCTGTCCGACCGCGCGCACCGCGACCGGGGCCCCGGCGCCTCGGAGCTCGCCCTCGACGCGCAGGCGCTGAACGTGCCGTTCGCCACCCTCGGGGGCGGCGGCGGCCCAGCGCTCGAGCGGCCGGCACACGAGCGTGAAGGCGCCCGCGCCGCCGGCACCGCCGCTGAAGCTCGCCGTCCAGTCGCCGGCCTCCTCGTCACGCAGCACGAGTGCGCCCCCGTCGATCTCGGCCGAACGGTCGGGCGCCGGCGGCGCCTCGCCGGCCGCGACGGCGAGTGGGTCCGCGCCCTCGAAGACGGCCACGTGCGAACGGGCGAGACGACCGTCGCGGTCGAGCTCGACGCGGCCGCACCCGTACAGTCGCGCCTCCTCGTCGGCGAAGGCGAGGAGCAGCAGGTCGCCCGCCCCCGCGTCGCCGGGGCGGGGAAACGGCGCGGGGTCGCTCGTCGGCGCGCTCATCGCTCGAGCTCGTCGCGATCGACCTCGACGGCCGTGCCATCGACGTCGAAGGCCGGCTCGGCCGCCGGACCGGATGCACCGCGGCGGCGCGCACGATAGGCGGTGGTCGCGCCGCTCGCGGCCGACGCGGCGGCGAGCGGGAGCCGGCCGACGATCCGTCGCGCGACCGCCCGACGCGCGATCGCGCGGGTGGGCGGCAGGAGCAGGAACGCCCCGAGCAGGTCGGTCACGAAGCCGGGGGTGATGAGGAAGGCGCCGCCGGCGATCACGAGCGCGCCGTCGAGCACGTGCCGGGTCGGCGCGCGGCCGGCCGCGAGGTCCTCGCGAAAGCGCCGCCACACGGTGCGGCCCTGGGAGTGCATGAGCCAGGCGCCGAGCGCCGCGTCGAGGACCATCAACCCGAGCGTGGGCAGGACGCCGATCCACTCGCCCACCGTGATCACGACGTACAGCTCGAGCACCGTGATTCCGATGAGCGACGCGAAGAGAACGAAGAGGATCATCTGCTACAAGGCTAGCCCGTGTGTCCCGCGGCCCGGGGCGGACGTCTGGTCAAGCGCTCCGTGCGCACTAATATCCGCGCTGGAGCCATGGCCATGGACGTCGGGATTTCCACGTTCGCCGAGCGCACGCCGGACCCCGACACGGGTGAGACGGTGAGCGCGGGCGAGCGCCTGCGCGACGTGGTGGCCGAGATCGTGCGCGCCGACGAGGTCGGGCTCGACGTCTACGCGATCGGGGAGCATCACCGTCCGGACTTCGCCGCGTCGGCGCCGGCGGTCGTGCTCGCCGCCGCCGCGGTGCAGACGCGGCACATCCGGCTGAGCAGCGCGGTCACCGTGCTCAGCTCCGATGATCCCGTGCGGGTCTTCCAGGACTTCGCCACGCTCGACCTGCTCTCCGAGGGCCGGGCGGAGATCATGGCCGGCCGGGGATCGTTCGTGGAGTCGTTCCCGCTGTTCGGCTACGACCTCGACGACTACGACGAGCTGTTCGCCGAGAAGCTCGAGCTCCTCCTGCAGCTGCGCGAGCGCGAGCGCGTCACCTGGTCCGGGCGCCACCGTGCCGCCCTGGACGACGTGGGCGTCTACCCCCGCCCGGAGCAGGTGCCGCTCCCGGTGTGGATCGCCGTCGGTGGAACGCCCGCGTCGGTCGTGCGCGCGGGCATGCTCGGGCTCCCGCTCATGCTCGCGATCATCGGGGGCGCGCCGGCGCGGTTCGCGCCGCTCGTCGAGCTGTATCGCGAGGCGGCGCGCCGTGGCGGGCACGATCCGGACGGGCTGCCGGTCGGCGTGCACCTGCACGGCTTCGTCGCCGACACGACGCAGGCGGCGATCGACACGTTCTACGGACCGTACGCCGCGGTGATGACCCAGCTCGGACGCGAGCGCGGCTGGCCGCCGATGTCGCGTGCGCATTTCGACGAGCTGCGCGGCCCGGAGGGGTCGCTCGTCCTCGGCAGCCCGGCCGAGGTCAGCGACAAGCTCGCGGCGATCACCCGGCTGCTCGGACTCGATCGGATCATGCTGCATCCGAGCGTCGGGACATTGCCGCACCCGGCGGTGATCCGGGCCATCGAGCTGCTCGGGACCGACGTCGCCCCGGCCGTGCGGGCCGCCAGGCCGGAGGCGCACGGCGTGGCCGCGGTCGCTCATTAGCCCGATCGGGCTCGCCCGCGCGAGCTAGACTGAGGCGATGGCCACCGTCGACGACGTCATGGATGCGCTCACGAACGTGATCGACCCCGAGCTGGGGCTCGATTTCGTGGAGCTGGGCCTCGTGTACGGCGTCGAGATCGACGACGGCGACGTCCACATCACGTTCACGCTGACGACTCCCGGCTGCCCGATCGGTCCGCAGGTCACCGAGCAGATGGAGGAGTTCGTCGGCGAGCTCGACGGCGTGGGCTCGGTCGAGTGCGAGATGGTCTTCACGCCGCCGTGGTCCCCGGACAAGATGACCGAGGACGCGAAGTTCGCCCTCGGCTTCTGAGCTGACCTGAGCGCCCCTACAGCGTCGGGGCCGGGTCGCGCTCGGCGTCCTGCTCGGCCGGATCGCCCCCGTTGGTGCTCGCCGCCCTGACCGCGGCGGCCCGCGACAGCAGCTCAGCGAGCTCGGCCCGGATGTTCTCGCCGATTGCGTCGATGTCGGGCAGCGCGTCGTAGTCGCCCAGCAGCCCGAAGTTCATCTGGCCGTTGTAGGACATGATCGCGATCGCGAGGGCGTGGTTCTTGGGCAGGAACGCCACCGGGTAGGCGGTCTGCATCTCTCGGCCCATCACGTACAGCGGCAGCTGCGGACCGGGCACGTTCGTGACGAGCAGGTTGAAGAGGCGGGTGGAGAAGTTCAGCCGCGACGCCTGGGCGAGGATCGTCGGCGGCGCGAAGTTCTGCACCCCGGCGATGACCTCGGCGCCGACCGCCTGCTTGGACTCCTTCAGGCCGTCCATCGCCTGGCGGATGAAGCGCAGTCGCTGGACCGGGTCGGGGATGTACACCGGCAGCGGGGCGCGCATCGCGACGATGCGGTTGCCGAGATGATGGCGCTCGTCCTCCTGACGCGTGGAGACGGGCACGAGGGCGCGGAGCTCCAGCCCGGCGGTGCGCACGCCGCGCGAGATGAGGAACGAGCGCAGCGCGCCGGTCACGACGCTCAACACGACGTCGTTGACCGTGCCGCCGAACTCGTTCTTGACCGTCTTGAATTCCTCGAGGCGGCAGGGGACGCCGACGAAGCGCCGGTGGGGGCCGATCTCCACGTTGAGCGGCGTCGCGGGCGCCGGGTTCAGCACGGCCCAGGCCACCTCGCCGATGCCCTCGGCGGCCTCGCGCACGTTCGCGACCGCGCGGTCCGGGTGGGTGACCGCTCCGACCGCCCCCTCGGCGATCTCGATGCCGGCCCGCACCGCGCCGCGCAGCCCCGCGGCGATGAGCGAGACGGTGCCCGGCTGGGGGCGGGGCTGCCACGGGCGCCCGGAGTGCGAGACCGGCCGGGGCACGGGCGCGATGTCGAACAGCACGGTGGCCAGGTCGACGCCGCTGATGCCGTCGATGAGGGAGTGGTGGTTCTTGGAGATGAGCGCGAAGCGGTTGTCCTCCAGGCCCTCGATGAGCCACATCTCCCACAGCGGCTTCGAGCGGTCGAGCTGCTGGGAGAAGATCCGCGCGGTGAGCTGGCGCAGCTGCTCCCAGTCGCCGGGGGCGGGCAGCGCCGTGTGCCGCACGTGGTACTCGAGGTTGAACGTCGGGTCGTCGACCCACACCGGGCGACCGCTGTCGATCGCGGTATGGGCGAGCCGGTGCCGGTAGCGCGGCACGAAGTGCAGACGACCGCGGATCTGCTCGAGAAACTGCTCGAAGCTCGGCGGCGGACCCTCGAACAGCGTGAGGCCGCCGACATGCATGTGGGAGGCCGGTCCCTCCTGGTGCAGGAACGAGGCGTCGACTGGGGTGAGGCGGTCGAGATGTTGCTGGGGCATGACTCTGAGCTCTCCTCGCCAGGGGCTCGTGCTCGCCGGTCTCGCCCGCGTGCACGTCGCGGTGGCTACGAACACCTAGCCTACTCATGATCGCCCCCGGCGGCGCGGTGCCACGATGAGAATGGACAGAACGACATGACGAGGCGCAGCGCGGACGCGCGGCGACGGAGCTCCGCCCGGCTGCTCGTGGTCGTGCTCGTCGTGCAGGTCGTGCTCGCCGGCCTGCTCATCTGGGCGGCCGCGACCGGGTTCTCGTTCTTGCGCGGCTGGCTGTAGCCGGCTCTCGGGCCGCGGCCGCGGGCGCTCTCTACAATCCCAGGGAGATGACCGAGACGGTGGCCGAGCCCAACACCGTGGAGCGGCTGCTGCTGGCGGCGCCGCGCGGATACTGCGCCGGCGTCGACCGGGCGGTGCAGACCGTCGAGCGCGCGCTCGAGCTGCACGGCGCGCCCGTGTACGTCCGCAAGGAGATCGTCCACAACAAGCACGTGGTGGATCAGCTGCGCGCGCGCGGCGCGATCTTCGTCGAGGAGGAGACCGACGTCCCACGGGGCGCGGTGACGGTGTTCTCCGCCCACGGCGTGTCCCCCGCCGTGCACGCCAACGCGACGGCGCGCGCGCTGCGGACGATCGACGCCACCTGTCCGCTCGTCACCAAGGTGCACGTCGAGGCCAAGCGCTTCGCGAGCGAGGGCTACACGATCGTGCTCATCGGCCATGGCGGCCACGAGGAGGTCGAGGGCACGATGGGCGAGGCGCCCGAGCACATAGTGCTCGTCGAGACCGAGGCGGACGTCGACGCGCTCGAGGTCGGCGACCCCGAGCGGGTCGCCTACATCTCGCAGACCACGCTGTCGGTCGACGAGACCCGGGCGATCATCGAGCGGCTGCGCGAGCGCTTCCCGGCGATCGTGGGTCCGCGCACCGATGACATCTGCTACGCCACGACCAACCGCCAGGCGGCCGTCAAGCAGATGGCCGACCACTGCGATCTCGTGCTCGTCATCGGCTCGCGCAACTCGTCGAACTCTCAGCGCCTCGTCGAGGTGTCACGCGACTACGGCACCGAGGCGCACCTGATCGACCACGAGGGCGAGGTGCGCGAGCACTGGCTGACGGGCAAGCGGGTCGTCGGCATCAGCTCCGGCGCGAGCGCGCCCGAGGAGCTCGTCCAGCGGCTCGTCGCCTTCTTCCGCGCGCGCGGCGTGGAGGACGTGCGCGAGTTCAACGTCGTCCACGAGGACGTGCGCTTCATGCTGCCGAAGACGATCCGGGCCGCGATGGCCGGCGAGCGAGCCTGACCGCAGAACCCGACGCTCCGGCGTGCGGACACTCGTCATCTCCGACCTGCATCTCGGCGCGCGCACGCACGTCGACGTGCTCCGGCGACCCGAGCTCCGGGCCGCGCTGCTCGAGGCGCTGCGAGACGTCGACCGGCTCGTCCTGCTCGGTGACGTGCTCGAGCTGCGCCACGGTCCGCGTCGCGAGGCGGTCGCCGCGGCGCGCGACGTGTTCACCGACCTCGGCCGTGCGCTCGCCGGCGGCGAGCTCATCCTGCTGGCGGGCAATCACGACCATGCGATCGTTGCGCCCTGGCTCGCCGGCCGGGCCGTGCGCGAGGCGCCCCCGCCGCTCGTCGCCGAGCAGCGTTTCGCGGCCTCCGCGGCCTCGGACGTCGCCGCGCAGCTCGCCGAGTGGGCGGCTCCGGCCGAGGTGTCGTGCGCGTACCCGGGGCTGTGGCTGCGTCCGGACGTGTACGCGACGCACGGCCACTACCTCGACTGCCACGTCACCGTGCCGACCGTCGAGCGGCTTGCGCTCGGGGCGATGTCGCGCGTCCTGCGCCGCCCGCCGAGCTCGTTCGCGGGCGCCGACGACTACGAGGCCGTGATGGGTCCCGCCTTCGCCTGGATCGACGCGGTGGCCCAGCAGGCGCCGACCGGCGACACGCTGAACGGCCAGGTGACGGTGCGCGCCTGGCGGGCGCTGCGCCCGGCGCCCGGACGCCGCGGGCTGTCGAGCCGCGCGCTGGCGGCCGCGTTCCCCGTCGGGGTGGCCGCGCTGAACGCCGCCGGGCTCGGACCGCTGCGCGCCGACATCTCACGCCCCGAGCTGCGCCGCGCCGGCCTGCGCGCGATCGGCGAGGTCGGCGAGCGACTCGGCGTCGGCGCCGGCCACCTCATCTTCGGTCACACGCACCGCGCCGGCCCGCTGCCGAACGACGCGTGGGCGGAATGGACGGCGCCGAGCGGCGCCCGCCTGGTCAACGCCGGCACCTGGACCTTCGACGGCTGGTTCGTGGGGCCGACCGCCGACGAGAGCGTCTACTGGCCCGGCGGCTGCGTCATCGTCGAGGACGAGGGGCCTCCACGGCTGCGTCGGTTGCTCGACGAGCGCACGCGCGAGGAGATCGCCCCGGCGCGCTCAGCGCGCGAGGAGGGGTGACTCGACGCTCACGCCGGGGCTGAAGCAGGTCGCGTGGCACGTGACGCCGGGCCCGACGACGAGATCGAGCACGTCCCGGCGGTGGCTCGGGTGCTCCACGAGCCGATACGCGCCGGGGTGGTCGACGACGACCTCACGGCCGTTGACGCGGATCGTCCCCTGGCCGTCCAGGACGGCCCACACGGCGCCGGCCTCGTACGGACCGCTGTAGACCCCCGGCTGGTCCTCGGTCTGCGGGGACAGCAGCGCGCCGGGGACGTCCTCGGGACGCACGGGAGCGAGCAGCTCGCCGCCGACGCCGAGCAAGTCCTGGATCGCACGCTCGGTCTCGTCGTAGGCGCCCTCGCCGTAGTGGTACTCGAACAGCATCCCGTCCGCGTCCCACAGATAGCGCGCCGGCCAGCCCGCGTTGCCGTAGTCGCGCCACACCTCGAAGTCCGGGTCGATGAGGACCGGGTAGGGGACCTGCAGGCGGGCGACCGCCTCGCGCACGGCGTCGATCTCGCGCGAGGGCTCGAAGCCCGGGCAGTGCACCCCGACCACCTGCAGGCCGGCGGCGGAGTAGCGCTCGTACCAGCCCTTGACATAGGGCAGCGTGCGCAGCGAATTCGGTCGGCAGAAGTCCCAGAACTCGAGCAGTACCGGATGGCCGCGCTCGCGGTCCATCCGCACGCGCGGGACGTTCACCCACTTCAGGAAGACGGGGAACTCGGGCGCGTGGATGCGTTTCGCGGGCGCGCGCACGGTCAGTCCGTCCCGGCGGCGGCGGGATCGTAGTGCCCGGGCCAGTCGTCGTAGGCGATGCGGTCGATGCCCACCACCTCGCCGAGGCGGCTCCACTGGTTGCCGCCGAGGCGCGCGAGCGGCCGCAGCCGCTCCACGTCGGGCCGGCCGTCGGCGAGCACGGCCTCGTCGACCGCCGCGTGCACGACCCGGCCGAAGACGACGGTGCTGTCACCGAAGGAGAGCGTCGCGTGGCGGACGCACTCCAGGGCGACGGGCGACTCGGCGACGCGCGGGGGGCGCACCCGCGCGCTCGGCTCGGGCCGCAGGCCGACGGCCTCGAACTCGTCGACCTCGGGCGGGAAGTTGGTGCCGGTCGCGTTGACCTGCTCGAACAGCGGTTCCGCCGCGAAGTTGACCACGAACTCGCCCGTCGCCTCGACGTTGCTCAACGAGTCCTTGCGCCCGACCGACGTGAACTGAACCACCGGCGGATCGACGCAGGCCACGGTGAAGAAGGAGTGCGGGGCGAGGTTCACGACGCCGTCGGGCGAGACCGACGAGACCCAGGCGATCGGGCGCGGGAGCACGACCGAGGTCAGCAGCCGGTAGAAGGCATACGGAGGCAGCTCCGCGGGGTCGAAGTCGGTGCGCACGTCGCTTCGCCCGTCCGCGCGGGCCCGGCCCCGACGGGGTACCGGACGCGCGGGCCCGATCAGCCGATCGACCCGACCATCTCCAGCTGGATGAGCCGGTTCAGCTCGACGGCGTACTCCATCGGCAGCTCCTTCGTCACCGGCTCGATGAAGCCGTTGACGATCATCGCCGCCGCCTCGTCCTCGGTGAAGCCGCGCGATCCCATGTAGAAGAGCTGGTCGTCGGAGATGCGCCCGACGGTCGCCTCGTGGGCCACGGTGACGTGCGGGTTCTGGATCTGGATGTCCGGCCAGGTGTCCGAGCGCGAGATCCCGTCCATCATCAACCCGTCGCACTGCACGCGGGCCTTCGAACCGGCCGAGTTGTGTCCCATCCGAACGAGTCCGCGGTAGCCCATGATCCCGCCGTCCTTGGAGATCGACTTGGCCAGGATGTTCGACGTCGTGTTCGGCGCCAGGTGCACGACCTTCGCCCCGGTGTCCTTGTGGACGCCGGCACCCGCGACGCCGACGTTGAGGTGGTCGGCCCGGGCGCCCTCGCCGAGCAGGAACGAGCCCGGATAGAGCATCACGTACTTCGCGCCCATCGAGCCGCCGACCCACTCCACGGTGCCCTCGGCGTCAACGACGGCGCGCTTGGTGTTCAGGTTGTAGACGTCCTTGGACCAGTTCTGCACGGTCGTGTAGCGGGCCTTGGCCCCCTCGTGCACGAAGATCTCCACCACCGCGGAGTGCATCGAGTTGACGCTGTAGGTCTGCGCCGTGCAGCCCTCGATGTAGTTCACGTCCGAGCCCTCGTCGGCGATGATGAGCGTGTGCTCGAAGGTGCCCTCGCCGGCGCCCTCCATCCGGAAGTACGCCTGCAGCGGCAGGTCGACCTTCACGCCCTTCGGCACGTACAGGAACGATCCGCCGGACCACACCGCACCGTGCAGCGCCGAGAACTTGTTGTCCTGCGGTGGCACGCACTTGCTCATGAAGTACTTCTGCACCAGATCGGGGTACTCGGTGATCGCCGTGTCCATCGAGCAGAAGAGGATGCCGAGCTTGCGGTACTCCTCCTTGAGGCCCTCGTAGACCGGCTCCTGGCGCCACACGCCGACGACGCCGGCGAGGTGCTCGCGCTCGGCCTGGGGGATGCCGAGGTCCTCGTAGGTCTGCTTCATCTCCTCGGGCACGTCGTCCCAGCTGTTGTAGCGCCCGGCGGTGGGCGGCGAGTAGAGCACGAGGTCGTCGAGGTTCAGGCCGGACAGGTCGACGCCCCACGTCGGCACCGGCTTGCGCTCGAAGATCTCCAGCGACTTCAGTCGCTTCTCGGCCATCCAGGCCGGCTCGCCCTTGACCTTCGAGAGCTCACGCACGACCTCGCGCGAGATGCCCTGGCGCGCGCGCAACTGGCCCTGCTCGTCCTCGACGATCGGGCTCGGCTTGGTGATCTTCGTGCGGTCTGCAGTCGCCATAAGAGGTCCTCGATCGTGGTCGCCTGGGAATCCTGTGCTGGACAGTAGGAATTGTATCGAGGCCGGGGCGGTCGTTGAGCCGCAACGCGTGACCGCTCGTCGGATTGGGCGATCGGTGCGCGGATCTGTACCATTCCCGATCCGTTGGCGGGGCGGCGGACCGTCGCCACCCGGGCGAGGCACGTGATCAAGGAGGACGGCGGGTATGCGGGGGGGCGCTCGGTCGAGGATCGGCGTGGCCGCGATGGGTGGCGTCGGAGCGGTGTTGCTCGTGTTCGTCCTGGCCATCGGCGCGATCTGGGCGTCGCCGGCCGTGGCCCACCGGACGATCCACCGGGCGGGTGCGCGCCACGCGCACCGGCATCCTCGGGCCCGCGCGGCGATCGTCGGCGGGACGCCGGCCTCGATCGGCCAGGCGCCATGGACGGCCTACATCGTGGGCTCTGGCGGTACGGGCGGCGGCTGGGCGTGCGACGGGGCGATCCTCGACGCGACGCACGTTCTCACGGCGGGACACTGCTCCTACGATCCCTCCACCGGCGCGCCCGCGTCCCCGGGCGACTTCACGGTCTATGCGGGCTACTCGAGTCTCGAGAGCCTCACGGGTGCGCTCACGCCGCAGATCGATACGGTTGCCGCGGCCACGGCCGATCCGTCCTACGATCCGGCCGGCTTCGGGACGGACAGCGACTTCGATGCCTACGACGTCGCCGTGCTGACACTCTCCGCGCCGCTCGTGCTCGGCGCCGGGGGGCCGCAGGCGATCGCGCTCGCCCCCGCGAGCACGTCGCTCGCGGACGCCGAGGTCTCGGTCACCGGTTTCGGCATCGAGACGCCGGCTCCGACCACCTCCACCGCTCCCGATGGCACGCTGAACGCGCTGGACTTCGCGGTCCCGCCGGCCGGCGAATGCGTCCCCTACGTCGACGCGCTCCTCGGATGTGCGAGCTCGCTGACGGGGTCGACCTGCAACGGCGACAGCGGCAGCGCGGTCACGATCCCCGGGACCCCACCGCTGCTCGTCGGCATCGTCGACTTCGGCACCGCGGACCAAGCGGGCCGCTTCTGCGAGCCCGGATCGGTGACGGGCTTCGCGAAGGTGACCACGCCCCAACTGTCCGACTTCGTGCGCGGCCTGTCGCCGCCCTACCCGCCCGCGCCGCAGGGCGGCAACTTCGACGTCCCGTGTACGGAGCCGGCCGCGCCACGGGTCGGCGACACGCTGAACTGCTCGCCGGGCGTGTGGACGAACTCGCCTTCGCTGTCGTACGAGTTTCTCGACGACGTCACCGGCGCCGTGCTCGCGACCGGTACGACGGCGTACACGATCTCCCCGGGCGATGTCGGGCGCCAGATCGACTTCCTCGTCACCGCGAGCAACGGTGGTGGAACCGCCAGCGCGCGCGCCGCGTCGACCCCGCCGATCCTGCCCGCGGACACGTCGACGACCAGCGCCACGACGACGAGCACCACGACTCCGGTCACGACCACGACGACCGCCACGTCGACGACCGCGACCTCGACGACCGCCGCCTCGACGACCACGTCGACGACCACGAGGACATCCGTGACCCCGGCGAGGACCATCACCTCGACGACCGGCGCGGTCACCACGAGCACGAGCGTGGTCGCCAGCTCGACGACGACCTCCGTCACCTCAGGCGTGAACACGGTGATCACGTCGACGACCACCGCGACGACGACGCACGCCGTCCAGCCCCGGCCGAGGCAGCCGGTGCTGCGCATCACGGCGAGCCCGACCCGGGTGCGCCCGGGGGCGCGGCTCGGACTCAAACTCGAGCTGGCCAGCGGCGGCTCGCCGATCTCGCGGGCGCAGCTATGTGCGGCCGTGCCGCCGCAGTCGAGCTTCGCGCAGACCGGGGGTGGTCAGCGAAAGGGCAGCGCGCTGTGCTGGACGGTCAGCCTGCGGGCCGGCTCGTCGCGCACGCTCGCCTTCTCGGTGCAGCTGAGCGCGCACGCGAGGGCGGGCACGCTGACGGCCACGGCCACCGAGCGCCTCCGCCGGGCGATCCCGCTGGGTGCCGCGGTGCGCGTCACCGTGCTCTGACGCGGCCGGTCAGCTCGCGGCGCCGGCCGGGCCCGGGCGCGGTCCGCGTTCATCGGATTGCCATGAGGGCGCCCACCGGTTAGTATCCCCTGCGCGGCGGGGTTCGGCCGCCAGGGGTGGGTGGATTGTCGGCCTGGAAGGAGCCAGCCGTATGTGCGGTCGCTTGGTCGCAGGCCGGATCGTCCTGCTCGGGTTCGCGCTGTCGTCCTGTGCGCTGGCCCTCTCACTGGCGCCGGTCGAATCGGCGCGAGCCTTCAGCGCCGGCTCGAGACACGCGCGGACATCGCGGCCGCCGCGCGGCCACGCCGCGATCGTGGGCGGCACGACGCTGTTGTCCGTGAATCAGGTCCCTTGGACCGTGTACATCTTTGCCGCGGACCAGTTCGGCAGTGCATGGGACTGTGACGGCGTCATCGTCGACTCGACGCACGTGCTGACCGCGGCCCACTGCCTGTATGACTCGGTGGACGAGGTGGCTTCGCCGGATGACTTTGCCGTGTACGGCGATGTCACCAACCTGAACGACATCACCCTCGCGACCCCCAGCGAGACGGTGTCGTCGGTGAGCACCGACCCGGGCTACGACCCGTTCGGTACCAGCAACGCCAGCCTCTACGACGCGTACGACATCGGCGTCCTCACGCTCTCGACGCCGTTGACGTTCGGTTCCGCGGGCAGCGCTCCCCAACCCATCGCGATCGGGACTCCATCCGACGCGGCGCAGGCCGCGAGCCTGTCGGTGTCCGGCTTCGGGGACGAGACGGCCGGCGCGGTCAACGTGCTGCCCGACCCGACCCAGCCGGACGGCACGCTCAACGAGCTCACCCTCGAACCGTTCCCAGCCGGCGAGTGCGCTCTCGACGTCGACGCGCTCGTGGGGTGCGCGAGCTCTGCGGCCGGGGCGACCTGCTTCGGCGATAGCGGGGGCGCGATCACCAGCACCGGTCCGACACCGGTCCTGCTGGGGGTCGTGGACGCCGGCGGGCTCGTCGGCGGCCGAAGCTGCGAGCCCTCCGCGGAGGTGTTCTACGCGAAGGTGGCGACCCCCGAGCTCTCGGACTTCATAACCGGACGGCCGATCGTCGCCGCGCCGCAGGGCGGAGAGCACGTCGGATGCAGCGTCCCGACGCCGTTCGCGGTGGGCGGTGTGCTGCAGTGCGCGCCGGGCTCGTGGACGGGCTCGCCGACGTATGCGTACACGTTCGTCGACGACACGACGGGCGCGGTGCTGCAAACCGGCTCGCCGAGCTTCACCCTCACGAGCGCGACTCTCGGGCACCGGATCTACTTCGAGGTGACGGCGAGCAACGCCGGCGGATCGGCCGTGGCCCGCACCGTCGACAGCTCCGCGGTCCAGCCGGCGCCGACACCCGTGACGGTCACGTTCGCGAGCACGACCTCGACGCCGACCGCCAACGGCCCCGGGTCGGCGACCGGCACGGCGTCCGTGACCAGCTCGACGACCACCGTCACGAGCTCGACATCCACGCTGACGCGACAGCCGCCCGCCGTCGTGCGCCCGAGGCTGCGCCTGTCCGCGGCGTCGTCGAGGGTTCGCCCGGGGGCCAAGGACACCATTCGGGCCGTTCTGTCGAGCGGGAGCAAGGCGCTGTCACGCGTGCGTGTGTGTGTCACCGCGCCCCCGCTCGCGTCCATCGTGCAGGCCGGCGGGGCCACGGTCCACGGCCACCAGGCCTGCTGGGTGCAGAGTCTGCGGGCGAACGGTTCGGTGACGCTGACGCTGCGCGAGGGCGTGTCGACCCGCGCGAAGGCCGGAACGCTCGTGACGACGGCGACGGCCGGCGGCGGTCTCGTCGCTGCGGTGCGGATCGGCGTGAGCTGACGCCGGCGGGCGGCCGCTCAGCTCGTGGCGCCGGCCGGCCAGCTCGTGTCGCCGTTGATGGCCTCGCGCACGACCTTCAGGTTCAGCAGCGCGCACTTGCGCCGGGTCGCGGAGATCGGGATCCCGAGCAGCTCGATGAGCCAGTCCGCGTCGAGGTCGGCCACGTCGTCGACCGGCATGCCGATGAGCTCCTGCGAGGCGATCGACGCGGCGGCCTGGGAGATGGCGCAGCCGTGCCCGTTGAACTTCAGGTCTGAGATGCGCCCGTCGCTCACCTGGATCTGCACGCCGATCTCGTCGCCACACAGGGGGTTCTTCGCGTGGGCCTCGAGGTCGTGCGGCTCGAGCTCACCGAAGTTGCGCGGGCGCTTGTAGTGCTCGAGGATGTAGTCGCGGTACAGGTCGTCCATCGCTGCTCTCGTTATAGACCGAAGGTCTCGCGGGCCCGGTGCAAGGAGGTGACGAGCGCGTCGACGTCCCCCGGAACGCTGTACGGGCCGAAGCTGGCCCGGGCGGTCGCCGCGATGCCGAGGCACTCCATGAGCGGCTGCGCGCAGTGGTGCCCGGCGCGCACGCAGACGTTGTCGCGGTTGAGCAGCTCGGCGACGTCGTGCGGGTGCAGGCCCTCGAGCGTGAACGAGATGACGCCGCCGCGACCCGGCGCCTCGCTCGGCCCGAGCACCTTCAGGCCCGGCACGGCCGGCAGCTGGGCGAGCGCCTGCTCGGTGAGCGACTGCTCGTGGGCGCGCACCGTGGCCATGCCGACGGCGGACAGGTAGTCGATCGCGGCGCCGAGCCCGACCGCCTCGGCGATCATCGACGTGCCGGCCTCGAACTTCCACGGCAGCTCGTTCCAGGTCGAGCGCTCGCGCCCGACGGTGCCGATCATGTCCCCGCCGGTGAGGAACGGGGGCATCGCCTCGAGGATCTTCGGCCGCCCGTGCAGGACGCCGATCCCCGTCGGCCCGAGCGCCTTGTGCCCGGTCCAGGCGTAGAAGTCGGCGCCGAGCGCGCCGACGTCGACCGGCAGCTGGGGAACGGCCTGGGAACCGTCGACGAGCGAGGTGGCGCCCGCGGCCCGCACCCGGGCGCACATCTCGGCGACCGGATTGATCGTTCCGAGGGCGTTGGAGATGTGGGTGAAGGCGGCGAGCCTCACGTTGCCGCGGGCCAGCTCCTCATCGAGTTGATCGAGGGAGAGTGTCCCCTCGTCGGAGATCGTCAGGTACCGCAGCTCGGCGCCGCGCTCCTCGCACAGCAGCTGCCACGGGACGATGTTCGAGTGGTGCTCGAGCTCGGTGATGAGCACCGCGTCGCCGGGGCCGACGTGCTCGCGCCCCCAGGCGTAGGCGACGAGGTTGATCGCCTCGGTCGCGTTGCGGGTGAAGATCGTGCCGGGCACCGGCGCCCCGGTGAACGCGGCGATCCGCTCGCGCGCGCCCTCGAACAGGTCGGTGGCCTCCTGGGCGAGCTGGTAGACCGCGCGATGGATGTTCGAGTTGTGCCGGCGGTAGTAGTCGTCGATCGACTCGATCACGCTCGCCGGCTTCTGGGAGGTGTTCGCCGAGTCGAGGTAGACGATCGGCCGGCCGTCGATCCGGCGGCTCAGAATCGGAAAGTCGTGACGCAGGTCGAGGGCCGGGCTCACGATCGACATGGCCATCACCGGTTGTGCGCGTAGGACTCGATGTCGCTGCGGGCGCGGTCGAGCTTGGCGGAGATGCGCCCGCGCACGAGCTCCTCGAGGTGCTCGTCCTCGAGCTCGCCGATGAGCGGCTCGAAGAAGCCCTCGACGATCACCTGCACCGCGGCCGGTCGATCGAGTCCGCGGCTCTGCATGTAGAAGATCGCGCTCTCGTCGAGCTCGCCGACCGTGCCGCCGTGCGAGGCCGAGACGTCGTCGGAGCTGACGAGCACCGACGGGATCGCGTCGAGCTTCGCCTTCGGCGAGAGCATCATCGTGTGGATCTGCAGGTACGTGTGCGTCTGCTGCGCGCCCGGGTCGATCTGGATGAGCCCCTCGAAGCTCGCCCGGCTCGCTCCGGTGGCCGCGCCGCGCCAGTGCACGTCCCCGTTCGAGGGGCCGGTCTCGTGCAGGTCGACCGCGAACTCGTCGAGATGCTCGTCGCGCTCGGTGAAGAACAGCCCGCGGAAGGCCATGTCGCCGCCGGGCTCGGAGACCGCGAGCTCGAGGTGCTGGCGCGTCAGATGGCCGCCGAGGATCGACGGCAGCCAGTGGCAGTACGAGTCGCGCCCGACGCCGACGAAGTGCGTGGAGACGTCGTGGACCGAGCCGGTGCCCCAGTCCTGGAAGTGGGCGAGCCGGCAGCGCGCGCCGTCCTGCAGGTACAGCTCGAACGCGCCGGCGTGCAGCGCCGCGCCGTCGAAGTCCGGCGCCAGGTCGTACTCCTGCAGGCGGAAGTCCGCGCCGCGGTCGCCGATCGCGAGCGTGTGCGCGTACTGCGCCGTCCCCGGTTCGTCGATCACGTAGGCGACCGCGAACGGGTCCTCGACCACCACCCCGGGTGGGACGTAGAGGAACGCCCCACCGGTCCACAGCGCCGCGTTGGCCGCCTCGAGCCGGTGGCGGTCGATCGTCAATCGGCGAAGGTAGTAGCGCTCGAACAGCTCGCGATGCTCGTTCGCGGCCTCCTCGAGCGAGCAGAGGACGACGCCGCGCTCGGCCAGATCCGGCGCGAGCTCGGTGTGCACGACCGAGCCGCCGTTCTGCACGAGCAGCCCCGCGGTCCGCTTGCCGCCGAGCGTCTCGCCGACGATCGCCGGGGTCTGACCGGGCGCGTGCTCGGCCACGCGCAGCGCCTCGACGTCGAGGTCGCGCAGGGTCGTCGTCCAGAATCCCGAGCGCCGCCACACGGGAAGGGTCTGCTCGTCGTAGACGGCGCGCGCCGCCTCGCGCAGCTCCGGCAGCGAGCGGCCGTCGCCCGCGCCCGCGCCGGCGAGCGCGCGATTGAGGGTCGCCTCGCGGTGACGTCCCGCCTTGGGAGTGACCGCCGTGTCCGGCACCGTCACGCCCCCGCGGCGTCGAGCGCGTCCGCCGCGCCGTGCTCCTGGCGGATCTGGTCGTAGCCCTCGCGCTCGAGGCGCTCGACGAGCTCGACGCCTCCCTCCAGGACGATACGCCCGTCCATCAGGACGTGCACGAACTGGGGCTTGACGTAGTGCAGGATGCGCTGGTAGTGGGTGATGATGAGCGCCCCGAGGCCTTGCTCGTCGTGCAGACGCTGCACGCCCTCGGCGACGACGCGCAGCGCGTCGATGTCAAGCCCGGAGTCGGTCTCGTCGAGGATCGCGATCGTCGGCCGGAGCATCGCCATCTGCAGGATCTCGGCGCGCTTCTTCTCGCCGCCGGAGAACCCGTCGTTGAGGTGGCGCGAGGTGAACGAGCGGTCGACGTCGAGCAGGTCGATGGCGTGCTGCAGCTGCGTGCGGAACTCCTTGACCTGGATCGGCTCCTCGCGCTTGGCGTTGATCGCCATGCGCAGGAAGTTGGCGACCGACACCCCGGGAATCGACACCGGGTACTGGAAGGCGAGGAACAGGCCCGCCTTCGCGCGCTCGTGGGGCTCGGCCTCGGTGATGTCCTCGCCGAGGAACGTGATCGTGCCCTCGGTGATCTCGTAGGACGGGTGGCCCATGAGCGTATTGGCGAGCGTCGACTTGCCGGATCCGTTGGGACCCATCAGGGCGTGGATCTCGCCGCGGTTGACGTTCAGGTCGACGCCGCGGAGGATCTCCCGATCCTCGGTGCGCACGTGCAGGTTTGCGATCTCGAGGTCAGCCATGGTCAGGTGAGCTCCGCTCCGGTCGTCATTTGCTGAGTGGGGGTGAGGGTGGGCAGGGGGCTGCTCGCGAGCAGCTCGCCCGAGGCGCGCAGGTCCTCGAGCGTCGTGTCCTGCAGCGTGCGCACGATCGACGCGCGGACCCGGGTCCACAGGAACTTCGTCGGGCACGGCTGCTGCGGGCTGGACTCGCGCGCGCAGACGATGCTGCCGTCGGGGTCCTGGGAGATGCACTCGATCGGCGCGATCGAGCCCTCGAGGGCCTCCACCACCTCGGCCATGCTGATCTCCCGGGCGGGGCGGGCGAGCAGGTAGCCGCCGCGCGAACCGCGCCTGCTGTCGACGAGGCCGGCCTTGCGCAGCCGCGCCACGAGATGCTCGAGGTAGGCGAGGGGGAGGCCGTCGTGCTCGGCGATCTCGGCGAGCGGGACCGGCTCGTCGCCCGAACGGCGTGCGAGCTCGACCATGACGCGGACGCCGTACTCGGCTTTGGTGGAGAACATCATTTCGCCAAATACCTACCTCGGCAGTAGGTTATCAATGCGTCGTGGGTATCCCGGCGGGGCGGGCGGGTCGCCACGTTTCCGACGGCCCAGAAAAGGGCCGTCGGAAACGCAGCGCCCCGCCCGAAACACCGTGCGCCTCGATGGAGGCCCGGGCCCCGTTGGCGATTCGTCTCAGTAGAGCCTGGGCGGCCGAACGGCATTCGCTCACTGTGCCTGGGGGTGGCTGGGCTCGCGCTCGCTGCGCTCGCGCTCGCCTATGACGATTCGGCCTGCAGGACCTGGATGTCGTGGGCGAGGGCTTCGGGGGTCAGTTCGGAGTCGGGGAAGCCGTCGCGGAGCTGGCCGCGCCTGTCGACGAGCATGACGTAGGCGGAGTGGTTGGAGTTCTTCAGATTCGTACCGGTCTCGGGGGCGATGCCGTAGGCCTTCCAGATCGGGGCGAGCTGCGCGCGGGTGCCGAGCAGGAAGCGCATCCGGCCCGTGAGCGACTCCTTGAACAGGAAGCGCTGGGCGTTGATCGGGGTGTCCTGCGCGGGGTCGACGCTGACGGCGAGCGTCGGGATCGACTGGCCGAGGTCGTCGAGCGCGCCGCGGATCTGCTGGGCCTCGACGGGGCATGTGTTCTGGCAGGTGGAGTACATGAAGGTCAGGATCACGACCTGGCCCCGGTACTCGGCCAGGGACGCGCGACGGCCGCTCTGGTCGACGAGCGAGAAGTTGCGAGCCGGGATGTCGATCTGGCCCCCCTCGAGGCCCGTGGACGCGGGCGTGTCGGTCGACCGGTGACTGCCGCCGAGCACGACCGCGGCGGCGAGGGCGACCACGACGAGGGCCAGGACGGAGGTGAGCGCGAGGCGGATGCGCGGGTGCACCTCGAGAACGGTAACGCGCGCCGGATCGCGCGTCGCGCTCCGCCACGCCCGTCGGCCCCCGCTGTCATAGTGTCCCCGGATGATCAGGGGGGCTTCAGCGGTCGCGCCGACGCCCGCTCGGGGGGTGGCGGCGGTGGCCGTCGCCGTCGCGCTCGTCGGAGCGGTGCCGGCGCGGACGGGTGCGCGTGTCCCGTCGCGGGCGTCTCGCCTCGGGCCCGTCACCTCGATACGAGTGCCGACCGTGTCGCTGACGACGAGCCTCAGCGGCCTGCTGCAGGTCTCCTGGCAGGGCGATCCGGCGCGTTGCGCCCAGGCGGGCGTGTGCGGCGTCGTCGGCACGGTCGATGCGAACGCCAACGCCGGCGGCACCGAGACGTCGAGCGGGACGGTGCCGGCGGGGGAGCCGCCGATCGAGGCCATCTCGAACGTCCCTCTGCCGTCGCCGGGCATCGTGCGCGTGATCACCGGCGGGGACGCGCCGGGCGCATGTCTGGACGAGCTGACCTCCGACGGCGGCGGTGGCTTCGCGTTGATTCCCGTGCGCGGCGGCCTGCGGATCTCGGACGCCCCGCCGCCCGCGTTCCGGTCGTTCTCGCAGCCCGGCCTGCTGGGCGCCGGCCGCTGCGCCGGGCCGCTCCCGGGCGACCTGGCCGGGCTGATACCCACGCGATTCGTCTCGAATGCGCGATTGGCGCGCGGATTGACCGTGCCGCTGACGGCCGACCGCACGTTCGCCGCCGGGCCGTTCAGCGGCACACTGCTCTCCACGCTGCGCCTGCACATCCGCCGTTCCACGGGCACCACCTCGATTCCGGTGCCGGCGCCGCCCGTGGCGCGCGGCCACCGGGTGATCGAGGTCGCCGACGTCACGCGGGCGTTCACGATCGGCTCGAGCACGGGCGGCCTGCAGGCCGCCTTCGCCGGCGCGCCACCCCCGTTGTGCACGCCGCTCGACGCCTGTGGCGTCACCGGAGCGAGCACGCTGTCGGCGCTGACCGGCACGGTCGAGCTCGCTGCCCGCCCTTCCCTTCCAGCCTCGGCCGGGTCGAGCGCCGAGGCCGCGCTGCGACTGCTCGCAGCGGGTGCGCTGCCGGTGCAGCTCTTCGCCGGCAGCGACGTGAGCGCCACCGTGACCGAGGTCGCCGATCGACCGGGAGCCGCCACGTGCCGCGACAGCGCCGGGTATCCCTTCTCGTTCGAGGGAAACAGTGGGCCGGCCGGCGGAGGCGGTACCGGAACGGGAGCGACCGAGGCGATCATCGTTCCTCCGGGCGGCCCGATCGGCGGTGGCGATGACCTCCTGCGCACCCGCTGCCCGGGCCCGAGCGAGAACGACCTGCTCCCCGAATCGTTCGACGACGGCGGCGGCTCGCCCGGGCTGTTCGCCAGCGCGTCGGTGCCCGTCGCTGCGCTGCTCGCGGGCGGGCCCGTCGTCCTCACGTTCACGAGCATCGCGTCGCGCCTGGATGGCGCCTACGGCCTCAGTGAGCGGGGACCGTTGACGGTCACGCTGGTGCCGCGTGGCCCCGTGCGGGTCGTCGTGCACCGTGAGGTGACGCAATGAGCCGGCGATCGCGTGTGGCCTGCGCTGCCGCGGCCCTGGCCGCTTCGTGGCTGATCGGCGCGGCGCCGGCCACGGCGCAGTCGGGTGGTGGCGTCCCCACGACGGCCTGCGCCCCGCCTCCGCCATCGTCGATCGCCGGTTTCCTTGACCTCTTCTCGACCGGCATCAACGGAGTCGTGCCTCGGGTGCTGTCGAGCACCGACATCCCGGCCAACCTGTGCGGTTCGCTCGTGGTGGCGTTCCACGGGGATCCGGCGGGCAACTGTGCGCGGCTTGACCTGTGCGGCGTCAGCGGTCAGGCCATCTGGACGCCGGCCGGGCAGGCGGACATCACGCTGATCACCTATCGAGCCCGCGGACGCACGGCGACCGAGGGCGACCTGGCGGCGTTCAGTGCCCTGGCGTCGAACGCGGGCGTCACCACCGAGGTGACGAGAATCGCGCCTGACGGCACGGCGCACGAGTGCGTGGACGACAGCGCCAACCCGCCCGTGCTGAGCATCAGCGCGCTGCCCGGGCGGCGGCTTCGCATCGGCGGGTCCGGGGCGCTCCCCGCCGCGGGGCTGACCGGCTCGCGTTGCGCCGGGCCGCTGGCCGCCGACATCGCCTCCGCCCTCCCGTCGGCCACGCTGCCGGCTGCCGCGCTCCAACGGCCCGGGACCGCCGTCGACCTTTCCGGGGTGCGCGCGTTCAGCGGGCCGGGTCTGCGCGGCACCGTGTCCTCGACGCTCACGGTCGTGACCGGCCGCGCCGCGACGAAGCCACGAGTGCCGTCGAACGCCGCCGCCGCGCCCGCGCCGCGTAATCAACCGGCCTACGCGGAGGCGAAGCTGGCCATCGAGCCGGTCAGCGGCTCCGTGACGGCGGACATCGCCGGTCCGGTCAATCCGGCGGCGTGCGCGGTGCTCGATGCCTGCGGCCTGACCGAGACGCTGTCGGTGGCGCCGCGCGGGACCGGCGTGCTGGAGCTGCTGGTGCGGTTGCCGGCCGGGACCGGGAGCCCGCGGGCGCGGCTGCTCCGCGCCGCCGCCGGCGCTGCGGTGGGCATCGGCGCCGGTCAGCTCGGCGCCGGCGGCGTCGTGCAGGCCACGGCCGTGCGCGGCGAGGGCTCGCCGACGTGCACCGACGCGGCGCCGATCGCCGGCTTGCAGGTGCTCGTCGCCGTCACCCACGGGCGGGCCGAGTTCAGTACCGGCGCGAGCGGCGAGTCCGACCCGTTCCGCACCCGATGTCCCGGGCCCGAGCTGTCTGACTTCGGCGCCCCGTTCGTGGGCCTGGCCGCGGGCGGAGTACGCCTGTCCAGCCTGCTTGGTCGCACCACGACGCTGGTGCTCGGGCACGCCCTCAGCGCCGTCAGCGCGGACGGTTACCGGCTGCGCGGCAGCTCGCAGCTGCGCTGGCGCGTGCGGCTGCAGGGCGTCACGGTGGTCAAGGCCCCGGTTCCGGTCAACGCCCCGGCCTGAGGGAACGACGGGGCGACCCTCCTCGCTATACTTTCTGAAGTCGCACCAAATCCCGACCAAGGTTTAGGAGTTTCCTGATGAGCCCGTCAGGCGCGGAGCTGCTCCGCCAAGTCAAGAGCCAGATCGACGAGATCGATCCCTCCGATGTGCACGAGCTGCTCGGGCACGGCAACGGCAACGGAAACGGCACCGTCGGACCGGTGCTCATCGACGTGCGCGAGACGGACGAGTTCGCGACGGGGCATCTGCCCGGCGCCCGTCACGTCCCGCGCGGGTACCTCGAGCAGCGCATCGAGGGCGTCGTGCGCGATCGCGAGACGCCGATCGTCGTCTACTGCGCCGGCGGCAACCGGTCGGCGTATGCGGCGCGCACGCTGCGCGACGATCTCGGCTACGAGCACGTGCAGTCGATGACGGGTGGGATCACGCTCTGGAAGGACCGCGGCTACGCGGTCGACGTCCCGCGCACGCTCACCGCCGAGCAACGAGACCGCTACTCGCGCCACCTGCTGATGCCCGAGATCGGCGCCGAGGGCCAGCAGAAGCTGCTCGACGCGCGGGTGCTGCTCCTCGGGGCGGGCGGGCTCGGCTCGCCGACGGCCCTGTACCTGGCCGCCGCCGGCGTCGGCACGCTCGGGATCGTCGACGACGACGAGGTCGACCTGTCCAACCTCCAGCGCCAGGTCATCCACACGAACGCGCGCATCGGGATCCCGAAGGTCGACTCGGCCGAGGAGTCGATCCATGCGCTCAACCCCGATGTGGAGGTCGTCAAGTACAAGACGCGCATCGGCGCCGAGAACATCATGGAGATCCTCGAGGGCTACGACATCGTCGTCGACGGCGTCGACAACTTCCCGACGCGCTATCTGCTCAACGACGCGTCGGTGCGCCTGCAGATCCCCGTCGTGTCCGCCTCGATCCTCGGCTTCGACGGGCAGCTGTCGGTGTTCAAGCCCTACGACGGCCCGTGCTATCGCTGCCTGTTCCCGCAGCCACCGCCGGCCGAGCTGGCTCCGTCCTGCGGCGCGAACGGCGTGCTCGGCGTCCTGCCCGGGACGATGGGTCTGCTCCAGGCCACCGAGGTGGTCAAGCTGATCCTCGGGATCGGCGACCCGGCGATCGGGCGCCTGCTCCTGTACGACGCGCTCGCGGCCACGCTCACCGAGGTGAAGGTGCGGCGCGACCCGGACTGCCCGATCTGCTCGCGCCCGCCGGATGCGATCTCCGACGAGGAGATGGGCGTGTTCCCCGACTACGAGGCGTTCTGCGCCGCCGCCGGGTAGCCTGCTCCGCCGAGCAAGCACGTCCACCCGCGAACCGAGGGCTCTCACTTCAATGGCGATCATCAAGATTCCCCCCGTCCTGCGCGCGTCCGTCGGCGGTGAGCGGGAGGTCGACGCCGGCGGCGAGAGCGTCGGTGCGGTCTTGCGCGAGCTCGCCTCGGCGCATCCCGCGACCGAGGGCCAGCTCTTCCAGGCCGACGGCGAGCTCAACCGCTACGTGAACGTCTACCTCAACGACGAGGACGTCCGGGTGCTCGATGGCCTCGACACGGCGGTCGGCGAGAACGACACGCTCGTGATCCTGCCGGCGATGGCCGGCGGGCGCTGAGCGGGCCTCGTCGGCGGCTGCGCGCCCCCGCGCGGCGGGCGCGGATCACCGACGCCGCCGTCCAGGCGTTCGCCACGCGCGGCTACGACGCCACCTCGCTCGGCGAGATCGCCGCTGCGGCGGGCGTCTCGCGGACGGTCATGTACGACCACTTCGCGTCCAAGCGCGAGCTCTTCATCGCGCTCCTCGGCGAGCAGGCGGACGCGCTGCTCGGCGATGTCGCGCGGGGCATCGCCGGCTCGGGTCCGCCGGAGCAGCGGATGCGCGAGACGATCGACGGGTTCCTGCTCGCCGTGCACGAGCGCCCCTTCGCGGCCCGGGTCCTGCTCGCGCCCGTGCCGGGCGACGCCGAGGTGCTCGAGGCCCAGCGCGAGAACTCCGCTCGCGTGAACGCGGCACTGCGCGAGCTGCTCGGCGCCGACCTGCGGCGGGCCGGCCTGGATCCCGACGCCGACCCGGCGGCGGCCGCCGTCGAGCTGATCGTCTCCGGGCTCGTCGGAGTGGCGCGCTGGTGGCTGGACCGCCCCGACGTCTCCCGTGAGCAGCTGACGGCGATCGCGATGGGGGTGCTGTGGCACGGCCTGAGCAACACCGCCGGCGTTGACAACCGACACTAGTGTCGGTTAGTCTGCGGCGGTGACGGCGCGATCGAGCCCTCCCGACGACGGCTACTTCCCGCGGGGCGAGTCCGTCCTGCGGCAGGTGCACTGCGAACGCGCCGTCGGGCTGCTGTACGGGCAGCGCGCGCTCGCGATCGGTGCGCTCAGCCCGCTCAATTTCGTCGGCACGAGCCTGCACACGAGCGCGGCCGAGATGCCGTTCAGGCGCCTCGCCCGGACCGGCAAGATGTTCGAGACGGTCTTCCTCGGGACCCGCGCGCAGGCCGACCGCGTGTTCGGCGCGGTCGCGCGCATGCACGATCGGGTCAACGGCGTACTGCCCGAGCCGGCCGGTCCGTTCGAGGCGGGCACGCCGTACTCGGCCACCGATCCGGACCTGATGCTGTGGACGATCGCGGTGATGATCGACTCCGCCGAGTGCTTCTATGAGCTGTTCGTGCGCCGCCTGCGCTCGGACGAGCGCGAGCGGCTGTGGCAGGACTACGTGCGCTTCGGCGAGCTCTTCGGATTGCCGCCCGGATCGGTGCCGGCCAGCTACGACGGCTTCCGCGGCTACTTCGAGCGGCGGCTCGCCTCCTCGCAGATGCACCTGACCGAGGAGGCGCGATCGATCGGGTACGCGACGGCGTTCGAGATCCCGATGCCCTGGCACGCGCAGCCGAACAAGCGCGTGCACGATCTGGTGATGCTCGGCTCCCTGCCGCCGCGTGTGCGCGAGCTGTACGGGCTGTCCTGGACGTCCCGTCAGGCGGCGGCCTTCGAAGCCACCGTCGCGCTGCTGCGCGTCGCCCGGCCGATCGTCCCGGCGCGGGTGCGGCGGGGCGGGAACACGCGCTCATTCGAGATGGTCGCCGCCACCGAGCGACGGCGGCTCGAGCGCGGTGAGCCGACGCCCCAGCTCGCCGTCTGAGGCGCGGCGACGCGGCCGCGGCCGTCAGGGCGTGAACGGTCGGTGCAGCGCCTGCGCGAGCGCCGCGCGGCCGTCATGGAGCACCGGCTCGCCGTGGGATACGAGCACCCGCTCGATCGGGAGCTCGATCAGCGGGGCCAGCAGCTCGGCCAGACCGGCGCGATCGACCCGGACGCTGTCGAGCCAGGATTCCGGGCACAGTTGCAGGCCACCGTCGGTAGTCCCGAGCAAGCGGTCGCCGGCGACCAGCGCGGCCACCGCGGGGAGCCAGAACATCGTCTCGCCGGCACCGCGCAGGGGCCGCGGCTCGATGCCCTCCGGCACCGCGTTCCAGGCCCGCGTCGTGTTGTCCCGGTAGCGCTCGGCCAGCGCCTCGCGGTCTCGCCGGTGCCAACGGATGGTCGTGAGGATCGTGACCGGCCGCCCGTCAACGAGCTCGTCGAGCCAGTCGAGGAAGCCGCTGCGCTTGTCGCCGACGGGGACCAGGGGGTCGATCAGCGCGACCGTCTCACCGAGGTCGTAAAGCGTGCAGGCGACTGCCGGTCCCCAGAGCGTCTCGCCCCGCCAGTCGGGTTGCTCGGCGGTCCAGCGCCACAGGCCCGGCACGATCTCGGTCGGGATCACGCCAGGCACGCTACCCGCAGGCGCGGGTCCCGGGGCGCGGCTACGCCGCCGCGGCGGCGCCGGCCGGGGACAGGGGAGCGCCCCCGGCGCCCGCGGGCGGGACGTGCGACATCGCGTGCTCGGCGAGGGCGGTGATCGACAGGCTCGGGTTGACGCCGGGGTTGGCCGGCACGGCCGCGCCGTCGCACACGAGCAGGTTCTCGTACCCGAACACGCGCTGGCGCGCGTCGACGACGCCGTGCTCGGGGTCGGCGGCGATCACGGCGCCGCCGAGGATGTGGGCGGTCGAGGCGACGTTGAACAGCGCCTCGCCGGTCGAGCTCTGGGGGATGCCGCCGGTGCGCCGGGCGAACCACTCGGCGGCCTGGTTGGCCGCCGGGATGAACGCCGCGATCGGGCGCTCTGGGTCCTGCTCGGTCTGCAGGCGCACGCCCCCGCCGGGCATGCGGATGGGGCGCAGCGCGATCGCGTTGTCGAGCGTCTGCATGACGAGCAGGATGATCGTGCGGCGCGACCACCCGCGCGGGTCCAGCAGCATCGCAAAGCGCAGCGGATGGCGCGCGATCGCCGCGAGCAGCTTCAGCGGGCGCGTCGTGCGCGTGCCCTGGCCGATGAGCATCGTGTACATGGACTTGATCGCCCCGCCGGCGTGCCCGTACACGCACGTCTCGATGTGCGTGTCGGCGTCGGGGTAGATGCTCGAGGTGATCGCCACGCGCCGGGTCAGGTCGTCGGGGTAGTCGCGGGGCACCGTCACGGCGAGGATCGCCTCGCTGTTCGTGCGCACGAGCTCGCCGAGGCGCCTGGAGAGGCGGGGCAGCGAGCCGCTGAGCCGGGAGCGTTGCAGCAGCCGGTTCGTGCCGAGCGCGCCGGCGGCCACGACGACGCCGCGCGCGGTGAACTCGCGCCGGCGCTTGCGCAGCCAGGCGCCGGGGCGTTCGGTGACGACCCGGTAGCCGTCGCTGCCGTCCTCGGCGCCGAGCGGGCGGATGTCGACCGCCTCGCGCTCGGCGATCACCGCGGCGCCCCGCTGTTGCGCGAACCACAGATAGTTCTTGACCAGGGTGTTCTTCGCGCCGTGTGGGCACCCCACCATGCAGCGCCCGCAGCGCATGCAACCGGTTCGGGCCGGACCGTCGCCGCCGAAGTACGGGTCGGGCACGGTCACGCCGGCCGGCCCGAGGAAGACGCCCACGCGCGTCTTGGAGTAGCTGTCGCCGACGCCGAGCTCCTCGCCGAGCTCGCGCAGCAGCTGATCGGCCGGGTCGTCTTCGTCGTAGGAGGTGACGCCGAGCATCCGCTCGGCCTCGGCGTAGTGCGGGGCAAGCGTCGCCTGCCAGTCCTCGTCGAGCGCCGCCCACTGCGGATCGTCGAAGAAGCGCCGCGGGGGCACGTACAGCGTGTTGGCGTAGCCGAGGCTGCCGCCGCCGACGCCGCTGCCGCTCACGACGGTGAGGTCCTTGAAGGCGCTCACGCGGAAGATGCCGCGCATCCCGAGCCGCGGGGCCCAGAAGTAGCGGCGCACGTCCCAGGTCGAGCGCGGGAGCTCGTGGTCGGCGAAGCGGCGACCGCACTCGAGCACCCCGACGCGGTAGCCCTTCTCGGTCAGCCGCAACGCCGACGCGCTTCCGCCGAAGCCGGAGCCGATCACCAACCAGTCGTAGTCGAAGTCACCGCCGCTGGGAAGTGCCATGCGAGAATCCTGACGTTGGCGTCACCTTGTCGGCGGGCATGTTAGCCGCTGGCGCCGGCCGTCACGCGAAGCGGTTGTTCGGGCAACCGAACCGTCGCTATGCTCCAGGTACGCCCATGGCTTCCGCGCGCCTGGAGAACAAACCCTGCGGGGGCCGGTACGGCGACCTCGTCCAGTCGATCGGCAACACGCCGCTGATCGAGCTGAAGCGGCTGTCGCCCAAGCCGGGCGTGCGCCTGTGGGCCAAGCTCGAGTCACGCAACCCGACCGGGTCGGTGAAGGATCGCGTGGCGCGGGCGCTCATCGAGGACGCCGAGCTGAAGGGGCTCATCGCCCCCGGCCAGACGATCCTCGAGCCGACGTCGGGCAACACCGGCATCTCGCTGGCGATGATCTGCCGGCGCAAGGGCTATCCGCTGAAGGTCGTGATGCCCGACAACGTCACGCCGGAGCGCACCCAGCTGCTGCGGATGTACGGAGCGGAGATCGTGTACTCGGAGGGCTCCAGGGGCTCCAACGGGGCCGTCGAGCTCGCGCTGGAGATGGCCGCGGGCGACTCGAGCTACTACATGCCCTACCAGTACGGCAACGAGGCGAACCCGCTGGCCCATTACAACGGGACGGCGCTGGAGATCCTCGAGGAGCTCGACGACGTCGCCGCGTTCGTGGCCGGCCTCGGGACCGGCGGCACGCTGATGGGCAACGGGCGGCGGTTGAAGGAGACGTTCGGCGACGCCGTGCGGGTCGTGGCCGCCGAGCCGATGCAGGGCGAGCCGGTGCAGGGCCTGCGCTCGCTCGACGACGGCTTCATCCCGCCGATCATCGACCTGTCGCTGCTCGACCGCAAGATCTTCGTCACCAACCGCGACGCCATCATCTGGACACGCAAGCTGCTCGACGAGGAGGGCATCTTCGCGGGCGTGTCGACCGGCGCGATCGCGCGCGTCGCCGTGCGCATCGCCGGCGAGCTCGACGAGGGCAACGTCGTCTTCATCGTCGCCGACGACGGCTGGAAGTACCTGTCGAGCGGCATCTACACGTTGCCGGTCGACGAGATCGAGAACCTGGACTCCACCGTCTGGTGGTGAGCGCGCCGCTCGCGTGGGCGCGCCGCGTCCGGCGTCCGCTAGCCTCGCACGCATGATCATCGCGCCGTCCCTGTGGCAGGAGATCGTCGACCACGCGCTCGAGGAGGCGCCGAATGAGTGCTGCGGCATGATCGCCTCGCGCGACGGCCGAGCCGTGCGCGTCCACCGGGCCACGAACGCGGCCGCGAGCGCGCTGCGCTATGAGATCGACGGCCTCGAGCAGTTGCGCATCCAGACCGAGATCGAGGACGACGGCCTCGATCTCGGCGCCATCTACCACTCCCACACCCGCAGCGCGCCGTATCCGTCCCAGACGGACATCAATCTCGCCTTCTATCCGGAGTCGCTGTACGTCATCGTCGGTGTGGCCGGCGAGCAGCCCGATGTGCGCGCGTTCCGGATCGTCGACGAGCAGGTGCGGGAGGTCGCGCTCCAGGTGGGGTGAGGGCTGTGAAGGCGACCGAGCCGCTTGTCTGTCCGCGCTGCGCGACGACACACCCACTCGCGGATCGCTTCTGCCCGAGCTGTCGGATGCCGCTCGTCTACAGCGGGACGCTCGGGATCGACGCGGAGCTGACCGAGCGCCAGGAGCGCGCGCGCAAGGTCAAGCCGCAGTACGCCGAGGGTGAGCCGATCAAGGTCGCGTGGGCGCGCAACCAGGCCGAGGCCGAGTTCATCCAGGGGCTGTTGCTCGAGGAGGGCGTGCCGAGCCTCGTGCGCCGGGCCCGCGGCTTCGACGTGCCGGACTTCCTGGCCGCCGGCCCGCGCGACGTGCTCGTGCCCGCGGCCGGCGTCGCCGCCGCTCGCCAGGTGCTCCTGCAGAGCGAGATCATCAGCGCCGACGAGCCGGGCAACGGCATCGATCCGCCGTGGCGGCTGTTCGCCGGCGTCGTCGGCGCGTTCGCGGTGGTGGCCGGGCTCGCGTGGGTCGCGAGCGCCGTCCTGACCTGATCTCGCGGCCTCCGCGCGGGCCTCGCTCAGGCGCCGACGTAGGCCGCCAGGTGCTCGCCGGTGAGGGATCGGATTCCCGCCCGCCCGGCGACGAGGTCGGCGGGCGGGCCCTCGAAGACGACCCGGCCGCCGTCGTGGCCGGCGCCGGGGCCGAGGTCGATGATCCAGTCGGCGTGTGCCATGACCGCCTGGTGGTGCGCGATCACGATCACCGACTTGCCGGAGTCGACGAGCCGGTCGAGCACGCCGAGCAGCTGCTCGACGTCGGCGAGGTGAAGGCCCGTGGTCGGCTCGTCGAGGATGTAGACGCCGGGTGGGTGCGAGGGTTTCCCCAGCTGGGTGGCCAGCCGCAGGCGCTGCCGCTCGCCGCCGGACAGCGTCGGGAGCGGCTGGCCGAGGCTCAGGTAGCCGAGCCCGACGTCGGCTAGCCGGTCGAGGATCGCCTGCGCCGGCGGCGTGCGCGCCTCGCCGGCGCCGAGGAACCCCGCGGCCTCGGTCACCGACATCGCGAGCACCTCGCTGATGTCGCGGCCGCCGAGGTGGTGGTCGAGCACCGAGGCCTGGAAGCGCTTCCCCTCGCACTCCTCGCAGGGCGTGGCGACGCCGGCCATCATCGCCAGGTCGGTGTAGATGACGCCCGTGCCGTTGCAGTTGGGGCACGCTCCCTCGGAGTTGGCGCTGAACAACGCCGGCTTGACGCCGTTGGCCTTCGCGAACGCCTTGCGGATCGGGTCGAGCAGCCCGGTGTACGTGGCCGGGTTGCTCCGCCGCGAGCCGCGGATCGCGCCCTGGTCGATCGACACCACACCCGCGCCGGCGGGGATCGACCCGTGCACGAGCGAGCTCTTACCGGAGCCGGCGACGCCGGTGATGACGACGAGGACCCCGAGCGGGATGTCGACGTCGACGTCCCGCAGGTTGTGCGTCGTGGCGCCGCGGATCTCCAGGGTGCCGGTGGGCCCCCGCACCGTCTCCTTGAGCGCGGCCCGGTCGTCGAGATGGTGGCCGGTGAGGGTGCCGCCGGCCCGCAGCCCCTCGACGGTGCCCTCGAAGCAGATGGTGCCGCCCGCGGCGCCGGCGCCGGGGCCGAGGTCGACGGCGTGGTCGGCGATCGCGATCGTCTCCGGCTTGTGCTCCACGACCAGGACCGTGTTGCCCTTGTCCCGCAGCCGCAGCAGCAGGTCGTTCATCCGCTGGATGTCGTGTGGGTGTAGGCCCGTGGTCGGCTCGTCGAAGACGTAGGTGACGTCGGTGAGCGAGGAGCTGAGGTGGCGGATCATCTTGATGCGCTGGGCCTCGCCGCCGGACAGCGTGCCCGTCGGTCGGTCGAGCGAGAGGTAGCCCAGCCCGAGCTCCGCGAACGAATCGAGGGTCTGTTGCAACCCTTCCAGCAACGGCGCCACCGATGGCTCGTCGAGGCCTCGAACCCATTCGGCGAGGTCGCTGATCTGCATGGCGCAGGCGTCGGCGATGTTCAGGCCCTTGATCTTCGAGGAACGGGCGCCGTCGTTGAGCCGGGTCCCGTCACAGTCGGGACAGGTGGTGAAGGTGACGGCCCGGTCCACGAAGGCCCGGATGTGCGGCTGCATCGCCTCCCGGTCCTTGGAGAGCATCGACTTCTGGATCCGTGGGATCAGCCCCTCGTAGGTCATGTTGATGCCCGCGATCTTCATTCGGGTCGGCTCGCGGTGGAGGAAGTCGTGCAACTCGGTCTCGGTGAAGTCGCGTATCGGCTTGTCCGGGTCGAAGAAGCCCGACGCGCTGTACAGCCGAGAGTTCCATCCGCCTCCGGTGTAGCCGGGGACGGTGATCGCGCCCTCGGAGAGGGACTTGCTGTCGTCGAAGAGCTCGGCCAGGTCGAGGTCGGTCACGCTGCCCATGCCCTCGCAACGCGGGCACATGCCGCCGGTGACGCTGAATGTCTTGCGCACGGTCTTCCGGGAACCACGCTCGACGGTGATCGCGCCGGACGCGGTGACCGACGGCACGTTGTAGGAGAATGCCTTGGGCGAGCCGATGTACGGCTGTCCGAGCCGGCTGAAGACGATCCGCAGCATCGCGTTGGCGTCCGTGACGGTGCCGACCGTGGAGCGGGGGTTGGCGCCCATCCGCTCCTGGTCGACGATGATCGCCGTGGTCAGCCCCTCCAGCAGGTCGACCTCGGGCCGCGCCAGCGTCGGCATGAAGCCCTGTACGAACGCGCTGTAGGTCTCGTTGATCAGCCGCTGCGAGTCTGCGGCGATCGTGCCGAACACGAGCGAGCTCTTGCCCGAGCCGGACACGCCGGTGAACACCGTCAGCCGGCGCTTCGGGATCTGCACGCTGACGTCCTTGAGGTTGTTCACGCGCGCGCCGTGCACGCGGATCAGATCGTGGCTGTCGGCGACGTGCGGCGCAGGCGACCGCGTGTCCGTCCTCGTGGCCGCGCTCATCGGTCCTGAAGCAGGCCGAGGACGTTGCCATCCAGGTCGGTGATGGTGGCCACCCGACGGCCGCCACCGACGTCGCGCGCGGGCTCGTTCACGGTGGCACCGGCAGCGGTCACCTCAGCCAGCTTCGCCTCGATGTCCGGTACGTGCCAGTAGGGCACCGGCGCGGTCATGCCCTGCGGTCCACCGCCCGGCAGCAGACCGATCTGCTGGCCCGCGGCCTCGAAGCCCACGTAGTACGACGAGTCGCTCGCCGGCTGTACGCCGAGCAGGGCCGCATACACCGGCTTGGCCGTCGCCAGGTCGGACACGGGAACGAGCACGGTCTGGATTCCCTGGGTGGAAGAGTCGGCCATGGTCAGCTCCTGACGTCGTGGGTCACGTCGACCCGGTGTGTGGTCGAGCTTAGAGACGAACGGGAAGCCCGGAAGCCGACAACGATCGACGCCCGCCGAGGAGACGCACGCCATCGGTGTCAGGGCTCGGCGATGCGAGCGAGGTGGGCCCGCCAGACCGCCTCGGTCTCCGTCAGTGGGCGGCCGGCAAACGCGTGGCGCAGGGCCTCGCGCGCGCCTCCGGACGGCAGGGACTCCGCGAGCTCGACGGCCGCCGCGTCCCCGCGCTCGCCGGCCAGCAGGTCGAACACGCTGCCGCCGAGCAGCCAGGCGTCGGCCACACCCGGCGGGAAGCGCGGCGAACGGCCCTCGCGCAGGCGCCGGGCGATCGCCGGCCGCGCGTACACCGTCTGGCCGGAGAAGTACTGCCCGGCACCGGCCACGAGCCAGGCCCAGCGCACGTAAGAGGCGAAGCGCCGCGGCGTGAACGGCGGCGGGAGGCGCGGGTTGTTGGCGGCCACGACGAGCTGGGCGTACAGCGCCGCCGGCGTGAGCATGAGCATCTCGCGCGAGCCGCGAACGCTCGAGGCGCGCTCGGCGAGCAGCCTCGGCGCGAGCACGTGCACCTCGCGGGCGGAGATCCAGCCGGCGAGGTAGCGCCGGCCCGCCGGCGCGGTGAGCAGCCACACGACCGGCAGCGGCGGCTGCGCCAGGGCCACCTGCGCCACCGACGAGTGCAGCACGACGGCCACCTCGCCCGGCAGCGCCGCGAACGCGTCGGCGAGGCGCTCGCGGGTGCCCTCGAGCAGCTCGAGGACCGACACGGCGTCGTCCCCGTCGCGGTCCTCGTGGCGCGCCGTGAAGGATGGGGAGGCCGTCTCCACCCAGCTCATCGGACGTCGGGCGCCGGACACGCGAGCGTCGCGCTCAACGGCCGCCGGTACCGGCGTGCGACGCGGTGAGCGGGAGGCTCAGGCGAGGACGGGCTGGCCGGCCTCGCGCGTGATCGCCTCGATCGCTTCGGCGGCACGCTCGAACTCGTCGTCTGAGAGGACCGGCGTCCCCTCGAAGGGAAGATCGCGCTGGAGCTCGAGCCACGAGCGGCAGCCGAGATACTCCTCACGCACCTTCACCGTCACCGGACGCGGGATTCGGTACGTGCGCAGCAGGAGCACGTGCAGCGGGTGGCGGCGCTTCCAGGCCAGGCGCTTCTCCGCGTAGTCGGGCGTCCACACGTAGAACGGCGACAACGCGTCGACGGCGCGCGGGTCGGTGATCGTGAAGTGCGCGGCCACCTCGGCCCAGGCCCGGATACGGACGCGCTCGGGCTGCTCGATGCCGCCGTTCGCCATGATCGCACGCGGGTGCGGCTCGCCCTCGGGCCAGACGCCCTCCTCGAGGGCGCGGCGCAGCTCTGGCTGGTGGGATTCGCGGACGAGGTCGTTGCGCTGGTGATCGAACGTCGGGTACAGGAAGAAACGGTCGTGCTCGACCTGGAAGTGCTTGTCGGTCTCACGGATGCCACCCTTGCGCAGGGTGACCAGCTGCTCGCCCTCGGCGAGCGCACGGACGGTGACCGCCCATTCTTTGAAAGCAATTGGCATAGGAGAGGAACGGCGGGGAGGGGCCTACACAGAACGCTCCCTGGGCGCTGTCCACGCCAGCGGACAACGCATCGGGAACGTCGAGAAGGATACGTAAACCCGATGAAAATCCCAAATCGCCTGCAAAATTCAGCGGTTTTCCGCACCTCGGCAGGCGTCTAGGCGTCAGCTTGCGGCGCGGGTCGCCCCCCATCGCCGCGCGCTTCGGCGGCCTCGATGATGGCGGCGAAGTCGGCCTCTCCCAGGCCCCGCGCGACCGTCTCGGCAAGCATATCGCGGGCGTGTGCGGCGGCGGGGAACGGGATCCCGAGCGCCTCGCCGACCTCCAGGCACAGGCGGACGTCCTTGAGCATGTGCTCGGTCTTGAACAGCGTCGTGAAGTCGTGGCGGCGCATCGGATCGGCCTTCAGCGCGAGCATCGTCGAGCCGCCGGAGCCGGCGCCGGCGACGGCCAGGAGGGCGTCGACGTCGACGCCCGCGGCGCCGGCGAGCACCAGCGCCTCGGCGAGCGCGCTCGCGTTGGCGGCCGCGAGCGCGTTGTTGAGGAGCTTGACCGTCTCGCCCTGGCCGAGGTCCCCGACGTGGACGACGAGCGAGCCCATCGTCTCGAGCAGCGGGCGGACCCGCGCGACGTCGGCCTCGGCGCCGCCGGCCATGATCGTGAGGGTCCCGTCCTCGGCGCGCGGTGAGGAGCCGGTCACCGGGGCGTCGACGAGCGCAACCCCGCGCTCGCCCAGCGCGGCGCCGATCCGCCGCGTGTCGCGGGGCGAGATCGTCGACATGTCGACGCACAGCAGTCCGCTGCTCGCCGCCTCGGCGACGCCGCCCGGCCCGAGTAGGACCGACTCGACCTGCGGGCCGTCGACGACCATGCTGATGACGATGTCGCTGTCGCGAGCGACGGCGGCCGGGGAGTCGCCGAGGGCGGCGCCGTGCTCGTGGGCCCAGCTTTCCGCCTTGCCCGGGGTATGCGTCCACACGGTGAGCGGGAAGCCGGCGCGCGCGAGGTTGGCCGCCATCCGCGAGCCCATGATCCCGAGGCCGAGGAAGCCGACCCGCTCAGGGTTGACCATCGCCGCCTCCTCCGGGGGTCTCGATGCGGAGCCGCTCACCGTCGCGCAGCGTACCGGTCTGTTTGCCCGGCAGCTCGCGGGGATCCCCGCCGGCGGCGATGAGCAGGTTGCGCCCGGGCGCGCCGGCTGCGCCGCCCTGCGCGCCGGGCGGCGCGTGGCGGCGGCGCTCGGTGATGAGCGAGTACTGCATCGGCTCGAGCGCCTCGATCTCGCGGATGACTCCGTCGCCGCCACGGTGGCGTCCGAGCCCGCCCGAGCCGCGCCGGACCGCGTACGTCCGCACGCGCACCGGGAAGTCCCGCTCGAGCGCCTCGATCGGCGTGTTGAGCGTGTTCGACATGGCGACGTGCACGGCACTCGGCCCGTCCGCGTCCGGGCAGGCGCCCTGGCCGCCGCCGAGCGTCTCGTAGTAGGAGAAGCGATCGTTGCCGAGCGTGAGGTTGTTCATCGTGCCCTGCCCGAGCGCGCGCCCGAAGGCGGCGAGGACGAGGTCGGCGACGCGCGAGGACGTCTCGACGTTGCCGGCCACGACGGCGGCCCCGGGTCGCGCGTTGAGCAGGCACCCGGGCGGGGCGTGCACCCGCAGCGGCCGATACGCACCGGAGCTCGGCGGGATGTCCGGATCGGTGAGGACCCGCAGCGCGAAATAACACGACGAGAGCGTCACCGCGAGCGGGCAGTTGAGGTTGCCGTCGTGCTCGGGGGCGCTCCCGGAGAAGTCGAGCTCGAGCTCGTCGGCGCGCACGCGCGCGACGAGCCGCAGCGGGAGGTCGCCGTCGGTCGCCTCGAGCACGTCCTGCGCGCGGCGCTCCCCGTCGGGTAGCGCCTGCAGGCAGGCGCGCGTGCGCCGTTCGGCGTAGTCGAGGACCTCGGCGATCGCCTCGCGCAGGCGGTCGCCGCCGAGTCGGGCGCCGAGCTCGGCCAGGCGCAGCCCGCCGACCCGGTTGGCGGCCAGCTGCGCGCGCAGATCGGCCCGACGCTCGTCCGGCTGGCGCATCGCCGCCGTGATCTCCGCGATCGCCCGCTCGTCGAGCACGCGGGGCGAGATCACGACCCCCTCGTCGGCGAGCGTGTGGCTGTCGGCCGGCATCGACCCCGGCACGGGGCCGCCGACGTCGGCGTGATGCGCCCGGCTCGCGGCGAACCCGAGCAGCTCGCCGCCCGCGCCGGCCTCGAACACCGGCGTGATCACCGTGATGTCGGGGAGGTGGGTGCCCCCGGCAAAGGGATCGTTGAGGACCCACGATCGCCCGGGCGCATGGTCGCGGTCGCGGACCGCCGCCACCGCCGAGGGCATCGCGCCGAGATGCACCGGGATGTGCTCGGCCTGCATCACCATCTCGCCGCCGGCGTCGAACAGCGCCGTCGAGGCGTCCCGGCGCTCCTTGATGTTGGCCGAGTGCGCGGAGCGGATGAGCACGGCGCCCATCTCCTCGCAGGCGGCGTGCAGCGCGCCGGTCGTCACCTGCAGCTCGATCGGGTCGAGCGTGCTCACTGCGTCACCTCCAGCCCCACGTTCCCGCGCGCGTCGACCTCCCCCGACCACCCGGGCGCGATGACGAGCGTCGACTCCGGCAGCGCGCAGACCGCCGGACCGGGCAGCCGCGTGCCGGGGGCGAGCTCGCCGCGCCACAGGAGCGTGTCGCGGTGGACCCCGTCGAACACGGCGCGGTGGGGCGTCGGCCGCGTCGCCGTCGCCGACGAGCCCCCAAGCGCCAGCGCCGGCGCGGGCCCCCACACGGACACGCGCACGGTGACGAGCTCGACCTCGGCGGTGGCGTCCTCGTAGCCGTAGCGCTCGTGATGAGCGGCGGCGAAGGCGGTCTGAAGTGCACCCGGGCCGGGGTCGTCCGCCACCTCGACCGGCAGCTCGAACGACTGCCCGGCGTAGCGCAACTCATAGCCCACGCGCACGCGCGCCGGCTCGGTTGGCAGGCCGGCGGCCGCCTCGCGCGTCAGCGCGTCGACGAGCTCGCGCAGCTCGGTCCCCGCGAGCGCCGCGCCGCGCCACAGGACGGTGCGGGCCGCGTCCGAGCGGGGCGCCGCCGCCGCGAGCCCGAGTGCCGAGAGCACCCCGGAGGCGCGCGGGCACTGGATCCGCCGGATGCCGAGCTGCGCGGCGAGCGCAGTCGCGTGCAGCGGTCCGGCGCCCCCGAACGCCAGCAGCGTGAAGCCGCGCGGATCGATCCCCCGCTGCACGGTCACCACCCGCAGCGCGCCCAGCATCTCCGCATTCGCGACGGCCACGATGCCGGCGGCGCAGGCAAGCGTGTCAAGGCCGAGCTCGCGCGCGAGGCCCTCGACGGCGCTCCGCGCGGCGTCCGCGTCCAGGGTCACCCTGCCGGCCAGCGCGCCGTCGGCCGGCAGGTAGCCGAGCAGCACGTTCGCGTCGGTCACGGTCGGGCGCTCGCCGCCGCGCCCGTAGCAGGCCGGCCCGGGATCGGCCCCCGCCGACTGGGGGCCGACGCGCAGCGCGCCGCCGGCGTCGCGCCAGGCGATCGATCCGCCCCCGGCGCCGACCGTGTGGATGTCGAGCATCGGCAGCGCGAGCGGCCGGCCGCCGATGCGCCGGGTCGCCGTCTCGCGCACGGCGCCGTCCGCGATCATGCACACGTCGCACGACGTGCCGCCCATGTCGAAGCAGAGCACGTCGGGCTCACCCCCGTCGGCGGCCGTCAGCAGCGCGCCACCGACGCCGCCGGCCGGGCCCGAGAGCACGGTCAGGGCGGCGTGACCGGCCGCCCGCTCGGCGCTCGTGGCTCCGCCCGAGGACTGCATCACCTCCACGGCCGGCAGCCCGGCCTCGCGAGCCCGGCGCTCGAGCTCGCCCAGGTATCCACGCAGCAGCGGCGAGAGGGCGGCGTCGACCTCGGTCGTGGCCGCGCGCTCGAACTCGCGGAACGTGCCGACGACCTCGTGGCTGAGCGACACGTGTACCCCGGGCAGGCGCTCGGCCAGCCGGCGTCCGAGGATCCGCTCGTGCTCGGGATGCGCGTAGGAGTGCAGCAGCACGACGGCGACCGCCTCGGGCGCGTGCGCGGCGACCGCGGCGACGACGTCGTCGGCCGCCTCGGGGCGCAGGGCCAGGATCGGTCCCGCCGGGCCCGAGCGCTCCGGTGCGCCGACGCGGCGCTCGCGCGGCACGAGCGGTGCCGGAGCGGCCTCGCAGAGGCGGTACAGGCTCGGCCGCGCCTGGCGGCCGAGCTCGACGAGGTCCTCGAAGCCCTCGGTGGCGACGAGCACCGTGCGCGCCCCGACGCCCTCCAGCAGCGCGTTCGTGGTGACCGTCATCCCGTGGACGAAGCGCGTGACCTCGGCGGCGCTCGCGCCGGCTCGGGCGAGCACCGCCTCGCTCGCCGCCAGGACCGAGCACGCCTGGTCTCCTGGGTTGGTGGGCACCTTCGCCGTGACGATCTCGCGCGGCGTCACGAGCACGGCGTCGGTGAAGGTGCCGCCGACGTCGACTCCGAGCAACATCGCTCCAGCACGCTAGTGCGTCACCCGGCGACGTGCGTGTCCCGGCCGGCGTCACCGGGCACGGTGGTGGGCGCGACACGCGCCCAGGCGGGTCGGTCGCGCCCACCGGTACGCCGCCGGCCTCGCCGCGGGGTCGCGGGTCGGCGCGGCCGGCTGGCGGCTCAGGCGGCCACGAGTTGCTCTCCGTGCTCGGTCTCGGCCAGGTGCTGATGCGAGGGGCAGTAGCCGTTGCGGGGCAGCGGCGTCCGCCGGCAAGGCGTCCCCTTGCGCGTCGTCGCCCGGCACCGCAGGGGCTCGCCGCTGGCGTCGTGGTAGGCGAACGGATGCTCGGCCAGGAACCGCCGCGCGTACTCGAGGTACTGCGACGAGATGAGCAGCACCCGCTGTTGCTCGGTCATCGGGAAGTACGTTCGGATGTCGCCGAACAGCGTCTGCGCGGGCCGTGCGAAGGTGTACTTGTCCTGTGCGAGTCGGGAGATGGCCGATTCGCACGCGTGCAGCACGGCGAGATGGTCGTCGACGTCGCTCCCGACCCGTCGCGGGGCGATGTACGGCGCGAGCTCTCGGTATATGGCGCGACTGAACTGGTACATGGGCAAACCCCTCCCCTCACTTCCGTGTCGTGCCACGTTCCTTACCCGCCTGCCGCCTCGGTTACACGCCTTTGCGATCCGAGCGTCAGTCGGCGTACACGGATGCCGGAGCAGCGGCGCTCGCCCGCGGAGCCGCGGCCACGCGCCGCCTCAGCGCCAGTGCTCCCAGCGCAGCTCGCCGTCGGCGGCGAGCACGGCGTGCCGATGGTCGAGCGCGGGGTCGCGCTCGGGGTGATCGACGCGCATGTGCGCGCCGCGCGTCTCCTCCCGGGCGAGCGCCGACGCCGCGATGAGGCGCGCGAGCGGGTACGGATCGTCGAGGAGCGCACCGAGTCCCTCGGCGCTGCGCTTGAGGCCGGCGTGCTGCCACAGCGCGGTGCGCGTCTCGGGTCCGGGCGCCGGGAGCGGCGGCTCGGCGGCGAGCGCGGCGAGCTCGGTCGCGCCGCCCGGCGGCGGAGGGGGGTCGGCGAGCGCGCGGTGCGCCGCGCGCCAGCCGAACACGAAGCACTCGCTCAACGAGTTGGAGGCGAGCCGGTTGGCGCCGTGCAGTCCGGTGCACGCGCTCTCGCCGACGGCGTACAGGCCCCGCACCGCCGTCCGCCCGTTGAGGTCGGTGACGATCCCGCCCATCATGTAATGCGCGGCCGGGGCGACGGGCACGAGCTCCCGGGTCGCGTCGACGCCGGCGTCACGCAGCGCCGAGAAGACGTTCGGGAAGCTCGCCTCGTCGATCGCGCGCATGTCGAGGCCGACCGATCGCGCCCCCGTCTCGGCCAGCTTCACCCAGATCGCACGGGCGACCTCGTCGCGGGGAGCGAGCTCGTCGACGAAGCGCTCGCCCGCCGCGTCGTGGAGCGTCGCGCCCTCGCCGCGTATCGCCTCGGTGATGAGGAAGCCCTCGCGGCCGGGGACGTCGATCACCGCCGTCGGATGGAACTGGGCGAACTCGAGGTCGGCGAGCGTGGCGCCGGCGGCATGCGCGAGCATCAGGCCCGAGCCGAGCGAGCCGGGCGGGTTGGTCGTCCGGGCCCACAGCGCGGCGGCCCCGCCGGTGCAGAGGATCACGGCGCGCGCGCTGATGAGGCGCCCGTCGTCGCACAGGAGTCCCCGGCAGACCCCGTCGGTGAGCCACAGCGTGCGGGCCCGCGTGCCCTCGATGACCGTGATCCCCGGCTCCTGGACGGCGATCGCCGAGAGCTGGCGCACGACGCGCCGGCCCGTCGCGCTGCCGCCGGCGTGGGCGACCCGGCGCACGGAGTGCCCGCCCTCGAGACCGAGCGAGAGCCGTCCGAGCCGGTCGGCGTCGAAGCGCACGCCGAGCGCCTGCAGGTCGCGCACGCGGTCGGGCGCCTCGGCGACGAGCACCTGCGCGGCCGAGCGACGGACCGCCGCGCGCCCGGCGCGGAGCGTGTCGGCGAGGTGCTGCTCGGGGCTGTCGTCGGCCGCGAGCGCGGCGGCCAGGCCGCCCTGGGCCCAGTAGCTCGCGGTCTGGGCGAGCGGCGTGGCCGACACGAGCGCCACGCGGGCGCCCTCGCGCGCCGCGGTGAGCGCCGCGTAGAGACCGGCGCCACCCGCGCCGACGACCGCGATGTCCGCGCGGATGGGCGGCTCATCGAGGTCGGTGGCGCGCGGGCCCGCCGGTGCTCCCATGCGCGGGTACGGTATCCGGATGGGCCCGCCGGTCTACCTCAGCCATCCGTCCTCCCTGCAGCACGACACCGGTCTGCATCCCGAGACCGCCGCGCGGATCACGGCGATCGAGCAGGCGATGGCCGCACGCGACTGGCTCGGCTACGAGCGGGTGGCTTCGCGGCCCGCCGCCATCGAGCTCATCACCGCCGTGCACGGCGCGCGCCTCGTCGAGGAGATCCGCGACGCGAGCGCCGCGGGAGGAGCCATCATCGACGCCGACACCGTCGTCAGCGAGGGCTCCTGGACCGCCGCGCTGCACGCCGCCGGCGGCGCGTGCGAGCTCGTCGACCGGCTGCTCACCGGCGACGCCCCAACCGGCTTCAGCGGGCACCGCCCCCCGGGTCACCACGCCGAGCGCAACCAGTCGATGGGCTTCTGCCTGTTCAACAACGTCGCCGTCGCGGCCGCCCACGCGCTCGCCGCGCACGGGCGCGAGCGGGTGCTCATCCTCGACTGGGACGTGCATCACGGCAACGGCACGAACGACATCTTCCACACGACCGCGGAGGTCATGTACGTCTCGATCCACCAGTCCCCGCTGTACCCGGGCACCGGCTCGGCCACCGACACCGGATCGGGCCCGGGCAAGGGCTACACCGTCAACCTCCCCGTCCCGCCCGGCTCCGGAGACGAGTGCTGGGTCTCGCTCGTCGAGCACGTCGTCGCGCCGCTCACGCGTGCCTATGCACCCGAGCTCGTCCTCATCTCGGCCGGCTTCGACGCCCATTCCGGCGATCCGCTCGCCGACTGTCGCGTGACCGACGCCGGGTACGCGGCGATGGCCGCCGCGATGCGCCGCGCGGGCGCCGACGTCGGCGCGCCGGTCGGCGTCGTGCTCGAGGGCGGCTACGAGCTCGACGCGCTCGCGAGCAGCACGGTCACGGTGCTCGGCGTGCTCGCCGCCCCGCAGGCGCCATCTCCGCCGGAGCTGCCGGTGCACCCGCGCGCGGAGGCTGCGCGGGCGCGGCTGTCCGAGCGCTGGGATCTGGGCTGAGGGCCCTGACCGGTCGGTGGCGGCCGGCGGCCGGCGGTGCCGCGGTCGGTGTCGGGGCGCTGCGGGCGTTCCGTACCGCGAAACCGCACTTGTGATCGTCATGCGACGATAAGTGCGGTAGTGCATACCCGATCACTTCCGCGAGCGATCTGAACTCACCCAGGACGGGTTGGCCATCTCGCGAGCCGTGAGCAGTGGTAGGCGGACAGCTCCCGGGTTAGGGCGCCGAGATGGTCCCGCCGAGGCCGCGGACGACAGAGGCCGCGGGCGACGGAAAGAATCGGGTATGCACGAGTGCGGTTTCGCCGTCCACGTTGCCCGGGCGCGACGGGCGTGTCGGAGCGTTCGCCCGCGGAGTGCGTGTCGGAGCGTTCGCCCGCGGAGTGTCACAGGCTCGAAACTGCAATTAGGTAGAACTATTCAACCTGATGGGAAATGAAGGTTTGGTCAGGCGGGGGCTGGTTGGAGGGTGACGTGGTGTCCGAGGCGTTCGAGCTGTTTGATGAGGCGTCGGGTGGCTCGTTCGGGGTCGCGGCGGGTGAAGTGGTCGGGGCCGAGGTCTTTGTAGAGCTCTCCTGTGCTGAGCATGTGCCAGGCGCTGGTCAGGATGGAGTGTTTGACGGCGCCGAGCGCGCGGCCGTGACCGCGGCGTGGCCGTAGGCGTGCGTATTGTGCGGCGAGGTAGGTGTTCTTGGTGCGGGCGGCGGCCATCGCGGCTTCGGTGAGCGCGGTGTCCAGCCACTTCGAGCCATCGCGGGTCTTGCCCGAGCGGCGTTTGCCGGCCGAGCGGTCGTTACCGGGGCACTGCCCGGCCCAGGACGCGAGGTGACGCTCGGAGGGGAAGCGGGTCATGTCGGTCCCGATCTCCGCGACGATGACTTGGGCCGTGCGCCGCTGAACGCCGGGGATCGAGCAGAGCAGCTCAGCGGCCAGCGCGAAAGGGGCCAGTTGCTCCTCGATCGCGTCGGAGAGTAGATCTATCTGCTCGTCAAGGAAATCCAGGTGGGCGAGCATCGCGCCGACGATCAGCGCGTGCTGGGGGTCAAAGTGAGCCAGGCCGGGTTCGACGGAGGCTTTATTCCTGGGATTCTGTCCTGGGGAGAGTGGAGCCTCTCGAGCCATGTCACGACCGAAGAAGTTTCCTGATGAGCTGATCGCGCGAGGCGTTCGTCTTGCGCTTGAGAGCGAGCGGCCGATCGCGGCGGTCGCTCGCGATCTGGGCATGAGCGCGGAGACGTTGCGCCGCGCGGTGCGCCAGGCCGAGGCCGATGGCGGTCAGCGCCCGGAGTTGTTGAGCAGTGGCGAGCGTGAGGAGATCAAGCGGCTGCGCCGCGAGAACTTCGAGCTGCGCCGCGCGAATGAGATCCTCAAGTCGGCGTCAGTGTTTTTCGCGAAGGAGCTCGACCCAGACCGACCGTCGTGAGCCGCTACATCGAGGAGCATCGCGGCTGCTTCGGGGTCGAGCCGATCTGCCGGGCTCTGGGCGTGTCGGCGTCCGCGTATTACCACCGTCGCTCGGGGGAGCGCTCGGCGCGGAGCATCGAGGATGAGCGGCTGCTGGCGCGGATCCTCCAGACGCACGCGGCCAACTACTACGCCTATGGGTATCGGCGGATGTGGAAGGCGCTGCGGCGCGCCGGCGAGCCGGCTGCGCGGTGCACCGTACAGCGGCTGATGCGAGCCGAGGGCATCCAGGGCGCCAAGCGTCGCGGGCGCCCGTGGCGCACCACGCGCCCCGATCCGAAGGCGCAGCGGCGCGCTGACCTCGTGCAGCGCGACTTCTCCGCCCCGGCGCCGGATCGGCTGTGGGTGGCCGATCTGACCTACCTGCGTTGCTGGGAGGGCCTGGTGTTCCTGGCGTTCGTGCTGGACGCGTACAGCCGCATGGTGATCGGCTGGCAGCTGGCGGCGAACATGCGGACCACGCTGGTGCTGGACGCGCTGCGCATGGCGCTCGGTCTCAGGGTCCCGGGCGCGGACGTCGCGCTGGTGCACCACTCAGACCGCGGCAGTCAATACACCTCGATCGACTACACCCAGACCCTGGATGACAACGGCGTGCTCGCGTCGGTCGGCAGCGTGGGCGATGCCTACGACAACGCGATGGCCGAGAGCTTCGTCGACAGCTACAAGACCGAGCTGATCGCCGACCGCGTGTGGTCATCACGCAGCCAGCTGGAACTCGCGACCGTGCAGTACATCGGCTGGTTTAACCACGACCGCCTGCACGAGAGCCTCGGCGACGTTCCGCCCGTGGAGTTCGAAACGGCCCACCGGGCCGCGATTTCACCCATCCGATCACAAGCGCCACTCGCCTTGAGAGCCTCAGATCGCCCCAGATCGGCTCGCCCATCGCCGAGCACGCCGATCGGGGGGCCGCGGGGGGCTCTCGGCCGGCGCGCCGTCGGCGTTACGCTGCGCTCGGCCTACGGCCTCGCTGCGCTACACGCCGACGAGCCCAACCCCAACACCGTCCTGATCACCACTACGAAAACCCCATAACCCAGCCTCCGTCAAACCCGGTCCGGCTCAAAGCGCCCTTCCAGCGCCTCTTTGAGCGCGGGGATCTTCGCGCGCAATCGTCCCTTGGCCAGCTCGGCCAGGATCTCGGGATCGGTCGTTCCCTTGACCAGCGCGTCGAGCATCGCGCGACCGGAGACGCCGAGTATGTCGCTGGCGACGCAATCGAGTTTGATCCCGGTGTCCTCGATCAGCTTGTGCAGCCGGTTGGCCTCGCGCTGGCGCTCAGCGATCTGCGTCTTGCGATACCGCGTCAGGTTGCGCAACGCGCGGATCGGCTTCGGCGGGATGAAGCTGCGCGCCAGCAGCCCGGACTCCAACAGCTGGCACAGCCACGCCGCATCGGACACATCGGTCTTGCGGCCCGGGACCTGCTTGACGTGGCGAGCGTTGACCAGCAGGCAATCAAAATCCTCCTCCAAGATCGCCCACACCGGCTTCCAATACACGCCGGTCGCCTCCATCGCGACCTGGCTGACCCGATGCGCCTTCAGCCAATCGCGCAACGCGAGCAGCCCCCGCACCGTCGTGGAGAACTCCGCGACCTGTTGAGCGCGTTCGCGGCCGCGCCCTTCAACCCGCACGCACGCCGTGACCTGCGCCTTATGCACATCAAGCGCGCCCGCGCGCGCCACGATCGTCTTCATGAGAACCTCCGCGCCGACAAAAACAGGGCGTCGCCCGCGGGGCCTGAAAAGAACAACGAGTCTGATGGGCGTGCTCTACGGCAACAGTCCGGCATACCGGGCAGACCCCAGCACCATCCTAAGTACGGGCTCACAAGCACCATAGGTCGGCGGCGTCAACAGACGACCCCACGAGTCTCACCCATTTCAACCGCCCGCGCATGCCCGCGCCGCGGGCACAATTCCTAAGTGCGGTTTCGCGGTCCGAACGTGCGGTTTCACGGTCTGCACGCTTCGTGAATGCGCGGTCTGCACGCTTCGTGAATGCGGCGGTCCGAGCGGGCCGGCGTCCCGCCGAGCCCGTCGGCCCCGGCCGCCCCGGCCCGGCCGCCCGCCGGACCGCGAGTCCCACCTACCGCGTCGGCCCCGTCGCCCCGCCGGTGGCCGCCGCCGGTGGAGGCACCGCCGGCTGCGTGATCGTCGCTCCGCCCGCGCCGGTGGCGGGCGCTGCCGTCGCCGTCGGGCCCGTGGCCGCCGGTGCGCCGGTCGTCCCGGCCGGCGGGGCCACGGCGCCGGTCACCCCGACGGTGCGCGTGACCGCCGGGAGGGTGATCGTGGTGGCGCCGGTCCCGCCGGAGAGCTTCACGAGCGCGGCGACGAGCACACCGAATGAGAGCACGATCACCGCGAGGGCGACGAACAGCGGCGTGCGCCAGCGCGGTGGGGGGGCGAGCCGCGTGCGGGCCGCCGCCCCGCACTGCAGGCACCAGTCCTGGTCGGGCGCGAGATCGGCACCGCACAGTGGGCAGCGCTCGCTCGCCGGCGCCGCCGGGGCCGGAGCGGTGGGGGGCGGTGACGTGCCGGGCGGCGTGACCGCCGGCGTCATCGCGACAGCGGCTGATCGTCGCTCGACGCCGGGCCCGAGCCGGGCACGGGGCTCGGCGCGCGCCACACCGACCGTCCGGGCGCGTCGGCGGCGATCTCCCCGGCCTCGAACTCCTCACCGGCCGGGCCGGCGGGCTCGTCCGGGGCGGGCACCGCGGGCGGAACGCTCTCGGTCGTCGCCTCGCCGGGCGAGGTCGCCGTCGGGGCCGACGGCTCCTCGAGGGGCGCGGGCGCGGCGCTCGGCGGCGGCGCGGCCGCCACGGGTGCGGCCGTCGCGGCCGGCGGTGCGCCGGCGGTCGGCGGCTCCGGTGCCGCGACCGCGCCCGGGACGGCCATCGGCATGTCGGCGCGCCCGCCGGTGGGCAGGCCGCAGTTGGGGCAGTAGTTCGTCTCGGTGCCGTGGATCGCCGCGCAGCGCGGACAGGCCACGATGCCGGGCTCGTGCAGCACGGTGACCGCGCGATGCTCGCCGAGGAGCGTCTCGAGCGCGCGCAGCTCCTGGTCCATCACCGCGAGCGTGTGCACCTTCGCGGCGATCAGGTCGTCGCGCTCGCGGCCGAAGCGGTGCAGGTCGAACACGAGGCCGCCGAGGTCGCGGTAGCCGAGCTCGCGGGCCCGGCGCAGGAAGCGCAGTCGCCGGCGCGCCCGCGCGCGTTCGGCGAAGCCGAGCGACCCCTGCGCGGGCGGTTCCGCTCCGGCCGGAGGCGACGGCTGCTCGGGTCCGGCCGGGGAATCGGACGCGGGCGCATCGGCGGGCGCGAGCCCCGGAACGGCCGCCATCACGGCGGTGGGCGAGCTGTCGTCGAGATCCGGCGCAGCGGCCGGATCGGTCGTCTGCGGCGGCTGGGTCGGATCGGCGTCGGACCGTCCGAAACGTGGAATCCGTGGCATCGGTGAGCCCATGTTAACCGCGCCACACGCGTAAGACGCGGGGTGCCGCGCGGGCTCAGCCCGTCGCGAGCAACGCGCGCCACGCGGTGAGCACGCGCTCGGCCATGCGCCGGGAGGAGAACAACTCGGCCCGGGCGCGGCCCTGCACCCGCGGGTCCGGCGCGGCGAGGTGCGGCGCGAGCGCCGCCCGCCATCGCTCGCGGTCGTACGGCCCACAGAGCGTCCCGGGCACGTCGCGCAGGGCAAGCGCATGGATGCCCACGTCGGTGGCGAGCACCGGCACGTCGCAGGCGAGCGCCTCCAGCACCGCGAGCCCGAAGCCCTCGGCCTCGGAGGGCACGAGCACCGCGTTGGCGGCATTGATCCACAGCGGCACCGCGTCGGGCTCGACGGCCCCGAGGGTCAGCAACGGCGTGTCGGCGGCGACGTCGAGGGCGAGATCGTGCCGCTTGCCCGCCCGACTCGGGTCAGCTGGGAAAAGGAGGTACCGCGCGGTCGGATCGAGACCGAGCGCCGCCCGCGCCTCCGCGCGCGGGCGCGGGCGGAAGCGGTCCAGATCGACACCGCAGGGCAGCACGGCCCGACGCGCACCGGGCGCCGGCGCGGGCAGCTCGGCGAGCAGCGAGGACGACGCGGCGGCGACGAGCGTCATGCGCGGGGTCACCGCCGCCGTCAGGCGTCGCGTGCGCGGATGGCGCACGTCGGTTCCGTGCACGGTCAGCAGGCGCGCCCGCGCCGGCACCGCGAGAGCGGGCCAGGCGCTCAGGCCGAAGTGGGCGTGCACGACGTCGAAGCGCCTACGCCCGTAGCGGCGACGCAGCGCCGCCGCGGCGCCGACCAGGGCCCGCGGCCCCGGGGCGAACTCGTAGTGCGTCACGTCGACGCCGCCGAGCTCGCGCAGGGCCGCCACCTGGTCGCGCACGAACACGCCGCGCCCCGGGGCGGCGGCGTCCGGCAGGAGGTTGGAGACGACGAGCGCTCGCATTGCCGCTCGCGAGTATCGCGCCGGACGGCGCGCGACGCCGGGAGTGCCCGCCCGCGCCCCGGATGGGGCACGCGGCGGGCGGCGGCAGGCTGCGCCCGCGGCCTTTGCCATCATCATCGCCATGCCGAGCCCGACGACGATCGATCCGGCTCGCCCGATCGGCGTCTTCGACTCCGGGGTGGGCGGGCTGACCGTGCTGCACGAGCTGCTCGTGCGCCTCCCGCACGAGGACTACGTGTACCTCGGTGACACGGCGCGCTTTCCCTACGGCGAGCGCGATGGGGAGGAGATCGCCGGCTTCGCCGTGGCGATCGCCGACCTGCTGCTCCGGCGCGGGGCCAAGCTGCTCGTCGCGGCGTGCAACGCCGCCTCGGCCGCGGCGCTGCCGGTGCTGCGCGAGCATCTCGCGGGCAGCGGCGTCGCCGTGGTCGGGGTCGTCGACGCCGCCGCGCACCTCGCGGTGCAGCGGACGCGCAACGGGCGCATCGGCCTGCTCGCGACGCCGGCCGCCGTGGAGAGCGGCGCCTACGGCGCGGCGGTCGCCTCGACGGGCGAGTGGATCGATCTCGTCCCCGTCGCCTGTCCCGATCTCGCCCCGCTCATCCAGAGCGGGTTTCCCTTCGACGCGCAGGTGATGGACACGGTGCGGGGCTACTGCCGGCCGCTGCGCGAGGCCCGGGTCGACACCGTCATCCTCGGCTGCACGCACTATCCGCTCGTCGCCCCGATGCTCCAGCGCATGCTCGGACCCGAGGTGACCCTCGTCGGCTCCGGCGAGTCGGTCGCGCGCACCGTCCAGCGGGCGCTCGCGGCTCGCGGGCTGGCGAGCGAGAGCGAGGCCGAGGGCCGTTACCGCTTCCTGTGCACCGGCGACGTGCCCGCGTTCGAGGCGCTCGGCAGCCGCTTCCTGCAGATGCCCCTCGGCGAGGTCGACCACGTCGAGCTGCCCGCGGTTGCGACCGTCGCGCTCGGCTCGGGGGCGGTGCGGTGAGCGCGCGCCACGACGGCCGGGCCCCCGACGAGCTGCGCCCGACGACGATCGAGCCCGGCTTCGTGCGCCCGGCGACCGGCTCGGCGCTCATCTCGGTCGGCGAGACGCGCGTCATCTGCACCGCCTCGGCCCAGGAGAGCGTCCCGCGCTGGATGGCCGGTCAGGGGCGCGGATGGGTGACCGCCGAGTACGGCATGCTCCCGGCCTCGACCGGCGATCGCAAGCAGCGCGACGTCTCGCGCGGACGCCCCGACGGGCGCACGGTGGAGATCCAGCGGCTCATCGGGCGCTCGATCCGCGGCGTGATCGACTTCGCCGCGCTCGGCGAGCGCACGATCTACCTCGACTGCGACGTCCTGCAGGCCGACGGCGGCACGCGCTGCGCATCGATCACCGGGGCGTACGTCGCGCTCGCGCTCGCCTGCGAGCGGCTGCGCGCCGACGGCAAGCTCGAGCGCTCGCCGCTCACCGGATCGGTGGCCGCGGTGTCGTGCGGGATCGTCGACGGCCGGCCGGCGCTCGACCTCGATTACAAGGAGGACTCGGGCGCCGAGGTGGATGCGAACGTCGTCATGACCGGCGAGGGCGGCCTCATCGAGGTGCAGGCCACCGCCGAGCGCACGCCGCTCTCGCGGGCCCACCTCGACGAGCTGCTCGCGCTCGCCGGCGGCGGGATCGAGCACCTGCGCACGGTCCAGCAGGCCGCGATCGAGGCCGCAGTCGCGGCGTGATCGCCCGATGCGGCTCGTCCTCGCCACCAACAATCCGCACAAGCGACGCGAGTTCGCGGCGCTGCTCGCGCCGCACGAGATCGTCGCGCTCGACGAGCGCGTGACCCTGCCTCCCGAGACCGGGACGACGTTCGCCGAGAACGCGCTCGTGAAGGCGCGGGTCGCGGCGGCGGGCATGTCGATGCCGGCGATCGCCGACGACTCGGGCATCGAGGCGGCCGCGCTCGGCGGCGCGCCGGGGATCTACTCGGCGCGCTACGCCGGCCCGGGCGCCACCGACGAGGAGAACCTGGCCAAGCTGCTGCGCGAGGCGCCCGCCCGGAGCGCGCTCGCGTACGTGTGCGTGATCGCGCTCGTCGACCCGGGCGACGGCTCCGAGCGCGTGTTCGAAGGACGCTGCACCGGTCGCCTGGCCGAGCAGCCGCGCGGGGACGGGGGGTTCGGCTACGACCCGGCCTTCCTGCCCGACGACCGGCCGGACGGCCGCACGATGGCCGAGCTCTCGCCGGCCGAGAAGGACGCGATCAGCCACCGCGGCCGCGCAGCGCGTGCGCTGCTCGCGGCGCTCGCGACCGCGACGCCCGCGGCCTGATCGGCCCTAGAAGAGGTTGATCGCCGCCGAGGCGCCGACGGCGAGGCTGACACCCGCGTAGCCGCTGTAGCCCTCGAGGAGCAGCAGCAGCGCCGTGACGAGCGCCACGCCGACGGTGGTGAGCCAGGCGACCCGGGAGAGCGGCATCGCCGTATTGTGGCGCCTGGAGATGTCGCCCGCCCTGAGCCCCGAGCTCGCGCTCGATTACCTGCGCGAGCTGAGCCCGTCCGTCGTGCGGTGCGCACTTCTGGACAAGGGGGGGCGGCTCCTGGCCGGGGACCCCGGCCTCGTCGCCTTCGCGGGCGAGGCACCGATCGCGCCCGCGGCGACCGGGGCGCCCGCGCCGGTCGTCGCGCGCGACGCCGGTGCGGTGCTCGTCGCCCTGACCGGCGGGTTCACCCCCCGCGCCCTGGTTGAATTGGACGTGCGCCTGGCGATCGCGGCCGTCCGCGGGCGGTGTTAGCTTCGCCGCCAGCGCGCATGGGCGCGTCGCCTGCCGTCTGCAACGAAGGAGGAAGAAGTGACGAAGTCTGAACTGGTCGATCAGGTCGCGGACCGGGCCCAGCTGACGAAGAACGACGCCTCCCGCGCGGTGGACGCTGTGCTTGCGACCGTCGAGGACGCGCTGCGACGGGGCAGCGAGGTGTCGATCGCCGGGTTTGGCAAGTTCCACGTCGGCGAGCGGGGCGCCCGCGAGGGCGTCAACCCGCGGACCGGGGAGCGGATCCAGATCGACGCGTCACGTGTGCCGCGCTTCAGCGCCGGGAGTGGCCTGAAGAGCGCGGTGAAGGGCCGCTGACCGCGGCGGGCGCGTGAGCGTGGCCGCCACCCGCCCGCCGGCGCCCGCACCCGCGTCGCTCGGCGATCGGCTCGCCGCGCTCGTCGATGCGCGCGAGTCGCAGCTGATCGTCGGCCTCGACCCCGACCCCGCCGCGCTGTGGCCGCAGGCGACGGAAGGCGTGCCCCCGGACGCGCCCGAAGCCGAGCGCGCGGCGGACGCGGTGCTCCGCCACTGTCGCGCGCTGGTCGACGCCGTGGCCCCGGCCTGCGTCGGCGTCAAGCCCCAGCTCGCGTGCTTCGAGCGGCTCGGGCCCCCGGGGTGGCGGGTGCTGCACGAAACCGTCGCCCACGCGCGCGCGGCGGGCCTGCTCGTCATCGCCGATGGCAAGCGCGGCGACATCGCGGTGACGGCGAAGGCGTACGCGCAGGCGCTGTTCGGGGGCGCCGAGACGCCGTTCGGCGCGCTCGAGGGGCTCGGGGCCGACCTCGCCACGGTCAACCCGCTGATGGGCACCGACGCCGTCGAGCCGTTCGTGGAGGTGGCCCGCGCGCAGGGCGCCGGCGTGCTGGTGCTCGTCCGCACGTCCAACCCGGGCGCGGCCGACGTCGAGGACCTCCCGCTCGCGGACGGCGGGACCGTCGCCGACCGGCTCGCGCGACTCGTCGGCGAGCTCGGATCCGACGGTGTCGGCGACCGCGGTCTCGCCGACGTCGGCGCCGTCGTCGGGGCGACCGCGCCCGAGCATCTGCTGCGCCTGCGCGAGCTGATGCCCCACGCGCCCTTGTTGCTGCCCGGCGTCGGCGCCCAGGGCGGACGCGTCGAGGACCTTGCTCCGGCGTTCGCGATCGGCCGGGCCGGGGCGCTCATCACCGCGTCGCGCAGCATCGCCGCGGCGCCGGCGCGCGACGGCGCCGATCCGGCGAGCGCGGCGCGGCGCGAGGCCGAGCGCCTGCGCGCCGCGGCCTGGGCGCTGGCGTAGCATCAGCGCGTGGCTCGCCCTGCGCGCGCTCTGACGCTGCTGTTCCTCGGCCTGGTGCTCGGGCTCGGGCTGGTCGGCCCGTCGCGGGCGCTCGCCGCGTCGTCGCGCGACCGCGCCCGCCCGCCGGTTGCGGCGCCCGCGAGCGCCGGGGCACGGCCGCCGGAGGCGCTCGTCACCGCGCCCGTGGCGAGCGGAACGCTCGGTCATCGGCTGCGTCTGTACTTCACCCGGGCCTCGACGGTTGTCCTGCTCGTCGTGCTCGTTCTCTGTAGCCTGGTGCTGGTGATGTTGCGCCGGCGCTCGATGCGCCCGCGAGAGAGGCAACGCAACCGACCCGCAGGCGAGCCGTAGGGATCCGATGATCATCACCGTCACGCTCAACGCGGCGATCGACAAGTCGCTCTCGGTGCCGAACTTCCGCCTCGGCCGCCGCCACCGCACCGTCGAGCAGCGCACGATGGCGGGCGGCAAGGGCGTCAACATCGCGCGGACGCTCAAGTGCCTCGGGCAGCCGGTCATCGCCACCGGGTTCGCCGGCGGCGCCACCGGCACCCACATCGTCGAGCAGCTCACCGAGGAGTCGATCCTCAACGACTTCGTCCGCATCCGGGAGGAGTCGCGGACGAACACCTCGGTGCTCGACCCCACGAACGGCGAGCAGACCGAGATCAACGAGCGCGGACCGTCGGTCTCCCCCAAGGAGGTCGAGCTGTTCCGCGACAAGCTGCTCTACCTCGCCCGCGGCGCCGCGATCATCGTCCTCGCCGGCTCGCTCCCGCGCGGGGTCGATGCCGATCTGTACGCGACGCTCATCCGCGACCTGCAGAAGCTCGATGTCACGACGGTCATCGACACCGACGGCGACCCGCTGCGCCACGCGGTCCGGGCCGAGCCCGATGTCGTCTCGCCGAACGTGCTCGAGGCCGAGGAGCTCGTCGGCCACGAGTTCAACGACGACGAGGATCGCTCGATCGCGGTGCGCGAGATGGCCCAGCTCGGCGCGCGCGAGGCGATCATGACGCTCACCGACGGCTGCCTGGCCCAGGTCAACGCCGACGGTGGCTGGCGCATGTGCCGGGCGTACATCGAGCCGCGCGAGCCCGTTGCCGCGATCGGCTCGGGCGACGCGTTCCTCGCCGGCTACGTGGCCGCGCGCTACGGCGGCGGCACGCCCGAGGACTGGCTGCGCTTCGGGGTCGCGTGCGGCGCCGAGTCGACGAGCCGCCTCGGCGCCGGGCTCGTCGATCCGCGCGAGGTCGAGCGCCTGCTCCCGGACGTCACCGTGCGCGACGTCCAGCTGCCGGCCGAGGTCGGCTAGCACCGAACCGCGCCTCGCCCGCCGGACCCGGTCCGGAGCGCGCCGCGGCGGTCCCCGGATCCGTGGTTTCCCACGGTCAGAGCGGGCTCGGTCACGAGCCGGCGACGGCTCCCGTTGCTATGCTCGAACCCGGTTGTCCGCCACGTGTCACACAGCGCTGCTCGGCGCCTTCACAGGCTCTTCCGGCCCCGCCTTGGGCGGGGTCTTTTCGTCCGCCTCGAGTGCAAGGATCCCCAGATGGAAGTAGAGATCGGGCGCGGAAAGAAGGCCCGCCGCGCATACGGATTCGATGACATCGCGATCGTGCCGTCCCGCCGCACGCGGGACCCCGACGACATCGACATCTCCTGGAAGCTCGGTCCGTATCAGTTCGAGCTCCCGCTGCTCGCCTCGGCCATGGACGGCGTCGTGTCGCCGACGACGGCCGGCATCATCGGTCAGCTCGGCGGACTCGCCGTGCTCAACCTCGAGGGCATCTTCACGCGCTACGAGGACGCCGACGAGCAGCTCGAGCGGATCGCCACGCTGCCGAAGGAGATCGCCACGCGCGAGATGCAGGACATCTACCGCGAGCCGATCAAGCCGGAGCTCATCGTCCAGCGCATCCAGGAGATCAAGGCTCAGAAGGTCGTCGTCGCGGCGTCGCTGACGCCCCAGCGGGTGCTCAAGTACTACGACCTCGCGCTCGAGGCCGGCCTCGACGTGCTCGTGATCCAGGGCACGGTCGTCTCGGGCGAGCACGTCTCGACGGTGAGCGAGCCGCTCAACCTCAAGGAGTTCGTCCCCTCGCTCGACGTGCCCGTCGTCGTCGGCGGCTGCGCCTCCTACCACACCGGGCTGCACCTCATGCGCACCGGTGCGGCGGGCGTGCTCGTCGGCGTCGGTCCGGGCGCCGCGTGTACGACGCGCGGCGTGCTCGGCATCGGCGTTCCGCAGGCGACGGCGATCGCCGACGTCGCGGCCGCCCGCTCGACGCACATGCTCGAGACGGGCGAGTACTGCCACGTGATCGCCGACGGCGGCATGCGCAACGGCGGCGACGTGTCGAAGGCGGTCGCCTGCGGCGCCGACGCCGTGATGATCGGCTCGCCGCTCGCGCGGGCCTACGAAGCGCCCGGTCGCGGCTACCACTGGGGGATGGCGACCTTCCATCCGTCGCTGCCGCGCGGGGCCCGCGTGGCGACGACCCAGAACGGCACGCTCGAGGAGATCCTCGTCGGGCCGGCGCGCGAGAACGACGGCACGTTCAACCTGTTCGGCGGCCTGCGCACGTCGATGGCCACCTGCGGGTACAAGGACCTGGCCGAGTTCAACCGCGCCGAGCTGATGGTCGCTCCCGCCCTGCAGACCGAGGGCAAGCAGCTGCAGCGCGATCAGCAGGTCGGCATGGGCTCGATCGGCAAGGCGGCCGTCCTCGTCAATGACTGACGGTCGCAGCGGCCTCGAGCACCAGAGCGACTCCTCGGCCTCGGCGGCCCTTCTCGACCGTGAGCGAGGGAGGACGCCGCCAGGCGCCACCCAGCGCGTCGAGGAGATCGTCGTGCTCGACTACGGCGGTCAGTACTCGCAGCTGATCGCGCGCCGTGTGCGCGACTGCGGGGTCTTCTCCGAGCTGCTGCCCCATCACGTCCCGATCGAGGAGATCGTCGGGCGCCATCCGCGCGGGATCATCCTCTCGGGCGGTCCGGCCTCGGTCTACGCGCCGGGCGCTCCGGCGCTCGATCGGCGGCTGCTCGAGCTCGGCGTTCCGGTGCTCGGCATCTGCTACGGGATGCAGCTGCTCGTCCACGCGCTCGGCGGGCGCGTCGAGCAGGCCGAGGTGGGCGAGTTCGGGCGCTCGGACCTCAACGTGCGCGACCACGGCCGCCTGCTCGCGGGCCTGCCCGCCGAGCAGACGTGCTGGATGTCCCATCGCGACACGGTGTTCGAGCCGCCTCCCGGCTTCGTGGCGCTCGCGTCCTCGAGCGCCTCGCCGGTGGCCGCGGTCGAGAGCGTCGAGCGCGGCATCTACGGGATCCAGTTCCACCCCGAGGTCGTCCACACCCCGTACGGCCAGGAGATCCTCACGCGCTTCCTCACCGACGTCTGCGGATGCGAGCGCACCTGGTCGGCGGCCTCGATCGTCGAGGAGCAGATCGCCCGCATTCGCGAGCAGGTCGGCGACGGGCGCGTCATCTGCGGCCTGTCCGGAGGCGTGGACTCGTCGGTCGCGGCGCTGCTCGTCCATCGCGCCGTCGGCGAGCAGCTCACGTGCGTGTTCGTCGATCACGGGCTGATGCGCAAGGGCGAGGGCGAGCAGGTGATCAGCGCCTTCCGCGACAACTTCAAGGTGCCGCTCGTGGCCGTGGACGCTGAGCGGCGCTTCCTGGACAAGCTGAAGGGCGTCACCGATCCCGAGGCCAAGCGCAAGGCGATCGGCGCCGAGTTCATCCGCGTGTTCGAGGAGGAGGCGGCGAAGTTGTCGGAGCCCGCCCGCCCGACGAGCTATCTCGTGCAGGGCACGCTGTACTCCGACGTCATCGAGTCGGGCGGCGGGACCGGCGCGGCGACGATCAAGTCCCACCACAACGTCGGCGGCCTGCCCGACGACCTCGAGTTCGAGCTCGTCGAGCCGTTGCGAGCACTCTTCAAGGACGAGGTGCGCGCCGTCGGGGCCGAGCTGGGGCTCCCCGAGCGCCTCGTGTGGCGCCAGCCGTTCCCCGGGCCGGGCCTGGCCATCCGCATCGTCGGGGGCGAGGCGACCAAGGAGCGCCTCGACGTGCTGCGTGAGGCCGACTCGATCCTCCAGGACGAGATCCGCAAGGCCGGCCTGTACCGCGAGCTGTGGCAGTCCTTCTGTGTGCTGCCCGACGTCCGTACCGTCGGCGTGCAGGGCGACGAGCGCACATACGGCTACGTCGTCGTCGTGCGCGCCGTGACGAGCGACGACGCCATGACCGCCGATTGGGCCCGTCTGCCCTACGACCTGCTCGAGACGATCGCCTCCCGCATGATCAACGAGCTGCGCGAGGTCAACCGGGTCGTGCTCGACATCACGAGCAAGCCGCCCGGCACGATCGAGTGGGAGTGAGCGCGCGCGTCACGGCGCGCGCCACACGAACAGCCCGCCGTCGCGCTCCCCGGTGAGGCCGAGCTCGGCCACCGCCTCCGCGACGCCCGGATAGGCGGGATGTCCGTAGTCGTGGAACACGACGATCGCGCCGGGCGCGAGCGCACCGCGCCAGGCCCCGAACGCGACCAGCGTCGCCTCGCGCTCGTGTGAGGAGTCGATGAACAGGAGCTCCACCGGCGGGTCGCCGGCGAGCGGGCCGGCGCTGTCCGCGAGCGCGCGCAGCCGCACGCGCGCCCCCGCGCGGCCGGCCAGGCGCAGGTAGCCGACGCGCTCGGGACGGACGGCCGGGTCGTAGCTGACGACCCGGCGCGAGGGGGCCGCCAGCGCGAGGGCGGCGGCCGTCCAGCCGGTGCCGGTGCCGAGCTCGACGACGGCGTCGCGCCCGGCGGCGAGCCGCACGAGGGCCGCGAGCTCGGTCGGCCGAGCGGCCGAAGCGAGGCTGAAGCGGTCCCGGCCTCGGCGCGCGCGCCCGTGCGCGCGCACGAAGAACACCGCGACCGGGAGGGGAAGGGGGCGCAGGGCCGCGAGCGTCGCGAGCTCGCCCCGCGCCCGGCGCAGCCACTGAGCAGGGACGTTCAAGGCCGCAGCAGTCTAGGCTGAGGGACCGCCCCGAGTGCCCCGTGCACGCCGGGGCCGGGTCTGCGCTCGACATTCCCTATCATGCACGGGTCGCCGCGCACGGCCGCGCCTGCTGAAGCGCGGCCTTTTTTGGATATGAAGACCTACGTCGCCACCCCCACCGAACGAGATCGCCGCTGGCTGATCGTCGACGCGAACGGCCAGACACTCGGCCGGCTCGCCACCCAGATCGCGGACGCGCTGCGCGGCAAGCGCAAGCCGGAGTACACCCCGCACATCGATACGGGCGACTTCGTCATCGTCGTGAACGCGGAGAAGATCGTCGTGACCGGCAACAAGCGCGCCGACAAGCGCTACTACCGCCACTCGGGCTACCCCGGCGGTCTGCGCTCGCGCACCTTCGAGGAGATGCTCGAGCGCCGGCCGGAGGAGATCATCCGGCTCGCGGTGAAGGGGATGCTCCCCCGCAACCGCCTCGCGCGCCGGCAGATCACCAAGCTGAAGATCTATGCCGGGCCCGAGCATCCGCACGTGGCTCAGAAGCCCGTGCCCATGGAGCTCGACGCCTAGCCCGCACGGCGACGGCACGGCGCCCACCCCGATCCGCAGGAGACCAATGTCGGACGAGACCCAGCAGCCCGAAGAGCAGACCGAGCCGCCCGCCGGCGCGGACGCCGCGGCGACCCCCGAGCCGGCGCCACCGGCACCCGAGGAGCCCGTCGCCGCCGAGGAGCCGCAGGCCGCGCCCGAGCCCGCCTCCGAGCCGGTCGCCGAGGCTCCGGCCGCGCCCGAGCCCGCCTCCGAGCCGGTCGCCGAGGCCCCGGCCGCGCCCGAGCCCGCCTCCGAGCCGGTCGCCGAGTCCCCGGCCGAGCCCGAGGTCGCTCCGGCCGCCGAGTCCACGCCCGCGGCCGCCGAGGACGAGGAGGAGGAGCCGCCGGCGCCGCGCGTCAAGCCGGCCGTCCCCGGCGCCCACCTCGAGGTCGACATCGTCCCGGAGGGCGTCGACCCGCTCGCCCGCGGCGAGCACGCCGATCCGTACGCGATCGAGGACGAGGAGCCGTCGGCCCCGGTCGAGGAGGGCGAGGAGCTCGCCGAGCCGATCGCGTCAGCCGCGATCGATCTCGCCGCCGGCGCGCGCTACCGCGCGACGGGCAAGCGCAAGACGGCGATCGCACGCGTCATCCTGCGGCCCGGCAAGGGCGAGTACCTCGTCAACGGGCGCACGCTCGAGCAGCACTTCCCGCGCACGACGCTGCAGCGCAACATCCGCCAGCCGCTGGAGACGGTCGGCTACGAGGCCCGCATGGACGTCATCGCCCGCCTGCAGGGCGGCGGGATCTCCGCCCAGGCGGGGGCGCTGCGCCACGGCATCTCTCGCGCGCTGCTCGAGGCCGATCCGAACCTGCGCGGCGAGCTCAAGCGCCGCGGCTTCCTGACGCGCGACTCGCGCGCCAAGGAGCGCAAGAAGGCCGGCCTGAAGAAGGCCCGCAAGCGGCCGCAGTTCTCGAAGCGCTGATCCGCGCGCCGCGCGCATGACACGCAAGCTGTTCGGAACCGACGGCGTTCGCGGCGTCGCCGGCGAGCTGCTCACCGCCGACCTCGGCCTCGGGCTCGGGCGGGCCGCGACGCACCAGACCGGCGTCGACGGCGCCCGCGTGCTCGTCATCCGCGATACGCGCGAGTCGGGAGAGATGCTCGAGGCGGCGCTGGCCGCCGGGGTGGCCGCTGCGGGCGGCGAGGTGCTGCTCGGCGGCGTGCTCCCGACGCCGGCCGCGCCGCTGCTGCTCGCCCGGCACGGCTTCGATCTGGCCGTCGTGATCTCGGCCTCGCACAACCCGTACCGCGACAACGGGATCAAGTTCTTCGGGGCCGACGGCTTCAAGCTGTCCGATGACGTCGAGCTGGCGATCGAGGTCGAGCTCGAGCGCCGTGCGACGACGGCGGCCGACGACGGTGCGGCGGCGCGCATCGGGCGGATCCGAACGCTCCGCGGCGGGCACGAGGACTACCTGCGCGAGCTGGCGGTGCGCTTCGTCGACCTCCACCTCGACGGCCTCGACGTGCTGCTCGACTGCGCGAACGGCGCGACCTACCGCGCGGCGCCCGAGATCTTCCGGCGCCTCGGCGCGCGTGTGACGACGATCGCGGACGCCCCCGACGGGCGCAACATCAACGACGGCTGCGGGTCGACCCACGTCGAGCTGCTCGGCGAGCGCGTCGTGGCCGGCGGCCACGCGATCGGCTTCGCCTTCGACGGCGACGGCGACCGGGTCCTCGCCGTCGACTGCCACGGCGCGGTCGTGGACGGGGACGAGCTGATGGCCCTGGCCGCGGTGCATCTGCACGGTCACGGTCGCCTGACCGGCGACGGCGTCGTCGTGACCGTCATGACCAACTACGGCTTCCACGCCGCGATGGAGGGGGCCGGGATCACGGTCGCGACAACGCGGGTCGGCGACCGCTACGTGCTCGAGGAGCTGCGGGCGCGCGGCTGGGCGCTCGGCGGCGAGCAGTCGGGACACATCATCGACACCGCCTTCAACCGCTCGGGCGACGGGATCGCCAGCGCCCTGCTCACGCTCGAGGCGCTCGCCGGGCGCGACCTCGCCGAGCGCGACGCGATGGACAAGCTCCCACAGCGCCTGGTCAACGTACGCGTTCGTGATCGCGAGGCGCTCGTGGACGCCGCGGAGGTGCAGACCGCGATCGAGCGCGAGCACGAGGCGCTCGTCGGTCGCGGGCGCGTGCTCGTCCGACCGAGCGGCACCGAGCCGCTCGTGCGCGTGATGGTCGAAGCGCCGACGACCGACGAGGCGGACGCGGTCTGCGGGCGACTCGTCGCCCTCGTCGAGCGCGAGCTCGGCTGAGACCCCGGCACCCGGCGCCCCGTGGCCGGGGGATCGCGCCGCGCGCTGGTATCGTCACACGCGTTCTACGCCGGGCGGGACCTCCGATCGGGACGATGTTTCCGGGGGCTCCCATTTCGAAGGAAAGGACGCGCGGCTCGTGTGCGGAATCGTTGGCTACGTCGGTAGGCGCCCCGCGGAGCAGATCATCCTGGCCGGCCTGCGCCGCCTGGAGTACCGCGGCTACGACAGTGCCGGCATCTCGCTGCTCGACGCCGAAGGGATCGCCGCCGTCCGCTCGGTCGGCAACCTCGACGCGCTCGAGCACAAGCTCACCGCACGCGCGGCGCGCGGGGAGGGCGCCGGCGCGGTCGCGCTCGCCCAGGCGCCGGCGACGGTCGGGATCGGCCACACGCGCTGGGCGACGCACGGCCGCGTGAGCGAGGAGAACGCCCATCCGCAGTTCGACTCGCGCGACCAGGTGCACGTCGTCGTCAACGGGATCGTCGAGAACTACATGGAGCTCAAGGAGCGGCTGCTTGCGAGCGGGTGCGTCTTCAGCTCGGAGACCGATGTCGAGGTGATCGCCCATCTCATCTCGCGCCACTACGCCGGCGACCTCGCGGCCGCCGTGCGGGCCGCGTTCGCCGAGTTGCGCGGGCACTACGCGTTCGTGGCGATGCACGCCGACGAGCCGGACCTGCTCGTCGGTGCGCGCCGCGAATGCCCGCTCGTCGTCGGCCGCGGCGACGGCGAGCAGTACATCGCGTCCGCCGTGCCGGCGTTCCTGGCCCAGACGCGCCGCGTGCAGTACATCGAGAACGAGGAGATCGTGGTCCTGCGCCCGGATGACGTGACGATCTGTGCGCCCGACGGGACCGTGATCGAGCGGCCGATCGTCGAGGTCGACTGGGACGAGGACACCGCCGAGAAGGGCGGCTTCGAGACGTTCATGCTCAAGGAGATCAACGAGCAGGCCGAGGCGGTCGCCTCGACGATCGCCGACCGCGCGGCGCACGGGACGCGCACCGTCGACCTCAACGAGGAGGGGGCGCTGGACGAGAGCATCCTCGCCGGCACGACGCGGATCGTCATCGTCGCCTGCGGGACCTCCTACCACGCCGGGCTCATCGGTCGCTACGCGATCGAGGGCTGGGCCCGCATTCCGGTCGAGGTCGACGTGGCCTCGGAGTACCGCTACCGCGATCCGGTCGTCGGCCCGGGCGACCTCGTCATCGGGGTCTCCCAGTCCGGCGAGACGGCCGACACGCTCGCGGCGATGCGCCTCGCCCGCGAGCGCGGCGCCACCGTGCTCGCCGTCACGAACGTGATGGGCTCGCAGGCCACGCGCGATGCCGACGGCGTCCTGTTCACGCGCGCCGGCCTGGAGATGGGCGTCGCGGCCACGAAGACGTTCGTCTGCCAGGTCGCCGTCATGTACCTGCTCGCGCTGCGCCTGGCCGAGCTGCACGCGACGCTGCCCCCGGAGCGGATCGCCGAGCTCGTCGGCGATCTGAAGCGCCTGCCGGGCGCCATCGACGAGGTCCTGGACAGCTGCCCCGCCGTCGTGCAGCGGATCTCCGACGAGCACTGGCAGCAGCAGTTCTTCCTGTACCTCGGCCGCCACATCGGGCTCGCCGTCGCCCTCGAGGGCGCGCTCAAGCTGAAGGAGATCTCCTACATCGCCACCGACGCGTACGCCGCCGGCGAGATGAAGCACGGACCGATCGCGCTGCTCGACGAGTCGACGCCGGTCGTGTGCGTCGCCACCGAGTCGCCGGTGCTCGAGAAGGTCGTCTCCAACATGCAGGAGGTGATGGCGCGCGGCGCCCACGTGATCGCGATCACCACCGACGGGGACGACCGCATCGGCGCTCACGCGCAGTCGATCGTGCCCGTTCCGCGCCTCGATTGGATGCTCCAGCCGATCCTCGCCGTGATCCCGCTGCAGCTGCTCGCCTACGACATCGCCCGTCGCCGCGGCCTGAACGTCGACCAGCCGCGCAACCTGGCCAAGACGGTCACGGTCGAATAGCCCCTCCCGGACCGGTCGCGTCGGTCCGGGCCGGCGCCGGTCGCCGTCCCGGGTAGCATCGCTGCGACGATGCCCGCGCCACCGCCTCTGCCCGATTGGCTTGCGCCGCTGCCCGACGCCGAGGCGATGCGCGGGATCGACCGCTGGGCGATCGAGGAGCGCGGCATCCCCTCGCTCGACCTGATGGAGCGGGCCGGGGTCGGCCTCGCACGCCTGGCCGAGACGGTCATCCCCGACGGCGCGATCGCCGTCGTCTGCGGCAAGGGCAACAACGGCGGTGACGGTCTCGTCGCCGCCCGCCTGCTCCGCGGCGGCGGACGCGAGGTGACGGTGCTCGCGACCGGGGACCTCAGCGCATCGACCCCCGACGCGGCCGCGAACCTCGAGCGGCTTCCCGGCGCTGCGCCGCGGGCGTTCACGGCCGGCGCCCTGGACGGGCATGCCGGTCACGTGGACGCGATCCTCGGCACCGGGTTCGCCGGTGCACCTCGAGGCACGGTCGCCGAGGCGATCTCCGCGCTCAACGCCCACGGCGGGCCGGTCGTCAGCGCCGACGTCCCGAGCGGGGTGGACGCGTCCACCGGGGAGGTCGTCGGTGATGCGGTGCGGGCGGCCGCGACGGCGACGTTCCACCTGGCCAAGCTCGGCCTGTGGATCAACCCGGGCAAGCGCCACGCCGGCGACGTGCACGTCGTCGACATCGGGATTCCCAGCGGAGCGCCGCAGCACGCGGCGAGCGGCCTCATCGGCGCCGGCGTGCTCGCCGCCATCCCGCGGCGCGACGCCGACGGGACGAAGTTCACGAGCGGCCACGTCCTCGTGGCGGGCGGCTCGCGTGGCCTGACCGGCGCCCCCTGCCTCGCGTCGATGGCCGCCGCACGCACCGGCGCCGGGTACGTGACCGCGTGCGTGCCCGCCTCGCTGCAGGACATCTTCGAGACGCGCCTGCTCGAGGTGATGACGCGCGGCCTGCCGGACGAGGACGGGGCGCTGCTCCCCGAGGGCGCCGAGACGGTGCTCGACGCGGCGCGTCGCGGCGGGGCGCTTGCGCTCGGGCCCGGGCTCGGTCGTGCCGACGGCGCGGGCGCGTTCGCCCGCGAGCTCGCGGCGCGCGCGCCGGTCGCCCTCGTGCTCGATGCCGACGGGCTCAACGCCCATGCCGGTCGCCTCGGTGATCTCGGCTCGCGCACGGCGCCGACGGTGTGCACGCCGCACGCCGGCGAGCTCGGGCGACTGCTCGAGATCGACAGCGAGCAGGTGGAGCGCCGCCGTCTCGCGCACGTCCGCGAGGCGGCCGAGCGCAGCGGCGCCGTCGTCCTGCTCAAGGGCGACGACACGCTCGTGGCCGACCCCGACGGGCGGCTCGCGGTCAGCCCGGGGGGAAGCCCGGCGCTGGCCACGGCCGGCACCGGCGACGTCCTGACCGGCGTCATCGCCGCGCTGCTTGCGCGCGGGCTGCCGGCGTTCACCGCCGCGGCGGCAGGGGTCTGGCTGCACGCGCACGCCGGACGGCGCGCGGCCGACACGCAGGGCAGCGTCGAGGGCGTCATCGCCTCCGACGTCGTCGCTGCGCTGCCCGCCACGATCGGACCGCAGTAGGCTGGATCCGTGTCTGCCGTTCGCGCGCTCGCACGGGTGAACGTTGCGGCGATCGCCCGCAACTGCGCCCGGCTGCGCCGCGAGCTCGGCCCCGGCGTGGCGCTCTGCGTCGTCGTGAAGGCCGACGGATACGGACACGGTGCCGCGCCGAGCGCGCGCGCCGCGCTCGAGGGCGGCGCCGACTCGCTCGCCGTCGCGACGGCCGATGAGGCGGCGCATCTGCGCCGCGCGGGCGTGCGGGCCGACGTGCTCGTGCTCGGTGCGCTCACGCCGATCGAGTTGCACACGGCGATCGACGCCGATGCGGACGTCGTCGCCTGGACGCGGGAGTTCGTGGACGCGGTGGCCGCGCTCGGCCGCGGCCGCGTGCACGTCAAGTTCGACACCGGAATGGGACGCCTCGGGACGCGCGACCCGGAGCACGCCGGCGAGCTGGCCGACGCGATCGCGGCCGCGCCCGAGCTGACCCTGGCCGGTGCGCTGACGCACTTCGCGACGGCCGACGAGCCCGACGACGCCTTCCTGCAGGAGCAGCGCGAGTGCTTCGCCGAGTGGGCGCGTCCGGTCAAGGAGCGCCACCCGGAGATCGTCCTGCACGCGGCGAACAGCGCGGCGACCCTGCGTGATTCACGCACGCACTTCGACATGGTTCGCTGCGGGGTGGCGGCCTACGGCCTGGACCCGTTCGGCGAGGACCCCGACCAGCGGAAGCTCGAGCCGGCGCTCTCTCTGCACAGCACCGTCGCGGCGGTGAAGGCGTGTCGCGCCGGGGAGAGCGCCGGGTACGGGCGGCGGTTCGTCGTGACCCACGACACGACGCTCGCCGTGCTGCCGATCGGCTACGGCGACGGCTGGCGGCGCGCGCTGACCAACAACGCCGACGTGCTCATCGGGGGGCGGCGACACCCGCTGGTCGGGACGGTGAGCATGGACAACATCACGGTCGACGTCGGCGCGACGCCACCGGCGGTCGGCGCCACGGCGACGCTCATCGGCCGCGACGGCGCGGAGCGCATCACCTGCGAGGAGGTCGCGCGCCGCCTCGACACGATCAACTACGAGGTCACCTGCGGCCTCTCGGCCCGCGTGCCGCGCGAGTATCACGACGACGGCGCGCTGCTGGACGCCGCGGTCGCGCTCGCGAGCGCGCGCGAGGACACGTGAGCCGCGGCAACGCGGCAGCCAACGGCACGCGCGCCGTCGTCGCCACGAGCCTGGCCGGCACCGAGGCGTGGGTGGTCGGCGGAGCGCCGCGCGACCGGCTGCTCGGTCGCGAAACCGACGACATCGACGTCGTCCTCACCGGTGACGTCGCGGCGGCCGCACGCGAGCTCGGGCGGCGCGTCGGCGGCACGCCGTTCGCCCTCTCGGACGAGTTCGGTGCCTGGCGGGTCGTCGCCCACGATCACAGCTGGCAGGTCGACCTCAACCCGCTGCGAGGCGGCTCGCTCGAGGACGACCTGCGCCTGCGCGACTTCACGATCAACGCGATCGCCGAGCCGCTCGCCGGCGGCGAGCTCATCGATCCGCTCGGAGGCGCCGCCGATCTGGCGGCCCGGCGCCTGCGCGCCGCGAGCCCGCGGGCGTTCGCCGACGATCCGCTGCGGGTACTGCGCCTCGTCCGCTTCGCGGTCGAGCTCGGGCTCGAGGGCGACGCGGCGGCGCTCGACGCGGCCCGCCGCGAGGCCCCGGGGCTCGCCGGCGTGGCCGGCGAGCGGGTGTTCGGCGAGCTGCGCCGGGTGCTCGCCGCCGACGCGGTGCTCGACGGACTCCGGCTGCTCGACGAGCTGGCCGCGACCGAGGTGATCCTGCCCGAGCTGACGGCGCTGCGGGGCGTCGAGCAGAATCGATTCCACCACCGTGACGTGTTCGAGCACACGATCGAGGTGCTCGCGGCAGTTGTGGAGCTGCAGCGTGACCCGGCCGCGCTGCTCGGCGTCGAGCACGCCGAGGCGGTCGCGGCCCTGCTGCGCGAGCCGCTGTCCGATGAGCTCACGCGCGGCACCGCGCTGCGGCTGGGAGCGCTCCTGCACGACATCGCGAAGCCGGTGACCCGGGGCAGCCGCGACGACGGCCGCGTCACCTTCATCGGGCACGACGTCGAGGGGGCGCGCATGAGCCGCGAGATCCTCACGCGGCTGCGCACGAGCGAGCGCCTGCGCGTCCATGTCGCCGCACTCGCCCGCCGGCACCTGCGCCTCGGTTTCCTTGTCCACGAGATGCCGCTGACGCGGCGGGCGACGTTCGCGTACCTGCGTGACTGCGCGCCGGTTGAGGTCGACGTCACGCTCCTGTCGGTCGCCGATCGGCTGGCCACGCGTGGCGACGGGGCCGAGGAGGCGATCGAGCGGCATGTGCGCCTCGCGCGCTCGGTGCTGGCCGACGCGTTCCGCTGGCGCGAGAGCGGCCCGCCGGCACCGCTGCTGCGCGGGGACGAGCTGGCGAGCGAGCTGCGGATCGCGCCGGGCCCGGACATCGGCCGCCAGCTCGAGCAGCTGCAGGCCGCGCAGTACGCGGGCGAGGTTCGCACCCGCGACGAGGCGCGCGCGTGGGCGCGCGCCGCCGCCGAGCGAGTCGACTAGGATCCGGGCCGCGATGCGCGACCCCGACTGCCTGTTCTGCCGCATCGTCGCGGGCGAGCTGCCGGCCACGATCGTCGCCGAGGACGAGCACACCGTGTCGTTCATGGACATCAACCCGGCCACCCGGGGCCACGCGCTCGTCGTCCCACGCGCCCACGCCGTCGATCTGCTCAGCATCGACAGTCACGACCTGCGCGAGGTGATCGTCGCGGCGCAGCGCCTCGCCGGGCGCGCCAAGGAGCGGCTCGGGGCGGCCGGCGTGAACCTCATCAACTCCTGCGGCGCGGCCGCGTGGCAGACGATCTTCCACTTCCACGTGCATGTCATCCCGCGCTACGAGGGCGACCCGTTGCGACTGCCCTGGCAGCCGCACCCGGGCGATCCGCAGGAGATCGCCGCCGCCGCCGCCGAGCTGAGCCGATGAGCTCGGCCCCGTCGCCCACCGTGCGCGTCGAGCGCGACGGGGTGCTGGCCGTGATGGTCATCGACCATCCGCCGCTCAACCTGTTCACGCGCGAGCTGATCGACGACCTCATCGCCGCGGTCGACGAGGTCGAGCACGGCGACGCGCGCGGGCTGCTCGTGCGCGCCGAGGGGCGCGTCGTCAGCGGCGGCGTCGACGTGCACCTGTTCGACGGCCTGTCGGTGGAGGCGGCGGCCGCGCTCTGGCAGCTGCTGCTCGCGACGATCCATCGCGTCGAGGACCTGCCGATGCCGACCGTGTTCGCCGCCCACGGTCTCTGCCTGACCGCCGCCTTCGAGCTGTCGCTGGCCTGCGACCTGCTGCTCGCCTCGGCCTCGGCCCGGTTCGGGCTCGTCGAGCGCGTCGTCGGCCTGACGCCGGCGATGGGGGGCACCCAGCGCCTGGTGGAGCGGGCCGGGCCGGCGCGGGCACGCGAGCTCGTGATGACCGGCGAGCTGTTCGACTCGACGACGCTTCACGGCTGGAACGTCGTCAACCGGGTGCTGCCCGACGAGGGCTTCGGGGGGGCGAGTCTCGCGTTCGCACAGGCGCTGGCCGAGGGCCCGACGCGCGCGCACGCCGCCACGAAGGAGATCGTCCGGGCCGCGCTGCTCGGCGGCGGCGCCCGCGCCGCCGACGCCCGGGTGCCCGAGGTCGCCGGCGCGCTGTTCGCCACCGAGGACCTCAGGGGGGCGGTCCGGTCCTTCCTCGAGCACGGTCCAGGTAACGCGACCTTCGAGGGCCGCTGAACGAGCGCAAGCGCCCGGCCGGCCCGCGCGGGCCGGCGCAATCGCCCGTGCACCGCAACTTCGCGGATGGGTTTTTGTTAGAAGGGAGTCCCCGCAACGCCTGGATCGGCGTTCGGCGCCGCCGCCGCGCGGTCCGGTGTGTCCCCGACCTGGTGTTGAAACTCCCCATGAAACGCTCTCTCATCGCCCTCGCCAGCGCCGCCGCCGTGGCCGCGACGCTGCTCGCACCTTCCTGGTCGTCAGCGGCCATTCAGGAGCTCGGCATCGTGCCGGCGAGCTCGACGCCCACCGTCACCTCCACCAGCCCGAGCTGCCCGGGCACGCCCTGTCTGGCGGTGAGCCGCACGACCGGCTACCAGGCCAAGGTGGGCTCCACCCGCTCGCCGTTCGTCGTGCCGACCGACGGCCGCATCGTCGCCTGGACGATCACGCTCGGCGCACCGAACGCGAAGCAGATCAGCTTCTTCAACACGAACGAGGGCGGCGCCGCGTCTGCCGCGATCGCCGTGCTGGCGCCCGGCGCCAAGCTCAACTACACGCTCGTCGCCCAGAGCCCGGTCGTGCTGCTCCAGCCGTACTTCGGCGGCAGCGTGCAGTTCCCGCTCGTGACGACGCTGCCGGTCAAGAAGGGCGACATCGTCGCCCTGACCGTCCCGACATGGGCTCCGTCGCTGGCGCTCGGCTACAACAGCGACACGTCGTGGCGGGCGAGCCGCGCGAAGAGCCAGTGCACGACGACGAACTCACAGACGGCGCTGCAGACCCTTGGCTCGACGGTCCAGTTCTACTGCCTCTACAAGACCGCCCGTCTGACGTACTCGGCGACGCTCGTCAGCAATCCGGTGCTCGTCAAGAGCACGACGACGAGCACCACGACGACCACCACCACCACCACGACGACGAGCACGAAGACGACGAGCACGAAGACGACGAGCACCAGGAAGACGACCTCGACGGCGACCAAGGCCGCCCGGGCCACGCCGCTGCGGCAGCTTGTCCTCACGACGACGACCTCCGCCGGGGGCTGAGGTCGCCGTCGACCGCGCCCGCGCCCGCGCAGTCGGGCGGGCCGGAGGGCGCAGTGAACGCGCAGGACGGCCGGCGGGTCGGAGCGAGCGGGCGCGAGCCCGAGACGCGGGCGGCGCTACTTGACCGTCAGCGTGCCGAACATCCCGGCGGCGCGGTGCCCGGGAACCTGGCAGAAGAACGTGTAGGTGCCCGGCTTGAGCGTCACGTGAATGGTGGACGTGCCTCCGGTCCCGACGATCGGACCGGCGCCCAGCACCGGTCCACTCGGGCCGGTCCCGGCCTGGATGGCGATGTTGTGCATCACGCCCATCGCCGGGTTCTTCATCGCGATCGTGACGGCGCCGGCCGTGGCGACCGCCTTCTTCGTGCTGTAGGAGAGCTGGCCGTTCGGATCGGCGTCGATGGCCAGCGTCCCGTTCTTCTCGACCGCGGGCGGGCCCGTGCCGGCCGGCGGCAGCCCGGCGCTCGCGAGCAGGCCAGTGTCCTGTCCCGGCAGGGCGGCGACCTGCGACACGTAGGCCGCGATGTCGTTGACGAGCTGAGACGACGTCGTGCCGCGGGGGGGATGCTTCTCGAGCCCGGCGGGCATGACGCCGGCCGGGTTGGGCTCGAGGATCTGTCCGTGCACCACCGACTCGATCGCGCTGCGACCGAGGCCGTCCTGGACCGAGGTCGCGAAGGCCGCGTCGAGATTCGGGCCGATGGTCCCCTTCGTACCCGCGTGGGCGAGCGTGTGGCAGGCCCCGCAGCGCTGGATGAAGGCGACCTTGCCGGTCTCGAGGTTCGGATTGTCGTAGCGCTTGAGCGACCCGCAGGCGCTCGGAATCGCCGCGAGGGCCAGCGCCGCGCACACGGCGCCCACGCGCCTGATCGGGTGTGTGACGTTCGATACGGTCATGGGCCGCGGGCACTCTACCCGAACCGCCGGAAGGCGGGCGCAGCATCCGCTGTCGCCCGGCGCTTCGCTAGAGTGCGGGGCGTGAGTGAGCACGATCGCTACCGTCTGCGCACGCCGTCGACCGGCCGCGAGGTGATCATCGAGGCCGAGCCCGACGAGATCTACCTCGACCGCGACACCGGCGAGCCGATGGAGGTCGTCGGCGAGCTGCTGCCGCTCGCGCCGTCGGAGTCACGGCTCCCGTGGGCGGTCGAGAACCTGCGCTTCTGCCCCTGGTGCGACCAGCTGGCCCAGAAGGACCTGAACGACTGTCCGACCTGCGGGCGACGCATGGGCCCGCTCGGCGGGTGACGCGCGTCCGTCAGCGGCGGGTTCGCGAGCTCGCGGCGCTGACGATCGTCGTGTGCACGGCGGGCGCCCTCAGCGCCTGCGGCGGCACGAGCAGCGTGGCGGACGAGGTGCCGCATCAGCTGCCGACGATCTCGCCGCCGGCCGCCGGCGCGGTGGCGCCCGCGAACGGCGGCACCGTCACGACCCCGGCCGGCACCACCGGCGCCACGGGCGCCGGCGCCGCGACGAGCGGCACCGGCGGATCATCGTCCGGTGGCAGCGCCGCCGCGAGCGGTGGAACGGCCGCCGGTGGCAGCTCCGCGGCCGGCACCGGCGGAGCCTCGACGGGAACCGGCTCGGGCAGCTCGGGTGGCACGTCGGCCGGAGGCGGCACGTCGGCCGGTGGTGGAAGCTCGGGCACCGGCTCTGCGGGCAGCGGCGGGTCCTCCGCGGGCGGCGGCTCCTCCGGGGGCGGTGGCTCCTCGTCCGGCAGCGGCTCCTCGGGCAGCGGCTCCTCCGGCAGCGGCTCGAACTCGCCGACCGGCGGGGCCAGCGCGCCCTGATCGCGGCGGGCCCCTGAGGGGGCCGCGTGGTGGCCGCAGGCGGACGGCGGCTCGGCGATGGCTGACGCGTCCGCGTGCCGTGGAGGTGCTCAGAGAACCGATTGCACGAGCACGACGATCACGACGATCACCAGGAACACCGCGAGCACGTAGAGCAGCAGCCGGAAGGCCTCGTCCTCGCTGCGCAGCGGGTTCAGCATTGCCGGCGCGACCTCTCCCTGACGAGACGTGCTCGGCGGGCGCGCGCCCCGGTCACCGGATGACGTAGACCGTGAGGTACACGACGATCCACATGATGTCGACGAAGTGCCAGTAGATCCCCGGTATCTCGACGCCCCGGTGCTCCTCCGGCGAGTAGTGCCCCCGGAACGAGCGCACGGTCACGATCAGCAGCAGGACGAGCCCGATGAACACGTGCGCGCCGTGCAGGCCGGTGAGCGAGTAGAAGACCGTGCCCTGCGCGGAATCCTGCGGCGCGAAGCCGATGTTCGCGTACTCGTTGATCTGGATGAACAGGAATGTGCAGCCGAGCAGGAAGGTGGAGAAGATGCCCGCCTTCAAGCCCCAGCGGTTGCCGTTCTTGATCGACGTCTGCGCCCAGTGCATCGTGAACGACGAGGACACGAGGATGGCCGTGTTGAACCCGGCAACCTCGACGGGCAGCGTCGTGCCGGGCGCGGGCCACGGGTCCCCCTGGGCCACGCGGATGAAGAACATCGCCGTGAAGAACGCCCCGAAGACCATCACCTCGGAGATGATGAAAAGGAGGATCCCGAGCACGGCGGGATCCACCCGCGAGCTGCGGTTCGCCGGCGGCGGGCCGTGGTGCTCGGCGTGGGCGTCGTGCCCGAGCGCGATGCCGGCGGCTTCCATCGCTAGTTGCCCGCCGTCGCCGGGGCCGCGGCGGTCTCGTCACTCACCACGACGTGCTCGACGGGCACCGTCGTCGCCTTCCGGACGCGTTCGATGAGGTTCGAGCGCATCCAGCCCGAGCGCTCGTCGGGGAGCGTGGAGATGACGACGTCGTCGACGCGGAACAGCTCGAGCGCGTTCACCGTCGCCGTGTACGGGTCCGGGTCGCCGATCATGCCCGACGCGAGCAGGCCGGCGCCCTGAAGACGATCGAGCATCGCCGCGAGCCGCTCGCGCGCCTGCTGGGCCGCCGCGCCCTGGCCGCTCTGCTGGGGCACGACGCCGATGAACAGGTGATCCTTGTCGTTGGCCGCCTTCGCAACGAGACAATCGACGAGCTCCTCGCCGCTCGAGGTGCGGTTGGCGACGACGAGCGTCACGTTGAAGGGGAGGCCCTCCTGCTCGACGTCGGTGATGATGTGGCGCACCGGCACGCCCGTCGCGGCACTGATGCGGTCGATGAGGTCGCGCCGCAGCCAGCCCGAGCTCTCGGCCGGCTTGGTGGAGACGATGATCTCGTCGGGGCGCCCGTGCTCGTGGATCGCATCGAGCGTGGCCGACAGCGGATCGCCGTCGCCGACCTCGCCGCTGGCGACGATGCCCTCCGAGGCGAGCACCGACAGCGCCAGGTCGACGCGGACCTGACTCGCGTCGCGGACGGCGTCGTCGTAGATGACCAGGCCCGCGCTCGGCTTGGTCATCGGCACGACGAGGCGGAAGTGGACGTCACCCTGCGCGGAGCGGGTGCGTACCTCGTCGAGCAGCTTGCGCCCGGCGAGCGTCTGGTTGGCGATCACGAGGACCTCAGTCATTGATGTCTCCCTCCCTCCGTGGTGGCGGACCGACTCCGGACACCGGACGATATTGCCCCCTGGTTCATTGGCTGGTCGGCTGGGCGACGCTGCCCGCCGGCGTGGACTTCACCTCGGCGCCTCCCTTGAAGACGCCGTGCACGGCGCCGGGCACGCCGTATTCGTACGGACCGCCGACGACCGTCGGAATCGCGTCGAAGTTGAAGATCGGCGGCGGCGACGAGACCTGCCACTCGAGCGTGAGCGCCCGCCACGGGTTGGCCACGGCGCGGGGCCCACCGCGCCAGCTGGTGACCATGTTGTAGATGAAGATGAGCGTGCTCAGCCCGAGGATCCAGCTCGCGATCGAGATGAACAGGTTCAGGTCGGCGAACTGCGCCGCGTACGTGGCCACGCGGCGGGGCATGCCCTGCAGGCCGAGGATGTGCATCGGGGCGAAGGTCAGGTTGAAGAAGATGAACGTGCTCCAGAAGTGCCACTTGCCCAGGCGCTCGTCGTACATCCGGCCCGTCATCTTCGGGAACCAGTAGTAGACGCCGGCGAAGATCGTGAACAGCGAGCCGCCGAAGAGCACGTAGTGGATGTGGGCGACGATGAAGTAGGTGGCGCTGACGTGGATGTCGAACGGGATCATCGCGAGCATCACGCCGCTGATCCCGCCGCAGGTGAAGGTCGTCAGGAAGCCGAGCGCGAACAGCATCGGCGTGTCCAGGTGCAGCACGCCCTTCCACAGCGTCGCCAGCCAGGAGAAGATCTTGATGCCGGTGGGCACGGCGATGATGACCGTGGTGATCGCCATGGGGATGCGGATCCAGGCGGCCATCCCCGACGTGAACATGTGGTGCGCCCACACGGTGAAGCCGAGCACGACGATGGCCAGGAGCGAGAAGGCCATCATGCGGTAGCCGAAGATCGGCTTGCGGGATTTGACCGCGATGATCTCGCTGACGATCCCGAATCCGGGCAGCATCATGATGTACACCGCGGGGTGCGAGTAGAACCAGAAGACGTGCTGGTACATGAGCACGTCGCCGCCCTTGGCGACGTTGAAGAAGTTGAAGCGCAGCGCCCGGTCCAGCAGGATGAAGAACTGCGACGCGGCCACGAACGGCGTCGCGATCACGACGAGCAGCGACGTCGAGAAGTTCGCCCACACCAGCAGCGGCATGCGGAAGAAGCTCATTCCCGGCGCGCGCATCGTGATGATCGTGACGAGGAAGTTCAGCGCCGTGGCGATCGAGGAGAAGCCGGCGAACTGCACGCCGATCGAGAAGAAGTTCTGCCCGATCGGCGCGTCGATGGAGAGCGGCGTGTAGGCCGTCCAGCCGTCGGCGAACGCGCCGCCGGGGGCGAGGAAGCTCGAGAGCATGATGATGCCGCCGAGCGGCAGCAGCCAGTACGAGAGCGCGTTCAGCCGCGGGAAGGCCATGTCCGGCGCGCCGATCATCAGCGGAATGACGAAGTTCGCCAGCCCGGCGAACACCGGGATCACGAAGAAGAAGATGAGGATCGAGGCGTGGACGGAGAAGAGGCTGTTGTACGTGTTCGTGTCGACGAAGTTCGCCCCCGGCTGCGCCAGCTCGGCGCGCATGAGCATCGCGAGCATCCCGCCCACGAGCAGGAAGAAGAACGACGTCACGACGTACTGCACACCGATCACCTTGTGGTCGGTGTTGATCCGGAAGTAGTCCTTCCAGCTCCGCGCGCCGTGCCCCGAGTGGTCCTCGGGGATCGTCGGCTTGCCGACGGCCCAGCGCAGCCAGTAGTCGAAGGCGCCGAACCCGAGCAGCCAGAACAGCGGCGCCACGAGCAGCGAGAGCGTGACCCAGGCCGTGGCGTCGAGGTAGTGGGGATACGAGGCGTGACCGTTCGCCGCGCGCACGCTCCACGTGAGCAGCATGGAGAACCCGACGCCGATCAGGAGGCACAGAAAGGCGCGGTAGAAGCCTGGTGCGCGCAGCCTGGCAACCATCAGCATTCCTCCAGCGTCATGTTCGAACCGGCCGCCGGCGCACTCGCGCCCCGACCCCTCTCCTGTGCGCAACAGCGTACTGCCGAGGGCCCGGGTACGGCGCCGAGCGGGTCGAGTGGGCGCCTGTGGGTCGCGCTCATCCGCCGCCGCCGGCCACGAAGCTCGTCACGTTGCTGTTCTGAGCCGAGGCGCCGCCGGCCACGCTCGGGCCGCCCGTGCCCGCCGACGAGCCCGCCGGCCCGGCGCCCGCCGTCGCCTGCTGCGCCGCGAGCCAGGTGCTGAACCGGGCCTGCGGTAGCACGACGACCTTGGCCCGCATGAGCGCGTGACCGACGCCGCACAGGAGGTTGCAGACGACCGTGTAGGTGCCGAGTCGGGTCGGCGTGACGCGGTAGTGCGTGGTGATGCCCGGCACGACGTCCTCCTGCAGGCGGAAGGCGGGGATCCAGAAGGCGTGGATGACGTCCTTGGAGACCATGTTGAAATGCACCGATTCGTTCTGCGGCAGATAGAGCACGGTCGTCGTCGGGACGCCGGCGCCGGGCCGCGCCGGCGGGTACGCGAACGACCAGGCGAACTGTTGACCGACGACCCCGACCTGTATCTCGGCCCCGGGGGGCTTCTTCTCGTTGTCGTGCAGGATGACGAACGAGTACGAGACGAGCCCGAGGATGAGGACCGCCGGGATGACCGTCCAGATGAACTCGAGGCGCGTGTTGCCGTGGATCGGTGCGCCGTCCTGGAGCTCCTGGCCGGGCCGCATGCGGAACTGCCAGACCGAATACAGGATGACCGTGGTGACGAGCACGAAGATCGGGATCGACGCGACCAAGAGCACGTAGAAGAGGCGATCGGTGTTGTGCGCCTGCGCCGACGCCTGCACCGGAAACCAGTTGATGACGCCCAGACCGAGGAAGATCCCGATCGCCGTCGCGATGAGCGCGGCGGTCACGGTGGGGATGAGGGCGCGTCTATTCATCGGCCGCACACGCTCCTCCGCGTCGACGGCTGCGCTCTGAGATCGGGGAGCTCATCGGGGACGCCGATCCTAATCGTTGCGTCAGATACATGGCAATGGGCAACCTGCGAAAGTGCACGAAAGTCCCACGCCGGGGCCGCGTCGAGGCACCGGGCGGCGACGCTTCGAACGTACCGGCTTGACGCACGAGACGGGGAACGGGTACATTGCGTCAATCGTTGCAAATCCAGTGCGCCACCGAGTGGGCGGCGCACCGTCACCGGAAAGGCAGCGCCCGATGCAGGTGCGAGAGGGAATGAGTTCGATGGTTCTCTCGGTCGGCCCGGACCACACCGTCCGGGAGGCCGCGCGCCTGATGTCCCAACGCCAGGTCGGTGCCGCGGTCGTAATGGATCCCGATGGCCACGGCCCGGGCATCATCACCGAGCGCGATGTGCTGCATCTGATCGGCGCCGGCGACGATCCGGATCGCGAGAAGGTCGGCGACCACCGGACGTCAGGACTTGTCTACGCCGCGCCCGACTGGTCCCTCGAGGAGGCTGCCGCCGCGATGGTGCGCGGTCGCTTCCGCCATCTCGTCGTCATCGAGCACGGCGAGATCGTGGGCATCCTGTCGGTGCGTGACATCGTGCGCTGCTGGACCGAGGACGGAGCGATCTGCCCGGTCCCGGAAAGCGCAGCAGTGGGGTGATGTGAGGGACTCCGCGCTCTGGGGAGCGCGCGGAGCATCAGAAACCGTGCGCGGGTGAGGGAACGCGCACGGCGCCCCACTGGTGGAGCGGCGCGCCCGCGCAATCGCGGGCGCGTCCCGCTCTCACGGCGGGCGGCGCGCGCTGATCCGATCGGTTCAGCGCGCGCGCCGGCCAGTCGGGGCGGACGGCGGGCGAGCCGGGTGCGTCTGGCGCCGCGGGGCGCGGGCGGGGCGCCCGGCGGTCGGGCCGCTAGTTGAGCGGCAGCTCGTCGATGTCGCGGCGCACGTCGACGATCCAGCGCGCGATGCAGGCGACCGTGAGCACGATGCCGGCGATCGTCACGACGAGGAAGGTCGTCAGGCCGACGATGATCATGGTGATCCCGATCGCGGTGAGGAACGGGATGATGCTCGGCCCGGGAAGATGGATCTCCTCGCCGACGGGCGGGACCTCGGGGTCGAGCGGGCTCATGAGATGTAGACCGCGGCGACGATGAACGTCAGACCGAACATGAACATCGACAGGGCGCCGACGATCAGCGCGGTGCGCAGGTTCTTGCGGGCGAGGCGGCGGGTCATCATCGACGCAGAAGAATACCCATGCCGGCGTACGGCCGCAGCGCCGCGCGGGGGCGGTCACACCCGCGCGGTGGCCCGGAGCGTGGTCGGGGCCGCGTGTGGCGCTCCCGGGCGCTGTTCTCGCGGTGCGCGGCGCGGCGAGAACAGCGCCGAGGACCGAAGGTTGGTCGATCTTCGCTCTCCAGGGAAGAAGATCGACCAACGTTCGCCGGTTCGGGGGGGGGGGGGGGGGGGGGTTGGAGCCGCCGGAGCCGCTGGAGCCGCCGCGGCCTCCGACCGCCCGGCCGGCCCGGCGGCTCGCGGCCGGACCGGCCGCCCGCCCCGCCCGGGTCCGGCCATTCTCCCCGCCGCGCCGCCCTACAGGTGCACGTCGGCCGCCATCGCGCAGAACAGCAGCGCGAGGTAGGCGAGCGAGAACAGGTACAGCCGCAGCGCCGAGCGACGATCGGCGCGACGGTACAGGCGCACCGCGCCGGCGATGAAGAGCGCGCCGAGTGCCATTGACGCGACGAGGTAGAAGTCGCCGAAGCGTCCGGCGCAGAACGGCAGCTGCGTGACCGCGTACAGGAGGATCGTGTAGAGGAGGATCTGCTTGCGCGTCTCGCGCTCGCCGCGCGCGACGGGCATCATCGGGATGTCGACGGCGGCGTAGTCGCTCTTCATCAGCAGACTGAGCGCCCAGAAGTGCGGCGGCGTCCAGAAGAACACGATGAAGAACAGGTACAGCGCGACCGGCGCGAGCGAGCCCGTCACGGCCGCCCACGCGACGAGCGGCGGCATCGCCCCGGCCGCCCCGCCGATGACGATGTTCTGCGGCGTGCGGCGCTTCAGCCAGATCGTGTAGACGCCCACATAGCCGACGAAGCCGCACAGCGCGAGCGAGGCGGCCAGGACGTTGGCGACGAGCGACAGCTCGAGGAACGAGAGCGCCGCCAGCACGCAGCCGAAGATGAGCGCCGAGCGCGGGGCGATGCGTCCCGAGGGGACCGGGCGGTTGGCCGTGCGCGACATGCGGGCGTCGATGTCGCGGTCCCAGTAGTGGTTGACGGCGCCGGCGCCACCGGCGGACAGGTAGCCGCCGAGGCACACGAGCGCGACGAAGGCCGGGGATGGATCGCCGGCGACGTACATCGTCGTGATCGTCGTCAGCAGCAGCAGCGTCTGCACCTTCGGCTTGGTCAGCTCGACGTAGTCGCTGACGGCCAGGCGGGCGCGCACGGCCAGCCGGGCGCGAGGTGCCGGAAGCGCGGGAGCGGCGGGCGACGGCGGGAGCGGTTGCGCGTTCACCGGCGCGATACCCGCCTCACACGCCGACCTGTCGGGCGCCGGCCGGCACGGTGGCCGGGCTCGGCGCCGGGACGCCCGAGGTGCGCCGCTCGATCTCGCGGCGGATGTCCTTCATCGGCTCGACCGAGCGCACGCGCGGGACGGTGTCGAAGTTGTTGACCGGGGGCGGCGACGTGGTGAACCACTCGAGCGTGTTCGCCTTCCACGGGTCCGGGCCGGCGATGGCGCCGACCTTCACGCTGCGGGCGACGTTGATGATCGTCAGCAGGATGCCGACGCCGAGGATGAACGACCCGACGGTCGAGATCATGTTGTAGAGCGCGAGGTGGCCGGTGTTCGTGTACTCGTACACGCGCCGGGGCATGCCATCGAGGCCGATCACGTGCTGGATGAGGAAGGTCACGTTGAAGCCGATGAACATCCACCAGAACGACCACTTGCCGAGGCTCTCGCTCATCATCCTTCCCGTGATCTTCGGGAACCAGTAGTAGATCGCGGCGAAGATCGTGAACACGGCGCCGCCCATGAGCACGTAGTGGATGTGGGCCACGACGAAGTACGTGTCGTTCAGCTGCCAGTCCACCGGGAACATGGCCAGGAAGACCCCGGAGATGCCGCCGATCAGGAAGATGGCGATGAAGCCGGCGCAGAAGATGAGCGGCGTCTTGAACTCGATCGTGCCGCGCCAAAGCGTGGCGATCCAGTTGAGGATCTTCACCCCGGTCGGCACGGCGATCAGGAACGAGCTGAGCATCACGAAGATGAGCACCACGAGCGGCGTCGGCGTGGCGAACATGTGGTGGGCCCAGGTGAGGAAGCCGAGGAACGCGATCGCGACGGTCGACGCGGCGATTGCCTTGTAACCGAAGATCGGCTTGCGCGCGAACACCGGAAGGATCTCCGAGACGACGCCGAATCCGGGCAGGATCATGATGTAGACCTCGGGGTGCCCGAAGAACCAGAACAGGTGTTGCCACAGCAGCGCCGAGCCGCCGTTCGTGGGGTCGAAGAAGTGGGTGCCGAAGTGGCGGTCGGTGAGCAGCATCGTCACCGCCGCGGCGATCACGGGCAGGGCGAAGATGAGCAGCACCGAGTAGGTGAGGATCGCCCACACGAACAGCGGCAGACGTCCCCAGCTCATGCCGGGCGCGCGCATGTTCGCGATCGTCGCGTAGAAGTTGATCGCGCCGATCAGCGAGGAGATGCCGGTCAGGTGGATGAGGAAGATCCAGGCGTCCTGGCCGCCGGACGGCGAGTAGGTGATCGAGGAGAGCGGCACGTAGCTGCTCCAGCCCGCCTCGGGCGGCGTCCAGAAGATCGAGGCATAGAACACGATCCCGCCGGCCAGCAGCAGCCAGAACGAGAGCGCGTTCAGGCGCGGGAACGCCATGTCGCGCGCCCCGATCATGAGCGGCAGGAAGTAGTTGCCCAACCCGGCCATGAACGGCACGACGAACAGGAAGATCATCGTCGTCCCGTGCATCGTGAAGAGCTGGTTGTAGACCTGCGGGGTGACCAGGTTGTTATCCGGGACGCTCAGCTGCAGGCGGATCATGAGCGCCTCTACCCCGCCGATGATGAAGAAGCAGAAGGTGAGGACCATGTACATGATCCCGATCCGCTTGTGGTCGGTCGTCGTGACCCAGCTCGTCCAGCCCGTGTCCTCGCGCTGCACGCGGTGGGCGACTATCTGGGGAACGGGGGCGGCGTGGGTGGCCATGACTGGGGACGGTCTCCTGGTCGCTTGCAGAGGTGGATTACGGGTTGACCGACGCGGCGCCGACTTCGTGGGCCAGTTGCGTGCGGATCGCCGCGGCCGACGCGTTCGCGGCCGCGATCAGCCCCTTCTGGCGGGCGATCCAGTCGTCGAACTCGGTCGGCGAGACGGCGTTGACCTGGGCGATCATGCGAGCGTGGCCGCGGCCGCAGATCTCCGCGCACTGGCCGCGATAGATGCCGGGCTTGTCGACCCGGAACCAGGAGTAGTTGTTGTAGCCGGGGATCGCCTGGAGCTTGCCGCCGAGCTGGGGAATCCACCACGAGTGGACGACGTCGACCGATTCGACGTCGAGCACGACCGTCGTGCCCACGGGCACGACCATCGTCTCGTAGGAGTAGGGCGCGCCGAGGCCGTCCGGCGCGGCGGCACCAGGGTAGGTGTAGCGCCAGATGTACTGCTGGCCCGTGACCGTGATGCGCAACGCGCGGCCGTTGGGCGGGAGCTTGAGATCGGCGCTCGCGAGCAGGCCGCTCTGCCCCTCGATCTGCGCACCCGAGGGGAGCGAGTCGACCGGATTCTCGATCGCGCCGAGCTTGGCGAAGGTGATCGCGGCGAGCACGACGAGGATGACCGCGGCGCCGGCGGTCCAGCCGATCTCGAGGTTGGTGTTGCCCCGGATCTGCGCGGCCACGGCGCCCTTGCGCGCGCGGAACTTGATCAGCGCGTACAGGAGCGCGCCCTCGACGGCCACGAAGACGATCAGCGCGATGACCAGGGTGATGTAGTAGAGATCGGAGATGGCCTTCGCGTTCGGCGAGTGCGGCGTCTCGGGGCCGAAGAAGGCCAGCGCGCCGGGCGCGAAGACGAGCAGCGTGCCGCCGGCGAGGGCGGCGCAGAGGCCGAGCAGGCGCAGCCGACCGCCGAGGCCCCGGCGGTGCCGGCGCGGGGAATCCGGGGTGCTCGGGCGGGCGATGGGGGAGCGTTCCGGGGCCAAGACCGCGGGGATTCTAGTCACGTGCTCGCCGGAGCCGCTTCACGCGCGTCGTCGACGGTGGCGGCTCGCGCGTGCACGGGCGACCTCAGCGCCCCGCGAAGCGCGTCTCGCGCTTCTGCACGAAGGCGCTCACGCCCTCGATGAAATCGTCGGTGTCGGCCATCTCCTGCTGGACGCGGGCCTCGAGCTCGAGCTGCTCGGCCATCCGGGCGAACTGCCAGTGGTTGAGCTGGCGCTTGATCCCGGCGTAGGCGCGCGTCGGCCCGGCGCCGAGTCGCGCCGCGAGCGCGCCCACGGCCTCGTCGAGCTCGTCGTCGGGCACCACCCGGTTGATGAGGCCCCACTCGAGCGCCTGCCGGGCGGGCACTCGCTCGCCGAGCATCGCCATCTCGGCCGCGCGCGCCATGCCGACGCGGTTGGGCACGAACAGCGAGGAGCCGCCGTCGGGCACGAAGCCGATGTTCACGAACGCGAGCAGGAAGTACGCACTCTCCGCCGCGACGATGAGGTCGCAGCTGAGCGCGAGCGACAGGCCGATGCCGACGGCCGGTCCGCGCACCGTGGCGACGACCGGCTTGCCCATCTCGCGGATGCCGGTGATGATCGGGTGGTAGCGCTCGGTGAGCGTGCGGTACACGTCGGGGCGGCCCGAGGCGGTCAGCTCCTCCTCGCGGCCGGACATGTCCTTCAGATCCGCGCCCGAGGAGAACGCGCGGCCGGCGCCGCCGACGACCACGGCGCGGACCTCGTCGTCGTCGGCCACGTGCGCGATCGCCGCCCGCAGGTCGATGCCGAGCTGGCGGTTCCAGGCGTTCAGCGCCTCGGGTCGGTTGAGCGTCACCCACCCGACGCCCTCCCGCACCGTGAGGTCGACGGTCTCCAGCTGTGGAAGGGCGGTGCTCATCTCGATCTCCTGTCGCTCGCGGGGCGTCCCCTGCCCGCGCGGGATCCTACGCTGCGTGCGCGCCCCGCGGAGGGATCCCGGCCAGCGGGTACCGTAGGACCCGACACCACGATGCCCCCGCGTCCCGTCATCGGCCTGTGCACCGCGCTCGAGCGAGCGCGCTGGAGCGTGTGGGACCAGGAGGCCGTGCTGCTGCCGCGCAACTACGTCGCCGCCGTCCAGGCCGCCGGCGCCCTCGCGCTGCTCGTGCCGCCCGATCCGGCGCTCACCCAGGCGCCGAACGAGCTTCTCGATCGCCTCGACGGACTCATCCTCGCCGGCGGAGCCGACGTCGATCCGGCCAGCTACGGCGCGACGACGCATCCCGAGACGGTCGGCACCGTGCCCGAGCGCGACAACTTCGAGATCGCGCTCCTGCACGCGGCGCTCGAGCGCAACCTGCCGGTGCTCGCGATCTGCCGCGGGATGCAGGTGATGAACGTCGCGCTCGGCGGCACGCTGCACCAGCACCTCCCCGAGAGCCACGGCCACCACGAGCACCGGCGGGTGCCCGGTTCCTTCGACGGCGCCGATCACGATGTCGTGCTCGACGACGGCTCGCTCGCCGCCCGCGTCATCGGCGCGCGCGTCCACGCCACGAAGTCCCACCACCACCAGGGCGTCGATCGCCTCGGCGAGGGCCTGCGCGTGAGCGGCCACTCGGAGTTCGACGGGCTGCCGGAGGCGATCGAGGTCCCCGACCGCCGCTTTGCCCTCGGCGTGCAATGGCACCCCGAGGCCGACGAGGCGAGTCCGCTCATCGCGGCGCTCGTGGCCGAGGCGGCGGCCGCGCGCGACGGCGCGCGGGGGGCCCTGCGCCCGAGCCGCGTCGCCCCCTGAGGGCCGCCGCGGCGACCGCCGGCGAGCGTTCCGGCGGCGCGCTCGCCGCCCGCGGCGCGCCGGCCCGTTTCGGCCCGGGCCGTCCCGCGGGACTGCGATACTGCTCACCGCGTGCGGCTGTCCAGCGCCATCCGAGCCACGGCGTGGGGCGTTGTCATCGCGGGCGTGGCCGCTCCGCTCATCCGCCGCCGGATCGCCGCGCCCGCGCTCGTCACGCAGACGGTCGCCTTCGCCGCGCCGGTCGGGCTGTGCGTCGCCGTTCCCCGCTCACGCGCGCGCGACGTCGCCACCTGCGCGCTGCAGATGTGGGCCTACGTGGCCATGTACAAGACGCCGCACGACGACGAGGACGCGCAGGCGCAGCGGGTGCACATCGACTACCCGATCGCGATCGACCGCGCGCTCGGCCTGGGCGAGCTGCCGACGATCCGCCTGCAACGGGCGCTCGCGCGCCGCGACCGCTGGACCCGGCTCGACGGCGCGCTCGTCTGGGCCCACTGGTCGTGGTTCCTCGTCCCGCACGGCTCGCTCGCCTACATCCTCTGGCGCCGGCCCGATGCGTTTCCGGCCGCGGCGGCGATGACGTACGCGGTGTTCGATCTCGGCGCGAGCGTGTACTGGGTCGCCCCGACGGCGCCACCCTGGTACGCGGCGACGAAGCCGACGCCGGAGCGCGGCCAGCTGCCGGTGCGCCGGATGATGGTCGAGTACGGCGAGTTCTTCTGGCGCGACGGCTGGGGGCCCCTCTACAGTGTCTTTGGAGGCAACCCCCTCGCTGCGATGCCATCCCTGCACTTCGCCACCTCGGTGATGGCGGCCGCGTTGCTGCGGCGCGCCGGCCCTGTCGCGGGCGCGGTGGGGTGGGGCTACGCCGTGACGCTCGGTTTCGCGCTCGTCTACCTGGGCGAGCACTACGTCACCGACCTGGTCGCGGGCGCGGCCTTGTCGGCGGCCATCTGGCGGTGGGGTCCACAGGCCGCCCCGTTGCTGCGGGGGGCGGCGGGCGCAGTGGCGGCGTTGGAGGCACGAGCACACGAAGGGAGATGAGGTGGAGGAGGACGGGCGCCGAGCGGCTGCGCTCGGCCCGATGACAGGGGGAGAGGACGGATCGCCCGTGGAGGCGCCACCGGCGACGGACGTCGGCGCCGGCGACAGCCCGGTCGCGGCGCCGCCGCCGTGCGCCGGCGCGACCGCCGTCGCCGGCCAGCGCGACCACGGCCCGCCTGACGAGGAGATGCCGCGGGTGTCGGTCTCCCGGCGCCAGATCGTCACCTTCGTGCTCCTCACGCTCTCGGTCCTCGCCTTCCTGCTCTTCGTGCTGCCGAAGATCTCCGGACCGCACGGCCTCGCGCAGACCTGGCACCACATCGAGCACGGCAACGAGTGGTGGGTCCTCGCGGGCCTCGTGTTCGAGACGCTCTCGTTCGCCGGCTACATCGCGCTCTTCCGGGCCGTCTTCGTCCGCGGCTACGAGCGCATCGGCTGGCAGGAGAGCTACCAGATCACGATGTCCGGGCTCGCCGCATCGCGCCTGTTCGCAGCCGGGGGCGCCGGCGGCATCGCGTTGACCGCATGGGCGCTGCGCCGCTCGGGGATGGGGGCGCGCGTCGTCGCCTGCCGGATGGTCGCCTTCATCGTGCTCCTGTACCTCGTCTACGACCTGGCCCTGCTGCTCACCGGCATCGGTCTCGGCGTGTCGATCCTCCCCGGCGGCGGCTCGTTCGCGATCACCTTCGTCCCGGCGATCGTCGCCGCGCTGCTGCTCGCGATCGCGGCGGCGGTCGCGTTCCTCCCGAGCGACGTCGAGCGTCGCCTCGAGCAGTGGGCGCAGGGCTCGGGGCGCGTCGCGCGCTGGATCGCTCGCGCGGTGTCGGTGCCGGCCACGGCGGCGAGCGGGGTGCGGACGGCGATCGACCTCGTGCGCTCAAACGATCCGTATCTGCTCGGCGCCCCGGCGTGGTGGTTCTTCGACATCTGCGTGCTGTGGGCCTCGTTCCACGCGTTCGGGCAGCCGCCGGAGTTCTCGGTCATCGTGATGGCCTACTTCGTCGGCATGTTCGGCAACCTGCTCCCGCTGCCCGGCGGCGTGGGCGGAGTGGACGGCGGCATGATCGCGGCGTTCGCCGCGTTCGGCGTGCCGCTCTCCCTCGCGGTCGTCGCCGTGCTCCTGTATCGGGCGATCGCGTTCTGGCTGCCGACCATCCCCGGCGCGTTCGCCTACATCCAGCTGCGGCGGACCGTCAGCCGCTGGCGTGTCGAGGAGATCGTCGACCCGGACGCTCCCTCCGAGCGACTCGGCTCCCAGGCCACGCTCGCGTGAAACGCGGGGCCGCCTTGGCGGACTATACTTCAGAAAGTAAAGCGACACGCGAGCGGGTTACCATCCGCCCTCGGCGCGAGACGAGACAAGGGAGGCCAGATGGCTGATGTCGAGAACGTGATCATCATCGGCAGTGGCCCGGCGGGTTACACGGCCGCTCTGTACACCTCGCGCGCGAATCTCGCGCCGCTCGTCTTCGAGGGGTTCGCCTGGGGCGGGCTCCTCCAGCAGACGACCGACGTCGAGAACTATCCGGGCTTCCCCGAGGGGATCATGGGCCCCGAGATGATGCAGCGCTTCCGCGATCAGGCCGAGCGCTTCGGCGCGCGCCTGGTCACCGACGAGGTCGAGCGCGTCGAGCTGGCCACCGAGCCGGGCGGCGTGCATCACGTGTGGGTCGACGACGAGGAGCACCTCGCCCGCACGGTCATCCTGGCCATGGGCGCCGAGCACAAGAAGCTGAGCGTGCCGGGCGAGCAGGAGCTCTCCGGGCGCGGCGTCAGCTACTGCGCCACCTGCGACGCCGCCTTCTTCCGCGACGCCGACACCGTCATCGTCGGCGGCGGCGACTCCGCCATGGAGGAGGCGATCTTCCTGTCGAAGTTCGCGTCCAAGGTGACGGTCGTGCACCGGCGCAACGAGTTCCGCGCCTCGAAGATCATGCTCGAGCGCGCTCGCCAGCAGGCGAACATCGAATTCCTCACGCCCTACACCGTCAAGTCGTTCGTCCCCGGTGAGAGCGGCGCCCTCGGCTGCGCGACGCTCACCAACACCGAGACCGGGGAGGACGTCCAGCTGAGCGTCAGCGGGGCGTTCATCGCCGTCGGGCACGAGCCGCAGTCGGGGATCGTCCGCGGTCAGGTCGACGTCGACGAGAACGGCTATGTCGTCACCGAGGGACGCTCGACGCGCACGAACCGCCCCGGCGTGTTCGCCGCCGGCGATCTCGTCGACCATACCTACCGCCAGGCGATCACCGCCGCCGGCTCGGGCTGTCAGGCGGCGCTCGACGCCGAGTGGTACCTGCGCGACACGCCGGGCATGCCCGACCTGGGCCTGCCGCAGGGCGACCTGGCCGAGGCCCAGTGGGCTCCGCCGGACCTGCCCGCCCAGGCCCAGCAGGCGCTCGCCGAGACCGAGTAGCGGCCCGGGCCCTCAGGCCTCGATCGGCGCGTCGTCGTGCGGCCGGCCCGCCGGCGGGCGGCGGCCGTGCACCGCGGGCTCGGCCGCAGCGGGCGCGCCGGCGGCCGCGAGCAGCTCGGCCAGGGCGTCCTCGACGCCGCTCGCGACGACGTCGATGTCCTCGAGGCGGTCGTAGTCGCCGAGCAGGCCGAAGTTCATGCCGCCGTTGTAGGACATGATCGCGACGGCGAGCGCCCGGTCGCCCGCGAGGAAGGCGATCGGGAAGACCGACAGCAGCTCGCGCCCGAGCGCGTACAGCGGCAGCTGCGGGCCGGGCACGTTCGTCACGAGCAGGTTGAACATGCGGTTGTTGAAGTTCAGCCGCGACGCCTGGGCGAGGATCGTCGGCGGCGCGAAGTCCTGCATCTCGGCGATCGTCGTCGCGCCGAGCGCCTGCTTGGAGTCCTTCAGGCCGCGCATCGCCTCGCTGACGATGTGCAGGCGCCCGACCGGGTCGGCGATGCCGATCGGCAGCGGCGCGACCATCTGCGTGACGCGGTTGCCGAACGCGCCGCGCTCGTCGCGGCCGCGGATCGACACCGGCACCTGCACGCGCAGCGTGACGTCCTCGGTCGGATCGCCCCGGAACTCGTACAGGCGCCGCAGCGCGCCGGCCACGACGGCGAGCACGACGTCGTTGACCGTCCCGCCGAGCGCGTCCTTGATCGCCTTCATGTCCTCCAGGCGCGCCGGCACGAACGCGATCCGCCGGTGCGGGCCGATCGGCACGTTCAACGGCGAGCTCGGCGCCGGAGCAAGGAGCAGCGTGCGCGCAACCTCCGACACGCCCTCGACCGACTCGGCGAGCTCGTCGACGACCTCGCCGGGGTGTGTGAGCGCGGCGCCGGCGCGCAGCGGCAGGGTGGCGAGCCCGCCCGCGGCGCCGAGCAGCGACGCGGCGGTCAGCTGAGCGGGCGTCGGCTCGGGTCGCGGCACCCAATCGTCGCCGGGCACGGCGCGCGGCGCCTTCGTGACGTCGAACAGCATCGTCATGAGGTCGACCCCCGAGATTCCGTCGACGAGCGCGTGGTGCGTCTTCGAGACGAACGCGAAGCGCCCGTCGGACAGGCCCTCCACGACGTACATCTCCCACAGGGGCTTCGTGCGGTCCAGCGCCTGGGAGAAGATCCGCCCGGTGAAGCGGCGCAGGGCCTCCTCGTCGCCGGGCGCGGGCAGCGCGCTGCGCCGGACGTGGTAGTCCAGGTTGAAGGTCGGGTCGTCGATCCAGCGCTGACGGCCGAGCCCGAAGGGCGGCGCGGCGAGCTTCTGGCGGTAGCGCGGCACGAGCGGCAGGCGCGCGCGGATGTGCGCCAGGAACTCCTCGTGTGAGGGCGGCGGACCCTCGAAGATGGCGACGGCGCCGATGTGCATGTGCGTGGCCCCGCTCTCCTGGTGCAGGAAGCCGGCGTCCACCGCGCTGAGCCGATCGAGGTGCTGCTGGGCCATCGGTTGTGCCGAGCCTACGCCATCGCGCCCTCCAGGGCGAGCAGCGCCCGCTTGCGATCGAGGCCGCCGGTGTACCCGCCGAGCGCTCCGCCGTGGCGGAGCACGCGATGGCAGGGCACGACGATCGGGATGGGGTTGGCGCCGAGCGCGTTGCCGGCCGCGCGCGCGCCGCGCGGGCTGCCCGCGCGCCCGGCGATCGTGCCGTAGTCGCTCACCTCGCCATAGGGGATCCGCGCCGTCGCGCGCAGCACCCGCCGCGCGAACGGGCTCGCCAGGCGCCAGTCGAGCTCGAGCTCGAAGGCGCGCCGCCGCTCGTCGAAGTACTCGTCGAGCTCGCGCCGGGCCCCGTCGAGCGCGGCCGGTGCGTGCACGATGCGCGGCGACACGCGCGCGGCCAGGCGGGCGAGCACGGGCTCCTCCGCCTCCGCGCCCAGGTAGGACACGGTGAGCAGGCCGCGCGCCGTGCCCGCCAGCAGCAGCGGCCCGAGCGGCGAGTCGGTGGTCGCGTAGGCGACCTCGGCGCGCCGCTCGGCGGCCATCCGCTCGCTGATCCGTTGCGCGGCCGCCCGCGCCTGCGCGGCGCTCTCGGGCTCGGACAGCGGGCCCCGGCGCAGCAGCGACTCGATCTCGTTCATGACGTCACGACCTTCCTGAGCTTGTTCAGTCCCTCGTGCAAGGCGCTGCGCGCCGCCTCCTCCGAGCAGCCGAGGACCCCGGCGATGTCGCGGTGGGGAAGATCGGCGTTGTGGCGCAGGAGCACCGCGGCACGCTGGCGGGAGGGAAGCGAGTGCACCGCCGCCCACAGCGCCTCGTCGCGCGGGGGCGCCTCGGAGGGAGCCGTGCCGGCGAGCGCGGCGACGTCCGGCACCGGGATCGCGTGCCGCGCGCGCCGCCGGTGCGCGTCCAGCGCCTTGCGGTGGGCGATGGTGAGGACCCAGGCCCGCAGGTTGGAGTCGGGCCGCAGGCGCGGGTAGGCGCGCAGCGCCGCGAGCCACGTCTCCTGGAAGCAGTCGTCCGCCTCGACGGCCCCGACCGAGGCGACGAGGAATCGCCACACGACGTCGCGGTGGGCGTCGAGGAACTGCGAAAACGGGACAAGGACACCGGGGGCGCCAGGCGGGCTCATGTGCACAGGCGAAACGTCCCGCAGCGCGAGTTCGTGAGGCGGGGCAGACCTAGTCGTAGCTGAAGAAGCCGGCCCCGACGTGGCGTCCGAGCCGGCCGGCGAGTGCGTGCTGGCGCAGCGCCGGCGCGGGCCGGTAGCGCTCCTCGCGGTATTCCTCGCACAGCCCGTCGAGCACGGCCAGGACGTGGTCGAGGCCGATCGCGTCGGCCCAGGCGAGCGGGCCGCGCGGGTGGTTGAGCCCGAGCACCATGCCGGTGTCGATGTCCGCGGCGCTGCCGACGCCCTCGCCGAGCGCGAAGGCCGCCTCGTTGATGAGCTGGCAGACGATCCGCCCGAGCACGAGGCCGGGCGCGTCGCCGACCCACTCGGTCAGCAGCCCGAGCGTCGCAAAGAAGCGCTCGGCGTTCGCGGCGGCGAGCCCGTCGGAGGAGGGGATCCGAGTCAGCTCGACCAGCCGCGCCTGCGCGAGCGGTGGGAGCACGTGGAAGCCGACGCCCGGGCCGCCGGGGTCGAGCACCGCGAGCGAGCCGACGTCGCACAGCGTCGCGCGGGGACCGTCGAAGTCGTCGTCCTCGTAGAGGTCCTCGTCCTCCTCACCGGGGCCGAAGTCGAGCGTCAGGAACGGCGTCTCGTCGCCGCGCTCGCCGGGCGCGACCACCTCCCAGCCGGCCTCGGTGGCGCGCGACGCGAACTCTCGCGAGATCACGCTGTCACCGGCGACGACGATGAGGCCCTCGCCGCCGCCGGGCGTCGGCGGTTCGGGATCCTCGGGCCGGTACGCCTCGCCGTCGTAGTCGTAGTAGCCGCGACCCGTCTTGCGACCGTGGCGTCCGGCGGCGACGTAGCGGGCGGTGATCATCGACGGGCGCCAGCGCGGCTCGCCGAAGCTCTGCTCGTAGAAGCTGCGCGAGATCTCCAGGCCGACGTCGACGCCGACGAGGTCCATCAGCTCGAACGGGCCCATGCGAAAGCCGCCCTGCAGCCGGCAGATGCGGTCGATCGCGGCGAAGTCGGCGATCCGCTCCTGCCACAGGCGCAGCGCCTCCAGCCCGAAGGGCCGGTTGCAGCGGTTGACGAGGAAGCCGGGACCGTCGGTGGCGAGGATGACCTCCTTGCCCATGGCCTCGCCCGTCGCGCGGGCGACGGCGAGCGCGCGTTCGCCCGACTGCTCGCCGGCGACCACCTCGAGCAGGCGCATGACGGGCGGTGGGTTGAAGAAGTGCATCCCGACGACACGCTCGGGGGCGGGAATCGGCGCGGCGATCGCCGTGACGAGCAGCGAGGAGGTGTTGCTTGCGAGCACGCAGCGCTCGCCGACGATCCCGGCCACCGAGCCGAGCAGCTCGTGCTTGAGCTCCAGGCGCTCGGGCGCGGCCTCGATCACGAGCTCGGCGCCGGCGAGCGCGTCGAGGTCCGCGACGGCCTCGAGACGCCCGAGGGCGTCCGCCGCGGCATCGGCGGCCAGCCGCCCGCGGGCGACGAGCTTGTCGAAGTCCTCGGAGACCCGGCGCACGCCGCGCTCCAGGGCCTCGCCCACCGGGTCGTACAGGAGCGTGCGCGCCCCCGAGCGGGCGGCGAGCTCGGCGATTCCCGAGCCCATCGTCCCGGCGCCGAGCACGCCGATCATGCCGGCGACGTCGCTCACGCCGGTACGAGGGCGTTCACGCCGGTCAGCGCCCGGCCGATGATCAGCTTCTGGATCTGCGAGGTGCCCTCGTAGAGCGTCGTGACGCGCGCATCGCGGAAATAGCGCTCCACGGGATGGTCGTCGACGTAGCCCGCCCCGCCATGCACCTGGATGGCCGTGTTCGCGCACTCGACGGCCGATTCGGTCGCGTAGAGCTTCGCGACGGACGTCTCCAGCGTGTTCGGCTCGCCCTTGTCCTTGAGGACCCCGGCGCGCAGGGTGAGCATGCGCGCGGCGTCGGTCTTGACCTTCATCTCCGCGAGCATCGCCTGCACGAGCTGGAAGCTCGCGATCGGGCGGCCGAACTGCTCGCGCTCGGTGGCGTACTTGACCGACTCGTCGACGCAGCCCTGGCAGATGCCCACGCAGCCGGAGGCGACGCTGTAACGGCCCGAGTCGAGCGCCGACATGGCGACCTTGAAGCCGTCGCCGATCTGCCCGAGCAGGCCCTCGTCCGGCACCTCGACGTCGTCGAGCGAGATCGCCGCGGTGTCCGAGCCGCTGAGACCCATCTTGTGCTCGATGACCGAGGGCTGGTAGCCGGGCTGGTCGGTGTCGACGAGGAAGCAGCCGAGGCCGCGGTGGCCGAGCTCGGGGTCGGTCTGGGCGAAGATGAGCGCGAGCTTGGCGTAGTTGCCCATCGAGATCCACATCTTGGACCCGTTGATCACCCAGCCGGAGTCGGTCTTTCGCGCGCGCGTCTTCTGGTTCGCCGCGTCCGAGCCGGTGTCGGGCTCGGTCAACCCGAAGCAGCCGAGCCACTCGCCCGAGGTGAGCTTCGGCAGCCAGTACTGCTTCTGCTCCTCGGTGCCGTACTTGAGGATGCCGGAGCACACGAGCGAGGTCTGCACCGAGACGACGGTGCGCATGGCCGAGTCGGCGCGGCCGATCTGCTCCACGACGAGTCCGTAGGTGACATAGTCGAGCCCGGCCCCGCCGTACTCGCGCGGGACGATCGCGCCGAGATAGCCCTGCTCGGCCATCTTGCCGACGAGTTCGAGGTCGAAGTGGTGGTTGCGGGCGTTCTCACGCGCGCGCTCGACGATCTCCTTGTCGGCGAACTCGCGCGCGGTGTCGCGAATGAGCCGCTGCTCGTCGGTCAGGTCGAAATCCATGGGTCTCCTTGTCTAAGAGGTGAGCGGACGCCGTTGGACCGCACGGGGCCGGCGGTCGGTCGGGCGTTGGCGGCTGCAACATTATCGATCCGTGTTGCATCGCCGAGTGTTGCTCGGCGGGGCGATGCACACGCTATCGCCGCGGCCGTCTCCCGCGCGCGGGTGAGCGACCCTCTACCATCCTCCGCCATGCCCGAGGAGACACAAGACGTCGTCACGATGGACAAGATCGTGGCGCTGTGCAAGCGCCGCGGCTTCATCTTCCCCTCCTCGGAGATCTACGGCGGCCTGGGCTCGACCTACGACTACGGCCACTACGGCGTGCTGCTGAAGGGCAACGTGAAGGGCGAGTGGTGGCGCGCGATGCTCCAGGAGCGCGACGACGTCGTCGCGCTCGACTCCGCGGTCCTGCAGCATCCGCGCACGTGGGAGGCCTCCGGGCACCTGCAGAACTTCACCGACCCGCTCGTCGACTGCCGCGCGTGCAAGCAGCGTTTCCGGGCCGACCACCTCGACCAGGTCCCGTGCCCGCGCAAACCGTCGGTGCATCCGGGCGAGTTCGCCGAGTGCGACCTCACCGAGGCACGCGCGTTCAACCTCATGTTCAAGACGACGATGGGCCCGGTGGAGGAGACCGGGGCGACCGTATACCTGCGCCCCGAGACCGCGCAGGGCATCTTCGTCAACTTCAAGAATGTGCTGCAGTTCGCGCGCAAGAAGCCGCCGTTCGGCATCGCCCAGATCGGCAAGTCCTTCCGCAACGAGATCACCCCCGGCAACTTCATCTTCCGCACGCGCGAGTTCGAGCAGATGGAGATGGAGTACTTCGTCCCGCCCGACGAGGCGCCGCGCTGGTTTCAGTACTGGCTGTCCGAGCGTCACGACTGGTACCTGCGCCTCGGGCTGCGCCCCGATCACCTACGCCTGCGCGCCCACGAGGCCGACGAGCTGTCGCACTACTCCTCGGGCACGAGCGACGTCGAGTACCTGTTCCCGTCCACCAACTCCGTTGGCGGAGCCCGGTGGTCCGAGCTCGAGGGCATCGCCAACCGTGGCGACTTCGACCTGCGCCAGCACGCCGAGTTCTCCGGGGAGAAGCTCGAGTACTTCGACCAGGCCACCGGCGAGCGCTACGTGCCGCACGTCATCGAGCCGGCCGCCGGCGCCGACCGGGCGACGCTCGCGTTCCTCGTCGACGCCTACGACGAGGAGGAGGTCGAAGGCGAGACGCGCACGCTCCTTCGGCTGCACCCGCGCCTCGCGCCCGTGAAGGTCGCGGTGCTGCCGCTCGTGCGCAAGGACGGTCAGCCCGAGCTCGCCCGCGAGGTCCACGAGGCGCTCCGCGGGCGCATGCAGTCCGAGTACGACGAGGGCGGATCGATCGGGCGGCGCTACCGCCGCCAGGACGAGATCGGCACGCCGTTCTGCGTGACGATCGACCACCAGAGCCTCGAGGACCGCACGGTCACCGTGCGCGACCGTGACTCGCTCGCCCAGGAGCGGATCGCGATCGACGAGCTCCCCGACGCGCTCGCGCGGCGCCTCGACGCGCCCTGGACCTCCCCGAAGCTCGCGCGCTGAGCGGCGCTGGGTTGCGGCGCGCCCGCTCGGGTCTAACATCAGCGAGGTCATGGACTCCTTCGGGATCGTGGCCGCGGGCGGACTCGGCCTGATCGTGGTCGCCGTGCTGCTGCTCGGCTACTACTACCCGGGCTCGGGCGCCGACCTGCTCGACTGGAGCCCGACGCGCTCGATCGAGCTCGAGGCCGAGCTTGAGCTCGACGACGTCGAGCAGATGCTCGCCGCCCAGAACGCGCGCCGCCGGCGCCGCGGCGCGCCCGAGCGCTCGCTCGAGGAGATCGAGCTGCAGGTGGCCGGCGATCTCGCTGAGCAGCGGCGCCGGCGCGCGGCCTACCTCGCCGCGCGCGAGCCGGCGGCGGGGGCCGAGCGGGACCTCGAGGGCCTCGTGGCCATACCCCGTTCGGGGCAGGGCCGGCGAACGAGCGACGCCGGCGGCGGGGAAAGCCGCCGATGACCGCCGAGCAGCACCGCGCCGAGGCGCTCGAGCCGTCCGTCCGCCCGCCGGCCCGCTGACCGGATGGCGCGCGTGCTCATCGTCGGCGGCGGCTGCCGCGGCCGCCGGCTGGCGCGCGAGCTGATCGACGCCGGGCACACCGTTCGCATCACGACGCGCTCGGAGTCCGGGCGGGCGGCCATCGAGCAGACCGGCGCGGAATGCTGGATCGGCGATCCGGACCGCATCGCAACGCTGCGCCAGGCCCTCGACCGGGTCACGGTGGCCTGCTGGATGCTCGGCACCGCGACCGGCGAGCCGCAGGCGCTGCAGGCGCTGTTCGGAACGCGGCTGGAGTACTGGCTCACGCAGGTGATCGACACGACGGTGCGCGGCTTCGTCTACGAGGCGGCGGGCACGGTGGCGCCCGAGCTGCTCGCCGACGGTCTCGCGCAGGTGCGCGCCGTCTGCGAGCTCAACGCGATCTCGTACGCTGTCGTCGAGGCGGACCCGGGCGCCGCGGGGTGGGCGGCGGCGGCGCGCGCGGGCATCGAATCGTTCCTACTGCCGTCGAGCTGACCGCCGTTGCGCTCACGCGGGGGGCTCCGCCGTCCGATGCGCAGCCCGTGGACCCCCAGCGCACTCGCATCGGCATGGCCATTTCCGCGGGCGGCGGCGTCGTCACCGCGTTCTCGGTCTATCAGCCCTGGTACGGCATCGGGATCACCGGGGCCGGGGCGCGGGCCGCTCAGCAGACCATCTCCTCGCTGCCCGGCTTCTCGCAGTTCGCGGCCGGCGTCGGCGCGGCCGCCAGCGCCTCGGTGGGGAGCTCGCTGGAGAGCGTCAGCGCCCATGACGCGCTCGCGCAGATCAACGTCGTGCTGCTCATCATCGCCGCCGCGGTGATCCTCGTCTCGATCGTCGGCCTCGCCGGCGCGAACCCCGAGTTCCCCGGACAGAGCGCCGGGCCGGTCGCCGCGCTCGGCCTGATCGGCGCGCTGCTGACGATCTACCGGATGGTCGACCCGCCGAACCCCATGCCGGAGTTCCTGACCATCACGCTGCGCTTCGGCGCGTACACGACGCTGCTCGGCTGCGGGGCGATCGTCGGCGGCGCGCTGTGGCCGGCCCGTGCCGGCGCGACCGCCGACGACAAGCCGGCCGATCCGGCCGGCGTGTGGTCGGAGCTGTCCGGCTGGACGCCGAACTGAGCCGCGCCCCGGCGGCCTCGCGCACCCGGCGCGGCGTCCGGGCGGCCCGGGACGCGCACGTCCGCGTGCGCCGGATGGCGGCGGCCTATTTCACGGTCCGGGGCGCCCGCGCGGCGCTATGCTGTCGGCAAATCCCCGAAACTCGATCAGATTTCAAATAAGGGAGAGGCCGTGTCCGATTACGCGAAGGATGTGCTCGTCGACACCAGCTGGGTCGCGGAGCACCTCAACGACGACTCGATTCGCATCGTCGAAGTCGACGAGAATCCGCAGCTGTACGCCGAGGCGCACATCCCGGGAGCGATCGGCTTCGACTGGAAGACGGACCTCCAGGACCCGGTCAAGCGCGACTTCCTCGGTCCGGAGGACTTCGGCGCTCTGTTCGGGAGCCGCGGGATCTCCAACGAGCACACGATCGTGCTCTACGGCGACCGCAACAACTGGTTCGCCGCCTACACGTACTGGTACCTGAAGTACTACGGCCACGACGAGGTGCTGCTCGTCAACGGCCCGCGCGAGCTGTGGATCTCCGAGGGACGCGCGACGACGACCGAGGTGCCGAGCTACGCGCCGGCGACCTTCAACGCGCAGCCCGGCGACGAGTCGATCCGTGCCTACCGCGACGAGGTGCTCGCCGCGATCGACGCCGAGACGCGGCTCGTCGACGTCCGCTCGCCGGCCGAGTTCTCGGGCGAGCTCATCTCGCCCCCTGGCTATGAGCAGGAGGGTGCGCAGCGCGCCGGCCACATCCCGGGCGCGGCGTCCGTGCCGTGGGCCCAGGCGGTGCGCGAGGACGGCACCTTCAAGTCCAAGGACGAGCTCGAGGAGCTCTACCGCGGCAAGGGCGTGCTCAACGGCGGCAGCGACATCATCGCGTACTGCCGCATCGGCGAGCGCTCGGCGCACACGTGGTTCGTGTTGTCCGAGCTGCTGGGCCACGGCAGCGTCAAGAACTACGACGGCTCGTGGACAGAGTGGGGCAACCTCGTCAACGTGCCGGTCGAGAAGGACGCCTGAGGCCGTCCGGTCAGGCCGCCGAGCGGGTGTCGAGCTCGGCGGTCCGATCGAGCAGGTGATCGACGATCCGTGCCGTCGCGCCCCAGATGACGTGCCCGCCGACGAGGTAGGCGGGCATCTCGAAGGTGAGCCCGCGGCGGGTGATCAGTGTGGTCCCGAGGCTCGAGCGCAGGTCCGCGAGCGAGATCTCGAGCACGGCGTCGACCTCGCGCTCGGACAGGCGCCAGCGCTGCCCCGGGCTGAGCAGCCCGACGAACGGATAGATCGCGTAGTTGGTGACGAACGTCGACGTCGGCGGGAGCGCGCCGACGACGGTCACCGCGTCGGCGGCGAGGCCGATCTCCTCGTGCGCCTCGCGCAACGCGGTCGCGACGAGGTCGGGGTCGGCCGGATCGCGGCGCCCGCCGGGGAAGGAGATCTCGCCGGCGTGACGGCGCAGGTCCTGCCGGCGAACGGTGAAGACGGCGCGCAGGTTCGGTGCGGTCTCGGTCTCGTCGGCGCACAGGCCGACGAGCACCGCCGCCGGCACCTGCCCCGGCAGCTCGGTGTCCATCGCCTCGCGCACGTCGATGAGCGTCTCGCCGAGTGGGCCGGCGAGCGACGCGATCGGGTCCGGTGCCGAGGGAGAGCCGATCGGCTCGGCCGCGGGCTCAGGCGGTGAGCGCGACGCGCTCGACGCGCTCGTTGAACATGACCTCGCCGTCGAGGGCGCGGTGCACCGGGCACTTCGCCGCGATCACCTTCAGACGCTCGACCTGCTCGGCGGGCAGATCGGCCGGCAGCCGCAGGATGAGCTCGAACTTCGTCGGACAGCCACGCTCGGCCGGGGTGTACTCGACGTCGACCTCGATGTGGCCGATGTCCCAGCCCTTGCGCCCGGCGTACATCTCCATCGTGATCGCGGTGCACGACGCGAGGCTGACGGCCAGCAGCTCCTGTGGATCGGGCCCGGCGTCGTCGCCGCCGGACTCCAGCGGCTCGTCGACCGTGACCTGATGGTCGCGGACCTGGACGATGTGCTTGAACGTGCTGCTGCTGCGGCGGGCCGTCGCCTTCATGCTGGGTGCCTTTCCGAGAGTTCCTGTCCTTGTCGCTAATGCTACTCGGCGCTTGGTGGCGCCCCAAGGGCCCTCGGCCGGCTGGAGGATGAGGCGACCGCGCGCCGCGCGCAGGCGCTCAAGCGAGCGGGTTGAAGAGCAGCCCGGTGAGCAGCTTCGGGAAGAAGTACGTCGACTTCGGCGGCATGCTCTCGCCGCTGGCCGCCACCTCGCGGACCTGCGCGACCGGGGTCGGTCGCAGCAGGAACGCGGCGTCGTACTCGCCCGCGTCGATCAGCGCCAGCGCCTGCTCGGCGTCGCGCGCGTAGCCGAAGTCGCGCAGATGCGAGATGTCCTCGTCGCTGTAGCCGAGCGTTCCCTTGAGGATGAGCGCCTCGAGCACGCCCGTGTCGAGCCGGCGGTAGGGCTCGGCGTGCTCGGCCAGCGCCGCGTCGGCGATCGCCTGGTCGCGCAGCGTCAGGCGATACGGGCGCCGCGAATGCGAGTCGATGTACCCGAGCGTGAGCGGGCCGTCCGAGGCCGGCGGGGCGATCTCCTCGCGGGTGACCGGCTCGATCTCGAAGTCGCGCCGGAGCGCGGTCGCGAGGGCCTGGAGTTGCTCGGTGCTCAGGCCCCGTACGAGTCGATGCGTCGGGAACACGGTCAGGCCCGGATCCTCCATCGCGACGAGGCACATGAGCACGAAGCGGTGGTCGCCGTCCCCGCCGATCTCCTCGGCGTACACGCGGGCCGTCTCGTAGCGGTGATGACCGTCGGCGATGAGCAGCTCGACGTCGCGCGTCGCGTCCTGCACCACCCCGATCGCGCCCGGGTCGCTCACCCGCCAGAGGCGGTGCAGGGTGCCGTCCTCGTCGCGGACCTCGCCCCAGGGCGGCGCCTCGGTCGCCGGCGCGAGCGCGGCCCAGGCCGCGCCCTCCGGATCGGAGAACAGCGAGAAGATCGGCGACAGGTTCGTGCGCGTCGCCCGGGTCAGGCGCAGGCGATCCTCCTTGGGACCTGGATGCGTGCGCTCGTGCGGACGGATGCGCCCCGGCCCGTACTCCTCGACGGCGACGCGGCAGAAGAAGCCCCGCCGCGTGCGCTCCTGTCCGTCGGGGCCGGTGTACGTCTGGGCGTGCGCCCACAGCGCGGGCGCCTCGTCGCGCCCGATCGCGCCGGAGCGGCGCCAGTCGTCGAGCAGCGCCGCGGCGGCCGCGTACGGATCGCCATCGGCCCGGGGCAGGTCGATCCCGACCACGTTGTACGGCGAGCGCGCCGAGAGGGCGGCGCGTCCGGCGTCGTCGATGACGTCGTAGGGAGGGGCGACCACGTTCGCCAGCGGACCGACGACCGAGAGGTCGTAGTGCAGTGCGCGCAGGGGCTGAATCTCGGCCACGGTGGCGCGGCACGCTAGCAAGCGAAGGGCCGCGGCCGTGCCGCGGCCGCCCGGTCCGTACGCTTAACGAACTTTCGGGGCGTAGCTCAGCCTGGTAGAGCGCCGCGTTTGGGACGCGGAGGTCCTCGGTTCGAATCCGGGCGCCCCGATCGATCACCGCTCGCCCGAATACTCGTCCAGGAAACATAACCCGGTAACACCGACGCGGCGCGATGTGGCGATCCTCGTGGCGTGCGCGTTCGCACCGTCATCGTCCTCGCCGCGATCATCGTCGTGGGTCGGGGCGCGGCGGTCAGCGCCGCGAGCGCAGCCGGATGTCCGGGCGCGAACCCGTGCCCGTACGCGGCGGCCACCATCATCGGCCAGCGGGCCGAGGGCGTCCTGCGCTTTCCCGAGGCGATCGACGTCGACCCGCGCGGCGACGTGTACGTCGCCGACCAGTTGAGCGGCGCCGTGCAGCACTTCACGCCGAGCGGGGCGTTCCTGGGCGAGTTCGGCGGATACGGCAGCGCGCCGGGACAGTTCGGCCCCGTCGGCGGGCTGGCCGTCGACGCGGCCGGGGACGTGTACGTGGTCGACAGCGCCGACGACCGGGTCGAGAAGTTCAGCGCCTCGGGGCAGCTGCTGGGGATGTGGGGCAGCGCGGGCTCCGGCCTCGGCCAGTTCCTCTTCGGCGCGTCGCGCATCCCGGGCGATCCTCCGGGCGGGGGGATCGCCGTCATCGGCGCCTACGTGTTCGTGGCCGACACCGGGAACAACCGCATCGAGCGCTTCGACCTCGACGGGGGCGGCGCGACGGCCTTCGGGGGTCCGGGCGGCCTCGCCGGCCAGCTCGACCGGCCGCACGGGCTCGCGGCCGCCGGGCCCACGCTGCTCGTCGCCGACGACGACAACAACCGCATCGACCGCTTCGACCTCGCGGGCGACTACCTCGACTCCAGCGCCCCGCTCGGCCCCGGGGGATCGTTTGCCAACCCCTATGGCGTCGCCGTCGGCGCGGGCGGCCGGGTCTACGTGGCCGACAACAACAACAACCGCGTCGTCGAGCTGAGCCCCGCGCTCGGCTTCATCGCCGCGTGGGGGACGCTCGGCTACGGCCCGCGCAACCTCGACCACCCACGGGCGCTTGCGACCGACCCGGCCGGGAACGTCTACGTCACCGACAGCGCGAACAGCCGCGTGATCCGCTACGGCGCCACGGGGACGCCCGAGGCGTCGTGGGGCGTCTCGGGCCGGGCGCTCGGCGTGCTCAACGAGCCGCGCGGTGTGGCCGTCGACGCGGCCGGGCGCCTGTTCGTCGCGGACGCCGCGAGCTATCGCCTGGACGTCTTCTCGGCCGCCACCGGGGCGTTCAGCGCCGCCTGGGTCGGATGGGGCGCGGCGGCCGGCGTGATGTCGAGCCCGGTCGGGGTGGCCGTCGATCGCTCGAGCGGCGCGATCGTCGTCGCCGACGCCGGCAGCGACCGCGTCCTGCGCTACTCGGCCGACGGCGGCTTCCAGTCGGCGTACGGCGGAGCCGGGTCGGTCTCGCTCAGTGCGCCCGCCGGGGTGGCGGTCGACGCGACCGGGGACAGCTGGGTGGCCGACACCGGTGATGACCGCCTCGTCGAGCTCTCCCCGACCGGCGCTCCGCTGGCGAGCTTCGGGTCGATCGGATCGGCGCCCGGTCAGTTCAACGGCCCGACCGGCGTCGCGCTCGACCGCCTCGGCGACTTGTACGTCGTCGACAGCGGCAACGATCGCGTGCAGGAGCTGACCGCCGGCGGGGCCTTCATCTGCCAGTGGGGCGCGGCGGGCACCCTGCCGGGGCAGTTCCGCGCGCCGGCCGGCCTCGCCATCGCTCCCTCGGGGGTGGTCTACGTCGCGGACTCGGGCAATAACCGGATCGAGGCCTTCGATCCGCAGGGCCGGTTCTTCGGCCAGTGGGGCATCGGCGGCCCCTATCTCGGGGAATTCGGCGCCCCGAGCGGCGTGGCGGTCGACGCCCACGGCAGCGTGTACGTCGCCGACACGGGCAACAACCGCGTCGAGCGGTTCGACGGCGTGACGCTGCCGTAGACGCGACCGGGCCGGCCCCCGCTCAGCGCCGTACGCCCACTCGCCGCACGGTGACCAGCGCCCACAGCCCGGCGAGCAGGCCGAGGACGCCGATGATCAGCGCGGTGGCCGCGAAGCCCTTGCTCACCCCCGATGAGGCCGGTGCCGTGGCCCGGGCCACCGCAGCGGGATCCGGCCCGGCCTCGTCGCCGGCGACGTCCTGGATCACCCCGCCGGGGGCGGTGACGATCATCCTCGGCGCGGGCGTGTCGCTTCCCGAGGGGCCGATCCAGTGCACGACCTGGCCGTCGCTGTACGTCTGGACGGTCTTGAACTCCAGCTGCAGGCCGGCGGCGTCGGTCGGGATCGCGATCGACAGCGGGAAGTTGATGAAGGTGTTGTTGTCGACGCGCCCGAGTGGCCCCTGCCACGTCCACTCGATCTGCGAGACCTCGGTGGCGACCGGCCCGTCCGGGGTCTGCAGCGGCCGCGGCAGCGTCTGGTAGACGACCGCGGTTGACCATCCGGGGACGTTCTCGTACTCGGCGCTCGTGAATCCGGCCGGGAACAGCATGTCGACCTTCGTCACGTGGGCGCCGGCCTGCTCACCCGGGACGCGCACGTCGACGGTCGCGTACGCCCCGGCCGGGATCGTGTTCGGGTGCAGGCTGATGTGCGCCTGCGCCGCCGCGGGGAGCGCGAGCAGCGCGGCGACGGCGGCGAGGACGGCGGGGCGGTGTCGCATCGGGTTGTGCCTCCGGGATCGAGCGGGTGTGCGCGACCAGCGGCTCACTGGATCGGCACCGTCATGGTCTGCAGGTACTCGTCGAACGCCGACACGCGGTCGGTCAGCTGGATCGCCCACGTCCCGCCCGGGATGAGCTGCGCCCCGCTGACGACGTAGTGTCCGGGACCCGCCGGCGTCGCGGTCAGCGTGAGCACGAGCGCGATGCGGCGGGCGGACGCTCGCACTGTCGCGCTCACCAGGCCTCTCGCGCCGAGCGCCGCGCACCTGGCTCGTCCTCGTCGCCGGCGCCGGGCCGGCGCGTGCGACGGCGGCGGACGATGAGCACGAGCGCGATCCCGAGCACGGCGATGGCGGCGAGGGCGATGTACGCGCCCGCAGAGGCCTTCGAGGCGCTCGGCGTCCAGAACAGCTGTCCGGAGATCGCCCCGCGAGCGCCGCCGACGTCGATCGGGACCGCCCAGTTGAAGATGAGCGTGCGTTTGCCCTTGTCCTTCACCTGCGGCGGCAGCTCGGGGGAGGGCCAGTGGATGCGGTGGTCATGCCATTGGTACGTGCCGGTCCGGAACACCGTGACCCACTGCGGCGGGCTGCTCGGGTTCGCGCTGGCCGGGATCGTCCCCCCGCCGTAGAAGCTCGCGTTCAGGTAGAGCGCCGGCGAGCGCTCGTTGAGCTGCACGGAGCCGTCGGGAAGCAGCCGGGCGTAGGCCTCACCCTGATAGCCGTAGATCGTGACGATCCGCCCGGTGTGGTTGAAGATCTGCAGGCGATCGGCGAACGCGAGGATCTGCACCTGCAGACCCGGCACCCGCGGCGTCACCGCGGTGATGTAGGAGCGATAGTTCGAGTTGGAGCCCTGGTCGGCTCCCGGCGTCGCGGAGGCCTGCTCGTGCAGGTACGGGTTGCCGGCGGCGCGGGCTGCGCCCGGCGCGGCGGCGGCGGCGACCGCGCCGAGCACGGCGACAAGCCTGAGGTGGCGCATCGATGAAGCTCCTCTCCCCGGACGTCCGGGGTGGTTGACAGGGCAGGCGACACCGCCCGGTCGCCCGGTCGGGCGTCGCGTCAGCGGGCGATCTGTGCCACCGGCGGTCCGCGCTCGGCGAGCGCGGCGGCCATCAGCAGCCCGCCTCGCGCTCGCGGGCGGTCGGGACGCGCCGTGGCCCGGATCGTCGCGATGAGGCGTCGCCGGTGCGTTCGCAGGCGCCGGACGAGCGCGGCGACGCGTCGCTCGCCGGGATAGCGCCGCGTGAGCAGGAACGCGAAGAGCATGAGGGCCGGACCGAGATACACGATCGCGGCGCCGAAGGCGGCGGTCCCCGCGCTGGCGCCGGCGAGCAGCGCGCCCGCGGCGGCGCCGATACGCACGATTCGCCCGGGGCTCATCGCCGCCGATGCTACCGCAGCCCCGCAGGGCGCGGGCGCTCTCGACCGGGCCCGGGCGCGCCGGCCGAGCTGGAGTCAGACCGTCTCACGCGGCCCGGCCGGGGCCGTCGCGGCGCCCGTCAGGCGAGGCTCATCGGCGGCCCGGACCGACGGCCCGGGCTCGGGACCGAGCAGTGCGTCGAGGTCCTCGTCGGGCGCGGACACCGGGCTCGGGTCACGCTCGCCGCGGCGGCGCTCGCGCCGGCTCGCCCAGTAGATCCAGCCGACGACGACGAACACGGGAGCGACGTAGGCCAGGCTCTCCTGGACGGGAAGGCCTGCGATGTGGCCGAGGATCACCACCGAACAAGGGTACGCCATCGGGATGGCGCTCGTTCAGCGTATCTCGGCGAGCGCGCGGCGCTCCACCCCGTCGGCGGTGCCGATGAGGACCTCGTGCACCATGGCCGGCGGGAAGAGGCCGTGCTCGACGACCCCCGGCGTCCCTGAGAGCCGCTCCGCGAGTCGTGCCGGATCGCCGATCTCGCCGACATAGTCGGCGATCAGATTGTCATCGGGGCTCGGCGGCACGTCGCGCCACCGCGCCGGCTCGCACAGCGCGAGCGTGTGGGCGGCCCCGAAGCGCAGGATCTCGAGTGGCACGGGGCTTTGGAGCTCCGGCACCGCCTTGTCCGCGGAGATGATGACCACGAACCGCCGCGCCGCCGCCGCGACGATCTTCTCGCGGGTGTGGGCCGCGCCGCCGCCCTTGATGAGCCACCCGTCGGGTGCCACCTGGTCGGCGCCGTCGATCGCGATGTCGAGGCTGCCGAGCGCGTCGAGGGGCTCGACGAGCAGTCCGAGCTCACGCGCGACCGCCTCGGTCGCGACGGATGTCGCCGCGCAACGCAGGGTGAGGCCTCGCGCCGCGAGCGCCGGGAGCAGGTAGGCGACGGTGCTCCCGGTCCCGAGGCCGACGCGAGCGCCGTCATCGACGAGCTGGGCCGCGGCCTCGGCGGCGGCTCGCTTCTGCGCTTCGTTGTCGGCGGGCATGGTCAGTGGGTTGGCGGCGGGCGGCTCGTATCGGCCGCGACAATAGCCGCCGCCCGGTCGCCGCGCGCGGCGACCGCCTCAGTGGCCGCCGGCGGCCGGCTCGGTGAGGCCGAGCGCGAGTACGCGCGTGACCGACGTGCCGCCGATCACGTTGGCGACGATCTCCAGGTCGGCGCGCAGGTGTCGGTCGCTGCGCAGGAGCTTCACGGCGCTCGGGTTCAGATCGACGGCGAGGTCGACCCGATGTCCGGCGGGAACCACGAGGCGCGCGGCGGCGAGGGTGAGGGACACCGACCGGTGTGCCGCTCCGGCCAGGATGCCGTCGTGTGAGGACACGTGGATGAGCGTCACGGCGACGACGCATTCGGTCACGCCGGGGGGACAGCTGAGCATCTCGCCCGTACGAGCGACCGTCAGTCCGCCCTGGCGGACGACGCGTGGAGCCTCGGCCCGGGCGATGACCGCTCGCAGTGTTGTCGCCGGTGGGGACGTGTGCGGGGTCGGCTTCGGCGGCGGGGTCGAGCCCGAGCCCGGGACGTTGCCGGGACCGGGAGAGGAGGTCGTGTCGCCGGGCTGGCCGCCGCCGGCGGACTGGGAGTCGCCCTCGAAGGAGTCGGTCCCGCCGGCGGAGCCCTGGGAGTCCGTGGAGTTCGACCCGTTCTGCGTCTGCTGGGAGCCGAGCGTCGGCGGGGGAGCGGGGCCGACATTCAGGGTCTGCGAGACGCTGCTCGTGTCGCCGGCGCTGTCGCTCACCGTCAGCGTGACCGTGTACGGGCCGGAGGATCCGTAGGTGTGCGAGGGATACTCGCCGCTGGCGGTGGCGGTGGGCGTGTTATCGCCGAAGTTCCAGCTGTAGGACGTGACGACGCCGAGCGACTGGTTGCCGCTGAAGGCGACCGGCTCGCCCGCGTTGGCCTGGGCCGGGAGCGTGAACTGCGCGATCACGGTCGATACGGCGACCGTGTGGCTGACGGAGTCGGTGCTCCCGTCGTCTCCGGTCGTGGTCAGCGTGACGGTGTACACGCCGGGCGTCTGGTACTCGTGCGTCGTGTACACGCCGGTGCCGGTCGCGCCGTCCCCGAAGTTCCACGTGTAGGAGGCGATGTTCGACGGGTCGGCCGACGACCTCGCGTCGAAGACGGTGAGGCGGTTGACGACCGGCTTCGGCTGCACCGTGAAGTGCGCGACGAAGCTGGCGCGGCAGGCGGCCCCGTCGTTGCTGAAGTTCTCCTGGAGGATGTAGTTGTCGCCCCCGATCGTCTCGTCGTACTGGTCGGGCGCGACGCCGCTCAGCGGGCCGAACTGATCGGGGTTCGTGCACCCGTCGGCGACCTCGTTGCCGTCGGTGGCGAACCAACTCGTCCCGAACGGGTCGGTGATCATCTCGGCGTGCTCGTGGCTGATCAGGCTGAGCTGATCGTCGAGCGGGTCGTCGCCGCCGCTGCCGTTCGGGCTCTGGCCGGTCTGGCAGCCCGCCACGTCGGCCCACGGCAGCACCGCGTAGAGAGGCGGCCCGCCGCCGCCGAAGTAGGAGTGATATCCACAGAACGAGGTTGGCGCGGTGGTTCCGTCGGCGCAGCCCGTGCTGTAGACGCTGCCGTCCGGCCCGCTGAAGCATTCGTCGATGCCGGTCGGGAGGAACACGAAGTAGGTCGCATTGCTCGACGTCGGCCAGTTGTTCGCGGCGATGATCTCCTTCAACGCGGTCTGGACTTGCGCGTCGCTCAGGCACGCCGTATAGCCGCTCGGCAACGCCGCCGGCGCGGCGCAGCCGCCGGTGCCGGCGTTGGCGGGGTACGGATCGGTGTCCACGAACGAGCCGCCGAACGTGGACTTGTACACGCCCTGACTGTTCGTAGTGTCTCCGTACTGGGTGAGCACCGAGTACTCGTTCGAGGCGGATCCGCTCGCGCCGGCGACGTCCTGGAAGTACTGGTTGACGCCGGCCTCGTAGCCGCTCGGGAAGGCGTCCGCCGGATCCCAGTAGATCGCGTAGGTGGCTGTGTTGCGCAGCACCGGGCCGCCGTGGTAGACGAGCGGGAGCTCGGCCGGCGCGGTCGTCGTGCTCGTGGCGGTCGTGCTCGTGGCCGTGCTCGTCGAGTTGCTGTCGGGGCCGCTCGAGTCGGTTGTGTTCGTCGAGCTGCTCCCGGGCGTGTTCGCCGTGCTGGTGGTCGACGTCGAGCCCGTCGTGCTGGCCGTCGTCGCGTCGGTCGTAGTGCGGGTCGAGGTCGCGGAGGTCGTGCTCGACGACGAGGCGCCGCTCGAGGTCGAGCTGGCGCCGTCGGAGGTGCTGTGGACGGTCGTCGTCGTGCTGGTTGCTAGCAGCGCAAGCAGGTGGGCGCCCTCGGCGAGGCCGTTGGGCGTGCCCGCCCGGTCGCGCACGACCACGCCGAAGCGGTGGCCGGATGCCTTGACGATCAGCGCGTGGGCCGGGAGCGCGGCCAGTCCGCCCCCGAGACTCCAGCCGGCCAGGGCGCACAGCCACATGGCGAGGCGCCTGGAACGAGCCGGCCGGGCAACGACGTGCGTTCTCATCTCGTGGAGTGACCCCGCAACGCGCAGCGTGACCGGTGCGCCCATCGAGGTCGGCGCATCACGTTAGACGACGCTGGTGGAAAGCGCGAACGCTGCACATGACATTGAGAACCGGCGGACATGGCTACGGTTGCGCGGCGGCCGCGGAATGCCGGGCAGGCATGGTTTCGAAGCGATCGGCCGCGTCCCTCCTCAAACCTCACCCTGCTGCATCGGCGCGTGCAGGGGAGGCGCTGACTAGAACATTCGTCCAGTAGCGCTCGCCAGGGCAGGGACGAAGCGTCGCCCGTCGAGGCGACGGGCGGCCGTCAACGCACGGATGCGGCCGCCGGCGTGCCGTCTTCGGGCCGCGACCGGCCGTTGGTCAGGTTGTCGGGTGCCCCACCAGCGTGGCCGAGGCGTCGTCCGATGCCTCGCCGGCGTCGGCGCCGCCGCGCCCGGCGGCTGCGCCGCCCGGCGTTCCCGCGAGCGCGTCGTCACCGCGCAGGAAGCGAGTGGCGGCCAGACCGGCGAGCAGCGTCATGATCACCGCGCTCGAGACGCACCACTGGCAGATCGCGTTGATCGTGAACAGCTCGCGATACGTCAGGTACATGCTGAAGCCCCATCCGATGAGCACGACCGTCAACAGCGCCGTGCGGATGTTGTCGTTCTGCGGCGCGAACAGCAGGCCGAGGATGGTCACGTAGCCGATGAGGCCGATGAGTGCGACCGGCACGCCGGCGAGGTCGGCGTAGGCCGAGTGCTGAACCGTCTCGCACTGACTGCCGAGCGAGCAGGCGACCTTGACGTGCGCGTAGTGCGTGTAGGTCAGGTAGCTCGCGACCCCGAGCCCGATCAGACCCAGAACGATCATCGTGATGCGCAGCCGGCGGTCGATCATCGCGCGCAGGTCAGGCGACGGCCTGGTAGAGCTGCTGCATCGTGGTGTAGCCCACGGCGCCGACGGCGCCCTTCGTCCCGTGCGGTCCGGTCATCACGAGCGTCGGCGTCGAGTTGAAGCCGAGCGAGCCCGCCTTCTGCTCGTCGCTCTTGACCTGCGCCGCGAGCGCGGGGTTGTTGCGCGCCGCCTGCCAGGTGGTGAGGTTCAGGCCCGGGACCTGCCGGGCGAGGTTGTCGAGGTAGGCCTCGTTGACGTAGCCCGAGTCCTCCTTGCCCTGCTCGTGGTAGAAGAGCTCGATGTAGTACCAGGCCTTGTTCTGCTGGCCCGCGGCGAGCGCGGCCACCTGCTGGGTCTGGAACACGTTCGGGTCCTGGGTCGCCGTCTGGAGCGAGCGGTAGTTGATCTTCACCTTGCCCGTGGCCACGAGATCGGTGATGACGGTTGGGAGGGTCTGGAGCGAGAACTCCTGGCAGATCGGGCATTCCAGGTCGCCGTAGTAGTCGAGCGTCACCGGGGCGTTGGGGTTCCCGAGCGTCGCGCCGCTCTGCGGGATGTTGCCGATCAGCGAGGTGATCGGGGTGACCGTGGCGTTCTGCGCCGCCTTGCTCGTCGCGAGGCCGGTCTCGGTCTTCGTGCCCGACCCCGAGCTCGAGATCACGATCAGGGCGACGACGATGATGACGGCTGCGACCAGGGCCCCTCCGAGCTGGATGAGACGGCGTTGGCGCTGGGCCTTCGCCGCCTGGGCGGCCTCGAGCGCCTTGCGCTCCTCGCGGGCGGCTTCGCGGCGCTGCTTGCGGGTGAGATCTTCGGGACCTTCGGCGGTGGTCATCGTGGGGAGTGTTTACCTGTTCTCGCTCAAGGGGACCTAAGCGCGACGCCCATCCCTCCGCGCGCGTGACGGGAATACTGCTCAGTCGGAGCCTACTCGGTCCGCGGCGAAGTATCGGCGCGGTTGCGCGGCGGCCTGAGTCCCGGACGGCGCCACCGGCGCCGTCCGCGTCGCGCATCCCTCCCTTCCTGCCGCTGTTCGCGCCATTCGATCCGCGATGATGCCAGGCGACACCGTGTGAGCGCGCGCCCGGCGCGGCGCGGCGCCCGCCGGCATTGCCCCCGTAGCTCAGCTGGATAGAGCGTCGGACTTCTAATCCGAGGGTCGCAGGTTCGAGTCCTGCCGGGGGCGCCTCTAGGGCCCGAGTTTTCGGGCGTTGTGGGTGTCCCGGTCGGGGCGCGGCCGTCGGATATGTCCCCAGCATGTCCCAAGAACGGCCGTCGAATAGCGGTCCGGGTCGGGCGCCGCGCGTGTCCCGGGCGCCGAGCGGGCACGTGTTTCGCGTGGCGCGCGGTGCCTTTGGCCGACGACGTCGCGGTCGCTTTGGCTCGGCTCTCAGCCCGAGACCGCTTCACCGGCCGCGATGATGTCGTGTTCGCGGGTGTGGCCGGCGGGTTCCTCGACGGATCGGCTCTGCGCCGGCGCTACAAGCGGGCGCGAGACGCCGCGGGCTTGCGCCCGCTGCGCTTCCACGACCTGCGCCACACTTCGGCAGCGTGGCGATCCGGTCCGCCGATCCGCGGGAGGTGCAGGAGTGGCTGGGCCACTCCTGCTTCTCGACTACGCAGATCTACATGCACTACAAGCCGCGGGCAGACGCGGCGCGGCGGCTCGGCGCGGCGTTCGGGGTGCCGCCGGCGGAGTCGCCCGAGGGAAGGCCAACGAGGAGCCGGTTCGAGTGAGCGGCTTTGAGGGATTCCGCGAGTCCCCGGATGCGCCGTTCTATCGATCGGGCGGCAGGACGCCCGAGGCGACGTGGCCAGAAGCGGCCGATCGCCTCGCGCGCGTTATCGACGACATACGTCGCCAGCCCGGAACCGGCCCGCCCATCAACGTCGAACGCATCCGTCGTTGGCACCGCGCGGTATTCGTGACCACGTTCGAGCGCGACGCCGGCCGCCTCCGCGATGACGGCGAGCCCGTGTGGTTCTCGGTTCTCGTCGAGACGACAAGCGGCCGCGGCCGTCGGCCGATCGAGGGAGCGCGCGGCCGCGGTGCGATCGTCCGCGAGCTGACGGCCGCTTGCAATCGATTCAACGCCGAGCACGAGGAGCTGGCGGCGCGCCCGGCGCGCGCGGACCATTCCGAGGCGCTCGCGGCGGCCGCCGCGATCTACGTCGCAGCTCTGGGCGTGCATCCGTTCGTCGACGGCAACCTCCGGGCCGGCTTCGTGGCGCTCCAGGCGGCGCTGCGCGCCCTAGATTTCCCAGGCGTGGTCTTCGGCGAGGCGGTGCGACGCCACGACGAAGCGGTCGGCTGGGCCTTGCGCGGCGACGAAGCTGCATCCCTCGAGCCACTTGTCGACCTTCTCGGCGATCTTGTAGCGATCTGAGTGCTGGCCGATAGCCTGTAGGGCATGTCCATCAAGTACGCCGATGTCGAGTTTCCCCGAGGCGACTGGGTCGGTGACGGGGCTGGTCTTCGCGAATGGACGACTGAGGTCTCAGCCGAGATGGCCGAGGACGCGATGCTCCTCGCGATGGGCGCGGAGCGCGCCGAGTCCGAGCTAGCGCGGCGCGCGGCGGCTCAGGAGGCCGAGGCCAACGCGGCCGACGATCGTCGCGGCGATGTATCCGCTTCCGACGAGACCGCGCTCACGGGGTAGCCAGCCCGTCTGGCAAGGTCGGCGACAGCCGACCTGATTGCTGATCAGCGCCGGGCCCGGAACGGGTCAAGCTCGGGCCGTCAGGCCCGGCCGCAGGCCGAACTCGAGACGGCGCTGGCCTTCGACCGCTTCGCTTCCACGACCTCCGCCACCCTTTCGGCAGCGTGGCGATCCGCTCCGCCGATCCGCGCGAGGTTCAGGAATGGCTTGGCCACGCCGACTTCTCGACCACGCAGATCTACATGCACTCAGCGAGGCCAGCCTCGCAGGATTGTTAGTCGCCCCGTCTTGCACGCTGTGTCGATTCGGCGCACGGCGGCGCGAGCGCGTTCCGCTCGCGTGCGGATGCAGCGCTGTCGGCTCATTCGCGGTTCGGTGGTCAGACGCGAATCACAGGCACCGATGCGAATGCCGTGAAGTCGCGGTCCTGGGTGACGACGGCGACGCCGTGTCGTGCCGCGGTGGCCGCGATCCAGGTGTCGTGGCGGCGTAGCTTGCGCCCGGCGCGGAGTTCTTCGTCGGCGATGCGGGCAAAGGCCGACGCGGTTGCATCGTCGATCTCAAGCAGCGGGTACTCGGCGCGCACTCTGGACAGAGTTGCCAGTCGCCTCGCACGGGTAGGCGCGTCTCCGGCACGCAGCACTCCGAGTTCCAGCTCGGCCGCCGTCACGATACACACCGCGATCTCGTCAGGCAACTCGCCCAGAGGGCGTTCTGCCTCGCGCGCGATGAACACCGAGGTGTCCGCGACCGCGCGGCTCACGGCTCGTCAACGAGGGATCCGCGCACGCCCGCGAGATCGTCGAGCAGATCGTCGTCGGCCCCTGCCTCGTCGACGATCCGCCGCAACACGGATGAGGCAATCCACGGGCTGCGATCGGAAGCGTGCGGCACGATGTCGGCTACCGGCGTGCGATTGACCGTCAATGAGAGACGCTCGCCCGAACGCACCGCAGCGACCACCCGCGCGGTGTGGTTGCGCAGCTCGCGAACTGAGATTTCTCTCGCCATCGGCTCATCGTAGCATCTCGTGCTACAGACTGCTACGCGCGGCGGCAAGCAGCTCACTTCTGCATCCACAGGGAGCAGCACACGGGCGCGTCGGGCGCGCGGGTTGGCACGCCTGCTCTTGGTGCCGGGAACTGAGGTCTCGCAGGGCTCGTCGTGATGCGACCTGGCGGCACCGTCCTGTCGCGTATGCTCCGCAGCACGATGTCGGTCGCGATTTCGCGCCGTTGCTATCGAATGGCGAACACCGTGTTCGCCGGCATGGTGCTCGCTCTCGGTGCTGCTGTCCTGACCGCGACGTGTATCTCGAAGATCGCGATGGCTCCAGCGGCGACTTGGAGGACGGTCCTCATCGTCGCTTTGGGGCTCTTCGGCCTCGGCTCGATCAGCTGGGCGCTGCGGTTAGGTTTGCAGGAGGACGACGACGCCGGAATCACCACGCTCGACGGTCCACTGTTTACGACCGTGACCCACACCCCGTGGTCGCGCATCGAGCGGTTCGCGAACGGCACCTACCAAGACCCGGCAGCACCGGCGTGCGGCTACGGCGCGTGTGCCGTCTTGCGTGCGGGCGGCACCGTCAGGCTGACTGGCATCACTGCGGCAGCATTCGGCAACCACACACGTATGCGCGTTGATGCGATCGTGGAGGCCCTCAACACCGAGCTGAGGGCGCACCAGCCAGAGGCTGCGGAGAGCAACACCGACCGAGTCCCGGGGCCGCGCCGCGCGCTCCGGACCATGGCTGGGCCCCGCCGCGCCGAACCGCCATTGCCGTGACCACCGATCGATCTCAACCCTAGGAAGAACCAATGACCGCCACAACCACCGCCGCTCCCACACGCCGCGACCCCGAGCTGCTCGGACAGACGGTCGTCGTGATTGGCGGCAGCTCGGGCGTCGGGCTGGAAACGGCCAGACGCGCCCGCGCCGAAGGCGCGGGCGTGATCCTCACCGGCCTCCACCAGAGCGACGCCCTGCAGCGTGCAGCGCTCGATCTCGACGCGCTCAGCACCGCCGCGTTCGACGCCAACGATCCGGCGGAGCTCGAGCGATTCTTCTCGGGTCTGCCGAAAGGAATCGACCATGTAATGGTCACCGCCGGCGCTCCGCACTACGGACGCCTCCTCGAGATGACGTCCGACGAGCTGCGCCACGCCCTTGGCGACCGCCTCCTGCTCGCCATCGAAGCCGCCCGCAACGCCGCCGACAGGGTCAGGCCGGGAGGGACGCTGCTGTTCATGAGCGCTGAAGGCGGGCAGCCGACCGTTGGCGCAGGGGCCGAGTCGACGGTCGCCGCCGCGGTTCCCGCCCTGATAGCCAACCTGGCACTGGAGCTCGCGCCGGTCCGCGTCAACCTGATCGCCGCCGGCTTCATTGACACGCCGCTATCGGCCTCGCTGCTTGGCAGTGACCTCGCAAAGCGGCGCGACCAGCTGCGCGCGACGCTCCCGATCAGACGCGTCGTCGAACCGGCTGACGTCGCCGCGCTCGCCGTCCACATCATGACCAACACGGCTTTGACCGGAGCGACCTACAACATCGACGGCGGCCAGCAACTCGTCTCGGCCTAGCAAGGCACGTTCTGAACCCCCCTCGGCGGCCGGTGTCGTCCGTCGACCCGGCAGCTGGATCGGCTTATTGCTGGCGGGCCGGGATCGGCTCAGCGAGCGCAGCGCGACCGGGAGCCGCGGGGAAGGGGTCGGCGAAGTACTGGGTCTCGTGCGTTACGAGACCGTCGGTGACCTCCATGACGCTGACCGAATATGTGGGCACGCCGTCGTAGGTGATCACACACTCGCTCACCCAAAGGTCGCTGCGGCCCAGGATCCGGATGATGGTGAAGTGGCGTTCGGCCGGATGCCCGCCGCGTTGCGCCTGGATCCTTGCCCGACCTCTGAAGCGCTCGCCGGACTGCGGGTAGTCCAGGATCGCGTCCGCAGCGTAGATCGCGTGCTCAGCGTCGAGCTCCCCGCGTTCGGAGGCCTCCCAGTGCTGCTGGATCCGAGCCCGGATATCGGCTTCACGATCGCTTGCGCTGCTCACATCTTCCTTCCGAGTTACCCGTTCCTGTCGTTGGCGGCGTTGGCCATGGACCGGCTCGTCATCGGCGGCCTCGTGGGCTACGACGGTCTCCCCGCGACCGCCCGGTCGGGCTGGCGCCGGGCCGCGGCACCGCTCCTCGCCTCGGCTTCCTTCGGCGGGGGCGGCGCGGCCCGTCTGCCGGCGCGCCCGGCAGCAGGCGTTCGAGGCCGAACGCCCGCGCGGGCTCGGCCGTTATGAGGCGGTTCCGGCGGTCTCGGGCGGCTGCAGGGCTTCCTGCAGCTTGCGGGTGTCCTCGTCGGACAGCGACGTCTTGATGACCGTGCCGCCGTACTGATCGAGCGCCGCGATCGCCTTGTCAGGGGTCGCCTTCTCGATGACCATGAACAGGGCCGAGGTGCCCGGCTGCAGGTATTCGCGTACCTGATCCTGGAAGGCCTTGTCGATTGTCTTCTCGCCGAGGTGCCCGAACAGGGCGCCCATGCCGGCGCCGAGCGCCCACCCGGCGAACGGGATGAAGAACAGCAGCCCGAACAGGAGTCCCCAGAACCCGCCCCACACCGCGCCACCCGCCGCCGAGGCGCCGCCGTGAGTCGTGTGGACGTGATACTTGCCGTCCGTGTCGCGCGAAATCGCCGCGACCTGGTCGGCCTGAATGATCAACTCCGACTCCAGCTGCTGGACCGTATGCCGCGCCTCCTCGGCGGTGCCTTGGTCCGGGTAGCCGATCGCAACGAGTGTCGCCATAGAGCACTCCTCTCACTAGTCATTGGTCATGTCAGCTCCCCGCGCCGCGCCCGATGCGTGGCTGAGCGGGCACGGGGCCCTAGCGAACACACTGTCGCGGCCACGGCGAGGGCGTCATCACCTGGATGGGGTGATCGCCGCAAGCGGGCTCAGATCCCAGGCACCGGCGCCTCGGCCGGTGCCGTCCAGTTGACGCCGGTCGTGCGGCGGAAGGCGTCCACGGCGGCGTCGAGGGTCGGGAAGAAGTGGTCGGGATCGAGGGGGCCGATCAGCTCGTACCGCTCGAGCTTGGCGCGGACGGGGTCCTTCAGCTCGGCGAACACGAGCGAGGTGTCCTCGGCGTTGAGCTCCGCGTCGAGGTCGGCGAGCATGTCAGCGGCGGTGGTGTCCACGTCGGTGATCGGCTCGGCGGCGATGACGATCCACTGCGGCCGCGGGTCGGCGGCCGCGAGGCGGCGGATCTGGTCGCGGAACGTCCGTGTGTTGGCGAAGAACAGCGGCGCGTCGAAGCGGAAGATCACCAGCCCTGGCAACTGCTCGGCCTCCGGGTGCGTTTGGCGGTCGTGATGCCCCGACAGTCCCGGGACGCGGCCGAGGGTTGTCTGGTAGGGCCACCAGGCCCGCCGGAAGACGTTGAGGATCGACAGCGCCACCGCGATCGCGATGCCCGCGAGCACGCCGACCAGGGCGACACCGAGGAAGGCAGTGATCGAGAGCAGGAACTCGACCCGACGCTGATGCCACAGTCGCACCGTCCCCGGCACGTCGGCCAGCGACACCGATGCGGCGATAACCACGGCGGCCAGCGCGGGCTGGGGGAGTTCGCTCAAGAGCCCGGGCACGAGCACGAGCATCAGAATGATCGCCGCCGCTCCGACGAGCCCGGTGACCTGCGTCTTGGCGCCGGACTGCTCGGCCACCGCGGTGCGCGAGCCGCTCGTGCTGACCGGGAAGCCTTGGAAGAAGCCCGCGGCGACGTTCGCGGCGCCGATGCCGATCATCTCCCCGCTCCCGTCCACCTCCTGGCCGGTGCGCGCGGCAAACGACGAGGCGGTGGAGATCGTGTCGGTGAGCGCGACGAGCGCGATCCCCAGTGCCCCGGCGAACAGCAGCGGCAGATCCGAGACGGGACTGGGCACCGTCAGCGGCGGGAAGCCCTTCGGGAGCGTTCCGACCAGCGAAACGCCGTGGTCGGCGAGATCGAACGCCGCCGACGCCGCGATGGCGACCACCACTGCGACGAGCACGCCGGGGATCCGTGGCAGCCAGCGCCCGAGCGCCAGGATCAGGCCGAGGCTGAGCAGGCCGACGGCCACCGCCGCGCCGATCGCCTCGCCGGAGGCAAGCCCGTGAACGAACGCGTGCGCCTCGTCGATCAGGCCGTTGGCGCTGACCGAGAACCCGAACAGCTTAGGCAGTTGCCCGACGAGGATCGTCAACGCGAGACCGTTCATGTAGCCGATCTGCGTCGGCTTGGAGAGCAGGTCGGCGACGAATCCGAGCTTCGCCGCGCCGGCGGCGATCATGATCGCCCCCACCAGCAGCGCGAGCATCGAAGCCAGTGCGATGGCGTGCTCGGGGCTCCCGTTGGAGCCGACGATCGGCAGGATCGTCGCCGCGATCAGCGGCCCGAGCGACGAGTCCGGGCCGAGCACGAGGATCCGCGACGGTCCGAACACCGCGTAGCCGATCAGGCACAGAATCGTGGTGTACAGGCCCGTGATCGCCGGCAGACCCGCGAGCTCCGCGTAGGCCATTCCCTGCGGCACCAGGAGCGTCGTCAGCACGAGTCCCGCGACGACGTCGCGGCGCAGCCACGATCTCCGATAGCTGGCGAGTACCCGCACGCCGGGAGGCGAGCGCAACACGTTCACCGCCACTCCGCCGGCTCACACGTCCGCGGCGATCGCGTTGGGGACGATGCGCTCGGTCGCGCCACCCGCTTGCGGCTCGGGGTTGGGGGGGAGGAGGAGAGCAGCCGCCAGACCGACGAGCGCCAGGCCGGCAAGGACGGACATCGCAAGGACGTAGGACCGGTTTCCGGAGACGAGATCCGACACGAGGATGGTGCCGGCGATCGCCGTGCCGAGCGACGAGCCGAGATTGGAGACGCTGCGCGACAGGCCCGAGATCTCACCTTGCCTGCGCTCGGAGAAGCTGGACTGAACGATGTTCACCGAGGGGGTCAGCATGACCCCGATGCCCAGGCCGATCAGCAGCAGCCCGGGCGTGAACGCGAGCACGTGCGACGACTCCTTTACGAGCGCGAGCAGCAGCCCGACTCCGGCGATCGTCACGATGAAGCCGGTCCGGATCAAGGTCCGCTGGGCGTGCCGCTTCGCGAGTCGCTCCGCGGCCAGCGACGAGACCAGGATGCCGGCCGTTGCCGCGGTGAAGATGACCCCGGTCTTGATCGCGTTGAAACCACGGACGGTCTGGAGGAACACCGAGACCGTGAACGTGATCCCCATCAGCAGGAGCCACTGGATGTTCTGCGTGACGAGCCCGAGGTTGGAGGTGCGGTTGCGAAACAGGCTGGTGGACAGCAACGGCTCCTTGCCCGCTCGCTCGGTGGAACGGATGTGCAAGTAGAACCAGAGCAGCAGCCCGGCCCCGATGGCGAGGAACGTGACCATCAGCGCGTTATCGGTGCCGAGCTGAAGGATCCCGATGACGACGAAGAACATGCCGGCCGCGGACAGAACGGCTCCGGCGACGTCGAACGGACGCGTCGGGTCCGGGGCGAGCGGATCGGTGAGCCGCAGACTGAGGACGATGATGGTCGCGACGACAAGGGCCTGGAGCAGGAAGGAGGCTCGCCAGCTGATCGCCGTGGTGATCAGCCCGCCGATCAGTGGCCCGGCAGCGGCGCCGACCCCGCCCATCCCGCTGATCACGCCGAACGCCCGGGCGCGTGACTGGAGGTCGCTGAATTCGAGCGTCGCGAGGATGTATATCGGAGGGATCATCAGCGCCGAGCCCACGCCTTCGAAGGCCGAGTACCCGAGGATCAGGACGCCGAGGCCGGGAGCGAGCGCGGCGATCACGGCTCCGGTGCCATAGAGACTCAGGCCTCCGATCAGGCAGCGTTTGCGGCCCCAGCGATCGGTGAGCTTGCTACCGGGGATCATCAGCGCCGCCATGCACAGCAGGAACAGCGTGATGGCGGTCTGCACGCCGTGCACGGTCGTGTCGAGGTCCTTGCTGATGCTGGTGATCGCGACGTTCATGTTCGAGCCGGCGAAGCTGGCGATGAACTGGGTCAGTGCGAGCGGGAGCAGCATCCGGCGCGCCGAGACGGCAGGTTGCCCCGCTGTCGCGTGCCGCGTACTCGTGCGTGGAATCTCAGCCACCGACTGCGGCTGCCGCCGACGTCGGCCGGCCGTCAGGCTCGGCGCCCGACTCGGCGGCGGTGATCGCCAGGGCCGCGACGATCAGCGTGAGGTGGCTGAAGGCCTGGGGGAAGTTGCCGACCTGGCGCTGCCGCCCGACGTCGTACTCCTCGGACAGCAGGCCGAGGTCATTGGTCAGGCCGAGCAGCCGCTCGAACAGCGCCCGCGCCTCCCCGACCCGGCCGTTGAGCGCAAGCGCGCTGACCAGCCAGAACGAGCAGGCCAGGAACTGCCCCTCGTCCCCAGGCAGGCCGTCGTCGGTCTCGGCCGTGGAGTAGCGAGACACGAACCCGTCGCGGCCGAGCTCGCGAGTGATCGCATCGATCGTGCCGGTGACGCGCTCGTCGGTGCCCGGGAGGAAGCCCACCAGCGGGATGTTCAGCACACTCGCGTCGAGCTCCTTCGAGCCGTAGTACTGCGTGAACGTGCGCCGCTCGGGGTCGTATCCGCGCTCGCAGACCTCCCGATGAATCTCGTCGCGAATCTCGCGCCAGCGCTCGAGGGGCGCGGGCAACCCGTACTGCTCGGCGATTCGCACGGCGCGGTCGAAAACCACCCAGGCCATCACCTTGGAGTACGTGAAGTGCTGTCGCTCGCCTCTGGTCTCCCAGATCCCATCGTCGGGCTCGCGCCAGATCGTCTCGACGTGCTCCACGATCTTTCGCCAGCGCGGCCAGAACCGGCGTTCGACCTCGCCCAGCCGCTCGAGGGCGAGGAACGCGACGCCCATGACCTCGCCGTAGACGTCGAGCTGGAACTGCTCCGACGCTGCGTTGCCGATCCGAACGGGCTTTGAGCCCTCGTATCCGGGAAGCTCGTCGAGCTCGAACTCGGTCAGGCGCCGCTCGCCGCCGATCCCGTACATGATCTGGATCTTCGTGGGGTCACCGGTACCCACCCCAGGAGATAGTCGCGGAAGAGCAACGCCTCCTCGGTGTACTCGGCGGCCAGCAGCGCCTCGAGCGCGAGTACCGAGTCGCGCAGCCAGCAGTACCGATAGTCCCAGTTGCGCACGCCGCCGATGTCCTCCGGCAGGGATGTCGTCGGAGCGGCGATCACCGCGCCCGTCGTCTCCGAGGTCATCGCCTTCAGCGCGATCAGCGACGTCAGCACCGCCTCCCGGTACTCGCCGCCATAGGCGCAGCGGCCGCACCAATCCCGCCACCATGCCTCGGTGCGCGCGAGCGCGGAGTCCGCGTCCTCGACCGGCGGGGACCGCTCGTAGGACAGATGCCAGGACAGGACCAGTCGGGCCCGCGCGCCCTCGATCGCCACGAACTCGGCGGTGACCGTGCCGTCCGCCAGCTGTAAAGGCAACGGTGTGCTGAGGCGAAAGGCGTCGGGGCCGGCCGTGGCGAGGACGCCGTCCGGGGCCGGCTCCACCCAGGGGATGATCGACCCGTAGTCGGGGCGCAGCGTGAGCTCCATGCGCATCGGGACGTGGCCGCTCAAGCCCTCAACGATGCGCATCAGGCGCGGTGGCCCCTGACCCCGCCGGGGCATGAAGTCGATGACACGCACCATCCCATCCGCGGTCTCGAAATCGGTCTCCAGGATGAGCGTGCCCGGCCTGTAGCGACGAGAGGTCTCGATACATGCTCGGTCGCGGGCGAGCAGCCAACGTCCATGACGCGAGTCCCCCAGCAGGGCCGAGAAGCACGACGCGGAGTCGAAGCGCGGAATGCACAGCCAATCAACCGAGCCGTCGCGACCGACGAGCGCCGCAGCGTGCATGTCGCCGATCAGGGCGTAGTCCTCGATGCGCATAGTTCGAGGTCCCTCTCGTATCGCCAGAGGCAGCGTACGGCTCGAACACCGGGACACATCACCCGAAGCGGATGACGGCGGCGCTCGCACGCCCGCTGCTCACGCGACATCCCAGAAGGGTCGCGAGGCGTAGCGCGCCAGCCCGCCCTCATGGCGCCCGCGCCCCGAACCGACGCCGCTCGCCGTGCCCGCCGGCTCGCCCGCCCCGACGGTGGCGCCCGGACGCGCTCTACCATCGAGCGGTGCGAGGCCGAGCCGGCGCT
>CAVRUQ010000017.1:0-28170 GCA_963724405.1 uncultured Solirubrobacterales bacterium
GTGGGCACGCGCTCACGTGACGGACGCGCGGCGGCGAGCGATCGGGTCAATGCTCGACGTCGCGCAGCGCCTCGAGGCGCCGCACTTGGACGCTGCCGCCCGTCGATCGCCTCGTTGCGATCGACAACGCAACGCGTCGAGCGCGACGATGGCCGCCATCGCCACCAGATAGCTCGAGTGCGGAAGAGTGAACGCGTGGTCCGACGCCGGCCACAGAAGCGAGACGCCCGCGCTTGACTCGGACAGGTCGCGCCAGAAGTGAACGACGATGCCGAAGGCGACGGCGAGCAGCACCACTCGCTGCCGCCGCCAGAGCAGGGCGCCAGCCAGGATAACCGCGACCGTCAGAAGTGAGTGCGTGTACGGCCGGGGCGTGCCGACGGTAAGCCAACCGGCACCAAGATAGCCGGGCACATGGTCGGCGTCGATCGCCACGGACGCCACGAGCGCGGGCACCAGGACGCGCCGCGACCAGAACCGCGGCCCGAGCGCCCACAGGATCAGCAGCATCGTGAGCAGGTGCGCCGTCTCGTCGAGCAAGCCCCCCGGCAACAGGGAGTCGCCGCTCGCTGATACGCCCAGTCGGCTCCGAAGAGCAGGATGGTCGCGCCGAGGAGCGTCGCGGGTGACAGCGCGAATAGTCGTCGCCAACCGCCCTCGGACCGCGCGGGCGCAGTCGACGATCCGCGAGCGGACGCGATCACTGCGCGGCGCGCGTCGGTGCCGCATCCCGAGGCCGGGCCCGGCATCATGTCGCGCGGCGCGGCCGCCATACATGTGCCTGTCGTCTCCATCCACTGCCTCCGTGCGTACCTGAACTGGCGCGAGTCGCGTCGTTCCGCTGCGCTTCCCCGCTCCGAGGTGAGGTCACCTGAAAGCAGCGGCGACGACGACCGCCGGCTGTGGCGGCCGGCGGTGCGGGGCGGATCGTACCAGCGCTGGCACGCCCGGCCGCCAGCGGCAGCGAGGCAGGGTCGCGATCGTGAAGCCGGCGCTCGGGCCGCACAGCGTCTGCGTGGGTACATGCGTCATCATCCCACGGGGCGCCGACGCGGCGGAAGGGCCGCGGAATGGGGCGGCCGCTTCCATGCCCGTGCGACGATACCCTGCCATCACCGCGCTCGTCGTGGTCGCGATCGCGGTCGCGATGGCCACCGCCACGACCGCCGGGTCGCGACGATCGCTGACGCCAACGTCTCCGCGCACGCCGCCGTCGCCGTCGGCGATGTTCGCGCACCGGGCCGCTATCGCGTGCGCGTCGTGATCTCGACTCGGGCATCGAGCGACACGTTGAACTGCGGATGGGGCGGTCGGCCCCGGCCGAGTGGCGCGCGCCACCGCCCGGCGACGACCGTGGTCGTCGACATCGCTCTGCCGCGCGGGAAGCTGCTCGTGACGGCTACGGGGCGCCGCGAGCGCCCGACCGTGCACGTGAGCATCAGCCAGCTCGGAGCGGGAGCGGCCGGAGCGCGCCGACGATCTCGACGCTCACGCTCACATCCGTCGGCACACCCCGGCTGAGCGGCACGGCGGACACGGGGTCGCCCTCGCCGGCCAGCAACGTACCGGGTGGGAACGGCGCGGGCGACGCGGCGGACGCGAGCCAACCGTCGAGCGCCACTGGGCCAACTGGCGCTGACCACTCGACCTCCGGATCAGTGGCCGTGGCGCCGCCGGCGGGGAGCCGCCCCGGTGGCGCAGCGGCTCGACCGGTGCCGGATCGTCGTATAGCCAGTTGGTGTGGTCAGACGAGTTCAACGGTCCCGCTGGATCGTCACCGTCCGCATCGAACTGGTCGTTTGATCTGGGCGCATGGGGAAGGGGCGACGGTGAACTGCAGACCTATACCGACAACCCGGCCAACGTGTCGCTCGACGGAAAGGGCGACCTGGCCATCACAGCGCTCAGGCAGACTCCACCGGCCCGGATGGGTTGACCCGCCACTACACCTCCGCCCGGATCGAAACCGCCGGGCTGTTCTCGTTCACCTATGGAGAGGTGGAGGCGCGCATGAAGATCCCGGCCGGACAAGGATTGTGGCCGGCGTTCTGGCTGCTGGGCGATGACATCAGTTCCGTCGGTTGGCCGGCCTCCGGCGAGATCGACGTGATGGAGATGCTCGGCCAGGATACCAGCAGAGTCTACGGGACGGTGCACGGCCCGCCTCCGGATCGACGCCGAACTACCAGGTGCAGGGTCAGGAGGTGTCGCCCGGATCATTGGCCGACGCGTTTCACACCTTCGGAGTGATCTGGCAGGCCGGCAGGATCACCTGGACCCTGGATGGCGTCGCCGTACGCGACGGTCACGCCGAGCGACCTCGCACCCGGACAGCGCTGGGTATTCGATGGCCAGCCGTTTCACCTGATCCTCAACCTAGCCGTCGGAGGAAGCTGGCCGGGCGCCCCAAACGCCTCCACGCCGCTCCCGTCCACCCTCTCGTCGATTGGGTCCGCGTCTACCAATGATCCCCGAGCGCGGCGCGGCGAGGACCGCGACCATCCATCAGATGTCCAGGCAGCCTGGTGAAGCATCGACTTTTCGGTCCACATCGGCGGCGGCGAATCAACGTCCATCGGCCATCGGTCGACGCAACTGTGCAATGACTCGAACAGGTGTCCGTGCGCTGGTGTCCACCGTGACGAGTCTGCTCATCGTCACCGGCCGCCGCCGCGGCCGCCGCGTCGCCATCGACGGCGGTGATCCGGACCCCGATCGGACACGCCGGCCTCTACAGCCATCACGGTGACCATCGCGAGCGCGGCTCGGGCTGACAGCCGTCGAGCTGTACGTCGGTGGCGCGCCGCCTCGCCGGTTGACCACGACGGTGCACCATCTCGACGCGCGTTAGGAGCGAACTCCGGCTGGCGGGCACGCTCATCGTGCGGGCGGTTGGTGATCCCGCACGGCCCCGCATGACGGTCGCGGCCCGCGCGATGCCGACGGCGGATCGGGCCCCAGATCCGCCACCCAGTCGCACGTCAGCTTCGCCGGTGGTCACGCCGACAGCCCTCGGTGACCTCCCGGGCCCCGGGACGGCATCCGGGCTAACGACGCTCACCGCCACGCCGCCCGAGCCGAGCGGGTCCGCACAGGCGACCGGGCCGGGCGGCCCGTCGGCCACGCCCGGCCCTATCGGCCCGACAGGGCCCGCCGGCTCTACTGGCGCGAGCGGCCCCGGCGGCGCCACCGGCCCCGGCGGCCCGACAGGCCTCACGGGCCCGACAGGCCCGACAGGCCTCACGGGCCCGACAGGCCCGACCGGCCCCACCGGCCCGACAGGGCCCACCGGCTCCACGGGCCCACCGGCTCGACAGGCCCGAAAGGCCCCAGCGGCCCGACCGGCCCCAGCCGGCCCGACCGGCCCGACCGGCCCGACCGGCCCGAAAGGCCCAAGTGGCCCCACCGGCCCGACCGGCGCGAGCGGCCCGACCGGCCTCAGCGGCCCCACAGGTCCGACCGGTCCCACCGGCCCAACGGGCCCGACCGGCGCGAGCGGCCCAACGGGCGCGACGGGGCCGACAGGATCGCCGTATAGCCAGTTGGTGTGGTCGGACGACTTCAGCGGCGCCGCAGGGTCGCTGCCGTCGCCGACGAACTGGTCGTTCGACGTCGGCGCCTGGGGAGCCTCCAACGGCGAACTCGAGACGTACACGAACAAAGCGGCGAACGCGTCGACGGACGGGCAGGGAAACCTGGCCATCACGGCGCTCAAGCAGACCGCCACCGGACCCGACGGCGTCACCGAAAACTACACGTCCGCACGGATCGAGACCGACGGGCTGTTCTCGTTCACTCACGGCGAGGTCGAGGCCCGCATGAAGATTCCCGCCGGACAGGGACTCTGGCCGGCATTCTGGCTACTCGGCGATAACGTCGACTCCGTCGGTTGGCCCGCGTGCGGCGAGATCGACGTGATGGAGATGCTTGGCCAGGATCCCCGTACGGTGTACGGCACGGTGCACGGCCCCGTCGCCGGTTCGACGTCGGACTACGAGGTTCAGGGCCAGGTCGTATCACCCGCTTCGTTGGCCGACGCATTTCACACCTACGGGGTGATCTGGCAACCGGGGAAGATCACGTGGACCCTTGACGGTGTCGCATACGCGACGGCGACGCCCGGTGACCTTGCGCCCGGACAGCAGTGGGTGTTCGACGGCCAGCCGTTCCACCTGATCCTCAACCTCGCCATCGGCGGCAGACTGGCCGGGCGCGCCCAATGCCTCGACCCCGTTTCCCTCCACGCTGCTTGTCGACTGGGTCCGCGTCTACCAATGACCGCCGCCACTCGCGCAGCGCCGGCTCTCAATCACACTCGGCCGCGGTGGGTCGACGGCGACATCTCGTGGACGGTCTCGTTCGACGGGATCAGGGGTGGCCGTCGTCGCGCAGCGTGGCGCCCGCGCAGATAACCCCACGGCCCGTAGGCGACACCCCGCAACTCGGCCATGCGCATTCCGGCGATCGGCGTGAGTATTGGCCGGCGTCGCGGAGGGCGCGACGACGGCGCGCGTGAGGTGGCGACCACGCGTGCTACGTGGCCGGCGGCCCGCCCGAAGATCATGTGCTTGAAGGCGTACGCGCTGAAGCCGGCACCGTATCCGTGCATCTGTCGACGCAGTGACTTAGTGTCGCGTCGATGCTCATGCCACACGATCGCGTTAGGCTCAAAAGCGAGACTGCAGCCGGCGAGGATGACGCGCGCGAAGAAGTCCAGGTCCTCGCCGCCCTCGGCCGGTGAGCCCGCCCCGAGGGCTTCGTCGAACGAGCCGATCACGGCGAGCGCGGAGCGGCGCACGGCAAAGTTGGCGCCAGCGCCGAGCTCACCCGCGTCATAGGGGAACATGGGCGTCGCGCCGCGGTTCTGGTCGAGGTCGAACAACCTCGGCCGCAGGCTTGCCGACCACTTCACCTTGGCCTCGAAATACGCCTGCGCCGCGGTCTCGAGCTCCGCGGGGGCAACGAAGCCGGTCACGCAGGCCACGCGGCGCGAGCGGGCAAATCCGCTGGCAAGTGCCCGCAGCCAGCCCGGATCGACGACGACGTCGTCGTCGGTGAAGGCAACGATCTCTCCGCGTGCCTCGACGAGCGCGCGATTGCGCGCCCGGGACAGCCCCGGCGCCGGCTCACGCACGTAACGCAGCCGGCGATCGTCGAGCGCGTCGACGACCCGCCGGGTCCCGTCGGTGGCCGGGGCGTTGTCAACGACAACCACCTCGAGGTCATTCCACTCCACCTCGAGCACGCTGCTCAGCGTCCTCAGCAGGGACTCGGGGCGATCGCGCGTACAGACGACCACGCTGATCAGCGCAGGGTGGTTGTGCGACAGAGCGTCTGTCTCTCGCGCAGCCGCGGGCTGCGCGGCGATCAACCGCTGTAGCTCGTTGGTCAGAGAGGCAGCCGAGACGAGTTGCCCGTCCACCACGACGTCGATGAACCCCACGGGCGCCTCGCCGGCACGAACGAGCAGGTGCGCGCGCTCATAGCTCCCGCCGTCGGCCCTCGGTGGAACCGCAACGGGTTGGAGCGGCTCCGCGACGTTCAGCTCGCCGATCCACGCTGGTCGATACGGCGGCGACGGCGGCGCCTCGTTGGCATGCGTGCGTCGGCGGCTATGCGCATAGGCGACCGGCCCGACGACCATCCCGGCCCGCTCGATCCATTCCAGCATGCGAGGATAGTCATCGGGCTTTCGCACGTTCTTGCGCGATACCGGGTCCCGCATGAAGCGCCATGCTTCGGGCACGCCACGGAGCATTACCGGAGCGTGCCCCTGGAGCATCTGCTTGGTGAGCATCGCCGCCAGCCCGATGCCGTATCCGAAGAGTTCGCGATTGAGTCGCTGTACACCGTCCGGGTGCTCGTGCCAGAGCACGGCCGCCGGTTCGTAGACGAGCGCGTAGCCGGCCGTCAGCACGCGCACGAACAGGTCGAGGTCCTCGCCCCCACGCGCGGGCGTGCCGGTGCCGAGGGCCGGGTCGAAACCCCCGAGAGCGCGAGCGACATCGGCGCGCAACGCCGTGCAGGCGCCCGAACCGAATTCACCGGCGGCGAATGGGAAGAGGGCGGACGTCGGTTCGCTCGCTCGGTACACGCGGCGCTCGTATCCCTTACCGAAGCCTGCGAATTGCTCAATTCGCAGCTGTTGGTCGGTCTCGAGGTCGCACGGCAGGATGAGCCCCGTCACGCAGCCGGCCGAAGGCTCCGCCGCGAAGGCCGTTCCCACCCACCGCAACCAGTGTCGGATCGACGACGACGTCGTCGTCGGTGAACGCGATCACCTCACCTTGCGCGGCGGCGAGGCCGGCGTTGCGAGCAGCACCGAGGCCTACATCGCGCTCCTCGACGTAGCGAACTCGCGAGTCGGCCCCGAAGTGATGGGCGAGCGCGGCGGCGACCGGCGAGCCGATTGGACGGTTCTCGACCACGATCACCTCAAGCGGTCCCGGATCGCAGGCGAGCACCGAGCGGACCGCCCGCGCGACCGACTCGGGCTGCGCGCAGGTGTTGACGACGACGCTGATGCTCGGCGGCGAGCGGGTCGGCTCCACCGTCGGTTCGATGGGATGGTCGGCGCTCGCGAACACCAATCGAAGCTGTGCGGCGTCGATGCGCTGGGTGTGGCCCACCGGGACGACGAACTCACCGATCGGGCGCCCGGCGCGTAAGCCGACGATCATGGCTGTGCGGTATGGCGCACCGTCGCGTGACAGCTCGAGGTCCTGGACCGCGTCGACGTCGACCAGGCGGACCGCCACCGGCGGTCGCCAATGTTGCGCGGGGTGTTTAGCGCGCATCGGTGTCGGTGGTGGGAATCCGAAGCTGACGAAGCCGGCGCCGCAGCCGCCGAGCGTGACGGTAGGCCCGGGTGCGCTGTCGCTCGCCGGACCAGGCCAGGGGCGGACCGTCCCCGTCCAGCACGCGCGCGAGCTCAGCGGTGGTGGTGTTGGCCATCACGGTCCAGCGGGCGATCGCGAAGGGGTCGTCCGTAGGGTGGGACAACGCGTTCTTGACGGCCGCAGCCGCCGTGAAGCCGGCGCCGATGACCGCGTCGCGCACGCGCCGGTCGTACGAGCCATGGGGATAAGCGAACGACCGCACCACGTTTCCGAGGTGACGCTCCAGCACCCGCTTGCTGGCCACGATCTCTTCCGTGGCCGCGGCGATGCCGAGCTCGTCGAGACGCGGGTGCGACTCGGTGTGAGCGCCGATCTCGACGAGCTCATTCTCGTGGAGCTCGCTGAGCGCGGCGCGCGGGAGCGACGGAGGCACGGCCGTGCTGTCCAGGCGGGCGGTAGCGACGAACACGGTGCTCGCAATGCCGTGCTCTGCCAGCAGCGCAGCCGCCGCGGGCGTGTCGGCGAAACCGTCGTCGAACGTCACGGCGACCGCGCGCTCGGGAAGGGTGCGCGCTCCTCGGAGCGCCTCACCGAGCTCGGTGATGGTTAGGGCGACGCGGCCGCTGTTGGCGATCGCCGCGACATGCTCGGCGAACCGCTGCGGCGAAACCGCGAAGCGCGGTTGGTCGGCCGGCGGCGGGTCGGCGACGGCGTGATACAGGAGCACCGGAATCGGTGCCTGCGCGGTCATCGAGTCATCTCCCTGCGCTCAGAGAGCCGCGTGCGACTCGCCGGGCATAGGACGGACACGGGGATGCATGACGGGCCCACGGGTGCGTCCCTGCTACACGTCGGTCCGCGCCGACGAAGCGCGACTGAGAACTCGGCGGCGCAGCCGCGTGCAGCCGTATTCGAAAGCCGTGATGCCGAGGCCGGCGACGATCGCGGCGGCGCGGCCGGCCGCGCCGAGATCGCCGCGCAACGCGCTGCTCACCTCGCGCGCGACAGCGCGCGGCAGCACCGAGCGCGCGTACGCCCGCTCGGACTCCAACCCCTTTTCGGTGCCGGCGATGTCGGCGATGACGGCTTTCGCCTGGCCCTCGACGCGGCAGCGACGAACGAAATACTCCCACGTCCCACGTTGCGGCGGGACGCTGTGCCGCACCCGGGCGCCCGGTCGATACATCCAATAGCCGCCCGGATGCAGTCGCGTAGCGCGGATACAGAACTCGGTCTCCTCGGCCGTGCTCCCGAGCGTGGCCCCGTCGCTCGGCGCGTCCGAGCTCCGTCTCGAACTCGCCGGTGCGTTGCATCACGGCAGCGCGTACCGCCATGTTCGCCCCGATCGGGTTGCGGATGGGCCCCGGCTCCTGCGGCATGCCGTCATAGGTGCAGCCGACCACCCAGTTGAACTCGCGTGGAAACCAGCGCGGCGACGCCCGAAGCCAGTTGGGCTCGATGTGACCGCCGGCGCCGAGCACGTTCGGATCGGCGTGAGCCGCCCGCAGCTCGGCGAGCCAGTCCGGCTCGGCAACGGCATCGTCGTCGAGAAAGGCGAGGATCGATCCGCTCGCGACGTCCGCCCCCGTCTGACGGGCGCCCGAGAGACCACCGCGGTGGGCGTTAGCGAGCACCGTCACACTGGGGATCTGTGCCTTGGCGCGGTCCCGCAGCTCTTCGCAGCGATCGACGACGAGGATGATCTCCAGCGCTGGGAGCGTCTGGAGACGTACCGAATCGATCGCTCGCACGAGGTCGTCCCAGCGCTTCATGGTGTGCGCACAGACGATCACGGATATCCGTTCGGTCGCTTCACCGGGTGGGTCGGGGCACGCGACGGCCTGATCTCCGTAGGGTGGACGCCCAGCCATCGTGGCTGCTACCTCGGGCGCCATCGCCGGATGATCAGTCGGTGCTGTGAGCGACGCGATCGGGCGCGGGACGAGCGGCCTGCGCGTCCGTGCTGATCTGCTCCATCGCGCGCGCATCGCGCTGAGTGAGGCGTAGTCGCGTGCCGGCCTCCAGGCCGGGGGCACGTACTACCTCGACCTCCACGAGCTCGCCCTCCGCGGCGATCACGCGATATACAGCCTCGGTGCCGAGAGCACGATGCCGCAGCAAGCGACCTGGCCTCACCTGCATTCGAGCATGGTAACGGACCCGCATCTGGCCTCGATGCCGATGGACGAAGCGCTGGCGACGTCGCCGTCAGAATGGATTCAAGCCGAAGTTCAGGATGCATGTGCCGGTCGCGCCCCCGATGTCATTGGCATCACAGACGAGCTCGCGGCCGGCCGTCTCGGCGGACCCGGATAGTCCTCCGTGTCATCGCCCGGAAGCGCCACGGCGTTGCTCAGCTGTGCGAGCCACTGCGAGCGTCTCGCGTTCAGCTGGACGCGCGTCTCCGGATCGAACAGCCGTGAGAATGCGGCGATGATCCGTTCGGGCGTCGCCTCGTCAAACGAACACCACGCGTCCGGTAGCCCCGCGGTCGACATCACGCCCTCGGTCTTCCTCGTCATGTACGCGACGGCGAAGGCCGGCGTCCCCTGCGAGAGCGCGAGGATGGCCGCGTGAAGGCGGACCGCGACCACAGCCGCACAGCTCCCGTACAAGGCCGCCAGCTCATCGGGCGCGAAGTCGTCGTCGAGCACGTGCACCGGCAGACCCGAGAGCCGACGCGCCAGCACAGCCGAGAGCGGGCGATCGTCCTCTATACCCGTGGGTCCCTGTGCCTGCACCACGATCAGCACGGCTGAGGCTCGGCTCGTCTCCAGCGCATGCCGTGCCACAGCCGCGAAGGTCTCCACCGTCCGCTCGTCCGCCTCAGGTCCTCGGTGCGGATGCTGACGGACCACGAGACCGAGGGTGTTGGTCGAAGGAGCGGGGAGGGCCGCGAGCGCCGACTGGACGCGAGGTGAACGCCGCGCCTGGGTGGCGAACGCGAGGTCCGGAGCAACGCAGACGTTCGCCAGACCCAGATCGGCGGCGGCCTGCAGAGAGATCGGCTCTCGCAGCACGGTCCGCGATGCACTTCCCAGCATGCGACGGGCCAGCGCGCGGCCGCTCCGGCGCGGGAAGGGCCCCAGCGTGTGTCCGGCGAGCACGACGGGGATCTGGAGTCGCCCCGCGGCCCAAGCCGGGTAGCAAACCTGCATCAACCGTGCCAGGCTCATCGGGGCGCGCACGGCCGGGTTGTCATAGATGTTGCTCCCGCCGGCGAGCACGACGAGATCGATATCAGCGAGTCGACGCCGTGTCGCCTTTCGCGGCCGACCGACCGCAAGCTCGACAAAGAGCGGCACGAGGCGCAGCAGCCAATATGCGGCCGCGCGCGGAGCACCCAGCTCATGCGTACGAGCACTTCCATGCTCGGTCGGCGCGAGCGAGTGGCCCTCGGCAATCGGGTGGATGGCCCTGATGTGTCGCAGCTGCCCGCTCGCGATCGTCCCGTGCGGTTCGCTGAGGGTCGCGACGCGGATCTCTGCGGTCGGCCATCGTTCGCGTAGGAGCGAGATCGTGGCGCCCGAGATCGCGCTGTCACCCTTGTTGTCGTCGTGCCAGTGATTCGCGTAGAGGATCGTGCGAACCGGCCTCGTGCGCGCGGTGGATCGGCGGGGCCCGCGCTCGGTGAGAAGAGACCCCAATCCGACGATGGACTGACCTCCCGCCCACGCGATCCCCACACCGACCAGGCCGAGCGGCCCAGCCAGGAGCCAGGCCGTTGTCGGGATCGTCAGCGCCAGCGCCAGCTGGATGGCGATGATCCGCGATGGCTGACGGCGCGCGCGCGAGGCGCAGAGCGCGAGCGTGTTGACGACGCGGCCCAGGCACCCCAGCAGGAGCAGCCGCAACACGGGCGTCGCCTGGGCGGCGTATGACGGGCCGAAGAGCGCCATCACCTGGGGCGCGAAGAGCACTCCCCCGGCGACTGCCGCACCTACCAACCACAGGGTCTTCTGACGCAGCCCGTGCAGCATCCCGGGCAGGCCTCCAACGTTATGCGCGCCCTCCACGGTGAGCGACATGCCGAGATTGATCGCCACGAGGTCGAGCGACTGCGTCAGCATCCAAGCCACCGCGAACGCGCCGGCCGACTGCGGCCCGAGGCGGACAACGACGAGCACTGGCAGCAGCGTCGTCGAGAGTTGGCTCAGGATGAGCCCGACGCTGTCCCCGGCGAGGTACGGCCGCAGGCCGCCGAGATCCTCCGAGTCCCCGGTCCGCGCGTGCATGGGCAGGAGCTTCAGCAGCAGCACGCCAGACACCGGGAACACGGCGATAAGCGCCGGAGTCACCCAAGTGGCGAACAGGCCCATCGCTCCCACGCCGACACCCAGGGCGGTGAGTGCAGCGAGCTTGGTGGCGCTGTAGATCGTATTCTCGATTGGCACCCACACGGCGCGTCGCAAGCCGGTCAGGGCGTTGTCCTGCAGCCCAAAGATGCACCAGGTCGCCACCGAAGCGGTGAAGACGATCGCCGGTATGGGGCCGGCGAGCGGCGCGAAGCTGGACGAGATGTGAGGGCTGACGAGTGCGAACGCCCCCCCGAGCAGGACTCCGAGCAGGCTCGCCAAGCCGTACGCCCGCAGCACGAGGCGTCGAGCCGTGCGGTGCGTACGCGGCAGGAAGGTCGTCAGCACGCCGGGCAGGCTGAGCTGGCTGATTGTCGACAGCCCGACCAGCGCCGCGACGAGCGCCCCAGCCTGGCCGACCGTCGCCTGGGTCGCATGATGGGTCGCGACGTACCAGTACCCGGCTCCGAGAAGCGACGACACCGTGCTGTTCACGGCGAGGGCGAAACCGTTGCGGTACAGGGGGGTGCGCAATCGCTCGCGCGCACCAAGGATCGCCGATGCCGTGGTGCTCACGCGAGCGCCCCCGCCGCAACGATCGTCCGGAGAACCTCGACCTGACGATCCGCCTGGCCCCCAAGGGTGCTCTCCGCGAGCACGCGTTCCCGGCCGGCGGTCCCGAGGCGCGCGCTCAGCGACGGATCCTCGAGCAGCCGCGCGATCTGGAGCGCAAGATCGCCGACGTCTCCGGCGCGGGCCAGCAGGCCGGTCTCGTCGTGGCGAATGACCTCGGGCACGCCCGCCGTCGGAAAAGCGATCACCGGAACCCCGCAGGCCTGGGCCTCGAGCACGCTGAGCGGCAGCCCCTCGAGCGAGCTCGCGAGCACGAGACCATCGGTCGCGAGAAGCAGGTCGGCGACATCGCTGCGTGCTCCCAGGAACCGGACCCGGTCGCCGAGCAACTCCCTACCGAGCGCCCTCAAATAGTCACCGTGCTCCGGCACCAGGCTCGATGCGCCGGCGATGGCCAGCTGCGTGTCACCGAGCTCGCGGGGCAACTCGGCGACGGCGCGGATGACGTTGTCGACTCCCTTGCGTGGATCGAGTCGCGAAAGCGTCAGCATCACCGGTGCAGCCGGGTTCGCGGCCAGCTGTCTGCGGACTGCCGGATCGGCCTCACCGGGGCGCAACGTCTGCGCATCGACGCCGTTGCGGATGACGATCGTCCTCGCGGCGGCGCGCTCCGGTAGTGACCGTGCCACGGCTCCGCTGACCGCAATCGATGCGGCCGCGCCGAGGACCGCCAGACCGCGAACCCGCCCGAGCGCGTCTGGCTCGTTCTCCTCGTGCAGGTGAAGCACACACGGGATGCCGGCAATCCGGCTCGCCAGCACCGCCTCGACGTGAGACCAGTGGCTGTTCGCGTGTAGGACGTCGGCGCCGCACTCACGAGCAAGCGCCGCGGTACGGCGAGCGACGGCGAGCGTCCGTCCGATCTCTCGTGCCGTGCGAACCGGATCCAGGCGGCCGCCGGCGGTCCGCACCGATCGACTGGCCGGAGCGATGAGCTCCCGATAGGGCCAGCCTTCAGCGCTCCAGGCCGAGGCGATGGCGCTATCTGCTGGGGCAGCGAGCACTTGCTCGACGCCACGCTCCGCGAGCAGCGGCGCGAGTCGCAAGAGGTAGCGCTGCGCGCCCCACAAGCCTTCGGCGTGGTCAACGGCGAGCACGCGACACCAAGGAGATGACCTCACCGGCGGGCTGGCGAGCTCCGTGATCACGGCGTCACGCCTTGGTAGATCCGGGCGTCGCGAGTCGCGTACCAGAGGTGGAAGTACGGCGAGGAGGCGACCGCCTGCTCGAGGTCCACAAGCGCGTTCGGCGGCGTCAGACGGAAGACCGAGGCGTACTCGTTCTCCGTCGTGGAGAAGACCAGGAAGCCACTCCTCGAGTACTGCCGGATGATCGAAACGACGGTGGCGACGTCCTGCGGTCCGAGCGCCTTGTGCCGCAGCGTGTCCGTGTTGAGGAGATTCGGGTCGTCGTCCCCCTGCGGGCCGCGGTAGTTCTCGTACGTCGCTCCATAGCGGATCGGGAATCCGGGGGCGCTGAGCATCAGCACCGAGCCCGCCGGCGCGTGGGCGTAGAAGTAGCTGCTCGCAGCAACCTCGCCACTCGGGATGACGTTCAACTCCGCTTCGCCGAAGAACGCCGGCACGAACAGGCCCGCCATCAAAAGAGCCAGGACGACCGACACGGCGAGCCGCAAAGCACCGCGACGCAGAGTCTCGATGCCCCAGGCCGCGAGGATCGCGCACCCCGCACTTGAGAACAGGATCACGCGAAGGGAGGCTTCCCCGCCGTAGTTCTGGCCGAAGATGACGCCGAACGGCGCGAAGGCGAGCGCGGCCGCGGTCAACGCTCGTGCTCCCAAGCCGGGCGCGCACGAGCAGCAGCGCTCCGGCGACGCGGACAGCCACATCGTGTAGGTGAGGGCTCGCGAGGTTTCTGCGTTGAACGTCTTGCCGGGCGACGGCGAGACGTCGTACAGCGAGGAGTGGCGGGCGTTGGCGAACGGGTTGATGCTCGTGAGCAACCCGTAGTTGTGTGAGATGAGCCGAGGTTGGGGAGCAGATAGCCGACGGTCAGAAGCGCCATCGCGGCGAGCAGCCATCGCGGGCGCACGACGCCGATGAGCACGAGCGCGCCGACCTGCAGCAGCAGCACGTAGGGCGTGAGCTGGTGGGTGGCGACGATTGCTGCGTCCAGGCCGATCACGATGGCGACACTCGCGACGGCTCCAGCCAGCGGCTCGGCGCGCGCGGGCTCGAGTTGCGGGGTGCGGGCGAGGCGTTCAATGACGGTGATCAGCCGCCGATGCGGCGGCCTGGTCACGAGCGTTCGCACGAGCACAAGCAGAAGCGTCAGCGCGAGCACGTACGCGGTGGCCTGCGGCGAGTAGTACGTCTGGCCGACCCAGTTGCCGAGCAGCGAGATGAGTGCCGCGTAGCCGGCGATGCGAACGTTGCGGCTCAGGGCGATGCGCGATCGCCGCGACGAGGAGCGTGCGACGAGTGCGTAGAACGGCTCTGCCCAAGCGGCATAGGCGACCGGGTTGGAGGCCCCGGACAGGCTCGAGAATGCGGCGGCGAGCGCGAAGAACCCGGGCCAGCGGTTGTAGATGTCGACCGACTGGCGCACGTGCCCGGTCGATTCGATGGAAGCGCGTGACCCCGATGTGCTTGTACAGCCAGGAGTAGTGTGGTCCGCTGGCGATCGCGGGTATCGTCACGTACAGCACGAGGCCCACCGCCAGGACGTATGCGGCGATGAGCCAGCCGTTCGGGCGGTTGGCTCGGGTCGCGAGCACCGTTCCGAGCACGAGTAGGCCGAGGGCGGCGTACCAGCTCGGCGGCAGCGCTGGACCCAACCCGTACTGGCCGAGGTCGCTAAGGCGGATCTGCGGTAGGGACAACGCCCAGGCGAGCAGGCCGACCACGAGCGCGCCGATCAGGGCGGCGTTGAGGATCGGACGCGGGGCGTCGCGGGGCGGACCCGCCGCGAGCGTGGGAGCGGAGACCGCAGCGCTCGCTGGGGTGGGTGGGACGAGCGTCGTCGCCATCGTCAGGCGCGGCGTCGCCGCTGTAACGCAGGGCTGAGGTCCGAGCCGATCAGCGCCGTGGAGCCGACGCCGAGCACGGCCGCGAGTAGAACGGGGTGCCAAAAGCCACTCCACACGAGAGCCAGACTGCCCACGATCTCCACGCCAAGACTGAGGCCAATGGCGAGTCCGACCGCCGCCGCCGGATCGCCGACACGCAGCCGCGTGAGCAGCGCGCCGCCCGGCACGAGGCAGGCGGCGACAAAGACGACGAACGGTCGCGCGCCTCCGAACGCGCCAGCGATTGCCGCGGCTCCGCCGGCGATCAGCAACAGGAGCGCCGCATCGATCAGAAGACGATGCGAATCCTCACCGGCCGGTGGAGGCGCCCGGACGGGATCGACATTTGCCGTCGCCGGCGCGTCGGGGTCCGCCGCTTCCGAGCCCGATGCCAGGGTGAGCCGCCCACGCAGCCGGCTCCGGACTGCGATCACGAGTAGCGCCAATACGGCGACGTCGCTTACCTTACGACGAGTCATAGGGACATGCTCGGCGGGCCGCCGCTTCGCCTGGTCGCAGCGTCGTAGAACCGATGGTCGGCCATGGGCGACTCCGGCGCGCTCGCCATGTGCTCAGGCCGTAACCCGAACCGCTGAAGTGAGATGTCCAGCTCGGCCGGCAGCTCGACGAACGACGGACGCCACGCGTCGGGTCGGCCGGGTCGACGGCCTTCCGCAGCCGTTCGTTGATGATCGTGCGCAGGACCCGAAGCCCGTCGCGCACCGGATGCAGGTTGCTCGTGCCGTGCAGCCGTTCGTGCTCGTGCGACGGCACCTCGGTGACCTGCAGCCGCGGAGCGACCAACACGAATGTTGATGTGCGTCTCGACCTCGAAGCCGTCGCAGTCGACGTGCATCGTGGACAGGCAGCCGCGCCAGAACGCGTTGTAGCCGTAACAGAGGTCGGTGTAGCGCGTGCCGTACAGCACATTGACCACGCCGTTCAGCACGCGATTGCCCGTCCGTCGAAGCGGCGTGATGTCCGAGCTGCCCCCGCCGGGCGCAAATCGCGAACCCTTCGCGAAGTCCGCGCCCGTCGAAGAGCGCGTTGACGAACTGTGGGATCTCCGCGGGGTCCGTCGAGCCGTCGGCGTCGAGCATGACGATGATGTCGCCGGTCGCGGCGGCGAAGCCGCAGGCCAGCGCGTTGCCCTTCCCGGTGCCGTTCTGGACCACGACGCGGATGTCCGGTCGGATCATCCGCGCCACGGCGATCGTGTCGTCGGTCGAGCGGCCGTCGACGAGCACCACCTCGTCCACGCAATCCGGAATACGGGTGAGCACGTGCGGCAGGTTCGCCGCCTCATTGAGCGTCGGTACAACGACGCTGATCTCGGCCTTGTCCGACCGTCGCCGCGCGGCGCGGCCGCCTGTCAGGGGCGCATCCGCCGTGACATCCCTGCTGTTCATATGTTGTCCCTTTGTTCTGGGGGTACAGATTGTCCATAGATCCCCAACGTGCGGGTCATCCCGACCCCCTCTCCCGCGGTTCCTCAGACGTAGGTGCTGCTGTCCGCTGGATATCCCTCGAGATACGCACGGCCACGGTAACAGCCCCCAAGTGCAGCTATCGATCGGACATCCGTCGAGATACGCACCATCAAGGTACAGCTCACGCCCCGCGAGCCCCCTATACCGATCGTCGGAAATTGGCCCTCGCAGGTCCGACCGATTGTCAAGCCGGCGCCGATCCAGGGCGATCGGCGACGGCGCTCGAGCTCGGCGACGCCGTGGCGATCGCCGCCAAATCTCGGCCGACCACTGGGTTGGGCGGCTCGCTCGGACCGCTCGAGCCACGGGCTGGGGACGAGCGCTGGCGCCCCGCGACGGCCCGATCCCGATCGCAGGGCGGGTGGGCGGTCGCGGAAGACGACTCGGCGGCGATGAAGTGACTCATGACCGCCGACAGTTTGCGATCGGGCGCGGGCCACCGTGTGAACAAGAGGTTGCGTGAAGCGAAGAAGACGCGAACGACAGCGGACATCCGATGAGTCGCGACGTCCCTCGACGACCGGCGGCGCCGAAGCGCGCCGAGCGCCCCGCTATTCGCGCAGATAGCGCCACAGACGCGGCGCGGCGGCGACCGCGACGATCCCGTTGGCCGACGAGCCACGCCAGCGCGACCCCGACGAGCCCGAGCGGATGCGCGAGCGCGAGGGCGCCGCCGATCGCAACGATGAAGATCGCCCCCTGCGAGAGCAGGATCGGGACCCCGCGAGCATGCAGACGCGAGAGCGCCGCGAACAGGTAGGTCACCGCCCGCAGGAAGCAGGCGGCCGCGAGCAGCCGCAGCGCCGCGGTCCCCTGGCGGGAATACTCCTCGCCGAACGGCAGCAACAGCAGCGGCGCGGCGATCACGAGCACCGCGGTGAGCGGGATCTGCAGCACGAGGAACCGGCGCACGACGAGGCCGGTGAGCTCCCGCGTGCGCTCCGCGTCTCGCGCGCCTTCGACCGTGAGCGACGTCGTGACGTTGTAGAAGGCGAGGTCGACCGCGTTCGTGATCGCGAACGGGATCGCGAAGTACGCGGCCGCGCTGCTCCCGAGCTTGGCCAGCACGATGAGCGGGACAAGGGTCAGCGCCCCCTCCGCCAGCACGTAGCCGGCGTAGTCCTGCGCGAGGAAGCGAGCGAGCTCTCCGCGCGCCAGGCCAAGCGAGGCGAGCAGTCCGCCGGACGGCGGCCGAGCGTCCGCTGCGCCGTCGCCGACCTCGGTGGACCCCGCGCCCGCCGGCGCCACGAGCACGCGACGGAAGATGAACCAGTTGACGAGCGGGACCAGGAGCAGGGGCGGGACGATCCAGGCCACGTACACGCCATGCCCGCTCGCCACGAGCAGCAGCAGCGGCAGCGCCCCGACCTTGGCCAGACTGAACGAGGCGTTCTCGACGAGCACCCAGGAGGTGCGCCGCATCGACGTCAGCACGGCATCCTGGACCGAGAACACTCCCCACAAGCACGGTCGCGCACACGAACGCGACGGCCAGGGCCGAGTCGACACCGAGGAAGCGCAGCTGATGCACGACGAGCCGGGGCGACGAGCACGAACGCGACGCTCCCGCAGACCGCCACGAGGCTGCTGAACAGGTACGTCCGAGCGACGGTGCGGGCTCGCTGCGCGGGCGGGATCACCGGCAGGAAGCGGACGATTGAGTCCCAGGCGTTGAGCTGGCAGATCGAGGAGATCGCGAGCATCGCGTTGATGAGCACCGAGTCCCGACCGACCTGCGAAGGCGAGTAGAGCCGGGCGGCGACCGCCCAGAACCCGAGCCCGAGCATGGCCGTGATGGCGGTGGTCGCAATGAGGTTGTAGGCGCCCGAGAAGAGCGGCTCCGCGACGTGGGCTCGCAGACGCGCGAGCGGCCCTGTCGGCCGCTTCGCGGGTGTCATCCATGCTCGCCACGGACGGGACAGGGAAGCATGAAACGTGTCCGAACGCGAGCGGCGCCCCTGGGTAGGTGGAAGAACACGGCTGGCGCCACGCTGCCACGCAGATGCCGCCATGGACGTATGAGGGCCCGCGTGCACGCCCTATCCGCTCCCGCGGCCGCCGTCGCCGACGCCGGCGGTCGCGGGACCGGCTTGGTCATCGGGGGGATCGCCGGGGCGCTGCTCGCGACCGCGGCGGCCTGCGTTGTTGTGGCGCGCCGGCGCGCGCGGGCGGACGTCGCTATCGGCGGCGCCGCTCAGCGGTCGGACTTCTCGCCTGCCCCTCGTATTAGGGGCAAGGCGTCCCAGTCGCGCGGTGCGCGGTCGCGCCCCTTTACCCCGAAAGGCCCATTCGTGCGCGACATTCCTCGCCCACGACGATACGTGCCCCGACCCCTGCTGATCATCCTGCGGCCGGTGCTGCGCCACAGCGTCACCCGCGATGCCTACGTGCTGCGAGGAGTCGGTCAGCGCGCGGGGCCGGTCCTGCGCGAGAATCGCCGCCACGCGAGCCTGCCGCTCACCGGACCGGAGCGGCGCGGGGCACCACTCGGGTAGCGGGCTACTTGCCGGTCTTCGCCGGCGCGCTCTTGGCCTTGTCCTTGACCGGTTTGGCGCCGTCGGCCTTCGCCGTCGCTGAGGAGGCGCCATCGCCCGAGGCAGCGGCGCCTTCCTTCTTCGTCGCTGCCTCGGAGCCGTTCTTGCTCTCCGCGGACGCCGCCTGCTCTCGCTGGCGCTTGCGGGTGCCGTAGTCGGTGTTGTAGAAGCCGCTGCCCTTGAAGTGGACGGCCGGCGGCTGGAACACGCGGCGGACCGGTCGGCCGCAGACCTCGCACTCCGAGGCGGGCGCGTCGTCGACGCGCTGCATCACGTCGAATGTGTGGCCCTTCTCGCAGCGATACTCGTAGATCGGCATTGGTAGTCAGGGGCGCGGTGCCTGGTGGGCCCGTCTCCCCGTTCCCCTTTCAAACCGTGCGTGCGGTTTTCCCGCACACGGCTTACCGAGGATCTTCGTGGTGCTCACGACGCGATCGTCGGGTAGCGAATGGTGCCGCAGAGTCGAATGAGGCCATGGGCCTCAAACCACTGGCGCGTCCAGAGCAGCCACTGTCCGCGGCGGATGCGGCTGCCGTAGCGTTTGCGCATCAGCTTGCCGAGCCGCATGTGGACGTAGCGGTCGATCTGGGCGAACTTGATGGTGGCGTTGCCGGTGCGAAAGTAGTTGCCCCACCCACGCAGGATCGGATTGATCAGCGCGATGACATCGCGGATGTCCATCCCCACGCGGTTGCGAGCGGTCAGCGCCTTGATCCGCTGGCGCAGCCTGTTCATCGCCTCGCGCGACGGCCAGCGCTGCAGGAAGAAGCGGCGGATGCCGCGTTCCAGCAGCCGGCCCGACACGCGAGCATGAAAGTGGCAGCCCAGGAAATCAAAGCCTTCGCGGCCTTCTCGCAGGTCAACGACCTTCGTCTTCTCCGGATGCAGCTGGAGTCCCAGATCCGCCAGGACCGTCCCGGCGAGCCCGTGGGCCGCGTCGGCTTGCGAGCGGCTTGAGCACATCACGACGAAGTCGTCCGCGTAGCGGACCAACCGGCCATGCGTGCCATCAGCAAACGCCCTGTCCAACGCGTGCAGGTAGATGTTCGACAACAGCGGCGAGATCACGCCGCCCTGAGGCGTACCGGCCATCGATCGACAGACCGTACCGTCCTCCATCACTCCTGCCTTCAGCCACTGCCGGATCAGCTTGATCACCCGCCGATCCGAGACTCGCTCGGCGATCATCCCAAGCAAACGCTCGTGATCGATCTGCCCGAAGAAGTCGCGGATGTCGGCCTCAAACACGAACTGGTGCCCGCCCATAAACCCGCGGCGAAGCGCCTCCTTCGCGTCCGTGGCCGACCGGCGCGGTCGAAACCCATACGAGACCTCAAGAAAATCAGCCTCGAAAATGGGCTCAAGCACGATCCGCGCGGCCTGCTGAACAACCCGATCCGAAACGGTCGGGATGCCAAGCGGCCGCACGCCACCACTGGGCTTAGGAATCGCTACCCGCCGAACCGGCCGCGGGCGATAACGACCCAGGCGAAGATCACGCTGCAACTCGCCCAGAAAACGAGCCACGCCGTACTCCTCGACCGCCGCCAAGGTCTGCCTATCGACCCCAGCGGCACCCTTGTTGCGTTGCACGCGCCGCCACGCCTCCCGAAGGACGTCACCCCTCCAGATCCGGTCAAACAGGGCATGAAAACGCCTACCCGGCGACCGCTTGGCGGCCACCCATAGCCTGCGCTGCAGTTCTCGCGCGTCCCCACCAGTGGCCACCAGGACCATTTCGCTGGCCAAGACACCGGGCTGAAGCCCGGCGGGGTCGTTGGATCGAACCAGGCCGACCATGCCCTAGCGCTTACCCCCAGCACAAACACGATCAAAGCGAGGGCCCTTCGCTCCCGGCGCGTTCTGTTGCACGCCGATCCCCACTACTACGGCCCCCTCGGACTCCCGCTGCGCTCCGCCCGACTTCGCCATCGGCTTATACGGACGGTCTTGCTGCCCGACGAAAAGGCGCGCAGACGGGCCTCTCCTGTTCCGCACCGAACTATGCGCACGTGCCACGCCCCCTACCCCGGGGAAACCCACCACGCGCTTCGCAACCAGCGCGGCAGACATGGCCTTCGCCGGGACATGATCGGCTCGGCTACTCCCGTTGTAACTCTGACGAGGCTGCAGGCTTCGCATAACGCTGCGGCCCGCACGCTTGCTCCCTCCAAAAAAGAGGCCTTCGACACCCCGCTCAGCCCAGGAGATCTCGCCCCCAGACCGGGGCCTGCTACCGGGCGCTGCGACGCCTACCCGGACGGGACTTCCACCCGCAAGCTCGATGCAGCTTTCAGGACGCACCATTGGCACTCGGAGTATAGGAGTGCCAACGACGATCGAGAAGTCCGTTCCGGGCTTGGCGCTCGGTCATAGTCGCCAATCGTTCGGGGGGGTCGCACTCGACCTCTACCGGCGGGCTATAGCGCGAGGGGGCAGCTTTGGACAAATGTGCGGTGCACGAGCCGCGAATAGTGGTTATCGTGTGGCCGGGTCTGCACGAAGCAGTCGTTGGTCGTCGCCACTGTCAATGGCGGCAGCAGTTGATAAGCGTCTCTACGCGTCCGGAGGACGTCATAGCCGCTCACGAGCCGATCTCCCCCCCGCGCACAGCGGGGGCGAAGACATCGCACCAGACGGACGGCCAGCACAAGCCAGGTGGCCGATCCCACGGCTCGGCCACGGTTGCTGCGCGCGGGGCCTCTGTCGTCACTCGGCGGCGACAGCGCGCGATGGCGCTGCTCGGAAGCGGCCAGGAGGGCCCCGCCACCGATGCGGTCTTCCAGCGCGAGCGCAACTACCGCTTCGCGCTGGCGTCCGCCGACATGGCGGCAGCTGCCGTGTCGCTTCCCCTCGCGATCGCCGTCGTCGGCGGAGTCGCGCTGCGACCGGCGTATCTCGTGGCCCTCCCGCTCATCGTGGCGGCGGCGAAGATTCTCGGCCTGTACGACCGAGACGAGCTCGTCATCCACAAGGCAACGACCGAGGAGTTGCCTCGGCTGTTCAACCTCGCCACCGTGTTTGCGCTGCTCGTCTGGCTGGTCCGCGACTACGTCGCTGCCTCCCCGCCGCCAACCGCGGCGCTGCTTGCGGTCTGGCTCCTGCTCACGGCGTCGATCTGCCTGTTCCGCACGATCGCACGCCAGGTTGCCGCGCGGCTGTCGTCGGTCGAGGAGTGCCTGCTCGTGGGCGACGCCAACACCTACCACCGTCTCGCAGCCAAGTTCGAACACAGCCGCAACATCAGCCTCGCCGGCTTCGTGTCGCTGGACGAGGCGCTTCGCGGCGGGCCCTCGCTTCACCGTCTGGCCGACGAGAAGGGCGTGCATCGCGTCATCATCGCGGCAAGCCAGGCGGGCGAGAACGACGCCACGCTGAACCTCGTACGTGAGGCCAAGGCCACCGGTCTTCGCGTGAGCCTGCTCCCGGGCATCCTCGGCGCCGTCGGCAGCTCGGTGGTGTTCGACGATCTGTGGGGCGTGACGCTGCTCGGAGTTCCCCGCTTTGGCCTCAGCCGCTCCTCGAGCCGCCTCAAGCGCGCCTTCGACCTGCTCGTCGCCGCTCCGGCCATGCTGGTCCTGCTGCCGACGTTCGCGGTCGTCGGACTGCTCATCAAGCTCGATACGCCGGGACCGGTCTTCTTCCGGCAGACCCGGGTGGGCCGCGACGGCGACCACTTCTCGATCTTCAAGTTCCGGACCATGGTCGACGGCGCCGAGGCGATGAAGCACGAGCTCGCCGAGCACAACGAGGCCGACGGCCTCTTCAAGATCGCCGACGACCCGCGCATCACGCGCGTCGGGAAGTGGCTGCGCAGGACGTGCCTCGACGAGCTGCCCCAGCTGCTCAACGTGTTGCGCGGCGAGATGAGCCTCGTCGGTCCCCGGCCCCTGATCGTCAACGAGGACGAGCGGATCACGGGACTCGATCGCCACCGTCTGCACCTCACGCCGGGGATGACCGGGCCCTGGCAGGTGCTCGGATCCGCCCGTGTGCCGCTCGCCGAGATGGTCAAGCTCGACTACCTCTACATCGCGAACTGGTCGCTATGGAGCGACGTGAAGATCATGCTGCGGACGGTCCCGATGGTGCGTCGAGCGGCGCGGACAGTAGCGTCCGGGCCGGGGCTCCATCGACGGTCGGGCCCACGGCGCGGCGGCCGGTCAGCCGGTGCGCCGAAACAGGAAGTCGGCCTGCAGGGCCACCCCATCGGGGCGGCGGGCAACCTCCATCACGTCAACGAGACGCAGACCGTGGCCCCCGAGGTACTCGACGATCTCGCCGGCCAGCGCCTGGCCGGTGTACAGCTGAACGAACGAGGCCTCAACGAGCACCTCGTCGACAACCGCCAGACGATCACCCGCTCCACGCAATACGTCGAGCTCGAAGCCCTGGACGTCGATCTTCAGCAGACACGGACGGGCGATCTCCTCGGTGAGATAGTCGGACAGCACATCGACGCGAACGGGCACCTCGCGGGCCTCCTCGGTACCGGGAAATGCGCGCACCTGCTCGGGTCCGATCGGCAGCAACGACGACGAGTCGTCGCGGGCCGAAACGTGTAGCGTCGGTCTCACCGGGCGAGGCACCGAGCGCGACACGATGCAACTCGCCCCCGACCGAGGCGAGAACCTCCGCCGCCGTCTGCTGGGCGTCGGGCAGCGGCTCGAAACTGACGAGTCGCGCCCCGGGGAAGCGCGCGTGCGCGAACAGAGCGAACTGCCCACGAGAGGCGCCGACGTCGATCACCGTGGCAAACTCGGCGCCGAACGGGACCGCGGCGTGCTCGAGCGACGGGAAGACCCCCTTCCGCAGCCACTTGTAGGTCGACAGCCACAGGCTCGGAGTCCGCAGCAGCGCCAGGACCTTGGCGGCCCGAACTCGAGCGAGCGCGAGATTCACGCCTGCCCGCCGGCGCCTCGGCGCACCGTGCCGACCGGCCCGCCGTCGGTCAGTCGTCGCAAGTCGCCCAGCGCGCTCCGCTCGCCCTCGAACGCCAGCGGGGGCATGTCATCGAGGGCGACCCAGCGGTGATCGCTACTTCTCCGGCGACAGCGAGACATCGCCCGCACCGCCCGACGCATCGGAAGGCGACATCCACGGTCCAACGACCGGCGCCATACGTGCTCTTGTAGGCGCCGAGCAGCTCTAACGCCTCGGCGTCTAGCCCCGTCTCCTCGCGCAGCTCTCGCGTCACGGCCTCGGCCGGCGTCTCGCCGCACTCGACAAATCCGCCCGGCAGGTCCCAGTCCCCACGATGAGGCTCATGTTCGCGTCGAAGCACCAGGTAGCGGCCGTCACGCTCGACGAACGCGAACGCTGTGACCGCGGGGTTGTCGTAGTGGACCACGCCGCAGGCCCGGCACATCGGATGCCCGGCATCGCTTCCCTCGGCGACGGCGTCCAGTCGCCCGCCGCAATGCGGACAGAACGCGAACCTCATCGCGACCGCGTGACGATCGTTGCGTCGATGGCCGCCCGCAGACGCCGTCGCGCGCGCCGGCTAGACAGGAGCCTGCGCCCTTACCTGATCGAACACCCAGGCGTATGTCTTCTCGAGACCGTCGCGCAACGAGATGCTCGGCTCCCAGCCCAGCCGTTCCAGGATGAGCGTGTTGTCGCTGTTGCGCCCGGCGACGCCCTTCGGCGCCGAGAGATCGTAGTTGCGCCGGCAGGTGATCCCGGCGATATCCTCGACGATGCTCACCAGCTCGTTGATACTCACCATCTCGCTGCTGCCGAGATTGATCGCGTCGGTGATCCCGGAGTCGCATGATCCGGCGCGTCCCGTCGATACAGTCGTCGATGTACATGAAGCTGCGGGTCTGGTGGCCGTCGCCCCAGATCTCGATCTCGTGGTCTCCCGAGATCTGCGCCTCGGCGATCTTGCGACATATCGCCGCGGGCGCCTTCTCGCGACCGCCGCTCCACGTGCCGGACGGTCCGTAGACGTTGTGGTAGCGCGCGACGCGGATCGTCATCCCGAAGTCCTCGCCGAAGTGGCGGCACATGCGCTCGCTGAACAGCTTCTCCCACCCGTAGCCGTCCTCGGGCATCGCCGGGTAGGCGTCGGACTCCTTCAGACCGGGGTTGTTCGGATCGGTCTGCTTGTCGGCCGCGTACACGCACGCCGAGGACGAGAAGAAGAAGCGCTCAACCTCCTCGCGTCGCGCCGCCTCGAGCAGGTGGGTGTTGATCAGGACCGACAGCATGCACAGCGCCTTGTTGTTCTCGATGAACCCCATCCCGCCCATGTCCGCGGCGAGGTTGTAGACGATGTTCGCCCCGGCGATTGCCGCCGCGCACTCGCCCTCGCGACGGAGATCCAACTCGAGATTCTCGGCTCCCTCGTGAACCTGGTACCAGTCCTCGCGGGGCTTGACGTCCACGGACCGGACGTCAAATCCCTCGTTCAACAGGCTGCCAACAAGGTGGCCACCGATGAAGCCACCCCCGCCGGCAACGAGGACACGGTCTCGCGGCATACGCTACCTCCGGTTGATACGGCGCGGATCTTCGGCTTGCCGCGGGCGTGATTCCCGCGCCCAGCGCATTTAATCAAACCACGGCCCCGTCAGGACGAAGTAGCTCGCTCAAACGTGGGCATTCTTGCGGCGGGTCGCGCTCGGCGGAACAAGGTCCTCGAGCTCGGCCTCGAACTGCGCGGCGAAACCCTCCTGCGTGAAGGAGCGCTGTGCGTACGCGAGCGCATTCGCTGCCCGCTCAGCGATCTCGCCCGGCGCGTTCGCGATCTCGCGCAGCTTGCGCGGGAAGGCATCGGGGTCGGCGCTGTTGACCACCCAACCCGCTCGCGGCTTCCTCGACGATCCGCGCGACCTCGCCGTCGGGATTGACGGCGGCAAGCACGGGCAGCCCGTACGCCATGAAGTTCATCAGCTTCGACGGGATGTTGAATTCGGCGCCCTCGTACTGCTGGCTGACGAAGCCGATCCGCGCCGACTGCAGCTCGTGCTCCAGTGCGGCGTCGTCGACAACGCCGCGCAACTCCACTCGGTCCGAGCGCGCGACCTCGCGCACGTCGCCCGCTGCCATCCCGTTGCCCGGTGATCACGAGCCGCGCGCCGACCTGCGCCATGTCCTCGGCCGCCTCAAAGGCGGCCACGAGCGGTGCCAGTCCCTGCGAATAGCCGATGTTGCCCATGCTCAGGATGCGGAGCCCGCGCTTGTCGGCGAGGCGCGGTGCCTGCTCGGGAGTTCTCGTCGCCGGGTCATAGATGAGCCGGATCTTGTCCTCGCGCCACGCCCTTGCCGACGAGGTTCGTCGTAAAGGCGCTCGAGAGGACGACGATGCGCTGCGCCCGGGCGTACGCGCTTCGCTCGAGCCAGCGCGCGGCGGCCAGGACGCGGCCCCTCGTCCACGAGTCCCGTGGCGGCGGCGCCATCGGGAAGGATGTCGTGCAGCCACAGAACCCATGGGACGTCGTCGCGCACGGACATAGCCCATGGCGGGCAGCAGCGCCGGGAAGCTCGGCGACGCGGAGATCACGACGTCAGCGGGCGGCAGTAGCGGCGCCGCCAAGCCCCTGGGCCAGCATGAAGCTCAACTCCTGCCGGTAGCGCTCGCGCGGCTGTCTCACGGCCGATCCACAACGGCAGCCGGAGAACGGCGATCCCGTTGCGCCGCTCGCGATACGGGCGTGCTCGCGTGCCCCAGACGCGGCTCCGGGTAATGCGGGATGTGCAGCGACGACGACCACCTCGTGGCCCCGCTCCTGCAGACCCTCCGCGAGCGTCCTGCTGACCGGAGCCGATGCCGGTCGGCTCAGGGTCGTAGTTGTAGCTCCACAGTTGGATGCGCACGATCAGACGCCGGCCGGCGATCGCCAGCTCAACCAGACTCTCGCCACGGCCCCGGCGATCACGCCCGTCTCGCAAGACCTCGGCCGAGAGCGAGTCCACACCCAAACGCAGGGCCCAAGGTCGACAACGGTACACCAACGCCTCGCGGACGACGCGCGCGACGAGGCCGGCGCCGCGAGGCGGTTCGTCGGTATCCTGCCCATCCGAGTGTGCCCGCGAGGAACGCGGGCGCCCGTGAACAATGCTCGCACGATCGCCCGACGACGGCACGCTCCCGGTCACGGTCGTCATGCCCGTGCTCAACGAAGAGGCCAACCTGGCGGAGGCGCTGGACAGCGTGCGCTGGGCCTCGGAGATCTTCATCGTCGACTCGGGCTCGACCGACGGTACGGTGGCCCTCGCCGAGAGCCGCGGCGCGAGTGTCGTCCAGTTCCCTTACGTGATCGGCGGCCCGAAGAAGAAGGCCTGGTCGCTGGCGAACCTGCCGTTCTCCAACGAGTGGGCGCTCTATCTCGACGGTGACGAGCGCATCCCCGACGCGCTGAGGGACGAGATCGCCGCCGTCCTCGTCGCTCCAACGTGCGATGGCTACTACCTGGATCGCGAGTTCGTCTTCCGCGGACGACCGCTGCGGAGCTACCGACCGGACTGGAACCTGCGGCTGTTCCGTCACCGTCTCGCGTCGATCGAGGATCTCGGACTCCACGACCTACCGGGAACCGGCGACAACGAGATCCACGAGCACTTCGTGCTCGACGGCTCGACCGGCTTTCTCACCGACCCGCTCCTGCACGACGATGACCGCGGAATCGGCCCCTGGGTCCAGCGCCACAACAAGTACGCCACGTGGGAGGCCCACCTGTACCTACGCCTGCGCCGCGAACCCATCCGGCCGCGCCTCTCCGAGGTGCGCGACCCGATCTCGCGCAACCGCCTGCTCCGCCGCCTCTGGGCACGGCTTCCCGGAAGGCCGGTGCTGCGCTTCTTGATCTGGTACCTCGGCAAGCGGGCCGTACTCGACGGCTGGCGCGGCCTGCAGTACTCGATCCTGATGGCCTGGTATGAGCTGATCATCGGGATCAAGGTGGCAGAGCTCGAGGGTCGCTGAGAGCGCCCGTCCAGAGTCACACCCGGCATGGCCCGGCGCCCCTACGTGGCGAGGTCGTCATACGCGCGCTGCATGCTCGTACCAAACGACTCCAGCGACAACTCCGCGGCCGCGGCTTCGACGCTTCGCTCGCCCAATCGCATCAGGGCACGATCGCGCTTCAGCGCGGACAGCACCGTGACCCAATCGTCGATCGCGGTGCCGACCACGAAGCCGCAGGCACGGCGGGCGATGACCTCCGCGATGCCGCACTGATTAGTGACGATCGGAGGCACGCCACGGGCCATCGCCTCAGCTGCCGCCATCCCGAAGCATTCATATGTTGACGGCATCGCCAGTACGTCGACCCCGTCGAGGAACCGATCGCGATCATGTCCCCGGACGAAGCCGAGCCAGCGCTCGCCGTTCCGTTCAATAGAAAA
>CAVRUQ010000018.1:0-22116 GCA_963724405.1 uncultured Solirubrobacterales bacterium
GTTCCGCACCTCTCGAACGGGAGCTACTACGAGGCCTGGCTGAAGAACCAGGCGGGGATCCTCGTGCCCGTCGGCACGTTCAATGACGCGGCCAACGTGGTCCTGTGGGCCGGCGTTCCCGCCACGCAGTTCCCCACCCTGACGGTGACCGTGCAACGCGCGAACGGCGATCCCCGCTCGTCCGGAGTGCGCGTGCTCATCGGGACGGTTCGCCCTCGACGCTGATCGGGCGCTCGACCCGGGAGCGATCTCCGAGAGAGTCGGGCCCGTCAGCGGCCCCCAACCGCCGCGCTCCCCGGTCGTCCGCGGCGGCCATCGCCGCCCACGGCCACGATGGTCACGCGCGCACGCGCCCGCGGGTCGGAGGGCGTGAAGCTGACCGAGGTGCCGTGTGTGATCAGCAGGCTGACGTGCCCTCCCCGCTGGACGAGCGTCACCGCGTAGCTCGCCGCCCCGCGGACGCGGTGCCAGCGCGCGTTCAGATGCGTACCGCGCCGGATCAGCTTCACGCCGCCGGGCGCGGGCAGCCGCGCCGGGCGCGACGCGGTGTACGTGGTGACGGTGAGGTCGCGCACCGGTGCCCCGTTCTCGCTGATCGAGGCGACGATCTGCCTGCGCCCGGCGCCGCCGGTCGCAGAAGTGAAGGCCATGCGCCCGCTCGGCCCGCTGACGCGGCCGAGCACCTGGTAGGCGCCGGTTCCCCGCTCGGTGAACGTCACCAGCCGACCGGGCGCCGCCGCGAATCGGTACACGAGGAGGCGACGCGTCCCCTTGCCCATCACGTGCGCGACGAGATGCGGCGCCGGCAGCGCGCGGGCGAGCGCGACGCTCGTGATGGCGGTCGAGTCGGGCGCGGTGGCGACGCTCCAGCTCCCGGCGGCCGGGTGCCGCAGGCCGACCAGGGTCTCGTTCTCCTCGGGCACGTGCAGGACGACCACGTCGGCTGCGCTCGGCGGGCTCGTCGTCGATATCTGCGCGCCGCCGGGTCCGGAGAGCGTCGCGTCGGGCGCGCCCGCGGCGCCCTGCAGACGGATCGTCACCGGCTCGGCGCCGGGGGCAAGCTCGAACGAGGACGAACCGGCGGCCGCCGCGTGCGCCGAGGCGACCTGGTAGTCGCCGAAGTCGCAGGAGAACAGCTTGAACCCAGGGCCGGAGTCCCCCCACCGGTAGCCCACGGTGATCGTGACCGGTACCGGGGCCCCGAACGGCGTCGGGATCGGAATCGTGCCGCAGAACGCCGCGCCCTTGGAGGACACGACCGCGCCGGTCGAGAAGCAGGGCTCGATCTTCTCATTGATCGGCCCGATGCTGATCGTGATCGCGCCGCGCAGGCAGGCGTCCACCTGGCCCTGCAGGTCGAACGTGCGTGCGACGCCGTCGAGGAACCCGTCCATCGCTCCCGTGATCTTCAGCAGCGGCGGGTCGAACTCGAAGCCGCCGCCGATCTCGAAATAGCTCGGGTACTCGTACAGCAGGAAGGCGTGCGCGAGCGGCAGCTGCTCGGCGATCGGCAGGTTCGCGGTGGCGTTGCCGCCGACGGCGATCGTGAACGAGCTCAACGTGCGCCCCGACAGCGGCGCGAGGTCGCCCGAGCTGGGAGGGAACTGGTACGGCTGATCGGAACTGGCGAAGGCGAGGAACACGTCGCCGTTGATCTGCACGATCTGCGCCGCGGTGAGGCCGATCCCGCCGGTGAAACGCAGCGGGTCGAGGCCGAGCGCGACGTGGATGTTGTTGAGGAAGACGCCGGGAAGAGCTCGGGCTGCGCACCGGCCGGGAAGTCGATCCCGATTCCCGCGTGGTCGAAGGCGCCGTTACGGATCCCGAAGCCGAGGTCGGGCGGCGGGGGTGAGGCGTTGATGCCGACGTTCGCGCCGGGCAGCGTCACCGTCGCGCCCCCCGACCAGGCGTTCTGATCCTTCGAATAGGTGAAGGAGAGGTTCTGCAGGAGGATCGGGGTTGGCCCCAGGAAGGCGTACGGGATCGACAGCGAGGCGCCGTCGAAGCTCACGCCGTTCACGTTGTCGGCGTTGAGGCCCAGCGTGCCCTGCGCGGGCTGGCCGAGCGTGCCACCGGAGAAGATGTTCGGCAGGCCGAGCTTGACGATGATGCGGCTGGAGTGGTCGAGCAGATCGATCGCCACGCCGCCCTCGATCGCCAGTCCGCCGATCTTGGGCGCTCCGTGCAGCAGGCCGTTGGGGAGGAGGTGGTAGCCCGTCGTCGGCGCGGCGTAGCAGTCGCCCTTCGCGATCGGCGCGGCGGTGATCTGCCGGCTCAGCGGGATCGTCTGGGTGCCGAACGGGCCGACGTCCAGCGAGATGCTCCCGAGGCCCACCGTCTCGTCCTTGCTGTCGTAGACACTCTGCACCGCCTGGGGCAGCGGCACGTATAGACCGTTGACCGCCACCGGCCCGTGCACGGTGGCGTGGTAGTAGAAGTAGAAGCTGAGCGGCGGCACCTTGATGGCGTGGGTGGCGCGGCTGGCCACCCCGGGAATGAGGAGCGGCCTCTGGGTTCTGGTCACGGTGAAGCAGTCACTCGCGTTGCCGCGGCTGTTGACGTCGACGATCCCGAAGCCGAACGTCTTGACGCAGTCCGCTGTGCTCGGCTGGTTGCCGGCGGCCGGGTTCTCGCAGTCGAATGTCGACGCGCCTCCGGGCGCGTGGTTGACCTCGGCGGCGGAGACGGTCACGCGCAGGGTCGTCGTGGCGACGCGGCCGAGGCTGTCGGTCACGCGCAGGCCGACCGTGTGCACGCCGTCGGTGGCGAAGCTGAGCGAGGCGATCCGCGAAGGCCCGCACGGCAGCGAGTAGTCGCCGCTGCCCGTGGGGTCCCAGGCGTAGTTGACGATCTGTGCGCCCGGCCCCACCGTCGAGGCCGAGGCGTTGAACCACAGTCCGGCGCCGAGCGTCTTCGAGGCGCCCGAGGGGATGAAGCTCGCGACCGGGCGCAGCGGCACTCCCGGCGCGCCGGGCAGCCCGCCCGGCGGGCCGCCGCCCACCGTGGCGCTCGTCGTCGCCGGGGTGCTGCTCGACGCCGCCGCGGTCGAGCTCGTGGTGGTCGTCGTGCTGGTCAGCTGCGGTGGATCGGGACCGGTCGCGGTCTGCAGCTGCGCGATCTCGTTCGGGCTGAGCGCGCGGTTGTAGATGCGCAGCTCGTCGAGGTCGCCCGTGTACGCGTGCCCGGCGCAGCTCGAGATCGGGTAGTCGCCGACGAACAGGTCCTGGGTGTCGCGCTGATACCCGATGGCCGCGGTGTCCGCGACCGGCTGGCCGACGTCGGCACCGTCGACGTACAGGCGTACGGAGGTGCCGTCGTACGTTCCCGCGACGGCATGCCAGTTGCCGTCCCACAGCGTGGCGGGGTCCGCCTGCGCGGAGGCCGTGGTCGTCGGGCCCGCGTCGGCGACGTCGAACTCCAGGCCGCCGCCGGTGCTGGTCTGCAGCGCATAGGAGGAGCCATCGCACGCGTTGTCGCCGCCGTCGGCCACGAGGTAGCGCCCGGTGCCCGGCGACTGCGCGGCCTTCACCCACGCGAGCACGGTCACCTGCGCCGGCTCGAGGCCCGGGCCGGCCGCGGTGTTGGCGCGTGTTGTCCCGTCGAAGGCCCAGGCGAACTGAAAGCGACCGGCGACGAGCGTGGCGGCGCCCGTGAGGACCTGCAGGTCGTGGCCGTTGCCCGAGCTGTCGGCCGCGGTCATGCCGCCGGCGCCGAGGTCGTCGAAATGCCATTGCCCGGCCAGTGAGACGTCGGCGCCGGCGCCCGGCGCCGCGACGAGCACCGCGGCAAGTACCGCGATCGCGCCCCCCACAACCAGGCGTGCCCCGTGCACAGGCCGATCGTGCCAGTCCGGCCTCTGGCGGTCAACCTCGCGAGATCGGGTTTGCGTCAGCGCCGCGTCGATCCCGCGCCGGCCTGCTGCGAGGCGGCGGCGGTGGCCACGTCCGTGGGATATGTGTGCCGCGCGCGCGAGATGAACACGCCGGCGGCGGCGAGCGCGCTGAGCATGACCAGCAAGGTGACCTGGAGCCCGGTCGCGGTGCTCGGGGACACGAGGCCGGGGTGGGTGCCGGGCGGGGTCTGCTCGGGCGCGATGCCGGCGACCAGGTCCGCCAGGCCGCCGAACGTCAGCGGCGCGACGGCCTGCGTCAGTGAGCGCAGGAAGGTGCTCGTGCTTTCCGCGCGCCCCCACAATCCCGCCGGCATGATGTCGAGCCGCGCCGCACCGAGCGGTGGATTGGCCGCGGCGATGAGCGCCATGCCGCCGACGTCGAACCAGACCGCGGGATAGAAGTGACTGCCAAGGATGCCCGGGACGAGGAGGACGACGGCGCCGAAGTAGCAGACCGCCGGCACCGCGACGCGCGCCTCGAGGAAACCGTGGCGCAGCAGCCGGTCGGTGACCCGGCCGCTGACCAGCGTTCCGATCAGCGCACCGATCACGAGGAGGCCCAATCCCAGCTCCGACGTCGCCTGGTCGACGTGGTAATGGCCCCGCACGAACAGGAGCGCGAACGTCGTCACCCCGGTGAAGAAGAAGTAGCCGAGCGAGGAGCCGATGATGAGCAGCACGTTCGTCGGGATCGAGAGGATGTAGCGCACCGCGCGCACGAGCCCGAGCGCCTGCGGGTCCTCGTTGAGCACCAGCCTCGGGTTCGGTCGTATGCCGCGCCGCTGCGCCGCGGCGTGGGCGGGCTCGTCCGGGGCCGGGCCGGAATCGTCGAGCTGCTCGGCGGGCGCGGCGGACGCCGGCGCCCCGAGGTCGGTCGCCCCGGGCTCCAGCCGGCTCTGGCCGCCGCGTTGCGGTTCGGGCACGGTTCGCCACAGCGTTCGCGCCAGGAAGAACCCGGGAATGGCGAGCAGTACGAACGCGGCCCTCCACGTGAAGATGCTCGCCACGGTTCCACTGACGATGAAGCCCGCGGCGGTGCCGGCCGCCTCGCCCGCGAGGATGTACGCGTAAACCTGCCCGCGCTCGCGGGCCGGAAAGTAGTCGCCGGTCAGCGAGGCGATCGCGGGGCCGGCCGTGGCCGTCACGGCTCCGAGCGCCAGGCGGGTCAGCAACAGGTGCCAATAGCTGCCGGCGAAGGCGCTCGCCAGCGAGGCAAGGCTCCAGAGCAGGATGCTCAGCGACAGCAGCGGAATCCGCTTGACGCGGTCGACCGCCAGGCCGACCGGAAGGACGAACAGCGCACCGACGAGCAGCGCGGCGGAGCTCAACAGCCCGACCTTCGCGTTGCCGATGTGCAGGGAGTGCTCGAGCTGGGGGGCAACCGCCCCCACCGTGGACGCATCGGCGCTGCCGAGGGCAAGCACGGCGCCGAACAACGCGATCACGCGGGCGCGAGCGGGCCCGCCCACCAGTTCGACCACGTGGCCGCGCGCCAGGCGGCCCGCCCAGCGGACGGCGCGCTGCAGCATCCGCCCCAGGCCGGCGACCGCATCCGCGCTGCGACTCTCAGACACGGATCGACTGTACGCGGGCCGACTCCACGTGCGGCCCGCTCAGGTAGTTCCCCGAGCGCCTCGGGGACCTGACGCGGCGCGCGGCGGTCCCTCCGGTTGCGCGGGCCGTGGCGATGGTGCCGGGCGAAGGGCCCTGGCGCGCCGCCCAGATTTGGACTCTTGCGCGTCCAGAACTGGGTCGCCGGGCGACCGGCCCGCACCTAGTTTGCGCTGCGGACGAACGCGTGGGCACCCACCTCCCGGCGGGACGCGCGAAGGGCGGGTGAGCCGAGTGAGCGCGGTCCACGGGACGGACCCCGCCCTCGCTTCCTACAGCAATTGGAGGAATCATGTCTATGAACATGCGGAGGCTGCTCGCGCTTTCGTTGAGCATCCTGATGGCAGCCGTGGCGGTAATCGCGGTCGCCGCCCGAAGCGCCGGCGCGCAGCCCAACCCGGGCCCGCCCGGCGACGGACCGCAGTCGGCGAACATCCCATATGTGGCGTGGGTCGGCGAGCAGGTCCATCTCGTCGCCTGCGATCCCAACATCGTTCGACAGAACGCGCCGGCGACGGAGGACGCGTTCCTGAGCCTCGACGAGTGGTCGGGCGATCAGGGACCGGCCGACGTGCCGACGTTCGACGGCACGTCGCAGAGCTCAAATCCACTGTTTGAGCTGCCCAGCTCGACGGCATTCTTCGCTCCGAGCGACCCTTCTCACACGTCTTTCAACGACGGATGCGTGGAGGCCGACGTGAAGGCGCTCAAGGCCGGTCTGGCCACGATCACGCTGAACGTGTACCGGGAGGGTGGCAATGCCACCAGTCTCGCCTACACGCAGCAGTTCTACGTGATCTGGCTGCAGGCGAACGCCCCGACGCTCAGCGAGGCGTCGGTCGAGAGCCTCGAGCATCCGGGCACGCCCGGAAGCGACGCGCCGCCGACAACGTTCTCTCAGCTGAACGGCGCCGGGATGCTCAACGCGGCGCAGTTCCTGGGCGACCCGAGCGGTGACGGGCAGTTCCGCCCCGACGCCCTGCCCTACACCACGTCTCCCAACCCGGCCACCAACAACGGGCTGGTCCAGATCAAGGTGACGGGGACGTTCCCGGTCGAGGACGCGACCGAGGCGGCGTTCCTGGGAGCGGGCTCGTTCACGCTGCCCAACGACTGGGCGAAGCTGGCGAGCAGGCTGGCCACATCCTCGACGCAGCCCACGGGCGTCGATCCCAGTCTCTGGGACATCCACGGCGGCCCCACCGACCCGGGCCCCGGCCCAATGGGTGGCTGCCCGGTCAACTCGAACACCAACTGCGTTGGAGGGCTGGCCCAGTTCTCGCGTGTGTTCGGGAGCCTGACGACCAACACCGTCGGTCCGTATGACCCCGAGGCGGCGGACCACTCGCTGCTCAGCGACGGGCATCTCAACAGCGATGACGCTCCGATGCCGGCCCTGCCGGTGACGGTGTCCATCGCGCCGAACACCGGCGTTCAGGACAACGGCGGCGTTGGCGGCCTGTACAGCGCCGGCAAGCAGGTGATCTACAGCCACGACTTCACTGGCAATCCGGCTGCGGAGAATCTGTACAACCCGTTCTACTCGGCATACATCCCGGCCACTCGGCGGGGCGAGACCGAGGCGTCGGGCGTGGGCGGGATCGGCGGCGACGATTTCCCGGGTCTGAACACGGGCAGCAACCCGTATCAGTACTGGACGGCGCTCAACCCGTCGACCACCGACGTGCAGCGTCCGACCGCGTGCCTCGACCATACGAGCGGGACGGTCTCGTCGGTCAACGCGTCCGGTCCGGATTACTATCAGACGCCGGGCTACCCGACCCGGGTCATGGTCTACACCGACGAGCGCGGTGAGGCCTACGTCCGATACAACCCGGGCAACGGGATCTACTTCAATGCGCTGCTCGCGCAGGGCAAGATCTCGGTGGACAACAACAACGCCTGCGACCTGCAGGCCCTCTACGGGCAGGTGATCGGTACCAGCACGATCTCCGCTCAGACGGAGTACCCGTACCAGACGGTGCCCTACCAGGCGCCGGCGGCCAGCAACACGCTGACCAAGGTCGTCCGCTCGCAGTGGAGCAAGACGCTGACCGCCTATCCGAAGCTCAACTCCTCACCGGTCCCGACGAGCATCTTCGTGGCGCGCGCCGTGGACATCGATGGGAACCCGATCTCGGGCGAGATCGTGTGCTTCGGTGCACCCGGCAGCAACGTGTCCTACTACGGCGGTGCCAACGCAATCGTCAAGGACGCGAACGGCATCCCGGTGGCCGACCTGAGCGGCAGCCCGTGGACCCCGGTGCCGCCCGGCGCGCTCGGCAGCGTCTGCTCGATCACCAACGCGAGCGGTGAAGCCGCCGCGGAGGTGTCGAACAGCGACCCGAACGCGAACGTCGACGTCACGGCGGAGTTCTTCAATGAGGGACTGCTCCGGGACGTGTACGGGACGCTCGGCGTTCATGTGACGCCGCCGCAGACCACCACCACGACGACCACGACCACGCCGTCGCCGCCGCCGACGACGACGACGAGCAGCACGCTGACGTCCACGTCGACGGACAGCAGCGTGTCGAGGTCCACGTCGACGGCGAGCAGCATGTCGAAGTCCACTTCGACGGCGAGCAGCACGACGTCGGTCGGCTCGAACCAGACGACCTCGACCGTGACCTCGAGCGGCTCATCGAGCCAGTCGGCGTCCGCGCCCGTCGTCGTTGGTCCGGGAACGACAGGCACCGATGACCCGCCTCACCAGGGCGGCTACTCGACGCCCGCGAAGCACGCGTACACGTACATCGCGTTCGCACGCGCCGTTCACCGGCACGGCCACTGGTTCGTCACGGGGCGGATCGCCTCGAGCAGCCCGAGCGTGACCATCGTTGTCCGCTATTACGCGAAGAACGACAAGGTCAAGCGAACGGTGACCGACGTGGTCAAGGCCAACGCTCCGTTCAGCGTGAAGATCGCCGGTCTGAAGAGCTTGCAAGGGGGGCGCCTCGGGATGGCCCTGAGGTAGCACGCAAGCATCGCGCGGCATGCCGCGCGCCCAGGCCGGAAACCGGGGGCCCGCGTGAGCGGGCCCCCGGACTCTGTTGGGGCGCACCTGCGCGCGGCTGACGCGATGCTCTCCGGCATTCGTTCGCCGGGCGGGCAGGTGTGAAATGCACACCCTAGGGCGTGTATGCGGCTGGCCGTCGTGGCCATAGCTTGCCCGGCATGAACAACCTGGCGCCGCTGCTGGACCCGCCCGAAGAGCCGGACGCCACGAGTCCGACGACGACGCCACGGCGGCGTACCGCGTGCAAGAGCACGGTCGCCTCGGTGCTCTTCGCCGACGTGCAGCGGTCCATGTGCATCTGCCGGCGGTTGGCGCCGGAAGAATGGTGGACGCTGATGGCGGGCGTCTATGACGTGCTGTCGAACGGCGTTCATCGCTTCGGCGGCCGCGTCGAGCAGTTCACGGGTGACGGGCTCATGGCCGTGTTCGAGACGCCGCTCGACCGCCAGCGTCACGCCCACCGCGCCTGTGTCGCAGCCGCGTGGTGCCGCGAGGCGATCATCGAGCATGCTGCCTCTCTCGAGCGTCAAGGCGGGCCGTCGCTGGCCATGCGCATCGGGATCCACTCCGGCGACGTGGTCGTGGGAGCGGTCGGCGAGGCGAACGGCGGGCGGCTGGCCACGATGGGGTACACGGCTGCTTTGGCCAAGCGGGTGGAGGCTCTGGCCCGGCCCGGCAGCGTCTACGTCACGGAGCGCACGATCAAGGCCGCCGGCCTCGAGCTGGCCGCGGTTGACCTGGGCGAATGCACCGTGGACGGTGCAGACAGCCCCGTGCACATCTATCGCCTGCGGTGAGTACGCCCCGAGCGAGCGGGCGGCTCGCGCCGCCGGGACGAGGCGGGTTGGGCCTACGCCGCCCGCGCACGCAGCGCATCGGGATCGCGCAGGATGACTCGTCGACCGTGTGTCTCCACCCAACCGAGCTCGCGCACGGTCTGCAAGGCCTTGGCCAGCCCGGCGCGCGATGCGCCGGTCCAAGCGCCGAGCTCCTCGCGGGACAGCGCCATCTCGAACTCGAGCCCGTCGGTCGTCTGCCTGCCGTAGCGGTCGGCCAGCTCCAGGAGCCGCGCCGCCAGGCGTCCGATCGTGTCGGACGCCCCGAATTGCGCCAGCCGGGCGATGGTGTCACGGAATCGCAGCGTGAGCACCTCGAGCAGCACGACGGCCACCCGCGGCGTGCACTCGAGGTGGGCGCGAAACGCGGCGGACGGCACCACGAGCGAGCGGACGGGCTCCAGCGCGACGACCTCGGCGGCGCGCGGGGCGCCGTCGATGAACGAGAGCTCGCCAAGGATGTCGCCGGGATCGCGGATGCTCAACAGAGCCTCGCGCCCATCCAGGCTCATTCGCGTCGCCTTGGCCCGTCCGCTGAGCAGCACGATGACGTGATCGCCGGGCTCCCGCTCATAGAACAGGACGGCTCCGCGAGCGAATCGGCGCTCCCGCCCCAGCTCCGCGAGCCCCTCGCGCTCGCGGTCATCGAGAAGTGAGAAGAATGTCCCTGGGGTGTAGCTCGGCTGCGACGCCACGCACTTGCTCCGTCAGGTGGTTGCCAACCGCGCGCGCCACGCACGGCGCGCGAACGCTCATGCACTCCGGTCGCCGAGGGGAATCATGCCGGTTCCCGATGGCGACCGGCGCCGTCGGCCTAGCACGGGCACCGAGGTCAGCGACGGTCGCCGGCGAGACCTCGTTCCAGATCGGCGGTACTCTCTCGAACATCGCGCTTCGGCCGGCATTGTCGATCGGGCAATCGCGCAAAAGGGGAACCCTCAATGGCTTTCGGCGAGATGGCCAAGCTCGATGAGGCTCGCGCGCCGAGTCCGCGCGAGCTCAAAGCATTGATCGAGGCCGAGCGGACCGGGCTGCCGTTTCTCCACTGGCATGACGGTGCCGACACGCAGCGCGTCCTCCTCTTGTCAACGGACCGCCCGCGCATCACGATCGGCCGCCGCGCGCAGTCTGACGTGTCGCTCGTGTGGGACGCCGAGGTGTCGCGCGCTCATGCCCTGCTGGAGTGCATGGGCGGCGAGTGGACATTGGTCGATGACGGCCTCTCACGCAACGGCTCGTTCGTGAACGGCCGACGCGTGCACGGTCGTCAGCGATTGCACCACCGCGATCGGTTGTGCGTCGGGAACACGCTCATGATCTTTCACGGCGCCGGCGGTGCACTCGGGAGCGGATCGACCACGCGGGCCGGCGAGGGGTCGAGCGCGCCCCATCTCACCGAAACGCAGCGCCGAATCCTGATCGCGCTCTGTCGCCCGATCGCGGCGGCCAGCTCGCCAACGCCGGCGACGAACTCGCAGATCGCGGCCGAGGTCTCTCTGAGCGTCGATGCGGTGAAGGCGCACCTGCGCGTCCTGTTCGAGCGCTTCGGGCTCAGTGAGCTGCCGCAGAACGAGAAGCGCGGCCGGCTCGTTTCGAGCGTGCTCAGCACGCGGGTGCTTGCGCCGCGCGACTTCTGACGGTCCTAGCCGCCGCGATGCGCTCCGGCCGCCGCGGTCGATCCCGCCGGGGGCGCGCCGGCCGACGGCTCGGCCGGCCCCGAATCGGCGTTGGTTACTGCGCCGTCGTGACGCAGGCGCCGTTCCCAGGCGAGCGCATCATGCGCGGCTATTCGCGCGACGTGCAGCGACAGGCGCGCCAGCCCCAGGCGCGCCTTCACCGTGAGGTGAGCTCGGCCACCGCGCGGGGCGCGTGGTGCCTTCGGAGCGACCTTCCGGGCCGCCTCGCAGGCTGCGCCACTCAGCTGTCTGGGGAGCCGCGCCCCCAGGCCGCCCTCGCTCTCCATCCACCGCAGCATCTGCTGATAGCCGATGGCGAAGTCGCGCTCGCGGCGGCCGCGGTGGATGATTGCCCCGAGCTGAGTCCCGGCCGCCGCGTCCGGCGTGGCTGGATTCGGGGTGACGACGCAGACACCCAGTTGCTGCTTCCCAACCGCGTTGGCGGTCTGCAACACCGCCGCGTTCACGCAGTCCGACAGCTTCATGCCCGGCGTTTCCGGCTGATTCGCAACCGCCATCATTGCGTCGCGGACCTCCTGCGTGTCATCGAGGAGGTCAGACAGCGCCTCGGCCAGCTTGGCGGCGTTGCGCAGGCGCTGGTTGACGCCTTCCACCAACAACAGGTCGCGGTCGATGCTGTGGGTGATGAGCAGGCTCAGTGCCCGGGCCAGCGTCTCGGTCCACAGCGGCTGAGCGCGGCTGGTCCACGCCTGCACCGTCGCCGGAACGGCCGGAGTGGTATTGGCCCGAACGAGGAGCATGAGGCGATCACAGCCTGCGCCGCCGTCGAGTCCCTGCACCGCATCGACGCAGGCCCCGAGCGGCGCGTTGTCGAGGAGCCCCCCATCTGTGTACCACAGGCCACGTCGCCGTCTTGTGCCGGCCTGCTGGTCGTCGCCGTTGGTCTGCCCGTCACCGTCTTTGGTCTCCACATCGCCGCCGTTGATGCACCTCACGCCGGCGAGGTTGTGGTCGTCGAGCCAGGCTGGAGGGAACATCAGCGGGTGCGACGCGGACGCGATGGCCTCGTCAGTGGCCTTGCTCCATTCGCCGGCCTGTGGCGTGCCCGGGCGACTGCCGGCGGCGATTGGCTCCAGGGTGTGTTTCGCCACATCCAGATACCGCATGCCGGTCACCGTCGCTCCGGTATCGAGCGTGATCGTCTCGGGATAACCCCGTAGGCAACCGAGCGGGATCGTCAGCGTGACCGGTGATGCCTGGCGGCGACTCCCGTCAGCCGGCGCAGGCGCCGAGCGATACTCTCGCGCGATCGCCCGAGCGTGCCTGAGAGAGAGGGGCGCCCTCGGTCGGCGGCCCTGCAGGCGGCCGAGCGATGGCCCGCTGACCCACGCCCGATGGAACATCGGGACGGCGTGCTCCCCGGCCATCAGCACCCGAGCGGCCAGCAGCGCGCTGAGGGCACCGGCCGAAGCTCCCGAGATGCAGTCGACGCGTACCGCTCCGGGCGCGACCGCGTTCACCTGCCCGATCCCGGTCAGGAGTGCGCTGACCGCCCCCGCTTCAAATGTTCCGAGCGACATACCGCCCGGCAGGGTCAACGCGATGCGCAGTTCACTCACGGAACGCCCCGGTTGATGACGCTGCCAACATACAGCATGCGCAGGCTGAGTGGAAAATGTCCTTGACTGGACAGGGGTATGGGACCTAGTGTGCCCGGCGCGCCAACCCTCAGCCCTGAAAGAACCGGAGCGTGAATCCTGCTGGCCGCGTCACCAGAGTGACGTCGTTGACCACGCTGTCCCCGATCGTGCCCGAGCGCGTGCGCGAGCTCACCAATCGGCTCCGCATGGTGCGCTACACGCCGGGGCTTGGTCGACCGCTGCTCGAGCTGAGAACGATCTACTACGCTGGCTGGACGATCATCGACGGCCTTCCCCCGCCCGACGGAGCCGGTGGCTGGCGTGGTCTGCGCTCGAGGTACCTGCTCTTCGAGAGCAACTTCCAGGGAGGTGAGGGCGAGTACCTTGACGCCTTCAGCGACGTGATCCCCTCCCGCATTGTCAAGCTCTGGGGTGCCTGCGTGGGCTTCGAGACCTCCGTCGAGCGCGTGCCCGGGGCGCGCGGACGCATGATGTCGTCTTCCGCATTCCGCGAGTTCGTCAAGCGCAACGAGCTCGAGTCGCTCGACTTCTTCGCCGCCTACCCGGGCGAGACCGTCTCGAGCGTCGTCCAGGCCATCAGGCTTCAGGCCGAGCTCGACCGCGGGGAGGTCGAAGACGACCGGGAGCAGGCGATGACGTCCGATGAGGATCCGGTGCTGGCGCGGATGCCTGCCGCGGCGGCGATGGCGCTCGGGCCTGTCGGCCCCCTGCCCGGGGTGAGGGAACGAGCCCGCGCGGTGTACGAGCCATGGGCGGCGGCGATTCGCGCCCGATACGGCGTCAACCAGCTCACGGTGGCTGCGCCGCTGAAGCCGGGCTCCTGCGCAGATGAGGTGCGGGCGGCGATCGCCGGCCGGCTGGGCGGGCTCGAAGGCACCGATATGCACTTTGCCCGCCTCGTCCTCATCCGGCCGGAAATGATGGATCTCGGACAGCGCGATGGCGACCGTCTCCCGACGTCGTACCTGCTGTACACCGGCAACTTCATGGGCGGCGGGTTCGACCACGTGGAGACCCTGCGCCAAGATCTCGACCCGGACGCGATCTGGGGAGCCTGCGCGGGTTACCCGGGGCAAGCGGGCCGGCTCGCGTTCCATGCCTGGTTCAACAACCACACGCTGCCAGCGCGGTACTACGTCGCCGGATACCCGCCCCGCCGGGTGGCGCAGATCGAGGGCGCTTTGCGTCACCGCGAGGACGTCTTCGGTGCGTTCCGGCGCTCTCCCCATCCGACGCCGAGCGAGATCCTCGACAGCGTGGAACATGACGAGGCTTGAGACCGAGGAGGTCCAGGGCAACGTGCTCTACGCCTACGGCACGCGCTTCCCGCACGCCCGCTATGTGCTTCTCAGATTCAAGGAGGGACGCGACGCGCAGGCGGGCAAGACGCTCCGGGAGTGGTTGCCACGCATCACCTTCGGCCAACGGCCGCCGGACCCGTATCCGAACCCCGATCGCCCCCACGTAAACATCGCTTTCACGTTTGCCGGCCTGCGGCGGCTCGGCGTTCCCGACGAGCTGCTGTACGCCTTCCCCGACGATTTCCGTGAGGGTGCACGCAACCGCGCGATGGACAACGGCGACGTCGGACCGAATGGAGTCGACCACTGGATCGGCAACCTCGGAACCGGAGACGCGATGCTCATCTTCTACGCAGCGGATGAGGAAGCGGCGGATCGCATGGTCGAGACCTTGCTCAAGCCGGCCACCGGGGGCTACGGGGCGTTCGAGGTGCTTCACGAGCGGCGGGCGGCCCTCCTGCGGCGCCGTGCGCCCGACGACGCGACCGGCGACCAGAGTTGCGGCTTTGCCTTCGCGCGGGAGCATTTCGGCTTCGCCGACGGGTGTTCGCAGCCGGCGATCGAGGGCGTTCACGACGATCCGGTCGGTAGCGGCGTCTTCACGCGCCGTCTGCCGGCCTGGTGGCGCCCGCTTCAGTCACTCGAGCTTCTCTTCGAGGACCTTGGCATCAAGCGCATCGCCAAGCACTGGAGACCGATCCGGGCCGGCGAGTTCGTGCTCGGCTATCTCAACGAGGACGGTCAGTACCCCGGACCGGCGGCGCCGCTCGGACCGAACGGCACGTTCCTCGTCTACCGCGAATTGCAGCAGCACGTGGAGGCCTTTGACGCGTACGTCGACGCTGAGGCTACCCGCACCGGCCTCGACGCGCAGCTGGTGCGGGCGAAGATCGTGGGCCGCTGGCCCGACGGCACCCCGCTTGCGCTCTCTCCCGACCGGCCCCAGGAGTTGATCGCCTCGAGCCGGCGGCGGGCCAATGACTTCCTGTACAACGAGCAGCGGGATGGGTACGTCGGCGATCCGCTCGGAGCGCGGTGTCCCCTCGGCGCGCACGTCCGCCGAGCCAATCCGCGCGACGGTCTGCCGGGAGGCGGAGAGCGCGTGATGCGCCACCGCATCATTCGACGCGGGATGCCCTACGGCTCGCCCGACGACGAGGAGCGCGGGCTCGCGTTCGTCTGCCACAGCTCGAGCATCGCGAACGGCTTCGAGTTCATCCAACGCAGCTGGTGCAATGACGGAGCGGCGTTCGGGTTGGGCGCGGAGCGCGACCTCCTCCTGCAGCAGCCGGCGCCCGACGCAGAGCTGTCCGGGATGGTGGTTCCCGCGCGAACCGACGGCGGCACGCTGCTCGCCGCGCCCGAGCGACCGCTCGTGACCGTCCGCGGATGTGAATACCTGTTTCTGCCCTCGCGACGGGCAACCGAGTGGCTGACGACGCTCAGCTGAGCGCGAGCGCGCCCGCCCCCGACGCCGACGCGCAGACGATCGCTGGGCACCCGCCGCCGCCGGCGACGATCGCCGGCGGCCGCTACGAATTCGTGCGCTTCCTGGCCCGCGGCACGAGCAAGGACGTCTACCTGGCGCGCGACATGCTCCTCGGTCGCGAGGTAGCCGTCGGGCTCGTCACCGATACCCGGATCGAGGGAGCGCTGCGCACCCGGCTGCTCCGCGAGGTGCGCGCGACGGCACAGCTCGACGCTCATCCTCACATCGTCTCCGTGTACGACGTCGGGGAGGAGCAGGGGGCGACCTGGATCGTGTCGCAGTACGTCGGCGGCGGCACCCTCGCGGAGCTGCTCGAGCGTCATCCGCAGGGCCTGCCGATGGACGTTGCGATCGCCCTCGCCCGTCAGGTGGCCGACGCCTTGTCCTTCGCCCACGATCACGCCGTCGTCCATCGAGACGTCAAGCCCGGCAATGTCCTCCTGGCCGACCCGGGCACAGCGCTGCTCGCGGACTTCGGCGTTGCCCTGCTGGTCGGTCAGGCCCGCCTGACCACCGAGGCAGTGCCCCTAGGCACGCCGCTGTACATGCCTCCCGAGCAGGTAGGCGGCGGTGCGGTCGATGCCCGCTCGGATCTGTACGCGCTCGGCGCGATGCTCTTCGAGATGGTCTGCGGACGACCCCCCTTCGAGGGCAGCCCGATGGCCGTGATCGCCCAGCAGCTCAATGCGGCGCCGCCCGACCCGCGTTCGCTGCGTCCCGAGCTCCCCGATGACGTGGCCGAGCTCATCCTGAGCATGTTGAGCAAGCGCCAGGAGGATCGGCCGTCGTCGGCGGCCGCGGTGCGGGACACGCTCGGCGAGCGCAATGCTCAGGTTCGTCGCCGTGCGTCCGCCCGTTTCGTGCCCCCGCTGCCGGCGCCGCTCGTGGCAGGTCCCCGGCAGTCCTTGATCGATCGCGACGAGGCCCTGCAGTCGCTCCGCGCCTGCTGGCAGCGCAAAGGGGACGGGCGCGCGGCGCTCTCTGTGGTCCTCGGCGAGCCCGGGATCGGAAAGACGCGGCTTGCCGCCGCGTTCGCACAGGAGATCCACGAGGCGGGCGCCATGGTGTTGTACGGGCGCTGCGACGAAGACGCGCTCGTCAGCTACCAGCCGTTCGTCGAGGCGCTACGCCATCTCGTCTCTCAGGAGCCGACCGTCGTCGCCGGCCTCGATGCGCAATGGGGTCCCGAGCTGGCCGAGCTGGCCGGTCTCGTGCCGGAGCTCCGCGGGCGCGTGCCCATCAGTGCGAGCCCGCGGAGCACGTTGGACCCGCAGCGCTACCTCCTGTTCGAGGCCGTCATGGCGTTGCTCTCGGTCGCGGCCGCCGCGAGACCCGTGCTCCTCGTCTTCGACGACCTCCACTGGGCGGACACCTCGACGGCGCTACTCCTGCGTCATCTCGCGCGCGCTGACGTGGCGGCGAGCATCATGGTGCTCGGCACCGCACGTGAGCCCGACGCGGCGACGTCGGCTCCTCTGCGGGGAGCCCTGGCCGACATCGCCCGCGTTGCGGACCCGGCTCAGGAGCGCATCGTCCGGATCACGCTCGGGGGCCTTGACGCGGACGAGACGCGGCGCCTGATCACGGTTCGCAAGGAGCGCGAGATCGCCGTGGACGTCGCCCGGATGTTCCAGCGGGAGACCGACGGGAACCCGTTCTTCATCGAGGAGACGCTGCGCGCGGTGGACGACCAAGACCTCGGCGACGCTCAAGATGCCGCGGTGGCGCTGCGCTCCGCCGGCGTCCCGGTGGGCGCCAAGGGGGTCATCCATCGCCGCCTCGAGCGGCTCGCGCCCACAACGCTCGCCCTCCTCACACGGGCCTCGGTCTGCGGTCGAGCCTTCAGACTCGACGTGCTGGCCGAGATGCTCGGCGATGCGAGACTGGACGTGCTCGCCGGATTGGAAGACGCGATCTCGGCCGGCCTGGTCGTCGAGCCGTCGATCGGCCGCTGCTCGTTCTGCCACGCGCTCGTTCGCGAGACCCTGTACGAGGGCGTCGTCTCGGACGCCAACCGCGCGCGACTGCACCTCGCGGCCGGCGAGGCGCTCGAACGCCTGGAGCACGACCGGCCTCCGGTGGCCGAGCTCGCGCTGCACTTCCACGCCGCCCGCCAGCTTGGAGCTGCCGGGAAGGCGTTCCAGTACGGCTTGGCCGCGGCCGACGCTGCGGCCGAAGCGCTCGCCTACGAGGAGGCCGCTGACCACCTGGTCAAGGCGCTCGACGCCCTTGACCTTCTCGGCCCCGGCGGGGAGGTCGAGCGCATCGAGGTTCTGTTCTCGCTCGGGCGACTCCGCTGGCGGGCCGGGCTTCGCGAGGCCGCACAGGAGGCGTTCGCCAGCGCGGCCGAGATCGCACGCCGGCTCGGGGCGCCTGAGCACTTCGCCCGCGCCGCGCTCGGCTATGCGGGCCGCTCGTACGAGGCCGAGACGATCGATCCGCTGCTCGAGGCGCTGCTCAGGGAGGCGCTCGAGGCCGTTCCCGCCGCCAACACGAGCCTGCGAGCGAAGCTGATGGCCCGGCTCGGCGAGGCGCTGCACCCGATCGATGGCGACCTGGCGATCGAGCTGAGCGGCGAGGCGGTCGCCATCGCCCGGGAGTCCGGCGATGAGCAGGCGATCCTGGTCGCGCTCGCCGGTCGCCACACGACGCTGTTGCACAGCGACCACCTGTGCGAGCGCCTCGACATCGGCCGCGAGTGGCTCGCCCGCTCCGAGGCGGGCGGTCGTGACATTCTGGGCCAGGCGCTGCATTGGCACATCTACGATCTCGTGGAGCTGGGCGACCTCGACGAGGCCCACCGGGCGCACCCGCGACTCAAGACCCTGGCCGAGCGCCTGCGCCAACCGCTGTACCAGCACTTCGCCGCCTCCTGGGACGCGAAGTGGGCAGAGATGGCCGGCGACTTCGCCGAGGGTGAGGCGAAGGCCGCCGAGACCTACCGCTACGGCCGGCGAGCGCAAGGCGGCCATGTGCGTCTCCTCTACGCCGGGCACCTGTACGGCCTGCGTCGCAGCCAGGGACGGCTGGCCGAGATCCGCGACGAGGTGAGGCCACTCATCGGGGACAAGCCGACCCTGCCCGTCTGGCGGGCCGGCCTCATCGCCGCGTACTGCGAGACCGGGGACCCCGTTACCGCCCAAGCCGAGCTGGACCGCCTCACCCGCGACGGCTGCGCGCACGTGCCCCGCGACATGTTCTGGCTCGGGGCCCTCTGTCTGCTCGCCGAAGGCGCCGTGGCGCTCGGCGACCGGGCGGCGGCCGTCGGCCTCCGGCGCGCGCTCGAGCCGTACGCCGACCACAACGCGCAGATCGGCATGGCGTTTCTCGTGGGCCCCGTGACCGGATTCCTGGCCGTGCTCGCTGCGCTCGAGGGCGACGCGCCGGCCGCGGCCGGCCATTTCGAGACGGCGCTGCGGCGCACGGCGGCGCACGGCGCCGTCACGGCGGAGGCGCTCGTCCAGTCCCGCTACGGGGAGTTCCTCCGTGCGCAGGACGACCCGAGGCAACGCGATCGCGCGGCGGAGCTCCTCGAACGCTCGCGGGATACGGCGCGGCGCGTGGGCATGCTCGGCCTCGAGGCCGAGGCGGCCGGGACGCTTCGCGACGCCGCGGCCCGGGGGCGTGCCGGAGATGACCGCGTCGGCTGAGTCGCCAGGGCAGCCTGTGCTGCTCGAGCATCCGCGGGTGATCACCCTCGGGCGGAAGCTTCGTCGTGTGCAGCTGCCCGGAGAGCTCGTACTGCCCGACGGCAGCGTCGTGTCCTTCGGGGGCGATCTGCCCCAGTTCCGGATTGTGCTCCACAGCGACCGGCTCCTGACCGAGCCGCTCACCGAACTGTCGGTCGGCACCGCTTACGTCGAGGGCGACGTCGACATCGAGGGCGACCTGATGATGCTCATGGACGTTCGCGATCGCCTCCCCTTCGGCATGCCGGCCAGCCAGTGGATCCACCTTGCGGCCGATTTCCTGCTGCCGCCGAGCGTGCTGAACGCCAAGGCGATCGACTTCCACTACTCATTCGATGACGACTTCTTCCTCAGTTTCCTCGACCGGAAGTACCACTTCTACTCACAGTGCCTGTTCGAGTCCGACGACGAGACCCTCGAACAGGCCGCCGAGCACAAGCTCGAGCGCATGTGGGCGAATCTCGGGCTCGAGGCGGGGATGCGCCTCCTGGACATCGGCGGAGGCTGGGGTGGCGCGGCGGAGTGGTGCGGGCGCCGCGGCGTGCACGTCACCTCGCTGACCCTCACCGAGAAGTCCGCCGGGTACATCCGCGAGCGATGCGAGCGGGCGGGCGTCCCGGTAACGGTCCTCGTCGAGGATCTCCTCGATCACTATCCGACCCGTCCCTACGATCATGTCGTCATCTTCGGGGTCATCGAGCACATCCCCAACTACCGCCGCTTCTGCCGGCGCGTGTGGGCGTCGCTGCGCCCCGGCGGGCGGCTCTACCTGGATGCCTCGGCCACGAAGGAGAAGTACGCACTCAGCCCGTTCAGCCGCCGCTACACGTGGCGCGGCCCGCACTCCTGCCTCGCCCTGCAGGACATGGTCCAAGAGCTCCTCTTCCACGGCTTCGAGGTGGTGGAGACTCGCCGCGAGAGCCGCGACTACGAACTGACGATGCGCCAATGGGCCCAGCGACTCGACGCCGCTCACGATGAGATCAGGGAACGGTGGGGCGAACAGGTCTACCGAGCGTTCCGAGTCTTCCTCTGGGGGGGCTCGCACTGCTTCCACACCAATCGACTGCAGGCCTACAGCGTGGTCGCCGAGCGTCGCGTCGACGGCGGACCGCGCCCGGGCGCGGTGCGGCGCCTCGGGCACTTCGCGGCCTCGTTCCGCTAGAGGGGGCCGTGGCCTATCGGCCGGCCTTCACCGCCGGCGGATACGTGCGGCGCCAGCGCGCCCAGGAACCGGCCAGCGGATACACCACCCTTCGCTGGAGCGCCACCGGGAGCCCCCCGGCGTAGGTCTCGCCGTCCGTGGCCTCGAACACCGCCATCGCCGTGACCGGCGGGAGGTCACCGCGGATCGTCCGACCGTGGGACATGAGGTCTCCGAGTGCCTCCACGTACGCATACGCAGCCTCGGTTCCCGGGTCGAACGTCTGCTCGATCAACAGGTCGGTCCGCGAGCGATTGCAGGGGTTCACATGCGCGATGCCTGGCGTGATCACCCACTCCTCGCCCCGGGCCATGCGAACGCGACGGCGCTCGATGAGCCCGTCGGCGATCCCCTGCCGCACGCGATAGATCTCGGTGAGATCGAGGTGCGCGTGCGGGAACGGGAAGCCCTGGCCCGGGCGAAGGAGGCGGAGCACCTTCAGCTGCGCGAGCTCTCCCTCCGCTGCGATCCGCGGAAGCTGGAGGATCTCCAGCTGTTCACCAGTCCGCGGGTTGACGAAGGACTGACCTTTCTGCATCGCCGCGCCAGTCTAGCTCGGGCGGGTCGTGTGTGTTAGGCCGACTGGGCGGTGTAAACGCGTCGTTGCGGGATGGTGAACGACGGAAGCCAAGGGTCACCGACCGCGCCGCGCCGCAATTCTGTGCCGCCTCTTGACGAGCGTTCGCACGCCGGGGATACTCGGATGCCACATAGCGCGGGGGTAGTTTGCAGCGCTCAGCACGGCGGTCGCACACGGGGACGACCCGTTGCCGGGCACGTCGAGAGTCGGCCGATTCGTTCATTGCCTAGTGGGAGGCTACGCGTGCAGGGTTACAGCCGTGACACGATCTGGAACGACGCGATCTGGGCGGAGATCGACGACGTGGTCGCCGACGTGTTCAGGCGCCGCGCGGTGGTCCGACAAGCCGTCCCGGTCGAAACGGCGCCAACCGTGGGGACCGCGCTGGCGAACTGGGTGCCGCAGCTGGCGACGGTTAGGGCCAGGCTTGTGGAGAGGGATCCGACGCTGCTGGCCGAACTGTTCTGCGCGTTTTCCCTGAGCGAATCTGAGGTCGATTCCGAGCCGTCGTCGCACAGGGCGAGAGCCTCCGCGGAGCACGCCGCGAAGACCTTGGCGCTGGCCGAGGATGTCCTGTTCCTGTCGGGCAACAACACTCCGGGATGCACGATCCTGGGCCGCAACCTGGTCACTCGTACCCGGGACTCGCTTTCCAACGTCGCCCCGCCGGGAGTAGCCGGAGCAGATCTTCTACTCACCATTGCAAGTGCGGCTCAACAACTCGAGAACGCCGGGTTTCCCGGACCCTTCGCCGCGTTCCTCAGCCCGACGCTGTCGGCCGAGGGTCACACACTCATTGCCGGGACTTCGACCACTCCACTAGCCGCACTCCGTGAGCGCGTGTCGTACCACTTCTCGACGGCGCTTGGCGCCCTTGGTCCCCGTGAGGTCCTGCTCGTGGCTTCCGACGCCGTGGTCGTGTACGTCGCCCAGGACGCCAGGCTTTCGTTTACGAGGCAGAGCCCGCCTGGACGGCTCTGGTTCCGGGTGAGCGAGCGACTGATCCACGTCGTTCGTGACCCGACCGCGATGGTCAGGGTGACTGTTCCCACTCCGCCAGTACGCGCTGCTCCTCGTCCGCCTCGGCGACGGAACGCCCCTCGAGCTCCGGCTGGGCAGTAATTGCCACCTGCGCCGCGCGACGCGCCCTACCCGAACAACGCGACGCAAACCTGCGCGACGGCCACCAGCGCCACG
>CAVRUQ010000019.1:0-34737 GCA_963724405.1 uncultured Solirubrobacterales bacterium
CTAGAGATTGCACCCCGCTTGCACCCCGCCCCTGGTCCGCCGGCTGCGGCCCGGAAATCAAAACCCCCCGATTTCCAGCCACTTCCTAAGGGTGAGCGACGGGATTCGAACCCGCGACCGCCGAGACCACAACCCGGAGCTCTACCAGCTGAGCTACGCCCACCAAGCGAGAACGGAGTCTAGCGGCGCGTCCGGGCCCGGCGGTCAGCCCGTGGCCGCCGGCCGCCGCGACTCGAGCAGCACCTCGGCCACGACCTCGGGGCGCTCGACCTGCGGGCAGTGCCCGCACCCGTCGACCGTCGTCAGCCGCGCCCCGGGCACCGCGCGCAGCGCGAGCTCGGCGTTGGCGTACGGCAGCATCGCGTCCTCGCGGCCCCACACGAGATCGACCGGCACGCCGATCGTGTGCAGCTCGAACGGCTCGGACAGCTCGGGCGCGAGCCGGTCCGCGACCTGCAGATAGCGCACGACGGTCGCGCGGTCGCGTAGGTGGCGCCCGAACGTGTCGACGACCTCCGCGCTGACGCGGGCCGGGTCGTGGATCGCCAGCTGACGGTAGACGCGCCCGACGAGGCGCTGCATGAGCGCACCCGGCGCGAGCGGCGGCAGGCGCACGAGCGCGCGCAGCAGCAGGAAGGTCTCCAGGCGGAAGATCCATCCGGCCATGTCGAAGCCGGCCGGCGCGACCGCCACGACGCGCTGCACGGGCTCCCCGTCGGCCGCCGTCAGCAGCGCCGCGCTCGCGCCGAGCGAGTTGCCCACGAGCACGCACTCGCGCGCCTCGCCGTAGTGGCGCACCGCGGCGGCGGCGAAGGCCGCGAGCTGCTCGAGCACCGGCTCGTCCTCCGCCAGCGGCGCGGCCGCCGCGAAGCCCGGGAGATCGAGCGCCACGGCGGCCCGGCCCTCGTCCGCGAGCAGCGAGAGCACCCCGCGCCAGGTGTCGGCGCTATCGGCGAAGCCGTGCAGCAGGATGAACAGCGGCCCGTCGCCCGGCAGCTCCAGCGCCCGCGTGCGAAACGAGCCGACCCGCACCGGCGACTCGCTCACCGCGGCGGGTGTCCGCCTGCGGCTCGCGCGCGAGGCCTGTGCATCCGTGCGGGGCGCCACTCCCACATGTTAAGCCCGCCCCACGACGGCCTCAAATCGCATCCGGAGCCGGTGGGTGGTCGCCTTTGGGACAAGGACATACGGGCGCCGCACCCGCGCGACCGGCCCGGGGCTCAACCCCCGCGCGCGACCCGCGCGCGAGGTGATGCCCGTTGCGCGTGGGCGTCGTGGAACGCATCGAGCTCGCGCCAGGTCGTGCCCGCCGCCGAGCGGCCCGTGAGCACCCCGAGGTGCCCGCCAGGTGCCACGGCGAGCCGCACCTCCGAGGCCGCGCTCAGCAGCGGGCCGACGGCGAACACCGCGCCGCGCGGCGCGAGCAGGTCATCGGTTCCGGCGATCGCGAGCACCGGAACCCGGACGTCGGCCAGCTCGATCGTGCGGTCGTTGAGCACGAGGTGCCCGTCGACGAGGTCGTTGACGAGGAAGAAGCGGTGGAAGATCTGGCCGAAGCTGCGCCCGGGATAGGCGAGCATGCGGTCCATGTACTCATCGGTCGCGCGCACGTGCCCGAGCCACTCGCGATCGTCGAGGTGGGTGGCGACGGCGAGCGGGCGGAACAGGTAGCGGCGGAACGACACCGCCTTGAAGGCGAGACTGGTGAGGCCGGCGGGCGGCGTGCCGAGCACGCGGTACAGCGAGGTCGTGATCCGGCCTCGGGTGAGCGCGGCGACGAGCCGCACGGGCGTGCCGACCGCCACCTGGTGCAGGTCGAACGGGCTGCCGATCATCGCGACGCTGCGCACCGGCAGGCGGCGCCGCAGCGCGACCGTGAGCAGCGTCATGATCCCGCCGAGCGACCAGCCGACGAGGTGCACCGTCTCGCCGGCGTCGCGACTGGCGGCGCGGATCGCGCGCGGGAGGACGTCGTCGATCCAGTGCTCGAGGCCGAGCTGACGGTCGTCGAACCCCATCGGGCCGTAGTCGACGACGTACGTGTCGTGCCCGCGCACGGTCAGGTGCTCGACGAGGCTGCAGCCGCGGCGCAGGTCGAAGCAGCGCGCGGGTGCCGCGAGCGGCGGGATGAGCAGCACGGGCGGACGGGCGACGGCCACGTCGGGGTTGTGCTCGTAGCGCACCAGCGTGTTCTGGGGCCGGCGGTGGATGACCTGCCCGGCGAGGGGCGTCGTGTCGGCGAGCGCGCCGGGGCGCAGGAGGAAGTCGAAGGCGTTGCGCGAGAGGATGAGGACCGCTTCGACGGCGTCGACCGCGGTCGCGCCCAGGGACTCCAACACGCGATCGCCGTGCTCGGCCGTTGGAATCAGGCGCCGCTCGCGGCCGGGTGAGCCTCGAGCTCTCGCCGGCCGAGATCGGTGGCCCTCAGGAACACGCTCGACCCGTCGTCGCTCGCCCAGCTCGGCACCGCGAGCAGGAGCGCCTCGATGTCCGGGCCGGGCACGACATTGTCGGTCGCCGTTATCCGCGTCCCGCGGCAGAGCTCCGCGTGGCCCGCGAGCAACAGCGCGCGCACCGCGCCCTCGGCGGCGACGAGTCGATCGCTGGCGCGCCAGCCGGGATGCCAGGTGCTCGCGAGCAGCCAGGCCTCGTGCAGGCTGACGAGATCGGCCACCGTCATCGACAGCAGCTCGCGCGCGAGGTCGTCGAGCCCCGGCGCGGCCGGCGGCGCGGGAGCGAGCATCTCCCTGGTCACGTCCCGGCCCGTGCGCCGAGCCGCGTTCCAACCACGACCCATGGCCAGGTCGCCCGTCGTCAGCTCGGGGCCCTCGAGGATCGTCAGCGTCGTGAGATCGGGCATCCACTTGCGGTCGGCGACCTCGATCGTCTGGTTGCGACTCCACGGCGCGAGGATCGTGCCCTGCAGCTGGGCCTCGCTGAGGTTGAAAACGTGCGTGTTGTGTGGGAAGTGGCGCAGCTCGATGTGGTACATGGCGCCCTCAGGGTAGGCGCTGGCGGTCGCCGCCGCCGGCGGCGCTCAGGCCGGCACCGCGACGCGCCCGCGGATCAGGTCCGCGGCGCGCTCGGCGATCATGATCGTCGGCGCGTTCGTGTTACCGCCCGGGATGAGCGGCATGACGGACGCGTCGGCGACGCGAAGTCCGTCGATCCCGTGGACGCGCAACGCCGGGTCAACGACGGCGAGCTCGTCGGTGCCGATGCGACACGTCCCGACCGGGTGGTAGAGCAGATCGACCCGCCGGCGGGCGTCCGCCTCGAGCTCGGCATCGTCCTGCGCGCCGGCGCCGGGGAACAGCTCCAGCCCGCGCGCCGCGACGAGCGGCTCACTCGCGGCGATCTGGCGGGCGATGCGCACGCCGGCGACGAGCGCGGCCACGTCCTCGGGCTCGGCCAGGGTGTTCGTGAGGATCCGCGGCTTGTCCCGCGCGTCGGCCGACCGCAGGCGAATCGTTCCGCGGCTGCGGGGGGAGATGAGCACCGGCCCACACGTGAAGGCGTGCCCGTCGTACTCGGCGGCCCCGTGATCGACGAAGTACGCCGGCGCGAAGTGGAACTGCAGGTCGGGCGCGGGCAGGCCCGGGCGGCTGCGCACGAACGCGAACGCCTCGGCGACCGAGGAGGTGAGCGGGCCGCTCCGGCGGAGCACCCATTCGGCGAGCGCCTTCGGCTTCGTGGCGTCGGCGAGCGACTCCGGGCGCGTCGACTCCCACACGGCGGTCAGGAACGGGTGGTCCTGGAGGTTCTCCCCCACCCCAGGCAGGTCGGCCTCGACGGCGACGCCGACGTCGCGCAGCTGCGCGCCCGGCCCGATCCCCGAGCACAGCAGCAGCTGCGCCGAGCCGATCGTCCCGGCGGACAGGATCACCTCACGCTCGGCGCGGAGCGTGCGCCCGTCGGCGAGCAGCACCGCACTCGCGCGCCCGTCGCGAACGTGCACGCGGCTGACCTGCGCACCGGTGACGACCTCGAGGTTCGGGCGCGACATCGCCGGGCGCAGGTACGCGTCGGCGGTGCTCCAGCGCCGCCCGTTGCGCTGCGTCACCTGGACGAGCGCGGCGCCGTCCTGCTCGGGGCCGTTGTAGTCGTCGATGTGCGGAATCCCGGCAGCCTCGGCGGCAGCGAGGAAGCGTGCGGTCAGCCGCCGCGGGGAACGCTCGTCCTCGACGCGCAGCGGGCCGCCGACGGCGTGATGCTCGGAGGCGCCGCGCGCGTTGTCCTCCGCGCGCAGGAAGTACGGCCGCACGTCATCCCAGCCCCAGCCCTGGGCGCCCTGGGCCTCCCACAGGTCATAGTCGAGCGGCCGGCCGCGCACGTACAGCATCGCGTTCATCGAGCTGCTCCCTCCGAGACCCCTTCCGCGCGGTATGTACAGCGAGCGACCATCGCAGGCGGGCTCGGGCTCGGTCTGGTAGTCCCAGTCCAGCGAGGTGTGGAACTGCTTCGCGAAGGCGGCCGGAATCGCGATGTTCGGATGCCGGCCGCGCCCGCCGGCCTCGACCAGCAGGACGCGCGTCGCGGGGTCCTCGGACAGCCGTGCGGCGAGCACGCAGCCCGCCGATCCCGCCCCGACGATCACGTAGTCGGCCGCCGCGCTCATGGTCATATCCTCGCCGATCCGGTGGCCTCGAAGCGCGTCCTACCCGGGGCACACCCCGGCGCTTCGGCCGGTACCGAGCTGGATGGCCATCAGCAGCTCGAGCCCGGGGTGCGCGCTGGCGTGGACTGTCGCTCCGTTGGTCGTCCCGCCGCCGCTCGTGAACGAGCTCGTCGCGGCGCCCGGCTGCTGCGCGAACACCTCGTAGCCGACGCCGCCCGGGAAGCCCGCCGGCGCGGAGCCGCCCTCGTCGTTGAAGGCGACGTAGTCGCCGCTCGCGACGCACATGTTGATGGGATGGAACGTGCTCACCGTCGCGCCGCTCACCGAACCGCCGCAGACCGGCAGGTTGAAGGGGCCGCTCGTCACCTTGATCCGCGCCGACGAGCCGCCCGTCGGCCCGAGGTCCTGGAAATGGACCTGGGTGAGCGGGAGCTGGCCGCCCGAGCCGCGCTTCGCGCAGCCGGCGATCCGCACCGTCACCACCCGGCCCCGGTGCGGGGCGCGCGCGCCGGCGCCGCCGCTGAGCGCGGTCGACCAGAAGGCGGTGTCGACCGGGTGCGCGATCGCCACCGTGGCGGGCGCGCCCAGCGCGCTGCCGAAGTTGATCAGCGCAGCCTGCCCGGCGGCGGGAAGCGCGCAGGACATGGCGGCCGCCAACGCCGCGCCCGTGCAGACGGTGCGGCGAACACGAACCTCAAACACGACTTCCTCCTCGGCTTGGCACGGGAAACCTCGGACCACCCTAGCGGTCGCTCGCCCGGCTCCGGGCGCGCCCGCTCGTCCTAGACTCCGCGGCAGGGGGCGACGCGCCTGATCCGTCCACTGTCGCGAGCAAGGAAGGAACGTCCCATGCCCAAGCCGATCTACACCGCCCAGGCCCACGTCGAGGGGGGTCGGATCCACGGTCACGGCGCCACGACCGACGGCGCGCTCGAGGTCGACCTGCGCATCCCCGTCGAGCTCGGCGGCCCGGGCGGCGGGACAAACCCCGAGCAGCTGTTCGCGGTCGGGTACGCGTCCTGCTTCGAGAGCGCGCTCGGCTCCGCGGCCCGGCGCCGGAAGGAGGAGCTGACCGACGTGGCGATCGACTCGAAGGTATCGCTCCTGCCCACCGAGGAGCGGACCTTCCAGCTTGCGGTCGAGTTGGACGTGACGCTTCCGAGCGTGTCCGACGCCGCTGCGGCGGTCGAGCTCGTGCGTGCTGCGCACGAGATCTGTCCCTACTCGAACGCGACGCGCGGGAACATCGAGGTCACGCTCACCGCGAACGGTGAGACCGTCGCGTAGCTGACCCGCGCGCCGCCGGGGTTGCGCTCGGACGTGCCGGCGCGCGCCGGGCCGGGACGGAGAGCGATGGGGCCGCGGCGGCCTCGACGGGCCGGCCGCCGCGCGTGCGCCACTGCGGTACGCCGAGGACGATGAGACGCAGCTGGTGCTCGGCCGTGCGCACGACCTCGGCCTCGGCGCGCGGGTCCTCCGGACCGGCGTCGAGCAGCGCCTCGGCCGTCGAGACCATCGTGTTGACCATCAGCGCCGCGATCATCTGCAGGTCCTCCGAGCTCCAGTCGTTCAGGCCGGGGAAGCGGGACAGGTCGGTGGCCAGCTCGCTGCTGAACAGGCGGATCTCGCTGCGGATCGCGCGGCGCAGAGCGGACACGCCGCCCGAGCGCTCGCGGGCGATGAACCGCCAGTGCAGGCGGTGCTCGTACACCGCCCGCGCGAGGATCTCCACCGAGCCGCGGATCACGCCGCTGTAGTCGCCGGCGTCCTCGCGGGCGCCTCGGAGCATCTCGCGCAGGCTGCGAAACGACTCGTCCACGAGCGCGAGGCCGAGCTCGTCGAGGTCCTCGAAGTGACGGTAGAAGCCGGTCGGGACGATCCCCGCCTCGCGTGCGACCTCGCGCAGGCTCAGGCTCGAGAAGCCCCGCTCGTCGACGAGTCGAAGCGCCGCCTCCATGAGCGCCTCGCGGGTGCGCTGCTTGCGCTCGGCCCGGCTCTCAAGAGTCGATGCGGAGTGCCGATGTCTGCGTGTACGCGCGGTCACGGTTCGATTGTGATCCATGTCACACAACGGAGCCGGTTCCGCGTTGACAGGTCGAAAGACAGTCGCTACCTTCAGTGTACAGATGTTCACCCAGTTGTGGAGAATTACCGACGGCCGTGCGGCCGCTCCGGCGCGCAATGCGCGGCGGAGCCTGCCCTCCGCCCGCTCGCTCGCCCGCTCGGTGGCCGGCTCGAGCCTGTTGGACGTGCTCGCGGGCCCGCACGGCGTCGACCGCTACCTCGAGCTCGTCCGGCCACGCCTGTCCCTGCACGACCTGCGCGCCGAGGTGGTGCACGCGCGGCGCCAGACGCCCGACAGCGTCACCCTGCGCCTGCGCCCCAACGGTCAGTGGCGCGGCTTCGAGCCGGGCCAGTTCGTCACCGTCACCGTCGAGGTCGACGGCGTCCGGCGCTCGCGCTGCTACTCGCCCGCAAATTCGGCCCACGACGGCCATATCGAGCTGACGCTGCGCGCGCACGCGCACGGACTCGTGTCCCGGCACCTGCGCGACCTCGCCCGGCCGGGCCTCGTCGTAGGGCTCGCGCCGGCCGAGGGCGACTTCGTCCTTCCCCGCACGCGGCCCTCGCGACTGCTGCTCGTCAGCGGCGGCAGCGGCATCACGCCCGTGCTGTCGATGCTGCGCACCCTGTCCGACGAGGGCCATTCGGAGCCGATCACCTTCCTGCACTACGCGCGCGGCCCGCGACACGCGACCTACCGCTCCGAGCTCGCGGCGATCATGCAGCGCAACCCGAACATCAAAGTGGTACACGTGTACACTCGCGAACCCGCGACCGGGGCTGCGCACGGCCACTTCAGCCGCGCGCAGCTGACGAAGCTCGCCGCCGACTGCCTCGGGGCACCGGCCTACGTGTGCGGACCCCCGGCGCTCATCGACGCGGTGCGCGATCTGTGGACGCGGGAGGGCGCCGAGGCCAACTTCCACAGCGAGAGCTTCCTGCCCGTCCGTGTCGCCGCACCGCCCGACGGCGTCTCGGGCACGGTGCGCTTCAGCTCCAGCGCGCTGCAGGCCGACAACTCGGGCGCGCCCCTGCTCGAGCAGGCCGAGGCCGCCGGCCTGCGCCCGGCCCACGGCTGTCGCATGGGCATCTGCCACACCTGCACCTGTCGCAAGCTCTCCGGCCACGTGCGCAACGTGCACACCGGCGAGCTGTCCTCCGCCGAGGAGCAGGACATCCAGATCTGCGTGTCGGTACCCGCCGGCGACGTCGAACTCGACCTCTAGAGCCACCAGGAGACCGCGTGATCAAGGCCGCCCCCCACATGACCGCCGAGCAGATCGAAGCCTTCGGCGAGGAGCTCGACGCGCTGCGCCAGCGCGTGCTCGACGACCTCGGCGAGCGCGATGTCGACTACATCCGCAACGTCATCCGCGCGCAGCGCGCGCTCGAGGTGGCCGGACGCGGGCTGCTGTTCCTGTCGATCCTTCCGCCGGCGTGGCTCGGCGGTGTCGGTGCGCTCTCCCTCTCCAAGATCCTCGACAACATGGAGATCGGCCACAACGTCATGCACGGTCAGTACGACTGGACCGGCGACCCGACGCTGTCGGGCAAGGAGTTCGAGTGGGACACCGCCTGCCCGGCCGATCAGTGGCGCCACTCGCACAACTACATGCACCACACGTTCACGAACATCGTGGGCAAGGACCGCGATGTCGGCTACGGGATCCTGCGCATGTCCGAGGAGCAGGAGTGGGAGCCCTACTACCTGGGCAACCCCGTCTACGCGACGCTGCTGGCGCTCTTCTTCCAGTACGGCGTCGCGCTGCACGACCTCGAGATCGAGCAGGTGCGCACGGGCAAGTACGACTGGGGCGAGCGGCGCAGCATGGCGGCGAGCATCTGGCGCAAGGTCCGCCGGCAGTCGCTCAAGGACTACGTCCTGTTCCCGCTGCTCGCCGGGCCGCAGGCGCCGCTCGTGCTCGCCGGCGACGCGTCGGCCAACCTCGTGCGCAACGTGTGGGCGTTCATGATCATCTTCTGCGGGCACTTCCCGGACGGCACCGAGGAGTTCACCGAGGAGGAGGCCGAGAACGAGACGCGCGGCGGCTGGTACCTGCGCCAGCTGCTCGGCTCCTCGAACCTCACCGGCGGGCGGCTGTTCCACATCCTCTCGGGCAACCTCAGCTTCCAGATCGAGCACCACCTGTTCCCCGACCTCCCGGCGCACCGCTACGCGGAGATCTCCGTCGAGGTGCGCGAGATCTGCGAGCGCTACGGCATCGACTACCACACCGGTCCGCTGCCGAAGCAGTTCGGCTCGGTCGTGCGCAAGATCGTCCGGCTCGCGCTGCCCGACGGCCACGACCGCACGGACGAGCGCGCGCCCGTCTCCGAGGCGCCGCCGGCCGCGACCCCGGCCAAGCCGGCCCGCAAGGCCGCGGCGCGTCCGGCGCCCAAGCGCACGGCGGCAACGGCGAAGACGAAGCGCGCCGCGGCCGCGGCCGGCGGCTCGCGCCGGCGCGCGGCCTGATCGCCGGGCAGCGTGACCGCGTCGGGCGGGCCTACGGCCCGCTCGCGACCGTGAACGTCCAGGTCGAGGTGTAGCTCCCGGAGAGCGCCTTCGCCGGCACGTTGAGCTTGAACGTCAGCCCGATGTCGGCGGGGCCGATGCCCGTTCCGACCGCCGCGTTGACGATCTTGCTCGCGGCGGGCGGGGTGCTCCCGGCCGGCAGCGTGATCGGATAGCCGATCGAGTTGGTCGGCAGCCCGCAGCTGCCGGCGGCCGCGCTGATCGTGGCGCCGGTGATCGTCGTGGCCGTCGGGGGCAGCGTCTTGCCCGCGCCGTTGGTGAAGGTCGTCGAGGTCGCGCTGAGGTTCCAGCCGAGGAAGTTGAGCGTCTCGTCGTCGGGGACGATCGTCGCGTTCGTCGTCACCGACTGATCGAGCCCGTTGAGCGCGACCGTCGGCAGCGTGATCGTCCCCGGGAGCAGCGCGCTCAACGTGCCGGTGCTGCAGCGGCTGATGTAGGCGAGGATCTCTCCGCCGGCTCCGACGGCGAAGCCGCGCTGGCTGTTGGGGAAGGCCACGGAGTTGAGCTGCGCGGTGACGCCGGAGAGCAGACCGAGCCAGCTGAGCCCGCCGGTGAGCGTGTTCAGCAGCGTGCCGTTCGCCCCCGCGGGCCAGCACAGGTTCAGGCCGGTGCAGGCGATGCCGTACAGCGCCTGGGTGGTGCCCGAGGTCTGCGCCGACCACGAGCTGCCGCCGTTGCCGGTCGTCAGGATCGTGCCGGCGGCGCCGACCACCCAGCAGCTGGTCGTCGAGGAGCAGGTGATCGCGTTGAGCGCGTTGGTCGTGCCCGACGTCTCGGCGCTCCACGATGTGCCGCCGTTGCTCGTGGCGACGATCGTCCCGGTCGCGCCGACGGCCCAGCACGTCGTGGTCGACGCGCAGGCGACGCCGTTGAGCGCGTTCGCCGTGCCCGAGGTCTGCGCGGCCCACGAGGTTCCGCCGTTGCTCGTGGCGACGATCTTGCCGCCCGCGCCGACGGCAAAGCACGTCGTCGTCGACGGGCACGCGATGCCGTTGAGGTTGTTGGTCGTGCTCGAGGTCTGCGCGGCCCATGAAGTTCCGCCGTTGCTCGTGGCGACGATCTTGCCGCCCGCGCCGACGGCAAAGCACGTCGTCGTCGACGGGCAGGCCACGCCGTTGAGCGCATTCGCCGTGCCCGAGGTCTGCGAGCCCCAGCTCACGCCGCCGTTGCTCGTGGCGAGGATCGTGCCTGCGGCGCCGACCGTCCAGCAGGCGGTCGCCGACGGGCAGGTGACGCCGTTGAGGTTGTTGCCGGTGCCCGACGCCTCACTGGCCCAGCCGCCACCGCCGCCATCGGTCGTCGACAACACCGTGCCGCCGTCGCCTACGACGAAGCACGCGGTGCTCGTCGGGCAGGACACGCCGTTGAGGTTGTTCGTCGTGCCCGAGCTCTGGGTCGCCCAAACCGCGCCGCCGTCGGTGGTGACGATGATCGTGCCGCTCGCGCCGACGGCCATGCAGTGGTTGATGTCCGCGCACGAGATCGCGTTGAGCTGGTTCGTGGTCGGCGAGATCTCCGCGGTCCAGGTGGTCCCGCCGTTCGTCGTGGCGAGGATCGTGCCGTTGACGCCCACCGCCCAGCACGTGCTGTCGTCGGCGCACGAGACGGCGTAGAGGGTGTTGCCCGTGCCCGACGTCTGGGTCGACCAGCTCGTGCCGTTCGTCGTGGCAAGGATCGTGCCGTTGTCGCCGACCGCGATGCAGTGCGTGTCATCGACGCAGTCGATCGCCTCCAGGGTGGGACGGAACCAGCCGCCGGTGGGCCCCTGGTTGGACCAGCTCGAGCCGCCGCTGGTCGTGGCCATGACAAGCCACTGATCCCAGAAGAACCCGGTCGATGCGCCGACCGCCCAGCAATGCGTCGCATCGGGGCAGGAGATGCCCTGCAGGGCGTTGCCGGAGCCGTCGCTCTGCCCGGTCCAGGTCGAGCCGCCGTTCGTGGTCACGTCGATCTGGCCGCCCGCGCCGGCTCCCCAGCAGTCGTTCGTGTTGGCGCACGACACGCCGTTGAAGGCGTTCAGCGTCCCGGTCGTCTCGCTGCTCCACGTGCTGCCGTTGGAGGTGCCGAGCATCGTCCCGGTGGCGCCGCCGGCCTGGCAGTGCGTCGCGTCGGCGCAGTCGATCGTGTTGAGCTGATTGCCCGTGCCCGAGGTCTGCGAGTTCCAGTCTGCGGCGAAGGCGGGCGTGGCGCCGGCGGCCACGAGCAGGAGCGCGAACAGCACGAGCGCGGCCGCCCGCCGGCACATCCTTCCCAGGATGGGCGGTGCGGCCCGGGGCGTCAGACGTGCGCGGAAGGTCGGCACCGGCTCATGTGTGCACGGGCCGCGCTTCAGCCTCCCATCGACGGCGCCGTCGCGCGAGGATCAGCCAGAACATGAGCGCCGCGAGGCCGATGAGCAGGCCGAGCCCGGCGGCGGCGCCGACCATCCACAGCGAGAAGGCGCTGCCGGAGCGCGAGCCGCCGAGCGAGAGCCCGTTCGGGTTCGTGGCGGTGCCGGTGAGACCGCCGCCGAGGCGGGTCAGGCCGCGGAACGTGACTGGCGTGCCGCACCCGCTGACGGTTGCGCTCGAGGCGTACGTGCCGGCCTGCAGCGGTCGCGGCCACGGCATCGGGTACGGAATCGTGTCGCCCGGGAGCACCGTGTCGAGTTGGCGCGTGACGCTCGGCTCGACCCCGTGGGCGCCGGCGAGGGTCACCGCGAGCGTCGGCTTGCACAGCCGTAGGCCGGTGTTCCCGAGCGTGACCACCACGGAGGGCACCTGGGTGCCGGGCAACGCCGCGAGCCGCATGCCGCTCAGCGCACCCTGCGGATGCGCGGTTCCCGGGACCTCGACGAGGATGCCGACGACGGTGCGCACGACCTCGGTGATCGAGAAGCGGCCCGGCGAGCGTTGCGGATGAGCGTTCTGCACGGCGATGCCGGCGAGATGGTCGCCCGCCGAGGTGCCCGCGGGCACCTGCACGGCGAACGAGATGTAGCTCGTCGTCCCGGGCGGGACGGTCAGGAAGTTCGTTCCCGGCGTGACCCAGCGGCCGGCCTTGCGCAGCGGGTCGGCCGCGTCGCTGTAGACCGCGCCGGACGTCGCGCCCGTGAGCCCGTCCACGGGATAGACGCGCAGCTGGATCGTCGTCGGTCCGGTGTTGTTGACGACGACGCGGTCCTGGATCGTCTGGCCGGGGCGGGCCGTCTCGATGAAGTAGGCCCGCGTGGCCGGGTTGTTCGGGTCGAAGTGCGACGGGCGCACGCTGAAGCCCCCGATGGTCGCGGCCGCGGCAACGGCCGGCAGCATGCAACTGGCCGCCGCTATCGCGACGGCCAGTGCAGGGACCCGCATGAGACCCGGTTGCCGCATGTTGCTACGGGGCGCTCACCAGGGAGAGCGTCCACGTCGACGTGTACGAGCCGGCGTAGGTGTTGGCGGGGATCGCCAGCGACCAGGTCGGCGTCACCGTCTGGTTGCCCATGCCCGTGTTCGTGTTCGCGTCGAACATCTCGGTCGCCGTCGGCGCCACGGCCGCGGCCGGCAGCGTGTAGGGGTAGCTCACCTTCGAGCCGAGGACCGTAGCCAGCTGGCACGTCGCGCCGGCATCGCAGGCGACGCCCGGCGTCGCGCCGATCGTCGTCGCGCCCACGGCGAGGGTGTGGCCGCCGCTCGTGAACGTCGTCGAGGTGGCCGTCATGTTCCAGCCGTTGCCGGAGCCCGTGGCGTCGCTGACGTCGAGCGCCTGGGGGGAGGTCGCCGTCTGGTTCGTCCCGTTCAGGGTGTCGGTGAAGGTCACGTTCGGCGGGGCGCTGACAAATCCGAGTGATCCGGCGGTCAGGTTGGCGGTGGCGGTCGTCGCGCTGGCCACGGCCGCGGTGGAGAACAGCGCTCCGCAGGTCAAACCGCAGAGCACAACCCCCCGAGTGATATTGCTGATTCGTCCTCGCATGAGCTAGTCCTTTAGCTGTCGCTTTTGGGGCCCGCTCCCTCCCGCGTCGTGCGGGTCGCCTTTCGGGAGCGCGGCCGGGAGCCGGATCCCCTTTGCTGAAGGCTGGGAGTCAGCCTGATTCGTCCTGCCCCGGTTTTCGGCCCGCCGCGCGATGTCTTGAGCACCGTCCGGTCGGCTGGACGCTTGTATGGCGAAATCGCCCAATTCGGGAGGTTCGGGGGGTGCCTGGCGGCTTCCGAAGGTGGATCTGGCAGCTTGGGAGCCTTCAGCGCCAAACCGTCACAACCCTCTCAGGCCTTCCCTGCGCCGGCGATCGTCCTGCGCGCGCCGCGGCGGCGCCTCGCTCCGCCAGCCCGCCGCGGACCACGCGCGGGCCATCAGTCAGAATGCGGGCGTGCCCGACGAGCCCGCGTACACCCGCCTGCCCGTGGACGAGCGACGGGCCCAGATCCTCGAGGCCGCGAACCGCCTGTTCGCCGAGCACGCCTTCGAGGAGCTCTCGATGCGCGAGCTCGCCGAGGCGGCGGGCATCTCCAAGCCGCTCCTGTACCACTACTTCCCGAGCAAGACCGAGCTCTTCAAGGCGGCCGTGTCCGAGCACGCGGCCGTGCTCCAGTCGCTCATCGAACCGACCGGCGAGGGCACGCCGCTGGAGCAGCTGAGCGCCAGCCTCGACGCCTACCTGGCGTGGATCGCCGACCACTCACGAACGTGGGAGAAGCTCATCCAGAGCGCGGCCACGCTTCCGGAGGCGCGCGAGTTCGTCGAGGGGTTCCGCACGCGGACGATGGAGGAGATCCTCGCGCGGCTCACCGGCAAGCGCCGGCCCGCGCCCGCGCTGCGCATCGCGCTCAGCGGCTGGCTCGCCTACGTCGACGCCGCGATCCTCGAATGGATCCACGGCAGCAGGCTTTCCCGCGCGCAGCTGCGTGATCTGCTCGTCACCGTCTTCGGCGCCGGCCTCTACGCGGCCCAGCAGGCGGATCCGCGGATCTCGCTCACGCTCGAGTAGCGCCGGCGACCGGATGGGTCAGCCGAGTGACTCCATCGCGGCCGCCACGCCCCCGGCGGCCGGCAGGCCGAGCCGCCGCAGCCCGAGCTCGACGGCGCCGAGCGTGCCGATCAGCATCGCGTCGTTGAAGTCGCCGAGATGCCCGATGCGAAAGGCATGACCTGCGAGCGCGCCGAGGCCCGCCCCGAGCGAGACGCCGTAGCGCTCCAGGATCACGCGGCGCACGTCGCGCTCGTCCAGCTCGTCGGGAACGCGCACCGCCGTGAGCACGGGGCTGTGGCGCTCGGGCGCCTCGCAGACCGCCCGCAGGCCCCACGTCGCGACCGCCCGCCGCGTGGCGGCGGCGTGTCGGCGGTGACGTTCCAGCACCGCCGCCATCCCCTCCTCGTCGAGCATCGCCAGCGCCTCGCGCAGCCCGAACAGGAGGTTGGTCGGCGGCGTGTACGGGAACATGCCCGCCTCGTTCGCGTCGAGGATCGCGCGCCAGTCCCAGTAGGAACGGGGGGACGCGCCGCGCTCGGCCGCGGCCAGCGCCCGCTCGCTGACGGCGTTGAAAGCGAGCCCGGGCGGCAGCAGCAGCCCCTTCTGCGACGCTCCGACGGCGACGTCGACGCCCCAGGCGTCGTGGGCGTACTCGATCGATCCGAGCGAGGAGACGACGTCGACGAGCAGCAGGCACGGATGTCCGGCGGCGTCGATCGCCGACCGGCAGGCGGGCAGATCGGCGACCACGCCGGTCGACGTCTCGTTGTGGACGATCAGGACGGCGGCGATCGAGCGCGCGTCGTCCGTGGCCAGGCGCGCCTGCAGCGCGTCGGTGTCGACGCCGAGGGGCCATTCGCCGGGGGCGACCTCGACCTCGAACCCCATGCGGCGGGCCGCCTCGGCCCACATCCGCGCGAAGTGCCCGGTGTCGAAAGCGAGCACCCGCGCGCCGGGGGCCAGGGTGTTGACGAGCGCCGCCTCCCAGCCACCGGTTCCCGAGGACGGGTACATCACGACCGGCTGCTCGGTGGCGAGCAGCCGGCGCATCCCGCCCTGCAGCTCGGCCGCGAGCGCGGCGAACTCCGGACCGCGGTGGTCGATCGTCGCGGCGCTCAGGGCCCGCAGCACCCGCGCGGGGACGTTCGTCGGCCCGGGTGTCTGCAGGAGGTGATAGCCAGGAACGTCCGCGGCGCCGATCGAGCCGCTGTCCGGCCGGTGACTCGGAACGCTTGCCATCGCCTGCCGCCCTCCTCCGTCGCGTCGCGGGGAACGCACCCTACCGATGAGGGCTCGCCGGGGCGGCCGGTCCGCGTTCAGCCGGTCAGATGGCCGCGGTTTCGCCGCCGTCGCGCCCGGGCGACCGCCTCAGGCGTCGCTCGAGCTCGCCCACAGGTTGATGTCGCCCTCCCGCGCGTAGCGGTCGATCTCCGCGAGCTCGTCGGCGTCGAAGTCGGTCCGCTGCAAGGCCGCCACGTTCTGCTCCAGCTGGCTGACGCTGCTCGCGCCGAGCAGCACCGAGGTGATGCGCGGGTCGCGCCGTACCCACGCGATCGCCAGCTGAGCGAGCGTCTGGCCGCGACGGGCGGCGATCTCGTTGAGCGCGCGCACGCGCGCGAGGTTCTCCTCGCTGACGAGATCGGCGGAGAAGTAGTTGCCGCGGCGAACGCGGGAGTCCTCGCGGATGCCGCCGAGGTAGCGATCGGTGAGCAGCCCCTGGGCGAGCGGCGAGAACACGATCGCGCCCACGCCCTCGCGCTCGAGCACGTCGAGCAGCTCCGCCTCGATCCAGCGGTTGAGCATCGAGTACGACGGCTGGTGGATCAGCAGCGGCGTACCGAGCTCGCGCAGGATACGCGCGGCTTCCTCGGTTCGGGCGGGGCCGTAGGATGAGACTCCGACGTACAGCGCCCGACCGCTGCGCACGGCGGTGTCGAGCGCCCCCATCGTCTCCTCGAGCGGCGTATCGGGATCGAATCGGTGGGAGTAGAAGATGTCGACGTAGTCGACACCCATGCGCCGCAGGCTCTGGTCGAGGCTGGCCAGCAGGTACTTGCGTGAGCCCCACTCGCCGTACGGCCCCGGCCACATGTCGTAGCCGGCCTTGGTCGAGATCACGAGCTCGTCACGGTAGGGGCGCAGGTCCTCGGCCAGGATGCGCCCGAAGTTGATCTCCGCGCTCCCGTACGGCGGCCCGTAGTTGTTGGCCAGATCGAAGTGGGTGATCCCGAGGTCGAAGGCGCGACGCAGCATCGTCCGGCTGTTCTCGAGTGGACGGTCGTCGCCGAAGTTCTGCCACAGCCCGAGTGAGATGGCCGGCAGCTGCAGCCCGCTGCGTCCGCAGCGCCGGTACGGCATCGCGTCGTAGCGGTCGGTCGCGGCCGCGTAACGTGACGGGCCGAGATCGGCGTTATACGTCACGCCGTCAGTATCCCAGGCCCGATCCACGTCGGCGCCATCCGCGAGGCCGATCGCGGCGATTTGAGCACTCGCTTTGAGCGAGTGCTAAACTGCTCCACCATGAGCGAGCCAGGCCACCCGGAGCGCGAGCCGAGCTCGACACCGACCGGGCACGAGGACGGCGGCGAAGCGCTCACGGGCACGAAGCTGCGGATCGCCGAGGCGGCGCTTCAGACCCTCAAGGCAAGGGGATTCGCCGGTGCGAGTGCCCGCGAGATCGCGAGCACCGGAGACTTCAACCAGGCGCTGATCTTCTACCACTTCGGCAGCGTCCACGCGCTCCTCCTGGCCGCGCTCGACCTCGTCAGCGCCCGCCGGATGCGCGCCTACCGACCGGCGTTCGAGCACGCGCAGACGATCCCCGAGCTGGCCGGGCTCGCGCGCGAGATCTACGCCGAGGATCTGCGCGACGGGTATGTCACCGTGCTCGGCGAAATGGTCTCAGGCGGCGTCGCCGACGCCGAGCTCGGCCGCGAGGTGGTCAGGCGGCTGCAGCCCTGGATCGACCTTGTCGAGACGAAGCTGGCGGCGCTGCTCGCGGGCTCGGTCTTCGAAGCGATGGTCCCGCCGCGCGACCTGGCGTTCGCGACCGTCGCGCTGTATCTGGGCATGGACATGCTCAGCCACCTCGAGGGCAGCCACGCTCGCGCGGAATCGCTGCTCGACCTCGGCGTGCGCTACGCGCCGCTCGCGGCCGCGTTGCTGCCCTCCCAACGGACAGGAGGCTCCGCGTGAGCGACGAAACGAATCTCGACCTCGTGACCGGCGCGTTCAGCTACTCGGGCTCGCGCATCGCCGAGCGGCTGCTCGACTCCGGTCGCGGCGTGCGAACGCTGACGTTTCACCCCGACCGCGCCCATCCGCTGCAGGGCCGGATCGCGACGCTGCCATACCGCTTCGACGATCCGGTCGCGCTCGCCCGCGGCCTGGAGGGCGTCAACACCCTTTACACCACCTACTGGGTCCGTTTCGACCATGGCCGCACGACGTTCGCCGGCGCGATCGCGAACTCCCGAGCCCTGTTCTACGCCGCCCGGCGCGCCGGCGTGCGGCGCATCGTGCACGTCAGCATCGCGAACCCGTCGATCGACTCGCCGCTGCCCTACTACCGGGGGAAGGCACTCGTCGAGCAGGCGCTGGCCGAGGTCGGCCTGCCGTACTCGATCGTCAGACCGACGTGGATCTTCGGCGGCGAGCGCGACGTGCTCGCGAACAACATCGCGTGGATCCTGCGACGCCTGCCGATCTTCGCGGTCGCCGGGGATGGCTCCTACCCGGTCCAGCCGGTCCACGTCGACGACCTGGCCCGAATCTGCGTGGAGTCGGCGCGCGCCGGGGACGACATCGTCGTCGATGCCGCGGGGCCGGAGACGATGTCCTTCGAGACACTCGTCCGCGCGGTGCGCCACAGCGTCGGAGGACGCTCGCCGATCCTGCACCTTCCGCCCGCGGTCATGTCGCTGGCGTCCCGCGCCCTCGGCCTGCTCGTTGGCGACGTCGTGCTGACGCAGGACGAGATCAGGGGGCTGACCGCCGGGCTGCTCGTGTCGGGCCAGCCACCGCTCGGCCGCGTCGCGTTCAGCGAATGGCTCGAGGCCAACAGCGTCGCGATCGGCCGTTCCTACGCCAACGAGCTCGAGCGCCACTTCGCCGCCGCGGCCGCCGGGCGCTGATCGCCGGTCGCCGCGCGTCGGGGCGACCGACTACCCGCGCGCCGCCTCGGCCGCGGCCGCGAGCAGCGCCACGGCGGCGACGTCGTCGCTCGCCTCCGAGGTCGCGGCCGAGCGGACGTCGTCGCGGTAGGCGAATCCGTGTGCGTCCTGGGCCACGAACGGATCGCCGGCGCCACCGGACGGGCACGCCCGGCTGCCGGCGATCGCGCTCAGCCCGGCCACCGCGCTCGGCGCCACCGGTCCGTCGACCGTCGCGCCCGTGAGGATCGCGCCGTGCCCGGTGAGCGAGCCCGACAGGTTGGGGATCTGGTTGGCGAGGCAGTGCGGGAACACCGACCCGGCGCCGACCATGAACGATGAGCCCCAGGCGTTGGCGCCCAGCGCCCAGCCGAGCTGCGTCTGCCCGAGGAGCTCGAAGGTCGGACGCCCCGCCAGCTCGTCGTAGAGCGTGCTCTGCGCGGCGTACCCGAACGCGTGGGCGGCGGAGTCCTCGTTGGTCGCCGGGTTCGCCTGCGCGAACGGACTCTGGCGCGCGAGGCGCGTGGCGAGCGCGAGCTGGTCGTGGCGGTCGGACATGACCGTCTGGAGGTTCGTTTCGAGCTGATTCGGGTTCAGCAGCGGTTGGGCCGCAGGGGTGGTCAGAGCGTGCACGAGATCGAAGTCGGCCAGCGTGGAGACGTCGTAGAGGCTGAGCGACTCCTCCCCCGTCGTCGATTCCAGCATGTAGTCGTTGGCGAGGCGGCCGGCGGCCACGAGGTAGTAGTCGGGCGTCGCATGCGACAGGCCGGCGACCTGGGACCCGAGCTGCTCGGTCGCGAGGTAGAGCTCGATCGCGGCGAACTCCATGTCCGCGCGCCACTCGTTCACCGGGTAGTAGTCGGTGGGGAGCGAGGCGAGCAGCGGTCCGCGCGGCGCGAGGTCGGCCTGGGCGTAGATCGTCTGGCCGTCGAGCAGGCAGCGAGCCGCATAGGCCGGGTCGCTCGTCGCGAAGACCTGCGCGCAGAGCCCGAACGCGGCGGCGACCCCGCCCGCGAGGTTGGGGCTGATCGGCTGGCCCGGCGCGTTCGCCACGAACACGGGCCGGTGCGCGGCGAAGTGGGACGGGTTGCGCGGCGACACGGCGCTCGAGTCGTCGGCCTGCGGCAGCCGCCAGATGTCGTGGTCGCCGAGGACCGTCGTGCCGTTGCCGTCGCCGATGCCGACCTGGAAGGCGAGGACCCGCGTCTGCTGATTCCACATCTGCTCGAGCCAATCCGTGCCGTGGCGCGCCTCGGCGAGCAGCGCTCCGAGGTTCGGCACCCCGGTCGGAAACTGGCGCGCCGTGAAGAGCAGGAGCGAATCCGTGAAGCTCGCCGTCGAGACGAACTTCAGGTAGTCGCCCGCGTCGAACCAGCCACCCTCGGCGTTGACGGTGCCGCCGGACGGCGTCAGACCGCCGACGAGCGCGCCCGAGGAGTCGAAGTGCGGGGTCGCGTAGACCGGCGCCGACGCATCGTCGAGGTGCGAGGGCCGGCGAGCCATCGGTCCCGCAATGATGTCGGCGCCGTCGCGCTGGGATTGGATGAAGGCGAGTGCGTCACCGGCCAGCGGCCGGTAGAGCGCGGCGGCATCACCGACGCGCAGCGGCGGAGAGGTCCGGCCCGCGAAGCGCAGGACATACACGCCGGGGGCCCGGACGGCGCTGAAGTCCAGCTGATAGACGGCGTAGCCCGCGCTCCAGCGCTGGGGCGCCGACGCGGTGCCGCGCCCGATGACGCGCCCGCCGGCGCCGAGCACCGAGAACGCCCGCGAGCCCGCCGGAGCGCGCGTCATGGCGAAGGCCAGCTTCGGACAGCCCGTGACGTAGCCGACCTGGTTGACGCGGAAGATGACCGCGCCGGACTCCTGCAGCGGTACGCGCGTCTGCGCCGGAGTGCTCGGCGCCGGCGCCCCGCTGGCGCAGACGCCGGGCGAGACGTCGGCGGTGACCGCACGGGCCGGCTGCGGGGCGGCGCCGCGCGCACAGCCGGCCGCGAGCACGACGGCGATCGCGCCCATGCATGGACCCGCGCGCCGAAGGGCTCCGACGGTCACGCCTGGCGACCTGATCCCACCGCGACGCGACCGGTCCGTTCGACGCGCTGCCAGCTGAGCCGGCTGCCAAGGAACGCGGAGACGATCGCGTCGTATACGACGAGGTACATCACCTGGCGGTAGACGAGCTGCTGCAGCGGCAGCGACCACAGCACGCGTCGCGACTCGTGGTCGTAGCCGAACGCGACCCACGCGAGGGTCATCTGGAACGCGTTGAACGCGAGCCAGAAGACGAGGATCGGCATCGGATCCTGGAAGAGGATGCTGTAGATCGCGAACAGATCGATGAGCGGCGCCGCGAGCGGCAGCAGCACCTGGAAGATCGCCAGAGCGGTGACCGCGCGGGCGCCGCGATTGCCGTCCCACAGCGCCCCGCGGTGCTTCCACATCGACTGGATCGTGCCGTAGGCCCATCGGCTGCGCTGCCGGTAGAGCGCGCGCACGGTGCGTGGCGCCTCGGTCCACGCGCGCGCTCGCTGCTCGTACACGACGTGCCAGCCGGCACGGCCGATGTCGAGCGTGATGTCGGTGTCCTCGGCGAGCGTCGCGCCGGAAACGCCGCCGATGTCGGCGAGCGCCTGGCGCCGGAAGGCGCCGATCGCCCCCGGCACGGTCGGCGTCGAGCCGATGACCTCGTACGCGCGCCGATCGAGGTTGAAGCCCATCACGTACTCGATGTGCTGCCAGCGTCCGAGCAGGCCCTGCCGATTACCGATCTTCGTGTTGCCCGAGATCGCGCCGACGTGCGGCTCGCGGAAGCGCTGGACGAGCAGGGCGAGCGACTCCGGCTCGAACACCGTGTCGCCGTCGACCGTCACGATGATGTCGTGACGACTCGCCGCGATGCCGCGGTTGAGCGCCGCCGCCTTGCCCGCGTTCGCCTGGCGCAACAGCCGCACCCGCTCGAGGCCGAGCGCCTCGACGATCCGCGCGGTGTCGTCGGTCGACCCGTCGTCGACGACGAGCACCTCGAGCTCGCCCCGATACTGTGACCCGGCGAGCGTGCGCACGGCGCGCGCGATGCCCGCCGCCTCGTTGTAGGCCGGCACGAGTACGGAGACCGGCGGGGCGAAGTCGGGATCGAACGGCAGGCGGCGCACGCGCCGCCTCTGGATGTGCGCGAGCCCGAGCGCGGCGAACATGCGCAGGCCGACGAGGATGGTCACGCCGAACACGACGAGCGTCAGCGTGTTGGTGACCCACCCGGCGAGCCCGAGCATGAAGTCGAAGATCCGCGCACGCCACCGCTGACCGGGCGTAGCGGACAGCTGCGCCTGGGCCGGTGACAGATTCGCGAGCGCGGCGACCGTCGTGAAGCTGTAGCCGAGACGCCTCAGGCCGGCGATGAGCAGGGGCAGAGCGGCCACGGTCTCGGCGCGATTGCCGCCGGCGTCGTGCATCAGAACGATGCCGCCGATCCCGCGCTTCACGTTCGGGTCGTTGAGCACGCTGTCGACGATCGCGCGGACGCCCGGCCGCGCCCAGTCATTCGTGTCGTAGTTGGACAGCGCGATCGCGTAGCCGCTCCGAACGAGCGGAACCCACGCCCGTATGTCCGCCGGTGTCACCGCGTCGGTGGTCGAGGAGTACGGCGGGCGCAACAGCCGCGGCAGGATGCCGGTCTGGCCGGCGATCGCCGTCGCGGCGAGCGAGACCTGCAGGCGCCGCTGCCACGCGGGCAGCGCCGTGAGGTACGGATGCGTGAAGCTGTGATTACCGAACTGGAAGTGGTCGCGGTAGAGCATCCGGGTCACGTCCGGATACCGCACGACCTGCGCCCCGACCTCGAAGAACGTCGCCGGCGCGTGCGCGGCAAGCAGCGCCTGCGCGATCTTCGGCGTCCAGACCGGGTTCGGCCCGTCGTCGAACGAGAGTGCGATGCGCCGGCCGGGCGGCGGGTCGTGCGACACGAGCCCCCCGTGGCCGTTGTAGACGAGCACCGGCCTCGAACCGGCGAGCGGCGCGATCGCGGTAGTCGCCGCCCCGGTCCCCGCGTGCCCGATCGTCTGCGTGGTGATGCCATCGACGAGCAGCAGAAGGACGAGCATCGTGACCGAGAACCCGAGCACGGCAAGCCGTCCACGCCGAAGCTGACGCCCGCCGCGCGGGCGCGGCGCGGCCGCGTGGGCCGGCTCGGTCAGGGGCCGGGCCACTACAGGCTCCGGTCGGTGCGATCGCCGTGCGCGGCCGCAAACTCACGCTGGGCGCGACCGCCCCGCGGGTGCGCAGGCGCGTCGACGGCGAACACCCGGTGCCCCTGCGGAAGCGCGTGCAGGATCGTGAGCGGCGCGGGCAGCGTCGCGAAGCCGACGGCTCCCCCGACCAGACCGCACAACCAGACCACGGCGAGCACGACCGTGAGGGCACCGCCGCCGCGCACGACATGACGGCGACGACCTCGATGGTCGAAGAAGACCGGCGGCTCATGTCCGGTCGCCGTCCACACGGATGCATCGGGGCGCGCGGAATCGGCCGCCTGGGGGCGGGGCAGAGTGGCGGAACTCACAAGCGAGGATGTTGACGGCGTTCGAACGCGTTCCGGGGACGTCAGGGGCGGTCTTAACTCAACGCTTATGGGCTGCTAACGGGACGGCTCGCGACGCGGTCGGCCGCGAGTCCGATTGGGCGAACCGATCGCGGGACGAGTCGGCCTCGGCTGGGCCGCCGGCTCAGCGCGCGCGTGTGTACAGCTGCTGCACGAGCGCGTCGGTGATCGGTGCCGTGAGCCCGTCGGCGACGCAGCACGGGCGGCCGCCCGGCGGCGTGAGGCCGATCTCGATGTGCGGTCCGCTCGAGATCCCCACGATGCCGCAACCGACCTCGGCGATCGGCTGCCCGGGGACCACATGAGCGCCGACCGGCACCAGGGCGGGCGCCGCGTGACCGTAGTAGGCGAACCAACCGGCGTACGGACCGGAGTCGATGCGCAGGACCGGCGCGAAGGGGCCGAAGCCCGGGATTCCCTCCTGCACGATGGTGCCGCTCGTGATCGCCACCTCGACCGCACGGCCCCCGCAGGCCGCGTTGGTGGTGGAGATGTCGACGCCCTGATCTTCGCTCCACGTGGCCGGCGCGGCCACGATCGACAGCGGCTGAATCGGGAACGCCCAACTGCCGGCGACGCCGTAGGTGTACGTGGCGCCCTGCTCGAAGGACTGCGCCGTGTCGCCGCTGGGCAGGACGATCCCCTGGCGCTGCGCCGAGGCGATCTCGGCACGGACCTGCGCATCGGACGGGGCCCCCGGGGCGATCAACGACCCTCCGCCGCTGGCGGGCGGCGTCCGGTCGGGCGAGCCGCCGACCTTCCCGGCGACCTCGTGGCTCGCCGCCGCCGCGGCCGCGCTCGCGGACAACGGCGCCGGGAGAGCCGAGGCCGGGGCGCTCCGCCGCGAGCTCGCTGCCCCGTTGACCCGACCGCCCACGCTCGCTCGTCCCCTCCCCCGGGCCGTCGCATCGCCGCCGCGCGCGGCGCTCGTCCTGGCCGCCGCGACGGCCCGCGGCGTGGACCGGCTCCTCGAGACCCCAGACGACGAGGCGGCACGGCTGTCGCGCGAGCCGGCGGCGCTGCGCCCGCAGCCGCTCAGCGCCACCGCCCCCACCGCGACGACCGCGAGGAGGGACGGTCGCGCGGCGATTCGGCGCGGGCGCCGGTTCGGGGAAGCGCCGGCTCGGCCTCGCACCGCTCGATGGTAGAGCGCGTCCGGGCGCCACCGTCGGGGCGGGCGAGCCGGCGGGCACGGCGAGCGGCGTCGGTTCGGGCGCGGGCGCCATGAGGGCGGGCTGGCGCGCTACGCCTCGCGACCCTTCTGGGATGTCGCGTGAGCAGCGGGCGTGCGAGCGCCGCCGTCATCCGCTTCGGGTGATGTGTCCCGGTGTTCGAGCCGTACGCTGCCTCTGGCGATACGAGAGGGACCTCGAACTATGCGCATCGAGGACTACGGTCTGATCGGCGATCTGCAGTCGGCGGCTCTGGTCGGTCGCGACGGAGCGGTGGACTGGCTCTGCCTGCCACGGTTTGACTCCGCGTCGTGCTTCGCCGGCCTCTTGGGCGACGAGCGCCATGGGCGTTGGCTGGTGGCGCCGGCGGCCGAGGTGCTCGCGAGTTCTCGTCGCTACCGGCCGGGAACGCTCGTGCTGGAGAGCGATTTCGAGACCGCCGAGGGTGCGGTGCGGGTCATCGACTTCATGCCGCGGCGCGGTGACGGCCCGCCGCGGTTGATGCGGATCGTGGAGGGCCTGAGCGGCCGAGTGCCGATGCGGATGCAGCTCGCGGTGCGTCCGGACTACGGGTCGATCATCCCCTGGGTGGAGCCGGCCCCGGACGGCGTCCTCGCCACGGCCGGCCCGGACGCCTTTCGCCTCAGCACACCGTTGCCTTTACAGGTGGCGGACGGCACGGTCACCGCCGAGTTCGTGGCGATCGAGGGCGCGCGGGCCCGACTGGTCCTGACCTGGCATCTGTCCTACGAGCGGACCCCGCCGGTCGAGGACGCGGACTCCGCGCTCGCGCGCACCGAGGCATGGTGGCGGGAGTGGAGCGGCCGCTGCGCCTACGGCGGCGAGTACCGGGACGCGGTGCTGACGTCGCTGATCGCGCTGAAGGCGATGACCTCGGAGACGACGGGCGCGGTGATCGCCGCTCCGACGACATCCCTGCCGGAGGACATCGGCGGCGTGCGCAACTGGGACTACCGGTACTGCTGGCTGCGCGACTCGGTACTCGCGCTCGAGGCGCTGCTGGCCGCCGAGTACACCGAGGAGGCGTTGCTCTTCCGCGACTATCTCCTGCGGGTGGGTACCGGTGACCCCACGAAGATCCAGATCATGTACGGGATCGGCGGCGAGCGGCGCCTGACCGAGTTCGAGCTCGACGAGCTTCCCGGATACGAGGGCTCAAAGCCCGTTCGGATCGGCAACGCAGCGTCGGAGCAGTTCCAGCTCGACGTCTACGGCGAGGTCATGGGTGTCGCGTTCCTCGCCCTCGAGCGGCTGGGCGAGGTCGAACGCCGGTTCTGGCCGCGCTGGCGAAAGATCGTGGAGCACGTCGAGACGATCTGGCGCGAGCCCGACGATGGGATCTGGGAGACCAGAGGCGAGCGACAGCACTTCACGTACTCCAAGGTGATGGCCTGGGTGGTTTTCGACCGCGCCGTGCGAATCGCCGAGCAGTACGGGTTGCCCGCGCCCCTCGAGCGCTGGCGCGAGATTCGCGACGAGATTCATCGGGAGGTCTGCGAGCGCGGATACGACCCCGAGCGGCGCACGTTCACGCAGTACTACGGCTCGAAGGAGCTCGACGCGAGTGTGCTGAACATCCCGCTGGTGGGCTTCCTCCCGGGCACCGACGAGCGCGTCACCGGCACGATCGATGCGATCACTCGCGAGCTCGGCCGCGACGGGTTCGTGTCTCGCTACTCCACGGCCGAGACCGACGACGGCCTGCCTGGGGACGAGGGGCAGTTCCTGGCCTGCTCGTTCTGGCTGGTCAGCGCGCTTGCGCTCAACGGCCGGGTCGGGGAGGCGCGGGCGCTGTTCGAGCGGCTGCTCGGCCTGACCAATGACCTCGGCCTGCTGTCCGAGGAGTACGACGTCGGGCGGCAGCGCCAGGTCGGCAACTTCCCCCAGGCCTTCAGCCACCTCACGCTGATCGTCGCGGCCCTGGCGATCACCGCCGCCGAGTCGGGCGCCGAGCCTGACGGCCGGCCGACGTCGGCGGCAGCCGCAGTCGGTGGCTGAGATTCCACGCACGAGTACGCGGCACGCGACAGCGGGGCAACCTGCCGTCTCGGCGCGCCGGATGCTGCTCCCGCTCGCACTGACCCAGTTCATCGCCAGCTTCGCCGGCTCGAACATGAACGTCGCGATCACCAGCATCAGCAAGGACCTCGACACGACCGTGCACGGCGTGCAGACCGCCATCACGCTGTTCCTGCTGTGCATGGCGGCGCTGATGATCCCCGGTAGCAAGCTCACCGATCGCTGGGGCCGCAAACGCTGCCTGATCGGAGGCCTGAGTCTCTATGGCACCGGAGCCGTGATCGCCGCGCTCGCTCCCGGCCTCGGCGTCCTGATCCTCGGGTACTCGGCCTTCGAAGGCGTGGGCTCGGCGCTGATGATCCCTCCGATATACATCCTCGCGACGCTCGAATTCAGCGACCTCCAGTCACGCGCCCGGGCGTTCGGCGTGATCAGCGGGATGGGCGGGATCGGCGCCGCTGCCGGGCCACTGATCGGCGGGCTGATCACCACGGCGATCAGCTGGCGAGCCTCCTTCCTGCTCCAGGCCCTTGTCGTCGCGACCATCATCGTCCTCAGTCTGCGGCTCACCGATCCGCTCGCCCCGGACCCGACGCGTCCGTTCGACGTCGCCGGAGCCGTTCTGTCCGCGGCCGGCATGTTCTTCGTCGTCATCGGGATCCTTCAGCTCGGCACCGATAACGCGCTGATGGTCACGTTCCTCGCCATCGGGGCCGGGCTGCTGCTCTGGTTCTACTTGCACATCCGTTCCACCGAGCGAGCGGGCAAGGAGCCGTTGCTGTCCACCAGCCTGTTTCGCAACCGCACCTCCAACCTCGGGCTCGTCACGCAGAACATCCAGTGGCTCCTGCTGATGGGGATCACGTTCACGGTCTCGGTGTTCCTCCAGACCGTCCGTGGTTTCAACGCGATCAAGACCGGGGTCATCTTCACCGCGGCAACGGCCGGCATCCTGGTCTCGTCGCTGGCCGCGGAGCGACTCGCGAAGCGGCACGCCCAGCGGACCTTGATCCGGACCGGCTTCATCGTGACGATCGCCGGCGTCGGGCTGCTGCTCGCGCTCGTAAAGGAGTCGTCGCACGTGCTCGCGTTCACGCCCGGGCTGCTGCTGATCGGCCTGGGCATCGGGGTCATGCTGACCCCCTCGGTGAACATCGTTCAGTCCAGCTTCTCCGAGCGCAGGCAAGGTGAGATCTCGGGCCTGTCGCGCAGCGTCTCCAATCTCGGCTCGTCGCTCGGCACGGCGATCGCCGGCACCATCCTCGTGTCGGATCTCGTCTCCGGAAACCGGTCCTACGTCCTTGCGATGTCCGTCCTTGCCGGCCTGGCGCTCGTCGGTCTGGCGGCTGCTCTCCTCCTCCCCCCCAACCCCGAGCCGCAAGCGGGTGGCGCGACCGAGCGCATCGTCCCCAACGCGATCGCCGCGGACGTGTGAGCCGGCGGAGTGGCGGTGAACGTGTTGCGCTCGCCTCCCGGCGTGCGGGTACTCGCCAGCTATCGGAGATCGTGGCTGCGCCGCGACGTCGTCGCGGGACTCGTGCTGACGACGCTCCTGGTGCCGCAGGGAATGGCCTACGCGGAGCTCGCGGGTCTGCCGGCGATCACGGGCCTGTACACCACGATTCTGTGCCTGATCGGCTACGCGGTGTTCGGACCGTCGCGGATCCTCGTGCTCGGCCCGGACTCGTCGCTCGGGCCGCTGATCGCGGCGACGATCCTGCCGATCGTCGGCTCCAACGGGAGCCCCGAGCACGCCATCGCACTGGCTTCGATGCTCGCGCTGCTGGTGGGGGCGATCATGATCGCCGCCGGCGCGGCGAAGCTCGGATTCGTCGCCGACCTGCTCTCCAAGCCGACGCAGATCGGCTACATGAACGGCCTCGCGTTGACGATCCTCGTCGGGCAACTGCCTAAGCTGTTCGGGTTCTCGGTCAGCGCCAACGGCCTGATCGACGAGGCGCACGCGTTCGTTCACGGGCTTGCCTCCGGCGAGGCGATCGGCGCGGCGGTGGCCGTCGGCCTGCTCAGCCTCGGCCTGATCCTGGCGCTCGGGCGCTGGCTGCCACGGATCCCCGGCGTGCTCGTCGCAGTGGTGGTCGCCATCGCGGCGTCGGCGGCGTTCGATCTCGCCGACCACGGCGTTTCGCTGGTCGGAACGCTCCCGAAGGGCTTCCCGCCGCTGACGGTGCCCAGTCCCGTCTCGGATCTGCCGCTGCTGTTCGCCGGGGCACTGGGGATCGCGCTCGTCGCGCTCACCGACACGATCTCCACCGCCTCGTCGTTTGCCGCGCGCACCGGCCAGGAGGTGGACGGGAGCGGGGAGATGATCGGCATCGGCGCCGCGAACGTCGCCGCGGGCTTCTTCCAAGGCTTCCCGGTCAGCACGAGCGGCTCGCGCACCGCGGTGGCCGAGCAGTCCGGCGCCAAGACGCAGGTCACCGGGCTCGTCGGAGCGGCGGCGATCATTCTGATGCTCGTGCTCATGCCCGGGCTCTTGAGCGAACTCCCCCAGCCCGCGCTGGCCGCCGTGGTTATCGCCGCATCGGTGTCGCTGGCCGACGTGCCGGGGACGGTGCGACTGTGGCATCAGCGTCGGGTCGAGTTCCTGCTCTCGATCACTGCCTTCCTCGGTGTCGCCCTGCTCGGCGTGCTCGCGGGCATCGCGGTCGCGGTGGCGCTGTCGATCCTCAACGTCTTCCGGCGGGCCTGGTGGCCCTACCAGACAACCCTCGGCCGCGTCCCGGGACTGTCGGGGCATCACGACCGCCAAACGCACCCGGAGGCCGAGCAGTTGCCAGGGCTGGTGATCTTCCGCTTCGACGCGCCGCTGTTCTTCGCCAACACACGGACGTTCCGCGACCAGATCCGCCGCCTCGCGGCCGCCGACCCGCGGCCGCAGTGGATCGTCATCGCCGCCGAGCCGATCACCGACGTGGACACCACCGCCGCTGACATGCTCGCCGACCTCGACGCGGAGCTCAACGCCGAGGACACCTCGCTCGTGTTCGCCGAGCTGAAGGACCCCGTCCGCGCCAAGCTCGAGCGGTACGAGCTGATCGGCCCCCTCGATCCCGACCACTTCTTCCCGACCCTCGACGCCGCCGTGGACGCCTTCCGCCGCACGACCGGCGTCAACTGGACGGCACCGGCCGAGGCGCCGGTGCCTGGGATCTGAGCCCGCTTGCGGCGATCACCCCATCCAGGTGATGACGCCCTCGCCGTGGCCGCGACAGTGTGTTCGCTAGGGCCCCGTGCCCGCTCAGCCACGCATCGGGCGCGGCGCGGGGAGCTGACATGACCAATGACTAGTGAGAGGAGTGCTCTATGGCGACACTCGTTGCGATCGGCTACCCGGACCAAGGCACCGCCGAGGAGGCGCGGCATACGGTCCAGCAGCTGGAGTCGGAGTTGATCATTCAGGCCGACCAGGTCGCGGCGATTTCGCGCGACACGGACGGCAAGTATCACGTCCACACGACTCACGGCGGCGCCTCGGCGGCGGGTGGCGCGGTGTGGGGCGGGTTCTGGGGACTCCTGTTCGGGCTGCTGTTCTTCATCCCGTTCGCCGGGTGGGCGCTCGGCGCCGGCATGGGCGCCCTGTTCGGGCACCTCGGCGAGAAGACAATCGACAAGGCCTTCCAGGATCAGGTACGCGAATACCTGCAGCCGGGCACCTCGGCCCTGTTCATGGTCATCGAGAAGGCGACCCCTGACAAGGCGATCGCGGCGCTCGATCAGTACGGCGGCACGGTCATCAAGACGTCGCTGTCCGACGAGGACACCCGCAAGCTGCAGGAAGCCCTGCAGCCGCCCGAGACCGCCGGAACCGCCTCATAACGGCCGAGCCCGCGCGGGCGTTCGGCCTCGAACGCCTGCTGCCGGGCGCGCCGGCAGACGGGCCGCGCCGCCCCCGCCGAAGGAAGCCGAGGCGAGGAGCGGTGCCGCGGCCCGGCGCCAGCCCGACCGGGCGGTCGCGGGGAGACCGTCGTAGCCCACGAGGCCGCCGATGACGAGCCGGTCCATGGCCAACGCCGCCAACGACAGGAACGGGTAACTCGGAAGGAAGATGTGAGCAGCGCAAGCGATCGTGAAGCCGATATCCGGGCTCGGATCCAGCAGCACTGGGAGGCCTCCGAACGCGGGGAGCTCGACGCTGAGCACGCGATCTACGCTGCGGACGCGATCCTGGACTACCCGCAGTCCGGCGAGCGCTTCAGAGGTCGGGCAAGGATCCAGGCGCAACGCGGCGGGCATCCGGCCGAACGCCACTTCACCATCATCCGGATCCTGGGCCGCAGCGACCTTTGGGTGAGCGAGTGTGTGATCACCTACGACGGCGTGCCCACATATTCGGTCAGCGTCATGGAGGTCACCGACGGTCTCGTAACGCACGAGACCCAGTACTTCGCCGACCCCTTCCCCGCGGCTCCCGGTCGCGCTGCGCTCGCTGAGCCGATCCCGGCCCGCCAGCAATAAGCCGATCCAGCTGCCGGGTCGACGGACGACACCGGCCGCCGAGGGGGGTTCAGAACGTGCCTTGCTAGGCCGAGACGAGTTGCTGGCCGCCGTCGATGTTGTAGGTCGCTCCGGTCAAAGCCGTGTTGGTCATGATGTGGACGGCGAGCGCGGCGACGTCAGCCGGTTCGACGACGCGTCTGATCGGGAGCGTCGCGCGCAGCTGGTCGCGCCGCTTTGCGAGGTCACTGCCAAGCAGCGAGGCCGATAGCGGCGTGTCAATGAAGCCGGCGGCGATCAGGTTGACGCGGACCGGCGCGAGCTCCAGTGCCAGGTTGGCTATCAGGGCGGGAACCGCGGCGGCGACCGTCGACTCGGCCCCTGCGCCAACGGTCGGCTGCCCGCCTTCAGCGCTCATGAACAGCAGCGTCCCTCCCGGCCTGACCCTGTCGGCGGCGTTGCGGGCGGCTTCGATGGCGAGCAGGAGGCGGTCGCCAAGGGCGTGGCGCAGCTCGTCGGACGTCATCTCGAGGAGGCGTCCGTAGTGCGGAGCGCCGGCGGTGACCATTACATGGTCGATTCCTTTCGGCAGACCCGAGAAGAATCGCTCGAGCTCCGCCGGATCGTTGGCGTCGAACGCGGCGGTGCTGAGCGCGTCGAGATCGAGCGCTGCACGCTGCAGGGCGTCGCTCTGGTGGAGGCCGGTGAGGATCACGCCCGCGCCTTCGGCGCGGGCGCGTCTGGCCGTTTCCAGCCCGACGCCCGAGCTGCCGCCAATCACGACGACCGTCTGTCCGAGCAGCTCGGGGTCGCGGCGTGTGGGAGCGGCGGTGGTTGTGGCGGTCATTGGTTCTTCCTAGGGTTGAGATCGATCGGTGGTCACGGCAATGGCGGTTCGGCGCGGCGGGGCCCAGCCATGGTCCGGAGCGCGCGGCGCGGCCCCGGGACTCGGTCGGTGTTGCTCTCCGCAGCCTCTGGCTGGTGCGCCCTCAGCTCGGTGTTGAGGGCCTCCACGATCGCATCAACGCGCATACGTGTGTGGTTGCCGAATGCTGCCGCAGTGATGCCAGTCAGCCTGACGGTGCCGCCCGCACGCAAGACGGCACACGCGCCGTAGCCGCACGCCGGTGCTGCCGGGTCTTGGTAGGTGCCGTTCGCGAACCGCTCGATGCGCGACCACGGGGTGTGGGTCACGGTCGTAAACAGTGGACCGTCGAGCGTGGTGATTCCGGCGTCGTCGTGCAAACCTAACCGCAGCGCCCAGCTGATCGAGCCGAGGCCGAAGAGCCCCAAAGCGACGATGAGGACCGTCCTCCAAGTCGCCGCTGGAGCCATCGCGATCTTCGAGATACACGTCGCGGTCAGGACAGCAGCACCGAGAGCGAGCACCATGCCGGCGAACACGGTGTTCGCCATTCGATAGCAACGGCGCGAAATCGCGACCGACATCGTGCTGCGGAGCATACGCGACAGGACGGTGCCGCCAGGTCGCATCACGACGAGCCCTGCGAGACCTCAGTTCCCGGCACCAAGAGCAGGCGTGCCAACCCGCGCGCCCGACGCGCCCGTGTGCTGCTCCCTGTGGATGCAGAAGTGAGCTGCTTGCCGCCGCGCGTAGCAGTCTGTAGCACGAGATGCTACGATGAGCCGATGGCGAGAGAAATCTCAGTTCGCGAGCTGCGCAACCACACCGCGCGGGTGGTCGCTGCGGTGCGTTCGGGCGAGCGTCTCTCATTGACGGTCAATCGCACGCCGGTAGCCGACATCGTGCCGCACGCTTCCGATCGCAGCCCGTGGATTGCCTCATCCGTGTTGCGGCGGATCGTCGACGAGGCAGGGGCCGACGACGATCTGCTCGACGATCTCGCGGGCGTGCGCGGATCCCTCGTTGACGAGCCGTGAGCCGCGCGGTCGCGGACACCTCGGTGTTCATCGCGCGCGAGGCAGAACGCCCTCTGGGCGAGTTGCCTGACGAGATCGCGGTGTGTATCGTGACGGCGGCCGAGCTGGAACTCGGAGTGCTGCGTGCCGGAGACGCGCCTACCCGTGCGAGGCGACTGGCAACTCTGTCCAGAGTGCGCGCCGAGTACCCGCTGCTTGAGATCGACGATGCAACCGCGTCGGCCTTTGCCCGCATCGCCGACGAAGAACTCCGCGCCGGGCGCAAGCTACGCCGCCACGACACCTGGATCGCGGCCACCGCGGCACGACACGGCGTCGCCGTCGTCACCCAGGACCGCGACTTCACGGCATTCGCATCGGTGCCTGTGATTCGCGTCTGACCACCGAACCGCGAATGAGCCGACAGCGCTGCATCCGCACGCGAGCGGAACGCGCTCGCGCCGCCGTGCGCCGAATCGACACAGCGTGCAAGACGGGGCGACTAACAATCCTGCGAGGCTGGCCTCGCTGAGTGCATGTAGATCTGCGTGGTCGAGAAGTCGGCGTGGCCAAGCCATTCCTGAACCTCGCGCGGATCGGCGGAGCGGATCGCCACGCTGCCGAAAGGGTGGCGGAGGTCGTGGAAGCGAAGCGGTCGAAGGCCAGCGCCGTCTCGAGTTCGGCCTGCGGCCGGGCCTGACGGCCCGAGCTTGACCCGTTCCGGGCCCGGCGCTGATCAGCAATCAGGTCGGCTGTCGCCGACCTTGCCAGACGGGCTGGCTACCCCGTGAGCGCGGTCTCGTCGGAAGCGGATACATCGCCGCGACGATCGTCGGCCGCGTTGGCCTCGGCCTCCTGAGCCGCCGCGCGCCGCGCTAGCTCGGACTCGGCGCGCTCCGCGCCCATCGCGAGGAGCATCGCGTCCTCGGCCATCTCGGCTGAGACCTCAGTCGTCCATTCGCGAAGACCAGCCCCGTCACCGACCCAGTCGCCTCGGGGAAACTCGACATCGGCGTACTTGATGGACATGCCCTACAGGCTATCGGCCAGCACTCAGATCGCTACAAGATCGCCGAGAAGGTCGACAAGTGGCTCGAGGGATGCAGCTTCGTCGCCGCGCAAGGCCCAGCCGACCGCTTCGTCGTGGCGTCGCACCGCCTCGCCGAAGACCACGCCTGGGAAATCTAGGGCGCGCAGCGCCGCCTGGAGCGCCACGAAGCCGGCCCGGAGGTTGCCGTCGACGAACGGATGCACGCCCAGAGCTGCGACGTAGATCGCGGCGGCCGCCGCGAGCGCCTCGGAATGGTCCGCGCGCGCCGGGCGCGCCGCCAGCTCCTCGTGCTCGGCGTTGAATCGATTGCAAGCGGCCGTCAGCTCGCGGACGATCGCACCGCGGCCGCGCGCTCCCTCGATCGGCCGACGGCCGCGGCCGCTTGTCGTCTCGACGAGAACCGAGAACCACACGGGCTCGCCGTCATCGCGGAGGCGGCCGGCGTCGCGCTCGAACGTGGTCACGAATACCGCGCGGTGCCAACGACGGATGCGTTCGACGTTGATGGGCGGGCCGGTTCCGGGCTGGCGACGTATGTCGTGGATAACGCGCGCGAGGCGATCGGCCGCTTCTGGCCACGTCGCCTCGGGCGTCCTGCCGCCCGATCGATAGAACGGCGCATCCGGGGACTCGCGGAATCCCTCAAAGCCGCTCACTCGAACCGGCTCCTCGTTGGCCTTCCCTCGGGCGACTCCGCCGGCGGCACCCCGAACGCCGCGCCGAGCCGCCGCGCCGCGTCTGCCCGCGGCTTGTAGTGCATGTAGATCTGCGTAGTCGAGAAGCAGGAGTGGCCCAGCCACTCCTGCACCTCCCGCGGATCGGCGGACCGGATCGCCACGCTGCCGAAGTGTGGCGCAGGTCGTGGAAGCGCAGCGGGCGCAAGCCCGCGGCGTCTCGCGCCCGCTTGTAGCGCCGGCGCAGAGCCGATCCGTCGAGGAACCCGCCGGCCACACCCGCGAACACGACATCATCGCGGCCGGTGAAGCGGTCTCGGGCTGAGAGCCGAGCCAAAGCGACCGCGACGTCGTCGGCCAAAGGCACCGCGCGCCACGCGAAACACGTGCCCGCTCGGCGCCCGGGACACGCGCGGCGCCCGACCCGGACTGCTATTCGACGGCCGTTCTTGGGACATGCTGGGGACATATCCGACGGCCGCGCCCCGACCGGGACACCGACAACGCCCGAAAACTGGGCCCTAGAGGCGCCCCCGGCAGGACTCGAACCTGCGACCCTCGGATTAGAAGT
>CAVRUQ010000020.1:0-24097 GCA_963724405.1 uncultured Solirubrobacterales bacterium
GCGCTTGGCCGGCACCGGCGCTCCGCCGATCGTGCGGGTGACCACCCCGGGCGGGGAGACGCTCACCGTGGACGGCAACGACTGGGTGACCAGCCCCCACATGGTCGGCGTCCGGGACACGGCCGACAACGCGACCTACTTCGGGGTCAAGAACGGCACGCCGGGCACCTACACGATCACCCGGCTGCCGGGCTCGAGCGCCTTCGCCGGTCTGCAGGCGACGCAGCCCGGCTTCGACGAGGCGCTCACGGCGAAGGTGACCGGATCGGGCGCCTCGCGTCGGCTCGTGTACCGGGCGGGCAGAACGAGCCCGGGGACGCGCATCACCTTCGCCCTGCAGGGCGGGAACATGGCGCAGACGATCGGCACGGTGTCGGGCGGGCACGGCTCGATCGCGTTCACGCCGCTCGCCGGGCCCGCGGGCAAGCGGACGGTCGTGGCCATCGGGACCTACGGCTCCTCGCCGTTCGCGCCGCAGACGCTCGCCAGCTTCCGCGTCGGCGCCGCCCGCCCGATCGGCCGGCCGGCCGCCGTGCGTGTTCGCCGTGTTGGCAAGACGCTGCACGTGACCTGGTCACCGGTACCGGGCGCGACCTCCTACGGGCTGCGCGTGCACTTCGACGCCGGCAGCGAGTTGCAGCGCCGGGTCAAGCCGGGGCATCGCTCGCTCGTGATCACGGGCGTGCCGCTCACCGAGAGCGGGACGGTGCGCGTGAGCGCGATGGGCGCGCTCGGCCGCTGGAGCAAGCCGCGGGCGTCCAACCACTTCAAGGCCACCCAGGCCTTCCCGAGCCTCTTCCAGTCCAAGACGCACAACGAGCGGCTCGCCTACGCGAAGGAGCTCCGGCGGCACTAGACCGTCTGCGGGCCTATCCGCTCGCGCAGCGTGGCGGTAGAACCGTCTCTGTGACGACCGTCTGTGTCACGGAGCCATCCTGCGGCACGGTCGCACACGATCGACCTTCACCAACGTCGAGACGCCACGCCACGGTGTCCTCCACCTGACGTTCGCCGACGGCCTGTGCGGCGAGGTTGAGGTACTCGATCGCATGCGCGGGCCGGTGTTCGAACACGCACGCACGCCCGAGGGCTTCGCCGAGGTCGCGGTTGACAGCGAAGTCGCAGATGCGATACTTGGCCCGGCGGGGCCGATCTAGCCCCGCACACGCCCTACGAGCGTGTCCGCACGGGCGCGTGGCCCGACCGAGGCACCGCGGCACCGGACGGTGTCGATCGATCGATGGCGCTCGCGATGACACCTGTCGTACCCGCTTGGTACCCGCGGGAACAAGACCGCAGGCGACGACGACCGCGACTTCCCGGCGAAATGCGTGCAGATCGTCCGATGGGCAGTCCCGGGCTCGAACCGGGGACCTCCTGCTTGTAGGCAGCTGACTGGGGGTGCGCTGGCCTGAGATTTGGCTATTTCAAGCCATTTCGAGTGACGGCAGCGGCGTTGAAGTGTTCCCTGTGGGGAACCACGCTGGGGAACACGTTCCGTCCCAAGCGCGGCGTACCTTGGCTGGCGTGCGCGACGTAGCGAGCGATCTCCCTCCCAACGGCCACCTGCAAGTAATCGGCGATCGCGGCCACCGACGCTGGCGGGCGTTCTGGTGGGACGCCGACGGTAAGCACTCTCGCGTGCTGGGGCGTGCGTGGGTGCAGAGCTCGGGAAGGCGCGTGGAGCGATCGTCTGGCACGCCGCCGACGGTCCCAAACCCGACTCGTCCTATCTGACACCGCGCGAGGCAACGGCCGAGCTGCGGCAGCTGCTCGAGCACGACGCCGTCCGAACGCCGACACCTCGCACCCGCACCGGTGCTGCGATGACGTTCGCCGACGCGGCGCGCGCATGGCTGTCGCATGGCCAGCGCAGTCGGAATCTCACGCGCTCCACGCTGCGGGACTACGGCCAGGTCCTCACCGCCTACCTTCCCCCCGGCGCGGACGAGGCGGCGCGCCCGTCGCGCTACGGACGCGCTCCGTTTGCCGAGACGCCGTTGCGCGAGATCAGCGCGGCGCAGCTGAAGGCGTGGCACGACGGTCTCCCCCACGGCCGCACGACCGAAAAGCTGCTGATGGTCGTGCGCGCGATCCTCGGCCATGCCGCGTCACGGGGATGGATCGACCGAAACCCCGCCCTTGGTGTCTGGCGCCGTCCCGTGCGCTAGCGCGGCGACTACGACCTTTACGCCCGTGAGGAGATCGATCCCCTGGTCGCTGCGGCCGCGAGCCCTCAGGACGCCGCGATCTTCCTCACCGCGGCAATGACGGGCCTGCGCCGTGGCGAGCTCGTCGGGCTCCGCTGGCGCGATGTCGACTTCCCCGGCCAGGCGATCCGCGTCCGCGCGAACTACTCCTGCGGGCAGATGGTCACGCCGAAGAGCGGCAAGGTGAGGAGCGTCCCCATGGTCGACGAGGTCGCCCGGCGCCTGGGTCGCCTCGGGCAGCGCGAACGCTTCGTGGCCGACCACGACCCGGTGTTCGCCGGCGTCGCGGGCGGCCACCTGGACGCCAGCGCCCTCCGTCGTCGCTACCTGGCGGCGGCCAAGCGTGCCGCGCTCAGGCCGCTTCCCTTCCACTCCCTGCGCCACTACTTCGGCTCGATGGCGGTCAACCGCGCCTCGCTCGTTCAGGTCCGGGCCTGGATGGGCCACGCCCACCTCCAGACGAGTGCCCGCTACCTACACGCCAAGAGCCAGGCCGGCGACGCTCAGCTCCTGGCACAGGCATTTGCGACCTACCGTCATCTCGCCGGCGACCGCCCGGAACCGACGCGAGCCCGCTGATGGCCAGTCGCAAGGAGCTGAAGGAGCTGCTCGCCGAGGCTGAGCGTCAGGGCTGGCGCATCGAGCTGGGGCGCGGCGGGCACTACAAGGCATACGCTCCTGGCGGCCAGGGCATCGTCACGCTACCCTCGACTCCGGGCGGCAGCCTTGCCCCGTACGTCGCTCGGATGCGACGGATGGGACTCGTCTGGAAAGGACACTGAGCATGGAATACGTCGTCACGATCGCGCTGGACCACAGTGGTGACCCGCAGGAGGCCGACCGCATGCTGGACGCGTTCCTCGCGCATCACGCCGACGCTAGCCCCGTGGTCGGCGAGGACCCGCAGGCGACGACTATTGATGTGACGTTCTCGGTCGAGGCCGCCGATGGCTATGAGGCCTTCGAGCGCGGCCGTGCGTTGTTCTCGGCCGCCACTGAGACGACGGACCTCGCGCGCCCCGTGGTCGGAGTGACCGTCGTGATCGCGGAGCATTCACAGCTCGAGGCCGCGTAGCTCGTTCCGCCGGATCTCGACCGACCAGACCGAGACCGCCGAACCGATGAACAAGTACCTGGTTGTTATCGAGCACGAGGGGAGCAGCTTGGGTTCCTACTGCCCAGACCTGCCCGGCGTCGGCGTCATTGGCGACACGTGCGAAGAGGTCGAACAGCTCGCGCGGGAGGCCGTCACCTTCCATATCGACGCCCTGCGCGAGGCTGGCGAGCCGATCCCGTCCGTGTCGGCGGTGGCGTCCGTTCGCGTCGACGGGCGAGTCGCGTAACGGTCGATCCTGCGTTCTCCTCGCTCAGGAGTCGGCACTGCCGGCACCCACCGCCTGGGCCGGCACCGCCCGGTGCGTGTTGTCGCGCTGCCTCGAACCCATCGACGCCTCCTTCGGCCTGTCGAAGAAGGACTGTCCAGCGACCTCTCTGCCTGTCCTGGACGTCGTCCCGCGCGGAGCTCCAGCGCGTCGTGACGTGCCTGCGTGGCTTCGGCGCGAAGCGGCGGTCACGACGAGGGCTACCCTTGGGCGCCACAATGCGGGCGTGCAGCCGTGGACTGGTCGCAGCGCCGCGTTCTTGCTTCTTCGCCGTAACGCGGTGATAGGTGACCGGGGGGAGTGTGATGCGCGTCGACGTTGACGGGGTCGGCATCGAGTACGAGGTCATTGGCGGGGGTCGCCCGGTGGTCCTGCTTCATGGCTTTCCCGACTCTGGGCGGCGTCTGTGGCGTCATCAGGTGCCGGCGTTGACGGATGCTGGCTTCAGAGTGATCGTGCCCGACCTACGCGGCTACGGACGATCAGACAAGCCGACGGACGCGGATGCCTACACCATCGGAGCTCTCGCGGGCGACGTGATCGCGATCCTCAACGACGCGGGGGTTGAGCGCGCTCACGTCGTCGGACACGACTGGGGCGCCGTGATCGCATGGGCGCTGGGCGCGCGGGCCGGGCATCGCGTCGACCATCTCGCGGCGCTCTCGGTCGGCCACAGCGCCATGTTGACCTCCCGCGATTTCGAGCAGCACGAGAAGTCCTGGTACATGCTCCTGTTCCAATTTGCCGGCGACGCCGAGGAATGGCTATCGACGGACGACTGGGCGAACTTTCGCGCCTGGAGTCGTCACCCCGACTGCGACGCCGTGATCGCCGAGCTTGAGGCGAACCACTCGCTGACGCCGGCGCTCAACTACTACCGAGCCAACATCTCAGCGGGGTCATACTTGCGATCACGCGCCGCCCGGCCGCCCGTCGATGCTCCGACGATGGGCGTCTGGAGTTCAGGCGACCATCTTCTCACGCAAGCGCAGATGACGGCATCCGCCGCGAACCTCACGGCCCCGTGGCGCTACGAGCGTCTTGATGGCGCCGGGCACTGGATGCAACTCGACGCGCCCGCGCAGGTCAACCAACTACTCCTCGACTTCCTCCCCGCCGACTGATCCAGCGCCAGCCCGCTCGTTCTCGTCACGGCCGAGCTCGCCTGAGGCCGGCAGGCATCAACCAGCGGCGGGTTGCTCGAGCGACGGCGTGTTCGGCATCGCTGGCAAGGCAGGCGGGCTCCCGGGTGTCGCCCCGGCGGTGCCGGCCCGCTCGACCGGGGTCAGCGGCGCTTCGTCGGCAGGGCCGCGCCAACGGCGCTGTCATCGGCCCGACCCAGCGGCGCCGGAGCTGACCACCGCATGCGCTCCCCTCACTGCCTCCCCCGACCTGCCGCAGGCCCCTCGCGGGACGCCAACCGGGTTCTGGGGAACACACCCGGGGAACATCTGGTCGCAGAAGCGCTGCTCGTCAATCTGAGAACACGCGACTTTCCAGGCCCTTCTCCGATGGGCAGTCCCGGGCTCGAACCGGGGACCTCCTGCTTGTAAGGCAGGCGCTCTGACCAGCTGAGCTAACCGCCCGCGCGACTGGATGCTAACCGGCGGACTCGGCCTCGTAGTCGCGGGCGGTCGTGGCGACCGGAGCGAGCTTGCTCGGGTCCGCGACCCCGGCGCTCGACCACCGGGGTGGAAGGACTGCGCCGTCCGGCGCCGCCTCGCGCGCCCGGATGGAACAATGCCGCCCATGGACCTCGGCATCGACGACAAGGTTGCACTCGTCACCGGGGCGTCGCGCGGCATCGGCCGGGCGATCGCGGCCGAGCTCGCGCAGGAAGGCGCGCGCGTCGCCATCAGCTCGCGCTCACCCGCGGCGATCGAGGCCACCGCCAAGGACATCGGCGCCCGCCCGTTCGTGTTCGACAGCGGCGACGTCGGGGAGGCGGGCGCGCTCGTCGCGGCGGTGGGAGACGTGCTCGGGCCGGTCGAGATCCTCGTGGTGAACACCGGCGGACCGCCCGCGGGTCCCGACCCGCTCGCATTCACCGAGGCGCAGTGGGAGGCGGCCTACCGCTCGCTCGTGCTGTCGCCGATGGCCCTCGTGAAGGCGGTCGTGCCCGGCATGCGCGAGACCGGGTTCGGCCGCATCGTGAGCGTGTCCTCGTCGTCGGTCCGAGAGGTCATCGACGCGCTCATGCTGTCCAACGCCCACCGCAGCGCGACGCTCGCCGCGTGGAAGACGCTCGCGCGCGCTCTCGCCCGCGACGGGATCACGGTCAACTCGCTGCTGCCGGGGAGGATCGCCACCGACCGGCTGGTGTCGTTGGCCGGCTCGCTCGAGGCCGCCGAGGAGGCCGCGGCGCGCGAGGTGCCGGCCGGCCGGCTCGGGCGCCCCGAGGAGATGGCCGCCGCCGCCGCGTTCCTCTGCTCGCGACGGGCGGCATACATCACGGGCGTCGCGTTGCTCGTCGACGGCGGCGCGACGCGGGTCATCTGACACGCGCGCGACCCACAGCGATCCCGCGCCCTAGCGTTCAGAGCGCCACCCTACGATCCGTCCAGACGCGCGTAATGGCGGGTACCGTCACCGTACGATTCGACATCAGCGTCGGCGCTCGCCTCGCGGCATACTCGCCGGCATCACGATCAAGGAGGACGAGACATGTCTGACGAACCGCAGCAGCACGATGAGACGGTGCTCCCGGACGACGCGGTCGAGGATCTCGCCCCCGAGAATGCCGACGACGTCAGCGGCGGCGCGCTGAACGCGTACATCAAGCTCGACTCGTCGCACGCCGACATGCCGACGAGCGTCGAGTAGCGCGTCGGCGAAGGCGGATCCGTCACGGTGACGGACCCGCCCTAGGGTCGGCGACGCCACCCTACGATCCGCCCACGCAGGTGTATTTGCGCGGTATGGTCGTCCCTCCTCAAGTCACACACAGGCACATGGCGCGGTGGGTGCGTCCACGGCGCCGACATGCGTCGCGACGAGCACGAGGAGGACGACGATCTCCGAAGAGCCACAGGAGCACGACGAGGCGGCGCTCCCCGACGATGCGGTCGAGGACGTGGCCCCCGAAGGCGCCGATCAGGACGTCAGCGGCGGTCACATCTACATGAAGCTCGACGCCGTCTCGAGCAGCGGCGGCGACGACACGCCGACCGAGTAACACCACTTCATCCCAGCCCGAGAGGACAGTCATGACCGAAGAGTCACAGCACGACGAGACACCGCTCCCCGAGGATGCGGTCGAGGATCTCGCCCCCGAGGACGCCGACGACGTCAGCGGCGGGGCGGTCGATGCGTTCATGAAGATCGAGGTGACCGATTCGAGCCAGAAGGTGGCGCCCGAGGTGTCGAGCTTCCAGTGGGGGGTCGGCTGAGCGCGCCGAGTCGCACCTCCACCGGCCTGGGCCGTCAGGGATGACGGCCCGCCGCGCCGACACGAGCGAGCTGCGCGCACTGCGTGAGGCGCTCATCGAGACCGGCTATCAGGAGCACGCGGGGACCGCGCGCTACATCCGGATCTCCTTCACCCGATCCGACGCCGTTCCGGCCGCCATCCGCCGCGGTCGCGCCGGCGCCAGGCTGCGAGGTCTGCTCGACCTGTTCGCCTACGGCGTGCCACTCGACGAGCGGGCCGCCGCACGGGCCGTCGCGCCGGCGACGCCGGCGGCCCTCGCCCGCGCCGGCGTGCTCCAACGGTGCCCCGGGGGGTGGCGGGCGCGGGTGTCGATCAGCGGGCGCGGCGACGTCTTCGTCCTCGGTGACGCCGCGGGCGGGCGGCGGCGCGACCGCGTGGACGGCTACACCAGCGCGGCCGACCTCGCCCGGCGCCTCGGGGTCCCCGTCGGGCGCGGGCGCCTGCTCGACCTCGGAACCGGCTCGGGGATCCACGCGCTGCTCGCCGCGAGCAACGGCGCGAGCGCGGTCGGCACCGACATCAACCCCCGGGCGCTCGGCCTCGCCGGACTCGGCGCGCGGCTGAGCGGGGTCGAAGGGGCGCAATGGCGGGCGGGCTCGTGGTACGAGCCGGTCGCCGGCGAGCGCTTCGACCGGATCGTCTGCGTCGCCCCGTACGTCGTGTCGCCGGACAACGAGTTCACCTTCCGCGACGGCGACCGCGCCGGGGGCGATCCCGGGCGGTCGGTGGCCGCCGGCGCGATGGCGCACCTCCAGGCCGGCGGCAGCGCGCAGGTCATGTGCTGCTGGGGACACGGCGCCGACGAGGACTGGCGGCGCGCGCCGATGCGCTGGCTGACCCCGCGCGGCGCGGACGTGCTGCTCGTGCGCCTGTCCGAGGCCGACCCGGTGCAGTACGCGCTCGACTGGAACCGGCCGCCGATGCGCACGCTCGGTCCGGCCGAGCACGACCGCGTGATCGGGCGCTGGCTGAGCCACTACGCCCACGAGGGCTATGACCGGATCAGCTTCGGTGCGCTGTTCGTGCGCCGTCGCGCACGTCGCGGGCGGGGCGGCGCCGGGCGCGTGGCTCTCGATGCGCGCGGCAACGTGGGCGAACAGAGCGGCGCCCAGCTCGGACGCGCCCTGGCCAACATCGAGCTGCTCGCCGGCCAGCGCAGCGACGAGTCGCTGCTCGGGCTCGTCGCGTCGATCCCGGCCGGACAGCTGGTCGAACAGCGTCTGCAGTACGACGGGCGGCGCTACGCGCTGCGTCTGGCCGGCGTCCGCCAGGGCGACGGCGTCGATGCTCGCGTCAACGTGAGCGCGCCGGTGCTCGAGGCGATCTACCGCCTCGACGGGCGCCGGACCGTGGCGGACGCGCTGGCCGATCTCGGGGTGCGGCGCGACGCGGCCGGGCGGGCGCGGACGAGCGAGACGCTCGCGGCGGTGCGCGCACTGCTCGAAGCGGGGTTGCTCGACCCGGCCGGCGCTCAGGCCACGAACAGCTCGACGACGACCGCCTGAGCGCTCGGCGCCGGGGTGCGCCCGCCGGCCGGCGGGCCGCCGGCGGCGCCGCCGCCGATCAGCTCGCGGTCGGCCTCGGGCGGCTCGAGGTCCTCGGCCGTGACGACGGCGTTCAGGCCCTCGCGACCCTCGATGCCGAGGCGGCGATAGATGCGCGTGAGGTACGCCTCGACGGACTTGACGCTGTAGTACAGCGCGTCGGCGATCTCGCGGTTGGAGGCGCCGGCCGCGGCGCGCTGAGCGATCGCCTGCTCGGTCGGGGTGAGCGCGGTGAGGTCCGCGCGCTCCGACGACGGGACATGGCCGGCCTCGACGAGCACGAGCCCCCCGGCGCCGCGACCGAGGCAGCGCTCGAGCTCGCCGGCGCTCTCGAAGCGCTGGGACGGACGACCGGGGAACGTGACCGTGCCCGAGATGACGCTTCCCTGCACGACGTACTCGACGCGGGCGCGTCGCATGACGCGTCCCTCGCTGGCGCCAATTCGGATTTCACTTACCTCGGACGTACCAAACACCCCTTTTCGTGCCTCTGCTGGGTGGGACGTTGCGTTCCCTGTCTTGCATAGGCTAGGGCCTCGGCGGGAGACTGTGAGAGGAAATGCTTGATCTCGTGCGCATTCAAGGGTCTCAGGGGGCCGCGCTTGACGCCCGTTCTGGCGCCTGACGCCACCTGGACGGCGCTGCTCGGGCGCCCGGCGGCGCGGGTCCAGAGCGAGCTCGTCGACGTCTGCGACCTCGTGCTGCTCGGGATCCTCACCGGAGCCTGGGAGCGCTTCACGGACGGTGTGCGTCGCGGTCTGGCGCTCACCGGCGACGCCCCGGGCGCGGTGACGGCGGCCGACGTCCGCGCAGCGGCGACCACGTTCCGGTACGCCCACGGGCTCGTCAGCGCGGCCGAGTTCACGACCTGGCTGCGCGAGCGGGAGCTGACGCTCGGCGATCTGTCCGCCGCGCTCGCGCGCCGGGTGACGGAGGAGCGCGAGCAGACCGACGTGGGCGAGCGCGCCGGCGACGCCGAGCTCGCGTCCGTCCTGCGCGTCGAGGCGTACTGCCGCGGAGCGCTGCAGGCGCTCGCCGAGGCAGCGATCGATCGGCTCGCCGCCGCCGACCGGCTCGGCGAGCGCGCCCCGGGCCGCCCGCCGCCCGAGCGCGTGGAGGCGGGCCTCGCCGGCGCCCTCGGTGAGGAGGCGGCCGGACTGCGAACGTTCGGGGAGGCCGACCTGCGCCGGCGCCTGGAACGCCTCGCCGCGCTCGATGACGCCCTCTGGCAGCTGCGCGACGAGATCGCGACGCCCGAGGCGATCGACCACTGCCTGGCCGGGCACCGGCTGGACTGGTTGCGGCTGCGCGGCGAGGAGCTCGTCCTCGCCGAGCTCGGCGCCGCGCGCGAGGCGCGCCTGCTCGTGCGCGAGGACGGCCTCTCGCTCGGTGAGGTCGCCGAGCGCGCGGGCACGGTACCGCGGGAGCGCTCCGTGTACCTCGAGGACGTGCCGGACGACGCGACCGCGGCCTTCGCCGCCGCCGCGCCGGGCGAGGTGGTCGGGCCCTGGCAGCAGGACGCGGGCTGGCGCGTGCTCGTGCTTGGGGACAAGGTGCCTCCGAGCGCCGAGGACACCGTGCTCGCGCAGCGGGCCACCGACGAGTTGCTGCACGGGATCCTCGAACGCCACCGGGCGGGACGAAGCGAGCGGCTCTGTGTCCTCTGAGACCGAGCCGGCGGCGCTGCTCGCCGATCAGCCGCTGCTCGCCGAGCTGCCGCCCGAGCTGCGCGAGCTCGTCGAGCACTCGTTCGTCGTCCTGCGCCTGCGGTTCGGCGAGGCCCTGTTCGAGCAGGGCGATGCCGCCGACGGCTACTACGTGATCGCGGAGGGCACCGCCCGCGTGCTCAAGGAGGGCGAGGACGGCGAGGAGGTCTCGCTGAACGTTCTCGGCCCGGGCGCCGCCTTCGGTGAGACGGCGCTCATCGAGGGGACGCCGCGGACGGCGACGGTCCGGGCATCGAGCGAGCTGACGGTGCTGCGCCTCGACGGCGGCGTGTTCCGGGCGCTCCTGGAGCTGCACCCCGCCCTCGCCACGACGTTCGAGGTGTCCGCGCGGACGCGGCGACTGAACGACTTCCTGCGCGTGCACTCGGCGTTCTCGGCGCTCGACCGGGAGGCGACGCTGCACCTGCTCGCGCGCCTGGAGGAGGTCGAGCTCGCCGACGGCGAGGACGCCGTGCGCCAGGGCGACCCCTCCGACGCGCTGTACCTCGTGCAGGACGGACGGCTCGGCGTGTGGATCGAGTCGCTCGACGGCGTCCGTCGCGTGCGCACCCTGCACACCGGCGAGTTCTTCGGCGAGCTCGGGCTGCTCGATGGGCAGCCGCGGAGCGCGACGGTGCGGGCGGAGGGCGACGTGCGTCTGCTGCGCCTGCCCGGCGAGCACTTCGACGGCCTGATCGCCGAGCACCCCGCATTCGCCGCGCGGGTGCAGGAGCGGATCGCCCTCTACCGGGCCCGCGACCGGGCGCCGGGCGAGGGGGCCGTCCCGGAGGCCCACGCCGGGGACGCGTGGACGGCAGCGGATCCCGGGCTCGCCGTCACCGACGATGGAGCCGAGGAGGCCCCCGCCGCGGCCGAGCCGCGACGGCGGTCCTGGCTCGGTCGCCGGAGGCGGTTCCCGTTCGTGCGCCAGATCGACCAGATGGACTGCGGCGCGGCCTGCGTGGAGATGCTCTGCCGCTCGTTCGGTCACGACATCTCGATGGCGTCGATCCGCTACGCGGTCGGGACGTCCACCGACGGGACGACGCTGCGCGGGCTGATCCGCGGCGGCGACGAGGTCGGGCTGGCGATGCGCCCGATCAAGTCCTCGGCGGACCGCGTCGACACGCTGCCGCTGCCGGCGATCGTGCACTGGCAGGGCAACCACTGGATCGTGCTCTACCGAATCGACGGGGACCGGCTGCGGATCGCCGATCCGGGGCGCGGCCTGCGCACCGTGTCCCGCGCCGAGCTGGAGGAGAAGTGGTCCGGCTACGCGGCGCTTGCCGCGCCGACCGAGCGGCTCGCGCAGGCGCCGCGCGGCGGGCTCGACCTCCGCTGGCTGTGGCCGTTCGTCGCGCCCCACCGCCGGCGACTCGCCGTCGCCGTCGTGCTCGCGCTGTTCGCCGCGGCGCTCGAGATGACCCTGCCGATCTTCTCCCAGGTGATCATCGACCAGGTCATCGGGCATCACCGCCAGACGCTCCTGTACGTGCTCGCCGGGGCGATGGTCGTCGTCGTGGGGCTCGCGGTCGGGATAACGGTCGCAGAGCGGCTCGTGCTCGCCCGCACAGCCTCCCAGCTCGACGTCGACACGCTCGACTTCCTGTCGGCCCGCCTGCTGCGCCTGCCGATGCGCTACTTCGAGGCCCGGCGGACGGGCGACATCGAGCGGCGCATCAGCGGCATGCGCCAGGTCCGCGCCGTGCTCATCCAGCAGGGCGTCGCCTCGCTCACGGCCGTGACCCAGCTCATCGTGGCGCTCGCGATCATGTTCCACTACTCGTGGTCGCTCGCGCTGTTGTTCTGTGCCTGCGCGCCGCTGTACGCCGGCCTGATGCGCTACTCCGAGAAGCGACTGCGCCCCGTATTCGACTCGGTCGAGGAGGGCTCGGGGCGCTACCAGTCACGCCAGATCGACGCCATCCGCGGGATCGAGACCGTCAAGGCGATGGGCGCCGAGGACGGCCTGCGCCACCGCATGGCGCACGAGTTCGGCGAGCTGCGCGACAAGCTCTACCGCGCCGACGTCGTGGCCATGGTCTACGAGGGGCTCGTCTCGGTGGTGACGTTCTCGGTGTACGCGCTGTTCCTGTTCGTCGGCGCGCTCGAGGTGCTCAACGGAAACCTGAGCACCGGCCAGCTCGTGGCCTTCACCGGCCTCGTGCTGCTCGCCAACGGGCCGATCACGCTGCTGCTCGGCCTCTGGGACCGCCTGCAGCTCGTGACCGTCCTGCTCGGACGGCTGCAGGACGTCTTCGAGCAGGAGCCCGAGCAGGGCCACGACCACTCGGCCCTGCGGCCGGTGCCGACGCTGGAGGGACACATCCGCCTGCGCCGCGTCGGCTTCGCCTATCCGACCGCGCCCGACCGCCCGATCCTGCGCGACATCAGCCTCGACGTACCGGCGGGCACGACGGTCGCCCTCGTGGGCCGGTCGGGCTCGGGCAAGTCGACGCTCGTGAAGCTGCTTGCCGGCCTGCTCGTCCCCACCGAGGGGTCGATCGAGTACGACGGATTCGACCTCACCTCGCTGCGCTTCAGCGATCTGCGGCGGCGGATCGGCTTCGTGCTGCAGCAGCCGTACCTGTTCGACGACACGATCGAGGCGAACATCGCCTTCGGCGAGCAGGATCCCGATTCGGACAAGATCCGCTGGGCGGCCGAGGTCGCGAACGCCGCCGAGTTCATCGAACGCCTGCCGCTCGCCTACAAGACGCGCATCGGCGACTCGGGCATGCGCCTGTCCGGGGGCCAGGCCCAGCGGGTCTCGATCGCGCGGGCCCTCTACCACCAGCCGCCGGTGCTCATCTTCGACGAGGCGACGAGCGCGCTCGACACGGAGGCCGAGCGCGCGGTCAAGCAGAACATGGACCGGCTGCTGGAGGGACGCACGGCGTTCGTGATCGCCCATCGCCTGTCGACGATCCGGGACGCGGACATCATCTGCGTGCTCGAGGGCGGCCGCCTGGTCGAGCACGGAACGAACGAGGAGCTGTTGCGCCGCCGGGGGCTGTACGCCTACCTGCAGGCGCAGCAGCTCGACGCCTGAGCGCCGGCGCGGTCGCTCACGGGACGCCGATGCGGTTCAGCGGCCAGTAGGTGAAGAACGCCTCGCCGATGACCCAGGAGTCCGGGACCGGGCCCCAGAAGCGACTGTCGTCGGAGTCACCCCGGTTGTCGCCCATCACGAACACGTCCCCGCGCGGCACGACGATCGGAGTCGGCATGTTGCAGGCCGGCTCGCCGGCGCAGGGCAGGATGAACGGCTCGTTGCTGATCTCGTGGCCGTTGATGACGGGGTGCCCGTCGAGCACCGCCACGCTCTCGCCCGGGAGACCGACGACGCGCTTGATGAAGTACGTCGAGGACTCGTGCCCGTTGCCCCGCGGGCAGGGCTGACCGGGCGCGAAGGCGGCGGAGCACTCGAGTGACGTCGGCGGGTGGAAGACGATGATGTCGTCGCGGCCCGGCGGATGCAGGCGGTAGACGACGCGGTTGACGAGCACCCGCTGGCCGATCGCCAGCGTCGGCTCCATCGAGCCACTCGGGATCTTGAACGGCTTCAGCACCGCGGCCTGCACCCCCTCGGCCAGCGCAAGGGCGACCGCGCCGATCACGAGCAGCTCGGCGAGGGTGGCCAGCGGACGGGGCATGAATCGTTCCAGCGACGCTCGCACGTCAGGCAAGCCTAACCATCGCCCGCGCGCCTTCGGGGTTGGCCGGTCGGGCGCCGGCGCCTCGGAGGGCGGGGACGGCGCGTGCAACGATCCGCGCCCGGGCGGGTCGAGGTCGAAGTCACTCACCGGCGACGCGCACGCGGAAGGTGCCGATCAGCGTCTCCAGCTCGCGCGCGGAGCGCTCCAGCTGCTCGGCCGACGCCGTGATCTGCTGCGTTGACGCCGCGCTGCGCTGGGTGGACGCCGACACCTGGTCGGTGGCGCTGGAGGACTGCTCGGCGACGCTCGCCACGGCGTCCATCTCGGCCTGCATGCGCCGCGCGCTGTCGGCGATCCGGTCGGTCGCGTCGGCGATCTCACCCACCCGCTCGGTCATCTCGGCGACCGACGCGTCGATGTGCTCGAACGCCTCGCGGGCGTGATCGACGGTCGCCGCGGACTGACCCGTGCGGCGCGCGCCCTCCTGGACGACCGAGACGGCGTGCCGGGTCTCGGCCTGGATCCGCGCGACGATCCCGGAGATCGTCGAGGCGGCCTGCTGGGACTCCTCGGCGAGCTTGCGGACCTCATCGGCCACGACGGCGAAGCCGCGGCCGACGTCGCCGGCGCGGGCCGCCTCGATCGCCGCGTTGAGCGCGAGCAGGTTCGTCTGCGCGGCGATTCCGGTGATCGTCTCGACGATCACGCCGATCTGCTCGGACTTCTCGGCCAGCCCGGCGATCGCCGCCGTCGCCTCGCCGGAGGTCTCGCGGATCGCCTGCACGGCCGCGGTCGCCTCGCCGGCCGCGGCGATGCCGCTCTCAGCGGCCACACGGGCGCGCTCGGCCGCGTCCGCCGTTCCGCGCGTGCTCCTCGCGCTCGATTCGGCGGCCTCGGTGACCTCGTGGGCGAACTCGCGCGCCGCCGCGACGGAGCGCACCTGGCGCTCGGCCCCTTCGGCGACGTCGCGCATCGAGATGGCGACCTCGCTCGTCGCCTCGCCGGCCTCGGCGGAGGTGGCGACCATCTCGGCCGACGCCTCCGCGACGGTCGTCGTCGTGCGCTGGATCGCCACCACGAGATCGGCCACGTTATGGATGCCCTCGCGCAGCGCGCTGATCGCGACGTCCTGGGCCTCGCCCACCTGTTCGTCGACGGTCAGGTCGCGCCGGCGCAGCCCCTCGGCCAGCGTGCTGATGAGGGCGTGCTGCTCCTCCTGGCCGGAGAGCAGCTCCGCGGTCTGGCGCGTCTCGTGCTCCAGCGCATCGGCGATGTAGACGAGCACGGCGGCCTCGAAGACGACGAAGGCCGCGTGCAGCAGGACCTCGCCGATCCCGCTCAGGCCCGTCGACGCCGTCGGGAAGACGTAGAAACCGGTGTGGTCCGCCTGAAGCAGCTCGAAGCCGAGGTGCTGCACGGCGATGAGGGCGGCGGCGAACACGATCGGGCGCCAGTCGCGGTACAGCAGCAGGAAGGCGAGCGCGGCGAAGACGTGGAAGTGGAGCTCGAGCTTGCCGTGCGACTCCTGGATGAGCAGCGCCGAGTAGGACATGAACGCGGCGGCGACGACCATCCGGCTCAGCAGCGTGCCCGCGTACAGCTGGCAGACGATCACGGTCACGAGCGAGATCACCACGCCACCCACGATCGCGAGGGTCCACTCGCCGTACACCTGGGCCAGCAGGAGCGCGAACGGCAGATGCAGGGCGATGAGGGCCGACAACACGCGGTCGGCGCGCTTGCGCTCGGCGAGCAGCATCTCCTCGGCGCGGCTGTCGCTGATGCTGATCGAGTTGTCCATGTGGTGTCGGCGGCCGGCGGTCTGGCGATCGAGCCCCACGCGCCACCTCCCCGCGTAGTCGGCATCGTGGGGGCCGGCTTGAGCCGCCGGGCGCGTCCGTGGACCGCGCGTCTACAGGGGACGGCAGAGGAAGTGCCCGCCCGGCGCGCCTCCGAAGAAACCCCCGTGCGGGCCGCCGGCGTGTGCGTGCGCGGCGCCGAGCGTGAAGAGCGTCATGCCCGCCAGCATGGCCGCGAGCTGGCAGCGCAGCATCGAGGTCGGAGGGGCCGCGCGGCCGGCCGTCGAGGCGCGCAGGACGCAGGCGGCCATCACGATCGCGTCCACGGCGCAGATGCCGTCGATCGCGCCGACCGGCAGCGGCGGTCCGTCGAGGCCGAGGGTGCGCGACCATCCCCACAGCACGACGAGGCCGAGCTGCACGGCGGCGCCCGACAGCAGCAGCGCGCGCCGCGGAGCGACGAGCAGGCTGGCGGCGGCCCACGTCAGCTCGGCGATCCCGGCGACGGCCTGTAACGCGACCAGGCCGGGGCTCGTGGCCAGGGCCGCGCCGACGAGGTAGATCCCGCCGAGCGTGGCGGCCAGCAGCGCGAGCGCGAGGCGCTCCGCGGAGACGGTCGGGGCGCGCCGGCTCGGCGTCGCCGCGGCCAGGGGTGGGGCGCTTGGAGGGCTCCAGGACACGTCAGCCCTTGCTTCGGCCGCCGCACGCCGGGCTTGAGCGCACGGCGGCCGATGCGCGGGCGAGCGCGGCTCAGCTCACCGCCGAGCGCGAGAAGGCCCGGATCGAGACGGCGGTCAGCGCCACGGCGAACAGCGCGACGACGGCGAGGCTCAGCCACGCCTCCGTGGTCGCGTTGCTCATGCCCCAGATGTCGTGCAGGCCCGTCGCGCGATGGTCGACGAAGCCGTAGCGCATCAGGGCAAGGGCATGCGTGAGCGGCAGCACCTTCGCGACGTCGGTCAGCGCACCGGGCATGGCCGAGATCGGGAACAGCGCGCCCGCGAAGAAGAAGGGCAGGATCGCAACGGCCGGCACGGCGCCGACGTAGTCCTCGGGCTTGCTCACGCGGCTCGCGAGGGTCTCGGACACCCCGTACATGAAGACCGTGAACAGGAGGGCGCCGCCGACGAACCAGCCCACGCCGGCGGCGGTGATGTCGAAGTGCGCCCCGCGCAGCGCCGACAGCGACACCAGCACGACCACCTGCAGCGTCGCCAGCACCGTGGCGACGACGAGGTTGCCGAGCACGAGATACGCGCGCGGGACGGGCGCCGCCAGCAGCTCGCGCTGCGCGCCGCTCTCGCGATCGACGAGCACGCTCAGCCCGGCGAACACGCAGCTGAGCGGGATGACGAGCGCGACGGTGCCGATCCCGACGTAGGCGGTGTAGTCGATGTGCGAGCGCAGGCCGCCGGTGGCGACCTTCAGCGCGGGAGCCGCGACGAGCGCGAGCAACGCTGGTCCGAGCAGCGGCACGGCGACCTGGCGCGGCGTGCGCGACGTCAGCGACGCGCGCCGCCGGGCGAGCGTCGCCAGCGCGTTCGCCGCGCGCGGGCGTGAGGGTCGCAGCGTCAGGGCTGCGGGTTCTGCGACTGCGGTGGCCATGGGATGGCTCCTTTCTCGCGGGTCAGGCGTCGCCGATGCGACTGCCGGTGAGCTGCAGGTAGACGTCGTCGAGGGTCGGGACACGGGTGGCGATCTCCGCGGCGCGCAGGTCGGCGTCGATCGCCCCGACCGCCTCGCTCGCGGCGTGCGCGTGCAGCGGCACGGTGATGCGAGAGCCGATCGCGAACGCGTCCTCGCCGGCGATGCCGCGCTCGCGCAGCGAGCGCAGCGCGGCCTCGGGATCCCTCTGCACGCGGAACTCGAGGATCTCGCGGCCGAGCCCGGCGAGCAGCGCGCCCGGGCTGTCGAGCGCCACGATCTCGCCGTGATGGACGATCGCGACGCGGTCGCACAGGCGCGCGGCCTCGTCGAGGTAGTGCGTGGTCACGAGGATGGTCAGGTCCTCGCGGGCGCGTAGTCCGGCGATCACGTCGAGCAGCTCGTGGCGGATGCGCGGGTCCAGGCCGACGGTCGGCTCATCCAGGAACAGCACCTGCGGCTGCGAACAGAGCGCGCGGGCGATCTCCAGGCGCCGGCGCTCGCCGCCGCTGTAGGTCGCGACGCGCCGCTCGATGAGCTCCGCGAGCCCGAGCGCGTCGACCAGCTCGTCCGTTCGGCGCCGCGCCTGGACGGCGGGGACGCCCCACAGCCGTGCGTGCAGCTCCAGATTGGCCCGGCCGGTCAGCGAGCGGTCGACGACGGCCTCCTGGAACACGACGCTGCTCACCCGCCGGGCGGCGAGGGGCTCGGCCGCGACGTCGTGGCCGGCCAGGCGGGCGCTCCCGCCACTCGGCGCGATCGTCGTCGTCAGCATCCCGACGGTGGTCGACTTGCCGGCGCCGTTCGGGCCGAGCAGGCCGAACACCTCGCCGGGGGCGACGATGAAGTCGATGCCCTTCACGGCCTCGACGCAGCCCGGATACGTCTTGCGGAGCCCGGCGACCTCCACCGCCGGGGCGGCGTGCGTCGGCGCGAGCGCGATCGCCGGACGCCGCGCGGGCCTGCCATTCGGTACGGGCGGCACTGCCTGGGAGTGTTCGGGGAAGCTCATCGTCGGAGTCACCTTCTTCCGGGCCGTGTGGCGGTGTGCGTTACGTGGCGATACCATAGCGTAACGGAACGATGCTGCAACGTAATTTATTCGGTCGCCCGTCGCGCCGAGGCCGGCGGCGGATTCCGGGCCCGAGCGCGGTCGCCGCGACGCAGGAGCGTTTGCGAGACTGCACCCGATGCCCCGACCGACACACGCAGATGACGAGGCCACCGCCGTCGCGGCCCGCGCCGCCGGACGGCCGCTCGACGAGAACGTCGACGCCGCGATCCTCGACACGACGTGGCGCATGCTCATCGAGGACGGCTACGCCCGGCTGTCGATCGCCCGCGTCGCCGACGCCGCCCACGTCGGACGCCCGGCGATCTACCGGCGCTACCGGGACAAGTCCGAGCTCGTCGGAGCGGTGATCGCGCACAAGGCATCGCAGGCGGAGCCGATCGACACGGGAAACGCGCGCGACGATCTCGTCGCCCACCTCGAGTTCGCGCGCCGGCGCTTCGCGGTCGGGCTCGCGGGCACCATGCTCGTCGAGCAGCGCAAGCATCCGGAGCTGCTGCAGCTGTTCCGGGCCGGCATGCTCGGCCCTCGCCGCGACGAGATCGCCGGCGCGCTCGAGCGCGGCAAGGCCCGCGGCGAGGTGCGCCAGGACCTCGACACGACCGTCGCCTTCAACGCCCTGATCGGGAGCTTCATGCTGCGCAACCTCGCGGAGGGGCGCCCCCCGAAGGGCTGGAGCGAGCACGTCGTCGACACGCTCTGGCCGGCGTTCGCCGCGTGATGGCGACCGACGCGATCCGCACCCACCATCTGTCGAAGCGCTACGGCGACACGCTCGCGCTCGATGAGCTCGAGCTGACCGTCAGCGCGGGCGAGGTGTACGGCTGCCTCGGGCCCAACGGAGCGGGCAAGACCACCACGATCCGGCTGCTGCTCGGGCTGCACCGACCGAGCAGCGGGCGCGCCGAGCTGTTCGGGATCGACGCCTGGGCCGAACCGGTCATCGCTCACCGCCGGGTGGCCTACGTCGCCGGCGAGCCGTTCCTGTGGCCGTCGCTGACGAGCGCCGAGACGTTCGAGTTCCTCGCCCGCCTGCATGGCGGCACCGACGTCGCGTATCGCGACGCGCTCGTCGATCGCTTCCAGCTCGACACGCGCAAGAAGATCCGGGCGCTGTCGAAGGGCAACCGCCAGAAGGTGCAGCTCATCGCCGCGCTCGCCACCCGGGCCGAGCTCCTGCTGCTCGACGAGCCGACGAGCGGACTCGACCCGCTCATGGAGGTGGCCTTCCGCGACTGCGTGCGGGAGGCCAGGCAGCGCGGACAGGCCGTGTTCCTCTCCTCGCACATCCTCAGCGAGGTCGAGGCGCTCTGCGATCGGGTCGGCATCCTGCGCCAGGGACGGCTCGTCGACGAGGGCACGCTCGAGCAGCTGCGACACCTCGGCGCACAGACGGTCGAGGTGACGTTCGCCGGCCCGGCGCCGGAGCTTGCGCCGCTGCCGGGGGTGCAGGTGCAGAGCGCCGGACCGAACGCGCTGCGCTTCGAGGTCTCCGGGCCCATCGGCCCGCTCATCGCGGCGCTCGCCGAGCACCCCGTCGCGGCGCTCACGAGCCGCGAGCCGTCGCTGGAGGAGATCTTCCTGCACCACTACGACGGCTCCGACGGCCATGCCGGCGGCTAGCGCCGCGGCGCCGGCGCGCAGCGCGCCCCGCTCCGGCGACCGCCCGGCTCCCGGCGCCGCGCGCGCGCTCGCGCGGCGAACATTCCGCGACGCCCGCACGCGCACGATCACGTTCGCGTACGTGTTCGCGCTGTACGCCTACATCCAGCCGGTCGGCTTCCGGCACACGTACCCGACGGCCGCCGACCGCCTCGCCTTCGCGCACAGCTTCGCCAACAACGACGCGCTGCGCCTGTTCTACGGCTACCCCTACGACCCCGCCACCGTGAGCGGCTACACCGCCTGGCGTGTCGGCGGGACCCTCGCGATCGCGGCGGCGGCCTTCGGGATCCTGGCCGCGGTTCGCGCGCTGCGCGGCGAGGAGGACACGGGCCGCATGGAGCTCGTGCTCGCCGGTGTCGTCGGGCGGCGCAAGGCGTACCTCGCGGCCATGGCCGCGATCGCGGCCGGAATCGCGATCCTGTGGCTGGCGGAGTTCCTCGGCTTCGTGGCCGGCGGCCTCGCGACGGGCGGGTCGGCCTACCTGGCGCTCGCGACCGTCTCGGTCGTGCCCGTCTGCGTCGGCGTGGGCGCCGTCGTCAGCCAGGTCGCGCCGACGCGCCGCATGGCGCTCGAGCTCGGCAGCGCGATCGTCGGCCTGTTCCTGCTGCTGCGGGTGGTTGCCGACACCGCGAGCGGGGCCGCCTGGGTGCGCTGGACGACGCCGCTCGGATGGGCCGAGGAGCTCCGGCCGTTCACCGGACCGCACCCGGCCGTGCTCCTGCTCGGAGCGGGGGCGACCGTCCTGCTGCTCGTCGCCGCGGCGCGGATGCAGGCCGTGCGCGACATCGGCACCGGTGTGCTCCCCGCGCGCGACAGCCGCGATCCGGACCTGCGCCTGCTCTCCTCGCCCACCGCGCAGGCGCTGCGCTCCGAACGGGGGACCCTGATCGTCTGGTTCGCGAGCGTCGGCACGTTCGCGCTCATCCTGGGCATCGTCTCCTCGAGCGTGTCGTCGGCCGGGATCTCGACGAACCTGCAACGCGAGCTCGCGAAGCTCGGCTCCGGCAACATCCTGACCCCGAGCGGATACCTCGGCTTCGTGTTCATCTTCTTCATCTTCGTCCTGAGCCTGTTCGCGTGCGCACAGATCGGTGCCGCCCGGCAGCAGGAGGCCGAGGAGCTGCTCGAGACGCTGCTCGCCCAGCCGGTCAGCCGCCGCCGCTGGCTCGGCGGACGCCTGCTGCTCGCCGTCGCCGCAGCCGCCGTGATCTCATTGGCCACGGGCCTGCTCACCTGGGCGGGCGCCGCCGCGCAGGGCGTCGGTGTGTCCTTGCCCCGAATGCTGGAGGCCGGCGCAAACTGCCTCCCCGTCGCGCTGCTGTTCCTCGGGGTCGCGGCGCTCGCCTACGCGATCGTGCCCCGCGCGAGCGGCGGGATCGCGTACGGGCTCGTGTCGGTCGCGTTCCTGTGGTACTTGACGGGCGCGCTGTTCGGCGCGCCGAAGTGGCTCGTCGACCTGACGCCGTTCGCGCACGTCGGACTCGTGCCGGCGCAGCCGTTTCGCGCCGGAGCCGCGGCCGTGATGCTCGCGATCGGCGCGGTGAGCGCGCTGGCCGCGATCGGCGTGTTCGAGCGTCGCGACCTCCTCGGCTCGTAGGCCAAGGCGGCCGTCGCCGGCGCGCGGCGCACGCGGATTCGGCCAGGCCGGTTCGCCCGCGGGAAACTACTGGTTCGGGTGCGGAGGGGCGACGGATGGCGCCACCCGCGTGGATGCAGAGCATTCAGGTCGGCCCAATCGTCGGCCGAGCTGCTTCGATCGCGGGGAGGAAATGACGGCTCAGTCAGAGGAGGAAGCGGCCGGCGAGACCGCAGCGCTCGTCGGCACGGAGACATACTTCCGGGCTGCGCTCGAGGGGTTGCCGGACGCCTGCGCGATGGCCAGCGCGATTCGCGACGACGGGGGCCGGATCGTCGACTTCCGCTACGACTTCGCCAACACCGCTTTCTGCCGCGCCGTGGGAATGGAGAGCGACGCCCTGTTGGGGCGGCGGCTGCTGGAGCTGTTCCCGGCGCACCGCGAGTCGGGCCTGTTCGACGCGTACCGCCGGGTCGCCGAGACCGGGGAGCCGATGCATCGCGAGGACGTGACCTACCGCGAATCGGTGGCGGGCCGCGACGTTGACCTCGCCTTCGACGTTCGGGCCGTCAAGGTGGGCGACGGGTGCGCCGTTTCCGGTCACGACGTCACCGAGCGTCGGCGCCACGAGGCCGAGCGCGAACGGCTACAGGCACGACTCGTGCGCGTCTACGCCCTGGTGAGCGCTGCGAGCAGCGCGATCGTCGGAGCCGCCACCGCCGAGGATCTGTTCGAGCGGGTGTGCGCGGCGGCCGTCAATGCCGGCGGCTTCGAGCTGGCGTGGGTCGGCCTTGTCGATCCCGAGAGCGGGCGGGTGACGCCCGTCGCCTCGAGCGGCGCCGATGCCTACCTCGATGGCGTGCGGGTATCGGCAGCGGCGGACGAGCCAAACTCGCGCGGCCCGACGGGCACGGCGATGCGCATCCACGAGGCCGCGATCTGCAACGACATCGCCGCCGATCCGTCGATGAAGCCGTGGCGCGAGCGAGCGCTTCGGTTCGGTTTCGCGGCCTCGGGCGCATTTCCGCTGCTCGTGAACGACGAGCTCGTCGGCGTCTTCTCGGTGTACGCCCCGGCAACGGACTGGTTCACCCACCGCGAGACCGGTCTGCTCGAGCAGCTGGCGGCGGACATGTCGCTCGCCCTGCGGGCGCAACAGCATGAGCTCGCGCTGAAGTCGAGCGAGCGCTTCGTCGAGGCGCTGACGGACAGCATGGCCGAGGGCATGTTCGCGATCGACGGGCGGGGTGCGGTGACCGACGTGAACCGGGCCGCCGAGCGGATGCTCGGCTGGAGCGTGAACGAGCTGCGCGGGCACTCGATGCACGACGTCGTTCACCGCCACTGCGAGGACGCGAAATGCCCGCTGCGGATGGTGGGCGTTCGGCCCGACTCGATCTCGGTCGAGGACGACGTGTTCGCGCGCAAGACCGGCGAGCTGCTGCCGGTCGCCTACAGCGGCTCCCCGATCGTCGATGGAGGGACCCATGGTTCAGTCATCGTCTTCTCCGACATCAGCGCGCGCAAGGAGGACGATCGCCGCCGCCAGCAGGAGCTCGAGGCCCTCAGCTGGGTCGGGCGCATCCGTGACGCGCTCGACGAGGAGCGCTTCGCGCTGTACGCCCAGCCGATCATCGAGTGCGCACGCGCGAGGTCGTCAGCCACGAACTGCTGCTGCGGATGCTCGACCGTCACGGGGCGATCATCGCCCCGAACACGTCCTGCCCGCCGCCAAGCGCTTCGGCCTCATCGGCGGGATCGATATCTGGGTCCGTCGGGCAGGCCGCGGACCACGCGGTTCGCGGCAGGCCGGTCAGCTTCAATCTCTCCAGCGATTCACTCAGGCGACCGAGCTGATCGCCAGGATCCTCGCGCTGCTGACCGCGTCGGGTGCCGATCCCGGGCGCGTCGTCTACAAGATCGCCGGAAGCGGCCCTGGCGGCCGAGCCCACCGTGGCCGAGGCATCCGTCGGACCTGCTGCGCCGAGCACCGGGTGCGAGATCGCGCTCGACGACTTCAGGACCGGCTCCAGCGGGTCACCTCCCTCGAGCGCGTGCCAGCGCGATACATCGAGGTCGATATCAAATCGTCCATCACCTGCGTGACAGCAGCAAAACCACTTCGTCGTCAAGGCGATCGTCAACCTCGCGCAGGGTTCGGGAAGGTCGCCGTCACCGGAGGCGTCGAGGACGAGGCGACGCTCGAGCTGCTCGCCGAGTACAGGTCGACCAGGCGCGGGCGCTCGATCGGCGGCCGGCGCCGGTGCAGGAGGTGCTCGGCCGCGATGGCGTCGGCCCGCGACCGCGGGAGGCTGACCCTCGCCGTAGTAGCAGCGATGCGTTCAGCCGATCGACCGTGCCCGCACGCCGCGACCCCGGTGTGAGCGTCCGAGGCGTCTCCGCGTCCTAG
>CAVRUQ010000021.1:0-15914 GCA_963724405.1 uncultured Solirubrobacterales bacterium
CGGCGACGTCTGGATCGCCCCAAGGCGCTGGCGCTGGACGACTGCTCCGCCACCCTTGCGATCGCCTGGTCGTCGAGACCTCCTCTGATGTTCGGACGTGCCTGCCCGCACGCGGGCGCGTGGTTCCCATTTGCGCGGAGCCAGGTCCGCAGATCAGCTGGCGCGCCGCCGCTTCCGATGGTCACGAGGTGACGCTCGGAGCGCGCCGGCTGCGTTCCGACGGTCAGCCATGGGGACGGGGCCGAGGAGGCGGGGTGCAAAGCGGGGTGCAATTTGAGCGAATCTGAGCGAATCTGCGATCACGAGATCGGCTCTGGAATGCGGGATCGCAGCTGACGAGACCCCTATTGGGAGGGTTGTGGTCTCGGCGGTCGCGGGTTCGAATCCCGTCGCTCACCCTTTATTTGGAACGGGCTGGAAATCGGGGGGTTTCGGTTTCCAGGACGCATCGCCCGCAGCCGGGGCGGGGTGCAAGCGGGGTGCAATCTCTAGAAATTCTGTGCCTCGATGGCCGACTTCGGTCGGCCCTAGCCTCCGGGGGCGGGTGGCCGCTCGGTTCACCGGCGGCAATATCGGCCGCGGCGCCTAGGCGGCTCTCGGCCGCTCGGACTCCGAGGGGGAGCATTGAGGGGTGCCGGGTGGCGGTCAGCTCCGGCGCCGCTGGGTCGGGCCGATGACAGCGCCTTGGGTGCGGCCCTCCGGACGACGGACGAAAGTCAAGTGCTTGCTGGTCGGCCTGGGGTGCCTTTCCGCGGATCGGATCGGTCGCGGGTGGTTCGTGGAGGCAAGATGACGACGGTGCCCGAGGGCACGCGCGTCGGCATCCTCGTTTGCGGGCACGACGGCGACTGGCACCTCGGCTGGCTCATCGACGGCTGAGCACCGGCCGACCCAGCCGGAGGCAGCACACCCGGCCGGCCCGCGCCCTATCGCGCGGGCCGGCATCGTCGTATCCGCTCAGCTACGGCCCGCTCGACAGCGTCCACACGAGGTTGACCTCGTACACCTCGTTGGTCTGCAGGGTTCGGATGGTCGTCGGAGTGGCCAGCGAGAGGCTGGACGCGCCGAACGACTGCGTCTCCCAGCCCCCGATCCCGGCCACGGCTGCCGCCGTGGCGATCGTGGTCGGCGTCGCGGAGTCCAGCGCGCAGCCGCTCGCGCAGCTGAACGTGGGTGCGCCGCCGGCGCCGCTGTGGCCAACCCAGCTGGCACCGGTGCTGCTGAGCGTGAGTGAGCCGGCCGGTAGCGTGCGGCCGCCCGCCACGTAGCCGGGACCGGCGTCGGTGCCACAGGTCGCATTGGGGCAGTACTGCGCGAACACCGGGCTCAGTCCGCCCCCGGTCGCGCCCTGCACGGTGACGTTCCAGCCGCTCCACGATCCGGTGGTGTCGTCGACGTCGAAGTTCGTCATGGCCGTGGTCAGCGTCTGAGCCTGGCCGTTCAACGTCAGCGACGGCAGCGAGGCCGGGAGGGCCGGCACGCTGCCGAACTGCAACGCGCCGCTTGCCGCCGGCTGTATCGCGATGTTCGAGGTTCGCCAGTTCGAGCTGGGCGCGATCGTCGACGATGTGGTGCCGGTGGACGCGGCGCCGGACTTGTTGTAGTAGGACTCGTCGGTGGCCAGCCAGGTTGACGCGGTGTCGTCGTCGGTGAGCAGATCGTGCGTGCCGGACAGCGGCGTGATGCTCGGCAGCGAGGCGGCCAACGAAGCCGCTGTGCCGGTGATGACGAGCGAGTTCGCCACCGTGGTGGTGATCGCCGTGAAGCTGGCCGTGGTGCTCGTGCCGGTCCCGAAGGCGCTCGCCTCGATCGGGCTGGCCGTGTTCACACCGAGGAAGGCGACGATCCGCGCCGCCGCCTGGCGGGGCGTGGCTCCCAGGCCGAGCGCGTACGTGGTGCCGAGGTCGCCGGCGACGGCGATCTTGTACGCCACCTGGTAGTAGCCGATGTTCGAGGTCGTCGCACCGAGGCTGGTCCAGCCCGTCGGCGTGGCGATGGCCGTGGCGCCGGTCGCGTCGATCTCGAGCACCATCAGGTCCCCGACCATCAGGGTCGCCGGCGCGGCCAGATTGAGCGATGTGGCGGTGGTGGCGCCCGTGTTGACCGAGCTCACTCCCCGCTCGTACGAGGTCGCGGTGGCGTGGGCCGGGGCCGGCAGGCCGAGGGTGCCGCAGGCGAGCACGGCGGCGATGCCGGCCGCCAACCGGGTCCGCGACCGGCCCGAGGCCACGGCCGGCCGCAGCTCGCCAGAGCGTCCCCGCCACATGCTGCGCGGGTCGTCGCCGATGCACGGCACCGGCGCGGCGGTGGTGCCCGACGCAACCAGTGATGCGGCGGACGGCGCCGCAGACGGAGAGAGGATTCGCATCGAGCGTGGGGAGTTCGGGCGAGCAATACCCGCTGCTACGCCTTATCGACTGGGCGCCGGCCGAGGTTGAGCGCGGCAGGCGTCGTGATCGCTCAGCGGCCTGCCATTCCTACCGGCGTTCCACCTTGCATGTCGCGCGGCGGCGCGCCGCTGGCACTGCTCGCTACGGCCCGCTGGTGAGCGACCATACGAGGTCGACGCGGTAGACCTCGTTGGTCTGCAGTACCTTCAGGGTGGAGGGAGTCGACAGCGCAAGTGACGTCCCCGACCAGCTCTGGCTGTTCCACGTTCCCATGCCCGCGCTGGTCGCCGCCGAGGCGACCTTCACCGGCGCGGCGGTGTCGACGGCGCAGCCGCTGCCGCACTGCAGCGTCGGTGCGGTACCCGAGCTTCCGCTGCCGGGGGCGAAGCTCGCGCCGGTCGAGGTGAGGGTGAGTGAATTCGCTGGTAGCGTCGCGCCACTGGCCACGTAGCCGGGACCGGGATCCGTGCCGCACGTTGCGTTGGGGCAGTACTGGGCGAACACGGGGCTCAAGCCGCCGCCGGTGTGGCCCTGAACCGTGACGTTCCAGCCGGAACCGCTGCCCGTCCCGTCATCCACGCCGAAGTTCGTCATGGTCGCGTTCGTCGTCTGCGCCGCGCCGTTCAGTGTTATCGCGCCGAGCGCGGGCATCGCGGGCACCGTCGCGAACGACAATGAGCCCGCGATCACGCTGAAATCCGTGGTGTCGTTCTGCGTCTGCGCTATCGCGTTCGCCGCGAGCGCGAGCGAGCATGTCGCCGCGAGCGCGAAGCTCGCCATTACCGAAAGCCCTCTGATACGTATCATCCGTGAAACCTCATGAGCCGTCGCCTCGTCCGTGAGGCGTTGTTTGTGCGTTTTCGCGCTCCGTGTGCGCTTCACTTTGGCTCTTGGCCGGCGCTGACGCAGCATTAACGTCGGTCGCCAGCAGGCAGTACTTGAGGTGCGCGCGGCGAGCTCGACGGGCGGCGCGGTGGTTCGACTACGCGAGGACCGCGGGCAGAGGTGCCACACGCGCGGCGAGCATCTCGGCGATGCCCGACGGCGTCGTCGCCGTGGCGACGGGCGGCACGCCGCGCGCGAGCACGAGGCCCTCACGCGCGAGGTGCGAGCTGAGGTCCAGGGCCAGGCCCGCGGCGGTCGCGGCGGCCGTGGCCGGGAGGACGAGCACGACACCGTCCGTACGAAGGTCACACAGCCGGTCGGAGGCGCGCATGCGCTGCGCAACGACGCGGTAGGCGCGCCGGCGTCCGCCGGGTCCGGCCGGATCGGCCTCGATCCACATGAGGCTCACGGGCTGGGCATCGCTGGCCGCCGCGAGCAGCCGCTCCACATGCGCGCGGGCCGTGCGCCCGTGCAACGGGCGCCGGCGGCGGAACGCGAAAAAGAGCACGATGCCCGCGAGCAGCAGCAACGCGGCCCCCGCGGCGAGGATCGCCCAGGCGAGCGTACCGACGCCGCCGCCGCCCGCCGGCGCCGGCGCCGGCGCACCGGCGTAGCGCTGCTGCACGCCGGCCGCGGCGCGACCGAACGTGACCCAAGTATCGAGACGCGCGATGCCGCCGTGGTAGCGCAGCACCGCCTGCACGCGATAGCGCGTGCCTTCGGCCGGCTCCTGTCCCGGAGCGCCGACCGGGTAGGCGATCGCCGTCCCGGTTACGAACGTCCCGGGGCCGAGCGGAATCTCGGCGACGACGCGCCCCGCCTGACTGACCTGGGCACGGCCTTGGACGTCCTTGAGGATCACGTTGCCGGTGTTTCGAGCGAGCAGTTGGAACGTCAGCTCGGAGGGGTAGCGCACGACCCGCGCGCCCGTGAATCGGATTGCGGGACGGCGCGGGCCGGGAAGCGTCAGCTCGACCCCGATGGCGTAGCGGTCGATCTCCTCGATGGACATCCCGCCCTGCGGACGCGTCGTGCTGGCGGCGCCGATCGCCTCCACGGCCACGCCGCTGAGGTAGTCGCCCGCTCGGGCCGAGCGCGGCACGGCGACGAGGAGGGCGACGTCGCGCGTCGCTCGCGGCGGGATCGTCACGCGCCGGTGGCTGAGCCGGATCCAGGGCGTCGAGCCGGTGGCCGAGGCGGTGAGCGCGTACGCCGAGCCAAGCGTGTCGGTGGTCAGCGAAGCGACGGGATCGAGACGGATGTCGATCGCGTGGGCGCTCGGGTTCACCAGCACCATCGAGCCTGGATGCACCAGCGTCCCCGGGCGGGCACTCACATCGAAATAGGACGACGTCGAGCCCGAGGCCTGATGCAGCTGCACGATCACGACCGGACCGCCGCCGGCGCTCGCGGCCGCGGCGGCGGGCCCGAGAGCGGCGCACAGGCCGGCGGTGAGGGCCAGCGCGAAGCGGCCGGTGCGGCGCGGGCGGCGCGCGGGCGCACGCCCCGGGAAGACGACCGCGCAGATGACACCGAGGAGCGCTCTGCGCGCCGTCAATCGCCTGCTCGTCGTCGATCCTGTCATGCGGTCCTCTCCCGCGCGGCCGGTGCGGCCTACAGCCAGTCGATGCAGCGGTTGCTTCGGCAATCCGGGGTGATCGCTTGAGCGCCGGGCTCAAGCGTCGGCGGCGCACACCCGATGTCGAACACACTGTGTTCGGTCCCCGACATCACCGAGCCTGCCGCCGATGAGCCGCGCGCTGCGACCCACGGACGCCTCGGGCGACTTCGTCCCACTGAGCGAGCGCATGGCGATGCTGCGGATCTTCCGCCTGCTCGCGGCCGCCGCCGTGCTCGCGGGCTGGGTGGCACTGCCGCAGACGCGCGGCGCTCCGGGCTCACTCGTGTTCGAGGTGAGCGGCGCCTACGTGGGCGCGATGCTCGTCGTGGAGTTCGCCTGGCGAGCGTCGCGCCGGCGCGCCAGCTGGATCTTCGGGCTCGTCGTGATGTGCGACGCGGTGTATCTCGCGTGGGCCTCGTTCGGCACGGCCGGACTGGGCAGTCCGCTGCAGGCGCTCCTGCTGTTGCAGCTGGTGACCGTCTCCCTGCTGGCTTCGTTCCGGACTGGCCTCAAGCTCGCCTTCTTCAGCTCGCTCCTGCTGCTGTGCGCGTTCTACGCCCAGGAGGACGGAGTGCTGCACGTCCTCGGCGGGCGAAGGCTGAGCTTCGGAGACAGCGACTACCGGCTCATCTGCGCCCAGATCGCGGTGTTCTGGCTGGCGGCCCTCGTGACGGCCAGTTTCGCGGCGGTCAACGAACGCGAGCTCCGACGTCGCCGCTACGACCTCGGCGCGCTGGCGCAGCTGGCGCGTCACCTCGAGGCGCTGCACGAGCCGCGCCAGATCGCACAGCGGCTGCTCGTTGACGTCCACGAGGCCTTCGGCTGCGACCGATCGATGCTCATCGATCTGGACGCGAGCGGCGCGACGTGCCTCGCCGCTCACGGCGTCGACGCCTGCGTCGATGTCGCCTGGCCGCTGCCGGAAGCCGAGCTCGCCGAGCGGGCGCCGCGGCTATCGTGCGCGCTCGCCGAAGGCGAGACAGCGCTCGTACGCAGCGGCGAGCGCGACGCCGACGTTGTCCTCGCGGCGTTCGGCGCCCGCCGCCAGCTGATCCTCGTCCCGCTGACCGCCGACGGGCGTCCGGTCGCGATACTCGTCGCCGAGCACTCGCTGCGCGACGGCTCGCGCGTGGAGCGCCGTGTCGTGTCGATGCTCGAGACGTTCGCCTCGCACACCGCGCTGGCGCTCGAGAAGGCCCGCCTGCTGCAGGAGATGGCCGCGCTCGCCACGCTCGACGCGCTCACCGGGCTGCCCAACCGCCGTCTCCTGGACGACGCGCTCGCACGCGCCTGCGCCGAGGCGCTGCGGACGGGAGCGCCGCTCAGCGTCCTGATGATCGACATCGACCACTTCAAGTCGCACAACGACGGCTACGGCCACCAGTCCGGCGACGTCCTCCTGCGTCGGGTCGGCGAGACGTTGCGCGACAGCTGCCGCTCGATGGACATCGCGGCGCGCTTCGGGGGCGAGGAATTCTGCGTCGTGATGCCCGCGACCGACCTCCCCACCGCCGCGGCCGCGGCCGAGCGGATGCGCGTGGCGATCTCCCGCATCCCAGCCGAGCATCCGGTGACGGCGAGCGTCGGCGTCACCTGCGCTCCGGAGCACGGGCAGACCGCGACCGACCTCACGCGAGCGGCGGACCTTGCCCTCTACGAAGCCAAGCGCGGTGGCCGCAACCGCGTGGTGGTGGCCGGCGCGACCGCCGACTCGCCGCCGCCCGCCCTCGGCCGGCGCGACACCGGCTGAGCGTCATCGTCGCCCGGCGCGACGAACGTCCTTCGTCAACTGAAGTCGAGGCGGGGATCGGCGTAGACGGGCGCGAGCGCGAGCTTGGGGTCGCGACGGTCGATCCTGTCTTGCAAGAGGAAGAACAGCGCCATCACCACGATCAGCAGCGCGGGAAACACCGATCGCTTGGCGACCGCAGCGACCGCGCGGGCGAGCGAGCGAGGCCACGCGCCAGGGCTCGCGGCGCGGCGCCCCGCGTCGATGGGCGCGTGCGCGTGAGCCCGCGCCGTCGCCGGCGTACGACGTGCGCTCGGGTGCTCGCGGCGTCGCGTGGCCGGCGCGGGCGCGGCGGGCCTCGACACGCGCGGCAGCGTCGTCCGCGACGGTTGCGGCGCGACGATTCGCGGCGCGGATGTGCCGCCGCCGGGCGCGCGCGTGACCGGGCCAGTGGCCGCACCGCCGCCGTGGCGCGCGGGGCTCGGCCGGGGGGCGGCGTGGCCGAACGTCACAAGGGTGTCGAGATAGGCCACGCCGCCGGCGTAGTGCAGCTCGGCCCGCACCCGGTAGACGGTTCCGGGAGCCGGGTTCTCCCCCGGCGCGCGCACCGGCATGGCGATATCGGTGCCCGAGACGAAGGTGCCGGGCGCAATCGTCTGCGAGGCGACGGCGCGCCCGCCTTGCGTGACCGTGGCCTGGCCCGTCACGTCGGTGAGAATCACATTGCCGTCGTTGTGGGCGCTCAGCGAGAACGCGATGCCAAAGGGCTGCCGCGTGACCTGAGCACCACTGAAGCCGAGGTGTCCCCGGCGCGCTCCGGGTAGCCGGATCTCCACCCCCACGGCGTAGCGGTACTGCTGCTCGACCACTGCGCCGCCGCCCGTCGTCGCCCTGGCCGACTGGTCGGTGCCCAGCACCGAGATCCCGCTGAGGTAGTCCCCGGGCGCCGCCGACGCGGGCACGTCGACGCTGACGGCGACGCTGCTTCGCGCGTGCGGGGCGAGACTCAACGTGCTCGCGCTGAGCGCAAGCCAGTGCGTGGCGCCGTGGACGTCGCTGCCGGCGGCCTGGTAGGCCGATCCCAATGTGCTCGTCGTCAGAGCGTCAACGGCCCTCAGCTGCACGGATACGCTCTGATCGGTGAGGTTCTCGATCGTGAGGACGCCGGCGGCAGTCATCGTGCCGGGCTGGCCCTGGATCACGAAGTAGTCCGACGGGGTACCGCTCGCCTGCTGGACCCCGACGGCGAGATCGGGCGTGGCCGCGGACGCGCACACCGCCGTCAGCGCGAGGACGACGAGCGTCCCGGCGAAGACAGCGCCGCCTGCGGCTCGACGACGGCGTGCCATGGACACCACATCGGCTGCGGGCGGGCGGTCCGATATGCCAGCCGCTCCGATTCGGCGGATTGCCGCGCGGGCGAGGCGCGGGGCAGAACACGAGCTTCGCCGAAGTGTCCCCGGCGGCCGCCGAACAGCTCCCAACCCGCCAGCTCATGAGCTCCTGAGCACCGGGCGGTGTGGGAAGTATCGGTTTCGTCGTTTGGTCGTGGTCATCGTGATTACGATGGCTCGGCGTCGACCGCGGCGTCGGCGCGCTCGCGCAGGGCCGGTGAGGCGACGTACCGGGTGCTGCGCGCGCGGCCGCACGCGACGACGAGTCAGGCGTCGGCCAGGCGGCGCAGGTCGCCGGTGGCCGTGGGGAACGAAGCGTCGGCCTCCGCGGCGTAGGTGGCAGGCCCCGCACCCCCGAATAGGCTCTGCTCGAGAGCGATGACCAGCCGGTCGGGCCAGCCGCGCGCTTCGACTTCTTGCTCGAGCAGCGCCCAGCGGCGGGTCGCGGCCTCGACTTGGATGAGTCGCCCGCGGGCCTGCTGCAGGTGCGCATCGATGCAGAAGCGAAGCCAGGGCCTGGCGTCGCTGGTCGGCTGGTAAGAGCCGCCTTGCACCGCGCGCAGCACGCGGTAGTAGTCGGTCGTGTGGTAGCCGGGGTATTCCTCGATCGAGCTGAACTCGCGGGCGAGCAGGCCCTCGCGTGCGAGGACGAGCGACTGCACGATGCCCGAGATGCGTCCCTTGCCGTCTCGGAAGGGATGGGCGGTTGAGCGTTGAGCCACGGCCGCGGCACGCCAGCAAACGCAGATGACGTCCGGGATGCCAGTGCCGTGCTTTCTCCGCCTTTCTCCGGGAATCCCGAGAAAGCCGGAGAAGGTACCCGGCTCCATCGATGTCGCCCGGTTGCGTTATCGGCCAGCCGCCCTCGCGCGGATCGGCGTCATCGGTCCTGAACAGGCGCGTCGCCTTGAGCGAGTCCGTGAACTGCGCCGCCTGCTCGTCCACCAGTACGCCACTGCGACCGCGGAACAAGTCCACCGAGCGGCGCGGATAGTGGCCGCCGAGTTCTCGCCGTTCTATGACTCATACCGCGCTTGGATCTCCCGGGGCTTCGCCGTGGCACCGGCGCCCGGATGATCTGAGCCGTGCGATGGGCGCGCGCGAGCGGGACACAAAGCCGCGGCGCCTGAGGAGGGCGAGGCGCTGCCCGAGGTCCCGTCGAGCGCGGTCGTCTCTCGGCCCGACCACCACTTTCCGTGTCCCGCGTCCAGCTCGTTCTCAGCTTTCTCGGGAAATCCCGATGCGAGCTGCGCCGAGCGCGGTTCGGTGGCGGGAGCGAGGACGTGGTGCCGTGGTTGTCGGGCCTGGATGGTCCGGCTCGCCCGAAAGCAGGCTCGGCCCAGGCGGTCGTCGGCGGCGCCGGCTTGTCGCCAACTCGCGTCCCAAGATGCCGCGTGGCGCGAGGCGGGACCGGAGCGTGATCGATCCGCGTCGCCGACCGCCGACCACGCCGGCGACCCTGCGATCAGGACGGTTCCGCGTGCAGCCCGGCCTCGACGCGCTCGCGCAGGGGCGGGGAGGCCACGTAACGGGTGCTCCGCGCGCGTCCGCGCGTGACGACGAGTCCGGCGTCGGCCAGGCGGCGCAGATCGTTGGTGGCGGTGGCCGGTGACACGTCGGCCTCGGCCGCGTACGCGGAGCGCTCGACGCCCCCGAAGAGGCTCTGTTCGAGCGCGATGACCAGCCGGTCGGGCCAGCCGCGGTCCTCGATCTCCTGCTCGAGCAGCGCCCAGCGCCGCGTGGCCGCCTCGATCTGCGCCAGTCGCTCGCGGGCCTGCTGCACGTGCGCGGCGAGGCAGAAGCGAACCCAGGGCGTGGCGTCGCGGGTCGGCTGGTAGGAGCCGCCCTGGACCTCGCGGAGCACGCGGTAGTAGTCGCGGGTGTGGTGGCCGAGGTACTCCTCGATCGAGCTGAACTCGGGCGCGAGGAGACCTTCGCGAGCGAGCACGAGAGACTGCACGACGCGCGAGATCCGCCCGTTGCCGTCGCGGAACGGGTGAGCCGAGACGAGGTGCAAGTGCGCCATTGCCGCGCGCACGACGACGTGGGCGTTCAGGTCGCCGTCCTGCAGCCAGCCGACGACCTCCCCCATGATCGGGACCAGCGCGTCGGCGTCCGGACCGACGTAGGCGAAGCCACCCTCCGGGGCCGTCACGGCGATCGGCCCGGTGCGCCACAGGCCGGGGGAGGAGCCGCGCTGGAAGGCGCAGGCGTCGAAGTGCAGGTCGAGGATCACGCGATCCGACCAGCGGAACACAGGGTCGATCGCCATCGTGCCGACGTGGTCCATGGCGCGCGCGTAGCTGGCGACGGCCATCTGATCCTCATCGCTGGGGTCGGGCTGCTCCTCCCCGGCGACGATCGCCGCGGCCTCGTCGGGCGGCACCGTGAATCCCTCGATCGAGACCGAGCGCTCGATCGTGCTCGCTCGCACCTGGCGGCGCAGCTGACCGAGCCAGGGTCCTGGGGCGGCGATGGCGGCGCCCAGGCGGGCGCGCAGATCGTCGAGCTCGCGCAGCCGGGGCGTCAAGGCGCGGTCCATGGGGGGCGTCGAGTAGATCATTGCCAATGAGATTAGCCGATGATTCGACTAATCGAATGAACGAATCAACCCAGGCTGGAGAGCGGGGTGCAAAGCGGGGTGCAATCTGAGCGAAGCTGAGCGAATCTGAGATCAGAAGATCGGCTCTAGAATGCGGGCTCGCAGCTGACGAAAGCCCTATCGCGAGGGTTGTGGTCTCGGCGGTCGCGGGTTCGAATCCCGTCGCTCACCCCTCACAAATGGCCCGTAAATGAGGCCACTTTGGCCGCAGACGTGGTCCAGCGGGGACCGCAAAGCCATGGACCAATCGTGGACCAATTTCGTGGCCGAGCTGCACGGGCAGTCCGCCCAGGCTCTTCCGCGCACGGCCGAGCTGAACCGGCAGGCGGTCGAATTGCGTTGACCCCGTCAAGCGACGGGGAGTGCGATTCGGGTGATTGCAGCGTCGCCGTTGGCATCGTCCGTTCCGGCTCGCCATAGCGATCGCGTTGGTGGCATCGCAGCGGTCTTGCGGCGAGCCGATCGGACGTCTCGTTCTCGTCCCGAGCGGGAGCGTGACGGCGGCCGGTAGCACGCTCGGATTTCGCTGGAGAGCGTTGGCCGCGCGCCGGGTGTTCGCCCGTGAGAGTCAGCTCGATTCACCTAGTGCTCAGGACGCTCCTAGCCCGCCGAGGTGAGGTACCGACCGACCGACTCCTTTCGGGGCGCGCCGCCGGACAGCTACTGCTCGCCGAGCTCAGCCCGGCGAGCCCGACGGATCGCACGCGTCAGCGACGCAAACCCCCAAGCCCACACGACGAACAAGACGCCGAACAGCAGGTAGGCCCACGTGCGGCGCGGTGGAGACGCCTCCTTTGCGGAGGAGCAGGACAGCAGCGTCCACGCCGGCCGGCGACCGACCGTCGTCTATTGGGGAACACGACCGCCGCGGTGGCGGCGTGCCCGCTCTTGTGGCGAAGCGATCGTTAGCCGTGACGCCGGGCGGGCAGCTCGGTGTGCCTCCTTCGTCGTTATTCCTCTGGGCCTCCAAGGAGACCCAGAGGAACGATCTGCTCAGGAACTACAGATGACACGGACGGCTAGAAGTCGATCGGATTGCCGCCGCCCTTGCGCTCCTGGGGGTTCTCGCTGCCGCCGGCTACCGCGTCGGTGTCCTCGACCGGTGTCTCGAGGTCCTCGACCTCCTCGACGGCCTCATCCTGTGTCTGTTCGTCGGTCATGGTCGCCTCCGATCCTTGTACGTCTGGCGTGTGGGAAAAAGGTACCGCTTTCGCCTGTGCGGGTGGCGCCTTCGGGCACGCTCGAGGGTTGGCGGTAGGGTCGGGGTCCATGTCAGGTGGGCGTTCGCGCTGGGGCGGGCCATCACGCGCCTCGGGCCGGTGGCCCAACCCCTTCAGGGGAAGGCGCGCATCTTCCTGACGATCGCATTCGTCTGCGGCATCGGCACCGAGCCACGACTCCGTTGGCGACTTGTCGCGTGCCGGCGGCGGTCGCTCCTGCTGCGGCGCTCTGCGCCTGCCAAGCCGGGTGGCCGCGGTGCAAGCGCGGCCACATACGTTCGGCTGCCCGTGGTGGCGTGTCGGCCTGGGGACCGTTCAGCGGCGATGCTGCAGGCGTGGGTCGGCCGGGATCATCGGAGCCGGCCGCTCATGAACTGCGGCAATGATCTCGGTGCTGTCGATCCCGCGCAGGTACCGCGACGTGATCGCGAGGTCGGCATGCCCGAGCTGCCTCTGGATGACAATCAGCGAGATCCCTTCGCGTGACATCTCGACCGCGTGCGCATGCCGCAGTTGATGCGGCGCGAACCGACGCCGCACTCCGGCTACTCCGGCGGTGTGATGCAGTTGCGCTCGAATACCTGCCGATGCGCACGGCCGTCCCTGAGTGGGGCCGCGCACCACGCAGAACAGTCGCCCGACCGGCAGGTCCGTTCGAAGCTCCAGCCACGGCTGCAGCTGTGTCCATGCCCAACGGTCCATTCCGACCTCCCGCCGCTTATCGACCTCCCGCCGCTTATCGCCCTTGCCGTGGCGGACGACGAGCGAGCCACGGGCTGGGTCGAGGTCCGTCTCGCTAAGGGCGAGCGCCTCGCTGATCCGTAGCCCGGCGCGCCACAGCACAACGATGATCCCGCGCAACCGCACGCCCTCCGGGCTGTCGCCCGCGGCGCGCATCACCGCAACGATCTCCGCGACCGTCGGCGGGTCAGGGGGATACCGCAGCCCCTTGTTCCTGGGCGAGAGGCCTTGATGGAAGCTTGACGTTGTCGCTGGCGACCGGCGCCGGCCGGCGCGGTCCAGCAGCGGTGTGGACTCCATGACGTCCTCCTCTGGACGACGAATTGACCGCCGCATCGTCGCATCAGCGCATCGTGATGGTATGATGCGGCCATGGCCAAGGTGCGTACGACACTCACGATCGACGAAGACGTTCTGAAGTGGGTCAAAATTCGCGCAGCACGTACCGGTGCCTCGGACAGCTCCGTGATCGAGGAATCTCTGCGCCGCGACCTCAAGCTCGACGTTCTCGACGAGCTGTGGGCTAACGCGACGATGCCCGAAGCCAAAGCGTCCGAGCTCGCCGTCGAGGCGCAACACGCGACCAGGCCTCGCCGACGGTCATCCGGTGCGCGCGGTCGTTGACGTCAACGTCCTGATCTCAGGGGTGCTATCCGCCAAAGGGTCGCCGGCCGAGATCCTGCGTGCTAGCCGCGACGGCCAGTTTGAGCTCGTCGTCTCTGAGCTGCTGCTCGCAGAACTCAAGCGGACGCTCGCCTATCCCAAGCTCCGCAAACGGATCGCTCCAGAGAAAGCTGCCGCCTTCACCAGTTGGGTCCGCGACCACGGAACCGTCGCCGAGGATCCAGCAAAGCCGCCGCCGGTCGGCTCCCGAGACCCGGACGACGACTACCTCCTGGCCCTCGCAATCGACCACCGCGCTTACCTGGTCACCGGCGATCAGGACCTCCTCGTCCTGAGCAACGACCTCCCAATCCTCACATCGGCACAGTTCGCGACCAAGCTCCGCGAGACCCACTGAGCCCCGGCTCCCACCCTCTCGCGGCGCCAGCCACACCATCACTGGGTGGGTCCCGTCGCCGGCCGACGATTCGGCCCCGGGTACGACGCTGCCCGACGAGCGGCGCGTCGCCGGAGCGGTGGCCCACGCACAACCCGCGAAAAGGGCGAATGCGATCGTGCGCGAGGGCGCGCGCCAATGCCGGTGCGTACCGGCATGAGTCGTCGCTGCGGCAGGACGACGCGACGTCCACGCAGCCAGCCGAAATTGCTCGATACTTTGCGCCGTGACCGCGGCGTTGCTTCTGATTGGGCCACCGGGCGCGGGGAAGACATCGGTACTGGAGAAGCTGGCGACGCTGCTCGAGATCGAGGGGATCGGGTTCGGCGCGCTGGAATCAGAGCAACTGGCGTGGGGTCGCCCTGGCTGGAAGGCGACTCATGGCTTGCCCAGATTCGGGCGGTGATGGAGCTTCAGCGCGCGGCGGGCCGACAGCTCTTCTTGATCGCCGCCACCACCGAGACGAGCGCGGACCTCGCGGATCTGATCGACGCGATCGCAGCCGACTCCGTCACGGTCGTGTTGCTCGTGGCGTCTGCGGATGTGGTTGCCGAGCGTTTGGCCGACCGCGAGCCAGACACTTGGCCCGGTAAGCAGGCATTGATCGCGCACGCTCGGGACTTGGCGGAATCCATGACTGCGCTCGATGGCGTGAACATACGTATCTCGACCGAGAACCGCGCGCCCGAGGACGTCGCGACCGACGTGCGCGACGCACTCGAACAGCTGCGCATCGCGGCGAGCGGTTGAACACCTCCGGGAGAAATCCAGGGCCGGTCCGGAACGTACCTCTTGTCGCCGAAGCAGTGACGCGGGGTCTGCCCGAGCTGGGAGGGAACCGATCGCTCGAGAGGACCTCGCCCCCCCGCCGCTACGGGAAGGCTGCAAGCGATGTCGGTCTAAAGCTGCGGACGAACGCTTGGCTTCAGTCCGTAGCAATCGTGCCGACGCTCCGGCCCGGGCTCTCCGCTCTAGACGACCCCGGGCGTCGCCCAGCCGCTGGGATTCCCCCGGTTAGGTTCGTGGACTGTCCTGCGTTCGGCGACCTGTCGCCAGCGCAATGCCGCTCAGTGCGGCAGATAGACAACTTCTCGGGGACCGCAGGTGCCCCCGACCGAGCACGCGTTGTAGGCGGACTCTTCTGTGAAGGGACCCTTCCAAGTGGTTCCGCCGCCCGTCCCTGAGACGTAGGCCGGGCGGTAGGGATAGCCGCAGAAGTAGACCCCCATACGACCGCCGCACACCCACCAACGGCCGTCAATGAGTACCGGCCCGGCGTCGCCGGTGGCGGCCCCGTCCGCGGTCAGGTTGATGTGCTTGGCGTGCGGGTTGATGGCGCCGGCAAGACTTGTCCGGGCCTGGGCGCATGACATGTGCCACGGATAGATCGCGTCCTTGCCATAGAAGCCTTTGGCCGCGTAGCCGCAGCGCTTGACCGTGACCGTCGTTAGTGCGGACGCTGCGCCGACGCCGATCATCAGTAACGCGAAAGCGATCAAGATGCACCGCCATCCCCTGAACATGCGCGCGAGCCTAACACGAAATCGCTGTCGTTCGACAGCGGCTTCGGCGCGACCGAATCGGCGACGAAGGGCGCGTTCGGGGGCGTCCTGGCTCGCTGGCGCTACGGGCGCCGTTCGGGCGACTGGACCGTCGCCAAAGGGAGCGTCGTTGGCGCGGTTGCAGATGCGATCGTGCGCCATCGGTCTGATGCGCATGCGCGAATATCAGTGCCCCTGGTAGTCGGCGATCAGTGCTGACGAGGGCGCCGACGGGAAGTTTGGATCGTTGAACGATGAGCGGCGCGTGCCTGATCGCTCACGCGCGCGTGGCCGGTCACCCGCGCGGCGGCCATTGGTGCGTCGCCGCGCGTCTCACGAAGAGCAGGTGCAATGCGATGCAGAAGACGACGCCCAGAGCGATCCACCAGTAGCCGGCGATGCAGAGCATCACGGTGATGAAGGTCAGCCACGCGACGACCGCTAAGCGTATGCCGATCTCCAAGCGCGGGTTTCGCACAACAAGGCTTTGCCGCTCCCTGGCGGTGCGCATCTGCCACCAGTAGCGGGCATGGACGGTGAGGGCACTGTGGAGCAGGTCCAGGGTCTCCATGACGCCCGGGCGGCTCTTGCCACTTCCGGCACCGTTCATGAGCGCGCCGAGCATGTCGTCGCCGTGCTGCTCCCGGTAGCTGCGTGGATAGAGGCGCAAGAGTCGGCGATAGCGCCGCTCGAGCCTGTCGTTCGAGTCAGTCATGCCATCCCTCCACTTA